>CAWHVQ010000024.1:0-344718 GCA_963832895.1 uncultured Alphaproteobacteria bacterium | reverse complement strand
AAGGCCCCAGCGGAATTCCCACCTGTGGCCCACTCCACTACACCACGACCGTCTGACCAACTCTGAAACGTCGATGAGCCGGCATGGCGGTTATCTGGGATGGCACCGCACCAAAGGCAATGGAGGCCCGGCTACCCCCTCCGTCTTCGTCCCTCGTGCGGCCCCGAGAAGCCGCCGACAGGGCCGTTCTGACGTTCGCGGCTACGGCGTCTTTGCAGGTGCGCCTGGAAGCACGGCGGCGACGCCCTCCGGGTTGATGTTGAACGCTAAGAAGGTGAACGGCTCACTGGCAGGATTTCCCCATTGGTGGACGAGGTCGAACGGCTCATAGATCAATGATTTGTTCTTCGCCTCCGTCTTCCCGTCCACCGTGTTGGAGCCGATCCCTGAGACGATGTAATAGCAGAGCCGCTCCAGAGCGATGGTGCGGCGGATTGGAGGGCATCTGCGGCGGGAATGTAATCCGCGTCAGATTAAAGATCATAATTGCCCGGCTTCAGGCCCGGGACCGGTGCCGACGTGCGATATAGTTCCTTGACTACCGCAGGTGCGGTTTCAACAGGTCGGTCAAGGTCAGTAGCTGGCGCAAGAATGAAGTCCAGGAATGTCGAAGGAACTCCGCTGCCAGCCTCAGTGGCCCCTTCCTCCGAGCAGCTATGAACACGCCATCTCCAGATTTCAGCGTCGCTTCCTGATCATCGACTGCAACTTCAGTCGAGCCCGACATCTGATAGAGCATGCCGCCCGCCGCAGAGACGCTGCACTTCTCGCTCGGTGGTAAGGTAACACTCAGGGCTCTGAAATAGAGCGGGGCTTCTGTCACGGTCGGCAATTTGGTTGTGGCGATCACTGTTCGGGTGATAGCGGCTGGCGGTGGGGCTGGCTGCGCGGCCACAGAAGCGACAAGTGCCACTGCGCAAATCAGCAGGATGACAGCTTTCCCAATGAGCATGATTGCCCCCCGTGTTTTCGTGTTTCGCAGTCCCATTTGCGCGCTCCGGCCTGCGTTGAGAAACACTGAGGGAGCAAGTGGACGCCGAGATGCCTTGCCTGGAAAACCAGGCGGGAGTCAGCCGCGCTGAATAGCAACCAGTCCCACCGCTGTGAACGGTAAGTGCGGGATTGTGCTGAGTCAGCCAATGGCTTCACCGACGCCACGGAAGACGTGCCATCCACGCGGACGATGAAGGTCAGCAGGTGCGACCGAAGCCGCATGTCGAGCGGCATGCCGCGCCGCCACACATCCAGCAACAGCACCGTTCGGACCTCGTCGCTGTCATTGGTTACCTCGTGGGGAAACGTATCGTCCCACAACAGATATTCGCCGTGGGCGAGTCGGTAATCCGTGCCAGCAACCTTCAAGAGCGCCGCAGGGCGCCCGTCAGCCGCGAGTGGCATAAACGGTCCGAGGTAGAAGCGCAGCACGCCGCGAAACGGCCCGCGATGCTCCGGGATATGCTTGCCCGGCGCCAGGAATGAGATGGAGGCCGAGAGCACGTCGGGACTTGCTGTCACCAATGCGGCAAGGGTGGGGCACACCGCCATGTTGTGCGGGAACTCGGCGCCGTACACCTTCAGGATGAACATTCGCCAATCGCGCATATCGTTCGCCGAGATCGATGTCTGCTCACGCATGATCTCGTGGAAGCGTGGCACTCGGTGCATTTGCTGTGCCACCGCCCGCGCCTCATCAGCGATGCTCCGCCACGCGGAGGAGAACTGTGCAGCCGAGGGAAAGTTGGTACCTACATCGAGGACGGGCGATCCCTCGATGCGCATGTCGTAAATTAGTCGGACGATATCGCCAACGCTCTCATAGAGAGGCTTCACACTACGCTTTCGGCACTTGGCGATACCGCTGCCGGGTCGCCTGATCAGGCGGCGACGAAGACCGGTGCAGCACTCGCCAAATGCTCGATCGCTCGGTCAAATAAAGGCGATCACATCCTCATGGTGAGTGAACAGATCATCATTGAACGCTATGAGGCGCCGTCTAGCCGGCATGAACCTGTATCGAATCCAAAATGGCGCGTCGGACGGCATCTGCATGGCAATCAGCCTAGATAGCCGTAGTTCCGTTCAGTTCGGCAGGCCAAAACTGCGACTGCCGCACGTCAACGATAGCGCGGCCACAAGACAGTAACGCCCGCCTTTTCGGAAATGGCCGCGAACCCATGCCTCTCTGCTGGAGATGCGACCACGAGCTTCGATCAGAAGTTCGAGATCGCCGTAAGGCGTCTGATGCGGATTGTCGAATGGCATATGGCACACCTCCGTCCAAGAGGATGTCGTGACACTACGAGGTTAGCGGAAATGAATGAGGTCACCAACGGGCACCCGCCAATCGGCACAGGCTTGCCAACCTCCAAACCCAACACCCCTCGCGATCCACGCCGACGTTTGCTTCAATGTGGACCGGCGTCGTAAGTATAGCGCCCGCAGTCGTCGGGCAGGGCTGTTCAACGCTCTATACATTTGAAGGTGACAAGGTCAAGTCCTTGGCGCCACAGTTGAGCAAAATATGCGAGCAAACCCCGGGGTGCGGATTCCGGCGCGGCAAAATATCTGAATCCATGGGTGGCAACCGACACGCCAGCAGGTTGCCATGCGATAGTTCGATCAGTTCCTCGCCATCCTCGGCAGGTCCCCGAACCACGCCGAGCCGAAGGCAAGCTCTACAAACTGCCCTATGTTTGCTGTTCTCGATCCTCGCCGTCGTCACCGGGGGTAATCCTTTCGTTCCATCGAGACCTTCATCAAGTGCATCGTCGCCGGTGAACGCCGCCTTTGGTCTGCACTGGAAGCGCGCGCCGGCGCATACCGCCCTTCGCTATATCCTTCAGGGCCTCGATCCACAGCAGGTCGAGCAGGTCTTCCGCCGGCACGCCGCTGGTCTGCGGGATGCCGCAGCCGATCCATCGCGCCGCAGCATCTGGCTGAATACAAGTACGCTCCGGCAAAGCTTCGACAACTTCAATGACCGCAAGGCGGCGCAGGTGCTGCACGCATTCGACATCGGGTCCGGCATGGTCCTGGCGCATATCGATATCGAGGAGAAATACAACGAAATCCCCGCAGCCCAGGTGTTGCTCAATGAATTGCAGGTCGCACACTGCATCGTCACGCTCGATGCCATGCACTGCCAAAAAAAACCTTCGAGGCCGCCGCGCAGGCGCAGGCCCGGCTGATCTTCAACTGAAGGATAATCAATCCACCCTGCTGCAACCCGGCCAAGCCGCCTGCGATCCCAAAACCCCGCCAGCAGCAACACCACGGTCACCACCGACGCGGCCGGCACGAGACCAGACCGCCGACGTGTTCAGCGCCGCCCGCGCCGTGGCCCGAACCGAATGGCAGCCGCTGATCAAGCGTATCCTTCGCGTCACCCGACGATGTGCTGCATCGAGATGCGAAGACCGGCCTGTGGAGCAGCACGTCGGAGGTGGCATACTATGTGGCCAATTCTCCATTTCGGCATGCCGCGCTGCCGCCCATCCGATGCCACTGGCACATCGAAAACCGGCTGCACTACACCCGCGATGTCACCTTCCACGAAGAAAAGTCCCGCATCCGCCATAAGCCAGGGTCTCCGCCCGGCTGCGCTCCTTCGCCTACAACATTCTGCGGCGCAATCAGACCTCAACCTTCAGCCAGGATAGATACGCCGCAGCTCTCGCCGGCGCCGATGCCCTGCTCAAGTGGAATGTCAGTTGAGAGCGTTGAACTGCCCTGAGTCGTCGGGCGAGCCAGCGTTGAGTTTCTGCCCGGAGAATGGCGCCAAAGTACGCGGTTCGGTCTCGTTGCCGACCTTCTCAGACTTCCACACGATCAGATAGGCGATCGGCTTTCCCTTGCACAGCTTATTCCCGTTCTGAAGAACCGGATCGTCTGGCGATGTGACCTTGTAGAGGTCAGCCATGACCTTCCTTTTCTTTGCCTCGGGCCTGAACAGCATCTGGCCGCCTCGGACCAGCGGTAGCGACTTTCCGTTCTGAAACGTGATTTCGGACGGCGTGAACGTCACGCGGCCGGTGATCGTTTGGGTCACGCGGCCAATTGCTGACCAATTCTCTGGTGCGGGCGGGGTTTGAGCCGATGGCTGTCGCAGTTAGTCCAGATAAGGCGAAGCAGAGCGCCATTTTGCGCGTCGCCATCATGTCCTCCGCTGCTGGTATCCGAGGCGCACTCTATCAAGCGGTAACGTCAAACACGCCCCTCTCGACGCGGAGCCGTGGCCCGGCTGCCGATGGCCTCGTTCTGAGTATGGCGTAGTTGCACAGACACATCTCAGCGTCGTCGGCATTCCACCGACGCTCCATGACGACTACCCTCGGTGGGCAATTCACAGCGAGCAGGAAATGCCACTCATCCACCACGTCGTCACAGGCCGAGGCCGCCCGGCGGCCGTGTTCGTCCATGGCTTCGGCTGTGCGCACAGCGACTGGGCCGCGCAGGTTGCCCACCTTTCACCGCGCCACCAGACAGTCGCCGTCGATCTGCGTGGACATAGCGCAAGCCCAAGAACGGCGGCGGAATGCTCCATCGAGCGATACGGGCTGATGTTGCGGAAGTCATGCAGGCACTCGCCTTGCCTCCTGCCTTGCTGATCGGCCACAGCATGGGATGTCGGGTCGTTGTCGAAGCCGCCTTGCAGGCACCAGCCCACACGGCCGGCGTCATCCTCGTCGATGGCAGCCAATTCGCCCCTGCCATGGAAACCGTGCTCAAGCAAACCTTCGCCACGCCTAGCGGCTTCGAGGTCCTCATCCGACGCTGGTTCCAGGAGATGTTTACCGCGAAGAGCAGCGCGGCTGTGGTGGCCTCCGTCGCCCAACGCGCCGAACGCCTACCGCGATCGATCGGAGAGAAGCTGCTGCTGGACATGCTGCGCTACGACGTGGGCCGCCTCACGACCTCCCTGGTCGATCTGCGAGTGCCGGTCATGGCCTTGCAGACCATCTACAGCAACGAAAAGCGCGAGCGTCATCCCATGAGCAAGGGGGCAGACCACGCCATATCTGGACATGCTTCGGACCCGCATCCCGTCGTCCGTCCGGATCGAAATCATCGAGGATACCGGTCACTTCCCGCAGTTAGATGAGATTACGCAAACGAACATGTTGCTGGACCAATTCCGCGCCACACTGCCGGCCCAATTTCGCCGACGCAGCCTTGTTCACTGTCCAATGGCACGCGCAGCTAACTGAAGCATCGCGACCTTGCTCGGTAACGATCATCGACGTTGGGATGGGTCTCCAGTTTGCAAGCGTTCCTGGCGGCTCTCCCACCTTGATTGGCGGTTGAGTGATTCTCGTACCGGACCGCGCCGCATTGGCAGCCGTCCAGTATGGCCTTCGAAGCACACTCTAAGTCTTCGAGGTGCAACACTCTGATCGACTATTTTTCCACGGCTGCCTTCGGCCATGACAAAAACAGACCCACATCCCCCGGCTTGCCGTCTGGGTAGTTGATGATACGCGCCGAGAACCCAAAGCCTCCCGACTGTAGGTTCTCCTTCCAGTACGTATAAATCGTCAGAACGCCTCTTGGCAGCGTTATCAGCCACACGGGTTCATGCACTGTAGCGTCCGTAGGCTCATTGATCGGCGGTTCGCCAGAGGTGTTGATGGCGCGACCGCTATCGGAGCAGAAGCTGCTCGGAAAGGACGTGAACATTAGCTCGGTCTCGCCTTGCTCAAACGCACGCTTGATTCGATTGAGGATCGTCGGGACGTGCCAGTCCGCCAATTGAAACTGATCGAGACGCTGTTTGAACTCGGCGAGTTCCTCTTTGTGCCGCAGCTTGAGTTGGTCATCCAACTGCGTTTCGCTTAGTTCCCGTGCGTTGCGTTCCTCGATGAGTTCGTTCACGGTCAAGTTTGGCATGATGATGAATCCATTAGATCGTCCATGATACCATCACCGCCTTTGCGAACCTAGCCCCCTAGCCTCTTTCAGCTTGGGGATGGCGTGGCAGCCAGTGTGTTTGCAGCGTCCATGACGGCAACAGGAGCGAATACCTAGCAGCGGACGATATGGGCCACGTGCATAATTGCCTTCAGATTTGCCCCATCACGGATGTAGGCGCCATTGCTCCGGCCGTATCACGAGCAATCCTGCCGCCCGCAAGCCCTCGACGAGGTGGTCGGCGCAAATTCCGGCAAGGAACACATCGGCGTGCCGGGACAGGCACCCCGCATCGACAATCGCAGTCGGCACAAACGAACGACGTATTCAATGAAGAAGTGGTGGGGGGTCTTGCTTTCCTGAATGATGCAGGAGGGCCGAGGCGCGCAGCAGCCGATGACTGCCGCCGCTCGCCCGGTGCATTCGCTCCCGCGCACAGCGCGCGCTCCACTCGGCACTATCACAAGAAGTGCGCGTCCCCGGCGAGGCGGCTCAAGCGGCCAACATCCCGGTGTCGGCGATCAGTCCATCGATCTCGCTGCGCCGTTCCTTGGGATTGGTTGCGTAGCGCGCCTGCTCCCACAATATTCCGCGCATCTGGCTGTCGCTGCACCCGGATTGGCGCAAGCGCTTGGCAAGGAACCACAACTGGGTTCGTCCTGCACCTTTCACGCAGCCATGCTCGCGCCAATACTCGGTCGCCTGGGCAACACTGCATTCGCTGTCCCCCGATGCTACGCAAGCGTGCGACGTGGCTGAGACCCTCGCTTCTGGCGGTGTGGCTGTGACAAGCAGATCGTCGGGCATCAGACTGACCCATTCATATGGGTTGAGCGGCTCGCGGCCATCGTGCTGGTGTATGAGGAAGGCGTGTGGGCGATGGCATGGCCAATAGAACATAGCAGCCTCTTGCAATTTGCCGGTATCAATGCCGTGTTTCGGTCCACCCGCATGTTTGTTGCCCCATCCAGCGGCTTCAATATGCCGGCGGATGGTCTGCAATATGAGTGTGTGAATGGCGGCTGGGACGTAGTGGGTGGATGGAATTGCGATGCGGTATCGTGGCGCAGTTGGTGTGTGGGACCACGAAGAGTAAGCGACGAACTCCATTTCGGGGAACAGGTTGGCAAAGTCATCAGGCGTCATGTCACCATGTTCCATGTCCAGCACGAAGCCTCGACACACCACGGCGTTATCCTTGGCGCGTGCCGTGACGTTCAATTCAATGCCCGCAGCAGTCATGTTGTCGGGTAGCACGTCGTGAGCGAAGATGGTTGGACTAAGCAGGATGTTGGCATTCTTGGACCTATGGGTAATCGCTTGTCGGCGACGCAATTCATCGATGAAGTCCGGCATGGGCTGGAACGTGGTATCGCCCAGTCCGTGCTTATCTTGGGTGTTCGCCCATTCCGAATAAGCAAAGGCCCCAATGTTGTTGCGCTCTGGTGCGATTTCCGCCCAATCATTGAGGATATGGACGGCTGATGTCCTTGCTTCATCAGGTGTCTGACCCGCGTACGCAGATAACTCTATATTAAGGGATTTATTGCGTACTCTCTGGGAGTGGAGTCGGTTCTGTTCGCGTCTGGCGTTTTCCCGCGCCGCATCTGATTCATATATGGGCGGACGGCCACGCCCTCTTGGCACCTTGTACTCCGTGATCAGTCCCTCGATCTGGCAGCCGGGATAGTAGCGGGCGATGTCTTCGGCGGTATCCCGGTCGGGCACGATGAGAAGGAAGGTGCCGGTGCTGTTTGGGTTGCGAAGGATGCCGCGACCGCAGGATTGGTATGCCGTCTGTGATAGGATCGCGCGGCGTATCTCGCGTTCGGTCATACCGCACATCTCTTGGAGGAACACGCGGTGGGCTTGCGGCGGATTGAGTGCCGACATGATGCAGCACACGTCGTGGTCTTGCAGGTTGTTCATCCCGTGTGGCACGTTCGACAAGCGCACGCCATCGAACTCGTCATCGCCGAGGTCGTTATTGCCGATCCACAGTGGCGATTTCTGTGAGTGCTTCGTCGCTTCCTCATGGCATAGCTGCAAATACAACTGCCCTAGCGAGATCGTGTCGTCTTCCGCATCGTCTTCATCATTGGGCTTGTGCAGAACCTGATCGCGCAAAGTCTTGCTCCACTTGCGCGCGCACAGGTATTTGATGATCAGTCGCCAACCGTTGGTATGCTCGCGGTATAGCAGATTGTCGTTGATGAACCGATGATCGTCAAAGGTGCAGCCAAGTCTCTCAAAGTACCGATATATGATGGTGTCGCGCAAATTCGCGGCCATCAACGTGACGGTGGCGAATTGCTCGAAGATCGATGGACTGAGCAAACCATGCACTTCCAGTTCGTAGGTGTCACCGCGCTCGAAGGCGGCAAACCGCTCGCGGTCTACGTACAAGTCCCAGTGGGAACTGACGAGCCGCGAGGTGAGGTCGGCGAACGCCTCATGGATTTCATCCTCGCGCAATCGGTCGAGTACCAATTGCAGTCGCCCATGATCGCGGGCTTCCAGGACGCTATATCGCTCGCTGGCGCGGCAGGGGATGGCACGGAATAGGCGGGTCAACTCGTAATGATGGTCTTTCAGGCGAAACTTGCGATAATATCCGATGTCCGGTGCCTCATCGACGAACAGATGCCAGTCTTTCGCGCGATGCCAATACTCGGTGCGAAGAAACCCCGCGTGGGTCAGGAGCAGCAGGTCGCCGGTCTCATCGCGCTGATTGAGATACTCGGTGATGCGATGCGCGACCTTATCATCCATACCCGGTTGCGAGACGATCGATCTGGTCTTCGGCTTCAGGACCGGATACCGCTTGCGTGCATCGCTCCGCGATTGTTTGCATAGGCGGATGGTGGGCTGCATGATCGCTGACTTGACGTTACGCGGTATCCGCTCACATGAGAATGTTGTCGCAGCGCGAGTTTTCCCGGAACCTGTCGGGGCCTCAGATGTTAGAAAATGCATGTGAAGTTCTCATTGAAAAAATATCCCATAAAATCGAAATCCCCTCGCTGGTCATTTCCATGACCCTCAAGGGCCGCGACACCCTTGAGGGGAATTCATGGGAACTCTCAACGAGAACGAAGAGTATCGGGAGCAAACCGACAAGTTATTTATACCACACTCGGCATGTGGATTTCACGTTTTGTCGTTGGACACAGACGCCAAAGGCAAGCGAGGCGTCCCGCCGCCGCTGCTTGCCGCAGGGTCTCGCGGCGCAAGCGAGAGCGCAGCGCTCGCGACCCAAAGATTATCGACCATCCCTATAGGCAGCCATTGCCGCCGACTTCCGCACCGCCAATTGGTCGTAGTCGAACATCCCCAGCAGTCGCAGACCTGATCGGCGTTCAGGCCGCAGCAAAGCGGTCCACTGTCGCGGGCTATCATCGAGCATTCGGGTGATCAAGACATGGGTCGGGTCGATGCGGTGAGCGTTTGGCTTATTCGGCATCCGAGGCTCCTCACATGCTGGTTGCGCGATCTATGATCTTGCAGAGACGCGTGTCTATGCTGCTTTCCAAAATTTTTGCGGGCACTTGCAACACGGGCGGCGTGCGCTAGATCGCATCGTCGGCTGATAGGGCGGGAGACGCACGATGGAACTCGGTATTATGCGGACGTGTGGACGGTGCGGCAAAGAGCGTATCCTCGGTGAACACGATCCGTGCATTCCGAATCTGCCCGACGTTCAGTATGCGTGCTGCGGCCACGGTCGCGGCGGGGCTACTTCATGCTGACGAATGGCGTAAACGTCCAATTCCGCTCTGGGCTGCGACCCGACACAATCCGGCGGTATGTTGACATCGCGCGGAAGGGGGACTTCGACCAACTCCCTGTTGGTGTCAGGGTATGGCTACCAAAGAATCACGCCTGAGAGTCAGCGCCGGGCGTCGCAGCGCGACAATCTCCGGGCGCGGAATGCTCAGGCTGGCGCACAGCGTCTTGTTGGAGATGTAGCCGTCGAGCTTCGCCAGAACTTCATCGGTCTGCCCAAACACCGCCAGCGTCACGTTGAACGGTGACGTGCTGCCGTCCATCTCATTGTCCGAACCTGTGCAAAAGGCCAAACGCTTGTCGGGGAATAGTAGCACGGCGTGCGGCATCACCAACTCTTGGAACCACCCCACGTTCATCGCCGCTGGCAGTAAAGCAACAACGATCCGCGCGCCACCCGTCACACACTTCGCGACGAACTGCGGCAGCAGACCTCGGGTGAATGGGGCGTTGAGCCAGCCGGTCTCGCCATCCCACGGCTGGGGCAGAGAGTTCCTCGAACCAACGCGCCAGCAGTGTCGTGTACTTGGTCGCCGCCAGATCGACGGTGAAGCCTATCGCAGCATGGATGGGATAGAAGAACCACCATGGCGTCCGCCATTCACCCTTCGTGTCCTTATCGGCATGACCGGCCCCTTGGTGGCCGTTCGGTCCGTCGCCGAAATCAACCGGAATGCCGACCAACCGAAAGGCGAGCTTGATGCCGTATCCTTGCCCTGCATAAGCCTCGCGCAAATACTCGTACTCCGTCCAGCATCGCCAGAGTTGCCGCAGCTTGCGGAGATGGCGCTCACCACAGCCGAACATCTGCTTGAGGGTGATCCCCCGCGCGATGCACTCGGCTTTGATGGCTGTCGCGTTCTCGAAATCGTACATCGCGGCCTCACAGCGCATCCGCTGTGCCTTGATGTCGATGGCCGGATGCCGTTCCTCGAAGCGGCTGGCGGTGTCGAACCGCGATTGGATTTCGACGATGATCGCCGCGATGTCGGTCGCCGATCGACGCGGCTCAAGCCGTCGCATCAGCATCGTTCTGCGCCTTCACGTCGGCGAGGTCGGCTGCCTTGCGCACGTAGTGATTGAACGTCACGCAGTCGGCGAACCGCTCATCATCTTTCATCATGCGACGGATGTAGTCGATCGCCCGCTCCGCGCCTTGATTGAGCGGCGGCTGCAAGGCCATGACCTCATCCAGCAGCGACTTCATCGCCTTGAGCTTGCGTTTGGCCGGGAGCTTCGTGCGGATGATCCTCTGACTTTCGTCCCGGCGTCGGGCAAGCTCATGCTTGCGCTGGGACTCCGCCACCTCTGGCGCGATGCGTTCCATCGCCTCCGACCACGTCAGGACTTTCAGCCCTTGATCCTCGTAGATGATCACGCCGGATGCGGTGCCGTACAGGATCGGCGAGGTCTCGTAGCAAAAGAGAGTTTGCGCCATGCCATTGTGATCGCCGTACCAGTCGGCGGCACTCTCCAACGCTTCCCTCAGTCGGTCGATGTCGTCTGCATCCCATTCACTGGGAGCGCACTGCCGCAGCACGTCGGCGACACTCTCGCATGTCCGCTGCTGCCCCTGTCTATATATGAGATCGACGGCGCTCCACATGCTGCGCTGCTGCGTCCCCGTAGGCGGCTCTGACGGCGGTATCGGCCGCTCATCCAATGGCGTCGGTGGTTCTGGCGCGGGCGGGTCAGGGTCCGATGGCGCAGGCGGCTCCGGTGGGTCAGGGTCAGATGGGTCAGGTTCCGATGACGGAGGTTCCGGCGCCTCAGCACGACGCATCTTCGGTGAGATGAGCAGCGGCACGTTGTCGGGCAACTCAATCGGCCACCGGACATGTGGCAGCAGCAACTCCCGCCAGCCCTGCTCCCACTCGGGGTCATGCCGGCGCGTCATCGCCAGTTTCCACGCCATACGTGGCGTCACTTCCGGCAACCGCCGCGCGTTCTGGCAAAGGAACGCCAACACCTCTTGCTGGTGTTGCAGCTTAAAGCCGCCTTCCTCTGATCTCCCGCCCTGCCGGTGGCGGCGCAACATGCCGTTCATCACCATCCAGATCGTGTAGTCGAACACATCCTGTGGACGATCGGGAATCCAATAAGGGTCGAGGCCACGCGAGACCTGCGCTGCAAAATCCGCCGCCATCTCTTTCGTGACCATCTCCGGTAGGGTGAAATTCTTGTTGCTGTTCCACAGCAAGCCATGTCGCGGACCCAGCTTGAAGGTCGGCGGGGGCACGTTGGCGTTGTAGTGATGGCTGTCATTCAGTCGATGTTCTTCGTTCTTCTGGATTTTTAGCGACAGCGGCACAACGACGAGCCGTTGCGGTCCATACGCCATCTTGGCGATGTTGGCGCACGGTTCTGAGCGGGCGAGCCGATCACAGTCATCCAGAAAGTAGGGGGCGTCGCGGTGCAGCCAGAGGTCTTGACAGAGACCTTCGGCACTCGTGGGCGATGAGTAGTGTGGCGTCAGATCATTCTCGCTGAACACCTCCAGCACCGTCTCGGTTTTGCCGAGACCCGCGATGGAGCAAAACATCTGTAGCTGTTTTTTCCCGGTGACGACGAGGGTGGCAAGTTGCCGGACCCGCCGCATCCCCCGGAAGGTCGCGTTCTTCTCAGTGTCAGTCCACATGGTTCGCAGTCCTCTAGTCAGAGCGGTCGGGCGCCCTCTCCCGCAAGGGGAAGTCCGCATGTAGCGGGGTTCAGTCAAGGCAGCACGCAATTAGCGTGGTAGGGGATAGGCAAGCGGCACTTAGCCGCGTACGGCACGTTACGGCACGGCACGTCAGGAACAGGCACTGCGCTGGCCAGCGGCGGACTCTTGTCCCTCTTCCCGTGAGCGGCATCGCTGCCCTCACGGCGAAGGACGGACATAGGCGGTCGCCAGCCGTCCCGTCAAGTGCGAAAAAGCCGTGTCAGGAACACAGCTTTCTTGAAGTGATCCTAATGGACGCCTTCAGGATAGGGCGTCAGCGCCGGGCAAAAATCTTTGTTTGTGATGCCGAATGGCGATAGGAACTCGGCGGCGCGATTGCAAGCCCTGAGATTCCCCTTGGCAGTCACGGCGGCGCCGCACCATCTGTTCGGAGCGGCACGCATTTGGCCGCAGCAGACCGTTTTCAAGGAACCCCATTATGTCGGACAACTCTTCGCCGTTGCTTGTCACGCTGCCCGAAGCTATGCGGCTGCTGAGCATCGGCAAAACCAAAATCAATGACTTGTGCAACGCCGGAGAAATCGACCGGCATCACATTGGCCGGAAAGCAGTGGTCACGATGGACAGCATTCGGCGGTTCATCGCTGGCCTCAAAGGCTGAAACTGACAGGGCGGGTGACGAACCCGCCCTTTTCTTACCCGTCGAGATGGTCGGCCCAACCTTGCATCATCGTTCGCCGTAGCTCGACCTTCTCGCCACGCTGATAGATGCGGGTGATTTCCGAACCGACCGCATGCGCCAGGGCAACGTCGATGAGGTTGTCCTCATAGCCATGCTCGCCCGCCCATGTGCCCAAGCTCGCTCTGAACCCATGCGGCACGATGACCTTGCCGGACACCCGGTCATGCCATTGGCGGCCAGCGCGTTGCATCACGGCCGCCACCGCGTCGCGCAGGGCTTCGATGCCGACCTCGCCGAACACGAGATCGCCCGTGCGGGGCAGATTCTGGAATAGGGCGATGGCCTGCCGCGACAAGGTGACGCTGTAATCCTTGCGCTTCTTCATCCGCGCCGCTGGTATCTTCCAGACGCCGGTAGCGAGGTCTAATTCAGGCCGCCGCGCACCGATGATCTCTATCGTCCGCACGCCAGTCAGGATCGTCGCATCGAGGCATCGGAATTGCAGCCCCTCCATCGAGCGCAGAGTCCGCATGAAGCCGCCGATCTCCGAATGGTGCAGCGATGGGTGCGGCTCGGGCTTGTGTATCGCCTTCGGGTCTGAAAGTAGGTGTGCGAGGTTGTCCTTCCAGACTGCCGGATTGAACCCCGGCTTGCGCCACCGCTTCGCCATAGCGTAGCCCAAGACCTGTTCGACGTAGCCACGCACTCGAACCGCAGTGTCGTGCTTGTCGTGCCAGAACGGTTGATCGTTCTCGGTTGGCTGCATCAGCATGGCCTCAACGTCGGGCGTGTCGATTGCGCCTACGTCCATGTCGCCAAGTATGTCATCGGTCCACTTGGCGATCTCGGTCGGCACTTGCTTGGCGTAGCGGGGGCTGGTCCAGGACGGGCGTTGCTTCTCGACCCACAACGGAACCACGTCGCGGAACCGATTCTGAACGATGGGCTTGCGTGGGTCTTTGCCTGCGGCCAGTTGCCGCTTCGCGTCGGCAACCGTGTCTTTGACGTCCGACAGCGACACCTCTGGATACGATCCTAAGCCCATCCAGCATCGCTTGCCGTTCCGCATCCACTCCATCACCCAAGACTTGCTGCCACCGCGCACCTGTAGCCACAGGTTCTCTGCAACGCGGGTATCGCGGGTGAGGGCTTTGATCGCGTTGTTGTTTGTGATGTCGCGGGCGGTACGCTGTCCATCGCGGCGGCCGCCGTTGCTCTTGCGCGGCGTGCCATCCTTCTTGAGCAGGATGGCCTTCGTGGTATCCAGATCGTGTGGCATTTACGGCTCCTCTTGCGGCAACACCATACCCGGTGACTGCGGATTGATCTGCCCCAACAGGTTCGGTTTCAGATAGACCTTGCAGCCCGCCTCACGTGCTTGCGACACGATGCGAGCAACCCACTCAAATGGTGGAGCGAACGCTGAAACCAGACCGTCTGGCTGTCGCGTCTCGGTTTGGCTACCGATGATGATCCAATCGAACATGCTCAGATCGGTGAACCGCAGATCGGCCTTGAGCGGCTCCAGCGAGAGGAACTTGATGCGGACATCACTGATCTGCCGGAACGCATCTTCGGCAATCCGCACCCGCTTTTGTTCATCGACGGATGTACCCAGCCAAGCGGTCGGCGGCAACTGGTCAGCGAACTCCAAATAGCGCGACGGAAACTTGGTGAGGAACAGATAGTCCCATTGCCTGTTGGCGATGCACGCCTGATGCACTTCCTCGATCCAATCGCGCGGAACCCATCGGCCATAGAGATCGGCCATCGAGCAAACGAACACGCGCTTGCGGCGGGCGTCCTGTGCCGCGCCCGCTGGTACAGGTGTATTGGCTGGCGCGTCCAACCGCTCATGGTGGAACACTGGCGCGAACCCAGCCGGAAAGAATTTCGCCCGCGCCAGCGCGATTTCGCGTGCGTAGCAGTACGGGCAACCGTGCAGACAGCCGGTGACAGGATTCCAGCTAAACGACGCCCAGCTTATATGCTCGTTGGTCGCGTTGAACTGGGCCTTGCCTGCGGGCAACGGGTAGGCGACTTCCTCGCCCTTGTGAGTGTGCAGCATCAGCGTCGCGACCTTGGCCTGCCGCGCTGCCTTGGCCTTGACCTGCCGCTCTGCCTTTGCCGCCCGGCGCGCCTCTTCCAGGGCCGGTTGGATACCCAAAAACGCGGCTGCCCGCGCTTTTGGATTGCGCGCCAGGAACATATAATCTTGCGCAGTCCGCCTGTTCATTTTGAGCGTGTTTCGCAGGTAGGGCAGCCATTCGCCATGCTTGTTGAGGATGGCCTTGGCCTCAATCAGCATTTCGCCCGTCCGGATCGCCGCATTCCCACCGGCCTGTAAACTCGCCTAAATCGCCACGGTGAGTTGCGCCAGCCGGTCGTTGCCGGTGAATGGCAACACCTGGGTGTTGTCGCTCTCACGGAATGGAACCACGGCCATTGTTCAAGCCCCTCCCTGATCGGGGCGGATGAGCCGCAGTAAATCGGAGACGGCCTGAATGCACGCCTCTTGGTGTTCTTCGGGTACGTCGTTGTCGATCACGGTCATCAGGACTGCGACGGCGGCGCCCACCGCTACGATTGGATGTCGCGCATCTTTGCGCCACTTCGTTGCAAGCTCATTCGCCCTTGCGATCTGCACTGGCGTAGCCGTCACCCATCTGGTTTCGCTGCTCATGGCCGTCTCCCGTGTTCGGGAAGCGGTATAGCCCGGTCAGCTTGTGCTGTCTAGAGAATCACCCGTAAAGTTACCCGTATCTAGAATTCGACTTAGGGCGGTCCGATGCGGTCTTAGGAGGCCATCAAATATGGAGTATCAATAAGTTACGGTGCGGCACGGTCAATGGCGGCAGACAATCGGCGGATACCTCGTGTGTCCGGGTGGTCATCTCGTTTGCCGCGCTGGCGGTCTCGGTGACGTTGCGGGCGATCTCGGCGGTCGCCGCGCCTTGCTGCTCAACCGCAGCAGCGATTGAACCGGCGATCGCGTTGATTTCGCCTATGGTTTCCTCGATGTGTCCTACTGCGGCGACCGACGCACCGGTCGCGGCGCGAACCTCGCCGATGTGGCGGCTGATTTCTTCGGTTGACTTCGCGGTCTGGGTGGCAAGCTGCTTCACCTCGCTGGCGACCACAGCGAATCCCTTGCCCGCATCGCCGGCCCTTGCCGCCTCGATGGTGGCGTTTAGCGCGAGCAGATTGGTGCGGGCGGCGATTTCGCCGATCATGTCGGCAACCGTGCCGATGCGCGCCACTTGCTCGTTCAGCGCGCCGATTGTCTCGCGCGTGATGCGACCGGCCTCGACGGCGCGTCCGACCACAGTGCTGGACTGGCTTACCTGGCCGCCGATTTCGTGGATCGAAGCGGTGAGCTCCTCGGCCGCACTGGCCACCGTCTGCGCATTCGCCAACGCCTGCGCCGCGGCCTCCGCGGCGCTACTGGCGGAGGCGCCGGTGCGCACCGCCGAGACGCTCATGTTATCGGCGGCCTCGGCCATCGCACTGGTGCGGCGATCGACTTCCGACAATGCCTGCTTCGCCTCGTGTTCGATCGTTTCGGCCATTTCGCGCAATGCCGCGAGTTTCGCCGCCTCGGCACGATCGTTCTCCTGCGTGCGTTCGGCGGTGAGACGTTCGGCCGTCACCATGCTGTCCTTGAACACCAGGACGGCGCCGGCCATTCCACCGACCTCGTCGCGCCGCTCGGTGCCAGGCACTTCGGTCGCGAGTTGACCGTGCGCCAGATGCTCCATCGCCGTCTTTAGCCGGCTCAGTGAGCCGACGATGTCTCGATTGACCAACCAGGCGGCCATCAGGGACACCAGCAGGATGACCCCACCTATTGTGGCCAGATCAAGCAGTGTGGCGCGGAATGCGGCATCAAGGTCGTCCGTGTAAACACCCGACATGAAGACCATGTGCCAAGGCGTAAATCGCGCGGCAAAAGCGATCTTTGGCTGCGCCGTCGTCTGCCCTGGCCGAGGAAAGGCATAGGCGACGACACCGTGGTCGCCTTCATGTAGCGCTGCCTCGCCCAGTTGCTGAACGGTCTTTCCGTCTGCGTCCGCCACCGGGGTTGGCTTGCCTTCGATCGCTGGCGCCGTGCCGTGCGCTATGATGATGCCATCATTGGTCCACGCTGTCAGATAGCCGGCGCCCTCATCGAAGCGGATTGCGTGCACAGCACTGCGGAATTGGCTGATCGCCTGCTCGCGCGAAATCTGTTGGGCGGCGACCTGGTTCTCCAACGACTGAGCAAGACCCTGTGCCGTCTGCACAACGGCGCGCAATTTGTCGACCCGGTCATCGATCATGCGCTCGTGCAATAGCGAGGCGGCGAAAGCGATGGTGGCGACGAGTGCAAGAGCCGACAGCCCCAGCAGAGCCGCAAGCTTGGTGCGGAGTCGCAGATGGCTGAGTAGGTGCATGGCGATGCTCTGGCGACACTTCTGGGTCGCCCGGTCGTAGCGAGAAACGATTAAGGCGAGGTGAAGCTGCGACCGCGACTCAGGCGTGAACACGCTTGCCGACCGGCTGGCCAAGCAGTTGCTCGGCGGCCGCGGCGACCGCGGGTTCGAGCGCACGTGGCTCAAGCGCCACGCCCTTGGACAGACGATCGACGATGATCCGGAACGCCGCCAACCGGCCAAACGGTTTGTTGTTCGCGGGGATCACATGCCAGGGTGCGCGGCGGGGGGAGGTCTTCTCGATCATGTCCTCGATCGCGTCCTGGTAATCCGGCCAGCGATCACGGTTGCGGAAGTCCTCGTAGGACAGCTTCCAGCGCTTCAACGGATCGGTCAGACGGGCGCGGAAGCGGCGGAGTTGCTCCTCGGGCGTGATGTGCAGGAATAGCTTGACCAGGCGCGCGCCGTCGGCCAGCAGCATGCGTTCGAAGTGATTGATCTCGTCATAGGCGCGATGCCACTCCACCGAGGTGGCGAAACCTTCGACGCGTTCGACCAGCACGCGGCCATACCAGGAGCGGTCGAACACGACGATCTGGCCATGCTGGGGCAGACGCTCCCAGAAACGCTGCAGGTAGTGCAGGTGCTTTTCCCGGCCGTTCGGCGCGGCGGTCGCGTGCACCTTGAAGCTGCGCGGATCAAGTGCCCAGCCGAGCCGGCGCACCACACCACCCTTGCCGGCGGTGTCCCAGCCCTCCAGCACGATGACGGCGCGATGCGCGGTGCCAAGATAGGCCTGCTGCACCAGCTGCAACGTCTCCTGCATGGTGCTGAGGCGGCGTTCGTAGTCGGCGAACTCGACGGAAGGGAAGTGCCTGATCGCGGCCAGGCGCGGTCGCTCGAGGACTACGAAGTCGGCGGGTTTCATGAGGTCCATTACACCGAGACAACCAGCATATCACTCAATTTGTCGAGCAGGTAGTCGAGATCCGCCTCCGGCAGGTCCTCGAACTGGGTGAGGATGCGGGTGATCACGCGCGAGCGGTAGCGCTCTCGGTCGTGCTCACCGCCGTCGAATTCGGTGCCGCGAACCACGTCGAGAGCAACCCGCACCGCGGCCAGCAGCCGCAGCGGCATGCCGGCCCTCTCGTACAGCGAGGCAAGGCCGTTCGGTCCGGCGTCATGGATCAGGATGCGGGCGTTGATTGGTGGGATCCTGGCCATCACCGCCAGCGCCACCTCGAAGAAGGCAAGATCTCCGAGGCACAGCGCGCGGAGCACAAGCAGCGGCGTGAGACGGTGGTTGCGGTGCATCTGGCGCACCAGCCGCTCCAGCTCCTGCTCACTGGAGCCAAGGCTGAGATGCAACGTCGCCCGCTCGCGGCTTTGCAGCACCATGTCGGTGGCGAGCGAGACCGGCAGTTCGTGGTGGCTGATCAGGTAGGACTGCAGCCGGGCGGACACCATCACCACCAGCCGTTCGGCGATCGTCACCGGCAGGTCGGCACGATGCACGAGGTTCGCCTTGACGCGGTCGCTGTCGGCGAAGCGGTCAAGCGCAATGGCCAGGCTCGCCTCGGCGATCCGAGCGTGGGCGTTGGCCATCAGTACCGCAACGGCGGTCTCGCTGCCTTGCGTCGCCAAAGCGTCGGCGACCTGTTCGGAGACCCCCGCACGACCGGCAATCGTCTCCTGCTTCTGTGCGGAGCCGTGGCGAATGAGCTCCATCAGATCCGTATCGGTGACCACCGGCGAGTCGGCGAGGATCGGCAGCGCCACCGCCTCGACATCGTTGGCAAGCCGCAGAGCCACATCGTGCGGCAGATGCCTGGCGCCGCGCAGACTTTGCGACAGGGCACTGCGCACCGCCAACTCAACATCTTTCGCCATGGCTCGGATGATGTCATGCGCGATCTGCAGCTCCGCCTCGGTCAGCAGGGCGCTGTCGATCTCGCGCGCCAGCTTGTCCGCCACCTCGGCGCGGACCGAAGCGGACGGCTCCGACAGCAGACGCGCAACGTCGGCCTGCGTAAGGGAGGACGCCATGACCCGACACGATGGCGCGAAACTCTTAGGGGTGGGTTAATCGGGATGCGCAGGCCTATAGTTTCAGCGAGCCTGCCGCATCGGCGAGTGCCTCATGTGCCTTGTCGGCAGCGGCCGTTGCCTGATCAATCGCCTGTCTCAGCTTTTCCAGCTCCGTCTCATCCGCGTCCAGAGCGCGCGTCAGCCTAGCGTGCAGTGCGTCATTCGCCGCCACGACGGCCAGATTGCGACGGATGCGATCCTCATCCTCCAGCATCGACACCCGCTGTGCCTTGAGCTGGCTCAGTGTCGCCCGCTTCGAGGTCTCTTCCTGGCGCAGCGCGGCAAGCCGCAGCAACGCCGCGCGTGCCTCCGGCGTCAATGCCTGTTCGTTGAGCAGCCGTACCACAACCTGTGCGTCATCCGCCAGCAACGCGGTCTGCTCGCTTTCCAGCCGGTCGATGTAGGCGGTCAGCTTCCGCACCTCACCTGGGTTCAGCGTCACCGGCACACGCCATGCGGTGGCGGTTTCCTCGATGCCGGCGATGGGCCCGTTTTCCAGCGTCAACGTGCGATCGCCCTCTTTGGGAATCTCCACCAGCACCTGGCGCGGCTCGTTGGCGGGTCCGGTGAGGGTCACGTGCAGCACCTCGCGCTGCCGCGTGGTGATATGAATCACGCCATCGGCGGCGGTGAGCGATGCGAGCGTCGTCTCGCCGGTGCTGCTGCGCTCCACCGTGGTGCGCAGGTCCTGCGCAAAGGACAGCAGCCGATTCTCGCCAGCCGGCAGCCCACCCAGCCTGGCGTTTCCCGCAAAGGTCGCCGCGCCCGACGTATCGTACAGCGTCAATACACCGGCGGGCATCGATGCACCCGTGTCATTGGTGATGCGGATCGCCGACAGCGGATGTGGATCGTCGCCGGTGGCAAGGTCCACCCGCTCGGCCGGGATGCTGCGATCGACGATCGGCACGCTGGCGGTGTGGCCGGCGGCGAGCATCACCGGCGTCGGAAGTTGAAAGATGGTTTCTTCTGCACCTTCGGCGGCCTGCACCTGATCAGCCGCCCCGGCCATGACCTCGGCTTGCGCGACGGGGGCGGGCATGGACGGAGCGGCCAGCGTCCGGGCAGCGCCGGCCGGCGCGGGTGCGGACTTCTGCGCCGCCAGTTCCGCCGGTCGCGCCCGCGTATCCACAGTCGGCAAGATGCGGCCGAGGACCTCGACCGGTACCTCGGGCCGCTGCACGTAGTAGCTCTGATAGATCGCCTGACGGAAGGTGACCGGATTGCCATACTGGAGAGTGAGCGCGACCCCGTCCCAGGCGGCGCCGGACTGGTTCTCGAGCACTGCCCAGCCCTGCAGCCGCGCCGGATCGCCATCCTTCGCCGGCAGCACCAGCCGGTACGACGCCTTCCACAGCGGTGCCGCGGTGACGTAGGCGACGCGCACCTTGCGCTGGCCATCACCGCTGCTGTGCAGGGTGAGATGGCGCAGGCTCTGATTGGCCTCGCGGCGCAGCAATTCAAGTGCCTGGCCGATGCGGGCGCGCAGCTCGGGATCCGTGACCTGGATGCTGTCGGCTTCCTCCAGCACGAACTGGCGCAGGCCCTCGGGGCTGAGGATGGTGACGCGGGTGCGCGGCAGCGTCGCCTGGGGCTGACCGGGGGGCGCCGGCAGCGTCTCGGCGAAGCGGTCGGCGTGCACGATGCGGCCGGTCATGGGACGCGGACCCTGGACGCTGATTTCCACGCCCTGAAGGCTGTTCAGGTAATCGACCGAGGATTGCAGGGCAGCGGGGCCGAACGGCACATTGCCGAAGTTCGCGCGCGTGTTGTCGCGTCCCGGCAGCTCTAGAGTGCCCACCGCGCCAGCGTTGTCGAAGACAACCAGCGAGGTGAGTATGTCGTCCACCTGATCGAGCGGCACGTCGAGGCCGAGTGTCGCCGGGCCGTCCACCTCGGTCTCGTACTCGAAGTAGCCGACGCCGGCCGAGGACAGCATCACGCGCTTCAGCGCCAGATCGGCGGCAGCGGCCGGGGTGGCGCAGAGCAGGAGGAGCGCCAGGATCAGGCGGTACATCGCGTTCCTCCGGTCTGTTGCCTTAGCGGTCGCATTGGCGACAATAGCGAGCTGCGGCGTTGGGGGTGAGGGGGTCTGTATTGTTCAATGCGGTCTCTGATTACGACGTAAGGCTGGCGCAGATCGTCACCGGCGTGACAATGGCGGCGTTCATCGGCGTTGGCCTGACCCCCGGTCTGCGGCAACATGCCGCCGCCATCAGGGGTGCGCTGCTGGCGCTCTATCTTCTCGTCTGCGGTGTACTCGTCGGCCATTCGCTGGTGCGATGATGATGGTAGGTCATTCGACAACCCTGCTCGCCGCCGTTGCGACGTTGCCGTCGCGCGTCACCATCATGTTGCGATCGAATGCCTTGATCTCGCCTGCTTTCGTGTCGAAGCGAGCAAGCTAGCCGCGCAAATCATCCGAGTACCGGATGACATCTTCCCGTCTGATGGCGATTCGGCGTGGCCGGCTTTCGGCGTTCCGCAGGTTGCACTCGTGGATCTGCGTCGAGTTGGCGCTTCACCCCTCGCAGTGCATGGCGACTTGCGCTGCGGCGATAATGGGCACTATGCGGCGATCTCCTGGCGGGCCGCGGCGCCGACCGGCAGCGCGGGTCCTGCACCGACAGCCGCCGCCGTGGGGCGGTTCGCATAGCGACGTGCCAGCCAGGCGCACACGACGAGCTGCATCGGGTGATACAGCATGATCGGCAGTACCACGATACCGAGGGTCGGCCCGGTGAACAGCACACTGGCGATTGGAATGCCGGCGACCAGCGACTTCTGCGATCCGCAAAAAACGGCCGCGACCTCGTCCGGATGCGTGAAGCCGCAAACGCGGGCGCCGGTCGAGGCGATAAACAGGCCCGCGGCCAACAGTGCGGCGACCACGATTGCCAGCGCGCCGAGCATGGCCGGCGGCAACTGGTGCCATATGCCGTGCACCACGGCCGCGCTGAACGCGGTATAGACGACGAGCAGGATCGAGCCGCGATCGGTGATCGCCAGCAGTGACTTGTTGCGGGCGGCCCAGGGGCCGATCCACGGCCGCAGCAGATGGCCGGCGGCGAACGGCAGCAGCAGCTCGGCGAATACCTGCCACATACCCGATATGTCGACGCCGCCGCCGCGCACATGCGACATCAAGCCGAACAGCAGCGGCGTCAGCACGAGGCCGATCAGGCTGGATGCTGTCGCGGCGCACACTGCGCCGGCCACGTTGCCCTGTGCGATCGAGGTGAGCGCGATGGACGACTGCACAGTGGATGGCAGCGCGCAGAGGAACAGCACGCCGAGTACCAGCGTGCGATCGAGCACGTGCGGCATCAGCTCGACAAGGACTGACCCCATCAGGGGGAACAGCACGAATGTCGTGCCGGCGATGGTCGCGTGCAGCTTCCAGTTGGTCATGCCGGCGAGGATCGCCTCGCGCGACAATCGTGCGCCCTGGAGGAAGAACAGTGCCGCGATCGCGCCGATGGCGGCGGCATGGAAGAACCGGGCGCTGGCACCCTCGCAGGGCAGCATCGTCGCAATGGCGACGGTGCCGGTCAGCGCCATGACGAACACGTCGGGACACACCCGCCGGATGCCTGCTGGCAGCATGGCCTGGACTCCTCGGTTTTCTGGGGATCAGGGATTTGGTCGGGTGGACGGCGCGAAACTGGGCGGATTTGGTAAGGGAATTCTCAGTGCGGTTGCGGACCGTCACGACGCTCCAGGCTGACCAGCATCTGCCGGTCCACGTGGCAGAACCGGTCGCTGACCTGCGTCGTCGTCTTGGCGTCTTTGGCATCCAGCACGAGGGCCTTGGCGAGCATTGCGACGCACGCGCGGTCGAGGCCGTTCGCGCCACGGCAGAGGAATAGCGCCCGCGACATGGCCGCCGCAGTGAAGTTGGACTGGGCGGGCGCCGGTTGGGCGGTCAGCGGCAGGATGACTGCCCAGATCGCTATGAGGCCAAAAGCGATTGCGGCTGCAACAATGAACTGACGCATGACAGGTCGGTCCCCAACCTGGGCGAGATGTTACGTGGTGGCTCGCCCGTTATCCCCACTTTGCTGGGGCAAATTGTGGTCCGCTATGAACCGCTTCACAGGTTCACGAGTTCACGACCAATGACCGGGAACCCAGTAGTTTCCTTGCCAGTGCGCGGGGATCCAGGCGGAGGCGGGCGGAGCGTAATAGGTGGGCGTCGGGTAATAGGCCGGCGCGGGATAGTAGGCCGGCGGCGGCGTCACCACGATGGGCGGGACATAGATGCCGACGCCCCAGCCATAACCATGCCACCAGGCGTTGGCCGGCTTGGGGGTCGCGGCGACGCCAATAGCGGCGAGACCGATTACAGTGCAGGCAGCGGCTATCCTGCGGGTGGTTGCGGCGATCATTGGTGTCTCCCACGTGTTCTGTCGTTCGATGCCGAGACGCTAGTCGCCTCGGATCAGCGGCGGATACAGGAGACATCGTTCGCCGGTTTCGCTTGAAAATGGCGGGGGGTTTTCACCCCCGCCGCGTCGGCCCTTCCTCCTAACCCCCTCCCGCAAGGGGAGTATGGGACAGCGCGGCGGTGTTGGCGCGGATCACCAGCATCCGCCTGATCTTTTGGGTCGGCGTGAGCAGTCCGTTGTCCACGGTGAAAGGTGGCACCACGGCGTGCCTGCGGATCCGCTCGGTCACCGACAGGCGCAGGTTCACGCGACTGACGGCCAGCGCGGCGGAAACATCGTCGTGCCCGTCCGCCGGCACCACCAGCGCGGTTAGCGATGAACGGCCGTCACCGGCGACCACCGCCTGGGAGATCTCCGGTTCCGCCATCAGCATGCCTTCGATCTTTGCCGGAGAAACGTTTTCGCCGCCCGATAGAACGATCATGTCCTTCTTGCGATCGGTGATGCGCAGATAGCCGTCGTCGTCCAGCGCGCCGATATCGCCGGTGTGCAGCCAGCCGTCGCGGATGACCGCTGCGGTGGCATCCGGCGAGCCCCAGTAACCCTCCATCACAAGGTCGCCGCGCACCAGAATTTCGCCGTCCTCGGCCAGGCGCAGATCGACGCCCTGCAGTACGCGCCCGACCGTGTCGATGCGGATGCCGTCGGGCGGATTGGCGCTGATCACCGGACCGGCCTCGGTCTGGCCGTAGCCCTGCATGATCATCAGGTCGAGCGCCAGGAAGAACCGCCCGACCTCGGGTTCCAGTCGCGCGCCGCCTGACATCGCCGCCTTCAATCGTCCGCCGAACCGCGCCCGCACCTTGGCGCGCACGAAGCGGTCAAGCAGCGGATCGAGCAGGCGCTCGACCAAGGTCAGCCGGTGGCCATCGACCCGCTTCAGTCCGACATCCAGCGCCCGGCGGAACAGCGCCTGCCGCCAGGGTGCCTGGCGTGCCATCTGCGTCAGCACGCGGCTGCGGATCACTTCGAGAACGCGCGGCACGGTGGTGAGGATGGTCGGGCGCACCGTCAGCAGGTCGGCCGCCAGATGCTCGACGCCGCGGCAATAGACAATCTCGGTGCCGACGCTGGGCAGGAAGAACATCCCGACCGTGTGTTCGTAGCTGTGCGAGATCGGCAGATACGACAGGTAGACCTCATCCTTCAGTCGCAGCGGCCGCAGCAGCTCGGATGCGCCGCGGCAATTGGACAGGATCGACCGATGCGGCAGCATGACGCCCTTCGGCGCGCCGCCGGTGCCGGACGTGTAGATCAGACAGGCGAGCGTGTCGGCAGAGATGGCCGCGGCTTCCAGTGCGATATCGTCGAGCGGGGTCGTGTCGGCAACCAGCGCGGGCCAGTGCATCAGCCGCGGCGCCCCGCCCGCGTCGTCCGGCGGCCCATCGATCACCACCAGCAGGTCGAGCCCGCCTGCCAATCGCCCTGCCGCGCGCAGGGTGCCGGCGAGGGCAGGGGAGGAAACAATGACCGCTCGCGCCCCCGCGTCACGCAGGATGTGCGCGTGATCGGCCATTGTGTTGGTCGTGTAGGTCGGCACCGGGACGGCGCGCAGGGCCATAAGCGCGGTTTCGGCGATCGGGTATCCGGCCGGTTCTCCGACACGATCAGCACGCGGTCGCCAGCCGCGATGCCAGCCGCGCGCAGGTGCCGGGCGCAGGACGCCGCCATGCGACCGAACTCGCCCCATGTGGTGGCGTGCCAGGCGCCGTCGCGGAAGCAGCGGAGCAAGGGCCTGTCCGGCCGGGTGCGCGCGAGCGCGAACATCATGGCTGGCAGGTTTGGCCAGGCCGGATATTGCTGCACGCCACCTCCCGTCGCCCGTTCGGCGCCGGGCGCAACACTTTGACCAGCGCCCCTACTACCTTACATGGATGACAACCGCAGCCTCGTGAGGACGTGATGATGCGCCATTCTGCGCCAGCCGATGCCGCCTCCAGCCAGCAGCACATGGAGGATCTACCGACCTGGGACCTTCGCGACCTCTATTCCGCACCGGACAGCGTGGCCGTCGAGGCGGACTTTGCCAAGGCCGACGAGGCGGCGCGCGCGTTCGCGGCGTCGCATCAGGGCAGGCTCAGCGCCATGCCGGGCAGCACGCTCGCCGCGGCGATCGCCGAATATGAACGGATCGAGGAACTGCTGGGGCGGCTGGCGTCCTACGCGCAACTGCTGTTCGCAGGAGACTCCAGCAATGCGGAGATCGGCCGCTTCTACCAGACCGTGAGCGAGCGGGTGACCACGATCAGCAGCCACCTGCTGTTCTTCAGTCTGGAGCTGAACCGGCTGGATGACGCGGTGCTGGAGCAAAAGCTGGCGGACCCGGCGCTGGCGAAGTGGCGACCCTGGCTGCGCGACCTGCGCGTGTTCCGGCCGCACCAGCTTTCGGACGAGCTGGAGAAGCTGCTGCATGAGAAGGAAGTGACCGGGCATAGCGCGTGGAGCCGGCTGTTCGACGAGACGGTCGCGGCGATGCGGGTGCCGATGGACGGCGAGGAGCTCACTGTCAGCGCGGCACTGAACAAGCTGTCAGATGGCGACCGGTCGGTGCGCGAGGTCGCGGGGCGCGCGATCGGCGCGGCGTTCGGCGGGAATATCCGGCTGTTCTCGCTGGTCACCAACACGCTGGCGAAGGACAAGGAGATCGTCGACACGTGGCGGCACTATCCGCACCCCGGCAGTTTCCGCAACCGCGCCAACATGGTGGAGGATGAAGTTGTCGACGCGTTGGTATCGGCGGTGCGGGCAGATTTCCCACGGCTTGCGCATCGCTATTACCTGATGAAGGCGAAGTGGCTCGGCCTGCCGAAGCTGATGCACTGGGATCGCAACGCGCCGTTGCCGGACGATGATGACCGGACGATTGACTGGAATGATGCGCGCGAGCGGGTGCTGACGGCATACGGCGCGTTCAGCCCGCGTCTCGCCGATGTTGGCCGGCGATTTTTCGACCGGCCGTGGATCGATGCGACGCTGAAGCCGGGCAAGTCTGGCGGCGCGTTCGCGCATCCGACGGTGCCTTCGGCGCACCCCTACCTGCTGCTGAACTACCACGGTCGGACGCGCGATGTGATGACCTTGGCGCATGAGCTGGGCCACGGCGTGCACCAGGTGCTGGCGGCAGAGCAGGGCTATCTGATGTCAGGCACGCCGCTGACGCTGGCGGAGACGGCGAGCGTGTTCGGCGAGATGCTGACGTTCCGCGCGTTGTTGGATGCAGCCGATCCGAAGCGCCGGCGCATCATGCTGGCGGCGAAGGTCGAGGACATGCTGAACACCGTGGTCCGACAGGTGGCATTCTATTACTTCGAGTCGCTGCTGCACGATGAGCGGCGGTCGGGCGAACTGGTGCCGGATCGCATCGGCGAGCTTTGGCTGCAGGTGCAGCGGGAGAGCCTCGGGCCGGCGTTCGAGTTCACGCCGGAATACAACGTGTTCTGGGCGTACGTGCCGCACTTCATCCATACGCCGTTCTATGTCTATGCGTATGCGTTCGGGGATTGCCTGGTGAATGCGCTGTACTCGGTGTTCCAGGCGGGACATCCGGGGTTCCAGGCGAAGTATCTGGCGATGCTGCAGGCGGGCGGGACGAAGCGGCACAAGGAACTGCTGGCGCCGTTCGGACTGGATGCGTCGGATCCGGCCTTCTGGAAGAAGGGCCTGGACGTGATCGCCGGGTTCATCGACGAACTGGAGCGCGACGGGTGAAGGCAAGCAGGGCAGTAAAAACACCTCCCCCTCCCCTTGCGGGAGTGGGGCGGGGGGAGGAGGCCAGGCACGATAGAGCGTTTCTGGAACACGCCCGCGCCATGCGGCGTACTGCGACACCCGCGGAGCGCAGGCTTTGCCAGGGGCTTCGCAAGCATCGGATCGGCGGCCGGAAATTTCGGCGGCAGGTGCCACTGGGGCCATACATCGCTGATTTCTATTGCCCATCGGCGCGGCTGGTCATTGAGGTCGATGGCGTGTCCCATATCGGCGCGGCAGGCGATGCTGTGCGAGATACCTGGATGGCGAGACACGGTGTTCGCGTGCTGCGGATTTCCAATCGTGACGTGCTGCGCAATCGCGAGGGCATGCGGGCTGCGATTGGCGAACTTGCGCGAATGGTCCCTCCCCCCAGCCCCCTCCCGCAAGGGGAGGGGAAGAATTATAAAGCTTTCGGCGCTTCGACCTCGACGATCTGTCTCCATGTCTGACCGCAGCAACCTGTTCGGTGAAATACGCCGCATGGCGCGTACCTCGGGGGCCGTTGGCGGCATCGCGGCACGCGTGGCCGGCGAGCGGGTGTTCGGCATCAAGACGGACCGTGCCGCACATGCCGAGGACCTGCGGACTATTCTAGGCGGTTTGAAAGGTCCGCTGATGAAGGTGGCGCAGTTCCTGTCCACGGTGCCCGATGCGCTGCCTGCCGAATACGCTGCCGAGCTTGCGCAATTGCAGGCCAACGCTCCGCCGATGGGCTGGAACTTTGTGCGCCGACGCATGGTGAGCGAGCTTGGCACCGACTGGCAGGCGAAATTCGCGCAGTTCGGCCATGACGCCGCCGCCGCCGCCAGCCTGGGCCAGGTGCATCGCGCCACTCTGCACGACGGGACCGATGTCGCCTGCAAACTGCAATACCCGGACATGCCGAGTACAGTCGAAGCCGACCTTCGCCAATTGCGTATGGCGATGGCGATCTATCATCGCATGGATAACGCCATCCAGCACGAGGAGGTCTACAAGGAACTGTGCGAACGCCTGCGCGAGGAACTCGACTACGAACGCGAGGCCGCGCAGATGCGGTTGTATGGACGGATGCTGGCGAACGATCCCACCGTGCATGTGCCAGTACCAATCGCCGAGTACTGCACACGCCGCCTGCTCACCATGACGTGGCTCGACGGGCGACCGCTGATGCAGCGTCTGGCTGAGGACCCGCCGCAGGAGGAGCGCAACCGCATCGCCGCGGCGCTGTTCCGCGCCTGGTATGTGCCGTTCTATCGCTACGGGGTGATCCACGGTGATCCGCATCTTGGCAACTATCAGGTGCGGCCCGATGCCTCGGTCAATCTGCTGGACTTCGGCGCCATTCGCGTGTTCGGCGCGAAGTTCGTGCGCGGGGTGATCGACCTGTATGAAGCGGTGCGCGACAATGACGACGCCAAGGCGCACCATGCCTACACGACATGGGGCTTCAGCGATCTGTCGAAGGAGAAGATGGCGGCGCTGAACCTTTGGGCGCGTTTTCTGTACGAACCGCTGTGCGAGGACAGGGTGCGGCGCATTCAGGAGACCGACGATCCGCAGTTCGGCCGGGAAGTCGCCGAGCGCGTGCATGCCGGACTGAAACGCACCGGTGGGGTCAGGCCGCCGCGCGAGTTCGTGCTGATGGATCGTTCGGCCATTGGCCTGGGAGGCGTGTTTCTGCGCCTCAAGGCGGAGCTGAACTGGAGCAGGTTGTTTGGCGATCTGATCGCTGATTTTGATGAATCAGTGCTGTCCGCGCGTCAGGCCGCGGCATTGACCGATGCAGGTGTGCCGCCGGCGCAATAGGCGTCAGGGCTTCGTCGCGGCGACGGTTGGCGCTGCGGAGTACCAGTCGTACCAGTCCCATGCCATGTTGTTGGCATAGAACACGGCGGTATTGGTCAGCACCGACGCCGTGCCGAACACGGTCATGGCTGCCACTGAGCCTGTATAGAGGTACAACGAGCCCAGCTTGATCGATGCAATCACCGGCTTGTAGGTGAGGTACTTCTCGGTGTTGCGCCAGGCATCGGCGGTCGCGTCGAAGGTCTGGTTTGTATTCTGCTTCGCGGGCGGCGGCGAATAGGTGTCCCAGAGATAGTCGTTCGCCGTATAGAGCACCCAGGCACTGGCCGTGATGAATGTCGTCAGCGCTGCACCGCCTGCCAGTCCGCCGGTGGCATAGGACAGTATCGCGAGATTGGCGACCACTGTTCCGGCCTTGAACGTCGTGGCCTTGAGCGCGGAATGCGACAGTGACGCCTGATCGATGACGTAGGGCGACGGTGCAGGCTGCGCGAGCGCGGATGCTCCAGGCGCAAGGCCTGCCACGACGGCAGCGAACAACGCGGGCCGCATTGCCATATTGACCTCGGACTGAAACAGCTCCGGAAGAATATAGCGCGGCTGCGGAACAAAGAGGGTTAACTCATTGGTCCCGCGCGTCCCGCCGTCATGCCGCCGTCGATCACCAGTTCCGCTCCGGTCATGTGGCTCGATGCATCGGAGCACAGAAACAGCACGCCGTTGGCAATGTCCTCCGCCTGCCCGGCCTTGCCGATCGGCACCGTTGCCTCGGCAATTCGGTGCGGATCGAGCGGCGCATTGGCTCCCGGCGGCAGCTTGGTCCAGATCGGCGTGTCGATGACGCCGGGATGCACCGAGTTCACCCTGATGTTGTCGCGTGCGCCGGCGCACTCCAGCGCGATGGACTTGGCGAACAGCCGCACCGCGCCCTTGGTCGCGGAATAGCCGGCGAGGTTGGCCGAACCGCGTATGCCGGCGACCGAGGACATCATCACGACGGAACCGCCACCGGAACGCCGCATCGCGGGGATGCCGTACTTCACAGTCAGGAACACGCCGTCGACATTCACCGCCATCTGCCGCCGCCAGTTATCGAGCGACATGTCGATCGCGGATCCCATGATGCCGATGCCGGCGTTGGCCACCAGAATATGCAAGCCGCCGAGCCGCTCGGCGGCCGCGATCACCGCGGGCCAGCCGGCCTCGTCCGTCACGTCATGATGCAGGTAGACGCCGCCGGTCTGTTCCGCGAGGCGTTGGCCGCCCGCATCATCCAGGTCCGTCAGCACCAGCTTTGCTCCCTCACGTGCCAGGACGCGCGCGCAGGCAGCGCCGATGCCAGAAGCCGCCCCCGTGATGATGCCGATCCTGCCGTCGAGCTGACCCATCGTTCCCTCCTCGCCTTTGGCCACCACTTGATCATCACCTCGCTTGACGCGGAAGAGGCGAGCCGCGCACCAACCGCCATCGATCGCCCCTTGCACCACCCACCCCCTTCGCGCATGGTGCCTCGCCGTCGGTCTGGGGCGGTTCGCGCATGTGCTCGCGTGCCCGGTTCTCCCTTTGGTCGTGTCTGTGAAGGAGTGAACGGATGCGCCTTGCGGTGCTGAAGGAACGCCGCGCGTCCGAGACGCGTGTTGCAGCTACGCCTGATACTGTGAAGCGTCTGATCGGCCTGGGCCTGACAGTCGCGATCGAGTTGGGCGCCGGCGGCGAGGCGGCGATCCCCGATCATGAGTTCGCCGCCGCCGGGGCAGAGATCGCGCCCGATGCGGGGGCTGCCTTGGCCGGTGCCGCAATCGTGTTCGCGGTGCAAATGCCGCTGCCCGAACAGAGGGCGCAGATCACGCGTGGGACCCTGCTGGTCTGCATCGCCAACGCCTTCGGTGAACCCGAACTGGTTCCGAGCCTCGCAGCAGCCGGCATCGACTGCGCGGCCATGGAGCTGCTGCCGCGCATCACGCGCGCGCAGGCGATGGACGTGCTGTCGAGCCAGTCGAACCTCGCCGGCTACCGCGCGGTGATCGAGGCGGCGGGCGCATTCCAGCGTGGTTTTCCGATGATGATGACTGCCGCCGGGACGGTGCCGCCGGCGCGCCTGTTCGTGATTGGCGCGGGCGTGGCCGGCCTACAGGCGATCGCCACCGCGCGGCGGCTGGGCGCGATTGTTTCCGCCACCGACGTGCGGCCCGCCGCGAAGGAGGAGATCAAGTCGCTGGGTGCGGCGTTCGTCGGCGTGGAGGACGCGGAGACAGCCGGCCAAACGGGTGCCTATGCACGCGAGATGAGCGAGGCGTTTCGTCAGAAGCAGGCGGAGCTGATGGCCGCCACGATTGCCAAGAATGATCTGGTGATCTGCACCGCCTTGGTGATGGGTCGGCGCGCACCTGTCATCGTGACCCAGCCGATGGTCGAACTCTATGCGGCCCGGCAGCGTGATCGTCGATATCGCGGCCGATGCCGGGGGCAACTGTGCCGCCACAGTGCCGGGAGAGCGCATTGTCACGCCAAATGGCGTCGCCGTACTCGGCTACCAGAACTGGCCCGGCCGCATTCCCGTTGCCGCATCCGCGCTCTATGCACGGAACCTCCTGACCTTTCTGAGCACGTTCTGGGACAAGGAAGCGATGGCGCCGAAGCTGCCGGAGAGCGACGATATCGTGAAGGGCGTCATGCTGACACGTGCCGACACAGTCGTGCATCCGAACTTTCTGCCCTCGCATGCTGCATAGAAGCGGAGTGCGCTGATGAACCCGAACCAGTTGGCGGACGAGGCTGATCGGCTGGCGCAGCGCGCCAATGAGCTCGCCGTCCACGCGCATTCACTGTTGGAGGGCACCACCGGCGTTGTCACCGAGGTGGAGCCGTTCGTATTCCTGCTGGCGATCTTTTTGATGGCCTGCTTCGTCGGCTACTACGTGGTGTGGAACGTCACGCCGGCGCTGCATTCGCCGCTGATGTCGGTGACCAACGCGATCTCCTCGGTGATCGTGGTGGGCGCCATGCTGGCGACCGGCCTTGGCACCAGCGGCTGGGCGATGGGCTTCGGTTTCGTCGCCGTGATGCTGGCGAGCGTGAACATCTTCGGTGGCTTCGTGGTGACGCATCGCATGCTGTCGATGTTCAAGCGACGGCAGTAGAGGGCGCGCCGATGTCCGCCAACCTCACCGCGCTCTGCTATCTGATTTCCGCCGTCCTGTTCATCCTGGCACTGCGCGGGCTGTCGTCGCCCGTCACGTCGCGCCAGGGCAACCTGTTCGGCATGATCGGCATGGCGGTGGCAGTGGTCGCCACGCTCGCTCATCACGGTATGGGCGGTCTTGGCTACGGGCTGATCTTCCTCGGCATCATCATCGGCGGAACGGTCGGCACCTTCGTCGCGCTGCGCATCCAGATGACGGCACTGCCGCAGCTTGTCGCGGCGTTTCACTCGCTGGTGGGTCTCGCGGCGGTGTTCGTCGCCGCGGCGGCGCTGAATGCGCCCGAGGCTTTCGGCATCGGCACGTTGGGCAACGTCCACACGCAGAGCCTGATCGAGATGTCGCTCGGCCTGGCGATCGGTGCCATCACGTTCTCCGGCTCGCTGATCGCATTCGCCAAGCTGCAGGCGTTGATGAGCGGTGCGCCGATCTCGTTCCCTGGTCAGCACAAGCTGAACCTCGGGCTCGCCGTGGTGCTGGTGGTGCTGATTGTGCTGTTCGTCACGACCGGCAGCCAGGTCGTGTTCTGGCTGATCGCGCTGCTGGCGTTCGGGCTCGGGTTCCTGATCATCATCCCGATCGGCGGCGCCGACATGCCGGTGGTCGTGTCGATGCTCAACAGCTACTCGGGCTGGGCGGCAGCGGGCATCGGCTTCACCATCCAAAACCTGGCGCTGATCATCACCGGCTCGCTGGTCGGCGCTTCGGGTGCGATCCTGTCCTACATCATGTGCAAAGGCATGAACCGCAGCATCATCAACGTGCTGCTGGGTGGCTTCGGCACCGAGAGCGGCGTAGCCGCGGCCGGCGGCACTGCGGTGGATCGCACGGTGAAGAGCGGCAATGCCGAGGATGCGGCGTTCATCATGAAGAATGCATCGAAGGTGATCGTGGTGCCGGGCTACGGCATGGCGGTGGCGCAGGCGCAGCACGCTCTGCGCGAGATGGCGGACACGCTGAAGAAGGAAGGGGTGGAGGTAAAGTATGCCATCCACCCGGTCGCCGGCCGCATGCCCGGACACATGAACGTGCTGTTGGCCGAGGCGAGTGTGCCGTACGACGAGGTCTTCGAACTGGAGGAGATCAACAACGAGTTCTCCACCGCCGATGTGGCATATGTGATCGGCGCCAACGACGTGACCAATCCGGCGGCGAAGACTGACCCGCAGTCGGCGATCTACGGCATGCCGATCCTGGACGTGGAGAAGGCGGGCACTGTGCTGTTCGTCAAGCGCTCGATGGCTTCGGGCTATGCGGGCGTCGACAACGTGCTGTTCTTCCGGCCGAACACGATGATGCTGTTCGGTGACGCGAAGAAGATGACCGAGGAGATCGTGCAGGCGCTGGGGCACTGAACATCTCTTCGCCGCAGGCGCTTCGCCGGTCTTGTGGGTCCCCCCACGTTCCTGGCAATGCCCTGGTGGCCTCCGTGTCGCGCAGCTACCCGCGATCAAGGCCTATGAAGCCTATTCGCTCAAAATCCCAAGGTTCACCGGCGAACCTGTTTAGCTACGGAGAGCAGGTGTGCTCACTTTACTTGAGCCGATGCGAGCGCCTTTCTCCGCGACGGAACGTTTCATCATCAACACAACGAACGCAAGCGCGACCATGACAGCGGCCAGCACCCAGAACACATCGAAATAGGCGAGCGACGAGGCCTGTTGCTCGCGCAGGTTTGCCAGCGCCTGTAAGGCCATTTGCTTTGCGGCGACCGGATCGCCGGTCTGCTGCAGGAACGTTCCGTAAGCCTGATCGAGGAAGGAACGTGCGGCCGCATTGAAGGGATCGAGCCATTCGCCAAGACGGAGGTCGTGGAACTGGTCACGCCGCTCCTGTATCGTTTGTGCCATCGAGGTTCCGACGCTGCCGCCCTCGTTGCGCAGCAGGCTCAACAAGCCGACCGCTGCCCCGCGCAGCGCGAGCGGCGTATAGAGATAAGCCGCCACGTTTGCCGGGGCGAAGCACATCGCCAGCCCGATGATCAGCACCACCCGAGGCCAGACCAACTGCCCCGGACTCACGTCCAGGTTCAACTGCGACATCCAGTAGTTCCCCGCGGCCATGGTTAGCAGACCCGCGACAAGCACCCATCGCGCATCGAGTCCACGACCGAGCGCTCGCCCGACGAACGGCATGGTGACGACGGCGAAGAAGCCGGCCGGCGACATGACGAGTCCGGCGCTCAGTGCATCGTAGCCGAACAGCGACTGGAGCAAGGCAGGCAACGAGGTGCTGGCGGCGTACAGCACCGCGAACGCGCAGAAGATGATGATGCAGCAGGCAGCGAAGTTGCGTTCTAGAAGCGGTCGGAAATTGACCACCGGACTCGGATGACGCAGTTCCCAGATAACCAGCCCGACCAGGCCCACGGCAAACAAAACGACCAGCGTCTGCACGCGCCAGAACGGGTCGCCCAGCCAGTCCCATTCCTGTCCCTTGCTGAGCGTTACCTCCCAACAGACGATGACGATAACCAGCAGCGACAGGCCAACGCCATCGAAGCTGAACGGTCGCTTGCGCAACTCCATGCGCTGTTCCGTGAGGTAGTCGGGGTCGCGGAGTGTGATGGCGCACGCACCCAGCGCCAGGAGGCCGACGGGGACGTTGATCCAGAACACCCACCGCCAAGTGTAGTCGTCGGTAATCCAACCACCGAGTGTCGGGCCGACGACGGGGGCGATCAGTGCGGCCAGGCCGAACAGCGTCATGGCCATCCCTTGCCGCTCGACCGGGAAGGCGTCCAGCAGCACGCCCTGGCTGCTCGGCTGAAGACCACCGCCGGCAAGACCCTGAAGCACGCGGAACAGGATCAGTTGTCCGAGAACTCGTGGACATGCCGCAGAGCCCCGAGGCGAGGGTGAATACGGCGATGGAAAGCAGGAAATAGTTGCGGCGCCCGAGATGCGCTATCAGCCAGCCGGTGATTGGCAGGATGATCGCGTTGGCGGCGAGGTAGCTGGTGATGACCCATTCGCCGTCATCGACCGTCGCCGACAGCCCGCCCGCGATATAGCGCAGCGCCACGACCGCGATTGTGGTGTCGAGCACCTCCATGAAGGTCGGCACCACGACGACAGCGGCGACGACCCAGGGGTTTGTCGCGGCACGAGATCCGGAATTCAGGGGTGTCGCGGACGACACCGCATCGCTCATCGCCTGGTGCCCGACGCGCTGGCGGTTGGACCGGGGCTCGAAGACTGCGGAACGTAGGCCTGGAGAAACTTTCCAGCATCGGGTCCGGTTGCTGGCTTGTTGATGTAGACGTACGGAACCACCGAGGTGCCGATGAACAGAGGATCCTGATCAGGGTTGTAATCAACGAGATCGATGCGGACCGGCAATCGCTGAACGACCTTGATGAAATTGCCTGTGGCGTTCTCGGGCGGCAGCAATGCCAGGGTCGATCCGGTCCCCTCGGTGAAGCCGGAGATCCGGCCCTTGAAGGTATGCTTGCCGCCGTACATGTCGACGCTCAGATCCACCGGCTGCCCGATACGCAGGTCGCGCAACTGGGTTTCCTTGAAGTTGGCGTCAACCCAGATTTCGTTGAGCGAGCGGACCGCCATCAGGTTCTGGCCGACCTGAACGTAGTTGCCCGGATTGACGTTGCGCCGCGTGACGACGCCGTCGATGTCCGCGAAGATGTCGGTGTAACGAAGATCCAGTTCGGCCTGCGCGAGATCGCGTTTGGCGGCTTCGAGTTTCGCCTCTGCCTGTTTGACGGCCGGGGCATCGGCCGCGAGCCGGGCGAACGTGGTGTTGATGTCGCCCAGTTTGTAGAACTGGTCGAGCATCGCTTTCGGGCCTTGGTCGAACGAGTGCACGACGCCGAGCTGGGCGGCACTCTGGATGAGCGCCGCCTGGGCCTCGAGGACGGACGAAAAGGTCTCGTCGAGATCAGGCGGCACCTGGCCGAGATCGCCGCCACCGTCAGGTTGCGCCGGCAGACCTAGCGAGACGCGGATCTGGTAAACTTCGGCCAGGGCCTGGGTGAGGCCCGCGCCGGCTGTCGTCAGCTCCGCCTGCCGCTGGTCGTACACCTCCTGAGGGGTATCGCCCCGCGGGACGAGTTGCTTCGCTCGATCGAATTGAAGCTGCGCCAGCACGAGTGCGGCCTTGCTCTTGGCAATATCGGCGACGCGTGCGTGCAGCAGAGCGACCTCGCTGTCGACACCCTCCACGGCGTGTTGCAGGTTCCAGCGTTGGCTCACTGCCTGCGCCTCGATCGCGCGCGCAGCCGCGGTGGCTGCCTGCAGGTCTGCTGTCGCGGTATCCACCGCTGCCTGCTTCTCGGAGACCACAACCTGATACGGCTCCTTGTCCAACTCTGCGAGGCGATCTCCCTTGCGAACACGGTTGTTGTCATCGACCAGAACGCGGGCGATCTGTCCTGCCACGCGGGGCGCAACAAATGTTACATGCCCATTCACGTAAGCGTCATCTGTGGAGGCAGTGTTGAGCATCGCCTCGACCCACGGGACGCCGAACACGAGGAGAACTGCGAGGACAGCAACCCCGAGCACACCGATCAGAAGCTTGCGCTTTCGCGTAACCTTGCGGGTGTTCTGTGGCACAGGGCGGCGGGACTCCGGCGGGATCTGTGCGGATTTCGCGTCGTGGGCAGCCGAAGCATCATTTGCTGTCGGTTGCGCGTCGATCGAACCTGGCTTGTCGCTTTGCTCGGTCATGTTGGGCACTTGTCGCAAGGGGACAAAACGGACGGCGTGGAGATGCTACCACTCGTCCTGGCAGAAAAGATACCTCGGGCGTCCGCAGTGATCAGCGCAGTCCGGCGATCATCCTCGAACGAGCGCCCGCAGTCTCTCTCGTCATGGCGCTCGGTCATTGGAACGGATACACTGACATGCGGCAATCCACATCGAACAGATCCGTCGCAGATACAGCGTAGGGCCTCGGACAAAGGAGTATAGCATGGCAACGTCCGATACGCTTCGCTATACGAGGATCCCTCTCACCCACGGATCCGGTGCGATCCCCGCTGTCGGATTTGGCACGCTGATCCCGGATTCTCTCGCGACCAAACAAGCAACGAAGATTGCATTGGAAGTTGGATTTCGACATCTCGATTGCGCGGAGCGATATCGCAATGAAGCGGCGGTTGGTGATGCGCTGCAGGCAGCGTTCAAGGCGGGGGCGGTTCGGCGGGAGGAGGTCTTCGTCACCACGAAGCTATGGAACACCAATCATCGTCCTGAACGGGTCGAACCCGCCTTTGACGCGAGTTGCCGGCGACTGCAAGTCGACTATGTGGATTGCTATCTTATCCATACCCCGTTTGCCTTTCGTCCTGGCGACGAGCAGGACCCGAGGGACGAGCGCGGTCAGGTAATCTATGATGGCGGAGTGACGTTGGTCGAGACGTGGCGGGCGCTTGAGCGTCTCGTTGACGACGGCCGGTGCAAATCGATCGGCTTATCGGATGTTACGTTAGAGAAGCTGCGAGAGATCGTTGCGGCTGCGCGGATCAAGCCTGCCGTGGTGCAGGTCGAATCCCATCCGTACCTGCCTGAATGGGATCTGCTCGATTTTTGTCGAGAGCACGGGATTGTATTGCTGGCGTTTGCGGCGTTGGGACACGGTTTGAGTCCGAAAATGCTTGATAACCCTGTGATCACAACCATCGCGCAGCGCGTCCGCAAGACGCCTGCTCAGGTTGCGCTGGCCTGGGCCGTACAGCGTGGTACCGCTTTCCTGACCACCTCGACCACACCTCGGCACATCCAAGAGAGTTTTGCGCTATCGGCCCTGCCTGAAGACGCCATGCAGGAGATCCGAGAGGGCATCACGACGAACATCCGGTTCAACACTGTGGTGACGACCGGCGTGCCTGGTTTTATTCCCCGCGCCAGTTGAACTGAACTCGGCCGCGTCACCGGAGATTCCATGATCGGCACAATCGTTTCGGTCAATGTCGGCCTTCCTCGGGACGTCGCATGGCAAGGCAGGACTGTCCGGACGGCGGTCTGGAAGACGCCCGTGACGGGGAGGATTTTCGCCCGCCGGCTAAATCTCGATGGCGACGGCCAAGGGGACCTCCGTGGCCATGGCGGAGAGCAACGCGCGATTATGGTCTACCAGCTCGATTCCTACCGCCACTGGGCGAGCTATCTGGGGAGGTCGGATCTCATGGCCGGGAATTTCGGCGAGAACCTCACAGTGGAGGGCCTCGCCGATAACGAGGTCTGTATCGGCGATCGCTTCAGGATCGGCGGCGCCGTCGTCGAGGTCAGCCAGCCACGCGACACCTGCTACCGGGTCGGCATCAGGCTGCACCACCCGGAGATAGCGGCGCTGCTGGTTGCGCACCGCCGGCCCGGCTTTTATTTCCGCGTGATCCAGGAAGGCGAGATCGGCGCCGGCGATCGGATCGAGAAGCTCTCTGACGGCCCCGAGCGAATGACGGTCGCCGAGATCGATGCGCTGCTATATTCGGCGGAGCACCCGCTCGAAGCCTTGCGCCGCGCAGTCCGAATTCCAGCGCTGAGCAAAGACTGGCAAGGTTCGATGCAGGCGCTGCTTACCGCTGCCGAAGCGGGAGGCACTACGGGCAATGCCGGCCTCGGACTCGGCGCGTCGGCGCCCCCTGCGTGGCGTGGCTTCCGCCCGGTTGTGGTCGTTGCTTCGCGCGAGGAAAGCGCGGACGTCCGATCGTTCGTGTTCGCTGGCGAAGATGGTTCGCCGCTACCATCGGCATCACCCGGCCAACACATTATCGTCCGCATGAGGCCGAGCCCGGATGCTCCTGCTGTCGCGCGAAGCTATTCGCTGTGCGGTCCGCCCGGCCTTGCCACTTATCGGATTGCCGTCAAGAACGAGCGCGGCCTCGCAAGCGGCTTTCTCCACGAACATGTACGGGCAGGCAGTCGCCTGGAGATCAGCGCTCCTCGTGGCTCGTTCACGCTCGCTGCTGGTGCCACTCCCGTCGTCCTTATCAGCGCCGGTGTTGGCGTCACGCCCATGCTGGCTATGTTGCATGGTGCGGCTGCTACAAACGCCGTGGCGTCTCGGCCGGTTTGGTGGCTGCATTCAGCCCGCGATCGGGCGCACCATCCGTTTGCCAAGGAGGCGGACGATCTGCTCGTTGCGCTCCGCGCGTCGCATCGCTGCGTTATCTACAGTCGGCCGGCACCGGCAGACATGCTCGGCCAGGACTTCGATCGACCGGGCCATCTCTCGCTCCAGCTGCTCCGCGAACTCGGGATCGGCCAGGACGCTGATTTCTACCTGTGCGGTCCGCCCGCCTTCCTCGAGGATTTCCAGAAGGGTTTGGCAGCGTGGGGCATTCCTTGGCCAAGGGTCCACGTCGAAGTGTTCGGGCCCGCGTCAACCCTCACGCCCGGCATTTCCCGCGTCGCCGCAGCCTTGCCTCATCGTCCTGACGGTCCTGCGGGCGGCGGACCCATGGTGACGTTCATGCGAAGCGGTCTGGCGGTGTCATGGGACTCCCGCTTCGGCAGCCTGCTCGAATTGGCGGAAGCCTGCGAAGTTCCCGTTCGTTGGTCCTGCCGATCGGGTGTATGCCACAACTGCGAGAGCGGTTTGGTCGAAGGCGAGCTCGCCTACGCGCCAGAGCCGTTGGACCCGCCAGCCGAAGGCAATGCGCTTATCTGCTGCGCAACGCCAAAGACTGCCGTTGAACTCGACCTCTAAGTCGGTAGCCAAAGGTGCCGCTACAAAGCTTGGCGCCATAAACTACGTCGCCTCGATCACCCCGCTGGCACTCGGCTGCCTGCCGGGCAGCGCGAGAAGCGCGGTTGCTACGGCGGCGATCGCTGCGAATAGACATGCGGACAGAAAGACAAAGGTCGGTGGTAATCCGCGGGCCAGCAGGAAGCCGCCGAGCGGGGCGGCGGCGATGCCGCCCAATCGTCCGACGCCGGTCGCGAACCCATAGCCGCGCGTGCGCATGCGTGCCGGATAGAGCTTGCCGCATGCCGCGTTCAGACCGGTCTGGCTGCCGAGTACCCGTCGTTCCGGACAGGAACACCACGGCAAGCAATGCAAAGTAGGGCAAAGCCGCAAGCGCAATCAGCGCAATGAACACGATGCCCACGGCAAAGTGCACCGCAAGTGACCGACGCGCGCCGAGGCGATCTATCGCCCAACCGAGATAGAGCACGGCGACGATTCCACCGAGGCCAAAGAGGCTCGACCCAAAGACCGACTGGGCCGGTGTCAGGCCACCCAGGTGCAAAACTTCCGGCAGCCAGAAGACGAACAGGAACAGGTCCAGGAGACTGCAAAAGAAGATGATCCACAGAAGGGTTGTCTGCAGCGCGAAACCCTCGCCGAACAGCAGCTTGAGCGGATTGCCCGATGCGAAGTCGATCGCATGCGACTCTCCCGGCGAGGGCGCAATGGCGAGTCGTTGCAGCAACGCGCGCTGGTTCGGTGCGAGGTTCACCCGAGCGGCGAGAAAACGCGGCGACTCAGGAAGCCATAGCGCCGTGATTGCCAGCAGCACCAGCGGGAAGGCGCCGCCGATGACGAAGATGATCGGCCAGCCGAATCCTTGGCTTAGCAGCAGGGAGACGACCTGACCGCCGACGAAGCCGCCGAGTGGCGCACCGGTAAAGGTCAACATGATCATCATCGCGCGCAGTCGCTGCGGCGTGTAGTCGCCGGTCAGCGCCACCGTTCCAGCAAAACCCCCGGCAATGCCGGCGCCGGTGAAGAAGCGAGTCCCCGCAAGGAAACCGAGCGAAGGGGCGACGGCGCTCGCCAGCGAAGCGATGCCGAAGAGAGTCACGCTCATCATCAGCAGCGGTTTGCGCCCGAAGCGGTCGCCAATCGGTCCGGCAAGCAATGCCCCCGCCATGACGCCGATGTTCGACCACAGAAAGGCCAGTGCAAACGCCGACGGCGCGACATGCCAGGCGTGGGTCAACGACGGCACCGACCAGCCGATCGAACCGACGTCGTAGCCGTCGCACATCTGAATGAGGCCGCAGATGATTGCCACGCGGATCTGCAAAGCGCCGACCGGCTGGTTTTCCAAAGCGTGCTCGACCGCCGAGAATGATGTCTCCGCCATCGTCGCCGTCCCTCTCGCCGCCGTGTTACTGCTGGTTCACGTCGGTGCGGCGTTTCGCCGCTTCCCTGTCGAATATCAAATGCGTAAAGCATGCGACGGAGACACGCAACATATAAACCGGCCGCCATGCTGCGGGCAGCGGCGATCCGCTCGTACGCCTGTGAGTTGCCTCATAGCGTCGGCGGGCTTTCTCACTAATGTTTCGCTTGCGTCCAGGTTCGGCGAGAGCGTGCTGACCGGTCGCCGACGGATTTCAATCGAAATTCGTTGTCTGTAACAATCAGGAGAAGGAACCTACTCATGAAAGACCAAGCTACGACAAGGTGTCCGGACGTCGATCCGGACGCTCCCCTCGCGTTAACCGCCGAACTGGTGAAACAGGTTGCGGGCGGCCTCAACAGTGTCCGCGGCGGCGTGTGCTGCCAAACCTGCGCCTCGGTCGGCCGGCCGGTATTTTCGAACTCTCGCCGCCGCGATCGGCTGACAGTTTCGGACGTCGAAATCACGATGCAGACGACATGAGATTTTCGCGCGAACACCCTATTGGATCGGGGGCAGGTGTCGGCCTGGTCTGGTGGCCGGAGCTCGATCCGCTGTGTCGTCCCGGTGAGGGTCTCGTGCACGTGATCGAAGCCGAACCAGAGACATTCTGGGTACCCCGCGACATGAAGTCCTCAGGCTTCATGTCGCGGCTTCCCGCAACGCTCGGGCATTTGCCGCAGCCTAAGCTGCTCCACGGTGTCGGCGCACCGTTCGGTGGCAGCGCGATGCAGACCGCGAGCCATCGCGAAGCGCTCGCTGGTGATATCGCGGCATTGCAACCGGCCTGGATCAGCGATCACCTGAGCTTCAATCAATTTGTGGTTTCTGGCGCGAGCGGTGCGGATCGGGTGGTCAGGTACGGGCTTCTTTCTGCCGCCTTCGCAATGCCGGCGCGGCGTCGAGATTGCGGCCGAGCAGATCCGCCGCCGTCGCGTGACGACCGAAGTCCCTGTCGCATTCGAGGTGCCGGTCAGCTACCTGCCCAGGCGGCCGGGAGAAATGCCGGATGGCGCATTCGCGGCCGAGGTCGCCGAGGCAGCGGATTGCGGCATATTATTGGATTTGCACAACCTGTTGTGCAACGAGCGCAACGGGCGCCAGAGCGTGGCCGAGTTTTGCAATTCGATACCGCTCGAGCGGGTCTGGGAGATTCACCTGGCCGGCGGAGAAGCGGCCGGCGGCTTCTGGGTCGATGCCCATTCCGGTCTGGTGGAACCGGCCTTGATGGAGATCGTCGCGAGCATCGTCCCGCAGCTACCGGCGCTGCGCGCGATCATATTCGAAATCATTCCCGATTACATCGCTGCAGTCGGCCTGGCGCCGATCGGTACGATGCTTGGTGAGCTCAACGACCTTTGGCTGGCGCACGCATCGAACGGCTGCCGGGCTCTTGATCGTTCAGATGCCATCGAACCGGCTGAGTTGGCGGACATGGTCACACCTGACATGTGGGAAATGGCGCTTGGCGCGGCAGTGACCGAGACCGCCATACCCGAGCTGCCGGCGGAATTCGCTGATTGGGTTCGCTCGGCCGAAATTCCGCTGGGGCTTTACCGGACTTATTCACGAGAGACGCGGGCGAGTTCGCTGGTCGACTCTGCGCCGCGGACAATCCGCTCACTTCTGCGGCGTCGGGGGGAGGCTCGCACACGTGCATTGCTCGCGGATTTCTGGCGCCAGGCGACCCCCGCCTATTCGATCATCGAAGATGCCTGGACGTTCCTGGACTTTGTCAGCGGTGCGGATCTCTCGATAGCGGGCCTGGATGAGGACATTGCCAGCGACCGGGCCTTGCTCGTGCAGATCATACGCAGTGCCTGACGATTATTCCGGGTAGATCATCTTCCGGGTCACGCCACCGTCGACAATGAACTCGGCACCGGTGATGAAGCCACTCTCCGGCCCCACCAGGAACGCTGTGAGAGCGGCGATGTCCTGTGGCGTGCCGACACGTCCCGCGGGATGGAACGCGTGATCCTCCGTGCGCGGTGGATCGCCCTTGTTGAAGATCCATCCCGGGCTGATGCAGTTCACCCGAATTTCGGGCGCGAGGCTGATCGAAAGCGCGTGCGTCAGGGCGACCAGCCCTCCCTTCGACGCGGCATAGGCTTCGGTGTCGGCTTCCGACATGTGGGCGCGCGTCGATGCAATCGTCACTACGGAGCCGTTGGCCGCATGCAGCATCGTCTGGCCCGCGCGCGTCAGCAGGAACGTGCTGGTAAGGTTGGTGCCGATCACCCGCGACCATTCCGCCAGCGTAAGCCGCGCGATCGGCTTGCGGATATTGATCCCGGCATTGCAGACCAGCGCATCGAGCCTGGCTTCATGTGCCGCCACGTCACCCAGCAGCCCACCCACTGACGCCTCGTCGGCAACGTCGCACACCACGTATCGCCCGCCGGATGGCGCCGTTCCGTTCCGATCCATGTCGGCGATGACGACGTGCCAGCCGTCGCTCGCGAGCCGTGCCGCGATCGCGGCACCAATGCCGTGTGCGCCGCCGGTTACAAGTGCGACGCTCACAGATCGATCCACGACAGATGTCCTCCTTTGCCCGCGCCAGTATCGAGGAACACCGCCGATCCGCCGGAGGCTCCCCGTCGGATGTAGGGACGCCCATCGGTGCTGCGCCGATCGTGCCCACAATATACGGTGATCCCGCCGGGGATGCGGTCCACCCAGCGCAGGCTGCGCTCCGGGTAGCCGTCGGGTTGGGTACGTCCGGTGGGCTCGCCGTACAGAGCGCGCGCCGCCACGCCGTGCGCGCGATCGAGATTGTGCTCGGGCGCGGGCGTCTCCAGCATCGCCGTGTGGAAGCCGCCGTGGACGAAAACCTCGCCGCTGCGGCGCAGCCAGGCGGGAGCGCTGGCGACCTCGGCCACCACCCGCTGGCGCAGCTCATCATCGAGCTGCGCCAGCGTGGCGTTCAGGGTCGTCTCGTTGCGGACCGGATGGCCGGCAAGAAAGCGTGCCAGCTTCAGATCATGATTGCCCAGCAGGAACAGTCCGCGGCCTTCATCGATCAGGCGGAACATGATGCGTAGCGTGCCGGCGTTGTCGGGTCCGTAATCAGTGAGGTCGCCGAGCTGCACCACGAAGCGGTCAGTGGCGGCCGCGTAGCCAAATGCAACGGCTTCGCCATGCACGTCACCCACCACCCGGATGGGCGTATCCTGCGGGATTGATCGAACCGCCATGTCGCCGCCAGCCTGCTGCCAGGTCAGCCGGAACGCAATGTCGCCAGCGTGAAGCTGAACAGACGCTCCTTGCCCAGCAGGAATACGCGGCCGCCGCGCGGGAACAGCCGCGCGATTGCCGGATCGCGTACGTCCAGGCCGCCTGTGTAGGCCCCGAACGCGGGCATCATCAGGCGGCGGGCACCGCTGACGAAGCAAGGGCGGCTCACGCTGCCGCCGCGCGCCGGGACCGCCGCTTTGGGATGGTGGTGGCCGCAGACCTCGGCCTGCGTGTCGGACCTGGCCTGATGGCGGAAGAACAGGGTCGCGGAGGTGAACTCCCCGACCCATTCGCCGCCGACGTCGCGCGGCGGTGAGGGATCGTGGTTGCCCTGGACCCAGATGAAACGATGCGCCTCGGTCATGGCGCGAAGGCGCGAGAGCTCGCTGGCGGGGAGGCGGTCGGAGCCGTCGGTATCGTGGAAGCTGTCGCCGAGGGCCACCACCAGGCGCGGCCGATAGCGGCGGAGCAGCAAGGTGAGGCGATCCAGCGTGCTGTGGGTGTCCCAGGGTGGCAGGAACTGGCCGTGGCGGGCGTAGGAGGAGCCTTTCTCCAGATGGAGGTCCGATACCGCCAGCAGACCGGCGGCAGGCCAGTGCAGCGCACCTGCCGGGTCCAGCATCAGCCGCTCCCCGGCGAGATGGATGGGAGCGGCGGTCATAGGGACCACGGCCCCTTCCCCCCCGCCCCCTCCCGCAAGGGGAGGGGGGGAGGGCGGCTTGGCAATACAGTCATGAACTGAACAGCGACGCCTGCACCGGGCGGCGCCTGGCGCGCGGAGGCTCCTTCTCCCCAGTTGCCTCAGCGATGATCGCCTCGGCCTCCGCCAGCAGTCTCTCCTCGTCCGCGTCCGACCGCACGTTTTCCCGGCCGATCTCCAGCAGCACCGGCACCGCCAGCGGTGACACACGCGACAGCACCATGTGCACGATCCTGCCTTTCACCCGGGTCAGCATTCCAGCGATGCGCGACAGGTCGGTGAGACCGCCGGCCGCATCGGCACGCGTTGCACGCAGCAGGATGTGGTCCGGTTGGTGCCGCCGCAACACGTCGTAGATCAGGTCCGAATTCACCGTCACCTGCTTCCGCGTCTTCTCCGCGCCCGGATGGTTGCGTTCAATCAACCCCGCGATCACCGCGACGTTGCGAAACGTCCGCCGCAGCATGGAGCTTTCCGCCAGCCACGCCTCCAGGTCGTCGCCCAGCATGTCCCGATCGAACAATCTCGCAACGTCGCGCGGCGGTTCGGCCGACCACACGCCCAGCACGTAGTCCGTCGCGACGAAGCCAAGCGGTGCGTAACCCGCACGCTCCATGCGCCTGGTCAGCAGCATCCCCAGCGTTTGATGCGCATTGCGGCCCTCGAAGCAGTAAGCCACCAGGTACCAGCGATCGCCACGCTGGAACGTCTCCACCAGCAGATTATTGCGACCGGGCAGGCGCGACCGCGCCCTCTGCAGTTTCAGCCAATGCTGCACGCCCTCAGGAAACAACTGCCAACACGACGGGTCCTGCAGCAGCCCGCGCACGCGGTTGGCCAGGTTGGTGGTGAGCGGGAGCCTGCCGCCTTCATAGGCCGGTACCATCGGCTCGCCGGCGCCGCCATCCGCGCACTCCACCGCGTTCTCGTGCAGCCGCACGAAACGCAGCAGGCGTCCGGCGAACATGAACGTGTCACTAGGACGCAGGAGGTTGACGAAATTCTCTTCCACCTCGCCCAGCACCGGCCCCTGGCGCTTCTTGCCAACCAGACGCACCTTGATCAGCGGTGCCTCGACAATCGTGCCGATGTTCATGCGGTGTTGTCGCGCGATGCGCTCGGAGCGCACATGCACCCGGCCCTCGCTGTCGCGGAACAGTTTTTTCCATCGCTCGTAGGCGGCGAGCGCATAGCCGCCGTTCTCCACGAAGCCCAGCACGTCGTCGAAGTCCTGGCGCGACAGGTCGGCATACGGCGCAGCACTCCGCACCTCGGCATAGGCGTCATCCGGGCGAAATGGCGCCGAACAGGCGAGGCCAAGCAGGTGCTGCGCCAGCACATCGAGCCCACCGGGCCGTGGCGGGTCGCCGTCCAGTTCACGCGCGGACACGCCAAGCATGGCGGCCTCGCATTCCAGCACCTCGAACCGATTGGCCGGCACCAGTACGGCGTGCGATGCCTCGTCCATCCGGTGATTGGCGCGCCCCACGCGCTGCAGCAGGCGGGCCACACCTTTGGGCGCGCCGATTTGGATCACCTGATCGACGCCGGCCCAGTCGATGCCGAGATCCAGCGACGACGTCGCCACAACGGCACGTAGTTTGCCAGAAGCCATCGCCGCCTCGACGCGCCGGCGCTGTTCCACCTCCAGCGAACCGTGGTGCAGCGCAATCGGCAGTGTCGGCTCGTTCAGCCGCCACAATGCTTGGAACATCAGCTCCGCCTGGGCGCGCGTGTTGACGAACACGATCGTCATGCGGGCGGACCGGATGCGTGCCATCACCCCAGGCGCAGCCTCCAGGCCCATGTGACCGGACCAGGACAGTTCCCCTTCCGGCAGCATCATCGCGAGCTCCGGGGGGGTGCCGTCGGGCTGTTCGATCACTCTCTCTGCGCCGACATAGGCGCGGATCGCGCCGGGGTGCGCCACAGTGGCCGATAGTCCGACACGGCGGCACGCCGGCGCCAGCGTTATCAGCCGCGCAACGCACAATGCCAGTTGGTCGCCACGTTTGGTGCCGGCCAGCGCGTGCACCTCGTCGATCACCACGCAGGCAAGCCCCGCGAATATCGACGGAGCATCGGCCAGCGACAGCAGCACCGCCAGACTTTCCGGCGTGGTTAGCAGGATGTTCGGCGGGCTGACCCGTTGGCGCGCGCGGCGGTTGGCCGGCGTGTCGCCGGTGCGCGTCTCGATCGACACCGAGAGCCGCATCTCTTCGACCGGGCGGGTCAGATTGCGCGCGATGTCGTTGGCCAGTGCCTTCAGCGGGCTGATGTACAGCGTATGAATTCCGGCGCGTGGCGCCTCGCTCAACGCCACCAACGTGGGCAGGAATCCTGCCAGAGTCTTGCCGCCGCCGGTGGGCGCGATCAGCAACACGCTATCCCCGGAGCGCGCGGCGTCCAGCATCGCGAGCTGATGCTGCCGCGGCGTCCAGCCCTGACGCGCGAACCACGCGGCAAAGGGTTCCGGCAATGTTCTGGCCATCACGGCGTTCTATTTGGTCTCGCATCTGGCGGGAAGACCGGCCGCGGATTCATAGACTGTTAACCGAACGAAGCGACTGTCCGCAGGACCGAAGCGAACCATCGGCCGTGCCTGCACGCGCGGCGGGGAGAGAGCATGGCGACCAATAGCTGGGTCGGCGCCACGACAGGGACATCGAACTTCTGGAGCGCTGCCTCGAACTGGAGCAATGGCGTTCCCACCAATACCAACGATGTCGTGATCAATGCGTCCGGCACATATACGGTGGTCATTACCGCGGCTGAGCGTCCCTACCAGATAAAGACCCTACACGTGGGGAGCGCTTCAGGATCGATACGTCTGATCGACGACGGTTCCTTGTCGGTCATAGGCAACGCGAACCTTACTCACGGCATATTCGATGTCGGCGCGGGTGCCACAGGGAGTGTCTTCGGCAACTTCACCCTTGATGCCAACTCGTCCGCAATGACCGAGGGTGTGTTCAATATCGGCAGCGGCATTATCGACAGCGGTGGCACGGTCGACGTTGACGGCGGCATCCTGTTCGCGGGCTCGGTCTCGGGCAGCGGCGATTACGCGATTTCCTTGGACGGGACGCTCGAGGTCGGCGGCAACGTCACGGGCGTCAATGCGGCGGCCAACGTGATCAGCTTCGGCGACACTGGTTCCGATACGTTTTTGCTCGACAACGCCGGCAGTTCGCTGAACGCAACGATTGCGGGTTTTGGCGGTGCCAACGAGATCGATATCGGCTCGCTGCCATTCTCGAACCAGTTGACCACGCACTACGACGGCACGACCCTGATCATCGACTCCGGCAACGCCGCGGTCTTTACCATCGCTCATATCAACAATCCTGGCGCCTTCGCCCTGGCCGACGATGGCAGTGGCGGAACAGTGCTGATGGTCTGCTACGCAGAGGGGACCATGGTCGAGGCCATCGATGGCGAAGTTGCCGTCGAGAGCCTGAGGCCGGGCGATCAGGTGATGACCCTCTGCGACGGTGAATTCGTACCCGTCCCGGTGATATGGATCGGCCATAGGCGTGTGAACGTTGCGGCCCATCCGCAGCCGCGCATGATCGCGCCGATCCGCATCGAGCAAAGCGCGTTTGCCGACAATGTGCCGCACCGCGATCTGCTGGTCTCGCCCGATCATGCCATCCTGACAGATGGCAAGCTGATCTGCGCGCGGCAACTGACCAATGGCGCGACGATCCGGCAGGACACAGATCGGAACTCGATCGTCTATTATCATGTGGAGCTGGAGAAACACGCCATCATGCTGGCGGAAGGTCTGCCGGCGGAGAGCTACCTGGATACCGGCAACCGCGGCTTCTTCGCCAACTCCGACCAGCCGGGCCATCTGTATCCCGATCTCACCGACGATGCGGACAATGCAACCCGCGAAGCGAATTCCTGCGAACCGTTCGCGACGGATGAGAGCTCCATCCAGCCTGTCTGGCAGCGCCTGGCTGAGCGCGCTGCCGCACTCGGTCGCCGGCCGGCCAGCCCGCAGACCTCAAGTGATCCGAAGCTGCGCCTGCTCGCAGGGGGCCGCCTGATCAAGCCGGTGACCACCGATCCGCACCGGTACATCTTCATGCTGCCGCGCGGAGTGAGCGAGGTGCACCTCGTTTCACACGCGGCCGCTCCATGCGACACGCGTCCATGGTTGGAGGATCGCCGCCGTCTTGGTGTACTTGTTGCGCGTCTCGTGGTGCGTGGTGGGGACGAGCGGTGCGACATTCCGCTCGATCATCCGTCACTGGTCAGCGGCTGGTGGGCCGCAGAGAGGGACGGGACAGCGCTCAGGCGCTGGACGGATGGCAATGCCGCGACGGGCCGGGAAATATGCTGATATTGACAGGATGTTCTCTGGCCAGGGGTATCTGCCCCACAAAACTCCCCCACGAAATCAGGAATGGCCGGCGAACATTGGAGAAATGGGCCGCCGCGTGCAACACGGTAGCAACGCTCAGCGTGGTGGCCAGGCGATTGGGGGAGTGCTTCATCGATGGACTGGCGAACATTCGCAGACTGTGTGGGGTGCCGGTCCCAGCACCGTGCTCGCGCTTCTGCAAATTAAGCGTCCGATCGTCCGCCCGAAGGAACCGCCACGTTGCGGGTCAGCCGCATCGCCGAGAACTCTGGCAGGGTGATCGTGCTATTTTGGCATCGAAACTGGTGGCCGCTCTCTTTCGTCAAGCTGTGGTCCTGCGTTCGGGTCACATATGATCTTGCTGACCAAATCAACCCGCGATGATCGCACCGGCTCAGGCATGACCGCCAAGGGATGCCGGGGCGGAATTGTTTGGGCTTGCGCAACCTGACGGTGGATTGGTCGCGGCATGCGGCGCGGTGCTCAGAGCCTGTCTCTGAAGGGAGGCGAACCGAATGGCTCAGTGACAGCCGCTTTGGGTGGGTTTGCGACGGTCCGCTCTGCGACGGCGATGCTAACAGACCGGACGTTCGTCTGGTGGCTCGATCTGGCCGGGAGGAACCAGTCCGCCTTACGCAATCGGCATAGGACAGCTTCCTTCCAGATCAGTACAGTCTGATAGCGGCCAGCATCCGTAGCCAGTCGTCAGGGGATTAAAGTCATCAGCAGAGCGCAACGTCAGGAGCGCAAAAGCGACGTTTGCTGAGATGAGACCGAGTTCGCGGGCGACTGTTGGGCGTACCCTCGAGTTATCAGGCGCGAACATCGGGTGATGTTGGCAACCCTCAATAATAACGAGTTCCGACCCTTGCGCGGCCCCGCCGGAGGGCGCAATGGGAAGTAACAGAGTGTTCAGGCACTATCGCCCGAGGCCCTGCTGTCGATGACTCGCTCACACGGCCAGCAATGAACCAACATGACGGGAGGGCACCACAATGGCGACCTGGAGACCGGATCCCACATTCTATCCTTCCCCGCGAATGGCCATGAAGGCTCCTGCGGAAACACTCGCCTACGTCGCGAGCTTCGATCCCACGCGTCTTGTTCCGGATGCGATCAGCGTGGTCGATGTCGATCCCGCGTCGCCGACCTACTCGCGAATGATCGGGACGGTGACGATGCCAAACGTTGGCGACGAACTGCACCATTTCGGCTGGAATGCGTGCAGTTCCTGTCTCTGTCCGAACGCACCCCATCCGCATTCCGAACGCCGCTATCTCATCGTGCCTGGTCTCCGCTCGTCGCGCATCCACATCCTTGATACCAAGGCCAACCCGCACGAGCCGAAGATCGTTCGGGTGCTGGAGCCCGAGGAAGTCGCGGAACGGTCAGGGTACACGCGCCCGCATACGATTCACTGCGGACCGGAAGGCATCTACGTCGCCGCGCTGAGCAATGCTAAGGGCGAGGCGCCCGGCGGCGTGTTTTTAATGGATCACGAAACGTTCGATATCCGAGGTCGCTGGGAGATTGACCGAGGCCCGCAGCGCCTCGCTTACGACGCGTGGTGGCATCTCGGACACGACACCATGGTAACAAGCGAGTGGGGCCTTCCCGCGACATTCGAGAATGGTCTTGTTCCCGAGGTCCTGCTCGGCGGCCAATACGGCCACAAGCTGCACTTCTGGGATTTGCACTCGCGCAAGCATAAACAGGAGGTCGACTTCGGCGCCGAGAACCAGCTGGTTTTTGAACTTCGCCCAGCGCACGATCCGACAAAAGCCTACGGCTTCGTCAACTCGGTCATCAGTCTCAAGGATCTTTCCGCGTCGATCTGGACCTGGTACCGCAACGGCAACGAATGGGCGGTCAGGAAGATCATTGAAATCCCGGCGGAGCCCGCCGACCCTGCACTTTTACCGCCCATGCTCAAGGGCTTTTCGGCGGTGCCACCGCTCGTCACCGATATCGACCTCTCAATGGACGATCGCTTTCTCTACGTTTCTTGCTGGGGCACGGGTGACCTGCGGCAGTACGACGTGTCCGATCCATTTTCACCAAAGCTGACCGGCACTGTTAGGATCGGCGGGATCGTCTCACGCGCGACCCACCCGAAAGCCAGCGCGGCCACCCTGAACGGCGGACCGCAGATGGTTGAGATCAGCCGTGATGGGCGGCGGATTTACTTCACCAATTCGCTTTATGGCGCGATCGATGAGCAATTCTATCCCGAAGGAATGGATGGATGGATGGTGAAGCTCGACGCCGAACTGAATGGGGGCATCGCCTTCGATCCCAGGTTTCTTGTCGAATGGCCGAAGTCCCACCGGCCGCATCAGGTGCGCCTGGAAGGTGGTGATTGTTCATCGGATTCCTACTGCTATCCCTGAGATCCGAACCAGCGTCGCGGCGGCACCCGCACACGAAAAATGGCGATAGAAACTGCCTGGCCCTGGCTCACCTTCGCCGGTCTAGGCATGTTTCATGGTCTCAACCCGGCGATGGGATGGCTTTTCGCCGTGGCACTCGGGCTGCATCGGCAAGGCCGCCGGACCATACAAGTGGCGCTGCTTCCCATGGCGGCCGGCCATGCGCTCTCCATTTGGGTCGTGGCGGCATCCGTTATGCTCATGGGGACGATGGTTAACACCGCTGCCATCCATCTCATCGCTGGCAGCGTCCTTATCGTTTGGGCGGCGTACCACTGGCTCTATGGCCACCGTCATCGTGTGCGCGTCGGCATGACAGCGGGCGTTTTGGGCCTCGCTCTTTGGTCGTTTCTGATGGCGACTGCTCACGGTGCCGGGCTGATGCTGGTGCCGGCCCTGGTACCCCTGTGCTCAAGCATGCCGATAATTGGCAGCGGTTCACTGCTGATTTCGCTCGCTGCCGTGGCCGTGCACACCCTTGCGATGCTGGCGGTAACCGGGCTGATCTCATTGGTCGTGTACGAGTGGTTCGGGCTCGCGTTCTTGCGGAGGAGCTGGATTAATTTCGATCTGCTGTGGACGGGTGGCTTGATTGCGACCGGCCTGATTCTGATGATCACAGTCTGAGATGATCAGCTGGCAGGTGGAGTCCTGAACGTCGGCTTCTGAAACCGCCCGTTGGGACATCCGACTGTCCTACTTGGGTCGATAGCAGATATTTCGCTATCATTCAGAGACAGTCTCTCAGCTAAGGCAGTTCGCCGGCACCGCTGGCACGCTCACGCCACCGAATGGCATTCAGCGCCGCGATGATGGCGGAATAAAAATTGAACGCGTTGGTGGTGTCAGCACCGCGCTGCTGCACGGTGACGCGGCGCAGCGCTTCGGCGTAGCCGAAATTCCACCACCAGTCGTCAACTTGGGCGGGGTCCGAGATTGAACGAAGGCATTGTTATGAACTCCAGGCGACAGCGAAGGCGTTGGGGAGGAAGGTCCGCACGCCGAGCGCGTGATCGCCATGCGCCATGACCGGATTGCCTTTCCAGGTTCCGCCCGGGCAGGCGCACTGAGTGACGGCCTCGTTGGTCAGCAATTCAGCGGCCAACCTTTGGAAGTCGGCGAGCACGGCAGGGTCGTCAGTGCGGCCTCGCTGCATCCGGCGCCCGATCGCATGGGCAGAGATCACGGCGATCACTTCGGCGGTGAGGTCGGCACCGATCCCTGGGGCGACGCGGAAATTGATCAGCACGATTGCCAGCCCTTCCTCGGACTGCGGCCAATTGCGTAGGGTGAAGGCGGTCGTGGTGAGCCGACAGTCGGTGATCGCGAGACTGCGGCCCTTGTCGGCGAAATCGCAGGTGAAGGCGAGGCGCGACGTGGTGTCCAGCTTGCGCCAGTTGCGGGCGAGATCGATCAGCGTCTCCCGGCGGGCCGGCGAGTGATAGCCCTTCCGACGCAGGCGGTCGGCGATCGGCGCCACCAAACGCTTGACCGTCGCGCTGATCTCCTGGTCGTTCTCGCCGATTTGGTCGATCAGCCGCTGCGCCGCGCTCTGGCAGTGCCAGGGCACGTTGGGGCCGACGGCGGCTACTCTGGCGGCCTCCGGCGGGATGGCCTCCGGGGAGCCTCCTAGCGCCACGGCGGGCATGGATTCAGGCCCCGGAGCCGGCGACTAGCGCGGCATGGCGTTGGCGCCACTGCTCGACGAGTTCGGGCTTGTGCGCTGGGGTGACCCTCGGTTCGTTTATCGCCTTGATCACCGCAGGCGGCAGGGTAGCGGCCTGCCCGTTCATCCCGGGGAGATAGCTGAACGGTAATGACGCGAGACGTTCGGCGATCCCGAGGACACGGACTTCCGCGTGCGCCAGTTCGTCGGCGAGGTCGGCGGCCTCCGTCATGACGATGAGGGAGGCGATGGCCTTCACATTGCGCTCGGCGAGGATCAAGTTGCTTTCCGCCAGGCGCGCCTCAGTGGCGAGACGCAGGGAGGCGGCATGCGCGATCTCCCGGCGATCCTGACACCGACTGAGGTCTGCTTTCGCTGAGGACAGGTGGTATGGGAGTTCGTTGGTCGTCTCGCCGGATTTAATGCTCTCGGCCAACCATCCGGCCACTTCATCATTGAGGTCGGAATAATTGGCGATCTCCTGGTCGCAGCGCATGATCCGCTGTTGCGCCATGGCGTAGGCAGTGTTGGCACGGTTTCGCTCGACTGCGGCGTCGATCGCTTCCTGCCGCGCCTGGGCCAGCGCCTCGTCGAGATCGCCGTCGATGGCGAACTCGTCCACCTGCGGCACAGGCGCGACGTAGCCGGCTGTCTCGCGTTCGGCCTGCTCCATTGCCGCGTAGCGCGCCGGATAATCGGTGCTGCGCCACGTCTCCGGACGATCTGGATCGACGCCGTTCGCCCGGAACAGTTCCTTGAACTTCGCCTGCACCAGAGCGTCACGGTCGGATGACGTGTCGGCCGGCACCGGACGCGACATGGCGCCCTCGATCAGGCTTTGCTGCACATCGTATGGCAACGCGTCGAAGCGATCGACATGGCTCCGTAGTTCGCTGACGACGGCGGTCTGCCGGTCAGCCGCATATGCCGGCATGGATTACCTCCCCCAACGGGTCTGAAGGGTCTGCTGGATCTTGCCGATCGCGGCGTTAGTGTTCAGCCGCTGGCTGCGCCAGAAGTCGGCACGCTGCACGGCGGCACGATCGGATGTGCCCCAGGTCTTGCCCTGTACCTCGGGAACCTTGGCCGTGGTGCCCAGGCGCCGATTGCCGCTGATCGAGCCGGTGGCGTTCGGCAGGTAGCCGCCGCTCTCGGCTTTACGAGAGCTTGGCGGCAAGCTCTGCGAACCACCTGTCGTTGTGCCGCCCTTACCTTGCCAATACGCAGAGTTCTTCGCGTTGATCGACTGCGGATCATCGGGTAGGGCATCGGTGCTGTCGGCAGTCCGCTCTGCGGCAGCCTGCTCAACCACGTTGCCCGGTTCGCTGGGATCGCCAGGAAACCGATTGACTTCGTCTTCACCCACTTGGTCGGGCTGCTGCCCTGCCATAACGGCGACGGCGCGTTCCAGGCATTGCAGACGATCGAGGATGTCATCTTCCTCGCTTCCAATCGCCGGCTCACGCATCGCAGGGCGGCGTGACGGATCAGGCTGATCAAGCTGATCGCCGTCGTGGAGGTGTATAAAAATCGGTCCATCGTCGGCGGTGCTGGAGGCGATCACACGCGCTGCAGGCAAGGTTGGAAGCCGCGCATTTTCCCGTGTGTAGTTCAGCATGTTATCGTGGAATCGCATTGTCTCAACCTTTCATCGCTTGTGCCGATACAACCTGTCGCACGCTGGTGTCGCGGAAGAACATGGCGGCTTCCCTCTGGAGGCTAAAACGGGCTGCGGAAATGCGTGTTAATGCCGCCGAGAAGTTGCTGACGTGGGTCGAACGGCTTGCCGCGTTGCGCGGTCGCAGGATCACCACCGCCGGCCATGATCCAGATGCTGATCGGGTCGGGCTGGCCGGCAACAATAACCAGCGCCATGCAGGCCGCATTCGCCACATCGTCATGGCCGCCAGGACGGTGACTCACTGTTAGGCGGCCTTGCCGGGCGACACGGCGTTCCAAGTGAGCGAGCTGGAGCTGCAGGCGAGTGTGCTCAACCAGCTCGACGCGGCGGGCCATAAACAACGGCAGCGCCTCGTTGTAGTAGTCCGACGCCGTCTTCTCGCTCACCTCGTAGCCGATGCCTTCCAGGCGGAACCGCTCGCGCACCCACTCGCCGGCATAGCGGTCGCCGGTCACGCTTGAGCAGCGATACTGCTTCAGGATGGCGGTGAAATCGCGGACCGTGCTGTCAGGCGAGAACGGTGGCCGCACTTCCCTGATCAGATCTATTACGCCGACCGATGCGGAGAGGCCGGCCCCTGCCGACTCCATGTGCGCGATGCAGAGCGTCATGCTGTCCGATGATCCGCCGGACGGATCGACGGTTGCGCGATACCGATGGCGCGAGCTGTCCGGCGCCAGCTCATGGCGGCCGGGCACGGTGCAGGCATCGACGACCTCGCGGGACAACCAGGTCTCAACGTCGCTGCGGTATTCGGCGAGATATTCGGCCGCAGCGGCGGAGGGATCGCGTTCGAGTTCCTTGTCGATCACGGCCTGGCTGTAGGTTGGGTTCATTTCCATCGTGGTGCCGCGCCAGATCAGCACGTCACTGTCATCGCGGCCCCAGTTGTCGCGGTCGGCCTCATAGAGCGCGCCCGATCTGGCGTAGGGGCTGGAGAGGCAGAACAGCCGCGCCTCGGGGATACTACCCATCGCCGGGCGCAACGCGTTCAGCACCTCGCGGTCCGGGTTCGCGCTTTCGTCGCTCATCCAGTAGGCGATCTCGTCACACACCGCGGCGATAACGGAATAACCGCGCACCCGGCGATAGCTGGCAGTGGCGATCTCCAGGGTCAGGCCGTTGGACAGCTCGATCAACTCCTCCAGCTCGCGCTTCACCATGCGGGCCAGGATCGGCACGTCGGTCAGCATGCGACGGATGTAGTTGAAGATGACGCGGGCCTGGCGGCGATCGGAGGCGAGAACCATGACGGTCGCGGCCTCGCCAGGCACCATGTAGTCGGACCAATCGACGAAGCAGGCGAGGAAGGTCGCCATCGTGGCCGCGGTGAGGGACTTCCCGGAACGCCGGCCTACGCGGCACCACACTTCGCGGAACCCGCCTGGCCGTCCCTCCGTGCGGCCGGTGTGGGCCTGATAGATCGCCAGCTCGGGCTCACTCATCGCCAGGCCGAACACGGCCTTGAGGAACACCCGCCAGGGCTGCCAGCTATCGCCGAGCGCGGGGTTCAGCCGATACCACGGCCGCCAGACGGTCTGGGTGGCCTCAACGATGTTCGGCATTGGGTTTCCCGATCTCCGCGTGCAGCTCGGCCAGGCTGGGCGGCGCGGGCTTGTCCGGCCTTTTCGGCGTCATGGCGTGGATTTGCGCGATCAGACGGCCATAGGCGGTGTGCCAGCCGAGATAGTGCTTGTGGTCGTAGGCCGTCATCGGCTCGGCACTGCCGATGCTTTCGGCCTCCATCTGGTGAATGCGGAGGCGCAGATAGGCCGCGCGCTCGATGAGAACCCGCTGCATCGGGGTGGCTTCGCCGCCCACCGCCGCGACCAGTTTGGTCTGTTCCTTACGGATGAATTGGGCTTCCGCGCGCCGACCGTCGAGCAAGGCCATCTTGCCGACCTTGTAATACGGCCCTATCCGACCGCGTGTTGGCGACGGCTTCGCTTGCTTCATGGCGCCATCTATCCGGCATCTCCTCGGCACTTTTCCAGAACGATATGTGGTGCCGATTGTGGGGCAGACCAGCATGGCTCACCGAGAATGCGCGGTCTCCCTGGCGTTCTCACCTAATAGGACGGATAAGAGATCCGCCCCGCTGCCTCTCGATACCGCAACGATCGGCGAGGAATGTGGGTGTTGGCGGATATGTTCGATGCAGCAACGACGGCCGCTTTCGGTTTGATTGCCAGCTCTATGAATTTGTTCGATCAGGGGGAAGAGCGCAGAACGCGCGGGGCCTGGAATAAACGGGGGGTAGTGATGACGAGGTGGGAGGTCGTGTCAGTCGTGGCCGGGTGCGCATCATCGGTGTGTTGGTTCGCGTCCGTATTCGTCGGATTTCAAAGAACCGTCGCCGTCTTCGGGGCCTATTGGGGCGCGCCGGTTACGCCGCAGCCCTTGCCACCAACCGGTCGGACATTGGGCGCGCTTCTCCTGAACTCAGCGGCGGCGCTATTCGCAGGGTTTGCGGTGCTGGCGCAAGCGGCAGCTACCTACTTCGCTCACGCCGGGCACTTTGACCCATGAGCAAGGGCGCGTCATCGAGGCCATGGGATGACGCCTGATACGCTGCAGGAGCCCGAGTTCTTCAGCGCCGCCGCCGTGATCGCGGGGGCGCTCTGGGCGATCACGACCGTGCTTTTCTCGTTTATCGCTGGCGGCATCATACGATCGGGCCTTCTCACTCGTGTGGGCATTGGCCTCCTGCTCATTTCCAGTTCTCTGGTGATCGTCACGATCAGCACTCTCTTCCTGGGCGCTACGCTGATAGCCTTGAGCATGCTGATGCCTACCGGCCCCGGTGCGCACGTGCAAGGTATCCCCGGAGGTCTGGCGCTGCTGTCCCTTTGTGGCGTAGTCGCGTTCACCGGGCTCCTATCCCGTCAGAAAGCGCGCGAGCGACTGGGGAAGGCTCAGATGGTGCTGATAGCCTGTTGCATTGTGTGCTGGTTTTTCATCGCCGTGGTGGGGACCGGTTCCAGCTGCATCGCACGCGGACAGGATCCCGATTTTAACGGGCGTTTTTGCCGCGCTCTTGGCTTCAGCGCTCCCCGTGCGGACATTATCGTGGTCTTAACCATCACGGCGGGATGCCTCCTGTCGCTCTTCCTGGGCATAGTCTCGATGCAAACGGAGCTGATCGCCTCGATCACTGAGCCGAAGCCGCAAGGACGCTTGATGATGGCCGAAGAGAAGACCGTCTCGTCGATGACTTTGGTAGAGCTACGCGAGGAGGCCGACGAGCTTAACCGCCGCGGCCCCGGTCAAAGGACCCCCTGGAAGGACGCAGTAGAGGGAGAGCTCAAGAAGCGCCTTGACGCACCGCCCTCATCATTCACCGAGGCGCAGATACTGGAGCAAATGGATTACCTTCTTTTGCAAGCCGTCGGCGCTCAGTCACCGAGGTACTTCCTCCTCCAGGCGGAGTTCGAGAGGGGCCAATTGCAACTGCAGACACAGGCGGCCCAAAAAACTGCGGAGTTCACCAGGAGAACCGCATTTTGGATGCTGGTGGCCGGAATTGCGACGGCGGCCTCAGCGGTGTTTTTAGGTGTGACAACCTGGATGAACTTTCCGAAGCGGGCGCCATCCAAGACCGCGGCGCCGCCGGAACCTGACGCAGGCAAAGTCGACGCATCACACCCGTAATCAGTTCAGTTGCCGGGGACCCGCGTAAAGCCCCCTGCAGCACCGTTTACGGGGTGCAAACGGCGCTATGTGATCCTTGCACTCTGTAGTTCAGCCATCACGCCGCGTCCTCCTTGCTGGTCTGTGACGGATGCTGCCGCCAGGGGCCGTCGTCGCCATCCGCCGCGGTGATCGAGTTTTCCAGGCACCTCTTGTTCATGGCCATTTGCACCAGGGTTGGCAGCCCGTAGCCGCAGCACGCTTGCAGGATCTCATCGATCAGTTCGCGCTCGGCGTAGCTGTGTGCACCAGATAGCCGTCGATCAAACGGCGGTCCTCGTGATAGGCGCCGCCGTCGTCCGCATCACCAAGAAGATGCCGCCGCACGGATCGTCATCGTCTGCCTCGTTTCGCAGCCAATCGGCATACGCCGCCAGCACGCCGTCCTGTTCGTTTTCTGGAATAGCCATCCTCAGTTCTCCCTGCGGTTGGCCGAGAAACCGCCCGGCCCGCGGTCGGCACGGTCAGAACAGGATTTTCGATTCGGGCAGCTTGCTGCGGCTGGTGGGCTTGGCAGAGCTAGCGGCTTTTCGGGTGAGCCGCGTCTTCAGCGGCTTCGTGGTGGTCGGGATGTGCACCGGCTCAGCGTTGGGGGCGGAATATGCTCGCGAGCTCGGCATGGTCCCCGCCAAACGGATCAACCCCGTCAAAGTCCGCCTCAGCGTCCGCGGCCGGTAATGCGGTGGGTTGCTGCAGCTTCGCCCGTTGGACATTGTAGGCCGCCAGCTTGTCCCGCGGGTTGCGCGGTGGTGCAGCGGCTCCCTCCCCCGCCACCGCTGCCTGACCGTCGCTCCCCGTATCCGGTGGTAAATCTGGCTCGGCATCATCAACCACCTCCCCATCGTCATCGTGCGCCACGGGCGACGCGAGAGCGGCGGGCCGCGGCACCCATTTCAGCAGCTCGAACACCGGGACCGACGTATTGCCGGCGCGGGTCTGCACCACCTTGACGCCAGTGCAGCGCACCACAGGCAGCAGATCGCCGTCATCGTCCTGACCGGTGGTCTTGATCGCCTTGAGCACATCGTCCAATGCGATCCTGGCGGCCAGGCTCGCTTGCTCCCAGGTCGCCCGCTTGTCTTGGCTCAGCGCGATCGGCAGTGAGAAGCAGCGCTTCCAGTCGGCGCCAGGCGATGGCTCATAGCGCGTCGAGGATGCATTCCACCGCCGCTCCGGCGAGACGCCCTGACGGCCTGACGCATGTTCCCAACCGGTGCGAATGGCGCTGAGATCGAGCACAATCGCTCTGTTCGGGGCCTCCGTTGTCTGCGTGCCGCCTTCGGCATCGCGCAACGTCCAGGTTGACGGCTTGCGGGCGCCGTCCTTGCTCGCCTGGGGATGCCAGGCAAGCCACGGCCCTTGGCTGCCGCCAAATCCTAAATCGATGTTCCACCGCATGACCTGTCGCTCCTTTGTTACGGGTTAACCCTTCGCCTCGGCCCAACTCCGACCGAGCTTCGCCACCGCCACGCCGTTGCTCGGCGCACCGCGGAAAGTCGTTTCAAATGCCGTGATCATGGCGCCTTGCAGGATCGCCAGCGCCCGCTCGCCATCGGCTTCGGCGCACTCGGCGATCAACTCGTCATGCACCGTCGCCACCAGGCCGCCGCGCACCTGTGCGGCCGTCAGCCTGGCGTGGGCGAGGGCGATCGCCCGCAACATGCAATCGGCCGCGATACCCTGAACGGGGAGGTTGCAGCACTGCGGCCAGCTCAGTCGGCCGGTCTTCTCCCACGCAGCCTCGACCACACGGCCAGCGCCGGGGATACGGATGAAGCCTTGGGCCTGGGCACGTTGATAGTTGTCCTCGCGCCACTCATTGAGCTGCCAGAAGCGGGCGAAGAAGGCGTCCAACGCATGCCGCGCCTCGGCTTCGCTCATCTCCACGCCGTAATTGGCGAAGGCGTCTTCGGCGAGTGAAGCAGGCCCGATGCCGAAGATCGCACCGAAGCTCACCGGCTTGGCTGCCTGGCGCTGTTCCGGGGTCACCGCGTCCAGCAGCACACCAGTGATCATCGCGGCGTTCTCGCGATGCAGATCGCCACCGCGACGATAGAGATCGGTCAGGGCGCGATCCTCGGAAATCCAGGCCGCGGCCCGCAGCTCGATCTGCGACCAATCACACACCACCAACACGTTGCCCGGTGCGGCGACGATGCATTGCCGGAACTGCGGGGCGCGCGAACTCGGAAGCTGCTGGAGGTTTGGGCCGCTAGCAGCGAAGCGGCCGGCCTTGGTCGCTGCAATGCTGAAATGGCAGTGTAGCCGCCCAGTGACCGGGTTGACCTTCTCGGCCAGGCTCGGGCCGAAGGAGGATAACAGCTTGGCACTGGCCAACATGGCTAGCACCGGCCTGGCGCTCGGAATGTGCACCAGGCGTTTCAGATCGTCTGATTCGGTGGAGAGCTCACCGGTCTTGTCGGTTCGTGACCAGACGCTGAGCTGGTCGGCAGGGAGCACGCTGCGTAGCCAACTCCGGATCTCGGTCGGCGTGGATGGTGGCGCCTGACCGGTTGAGGCCCGGTCATCCTGCCTGGCGGCGGCGAGATCGCGGGACCACCGGTCAACCTGACGGGCATGCTTGGCCGGATCGAAACCAAGGCCCCGCCACTCCATGGTGACCACCGCCGGAACGACAGCAAGTTGGATCTGATAGGCACGCTGACGATCGGTTTGCCGGAGCTGATCGGACAGTATCGGCCAAAGGCGCCACGCGGTGATTAAGTCGATGCCGGCATAGGCAACCTGGGCGGCCGACAGCCTGGCCGCGGCCCAATCGGACAAAGCCAGGGCCTTCGGCATGGCAATGTTGAGCAGCGCTTCGGCCGCACGCTCGAGCGATCGGCCGGAACCACCGTAGCCAACCCCCAGCAACAGCCCGGTGGCCTGCATGGAGCAATCGAGCCGGCCGGGGCGCCGCCGGAGCTTCGGCGGCGGCGGGGTATGTCGCCGCAGGAAGGCCAGCTCAAAGCCCAGATTGTGCACGATGAGATGCTGTCGCCGCAGCCAGCGTGAGCCGGCGACTAGCTCGAGCGCTGCACCGCGGAAGACGAAGCAAATTGTCCCGCCGGCATAGAGCTGAAGCGCGGCAATGCGGGACTGATGCGGATCGAGCGGTGTGCGGTCCTTTGGCGTCGGCTGGACGGCATGAACGCCGCCATCCTTCTTCAACCGGACACACGGGCGGAGCTCGCTGCGGCCCGGCAGTGGTGTGGTTTCAATGTCGAGGGCGATATGGCCGCCATACTGCTGCGCGTCGCGGATGAGCTGGCGCACCGCCGCCTTTGCCGCCGCAGTGGTGCTCACCAGATGAATCGCCACGTTGATCTGGGCGGCCAGGGCCAGCACAGCCTCGCTGCCGTCGTCGCCGCCCAGGTAGAGCCACAGCAGGCCGGAGCTGCGATGGCCCTCCAGCACGGTCCGGAGCGACGCTGGAAGACCGTCCAGGCCGTTGATCACCGCGTCGGCGCCGGAGATGCGGAAGGTAACGCCAAGCTGCTGCACCTCAGCCAGCAGGCCGCGCAGCGAGACGAAGGGATGCTCCGTCACGGCGCGTCATCCCCGAGAACCTGACGGACCCACTCACCGGCTGGCCAATCAGCTTCGCCAGTTGCGCAACAGTTTTGCCGGGATACGCCTTGGCCGCGGTGCGAATCAGGGTCTCGCTTGAGACTTTAGAAACACTACCATAGGTTGTAGAATTAGAGTCCGAGCCGTTCGGCTTCAAACTTTGATTTTCGCGGCCCGCCCCACCATGTGGAGCATCCGGTGCATTTTGTGCTGGGGTCGCTTTTGTGGCGGATTTCCGCCGTTTTTGCCGCACCGGATGGTTTTCGTCATCCAGTGATTTGGCTGCGGCATCCGGAGCAGCATCCGGTGCGATAGGCGAGGTCGAGGCCGTTGACTGGGCTGCCGCATCGCCATCCGGTGCTGGAACCGGTGCAGCAGACCCACGGTTTCCTGTGGGTTTCCGGCGTCCTGCACCTGGTCCACCGGATCTACCAGATGCACCGGATGGTTTAGCGGAGCGGGCAAAAGGTAACTTTTCGGCCGGCAGGTAACGCCGGAAGGCTTCCTCGAATTGCAACCTATAGTAGCCGCGATGATGCTGCCGTCTGTCCTCCGGACCGGTCCACCAGTCAGTGGCTCCGTGTGGTTTGCCTTCCTCCGGAGGGTTCAACAGACCGCGCATCCGATCCCGCAGGAAATAAGCGGAGATCGGCTTCCCGCGGGCCGCCGTGTTCCAGTCTTCTTCGGTGTCCTCCAGCAACACCCGCAAGAGCGTCGGTGTGGTTAGACGACCAGAGTGGTCGGCATCCTCTTGGCCACCCGTCTGCTGCATGTTGAAGGCCCGGCGGACACCACTCAGCAGCCGCTCGGTCAGGCTCGGTTGCTTCTCAGCCACGATCTCCTCGAGGGCGGCCCGCCGGGCGAGATCCGGCCACCGCCCGCCCGCCAGATCAGCAATCGCAATCAGCGGGCGCCAGCGGTCGCCGATGCGGCCCGCCTGGCGCAGCAGAACATCGGGTAGGACGGGTTCAGGCAGCTCAAATAGACTGTCGGCCCAGGCGGTGAGCTGGCGGCGGATCGCCACCAAAGCGTCCGATGTGCCGTCCCGCAGGTGTTCCGGCACTTCGTCGCCAGTCGCCCGCTGGAGGAATACCCGCACGGAACGGTCCTGGAGTGTGTCGGGCAGCTCATCGATTCCGGCGAAGGCCACCGGCCCCCACACATCAAAACTCTGGACCCGCCATCCACCGTCCGCCATGGGCACGCTGCGCTCGACCAGGGCTGTGCTCTTGCGGTCGCCGGCATCGAGGATCGCGATCAGGTCGCCGTTTTCTTTGCTGAGCTGGCGGTCAGCTTCGTCAAGGCAGTAAGTCCGCTTCACTGCACCAAGCGTGCGGAGGATTGTGCTGGCGGTGGCGGAGCTGCGCACGGTGCCACGGAATGACAGCGCCGACACGATCTCCAATGCTGTCGTCTTGCCACAGCCAGGACCGCGACTCTGAACGGCCAGCCGCGGGCTGCGCTGAAGATTGACCCTGGTGTTGCCGAAAAGGTGCGTATGGCTGGGCCAAAGCACGATCACGACAAGCTTTGTAAGCGGCGCGACGATGTAGCGCGCCGCTTCTGCCAAGGCAGCATCAAGCGTCGCGCAGAGATCGATCGGGCCGTCCCACGGGGGGTCAACCGGGATCGCTATGGTGGCGTCGTCATCCTTGGACTTCTTCGGCCGCTCGGTTGCAACCAGGTCATCCAGCGTGGCGAGGCGCAGCGCATATAGCTTCGCCGTGGGTTTCCGCTCGCGGTCGTAGTCAGGCAACGGCAGCCGGGCAAGCCGCTTGACGGCACCTTGCAGGGTCAATGCGACCGGCTGCGCCCCGTCGATCACGCTGCGGACTGCACCGACTCCGCCCGCCTGAAGCAGCGAATTAGCGTCCGCCTCGGCCGGTGTGTTGGTGGCTAGGACTGCGATCTCACCGAGCAGGAGGTGGTCGAGGCCATCGGAGCATGACCGGGCAGCCGATGAGCCGGCAGCATCCTTGCCATCACGGAAGACGATGCACCGCCCTTTGCCGGTCAGCAGGACCTTCAGGGCGTCCACGTCGAGACTTTTCAGTACGCCGATGCCTGGCAGGCCCCACACGGTTGCGGCAGGGCAGGCCATGCCTGTGCTCAGTGCGTTTTCCAGACCCTCGGTGAGGATCAGGGTGCCACCGTCACACAGCGGGGTGGCATCAGCATCCCGCGGTGGGAAAGCGAACACCCCACACTCGGCCTTCTCCAGATTGAACCGCCGACGCTGCGGCAGCTTCAGGCTCTTGGTGCCAGTCGGGGTTAGGTAGCCTATCTGAAGACCGACAACGCGGCCGTGCGCGGTCAGTAGACCGATTATGCCGCCCTCTCCGGTGCGCGCGTTGGGCAGGAAGCGCATGTCCGCCGGCCACGGCCCTGGTAGGGCACGGCTCTCGAGGTATAGCGCCGCTGCGGTGCCCTCCGGCGCCTCCATCACCTGCATGGCCACCTCAGCCGCTGCCCGGCTGGCTGCCTCCGCCGCCTCGCCAGCGTCATCGTCCTCGCTGCCGGTGGCAGGCCCGGTGCCGGGGTGCGCCGTGAGAAAGGCTGCGGCCCAGGTGATCAGTTCATCGGGCGAGAAGGTCGGGCGAAGGGCTCTGATCAGGCCCAGCGTGGAATGCCCGCCGCGGACGGCTGTGAAGGAATACCACCAGCCGGTCTGGCGGTTGATCGACAGGCCAGCGCCGTTGCCGAATTTGGCCTCGCCGCCCTCGATCCTGGGCGCCTCCCCAAGCAGCGTTTCCGCTACTGGGACCGCCCAGGTGCGTAGCCGTTCGTCATGTTCGGCCGTCCACAAGGTCACGGCAGGCGCACCGCGCTATCCGTCGTGAGGCCTCGCTTCCAGCTCGACGGCCTCCAGGTTGGTGGATCCGGCGGTGTCAGGGTTTCGCCCGTGCGCGACGCAACCCAAGTGTGACCCGCCTGGTTGCTCTCCAGCTGCATCAGCTCGCCGGTTAGTTGGTGAAGCCACGAGAGCTCGCGAGGGCCGATGTCGTCGCGCCTGCGGACCAGCCCGGCGAGACAGCGACGTTCCCAGCGCGAGAGCCTTTCCCAGCGCGCCAGCAGCCAGTTGGTGGCATCGCGCCAGCCGACCGGGCCGGAGAGCCCGGTGGTGCGATCGAGGGGATTCTCGGATAACGGCACGACGTTTGCCTCTCGGGAACGTCGAGCAATCAGTTGAAGGCAACCTGCGGCTGTGATTATGTGCAGGGCGACCCCGGCAAAAAGGTCGTCCAACACACATCACCGCCGAGTTGTGTGCCCTCAACGGGCCGCTCGGCGGTGTTTGTTACAGTTCAGATTGGTCGATCAGCGCCGGCCTGCGGGCGGCCCGCCGGCTCTGCTGAGGGGATGCGGGTGCGTGGTGGCCCATCTTCGGCGATTCCGTCTGCACGGTCACCGTGATGTGCAGGGGTGGCAACTCCCGTTCGATCCGATCCGCCACGGCCGTATCAACGAAGCTGGTTCGGCCCCACTTCACGATGAGCTCGGGGTGCTTCTTGGCCTCGTGGTAAAGGCGGCCACGCTTCCAGGCCGGCTCTACATCATGCCGTTCGGCCAGGAAATCGGGAACCCGCTGTAGTTGGCGCTTAGTCATCAGCATCCTCCGGAGTCCGTCAACGGCGGGACACTGCTCGGAGGCGTCAGTGCTTGTTTAGGATTTTAATTAGCCCAGGTTCTCATCGAATTTCGGCCGATTTTTCGCTGCCGTAACGGCGCTCTCGGCTGACAGACCGAACAGGTCGAAGATGCACTTGCACGTCTGAACGTAGGCGGACTGACTGGTGCGATCGAGACCGCGCTTACGGCTGCCGCGGGTGATCGAGACCGTCGCAGCTTTCCCGGTGAGTTCCTGGAATGCCCAAGCGATTAGCATGGCCAGCTCGGCTTGCCGGGTGTTTGGCGGCCTACCGCGTGGCCGCCGCCGCACGGCAGCCATGGCCTGTTGAACCAAGGCCAGGGGCAGTTTCAGCGACGAGTGCACGATCTCTCCAACATCCGATACCTGCGAAAGCGGCGTTCCGGCAAATGCGCGGAGCGCGGCTTCCCGGAAACCACTACGTGTAAGGGCCGGATAGTCCGCCAAGTCCCTGCGTAGCCGCCTCCCGACCTTCTGGAGTTGCTGGAGCAGCTCACGGTCGTCCTCATCGTCCTTGAAGCTGTAGGGATAGGCGGCAAGCAGTCTGGCAAAATGCATGACGGCCTTCGGCTTCCCCTGAACGCCCGGCAAGCGATTCAAGATGGCGGCAACGGCGGCCGGATCGACGTATGGCCGAGTAAGATGGCCGCATCAATGGCGGCCGGATCGAGGTTTGACGGATCGGCCGGATCGAGGTTTGACGGATCGGCCGGATCGACTTTTGCTAGGTCGGCCGGATCGACGTTTGGCGGGTCGGCCGGATCAGTCATGTGGCGCTGGTGCAGAAAGCGCCCCATTCGGCCAGCAGCGCGCGCCGCCGATCGAGCAGGCTGGATCTTTGATACGCCTGCTCGGTTTCATCGCCGACCCGGTGCGCCAGGCTCACCTCAGCCAATTCGCGCGGGAACTCGGTCGCCTCCGCCGCCCAGGTGCGGAAGGCCGCGCGCATGCCGTGCAGCGTCGCGTCGCGCTCCTGCCGGGCCAGCACCTCCAGCAGCGCGGTGGCCGATAGCGGGCGGCCAACCTTCCAGCCGGGGAAGACCCACGAGTTGGCGGATTTCCGCAGCGGTGCGACCGTCTCCAGGATCGCCAGGGCGGCCGGTGAGAGTGGCACCGTGTGTTGCCGCCCGCCTTTCATGCGGACGCCTGACACCGTCCACTGCCCTGCGGCGAGGTCGATTTCGGACCACCGGGCCAGCCGCAGTTCCTTGAGGCGAGCCGCGGTCAGGATGAGGAACCGCACCGCCGCGCCGGACACGCCGGCTTCCTGCTCAAGCTTGGCCACGAGCGCCGGCAGCGCCCGCCAGTCGAGCGCGGCATGGTGCTGCGGCTGGTGGATTTTGCGGATGGCCGGCAACAGGTTGGCCAGATGGCCTTTCCAGCGCGCTGGGTTCTCGCCATGCCGCCAGCCCATGCTCGCGGAGAAGTCGAGCACTGCCTCGATCCTGTTGCGCACGCGCCCGGCAGTGACCGTCTTGTCGGTCCAGATCACCTTGAGCACCGTCAGGACCGCTTGGGTGTCCACCACCTGCACCGGCATGTGGCCGATCGCCGGGAAGGCGAAGGTCGCCAGCGTGTTGGTCCATTGTTGGGCATGGACGGCACTGCGCCAGCCCGGCCGCCTGGCCGCGATGCACTGCGCCGCGGCGTCCCGGAACAGGACTGATGTGGTCTGCGCCCGCTTCTCGGCGAGCGGATCGAGGCCGTGGCGCCGCTGCCGCTCGTAGGCCGCCGCCTGATCCTGGATCTCAGCCAACCGTTCCTTGGCCAGGGCGGGCGACGCACTCGTCCAACCGCCCAGACCGAGATGCTTGGTCTGGCCGTGGTAGGAATCCCGCCACTCGACGTTGCCCCGACCGGTGCCGGAGCGGCGCACGACCAGGTAGACTTTCGGCGCGATCCTGTGTTTGCCGCGGTCCTGCGCGATGCGGCAGATTTCGGTGTGGCTGAGCCAGGCCCCTGCGGCCAGCTTGGCCTCCATCTTGGGCGTCAGTTGCGCCCGCTTTTGCCGGACAACCGCCTGCCCTGGAGACGGTTCAGTCGCCTGATTGTCCGTGATACCCACAATTCCCTCCCTTGCGTTGGGGACGAATGTGGGCGGGCAACGGCGGCCAGTCAAGAACAGCTGAAGACGGCAAAGTGACCGAGATGCTTGCGATTATTGGATAATCATGGACTTTGGCGAATGTCGGAGGTTAATGGAGGGCGCCTATGTGACGGATGGCAATGCCGTGCTGCCCCTGCCGGCCGTGGACGGGGTGCCGATGCTGGAGATCGCCATCGCCGACACGGTCCCTTACATCGTGGCGGAGGAGCTGGCGCTGGCGAGCTGAAGGCCGTGCCCGCCGTCTGGCAATAGGCCGGCGTCGTGGCCATTTTGCCGGGATGCCGCATGTTTCGACCTGGCTGAAGACCCTGCCGCAGGGCCTCTACTGCGAGCCTGGCGGCTTCTTCATCGACCCGTTGCTGCCGGTTGACCGCGCGGTGATCACCCACGCGCATTCCGATCACGCGCGCCCAGGCCACAGGGCCGTGCTGGCCAGCGCGGACACTCTGGCGCTGATGCGCGCGCGCCTGGGCGACGACCGGGCGGGCGAGACACAGCAGGCGCTGGGCTGGGGCGAGAGGCTACGCGTCGGCGATGTGGGCCTGTGGCTGCAGCCTGCGGGGCATGTGCTTGGCAGCGCCCAGGTGGCGATGGAGTACCGAGGCGCGCGAGTGGTAGTCAGTGGCGACTATAAGCGCACCGCCGATCCGACCTGCGCGGGCTTCGTGCCGGAGCGTTGCGACGTGTTCGTTACCGAGGCGACCTTCGCGCTGCCGGTATTCCGCCATCCACCGCCCGAGCAGGAGATCGGCAGGCTCCTGGCGAGTGTGGCCCTGTTCCCGGACCGGACCCACGTCGTGGGCTGTTACGCCCTCGGCAAGTGCCAGCGCCTGATCGCGCTGCTGCGTCAGGCGGGCTGGGACCGACCGATCTGGCTGCACGGCGCGCTGTCCGCATTGTGCCAGGTCTACGAGGCGCAGGGCGTGGCGCTCGGCGATCTGCGCTCTGCGACGGTGGCGGCCAAGCCGGAATTGATAGGGGCGATCGTGCTGGCACCGCCCGCTGCGGTTACCGACCGGTGGGCGCGGCGCCTGGTCGACCCCGTAGTGGCGATGGCGTCCGGCTGGATGCGAGTGCGGCAACGCGCCAAGTCGCGTGGCGTGGAACTGCCGCTGGTCATCTCCGACCATGCTGATTGGGATGAGCTGAATGCTACGCTGGATGAGGTGGGCGCGCCGGAGGTCTGGGTGACGCACGGCCGCGAGGAGGCGCTGATCCACGCTGCAGGGACGCGCGGTATCAAGGGACGTGCGCTGCGGCTAGTTGGATACGGCGAGGAGGACGAGGCGGAGGATGCTGTTGAGGACGCCTCACCATGACGTTAATACTTAGCCGGACTGTTGCGCCGCCATCCGGACCGGCGCATTTGCCAAAGCAGGGGAGAAGTTCAAATGACAGAACCTCAGACCTTCACATTCGCCGATGATGGCGCGATCCCCAACTCGCAGCTTCCGCTGCTGGTATATCGGCAAGCTGTGCCGGCTGACCCGGTGGCGATCGAGCGCATCTTCACTGCCAATCGCTGGCCCGCGGCGTGGCGCGATGCGGTGCATCCGTTTCACCACTTCCACAGCGACGCGCATGAAGTCCTGGGCGTGGCGAGCGGTTCGGCGAAGGTGCGTTTCGGCGGCCCGGCGGGCCAGGTGCTGGAGGTCAGTGCCGGGGATGTCGTGGTGGTGCCGGCAGGTGTCGGCCACTGCAACGAGGGCAAGACCACCGATCTGCTGATCGTCGGCGCCTATCCGGACAACACCGCACGGCGCGATCTGCGCCGCGGCAATCCGGCCGAGCACGACGAGGTGATCCGCAACGTCGCGGCGGTGAAGTTGCCGGCGGCCGATCCGGTGTCCGGCGCAGAAGGGCCGCTGGTAAGGATCTGGGCCGCTTAACGCGGCCGCAGATCGTTGTTGGTGCGGTGATCGCCGGCGATCCACCGTGCCAGCTCGGAATGCGCATCGGCGCGCCGGATCGCGTCTATCTGTTCGACGCCCGGCGGATCGACGGTGAACTCCACGATCAGCCCATCGGGTGACGTTGCGTAGACCGACTTGCAGTATCCATGGTCGTTCTCGCGGAATGGCGCGTCAGCGCGCTGGAGCCGCGCGATGATCTCATCATACGTGCGGTCCGACACCTTGAACGCGACGTGGTCGAAGCTGCCGACCACGGGCGGCTTTTCCGCGATCACCAGCTTGTAGACCTCCGGATCGCCGAAGGCGAAGAACGCCAGTGCACCGCCGTCGGCCATGCTGAAGAAGGTGTGGCACATCGCGACGTCGCGCCCGAGCCAGCCGTTGTGGTGCTTCTCGCACCAGGTGGCGACGAGGGGGATGCCCAGCAGATCCTCGAAGAACTGACGATTCACTTCCTGGTCGCGCACGACATAGGCGTGGTGATGCAGACGCTGCGGCAGTTCGGTGAGGAGCGCGGGGTTTTCCTGGACGGCTTCCGCGATTGCCATGGCTGAGTTCCTCCAGTTGGCCGGTCGCGCGCAGCTTGCCCTCCCGCACGCCTGCTCGCAAGGTGACGGAGGGGGAAACCGCAATGCACCATCGCAGGCTTTGGATCTGCGTCTTCCTGTTCACGCTGACGCTGATCAACTACACGGACCGCATAGCGCTGTCGGTTGCGGTGACGCCGATCGCCACGGAGTTCGGACTGACCAAGGTCGAGATGGGCTGGCTGCTCTCGTCCTTCCTGTGGATGTACCTGGTGTGCCTGATCCCGGTCGGTCTGCTGGTCGATCGGTTCGGTGGGAAGGCGGTGAATGCTGCGGGGATCGGCATCTGGTCGGCAGCGACTGTGCTGACCGGCTTCACCACCGGTTTCGTATCCATGGCCGCCACGCGCATTGTGATGGGAATGGGCGAGTCGACGAGTTGGCCCGCATGCAATCGGGTGATCCGCGAATGGTTTCCGGCATCCGAGCGTGGTTTTGCCAATGCGGTGTTCGGTGCCGGCGCGGCCGCCGGTCCGGCCATCGGCGCTGTCGTGGTCTCGGCCATCGTTGCCTGGCTCGGCTGGCGGGCCGGCTTCTTTGTGGCCGGCTGCATCGGCTTTGCGTGGCTCGCGGCGTGGCTGTTCGCATTCGACCGGCCGGAGCGTGTGAATTGGTTGCGTCCTGCCGAGCGCGACAGGATCCTGGCCGAGCGCGATGGCGAGGCGAGGTCGGCCCGCGCGCAGCCCGCTTCGTCGCTCTGGCATCTGCTGACGCTGCGCAGCGTGTGGGGTCTGTTCCTCACGCAGGGGTGCGAGGTCTATGGCGGCTACATGTTGCTGACGTGGCTGCCTAACTATCTGCAGACAGCGAAGGGCCTGTCGGTCATGAATGCCGGGATGCTGACCGCGGTGCCGTTCGGTGCTGCCACGGTCGTGGCCGTGGCACTGGGTTTGCTCAGCGACAGGCTGTTGTCGCGCGATGCAGTGCACACTGGTCGGCGGCGGTCGATGCTGGCGGTGATGCTGGTGAGTGCGGCGAGCATTCTGCTGATCCCGTTCGTCGACGATCTCTGGCTGATCGTGCTGATCCTGGCAGTCGCGCGCTCGACTGGTGCTGCCGGGAGTGCGCTGAACTTTGCGCTGGTGACCGATCTGGTTCGCAATCCGGCCGACATCGGCAAGGTGACCAGCATCACCGTCCTCGGCGGCAACTCGTTTGGCGTGATGGGGCCGATCGTCACCGGCTACGTCGTGGGATTGACTGGCAGCTTCAACGGTACTTTCGCGGTGGCAGGCGTGCTGGCGCTGATCGGCGCCGTTGCCACACTGACTATGACGCGAAGGCCGATCGAGGCGTACGGCTCGGCGTTGCGCGAGGCGGCGCAGCCGGCATAGGCCGCGACCGTCCGCTCACGAACATTCGTGCGCTGTACGGATTGCTAGGCGGAACCGCCGTGTTGCACGGAGCATACTGATGGTCCGGGCGTCGTGTGACTTGGCCGATCCAGGTTCCTCGGTTGCGGTACGGCTCCTCGGACCGTCGAGCAAGGGAGGAAACAATGCCAGGAATGATTGTCGCGCGTCTCTCCGCGTTGGCGGTGCGTGGTGCGGTGAGTATTGTCATCGGTGTCGCGATCTGGTCGGCGCATCTGAGACCAGCCGTCGGGGCGACGGCGAGCGACTGTGCACCGGCCGGCGATGTGAAGTTCATCTGCGGTGCATCCAACGTTGAGGACTTCGCGCCTGTCCCCGGCACGCAGTGGGTGATTGGCAGCGACCTCGCACCTGCCGGTCAGCAAGGCTATCTGCAGCTGTTTGATACGCGCGATGATACCGTAACACAGGTGCAACCAGGCGACATCGCAATCCGCGCCGACAAGACGCGCTATGCCGATTGTCCCGGCGCGCCTGACATGAAGACGTTCGGTCCGCACGGCCTCGATCTGACGCGAGGCGGCGGGCAGCACCGGACGCTGTATGCCGTCAATCACGGCGGACGCGAGTCAGTGGAAGTGTTCGCCGTCGATCTCTCGGGCGCCAGGCCTGGCTTTACTTGGACCGGCTGCGTGGTCGCACCAAAGGGCTTCTGGCCCGACGGCGTGGCATCACTGTCCGACGGCGGCATTATCGTCACCAGCCTGTGGGACCCGACCGACGCGCAGCGAATGGACAAGCTGATGAACGGCAAGCCGGTTGGTGCGCTCGACGAATGGCACCCGGGCAAGGGCTGGATCGAGGTACCCGGGAGTGCCGGCTTGTCGGGGCCGAACGGTGTGATCGTGTCGGCGGATGGACACGAGGTTTATGTCGCTGTCTGGTCAGGCCGTGAAGTGGCGCGCATCAGCCGCGGCGCGGGCAAACCGAGGCTGGTCACGGTGCCGACCGGTTTCCTCACAGACAATCTGCGTTGGTCCCCTGACGGGCACATGATCCTGGTCGGCGGTCAGGATGCATCGGTCAAGCAGGTCATCGACTGTTTTGAGTTCGAGCGCGGCGAATTGCAATGTGCCATTCAAGATCGATATCATGAACCCGACCACGATGAAGCTGGCCACGGTGGTGAAGAGTGGCGTTTACGGCGTGATGGGTGCCGGCACGGGTGCGATCCAGGTCGACCACCGGATTTGGGTCAGTTCGTTTCGTGCCGACCGCATCGGTATCTTCCCCGCGCCACATCGCCTTGGGATGTAACGCTGAGGCGCGTCGAACGCGGCCCGCGGGATAGGTTCACGCGGGCTGCGGCTGCTCCGATCTAACACGGAGAAGACAGGCAAAAACCACGAAGAGAGACAGCAAACGTCGCCCGAAGCGCATACATGACCTTCTCCGTGGCCCTCCGTGTTCTCGCCTCATTTCTCCATGCTGAAACATATTCGGCCGCGCGGCACCGGCCTGCGTTCGTCGGCCACTGCCCGACCTAGGCCCTAATCACCCAAGCCCGAGGTGCGGACGCACCCACTTCGCCAGCCGCGCGATCGCCGCATCGGCTTCCGGCGCGGCGCCGGCGAGGAACTGGAAGACGTGCTGCATTTCTGGCACGACCTCCAGCGTCACCTGGACGCCCGACCTGCGTGCTAAATCTGCGAGGTCGTGGCTGTCGCTCAGCAGAGTCTCGTCCGCGCCGGTCTGTATATACATCGGCGGCAAGCCGCGAAGTTCGGCGTGCAGCGGATTGGCCAGTGGATCGTTGCGGTTGCCGTTCTCACCCAGGAACGTGCCGGCCATGGTCGCGATGACATCGCGGGACACCAGCAAGTCCCTCTCGCGGTTGGTCTCGAACGTCTCGCCGCCTGCGTCCATGTCGAGCCACGGCGATAGCGGCATCGTGGCCGCAGGAAGCGGCAGTCCCCTCTCGCGCGCCCGCAGTATCGTCGTGACGGCGAGCCCGCCACCAGCGGAATCACCGATGAACGCAATGTGGCCGGACTGGATTCCCTGGTCGAGCAGCCACTTGTAGGTTTTCACCATGTCGTCGACAGGGCCGGGATGGATGTTCTCCGGCGCGCGGCCATAATTCACGATCAGTGCGCGGCAGCCCACGGCCTTCGCGACATGGCCATACGCCTTGCGGTGCGTGTACATCGAGCCGACGACATAGCCGCCACCGTGCGCGCACAGCAGCACCCGTGATTCCGCGCAGCGTTTCGGCGTCGCCCACATGGAGGGGACGCCTCCCGCATCCGTTTCGATATAGTCGACGCCGCCAGGTTCGCCGGTGATGTCGCCCCAGTGCTCGAATCTTCGCCGCAGCTCGTCAAGCGGCATGTCCGGATCGGCCTGCATCGCGGCGATCCAGTCGCGGTATAGCGACTTGAGCTCCTCGGATTGCTTGCTTGCCATGGGTCGGCTCCTTCAAACTGAAAGATCGAGCCCTCGTGTCGGCAGTTCGACCTTCCCGCCGCATTCACCGGCGATCACCGGCATCACCTCCTCGGCGAACATCTGCATCTGCTCCTCGATCTCCTTCGCATCGAAACCTCCGAGCTCGAACCAGCCCATGAAGCAGAAATCCTCGTAACCGCACTCGCGTCGCATCTTCATGATCTTGTCGATGACGAACTGCTTGGAGCCATGGATGGCGATCTCGCGGTCGCGCAGCATGTCCGCCGTGACCTTCCTGTTCAGATCGAACATCGGCTCGTCGAGTCGTGCCACCACGGCGCCGAAGCCGAATGGGCCGTAATAGTCGAACTGCAGCTCGATCGCGCGCGCCGCACGTTCGAGCGCCGGCTTCTCGCGGCCCGGTCTGGTGATGTGGATATAGCGGCTGGTCATGATGCCGCGGCGCTTTGCCGCGTCCCAGCCGAACTTGCTGCTGCCGCGGTTGAGCATGTCGGGCCAGCCCGCCTTCTCGGCGGCCTCATGGTAGATCTCGATGTTGCGCCGCAGCCGGTCGTTTGGCTCGGCGATCATCACGCCGTTGATGCCATGCTCGGCCGCCCACCGGAGCGAGCGCGCGCTGGTCAGCGGCTCCCACAGTTGCGGGTGCGGTTTCTGAACAGGCTGCGGGAAGACCTGAAGCTCCTTCAATGTGGTCGTGGTGGCCTGCACCGGATTGCCGGCGGAATACATGTCGGGATCGCCGAGTGAGAGCACGTCTTCCAGCCGGCGCTCGACCTTGTCCATCTGGAAGTAGGCAATGGTCTGCTTATGGTTCCACTTTGTGTAGGTGGGCGGGATGGAGAAGTTCTCGCCGTGATGCGAGAAGGATGGCTCGGTCCAGCATTTCTTCAGTATGGCGACCGCCTCCTCGAAGGCTTTGCGATTGCGCTCCTGGTCCTGGATCGTCGAACCGTACGGGCGGCCAAGCGTTTCGTTCTCGCGCGGCTGATAGCCGCGGCCGATGCCGCATTCGACGCGTCCGCCGCTGATTACATCGAGCGTCGCGATCTGCTCGGCCAGGCGTACGGGATGGTGCCAGACGATGATGTTGGCCGCCTGGCCCAGTCGGATGCGTTTGGTGTTGGCCGCGATCGCGGTCTGCACCATCAGCGGGTTCGGGCTCATCTCCGCGCCTTCGGGCTGGAAATGATGCTCGGTAAGCCAGAACGACTGGAACCCCAGCTTCTCTGCCAGGATGCCCTGTCGCACCTGGTTCACCAGCGTTTCCTGCGCCGCCTGATGCACCTGCGCCAGTGAACCGTCGTTGAGCGTGACGCCGTCCTTGGTGGTTATGACCGGCAGGCTGGACGCACCGTTATGGAACACGCCGATTTCCAGCATGGCTATCTCGCTCCCTATCGGACCGTTGAACCCGGTTTCCTCCAGTGTTGGAGTGGATCGGCTCAGGATGCCAGCACAGCCTGCGTGTTCACCCGTATTTGTTCAGGGCGGCAGGTCATGTAAGCGAAGCTCACGGCACCAGCAGAATCTTGCCGATGTGTTCGGAGGATTCCATTAGCCGGTGCGCCGCCGCGGCCTCGCGCAGCGGGAACTGGCGATAGGTGAACGGCCGCAGCTCGCCCTGCGCCCACATCGGCCACACCTTCTCGCGCAATGCGGCAATAATCGCCGCCTTCTGCGCGACGCTGCGCGAGCGCAGAGTCGAGCCGGTGACGGTCAGATGCTTGCGCTGGACCGCGCCGAAATCTGCTTCTACGCGCGTGCCACCCATCAGTGCCACGAAGCATAGCCGCCCCTCCTGCGCGAGCAGTTCGATCTCGCGCGGGATGTAGTCACCGCCGACCATGTCGAGGATTGCATCGACGCCGCGCCCGCCGGTGAACTCCTTGCCCACCGTGACAAAATCCTGCGTGCGATAGTTGATCGCGACATCGGCGCCGAACTCACGGCAGGCGGCGCATTTCGCGTCAGAGCCGGCGGTCGCCAGCACCTTGCAGCCCCACGCCTTGGCGAGCTGGATCGAGGTGACGCCGATGCCGCTGGAGCCGCCCTGGATCAGGAAGGTCTCGCCAGGCTGGAGATGCATCCGCTCGAACACGTTGGTCCACACGGTGCAGAATGTCTCGGGCAGACCACCGGCGTCGATCAGGCGGACACCCTCAGGCACCGGCATACACTGCACCGCCGGAACTGCGGCATACTCGCCGTAGCCGTCGCCGATTGTCAGCGCGCAGACCTGATCGCCGTCCTGCCACTGCGTGACCTCGTCGCCGCGCTTCACGATGGTGCCGGAGCATTCCAGGCCGGGGATGTCCGGGGCTCCCGGCGGCATCGGGTAGCGGCCCATGCGCTGGAGGCAGTCGGCGCGGTTGACCCCGCCGGCCGCGATGCGGATCAGCACCTCGCCTGCCTTCGGCTCCGGCACGGGACGTGTCACGGGCACCAGAACCTCGGGACCCCCGGGCTTGCTAATTTCGATCACCGTCTGGGTCGCGGGAATGTTGGCGAGCACGGACTGTCCTCCCATTCGCAGATCCTGATTGTGGTCGGTATGGCAAATCGTCCGCTCTCGCGCCAGCACGCGCCCGGTGGTACGTTGACGGAATTGCCAGGCGGGGAGTTGCGTGGCCGCGATAGTGCCTATGGTGGACCTGTGGCCCTCAGCCACGTCACTTCCGGCGGAAGCCTACCGGATGCTTTACCCCGGTTCGCTGGCGCTGTTCGGCTTCATCGGCTTCACGGTTCTGAGAATCCCGGGCGGCTGGTCGAACCCGCTCTATTTGGCGCCGTTGTTTGTCTCGGTTGTGCTGACATACGGGATGTTCTGGTTCGTTTGGGCCTATTTCGGTGCCTTGATCGCCTTCGCGTGTCTTGCGGGGCCGTTCGTGCTGGCCGAGATCACCGGCAGCATCCTGCCGATCCGCGTCCGCGCGATCCTCGTGTTCGTGGCCTTCGTCGGCAGCCTTCTGTGCGCGGACATGGCGGTTCACATGGGTAAGCTGGGCTGATGGCCTACTACACGAAGGTCCTGCAACCTGACGAGACGGTGAAGGTGGTCGGCCGGCTCCATTGGTCGATCTATGGCCGAGCGTTCGTGGTGCTGGCGATCGCTGTCGCGCTGTTGGCGCTTTCCGATCGTCTGCCTGATCCCGATTGGCAGCGCTATGGGCTGTTGGCTGGTGGGGTGGTCGGTGTTGCGGGCATCCTGCTGCTGCTTGGCGCCTGGATCCGCCGCAAGGCGACCGAGATCGTGGTGACCGATCGGCGGGTTATCTTCAAACGTGGTCTGCTGTCGCGGCACACGGTCGAGATGAACGTGGGCAAGATCGAGACAGTGGACGTGGAACAGGGCGTGTCCGGACGCATCTGGGGCTATGGCACGCTGCTGATCCGCGGCACCGGCGCCGGGTTCGAGCCCCTGGAAGGTGTTGGCTCGCCGCTTCGCATCCGCAACGCGATCGTGGCAGGGTAGCTACACGGTTCTCGCCCCACGCTTCTCGCCTTCGCCATCGGTCGCATTATAATGCATGAAATGCGTTATAGTCTGACCCTTATCGCCGCGCGCGGCGCTGCCACACTATCCGACGCAGCAATTGCCCGCGTGCGGGACGCGGTGAATGGCGAGGTGCCGGACATCCTCGCGCCTGGCGAGGCCGTTGACATCGCATTGCTCGGCGCGCCGGATATGGCGGTAGTGCGCGCGGCTCTGGACGGCACAGCGATCGACGCCATAGCGACACCGGCCGAGGGCAGGCGGAAAGCCCTGCTGATCGCCGACATGGACAGCACCATTGTGACCGGTGAGACGCTTGATGAACTCGCCGACTTCGCGGGCCTGAAAACGCGCATCGCCGAGATCACCGCGCGAGCAATGAACGGCGAACTCGACTTCAAGGCGGCGCTGCGCGAGCGGGTGAGCATGCTGAAGGGGCTTTCGGTCAGCGCGCTCGAGCAGACGTGGCTGCGTATTCGCCTGACGCCGGGCGGGCGCGAACTGGTGGCGACGATGCGCGCGCATGGGGCCTACACCGTGCTCGTGTCCGGCGGTTTCTCCTTCTTCACCAGCCGGGTCGCGGCGCGGTGTGGGTTCGATCACCATCGATCCAATGTGCTGCTGGATGACGGCGCGGCGCTGACCGGGCTTGTCGCTGAGCCGATCCTTGATCGCGACACCAAGCTCGCCACGCTGAGAGAGTGCGCCGTCGAACGCGGACTGCCTCTGTCCGCGACCCTCGCGGTCGGCGACGGCGCCAACGACCTCGACATGCTAGGAGCCGCCGGCCTGGGTGTCGCATTCCGTGCGAAGCCGATCGTGGCAGCCGCAGCCAGGGCGCATGTGGACCATGCCGATCTGCGCGCACTGCTGTTCGCGCAGGGCTACCGGGCGTCGGACGTCGTCACCGGTTGAGGCTGGCTCAACACAACCAGCGCTTCCGCCTCGGAAGCCACGTGGATGGTCGCATACCCGGCGGTCTCTGCCGTGCGGTCCATCTGGGTGGCGGCGCGCTGCGCTCCGTCGCCCTTGCCGACGATACGCACCACCCATCGCATCCCCGCCTTGTGCAGGAAAACCTGAAGCCGCTCGATGTGCTCGGCCACGTGCCGCGAAGCAGGCCGCATGTCGGTGGTATCGCTGATGCAGTCGAACCCCGGCCGCAGCTTCGGCAGCATCGATTCCACTTCCGCCTGTAGCCGTTCAACGTCGGAGACGTTGAGCGAGTTGATCCAACGCAGGATCAGCCGATTGTGTTCCAGATCGACCTCGGCGCGATGCATGCGATGCCCCGGTTGCCTGAGTTTCAGATGCCCAAGCTAGCGCCGCAATTCCTCACCAAGTGCTTAACCTGGATTTCTCAAACACGGCTGGCTTTTGTTCGCCGAGCGGTGTGATGATAGCGTGATTTTCGCTGTCGGTGGTGTTGGACAGGGGCATAAGCCTTGGGCTGACATCTTGTGCGCGCCCTGCGAGTTTGGTGGCGGTGCTCTTCGCTCTATGCGTGTGGGTGACCAAGCGTGTCATGGCTCGACGGATCGATGCGCGGCATTTCGGCGTTGTGACGCCGTCAGGCGGAGCTGAACGTACGCGGTGGATAGAGGTAAGCCAGTTCGAACTCGGCCTTGTTGGGGCAGCCCGAGGCGATCGCGAAGTGGATGCGTCGTACGCTGGTGCGCACCTGAGCTCCAAGCTTGAGGAGCCTGAGACGAATGGTCTGCGCCGAAGTATCGGCGAACTGGGTAAAGCGCAGACCGACACGGTGTAACGTGTGGACCAGCACATAGGCCATGGCCGAGAACCACATGTGCAGCTGGTTGGCCGCCATGGTGGCGGAGGAGGCGCCATCGGCGAACAGTTCGAACTGCTCGCCGATGCGGTTCTCGGCCTCGCCGCGGGCGCAGTACAGGCTCTCGTAGAGGGTGCGAGGATCGGCGAGACGGGCGTGTCTGAGCGAGGTGACGACAAAGCGAGGATTGGCGCCGTCCGGCGTGTGCTCGGCCTTGCCGACGACGCGCCGTTCCCGGCTCCAGCTGTCGAGCGTGCGATACCGGAAGTCACGGAACACCCGGACGGACCGGCCCGACGCGATACACAGTCGCTTCGCCTCGGCAGCTTGGCTGCCGAGCGCTGCGTTGGCGCGCCACTGCTGGGCCAACAGCAGGTGCCGGCCGCAGAACACGTAGAGCGGCAGGTAGCAGAACTCATCATAGTAGCCATGGAAGAACCGGCCTTCTTGCCCGCCGTGCAGTGGGATGTCGGTGTTGTCGAGGTCGAGCACGGTCTCGCGCGGCGCACGCTCATGCGCCTCCAGGAAAAGCTCGACCAGCAGCGCGCCGACCTGCGGTCCGTCGCAATCGATCTTGTGATACTTCGCAGCGTTCCGCCTCGGCGTGTGCTCCAGACGATTGAGCGTGCTCTTGCCCGCCAAAGCCTCGCAGTCCGACCGCGGCACCGGATGCAGTTTCCCGGCAAGCACACCGAAGATTGGGTCCTTGCCAGCTCGTTACGATCGTTGAGGTCCTCGTAGCCCAGCACCAGGCCAAAGATCCGCTGCCCGACCAACGTCTCGATCCGGTGCTCGACGTAGCGAGGATCGCGACGATCGGTGAAGCATTCGCCGAACCGACGGATCAGGCCCAGGCCGTGATCCACCTGTCCCAGCAGCAGCGCACTCGCGTTCATCGAAACCGGCCACCACCGCCCGGCACGTATGGACCAGATCCGCGACTAACCGCCATTCCACGCTTGGAACGCAATGTGATCAGTAGCGACCTTGCGGCGGCTTATGAGTTTAGATCTTGCGTCGCTTGCGGGGCAGCGCCCGACCTCGCCCCGGTGTCTTGTTTCGATGTGGCGGATATTGGCGCGGTCGGCAAAGCTTGTGTCTTGCGGACGGCATTGCATCGCGCGGCTTTTCTGGGTGAGCTTGACGCTATGCACGGCAGACCTGATCGCACCGCGGCGCCAGCTCGAAAGTCTGTTAGGAGTGGAGGCACTCACGCGCCGGCTGCCGCGCCACGCCGCTGGTTTGGCAGACCGTGGACAAGGCGGCGCGGAAACCGTCGCAACGGCTACGAGTATCAGGCCCTGGTGCGCCTTGGCGGCGACCCAATCTGTAGGTGAGAACCTGCGATGGTACCGGACTGAACGCCTCATGAGCCTTCGCATGCCTGCCCACTCTGACGTCCGACCCACTGTGCTCGTTGTCGCCGCGATGCTGGTCTGGCCCCCTTGCTTTGCCTATGCCGACACGCGAAACCCCGTCGTGGTAATTGTGCCGCAGGTGCGTCTGCCAAGCCAACAACCACCAGCCTTTCCAAGGCAGCCGGCGCAACAATGGTCACCGCCTCCTGCGATGGGTCTTACGCCAGGAGTTCGATCCCCCGCAGCTCTCTGCTACGCCGGGACTGCTGTCTGCCCGTTGGAACGGCCTGAGCTGGTCGGTAAGGGCTGCACCTGCAATACAGCGAGCGGCTTGAGGGTGGGGCGCGCGCTGATACCACCCGTTCGCGATCCTGCCGGCAAACCCGAGCGAACCGATCCGTGACCGTGCGGAGCTCAGCACGCGCGCATCGCCGGTTGAATTACGACGCATTCTCCATGCGCACACCTGGATGAAAATGTGCGTACACGCGCCGTGCGGTTTCGTGGCTGATCCCTGGCGCGGCCTCCAGATCCGTAAGCCCTGCCATCTTCACGCCACGCGCCGAACCGAAATGGTTGAGCAGCGCTCGCTTGCGGGCGGCGCCGATGCCGGCGATGTCGTCGAGCTCGCTCTGCCGAATGTTCTTCGAGCGTCCCGCGCGATGCGTGCTGATCGCGAAGCGATGCGCCTCGTCGCGCAGTCGCTGCAGAAAGTACAGCACAGGATCGCGCGCTGGCAGCTGAAATGGCGCCACGCCGTCAGTGTGGAACCACTCGCGTCCCGCATCGCGATCCGGGCCCTTCGCAATCGCCACCAGTTTCACGTCCTGCACGCCAAGATCGTTCAGCACCTCGCGTGCCGCCGATAGCTGGCCGGCGCCGCCGTCGATCAACACCACGTCCGGCCATTCGGTCGGCGGTGCTCCCTCCTCCTGCTCCTTGAGAGCACGGGTAAAGCGGCGCTGCAGGACCTCACGCATCATCGCGAAATCATCGCCCGGGGTTATCGGGCCACGGATGGCGAACTTGCGGTACGCCGCCTTACGAAAACCTTCCGGCCCGGCGACGATCATCACACCGTAGGGATTGGTGCCCATGATGTGCGAGTTGTCGTAGACCTCGATCCGCTCCGGCGGTGACGGCAGCCCGAACAACTGCGCGACACCGTCGAGCAGCTTTGCCTGACCGGCGCTCTCCGCCAGCTTGCGCTCCATCGCCTCGCGTGCGTTGACCTCGGCGTGCTGCACCACCGCGCGCTTCTCGCCGCGCTGCGGGACATGGATCTCCACCCTGCGCGCCGCCTTCAGGCTCAGCGCTTCGGCGACCAGGTCCTGCTCGGGCAGCACGTGATTGACCAGAACGCACGGCGGCGGCGGTTTGTCGTCATAGAACTGCGCGATGAAGGCAGCGAGCACCTGGCTCGCCTCCTCGGCCTTGGCGTGGGTCGGGAAGAACGCTCGGTTGCCGTTGTTGCGGCCGCCGCGAACGAAGAATACCTGCACGCAGGTCTGGCCGGCAGTCTGCCAGGCGGCGATCACATCGGCATCGGCCAGGCTCGCGGGGTTCACCACGTCGTTGCCCTGCACGAACGTTAGCGCGCGGATGCGGTCGCGTACTGCAGCGGCGTGTTCGTACTCCAGCGTGCCGGCGGCCTGTTCCATCTCGGCCGCAAGCTCGCGCTGCACGGTGGCCAGCTTCCCGGCGAGGAACGCCTTCGCCTGGCCGACCAGCCTGCCATAGCCGGCTTCATCGATCCGACCCACACACGGCGCCGAGCATCGGCGGATCTGATACAGCAGGCACGGCCGCGTGCGATTGGCGAACACCGTGTCGGCGCAGGACCGAAGCAGGAACACCCGCTGCATGGCTGTGACCGTCTGGTTCACCGCCCAGGCAGACGCGAATGGCCCCCAGTAGCTGCCCTTCCGCACATGTGCCCCACGGTGCTTGGCAATCTGCGGAAACGGGTGGTCCTCGGTCAGCATCAGCCACGGGTAGGACTTGTCATCGCGCAATACGATGTTGAAGCGCGGCTTCAGGCGCTTGATGAGGTTGGCCTCGAGCAGCAGCGCCTCGGCTTCGGTGTGGGTGGTGATCACCTCCATCGCGGCGGTCTCGTTCACCATCCGCCGCAGTCGTTCATCCAGCCGGCCAAGCTGGATGTAGGCGGCCACGCGCTTCCTCAGGCTGCGCGCCTTGCCGACATAGAGCGCCTCGCCCTTCGCATCGAGCATGCGATAGACGCCCGGGCTGAACGGCATGGTGGCGAGCGCGGCCTCGATGGCCGTGGCGCCGGCTGGGGCCGAACTGACGGTTGGGTCGCTCATGGGGTGTGATATTTGGCGGGATTGCCGGCATTCGGCCAGGGGGCCGCGCACGCTGCAGTATGATCCACCGATTGTGTGGATAAGTTTGTGGGCTGACTCACTCGCATTCGCGTGAAGGCCTTGAAATCGCTGGGGTCGACAAGGATTGCCAAAAATTTAGGCAGAAGCTAACCCATTGATATTCACGCAGCCTTGCACGCAGAATTGCAACGGAATTAACACATTCCGTCTCCCCATCGGGTTTCCGCGACCGGCAGTCAGGTAGTGGACAAATCGCCTTGCCGGCGCTCGATCTCCACACCCGCCGAAGTTGCATCCATGAAAACGTCAAGCTTTTCCACCCGTACACGTGCCAGATGCACGCGCCTGTCCTGCAGGCAAACCTCGGCAATGCGCTCAGCCAGCGTCTCAGCCAGCCGGACATGGCCGGAGGCGACGATAGCCCGGACGCGGTCGGCCAGTTTCTCGTAATCCACCACGCGGACGAGCTCATCCCGCCCGACCGGCTGGCGCGACAATGGCAGGGCGCCGTCGTCCTCCACGGCAAGATCGACGTTGATCCGCACCCGCTGCAGCGCCCCATGTTCGTGCGGATGCACGCCAATGCTGGCGTTCAGCACCATGTCGCGCAGGAACATGTGGCGGAGCGCCCGGACGGTGCTGGCGATCGGCTGGGTTTCCATGTGTGCTTACTCCTCGGGCGGAGGGCCGTGGCGTCCGGATTGCCATTGCAGATGCTGGCCGCCGTCGAGTGCCAGCATCTGGCCCGTCATCGCCGGCAGGGCAAGGATGGCGAGAACGGTCCGGGCGATCTCCTCGGGGGTGGTCCCACGATGCAGCGGCACCGAGGCCGACTGCCGCACAAACTGGTCGCGTGTCTGGCGGGTATTGGCGAGCGCCGGGCCGGGGCCGATGCCGTTCACCCGGATGCGCGGGGCGAGAGCCAGCGCCATCGACTGCGTGAGCGCCCACAGGCCGGCCTTCGCCACGGTATAGGAGACGAAATGCGGCGTGATGGACCACACCCGCTGGTCCAGCATGTTGATCACCACGCCCTCGGCGTCCTTCGGCAAATTCCGCGCGAAGTGCTGCATCAGCACGAAGGGCGCGCGCAGGCCGGGCTCGATGTGCGCGTCCCATGAGGCACGTGTCGCATCGTGCCATTCATCGCGCTCGAACGGGCTGGCGTTGTTCACCAGCACGCCGATAGGGCCGAGCGCCGCAGTGGCCTGCGGCAGCAGCGCCTGGGTCTGCCCCTCCTGCATCAGGTCGGCAGGCAGCAGCGTGGCGCGGCGCCCGAGCCGGCGAATGTCCTCGCACGTTACCGCACCCGCCTCGCGGCTGGCATTGCAGTGCACGGCGACGTCGAATCCGGCCTGTGCCAAGGCGATCGCAATCGTCCGGCCAATGCGCTGCGCACCGCCGGTGACAAGCGCCGCGCGGGGAATGGTTGGGGAGATGGCGGCCATCAGTGCCGCCACAGTGACCCGGGGTCGGCGGCCGATCAAGCGATTGTCATTGAGTTAGACATCTAGACAAATCGGATCATTCTCCATCTTCCATTCTGGCCCCCTGACACCGCAGATTCGCGTATCGGACAAGGAGGCAGGAAATGGCTGCATCTGCAACGATTGGCGCCGTGCTACGCCATGCGCGTGATGACCGCCGGCGCATTTTGGCCGTGGCCTGCAGCGTGCACGCACTGCACGACGGCTTCACCGATCTCATCTACGTATTGCTGCCGGTGTGGCAGGCCGAGTTCCGTCTGAGCTTCGCGGCTCTCGGCGTCCTGCGGATGCTGTTTGCCGGTGCGATGGCCGGATTGCAGGTGCCGGCGTCCTGCCTTGCGGTCCGCTGGGGCGGTCCGCTGGTGCTGGCGATCGGCACGGCGCTGGCGGGCGGTGCGTATATTACGATCGGTCTCACCGGTGCCGGCTTCTTCCTGCTGGTTGTGGTGTTGCTGATCGGGGGTGCGGGTGCCGCGACACAGCATCCGATCGGCTCGTCGCTGGTCGCGACGGCATATGAGGCGCAAGGCTCCCGCGGGCCTCTCGGCACCTACAATTTCGCCGGCGATCTGGGAAAGATGGCGATCCCGGCGGCGACCGCGTGGCTCATGGCGCTGCTCGCCTGGCGCAGCGCGGTCGGCATCATCGGCGCGCTGGGCCTCGCGGCGGCCGCGGCGATCCTGATTCTGTTGCCGCGCAATGCCCGGACGTCGTTGCGATCTGCCGGGCAGCCTGCGACCGGCAACGAGGGTACGGTGACGTCGCCGCGTCAGCGCGGAGCGTTTCCTCTGCTGCTTGCGATCGGCGTGCTGGACAGCGGCACACGGATGGGCTTCCTCGCGTTCCTGCCCTTCGTGCTGCGCGCAAAGGACGCGACGACGCCGACGATCGGCTTGGCGCTCACGCTGATCTTCGCCGGCGGCGCCGTCGGCAAGCTTGCCTGCGGCTGGCTGGGAGCGCGGATCGGCGTTCTGCGCACCGTGCTGCTGACGGAACTCGGGACCGCTCTTGGGATCGTCGCCATCGGTCCGCTGCCATTGCTGGGCGCGCTCGCCTGCCTGCCGGTGATCGGCATTGCGCTGAACGGCACATCCTCGGTGCTGTACGGCACGGTCCCCGAACTAGTAGCCGCGGGCCGCCGTGAGCACGCGTTCGGGCTGTTCTATACCGGCACGATCGGTGGCGGTGCGGTGGCACCCGTGCTGTATGGCTTCGCCGGCGACGCGTTCGGCCCGACCCGCGCCATCTTTATTGTCGCCATGGTATGCCTCCTTACATTGCCGCTGGCCTGGGCGATGCGCCCCTCATTGGGACAGCGGCCCTGACGAGGAGGATGGCGATGCGGCCGCTTCTGCTTACGTTTCTGCTGATGGTTCCGTTGCGTGTCGCCATGGCAGAGGCGCTGTGGCAGACGCTGCCGCCAACTCCGCCACCGGTTAACGGCGAGCATACCGGACACGCCAGGGTCAACGGCATCAGCTTATACTACGCGACGATCGGCCAAGGTCCGCCGGTCGTGCTGCTGCACGGCGGTCTCGCCAATTCGGACTATTGGGGCAATCAGGTGCGCGCACTCGAGCCGCACCACATGGTGATCGTGGTGGACAGCCGCGGTCACGGCCGCAGTACGCGCGACGCGCGGCCCTATGGCTATGACCTGATGGCCGATGACGTGGTCGCGTTGCTCGACACATTGCACATCGCCAAAGCTGACGTGGTGGGATGGAGTGACGGCGCGATCCTTGGCCTCGACCTCGCCATCCGCCATCCGGATCGCGTCGGCAAGGTCTTCGCCTTCGCAGCCAACACCGTGACGTCCGGCGTGCAGGAGGGCGTCGAGAAGAACCCGACATTCGCGCACTTCATCGAGCGCGGCCGGCAGGAATACGCGCGGCTGTCGGCAACGCCGAAGGACTACGACGCGTTTGTGGCGCAGATCAGCAAGATGTGGGAGACCGAGCCGAACTGGACCGATGCGCAACTGAGGTCGATCCGGTCGCCGGTGTGGGTGGTGGACGGCGACCACGACGAGGCGATCAAGCGCGCGCACACTGAGTACATCGCCGCGACCATTCCGGGGGCAGGGCTGCTGATCCTGCCGAACACCAGTCATTTCGCCTTCCTGCAGGACCCTGCGCTGTTCAATTCGGCGCTGCTGAACTTTCTCGGCGATCGCTGAGTCACTCTTGACCACTGCCGGCGAATTGCCGGTACCCTTGTCGCATGTCGCACGTGAACTTGCGCCTGACGCCGCACGGACACCTGCTCCTGGCAGAGTCTTCCGACGCGGCGGAACTCGATGACCGGGTAGCTTCGCGCCTGGCCGATGCGTTTGCGCAGGGCAGCGGTCATGGACTGCTGCGGCTCGGTGCTGCAGAGCTGGGGTCCCATCTGCCGGCGCTGTTTCTTTGGTGGCGTGGCTTTGCTGCACGATATGTCGGCGCGTTGTGCCTGCAGTCGTCCGGGGTGGGTGTTCCGGAGATAGCGCCGCCTGGCGAGGGCGATCTCGCGTCACTGGTGTTGACGGCACCGATGATGACGGGCGCCGAGTACCTCACGGCGGACGTGCTGCGCGCTCTGTGGCAGGAGATTGCGGCAGCGATGGCGACGTCGCTGGCCGCCGCGAAAACGAACCTGCAGAGCTTCCTTAAGGGCCTCAATCCCGCTTGGAACCTGGTCGGCCGCGTGCACTTCAACCTGGCCGAGAACCGCCGCGACGACGATGCGCCGTTTGCCTTTCTCGCCACCTACACCACCCAGCTCTCCGCCCAGGCGCGCGCGCAGCACGTGCCGCTCGGCCAGGCGCTGCGCGAGTACGCGGGCGCGGCCAATCGCGACAAGATGCTGTCGCTGCTGCTGCCGGTGCAGCGCGCCGCCGAGACCTGCGAATGGCTGCGGCCGATGCTCGATGCAGGTGAGTTATTTCATCCGTTGCGCTGGACGCCGCCGGAGGCCGCACGCCTGCTTGCCAGCGTGCCTGATCTGGAAAGTGCCGGCGTCATTGTGCGCATGCCACCTGCGTGGCGCGCCAACCGTCCACCGCGTCCGCAGGTGACGGGCACTGTTGGCGCGCGCAAGCCCTCGGCGCTTGGCCTGGAGGGTGTACTGGACTTTCGCATGGCGGTCACGCTGGACGGCGAGGCGCTGAGCGAGAACGAGATCGCGGCGTTGCTGTCGGGCACAAACTTGTTGGTGCTGCTGCGCGGCCAGTGGGTCGAGATCGATCGGGAACGGCTCGAGCGCTCAATCCAGCAGTTCCGCGAGGCCGAACAACTTGCGGAACGCGAGGGGCTGTCCTTTGCCGCGGCCATGCGCATGTTGGCCGGCGCCGCGGTCGCCGACGAGCCGGGTGATGTCACTGTCGCCGACTGGTCGCGGGTGACCGCCGGACCGTGGTTGGCCGACACGCTGCAGAGGCTGCGTTCGCCTGACGACGCGGACGGCGGGTTCGATGCTGCGCTGCGCGGCACGCTACGGCCGTATCAGCGCGTCGGCGTGCAATGGCTGCGATTGCTGTCGGGGCTGCGGCTGGGCGCGTGCCTCGCTGACGACATGGGCCTGGGCAAGACGATCCAGGTGCTGGCGCTGCTGCTGGCGGAGCGTCGCGGGCCGAGCCTGCTGGTGGCGCCGGCGTCTCTGCTGGCAAACTGGCTGACGGAGGTCGAGAAGTTCGCGCCCGAACTGAAAGTGGCCATCGTGCATCCCTCAGCGATGAGCGCCGGGGAGATCGGCGAATTCACCACGGAACGCGCCGGGGCGCTCGATCTGGCGATCACCAGCTATGGTTCGTTGCTGCGCATCAAGGCGCTGTCGGAAATCGAGTGGCGCTATGCTATCCTGGACGAAGCGCAGGCGATCAAGAACCCGAATGCGAAACAGACGCGGGCGGCCAAGGCGCTGAAGGCGACGGCGCGCATCGCGCTGACCGGCACGCCGGTTGAGAACCACCTTGGCGACCTGTGGTCGATCTTCGATTTCATCAATCCGGGCCTGTTGGGTTCGGCAAAGCAGTTCAGCCGCTACGCCAGAAAGCTGGCGGATCGGGAGACCAATCCGTATGGGCCGCTGCGCGAACTGGTGCGGCCCTACATCCTGCGCCGCATGAAGACGGACAAGGCGATCATCAGCGACCTGCCGGACAAGACCGAGGTGAAGGCATGGTGCAGCCTCAGCCGCAGGCAGGCGGCGCTCTATGAGCAGGCGGTGCGCGAACTCGGCGATGCGCTGGAGAACAGCGACGGCATCCAGCGCAAGGGCATCGTTCTGGCGATGCTGCTGCGGCTCAAGCAGATCTGCAATCATCCGTCGCAGTGGCTACGTGACGGCGCGTGGGCCGAGGTGGACAGCGGCAAGCTGGCACGTCTGCGCGAGATCGCGGAGGTCGTCGCGGCGCGCCAGGAGAAGATGCTGGTGTTCACCCAGTTCCGCGAGATGACCGCGCCGCTCGCCGCGTTCCTGACGGAGACGTTCGGGCGCCCTGGGCTGGTGCTGCATGGCGAGACAGCGGTGCGCGGCCGGCGAGATCTGGTTCGCACGTTCCAGGAGGATGAGAACGTGCCGTTCTTCGTGCTGTCGCTGAAGGCAGGTGGGTCGGGGCTGACATTGACCGCCGCGTCGCACGTGGTGCATTTCGATCGCTGGTGGAACCCGGCGGTAGAAAATCAGGCGACCGATCGCGCCTTCCGCATTGGCCAGAAGCGCAACGTGCTGGTGCACAAATTCGTGTGTCGTGGCACAGTGGAAGAGAAGATCGACGCGTTGATCGAATCGAAGCAGGGTGTGTCTGATGAACTGCTGTCGGGCGGCGGGGAGATCAACCTGACCGAGATGAAGGACGATGACCTGCTGCGTCTGGTGGCACTGGATCTGAATGCCGCAATGAGGGACTGAATTCCATGTCCTGGTACGGAGGCTGGGCGCCTTATGTCACGGCAGCCGAGCGTCGCCGGCGGGCCGTGCTCGCTATGGCGAAGTTGACCAAGAAGGGTCATCCGGTCGCGCCGGTGGTGATTGATGGTCGCGTCATCGCAAGCACCTTCTGGGGCAAGGCCTGGTGCGAGAACCTGGAGAGCTACCAGGACCTCGCGAACCGTCTGCCGCGCGGGCGGACCTATGTGCGCAATGGCTCCGTGCTCGACTTGCAGATCGCGCCGCGCGAGGTGACGGCGATGGTCAGCGGGTCGTCACTCTATCGGATCAGCGTGAACATCGACACGGTAGCGAAACCGCACTGGCAGTCGATCTGCAGGGACTGCGCGGGCGGGATCGATTCCCTGGTCGAGTTGCTGCAGGGTCGGCTGTCTCAGGGCATCATGGAACGCATCTGCCGGCAAGGTCTCGGGCTGTTTCCTGGACCGAAGGAGATCCGCTTCACGTGCAGTTGCCCCGACTACGCGTTCATGTGCAAGCACGTGGCGGCAGTGCTCTATGGCATCGGCGCGCGGTTGGACCGGCAGCCCGAACTGCTGTTCCGGTTGCGTGCGGTCGATGAGAAGGACCTGCTGGTCGGCTTCGATAAGTCCATGCCCATGACGAAGGCCGGGCCTGCTGCCGGCAAGGTGTTGGAGGCGGATGATCTGTCGGCGATGTTCGGTCTCGACATGGCGGTGATTGAACCGCCCCCAGCTGTCAGCGCGAAGCCGAAGCCGTTGCGTGCCAGGAAGCCGGTGCCGCGCAAAAAGGCCAAGGCAAAAAAGAAGCCCACCGGACGCCGCGCGACGAAGCAGGTTGGTTAGCCGAGTGCCGCCTTGCGCCTTTCCAGGCTCTCCGCCGGCCATACCTCGCGTGAGCTGTAATACGCCTCGAATGCCGGCACGCCTGCGGGCAGCGTGATCCAGGGCAGCTTCGACCGCGTGTAGATATGCACGTCCGGTGACAGCGCCGTCGGATCGTCGAGTGTGCCGACGCGGAGGAAGCGTAGTTTCGTCAGGCCGCCGGTACTCGCTCCAGACAGCCGTGCTGCAATCGGGGCAGCGAAAGACCCGGTGCGGCCGGCCACTCTCGGTCGGCATCGCGCTGGGACTTGGATCGCCGGACAGCAGCTCGACCCGATCGGACTCGATCAGGGCGTTGAGCACGAAGGCAGTGCCGGTCTGGCGTTGGCAATCCTTGCAGTGGCAGCAGTGCACGAACATCGGCTTGGAGTGCATACGATAACGCAGCCTGCCGCAGGCGCAGCCTCCGTCCAGCGTGTCGGTCATGGCATCCTCCCGTTGGCGCAGCCATGGTATCGCGGGACCTGCGGGCAGGAACAGAGCGGCCAATCCGCACGGCATGCTGCGTTGCCTGTTGTGCGCGCCGATCGCTTTGCACCGCGGGCACGCGCCGTTTCGCCGGGCCACCGTTTGCTCGAAGTTGCGAAGGCTGCGGAACTACACGCAGGCTACGAGCGGCGCCAAGTTCGTTCTCCCTGCGACAGGTCCACACTTTGCGGCGCGCGGCCTCTTCCGCGCCACGCCGATATCTGCGAGCGTTGACCTATCATGAATGACGCCCCGACCATCGACCCGCTCGCGCTTCACCGCGGCTTGGTGACGCTCGACACCCATATTGACATCCCCTGGCCGACCGGTCCCGATCCGTTCCTGGACGGCCCTCGCCGGGTCGATCTGCCGAAGATGCAGCGAGGCGGCCTCGCGGCCGGCTGTTTCGTTGCCTACGTCCCGCAGGCCGCCCGCACTCCCGAAAGCGAGACCGCCGCGTTCGAGCGCGCCACTGCCATGCTGCAGTCGATCCGCGCCATGGGGCGCAGCGAGAACGGCATTGCCGCGCGAGTTACCGTGACTGCCGATGAGATCGAGGCAGCAAAGCGCGACGGCGTGCTGGCGATCGTCCCGGTCGTGGAGAACGGTTTCGCTGTCGGCCACGATCTGTCGCGCCTGGCGCGGTTTCGAGCGCTCGGCGCGCGCTACCTGACGTTGACCCATAATGGTCACAATGCGCTTGCCGATTCCTGCAACCCGCGCGCCGATCTCGGTGATGCGCTGACCGAGCACGGTGGCCTCAGCCCGCTCGGCCGTGGCGCGATAGCGGAGCTTAACCGGCTCGGCATGCTGGTCGATGTCGCTCACGTCTCGCGCGACACAATGCTACAGGCCGTCGAAGTGTCACGCACGCCGGTGGTGTCGACGCACTCCTGCATCCGCGCGCTGTGCGACAATGCGCGCAACATGGACGACACGCAGCTCGACGCATTGCGCGACGTCGGTGGCGTGATCCAGATCACCGCGGTGGCCGCCTTCCTGAAACGGGACGCCAAGCCGGACGCAGTGACGGTCGCGGACTTTGCCGACCATGTCGATTACGCGGTGCGGCGCATCGGCATCGAGCATGTCGGCATCTCCTCGGATTTCGATGGCGGCGGCGGCTTCACCGGCTGGCACAACGCCTCGGAGAGCGCGAACATCACGACGGAGCTGTTACGCCGCGGCTACGACCGGCAGGAGATCGCTGCATTGTGGGGCGGGAATTTCCTGCGCGTGCTGCGGATTGCGGAGGAAAGGGCAGGGTGATGCGCACCGTACGGCTGCCTGATGGGACCGAGGTGCCGGCGCTCGGCCAGGGAACCTGGCACATGGGTGAGCGCGGCAACGCGGCGAAGGCCGAAGTGGCGGCCCTGAAGCTGGGCATCGAATTGGGGATCAAGCTGATCGATACCGCCGAGATGTACGGCAACGGCCGAGCCGAGGAGTTGGTTGCCGAAGCGACGCAGGGTCGGCGCGACGAGCTGTTCATCGTCAGCAAGGTATACCCGCACAATGCCTCGCGCAGTGGTGTGCCGGCGGCGTGCGAGCGCAGCCTGAAGCGACTGCGCACCGACCGGATCGACCTCTATTTGCTGCACTGGCGCGGCAGCCATCCGCTTGCCGAGACGGTGGAGGCGTTCGAGAAGCTACGGGCTGAGGAGAAGATACGCTACTGGGGTGTGTCGAACCTCGACGGGCGCGACATGCAGGAACTGGTGCGGCTGCCGGACGGCACGCAATGCGCCAGCAACCAAGTGCTATACCATGTCGGCAGCCGCGGCATCGAATACGACCTGCTGCCCTGGTGCACCGAGCACAAAATCCCGTTGATGGCGTACTCGCCGGTAGGGCAGGGCGGCCGGCTGCTCCAGTCGAAGGCGCTGGCCGCAGTGGCGCGGCGGCACAACGCGACGCCGGCACAGATCGCGATCGCCTGGACCATGCGCCACGCCAACGTGATCAGCATACCGAAGGCGAGCGATCCGCAGCATGTGCGCGAGAACGCCGCGGCAGGGGATATCGCGCTGACCGAGGAAGACCTCGCGGCGATCGACGCCGTGCATCCGCCGCCGGCACGCAAGCAGTCGCTCGACGTTTCATAGGGCTGCTATCCTTCCGCGCGTGAGCGAGTCGCGCCCCGCGCCGGTGATTCTGTGGTCCTGATACTGCTCGCGATTCTGATCGCGGCGCTGGCAATTCTTGCGGCCGTCAGTTGTGCGGTCCCGCGTATTATCGTGGCTGCGGTCAGCGTCGGCATCAGTGCCGTGGTGGTGGTTCTGGCAGTGGTGGCGCTGGCGGCCGGAGCCGACATGGCCACACTGGAGTTGCCGATCGGGCCGGCTGGGGCCGCGATGCACCTTGCGCTCGACCCGCTGGCCGCAAGTTTTTTGCTGCTGTTGTTCCTCGTGATTCCTTGCGCAAACCGCGCGCCGCTGCCGCTGGCTGCGCTGGCTTTGATGGTACTGGCGGGCGATGGCTTTACTTTGGGTGTGGGCTTGCTCGTGCTGGGGGGCGTCACCTCGCTGCGCTCGGCAGCCTTCGCGGTGGTCTGCCTGACAGTGGCGCTCGCATTGGCGGGTTCGCCGGCTGACTTCGCGGCGATACGCGCGGCACCGCCGGAGGGATGGGACGCCGCCGCGGTTCTGCTGCTGGTGCTGGCCGGCGCGGGAGTGGTGAGCCGGCTCAGCACGCCGATAGCCGTCTATCTGGTGCTGCGGGTGCTGTTCAACCTCTGCGGCGTTGGACAGCCGTTGTGGTGGGGCGTCCCGCTTCTGTTGGCCGGTGCAGGCATTGCGGCAATCGGTTCACTGCGGGCAGTACTTGCGGACACGGTGCACAAGGTGTTGTCCGTCGGTTCGCTCCATCTGCTTGGCATGGCGACGATGGCGCTCGGCGTGGCGCTGTTCGCCCGGGCGGTTGACCTGCCATCGGTGGCGTCGCACGCACTTGCGGCGGCATGGCTGGCGCTGGTCTGTCATATGCTGGGCCGCACGCTGCTGCTGATGTGCGCCGATGCGGTGGAGAGCGGAGCGGGCACGCGTCGGCTCGACCTGATGGGCGGACTGCTCCATCGCATGCCGATCACCAGCGGCTGCTGTCTGGTTGGACTGTTCACCGTCGCCGTGCTGCCGCCCGGGCTCGGCTTTGCCGCGTTCTGGGCGCTGTTCCACTCGCTGATCGCGGCGGCGCGGACGGGTGATTTCGGCGTCCAGCTGTTGGTCCTGGTGGTCGCCGCGCTGACCGCCTTGTCGGTGGGCCTGATGGCACTGTCGACAGTGCGGCTGTTCGGGATTGTCTTTATTGGCCGTCCCCGAACGCCGCGCGCCGCGGTCGCCGAGGAGGCGCCTCGTCCGGTTCGCCTCGTCCTTATAGGCCTGGCGGTATCGCTAGGGCTGCTCGGTCTGCTGCCGGCGCTGGTCTTGCTGCCGACAACCGGCTGGACGCACGCGGCTGGCGATCAATGGCTGGCGCTGAGCACAGCCGAGGCTGCGGGATATTCGCCCGTCGCTGTTGCGGCACTTCTCGCGCTGCTGGCATTCGCCGTGTTGCATATACTGCGCCGCCCAGGAGAACCGCGGCGCGAACCGGCATGGTCGGGCGGCTTCGCCGCGCCGCCGCCGTGGCTCCCGTTCGGTGATCCGGCGACGCAGTCCGGTCCTGCCTCCTTCGTCGAACCGCTCCGAGACGCGGTGGCTCTGCTGCCATCGATGGTGCAGACACAGAACCGCCTCGTCCGCTGGCGCGATGCGGTGGTGCGTGCCGCGGCCACACTGGTAGCGTGATGGCTTTGCTGAGCGGACTTGTCGCACAGGTGCTGCACATCACCTTGATGGGTGTTGCCGCGCCGAGCCTGATCGGCATCGAACGCTGGATGCAGGCGCGTCTCGCGGGTCGCGTGGGCCCATCACCATTGCAGCCGTGGTGGGATCTGATTCGGCTGCTGCGCAAGGAGCGCATGCTGGCCGAAAGTGCATCCGACGTGACCGGCATCGCCCCCGTGGTCTGTGCCTCCGCCACCGCCATTGCCGCATGCCTCGTGCCGTCTTTCGCACTCGGCATGACCTTCGTGCCGTTCGGCGATCTGCTCGTGATCGCAGGGCTGTTGGCGCTGGCGCGCTGCTCCGTGGCGCTGGTCGCGATGGACGCCGGCACCGCGCTGGGGGGCGTCGGCGCCAGTCGATCGATGCTGCTCGCCTGTCTGGGAGAGCCGGCGCTCATGCTGGTGTTCTTTGTGCTCGCGTTGCTGGCGGGCAGTCTCAACGTCAACGCGATTGCTGCGATGCAATTGGAGAATGGCGCGGCGTCGCGGGTTGGCGTCGGGATCGCGCTGGCTGCGACGCTGCTCGTGGCGCTCGTTGGCACGATGCGCCGCGAGATGCTGACAGACGAATTCGGCGGGCCCGATTTGGCGCTCCTCGAGACAACCGATGCGATGCGGTTGCTGGTGTGGCTCAATCTGATCGGCGCGATGTTCCTGCCGTTCGGCATGACGTCGTCAGCCGATGGGCCGATTGCCTGGGTGGTGGGCGTTGCGTGCTGGTTGGTCCGCACACTGGCGTTCGCCGGTGTGTTGGCACTGCTGCATACCGTGCTCGGCCGCACCAGGTTGCTGCGTGAGGCGAAGATGCTTGGTGTCGCGGTGCTGCTCGGCTTATTGGCTGCGATCTTCCTGTTCGCCAATATGGGCACCGCGTGATCGGCGCAGCGGGGGCGGCCGCGCTGCTGCTGTCGGTCGCTCTGCTTTGTGTCAGGCGGATCGATACGGCGGTACAAATCTGCGCATTGCAGGCTTTGTGCACAGCGGTGGCGCTCGGTGAAGCGGCTGCTGTGGTGGCGGTGCTCGCATTCGCCCTCAACGGCGTCATGCTGCCGCTGGTGTTGGTGCGGATGAATGGCGCGTCGATGCCCGCCCTGCGCGGCAATGCGTTGCTGGTGGGGGCGGTGGCCATGGCCTTGCTGGTCGTGATCCTCAGCGTTGCGGCAAAGCTCGGCGCGGGCGAGGTTGTGGCGGCGGGTGTGTCCGTCACGCTACTCGGTGTTTTGCTGGCGGTGTCGCGTTCGGACGGGTGGGCGGTGCTCGGCCTGCTGTCATCGCAGAACGGCCTGGTACTGGTGGCTGGCGCCAATTCCGATCTGTCTCGCATGGCAGTGCTTGCTGTTGCGGTGCCGCTGGTACCCGGCTTGGTTCTCGCCGGAATGCGGTTGCGCGGATGAGCGGTGCGCTGGCCCTCATCGTCGTGGCGCTGCCGTTCATCTCGGCCATGGTGCTGGCAATGATCGCATCGTGGCGCATCGGCGCATGGATCAACACGGCTTCAGCCAGCCTGCAGTTCATCGTGGCGTTTCCGCTGGCGTGGCGCATCGGCGTGGCTGAGGCGCATCTGGTGCTGCTCACCAGCCTTGTTGCAATGACCGTGAGCTGGTTCGACCGGCGCGATGTTGCGGCGGCACTCGTCGGGCGGTCACTCAACCGGCAGCGCGCGCGTTTCTATCATGTCGGCTATCAGGTGCTGATCGGGGCCATCCAGGGCGCGACGCTGGCAAACGATCCGATAGTGATCTGGTTTGCCCTCGTTGTGGCGGTCGCCGCGGCGGCCGTGATGACCGGGGCCGCGAGAGACATCGCTGCGTCTGCCGCAGCGTCCCGCCTGATGCTGCTGTGCGGAATCGGTCTGATGCTGGCTCTGCTCGGCACGTTGCTGATTGGTACGGCACCCGAATTGGCGGGCTGGTTTCTGCTGCTGGGCTATGCTGGCGTGGCAGGCATGGTGCCGCTGCAATTCTGGTCGACGAGTGCGGCGGCCGAAGGCGTGTCGCCCGGCGCGGTCATCGTCACCACTCTACTGCCCAACGTGCCGATGCTGCTTTTCATGCGTCTGAGCATCGCGTCCGGGCTGCTGATCGCATTCGGACTTGCGTCGCTCCTGGTGGCTGCCGTCGCGTTGTGGGCGCGGCTCGACTGGCGGCGCAGCGTGGCGCTCGCGGGCATGGCGCAACTCGGCATGGTGGTGTTCGCTGTCGGCATCGCGGCCAAGCCGGTCGCCTGGCTGCATCTGATACTGCTTGGCCTGGCGCGATCGGCGGTGCTGCAATCCCGGAACACCGACATGCTCGCGTGGCTGACGCTCGCGCTGCTGCCGCTCTATGCGCTGTACCTGCTCGCCGAACCGACCGTCGCAGTTGCGGCGTGGCTGCTGGTGCCGCTTGCGGCGGGCGTGCTGCTTGTGACGGGGGCACTGGTCGCGCGCTGTCCGACCGGGGTGGCTGCCGACTGGGCAACCGCAACGCCGGTCTGGCTGCAGCTTGCTATCGTTGCATTGCTGGCGTTCGCCGTGCCGGCTCTGGCGGCCGGATGAGCCTGACAGTCTCGCCGCGCCGTGGGGTGACGCACGAGGAGTGGGCGCGCATGGCAAGTGAGATGTCGCCGCCCCTGTTGGCGCTGTGGGCCGATACACGCGAGGTCTATGCCCTGCTGCGCGAGGGCGATGCGCCGCTGCTGGTGTCCACGGAGGTCGTGGATGGAGAATATCCCGCACTGTCTCCTGTGCGTCCAGGCGCCATTTGGTTCGAGCGAATGGTACGCGATCTGTGGGGCCACACCGCGATAGGCGGTACGGATCACCGGCCCTGGCTCGATCACGGGCGCTGGCCCAACAGTGCCCCGATGGCGCTGCGGCCCGGCCTTGACGGTCGCACGGAAGCACCGGAGTTCATGCTGGACGAGCATCTGGATCAGATCCCGCTCGGGCCCGTGCACGGTGGAATTGAGCCCGCCGCGCATCTGCGCCTCGGCGTTCGCGGCGAGACCATCGTCAAACTCGAGACGCGGCTTGGCTACACGCACAAGGGAACGCTGGCCCTGATGCGTGGAAAGTCGCCGCGAGCGGCGGCGCGGTTTGCGGCGCGGCTTGCGGCCGAAGCGACGGTCGGACATTCGATCGCCTTTGCGCGGGCGACCGAGGCTGCGCTGGGCTGCGTTGTTCCTTCGCGGGCGGTTGCCCTGCGAGACGTCATGGCGAGTATCGAACGCATTGCCAGTCATCTCGATGTGCTCTCGGCGATCGCCGAGGCGGTCGAGCTGGAAGTATTGTCGGGGCGCTCCGCCCGGCATGCGGAGATCGTCCGGCGGGCAAGCGATGTCGCGTTCGGCCACCGGCTGATGATGGATTGCGTCGTGCCGGGCGGCGTGGCGGCGGATATCGTGCCGGGTGGTGCCGAAGCGATCGGCCGCGCACTAAGCGGGATTGGGGCAGAGCTGCCTGATCTGCGGCTTCTGCCCGAGGCCGGCGAATTGATTGGCCGTGCCGGCAATGCGGCGGGGCGCGTGCGCGAACGCCTGCGCGAAATCGCTGACGGCATTGGCGTCGTGCACGATCTGCTTGGCGCAATGCCTAAGGACGCGGTCTCGGTGCCCCTGCAGGTGGCGAGCGGTGAGGGCGTCGGTTGTGCAAGTGGGCCCGGCGGGAAGATCTGGCACTGGCTGCGGCTGGATCATGGACAGATCGCCGCGGCATTCATGTGCGATCCCGCCTGGAAGCGTTGGCCGGAACTCGAAGCTATGGTGGAAGGCGGCCAGATCGATGATCTGCGGCTGATCGTTGCTTCGTTCGGTCTGACCAGCTCGGGTGTAGACCTGTGATGCTTTGGCGCCGTCTGGTCCGCACGCTGCTTGCTGGTCCGATCGCGGCCACACCAGCCCCGGTGGACACCGGAACTGCGGTGTCGCTGGCGGGCAGGCTGGATGACCGTGGACAGGCCCGGCTGGGTCGCAGCCTGGCGATCCTGCATCTCGACGCTGGCAGTTGTGGCGGCTGCGAGATCGAGCTTCGCGCGCTGCGGCGTGCCGTCTACGACCTGGAACGCTTCGGCATCGGCTTGGTTGCAAGCCCACGCCATGCCGACGTTCTGTTGGTGACCGGGCCGGTGACACGCAATCTGGTCGATGCGATGGAGCAGGCGTACTCGGCGATGCCGGACCCGAAGTTCGTCGTGGCAGTCGGGGACTGCGCGGTAGACGGCGGAGTGTTCAAGGGCAGCTACGCCGTCACCAACGGCGTTGGAACGACATTGCCGGTAGACCTGTTGATCAGCGGCTGTCCGCCGACCCCCGAGCGTATTCTGGCCGGACTGCGCGCGCTGCTGGAGGCAAACGCGCGCGGCCAAGCGGTGGTCAGCTCGCGGTAGGCTTCGGCACGTGGTGGGTCGTGTGATGCGATGCGTGATGCATCGACGAATGGTGCGGGTTGGCCTTGTGCGAGGCGGACGCGTGATGCGCGTGCGACTTGTGATGCACGGCGTTCGACGTTGTCGCCGCGGCGGGCGTGGCTGAGAAGGCGGCGATCGGCAGAGCAAGGCCGAGCAGGGCGAACAGATGTCTGCGCGAGGGGGTCACGGGACGAGCTCCGGGAGTGGCAGGCGTTGCGGGGAAAGGCTCAGAGGTTGGTCGAGAAAGCAAACTTAATCGACTGATGTGGATATCCTATAACTTGACAGAGTCGCGCAAGCGGATTTCACAGCAGACAGAGCACCTGCAGCTCATGCCGCAACGCCGGCGGCAGGGAATGCTCGCCTCTGGCGCGCTTGCCGACGACAAGGTCGCGCGGTGCCTCGTCGGCGCGCAGATAGCGCCAGCCCTGGAACGGCTTGGTGGGCCGGCCGGTCAATGGCACCAATCTTGGGTCGAGCACCAGCCCGGTGCACGCAGAGCCGTCGTCGCGGCAATCCTCGATGATATTGAGAATACGTTGCCGAACCAGCATGCTGCCGCTGATCACCCAATACATCGAGCCGCCCTCGATCACCTCCTGGTGGCGGCGCGGAAAATTGCGCGTGCGATGACGCAGCGGCGGATTACGGACCGCGCGTTCCTCCTGCAGTTCGTGCAGGTGGTCAATGTCGCGCACGCCGACGGCGAGCTTTGTGAGATGCAGCATGGTCCGGCAACTCGGCCTCGTTCAGGCGCTGAGCCGACTATGCACCGGAGGCAGGGCGGCGAGAAACTCTTCCGTTCTCGCCCAGTGGTGTGTCACCAGCCACCGAACCACACGCCTATGCCGTGAACGATACCGACGGGGAAGAACGCGGCCGCGGCGATCAGCAGGGGCCGTTGGCCGCTGGTGGCACAGAACACGATGGAGGTGAGCCAGGCCGCATAGCAAAACGCACCGGCAGTCAGGATTGAAAGCGCAGTCGGAAAATCCATCGCACCCAATCTTGCAACACGCACCATTCGTCCCTCCTGCGGCCCGCGAGCTCCGCGGACATTATTGACCAGAGTCTGCGGCTGACGCCATCAGCGAGGCGCCTTTCGCAGCTCGGCGACCAGGCGCAACCAGCGACCCTGAGCGAACAGCGCGGCAATCGTGTGGCGGAATGCGCGGCCCTCCTCGCCGTAGAGGCTGTGCACGGAGCGCGAGGCCCTAAGCCTCCGCAGGGCGTGTTTCGTTGCGGGTCCGGCGCTTCTGCCTTGCTGCGGGCGCCCCTGCGTCGAGGGTGAATCCCTATTTTCTACCGGATGTTGCCACCACGGATGCAGTCCTGCGACTGGGCGCCGTCGGTGGAGGTCGGTCCGCTGCACGGGCGGGGGAGGGGTGGTCGGCTGGTCCACTGGCGGCGGTCTCCGGTGAGGCGTCGAGGCGCCGCGACAGTATAGGACCGAACAGGAAACAATTCGTTAACACTGGCCCGAGCCTCACCGGGCTTCTGGCAGCGAGCGGCCACAGGCGTTCCAACTTCTGCAACCTCGGCCGGCCGCGCCGGTGCGTGACCGAAGGGCTCGCCCTTGGTCAATAGACCAGCGGCAGCCTGTGCAGGCGAATGACTTTGCCGATCTGAGCGACGCGCGCGTCGCTATCTATCCGCTCGAAGTCCGGGTTGCTGGCAAAAGTCGGCAGGGGGGCTGTCAGGCCGCCATTGTCATTGCGCGGGAGCGCAGCGATGAGGCCATCTCGTTCGATGGAGCGAACTTATGACCGGGATTGCTTCGCCGCGCCGCGCAATGACAGCCCGAATGTTGCGCCGTTCTTGATGCTGGATTCGACGTCACTCATTCGCTCCGTGGCCGCGCAACAACACGCACCGGCGCCGCCTCACACTGCAGTTTTGCCGGAAGAGCTACGACATCGAACTCGTCGACTGCGACAAGCGCCTCCAGGTTGGTCAGATTTTCGATGATCGGCACCTGGGCCGCCAGCAGGATCTTGTGGACCTCGAAGGGCGAGCGATCGGGGCTCGGCGTGTCGAGGCCAATGATCGAGACGCCGAGACTTACAAGCTCGCGGGCAAATTCGGGTGCGACCTCTGGGAAGTCCCGGTAGTACGCATCATCGCGAAAGCGTTTATACCATCCGGTCATTACCAGGACGATATCGCCACGGCCGACGCGGGCAGAGCGGAGCAAATCCAGCGTCACCGTCTCACGCTCGCGAGCGTCGATCAGCCGGCCGCGCCCGAAGAACTGGCTGGTGGGCACGTCGCATACGAACTTGCCACCGGCGATCATGTGGAGAGGGGCGTCCATATGGGTTCCCACATGCATCCCGCTGCACAGGCAGCATGCGTTGAACCCGTTCTGGTCGAGGCAGGCCGTCTGCTCAAACCTGGGGATCGGATCACCGGGATAGACCGGCATGTCCCGGTCGAAAGTGTGCGTCAGGTCGATCAGGTTCATTTAATCTGTGCCTCCGATGCGGGTCGCGCGCACGGGCCCGCGAGAAAGCGCCGTCGCAGGCAGGCGGTTAATTCGGGCTCACGGCCCTTACGGTGTCCTTGCTAAACTTGAAATCCTGACGGTTCATCGACATCAGGTTGTCCGGATCATTGTTGTGGCCGGCGCCGAGCAGGTGAGCGATCTCATGAGCGAGCACGACATGCAGATCCCGGTCGGATTTGGCTCGTCCGGTGGGAATTACCAAGGAGTCCACTTGTTCGTCGGTCAGCGACGCGCCCGGCCAGGCCGTCTGAGGGGCAAGGTATTGCAAGGGGGAGTCATCCACGACGGCGCAGTTGATGTCAGGAAACGCCTGCCCAAGCGGATCGTCCGTGCCTCGGTATTTCCCGACGAAGAAGACAGTCATGTCAGCCCCTGCATCGCGGCGCGGCGCAATATCCTGTAGAAAGTTGTTCTGTGATATCGAGTCGCCGAGCTTCTGAGCCAAGTCCACATACTGCGAGCTTTTCAACCGAAGCTCGATGTTGGCGGACGGAAGGTACAGCCTGTTGAGGATCCGGACGAGTTCATCGGCATAGGACGGCACGAGCGTCGTGCCGCCCTTCAACTGTCCGGTAGCGTCCTGGTAGCGGGCAAACCGAAACGAGACGGCGATCGTGGTGCGCGATGACGCATATACATCCATTTTCGCTCGATCGGCTTTGGCGACGTAATCGAGGGAGATGGTGCGGCCAGAGACACGCGCCTCGACAGCGAGCAGCGTACTGCCGAATCGTATCGTATTCTGCATGCCGATGGAGAGAGACAGGACATCGCCCAGCGCATCCGATGGAAAGTTCTGTGCATATCTCAGCAGATTGCGCTGTAGATCACTCGGACTGACCGGTCGGACGGCGAGACTTCCGCCATCGAACTTGAGGTTCCGATTGACATCGAGTGACCGCACCCCATTGAGATAAACCAGACCAATGCCCTCTCGCGGTATGACCAGGAACGGTGGTGTCCCGGCAAGAAAACCGCAGTCCTTCCAGACTGCGGAGAAATTCGCCGACATTTTAGTCCCCTTACAGTGCCGGGGCGATTGCCCCCTGGTTTTCGTCGATCAGCCGAAATCTCATGACTTCTGCGATCGGAGGCAAGCAGCAAATTTGCCGACCATGTGAGGCGCTTGGCGCGATCCAGGACATGCTGGCATAGTCACCGCCAGCGCACTTAACAGCCTCGGAAACGCCCTATGATCAAACGCTTCCACGTCCTCTATGTCGGCCAGATCGACCTCGACAAGGTCGGCCTTGACGGCACCCCTGCCAACGACCGCCGCTACCCCAACGAGCGCCTCAGCGAAGTCTTCTTTACCACCCGCCACATCGCCCAGGTGATGGACGAGTGCGGCTACCACGCGTTGTGGACTGCCGAGCATCACTTCCAGCACGAGGGCTACGAGTGTCTGCCCAATCTGGTGCAGTTGAGCCTCTGGCTCGCTACACAGACCCAGCGCCTGAAGTTCGGCTGCGCGTTCAACGTGCTGCCGATGTGGCATCCGATCCGGCTGGCCGAGGACTACGCGATGGCCGACATCGTCACCGACGGCCGGGTTATCATGGGCGTCGGCCGCGGCTATCATACGCGCGAGGTGGAGACTTTCGGCGCGCCGCTGATCGACGCCGACAAGAACCGCGAATACTTCGAGGAGCAGCTGCAGCTCATGGCTCATGCTCGCCTGCTTCAACCAGGAGCATGTCAGTTTCAAGGGCAAGTATTTCACCTGCCCGCCCGAAGTCGAGTATCGCGGCTACCAGCTCCGCGACATCACCATGGTGCCGCGGCCGAAGCACCTGCCGGTCGACGTGTGGATGCCGGTCGCTTCGGGCAAGACCATCGACCTGATCGCGAAGTATGGCCTTAAGGCGATGGTCACGCTGAACGGCGAGAAAATCCTGGACGATGTGGTGCGCGCCTATCAGGACGCGTGCGCGAAACACGGACAGCAGAAGAAGTTGGGACAGGACATGATCTGGGGCACGGGCCTCTATCTCGCCGGCAGCCAGGAGGAGGCGATCCGCCGCGTCGAGCCCGCCCATGACGAACGCTACAAGTGGTTCGCGCCGTTCGGCTTCGTACGCTACGCAGACGACCAGGGGCGGACATGGGGCACGCCCGGCGCGCCGGCCAAGACCCCGTCACTGCGCGACGGTGTGGCGCAGAAAGCCTGGTTCTGTGGTCCGCCAGGGCAGGTTATCGACGGCATCAAGTCGATCGAGGCGAAATATCCCGGCCTCGAGGACTACATGGTCCACTGGGCCGAGGGCCTATCGCCTGGCGAGTTCGAGGAACAGCTCCGCTGGTTCGCTCGCGACGTGATGCCGGCGTTCAGCGGGAGGTAGCCGCCGATCCACCCACGGCGCTCAGTCGTCGCGGTGAACCCGCTCCATGCGCTCGTGGCGCTCCTGCGCCTCGATCGAGAGGGTGGCGATGGGGCGAGCCTCCAGCCGGCGCAGGCCGATCGGCTCGCCTGTTTCCTCACAGAAGCCATAGCTGCCGTTCTCAATCCGGATCAACGCCTGGTCGATCTTGGAGATCAGCTTGCGCGCCCGGTCGCGGGTGCGCAGTTCCAGCGCCCTGTCGGTCTCCACGCTGGCCCGGTCGGTGATGTCAGCTTCGTGGATACCGCCCTCGGACAGGCTGGCCAACGTGCCGTCCGCCTCCTTCAGGAGGTCGGTGCGCCAGCGAAGTAGTTTCTGGCGAAAGTATTCGACCTGGATGGGATTCATGAACTCCTCACCGTCGGTCGGTCGGTAGTCGGGGGGTAGTGTCACCATCATGGCGTGCCGGTCCTGCCTTTCCTCTCGCTGCGCTCCCGCCCTGGGCTTGTCGGAAGCCGCGGAACCCCCCGGCCCGTCCTGGATCGCAATTGCGCGGGCTTATAGCGATGGCCGATAGCCGCGCCAAGAGCGCGTGAGCAAGCTTCAGCAATCTGCCATGCAACTATTTCGCCGCCGCTCAGAGCTGACGTCGTGTCAGCTCGACCCGCACCCGCACGACGATCGCCGAAATCATGGCCGCCAGCCGTGGATCGGTCGCCCGCGTCTCTGAAGTCGACAGCTCCAGCAGGCGCTGCAGTGCCCCCGCATCTCCGCCGCCGGCCAGCAGCGCCCGCTGCAGCTCACCCAGCGCGGCGAGCATGTCGTTGCCGTGCCGGCGCGCCTCGCGATCCTCAACGGTCTCCCCCCCCACCTCCTGCAAGGTCAGCATCGACACGGGCGACATAGCGGGCGTTTCAGAGGCAGCCGCAGCACGGCCCGTGTCGGTGGGTTCGGGCGGCATCGTGAACCCGGATCTCGCTGGCGCACGGCTCACGGCACGTGGCCTGTTCGGCCAGCCTATGCCTTCGATGCCCGTCATAGACCCGGCTCCTTGTGCTCGCCCGGCAGATCGTGCCGGCTCACCAGAGCGCCGACCCGGCCTTTTGCGCTTGTTTCGCCCTGGCACGGGACTTGCCCTCTACAGCGTCAGACTGGCGCAAATTCCTTACGCACCCGCTACCGCCGAGGCCGCCTTGAACCGCTTCCTCCAAATGCTGGCCCTGCTGACGGCTCTCGTGGCCGCTCTACCGACCCTGGCCGAGGTGCGTATCAAGGATATCTCGGATGTGGAGGGCATCCGCGAAAACCAGCTTATCGGCTACGGCCTGGTGGTCGGGCTGAACAACACGGGCGACAAGCTCGACAACGCCGTGTTCACCCGCGAATCGCTGATCGGGATGCTGGAGCGGCTCGGTGTGAATACGCGGGATCAGGTGGCAAAGCTGTCCACCAAGAACATCGCCGCCGTCATGGTGACCGCCGATCTGCCCGCCTTCGCGCGAAGCGGCAGCCGGATCGATGTGGCCGTCTCGGCACTGGGCGATGCGACCAACCTCACCGGCGGCACTTTGCTGGTCACGCCGCTGCTCGCCGCCGACGGCGAGGTTTACGGCGTCGCCCAGGGCGCGCTGGCCACCGGTGCCATCGCCGCGCGTGGCGCCGCCAGTTCGGTGACCCGCGGCGTCCCCACCTCGGCGCGTATCGCCAACGGTGCCACAGTGGAGCGCGAGGTCGTCTATCATCTCGACAAGACCGACGCGCTCCGGCTCGGCCTGCGCAATCCGGACCTGACGACGGCCCGTCGCATCGCGGCTGCGATCAACCAGGCGGTTGGCCCGATTGCCAAGGCCACTGACCCGCGCACGGTGGCGCTCGACTTCGCCAACCGCGATCCGATCGAGACGCTCGCCGCGCTCGAGGACCTTCGCGTCGAGCCCGACAGCCCCGCAATCGTGGTGATCGAGGAGGCCAGCGGCACAATCGTGATGGGGGCCAACGTGCGGATCAGCACTGTGGCGATCGCACAGGGCAATCTGACCATCCGGGTCACCGAGACGCCGGAGGTCAGCCAGCCGGCACCATTGTCCAACGGCACGACCACCGCCGTGCCCCGCACGCAGGTGCAAGTTGACGACCAGCATGACCGCAAGCTCGGCATCCTGCAGGGCAGCGTGACGCTGCGTGACCTGGTGGCCAGCCTGAACGCGCTGGGCGTCGGGCCGCGCGATCTGATCAGCATCCTGCAGACGATCAAGGCCGCCGGTGCCCTGCAAGCCGACCTGATGGTCCGCTGATGACCGCGCAGATCCAGCCGGCCGACAGCACACTCCCGCCAGAGCGAACCGCAAGGCTCTGGAAGGCGGCGCAGGACTTCGAGGCCATGGCCATCGGGCAGTTGCTGCAGCCGATGTTCGAGACCGTCGACACCGCGCATGGGGCATTCGGTGGTGGCGCTGGAGAGGAAGCCTGGCGACCGATGCTGGTGGATGCCATCGGCAAGCAGATGGCGGCGAACGGCGGCATCGGCCTCGCTGTCCCGGTATTCAACGCGATGCTGCGCGCACAGGAGCAACACGGATGAACAACGATCTCATCACCGCCGGAAATCTGCTGGCCGAGACACTGGAGGCGGAGAACGGGGCGCTCGCCGTGCTCGACCTGCCTCGCGCCGGCGCGATGCTGGAACGCAAGCGGCGCGCGCTGGCGGACCTCGCGGCCGCGCAAACTGTGCCGACGTCGCGGGACCCTGCCGAACGCGTCGCGCGGCGGCTGCAGGCGCTTGCGATCGAGAACAAACGCCTGCTCGAGCGCGCGATCTGCGCGCAGGGGCGGGTGATCGGCGTGGTAGCCCGTGCTGCGGCCCCAGCGATGGCGCCTACCAGCTATGGCGCGGCGCGACCAGCGGTCCGGCCCGCCGCGCTCGCGCTATTGGCACGGGCCTGAGCCTATCGGCCGTCCAGGCGGCGTGATACTGCCGAGGAATGAATTCGCTGGCCCCGGACACTTGGCGCCGCCTGTTGTGTCGCGCCCCGGACGACGGCGGCCTGTCGCCGCTGTATGGCCCGTTGCTGGCCTCGCCCACCGCGCGCGATGGCTGCTACGTACTTGGCCGGCTGGCGCAATCTCTGGACGGCCGCATCGCCACGGTGAGCGGCGCTTCGCATTGGATCAGCGGACAGCAGGACATCGTCCATACGCATCGGCTCCGTGCCCTGTTCGACGCCGTGGTGATCGGCGCTGGCACCGTCCGTGCGGATGATCCGCAACTGACCACACGCGAGGTCGAGGGGCCGTCGCCGGTGCGCGTGGTGCTCGACACCAATCGCCGGCTGGATGCACGCTATCGCGTATTCCGCGAGGGCCCGGAGACTCTTCTGCTATGCGCCAGCGACGCACCAGGCCATGGTCGCGTCGGCCACGCACCGGTGCTCCGGTTGCCGCGGGGGCGCGAAGGCCTGGACATCGTCGCCGTGCTCGCGGCACTCGCCGAACGCGGACTGCGGCGCGTGTTCGTCGAGGGCGGCGGGATAACCGTGTCGCGCTTCCTTGCGGCCGGCGCACTCGACCGGCTGCACGTCACGATCGCGCCGCTGCTGATCGGTTCCGGCATTCCGGCGTTCACTCTGCCGCAGACGACGACACTGACGGACGTGCTGCGCTTCGACTGGTCGGTGCACCGGATCGGCGCCGATCTGCTGGTCGATATCCCGCTGGGTCGCGCGCGGCCTGGCATTCGAGGATGACCGTCGCGCGTGCGTTCTGGACCATGGCTCCGGGGCGCGGCGAGATCCGATGCGAGGCTTTGTCGACCGCATCGCAGGATGTGCTCGTGCGCACGTTGGCCAGCGGTGTCTCGCGCGGCACAGAGGCCTTGGTGTTCGCCGGCCGCGTCCCGCCCAACCAGCATCAGGCCATGCGGGCACCACTGATGGCCGGGGAGTTCCCGTTTCCTGTCAAATACGGCTACAGCACGGTCGGCCGCACGACTGACGGCGCGCGCGTCTTCGTGCTGCATCCTCATCAAGATGTCTTCCTCGTACCCGCCGCGATGTGCATCGGCGTGCCCGACAACATCCCTACGCGCCGCGCAGTGCTTGCCGCCAACATGGAGACGGCCCTCAACGCGGTCTGGGATGCCGCTCCGCTTGCCGGCGAGCGCATCCTGGTGATTGGTGCCGGCATCGTCGGTCTGCTGACCGCGTCGCTGTTGGCACGCATTCCTGCCGTTCGCGTCACTTTGGTGGACATCGATCGCACGCGCGAACCACTCGCCCGACAGTTCGGCTGCGACTTCGCCGTGCCGTCCGACGCGCCAGCCGAGCAGGAGCTTATCGTTCATGCCTCGGCCAGCGAGGCGGGACTGCGTCTCGCGCTGGACCGGGCTGCCTTCGAGGCGCGCATCGTGGAGGCGAGCTGGTTTGGCGATCGCGTGCCGGCGGTGCCGCTCGGCGAGGCGTTTCACGCGCGGCGCCTGCGACTGATCGCGACGCAGGTCGGGACGGTCGCGACACCGATGCGCGGAAGGCGCAGCCATGGCGAACGTCTGGCCTTGGCGCTCGAACTGCTGGCGGATGCCAGATACGATGCGCTGCTTGAGGGTCCGACGCGCTTCGAGGATATGCCGGAAGCCATGCCACGCATTCTGGCGCCCGGCGGGCTGTGCCATGTCATCACCTATGGGACGCATTGAATGTTCAGCCTCACCGTCTGCGACCACATCATGATCGCCCATAGTTTTCGCGGCGAGGAATTCGGCCCGGCGCAAAAGCTGCACGGCGCCACCTTCGCGGTGGAAGCGGAGTTCGGTGCGGAGAAACTCGACCATCTGCAGCTTCTGGTCGATATCGGCCTGGCGAAGACCCAACTGCGCCGCGTGCTTGACGCGCTCGACTATAGCAACCTGGATGACAATCCCGCCTTCGCCGGCATCAACACGACCACGGAATACGTCGCGTTCCACATCCATGGTCTGCTCGCCGCCGCCTGCCGCGACGGGCGCCTCGGCGACGGCGGCCGTGCGGTGATCCGACTGAAGATACTGCTGCGCGAGAGCCCGAACGCCTGGGCGGCCTACGATGGGCCGCTTGCCTGATGCATCTTTCGTTCATCGTGCCTGCGCCATTCGACGCGGTGTCCGGCGGGTATGCCTATGACCGGCGCATCGTCGCCGGGCTGGGTGAGGCCGGACACACGGTGCAGGTGGCGGCGCTCGCGGGCACACATCCGCTGACCGACGAGACGGCGCGCGATGCCGCTCGTATGGCGTGGCACAGCATCCCCCACGGCTCGCGGCCGATCATTGACGGCCTCGCGCTCCCGGCCTTCGTCGGCCTCGATGATGCGCTGACGAGACGCGATGCAATTGGCTTGATCCATCATCCGACCGCCCTGGAGACGGGCTTGGCTGAAAGCGACCGTACCGCTTTGCTCGGCATCGAAAAGCGCCTGCTGCCCAGGCTTGCGCGGGTGATAGTGACTAGCGAGCCTACCGCCGAACGGCTCGCCGCAGATTTCGGCGTCGACCGCGACCGCATCGGGGTTGTCGTCCCCGGGACAGACGATGCGGCACGCAGCACAGGCTCTGGTGGACCGACCTGCCGCATCATCTCGATCGGCACGCTGGTGCCGCGGAAAGGGCATGATGTGCTGCTCCGAGCTGTCGCGCGGCTGTTCGATCTCGACTGGCAACTCACCATCGTCGGTTCGCCGGAACGCGATCCGGTGCACGCCCGCTCGCTTGTGGCATTGGCCGAAGAACTCGGCATCGCGCGGCGGGTACGCTTTGCGGGCCAGGTCGTGGATGACGCGCTCGAAGCGTTGTGGCGCGAGGCAGACCTGTTCGCGCTCGCGACGTTTTGGGAAGGCTACGGGATGGTGATCGCCGAAGCCTTGAAGCGCGGTGTTCCGGTGGCGGTGAGTGCGGGTGGTGCTGCGGGCAATCTCGTGACGGCCGAGTCAGGCGTGGTGCTTCCGGTGGGCGACCACAATAACCTGTCCAAGGCACTGCGGCGGATGATCTTCGGCACGGCGCTGCGTCACGAGATGGCGGAGGCCGCGTGGCAGGTTGGGCAGACCTTGCCGAGCTGGCAGACGCAGGTAACGGCCTTTGCCGAGGCGCTGGCGGAGTGACGGATCGGTTCGCCGCAGATTGGCTGGCACTGCGGGAACCGTTCGACCTTGCCGCGCGGAGCGTTGCGTTGGCACGGCGGTTTGCGGATCGGCTGCCCAGGCGCCCGCGCCTTATGGATCTTGGCGCCGGCACCGGCAGCATGTTTCGTTTTCTGGCACCGATCGTCGGGCGCGGCCAGGACTGGATCCTGGTCGATTCCGACGCCACGCTGCTGGATGATGCGTTCGGCCGTATCGCGGCGTGGGCGCGGCGACACCATTTCGCCGCGACCGCGGAAGGCGAAGAGCTGCTGGTGTCCACGCCGCTAGGCTTGTGGCGGATGCGGGCGGTGGTGCGTGATCTCGCCACCCTGTCAGCGTCGTGCTGCAGCGATGCTGATGGAGTTGTATGTTCCGCGCTGCTCGATCTGGTCTCGGCGTCGTGGCTTTCGCGGTTGAGCGGCGCGCTGGCTGTGCCCTTCCTGGCCTGCCTTACGGTCAATGGGTGTGACGTCTGGCGACCGCGCCATCCATCCGACGCTTTGGTGCTGGCGGCCTTCCGGCGTGACATGCGACGCGACAAGGGCTTTGGCCCCGCGCTTGGCACATCCGCATTCGGCGCACTCGCAGCGACGGCATCGGCGCCCTCGGACTGGCGCATTCCGCGCACCGCGCTAGGCATGCAACGCGCACTGATCGACGGCACGGCCGATGCCGCGCGCCACGCACGACCGGCGCAGGCCGCAGCCATAACCGCGTGGCAGGAGGCGCGACTTCGCCAGGCGCTGCGCGGCAGGCTTGCCATAACCATAGGCCACCGCGACATACTGGCATTGCCACCGGGAGGATGAGGCCATGCTGCTGGGCGCAATTGCCGACGACTTCACCGGTGCAACCGATCTCTGCTCGATGCTGGTGCGCGGTGGCATGCGCACCGTGCAGCTCATCGGTGTGCCCGACCCGTCGGACCCTGCGCCTGATGCCGACGCGGTTGTCGTGGCGCTGAAATCGCGCACCGCACCGGTGCGGCAGGCGGTGGATGAGAGCCTCGCGGCATTTGCCTGGCTGCGCACGGCAGGCTCCCGGCAGTTCTTCTTCAAGTACTGCTCGACCTTCGATTCCACCGACGCCGGCAATATCGGCCCGGTTGCCGATGCACTGATCGACGCCCTCGGCAGCGGCTTCGCGCTCGCCTGCCCGGCTTTCCCTGCCAATGCGCGCAGCGTCTATCAGGGACACCTGTTCGTCGGCAGCACGCTGCTGAACGAGAGCGGCATGGAGCATCATCCGCTGACACCCATGACCGACGCGAACCTGGTGCGCGTGCTATCGCGGCAGACCGATGGCACGGTGGGCCTGGTGTCATACGGAACTGTCGAACAGGGGCCGATGGCGATCCGCGCGGCGATGACGGCGCTGAAGGAGCAGGGCCGCCGCTATGCCATCGTCGATGCGGTCAGTGACGCGCACCTCGCGGCGATAGGCGAGGCAGCCGAACACCATGCGCTGATCACCGGCGGCTCCGGCGTCGCTATGGGGCTGCCGGACAACTTCCGTCGCAGTGGCCTGTTGCCGGAGCGCGATGCCGCCTCGCTGCCCGAGCTGTCGGGCCATGCTGCGGTGATCGCCGGCTCGTGTTCGCGCGCCACTCTCGCCCAGGTTGGCATGGCACGCGATGCGGTGCCGGTGCTGCAGCTTGATCCGATTGCGCAACCCGACACGGCGCGCATGGTCGCGAACGCGCGCGAGTGGGTGGCAGACAAACTTGGCACCACGCCGATCGTGATTGCTGCATCGGCGCCGCCCGACAAGGTGACGGCGTTGCAGCAGATGCTTGGACGCGATGGCGCGGGCGCTCTTATCGAGCAGACTTTGGCGCTGATCGCCGAGGAGCTTGTGGCGCGCGGCGTTCGGCGGCTCGTCGTCGCGGGCGGTGAAACCGCCGGTGCGGTGGTCTCGCGTCTTGGCGTGCGTCGCCTGCGGATTGGCGGCGAGATCGATCCCGGCGTGCCGTGGACCTATGCCGAGGGCGCCGCGACACCGCTGCTGTTGGCGCTGAAGTCGGGAAACTTCGGTGCGCGCGACTTCTTCATCAAGGCGTTCGAGGTGCTCGGACGCTGATGGCACGATGTGCCCTCAGCGTCCGAGCATGGCAGGGCTCGGCCCCACCATCGACGTCGTCATGACCGTGGCAAAGTCACGGCATGACAAGTTGCACCATGCCAAGGCGGCAGGAGGGCACATATGACCGAAGACGATACCCGCCAACTGCTGGTTGAACTTGCCGCAAGCCTGTTTGCACGCGGCTTTTCAGTTGGCAGCGCCGGCAACATCAGCGCACGGCTGCCCGACGGCTATCTGATCACGCCGACCAACTCGAGCCTCGGCAGGCTCGATCCCGTGCGACTGTCGCGACTGGACGCCGATTTCCGGCACGTCGGCGGCGACAAGCCGTCGAAGGAGGTGTTCATGCATCGCGCCTTCTACCGCGCACGGCAGGACGCCGGTGCGGTCGTGCACCTGCATTCCACCATGGCGACCGCCGTCGCCTGCCTGCCCGATGTCGATGCGGCCAATCCGATCCCGCCGCTGACGCCGTATTTCGTCATGCGGGTCGGGCGCAGCATGCCGATCGTCGAATATTACCGGCCAGGCGATGCGGCGATGGAACCAGCGATCAACGCGGCGGCGGGCGATGCACGGGCGGTGCTGCTGGCCAATCATGGCCCGGTGGTGTCCGGCAAGACGCTGACCGATGCGGTCTATGCGGCGGAAGAGCTGGAAGAGGCCGCGAAGCTCTATCTGCTGCTGCGTGGCACGACACCACGGCTGCTGACCGTGCGGCAGGTGGACGATCTGCTGACGACGTTCGGCTGAGAAAAAGGGCGCCCGAAGGCGCCCCGTTATCCGTACCGGCTCCACGATGGGAGCCGGCCACGGCGTAAATCTCAGTTCATCGGATCCGAGCCGCTCGATGGCATCGAGTTGGCTGCAGGAGCCGCGGCAGCAGCGGCCTTCTTACGTCCGCTGCCCTTCTTTCGAGCCGCTGCCTTCTTGCGCCCGCCCTTCTTCGCAGCGGCCTTCTTCTTCGCTCCAGTCTTGCGGCCGACCTTCTTCGCAGCGGTCTTCTTGCGACCCACGGCCTTCTTCTTCGGCGCGGCCTTGCGTCCGGCCTTTTTCGGCGCGGCCTTGCGTCCGGCCTTCTTCGCTGCGGCCTTCTTGCGGCCGCCCGCCCGCATCGCCAGCGCCTGCGCGCGTGGCTGCTCGGTGGTCGGGGTTTCTTCGTTGCTCACCTGTAGGAACTCCTTCTGGTGTCGTTGGTTTCTGTCGCGCGGTTAGGCTGCGGCCGAGTTAGCGACCGGTTCCGCACCAGGCCTGCCGCAGTTTGCGAACCGTGCAGACAGACCAGCTTCATCGGGCCGGCGATCCTGCGTGGGATGAGAACTGCCACGCGCGCCAATGCCGCACGTCATTGGAAGCCCGACGAACCAGCCGGCGCAGGACTGCGCCATCGTCTTCGTCGCCCCTGCGATCCTGCATCCGAAATCGATGCTCGATCGGCTGTGCTTCACCTGGACGAGACTGCGGTCAATGGACCGTCCTTCTGTTGTCATGCGCATTGCGTCGGCTCGTTACGAATCGAATGCATACGCACCGAATCCGCTATTCCTTGTCTCGCCCACTGCTGTCAACAAAAAGCAACCGTTTCGTCGCAAGTTCGATGAAAAAAGTGCGTGCAACGCGCAATGCGATGCATCGATGTCACACAAAACCGCCGCGACAGCGATGTCGCGGCGGTTTACGTCGACGAATGCGAATCGCTCAGCCGCGCTTGTCGATGGGCACGAACGGCACGTTTTCGGGGCCGATGTAGTTCGCGGTCGGGCGGATCAGCTTGTTGTCGATGCGTTGTTCGATGACGTGCGCGCCCCAGCCGGAGGTGCGTGCGATCACGAACAACGGCGTGAACATCGCGGTGGGCACACCGAGCAAGTGGTACGAGATGGCGCTGAACCAGTCGAGGTTTGCGAACATCTTCTTGGCATCCGACATCGTCGCCTCGATCCGATCGGCGACGTTGAACAGCTTCATCGAGCCGGCGGCCTGGGATAGACGCCGCGCGACCTCCTTGATGATCTTGTTGCGCGGATCGGCGATCGTATAGACGGCGTGGCCGAAGCCGATGATGACCTCGCGGTTGGCGACGCGCTTGCGGATGTCAGCATCAGCCTCATCGGGCGTGGCGTAGCGGCTTTGGATGTCGAACGACACCTCGTTGGCGCCGCCGTGCTTGGGCCCACGCAGCGCGCCGATGCCGGCGGTGAGCGCGGAATACATGTCCGCCCCGGTGCCGGCGACGACGCGGCAGGTGAAGGTCGAGGCGTTGAACTCGTGCTCGGCATATAAAACCAGGGAGGTGTGCATGGCGCGGACGAACATCTCGCTGGGCGGACGGCCGTGCAGCAGGTGCAGGAAGTGGCCGCCAATGCTGTCGTCGTCGGTCTCCACGTCGATCCGCTTGCCGTTGTGAGCGTAGTGGAACCAGTAGAGCAGCGCGGAGCCGAGACAGGCCATCAGGCGATCGATGATGTCGCGGGCGCCCGGCTGATTTTGGTCCTCCTTCTCCGGCAGTGCGCAGCCGAGTGCGGAGACGGCGGTGCGCATCACGTCCATGGGATGCGAGGCGGGCGGCAGCGCCTCGAGCGTCTGCTTCAACGATGCGGGCAGACCGCGCAGCGAACGCAGCTTCGCCTTGTAGGTATTGAGCTCCGCGCGTGTCGGGAGCGCGCCGTGCACCAGGAGGTAGGCGATCTCCTCGAACTCGCAGGTCTCAGCGACGTCGAGGATGTCGTAGCCACGGTAGTGCAGGTCATTGCCGGTGCGCCCGACCGTGCACAGCGCCGTGTTGCCGGCGGTGACGCCGGAGAGGCCGACGCCTCTCTTTGCGCGGTTGGGAAGGGTGGCGGTGTCGCTCATAGGTGGTTGCTCCTCATCTTCAGAATATCCCCGCCTTGCCGACAGCGAGCGCGCCGGCGGGCAGGGCAATATTCAAGGTGTGCAGTTCTTCCGCCTTCAACCGCGGCAGGTCCTGCGCGGCTTCCAGGAAGCGGTTCGCCTCGCGCGTCGAGATCATGCCATCGGTCAGCGTGGTGAACTTTCGGATATAGTCGTCGCGCCCGAACGGTCTGGCGCCGAGCGGATGCGCGTTCGCCACCGCGAGCTCGTCGACGATACGGGTGCCATCCTGCATCAGCACCTCGACGCGTCCGCCGAACGCCTGCTCGGACGGATCGGTGGACAGATAGCGGCGTTCCCACTCGGGATCCTCGCGCGTCTCGACCTTCTGCCAGAGCCGCACGGTGTCGGCCCGGCCGGCACGGCGCGGCGTGTAGCTGTTCACGTGGTGCCAGCGCCCGTCCTGCAAGGCGACGGCGAAGATATACATGATCGAGTGGTCGAGCGTCTCCCGGCTCGCCTTCGGGTCCATCTTCTGCGGGTCGTTGGCGCCGGTGCCGATCACGGCATGTGTGTGATGGCTGGTGTGGATGACGACCTTCTCGATCTTCTCCAGGTCAGGGACCTGATCGCGCATCCTGAACGCCAGGTCGATCAGCGCCTGCGACTGGTACTCGGCGCTGTGCTCCTTGGTGAAACTGTCGAGGATCGCGCGCTTCGGCTCGCGCGGGGCGGGCAGCGGCACGCGGTAGAGCGCGTCGGGTCCATCCAGCAGCCAGGCGATCACCGAATCCTCGCCTTCATAGATCGGGCTTGGCGCGCCTTCGCCGCGCATCACGCGGTCCACTGCCTCCACCGCGAGCTTGCCGGCATGCGCCGGCGCGTACGCCTTCCACGAGCTGATCTCGCCTTTGCGTGACTGGCGCGTCGTGCAGCTCACATGCACGGCCTGCTGCACGGCCTGGTAGATCACCTCCTGCTTCAGGCCGAGGAGCGTGCCGATCCCGGCGGCCTGGCCCGGACAGAGGTGGGTGATATGGTCGATCTTGTGCTTGTGCAGCGAGATGGCGCGGACGAGATCGATGTGGATTTCATAGCCGGTGGCGATGCCGCGGATCAGGTCGCGGCCCGACTTCCCCATGGTCTGTGCCACCGCGAGGATCGGCGGAATGTTGTCGCCGGGATGTGAATAGTCCTGCGCCAGGAAAGTGTCGTGCATGTCGAGTTCGCGGATCGCGGTGCCGTTCGCCCACGCCGCCCATTCGGGACTGACGCGCTTCCCCGACGCGACGCCGAACACCGTGGCGGCGTCCCTGTGCGGATGCCCGAGCGCCATGTCACGCGCGGTTACCACGGGATGGCGGTTGATCGCGCCGATCGCCACGGCGGCGTTGTCGATGATGCGGTTGACGATCATGGCGACGACGTCGCGTTCCACCGGCACGCGGTCGGCGGCGACCGCGGCGATCTTCCAGGCGAGCTGATCCTCGCGCTTCAGGTTATCCTTGGATGGGTGCACCTTCACGTCGTGCAGGATCATGCGCTTCCTCCGCTGGTATCCGTGTGCGATCCTTCGTAAGGTCAAGCGAACCGCATCGCAACTGAGTGCCAGGGACACTTATATATAGTGTCAGCTCCATTCGACCGGGTGATCATCGGTGAGGTGGTCACCAGCGACACCCTCATCCCGCGCGGCTACGTCGCGGTGCGCGGCGAGACGATCGCCGCGATCGGTGAGGGGGCGCCACCGCCGGCCGGTGAGATCATCGACCATTCTGGCAGACTGATCCTGCCAGGGTTGGTCGACGGGCACATGCACACTTCTTCGTCCACCGGTTGGCCCGGCATCGAGACCGCGACGAAAAGCGCGGCGGCGGGTGGCGTCACCACGTGCGTGGATATGCCGTACGACGTACCGCGACCGGTGACCGACGCGGCGATCCTCGCGGACAAGATCGGGTGGGTGGAGCGTACCGCGCATGTCGACATGGCGCTTTATGGCACCATCACCAAGACTGGCGGCGTCGGCGCAATACCCGGCCTGGCCGCAGGCGGAATCTCGGCCTTCAAGCTGTCCACTTACGAGTATGACGCGGTGCGGTTCCCGCGCATCGATCACCCCACGATGCTCGCCGCGTTCCGCGAGATCGCGAAAACCGGGCTGCCGGTGGCGATCCACAACGAGGATCAGGAGCTGGTGGAGATGCTGACCGCGCAGGCGCGCGCAGAGGGGCGCGTCGAGCCGATTATGCACTGTCGCACGCGCCCGCCGTTGGCCGAGACGATGGCCGATCTCGAGATCTTCGAGATGGCGTTGGAAACCGGTGCGCACGTGCATATCGCGCATTCCTCGCTGGCACGCGGGTTCGCGATCGCCGAGACCTTCCGCGGCATGGGCGCGCAGACCACGGGCGAGGCCTGCATCCAGTATCTCTGCATGACCGAGGACGACATCGTGCGGCTCGGCGGCAAGGGGAAATGCAATCCGCCGTTCCGCTCCGCCGCGGAGGTGGAACGCATGTGGGAGTGCCTGATCGCAGGCAAGATCGCCTATGTCTCCACCGATCACGCGCCGTGGCCGATCGAGAGGAAGACGCTGCCGGACATTTTTGCGAATGGCGCCGGGCTGACCGGAATGCAGAGTTTTGCGCCGCTGATGTTCTCGCTGCTCGAGGAACGCGGGTTGTCGCCAACGCTGATGGCGACCTATTGCGCCGAGCGGAGCGCCAGGATGCATGGGCTGTGGCCGAAGAAAGGCGCGCTGCGGATCGGCTCGGATGCGGATCTCTGCGTGTTGGAGCGGGGCGATTTTGTGTTCGACGAGGCGGCGATCCAGGATCGGCCGGAGATGCGCTGGTCGCCGTACCACGGACGGCGTATGCGTGCACGCGTCGCCGCGACATATCTTCGTGGGGCGCTTATCTGGGATGGCGCGTCGGTGCTAACCCGCCCCGGCAACGGGCGATTTGTCCGACGAGAGCCGGACTGAAGCCTCATCGCGTCATGGTCCACGCCATGACGTCAGGGGAGGCGCCATGAGCGAGCTGTTTCGCCCACGCCGTCGGCCGGTGTTGCGCTTCGTGCTGGGATTCGGCCTCTGTACGATCCTGGTGTTTGCGACGGTCATCGTGATCTGGCTGCGCATTCACGTCGTGCCGCCAGATTGCGAAGATCCCGCGACGCTCGCCCTGCTGCGTCGCAGCCTGACCGGGCGTTTCCAGATGCCGGCGAGCGTGACGATCGAGAACATCCAGACACACGCTGGCGGCTACGTCGCCTTTCGCTTTGCCTGCGAGGCCGACCTGCGCGGCATCGATCCCAGCGATCTGCCGCCTGGCTCACCGGTGCCTGGCTCGGTGTACTACGTCAGCCGATTGACGGACGGCGGTCGGCGCCATGAAGTGACGGTCAGCATCCAACCGCTGCTGATCTTGGAAAAGGTGCAGTGAGAGGATTGCGGCTTACGTGAGCCACTGCGGCACAGGCAGGTTCTTCGACCGCAGGAACTCCGGATTGAACAGCTTTGACTGATAGCGTGAGCCGCCGTCCGCCAGGATCGTCACCACGGTGTGGCCCGGACCAAGCCGCGTCGCCACCCGCACCGCCGCCGCGATATTGATCCCCGACGAGGTGCCGACCGACAGGCCTTCGTGGATCAGCACGTCGTAGATATGCTGCAGCGCCTCGCTGTCCGGGATGCGCTCCGCGTCATCGATCGGCGCGCCTTCCATGTTGGCGGTGACACGCGAGTTGCCGATGCCCTCGGTGATCGAACTGCCCTCGATCTTGAGGTCGTTGTGCTTCACCCAACCGTAGAGCCCGCTGCCCTCGCAATCCGCCAGCACGATGCGCACCTTGGGATTGTGCGCCTTCAGAGCCATGCCGACGCCGGCAAGCGTTCCGCCGGTGCCGCAGGCGCAGGTGAAGGCGTCGACCTTGCCCTCGGTCTGCTCCCAGATCTCCGGCCCGGTGTGGCGGCGGTGCCCTTCGCGGTTCGCGAGGTTGTCGAACTGGTTGGCCCAGACCGCGCCGGTTTCCTCGGCCATCCGGCGCGAGACGTGTACGTAATTGCCGGGATCGCGATATGGCTTCGCGGGCACCAGACGCAGGTCGGCGCCGATCATGCGCAGGAAATCGATCTTCTCCTTGCTCTGCGTTTCCGGCATCACGATGACGCAGCGATAGCCGCGGGCATTGCCCACCAGCGTGAGGCCTATGCCAGTGTTGCCGGCGGTGCCTTCGACGATGGTACCGCCCGGCTTCAGGGCGCCGCGCGTCTCGGCATCGGCGATGATGTAGAGCCCGGCGCGATCCTTTACCGAGCCGCCCGGGTTCATGAACTCCGCCTTGCCGAGAATGGTGCAGCCGGTTGCCTCGGAGGTGCGACGCAGCTTGATCAGCGGTGTCTGGCCGATCGACGCGGCGAGGTCCTCTTGCCAGCGCGTACCGTGGTAGAGTTGGGTCATCGCCATCCTCATGCAGCGGGAGTTCCTGTGATGGTCGAGAATGTGCCCCCTGGGCGGGTCTGGGAAGCCCTGCAGAATGACCCAGACGCGCAGCTTGTGGACGTGCGGACCGACGTCGAGTGGCAATTCGTCGGCGTGCCGGACCTGGTCGCCACCGGCAAGCAGGCAGTGCTGGTCTCCTGGCAGACATATCCGGCGATGCAGCACAACGCCGGCTTCACCGATCAATTGAGGGAGGCGGGGTTCACCGCCGAGCACCACATCTACTTCATCTGTCGCAGCGGCCAGCGCAGCCACGCCGCGGCACAGGCGGCACAGGATGCCGGCTTCCCGAACTCCTTCAATGTGGCGGATGGGTTCGAGGGCGGGGTGGATGCCGAAGGCCACCGCGGCGTTGCCAGTGGATGGAAGGCAGAGGGGCTGCCCTGGCGGCAACGCTAAGGATCCCGCGTCCATCGGCACGGAAGCACGCTGAAATCGCTGCAGTGTCGGCGTTGCTTGCGATCATGCCCCGAGAGTCACGCGGTCGGCTGCGCAGAGGCAAATTGCTCGCCGATTACACGGAAGGCGATCGGCTCATTGCGAATGAGCAGCAGATAGCACAGCGACGAGATCAGCCCGATGGCCCCGCCAAGCAGTAGCGCGGGCGTGAAGCTGCCTGTCGCCTGGACGATGAAGCCGGTAACCATCGGAACCAGGGCACCTCCCAGATAACCGCCGAAATTGGCCATGCTGCCGGCCGACGCTGTGCAGTTCGCAGGCGCTATGGCGCTCGCCAACGCCCAAAAGAGTCCAGCGCACAGGCTGCCGGATACCATCGCGAGGGTGACAAAGGTCACGGCCATGACGTTGCTGGCGGCTTCCGCCGCGCAGATCGTGAACACGGCGGCGCCCGCCACCCCGGTGACCAGCGGCAACTTGCGACTGTTGACGGCAGAGAAGCCTCTTGTCATCAGCCAATCGGCCCACCAGCCGCCACCGGCCGCGCCGATGATCGACAGGGCAAATGGAATTGCGGCGATCCAGCCGGTCGAGCGGATGCTCATGTGACGCTGTATTTCGAGATATCCGGGCAGCCAGGCCGCGTAGAGCCAGCTGATATAGCCTATGCCGAAACAGCCCAGCATAAGTCCCCACATAGAGCGGAAGCCAAACAACTGCCGCCATCGGGCAAAGCTGATCGGCTCCGGTGGCGCGGGTGGCTCGCCCTCCGTCAGGTGTTCCCGCTCCTCGGAGCTGAGCTCGACATGGCGTGGCTCGCGGAAAAAGCTGAACCAGATGACGGCCACGATCAGGCCCACCATTCCCATGAACACAAACATCCACCGCCAGCCAAAGCTCAGCATCAACGCGGTGAGCAGCGGCGGGGCGATCGCCTGGCCGATGAAGGGCGAGGTATTTACGATCCCGATCGGCAAGGCGCGTTCGCGAACGTTGTGCCAGTCACGCACCACGCGGACCGCGCTGGTGAACTGTGGTGACTCGCCCACGCCAAGTGCGACGCGGGCTATGACGAACAGACCGAAATTCGTCACCAGACCAGCCGCCGCCTGGGCCAGCGACCAGACGGTCAGCCCAATCGTCAGCAGGCGGCGCGGTCCGAAGCGGTCGACCAGCGCGCCCGTCGGCAATTGCGAAAAGGCGTAAGACCAGAGGAATGCGGACAGCAGCAATCCCATGCCGGCGACGTTGAGTCCAAGGTCTTCCCGGATCAGCGGATTGGCGACCGCCAAAGTGGCACGGTCCAGGTAATTCACGATGCCGCTCAGGATCAAAATCGTAATCGCGGTACGTCGCAGCTTGATGATGCGTGCAGAGGCAGGAGTATACGCCACGGCAGTTCCTTCCCCATTCATTACCCGCTATTGGGGCTTTCTGCGAAGCTAGCATCGGCTCAGATGGCGGTCGAGAGACCGGCGGCGAGCCTATCGGGTGAGCGCATAAGTTCCTGCTGCGTGCCCGTTGACCCAGATCAATGCAGGCCTCCTTGCAATGCGCCAATCAACGGCGCGTCAGACCGCCGCGCTAACGATAGGCGCCGCGAGAGCGATCAAGGAGATGCCGATGCTCGACCAGACCCAGGACATGACCACGCAGCGAAGCAAACTGCGTGCGCGCTACGATAACTTCATCAACGGCAAATGGCAGGCACCGGCGAAGGGACGCTACTTCACCGATTCCAGTCCGATCGACGGCACCAGGCTGTGCGACGTGGCACGCTCCGACGCCGCAGACGTCGAGCGAGCACTGGATGCCGCGCACGCCGCGAAGGACGCCTGGGGCCGCACCGCGCCGGCCGAACGGGCGCGCATGCTGAACCGGATCGCCGACCGGATCGAGGAGAATCTCGAACTGCTCGCGTACGCGGAGACCGTCGACAACGGCAAACCGATCCGTGAGACGCGCAATGCCGACGTTCCACTCGCGGCCGACCATTTCCGCTACTTCGCCGGCTGCATCCGCGCCGAAGAGGGCTCGCTGGCGGAGCTCGACAACGACACCGTCGCCTATCACTTCCGCGAACCGATGGGCGTTGTGGCGCAGATCATTCCCTGGAACTTTCCGCTGCTGATGGCTGCATGGAAGCTGGCGCCGGCGCTTGTCACCGGCAATTGCGTGGTGATCAAGCCCGCGTCCGACACGCCGCTGAGCCTGGCGCTGCTGATGGACCTGATCGGCGATATCCTGCCACCGGGTGTGTTGAACGTGGTGAACGGTCACGGCTCGGAGGTCGGTGCGCCGCTCGCCTCCAGCCCACGCATCGCCAAGGTGAGCTTCACCGGTGAGACCACGACCGGCCGGCAGATCATGCAGTATGCCGCCGATAACCTGATCCCCAGCACGATGGAGCTGGGCGGCAAGTCGCCGAACATCTTCATGGCCGACGTGATGGACGCCGATGACGCGTTCTTCGACAAGGCGCTGGAGGGCTTTGCACTGTTCGCCTTCAACAAGGGCGAGGTGTGCACCTGTCCGTCCCGCGCGCTGGTGCAGGAATCGATCTTCGAGCGGTTCATGGAACGCGCCGTCGCGCGCGTGGCGAGTATCAGGATGGGGCACCCGCTCGATCCAGCCACGATGATGGGCGCGCAGGCCTCGCGTGGTCAGGTGGAGAAGATCCTGAACTACATCGAGGTCGGCAAGCAGGAAGGGGCGCGTCTCGCCACCGGCGGTGAGCAGGCACATCTTGGCGGTGACCTGGAAAACGGCAACTACGTGAAGCCGACAGTGTTTGTCGGCCACAACAAGATGCGGATCTTCCAGGAGGAAATCTTCGGGCCCGTGCTTTCGGTGACGACGTTCAAGACAGTGGAAGACGCGATCGCGATCGGCAATGATACGATCTACGGCCTCGGCGCAGGCGTCTGGTCGCGCAACGGCACCGTGGCGTATCGCGTTGGACGCGAGATCAAGGCAGGGCGTGTGTGGACCAACTGTTACCACATGTACCCGGCCCATGCGGCGTTCGGCGGCTACAAGCATTCGGGCTACGGCCGCGAGACGCACAAGATGATCATGGACCACTACCAGCAGACAAAGAACCTGCTGGTCAGCTACAGCCCAAACGCGCTTGGCTTCTTCTGAGTTGAACGTGGCGCCGCCTCGGGTGCTGATCACCGAGGTGGCCGCCAGGCTCGTGCGGCAATTGCAGGATCAATTCGGTTCGCTGCTGTTCCACCAGTCGGGCGGTTGCTGCGAGGGCAGTGCGCCGATGTGCCTGCGCCGCGGCGGCTTCCGTGTCGCCGCGCGCGACGTATTCCTCGGCATGATCGCCGACTGTCCTTTCTACGTCAGCGCCGAACAGTTCCCCTACTGGGCGCACAGCCAGCTGACCATCGACGTGGTGGCGTCTGGCGGCGACAGTTTCTCCCTCGAGGCGGCCGAGGGCGTGCGCTTCATCACGCGCTCGCGGGTGTTCTCGGATGCCGAGATGGATGCGGTCGATGCGGCCGACGCACCTTCCGTCGGCCCCGGCGCATGAACTACGCAACCGGCGCGCCGATGACAGTGAGGCGCAGCACCACCATCCACGGATAGCGAGTGTCCAGCACCAGTCCGTCAGGTGTCGCGAGCTTGCCATCCGATGTGACCGGAACGTGCTTCAACGCCACCGCATCATCGACATTGCCGCCGACGACGCCGACCTGACCCGGCACAGACGTGTCCACCACGATGTCGCAATGTCCGGGGAAGTGGCCGGCCGGCAGATCGGCGTAGTGGAGATCACGAGCGCCACCGCGGCCGAGACAGATCAGGTCGCCTGGCTGCGGCGCATAGGCTTCGGGACGCTCGGCCGTGATCAGCTGGCCCGACGTCCGGCCCGCCGTCATGTCGGCGGCGATGTCGATGTAATCGGAGTGGCTGGCGGAATAGGGGAATCGCGCACCGGCGCCGGCAATGCGCATGACGTAAGAGACAAACGCGGCCGACCAGGCATAGGTGCCATCCTCGCTCGCCGGAAACACGACGCCATGCGCGTCGTGCTTTCCGGTCCAGCCGGAGTTTGGATCGCCGGCGTTCATCGCCAGCCACCAGTATTCGCCGACCCGCTGCCAAAGCCCCTGCTGCCGCTCCGGCTTGTCGTCGGGCGCTGCCGGTCGATAGCTGCCCGGCGGATTATCATCGACCGGCGAACCGAACAGCCGCCATTCGCGCAATGCGATCGCCACGACGGCGGCACGCGAGAAGGGCTCGTACGGGATGCGCGCGAACGGCGGCACGTGCGACTCCAGTGGCGGGCGGGGCGCGCAGGCCGACAGCAGCCCCACAGCCAGCAGCACAACAGCCCGCATCGGTGCCGGCCCGTGCGAGAGATCAGACACGTTCAGGAAACAGGGCCGCCAATCCGGACGCACTTGCCTCGCACCTTCCGCGTTCGGTGATCAGCCCGTTGACCAGCCTCGCCGGCGTCACGTCGAATGCTGGATTGGCGGCCACACTTTCGACCGGTGCGACGCGCACCGTGGCGATCGTGCCATCCGCCGTGCGCCCCGTGACGTCGGTCACCTCGGCCGCACTGCGCTGCTCGATCGGGATCTCGGCGATCCCGTCCGACACGGTCCAGTCGATCGTGGTGGAAGGCAGCGCCACCCAGAACGGCACGCCGTTGTCACGCGCCGCGAGTGCCTTCAGGTAGGTGCCGATTTTGTTGGCGACATCGCCGCGGCGCGTCGTGCGATCGGTGCCGACAATGACGAGATCGACCTCGCCGTGTTGCATCAGGTGCCCGCCGGCGTTGTCCGCCACGACGGTGTGCGCGACACCGTGGCGGCCAAGCTCCCATGCGGTCAACGCGGCGCCCTGGTTGCGCGGGCGCGTCTCATCCACCCAGACATGCAGATCGATGCCGGCATCGTGCGCCATGTAGATCGGCGCCAGGGCGGTGCCCCAATCGACTGTTGCCAGCCAGCCCGCGTTGCAATGCGTCAGGATGTTGACCCGATGCCCTGGTTTCGCTGCCTGTTCGATCAGCGGCAGACCATGGCGGCCGATCGCCTCGTTCTGTGCGACGTCCTCGTCAGCGATTGCTGCAGCCTCCTGATACGCGACCCGCTCGCGCTCCGCCGCCGGCGTGTTGCGCAGCCGGGTCAGCATCCGTTCGAGCGCCCAGCGCAGATTGATCGCGGTCGGCCGTGTTTCCGCCAGCTCGGCCGCATCGCGCTCCATTTGCACCGATGAAGGATTCTGTCGCAGTCCGAGACACAGCCCGTACGCAGCCGCGGCGCCGATCAGAGGGGCGCCGCGCACCTGCATGGAACGAATGGCGTGCGCCGTCTGCGATACGTCGGTCAGCCGGATGATTTCAAGCGCCCAGGGCAGCCCGGTCTGGTCGATGATGCGGACCGACCAGCCATCGTCCGGATCGACCCAGATGGTTCTGTATGGCACGCCGTCGATCCGCATCGGCCTTCAGACCCTCTGGTGCAGCACGCAGACCAGCGTGAACAGCCGCCGCGCGGTGGCGAAGTCGATAGCGATCTTGCCGGCCAGCCGCTCGCGCATCAGCCCCGCTCCTTCATCGTGCAGGCCTCGCCGTCCCATGTCGATCGCCTGGATCCGCTCGGCGCGGCCTTCCTCCACCGCCTTGATATGGCTGTCGACCAACAGCTGATAGTCCTTCACCAGCCTGCGAAACGGCCCGAGCGCCAGCCCGATCATCGTGACGCGCGTGTCGTTGCCGCGTCGAATATCGAATACCAGCCTGCCTTGCTGCACGGCGAGGTGCAGGACGAACGGTCCGCGCGCCGGAGGACCCGACTTTACGGCCAACGGCACGAAGTGGTTTTCCGCCGCTAGGTCGGCGACGGCCTGGGCGCGCTCTGCTTCCAATGCCGGCGGCAGGCTGGATGGAAAATCTCCGTCCAGCACCACGCGGGACAAGCGCCCCTCAACAACGCCGGGCGGGGGCGGGGTCATCCGGTTTCGACGTCGGTCTTCAGCATGTTGAAGGTCAGCATCAGTCCCACGGTAGCGCCTTTCACCGGTCGGAGCAGTCCAATCGCCAGGATCACCGTTAGCGGAATGAAGATAACCGACAGCAGCCAGGTCGGCGGGTCCTCCATCTTCTGCATGATCAGCATTGCCGGGATCACGATGTGTCCGACGATCAGAATGGTAAAGTATGGCGGCGCGTCATCGGCGCGCGCCAGGCCGAGCGGGGCATGACAGTGCGCGCACTCCGCCACCACGCGGAGGAAGCCATCGAACACCCGTCCCTTGCCGCAGGCCGGGCAACAGCCAACGAGGCCACGCCCCAGGGCGACTGCCAGCGACGGCACCGGCCAGGGTGGCTTCGGCGTCGAGCGGTCGGGCTGCCAGCGGATCGGGGGCATCGTCGGTGTCCTTGCAGGTCGAAGCCGTCGCGACCTCATATCGGACCGCTTGATCGCCCAGGCCAGGGGGCGGACAGTATCTGCATGGCACGTATTGTGGTGGTCAACCCCAACTCGTCGATTGCCTGCTCCGACGGCATTTCGGCCGCTTTGGCATCGTTCCGTCTGCCGGGTGGACCGGTCTTCGATGTGGTGACGCTGCGCGAGGGACCGCCGGCGATCTACGACTGGCGTGACTGGCACAGTGTGGTGGAGCCGCTGTGCCGGCTGATCGAGCGGGAGCCGGCGGATGCCTACGTGATTGCATGTGCGTCCGATCCCGGCATAGAGGCGGCGCGCGCGATGACGCGGCGGCCGGTGTTCGGCGTGTTCCGCTGCGCCGTCGCCGCGGCGGTGGCGCGCGCCGAGAGGTTCGGCGTCATCGCCATCGTGGATGCCTCAAAGGCCCGCCATCTCGCTGCTTTGCGCGCCATGGGCCTGGAGGATCGACTGGCCGCCGAAGTCGCCCTGAACGTGACGATGGACACGCTGCTGGAACCAGAGGCGGCGCGTACCCGCCTGATCGAGGCGGCACGTGGATGCGCTGCCGCGGGAGCGGGCGCGGTTATCCTCGGCTGCACCGGCATGGCGCATCACCGCGCCGCGGTCGAGGATGCGATTGGCATGCCGGTGATCGAGCCATGCCAGGCCGCTGCCGCGATCGCGCTGACGGCGCAGATGTAGTGGTGCGCCCTGATGACCTGACGGGAAATAACCGAATTATCTTCGGCGTGGGTTGTTCATCACGCCAGGCTGACACGGGTCGGCACGAGATTGCAGTGGATTTGGTTCCATTTCAGTCGACTATCGACCAATACTGACGCTGACATAAACAAATCTGTTATTTCAATCGCGCGCTTGTCATTGGACAGCGGAAAAATTCGGCTGGATCGCGGACGCTTGATCATGGCACGCTTGGCATAGCCTCGATTGCTGGGTGCTCGGTCGAGGTTGCGCCGGCCCGCCCTGTCGTAGGGTCGGGCTATGATCGGCCCATTTGCACGGCCGGTGGTCTGCGAGCTCGGGTCCTCGAGGGGGCCTTCCGGTAAACGGTAAACTTCCGCTCGGGACGCGTCCCGTCGGCAGGGGTAGCGTGTCGCCGCAACCACGCAGTGTCCTGCCGGGGGCACGGAAGGAACTCAACCCGCTATCCGTTAACACTGCCTGCTCTGCGCAACGACGACGTCGGCACACGTTGGTTTCATTTCCAATGAAATAAATCAAAAGGAGCAAATGTGCGCCTGCCGGCAGCGGCAACGGTAATCGGACGTCACGACGGTTGATCGTCAAATCCAGATGCACGGAGGGTCCACCCATGTCGCAACTGCGCCCACTCCTGAAAACGCTTCCTGAAATCCGGCTTGGCCTCGACGTTCCTGAAGCGCTCGTCCTGGTCATCCTGACCATGGCCTCAGGCTACTGGACCTATCTCGGCGTCACTGAGCTCAACCCTGAAGCCACAGATTGGTTCAGCCGCGCCGGGGCCGCGGTCCTGGCCGTCGCGGTGACCGCAGGGCTGTTCCTGTTTTGGCGAGCCGTGATTCTGCAACTCCCGCACTACACCGGTGTGCGCCTGGCGGTCGCCGTCCCGGTCGTCGTTGGCGGTGCCATGATGGTGGTCGGCATCTCCTCGTATCTGAATTTTACCGGGATGGTTGGACACGAAGCCATGCGTGCCGAAATGCAGCAGCAGCTTACAGCACTCGCGGAGGAAACGACAAAGGCAACGGAGGCAGCACAGCGCAGCCTCAAGATTGCCGACGATATTCGCCTCCAGGCGGCGAACTACCGCAACATCGAAGCGTCGGAGCGCAACCTTGGCGGCTTCACCGCGAGGCCAGGCCTCGGTCCTGTGCAGGGCATGCTGGCTCAGGCGGCCGCCTCCTTCGATGAAGCCCAACGTCAGGCCCGAGAGAAGGAAGCCGAGTTTGCGACTCTCACAACGCGGTCTCAGGAGCAACTGGCCAGCCTGCGCGCCATCATCACACAGGTCGGGCTATCATCTGGCGAAATGTCTGGTCGCTTCGCCGCGGCCGCGGAGGTACTTCGCCTGACGATTCTCAGGCTCTCCTCGATTGATTTCGGTCACACGCTGCATGCTGCCGCAGATGCCGCGCAGAATGCGGTCAGGCCCTCCGGCATCATCCTGGCGCCAGAACAGCGGGCGGCCTTGGACGGTCTGTCGCAGCAGCTCGCCGAGATGCAGCGGCGTATCGACACCGAACTCAAATTCCAAGGTCCGGCAATACCATTACTTGCGGAACCCGTACGGGTCATCAGCATCTTCGATGCAACGCTGCATCACGCACTCAACTTTGTGCCCCTGTTGCTTGTGGCGATAGCAATCGACGTCCTGCCGCTGCCGTTGCTCGCGATGGCCATGAACTCCGGCTGGCAGATCCGCGCTGATCGCAGGGGTGTTCCGCCCGAGGAGTCGCTCACCGCTGCCGATCTTCTGCGCGCCGCAGAGGTCCTGTCGCACCTGATCAATACGACCCACTCGAACGTGCCGTGGCCGGACCCGCCATCGACACCATGGCAGCGCCAACATATACATGCCGTGCCTCCCACTGACGGGAGGGAAGCAGCATGACCATCACCTTTGAGACGGTGATCGTCGCCGGCATTGCCATGGGGGCCGCGACGGGTGTTATGGGACTGGTCGGATATGATCTTCTGCACTCTCCCACGCCATACAGCCGCTATTTGGGGGCCGATGCTGCGGCAGGACATGCCAACGGTGTGACCGCTGAGCACGCCCGCCCTGGATCGGTCGACCGATCAGTCGAAGGTGTCGAGAGACAAGCGCGCGTCGTTCACGATTTCAGCAATCTCACCATATTTCGCGTCATCACGACCTGGCTGGGTGGTCGCGAGTACAGCGTGACGTCGGGGTATATCTACCAGAGCATTCATTCGGACATGCCGGAAAGGCAATTTTGCTACCTGATGGTGCCCAGGTCGGGGTCCACTTTCCTGCGCATCAATCTCGCTGACAAAGCCAACCCTGGCGGTGTGGTAACATCGTCTCTGGGAGAACCGGATGCCGAGAGTGCAGAGCTCCCGCTTGACGTCCTGAACGACAGCAAGAGATCGTGTCGATGGCTCTGACCAGCTCTGCCGATTGCCGTCCGGCCGATGGCGGCGCTTTACGCCTCGACGTCCAGCTGGTGCGGTTCTGCCTCGACCATGTCGTCATCTGACTGCTGCCTGCGTGGGCGGCGCGGTAGCGACCGTTTGCCGCTGTCGCGTTCCAGCGGCTGGTGCGCCTCGGGGGGCGCTGGCTTGTCGGCGGGCACGACGGCACCAATTCCGCTCATCGGCATATCGTCGCATGTCTTTGGTTAGCGCACGGTTAACTCTGCCGCAGATGCACGATGCTCTCGATCGCAAACCGGCATGGCGCGACTGCTGATCATCCAGGGCCATCCTGATCCAGCGGGCGGGCACCTGTGTCACGCGCTTGCGGATGCCTATGCGCGGGGTGCGAGGCAAGCGGGCCATGCCGTCACGCGGGTCGATGTGGCCGCGCTGGACTTCCCTTGGCTGCGGACCAAGGAAGCATTCGATACCGGTCCATTGCCCGACGTGCTGCGTCCGGCGCAGGAGGCGATCGGCCACGCGGATCACCTGTGCATCGTATATCCGCTCTGGCACGGCACGTTTCCCGCGGTGCTGAAGGCGTTCCTCGAGCAGGTGTTCCGACCGGGCTTTGCTTACGTCCTCGGTGGACGCTCCTGGCGAAGGCGGCTGAGGGGCAAGAGTGCTCGGATCGTAGTGACAATGGGCATGCCGGTGCTGGTCTATCGCTGGTATTTTGGCGCGCATGGGCTGAAAGGCCTGGAGCGCAGCATCCTTGGCTTCTGCGGCATCGGGCCGATCCGCGAAAGCCTGTTCGGCAGCATCGAGGCTGCGAGTGCCACGAAGCGCGCCGGATGGCTCGAGACGATGCGGCGGTTGGGTGCGCAGGCGCGCTGAACGGCCGAGGAAATGACACGGTCCCGCCATCCGACGGGCTGGCCTCGGCGGCTGCGGGAAGGTAGTCATGAGCCATCAAGCCGAGAGGAAACATCGATGCCCGAGGACCCAAGCATCCCGCTGAAGGATCACGAACTGGCGGATGACGAACTGGCCTGGATGAAGGCGGTATATGAGGATTTCGACAAAATCCGCGCTGCCTTCTCCGGGCGGGAAGCGGATTTCGATCCGAAGGCAGCGCTGCGGGAAGTGCTCGGCTCGGAACAACACCGGCTCACGCCCGATGTGGACCTGTCCGGCCCCGGCCCATGGCGGCTCGGCCAGAACCGCCATGGGCGAGGGGTCGCCGCCGTGTTTCTGCCAAGAGTGGAACTGCATCGACACGCGCGAAGCAGAACCGACCAGTTCCCCATGTATGTGGTCGGCGAGGCGGAGGGGTTTTCGATCGGCCCGGACGAACGGCCCATACTGACCCCGGTGACCGGCGGCGATCATTTCCATAATCCGCCGAACGCGCCGCATGCATTCGTGCCGAAGGTGGGAAAGCCGATCCCCGCGGACTGGGAAATCGCTTTCATCGCGATCACGCCGCGCAACCTCAGAGAGGATACCCAGAGCGTCTCCGACGCAGTCAGGGCGGCCTATCAGCAGGCTGTGGGGATGGCAGCGCCGCTCGGCGAGTGACGGAAGCTGCCTGTGGGGAGGAACAACAAAAGTGGATAGCCAGACGTTCGATTACATCGTGGTGGGCGCGGGATCGGCCGGATCGGTCCTCGCCAACCGGCTGAGCGCCAACCCGAGGCACAAGGTGCTGGTCCTCGAGGCCGGCCGCGAAAGCCATCCGTGGTCGCGCATACCGGTCGGCTTCGCCAGGCTGATCAACAACCCCGCCGCCAATTGGCTGTATTCATCGGAGCCTGACGAAGGCACCGGACAACGCCGCATTCCCATTCCGCGCGGCAAGCTGCTGGGCGGTTCGTCGTCGATCAACGGCATGGTCTTCGTGCGCGGTCAGTCGCAGGACTACGATCAGTGGGCGCAGCTCGGCAATCGCGGCTGGAGCTACCGCGAGGTGCTGCCGATCTTCCGTGACATGGAAAGCTACCAGGGCACCGGCGACGAAGAGTATCGCGGTCGCAACGGACCCTTGAAGGTCAGCGAGAATTTCGAGACAGGACCGCTGTACGACGCTCTGATCAAGGCCGCCGGCGAGGTCGGTATCACCTACACCAAGGACTACAACGGCGCGAAACAGGACGGCATCGGCATGACCCAGATGACGATCCGCGGCGGCCGCCGTATGAGCACCGCCGTCTGCTATCTCGACCCCGCGCGCACGCGGCCCAACCTGACGATCCAGGCCAATGCTCACACCGAATGCCTGCTGCTCGAAGGCAACCGCTGCGCCGGCGTACGCTACACGGCGAACGGGCAGCAACGCGAGGCCCGTGCGGCCAGGGAGGTCGTCGTCAGTGCCGGATCGATCAATTCGCCGCAGCTTCTGGAACTGTCCGGCATCGGCAATCCTGATGTGCTGCAGGCTCTCGGCATCGAGGTCCGTCACGCGCTGAAGGGCGTCGGCGAGAATCTGCGCGATCACTATTCGCCGCGGATGAAATGGACCGTGCCTGCCTCGCTCGGGATGACCTACAACGACAAGGCACGCGGGCTCGGCATGGTGAAGCAGGCGCTGAAATATGCGCTGACCCACAAGGGTCTGCTCGGCCTGCCGGCATCGCCGGTCCGCGCCTATGTGCGCACCCGCCCCGGACTGGACGCACCCGACGCGGCGATCTCCTGGATCCCCTTCCTGTCTGATCCGAACTTCCGGCTCGCCAAGCAATCCGGCGTCACTGCGATCATGAACATCCTGCGTTCGGAAAGCACCGGCAGCATTCACGTCACATCGAAGTCGCCCCACACGCCGCCCGCGGTCCGCTTCAACTTCATGACCGCACAGCTCGACCGCGACGTGACATTGGAGGCAATGCGAATCACACGGCGCATCATGACCGCACCAGCCATGCAGGGCATCGCCACCGACGAAGTCACGCCCGGAGTGAATATCCAGTCCGACGACGAGTTGCTAGACTGGATCAGGAGCAATGCCGAAACCACCTATCATCCGGTCGGCACATGCAAGATGGGCTCTGACCCGATGGCGGTGGTGGACGACCAGCTTCGCGTGCACGGGATGCAAGGCCTGCGCGTCGCCGATGCGTCGATCATGCCGACATTGACTTCGGGCAACACCAATGCTCCGTCGATCATGATCGGGGAGAAGGCCTCGCGCATGCTTCTGGCCGCGGCGTGACGATTAGTGCGGGCGCGGTGTCCGCACCAGCAGCAGGAGCGGCAGTACAAGGATCGCCAGCACGAGCATCAACTTGAAGTCGTCGACGTAGGCAATGATCCTGGCCTGGTAGGTCACTGCCTGATCAAGCAGCGCGATGCCGTGCGGTGTCCCGGTATTCCAGAGTTGCGAGGCCGCACCGGACTGCAGAGCGCGGTTGAACGGGTTCACATCTTCCGCGATGATGGCGTGGTTGATCTGGGTGTTGGTCTGCAGCAGCGCACCGGTGATGGATATTCCTATCGCACTGCCAAGATTGCGCATCAGGCTGTAGATGCTGGTGGCCTCGGTCCGTATCGCCGACGGCAGTGTCGCAAAGGCGATGATGTTGATCGGGATCGCGAGGAAACCGATGCTGATCCCCTGGATGAAGCCGACGGTGATCACCGTCGATTCCGCTATGTCGGGCGTCCACAGCGTCATCTCGTGCAGCGCATAGGCGCCGACCACGAAACCAATCCCGACCAGCAGCCGGGCGCTCACCTTTCCCATCACCCTGCCGCAGATCAGCGCGGCCACCATCAATCCGGCGCCGCGCGGTGCCAGCACGATACCGGCGGTCATCACGGGGTAGTCCATCATCGTCTGCAGATAGGGCGCCAGCAGTGCCAGCGACGCATACATGATCAATCCCATGATCGCGTAAAGAATGGCGCCGACCGTGAAATTCCGGTCGGCGAACAATCTGGGCGACAGGAAAGGCCGCGGCGCAAGGCAGAACTGCACCAGAAAGACGTAGAACGCGACGCCCGCGATGAACGCCTCCAGCACGATCTCGCGCGAGCTGAACCAGTCCAGTGTCTCGCCGCGGTCGAGCATCATCTGGAACGAGCCGATCGCCAGGCTCAACGCGCCGAAGCCGATCCAGTCGAGTTTCGCCGACCTGCCGTACGAACTCTCCTGCAGGAATGTCACCAGGCCGATCGCGGTCACGATGCCGAACGGAACATTGATGTAAAACACCCAGCGCCAACTGTAATTGTCGGTGAGCCATCCGCCGAGGATCGGGCCGCAAATTGGGCCCATCATCACGCCCATGGTCCACAGGCCCATTGCCTTGGCACGTTGCTCGGGCGGGTAGAGTTCGTACATCACTGATTGGGAAAGCGGTACCAGGGCCGCCCCGAACATGCCTTGCAGGATGCGGAACACCACGATCTGGGCGAGTGATTCCGCCAGGCCGCAAAGCGCAGATGCAATGGTGAAACCGACGACGGCGGTCACGAACAACCGCGTGCGGCCAAATCGCGAGGCCAGGAAACCGGTGGGCGCCGTCATGATCGCCGCCGCGACAATATAGCTCGTCAACACCCAGTTGATCTCTTCCTGGCTCGCCGACATCGTGCCCTGCATGTATGGCAGCGCGACATTGGCAATGGTGCTGTCGAGCGACTGCATCAGAGTGGCCAGGACCGTGCAGACCGTTACGATCATGCGGACGGCCGGGGTCACCCTCGGTGGCGCCGCGACTGCGATCGCTGTTGCGCTCACTCCGCCTTGTCCTGCCGTGCGAGGTTTTCGCAGACCAGTTCGAGCACGTGGGTGGCTGTTCCGAGTTCGCCCTCGGACAGGCCGGCGAGCGTCGTGTTGCGTACCTCGCGCGAGGCAGCCTCGACCTGCTCGATGATGGACCAGCCGCGCGTGGTCAGCACGATGATCTTGGCCCTGCGGTCAGCACCCTCCTCGCGGCGCTCGATCAGGCCGGATGCTTCGAGCGCGTCGAGCAGGCGCACGACCGACGAACCGTCGAGCGTCAGGGCGGCGGCGAGATCCTTCTGCCGCATCGGCACCTGTGCACGCGCAAGATAGATCAACGGCAGCCACGTGGCCTCGGTCAGGCCGAATGGCTGGAGGCGGCGGTCGACCTCGCGACGCCACTGCCGGGCCGCGCGGGCAACGAGAGCTCCAAAGCCCTCGCGCAGTTGCCGCTGGTTCTTCTTCATCGGGGTCGTAATAACATGGCTTACCAATATATGGCATGCCATCTATCCTGACAACCGGCCGCCGACCCAACCGAAACCTTGAGTTGGATTACGCCACCGCCGTTGAGTGTGACACGCCCCAGGGCGGAAGCGGTGGCGGCAGATGCCTAGCGCAGGCGCGGGCCTGTCTCCATCCCAAGATAGGCCCGGCCACCGATCGGGTACCACTCGGGCGCGATGGTGACCGTCTGGCCGACCACGTGCAGGTCGCGCCAGCACTCAGCCAGGCGGCTCTCGCGCTTGAACGATGTGCTGCCGCCAAGCCGATACACCAGGTCCATCGCCTCGCGTGCGCTGTCCGCGGCGTAGGTGGAGGCCAACCGGCAGCGGGCGCGCTGTTCAAGCGTGGTCTCCTTGCCCGTGGCTATCGTGTTCCACAGTTCAGTGATCGTCGCGCTGCGGTAGACCCGCCCAGCATTCAGTATCGCATCGGCCCGGCCGACGGCGTCCTGCACCTGGGGGTTCTCGCACAGCATGCCGGTCCGGCCGCGCGGCGTCTTCTCCACCGCCAGCGCAATCAGCGCGTCGATGCCGGCACGCGCAATGCCGGTGATGACGGAGCTGTGGTGAGGCCCGACCCAGGCCTGGCTCGGCAAGGCGTAGGTGATCCCCGGCCAGCGTGACCACTGGTTGTCCAGCGGGACGCCGACGTGCGGGCATGTCCGCCGTTCCGGCAGGAACACGTCCTGCACGGTCCAGTCGAAGCTGCCGGTCCCGCGCAGCCCTGCCACGTCCCAGCTTCCCGGAACGATCTTCGCCTCCTCGCGCCGAAATACACCGCGCCAGTAGAGCGAACCGCCGTCCGGACGGCGGCGCGGTTCTCCTTCGTCGAGGATCTGGAAACTCCCCAGCATCCAGACCGCCTCCTGGCAGCCGCTGCCGAAGGTCCAGTGCCCGCTGACCCGGTAGCCACCCTCGACCGGCACCGCCTGCCCACCCCCTTGCACGGCCGTGCCGGCGATGACGGTGGCGTGCTCTGGCGGGTAGATCTCGTGGACGCCTTCATCCGGCAACCCGAGCGTGACGAGCTGGCCGATGCTGTTGTTGCAGACGTTCCAGCCGACCGAGCCGGCGCCTTCGGCCAACAGCTCCACGACGCGGAGGTAGGTCAGCGGATCGACCTGCAGGCCGCCTAGCGAGCGCGGGATCACCATTCGATAGAAGCCGGCGGCATGCAACTGTTCCACCAGGACTGGCGGCAGGCGCTGCTCACGCTCGATCTCCTCGCGATATCGCCGGAGCGTCGGCTGCAGCGCCGCAGCAGCCTGCACCACGGGTTGCGTGTCGATGTCTGCCGCCAGGTGGGTGTCTTCGGGTATCGCGTCCATTGCTTCCTCCTGCCGCATTCTGCCCGCCAGGGTATCTTCGGAACCGAGGCAAGGGATAGGGACCGTCATGGATCGGTGACCTCAGGTGTCCTGCTGATCACGCTGTCCGCTATAGCCTTCAGCTCCGCGGGGTTCTTCATGCGGCTCGTTCGCCCCGACGCCATGGACATTGTTGTTTTGGCGCGGGGTGTTCGGCGGCCTGCTGAGTCTCTGCGTCATCAAATCATAGCGCCGCCAGGTGCGCGAACCCGTCGCAAGCGGTCACCGGAGTCAGCGCCTCAGGAATTGACGACAGCCACAGCCTCGATCTCGATCATGAAATCCGGACCGGCCAGTCGTGTGACGCCGACAGTCGTGCTGGTCGGCGAAGCCACGCCCAGGAAACGCATCCGCACGTCACCGCATTTTTGGAATTCGTCGAAATCGGTGACGAACGTATTGGTCTTGACGACGTCAGCCCATGTCGCGCCGGCAGCCTTGAGGCACCGGTCGAGATTCTCGAAGGTCTGTTCCATCTGGGCCCGCATATCGCCTTTGCCGACGCAATTGCCGTCGATATCGCGCGCCAGCTGGCCTGCGGTGTAGACGATCTTGCCGGTGCCGCTCACTGTCACGACGTGCGAATAGGAAGGCTGCCCGCCGGACATCCTTACGTTCATTCCCTCCGGCTGAAACCGTTCGATCTTCAGCGCCATTGGTCTATCTCCCCTGTTGTGCCTAGCCCGGGCAGAATGCCAGCAAGCTTCAATTTCCCAAAACCTCGATCGAGGTAGACTTGATCAAAGCCAGCACCGGGCTGCCCGGCGACAGCACCAGCCGCACGATGGCATCGGAGGTGACCCGGGAGATCAAGGTTCCACCCTCCGGCAATGCGATCTCCACCAGGACCGAACGTCGTGCCGTGTCACTCCTGATCTGCCGCACTTCGCCAGGAACGATATTGTGCAGACTGATGGCATCGGGCGGCCTGCCCGCCAGGATCACTTCGCGCGCCGGAATGCGGACCCGCCGTTCGGCGTCCAGTGGCGCGTCCAGCAGCGGCACCCACAATGTCGCACCCCCGCCCTCCAGTCGCGACAACTCGCGCCCAACGTCGTGCTCCATCACGCGGCACTGCAGCAATGCCCCGGCATCGTCGCGCTGCGCCAGCGGCAGATCGCCGCGCGCCACGATCTCGGACAACGGCCCACTGCCGATCACCCGTCCCGCTTCCATCAGCACCACTGAATCCGCAAGCTCCGCGACTTCCTCGAGCGCGTGCGTGACATAGAGTACCGGCAGCCTGAGTGCGGTCTTGAGCCGTGCCAGATACGGCATGATCTCCGACTTGCGCGCGGAATCCAGGCTGGCCAGCGGTTCGTCCATCAGCAACAAATGCGGCTGCGCGAGCAAAGCGCGGCCGATGGCAACGCGCTGACGTTCGCCGCCCGACAGAGTGTGCGGACGGCGCGCAATCAGCGCGCCGATATCGAGCAGCTCGACCACCTCGTCGAATCGCACCGGCACCGGGCCCGGCGCCGCGCGACGCAGACCGAAGCGGAGATTGGTTGCCACGGACATGTGCGGAAACAGCCGCGCATCCTGAAAGACAAGACCCATGCGTCGTCGTTCAGGTTGCAGCCAGACGCCGGACGCGGTGTCGGCCAGCACCTGACCATCGACCGCGATCCGACACTCATCGGGGCGCAGCAGTCCCGCGGCAGCGGCAATGATCGTGGACTTACCGGAACCCGACGGCCCGAACAGCACGGTCACACCTGGCGTCGGCGTTTCGAACGCCACGTCCATCCGCACCGAAGGGAAACGATGCCGCAGCCGAATGCTCAGGCTCATCGACCCAGCATTGCATTCAGTCGCTTGGCGATCCATTCCGACAGCAGCAGGCCGATCAGCGCGAGCGTCAGTGACACCAGCGACAGTTCGGCGGCCTTCGCCTCGCCGCCCGGAACCTGTAGCGCAGTGTAGATCGCCAGCGGCAGAGTCTGCGTCCGGCCGGGTATGTTGGCGGCGAAGGTGATGACCGCGCCGAATTCGCCGAGGCAGGTCGCGTAGGCGACGACCCCGCCGACCAGGATGCCGGGCGAGGCAAGCGGCAGCGTGACATTGAACAGCCGGTCAAGCCTGCCCGCTCCCAGTGCGCGTGCCGCCTGTTCCAATCCGGGATCGGCCATCTCGAGCGACAGTCGAACCGCGCGCACCATCACCGGGAACGTCATCACCGCGCAGGCCAGACTGGCACCTGCGGTGGTGAACACCAGCCGCACCCCGAACCAGTCGAGCAGCAGCGATCCGATCGGGCCGCGGACGCCGAAGATGATCAGCAGCAGCCAGCCCGTCACCACCGGCGGCAGCACCATCGGCAGATGCACCAACGCGTTCAACACCGGCCGGCCGGGAAAGCGATAGCGCGCCAGCACCCAGGCGGTGATCACCGCGAGCGGCAACCCGAAGCTGACGGCACGCGCCGCCACCCCCAGCGTCAGCCATACTGCTTCCCACTCATCAGGCGAAAGCAGCAGCCTATTCGACCTTGAAGCCGCGCTTGACGAAGATCGCACGTGCCTGCGGGCCGGCCAGGAACGTCATCAGCGCCCGCGCGTCCGGCGTATCGCCGGATTGCGTTACGGCGAACGGATACGAAATTGGATCATGGCTGTTCGCCGGAAAGGTTCCTGCGACCATCACTGCCTTCGACACGGCAGCGTCAGTCCCATAGACGATACCGGCCGGGGCCTCGCCGCGCTCCACCAGCAGCAGCGCGGATCGCACATCGTCGGTACGCGCGAGACGCGGTGACACGGCATCCCAGATGCCGAGCTTCCTCAGCGCCTGTTCGGCGTAGATGCCGACTGGGACATGCGCCGGGTCACCGGTGGCGACACGGCCGTTCGGGCCGAGCAGTCCGACCAGATTGAAGCCGGGGCCGATGGTGACGTGTTGTGGCTTGTTCGCGGGAAGCACGAGCACGAGGTCGTTGCCGAGCAGGTCCTTGCGTGTGTCGGCGACGATCAGCTTCTTGTCGGCGAGATAGTCCATCCATTTCTGGTCGGCAGAAGCGAACAGATTGGCCGGTGCACCCTGCTCGATCTGTCGCGCCAACGTGGAGCTTGCACCAAATGACATGCGCAAGGGCTGATGCCCGGCCTGCGCCCATTGCCCTGAGACGTCCTTCATCGCGTCCGTCAGGCTGGCGGCGGCGAACACAGTCAACTCCTGCGCCCGTGCAGTGAGCGGCGCAAGCAAAAGGCACAGTGCCAGCAGGAAGCGCATCGATTGAACCTCTTACGGTTGCAGGGAGTGGACGCCGGCAAGCAGCGTGTCGAGTTGCTGCGTTGTCAGCACGCGGCCGTAGACCACGGCATTGAACAGGGCAGCGAGGGTCTTCGGATCATGGCCGCTGAGCCACGCAACGCCGAGCAGCCGGTTGATCGATGGCGGTTCATCAACCCAACCGAAGGGCAGGGCAGGGGCCACAAACGCGTGGCCGGCGCGTACGGCGCGCAGTGATCGCCATGTGTCCGATTGGTCGAGCGTTGCGCGCATCGCAGGGTCGGAAAATACCAGAATGTCAGGATCGAGGGCGCGGATGTCATCGAAGCTGGCCTGGCGGGACGATCCCTGTCCCGCCGGCGCGACAACCTGCCAGCCGAGGTGGGTGAAGGTTTCCGCGAGATCGGTTCCCGGTGCGACGACGGTCAGGCCATCGGCACCACGAGCACACAGAACGCGCGGATGCGAGGCCGGACGCGCCGGCACCGCAAGCAGCGCCTCGGCAAATTTCGCCAATATTTCCGCCCGACCTTCCCGGTGCAAAACGCCGCCAAGCAAGCGGAACACGTGCGGGATTTCCGTCAGCGACCCGTCCAGCAACAATGTGGGAACGGCAGTGCGCTGCTGCGTCGCGCGAGCAAGATCCGCGTAGCGCGCCGAGACAGTGCCGTAATCGACAATCAGATCCGGCTTCAGCGCGACAACCTTGCCGATGACGTCGTCTCGCCCGGTCAGCCGCGGTACCTGTGGCAACCGGGCTGCTTCGGGTGACAAGAGAGCGCGGGACTCGTCCAATACAGGCGAGGTCCACCCCAACATCAGATCGGGCGCCAGCGCTGCCAGAAGAATTGCGGCTGGCGGTCCGGCAGGCAGGACGTGCGCAATATGCTCCGGAATCTGGACGTTACGGCCCGTCGCATCGACGATGTCGGCGGCCAGTACAGTGTTGGACCACCACAACAGCGAAACAGCGATAAATGCGCGGCGCAGCATCAGCCCCCCTGGCGTCCGACGGTATAGCCACAAAAATACAACGACAAGAGGCAGTCCCGCGCCGATTCGAACTGCGTTTGCCGGCGCAACTATCGCTTGTCTTCGGCACGGCGACACGCCACGCTCCCGCACAAAGATCCGGCGGCAAGGCCTGGGGTATCTGCCATGGGGAAGAAAAAACCAAGCCCAAGCGAGGGCTCGCGTACCGCGGATCGGCTGAGCATCCGGCTCGATCTGGTCTCGGGTGCCCGGATCGGTCCGGGCAAGGTGGCCGTGCTCGAGGAGATTGCCCGCTCTGGCTCTATCTCCGCTGCCGGCCGTGCCTTGCGCATGTCCTATCGGCGGACCTGGGAACTGGTCGAGGATCTCAACCGCAGTCTGGGCACGCCTGCCGTGGAGACCGCGGCTGGCGGAAGCGGGGGCGGCGGTGCGGTGTTGACACGCGCCGGAAAGGCCATCGTGGAGCGTTATCGTGCTATCGAGATGGATACTGCGCTGGCCGCTCGCAAACACCTGTTGGCGCTTAATCGCGCCTGCGCCAATAAGTAGGCGCTCAACCCCAAGGAGCTCGCCTCATGAAGCTATCCGCACGCAACCAGCTTGCCGGCACGATCAAGACCGTGAAGCCCGGCGCGACCACCACCCACGTAACCATCGAAGTGGCGCCGTCGGTGATGATCACCGCGTCGATCACGAATGAGGCATCCGAGGAGCTTGGGCTGAAGCCGGGCATGAAGGCCACCGCGGTGATCAAGGCGTTTAGCGTGATGGTTGGCGTCTGACCAGTCCGCTGCGCCAGCGAGGCCAGCCCCGTCCGGCCGCCTCAACGCGGCGATCAGTGACTTGGCGTAACGCGGTCTCGCCTGGACTTCGGGTCGTCCTTCCCCGCAAGGTGCGCTCATGAACGACGATGCGAGCGAGACAGCCAGCGAACTGCGTCCCGGCGAAGTGGCGATACAACTGCCGGCAGTGACCGATGCCGGCGTGTATTTCATCGGCACGATCCACACACCGTGGCACAGGCGCAGCGAGTGTCCCAAACGGGGTAGCGCCGATGGGCCGATCTGCTCGATCGTGGTGGATGAGCGTTGGCGCGAGGCGCTCACCGATATCGCGCGGCACAGACGCATTCAGGTGCTGTACTGGATGCATCACGCGCGGCGCGATCTGGTACTGCAGACGCCATTTCGTACGCGAGAAACGACCGGGACCTTTGCCTTGCGCTCGCCGGTGCGGCCAAACCCGATTGCGTCCTCCATGGTTGAACTCGTGGCGATCCAAGGAACCACTGTGCAGGTCCGCGGGCTCGATTGTCTGGACGGCACGCCACTGATCGACCTCAAGCCCGAACGTACCGCCACGCACGGATAGTGGTGATGTCGATCAGCTCATGTGTCCGCCCGCCGCATCGATGACCTGGAGGCTGGTGAGATTTGAGACATAGCGACCACCGGCCTGATCGCCTGGGACGATCAGTCGCAAAGCACCGTCCTGACCACCCGGGCCAAGCTGGCCTCCGGTATCGGCATAAGCGACGAGATCGGGTTGATTGCCGAACGCCGGATCGATCTCGCCTAGCGAGATGAAGGCGCGGTAACCGTCACTGCCGGTGGCGACCACCCCGAAGCGCAACAGATCGTTCTTGATCGACGGGTCGGTCAGAAGTCCCGCGTCCTGGATCAGGCTCCACAGCGAAACTCCCGTGTAGGTATCGGTCACTTTTCCGGCGCCGGAAGTATAGGTCGCGGTTTCCGTCGTTGACTGATGGAGGGCAGACAGTGTCGCCGGTGTGACAATGGATGGGTCAGCAATATCGCCAGAGAGCGCGAGTTGATCCGAGATCCCGCCTGGCGCAGAGGGGCCAGGTTCCGGCAGGCTTCGCACATCGAGCTTGACCAGATCGGAGACATATCGCCCGCCCGCCTGATCACCGGGCACAACCATGCGTGCCAGGCCGTCACTGCCTTGAGGACCCAATTGGCCGCCGGTGTCAGCGTAGGCAACCATGATCGGTTGGGCGCCGAAGCTCGGATCGATCTCGCCGAGCGAAAACACGGCCTTGTAGCCGTCGGATCCTGTGGCCACGACATACTTGCTGAGGATATCGTTCTTGGCGCTGGTTACTGTCGCGCCACCTGCATCACTCAACAGGTCCCATAGCTTGATGCCGGTATAGGTATCGGTAACCGACGCGCCAGCCGCGGTATAGGTCGCTTCCTGCGTCGTTATCGGCGCCAGGACCGGCAAGTTGTAGATGCCCGGATCGGATACATCGCCCGATAGCAGCACAGGTGAGAATGAGAATCCGAAATGTCCGAAGAGGCCGCCGAGTGTTTCCTCTGTCGCATAGAGCTGCTGGAGGAAATCCTCCTTGGCTGCCTGGTGGCCCATTGTTTCCCCTTTACCAACGCGATATATACAATTGGGTATAGCGAATGAAGCGGCCACACAATGCTGTTGCGATCTTCTTGTGCGAGAGAACGGATAACATGACCGTGACGCGAGCGATCATGGTCCAGCGATGCAATCATCCTCGCTGTGTCAGTTGTTGAATAACGCATGTCGGGAGTAGCATGGGATGCACCGCACGAAATTCGGCCGAACCGGCTTGAGCGTGTCGCGGCTCTGTCTCGGCACCATGACCTTCGGCGGCCAATGTGACGAAGCGCGCAGTCACGCGATCCTCGATGCTGCGGCCGAGGGTGGCATCGATTTCCTCGACACCGCCGATGTGTATCCTCTCGGCGGTGGTCGCACCACCGCGGGCCGTACCGAGGAGATTGTCGGCGCCTGGCTGAAGGGCAAACGCCAGCGATTCATTCTTGCCACTAAATGCGCCGGACAGGTGGGCGCGCAAGCGTGGGACCAGGGGACATCGCGCAAGCATATTCTCGACGCGATCGATGCGTCCCTGCGGCGGCTCGGCACCGACTACATCGATCTCTATCAACTGCATCGATACGACGCGGGCACGTCGCTCGACGAGACCCTGGAAGCGCTCGACATGGTGGTGCGGCAGGGCAAGGCGCGTTACGTCGGCGTCTCCAACTGGCCTGCCTGGCGTGTCGCGCGTGGCCTGGGTCGCGGCGAGTTCAGGAACCTGTGCCGCATCGACAGCGTGCAGCCACGCTACAATCTGTTGTTCCGCGCATTCGAGCGCGATTTGCTGCCGTTGTGCGAGGAAGAGCGGATTGCGGTGATCCCCTACAATCCGCTCGCCGGTGGGCTGCTCAGCGGCAAGCACGACCGGACCGCGCCGCCACCCGAGGGCACACGGTTCTCGCTGCGCAACGCCGGCACCAGATATCAGGCGCGATACTGGCACGAGCAGGAATTCGCCACGATCGAAACCCTGCGTGCGGTGGCGCAGGAGGTGGGTATGAGCATGGCGACGCTGGCGGTGGCTTGGGTCTTGTCCAATCCGGCGGTCACGGCACCGATCATCGGTGCGAGCCGTCCCGAGCAACTGGCCGACAGCCTGCAGGCGGCGCAGAAGGGTGTCCTGTCGCCCGACCTCATGGCGAGGCTCGACGAAGTGACGCGCGGTTGGCGAGCGGTCGATGCGGACCGCTAGCCAGCGATCCGAACGGGCTCTGAACTTCGCAAACGCAACCAGCCTGAAGTGAACCGGCCTGTACACTCCCGGCGATGGCCAAATGTTCCGCAGAGATTCTGCTTGCGTTTCCGCCTCGTCCCCTCAGCCCGGACGAGTCCGCGCTCGTGGTCGAGTGGCTGGCGAGCGCGGGTGACATCTTGAAGGCTTATGTTTGCGAGCGGCGTTCTGACGACCCTCGGCTGCATCGGCGGGTCGTGATTGTTGCCGGTCCGGTCGACCGGCCATCTCACATCGTGCATGCGCCATCGGGTACAATCACCTGGATCGTAACGACAATCGGCACCCCGGCGAGCGTGGAACAGTTCGACACGCTGCGCGACGCGCTCAATTCCATCCGGCCCGTCCTGATCTGACCGCCGCGAAAAGAGCGGGGCGCACCCAGGCACACGAATGCTCAGGCACGCCCCCCAAGTGGGGAAAGCCGGATGCTCGCAGTTGTTGCGAATTCCAGCAATTGGCCGTTGGTTCTGTAACGATCTAGATCGCACGAGGGGAGGGGCGCATCCTACCCGCTGGAAGGGTTGCCCGGAGTGACCTTGCAGTGATCGTGAGGCTGAACCGAGATGGTTCCGGTCTTGCCCGGGTTCGCAGGGTCAGGGAAATTCATCGTCGGAAGGCCGTTGGCAAGATCTCCAAGCACATCGATCGAGGCGGCACCGACCAATTGCGTGCCTCCGCTGCAGGTGACAGAGAGAGTCGTTACTGGCTTGTCGCCTCCGCAACCTGCGAGCGACGAAACCAGAGCCAGCCAGATCAGGCGACGCATGGTGCTTCCTCCGCGGGCGAAGTCCGGCAGGCAAACCGAGACTGCGATTCGGCTTGGAACTTTGGCGCCTCGCCTTCTCTGACCGTTATCTTTTCTTCAATCGCCGCAGGTCGATCTAATATAGGCCGCTCAAACACTGGCGCCCTCCGCGGGTAGTCATTCTCATCACTGGCAAGCCAGGCACTCCTCGTAATCCGTCGCGCCCGCTGAGGCCGCAACCAGCGGCAGCGGCGCCTGCCCATCATTCGCCGGCACCACCGCAGCCACGCCGGTAAACTCGGCGGGCCGGACTGCCGCTTCACTCACATTGTCGGCCCGCTGGATCGACAGGCTCCGGCAGTAGTAAAGCGACTTGACCCCCCGCTTCCACGCCATGAAATGAATTTGGTGCAGGTCCCGCTTGTGCACATTCGCCGGCAGAAAAACATTCACCGACTGGCTCTGGCAGATGAACGGCGCACGATCAGCCGCGTGCTCGATGATCCAGCGCTGATCCAGCTCGAACGCGGTCTTGTATACCGCCTTCTCCTGCTCGGTCAGGAAATCCAGATGCTGCACGCTCCCCGCCCGCAGCGTAATCGATGACCATATCGCGTCGGTATCCATCCCCTTGGCCGCCAGCAGCGCCTGCAGATGCCGGTTGCGCACCGTCCAGCTTCCAGACAGCGTCTTCTGCAGGAACACATTGGCGGCGATCGGCTCGATCCCCGGCGACGAATTCCCCGCGATGATGGAAATCGACGCGGTCGGCGCTATCGACATCTTATGCGAGAACCGCTCCATAATGCCGTACTCGGCGGCGTCCGGGCACGGCCCGCGCTCCTCGGCCAGAACGTGCGAGGCGAGGTCTGCCTGCTCGCGAATGTGCTTGAACATTCGCTTGTTCCACACCTTGGCGATCACGCTCTCCCACGGCACGTTCTGCGACTGCAGGAACGAGTGGAAGCCCATCACGCCCAGGCCCACGCTCCGCTCGCGCATCGCCGAATAGCGCGCCTTCTCCATTCCCGGCGGCGCGCGGTCGATGAAGTCCTGCAGCACATTGTCGAGGAACCGCATGATGTCCTCGATGAACGTCGGATGGTCCTGCCACTCGAACCAGCTCTCCAGGTTCAGCGAACAGAGGCAGCACACCGCGGTGCGTTCCATGCCGTGCTGGTCACGTCCCGTGGGCAGGGTGATCTCGGAACACAGGTTGGAGGTCCTCACCTCCAGCCCGGCCAGCTTGTGATGTTCGGGCCGCGCGCGGTTCACATGGTCGGAGAAGATCAGGTACGGCTCGCCGGTCTCGATCCGCGACGTCAGGACACGGACCCATAGGGCACGCGCCGAGATCGACCGCACCGGCGTCTCGTCCTTCGGCGACAGCAGGGGCCACTGCTCATCCGCCTCCACCGCGCGCATGAACGCGTCGGAGACCAGAATGCCATGGTGCAGGTTCAGCGCCTTGCGGTTCGGATCGCCGCCGGTGGGGCGGCGGATCTCGACGAACTCCTCGATCTCCGGATGGCTGACCGGCAGGTAGACCGCCGCCGAGCCGCGCCGCAGCGACCCTTGCGAGATCGCCAGGGTCAGACTGTCCATCACCCGGATGAACGGGATCACGCCCGAGGTCTTTCCGACCGCGCCCACCTTCTCGCCGATCGAACGCAGATTGCCCCAATAGGAGCCGATGCCGCCGCCCTTCGAGGCTAGCCAGACGTTCTCGTTCCACAGCCCGACGATGCCCTCCAGGCTGTCGGACGCCTCGTTGAGGAAGCACGAGATCGGCAGCCCGCGCTGCGTACCGCCGTTCGACAGCACCGGGGTCGCCGGCATGAACCACAGCCTCGACATGTAGTCGTAGATGCGCTGCGCATGGCCGGCATCGTCGCCGTAATAGGACGCGACGCGCGCGAACAGGTCCTGGAACTCCTCGCCCGGCATCAGGTAACGGTCGGACAGGGTGGCTCGACCGAAATCGGTCAGCAACACGTCACGCGAGCGATCGATATGGACCTGGTAGCGGCCTGGCATCTGCACTGCATCGAGCACTTCGGATTCCCCCTGGCGGACCAATGCCAAGTTTCCGCCCCTCGCACCTGTGCCGTCAATCAACATGTGGGACGTCGCTCCTCACCGGGACACAACATACACGAGGTCTGTTGCGACCACGCCACAGTCTGCCGGATAGACCGCCAATTGGGATACTACCGCTTCGGGTGGTCCAGCCAAAGCACTACTACGCCGTTCTCCCCGTGTTCCACAGATTGGGACTCGGTGTCAGGAATCCAACCGTAGCCGGCTTGCCAGCAATTCGCCCTGGCCCTCCAGCACGGGATAGGCGGCCGCGGCGACCAGATGGCCGTTCACCCGCTTCAGCTCCCGCACCAGGTCGAGGTCCACCGTGGCGCTGCCCTTTCCACCTCGCAGGCCGGCGAAATGCGCCTGTGTCGCCGTGGCCTCCAGGTCGCGGAAAGCCTCCTTTTCGGCCACGAGCTGGCGGGCGGCGCGGGGGTCTTCGGTCATGAATACCGCCGCAGCGGCGCGTACCGTCGTGCCCAGCCGTTCCAACAGACGCCGCGTCTCGGCCTGCTCCGGTTCAGCCAGTGGGGCACCCCGCTTCAGGCGCTTGGCCAAGTGTCCCATGACATCGCGGTCCACGACGTCGGCCGCCGCTTCCAGATTTGTTGCAAAGACAAGAACTTGCGACAGGCGGCGATGGTCCGCCTCGGACAGGTCCTCGGGGTCCAGCTCGGTCAGGTAGCCCTTGATCGCGGTATTCAGCCGGTCAAGCACATCGTCCAGCCGCCGGACCTCGCCAAGCCGGCGACGGTCGGTGCTGGCCAGCACCTCGCCCGCCCGGGCGAGCATCGCCTCGAGAGCGTCCGCCATGCGAAGCGCTTCCCGCGCTGCCGCACCTAGCGCGATCGGTGGCGATTCCAGCGCCGTGGGGTCCAGGTAGCGCGGCCGTGACGGATCGTCAGCGACAACTCGTGCCGGGAGCAGCCTCCGCAATATCTGGGCGTACGGCCCCAGAGCGGGAAGGAACAGGACGGCCAGGATTATGTTGAAGCCGGTGTGGAAGTCCGCCACCGCCCGTACCGGGTCCGGCTCGATCTGCACGAGCCAGGGACCGATGCGGTTGAGCAGCACCAATGCCACGACGCAGCCCACCAGTCGGTTCAGCAGATTGCCGATCGGCAATCGCCGCGCGACCGGGTCATCGCCGGACACGCCCTCCAGGACCGGGTTGATCGCAGTGCCGAGATTGGCGCCGAGCACCAGGGCGAAGGCTGCGTCGGGAGGCACCGCGCCCTTGGCGGCGAACGACATCACCAGCAGCACCACGGCCACCGAGGAGTGCGCCGCCCAGGTCAGCCCGGCCGCCACCAGCACGTCCAGCACAGGCTCGGTGGTGATCGCACCCAGCACGAGGCGCAGACTGGGCACGTCTTCGTAAGGCGTCACCAGCGTCACCAGGCTGTGCAGCGCCATCAACATCAGGCCCAGCCCGATCGCCACGCGGCCAAGATCACGCGTCCTCGCGGCAGTGCCGCGGCGGAACAGGATCACACCCAGCAGGATCAGCGCCGGCGCCACTTCCGCGACGTCGAACGACAGCGCCTGCACGATCAATGTGGTGCCGACGTTGGCCCCCAGCATAACCGCCAGGGCCGGCACGAGTGCGACCGCTCCACCGGCAGCGAAGCCGGCCACCATCAGGCCTGTGGCGGTGCTGCTCTGAAGGATCGCAGTCACGCCTACGCCGGCAGCGAAGGCGGCCAGCCGATTGCCTAGCGCAGTCGCGAGGACGCGGCGCAGATCGGGGCCGAAACCGCGCTGAATACCGGTCTGCACCATGTGCAGTCCCCACAGCAGCAGCGCGACAGAGCCGGCAAGATCGAGCAGCGTCCACATCGTCGTGTCCCGCGTCCAGCCGAGACATGGATCAGCGATCAGTGACCGGTCGTCAACAACTCCCACCGGGTCGTGATCGCTTGGCCAAGAACCTGCCACAAAAGCGGCACCGACCGGCCACGGAACGGAGCACATTCAGGTACGTCTCGTTTCTCCAATCGAAGGGTGCGTCCAATGCGAATTTCCTGGCTGCTGCCACTGGTTTTCCTCACTCTTACCGGCTGCATCGACGTCCACGAGCATCCGGCACCACAGCCGGCCGCGACCGTCGTGACGCCGGCACCGGCACCGAGTGCCACCTATGTCACACCGGCGCCGCCCGGCTCGACCATCGTGCGGACGCCCTGATCGGCTGGCGCACTCGGATTGATCGAAGAGGGCCGGGGCCAGACCCGGCCCTCTTCATTTGTGACCCACCCTGGTGTAGAGGCCGCTACCTTCGTCGGGAACCCCGTGGATGACCGCGCCCTACCGTGCCTCCGAACTTGCACCGGACGTCACGACGTCCCTCATCATGGCGCTCCCGAAGGGGCGCATCCTGTCGGAATGCGGCCAGCTCCTGTCTCTCGCCGGCGTCACTCCGGCTCCCGACTACGCGGATGAGGAAAGCCGGCGCCTGCGCTTCCCGACCGACGATGCGGCACTCGATGTGGTGCGCGTCCGGCCGTTCGACGTCGCCACCTTCGTGGCATTCGGTGCCGCGCAACTCGGCATCTGCGGCGCCGATGTGCTGATGGAGTTCGACTACCCGGAAATCTACGCGCCGTTGGATCTCGGCATCGGCGTCTGCCGCGTGTCGGTCGCAGAACCGGCGGAGACCGCGGGCAGCGACGATCCGTCACGCTGGTCCCGCGTGCGGGTGGCAACCAAGTATCCGAATATCGCACGGCGTCACTTTGCCTCACGCGGCGTGCACGCCGACGTTGTGCATCTGAATGGCGCGATGGAGCTGGCGCCTGGCCTCGGCCTGTCGCGCCTGATTGTCGACCTGGTACAGACCGGTGCGACATTGCGGGCAAACGGCTTGGTGGAAATCGAGGTGATCGCACCGATCACCTCGCGACTGATCGTGAATCGCACTGCGCTGAAGACCCAGCCGGAGGCGATCGGCGCCTGGATCGCCCGGTTCCGCGCAGCGTTGGGGCAATGATACGGCTCTCGACCGCCGATCCGGGGTTCGAAACCGCGTTCACCGATCTGCTGGAGCAGGCGCGAGATACCACGGAAAGCGTCGATCAGGCGGTGGCATCGATCATCTCGGCCGTGCGGGCCGAGGGCGATGCGGCACTGCTGCGCTTCACGGAGCGTTTCGATCGCCTGACGCTGGCGCCCGATCGGCTGCGGATCGCCGCGGAAGAGATCGACGCCGCCGTCGCCGGTACTCCGGCAGAGTTGACGGCGGCGCTGGATCTCGCGGCAACGCGCATCGAGGCATTTCACCGCCTGCAGGTGCCTGCCGATCTGCAGACCAGCGACTCAGCCGGCCTTACCCTTGGCATGCGCTGGACGCCGCTTGATGCGGTCGGCCTTTACGTGCCGGGTGGCAAGGCCGCGTATCCCTCCTCCGTGTTGATGAATGCGATCCCGGCGCGCGTCGCCGGCGTGCCGCGCATCGCGATGTGCGTGCCCACACCGGACGGTGTGCTGAACCCGCTGGTACTGGCTGCTGCGCGGCGCGCCGGCGTGGCGGAGATCTATCGGATCGGCGGCGCGCAGGCGATCGCGGCGCTGGCTTTGGGCACTGCCAGCATCGCGCGGGTCGATCGCATCGTCGGGCCGGGGAATGCTTACGTGGCCGAAGCGAAGCGGCAGGTGTTCGGGCGCGTTGGCATCGACGCGATCGCAGGTCCGTCGGAGGTTGTCGTGCTTGCCGATGCCGCGAACGATCCGCGCTGCATCGCTGTCGATCTGCTGGCTCAGGCCGAGCACGACGAAGCGGCACAGGCCGTCCTGATCACCGACGACGATACTTTTGCCGATCGTGTCGCCACTTGCGTCATGCAGGAACTGACGACGCTGCCGCGCTCCGCCATTGCCGGAGCGAGCTGGCAGGCGCATGGCGCCATCATTGTGGTGCGCGACTGGGCCGAAGCGATCATTCTGGTCAACCGCCTGGCACCCGAGCACCTGCAACTGATGCTGTGCGATCCCGCACCAGTGTTCTCCCGCATCCGCCATGCCGGCGCAGTGTTTCTTGGCGCCTTCTGCCCCGAAGCGGTCGGCGATTATGTTGCCGGTCCGAACCATGTTCTCCCGACCGGGCGCACCGCTCGATTCGCCTCAGGATTGTCGGTGTTCGACTTTCTCAAGCGCACCACCTGGGTTGCGGCGGATGCCACGTCGCTGGCGCACGTGGGCCCTGCGGCGATTGCGCTGGCCGAGGCCGAGGGGCTCAACGCGCATGCCCTTAGCATCGCGCTGAGGATCAGGGCGCTCCCCTGATGCCCGCCAGGGGCTTTGCCCCCTGGACCCCCCAGCAAAGGCGCAGCCTTTGCAATCCAATCGTTTGGTTCCAATGGGCAGCGCCCCTTGGCCGGACGCTTGACCTCGCACAGCCCCGCGCTCATGTTCCGCGACGAAATCAAGCTTTTTCATGAGGTCGGATGTCGAAAGAGGACATGATCGAATTTAGCGGAACGGTGATGGAGCTGCTGCCCAATGCCATGTTCCGCGTAAAGCTCGACAACGAGCACACCATCCTCGCCCATACCTCGGGCAAGATGCGCAAGAATTGTATTCGCGTGCTCGCCGGGGACCGGGTGAACGTCGAAATGACACCCTACGATTTGAGCAAGGGCCGGATCACCTTCCGCTTCAAGTGACGGCGCCCACGCTGGTTCTGGCCTCCGCCAGCCCTCGGCGTCTCGCATTGTTGGCGCAGATCGACATTGTGCCGGATAGTGTGACACCCACCGACATCGACGAATCTCCACTGCGTGACGAACAGCCGCGACAGCACGCGTTGCGCCTGGCACACGCGAAGGCGGCGTCGGCTGGCGTGGCTGGATGTTACGTGCTGGCCGCCGACACCGTGGTTGCAGCGGGCCGTCGGATTTTGCCCAAGGCCGAGACCGAGGCGGATGCCAGGAGATGCCTGGCGCTGCTGTCCGGCCGACGCCACCGTGTAATGACCGCGGTCGTGCTGATTGCACCGGATGGGCGTCGCGGCGAGCGGCTCGCGCAGAGCGTTGTCGGCTTCGCGCGGCTGGGCGAGCGGCAGATCGTTGCGTACCTTGCCTGTGGCGAGTGGCGCGGCAAGGCGGGTGGCTATGCCATCCAGGGACGTGCCGCGGCATTCATCCGTTTCCTGTCCGGCAGCTACTCCAACGTCGTTGGCCTGCCGCTGTTCGAGACGGCACAGCTTCTCCGCGGGCTTGGCTGGCCGCTGCCGTGACGCCGCGCATTGTGGCTGCGTCCAGCCCCGGCGAGGTCCGCGTAGCCGTGCTGCGCGGCGAGACGATGCTGGACTATGCGATCTGGCGACCTGGCGCAGCGGACGGTGTTGGCGATATTCACCGCGGCCGGGTGATCTCCCGGGTGCCAGCGATGGCGGGGAGTTTTTTGGCGTTGAACGGCGCCGAGGGGTTTCTGCCCGACAGCGAAGGTGGCGCGGGTCTGCGTGAGGGCGATTTCGTGTCGGTCCGCGTCACCCGTGCAGCCCAAGGCGGTAAGGGTCCCCGCCTGACGGCTCGTCTGAGTCCGGACGAAGTGCCCCCACGGGTCGGTCCCGGAGCGTTGCTGGAATTTGCTCGATACCACGCGGATGCTCCCGTGGAGGTCGACGACAGCGCACTGGCCGCCAGATTGAAGCCGTCGCTCGGCGACCGCGTGCAAGTCGTGGCGCGGACCTTCGATGATAGCGTCGAGGAACAGGTGCAGGGGCTGGCGCAACCAGACGTCGACCTCCCCGGGGGCGCCAGACTGCACATTCATCCCACGCCGGCATTGGTGGCGATCGACGTTGACGCGGGCGGTGCGATGGCCGGGCGGCAAGGCAAGGCGGCCCTGCATCGGGCGGCGAACCTGGCGGTGCTCCCTGGGCTGGCGCGGGAAATCCGGCTGCGCAACCTGTCGGGTGCGATCCTGGTGGACTTTGCCGGGCTGACGGCCACCCGGCGACGCGTGCTCGCGCCCAGCCTGCACGCCGCGCTGGCGGAGGACCCGCTGCGTCCGCGGCTGCTCGGCTTCACTGCGCTCGGTTTGGCCGAAATCGTCCGGCGACGCGTGCATCCGCCATTGCACGAGCTGCTCGCCGGTCCACATGCCGCGGGGTTGGCGGCGCTTCGTCGAATTGCGGCAGAGGTGGCGTCGCAGCCGCAGCGGATGCCGGTGCTGCGTACGTCGCCCGCCATCGTGGCAGCGCTGCAAGGTGACGCCGAAGCTCTGCCGGATCTTGCGCGTCGCGTCGGGCGTGGCTTGATTGTGAGGTCGGATCCCACCCTCCCCTCAACCGGGTGGGTACTTGAGACACAGCATGACTGAGCCCAGACGATCTGTCCCGTCGTGTCCGATCTGCGGCAGGCCCACGGTGGGCGAAGTGCTGCCGTTCTGCAGCCGTCGGTGCGCGGATGTCGATCTGGGGCGCTGGCTCACCGGACAGTATCGGATACCGGCGACACAGAATGACACGGACGAGGAGCCGCCGGACGAGTCGGCTTGATCGCCTCCATGGCATGAGCTATGGGCAGCGACTTGGTGCCCAGGTAGCTCAGTTGGTAGAGCATGCGACTGAAAATCGCAGTGTCGGTGGTTCGATTCCGCCCCTGGGCATAACCGCGCCGAACCCCTCCTCAACAGCTACCCGCCGGACGGCGGCTCACCTCGCAGGTTGTCAGCGCTCACAACGCCGCCATGGTGCGACCCGACCGCTCCTGCGCAACAGGTAAGGCCACGACACATGCGCGCGCATCCTCTTGGCACCGTCACGGTCATCACATCAGAGGGCGTGCAGGCGGCGCCCAACTCGGACGATCTGAGCGCGCTTACGACATCAGCGTGACACTGCAGGACAACCATCCATTGCAGGCCCAGATCATCGGTGGGAGCATAGGCTTCGCCATCGCCTTGCTTCACTTACATCCGGCGCGTGGTTTGCGTTATGGAACTTCGGAAGCTTCTTGGTTGAATACAAAACTTGTTTGGCGAAGGGCCGTCAACGATCCTGGTCGCTCCTCGTCCTCGGGCGCCCATCTCCGGACGAAGCTGAGGCTTGGGGGAAACTGCATAGTTGTGCGCGGCGATCTCGTACGAGAAAATCGTCAGCGTGAAGCAGCCGTACGCATGCCAAATGTTCGGCGGCCGGCGAGCGGCTGTGGACGCGAGAGGACCACATTCCACTCAGGTGATCGCCGCCAACTCGCTTGCGATCGCCGCCGCGGGCAATGTGGCATCGGCCCAGACTGTACCGGAGGGGAATCCTGCTGTGTGTCGATTAGCATCCCGCGCAAGGTCGTCAAGGGCGGTTCCTTCCTGTGCGCGCCGAACAACTGCCGCCATTACCGCCCCGCAGCACGGCAGCCGCAGATGATCGATAGCGCGATAAGCCATATCGGCTTTCGCTGCATCGTGCGGGCAAGACAAACTGAGGAGACCAGCACACCATGAGTCAAAGTACACCGAAGCCGAAGCAGCCGAACATCGTCGTCGTCTGGGGCGACGATATCGGCATGACGAACCTGTCGTGTTACTCGCGAGGGTTGATGGGCTACCGCACGCCCAATATCGATCGTATCGCGAACGAGGGCATGCTGTTCACCGACTGCTACGGCGAGCAGAGTTGTACCGCGGGGCGCTCCTCCTTCATCACCGGGCAGAGCGTGTTTCGCACCGGGCTGTCGAAGGTCGGACTGCCGGGCGCCACGCTCGGGCTGCAGGCCGAAGATCCCTCCATCGCAACGCTGCTCAAGCCGCTGGGCTATGCGACCGGTCAGTTCGGCAAGAATCATCTAGGCGATCGCAACGAGTTCCTGCCCACGGTGCACGGCTTCGACGAGTTCTACGGCAATCTCTATCACCTGAACGCTGAGGAGGAGCCGGAACTGCCGGACTACCCCAAGGAGTCCGACTTCCCGAACTTCAGGAAGCGTTTCGGCCCGCGCGGCGTGATGGACTGCAGGGCGAGCGATGTCGACGACGCGACCGTCGATCCACAGTATGGGCGCGTCGGCAAGCAGGTCATCAAGGATACCGGTCCGCTGACCAAGAAGCGGATGGAAACGATCGACGACGACATCGCGTCGCGGTCGGTGGATTTCATCCAGCGGCAGCACCAGGCCGGTAAGCCGTTCTTCATCTGGGTGAACTTCACCCACATGCATTTGCGCACCCATCCGAAGTCGGAAAGCGTCGGCCAGTCGGGGCGGTGGCAGAGCGAGTACCATGACGTCATGATCGACCACGACCGCAACGTTGGCACGGTACTCGCGAAGCTCGATGAGCTTGGCCTCGCAGACGACACGATCGTGCTATACGGCACCGACAACGGTCCGCACGCGAATAGCTGGCCGGATGGCGCGACGACGCCGTTCCGCAGCGAAAAGAACACCAACTGGGAAGGCGCGTTCCGCGTGCCGTGCCTGGCGCGTTGGCCGGGCAAGATTGCCGCGGGCAGCGTGTGCAACGAAATCCTCAGCCATCACGACTGGTTGCCGACGTTCCTCGCCGCCGCCGGCATGCCCGATGTCATGGACCGGCTGAAATCCGGCTACGCCGTCGGCGAGCGCACCTACAAGGTGCATATCGATGGCTTCAACTTCCTGCCCTACCTGACCGGGCAGCAGAGTCGCGGACCGCGTCCATGCTTCTTCTACTTTTCCGATGACGGCGATTTGCTGGCACTGCGCTATGACAACTGGAAGATCGTGTTTATCGAGCAGCGCTGCGAAGGCACTCTTCGGGTCTGGGCCGAGCCATTTATCCATCTGCGGGTGCCGAAGCTCTTCAACTTGCGAACCGATCCATTCGAACACGCCGATGTCACCTCGAATACCTATTACGACTGGATAATCGACCACGTATTCCTGTTCGTTCCGGCGCAGGCTCTGGTGGGCGAATTCCTGGCGACGTTCAGGGAGTATCCGCCGCGGCAGAAGGCAGCGAGCTTCACCATCGATCAGGTGATGGAGAAACTGGCGGCGCCACAAGGAGATTGACGGTGCTGCGCCCACCTTCGGCCGGTCGCGCGCCGGCCGAGGGCGGGCGCCCTCTCCTGCGCGCGCCGAACGATTGCAGCGCGGATACGAAGCAACTGGCGCTATGACCGAGATCGCAACGAGGACTCAGGTCCTGCTGGTGCGTCTGACTGTCTTGCTGCTGGTCGGCCTGATCATCGTTGGCGTGGTTCGGTACGGCGTCTCGGCGCAAGAGCTTCAGCGTATCGGGCAGAACATCCTTGCTCGCCCGGGCGGGCCAATGGCATTTCGCTTCATTCTCCAGCCTGCGATGGCGACGATTGCCGCGCTGCTTGACGGCATCAAGGATGTGCGGACGGGCCGTCCGCCGTATTTCTGGACGCTTCTGACAAATGAGGCGGACCGAGGAGCGCGTCTGTACGAGGGCCTGATTTCCACCGCCCGGATCATCCTGTTGGGGCTTGTGATGGACTCCATCTATCAGTTACTGGTGCTTAAGATGTTCTTCCCGGCCGAATCAGTGATCGTCGCACTCACGCTAGCGTTTCTTCCCTATGTGCTGCTGCGCGGACCGATGTCGCGAATAGCACGCCGGTTCATCAGCGAGGCCACGACGGACAGCGTCCGGTGAGGTTCTGTTCATGCCGCCTTTAGCAGAGACGTCGTCATGAGCGATGAACGCGTAACCTCAAAATCACCCCCGAGTTCGATCTCGTTCGAATTGGCCTCGCGGAACACCGGCCTGGCGGTGCAGCGCACGCGTATGAGTGCCGACCGTACGCTGATGTCGGTGATCCGCACATCACTTTCCCTAGTCAGCTTCGGATTCACGATCTCGCAGATTTTTCGGAAACTCACCGAGAGCAAGGTGCTGAATGGCGACGCCACGGCAGGTCGCCATTTCGGCGTCGCGCTGGTCCTGGTCGGCATAACCATGCTCGTTCTTGGGATCGTCTATCATGCGCAATTCATGCTTGCGCTGCGCACCTCACGAAGACAATTGACCGAAGACGGACTCATTCATGGGAAAAGCCCCTTCCCACCTTCGCTTACGTTAATAACCGCGGTGATCCTTCTGGGAATAAGCATCGCCACAGTCACCAGCATGGTTTTTCACATCGGCCCATTGGAGTGAATGGGCCAAACTGCTCGGTCAACGGCGGCCGTGCTCAGCCCGCTGGCTCACTCTCATGCGGCTTGCTGCGACCGCCATGCGCGGAACCGGTGCGGTAGTCGAGCAGAATCTGCCGAAGCCTGCCTTCACCGAGAACCTCACTCAGTTCTCTGAACGCCAGGTACGGAATGAGGATCAACAGCATGATCAGGCAACCTGCGAGGGTCTCAGGCAGCGTACCCCCCGCCACGTCAACGACCGAAGCGCTGATCGGCCGGCCATGAATGACCGCGACAATTGCTTCTTCGATAATCGAGAGCGCCAGAAGTATGAGTAGAAACAGAAAAGACTTATACGCCACCACGTATATGAAACGACGTCTCCCGTAACGGTCTCCAACCTTGGCCGCATGCCCTATGAGTATGAACTTCGCCAGGAGAAATGCCTTGATGGCAGCCAACCCATAGGGCTCGTAGTCGATACCTTGACCACGAAGGATAGTCAATTTGTAGAGGATTATTGCGCCGAGGCATACGTATAGATACGCGAATATCAGGCCGAGCTCCAGCATCTCGTGACCCAGCTTCCGGGCGACGGCTTTGGTTGAGGAATGCTTGCTACCCCTGCGCATGTCCGACATCAGTGCCTCCGGGCGTTCGGTCAAAATCGTCGCCTGACTCGCGGGTTGGATAAGCTAGGCGCGCACGCACGTACCTTCGCCGGTACTGCCGGATCAGCGACAAATGCATGCACTGACCGCGTGCTAAGGATTAGCCGACCCTCGTCGGCACGACAATGGCTGCGCGTGCCACGGAAACCGTGCAGTCTATCGAGCGCCGGTGCTTCTATATCCGGCGGCTCAAGGTTCTCCGCGCGCGATTGGAGACCGCACTACCATTCTACGCATCGCTCTGGCGGACGCACATTGTCGGCGCCACACCCCGCCGCCTCGGCAACGTGGGGGTGTCTTGACGGCACAGGTAACCGAAACGAATGAACACGGGTACGTGATCGTGCGCGAAGACACGATTGCTGCTTTGGCCACATCGGCTTGTCCGCCACCGCTCGATCCGCTGAGTGCGAGGGCATTTCCGAGTGAGCAGGGCACGATGAGAGTGCCGTCGCTGGCGCGGTCCGATGTCTGCTGCCACTATGGCGGCCGACCACATCGAGGATGCAATGCCCTTCCTGACCGAACCCGAGCCCGAACGCGGCGCCATCCTGCCGGTCATGCCCGGCATTTCGCGGATCGTCGCCGCGAACCCCGGGCCGATGACCTATTATGGCACCAACACCTATCTGATCGACACGCCCGACGGTGTTGCCGTTCTGGATCCAGGACCGGAAGAACACCCGGAGCACGTTGAGGCTATCCTGCGCGCCACCGGGCCGAACGTCGCGCTGATCCTCGTGAGCCACACGCATCACGACCATATCGGTGCGGTGCCCGCGCTGCAGCAGGCAACTGGCGCGCCGACCGTCGGGTTCCATGTCAGCGGCGACGATACGTTCAGCGCTGACATCAAGTTGGCCGATGGCGACAAGATTGCCGGCATGACGGCGATCCACACACCCGGCCACGCGTCCGACCATCTTTGCTTCGCTTTGCCCACGAACGACGGGACCGCGGTGATGTTCAGCGCCGATCACGTCATGTCGTGGTCCACCAGCGTGGTCAGTCCGCCGGGTGGCGACATGGCGGACTACTTCGCCAGCCTGCGACTGCTGCTGGACCGTACGGACGACGTGTTCCTGCCAGGCCATGGACCGTCGCTGCCCCAGCCGCGGAACCTGGTGCGTGAGATGCTGACGCATCGTACGATGCGCGAGCAGGCGATCCAGCGGAAGCTCTCACAAGGACCGGCCGGCACGTTTGCCCTGATGGACACGTTGTATTCACAGGTGCATCCACGCCTGCGTCGCGCCGCCGAACGCAATGTGCTGGCGCACCTGCTGAAGCTGGAATCGGAAGGCAAGGTAAGGCGTGACGGTGAGACGTGGCACGCTGCCTGAGCCGTATTGCCGCCGCGTAGCGCGCCAACTGACCGCTATTCCATCCGCCAGCCGCGATCGCGATGCATCACCGGCGTATGAGTCTGTGCGGTGCGTTCCGCCTCACTCATGCCGAGCCATAGCCGCAGCCGTTCCAGCACGCGCCGCGTTGGCATTGCCAGATCGAGCGCCAGCGCCTCCTGCATTGCGTAGTAGCGCAGTTCCTCCAGCTCGCCGTCGCCGCCAAGCGTGCCGGTGACGTGACGGGTGTCGACCACGAAGAAGCGCGCGTTGAATCGAATCGGGCTGGCGGGCGGAGTGACGGCGCGGGCCAACAGGTAAAGCGCATCGAGATGCGGTGGAGTGCCAAGCGAGAGGCCGGTTTCCTCACGCAGTTCGCGCGCGGCGGCAATGCCCAGGCCGTGCGCCAGCCTGGCATTGGCACTTTTGCGCAGCAGATGCTCGGTCTGCGGGGACAGCGGCGTGGCACTTGGCGCATCGAGATCAGGACGATCGACCGCACCACCGGGAAACACCAGCCGGTTCGGCATGAAGCGATGCTTTGCGCCGCGCATGCCCATCAGCATCGACACGTCTTCGCCGCCGCCACGGCAGACGATCAGGCTGGCGGCGTGCCGCGGCCGCACGGCGCGCGGACGCGGGGGTGTTTGATTATCGATCAGCGGCGCGTGGTGAACGTGGTCCTCAGGCAAGATCGAATCCCCGCGTCCTCAGGTAGGCCGCGAAGCCGAAGCGCTCCGGCACCGAAAGCTGGCGCGCGACGTTCTCGCTCCAGCCGACACCCTCGCGCGGCGGATAGACGTCGTTGTTCTTCAGGCTGCCTGGCGCGACCGGCTCGCGCGCGCCACGGCGTTCATCGTAGGCGCGGATTTCGGCGTCCTGCTGTGCTTCATCGTAGCGCTCGCGGTGTACCACAACAGACGGCGGCAGGCGCATCGAAACGGGGCGACGGAACACCGGCCAGCCGATGGCAAGGCCCGATACCGGATAAACGCCGGGTGGCAGTGACAGCAGCGGCGTGACGCGTTCGATATGGCTGCGCACGTAGCTGATCGGGCAGGTGCCGAGACCGATCGCCTCGGCCGCGGCGATGAACTGGCCCATCGCCAGCGAGCAATCGACCGCGGTGTTGAGGAACGTGTCGAGGTTGTTGTTGGCGTGCGGCATGCCGTGCTGCTCGCACAGGCGCTGATTGCGCCGCATGTCGCCGCACCACACCAGAAACACCGGCGCCGATGCGATCCAGTCCATTGTGCCGATCCATTCGGCGATCTGCTTGATCCGCGCACGGTCGCGCATCACGACGATGGAGTACTGCTGCAGGTCGGATTTGGTCGGTGCAGATTGCGCGGCGGCGAGCAGCGCATCGAGCAACGCATCCGGCACCGGCTGCTCGGTGTAGCGCCGCGTCACGCGCCGATCGAGCAGCGGCGTCACTTCCGGTGGCACCTCAACGCCCGGCAGATCGATCCCGAAGCGAGCCCGCAACAATTCAGCACTGTCGGCCATCGCGCACCTCTGATCATCGCGTCGCACACTTGCCGGAATGTGGCGACCGCGCAAGGCTGCACGCGGGCCCTGGAGGAGACTGTCATGCCGGCACCGTACGCAACGCATCGCGCACAGATCAAAGCGATTCTGATCGCCTGGGGGATGCCGGAGGAAAACGCCGAGCCGACTGCGGACATCCTTTCCTGGGCCGATCTGCATGGCGTGGACAGCCATGGCATGTCGATGCTGCCGGGCTATGACAGGATGCGTCGCAATGGGCGCGCGAAGATGGATGCGCGGCCGACGATCGTGAAGCAGACGCCAATTTCTGCGCTGGTGGATGGCGGCGGGGGGCTGGGCCACGTTCCTGCGCATTTCGCCATGCAGGTGGCAATCGACAAAGCGAAGGCCTCTGGCATGGCGATCGCGGCAGTGCGCAACTCGGCGCATTTCGGCGCCACCGGCTATTACACGCTGATGGCGGCGAAGCAGGGGCTGATCGGCATGGCGTGCACATCGGCCTCCGGCATCCAGGTGGCACCGACCTTCGGCAAGGAGGCGAAGCTTGGCACCGACCCATGGTCGTTCGCGGCACCCTCCGGTGATGATGGTCGGCCGTTCCTGCTGGACATGGCTACGACAACCGTCGCGGCCGGCCGCATCCGCAACAAGGCGAATGAAGGGCTGCCAACTCCGCCTGGATGGGTGCTGAATAAAGAGGGGCTGCCAAGTACCGACCCGCTTGAGGCGCGTGAGAAGGGCGGGTTCCTCACATCGCTCGGCGGGTCGCCCGAGAATTCAAGCTATAAGGGCTACGGCCTGTCAGCGATGGTGAACATTCTCGGCTCGTGCCTTTCGGGCGCCACGCTGATCACCGATCCGCAGCACACGAAGAAGCCGCAGGGCATGGACATCGGCCACTTCTTCATGGCGATCGATCCCGGACTGTTCCGTGAGCAGTCGGAGTTCCGGAGCGACGTTGCGCGGTTCTGTGATGACCTTCGCGCGACAAAGCCGGTGGATCCGGCACAGCCGGTCATGGTCGCGGGTGATCCGCAATGGAACAACGCGGAGAAGCGGATGGCTGAGGGGATTCCTGTCGGGCCTGGTCTGCTCAACCAGGTGCGGCAGATCGCTCAGGCGTCTGCCGCACCCTGGTTGCTGGATTAGCGGTAGTCGCTCCGGTCATTGGGATCGCGGTAGCGTTCGTCGCGGCTCCGGTCGCGGTCGCGATCGCGGCGATAGCCACTGCGATCCTGTTCCGCCTGCTGGCGGCGGAGTTCGTCCTCCCGGCCGCGTTCGTAGGCGTTGCTATTGCTGCTGTTGCTGTTGTCGTTGTTCAGGAATTTCTTGGCCTGGCCCACGAAGTCGTTGCTGTCGGCGCGCGCCGGCGCCGATAGCGACACAAGCGGAAGCGCCAACAGGGCACACGACGCTATGGCGGTGATGGATCGCATGGCGTGATCCCTCCTTGGTTGCACCACTGCGAACGCGGCGGGCATCCACGGGTTCATCACGTCGGCTCGTTGGTCTGGAAAATCGTTCGTGAGGCGGCGCTACACCACCAGCGCCGCCCGTTCCGACGCTGCACGCGCCCAAGCGGCGTCCATGTCCTCGTCGAACAGCTCCGTGAGCTTCTTCATCATCGTGCCGCCGAGTTCCTCGGCGTCCACGATGGTCACCGCACGACGATAGTACCGTGTCACGTCGTGGCCGATGCCGATCGCGATCAGTTCGACCTGGTCACGACCTTCGATATCCCGAATGACCTCGCGCAGGTGCTTCTCCAGGTAGTTGCCCGGGTTGACCGACAAGGTCGAAATCATCCACCGGCGCGCCGTCACTGATCACCATCAGGATGCGGCGGTGCTCCGGGCGGACCAGCAGACGGCGATACGCCCACAGCAATGCCTCGCCGTCGATGTTCTCCTTCAGCAGCCCCTCGCGCAGCATCAGCCCCAGATTTTTGCGCGCGCGTCGCCACGGTGAATCGGCCGCCTTGTAAACGATGTGTCGCAGGTCGTTCAGCCGCCCGGGATTGCGCGGCTTGCCTTCCTGCACCCATTTTTCGCGGCTTTGCCCGCCCTTCCAGGCACGCGTGGTGAAGCCCAGTACCTCCACCTTCACCGCGCAGCGCTCCAGCGTGCGTGCCAGGATGTCGCCGCACATCGCCGCCACGGTGATCGGCCGCCCGCGCATCGACCCTGAATTGTCGATCAGCAAGGTCACCACCGTGTCGCGAAACTCCATGTCGAGCTCGCGTTTGTACGACAGCGCCTGCAGCGGGTTCACCACGACGCGCGACAGGCGCCCCGCGTCGAGCAGGCCTTCGTCCAGGTCGAACTCCCAGGCGCGTGTCTGTTGCGCCAGCAACCGCCGCTGCAACCGGTTTGCCAGCTTCGAAATCACACCTTGCAGGTGCTGCAACTGCTGATCCAGTTGCTGGCGCAGCCGCGTCAGTTCGTCCGGATCGCAAAGCTCTTCGGCTTCGATCTCTTCGTCGTATAGACGAGTATATGCACGATATACCGCCTCGTGGTCCGGGTTCGGCCGTTCGCGCCGCGGCTGCGGTCCGCCCGGACGGTCGTCGCCTTCGGCAATCGCGGCCTCGTCGTCGGATTCGGTCCCTTCGTCGTCCGCCGCGTCGCCTTCCATCTCCTCCGGATTGGCGCCGAGCATGCTGTCCTGCTCCGCCTCGCTCTGGCCGGAGCCGTCCTGCTGCTCGTCCTGCTGGCCGGACTGTTCGCCGCCTTCCTCGCCTTCCTCGGTCTGGTCCTCTGGCTCGGCGTCGCTTTCCGCCTCGGCAAGGTCGAGTGCGGCCAACAGCCTCCGCGCGGCGCGCGCGTATGCCCTCTGATCGTCCTGTGCGCCGTTCATCTCGGCCAGCGCGGTATCCGCCGTCTCGCCCAGCGTGTCGCGCCACATGTCGAGGACGCGCTGCGCGGCCTGCGGAGACTTCTCCCCCGACATCTGCTCGCGCGCGAGCAACGACAGCGCGGCCTGGATCGGCAACTGATCCTTGCGCGTCATGCGGTCGTAGCCTTCGGCCTCGCATTCCTCGGCGAGCTTCGACTGCAGATTGGCGGCGACGCCCGACATGTGGCGCGAACCGACCACCTCGACACGCACCTGCTCGAGTGCATCGTAAACGTCTTTCGCCTCGCGTCGCGTCGGCATGCGGGCGGCGTGCAAGGCGTCGTCATGATGCCGCAGACGCAGTGCCAGTGCATCGGAGGCGCCGCGTAGCCGTGCCATTTCTGCCGGCGGCAGGGCGCGGGTAGGAAGCGGCAGGCGCGCGCGCTTGCCCGAGAGGCCGGAGGGGCCTGGCTGGAAGGCGACCTGCACGTCCGGTACGTCAGCGATCGCGCGCAACACGCCCGCGGTGGCGCGCTTGAATTCCTCGGCTCGCGTATTGTCTTTGTTGGTGCCGCTCATAGCATTGCTTTCAGTCCTCCCGCCTGGGGGGAGGGTGCGCCGTCCTTAATTGAACTTCCTGGTCGTGAACCCGCCGGTCGGGATCTCTTCGTTGAAGCAGCGCTGGTAGTATTCGCCCACCGTCGCGCGCTCCGCCTCGTCGCACTTGTTGAGGAAAGTCACCCGGAACGCGAACCCCACCTCGCCGAAGATGCGCGCATTCTCCGCCCACGTGATAACCGTGCGCGGCGACATGACGGTCGAGATATCGCCGTTGATGAAGCCCGCGCGCGTCAGGTCGGCCAGCGCGACCATCGCCTCGATGCGCTTCTTCACGGCGGCGTCCTTGGCATCCGCGCCGAGCTTCGCGATCACGATCGAGGTCTCCATCGCGTGCGGCAGGTAGTTCAGTGTGGCGACGATGTTCCAGCGATCCATCTGGCCCTGATTGATCTGCTGCGTGCCGTGATAGAGGCCCGTGGTGTCGCCCAGCCCCACCGTGTTCGCGGTGGAGAACAGCCGGAACGACGGGTGTGGCCGGATCACCCGGTTCTGGTCCAGCAGGGTCAGCTTGCCCTCAACTTCGAGTATGCGCTGGATCACGAACATCACGTCCGGGCGGCCGGCGTCGTATTCGTCGAACACCAGTGCGCAGGCGTGCTGCAGGCACCAGGGCAGGATACCCTCGCGGAACTCGGTGATCTGTTTGCCATCCTTCAGCACGATGGCGTCCTTGCCGATCAGATCGATGCGGCTGATGTGGCTGTCGAGGTTCACGCGAATGCAGGGCCAGTTCAGCCGCGCCGCGACCTGCTCGATGTGCGTCGACTTGCCGGTGCCGTGATAGCCCTGGATCATCGTGCGGCGGTTGAAAGCAAAGCCGGCGAGGATCGCCAGCGTCGTCTCGCGGTCGAATTTGTAGGCGGTGTCGATGTCCGGGACGTGCTCGGTCCGCACCGAAAAGGCCGGTACGACCATATCGGTGTCGATCTCGAACGCCTCGCGTGCCGCAACCTTGGTGTCGGGCAAATCGATTGCGGAGGTAGGGCGAATTTCGGCCAGGGTGGCAACCTTGTTCATCGGCTGGGCAGTTCCTGTTTGATCGGTGGAAAGTCTAACCCCGGCTCACGCTGGTGCAAGAGCGGCGGGTTCACCCCGCCGCCGCCACGCTGGGCGCGGGCATCAGGCGCGAGCGCAGAGCGGCGTAAGCAAGGTTGATGGTCTTAAGTCGTTCCTCGGCTGCGCGGTCCCCACCGTTGGCGTCCGGATGGTGCCGCTTGGCCAGTTCCTTGTAGCGAGTTTTCACCGCATCCAGCGTCGTCGGCCAGGAGAGGCCCAGTGTCGCCAGCGGTTCACGCAGCTCGGGTGGCGTCTCGTGCTGTGCTTGAGACGCACCGCGCCTGATGCGTCCCGCGGCGAGCAGGTGCAGCGGATCGCGCAGCAATTCCTCATCCCACGCCGCCGTCTTGCCCAGCCGGCCGAGTGGCCAGGAAGGGCGCTGCCACGCGGTGTCGGCACGTAGCTGCGCCTCGATTTGCCCAGGAGACATACCCTTGTAGTAGTCCCAGGTGGCGTTGTAAGCGCGCACGTGCTCCAGGCAGAACCACCAGTATTCCTTCAGATTGAGCCGCGATTTCGGCGCGCGATATTCACCCATCGCCTCGCAGCCGGGCATCTCGCAGGTCCGGCCCGGCGCGGCCGGGTCTGGTGCGTAAGCCCTGGTCCGAGTGATACGTCGGCTCATGGTGCCGTTATGGGCAGCTTGGCGGGCGCTTGGCAACTGGCTCTTGGCGCTGTTGGAGGGACGAGGGATATGTCGGGAATGCAGTCGCGTGCCGCAAGGCTCGAAGCCATGCTGACCCGGGCATTTTCGCCAACGCTGCTGCGCGTGGTCGACGACAGCGCGCAACACGCCGGTCATGCCGGTGCACAGCCAGGTGGCGAGACGCATTACAGCGTGCTGGTGGTGTCCGCCGCGTTCCACGGCATGAACCGGCTGGCGAGGTCGCGTGCGGTGCATGCGGCGCTGGCAACCGAGTTCTCGGGCGGCATGCATGCGCTGTCGTTGACGCTTCGTACACCGGAGGAAGCCGGGCCGAGCACGGCCGGCTGACTGCCAGCGAGGAATAATCTTCTGCACACCCTGGCCGCGGCCGCCATCCCGACAAATTTCTGCTATCAGCAGCGGTACTGGCAGGGGAACGATGATGGCTGCCGACAAGGACATGGACCGGGTGGATCGCGAGATCCTTCGTCTGCTTGCGGCCGACGCCTCGCTGTCGCTCGCTGACATCGCAGACCGGGTGGGACTTACGTCCACGCCCTGCTGGAAGCGCATCCGGCGATTGGAGCAGGCCGGGGTGATCCGTGGGCGGGTCGCGACAATCGACCCGGCGAAGGTCGGCCTGCCGGTCGCGGTGTTCGTCGAGGTGGAGGCCGCCGATCACTCGGGCGACTGGCTGAAGCGCTTCGCCGAGGTGGTCCAGTCGATGCCGGAGATCGTCGATGCCTGGCGGATGAGCGGCGACGTCGATTATCTGATGCACGTGGTGGTGCCGGACATCGCGGCCTATGACGAGTTCTACCGGCGGCTGATCGCTGCGGTGCCTTTGCGCAATGTTACCAGCCGGTTCTCGATGGAGCGGCTCAAGGCGGCTCCCCTGCCGATCTGAGGTAACAACTATTTCTTAGCACCCCTGTGTTTCACTTCCCGCGGTTCAGACAGGGGGCAGCGGTGCCGAGCAGTCGCTTGATCAATCGGAACGTCGTGGCGGAGCGCGGCCGCACCAGCATGCGCCTGGAACCCGAACTGTGGGACGCGCTCGCCGAGATCTGCGCCCGCGAGCGGCAGGACATCAACCGGCTGGTCCGCCAGATCGAGGCGACGGGCCACAGTGGCGGCCGCACCAGTGCGGTGCGGGTGTTTGTGCTGAAGTATTTCCGGGACGCGGCGTGCGAGGCCGGGCACGAGGCCGTCGACCATGGCAAGAACGGTTATCCGCGCCGCGCCGCGTCCGACTGCGGCTCCGCGTCCTCGGTCGGCCCGGTATAGAGCTCGGGCCAGCGCCGCCGCACCACGGGACTGTCGGTGCCGTAGGCGATACAGGTGTTCAGCATCGCCGGCGCACCACCCATTTTGGCAGTGATGCGCATATCCAACCGGTCGCTCCCCGGCCTGTCGGCCTCGTTGGCTGCCTCCGCCTCGCGCCTGGCTCTGGCAGGGTCGATTGTCTGGTAGGCGGTGGTTGCCATCTGTTGCAGCAATTCACGCAGGTGCGTGCAGCCCATTGTGCCGCCGATCCGCTTGGCGGCCTCCCTCAAAAAACCCGGCTTGATTCGCAGGCCGGCGAGGCGCGCGAAGTTCGGCGCCGCGGATGGGCAGATGGCGTATGGCGTATGGTCGCTCGCCGCCTCGCACGCCACGATGAGGCGTTCGCCATCGACCGTCAGGCGCAGCCACATGCCATGGATCGGCTCTCCGGCATGGATGTAGCCGCGGTCACGGTTCGCCGAACCATAGCTCTTCGTGTCGGTGAGCTGTGCCTCGATGTCATACAGGCCGTCGGCCCGACGATAGCCGCGCAGGACTATGTTGCGCGAATGAAGCAGTTCGCGCTCCTGCGGCGGGCTGAGAGGCATGCGGGGCTCCTGGCTCTTAAGCAATGCAGCGCTGCGGATATGGCACCAGGACTGTCCTTCGCAAACCCCCTCCGTGTGCCGCCCCACGATCCCGCGCTTCGTGAAGGAAAACCTTAGCAACCTTTGGAAAGTCCCTCACGCCGTGATGATGGCGGGGCAGGGATGTCGGCTGCTAGTCTGGCTTTGGCAGGCGCGACATGGGCGTCGGCCCGATCAATTCACACACCTGCGGGGATCCCAGAATGGCTGACAAGAACGCGGCACGGGCTGGCGCGCGCTCCCTGACGCGGGACACGCTGCAGCAGATGAATGCCTATTGGCGCGCGGCAAATTACCTGTCCATTGGGCAGATCTATCTCATGGACAACCCGCTGCTGCGCGAGCCGTTGCGCAGAGAGCACATAAAGCCGCGCCTCCTCGGCCACTGGGGAACCACCCCCGGCCTCAATTTCATCTACGTGCATCTCAATCGGATGATCGTCGAGCAGGACCTGAACATGATCTACGTCACCGGTCCCGGTCACGGCGGTCCCGGTCTGCTTGCGAATACCTATCTCGAAGGTACGTATAGCGAGTTCTACCCGAATATTCCGCAGACCGAAGCCGGCATGCAGCGGCTGTTCACCCAGTTCTCGTTTCCCGGCGGCGTCCCAAGCCACGTTGCGCCGGAAACGCCAGGATCGATCAACGAGGGGGGCGAACTCGGCTATTCGCTGCTGCATGCGTATGGCGCAGTGTTCGACAATCCGGATCTTATCGCGTGCTGCGTGGTCGGCGACGGTGAGGCCGAGACCGGACCGCTCGCGGCAAGCTGGCATTCGAACAAGTTCCTTAATCCGGCGCGCGACGGTGCCGTGCTGCCGATCCTGCATCTGAACGGCTACAAGATCGCCGGACCTACCGTGCTGGCGCGAATTCCCGACGAGGAGCTGCATCAGCTTCTCGGCGGATATGGCTACAGACCCTATGTTGTTGCCGGGGACGAACCGGCGGCGATGCACCAGAAGATGGCCAGCACGCTGGATGCCGTGCTCGCCGAGATCAGGGCCATTCAGCAGGAAGCACGCAGCAGCGGTTTTCGGGAGCGGCCGATCTGGCCAATGATCGTGTTGCGCAGTCCCAAGGGTTGGACAGGGCCGAAGGAAGTCGATGGCAAGCCCGTCGAGGGTACATTCCGCGCGCACCAGGTGCCACTCAGCGAGGTGCGAACCAATCAAGACCATTTGCACATGCTCGAGCAGTGGATGCGGAGCTATCGGCCCGAGGAGTTGTTCGACGCAAACGGTCGACTGATAAGTGAGATTGCTGCTTTGGCACCCAAGGGTGATCGGCGCATGGGTGCCAACCCGCATGCCAATGGCGGTCTGTTGCTGAAGGATCTCGCGCTGCCCGATTTCCGTGACTATGCCGTCGCTGTGCCGACACCGGGCGCGATCGAGGCGGAGTCAACCCGCGTCACCGGCCAATTCCTGCGCGATGTGATGCGGTTGAACGCCGACACTCGGAACTTCCGCGTCATGGGGCCGGACGAGACCGCGTCGAACCGATTGGACGCATTGTTCGAAGTGACCGACCGGTTGTCGACCGCGCGGATCCTGCCGTCGGATGAGCATGTGGCACCGGATGGTCGCGTGATGGAAGTGTTGAGCGAGCATCTGTGTCAAGGTTGGCTCGAAGGCTATCTGCTGTCCGGACGTCACGGCTTCTTCTCGTGCTACGAGGCGTTCATCCACATCATCGACGCGATGTTCAACCAGCACGCCAAGTGGCTTAAGACGACACGGGAAATCCGTTGGCGTCGCCCGATCGCCTCGCTGAACTACCTGCTGACCAGCCATGTCTGGCGGCAGGACCACAATGGTTTCAGCCATCAGGATCCGGGGTTCATCGACCATGTGGTGAACAAGAAGGCTGACGTGGTGCGGATCTATCTGCCGCCCGATGCCAACACGCTGCTGTCGGTGGTCGATCACTGCCTGCGCAGCCGCAATTACGTCAATGTCATCGTTGCCGGCAAGCAGCCGGAATTGCAGTGGTTGTCGATGGACGCGGCGATCCGCCATTGCACGGTCGGTATCGGCATCTGGACGTGGGCCAGCAACGACGACGGCGTGGAGCCGGATGTCGTGATGGCGTGTGCCGGCGATGTGCCTACGCTAGAGACGCTCGCGGCGGTCGATCTGTTGCGAACGCACCTGCCCGATCTGAAGGTGCGCGTGGTCAATGTGGTCGACCTGATGACATTGCAGCCGGCGACAGAGCATCCGCATGGCCTGTCCGACTGGGAATTCGATTCGATCTTTACCCCCGACAGGCCGGTGATCTTTGCATTTCACGGCTATCCGTGGCTGATCCATCGGCTCATCTATCGAAGGTCGTGCGCCGAGAGGTTCCATGTCCGCGGCTACAAGGAGGAGGGCACGACTACGACACCGTTCGACATGACGGTGCTCAATGACCTCGACCGTTTCCATCTGGCCGGCGACGTGATCGATCGGATTCCTCGACTGAGAGGCGTCGCCGGTCACGTGAAGCAGCTCCTTCGCGACAAGCTTGTCGAGCACCGGTTGTATGTGCGCACGCACGGCGAGGATCTGCCGGATGTCCAATCGTGGCGTTGGGGCGAGGTGCGGGCGTAGCGCCTCAGAAGATCCCCGACGCCACCTCGCCAGCCTCCAGAAACTTCTCGCGCCGCCGCGCCTTCAACGTCGCACCGTCCAGCCCGACCAGCGGCAGCAGCGTCTCGGCCACAGTGTCCCCCACCACGGCCATCGCTGCCGCCGGGTCGCGCTGGGCGCCGCCGAGGGGCTCGGGGATCACCGTGTCAACCAGTGAGAGCCGCTTCATGTCGTCTGCCGTCAGCCGCAGCGCCTCCGCGGCGGCGGGTGCCTGCGCCGCGTCGTGCCACAGGATGGAGGCACAACCTTCCGGCGAGATCACCGAGTAGATCGCGTGCTCCAGCATCAGGACGCGATCCCCGGCGGCGAGCGCGATCGCGCCACCCGATCCGCCTTCTCCAATGATTGTGGCGACCAATGGCACCGGCGCTTCCAGGCAGGCCTCGATCGAGCGTGCGATCGCCTCGGCCTGTCCGTGCGCCTCGGCGTCAATCCCGGGAAACGCACCGGAGGTATCAACGAAGCTCAGCACCGGCAGGCCGAAGCGGCCGGCAAGTTCGATCAGCCGCCGCGCCTTGCGGTAGCCCTCAGGCCGCGCCATGCCGAAATTGTGCTTCACCCTGCTGTCGGTGTCGGCACCTTTCTCGGTCCCCAGCACCATTACCGAGCGCCCGCGGAACCGCCCCAACCCGCCGAGCACCGCCGCGTCGTCGGCGAAGGCGCGATCGCCCGCCAGCGGCGTGAAGTCGCTGATCAGCGTGCTGATATAATCCATCGCCTTGGGCCGGTCGGGATGACGCGCGACCAGCGTCTTCTGCCAGGGTGTCAGCTTGGCGTAGGTCGTCCGTAACTGGCGATCCGCCACCGCGGTGAGGCGCGATACCTCTTCGGCGATGTTAATGCCGCCAGGCTCCGACATACGGCGGAGCTCCTCGATCTTCCCTTCAAGTTCGGCGACCGGCTTTTCAAAGTCGAGGTAGTGGCGCATGGGGCGCGGGCTTTAGCACAAATCCCCGGGGCGGAAAGGTCGCTGGGCAACGCGTCGTTGTGTTGACCTAGCTGGCCTTCGATTGTGAGCAGCTCACAAGCCGCTCTGCGGGTTGGCCGGGAAGAAATAGCTGAGGGGTACGCCGAAAACCTCACTCAGCCGCCCAAGGTGTTCGGACGGCACACGCTGCGTCGCACGTTCGTAGGCTTCGATCTGGCCGGATTCGATGCCAAGGGCCCGGGCGAGGACATCCTCGCTCAAACCTAATGCACGGCGCTTGCCCCTGATACGCCGGCCGACATGCTGATCGATCCCGGTCACGGTGCGCGTCCCGCTAGACGTCATTTCTACGTTATTAGGCCGTAAACCTTCTGCTGCCAAGCCCAAACTGCGGCATCAGGTCAAGCCCGCCGCTTTCCTTCCCGCCGCGAGAAATTCAGCGGCAAGCTGAGAGTCGTCGCAGAGCCGCGCCAGCACGACCGCCCCGACCATGCCGGAGAGTGCCTCCAACGCACGTTGACGCCGTTGCCGCCGTGGCAGGCAGCGCTCCAGCACATCGAGCATGCGCCGAATCGAGCCGGTGATTGCCGGCCGCGTATCGCGCCGTCGTGCGATCTCCGGACCTAGCGTCGTCAGCACGCACCCGCGTTCGGCCGCGGCAATGTGCGCTGGATCGAGGTAACTCCCGACGATATGCGCCAGCGCGGTCGCCGGGTCGGCTTCCTGGCAAATTCGCTCCCACCGGGCCGCCGATCGCGCCAGAGCGGCAGCCGACACTTCGGCGACCAAAGCCTCCTTCGAGGCGAAATGTGAATAGAACCCGCCATGCGTCAGGCCTGCGCGGTGCATGATCGCGTCCACTCCGACCGCATCGATCCCGTGGCTGCCGAACAGTTCGCCGGCGGCGGCAAGGATCCGCTCGCGCGTTCCCGCCTTTCGCTCCCCGATCATTCGCTCCCCCGTCGTTCGCTCCCGGTCATCCGATGCTCCGAATGCCTGAATTGCATGACGATCGTCATGTATTCGCTTGACTAAGCTATGACGATCGTCATGCTAAAGGCAAGCACGGAGGAGAAGGAATGGCGCCTCACCGCGTGGCCCGGCTTCTGGCTGGGCGCATCCACTATGCCTGGATCGTCGTGGGCGTGATGTTCACCGTCATCCTGGCCACCGTGGGGGTTCGCGCCGCACCTGGTGTACTCATCGTGCCGCTCGAGCAGGCGTTCGGCTGGAACGCCGCGACGATCTCCGGCGCGATCTCGCTGAACATCCTGCTGGGTGGCCTGGTCGGACCGTTCGGCGCCGCGCTCATCCAGCGGATCGGCATGCGCGGCACCGTGCTGGGTTCGCTGTCATTACTGCTGGTCGGTGCCGCCGGTGCCGCCTTCGCGACGAGTCCATGGGAGCTCTATCTCACCTGGGGCGTGCTGGTCGGCGTCGGCTCGGGTGCCGGTATGGTCGGGATGGCCACCGCGGTGGCAAACCGCTGGTTTGTGGCGCGGCGCGGCCTGGTCGTCGGCTTGCTGACGGCGAGCAACGCCAGCGGGCAGCTCGTGTTCCTGCCCCTGCTGGCAAGCTGCGCCCAGTACTTTGGCTGGCAGAGCGTGCCGTGGGTCGTGGCCCTGGTGATCCTGGCGTTCATCCCGATCGTGGCGCTCATGCTGGCAGAGAGCCCCGGCAGCGTTGGCCTCGGGCCATACGGCGCCGCCGCCGAACCGCCGACCGTGGTGAGCACAGCCAATCCGGTCGTGGTGGCCGTCTCCGGCCTGAGCCGCGGCGTCCGCTCGGTAGACTTTTGGCTGCTGTTCTCAAGCTTCGCGGTGTGTGGCTTTTCAACCAACGGCTTGGTCGCAACCCATCTCATCCCATACTGTATCGATCACGGCATACCCGAGGTGAGTGCCGCCAGCCTGCTCGCCGCGATGGGCATCTTCGACCTGATCGGCACCACGGCGTCCGGCTGGCTCACCGACCGCTGCAACGCGCGGATCCTGCTGTTCTGGTATTACGGACTGCGCGGCCTGTCGCTGATGGTGCTGCCGTTCACCAGCTTCAATCTGGTCAGCCTGTCGATCTTCGCAGTGTTCTACGGACTGGATTGGGTGGCCACGGTGCCGCCGACGGTCGCGCTGACCAACGAGGTGTTCGGCAAGCGCGACGCACCGGTCATCGTGTCGTGGATCGTTTGCGGCCATCAGATTGGCGGCGCCATCGCCGCGGTTGGGGCGGGCGTGATGCGCAACGAGACCGGCAGCTATCTCGGCGCCTTCATCGCCAGCGGTGCCGCCTGCCTGATCGCGTCGTTGCTGGTGCTGCGGATCGCACGCCGGCCGGTGCTGGCGATTGCGGAGTAGTCGCTAGGCAAACCGCCGCGCGAGCGGGTGGTGCGCCTCCACGAGCCGCTGCAGCCTCTCCGCCAGTACGTGCGTGTAGATCTGGGTCGTGGCGATGTCCGCGTGTCCGAGCAGCAGTTGCAGGCTGCGCAGGTCAGCGCCGTGCGCCAGCAGATGCGAGGCGAAGGAATGCCGCAGCACATGCGGTGACACGCGTGCCGGGTCGAGGCCCGCCTCCAGCGCCACCTGCCTGAGCAGCAGGAAGAAGGCCTGCCGAGTGAGCGTGCGACGCGGATCGCGGCCGGGAAACAGATGCCGCCCGCCGGCCTCCTGCTGCGCCACCAGTTCGGCGGCGGCCTGCTTCGCCTTGTCCGACAGCGGCACGATGCGCTCCTTGCCGCCTTTGCCACGGATCAGCAGCACAGCGGCATCGCTCGCCAACGAACGACGAGGCAATGCCAGCAGTTCCGACACACGCAATCCGGTGGCGTAGAGAATCTCCAGTGCCGCCCGAGCGAGTGTGCCCCGCTGGCCGGGCATGCGCTTTGCTGCATCCAGCAGCGCCTCGACCTCCTGCTCGCTCAGGTATTTCGGCAGCGTCCTCGGCAGACGGGGCGCGTCGAGCAAACTGGTCGGATCGTCCGCACGCAAACCTTCGCGCAGCAGAAACCGATGGAACTGACGGAGCGCCGACAAATGGCGTGCCGCCGTGCGGGCAGCGAGTCCCACGCGCTGCAGGCCGGCCATGTATGCCTGCAGCAGTGCCGCATCGCACTGTGCCGGCGGCTGGCCGCGTGCGGCTGCGAAGGCGGCGAAATCGTCCAGATCGGCCTGATAAGCCAACAGGGTGTTGCGCGCCGCCCCGCGTTCAGCGGCCAGCATCTCGAGGAACGCCTCGACGTGGCGGTCCACTCAGTGGCTCTGGAACTTATCGTTCGGTAGCACCCTTTCCACCGGGTGTGGCGTCGGGTTGGGCGGATACCCGCCAAAGAACACCACCGCGGCACCGAGGATCACCAGCCCCGCCGCGACGACGATCAGGAAGATGCGGATCATCGTCTGCTCCACCGACTCGTGCCCATGGATTCGCTGTCGCCATCTTGGCCCGTTATGCGGCCGGTGTGCTAGCGTTCGCAATCATGACACGCAACTCCGTTCTCAAGGAAGCTGTGCGACTGCCTGACGCGTTCGCCGGGCGCAGCATCGTCCTGGTCGGGCTGATGGGCGCCGGCAAGACCTCGATCGGCCGGCGACTGGCCGCGCGGCTCGGCCTGCCGTTCCGTGACGCCGATGCCGAGATCGAGCTGGCAGCGGGCTGCACCATCCCGGAGTTGTTCACCCGGTATGGCGAGACCGACTTCCGCGCCGGCGAGCGTAAGGTGATCCGCCGGTTGTTGTCGGGTGATCCGCTGGTGCTCGCATTTGGTGGCGGTGCCTTCATTGACCCCGAAACGCGCGCGATCGCACGCGAGGAGGCGATTTCGGTCTGGCTGCGCTGCCCGCTGGCTGCACTTCTCCGCCGCGTCGCCGGGCGCGACAACCGCCCCCTGCTGGCTAATGGCAATCCGGCGGATATCATGCAGCGGCTGATGGATGTACGTTACCCGATCTATGCGGAGGCCAACGTGATGGTCGATTGCGTCGATGAGAGCCCGGACGCGACTACCAGCCGTGTGCTGAATGCGCTGCTCGACTGGCAGGCGCCGCGCCGGCTGTCAGTCGCCCTGCCCAGTACCAGCTATGACGTCGTCATTGGCGACGATCTCCTGGCGCGTGCCGGCGCACTGCTTGCTCCGCGCATGGAACAGAAGCGCGCCGTGGTGGTGACTGACGACACGGTGGCACGCCTGCATCTGCCTGCTCTGCTGCGCGGACTGGAGGCGACAGCGGTCACTGTCAGCCAAATCGTGGTGCCGCAGGGCGAAGCGTCAAAGAGCCTCGCGAGCTGGCAGAGCGTGGTCGATCAGTTGCTGGAGGCCCGCGTCGAGCGGCGGACCACGGTGATCGCACTCGGCGGCGGCGTCGTTGGCGATCTCGCCGGCTTCGCCGCTGCCACGACATTGCGCGGCCTGCCGCTCGTGCAGGTTCCGACCACGCTGCTGTCGCAGGTTGATTCGTCGGTCGGCGGCAAGACCGCTGTGAACACCGCGCAAGGCAAGAACCTCGTCGGTGCATTCTATCAGCCGCGCATGGTGCTCGCCGACACCGGGACGCTCGCCACGCTGCCGCCGCGCGAGCTGCGCGCCGGCTATGCCGAAATTGCCAAGGCTGGCCTGATCGGCGATCCGGCGTTCTTCGCCTGGTGCGAGGCGAACGGCGCCGCCGTGGTCGGTGGCGACCGTGAGGCGCAGGCCGAGGCGATTATGCGTGCCTGCGCGTTCAAGGCTGCGGTGGTCGGCGACGATGAGCGCGAGGAAAAGCCGAACGACGGCCGCGCGCTGCTCAATCTCGGCCACACATTCGGCCACGCGCTGGAAGCGGAATATGGCTACACGGGCGGCCTGCTGCACGGTGAGGGTGTTGCCGTGGGGCTGGGGCTGGCGTTCCGGCTGTCGGCGCGGCTCGGGCACTGTGCCGCGGACGACGCGGACCGCGTGGTGTCGCATGTCGCGACGTTGGGAATGCCGGCGGAGCTGCGCATGCTGAACCGGCGCCTCTCCGCCGAGACGTTGATCGGGCACATGCGGCGCGACAAGAAGGTGCGCGATGGGGCGCTGCAGTTTGTGCTCGCGCGCGGCATCGGCCAGGCGTTCACCGCCGGCGACGTGCCGGCCGAGGCTGTGACCGAACTGCTGCGCGATGAGGGATGTGGCGCGTAGGCAACGGACCCGCGCCCGTCAACAATCGCCGCCGCGAACTCGGAGTTGCCCGGCCGGGCAACTCCGAGTGCTGTTCAGCTCAATCACAGAGCCGCACGTCGAGCACATACCAGCACTTCGGTCCGGCAGTCTGCGCCACTGGCTCGACCGGATGCTCGTCGGCAACCCGCGAGAAGCCATACCCGTCGACCTGCCAGTGGCCCGCCGGGGCGCTGTAGGACGCCAAGAACTGCGCTTCTGCCTTCGATGCCGCATGGCCGTTAACCACGTAGTCTTGCGCATGGACCAGGGGTGCGAATGCGTTGAGGGCCACTGTGGCGGCGGCTAGAACCAGAAACTTGCCCATAACCCTCTCCTTCGCTTCGGCGGCTGCTTGACGCGACGGAACATGGGCGGGCGGGAGCCGCTCCGATATGAAGCGATTCACAGCGCGGCCAATCAGTGGCCGGGGAAATCGAGATCGCCACCGTCCGTGTCAGGTGCGAGCATTGCTTCGCTGACCCGGTCGTCGTGCTATCAGGGCGACCGCGCCAGTCGCGAATTGGGGGAATGAGCAATGGCCGACCTGGACGCTCGCCGACAAAAACTGAAGGACGACTTCATCGCGGCACGCGGCTATTGGAGCGAGCTCTGGGATGGCGTGCTGCAGCTTTCGCCGGAGTTCTTCGAGGCTTACAGCGTGTTGTCCTCCGTGCCGTGGAAGCACGGCACGCTGCCGCCGAAGCTCAAGGAGCTGATCTACGTTGCGATCGATGCCTCCACGACGCATCTCTACAATCCCGGCACCCGTATTCACATCGCCAATGCGCTGAAGCATGGCGCCACGCGGGACGAGGTGATGGAGGTGTTGGAAATTGTCTCGGTACTCGGCATTCACACCATGTCTACCGGACTGCCGATATTGATCGACGAACTGCGCAAGTCTGGTCGCGGCGGCGAAGTGAAGGAAGGGCCACTTACCGCCGGACAGGAGAAGCTGAAGCAGGAATTCGTGCGAAATCGCGGCTATTGGAATCCGGTGTGGGAGCAGCTCCTGCAGCACTCGCCGGAGTTCTTCGATGCCTATTCGCGCTTGTCGTCGGTGCCGTGGCAGTACGGCACACTGTCGCCGAAGTTCCGCGAGCTGATCTATGTCGCGATCGACGCGGCGACCACGCACCTCTATCTGCCTGGCCTGCGCACACATATCCGCAACGCACTTGGCCACGGTGCGACAGTGGCGGAGATCATGGAGGTGCTGCAGCTCACCAGCGTTCTCGGCATCCACACGATCACTGAGGGCGTTCCCGCGCTGTTGGACGAAGCGAAAAAGGCGGGCATTTCCTGAACCGTTGCGCCGCGCTGACGAATCCGCGATAATCCAACGGCGACGTGCGTACTCATAATGTCGGGGAAGACGTCTTGATGGCCGAACACGGCACCGCTTCAGCGGGCGTTTTCCACGTCGTCCTGATCAAGCCGACACATTACGACAGTCAAGGCTATCCGATCCAATGGATCAGATCGGCTATACCTTCGAACACGCTTGCCTGCCTGAACGGACTTGCGGAGGACGCACAGCGACGCCGAGCGCTTGGTCCGAACGTCGAAATTCGCCTGCACACTTACGATGAAACCAATCGGCGCGTGCGCCCGGACCGTATCATCCGTGACATCAGGCGCGCTGGTGGCAAGGCGCTGATCGCTCTGGTTGGGGTGCAGACCAATCAGTTTCCGCGTGCTGTCGATCTGGCGCGCCCGTTCCTTGCCGAGGGATGGCCGGTCGCCATGGGCGGCTTCCACATCTCCGGCTGTCTCGCAATGCTGCCCGAGATGCCGCCGGAGTTGCATGACGCGCAGACGTTGGGCATCAGCTTCTTCGCTGGTGAAGCCGAAGCAGGACGGCTCGATGCAGTGATCCGTGACGCCTCGGTCGGAAGGCTGCAGCCGCTATACAATTTCATGGACGACCTGCCCTCCCTCGAGGGCGAGCCGCCGCCAATCTTGCCGAGCAAGCACCTGCGGCGCACGTCCGGATCGCTGTCCAGCATCGATCTCGGCCGCGGCTGCCCGTATCAGTGTTCGTTCTGTACCATCATCAATGTCCAGGGACGCAAGAGCCGGTTCCGTTCAGCGGATGATCTGGAACGGATCATCCGCGACAATGCCGCACAGGGCATCAAACGCTTCTTCATCACAGACGACAATTTTGCCCGCAACCGTCAGTGGGAATCGCTGTTCGACCGAATGATCGCACTGCGTGAGGAAGGGCTCAACCTCGGCTTCACCATCCAGGTTGACACGCTCTGCCATCGTATTCCGAACTTCATCGCGAAGGCTGGTCGCGCCGGTGTACGTCGGGTGTTTATCGGTCTGGAGAACATCAACCCGGAGAATCTGCTGGCGGCAAAGAAGCGACAGAACCGCATCACCGAGTATCGTGAGATGCTGCAGGCGTGGCGCGAAGCCGGCGCCATCACCTGTGCCGGCTACATCATCGGTTTTCCCGCCGATACGAAGGACTCGATCCTGCGCGACGTCGAGATTATCAAACGCGAACTGCCGCTCGACATATTGGAATTCTTCATTCTGACACCATTGCCCGGATCTGAGGATCACAAGATCCTCTGGGAACAGGGCATCTGGATGGACCCCGACCTGAACAAGTACGATCTCCATCATCGCGTAACGCACCACGCGCGCATGTCGGACGCGGAGTGGGATGAGGCATACCGCGCGGCATGGGCGAATTACTACACGCCGGACCACATGCACACGATCCTGCGTCGGGCCGCAGCGCATCCGTCCGGGCGCCCGAAGACCGCGCTTTCGACCCTGCTATGGTTCAAGCTGATGACCCTGTATGAAGGTGTGCATCCGCTGGAGGGCGGCGCGTTCCGCATGAAGTTCCGCCGTGACAGGCGGCACGGCATTCCTCTCGAGAGCCCCTTCGTGTTCTACCCGCGCTATGCCGCTGAAACGGTGGCGAAGGCCTGCGGCTATCTCGCGGTCTATCGCAACGCGAAGCGGACTCTGCGGCAGGTGCTTCGGGCACCGGACCGCTGGAGCTACACCGACCTCGCCATCGCACCACCGCGCGACGATGAACTCGACACACTGGACCTCTACCACGCGACCAGTGGCGGCGAGGGGGCCGTGGCACGCGTGCGCCGGGAAGCCTCGGCCCGCGAGCGTGCGCTGGTCAGGAGCTGACCGGCCGCCTTTGCCGAACCGCGGTGGCTCGTTACCGTTGCGACGGCATGCCCGATGAGCAACGCATCCTGACCTTCGATCCGACGGTCCTGCTGGACGCCGAAGCCGAGGTGCTGGCGCGCACGGGCCGGGCGGAGGTTGCGGACCTAGGCGGTGCTGCATCACCCGTTGTTCGTGCCGGTTTCCTGCGTCATGTGCTGCTATGTCTGCCTGCCCCGCACGATCCCTGGCCGGTCCGCTTGCCAGGCGTGCGCATCCGTGGCGCCCGCATCGAGGGAATGCTCGATCTCGCCGACTGCGCCGGGCCATCCGAAGCGGGTCTCCCTGCGCTCACTCTCGAGGCCTGCGAAATCTGCGCACCGGTGGACCTTACCAACGCGCGTCTCGCCCGCTTATCTTTGCGTGACAGCAGCATTTGCGAAATACGGGCACGCGGTCTTCGGATCGACGGCTCATTTGACGTTTCGGGCGTGATGCCGCTGGCAGAGACCGCCTGGATCGATGCGCATGCCGCGGTGATCGACGGCGACCTCCTGGCACGTGGGGCGCACCTCCAAATCCCGCCGGCGCGCGCCGGCATTGCACACCGCGACGCCCGCTATGCGCTGCGCCTGTCCGGAGCGGAAATCCGTGGCAGCCTCGATCTTATGGGCGGGTTCACTGCGATCGGTGGCGTTGCGCTCGACACCGCGCACGTGACCGGCGACGTGATCGCTCGCGGCGCACGTATCGGTGCCGGCGAGGGCGATGCGATCGGCGCCCAGGCGGCGCGGTTCGACGGTGTCGTCATCCTGGGCGACGGATTTGTGGCGGCCGGTGTCATCTGGCTGATGGGCGCCCGTATTGCCGGCACGCTCGACATGAACGCCGCGCGGCTGGTCAACCGTTCCGAGGACGGCAGCACCGTGGTGCTCGCCGCCGACACTGCCGAGATCGGCGGCTCGGTCCTGCTGCGCAATGGCTTTGCCGCCGAAGGCGCGATCAGCCTGCGGGGCACACGCATCGGCAACAGTCTGGAATGCGACGGTGCCAGTCTCGTCAACGCGACCGAGGATGGCGCGGGTATCGCACTCGCGGCGGATCACGCGGAGATCGCGGGCGCCGTGCTGCTGCGCAACGGGTTTGCCGCCTGCGGCGCGATCAGCCTGATCGGCATCAGGATCGGCGGCAACCTCGAATGCGACGGCGCCAGCCTGACCAATGCCACGGCCGACGGCACCGGTGTCGCCCTCGCTGCCGAGAATGCGCAGATCGGCGGCGCGGTGCTGTTGCGCCACGGTTTCACCGCGCGCGGCGGGGTCAGCCTGCTGGGGGCGACGATCGACAGCAACGTCGAATGCTGCGGTGCCGCGCTGGAGAACTGGTCGGAGGGGGGATCGCGCGAGACGCTGCGGCTGACCAACGTCGCGGTCGCCGGCGATGTGCTTTTGAACATGGGCTTCGCCAGCGTGGGCCATGTGAGCCTGTGGGGCACCAAGATCGGCCGCGATCTCGACTGCTCCACCGCGACATTGATCGGTCCGACGCCGATGGCGGCCGGACGGGCGGCGGCGGGCGCCATGGTGGCGACCAACCTGGCGGTCGCCGGGGACGTGAAGCTGATAGGGGTCTCCGTGCTCGGCCGGCTCGATTGCGAGAACCTCCAGGCTGGCGGCAGTTTGATCTGGGATGGGCTACGGTTTCCGCGCGAGACCGGCACGGATGATACGCGCCGTGGCTACCGCGCCGGGGTGGATGCACCGCCAAGGATCCTGCTGTCGCATGCGCGGATCGGCGCGGCACTCATGGCACGCGACCTCACCGCCGAAGTGCCGCTCGCGATCGACCTCGGCGGCGCCAGAGCCGGAACCCTGGACGATGCCGGCTTCCCCGCCGGATGGGGTATCGGCCGGGAACAGAAGGGCGTGTTCTGCACACTCAATCTCGACGGCTTCGTATACGATCGGTTCGGCCGTCTGCCTTCGGATGAGACGGGTGGCCTCGGTGTCGCGCTTTCGGCGTTCGGCCGCTGGGCGTCGCATCTGGGCCGAGGCCGTCTCGCGTCCCGGACGATGCTTCTGGCGCGCCGCATGCTGCACGTACGGCGGTCTCATGTGAGGCAGCGGCTGGCGTGGGTTCAGCGCCAACAGGGCGGCACCAGCCAGTATTATCCGCAGCCGTATCGGCATCTCGCGAAGGTGCTGCGGGCGCAGGGCCATTACCAGGCGGCGCGCGAGGTTGCCATCGCCGAGCAGTGGGCGGCGCCGGCCGCCAACCGAATATCCCGCCTGCTGAGATGGGTCTGGGGGATCTGCTTCGGGTTCGGTCTGTCGCCCGGTCGGGCCACTGCGACTGTGATGATCCTGCTGGCGATCGGCACGGCCGGCGTCTGGTCGGCCTGGAAGCAGGCCGCCGTACTGGTGGTCAGCGCGTCCTACACCATGACCGAGGTGACCGACGCGCCCGCCTTCCTGCGCCCCGGGCAGGGCCAGTCGACGGCGGCCGCGCCCCGCTGCGGGGACAACGATATCCAGCCGGTGTTCTACGCGATGGACATGATGGTGCCGGTGATGACCCTGCACCAGTTGGACAAGTGTTGGGTCGATACGCGGCCAAGTGCGGCCGGATGGCGACTGTTCTGGTCGGTGTTCTCGTTCGTTGGGAAGCTGGTAACTTCGCTGGCGCTTCTCACCTACTCGGGCGTGCTGAAGCCGAGGGAAGAGGCCTGACGATCAGCGAAAGATCGAATGCGGTCCGGATGCGGCCAGGGCCGGAGCCGCTTCGCCGGTACCGCCGGTCGACGCGGCCGGCTGCCCCTGACCTCGTCGCCCCTCGGCCGGCTTGCTCGCCGTTGGTCCGGCGGCGGCACCCAGGGTGTGGGACAGTTTCGCAGCGGCATCCAGGACCATCGGCAGCAGGGCGCGTGGCCGCGGCGGGCGCATCCGCATCGTTGGAGCACTGACCGAGAGCACGGCCACCACCTGGCCCGACGCGTCGCGCACCGGTCCGGCGACCGTCGCCGCGCCGGCGACAACTTCGTCGGTGGTGAGCAGATAGCCACGGGTGCGGATGCGCTGGAGGTCGGCGGCGATCCATGCGGCGTCGGTTCTGGTTGCCGGTGTGAAACGCGGCAGGCGCTGGGCGAGTACCTGGGTCTGCACCGCCTCAGGCGCGTGGGCCAGCAACAGTCGGCTTGACCCGGCGTGCAGCGGCTGGCGCTTGCCGACCTCACTGTAGAGCCGTAGGCCCGGGTCAGCCTGGTAGATCGCGATGGTCTCGCTCTCCAGGCCGTCGCGTACCCTAAGATAGACATTCTCGCCGCAGGTCTTGCCGAGAGCGGCGAGGAACGGCATGGCGGTCGCCTCGAGTGCGCCTTGTTCGGCCGCGGCACGGCCCAGGACGCCCCATCGCGCGCCGAGCCGCCACATCCCGCGCGCTTCGTCCTGGATCGCGAAGCCGCGAGCCTCCAGGGTGCGCAACAAGCGGAAGCCGGCCGTTCGGGTGCAGCGCGCCTGGTCCGCCAGGGCGGCCAGGGGAGCCGGACCGATACGCGACAATGCCTCGAGCAGGTCGAGCGCACGACCCACCGCGGCGATGTTGTAGTCTCGCCCGGCAGCAGCAGTGGGCTCGTGCGATCCGTTGCCGGAGCGGGACTTCGGTCGGGCCTTCCCCTTGCTGCGGCTAGCCTGCGCCATGCGTACACCTACGAAATGATACCGGTTGAAACCAAGTTAGCACGGGAGTGACCGGATTGGCATGGGGGCAAGCGAGAAGATATCAGCAAGTAACGCGCAAGTTCCCTGTGAGCGATCGGGATGGACGATGTGGATTCTTGCACTGTGGGCACCGCGGGTCAAAGGGCAGCCCCGAAAAGCGCCGTCCGCTTCCTTGTCCCGCCGGGCAGCGTGCGCTAAAGCCCCGCGTTCGCGGCTGGGCGGGCACACGAGGGCGGGCGTGGTGGAACTGGCAGACACGCCAGATTTAGGTTCTGGTGGCGCAAGCCGTGGGGGTTCAAATCCCTCCGCCCGCACCACGCTGCGGGCGGACATCGACGGGGTTGGACAATGCAGGTTACCGAAACGCTCTCCGAGGGGCTGAAGCGCGCCTACACCGTGGTGGTTCCAGCCGCCGATATCGAGACCAAGCGCGCCGCCCGACTGGCCAATCTCGGCAAGACACTGACCTTGCCCGGGTTTCGGCCGGGCAAGATCCCTCCCACCGTGGTGCGCCAGCGCTTTGGCACGGCGGTCAATGCCGAGGTGCTGGAGGAGTCGGTCACCGAGGCCACGCAACAGGTGTTGACTGAGCGCGGCCTGCGGCCCGCACTGCAGCCCAAGGTCGACGTCCTGAGCCTTGATCCGAGCGGCGTCGCGGCCAAGGACCTGGAGTTCAAGGTCGAGCTCGAGCTGTTGCCGGAGATCACGATGCCGGACTTCGCGGCGGTGCAGCTCACCCGGTTGCGGGCCGAGGCACCGGCGGAGGCGGTGGACGAGGCGCTCGCCGGCATCGCCCAACGCAATCGGACACTCGAACCGATCACCGCCGATGAGCTCGGCGACCGCGGCGCGGCGAAGGGCGAGGTGCTCACCGTCGATTATGTCGGGCGCATCGATGGGGCCGAGTTCCCGGGCGGCACGGGCAACGGCATCGAGGTGGAAATCGGTGGCACGGGTTTCATTCCGGGCTTCAGCGAGCAGCTCGAGGGGATAAAGCCGGGTGAGACCCGCACGATCGAGGTTACCTTCCCGGCCGAGTACGGCGTGCCGACCTTGGCCGGCAAGGCCGCGAGCTTCGACGTCACCGCCCACACGCTGAGCCGTCCGCTGGTGCCGGCCCTCGACGATGAGCTGGCGAAGAAGCTCGCCTTCGAGGATCTGGCGGAGATGCGGGAGACCGTTAACCGACGGTTTCAGACCGAGTACGATCAGATGGCTCGGCTGCGGCTGAAGCGCCAGTTGCTGGATGCGCTCGCTGACATGACCAGGTTCGCCTCCCCCGAGGGGATGGTGGAGCAGGAATTCAGCCAGATCTGGCAGCGCCTGGAGGCAGATCGGCAGGCCGGACGGCTGGACGACGATGATAAGGTGAAGGATGACGAGACGCTGAAGGCAGAGTATCGCGCCATCGCGGAGCGCCGCGTCCGGCTGGGCCTGTTGCTGGCAGAGATCGGCCGGGTGAACAGCATCACCGTCGGTCAGGACGAGATGACCCGTGCGATGCGCGCTGAGGCGATGCGCTATCCGGGCCAGGAACAGCAGTTGTTCGAGTTCTTCCGGCAGAATCCGCGGGCGGCCGATGCGCTGCGCGCTCCTTTGTTCGAGGAGAAGGTGATCGACTTCATTCTGGAGCTGGCCAAGGTCGAGGAGAAGACTGTCACGCCGGAGGAACTGGCGCAGGAGCCGCCGGCCGCTGTCTCGCTGGTCGCGGCCACCACTGACCAGTCTGCGGCCGCAACTGACCAACCCGCGGCTACCACCGACCAACCTGTCGCAGACCAGTCCGCGGAGGCCACCGATAAGCTCTCCGACCCACCAGCGACCACGCAATGAAGTACTGGCCGTCTGGCCGGTTGGAGTCCGGACCGGTTTCGCCTATCTATGGGTACGTGCCGACTTGAGGGTGTCCATCATGCAGGATCGCGATCCCGTTGAAATCTATTCAAATAATCTCGTGCCAATGGTGGTGGAGCAGACCGCCCGGGGGGAGCGCGCCTACGACATCTATTCGCTCCTGCTGAAGCAGCGGATCATATTCCTCACAGGGGCGGTGTTTGACCAGGTCAGTTCGCTGATCTGCGCCCAGTTGCTGTATCTGGAGTTTGAGAACCCCAGCAAGGATGTCTCATTCTATATCAATAGTCCTGGCGGCGTGGTGTCGGCCGGCCTCGCGATCTATGACACGATGCAATATATCCGTAGCCCGGTGTCCACCGTCTGCATTGGGCAGGCGGCTTCGATGGGCAGCCTGTTGCTGGCCGCCGGTGCCAAGGGCAAGCGCTACGCCCTGCCGAATTCACGGATCATGGTCCACCAGCCTTCGGGCGGGGCCCAGGGTCAGGCAACCGACATCGAAATCCAGGCGCGCGAGATCCTGACCCTGCGCAAGCGGCTGAACGAGATCTATGTCCGCCACACCGGCCAGCCGATCGAGGCGATCGAGCGTAAGCTGGAGCGCGACGCCTACATGTCGGCTGAGGAAAGCCGTGATTTTGGCCTGGTCGATGAGGTGGTGGAGAACCGCCCCACGCCGGAGGAAGTTGGCGGCCGGTCCTGACCTAGGACCATCCAGTTCTCGGGCTGGCACGCCATTTGCTGGCCGAAGGGACGGCACTAGCCTAGGCCGATCGTGGTTCTTGTCCCCTCCGGCCCCCGGAGAGTAAAGTCACCCCGTGGCTCCCCGCGAGTCCGGGGCAGGAGTACGCATGAGCAAGTCCGGCGATTCGAAGAACACTCTCTACTGCTCATTCTGCGGCAAGTCCCAGCATGAGGTGCGCAAGCTCATAGCCGGTCCGACGGTATTCATCTGCGACGAATGCGTCGAACTCTGCATGGACATCATCCGTGAGGAGCACAAGACGCACCTTGTCAAGTCGCGCGACGGCGTGCCGACGCCGCGCGAGATCTGCAAGGTGCTCGACGACTACGTGATCGGCCAGGACCACGCCAAGCGTGTGCTCTCGGTCGCCGTGCATAATCATTACAAGCGGCTGGCGCACGGCCAGAAGAACAACGACATCGAGATCGCCAAGTCGAATATCCTGCTGGTTGGTCCGACCGGGTCCGGCAAGACCCTGCTCGCCCAGACGCTGGCCCGCATCCTGGACGTCCCGTTCACCATGGCGGACGCGACGACGCTGACTGAGGCGGGCTATGTCGGCGAGGACGTCGAGAACATCATCCTGAAGCTGCTGCAGTCCGCCGACTACAACGTTGAGCGGGCACAGCGGGGCATCGTCTATATCGACGAGGTCGACAAGATCTCACGCAAGTCCGACAACCCGTCGATCACGCGCGACGTGAGCGGCGAGGGCGTCCAGCAGGCTTTGCTCAAGATCATGGAAGGCACTGTCGCCTCGGTGCCACCGCAGGGTGGTCGCAAGCACCCGCAGCAGGAATTCCTGCAGGTCGATACCACCAACATATTGTTCATCTGCGGCGGCGCATTCTCCGGACTGGAGAAGATCATAGCCGCCCGGGGCAAGGGGTCCGGCATCGGCTATGGCGCGGAGGTGCGGTCGCAGGACGAGCGGCGAACTGGCGCGATTCTGCGTGAGGTCGAGCCAGAGGATCTGCTGAAGTTCGGATTGATCCCCGAATTCATCGGCCGCTTGCCGGTTGTGGCGACCCTCGAGGACCTGGACGAGGGCGCGCTGATGGAGATCCTGACCAAGCCGAAGAACGCGCTGGTCAAGCAGTATGGCAGGCTGTTCGAGATGGAGGGGGTGAAACTTTCCTTCACGGACGACGCTTTGCATTCCGTTGCGACCCGGGCGATCGCCCGGCGCACCGGTGCCCGCGGTTTGCGTTCGATCATGGAGTCTATCCTGCTGGGTACCATGTTCGAACTTCCCGGTCTCGATGGTGTAGAGGAGGTGGTGATCAACCGCGAAGTCGCCGAAGCGCGATCCAACCCGCTATACCTGTACGGCAAGGGGCGAGCGGAAAGCTCCGCCTGAGCCGCCGGTCGCGGTCGCTCGCGAATTTGCGACCCTGGAATTTGAAGGTCTTGCGCTGCATTGCCCGGCAGCCGATATGCCATCCTGTCCAGGGGGCTAGCCGCCCGTTGGGGCGCCTTCCGTGCCGCAAGGGTTGCATAAGTCGGGCGGATTGGGCGTCGACTGTCCATAAAGGAGGTCAACCATGAACGACTCCGATCGGCCTGCGCCGGAACCGCAGGGACGTCCGGATGAGAAAATACCGGACGAGATAACCCCTGTTCCCGCGAGCGGCGACGTACTGGCCGTCCTGCCATTGCGCGATATCGTCGTATTTCCCCACATGATTGTGCCGCTGTTCGTCGGGCGCGAGAAATCCGTCCGCGCGCTGGAAGCGGTGATGAAGGATGACAAGCAAATCCTGCTGGTGGCGCAGAAGAACGCCTCCCAGGATGATCCGTCAGCCGACGATATCTATCGTGTCGGCACCGTCTCGACGATCCTGCAGCTGCTCAAGCTTCCGGACGGCACGGTCAAGGTGCTGGTGGAGGGCGGCAAGCGCGCCAAGATCACGGGCTTCCGCGACACCGACAGCTACTTCGAGGCGTTCGTGGAGGCGATGCCTGATCAGGGCGTAGACGCCAAGGAGCTCGAAGCGCTCGGCCGCACTGTGGTCTCGCAGTTCGAGCAGTACATCAAGCTGAATAAGAAGATCGCGCCTGAGGTGCTCGTTTCGCTCAACCAGATCGAGGAGCCCTCGAAGCTCGCCGACACGGTGGCGAGCCATCTCAACCTGAAGATCGCCGAGAAACAGGAACTGCTGGAGATCGCCAAGGTCGGCGAGCGGCTGGAGCGCGTGTTCGGGCACATGGAGTCCGAGATCGGCGTGCTGCAGGTGGAGAAGCGTATCCGCAGCCGTGTGAAGCGGCAGATGGAGAAGACCCAGCGCGAGTATTACCTGAACGAGCAGCTCAAGGCGATCCAGAAGGAGCTTGGCGAGGGCGAGGACGGCAAGGACGAGAACGCCGAGCTTGAGGCGCGCATCAAGAAGACGCGTTTCTCGAAGGAGGCGCGCGAAAAGGCCATGCAGGAGCTGAAGAAGCTCAAGACCATGAGCCCGATGAGCGCCGAGGCGACGGTGGTGCGCAACTACCTCGACTGGATGCTGTCGATCCCCTGGAAGAAGCGCAGCAAGATCCGCAACGACGTGACTGCGGCGGAGAAGGTGCTGGAAGCCGATCACTACGGGCTGGAGAAGGTGAAGGAACGTATCATCGAGTATCTCGCCGTGCAGGCGCGGTCGCCGAAGGTGCGCGGGCCGATCCTGTGCCTGGTCGGCCCGCCCGGCGTCGGCAAGACCTCACTCGGCAAGTCGGTGGCGAAGGCGACGGGACGCAATTTCGTGCGCATGTCACTCGGTGGCGTGCGCGACGAAGCGGAGATCCGCGGGCACCGGCGCACCTATATCGGCTCGATGCCTGGAAAGGTGATCCAGGGCATGAAGAAGGCGAAGACCTCGAACCCGCTGTTCCTGCTGGACGAGGTCGACAAGCTGGGCGCCGACTGGCGCGGCGATCCGTCGTCGGCGCTGCTGGAGGTGCTGGACCCGGAGCAGAACTCCACCTTCAACGATCACTACCTGGAGGTGGACTACGATCTGTCCGACGTGATGTTCGTCACAACGGCGAATTCGCTTCGTATGCCGCAGCCGCTGATGGACCGCATGGAGATCATCCGTATCCCCGGCTACACCGAGGATGAGAAGGTGGAGATCGCCAAGCGACACCTGATCGCCAAGCAGTCCGAGGCGCATGGACTGAAACCGGACGAGTGGCATATCTCGGACGACGCGCTGCGCGACCTGATCCGCTACTACACCCGGGAAGCGGGCGTGCGGAACATGGAGCGCGAGATCGCCAACCTCGCCCGCAAGGCGGTGAAGGAGATCGTCACCAAGAAGACGAAGAAGGTGGCGATCACGCGGAAGAGCCTCGAGAAATACTCGGGCGTTCGGAAGTTCCGGTTCGGCGAGACCGAGGCCGAGGACATGGTCGGTGTGGTTACCGGCCTGGCCTGGACGGAGGTTGGCGGCGAGATCCTCACCATCGAGTTGGTGCTGTTGCCGGGCAAGGGCAACATCAAGATCACCGGCAAGCTGGGCGACGTGATGCAGGAAAGCGTGTCAGCGGCACTCAGCTATGTTCGCAGCCGCTCGACCCGGTTCGGTATCAAGCCGACGCTGTTCGAGAAGCGCGACATCCACGTGCACGTGCCCGAGGGTGCGACGCCCAAGGATGGACCGTCGGCTGGAGTCGCGATGGCCACGTCGATCGTGTCGATCCTCACCGGCATACCGGTGCGACGCGACGTGGCGATGACCGGCGAGATCACGCTGCGTGGCCGCGTTCTGCCGATCGGCGGGCTGAAGGAGAAGCTGCTGGCAGCGCTGCGCGCCGGGATCAACACGGTGTTCATTCCCAAGGAGAACGAGAAGGACCTTGCGGAGATACCGGACAACGTCAAACGGCACCTGAAGATCGTGCCGGTTGCCGACGTGGATGAGGTAATCGCGCAGGCACTGGCGAGCAGGCCTGAGGCGATCGAGTGGGAGGAGCCGGCAGAACCGACTCCTCCGCCTCCGCCACAGCAGCCCGCGGCTTCGCTGCCGCACTGATCGCGCGTTCATGGGAAGGCCCGTCGGCATGGTCCGGCGGGCCTTTCTGCTGCATTGACGTGGCAGAAACCGCGCCATTAGTGTCGTGCCCCCGGTCGGCCATTCCGTGCCGGCGCCAGTTGTATCACCGCATCAAGAGGAATTGAGCCAGTGAACAAGATGGATCTCATCGCGGCTGTCGCGGACCAGACCGAATTGCCGCGCAATAAGGCGACCGAGGTAGTTGATGCGGTGTTCGGCGTGATCGAGGGTGCGCTCAAGGCGAAGGAAGAGGTGCGTCTGCTCGGGTTTGGCACATTCGTAACGGCTGAGCGCAAGGCGGGTACCGGCCGCAATCCCCGGACCGGCGAGGAGATGGCGATTCCGGCATCGACCACCGTCCGCTTCAAGGCCGGAAAGGGATTGAAGGACGCGGTACAGTGAATGACTGCGGGCGGTTAGCTCAGCGGTAGAGCGTCTCGCTTACACCGAGAGGGTCGGCGGTTCAAACCCGTCACCGCCCACCAATGGTGAGTGCTTGACCCGGCAATGCGCGCGCCGTAAGTCGTGCCTCCTGTCTGCGCGGGCGTAGCTCAGTTGGTTAGAGCGCCGGCCTGTCACGCCGGAGGTCGCGGGTTCGAGTCCCGTCGCTCGCGCCAGTAAGCCGGAGCCTATGGCGGTGGCGCGCGGTTGGGGTTAATGTCCGCGCGTTTCGCGTCGGGGTGTCCTGGCATGGCCCGGTTCTGAGGGCCGCGTCCGGCGCGTGACGAACGCCTGTTCGATCGGACCTGACATGCAGCCAGTGCTCTATGGATATCTGCCCGTCCTGGTGTTCATGGTGATCGCCGGGGGAATTGCCCTGGCAATGGTGGGCGGTTCGCTGCTCGCGGCGCGGCAAAAGCCGTATCCCGAGAAGGTCTCTGCCTACGAATGCGGCTTCGAGCCGTTCGACGATGCCCGGCGCCGCTTTGATGTGCGGTTTTATCTTGTGGCGATTCTTTTCATCATCTTCGATCTCGAAGTGGCGTTCCTGTTCCCTTGGGCAGTATCGCTGAAGGACATCGGCTGGTTCGGTTTCCTGTCGATGCTGGGCTTCCTTGGCGTGCTGACCGTCGGTTTCATCTACGAGTGGTGTAAGGGAGCGTTGGATTGGGAGTAGCGGCATGAGTGGAAGCAATGCCATCGCCTGGAACCGCGACGCGCTACCGCCCGGTTCTGAGCAGGATGCGGTGGTGAAGGGCATCACCGGTGAGATCGCCGACAAGGGCTTCATCGTCGCCAACATCGACAAGGTGGTGAACTGGGCGCGGACCGGCAGTCTTTGGCCGATGACGTTTGGCCTGGCGTGCTGCGCGGTGGAGATGATCCACGCCTACATGCCACGCTACGACCTCGATCGGTTCGGCACTATCCCGCGCGCGTCGCCGCGGCAAAGCGACGTGATGATTGTCGCCGGCACGCTGACCAACAAAATGGCCCCGGCGTTGCGCAAGGTGTACGACCAGATGCCGGAGCCTCGCTGGGTGATCAGCATGGGAAGCTGTGCCAACGGCGGCGGCTATTATCACTACTCATATTCGGTGGTGCGCGGCTGCGATCGCGTCGTGCCGGTCGATGTTTATGTACCTGGCTGTCCGCCCACCGCAGAGGCGCTGGTGTACGGCATCATGCAGCTGCAAAAGAAGATCCGCCGCACGGGGACGATTCTCCGTGGCTGATCTCGCTGAAGCCGTTTCCACTCTGCCTGGTGTCAGTGCCGTCGTTACGGAGAAAGGCGAGGTTGTCGCGCACGCCGATCGCGACCGGTTGCTGCAACTGGTAACCACATTGCGCGATGATCCGCGGTTCGCATTCGAGCAGGTCATGGACGTTTGCGGCGTCGATTGGCCGGAACGCACCGAGCGGTTTGATGTCGTCTACAATCTGTTGTCGGTTTCGCTCAATCAGCGACTGCGCCTTATCGTCACGACCGATGAGAACATCCCGGTGCCCTCGGTGCACGCCGTGTGGCCGGTCGCGACGTGGTGGGAGCGCGAGGCCTGGGACCTGTTCGGCATCGTGTTCTCCGACCAGCCGGATCTGCGGCGCATTCTGACCGACTACGGATTTGAAGGGCATCCGCTGCGCAAGGACTTCCCGCTGACCGGCTATGTCGAGGTTCGCTACGACGAAGACCGCAAGGCCGTGGTGTACGAACCGGTGCGGCTTACCCAGGATTTCCGATCGTTCGATTTCCTGTCGCCGTGGGAGGCGATCACCACGCTGCCTGGCGACGAGAAGGTGCACACGGCACGGGCGAGCGAAGTGCCGCCGCCACCCGAGACGAAGGCGTAAGACGATGAGCGAAACGCCGGATGTCGAGGCCCGCCCGACCGCGACCAAGGTCGTCGAGATCGACAGCCACTCCATCAATTTCGGACCGCAGCATCCGGCGGCGCATGGTGTGTTGCGGCTGATCCTGGAGATGGACGGCGAGGTGGTGGAACGCGCCGATCCGCATATCGGCTTGCTGCATCGCGGCACTGAGAAGCTGATCGAGTACAAGACGTATATGCAGGCAGTGCCGTATTTCGACCGGCTCGATTACGTCTCGCCGATGTGCGAGGAACACGCCTTCGCGCTGGCGACCGAGAAGCTGCTGGGCATCGAGGTGCCGGAACGCGGGCAGTGGATCCGCGTGCTGTTCGCCGAGATCACCCGCGTGCTGAACCACCTGCTCAACGTGACGACCTACGCGCTGGACGTCGGCGCGATCACGCCAAGCCTGTGGGGGTTCGAGGAACGCGAGAAGCTCATGGAGTTCCACGAGGCTGCCTCGGGCGCGCGGCTGCATGCGAACTACTTCCGTCCAGGTGGGGTTGCGAAAGATCTGCCGGCCGGATTGGAAGCGCGCATTGCTGCCTGGGCCGAGACGTTTCCGAAGTTCGTCGACGACCTGGAAGAGTTGCTCACCGGCAACCGCATCTGGAAGCAGCGCACGGTCGATATCGGCGTGATGGATGCGCAGGCGGCGCTGGCGTGGGGGTTCGCCGGGCCGTGTCTGCGCGCGAGCGGCGTGCCGTGGGATCTGCGACGGTCCCAGCCATACGACAAATACGCTGAGGTGGACTTCAAGGTTCCGGTCGGACGCAACGGCGATTGCTATGATCGGTATCTCGTGCGGCTTGCCGAGATGCGTGAGAGCGTGAAGATCATTCAGCAGGCGCTTGGCAAGCTGCGGCCGGGCCCGGTGAAGGTGCAGGACCGCAAGTTCACGCCACCGCACCGCTCTGAGATGAAGCGCTCAATGGAGGCGCTGATCCATCACTTCAAGCTCTACACCGAGGGCTATCACGTGCCGCCGGGCGCCACCTACACTGTCGTGGAGAGTCCCAAGGGGGAGTTCGGTGTCTACCTTGTCGCCGACGGCACCAATCGTCCCTATCGCTGCAAGATACGCTCGACCGGTTTCGCGTTCCTGCAGGCCATTGACGTGATGGCGAAGCGGCACATGCTGGCGGACACGGTGGCGATCATCGGGTCGCTCGACATCGTATTCGGCGAGATTGACAGATAGACATGGCTGAGAACAACGACACCGGCTTCGTTCAGCCGGAGCACTTCCTGTTCGATGCGGAGAGCGAGGCAGCAATTCCACCGATCCTGGCGAAGTATCCGCCGGGAAAGCAGGCGAGTGCCGTGCTGCCAATGCTCTATCTGGTGCAGGACCAGATGAAGCGGCAGACCGACAGCGCCTGGGTGCCGACTGTGGGCATGGACGAGGTGGCGCGACGGCTCGATATGGCGCCGATCCGCGTCTATGAGGTTGCCACGTTCTATTTCATGTTCAACCTGCGGCCGATCGGCAAATGGCATCTCCAGGTCTGCACCACCACGCCGTGCTGGCTGCGCGGCTCGGACGACGTGGTTGCGGCGTGCCGCGCGGAAACCGGCATCCAGGGGTGGGGGGAGACGAGCGCGGACGGTGAATTCACCATGACCGAGGTGGAATGCGTCGGCGGCTGCGTCAATGCGCCGATCATTCAGGTCAACGACGACTTCTACGAGGACCTGGACGCTGAAAGTACCAAGCAGTTGCTGGAGGCGTTGCGCCGTGACACCCCACCGAAGCCGGGATCGGTAAAGGGCCGTCAGACATCCGCGCCAGAAGGTGGACCGACGACGTTGACGACATTGCACTTCGGTGCGGAGAGCTGAGGCGATGTTGCAGGACAAGGACCGCATCTTCACCAACCTCTACGGTCTGCATGATCCGCTCCTGCAGGGCGCACGTGCCCGCGGCGATTGGGACAATACCAAGGCGATCCTGGAAAAGGGACGCGACGTCATCATCGAGGAGGTGAAGGCGTCCGGTCTGCGCGGCCGCGGCGGCGCCGGGTTTCCGACCGGGCTGAAGTGGTCCTTCATGCCGAAGCAGTCCGACCGACCCTGCTATCTGATCGTGAACGCCGACGAAAGCGAGCCAGGCACCTGCAAGGACCGCGACATCATTCGCCACGATCCGCACAAGCTGGTCGAAGGCTGCCTGGTTGCCGGCTTCGCGATGGGGGCGTGCGCTGCGTACATCTACATCCGCGGCGAATTTGCCAACGAAGCGAAGGTGCTGCAGGCAGCGATCGACGAAGCATACGCGGCGGGGCTGATCGGCAAGAACGCGTGCGGGTCCGGCTATGCGTTCGACGTGTTCCTGCACCGTGGCGCGGGCGCCTATATTTGCGGCGAGGAAACTGGCCTGCTGGAAAGTCTGGAGGGCAAGAAGGGTCTCCCTCGGCTGAAGCCGCCATTTCCAGCGGCGGTCGGGCTGTATGGTTGCCCATCGACAGTGAACAACGTCGAGAGCATCGCGGTGGCGCCGACGATCATGCGGCGTGGTGCGGCATGGTTCAATTCGCTCGGGCGGCCGAAGAACTCGGGCCCGAAGGTGTTCTGCATCTCCGGCCACGTGAACAAGCCGTGCAATGTCGAGGAAGAGCTTGGCATTCCATTGCACGAATTGATCGACAGATATGCCGGCGGCGTGCGTGGCGGGTGGGATAATCTGCTTGCGGTGATCCCCGGTGGCGCCTCGGTGCCGGTGATCCCGAAGAGCATCTGCGACGACGTGTTGATGGACTTCGACTCGCTGCGTGACGCGAAGAGCGGGCTTGGCACCGCGGCGGTAATCGTGATGGACAAGTCCACCGACATCATCAAGGCGATCGCGCGACTGTCGAAGTTCTATATGCACGAAAGCTGCGGCCAGTGCACGCCATGCCGTGAGGGCACCGGGTGGATGTGGCGCGTCATGACACGCATGGTGGAGGGCAGGGCGGAGCCCCCGGAGATCGATACGCTTGAGCAGGTGACGCGCCAGATCGAGGGTCACACGATCTGCGCACTCGGCGACGCTGCGGCATGGCCGATCCAGGGACTGATCCGGCACTTCCGCCCGGTCATGGAGCAGCGCATCGCGGCCTACAAGGCGCGCACGCCGATGCGGATGGCGGCGGAATGACAGCCCTTAACGTCATGGCCGGCGAAGGCCGGCCATCCACGTCTTTGTCACCGGCACGCTGGAAAGTCGTTGATGGCCGCCCGTCACCCGCCATGACGTCACGGCCAAGGATGTATGCATAATGGCCAAGGTCACCGTCGACGGCATCGAGGTCGAAGTCCCCAACGGCTCATCCGTCCTGCAGGCCTGTGAGGCCGCGGGCAAGGAAATCCCCCGCTTCTGCTATCACGAACGCCTGTCGATCGCCGGCAACTGCCGCATGTGCCTGGTCGAGATCGAGAAGACGCCACCGAAGCCGATCTCGTCCTGCACCTATCCGGTCGCTGATGGCATGGTGGTCCACACCGATTCACCGATGGTCCGCAACGGCCGCCGCGGCGTGATGGAATTCCTGCTGATCAATCATCCACTTGACTGCCCGATCTGCGATCAGGGCGGCGAGTGCGATCTGCAGGACCAGGCCATGGGCTACGGCATGGATCACTCGCGCTATGCCGAGAACAAGCGCGCTGTGACCGACAAGAACCTTGGCCCCCTGGTGAAGACGGTGATGACGCGCTGTATCCACTGCACGCGCTGCATCCGCTTCATCACCGAGACCGCCGGTGTGCCCGACCTCGGTGCCACCGCGCGCGGCGAGCACATGGAGGTCGGCACCTATGTCGAGAAGGCGCTGGGTTCCGAGCTCTCCGGCAACATCATCGATCTCTGCCCGGTCGGCGCGCTGACCTCGAAACCCTATGCGTTCGTCGCGCGGCCATGGGAATTGTCGAAGGTTGACAGCATCGACGTGCTTGACGCGGTCGGCACCAACATCCGCATCGATGCGCGCGGTCCGGAAGTGCTGCGTATTCTGCCGCGACTGAACGAGGACGTGAACGAAGAGTGGCTCGGTGACAAATCGCGTTTCGCGCTCGATGGCCTGCGGCGGCGGCGGCTGGATCGGCCATGGGTGCGGCGCGACGGCAAACTGATCGAGGCGAGCTGGTCCGAGGCTTTTTCTGCGATCGCCGAGAGGCTGCATGGTGTGAGCGGAGATCGCATCGGTGCGATCGCGGGCGACCTGTGCGACGTCGAAAGCATGTTGGCGCTCAAGGACCTCATGACGGCCCTCGGCTCGGCCAACCTTGATTGCCGCCAGGATGGTGCGCGCCTCGATGCGACACGCCGCGACTTCTACACGTTCAATACCTCGATCGCCGGCATCGAGGACGCTGACGCAATCCTGCTGATCGGCACAAATCCACGTCGCGAAGCGCCGGTGCTGAACGCGCGCATCCGCAAGCGGTGGCTGGCCGGCGGCATTCCCATCGGCCTGATCGGCAGCGAGACGGATCTGACGTACCGGGTGCAGGAACTTGGCGCGGCGCCCAGCGTGCTGACCGCACTCCATGATGGTTCACATGACTTCACCAAGGCGCTGCGTGAAGCCAGGAAGCCAATCATCATCGTCGGTCAGGCCGCGTTGGCACGCCCTGATGGGTCGGCGGTGCTCGCCGCGTCGTGGCGGTTGGCGGCATCGGTGGGTGCGCTCGCGCCCGAGTGGCACGGCTTCAACGTGCTGCACACGGCCGCCGCGCGTATCGGCGCGCTTGATCTGGGATTTGTGCCCGGTGCCAACGGTAGGTCGCTGGCACAGATGCTGGATGGCGGCGTCGATGTTCTGTGGCTGCTCGGCGCCGACGAACTCGACACCGCACGCATCGGCGCCAATACGTTTGTTGTGTATCAGGGGCATCATGGCGATGCCGGCGCTGCGCGTGCCGACGTCATACTGCCCGGCGCTGCCTACACGGAAAAGTCCGGCACCTACGTCAACACCGAAGGCCGCGTTCAGCGTGGCTTGCTCGCCGTCTATCCGCCCGGCGAGGCTCGCGAGGACTGGAAGATCGTGCGCGCGTTCAGTGAAATGGTCGGCCACAAATTGCCATACGACACGCTCGACGCACTGCGCGCCCGGCTCGAGCAGGTAAATCCGGTGTTCGGCCGCATCGGCTTCCTGCCACGCTTCGGCTGCTCCGATCAGGGTGGCCCCGCCGGCGATCCCGCCGCGCTGTCCGATGCTGCCTTCGTACCGGCGATCGCCAACTACTACCAGACCGATCCGATCAGCCGCGCCAGCCCAACGATGGCGTCCTGCACGGCCACTTTCGCCGCCACGCCGCTGGTCGCGGCTGCGGAGTAGCGCAATGCGGTCTTTCTTTTACGACACCGACATTGGCCTGGTCATCCTGACTTTCGCCGAGTTGCTCGCGCTGCTGGTGCCACTGCTGATCGCCGTCGCGTATCTGACCTATGCCGAACGCAAGGTCCTGGCCGCGATGCAGCTCCGCAAGGGACCGAACGTGGTCGGCCCGTTCGGGTTGCTGCAGCCGTTTGCCGATGCGCTGAAGATGATCATGAAGGAGACGATCATCCCGGCCGGCTCCAACCGGTTGCTGTTTCTCATGGCGCCGATGCTGACCTTCAGCCTCGCAATGATCGCCTGGGCGGTGATCCCGGTGAATGAAGGCTGGGCGATCGCCGACATCAACGTCGGCATTCTCTATCTGTTCGCGATCAGCTCGCTTGGCGTCTACGGCATCATCATCGCCGGCTGGGCATCCAATTCGAAATATGCCTTTCTGGGCGCGATGCGCAGCGCGGCGCAGATGGTGAGCTACGAAGTCTCGATGGGCTTTGTCATGGTCTCGGTGCTGCTCTGCGTCGGCAGCCTGAACCTAACCGACATCGTGCTGGCACAGCACAAGGTGTGGTTCTGCCTGCCGCTGTTCCCGATGTTCATCGTGTTCTTCATCTCGTGCCTGGCGGAAACCAACCGCTCGCCGTTCGATCTGCCGGAAGGCGAGAGCGAAATCGTTGCCGGCTTCTTCGTCGAATACAGCGCCATGGCCTTCGCGCTGTTCTTCCTCGGCGAATACGCCAACATGATCCTGATGAGCGCGATGACCACCATCCTGTTTCTGGGCGGCTGGCTGGCGCCGTTCGGCGTGGTGCCGTTCACCTGGATACCCGGGCCCATCTGGTTCATCCTGAAAGTCTGCTTCTGCCTGTTCATGTTCCTGTGGGTGCGCGCTACCTTCCCGCGCTATCGCTACGACCAACTCATGCGTCTCGGCTGGAAGGTCTTCCTTCCCCTGTCGCTGATCTGGCTGACACTGACCGCCGGCGCGCTGATGCTGTTTGGGTGGCTGCCCAATGCATGAAGGACTTCGCTGAATGGCCTTCCTCGACCGCACCGCACGCAGCATGCTGCTGGGCGAACTCGTCGCCGGGCTCGGGCTGACATTGCGTTACTTCTTCAAGCCCAAGGCCACAATCAACTATCCATACGAAAAAGGCCCGATCAGCCCGCGCTTCAAAGGCGAGCATGCGCTCCGCCGCTATCCCAATGGCGAGGAACGCTGCATCGCCTGCAAGCTGTGCGAGGCGATCTGTCCCGCCCAGGCGATCACCATCGAGGCCGAACCGCGCGAGGACGGCTCCCGGCGCACCACGCGCTACGACATCGACATGACCAAGTGCATCTACTGCGGCCTGTGCGAGGAAGCCTGTCCCGTCGATGCCATCGTCGAAGGCCCGAACTTCGAGTTCGCCGCTGAAACGCGCGAGGAGCTGCTTTACGACAAGCAGAAGCTGCTGGACAACGGCGACCGCTGGGAGCCTGAGCTCGCACGCCGGCTGGAAATGGACGCGCCCTATCGATGATCGCCACCGTCGCCTTCTATGTGTTCTCGGTGATCCTGCTAGCCTCCGCCGCAATGGTGGTGAGCTCGCGCAATCCGGTGCATTCGGTTCTGTTCCTGATCCTGTCGTTCTTCAACGCCGCCGCCCTGTTTCTGATCGCGGGTGCTGAGTTCCTGGCGATGATCCTGCTCATCGTCTATGTCGGCGCAGTTGCAGTGCTGTTCCTGTTCGTCGTGATGATGCTGGACATCGACTTCGCCGAATTGCGTGGCGGGTTCCAGCGGTATCTGCCGGTCGGCGCTACGGTTGGTGCGGTGCTGTTCATCGAACTGGCGCTGGTGCTGGGCGGCTGGAAATTCGCCCCCGATGCAGCCACGCTGCGTCTGTCTCCGGCATCCGCGCAGGTCAGCAACACAGCAGCACTGGGGCGATTGCTCTACACGGACTATGTGTTCCTGTTCCAGGCCGCCGGCCTGCTGCTGCTGGTGGCGATGATCGGCGCAATCGTGTTGACGCTGCGCGACCGCAAGACCTCGCGCCACCAGAGCATCCGTACGCAGACCCAACGCACAGTGGTCGAGACACTGGAGATGGTCACGGTGTCGGTCGGTGCAGGTGTGAAGGAGACCGGCATATTCCGCCCGAAGGCCCCCGAAGCGGAACCCGCCGAGGAAGCCCATCATGGGCATTGAAGTCAGTCTCAGCCACTTCCTTGTGGTGTCCGCCATCCTGCTCGTGCTGGGCATCTTCGGCATCTTCCTCAACCGTAAGAACGTCATCATCATTCTGATGTCGATCGAGCTGATCCTGCTCTCGGTCAACCTGAACCTGGTGGCGTTCTCGGCGGCGCTCGGCGATCTGGTAGGCCAGGTGTTCGCGATGTTCGTGCTCACGGTCGCTGCCGCCGAAGCGGCGATCGGCCTGGCGATCGTTGTCATCTACTTCCGCAACCGCGGCTCGATCCAGGTTGAGGACGTGAACCTGATGAAGGGCTGACAAGTGGCCGTCACGCAGCAGATCCTCCCCTTCCCCTTGCGGGAGGGGGGCGGGGGGAGGGGGGGCTGCGGCGCTTCCCGCCCCCTGCGCCCAACCCCCACCCGCAAGGGGCGGCGGAGGAGTAAGTTATGATCTACGCCGTCGCGGTCTTCGCGCCTCTGTTCGGCGCCTTGGTCTCCGGTCTGCTCGGCCGTTCCATCGGAGACCGCGCTGCCATAGCGGTGTCCATCCTGTGCATGCTGGTGGCCGCCGCCCTCGGACCACTCGCCTGCTTCCAACTGGTCGGCGGTGACGCCGATCTGGGCACCGTCTCTCTCGGTACCTGGGTCGAGGCCGGACGTTTCCACGTCACCTGGGCACTGCGCTACGACACGCTGTCGGCGGCGATGGTCGCCATGGTGACCTTCGTCGCCATGCTCATCCATGTCTATTCGATCGGCTACATGGCGCACGATGCGTACCCGCGTTATCGCTTCTTCGCCTACCTGTCGCTGTTCACCTTCTCCATGCTGATGCTGGTGACGGCGGACAACCTGCTTCAGCTGTTCTTTGGCTGGGAAGGCGTCGGCCTCTGCTCGTACCTGCTGATCGGCTACTGGTACGATCGCCCCGCCGCCAATGCCGCCGCGATCAAGGCATTCATCGTCAACCGCATCGGCGATCTGGCATTCGCGATCGGCGTCGCGCTGGTGTTCCTGAAATTCGGCTCAATCGAGTTCGCCACAATCTTCCCCGCCGTCGCACAGCACCAGTCGGACACCTATGCGGTACTCGGCCGCACCTTCCCGGCCTTCGAAGTGATCGGCGTGCTCTTGTTCATCGGTGCGATGGGCAAGTCGGCGCAGATCGGCCTGCATGTCTGGCTGCCCGACGCAATGGAAGGCCCCACGCCGGTCTCCGCGCTGATCCACGCCGCGACGATGGTCACCGCCGGCGTCTTCCTGGTCGCGCGCATGTCGCCACTCTACGAATTCGCACCGTTCGCACTCGGCATGGTCACCCTCATCGGAGCCACCACGGCCCTGTTCGCCGCGACCATCGGCTGCGTGCAGAACGACATCAAACGCGTGATCGCGTACTCCACCTGCTCGCAGCTCGGCTACATGTTCACGGCTGCCGGCGTCGGCGCGTTTCAGGTCTCGATCTTCCACCTGATAACCCATGCCTTCTTCAAGGCGCTGCTGTTCCTGAGCGCGGGCTCGGTGATCCATGCCATGTCGGACGAGCAGGACATGCGCAAGATGGGAGGCCTGTGGCGGCTGATCCCGTGGACCTGCGCGGTGATGTGGATCGGCAACCTGGCGCTCGCCGGCATCCCGCCCTTTGCCGGCTACTATTCGAAGGACGCGATCATCGCCGCGGCCTATGCGTCCGGGACCGGTATCGGCATGTACGGTTTCATCTGCACCGTGCTGGCGGCCTTCCTCACAGCGTTCTACTCGTGGCGGTTGCTGATCATGACATTCTACGGCAAGTCGCGCGCCGACCATCACGTGCTGGAGCACGTCCATGAGAGTCCATGGGTGATGATCGTGCCACTGCTGGTCCTCGCTACAGGCGCCGTGATCGCCGGCAAGCTGCTTGATCCATGGTTGATCGGCGAAGGCTGGCAATCATTCTGGAACGGCAGCATTTTCAATGCCCCCGACAATCATGTGCTTGCCGCGCTCGATCACATCCCGGCATGGGCCGAGATGGCGCCTCTCGTGCTAGGGCTGGCTGGCATCGCACTGGCCTACATCATGTACATGGCTTTTCCGCTGCTGCCGATGCAACTGGCCACCACGTTCCGCGGCATCTATCTGTTCCTGCTGAACAAGTGGTATTTCGACGAACTATACGACGCGGTCTTCGTACAACCCGCGCTTCGGCTGGCGCACATGTTGTGGCAGACTGGCGACGCCACGATCATCGACGGCGTTCCCAACGGCCTCGCCGAGCTTACGGTCGATGGCTCGCAACAGGCGGTGAAGATCCAGACCGGCTCGCTCGCCGTCTATGCGTTTGTCATGCTGATCGGCGTCGTGCTTCTGGTCGGCCTGTTCCTGGTGTCGCGATGAACGCCGCCGGTTTTCCGATCCTGTCACTGATCACCTGGCTGCCGCTGGTCGGCGGCCTGATCATCATGTCGGTGCGCGGCGACGAGGCGACTGTCGCCTCCAACGCGCGCTGGACCGCATTGTGGACCAGTCTGATCGTGCTCGTGCTGTCGCTCGTGCTATGGGTCAGGTTCGACCCGGGCGAGCCAGGTTTTCAATTCGTTGAAGAGATTCCGTGGCTGCCGGAATATGGCGTCGGCTACAAGATGGGCGTGGACGGCATCTCGGTGCTGTTCGTGCTGCTCTCCACGCTGCTGACACCGATCTGCATCCTGTCGAGCTGGGATGTCATCACGCGCTCGGTGCGCGAGTACATGCTCACCTTCCTCATCCTCGAGACGATGCTGGTGGGGTTGTTCTGCGCGCTGGACTTCGTGGTGTTCTACATATTCTTCGAGGGCGTGCTGATCCCGATGTTCCTGATCATCGGTGTTTGGGGCGGCTCGCGGCGCGTCTATTCCGCGTTCAAGTTCTTCCTGTTCACGCTGACCGGCTCGGTCCTGATGCTGCTGGCGCTGCTGGCGATGTGGTTCCAGGCCGGCACCACCGACATCGTGGTGCTGCTGAAGACGCCGATGCCGGTGGGGATGCAGAACTGGCTGTTCCTCGCCTTCCTCGCCTCGTTTGCGGTGAAGGTGCCGATGTGGCCGGTGCATACCTGGCTGCCCGACGCGCACGTGGAGGCTCCCACCGCGGGCTCGGTGATCCTGGCGGGTGTGCTGCTGAAGATGGGAGCGTACGGCTTCCTGCGCTTCTCCGTGCCGATGCTGCCGCAGGCGTCCGTGTACTTCGCGCCGCTGATGTTCACGCTGTCGGTTGTCGCTGTGATCTACACCTCGCTGGTTGCGCTGGCGCAGGAGGACATGAAGAAGCTGATCGCATACTCCTCCGTTGCGCATATGGGCGTGGTGACCATCGGCATCTTTACCTTCAATGTGCAGGGCATCCAGGGCGCGCTGTTCCAAATGCTGTCGCACGGCATCGTCTCGGCCGCGCTATTCCTCGTCGTGGGCGTGATTTATGACCGCATGCATACCCACGAGATCGCTCGCTTCGGTGGCCTGGCCGATCGAATGCCGCTTTACGCGACGACCTTCATGATCTTTACATTGGCCTCGATGGGGCTTCCCGGCACATCGGGCTTCGTCGGCGAGTTTCTGGTGATCCTCGGCTCGCTGCAGGTGAACTTCTGGCTGGCGCTCCTTGGCTCTACCGGCATGATCCTGGGCGCGGCCTATATGCTGTACCTCTACCGTCGCATCATATTTGGCCGCCTGACCAAGGAGGACCTCCGCGCAATCCTCGATCTGTCGCCGCGCGAGGTCGCTCTGTTCGTGCCGCTCATCCTGATCACGCTGTGGATGGGGATCTACCCGTCCAGCTTCAGCAGCTTCTGGGATGCCTCGGTGGCCGCTATGGTACAGCGCCATACCGCGTCACTGACGATCGACAGCAAGGTGGCTGCCGGTCAGGGCGAGGGGGGCGCGCATCTATGAACTGGGCGATCGCACTGCCCGAGATTGTCCTGTCCGTCGTCGCTATGGCGATCCTGATCTTCGGTGTGCTGCGGCGCGACGACAGCTTCTTCCTGTCCAGCATGTTCGCACTCGGCGCCTTTCTGCTGGCCGCACTGCTGGTGCTCACGTCGAGCCGCGGCATCGGTTACCACGGACAGTTTGTCGCCGATGCGTTCTCCAGCTTCGTGAAGATCCTGGTGCTCGCGGGGGCGGCGCTCGCGCTGATCCTGTCGCTCGATTACAACCGCAAGAACAACATCGCGCGCTTCGAGTATCCCGTGCTGATGCTGCTGTCCGTCACCGGTATGATGGTGATGGCATCGGCTGCGAACCTGATGACCCTGTATCTCGGCCTGGAGCTTCAATCGCTCGCTCTGTATGTGCTGGCCGCGTTCGCGCGAGACGATGTGCGTTCGTCCGAGGCTGGGCTGAAGTACTTTGTGCTTGGCGCGCTGGCCTCCGGCCTGCTGCTCTATGGCATTTCCCTGGTCTATGGCTTCTCCGGCACCATGGACTTCGCAGCATTGGCGAGGACGCTGACGCGCCCCGAAAATGCCTCACCGGGCCTGATCGTCGGCATCGTTTTTGTGTTGGTTGGCCTCGCCTTCAAGATCGCTGCCGTGCCGTTTCATATGTGGACGCCCGATGTCTACCAAGGCGCACCCACGTCGGTAACCGTGTTCTTCTCCACCGCCCCGAAGGTCGCCGCGTTCGCGCTCCTGCTACGGACCATGGCCACTCCGTTTGGGCACCTGCTGATCGCCTGGCAGGACCTTATCGTGCTGATGTCCGTCGCATCGATGCTCCTCGGCTCGCTGGCCGCGATCGGTCAACGCAGCATCAAACGGCTGATGGCGTATTCCTCGATCGGCCATATGGGTTACGCGCTCATCGGCCTGGCTGCCGGCACCCCCGAGGGCATCCGCGGTGTGCTGATCTATCTCATCGTCTATGTGTTCATGAGCGCCGGGACGTTTGCGTGCATCATCGCCATGAGCCGGCGAGGTCGATCGCTGGAGCAGATTTCCGACCTCAGCGGCCTTGCCCGGACTGATCCGGGGCTGGCACTGGCGATGGCCGTCTTTATGTTCTCGATGGCCGGCATCCCGCCGCTTTCCGGCTTCTTCGGCAAGCTCTACGTGTTCCTTGCCGCCGTGCAGACCGGCATGTGGGCGCTCGCCATCATCGGTGTGCTGACTTCCGTGATAGGGGCCTACTACTACCTGCGCGTCGTCAAAATCATGTACTTCGATGCACCGGAGGCGCCGTTCGATCCGCGCCCCGCGTCGCTGTCCTTTGTCGCCGCGGCCAGCGGGCTGTTCACCACATTCTTCTTCGTCTTCCCCGCGCCGTTCGTAGGCGCGGCGCAGGCCGCGGCGAAAGGTACTGTTTGGCTCATGATCTGTCTTTGCACGGAGAGAAGCGACGAACCAATGGCCGCCGGGATCGCACACCCATGCTTCTTGTCGTAGACTGCGGCAACACCAATGTCGTTTTCGCCGTACGGGACGGCGCCGCGTGGCGAGGCATCTGGCGCGTTCGTACCGATCCGCAACGCACGTCGGACGAATACGGCGTCTGGCTAATGAGCCTGTTCGACCATGTCGGGCTCAAGCGTGACGACATTTCCGCCGCCGTGATAGGCACCGTCGTTCCGGCCGCGCTCTATAACCTGCGCCGCCTGTGTCGCGACTGGTTCAGCATCGAGCCGCTGGTCGCCCGTTCCATCCTCGATTGGGGCTTCGACATCCGGGTCGTCAATCCGGCGGAGGTCGGCGCCGACCGGCTGCTCAACACGCTCGCCGCTCACCGGCGGTTCGGCGGTCCGCTGATTATCGTCGATTTCGGCACCGCCACGACCTTCGACGTGGTGGACAAGGACGGCGCCTATTTGGGAGGTGTCATCTGCCCCGGGATCAATTTATCGCTGGAAGCGCTGCATCAGGCCGCGGCGCAGCTTCCCCGCATCGGCATCGCGCGGCCGCAGGCGGTGATCGGCCGGCAGACCGTGCCGGCCATGCAGTCCGGTATCTACTGGGGCTACGTCGCCATGGTCGAGGGCCTTGTTGCGCGCATCAAGGCGGAGTACGGCGGTCCGATGCAGGTGGTCGCCACGGGTGGCCTCGCGCCACTGGTGGCTGAAGGCACCATGGTTATCGAGCAGATCGAGCCCGATCTTACCCTGGATGGCCTGCGACTGTTGGCCGAACGCAATGCCGCCCCCACATTGCGTCCAGACAAGACACGTCTGATCGAACAGGACTGACGAAAGCAACGAATGGACTTTGAGAACAGCGATCTGGCCTTCCTGCCGCTGGGCGGGACGGGTGAGATCGGAATGAACCTGAACCTTTACCGCTGCGAGGGCAAATGGCTCGCGGTGGACTGCGGCATTGGCTTCGGTGGCGCGGCACATCCCGAGGTCGATGTGATGATGCCCGACCCCGGCTATATCGCCGATCGCCGCGATCAACTGGTCGGCCTGGTCATCACCCACGCGCATGAGGACCATATCGGTGCCGTCGCCTGGCTTTGGCCGCAACTGCGCTGCCCGGTCTATGCCACACCGTTCGCCGCCACGGTGCTGCGCCGCAAACTGGCCGAGGTGCAATTGGTCAATCAGGTCAAACTGCACATTGTGCCGCCGGGCGGCTCAATCGATCTGGCGCCCTTCAGGCTGCAGTTTCTCCGCGTCACGCATTCCATCCTCGAGGCGCAGGCGCTGGTGATCGATACGCCGCACGGCGTGCTGCTGCACACCGGTGATTGGAAACTGGATCCCGAGCCGCTGATCGGGCCGCGGACGGATGAGTTGGCACTGGCGGCGCTCGGCGAGCGAGGCGTGCTGGCGATGATCTGCGATTCCACCAATGCCATGGTGGAAGGCCATTCCGGCAGCGAAGCCGAGGTGCGGCAAAGTCTCACGGCGTTGCTGCGCGACCTGCGTGGACGCATCGCGGTTACCTGCTTCGCGTCCAACATCGTGCGCGTCGAATCGGTGGCCCACGCGGCGCACGCGGCCGGCCGCAGTGTGGCACTTGTCGGCCGCTCGCTGCGCAACCTGGACGCCGCCGCGCGTGAGTGCGGTTATCTGCGTGATCTGCCGCCATTCCTGACGGAGAACGATGTCGACGATGTGCCTGACGACAACCTGTTGATGCTGGTTACCGGCAGCCAAGGTGAACCGCGCAGCGCACTGGCGCGAATTGCCATGGATACCCATCCGCGCGTCGCGCTGGGGGAGGGCGATACCGTGGTGTTCTCCTCACGTGTGATCCCCGGCAATGAGCGCGCGATCGGCACCGTCCAGGACAATCTCGTGCGCCGCGGCGTCCATCTGATGACGGACGTCGATCACCTGGTACACGTCTCCGGCCATCCGGCCCGCGATGAACTTCGGCGGTTGTATCGCCTGGTGAAGCCGCGCTACGCGGTGCCGACGCATGGCGAATGGCGGCATCTGTCGGCGCATGCCGCGTTGGCACAGGAGGCCGGCGCCAGGCCGTTTCTGCTGGAGGACGGCGACGTCCTGAGCCTCGCGCCCGACGCGGCGCAGGTGGTGGACAGTGCACCGGTGGCCCGGCTTGTGCTGGACGGCAATCGCCTCATGCCGTTTGGCGGCGGCGTGATGAGCGCGCGGCGGCGGATGCTGTTCAATGGTGTCGTGCTGGCAAGCATTGCGGTGGACGCCAACGGTCGGCTACGCGGCGAACCACGCGTCAGTGCGCCCGGCTTGTTCGACAGCGATGATGCGGAACTCGGCCGAGTAGGCAGCGAGTTTGCTGACGCGCTGGAAGGTCTGCCGATATCGCTTCGTCGCGACGATGCGACGCTCACCGATGCGGCACGCGCGGCGTTGCGTCGGGCGCTGGGGCGGCGGTTGCAGAAGCGGCCGCTGGTGGACGTGCATCTGCTGCGCGTATGAACTGGTTCACCGGTGCGGTTCTGTACATTCTGATCTGGTGGATTGCGCTGTTCGCGGTTTTGCCGATCGGCACGCACCCGATCGAGGATCCCGATGAGCAGACCGGCTGGCGTGGCGCACCGGAGCACCCGCGGCTGCTGATGAAGGTGGTGGTCACAACGCTGGTCGCCGCCGTGGTCTGGTTTGCTGCCTGGCTGCTGATCACCAGCGACTACGTGAGCTTCCGGCACGGCTGGTTTGCCGCCCCGAACGACTGACGCCGCCACCACGGTCAGGGAAGAGGATGGTCCTCCGACCTGCCGTGTGACGGCGTTTCCTCCCCAAACTTGGCCCCGCGCCCGAAGCGCCGCTGGCCCACACTCTTGTTAACCGTTCGTGAACGAAAAGTCACGTCGTTAAGTACCAAAATCCCTCATTCGCCGAGATTTTATTGCGCGGTTCCGGTTGTGCGGCGCACAAAAATTTTCGGCAGATGCAACAGTGCCGGGCTGGCGGACCACGCTGCCGCCGGTTAGGGTCGCCGCCCCGCAATCAGATGGACCGAGCCCGCGATGCGCCTGTCCCGTAGCTTCATTCCGACCATGAAGGAGACGCCTGCCGAAGCGCAGATCGCCTCGCACCGGCTGATGCTTCGCGCCGGTCTGGTGCGGCAGACCTCGGCTGGCATCTACGCGTGGCTGCCTCTGGGCTACCGCGTGCTGAGGAATATCGAGCGCATCGTGCGCGAGGAGCAGAACGCAGCCGGTGCACAGGAAGTGCTGATGCCGACGATCCAGTCGGCAGAGTTGTGGCGCGAGAGCGGGCGCTACGATGACTATGGCAAGGAGATGCTGCGTATTCGCGATCGGCACGAGCGCGACATGCTGTACGGGCCGACCAATGAGGAGGTGATCACCGATCTGTTCCGTCAGTCGGTGCATTCTTATCGCGAGCTGCCGCAGATCCTGTATCACGTCCAATGGAAATTCCGCGACGAGGTGCGGCCACGCTTTGGCGTGATGCGTGGACGCGAATTCCTGATGAAGGACGCTTACTCGTTCGATTTCGATTATGCCGGCGCGGTGGTGAGTTACCGAACGATGATGTTGGCCTATATGCGCACCTTCCAGCGCATGGGGCTGAAGGCGATTCCGATGGTTGCCGAGAGTGGCCCAATCGGTGGTGAGCTGAGCCACGAATTCATCATCCTGGCGCCGACCGGCGAGAGCCAAGTGTATTACGACTCCGATTTCGAGAACATCGACTGGGTGAACGCTCGGTTCGACTACAACGCGGAGGATCTGGAGGCGTTCTTCAAGCAGATGACGTCGATGTATGCAGCGACCGACGAGAAGCACGATCCGGCGAAGTGGGAGCAGGTCGATCCGGCGCGGCGGCGGGAAGGGCGCGGCATCGAAGTCGGGCATATCTTCTATTTCGGGACCAATTACACCAAGGCGATGAACACCACGGTGACCGGGGCCGACGGGAAACACGTGCATCCCGAGATGGGCAGCTATGGTGTCGGCATATCGCGCCTGGTGGCAGCGGTGATCGAGGCGAGCCACGATGATGCGGGCATCATCTGGCCTGACAGCGTCGCGCCGTTCAAGGCGGCGATCCTCAACCTGCGGCGCGGCGATGCGGCGTGCGACGCGATGTGCGAGGCGTTGTACGCGCAGCTTGGATCCTCCGCACTGTACGACGATCGTGAGGAACGCGCCGGGGCGAAGTTCGCGGACGCCGATCTGATGGGCCATCCGTGGCAGATCATCGTCGGTCCGCGTGGCGCTGCCGCCGGCAAGGTTGAGATGAAGCGCCGCGCGACAGGAGAGCGCAGCGAAGTGTCGCCGGACGACGCCTTGACGCTGCTTCGGGGATAACGCGCAGCGCATGTTCGGACCCTTCGAACGCGCGGTCGCGGGCCGCTATCTGCGCGCCCGCCGAGGCGAGCGCTTTGTCTCGGTCATCGCGATCTTCTCGCTCGTCGGCATCGCTCTGGGCGTGGCTACACTGATCATCGTGATGAGCGTGATGGGCGGTTTCAAAGTGGATCTGCTATCGCGCATCCTCGGCTTCAACGGCCATCTCGGGGTGTACGGCGTCGGCGGCCAGCTTGCCAATTTCGACGCGGTAGCCGGACGCATTCGAAAGATCCCTGACGTTGTCTCGGTGATTCCGGTCGTCGACGGGCAGGTGCTGCTGAGCGGCGGGCAGGGGCAGTCATCGGGCGGCTTCGTGCGGGGTATCCGTCAGTCGGACCTGAAGTCGCTGAAATCGGTGAGCGGCCACATCCTGGCCGGATCGCTCGACAACTTTAAGGGGGACGATGCGATCGCCATCGGCGTCGGTCTGGCACGACGCTTCGCGCTGAATGTCGGTTTGGACCTCACGCTGATTTCGCCACAGGGGGCGGCGACGGCGTTTGGCACGGTGCCACGTGTGCGCGCCTACAAGGTGGTCGCGATCTTTCAGGTGGGCGAGAACGAATACGACACCGGCTATGTGTTTCTGCCGCTGGAAGCGGCTCAGGTCTATTTCCAGAAACCCGACGTCGCCACGCAGCTCGAGGTGATGGTGAGCGACCCGGAGCGGGTTACCGCGGTGCACCGAGCGATCTTTGATGCATTGCGTGGCACAGAGGTGCAGATCGTCGACTGGACGCAGAGCAACAACAGCTTCTTTGCCGCGGTGCAGGTGGAACAGAATGTCATGTTCCTGATCCTGACGCTGATCATATTGGTGGCGGCGTTCAACGTGATCAGCTCGCTGATCATGATGGTGAAGGACAAGACGCGCGATATCGCCGTGCTGCGCACGCTGGGCGCGGGCCGAGGTGCGGTGATGCGCATCTTCCTGATGTGCGGCGCGTCGGTCGGCTTCACCGGCACTGTGGTCGGCCTGGTGCTTGGCGTGCTGTTCTGCTGGAACATCGAGACCATCCAGCACTGGGTGGAGGCGATCACCGGCACCTCGGTGTTCAATCCCGAAGTGTACTACCTGACGCACCTGCCGGCGCGGCTCGACTGGCATGAGGTCACGCAGGTGGCCGTGATGGCGCTGGTGCTGTCGCTGCTGGCGACTCTGTATCCAAGCTGGCGTGCCGCGCGCACCGATCCGGTCGAGGCGCTGCGGCATGAGTGATCCGCTGGCTCTGCGCGATGTGCGCCGGATTTTTCGCACCGAGGCCGGCGAACTTTCGGGTACTGCGCGGTGCCGACCTGACCCTGCACGCGGGCGAGATCGTGGCACTGGTGGCACCGTCGGGTGCCGGCAAATCGACGCTGCTGCATCTTGCGGGACTGCTTGAAAAGCCAGACGGCGGCTCGGTGTTTGTCGAGGGACGTGACGCCGGTGCGTTGCCCGATGCCGCGCGCACTGCGATCCGGCGCGACACGATCGGCTTCGTCTATCAGTTTCATCATCTGCTTGGCGAGTTCACCGCGCTGGAGAACGTCGTGCTGCCGCAGATGATCGCCGGCAGGTCTCGCAAGATGGCGGCCGAGAGGGCGATGGCGTTGTTGGCGTCGTTCGGGCTGGCGCCTCGCGCGGGTCATCTGCCGGGAAAGCTGTCCGGCGGCGAGCAGCAGCGGGTGGCGATCGCGCGCGCGTTGGCGAATGCGCCACGGGTGCTGCTGGCCGATGAGCCGACCGGCAACCTGGATGTGGGGACAGCGTCGGTGGTGTTCGAAGAGCTGCTGGCGATGGTGCGGCGCGAGAATCTTGCGGCGCTGATTGCCACGCACAATCCGGAGCTTGCGGCACGGATGAACCGGACCGTCACGCTGCGCGAGGGGAGGGTGGTGCCGGTCTGATCGCCCCGCCCCCGAATCCCCTTCCGTGAGGGGAGGGGGAGCTTTTTCAGGGCGGGCCGGTGCCGACCGGTGTGGGCGGGCGCCGGGGCGGGCCCGGTGGCGCGGTGGCGGAGATGGGAAACGCCTGGTCGAGGATGTCTTTAATCAGGCGGGCGTAGTTGCCGCCCTCTCTCATGATGGCGATCTGCAGTTCTCGCCAGAGCGGGTGGCAGGGCAGGATGCCGAGGTCGCGGCAGATGTCGGCGATGACGGCGCCGATCGGCTGGCGGCGGATTTTTGCGGCGATCTCCTGTGGGGTGGGCAGGTGTATGAGGCGGGGGTCGGCTGCGTCCGCGCGGGGCGCGGTGGCCTGCCGGGGTGCGCGCGGCATCCCTGGGGACGCAGCACCGGGAGGTGCCGCGTCCAGGCGATCGGCGTTGCGGAGGAGCCTTGCTTCGAGCGCGTTGGCGCGGTGCAGGCCACGGGAGATGCGCGCGATGATCAGCGCGGCATCGGCGGTGCCGAAGCAGGAAATAATGGGGGCGGGGTCGGTGAAGGCGCGGCGGCGGATCGTGGCGGCGAGTTCGCGGCCGTAGTCGATAAGCTTGCGGACGATGCCGAGCAGGTTGGCCGAGCGGCTGGGCTGGGTTGGTGGATCAGGGTCGTTGGCCGCGGCGGACATGAACGCAACAAGAACATGAGGTGGCGAGGGGTGTCAAGGAATTTATTCCGCAAGCCTGAGATCGTATCGAAATGAGAAGGAATTATTCCGAGGCTGGCCTATTGTGCAAGCCAAAGTCGCCATTCCGGTATTGGCTAAAATCGGACTTCCAGCCTACAACGCGATGAAAGTCCGCTTTGGGTCGAATGCGGGCGTTCGGCTCAGGCAAGGCGGCGATCACTGCTTTGGGTCGCGAGCGGTCATGCAACGGGCAGCCGCTATCACATCACTGCAGCGGCACCGAACCGGTGTAGCGGATGATATAGAGTCCGCCCGCGAACCTGTCGTTGGCATAGATCAGGCCGTTCTCGTCGACGTAGACATCGTTGATCTGGATGGTGTGCATGGCGTTCTGCGGCGGCGCCTGCGGGATCAGGTAGCCGATCTCGACAGGACGGCGCGGATCGCTGATCGAATAGGCGCTTACACCGCCATTGAAATAGCTGCCCACAACCGTCCCTGCCATCGCGCGCCCGGTCGCTGTCCTGCCTGCTGGCTCGGCCATCGCTGCTCTCGGGCTCGCCGATTTTCGCCCGGCGGCTGGTTCTGCCTTATAAAGACGCGGGCGCGCCGCTCGTTTTGGACACAGCAACCGGTTCCGAAAGGATCTCGAATGCCCGTCATCGAAACAGCCCTCACCCGTTTGCTCGGCATCGAGCATCCGATCCTGCTTGCGCCGATGGGTGCGGCGGCCGGCGGCCGTCTCGCGGCCGCGGTCACCAATGCCGGTGGGCTCGGCCTGATCGGCTCGGGCTATGCAAATACCGCCGCAATTCGAAGCGAGCTGACTGAGGCCGGCAATGCGCGCATCGGCATCGGTTTCATACTTTGGGCGCTCGAGAAGAACCCCGCAGCGCTGGACGTTGCACTCGACGCCAGGCCTGCGGCGGTGATGCTGTCGTTCGGCGATCCCACGCGGTTCACCGGGCGGATAAAGGACGCCGGCTGCAAGATCATCTGTCAGGTGCAGACCCTGACACAGGCCAGAGAGGCCGCGGCTGCAGGTGCGGATATCATCATTGCACAGGGACGCGATGCCGGCGGCCATTCGGGCGTGACACGAGGCACAATGGGACTTGTGCCTGCCGTGGTCGATGCCGTCGCCCCGATTCCAGTGGTCGCGGCCGGCGGCATTGCCGATGGGCGCGGCTTGGCCGCGGCGCTCGCATTGGGCGCCACGGGCGTTTCGATGGGCACTCGCTTCACCGCATCGCGCGAGTCGCTGTGGGATGCGGCGATGAAAGCAGCCACCTTGGCAGCCGGAGGCGACCAGACAGAGCAAACGCGCGTGTTCGATGTCGTGCGTGGCGCGCCATGGCCAGCGATCTATCCGGGCCGCGCACTGCGCAACGCGTTTTCGGCCCGCTGGAACGGCAGGGAGGACGAATTGGCCACGCAGCAGCTGGAGCAGGAGAAGAGCTACCTGGCGGCGGCGGACAGTGATTTCACAACACGCGTCGTCTGGGCTGGGGAAGGCGTCGATCTGGTGAACGATACGCCCCCCGCATCCGAGATTATCGAGCGGGTCATCGCGCAGGCGGCGGCAACCCTGATGAATGGTGCCAAACTCGTCCGCTAGTCAGCGACGAGTGTTCGCCGGGCATCGCCGCCGACCGGTGCCGGGCGTTGATGCCGCAGCGGATTGCGCCGACGCTCGATCTGGCCAAAGGCGGGAAGCCGGTCTAATGCGATGCGTGGTGCCTCTGTGACGGGCGATCTTTTCCGGAAGCCAGACCTCGTTGGGCACCTTTGGTTTAGACGGACCCAGGAGATGTCATGATAGCCACGACCGCGCTTGGTTTTGAGGTTGCCGCCGAATCGGTCGTCATTCCGGTGCGGGCGATTCTGCCGTGGGCGATCTTCGGCGGTTTGCTGGCTCTGCTGGCGATCTATTTCGTGGGTGCCGAGCAGGGGGCGACCTCGATCGTGTCGGGAATGTATATCCATGAGCTCGTCCACGACGGGCGGCATTTCCTGGCGTTCCCCTGCCACTAGAATTCTGTGGCCCCGATGGGGACTTCCATGGTCAGAACGTTGCTGGTTCGGGGCTTGCTGATCGGGCTGCTGGCGGGTTTGATCGTGTTCGGGTTTGCCCTGGTGTTCAGTGAACCGCTGATCAATCGGGCCATCGCGTTTGAGCGGCATCTGCATGAGATGGCGGGCGATGCACCGGAGCCCGAGGTGGTCAGCCGGGCAGTACAGAGCACTGTGGGGCTGCTGGTCGGCGTCCTCGTGTATAGCTGCGCGCTGGGCGGCATCTTTGCGCTGGTCTTTGCCTATGCACAGGGACGGCTGGGGCGAATTGGCCCGCGCGGTACGGCGGCGCTTCTGGCGGCGGGGGCCTTTGTCGTGCTGTTTCTGGTTCCGCAATTGAAATATCCAGCGAGCCCGCCGTCGATCGGTGAATCGGATACGATCAGGGAACGGACGGCGCTGTACTTCGTGATGATCGCTGGGTCGGTGATGGGCGCAGTGGGGGCGCTGCTGATCGCTCGGCGGTCGATGGGGCGGTTTGGGGTTTGGAATGCGTCGCTGCTCGGCGGAGCGGTCTATGTCGTTCTGGTAGGCGCGGTGATGTGGGTGCTGCCCGTGATCGACGAAGTGCCGGAGGGTTTTCCCGCGACGTTGCTGTGGCAATTCCGGGTTGTCTCGCTGGGCGGGCACATTCTGCTGCTGGGGACGCTCGGCCTCGTGTTCGGGGCTTTGACCGAACGTCCGGTCAGTTGGGTTATGCTGCTGCGCCGGGGCGGGTTGCGACGGATTGATACCGGCGCCTGATCGCGATGGAACGTCGTCGGAACGGCAACCGAGGCGCGCGACTGGCTGCCGGTCCCTGAGGCGGCGCGTTACGAACTTTCCGCCGATCGATGACATAATGCGCCAGGGCGCAGTGCCCAGTGAACCGGTTGGCATGGCGCATTAACGGGAATCCGGGCAAGGCGGACTTGCGAACCGCGTTCAATTTCCACCGGCGGATTGGCGCAGTCAGTTGGCAACTGCGCCTCGGAGGTGCAATCCAAATCCGGGTGTCAATCGACGAGGGAGAGTAGAACCATGCGTCCCGAAGATTTCATCGCCGACCGGCGCCGACCGTTCACCGGCGCGGAATATATGGAAAGCCTTCGCGACGGCCGCGAGGTTTATTTCAACGGCGAGCGCGTCACTGACATCACCGCGCATCCGGCGTTCCGCAATTCGATCCGCTCGATCGCGCGGCTCTATGACGCGCTGCATGATCCGAAGACCAAAGACTTGCTCACCTGTCCGACCGATACTGGGTCCGGTGGTTACACGCACAAATTCTTTCGCGTCGCTCGCTCGCGCGATGACATGCGCGGCGCGCAACAGGCGATCACTGGGTGGGCTCGCCTGACCTACGGCTGGATGGGTCGCACGCCCGATTTCAAGGCCGCGTTCTCCAACACTCTCGGCGGCTTCCCCGAATATTACGGCGCTTACGCCGACAACGCGCGGAACTGGTACAAGCGTGCGCAAGAGGCCATGCCGTTCATGAACCACGCGATCGTCAATCCGCCAATCGACCGTCACCGGCCAGCCGAAGAGGGCAAGGATGTCTACGCGTGCGTGAAGAAGGAAACCGATGCGGGCATATTTGTCTCGGGTGCCAAGGTGGTCGCGACCTCGGCTGCGATGACGCACTATAACTTCATGGGGCAGTCGTCGAAGACTGCCACCGAGGATCCAGACCTGTCGGTGATGTTCATGGTGCCCATAAATGCGCCGGGCCTGAAACTGATTTGCCGTTCATCCTATGAATACGCCGCCGCATGTAGCGGTTCGCCGTTCGATTATCCTTTGTCATCGCGCTTCGACGAAAACGATGCCATCTTCATCATGGACAATGTGTTTGTGCCATGGGAGGACGTCTTCATCTATCGAGACCCTGCGCGGGTCATGAGTTTCTTCGCGGGCTCAGGCTTCGTTCACGGCGCGATGTTCCAGGGTTGCACCCGCTACGCGGTGAAGCTCGATTTCATCTCCGGCCTGCTGGCAAAGGCACTCCGTGCCACTGGTGGCGACGAGGCGCGTAACAATCAGGTTCTTCTGGGGGAGGTCATCGCCTGGCGCCACCTGTTCTGGTCACTGTCGAACGCGATGACCAATAATCCGCAATCATGGAATGGCGATGCCGTGTTGCCCGACCTCTCCGCCGGCCACGCCTATCGCGTTTTCGGACCCGAATCCTGGCCACGCATCAAGGACATAGTGCAGAAGACCGTCACCTCGGCGCTGATCTATCTGCCCTCATCGGTCAGGGACTTCGCCAATCCGGTTATAGATGAGCAACTGCGGCGCTACGTGCGAGGCTCGCACGGCATGGGTCATATCGAGCGCATCAAGATCATGAAACTGTTGTGGGATGCCGTGGGCACCGAATTCGCCGGACGGCACGAATTGTATGAGCGTAACTACTCCGGAGGCTGGGAAGATATCCGTGCGCAGGTTCTGACCGGTGCGCAACGCGGCGATGGCCTGCGCGAGATGGAGGCGATGGTCGAGCAGTGCATGGCCGAATACGACACGAACGGCTGGACCGACCCGACCTGGGTCAGCCCCTGAGTCACTATCGAAATCCGCTCCCTCATCAGGACTGCCGTCTGAGTCAGGGTCGAATGCGGACGTTCGGCTACAGGGCAGCTGGTGTCATATCATCGCAGCGGCACCGAACCGGTGTAGCGAATGATGTAGAGTCCGCCCGAAAACCTGTCGTTGGCATAGATCAGACCGTTCTCGTCGACGTAGACATCGTTGATCTGGATGGTGTGCATGGCGTTCTGCGGCGGCGTCTGCGGGATCAGATAGCCGATCTCGACAGGCCGGCTCGGATCGCTGATCGAATAGGCGCGGACGCCGCCATTGAAATAGCTGCCCACGACCGTCTGGGTCAGCGTACGCGACGTCTCGATCGGCCGGTTCATGTGGATGTTGTGCGCGCCGAACCGTCCGCCCGCCTTGCACAGCGCCGACTGATCGGCCACCGGTGGCAGCACGGCCAGCGGGAACGGATGACGCTCGTCGCTGATGTCCCACACCCAGTTCCGCTTCGGCCAGTCTTTGCAGGTATTCTCCGTTGCCTCCTCGGTCTGGATCGCAAGCCCGCGGCTGACAAGTGGCAGCACGGTGTGGGCGAAGCCGTTGCCGAGCGACTGCCAGGAGCGGTGCGCGACCTGCGTGGGATGCGCCTTGTCGGCGATGTCGAGGATCACCCATCCGCCGTCGATCCAGCCGACATACGCACGATCCGGCCTGTCGGCGGGCACGACCAGCGAGTGCATGCGGACACCGGCATCGAACGGCGCGACACGAGGCGGTGGCGGCGCGCTGTCACCCTCGCGGGTGCCAGGAAGCCACCAGCGTCCGGCCTCGTGCGGATGGTGAGGATCGCTGACGTCGACGATCATCAGGAACTGGTCGTCGAGCTTGTTGCGCGGCGTGAAGTCGCGTGCGCCGGTGGAGAGATAGGCGTAGCGGCCGTCGGTGAACCACACGAAGTGGGTGCCGCGCGAATGCGGACCGGACGTGTCGAAGTGCGCCAGCTTCGCCGGCGCCTTCGGATCGGCGATGTCGTACACGTCGAGGCCGGCGCCGGCCTGTCCGATATTCTCGGTCTGATGCGCCACCACCAGTGTGTTGCCTGCCAGGCCAAGCGAGTTGCAGCGGATGTACGGTGCCTCGACCTTGATCTGGATGATGATCGTCGGCTGCTCGGGGTGCGTCACATCAATCACGCTCAGGCACATCGGCCCGGATTCATGCGCGAGATACAGGACGCGCTGGCCGCCGGCGTACTGCTTCAACGCCAGGCCTTCGCCGCCCTTGCCAGCGCCGTTGAGGTCGCTGCGGCCGACGATCTGCATGTTCGATGCCTCGGCGACAGGAGTTGGGTTTTCGGCGCGGGCTGACGGAGCGGGCAGGATTTGCCAGGGGAGGATCGCGGCTGCGACGGCGATCAGTGTGGGCCACCGGGTTTTGCTGGATGCTCGGGTCATGCGGCACTTCCAATCAGCTGAGGGTCTGTCGCGGGTTGGGTGATGCGACCGGCAAGCGGCTTTTCTCGCGAAAGACGTGGATGGCGGGGCCAGGCACCGCCATAACGAGGGGGCGGGATTGTCTGCCGCGGAAGGCGGCAACTCAACCGTTGGCCGGACTCGGCGGGGGCCTTACATACCGGACGCATGCCGCACGCCGATTTCGTCCATCTGCGCGTCCATTCCGCCTACTCGCTGAGCGAGGGCGCGATCAAGGCCGAGAAGATCCCGGCCTTGGCGCTCGAGGCGAACATGCCGGCGGTGGCGATCACGGACACTGCCAACCTGTTCGGCGCGCTGGAGTTCAGCCAGGCCTGCGCGGCCAAGGGCATCCAGCCGATCATCGGCTGCCAGATCGCGCTGGCCCGCGCCGATAATCCGCGCCTGGCGCCGGAGCCGATCGTGCTGCTGGCACAGGACGCCCTCGGCCTCGACAACCTGCGGCGCCTGTCGTCGTGCGGCTTTCTGGACACTGATCCGGGCCTCAAGCCGCAGCTTGCCTTCGACACGATCGCCGCACACGCCGCCGGGCTGATCCTGCTCACCGGCGGCAGCACGGGGCCGCTCGCGCGTATGCTGGGGGAGGGCCAGAAAGCCGAGGCCGAGCGGCTGGTCGCGCGCATCCGGGAGGCTTTCCCTGACCGCGCGGCTGTCGAATTGCACCGCCACAACCTGGACGCCCAACGTGCGCTGGAACCCGGGCTGATCGCGTTGGCGGATGCCGCCGGCATCCCGCTGGTCGCTACCAACGACTGCTACTTCCCGGCGCCCGATATGTATGAGGCGCACGACGCGCTGCTGGCGATCGCCGAGGGCCGGCTGCTGTCGGAACCGGATCGCCGCCGCGTCACGCCGGAGCACTGGTTCAAGCCCGCGCCCGACATGCGCATCCTGTTCGCCGACCTGCCGGAGGCGTGCGACAACACGCTCGCCATCGCGCGGCGCTGCGCGGTGATGATGGAGACGCGCAAGCCGATGCTGCCGGTCTCGCCCAAGGTGCATGCGGGCAGCAACGAAGAGGAGACGATGCGAGCGATGGCGATCGAAGGTCTCGATCGCCGCATGGATGCGGTGGACGCCGATGCGGCGACGCGGACGCGGTATCGCGAACGGCTCGACTACGAACTGTCGGTTATTGGTTCGATGGGGTTCGCGGGCTACTTCCTGATCGTCGCGGATTTCATCCAGTGGGCGAAGGCGCAAGGCATCCCGGTCGGACCCGGGCGTGGTTCCGGCGCGGGGTCTGTGGTCGCGTGGGCGTTGACCATCACCGATCTTGATCCGATCCGCTTCAATCTGCTGTTCGAGCGCTTCCTCAATCCGGAGCGCGTGTCGATGCCCGACTTCGACATCGACTTTTGCCAGGAAGGCCGCGACGCAGTGATCGACTACGTGCGTCGCGAATATGGGTCGGATCGCGTGGCGCAGATCATCACGTTCGGCAAGCTCCAGGCACGCGTCGCGGTGCGCGACGTGGGGCGCGTGCTTGGGTTGCCGTTCGGTCAGGTGAACAAGGTCGCGGAACTGATCCCGAACAATCCGGCACATCCGGTCAATCTGCAGCAGGCGATCGCCGGCGAGCCACGTCTGCGCATCATGCGGGACGAGGATGAGGGAGTTGCGCGGCTGCTGGAGATCGCGTTGCAGATCGAGGGTCTGTACCGTCATGCCAGCACGCACGCCGCGGGCGTGGTGATCGGCGACCGACCGCTGGTCGAACTGGTGCCGCTGTATCGCGATCCACGCTCCGATTTCCTGGTCACGCAGTATTCGATGAAGCATGTCGAGCAGGCCGGACTGGTGAAGTTCGACTTCCTCGGTCTCACCACGCTCACTATTTTGGAACGCGCGAAGGGGCTGTTGCGCGGGCTGGGCCAGTCGGTTGATCTCGACCGCCTGCCGCTCGACGACGCGAAGACGTTCGAGATGCTGGCGCGCGGCGATGCCGGCGGGGTGTTCCAGATGGAAGGTCAGGGCATGCGCGACACGCTGCGCCTGATGCGTCCTGACCGGTTCGAGGACCTGATTGCCGCGAACGCCTTGTACCGACCTGGCCCGATGGACAGCATTCCGGATTATTGCCGGCGCAAACACGGCGAGGCCTGGGTCGCGCCGCACCCGATGATCCACGACATCCTGGAGCCGACATACGGCGTTATCGTCTACCAGGAGCAGGTCATGCAGATCGCTCAGACGATGGCGGGATACTCACTCGGTGGCGCCGACCTGCTGCGCCGCGCGATGGGCAAGAAGATCCCGGCGGAGATGGAGGCGCAGCGCGAGATCTTCACCGAAGGTGCGATCGAACGCGGCATCGATCCGGCGATCGCCAAGAGCGTGTTCGATGCGATGGCGAAGTTTGCTGGTTATGGCTTCAACAAGAGCCACTCGGCGCCTTATGCGATGCTCGCCTATCAGACTGCATGGCTGAAGGCGAACCACGCCGAAGTGTTCTTTGCCGCCTGCATGAGCCTGGCGCTCGGCAACACCGACCGGCTCGCTGCATTGCGCGAGGAGGCAACGCGTTCCGACATCCGCATTATGCCACCGGACATCAACCATTCGGGCGCCGACTTCACGGTGGAACGCGCGGACGACGGCGGCCTGGCGATCCGCTACGCGCTGGCTGCGGTGAAGAAGGTGGGCTTCGCTGCCATGCAGTCGCTTGTTGATGCGCGCGGTGACACGGCATTCGCTGATCTCGCCGACTTCGCCGTGCGCGTCGATCCGCATCAGCTCAATCGCATGCAGTTGGAGAACCTGGTTCGCGCCGGTGCGTTCGATACGCTGGAGCCGAACCGCGCGCGCCTGTTCGCGGCGGCGGAGGCGATTTTGCGGCGCGCGCAGGCGACCGCGGAAGAGAAGGAGAGCGGACAGGCCGCGCTGTTCGGTATTGCGTCCGGTGGCGCGCGCGAAACTTTGCGTCTGCCGGATATGCCGGACTGGCCGCCGATGGAGCGGCTCAACTTCGAGGCGGAGGCGATCGGGTTCCATCTCACCGCGCATCCGCTCGACAGCTATGCCAAGGCGCTGCGTCGTCTTGGCACCACGCCGTGCGCGCAGGTGGAAGCAATCGCGCAGGCTGGTGTGGCGCGCGTGCGTCTGGCCGGCATGGTGGTGGCGCAGAAGGAGCGGGTGACTCGCACGGGCAACCGGATGGCCTGGGTGCGGATCACCGACGCCTCCGGGTCCTGCGAGGTGACGCTGTTCGCCGAGGTGCTGTCGCGTTCACGCGAGCTGCTGGCGTATGGATCGAACGTGCTGGTCACTGCCGATTTGCGGCAGGACGGCGAGGCACTGCGGGTCACCGCACAGGATGTCGCGTCGCTCGATCAGGCCGCTGCCGATGCGGGGACAGCGATGCGCATCTGGTTGCGCGAGACAGCATCGGTACCGCACATCCGCGACCTGCTCGGCCGTGAGGGACGCGGCAAGGGCCGGGTAATCCTGGTGCCTCGGCTAGGCACAACGCAAAGCGTCGAGATCGCGCTGCCCGGCGGCTTCAATGTCACACCACGACTGGCGCAGGCGTTGAAGGTGATTCCCGGCGTCGAGCAGGTGGAGGAGTTGTAGCCTGGAGTGCCACGGCTTCGTGGCTGGCACAGAAGGGGGTCAGCACGTGCCGGGGAACGCGCATGAACGCACCGAGGTCATTGGTGCAAGCTCTCCCCATGCGTGGCGTGCTCGCGTCGGCTGGTTTACGTCGTGGTACGGCACTCTCGTTGAGCTACCGTTTGGAAAGACCCATGGCCGCGTAACATGATTATGGTAAGTCGCCGCTGGTAGCTTTGACTGCCATGCTGGCATCGTGGTCGAGCCTAGTGGGCCCATTAGTCCGCCTCTCTGCATTTCGAGAGAATCTCATCCACCACTTGTTTGAGTGGTCGCGTGGCGTCTATTGTCACGCCGCTAGTAGGTATGGCCTCTTTCGTCTGATGCAATCTAGCAATGATTTCCCGCTCCGCTGGTTTTGCGCCCCAGTCGGTTGGGTCCAATGCCACTCGCTCATCAATCCGCCGGTTCAAGGTGTCAAGGTCAATCTCAAGGACAAAAACGCCGTCAAATAAGTCGATGAATTTTGGAAAATTTCTCGAGTTACCGCAGAAAAAAGTTACCGGCTCATCTCGGTTGGCGACTAAGGTTTTTACTTTCTCTACATCCCAAATGTGATGCTCGGACCTGAAGATAGCCGAGGGCTCGTGCGTGAGGCCATCCGTCAGTTTACCAGTTTCCGGATCGCCTAGATAGGCCAATTCACGGTCGCCATTAATGGCATGGTAGCCGCACCGCTGCAATTCTTTGCAGACCGCAGTTTTGCCGGTGCCGGAAACGCCTTCGATCAAATAATTTTTCACGCCCATTTCTTAGCTTTCTGATTTAGCCGCAGATGCCATTTGGTCGACCACGCCAAGAACTGCGGGATTTTGACTATGAGGGGCGAGGATATCCAACAAGAGCTTCAAGTGATAGACGGTCGCTGGCAGGTTATTTTTCACCAGGGAGTCTCTTGCGAAGCTTTTCCAACGCAGCCGATGCGGGTGGCCTATCGTTCGATGGGCTGTCTTCTGGCGAGGGCCGTGTTACAAAATGTCCGCTGGTTGCTCACATCGCGGCCTACGGCATGAATGAAAAGCGCCTGACATATCGGTGGCCTGAAGTGGCTAGAACGCCGCGCCAGTTGGCACGGGCAGCCGACGCTATGGCGTCGGAACGCGGGAAGCAAGTGATGAACCTTTGTCGATAGGTTCAAAAATAGGGAGAGCGAATGATGCAGGGCTACGTTCTTGGGGCGATAGACGGCGAACGCATGTTTAATTCCAGCGGTGAGGTCGTTGTCAAAGTCGATCCGTCCAGAAGCTCGAATGACCTGTCTCTTGGCACCCAACTGGTGCCGCCAGGGGTTGGGATTCCGCGCCATGTGCATGCCCACTGGGATGAGGTGATTTATGTATTGGACGGCGGTGGAATCGTTACGCTGAACGATGAACAAGTGCCGCTCCGAAAGGGCGCGACGATCTTTGTGCCGAAGGGGGTCTGGCATGGGTTTGAAAACCCTGACACGGAATTGTTCATCCTGTGGCTGGCCCCCGCGCCGGGGCAGGCGGAATTTTTCCGCGCGATCTCCAGCCGTCCCGGCGAACCGGCCAAGAATCTTTCGCGAGAGCAAGTGATAGCGATCCGCGAGCAAGTACAAGCCGACCACCTGAAGCGGGTTCAATCGGAGTCTTGATGTGTCGGCTGCGGGTCATTCCGTCCCGTGAGTTATGGATCTTGGGAATGGTCGATTTTTTCCATGTCCTGACGCGATCGTTCATAGACCGTAGAACCGTCCGGCAGAATGACCCACGGCTGGGCGCTTCTCGTCCAGACGTGTATGGTCGGCCTCAGCCACGACGTGTCGTCCAGTGTCCCGCCGAGCACGGCCCGGACCTTCCCTTTGTAGCCCCAATCCCGTCTCAGTCCGCCGAACAGCCGTGTTCCGCATTCCGGACATGCCGAGAGTTTTTTGAGACGCCCGCCCTCGGTTACGCCGTTGGGGACCAACCGCGTCTCCGGACCCGCCAAGTGGAATGCCTCCGAAGGGACTACGACGCCGATTGCGAACGCGCTGCCCGTGAAACGCTGGCAGTCCGTGCAATGGCACGCGTACACGCGGAGCGGCACCTGCGCGATCTCATAGCGGATCGCGGCGCACACGCATCCGCCTTTCAACGGCAGTTCCATCGTGCACCCTCCCGCGCCATCTCATCCGTCACCAAGAACGACTCAACGCGCTATAGCACCCTTTTGCGGTCGCCTGACCGGAAGGCTCAATTCTACCTCGCCACATGCCGTCGGTCGGTACGGCTGCATTACGGACATATCTTCCAGGAAACCCAGTCTTGATTTTTGCAACGACAGTAGTTTGGTGGTCCGCCCCGATGAACGGATGCCAACTTAGGGTTGACATGGGATGTCAACGCATGGTTGACTGTCAACCCGACGTTGACGGGAGAGAGGCCGTGCCAGAAGGGGTAGCTATCCAAGCTCAAAAGCGCGTCTATTGCTGTTCCTTTTGCGGAAAGGCGCAAACGGAGGTAAAGACGCTGGTCGCAGGTCCTGGCGTATTTATTTGCGATGAATGCGTGCAACTCTGTCAGAGAATCATCGCCAGGAAGACAGCAACGCCAACCTCCACGCAGGAAGTGCCTGCGCTGTTGCCGGACAACGCGCCAACGGAGACGTTGTTGAAGACCCTCGCCGGATACAATGGTGCATTCGAGAGGGTTGGCGCCGGCATGCAAGACATTGCGGATATCCTCCGTGAGCGGGAGGTGAGTTGGGCAATGATCGGACAGGCGCTCGCCGTGTCGCGTCAGGCGGCATGGAAGCGCTTCGGGTGATTGGTGCTAAAGCGTCACTCCGGGAACTGGTGGGTGTTCTTGCGGCGGCCAACTTTACTGTCAGTCTGAGGCGTACAGCGGAAGGACCTATCGCAATGTCGGCATCTTCTGAACAAGCCGGGCCATTCCAGCGGATGGCTGGCTTGCTGATGGGACACTTCGCGGCCGAATGCGTCCATGCGGTTGCCGTTCTCGGCATTGCCGACCTGCTTGCAAACGGACCCGCAACGACTGAAGCATTGGCTTCGGCGACCGGCTGCGACGCTCCTTCGCTTCAACGAGTTCTTGCGCATACTCGTCCGCCTTGGCGTGTTCACGGAGATTGAGCCGAGCCGGTTTGGATTGACGCCGGTTGGAGCGACGTTGCGCAGCGATGTTACCGACACGCTTCGCGACGCTGCCATTTTTATGCTGTCGGCGCCGATGTGGGCGACCTGTGGCGCTCTTGTCGAGACTCTGCGCAGCGGCGAGCCGGCTTTTATAACGTTGCACAACGCGACAATCCACCAGTACCTTGCCGAGCACCCTGAATTGGCTGCCGTGTTCAATCGCTTCATGACGGCCCAGTCGAACCTTCACAACCCCGCTATTGTGGACGCCTACGACTTCTCCGGTATTCGCACACTTATCGATGTCGGTGGGGGACATGGCGCAACGCTCACTGCTGTGCTCCGTCGATATCCTATGATGAAGGGGATTCTGTTCGATTTACCGGAAGTCGCCGCGACGGCGCGGCTCGAAACGTCGGAAGTTGCTGGACGCTGCGAGGTCGTAGGTGGCAGTATGTTCGCTTCTGTTCCTGCCGGAGGCGATGCCTACATCATAAAGCGCGTGATGATGGACAGGTCGGACGGCGAGGCCGAGGCAATACTTCGTAATTGTCTCTCTGCAATGAACGCCGCCGGCAAAATTCTTGTCATCGATCCGATGCTCCCGGCCGGCCACGAGCCTCATCCCAACTGGCTCACCGATATGATCAGTTTGACCGTTACCCGAGGCCAATGCAGAACTGAGGCGGAGTTTCGTAATCTGTTCAATGCCGTTGGTTTGACTCTGACGCGGATCGTCGCCACACGCTCTCCTAACTTCATCCTCGAAGCTGTGCGCGCCGCCGCTTAAAGATCAGGCTCGGGCCGTTTGGAGCTCCCTGAGGAGTTATATCCCAGAAACTCGGATCGCACTTAATACTTTCTGGGTCTTTGGCTGTTTCACAATTCTTGAGTTTGCACCGCCAGACATTTCGTGATGTCGGAGGCCCCTGGTGCAAACTCATCAGCCAGCGACGCCATGTCGCGGAAAAAATCGATCATACTGACCGGAGTAGAGCAACTGCGGCACCTTTTCCACGGGGTGCGTGCTGACTGCTCAGGCTAACGCGGCTTTGACCCGTTGTGAAATTCTTGACTTATGCACAGACCCATCTGCGGCGATCAAAACACTACGTTCCAATCCCGCTTCATGCTCACGACGGTGATGCCGTAGTCCTGAGCCTTGTCGAGCGCCTCGGACAACGGGCTCAACCGGAACTCCCGGTCGTAGGCCGCCTCCCGGGCTGCGTCGTCATGGTGGAGAAGCAATGCGAGCCGAGGCCCTGAGCCGGACTTCGTGTAACGCATCATGGCGAGATCACCGTCGGAATTGCCGAAAGCCAATAATGGTCTACGGCCGATATGCAGGCCGATGTTCAGTGCCTTCACCTCCCGATCGCCAAAGCTGTTGAGCTCCGGCAGCTTCACGAGCGAAACCCGGTTGTCTCTCAAATCGTAGCGCAGTTTGACACTGGAACCGATCACCTGCTCTCGTGGGATGCCGTAAGCTTCCTCCGCGAACGCGCGCATGAAGTCCACGCCGCCTGCCGACACGATGTAGGTCTTGAAGCCGTTCTCCCGTAAGTATCCAAGCAGCTCGACCTGCGGCCGATAGGTGCATTCCTTGAACAGCCGGCCGAACTGGGGATGCCTCGCCGTCGCCAACCATCCGCCTGCCGCTTGCTCAAAGTCCTCATCGGTTATGCCCGCATGGGTGGCGAAGGCCAGCTCGAACAGTGCCTGTCTGCCGAGTCCAAAAAGCGTATTGTAATCGTTTTCGAGCACGGCCTTGAATGGTTGACGCTCGCTCATTGTCGGGTCCTTGCCCGACAACTGCTTCACGCGATCAAAGGCGAAAAAGAACTGTATCTGAAGCGGCTGCTCGCACCAGAGTGTCCCGTCGTTGTCAAACGTGGCAATGCGCCCGGCCGGCGGCACATATTCGGTGCCTCCTTGCCTTGTCACACGCGCGACAAAGTCGAGGATCGCGGATTTCGCCGCGCTGTCGTTCCACGAGGGAAGCGACTGACCATCCGGCATTGATGCCTCCAGTCCAGAGGTGGCTCGAAGCCTCTACAGAAACCAGTGGTTTGACACCTGGTCAAGAAGGCCGCTAGTGCGACCCCCCCTAGGTATGACACCCACAGGGAGGACGGAACATGCATGACCATTTGCAGGTCTTTACGGCCATCGGGCTTGGGTTGGCGGTCGCGGTCGTCCAAGGCGCGGTCGCGCAACAGAATCCGGTGACTGCGATCGACATCGCGCTCGAACCTGACGCGACGATGGTTCAGCATGCGATGGACGCCAACGCGCGCCTCCGAAAGTCCTTCCCGAAGGGCTTTGCTCTGGATGAGACGCACCATCCGCACATCTCCATGTTGCAGCAGTTCGTCCGCACGGATGACCTCGACAAGGTATATGCGGCGGCGAGCGCAGTTCTGGCCAAGGAGAAGCCCACGGCATGGACGCTGCAGGCGATCAGGTTTTACTACATCCCGGCTCCGCCGCTGGGCCTCGCGGGGATCGTCGTTGAACCGACTGAAGACCTGCATCGGCTACAAGATGAACTCATTGCGGCCGTCAAACCCTACACCGTGATGACCGGAACCCCGGCGGCGTTCTTCAGCGACGAGGGCGGCCGCGATATCCAAAAATCTCTTATCAGCTATGTCGCCCATTTTGTTACTGACGCTGCGGGTAAGCGGTTTAATCCACACGTGACGATCGGCGTCGGAACGGAAGCGTATCTGAACGAGATGTTGGCGGAGCCATTCGCGTCCTTCACGTTCTCGCCGGCTGGCGCATCGGTCTATCAGCTTGGCAGCTTTGGCACAGCTCGAAAGGAGCTTAGGGCGTTGACGTTGGCACCCTGAGGATGGCGGCTGACTTGCTGTGTCTTGGGTGAACCAAACGGTGTTCGCCAGCCGTAGCGCTCGCCAAACAGTCTAAAACTTCGCTATCCTTTCGACTTATGTGGGAGGATCGCCGGTGACTGACGACCTTGCTTTCCGGGCGGAGGCCGCTGCTGAATACGACCGCGCTTTTGCCCATGTATCATCCCATTTCCTTCCATTCGTGCTTCGTGCGGCGCGGCTTGCACGCGGTCATCGCGTGCTTGATGTGGCGACGGGGACTGGCATCTCCGCCGAGGCGGCGCTTGATGCGGTCGCCCCAAGTGGATCGGTGCTGGCCACCGATATCTCGCAGGAGATGGTTGAAAAGGCTCGCAAGCGTCTCCGTCAGTCGCCTGATGCGGCCGTCGCAGTCGAGGATGGACAAGCGCTCAGCTTTCCCGGGGCGAGCTTCGATGCCGTTATATGCAGCCTTGGTCTCATGTTCTTCCCCGAGCCAGCGCGGGGTCTTGCCAGCTTCCATCGTGTGCTGCGCCCAGGTGGACGGGCCGCTGTCTCCGTCAAGGTCGCCCCGGAGCGTTCCTATAATTTTAGGATCAATGTTGTTATAGCGCGGTACAAACCTGGTTTGGGCGATGCTGTCGCACGGCTCTTCGCACTTGGCGACGAGATTCGGCTTAAATCGCTGTTCAGTGAGGCTGGGTTCGTGGACTTCGAGACCTGCACTGAGAGACACACCTTTGTGCTGCCGTCGTTCGACGCCTATTATAGCCCCTTCGAGCGCGGCGGTGCGTCCACCGGCCAATTGCTGGCGACCATGCCCGAGGCAGCGAGGCAAGCCGTCAGGGAAGAGATGCGACAAGCGCTCAACGATACCGGCGGGCCCATCACGATTGACGTGGAACACAGGATCGCCAGCGGTCGAAGGCAGCGGTAGTCAGAGACGGTTCAATCCGGTGCAAGCACTAAACAGCAAGATCATTAGGAGTAACGCCATGGATTTACTCAAACACCTGCCGAGCCCGATTGCTCCGAGTTTCAGCGAGGCAGTGCGCATCGATACGCAAGCCGGCTGCTGGATCTTCGTATCCGGCCAGGTCGGCGTGCCATTACCGCCCGACAAGAGCAGCGTCACGTTCGAACAGGAGGTGCGTGCAACCTTCGAGCGCATCCGCGATTCGCTCGGCAAACTCGGCGCCGGCATGAACCATGTCGTCAGCATCAAAACATATTTGACCGATCTCGGCCCCTATGCGGTGTTCTCCCGCATCCGCGGCGAGTTCTTTCCGAAAGACCCGCCGACCAGCACCGCCGTGCAAGTCGCGGGCCTGTTGCTGAACGCGAAGATCGAGATCGACGCCATCGCCTTCCTGCCCGCAGGTCCCGCCGCGTGAACGCGATCCCTGGGTGCCACGTGGCCGGCAGACAATGCGTCTCGGCAGCCGGGCCGGGGTTGTGAGCGATCTGGCGGTGCGACCGATCAGCTAGTCCTGGGTAAATTCACCCGACTTGCCGCCCGCCTTGTGGGTCAGGCGCAATGCCTCGATGCGCATGCCGCGGTCCACTGATTTGCACATGTCGTACACGGTCAGCGCGGCCACCGACGCTGCCGTCAGCGCCTCCATCTCTACGCCGGTCTGTCCCGTTGTGCGCACTGTCGCGGCTATCTCCACCGCGCTGTCAGCCACAAGCAGGTCCAGCGAAACCGCGCTGATGGGCAGAGGATGGCAGAGTGGGATCAACTCCGACGTGCGCTTGGCCGCCATGATACCGGCAATGCGTGCTACTCCCAGCACGTCGCCTTTCTTCGCTCCGCCGCTGCGGATCAGCACGGCGGTCGCGGGCTGCATGACGACCCGGACGCGCGCCGTCGCCGTGCGCTCGGTGACCGGCTTGGCACCGACATCCACCATCGCCGCCTGGCCACGCGCGTCGAAGTGGGAAAAATCCTCGCTCATGGGCCGCCTGTCAGCAATGCGCGCGTAGCCGCGGTGACGTCCGATTGGCGCATCAGGCTCTCGCCCACCAGGAAGCATTGCGCCCCCGCCGCGGCAAGGCGGCGGAGGTCGGCGTGGGTTCGGATGCCGCTCTCGGCGATCAGGAAGCGGTCGGGGGGCACCAGCGGCGCGAGCTGATCCGTGGTGGCCAGGTCGGTAGTCAATGACTTGAGATTACGATTGTTTATGCCGAACAATGACGTCTCAAGTCCAAGTGCCCGTTCGATCTCGCGCGCATCGTGCACCTCGGCCAGCACGTCCATGTCCAGCGCGCGTGCGAGCCCCTCCAGTTCGCGCGCCTCGCTGTCGGTCAGCGCGGCGAGGATCAGCAGGATGCAGTCGGCGCCCATCGCGCGGCTCTCATAGACCTGCCAGGGATCGAGAATGAAGTCCTTGCGCAGCACCGGTAGATCCACCGCGCCGCGCGCCGCCGCCAGATGGTCGCGGCTGCCTTGAAAATACCGTGCGTTGGTCAGCACCGAGAGGCAGGCCGCGCCGCCGTCCCGATAGGCTCGCGCCAGCTCAGGTGGATCGAACTGCTCCCTTATCAGGCCGCCCGATGGCGACGCTTTCTTGATCTCCGCGACAAGGCCAAAGCGTCCTTGTGCGACCGCCTGCTTCAGCGCCGAGCCGAAACCGCGTGGCGGATCGTGGCGCGCGGCGATCTCGGACCGCAGCGCTTCCAGGCCGGTCTGCGTCTTGGCTTGCGCCACAGCCGCGCGCGTATCGGAGCAGATGCGGGCCAGGACGTCAGAAGCTGGGATGTTGGCCGTATCAGACATCAGGTCCTTCAGTGCGCCGCTGTCTCGCGCCGCAGCGTTTCCAGGGCAGCGAGCGCGGCCCCGGAGCTGATCGAGCGGCTGGCCAGCGCGACGCCCTCGCGGAGATCGCCGGCACGGGCCGCAACGACAAGCGCGGCAGCGGCATTCAGCACGACCGTGTCGCGATATGGGCCAGTCGCGCCCTGCAGCAATGCCTGCAATGTCGCAGCGTTCAGCGCGGCATCGCCACCGCGGATCGCCTCGACGGGCGCGCGTGCAAGTCCGGCGTCCTCCGGGCTGACGGTGAAGCGGCGCAGGGTGCCACCCTGCCAGGCGGTCACCTGGTTCTCGCCGGCGACCGTGAGCTCATCCAGCCCCTGGCCGTGCACGAGCCATGCCGTCTCGGTGCCCAGCCGGCCGAGTGTCTCGGCCATCGGACCGGCCCATTCAGGCGCGAACACACCGGTGAGCTGGCGTCGCACCCGCGCCGGATTTGCCAGCGGACCGAGCAGGTTGAAGATCGTCCGTGTCCCCAGCTCGACTCGCGGACCCGCTGCGTGACGCATCGACGGATGATGGCGGGGTGCGAACAGAAAGGCGCAATTCGCCGCGCGCAGGATGTCCGGCAAGCGCTCCAGCGGCACATCGACGTTCACCCCAAGGGCGGTGAGCACATCCGCCCCGCCGGTGCGCGATGAGAGGGCGCGGTTGCCGTGCTTGGCGACCGGCACGTCGCAGCCGGCCACGACAAAAGTTACCGCAGTCGAGACATTCAACGTCCCGGCCGCATCACCGCCGGTGCCACAGACATCGATGGCATCCGCTGGCGCGGCGACCGCGGTCATCCGCGCGCGCATGGCGCGCACCGCACCGGTGATTTCTGGCACCGTTTCGCCACGCACCCGCATCGCCATGAGCAGCGCGCCGATCTGCGCCGGCGTCGCCTCGCCCGACATGATGATGTCGAACGCTGCCTCGGCATCTGCATCGGTGAGTGTATCCCCGGCGGCAAGGCGAGCCAGGAAGGGCTTGAGATTGTTGGACACCTTGGGTCGTCAGGCCGCGCGTGCCGGAGCGTTCGTGCCGCGTGCGATCGCCAGGAAATTCGCCAGCAGTTCGTGACCCTGTTCGCTGGCGATGCTCTCGGGATGGAACTGCACACCGAATATCGGCAGCGAGCGATGCCGCATGCCCATCACCAGTCCGTCCTCGGTCCAGGCGGTCGGCACCAGCACCTCCGGCAGGGTGCCCCGGTCGACGATGAGGCTGTGGTAGCGGGTGGCGGCAAACGGCGACGGCAACCCTTCCAGGATGTCGGTGCCGGCGTGGAAGATGCGGCTGACCTTGCCGTGCATCGGCACAGGCGCACGCACCACATGCCCGCCGAACGCCTGGCCGATCGCCTGGTGGCCCAGACAGACGCCGAGAACAGGTATCTTGCCCGCCGCAGCGGCGATCAGGTCGAGGCAAATGCCCGCCTCGTTCGGCGTGCACGGACCGGGGGACAGCACGATCGCCTCGGGTTGGCCGGCGAGGGCGTCGGCCACGCTGATCCTGTCGTTCCGCCAGACCTCGCAGCGCCCGCCAACATCGCCCAGGAAGTGGAACAGGTTGAAGGTGAATGAGTTGTAGTTGTCGATGAGCAGAATCATCAGCGGGCATCCTCGCGGCGGGCGAGTGTGGCGTGCCCGCGTTCGGGTCTCAAGCCCTCAGGATACCCTGCCGCGTTTCGACAGCATCCCCAGTCAGCCGGTCGCGGATCGCCCGGCGGCCCGCGGCAAGCGCAGACGATCCAGGCTCCAGGCTCCACCTCCCGCGACGAAGAAGTAGAAAAAGATGAGACTATAAAGGATCGCGGCATCGCCGCCGTTCAAGACGGGGTACAGGCCGCGTGGCGCGTGCGCCATGAAGTAGGCGATCGCCATCTCGCCCGACACAATGAAAGCCGCTGCGCGGGTGAACAGACCGATCGCAACCAGGAACCCGCCAACGGTTTCAATGATCCCGGCAAACCAGAGCAGATGGAACGCTGCTGGCTGACTCGGTACGGGCGGGAAGCCGATGAGCTTGCCTAAGCCGTGTTCCATGAACATGAGGCCCACGATAATCCGCAGGATGCTCAGAATGCGTGGCTCCCAAGCGGCCGCGAGCCTGGTGGTGTTTGGCATGCATCGAGCCTCCATCGCTTGCGCCGCATAGGCCGCAATCGGAGTGCTGCCTGTGCTGCGCGGTTTGACGCTGTGGAAGCCATGTCCGTGTTGAATGTCGTTTGACAACCCGAGATAGCACCGATGTGATCGGGTGGCACCGAAACTATTGGCTTTACGGTCAACCCGATGGCCGCGCTCAAGCGCGGTCCCACAGGAGACGAATTGGCGCGACCAGTCCCAACCGGGGATCGCCAAGCTGGGTGATCTGCAGCGGGCGCCACGCCGCACACGCCACGCCACTGATTTGCCAGTCTTTCCGCGGATCTTGGCGACGATGAGCCGACCGTTGCCAACTCGTCATACTACGGCAATGGCGGTGGCGTTGAGCCGATGTAACCGGCGATCATAGTGCCATACGGGTGCACCAGTGGGTAAACAGACGGTACACCATTGACCGGCCGCTCATCGACAAGTGCATCGTCGTGAACTTGATCGCCGATGTACGCATTTCCAGGCCAGAACCACAGCCATGCAACCCATCCGCTGTACTTGTTGCCTTCCGTGACGCACCCGGTCACGTTGGCGTTGCCGCTCTTCGGGTAGTTCGCATCGTGTGAGTAGCCGGTCGTCGAGTTGCCAAATTCGCCGTTCAGGGCCGGTGGCACGCCATCGGCAGTCTGCAATGTCTGCAGATACTTGATGCGATTTCTAATCCAGTTCTCGTAATCGGCGGGGTTGGTGCTCTGACGGGTCGTCCACGGATAGCAGTGGTAATCCCAGTAGACATTGGTCATCGTGGTGTAGATGCTCGGCGTAGTCGTGTTGGTCCACGGATCCAGCAGACCGAGCATTGCCGTCGAGCTTACGGTGCGGATCGCGTTGTAAACCGCTTTTTGTTCGTCCATGATCGCACCAGGATAGGTATGCTGGTCGGATGGTTCGTTGCACGTGCTGTACCAGACATACGGATTATCTTTGTACTTCTTGGTCATCCGCATTAACATAGAACAGAAGTCGGTCAAGTTCTGGCCAGTCGCTACACTGGTCGTGACCGTGTAATTGCCGAACTGCACCACGATGCCTTTCGCGGTCAACCATTTCACTGCATTTTGCAGCCGCGGATCACTATCGGCGTTATAGTTATCCTCGATCGCAATGCGGACCATGTTGATGCCAGGGAAACGAGTCAACAGCGGCTTGCATGACGCGTCTGACACCGCAGTGGTAATCGTATTTTTATGAATGTTGATACCACGCGCGACGAAGCGGTTTCCGTGAGGATCGATGATCTGCCCATTCGACACGCTAAAGCTGCCTGATGCAGTTCCCACCGTCGTGGTCAGTCGCTTCGACGTGTCGGCCTCCTGGAGGCGCAACGCCCGGTTTAAGGTTCCGCAGGCTATGATCGCTAAGGCCGGCCGTCTGCTTATCATCACGTTCCCTTAACAGGTGTCGAACCGGGCGCATTGGGTACTACTCGGTGTTGGCTGCCCGCAGCGGAAAAGAGGTTATTGCCATCGAACCGCTGCGAGAGAACATCGTTTTGGCGACGTCCGGTCGATCTGAAGCCGCCGCCCTGCAGATGCACTAGCCTGGAGCGTTCCCGCCTGACTTGCCGGCGGCGAACCGCACCGCCTCCTCGGCCGCGCGCATCAGCGCACGCGCCTTCTGCCGGCATTCTTCGTGTTCGAACTCAGCCTCCGAATCGGCGACGATCCCGGCACCGGCCTGCACATACATCACGCCGTCTTTCACCAACGCGGTGCGCAGGCCAATACAGGTGTCCATCGTCCCGTTGGCAGCGAAGTAGCCTATGCAGCCGGCGTAGATATTGCGCCGGTCCGGTTCGAGCTCATCGATGATCTCCATCGCCCTCACCTTCGGCGCCCCCGACAGCGTGCCGGCGGGGAACCCGCCAACCAGCGCATCCAGCGCGTCGAGCCCATCGCGCAACTTCCCCTCCACATTGGACGAGATGTGCATGACGTGGCTGAAGCGTTCGATGGCAAAACTCTCTGTCACTCTGACGGAGCCCAGCGCCGCGACCCGCCCCACATCATTGCGCCCGAGATCGAGCAGCATGAGGTGCTCGGCGCGCTCCTTCGGATCCGACAGCAGTTCCGTCTCCAGCGCCTGGTCTTCCTCGTATGACGTCCCGCGCCTGCGCGTTCCGGCGAGCGGCCGGATCGTCACCGTGCCATCGCGCAAGCGCACCAGCACCTCCGGGCTCGACCCAACCACGGCAAACCCGCCGAAATCGAGGAAGAAGAGGAACGGCGCCGGATTGATCCGTCGCAGTGCACGGTACAGCGAGAATGGCGGCAACACGAACGGCACCGAGAACCGCTGGCTGATCACGATCTGAAACGCATCCCCGGCGGCGATGTAGTCCTTGCACCGGTCCACGGCCGCAAGGAATTCCGGCTTCGTGAAATTCGATGCCGGCGCCGGTGGGTCCGGCAACATCACCGGCGGCGGCGGGTGCGGCAACGGCCGTTCGAGCGCCGCCTCCGCCTCCGCGAGCCGCTTCTGGGCGTGATCCCAGGCGGCTTCGGCGGCGATGTCAGCCTGCGGATAGACCGGCGCCGCCAAGGTCAGCTCGTCATTCACGTTGTCGAAGATCGCGAACAATGTCGGCCGCATCATCAGACCTTCCGGCACACCGATCACGTCGCGCGTGCTGGCGGGCAGCCGTTCCATCAGCCGCACCATGTCATAGCCGAGATAGCCGACCAGCCCGCCCGCCATCGGTGGTAGATTGGCCGGCACCTCGAGACGCGTCTCCGCGATCGTGGCGCGCAGGCTGTCCAGCGCCGGCCGCACATCCGCGATGAAGGCGTGCGGCGCTGACTGCGCATAGCGGTTGATCTCGGCGCGACCATCGCGACAGCGCCAGATCAGGTCCGGTTCCATGCCGATGATCGAATAGCGTCCCCGCGTCGCGCCGCCCTCCACGCTTTCCAGCAGAAACGAGTTCGGCCGGCCGTGCGCCAGCTTCAGAAACGCCGCGACCGGCGTTTCCAGATCGGCCACGCCGCGACGCCACACCAGCGTGCCGCGCCCCGCGTCATAGGCGGCACGAAAGCTGGCGAAGCCAGGTGGGACCGATACGTTCATTGCTGCTGACCAGTGACGTTGTCGAGAGCGGATTGATTGATGCGCGGCTGGGCACGCTCGCGCAATGCGTCAGCGAATACGCTGGCGAGATCGCTGCCGACCGATCGCGAAACCGCCTGGCGCACCTGCGCGTACCCGGTGGGATCGGCCTTCGGGTCAGCCTCGACGATTTCGGCCGGCGCCGCGACGACAAATCCGTCGCTGGTCTCCACCATCGTCGGCTCGCCCTGCTTCAGCGCGAACAGCGGTTGTTCAAGCTGCTGCGGCATTCCCTCGGCCGCACCGCCGCGGGTGACCAGCGGTGTGCGGCGCATCGTCACGCCGGCGACCGCCGCAGCGTCGGCCAGCGACTGGCCGCCCTTCACTGTGGCCAATAGCTTCGCCGCTGCCGCTTCCTGCGTGTGTCGCTGTGCGTCATGCGTCCAGTCCGCCGCCACCTGCTCCTTGACTGTGTCGAACGGTTTGACCGAGGGCGGTATCACGTCCTCGACGTTGAGCGCGTAATACGCCGAGCCACCGGTCGACGGTGTCTGCACCTCGACCAGCCGCGGCGGATCGCCCTTCTGCGTGTCGAAGGCCGCCTTGGTCAATGCGGCCTTCAACTCGGCAGGGCCGGGGATAGGTGCCGGCGTGCCATCAGCCGTGTTCCCAGCGGCATCCAGGGTGCCCAGGACACCGGCCAGACCGAGATCGCTCGGCATTTCGTCGAGGCTGGCACCGCTGCCCAGCACGTTGTCGACCTTGTTGGCCCGGTCGTAAATCATGTCCGCCGCTTTGGCCGCCAGAACGTCATTGCGCAGCGCATCCTTCACCGAGTCGAATGTGCGTTCGCTCCCTGGCGTCACCTTGGTGACCTTCAATATGTGCCAGGTACCTGCACCCTTGACGGGGCCAGTCACCGTGTCGGGTGCGGCCGCGAACACCGTGCGCGCGAGATCAGCGTCGGGAAATTGCCGCTCCGTCGCATCGTCGAGGGCAATCGCCGAGCCGTTGGCGTCCTGGGCCGCTTTCTGCATTGCCGCCCAGTCGGCACCACCCCGCCATGTGTCCGCGAGCGCCTTGGCCTTGGCTTCGTCTGTCACCGAGACCACTTGGGCAGACCGCTGCGCCGGCTTCACATACTCAGCCTTATGCTGCTGATAGGCCGCCTGAAGATCGGCGTCAGTGATCGTGATGTCCTTTGCCAGTGTCTGCGGTGACAGAACGATAGCCTTGACCCTGCGATATTCCGGCGCCGAATACATGTCCGGATGGTTGTCGTACCACCGCTGCAGTTCAGCGTCGGTCGGCGCGGGCGGTGCGGGCGCAGCGGCGATGGGGAACTCCACCATATCAGCTGAGCGTTTCTCGAACTGACCCTCGAACAGCGGATGCAGCAGCACGTCCGGCGTTGCCGCCCCGGCGCTGATCGCACCGAGCAACTGCTGCTGCGCCAGGTCGCCCCGCACCATGTCAAGGAAGCGTGCCTCGTTCAGGCCGTTGTTTCGCAGCACCGCGTCAAAGGTCTGCTGGTCGAACTGGCCATTGGGGCCGTGGAATGCCGGCATGGCGAACACCGTCTGGCGCACCGCCTGGTCCGGCGTGAGAATCCGCAGGCGCTGCAGTTCCTGGTTCAGCGCAGCCTGCGTGATAAGGCGTTGCAGCGCCTCGTTCGCCACGCTGCTGCGCATCTCCTGGCTCGGCTCCTGGCCGGATGGCAGGTTCCGCGTCTCCTGCGCCATCTCGCGCTGATAGGCGTCCTGAAGCTGCACGCCTTCGATCGTCTGGCTGCCGACCTTGGCCACCCAGGTGGGATTGGCCCCGATCATCCGCACCACGTCGCCGACACCCCATGAGATGAAGGCGAACACCATGATCAGGAAGAACCCGCGTACCACCCAGGTCTCGAGGTAGCGGCGGAAGGCGGTAATCATGCGAACAGGCCTCTGTGGCGATGCGGCGCAGCATATACGAGCCGGAGCAGGGCTTTGCCAGCTTCCGGCCTTTGAGCTACCAGCGGCAGACAAGGCCAGAGAGGGACGCGCCATGCGGCAGTTGATCGCCGGCAACTGGAAAATGCACATGCTCCGCGCGCCGGCAGCGGAACTGGCGACAGCCATTCGCGCGGGCTCCCAAGGACTGGCGTGCGATCTGCTGCTGTGTCCGCCGTTCACCGCCATCGAGCCGGTCGCCCGCGTGCTGGCAGGATCGGATGTCGCGCTCGGCGGCCAGGACTGCCATGCCAAGGGTCAGGGTGCGCATACCGGCGATGTCTCCGCGGCGATGCTGCGCGATGCCGGCGCGACCTGGGTCATCCTCGGTCATTCCGAGCGCCGTCAGAACCACGCCGAGACCGACGAGCTGGTCCGTGAGAAAGTGCTGGCGGCGGTGGAAGCCGGTCTCACGCCGATCGTTTGCGTCGGCGAGACGGAGGACCAGCGGAGCTCCGGTCAGGAGACCGAGGTTGTCGGATGGCAGATCGCCGGCAGTCTGCCGAAGCCATTCGCCGGCGTGGTGGCCTACGAGCCTGTGTGGGCGATCGGCACTGGCAGGACGGCCACCGAGCAGGACGTTGCCACGATGCACGCTTTCATCCGAGAGGAGCTGGTGCGCCAGTTCGGCGACCCGGGGGCGGGAATCCGCATCCTGTATGGTGGGTCCATGCGGCCGGCGAACGCCGCCTCACTGCTCGCCGTGCCGCATGTCGGTGGTGGTCTGATCGGCGGGGCGAGCCTGAAGGCGGATGATTTCCTGGCGATCGCCCGTGCCGCGCCGGCCAGGTAAAATCGACTGGGATCAACCCGCGGGAAGGAGCGGACTTTGACGGGCCCGAACGACGACGCATCATTCGAGAGTCTGATCCGCTACATCCAGGAAAGCCGCGGCATCGATTTCCGAGGCTACAAGCGGAGCAGCCTGCATAGGCGCATCTCGCTGCGGATGGAGCACCTGCACGTCGACAGCATTGCCGACTACCACGGCTTCCTGGAGGCGCATCCGCAGGAGTTCGTCGACCTGCTGAACACGGTACTGATCAACGTGACCTCGTTCTTCCGAGATCCGGACGCCTGGGACGCCTTGAAGACAGAAGTATTACCTCAGCTTATCGCGCCTGAACGCGGTCGCGACCAGTTGCGTGTGTGGAGCGTGGGCTGCGCCTCGGGAGAGGAACCATATTCGTTGGCTATGCTGCTTTGCGAGCTGCTGGGAGCGACAGCTTTTGCCCGGCGCGTCAAGATTTACGCAACCGACCTTGATGAAGCCGCCCTGAATACCGCGCGCCACGCCACATATCTGCCGCGAGACGTGGAAAACCTGCCGGCGCCACTGCTGCAAAAGTATTTCGAGCGAACCAACAATCATTACGTTGTTTCCCGCGACGTGCGCAAGGCGGTGATATTTGGCCGCCATAACGTCGTGGCGGACGCGCCGATCTCGCGAGTGGACCTGCTGGTTTGCCGCAACCTGCTCATCTACCTGGAGACGGACACACAAAATCTCGTCCTGCCGCGCCTGCATTACGCCCTGGTGGATGACGGCTGCCTCTTTCTCGGCAAGGCCGAGACACAGCTTGGGCGATCGAAGCTGTTCCAGCCGATCGACATCAAGCACCGGCTATTCCGCAAGGTGCCGCAACTATGGCGTCGCTCAGGCACGGGAGGCGTGCAACTGAGTAACGATCCACCTCCGAACCCCGGATCATCATCGGTGCATATGCAACTGCTGCAGGCGATTGTCGACCACTCTGCTTCGGCATATCTGGCCATCGACAGCTATGACGTGCTGACGTTTGCCAGTGCCGCTGCGCGACGCCTTCTGGAAGTGGGCGACAGCGACGTCGGTCGTCCATTCCAGGACCTGTCCGTCTCATATCGGCCGCTCGAGCTGCGCAGCCAGATCGACGAGGTGCGTCGACAAATGCGACCGGTTCGGATTGAGCATCAGGAATATCACCGCCCGCCCGCCGATCCGATCCGCCTGACCATTGAGCTGGCGCCGCTGATCGCGCGCGACGGCGGGCCCTTGACCGTTCTGCTCATGTTCACCGACACAACGCGCACCTTCACGTTGCAGCAAGAGCTGCAAGCCGCTCAGGAAAGCCTGGAGACGACGATCGAGGAACTACAGTCCGCGAACGAGGAACTGGAAACCACCAACGAGGAGCTGCAATCCACCAACGAGGAACTGGAAACCACCAACGAGGAACTGCAATCCACCAACGAGGAACTGGAAACCACCAACGAGGAACTGCGCTCGGCCAATGAGGAGCTGGAGACAACCAACGACGAGCTGCGGCGCCATTCCGACGAATTCGCTGACTACCGCCTTCACACCGACGCGGTTCTCCGCGGCCTCGATGCCGGTGTGGTCGTGGTGGATACCGACCTGAAAGTGCGCTCCTGGAATCGTTGGAGCGAGAACGCCTGGGGATTGCGCGAGGAAGAAGTGATCGATGAGTCGTTCGGCGCGCTGGATATAGGGCTGCCGGTGCAACAAGTCGTGCCGGCGGTCAAGCAAGCAATTCGCGATGGCGCAGCGAGTGAGACGACGCTGGATGCATTGGATCGGCGTGGTCGCAAAATGAAGTGCCGTGTACGGATCTCACCATTGCTATATGACGACCGCAGGGCCCAGGGTGCCGTAATCGTGATTGAAGATCTGTCGGCTGCTCCGACAAGTTGACCCTCGGTCACGTTGCGGTCGGATTTCGGCCAGGTGATCCAACCTGCGGTTGATGACTTCCGCGGACGACATCAGGGAAGCGTCAGGACGAGGGCTTGCGCAGGTTGGCGATGGCCTCGCCGATAACCTTGGCGGCATGCGCGGACTCGTCCGCTCCGGCGCGCCAGCGTGCCGCAGCATGTGGCATCGCCTGCGCTTCGGACTTCTCCTGCATGCGACGGAACAGCACCACTCTCTCGCGGTGCATGCGCAGCGCACTCTCCATCGCGCGCTCCAGTTCGTCGTCCTGAGCCGCCGATAGTGCCTCTGCGCTGAAGGCATGGCCAATCTGGCAGCGAAAGCGCGTCGATCCTTCGTCGAGAACCTCGTTCAGGACCCCACCACATTGCGGGCAACTCAGGTGAGACGGGCGACCGAGTTGGATTGGCTCGCGCACCGCGGACGAAATCTCCTGCGAGGCAATGTCTGCTTCCAGGATCAGGTGATCTGGAATGGGCCGTGTCAGGCCTGGCGGCTCGCGGACCAGACGGCTCAAAAGGCTCGGCAGCTCCGCCGCCGGCACGCAATGGTCTATGTTATTGTGCGTGAGCGCGTTGCGTGGCATCTCCGGCCAAATCGCGTCGTCCGGGTCCTGTACGATACAAATCCCACCGCACGTCTTGATCGCGGTCAACCCTGAGCTGCCGTCGTCGAGCAGCCCGCTCAGCACCACGCCAATCACGCGTGACCGATAGGTCACCGCGGCGGAACGGAACAACGAATCGATCGCGGGACGGGTTCGGTTCTCGTGCGGCCCACGCCGCAAGGTGACATGGCCCGCTCGCAGCAGCATATGGCTGTCTGGCGGAGCGACATAGATGGTGCCCGGACTGATCGCTTCCTCATCTGTGGGATGCCGCGCGGGCAACTTTCCGGCCCGGCTGAGCAGATCCGGCAGGACACTGCGGGAAGTCGCACTGATGTGGACGACGACAAAGACGGCGGCCGGAAAATTCGACGGCAGGCCCTCGCAGATTAGCTTCAGGGCCTCGACCCCGCCCGCCGACCCGCCGATCACGACGATGTCGTGGCCGGCCACCTTAGTTCCGCACCGGGAACGTGATAATCACAGGAACGTGCAATCCTTGGTTGCATTCATTGCTTTGCAATCTGGCCACGAAACGCCACCCTGCCGGAGGAGGGTATACCGCCAGATGGATCGGCCTGACAGCCCAGAAAAGGCCCTCCGCGTCGAGATTGCGCGACTGGGACAGGAGCTGGAGCAGACGCATGTCGCGCTGGAAGACGCGCACGCGGAAATTGCTGCGCTGGCCGGCGAACAGGATGGACTTCGCCGTGAGGTGACAAGGCTCACCCGACAACACTCCGCAGAGACCGCCCGGCTGGTCGCCGATGCGCAGCAGCACAAGTGCACGACAGGCAAGTTGCGGGCGGCGTTGGAAGAATCCTCGGTGCTCGCCGAAGAGCTTCAGGCGGCCAACGAGGAACTGCACGCCGCCAACGAGGTTTTGGATCAGCGGGTAGCGGAACGGACCGCGGAACTTGGCCAGGCGAACGCCGAACTGGAACTCGTCAACGCCGATCTGCACCGTCGGGTCGAGGCCGAGACCGCGGCGCGCGTCAAGGCGCAGGCCGAACTGTTCCAGATGCAGAAGCTGGAGGCGATCGGCCAGCTTACCGGGGGAATCGCGCACGACTTCAACAATCTGCTCATGGTGATCATCAACGGGCTGCAGGTGCTCGCCCAATCGGGCGATGTGCGGTTGCGCGAAAGGGCACTGCGACGAACCCAGGAAGCCTCCTGGCGCGCATCTGAACTGACCCGCCGGCTGCTGGCCTTCGCGCGCCGGCAGGCGCTCCATCCGGAACGCGTCGATCTGCCGCAGCATGTCGAAGCCCTGCGCGAACTGCTCGGTCAGGGAGTGCGGGAGAATATTCAGCTCAACATCACCGTGGCCGAGGATGTCTGGCCGCTCGAGGCTGACCTTGGTGCTCTGGAGCTCGCGCTGCTCAACCTCGCGGTGAACGCTCGCGATGCCATGCCGGACGGCGGCAATCTGACGATTGCGGTGCGCAATGTGCTGATGGATGCGGTCATAGCGGTGCGACATGCGGTTGCGCCCGGCGAGTATGTGCAGATCGCCGTCGAGGATACCGGCACCGGTATGGCACCGGAGATTCTGGAGAAGGTCTTCGAGCCATTCTTCACAACGAAGGGCGCGGGCAGAGGCACCGGACTTGGTCTTGCCCAGGTTTACGGGTTTGCCCAGCAGTCCAAGGGCACGGCCTGGGTGGACAGCCGGCTCGGCGAAGGCACGATCGTCCGGGTGCTGCTGCCTCGGTCGCAACGCAAGGTCCGCCGAGAGCCAGTGCAACCGCATGCGGTTTCGAACGCCCAACCGCGCGGCGAACTGCGCGTGCTGGTGGTGGAGGACGAACCGGCGGTTGCCGACGCTGTGCTGGACATGCTGACCGAGCTTGGTCACCGCGGCACCTGTGTCGCCACGGTCGCAGCGGCTCTGGCTCTTCTGGCCGAGGCGAAGCGGCCTGATATTGTTCTGTCCGACGTGCTGCTGCCGGGTGGCGGCAGCGGCCTTGATCTGGCCCGCGAAATTCAGCAACGGCAGCTGAGCGTCCCGATCATCCTGACGAGCGGTTATGGTGGCGCGATGACGCAGCGCCTTTCCACGATGAATGTGCCGTTCCTGCGCAAGCCCTATCGGATGGAGACGTTGCGCCACGCGATCGACACCGCGCTGCAGACGCCGACGCCGGATCAGCAATTGTCGAATGCGGTGGCTCGGGGATAGAACCCTCCGCCCGAGGGAGCACGGCCAGTGACCACCGTCCTGCTTATCATCCACCTGTTCGTCACGCTCGCCCTGATTGGCGTCGTGCTGATCCAGCGCAGCGAGGGCGGCGGGCTGGGGATCGGCAGCTCGCAGGGCATGGGAGCGTTCATGTCCGGCCGCGGTACCGCCAATTTGCTGACCCGCACAACCGCGATCCTGGCCACCGCCTTCATGGTGCTGTCGCTGACCTTGGCGCTGCTCAACCACGGCACGACCGGTGTCGGTGGCTCCCTGCTGGCGAACCCGCCTGCCTCGGCCCCCTCGCCAGCCACCCAGGCCCCCGCCCCGGCGCCCGCCGCCCCGAAGGGTCCCAGCGTCCCGAATAACTGAGCCGGGCCAGCTTCCCTGCTGGCTTCTCTGCGCCTACGGGAGGGGAGGGGGGCACGTGACGCATGCGTGATGCCGCATGAACGGGCTTCCCGTCGCCCGATTCGGGTTCGTATACTGGCCGCCCATGACGCGGTACGTCTTCATCACCGGCGGCGTGGTATCGTCCCTCGGCAAAGGCATCGCCTCCGCATCCCTCGGCGCCCTGCTGCAGGCGCGGGGGTTCACGGTGCGGCTGCGCAAGCTGGACCCCTACCTGAACGTCGATCCGGGCACGATGAGCCCGTACCAGCATGGCGAGGTCTACGTCACCGATGACGGCGCCGAGACCGACCTCGACCTGGGCCATTACGAGCGCTTCACCGGCGTGCCGGCCAACCGCTTCGACAACGCCACAACCGGCCGCATCTACTCCGAGGTTATCGCCAAGGAGCGCCACGGCGACTACCTGGGCGCCACGGTGCAGGTGATCCCGCACATCACCGATGCGATCAAGGAAGCCATCGTCCGCGACACCGCCGGCTTCGACTTCGTGCTCGTGGAAATCGGCGGCACCGTGGGCGACATCGAGAGCCTGCCCTTCCTCGAGGCAATCCGTCAGCTCGGCAACGAGCTGGGCCCCGAGCGCGCGATGTTCGTCCACCTGACCCTGGTGCCCTACATCCCATCAGCCGGCGAACTGAAGACCAAGCCGACCCAGCACTCGGTCAAGGAGCTGCTCAATGTCGGCATCCAGCCGCAGATGCTGCTGTGCCGCTGCGATCGCCCCATCCCGGAGAACGAGCGCCGCAAGATCGCGCTGTTCTGCAATGTGCGGCCGCGGTCGGTGATCGCCGCGCTCGACGTCGATACGATCTACGCGGTGCCGATCAGCTATCACGCCGAGGGTATGGATCGTGAGGTGCTGCGGCATTTCGATCTGCCCGCCGACGATGAGCTCGACCTGTCGCGGTGGGAGGCAATTGTTGAAGCGGTCCGCGCGCCGGAGGGCGAGGTGCGCATCGCGGTTGTCGGGAAATACACAAACCTGTTGGACAGCTACAAATCGCTGGCCGAGGCGCTGGCGCATGGCGGTATCGCCAATCGCGTGAAGGTCCAGTTGGATTGGGTGGACAGCCAGATCTTCGAGCATGACAGCGCCGTGCAGCGGCTGGAGGAATGTCACGGCATCCTGGTACCGGGCGGTTTCGGCGAACGTGGCACGCCGGGCAAGATCGAGGCGGTGCGCTTTGCGCGCGAGAAGAGCGTGCCGTTCTTCGGCATCTGCTTCGGCATGCAGATGGCGGTTATCGAGGCCGCACGAAACCTCGGGGGTCTGCCATGCGCGTCATCGACGGAATTCGGGCCATGCGACGAACCGGTGGTCGGGCTGCTCACCGAGTGGGCGCGCGGCAACGAAATGGAGCGGCGCATCGAGGGCGGCGATCTCGGCGGCACGATGCGATTAGGCGCGTATCCGGCTGTGCTGAGCGCCGGATCGCTGGTGTCGGCGCTCTATGGCGGTGCAGCGCGCATCGAGGAGCGGCACCGTCATCGCTACGAGGTGAACGTGCACTACAAGGAGTGTCTGGAACGAACCGGCATGCGGTTCTGCGGCATGTCGCCCGACGGCGTGCTGCCCGAAATCATCGAATTGCCCGACCACCCATGGTTTGTCGGCGTGCAATATCACCCAGAGCTGAAGTCGAAGCCGTTCGATCCGCATCCGCTGTTCGCAGGTTTCATCGCGGCGGCGGTACGGCAGGCGCGGCTGGTGTAGGTTGTCGCCGGGCCCAATGGACCGCCCGCTTAGGAGAACGCCGTGATCCACCCACGTTTCTTGCTGCCGTTGTTGATCGCAACGCTTCTCGCGCAACCGGCCCTCGCGCAGATCAACCCGTTCCGCAACAGCAGCGCCACGCCGCTCAACGCCGCCGACATCACGGCGCTTACCGACGCGACAAATCGTTTGCTGGATAATCCGCAGCTCGTGAGTGGCAAAACCGAGACCTGGACCAATCCCCAGTCAGGAGCAAGCGGCACCGTGACCTCTGGCAATGCGACGCACCGCAAGGGGCTGGCCTGCCGTATCATGCGCTATGAAGTCACCGTGCCTGGCCCGCGTGCGGAACGGGCCGCAACACTCACCTGGTGCAAGACGAAGGACGGCTGGAAGATAGGTTGATCGAGCCGCGAGCAGCAGCAGGCATTCACATGGGTGACAATGCCGAAGCGATCCACTTGGTGGCACCGAGCGGTCGATAGCATTGTGGGTTGTTGTAGCGGAATGCCTGAACCTGCACATCCCACTCGTCGTGCTCGGCCTCAGGGCTGCATTCCGATATCGCCTGGAACGATTTTGCCTTCATGCAGTCCGGGACCAGATCAGCCTGAGCGGCCGGGGGTTCCAGATAGTACCTGGTGCGGCACTCATTCAACGCAGTGCCTTTCGACTGATCGGCGCAGCCCAGGAGCAAGATCGGCAAAAAGACGGCCAGACAGCGGATCATGTCGTTCCCTCTGGGCAGGCGCAGATGGCCGCGAAAGAGACCAGCTTGCTGCCGTGTCGGCTCAGGAACTCTATGCCATCATTCCGCGGCGATCAAAGGGAGGCTGCGACGTTCGAAGGCGGCAACCTGTCGATCCCGGTGTGGATGGGCTGCATGGTTTGAATGTATTGCATGGATCACCCGTGCTGAATGGCAGGACGTAATGCAGCGTATCGTGCAAGTAGGAACCCTGGCGATCGGCAACGACCTGCCGTTCGTGCTGATCGCCGGCCCGTGTCAGATCGAGTCCCGCGCACATGCGCTGGAGGTGGCCGCCGCGCTGAGCGATATGTCCGGGACGACCGGCGTACCGATTATTTACAAATCGAGCTTCGACAAGGCCAACCGTACATCGGTCGCCGCTGCGCGCGGCATCGGCATTGGTGAGGGCCCGGCCATTCTTGCCGAGGTTCGTGAGGCGACCGGACTGCCGACGCTCACCGACGTTCACTCGCCGGAGCAATGCGGCATCGCAGCGCAGGCGGTCGATGTTCTGCAAATTCCCGCCTTCCTCTGCCGTCAGACCGATCTGCTGCTCGCCGCCGGCGAGACGGGGAAGCCGATCAACGTGAAGAAGGGCCAGTTCCTCGCCCCCTGGGACATGGCGAACGTCGCGGCGAAGATCGCCAGCACCGGCAACCACAGCATTCTGCTGTGCGAGCGCGGCGCGAGCTTCGGCTACAACACGCTGGTCAGCGATTTCCGCGCGCTGCCGATCATGGCGCGCACCGGCTATCCTGTGGTGTTCGACGCGACGCATTCGGTGCAGCAGCCGGGCGGGCAGGGCGCCTCGTCGGGCGGCGAGCGCGAGTTCGCCCCGGTGCTTGCGCGGGCCGCGCTTGCGGTGGGCGTCGCGGCCGTGTTCATCGAGACGCATCCTGATCCGGACCGTGCACCGAGCGACGGCCCGAACATGATTCCCTTGCGCGAAATGCCGGCGCTGATTGCACGGCTCAAGGCGTTCGACGAACTGGCGAAGCGGCCAGTCTGATAGGATTTCAGCTTTGCTGACGTGGGCCCTGGCGTACTGGTTCGCCACTCCAGCGTGATCCCGGATAACGCGGCAGGTTGTCGAGCATTTCGAACCACGGCAGCTGCTCTGCAGAATGCACATGGCACTCGGGGGCCAACGCCGATGGATCGCTCAGCGTGCCGGCGTAAAGGTCGATGACGTCCGGGCGGTGGTCGGTGCGGTAGTAGATCGGCGAGCCGCATTCGCCGCAGAAGCTGCGCCACACGCCGTGTGACGATGCGAACTCTTTCGGCTTCCCGTGGGTGAATTGCAGCGCCGCCTTGGGCACCAGCACGAAGGTCGACACCGGCGACGACGTCTGCCGCCGGCAACTCTCGCAGTGGCAGTGCACAACGAGTGTCGGTCGGCCGGTATATTCATACCGGATAGCCCCGCACAGACATCGTCCTGTCGTCATCGCGTCGCCTCCTTTCATCGTTGCTGTGTCGGCTGGGTCGGTTGCGCCGGGTTCGGCATGACAGGCTGTGGTGGTGTTCGTCCGAAAGGCTGTGTCGCTTCCGACGCCGCTGATGCCGGCTGCGGCGTTCCCGCCCGTTGCATCAGGTCCGTTACACAACGACCGAATGCATTGCTGATGGCGGTCGAGCCGTTCAGCCGGATCGTCCAGGGTGGTTCATTTCCCGTGGGAAAGTTCACCGTCATGGAGTTGGCGCGACGGAACTGAGCATCGAAGGTCTGCATCGCTGCGCTGTCGATGGTCCACTCCACCTCCTGCGCATTGCCGATGCCCTGCATATTCCACGGCGCATCAAGCCCGATCTGCATCACGACCGGCAGCCGAGTGTCCGTCGGAATGGTCCAGCTCGGCTTCCTGGCCTGCAACATCACGGTGTCGTCGCCGCCAATCGTGAAGCGCAGCGAGAAGCTGTGGCTGTCCGTCGGATTGGTGCTGCCGATGCCGCATACCATCTTGCCGTTGGCGCCCGGACCGCTGAACGCGTCCCAATTGCCGGCATGATAATAGACCGACATATCAGCCCAGGCCGCCGCGCCGAAGGCAATCGTGGCGGCGATCGTGACGCCGGCGCGTAGGGTAGTGCGCATGTGGTCTTGTCTCCCGTGTGGGTTCCGAGGGCTGCGCCCTAGGCGGGGTCCAGGGGCAGAGCCCCGGCAGATCCTTGGGGTTCTTGCCGGCCGTCACGGGATGCCCTAGGCGTCGGTCAAGCGCAACCCGGGAGGATCGCCATGGCCGACGCCTATATCTGCGACTTCGTGCGCACGCCGATCGGCCGCTACGGCGGTGTCCTCAAAGACGTCCGCACGGACGATCTCGCCGCCCACCCGATGCGCGTGCTGAGGGAGCGCAACCCGTCGGTCGATTGGGAACAGCTCGATGACGTGATCTACGGCTGCGCCAACCAGGCCGGCGAGGACAACCGCAACGTCGCGCGCATGGCGGCGCTGCTGGCCGGGCTGCCTGAGCATATTTCCGGTTCCACCATCAATCGGCTGTGCGGCTCGGGCCTCGACGCGGTCGGCACCGCCGCGCGCGCGATCCGGGCCGGTGACGCCGAACTGATGCTAGCGGGCGGGGTCGAGAGCATGACCCGTGCGCCGTTCGTCATGGGCAAGGCGACCGAAGCATTTTCGCGCTCCGCCGAGGTGTACGACACCACGATAGGCTGGCGCTTCGTCAATCCGCTGATGAAGGCACAGTACGGCGTGGACGCCATGCCGGAGACGGCCGAGAACGTCGCCGAGGATTTCCAGGTCACACGCGTCGATCAGGACGCCTTCGCGTATCGCTCGCAGATGCGTGCCAAGGCGGCGCAAGATAACGGTTTCTTCGCCCGCGAAATCGCACCGGTCGAGATCGCCGGCCGCAAGGGCACGGTGACGGTCGACCGCGACGAGCATCCGCGCGGTGACACCACTCTCGAGGGTCTCGCCAAGCTGCGGGCGCCGTTCCGCAAGCAGGGCGGCACGGTGACCGCCGGCAATGCGTCCGGCGTGAATGACGGAGCCGCCGCGCTGATCATCGCCTCGGAGCAGGCGGCGAAGCGGCACGGCCTGACGCCGCGGGCGCGTGTGGTGGCCATGGCTACCGCCGGTGTCCCGCCGCGCATCATGGGTATCGGCCCCGCGCCGGCGACCCAGAAGTTGCTGGATCGCCTGGGTATGAAGATCGGCGACATCGACCTGATCGAGTTGAACGAGGCGTTCGCCGCGCAGGGTCTGGCGGTGACCCGCCAGCTCGGGCTGCCCGACGATGCGGAGCACGTGAACCCGCATGGCGGGGCGATCGCGCTCGGGCACCCGCTGGGGATGTCAGGCGCGCGCCTGGCGCTGACGGCACTGAACGCGCTGGAGACGCGTGGCGGCAAGCGTGCGATCGCCACGATGTGCATCGGCGTGGGGCAGGGCATCGCCGCGCTGATCGAACTCGTTTAGGGAAGATTTACCAAAAGTGGTCGAAGCCTGACGCCAACAGAAGCAGACGGAGCGTGCCATGGCCGCCATTGCCGACATCTTTGCCCGCGAAATACTCGACAGCCGCGGCAATCCCACGGTCGAAGTCGACGTGGTGCTCGACAGTGGGGCCATGGGCCGCGCCGCAGTCCCCTCCGGGGCTTCGACGGGCGCGCACGAGGCGATGGAGTTGCGCGACAACGACCCGGCACGGTTCGGCGGCAAGGGCGTGCAGAATGCGATCAGCAATGTGGAGGGCGAGATCTTCGACGCGATCGGCGGCATGGACCCGACCGAGCAGGTGAAGATCGACGAAATCCTGATCGACCTCGACGCCACCGCGAACAAGTCGCGGCTCGGCGCGAACGCTATTCTCGCTGTGTCGCTGGCCACCGCGAAGGCCGCCGCGGAGGACCTGGGCGTCCCGCTATATCGCTATGTCGGCGGCGTCTATGCGCGCACGCTGCCGGTGCCGATGATGAACATCGTCAATGGCGGCGTGCATGCTGACAACCCCATCGACATCCAGGAGTTCATGATCCAGCCGATCGGCGCCGGAACTGTCGCGGACGGCATCCGCATGGGCTCGGAGATCTTCGCCGCGTTGAAGAAGGGGCTGCATGACGCCGGCCACAACACCAATGTCGGCGACGAGGGCGGCTTTGCGCCGAACCTGAAGTCGGCGGACGATGCGCTGGGCTTCATCTCCAAGGCCTGCGAGAAGGCCGGCTATCGTCCGGGTGAGGACGTGACGTTCGCGCTCGACCCCGCATCCAGCGAATTCTTCAAGGACGGCAAGTATGTGCTCGCCGGTGAGGGCAAGACGCTCGATGCCGATGGGATCGTGCGTTACTACGAGGCCCTGATAGACCGCTATCCCATCGTATCGATCGAGGATGGCTGCGCCGAGGACGACTGGGAGGGGTGGAAGCATCTGACGGCTACCCTCGGGAAGCGGCTCCAGATCGTTGGCGACGACATTTTCGTCACGAATCCGGAGCGCCTGCGGCGCGGCATCGAAGAGGCGTCGGCTAATGCGATTCTCATCAAGGTCAACCAGATCGGCACGCTGTCGGAAACGCTGGAGACAATGGAGATCGCCCACAAGGCCGGCTTCCGCTGCGTGATGAGCCACCGCTCGGGCGAGACCGAGGACGCGACCATCGCCGACCTCGCGGTGGCGACGAACTGCGGTCAGATCAAGACCGGCAGCCTGTCTCGCAGCGACCGGACGGCGAAGTACAACCAGCTCATGCGGATCGAGGCGGAACTCGGTCCGGCGGCACGCTACGCCGGTCGGACAATCCTGCGGCGGTAGGCTGACGGGTTGCTTTTCGCGCGCGCTTTCGCCATATGCGTGCCCGCCGGCATGCGCTGGTAATTCACACGCGGGGCGCCTTTCCCGGCTTGCCGGGTCCGGTGTCGCAAGGCCTCAAGGTCCCAGGACTGGCCCCGCGGAGGTACAACCGGACGAAGCGAAAGGATCCGCCCCATGGCGATGCCCGATTTTTCCATGCGCCAGCTGCTCGAAGCCGGCGTTCACTTTGGTCACCACACGCGCCGCTGGAACCCCTCGATGGGGCCGTATCTGTTCGGCGTGCGCAACCAGGTGCACATCATCGATCTGCAGCAGACGGTGCCGCTGCTGGACCGCGCGCTGCGTGCCGTGCGCGACGTGACCGCCGCCGGCGGGCGCGTGCTGTTCGTCGGTACCAAACGTGCGGCCGCCGAATATGTCGCCGATGCCGCCAAACGCTGCGGTCAGTACTACGTCAACCATCGGTGGCTCGGCGGTACGCTGACCAACTGGAAGACCATCACCGGTTCGATCAAGCGGCTGCGCCAGATCGAGGAACTGCTCGGCGGCAACATCGAGGGCCTTACCAAGAAGGAGGTTCTCGACATCACCCGCGACAAGGAGAAGCTCGATCGCGCATTGGGCGGCATCAAGGAGATGGGCGGGCTGCCGGACATCCTGTTCATCATCGACACGAACAAGGAGAAGCTCGCGGTCGAGGAAGCGAACAAGCTGCGCATCCCCGTGGTCGCCATTCTGGACAGCAATTCCGATCCAACCGGGGTGACGTTCCCGGTGCCCGGCAACGATGATGCGATACGCGCCATCACGATGTACTGCGATCTGGTGGCAGGCGCAGTGCTCGATGGCATCAGCGCCGAGATGGCTGCCTCTGGCCAGGACCTGGGCGCTGTCGAAAACCTGCCGCCGGAAGCGATGCCGGACGTTGAGGTCCCCACCGAAACGGCGAACGCCTGAGGAGACCGGACCATGCCAGAGATTACCGCCGCCCTGGTGAAGGAGCTGCGTGAGAAGACCGGCGCGGGCATGATGGACTGCAAGAAGGCGCTGACCGAGAGTGGCGGCGACACGGAAGCAGCCGTTGACTGGCTGCGTACCAAGGGCCTCGCCGCCGCGGCAAAGAAGTCGGGACGCGTCGCCGCGGAGGGGCTCGTTGGCGTTGTGACCGCGCCAGGCCGCGCGGCGATGGTGGAGGTAAACGCCGAGACGGATTTCGTCGCACGCAACGACACGTTCCAGGCCTTCGTCGAGGCGGTCGCCAGGATCGCACTGCAGATCGGCGAGGATCTGGACGCGATCAACGCCGCGCCGTTTCCCGGCTCCGGCCGCACTGTGGCTGAGGAACTGACGCATCTGGTCGCGACGATCGGCGAAAACATGAACATCCGCCGCGCGCGTGTGCTGAGCGTCGGCAGTGGCGTTGTCGCGACGTATGTGCACAACACGCTAAGGCCAGGGCTGGGTAAGATCGGCGTGCTGGTCGCGGTCGAGGGTACCGGCGAGATGGCAGCGCTGGAGGCGCTTGGTCGCCAGGTCGGCATGCATATCGCCGCAAGCACTCCCGAGGCTATCGACATCGACAGTGTCGACCCCGCTGCGCTGGCACGCGAGAAGGCGGTGCTGGTCGAGCAGGCGCGTCAGTCGGGTCGCCCGGAGAACATCATCGAGAAGATGGTCGAGGGCCGCATCCGCAAGTTCTACGAGGAGGTCGTGCTGCTCGAGCAGGTCTGGGTGCATGACGGCGAGAGCCGGGTGAAGGCGGTGCTCGGCAAGGCCGGCGTGAAGCTCGCGGGGTTCGCGCGCTTCAAGCTGGGCGAAGGGATCGACAAGCCGGAGGGACCGGACTTCGCCTCCGAGGTGGCGGCGACGGCGGGGGTGTAGCGCTCAGCGGAGGGTAGGGCATGGCGATCGAGACGCGACCACTTTCTCCTTCGTTTGCCACAGAGATCGTGGGCATCGATCTCACTGAGCCGATCAGCGCCGCCACGCTGGATGCCGTGTGGTCCGCGATAGACCGCTACGCGGTGGTGGTCTTCCGCGACCAGCGCGTTAGCGATGCGCAACTCCGCGATTTCGCCGACCGCTTCGGTCCGTTGGAGATCGGTCGCGCCGCCGCCCGGCCGGGACGGCGGCGCCTCGCGATTCCACAGATTGGCGACATCTCCAACCTCGACGTGGACAACAATGTCCGCGCGCTGGACGACCGGCGCCGGCTCGACAGTCTCGGCAACCGGCTTTGGCATACCGATGCCTCTTATATGCCGGTGCCCGTCGTCCTCGGCATGCTGCATGCCGTCGCGTTGCCGCCGCCCTCACCGTTCGGCAACGGCGAGACCGAGTTCGCCGACATGCGCGCCGCCTACGACGCGCTGCCAGACGGCACAAGGCAGGCGATCGACGACCTGGTCGTGGAACACGACATCTTCTGGTCGCGCGGCCAGATCGGCTTCACCGAATTTCCGGCCGGCGAGCGCGAGCAATACCCGCCGTCGCCACAGCGACTGGTGCGTCTGCACCCCGGCTCGAAGCGCAGGACGCTCTATTTGTCCGCCCACGCCTCGCACATTGTCGGCTGGCCGGTCGCCGACGGACGCCTGCTGCTGTGGGACCTCACGGCGCACGCCACGCAGCGGCAGTTCGTTTACAGCCATACCTGGCGGGTCGGTGATCTGGTGATCTGGGACAATCGCTGCACGATGCACCGTGGCCGCCCGCACGACGAACAGCAACCGCGCGACCTTCGCCGGGCCACCACATTGGATACCTCCTCGACGCTTGATCAGGCGGCCTGACCGCGGGGAACTTGTTGCAGCCGGCCTCTCTGGTTAGGGTGCGCCCCGCCATCGTCAGGGACTCGCTCCCCATGCCAGGCCGTCCGGTCTACCAGCGCGTCCTTCTGAAGTTGTCGGGCGAAGCCCTCATGGGCCGCCGCGAGTATGGTCTCGACAATGACACCGTCCGTGCGATCGCCACCGATATCGGCGACGTGGTCGGCATGGGGGTGCAGGTCTGCATCGTGATCGGCGGCGGCAACATCTTCCGCGGCGTCTCAGGCGCCGCGGCTGGGATGGAACGCGCTCAGGCCGACTACATGGGAATGCTTGCCACCGTGGTGAACGCGCTCGCCATGCAGTCCGCGCTGGAGAAATCCGGCGTGCCCACGCGGGTGCAGTCCGCGATCCCGATGTCGTCCGTCTGTGAGCCCTACATTCGTCGCCGCGCCGAACGACACATGGAGAAGGGCAGGGTAGTCATCTTTGCCGCCGGCACCGGTAACCCGTTCTTCACCACGGATACCGCCGCCGCGCTGCGAGCCGCGGAGATGCATTGCGATGCCTTGCTCAAGGGCACCCAGGTGGATGGCGTCTATTCTGCCGATCCGCGCAAGGTCGCCGACGCGAGTCGCTATGAGCAGCTCACCTACCACGAGGTCCTGGCGAACGACCTCGGTGTGATGGACGCCGCCGCGATCAGCCTGGCGCGCGAGAACGCCCTGCCCATCGTGGTCTTCAACATCCACGCGAGCGGCGCCTTCGCCGCTGTGGTTCGTGGCGAGGGCCGCTTCACTAAGATTATCGAACAGTCATAAAACACCGGGGACGACGTCTGGGAGGCCGCCATGGCGCAAGCCGATGTCAACAAGCTCAAACAGGACCTGACGCGCCGCATGGATGGCGCGCTCGACACGCTGAAGCGCGAGTTCAACGGGCTGCGCACCGGCCGGGCACATCCCGGCCTGCTGGAGCCTGTGAAAGTACCGGCCTACGGATCCGAGATGCCGCTAACCCAGTGCGGCACCGTCGGCACGCCGGAGCCGCGCATGCTGACCGTGCAGGTCTGGGACCGCAGCCTGGTCGGCGCTGTCGAGAAGGCGATCCGCGACTCCGGTCTGGGTCTCAATCCTGCCTCCGACGGACAGCTTGTCCGCGTGCCGATCCCGCAGCTCACCACTGAGCGGCGCGCCGAACTGGTGAAGGCGGCGCACAAGTATGGCGAAGGCGCGAAGGTCGCGGTGCGCGCCGTGCGGCGAGACGGCATGGAGCAGGTCAAGACGCATGAGAAGAAGCACGAGATCGGCGAGGACATGGCAAAGGACTGGAGCACCGAGGTGCAGAAGGTCACCGACCAGTACATCAAGCGGGTGGACGACCTGCTGACCGACAAGGAAAAGGACATCCGTCAGGTCTGATCCCGCGCCCATGCCTTCCACCGCGATTCGGCGCGAGGCCGCCGCGTCGCCAAACGCGTGCCCAGAGCATGTCGCGATCATCATGGATGGCAACGGCCGCTGGGCCGCGGCGCGGCATCTGCCGAAGATCGCCGGCCATCGAGAGGGGGCACGCGCTGTCCGTCGGACGATCGAGGCGGCGATCGAGAACCGCGTCGCCTGGCTCACAATCTATGCTTTCAGCAGCGAGAACTGGCGTCGGCCGACGGGCGAGGTGCTGGATCTGACGGGTCTGCTGCGACAGTACCCTGAAAAGCGAGCTCGCCGAACTCAAGGCGAATGGCGTTCGGCTGCGGATCATCGGCGACCGGGCGCGGTTCGATCCCGACATCCAGCATGATCTAGCCAAGGCGGAAGGAGATACGTCGACCAACACAAGGCTCAATCTGACGGTCGCGCTCTCCTACGGGGCGCGGGCGGAGATCGCGGCCGCCGCGCGAAAGCTGGCCGAGGCAGCACGCGACGGCACGCTCGACCCGCGACAGATCGACGAAGACCGCCTCGCCGGCGCCCTGGCCACCCTGGGGATGCCAGATCCGGACCTGATCATCCGAACCTCAGGCGAGCAGCGGCTGTCCAATTTTCTCCTCTGGCAAGGTGCATACGCGGAACTGGTCTTTCTGGACGTTCTGTGGCCGGACTTCGGAGCCGAGCATTTTGCCGCGGCGCTGGCCGAATACGCGAGACGAGAGCGGCGCTTTGGTGCCCGCCCTGGCTGAGTGCTCGACAGGACGCTGGGCTGATTTGGGCATACGCGTGATCTCAGCGCTGGTGCTGGCGCCCATCGCCATTGCCTGCGTCTGGGTGGGGGGCACCGCCTTCGCCGTCATCGTCGCCGCGGTGGTACTCGGCTTGGCTGTGGAGTGGCTGAGCCTGTGTCGCCGATCGAGCCGCGCGCTGCTGCTTGCCGGTCTGGCCTACGTCATGCTCGCAGGCGTGGCGGTGCTTTGGCTGCGTTACGATCCCACCGCGGGTCGTGCTGACGTACTATTCGTGCTGTTCGCCGTCTGGGCTGGCGATGTCGGAGCTTACCTGGTCGGTCGCTGGATCGGCGGTCCCCGTCTGGCACCACTTATTTCTCCTGGCAAGACGTGGTCGGGCTCGGTGGGCGGCCTGCTCGCTGCTATCGCCGCCGGTTCGCTCGTGGCGCATTTCCTGTCCGACGCCGCGACTTGGCGAGCAATGTTGATCGCCGCCGGGCTTGGGGTCGTTGCACAGGCCGGCGATCTGTTGGAAAGCTTTGTCAAGCGTCGGTTGCAGGTGAAGGATTCGGGTCATCTCATTCCTGGCCATGGCGGGCTGTTCGATCGCCTCGATGGCGTGCTCGCCGCGGCCCCGGTTGCCGCCCTTCTGGCGCTCACCCTCGGACGTGGAGTAGTTCTGTGGCAATGACCTCGGCACCACGCAGCGTCACCGTCCTCGGCAGCACCGGCAGCGTCGGAACCCAGACGGTCCAACTGCTTGCCGCTGAGCGGGGACGCTTTCAGGTCCGCGCGCTGGTAGCGGGACGCAACGCACGGCTACTGGCGGAACAGGCCGTGGCCCTCAATGCGGATTGTGCGGTGATCGCCGATCCTGCCAACTATTCCGAACTCCGCCAGGCGCTGGCAGGTACCGGCATCGACACCGCCGCGGGCCTCGAGGCCGTCGTGGAGGCTGCCGCCCTGCCAGCCGACTGGACCATGGCCGCCATCACGGGTGCCGCCGGTCTTGCCGCCACACTTGCCGCGATCAGCCGTGGCGCCTGTGTGGCTCTGGCCAACAAGGAGGCATTGGTCTGCGCCGGCGAGGTTATGCTGCGCGCGGTGCGCGAGGCCGGTGCCACGCTGCTGCCTGTCGACTCCGAGCACAACGCAATATTCCAGGCGCTGGAAGACGGCAACCGCTCGGCGGTCGAGAAGATCGTGCTCACCGCGTCGGGCGGACCGTTCCGCACCGCCTCGCTCGACGACATGGCAGCCGCAACGCCGGACGTGGCGCGCAGGCACCCGGTCTGGTCGATGGGGGCCAAGATCAGCATCGATTCCGCGACCCTGATGAACAAGGGCCTCGAACTGATCGAGGCGGCGCGGCTGTTCTCGCTGCAGGAGCCGCAGATCGACGTTCTGGTGCATCCGCAGTCAGTGATTCACGGCCTGGTCTTTTACCGAGACGGCAGTGTGCTCGCGCAGCTTGGTTCACCCGACATGCGCATTCCGATCGCGCACACGCTGGCCTGGCCGGAGCGGATGACGACGCCGTCGCCACGACTGGATCTCGCCAGTCTCGCCAGGCTTGACTTCACGGAACCCGATACCGAGCGCTTCCCGGCACTGCGCCTGGCGCGAGACGCGCTACGGGCAGGCGGGGGCGCGCCGGCCATCCTGAACGCGGCCAACGAGGTTGCTGTCGAAGCCTTCATGAAACACCGCATCGGCTTCCTTGATATTGCTCGTACGGTGGCCGATGTGCTGGACGCCATGGGCATGCATTCGGCCAATACGCTCGACGAGGTGGTGGCGCTCGACGCTGCCGCCCGACGCACGGCGGAGCGCCTGACCGCGGTGCGTGCCGGTCGAACCCTTAACTGAATCGAAAGCACGCCAAACCATGCCCGCCGTGTTGCAAAGTACACTCGCATTTCTTGTCGTGCTGGGCGTGCTGGTGTTCGTGCACGAGTTCGGCCACTACTTGGCGGCCCGGCTCGTCCGGGTGCATGTCGAGGTGTTCTCGATCGGCTTCGGACCGGCAATCGCCACCTGGCGCGACCGCGTCGGCACGGTCTGGAAGCTGGCCTGGCTGCCACTCGGTGGCTACGTGAAACTGCACGGCCACGAACGCCCCGAAGTGGTGGCCGCGGACACGCCAACCGGTAACGGATCCGAACGCGATAGCAATCGCTGGATTCCGGGCCGTGTGTTCCACGAAAAGCCTGTCAGCGCTCGCGCTCTGGTGGTCGCCGCCGGACCGATCGCCAACTTCCTGCTGGCGATGGTGTTGTTCGCCGTGTTGTTTGCGACCGCCGGGCGGCCGGTGATCCTGCCAATTGCCGGTGGCGTGCTGCCCGACAGTGCCGCTGCACATGCGGGCATTCGGGCCGATGACCGGCTGCTAAGCATCGCGGGGACGCCGGTCGCAAGTTTCGAGGACATCCAGCGCATCATCTCAGCCCATCCCGCCGAAACGCTGCCCATCACCATCAAGCGTGGTAACGACACGCTGGAACTGAAGGTGCTCACCGATGCGCGGGAGTTTGGCGGCCACATGGTGGGAATGCTGGGTATCCGTGGCAGCCAGGTTGAGTATCAGCGGCTTTCCCTCCCCCAGGCGCTGGTGGGCGGCGTGACACAGACCTGGCAGGTGACCTCGGATACCGTCGCGGGTGTGGCGCAGATGATCAGTGGCCAGCGCGGCACCGAGGACATCGGCGGACCGCTGCGCATTGCGCAGCTTTCCGGCCAGGTGGCGCAGCTTGGCTTGGCCAGCCTGGTGTCGTTCATTGCCGTGCTGTCGGTTAATCTCGGTCTGATCAATCTGTTCCCGATCCCGGTCCTGGATGGCGGGCACCTGCTGTTTTACCTGGCCGAGGCGATCCGTGGCCGACCGATCCCGGCGCGGGCGCAGGAATATGGTTTTCGCGCGGGACTGGCACTACTTGCTGGACTGTTCATACTCGCCACCTGGAACGATCTCACGCATTTCGGGATATTCCACTGAGGCATATCTTCAGCTCAGCTCTCAGCGTCCCTCTCGTCCTGGACGACTGAAACAAGATCAACGCCGAGCTGGGCCAGTGGCTTCACCGCCACCCACGATTTGACATGCCGAACCAGGACGCGCGCCTGGTAGGCGTGCAGGCCGTCGACCGCTTTGGCCAGCCGGGCCGTGTCGACTGATGCACCGGTGTCCTGCAGCACGACGATGGCCGCGGCAAGCAGGGAGAATTCAACCAACGGGACCTCCATGCTGTCGGACTGAAAGCCGATGCCGTGGCAGAACGGGCGCAACCGCATGACACAATCCAGGACGCGGCTCTTGGGGACGCCGTTCGGCAGACCTGACAGCACGAGGACGAGCCGCTGCCTCAACCGATCATCGAGCGCCTTGCACTCGGCCACATAGCGCTCGGTGCGCCGACGATCCAGGAACACCTCGAAGTCAACGTTCACCAGAACCAGCCGCCCGCTGCCCGCGGCAATTTCGCTGATCGCCTGGTTCGCGGCGACGCCGAGTACCAGACGATCGAAATCGAAGTTCTGGCGTTGGTTCATTGGCAGCGTCGAATAGGCGGCAAGGATCCGCTGTTCTTGCTCGAGAGGCAGACGCGCGAAGTCCGCGACGATGCCGTGGGTGCGCCGATCGCGTACCGGCTCCAACCGGCAGCGCGTTGAAAGCACCGCGTGACCCAGGGTGTCGCGGGCACGCGCCTCGATCTGTGCAAGCCGGCTGTTCAGCCGCTCGCCGATCGCGGTGGCGAGCATGTCGGGGGAACGGCCGGGAACCTGCGGCACGTCCACTGCCGCGGCAATCGCCGATACGGCCGCCGTCGCATCTGTCTCGCCTTCGCCGATCAGGCGGTTACGGATCTCGCGCGCCATGGCAGAGGCGCGGAACGCGGCCTCGTCCTCGGTGGCGGTGCCGAAGCAGATGAGAAAGCCGCCATCAGCCGTGCGCGACCAGGTATCGTGCGATCCGCAGCGGTGGCGGATGACATGCTCGGCGCTGGTCATCGCGCGCGCCGCGACTGCGGCCCAACGCGGTCCGAGTGCCTCCTTCACCTCGTCCAGGCCAATCAGTCTGATGTTGCCGGCCACATGGACTGTCGCCGACGGCACATCGAGCCGGTGCAGCACGGTGATGATGCGGAAGCGTCGAAGGTCGTCACGTTGCATCGTGGTGGAGATCAATTCGACCGGTATCTCGCGGCCATCGGCGCACAACAGCCGGGTGGCCATCGAGTAACCCTGTCCATCTTCCCCCTGACGCTGAACCGCCGCGATTGCTGCCGGACGAAAGCTGGGCACGTTGCAGTCGATCGCGCGCTTGCCGACCAGGGCGCCCGGCGCACAAGCGAGCAGGTCATCCATTGCCGGATTGGTCATGTGGATCAGCCCGGTGTCAGAGACAATTGCCACGGGCGCCTTGACGCACAGGAATACCTTCGCGAGCAGCCCCTGGATCGCCTTCTGTTGGTGGCTGGCATACAGCGTTTCGGTTATGTCGCGACCGAGCAGCACAAAGCACGGGGGTGAGGACCCCTTCACCGGCATCAAGTGCAGCCCGAGCCAGAATGGCGCGCCGGAACGCCTGCTGCACAGCATCTCCGAGCGGATAGCGCGGTGTTCGCGGACAGCTCGCAGAATCTCGGCCCAGCGGTCCCGATCGCCCTCGGCGGCGAACGAGGCAAAGCTTTCGCCGGTCAGCTCATCATGGCTCCGCCCTATCACGCGACAGAAGGCGTCGTTGGCCGTAGCGACCACGATGTTTTCGTGATCAGGAGCGCTCTGTTCCAAGACCACGACAAGGTCGTCCGATTGGTCCAGCGTGTCGTAAAGCATACGCTGGAGCGATGCCGGCTCGAGCAAACCATGCCGCATTCGGGTGGGCCATGAGGCTGCCACCCGACAATACGGAGACCGGCTTAATCCTGCGCTAATGCGCGATGCGACGAATCCAGGCTCCAGCCGTCGCTACCGCGTCGCGCGCCTTCTGCACGCCGTCGGTGGCACGCAGGAAACCGTGCAACACGCCCTGATAGATCTCGAGCTCCACCGGAACTGCGGCTTCCCGCAGTCTCGCCGCGAGCGCTTCGCCCTCCGAGCGCAGCACATCGAGTTCAGCCAGCTGGATCAGCACCGGCGGAAGGCCCGTCAGGTCGGCACATAAGGGTGCGGCGAGCGGATGCGTGCGATCCGCCTCGTGCGGCACGTAGACGCTCCAGTAGAACGCCATCTTCTCGCGCGTCAGCACGTGGCCGGTGGCGAACTCCTGGTAGCTGGGCGTGTCGAAACGGCTGTCGCATACCGGGTAGGCGGTGACGATGCCGGAAATCTTCGGGCTGCCGCTGTCGCGCAACAACAGTGCCGTCGCGAGGGCAAGATTGCCACCCGCCGAATCACCAGCGAGCAGGATGCGTGCCGGATCGAGTCCCCAGGCCCCACCTTCGCGCGCGACATGCCGCACCACAGCAGCGCATTCCTCCAGTGCCTGCGGGAATTTTGCTTCCGGCGACAGCGCATAATCCACGCTGACAGTTGCGACGTCGGCCGCCGCCGCGAGCGAGCGTGCCGCGGAATCATGGGTATCGACTGAGCCCCAAACCCAGCCGCCACCGTGGAAATACACCACGACGGGCAGCGGACGGTCGGTGCGCGGACGATGCACGCGGCAATAGATCCGCCGTCCGCGCGCTGCCACCCAGCGTTCTGTCGTCTCGGCCATCTCAGGACCGCTTGCGCCACGCGCGAGGCTGATTGCGTCGTTCACCGCGCGATGCGGCTCCAATGGGATTTCCAGCCTCACTGGCGGGAACTTCGCGGCGATCGCCTCGGCCGCCGCCTGATAGGCACGCATCTCCGGATCCCAGCGCAATCTGTCGCTCATGTCCTGCCCCCCTCATTGGCGTTCACCATGCAACGCCGCGGGCAACGTCTTGGCAATGCGTGGTAGATATTGTCCCCGTTGGTCCCCCTATCGTGCTGTCACCATGAACCTGCTGCGCAACAAGCCCGTCGGGCGCTTCAGTCCGTCCTCCCTGTTCCGTCCGGATTCGATTGTCGTGATCGGTGCCGGCTCGGAGGCGGGTGCGCAAGTGATGGCCAATCTCCAGTCGGCCGGCTTCAAGGGCGCGCTGCTGCAGGCGGATACCGTCGAAGGCATCGAGGCGCTGCCTGCCGCGTCGGATCTTGCCGTCATCGCGATGCCGCCGACGCGGCAACTGTTCCAGGCGCTGGCCGCCAAGGGCACGTTCGCTGCCGTCGTTGTTTGCGATGCGGACGGCCTGTCCGATCCGGAGATCCGCGACGGTGTGCGCGTGCTGGGGCCCGGCTCGTTCGGTATCGCCGTGCCGGGCATCCGGCTGAATGCCTCGCGGGCACATCTCGTGCCGCCTGCCGGCCGGCTTGGCTTGGTCTCGCAATCGGCGTCACTGTGCCGCACCGTGCTGGACTGGGCAGGGCCGAACGGGGTTGGATTCAGCCATATCGTCGGCATGGGCGGACGTGCGGACATTGGCTTCGGCGTCGTGCTGGACTGGTTATCGCGCGATCCCGGGACCGGCGCGATCCTGCTCGATATCAGGCAGTTGCGGAATTGCCGTGCGTTTCTCTCTGCGGCTCGCGCTGCGTCGCGGCTGCGGGCGGTGGTCGCGATCCAGGCGGGCAGTTCAATCGAGGACCCGGGTGGCGGCACTGAACGTGCCTTCGAGGCGGCACTGCGCCGCGCGGGCGTTCTTTGTGTCACTACTCTCGAAGACCTGCTGGCCGCCGCTGAAATCCTCGCTCGTGCCAAGCCCGTCCGTAGCGAGGCGCTGAGCATCATGACCAATTCGATCACTGCCGGTCGGATGGCCGCGGATGCGGTGCTGCGCAATGGACTGCAGCTCGCATCCGACATCGTTCATGTGGAGCCGGGGGATTCCGAGCGTCTGGCGACGCTGGCAACCGCCGCCAGCACTCCAGGCGTGGGCGGCGTGCTGGTGGTCCACGCGCCATCTGGTGACGCCGATGAGCCGGCGATCGCTGCCCTCGCCGAATGTCGCGACAGGATGAAAGTGCCCCTCCTGGTCTGTGCCATGGGCGAGACGGGTGGCGCGGCGTCGCGGCGTCGCCTGGCCGAGGCAGGCATGGCGGTGTTTGCAACGCCCGAGCATGCGGTGCGGGGGTTCCTGCACCTGGTTCAGGACCGCCGCAACCGCGCGGCGGCACGCGAGTTGCCACACAGCACGGTGCTCACCGTGGCGCCGGATCGCTATGCGGTGGGTGACATCCTGGCCTCGATCCGCCGTGCAGGACGCCTCGCAGCGATGCAGGACGAGGCGCTGGCGGTACTCTGCGCCTACGGCATACCGGTCGTGCCGAGCCGTGCCGTCGTGTCGCCGGAAGATGCCGCCGTAGCCGCATCGCTGCTGGGCTATCCTGCCGTCGTAAAGCTCCGTCAGAACGTGCGTCCCGACGCGCGCGCATCCGGTGGCCTGGCGCTCGATCTGCATGGTGCGACGGAGGTTGTGGCCGCCGCCCGACGGATCGCCGCGCGGGACATCGGCGATGCACCATCGCTGCTGGTGGAGCGCCAGGCGGTCCGCTGGCGACAGCTTCGCATCCGGGTGGAGGACGACGCGACGTTCGGTCCGGTTATCAGCTTCGGTCAGGGCGGAACCACCGCCGACATCGCCGGCGACGTCTCGGCTGATCTGCCGCCGCTCAATCTGGCGCTCGCGCGCGGTCTGATCGGGCGCACACGAGCCGCGGCGACGCTGGCGCGGTTCCGCGACAACCCGCCGGCCAACGAGGAAGCGGTCGCCGAGGCGCTGGTGCGGGTCAGCCAGCTGATCGTCGATTTTCCCCAGATAGCCGAACTGGAACTGAATCCGCTGATCGTCGACACGGATGGTGTCCTGGCGGCGGATGCCTGGCTGCGTCTGCGCGAAGCAGGCGATGACGGTGGCGGGCTCGCGATCACCCCGTACCCGGTCGAACTGGCGGAACACTGGATCATGCCTGATGGCGAGCGACTGATCGTGCGGCCGATCAGGCCCGAGGACGCCGATGGGCACGGCGCCTTCTTCAGTCGTCTGTCGCCGCAGGACATTCGCTATCGCTTTTTTTCCGCGATGCGCGAGCTGTCACCCGAGCAGATGGCGCGGCTGACCCAGATCGACTACGATCGCGAAATGGCCTTCATCGCGCTGCGCGAGACCAGCGGTGAGACGGTCGGTGTCGCGCGCCTGGTGTGTGAGGATGACCGCCAGGGCGAGTTCGCGGTGATCGTACAGGCGGACATGAAGGGCAGGGGGGTGGCCCGCCACCTCATGCAGCGCCTGATCGACTGGGCACGCAGGCGCGGGTTATCCGCGGTCGTCGGTCAGGTGCTGGCGGACAATGCGCCGATGTTGGCCTTCGTGCGGCATCTCGGATTCAGCGTGAAACGCATGCCGGAGGAACCGGACGTGGTGGAGGCGCGGCTCACGCTGGAGTAGTCTTGCGGGATGGGAACGTCCGCGGCGCGCCTCGCCGGCGCCGATCTGCATGCCGCACGACGGCATGCGATACTTTATGTGCTCAGTGCCTCGGCGACCTTCACCGTTGGATCGGCGTTGGTCAAAGCACTGACGGCGGACTTCCCGGTGCTCGAAATCGTCATGTTCCGCAGCATCGTGGGCTTCATGGCGATGCTGCCGATGATCGTGCGCAGCGGTGGCCTGGCCGCGCTCAAGAACTCGTCGGCCGGTGGGCCATGTGATGCGAACGGTCTATGGCTTCATTGGAACCGTCACGTCGGTATACGGCTTTGGCGTGCTGCCGCTGGTGACCGTGACGGCGCTTGGCTTCACCATGCCGCTGTTCCTGACCATCGTATCGGTGCCGCTGCTGGGCGAGCGCGTGGGGCCGCGCCGGGCCGCTGCGGTAGTGGTGGGCCTGGTCGGCGTGATGGTGATGCTGCGGCCCTGGCATGTCGATGCCAATTCGATGCCGCTCGGCGCAGTGGCGATCGTGATGGCCGGCGTATTCACGTGGTCGCTGTCGATGATCAACATCCGCCAGATGGGCGATGCGGGCGAGCGCAACGTGACCATCGTCTCGTTGTACAGTTTGGGAACCGCGGCGCTGGCCGCGCTTGGCTGTCTCACCGAATGGGTGACGCCCAGCCCTTGGCAGCTTGTCACTCTGGTGAGTGCGGGCCTGCTGTCGGGGTTCGCGCAGTTGCTGATGACCGAGGGCTATCGCGCGGCGGAGACGACCTTGGTGGCGCCATTCGAGTATGGCGCGATCATTTACGCGACAATGCTCGGGATCGCGATCTGGGGTGAATGGCCGGACCTGTGGAGCCTGACTGGTGTCGCGGTACTGATCGCGTCCGGCCTGTATATCTGGCACCGCGAGGTTGAGATCAAGTCACTCCGAAGGCTCAAGCGCACCGCTTCCGCCGGTTGACAACGGCGGCTTGCCCGCCGGATGTGCCTGGCACCTCGCTCCGGCGGGCATTCTTCTCCTCGTCAGACCGCGACCGGTGCCAGCCGCACGGTGCTGCCAGAGACAGTCACGGGTTCTTTGAAGGCATAGGCATGGGTGAAGGCGCGGGCGAGCCATGCTGGATCGATGCCAACTCCTTGGCATTGAGGTCATCCGCGCTGTGGTCGGGATGCGCGGCGGACATTGCGGGCATTTTATGGGCCGGCGCGGGGTGCGTCACGTGACGCGGCTGAACGGTCCCCTGGGCTGGAGCGTTCTGTGCGAACGCGGGACCCGCGGCAAGAGCGAGCGCCGAAAGGCCAACGATGAGCTTGATGCTGGGCATGTGGGGGTTCCTTTTCCCTCTGAACAAGCTTCCGTATAGCACGAAACACCACGAGAGCCGAGACCGGGACTGTCGCTCCTGGCCCGTCCTACCCAAGCGGTAGTTTGGCGCTGTCGCGCGTCAGGCGTCAGCGCAGCAAGGCCACCACCACCGTGACAATCCCAAGCACCAGATTGACAGCGATCAGCTTGCGGATGCGGTCGATGGAGGCAGCGGCAGTGTTGCGGTCTGTCGTGCGGCGGAAACGGGCGTAGGGGCCAAAGACGATGAGCAGGAATATCGCGCTCATGATCAGCCCGAGCAGCATCATCAGGTGCACGTTCCAGCCGACGAAGGCCGGTCCGCCGTAGAAGCCGAACAGCACCGCGAAGCCGGTCAGCAGGATCAACGGCATGGCGTGCCATACGACCAGGAAGAAGCGGCGAAACACCTGCGTGTGGAGTGCGATGCGCTGGATCGGCTCGAGTACCGACAGGCTCGGGCGCAGCACGACATAGGCGAAGAACATGCCACCGACCCAGACCACCGCGCACAGCACGTGCACGGCAAGCACCCAACCCCAGACGTTCATCCCATCAGCTCCTGTAGTTCGGCGAGCAGCGCGCGCAGTTCCGCGGCAGCGGTTGAGCGCGGCGCGGCCTCGGTGACACCGAGACCGGCGGCGAAGGCATGCGCGAAGCCGGCGCGGTTGCCAAGGGCCGAACGGAGCAGTGGAAGGTTGCGGGCGCCGAGGTCGGCGGTGATGGCGTCGCGCAGCTTCGAGGTGGGTGGCGTGCGGTTGAAGATCAAATGGGCCGGGCGGCGCTCATCGGCGGCGAGACGCAGCGTGCCTTCGGCCGCCCAGATGTCCGGCATGCTCGGCTGGATCGGTACCAGAACGAGATCGGCGGCCCGGACCGCGACACGTGCATCGGTGTCGAGCTGCGGTGGGCTGTCGATCACCACCAGATCATGATCGCGCTTCAGACGCTCGAGTTCGGCTGGCAGGCGCCAGCCTGAGATGTCGGAGAAGGCGAGGGCGGCCGCCTGCCGCAAGCGCGCGCGGCGGAGCGAATGCCAGCGGCCGAGGCTCTTTTGCGGGTCGATGTCGAGCAGCCCGACCCGGCGTTCCGGTGCAAAGGCGGCGGCGATGTTGGCGGCCAGCGTCGTCTTGCCGGTGCCGCCCTTCTGCTGCGCGACTGTGATCACCACCGCCATGGGTGCGACTCCGCTGGTGCAGTGCAGTATAGCGAATAAGGCGACGCTGGGTTTCGTCTCACCGGTGTCTCATTGCCCTGCCGACGAGACGATGGCGGGGCGCCGGATCCGCGGCGGCGAGCGGGGCGCCACAGGCTTGTTGCACTGGCAGCCGAGATGGGCGAACCAGTCGGCTGGGTCGGCAGGGCGCATCCCGACGATCCTTGATGTCCGCCGGACCGGCGCGTGGTCCAACCGGGTCGAAGCCGAACTGAACTCTGGAGAAATCCCATGGTCGACATGCGAGCAGAACAAGACAGCCTCGGGGTAGTTGAAGTACCCGCTGACAAGCTGTGGGGCGCCCAAACCCAGCGCTCGCTTCAGCATTTCAGCATCGGCAAAGATCTCATTCCACGCGAAATGATCACCGCCTACGCAACCTTGAAGAAAGCCGCCGCCGCCGCGAATCACGCCGGCAAGCGGCTCGACGATCAGCCTTACAAGTTGATCGTGCAGGTCTGCGATGAAATCCTTGCCGGGCAGCATCATGACATGTTTCCGTTGCATGTTTGGATGACGGGCAGCGGCACCCAGTTCAACATGAACGTCAACGAAGTGATCTCCAATCGGTGCTGCCAACTTGCCGGGACGCCGCTTGGGAGCAAGGCGCCGGTTCATCCCAACGATCATGTCAACATGGCGCAGTCGTCCAACGACTCGTTCCCGTCTGCGATGTACATCGCGGCGGCAGTCAACGTGAAGCAGCGTCTGGTTCCTGCGGTCGCTGCCCTGCATGATGCAATCGACGCCAAGGCGCAGGCGTGGAGCGACATCGTCAAGATCGGGCGGACCCATATGCAGGACGCCACGCCACTGACATTGGGCCAGGAATGGTCCGGCTATGCCGGGATGCTCGCGGACGATCTGGCGCGGATCGAAGCTGCGGTGCAAGGCGTGTATCGGCTGGCCCTGGGCGGTACCGCGGTCGGAACGGGGATAAACTCGGCGCCTGGTTTTGCCGAGGCCGCCGCCGCCGAGATTGCCAGGCTCACTGAACTGCCCTTCGTGACCGCACCCAACAAGTTCGCGGTACAGGGCGCCCACGACGCGCTGGTCCAGTTGTCCGGCACGCTTCGCACCCTGGCGGTGTCGCTGTACAAGATCGGCAATGATATTCGCCTGATGTCGTGCGGACCACGCGCCGGATTTGCCGAGCTGACAATTCCGGAGAATGAACCTGGCTCCTCAATCATGCCGGGCAAGGTCAATCCAACCCAGTGCGAAGCACTTACCATGATCGCCGCGCAGGTGATGGCCAACGACGTCGCGGTGGGATTCGGGGGTGCCGGTGGTTATCTCGAGATGAACGTTTACAAGCCGCTGATCATCTTCAACATCACGCATTCCATCACGATCATGACCGATGGCTGTGTGAACTTCCGCAAGTTCCTGGTCGAGGGAACAAAGCCCAATCTGAAGAAGATCAACGAATATGTGGAGCGCTCGCTGATGCTGGTGACGGCGCTTGCGCCCGTCATCGGCTATGACAAGGCGTCGAAGATAGCCCATCACGCAATGGACAACGATCTCACGCTCAAGGACGCCGCGTTGCAACTGGGTTTTGTCAGCGAGGCCGAATTCGATCGCGTCGTCGATCCCAAAAAGATGGTGCAGCCATATGTGGCGACCGGCGCTTGACGCTCGGCTATGAGTGTCGACGGTTCCGCAATGGCAGTCGGTCCCGGCACGTTGCGGCGCGAACAGAGTGATAAGACGCCGCAGGAGCGAGCCAATCTTATCCTAGCCTTCGTTCGGGTTCTCTACGTCAATGGCCAAGCCACGGACCAGATGTTGGCCGCGGGCCGCCATCTGGGCGAAAGCCTCGCTCTGCGCGTCAACATCATGCCGCGCTGGGGCGAACTGCAACTTCGGACCGATGCGCCCGATTCGCGACTGATATCCGGCGCGTCAGCCGAACCGGCCGGCGTGAACATGGATCGTGTGGTTTCCGCCATGCGTGCGATCGGCGAACTCGACGCCGGGCGGCTTGCGCCGGATGGCGCGATGGCGGCGATCGAAGCGATCTCGCAGGCCCCGCCGGCGTCTACATGGTTGTTCGCACTCGCGGCCGTGGCGGGCGCCGTGGCGCTGGCGGTGATCTTCGGCGTCGAATATCTGTCAGCGGCGGTGCTGATAGCCGTAAGCGCGGCTGCCGGCGCTGTGCTGCGCCGCGGTGTGGCGCAGTACAGCACAAATCTCTTCCTGCAGCCGTTCTGCGCAGCGCTGCTCGCCGGCTTCGTCGGCGCGGTGGCAGTTCGGTTCGACCTGAGCTCCACACTGCGTCTTGTTGCGGTATGTCCCTGCATGATCCTGGTGCCAGGACCGCACGTGCTCAACGGCGCGTTGGACCTCATCGCGGGCCGCGTGCACCTTGGCGCGGCCCGCCTGATCTTCGCGTTCCTCGTCATCCTGGCAATCTCGACTGGACTGCTGCTCGGTCTCGCTCTCCTCGGCGTCTCCCTGCCGGTTGATCAGGCCGGCAGGGCTGTGCCCTTGTGGCAGGACGTCATCGCCGCCGGGGTCGCAGTTGCAGCCTACAGCGTGTTCTTTTCCACGCCCTTGTACATGCTCGGTTGGCCGGTTGCGGTCGGCATGCTGGCCCATGCATTTCGATGGGGCATGCTGACTGTGTTGGGCGTCGGCCCTGCAACCGGCGCCTTGGCTGCCAGCCTGATCGTCGGAACTATTCTGACGCCCGTCGCGCGCCGTTGCCACATGCCGTTTGCGGCCATTGGCTTCGCCTCCGTGGTGTCCATGATCCCAGGCGTCTACCTGTTCAGGGCAGCGAGCGGACTCCTGCAACTTGCCGACGGCTCGCATACGACCTTGGCGCTGATCAGTGCGACCGTCGCCGACGGGATGACCGCCGTCACGATCACCCTGGCGATCAGTTTCGGCCTTATCGTCCCGAGGCTGGTTATCGATTGGCTGTGCGAGAGATCGATGCTGTCGAAGTCCGGGGACGAGGGCAAATGATGATGTCCATCGCAGATGCCGTGGCCGCGCAACCAAGGGACCTTGGGTCCAATGCGTGAACACGAATCGGCTGGTCGTGGCAGGTTGCCGCGTGGCAAGCAGCTCTCGCTGCGTTCGATAAGAGTTGGCGCAGCACCGTTTGATAGATGCGGTGTCTGCGCAAATCGCGTCATAATTCAGCCGTAGACAGTCGTATGTGCGTTTCGGGCAAGTTGTGCTAGAAGAAAGCCGCGACTTCGAGTGGGCCTTGGCCCTAACGATCGTGAGAACGCGAAATCAGGGGAAAATGTCATGTGGGGTGGAATTATCGGGCTGATAATTCAGTTGGTCTCCGGCGGCGTGGGCGGCAATATTGCTGGTTCTCTACTGAAGCAGTTTGATCTGGGAGTTGTCGGAAATACTATTGCCGGTGTGATCGGTGGTGGTGTCGGGGCGCAGATCATCGGTCAGTTGCTTGGCGGCGGCGGCGCCGCAGCCGGTGCAGGAGGTCTCGATATCGGCTCAATCATCGGCCAGATTGCTTCCGGCGGTGTCGGCGGAGGCGTACTGATGGTTATTGTAGGGCTTATCAAGCAGGCGATGGGTGGTCAAAAGGTCGGCTGACCTGCGCTACTGCCCTGGCTGCACAGTCAAAATCTGACCGCGGCGGCCCAGGACCGTCACGTCCGCCGCAGGATGGGATCGCCTGCTACCCGCGCCGCGGGTAGTTGCATCGCGACGACGCAAAGCGCGGCGACGGCAGCGGTGATGCAGGCGCAGAGCAGGATGTGCGGCGCCTGCCAGCCCCTTGCCAGCAGGGCTCCGCCGAGCCCGGACGAACAGATCGAGGTGTTCGGCGTAGGTGCGCACCGCGACATCGGACTTGAAATGCCGTATGGACAACGGATAGGGCAGTTCGTTGTCGACCTTCAGATGGTCGAGATGTTCGCCATGGCGAGCAGGTCGAAGACGAAGGTTTGCATGGTGTTCCCTGCATCACTGTCGGCATGACTATGGTAAGGCGCTGACTGAGCGGTCCAACAGCGAACTGCCCTAGTGGTGCATCGCGCGGACGTGAACGTGACTGACCACCATCGTCAGACCGATACTATGCGGATCTACGACGTCGGGGGAACAATCATGTTGCGATTTGCATCTATCGTCTGCGTCGCCGCGGCTATCGCGAGCGCGCCGGCACTGGCACAGACCACCAAGCCGCCTACACCGGCTCAGGCAGCGCAGCAGCAAAAGATGGCGAGCTGCAATGCAGAGGCGTCGCAGCGCGAACTTAAAGGCGATGCGCGGCAAAGTTACATGAGTGCCTGTCTCGGCGGCAAGATGAACCAGAACACACTTATGAAGGTCTGCAACGGGCAGGCAACGCAGGACAAACTCACAAGCGACGCCCGCAAGACCTACCTGAGCACCTGCCTCAAAAAGTCCAGTTGATGTGTTGAGGCTGTCTCGGACAGCATTTGACCGTGCAGTACTGGCGATTGCGCTCGTCGTCGCGCTATGCGGTGCGCCGACCGGCGTACTCGCTGACAGCGGTGGATACCGCCGGCCCACCATATCGGCACCGACCTACTCGGGATCGAGCTCATCGGCCTGGAGCGCACCGTCGAGCGGTGGCTACCGGCGTCCATCGGCAACCGGCGGTGGATACACCTCGCGATCGGCCGGAGACGTGTCGATATCGCGGACGAATTCAGCGCAGGCGCTGCAGCAGTATCGCGCATCCCAGCAGCCACGTCGCCCGCCGATTGAAAGCGCCGCGCGCCCGGATACGGCCTGGGCGGGGGGCGGTTATTATCCTCGGCGGCCGTCAAGCTATTACCCACAATCCGACTATGGCGGAGGACTTGGCTCGGCAGCCTTCTGGGCGATGCTGGGTGCGCTGTCGGCGTCGGACCGTACGGCGTATTTCCAACAATCGCAGGTCAATCCGGCCTATCAGCAATGGCACCAGCAGGCGGCGCGCGATCCTGCCACCGCGGCGCGGCTGGCGGCCCTCGGCGATCAGGCCACGGCGCCCGGCGCCGCCGGCACGACTGCCGCCGCTGCATCGGGAGGCTCGGGCATCGTCTGGGTGGTTCTGTTCATCGGAGTCGCGGGGTTCCTGCTGCTGTGGCTCGCGCGTCGCCGAGCCGCCGGCTCCCGCCCGGCCGCTGCCACGCCACCGGGTCTTGCCGGCAGTGCTGCCACACGCTTTCGGGTTGGCCAGACCATTCCGCTCGACCCTGCCGCGTTCCTGCTCGCCGCGGGTGCCACCAAGGTCCAGCCGCCGACGGGCAGCGGCATGATCAGCGTCGAGGCAGTCGGGCTGCTGGAAGATGCAGGTGTGCAATTGAACCGGCTCTATCTGCCCGGACGCACCGCGTTCTTCCAACTGCATCTGGGCGCCGATGGCGCACCGGATGAGTGCCGCTATTTCTCGCGGCTCGATGAGGTTCATCCGGCCAGCCAGGCGGAGTGGGGCGAGTGGCTGGATCCCGCGCAAGGCATGATCGGCTGGCCGGCGTTCCAGACCAAGGATGGCAAGACCTACGATCGGGCATGGGCACCCGGGCAGACCAGGATCGCACCGCGGCAGCAGGTCGAGACCATCCAGGCGCTCGGCGGGGTAACGAGACGCCAGTTGCAGACGATGCTTTACGCCGGCCCTACGGGCGCCGCGCCGCCGGCACCATCGAGCGAGTTCGTCATGGTGGCTGCGGTCGAGGATAGCGGCCAGGCCTGGGTCGAGATCCACGCCGGCATCGACATCAACCCCGCCTCCCTGACACTTCCGTCAGTTTCACTCTAAGCGACCGCGGAGCACCTCATGAACGAGAGCCTGCCTTCGAGTATCGCCGATGCACTCGGCAGCGGGCTGCCGGTGCTGCTGCTGCAGTTCGTGATCTGCATCGTTCTGCTGGTCGTCGGTGTGATGATCTATACGATGGTCACGCCGTTTCACGAGCGCGAGCTGCTGCGCCAGGGCAATGTCGCAGCGGCGACCGTGCTGAGTGGTGCAGTGGTCGCGCTTGCCATCCCGCTGGCGGCACTGCTCGCGACCACGCGGACAGTGCTCGACATCCTGGTATGGGGTATTGTGGCGATCCTGCTACAATTGGTCACCGTGGTGATTGCCTGCCACGTGATGCGAGGGTTGCACCTCAGGATTGACGACGGAAGCCTCGCGGCGGCACTGCCGATCGCTGCGGCACAGCTCGCGATTGCTTTGCTCAACGCGGCCGGGATGGTTCCGGTCTGACGACACGCCGTGGCAACAAGGAGGACGAACCCATGCTTCAGTTCATGCGTAACCTGGTCGGTGTGAAGGCTGACAAGGCGGTACAGGCGGGTGTCGAGGCACTGGTGCGTTGGGATCCGCAATCGGCCAGCGAGGCTGAGATGCGCTCGATGGAGCAGAACCTCGATCAGCTCGGGCAGCAGGTGGCGCAGGCGCGGCTGAGCTACGACAAGGAGACGCGGGAGGCAACCACCATCCAGGCGTTGTCGACGCAGCGGATGGCCGCGGCGGACCAGCTGCAACGTCAGGCTGCGGCGGAAACCGACCCGGCGAAGAAGGCGGAACTCGAGCGCAGCCTGGGGACGCTGGTGACGATGCTGGAGCAGATGGCGCCCGAAGTGGATCGCGAGAAGAAGGACGTCGTCGACGCCAAGGAGTTCCTCGAGATGCTGGAGAAGACCTACGCAGAGGCCGGGGGCAAGTTGCGCGAGGGGCGGTCACAGCTTGAGCGCGCGCAGCGCGACATGGCGCGCGCCGGTCAGCAGCGCCAGATGGCCGAGCAGCAGGCCGAGGCGGCACGTCGGGCCGCTGGATTGAGCACGACGACCAGCAGTCTGAACGTGGCGTTGAAGTCGATGCAGGATGCCGCTGCGCGCGACCTTACCAATGCCGAGGCCGCCAACATGAAGGCGAAGCTGCTGCGGCCGACGCAGCCTGAGCAGGACGATGCGAACATCGCGCGGGCGATGCAGGCCGCCTCGGGTCAGCCGCCGGCCGCGACCAGTCTGACCGACCGGCTGGCAGCACTGCGCGCGCGTTCCTGACGTTACTTCGCCGCTGCGTCCAACAGTTCGGGCGTGAACCCGCCCGACTGCCGCCGCCATAAGCGCGCGTAGGTTCCGTCGCCAGCCAGCAACTGGGCGTGCGTGCCGGATTCGACGATGCGTCCATGGTCGAGCACGACCAGCCGATCCATCCGAGCGATCGTTGACAGACGGTGGGCGATGGCGATGACGGTGCGCCCTTCCATCAGGCCGTCGAGCTGACTCTGGATCGCCGCCTCGACCTCGGAGTCGAGGGCCGATGTCGCTTCATCGAGCACCAGGATCGGCGCGTTCTTCAGAATCACCCGCGCGAGTGCCACGCGCTGCCGCTGTCCGCCGGACAGCTTCACGCCACGCTCGCCGACATGGGCGTCGTAGCCTGACCGGCCGTGCCAGTCCTCCAGCCCCACGATGAACTCGTGCGCCTCGGCGCGGCGCGCGGCATCCTCGATCATCGCCTCGGTCGCCTGCGGCCGGCCGTAGCAGATGTTGTCGCGGATCGAGCGGTGCAGCAGCGAGGTATCCTGGGTCACCATGGCGATCTGCGTGCGGAGGCTTTCCTGCGTCACCGTGGCGATGTCCTGGCCATCGATAAGGATGCGGCCGCGCTCCGCGTCGTAGAAATGCAGCAAAAGATTAACCAGCGTCGACTTGCCGGCGCCGGAATGGCCGACCAGCCCGACGCGCTCGCCGGGGGCGATGCGCAGGTCGATGCCGTGCAGCACGCCGCCGCGATCCGGCCGCCGCTGTCGGCCATAATCGAAGTGCAGGTTCTCGAAGCGGATCTCGCCGTGCGTCACGCACAGTTCGCGCGCATCCGGCGGGTCGGGCATCTGCCGCTCCACCGCGATGGAACGCATGCCGTCCTGCACCGTGCCGATGTTCTCGAAGATCGACGTGACGCTGCGCGCTACCCAACCGGCCATGTTGGTGATCTGCCAGGTTAGCGGCAGCACCATCGCGACCGAGCCCACCGAGATGCGGCCGGCGCTCCACTGCCAGAGTGCAAGGCTTGCAGTGCCGACGATCAGCGACGCGTTCATCAGCGCCAGCATCGCGATATAGCCGGTGATCATCCGCGTCTGATCGCGGAACGCGCTGGTGTGCAGGTCGATCGCCTCGCGCACGAACGCGTCTTCGTCGCGCGCGCGGGAGAACAGCTTGACCGTGAGGATGTTGGTGTAGCTGTCAACCACGCGTCCGGTCAGCAGCGAGCGCATCTCGGAGACCAACTGGGAGCGGCCGCGCAGGCGCGGCACGAAATACCACAGGATGCCGCCGTAGCAGGCGAACCACAGCAGGATAGGCGGTGTCAGGCGCCAGTCGATCGAGGCGAGCAGCAGCAGCGCGCTGCTGCCGTAGACGAGGATGTACCAGGCGGCGTCGAACGACAGCACCACGCTCTCGCGCATCGCCGGGCCGGTCTGGAGCACGCGGTTGGCGATGCGGCCGGCGAAGTCGTTCTGGAAGAACGTCCAGCTTTGGCGGACCACATGCCAGTGGTTCTGCCATCGGATCATGTTCGAGAGGCCCGGATTGACGACCTGGTTGATCAGCACGATGTGGCAGAGGAGCACTCCTGGGCGCAGCAGCCACAAAACCACGGCCATGCCGACGAGCTGCGGCCAAGCCTCGTGCAGCAGCGCCTGAGGCGTGTGGTTCGAGACGAGGCCAACGATGCGCCCGATGAAGGCGGGGACGGTCACGTCGAGGATGCCGGCGAGGCCGCCGAACAGGAACAGGCCGATGATCAGCCACAGCTCCTGGCGGAGGTAGTGGCGATAGAACGGCGACAGGCCGTGCACAGGCGGCGCCTCGGGCTGTCGGGCGGTGGGGTCGAGCAGGGCTTCGGCGCGGCGGAGCATTCGGTTTCGACCTTGGGCGCGAGTGGCCGGCTGTGCCGCCGGACTCCATCTGTGCCGCGTCAGGCATGGCCGCGCGGGGCGGGATGGGTAAGGCGTGGGAGCGGATCAGTCAACGAACGTCTTGCCCGTCGTGTCTCATCGGTGTCTCAGGCGCCGGTACGTGAGACGATGACGCGTGGGATGAGAGACGGTCCGGGAGGCGCGGTTCATCTCGGGAATGTGGTGTTAGTTTTGGTGTCCGTCAATGGGTAACCCCACTGACCAACGTGGATCGTTTACGCTGGCATTCACCGCCGTCGAGACGACCGCCGAGGGAAAGCCGGTTCGCTTGAAGCTGCGCCGGGTCACCAGCCTCTGTGCAACCTCGATCGCGGGTTCGCCAAGCGCAACCGCGACACAGGCTGCTCTGTCGTCAGCGATGGCCTTCAGTGTTTCGCCGGCGTCGCCGACGCCGGGTGTGCCCACAGGTCGTCAAGACCGGTCAGGACCGAAGGCGGCTCGGACGCCAGCCTTCAAATGGATCGACGCCGCGCTGGGCAACATCCAGGCCGCTAATGGCCGGGATCCACACTAAGCATTGCCTGGGCGTGCCCGAGGCGCGATCCTGGGCGCATCGCCGGATAATCCGGCCACCACAGGGGAGCCGCGACCGCGATGACCGTCAAGCTCTACGCCTTCACCTGCGGCACGGTCACCGGCGAATTTGGACGCCTGATGGAGGGCGGCGAGGGCGACATCACCCTGCCGATCCCGGTCTACCTCATCGAGCATGCCAAAGGTCGCGCGCTGTTCGACACGGGGCTGCACCCCGATTGCCAGCACGATCCCGCAATGCGGCTCGGCACGCGGATGGCCGAACTGTTCCGCATCGCCTTCTCGCCCGGCGAGGAGGTGAGCGCGCGGCTTGCGGCGATGGGCCGCGATCCCGGCAAGATCGACCTGCTTATCAACTCGCATTTCCACTTCGACCATGTCGGCGGCAACGCGCTGATCCCCAACGCGACGATGCTGGTGCAGCGCCGCGAGTGGGATGCCGGCATGGACCCGGACACCGCCGCGCGGCACGGCTATAACCCGCGCGATTTCGACCTCGGGCACAAGCTGCGACTGGTCGATGGCGAGCACGATGTGTTTGGCGACGGCTCGGTGGTTTGCCTGCCGACGCATGGGCACACGGCAGGGCATCAGTCGCTCCGACTGCGGCTCGACAGCGGCGATGTCGTGCTGGCGGCCGATGCCTGCTATTTCTGCCGGACGCTGCGCGAGCGCCGCCTGCCGCGCCATGTGCATGATCGTGCAGCGATGCTGGCTTCGCTGGAACGGCTCGACGCGCTGGAACGCGGTGGCGCCCGCATCTTCTTCGGCCATGACCCGGAGTTCTGGAGCAGCGTGCCGCAGGCTCCCGAGCCGATTGTATGATCACGGCAGCAGGGTGACCCGGTTGCGTGTGATCGCGTGAACCGTGCGGTAGGCATCGAGCGCGCGTTCCAGTCGACATGCTCGACCATCACGTCCTGGTTTGTGACGCCGCCATTGGCCTCGCGCCTGCGCCGGACCGCAGCGCAAAGACTTCCAGTATGTCGCAAAAAAATTGCGACGGCTCCTCGAGACCGAAGCGGCAAGAGGAGAGCTCCGCAACATGGACTTTCACCAGCATTCCCTACGGTCCCGGGGAGTGGCGGCGATGTGCTCGTCCCGGTGCACCGACCAAACGCCTTCCCATCTGTTCGACGTAATGGCTATCAGCGACTCCTGCGCTTGCTCCGCTGTCGGAAGCCGGCTTACGTCCGCCGAAACAAGACGTGACACTCTCACGGCGAGCTTCTTGAAGGCCAGATATCCCGGATGTTCGGAGTAATGCCAGTCCAGTTCCTCTCTTTGTCTTATCACGTCACGTAAGTACTGGAACGCTTGGCGGAACCGACCCAAGGTCGCAAGGTCAGCCTCCGATAGGATGCGCTCGGACGCGAGTTTTAACATAATAGTTTCCATGCTCGCCTCGGCGGCTGCGGCTCGCTCCAGCAGGTTCCATCTTCTGTCGTCTTGACCGACCGCGGTGGATTGTCTCACTGAATTGTTCCAGAGTTTCCAAACTGCAAAAAACTCTCCATAGAGCCGGTAGAATTCGCTTGTTGCTGCTAGCGTTTGCTCGCGGTGCTTTTGCCAGAGACTCCATCGTGCAGCGAGTTCGATGACCGATGGCCCATGCCGTCAGCAAGGTGACGACTGGTGCCAGCAGAACGCCGATAAATGCGCTCACTAATGAAGGGGAAGGAGGAGCATCCACCATAGTTTCATTCATCCGTGTTGCATAGAGATTCGGTTACTCCATGCTGCGAGATTCCGCACCCCTTAGCAGCAACCCAGCTTCCAGCGGACCGTTGCGACGTCCCGCTACAGTGATCACGGCAGCAGGGTGACCCGGTTGCGCGTGATCGCGTGAACCGTGCGGTAGGCATCGAGCGCGCGTTCCAACGGATAACAGGCACTCTCCACCATCGCCAGCGGCCTGAGCTGTCCGCTGGCGAAGCCTGGCAACAATTCGCGCAGCAGTGCCGCCGAGGCACACGCATCCAATGCCAGCGAGTCGACGCCAACGAATGTGTGCTGGCCACGGTAGAACGCGAAGATATCGAACGGCACCGGTCGTTCGACCGTGGATATCAGGATGTGCCGCCCGCCATGCGCCATCGCCTGATTGGCGGCAGCGAAATATGGGCTGCCGACCGTGTTGTAGACGATGTCGGCGCCATGGCCGCCGGTTGCGTCGCGCACCACGGCCGCGATATCGGCATTCGATGCATCGATCATGCGGACCGGGCAATGCAGCTGGACAAACATCTCGGCGCGGCGCGTCACGCCGAATACGCGTGCGCCGCGCATCGCGGCGATCTGTGCGGCGGCCTGACCGACCATGCCGTTCACCGCGGTCACCAGCACGACGTCGCCCGGCTTTGGCATGCCGGCACGACGGAAGCCTTGTTGCGCGGTGACGAACGGCACGCCGAGTGCGCCGGCTTGATCCAGCGTCAGGGTTGAGGGTTTTTCCACAACGGCGTCCCGATGCAGGACGAGGTGGGTGGCATGTGTGCCATCACGGGTGATGCCGAGGTCGCCGCCGGCGCCGAACACCTCGCGGCCGATCAGATCCGACGGTCCCTCGACCACCACGCCCGACCAGTCGCGGCCTGGCGTGCGTGGCCACACCGCCTGCGGCATACGTCCCATCGTCGCGGCCACATCGCTGCGGTTCACGCCGGCGGCGCGCACTTCCACTAGCACCTCCTCCGCACCGCGTGGCGGCGCATCGCAGGTTTCGATCCGCAGGTCTATGTCATCGACCGTTTCCGCCTTCCGCAGAACGCGCAGCCTTCGCATGGCAGTCCCCTCTGTCGCCAGTCGCGCGCAGTCTGCCCTATCCTGGCAGGAACGGTTTCGGAGACACGCGCATGAGCACCCCGCTGGCAGGTATCACTGTGCTGGATTTCGGTCAGATCTTCCAAGGCCCCTATGCCACGCTGCTGATGGCCAAGGCTGGCGCCAACGTGATCAAGATCGAGCCGCCGCACGGCGAGCCGGGCCGGCGACGTGCCGAGGCCGGCAAGAGCACCACGCTGCCTGTCGCGATGCTGAATGCCAACAAGCGCGCGATCACTCTCAACCTGAAATCGGAGCGAGGCCGCGCACTGCTGCGTCAGATGGTCGGGCGGGCGGACGTGCTGCTGGAGAATTTCTCACCGGGCACATTGGAGGGGTTGGGCGTCGGCTACGAGGTGCTGAAGGCGATCAATCCGCGGCTGGTGTATGCGACCGGTTCCGGCTTCGGCATCACCGGGCCGGATCGCGACAACCTGGCGATGGATTTCACCATTCAGGCGCAGTCAGGCATCATGAGCGTCACCGGCTTTCCGGATGGTCCGCCGGTGAAGGCGGGCCCGACGCTGGTCGATTTCATGGGTGGCATTCACCTCTATGCTGCGGTCGTCACCGCGCTGTTCCAACGCGAGCGTACCGGGATGGGGCAGCTTGTCGAAGTGGCGATGCAGGAGACGGTATACTCGTCGCTCGCGTCCAGCATGGAGTATCATGTGAGGACCGGCGAGCTGCCGCCGCGGACCGGCAATCGACAGTCGGCTCTGGCCAGCGCGCCGTACAACGCATTCCCCACTGCCGACGGTTGGGTCGCGATTCACGTGGTGACGGAAGCGCATTGGAAAAATCTGGCAAAGGCGATGGGACGCGAGGAGTTGGCGGACGATCCGCGCTTTGCCACCAACGCGGCGCGCACGGCCAATCTCGAGGCGACCGATGATGTCGTGGCGACCTGGACCAGAACGCTGGGCAAGATGGAGGTTTTCGCGGCGGCGAAGCGCTATCGCATTCCGTGCGCGCCGGTGCGTACCGTGCCGGAGGTGATGAACGATCCGCACATGCACGGCCGCGGCATGCTGGAGCGGATCGATCATCCGGAGCTCGGCAATATCGTGGTGCCTACCACGCCGTTGCGGCTGCATGGCGCGGAGAAGGTGGCGACAGTGCCGAGCCCGACAGTGGGACAGCACAACGATGAGGTCTATGGCGGCTGGCTAGGGTTGCCGGCTGATGAGATAGTGGCGCTGAAGGTGGCAGGAGTGATCTAAAGGTTGCTTTAAGCTTGAAGGTGCAGTCTGCTCATCTGAGTGGAAGGAAGCACTGTGGGTCAGGTTCTATATGGCAGCGTCAGCGCAGTAGGTGAGTCGGTCCGTCGTTCAGCAAGCCGTCATGCTGACGCCCCACGCAAAGCGGCTGACCAGAGTATTGGTAAAAATTGGAATGCTGAGCGCTCAGATTTGAGGGCTGGTGTGGGATTGACTGCGTCGTGACAGCGAGTACGGGATATCTTATTAAGACCTCGCCACATCAGGTGGAAGCGTGGTCGGCTTGGGCGTTGCCGTTTGTTCACCTTTCCACGGAGCAGTCCTGTTTTCGAGAAATGCTGCGCGACGCTATTGGCTGTCTCGATCCATGCAGTGGGCTGCGTGCCACTTACAGTACAGTTCAGCCACGTGGGCCGGATCTTGAGAACTTGCTTTTCTATAATGTTGGGTCGCACCCCTTTGCAAAAGTCGGAAAGGATCGTATTCGGTTTGAACGACTTGTCGAATCGCCGCTAACGATGAATGATCAGCTTCTGCACCATGTGTGTTATAGAATTGAGGGCGAAGGCACATTATTTTTAGCTACTAATGGCACTTGCTTAGCGGAGAGCAGCGCAGATTTCCCTTTGACTCTCGTTGGCAATGAGCTGATTGCCAGGCTCTGGAAAGAGTTCAAGAAAAACCTGCATGTGCTCGGCGCTCGCAGCTCAAGCGTTGGCAGGTTTGCCGTCCAGATAGCCCTTAAAGCTCCTGCGGAGCGTCGCCTTGACACTAAGATGAAGCGCCTTTTGGATGCCTTCCTTTCTGCGCTTCACTCGTACAGTGGCAACCAGCTTGAGGATGTGGTCCGTCGTCTCGCATCCGTTCTTCACGAAACAGACCAGAAGCTGCTACGTGATCTGCTCTGCGATCCACGGCTCGCGATACTTGAGCCGCGGCGCACGCCCCACCTTCGGGCGGCTACGCTTCAGTGGAGTCCGGCCGACGACCGCTTGGTTGCCGCCGAGATAATCCGGGTGCCGGCTGCGGCTAATGGTCCGATGTCGGCTCGCGCGAGGCTGTTCGGATTGCCTTAACATCCGTCCGTTCGACGCCTATCGACGGACGGATGGCTTGCCGCCTGGCGGCCCGACCAGGTCCACATCAAGCCTCCACTTCGCGCGGAGATAACCGGTGCGTCGAAGGCTTGCACCATCGCACGTGGAGTTCCACCCTCCCTCGGGAAATGAGGGAGGCGTAAATGACCAAGGTAGCGGTGCTCGATGACTGGCAGGGTGTGGCGAAGACCAGTGCCGATTGGGCGCCGTTGCAGGCGCGCGCCGAGGTGGTGTTCTTCGCCAAGGCGTTTGACGGCGAGGACGATGCGGCGCGCCAGCTTGCCGATTTCGACATCGTGCTGTCGATGCGCGAGCGCACCCCGCTGCCTGGCTCGCTGATCAATCGGTTGCCGAAGCTGCGCATGTTGGGGATGACCGGCGCGCGCAATGCGTCGCTAGATACGGCGGCCTGCACGGCGCGCGGGGTGGTGGTCTGCAATACCACCGGCGGTGGTGGCAGTGAGGCTGCTACCGCGGAGCTGGCGCTCGGCCTGCTGATCGCGGCTGCGCGCGCGATCCCTGCCGGGGATGCGAATATCCGCGGGGGGAAATTTCAGGAAGGCGTGCCGGTCGGCTACGCGCTGCAGGGCAAGACGCTGGGTGTGATCGGGCTGGGTCGGCTTGGTTCCCACATGGCGCGCTACTGCAAGGCACTGAACATGAACCTGCTCGCCTGGAGCCAGAACCTGACGGCGGAGCGCGCGCAGGCAGCGGGTGCCACGATGGTGTCCAAGGAGGAGCTGCTCTCACGTTCCGACGCTGTCAGTATCCATCTTGTGCTGTCGGATCGCACGCGCGGGCTGATCAGTGCCGCGGATATCGCGCGCATGAAACCGGGCGCGATTTTGGTCAATACGTCCCGCGGTCCGATCGTCGACGAGAAGGCGCTGATCGAGGCGGTGCAGGCGCGTCGCATCGTGGCCGCGCTCGACGTGTTCGACCGCGAGCCACTGCCGGCGAACCACCCGCTCCGCAGTGCGCCTAACGTGGTGATGACGCCGCATCTGGGCTACGGCGTGCAGGAGACCTGGGTAGGTTTCTATCCGCAGAGCGTGGAGAACGCGCTGGCTTTTCTCGACGGCAAGCCGGTGCGGGTGACAAACCCCGAGGCTGTGGGAGCCAATTGAGAGGACGCTCACCACCGAGGAGGCGGCAGAGGTTATTCTTTGGAACGGTTTCTTCCATAAGGCGGATGTACAGGCTTTTCTCGACGATCCCGTCACACGCCTGCACGATGTGCGTGCCTGGCACCAGAACGGTTTCGAATGGATAAGTACCTATCAGGGCCGGGATTACTCTGTGACCGGGCTAGACGTGGCCGTTTTCCTGACAATGCCGCCAGCGCCGCCTGCCGGGGCAATGGCTGTCACGCGTCGCCGGAAATGTGCCAGAGGGCTGGGGCGCGTCTGTTCGTCTTCCGTATTCCACGCGGTCCCTTGCACTGGATGGTCGGTGATGATGACCGACCGACCGGCGTCCTGGCTGATCTGTTGCCGGCGGCCCTGTTCGATCATCTCGGGCGGCCACCGTACTTCTTCGATGAATTGTATATGAGCGCGGTCGGACGCGCGGCGTTCTCAGTCGAACCTGTCGAGACTCTTCCGCAGCGGATCAGGGGCAATGTGGCCGCATTGGATGTGTTAGACCGCGAGCCGCTGCCGGCGAACCATCCGCTTTGCAGTGCGCCTAACGTTGTGATGGCACCGCATCTGGGTTGCGGCTTGCAGGAGATCCGGGCGGGCTTCTATCCGCAGAGTTGCAGAACGCGCTGGCGTTCCTGGACGGCAAGGCGGTGCGGATCACCAAGCCTGGGGCGCTGGGGAAGGTGGGTTAGTACCGCGGCAAGTGCAGCCCTTCGGGGATGATCACTCCGGAGTATCTCCTTCCCACGAAAGGATTCTGTAGGCGAAATCTTCACTGGTGGAGAGGGAAGCGATACGCACAACCGCAACGCGCAGGAACTTTCCGCCCGCTGTTGCCCGGGCCGCAGCAGAGACTTCAAATCACCGCGACCTCGCGAACCAGTGCGGCTACGGCATGCGCGGCGTCGTCGGGGTATGCTTCGATAATTGCCTGCCTGATTACCTGGTCGTCGACAATGGCCAACGATGGTACTGATAGCGAATATATTGATATATGTGGGCTAAGGCAGCCGAGAAGCTCAGGCGTCATTCCCCGCACAAGGCCTAGTTCGTCCTTGCTGACAAATCGTTTGTGAGGGGGAAGATAACCCAACCCGGCGACCGGGTATTGCGACGCCGATTCGCTTGTTGCTGTTCGCAGGACGTCCAGGCTCCGCCATTCAGAAATTGCGAGAGCAGTGCGCTCTGCAGTTGTCGGCGTGGCGCCGCATCCCCGAAGTAGCGCTGCCATAAGTATAACAGGCGTCACGTTCGGGTCGATCTTTTGACCCTCATCGTCTATTCGGACTTCGGCCACTGCCTGCATTCCGCGAATGAGATGCGGTGACCCATCCACTTGCCAACGCCGCGACAATACCTGGAAGATAGCCTCGTTCACCGCGCCGTCGGCCGCTGCCTCAGCCACCGTACTGCCACGGATATTGGCTGCGATCATTACCTCCGTGCGAGCCGCCGCCGTGATCTGCGTCAACAGAAGCGCGAGCAGCGCGAGCCACCACAAGACGATCATCAGTGCAAAGCCGTTATCAACCTGTGCCTTGCGGTCCGATGCCGGCGAAAGAGATAGCGGTCCGACAATTCCTTGCGCGCTGGATGAAACGCCAACCCTCCGTGCGGAGGCGGATCGTCCTTCTGTCATACCGGATGCTCCGCGGAAGGGAATCAGTAACATATTCTTGTGCTGCTTATATCTGGACAAGTACGTGGCGCGTTGCTCAAAATTAGCCGAACGTCTTTCTATTAACGCCATACCAATAAGCACAACAGGGGGAATACACAATGCATATGCGGCTCTGTGCAGTTGCCGTCATGGTGCTTTTGTCAACGGCAGCCTTCGCCCAATCGGGTATGGATCAGTCGGAAGACAATCCGTTACGGCCTCAAAGTTGCCAGGTCCCCCCGAGTGTTGTCGCCAACGTGCAGTCTCAACTCGCTTCGGTCGTTAACCTGCCGGACAAGAACGGCGGCCTGTTCGGACCTAACCGCATGTGGTCGGCGGTGGTCGACCGAAAGGGTATACTTTGCTCCGTTACTGTTACCGGCGATGCCTGGCCGGGCAGCCGCGCGATTGCCATTGCCAAGGCCACCACCGCAAACGGCTTCAGCAACGACGCGCTAGCGCTCTCGACGGCGAACCTCTACTCGCCAACGCAGCCCGGTGGCTCGCTATACGGCCTGAACGATTCAAACCCGTTCAATCCACTGTTTCTGCGACAGGACACCGGCATCGGCTTTGTTCCAGGCGGCATCATCACATTTGGCGGGGGAGTAGCGCTGTACTCTGGCGGCCAGGTTATTGGCGGCCTTGGCGTCAGCGGCGATACGTCGTGCGCCGACCACGCGATCGCTTACCGGATGCGGCGCCAAGCGGGACTGGACGGCACGCCAAACTCCGACAACATCGTATATCTTGCCGCCGATGAGGCGCCTAACAACTTCAAACAGCCGCATTGCGGTGCCAGTGACATCACCCCATAGTCGGTTCGGACTTCAAGTCGCGGCAGAATAGGCGCGGGCACGGAACCTCGACAGCCGGGTTCACCTTGCTCGAGGTTCTCGTTGCCCTTGCAATACTTGGCTTGCTGCTCCTTGGCCTCGCTGAGGGCACTAGCTTCGGCCTGCTAACTTTCGACCGGCAGGCGCGATTGATGGAGCGCCGTGCGGATCTCGATGCTGTTTATCGGACGCTGCGGCACCTGGTCGAACATGCAAGGCCGGGCTCGGAATGGGAGCCATTGGTCTTTGTCGGCGCCGCGCATTCCGTCGCGTTCACGAGCGTCATACCGTTTCAGACCAACGTGTCTTCAGGCAGACGTGCTGATGTCGAGCTGATCGTCGACGCTACGCACCGTCTCATGTTGGTTTGGACGCCACATCTGCATGCCATCAGAACTGGACCGCCCCCGGCGCCGGTGGCCACCCCAATTCTTCAAGGCGTTTCGCGGCTAGACCTGAACTATTGGCCAGCGAAAGGCGGGGGCTGGACGTCGGTATGGGACGATCCCATACCACCTCGACTTGTTCGTATCAGGGTGGTTTTTTCTGACGCCAGCGAACCTGGGTGGCCTGATCTGTTGGCCGCGCCGATGCTGGACGCATCCTGACCGTGAGCCGTAACATGGCAAAGCGGTATCGGGCGGTTGTGGTTCGGGATTGATCAGCACGTTTTTGAGTTCTATCCGCGGCAATTGAGGCATCGGCACCGGTGGGCATCGGCCACTCTATGATCAACTGATACCCAATATTGTCTTATCTGGGCGGGCAGCAACCACTGCCCTTGACCCCGCCTCGCCGCCGGTTATCCATCTGCCGCACAAAACATAGGAGACCGCCATGCGCGCCTGGGCCGTGGTCGAGAATGGCAAGCCGTTGCAGGAACTCGAACTGCCGACGCCGGAGCCGAAAGGCACGGAGGTACTTGTCGAGGTGACACATTGCGGCGTCTGCCACTCCGACCTGCACATCTGGGAGGGCTACTACGATATCGGCGGCGGCAGGAAAATGTCGCTGAAGGATCGCGGCGTGGTGCTGCCGCTCGCGATGGGGCACGAAATTGTTGGCCGGGTGGCCAAGCTTGGTCCCGACGCGAAGGGCGTGAAGGTTGGCGACCTGCGCATTGTGTTTCCCTGGCTGGGCTGCGGCACCTGCGACAAATGCCTGGCGGAAGAGGACAACATGTGCCTCACGCCCCGCAGTCTCGGCGTCTATGCCAATGGCGGCTACGGCACGCACGTGATCGCGCCGCATCCGCGGCACCTGGTCGATCTCGGAACGCTCGACCCTGCCGTGGCCGCGACCTATGCCTGCTCGGGCATCACCGTCTATTCGGCAATTCGGAAAGCCATGCCGATCCCGCCCAATGAGGCGATCGTGGTTGTGGGGGCCGGCGGTCTCGGCCTGAACGCGATCGCGGTGCTGCGCGCGATGCAGCACCAGAACATCGTGGTGGTCGACATCAGCGCGGAGAAGCGCGAGGCCGCGCTGAAGGTTGGCGCGCACAAGGTGGTCGACGGCAGCGGCGACGGTGTGGCGCAGCGCATTGTCGACACCGCCGGTGGGCCGGTGCTCGCGGTGATCGACCTGGTGAACGGCACGCAGACCGCGCGCTTCGCGTTCGATGCACTGCGCAAGGGCGGCAAGCTGATCCAGGTCGGTCTGTTCGGTGGAGAACTGACTGTGCCACTGCCGCTAATGGCGATCCGTGCGCTGACCGTGCAGGGAACCTATGTCGGCAATCCCAAGGAGCTGCGGGAGTTGGTGAAACTGGCACAGGAGGGAACGCTGCCCGCGTTGCCTGTTGCGACCGTGCCGCAGAGCCAGGCCAATGATGCGCTCATGCGGCTGCGCGATGGCAAGGTGACAGGCCGATTGATACTGCGCAGCGAAGCCGCCTGACCAGGCCATGCCACCCGGCTCCACCGACAGCGGAACGGTATTGGTGGAGCTGGTGCGGGCGTACCAGATTTCTCAGCCGCTCTGCGTTGCGGCCGGTCTCGGGATCGCCGACCGATTGGCCGACGGCCGACAACGCGCCGTCACTCGCACAGCTGAACGACGTGATGGCCTTGGCGGTTACCGGCGGCCGGATTCGCACCGAGCAGGAGTTTGCGGCGCTGTTCGCCGCGGCCGGGTTCAGCCTGACGGACGTCGTACCTACGCCGGTGGGCCACTCTGTCCTCGATGCACGGCCGGCTTGAGCCTTCGCTGCCTCAGGACCCCGGCCAGATCGCAACCATCCCGAGCCATGTCGCGGTGAGCGCCACGATCATGCCGAGCGTCGCGAGGATCGCGGCCGGCTGGATGTCTTCGGACCGACTGGCAATAGCAATTGAGCGTGGAGCCCTGGCGTTGCGCATAGTGCAAACTCCTTTCCTGATCACGCAGGGAGTGCAGCACACGCCGGGTGTGCGGCGAAATTGGGAACTTTCCGTACGCAAATCGACGGGACCGGCCGCCTGGCGCAATATCGCGGCATAGCCACTCGGAGCACAGGAGCCTGCAATGAACCAGAATGCCGCGAACCGCCGCTCGGTGGTGCTGAAGCGTCGCCCGCACGGCGCCCCGAGGCACGAGGACTTCGAAATCCGTGAGGACGCCATTCCGCAGCCCGCAGCCGGCGAGGTCGTCACGCGTACGATATGGCTGTCGATCGATCCCTACATGCGGGGGCGGTTGCGCGAGCAGCAGACCTATGCGCAGCCGGTGAACCCCGGCGACGTGATGACGGGCGAAACCGTCGGCGAAGTCATCGCCTCGGCGCATGCGGACTTCGTGCCGGGTGACGTGGCGGTGGGGGCGCGCGGCTGGCAGACGCATTCGGTCACGCCGGGCGATCGGCTGGTGAAGCTGCCACGGCGAGGCGCGCCGCTGTCAGCCTATCTCGGTGTGCTTGGCATGCCCGGTGCGACCGCGTATCGCGGCATCACCGAAATATGCCAGCCGAAAAAGGGCGAGACGGTGGTGGTTTCCGCAGCGTCCGGCGCTGTCGGTTCGGTGGCCGGGCAACTCGCGCGTCGGGCCGGCGCCCGTGTCGTCGGCGTTGCCGGTGGCGCCGAGAAGTGCCTTTGGGTACAGGACAGCCTTGGCTTCGACGACTGTGTCGATCATCGCTCGCTCGATCTGCATGCCGAACTCGCGGCAGCGTGCCCGAACGGCATCGACGCGTATTTCGAGAATGTCGGCGGCGCAGTGCAGGCGGCGGTGTTCGACCTGCTGAACCCGTTCGCCCGCGTGGCGATGTGCGGCATGGTGTCGCAATACAACGAGGCTGAATTTCCCCCCGGTCCCAATCTCGGGTTTATCGTCGGCAAGCGTGTACTGGTTCAGGGCTTCATCGTGTCCGACAAACCGGAGAAGCTGGTCGAGTGGCGCAAGCTGGCGACGCCTTGGGTGGTCGACGGCAGCCTGATCTACCGGGAGGACGAGGTGGATGGACTGGAACATGCCCCCGATGCGCTCGCCGGTATGCTGGGCGGGCGCAATTTCGGCAAACTGCTGGTGCGGGTGGGGGTGGATCCCTCGTAAGCTCGTTGCATTGGAAGGATAACCGCCCTTCGCTTAGCCGGGGGGCGAACCAGATCTTTTCGACGGGATCGGCTGAACATCTCATCGAACGCTTCGCTCTCGGGCGTTTGTGTGGCGCAATGGTGGTCGAGCATTCGGCGTCAGGTGCTCCGTCAGCTTGTCGTTCCAGCCGATTGGAGGCTTAATGGTGAGCCTGGGGAGTAGTGTCGCGCAGATTTGCCGGACGACGAACATGAAAGCGAGACCACCATGGCGCATCATCTCGACTTGCCAATCGCTCGGCAAGACATCCGCCTCGACATTACGGACCTCTACGTGTTCCATGGCGAGACGGGCACTGTGTTCGTGATCAACGTCTGCCACTCAATTGCTGGTGCGATTCCTGCGCCCGGCTACCACCCGGAAGGCATGTACGAATTCAAAGTCGACCTCGATGGCGATGCCATCGAAGATATCACCTATCGTATCACGTTCGACGAGCGGGACTAGCACGGAAAGCAGCGCTACGTCATACGGTGCATCAGAGGTGTGGATGCTGTCGATCCGGATGCGGCCGGCACTGTTGTCGCGCATGGGGCGACCGGCGAGACTGTTTCCACGGCAGCCGGTTTGCGCGTCTGGGCCGGCAAAGCTGGCGACCCATTCTGGATTGAGCCCGATGTGCTGCACGCAGTCGGCCACGCGTTCCAGGACGGAACGGTCGTCGACCTATCCGGGTGGGATCCAAGTCAGGCAAAGAACTTGTTTGCCGGCCACACTGTATATTCGATTGTACTGGAAGTGCCCGATAACGATTTTCTCGCCGGCACAGGCGATAAGCGCCGGATCGGCATATGGGCCGTGGCAACGCTCGCTACCGATTCTGGGGGTTGGCGTTCGATCAACCGCGTGGGTCTTCCAATGATCCACCCGCTCTTCACCCAGTACAACGAAGATCTCGGTAACCGCCTCAATGTTGGGCGCCCGGCCGACGACTTTCTGACCTATGGACAGGTCGTCATCAATGCGATAGCCGGTGTCGTGTCGGCCAATGGAACCGTCGAAGACCCCCGGGCGTACGGGGAGAAGGTCGCGCATCGGTTCTTCCCCAACATCCTTCCTTACGTGGTCGGTACACCGGCCGTGTTCGGCTTCGCCGAATGGAACGGCCGCTCGCTCACGGACAACGCCCCGGATGTCATGTTCTCCATAGCGGCGAACGCTCCCATCAGCCTCGGGATCGGCAAGAATTCAGTCACGTCGAAGCCATCGACGACCTTTCCATACGTTCCTGCCGCCAGTTGAGTGCTGGTCTTGGTCTGCGAGTTTGTGCTGCGACCGTAGTTTGACTGACGGGGGCCACTGTACCTGCACTACCTCGCCACTGTTTTCGCGGGCGTCCCCACTACAAAGGGTATGTTCGCCGGTGTCATGATGCGCGCTAGATCGCGGAATATGGAATTGGCGACGCCGGGGAACGGCTTTTCCGCCTGCAACGTCACCCAGGCGATGATGGTGATATCTCCCGCGGGGAAGTAATAGCCGGCCGTGTTGTAACCAGGCAGTCCGCCGGTGTAGCCGTACCAGCCGGCGCTGCAGCCGATGCCGAGACCGAACGCCAGGTTCCCCTGACCGGTGGAGATGCAAGTCAGACGCGCGTGCTGCGTCACCGGCGCGTTGGTCTTGCCGGTGACGTACAGCTTCACCCAACGCTTCATGTCGTCCATGTCGGAGATGATCTCGCCGGCGGCACCCATCAGCGAGACTGGAATCGTGTTGCTGACATCCTCCCATGTGCCGTCCTTGCGAAGCGAATAGCCGTGCGCCCATGGGTCAGGCATCGCCTGGGTGTCGGGATAGCTGGTCTGGGTCAGGTGGAAGGGCTCCAGCATCCGCTTGCGGATCTGCTCGCCCACAGGTTCCTTGGTGATGCTCTCGATCAGCAATCCCAGGATCAGGTAGTTGGTGTTGCTGTAGCGATAGCCTTTGCCGGGAGCGAAATACGGCTTCTGCTTCAGCGCCCATCCGATGATCGTCCGGGGATCGAATTTCATGTCGGGTTTGAGATTCATGTTGTCGAATTCCGGCGAGTTCGAATGCCTCGAACAGGCCACTGCGCATCTGACACAGCTCTGCGACCGTGATGTTCTCGGCGTTCGGGATCGTGATGCCGAGCGAGAAGCGGCTGAGCGGGTCGTTCAGGTTCAGCTTGCCTTCGTCGACCAGTTGCAGGAGCACGCTGATGACGAATGTCTTCGTGTTGCTGCCGACGCGGAAGTGATCAGCGGCCGTCAGGGGGCGATGCGCCGCGAGGTCGGCGTCGCCGAAACCATGCACGTAGCTTCCGCCGGAACCGTCCCACACGCCAATCAGCACGCCTGGAACCGGGGTCTTTCCGCCATAGGCCTTGCGTTCCTTTTCGACCGCGGCCGCGATCGCCGATTGGATCGCCGGCGTGGTGACGGAAACGTCAGCCGATGCGGCGCTTGGTGGGACAGAGAGGGCGAACGCGCAGCCCGCGACGAGAGCGACGCGCAGAGCGGTTTCGAGCATCATGTTGGTTTCCAGTGCAGGTAGGACGGAGCGGTCGACTATGGCGCCGGTCACTTCGCGATGGTTAGATTGCACGCGACCGTATCGCACGGGAAGCGCTGGCGGCCGGGAAGGAATTGCGATGGAAAATCCCGAGATCGAGACCATCAGGGGTGCGCTGAAAGCGACACCGCGACCCGCGGGGCTCGCGGAACGGCGCGCACGTCTCGATGCGTTGGGCGCAAGGTATGCACTTCCCGGGGATGTTCGGACCGAACCGGTTGATGCCAACGGGGTGCCTGCCGAATGGACCTCGACGCCGTACGCTGACGCGAACCGCGTCATCATGTTCCTGCACGGTGGAGCCTACATATCAGGCTCAATCGCGAGCCATCGCCATGTCATGGCGGAGCTGGGCAGACAAGCAGCGGCACGCACTCTGGCTCTCGACTACCGGTTGGCCCCGGAACATCCGTTTCCAGCCGCGCTGAACGATGCGATCGCGGGGTATCGCTTTCTGCTGTCGTCCGGTTGCGACCCGGCGCGCATCACGCTGGCCGGCGAAAGCGCGGGGGGCGGGCTTGCGATCGCGACGCTGATCGCGCTCCGCGATGCCGGCGTGGCGTTGCCGAGATCCGTCTGGTGTGCCTCGCCGTGGGTCGATCTGGAAATGACCGGGGCAACCATGGCGAGCAAGGCAGACGTCGATCCGTTGATTCAGAAACCCTATTTGCTCGAAACGGCTTCTGCCTACCTGCACGGCGCCGATCCGCGCTCGCCTTTCGTGTCGCCGATCCACGCCGACCTGCACGGCCTGCCCGCGATGCTGATCCAGGTCGGATCGGCCGAGACGTTGCTGAGCGACTCGATCATGCTGACGGCGGTCGCCGGTGAGGCCGATGTCAATGTGACCCTCCAGGTCTGGCCAGAGATGATCCATGCATGGCACCTGTTCCATCCGCAGCTTGCCGAGGGGCGCGCTTCGCTCGCCGCTGTCGGCGCATTCATCCGCAGCGTGTCGTGAGTGGCGCGCGGCCTGCGGCCGTCGCCGATCCGCGTGCGCGGGTGATTCTGCCGGCAACCTGTCTCGGCATGCTGATGCTGGGCATCAACGGCACGGCGATCATGGCCGCGCTGCCGACCATGCGCGGCGAACTCGGGCTGGATGCCGCGCAGCTCGAATGGGCGATCAACGCCTATCTGATTGTATCGGCGGTGTGCATCATCCCCGGCGGCAAGGCGTGCGATCAGGCAGGGGCGCGGCGCGTGTCGATGGTCGGCCTGGCGTTGTTCGCCGTCGCATCGGTCATCGTCGCGATGGCGCACGGACCTGCTTTCCTGCTGGCCGGTCGTGCGCTTCAGGGGCTCGCGGCCGCGCTGGCGGTTCCCGGCACGCTGGCCGCGATCAACGAGTCCAGTTCGCCGGAGCGCCGCGCATCGGCGATCGGCGCCTGGGCAGGTTTCCTGATGCTGGGCTTCAGTCTCGGTCCGCTGATCGGCGGAGCGCTCACCCATTACGCCGACTGGCGCGTGATCTTCTGGGCCAGCGCCGTCAGCATGCTCCTCGCCGCCGGGGGCTTCCTGGTCAGCGAGAGTGCGGCTGCGACGTCGCGTGCCCGGCGGCTCAACCGGTTCGATTGGGCGGGCTTTGTCCTGCTCGCAATCTTCATGGCCGCGCTGATCTCGGCGCTGAATGCCCTGCCGGCGGCGACGCGGGCGCCGCTCGATTTACTGGGCTTTGCCGCACTCGCGGTCGCTGCGTTCGTCGGGCTGTTGGCGGTGGAGCGCCGCGTCCGGGACCCGCTCATCGACCTGAGCCTGTTCGCCGGCGCCGCCTTCGTGCGCGCCATCGCCGTCGGCTCGATCGCGATGTCGTGCATCCTGGCATTGCTGCTGTTCTACAACCTGGACGCGCAGAGCCCGGCCGGCCTGGGGCTCACTCCGATCGGCGCCGGCCTGTCGCTTCTGCCGCTGAGCGGCGGGCTGCTGATTTTCGCGTTCTCGGCACCGTGGCTTATCCGGCGCTTCGGCGCGGGCCGTGCCCTCACATGTGGAATGCTGCTGATCATCGCGGGCAGCGTGATAATTGCCATCGCGACCGTGGGGAGGATCTGGGTGCCGCTCATTGTCGGTCTGTTCGCCGTAGGCGCCGGCCTGGCGTTGCCTTACGCGTCGGCGCCGCGGCTCGCCCTCGCGACCTTGCCGGCCGCCCGTGCCGGCGCGGGGTCCGGCATCATCAATGCCTGCACCTTTCTCGCGGGAAGCGTCGGCGTGGCCGCGGGGGCGGTTGCCTTCGCGTTCGGCGGGCTGTCGGCGGTGCTGGGGCTTATCGCGCTGCTCGGCCTAGTCGGGGCATGGCTCTGCCGCGAATTGCCGGCATCGACATGACCAAGGGGCGGCGCCGCGCGGGAAACAGGTTGTAAATGTAACGTTTCATTTGCCGAGCACAGAGAAATCCGCTACCGCCTTTAGCATGGACCGAAACCTGATCGACACTTTGACCGTCTGGCGCCATCACCTGCACGCACACCCGGAACTGACGCTGCACGAGAAGGAAACCGCGGCCTTTGTGTGCGCGAAGCTCCAGGAACTCGGCGTTCCCTTTGTCGCCGGGGTGGGCGGCCACGGTGTGGTCGCGACGATTTCGCGTGGCCAGTCCAATCGCAGCGTCGGCGTGCGCGCCGACATGGACGCGCTGCCGATCGCCGAGACCACCGGCCTTGCCTACGCCTCGAGCCAATCGGGCGTGATGCACGCCTGCGGCCATGACGGTCACACCACCTCGCTGCTCGGTGCCGCGGCGCTGCTGCAGCAGGACCCTTCCTGGGCCGGCACGGTGCATCTGGTATTCCAACCGGCGGAGGAAGGCGGCGGTGGCGCCAAGAACCTGATCGCCGACGGTCTGTTCGAACGCTTCCCGATGGAGCGAATCTTTGGCTACCACAACTGGCCGGGCCTCGAGGCCGGCACCGTCGCGGTGCACGACGCGGCGGTGATGGCTTCGGGCGGACGCATCGAGTTTCGCGTGAAGGGACGGTCCGGCCACGCCGCCCTGCCGCATCTGACGCGCGATCCGATGGTGGCTTCGGCGCACCTGCTGCTGGCACTGCAAACGATTGTTTCGCGCAACGTCGACCCGCTGGACGCGGTCGTGATCACCGTCGCCACCATGGAGGCAGGTAGCGCGGCCAATCAGATCGCCGACGAAGCCTTCATGCGCGGGACCATGCGCACCTTGCGCGACGAAGTGTGCGATGCGGTGGAGTTGGCGATCCATCGCGTCGCGGCCGGCGTGGCGCTCAGCTGCGATGTCGCGATCGAGGTGGCGTTGCGTCGCGGCAATCCGGTGACGGTGAACACAGCCGTGGAACGTGACCTGGCGGCGGAGGCGGTCGTCGCGGCCGGCCTGCCGCTGCGGCGCGATCTGCCTCCGGCGATGACCGGCGAGGACTTTGCATGGTATCTGCAGCAGCGGCCGGGTGCGTTCGTCTGGATAGGCAATGGCTCGGCCGACGACGGTCGCGGGCTGCACAGCTCGCGCTACGACTACAACGACGCGATCCTGCCAGCGGCTTCTGGCTATCTTGCGAGCATAGCCAAACGCGCGTTGGGGAGCTGAACGCGGCGGCTCACCGTCGCGGGCGCTGGTTGGACGGCCAGGTGAGCTCCGGGACAAACTTGTATGGATAGTCCGGCTCGCTACGGCCGTGATGATGCTGCCGCTTTGGTAGCTTCACCTTTCCTCGCGTCACGTCCTCATAGGGGATCTGGTGAAGCAGGTGCGATATTGCGTTCAACCGCGCCCGCTTCTTGTCGTCCGAACGAATTACAGACCATGGAGCCCAGGGCGTATCGGTCGCCTTGAACATCTCGTCGCGTGCGTGCGTATAGTCGTGCCAGCGGCTGTAGGATTTGAGATCCATCGGCGAGAGCTTCCAGATTTTGCGGCCGTCGTCGATCCGCGCCTGCAGTCGGCGTGTCTGCTCCGCTTCACTGACCTCGAGCCAGTATTTCAGCAGGGTGATGCCGGAATCGACCACTGCCCGCTCCGTGGGCGGCGTCATCAGGAGGAAGTGCTTCGCCTGATCCTCCGAGCAGAAGCCCATCACACGCTCGACGCCCGCGCGGTTGTACCAGCTCCGGTCGAAGATCACGACCTCACCCGCCGCGGGCAGATACTGGATGTATCGCTGGATATACATCTGCGACTTCTCGCGTTCCGTCGGAGCGGGGAGGGCGACGACGCGAAAAATGCGCGGGCTGACGCGTTCCGTGATCGCTTTGATGGTGCCGCCCTTGCCGGCGCCGTCGCGGCCCTCGAATACGATGCAGACTTTGAGTCCCTTATGCTGGACCCACTGCTGTAGCTTGACGAGCTCGACATGCAGCCTAGCCAATTCGCGCTCGTAGTCTTTCCTGGTTAACTTGCCTATAGGAACAGTTTCCTCATTTGTGCCGTCAGCAGGCATGATAATCCTCCCCTGGTAGTGCGCGCCGGACTTCCGGCAGGCGCTTTTTATCATGATCCGCTCGGGGCTGGCTTGATTTGGGTCAAACGCACACCACGAACCTGTGCTAGACGTGTCGGAAAGCGAGGTCGCCAGTCCTGAGCACCCGGCGTCGATTCAGGAAAGGAAACGAAATGCTGGACGAAGCAGTGGTTACAGCGGGTGATCTGATGACCCGCGACGTAGCAGTGGTGCACCCGGAGACGCGTCTGCTGGAGGCGGTCAAGCTGATGGCGCGGCGTCGGATCAGCGGCATGCCGGTGGTGGACGATGCCGGCGCAATCGTTGGCATGATCAGCGAAGGCGACCTGGTGCGCTGGCATGAGGGCAATACCGATCGGCAGGCGCGGTGGCTCGACATGTTGGCCGAAGGGTCCGACCTCGCGCCAACCTTTGTCGAAAGCATCCGTGAGCAGCGTCACAGGGTGAAGTCCGTCATGTCGCCGGGCGCCATGACCGTCACCGAAGAGACGGCCGCGCGCGAGGTGGCGCGTCTGATGTACGACCGGAACATCAAACGCGTCCCGGTGGTGCGCGATGGAAAGCTGGTCGGCATTGTCGCGCGGTCGGACCTCGTGCGCGCGCTGGCCGAGAAGCTGGCCGACAAGCCGTCTCAGCCGGCAAGCGAACCGGAGACGGTGAATGAGGCACTGCGCCGCGGGCGGGAGAAGCCACGGCGCTGACTGCTACAGGCCCAGGTTGTCGATCAGCCGCACGGAACCGAGCCGCGCTGCTGCGATCAGGCGGGACCCAGGCTGCACCATTTGCAGCGCCTGCATCGTGACGCCATCAACCAACGCGAGATAGTCGATCGCGAAGTCTGCATTGCTCAGCTCGGCGCGGGCATCGGCGAGTGCCACATCGGCTTGACTACCCGTCGTCAGCGCGCGCGCCAGGGCGCTCAGCACATCGTGCAGGAGCGGCGCGGTCGCACGCTCCTGCTCCGTCAGGAACCGATTGCGTGAGGATAGTGCCAACCCGTCAGGCTCGCGCATCGTTTGCACGCCGATGATCTCAAGAGGCAGATGCAGGTCGGCGACCATGCGGCGCACCACCTGCAATTGCTGCCAATCTTTCTCGCCGAAATATGCACGATCGGGCCGCACCTGGCCGAACAACTTGGCGCATACTGTGGCGACACCCCGGAAATGCCCCGGCCGCGCGGTGCCTTCCCACTGTTCCGCCGGTCCGGACACGTCGATCGTCGTGGCATCGCCGGGGGAATACATCGTCGCGACATCCGGCAGCCAGACGAGCTGACAGCCTGATGCCTCCAGTGCAGCCAGGTCCCCAGCCTCATCGCGCGGATATCGCGACAGATCCTCGTTCGCCGCGAACTGCAGCGGATTGACGAAGAGGGACGCGACGACGGCCGCACCGCTTGCCGCAGCTTCACGCACCAACGCACGATGTCCGTCGTGCAGCGCTCCCATCGTCGGCACCAGAGCGAGCGCGCTGTACTGGTGGCGCAACTCCCTGCATCCGGCATGCAGCCCGGCAATCGTGCGCGCCTGCTCCATGCGCCCAATTTGGCCTCGCAGCCGCTGTGGCGCAACATGTGGCTGGGATCGGGGGATGCCGTGAGCGAACAAATCGCAGCGCGTTTCAGGCGATTTGCCGGGGTGGAGGCGCGCGGTCGCTCGCCGTTGTACGAGGCGTGCGCCGTCGGTGTCGCCGATGACGCATTCACGCTCGAGTTTCTCGCGGCACTGCCCGACGCCAAGCAGCAGCCCAACCTGCTGTTCGCAGCGTTGCGCCACGTGTGCGGCACGCCACGCGATTGGCCGGCGTTTCGCACGATGCTGGGCGACAATGCACCAGCCGTACGCGCGACAATGTTGGCACGTCACACGCAAACCAATGAAGCCGGCCGTTGCGCCACGCTGCTGCCTGTACTGGCGCGATTGCCGCAACCGCTGGCGCTGCTCGAAGTGGGTGCATCGGCCGGTCTGTGCCTGCTTCCCGATCGCTATGGCTATGACTATGGGGTATCGCAACTGGCGCCCGGGACGGCGGATGCACCGATCTTGCCTTGCCGTGCCGGTGCCGCCACGCCGCTGCCCGTGGCGCGTCCGCGAGTTGTGTGGCGGCTTGGCGTTGATCTGTATCCGGTGGATGTCGCCGACGCGGCGCATTGCGCCTGGCTGGAAACGCTGGTGTGGCCAGAGCAATCCGATCGGCTGGATCGTCTGCGCGCGGCCATCGCGGTGGCGAGACGCGATCCGCCCCGTGTCGTTCAGGGCGATCTGCTGAGCGACCTCCGAACATGTGCGCGACAAGCTCCGCCCGAGGCGACGCTCGTCGTGTTCCATTCGGCGGTGCTCGCCTATGTGGCGGAACCCGATTTGCGCGAAGCGTTCATGCGCACCGTGCGCGAACTCGGCGCAGTCTGGATCAGCAACGAGTCACCGGGGGTATTTCCGTCGCTGCGCGACAGGCTGGTGCAGCGTGGTCCGCGCGGTGCATTCCTGCTTTCGGTCGATGGCGAGCCGATCGCGTGGACCGACCCGCATGGCAGGTGGATCGAGTGGATTGCTGAGGAGAGAGTTTGATGAAGCTTGCAGGACAGGTTGCGTTGGTCACCGGGGGATCGCGAGGCATCGGCCGCGCGACGGCGCTCGCCTTCGCGGCGGAAGGCGCCGATATCGCGTTCTGCCATCTCGACGATGGGCTCAAAGCCGAGGAGACGGCGAAGGAGATCCGTGGGCTCGGGCGGCGTGCGATGCACCGATCGCTCGACGTGGTTGACATTGCGGCGACCCGTTCGTTTGCACAGGAGGCCGCGGCGGAACTCGGCGCGATCGACATCCTGTTCAACAACGCCGGCATGAACATCCGCAAGCGGTTCGAGGATTACACCGAGGCGGACTACGACCGAATCCTCGACGTGCACATGAAGGGCATGTTCTTCATGGCGCAGGCCGTGTTCCCGGCGATGGCGGCGCGCGGGAGCGGCTGCATTATCAACGTCGCGTCGCAACGAGGGCTGAAGGGCGCGGTGAACTCGACCCCGTATTGCGCGGCGAAGGCGGCGATCATCGGTTTCACACGCGCGCTCGCCTGCGAGGCGATGCCCAAGGGCGTGCGGGTGAACGCGGTGGCGCCCGGCCCGATCGTCACCGATTTGACCGCGACGATGGCGCCCGCCGACCGCCAAGCGTTCATCGATGCGCTGCCGGTACACCGCTTCGGCCGCCCCGAGGAGATCGCCGCGACCGCGCTGCTGTTGGCTGGCCCGGATGGTGGTTTCTATGTGGGTGCGACGCTGTCGCCGAACGGCGGAGACGTGATGTACTAAAACGTTACCAGAGGCGACGGACGCCGTACGCGCCGAAGCCCACCTCATTCGACACCAGTACCATGTCTTCGTGGATAGCCTGGGCAATCAGCATCCGGTCGAATGGGTCGCGCAGCGGACCAGGCAATGCGCCGGCAAGCTGGCCATGGACAAACGAGATCGGCAGTGGAACGAAACCTTGACTGTCGAGCAAGGCCGCGAGATCCGCCGCGATCGCCGCTACACCTGGCAGCTTGCCGATGCGGAACTTCGTCGCGATTTCCCAGGCGGACGCTGCGCTGTTGAAGACTGCATTGCGCTCGTCGGCAATGGCCGAGTGCGCGGTTGACGATAGAGCAGTGTCGCCGGCGATCCACCAAAGCAAGGCGTGGGTATCGAGCAGGAGGTTCAGGCCGATCGCTCCCAGCCGGCCAGTTCGTCTTCCGGCAGCGGCGCGAAGAACTCGGGGCCAATCGAGACCACGCCGCGCAATGCCCCGAACTGTCGCTTGGCTGCGGGTGGGCGGTACGGCACCAGCCTGGCGACCGGTTGGCGTCCCCGCGCCAGAACAATTTCCTCTCCAGCCTCGACGCGCGCCAGAAGCTGCGAGAGGTGCGTCTTCGCGGCATGGATGGTCACAACGGCCATGACTAAGCTACTTAGCTAACAGATGGGCTCATGGCAACGCCATGGCCGATACATTGCCCACAATTAAGCACTCCGCACTGTCCAGCGCGGATCGTCTGAGCTAAGCGGGCGCTTAGGATGCAATCCGGGGACAGCAAGACAGCATCACGCGCCTGGCTGCGTGAGGAGCGACGCATTGGCGGCCGAGCGGCATGGCCGGTTGTACTGCTCGGCCTGTTGAACACGGCGATGGCGGTGGGCCAGGCCTGGTGCGTGGCGATGCTGCTCGCCAGCGCCCTGACCGAACGCGCCGGCGACACGGTGGCACTGCTGGCGGGCTTCGCGGTGTTCGCCGGTACTGCGCGCGGGCGTGTCGATCGCTGCGGAGCGCGGCGCGTTCAATGCGGGAGCGGCGGCGCGGCGGAGGCTGCGAACCGACGCGCTGTCCCGCTTGCTGCACGCCGGGCCGTCGCGGCTCCGTACTCACCACAGCGGCGAACTCACTGCGATCATCGTGGATCGCATCGAGGCGTTGGATGGGCTGCACGCCCGCTGGCTGCCGGCCGCTTCCCTGGCGATCGGCGGCCCGCTGCTGGTGGCCATCGCCACCCTGCTGGCCGACCCGGTGGGCGCGCTGGTACTGGTTCTGTGCGGCCTGTTGGTTCCGATCGCGATGGCCGCAGCGGGGATTGGTGCCGCGGCTGCCTCGCGCAACCAGTTCCTGGCGCTGACGCGGCTACAGGCGCGGTTCCTCGATCGCGTGCGTGGCATCGCCACCATCGTCCTGTACGGGCAGGCGGATGCCGAGGCGAATTCGCTCGCTGCAGCGGCGGACGAACTTCGCCAACGCACCATGCGCGTGCTGCGTGTCGCGTTCCTGTCGTCTGCTGCACTCGATCTTGCCGCAGCGCTGGCTTTTGTCGTGCTGGCTTTGCACTACGGTGTGCTGCTGGCATCCGGTGGCATGACGCATCCGGGGATCGCTCTGTTCGTGTTGTTGCTGGTCCCGGAGTTCTTTGCTCCGCTGCGGAGCTTCGCTGCTGCCTACCAGGATCGGCTACATGCCGTCGGCGCGGCTGAGGCGCTGGTTGATCTGCCGCCGCAGGCTTCCACTCAGCCGCAGCGCGACGTTCGCACGGTCGCCGCGCATGGCATCGCGGTCGCATTCGAGGACGTGCATTTCACCTGGGACCCTGCGCGAGGGCCGGCGCTGAACGGGCTGTCCTTTCGTGTGCCAGACGGGGAGACGCTGGTGCTGGCCGGCCCATCGGGCGCCGGCAAATCGACGGTGATCGAGATTCTGCTGGGCTTCGTGCGACCTGATAAGGGACGCGTGACGATCAATGGTGCCGACATCGCGGACCTGGTGCCGCAGGCACTCGCGCGGCTCACCGGCTGGATAGGGCAGCGGCCCGTGCTGTTCGCCAGCACCATTCGCGACAACATCCGCTTCGCGCGCCCCGAAGCCACCGATGCCGAGGTGGAGGAAGCGGCGCGCAGCGCCAGCGTCACCGAGTTCTCCGCCGCATTGCCTGGTGGCCTTGATACCGCGGTAGGCGAGGGTGGCTATGGTCTGTCCGGTGGCCAGGCACAGCGCGTGGCGATCGCCCGCGCGTTCCTGAAGAATGCACCCCTGCTGCTGCTCGATGAACCCACGGCGCATCTCGATCCGGCGATCGAGGGTGAGGTACTGGACAGCTTGCGCCGACTGGCGCTGGGGCGGACGGTGATCCTTGCCAGCCACTCTGTCGCGGCGCACGGGCTGCCGGGTCGGCGGCTCGATATCCGCGAAGGGCGTGCCGTTCCGGCGCGCGGTGCGGCGTGACCGACATACTCCACATTCTCGGTCTCTGGCGCGGTCGTGCGCTTTGGCTGGTGGCTGGTATCGTTGTTTCGCTGGCGGCGCTCGCGGCGGGCGTTGCGATGATGGCGCTTGGCGGCGTGGTACTCGGCGCTGCAGTTGCCGTCGGAACGTTGGCGGCGCCGGTGGCTCTGCGAGGACTCGGAACGGCACGGGTGGTGCTGCGCTACACCGAACGGCTGCTGACACATGCCGCCACGTTCCGTGCGCTGGCCGATCTGCGGGTGTGGTTCTTCCGCAATCTTGCTCACGGCTCCGCCGGCGGCCTCGGCTTTCGCCAGGCCGGCGACGTACTGGCCCGCCTGGTCGGTGACATCGAGGCGCTTGACGGCCTCTATCTTCGCATTCTGGTCCCGCTCGCGGGCGCCGTGCTGCTTTTCCCGCTGCTCGTCGTGCTGGTCGGGATCCATAGCGTTTGGCTGGCGCTTGCGGTCGGCGTGCTGTTCGCGGTCGCCGCATTCGCGCTGCCTTGGCTGAGTGCGCGCGCGGCCGCGCGTGCCGGTGCTGCATTGGCCAATGCAGCCGGTGGTCTGCGCATTGCCACGCTCGACGCGCTGACCGGACTGCGCGAGGTCCGCGCGTTCGGCGCCGAAGGCCGAATGCTGGCTGCCGTGCAGGCGCGCGAGGCGACTTTGCTCACCACCCAGCGCGAACTTGCCGGCCGCGCCGCGCGTGCCAATGCGGGCGCGTTGCTGTGTGGGCAGGCGGCGATCCTCGCTGTCCTGATCGCGGCAGGCAGCAATCCGATGGCTGGCGTCGCCGCTGCCTTCCTGACCGTGGCGGCATTCGAGGCAGTCGGCGGATTGCCGCGCGCCGGCGTTCTTGCCGGGCATGCTGCTGCGGCCTCGCATCGTGTTGTCGAAGCTGCCAATGCGCCTGTGCCGGTGCCTGATCCACCGCATCCGTCGCAGGTTCCCGCCGACTTCACGTTGCGCTTCGACTCGGTTCACTTCCGCTGGCTGCCTGATCGGGCACCGGTGTTCGACGGATTGACGCTCGAAGTCCCGCAGGGCGCGCGCGTTGCGCTGCTCGGGCCGTCTGGCGCCGGCAAATCGACGCTTGCCGCGCTGGCGCTGAAGGTGGCTGCGCCGCAGCAGGGCAAGGTGTTGCTCGGTGGCGTCGATATTGCCACGCTCGCCGCCGTGGATGTGCGTCTGCGGATCGGCTGGCTTGCCCAGGCGACGCATCTGTTCGACGACACGATTCGCGCTAACCTGAAGCTCGCGCGGCCCGATGCCGACGATGCGGCGTTATGGGGTGCGCTGGATGCGGCGCGGATCGGCGAGATGGTGCGGGCACTACCGGATGGTCTGGACACCTGGGTCGGCGAAGGTGGCGCGCGATTCTCGGGCGGTCAGGGCAGGCGCCTGACGCTGGCGCGTGCACTGCTGTCGCCGGCGCCGATTTTGATTCTTGACGAACCATGCGCCGGACTGGATGCGGAAACCGAGCGCGCGTTCCTCGCCACGCTGAACGAAGTGGCGGACGGACGCAGCGTGATTCTGATCACGCATCGCCTGACGGGGGTGGAGCGGCTGGATCGGATCTGGCGATTGTCCACTGGCAAGGCGATCGCGGCCGCGGCCTAGCGGCACTTTCGGTTGACGACGGGTTAACCGCCCGGCAGGACAATGGCTGTCTCGCGCCAGAAGGGAATCGGCCATGTACCGCCTCGGGCTCCTGCTTCTGCTATTGACTGCAGCAATCTGCAGTGCCCGCGCGGCAGACCCGCCAGCGGAGAGGTTCGTCGTATTCTTTCAGGAATGGTCGGCGCAGATCGATGATCCGGCGCAGTCGGTGATCAGTCATGCCGCGGACTGGGCGAAGTCGCATCCGAGTACTGTCGTGCACGTGAACGGCTTTGCCAGCACCATCGGCAGCCGCCAGGCCAACGTCCTGCTGGCCGATCTGCGCGCCCAACTCGTGGTCGATCAGCTGCAGTCGGACGGTATCGATGCGAAGCGTGTGAAGCAGCGCGGCCATGGTCCGGTGCAGTTCGCGCTGACCGCGCAGGAAAGCCGTCGGGTGGAAATCAGCTTCGACCGGCGCTGATCGCATCATGTTGCAGTCGCTGGTGCAGGCGGACGCATGGGACGATCCGGCAGCCGTGCTGCGGCGTGTCTTCGGCTTCCCCGGCTTTCGCGGCCAGCAGGAGCAGGCCGTGCGCCATGTGGTCGCGGGCGGCGATGCGCTGGTGCTGGCGCCGACCGGCGGCGGCAAGAGCATCTGCTTCCAGGTCCCGGCGTTGTGCCGCCCGGGGACGGCGGTGGTGATTTCGCCGCTCATCGCGCTGATGGACGATCAGGTGGCGGCGCTGCGGCAGCTCGGCGTGTCGGCCGGTGCCCTGCATTCCGATCTGGATCCGGCCGAGGCGCGCAGCGTCACGCGCGATCTGCTCGAACAGCGGCTGGACCTGCTGTACGTCTCGCCGGAACGTCTGCTTGGCAACGGTACACTGGAGCGGCTGTCGCGGCTGCAACTCGCGCTGTTCGCGATCGACGAGGCGCATTGCGTGTCGCAGTGGGGGCATGAGTTCCGACCGGAGTATCGCGGGCTGGCGTGCCTCGCGGATCAGTTTCCCGGTGTGCCGCGCATCGCATTGACCGCGACGGCCGATCCGCGCACACGCGACGACATCCTGCGCGCGCTGAAGATGGAGGCGGCGCAGACCTTCGTCGCCAGCTTCCATCGAGCGAACCTGCACATCGCCGCCGCGGCAAAGGTGAGCGAGACCGCGCAGCTTTTCGATCTGCTCACACGCCATTCCGGTGTCTGCGGCATCGTCTATTGCGGCACGCGTGCGAAGACCGAGCGCGTTGCCGAGAAGCTGAGGGGCAAGGGGATTCCAGCGATCGCCTTCCACGCCGGACTGGAGGCGGAAACCAAGCGCGAGGCACTGGCGCGGTTCCGTTCAGGCGAGGCGGTGGTTGTCGTGGCGACGATCGCCTTCGGCATGGGGATCGACCGGCCGGATGTGCGCTTTGTGGTGCATCTGGATATGCCTGACAGCCCTGAGGCCTACTACCAGCAGATTGGCCGCGCCGGTCGCGACGGCGAGCCGGCGGAGACGCTGCTGCTGTATGGCGGCCAGGACATCGCCCAGGCGCGCCATTGGCTGGCGCAATCCGCCGCACCCGAGACGCAGAAGCGGGTGATGCGCACGAAGCTCGAGGAGATGATCGCGCTTACCGAGGCCGCATCGTGCCGCACGCGTTCGGTCTTGGCGTGTTTCGGCGAAGAGCTGTCGGAACCCTGCGGGCATTGCGACAACTGCTCCGCGCCGCCGCTCATGGTGGACGCGACAGTGGAAGCGCAGAAGGTGTTGTCGGCGGTGTATCGCACCAATCAGGTGTTCGGCGCGCTCCACATCATCGCCGTGCTGCGCGGCGAGACGACCGATGGCGTGCTGCGGCATGGACACGATCGCCTGCCGACATTCGGTCTCGGCGCCGATCACGCGGCGCCCTACTGGCGCGGGCTGATCCGCCAGCTCATCGCGCTCGGTGCGCTGGATGTGGACACTGCGGGGCATGGCGGGCTGTTCCTGGTGCAGGAGAAGGCGCGGCCGGTTCTGCGTGGCGAAACCCGGGTGATGCTGCGCGAGGAGGGCAGGCGGCGCCCCGAGGTGCGACGTCCCGAGCGTCCCACTTCGGTGCAAGGCTCCGGCCTGGAAGACACGAACCTTTTCGAGGCGTTGCGCGCCTGGCGTGCCGCGGAGGCGAAGAAGCAGCGCATTCCGCCTTATGTGATCTTCCACGACACCGTGCTCCGCGATATCGCGGCGGTGCGGCCTTCGGGCATTGAGGAACTGGGGCAGATGAAGGGTGTCGGTGCATCCAAGCTGCAGCGCTATGGCGCGGCGGTGCTCGCCCTGCTTGGCGGACATTCGGCGTAGAATTTCAGCGCGACCGGCCGGGTGTCGTGCCAAACGCGGCGCGGAACGCGGCACCGAAGGCCGGACCGCTGGTGTAGCCCACCGCCGCCGCCGCACGGGCCGGTGTGGCGCCTTGCGTGAGGCAGGCCAGCGCCTCGGTCAGCCGCAGTTGCCGTCGCCAAGCCTGGAAGCTCATGCCGGTCTCGCGGCGAAACAACCGTGCCAAGGTGCGCGCCGAGGCGCCCGCCATCCCGGCGAACGATTCCAGCCCGCGCGGATCGGCGGGATCGGATAGCAGCGCCTCGGTAACGCGCTGTAGCCGCGGGTCGCGACACGCGGGCACCGCGATCGGACGTGTCGCGGCGTGGCGGATCTCGTGGAGCGCGAGTGCCACGACGTGCCGCACCGGTCCGGCTTCGTCCCACATCACCGGTTGCTCGCACGCCGCGAGAATCAGCTCGCGCAGGAGGGGTGACACGGCGACGACCGTCACCGCGCGCGGACCGGCGAGTGCCGCATCCTCGCGCAGGAACAGCGCCCGCATCGTCAGACCCGCCGGCATGTGCGTCACATGCGGCGTCCTCGCCGGCATCCACAGGCCGGTGCCGGGAGGCACGACGAACAGCGCCGAGCCCGTCACGACACGCAGCACGCCGGCGGTTGCGTGCAGCAGTTGCGCGCGCGGGTGCTCATGCCAGCCGGTGTCGTGCGGATCCGCGTAGTCATACGCGTAGCCGACGAGGGGGCGAGGCGCCTCCTCGAACGGGCGCAGGCGGGAGCGGTCGGCGGGGTGTCCGATTTGAGACAAGAATTGTCCGTACGTCGAAGGATGGACAACCTACCTTGAGTCCTGGTGCAACACCAGTCGCCGAGGCTCGCACGTGACACCGAACACACGCCTGGTCGCCTTCATCAATGCCGCACATGGCTTCACCCACTATTCGCTGCTGATCCTGCCCACCGCGGTGCTGGCGATGGCGGTGCCCGGCGGCCGGTTCGGCGACGCGTACGGTCCGATCCTGGCGCTCGCCACGGGGATGTTCCTGCTCTACGGGCTGTTTTCGCTGCCGCAGGGGTGGATCGCGCAACGCATCGGCCGGCCGGCGCTGATGACCCTGTTCTTTCTCGGCACCGGCCTCTCCATGGCGGCGACGGCGTTCGCCGGTTCGCCGGTGGTGCTGGCGATCACGCTCGCGGCCACCGGGCTGTTCGCGGCGATCTACCATCCGATCGGCACTGCCATGCTGGTGGATGCCGCCGGCGACAGACCGGGCCGCGCCATCGGCGTGAACGGCGTGTTCGGCAACCTGGGTGTGGCATTGGCACCGATGGTAACCGCGTTGCTCGCCAACGGGATCGGCTGGCGCATCGCGTTCCTGCTGCCGGGCCTCGCCTGCGCCGCGCTCGGTCTCGCATGGCTGCGGCTGCCGGCGCCCGAGGCCGCCATACTGCATGGCGCGCGGCCGTTTCCCGTAATCCCGCGCCATCTCGTGCGTCGCGCGGTGACCGTGCTGCTGCTGATCGCGGTCGTCTCGGGGCTGGTGTTCAACGCCTTCACGCTGCTGCTGCCGAAGCTGATGGAAGAGCGGTTGGGCGACGATCCAAGCATGCTGCCGCTGGTGGGGTCGGCGGCGTTTCTTGCCACGCTGTGCGGCGCGCTCACCCAGTTCACCGTCGGGCGGATGATCGACCGGATGACGCTGAAGCGCGTGTTCCTGCCGGTGAGCGCATTGCTGGTCCCGGCCCTTGTGGCGGTGTCCTTTGCGCACGGTTGGATCGTGGTGCCGATGGCCGCGCTGGTGGCCGCGGCGATCTTCGGTCAAGTCACGGTGAACGAGACGATGACCGCGCGCTATCTCTCGCCCGCTTTGCGGACGCGCATGTATTCGGTGCGGTTCTTCGTGGGTTTTCTCGGTGCCGCCGCCGCTGCCCCGGTGGTCGCCTTGCTGCACGAGCGCACCGGCAGTCTGGCCGTGGTGACCTTGGTGATGGCGGGATTCGGTGTCGTGACCCTGGGATGCGCGCTGGCATTCCCGGATCGCAAGGAAGAGCTGCGGCCGGATCTGCGGAGCGACGTCGAAGCAGCGGCGGCAGCGGCTGAATAATGAACGATCTGCCTGCGAATGCGTTCTGGTCAGACGATGACAAGAACCGGCGCGGGAGAATCGATCCATGTCAGGCAGCAGTGCGGTGCGATCCACGGGGCAGCCGGCGCCGCTCGGCGAGCAGGAACATCGGGCGCAGCTGCGTCGCGCGGTGATCGCCTCGACCATCGGCACGACGATCGAATGGTACGATTTCTTCCTCTACAGCACGGTCACCGGCCTGGTCTTCGCGAAGCTCTATTTTCCGCATTCCGATCCGCTGGTCGGCACGCTGGAGGCATTCGCGATCTACGCCGTCGGTTTCGCCGCGCGTCCGGTCGGCGCGGCGATCTTCGGCCATTGGGGCGACCGTCTGGGACGCAAGTCGGCGCTGATCGCGACATTGATGCTCATGGGTATCGCCACGTTCCTGGTGGGCCTGGTGCCGACCTATGCGAGCATCGGTATCTGGGGTGCGGTCCTGCTCACCGTGCTGCGCTTCGTTCAGGGCGTCGGTGTCGGTGGCGAGTGGGGAGGCTCGGTGCTGCTGTCGATGGAGTGGGCGCGCACCAGCCATCATCGCGGCTTCGTCGCGTCCTGGCCGCAGTTCGGTGTGCCATCGGGGCTGTTCCTCGCCAATCTCGCCGTGCTGGTGTTCAGCTCGTGGTCAGGCGATGCGTTCATCACCTGGGGTTGGCGGGTGCCGTTCCTGATCAGCATCGTGCTGGTCGCGATCGGCCTGTGGATCCGTCTTGGCATTCTGGAGACGCCGACGTTCCGCCGCCTGGTCGAAGAGAACCGGATCGAGCGCACGCCGGTCGCAGAGGTGTTTCGCCTCCAGGCGAAGGAGATCTTCCTCAGCGCATTCCTGCGGATGGCCGAGCAGGCGCCGTTCTACATCTTCACCGCGTTCGTGTTCGCCTATGGTGTAGGCACATTGAAGGTGTCACGCGACCTGCTGCTGACATCGGTGCTGGCGGCCTCGGTCGTGTCGTTCTTCTCGATCCCGATCGCCGGCCATCTGTCGGACAGGTTCGGGCGCCGGCGGGTGTATATCATCGGCGCCGTGGCAACCGGTGTATTTGGTTGGATCTACTTCGCGCTGCTCGATACGCTGATGCCGTTCTGGATCTTTGTTGCGATCGTGGTGTCGCTGATTCCCCATGACATTATGTATGGACCGCAGGCCGCATTGATCGCCGAGAGCTTCACCGGGCGGCTGCGCTATACCGGTGCGTCGATCGGCTACCAGCTTGCCTCGGTTATCGCCGGCGGACCCGCGCCGCTGATCGCGGCCGCATTGTTCGCTTCATATCGATCATGGGTGGCGATCGCTGTCTATATCAGCGTATGTGCCGTGATCAGCGTTGTGGCGGCGGCGCTGATGCGTGACTACACCGGCAAGGACATATCGGAGGAGTACGCGTTCGGCGAGGAGGAGGGGTTATACGACCCCGCGTCCTCGCCGAGCCGTTGATCAGGCGCGCGGCATCGGTCCGACGTATTCCGATTGCGGCCGGATGAGCCTCCCGCCTGCCTGCTGCTCCAGCGCGTGCGCGATCCATCCCACCACGCGTGCCACCGCGAATGCGCCGGTGAATGCGTCGCGCGGCAGGCCGAGCGCCTCCAGCAGCAGCGCGGTGTAGAATTCGTGGTTGGTCTGTAGCGAACGGCTCGGCTTGCGCTTTTCCAGCACGGCGAGCGCCGCCTGTTCGACCGCCTCCGCGTAGCGCAATCGGCCGGCGTCGCGGTTCAACCTGGACACGACCGCCTTCACCACGTCGCAGCGCGGGTCCCGCACGCGGTACATCCTGTGGCCGAAGCCCATCAGCCGGTCGCCGTGCATCACAGCCGCGTCCAGCCAGTTCTCGGCATTCTCCACCGGCCCGATCGCGTCGAGCGTATCCAGCACCGGCCCCGGCGCGCCGCCGTGCAACGGCCCTTTCAAGGCGCACAACGCGGCGGTGACGGCGTCGGTCAGGCTGGCCTGCGTGGAAGCCGCGACGCGCGCGGCGAAGGTCGATGCGTTCAGCCCATGATCGGCCGAGCAGAGCAGATAGGTCTCCAGCGCCGCCGCGTCTTTCGGTGTCGGCGGCGCTTCGTTCAGCATCCGCAGGAAATCGGCTGCATGAGAAAAGCCCGCGTCGGGTGGGACCGGGGGCTGCCCGCTGCGAATGCGGATCACGGCGGCCAGTCCCACCGCGACGGTCGCCGTCAGCAGCAGCGGCGCACTCTCAGCATCGTCCGGTACGCTCGCCAGCAGCATTCTGACCGCTGCCAGCGGCGGCAGACGCCCGGCGAGCGGCAGCAGGTCGCGCATGCGCCGGAACACGTGCTCGCGCGCCGTGCCGAGATCGCGCCGCAGCACGGCCTCGCCCAGGTCGCGCTGGACGAAGTCCTGCCACAGCAACCCCGTCAGCCACTCGAAGCTGTGTTGTCCGGCGATGTCCTGCAGGTAGTGGCCGCGCAGGATCAATACGCCAGCGTCGCCATCGACCTGGCTCAGCACGGTCTCTGCGGCGACCACGTTCTCGAGGCCGTCGGCAACATTGCTTGTCTCGCCACGCGGCATCAGTGCCCTCCTTGGCTGATTGACGTGGCCATGGCATACATTGAGCAGATATTCGTCAATCTTGATCAATAAAATCAATATGCCAGTTGATGATGATGACGCCGCCACCGCCGTGCGATGGCTGACCGCCGTGGACGCCACCGCTAGTCTCGGTGTGTCGCGCCAGACGCTCTATGCGTATGTCAGCCGCGGCCGCATCGGCGTGACCGCCGCGCCGGATGATCCTCGGCGCAGCCTGTATGACGCGGCTGACGTGCGTCGGCTCGCCGAGCGCAATCGGAGCGGACGCAGCCGGCGCGCCGTGGCGGCCTCGACGATAAGCTGGGGTGAGCCGATCCTGGTCTCCGCCATCACCCGCATTCAGGGCGGCCGGCTGGAATACCGGGGCAGGGACGCCGTGGCCCTGTCCGCGACTGCGACGCTCGAAGCGGTGGCTGAGCTGCTATGGTTGGTGGAAGAGTTGCCGCGGTCCCGGTCACATCGAGGCTGGCCGCGAGCGCGGGCCGCGGGTGTCGCCGAACGCTGCATCGCCGCGCTGGCGGATCTGGCGATGGCCGGCCGCTGGACCGGCAACGTGGACAACGTTCTGCCGGACGCTGTGCGCATTCTGGACCGTATGGCCTGGGCGGCGGCCGGCTTGCCCGGTGTCACCGTCCAGCCCTCGGTTCTGCCGCTGCACGACCGGTTGGCGTCCGCGTGGGGCGTCGGGCCGAAGGGCGCCGACCTGATACGCCGCGCCCTCGTCCTGACAGCGGACCATGAGCTGAACGCCTCGACCTACGCCACGCGCGTCGTCGCATCGACCAGGGCGCCGCTCGGCGCCTGCGTGCTGGCCGGTTTGGCTGCGCTTATCGGCCCGCTGCACGGTGGCATGACAAACGAGGTCCGTCATCTGCTGGCTGATCCTCTGGTAGCCGCCGATCCCTCGGGTGCCATCGCGGTCAGGCTGGCGCGCGGCGAACGGATCCCTGCGTTCGGCCATCCGCTCTACCCGGACGGCGATCCGCGTGCCCTGGCTTTGTTGGCCCGCATTCAGCCCGCTCCTCGCGCGCGCCATCTCATCGAGGCGATGCAGGCGATGACCGGCATCCAGCCCAACATCGACTTCGCCCTGCTGATGGTGGAGCAACGTCTGCACCTGCCGACGGGCGCCGCCTTCGCCATATTCGCGGTCGGACGAACGGTTGGCTGGATCGCCCATGCACTGGAGCAGTGGCGCGACGGCAACCTGATCCGTCCGCGCGCCGTGTATCCGGAGCAGGCGGGCTGAAAGGGGGGCAGGCACGGGTGCGATACAGTTCGAAAGTGCGAGCTTATGCCGACGGCCTATCGTATGACCGCCTTGGGTGATGAGCGGACATTCGAGTGGTCATGAGCTTCCGAAACCGACCCGAAGCGGGACTCGCACCCCGATGGTCCTGGTCAGCCGGCGGGCAGGGACCAGACGGCGTCGTGAATGACAATCGGCTTAGAAATGACTCCGACTCTGAAAAAAGCGTCGGCGGTTTCCTGCAGCTGAGCAATGACCGTGGGCGTGACGGGACCCACGACCAGGTCGGTGCGGCCGACGGCAGTCCGTACCACGTCGAGCTCGATGCCGGTGGCAGTCGCATTGACTTCAGAATACTTGTCCCGATCTTGCGCCGCCCATTCGGTTAATTTTGTCACTTCGTCAACTACCGCAGCAAGGACTTTGGGATATTTCGTGGCGAAATCGGGATTGGCCACGTAGACGGATTTACCGTTCACGATATCTTTCGTGGTGGCAATCGCACGCAGCTTCTGGCGATGTTCCGCTAGCGCAAACAATGGGTCCCAGATAACCCACGCGTCGACGTCGCCGCGCAAGAGGGCCGCCGAGGCATCTGCCGGCGAAAGATAAACCGGCACGATGTTGCCAAAGGTAAGTCCCGCCTTGGCGAGCAGACGTAGCATGATGTTTTGAGCGCTGGTGCCGCGAGCAAAGGCGACCTTCTTGCCCTTGATGTCCGCCAGGGAGCGGATGGCAGATCCTTCCACCACCAACAACCCATGCTGCGATGCGGGCATGCATGCCGCATAAACAAACTTGGCACCTGTTGACTGCGCAATAATGGCGGGCGCATCGCCAACCCACCCGAAGTCGATGGCACCCGCACTGATCGCGTCCATCATCGGCGGCCCGACCTCGAACTCCGACCATTTCACCCCTTCGACACCCAGCGACTTCAACCGCCGTTCAAATACGCCCTGCTCTTTGGCAACGCTGAGCATGCCAGCTTTCTGGTAGCCGACACGGAACTCGGTCGGCGCTGCCTGCGCGTAGCGTTGGGCGAGACCTACACCGACAAACCCAAGGCCGCCGACCACCCATCGTCGAGAAATGCGCATGTTCACGATGCCTCCCCTGCAGAACAAACGATTTCGACAGGTTTCATACTCCGGCTCGTAGCCTGAACCAACCTACGCAGTTCAGGGCCGCTTTAGTCGGGTTTGAACACAAAGCCGCGGTAACTCGAACTTCCGCTCAGGGTCGGGACCGATCATCGCTCCGCTTCTCGCGCAATGACACTGGGAGAGAGACAGGCGCGGCAACGACAGCAGGTATCAGCTTCCGAGGTTGACCACCTGCACGCGACGGTTCCGCGGCTCCGGTGTCTGATCCGGTGTGGCAACCAGCAATCCATCGGCGCCCATCCCGACGGCCTGCATGTGACCGCGCTCAAGATGGAAAGTGTCGACCAGATAGGCCACCACGGCCTCCGCGCGCCGATCCGACAGTTCCTTGTTGTAGGCGCGGCTGCCGACAGTGTCGGTGTGCCCCTCGATGCGGAATCGGTAGGAGGCGAGTGTCCGGTCGCTCAACGCCTTGCCCAGTTTGTCGAGGGTCTCGGTCGCCTGCGGGGTGAGGCCCGCCGATCCCGTCGCGAACTCCACGGTCAGGCTGACCGATGGTGCAGTCGGTCGCTGGGCCTGCGCCGGGCCGCCCTGCTGCCCGGCCGGGACCAGACGGATGCCGCGCTGAACCCCGGGCGTCAGCGACTTCAGGATTTCATCGGTGCTGGGATTCTGCTGCGCCAAGGCGGTCGCGGGCAGGACGATGCTGGCAGCGAGCATGGCAGATGCAGCCACTAGGGCATGGGCGCGCATGGCAGGCTCCTTCGGCGGCGAATTCATATCGCTATAGCATGAAAGCCGCCGCGCCGCCGGGGGAATTACCCGACCTTAATCCGCCAATTTCCTGGCTGGAATCATCCGTCGCCGCCGTTCGCAGCCACCAGTTCGGTCTGCACCAGTTCGCCGGTCTTGCCGTCCTCGCGGCGCAGCACGAGATGGCGGTCGTGGAATGCGGCGATCGATGGCCGATGCGCGATAGAGACCATGGTCGTGTTCGGCAGCCTCGCCTTGAGCGTGCGATAGAGATCGGCTTCGGCTTCTGGATCAAGGCTGGCGGTGGCCTCGTCGAGGAACAGCCAGTCAGGCTTTACCAACAACGCCCGCGCCAATGCGACGCGCTGCTGCTCGCCGCCGGACAGTTGTTGCGCCCAATGCTCGTCGTCATCCAGTCGGGGAACGAACTGACCGAGGCCCGCGTCCACCAGCGCGCGTTCGAGGTCCTCGCGACTATAGGTGTCGTGCGGATGCGGATAGGTGATCACGTGCCGCAGTGTCCCCAGTGGGATATATGGCCGCTGCGGCAGGAACAGGCAGCGCTCGAGTGGCCGCTGCACGTGCCCACGGCCAAATGGCCAGATGCCAGCCAGCACGCGAAACAAAGTGGACTTGCCGGACCCGGAACGGCCGCTGATGACAACGGAGTGGCCACGTTCCAGCACGAGATCGGCCCCGGTGAGGAGCTTCGTTCCGTTCGGCAGCTCGATGTTGGTATCGTGCATCTGCACCGATCCCTCGGGCGCATCCGTCAGCTCCAGCCCCGTGCCGAACGCGGCGCGCGCGGCGACAACCGCACGATGGAACGTGGTCAATCGTTCGACGATCGCATGCCATTGGGCGAGGCTCGAATATTGGCCGATGAACCAAGACAGCGCGTCTTGCACTCTGCCGAACGCGCCGGCGGTCTGCGTCAGGCCGCCAAGCGGTATCTGGCCCGAGAAGAAGCGCGGAGCGGCGACGATAAAAGGAAAAATGACCGCCACCTGGTCATAGCCGGCGGTGAGCGCGTTCAGCATCTTGGTGCGCTGCATGATCGCCCACCAGTTGCCGATCACGCTATGGAAGCGAAGGCCAAGTAAGCCCTTCTCCTCGGCTTCGCCGTTGTACAGCGCGATGCCTTCCATGTTCTCGCGCACCCGCACCAGACTGTAGCGGAAATCCGCCTCGACCCGCTGCTGGCGGAACCGCAGCGCCGCGAGGGGGCGACCGACAAGATGGGTGAGCCACGTACCGACAACGGCATACACCAACGCGACCCAGACCATGTAGCCGGGGATGCTGATGCCGAACAGCGTAATGGTGCCGGAAAGCGACCACAGGATGCCAAGAAAGCTGAACAGCGTGATGACGTTCGCCAGCAGGCTGATGCCAAGCGTGAGCGTGTTGTCGACGAAGTCGCGGATATCCTCGGCGATGCGCTGATCAGGGTTGTCAGTGCCGATCGCTGCGCGGTCGGCCGTGAGACTTATGCGATAATAGGCGCGGTCGGCCAGCCATTCATCGAGGAAGCGCACGGTCAGCCAGCGGCGCCAGCGGATCTGCAGCCATTGCGAGAGATAGGTGTAATAGACCGCGACCAGGATATAGACCGCGGCAATCTCGCAGAACCCGGGCATGAAGCCGCTGGGTGTGCGGCGGTAGACGAACAGAAGCCCGAAGAATGCGGAAAAATCCTTGTCCTGGAGCGAGTTGAAGAACTCGCGATTCCAGAAGCTCAGGATGACCGTCATGCCGACCAGCAGCAGCCGGAGCGACACGATCGAGAGCAGCAGCCCCCAGGCCGACCATTTTTCCTCGGAGCGATAATACGGCCTCGAGAGGCGCCAGACGTCGCGAAGGAATTGCCTGAGTTTCGGCATGAAGCGGCTATCTCTCGTCAGGGTGGTTGAATCGGGCCCGCAAAGCGGCGAGCCAGTCGTCCAGGCGCCGGCGATTCACGCCGAGGTCCGAATAGCCGTACACGCTGCGGGAATACAGCACCAGCGTACTGCGGTCGGCACCCGCCTCGCTGACCTGAGCCACGATCAGGTCGGGAAAATTGAACACGGCGCTGCGGGCGACGAAATGGACCTGCTGCTCCGCCGGGTACTCCGCAGCCAGGAACGTCCGCGGCTGCCCGGTGGCCATGGCGACCACGCCCGCATAGAGGCGAGATGCGGGGACCGGGAAGACCGGCGTGACGACGTCGGGCGCGGGTTCGCTTCCCGCCGGGGCCGCGAGCGCGGTATTCGGGCTGGCCGGCCGATGAATGTGGCTCATATCCGTCAGTTGCGGGGGCGGCAAACCTCCCGCTCCGGCAGCGGCGCAGGCTGGCAGCACGAACCCGACAAGCCAGGCGAGGGGCGTCATCCCGACGGAATGGCGTGGATCGGTCGTCGCGGCAAGTTTCCCCGCGCTTACTGTCTGTTCATCGCATTGTGCTGAGATTGGCCATCGCAGACGACTGGTCCGCCGATCATGGCTATTGAAGCAAATACGGCTTCCGCGGATCACTGCGCCCTGGCGCATCCCGTTTTCAGCTCATTCGGTGAGCCGCTGTTTCGGCGATCGGAAACCGACGGCGCGCCGGTCATGGTCGTGAAGCTGGGCGAGAGGGACGCGGCGATCCCGCTGCGCTCGCTACAGCGGGAATTCGGCATCCCGGATGATTCTGACGATGGGCGCATGCTGGGACTGATCGCTCAGTCGCTCGACTTCGTGACAGGACTGCAGTTGGGCGACGCGCTGCCGACCGAGGTGCTGACCGGCCAGGCGAGCTGGGAACCAGACGCGTTGCATTTGCAGATCGCCCAGGCTCGGCTGCAGTGGCAATTGGTGGCCTGGCTGAATTCGGGAACCGGTGCCGACGCGCAAAATCTGGATGCTGATTCCCTGCTCCAGGTCGCCGACGATCCGGCACGCAAGCAGCAGGTGCAGCAGGCGTTTGCCAAGGCCGCCGAAATCCTCGGGCTGCCCTCGCGCGAGGCGGTGATCGAACTCGTCGAGGACCTGGCGAAGGAGCTGGCCTACATCGAGGCCTTGCGCGACAGGCTGCTGCGCCGCGTGAACGGGATGGCCGACAAGCTGAATCGCATGGCGCAATCGTATCGCGGCGACGTCTCACATCTCGAGACGTTGACGCAGGTCCGTCGTCTGACCAACGCGGCACTGAAGCAGATCACCCACCAATTCGAAGAGCTGGACGCGCAGACCGGTGAGGTGATGGCCGCGCTGCGCAACACCGACAGCCAGCGAACCTTCATCCGCTCCAATCGCGACTGGCTCTATCGGGCGCAGCGCGCCTGGCAGTCGCTGCTGAAGGAGTGGGATGTCGCAGGTATTGGTTACGACGAGGGCATTTTGCTGCTGCTCAACCGCAGCTACCAGTTCCTGGCGCCGCGCTTCATGCCGGTGACCGAGTGGACCTCGTCGCTGCGCCCGGCGAAGAGCAGGAAGGATGCGACGCGACAGATGGTGTGGTGATCATTCGCGACTGAGCTTGCTCACCGCGCGGTCGAATTGCGCGAGGTAGATGTTCTCGGCCGCATCCAGCCAGATGCCGTGCACGTTGAACGCGCCGGTGAAGGGTTCGTCGCGGCCAAACTGCACGAGCTTGCCCCTATCCTTTGTCCAAATTGAAACGCCGTCCGCACCGGCGACGTAGATCACGTCGCGACCGAACGCGAGGTCGCTCGGCATATCGAAACCCGTCCACTGTGCCAGGGCCTCGCCTGTGGTCGTGAAGATCTGGATGCGGTGGTTTTCTCGATCGCAGACATACAGCCGGTCCTCGGCATCCGCCGTGATGAAGTGGACCAGCGCGAACTGACCGAGGCCGGTCCCGGGTTCCCCCCACGAATGCTTCAGCTCCCCATCGGAGGAGAAGCAATGCACCCGCCGATTGCCATAGCCGTCGGAGACAAAGATCTCGCCGCTCGAGGCGAACGCCACGCCGGTCGGCATGTTGAACGGTTTGCCATAGAGCGTCGGCGCCGCCGCGCCGGGCATCCCGAGCGTGCGCAGCAACGTGCCGTCGGCCTTGTGCTCCGTCACGGTGTGCAGGCCAGAGTCGGTGATCCAGATGTTACCGCTCGGGTCGATCGTCAGGCCGTGCACGAAACTCGAAAATTGCCCCTCGCCCCATGAGCTGACGAAGCGGCCCTCGGCATCGAACACCAGCACCGGATGCGCGGCGCGGCACAGCACGTAGACATCGCCATTCGCGGCGACAGCGCCCTTTACACTGGTGCGCGGCGGCCCTGGCAGGTCAGCTTCGCCGAGGTTCCACCAGCGCGGAAGCTTCGCCCAGTCACGCTGGAAGCGATAGCGGTACGCGCCGGTGCCAATGATGGCGCCAGTAGTGGTGTCGGTCATTCGAACTCCCCAGGCCGCAAAAGCCGTGCCAGGCGGTCCAGCATGGCATTGGCCATGCCAGGTTCCGCGCCGGTGAAAAAGCTGCGGGCCACGTCGAGATACTCGTTGATCACAACCTTCGCCGGCGGACCGTCGGCCATCGCCAGCTCCGCCGTTCCAGCGCGCATCAGCGCACGCAGCACCGGATCGATGCGCGCCAGTGGCCAGTCGGCCGGCAGCGCTTCGGCGAGCATGTGATCGATCGTGTCCTGCTGCGCCACCGCGGCGCGCACGATGCGGGCGAACAATGGCACTTCGGCGTCAGGCACGCGGCCATCCTCGAAGCCGCCCGTGCCGGGCAGCTCGCCCAGCCGGTGACGCACAAATTGATCGATCACCGTCTCAGGGTTGTCCTGCGCCTGCTCACTCTGGAACAGCGCCTGGACAGCGGCAACGCGCGAGGCGGTCCGCGACCTGCGCGGCGGACGCCCCATCAAGCCGCGCCAAGCTGACGCGCCGCACCGATCTGCAACAACGCAGCCACGGCCGCCTCCGCGCCTTTGTTGTGACCGTCGGTGCCCGAACGCGCTTCCGCCTGTGCCAGCGTGTCGCAGGTCAAGAGACCTGTTCCGAGCGCCAGGCCGAACTGCAATGCGACCTGCATCATCCCTTCCATCGCCGCACGACAGAGGAACTCGTAATGGTCGGTCTCGCCGCGCACGACGCAACCCAGCGCGATGAAGCCATCGAACCGTCGTGATCCGCGCATCGCTATGCGGATCGCCTGGGGCAGTTCGAATGCGCCGGCGACATCGATCTGCTCGAACGTGGCGCCGGCCTCGCGCAGGATTCGCGTCGCACCGTCGGTCATTCCATCGATCACGCCGCGATAGTAGGGAGCGCGAACCAGCAGCAAGTGTGGCGGCGGTCCGGCAACGTGCGGCGCGGCGGGAAGCGGGGCGTCCTCGGTGCTCATCCGGTATAGCCTTCACCGACGATGTTCGGAATTGCCTTCTGCGCCACGATGTTCAGGCCGTAGCCATCCAGGCCGACGATGGTGCGCCGCCGGTTGGATAGCAGCACCATGTTCTTCACACCAAGATCGAGCAGGATCTGCGCGCCGATGCCGTAATCGCGAAGCTCTCGCTGCGGTCGTGGGGCACCGGCGGCGAGCTGGGTCACCCGCTCGGCAAGGGCGGTCTTCCGATGCTCGCGGATCAGCACCACGACACCGCGGCCCTCGCGTCCGATCAGGTGCATCGCATTGTGGATGGCGATCCAGTGCGGGCCACCCGTCATGTCGTCCAGCAGATCAACCGCGTGCATGCGCACCATGACAGGATCGATCCCGCTGACGTCGCCTTTCACCAGTGCCAAGTGTTCCTGGTACTCGACAGTGTTGGCGTAGACCACCGCGCGCCAATCGCCGCCGGCAACATGGCTGAATGTGCTGTCGGCGACGCGCTTGACCAAACGTTCGGTAAGGCGCCGGTATGCGATGAGATCGGCGATCGAGCCAAGCTTGAGATTGTGGCGCTGCGCGAATGCCACCAGGTCCGGCAGCCGCGCCATGGTGCCGTCGTCGTTCATGATCTCGCAGATCACCGCGGCCGGATACAAACCGGCCTTCCGGGAGATATCGACCGACGCCTCGGTGTGGCCGGCGCGAATCAGGGTGCCCCCCTGGCGCGCCATCAGCGGAAAGATATGCCCCGGCGTCACGATATCGTCGCGGCCGCATTCAGGATTGATTGCCACCGCGATGGTCCGTGCGCGGTCGTGCGCCGAAATGCCGGTCGTGACCCCCTCGCGTGCCTCGATCGAGATGGTGAACGCCGTCTGGTGCCGCGTGCCGTTATGCGCGCTCATGAGCGGCAGGCCGAGCTGTTCGACACGCTGGCGGGTCATCGCGAGGCAGATCAGTCCGCGGGCGTGACGCGCCATGAAGTTGATCGCGTCCGGCGTGGCGAACTGCGCCGGTACGACGAGATCGCCCTCGTTCTCCCGGTCCTCGTCATCGACGAGGATGAACATGCGGCCGTTGCGCGCCTCCTCGATCAATTCATCCGCGGCCGAGAGGTATTGCGACAGCTCGACCGTCTTGAGGTTCTTCATTGCTTGAACTCCGCCAGGCGCGCGACGTAACGGGCCAGCATGTCGATCTCCAGGTTCACTGCGTCTCCTGGCCGCAGCGAGCCAAAACTGGTGACCGCGGCGGTGTGGGGAATGATGTTAACCCCAAAGGCATCGTTCGCAACCTCGTTGACCGTCAGCGACACCCCGTCGACGGCGATGCTGCCCTTGGCGGCGATGAAGCGCGCAAGGCCGGTGGGTACGCGGAATACGATACGGGTTGATCCGTGCTCCGGCGCGGCAGACACAACCTCGCCGACACCGTCAACATGACCCGAGACGAGGTGGCCGCCCAGTTCATCACCCAGACGAAGTGAACGTTCGAGGTTCACCCGTGTGCCCGGCCGCCAGCGCCCCAAAGTGGATCGGGCGAGCGTCTCGGCTGACGCATCGGCGGAGAACCAGTCGGGGCCGATCTCCACCGCAGTGAGGCAGCAGCCCGAACAGCCGATCGAGGCGCCGATCGGGATCGATGCCGTGTCCGGCCATGGCGCGGTGATCATCAGGCGCATGTCCGCGCTGCCGCCCAGCGGCGCGATGTCGCGGACCGTGCCGAGTGCCGTGACGATGCCGGTGAACATTCAGGACTTCCTCACGAATTCAGTCAGCATGTCGTCGCCCAGCGGCGTTTCGGCAATGCGTGAGAAGCGCGGCATTGCGTCGAGGCGTTCGATACCGAAGGCCTGCACTGCTGGCCAGGCGTCGCCGCCCATGACCCCGGGTGCGTGAAACCAGGCGATGCGGTCGACCAGGTCGGCGCGCAACAGCGACGCGGCCAGCTGAGCGCCGCCTTCCACCAGCACCTGCGTGAGGCCCGCCTTGCTCAGCGCGATCAGCGCCTGCGACGGGTCGACGCCGGTCTCGGCTCCAGCCACCTCGATCAGCCTTGCACCTGCATTGGTGAAGGCGAGCCGGCGCTCGCGATCGGTGCCCTCGCGGATCAGGATCCAGGTGGGCGCGGTCGCTGCCGTGGCGATGAGTGTGGCCGTCAGCGGAGTGCGCAGATGGCTGTCCGCCACGATACGCACGAGTGGGGTGGGACGATAACCGGGCAGGCGACACGTCAGCTCCGGGTTGTCCGCCAGGACTGTGCCCACGCCGACCATCACGGCATCATGCCGGCCGCGCAGAGCGTGAGCAGCGCGGCGCGCGGCCTCGCCGGTGATCCAGCGGCTCTCGCCTGACTTTGTGGCGATCCTGCCGTCGAGCGTCGAGGCCAGCTTGAGCGTGACTGCCGGGCGGCCGAGGCGCACGCGGGCGCGAAACCCTGATGCCACTTCATCGGCCTCGTCCTGCAGGATGCCTTCGTCAACCGCGATACCGGCCGCGCGGAGTTTGGCAATCCCGGCACCATCGACCCGTGGGTCAGGATCGCGGGTGCCGATCACCACGCGGGCAACCCCGGCGGCGCTTAGCGCATCGGTGCAGGGTGGGGTGCGGCCCCAGTGGCAGCATGGCTCAAGGGTCACATAGACGGTCGCACCCCGGGCCGCCGATCCAGCGAGATCCAGGGCTGCCGGCTCGGCGTGCGGCCGGCCTCCGGGTGCCGTGACGGCGCGTCCGACCACGCGGCCATCCTTTACCACCACGCAGCCCACCGACGGATTGGGCCAGGTGTTGCCTACGCCGCGCCGTGCCAGCGCCAGTGCCGAGCGCATATGCGCGATGTCCTCGGCTCCTGCGGCACGTATCGGCTCGTCCATAGCGACCTATGCTGTCTCACCTAATGAGCCAAGAAACTCCTCGAAGTCCTTGGCTTCACGAAAATTTCGATAGACGCTGGCGAAGCGGACATAGGCGACCGGGTCCAGTTCCTTCAGCGTATCCATCACGAGTTCGCCGATCTGCTTCGAGGGAATGTCACTCTCGCCCGATGACTCGAGCTGGCGAACGATGCCGTTGACGATGCGCTCGATACGCTCTTCCTGGATTGGCCGCTTGCGCAGCGCGATGCGAATGGAGCGGGCCAGCTTGTCGCGATCGAACGGCACGCGCCTTCCGTCGGACTTCACGACCGTCAGTTCCCGCAACTGGGTGCGTTCGATGGTGGTGAAGCGCTGGCCGCAGTTGGCGCAGAAGCGGCGCCGCCGGATCGCGCTGCCGTCCTCAGAGGGGCGCGAGTCCTTCACCTGCGTGTCCTCGTGGCCGCAGAATGGGCAGCGCATGGCGGACTATCTCCCGCGGTACAGCGGGAAGCGCGCGCACAGCGCCTGTACCCGTGCGCCGACCGCCGCCTCGGCCATATCGTTGGCACCGCCGTTGGACTGGGACAGGCCTTCTAGCACTTCGTCTACCATCAGCCCGATCTCGCGGAATTCTGCCGCGCCGAAGCCACGCGTGGTGGCTGCCGGGGACCCGAGCCTGATCCCCGAGGTGATCGCCGGCTTTTCTGGATCGAACGGGATCGCGTTCTTGTTGGCAGTGATGCGGGCACGCTCCAGGCTGGCCTCGGCGGCCTTGCCCGTGACGCGTTTGGGGCGAAGATCGACCAGCACCAGATGGCAATCAGTGCCGCCGGTGACGATGGCCAGCCCCTGCCGGACCAGGGTCTCGGCCAGTACCTTGGCGTTTTCCACGACCGCCTTCTGGTAGGTCCGGAATTCCGGGCGAAGGGCTTCGCCGAACGCCGCTGCCTTGCCGGCGATCACGTGCATCAAAGGTCCGCCCTGCAGGCCCGGGAACACTGCCGAGTTGATCCGGCGGCCGATCTCCGCATCGTTTGCCAGGATCATGCCGCCGCGTGGACCACGCAGCGTCTTATGGGTGGTCGTTGTGACAACATGGGCGTGCAGCAAGGGGCTGGGGAACAGATCCGCTGCGACCAAGCCGGCGAAGTGCGCCATGTCCACCACGAAGTATGCGCCGACTTCGTCCGCCACGCGGCGGATGCGGGCGTAGTCTATGAAGCGGGGATAGGCGGAGCCGCCGGCGATGATCAGCCTGGGTTTCTCGGTGTGGGCCAGCCTTTCCAACTCGTCGTAGTCCAGCATCCCATCATCGCGCCGAACGCCGTACTGCACGGCGTGGAACCACTTGCCGGACAGGTTAGGCGCCGCGCCATGGGTCAGGTGTCCGCCAGCCGCAAGGCTCATCCCCAGGATCGTGTCACCTGGTTTCAGCAGTGCAAGGAATGCTGCCTGATTCGCTTGGGCGCCGGAATGCGGCTGCACGTTGGCGAACTCGCAGGCGAACAGCCGCTTCGCCCGGTCGATGGCAAGTTGCTCGGCCACATCGACGTTCACGCAGCCGCCGTAGTAGCGCCGGCCCGGGTAGCCCTCAGCATACTTGTTAGTCAGCACGGAGCCCTGCGCTTCCAGCACCGCGGCGGAGACAACATTCTCGCTGGCGATAAGCTCGATGCCGTCCTGCTGGCGGATCAGTTCGGCGCTGAGGGCCTCAGCGAGCTCCGGATCAGACTCGGCAAGCGAGGCGCTGAAGAACCGCTGCAGACTGGCGGCGGGACGCTGTTCGTTCATGACAAGCCCATGGGCTGATGCGCGTTGACCTGTAGCATGCGGTCCGTGTCGGACAAACGCCTGGAGCGCAAATCAGACGGTCGTTCACCGGACATTAGCTGTCAGGCCACAGGCTGCGGCCATGGTCGGAGCCTATCGGCGCGGCATCGATGCAGAGACGGCCGTGTGTCGAGCCCTCGAGCGTGATGGCTGGAGCGTGCTGGCACAGCGTCTGCGCACCGCGGCCGGCGAAATCGACGTGGTCGCGGCAAGGTCGGATCTGCTTGCGATCATCGAGGTCAAGGCGCGACCGACGCTCACCGAGGCAGCGATGGCGCTGGGCCCGCGGCAGCGGGCACGGCTGTTGGCGTCCGCCGAGATCGTGCTGGCGGAACATCCGGAATGGGCGAGGGCAGGGATGCGCTTCGATCTTATGGTGGTGGATGCCGCAGGCACCGTCCGGCGCATCGCCGATGCGTTCCGCTGGGAGAACTAAGGCCTCATGCCAGGATTTTCACCTCACCATTTTCGCCCTGGCATGCGATGGCGAAACGCCAGCGCCTCGGCAACGTGGGGCCGCTGCACCACCTTAACACCTGCCAGATCGGCGATCGTGCGGCCAACGCGCAGCACGCGTGTATACCCCCGTGGTGACAGGCGCAGTTTCTCCATCGCCTGCTCCGCCAACGCATGGGACTCGGTCGTCATCTCGACGTCGCGGCTGTCAGCCTCGGCATTGCTGGTAGGGCCGCCCTCGCCGTAGCGTTCCCTCTGCGCCGCCCGCGCGCGCGCCACGCGAGCCGCCACTGAGGCGCTTGGCTCGCCCGGCGGTGCGCGCGCCAGCTCGGCAGCCGTCGCCGGTTGCACTTCCACCGTAAGGTCGATCCGGTCCAGCATCGGTCCACTGAGCCGGTTCTGGTAGTCCTCCGCGCAGCGCGGCGCACGCCCGCACTCGCGCGACGCATCGCCGAGATAGCCGCAGCGGCAGGGATTCATCGCCGCGACCAACTGGAAGCGCGCCGGGTAGGTGATGTGCGCCGAAGCGCGTGCCACCGTGGTGCGACCAGTTTCCATCGGTTGTCGCAACGATTCCAGCGTCTGCTTGGGAAACTCCGGCAACTCGTCAAGGAACAGCACACCGCGATGCGCCAGGCTGATTTCACCCGGCTTTGCCCGCTGCCCGCCGCCGGCCAGTGCCGCCTGCGACGCCGAGTGGTGCGGCTCGCGGAACGGCGGATGCATCAGAAGGCGGCCGCCCTCCAGCATGCCCGCGACACTATGGATCATGCTGACCTCAAGCGCCTCCTTGGGCGTGAGGTCGGGCAGGAGACCCGGCAACCGCGCCGCCAGCATTGACTTGCCGGAGCCGGGTGGACCGATCATCAGCAGGTTGTGGCCGCCACCCGCAGCGATCTCAACCGCCCGCTTCGCGGTCTCCATCCCTTTGACATCGGCAAGGTCCGGCGAGCGGACTGCGTCCGCGACACCCGCGGTTTCGGGGGGTGTCAACACCTGGGTCCCACGGAAATGGTTGATCAGCGACAGCAGGTCGGTTGCCGCCAATACCTCGATCCGACCCGCCCAGGCCGCCTCGCCGCCCTGGCTCGCCGGGCAGATCAGCCCGAGGTCGAGTGTCGAAGCGCCGATCGCTGCCGGCAAGACGCCAGCCACCGGGTTCAATGTTCCATCCAACGACAGCTCACCGAGTGCCGCGTAGCCGTACAGGTCCTCGCGAGGTACCACCTCCATTGCCGCCAGGACGCCAAGCGTAATGGGAAGATCGAAATGGCTGCCTTCCTTCAGCAGGTCCGCCGGAGCCAGATTGATGAGCACGCGTCGCGGCGGCAGCGCCAGCCCCATGGCACTGAGCGCGGCGCGCATCCGTTCGCGCGCCTCGCCAACCGCCTTGTCGGGCAGCCCGACCAGCAGCAGCGCCGGCGTGCCGCTGGAAATCTGCACCTGCACCTCGACCGGTACCGCCTCGATGCCCGAGAAGGCGAATGTGCGCACGCGGGCGATGGTGGCGGCGGAATGGAGCGCGGTCACGGGTTGTCGGCCTGGACGGTTGCGGGCAATTCTCGGTCTACCGAAGGATGATGAAGGTAAAGGTAATGCGCCACCTCGCCGGATCGCCGGGCGTCCCCATGTGACGCGGATGCGTGCCACGCTCACCTTTGCCCTGTTGCTGATTGTCGGTCTGGCCAATACCTCCCAGGCCGTGCAGCGGCGCATCCAGTTCGGTCCGCCGGCGAGCGAAGTGGCCTTCCGCGCCTATGGCCTTGGCATGCTGCCGATCGACTCCAAATTCGCTCAGTTTGCGGGTTCGCTCACCTACGATCCCGACGATCTCGCGTCCTGCCGGGTGGAACTCCAGGTCCAGGTCGCCAGCCTTGTCACCGAGGACTCATCATTGCGCAGCACCATCATCGGACCGGAGTTCATGGATGCCGCCAGCTTTCCGGCGCTCAGCTATGAGGGGACCTGCGCAGCGAAGGGCCTGGGAGGCGATCTTGCGATGCACGGCGTGACCCGGCCATTCGAGCTGTCGCTCACATGGAGCCGGGATCGCGTCGTGGCAGAAGGACGTCTGGTCCGTGCGGACTGGGGGATGACCGCGATGTCGGTCCTGGGCGGGCGCACTGTCCGCATAAGCGTCGCAGTCCCGCTGCGGGGAACATCACAGAATGCGGAGAAGTGAACGGCACCGCGCTTGACCCCCGGGGTCGGCACGCCGATCATTCGCACGCAAACGAACCGCCCGTCTCTGGGTTCGGGCATGGTCGGAGGCACGCGTGACAATCGCTGACGCCCAGGTTGCGGCGCTCGCCAGCTTCCAGGTCGAAGACCACGTGGGGTTCCTGCTGCGTCGTGCGCATCAGCGGCACGTGGCGTTGTTCACCGCTGCCGTGGCACATGTCGAGTTGACCCCGACCCAGTTCACCGCCTTGCTGAAGACGGCGCAGTTGGGTCGGATCACGCAGAACCACCTGGGCAGGCTGGCGGCGATGGATCCGGCGACCATCCAGGGCGTGGTGCAGCGGCTGATCGCCCGCGGGTTGATACGCCGCGGGCACGATCCGATGGACCGAAGGACCGCGGTGCTGGAGCCGACGGAGGCGGGCGTTGCGTTGATCACCAGCGTCGTAGCATGCGGCTGGCAGGCGCACGAGGCCGCATTGGCGCCGTTGTCTCCCGAGGAGCAGGCCAAGCTTTTCGCCCTGCTGCGCAAGATGGGCTGAGACTGTGATGGATGCCGCGCCTGCCGCCGATGCTGTGACCCTGGGCTTCGGCTTTGGTTTCACCGACCTCGCCGCGCGTGAAGGGTTGGTGCGGCTGGACCGCACGTTCCTCGAGCGGCTGGCGGCGGAGGATGCCGCGCTGCATGCGCGCCTGCTCGCGGCACGCGCCGCGCCGGATGGCGTCGGTGTGCTGGACGAAAGCGAACTGGTCGTGGCACTCGCACCGTATCTCGATGCGTTTGTCGCCATGCTGTTCGGCATCGAGCCCGAGACGCTGGTGCTGGCGCGCGAAACCCACGCGCTCGATCCGATCCACGCGTGCAAACGGTTGTTCGTGCAGCGCCAGGCGGTGAAGAAATATCCCGATCCGTCAGGCTTCGATGGACCGGCGTTGCGTGCCGCGCTGGAAGCGCTGTTCGGCGAGGCGCTGACCGAGCGCGCGTTCGCCAAGCATGTCGCGGCATGGGAAACGGCGGCTGACACCGGACCGCTCGACATTGCTCTTCGCTATGCCGCCTGGGCCACGCTGACCGAGGCCGGCCGCGCGGCGTATTCCGGCAACACGCTGTTCCGCGTGCCGCATCGGCTCGACTATCAGCATCTGGTCCCGGTCGAAACCATCGAACGCGACGGCGTCACTATGCTGCGTCTGCCAGAGGACCATTGGCGCCCGCGCGATGGGTTCGCGCTGACCGATGCGGGGATGAACACGCAGCAGGCGCTGGATCAGGTCAACTACTGCATCTGGTGCCACACGCAGGGTAAGGATTCCTGCCGCCACGGGCTGAAGGATCGCAAGACCGGAGCATTCCAGAAATCGCCGTTCGGCGTGACCCTGGCGGGTTGTCCGCTGGACGAGAAGATCAGCGAAATGCACACGCTGCGTGCGCAGGGCAGTGCGATCGGTGCCTTCGCGATCATCGCAATCGACAACCCGATGATGGCGGCGACCGGTCATCGTATCTGCAACGACTGCATGAAGGCGTGCATCTACCAGCGCCAGGATCCTGTCGATATTCCGCAGGCCGAGACGCGGGTGCTGAAGGACGTGCTCGATCTGCCCTGGGGTTTTGAGATCTACGCGCTGCTGACGCGGTGGAACCCGCTCGACATCCGTCGCCCGCTGCCGCGGCCGGACAGCGGGCGCAAGGTGCTCATCGTCGGACTCGGCCCTGCCGGCTTCACCCTGGCGCATCATCTGATGAACGACGGCCACACCGTGGTAGCGATCGATGGCCTGAAAATCGAGCCTCTTGGCTTCGATCCGTCGGCTCCGGTACGCGAGGCCGAACAGTTGTTCGAAAACCTCGATGATCGCGTCATGGCCGGCTTCGGCGGTGTCGCCGAATACGGCATCACCGTGCGGTGGAACAAGAACTACCTGAAGCTGGTGCGACTGCTGCTGGAGCGGCGGTCGCAGTTCGCGCATTTCGGCGGAATCCGTTTTGGCGGCGCTGCCACTCTGGGGATGGACGATGCGTGGGCGATGGGGTTCGACCACATCGCCCTGTGCATGGGTGCGGGCAAGCCGACGGTGCTCGATATACCGAACGGGCTGGCACGGGGTGTGCGGGCGGCATCGGATTTCCTGATGGCGCTGCAACTGACCGGCGCGGCGAAGCTGTCGTCAGTCGCCAATCTGCAACTTCGGCTGCCCGTCGTGGTGATCGGCGGCGGACTGACCGCGATCGATACCGCCACCGAAAGCCTGGCCTATTATGTCCGCCAGGTGGAGAAGTTCTCGGCACGCTATCGCACGTTGGTGGCCGAGCGTGGCGAAGCTGTGGTGCGCGCCTCCTGGAGTGTCGAGGAGGCGGGGATCGCCGACGAGTTCCTTTCTCATTCCGCAGCGATTGCAACCGAGCGCGACAAAGCGGCGCGGGAGGGCAGGGCGCCTCGTCTGGCCCACCTGCTCGATGAGTGGGGCGGCGCTACAATCGCCTATCGGCGTCGGCTGATCGACAGCCCCTCCTATACGCTGAACCACGAGGAAGTGGCGAAGGCGATGGAGGAGGCGGTGCGTTTCGCCGAGGGCCTGACACCGCGGGCAGTGGAGCTGGACGAGTTCGGCCACGCTGCTGCGCTGCGCGTGTCGCGCGCTGATGGTTCAGAGACTGTGCTGCCGGCTAGGGCCATCCTGGTCGCGGCCGGCACGCAGCCCAATACCGTGCTGGCGCGGGAGGACGGCCGCATTCGGCTCGATGGAAGGTACTTCCAGGCCGTGGACGACATGGGCGCCCCGGTGACCGTTGTGCGCGGCCTCGCCAAGCCGGACGCGACGCATGTCCTGATGCACCGCGCCGACAACGACCGCTTCATCAGTTTCTTCGGCGACCTGCATCCGAGCTTCTTTGGCAATGTCGTAAAGGCCATGGGGGGAGCGAAGCGTGGTTACCCGGTCGTTTCCCGCACATTGGCCGCGCAGAAGGCAACGCCGGTCACCGGCGCCGAACTGATCGAGCGGTGTCGACGCGACCTGCTGCCCACGGTACATGCGGTGCACCGGCTGACACCCAACATCGTCGAGGTGGTCGTGCACGCGCCGGCCCAGGCGCGCGCGTTCCGGCCGGGACAATTCTACCGGCTGCAGAACTACGAGATGCTGGCCCCCCGCGTTGCGGAAGTCGGCATTGCGACTGTGCTGGCGATGGAAGGCCTGGCGATGACCGGCGCCTGGACTGACCCGGAACTGGGGCTGGTGTCGGTCATCGTGCTTGAGATGGGCGGCAGTTCCGACATCTGCGCTCTGCTGAAGCCGGGCGAGCCGGTTGTGCTGATGGGTCCGACCGGCTCGCCGACAGCACTTCACGCAGGCGCGACGGTTGCGCTGATCGGCGGCGGTCTCGGCAATGCCGTGCTGTTCTCGATCGGTGCGGCGCTGCGGGCGGCCGGCTCGCGGGTGATCTATTTCGCGGGCTACAAGCAGATGCGCGACCGCTACAAGGTGGCGGAGATCGAACGCGCCGCGGATGTCATCGTGTGGTGCAGCGACGAAGCACCCGGCTTTGCGCCCACGCGGCCGCAGGATCGCAGCTTCGTCGGCAACATCGTGCAGGGCATGGCGGCGTACGGGACGAATGTCGGGCTGCCCGAGGCCGACCACCTGATCGCCATCGGCTCGGATCGCATGATGCAGGCGGTCGGCGTGGCGCGGCGCGGCGTTCTCGCTCCGCTGTTGAAGCCCGGCCACACGGCGATCGGGTCGATCAACTCGCCGATGCAGTGCATGATGAAGGAGGTATGCGCGCAGTGCCTGCAGCCGCAGATCGATCCAGCGACCGGTGAGCGAACCGTCGTGTTCTCGTGCTTCAACCAGGACCAGTCGCTGGATAGGGTGGACTTTGCGGCCCTGCACGAGCGGCTGGCGCAGAACGGCGCGCAGGAGAAACTTACGGCACAATGGATCGACCGCGCGCTCCGGCGGCTGCACGCGCGTGGCGTGGCAGCCTAGCCCCTCCTCGGGGAAGGGGTAGGCTGATGGGCCTACTTCGCCGGCATCATCTGGCCGCGGATTTCGCCACCCTTGTTGGCCGCGGTATGCACGTTGGCATACCACTTGCCAGCCTGAAGATCCTTCATCTGATCATCGGTCAGCGTAACCGTGCCTTTGGACGGACTCGGCGGGTTCGTGCCGATCGGTACAGCAACCCCGGCATTCGTTCCAGGCTCCGCGGGTCCATGGAAGTGTGCAGCCGTCGCCGGCCCGGTCAACCCCATATAGGTCATCGTGTAGTTGAGCTGCTTGGTGCTCGTGTTCAGCGTGGCCACCACGTCGCCGCTCCCGGTAGACGTCGTGGGCGGCACCTCGGACTTGCCGTTCATTGTCGCCTTGTAGTCGATCATTGCGGCCGAGGCGGCCGACAGACAGCCGACGGTGATGGCGGCGGCCAGAAGTGAAGTCCGGAACATGTATCCCCCTTCTTTGCGTTTCTCGCACCCGAACCAATTCGGGGTACCAACTTGCTGGAAGACGCGCCGGGAGTCACGGTATTCCATTGCCGGTGCATCGACGGGACAGCCAGGCTCCGACGCCGAAGTCGAACGCCACGAACTCGCCCCTTCCGCGGGCAGGTTCGCGATGCGGTGGGCGACACCGATCCGCGCAGTTGTTGAAGCTTCCGAAGGCCTTTATCAGGTAACCTGCCGCTCGTGACCTTCCTCACCGATTTTGCAGATCAGGCCGTCATGCTGCCGCTCGCGCTCGCGATCGGTATCGCGCTGCTGATGCAGGGATGGCGGCGTGGGGCGGCGGCCTGGGCGGCAGCCGTCTTCGCCACGTTTGCTGCGATGCTTGCGCTAAAAGTGCTGTTCCTCGCCTGTTCGGCAAGCTTCGGTACCCCGGATGTCCGCACGCCAAGTGGGCACGTTGCGGCCGCGTCCGTGGTGGCAGGGGGCCTTGCGGTGCTGCTGTTGCGCTGGCGCCACGCGGCGCTCCTGGTCGCCGCCATGGCAGCGGGGGTGATTGGAATTTCGCGACTGGCTCTGCACATGCATTCGCCGGCGGAGGTCATAATTGGCGCGAGTGTTGGCCTTGCCGGCGCGTGGACGCTGCTGCTGCTCGCGGGTCGGCCACCACCGGACCTGAACGGACGGCGCATCGCGGTGATCGCGGTGGCGGTGATGGTGCTCTTCCACGGGCTACACCTTCCCGCCGAGGCACATATCCGCGGCTCCGCCTGGCGGCTGGCGCAGATGCTCTCGGTATGTCAGTCGCCCGGTGCGCGATTGTAGACATCGTCCAGCCGGACAATGTCGTCCTCACCCAGATAGGCCCCGGACTGCACCTCGATCAGCGCGAGCGGGATCTTGCCGGGATTCTCCATTCGGTGCGTGCAGCCCACCGGCAGGTAAACGCTCTCGTTCTCGTGGACCATCAATGCCTCGTTGTCTCGCGTCACCAGCGCGCAGCCGTTCACCACCACCCAGTGCTCGGCACGATGAAAATGCTTCTGCAACGACAGCTTGCCGCCCGGCGAGACCACGATGCGCTTCACTTGGAAGCGGTCGCCCTGGATCAGACTCTCGAAGAACCCCCACGGTCGATACACACGATTGTGTGCAACGGCCTCGTGGCGGCCGGCCGCCTTCAGCCGATCCACCACGGTCTTCACGTCCTGCGCACAGTCGCGGTGCATCGCCAGCACAGCATCCTCGGTTACCACGACAACCGCGTCCTCCAGCCCGACCACGGCAGCCACCATACCGTCACTGCGGACGTAGCAGTTGCGCGCGCGCTCCAGCAGGACGTCGCCGACCGCGACGTTGCCGGCTTCATCCTTGCGCCCCAGTTCCCACAGCGCGCCCCAGCTCCCGACGTCCGACCAACCGATGTCCGCCGGCACCACCGCCGCGCGGCTTGTTTGCTCGGCCACCGCATAGTCGAGGCTGATCGAAGGGCAGGCGGTGAACGCCGCGACCCCGAGGCGGATGAAATCGAGGTCGGTCTGCCTCTCGGCCACCGCCCGGCGCACCGCATGCAGCACCTCCGGCGCATGGGCCTCTAACTCCTCGAGCAATGTTCGCGCTGTAAACACGAACATCCCCGAGTTCCACAGATGCTTGCCGTCTGTGGCCAAAAGTGCCGCCCTTGCGGCGTCCGGCTTTTCAACGAACCGCGCGACCGCATAGGCGCCCGGCGCGTCGTCGAGCGCGGCGCCAAGGGCGATGTAGCCGTAGCCTGTCTCCGGCGCGGTCGGGCGCATGCCGAAGGTGACGAACCGGCCAGTCCGTGCGGCCTCGGTTGCGACGGCGAGGCTCTTGTGCAGTGCCGCTGTGTTGGCAACCGCGTGGTCAGCGGCGAGCAACCAGAGCACGGCGTCGGGATCCTCTTCCGCAACCAAAACGGCTGCCGCGGCTATCGCGGGGGCGCTGTTGCGGCCGACCGGCTCCAGCAGGATGCGCGGAGAGACGATGCCCGCGGCGCGGAGTTGCTCGGCAATCAGGAAGCGGTGCTCCTGATTGCATACGATGATCGGTGGCGTGAAGCGCTCGCCGTGGGCGCGAAGGGCGGTTTCCTGCAGCAGCGTGCGGTCCGAGACGAGCGGCCAAAGCTGCTTTGGGAAGCTTTCACGCGAGACGGGCCAGAGGCGTGTCCCCGAGCCGCCGGAGAGGATAACCGGGATGATGGCGGGTGTGTCGGTCATTTCAGCGGAGTGTGCCTCAAGACGGGGAAGGTTCTCCACCCCGGCGCGTGGTGCGCAGGAGATTTTTTCCGGTCCATGACCTTGGCTCCGCGATCCGCGCCGGCAGGACTCTGGGCGCCGGCGGGACTGAGCATTCCCTTCGTTCCGTTGGGAACCGTTGCCTCAATCTGCTACTCTCCCCGCGACCCCACCGCGCGGAGGAACGCACCATGGCCGCCCACACGCCACAACCCGGCGACGTCACCGATCGCAACCTCGCCCTCGAACTCGTGCGCGTCACCGAGGCCGCGGCACTCGCCGCCTCGCGCTGGATTGGTCTCGGCAAGAAGAACGAGGCCGACGGCGCCGCGGTCGAGGCCATGCGCCGTGCATTCGACCAGGTCGCCATCTCCGGCACCGTGGTGATCGGTGAAGGCGAGATGGATGAGGCACCGATGCTGTATATCGGCGAGACGGTCGGTGCCGGCGGACCGCCGATGGATATCGCCGTCGATCCGCTGGAAGGCACCACTCTCACCTCCAAGGGTGGCCCAAGCGCACTCGCCGTCGTCGCGCTGGCCGAACACGGCAATTTCCTGCACGCGCCCGACATCTATATGGACAAGATTGCGGTCGGCGGTGGTCTGCCCGACGGCGTCGTCGATCTCGACGCACCCGTCGGCAAGAACCTGCGCGAACTCGCCAAGGCCAAGCAGTGCGAGGTGTCGGACCTGATGGCCTGCATCCTCGACCGCGACCGCCACAAGGAATTGGTCGCCAAGGTGCGGGAGGCCGGCGCGCGCATCATGCTGATCAGTGACGGCGATATTACCGGCGTCGTCGCCACCGCCACGCCCGACTCGGAGATCGACATCTATCTTGGCTCAGGTGGCGCGCCGGAGGGCGTGCTGGCCGCTGCGGCATTGCGCTGCATCGGCGGGCAGATGCAGGGCAGACTGATGTTCGAGAACGACGAGCAGGTGCAGCGTGTGCGCGAGATGGGGCACAACGATCCGAAGCGGAAGTTTACCCTGGAGGAGATGGCGAAGGGCGACGTGATGTTCGCCTGCACAGGTGTCACGTCGGGCACCATGCTGCGTGGCGTGAAGCGCTTCGGCCATGGCGCGCTGACACATTCGATGGTGATGCGCAGCAAGTCCGGCACGGTACGCTTCGTCGAGGCACACCATAACTTCCAGACCAAGACCTGGGTGCGGAACTAGAATTTGGCACCGCGGATGAACGCGACTGAGGGCAGGCTGGGTCTGTTTGCTTATGGCATTCCCGTCTGCGAGCGGCGTTCATCCGCGATTGCATCATGACCGACTGCGTTCTCGGCGTCGGTCGTAGCCTGAGCGGCCGACGTTGGGTATGGCGCAACGGCGAGGACCGTATCGGTCTCGGCATTGCCCAACGAATGGGCGTGCCGGAGATCGTCGGTCGCCTGCTCGCCGCGCGCGGCATCGACATTGATTCCGCGCGCAACTTCCTCGATCCCACGCTGCGCGCATTGTTGCCCGACCCGTCCGTCTTGATCGACATGGACATCGCCGCGAACCGCCTCGCGTACGCGGTGCAGCATAGCGAAACCGTCGGGGTGTTCGGCGATTACGATGTCGATGGCGCGTGCAGCGCGGCGCTGATGGTCACATTGCTGCGCCAGCTTGGCTGTGAGGTCGTGCACCACGTTCCGGATCGCATGATGGAGGGCTACGGCCCCAACGGCCCCGCCCTGCACTCGCTGGTGCTGCGTGGCGCGAGCCTGATCGTCTGCGTCGACTGCGGCACGGCGGCGGCCGAGGCACTCGGCTTTATCGCCGGCGACGCCGATATTGTCGTGCTGGATCACCACAAAGCGGAAGGTCCGGCGCCCGCCATCATCGCCACGGTCAATCCGAACCGGCTGGAATGCACATCTGGCCTGTCGTCACTGTGCGCGGCCGCGGTCACGTTCCTTGCCGCGGTGGCGACAGTGCGCACCCTGCGTCGCCAGGGTTTTTTCAACGCACGCAAGGAGCCGGACCTGATCGGCCTGCTCGATCTCGTCGCACTGGCTACGGTGTGCGACGTGATGCCACTGACCGGCGTCAATCGGGCGCTGGTGTGCCAGGGGTTGAAGGTGATGGCTCGCCGCGCGCGTCCGGGTGTCGCAGCGCTGCTTGATGTGGCGCAGACGCGCGATCGCCCGACCGCAGGCACCTGTGGCTTCGCGCTTGGCCCTCGCATCAATGCCGCGGGCCGTATCGCCGAGGCTGATCTCGGGCTGCGCATGCTGCTGTGCGACGACCCCGTTGAGGCTGCGTCGCTCGCCGCCACGCTCGATGCGGTGAACCGGCAACGCCAGGAAGTTGAGGCGGCGATCCTGGACGATGCGCTGCGTGCCGCAGAGATCCAGGCCGGGCAGGGGCATGCGGTGCTGGTGATCAGCGGTCCGGCCTGGCATCCCGGCGTGGTCGGCATTGTCGCCGGCCGGATCAAGGAGCGCTTCAACCGCCCGGCCTGCGTCGCCGGCGTTGCGGACAATCTGGCGAAGGGATCAGGTCGTTCCGTGACCGGTCACGACCTCGGCGCCGCGGTTATCGCCGCGCGCCAGGCGGGCATTCTGCAAACCGGCGGCGGCCATCCGATGGCCGCCGGGTTTTCGCTCGCGCCGGCGCGGTTGCCCGAGTTCCATGCGTTCCTCAACGAGCGATTGGCCGCAGCGGCACTGCTGCCGACTGCGGCTGACCTTTCCGTGGAAGGCACGCTCCTGGTGACAGGCGCGACAACGGAACTCGCGCATCATCTCGCGCAACTTGCACCGTTCGGTGCAGGCAACGAGGAGCCGACCCTGGTGCTGCAGCGTGCGCGTGTCGTGCGGGCCGATCGCGTCGGCCGGGAGGGCACGGCGATTCGGGCATTCGTCGAAGGAGAGGGTGCGGGGCCGCGCCTCAAGGCGCTGTTGTTCCGCGCCCGAGACGGCGCGCTGGCGGAGATGTTGCTGAGCGGCCAGGGGCTGGCATTGCATTTCGCTGGCCACCTGCGCGCTGAGGAATGGAATGGCGTGACAAATCCCGGGTTTGTCATCACCGACATGGCGGCGGCTTGACCCTGCCGTGTGCCCCCGCTACCCACCCTGACCTTGGGTGCGCCCGCGCTGTCCCGTTCGTCTAGAGGCCCAGGACACCAGCCTTTCACGTTGGTAACACGGGTTCGAATCCCGGTACGGGACGCCAGTGTTTTCAATAGGTTGCTGGTGTGTCTCTTCCACGCCACCACGCTGGGGCAGGGTAGGGGCAGGCATCCGGCCAGTTGGGCGATCTTCGGCGGATGGTACCGACCGCTGATTGGATGAGGTTCTGCGGTATTTCCCAATGCTCGCTTGCAGGGTTTGACCGATGAGGAAAGCCTGCCGCGACGCCGCACGCGCGTGTGGCGCGCCGGTAAGGCACACCGCCAGGGTCACTGTGGCGATGGCAGCCGAACGGCTGCACCGCTTGGTCGTTTGCGGCTTTCTTATGAGGCCCACCGACTGCGAATACGGTTTGTTCCAGTCCTTGGCGGTCGCCTGCCGTCCAAAAGGGGTCGCAAACTTCCTGCCAGCCAGCAGGGGTTGCGAATGATTTCGCATGTAGTGGGGCCGGGGGTAGGCTACCAGCCAGTGGGCGGTCGACGTTCCCGCCATGGCGAGGACCCGATCCCCATGTACGTCTGCCTTTGCAATGCGCTGACCGACCGCCAAGTAAAGCAGGCCGCCGTGATGGCCGGCACCACCAAGCCGAGCAGCGTCTCTACGCCGCCTGCGGCTGCCGTGCTCACTGCGGCCAGTGCGTCAAAGCCCTGGGGGCTTTGTTGCGCGGCGAGGACTGCACAATGCCGGAGATGGGCGCGGACTGAGTGCCCGTCGCGCTTGCCAGCCGCACCCTCGGGGGAGGATGGTCACCGCGAACGAGACAGCGGGGGCAACCCATGCTGCGCGATCCCAAGGTAATCGAACATCTCAACACGCAGCTCACCAACGAGCTGACGGCCGTCAATCAGTATTTCGGCGAGTGCCACCGCTATCGTCTCCTTGTGCACATCCAGTCCGATGTAGGTGATAAGCCGCTGCAGGACCCGCGGCACCGGCCACTAAGGCGCAACCCTCCGTTAACCTGCATACTGTGAGACGGGTCGCCCCTATCTCAGGCGAACATCTGGTCGTGCGCCGGGAGACCGGTAAGGAGGAAGTGGTGAGAGTCCACTGCGATGAAGGAGTAGCAAACCACGTCGGCCCCGAGCCGTGCGCAGGCATCCGCGAGGGTGTCGGCGAAGCGTCGGTAGGGGTACGTGCAGGCCAGCCATTGAGCCGCGAAATTGTTCTGATCTCGGGTGCCGACGCCGTGACTAGGGTGGAAGGCAACACGGAAGGATGCGTTATTGCGAGTGTCCGCCCGGCCCGGCGTGGTCATAGACCCTGGCATGTACGGAAGCTCCTTGCACGGGAACCGGGAGATCTCTGGATCGGCCATAAGCCCTCCAACTCGGGGCGTATGGTCCGCAGCGGAAAGGCGATGAGCCGTAGTCGCTGATGTACGATCCAGAGAAGTCAGACTCCGGCATAGTAGCTGTGAAGTCGACGAACAAAGCCGGGCGACCGGCGGCGGAGTCGGCGGAGCCAAGGCTGGGGACCAAGGGAAGCGCGGGACAGCAAAGCACGCACCGGGCACAGGACCGGGCTCGCGTGACCCAGGCGCTGGATCGCGTACGGAAAGTCGCAAAGGAGAGGAAAAAGGAACAGTTCACCGCGCTCCTCCACCACGTCAGTGTCGAAACGCTGCGGACGGCGTTCTACGCGCTCAAACGCAAGGCCGCCCCCGGCGTGGATGGCATGACGTGGCGGGACTATGAGGCAGGCCTCGAGCGACGGCTCGAGGACCTGCACAAACGGGTCCATCGAGGCGCTTACCGGCCTCAACCGTCCCGCCGGACGTATATACCGAAGGCGGACGGGAGACTTCGGCCGCTGGCGATCGCCGCCCTGGAGGATAAGATCGTCCAGGGCGCGACCGTGCTGGTACTCAACGCGATCTATGAAGGCGACTTCTGCGGTTTCTCCTACGGGTTTCGGCCTGGAAGAGGGCCGCACGACGCGTTGGATGCCCTGTCGGTGGCAATCGACAGGCGGAATGTGAACTGGGTAGTAGACGCCGACATCCAGAACTTCTTTGGGGCGGTCAGCCAGGAGTGGCTGATCCGCTTCGTGAAGCATAGGGTTGGCGACGAGCGCATCACCCGCCTGATTCAGAAGTGGCTCAAGGCGGGCATCCTTGAGGACGGGGACGTGACGGTGGACGACCGGGGGACAGGCCAAGGGTCGGTGATCTCACCGCTTCTCGGGAATGTCTACCTGCACTATGTCCTGGACCTGTGGGCCAAACGCTGGCGACGGCGTGAGACCACCGGCGACATGATCATCGTGCGGTACGCCGATGATTTGGTCGTTGGCTTCGAGCACGAGGGCGACGCCCGTCGCTTTCTTGATGCGATGCGCGCGAGACTGAAGGAGTTCGCGCTGTCGCTCCATCCGGAGAAGACCCGTCTGATTGAGTTTGGTCGCCATGCGGCGGCCGACCGCAAACAGCAAGGGCTTAGCAAACCGGAAACCTTCGCGTTCCTGGGGTTCACGTTCATCTGCGGAAAGACACGCCGCGGGCGATTCCAGCTTCAACGGAAAACCCGGCGTGACCGCATGCGGACGAAGCTCCAGGAGATCAAGGGGGAGCTGAGGCGTCGAATGCACCAACCAATTCCCGAACAAGGGGAATGGCTGAGGCAGATCGTGACCGGGCACTTTGCTTACTTTGCTGTTCCAACAAACATCCGGGCGCTGTCGGCGTTCCGGCATTATGTGACCGATATCTGGAGGCGCACGCTTCGGCGGCGCAGTCAAAAGGACGGTTGCACTTGGGATCGCATCGCGCAGGTATCAGGACACTGGCTCCCTAAGCCCCGCATCCTTCATCCCTGGCCAGATGTGCGCTTCGCCGTCACCCACCCGAGGTAGGAGCCCAGTGCCCGAATCGGGCTCGCTGGGATCTGTGCGGGGGGCGCCCGGCAACGGGCGTCCCTACCGCGATTAGGATCATTTGAGTGGCTAGCCAGAGAGGCTGAGCCAGGTTGACGGACAATTCTCTCGACAAGGGCCGAAAAGAATTCTGACATATTCATATCCAGGCCTTTCATCAGTCTAGCGACAGCGCCCTTGTTCTGCTTGCTCCCAGCATTGAATGCGAATTTAACCTGGCCTGGTTCCTGAACCAGCGCCTGACCACGCTGCCTAAATTCGGCGCTCTGCTTAGGTCGTCGCGTGACATGCCGGCGAGTGTTGCCCTTGAGCTTCCTTCTTTTTCGCATTCCTGTGGCGAAGTCGATCCAGCGCGCCAGTTCCTCCCGCACGAGCTTATTGGTGCGGCGGAGCCCTGCCGTGCCTGACATCTCGTGTAATTCCGCCTTCAATCGTCCCGGGATCTGAGGTTGCATTAGTCCCGCTCGATCGCGAACCTCCGCTGTGGCCGAAAGCTCCTCCTTCAGCAGCGCTGTCAGCCGTGCCTTTCCAGTGCGACCACGCAGCCGCGTCAGCAGACGCGTGCACAGCTCCGCGTCTCGCAGGTGGACCATAATGGTGAGCGTCCGATCAGTGTTCCCCTGATACGGCGCAATCTCCGTAATCGGCCTACGAGCACGAGGTTGTAAAAGTTTTGCACTAGGTTCAGTAGGCAAGTTCCCCTCCTTCTCCCGAAAATATCAGGTGTCGTCAGGTATCTAGCAGAAATATCATCCCCGAGACAGGTATCATTGAGGCGTCATAATGTCTCAATGATACCTGCGACGGTGATTGAAAGTGGGGTTCGTTCTGGCTACGTCGGGGGCATTCGTGGATCGAACTTCATTTGGGAAATTGGCAAATGACAACAAGGACATCATGCCGCCCGACTACTCCAGACGGACCACCTCAGGCTCGTCAGCAGACCTTGCCGCCCGAGGCTGCCGCCGCCCGACTAATGGACGAGCACGAACTCGCTGCCAGATGGTCGTGCTCGCGAAGACGCTCCGCAATCAGCGCTCGCTCGGAACAGGCTGCCCGTTCCTTCGCATTGGCAGTCTGGTCCGGTACCGCGTGTCGGACGTCTGGGCCTACGAAAAGGCCGCCGAGTCGAAATGATAATCGGTTCGGACACGCTCTCAGTGAGTTCTATTTACTGGCAAAGCCAAAAAAGGAACAGGATATGCTGACGGTTCAACGCAAAGCTAAGATTATTGGGTTTAATTATGACAGCTTAGCTCCGGCCGATGCGAAAGTGGCAAAAATCGCTGCCAAGCGCATTCGCGGCAAAATGACGGGAAACGTAATCAGTATCGGCGAGGATTTGCGATCCGTAAAGGGAAAGCTCAGCCACGGCCACTTTGGCGCGTGGCTCCGTGCCGAGTTCGGCATGACGCAGCGGACAGCACAGCGGTATATGGCTGCCGCGCGCCTTGCAGACGACTGTGACGAAGTAGCCCATCTGTCGCCTTCGGCTCTGCATGCGCTGTCGGCTCCAACGACACCTAAATCAGCAAGGGCCAAGATAATCGGGCGCCTGCAGGCGGGCGAGACTCTGGAGGCTAGAGAAGTCACCGCCGTCATACGGACGGAAATCGCCACCAAGCAGCCAACGACCCGAACGCCGAACAAGCCCGCCAAATCGGGAACAAATGCAACCGACGATCCGAAAGTCGCATTTGGAGAGCGAACTCGCGAGCTGTAAAAAGCGCTTGCCGCCGGCAAACAAAGAATACTTTTGGTTACGTATCCATGTCAAAGGTGGCCGCCTCTTCGCTTACAAGATCAGGGCTGACAAGGGCAGCAGTCATGACAAGTGACTTTGACGAATGTGGGCCCAAACTCGACACCGACATCATCGAGTACCTTACGTGGTCGTCGTTGTGCGGCGCACCTTGTCGTACGCGCCTCCGGCTGCTGGGTCCATCGAGGGCGCGACCAACTGGGCATTCGTCGTGGCCCACCTGTGGGGCACATGTTCTGGGGGGTGTTTCAAACACGGGTGTGCAGCTGAGCTGGTCGCTCCCGGCGGGTCTGTCCGCCCGGCCAGGCTACGACAGATCCCAACCGACCGTCGCCAGCATTACAGGTGTGCAGCACCGCGCGTGCGCTGATCTCTGCCCCGAGGTGACGAGGGTCGGCACCGATGTCGCGCATCGCCTGGGCCGCGGTACGGAACAGGATGGCGTAGACCACATGCTTGTTTTTGGAACGCGATCGCGGCCGTCAGCGCCGGCAAGGTGAAGACGACATGATAGTATGGCACCGGCAGCGACTCGGCCTGACCCCCGCGCGCCATGGCTCAAGGCGCGGGTCAGGCCTTGGCACTTCGGGCAGTGTCGGTTGCGGTCGCAGCGGATAAGCCCCCCGCCGTCGCCACGCTGAAGCGTGGGCGTGCGACAGGCCTCGATGGCCGCCATGACTTGTCGCTCGATCCGGGCGAGCTGCGCAGCGGCGGTGTCACCTCGAGGTGCAGCCGATCGAGCGGGCTTTGGGTACCGCGAATGGTGCTGGTCGCGATCTGGGCGTAGCGCGCCGTGGTGTTCTCAGGTCCGTCTGTTTGAGCGTGACACCGTGCAGGAAACGAAGAGCGTAGACGGTTTGGTTCAGCGCCGGCCAGGATATCCGACCAGCAACCAGATGAACCTGGAAATCTCGTACGTCCGCCAGATCCAGCTTGTCAGGCGAGCGGCCAAAGAAGCGGCTGAACTTGGCAACGGCGTGCACATACGATCGTTGAGTTGCCGGCAACAAATTGCGGACCGTCATGTCCTCGATCATGCGGCGGCGCAGCGGACTGAAGCTCGTCCATCGGGGGCCTCCCGTTCCAGGGTTGGGGTGAAGACCCAAACCCTGGCAGACCGAGCGCCACGAATTCTCCGCCACCCCAGATCGCGTCTCCGCGGGTAGAGGTTAATCTGAATCTCCCTGGCTGTTCTGCCAAAGTAGTGCTAGTCAAAAGCGACACGGTGTCGCTTTTACCACCGCGCCATCCCGTCTTCGGATATGTGAACGGCTGTGCGCTCCAATTTGAGAGGGGCCCCCCCGCGTCTTGCTGCTAGCTTCTGCCATTGACTGGTTTCTGGTCTATCTTGTCGACGAGGCTCAAGCGCGTGAGAGTTGTCGGCTGCCAGAGATGCCGTTCCCAATCAAACGCATCCAGAGGTGGCGCCGAGGCAGTCCAGCGCCAGCTGATAGATGAAGTTTCGACCGATCCCACCTCGCTCGCACCTGCACGGCAAGTCGGAACGCGCACGGCGAATGGTGTTGGAGGAGTTCTGGGTGACAGCGGACATCAAGGCGCCCGACATCGGCGATCAGCTCGCCCAATGGGACGACACAGTTCATAGGCAAAGACGTCGCAGGAGAAATTGTATCATATTCCTGGACACGAGGTGACAAACGATTCCACCGTTGATTGCCCACGAACTCGAATGACGCTTGAGACGACGTGCCATTCGGCAGCTCGTTCATCCACCGAATGGCACCACGGTCGGGTCGACTACGACTTGTCAGAATACGGATCGACGAAAACGAACGCGCGCACCATCTTCCTGTTCGACCAGCGCAGCGTCCTCTCCGCCCATCGCGTGTACCGGGTGCTGGCCTCGGCCGCTTCTGGCCCATTACCAGCAAGCCTTCTTCAAAAAGCCACCTGATAACGGCTCGCGCCTGTGCAGGATTTTCGAACCACTTCCTGAATAGTGATGCCCGGACCGAAACCTCTCGGTACTCGTTCTTGCTCGAGAAGAACGCCTCGACGTTGGTAGAGTGCCGGTCGACTGCCTTCAGGTCTTTGACTTCCTTCAGCTTGCTACGAAGGATGCGCTGACCATCGGCCAAGGCATTGGCATAACCACCAACGTCTGCAATGGCCCCACGAAAAGTGCGCAGCACCGTGTCGAGCACCACGCGGTCGTCCCACGGTATGACTTTCGCATCGTGCGCGACGGACCCGCCGCATAGAGGAGCCCAAAGTTCTCACCGGCATGCAGCAATGCGCCATCGAGGTCCAACTCCCGCACCTTCCCACGAAACTGACACCTGGCAGCCTTCACTCGAGCCCGAACCTGCTCACGATCGGCAATGACGTAACTCTACGAAGGGCTCAAGTGCGACGCCGTGATTCCGGTGCAGGGCATTGCGAGCTTCACCAACTGCTCGAGTGCCCACGCCGCCTTCTTCTTCGCGGTTAAACCAGGCGCGCAAGAATTGAAGATGGTTCGAGCCCCCTTATCAACTCGCTCACATCGACGCATGAGCAATTCACCATCGCTACGCTCTCTCACCGGCAGCGGCAGTGATCCTGGTTGATCGAGAACTCCGAAGTCGAGACGCATATGGCACGCCATTGAGACACCGTACGCGATGTCGCGAGAAGTGCTGCGACATGATACGGCCCCGGTTATGAACCTGCTGAACCGGTAAAGATCTGCCGCGAAGCGTGCGGATACGCTGTCTCGCTTCTTCCCCGCAAGCAGTCTGATGCTCATTAATCGGTATCAGTATGTCATCGAATAACGCGGCGCAGTTTCTGCGATGAGTTCGAAGACGAGTTCGAACCTTAGGTAGATCGCGTTCCGCACCGATGCCGCGAACTGACGCACCGAGCAAGCAAGCGCCGTGGTCTTTCCGATCTTCGCAGGGCCGAAACGTTGAGAATGAAGTTCTGCAGTCGAGAAGATCTTCAGCAGCATAGCGCCGAAGGCAACGAAAAGCAACGAACCGCAGAAGCGTACGACATAGTCTGCTCGGGCCTAACAATCTTTGCTCGTGATGTCTTTCAGACTCCTCGCGCGCCGGACGCCGGCTCGCTGCACACTGTCATTAAGCCAGATAGGCGGTGCGATTCGTGACAACGACGAACCCGTACGTCACCGAGTGCAGCAGTGTTGCGGATGAATGTGCGCTTCTTATATCAACCGAGCCGAAGCCCGCATGCTCGTCGTAAACTCCTTCTGCTCCTCGGCAATCCGTATCATTCCAACCGACTGTATTCCGCATCGTCCTTGTTGGAAGGAAGTAAAGAATTCTTCCGAGCAACATCGCGCGAACGTGGTCCAGACATTCCGAAGCCTTGTTCGCGCCTCGATCAGCAGATGGCCATATGCGATGTGGCTTGAGGAATTCGACTCCTCGAACGAGTTGCCGCTAAGTCGGTCGACTCGACGTCGGCGACCTTGTGGACCGAATAGATCGGCCTCCTCTTCGGATAGCCAATCCCGTCTCCAATCCAGACGAATCGACGAGCTTGCGCTTTCGGCTGAGGAACGAGCGTTGAAACGATCGCAACCACTGAACCATGTCGGAGCGCGTGCACATGGTCCCTTTACCGATTCATAAATACCCAGTTTCGTGCACTGCAGGACCGTCAGCAAATTGCAGCGAATTCGTCTATCCTTGCTATCGACTGGCGAGTTTTGCCATCTACGAGCGATTATCCTCGTGATTTGCAGAATAAAACTGAAAATGGGCGTGTTTATTATTATAGGAGAATTGCACCCCTCTCTCACCTGACGAATATGGACACAATCGCACAAGCATTTTGCGGTACCGTAATTTCTATATTCGACTCTTCACGCACGCTGAGTGCTGATCGAAGCGATATGCAAATGGGTAAAGCACCT
>CAWHVQ010000023.1:0-122607 GCA_963832895.1 uncultured Alphaproteobacteria bacterium | reverse complement strand
CTTACAAGGTCAAGGGAGAGCTGCTCAAGCTGGAGGACGCCAACTTTTCGCTGGACGGAGCTCGGCTGGAGCCGCTTTATTGCCTAGCTGTCTCTGCCAAGCGCTACGTGCTCTTCAACCTCGACCATGCAGGGAAGCCGGTCATACGCAAGGCATCGGCGCATGGTCTCGGCCATCTCATGGCGCCCTACACCGAGACTGACGCTCCAGCTACCATTCCGCCCCCGGCGGTGTCACTGGCGGAGATCGGTGTAGAACCGGTGCGAGTATCTTGGTATGGATTGTTCGGCAGCTCTGGCAGGCCATCCTGACAGTCCGGATCTGGACTTCACCCGGCCCTGAACCAGCCAGCAATCGGCCGCTATGGCGACGACGCCGGCTCTGCTTCGGTGGTTCGGTGTCCACAACCGCAACCGGAATTACGCCGACCAGGTGCGGCCATTCGGGTTCATGACCGCACTCCACGGGACGCGGAACGTCCATGTCCATCAGCCTGGGATCAGGAACCCGCGGCAAAACCTCGGAAACTGCGGCGCGTCGACCGATCGCCTCCTACCACAAGGAACCCGCGGTAGCAGCGGCGGTCGCATTCGATCGCGAAACAGGACATTCCGTGCCAGCTCAGCAACTGGCCACCTACAGGGAGGTACTCGCCCAATACCACCTCCATCTCCGAGGCCAAGTTTCTAGACGGCGACTTTACCGATCGGGGGCCGCACAAGAGGCGACGGCACATCCAGGCAACGGGCATCACCTACATTGGAAAGGAGGCTAATCGGTGGGGAGGAGCAATTCTTCCTGGGGGCTGACGAGGATGCGGTGATCTCGTATGGGTCGGCACCGGATGACAGGAAGGCAGCCGAGGAGCGGGTAGGCTGGGGGTACCGCATCGGCCAGAGAGCGGCGGCACGGGCCGCCCGGCTGTCGCTTCGGGACGTAAACCGGGCGGTCCGCGAGCCACACAAGCTAAGCCTCGCTATCGTCAGCCCGACTCGACACATGCTTGCCTGGATTGCCAGCAGGTCAGTCCTACTACGAGAGAGCAAGCTCTCGGGGTCCTCCTGAGTGCAGAAGGAGGGCCCGCCGTGCCTATCTGGGAGCTCACTAAGCCGTCGGCCGCCTCCCCATTCGCACCGTTACACGACCTCTGCGTGTAGCCCTGGCAGGTCCCCAGACCGTGTGGATATGGACTTCCACCCGGGGCCATAGAGAGGGACTCCGCGCTACAACGCCGACGCAGTGGTTCGACCTCCACAATCGCAACTGACGCTACGACACCAGGTGCGGCCTTTCGGGTTCATGACAGCGCTCCATGGGCTACCAACTTCTCACGCACGCTGGCGGCCTGGGATGAGGAGGCTCCGGCACGTCCGACGCGGAGACGGCGCGTCCGGCCAATCGCAGCCTTCCACAGAGAGCCAGCCATGGCTGCGGCGGCCGCCTTCGACAGGGAAACCGGGGAGCCAGTTCCGATTGATCGGCTGGCGACTTATCGGGAGGTGCTTGCGCATACCACCTGGATGGTGACTTTACCGACCGGGGACCGACCAGGCGACGGCACATCCAGGTAACGGGCATCTCCTACATTGGAAAGGAGGCCAACCGGTGGGAGGAGCAGTTCTTCCCGGGGGCTGATGAGGGTGCGGTAATTTGGCACGGGTCTGCGCCGAGGACTGTAGCGCGACAGTGATACTCGGTCCTAAGGCGACGGCTAGATTTACGAGTGTCGCGTTTGGGTAGGTTGTTTCTCCGTTCCGAATGGGGCGGAGAGGCGGAATGACCCGGCTGGATCGGGAGGCGCGCGTGACGATCAAGACGCTGGTGTCGCGTGGGACGACCAACACAGCGGTGGCGCGTCTGATGGGCGTGACCGAGGGGTCCGTACGTTACCACGTGTCGCGGATGGTGACCGGCGCGGTGGACGGTCGCGGCATGCAGCCATTCAAAGCGGCACCGCAGGCCGAGGCGATCGAGCATTGGCGGCAGAGCCAGCGGGAGGAGCGCTCAATCTGGCGGCACTGCACAGCTGGTTGGTGGCGGAACACGGCTATGACGGTAGCCTGCGGTCTGTGCAGCGGTTTTGGGCGAAGCATTATCCGGCACCGGCGATCCGGGCGCGGCGCCGTATTGAGACGCCACCTGGCGTCCAGGCACAGGCGGATTGGGCGCACTTTCCACAGGTGGTGATCGGCGGCGAGGTGAAGAACCTGATCGCGTTCAAGATGGTTCTGTCGCACAGCCGCAAGGACGCGATCGTCTGGTCCGAGAGCAAGGACATGCTGTCCTGGCTCGGTTGTCATAGCGAGGCCTTCCGCCGGCTTGGCGGGGTACCGGCGACAGTGCGCATCGACAACGAGAAGACCGCGATAGTCAGAGGTGCCGGGGCGTGGGGCCTCATCAACAAGAGCTATCGCCGTTACGCGATGACGCTACGCTTTCATGTCGATGCATGCCCACCCCGGCAGCCACAATGCAAGGGGAAGATCGAGCGACGGGTGCGCGACCAGCGGTTCGCCATCGATCCTCGGCGATATCCATGGAGCAGTCTCGAGGACCTACAGCAATGGACGGACGCACAACTGACGTCTCGGTCGAACCAGCTGGTTTGCCCGGCAACCGGCCTGACGGTGGCGGAGAGCTGGGCGGCGGAACGCCCGAAGCTGACCTCTTTGCCCGAGGTCCTGCCGGAACCGTTTGACGATGTCGGTGTGCGTATGGTCGGGCTTGACTGCCTGGTTGCCTTCGAAGGGCGGCAGTATAGCGTGCCATTCGCGCATATCGGCGAGCGGGTGGAAGTGCGTGGCTGCGCGCGCACGGTGCAGATCCTCAAGGACTGTCGTGTGCTCGCCGTCCACCAACGCCATACGCCGGCGCGGCTGGTGATTGATCCTGCCCACTATGACGGAACGAGCACGCCGCGGGTCATGGCGCCCCCGCCGCTGGGGCGGATGGGAGCAAAGATCATGGAGCTGGCGACCGCGTTGGTCGCTCATCGCTCGATCGAATACTATGCGGCGCTGGCGGAGGTCGCCCGATGACGGCGGCTCGGCCGAAGCTCGATATCGACACGACGCGCGACCGGCTGATGGCACTTGGCTGCATGCACGCGGCTGAGCAGCTGGACCAGATGCTGACCGAGGCGGTTCGCCAGGAGGTTCCGGCGCACAACTTCCTTGATCGCCTGCTACAGGCCGAACTGTCCGGCCGTGAAGGCCGTCGGGTGAAGACGTCGCTCAAGCTGTCCAATCTACCGGTTGGGCAGACACTGGAGAACTTCGACTTCGCCTTTCAGCCGGCGATCGAGCGTTCACGCATCGACACGCTGGCCACCTGTGCCTGGGTGCGCAACGGCGAAACGGTGCTGGTTCAGGGGCCGCCGGGGGTCGGCAAAACGCATTTGCTGGTGGGACTTGGGATCCGCGCGGTCGAACAGGGCTTCTCGGTGCAGTATTTTCGCTTCGACGAACTGATGACCGCGCTGAAGGCAGACGCCGCCTTGCCCCCAGTGCGATTGAAGCGCCGCAAGTACATGTCGACGGCGCTGCTGCTGATCGACGAGCTCGGCTTCGACCCGATGAGCCGCCAGGAGGCGAGCTTGTTCTTTCGGCTGGTGTCCTACCGGTATGGCCGGGGCGCCATCATGATCACCACCAACAAGAGCGTGCGGGACTGGACCGAGCTACTCGCCGGCGACGAAGTTCTCACTTCCGCGATCCTCGATCGCCTGCTCCACCGCTCACACGTGCTCAACATTCGCGGCCGCAGCTATCGTCTACGAGATCTTGAAGACGCGCTGAAGCCGCCGCGGTCCTGAGCCGCGGCCTTCTCGGCCACTTCATCTTGGCACCGTGCTCGGTGCCGTCCACGACGCTTCGCGCCGGCTTCGCCGGTGCCGCTATGCGGCATCATGGACCGCACCTGTGCGCGGCGCCCACTGTCGATCCAGGCCGAGACGGGGGAATGGCCCCTTTCAGCCGAACAAGCGAATGTCCAGTCGATCCGTCGCAATATCGCACCAGATTCTGTAAATCTACGTGTCGCCTTATCTCGTAAATCTACGTGTCGCTTGACAAGGACAGAGAGGCGGCCGAGGAGCGAGTGCGCCAAGGGGTGATCCGCATCGGCCAGAGAGCGGCGGCACGAGCCGCCCGGCTGTCGCTCCGGGACGCAAACCGGGCCGTCCGCGAGCCTGCCAAGTTGACTGACCCTGTCCTTCGCAGGCTCGACAAGATCCTTGCCAGAATGGCCGAAACGAGGGAGCGTCCGCCGCGATGACACTTGGAAGTGCGCCGGAGCTTTTGGGGGGACGATCCATTGTCAATCAGCGAGCTGACCGATCCCAACGCCGTGCGTGCTGCGATGGCGGAGTTCGATCGAGTTGGACGTGAGAGTTCCTAACTGCGCATGGTTACGGACAAGCCCGACAATATTTCCTCCGAGCCCCCAACGGGGAGCTGTATGACAGCAAGGCCATTGCGGGCGTCGCGTATGGCTACCAGTTTCCCGAGCAAGGACCGCTCGGAAGTGACGGATTTTCTGGAGGTGAGGCGACAGTCAAAGCGAAGCTGGAACATCTGGGCTTTGAGGTACTTCGGTCCAACCCATCCAATGACGGCGCAGGGATACCTCGCAATCCGCCATGGATTTGCGATGAGCTAATTCTCGCATTGAACCTGTACGTCCGCCTGGCAGACCAAAGGTTCATGCACGATAGCCCCGAGATACTCGAGTGCAGTCAGCTGCTCAATCGATTGCAGCGGCTGCTTGGGACAGCGGAGGGTCGAAAACCCTGCAATTCCAATGGCGTCTATATGAAACTGATGAACTTTCGGCGGTTTGATCCTACGTTTGCCGCGGTAGGGCGGCGCGGCCTTCTTCGAGGCAACAAATTGGAGGAGGAGGTGTGGAATACCTTCTACTCGTATCCCGCACGACTTGCTGCTGTGGCGAATGCAATCCGTGATATGATAGCAGCAGAAGACAAAGGCGATGCTGACGAGGTCTTGGTGCTGGCTGATGATCCGGAAGAAGACTTTGAAGCTTTGGAAGGCCGCATTCTAACAAGGATGCATAGGCATCGTGAGCGAAACCGAGCTTTGGCAACAGCAAAGAAGCAGCGCACATTAGATCTAAGAGGAAAGCTCGAATGCGAAGCATGTGGCTTCGACTTCGCGGTCACTTATGGCCAACGTGGCGAGGGCTTCATGGAATGCCACCATACTAAACCTCTTGAGACGCTCGCAGAACATGGCAAGACCAAGTTGACCGACCTTGCACTCGTCTGCGCTAATTGCCATCGCATGATTCATACGCAAAGGCCTTGGGCAACGCTTGCCGAGCTTGTGCTCTGCGTAAAACTGAACAAACCGAATGCAACATAGCGATACGCCAGGGCGAAATGGTTTGACTTTGTCTCGGAGGCTCTAAAGTGAACGACCTTACTAGGTGGATCATATTCGATGCTGACAATACATTGTGGGAAACCGAAGTGATTTACGATGTGGCCAGAGATGAGATGTGCGAATATTTAGCGGCGAAGTCCAAAACCAGTAAGAGGGAGATCGAGAGTTTTCAGAAGCAAAGAGACGCAGAGCTTCACAAAGCTTACGCGTATTCCGCGAGCAGATTCCCGAGGTCATTCGAAGATACGTGCTCCCATTTCTTACCTGCAGCTGATCCGAACGAAGTCAGACACGTTCGGAGGATTGCGGAAGCCGTCTTCGAAAAGAAGGCAAAAATGTTCGCCGGGGTAGAGCAGCTGTTGAGATCTGCCTTTGCCGCGAGTTACAGGCTTGGCCTGTTAACCGCAGGAGAAAAGTGGGTACAGGAAAAGCGAATTCGTGACTTCCATCTGAGAGGGATATTTCGCGCTATTGAAGTTGTAGATGTAAAGAATGAAGCTGCGTTCTCAGCCTTCTGCAGGAAATACGGAGTAGAGCCGGAACAATCCTGGCTGGTCGGCGACAGCCTTCGTTCGGATATCAAGCCGGCATTGGCCGTCGGCCTTAATGCAATTTGGGTTCCCAACGCTAATTGGCGTGAGGCTGAGCACGACGATCTTCCCGATAACCCTAGGTTCCGGACCGTTAACGGATTCAGTGACATCTATTCCGTTATCAATTTCCCAATACTGGATCCTCGTCCAATAGCGGAGGAAGGTATCAGGGTGTTGGGTCTCTTTGAAGGTGGCGGAGCAAAAGGACTTGCTCACGTCGGCGGCCTGAAGGCAGCCGAAGAGAGGAAGGTCAGGTTCCTTGGTGTCGCGGGAAGCTCTGCGGGTGCAATCGTCGCTGCGCTGGTGGCGGTGGGCTACACCGCTGACGAACTATTCGAAGCTGCAAACAACAGGGGCCTACCATTCAATCAGAACTGGCTTGAACTACTTGGTCATGATCAATGGGAAAGAGGAGTGAGATTTTCGTCTTCTGCGCAGCGCCTTGGCAGATCACTTATGCGGCTGCGCACTACCGGTCTCGGTCGGCTAACGGTCGGAACTCATTGCATCGGTGACTTGGTTGCGGCTGGGCCTTCTTCTTCGATCCGCTCGTAGTGGAATATCGAGTTCGGTTGGCGGCCTCGGCTACTTCTCGACTCTGTCTTTCCAGAAGTGGCTAAACGATTTGCTACTCGCTAAGGTTACTCCGCGAAGCAAAGATCGTGTGGTAACGTTTGAAGATGTCGACTTCGACCTTCGGATTGTATCCGCGAATATATCGCAGTCCCGGATCGAAGTGCATTCACGTGAGACTGCGCCGACTCGATCGATTGCAGAAGCGGTGGCGGCTTCAATATCCATCCCTGTGTTCTTCAGACCGACCGAGTTAACCGGAGATCTACATTTGGACGGAGGTTTACTGTCGAATTTCCCAGCATGGATCTTTCTAGAGAAAAGCCTTGAAGCTCAACTACCTATTCTAGGTTTTGAGCTTGTCGATATCGAAAATCGGGACATCCAGCACGATCCGATCTCATTCACAAGTGCGCTGATCTCGTCAGTGGTGTCTGGTAAGAAGCGGCTTGAGATCAGGGGCATAGCGAGGCTGTATTCGATACAAATTCCCGTTACGGCTTCGACTTTTAAATTTGATATGTGTCACCAAGAGAAATGCATCACGTTCAATGAGGGGTATCAGGCCGTTAAGGGATTCTTCCCGCGCTCTCCACAACTCGTGCCTCGGGCGCAAATGGAGCCATTTCTGTGACCTACGCTTACGAACGGCTCTCGGCGAACCTAACCCAGGCAGCCCATCTCAGAGTTAACGTCATGGACCGCGCTTCGTTAGGCAATGTGGCGGTTCGATATAGCTACAACATGGATTTCGATGCCGATGAGCATATCGAGTTCCCTGAGGGGGCGGGAGCTGTGGGACGCTGCTATCAGCGCAGGGAGCCCATTCTGGTCGATCTCGAGATGGCAAAGTTGGGTTTTCAAGATTACGAGATGAAGCGTGTTCACCAGGCACTCGTCAGGCCGACATTGTGTTCGTTGCTCTGTGTTCCGCTGTTTGACCCGCGCGGAGAAGCACGCGATCTCTCCGAGAGAGAGATGATAGGTGTTTTGAACTTCGATAGTGATGACAAGGTCTTAGACGCGTTTGCTCATGCCCTAGACAAAGCTATCGACATCGCAAGGGTAATCGCCTATGTATGGGTGGAACTGGCGGAAAAAGGCACGGTGTCACTTCCCACGTCGTGAGGAGGACCGGATGGTCGAGAGGGATAAGCTTTCCGTGAGCGGTTGGCGCGAGATTTTGCCAAACGTTTACGAGCGTGAGGGAGATCACAAGGAGGAAGATTCCAGGAAATGGAATGAGAGGCCCATCGATCACCTCCGGAGTGTCTTGGGATCCCTTCGGTTTCCCCCTGATGGGATTGACTTCCCCTGAGCGATGAGGAACTGCTCGAGCTGGCGCGGACAACTAGGGGTTGTGCTTATGCGCCTTACTCAGGTTTCAATGTTGGTGCAGCCGTCCTGTCGGGGACCGGCATAGTTGCTACCGGCGTAAACATTGAAAATGCAAGCTATGGTCTGACCGTTTGCGCTGAACGTGTGGCAATCTTCAATCTCGTAGCTTCAGGAAATCGGCGAATAGAGCGATTAGCCGTTTCGACAGGAGCTACGGGTCAATCCAATGCGCAAAAAATGCCCTGCGGCGCATGCCTCCAGGTAATGAGTGAATTCATGACCGGTACGGCGGTCGTGCTTGTTGACGGAGTTGGGCTGTTTTCATTATCGGAGCTCATTCCCCATCCCTTCAAACTCTAAGCTAGAGTGTTTGCATCTAGCCCAGGCTGCGCTGAGGCTCCGGGGCCCCCGCTTGCCCTACTACCGCTACCTTTCCGACGTTCCTCCCGATCGAACGGGCCTGCTTCGCCCTACACCTTACAGGGGCAAGGGCGTCGTCGTAGGGCGGAAACCCCGGCGCCCCTGGAAGAGGCGCCCCCGGCGCGGTCCCTTGCACGAAGCAGGCGCCGGTAGGGCGCAACCGAGGATGGCGCCGGGACCAGCCCCAGCCGTTTGCATCTTCCCGGCTTCGTCCCTTGCACGGAGCGGGCGCCGTAGGCACGGAACCCCCGGCGTCCCTGGGACGAGGCGGCCGGATCCAGCGGGTGCCGTAGGGCGGAACCGGGCGCCCTGGGACAAGGCGGTCGGCTTCTCGGCTTGGCCCTTGGCCGCAGGGCGGAAACCCCGGCGCCCCCTGGGGATCAGCCCAGCCCTTTGCATCTCCCCGGCTTCGTCCCTTTGCACGGGGCGGGCGCCTCGCCTGGTGGAAATCCCCGGCGCCCCTGCGACAGGGAGCCAGCCCGACTTCGTCCCCTGCACGGAGCGGGCGCCCGGAGCCGGCGCCGTAGGGTGGAAGGCCGGCTTCCGGTTCGCACCGTGTTACGGGGTGGGCACCGTAGGGCCAGCCGCTGAGACCCGCCCGCCCGCTCCAACTCGAATCCGCCCTCATCTCCCCGGTGTCGTTGGCGCCCGCAATGGCGGAGGCCAGTGCCGGGACGCCGTGAGGTCAAAGCCCGCCCGCTAGCGGCCCGCGTCCGTTCCGATACGAGTTAGGACCACTCACCAATGCCCCGCCGAAGTCGAGCCGGGCGCTGGGTCCGGCGTATCTACGCAGCGTGATGACGCTAGGAATATACACCTACCCCAAGGTTGGAGCGTTACCATTTTCGGTTTTCTCTATACCCCGTCCAGGGGGCAAAGCCCACTGGCCATTGCCCTGAGGCGCCGAAACGCCAATTCTCAGTGCATGACTCATCTAGCCGCATTGCCGGACCGCGCCGTTCTGGAGATCGCAGGAGAGGACCGCGTGGCCTTTCTCCAGGGGTTGGTGTCCAACGATGTGGCCGAAGCCCAGCGAGGTCATGCGGTCTGGGCGGCTCTTCTGACGCCGCAGGGCAAGTGGCTGGCGGATTTCTTCGTATTTACCGATGGCGACCGATTGTTGCTCGACTGCGAGCGAGGCCAGGCGCCAGCGACCGTGCAGCGCCTGTCGCGGTATCGCCTGCGGTCCAAAGTGGCCCTACGGGCCGCCGATGAGTTGTCGGTTTATGTTGCCTGGGGTGGCGCGCCGAGCGTGCAGGCGATCACCGCGCCCGATCCACGCCTGCCCGAGGCCGGCTGGCGCCTGCTGTCCCCCGTGCCGCTACCAACGAGCGCGCTCGAAATCGATTGGGACCGCCACAGGCTTGCCCTTGGTCTGCCGGACGGCTCGCGTGACCTGGAAGTCGAAAAGACAGTCCTGCTGGAGGCGGGGTTCGACGAACTGCACGGCGTGTCCTGGACCAAAGGCTGCTACATGGGCCAGGAGCTGACCGCGCGCACGAAATACCGCGGACTGGTGAAGCGCCGCCTTATCCCGGTTGCCATCGAGGGGCCACTTCCGGCGCCTGGGACCCCGGTGACGCGTAACGGCGCAGAGGTGGGGACAATGCGATCCGGACTCGACCAGACAGGCCTGGCGGTGTTGCGGCTCGATTCTCTGGACGGCGCCCTGCGGTGCGGCGCCGCCACGCTGGCGCCGCGGATGCCCGACTGGATGCAGTCGCGCTGAGCGTGCCCGCCGCGGCACCACCCTTGCGCATTGTGAATGCCATGTTGGGCCGCGGGCTTGGTGGGCTCGAACAGGCCCTGCTCGACTACGGCGACGCGCTCAGCCGGTTCGGCCACGAAGTCCACGCGGTGATCCATCCCGACGCGGCGGTCCGTCCCGCACTCGTGGCGCGCGGAGCGCTATGGCACGGACTGCCGCATCGCGGGTCATGGGACGTGATCGCGGCGATACGGCTCCGCCTGTTGCTCCGGGGATTGCACGCGGATGTGTGCATCGCACACGGAAATCGAGCGATGAGCCTGCTGCGGCAAGCCGGAGCAAGACCGCTGATCGCGGTGCTGCCAAACTACAAGATGAGGTGCCGTGGCGCAGCCGCGGTGTTCCACCCGACCCTTGACCTGAAGCGCCATGCGCGAAGCCAGGGCGTGTCGGACACTTGCCTCCACCACATCCCCAGCATGGTCGATGTGCCGCCGGCACCGCCGCCACGCGTTCGGCGGCAGCCACCGGTCATCGGGGCAATGGGACGCTTCGTCCCCAAGAAGGGCTTCGACATCTTCATTGCCGCGCTTGGACTGTTGCGATCGCAGGGCGTCCCGTTTCGTGCCATCCTCGCCGGTGACGGCCCGGAACGGTCGACGCTTGAACAACTTGCGGCGCGACACGGTCTTGCCGAAGCATTGGCGTTTCCAGGCTGGGTGCACGACAAGCGGACATTCTTTGCCGGTGTCGATCTGTTCTGCCTGCCTTCGCATCACGAGCCGTTCGGTATCGTCCTGATCGAGGCGATGGCGCAGGCGATGCCGATCGTCTCGACAGACAGCGAAGGCCCGTCAGAAATTTTGCATGATGGCTCCGACGGCATTCTGGTGCCGCGCGGCAATATCGAGCGGTTGGCGCAGGCGCTCGGTGGGTTGATCGCTGACCCGGAACGCGCCGCCCAACTCGGGGCAGGCGCCTACCGCAACGCGAGAGAGACATACGATATGCCTTGCGTCGGCGCCCGCCTCGACGTGGCGGTGCGTCGAGCCGTACAGGGCATGCCGCGACTGACAGCCGACGAGATTGGCGCAACCGCCTGAGGTGACAGGATGAGCGAAACGCAAGCGATCGATTGGGAAAGCCGCTATCGGGATGGCAACACCGGTTGGGAACGGCATGGCCTGAATCCCGCATTCCTCGCCTGGCGCGATTCCGGCACCCTCACACCGCGCCGCATTCTGATCCCGGGTGGCGGGCGCAGTCCGGAACCGCTGGCGCTTGCCGAGGCTGGTTTCGACGTCACGGTGGTGGACGCAGCACCGAGCGCGGTCGCAGCGCAGCGCTCGCTTTTCGAACGGCTGACGCTGACCGCGCGTGCTGAACAAGCCAACCTGTTCGACTGGGAGCCGGACCAGCCATTCGATGCCATCTATGACCAGACCTGTCTTTGCGCACTCCCGCCCGGTCTGTGGCCTGGCTACTCTCGCCGGCTGCAGCGTTGGCTACGCCCGGACGGATCGCTGTTCATCCTGTTTATGCAGAGCGACCGGCCGAATGGACCGCCGTTCCATTGCGATGTCGATGCAATGCGCCGCCTGTTCGCTGCACCGGCATGGCATTGGAGCGAGCCGCTGCCTCAGCGAGTTGAGCATCCGTCCGGTCTGGCGGAGCAGCCGGCCCTGCTTCGACGACTCTGAAGCGCTTCCGCAAGCTCGCTGGCCGGTAGATTCGATTCGCGCGTATCACCTCACGGAGGGTTTACGTTTGCCTGACGGGGCCTTATAGCCAAACTAAGTCAACCCTCGGTTGACGGTGCTATAATACCACACTCAGCCTCGGGGGAGCCAAAATGATGACAGAAGATGATTTATCGTGAGGTCTTGAACCATTTGTTAGGGGTACAGTAGGTCGTTGGTTCGAACCATGTAGCTATGACTAATAATTTCAATTAGTTATGAAGGTGAGCTATGGGCATGCTGAGCTCTAGATCTTGATTAGCTACCGGGCCGGGCCGGCTGCAACGTGCGTCATCTACGTCGGTCCTGCGGAGCCAAGGAATTCCACACACCAAATATTTCGCCTAAGCGTCTCCATCCGGCAGCGAACCGCACCGATGCCAACCCGAATTGGCCGCAGCGCTACGCCGCTCTCTCTAAGCTGCCGCTGAACTGCAGGGTGCCGCCGGGGGATGCGTGGGTTGGCTGGCGCGGAAGTGATGAGCGCCGACATTGTAAGCGATTTAAGGCGCGAGACATCGTCCGGGGTCGGCAGCCTTCCACGCCCTAGTTCCCAAGGCGTCGTGACGGCTATCGGATTAGGCTGTATTCGCTCGGACCAGAGACGATCGTTATGCGCATTTTGCGAGCCGTGATGAGGTACTTTCACAAACTCGGCTCGCCCCGATGGACAATTGTCTGCATGGAGAACCGCTTCCCAGCCGCGCCTATCGTCGGCGCTATTCTCTAGATCCGCCCCGAGAAGCACGCGCTTCTCACCGATCTCGAGCCACAGGGCCACGGACGCCTCGTTTGGGGTTAGTGACGGCGCGGGCCGCTTTGGCTCCAGTGGAGCAGGCATCAAAGACATTATCTGTTCAATGAAGAGTTGCTCGGAGAAGTCGGACGGGGACAGGGAGGTGATAACGCACTCCTGTCCGTGGCCAGAACTCTTTGGCTCCAATCTATGCAGTACCTCGACCCTGACTAGCGCGCCGCCCCGTACGACCGGAAGCACGAAGCTGGTGCAATACATCTGCAAACTCCCCTAAGCGTGAGCCTATGGTCGCAGGTGGGTTCAATTGGTATTGCGCTACAAGCTCCTGAAACTCTCCGCGGGTCAACGCGCTAGACAAGCAAAATCGGGCTCGTGAACATGCTGCCAAAAGAAGTGCTAGGCCGCCGATATGATCGCCGTGCCAATGCGTGGTGACCACAAGGTCGACCTGTTGCTCTGGGTTGATGCCCAAGCTTTCCAGGTATTCTAATGGTGCCGGTCTCTTCGTCTGGGGATTTAGGCAACAGTCAATAACCCACCACCGTCCGCCGCCTGGATGAATGCAGATTGACTTGCCAAAACTAGGCCCAATAATCGTGATCTCGATCTCGGTCGTCGTGGGTTGAGCTATCGTGCTCAATCCCATTGAAGTCCGAGAGCCAACTTTCTCGCTGATTGCCGCGCTGCTCTCAATTCCATTGCTGACCAAGCGGGTAATCTTCGAAAAACGATGCGCGCGAATTGCTCTTTCGTCGCGCCGATATAGCGATACCCAATGAGCCACCGGAATATTGCATTCTCGCGCAACAGTTTACGGTCAGCGTCCGACAATTCCTCAATTGGAAAGTCACCGCTTTCCGTTTCGTGCTCATTTCCTGCCGTTAGATCGATCAGCTGGGCCTTGAATCGGTTCGCGGAAATAGCGACGACGCGTCCCTCCCACTCCTGCAGCTTTTCCTCCCGCGGGACGACAATACGGTCTGCTTGTGGACCGCTTTTAGTCGACTGTCGATCGGGCTCTTGCACCTCGGTGGTCGACGAGCTTCGCGGGACCGGCGCCGTCTCATAGTGCGCCTTGGTGTGGTCGCCGGGTCTAGCTTGTCCGGATGTGGCACGTGTATCCAACCTAACTGTGGCCCAGCTTTTCGGCGAAGCTACCTCGCTGTTGGTAGACCCATCACCAGGCCACGCTGCTGTGGAATATGTTTCCGGCCGAGGCAGTGCATTGCTCATCGCACTTTCTCCAGGATCCCGGTTCTCACGAGATCAGCGAACGCCACAGAGTGTTTCCAATACGTAGCGATCAGTGCGGCCGCGGCGCTTGCAGGGACCGCTGGTGCGGTCACATCCGTCTGCAGAGCGTAATGGTCATTACTACCGAAGAAGACCCCAAACGGTCCGACCGCCGAAGACGGCTCGATACGTATATGGGTGTGGCCAGGTGGCGTATCGCGCAGCTGTTCCATGACAAGCCCCCGAAGACCCGCTCCCCAGCGAGATCGTATATCCGGCTCGATAATATCAGGTGGCCAAAAGTTTTTTGGCGCGAGCATGTCACCCAATCTAAGCCAAGCCTCCTTCGTGCCCATTTTTACGTGGACGTCGCGGTTTATTCCTAGCGCCTGCACTGGCGTCTCCGCGAAATGGGGTATCAGACCAAGGGCCAAATCGTATATTCGCACGAGCGGTTCAGTCTTCACCACCAGTTGTAGTCGATGACGCTCCGCGGCGAAGGAAAGCCATGGCGTGTTAAATGACGTCAGGTCGGGGGACACGACGTCGACTGTCGCAGAGTCAACCTCTTCCTGGTCCAACAGTTCCTTTTGAACGAACCAGTCCGGCCTAAATACCACCGGTGGAAACTCCCCGATGACGACGATGGAGGCGGCGCTGATTTCTGGAACTGGGACGGCCATGATCCTAGCTTTTGGAGGGATAAGGGGTCACTTCTGAAGCTTCTTAGCCGGCACGGCAAGCATAGCACGGAAATGCTTCAAGGACGTCAGATGACGGACGTCGTCCGCCATTGGGCTAGCAGCCAAGTGGTTCCTTGTCACTGGAATGGCTCTGTATTACAACATGTGGTAGGCGCGGCTAGGTTTGGCCGCCGAATACCGGGTCCGCAGCCCGGCCGCCGCGCCGACTTACGTCTGCGGGTGCCCGACTGCGGAGGCTTTATGACGATAGAAGAGGATGTCGCTTTGGTGCGCTGGCGGCACGAGATCCAGGATCTCGCCCGCGAGCTCCATCGCGACGGTTATGGTGGGGTGGCCCTGGCTGACGCCCTGTGGATCCTGCCGCCTTCCAAGATAGCGGTAGCCATCGAAGGTGCGTGCCACGAGGCGGCGGCGCACCTCGGCGGAATGCCTAGGAATGCCGATATGGGCGACCGCGCAGTTAGGTTCGTCATTGCGTACCAGCCGGCCGCGCTAAATCGCCATCTCCGAACCGCCGTGCTGGCGGAATTGGGCGCGGCCCAGGGCACCCTCCGGGCGATGGGTTACGACGCCCGCGCCCCCCTAAAGTCGCCCCGCGTGCCCATACCGGCCGACCGTTGGCCAACGCTAACTGCCGATTTCGAGAAGTCGGAGGCTGTGGGTGCCGGGGTGCAAATCGTCGGTATCCGAGTGCAGCGAGTAGATGTCGTGCCCGCGCTCGAGCCTCAGCGAGCCGGCGGACTGACAACTGGGGCCCTCCAACATGCTGCGGCTGAGCGCCGTTGGCCGGAGATCGTGGCTCGATATGCCGTGAAGCTCTCGGAAGGTATGAAACCAAAAGACGCCCGCAGCGCCGTGACTACAGAGATGATGCTCACTTACCACGATGATTATCTGCGGACGGAGCTTAAAAAACGAAAAGCGGAGGTCAGCGCACCTCCGGAGGTCAGCTAGCACAGTTCCGGACCTAGTCGACAGCATCCCGCTATGGCGTGTCCTGCGTCGCACGTCGCGCCGCGCAAATGGAATGCGGGACAGCCAGAATGCAACAGTCGATAATCCTCACCAGGCAGGAGGCCGCCGCCCGGCTGCGGGTCTCCACGAGGACGCTAGATCGTCTTATCGAAACGGATGCTGGCCTAAAAAGGGTGCAGCTCTCATTACGGCGCGTCGGGGTTCTGGCGTCGTCCGTTGAGGACTACATCGCCCGCTGCGCAGAGGCCGCGTGATCGTCACCCAGACCGGCAAGGACCTAGGTGACGACCAGCAACGTGTTGTGTTCTACCCAAGAGCACACGAACGCGGATAAGGCGTCCATCCTATTTGGTCAAGCTGGTCCTTCCCGGAGGACCAAAATGATATTCCTCGATCCCCTAACCCGACTGCGACTGCAACGGAACGCAGAGCACCTTCATACTCTAGGCCCCCGCGCAACAGCCGAGTTCATCGCTGAGCTATCGGACCGCATCGGAGGACTCCCGGCCGCTCTTGGATTGCTGGAAGAGTATCGAACGAGGTTGTCGCCCTCTCTGCTGCGTCAGGTAGGAGGCAATCGGTTCCCGGCGCACATCCAACAGGTGCCGTTGTGAACCGTCAGCAACGCCGGGCAGCAGCATCGCGCCACCGCCGGCGGCTGATGGATGGCGACCAGATCATCGCTCTCGATAGAGATGATCTTGTCAAAACCGTCGCGGCCCTCGTCGAGGCGGACCAAACGCTGGGCGGGGCGACTTTGATCTTGGCCACAGGAGAGACCGTCCATTTTGATGCGGCGATGTTGCGCCGCGGTGGTCGCGCATGACTGCGGAACTGGACTGCCTGTCCGGCCCCTGGTGGAACCTCCTATCGCGCTATCGCGTCGCCAGTCCCGCGGAGCAGAAAGAGATGCGGGACGCCTGTTTCCGCGCATGGGCTTTGCGGTCGGATGATGATCCGTACGGCATGCTCGCCGGTGCGACCTATGACGAGATGGAGCGTCTACGCCGCGTCGCTAAGGCGCAAAAAACATGAGTTCGGCAACCATCCATCTGTCCTGGTTCGAGACTGCCGAACCACGCGGTAACGCTATCGGTACGGCCGAGACCCTGGACTGGGGCGATTTCGCATCGATCGTCTGCGACCACCGGCGCGTCGGTCCGAAGGACACCACTTGCTTTGCGACGACGCGATTTACGCCTGAGCCAGACAGCCTCTACCGCGTGCGCCGGGTGGCACGAAACGCCGTCGCCCGAACCGCCATCGTGCTGGACATCGAGGTCAACAAGAACACCGGCGAAGTTCCGCCGACGCCTGGCACTACAGCACAAAGACTGTCCACCGCCGGCATCGTCTACACGTCGCACAGTGATACGCCGCAGATGCCGCGCTACCGCGTAGTGGCGCCACTCTCGGAGGAAATTGATCCCCTCCTACCGGTCTGCGAGGTCTTCGCGCGCCAGCTCCAGCTCGATGGCGTGATCGACGGGTCGAAGGTCGGGCCAGCTGCTGTCTTCTACCTGCCGACTTGTGCCAACGAGGGGCTGCTTGATCTGCACCTGGCGACGGCGAAGCGCGGTCCTGCTGTCGATGCCAGCTGGATCACGCGCGAGGCTGCCAAATTACTCGCCGAACGGCAGGTAGAGCAGGAACGCATCGCAGCCGTGGCACACGCTGCAGCTGCCGATCGGCTGGCGACTCGTATGGCGGCTGGCTTCGATCCGAATGACAGCCTGATCGAAAAGATCCGCTCGCGCCTCGACCTCTCTCATATCCTGACCGGGCACAAATACGACAAGCATGGCAGCAAGTTTCGTCACCCCAATTCCCAGTCCGGCTCGTTCGGTGCCGACATCAAGACCTTCGGTGGTATCGAACGCGTCTACTCGCATAACGGCACTGACCCGCTCCACCGCAGCAATCTTCCTTCCTGGTGCACCGTCGCCGCTGTGGATGCATTCGATACGGTAGCCATTCTGGATTTCGGCAGCGATCGGAAGCGCGCGCTGAAAGAACTCGCAGAGCAGTTCGGCATTACAAAAGCTGTTGAACGCAAAAAGTTAGCCAAGCTTCTATTCAGGATGTTCCGCGATCATGCGCCGCATGAAAGCATCGAGGCTAGCGCGTTCGCCGAAGGGCTACACCTCGGTTTGTCTCGAGATGAAGTCTGCCAGGTGGCACGGTGGGTGATCGCTGAGGCGACTGCCCGGGAGGCGGCGTGACCATGGACGCAAGCGGCTTTCCCGATTTCGACGCGGCGAGGCAACACCAGTTCCACCGGGCGAATGGCGCGGCTGGGAATGGTTCTCAGAGCACCGCTCCCGCGATCTGGATCGACGCTGACGATTGGACCGAAGGCGATATTCCGAGGCGTCCATGGGTCGCGCCAGGTTATCTGTTGCGCGGCGCCGTGACGCTGCTCACCGGTCCACCGTCGGCATTGAAGTCGAGCCTCGTTCTTGCCTGGGCGAGCGCTCTCGCGCTGGGGCGCAACCTTGGCCGGTTCCACCCAGTCGCCGCTGACCCAGTCATCGTCTACAACGTGGAAGACGACCGTGACGAACAGCGTCGCCGGTTATCAGCCACCCTGCGACAGTTCGGCGCCACACCAGTCGATATCCAGGGTAAGGTCATTCGAACAGGTCCCGCCGGCATCGGCACTCTGCTCATTCGCGACGACGCTGGCGCCATCCGGTTTACCCCCGCGATGGAACGCCTGGTCGAGCTGATCCACAGGCACAAGCCAGGCACTCTCATCGTAGACCCGCTGGCCGAGCTCCACGGCTGTGAGGAAAATGATAATACCGCATTGCGCGCCGTCATCGCTAAGTTTCGCGAGCTAGCCGTCGATCACGCCATCGCCGTCGACATCCTCCATCACACACGTAAGGGCAGCGGATCGGCGCCCGGCGATCCTGAGAGCGCCCGCGGCGCGAGTGCCATCATCGGCGCTGTCCGTATCGCTCTGACGCTCACCGGCATGTCCGAGGACGACGCTAGGGCATTCGGGCTTCCGACCGACGCCAAGGCGCGCAGCCTCTTCGTGCGCCTCGACGACGCGAAACAGAACTACCACGCCATACGCGACGCCGAGTGGTTTCAGAAGATGCCGCACAGCCTCGACAACGGCGAGATCGTGCCCGCCGCAGAACCATGGACGCCGCCCGAAGTAAAGATCGCCTCCCAGTTCGACCTGGCAGCCATCGCTGAGGCCATCAAGCAAGGCACGCCGGCAGCAGCAGAGCCCTATTCCCCAAAACTGTCCGGCGATGATCGTTCAGTCCGGCGGTTGCTCGTTCACCACGGGTTCCTCACGCCAGATGCTCAGAGATCGTGCGTGGAACGATTAACATCCGAGTGCGGCGTCGCGACCGGTAGGTTCAAAAGCAAGATCCGCAAGACCATCGCCGCCGGGCTGCACGTAGATTTCAGCCCCGCCGCTCTCTGGGTTGTCGACGGTGACAGCCAATGATCCCGCAACTTCCCGCGCTGGCGCACAACCTGCCGGCGAGTGGAATCGTTTCGGTCTTTGCCGCGCGAGGATCAATGTGCCTAAGCCAGGGACCATCCTCGCGCAGCAACTTGAGGTTGCTGCTGCGTGCGGCGGCCCCGCCAGTGCTTAGGCGGGCAATCCCGCAACTTCCCGCAACTTCCCGCATGTTCCTCGCAGTCGTTACGCAACCAACCCCCCCAGAGAAATGCCACCCGTATGGGGGTGTGCGTTCTTTTTCGAATTGCCTCGGTGGACCGCCCCCAAGGCAATTTTTGCCGCCGGCGTTTCCCCAACAAAATTCCAGCAGGAGTTAAAGCCGATGCCGAGACAACGAAAACCGCAGGGCGTGAAGGAGCTGGCCGCCAATGATCGCCCGGACCGGCGTGTTAGCGTACCGGCAGGGCGGCTTGATGTCGCGCCAGATCCGCCTGCCAATTTATCCAAGTCGGCCGCGACGGAATGGCGAGAGTTGGCGCCGCAGGCCGTCTGGCTCGGCACGCTCGCGGGTTCGGATCTCCGTGCGTTTGCGCTGCTGTGCGAGACGCTGGCCACCGAGGGCGCGGCGCGCGCGATCCTGGCTGTTCAAGGTATGACGGTTCGTGCCGGCGACGGCGGCTGTAAGAGCCATCCCGCCTCGCGCACCCTGGAGGCGGCCCGCTCTCAGGCCGCGCGGCTATTGGCTGAATTCGGGCTAACCCCCCGAGGCCGCGCGGCGCTCGACACCGAGCCCATGGGGAGCGCTGCCCGCCGCGGGGCGCCCGTAGCAGCCTCCAGCGACCGGGACAGGATAGGGGCCGTCCCAGACGACATCGGCGCCCGCATCCGCGCCCTGCGCGTTCGTGGAGGTGCAGATGCTGCATGATTATCCCGCCGGCGTGGCTGCTGGCGTGACCTACGCCATGCAGGTCCGTGACGGGGCCATCCCTGCCTGCCGCCTTGTCCAGCTTGCCTGTACGCGGTTTCTGGCCGACCTGGCGATCGCAGAAGCGGGCGATGGTCCCTGGTCGTTCCGTCCGGCCCTGGCCGAGGCGCCGATGCTGTTTGCGGGCGGCATGGACAACATCAAGGGGCCACAGGCGGGTAAACCACTACGCCTCATGCCGTGGCAGTGCCTGGTATTCGCCAACCTCTTTGGCTTCGTAGGGCGGCAGGATAGCGCGCGCCGGTTTCGACAAGCCGTCGTCTTTGTGCCCCGTGGCAACGGCAAGACGACATTTGCGGCCCCCATAGCGCTCTACCTCACGTTCGGCGACGGCGAGGGCGGCGCTGAAGGATATGCCGCCGCCGTCACCAGGGACCAAGCCCGTATCCTGTTCGACGCGGCGCAGAACATGGCGAGGCGGTCGGCCTGGTTTCGCCGCGAATACAATATCGACGTTGCGGCCAATTCTATATTCTCGACGGAAAGCGCTTCAAAGTTTATCCCTATTAGCAGCGACGCCAAAGCCCTGGATGGTCTCAATGTTCAGGTCGCAGTCTGCGACGAAATAGCAAGCCACAAGACGCCCGAGGTATACGACATTCTGCTAACCGCTATGGGCAAGCGGCGCCATCCGATGCTGCTGTCGATTTCGACGGCCACAGGCAACTCGGTGGGAATCGGGAAACAGCTTTGGGACTACAGTGTTCGCATTTTAGAAGGCAAGCATACTGACGACCGCCTATTCTCTCTGATCTACACGATCGATGAAGGCGACGATCCCTGGGACGAAGCCACCTGGATCAAGGCTAACCCATCTTGGGGACAGGCGGTTCAGCCTGATGCCGTGCGAGCGATCATGCGTCAGGCAAGGAACAACGCGGCGCAGGAAGCGGTGGCTATGACGCGGCACCTAAACATCTGGGCTGGAGCCGATGAGGCGTTGTTCTCTATCCGGGCATGGCGAGAGTGTACAAACACCGACTTGCGCCTGGCGGATCTGGAAGGCGAAGAATGCCACGCTGCGCTGGATTTCGCGACTCGCAGCGATCTTGCCGCACTACTGCTAGCGTTCCCCACTCGCGGGGATGACGGTCTGCTGCGATATAAGGTTTTCTCGTTTGCATTCCTGAATGAGTTTGCCGTTATGGAGGCACGCCACGCCAGTTACCCTGGCTGGGCGGCGGATGAATATCTGACCGTCACAGAAGGCAATGAAACCGACTACCAGCGCATCGAAGAGGCGCTGGTAGACCTTGTTCAGCGATTTCGGGTGTTGAGCGTAGCGTATGACCCGTGGTCAGCAACGCAATTCGCCCAACGTATGATAGCGCAAGACGTTCCGATGTTAGAGTTCCGTGCGAATACTCAGAACTTCTCGGAGCCGACGAAGGAGTTAGACGCGGCTATTCGTGCGGGTCGCATCGAGCACGACGGCAATCCAGTGCTCGAATGGTGCGTCGGGAACGTGGTTGGCCATTATGATGCGCGCTCGAATGTGTATCCTCGGAAGTCCCGCCCGGAACTCAAGATCGATTGCGCCATTGCGCTGATAATGGCGATCGCGCGCTGCGTTACGGCTGTGGATGATAGTCCATATTCGGACGGGCGTCCGATGCTGTTTATATAACCGGAGGCGGTCGTGCCCACGAATCCTAACAGATTGACGAATTTGAAGCCTGTGAGAGAGGCGATCGCAGGCATGGTTACTTCGCTGGCTCCTGGCGGGCACCCCCAACGTGATGTCTGGCACATTTGCATAAAGTGCGGAAGCAGATTTAAAGGCTCGCGAGGTGACGGCGCCTGTCAGAACAGTGTGTGCCGTTCGAATTCCGTGCCTGATCGCTGATGTCATACGCACTAGATATTGCTGATCGCCTTGCCGCCGATGCTGCCTTTCTACAGGAGAGCGGCCGCGTCGAGACCGCCGAGGCAATGCGACTGAATTTAGCAGGGGCGCCGTGGGAGGCAGCCCTGGGCGTCCGGACAGGGTGGCTCGCCGTTGTGAAGCAGCGGCAGCGCGACAAAGCGCTGGTGCAGCTTCTAGCTGCAGTCGGCCCGATGCGGTGGGCGCCCGCCGGGGAGAAGATATCGGCGATTCTCCTGGCCTACGAGACCACTGCCTGGCAGGCGGACCGTCTCGCGGGGCGCCGACCGCCTGGTGTGAAGGGTGCGGCGTACGACTACCTTTGCGGCGAAGGCCCAACGTCTGCCGAACGGCTGCGGAAAATCTTGCCTCTGGTCACCGAAAAGCTCCCTATGACCAGGGCGGCGTGAGATTCTATTTCGCATGGCCATATTAACCCGCTCCCGCCGCTCCACCACTGGCACAGACGAGATCGTCGACCCCTATAAAGGGATCCGGCGGCCCGATCTCGTGTCTTCGTCGATCGCGCCGATCATGGACGACCCGACCTACGCGGCAATCGCCGCGCAACGCGCTGCATTCATACGCTGCCGCGAGGATCGCGAGCGAGAAATCGAGCGGCTAGCGATTGAGTTGCAGCTCAGCGCGACGAGCATGAGCATGCCTGAAACCGGCCGCCGCCTGCGCGATCGGTTAGACAAGATAAACGCAATGAAAGGCCCGGCGCCACCGCCGCCAGAATCCACTGGCGATGCCACGCCTGCGATGATGCGGGCGATGCGGCTCATTGCCGGAGAAATTATTCCGGCCGAGCCAGACCGGGCGTCGATGATCGCCAGATTGCGCTCGGAAATCGCAACCTTTAATGACGCATATCGCGATGCAGACGAGGCGATGGAAGCGCTGCGCTCTGAACTGTCATATGGCATCAATCAAAGTTTGCTGGAGAGACAGCGGTCCATCGTCAGGACGAAGTATGAGGCAGCGCTGGCGCTGTCCGCCGCCGTGGCGGCGGAGCGGCTACTGATCGCCGAGCTATTAGCTTCTGGACATGCATATTTATCCCGATGTTCTGAAGAGTCCTCCGCTCGATCCCGCAGAGCGATTGGGGACAACGAGCGAGTGGAATTCTCCTGTTTCGACTTACCAACGGACTCTCACCATGATCGGGATAATCTGATGGAACAACCACCGCCCATTATCACCGCCTGGCGCAATGAAATCGAAGCGGAGCTGGACGAAGCAGAATCGGAACTCGCCACGGTGACTGCTAATCTCCTGGTCGCGCAGGAACTCGAGCGCGGAATCAACGCAGAGCGCGATGCGCTGGATGCCTCGTTTGCCAAGCTCGGAAAAAACCGTTCCATCGCCGGCGCGCTGAGCAACCGCTTGGCCGATCTGCGTCGGGAACAACGAGAAAGCGCGGACAGCCATGCATTCATTCGTGGGAAGAACGCGGCGGACAGCCTGCGAAGGCGGATTACAGATTTGACTGATGCACTCGAGCAGCTTGCCGAGGTCTACGGACCGGCTGAGCCGGTTGAAGAACTGGTCAATGAAGAATGAGATGTGGTGCGCCGTTGACTCGCCTCAACGTGCTGCGCTGCTGGGCGGCCGACCGGGGTTGTCTCTTCCGGTCGGCAGTTCCCGGATGCGGCGAACGCGGGGCCCCCTCCCGCGTGCTGCTGGGCAGCCGGCCGGGGGCTCATCAGCAGTGTGCCCCGGCCGGCCGTTCCCTAACTTTGTGTAGGTAATCGCGATGAATAAGCCAGATTTAACGCCTCAATTGGTCCATCGTTTGATGCAGGCCCGCTCGATTGAGGAACGGATTTTTATCGCGGAGGGAGGCTCGGCATCGCCGACGGTCAGACGCTCGTTGCGCGCAAGTTCCGCCGATGGATTGCGAGATGGCACTACCGCGCGCCGTCGCTATGCGAAAGCGTTGCGCTGGATGCTTGATCGGCCGCTCGTGCGCAGCAGCGTCGATGATTCGCTCGCTGATCGGCTGTTGCATGTACAAAGGCTACGCGCGAAACACCAAATCCAAAAGCTAGATCCGCGCGTGGTCACGGCAATGTCGCAACACCGCATGCGGGGATGGTGATGTCTGGAGCCGCGAGTGATGGTGCGCCAAGCCGTATGAGCGACACCCTGGCGGCCTATTATTTTGACTCGGATGGCAATGACATTTTCCTATGCGTCGGCACCCGACGGATCGCCAAGCGACTCAGTGCCAAATGGGTGGTGATCGCCGAGGGCTGGGAAGTCAGCGACGACCTCAACCGACCAACGATCAGACCGCCATTGGGTGACGGACTCAAAAGATGAGCGGCGGAAACGCCCGACGGGCTGCGCTTCCTGAAAAGCGGCGGTTGCTCGACCAGATGATCGCCGATGGCGAGGTTGTCGTTCTGTCGCCGCCCGTTACCCAGATCGGCGGCATTGGCGATCTGTTGGCTCATTCCGTCGGCCTGCCAATGCTGAAGCAGATCTCTGGCTCGGCGCATGTGATCTTTCAGTCGCCGCCGCAGCTTCACAAACTGTTCACCGCGAGCTTTCCTGGCATCGAGCTGCATGGTGATACGCATGAAGTAGCAATCCCGTTCCCGACGCCGCGCTATGATAGAGGCGTGCCGCTATATGATTTGCGCGAGATGCTAAAAGCCGACGGCATCGCCGAGCCCATTCCGCATTTATTCGCTGATCCCGAGCTCGTCGAACACTATCGCAGGCTTATGCCGAAGGATGCGATCGGCCTCTGTTGGTCAAATGGCGGCGGCCAGCGGGACTATAAGAGTTGGTTGTTAGCCGCGGACGTGCCGCTCAGAGAGGAGGGGTGTGACGATGGGCTTTGGACCTGCCGGCCGCCGCTTGCGGATCTGCGCCCGCTATGGTCGCGCATGCCGGTTGTGTCGCTGCAAACCGGCACCGATCGGCAGCAAGCTACGGATACCGATGTCATTGACGTTCTGCCCGACGAGCCAGATATCGCCGATATCGCTGCGGTCGTTGCATGCTGCCGCTCAGTCATCAGCGCCCAGTGGACGGTTTCACACTTGACCAGCGGCATGGGCGTCGAGCTGCATCTGCTCGGCTTCCATGACGTTTGGCCCCACCCTCGATGCACCCAAGAATGGGCGCACCATCAGCAACACGGCACGATGCAGCCGCCGCCGCCCTACGACTTTACAGCGGTGGCAGAACAGCTTGCGGTGGTGCTGGCGGCGTAGAGGCGCCGCTACCATGGCAAAGTCGACGGGTTCTGCATAAAGAATAGACGAACTGCCGGCACAGCTGAGACTCATTGATCGACACTTGACATCCACCAACGGCGCCGCGAATACCGTAGTTTCTGATCGCGTGTTTCGAATCGTGGCCGAAAGATCAGCTACCGAGCTGGCAGAAAGACTGGGAGGACACAGAATTGGGTAAGAACGATTTCTTCGGCGACGGCCGCAGCGATATCGTTTTGCAAAATGCCGACGGGTCGATCGTGCTGTGGGATATGAGCGGCCCCGCCATTGTAAATGCTGGTCTTGTGGGCAATCCCGGCGCGAGTTGGAGCGTCGAGGATACGGCCAGCGGCACAGCCATCACACCTGGGTCCGGCTCCTTCACCGCTGCGGGGAACGTATTCACCGTTTCACCCGCTGGCGTCGCGCAGGAAAACGGATCGCCACTCCCCCTTGGCAATGGCACCGCACAACTGGTGTACTACGACGGTGTTGTGTATGGCCAGGATATCGTAACCGGCGACTGGTCTATCTTGGACGCCGACGGCTCCTGGTCCAGATCGGTTGCACCTGGTTTCTTCGGGGACGGTGGCAGTTCCATCGTCATGCAGAATTCCGACGGCTCGGTCGTGCTGTGGGACATGCGTGGCCCCGCCATTGTCAACGCCGGCGTTGTGGGTAATCCCGGCGCGAGTTGGCACGTCAGAGGCACGGGCGGCTTTTTCCCCGGTGGCAGTACCGCCATCGTTATGCAGAGCGACGACGGCTCGGTCGTACTGTGGGACATGAGCGGCGCCGCCATTATCAACGCCGGTCTTGTGGCAGGCCCCTCGACATACGAGGTGAAAGGCACGGGCGCGTTCTTCGGCTATGGTACCAGCGGCATAGTCTTGCAGAACACTGACGGATCGGTCGTGCTGTGGGACGTGAGCGGGTCCGCCATTGTCAACGCCGGCCTTGTGGCGGGCCCCTCGACATACCAGGTCAAGGGCACCGGCGATTTTTTCGGCGACGGTCACACCGACCTCGTCATGCAGAGCACCGACGGCTCGGTCGTACTATGGGACTTGAGCGGCTCCGCCATTGTCAACGCAGGTCTTGTGGGTAATCCCGGCCCAACATGGCACGTCAAGGGCACGGGTGATTACTTCGGCGACGGTCATACCGACCTCGTCATGCAGAACGCCGACGGCTCAGTAGTGCTGTGGGACATGAGCGGCAGCCACATCATCAACGCCGGTGTTGTGGGTAATCCTGGCGCGACCTGGAACGTCCTCGACGATAATATGCGGTTCATCTACGGCACGTCGGCCAACGAGACCCTACCGGCGACGCCGGCGGCGCCGGATGAGTTCGTGCTCACCAGCCTTGCGACCGGCTCTGACACGATCAGCGGTTTCAACCCGGCGCAGGATATGATCGAATTCAGCAAGGCGCAGTTCGCGTCCTTCACCGACGTGCAGGCAGCGACCTCGGCGATCTCCGGTGGGGCAACGATCAACCTGCCCAACGGCAGTTCGTTGTCGTTGCCCGGGGTCGATGCGGGCTCGCTGCACGCCAGCAACTTTGCGCTGACCTGACCCAGCACGACCAACCGCGTGGCGCGTGTGAAACGAACGCAATCTCACCCGAGCGGCGGCGAGCGAACTTGGCGCGGAAGGGCAGTGGCGTTGTAGAGCGACGGCGGTTTAACGATCGTTAGTCTTGGTGCCTGATTGCCAGCACCGGCTACGTTCTGGCGCCCCTCAGCGCCTGTCGCCAACTGATCGCGGCGAACACACATAAGGCGGCGACGCCAAGCCAGCCATACCAGCCGTACGATCCGATCGCCTGTGCGACCAGAGCGATGGCAGCGCAGACGGTGAGAAATATCGCCAAACTCATTATCCCCTCCACGGCGGCCGGATATGAAAAAGCCGCCCAGGCGAACCTGGGCGGCAAGAAAGCAGATGCCTAACGGAGGAAACTTTACTGCGCCCTGGCCGGAGAGCGCAAGGGCCTGCTGTATCGGCGGGTATCAGTTCTGATGTTCGTCGATGGCTTCGTGAACCTTTTGAAGCCTTTCGCCGAGCCAGTTAACAACGAGCCAATCCACGTCATCCTGGCCGTTACCGAGCGCTTTCATGATGCGCGCGATGACATCGATATCCTCTACTGCATCCAACATTTTATTGTGTTTCTTAGCTGCGGATATTACCGCGTCATCAGCAATCGGGTTCGTGGTGGTCATGTTGCAGGGCCCTCCTCTGCCGCCCGCGACATATCGGCCTCAGCCGCGCTCACTGCAGCCAATCGATTCCGAATGTCGTCTTGGTATTTCGCCCCTTCCTCGTCGCATGCCACCACCGTGTTCTGCGCGATCCTCCTCATCAGTCCCCACATCGCCTGGGCTAATTCGATGTCCCGTTTGCTACCGGGCGCGGACTTCTCAGCCTCGGCGGCGGCCAGGGCCAAAAGGTGCGCTTCCTTGTCGGCGACATGCCGCTCGAACGCTGCCTTCCACAGCTTCTCGATCTGCTTGGCGTACTCGGACAGGCTGTTCGAGACGGTTTCCCATTCAGAGCGTGACACCGCATCGCCTGAGACGACCAGATGGCTCATGATGCCGAGGGTGCCGCGCAAGCCCCTGATCGCGGGCTCGAGATCGCCCATCGGCCAGTTATCGCGTTCTGGGGTGCTCATCACGAGATCGCGCAGCGCGTCTTGCGCGTTTTCGGCATGGATGACTTCGTCGGTTGGGTAGCTCGGGGGGAAGTCGGGTGTATTCTGTTCAGCGGCCTGGGGCATTGTCGTGTCCTTTGCTTTGGGTCAGGCCGGGCGAGCTCCCGCCAGGACACTCGCTCGGCCGCTTTGCCCGGTGCCGCCGGGCGCGGATCGTCACCCCGTCTTGTTGGCGGGATGAGGAATCACTTCGGCGCCGTCCTTTCGCTTGTTGGCGCCCATCAGGTCGGTCAGTCGCTCCGCCGTACGCGTGGCAACCGCTAGCGCAGGATCTGGAGCGAGATGGCTATAGCGTTCGGTCGTGCTGGCCTGTCGGTGGCCGAGGATCTTTCCGACGATGAACAGGCTGTCACCGCTGGCCACGGCAACGCTTGCGAACGCATGCCGCAAATCGTGCAGCCGTAGATCAGGCAAGGCAGCGAGCTTGCGGATGCGCTGCCAGGGCTTCTGGATCCCACGAAAATGTGATCCTGGCCGATCGCCGGGCAGCACATGCGGATTGCCCGCCAGGCGCGGCAGCGAGTCCAATACAGTGAGCGCGGCGGGAGGCAGATACAGATTCTTGGCGCCAGTCTTGCTGTCCGGCAGCCGCGCTGTGCCCCGTGCTGCGTCTATCCATTCCCACCGCAGCATCAGGATCTCGCTCACGCGGCCGCCCGTCGTGATCAACAACCTGACCGCGGCGATAGCGCGCCAATCTTCAGCCGAGTCGCGCGTGGGCGTGCGTCCCGCGGCATGGGTTCCCGCGTTGCTCTCGCCCGCTTCCTCAGCTTGCCGCAGACACAGATCGTGCCACTCGGCTTTGCTGTCCGGTGTCCATGCTTCTGCGCACCTGTCCAGGGCGTCGCCCAGTCGCGCCAATTCGGGCGCCGTCAGAAACCGTTCCCTGGCCTTTTCGGGATAGCGGTCGATATGGCGGCACGGGTTGGAATGCTGCGGCCGCTCGCCTACACGCTCCGCCCATCCGAGAATCGCGGAGAGCAGGTCAACCACACGGTTCGCAGTGACGGGTGTTTCGATCAGGCTGGCATGCAACCGCGCGACGTGCGCCCGGTCGATATCCCGAAGCTTCGTCGACCCCAGTGCTGGCAGGATGTTCAGCGTCAGCCGACGCTCGTCCTGGATCCTGGTGCTGGTTTTTTTATGTGCCGCTGCGTACTCGCGGACGTAGCGATCCACGAAGGACGCCATGGTCGGTGCGCTCTTTGTCCGATCGCGCTCGACAGCAGGATCGCGCCCATCACGGACAAGCCCCTTAATGCGGATGGCTTCCTTTCGGGCGCGGTCGGGCATCCAATCGCCCGGCCCGTGGCGGCCGATAGTGAAGACACGCTGGCGGCCATCTCTGTCGCGGTACTTTACAATATAGAATGCGTCGCGCCGCTGGCGCCGGACACCGAAGCCCCGCACCTCGCTGTCCCACTCGGTCTTGCCGGGAGGGAGCGATTCGACGACATTCGCGCGGATGGTCCGGCCGCCTGCCATGCTACTCTGTGGGTTGTTCTAGCTACCGTTAGGAACCCGATAGATACCACGGCAGGACTGGCCAGGACAAGACAGAAGACACGAAGTGCTGAATTTCTGCGGGTTTTTCTGCTCCTGTCACCCCCTGACTGGTGGGTTCCACTGTTAGGGGTACAAAGGATCGAATTGCTCGCCAATGGAACGATGGGGATACGTTCCCCCGGTGGGTGGTAATAGTGGACCGGCTGACTAGCATGACCGTATTCGCCAAGGTAGCGAGCACCCGGAGTTTCTCCGGGGCCGCGCGCGAAATCGGGATTTCCCAGGCCACAGCCAGCAAGCATGTGCAGACGCTGGAGGACTGGCTTGGCGTTCGGCTGTTGCACCGCACAACTCGGCGCGTTGCGCTGACCGATGTCGGGGAAAGCTTCTTCGTCCAGTGCACGCGGATCCTCGAGGAAATGGAGACGGCACGCGCTTCGGCCAGGCCGGAAGCTCAGGTGCAGGGCAATATGCGCATAACCGCACCGGTTGTGTTCGGCAGCACGCGGCTCGGTCCACTCGTCGTCGATTTCCTGCAACGGCATCCCGACCTATCGCTGGCCGTCGAATTGTCTGATCGCTCAGTCGACCTGATCGAGGAAGGCTACGATCTCGCAATCCGCACCACTCCGACCACGGGGGCCGGCCTCGTCGCCTGGCCACTAATGCCACTCGACTATGTGCTCTGTGCGGCTCCCTCCTATCTCGCCCGCCATGGCGCGCCCACCACGCCCACGGAACTCAGCACGCATCACTGCGTCACAGGCAGCGGCTCCGCCGGCGTGAGTTGGAGTTTCGATGGGCCGGACGGGCCAACGGAGGTACCGATCTATGGCAGGTTGCAGGTCAACAACGCCATGCTGCGATGCGATGTTGCACGTGCCGGCGCAGGGGTCCTGCTTTGCGCGCAGTATCTGGTAGAAAGCGACTTCGCCAACGGCCGGCTCGTCAGGCTGCTGCCAAACCACAAGCCGGCGGGCGGCACGTTGCATGCGGTTAGCCCGGCCTACCGCGCCAGTTCGCCAAAGGTGCGGAGCCTGGTCAGCCATCTCACAAACCAGCTCAGCGTTGCCGGATAACGATTGGCTCGACTCCCTGGTGGTTGCTAATCAGGTTTCGTGCCGAACTTTTTGCTGGAAAAGCGCGCGGGCGGGCGGGTCGCGGGAGTGGACGAGGTCGGGCGCGGCCCGCTCGCCGGCCCGGTCGTCGCCGCCGCCGTGATATTTCCGACCGGGGTGCCCCGCCGGCTGGCCGGGCTGCTCGATGATTCCAAGAAGCTGACACTCGAACAGCGGCTGGTGGCATTCCAGGCGCTGCGTCTGTCCGGCCGTGCCGAGATCGCCGTCGGGGCCGCCTCCGTGGCGGAGATCGAGCGTTTGAACATCCTGCGTGCTGCATTGCTGGCGATGTGCCGCGCTGTTGCCCGCCTGCCCTCGCCGCCTGATCTTGCCCTGGTCGATGGCAACCAGCCGCCGCCGCTGACCTGCGCCGTGCAATGCGTCGTCGGGGGTGACGGGCGTTCGCTGTCGATCGCCGCCGCTTCGATCGTTGCCAAGGTTCTGCGCGACCGGGCGATGGCGCGGCTGGCGGTGCGCTTTCCCGAGTATGGCTGGGGCAGCAACGTGGGCTACGCGACCGAATTCCATGTGGCGGCGCTGCGCCGGCTGGGACCGACCCGTCACCATCGGCCGAGCTTTGGCACGGTGAGCCAGCTCGCGTTGGAACTTGATCTAGGCCCGACGGGTAGGGATTGAGCTGGGCCATCGCGTCCGAAGCCTCTGCTCACGGAACCCTATCGATCTGACCGATTGACGCGACTGCGGGCAGGCCGCCACCATACGACCGCCGCTCAATCTGGCCCCGCCACAACCCCATCACACGGAAGCACCGTGGAAGTCGTCCGTGAATTGCCGCTCGATCAGGTCATGCTCGGGGACTGCGTGCAGCTCATGCGCATGCTGCCACCGGCCTCGGTGCATTGCGTGTTCGCAGACCCGCCCTACAACCTGCAGCTCCGTGGCGAACTGCGCCGGCCCGACGATAGTCTGGTCGACGGTGTGGACGAGGAATGGGACCGGTTCGCCGACTTCGCCACCTATGACGCGTTTACCCGGGAATGGCTTACCGAATGTCGCCGGCTGCTGCGCAAGGACGGCACGCTGTGGGTGATCGGGGCCTATCACAACATCTTCCGCATCGGCGCCGCGTTGCAGGACCTGGGATTCTGGGTTCTGAACGACGTTATCTGGCGCAAGACCAATCCGATGCCGAATTTCCGCGGCCGGCGTTTTACCAATGCCCACGAGACGCTGATCTGGGCGGCACGGGGCCGAGACTCGCGCCACCGGTTCAACTACGCGGCGATGAAGGCGCTGAACGACGACATCCAGATGCGCAGCGACTGGTTTCTGCCGCTATGCACCGGGCCGGAACGTCTGCGCAACCAGCACGGACTGAAGCTCCATCCGACCCAGAAACCTGAGGCACTGCTGCACCGCGTGCTCCTGGCCAGCACGGCACCGGGCGACATCGTGCTCGATCCGTTCACCGGCACCGGCACGACGGGCGTGGTGGCGAAGCGGCTGCATCGGCACTTCATCGGTATCGAGCGCCATCCCGCTTACGCCGAGGCCGCGATTGGCAGGGTCCGGGCGACGCGGCCCGTGCCCGAGGAGGGGTTGTCGGGCGCCATATCGAAACGTGACGTGCCGCGGGTGCCGTTTGGTAGCCTGGTAGAACGCGGACTGCTGCCGCCTGGAACCAAATTGTTCGATCGAATGCGCCGGATCAGTGCCGTTGTGGCCGCCGACGGGTCAGTGGTGGCTGGCGCCGCAAGAGGCTCAATCCACAAGGTGGGAGCCGCGGTCCAGAACGCCCCGGCCTGCAATGGCTGGACCTTCTGGCACTTCGAGCGGGACGGGCGGCTGGTACCGCTTGACGTGCTGCGGGATCCCGATCCCGCGACGAAGGCATGACGCCGGCGCATCAAGGGTGATCATCGACAGCGCGAACTAAAGACAGCGGCGCTCTCGGTTGAGATCAAGACTCCGCTCGCAGAGCGGCAAGGTCGTGGAGAGCTCTGCCAGCTACGGTCCAACTACAGGCTGTTTGGCTTGGCGATTGCGGAGCCCCCCGTCCTTACGGCCGCAGAAGATAAGTACGCAATTGCTCGCCAGGATTGCGCAGGTTCGTGGAGGCAGGAGTCTCAAACAACAGTTGCGTATCAGCATTGAAAGGAGGCTGATCGAGGAACAGTGCCGAGTCCAGCCATATGCGCGTGTCGACGCCATGAGAGATATCGCGATTTGGTATGCACCGAGCCCCCGGCCCCGGTTGGTGATCCGTGTAAACCACGTAGCGGAATTGCCGAAGCTTCGGCATGACCTCGAGTATCTCGGCATTGGATAGGTGCTGAAATACCTCGCGGATGAGGCAGAGTTCGCCTTCTGGCAATTGATCCTTGATAATGTCGAGGCATGCAAAGCTGATCTTCTCGCTCCGGTGCTTGGCCAGGTTCTCGTGCACTAGGGATTCGACGATATCGATGCCCACATACGAGATTTCATCGTTGAGAAACCGGCTGGCGACTCGAAAATCCCCACAACCAAGGTCGACAACTGAGCTTATGTTCCATTCGTTTAAGAACGCCTCGATGCCCTGTGCATAGATGCGAGCGGCATTGCCGTCCGAACCAGGCCCCGAATAGAACTTGCCTTGTTCGCCGCCCCACGAGCTCTGATTGTAAACGTCCTCGAACACCTTGCTCACCGGCTGACGCGCGTTGCGCGCCCACCGCACCTCCCGCTTGACGCGGTGCGACGCGCGTCTGATTGCCCATGGCGTGTAAGCCTTGACCACATCCAACACCCCCATCGACTTGCCTCCTGCTTGCTTGATGCGCACTGACCGGTCCGGCCCTCGGAGCAGTAACACGCCCGAAGACCTAGCCGGGACATCACCGTAACGATATTAAAATTCGTGTGAGTGTGGGAGGAGATACGCTCTGCGAGAATGACGGAGTCTTGGACCGGTATCAGGGTTTCGTCGTGCTCTGATTTCAAGCACCACCCATGCGGGCGACCATGCAGCAGAATCCAAGGTCGATGTTCCGCTCGAGAACACCAACATGTGTTGTGGAGGCGAGCAGTGGAATCGTGTGCAAGCAAAATTTGGCGAGCGAGTTGTATGCGCGAATCGGTTTGGAGCCATGTCGACACTGCCCACAGTGCTGACAGCACGCAAGCAGGCGGAAGGCAAACTCCATGCGGTTGCAAGAGTGACCAGCCGATCAGTTGTGACGCGGGTTGCGAGCGACTCCGGACCGGACAGGATCCGCGTACGGGTTGGATGACCAGTTGCGGACCCAATCGACATGGGCGTAGGCGGGCAACTGCGCGGGGTTGGGATCGGTATCGCTACCGCCGTAGTCCGCGGCCGTCAGGAGGTACCAGAGGGCCGGATAGATATCGTAATTCCCTCCAGGGCTCGGCTGCGACCACCGCTCAATCCCGTCGATGTACCATTTGATTGTGGTCAAGGTCCATTCAATGGCGTACGTGTGCATTCGGGCGATATCGATGCTGCGGACCTCTGTTGATGGCCATCCTTTACGGGTCGCGATATCGAACTTCACGTGCTGTGAGCCATCGCTGCTTGTGTAGAGTATGATATCAATCTCGAATGGGAAGGCTACGTCGCCGGTCTCCAGACATGCCTGAAACGTAAGCCCAGACACTGCGTCAATCGATGCCCTGATCTCGAAGTAACCGTAGCGCTGTTTCTGAACCGAGTAGAGCAGAGTGCCGACAAACGGCATATGGATCCCGGCTGATCTGTCGATCCAGGACTGGTAGGCAGGCGGTGTCGGCATTAGTCCCAGACGCAACTGACCGTTGGACGCGGTGTAGAGGCCATTGATCGGAGTGTTCGCATTGAACGGGTTGGTCCACCACATGTGCGTGGCGCCTTCGAACCAGTTGGGACCGCCTCGTCCATTCGGGGTGCGCGGCGCAATCAGTCCCCAGATATCGCGGCCGCTTGGCCGGTAATGTAGCGGCAGAGAATTGAATTCGTCGTCGAGCGTAGGTGGCGGCAGTGCGTGATCGTCGGATGCGGCCCAGGAGATGGCCGGCAACACCAGCAGCTGGACGAGAAAGATCAGTGCGGTTCTGGTCATCTGACTGAGTGCAGGTTGGTGTCGCCTCGGGCTATCACCATCGGCGAATTTATCTGGCGATGCCAATGCGGTAAAGCAATCCTTCGCCGAACATCCCGATAGTCCGGTGACTCGCGCGCGACGTCTTCCCCGATCGCCGCACCTTCCGAGTCGCGTTGCTGCACCTTCAGATCACGACCAATCTGCTTGATCGACTCCGCCTTGACCACATGATCACGTCCGATCCGGCCGATCGTCCCCACAATTTGCAACACTCACTGCCCACCCGGAACCGACGCGACGACACCTATGCCCGGCGCTCAAGCGTGGCATCACGGTCAAGTCCCGCAACCGCAGCGCGCCGGCAAGGCGAGGACTACCACGTTCACATCTCGTTCCGCCGAAACAGGCCAGATCTACGGCGTAACCCCGCAGCGACCACCGATCGGCGGTCGGGCTTCGACTGATGGCGTCATGGCGCTACCGACTTTGCAAATCGCGCCGAAGCGCGGTAACCCTGCCCGCCAGATGGTCGGAAGGGCCGACTATCCGGCGAATGTCGGCCAGGGTGCCAATGCCTGAATTGTCGATCGTAATCCCTGGTTGCAACCGCATCCTTTTTCTATCGTGCAGTGTTCGAAGCTGCCTTGCCCAAACGGCGTCCGATTTTGAGGTCATCGTAGTTGACGATGGAGCAACTGACGGATCACGTGAGGCGGCGAGCCGGTTCAGCGGTCACCGACTTCAGTTCGCGCTGCCACGGCACACCCGCATCGGGCCCGCGAGAAATCGCGGCGCATTGAGCAGATTGCCTTCCCCTCGGTTTGCAAATTGACCGCCGACGCTGGCGAAGGCCCGTTCTTCGATCGCATCTGGCTGCGTCTGCGCCGGGTCGCCTCTCGTCGTTCGCTTGGCAACGTCGCGGCGCTTGGGCTGGGAAGCGCCGTTGGACAAGGATTGGTTGTCGCCGCCTCACCCATCCTTACCCGCTTCTATGATCCGCACGATTTTGGCCTGTTCGGGTCGTTCAATGCGATTGTGACCACGATCATCGCCGCCTCCACGTTGATGTTTCACCAAGCCATCGTGATTGAGGAGGCCGATAGGGACTCCATGACATCGACGGCCCTTTGCCTGAGCGTTGCAACCTGTTTCGCTCTGGGCTCGGCAGGAGGTGCGCTGCTGCTTTATGGTTGGCTGACAAGAGTTTTTGGTTCGGCAGTAGCCGTCAGCCTATGTTGGTTCGGTCCAATCGCGATTTTTGCGGCGGCTCTGTTCGTTACGCTCCAATCTGTTTGTATCCGACGACAGTGGTTTAAGCCCCTCGCCTTCTATCAGGTCGTCAGATCGGCGCTGGTCGTTATATTCCAGCTATCGCTCTGGGTAATTTGGCCCAATCTGTATGGTCTGCTTATTGGCCAGCTCCTTGGCCAAGTCCTTGCTTTGTTCGTGTTGGCGCGGGTCTGGCCTTTACTGCTGGAAGCGTTGGCCGCAACGCGTCATTTGGGGGCAATGCGGCACATTGCCGCACGCTATTCTCATTTCGCAATCTACGGCGCTCCACAGTCTGTGCTCAATTCGCTTTCCGGAAATGTCCCGACCTTGTTGTTGACTGGCTTTTTCGGTGCGAACGAGACCGGACTGTTCTGGCTGGCCTACCGGATGCTGATCTTGCCGAATCAGGTCCTGGTGGAGAGCATGCGCAGCGTTCTGTTCCAGAAACTGAACGAGGTTCATCTATCCGGCCAATCCATGCAGCCAATGATGCGAAAGGCGGCCCTCCAGCTTACAATGCTCTGCGGTCCGATTGCTGTGGTTCTGCTCGTCGCCGGACCAATCTTGTTTGCATGGATATTCGGCCCGAACTGGGCACGTGCGGGGACCGATGCGCAGATTCTCGCCATATCCTGGATGCTTGGCAACGTTTCCGTGCCGGCGTCGATCGGAGCAGTTATTCTGGGTCTTCAGCGTTCGTATTTTTTGCTGGAACTGGTGATGCTCGGTGTGCGGGCGGTTGGAATCTGCATCGGAGCTCTGCTGAACAGCAGCAGCTTGGCTCTCATTCTCTTCTCTGCGGCCGCAGGCACGTCAAGTATAATTTTAATGGCAATGGTCACTGTCGCCGACCGGAGAAACCATATTGCGATCGGGGAGCGGGGTAAGAATTGAAGTCCACCTGATCCGGCCGCCGCGCTCGGGCAGCAGCCGAAGCTGAACGCTACAGCGCCGCCTGTGTCCCCAGTATGACTGTAGCCTGCGCGGACAGCACGCCGCCGTTGCCGTGCACCAGCGCGGTTTCCGCCTGCGCAACCTGGCGTGCGCCACATTCGCCGCGCAACTGGCGCACCGCCTCGATCAGAAGGAACAGACCGTACATGCCGGGGTGGCAATAGGACAGGCCGCCGCCATTGGTGTTCACCGGCAGGCTGCCTTTAGGTCCGATGCGCCCGCCGCTGACAAAGCGTCCGCCTTCCCCCTTGGGGCAGAAGCCCAGGTCTTCGAGGAACAGGATCGTGTTGATGGTGAACGCGTCGTACAGCGCCAGCACGTCGATATCCGTCTCGCGCAACCGCGCCATGCGATAGGCGGCCGCGCCCGAATCGCGTGCGCCGGTCACCGTGAGATCCGGCATCGACGAAATCGACGCGTGCGTGATTGCCTGGCCGCAGCCGAGTACGTAGACTGGAGGCTTCGCCAGACCGCGGGCGCGATCCGCGGACATCATCACGATCGCGCCGCCGCCGTCAGTGATCAGACAGCAGTCGCGCACGGTGAACGGATAGCTGATCGGTCGCGCGGACAACACCTCGGCGATGGTGAGCGGCTTCTTCTCCCATGCGACCGGGTTCAGCAGCGCCCATTCCCTCGCGGCCACAGCCACCTCGGCCAATTGCTCCCGCGTGGTGCCGAACTCATGCATGTGACGCGACGCGGCGAGCGCGTAGGCGGTCGATGGCAGGAACGGTCTGAACGGCGTTTCATAGGGATTGTATTCGCGCGCCGAGGCCTGGCGGCGACCAACGGTTCGCTGCGTGCTGCCATAGGCGATCACCGCCACGGAACACAGACCGGCCGCGAGCGCTGCCTGTGCGTGCGCCACGTGCACCTCGAACGACGAGCCGCCGACGATGGTGGAGTCGGTGTAGGCCGCGGGCAGGCGCAGGTACTCGCACATTGACATCGCGGACGTGCGTGCCTGCGTGGCGGCGCAGAAGATGCCGTCAACGTCACGCAGCTTCAGGCCACAGTCGGCGAGCGCCCGATGGATGCCCTGTGCCATCAGATCGAGCGGGCTCATGTTGGCGGCGACCGCGCCGATATCGGATTCCGCCGCGCCGACGATGGCCGCGCTGCCTCGGGTGAGGCCGTTCATGGTGTGCCCTCCGCCGGCGCGAACACCGGATACGGCGGTTCGTCGCCCTCAGCCGCATGTACGCGGAACTTCACGCGCATGCCGATGCGCACGTCGAGCGGGGCGGTATCCTCGATGCGACTCATCATGCGGAAGCCTTCATCGATGTCGATCAGCGCGACGTTGTACGGATCGCCCTTCTGTGGGGATACCACGGTGGTGGCGTACACCGTGCCCATCCCCTTGCTGACGCGCCATTGCAGATTGTCGCTCCCGGTGAAGGGACAGATCACGCGCGGATAGAACACCGCGGCATTGGCCTCAGGGCTGAATTGGTAGCCCAGTTCGCCCTTCTCCAGGTATTCGAGATAGACACCCAGGGGTGAGGTCGCTGCGTTCGCCATCATACCGGCCTGTCGCCTGCCACCGTGACGCGATGACCGGAGCGCGTGTGCGGCCAGTAATCCCACATCGCGCGATGCTGCGCGCAGCGGTTGTCCCAGAACGCGATGGAGTTTTCCCGCCAACGGAATTGGCACTGGAACAGCGGGTCCTCGGCGATCTCCCACAGGTAATGCAGGATCGCGCTGCTCTCGTCGCGCGGCACGCCGACGATGCTCTTGGTGAAGCCGCGATTGACGTAGAGCGCCTTCTTGCCGGTGACCGGATGCGTGCGGATCACCGGATGTTCGGCGCGCGGGTAACTGGGCTTGTCGGCGACGCCGTAGTTGGCATAGGTGCCGCGATACGCGTCCTCTCCGTCATGGATCGCGGTGACGCCCTCCAAATAGCGCTTCATCCGGTCAGACAGCGCCTCATAGGCGGCGTACATAGAGGCGAACAATGTGTCACCGCCGCGCGGCGGCGACTTGCGGATATACAGGATGCTGCCCATCGGCGGTTCCACGTCGCAGGACACGTCACTGTGCCAGCCTTCGCCGTTGGCACGTGGCGAGTCCCTGTCGGCATGGACGATCATCAGTTCGGGATGCCCCGGCGCGTGTGGCGCCGCAGGATGGGTGTGCAGTTGTCCGAAGCTGCGACCGAAATCGAGGTGCTGTTCCTCCGAGATGTGCTGATCGCGGAAGAAGATCACCAGGTTCTCCGCAAGCGCTCGATGGATCTCGCCAAAGGTCTGGTTGCCGAGGGGCTGGGAGAGATCGACGCCGCCGATCTCGGCGCCGATGATCGGCGTCAGCCTGTCCACGGTTATCGTCTCGTATGGCACCGATTCATCGGAATTGTGCTTGTAGCGCGGTCCGTTGTTGCCACGCAGGACGCTCATGGACGGTCTCCCTCGGCGAACAGGTCGGCGGCAATTCTAGCCGCGGCCGCCGCCCCGCGCTACGTCGGGGTAAAACTGCGGTGCCTCCCGCCGATCGGCGAGGCCGTAGTCGCGGATCACGCGCACACGGCGCTGGCGGACCGATGCGGGCGTTTCCCAGCGGTCAGCCGCCGCGCCATCTCGCCACGATACCAGGAGCAGCAGATTCCCCGGCTCGGTTATGCTTTCGTACAACTCGGCATCATGCACGCCGTCGCGGCTGCTCATCTGTCGGGCCTCGGGAAGCGCCTGCGCACTGCCCTCCAAAATCGTGATGACCTTTGCCGCGCCAACATCCGTGGTGTCAAACCGCTGCTCATCCAGCGTTCGGCCGGGAGGGGTCTGCGTGTCGGCAGTGATTTCACCGACCCGCAGATGGTAATCCTCGAATACCTCGAAGCGCCCCTTTTCCTGCACACCATGGTGCATGGCATGGGTGCGCCAACGGATCACCGCCTTCTCGTCCGCCCAGATCGAGAGGGACAGCAGGCGCCCCTCGGTACGACGGCTGCTGTAGCGCACGTTCTCGATGAAACCGTCGATCCGCTCAAGCTCCGGGCGCAGCTGCTTTGCCAGACCGAGATACTGGTCCCAGCGATCCGACTTCGGCTGAACTTCGAATATCACCGCGAACATCATCTGCTCCTTATCAATCGATGTTTGCCACAGCATCGCCGCCGGCAAGAAAATTCTGCGTCTCGCGATACAGCGCATAGCGGCTTGTCTCGAGATGCATCAGGTGGGTGCCCCGACTGAGCTTCACATCGCGCCGGATCGGCGACGAGGTGAACGCATCGAACAGCCATGCCGCGTCCTTGTCCGTGCACATGCTGTCCCACTCGCCGCGGATGATCGCCACCGGCGCTTGCACATGGGACGGATCGTAAGCGAGATCGCCTGCCCAGGCGCGGGCGATGTCAGACCACGGCCCGCTCGGTGTCTTCACGCTCGGCGGCGTTCGCGTCCCGCTGGCGGGGTCGCTGTCCAGATAGCATTCGCCCCATGCGCCGAAATGACGGCGGGACAGCACGGGCGCTGCGCCGGCCGGCACCTCCGCGGTGAACCGCTGCCACTGATCCTGCAGCGAAACCAGGCGCCATGCCGGGTAGTCCTGAGCCGAGTTCCCTTCCCGACGTGCGATGGCACCGAACAGGACGAGCCGTTCAATAAGATCCGGGCAGCGTGCGGCGAGCCTGCCGCTCACGATCGTGCCCCACGAGTGCGCGATCAACGATAACCGATCGGTCGCGTGACGTTGACAAATATACCGCGCAACCTTTTCCAGTTGCTGGCTGGCATCTTCCGCGGTGCAGAGCGGCTCGCTTCCGTCCGGCGGTTCCGCCATGGCGGGGTACGCGTCTGAATGACCGTAGCCATGGAAGTCGAATCCCCAGACATGAAACCCTGCGGCACAGAGCTCGTCGCGCCACGAGCGGCCATCGAAGCGGTGTGCGATCGATAGCGCGGACGGGAACGTTGCGCCGTGCACGTACAGTGCAACGCCCTTGGATGAAATGCCATCCGGCGGCGGCAGATGGCGCAGGAACAGGGACAGTCCGGCGTGGCTGCTCGGAATGTGGAAATGCTCCTCGCGTGGGTCGAGCAGGGCTGACATTGGCGTGCCTCCATCGGTGTCCGTCCGATATGCATCGTCGAACGCCGCGCAGCCACGCGTGTTGCTACGGCCGCCGCCGAAGCGTCACACCACCGCGATCGCGCTCATCTCTATCAGATAGTCGGGATGGGTGAACTTGCTCACCTCGACCAGCGTGGAGGCCGGCGGCGGCGCGGGAAAGAACTCACGCCGGACCTTATGGATCGGTGCGAGGTTCTCCATATTGCGCACATAGACATCGACCCGGCAGACATTGGCGAGCGTGCCACCTGCCGCCTCCACCGCCGCCTTGACGTTCTCGCACACCTGGCGGGTCTGCGCCTCGATGTCGCCAACGCCGGCGATTGTGCCGTCCGGACGCTGGGCCACCATGCCCGAGATGAACACCAGCCGGCCCGTCGCCTCCACGGCGATCGCCTGCGCGAAATGTCCGGCGGGCTTAGGTGCCTTGTCGGTGGTGATCGCCTGTCTCGGCATGGTTTCCTCCCTGCGGCTCAGTGACACTTGAAGGCGTCGAACGGCTCGCGACACGCGCGGCAGCGGTGCAGCGACTTGCACGCGGTCGAGCCGAATTCGCTGATCAGTTCTGTATCGGCGCTGCCGCAAAGCGGGCACGCGGGATGCGCTTCACCGAACAGCGCGCGGCGAGACGCGGTATGTTCCGGCGGGGCGATGCCGAACGCGGCGAGTTTGCTGCGCGCCGCATCGGTCAGCCAATCGGTCGTCCACGCCGGCGACAGGCGGGTCAGCACGCGCGCCTTGATACCGGCACGTCCGAGCGCTGTTTCAATGTCCAGAGTGATCATGTTCATCGCCGGGCAACCGGAGTAGGTCGGCGTGATGGTCACCTCGACCGTGTCATCGTGCACCGTCACGTCGCGCAGGATGCCGAGGTCGCTGATCGTCAGCACGGGGATCTCGGGATCGGTGACATTCTCCAGCGCGGCGAGCGTGCGTTCACGCAGCGTGGCAACGTCTACCATGTGGCGCCCGGATAGCTGCGCTGGAGGAATTGCATGTCCGCCAACAGATGGCCGAGGTGTTCGGTGTGTCGTCCGCTGCGGCCACCCGATTGCATCCAGCGATCAGCCGGTCGTTCCAGTGTCGCGCGTGCCAAAATGCCATCGATGGTGGCGTTCCAGGTGTGGCGCAGCGATGTCGGCGGCGCGACGATGCCAGCATTGCCCGCGGTGTCGGTGAATAGTTCGCCGGTGTAGGGCCAGAGATCATCCAACGCGTTCTGCGCTCGGCGATGACTTTCCGTTGTGCCGTCGCCGAGACGGATCAGCCATTCAGCGGCGTGTCGAAGGTGATAGGCAGTTTCCTTCTCCGCCTTCGCGGCGATGGCGGCGATCGTGCTGTCGGTTGACTCAATCGATGCGCGCCAGAATGGATCAGTGAAGGCCGAGATCAGAACCAGGCGCGCGATGCTGAACGCGAAGTCGCCGTTCGGCAGTTCCATTATCAGGCAATTCCGCCAAGCCGGGGCGTCACGTAGATAGGCAAGATGGTCCTCGGTGTGACCGGTCAGCGTGCCGGCGTAGCTGTAGAGCGAGCGCGCCTGGCCGATCAGATCGAGCGCGATGTTGGCGAGCGCCAGTTCTTCCTCGAGCATCGGCGCATGACCGGTCCACTCCGACAGGCGATGTCCGAGAATCAGCGCATCGTCCGCCGAGCAAAGCAGCTGGTGGACGAGGGGCGTCTCCTCGACAGCGATTGAGGTCGTTGTCGCCACGGCCTCAGTTCGCGGGGATGCGCACCGGCATCGAGGAAATGCTGCGCAGGATGTTGGAATAGGCTCGTGTCGGCGGCTCCAGCACCTCGATCATCGGGAACCGTTGCAGGATCTCCTCCCATAGGATCATCAACTGCAATTCGGCCAGGCGGTTGCCGACGCAGCGGTGGATGCCGAAACCGAACGAAAGATGCTGGCGCGGCCGCGCGCGGTCGATGATGAAGTCGTTGGCATTGTCGATCGCCGCATCGTCGCGGTTGCCGGAGATGTACCACATCGCGACTTTATCACCCTTGCGGATGCGCTTGCCGCCAAGCTCTGCGTCTTCCAGCGCCGTGCGCCGCATGTGGATGACCGGCGTGTGGTAGCGGATGATCTCCGGCACCATGCTGGTGACCAGCGCGGGATTGTTTTTGAGCTTGCGATACTGGCCCGGGTTGTTGTGCAGCGCCCACAGACCTCCCGACATCGAGTTCCGTGTGGTGTCGTTGCCGCCGACCAGCAGCAGCAGGATGTTGCCCATGAATTCCGCCGGCCGCGACGGCAGATCGCGCGTCGCCTCGCCGTGCGCCAGCATCGAGATCAGGTCGGGGCGCGGCTCCTGCTTCGCGCGCTCATGCCAGAGATCGACAAAGTACTCCATCGCCTGCTGCAGCACGGCGTCCCGCTTTTCATCTGAGTCGATCTCGGTGCCGGCGCGCGTGTTCACCGTCGCGACGTTCGACCAGTAGGTGAGCTTGCGCCGTTCATCGAACGGGAAGTCGAACAGCGTGGCGAGCATCTGCGTGGTCAGCTCGACCGACACGCGATCCACCCAGTCGAAGGCTTCGCCGCGCGGCAATTCGTCGAGCACGCGCTGCGTGCGCTCGCGGATAGTGCCGGAAAGCCGCTGGAGGTTGCCGGGCGCGACCACAGGCGACACGACCTTGCGCTGCTCATCGTGCTTCGGTTGATCCATCGAGATGAAGCTGGGGCGACGGAAGTCCATCGGCGTATCGCGCAACACGACGCCGCCCATCATGGCATCGGATGAATAAGCCCTCTGGTTGGTATCGACCTGCATGATGTCGTGATACCTGGTCACCGACCAGTACGAGCCATACATGCCGTTCTCGCACCAATGCACCGGGTCTTCCTGGCGCAGGCGCTCGAAATACGGCTGCCAAATGTCATCCTGATAGAGCCGTGGCTGGCTGACATCGACCTTGTCGAGCGGGAGCGACCAGGCGTCTTCACGCGGATCGATGTTGACGGGAGCGTTCATTGCGTTTCATCCCTGTTGGCCGAGGTGAGTTTTGCAGGCTGCCCAGGCTGCGGCCTACATGTTGTCCACTTCGTCAGGCACTTCGTAGAAGGTGGGGTGACGGTAGATCTTCGAGCCCGTCGGCTCGAACAGCATGTCCTTGTCTGAGGGGTCCGAGGCGGTGATTGCTCCCGACGGCACCACCCAGATCGAAAGACCCTCGCCGCGTCGCGTATAGACGTCGCGCGCCGCCTGCAATGCGAGAGTCGCGTCGGCAGCATGCACCGATCCGACGTGGCGGTGTGCGAGCCCGGTGCGGGCGCGGATGAAGACCTCCCATAGCGGCGTCGCCTGCTCGACCATCGTCAGGCCGCTGCCCGATGTTGCGCCGTGCTTTGCTTGGCCGCGTAGGCCAATGCTGCCTCGCGCACCCATGCGCCGGCTTCGTGCGCACGGCGTCGCGCGGCGAGGCGTTCGCGATTGCATGGGCCGTCGCCGGCGAGCACACGCCGAAACTCGTCCCAGTCGATCGGACCGAACTCCCAGTGGCCAGTCGCCTCATTCAAACGAAGCTGCTTGTCGGGGAAGGTCAGCCCGAGAAAGTGGCCCTGCGGCACGGTCGCATCGACGAATTTCTGCCGCAGCAAGTCATTGGTGAAGCGCTTGATCTTCCACCGCATAGATGCATCCGAGTGCTGCGACTCCGAATTGGGCGGCCCGAACATCATCAGGCTCGGCCACCACCAACGGTTCAGCGCATCCTGTGCCATCGCCCGCTGTTCGGCCGAGCCTCGCGCAAGCGTGGTTATAATCTCAAAGCCCTGCCGCTGATGAAACGACTCCTCCTTACAGATGCGGATCATCGCCCGCGCGTACGGACCGTATGAGCATCGACATAGCGGGATTTGGTTCATGATCGCCGCGCCATCCACCAGCCAGCCGATCGCGCCGATATCCGCCCAGGTCAGCGTCGGATAGTTGAAGATCGAGGAGTATTTGGCGCGGCCGGTCAGCAACTGCTCGACCAGTTCTTCGCGCGTCAGTCCCAATGTTTCCGCCGCAGCATAGAGATAAAGCCCGTGTCCGCCCTCGTCCTGCACTTTCGCCAGCAGCGCGGCCTTGCGCCGCAAAGTCGGGGCGCGGGTGATCCAGTTGCCCTCCGGCAGCATACCGACGATTTCCGAGTGCGCGTGTTGGCTGATCTGGCGGACCAAGGTGCGGCGATACGCTTCCGGCATCCAGTCGTTCGGCTCGATCCGCTCCTCCGCGTCGATGCGAACCTGGAATTTTTCAGCGGCCTCGCTGGTGTCAGCGGGGCCTGTCGGAGCGTTGAGTGCCTGGCTGTACATGGGTCACTCCGGCCAAAATTCTGGGCTCATCGCATCGTCGTAGGTATATGCACACTCGGTCGGGAAGGTCGTGCGTGCCAAGCCGGTCTCGCGTTCTGCCTCAACCAACGCCAGCCGATAGGCATCCCGCATCGCTTGTCCAATTTGCGCTTTCAGGCTCGGATTGTCTTTGAGATGATCCTCCAGCCGGTAACGTTGCTCCTCAATGGTGAGCCGCCAACTGTTGCTGTCCAGCCCAGGTTGGAAACGCCATTTCAGCAAGTGCAACAGAAGCACGGTCAGACAATTGACCAGTTCGCGCTTCTCGCTCCGCCCCATACTCTCAATCTCTTCCGCGATATGCCCGATATCCGCCTCCGTCAGCCTGCCGGCACGCAGAAGCGCCCCCGGCTCGTTGGCCCAGGCAAAGAAGTCAAGATCGTAGAGGCTGTTCGACACCGCCGCCTCCTTAACGTGCAGCCGTGAGGGTATTCAGCGCATTGTTATACATGGAACATATATGGCCCAGCCAGCCACCCCCTGAAAGGCCCTGCCTATGGACTTCGCCCTGACCGACCAGCAGCAGCAGATCCGCGACGAGGTGCTGAAGCTCTGCGGCCGCTTCGATGACGCCTACTGGCTGGAGCGCGACCGGACGGCGACCTTCCCGGATGCGTTCTTTGCCGCCATGGCCGAAGGCAACTGGCTCGGCATCGCCATGCCGGAGGAATACGGGGGCGCCGGTCTCGGGATCACCGAGGCGGCCCTGCTGATGCAGGCGGTCGCCGAATCGGGCGCCTGCATGTCGGGCGCCTCGGCCATCCATCTCAACATCTTTGGCCTGAACCCAGTGGTCGTGTTCGGCTCCGAGGAGCAGAAGCGGCGCATGCTGCCACCCGTCGTCGCCGGCCACGACAAGGCCTGCTTCGGCGTCACCGAGCCGAATGCCGGCCTCAACACCACGCAAATCACCACCCGCGCCGAGCGCCGCGGCAATCGCTACATCATCAACGGCGCCAAGATCTGGACCTCGACCGCGCAGGTCGCGACCAGGATCCTGCTACTGGCGCGCACCACGCCGCTCGATCAGGTGAAGCGTCACAGCCATGGGCTGACGCTGTTCTACACCACACTCGACCGCGCGCACGCCGAGGTGCGGCTGATCCACAAGATGGGACGGCACGCGGTGGATTCGAACATGGTATTCTTCGAGGACATGGAGGTCCCGGAAGAAGACCGCATCGGTGAGGAAGGCGAAGGGTTCCGCACGCTGCTGCACGGCCTCAATCCGGAACGCGTGCTGGTCGCGGCGGAGGCGATCGGCATCGGCCGCATCGCGCTGCAACGTGCGTCGCGCTATGCCCGCGAGCGCGTCGTGTTCGGCCGGCCAATCGGTCAGAACCAGGGGATCCAGCATCCGTTGGCGAAATGCTGGGCCGAGTTGGAGGCGGCCAACCTGATGGTGACGAAGGCCGCCTGGCTATACGACCAGGGCCTGCCCTGCGGCGCCGAAGCCAACGCTGCGAAGTACCTCGCCGGCGAGGCAGGGTTCCGCGCCTGCGAGCAAGCGGTGATGACGCATGGAGGGATGGGCTATGCCCAGGAGTACCACGTCGAGCGTTATCTCCGTGAGTCGCTCATCCCCCGCATCGCGCCGGTCAGTCCCCAGCTCATTCTGAGCTACCTTGCCGAACGCGTACTCGACCTGCCGAAATCGGTACTGAACTGACAGTGAATCACTTGAGCTGATCGCGGATCTTGTCGAGCCCGGCGTGCGCGCAGCCATCGTCGAGATTGGCGCCAGGAGCTCCTGCGGCGCCGATCGCACCCACAACCTCGTCACCCACCTTGATAACGATGCCGCCGCCGAACAGCATCAGGTGCGGCAGTTGCGTGAACAGATTGGCGAAACCGGGCGCGGACTTCGACCGCTCGAACAGGGCGCTGGTGTCGGTCTTGAACGACGCGGCCGTGTAGGCCTTGTCATAGGCGCTGTCGAGCGTGTGAGCGCCGGCGCGGTCGCCGCGCAATACGGCCTGGCGCACCCCATCCGCGTCGACCAACACGGCGGTCTCGGAATAGCCCTGTTTCGCACAGCTTGCGACGGCTTCCGCGACCGCCTGGCTGGCCAGCTCCGCAGATATGTGGTGGGTGGGCAACAGCCCTTCGGCGCCGGCGGCAACCGGCAGCAGGAACAGCACGAGGGCCGGCAGGTATCGCATCATCATGTTGGCTCCTTGGCGAACAGCAGGTTTCGGACGCGGCCGCCATCGACGTGCAGGCCGGTGATCCTGCCTCCGGTATCGCGCAGCACACGGCCATCGAGCCATGCACGAAACAGTGGAGTCGCCGAGACGATCCGGAGGCAATCACCCTCGATCGGTTCGATCTCCCACGGACCTGCGGTCCGCAGTGGTCCAGCGACGTGCAGGCGCATGCCGGTCTCGTCAGTGCCGATGCTCCACGTCGCTGCCATATCGGCATTATAATAGCGTCCAGGCAGGTCGGTCGGCAGCGCAGCGTCGCCGGAAACGCGATGCAGTCGCTCGCGCACGCCCGCGTCTCGCTCCACCTCCAGCGTGTCTTCGGAAGTCAGCCGCATGGTGAAGTCAGCGGAACCACGGCTCGTGGCAAGGCCGCCCTCTGCCGTGGGTATTGTGGTGAAGGCGACGCCATGCGTGCACGCGGTGACACGGCCGACGTCGTCAATCGCAACATCCACCGTCGCGCCGGTGTCGCGATTCAAATACCGGCCGGACAGCCGATCCGTCGCGGGCATCGGCGGCACGGCATGCACACCTGGCCTACCCTCAATCATCGCATCGAGGGCCTGGAACGCCAGATCGTGCGGGTCGGAGGTGGCATCATTGCTGATGCAGATCACCGCGGCGTCGCAATCCGGAATGCGCACGAAGCTTGTCTTGTAGCCGGGCCATAATCCGTCATGGCCGATCGTGCTTACCCCCCGATGCAGCTTGATGCGCAGGCCGCGTGCGTAGGTGTTCTGCCTCCCGTTGTTGAACGGCATCAGTGTCGCGAGCGCATTCGCCAGCGCCGATCCGCCGACGCGCGGCGAGGTGAAGTGGGCGTGCCATAACGCGAGATCGGCAACACACGAAACCAGGCCGCCCTCGCCGTGCAGCGGGAATTCGTGCTGCGCCCGCGTCCAACCTCCACGGCGCGCGGGAAAGTAGCCGGTCGCCAGATTTGGCACGACTTCGGTTGTTCGCTCGACATGGCGCGTCGCGTTCATGCCGAGAGGGGCGAAGACTCGATGGTCGAGGAAATCGCGGAACGATTGACCGGTGACCTGCTCCACGATGCGGCCGAGCAACATGAAGTTGGAGTTGCTGTACAGATAGCGTGATCCGGGGATGAAGTTCAGACCACGCTGCCGGCAAACGCCATCCAGCAGGTCCTGCGGCTCGCAAGGCTGGCCGAGATCGACCCCGCCGAGACGCATGATCTCCAGCATGTCGCGAATGCCGGAGGTGTTGTGCATCAGGTGCGCAAGCGTGATCCGGTGACGAAGATCGGGCAAGGCAGGAATGTAGTGCCGCACATCGTCATCGATCGACAGCCGTCCGTCCGCCGCCAGCAGCAGTATCGCCGCAGAGGTGAATTGCTTACTGACGGAGGCGATGCGGAATGTCGTCTGCTGTCCGATCGGCACGCCGAGCTCGATGCTCGCCATGCCGGCGCTCTCTTGTACCGCGAGGTCGCGGCCAAGCACCACACCCAGCGTTACACCCGGCCCGTCAGGGCAACGCCATGGCGCGAGCAGCCGCTCGACGCGGCGGCGCAGCAACAGGTGATCGAGATCATTCATCGGCGGCATTAACGCCGCGAGCAACGGCCGGGACAAGCCCGGCCGTTGCGTGAGCTACGCTTCGATCTCCTCGCGATCGACCCCGCCGTCGCCGTCCTCGTCCGGCTTGGGCAGCGCGGGTAGCGCGGCTTCGATTATCTCGAAGTCGAGCTTGCCCTCCTTCAGCGTGACCTTCACCGAGCCGCCCTTCACCAGCTTGCCGAACAGCAACTCCTCGGCCAACGGCTTCTTGATGTGCTCCTGGATCACGCGAGCCAGCGGCCGCGCGCCGTACAACTTGTCGTAGCCGCGTTCCGCCAGCCACTCCTTCGCCGCCGACGACAGCTCGATCGTCACATTCCGATCAGCAAGCTGCGCCTCGAGCTGCATGACGAACTTTTCGACGACCCGCCCGACGATCTCCGGCGTCAGGCCGGCGAACGCGATCGTGGCATCCAGGCGGTTGCGGAACTCCGGTGTGAACAGGCGCTTGATCGCGTCCTCGTCTTCACCCTCACGGCTGTCGCGGCCGAAACCGATCGCCTCCTTCGCCAAGTCGGACGCGCCGGCATTGGTCGTCATGATCAGCACGACATTGCGGAAATCGACCGTCTTGCCGTTGTGGTCGGTCAGCTTCCCGTGGTCCATCACCTGCAGCAGGATGTTGAACAGGTCCTGGTGCGCCTTCTCGATCTCATCCAGCAGCAGCACGGCGTGCGGATGCTGGTCGATCGCGTCGGTCAGCAGGCCGCCCTGATCGAAGCCGACATAGCCAGGCGGCGCGCCGATCAAGCGAGAAACGCTGTGCCGCTCCATGTATTCCGACATGTCGAAGCGGATCAGCTCGATGCCCATGGTGGCCGCAAGCTGGCGAGCCACCTCGGTCTTGCCGACGCCGGTCGGGCCGCAGAACAGGTAGTTGCCGATCGGCTTCTCCGGCTCGCGCAGGCCGGCACGGGCTAGCTTGATCGCCGCCGACAGCGCCTCGATCGCCCTGTCCTGGCCGAACACCATCGACTTCAGGTCACGCTCCAGGTTGCGCAGCGTCTCCTTGTCGTCGGCCGACACGCTCTTGGGGGGGATTCGCGCGATCTTCGCCACGATCTCCTCGACATCGCGCAGCGTCACCGTCTTCCGCCGTTTGTGCTCCGGCAGCAGCATCCGGCTCGCTCCAACCTCGTCGATCACGTCGATCGCCTTGTCGGGCAACTTCCGGTCGTTGATGTATTTCGCCGACAACTCCACCGCCGCACGGATTGCTTCGTCGGTGTAGCGCACCTTGTGGTGGCGCTCGTAGTTGGTCTTCAGGCCGCGCAGGATCTTGATGCTGTCTTCGAGGTTCGGCTCGTTGACATCGATCTTCTGGAAGCGGCGGACCAGCGCGCGGTCCTTCTCGAAGTAGTTGCGGAATTCCTTGTATGTCGTCGAGCCGATGCAACGCAGGTTGCCCGACGCCAGGGCCGGCTTCAGAAGGTTCGAGGCGTCCATCGCGCCGCCCGAGGTGGCGCCGGCCCCGATCACGGTGTGAATTTCATCGATGAACAGGATCGCGCCCTGCTGGCTTTCCAGCTCGGACACAACCGCCTTCAGCCGCTCCTCGAAGTCGCCGCGGTAGCGCGTGCCCGCCAGCAGCGCGCCCATGTCGAGCGCGTAGATGGTGGAACGGGCCAGCACCTCGGGCACGTCACCTTCCACGATGCGCTTCGCCAGACCTTCGGCGATCGCCGTCTTGCCGACGCCGGGATCGCCGACATACAGCGGATTGTTCTTGGTGCGCCGGCAGAGGATCTGGATCGTGCGCTCGATCTCCGGCTCACGACCGATCAGCGGGTCGATCTTTCCGGCCATCGCCTTCTTATTCAGGTTCACGCAGTAATTCGACAGCGCGTCCTGGTTGCGCCGGCTGGGCTTCTCCTCGCGCTCCTGCTCCGGGTGCGCCTCCGGCTGGCTGCCGGTGCCCTGCACCGGGCGCTGCGCGGATCGGCCAGGCGCCTTGGCGATGCCGTGGCTGATGAAGTTGACCGCGTCGAGCCGCGTCATGTCCTGCAGCTGCAGGAAATACACCGCGTGGCTCTCCCGCTCCGAGAACAGCGCCACCAGCACGTTGGCGCCGGTCACCTCGTCGCGACCGGACGACTGCACGTGGATCGCTGCGCGCTGCACGACACGCTGGAAGCCAGCGGTCGGTTTCGGATCACCGGCCCGGTCGGTTGCGAGGCCGGCAAGATCCTTGTCGAGAAACTCCGATAGATCGTTGCGCAGCTTGTCGAGATCGACGCCACACGCGCGCAGGACCGTTGCCGCGTCCGTATCGTCCGCCAAGCCCAAAAGCAGGTGCTCAAGCGTCGCATATTCGTGATGACGCTCGCTGGCGAGCGACAGAGCGCGATGCAGCGTCTGTTCGAGGTTTCGTGAAAGCATGGTCGTCGACGCTCCTACGCGCTGAAGTCACTGAGCTGGACCGATCATCTCCGGCGATCCGACCGGCAGTCAACTAAGGCAAAGTCCGTACCGTCGCCGCCTCACATCTGGTAGCTACCGCTCCGGACCCCGCAATCATTCCTTCTCGATCGTGCATTGCAGAGGATGCTGGTTTTGCCGCGCCAAATCCATGACCTGCGTCACTTTGGTCTCGGCCACCTCGTAAGTGTAGACCCCGCACACGCCGACGCCGCGGCGGTGGACGTGCAGCATGATTCTGGTGGCCTCCTCGCGAGTCTTCTGAAAAAATCGTTCCAGAACGTGCACGACGAACTCCATCGGCGTGTAATCGTCGTTCAGCATCAGCACCTTGTACATCGCCGGTTTGCGCGTTTTTGGCCGCGCTCGGACCACCACCCCGGTGTTCGGGCCTTCCGTGTTGCTGTTGCCGCCGCGCCTGTCGCTCATCGTGCTTCCACGCCCATCTACCCCGACACCCCGCCAAGTCCGGACGAGCCTGTCTGTTCCACAGGTCGTGGAGTCCACTCCACCGCCTGCCGAGGCACGAACCATATCGGAAGGCAGTGGTGGGTTAAAAGAGCATTGACCAGCAAAGATTAAGCGCACGTATCACAACGCAAAAAAACCCTGGCGAGTGGCCAGGGTCTTTTCTGATCGATCTATCGGGCTAGCCCGCGGGGAGGAGGCGGCAGGCCATCCGATCAAGCACGAAAGCGAGACCGATCGATGGCTCCCGGCCTATCAGCCGGCCTTGGCAAACTTCTCCATCGCCAAAGTGACCCGGGCCGTCAGCGGCGCCAGCGTCTGCTCGGTCAACTTCATCGACGCGTCGGTCAGCTTGCCCGACTCGGCCAAGGTCTTCTCCAACGTCGTGCGTGCCAGAGTTGCCTGCAGATCGAACGCATCCTTCAGCGACTTTGCCGAGCTGAGCGCCTTGAAGGTCGACATTGTCTCCTCGAACGAGGCCTGCGCGGTCGCCGCCACCAGCTTGCCGATATCTTGCAGCCCCGATGCCCAGATCTGACCGGATCTCACCATCGCCTCGAGGTTGCCCTGGCTGAACGCCATCAGTTCCTCAGCCGTTTTCATCGCCTTTTCCATACCTTCCTTCACCTTTTCCTGAGTATTCGCGAATCCAACGGTCGCCCGGGTCATGCCGTCCTGCAGCTCGGACACCGTTGTTTCAAAGCCCTTGTTGACATCCGCCGTCTGGTCCTCGATGGCGATCGCCTCGATCACCCTTGGTCTGTTTGCCATACGCGTAACCTCCTGGTGAACGGCCTCCGCGTGGGGCTGCCGCACCTTCGAATTGGTTGCCGAACCGTTTTGCTGCAATGCAGCACGATCCGGATATAGGCCGCCCCCGAGCGAGGATCAAGCGGTTTTTGTGCACTGCACAAGAATACTTGGAGTTGTCTTAATCGGCCATTGCAACCGTCGGGCTTGACCAAGGACTCGCTTGTAACCCGTTCAATCTTTTCTCTTTTGGTACTGATTTTGGCTGGACAGGCGCGCCGGCCCACCCTTAGAGTTCCAATCAACCGCAGGAGGTATGCAAGTAATGGCCGCGAGGCAGCGCTCAGGACGCAAGTTTGTGACGCGTCTGTCAGCTCTGGCGTGCGTCATCGTCGCCATCGCAACGGTGCTTCCCAAGCAGGCCGCGGCGCAGATCGGCTCCGCCCGTTACAGCTCGATTGTGGTCGATGCGGCCACCGGAAACGTCCTCGAGGAGGCGAACCCAGACGCGCCGCGCCACCCCGCGAGCCTCGCCAAACTCATGACCCTGTATGTGGTATTCGAGGCATTGCGCGACCGTCGCATCGGCGCCGACCAGTTGGTACCGGTCTCGGCCCGCGCCGCCTCAATGGAACCCTCCAAGCTCGGGCTCGTCCCTGGCACGCGGCTGACGGTGGAGGAGGCGATTCTGGGGCTGGTTACCAAATCCGCCAACGACGCGGCGGCCGCGCTTGGCGAACTGCTTGGTGGCTCGGAGGATCGGTTTGCCCAGATGATGACCTTGCGTGCCCGCGCGCTGGGCATGAACCGCACAACCTTTACCAACGCCTCGGGGCTGCCCGACCCTGACCAGTGGACCACCGCCCGCGATCTGGCAGTGCTGGCCCGCCATCTGGTAACCGACTTTCCCGGGTTCTATCCGTTTTTCAGCACGCCCAGCTTTACCTTCCAGCGCCGCGTGATCTTCAACCACGATCGTATGCTGGCGTCCTATCCTGGCGCGGACGGCATGAAGACCGGCTATACCGAAGCGTCCGGGCACAATCTCGTCACCAGCGCGGTGCATAGCGGCGTGCGGCTCATCGGCGTCGTGCTGGGTGCCGGTTCCAACCCCGAGCGTGACGCACACATGGCGGCACTCCTCAATCAGGGTTTCGACCAGCTGGATGTGCCGCCGGAACGCCGCACGATGCTGGCGAGCACCAGGATGCCCAGTCTGGTCGGCACCGCGCACGCGGCGACGCTGACGATGCCGTCCGTCCGTCCGGCGGCGCATGTGCGCGGGACGACGGCCGCCTTTGCGATCCAGGCAGGCAGTTTCGGCAGCGAGAGGGCGGCGCACGAAGCGGCATCGAATGCGCGGCGCGCGGCGGATGATGGAGAGACGCATGTCGAGGCGGCCAGCCTGCACGGCCGGACCGTCTGGCGCGCGCTGGTCACCGGCCTGACTTCCGCCGAGGCGCAGGGCGCCTGCGCAACGCTGGCGCGGCATCGGGCGGCATGCGTCGTGTTGCGCCTCGACCCGCACCAGCTCGCCAGCAACTGACGCTGGTCAGCTACCGCGCCGGAGCTCCCGGACGCCATGGTCGCTCGCCACCAGGGCCTGGCGGGCCATCCCGATGAACAGGCCGGTTTCCACCACCCCGACAATTTGGCCGATGGCCTGATCGAGACCGGCAGGATCGGTAATCGTGCCGAATCTGCAATCGAGTATCCGGTGGCCACCGTCGGTGCAGAACAATTGGCCCGCCGCGTCGCGTCTTGGCTGCGGGTCGGTGCCGAGACGGCGCAGTCGGTCCGCGGTCGTCTCCCACCCGAACGGCACGACCTCGACCGGGACCGGCACGGTCGCCCCAAGCCGCTCCACCAGCTTTCGGCCGTCCGCGACGATGACGAGGTGCTCGCTCGCCGCCGCGACGATCTTCTCGCGCAGCAAGGCGCCGCCTGCCCCCTTGATCAGGTTGAGCGAGCCGATTTCGATTTCATCAGCGCCGTCGATCGTCAGGTCGAGCCGTCGATGCTCGGTGAAGCTGGTCAGCGGAATACCGCCCTCGCGCGCCTGCGCCGCGCTCCGCTCGGACGTCGGGATCGCCCGGATGCGCAACCCCGCACGCACACGGCGGATCAGGGCGTCGATGGCGAAGCGGGCGGTGGAACCGGTACCCAGCCCGACCAGCATGCCATCCTGCACCAGAGCGGCGGCAGCCTCCGCTGCCTCGCGCTTTTGCGTGTCGCGGTCCATCAGCCGCGCACCGCGTTGAACACGCGCAACCAGTTCCCGGAACAGATTTTTGCAACTTCCACCGCGGACATGCCGCGCCCCCGCAAGGCCGCGGCTATTTCAGCGTGCCGCGAGAAGTCGGGCATCTCGGCCTTCGCCGCGCCGGCCGGCAGGTCGGTGCCGATGCCGACGTGGTCAATTCCCACCGCGTCGATCAACCGGAACAGGTGGCGGATCATGCCGGGCAGTTTCTCATCCCACAGCACGGCTATCCAGGCACCGATCACGCCATCTGTCTCAGCCACCATCCGCGCGTAGTCGGGGCTGATGTAGCGCGGATGATCACCGTCCGGATGGCCTGGCTCCTTCAGGTTGGCATGCGTGCACAGGATCGGCCTGGTCGCGACATTGACCACGCCGGCCACCGTCGCCTCCGAGCAGTGCGCCACGTCGACCATGACGCCGAGGCGGTTCATCCGGCGGACCGCTTCAGCGCCAAACGGCGTCAGGCCGCCATGCACCGGCGGGGCGGTCTGGATGTCGCCGGTCTCGTTGACCAGGTAGTGGGTGAGCTGGACCGAACGCACGCCGCGAGCCTCGAGGACATCCAGACGATCCAGATCGCCCTCCAGGAAATCGCAGCCTTCCACGGCGAGTACCAAGGCCGGATCGCTGCTGTGGATGTCCTGCGGCTCGCGGGCGATGCGCATGCCGGTCGCCTCGAATGTACCCGGGTACTGGTCGACACAGGCCAGGCACTCACCCGGCTCAGGATCCCGCACCTTTTCCAGCCGTTTTGTCGTCGGATGGCGCCGGATCATCGGCAGATCAGCGATGGCAGACACCACCGCGGCGGCCACTCCACCGGGCGCCATGGTTGCCAGGACGCCGAGATCGACCGGCCCGACCCGATTGGGCCGTCCCGCATGAGTATGCATGTCGATGATCATGGGCATGCAAAATCGCATTCAGTTGTCGGTGAGTAAATAACCCGATCCGGGCCATTTGGGCCACTGGTGATCTGCGCGGCATGTCCAGGTGCCAAGGCAAGCGACGGCGGTCTAGGATGGTTGTTGTGGGAAAGCAGGAGGAAACATTGCGCCGGGTGCCTCTGGTAGCCCTTGCCGCCATGCTCGCCCTCGCCGGCGTGGCGCGTGCCCAAAACCTCGAGCAACAGCGGGAATGGTGCGAGGACGTGAGCGATCCAGACCATGCCATCGACGGTTGTACGGCGGTCATTCAGTCGGGCACCGGATCGTTGGAGGTGCAGGCGGTTGCCTTCAACAATCGTGGCTACGCCTATTCCAGGAAGGGCCAATACGACCGCGCGATCGCCGATTTCGACCAGGCCATCAGGCTTGATCCCGAGATCGTGCTGGCCTTCATCAATCGCGGGGACGCCTACGCCGCGATCGGCCAGTACAGCCGCGCGATCGGCGATCTCGACCAGGCCATCCGGATCGATCCCAGTTCTCCCACCGCGTTCAACGATCGCTGTTGGACCCGCGCGCTCAGCGGGGCGTTGCCCGAGGCCTTGGCCGACTGTGACGAGTCGTTGAGGTTGCGGCCCGACGCGCCGGTCACCCTCGACAGCCGCGGCTTCGTCTACCTCAAGCTCGGTCGTCCGGAGCAGGCTATTGCCGACTACGACGCCGCTCTCGCACAGAGGCCCACGGCGGCGAGTTCGCTCTACGGCAGGGGGCTGGCCTATCTACGGCAGCAAAACACGGCCAATGGCGCGCGCGACATCGACGCCGCCAAACGGATCAACCCTGACATAGCCGCGAAATTTCAACGCTGGGGCTTGGCGGCTCCCTGAGGATGGCGAGCGCATCGGACAAGTGGTGTACGGCCGAGCCAAACTCGTCCACGAGCCGCTCGCAATGGCGCCTGGCCCTCACGCTGATCGGCCTTGCGCGCCGCGCGCCGGTTGCGCATGTTTGAACAACACTGCGGTGGTGCCGCGGGAAGCCTGGAGCAAGCCACAGATGGACGGTGGGGCCGACGCACGACGCATAACAATCCATGCCCGGGAGGATTTCGTCGGGATGCGTGCCGCAGGCCGTCTGGCGGCCGAGGCGCTGGACATGATCACCGAGCATGTGCGGCCGGGCGTTGCCACCGGCACACTCGACACGCTGTGCCACGAGTTTATCGTCGCGCACGACGCCGTGCCGGCGCCGCTCAACTACCGCGGCTATCCGAAGTCGATCTGCACCTCGATCAATCATGTCGTGTGCCATGGCATCCCGGGTGAGCGGAAGCTCGAGAACGGCGACATCCTGAATATCGATGTCACCGTGATCCTGAATGGTTGGCACGGCGATTCCTCGCGCATGTATGTCGCCGGCTCGGCCTCGACGCGGGCGCGCAATCTGATGGACGTGACCTACGAGGCCATGATGCGCGGCGTGCGTGCGGTGAAGCCCGGCGTGACCCTGGGCGACATCGGCCACGTGATCCAAAACTATGTGGAAGGCCAGCGCTTCAGCGTGGTGCGGGACTTCTGCGGCCACGGCATCGGACGGCGCTTCCACGAACCGCCGAACGTGCTGCATTTCGGCCGTCCCGGCGAAGGGCCGGTGCTGCGGCCCGGAATGTTCTTTACGATCGAGCCGATGGTGAATGCCGGCCGGCCCGAGGTGAAGATACTGGACGACGGCTGGACCGCGGTGACGCGTGACCGCAGCCTGTCGGCGCAGTTCGAGCATATGATCGGGGTGACGGAGAAGGGCTGCGAGATCTTCACCCTGTCGCCGACCGGACTCAGTAAGCCGCCCTACGGAGCGGACTGAGGCCTGCCCTGGTCCCACGCTGAAAGGCCCTCTAGGGTGAGCGTCGGAATGCCAGGAGGGACGGGATGAACGACCAGACAATAACCATGCCGAGCATGAAGGTCGCCGTGGCCAGCAAGGAGAATGCGAACTACGTCGCTGGCCGCCGTGCCTTCTTCAAATACCGCGACCTCGGCGTGACCGAGGGGACCAACGGCTTCATGCGCGCCCAGGTCACTTCGGCCGAGCAGGGGATGTCGAAGCCGACCGGCTGGCACGTCCACAAATGCCAGGCGCAGTTGGTTTATGTGCTGAGCGGCTGGGTGGATCTGGTATTCGCCGACCGCAAGGTGCGCGTCAACGCCGGCAACTCGATCATGATTCCCGGCAACACGCCGCACAACGAGACCGGCACATCGGACACGTTCGAGCTGCTGGAGGTGTCGGTTCCCGCCGAAATGGGTACCGAGCCCTGCGAGCCCCCGCCGGGGCATTAACCTCGGTTCAAGCTCCCTCCGTCACTCTCGGGGCGTGGCAACCACGCAGTTCACCGAGGGGGTCGACCTGTTCGACGTCACGCTGCCGGGCACGGCAGCGCGATCTGTCGGCGTCGGCGGCCATCGTTGGCGCCTGCGCGAGCGTCTGCTAACCGCAGGGTCTGACGCGCTGGCTGATCACGAGATGCTGGAGATCGTGCTGTTCGCCCTGCCGCGCCGCGACACCAAGCCGCTCGCCCGCGCGCTGCTGTCGCGCTTCGGCAGCTTCGCGCGGGTGATCACCGCCTCGGTCCCTGACCTGCTGTCGGTCGAAGGCCTGGGCGAGGCAGGTGCGGCTGCGCTGAAATCGGTGCAGGCCGCGGCACTGCGGCTGCTGCGCGCCGAGGTGATCGAGCAGCCGGTGCTGACCAACTGGGAGCGGCTGACGGCCTACCTCAGCGCGGAGCTGTCGCGCGAGCGCATCGAGCAGTTCCGCGTGCTGTTCCTCGACAGCCGCAACCGGCTGTTGGCAGATGAGGCGCAGCAGCGCGGCACGGTGAACCACACCCCCGTCTACCCGCGCGAAGTCGCCAAGCGCGCGCTGGAGCTGCATGCCACCGCCCTGATCCTGGTGCATAACCATCCGAGCGGCGATCCGACGCCATCGCGCGACGACATAGTGATGACCGAGCAGATCAGGCTGGCCGCGGCTGCGTTGTCGATCGCTCTGCATGACCACATCATCGTGGGGAATGGGCGGTGGCTGAGTTTCCGGCGGGAGGGGTTACTTTCCCCGTGAAAAGCGGCGCGTTCCCGAGGCGGCTCATCGCGGCCTGTCGCCGGCGAGTGTAATGCGCTGCATAACCCGGCGCTGCCCGTGGTAGTCGTTCATTGCGTAGTGCTGTGCGCACCGATTGTCCCAGATCGCCAGCGAACCCGGCCCCCAGTGAAAGCGGCAGGTGAACTCCGGACGGATCTGATGGCGGAACAGGAACTCCAGCAGCGGCGAGCTTTCCTCCACGGTCATGCCGGCGATGCCGACCGTGTGTGCGCGATTGACATAGAGCGCCTTGCGTCCAGTCTCCGGATGCGTGCGTACCATCGGATGTTCCGCCTCCAACAGCTTGCGCGCCTCCGCGCTGCCGTCGGAGCGTATGCGGTCCTCGCGCGTTCTGCTTGCATCGGCCTTGGCCGAACTGGACACGCCACGTAGGCCTGCCAGCAGTCCACGCAGTTTCTCGGACAGCGTCTCGTAGGCGAGGTACTGATTGGCGAACAGTGTATCGCCGCCGACCTCGGGCACTTCCCGCGCAACCAGCAGCGTCGCCATAGGCGGCTCCTGGAGATAGGTCGTGTCCGAGTGCCAGACGCCACCGAAGTTGACCGTCTCGTGTTCCAGCTTGGCGACGTTGATAATTTCGGGGAAACCCTCGATGCCCTTGACGAACGGGTATTCGATCGGCCTGCCGAAACGCCGCGCCAGCGCCAGGAAGCGTTCCGGCGGCAGCTCCTGGTCACGGAAGAAAATCACCAGGTGATCGAGCAGCGCCTGACGGATCGCAGCGATCGTCGCGTCCGGCAGTTCGGCCGACAGATCGACCCCGCGCAACTCCGCGCCAAGCGCTCCGGCGATCGGCCTGATCTCGAAAGGCACGTTACGCATGCATTCCTCCGGGTCTCTGCCGATCGAGGCTAGTCCAGCAGGCCGATGCCGAAAATGGCGCCCAGCACTGCGGCCCCGCCGGTGAGCGTGAACACTGCCGCCACCAGCCAAAGATACGGCCCACCCGGTCGATGCGCGTGCGGCAACGCCTTCATCGCCAGAGCCGCCAATACCCCAAGCACCGCCGGCAGCATCAATGCGTTCATCACCTGCACGCCGATGTTGAGTGCGACGAGGTTCGGCCACAGCGCCACGATGATCGTGGCGCCGGCGACCATCAGAAGATAAGCGCCATAGAACCATCGTACCCGCAGGGGGTGCTGCTCGAGTGCGTGGCGGTAGCCGGACACTTCGCCAAGTCCCCACGCGAACCCGAGAGAACAGACGATTGCAGCCACCATGCCGGCGCCAAGCACGCCGGCGCTGAACACGAACCGCCCCGGGCCGATGCCGAGATAGGGTGTCAGCGCCTCACTCATGTCGCCGACCGTGTGCAGCGTGATGCCTTTGCCGCTCAGGGTGGCGGCGCAAGCGATCAGCACCGCGGCCATCACGAGCTGGGTTACCACCGCACCGATGGCCGTGTCGCATCGTGCTGTCGCGTAATGTTCCGCCGCAAGTTTCTTGTCGGCAATGGCTGACTGCTGATAGAACAGCATCCATGGCATCACCACTGAGCCAATATTGGCCGCGCTCAGATAGAGGTAGTCCCTGTCGCCAAAGGCGATGTCCAGACTGCCACTGAGCATCTCGTGCACGTTGGGCCGCGCGGCCCAGGCGACGAAGAAGAATGCCAGCTCGAACAGCCCGATCGCGATGGCCGCGCGTTCCACGGAACGATACGAGCGGGTGATCACCACTGCGAGCAGTCCGATTGCCGCGACCGGCAGCGTAACGGTGCGCGGCAGTCCATACAGTTCGCCGACGCCGGCTACGCCGGCGAATTCGGTAACCAGCGCCCCGAGAGTGCCGATGGCGAGGCCGGCGACGGACAGCCACGCCCAGAACGGTCCGAACGTCGCGCGGATCAGTTCGCCGTAGCCTCGGCCGGTAAAAATGCCGAGCCGGACGGTGAGTTCCTGCACGATGTAGAGGATCGGCATCAGCAGGAATTGCAAGCCAAGCAGCCGATAGCCCCATTGCACGCCGGACTGGCCGGCGGTGATGACGGACCCGACATCGCTGTCCGCCAGCATGACCACGAGGCCAGGGCCGAACACGGCGAGGAGGCGCGCACGTGTCCCGCCCAGCATTGATTCAGCCGCCGGTTTGGCCGAGAAGACCGCTTACCTGGAGAAGGATCCCATGCACGCGCTCTTTCTGCACAACAGCCTGAGCCGCCGCAAGGAGCGCTTCGAACCGCTCGAGCCGCAGCGTGTGCGGATGTACGTGTGCGGCATGACCGTGTACGATCTGGCGCATATCGGCAACGCGCGCACCATGGTGGTGTTCGACGTGCTGGCGCGGCTGCTCCGCGTGCTCTACTCGCACGTGACCTACGTGCGTAACATCACCGACGTCGATGACAAGATCAACGCACGTGCGCACGAGAGCGGCGAGACGATCGCTTCGATCACCGCGCGGACCGCTGCGGACTTTCATGCCGACATGGCGGCGCTTGGCGTTCTGCCACCGGATGAGGAGCCGCGAGCGACGCAGCATGTCCCCGAGATGATCGAGATCATCGAGCGGCTGATCGCCTCCGGGCATGCCTATGCGGCGGAGGGGCATGTGCTGTTTTCGGTGGCGAGTTACCGGGCGTATGGACATTTGTCTGGGCGCAGCCCGGACGAGCTGCTGGCCGGGGCTCGCATCGACGTGGCGCCTTACAAGCGCGATCCAGGCGACTTCGTGCTGTGGAAGCCGTCGACCCCCGATCTGCCCGGCTGGGACAGCCCCTGGGGTCGCGGCAGGCCGGGCTGGCACATCGAGTGCAGCGCGATGTCGTGGCGCTATCTCGGCGAGACGTTCGACATCCACGGGGGCGGCACCGACCTGCTCTTCCCGCACCACGAGAATGAGGTTGCCCAGAGTGTCTGCGCATTTCCCGGCAGCCATTTCGCGCGCTACTGGGTGCACAGCGGCATGCTGAACGTGAACGGCGAGAAGATGGCGAAGAGCGCCGGTAACTTCTTCACCATCCGCGAGGTATTGGCCAAGGCGCCAGCCGAGGCAGTGAGGCTCTCGCTGATTCGCACGCATTACCGCTCGACACCGGACTTTTCCGACGCGGCGCTGGCGGAGGCGAAGCGCGAGCTCGACCGTTTCTACCGCGCGTTGGAGCGTTACCCCGACATCGCAGGTGCCGATGTGCCGGCGTCCGTCATGGAGGCGTTGTGTGACGACCTGAACACGCCGCTTGCGCTGTCGGCGATGCATGCGCTGGCCGATCGTGCATTGGCTGGCGAGTTCGAAGCGGCCTGCGGCCTGCGTGCGTCAGGCCAGGTGATGGGGCTGCTCCAGCAGGACGCGCAGGGTTGGTTCCGTGGCGGGACGGATGACGTCGTCGCCATCGAGGCGGCGATCGCTGAGAGGCTGGCCGCGCGCAAGGCGCGGGATTTCGGGCGCGCCGATGCCATTCGCGCCGAATGGGCGGCCAAGGGGATCGCATTCGAGGACGGACCACAGGGCACCACCTGGCGGCGTGCGAACTGATGACCGGCCGCGATGGCGGCGCGGAACTTGCGCCGATCGCCAACTCACCGGTTGTCATCCTGGTGCGTCCGCAGCTCGCCGACAACATCGGTGCCTGCGCGCGCGCCATGGCGAACGGTGGCTTGTTCCACCTGCGCCTGGTAGCCCCGCGCGACGGCTGGCCGCAGGAGAAGGCGTGGCGCAATGCCTCCGGTGCCGATCGCATTCTCGACGCGGCGACGGTGTTCGCATCCCTGCCTGATGCGGTCGCCGATCTGCATCGCGTGTTTGCCACCTGTCCGCGCCCGCGCCACATCGTCAAACCAGTGCTGACTGCGCGCGGTGCCGCCACTGAACTGCACGAGATCGGTGCCCGCGGACTGCGCGCCGGCATACTGTTCGGTCCGGAACGCGCCGGACTCGACAACGACGAAATGGCGCAGGCGGATGCGCTGGTGCGCTATCCGCTCAATCCCGCGTTCATGTCACTCAATCTGGCGCAGGCCGTGATGGTCACTGGCTTACGAGTGGTGGACTGTCGCGGAGGCGACCCCGCCGCGTGAGCTGATGACCAACGAGACGCATGTAGCGACCAAGGGTGAACTCGAGAATTTTTTCACCCACCTGATCGATCAGCTCGACGCGTGCGGTTTTCTGCGCAATCTACCCAAGCGTCCGGGAATGGTGCGCAACATTCGTCACTTCTTCCAACGCGGCGAAGTTACCGAGCAGGAACTGCGCACCCTGCATGGCATCGTGACCGAACTCGCGATCGGCCGCCGGCAAGTGGGGCGACTGGAAGACGTGGATCAGTCGCCTGACTGCGCGACAGACAACAGGCGCTGCTTCAGCGATGGATCGGCTTGAGCCATCTGGATCGCCTGCTGGTACTGCTGCACCGACAAGCCCTGATCGCTGATCGCCTTCACCATTTCATTCTTCGCCTGATCGTCCAGTGTCCCCTGCTTTTGTGGCGCCATCGATTGGGCACGTTGTGAATATTGCTGGCGGATCATCGCGACATGCCGCAGTGCCACGCCGACCTTATGCACCATGGCATCGGACATCTGGCCGTGCTGCGACGTCACTCCTGGTGACTGCTGCGCTGTTGCGGGAAGTGCGGCAGACGCCATCATCAGGGCTGCCGCGACGGCAACCACTCGAGACGTTTTCATTGATTTCCCCTTTGTTGATGGATGGATTAGTTGGCCCGGCAGGCGACCAGGACGCGTTCCTCGAGATCAGGATCGGCCTGCGCACCAGCGATCACCTCGTTATATTCTGCCACGGTCAGACCTTGATCACCGATGGCGCGAACCGCCGCAGTCTCCACCTGGCCGGCGAGAGTCTGCCGCTCGTCATCGGTCTGCGCTGTCGCCATGTTCTCTTCCAAGGAATGGCGCAGCTTCACAATCTCAACAACCGCCTTGCCGACCTGCGATACGACCTGATCGGATACATCGCCACTCTGCAAGGTTCCGTCGCGCCGTGGCGTGCTTGAAGTGCTATTCGCCATGGATTTCTCCCTTCAGATTCCGCTCGTGCAGCGAACGCAATACAGCGTGCTGCCCCACCGACCTCGATGGTCGCCGGAAGCTTGGGACGACCGACTCTCGATCAAGGGGGGCGCGCGATCGGTAATGTCGCTCAGCGCATCGTGAAGCGCGACGGTTCAGCGCGCGCAGTCGATCACCACCGTGCCGATCTTGTCACCGCGCTCCACCGCTTCGTGCGCGGCGGCGGCCTGAAATAGCGGAAATCGCGCGGCAACCGAGAGGGTGCGCTGCCCGCTTGCGATAAAGCTCCCCATGTCGCTCTGTGCGCGCTTGCGCGCCGGGTGCGGTGTCCCCGGCAGTGACATCGGATACAGCGAGATGTTCCGCTGCATCAGTTCGCCGACCGGCAGACGTGGTGTGCGGTCGCCGTTCGAGGCGTAGACCGCAACGCTGCCATTGGCGCGCACGCAGCGCAGGATGACTGCGAGGTTGCCGCCGAAATCCACGTCCACCACGTGATCGACGCCGTCACCGCCGGTGATGTCGCGCACGCGTGCGGCGACGTCCTCGGTGCGATAGTTGATCACGTGATCAGCGCCGCCGACGCGGGCACGTTCGGCCTTTGCCTCCGAACTGACCGTTGCGAGCACCGTGGCACCCGCCCATTTGGCAAGCTGCACCGCATAGTGACCGACGGCACCCGCGGCGCCCGTCACCAGTAGCGTGCGGCCCTGCACGGGACCGGCGACGAAGACGCAATAATGCGCGGTCATCCCGGGGACACCGAGGGTGGCGCCCTCGGCGAATGACACATGCTCAGGCAAAGGGGTCACCAGATCGACATTCAGCGCGATGTATTCCGCTGCAGTGCCCATCCAGCGGCCGTTGCGCTGGCCGTTGTACAGCCAGACGCGTCGGCCCACCCAGTTTTCCGGCACCATCGATCCGATCCGATCGACCACACCGGCACCATCGCTGCACGTGACGACACGCGGGTACTCCATGGCGGGCGCTGGCCCGCGGCGGCGATTGGCGTCGGACGGGTTCACGCCCGCGGCTTCGAGCCTCACGCGCACTTCGTAGCTGCCCGGTTCAGGCGTCGGAAGTTCTCCGCACACCAGGACTTCATTGGCCGGTCCTTGCCGGTCGTACCAGACGGCGCGCATCATCCGGTCTCCTCGATCATTGGCAAAATAAGGGCATTGGCGAACATGAGGGTGAACCAATGAGCGGACAACGCAATCCGGTGTTGACAGGTGGCTGCCAGTGCGGCGCGGTGCGCTACGCATTGTACGCAAAGCCAGAACGTGTCGGCATCTGTCATTGCCGAATGTGCCAGAAGGCTGTCGGCGGCCCGTTCTTTGCCTGGGCGGCGGTCAACGTCACCGACATCGGCTGGACGCGCGGCGCGCCGGCCGTGTTCTCCAGCTCGTCTGCCGCTGATCGCGGCTTCTGCGCGCAATGCGGCACGCCGCTGACGTTTCGCTACCTGAAACGGCCCGACCACATAAGCGTCACCCTGGGCAGCCTGGACGATCCGGCCGGTGCCACGCCGTCTGTGGTGATGGGGATCGAGAGCCGGCTCGGCTGGTGCGCCACGCTGCTGGGCTCCGCGCCGTCTCAGGTCACCGGTGAGGGCGGCCCGCCCGAGGACCTCTCGCGCATCACGACGTATCAGCATCCGGACCACGACACGCCGGCGGACTGGCAGCCTCCTGCCCGCTAGTCCTGCTCGCTTTCCAGCTTGCGCCGCGCCGCTTCCAGCGAGGCCTCCTGCTCCGCGGTCAACGGGGGCAGGTTCAGGTCCAATAACTCGATGGCCTCGATCATTGCGGCCACGACGATCAGCCGCGAAAACCATTTGTTGTCAGCCGGCACCACGAACCAGGGCGCGTGCGGCGTCGCGGTGGCAGCGATGGCCGCCTGGTAGGCACCCGTGTATTCGTTCCAAAAAGCCCGCTCGGCCAGATCGCTCGTGCTGAACTTCCAGTGCTTGTTCGCCTCCTCGAGGCGTTCCAGGAAGCGGTGCTTCTGCTCCTGCTTCGACACGTTGAGGAAGAACTTCAGCACCACCATGCCTTGCCGCGTGAGATAGCGCTCGAAGCCTGCAATCGCCTCCAGTCGTTGATCCCACAGCCGCTTGCCCATCAGTTCCTTTGGCAGGTTCTGCCGTCCGAGCAGCTCAGGATGGACGCGGAGCACCAGCACTTCCTCATAGTGGCTGCGGTTGAAGATGCCGATGTGGCCGCGCGCCGGAAGTGCCCGATTGGCGCGCCACAGGAAATCGTGCGCCAGTTCCTCGGGGCCCGGCGCCTTGAAACTGGTCACCTGCACACCCTGCGGGTTCACGCCGGACATCACGTGCTTGATCGTGCTGTCCTTGCCAGCGGCGTCCATCGCCTGCAGCACGCACAGCACCGCCCATTCATCCTGCGAGTACAGCTTCTCCTGCAACGCAGCCAGGCGATGCACATCCTCGGCCACCATGATATCCGCCTGCTGCTTTGTCAGCAGGCGGCCGCCGGTATCGGCCGGATCGAAGTCGGCGAGGCGGAAGCCCTTGCCGTCGGTAATTCGATATCGGTCGAGGAGACGGCGCATCTGCTTGCGTGACAGGCGAGGTGCGGTTGCAGCATCGACCTTTGCGTCCATGGACGTTCTCCTTGCAACCGGCAGTTTGTGCCAGGATGAAATCAAAGCAACCCCGCGCGACGACGCTTGCCGCGATAGGTGTGGACGGATGAGAATGCAGCGATGCAATCGCGGAATGTCCAGTCCCCGGTCGACCACGCAGCGCTCCCAGGCGAGCCGCGTCGATTCGCTGGTCCGGCGTTTGCCGCGCTCGACCTCGGCACCAACAACTGCCGGATGTTGGTGGCAGCGCCGTCCGGCGACGGCTTTCGGGTGCTCGACAGCTTCAGCCGCATTGTTCGGCTGGGCGAGGGCCTGCATCGCACCGGTCAGCTCAGTTCCGAAGCGATGGAGCGGACGATTGCCGCACTGGGCGCCTGCGCGGCGCGGCTGGAGCGACGGCCGGTTCGCAAGCTGCGGGCTGTCGCCACGGAGGCGTGTCGGCGTGCGGCCAACGGCACGGCGTTCCTGGCCCGGGCGAAGCGCGAGACCGGGCTGGACATCGGCGTGATCTCCTCTCGTGAGGAGGCGGAGTTGGCGCTTGAAAGCTGCGCGACGCTTCTTGCCGGCAGTGGGCGGCGAGCACTGCTGTTCGACATTGGCGGTGGCTCGACCGAGCTCGCCTGGGTGCGGACCGACCCGAACGGGCGACCCGAGCTGATCGGATATGACTCGCTGCCTGTCGGGGTTGTGACGCTGGCGGAGCGGTTCGGCCAGGCAGGCTTCGACCCTGACGGCTTTGAATCAATGGTGGATGACGTCGGCGCGCGCCTGAAGGCATTCGAGGCGGTGCATTGCATCAGCCGCGAGATCCGGGAGGGCGGCGTGCAGCTGGTGGGCACCAGTGGCACGGTGACGACGCTGGCCGGCGTGGCGCTGGGTCTGCCGCGTTACAGACGGCTGCTGGTCGACGGCACTGTGTTAAGCGCCGACGAGGCCGATGCGGCGATGGCCAATTTGCGGACGCTTGGACGCGAGGGTCTGGAGGCGCATCCCTGCGTCGGCCCGGATCGCGTGGATTTCGTGCTGCCCGGCTGCGCCGTGTTTGCCGCTCTGGTGCGGCTGTGGCCGGCGCCGCGGGTGATCGTTGCGGATCGCGGGCTGCGTGAAGGCATGCTGCTGCGTATGATCCGCGCCGACCGCGGGCGCGGGCGCGGGTGAAGGGGCGCAAGACGGCGGCTCCGCGCGGCTTGGCTGTGACGGTGCGGACGGCAAAGGGGCGCAGTGCGGCCTCGCAACGCTGGCTCGCGCGGCAGTTGAACGATCCGTATGTGGCGGCGGCGAAGCAGCAGGGTTTTCGCTCGCGCGCGGCATTCAAACTGGTGGAGCTTGATGAGCGTTTCCGGCTGATCCGACGGGGTGCGAAAGTGATCGATCTCGGCGCGGCGCCAGGTGGCTGGACACAGGTGGCGATACAGCGCGGAGCGGCGCGGGTGGTCGGCGTGGATCTGTTGCCGGTCGATCCGGTCGCCGGAGCGGTACCTGATGCAAGGGGATTTCACCGAGCCGGAGGTGCAGGCGCGACTGGTCACGGAACTCGGCAAGGCGGACCTGGTGCTGTCGGACATGGCGCCGAACACAACAGGGCATGCAGCCACCGATCATCTGCGTATCCTGGCCCTGGCCGATGCGGCGTTGGAGTTTGCACTCGGGGTGCTGTCAGAGGGTGGCGGGTTTGTCGCCAAGGTCTTCCAGGGGGGCGCGGAGAGGTCGGTGCTGGAACGCCTCAAGCGCCACTTCGCGACGGTGCGGCACGCCAAGCCGCCGGCGAGCCGCAAGGAATCCAGCGAGCTTTATGTAGTGGCGACGGGGTTCCGTCCCGGCACCGAAGCAGGGCCGAGGGCAGCCGCGCAGACAACCTGAATCCATTGCGACAAACAGGCCACCGACGCGGCGCCTGGCCGCACGCGGCGGCGTCGACAATGCATGCAGCCAGCATGAGGCGCGCGCTTCAGTCGAGGGTGAGCGCCGTCCCGTCCAGGTCCTCGGCGCGCTCGACCTTGATCAGCACCGCGAAGCCCTTCTTGTCCGGATCGCGGTCCTTCTCCGGCTGCACCAGCCTGCGCCACACCTCTTCGTACTGCGGGCCTGACTTCACTACGCTGGCGATGCCGTAGAACCGCGCGATCCCGCCCTTCGGCAGCACGCCGTCAGCGCGCAATTGCGGCTTGCGGAAATATACCGTGACCTTGGTGCCGTCGTGCAGCGCCGCGGTGGTCGAGCCCTTGCCGCGCTCCCACAGCGCGATGTGGTTATCGTCGAATACCATGGTGCTGCCGCGCGGTGTGATCTGCGCGTAGCCGTTCGGCAGCACGCTGCCGACCAGGCACACATGCTCCGGGAAGGCCGAGTTGATATGCGGCTGCAGTGTCTTCGGAATTGTTGGCACCGTTATGCTCCTGGCTGGGTTGTGACCGCATCAATCATCATAGGTCATCTTGTTGCAAGCCGGCGCGGTACGCTCGCCGGGATAGGTGGCGATCACCTGCGGCACCGGCATCGGGTCCTCCTGCTTCACCACCTTCACGATGTAGCCCTGCTGGATCGCCTGATGATCGCAGGAGCGGATCGCAACGTGGCCCTTGATGCTGTCGATCGCCACCGTCTCGAGTGCCGCGCGCAGCTTGCCGGTCTCGATGCCGCCCGCCTGCCTGATGCCAGCGGCCAGGATCTGACAGGCCTGCCACTGTTCGCCTTCGTTAACGTCGGGCACCTGGCCATATTCCTTCTGCCAGAGTGCGACGAACTCCTTGTTGGCCGGATTGTCGAGTGTATAGGTGTAGCGGGTCGAGCCGATGAGCCCGACGGCGGCATCGCCGACCGCGCGGATCGATGTCAGATCAACGACCTCGGTGAGCAGTTGCACCTTGTCCGACAGGCGGTACTGCTTCGCCTGGGTCAGGAACGCATTATAGTCGTCGCCGGCCAGCACCATATACAGCGCATCGGCGCCGGACTGGCGGATCTTGCTGATATAGGTCGCGAAGTCCTTGGTGCCGGTCGGCGAGAACACCGTGCCCATAAGGTTGCGACCAGCCTTCTTCAACTCCTCTTCGAACACACCGACGCTGTTGCGGCCCCAGGCGTAATCCATGCCGATCGCATAGAAATTCCTGAACGGCGCATCGCGCAGATAGAGCGACACGGCGCGGGTTCCCATCGGGCCGGAGATGTTCGAGCGGAAGAAGTTCGGCACCAGCGATGCCGCGGTAAGCCGTCCGTCGCCGTTGTCGGATGATACGAAGATCGCGTTCCACTCGGCGAGTTTCGGCACCACTGCGAGCGCCTCGGATGACAGTGTCATGCCGAAGAACACGTGGCAGTTCTCGCGCTCCACCAGTTCCTGCGCCTTGCGCACGCAGGTTGCGGGGTCGCCGGCGGTATCGGTTATGAACAGCTCGATGGGCCGGCCGAGCAGACCTCCCTTGGCATTCTCCACCTTGGCCCAGAGCTGGGCGCCGTTCTTCATCTCCTGACCAACCGAGCCCAGCGGGCCGGTCAGCGCGAGCGGCATGCCGATCTTGATGGGGTCGGCCGCGTGGCCGAAGCGCGGCAGGGCAGTGGCGGCGAGCGCCGCGCCTACCAGGCTGCGGCGGCTGAGAATGGTGGGCATGGCGCTTCCTCGTTGGTATTTCTCCACAGGCTACTCCGCCAACGGAGACCCGCGAAGGGGCGCCATGCCCGGCTGAAATCAGCGGCGGTAGTAGGGGTTTCCATAATAGCTGTTGTAGCCGTAATAGGGTCGGTGGTGCTCGCGCCACGCATGGTGTTCCCAACGCGCATGGCGCGAGGCCTGACAGCGCTGGCCGCAATACCAATCGGCCTGCTGAACAGCGGATGCCTGCGCCGGCACGTGCACTGGAGCGACCGGTGCAGCCGATGCGCTGATTGTTCCCAGGCCGATCAGGCCTGTGGTGGCCGCGAGAGCGATCAGGGTCTTGCGCATAGTCTTATCCTCCCGGTTGTTGCCGTGCGCAGACTGTGGGGTCGTGGCGCGTCGGCTTGGCGGCACCATCGCGGCAGAAATTTGGTGGCCGATGAAGTGTTCGTAATGCGCCTGGCAACCAGACGCCCGCATCACCCGTTCGGGAGTGCGAACTGTGGAGATGACAATGCCCGCTTCGCCAAACCCGCGTCCGGATCCCAATCCGTCGCCGCAGCCTCCGATTGAATTGCCGCCCCGGCCCGATCCGCGTCCTCCGGAGCCAATGCCGACGCCGTTATGATCTCGCACATCTTTGAGTATCTCGTTTGAGAAACCTCCCGCCGCGACAGCGGGCACCGAGACGCTCTGGCCGGTCGCTTGCACGCCCGCACCCAGGCGCCTAAGCACGCGAGGCGAGCCTCGGGAGACCGTAATGGACCACCCCCTTCCCACCGATCCACACGCCGAGATCCGCGCCGAAGTGGCAAAACTCTGCGCCCGCTTCCCCGGCGAATACTGGCGCAACCTGGATCGCGACCGCACCTATCCCACCGCGTTCGTCAACGCCCTCACTGAGGCCGGCTATCTCGCCGCACTGATCCCCGAGGAGTACGGTGGCGCTGGCCTGCCGCTGTCGGCTGCTGCGGCAATCCTCGAGACGATCCATGCCGAGGGCTGCAACGGCGCCGCCTGCCACGCACAGATGTACATCATGGGCACCATCCTGCGGCACGGCTCGCCGAAGCAGAAACAGGACTACCTGTCCAAGATCGCAACGGGTGAACTGCGCCTGCAGGCGTTCGGCGTTACCGAACCGACCAGCGGCACCGACACCACCTCGCTTCGCACTTTCGCCAGGCGGGAGGACGACCACTATGTGGTGAACGGCCAGAAGGTGTGGACCAGCCGCGCCGAGCATTCGGACCTGATGCTGCTGCTCGCGCGCACCACGCCGCGCGACCAGGCGAAGCGGCGCACCGACGGGCTCTCCACCTTCATCGTCGACATGCGCGCGTCCATCGGCCACGGCATGACCATCCGCCCGCTGCGAACCATGATGAACCACAACTCGACCGAGATTTTCTTCGACAACCTGATCGTGCCGGCCGAGAACCTGATCGGCGAGGAGGGCCGCGGCTTCCGCTACATACTCGACGGCATGAATGCCGAGCGCCTGCTGATCTCGGCAGAGTGCATCGGCGACGCGCGCTGGTTCCTGAAGAAGGCCACCGACTACGCGCGTGACCGCCAGGTGTTCGGCCGGCCGATCGGTCAGAACCAGGGCATCCAGTTCCCGCTCGCGCGCGCCTATGCGCAGATGCGCGCCGCCGAACTGATGATCCGCGAGGGCTGCCAAAAGTTCGAGGCCGGACAAACGCCCGGCGAAGAGGCCAACATGGCCAAGCTGCTCGGCGCGGACGCCTCCTGGGCGGCGGCCGAGGCGTGCCTGCAGACTCACGGCGGCTTCGGCTTTGCGGAAGAATACGATGTGGAGCGCAAATACCGCGAGACGCGGCTTTACCAGGTGGCGCCGATCAGCACCAACCTGATCCTGTCGTATATCGCGGAGCACGTCCTCGACCTACCGCGAAGCTACTGAGCCTGCGATCCTCGCCACGTCGATCCAGAAGCTGCGGCTGAGCACAGCGCGAGGAAGGTCAACGCAGCATTTGTCGCATGCGAGTACTCCCACCTGGCGCGAAGTACCTCCCAGTTATCAGGCGCCACGGTCCAATTGTCGGTCACCTGATTGACCGTGAATGTCCATATGAAGAAGATCGCAAGTGTGGCTCCGAGCAGGACGGCGGCAGCCGCAGCGAACAGCATTGGCATCCTCTGGCTGCGCGCGACGATAGCCGACCCGAGATTGGCCAGCAGAGCTGCAATCAGCACAATGCCGAGCAGCGCCCAGCCGCGATAAATCTGCTGCACAGCCACATACTGTGCCTGCGCGAGATCAATCTTGTTCGGTAGTTCGAGTACGTGAGCCCCGCCAGGCACAAGGGCAAGCGCCGTGAGAATGGTGGCGGCGAATTGAATGATCCGGACCTTCATTCCCTGGGAACGCCGCTGGGTGTCATCACCACACGATCTGTTCAAGATCGTACGCCAAGGTCACCTCACCCATCGCCTCCCCGCGCAATCGTAAATTCGGCTGGGGATGCCCGATAGAGGCCTGGGCAGAGTCAGAGCCACCACGTCGGCGGGAATCGTGGAGACCTCAGTGGCAGGCGCTTCGCCGCTGTTATTTAAGCTGGTGCTGACAAGAGGATGACCCCACGCGGCGAGATATTCTTGCATGTGGCCTGCCCGCGCGCAGCGGACAGCCAGCGTGTCGCGCCCGCCCGTGAGTAGCTGGGATAGCCCTTGTTTGGCGGCGAGAATCAGCGTCGTGGGAGGTTGCCCATCCACCCAGTAGGTCGTGACAGCCTCCCGTTCAACCTTGCCTAACGGATCACACACCGCACCTAACTGGCGCTCGTGTTGAATAAGCACGATCAAGCCCTTCCGGGTGCTGCGCTGCTTGATATCCATTAATTTGCAAAGGGCCGTTTCGCTAAACGGGTCGCAGCAATAGCCGTACACGCCCTCGGCTGGCGCGGCCACGACTTCACCCGCCCGCAGCGCGGCAAGCCAGTTTGTCAGGGTTGTCGGCGGCCAATAAGGGTTCATGCGAGCTCGAAGTCTTTCACAAACAGCCGTTTGCGCATGGTTGGCCTCAGACGGCAAATCCTCGGGATTTCTCTTTCACAACCCTCTTTCAGAATCAGCCCAAAAGGCCACGATGATCTGAAAGTCCCTTCGCATACAGTTCTGAGCAGATCGTGTGGTAACCCCCGCTCCCGGCGGCTGCGGTTCGAAACACCTGGTCGATGCCGCCACTTGACCGCGCGTGAGCGAGATGGGATCGGCATAGCCTCTCGCAGCGGAGAGGTCGGCGTCATGCACAAGCCCCTGGACGGCCTGCTCGTCGTGTCGATCGAACAGGCGGTGGCGGCACCATATTGCAGCTCGCGCCTCGCCGACGCCGGCGCGCGCGTCATCAAGATCGAGCGGGCGGACGGCGACTTCGCGCGCGGTTACGACAAGGCGGCGAAGGGGCTGTCCAGCTATTTCGTCTGGCTCAACCGCGGCAAGCAGAGCCTCGTCGCCGACATCAAGCAGCCGGATGAAGCGGCGCTGCTGCACCGCATCCTCGAGCGGGCGGATGTATTCATTCAGAACCTCGCCCCGGGTGCGGCGGCTCGCGCGGGCTTCGGTTCCGAAACTCTGCGAGAGCGGTTTCCGCGGCTGATCACCGTGGACATCTCTGGCTATGGCGATACCGGCGACTACGCCGCGATGAAGGCGTATGACCTACTGGTGCAGGCGGAATCCGGTTTGGCGATGATCACCGGCCATCCCGCGGGCCCTGGCCGCGTCGGCGTTTCCGCCTGCGACATTGCCTGCGGCATGGCAGCGCACGCCGGCGTGCTTGAGGCACTGATCGAGCGCGGCATCACCGCCCGCGGCAAGGGCCTCAAGGTCAGCCTGTTCGACGGCATGGCCGATTGGATGAACGTGCCGCTGCTGTTCTACGAGGGCACCGGCCGCGCGCCGGAACGGCTCGGCCTGGCGCATCCATCGATCTGTCCCTACGGCGCATTCGCCACCGAGGATGGCGCGCTGGTGCTGATCTCAATCCAGAATGAACGCGAATGGGTGGAGTTCTGTGCAAGGTTCCTCGACGAACCCGAGTTGCCGCAACGCGAAGGTTTCACGACCAACGTTGTTCGTGTCGAAAACCGCGCGATGGTGGATGCGCATATCGCGAGCGCATTCGCGCGTCTGTCGCGCGAAACGGCAGCCGAGAAACTGCGTGCCGCCAATACGGCATACGGATTTGTCAACGATGTCGCGGCGTTCTCCCATCATCCAGCATTGCGCCGGGCGACGGTCGATACCCCGAACGGCCCGGTCTCACTCGCCGCGCCACCGGTGCTGTTCAGTGATGGCCGACGCACACTCGGTCCGGTGCCTGCGATTGGCGAGCACTCCGCGTTGATCCGCGCCGAGTTCGCCGCCTGAGGCTATCCGCCGATGCGCCGCGACGGCTGAAATGCGAGGCCGATCGGCATTGCCCGGTAGGCATCCAGCCCACGGCCGGGCGCCGTCACACCGCCGACATTGGGGAGCATGATGACATGTGGCCCCGGCGCCATCCCCGTCGGCTGCTCGCGCAGGACGCGCGTGAACCCCGGCGCCGGCGCGGTCATCGTGGCGCTCCAGGCCTGGGCCAGCGGTGTCGCGCCCACGAGGCCGGCCAAGCGCTGCTCCTCCGGCCAGACCGCGAGTACCTTTTGCTGGTACTCCGCGCCCAGTTCCGGGGTTGCCGAGTGGTACATCGCCGCCGCTTTGCTCCAGTCGCCGGTCTGCGCGAACAGTTCCTTGAGGAAGCGCGCCGCATAGGCGGCGTTGGCCTGCGGGTCGAACGCCTGCTCGAGGCTCGCGAACGCGTCAGGATGGTGCATCAGATTGATCTGTCCGCAGCCGACATCGATCGACTGGACGCCGCGCGCCTGCATTGCGCGCACCGCCGCCACCGCGTCGGCCTTGGTTTCATAGAACGAGCCTGCGCCCTCGGCATTCACGGTCCACGGCCAGGGATGCACCGTCCCGGTCGCTGGATCACGCCGCCCGCTCTCCACGTGATTGATCGCGGCAAGCAGATACGCCGGAATGCCGCTTGCCCGTTCGGCCGCCGCGACCGCCGATCGGCACAACAACCCCGGGCTTACCGACGAAAGGAACATCGACTGGGCCTCGGCGGGCCCGCCAACCGCCAGCAACGTCACGACTGCGAGGCAGAACCACCGCATAAGCGCGATGATACCGGCCAAGCCTTAGCGGATGGTTGCCAGGCGCCGGCGATCTCGGTTCCGTGATGGTGCATTGCGAAAAATCGCTTGCACGCGAATGACCGCTCGCCTAATTTGTGCATCGCAGCAATGCGGTCCCTGACCGCGCTGTCTGCTTTCTTGGACGTTTCCTCCCTAAACTTGGCGGCGCCACAAGCGCCGCCATTTTTTTCGTCCGCTTCCCGGTCAGCCCTCGCTCAGAACGCCCTCGGCCTTCGCGAGGCCGGCGATCAGCTGGGTAATCCTCTGCCGCACTGCCGCGAAGCCGGGCAGCCGCTCGATTCGGCTCTCATCCATGTAGAGCTCGCGCGCGATCTCGATCTGTAACGCATGCATGCCCTCGCGTGGGCGGCCGTAGTGCCGGGTGATGTAGCCACCGGCGTAAGGGTCATTGCGTCGGACGCTGTAGCCCAACTCCACCAGTAGCGCCTCGACCATTCGAGCTACACGCGGTGAACAGGCGGTGCCATGGGCGTCGCCGATTACGAAGTCGGCCGCCCTTGACCCGGACCGGGTGGCATGGCCGTGCGTCGGCATGGAGTGGCAATCGATCAGCAGACAATGCCCGAAATCGGTGCGGGTCTCAGCGATCAGCTCGGCCAAAGCATTGTGGAACGGCTGCCAACAGGTGCGGATGCGCCGTTCGGCATCCGCGAATGACAGTTTGTCGCGATAGATCGTCTCGCCGGAGGCGACAACGCGGGCGATCGTGCCGAGGCCCGCACCGACCCGGGCACTCGTTGTGTTGACCCAGGATGGCAGCCGGTCGGCGAACATCGCGGGGTCGAGCTCCCAAGGTTCGCGATTGGCATCGCACCAGGCCCGCGGGAAGGTGGCGGCGAGCAGCGGGGCGCCATGCTCCGGCGCCGCGGCAAACAGTTCGTCGACGAAGCCATCCTCGCTCCGGCGCAGGCTCTGGCCATCCAGCCGGGATGCGGCGAGCAATTCGTCCGGATAACTGCGCCCCGAATGCGGCGAGGCAAACACCACGGGGATTGTCTGCTGTGCCGGCCGCAGCACCACGATGGGGTCAGGCGAAGTGGTCGAGGCGGCGACTGGCACGTCCATAGCCATATAGAAGCCGCCACGGCCTGCGCTGTCACGACCCAAGCTTGCCCGTGGCGGGGTAGACGCGTATTTTTTTCTGCGGATGGGCGCGTAGCTCAGCGGGAGAGCACTGCCTTGACATGGCAGGGGCCACAGGTTCAATCCCTGTCGCGCCCACCATCCAGCAATAGTCGCCGCGTCAGTGCGGCTTGTTCGCTGCCTCGTCGAACACAGTGCACGCCAGCGTCACCAGTTGCTCGGCAGTGGTGGTGTAGCCGGCTCGGTCCGCATCCTCGGCCAGGGCAATCAGGCGATCTGACAGGATCAGCTCGCTCACTTTGACGGTCCGGGATGCCTGGATACTGGCTCCATGCATGGGATTTTCCCTCTTAGTGGTTATCGAGGGCAGACAATGCAACCTACGGTTTAGAGAGGCGTTAACGTCGCGGGAAAGAATTCGCGCAGCGCCAATATCCGCAACGCCGAGGCCAGCGGACGGCCGTCACCACGCTCGACGTCGGCTGCGGCCACCAATGCTGTCAGGGTCTGCTGCCGGCCGGCCGCAATATGCATCAATGCCGCCCAAAATTCCTGTTCCAGCGCCACGCTGGTGCGGTGGCCGGCGAGAGAGAAGCTGCGTTTGATCAGGCCACTCAGCCGCCGCCTCCTGGCAGCGTGACACCCGGCTCCGTCATCGCCGCCGGCACAACCCAGCGATCGAAATCCTCCGGCCGGACATAGCCGAGTCGTTCCGCCGCCTGCTTCAACGTGATGTTCTCCGCAAGCGCAAGCTTGCCGATTCTTCCCTTCTTGTCATAGCCGATTCGCGAATTGAGTGCGGTCACGAGCGTGCGCGATCCGGCGAGGTTCTCGGCGATGCGCTCGCGGTTCGGTATTGGTCTGTCCACCATGTTGCACGCGAAACTTGCCCCTGAATCCGTGAGGATTCGGCAAGATTGAAGCATGTTCCGAATGCAGACTTGCCTGCGAACATTGAGTTCCAGGCGGCCCGGTGCGCCGGCGACCGTCACCGCAACGTGATTACCAGGCGGCGGGCGAGTTCGGTCTGCGGGCCCCAGCCTTCAATCCGCTCTGCAGTCGCTCGCACGCCCAGGCTGCGGCCTCGGCGACAACGGGGTTCGCATCGTTGGTCAACCGCGCAGCGACCTGATGCAAGCCGAGGTCGCCTGAGTTGCCGATGGCGATCAGCACATTGCGCACGAAGCGGTCGCGGCCGATGCGCTTGATGGGCGACCCCCTGAACAGGGTGCGGAAACCCGCATCGTCCAGAGCGGCGAGGTCCGCGAGATGCGGCGCGGCCAGTTCGGCGCGGGCACGCAGCTTGTCGTGCGGCGTGGTATGGGCGAAGCGATTCCACGGGCACACGGCAAGGCAATCGTCGCAGCCATAGATATGATTGCCCATCAACGGGCGGAGCTCGCGCGGGATGGGACCGTGATGTTCGATGGTGAGGTAGGAGATGCAACGCGTTGCATCGAGCCGGTAAGGCGCCGGGAACGCATTGGTCGGGCAGATGTCGAGGCAGCGTGTGCAACTGCCGCAGCGGTCCGCGTGCGGCTCGTCGGGCGCGATGTCGAGCGTGGTGTAGATCTCACCTAGGAACAGCCACGAGCCATGCGTGCGGGAGACGAGGTTGGTGTGCTTGCCCTGCCAGCCGATCCCGGCGCGCTCCGCCAACGGCTTCTCCATCACCGGCGCGGTATCGACGAACACTTTCACCGCGGGGCCGATGCGCGCGACGATGAACTGACCGAGGTGCTTCAGCATGCCCTTCACCACGTCGTGATAGTCGCGGTTGCGGGCGTAGACCGAGATGGTGCCACGATCGGCGAGCCCGAGAGAGGCGAGCGGATCGTCATCCGGAGCGTACGAAAGCCCAAGCGCGATCACGCTGCGCGCCTCGGGCCATAGGTCACGCGGATTGCTGCGTGCATTCGATCGAGATGCGAGCCAACCCATGTCCCCGTGCTGTCCGGCGACGAGAAATTCGGCCAGCCGGGCGCGTGCTTCTCCGCCCAGTTCGGCGCCAGAGAAGCCTACTGCGTCGAAACCGAGCGCAAGGGCACGATCGCGAATCAATACTTTTGGATCAGCTTGTGGGCGAGCTGAACTCAACCCCGCCCCCGATAGGGCGCTACCTCCTGCGGCGGAATCCATGTGCCCTCCGGCGGCGCACCGGTCTGCCAGAATACATCGATCGGGATGCCGCCGCGCGGATACCAGTAGCCACCGATGCGCAGCCACACCGGATCGAGGAGTGACATCAGCCGTGCCGCGATCCCCATGGTGCAGGCCTCGTGGAATGCACCGTGGTTGCGGAACGCCGTGAGGTACAGCTTCAGCGACTTGCTCTCCACGATCCAGTCGCGCGGGATGTAGTCGATGACGATATGGGCGAAGTCCGGCTGCCCGGTGATCGGACAGAGCGAGGTGAATTCCGGGCAGGTGAAACGCACGACATAATGCCTGTCGCGCGCCGGGTTCGCTACGCGCTCGAGTTCCGCCGCCTCAGGACTGGCCGGCTGCTCGACGTGATGGCCGAGCTGCGTCAGGCCGGCATAGTTCTCGTCGGTCATGGCGGTTCCTCTTGCGCCCACCCGGCACGCACGGCAGCCGCGAACGCAGCCAGCCGGCGTTCGGTGATGGCGGTACGCAGGCCGCGCATCAGGTCCTGATAATACTGTATGTTATGCCACGTGAGCAGCATCGGTCCGAGCATTTCTTCCGCCTTGAACAGATGGTGCAGATAAGCGCGGCTGTGGCGCGTGCAGCCGGGGCACGCGCACGCCGGGTCCAGCGGCGCGGCATCGTCGGCGAAGCGCGCATTCCGCAGGTTGAACACGCCGTCCGTGGTGTAGGCGCGTGCGGTGCGGCCGGCGCGCGTGGGGATGACGCAGTCGAACATGTCGATGCCGCGCTGCACCGCGCCGATCAGGTCGTCCGGGGTTCCCACGCCCATCAGATAGCGCGGCGCGTCCGCGGGCAGGTGTGGCGCGGTGGCTTCGAGCACGCCGAAGGTGGTGGCCTGACCTTCGCCTATCGCCAGTCCGCCAATCGCGTAGCCGTCGAAGCCAATTCGCAGCAGCGCGCGCGCGGACGCTTCGCGGAGGTCGGGATAGACGCTGCCCTGAACGATGCCGAACAGGCCGTAGCCATCGCGCTGCCGAAACGCGGCGCGCGAGCGCTCCGCCCAGCGCATTGACAATTGCATTGACGCACGCGCTTCGTCCGGCGTGGCTGGGAACGGCGTGCATTCGTCGAGCACCATGGTGATGGTGGCATCCAACAAATGCTGGATCTCAACCGAGCGTGCCGGCGTCAGGCGGTGGGTCGAGCCGTCGAGATGCGACTGGAAGGTGACACCGTCTGCGTCGAGCTTGCGCAGCTTGGCCAGCGACATGACCTGAAAGCCACCGGAATCCGTCAGGATCGGTCCAGGCCAGTCCATGAAGCGGTGAAGACCGCCGAAATTGGCGATGCGCTCTGCGCCAGGCCGCAGCATCAGGTGATAGGTATTGCCCAACACAATGGCGGTGCCGGTCGCGCGCACGGCATCCGGCGTCATCGCCTTCACCGTGCCGGCGGTGCCAACCGGCATGAAGGCAGGTGTCGGCACATCGCCATGCGCGGTACTCACCACGCCGGCCCGCGCGGCACCGTCTGTGGCAGTGACGCGGAAAGCAAACGCCATCACGCCGACCCGGGGGCGGCGGACCATCGCTCCACCCCCTCCTTCGCCGCCTCCAGCAGGCACGCATCGCCATAGGAATAGAACCGATACCCAGCCTCGATTGCATGCCCGTACGCCCCACGCATCCGTTCCGCTCCGGCAAACGCACAGACCAGCATGAACAGCGTCGAGCGCGGCAGGTGGAAGTTGGTCAGCAGCAGATCGACCGCACGGAATCGGTACCCCGGCAGGATGAACAGTGTGGTGTCGCCACGGAACGGCCGGACGCATCCATCCTCCGACGCGGCGCTTTCCAGCAGGCGCAGGCTGGTCGTGCCCACCGCGACCACGCGCTGTGCGGCATTGATCGCGGCCGCTGCCTGCGGCGTGAGCTCCCCGCGCTCGGCATGCATTTGGTGTTGGGCGATGTCGTCGGTGCGCACCGGCAGGAAGGTGCCGGCACCGACATGCAGCGTCACCGTAACTCGCAGCACGCCACGCCGCTCCAGCGCCTCGAGCAGCGCCGGTGTGAAATGCAATCCCGCCGTCGGTGCCGCCACCGCGCCGTCATGCTGCGCGAAGATCGTCTGGTAGTCGTCACTGTCCTCGGGCAGAGGTCCGCTGGGCCGCGCGATGTAAGGCGGCAAGGCGAGGGCTCCCGCCCGGCGCAGTGCCGCGGTGAACGCGGCCTCATGCTGGTTGAACGACAGCACCAGGCCGCCGTCCGCCGCGCGTTCCTCCACCGTGGCACGCAGAGCCGCCTCGCCATCGAAGCGCAGCTCATCGCCCACGCGCAGACGTCGCGCATTGCGCGCCAGCGCGTGCCAGGTGCCGTCCGCGCGCGGCTGATCAAGCGTGATGCCGACGCGCGCGTCGCCACGCCGCGCCGTGAGCTGCGCCGGGATCACCCGCGTATCGTTGGCCACCAGCACATCGCCCGGCCGCAGCAGCATCGGCAGATCGCGCACCATGCGATCCGCGAAGCCATCGCGCGCCACGTGCAGCAGACGCGCGGCATCGCGTGGGCGGGCAGGATGCTGTGCGATCCGGTCAGGCGGGAGGTCGAAGTCGAAATCAGCAAGCCGCATCAGGCGGGCGTCGGCGCAACCCGGCGGAGCAGCCGCATCAGCGGGATGGCGATCAGCACGGCCCAGAGCTTCCCCACCACCTGACCGGCCAGGAACTCCAGGCTGCCGAAGGCCAGCGTCAGGAATACCACCGAGTCCACCACCAATCCGCCGATGGACGAAGCAACCACGGCCAGCGTGAGCTGTCGCCGCTGCAGCGGTGTATAGACAGCGAAGTCGACCAACTCGCTCAACGCGAACGCCGAGCCTGACGCGATAACCAAAGCCGCCGGCGCGACCAATGCCGACAGCATGGTGCCGGCGGCGATCGCCGCCAAACCCCAGGTCAGGCCCAGGCAGCGCTGTACCACATCGCGCAGCACCAGCGCCGCGCCGACCGTCAGCACGCCCGAAGGTGCCAGCAGTCCCGGCGCGACCGGCACCAGGCACGCACCTTGCGGCACGCACACCGTGCCGACATGCAGGATCATCCAGTTGGCGAGCGGGATCGATGCCAGGAAACAAGCAAATGCGGCAAGCCCGATGCGGCTCCTCAGGGCGCCATCCATCAGCTTGCCAGGTAGGAGGAGATCTCGACCAGATTGCCGTCCGGATCGCGGCAATATACCGAGCAGATCGGACCAAGCGCGCCGGCCCGCTCCGCAGGGCCAGCAAAAATCGCCACGCCGCAGTCGTGCAGATGGCTGACCACCTCATCTGGCGGTGCCGCGGTGATGAAACAGAGGTCGCCGGAGCCAGGCGCGTCGTTCGGGCCAGTAACCCAGCTTCCCTGATCGGTGCCGCTCGGGCGAACGTTGATCTTCTGGCCGCCGAACTTCAGCGCGGTGCGGTTGCGCGGGCCGAACTCCTCCCGCTCCATGCCGAGTACGCGCATATACCAGGCGACGGTGATCTCCACGTCCTTCACGTTCAGGACGATGTGGTCAATTCGGTCGATGGTGAATTTCATCATTCGAGTCCGTCGTAGAAGTCGTTGCCCTTGTCATCGATCACGATGAACGCGGGGAAGTTTTCCACCGCGATGCGCCACACCGCTTCCATGCCGAGTTCGGGATACTCCAGCACCTCGACCTTGCGGATGCAGTCCTGTGCGAGACGTGCAGCGGGACCACCGACACTCCCGAGATAGAACCCACCATTCGCCTTGCACGCATCGCGCACCGCCTTCGAACGATTGCCCTTCGCCAGCATCACCAGCGAACCGCCGGCTGCCTGGAATGCCGCGACGTAGCTGTCCATCCGTCCCGCCGTCGTTGGGCCGAAGCTGCCGGTCGCATACCCGGTCGGGGTCTTGGCCGGGCCGGCGTAATACACCGGATGGTTCTTGAGGTATTCGGGCAGGCCCTCGCCTCGATCCAGCCGCTCCTGAAGCTTCGCGTGCGCGATGTCGCGCGCCACAACCATCGTGCCGGTCAGCATCAGCCGCGTCTTCACCGGATGCGCCGAGAGCTGCCGCCTGATCTCCGCCATCGGCCGGTTAAGGTCCACCGCGACCGCATCATCGCCAAGGTGTTCGTCCGTCGTCTCAGGCAGGTACTTCGCCGGGTCGGTCTCCAGCTGCTCCAGGAACACGCCTTCGGGCGTTATCTTCGCCAGGACCTGCCGATCGGCGCTACACGAAACACCAATTCCCACCGGCAGCGATGCGCCATGCCGCGGCAGGCGGATCACCCGCACATCGTGACAGAAGTATTTGCCGCCGAACTGCGCGCCAATGCCAAGAGTACGCGACAGCTCCAGCACCTGCTTTTCCATTTCCAGATCGCGAATTGCGTGCCCCGCCTTGCTGCCGACCGTCGGCAGCGTGTCCAGCCAGCCACACGACGCAAGTTTCACCGTCTTCAGCGTCAACTCTGCGCTGGTACCGCCGATCACGACGGCCAGGTGATACGGCGGACATGCCGACGTCCCAAGTGAACGCATCTTGCCGTCGAGGAATTTCAGCAGCCGTTCCGGCGAAAGAATTGCCCGCGTCTCCTGGAACAGGAACGACTTATTCGCGCTGCCGCCACCCTTGGCAACGAACATCAGATGGAATTCATCGGCATGATGCTCGCCAGGTGCCGCCATGATGTCGAACTGCACCGGCAGGTTGTTGCCGGTGTTCACCTCATCGAACATCGACAGCGGCGCCATCTGCGAATAACGCAGGTTGGTCTCGGTGTAGGTGCGATGCACGCCCCAGCTGAGCGCCTCCTCCTCGTCGCCATCCACCCAGACGCGCTGGCCCTTCTTGCCGAACACGATCGCCGTGCCGGTGTCCTGGCACATCGGCAGCACGCCGCCGGCAGCGATGTTGGCGTTCTTCAGCAGATCGAGCGCTACGAACCGATCGTTCGCGCTCGCCTCAGGATCTTCAAGAATGCGCCGCAGCGATGCCAGATGTCCCGGCCGTAGCAGATGCGACACGTCGCGGAATGCCTGGAACGCAAGTTCGCTCAGTGCGTCGGGTGCGACGCGCAGCACTGTCTGGCCGTCGCAGGTCGTGGTGCGCACGCCGTCGATCGGCAGTTGCTTCCACGCCCTGCGGTCCGGTCCCAGCGGAAACATCGGCGAATAGAGGAAGCCGGACGGTCTCGGCATCGGTGCATTCATCTCAGGCTTTCTCCGGCTCGACGACGCTGACATCTCCCGCGCGCGGGCAACTATTCCTTTGGTGGGCGGCGACGGAATGCATCGAGGCTCACCACCTGCGGCGTCTCGACCGGTCCCTCCACTTTGGCTGGCTCGGCGTCCGGCTCCGCGCCCGCATCGACCACCGGGATCGGCCTGAACCGCAGGGCAAATCGCACATACGGATCAGCGAAGCCGGTCACTGAACCGAGCGGAATCACCAGCGCCGCCGGTACACCGCCGAACGACAGGCCGACGCTGAACAGCCCGGTCGCATCGTCCATCTTCAGATCCCAGAACTGGTGCTGCAGGACGATCGTCATCTCCTGCGGGTACTGCGCGCGCAGTCGCTGTGGGATCACCACACCGGGGTAGTCGGTGCGGAAGGTTACATAAAAATGGTGCTCACCCGGCAGGCCGTTGGCGGCGGCATGGGTCAACGCACGCGCCACCACCTGGCGCATCGCGGCCTCCACCCAGTCATCGTACGGGAGCAGACTCTCCGGTTGCTGCTCCTTGTCCTCTGCCATGCAATACCTCGCGCAGTGCGAGCTACAGATAGCGCGCGGCGAGCGAGGGGGCAAAGGGTCAGTATTGCCCTGGTCCGGGCGGGATATCCGCCGCCTCGGCCGAGCCCGTGAGGTCGGACGTGCCTCTGGATCATCAGCGGCTACCGGAGTTGCCGGCCGCATGCCGAATGCCGACGACGGCAGCGACGGCGCCACAGACCAACAGAGCCTCGGACAGCATGAGCGCGTTGCGAATGCCTGCGACACCGCCACCTGCCATCAGAGCGCCGAACAAAGCGACGCCAATGCCTCCGCCGGCCTGGCGTACGGTGTTCAGCACGCCGGACGCGACTCCGGAGCGGGATCGCGGCACCGGGGCCAGCAGCGCCGACGTCATCAGCGGCACTGACAACCCCACGCCCAACGGGATCACCACCAAGCCGGGAAGCAATGACGCGTAGTGCGTTGTCGCGCTCAGTCGCGCGAGCAGCCCGTAACCGATGCCGGCTATAACCAGGCCCAGCGCCATTGGTATGCGCAGACCGAACCGATAACCGATTATACCGGCGGCGACATTGGCCATCCCCAGCACGATCGGGAGCGGCAGGAAGGCAAAACCGGCGATCGTGGGCGAATAGCCGAGCGTCTGCTGCAGGTAGAGTCCGAGCAGGAAGATCGTGCCGTACAGTGTCAGGTTGATCACCAGACCGACCAGCGTCGAGGCACTGAATGTCGAATTGCGGAAGAAGCCGAGCGGCACAATCGGGTCGGCCGTGTGCGCCTCTCGCAACATGAAACCTGCGCCACACAGCAGGGCGCCGACGAAGCCGGCGATCACCTGGGGTGCATCCATGCCGCGATGCCCCGCCTCGATGATCGCACCGGTCAGACCGAGCAATGTCAGCATTGCCAGTACCTGCCCAGGCAGATCGAGCGCGCCGCTCCTGCGGGGTGTCTCGGCAACCGTGCGCCATGTCCACCAGATACCGGCCGCACCGATTGGTATGTTCACCAGGAAGATGCTGCGCCAGCCCAGCGCATCGACCAACAAACCACCCAGCAGCGGTCCGGCGGACAGGGTCACGCTGCCGGCGGCGGTCCACAGGCTGATCGCGTGAGCCCGTGCGGCAGAATTGTCGCCGCATGCATGGGTCAACAAGGCGAGCGAACACGGGACGACCAATGCTGCACCCACGCCTTGTAACGCACGTGCCGCAATGAGCGCCCCAATGCCGGGTGAGATGCCGCAGGCAACCGATGCAATCGCGAATACCGTGAGACCGGCAATGTAGGCGCGCCGCGCGCCGATCCGATCACCCAACGCTCCCGCCGCAAGCAACAGCGATGCGAAGGCGACAGCATAGGAGTTGATAACCCACTGCAGATCGGCGACTCCACCGCCAAGCGACTCGCTGATCCGTGCAAGCGCGACATTGACGATGGAGACATCAAGCTGGACCACGGCAAACCCGAAGCTCGTGGCGGCAATGACCGGCCAGAGACCGGGCGTTGCCATCCGCTGCGGTGGCGAGATCGCCACGGACGTGCCGCAGAAGGTGGGGCTGGCGTTCGTCACGTGCACGTCCTTCTGCGAGTGATGCGGGGAACGTGGGCAACAGCGCCGCGAATGTCCGGCCTGATTGCTTCGGTCAGCGCCGAAGCGTTACCGGCGAGTGCTCCGCATCGCATCGACCAGCAGATCGAGCGGCAGTGCGTGTGCGGTGCGGCCGGCGAGACCGGTCATCGTTTCGGCGCCGGTGAGCGCGTTGAGTATGGCTTCTTCCGTCGCCTCCGCCGCCGCCTGAAACAGCGCGTTCATGTTGTCGGGCGACAGCATCCGAACGTCGCTGATAGCCTCACCCTGGCGGATATGGTTGCCGGTTGCGAAAGCAAGAAAAATGTCGCCGCTGCCGTTGAAGCCGATGCCGCCAACCCAGGCGAGGCCTGTTGTGGCTCGCCGCGCCAGGCGCTGGCACTGGATCGGCAGCAGCGGCGCATCCGTCGCCAACACCACGATGATCGAACCGGCGTCGCGTGGCGTGTCGCGATGCGACGGCACGATGTCCGGACCGATCTCTCGCCCGACCCGCACGCCATCGACACGCAGGAGTTCGCGGGCGCCGTAGTTAGCCTGCACCAGCGCGCCGACAATGAAGGTCTCGCCTGCGGTATTCGCCACGCGGGACGCAGTGCCCGTGCCGCCCTTGAACTCGTGGCAGATCATCCCCGTGCCGCCGCCGACATTGCCCTCGGCGATCGGACCCGCGACCGCACTGTCCAGCGCGGCGATCGCATGTTCGGCAGTGACTGGAAAACTCGACGCGTCGCTGAGCCAGCCGTCATAGGTCTCCGCCACGACCGGCAGCAGCCACGACATCGGCACCTTGTCGCGTACCGCGAGTGCGCAGACCGCGTCACGCACCACACCGACCGAATGCGTGTTGGTTATGCAGATCGGCGACGCCAGCAACCCCTGTTCTGCGATCCACGCCCAGCCGGTCATCTCGCCATTGCCGTTGAATGAGTGAATGCCGGCGAACACCGCATCGGTCCACAGCTCCTGCCCACGCGGCCAGATCGCCGTGACGCCCGTCCTCACGACCGATGGCGTGTCACTGATCAGCGTGGTGTAGCCAACGCGTACACCAGGTACATCGGTGATGGCGTTCCACTGGCCCGGCGGCATGGTGCCGGTGACGATGCCAAGGTCACGCAGTCTGGCGCGGGGCATATCGAATCCTTTCACGCTGTTGGCAAGGACACGGAGCGCGCCTGTGCCAGCAGCCAGTCCCGAAAGATCAGCAGACGCGGCGGCGGATCGACAGCTTCGGGATACACGATGAAGTACGAACGGTCGGCGCGCACACTGTGCCGCACCGGTCGTACCAGACGCCCGGCGTCCAGCTCCGGCTGCGCCAGAATCCGCCGCGACAGCGCGACGCCGAGACCGTCGATCGCAGCGCGCAGCAGCAGGTCGGTCTCGCTGAACGTCATGCCTCGCCGTGATGGCGTCGCGTTCACGCCCAGTGCGCGGAACCACTCGTCCCACGGCTGCAGCGGCGTGTGCAGCAGCCTCGCCTTCGCGAGGTCGGCGAGCGTCTTCGGCAGGCGACCGCCATTGAAGCGCGGGCTGCACACCGGGAACACATCCTCATGAGCCAACTGCACTGCGATCAGGCCCGGCCACTTCCCGCCGCCATAGCGGACCGCAAGATCGACATCCTCGGCCGAAAAATCTGCCAGAGCCTGGCCGGCGCGCACATTGATGTCGATGTCGGGATGGCGCCGGTTGAAGTCGGCAAGCCGCGGGATCAGCCAATGCGTCGCGAACGCCGGCAGCACACTCACAGTGAGCGCGCGCAGCGGCTGGGCACGCAGTTCCGCGACGCCGCGCGCAATACGGTCCAGCCCTTCGCGTACCGTCGCGGCGAGTGCGCGGCCCGGCTCGGTGAGCTCCACGCCGCGACTGCGCCGATAAAACAGCGTCACGCCGAGTTCGCGCTCCAGCGCCTTTATCTGATGGCTGATGGCGCCGTGAGTGATATGGAGTTCAGCGCCGGCGCGCGAAAAGTTCTGGTGGCGCGCGGCGACCTCGAAGGTACGCAGCGCGGCGAGCGGCGGCAGGCGAGGGGTCATCCGATGTGAGCCAAATTCACCGATCGTGTGAGAAATCCTCGTTACAAAGCCGGCCGCCGGCAGCCTATGTGGTGAGCCGGCCTCATAGCAAGGGACACCGTCGCATGACCCGCGCCTTCACGACGCTCGCCTTCAGTCCCTCGGTGCGCGCAACGCAGGACCGCAACGGCTCGCGCGCACGCATGGCGCAGCTTGCGCAACGCGAGCCGGAACGCGCGGCGCTCCCGGACGAGATGCAGGATCGGCTGCGCCGCGCCAACAGCATTATCATCGGCACCGCCAGCCGCGAAGGCTGGCCCCATGTCCAGCACCGCGGGGGACCGCGCGGCTTCATCAAGGTTCTGTCGCCGGACGAACTGGCATTTGCCGATTACAGCGGCAACCGGCAGTACATCTCGGTGGGCAACCTCGCGGAGAACGACCGGATGTTCCTGCTGCTGCTCGACTACGCCGAGCGAACGCGGCTGAAGATCTGGGGCCGCGGCGAGGCGATCGACGACGATCCCGCGTTGCTCGAACGCGTGCGCGATCCCGACTATCCGGCGCGGGTCGAACGCGCGATCCGCATGCGCGTCGAGGCATGGGACACCAACTGCAACAGCCACATTCCGAGGTTGTTGCCGGAGACCGCCCTCGATGGCTGAACCCATCGCCGCCACCGCAGTGTTGCCACAGCCGCGCACGACGCATCTCGCCATCGTCCTCGGCCTGGCGATGGGGCCGGCCGTCGGGCTCGGTCTCGGGCGCTTCGCCTATGCCTTGCTGCTGCCCTCGATGCGGCTCGATCTCGGCTGGAGCTATGCGGCAGCGGGCGCGATGAACACCGCCAATGCTGTCGGCTATCTGATCGGCGCATTGGCGGCGGCGCCGATCGCATCGCGGTTCGGCGACAAGCGCGGCTTTGCGCTCGGCTTGCTGTTGGCCACCGGGTCGCTGTTCGCCACGGGCCTCAGCAGCGACTACGCCGTGCTCGCGCTGCTGCGCGCGGTAGCAGGAGCGGCAGGGGCGCTGTCGCTGATCACCGGCGGTGCGTTGGCCGCTGCCGCCGGTGGAGGTGGCGGCAAGGGTCGGCCCACACTGGCACTCGGCGTCTATTTCGGCGGCGCCGGCTTTGGCATGGTGATCTCGGCATTCACGGTGCCGGCATTGGTAGCGGAGGCAGGTTGGCGTAACGGATGGTTCGTACTCGGCGCGCTCGCCGCGGTGGCGACGGTCGCGGCACTGCCGGCGCTTGCGCGCGCACCGGATGTCGCAGCACACAAGTCGCATCGTCCACCGGCATTCACATCGCCCGCGACGCGCGGATTGCGTGCGGTGACGGCAAGCTACGTCCTGTTCGGCGCCGGCTACATCGCCTACACGACGTTCATCGTCGCCTATCTGCGCAACCAGCTCGGCTTTGGGCCAAGCGACGTGACGCTGTTCTGGTGCTGCGCCGGCGTCGCGGCCACCGGCGCCGGACTGGCCTGGGGACCTCTGCTGGCGCGGCTGACCGGGGGCCGTGGCGTGGCACTGGCGAATGCCGCGGTGATGATCGGAGCGATCCTACCGGTGCTGATCGCAACGCGGCCCGCGGTCTTCGCCTCTGCGGTGCTGTTTGGTGGGTCCTTCCTGATCGTTCCGACCTCGGTCACCGCGTTCGTGCGTAAGGCGGTGCCGCCACGTGCATGGACCGCGGCGATCGCGGTGCTGACCGTCGGCTTCGCCGTCGGCCAGTGCATTGGCCCGTGGCTGAGCGGCGTGGTGTCGGATGCGCGTTACGGTCTCGCCGGCGGGTTGTTGCTGTCAGGCGGCATTCTTGCGGGTGCCGCGCTGATCGCGCTGCTGCAACCCGAGCCTACGCCCATGGTTCGACCATGACCTTCGCGTGCCGCTCGGGCTTCGCCAGTTCGGCAAACGCGCCCTTCACGCCATCCAGACCGATATGCCCGGTGATCAGCGGCGTCACGTCCACCTTGCCCTCGGCGATGTTGCGCAGGCTGGCGGCGAACTCCTCGCCGGTGTAGGCGAGTACGAATTGCAGGCTGAGCTGCTTGACGATGCCGAAGAACGGCTCGAACCGATCGGTATCCATGCACACGCCTACCACGACGATGCGCGCGCCGGCTGGAGCACCGGCTATGATCTGCTGGATCACGCCCGGCACGCCGACACATTCAAAGAACACCGCCGGCCGCTGCTTCGGCCCGCTGCCGAATAACTGCGCGTAGCGGCTGCCGTCGTAGCCTGGCGGTGTCGCGGCTTCCTGCCAGCTCTGATACGGCGAGGTTTCGCCTGGATCGATCACCACATCGGCGCCCATGCGCAATGCAAGCGCGCGCCGCGCCGGTGAAAAGTCCGCCGCGATGATCGGATGCACGTTGCGGATCGCGAGGCCGGCGATCACCGCCAGGCCGACAGGTCCGCAACCGATAACCAGCGGCACATCGTCCGCCGCAAGCCGCGCGCTCTGCACCGCGTGCCAACCCACCGCGATCGGCTCGGTGAGCGCCGCCTTGTCGGCAGGCAGCCCGTTCGGCACCTCGATCAGCAGTCGCTCGGCGAGCGGCATGTACTGCGCGAAGCCGCCGGCGACGTCGTTGGAATAGCCGATGCCCTGAACCGTTGTGTCGGCAATCGTCATCGGCATCGAGCAGACCAGTGTGCCGGGTTTCAGGCGCCCCTCGGTACCAGGGCCGTGCTCGACGATTTCGCAGCAGAACTCATGACCGAACACCACGTCGCGCGTCGGATCCATTGACAGGCGTCCGCCGGAACGGCGCGAACGTTCGACAAACTGCGCGGTATGCTTTGCCGCGTGCAGGTCGGTGCCGCAGATGCCGCAGCACAGCGTCTTCACCAGCACCTGGCCTGCGGCCGGTTTGGGATCGGCAAGGCTATCGACGACGATGTCGCCGTTGCGGAAGATCGCGGCACGCATGGCTTCCCCCCGTTTTGCTTTGTCACGCCGCGAGCATGGCACGGATGTCCGGCAGATGCTCGCGTCCCCAGAACAGTTCGTCGTCGACGACAAAGCTGGGCACACCGAACACGCCCCTCTCCTCAGCGGCGCGGCTGATCGCCGCCACTTCATCGCGGCCTTCCTGCGCGTGCGCGGCGAACGCGGCACCGTCGGCGCCGGACTCTTCAAGGATGGCGGCGATAACTGCGACGTCCTCGATATCCAGCTCGCGTTTCCAGAAGCGTTCGAACACGGCGTCGTGGTAGCGGCGGAACACAGCGTCGCCAGCACGCTGCGCATGCAACATGCCGGCGGCGGCCAGCGAGGAATCCCAGATCTTCTGCGGTCCGCGAATCACCAGTCCGCGTTTGCCTGCCTGGCGACGGCAGTCCATGTAGCTGTAGCGCACGCGGCGCCATTGATGCGCATTGCGTTCCGCCTCCAGCACGCGCCCTTCCGCATCGAGACGCGCTGAGCCAAGAAAGCTTGGGATGTCGAGCACGTAGGGCTGCCATTCCAGGCGAACCTGGAAATCGCGCTCGAGTTCGTACTCGAGGTCCTTCGCCAGATAGGCATAAGGGCTTTTGTAGTCGGTATAGACCGTGATGCGGCGCATGGCGTCCTCAGAGCGAGATGGTGCGGCGCTTTATTGCCTCGTCCCACAGTTTGCCGCGATCGAAATCAAACACGAGCGTGGGTTCCTCCGGTATGGTGAACCAGCCGCCGACGGCCAGTTCGCCTTCCAGCTGTCCCGGGCCCCAACCGGCGTAACCGAACGCGACAAGGCTCTGCCTGGGACCCGCGTGGTGACCGATGTCGCGCAGCACGTCGGGATTGCTGGTCATCGCGACGCGGCCGTCGATATTGATCGTGCCGGTGCGGTGATACTCGGCGCTGTGCACGACGAAGCCGACCTCCGGTTGCACGGGACCTCCGGCATACAGCTCAACTTTGCCCTCGCTGCCCTTGCTGTCGAGGCCGAGCGCGTCGAGCAGCTCGGCCATCGACAGTTCCTCGCGCGGCCGGTTTATCACGATACCGAGTGCACCATCCTTGTTGTGCTGCACCATCAGGAGGACCGTGTGCTGAAAGCGCGGATCACTCATCTCCGGTGTGGCAACCAGAAGCTGCCCAGCGAGCGATGCGCCCGGCTGAACATCCTCCGGCTTCGCGGGCACGGGGGCGCTGAGCATCGGCGACACGAGCAGGACGCCAAAGCACAGAATGCCACGCCTGGACCGCATGAGCGCCATCGGCCGATATCCTGCCGCGATGCACGAACACGCGCAAACGGCATATGATGCTTCGGTCAGAAGGAGGAAACCCAGGATGCCAGAAACCCCAACGTTCGGCCGTTACGCCGAGATCCCATTCGATCGCATGACGCCGGAACAGCAGGCAGGCTATCGCTTTCTGGTCGATGGCCCGCGTGGGCGTTTACCCGGCCCATACAAGGTCTGGGTACACAATCCGAAGCTGGTGCACGCGGCAGCACCTCTCGGGCAGCATTTCACGCCGGGGGCATCGTCTCTCACCGAGCGCGAGCGCGAGATCGCTGTCGTGGTCATCACCAGCAAATGGCACTCGGCCTATCCCAACAATGCGCACGAGAAGCGCGGCAAGGAGGTGGGACTGCCGGCCGCCGCGGTGGAGGCGATCATCGCCGGATTGCCGGCCGCGTTCGAGGACGCGCGCGAGCAGGTGGTGTACGAGGTCGCGATGGCGCTGGCCAACGTGCAACTGGTGCCGCAGGGCCTGCATGATCGCGCGGTGAAGGTGCTCGGCCACGAGAGCATCACCGACATGATCGTCCTGATGGGCTACTACACGAGCGTATCGCTGACCATGAACTTCTACGCGGTACCGGCAGGCAGTCCCGGTTTGGCGCGCTGACCTGTCATCGCGAGAGGCAACGGCGACGAAGCAAGCTCGGTCAGGTTCCAAACCTTGCTTCGTCGCCACGCTTCTCGTAACGACAGTGCGATAATCGCACGCCTCACTCGACGCCGAGCCGAGGCACCACCTTGCGATAGAGGTGCCACGTCGCATGGCCGAGCACCGGCAGCACCACCACCAGGCCGACAAACAGCGGCACCGACCCAATCACCAGGCCACAGGCGACGATCAGCCCCCACAGCGCCATAACACCAGGATTGGCCGATACGGCACGCACCGAGGTTGATATGGCGGTGCCGATACCGGCGTTGCGGTCCAGCAACAGCGGAAACGACACGACGCTGACCGCGAGCACCAGCAGCGCGAACAGGAACCCGGCGCCGATGCCGACGACGATCATCGTCCAGCCCGCGCTGGTCGTGAACACCTCGTTGATGAAGATCGCGACAGACGCGGGTGGCCGCGCGCCAAACGTGACGACATAGATGATTTCCGCCACCACCAGCCAAAGCAGGAACAGTGCGATCAGCATCAGGCCGAGCAGCAGGATTGCGCCGATCGAGGGTGAGCGAAGCACGCCGAACGCATCCACCCAGCGCACCTCGCTGCCTTGCTCGCGTCGACGGCTTATTTCATTCAACCCCACCGCCGCGAACGGACCGACGAGCGCAAATCCGGAGGCGAGCGGGAACAGCAGCGGCAGCAGTCCGTAACCCGAGGCGAGCCGGCCAAGGACCAGGCCGATCACCGGGTAGATGACGCACAGGAAGACGATATCGGTGCGGTTTGCCTCAAAGTCGGCGAGGCCGCGCCGGAGCGCGTCCCACAGGTCGGCGACGCCGATGTGGCGAACGGCGAGGGGCGCGTCTTCAATGGCGCCCTTGTGCCAGTACTCCTCGGGCCCGGCGGCACCGATTTCGTGCGCCGCGAGCCGAAGTTGGTCCCACCCCCAACCAGGCGGACTTTGGATGACCATGCTCGTTCCTCCCGAACCAGTGGTCAGGGAGCGGCAGCCGTCAGAGAGCCACGGCTCCCCGTGACGCGAAGTATACGTCGCGGGATACTCGACTGGCGATCACAAAATTCCGCCGGCGCGGCGTTACGATCCTCCAGCAGCCGCGGCCACGCGTGGATCAGCGGCCGGAACGGAGATGGCGCCGCCACGGTCGGAGGCGAAGTTGAGGGTTCCCGGCGCGTCAGGCCCACCACCTCGTCGGCCGAACGACTCAACGACAGGTACATCCGCCGGATCGATGGGCTTCATACGTGGCTTGCGCGCCAGTGCCTGCTCGATGAACGGCGCGAGCTCCGCCTGCTTTTGCTGCTGGCGTACCGCCTCGCGCGCCTTGAACTCCGGCAGCAGTGTCGCGGCGAACAGCTCGAGCGAATCGCAGATGTGTTGGTGCTTGTTGGTGCCCGACTGCTGCACGAAGATAACCTGGTCGACGCCGGCGTCCTCGTAGCCCTTCAGGTGAGCGCGCAATTGATCGGGTGTGCCGATGCCGCCGCGTCCGGCGTTGTCCGGCAATTTGTCCTTCACCTCCAGGAACTGCTCCCACATGTTGGTGACGCCGGGACGATGTTGGCCGAAGATGGCGATGTAGCCCAGCGAATAGCCAAAGAAGCGGAAGCCATCGAGACCGCGGCGGATCGCCTCCTGCTCGTCGGTATGGCACGACATGCCGGTGACCAGCGCGATGTTCGGATTGACGCTGTGACCGATCGGCACGCACTCCGGCGATTTGATAATGTCGTAGTATTCCTGGACCCACTTCGCGGCCAGTTCCGGTTCCAGAAAGGCGAAGGTCAGCGCGCCCAACCCGGCGCGCGCGGCACGATGGATGGTCTCCCGCTTGGAGCACGCCACCCACATCGGTGGATGCGGTTTCTGCACGGACTTCGGCACGAGGTTGCGGCAGGGCATGTCGAAATACGTGCCGCGGAAACCAGGATACGGCCGCATCGCCAGCATATTGGCGGCCTGTTCGGCAGCCTCGCGCCACATCGCGCTCTTTTCCTCGGGTGGGATGTTGAAGCCTTCCATCTCGAGCGCGGTCGCCGATTCACCGGTGCCCCAGTCGGCGCGCCCGTTGGACACCAGATCGAGCGTGGCGATGCGTTCCGCCACGCGCGCCGGATGATTGTATTTCGGCGGCATCAGCACGATGCCATGGCCCAGCCGGATGCGCTGCGTGCGCTGCGAACAGGCGGCCAGGAAGATCTCCGGCGCCGATGAGTGTGAGTACTCCTCCAGGAAGTGATGCTCGACCTCCCACACGTAGTCGATGCCCAGCTTGTCGCCGAGTTCCACCTGAGCAAGCGCTTCCTGATAAAGGCGCCGTTCCGCATCCTCGCCCCAGGGCTGCGGCAACTGGTGCTCGTAGAACATGCCGAATTTCATTGTTGCTTCCTCCCGAAGATCGTCACCCGCGCCCGGGTGCGATGAAGTCCCACGGCGCGTATTCCTGGGTGATGTCGGTCATCACCTCGATCAGCGCTGGCGAGTTTGCGGCAAGCGCCTCGCGCAGCGCCCCGCGCAGCCCGTCGGCGTCCTTAACGCGCCAGGACGGCACGCCGAAACTCTTGGCGTAGGTCTGGAAGTCCGGATTGCGCAGCTTGGAGCCGGCATCGCGGCCCTCGAACAGCCGCCGCTGATCGCGCAGTACGTTCCCGTAGGATGAGTTGTTGAACAGCACCGTCACAAGGTTGATGCCGAACTGCACGGCGGTCGCGAGCTCGGCCCCGCCGAACAGGAAGCCTCCGTCGCCGGTCAGTGCCACCACAGGGCGGTCCGGCATCGCCACCTTCACGCCAAGCGCGGTGGGAAAGCCGGCACCGAGCGTGCCGGAGAAGCCCGACGTGATCAGCGTGCGCGGCGCGTGGATGGGGAAGCCGAACCACGAGACGTAGCCCGCCTGCGTCATCTCGTCGCACAGGATGCCGTCTTCGGGCAACACGTCGCGGATCGCCGCAAGGAACGACATCTGCGGCTGCACCTTCTGGATCGTCTGCGCGGTCGCCGCCTTGGTGCGCGCGATCAATTCGGCGCGGGCCGCGTCACTACGCGGCGCGACCGCAGCGGCGAGAGCGCGCGCGGCATCGGCGCTGTCGGCGACGATCGGCACATCGGCGCGCAGTCGCCGCATCTCGGCCGGATCGATGTCGATGCGCGCAACCTTCAGGCCGGCCGGTGCAGCGCCCCAGCGCGACATCGGCACTTCCAGCCGGGTGCCGAATGCGACCAGCAGATCGGTCTGCGGCCAAAGCTTGTACGCCGATGCGATGGTGAGGCCGAGCGGGTGCCGGTCATCGACAATGCCGCGCCCGCTGCGGAATGACACCACAGGCGCGTTGATGCGTTCAGCCAGCGCGCGGATCTCGGCCGCCGCATGCAGCGCACCGCCACCGACCCACAGCATTGGCGCCTTCGCCTCGTTCAGCAGTTTCGCCAAAGCGGCGACGCGTTCGGGATCAGGCAACGGCTTCGGATGTCGCGGCAGCGGATCCTGCGGCGTGATTTCGGCGGATGCGCCAAACTGATCCCACGGCATCTCCAGCGCGACCGGGCCAGGACGCCCCGACTGCATTTCCTGGAATGCGCGCGCCGTCAGGTACGAAGCCTGGCTGGGATGCTCTATCCGCTCAGCCCATTTCAGCAGGCTGCGCAGCGTGGCGAGCTGGTCCGGCAGTTCGTGCAACTGCCCCCGGCCACGGCCGATCATCATGCTTGGCACCTGGCCGGTCAGGCACAGTACGGGCGCATTGACGCCCCAGGCGGTGGCGAGTGCGGCGGTGGTGTTGAGCACGCCTGGACCGGGCACCACGGCATAGGCGGCGGGGCGACCGGTCGCGCAGGCATAGCCGAGGGCCATGTAGGCCGTGGTCTGCTCATGGCGCGCGTTGATCAGGCGCAGGCTGTTGGAGGCGCGCGCGAAGGCGTCGAACAGGCCATAGGTCTGCACGCCGGGCAGGCCGAACACGGTGTCGATGCCGTGACGAACCAGGCTGTCAACGATGGCTTCACCGCCGGTCATGCGGGGCATGGGCTTATCCTCGGACCTGTGATTGCGGACACGTTGGCATGGCGGCACCGGCGGGAAAAGTCGGCGAGCGGTCCACTGATGGCTGCGTTGCCAACAACGCGGGGAGACTTTACTGCTGGGGTCGATAGGCTACCAGCAGGTAATCAAGGAACCGCCATGCCGCCGACGACCGCCGCTGCCCTCGAAGCCACGACAATGCGCCGGGTTTCCTGGCGCCTCATGCCATTGCTGCTGCTGGCCTACCTGATCTGCTACATCGACCGGGTCAACGTGGGCTTCGCCGCGCTGCAGATGAACAAGGCGGTCGGCATCGACCCGAAGACCTACGGCCTCGGCGCCGGCATATTCTTCGTCGGTTATTTCATTCTGGAAGTGCCGAGCAACCTGGCACTGGAGCGGTTCGGCGCGCGCACCTGGATAGCGCGCATCATGATCACCTGGGGCCTCGTGTCGGCCGCGTTCGCGCTGATCGGCGGCCCGATCTCGTTCCTGGTACTGCGCTTCCTGCTCGGTGCCGCAGAAGCCGGATTCTTTCCCGGCGTGATCCTTTACATCACCTACTGGTACCCGGCGCACTATCGCGCAATCATCGTCGGCATCTTCATGGTGGCGATTCCCGTCGCCGGCCTGATCGGATCACCGATCTCCGGCGGAATCCTCTACATGGACGGCCTGCTGGGACTCGGCGGCTGGCAGTGGATCTTCCTGCTCGAGGCCGTGCCGGCCGTGCTGCTGGGCATCGCTTCCTTCATCTGGCTGACCGATCGGCCCGAGCATGCAACGTGGCTGACGCATGAGCAGCAGCAGTGGCTGATCGACAAACTGGCTATCGAGCGGCGCCGCACGCCGCGGATCGCGCATCAGTCGATCTGGCGCGTGCTCACCAACAAATACGTGCTGATCATGGCCTTGGTTTATTCCGGCGCGGCCGGCGCCTCCACATCGCTCGCGCTTTGGATGCCGCAACTGGTGAAGTCGTTCGGCCTGAGTAACTGGGAAACCGGTTTGGTGAACGCCGTGCCCTTTGGCATCGCCGCGGTCTGGATGATCCTCTGGGGACGCAGTTCCGATCGCAGCGGCGAGCGCGTATGGCACAACGCTCTGCCGCTGGCCTGGATGGTGCTTGCGATGATCGCGACATTCTTCGCGATCCACAGTCTGTGGGCGATGATCCCGCTGCTGACTTTGATCGCGGCCGGCACCTACGCCAGCAAGGGACCGTTCTGGGCCTTGGCGTCCGAGTGGCTTGGCGCGGCGTCGGCGGCAGCGGGTCTGGCGCAGATCAACGCACTCGGCAACCTGTCCGGTTTCGTCTTCAACTACCTGATCGGCTGGATCCAGGAAGAGACGCACAGCTTCCCGCTGGCCCTGATGCCCATCGCCGCGGTGGCGACAATCGGCACCATCGCCGTTCTGGTGATCGGTCGCCGCCAGCCCCGTACCGTGGCGGCGACAACCTGAGGTCAGGCTGCGGCCAGGCGATACACCCGCGCCGCGGTGCCGCTGTAGAGCGCCGTCTTGTCGGCGCTCGACGCGCCGGCGGTCATCCGTTTGAAGGCGTTCCACAGCTCTGTGTAGCCGCAGGATTGCTTGTCCGGCGGGAAGTTGCTCTCGAACATGCAGCGGCTGGGGCCGAAGGCTTCGACGCACGGCTCGACGTATTGGCGCCACGCCGCGGCGAGTTCCTCGGACGACGGCGGCACGTCGCGCTCGTGAAAGTCGAAGCCGAATGAGGTCATGCCGATGCCGCCGAGCTTGACGTTGACATTGGGGCATTTCGCCAGCTCGCCGATGTCCTTCGTCCAGGCGGCGCGGATCTCTTCGCGACGGCCGGCATAAGGCCCCACGCCGAGTACGCCGCCGACATGGTTGAGAATGATGGTCGTGTCCGGGAAGGCGCGCGCGAGATCGATCGCATCGGATAGTTGCGGATGATACTGCCAGGATTCAAAGCTGAGCCCGAGCCTGGCGAGCTGCGCGAAGCCCTCGCGGAATTTCGTGTCGCGTGCCAGCTTCGGCGGCACGACGCGGGAGGCGTATTTGCTGATCGCCTCGCTCGCGTCCCAGGAAACGCCATAGCGAATACCGCGAAAACGCCCGCCCGCGACGGCAATCTGTGCCTCAAGCACGTCGCGAACGCGCGCGCCGAGTGTGAGATCAGCATGGCCGATGATCGCCTCGGCCACACGGCACGGGCCGTAGGTGCCCGATGCACTCATCGCGGCGATGCCATTGACGAACTCGACCTCGCCGACAGGCGCCATCTCGGCAGGGCCGTGCCTGCGGTACATCGCCTGGCACTCGAGGAAGACGGTCGCCACAATGTTGTGGCCGCCGCCGATATCGGCCAGGAGCTCCGGCAGGAAGTAGCGGCCACGATGGGGCGCGTCCCAGAAGTGGTGATGCGGATCGATGATCGGCAGCTCCGGCTCGAGCGCCGCCTCGGGCGCACGTTTCCCCAGCCATGCCTTCAGCTCGGCGTCTTTGCGATAGGTCAGGCCTGGGTATTCGCCCCTGGCGTCGCCTGGTTGGGCCATTTTCCGTCCCCTTGGTTTACCCCGCCAGGCAGGCTAGGCACGGGCGACGCGACACGGCAACATCGGTGGGCTCCGCGGGCCGGATTGGGCGCGGATCAAGATTCGATGAGCCGGATGTTTCGACGCGCCAATAGCTGGCAGAATGCCCCGGAAACTAGCGACATTATTGAAGGCAGCAGGTGAAGCGATGACGATATCGGCCCGGGTGGCGCGTTTGTGGGGCTGGATGCCGGGCGCGGCTGCGTTCGGTCTTCTGATCGGCCCATCTGCCGCGCTCGCCGCGCCGTTCTGCCTGGAGAGTTTGGCGGTTCCGCCACAATGCATGTATTACGATGCCAACCTATGCCGTAACGACGCGACAAAGCAGGGCGGGTGGTGCTCGCCGAACCCGGAGGCAACGCACGTTGGAAGCGGCAGTGGTCAGGTACCTGTGTCGTGACCTCGCAAGGCGCGTCGACCTGTGCCTTCCTGGACCGGACCATCTGCGAATCCGAGGCAGCTCGTCAGCACGGTGTCTGCTACCACGATGAGGCGCGTGCGACCGGTGCTCCCGATCCTTACGCCGCGTCAGGCGGTCCGTACGGGCCAGCGCCGACTCCGTGAACGGCTCAGTGCATCCGAGTGGTTAGCTGCCTCTCTGCTGGTGCCCCTTGACTGCAGCGGACGTCGCAAGCTGCTGGCTTCTGATCAACTCTCGTGCCAGTTCGGCCTTGAGCCGTCTGCTCTCGCTTCTGAGCTGGCGAGAGTCGCTCAGAATGCGATTTTTCTCCTCGCGCGTCCTCAGGAGCTCCGCATAGGACTGATGAATGATCGTGATGTTCTCCGCGGCGTTCTGCACAGCCTGCCTCGCGGCGTCTGCCAAAGCGGTCAGCCGGAACGGCTTGTCGAGATGCGGATATCCGTGAGACTTGCATGAGATCTGTTCACTCGGATGTCCGTTGATCAGCAGGACGGGTACATTACGGCCGGCGACGCTTTCCGCCAATTCGAAGCCAGAAATGTCAGGCAGCCGCGGCTCGATTATCGCGAGATCGATGCGGCGCGTTGTCAGGGCCTAAGTCGCGGCAACCCCGCTATGGGCGCGGGTTACGGCCGCTCCCCAGAGCTGCTCCAATCCTGTTGCGACGACCTCACACACACCGTCATCAGCATCTACGACGAGAAGTTCCAGCATTCCGACAACGGTCCCCATCCAGTGTCGCTGTCACTACGATACGATCATACGCCCCGGTATTCAAAGGAATTCGCGAAACAGAAGACGCTAGCCGGGTCTCTGCATCATATTCATAACCGCAACATTCCGCCACCATCGACACACCGCGCGCCAGGCTTGCTTCCGCGATGTCGCTGCATATTCTCCTGCCGACGGTTGGGCGGTCGGGTGCAGGACGACCGCCAAACTCATCGGGATGCCAGTGCGTTGCCCGAGTCGACTGACGCCGGATCCTGCCAACACTAACGCCAAGGAGGGCCAAATGTGGCGCTTCCTGCCGCCGGCTTTCCTCGCGATAATGGGAGCCTCGATTTTGCTCCTCGCCGGTGCCCGCGCCGATGCTCAATCGACGGCCGGCGTGCCGGAGCGGGCCAACGATAGCGTCGGAGACGCGGCGTCCAGCCATGCCTCGCCGCAGTCGCCAACGCCCCCTCACCCCGCGCAGGGCCCATCGGTATCCGACGATCGCGCTACCGATCTGCGGCACCAGGTCAGCGACCTCCAGGATCTGGTGGCACAGGTCAACCAACAGCTTGCGCAACGCAAGGCGCAGGGCCCGACCGAGGCCGCTGGCGGTCAGCAGGGAGCGCCCGACGCATCTCAGCCGGACGATATGCAGCGTCAGGACAGCGAACTGCACAACGAACTTCAAGGACTGGTCGCGCAACTCGGGCAGGAGCTGCAGCTTGAGGTGCAGACCCCTCCCGTCGCCGACGTCGCACAGCAGCAGGAGCGGCAGGCGGCGCGTGACGCACTCAAGCACGAGATCGCCGATCTGCAGCGAGAGGACAACGAGCTGCAAGGCCTGATGGCGCACCGCGGGGCGGCTGTCGCGCAACCGGCGCCCGAGAGTCCGCCGGCAGCTCGCAAGGATGCTACCCCAGACGCCGGTCAGATTTCGGGCGACACGCCCGAGCATCAGGCCGCTGATCTGCAAAGCCAGATTGCCGATCTGCAGCGACAGGATGATGCCCTGCAACGCCAGCTCGCTGCGCACAGGCAAGAGCTCGCCGAGCGCACCCATGAGCTCGATCTGGTGCAAGCCGAGGCGGACAACGCGCGCCAAGGCCTTGATACGCTCCGTCGGCAGCGTCAGGCGGAGGAGGCGGCGCTGGCGCTGGACAGGCTGCGCCAGGGCCTCGACGCATACCAACAGCAACGGCAGGCCGACGATGCGTCGGCAGCGCGGCAGAAACCCCAAGTGCAGGAGCAGGCAGCAACCGCGGCAGCGGCCCGGTCTGCCGCTTCCAGGCCCACCCCCCAGCCAGCCCAGCCCGTCTCGACCCGGCAGCCAGTTCAGCCGACCCCGGCCACCCAGCCGGCGCAACCGATGCCCGCGGCGTCTGCCTGGCAGCAATTGCAGACCGCGCAGCAGTGGTTGTCCGCGGGTCGACCGGATGAGGCACGACGCGTGCTGGCGATGGTGCAGACCCAGGTGGTGTTTCAGCCCGGAACACCCGATCAGCCCGATTCGCGGGCCTCCGACCCCACGATGACAGACGTCGGCGATGCGATTCGTTGGCTCGATGCGGGCGCAGGCGGCCGTGCCATGGAGGCGATCACGCGCGCGATTGCCGACGCTAAACCCGAGGGCGGCGCGGCTGCCAAGAAACGATAGCTCTGGGCCGCCACGCTCGCTGTCGCACGAATGATGATGATGTAACAGGCAGCCTAGGGCTGGTACACCAACTCATTAACTGTGCCTGCGGCACGATGGCAACGCCCGGTCCCCTTTCCCCGGGCAGCCGTGCCTTTGGTGAACCGCCCCCCGACCCCGAACTCAGGGGCGGTTCACCGCAGGCGCGAGGGAGGCGGATTGATCTCCCGGTCCCCCCGACCCGCATGAGGCGATCCCGATCACGATCCACAACGGGTCACCTTGCGGCGGCGTGGAAGCCTGACCGGCGACGTCGGTGAACCCGGCTGCCCGCATATAGGCGCCAATCAGACGCTGCTGGTCCGGTCCCGCAAGCGATTGCCAGATCGCCACCGCCTTGGTCGGAAAGCATCGGTTGGAGAACGACACCACGAACGGCGCGCCAGGTCGCAGCACGCGGCGCACTTCCCGGAACACATCAACCGGTCGCTGCAGATACTGCACCGATACGCACAGGCAGGCGCCGTCGAATACGCCGTCACCGAGCGGCAGCGCCGGCTCGATGTTGAGATCCTGCACGAACCATCGCGAGAGGCGTGGGTTCGCGGCAAGTTCCTCGTCATTCATGCCATGGCCAACCACGGAGGTGTAGGCAATTTCCGCCGGCAGGTGGCTCACCCAACTGCTCATCAGATCGAGCATCGCTCCGCCGGCCGGCAGTCTCTCGCGATACGTCCGCGTCACCGTGGCGATCGCCCCATCATCGATGTGGGTAACAAACCGTGGGTATTCGTAGAACTCGGCGTCCGGTGACGGATCCACCTTATCGAACGCCGTCTCCGGCAATCCTGGCAACTGCTCCACGTGTCGGCGAGCGCCGCCCGATGCCTACGCGCGGACGTAGTTTCGACACACGAGGCGCAGCCGGTCGCTGATCCGGTCGCGAACGTGCTGCGGCATCGGGGTCGAGCCGCTCGCGTCCTTCCACTCTGCCGTGTCGACCACACCGGGGGATGTCAGATGATAGAGCGCGATGTATTTTGGGCCGCCACCGCCGGTGCGGAAACGGCGCGCGCATAGCACGCCGGGAACGCCGGCCAGCGCGGGCACGTGCTCTTTGTCATACCACGCGTTGAATGCGGTCTCGACTTCCGCCCCAGGGGTCATACCGACCAACAGGAGCCCGCCGGCATTGGCCGGAGCGATCGCATCGCCCGGGAGAGTTTGCTCGCCTTCGTAGCGCAGCAGGCGCTCAACCTTCGAGGTCACGCGTTTCGACCACGGCGACAGATTTTCTCCCCCGATGGCGCGGTAGCCTGGGCCGCGAAGCACTTCAAGGCTATCGAGGTCGTAGGTCGCAACCGACTGTTTCGGATTGTCCGCGCCGATCCACCGCTGCAGCGTCAGAAATCCCGCCACCCGCTGGCGTTCAGGAACATGCTCGGTATCGTACCAGTCGTTGAATTCGCCGGCATCCACATTCGAGAAATCCATCGCCGCGATCAGCACACCCTTTGCCATGGCGTTCCTCCTTCTTGCGCAATTGGCAGATTTCGACGCGGGCCAGGTCACGCCGAGATCCACTTGATGGCGGGAACTCTAAGATAGCTGCGCCGGAATCCAAAGGGGCAGCCCACGACAGGTTCAGCCAATGCTGCTGCCCGAACCCGCGTGGCTCCTGCCACGAAAGAAGATCAACGGGTCGCCATCCGCGCGCGAGGCAACCGCGACAACCTTGCCGATGATGATCGAGACGTCGCCTCGGTCGAGTATTTCGTCAACGACGCAGTCGAACACGCCGAGCGCGTCGCAGAAGACGGGAGCACCGGTCGAGAGGACGCGCCACTCGCCGGCAGCGAAACGGGCGGCGCCGGAGATACCTGCTCTGCCGCCGAACGCATCGGCAACCTTCGCGGCGTTGGCCGGCAGGAAATTTACCGCAAAGTGACGGCGCGACATAATGCCGGCAAGAGCACCGGTCTTGCGATCGACCGACACCAGCATGGTTGGCGGGTTGGCTGTGACGTGAGCCGCGGAAAGTCCAAGAAAGCCTGTAGGCCCGTCGTCACTGTCCGCGGTGACAACGGTCATGCCGGTCGCCCGCTGCCCGAGCGCCGTCCAAAAAGCCTTGGCATCGATTTCGCCGCCCGATGTCACCGTCAAGCCTGTCATGTCGGAACCCGCCGTCGTGGTTTGCAACCGGCGTCCAATAGCGGATGATACCACCGATCGGAAGGTCAGGGCTCACGCTGGGAAGCAACGGAAGTCGAAAGAACATGATCAAGGATCCGGCTTGGGCATTGGCCGAGCACATATGTGGCACCGACTTCGGGGATTTGCCGACTTCCACGCGGGTCGCCACTCGCAACGACATCCTTGACACGTTTGGCTGCCTGCTTGGCGGCAGCGGCGCACCCGGAATCCCCGAGCTCGCCCGCGTTATCGGCGGCTGGGCAGGTGTTCCGCAGAGCCAGGTGATGCTGTGGCAGCTTCGGCTGCCGGCGCCACAGGCCGCGATGATAAACGCCAGCATGGCGCACGCTCTCGACTTTGACGACACGCTCGATCACGGCGGTTCGATCCATCCGGGCGCATCGGTGCTCGCCGCGAGCCTTGCCGTATCTGACATGCTCGGCGGCGTGTCCGGCCAGCGCCTGCTTCTGGCGATCGCGCTCGGCCTCGATGTGTCTTGCCGCGTGGCCCTCGCCTCGACGCTCGATCGCGGCTGGCATCGCACCGCGGCGATGGGCGTGTTCGGTGCCGCCGCGGCTGCCGGCAAGCTGATTGGCTTGAATGCGGAGCAGATGGTGAATGCGCTTGGAGTCGCATTCAGCCAGGCCGCCGGGAACCGCCAGTGCATCCTGGATGGCGCGCTCACCAAGCGCCTGCAGGCCGGCCAGGCAGCCAGCAGCGGCGTCCTGGCCGCGATGCTGGCCAGCGAGGGCTTCACCGGTGCCCACAATATTTTCCTTGGCCGCTTTGGTTATTTCGAGCTGTACCAGCCGAACGGTCATGATCCGGCGAGACTCCTCGAAGGTCTCGGCAAAGAATTCCGCGGCGACCAGTTGAGCTTCAAACCCTATGCGTGCGGCCGCCCTCAGCACGCCATCCTCGATGCCGCCATTGCCGCGCGGAATCAGCTTGGATTGGGAACCACGGTCGATCTTGCGGAAATCGCCGACGTGCGGGTGACCGCCGTCGCCGCGACCATTGCGGAACAATTCGATGGCGCCTCGCACAAACGCCGGCCCACGCAGATCGTGGAGGCTCAGTTCGCGCTGCCGTATCTCATCGCCGCAGCCTTGGTGCACGGCCGCGTCGGCATCACGGAAGTTGCCGATTTCCAAAACGCGCAGGTCCTGCACATCGCCGAACGAATGGCCGGCATCGATGCAGGACACGACAAGGCCGCCGTGGCTATCAGCCTGCGTGACGGTCGCACGGCAACTGCCACGACAGGCTCGCCTCTCGGCTCACCGGAGAACCGCCTCAGCATTGAGCAGCTCAGGATGAAGTTCGCGGACTGCGCGCGCAATGCGGTGCGGCCGCTGTCGGACGATGCAGTGCGCGAGGCAGTGCACGCGATTCTCCACCTGGAAGAAATGCAAGATGTGAGCGTCCTGCTGCGGCACTTCGCGTGATGCCCGGCCACGCCGAACAGGAGACCGGATGGTGACTGCCGGAAAAATGCGGCTGGGCCTGTCGATCCGCGGCTACGGCTACCACCCGGCTGCCTGGCGCCACCCCGATGTCCCGGCCGACGGCACGCTGCATGTCGAGCATTACGTGCGCAACACGCAGGTCGCCGAGAGCGGCAAGCTCGATATGATCTTCTTCGCCGACGGCGCCGGCATCCGCCAGGGCGACAATCCTCGCGGCGCGCTGTGTCGCACCGGCTCGGACATGGTCGAGATGGAGCCGATGACGTTGCTGCCGGCACTCGCCATGGTCACCAGCCACATCGGTCTGGTGACGACGGCATCCACGACCTACAACGAGCCGTACAACCTCGCGCGCAGGTTCGCCACGCTCGATCTGATCAGCAACGGCCGTGCTGGCTGGAATGTCGTCGCATCATGGTCGGATCACGAGGCGCAGAACTTCGGCCTGGAGACCACGCTCGACTACGACACGCGCTACGCACGCTCGGCTGAATTCGTCGAGGTGGTCAAGGGACTGTGGGATAGCTGGGAGGATGGCGCCCTGCTGTTCGACAAAGTTAACGGCCGCTATTTCGACGAAGCCAAGATGCACGTCCTCAACCACCGAGGCCGGTTCTTCACCGTGCGCGGCCCGTTGAATGTCGCGGGCATGCCGCAAGGCCATCCGGTAATTGTGCAGGCCGGCGCCTCCGATCAAGGGCGGGAACTTGGCGCCGCAACCGCCGACGTCATCTATGCGATCCACGGCTCGATCCAGGGCGCGCAGGACTACTACGCCGACGTGAAAGGCCGCATGGCGAAATACGGACGCGAGCCCGACGATCTGAAGATCATGCCGGCGATCTGTCCGGTCGTGGGTCGCACGCGCGCGGAAGCGCAGGCGAAGTTCGATGAGTTGCAGGCGATGATTGATCCGCTGGTCGGCCTCGGCCGCCTCTACAGTTCGTTCGGCGATCTGTCGGGCCATCCGCTGGACGGCCCGGTGCCCGAGGATGCGTTGGGCAAGCAGGAGCATCGCAGCCTGAGCGTTCAACTGGTGGAACGCGTGCGGCAGGAGAAGCCGACGATCCGCGAATTGTATTTGCGCTCCGGCATCACCGGATCTGCGAAGATCGGCACGCCGTCCGACATTGCCGACGTCATGCAGGAATGGTTCGAAGCTGCCGCGTGCGACGGTTTCAATGTCACGCCCGCCACACTGCCAGGCGGCGGCGAGGATTTTGTCGAGTTGGTCGTGCCCGAACTTCAGCGCCGCGGCCTGTTCCGCACGGAGTATGAAGGCCGGACACTGCGCGAAAACCTTGGCCTGAGGCCGGTGATCAACCGCTACAGCCGGCAACGCCGGGCCGCTGAATAATACGTCTGCCTACAACCAACTCATCGCAGCGAGGCAAATGCCATGGCCAGAATCCACTACAGAATAGTCGCACACGACGGAGGCTGGGCGTACAAGCTCAACGACGTGTTCTCGGAGCCGTTTGCCACCAAGGCCGCGGCCCTCGCCGCTGCAAAGCGGGTCGCCGCCGAACAACTCATTCCCGGCGATACCACTCACATCGAATATGAGGATGAACTCGGCAGGTGGCACTCCGAACTGTCTGAAGGAGACGACCGCCCCGAGGCCGATGTGATTGCCTGAACCTGAGCGAGTAGGCCGGCATTCCGGTTGCCAGCCTTTGCGCCCTCGCCCATCATGCAGCGCTCTGACCGGCCAGATGGAGCACGCCCATGCCCATGAGCCTCTCGCCAAACCTGCCGCCCGACAAACAGCGCGAAATGCTGCGCCAGATGCTCACCATACGCCGCTTCGAGGAACGCGCCTCGGCTGACTACCATGCCGGCAAGATCTACGGCGTCGTGCACTGCTACATCGGTGAGGAGGCCGTCGCCGTCGGCGTCTGTTCAGCACTCGACCGCGGCGACCGGATCATCTCGACGCATCGTGGCCACGGCCACTGCATCGCCAAAGGCGCTGATCTCAACCGCATGATGGCCGAGCTCTACGGGCGACAAACCGGCTACTGCAAGGGCAAGGGCGGCTCTATGCATATCGCCGATTTCGGCATCGGGATGCTCGGCGCCAACGGGATCGTCGCGGGTGGGATTTCGATCATCACCGGCGCAGGACTTGCGGCGCAGCTCGAAGGCAAGGGAGGCGTCGCGGTTTCATTCTTCGGCGACGGCGCATCGAACGCGGGGCCGTTCCATGAGTGCCTCAACATCGCGGCGACGTGGAAGCTGCCGATGCTCTACGTGTGCGAGAACAATCTGTACGCGGCGCAGACATCGGCCGGCGCGACGCACGCCTTGAGCGATGTGGCGGCACGCGCGGCCGGCTACGGCATTCCCGGGTTCGTGGTTGATGGCAACGACATCGTCGCGGTTCATCAGGCGGCGATCCGCGCCGTGGAACGCGCGCGGTCAGGTGGCGGCCCAACGCTGATCGAGTGCAAGACCTACCGTCAGCGCGGCCACACGGAGCGCAAGGGGCAGCCCGATCCCCGCGATAAGACCGAAGTCGAAGCGTGGCGACAGAAGGACCCGATCACGCTGCTCGAGCGGCAGCTGAGGGATCAGGGCGCCCTTGACGACGCCGGTTTGCAGTCGATCGAGCGCGATGTGATGGCCGCTCTCGAGGCCGCCATCGCCTTCGCTGAGGCAAGCCCCTTCCCGCTGCCCGAGCAGGCGACCGACGACGTGTTTGCAGCGTGACGCGAGGAACCGACGATGCGCGAGCTGACGTACAATGAGGCTGCACTCGAGGCGATCGCCGAGGAGATGCGGCGCGACCCGAAAATTTTCTACATGTCGACCGATGCGCTGCCGCCGCTGCTGAAGGAGTTCGGTCCGACGCGGGTCAGGGCAACACCGATCACCGAAGCAGCATTGACCGGCATGGGGATCGGCGCGGCCGGGTCCGGCTTCCGCCCAATCGTCGATTGGCGGCAGGTGACGTTCTCCTTTGTCGCCATGGACCAGATCGTCAATCAGGCCGCAAAGATCCACTACATGTTCGGTGGCCAGGTGACCTTCCCGATTCTGTTCCGCGCATCCGTCGGCGGCGGCGGACAGGTCGCGGCGCAGCACTCGCAGTCGCCCTATTCGATGTTCATGAATGTCGCCGGCCTGAAGATGTTCCTGCCGTCGACGCCATACGACATGAAGGGACTGCTGAAGACGGCGATCCGCGACAACAACCCAGTCATCTCGTTCGAGTTTGGCCGGCTGATGACGCGCAAGGGGGAAGTGCCGGACGAGGACTACACGATCCCTCTCGGCAAGGCCGACATCAAACGCGAAGGCAACGACGTAACGGTTGTCGCGTTGGCGTGGCTGGTGCACGAGGCACTTGCCGCGGCCGAGACGCTTGCCGCGGAGGGGATCTCGGTCGAGGTCGTCGATCCGCGCACACTCGTGCCGCTGGACGCGGAGACGATCCGAGGTTCGGTGCGGAAGACGGGTCGGCTGGTCATCGCTGACGAAGCGGGTCCGACAGCCGGCTTCTCGGCGGAGGTGGCGGCGCTTGTCACCGAGGATGCCGCGACGTTTGCACGTCTGCAGGCGCCGGTGAGGCGGGTCTGCGCCTTGCAGGTGCCGATACCCTACAGCCCGGTGCTGGAAAGCGCTGTCTTTCCGGACCGCAACCGGATCATCGCCGGGGTTCGCGAGGTGCTGGAAGGGCGGGGCCGCGCCGCGGCCGAGTGACGCGAAAGCATTTTTGGCGCAGATAAGCAGCCGATGCACGCAAAACACGCAGATGGTTCAGCGCGGTTCACAGGTCCTGGGCCATGCGCGGCGAAACGCCGAAGCGCCCCAATGCCCCGACCGATCATTCAGGCTCGCTGGATCTGCGTGTTTTGCGTGCATCCGCTGCTTATCTGCGTTTGAACCTTTCTTCGGACCAAGCAACAAATGCCCGCTCCAATCGTCATCGCCGACAGCATCACCCGCGTCGGGCCTGAAGCTGCCAACGCGGTCGTCATCAACGCCTCGCATGGCGGGGTCTACGCCGCCTATCTCGCGGCAAAGCTTCATGCCGCCGCTGCGATCTTCAACGACGCGGGCGTCGGCCGCGACCGCGCGGGAATCGGTGGGCTCGATTACCTGGACGAATTCGGCGTCGCCGCCGCGACCGTCGGTCATGACACCGCGCGGATTGGCAACGGCGCCGACATGATGGCCAGCGGCGTCATCACCCATGCCAACGCGATCGCCGCATCGCTTGGTGTCAGCTCTGGCCAATCGTGCCGCGACGCTGCCACTGCGCTGCAACAGGCTCGCCCGGCGTACCGTGCGCCGCCCGAAGCGCTGGAAGGCGCATTCCTGCTTGTCTCCGACCGCCCCACAGTCTGGGCACTCGACTCTGCATCACTCGTCCTGCCGGAGCACAAGGACTCGATCGTGGTGACCGGCTCGCATGGCGGGCTACTCGGCAACAGGCCTGAGACCGCACTCAAATACGACGTACTCGGCGCGCTTTATAACGACGCCGGCATCGGCAAGGACGCAGCCGGCACCTCACGTCTGCCGGCGCTCGACGCACGTGGCATCGCTGCCGCGACCGTCTCGTCGATGAGCGCCCGCATCGGCGACGCACGGTCAACCTACGATGATGGCATCATCAGCAGCGTCAACGCCCGCGCCGCGTCACTCGGCCTGCGCGAAGGCATCAGCGCCCGCGAATTCGTCGCCGGCTTGCGCCGCGCCCTCGCCGCATAACGGAGGAAACCATGAGCCCCACACTGCAAAATCGCCCGTCGGGCACGATGACGGGTGGACGCGCGCTCGCCGAAATGCTGCGCCTGGCGGGTGCCGGACCGATGTTCGGCATGGGCGGGTTCCAGCTGCTGCCGTTCTACGACGCCGTGGGCCTCGTCGGCCTGAACCACCACCTGATCAACGACGAACGCTGCGGAGCCTTCGCCGCGGACGCCTATGCGAGGGTCACCAATCGCCCCGGCATTTGCGACGGCACCCTCGGCCCCGGTGCCACCAACCTCGTCACCGGGCTCGTCGAATTGCTGAACGGCGGCATCCCGATCGTCGCGATCACCGGCGACACCAACCGCATGCATTCCTGGAAGAACATGACCCAGGAAAGCCGCCAGGTCGAAATCCTCCGGCCCGCGGTCAAGGAGCTGATCCGCGTCGAGATGACTGCCCGCATCCCCGAGCTCGTGCGCCGTGCATTTGCCGTGGCGACCTCGGGACGGCCAGGCCCGGTGCTGCTCGACGTCCCCGAAGACGCCGCCCACGGCACCCACGATTTCTCGCCTGAGGATTTCGTTATCGACGAAGCGACCTTGAAGGCGCCGGCGCGGCGCATCCGCCCCGACCGTGGCGATATCGAGCGCGCCGCGAAACTGATCGCCAAGGCCAAACGTCCGCTGCTGCTGACCGGCGGCGGTATCCACCTGTCCGAGGCCTGGAACGCGCTGACCCGCTTCGCTGAGGCCCAATCGATCCCGGTCGCGCACACCATGACCGGCAAGGGCGGTATCGCCTGCACGAACCAGCTGTCGGTCGGCCTGTTCGGCCGCTATTCGCGCATTGCCAACGACCTGATCGAGGCGTCGGACTGCCTGATCGTCGTCGGATGCAAGCTGGGCGAGATCGCGACCAAACGCTTCGCGCTGCCGCCGGCCCACATCCCGGTGATCCACCTCGACATCGTGGCCGAGGAGATCGGCCGCTGCATCCCCGCCGATGTCGCGCTCTGGGGCGATGCGCGAGCCGGGCTTGAGGACTTTGCCGATGCGCTGTCGGATAGCGGTGCGGCCGCCCGTGCGGCACGCGCCGACTATGTCGCTGAGCTCGCGCCACGCATGAGCGCCTGGCAAGACGATGCCGCGCCGCGACTCAATTCGCGCGACCGTCCGGTGCACATGGCGCGCCTCTGCCGTGAGCTGAACAACACCCTGCCCGAGGACGCAATTCTCGTCGCCGATGGCGGGTTCGCCGGCCACTGGACCGGGCTGCTCTACGACACCAAGAGCGCGGGGCGGAGCTTCATTCCGGATCGCGGCTTCGCCTCGATCGGCTACGGCCTGCCGGGCGGCATGGGCGCAGCACTTGCCGCGCCCGACCGGCCCGTCGTCGCGATCAGTGGCGATGGCGGGTTCAACATGACACTCGGCGAACTCGAGACCGCGCGCCGCACCGGGTGTGGCCTCACTGTGATCGTCGTCAACAACGCCGCCTCCGGCTACGTCAAGGCGTTGCAGCACGCGATGATGGGCGGGCGCTACCAGTCGGCCGACCTGCACGAGATGGACTACGCCGCGATCGCCCGAACCATGGGCTGCGGCGGCATTCGCGTGGAAGACCCCGAGGCTCTGTCGCCGGCACTGCGGCAGGGCATGGAACAGCGCGACCGCCCGACAGTCATAGACGTTGTCGTCACCCGTGATCCCGCGCAAATGCTCCCCGCGGTCGACAACCGCACGGTCGAGATCAAACGGGGCGATCGCGTGGCTTGACGCCTCGAACCAGCACGGACACTGCCCCGGCAACGCGAACAAGGGCCTGTGAGCCGGCTTGCGTGAGCTGAGCCGCCGGGCCACGCTGTCTGCCAAACATATGGAGCGCAGAAGATGTCCGACTCATCCGAGTACACGCCGCCCAAGGTTTGGACCTTGAACAAGCCAAGCGGCGGGCGGTTCGCGAACATCAATCGCCCGATTTCAGGATCGACGCACGAGAAGGAGCTGCCGGTCGGCCGCCATCCCCTTCAGCTATACTCGCTCGGCACGCCAAATGGCGTGAAGGTCACGGTGATGCTCGAGGAGCTGCTGGCGCTCGGCCATACCGGAGCCGAGTACCAACTCCTGGCTGATCCGGATCAACGACGGCGATCAGTTCGGCAGCGGCTTTGTCGCCATCAATCCCAACTCCAAGATACCGGCGCTGCTGGATCGCAGTGGTCCGAAGCCCATCCGCGTCTTCGAGACCGGCGCGATCCTGGTGCATTTGGCCGAGAAGTTCGGCGCTTTCCTGCCGACCGAGCCTGGTCTGCGCGCCGAAACCCTGTCGTGGCTGTTCTGGCAGATGGGCAGCACGCCCTACGTCGGCGGCGGGTTCGGTCACTTCTACGCCTATGCACCGACCAAAATCGAATATGCCATCGACCGGTTCACCATGGAGACGAAACGGCTGCTGGATGTGCTCGACAAGCGGCTGGCGGACAACCAGTACCTTGCCGGCGACGTATATACAATTGCCGATATGGCAGCGTGGCCCTGGTACGGCGGCCTGGTGAAGTTCAATCAGTACGGCGCGGCCGAATTCCTCGCGGTGCACGAGTACAAGCACGTCAACCGCTGGGCCGACGCGATCGGCGCACGGCCGGCAGTGCGGCGTGGCCGGATGGTCAACCGCCTGCAGGGCGAACCATCGAGCCAGTTGCATGAGCGGCATGACGCAAGCGATTTCGACACGAAGACGCAGGACAAGCTGGCCGCGAATTAGCCAAGCACGCCGCCAACCAACGCCGAGCATGAACCAACACAAGGGAAGGAGGTATCGCCATGCCATTTTACCAAAAGGGCAACGTTCGCATCCGCTATGAGGAGACGGGAAGCGGTTTCCCGCTGCTGGTGACACCCGGCGGCGGCTTGAACTCCCGCGTCAGCAACTGGCCGACGGCAGTGTTCAACTCCATGGAAGTCTTCAAGAACGACTTCCGCTGCATCACCATGGACCAGCGCAATGCGAACGGCGGCGAGTCGACCGGCCCCATTGCGGTCGATGATCCATGGGGCGCCTTCGCGGATGATCAGCTCGCGCTCATGGACCACCTGGGCATCAAGCAGTTCTTCTTCATGGGCTACTGCATCGGGGGCTGCTTCGCCCTCAAGCTCATGGAGCGAGCCCCTGATCGCGTGGTGGCGGGCGTGCTGTGTCAGACGGTCGGGCACCGGCCGGAAAGCCCCGACGTCATGTACAATTCGGGCCGGGATGTCTGGGCCCCGGAACTGATGGCGCGGCGCCCCGACGTGACGATGGCGACGGTCGAGGCCTATCTGCACAACCTCTATCGTGCCCGACCCGACTTCGTTTACAGCGTGTCGCGCGAATTCGCACGTTCCTGCCAAATCCCGATGCTTGTCATGCCGGACGACACTCCCTCGCACCCCTATCAGTCATCGATGGATGTCGCGGCATTGGCGCCGAAGGCGCAGGTGACGGAGTATCCCTGGCGCGAACCGCCGGAGCTGCTCGCCAAGACCATCAGCCAGGTCCGTGGGTTCCTGCGGGCTCATCAGCCTATGTCAGCGGCCGCTCAATAAAGCTGATCTGAAGCACCGGCGCGTGATGGTTCGATCGAACTCATCCGCGCCGGTCGCTCGCGCCACTCAACCTCCAGCCTTCTCCAGCGTATACCCTTTCGCCTCCATGCACTTCAGAATCGCGGCGCGAACTGCCGGAGGGCCAGTGATCGGGGAAATAATCCAGCTCTGAGGCGTGCTGGCGTTCTTGAGACGCACAGCTTCAGTCGACGATGTGCGGCATTGCTCGAGATCACCCTTGTACTTGTCCGACGTGCGGTCACCCTGGACGGGCGGATCGTAGACAGCGCAACCGCTCACTCCAACCAAGAGTGAGATAACTAACCAGGGCCGGATTTGTCGCATGTGGCGATGGTATAATACGCTGAAGGTGGTCGAGCGAGTTGAGAATGCTCAGTAAGCTCAGTTACGCGCGGCTATCTGCGTGCGCACAACGAGTTGAAATGCCACTCTCTCGCCCCTTGGCGGCCGCGGGGAATCCCTGGCGCCCAAGCCTGTCCCGCCGTGTCCCAGCAGCGCCCCGCGGGCAGAAATGTTGCGAGTCGAGACGATCTTAGGGTACTAGACGTGGCGGCAGAGGGAAACGACACGCAAAATGAGCCGATATTTGATAAGTCCGCACGCGGTGTCTCTGGCCGTCATCCTCGGCGGCTGCGCTGGGCCGATGGGGCCAATACGCAGCGATCTGCCAGCACCGCCGCCCGTAACCTCGTTCGATGGCTCATACCGGAATACAATCCGAAGCGTTTCCACCCGCGCAGCCCAGGGCACGATCTGGTGTGATACGACCGGTCAGGCGGTCACAACGGTGGTGACGAATGGCAAGTTCACTGTCGCGGTGCCCCACCCGAACGTCCCGGGCAATCCGACCCCAGCCTTTCCGGCAACCTTCGCGGTGGACGGCACGTTCTCCGGTCAGGTCATCGTTGGAACCATGTTCGGCCGAGTTCAGGGCCGTTACATGGAGGGGCGGATCGACGGGTCGGCGTGCATCTACACGTTCACAGGCGAACGCATTTAGGCCTGGCTCCGGCCAAATCACCATGCCGACGCTCGGGATTGAACCGAAGACCTACTGATTACGAAAGAGCCGGCGGAATAAGCAATTTTAGTAGGTTATGGCGTCCCGCGACTTCGGGTGTATTTCGGCTTCGAATGGTGCCGCCCCTCCTGGTCGACTATCTCTTGGATACGGATTGGCTTTTCACGCTTGGATCGATATCGTATCGGCTTTCAACGATAACCCCCTCGGGACGTGTCACCCCATTGGTGTGATTGGGGATTTCCGCCTCTGAATGGGGTCAACATTGGAAGCCGAAAGGGGTCACGCGCTGGCGTCGAGACACATTTTACGATTACTCCAGTCACGCCAAAAATCCTTTGGCGCTCAATGCAGTAGCGGTTTTCAGGGGCGACCAGGCCGCGGCTCGGAAGCCGTTCCGTGGATATAATCGTTGCATGATGTCAGCGGCAATATCTAGGCTGGCGGAAACAGGGGTGGATCGGTCGCTTCTGTGACATTTCGGTTTCTACCGCCTCTGAACGGCGAAGACCGAACAGGGCAAGGTACCATATGGCAATAGCGTTTTCTCTGGCGGATCAAACCGGCCTCGACCCGAGCGAGCTCTGGGTGGCCGGCTGGATCAACGCCCAGCCGGCTTCCGGGTACACGTTCAAGGTGTTGCAGCCAGACGGTACGTTCGCTGCACCCAGCGGCAATACCGTACAATTCTATCCGGTGTCCGCAGTACCGACCGTAACACTGTCGGACCAGACCAACGGCAACGACCGGCTGCTTTTCGTGGTCTCGCCGCAGCAGCCGAGCGCACTCGAGGTCTCCAACGCGGCTCCAACCCAGTATACACAGTATCCCTACCAGGTTGCGCCCGGTGTCCCCGCACCGGGACCGTTCGATATCTTCGAGTTCGGCATGAACGCGGCGGCCGATGTGAGCGCCGTGAGCGGCTTCGGGTTGAACATCCGATTCCAGGCGAACGGACAGGAATACGGTACGCAGGCGACGTTCACCCGCCAGGCGATCGGCGAGGCTTTCAGCACGTTCGTCGCCAATCAGGCGGCAGTACGGCCGGCTGACCAAGCCTTTGCAGAGCTGCTGTACGACGGCCCCATCACGGCAGGCGCCCCACCGCCGCCCTCCGTAGACGGGCAATTTCTTGCCATTGCCGATCCCAACGATATGCTCGCGGCGCTGACTGGCAATTACACAGGATCTACCAACGACCCGCTGGCAACGTACTGGGACTCGACGTTGGCTGGCTTCTTCGCTGTCGGCAACTACATCAGCATTAATCTCTCTTCGAACAGTGCGGCACCGGACATCTACTCCGGGCACTCATCCCTCCAAACGAATCCGCTGACCCTCGTCACATCGCCAGCCTTCACGCTTACCAGCCAGAACAACCCCAGCGTCTGGTACACGTTCTACATGCCGCCGTCCGGTCTAAAGAGCGCCCAATATGTATTCGGACAGGCGTTTGGCGATCTCACTCCAGCAGGTGCCAGTGGCGATGCGGGCCTTTTGCAGGACAACATCTGGGAGGCCTTGACCCGCGGCGCCGCACTTGACGGCATCTCGACGACACCGATCGCCAATGGCGAAAGCACCGCTGCCTGGAACAATCCCGCCAGCTGGTACCAACCGACGGCGGTCAGCGACATCTACGCGATGTTCCTTCATTACGCAGACATCAACGGTAACGACAGCCGCGTCAGCCATGATACGCCGATTTTCTACGGTAATTCGGCGTACGGTTTCAGCCTCGACGAAAACCCGGACGGTCCTTACAACGGCTCGCAGGTGCCATCGAAGACGACAGGGAACGTCGCGGACGGTTCGACGGTTACCGTGGATATCGGTTCATTCCTGAACCCCGAGTTCGCGACCACAAATATTACGCTGAACGTCTCTCAGGTGACTGTCGGGAGTGTCTATACCGGGCCGCTGCCGTACCTGAGATACGAGTATATCTATCAGGGTCCGGACAAGGTCAACGTCGCGACGGCACAGTCCAACGTGTTCATCCACACCGGCCCACAGGATGACGCGATTGCAGTCATATCAGGCCAGAACGTACTCGATGGGGGTGCTGGTTCGAACTTCCTTTATGGCGGCAGCGGCAACGACACCTTCTTCGTTGACATTCGGAATGTCGCAGCTGACGTCTGGAGTACTGCTGCTAATTTTCATGCTGGGGACGCCGCCACCGTGTGGGGCCTGACACCGAGCGATTTCAGCATTTCCTGGTCCGACGGCCAAGGAACTGCGGGGTACACCGGCTTGACCATGCACGCGACCGCGGCTGGCAGGCCGACAGCCTCGCTGACGCTGGCGGGGTATTCCCAGGCCGATTTGCAGAATGGCCGGTTGTCGGTCCAATTCGGCACGGACCAGGCCAGCGGCAGTTCGTACATGTATGTGCACGGTGACGCGTGACGGCGACATTGCCGGCCAGGCAGCGATAGGTATGAGCGCCGCTAAGAACAGGGGCAGCCAGCAGAATGGAGATCATCACCGGGATTGAACGGCAGCGTCGTTGGACGCTGGAAGAGAAGCTTCGGATCGTGGCCGAGAGGCACCAGTGCCGTGTGGCGCGATGGTCGGCGCGCGTTGTAGCTCGATCCGGCATAGCGAGCGTGCAGCGCTGGCGCTCGGGCAGGCCGTGCTGATGGCGTTCGGGTCCGCTCCTAAATCTAACCCGCGGCGCACCATCATCCTTGCCGGCAGTGATCATCGGAATCATCGTCGCAGGCCCCAAGGCGGGGCGCTGCGGGCTGCTTTGGCCGAAGCCTGTCCTGCCCTGCGCACCAATGCATCGACTTCGCTTGCGAGGTTCGACATGACCGATCATCCCGTTTGGCGACGGAGTTGAGTGAGCCGGGCGTAGCAGTCATCGAACCGTCATCCCGGCGTCGGCGCTGCCGATAGACCGCTGAGAATTTCCGGTTCGATCCTCGACGCGATCACTTGCGCCCTGCCCGGCCGCATCGAGACTCCGGCCCCCCGTCTGCCAACCATGGCGGACCTGGCGCGTTTAGGGCATCGCCATGAAGACCGCCCGCCAGCTTTGCGACCGTGCAACCCCCGGCGCCACCCGCAGATCAGGCTCTCCTTCGCTGGCGGCAACTCCGAGGCGCGAGCGAGACAGTTCCTGAGCGAGCGATGCGGCACGCCTGCGCGGTGCGGCTCGCGCGGTCGGCCAGGGTCGAGGTCGAGGAGGGTGCCCGATGAGCATTCGATATCCAGATGTCCACGTTAGGTTGGTCGGCGGGGACGGCAACGCGTTCGCCATCTTGGCGAGGGTCCGCGCGGCGATGCGTGGCGCCGGCGTCCCGGTCGACGAAGTCAACGCGTTCACCAGGGAGGCGATGGGCGGCGATTACGACACCCTGCTGTTGACCTGCACGCGGTGGGTCGGTTGCGACCCGCCCAGGACGCGCCTGATGGCGGGGGCGCCGGACCGACGAGACGGACCCGCCGCGCTGGGGGCGCCTTCAGCGAGGCGCTGACGCCACACCCGGTAGCCGATCGAAAGGAAGCCGCCGCCCGGTCCCCCGAGCGGCGGCTTTTCGTTTGCCCCGACGTGCCGGTCCTTTATCCGTTGTTTAAGTGGGAGAACGCAACGGCAGCGTAACGGGGTGAGTTGAAGGCAATGGGTTGACCCGAGGGACAAAATCGTGCCCGGTATTATTATCCGGCAACCACTTCCTTTTAGGGAGTTCGTTGTTGTGAAAGATAACAACCAAGAGGGGAAACCAATCAATGGCTACACATATCGTGGACAACACCAACTTCTACAACGTAGCTTCACCTGGAACCGGTGCTGCGAGCGGGGACACCTTCTTTCTGACCGCCGCCAACATCGACCTTGTGGTCAACGGCCTGAATAACGACGGCATAGCGATCGAAACCAACAACGACACGCTGGTCATAACCAACGGCGGAAGCGGGGACTTCATCTACCCCGTGGGTAACAGCGACGCGATCGTCCAAGCCAACACTTTTCTGCAGAGCATTATCGACCTCGGCCAGAACACCATCCTCGACGTCCAAAGCAACCCCAACGGTTTCGACGTCATCTACAATCAACCGAACGACCCGGGCTTCTCCCTGGTCGTGAACCCCTCGGGATTCAGCGGACTGCTGTTCCTATCGGGAATTCAAATCACCGCGGCCGACCTGTCCCCGGTTAACGCCAATGGCGTGCAAACACTAACCCTCAAGAACAGCGGCGCGACGGTCGACAGCATGAAAATCATCGGCCTCGGGAACGGAACTCTCACCATGCAGAACGCTGGCAATGGCGTGTATTTGACCGAAAACAATCCGTTCATCCACGGAGTGACGGTCTGAAAAACCGAGAGAGGGGAGAAGCTTAGGCCGCGCGCCCTACGAACCAGGCCGTCGCCCTCCCTGGGCGGCGGCTTTTCGGATATGGGCCGTCTCTCCACGCCGCGCGGACACAGTGCGGACAATATCCGCCGCTCGCGGATACCGGAACGATCCCCCCGGCCTAAGTGGCTGATTTATCGGAGTTTTCTGGTGCCGACGCTCGGACTTGAACCGAGGACCTACTGATTACGAATCAGTTGCTCTACCGCTGAGCTACGTCGGCAGCGGCGGGTGCTATAGCGCCCCGGTGCTGATCGAGGCAACAGACGCATGCTCGCCGCGGTGACAGTCAGGCCGCAGCGCGCAAACGGTTGAGCTCGCGGCCCAGGAATTCGGCGATCGCACCGGGGCCCGATCGCGCCGTGCCGGTGCGGCCCGCGCGCGCCTCCGCGTCGGGGTTGTAGTTTGTGTTGGTGTTCACATCGTAGACCAGCGTGCGGCCTTCAGTGTCGGCGATGAACTCGATGCCCGCCACCTCCACGCCGCTCGCCGACAGGAAGCGCTCGAGGCGAACCCGCAGCGTGTCGGGAATGCCGTCGATGATGATGAATTTCTCCTTTTGCGGCGCCTCGCCGACCGGGCAGTTCGCGTCGCCGATAACGCATGCGTCCGCCGGACAGAGCTCGAAGCCATCGCTCGTGTCGACCTCGACCGCGTAGAGAAAGCGCCCGCCGACGAATTCGGCGCGCGTGATGATCGGCCGGGGCGCGCGGACATATTCCTGCAGCAGGTGCAGCCCATCCACCGGCGCTTCATAGGCGTCGCTTGCGAGGTATGCGGCCAGGCTGTCGCCGGACAGGAAGAGTTGCACGCCGAGCCCCTTGCCGCCGCGGTTCGGCTTTAGAATGACAGGCTGACCGACGAAGTGCCTCAGTGCGGCGGCGCGGACGTGGTCGCGGCCGGCGACCAGCACCGTGCGCGGTGTGGCAATGCCGTGGCGTTCCAGTGCGGCGTACTGTCGAGCCTTGCTGATTTCGAGGTCCAACGCACCGGGTCCGTTCACCACCCGCCTGTCCCAGCGCGTAAGCCAGGCAAGCACCGCGGCGCTGAGTTCTGCGGAAAAGCGGTGGTTACGAGTGTGCGAGGAGGCGCTCATGCGATTGTAGAAGACGCCTGGCGGCGGTGGCGCCGCGAGGTCGAACGTGCCGGCGTCGAGGAACCACTCGGTCCAGGGCAGCCTGCGTTGGTCGAACGCCTGGGCAAGCGGCGGCAGCCAGGCCGAGTTCTCGTGCAGAACGTGGATGCGGCTCACTTGTGGATCTCCTGAGGCGTCGATCGCCATGGAGATGGATTTTTTATTCCAGCGCAAGGCATGGGTTTGTAAGAGAATTAAAATCTATTACTTTGCTCATCAACACGACTTTAATCCACAAACCCACATCCTCGTGGACGTTTTCGCCCGTCGTGTTGCGGGCCCCTGTTGTCGCCACTATAAGGCACGCGCATTGACGGAGAGGTGCCGGAGCGGTCGATCGGGGCGGTCTCGAAAACCGTTGTACCCCTATGGGGTACCGTGGGTTCGAATCCCACCCTCTCCGCCAGAAATCAACGAGTTACCGGGCGTTGCTTGGACTTGTTTGGTGCCGTTCCCGACGCCGAGTCCACAGCAGAGTCCACAATCGCTGTTGGGTTGCTGCTGATTGTCGTTGGCTCGCCTGCATCTGATGACGGTGAAGACAGAGCGCGGGCCAGCGCCTCGACCGCGAGTTGGGCGGCCTGCTCGGTGACGTGTTGATAAACTTTCAGGGTCATCGCCGGATCCGCATGGCCGAGCCTGCCCGCTACGACCTTTATCGGCACCTGGGCTGCATGAGCAACACCGCATGGGTGTGGCGTCGATTGTGAAGCCCGGTCTTGAGGCCGTGTTTGCGGGCGACGTGACCGACTACCGCCGTGGCCCGGCTCGGTCGCCACAACCCACCGCTGGAGGCGGGAAACACCAGGTCATCGGCATTCCAGGTTCGTCCCGATGCTAGCTGTCGCTCTCTGATCCACGCCTTGTGCGCCTTGAGCCGGGTAACGGCATCCGCGACGCCATGGAGTGCGCGAATAGTGGCGCAGCTCAGCAAGCCGCGCCTCAAGCCTCGTCCGGGTTCACGGGCGGCAGGCACGTTGCGCGGTAACTGTCGGAAATGCCGATCCCGCCGGTGAACCGTCCCCCACCATCCAAGCCGGTTGCATAGATCATGCAGATCATGCATTCTATGTGGCCATGAACGACAGCCCCATTGAGATGGTCAAGGTATCAGCCGCCGAGTTCCAACGGAACATCGGCCGATATCAGGACCTCGCCCTCACGCAGCCGGTTGCCGTGACCCGCAATGGCCGCGAGCGCACGGTGATGATCTCTATCGAGGAATACCGCCGCCTGAAGCGGCGCGAGCGGCAGGTGCTCTCCCTCGACGACTTCACGGATGCGGACATTGCTGCCGTGGAGGCGACCCGCGCTCCAGAGTCCTCCAAGGCATTCGACCACGAGCTGAAGTAGCGCTGCGTGCCGTTCCCCGACCCGGTTCCAGGGCTCGTCATCCGGTACGGCTACCTCTGGGCCAGCGAGTATGCCCGCGGGCAGGAGGAAGGCGTCAAGGACCGGCCCTGCGCGGTTATCCTGGTTACGGAGGATGATGCCGGTGAGCGGATGGTGACGGTGCTGCCAATCACCCACTCAATCCCTGCCGATCCGGGGCTGGCCGTGGAGATTCCGGCAGCAGTCAAGCTGCGATTACGGCTGGATGACGACCGATCCTGGGTCGTGCTGACGGAAGCGAACCAATTCATCTGGCCCGGCCCCGACCTGCGGCCCGCTACGCCGGGTGATCAGATGTCCGTAGCCTACGGCTCGCTGCCATATGCTCTCTTCGAACAGATCAAGCTGAAGTTCCTTGCGGCCCTGAAGGCGCGCCGTGCACGCGCCGTGCGCCGCACCGAGTAGCCCGCTCCGATGACATTTGCGAGCAATCGCTCGGTTGGGTGCGCGCGCGGTCGCCCCGGGCACGGCACTCAGCTGGCCAGTGGGCGTGGGCAGAGGGGCGCCCCAGCGATTGCCGAACCAGCTTCTTGCCGCGTGACCGTCGCGGTCACCAACCGGAAAATTCGGCCAGTGGAGAACCTCGCCTGCAACAGCCGAGTCCACAGGTGAGTCCACAAACTGGTCCACAACGTCTCTGGTCTCGCTTGTCCTCACTACCCTCAGAAGCAGCAAAACCAAGCACTAAGCGTTGTCAGAGAAGCGGGTTACGCATGCCGTTCCGGACTCGAAAACCGTTGTACCCCTATGGGGTACCGTGGGTTCGAATCCC
>CAWHVQ010000022.1:0-118075 GCA_963832895.1 uncultured Alphaproteobacteria bacterium | reverse complement strand
GCCGGCTCAAGCTGCCGGCGGCGCCGGCGGCTGGTGTGCCAGATGGCCCGCCTTGACCCACGCGCGGCAACCGGTCGGCCCGGCCTTGGCCCGCAGCCGTGCGCCGTTCGGCAGCCGCAGCCAGGACTGCGGCGCAAAATCATCGCCGCCTTCGCCGAAGCTGCCGTCCAGCACCAGAACCTCGATCCCGCCGCGTGCCGCCCGATCGACTTCGGTGCCCGGCATCCAGTGCTCGAGGCGCACGGTTTCGCGCCGATCGTGAAACAACGGGATCGCCTCGATCCCGGGACCGCCGGCGTCTGGCACGAACGCCATCCGGCCGGTGTCGATCCGAACCTGCGTCCGATCGGCGGCATCGAATTGCCAGAGCTTGACGAAGATCGTGCAGCCTTGCGCCGATCCGGGAGTGTGCGAAGAGGTGGGCGGGTTACGAATGTAGCAGCCAGCCGGAAAGTCGCCGTGCTCGTCCTGGAATACGCCCTCGAGCACCAGGAACTCCTCGCCGCCTCCGTGGGTGTGGGCCGAGAAGTGCGAGCCCGGCGCATAGCGCACGATCGATGTGGCGCGCGCCACCTCGTCGCCGATCCGGTCGAGCATACGCCGCTCCACCCCGACGATCGGCGACGGTATCCAGTCCAGCCTGGCCGCGTGCACCACCGCGCGCTGCGAGAAGTCCGCGTTGAGTTTCACTGTGTTCTCCTCGGTCAGGCGGCACAGCGATGTCACATCGCAGACCGCCGTTGCAGCCGACCGCCATTTGCCACGATCGATGCGGAGAGTTCAGCCGCCGGCCCGCGCTCCTGCCGCGTGGCACCCAGCACAATGAACTCCACATCGCCGAGATCGGGAAGCCGGTACGCGGGCGGGATCTCCGAAAGTCCCTCGGGCATCAGTCCGTGCGCGTGCACCGTGACGCCGAGACCCGCCAGGGCGGCCGCGCGCAGCCCGCTCAGGCTGCCGCTCGAGCAGACAATTCGCCATGGCCTTCCCGCCCGCTCCAGCGTCTCGAGCGCCGCGGTCCGGGTGATGCTGGGCGGTGTATAGAGGATCAGCGGCAACGGTTGTGCCTGATCGATCCGCGTCGCCTCGGTGCCGATCCAGGCCAGCCTGTCGCGCCAGACCAACCGCCCGCGCTCATCGCCGGCGCGACGCTTGCACAGCACGAGGTCCAGTTCGCCGGCGTCCAGCAGCTGATACAGCGTGGCACTCATTTCGACGGTTAGCGCCAGATCGACCAGCGGATGCAGGCGGACGAAGTCTGCCAACACCTCGGGAAGCCGGGAGGTGACGAAATCCTCGGATGCGCCGAATCGCACCCGGCCGCGCAACTGCGAGCCCGCGAAATAGCGGCGCGCGCGCTCGCCCGCCTCCAGGATGGAGCGGGCGAAGCCCTCCATCGCCTCGCCATCGGCGGTCGGAACCACCGAGTGGGTGTCGCGCACGAACAGCCGACGCCCGGCCTGCTCCTCCAGCTTGCGGATGTGCTGGCTGATCGTGGACTGGCGGAGGCCGAGCCGGCGCCCCGCCTCGCTGAAGTTGCGAGCCTGGGTGACGGCGAGGAAGCTTTCCAGCAGGACAGGGTCAAGCATCGAATGCTCATCGCAATCCATGATCACAATAAGCATGATAAGCGTGCTTCACAATAAGCCGGATGGACTCGATAGTCCCGGCCATGAAGACGCTGCTCTCCCGGCTGCACATCGACCCCTACATCGCCAGCATCCTCGGCATGGTGGCGCTGGCCTCAGCGCTGCCGGCCCACGGGCCTGGCATGACCTTGGCCAGCGGGGCCGGCACCGGCGCCATTGCGCTGATGTTCTTCCTGCAGGGCGCCCGGCTGGCGCCACAGGCGGCGCTGGCCGGTGCGCGGCACTGGCGCCTGCATACGGTGGTGCTTGGCAGCACGTTCCTGCTATTCCCAGCCCTCGGCCTGACCGCACGCGCCATTGCGCCGGAGCTGCTGACGCCGCCGCTATGGGGCGGGCTGCTGATGCTGTGTCTGCTGCCGTCCACCGTGCAGTCCTCGATTGCCTTCACCTCGATCGCCCGCGGCAACGTGGCTGCGGCGCTGTGCGCGGCCACGGCATCGAACCTGTTCGGCATCCTGCTGACGCCGCTGCTGGCGGGCCTGCTGCTGAGCGCGCACGGCGGCTTCTCGGCGCGCGCGGTGGGCGACATCGTGATGCAGCTACTGCTGCCGTTCGCCGCCGGCCAGCTCGCCCGGCCGCTGATCGGAGCATGGGTGGGCCGCCACAAGGGGCTGACCGCCGTCGTGGATCGCGGTTCGATCCTGCTGATCGTGTATGTCGCGTTCAGCGAGGGCGTGACGCACGGCATCTGGCACCAGCTCGACGCGGAGCATTTCGCCACCTTGCTGCTGTTGGATGCGGGCCTTCTGGCTGCCGTGCTGCTGGCAACCAGCCTGGGGAGCCGGCTGCTTGGGTTCAGCCGGGCGGATCAGATAACCATCGTGTTCTGCGGCTCGAAGAAGAGCCTGGCGAGCGGCCTGCCGATGGCGAGCGTGCTGTTCGCCGGCCAGTCAGTCGGGCTGATCGTGCTGCCGCTGATGCTGTTCCACCAGATCCAGCTCATGGTGTGCGCCGCGCTGGCGCGGCGGTACGGCGCAGAGGCGCTGCTCGGGCAAGAGCCGATGCCACGGCTTGCCGCCACTGGTCAGTGAGCGGCGAGGGGATCCTGGGCTGCGCCGCCAAGCGGCGTGAAGTGGCGTAGGTTCCTGATTAGGATCGTCAGCTCGCGAACCTGGCTGTCGCCGCAATGGCGATGTCGGCGAACCCAGGTGTTCGACCGCGGCTGCGGGCGCGGTCGCGCAGAGCGCCGGCTATCCGGGCCACAGCGATATCGATCGGGAGAACTCGCGTCGCTGCACCTTCCAAGGCCAAGGCCAGCCAAACGAAAAGGCCGGTGGAGCATGAGCGCCACCGGCCTTCCGTTCCCGTCGGTCAGTGGCCTTCGCTACTCAGCGGCCTTCACCTCCTCGGTGATCTGCGGCGTGGTGCCCATGCTCAGAGTTCGCTGATCGCGGCCGGCAGCGATCGCCCGCAGCCGGTTCATCACCGAGCCCGTGCCTGCCGGGATCAGACGCCCGACGATCACGTTCTCCTTCAGCCCGGTCAGGCTGTCGGTCTTGCCGGCGGTCGCAGCCTCGGTCAGCACCCGGGTCGTCTCCTGGAACGACGCCGCCGAGATGAAGCTGTTGGTCTGCAGCGACGCCTTGGTGATGCCCTGCAGCACGGGCATCGCCTGGGCCGGTTTGTCGTCACGGCCCAGCTTGATGTTCACCGCATCGAACTCGGTGCGGTCAATCTGCTCGCCGGCCAGGAAAGTCGTGTCGCCCGGATCGAGGATCTCGACCTTCTGCAGCATCTGGCGAACGATGACCTCGATGTGCTTGTCGTTGATCTTCACGCCCTGCAGCCGATAGACGTCCTGGATCTCATTGACCAGGTAGTCGGACAACGCCTCGACGCCGAGAACCTTCAGGATATCGTGCGGCACACGCGGGCCGTCGACCAGCGGGTCGCCCCGACGGACGAAGTCGCCCTCCTGCACCGACACGTGCTTGCCCTTTGGAATCAGATACTCCAACTCCTCGGTGGTCTCGTCGTTCTTCACGATGACGCGGCGCTTGTTCTTGTAGTCCTTGCCGAACTCCACGCGGCCGTCGATCTCGGCGATCACCGCGTGATCCTTCGGCCGACGCGCCTCGAACAGTTCGGCCACGCGCGGCAGACCGCCGGTGATGTCGCGGGTCTTGCTGCCCTCGCGCGGAATGCGGGCCAGCACGTCGCCCGCCGCAACCTGCGCGCCGTTATCGACTGAAAGGATCGAGTTCAGGCGACAGGAAGTAACGGGCATCCGTGTTGTTCGGCAGCCGCACCACCTCGCCCTTCTCGTCCTTCAACTGCAGACGCGGCCGCAGATCGACGCCCTTGGCGCCCTGCTTGTAATCCACCACCACCTTCGAGGTGAGACCGGTAACCTCGTCCATCCGCTCAACCAGCGTGATGCCCTCGATCAGGTCGATGTATTCGACCTTGCCGTTCCGCTCGGTGATGATCGGCAGGGTGTAAGGGTCCCATTCGGCCAGCTTCTGGGCACGTGCCACCTGCTGGCCTTCGTCGACCAGCAGCCGCGCACCGTACGGCACGCGGAAGCGGGCGCGCTCACGCTGCTTGTCGTCAACCAGAACGATTTCGCAGTTGCGCGACATCACCACGGGTGTGCCCTGGCTGTTCAGCACGACGTTGCGGTTACGAACCGTCACCACGCCTTCGTGGCTCGCCTCCACGCTCGACTGCTCGGCGCCACGCTGCGCCGCACCGCCGATATGGAAGGTCCGCATGGTAAGCTGCGTGCCAGGCTCGCCGATCGACTGCGCGGCGATCACGCCCACCGCCTCGCCGATGTTCACCGGCGTGCCGCGGGCGAGGTCGCGCCCGTAGCAATGGCCGCAGACACCGACCCGTGAATCGCAGGTCAGCACGGACCGGATCTTCACCGCCTCGACACCGGACCGCTCGATCTGGTCGGCGGCATCCTCCTCGATCAGTGTGTTGCCCGGGACGATGACCGCGTTGCTGACAGGGTCCAGCACATCCTCTGCCGCGGTGCGGCCCAGAATGCGTTCGGACAATGCCGATACCACCTCGCCGCCATCCATGACCGCGCGCACCGTAAGCCCGCGATCAGTGCCGCAATCCTCCTCGACGATGATGCAGTCCTGTGCGACGTCAACCAGACGCCGCGTGAGGTAGCCCGAGTTCGCCGTCTTCAGCGCGGTATCGGCCAGACCCTTGCGGGCACCGTGGGTGGAGTTGAAATACTCCAGCACGGACAGGCCTTCCTTGAAGTTGGCAATGATCGGCTGCTCGATGATCTCGCCGGAAGGCTTGGCCATCAATCCGCGCATGCCGGCCAACTGACGCATCTGCGCCGGCGAGCCGCGCGCTCCCGAGTGGCTCATCATCCACACCGAGTTGGTCTTCACGCCGATCTCCTGCTTGGAGATCTCCTTCATCATCGCGGTGGCCACCTCATCGGTGCAGCGTGACCAGGCGTCCACCACCTTGTTGTAGCGCTCGCCGGCGGTGATCAGCCCATCCTGATACTGCTGTTCGAACTCCTTCACCTCAGCGGTCGTGTGGCGGATAAGCTCGTCCTTCTCGACCGGGATGATCAGGTCGTCCTTGCCGAAGGAAATCCCGGCCTTGCACGCCTGGCCGAAGCCGAGCCCCATCAGCCGGTCGGCGAAGATCACGCACTCCTTCTGGCCGCAGTGACGATACACCGCGTCGATCACGTCGGAGATGTTCTTCTTGGTGAGCTGCTTGTTGATCAGGTCGAACGGCACGTTCGGATGCTTCGGCAGGATCTGCGCGATCATCATCCGTCCTGGTGTGGTCACCACGATCTCGCGTGTCGGATTGCCGCCGGCGTCGATCGTCTCCCAGCGCCCCTTGATCTTGTCGTGCATCTGGACGGCGCCGGAATGCAGCGCATACTCGATCTCGCCGATGGTGCCGAGCGCCGGCGCATCCTGGTCGGAAGCCGACTGGAATTCCGCCGTGTCGAGAGAAAGGTAGTACAGCCCGAGCACAATGTCCTGCGACGGCACGATGATCGGCTTGCCGTTCGCCGGGCTGAGGATGTTGTTGGTCGACATCATCAGCACGCGCGCTTCCAACTGCGCTTCAAGCGACAGCGGCACGTGCACCGCCATCTGGTCACCGTCGAAGTCGGCATTGAAGGCCGTGCAGACCAGCGGATGAAGCTGGATCGCCTTGCCCTCGATCAGCACCGGCTCAAAAGCCTGGATGCCCAGTCGGTGCAAGGTCGGCGCACGGTTCAGCATCACCGGATGTTCGCGGATGACTTCCTCGAGGATGTCCCACACCTCGGGACGCTCCTTCTCCACCATCCGCTTGGCCGCCTTGATGGTGGTGGCGTGGCCGTACTTCTCCAGCTTCGAGTAGATGAACGGCTTGAACAGCTCGAGCGCCATCTTCTTCGGCAGCCCGCACTGGTACAGCTTCAATTCAGGCCCGACCACGATCACCGAACGACCGGAGTAATCGACGCGCTTGCCCAGCAGGTTCTGCCGGAAGCGCCCCTGCTTGCCCTTCAGCATGTCGGACAGCGACTTCAGGGGGCGCTTGTTGGCGCCCGTGATGGCGCGCCCGCGGCGGCCGTTGTCGAACAGCGCGTCCACGCTCTCCTGCAGCATGCGCTTCTCGTTGCGCACGATGATGTCGGGCGCGCGCAGCTCGATCAGCCGCTTCAGGCGGTTGTTGCGGTTGATCACGCGGCGGTACAGGTCGTTCAGGTCGGACGTCGCGAAGCGGCCACCATCGAGCGGCACCAGCGGGCGCAGCTCGGGCGGGATCACCGGCACGACCTCCAGGATCATCCACTCAGGACGCGCGCCGGAATCGGCAAACGCCTCGATCAGCTTCAGGCGCTTGACCAGCTTCTTGCGCTTGGCCTCGGAGGTCGTCTCCTTCAGCTCACCCCGCAGACGCACCTTCTCTTCGTCGAGGTTGATCTTGTTCAGCACCTTCTTGATCGCCTCGGCGCCGATGCCGACCTCGAACTGGTCCTCGCCGAACTCGTCCTGCTTGGCGAGCAACTGGTCCTCGGTCAGAAGCTGGTGCACCTTGAGATCGGTGGTGCCGGGTTCCAGCACCACGTAGCTCTCGAAGTACAGGATCTTCTCCAGCTCCTTCAGCGTCAGATCGACCATCAGGCCGATGCGGCTCGGGAGCGACTTCAGAAACCAGATATGCGCCACCGGCGAGGCCAGCTCGATATGGCCCATCCGCTCGCGGCGTACCTTCGCCAGCGTGACCTCGACGCCGCACTTCTCGCAGATGATGCCGCGGAACTTCATCCGCTTGTACTTGCCGCACAGGCACTCGTAGTCCTTGATCGGCCCGAAGATGCGCGCGCAGAACAACCCATCCCGCTCCGGCTTGAACGTGCGGTAATTGATCGTCTCGGGCTTCTTGATCTCGCCGTACGACCAGCTCCGGATCTGCTCCGGGCTCGCCATCTAAATCTTGATCTGGTCGAAAGTCATTGCCTGGCCGGTCTGGCCGAGGATTTTCATCAGTTCGTTCATGCGATTCTCACCCTCTAAGGGTTAAGGCGGTCGAAAGTCCTCCCCTCCCTTTCGGGGAGGGGGGTTCCATGGTCACGCGGCGCGGCTGTCCAGATCGACGTTCAGCCCCAATGACTTCAGCTCCTTTACCAGCACGTTGAAGCTCTCCGGCACGCCGGCCTCGAAGTTGTCCTGCTCGCGCACGATCGCCTCGTAGACCTTGGTGCGGCCGGACACGTCGTCGGACTTCACAGTCAGCATCTCCTGCAGTGTATACGCAGCGCCATATGCCTCGAGCGCCCACACCTCCATCTCGCCGAAGCGCTGTCCGCCGAACTGCGCCTTGCCGCCCAGCGGCTGCTGAGTGACCAGCGAGTACGGCCCGATCGAGCGTGCGTGGATCTTATCGTCCACCAGATGGTGCAGTTTCAGCATGTAGATGTAGCCGACGGTGACCTTGCGCTCGAAGGGCTCGCCGGTGCGGCCATCCACCAGCACCACCTGACCGGAGGTATCCAGGCCCGCCTGCACCAGCATGGCCTCGATGTCCGACATCCGCGCGCCGTCGAACACCGGGGTGGCGATCGGAATGCCCTTCCTCAGATTCCCGCACATCTCGATCAACTGATCGGTGTCGAGGATGGCGATGTGGTCGCGGAACTCCTCCTCGCCGTACACATCGCGCAGTCGCTCCAGCAATGCCTCGCGCTGCGCGCCGGTGCGGCGATAGGTCTCCACCAGCTCGCCGATCTGCGCACCGAGTGTGTGGCAGGCCCAGCCCAGATGCGTCTCCAGAATCTGCCCCACATTCATCCGGCTCGGCACGCCGAGCGGATTGAGCACGATGTCCACCGACGTGCCGTCCTCGAGGAACGGCATGTCCTCCACCGGCACCACGCGCGACACCACGCCCTTGTTGCCGTGGCGGCCGGCCATCTTGTCGCCAGGCTGCAGCTTGCGCTTCACCGCGATGAAGACCTTGACCATCTTCATCACGCCAGGCGGCAACTCGTCGCCGCGCTGCAGTTTTTCGACCTTGCTGTCGAACCGCGCCTGCAGCCGGCCGACGGCTGCGTCGAACTCGCGCTTCAACGTCTCGATCTCGCCCATCACCACGTCGTCCTGCACGCCGATATGGCGCCAGGCGCCGCGCGGGTGCTCGGCCAGCACGTCCTCGGTGATCTCCGTTCCAGCCTTGATGCCCTTGAACCCGCCGGTCGCCCTGCGGCTCAGCAGCTTCTCGCGCAGCCGGTTGAGGAATGACCGCTCCTGGATCGCCTTCTCGTCGTCGCGGTCCTTGGCCAGCCGTTCGATCTCCGCGCGTTCGATAGCCATCGCGCGCTCGTCCTTGTCGACGCCACGACGGCTGAACACGCGCACATCAACCACCGTGCCGGTCACGCCGGGCGGCAGCTTCAGCGACGTGTCGCGCACATCGGACGCCTTCTCGCCGAATATCGCGCGCAGCAGTTTTTCTTCCGGCGTCATCGGGCTTTCGCCCTTCGGGGTCACCTTGCCGACCAGGATGTCGCCCGGATTAACTTCGGCGCCGATATAGACGATCCCGGCCTCATCGAGGTTCTTCAGCGCTTCCTCGCCCACGTTGGGAATGTCGCGCGTGATCTCTTCCTGGCCAAGCTTGGTGTCGCGCGCCATCACCTCGAATTCCTCGATGTGGATGGAGGTGAACACGTCGTCGCGCGCGATGCGCTCGCTGATCAGGATCGAGTCCTCGAAGTTGTAGCCGTTCCACGGCATGAAGGCGACCAGCACATTGCGGCCAAGCGCCAGCTCGCCAAGCTCGGTCGAGGGACCGTCGGCGATGATCTCCTGCTCCTGCACCGTGTCGCCCACCCTCACCAGCGGACGCTGGTTGATGCAGGTCGACTGGTTGGACCGCATGAACTTGCGAAGCCGGTAGATGTCGACCCCCTTCGTCGTGCCGTCGTCGTTGGTCGCACGCACCACGATGCGCGCGCCGTCGATCTGGTCCACCACGCCGTCGCGGCGGGCGATGATCGTCGCACCGCTGTCACGCGCCACCGCCGCCTCCATGCCGGTGCCGACCAGCGGCGCATCGGCCTGGATCAACGGCACCGCCTGACGCTGCATGTTGGAGCCCATCAGCGCGCGGTTGGCGTCGTCGTTCTCCAGGAAGGGGATCAGCGCCGCGGCCACCGACACCAGCTGCTTCGGCGACACGTCGATCGCAGTCACATCGTCCGGCCGCGCCAGACGGAAGTCGCCCTGCTTGCGCACCGACACCAGGTCCTCGGTGAACTTGCCGCCTTCGTCCATCGGCGCGTCGGCCTGAGCGACGACCAGCTTCTCCTCCTCCATCGCGGAGAGATACCGCGGCTCCTTCTGCACCACGCCGTCCTTCACCAACATGTACGGTGTCTCGATGAAGCCGTACTTGTTGACCTTGGCGTAGGTGGCGAGCGAGTTGATCAGGCCGATATTCGGACCTTCCGGCGTTTCGATCGGGCAGATGCGGCCATAGTGCGTCGGATGCACGTCACGCACCTCGAAGCCTGCTCGCTCACGCGTGAGACCGCCCGGACCAAGCGCGGACAGACGCCGCTTGTGCGTCACCTCGGACAGCGGGTTGGTCTGGTCCATGAACTGCGAAAGCTGCGAGGAGCCGAAGAATTCGCGCACCGCGGCAGCCGCCGGCTTGGCATTGATCAGGTCGTGCGGCATCACGGTGTCGATGTCCACCGAGCCCATGCGCTCGCGAATTGCCCGCTCCATGCGAAGCAGGCCGATGCGGTACTGGTTCTCCATCAGCTCGCCGACGGAACGCACCCGCCGGTTGCCCAGATTGTCGATGTCGTCGATCTGCCCGCGACCGTCCTTCAGCTCGTTGAGGATCTTCACCGTGCGCAGAAGGTCCTCCTTGCGGAGCACGCGCATGGAGTCGGCCACGTCGTCGAAGCCGAGCCGCATGTTCATCTTCACCCGGCCGACCGCCGACAGGTCATAGCGGTCGGGGTCGAAGAACAGGCCGCGGAACAGCCCTTCCGCCGTCTCCGGCGTCGGCGGCTCACCGGGGCGCATCACGCGATAGATGTCGATCAGCGCGTCATCGCGGCCGGAGTTCTTATCGACCGCCAGCGTGTTGCGAATCCACGGACCATTCGACTGGTCCACGGCCAGGGTCGGCAGCTTGGTGACACCGGCCTCTTCCAGCGCGGTGAGCTTCGGCTCGGTGAGTTCCTCGCCAGCCTCTGCATAGATCTCGCCGGTCTCGGCGTTGACCAGGTCCTCAGCCACAAAGCGGCCGAGCAGGTCGGTGCGCCCGACGAGTACCTCCTTGGTCTTCTCGGCTATGCGCCGCGCCTGACGCTGCGTGAGCTTGGCCTCGGCGTCCGCCACCACCTCGCCGGTCTCGGCGTCCACGATCGGTTCCAGCAGCTTCACGCCACGGAACGCATCGGGATCGAACGGCCGCGCCCAGCCCTTCGGCGTGTGATCGAACACCACCTGGGTATAGAAGTAGGAGAGGATCTCCTCCTGATCCATGCCGCGCACTTCACCGGGCTCGAGTTGCTCGCCCTTCGCCTCGCGTTCGGCGCGCAGCCGCTGAGTCGCAGCACCCTCCAGCGCGTAGAGCAGCGTGGTGACGGGAAGCTTCCGCTTCCGGTCGATGCGCACGTAGACCAGGTCCTTGCTGTCGAATTCGAAGTCGAGCCAGGAGCCGCGATACGGGATCACCCGTGCCGCGAACAGGTACTTGCCGGAGCTGTGCGTCTTGCCCTTGTCGTGGTCGAAGAACACGCCGGGCGAACGGTGCATCTGCGACACAATGACGCGCTCAGTGCCATTGATGATGAACGTGCCGTTGTCGGTCATCAGCGGCATGTCGCCCATGTAGACCGGCTGTTCCTTGATGTCGCGGATCGAGCGGGCGCCGGTATCTTCGTCCACATCCCAGACGATCAGGCGGAGAATGACCTTCAGCGGAGCGGCATAGGTCATGCCGCGCTGAATGCATTCCTCGACGTCGTATTTCGGCTCCTCAAGTTCATAATGGACGAACTCGAGCCGGCCGCGGCCGGCAAAGTCGTCGATCGGGAACACTGACTTGAACACCTCCTGGAGCCCGGCGTGCAGCCGGCTGTCAGGCTGGACATTCATCTGCAGGAACCCCTCGTAGGAGGCGCGCTGCACGTCGATCAGGTTCGGCATGGGCGCCACCTCGGGGATGCGCCCGAAATTGTGACGAACCCGCTTGCGCCCGGTAAACGACCTTGTAATCGCGTTCATATATACTGCCTGCCTACTTGCCCATGCGCTCGTCTGCGGCCACGAAAACCCCGGCCGCCCGGGAAGCACTCGCCGCAACGCAGAGCGGGGCGGGAACCATCGCGATTCCCGCCCGCTTGCAGATCAGTCGGGCGACGGTGCGGCGAGACCGTGCGCCCAGTTTGATTTCGTCCGACCGTGCTACTTGACCTCCACGGCAGCCCCAGCGTCCTCGAGCATCTTGCGGATCTTCGCGACCTCGTCCTTGCCGACGCCTTCCTTGACCGGCTTGGGCGCGGCCTCGACCAGGTCCTTGGCCTCCTTCAGGCCGAGGCCGGTGATGGTCCGGACCTCCTTGATCACGTTGATCTTCTTTTCACCTGCCTTCGCCAGGATGACGGTGAACTCGGTCTGCTCCTCAGCCGGCGCGGCTGCAACAGCCCCGGCAGCAGGTGCGGCGGCCGCCATCGCCATCGGCGCGGCCGCAGATACGCCCCACTTGTCTTCAAGCAGCTTCGAAAGCTCCGCAGCCTCCAGCACAGTGAGGCTGGACAGCTCATCCACCAGCTTTTGTAGATCAGCCATATGTGTGTGTCCCTAATTTAGTCGTCTGTTGGTTCCATGCAACCCCGGATGTAGTCCGGGGCACGCCGCTAAGCCGCTGCGGCCGCCTCGCCGTCCTCGCTTTTCCTGGCAAAGGCGCCAAAAACCCGAGCGAGCTGCCCGGCCGAGCCCTGGAGAACGCCGGCTACGCGGGTCGCGGGGGTGGCAATCATCCCCACCATCCGGGCGCGCAGCGCATCCAGGCTCGGCAATTCGGCCAGTGCCCGAACCCCGGACGCGTCCAGCGTCTGAGGGCCGAGCGCCCCGCCGATCAGCACGAGCTTCTCGTTGGTCCTGGCGAACTCGACGGTCGCCTTGGCCGCTGCCACCGGGTCCGTTGACCACGCGAGCGCGGTCGGTCCGGTCAGCATAGGCTTCAGGCCGTCGAATCGGGTCCCTTCCAGGGCGAGGTGGGCCAGGCGGTTCTTCGCGACCCTGAAGGTCACGCCGGCTGCCCGCATCCGGCGCCTGAGATCCGTCGCCTCGGCGACCGTGAGACCCGTGTTGTGGGTGACCACGATCAAAGAGGTGGCGGAAAGCGCCTCGTGCAGACCGGCGACGAACTCCCGCTTTTCAGTCCGGTCCACGTCCCGTCTCCACTGTGGCCTCGACGCGTTTGGACCGCGCCGGGGCCGGGTTGCCCAAGTTCGCCTGTCCAAAAGCCGGAACCAATCCCCGGACGTGATCCGAGGACCTCTCCCGTCTCCCGCTCGCGGACCTTGCGGTCCATTAAACCCTCGGGGATGACCCGCGGGGACGTGCGGTCTCGGACAGGTTCGGGAACTCACGTCCCCTGCCCGCCTGCCGATCAGGGCAGGCGTATTCTCGAAACTAACTCGGCGTTAAACTCCCTACATCCACCCGCACGCCTGGGCCCATCGTCGAGCTGAGCGCCACCTTCTGTACGTAGGTTCCCTTCGCTCCGGTCGGCTTGGCCTTCTGGATGGCGTCGGCGAGCGCCCGCGCGTTCTCCAGCAGCTTCTCGTCGTCAAAACTCACCTTGCCGATGCCGGCATGAATGATCCCCGCCTTCTCGGCGCGGAACTCCACCTGCCCGCTCTTCGCCGCGGTGACGGCACCCTTCACGTCCATCGTGACAGTGCCCAGCCGGGGGTTGGGCATCAGCCCGCGCGGGCCGAGGATTTTGCCCAGCCGGCCGACCACGCCCATCATGTCCGGCGTCGCAATGCAGCGGTCAAAGCCGATATCGCCGGCCTGCACCTTCTCGGCCAGATCCTCGGCGCCCACCACGTCGGCACCAGCCGCCTGCGCTTCGTCGGCCTTCGGGCCGCGCGCGAAAACCCCAACCCGTACCGCCTTTCCGGTGCCGTTCGGCAGCGAGGTCAGCCCGCGCACCATCTGGTCGGCGTGCCGCGGGTCGATGCCGAGATTCATCGACATCTCGACCGTCTCGTCGAACTTAGCCTTGGCATTCTGCTTCACCAGCTTGATCGCATCGGGCAGCGGGTATGCCTTGGTGGCGTCGACGCTCTCGTACGCCTTGCTCAGCCGCTTGTCCTTGGCCATGGCTCAGTCCTCCACCACTGTGACGCCCATCGAGCGGGCGGAGCCGATCAGCATCCGCACCGCGCCGTCGACGTCGTTGGCGTTCATGTCCTTCATCTTCTGCTCGGCGATCTCTCGAAGCTGCGCCATGGTAACCTTGCCGACCGGCGGGGTCTTGCCCACGGTCTGGCTGCCCTTGTCGAGCTTCGCCGCCTTCATCAGGAAATAGGTATTGGGCGGGGTCTTGGTGATGAATGAGAAGGTGCGGTCGGCGAAGGCGGTGATCACCACGGGCACCGGCATTCCCGGCTCCATGTTCTGCGTCTGGGCGTTGAAGTCCTTGCAGAACTGCATGATGTTCAGCCCGCGCTGGCCGAGGGCGGGACCTACCGGCGGCGAGGGGTTCGCCTTGCCCGCCGGGATCTGTAATTTGATGTAGCCCGCGATCTTCTTTGCCATATCCCTGGTCCTTGTCCTCGGGGTCCCGGGACCGCGGTGCAAACGACGTCTCCACCGCAACTTGCGGTGGAGCAGCCTCCCGCGTTCCGATGGAGCGCCGGCGTTTAGCCGACCGAGGCGATAGAGTCCAGGGGGCGCGCCACGGCGACGGGCCTCGATGGCCAGCAGACACGAAAGAGCCAGGCAAAGAACGGCTCTCCGTCGTCCGCCCGATTCTCTCCAGCCGTCACAGCCATTGCGAGCACGCCGGCCAGATCCGCTGTCAGCGGATATCGCGGCACCCGCCTCCGGTCGTCAGCCATGCGACGCACCCCGGAAATCCTCCCGGATCCCCGGATGATCAAGCCATTGAAGATCCGCTTCGATCCGTCGCTCCAGGCGGCCCGCCCGTCTGGCGATCAGAGATCGCCACAGGCGCGTCAGGCCGCCGGCTCCCCGCTCCTGCCGTGGAATGACATGCATCGCATCTGCTGGAACCACGGTAATGGTGATTCTGGTGTTCATCTGGCTCCCCTTCCCTTGAGTCGCAGCGAATTTGCTGCCCGAAAGGTGGCCGCCGCAGTGATCCGTCTCACATCGCCGACATTTCCGGCGGCGAAATTCTTCCGGCAGCGGTTGACCGAATTTTCCCAGCCGTAGTAGCCTTAATTGCGAATCACTCGCATTCTCGTCTGGAGGGCCGCATCGGATGTGCCTGCACCGCTCCTCTCCCGCCCGCTGCCGCATCGCGCGGTGACTACGATGGCAAACGAACCACCGCAGGGCCGAGTGATCAGGCCGCTTAGCGATTGGGCTGACGCGCCGGCCCACAGGGCGATCTCCAGCGATGACCTGATGGCCGGCGAGCGCGTCATCATTATCCGCCACGGCAAGGAGGAATACCGCCTGCGGATCACCGCCTCGGACAAGCTGATCCTGACCAAGTAGCGCATCGTTCCCCAAACGCCCGCAGCCACCTGCGTCCCTGCGACGCGCGGAAGCCAGCCTGGAGCGGAACCCCCACAGAGGAGTCACCAAGCATGCTCTCGCGCCCGACCCGCTACGCCATGGCGACCGCCTGCCTCGCATCCGGGCTCTGGACGAGCGCTACGAAGGCGCAGGATGCCTCGCAGCCGGACTTCACGACCGGGCTCTGGACCCGGAGCACACTGTTGGGCGACGCCGGCGGCGTTCGCTCAGGCCTATGGAATTATGGCATCACGTTCGGGCTGCAGGACATCAACGAGGTCTGGGGCAACGTCACCGGCGGGATCCAGCGCGGCGCCAGCTACGACGGCGTGACCCTGATGAGCGTCGGCCTCGACACCCAGCGCGCCTTCGGCTGGGAGGGCGGCACGTTCAACGTCAGCGCCTGGAATATCCGCGGCCGCAACATCGCCACCGACAACCTGCTCAACCTGCAGACGCCCAGCGGCATCCTTGCCGCGGACACCACGCGGCTGTGGGAGGTCTGGTACCAGCAGTCGTTTCTCGACGGTCGTATCGACGTGAAGCTCGGCCAGCAGAGCCTCGATCAGGAGTTCATAACCAGCCAGGGCTCCGGCCTTTTCCTCAACACCATGATGGGCTGGCCAATGCTTCCCTCGGCCGACCTTTACGCCGGCGGGCCAGCCTATCCGCTGTCGTCGCTCGGCGTGCGTCTCCGCACGCAGCCCGGCAACGGCATCACCACCTTGCTCGGCGTATTTGCCGACAACCCGCCGGGCGGCCCTTTCAATGACGACGGACAGTTGCGCGGCAGCACCCGCTGGGGCGGCAATTTCAACCTGCGCACCGGCGCGCTCGTGATTGGCGAGGTCCAGTACGCGCTGAACCAGCCAGGCAACGGCGACGTCGTGCATGGCGCCACCGCCTCCGGGCTGCCGGGCACCTACAAGCTAGGCTTTTGGTACGACTCAGGCCCGTTCCCCGATCAGCAGTTCGACAATGCCGGCCTGTCGCTCGCCGATCCGGCCAGCACCGGCATCGCCCTGATGCGGTGGAACAACTTCAGCATCTACGGGGTCGCGGACCAGATGATCTGGCGCGCCTCGGAGGACAGCCCTCGCTCGGTCAGCGTGTTTGCCCGTCTGATGGGCGCGCCTGGCGACCGCAACCTCATCAACTTCAGCGTCAATGCCGGCGTCACCCTCAAGGCGCCCTTCGAAGGTCGCGACGACGACACGGTGGGCATCGGCTTCGGCATCGCGCAGGTCAGCGGCGGAGCACAGGGTTTCGACCGCTCGGTCGCCTTCTTCTCCGGCACGATCAACCCGGTCCGCACCACCGAAACCTTCATCGAGGTGACCTACCAGTTCACCGTCGCGCCCTGGTGGCAGGTTCAGCCGGACTTCCAGTACGTGTTCAATCCCGGAGGCGGCATCCTCAACCCGAACCAGCCGACCCAGCGCATCGGCAACGAAGCCATCTTCGGCCTCCGCAACACCATGACCTTCTGATCGCTTGCCCTCAGCCCATAGACAAGGTAGATGAGAATGCCTCGCAATATCAGCCAAGGTGCCCGATCGATGCACTGTTCGTCGCTTCTGGCGATGGCCTGCCTGACCATCACGATGACCGCACAGGCGGCGGAGCCGAAGGGCTTCCTCGACGACGTTCGCCGCCACAGCCTGGCCACCTCCACCGTGCCGGGTAATGGTGATCAGAATCCCTATGCGATCGTCGTGGCGCCGGTTTCGGCCGGGAAGCTCCAGTCGGGCGACGTGCTGATCGACAACTTCAACGACCGCAACAATCTCCAGGGCCTCGGCAGCACCATCGTCACCTTCCGACCCACGACGAAGCAACTCAGTCTGTTCGCCGCCATCCCGCGCAACCTGCCGCAGTGCCCCGGCGGCGTCGGCCTCACCACCGCGATGACCATGCTGAAATCCGGCTGGGTGATCGTCGGCAGCCTGCCCAGCCAGGACGGCACCACGAAGACCAAGGGCCAGGGCTGCCTGATCGTGTTGGACGCGCAGGGCAACGTCGCCGGCACCATTGCGGGGCCGAACATCAACGGTCCCTGGGGCAACATGGCCGTGATCGACAACGGTGCCACCGCCACGCTGTTCGTCAGCAACACCGGCTTCGATGTTGGCCCGCCGGATGACGAACCGCCGGTGCTGAACAAGGCGACGGTGTTGCGGCTCGAACTGTCCATGGCCAGCGGCAAGCCTCCGGTCGTGACCCGCCAGACGGTGATCGGCAGTGGCTTCGGCGAGCAGGCCGACAAGGACGTATTCATCATCGGCCCGACCGGTCTCGCGCTGGGCAAAGGCGGCGTGCTCTATGTCTCGGACGCGTTGGGCAACCGTATCGCGGCCATTCCCGACGCCGCGACGCGCGCCGACAGCGCCGGCACCGGCCACGACGTGACCAAGGACGGGCTGCTGAAGCGACCCCTGGCGATGACCACGGCGCCGAACGGCCACCTGCTGGTGACCAACGGGCTGAACGGCCAGGTGGTGGAGATCGATCCGGCGACCGGCACCCAGATCGCAGCGCGCTGGGTCGACGCCAACAAGGCGCAGTCGCCGCCCGGCAGTGGCGATCTGTTCGGACTCGCCATGACGCCGTCCGGCGACGGCTTCTATTATGTGGAGGACGAGGTGAACATGCTCGTGTTGGCACATTGAGCAGCCGCCGCGCGTTTCTGGCCTCGGCCGCCGGCGCAGTCGCCGCCACCGGCGTGGCGCGCCTCGCTCGGGCCGCGTCCGGCGACCCGTTCCTGGGCGAACATCAGGCCGGCATCGCCACGCCGCAGCAGACTCAGACCGTACTTCGCGGCACTCGACCTGACCGCGAAGCAGCCTGGCGACATCGTGCGCATGCTGCGCGCCTGGACCGACGCGGCCGCGCGCCTGACCCGCGGCCAGGATGCTCCGGGCGACAGCGGCGAGGTGACCGGTCTCGGCGCGGCCGGTCTCACTCTGACCTTCGGCCTGGGCGCCGGACTGTTCGACGCTCGGTATGGCCTCGCCGGGCGGCGGCCCGACGCGCTGGTCGATCTGCCGGGCTTCAACGGCGATCAGCTCGTGGCGGAGCGCTGCGGTGGCGATCTCTCCATCCAGGCCTGCGCCGATGATCCGCAGGTGACGTTCCACGCAGTGCGGCAACTCGTGCGTCTGGCCGACGGCGTGGCGCGCGTGCGCTGGACCCAGACCGGCTTCCTGCCGGCGACGCCCCAGGGCGAGACGCCCCGCAACCTGATGGGCTTCAAGGACGGCACCCGCAACGCGAACCGGCTCGCGGAAACCGTCTGGGTGGGCGAGGAAGGCCCCGCCTGGATGCGCGGGGGCAGCTATGTGGTCGTCCGCAAGATCCGCATCGCGCTAGAGCACTGGGACAGGACCGAGGTCGATTTCCAGGAGGAGGTGTTCGGCCGCCAGAAACGCTCCGGCGCGCCGATCGGCCGCACGCGCGAACGCGACGCGCCCGACTTCGCGGCGATGGACCAGGACGGCAATCCGCAGATCGCCGAGAACGCACACCTGCGCATGGCCGCACCCGAGACCAACACCGGCACGCAGATCCTGCGCCGCGGCTATTCCTACAACGACGGCACAGACTTCACCGCCGAACGCTGGCCGCCCTGGCGGCAGGGCATCGAGTACGACGCCGGCCTGCTGTTCGTCGCCTATCAGCGCGATCCGCGCACCGGGTTCATCCGCCTGTTCGACAAGATGTCGAAGATCGATGCGCTCAATCAGTTCACCACGCATGTCGGCAGCGGGCTGTTCGCCTGCCCCGGCGGCGTGGCGGAGGGACAATTTCTGGCGCAGGAGCTGTTCGACACGGCATAACGGGGGCATGGCCCACGCCCATACACTCGCCGGCACACGCTACGTCTTCGACGACCTTCCCACCCTGCTGGCACGTGCGACGCCGTTCCGTTCCGGCGATGCGCTCGCCGGCCTCGCCGCGGCCTCCGCCGCCGAACGCGTCGCGGCACAGATGGCGCTGGCCGATGTGCCGCTGGCGACCATTCTCGCCGAACCGGTCGTTGCATATGAAACCGACGAGGTTACAAGGCTGATCGTCGACAGCCACGACACGGCGGCATTCGCTCCGGTGGCCGCGCTTACGGTCGGAGAATTCCGGGAGTTCGTGCTCGCCGCCGAACCTGAAACACTGGCCGCGCTGCGTCCCGGCATCACGCCGGAAATGGCTGCGGCCGTCAGCAAGCTGATGCGCCTGCAGGACCTGATCGCCGTTGCCGCGAAGTGCCGTGTCGTGACGCGCTTCCGCAACACGATCGGCCTGCCAGGGCATCTGTCGGTACGCCTGCAGCCCAACCATCCGACCGACGATCCGCGCGGCGTCGCCGCCTCCACGCTGGACGGCCTGCTGCTCGGCGCCGGCGACGCGGTGATCGGCGTCAATCCGGCGACCGACAGTGTCGATGCGACATGCACGCTGCTGGCCATGCTCGATACGGTGCGCGAACGCTATGCCATCCCGACGCAGACCTGCGTATTGGCGCATGTCACCACGACGCTGCGCGCGATCGAACGTGGTGCACCGGTCGATCTCGTGTTCCAGTCGATCGGCGGCACCGAGGCGGCGAACACTGGCTTCGGCGTCTCGCTGGCACTGTTGCGCGAGGCGCGCGAGGCGGCGCTGTCGCTGCGACGCGGCACGCTGGGCGACAACGTGATGTATTTCGAGACCGGCCAGGGCAGCGCGCTGTCTGCCGATGCGCATCACGGCGTCGATCAGCAGACCATCGAGGCGCGCGCGTACGCGGTCGCCCGCGCCTTCTCACCCTTGCTGGTCAACAGCGTGGTGGGCTTCATCGGCCCCGAGTATCTGTACGACGGCAAGCAGATCACCCGCGCCGGTCTCGAGGATCATTTCTGCGGCAAGCTGCTCGGTCTGCCGATGGGCGTGGATGTCTGCTACACCAATCATGCCGAGGCCGATCAGGACGACATGGATGCGCTGCTCACGCTGCTGGGTGTCGCCGGCGTGACCTACGTGATGGGGGTGCCCGGCGCTGACGATGTGATGCTGTCGTATCAGAGCACGTCGTTCCACGACGCGCTCTATTTACGCGGCGCGCTTGGCCTGCGACCGGCGCCGGAATTCGCGGACTGGCTCGCGCGCATGGGTATCGCCGGTGCTGCCACACCCGAGCGTATCCCGACCGCCCTGTCACCGACATTGATTGGTCTCGACTGATGCGAGGAGCAATCCCGGTTATAAAATCGCTGCGTCGCCGCTCGCCAACGAGAGCGGCCGCCACCGGATGACAACCGGCGGCCAGCGTCCTCCGGCACGCTGGATCGATCTCCGGCGCTTCACGCCGGCGCGCGTCGCCCTGGGCCGCGCCGGCAACGGCTTGCCCACGTCGGCGCATCTCGACTTCCAGGCAGCGCACGCAGCGGCACGCGATGCGGTCCACACGCCGCTCGACGTCGCCGCGCTCGTCGCCGACCTGGACGCGGCCTGCCTGCCGAACATTGCGGTACACAGCGAGGCGCCCGACCGGCGCACCTATCTCCTCCGCCCCGATCTCGGACGTCGTCCGCGCGATCTCGCCGCCATTCGGCGTTTGCCAGGAGCGATGCTGTTCGTGGTGTGCGACGGTCTTTCGGCAACCGCGGTGCAGCGCCATGCCGTGACGGTGCTGCGACACGTGATCCCTCGTTTGCCCGGCGTGGTTGCACCGGTCTTTGTCGCCGAACAGGGCCGCGTCGCTCTGGGCGATGCCATCGGCGAGGCAATGGGAGCCGAAGCGGTCGCGGTGCTGATCGGCGAACGCCCCGGCTTGTCCGCAGCCGACAGTCTGGGCATCTATCTCACGTGGCAGCCGCACCGCGGACGTACCGACGCGGAACGCAACTGCATATCCAACGTTCGTCCCGCGGGCCTGCCGCCGGAAGCCGCGGGCGACAAGCTGCTCTGGCTCATCGGTGCGATGCGGCGTCTGCGCCTCACCGGCGTCGCGCTGAAGGACGAGCAGCCAGGCGCATTGTGTGCCCCGGATTGACGAAGCCGGACCTGATGCCGGATGGTACGGAAAAATTCGGTCCTGGGAGGATGAACATGCCATCGGCGACGATGCGGGGCTTTCTCGGCTTCATCGCGGGAGTGATTGCCGTGCTGATCTTTCACCAGGGAATGGTGGAGGCCATGCACGCGCTGGGGTTGGTGTCGTTCGCGCCGTACCGCACCACACCCGTGCCACCGTTCGGCGTTCCCCTGATCGTCAGCAACTGCTTCTGGGGCGGGGCGTGGGGCATTTTGTTCGGTCTCGCGATGCCACGCTTCACTTGGCCGACCTGGCTGTGCGGGCTGCTGCTTGGCGTGCTCGCAGCGGCAGTCGGATGGTTTGTCGTCGCACCGCTGAAGGGCATGCCGATCGCCGGCGGCTGGGTTCCTGCGAACATGCTGCGTTCGGTGGTGATCAACGGATTCTGGGGATTCGGTGTCGGCATCATCCTGCCATTGCTGATGCCGCGTTCATTGATGGCCCGCGCGCATTCGTAACGGCGCGCGCCGTCATCGCTCCCAGCGGCAGATCGATTGCCGCGCAGCTGCGGCGCCTCGATCGTCGCCTGCTATTTTCCGCTGAGCCGCCCCACAATCGGGGAGAAATCATCGAGATCCCTCTCGAAGATAACGTAGGACGAGATGTCCCATCGTTTTCGCCGCGCCTGAAGATCATCGACCATCTGGTCCACGGTCCCGATCAGCGTGTACGGACTCTCCAGTATCTCGTCTGGCCTTAGCTGGCTCCAGCGGTTCGTCAGCTCCGCCGCAGCCTTGCCGCGACGATCGGTCACGATAACTCGCTGCACAAGCGCGTTGCTTTCGAGCCGCGCGTAGCGCTCAGCGTTCACCGACTTCCGCAGCAATCCTATCCGCTCGTCGACGCCTGACGCCTTCCAGCCAGATAGATCGGGCGGTTTTGCACCGCCGTCCCGAAACGTTATGCCTGACAAGCCGACAATGTCGGCCTCACGGGCGGCAAGAGCCAAAAGCAATGGTCCGTTGCCGCCAATAAGAATGGGCGGATGCGGCTTTTGCAGCGGCAGAGGGGTTATGTTGTGCTGCGCCACTCGATAATGACGGCCGGCAAAGCTCACAGTTTCGCCTTTGAGCAGCCCTTTGATAATCGCGACCGCCTCGGCCAGTCTCTCAACTCTCGCCCGTCCCCGATCGAAGTCGAGCCCGATCTGTTCATATTCTGATCGGATGCTCCCAGCCCCTAAGCCGAGCTGGAGGCGCCCGTCGGCGAGTAGATCAACCGCCGCTGCCTCACGCGCGAGCAGCACGGGGTGACGGAAGTCGTTGTTCAATACGTTGGTGCCGACCCGCAGGGTCGTCGTCGCGTTCGCAGCACTGATCAATGCTGGTATCGGTGCGATCAGCTCGGTGAGGTGGTCAGGCAACGTGAGCGTGTCATAGCCGAGGGCCTCGATCTTCCTTGCCTTCTCTGCCAAGTCAGACCGTGAAGCCACATTGCGGATGCTGACGGCGAAGCGAAACGGTCTCATCCGCAATCCTCGGCTCTGTCAGCCTCAGTCCTGTACGGACGGACCCTGATGGCCGCTCAACGTTCCCACCGCCCCATCGGCCGCGGCGGATGCGCTCGGATCACCTCCTCGTTCACCTCGACGCCCCAGCCCGGACCGGTCGGCAGGACGAACATGCCGTCCTCGATCACCGGCACCGGCGTTACCAGATCGTCCTTCCACGGCACATCCTCGATGTCGATCTCCATCACGCGGAAGTTCGGGATCGCGGCGCACATATGCGCGCTCATCAGCGAGCCGATGTGTCCGTTGAAGTTGTGCGGTGCGACGTTGACCTCATAGACATCAGCCATCGCCGCGATCTTCATCGACTCCATGATGCCGTTCCACGCCACGTCGATGATCGCCACATCGACGGACTGCTGCTCGAAGAACGGCCGGAACTGCCGGCGCCCATGCAGGGACTCCAATGATGCGATGCGCGTGCGCGCCGAGCGGCGGATCGTGGCCAGCGCGCCAGGGTCGTAGCTGTCGATTTCCAGCCACACCAGGTCGAACGGCTCCAGAGCCTGCGCCAGCCTGATGTAGCCTTCGGTCTTGAAGTTGAAATTGAGATCGAGATGAAGCCCGACATGCGGCCCCGCGCCGTTGCGGAATGCCGTCATCTGCGCGACCAGCCCGTCGACCAGATCGCGACTGATGTTGAGCTCCGGCCAGCCGGGCCCGTTGAAGCCCGGCATGTGCACATACGGTTCAGGCCCATCGAAGCGGAAGATGTTGGTCTTCAGTCCCTTGAAGCCGCGCCGCGCCACCTCTGCACCGGCACGCTCCACGTCGTCGAGCGAACGGATCGGGTCGAAACCGGTCCATTCCTTGATATGGCTCGCATGGCTGATCCGCCAGGTGCCGCAATGCGACCAGTAGAGCTGCAGCCGATCGCGCACCGGGCCGCCCAACATCTCGTAAACCGGCACGCCGAGAGCCTTCGCCTTCAGATCGACCAGCGCGTTCTCGATCGCCGCGATCGCCTGCTGCGCGATACCGCCGACCGACTGCCGCGTCACCCCGTGCAGATAGGCGGTGATCTTCTCCACCGGCCGCGGGTCCCAGCCGATCAGCCGCGCACTCAGCTTGCGGATCACGCCGGCGAGGCCTTCCGAACCGTACGACTCCATGAACTCCGACCAGCCGACCAGACCTTCGTCGGTGCTGATCTTCACGAACGAGAAATCGCGCCAGCCCGCATTGCAATGCAGGTCCTCGATCTTGGTGATGCGCATGATCCCCTCCCCGCGGCGGCGGGGCGAATGCTAGTACCACTACCGCTGGAGTGCGAGTCACTCCGCCACTTTCAATGTTTCGCCGTTTCTATGATTGCGGATAGTGCGCTGCCGCCAGCAGCGCTGGAAGCCATTGCATCGCATCGGCCACGGCGACCGCGCCGGCCTTGCGCAGCCGTTCGCCGTGATCCGGACGGCAATGCGCCCCGCCGGTGAAGCCGATCACCTGCATGCCTGCCGCCACCGCGGCCTGCACGCCGGGCACGCTATCCTCGATCACCACGCAATTTGCCCGCGCCGCCCGCATCGCATCGGCCGCGAACCAGAACAGATCGGGCGCCGGTTTGCCGCGAGCCACCTGCGTCGCGCTGAAGATGTTCGGTTCGAAATAGCCCAGCAGCCCGGTCAGCGACAGTGAATGGCGCAGGCGCTCCGGCGCGCTGCTGGAAGCCACGCAGCGGCGGAACGGCAGCGCATCCAGCATCGTCTCGACACCTGCGATCGGTGCGAGTTCCGCGTCGAAGGCGGCCGCCACACGTGCGCGCAGCGTATCGGCGAAATCCACCGGCAGGCTGCGGCCAACCCTGCGCTCGATATCGCCGCACATCGTCGCCGCACTGATGCCGAGGTAGCGATCCATGATCTCCTCGGCCGACATTGCTATGCCGATCTCGGCCAGGCACAGGGAGTCGGTCCGACAACTGATCATCTCGCTGTCGACCAGCACGCCGTCACAGTCGAAGATGATCAACTCGGGCTGCACAAAACTTCATATACCAATCGCCGTCGCGCCTCGGCTATAGAGATGCGCAACGCCCCGACGGATTCGCCGATCATGCGACCTACCCTGCGCCTGTGCCTGGCCGCGGTCTTGTTGCTGCTGAGCGATGCCGCGCCGGCGCCGCACACCGTGCTCGCCGCCACACCGATCTCGCGTATGGACCTGCCTGCGTGGCGCATGCGGCACGAGGCGAAGCTGGCGGAACTGCGCTCGCATCGTGTCGATCTGGTCTTCCTGGGTGATTCCATCACTCAGGACTATGAGGTCAGCGGGCCGCCGGAATGGCGCGATTTCGTGCCTATCTGGCAGCGCTTCTATGGCGACCGCAACGCGATCAATCTCGGCTTCAGCGGCGATGCCACGTCGCACCTGCTATGGCGCATCGAGAACGGCGAGGTTGCCGGCGTTGCGCCGAAGGTCGCGGTGATCCTGATCGGCGCCAACAACCTGGGGCGACTGCACTGGTCAGCCGAGGACACTGTCACCGGTATCGATGCCATCGTCGCGCAACTGCGCCGCCGCCTGCCGCACACAAAGCTGCTGCTGCTCGGCGTGCTGCCGTCCGAACGCTCCGCCTGGGTTACCGAGACGACACTCGCGATCAACAAGATACTGGCCGAGCGTTATAGCAACCGCGACGACGTCACCTATCTCGACATCGACCGGGTGTTCATGAACGGCGGCAAGTTGAACCGCGACCTGTTTCTCGACCCGAAGCTGACGCCGCCCGAGCCGCCACTGCATCCGTCAGCCGAGGGCCAGACGCTGATGGCCGAGGCAATCGAGCCCACGCTGGCAAAGCTACTCGGCGACGCGCGGCACGTGGCGGCGCGGTGAGCGCTAGCCCAGCGCCTCCGCCAGCAGCTCCATCGCACGCTTCGAAAACGCCCGCATGTTGGCGACGCGGTCAGCACTGCCCGTCTCCAGGGTGATCGCGCGCGAGAAGTTAGGCCCCTCCAGCCCGATGCATGTGTGGCCCGCGGCGTCGCCGTAGCGGTTGCCCGTCGGTCCAGTCGCACCGGTCTCGCTCAGTCCCCATGTCGAACCGAGTTTGCTCCGCACCGTCGCCGCGAGCAGCGCCGCGTAAGGTTCAGACGAGGCGCGCATGCCGTCGGGCAACGGGTTCGGAATATCGAGGAAGGCCGCCCGCGCGTAGTGCGTGTAGATCACGCTGCCGGCCCGGAAATACGCCGATGCACCGGAGACCGACAGCAGCGCGGCCGAGATCAGACCGCCCGTCGATGATTCCGCGATCGCGATGGTATCGCCGCGCGCCTTCAGCCGCGCGCCGAGTTTCTCCGCCAGTGGCAGCAGGTCCTGCATTTAACGCCCTCCCATGTTCAGGATTGCCTCGATCACTTTTTGCGTCGCCAACGCCTCCTCGCCGGAGACCGCCGGCTCGCGCCGCTGCTCGATCGCGTCGAGAAAGTCGCTGATCACCGCACGATGCGCCTCGTGCGAGAAGCTCATCACGCTGGCGCCGCTGCCGGAACCTCCGGCATCCTCCAGCACTTCCTCGCTGCCATCGACGAAGGCGAGGCGCAGCCCGCCGCCCTCGAGCCGGGCGGTGCCTTTCGCGCCAATGATGTGCAGCCATTCGCGGCTGCCCGGCCACGCGGCGACCGTGGCGATGATCGTGCCAGGCGCGCCATTGCCGAGACGCACCAGCGCGGATGCATAGTCCTCGGTCTCCATCCGGTGCAGCGCGGTGGTGCGCACCTGCGCCGCCTCGACGCGTTCGATGCCGAGCAGCCAGCGGAACAGATCGAGCGAATGGATCGCCTGAGTGATCAGCACGCCGCCGCCATCGCGCGCCTTCACCCCACGGCCAGGCTCATCGTAATAGGACTGTGGGCGCCACCAGGGCACCATCAACGTCGCCGCCTGGATCTCGCCGAGGCCGCCGTCACGCAACACCTGATGCAGACGCTGGCTGCCCGGACGGAAGCGATGCTGCAGGCAGATGCCGAGATGGCGGTTCGCGCGCCGTCCTGCCGCGACGAGCTGCTCGCCGCGCTCGATCGACACCTCGAGCGGCTTCTCGCACAGCACGTGCTTGCCGGCGGCGAACGCCGCGTGCGCGATCGGCAGATGTGCGTTGGCCGGCGTCAGCACCACCACCGCATCGACCGCCGGATCAGCGATGGCGCGCGGGACATCGGTGGTGGTGGGAAAGCCGTAGCGGTCGCCGACGTCCTGCAATCGCGTCGCACTGCTCGCGGCGGCCCACACCACGCGCGCCCGCTCGGCCAGATCGACAAGTGCGCGCGCGTGCGGCTGCAGCGCATTGCCCAGACCGATGACCGCGACGCCGATCATGGCTGTTTCGCCACGTAGCGCAGCGCCTGTTCCTGCGCCCGCAACGCGAGCCGGCAGACATTGAACACCTGCTGTTGCGGCATCGCGAGTTTCGCCGCGCTCGGCGATATCGCTGAGGAAATTCCGATAGTAGGTCACCGGCAACCCGCTGCAATCGACATAGCGCGTGGTCATGCGGTTGGCGACGAACATATGGTCGGTGCCCTGCGCGGCCCTCGATGTCGAGGTTCTTGCGCAGCTCCAGCGTGCCTTCGGTGCCGACGACGAAGAAGCGACCGTCCCCCCAGGTCGGCAGGCCGTCCGGCGTGAACCAGTCGAGCCGGATGTAGCCGCGCACCGACGGCGTCGCCAGCACCAGCTCGGCGAAATCCTCGAAGCCCGGAGGTTCGGTGCCGAACGCGCCAATGCTGCACGACACGACCCCGGCATCGTCGGCCGCGGCGAAGGCCAGAAACTGATCGATCGAGTGCACGCCGATATCGTTGATGATGCCGCCATACGCCGGCGTATCGAAGAACCACGCCGGCCGCAGCGTCGCGGTTCAGCCGGTGCGGAGCGAGCGACGTGGTGTGCACCAGCCGCCCAAGTTCGCCCGAACGGACGATGCGCAGTGCCTCCTGCACCGCTGGCGAGGCTAGCCGGCCGAGGCAGATCGACCAGATGCGCCCGGTTTCCCGCACGGCGCGCTCGACCGCGGCGAGCTGTTCGGACGTGGTGACGCCGGGCTTGTCGACCATTACATCCTTGCCGCGCTGCATCGCCGCGACCGCCAGCTCGGCGCGATCGCAGGGCCGCGCCGCGATCACCACGAAGTCGATGGAAGGGTCTTCCAGCAGTTGCTTCGTTTCAAACGCCGGCACGTGCGGAAAGCGCTTGCGAAAGCCCGCCAGCACGCGCGGATCAGTTGTGTCCGGGTTGTAGCCGACACACTCGGCGCCCGCATCCAGCAGGTCCTGCGTCAGGTCGTAGATATGGCGGTGGTCCAGCCCGATTGCGGCAAAGCGCGGCATGTTGGTTCCTCGCGTACTCCGGACAACGCTCGCACCATCTTCCCCACCCCGCAACCACGGTCCACAATGCGCCGAGAGCACCAACCGAGGGGAGAAACACCATGGCAGACCGTTTTGCCGTCATCACCGGCGCGGGCAGCGGCATCGGGCGCGCATCGGCGCTGGCACTGATGAGCGACGGCTGGTCGGTGGCGTTGGCCGGGCGGCGCAAGGAGATGCTGGAGGAGACCGCTGGCATGAAGACCGGCGGACATGCCCTGGTGGTGCAGACCGACGTGACCGATCCTGCCCAGGTGGACAACCTGTTCGCGCAGATCAAAGCGAATTTCGGCCGCGTCGACATGCTGTTCAACAATGCCGGCGGCGGCACGCCCACCACGAATTTCGGCGACTTCACCTACGAGATGTGGCGGCGCGTGGTCTCGGTCAATCTCGACGCGATGTTCCTGTGCGCCAACGCCGCGTTCCGCATGATGCGCGACCAATCGCCGCGCGGCGGCCGGATCATCAACAACGGCTCGATCTCGGCGCATGTGCCGCGGGTCGGTTCTGTGGCCTATACTGCGTCAAAGCATGGGGTGACCGGGCTGACCAGGTCGATCTCGCTCGATGGTCGCCAGTTCGAAATCTGTGCCGGCCAGATCGACATCGGCAACGCGGCAACGCCGCTGACGCGCCGATCGGAGAACGGCCAGATGCAGCCGTACGGCCAGATGGCGGTCGAGCCGCGCATGGACGTGAACCATGTCGGCCAGCAGATTCTGTTCATGTCCAACCTGCCGCTGGAATCCAACGTGCAGTTCGTCACCATCATGGCGACGAAGATGCCGTTCATCGGTCGAGGGTAGAACGCCCGACGCTGTCATTGCGGGGAGCATGGCGTCGCGGTGCTCCTCGCAATGACAAGGCCCAACGATAGTGGCCCCTACCGTAGCCCGACCCGCCAGCTCCTCTCCTCGACCGCATCGAGCAGCGCATCGACCGTCATCCCCGGTATCCGCCGCAACAGGCCGCGGCGCCGAGGGCGGAACACCTTCGGTTTCGCTTTGTCGCCGCCAAGCTGTCGCACCAGACTATCGATGTCGGCCAGACCATCGATCAGACCAACCTGCAACGCCCGCTCGCCCAGCATGAAGCTGCCGTCAAACAGCGCTGTCTCGTCGCTCTTCAGCCGTTCGCCGCGCCGCATCCGCACCCAGGCCTTGAACCGCTCGTGCAACGCGTCCAGCAGCTCCTGGACGAACGCCACATCCTCAGGCTTCTCCGGACTGAAAGGATCGAGCCGCGCCTTGTTCGTGCCCGCGGTATAAAGCCGGCGCTCGACGCCAATGCGCGTCAGCATGTCGGGGAAGCCGAAACCGCCGCCACGCACGCCGATCGATCCCACGATGCTCATCGCGTTGGCGTGAATCTGATCCGCGGCACACGCGAGCCAGTAACCACCCGACGCCCCGACTTCGCGGATCACCGCGTGCACCCGCAGCTTGTGCTCGTCGGCGCGGCGGCGGATCAGCGAGGCGATCAGGTCGGACTGCACCGGCGACCCGCCAGGGCTTTCGATGTCGAGGATCACCGGCTGGCCGCGTGCCGACCGGAATGCGCGGTCGATCAGCGGCGCCATGGTTCCCATGCTCACCGCGCCCGGCCTCGGCGCGATCAGTCCATGCATCTCCACCACGCTGATGCGCGGGCGGCGCCAGAACAGCAGACGGAACGGCATGCATCCTCCGATCGATACCGACGACCATGGCAAGTTGGCAGTCGTTGCGCCATACACAACACATGATCGAGCTTCACCTGGCCGGCTATCAACCCGCGCGCTCCGTTCACACGCGCGCACTGCACGCATTGCGCGAGAGTGTCGCTCGCCGCGCCGGTGATGCACTTCGCATCAACGTGACCGACAGCATCGTGGCCGAGGGCCGCAAGGCGAGCGATCTGCTCACCATGGTGGACAGCGGCGAACTCGACGGCTGTTATTTCGCGTCGAGCTACCTGGCCGGCCGCGTCCCCGGGCTTGGCCTGTTCGACCAGCCGTTCCGGGCCGGTTCGCGCGAAGCTGTGTTCGGCGCCTTGGATGGCGACACCGGAGAGGCCCTGGCCCACGAGCTTGCCGCGGCAACCGGCTATCGCGTACTCGGCTGGTGGGACAACGGCATCCGCCATATCAGCAACGCAATGCGGCCAATCCGCACTCCCGCCGATTGTGCCGGCCTGCGCCTCCGCACGCTTGACAATGCCCAGCACCAGGCCGCGTTCCGTCGCCTGGGCTTTATTCCGACGTTCATCGACGTCGCCGATCTGCCGCGCGCGGTGGCGGACGGCGCGGTCGATGCGCAAGAGAACCCGCTCACCAATGTCGTTAACTTCAATCTGCACCTGCATCACAGGCATATCAGCCTGACCGGCCATCTGCTCGGCATCGCGCCTTTGCTGGTGAACCGGGCGCGCTTCGACGCACTGCCGACTGACTTGCGCAGCGTGCTCATCGCGGCGGCACGCGACAGCGAAGCGACACAACGAGCGCTGGCGGAAGCCGAGGATGCGGAGTGTCTCGACCTTCTGGTAAAAGCCGGGGTTGCCGTGGTCAGTGCCGATGCAATCGACCTGCCGGCGTTTCGCGCGGCCGTCGCTGTCTAGCCACGCCGGCATTTATCCCAGGATTTTCCAGGTCCCCCATGCTACTAGAACCAACTAACATGCACCTGGTTGTACTGGACGATGATGAGTTGACCGCCCTGTTCATGGCAACCGTGGCCAGGAAGCTCGGCTGGACCGCGCAGACGGTCGCCGACGAAGTGGACTTCCAGGCGCTGATCAATGCCGCACCGCCTGACGCGATCATGCTGGACCTCCAGCTCGGCGCCAGCGACGGGGTCGAACAACTGCGCTTCCTGCGCAGCGTAGGCTACAGCGGCACCATTGTGCTCATGAGCGGGTTCGATGCACGCGTGCTCGCATCGGCGCAGCAGATTGGCGAATTGCTGGGGCTGAGCGTCGCCGCAGTGCTCGAAAAACCGGCCCGTGCGGCGCAGGTGCGTGAAGCGCTGGCAGCGATGCAGCGCCTGGCCGCGACCGCGCCACCGCGCGCCGAAGCGCAACCGGAGCATGCATCGATCTCGGCCAACGATGTCGCACGGGCGATCATCGCCGGACGGATGGAGCTGCATCTGCAACCGATCGTCGCGGCCGCCGGACATGTCGTCACGAGCGCGGAAGCGCTGATCCGCTGGCGCGACCCCTCGCTTGGGCTGGTGCTGCCGGACCGGTTCATCCCGGTTGCCGAAGCCGACGCCGACGTGATCGACCGGCTCACCATGTGGGTGGCGGAAACCGGTGTGGCGCACTACCGGCGGCTCGCCAAGTTGGGATCGGCAATCCAGATCTGCATCAACATTTCAGGCCGCAACCTGCAATCGCTCGATTTCCCGGACCGAATGGCCGGCGTGCTGGAGCGCATGTCCGCGCCCCAAGGCGCGATCGGTCTGGAGATCACCGAAACCGTCGCGGCGCACGATCTGGATGCGACCACGGCAATTCTCACGCGGCTGCGTCTGAAGGGCTTCCCCGTCGCCATCGACGATTTTGGCACCGGTCATTCGTCGTTGGCTGCACTGCGGCGAATGCCGTTCTCGGTGATCAAGATCGACAAGTCGTTCGTCGGCGAGCTGGAGACATCGAGTGACTCGCTGACGATCGTGCGTTCGGTCATTCAGCTTGCACGCGACATGGGTTTGACGAGCGTGGCCGAGGGCGTGGAGAGCGCCGAAACGGTACGGCTGTTGACCGAGCTGGGGATCGACAGCCTGCAGGGTTTCTATTTCAGCCGGCCGCTGCCGTTCGACGAGTTTGCGGCGTGGCTGCGTAAATGGTCGCGCAGTCACGCCTCCCGCGCGCCGAGTTAGAACGCGCGCCGCAGCGCGAGTTACGCCGCCACTGTCAGTGCGAGAAGCGACGCGACGAAGCAAACTCGTTCAAGATTGCGGTGCGGGGATGAGCGCGCCTTCGAGCGCTCGTCCCCGCGCCAGGCTCACACGGTCTGCAGGATCATCTCGCGCTTCATCTCGGGCGCCAGCTCGGCGCGCCAATCCGCGCTGCCCGACAGTACCCAACTCGTGCGCGCGCAGCGTGTAGTAGCTGGTGCCGGTACCGTCCGGCGTACCACCGGCCTCCACGGTCTTCACCGCCTGACGCAGTAGCTTGCGCGCCTGGATGATCGCCTTGTCGGCGGGGCCGAGATGCTCCTTCGAGCGATCGACGATGGGCCCCATGCTCTCCTGCAACGCACGGTCCTGCGCGTTGATGCCATCGATGCCGGAGAACGTCTCGGTCCGCTGCACGTCGCGATCCAGCATGTAGTCGTTCGAGCGGTTCGCCTTGGAGCGAAACGTCACCGGATCGACGTGCAACGGCCCATTGCCGAGCCCGCGCTCGAGCTTGTCCTCTTCGGTTAGCGGCCCGTCGGGACAATAGCTCCAGTTGAAGACCACGCAGTTCTCGTCATCGATCGGCACCCAGATATGGCCGGCATCGAGATCCAGTCCGCTCTCCGACCTCGATGGCCGGATCTGGTGAAACGGCATGACGAAATGATAGGTGCGGATGTGCACGTCCTCGCCGCCGTCCAGCGGACGGATGCCGGCATACTGATAGCCGTAGTCGGTGATATCGACGACGAGCTTCGGCGCCTTGCCGCGCACGAACGGATTGGACGGCTTGATGCCGCCGCGCTTCGAGCTGTCGGTCAGCAGCCGGTGCAGGATCGGCGCATGCGACGTGTCGATACCGCCTTCCAGCGCCTGCAGCCAGTTGCACTCCTCGACCACCTTGGTGACGTGGCGATTGGCCTCCGGCGCCTGCGTCCAGGCAAATTTCGGCAGCGGCGGCATCTTCTCCGCCGGACCCATGTAGGCCCACACGATGCCGCCCAGTTCGCACGTCGGATAAGCGGTGACGCGGACCTTGTGCTTGAAGTCGTATTCCTCCGGCTCGTTCATCATGTCGACGCAGGAGCCGGTGACGTCGAACTTCCAGCCATGATAAATGCAGCGCAGGCCGCATTCCTCGTTGCGCCCGAAGTACAGCGAGACGCGACGATGCGGGCAGAACTCCTCGATCAGGCCGATGCGGCCCTCGGTGTCGCGGAATGCGAGAAGGTCTTCGCCGAGCAGGCGGACGCGGGCGGGCGGGCCGTCGGGCTCGGCGATCTCACTCGCGAGCAGCGCGGGTATCCAGTACATGCGCATCGCATTGCCCATCGGGGTGCCCTGGCCCACTCGGGTGACGAGTTCGTTCTCCTCGCGTGACAGCATTCCGATTGCCTCCTTGCCTTGGTTGCCTGCTTACGCAGACTGGTGGCGCCGAGCGTAGCGTCCGCCGCGGCCGCCGGCAAACCGCACGATTGCCAAGCGCAAGCACTCAGCGGAGCAGCATCCAACTGCATTTGCAATAAGCCAGGGCGCCGTGGCCACGATGGCGCCCGATACTTGCAGAATTGTACCGCAATGGGCATTATAACGCGGGCGTCTACCATAACCCGGAACCTGCCCGGCACTCATGGGGAGATAGGCAATGGCCTCAACCGACTCGGTCGATCGAGGGCAGCCAACGTGCGCGCAAGCCTATGCCCGTGCGCTTGACGTGTGGGGCCAATGGCTCCGGCAATGGCGTCGCACGGGCGCGCCACGCGCGCTTCAGACTACCGTCATCTGCAAGCAGATCGCTTCGGAAAGATTTCGCGTGTGGCGAGCTGAGTTACGGACTGGCCGGTCATCACGTCAGACCATGCGCGCAGCACGAATCGAACTCTCGTTGGACAAGATGCTGCATCAGATCAGACGCGACGAGCGAGCTTCCGCGCTCTGACCGAGTCCCACCAGGGGCACACCGCGCTCATCCGCTGATAGTTGCCGTCCGTCACCTCCAGCAGTGCACCCTGCCCTCCCTGTGGCGGCATGTGCGGCGCACGGTCCTCCCGGTTGCGACACTGTCATGCAGCGATGCGCGCTGCATCCTGGCCGCTGATCCACGCGCCGGCGACGGTGCCGGTCATCCCGTTATGGCAGGCCTCGCCAGCGAACAGCAGATGTCCGTCCGCCAGCGGCTGCGCCAGCGCCGCCCGCGCATTGGCATCCCCCGGGCGCACGAACGAGTAGGCGCCGCGCACGAACGGATCGGCGTCCCAGCGCGTTACCAGTCGCTGCCCTCCGGCGAATACGCGATCCACCCGGCCACCGAACAGCGTGCGCAACTGACCGAGTGCGAAGTCCACCGCCGCCGCATCGCCGGCGCGCGCCAGTTCCCACGCAACGGGGCCGCCTACCCAGCCCTGCACGTAGTCACGTTTGTAGGGCCAGCACTGAAACCCCATGGTGGGATCGCCGCTGCGCTTCACCTGCCGGTCGACCGAACAGTGCAGCGGCAGGCCCAGCCTGTCCGACCCGGTCGCGCGCAACGCAACCTTCATCGCGAGTCCCATCGGCAGGGCATGGATCGCCGCCTGCGTCTCCACCGGCAGCGGCGGATCGAACACGATCGCACCGGCCGCCAATACACCGGTGGATACGGTAACGATAGCCGACCCGGCGGTGACCACGCCGTTCGCCGTCTCCACAGACACACCCGCGCCGCCCCAGGATACCCGTGTCACCGGCATCCTCAGTCTGATGTCGAGTCCCTCGCCCAGCCGGCGCGCAACGAACGCGCCAATGCCACCGTCCGGGACGAGGTTGCTCCCCGACAGCACGTTGCGGAGCCAGTCGCGCAGACTGAACTCGTCGGCGCTGGCGACGCAGATGATCGGCCCTTCCCACGTCTCCACCGTCACCGCCCACGGATCGCCCGGCATCGACCGCGCCACCTCGGCCATCGCCACATCGTCGCGCGTGCGCAGGATCTCCGCGGCCCGGTCCTCGAAGCGCTGCCACGCCCCCGCATAGTCGGCGTATTCCTCCGCGGTCGCCTCGCGCGGGCCTACGAAGGTGCGCTCGACCCGGAGTTCGTCCGAACGCAGCAGCGTCTCGCCCGCCGCGCGCGCGATCGGCACCAGCGGGTTCGTCTCTGCGTTGTGCAGCCACACCGCGCCCATGTCGAACCAGACGCCGCCCAATTCGGCCGGATGGGTGGTCCAGGCGCGGCCGCCGATGCGGCCGGACGCCTCCAGCACCAGTGCGCTCCGTCCCGCTGCGCGCAGCGCGGTCGCTGCGCCGAGGCCGGCGAGGCCGGCACCGATCACCACCACATCGACATCGGACATGCCGGCAACCTATCGTGGCACCCGCAAGGAGGCCAGCCATGCCCGATCACATACCCATCGGCACCGACTCCCTCGTCATCGACATGGCACGGCGGTTTGCCACGGAACGCCTGGCCCCCGGTGCCGCGGCGCGTGAGAAGGCCGGCGCGATCGAGCCGGAGATCGTTCGCGAACTCGGCGAACTCGGCATCTTCGGCGCCACCACGCCGGCGCAATGGGACGGCTCCGAGATCGACCCGGTCACCTATGCCCTGCTGCTGGAGGAGATCGCCGCCGGCGACGGCTCGGTTTCCACCATGGTGAGCGTGCACAACTCGCCCACCTGCATCATCTTCGACCAATACGGCACCGACGCGCAAAAAGACCGCTGGCTACGTCCGCTGGCGACCGGCGCCGCTGTCGGCTCGTTCGCGCTGACCGAGCCGCAGGCCGGGTCCGATGCATCAAACCTGCGCACGCGAGCGGTGAAGCAAGGCGACCGCTACGTGATCAACGGCGCCAAGCAGTTCATCTCGTCGGCCAGCGTGCCGGGCAGCACGGTGCTGTTCGCGGTCACCGATCCGGCGGCCGGACGCAAAGGCATCTCTTGCTTCGTGGTGGACAAGGCGACGCAAGGCTACGTCGTGGCGCGGCGCGAGGAGAAACTCGGGCAGAAGGCGTCCGAGACCTGCGCGCTGACGTTCGAGGACATGGAGGTGCCCGAGGATCAGCGTATCGGCGCAGAGGGCGAAGGCTACCGGATCGCGCTGTCCACCTTGGAGAGCGGCCGCATCGGTATCGCCGCGCAGAGTGTCGGGATGGCGCGCGCGGCGCTGGATTACGCGGTGGCGTATGCCAAGGAGCGGCAAGCGTTCGGCGGACGCATCATCGATTTCCAGGCGGTGGGATTCCGGCTGGTCGACGCCAAGACCAAGCTGGAGGCCGCGCGGCAAATGACCTTGCACGCGGCGCGGCTGAAGGCGGAGGGACAGCCGGCGATCGAAGCTGCCTGCATGGCAAAATTATTTGCCAGTGAGGCAGCGGAGGCGGTGTGCACGGCGGCGATCCAGACGCTGGGCGGCTACGGATATCTGGCGGACTATCCGGTGGAGCGCATCTACCGCGATGTGCGGGTGTGCCAGATTTACGAAGGCACGTCCGATGTGCAGAAGCTGATCCTGCAGCGGATGCTGTGATCATCAAGCCCGCTTGAATAGTCGCTGGGGAAGATCGTGGACGCCGGTTACGACTACATCATCGTCGGAGCCGGATCGGCAGGGTGCGTGCTTGCCAATCGGCTGACCGAAGACGAAGACGTGACGGTCCTGCTGCTCGAAGCTGGCGGTCGCGATAACCACCCGTACGTCCAGATCCCGCTTGGACTCGGCAAGCTGCAACAGCACAAGATGTTCGACTGGGGCTATATTACAGAGCCCGAGCCGCATCTGAATAATCGTCGGCTGACATTGCTGCGAGGCAGGCTACTTGGCGGCTCATCGTCGATCAACGTGATGGCCTATACCCGCGGCCATCGCGCCGATTTCGATCGTTGGGCGCGGCAAGGAGCAACCGGTTGGTCCTATGCGGATGCGTTGCCGTATTTCAAACGCAGCGAGTCGTGGGAGGGTGGGGATAATTCTTGGCGTGGCGGCTCGGGACCACTGGGAACTCAGGGAATCGCGATACCGACCCGTTGTTCGACGCGTTACGGGAAGCCGGACAACTGGCGGGATGGCCTGTCACAGATGATCCCAATGGGGCCGATCCGGTCGGCTTCGGCGACAGCCAATGGACGATCCGGAACGGCCGCCGGTCGTCTGCGTCGGCCGCCTATCTGAAGCCGGTCATGCAACGGCGCAATCTGACGCTGCGAACCGACGCACGCGCAACCCGGGTGACGCTGCGCGGTACTCATGCGACGGGCGTCGATTTCGTGCATCGAGGCGCCACGGATGCATGCTGAGGCGAAGCGCGAAGTCATACTCTGCGGCGGCGTTTTCAACTCGCCGCAGTTGTTGATGTTGTCCGGCATTGGTCCGGCCGAGCATTTGAAGGAGATGGGCATTGCACCGCTGATCGATCTCCCGGTCGGCAGGAACCTGCGCGATCATCTGCAGGTCAGGCTGCGATGGTCGCGGCTCGGCCAAGGACCGTTCCGTCGGCTGATGCGGGCCGATCGCGCCGCCCTCGCCATGGCTCAGGCCTGGTTGTTCGGAACCGGTCCGGCGACCATGCTGCCGAATGCCTTGAAGGCGTTCCTTAGAACGCGGCCTGAGATCGAGGCGCCGGACATAGAATTCCTGTTTCTTGCGGCGCCGCTCGACGCGCGGATATGGTTTCCCGGTGTAACCTCGCCCTATGAAGATGCGTTCGGCATTCATCCGGTGCTGCTCCATCCGCGGAGCCGGGGTGAGGTAACGCTGCGCTCTGCCGATCCAGGCGCACTCATGCGGATCGTGAACAATTTCCTGGCCGATCCAGCCGATGTCGCCACGCTGCGCGCAGCGTTCCGACTTGCCGAGGACCTGGCCCACAAGCCACCAATGGACGCGTTCCGCGGGAAAAGACTGGCTCCCGGTTCGGCGTTGAAAACAGACGCCGAGATCGATAACTGGATTCGGAACAACGTGATCACGGTGAATCATCCGCTTGGGACCTGCGCCATGGGAGGCGGCCCGGATGCAGGTCCTCGACCCCGACCTGAAAGTCCGTGGCACCGAAGGCCTGCGTGTCGTCGATGCCGCAGCCTTGCCGGACATGCCGTCCGCGCACATCAATGCAATCGTAATAATGTTGGCGGAGCGCGCCTCAGATCTGATCAGAGGCCGCCAGCCGCTGGCTCCGTTGAATGTCTGATAATCTGTGGCTGACCTCCGATCGTTGCGGAGCTGATCGGCGCGTACCGGCAGCCACACAAACCTACGCCCTGGCTCACTCCTCCTCCCGCAGCGCCCTCTCCACCGCCTGAGGCTCCCGCTCGATCACCGCCAAATACGCCAGCATCGCGCTGTCCGGCTGCGTGCGCCCTTGCTCCAGGTCCCGCAACCGTCCGACGTTGATACGATACGCTTCGGCGAACCGACGCTGACTCAGTCCCGTACGTGCCCGCACCGCCTGCACCCGCCGCGCCAGCCGCACCCGCCCACTCCTCATCGGTCAAAGGCGGATTATCGGGATCGGACTCCGCCGCCGCGGTAATCTCCTCGTCCGTCATCGCATCAGTCGCGCCCGTTCTTCATCGCTCAATTTTGGCGGGTTCTTCGGATCAAGGATAAACCGACGCATACGCCTTGCTCTCCTTCGCGTTTGAACCACGCGCCGAAATAATCCGGACGGCACCCTGGCGTTCCGTATTCACCACGGTGCAGAGCCGCCCATCGATCATGCCGATGGCCTTCCGGCGCATCTCCCTAATAGCCTGACGGCAATATAGTCCTGCCATACGGGATTTCCGTATAGATGTCGATCGAAATCGTAAGGCAACAGGCGAGTTCCCTTCTGTCGCCGCCGGTGATCTACTTTTGGTTAACCCCGTGCGCCGGAGACAGCTTCGTCATGAAGTTCATGTGGTTCCACCTGATGCCCTATACCGAACTCCCGGACGACTTCCGCGAGAAGCATCCGTCGGTCTGGGTGGACATCCACTCCTCCCTGTTCGATCCGCGCCGTGCGCATCACATGTACAACGACTTCATGGACGAGCTCGAATACGCCGCCGCCTGCGGCTACGACGCGATATGCGTCAACGAGCACCACTCCAACGGCTACGGCCTGATGCCCTCGCCCAACCTGATCGCCGCATCGCTCTCCCGCCGCACCACCGACACCACCATTTGCGTGATGGGCAATTCGCTCGCGCTGTACAATCCGCCGACCCGGGTGGCGGAAGAATTCGCGATGATCGACGTCATCTCCGGTGGACGATTGATTGCGGGCTTCCCAGTCGGCACACCAATGGACGACTGCTTCGCCTACGGCCAGAATCCATCCCAGCTCCGCGAGCGCTACTACGAAGCGCATGACCTGGTGATGAAGGCCTGGCAGCACCCGGACACATTCGCCTTCAACGGCCGCTACAACCAGCAGCGCTACGTCAACATCTGGCCGCGCCCGGTGCAGCGCCCGCATCCACCGGTGTGGATACCAGGCGGCGGTTCGATCGAGACCTGGCAGTGGTGCGCCGAGAAGGACTACGTCTATTCATATCTGTCCTACTACGGTCACAAGATCGGCAAGGCCACGATGGACGGCTATTGGGCAGAGATGGATCGCCTGGGCAAGGACCACAATCCGTATCGCGCCGGCTTCGCGCAGACAGTGGCTGTGGCGGAGTCACGCCAGCAGGCGATCGATCTCTACACCGAGGCCGCCGAGTACTTCTTCTTCCGCTGCCTGCACATCGATCCGCGCTTTGCAGCACCACCCGGCTACACCACCGAACCGACGACGCGGTTCGGTCTGACCAGCCAGGTGAGCGCCGCAGCCGCCCGCTCGCAGGCACGACCGACCGAGATGAAGGAACTGGTGGACGCCGGCTACCTGGTGATCGGCACGCCGGACGAGGTGTCGGAGCAGATCGACGAACTCGCCACCAACCTGCATGTCGGCAACCTGATGCTGCTCCTGCAGTTCGGCAACATGAGCAAGGAACTGACCAAGTACAACACGAAGCTGTTCGCCGAACGCGTGATCCCGAAGCTCTCCGGCAAGTTCGCCGAATACGAGCATCGCTGGTGGCCGCAGCCGATGCACACCGCCCAACGCGCCGAACTGCCGGCCTACTCACCAGCCAAATAAGCCCCTTTCATCACGAGCCCTGTCATTGCGAGAAGCGCAGCGGTGAAGCACAGCTTGCTGCGTCGCGTCACTCCTCGCAACGACACCTGAACGGAGGACGATCCGATGCGCCTGATGTGGTTCCACCTGATGCCCTACACCGAGCTGCCACCCGGTTTCCGCGACAAGCACCCCTCGGTCTGGGTGGACATCCACTCCACGCTGTTCGATCCGCGCCGTGCGCACCACATGTACAACGACTTCATGGACGAACTGGAATACGCCGCCGACTGCGGCTTCGACGCGGTGTGCGTGAACGAGCACCACTCCAACGGCTACGGCCTGATGCCCTCGCCCAACCTCATCGCGTCGTCGCTCGCGCGCCGTACCACCGACACCGCGATCTGCGTCATGGGCAACTCGCTGGCGCTGTACAATCCGCCGACCCGCGTCGCCGAAGAATTCGCGATGATCGACTGCATTTCCGGCGGACGCCTGATCGCCGGCTTCCCGGTCGGCTCGCCGATGGACACCTGCTACGCTTACGGCCAGAACCCCAGCCTGCTGCGCGACCGCTATCACGAGGCGCACGATCTGGTCCTGCGCGCCTGGACCGACCGCGACACCTTCGCCTTCAACGGCCGCTTCAACCAACAGCGCTACGTGAACATCTGGCCGCGTCCGGTGCAGACGCCGCATCCGCCGATCTGGGTGCCCGGCGGCGGCTCGATCGAAACATGGCAGTGGTGCGCCGAAATGGACTATGTGTACTGCTACCTCAGCTACTACGGGTACAAGATCGGCCGGGCCACCATGGACGGTTTCTGGACCGAAATGGCAAAGCTCGGCAAAGACCGCAACCCATATCGCGCCGGTTTTTTGCAATTCGTCGGCGTCGGCGAAAGCCGTCAGCATGCCATGGACCTGTACGGCGACGCTGCCGAATACTTCTACGGCAACTGCCTGCACATCGATCCGCGCTTCGCCGCACCTCCCGGCTACACGACCGAGCCGACGCAGCGCGTGGGACTGCAAAGCCAGGTGTCCAAGGCCGCTTCCTATTCCGACAAGTTCAACAAGCTCGCGCGCGAGATGGATGCCATCGTCGACAACGGCTACGTGATCATCGGCTCGCCCGATGAAGTGGTGGAACAGTTGCGTGAGGTCGCGGTGAATTTGAACGTCGGCAACCTGATGCTGCTGCTACAGTTCGGCAACATGAGCAAGCAATTGACCAAGTACAATTCGCGCCTGTTCGCCGAAGCGGTGATGCCGAAGCTGAAGCCGCTGTTCAGCGAATGGGAGCATCGCTGGTGGCCGCAGCCGCTGGCCGCCACGCAACGCGCCGCGGTCCCTGCCTATGCGCCGCACCTGGCCGCCGAATAGATGCCCGACATCACGGCCCGCTGCTGCATAACCGGCGGCGGGCCGGCCGGCATGATGCTGGGCTTCCTGCTCGCCCGCGCCGGCATCGATGTGGTCGTGCTCGAGAAGCACGGCGACTTCCTGCGCGATTTCCGCGGCGACACGGTGCATCCGTCGACCATGCAGGTGTTGCAGGAGCTCGGGCTGCTCGAGGGCTTCCTCGCCAGGCCGCACAGCGAGGTTCGCGAGCTTTCGGCGCAGATCGGCGAACAACTGTTCAAGGTCGCCGACTTCTCGCACCTGCCGACGCGGGCGAAGTTCATCGCATTCATGCCGCAGTGGGACTTTCTCGACTTCCTGGCCGAGCAGGCGCGGCGCTATCCCACCTTCCGCCTGCTGATGAACACGGAAGCGACCGGCCTGATGCGAGAGCAAGATCGCATGGTCGGCGTGACCGCCGAGGGTCCCGATGGCAAGCTCGAGGTCAACGCCCACCTGACCGTCGCCGCGGACGGCCGCCACTCAACGCTGCGCGACGGCGCCGGGTTCGAGGTCGTCGAGTACGGCGCGCCGATGGATGTGTTGTGGCTGCGGCTGTCGAAAGGCAAGAACGATCCGGGCCAGACGCTCGGGCGCATGGATGCCGGCCGCATCTTCATCATGCTGGATCGCGGCGATTACTGGCAGTGCGCGTTCGTCATTCCCAAGGGTGGGATCGACGAAGTGCATGAACGAGGACTGGATGCGTTTCGTGCCGAGATCGCGCGGCTGGCCCCGTATCTGACGGATCGCGTGCAGGAGCTCGCGACGTGGGACGACGTGAAGCTGCTGACCGTGGCGGTGAACCGGCTGAACACCTGGTTCCGACCCGGCCTGCTGTGCATCGGCGACGCCGCGCACGCGATGTCGCCGGTTGGCGGCGTTGGGATCAACCTGGCAATCCAGGACGCGGTCGCCGCGGCAAACATCCTGGTGCCGCGGCTGCGCGAAGGCGGTGCGACACTGGACGATCTGCGCGCGGTACAGCGCCGCCGCGAACCGCCGACGCGCATGACGCAGCGTGTCCAGGTCGCGATCCAGAATCGCATCATCAGCAACGTCCTGCACGGTGCCGCCACGCCGAAGCCGCCGCTTGCGGTGCGCCTGCTCGGGGCGTTCCCGCCAATGCGCCGAATTCCAGCGCGCATCATCGGCATGGGCTTCCGACCAGAGCATATCCGGCACTGAACCGATCAGCCGCAATAATGCCGCAAGCCGGCCAAACATATATACAACGACCTTCATCGCCCCGGAGCGCCCATCGCTGGGTCGTAACTCCGTCAGTCCGCGAAACGCTTCACCGCGACCACCGCATTGGTTCCGCCGAACGCAAAAGAGTTGCTGATGGCGGCCCGGATCGGACGCTCCCGCGCGTGACCGGGCGTCACATCGAGATCGCATTCGGGATCGAGTTCCTCGATGTTGATGGTGGGAGGAACGATCCCGCGGCGGATCGCCTCGATCACGGCGATCAACTCGAGCGAACCGCTCGCGCCGAGCGCGTGCCCGTGCATTGATTTCGTCGAGGAGATCGACAGGCGCTTGGCCGCGTGACCGAATACCGCCTTGACGACCTTGATCTCCGTGATGTCGTTGGCGACGGTGCCGGTGCCGTGCGCATTGATGTAGTCGATGGCATCGACGCAGAGATGGGCGTCGGCAAGGCACGCCCGCATCGCGGCGGCCGTGCCTTCCAGCGTCGGCGCCACCAGGTCGGCTGCGTCCGCGCTCATCCCCACGCCGGCGATCTGCGCCAGGATCTCGGCCCCGCGCGCCTTGGCGTGATCCGCCCGTTCGAGCACCACCATGCCGGCTCCTTCGGCGAGCACCAGGCCTTTGCGATGCCGATCGAATGGCCGGCATGTATCCGGCGCCATGACGCGCAGCGCCTCCCACGCCTTCAGGATCCCGTAGGTTAGCGGCGCCTCCGTCCCGCCGACCACCGCCGCATCGATGACGCCGCTGCGCAGCAGCCAGACGGCCGTGGCGATCGCATGGTTGGACGATGCGCACGCCGAAGAGACCGTGAACACCGGGCCGCGGATGCCGAATGCCATACTGATCTGACTTGCCGGCGCACTCGGCATGACCCGCGGCACGCTGAACACGTTCGCGCGCTTGGCACCTTCAAGGAAAAGCCTGCGGTACAGTTCCTCGATCGTCTCTCCCCCTGCCGTGCCGACGCCAACCATGCAGCCGGTTCGGTGTCCAACCTGCTCGAGCGACAAGCCCGACTGTGCGAGCGCCTGCTGGGCTGCGACGATCGCCAACACGCTGAACCGGTCCAGCATCGGCAACCGACGGGCGTCGAGCATCTCACGCGGATCAGGCGACGGGATGGCACCGACGATCGAGACCTTCAGGTCGGATGGTGCGGCCTGCTCGAGTTGGCCAAGACCGCAGTGCCCGTCCTGCAGAGCCGACCAGAATGCGGCCACCGAATGGCCAAGCGCCGAAACGCACCCGGCGCCCGTGACCACGACGGGCTCATGCTGCACTGCTGCGTCCTTCAAGACCGAGCGAGTGGCCCAGCTCGATAAGGTTCGCGACGGTCTTGTAGGAGTTCCAGGCCTCGACCGCATCCCCCGGTATGGTCACGTTATACTCGTCTTCAATCGTCATGATGATCTCGACCAGATCAAGTGACGTAACGCCAAGCTCGGACAGGACAAACTCCGGCTTGATCACCGACGGGTCCAGATGCGCCTGCCTGGCAATCACCCTGATGAGCGCGTCTGTCATCGTTTCTCCCATGGTCACCTGCCGGCGTTGTTCTGTTGGACTAAAGGCCATCGACGACGCCCGATCTGACGTCAGCCAGTCGGGCCACGAGCCGCCGCACGCGCCGCATCAACTTCAAATTCTCCATCGCCTCGGCTCGCGGCACTGCTGGGTATCCGGCATACACGCCGCCAGCCGGGATGTTGGTTCCGACGCAGGCTGCGCCGCCCACAACGGCCCAGGCGCCAATCTTGAGGTGGTCGGCGACTCCGACTCGACCTCCGAGCACCGCACCGTCACCGATGACCACACCGCCCGCAAGGCCCACCTGTCCACAGAGCAGGCAATCCGTCCCGATCTCGACGTTATGGCCAATCATCACGAGGTCATCGATCTTGGTGCCGGCACCAATGCGCGTCGGCTTCAGCGTGCCACGGTCGATCGAGGTCAGCGCACCGACCTCCACGTCATCGCCGACCTCAACGATCGACAAGGCGTGAATCTTCAGCAATTCGTTCCGCTCCGGATCGGTCGGCGCCGCACCGGCGGGACCTTGCGCCGCCTCGAGCGCGCCAGGGCGCGTCGGCACAAAGCTGAACCCATCGGCACCGATCGAAGCGTTATGATGCAGGACGGCGCGATCTCCTATGCGGCATCCCCAGCCAATACGGACCCCGGGATAGACGAGGCAATCCGCGCCGAGGGTCGCGCCGGCCGCGAGCGTCGCCTGCGACAGGATGATCGAGCGGGCGCCGACTGACGCGCCAGATCCGATCACCACCAAGGGCCCAATCGTCGCGCCTTCGCCGATCACCGCATCCGATGCAACCACGGCGCTTGGATGTACCCCCGGATGAACATCGGGACAATACCTGAACGCCTGCGTGATGGCGGGCAGACTGGAGCGGGATGGGCGGATGAAGATCACGGTCTGAAAGCTCTGAGGCGGGATTTGCGTGCCCTCCGGCACGAGCGCGATCCTCGCCTGACTTTCACCCAGGACCCGGATCGTGTCTGCTGAGACCGCGACCGCGACGTCGCCCTCGCAGGAGGCTTCCGCCGGATGCACGGCGCGGGAGATCTCCACGTCATCAGCGCCGATCACGCGCCCGTCCAACGCTGCAGCCAGCACATGAGCTTTCATAGTCGCCATTCCGGCCTGTGGCTTGAGGTGGTCAATTCGAGAGTCCAATGGCCATGATACTTCATCTAGCACTTGCGTACGCGAAAGGCACCAGGATTGGTGATCGGCCGGCTCAATCTCGCCACCTTGCGGCGCAAACCGAGCCGTGCGACCGCGCCACGGCTGGTCCTAATGCAAGCAGCGGCGTGGTGCAAAAACCGGCCTCAAATATTCAGCGAAACGCCGCGTCCGTGGGCACGAGGCAGGTTGACCCTCGCGGCCACGCGTGGCGCTGGCTTTGCCAGCGATCATTCCGGTCTCCTGGTTCCGCGATGGCTTGCTCGTTCGAACCCATGGGCACCGGACAGGCTATGCAGAAACCAGCAAGAACGTTGATGCTCATAATAGAATTGCTCCAATTCCACCTCACCGCTTTCGGCAGCGCATTGATGGCAGCAGGACGCTGCGAGGGCCAGCGCCCGTTCGTCACGAAGTCTCAAATGAGGCTTCCGTCGCCGCTTTCAGGGACCGCTTGTCCACCTTTTGCGACGCCTCGAGCCCAACTGCGACCTGTTACCCGGTTCGGACGAGACGACACCTGCGGGCTCCTTCAGACCAGGAGCAACCCCAGGTGGTAGACAGTCGGCCGCACTGATGTGATGATGGGCTATCCGCCATGTCAGTGACCGGGGCAGCACACTCGACCGAAAGGCCGCTCAATCGGCGTAAGCTGATCGCGGTCATTCATGCGGATATGGTTGGCTATAGTCGCCTCATCGGCCTGGACGACATAGGAACGATCGAACGGCTGCACACGCTGCGCGGCGAAGTTATAGACCCGGCCATCAATGCTTATGGTGGCGTGATCGTGCAGACCGGAGGCGACTCCCTGCTCATTGTGTTCGATAGCATCGAGGGTGCGGTCCGCTGCGCCGTGCAGGTGCAAACACAGGTGCGGATACGCGACGGCGACGTCCCCCGCGATCGAGCCATTCGGTTCCGCATGGGCATCAACATTGGCGACGTGATTGCCGATGGGGCGGATCTGCATGGTGACGCGGTGAATGTGGCGGCCAGGCTTCAGGCAGAGTGTCCGCCGGGTGGCATCTGCGTCACGCGACCGGTGCGCGATCATGTTCGCGACCGGCTCGATCTGGCGTTCGACGAACTTGGTGCGCTCGAACTCAAGAACATCGCGCGACGGGTCGAGGCATTTGTGTTGCGGCTCGAGCCGGAGATCGCCGGGATGCCCAAGGCTTCGTCGAACCAGCAATTGCGCTCGATGCCGACAGGACCTCGCCCGTCTGTCACAGCGACGATCCTGGGTCAGGCTGTTCCCAGTGTCCGGCCCACCCCAGAAGAGGCTGTTGTTGCCCTGCGACGAATTGTGAGGGCGTGGGAGCTCGATCGGTTTGATGCGACAGCCCTGATCGGCGTTTCCGGGGGCGACATTGCCGCGATCGCGTGGAAAGAAGACCTGCTGCTGCGCGTTGCCTATCTGATCGAATTGGAGCAGGCGATCCTTAAGCTGGATCCCAAGGGTGGTATCCCGCGCTGGGTTACAACACGAAAGCCGGGGCCCTTCTTTGCCGATACCTCGCCGCTGCAGATGATGACCGGCAGTACGCGTAAAATGGCGGAGCTGCTGGAGCAGGTCGAACAATGGAGTGCCGGACGGCGCTAACTCATAAGGCCGGTTGCTCACCCGGCCGGAACCGGCAGCCGCCTGATGGGCAGCCACCGGCCTCGGTTCGGGTCAATCGCAGAGCTTGACGTCGAGCACATACCAGCACTTGGGGCCAGTGGTCTGCGCCACGGGTTGCACCGGATGCTCGTCGGCGACCCGCGAGAAGCCATACCCGTCGACCTGCCAGCGGCCAGCCGGGGCGCTGTAGGACGCCAGGAACTGCGCTTCCGCCTTCGAGGCCGCGTGCCCGTTCACGACGTAGTCCTGCGCGTTGGCCAAAGGCGCGAATGCGTTGAGGGCCACTGTGGCGGCGACCAGAACCAGAAACTTGCCCATGACCCACTCCGTTCGCTTTGGCCCCAGCGGGGCGGTTCGTGCTGCGACGGAAATTGGTCTCGGATGGGCCGTCCCGATATGAAGTGATTCACTGCCCGCGGAGCCGCGGCTGGAGAGTTTTGGCCGACAAAATCCCGGATTGAGGCCTGGCGATGGCTGCCGCGGGTCAGGGTCGGCCGGCCGCGCCCAGGCCTCCCTTCCGCGCCGCCTTCACCGGCAAACGCCCCAGGCCAAAGCGTTTCGCCAATTTGGAGCGGACCTTTGCGTAGTCTGGCGCCACGATGGGATACGACGCCGGCAGACCCCACTTCTGCCGGTATTGATCCGGTGTGAGCTGGTGATCGGTCCCGAGATGCCGCTTCAGCATCGAAAACTGCTTGCCGCATTCGAGACAGACCAGGTGGTCCGAGAAAACCGATTTTGCCACCGGCACGGCGGCTTCCCCGGCCGACGGCTCAGGCCCACGCTCAGCATCCGCCAGGGCGCGGTGGACATCGTGGATCAGCTTAGGGACGTCTGTGGAAGAAACCGTATTATTTGCGACATGCGCAGAGACAATTTGCGCCGCGAGAGCAAGCAAGTAATTGTGGTCGATCATATAGCCCTCTACAGTTCGGATCGGAGAACTTATGATCGCCGGTGACTTTGTCTACGTATTGGTGCCGATGTGGATGTAATTTCATTCGCTCCGCCAGTTCAGTCGACAACCATGCTGGCTCGGGAGGGGAGGCGCGCATCATGATGGCTGCACTTTGCAGATGGCGAACGGCGGCAGGGTTCGCATTGCTGATCGTTCTGGCGATGGGCTTCCTGCCGGGCCAGGCGTCCGCGGGTGCGCTGGACCGCATTCGCCAGGAAAACCGCATCCGCATCGCCTGGCGAACCGATGCGCCGCCGTTTTCTTACAAGAACGACAATAACCAACCCGCCGGGTTCATGGTTGATCTCTGCCAGGCGGTCGTCAGGCGGCTCGCACAGCAGTTGAACCTGCCGTCACTGCAGATAAGCTATGTAACCGTGACCGCGGTTGATCGCTTCGAGGCGATTCAGCAGAACAAGGCCGATCTGCTCTGCGAGCCAACCAGCAGCACTCTGTCACGCCGCAAGCTTGTGGATTTCTCGGTAACGACGTTCGTTGACGGCGCCAGTCTCATGATCACGTCGGACGGACCGCATAACCTGCAGGAGCTGGCCGGCCGAACAATCGGCGTGCTGGCCGGCACGACCACCGAGCAGGAGCTGCGCAATACGCTCAGCAGCGCCGGGATCAGCGCAGAGGTCATTCCAGCCAAGACCCATGCGGAGGGTGAAGCGATGCTGGAGAATGGCAAGACCTCAGCCTACTTCGCTGATCGATCGATCCTGATGGCGCTGATCGCGAACAGCAAGACGCCCGAGAAATTCAGACTGGCAGATGCTTACCTGACCATGGAAACCTACGCATTGGCCTTACCATACGGCGACGACGATTTCCGGCTCGAAGTCGATCGCGCGCTCAGCCATATTTATGGCTCCGGCGAAATCACCGCAATCCTGGAGCGTACATTCGGCAAGAACTTCCAACCAGGGCCGATGCTGCGGATGGTTTACCTGCTGGGACTGCCTGACTAGAAGCAAGTCCTTCAGCACGGATCATACGATCAAGCTGAACGTCCCCGTGCGCGAATCTCAGACGAGGAGGTATCAAGGCGGAAACGGTGCTCCGGGATCTCGGTGAAGAGATCGGCATAGCGCCGCGGCACGAGGATGTCGTTCAGCGCGCGTACGCGCCCCGCCGCGTCGATCCGCACGGCCACCAGAAAGCTGCACCCTGAATTAGCAATCTCCTCCAACGCCACGTGCATTCCAACCTCGTCATCGCCATAATATTTCGGTGCAATCAGCCGCTCCGCCGTATCCGCGCCGATCACAAATGTAGCCCCCGGAAACAAGCGGGACTTCTCGACGAAGGTCGGCGCCCGCGTGAGTTCGACTGGCCACTTCCAGGCGAATTGCGCGAGCCGCTGTCTGACCGTCTCGCCCGACAGCGGCGGCTTGTCGACATTGGTGACAGAGATTTCGAACGCCGCCGGCTGCTGCCTCAGCTCTTCGGCAATCCGCGCCAGCAACACATGTCCCTCATGCAGCGGGTTGAAAGAACCCGGGAACAGCACAAGGGGCCGCGGCGCTGACAGTATCATTTGGCCATCCGGCTGGACGGTGACGCGATTGACCTCGCCCGCCAGGAGCTGATCGATGGCATCCACGGTCGCGACGATCATTTCAGCAAATTGTTCATCCGCATCGAGCAGGCTGCGCGGCGACGGGGCGGCGATCCCGCATGCGTGGGCCAGCCACAGGACGATAGCGTGCGAAACAAGGTCTTCCTCAGCGGCGCGATCCCGTCTTCCCTTCGCCAGCACGCAGGTGCAGTGCGCAGTGCGGGCAGAGTCCGCGAATGCGATGTGCAAACGATGCTCGCCTCTGCGCGGGCGATCGCTTACCAGCGCCGCCGTCGCGCCAAGACCGAGCGGATCGGTCCCCGCCGGCATAAGCCTGGCTGCGCGTGCCCGTATGCTTCGTGCCATCGCGATCGCGGTGTCCGAACTGCATGCCTGTTCTGGTGCAAAGCCAAGAAACGCCGCAAGCGCCAGCGGGTCGTAGGGAACCTGCGCCTCGATCAACAGCCGGGAGCCGCCGGGAACACGCAGCAACTCGCCAATCGCTCCGCTGCCACCGCCGGTAATCGCGAGTGCAGCCTTGCGGCCGGATGCGTGCATTGCGGAGATCAATTGGTGCCACGCAGCGTCCGATGGGCTCATGGTACGTGTGTGTTCCGAAGCTGAAAGTGCCGCGAGGGTGCGAGGCGGTTCGGGCCGAGTCAACCGAGCGCGCGGGCACCATCAGCGGCAGCGCATTGCGTGGCCATACGGCCACGACGCGCCCAACCCTTGCACCAAGGTCGCTCAGGGAAAACAATCAGCACCGAGGCAATGAAATCGCGGCCACGCCGCCAAGGGGAGAGAATGCCATGGACCTCGGATTGCAAGGCAAGCATGCGATCGTGACCGGCGGCAGTCGGGGCATCGGCAAAGCCATCGCGCGGGAACTGGCGCGCGAAGGCGTCGATGTGGCGATCGTGGCGCGCAACAAGGAGGCTCTGGAGGCCACGGCGCGCGAGCTGGGAGCCGAAACGAACCAGCGCGTCGTCGCTCTCCCGGCCGATGTCACCAGCAAGGAGCAGGTGGACCGCATGGTCGCCGAGGCGGCGCAGCAACTGGGCGGCGTGCACATCCTGGTCAACAGCGGGTCCGCGCCAGGCGGTTCGGCCACCGCGACCGGCCCGATCGATACGGTCGTCGACGAGGATCTGATAGAGGATTTCAACGTAAAGTTTGTCGGCGCGCTGCGCTGTTCCCGCGCCGTCATTCCGTTCATGAAAACGGCTGGCTGGGGCCGCATCATCAACATCAGCGGCGCCAACGCCCGCAACGCCGGCAATCTCAGCGGCGGAGCGCGCAACGCCGGCCTGGTGCACATGACCAAGACGCTGGCGGTCCAACTGGGCCGTCATGGCATCACGGTCAATTGCATCCATCCCGGCACGACCCGCACCGAGCGCACGCCAAGCTTGCTCGCGGCCCGCGCCACGCAACTGGGCGTATCCCCGGAAGCCGCGGAGCGGCAGGACTTTGCTCCCAACTCACCGCGCGGCAATGCGATCTGTCGTATGGTGGACGCGTCGGAGGTGGCATTCGTCACCGTGTTCCTGGCATCGGATAAGGCCTGGGCGGTCTCCGGCGAGCTGGTCGCGGCAACCGGCGGGGCGGGGCGGTCGGTGTATTTCTAAGCCGCAGCAGGTCCCATTGAACCAACAGGAGGACGGCCATGCCAGTCATCGACGTTCAGGTCCATCCTTTCGATCGAAATCATCCCGGCCGGCCGTGGGCCAGTCCCTCGCACGGACTCGAGTCCGCCTCGGGCGAGGAAATGGTCGCTGCCATGAACAGTGTCGGCGTCGACGGCGCGATCATGGTGTCGTCGTTCAGCGCCTATGAATACGATCCGAGCTACGCGCTCGAGGTTTACCACACCTATCCGGACAAATTCCGGGTCGTGACTCCGGTCGATGCGACCGATCCGGCGATCGACGATGTGGTGGCGAAATGGGCGACAACCCAGGGCGCGCGCGGCATTCGCATCCGCATGCGCGAGGGCCTGCCGATGGACGCCGACCACCCCGGTCTGAACCGCGCTTTCGCCGCCGCTGGCAGACATGGTTTACCGGTCAATCTGCTTTGCTGGGGCATCCTGGACAAAGGCCTGCCGCACATTCGGCAACACCCCGACACGATCATCGTGATCGACCATCTCGGCCTGCTGCAACCCGCGCGTCCGCCGGTTCCGGCCGACGTCTGGGCCGATCTGCCGAAACTGCTCTCGTTGGCCCAATACGCGAATGTACGCGTGAAGATCAGCGGCGCCTGCACGATGTCGCACCGTCCATTCCCGTACGACGATATCTGGGAGCCGGTGCTACGGGTTATCGATGCGTTCGGGCTGGATCGTTGCATGTGGGGCACCGACTGGACGCGGACGATCGGCATGCTGACCTACGAGCAGGGCGTTGCGCCGTTCCGCAACACCAATCGCCTGTCGGAAAGCGACAAAGCGAAGCTCATGGGCGGTACGTTGCAGAAGGTCTACAAGTGGTAGACGCGACCGCGACGATGCTTATGGGCCCAGATCAGCGAGGAGATGCGCCGCCATCGCCTTCACATCGTAGCTCCACCCGGCGTTGAACCGCCGCGCGGCGTGCTCCTGGCCCGGCTTGCTGACGGTGAAGGTAGGCCCATCCTCGGCAATGGCGAATTCGACCTGAAACGCGGTTCGGCTGTCGGCGATCACGATCGGTGCGACCCCATTACGCAGCGTCAGCAAGAACGCTTTGGCTTCGTTCGTCGCCAGGTCGAAATTGGGCATCTTCTGAGCGGCATGATCGCCTGTCGGCTGGCCGGTGATCGAGATGATCATGCTCGACCGGTTGATGGCCGGTACCTCGGAAATGCATCGGAACGTCAGGGTGCTATCGCCATCGCCGCGAATTTCGACCGGTCCTGGGCGCCGCGCCGGTGACAGCACGGGGGAGGGATCCGGCGGCGGGAGAGGCAGTGGTTCGACACGACGGCGCGTCAATCGGGATGCTGGCTCGACCAGTGGACCTGGTTCGCCGGTTGGGAACTCGGGTATCGGTGCGTCGATCGGAGCGCCGGGGATGGGCTTGAGAGTCATGGCAATGCCTTCAGCCAGTATTTGCGTTCATCTCTTCTGATCCGCGTGCATTTGCGTTTCCCCCCAAGGCCGGTGCCGCGATCATAGCATGGCTTCCAGGGAATGCCGGATGTAGGAAAATGCAGGGAATCCGGCTACGACAATGACCGAATGACTTAGGAGGCGATTGTGGCGTTGCTCCTCGTTGATCTCGACAAGCATATCGGCAGCGCCAAGGCATGGCGCGACACGTTCGCGGCACAGCTTCCCGATTTGGAAATCCGGACCTGGCCTGATGCGGGAAAGTTGGCGGACATCGAATATCTCGCCTTCATGCATCCCGATTTCAATTCCCTTCCCAGTTTTCCGAATTTGAAAGCCATGTTCAGCCGCTCCGCCGGGGTGGAGTCCTTTGTCAACCATCCAAAGCTGCCGAAGGCTCCGCTGTGCAAGGTCGAGCCGCCAGGCGGCGATCCGATGATGACGGAATACGTCGTCATGCACGTGCTTCGTTTTCATCGTGACATGCCCGGGTATCAGGCGGCCCAGGCCAACCGGGAATGGCGCCGCACAACCATCGTGCGACCCGAGCAGAGGCGTGTCGGATTCCTGGGCTTCGGCATGATGGCAAAGGCGCCGGCGCTCGTGTTGAAGTCGCTCGGGTTCAAGGTCTCGGCCTGGGTTCGGCATAAGCGAGACGAAGGTGACGTTCCGATCTACCACGGCCCCGACCAACTTGAGCCATTTCTTCAGCAGACCGACATCGCGGTCTGCCTTTTGCCGCTGACGAGGGAGACCGAGGGCATCTTCTGTGCGCGCACCTTTGCCATGATGCCACGAGGGGCGATGCTGGTGAATGTCGGGCGCGGCAAGCATGTGGTGGAAGCGGATCTGATCGACGCACTCGACTCCGGACAGTTGTCATATGCTGCGCTGGACGCGCTGTGGCCTGAGCCGCTGCCGCCGACAAGCCCGCTTTGGCTGCACCCGAAAGTTACCGTGATGCCGCACGTGGCACGACGGCCGACCGTTGCGCAACTCGTGACTGAGATCGCGGCGAATATCCGGAGCGTCGAGGCAGGCGGACGGCTCTTGCAGGAGATCGACATCACGGCCGGGTACTGACACCGACAGGATTCCCGCCGGACACTCTGGCGTCGCTTCCTACTTCTGAGCACCGCACCGGCACGGTGATTCATCCAGCGCATTGCGGCCGGCAATAAGACCCTGCACCAGGGCGCGAGCGAGGCCGTGTTGGCTGAACCCGCCGGCGGACTCGCCGCCGCAATAAAGCCCGCTTATGACCCGACCCGCGCGGTCGATAACCTGGCATCTGGCGTTGATGCGTAGCCCCGCGCGAGAGTCATGCGGAGTGGGGGTCGCCCATGCGGCGTGGTATGGCGGTACCATGATTTTGTGAGCCGGAGCGGGTTTCCCGAAATCGGCGTCGACACCCGCGTCGACAAAGCCGTTGTAGCGGACGACGGTGGCCTCGAGGGTCGCCGGAGGCATGGGTACTCGCTGGTGTTCCATCACGATCTTGGACGCAAGTCCGGCGACCGTGTCGGCGGAAAAGAAAAAACCTTGGGCGCGATCAACGTAAGGCGGTTCGGTGGTCCAGCCCTCGCGTTTGGCGGCCGCGGAGTTGAAGATTGCCCAGATCGGGCCGCCGCCGTTGTGGCCATCGCCGATACCGGCCAATGCGGCATTCATCCAGTTCTTGGTTCGGTAAACGATGTTCTCCGCATTTCGGTAATCGCCATAGCGGTAGTCCTCGATCTGCTCGTGGTTATTCGCCGTGAAGTTACCCTCGGTTTCGTCAAAGAAGCGCTGTCCAAGCATGTTGACGGTGATGGCGTTCTGCCAGTCCTTCACCTGCAGGCCGGTGGCGCGGGCCTTGTCGAAGACGGAACTGCCGGGCTGCCAGTAACAGCGGTAATTATACTGGTTGCCGATGGTGAAGGGTTTGGTCAGGTGCAGGCCGAATTCACCAGTCTGGTTATAGAGGCCCCACAACGAGGCACCGATTGCCATCGCGGCAATCTCACCGGACGCATCCTGATCGGACCAGGGCATGCCTGCGAGGCCGCAATATTCTTCGGTCAGGCGCGGGTCGAACTGGCGGCGGAATTCAACGTTGCCGGTATGGCCGCCAGTGGCGATGATGACCGCCTTGTGTGCCCGGATGCTCAGAACATTGCCCTTGTGCACGGCCTGAATTCCGGTGACGCGTCCGGCGCCGGGGGATTCGCGATGGATCGCGGTCATGAGGTGTTCCAGCAAGATGTCGACACCAACCTTGCGCGCCGCGGCTTCCAGCGGGCGCATCAGACCGTTGCCAGTCGACCGGGTTGCAGCCGTGGTGGCTGGCTCGGGTTCGCCCGTTTGCGCGATGACCCAGTGCATCGGAACAGCGTGCATCTCTCGCGGGGCGGAGTTGCCGACTGACGTGCCGCCAAAGGCATCCGGTGCTTTGTCGGCGAACACGACGCCATGGGCCAGCAGCCAGTCATAGGCCGCGACATTTGCATCGGCAAAGGCGCGCACCAGTTGCCGATCGTTGTAGCGGTAATCCGGAAACCCGTTGGGCTGCACGACGGACCAGTCGGTATTGTCCAGGAACACGAGGTCTGGGGAATCCTCGATCCCCGCGGCTTTCTGCGCCGACGTGCCGCCGCCGAGCGGGACGTTTCCGCCAGAGATGATGGCGTGGCCACCGATGTCGGGCTCAGCCTCGACCAGAATGACTGAGGCGCCGGCCTCGCGCGCAAGGATCGCAGCGGACATGCCGGCCGCGCCTGAACCGACAACGACGATGTCGGCGTCTCGGTGCCATGCGGCCGGCGGTGGCACCGCCACGGTGGAAACGGTGCCACGGTGATTGTTCGTCATGACTTCTCCCTCCGGGGGTAGTTTGCCGAGTGAAATGGGTGTGGTCCACCGATGGGCGGTCTTTGCCGACTGGCGAATGTCCTGATCGCGCGCTTCGTTTCGCTGGGTGCGGTTTGCTCGCGCGCAATGGCCTGCTGCATGATACGGCTCCGTCCAAGAAGCAGGAATACGCGCATGTTGATGAGTACCGACCGCATCCTGGTCAGTCATGTCGGCAGTCTGCCGCGCGCCGAACGATTGACCGACCTGCTGATCCGCCAGGAAGCGGGCGCGACGATCGATACTGTCGAGCTGGCCCGCGAGGTGGAGATGGCAACCGCGCATGTGATCAGCAAACAGGTCGAAGCCGGGGTTGACGTGGGCAATGACGGGGAACAGTCGCGCGTTGGATTTCAGACCTATGTTCCGCGGTGCCTGTGCGGCTTCGGAGGCGAGTCCAAACGTCCTCCGGCACGGGACCAGCTCGAATTCCCGAGCTACGTCCGACAGACGGCCATGCGTTTTCCGCACACGGCGCGAGCGATGAACGCGCCGGCCGCGCTATCGGATGTGCGGTACGTGAACAGCGCGCCGATCAATGAAGACGCCGCGAGGCTCAAGCGGATGGGGGACCAGTTCAGCGAATGTTTCATGACGGCACCATCACCGGGCATCGTTGCCACGACCATGCTCAATCAGCATTACGGGAGTCATGAGGCCTATCTGATGGCTCTGGCGAAGGCGCTTTCCAACGAATATCGGGCAATCCACGACGCCGGCCTGATCCTGCAGATCGACGCGCCCGACCTGGCGATGGAGCGGCATCGGTTTTTCAATAACCTGAATGATGCTGAATTCCTCGGCCAGCTCGAACTGCATGTCGCTTCTATCAATGTGGGCATCGAGGGCATTCCCCGCGACCGCATCCGGCTGCATGTCTGCTGGGGTAACAACGATGGGCCGCATATCTACGACATCGCGATGGCAGCCATCCTGCCGGAGCTGTACCGCGCCAATGTCGGAGCACTTTCGATCGAGTTCGCCAATCCTCGGCACCAGCATGAATACGACGCACTGCGCGACAATAAGCTGCCCGCGCACATGCTGCTGATGCCCGGCGTTCTCGATACCACAACGAATTTCGTCGAGCATCCGGAACTTGCCGCCCGACGACTCGAGGAAGCCGTTGCCGTCGTCGGCGACCGCGAGCGGGTGATCGCCGGAACGGACTGCGGCTTCGGCACTTTCGCCGGCCGCGAATACGTGGCGGAGGAAATCGTTTGGGTGAAGCTCGCCGCGGCTGCCGAGGGCGCACGCATCGCGTCGCGCCGGTTATGGGGCCAGGCTGGCGAGTGAGCCTTCCCGGTCCTCCCGCAAGTGTTCGATGCCTGTAGCCAGGTCGGCGTAGCCCTTGCCTCAGGCGGTGGTTTCAGTTTGAAAGAGAGCGATCCGATCGTGGGATCGATGAACAACGCCAGAGGTGGGACGATGCGACCGAACAAGATCAAGCAGATGTGGCGTGCCGGACAATGCGCGACGCTGGGTTGGCTCTCCGTGTCGCACGGGTTCACGGCAGAGGTCATGGCGCGTCAGGGCTTCGATGCCCTGTGCGTCGACCTGCAGCACGGCACCGCTGAAATGAAAGACGTCGGGCCGATGCTGCAGGCAATCTCGCAGACCGACACGGTCCCGGTCGTGCGGGTTGCATGGAACGAGCCGGCGACAATCATGAAGGCCCTGGACCTTGGCGCCTACGGCATCATTGTGCCGCTGGTCAATACTGCCGCGGAAGCCGCGATGGCGGTGGCTGCGTGCCGCTATCCGCCCGTCGGCATGCGCTCATCGGGGCCCGTGCGCGCTGTGCACTACGGCGGCGCCGATTACGTGACGCATGCCAACGACGAGATCGTCATCATGGCCATGATCGAGACGAAGGAAGGCCTCGCCAACCTCGATGCCATCTGCGCCACGCCCGGCCTCGACGCTGTCTATATCGGGCCGGCCGACCTGTCGTTCGCACTGGGTCTGGCCCCGCGCGGCGATAACCCTGATCCGCTCCATCTCGCAACGTGCGACAAGATCAGGGAGGCAGCGCATAAGCATGGCATCAAGTGCGTTATGCACTGTGCCGGTGCGGCGTTCGCGGCGGGCGCGGTGAAGCGTGGCTTCGACATGGTGATGCTGACGTCCGATCTGTCGTGCATGGTCGCCGGCGCGCGGATGCAGCTCGACGAGCTCAAGTCCAAGACGACCTGAGGCTGGCGTTATCGTCGCCGGGGACCTCGGCAGTGGCTTGTGCCGATGCCAGTTGTTCCCGGCCGCGCGGCCTTCATGCGAACGCGAACTATCTCTCGTCGGGGGCGCGAAGCGCAGATGCATCCTGCTGTGGCGGTGCAGGGGCATTGCCCGTGCGGCGCATCACACCAGATTTTGCGCTTCGCCCATAGCACAGTTCCAGAGCTACTGACCCGCGACCTTTAGCGGTTTGAGGCAGGTCTCCACGGTATAGGCGCCGATCTTCCAGCCCATCTCCTTGCCGACCATCGTCGAGAATCGCCAGTGAAATCCCGCAAAGATGCGCGCTTCGGAAACCTCGTCGTTGAAAGCGTGGAGGTTGGTATACCGATGCGTCACTCCCGACATCGTCGGCGACGTCAATGTGACCTCCGGTATTTCGTCGGTGCCAAGGATTGCTGCAATTGCACTGGCCTCGGCACCAGACCCAATGCAATGGGCACACGGATATTCGGGATGCGGTGGTGTGATATCGATCGGCTGCCAGGTGGCCACGCGGTCCGTCGCAGCATTGCCGTCGGTATCGCCGTTGCGAATGGCGGTAATCGGCCGCCAGAAGGTATAGTGATACTTTGCGTCGAAGACGGCTATCAACGCGTCCATCTCGGCAATCGTGACAAGCGCCATGAAGCGCGCCGCGTCGACCACTGACATGTTCTGCTTGATCGCGATCTGACGCGCGAGCGGTTGGTTCGACCCGGGTATGACCATCAGCCAGAAGCGCGCATCCTCGGTCTGTCGCGGCGTGCGTTTGGTGCTGTCCTTGCCACCAAGGTCTTTCATCTCGTTGTAGTTGCCCGCCCACTCTTCGCTGGCGAGCGCGATTGGCGGCGCGGGCCGGAACTGAGCCGGGCTGGTCATGGCGAACGGTCGCATGGTGGCGAACTTCCAGCCATAGACCGGCATGGTTCCCGTATAGACTCCAGGAGCGGTCACGGGACGGAATTCATCCACCGTGTCGTTCCCGTCATTGGCGCGGGACGCGATCAACTGCATCGCCACCGCATCGCCAAGTTCAATGCCGAGCGTTTTCGCGTCACTGTCCGGTATGCTGGTGAGATACGCATCGCGCGCCTGCGCTGCCTTCGCCTTGGTCTCGGGCGGCAGCAACTGCATCAACACCGTCGAAGCGGCGGCGGCGGCGGCAGCCTCCTGCGATGCGCCAATTCTGGGTAATGCCTTTCCTTGGTAAGGCTCATAGCGCGGATCGATGGTGTTGACCGCTTGAAATATAGCAATGTGCATGATCGTCGCGATGCGCAGGCCACCGACGGGACCGATCGAAGGCGGTGGCGCGGGCGCGTTGCCTTGGATCACCTCCATCGCTTTCGCGTCCCAATCCGTGACTACATTTGCATAGGCGGCAGCACCCGGCGCCATTAACAAAAGAACCGGAACTGCAATTCTGCGAATGAGCGTGCCGGAGCGCCGCACTCCGGCGCATACGGCTGATCTGCTCTTGCCGCCTCGCCAACTACACGTGGGGAAAGGCCCTGCGACCGAACGGAACATCATTTCCTCCATGCGTCATTAGCTGGACAGTACAGAAGCGGCCGGCTAAATGTCCCCTTACAAAGGCCTGATTTATCCTGAAAAAGGGAGGCCGAATTGTCCATCGAGACACCGGGAGAGGTTGCGTTCGGGCCGTTCCGGCTGAATCACCCCAATCGCCGACTGACCAAGGCCGGAGCCGCCGTGCCACTGGGTGGACGAGCGATCGACGTGCTGTCGGTGCTGGTTGCCGCCGCCGGCGAGACCGTCAGCAAGGACGCTCTGCTGAACCAGGCCTGGCCGGGTCTCACCGTGGATGAGAACAACGTTCAGGTGCAGATTTCCGCCTTGCGCAAGGCACTCGGCGAGGACTGGATCATCACGGTGTCCGGGCAGGGATATCGCCTGGCACAGCACGGTGTCATCGCAATCCCATCGCCGCTTCCAGTACTGCCCGACAAGCCATCACTCGTTGTGTTGCCGTTCCAGAACATGAGCGGCGATCCCGAACAGGACTATTTCGTTGACGGGCTGGTCGAGGATATCACGACGTCGCTCTGCTGCATCCGTTCGCTGTTCGTGATCGCCCGCAATTCGGCATTTGCCTACAAGGGACGAGCGACGGATGTCCGTCAGGTGGGCCGCGAGCTGGGCGTACGCTATGTCATGGAAGGCAGCGTTCGCCGCGCCGGCAACCGTGTCCGCATCACTGGCCAATTGGTGGACGCGACGACCGGAATTCATGTCTGGAGCGATCGTTTCGACGAGGCGCTCGACGATGTGTTCCAACTACAGGATCGGGTGGCCGAACGCGTGGCTGGGGCCATCGAGCCCACGCTCCAACGCGTCGAGGTCGAGCGGGCACAGCGCAAGGCGCCCCAGGATCTCGTTGCCTATGACTATTACCTGCGTGGTCTCGCACGCCTGCACGAGGGCAGTGGAGAGTCGGCCCGTGCCGCTTATTCGCTGTTCATCAAAGCCTGCGAACTCGATCCGTCGTACGGCGCGGCCTATGGGCTCGCGGCATTCAGTGCAGGTCGGATGAAATCCAGCGGATTGCTGCCTGCCTCGGCGCCAGAGATTGCCGAAGGCGTGCGCCTGGCGTGGTTGGCCACGCAATATGGCCGGGACGATCCGACCGCGCTTTGCTACGCCGCGTTGCCGCTTTCAGTACCTCGGGTTGAATCCACGGGCGGCTGCGGGCGTGATCGATCGAGCCTGTGCGCTAAATCCGAACTCGGCGATGGCATGGTACGTGTCTGGGGCCACACGCAACTTTCTGGGTGAAACCGCGTCGGCGATCGCGAAACTCGAGCGTGCGATACGTCTCAGTCCCATTGATCCCTTGCTGCACCAATTCTTGGGAAGCATGTCGCTCGCGCTCAACCTGGAGGGCCGGCACGATGAAGCCGTGGCCGTGGCCGAGCGAGCCGTGATTGAGCAACCTAACCACGTTGCGACGCGGCGCCACCTGGTCGAGTCTTACGCCCTTGCCGGCCGTCCCGACCAGGCACGACAAGCAGTCGATGCATTGCTTCGCATGGCGCCAGATGCACGCGTTTCCAAAATGGCCGAGTGGAGCGGACCGCTCACTCCCGCCTATATGGCCCGTCTGGCCAAGGCATATCGGCTGGCGGGGATGCCTGAGTGACCGTGTGGTTCTCCCACCTGCGGACCCGCTGCAACGGCAAACTCAGATTATCCCTTGAGCGATCCCGGCCCGCTGACGAACGGACTGCCCCGAAGATAAAATCGCAGCAGGCGGCTCGCTTCCCGCGAAATGCCGATCCTGATGCTCTGCCCGATTTCACCGGGTTCGTGCTCACCGCATGCGAGCCATAGAGGGCCTTCCCGGCAAAGATCGAGCCCATCGAGCCCGCGATCAACCCGCACCGCCGCGGCCAGCCTTCCAGGTCCTCGCGCCAGGTCGCGCAGGCGCTCGATGCCGCGATTGAGCCGCATGATCGGAATGCCTTCGAGCGGCTCGAGCGCCCTGATCAGGACGCCGGCGCCGATCCCGGGCGTCTCGCTTGAGACATTCAGCATGTATGATGTGCCGTAGGCGAGATAAACATAGGCGTGCCCACGCTCGAGAAACAGCGAACGATTGCGCTTGGTCATCCCCCGGTACGCGTGCCCGGCGGCGTCGCCGACGACGTAGGCCTCGGTCTCGACGATACGACCGCTAACGACGCCTTCAGGCAGCTCCCGCACCAACACCGTGCCAATGAGATAGCGAGCGAGAGACGCCGTATCGATCGGCAACTCCGAGCGAACGAGCGGGCGACGGTCGGCCATTCTTACGGCGGCCAGGTCTCAGGGCATCCGCTCGACCCACTGCGCGCGCGAAGGCCCCGGCACGAACGGATCGCCGAGATACCGGGTCTCGCGGGCCACCTTCCCATCGAGGAACTCCATGATGCTCACAGTGTAATACCAGCGGCCCTATCGGATGACCGCTTTCGCTGAAAAGCGGTTATACGGCGGTTGCTGCAGCGATACCCGCCGCGCGCCAATGTCGGTCGTTCAGGCTGGCTCTCCGTCGCCCGGAAGCGGAAGCCCGCCCAACCACACGAGCGTCCTGCCACCGCTAAACTTCGTGTGGCGCAACTTCGGCCGGACTGCGCAAAGCGCGTCCGAGAAACGCGAAGCGCCGACGGTACTGGGCAGGGGTTAATCCGACCTTGCGCCGGAAGAGCCGACCAAAGAAGCTTGCGTCCTCGTAGCCGACCTGGGCTGCGACCGTCTCGATCGAGCATTCCTCCGTTTCCAGAACTTGCTTGGCTTCCTCCAGGCGAAGCAAATGCACGTATGCGAGCGGCGAATGCCCAGTGGCCTTGGTGAACCGTCTGACGAAGGTACGTTCCGGCAGGCTCGACAACTGCGCCATCGCTGTCACCGGAGACGGACTCGCGTAGTTCTCCGCGATCCACGTCTGGCATTGGGCAATCAGCCCATCACTGGCCTGACCGCTGACGTGCAGTGACGCGAAAGGCTGTTGGCCCACATCGTGCCAGTTGATGAGATAGGCCTTTGCGATGTCGAGCGCTTCCCGCAGACCGACGAAGCGGCCGATCAGATACAGCACGAGGTCGTGGTGGCTCGTCCCGCCGCCCGCCATGACGAGGCGCTGGCCGACGCCGCTGATCACCAGGGCACGGTTTTGCTGAACGCGCACTGTCGGATAGTGCTGCGCGAGGGTCTTTGCATAGGCCCAGTGAATTGTCGCCTCCCGGTCATCGAGCAGACCGGTTGCGGCCAGCAGCATGGTGCTTGTGCAGACGCTTGCCAACGTCGCACCACGGGCGTGGCAGCGGTGGAGCCAGGCCGCCTCCGCGGCATAGGTTTCCGCGCAGCTGGCACCCGGCGCGAGCGAAAAATCGGGAATGCAGACAATCGCCGGCTCCGGACAGTCATCCAGCGCATAGTCGGGCTTGATCCCGATACCGTTGGCTGATTGAACTCCGGCCGGATCCAACGCGACGATATAGGGATGCATGCGGCCTGGTCCGGGCACGCCCGTCGTGATGAACGCCCAATCCCTGGCCGCCCCGGCAAACAGATCGTACATCGCATAGACTGCGGAGGCGGTAACCTCGGGCACGGCGAGAATGGCGACATTGATCGTTGATGGTACACCCGACATGGCGGAAATGACCGGACTGCTGCGGTTTAGACTTTAGGCGCGCGCCCGGCGACCCGCTAGCTTCGTCAAGCGAACGTTCTCCACTTGAGGTGTGCCATGGACCTGAGCATCGACGACATCGCCGCTCTGAAGACGAGGCTGCGAGGCGACCTGATCGCGCCCGGAGACACTGACTATGACGCGGCGCGTGTTGTCTGGAACGCCATGATCGATCGCCGGCCAGGCCTGATCGCCCGTTGCTCAGGCGTCGCAGACGTCCTCGCCGCAGTCGACTTCGCACGGACGCATGGATTGCGCGTCGCAGTCCGTGGCGGCGGCCACAATGCCGCAGGCTATGCGGTATGCGACGGCGGGCTGATGATCGATCTGTCGCTCATGCGCAGTGTCCGCGTCGACCCGGAGGCGCGGCGAGCCTGGGTCCACGGCGGCGCCACCTGGGGCGATGTAGACCACGAGACGACGGCGTTTGGTCTGGCCACACCTGGCGGCGTGGTGTCCATGACAGGTGTCGGGGGCCTCACCTTGTCGGGCGGTATCGGCTGGCTGCGCCAGACGCATGGTTTGTGCGTGGACAATATCGCCTCTGTCGATATCGTCACGGCGGACAGCAGGCTGCTTCACGCCGATGACGTGAGCCACCCGGAACTGTTCTGGGCGTTGCGTGGCGGTGGCGGGAATTTCGGTGTCGTCACGTCGTTCGAATTCCGCCTGCATCCGATCGCGCCGCAACTGATGTTCTGCGCGCCGCTGTATCCGGAAGCCGATGCAGCACGGGTTATCGCCGCATGGCGTGACTTTATGGCGACCGCACCCGAGCGGTTCTGCAGTCTCGTCGAGTTCTCTTCCATCCCCGATTCGGACGATTATCCTCCAGAGACGCGCGGCGCGCGGGTGCTGGCGGTCGCCGGCGTCTATGACGGGCCGGCCGACGAGGGCGAGGCGGTTATTCGGCCCTTGCGCGCGCTTGGATCGCCGGTACTCGATTTCAGCGGGCCTATGCCGTACAGCGCGATTCAGAGCCTCTACGACAGCTTGTTCCCGAAAGGCCGTGACCGCAGCTATTTCAAATCGATGTACCTGAATGGTTTGGACAACGCGGTCATCGCCGACATCGTCGCACACTGGGCATCTCGTCCGTCTGAGCTGTCGCTTACCTCGGTGTGGCACTTTGGCGGGGCTGTGCAGCGTGTGCCCGCGGACGCAACGGCATTCGGCGATCGTTCCATGCCGTTCATGCTGAGCATCGATTCCATCTGGTCGAAGCCCGAGGACGACGAGGCCAATATCGGATGGTCGCGGCACTTCTGGTCGGCGATGTCGCGTCACTCGAACGGCCGCCTCTATCTCAACTTCCCCGGCCTTGGCGAAGGAGAAGCCCTGGTGCGCGATGCGCATGGTCCCGAAGTTTACCCGAGGCTTGCGGCCGTCAAGCGGCAATACGACCCGACAAATTTCTTCCGTCTTAATCAGAACATCAGTCCGGCTTGACTAAGCATCGCCCGCCGAACGCCTATCTCGTGCTCCCGATCGCCGGATGCGGCGGATTGCGCAGGGTCAGCATCATCAGCAGCACGCCGATCGCGGCGAAGCCGATAACCATGAAGCCGTCGATATAGGCCAGCACATACGCCTGAACCTGCACCGAATGGGCGAGCAACCCTGTCGCGCGCGCATTCGCCGCCGCCGGACCGACCGAGCGCGCCGCGACGGCCTGCGCATATTCCTGGAGCCGTTGGCTGGTCTCCACCGAGCCTGTGGTGACATGCAGCCCGACCAGGTTCGAATAGACCTGCTCGCGCGTTCGCACGAAGGTCTGGATGAACGCCGCGCCCAACTGCGCACCGAACAGCCGCCCGGTCTGCAACACAGCGCCGAAAGTGAGCACCTCGCTCGGCTCGAGATGCCGAAGAAAGAACCAGACCAGGGACGTCAACCCGATCGACTGGCCCATCGCCTGCACGAGCTGCGAGGGCAGGAAGTCCACGCCGACCCAGTCATCCGTGAGCTGGCCCGCCATGAAGCAGCCGATGCCCACGAGTGCGAAGCCGAGGGCAAGGGTAATGCGCGGTTCCACATAGCGCAGGATCGTCGCCGTCACCGGCGCGATCAGGAACTGCGGCAACGCGATCCATAGCAACACGCCGCCGATCTCGATTGCGCGGTAATCCTGCACATTCCCGAGGAACTGCGGGATGATGTAGGATGTGGAGAGGATGGCGAAACGGAAGAAGGTGACCAGAAGAAACAGCAGCGGTATGTTGCCTTGCGCGGCCCAGCGAAGATTGATCCAGGGTCGCGGTGACACGAACTCCTGGACGACGAACGCCGCCAGCAGCACGATGCCGCCGAGCAGCAGCGCATTAATGAGGCCGGAATTGAGCCAGTCGAGTCTGTTGCCCTGATCGAGGGCTGCATAGAGCAGACTGAAGCCCAGCGCCGCATAGAGAATGCCCGGCCAGTCGGCGCTCTTGAGCAGCTCGCGATTGATCGTCTGACGCGGCATCCCGAAGTAGATGCACACGACCATCAGTGGCGCCAGCAGCGCGGTGTCCCAGAAGATCCATTGCCACGAACCGTTGTCGCTGAACCAACCCTCGATCGAGGCAGCGATGTTGAGCGAAAGCTCGATGTTCAGCGAGTAGGCTGCGACGCCATAGACGACCATCCGCGGCGGCAGGTTCAGCACGACGAAACCGACCGTCAGCGGGATGAATGTGCCGGAGGCGAGCCCGCTGATGAGCTGGAACGCCAGCACGAAGCGCAGATCGGGCGAGAACGGCAGCAGCAGGTTGGAGATGCCGAAGATCGTCGCCGAAATCATCAGAACGCGGCGTACGCCGAAAACGGCCCCCAGCCAGGGCGAGGCAGGGCCGATCATCATCTGGCCAACGGTGACGGCGGTGGTGATCCAGGCGCCCTCGTCGAAGCCGGCATGCACCGCGCCGCGCACATCGGCGAGCCCGAACGTGCTGATGCGGCTGTCGAGCGTCGCGATCACCGCACCGAGCAGCACCGCCAGCGTTCCGATGTAGGGGCGCACGGAGATGGCGGGGCGTGTGTGCGCCGCCTTGTCGGCGGGGTGACAAAGCGTATGGGCGGCACCGACCGCAGCGCTCATTTTGTGTCGATGGTTGCGATCACGGACATGCCTGGCCGCAGCAGGTCGTCCACCGCCGGATCGGGCTCCAGCAAGATCTTCACCGGAATCCGCTGCACGACCTTGGTGAAGTTGCCGGTCGCGTTGTCGGGTGGCAGCAACGAGAACTGCGCCCCGGAGGCCGGAGACCAGCTGTCGACGTGGCCATGCAGCACCGTCCCGGGAAACGCGTCCACCGTCACACGTGCCGGCTGGCCAGTCCTTACACGGGTCATCTGCGTTTCCTTGTAGTTCGCAACAACCCATACATGCGGCAGCGGCACGACCGAGATCACCTGCGTGCCGGCACTCAAATACTGGCCGGCCTGCACCTGGCGCTGGCCAACCATGCCGTCCACCGGGGCGGTGATGTGCGTGTAGCCCAGGTTGATCTGCGCCAGATCACGCGCCGCCTGTTGCACGGCCAAGGTCGCCTGCGCCTGCTTCTCCTGGCTGTCCAGCACATTCACCTGCCGGCGCTGCTGATCGAGCTGCGCGAAGTTGAGAGCGAGCGTTGCCTCCGCCCGCTTCTCGCTGTCGACCGCCTGCTCAACCGTCTGGCGGGTGCCCGCGATGCCTGTCGCCAACAGTGCCTGCTGGCGCACGGTCTCAAGATGATAACGGGTGAGATCGGCTTCGCTCGCCGCGACCATTGCCTCCGCTTGCGCGATCAATGCCTTCTGGAGCGCCTTCTGCTGCTCGATCGTGGCGATGGCGACTTCGGCATTGGCGGCGTTTCCCTCCGCCTGCCGCACTTGTGCGCGGTAGTCGTCGTCCTCGATCTCCACCAGGAGATCGCCGGCCTTAACCCGCTGGAAGTCGTTCACCAGCACGCGACGCACATAGCCCGGAACCCTTGCCGCCAGCGGCGTCAGGTCGGCCTGGAGATAGGCATCGTCCGTGCTTTGCAGCCGCGCCGAACCGACCCACCAGTCCCATTCGGTGGCAACGAAGGCAATCAGTCCGCCCGCCAGCAGCACGATGAACAGCCTGATGCCAACGCCGCGCCAGGGGAATGCACGCCTCGGTCGCGCGGACGGTGGAGGCACCGTCGCCTCATCTGCGGTGCGGACAACTGGCATGTCCGAAGTCGTCACTTTGTCGTTCATGGCGCACGTCGCCCCGCCAGATGCCTGGTCGCCGCAATAGCGGCTTCAGGGCATCCGCTCAACCCATTGCGCGCGCGAAGGCCCCGGCTCGAACGGATCGCCGAAATACTGGGTCTCGTGGGCCACCTTCCCATCGAGGAACTCCATGATGCTCACAGTGTAAGACGGCTGCCCATCATAGGTCAGAATAAACTCGGTGACCCAGAGGTCTCCCGCGCCGGTTATCCGCCGAACCGTGAAGCGTTTCTGGTTCGGCTGCGCGGTGCGAGACGACTGAATCCCCCGCCGCCCGCGGATGCGCTCACCCGACTGCGGATATTCGAGCACCGCGTCCTCTCGGTAAATCTGGTGCTCCGCCTCGAAGTCATTCGCATCGGAGGCGGCCCAGTGGCGATCCAGAGCCGCTCGGATCTCTCGGTCTTCCATATCAAATCTCCTTGCCCATCGCTGCCGATGAACCATCGTACCATGCGCTGGCCCGGGACAGGGTTGCCATTTGCCAAGGTCATCGCATGTCCATTTCCCCTCCTTATTATCCCGAGGGTAGCGCCTACCGTGACTTTACCAGCCCGGAGAATCCGGCGAATGCCAATAGACCGAGGCCAAAGCCGGCTACCACCTGCACATATTCGAAAAGCTTGCCAACGTAGCCGAGTGTGAAACGCGTGTCGGGAGACCAATAATTCCGCTGCCCACTTTCCATCCCCGGGATCATGGTTTCGAGCGAGTAGATCCATTTGTTGAAGCGCGGGTAGGATGCTGCCTCGGGTTGCCCGAGAAAGCATGAGAGTTGTGACTGCCCCGGCGTTGCCAAGCCTTGGCGCGTTTGGTCGATCGACGCGAGCCGAATTTGCTGGGTATTTGCGATCCCGCACAGCACCCACTCCGGGGAGCGCAGCGAGACGGGGGTATTCGGCCGCAATTGGCCTTGCGATTGCACGATCGCCAGGAGGCCAACCCCGGTCAGCCACAGCAAGGCTATCCAAAGGAATGCCAGGAGGGGCTGGAGCCCATACCCGACCGTCATCCACAGCAGCCCATTGCTCACGGCATTGCGAACCCGCAAGGCGCGAGATTTGGTCCGCGCCTGCTGAGCATAGCGGCGCAGGCGCTCCTTCTCATACAGGATCGTGCGGGCATGCTCCTGATGTCCCATTTCCCTGAGCACGGTCGCCAACTGCTCGTAGGGCTGGGGCCAAAAATCCTCACCCCACCGAGCGGGGTTCTGGCGCGACAACCAGTCGAGGCGGCTCGTCGCATCAACCGGGCTGGCGAGGAAGCCTTTGTATGTAAAGCGATTGAGCAGGAGATCGCCTGGACCTGGCCAGCTTTCCTTTTCATCGACGATGATGCCGGCCTGCGTACCGCTCAGACTCAGCGCGCCGAGCACCTTGGCGCTGTTGCGCAGAAATAGGGCGCCTTCGATCGCGGCGCGATTTAGTGTTAGCGCAAGTCCGCCAGGGGCGCCGAATGTGCCGCCGTCGAAGATAACGTCTCCCGTCACGCGGGCGCCGATGAAGTTCGTCTCCCCGACGATCCGGGCGGCACGCAAAGCCACGTCGCCCTCGACCCGGGCGCCTACTGCAGTCACCGCCGGGCCATTACCGGGCTCAATGTCCGCGCCCGCCATGACCAGGTCACCACCTAGCTGTGCGCCGGTGATGTAAACCGCGCCGCGTATCTCGGTATCCCGCAGCGTCATATCCCCCCGCATCGAGACGTGCGAGCCGTCGAAAGCTCGCCCACCGGCAGCCAGGATCTTGGACCCGTCTAGCATCAGGTCGCCACCTAACCGAGAACCTTGCAGATCGACCGTACCGTGGAACTCGGCGGCCCGTAGATAGACACTGCCTCGGGCGTCGAGCCGGTTGGCGACGAGGCCCGGTAGCATCGAACCGTCCAGCAGCAGCGTATCGATGATGGTAGACCGCAACATCGGCGCGGCGTTGAACCGGCAATCGGCCAAGCGTAGATCGCGCGAGATGCGACAACCCTCAAGATCAAGGATTCCCGTCACCCAAGCTCCCGACACCAGCAATCCCTTTTCGTGTATTGGGGGCAAGCCGTGTCCGCCGAGTAAGACAAGCCGCAAGAACTCGGCGCGGATATGGCACGAGGCGTCGTCTATTGCGGGGAGGCCCCCATCACCGCATCGGTGAAAAATGCCGCCGCCGATATTTGCAAGCAGTCCTTTTTCGGACGGCATGAGCGGTTCAAAGTCAGCGAGGTTTTGGGAAGACATCGATCGATCGCAAGCTGAACCTCGTCGCGCCATCCGCGATGGCGCGGAAATGGTTTCCTCTGTCTGCGCGATGAACGGCCCTTCTCACGGCCCCATCATCCCGAGGTTTCGCTACAACCATTTTATCCCGGCCTTTAACGTCGATAATATCGGATCGTATGTAATGAAGTCGCGATTCGGGTTGGGGCCGGGTTTGTATCCCCATTGAGCAACGCTTGGGAACTCACCCTGGCCGATGGCAAGGCTACGTTGCACAGATGCTCCGGTTGCGAGGAACAAGGCGCTTCCCACGGTCGTTTCGCCGCGGGGCCATCGATCCCCGTTCAGGCATCTGCCTCCTGCGCCGCGCGGCGCAGTTCCGCGGGCGTCGCCGGGGGCGGGTTGTCCGGGATATCGCCGGGCTTGTAGTCGGGCAGCAGGCGGGATGGCAAGATCAGCAGAAGTGCAACCCCCGCCATCAGCAACAGAACCATTTTTAGCGCCGCCAACCGTGCCTCGACATTGACCGTGATTGCCGCGTCCACCTGCTCCGGTGTCGCTGTCGTGCGCTGCAGCGCGCTCAGCAACCTGTCGTTCGAAATGAAGGTGATATTCTCCAGATCAACCTGCGCGAGCAGTTCGGGTGGAAGCCGCGGGTTCGCTTCGACGCGCAGCATCACCGCGCTGCTCAGCAACCCGACCAGCAGCGCGCCTGCAATCGCCGTTCCGACGCCGGCCGCCAGGTTGTTGGTAGTACCTCGCAACGAACCGACGTCGCCGGCAACCTCCTTCGGCGCGGCGGTCACCAATACGTTGAACACCAGCGTCACGAGCGCACCCTGCCCGATACCGAAGGTGATCAGCCCCAGCATGACCGGTACCGCGCTCCAGTCGTTGTGGACGACGAAGGTCAACCACAGCAGCGCGACGGTGCAGATTGCGAACGCCCATTGGCCGATCACGCGCGGTGTATAACGGTCATAGAGACGTACGACCAACATCGCGGTGAAGAACACGGTGAGGTTGAACGGAAGCATCGCGATCGCCGTTTCAAGCGGCGTGCGACCCTGGATGATCTGGATGTAGAGCGGGACCGAGAAGTTCAGCATCGCCTCCAGCAAGGTCACGGCGAACATGCAAATCACCGCGGCCCGTTCCCGGCCCGAGGTGATAACCCGCAGATCGAGCAGCGGTGTGCGCCCCGCGCCCTGTTCCCGGCGCGTCCAGAAGACAAAGGCGTTCAGCAAGACGATGCCAAGGATGACCATGATCGGCGCCGGCGACAGACCCGCGATGTCGAACGGCGCGCCCGGACGTGCGATGCCGAGGCCCCAACGGTTCAGGTTGTTGAAGCCCATCGTGATCATGATGATCGACACGGCCGCCAGCACGACGCCCGCGAGATCGATCCGAACCTCGGGCCGCGGCGTTGTTGGCGTTAGCCGGAAGCTCAGGAAAAAAACCGCGGCCGCCAGCAGGACGAGCAGTCCGAACAGCGGCCGCCAGCCTACGAACGTGCCCAGGACGCCACCCAACATGAATGCCGCGACCCCCGCGCCGGCGCGCGCCGAGCCTAGCGCGCCCAACGCCGTCGCCTGCTGCTGCCCGCGATAGTGGTGCGCTATCAACGCGACGAGAGCGGGCACGATCACCGCTGCCGCCAACCCGCACAGCAATTGTGCCAGCAGCATGACGGTCGCGACCGGGCTGATCGTCATCAGCACTTGCGCGATGCCGAATAGCGCGACCACCGTACGAAAAACCGGAACCGCACCGAAGCGCTGGGATAGTTTCGCGCCCAGCATCACGAAACCGGCGACCGCGAGCGAATACAGCACAATGCCGGTGCCAACCGTGGTCGGCGGAACGTTGAAGCTCTGCACCATGCCGCCCATCGCGACCGGCAACGCGGCCACGTTGAAAGACATCAGCGCCTGACCGAGCGCTATGGCAATCATCGGTGTCCAGGAGTCGGTCGCCTCAGCGGGCGTCGGAGCTACTGTCGCGCTCATGTTCGGGACCTTGATGTTCGCACGAATGCTATGCTGCTCACCTTTCAGGGCGCCCGCGTCAGTCCGCAGGGACAGACACGAACAGGTCGAGACCAAGGCGTTCGGACAGCGAGCGCGCCGCCAGGACGCCGCGAACGCTGTTGCCCGCGGGGTCGAGCGGGGGTGAAAAACTGCCAAACCCGCCCTTGCCCGGAGAGACGGCGACGATGCCGCCGCCGATGCCGCTCTTGCCTGGCAGGCCGATGTCGCAGAGCCAGTCGCCCGAGCTCTCGTACATGCCGGCCGTCGCCATGACCGCGAGCGCATAGCGGCAGGCCGTAGCGTCCACGACGGTCTCGTGCGTCAGTGGGTTCACGCCGCCGTCGGCAAGCGTCGCTCCCATCGCCGCCAGGTCGTGCGCGGTGACGGACAGGGCGCACTGCTTCGTATACAGATCCACCGCTTCAAGCGGGTCGCAATAGACGCGTCCGCGCGTGTGCAGAAGGTGGACGATGCTGCGGTTGCGGAAATTTGTCTCGGTCGCCGAGGCGTAGACCTCGGCATCAACCGCCAGTTCGCGGCCGGCGAAACGCGACAGGCCTTCGTGGATGAAGCGCCAGCGCGCCTCCGGTCCGTCTCCCGTGACCAGGCTGGTTGTCGCGATGGCCCCTGAATTGACCATCGGGTTGGTGCGGCCATCGGCACTCACCTCGACCGCGGCGAGTGAGTTGAAAGCCATACCGGTCGCGTTGGCACCGACACGCGAGCGCACCGCTTCCCAACCAATCGTCTGGCAGACCAGCGCCAGCAGAAACGGTTTGGACACGCTCATGATCGTGAATTGGTGCTGCGCGTCGCCCATTTCGTAGACGTTGCCGCTGGTACCCACAATGCTAAGCCCGAACAGCGCGGGGTCGACGCGGGCAAGTGCGGGATAGACCTCCGACACCTCGCCATCTGTATTGTGGGCGAACAGGGCGTGCGTCTCGGCCAGGATGGCGCCGACATCGCCCGGATCCGGTAAATGGCCGGTCGAGACGTAGCGCCGCGTGTCGCCACTTGCCGAGGTCGTCGTCATGTCCATTTCCCCTTACTCACTATAACGTGCCTTGTTCTTAGTCACGTCAAGTACCCACAGAAATGTGCAACGGTCCCGCTCTATCCAGTGTGACGTGCTATCCGAGGATGCATCCATCGCGATCAGACCCGGCGTCGGTAGTTGCGATCACGCACCGCATGCGCGTGTGAAACACGGCGCGATCAGTTCATCGAGCAATGAGCCTGGCCTGTTCCGCCAGCAGCATCGCGCAGGCGCTGGTGACCGTCGTCGAGGCGATGCAGACTACGGTGTCGGCTGTCGTCGGTGCTACTGAATCAATCGGGCCCGCAGCAGGGTGTATTCCTTGTCCGAGATCGACCCGCTTGACTTCAGTCGATCCAGCTTCTCGATCTCGTCTGCGGTGCTGAAACCCACCATGTGACGCAATTCGTCGCGTGCATGCTGGGCGCGCGCCTGGTTCCGCTCGGCCATGCCACGGCCCTGCGTAAGCAGATAGGCAAATATGCCGACATAAGGTAGCACGATCAGCAGGATAACCCACAGCACCTTGACGAATCCCGTCACGTCATGGCGGCGGAACAGGTCGCTGGTCACCGTGATCAGCAGCCAAAACCACAAGATGAACATGAAGATGGCGAAGATATCGGTCACGAAATTCGTGAATGTAAAGCCACCGTTAAACAGCACGAGCGTTCTCCTATCTTTCCAAGGCTTGGATCTTACCGGCCGCCCAGGCCTCCTGCATCAGCAGCTTTGCAACGCTAGCGAGAATATGCCAGATGGTGAAGAATAATAGCTAGTCCCGCAGCGCCTTATAGCGCGCCGGCGAACGAGCGAGCGTTCAACGCGTTGGACGGCAGGGTTTTTGGTTTCGGGGCAGCTTCTGACTGATGACCCGACGCGACGACCGCTTCGCCCCGCAACCGTCAAAACCCTGCGCCGAGGCCCTAATAGAAAACCAGCGTCCGAACCTCGATGCTCTCCCGCGGCGGCGCGTCATCGGGCGTCTGCGGATCGTCGAACGCACCGTGCGCCGAGAAACGCGCCGGGCCCGAACGCGCTAAGTCGAAGCAGCGGATCAGCACCGCCTCGTCCCGCTGCATCTTGGGGAAATAGTACCAGCGCTGGTTCGGATTGTAGGTGATCGCGTAGGTCTCGCCGATGCGATCGGGATAGCGCAGTTCGGAGGCGACAAGGTTCTCGGTCTCCAGCGTCTCGGCGTCGCACAGGGCCAAGGGCGAGCGCAGCAGCGGGCCGGCGATCGGCCGCCAGACATTATTGATGGCAAAGCGGTGCTGCAGCAGTTCCTCGGCCTCGTCGCCCATGAGGTCGCGCACGCGCTGCGGCGCCGACCACGCAGTGTAGTCATTGTGCACCCGCCCGGCCGGCATCTTGATACCGCTGCCTTTCACCGCGGCCTTGGCCGCATTGCGCACGATATGGTCGAACACGACGACCCGCCTGGCTCCGGTCGCCTCTCGCATCAGCCGCTCGCACTCGGGGTAATAGACCGAGGTGATGATCGTCTCGTCGTAGAGATCGGCCGCCGCGGTGGGGTGGCGCAGCAGGACGAAGCCCTCGCGATCAAGCGACAGCGCGTCGTTGATCGCGCGCGCATCGTGCATGGTGACCTTGTATTCAATCATCTGCCCGTTGCGGACCGGCGCGCCAGGCGGTGGGTCGTAATTGTACGAAAAGGGCTTTTCCGCCATGGGCTGCATGAAGTTCAGCGGCGCAATAAACGCCTTGCGGATCCGCGCGCGTCACACCATCCATCGCATCCTCCATTGGCGGGCGTTGCCCATCCACGATTTCACGTGGCGACAATCCTACGCGCTCATTCGCCACTCCGGAAGCCGGCGAGCTGGGCGTTGTGTCGTCCGCCAGCGGTGATCCGTTTGAGGAAGTCGCGCAGCGGATTTTCGGTTCGCCACCTCGTTGGCTGAAGCCGACCGGCAACAGCGTCTATCGGGCAGCTATTTCGGCGGCGTCGGCATGCGCCGGTGTAATGCTGCCGATACGCAACAGTGGCGTCATCACGTCAACACGCGGAGGTTTCGCAAAATAGTAACCATGCGCGATGCGGCCGCCCCAGCGCTTCAACAGCTCGATCTGAGCCAGGGTCTCCACTCCTTCCACCACCACCTCGATGTTGAGCTCCCGCGCAAGGCTGAGCGCGGCCCGCACGATCGCATCGTTTCCGGGTTCGACTCCTATGTCCGCTATGAACGTTTGGGCAATCTTGATCCGGTCCACCGGGTAGCGGCGCAGATAGTCGAGCGAAGAATAACCGCTGCCGAAGTCGTCCACCGCGATACGGTGACCTGCCTTGCGCAGACGCAGCAGCAGGTCGTTATGGTCGCGCGACGCTTCCATCAGCACGCTCTCGGTCAGTTCCAGTTCATGGAGCTGCGGCGGCACCACAAACTCCGCGACGTTCGCCGCAATATCCTTCTCGAGTTCGAGCGGCCGCTTGATTTGGACCCCAGACAGGTTGGCGCAACCAATGGCGGCGCGAGGCCTGAATAGATCGACAACGCGACGCCGATGACGACGATCAACGCCAGCGGCAGCCGCGCCAATGCAGTCCTCGCGAGGCGCTGCATGACTATGGCTGAACTCCGGTCAATCGAGCGCACTTTGCGCGAACAACTTGAACCGGCGCCCGGGTCCCCCGCGATGAGCTTACAGCGTGAGGACTAAACCTTCCGCGGCGACCAGCCATAAGCCTTGGCACACGCCCCGCCCATCAGCATCGCCCGCTCGGTGTCGCTCAGCCGGTCGGTGCGAAGAAACGGCTCGACCGCCTGCTCGAAGTTGACCACCGCGAACGCGCGCGTCCAGTCCGTGCCCCAAAGACAGCGATCGAAACCCCAGGCATCGAACACGCGGGCCAGCGGGTCCCAAATGTCGGGAAACGGATACGGCTGCCGCGACAGCGTGCACGCGCCGCTAACCTTGATCACCGCATTCGGACGCCTGGCGAGTTCCAGCACCTTCGGCAGGTCGGCCCACGGCTCCGGCGACGCGGGCGGCACGCGCGGCTGCACGATGCCCAGATGGTCGATAATGAAGCGCGTGTCGGGATGGCGGTCGATCAGCGCGCTGCCGACGTCCAGATTGCCCCAGAACAGGACATTGACCGGCAAATCGAGACGAGCGGCCGCGCGCAGGATCCGGTCGAGGCCCGGGTCGTCCGGCTCGCGCCCCGCCTCTTTCGGCAGCATGATGCGAACTCCGACCGTGCCCGGCGTCTGCTTCCACTCAGCGATGACATCGGCCACCGCCGGATCGTCCGGATTGACCGGCTTGACGATGGCGAACCGGTCGGGATGTGCTCGTTGCACTTCCACCGCGTAGCTCGCGTCGTACTGGTACAAGCCAAAGGCGGAGATGAAGATCGCGCCGTCGACGCCGACTTTGTCCATCGCCGCCACCATCTCGTCACCCGTGACATGGTCGGGCCAGTTTGGCACGCTGTGCCACGGTCGCTTCGCCGTGTTCGCTTCATAGGCATGGACCTGTGAATTGATGATCGTCATCGGGAGAGCTCCTCTGTGCCACGCAAGCTTGGCGATCACAGCAGGCATATGTCCAGAGCGCCCCGCTGGCAGCACCGCAAGCCTCGCGACATCATAGACGCCGTTCGAACTGCGATTCCTGCCGGCTCCGTAATTGCTGCGGCGCCGCCGCAACGAAGCTTCAACCAATTTGCAGCGGATACCCAGCGGATGGCGGTGGTCTGCCAAGTAGCACGGAGGATGGAGGATGGTCGCCAGCGAAAGCTTTGCCGAGTTCCTGCGCGAGCAGCTCGCTCCTCTGGGCCGCGTCACGATGCGGCGGATGTTCGGCAAGACGGGGTGTTCTGTAACGGATTGATGTTGGGCATGGTAACGGACGACTCGCTCTACGTCCGGGTTGATAACCACAACCGGACAGTCTTCCAGGAAGCTCAGTCCATGCCACCGCTCAATTACGAGAAGCAGGGCCGCAGCATAGACCTCGCCTTCTGGCGCGTTCCTGAACGCCTGCTCGACGAACCCGATGAGCTTGTCGCCTGGGCACGCGTGGCGCTGGCGGCGGCTCACCGGGTCGCGACAAAGCGAGAACGAACAGCGCGGAGGCGAAAATCAACGCCGGGCGGCAAGCGCACGAAGAAGTCCGGTTCATAAGGTTGAATCAGTCAGGGTCGTTTGCGAGCTGACGCCTGGCGCCTTAGATCAGGGATCCGGACAGATCAGCAGGGAGGCAGGCGTGCCATCCACCACACCACAACCCGTTGTCGCGACACTCACGCGCGCCGCTATTTTTCTCGTCGTGACGGTGAACCCCACAGCGGAACACGATGCCGCCGTGCGGACCCTATGTGGTGACCTGGCAGCCCTGCTGCGCGCGGTGGGGTTCCGCGACCTTGAGGGTCGGCTGTCCTGCGTCATGGCGTTTGGCTCCGACATCTGGGACCGGCTCTTCGGAGAGCCAAAGCCGAAAGACCTGCATCCGTTCCGCGAAATCCGTGGCCGACATCATGCCGTCGCAACGCCGGGCGACGTCCTCTTTCATATCCGCGCCACGCGCACCGATCTGTGCTTCGAGCTGGCGACACAGATCATGTCGCGGCTCGGCAGTGCCGTCTCCACGACGGACGAAGTGCACGGTTTCACCTACTTCGATGATCGTGACCTGATCGGCTTCGTCGACGGCACGGAGAACCCCGTGGATCAGGCCGCTATCGACGCCACGATCATCGGTGAGGAGGACGCCGTGTTTGCCGGCGGGAGCTACGTGATCGTGCAGAAGTACCTGCACGATCTGAATAGCTGGAACACACTGCCGATCGAGCAGCAGGAGAAAATTATCGGCAGAACCAAACTGTCCGACATCGAACTCGACGATGCGGTGAAACCGACCTCGGCACACAACGCCCTGACGTCGATCATGGAGGATGGCAAGCCGCTGGAGATCGTACGCGACAACATGCCGTTCGGCGATGTGGGCAAAGGCGAATTCGGCACCTATTTCATCGGTTATGCCCGCTCGCCGCACCGGATCGAGCAGATGCTGGTCAACATGTTCGTCGGTCAGCCGCCCGGCAACTACGACCGATTGCTGGACTTCAGCCGCGCCATCACCGGAACGCTGTTCTTTGTGCCGTCAGCAACCTTTTTGGAGAACGTCACTCCGGCGGCAGCCTCTGAGTCGACTGCCGGCGCTACCTCGAATGAAGGTGAGGCCGAGGATAACGCGGAGCCGCGACGCTCTGCGAGCGACGGGTCACTCAGTCTCGGCTCCCTCAAAAGCGAGCCGGGACCTGAGTGATCTTCGCCAGCACATTCCCTGGCCACACGTCGGACGATCTCGGCGACCCCATTCAGGCGGGGATGCCGAGTAGCCGTGCCGCGGTGCCGCCAAGGATGGCGATGCGCTCGTCGTCGCTCAGTCCCGGCGTGTTGAGCACGAGATCAACCTCGGTGCTGGTCCACGGGAACGGATAGTCGGTGCCGATCATGATCTGGCCCGGACCGGTCTCCGCGATCAGGTGGCGCAATGCCTCCGGCGTGAACACGATCGTGTCGAAGTAAAGCTGACCGTCGCGCAAATAGGCCGTCGGGTTCTTCTTCGGCAACGGGCCGACACGGTTTGGGAAGCAGCGGATCACCGCATCCGAGCGGTTGGCGTATGACGGCAGGAAGCCACCGCCATGCGCGGCACAGATCTTCAACCCCGGGAACCGGTCGAGCGTGCCCTCGAAGATCAGATGCGACAGCGCAATCGTGGTCTCCAGCGGGTTGCCGATCGTGTTGGTCAGCAGACCGCTGCCCGCGAGCCGGCCCGATGGTTCCAGTTCGCGCGTGCCGAGCGGGTGCATGAAGACGAGAACGCCGAGTTCCTCGCACTTGGCCCAGAACGGATGGAATTTGGGATTGGCCAGTTCCTCGCCTGCGACGCTGCCGGCGACGCCGACACCGCGGAAGCCCAGGTTCTTCACCGCGTATTCCACCTGTTGCGCGGCGAGGTCCGGATATTGCAGCGCTGCCGTTGCGAAGGCTTTGAAGCGATCGGGGCTGGCCGCGCAGAATTCCACCAGAAGTCTCGTTCTGCACCTTTACAAGCGCGGCCGCCTCATCGCGCGCCGCGCGATACCAAAACGGATTGATGCTGAGCACCTCGACGTCGATCCCCTGCGCGTCCATCGCCGCGATGCGCGTGCTCGTGTCGTGCATCAGCAAGCCTGGCGCTTCGAGCGGATGATTGATCAGCGCCGCCGCCGCCGGGACGATGCAGTGCGCGTGGACATCGATGGTCTTGACGCGCCTGCCATTGACCACCGCCTCGCGCCGGCGGGACTGGGGCGCGGACGTTGGCGCCACGCTTCCCATCGCGCAGGGGATAAAGGCAATAGCCGACAGAGCGCCGGTTAGCAGATCACCGGTGATGGGCATCGTCTTGTTCCTCCTCCATGTTTTGCCGCTCCAGACAGGGCCTGGCTCGCCGCCTGAAAGGCCGCGTCTGCCTACATCATCCAGCCGCGTATCCCAACACGGTCAAGCCGAGTGACACGGCGGCGCGGCATAATCGCTGGTCGAGTGAAGCGAGCGGCAGCCTGCTTCGCTGCGCCAACTCCAGATAGGCCGCGTCATAGGCAGTCAGCTCGAAGCGATCGGACAATCGCACCGTCGTGGGCCATGCGTTGGCGTCTGTGTCAGGATCGACGGTGATCTCCATCGTCGCCAGCTCGGCTAGTGCGATATCGCGGAATGCGGCATCGATGCGCTTCCGCCGGATGGCGGTTTGGAACCCGTTGGCAACCTCCAACCGCCAAAGCGTCGGGACAACCGCACCCCGATCAACAACCTGGTCGAGCAGCGCGTCAGCTTCCGCGGTGCGCTCGTCTTCGAAATACCAGCTCAGCGTCAGTGACGGATCGAGAACCAGGCTCATCGACGCCCTTCGTCGATCAGATCCCTGATCTTCAGGCCGCCGAGAGTGACACCCTTGCTCATCGCGCGAATCCGCCGCGCCGCCGCCCGCGCCGCGTCGCGATTGAAGCCGCCCCTGGCGGGCACCAGACGCGCGACCTCTTTGCCGTGGCGGGTAATGGTCACTTCCTCGCCTTGCGCCACCCAGTCGAGCAATTGCCCGAACCTGTTCTTCGCCTCGAAGGCGCCCACTTCGCGCATGACGGCCCTGATTCTGTCTAGCCGCCGTCTAGACTATCGTCGCCACCGGAGTTGTCTATAACGAGCAGCACGAACGGCACAGACGGGGCCACCCATGTCCATCATGCCCGGCTTCACCCTCACTGACATAGACACCTCCGGCGCGCGCATCCGGCTGCGCCACGGCGGCAGCGGGCCGCCGCTGCTCCTGTTGCACGGCAATCCGCTCACCCACGCCGCCTGGCACAAGGTGGCGCCGCGCCTGGCCGAGCACTTCCATGTCGTGGCAGCCGACCTGCGCGGCTATGGCGACAGCTCCGCTCCGCCCGAGGAACCCGGCAGCGTCAACTACTCGTTCCGCGCCATGGCGCAGGACCAGGTCGAGGTCATGCAATCCCTCGGCTACAGCCGCTTCTTCGTCGCCGGCCACGACCGCGGCGGGCGCACCACGCACCGCATGTGCCTCGATCACTCCGACAAGGTGATCAAGGCCGCGATCATCGACATCGTCCCCACGCTCGACATGTGGGCGGCGATGGACAAGGAGGGCGCCATCGGCGGTTGGCATTGGCCGTTCATGGCGCAGCCGGCGGATTTCCCCGAGCGCATGCTGGGCAGCGTCCCCGCCGATTGGTTCATGCGCAAGAAGCTGCTGAAGCTGACCGCCGACCTGAACCACATTCCGCCCGAGGTCTGGGACGAGTACGTCCGCTGCTTCAACGAAAAGACCATCCGCGGCTCATGCGCCGACTATCGTGCTGCCGCTACCATCGACTGCGAACTCGACACCGCGGACCTGCACCGCAAACTGCCGATGCCGATCCTCGTGCTGTGGGGCAACACCAGCAGCGTGGGCAGGCGCTTCGCCGATCCGCTCGCGCTCTGGCGGCAGCGCGCCGACGACGTGCGCGGCGAGGCGCTGCCCAGTGGCCACTATGTGAACGAGGAGGCGCCCGACCAGGTGCTCGACTGGTTCCTGCGCTTCTTCGCCGACTGATCCGCTCACGCCTCCAAAAAATGCCCGAACGCGCGCAGCGGGCGCAGTTCGTCGCAGACCAGCTTGGTGATCGCCAGCATCGGCACCGCCAGAACGGCACCAGGCACGCCCCACATCCAGTACCAGAAGATCAGCGCCAGGATCACCGCCACCGGATTGATCGTGAAACGGCGCGCCATCAGCATCGGTGTGACCAATTCTCCCTCGACCACGTGGATCAGGAAATACAGCCCGACCGGCAGCAGCGCCCACCATGCGACGCCGAGTGACAGCACGCTGGCCATCAGGAAGATCACGATGGCGACCATCGGCCCGAGGATCGGCACGAAGTTCACCACGAATGCGATGACGCCCCACAGCAGCGGATTGGCCACGCCGCACACCCACATCACGGCGAATGTCAGCACGCCGACCACGAAGTTGATCAGCGTCACGGTGACCAGATAGATCGAGATGTTGCGTTCGATATCCAGCGTGATCTCCACCGCCTGACGCTTCTCGGCAAAGCTCGGCAGGATCTCGACCAGACGACGCAGGAACGTCTCGCCTGACACCAGCAGGTAGAACAGCACCACCAGCGTGGTGAACAGGCCGGCCGCGACCGTGGCGGTGCCGCTGAACAGCACCCCCATGATGTTGAACGACGGGTGTTCGGACGACGCCTGCGGCACACTGACGCCGCCGCCCACGACGCTCTGCAACTGCCCCATCATCCATTCCAGCGTGCCGATCGGACGGGCAAGAAAGGCCAACTGCTGCTGGATCTGCGGGATCGCGTCCGGCAGCTTGCCGGCCCAGGACGCCGCCGGTCCGGCGACACCGCTAACCACGCCGGCGAGTGCCGCCACCAGCAGAAGGATCGCAAAAAGGGCACCGAGCGCGCGCGGCAGTCCGATCCGATCGGTCAGCCGCACCAGCGGCTGCAGCAGCAACTTCAGCACGATCGCCAGCACCACCGGCAGCAAGATCGGCGACGCCACGTACAGCGCCGCGAGCGAGGCAAGCAGGAACAGCCCGCCCAGAAAGATCGTCCGCGGCTCGGTGGGCAGCGGCATGTCCTGCCGCTCCTCGCGCGGAGTCACGGCCGGGATATCGTCACGCACGGCATTGGTCACTTCCACCACACGCGCACTCATGCCGACGCTCCTATCCCAACCATTGATTGAAACGTTGCCGCAGCCATCCGGTTCGTCACGCGATCGGCGCGTTGAGTTCGCGCGCCAGCTTCTGCTTCATCGCCGCCGCGAACGCAGCGTAGTCCTGGCAGGCCAGCGCGAACGCGCCGGGGCCGCCGATCACTTCAGCGGTGTAGGACTGCAGAAGGTCCGGCTCCTCATGCAGCACGCATAGGCCGTTGATGGTGATGCCGGCAGCGGCCATCCGATCGCGGATCGGCCCCGGTGGAATGCCGTCATTCGATCTGCCGTCGCCGATCATGTTCACCACCTGCCGCGCCGGCGTGTCCGGAATGTGGCTCAGCAATGTCAATGATGCGAGCAACGCTTCACCAATCGCTGTCTGCCCGGCCGGCACGATGCGCGGCATGTTGTCCACCTGATCTGCGAAGCTATGCGCATCGTCTGACGAGGCAATCAGGGTCCAGTCGGTGATCACCTCTTGCGCGCCGGCGCCCGACCATAGGAGCAGCGAACACACGCTGGCCTTGGCGGGCCCGCCGATCAGACCGGCGATGATCGACGGCTCGCGCAGGGCTGCGGCCATGCCGCCGGCGATCAGGTTGAATTCGTCGTAGGTGATGCTGGCGGAGCCATCCACCGCGAGCACCAGCGCGAGATCGACGGCGTTCATGGCGTGCCCCTCCGCGTCCTGGGCCGCTCTGTCCATCGAAGACGACACCATGATGCCGAGCATGTTAAGTTTCGGCTCGCGAGTGCGGTCCCGTAGACGAATCGTCTCGGCGCCGGTCTGATGTTTCGGCCATCAAATGGTGCCTCTGGGGGAAAGACGTGCGGTCTGCGGTCAAACGCCGGGAAATCTGGCAGGCCATCGAACGATATGCCAGGAACCCGACGCTGGCCGTCAGTCGGGACCTGCTTTCGCGAGAGACCGGGGTCCCTGAGAGGACGCTCGACCATATCTGCCATGCATTCAGCGGTTTATCGCCAATCGCGTATATCAAGCGACGTCACATGAGCCTGGCGCATGCGATGCTGCGGCGGGCGGCACCTGATGCCACGGTTACCAGCATCGCAACCTTCTGTGGCTTCTCCGACCTTGGACGGTTCGCGGTCCGCTACCACCACCGCTACGGGCAGCCGCCGTCGCAGACATTGCGTCAGCCGGCCCAGCCGATTGTAGCGCCACTCGCACGCAACGCCCCGATCCTGGAAGGCGCGCCGTTGCCGGGCGCCGGCACTGCCGAGGAACCGGCTCTTCCGCTCGATGGGCCGAGCATAGAGGACCTGATCCGCCGCAACCGCGCGCTGCTGGCGGAGGCGGCCGCCGCCCGCGCGCTTCAGCGTCAGGTTGCCGCGGTGGCTGCGAGCTCTCGGAAAGAGGGCGAGCGCGTCCGGCACCGCGCAATGGCCATGCGTCGCGAACTGAATAGGCTGCGGCCGGTTGCACCACCACTCAATCCGCGCGCCGTATCCTGATGATATGCAGAAATAGCGGGCATGAAGAACTGGGACATGCCCTCGGGCTTCCCGCTGACGATGAAGCGCCGCTGGAACCGCGATCTAAAGGTTTGTGCAGCTTTTTTGACTGACACCTGTCCAGCTCTTTCCGCCCGCCACCTTGCACTCATTCAGGGTAGGGAGCTCGAGCAACGAGCCACCGCTGCAAGCAGCCTGCTGATAGCATAGGCCATGATCAGCCGCCGGCCCCGGCGGCTGTTGCGGGCCGCACCCGCTCACGGCGATGACAGGAACGAATGCTGTCGATACCACGAGCATATGCCAGGCGTTCATAGTGACGATCCCCAACGAACATGAAGCGACCGTTTACCAAGCACAGGTAGAGGCCGCTACCCCGGCTGCGGGCAGCCGCCCAGTGCTGACGGCAAAAAAGAGCCCCAGGCTTCCTGGGGCTGAGTTGAGGAGAAAGACCGCACCAGAAACGAAGGCGGCCGGCAGAGGTGCCGGCCTCTCCGTATCACCATCTGCGCTTCGGTTAGCTGTTGGCGCCCTGGTTCGCGTTGGGCGCGAACAGCCAGGTGCCGTGGCTCGACTGGGTGACGTAGGCGTGGAGCGCCTGGCCGTTCTGGGCCTGCTGGGGCTGCGCCTGCCCTTTCTGCGCATACACCGGGGCGTTCGGAACCTGCGCCTGGGCTACGACGCCAGGGAGCTCGGTAAAAAAGGTGTTGGCAACGGTGCCGTCACCGCTGTCGGCATAGGCCGAGCCAACGCCAAGACTTAGCGCTGCGGCTGCGGCAAGAAGCATGGTCCTCATGGTCTCTCTCCTCGTCTTCCGGCCTCGCGTGAGCGGGGCCGGGTTTGCATCAGGGCGATTGCCCCTTCGCGTTGCCGAGTAGATAGTTCCATGCAGCTTTCGGGATAATCAGTCTTGTGAGCAATTCATTTATGCTCAAGTCATTGGAATAACAGCGTGGTCGCCAACGCCCCCCGCCGGAACAAGGGTCTGATGGAGAACGCCATGGCACAGAACATTTACGACACAGCGGAGTTCTTCGCGGGCTACAGCCGGTTGCGCCGATCGGTTCACGGGCTTGACGGCGCGCCCGAATGGCCCGCGATCCGCGCGATGCTGCCTGATCTGGCAGGCAAACGCATTGCCGACCTCGGTTGCGGCTTCGGCTGGTTTGCCCGATGGGCCAGGACGCAGGGAGCCGCTCAGGTCACCGCGCTGGATCTCTCCGAGAACATGCTTGCTCGAGCCAGATCGGAGACCGCGGACCCGGCCGTGCAATACGTCCTCGCCGATCTCGAATCCCTCGAGCTGCCCGAGGCAGCCTTCGACCTCGCCTACAGTTCCCTCACGTTCCACTACATCGTGGATTTCGGCCGGCTGGTCGCCACGGTCTTCCGCGCGCTGGTTCCCGGTGCGCACTTTGTCTTCACCATCGAACACCCGATCTACATGGCGCCGGCACACCCCGACTGGCTGGTGGGCAATGATGACAACAGAGTTTGGCCAGTCGATCACTACGCGATCGAGGGCGCTCGTACAACCAATTGGCTCGCCAAGGGCGTGGTGAAGCAGCACAGAACCTTGGGCACAACGCTGAACACCTTGATTGCCGCCGGCTTCAGCCTCCGCCACGTCGAGGAATGGCACCCGACGGCCGAACAGCTCGCGGCTCTGCCCGCGCTGGCCGACGAACTGGAACGCCCCATGATGCTGCTGATCGCCGCGCAGCGCTGACGCGCCTGAGCGGGTTCACTCTTGAGCGTTTGACGATTGCGGCGGAGTATCCGCTTCAGAGCAAGAGGAGACGAGGGATGCCGGAGAGCCCCGCTGACAAGACCATGCTGGCCCAGGCGCAGACGCGGATGCCGTTGAATGGGCTGAAGGTGCTGGATCTGACACTGGCACGCGCCGGACCGACCGCGGTGCGGCATCTCGCTGACTGGGGCGCCGATGTGATCAAGATCGAACCGCCCGCCACCGACGGCGAGGAGATCACCGGCAATCGCCACGGCTTCGACTTCCAGAACCTGCACCGCAACAAGCGGGCGATGACGATCAACCTGAAGACGCCGGAAGGCCACGCCGCGTTTATGCGCCTGGTGAAGGGCGCCGACATCATCGTCGAGAACATGCGCGCCCAGGTGAAGCACCGCCTGAAGGTGTCGTACGACGACGTGAAGGAGGTGAATCCGCGCATCGTCTACGGCAGCATCAGCGGCTTCGGGCAGACCGGCCCGTACGGGCCTCGCGCCGGCGTGGATCAGATCGCGCAGGGCATGGGCGGGCTGATGTCGATCACCGGTCTGCCTGGCCAGGGTCCGGTGCGCGTCGGCATTCCGATCGACGACCTCACCGCCGGCAACCTTCTGGCACTCGGCATCATGATGGCGATCTTCGACCGCGAGCGCACCGGCGTCGGCCGCTGGGTGACCACCAGCCTGCTCGAGGCGCAGATCTTCATGCTCGACTTCCAGGCCTCGCGCTGGCTGATCGCCAAGGAGGTGGCGCCACAGGCCGGCAACGACCACCCTACCGGCATTCCCACCGGCGTGTTCCCGACGTCCGACGGGCACATCAACATCGCCGCCAGTTCCAGCCGCGTGTTCGGCCGCTTCTGCGAAGCCATCGGCAAGCCGGAGTGGAAAGACAAGCCCGAGTGGAAGGACCAGCAGGCGCGCAGCGGTCACCGCAAGGAGATCAACGCGGCGATCAGCGACGTGACGAAACACAAGCCGTCGGAATACTGGATCGAGCTGCTCGAAGGCGCCGGCGTTCCGTGCGGGCCGATCTACTCGATCGACCAGGTGTTCGCCGATCCGCAGGTGCAGCACCTCGGCATGGCGACCAAAATGCACTCGCCGGCGATCGGTGACGCGGACGTGGTCGCCTCGGCGATCAGCATCACCGGCTTCTCCAAGGACATCCGACTCGCGACGCCGGAGATCGGTTCAAGCACCGACGAGGTGCTGGCATCGGTGGGCTATTCCAAGGAAGAGATCGCCGCGATGCGCAAGAAGGGAGCGATCTGAGATGAACGATTTTCCCAGTGGCGGCATCACCCGCGAATACGCCGGCGGCAAGATGCTCGCGGCGAAGGATGATGGCGTCGGGCTGATCACGTTCAACCAGCCCGAGAAGCGTAACGCGATGTCACTGGAGATGTGGACCGGCTTCGGTGAAATCCTCGACGATTTCGCCGAGGATTCTTCCGTGCGCGTGGTGATCCTTACCGGCGCGGGCAACAAGGCATTCGTTTCCGGTGCCGACATCAGTCAATTCGAGAAGCACCGCTCGAACGCCGATGCACAGCAGGAGTACGATCGGCAGGCGGGCGTGGGGCGGGCGAAGTATGCCGCGTTTCCCAAGCCGATCGTCGCGCGCATCCGCGGCTTCTGCCTGGGCGGCGGGCTGGCGATCGCGATGCAGGCCGATCTGCGGATTGCCGCGGTGGACAGCCAGTTCGGCATTCCGGCAGCGAAGCTTTCCGTGGCATATGCGCCTGACTCGGTGAAGCGGCTCATCGATCTGGTGGGACCGGCGCATGCTCGGATGATTCTCTACACGGCGCGACGGATCGACGCGGCGGAGGCAGAGCGGATCGGTCTGATCAACAAGATGGTCGCGGACGAGGAACTGAGCGACGAGGTGCTGGATCTCGCGCGCACCATCGCCGACAACGCGCCGTTGTCGGTGGCGGCCTCCAAGCTGACGATCAACGAGATGCTGAAGGATGAGAGCCAGCGCGATGTGGCGGCGATGAAGCGGATGATGGACACATGCTTCAACAGCGCCGACTTCAAAGAGGGGCGGACGGCGTTCATGGAGAAGCGGGCCCCACGGTGGGTCGGAAGGTAGGAGCCCGCCCCCTTTCCGCGGCCAACTCCCATCGTGTGAACTGGTTCACACGGGCGAACGTCTGAACGCGCTAAGCTCGGCTGCATAGCCGTGCCGACGGCAGGCGGCACTTGCCGCCCCCACTCCGCGCGGCGGTCGTCCGTCGGTTCAGGCATAATCCTTGTAATAGTGAGGAACGCAATGCGGCTTGTCCAAATTGGTTTGGTCAACAAGACGGCAAAGGGCGGAGACAACGACAAGCGTGTCAGCGAGACAATTGACAGCGCGATCGTCGCCCTCAACATCCAGATCGCGAAACACCTGCGACAGCACTGGAACGCCGTCCCGGAGGCAGTCGTCCGCAAGGTCGACCCGAAGGACAATCCCAAAGGCGTTTGGCTGGTCGAATTGGTCGATGGATTGAAGGGCGGCGAAGGAGGGTTTCACTCCACCGATCATTTTCAGCCGTTTGCCAGGGTCGATGCGAGCGACTCCGAATGGACCGTGGCGGCGAGCCACGAAGTCCTGGAGATGCTGGTCGATCCCAGCGGCCAGCGGCTTCAGGCAGCCCGGGCCATCAAATGCGACGGACACAAGATCGAGGATGACGCTGGGGAATTCGAGTATCTCCTCGAGGTCTGCGACCCATGCGAGGCAAAGACGCACGCCTATAAGATCGACAGCACATGGGTGTCGGACTTCGTCACGCCCGACTACTACTCCTGCATGGGCGTTCCCGACGCCCGCTATAGCTTCCGGCACAACGTCTTGAAACCGCGGACCCTTCTCCCCGGCGGCTACATAACGTGGGTCGAGACCAGAAACGACAAGGACCAGACGAAAATCATCGGGCAGATCATTTGGCGCGATGAAAAACAGAAGATGGAGCAGATCAATCGAGGGCCGATCAGCGAGCTGCCTCCAGGTAATGGCGCTCTCGGGCGGGCGAATCTGCGCTCGTATATCGACGCCGAAACGCGAAACAGCCATCCACACCGGCATCGCGGAACCGTGGTGCCCAAACTGTACAAGGAGCAGACACCGCTCCGTCTGAACACAGTGATCGGCCGCACATCGCTGGATAAGCCTCACTGGGTGACCTATCACCAGGATTGCGTGCTCGAGCGGAAGATCTTCAAGAACGTGGGCGACAAGACTCCCGCAGCAACCTGTATAGAATTCGCCAAGGCGCACGAGCCTATATATCGGCCCAAGGACCCTCACAATGCCGAACACGAGGTCACCAATATAAGCTGCACCCCGTGCCCCGGATCACCGCCGATCGTCCCATTCGATAAGGATCTTATCGGTCCGGGCGAGCGTCACGCCTGGGCGGCGAGAAGAGGCCGCGCGAATGCCTGAAGCCCGCAATAATTAACCGGCGCGTGTCGTCGCCCGGCGTGCCGCAAGCAGGGAGATTGCATCTCCCTGCGAGGCTGCCAGTGCCTCGGCTTCGGCGGTCCGTTGAGACGCTTCCTCATGCCGCCCTAGGGAAGACAGCGCCTCGGCAAGCAGTGCCAGCCTCAACGGCTGCTGGAACATGAAGCCCATTTCAGCGGCCGTCTTCACCGCCAGATCAAGTCGCTCCAATCCTGCTGTCGCGCGTCCGCTGGCCAGTTCGGCAGCACCAAGGAAACCCAACGCCACAGGTCGCATCAGATCAGCCTCGGCTCGATCACACGACGTCACCGCCTCAGAGAACCGCGACAGAGCCGCCTCTGTGGTGCCGCGATTGAGCAGCAGATATCCCTCGGCCACGGACGCAAAGATCGACGTGAATGGGCGCGACACTACCGCTGCGCGCGCCATGCAAGCCTCCGCGACACGGTCGGCGACGTCGAATTGCTCGAGGTCCGTCAGCGCGCGCGTCCGGTACCCGAGCGCCACGACGGCAAGCGGCGCATCGAGTCCGAAGCGCCCGCCGAGCGCCGGATCTTCCGCGTGTTCCGCAACCTGCGCCATGCCTGCTGCAGCGGCAGCAAGAGCACCCCGGCCAAACTCGCCGAGCGCCCGCTCAAATACCGCTCGCAGCTTCAGCGCCGGGTCGTTCTGCGTAACGGCCAGGGCCGTCGCTCGTTCGGCTGCCGCTATGGTTTCCCGGTAATCGCCCGCCAGACACGCGTGATGGCTCTGGAAGATATAGAGCTGTCCAAGCCGCCCTATATCGCCTAGTTGTTCCGCCAGGACCCGGGCCTCATCCAGCCTGGTTCGCAGCAGCGTGATGCGCCCCAGCCGGAACAGCGACTCACGCAGCGCGAAGCGAAGGTCCACCGCGATTTCGAGCGCCCCACTACCCTCCGGCAAAAACGACAGCGCCTCGAGTGCTTCTTCGTAAAACCGCACCGCCTCGCGGTTCGCCGAATGCGACGCGGCGCGAGCACCGGCCGCGCGCGCGTGCCGGAGCGCCGCCTCCCAGGCCCCACCGAGCCGCGCATGGCGCGCAAGCACCTCCGCCTCATCGGCAACCCGCTCACCCGCCAGCCGCTCCATCGCAGCCGCGATCTGCCCGTGCAGAGCACGCCGGCGCGTCCGGATCAGCCCGCGATAGGCCACCTCCTGAAGCAGCGAATGGCGGCATGCGATGCGCGCGGTTTCGCCGACGCCATCGATCCGCAGCAGCCCCGCACGCTCGAGCTCGGCGGCCACCACCCCGGCCTCACTCTCCTCGATATCCAGCACGTTGGCGATCAGTTCCGCCGAGGTCGGCTCGCCCACCGTGGCGAGGACCTCGATGAACCGCTTCTCCGCCGGCTTCAGCGCATCAAGCCGCGCGCCGAGTACCGAGCCCACCGTCGGCGGCACCAGCGCCGGGTCGGGCATCGCCGCCGCCTCTTCTATGAAAAACGGATTGCCACCGGTGCGATCGGCGATACCGGCCACCACCGCGTCATCGGCGGCGCGCTGACCCAGCACGCTGCGCGCAAGGTCCCGGGCATACGCCGGTGGTAGCGCCGACAGCGCGACATGGGTCAGCGCCTGGTGTTCCGACCACCCGAACCGATAACCCGCACGCCAACCCAGCAACAGCAGCAGCCGCGATCCGCCAATCGAGTCGAGCAGACGCTCGATCACTTCGTAGGTTCCCGAGTTGGCCCAGTGAACGTCGTCGATCACTACCAGCAGCGGTTTGTCGGAGGCTGCCTCCAGTAGGACGGCGAGACACCCCTCGACGATGCGCCGCCGCCGCGCGTTTGGACCAAGCGCGGCCCAGCCGGCGACCGGCCCCTCGCCCACACGGTACGGCCGCCCCCCCGGGCTGATGTCCACGGCCAACGGCATGACGCCTTGCAGCACCGCGACGGCAGCCAGCGCCTCGGCCGGAGGCGCCCCCGGCGTCGCGGATGCCATCTCCAATCTCGCGTGGGTGGCGCCTGCGTTCTCGGTGGTATCGAGCCCCAGCAGTCGACGGGTCAGCACGCGCATCGCATGGAACCCGGAATCGTCACGCCACCGCGTGCAGCGCGCCTCCAGCACCCGGGCGCCGCTCCGCGCGGCCACGAACTCCCGCACCAATCGAGATTTGCCGACGCCTGGATCGCCCACCAGCGCAACCGCGCGGCCTTGCCCCGAGGCCGCCTGCGCATACGCCGCCTCCAGCACACCGGACTCGTCCTGCCGGTTGACGAACGGCGTCAGCCCCCGCCGTCCCGCCACATCCAGCCGCGACAGCGACGCATCCGCGGCCTGCAGCACGTGCACCACCACCGGCAGCTCGAAACCACGGAACGGCTGCGGTCCGACGATTCGCGTCTCGACCCGCCCCCGCGCCAGTGCAAAAGTGGCGTCGCTGATCCAGGTGCTGCCCGACGGCGCATCCTGCTGCAGCCGTGCCGCCAGATGCACGGCCTCGCCCGCGGCGTCCAGCGTGTGCACGGTGCCGATGCGAAGCTGGTGCACCACGATCTCGCCCGAGTGAATGCCGACCCGAAGCGGAATGTCGAACTCCGAGCGGGCGAGCGACGCATGCATCTCGAGCGCCGCGCAGCACGCGCCCAGCGCATGCTCCTCGTCCGTGAAAGGCGCGCCGAACAGCGCCATCAGCCCGTCGCCGGTGACCCGGTTCACCGTGCCGCCATAACGCTGCACCGCATCCGACAACAGACCGAGTGCCGGCCGCAGGATGTCCAGCGCCACCTCGGGATCGCGCGTGGCCACCATGGCCGTCGAGCCGACGATATCGGCGAACAGGACGGTGGCGTTCTTCCGCTCGTCGCGTTCCAGCGAGGCGCCGCCCGCCCGCGGCGGCTGCCAATCGCCCGCGGCACTCTCAGCCCGGTCGCCCAGACGTGGTTCGTCCGAATGCATGGACTTCGCCTGCCAATTTCGCCGCTTGCACCACAGGCCATACGGCTCCGCCGTCAGCCCGTCCGCGACGCGTTCACCCGCGTCTCGCCGCCACCGATCTTCCAACACACGTCACGATTGATCAAGGACACGACCGGCGCGCGCATAGCCACGCGCCGCACGCGCCCATATTGTCGCGCCGCACCATCGCAGCAGGCCAGGCATGACCGTCTCGATCGACGCCGACCGCCTATGGCAGTCCATCATGGACATCGCCCGCATTGGCCCCACGCCGGAAGGCGGCAGTTGCCGCCTGGCGCTCTCGCCCGAGGACGCCGAGGCCCGCGCCCTGCTGCTGCGCTGGAGCGATCCGCTGAACCTGCGCTTCGAGCAGGACGCGATCGGCAACATGTTCCTGCGCCGCGAGGGCAGCGACGACACCGCGTCGGCGGTCGCCTTCGGAAGCCATCTCGACACGGTGCCGACCGGCGGGCGCTTCGACGGCGTGTTCGGCGTGCTCGCCGGCCTCGAAGTGCTCCGCGCGCTGGACGCCGCCGGTATCGCGACGCGCGCCCCGCTCGAGCTGGTCAACTGGACCAATGAGGAGGGCAGCCGCTTCCGCCCGGCGATGATGGGCAGTCGCGTGCACGCCGCCGACATAACGCTGGAGGACGCACTTGCCATCACCGACGACGCCGGCATCAGCGTGCGCGACGCCCTGCGCGAGAGCGGTCAGGCCGGCCCGTTGGTGCCGTCGCCACGCGGCTGGGCCTGCTGGCTCGAGGCGCATATCGAGCAAGGCCCCGTCATGGAGGCGACCGGCGCCGATATCGGCATCGTCACCGGCACTGTGCAGGCCCGCTATTTCCAGCTCACCGTTACCGGCGAACCGAGCCACGTCGGTCCCACCACGATGGATCGTCGGCGCGACAGCCTCGCCGCTACGGCCGAGATCATCCTCGCAGTGGAGCGCATCGCACTCGCCGCCGAGCCGGAGGGCCGCGCCTCGGCTACCTGGATCGAGAACTACCCGAACGCACGCGGCAACGTCGCCAACATCACCCGCCTGCACTGCGACGTGCGTCATGCGCGGCCCGAGCGCACGATCGCCATGGAACGCGAGCTTCGCACCGTGCTGGATGGCATCTCGGTCCACAGGCGCGTGTCCGTCGCGATCGATCCCTACGCGACGTTCGGGCCGATCGCGTTCGATCCCGCTCTCGGTAGTCTGCTCCGCGACAAGGCGCAGCAGCGGCAGCTCGCCACCCGCGACATGATCGCCGCCGCCGGCCACGACTCTGTTTTGATCGCGCCGCTCTGTCCCAGCGCGATGCTGTTCGTACCCAGCGTCGACGGCATCACCCACAATCCGCTTGAGTATTCCACCAAGGAGCAGGTCGCACGCGGCGCACAGGTGCTGCTGGACGCGGTGCTCACCCTGGCAAGCTGAAAGCGGCCCGCATCGTCCGGCCAATCCAGGCCAAATGAATGACGCACCGAACGTCATGACGAGCTTGGCCCCGTCATCCACGTCTTCGCCGCGTCTACCGCTGCTGCACTCGGTAACGCTGATCGCTTGGTTGCCATCCCCCATCCGTATGCTGCAATAGCGTCAGCAGCCAATCGCGGTGCGACATCATGATGCGAGCAATGGTGCTGGATGCGGCACAACGCCCACTGCGATGCGTCGCCATCGACGTCCCCGTGCCCGGCCCCGGCCAGGTACTCATCCGCGTGCATGCCTGCGCCGTATGTCGGACCGACCTCCACGTGGTCGACGGCGAACTCACCCAACCGAAGCTGCCGCTGATTCCCGGCCACGAAATTGTCGGCACGATCGCCGCTCTTGGCGCGAACACAGATCGCTTCACCATCGGCGATCGCGTCGGCGTGCCTTGGCTCGGCTGGACCTGCGGTGCGTGCGAGTTCTGCCGCTCCGGCCGCGAGAACCTGTGCGGCCAGGCGCGCTTCACCGGCTATCAGATCGACGGCGGCTACGGCGAGTTCACCGTCGCCGACCAGCGCTTCTGTTTCGCAATGCCCGCCAACTACACCGACCAGGAAGCCGCGCCGTTGCTCTGCGCCGGCCTGATCGGCTATCGCGCGCTGCGCATGGCCGGCGACGCCCGCCGCCTCGGCCTCTACGGTTTCGGCGCCGCGGCACACATCATCGCGCAGGTGGCGCGCTGGCAGGGCCGCGAAATCTACGCCTTCACCAGCCCCGGCGACACTGAAGCGCAGTCGTTCGCGCGCGAACTCGGCGCGGTATGGGCCGGCGGCTCTGACCAATCGCCGCCCGGGTTGCTCGACGCCGCGATCATCTTCGCGCCCGTAGGACCGCTGGTGCCGGCGGCTCTTCTGGCAATCGAGCGCGGCGGCACCGTGGTATGCGCCGGCATCCACATGAGCCCGATCCCGAGCTTCCCCTACGACATCCTTTGGGGCGAGCGCGTCGTGCGCTCGGTCGCCAACCTGACCCGTGCCGACGGCGAGGAATTTCTCGCCCTCGCCCCGCAGGTGCCGGTGAAGACACGCCCTCTGCCATACCGGCTGGAGCAGGCCAATCAGGCGCTGGACGACCTGCGCGCCGGACGGTTGCAGGGCGCCGCCGTGCTCCTCGCCTAGATCGCGCAACACCTTGTGCCGCAATGGTTAACGCGCCATCCCCGCGTTGACGCCCTCAGGCCCCGCGCCTAGCGTGCGGCTCTCTCTCGACAGTGGGGAAACACCCAGATGGCAAACAAACTCAAGGCGCGGCTTGCGGCAGGCAAGGCGTGCGTCAACGGCTGGCTCGCCATTCCGTCCGGCTTTTCCGCCGAGGTGATGGCGCAGTGCGGCTGGGACAGCGTCACCGTGGATATGCAGCACGGCGTGCAGGATTACTCCACGATGGTGCAGTGCTTCCAGGCGATGACGGCGCATCCGGTCACGCCGCTGGTGCGCGTGCCATGGAACGAGCCAGGCATCATCGGCAAGGCGCTCGACGGCGGCGCATGGGGCATCATCTGCCCGATGGTCAACAACAAGGCCGAGGCGCGGGCGCTGGCAACGGCCTGCCTGTATCCACCGGCCGGCAAGCGCAGCAACGGCCCGATCCGCGCCGCGATGTACGGCGAGGCAAGCAACTATCAGAAGATCGCCAATGACGAAGTGCAGGTGATCCCGATGATCGAGACGCAGGAGGGCATCGACAACATCGATGAGATTCTGTCGGTCCCCGGCATCAGCGGCATCTATATCGGACCGTCCGACATGGGCCTGTCCCTCGGCCTCGTGCCGATCCTCGATCGCGAGGAACCGCAGATCCTCGGCATCTACGAGAAGCTGCTCGCGAGCTGCAAGAAGCACGGCAAGTTCGCCGGCCTGCACAACGGCACCGCCGCCTATGCCGCGCGCATGATCGGCATGGGCTTCCGCTTCGTCACCATCGCCAACGACAGCGGCCTGATGGCCCGCGCGGCGCGCGAGGCAGTGATGGCAACCCGCAAGGCCGCGGGTGACGTCGCGAGCTGAGCCGGAGATACCCTCCATGTCCGCGCCGCCCGTCATCCGCCTGCATCCCGACGACAGTGTGGTCATCGCACGCACTACGCTGTTGCCTGGTGCATCGGTTGCGGACGGCGTGGCAGCGACCGAGCGCATCCCCGCCGGCCACAAGGTGGCGGTGCGTCCGATCGCGGCAGGTGACCCGGTGCGCCGCTACGGCCAGATCATCGGCTTCGCCTCGCGCGCGATCGCACCCGGCCAGCACGTGCATGTGCTGAACTGCGGGATGGGCGACTTCGCCAAGGACTACGGCCACGGCATCGACGCGAAGCCCACCGACTACGCCAATACACCCGCGACCTTCGACGGCATCCGCCGCCCCGACGGCCGCATCGCGACGCGTAACTACATCGGTATCCTCACCAGCGTGAACTGCTCGGCGCATGTCGCGGGCCTTATTGCCGATGTGTTCCGGCGCAATCCGTTCACCGGCGATGATCCGCTGGCCGATTTCCCCAATGTCGATGGCGTGGTCGCGCTCACCCACAAGACCGGCTGCGGCATGACCGAGAGCGAGCCCTTGCGCGTGCTGCGCCGCACGCTCGCCGGCTACGCGCGCCACGCCAACTTCTCACATGTCGTCGTCCTCGGCCTCGGCTGCGAGGTGAACCAGATCCGCGGTCTGATGGAGGAACAGCGCCTCACCGACCGCATCCGCAATATGGACATTCAGTCGATGGGCGGCACGCGCAAGACGGTGGAGGCCGGCGTCGCCTTCGTGCGCGAGGTGCTGGCCGAGGCAAATCGCGTGCAGCGCGAACCGGTGCCGGCGAGCGAACTGACCGTGGCCCTGCAATGCGGCGGCTCCGACGGCTATTCCGGCGTCTCCGCCAATCCCGCGCTCGGGGCGGCGAGCGATCTGCTGGTGCGCCATGGCGGATCGGTGATCCTGTCAGAAACGCCCGAGACCTACGGCGCCGAACACCTGCTGACCCGACGCGCCGTGTCGCGCGAGGTCGGCGAGAAGCTGGTCGCGCTGATGCGCTGGTGGGAGGACTACACGAGGCGCGAGGGCGCCGAGATGAACGCCAATCCCTCGCCGGGCAACAAGGCGGGCGGCCTGACCACGATCCTGGAGAAGTCGCTCGGCGCCATGGCAAAGGCCGGCAGCACCAACCTGGTCGATGTGGTGAACTACGCCGAACCGGTGACCGCGAAGGGCTTCGTGTTCATGGACACGCCGGGCTACGACCCGGTATCGGCGACCGGCCAGGTGGCCGGCGGCGCCAACCTCGTGTGCTTCACCACCGGCCGCGGCAGCGTGTTCGGCTGCAAGCCGGCGCCCTCGATCAAGCTGGCGACCAACTCGCCCATGTATCAGCGCATGGAAGACGACATGGACGTCAACTGCGGCACCATCCTCGACGGCGACGAGAGCGTGCAGCAGTGCGGCCAACGCATCTTCGAGCTGATGCTTCGCGTCGCATCGGGCGAACGTACCAAGAGCGAGCAGTTCGACTTCGGCGCCGCCGAATTCGCACCCTGGGTACTCGGCGCCACGATGTAGTCAGGCCGACGCTTCCCACGGTTCGACGACAACCTCCGGCCATATCGCCTTCGCACGCTGCGCCTTGCTCGTGTGCGACGCGGCATTGACCAGCGCGCGATTGGGCCGGATGACCATGGCGAACACATCGTCGAGGCCAAACGGCGCGGCAATATCCAGGCTGCCATCAGGTTCCAGCCGCACCCCGACCGCGTGCACGATCGACGCATAGTAGCGCAGCGACTGATCGGCGTCGTCGAGCCGCGGATAGTCGCAACCGAAGCGCTCGGGAAACCACAGATGCACGCGCGCCTGATTGCGCGCCTCCACCGGACCGACGCAATCGCGCGTCGCCGCGGCGACGTGCCGGATCACGGTATCCTCGGCGTCCCACGAATCTTCATCACTGTAGTAGATCAGGTCATAGTCCTTGATGCCCGTGCCACGTGGCCGATCGGTGAGCACATTCCATACGGTCTGATACAGGCAGCCGGCGACCAGCCGCCATTGAGGCAGACCCAGAGAACGAATAACATTAAGTAATTGCGTGATATTTTGGTCAGCGCGGATGATGCACTCGAACCGCTTCCGCTGCATCTCTGGCCCTACGGGTTTGTCCACGGGTAACGCCTTGGGTAACAGGACAGGAAATCGACGTCATACCCGAGAGATAGGCGAGCCGGCAATTTGTACCAAAGCCGTAACGAGCTACCGTTGGTTTCTTTCCCATTTGTTGTCTTGACCGGCAAGAAATTACCGCCCCACACGCACACGCCGACGCCCGGAACGGATGCTGAGCTCCAGCGTTACCATCGCGGTCCTCGGAGCAAGCCATGGCGCAGTGCGCGCACGAAGTCGTTTCCTTCGGCGAGTTCACGGATGACGGGATGCGGGTCGTCGGAATCGACGGCACGCAGAACCGGTTCAAGGAGGCGATGGGCGCGGCTTAGGGCCGCATGGCACGGTCAATGAGAGAGGCGCCGTCATGCCGGCCGCCGCGAGCAGAGCACGCGACGGACCGGCTGTTCCGGCGTTCTGTACCTGGATCTCGGCGGCTGGAGTTGGCCGGCGCGGTCCGTCCCCAAAACCTGCCACGCCAAACCGGCTCGCCCAACGACGGAGCCTGCCGCTGGCGACGCTCGACCGGGGAATTGCGAGCGGCAGCGCCAGTGTGAACATCGATCTGCTGGGCGCCTGAGGCGGACCGAAAGATCCGACCATCAGCGGGCGGCGGCAAGGGAGCGCCGCCAAGGATGCCAGAGACGCGCTAGTCTAATGGCATCGTTGCCCTGCTCCGCCGCCTCGCGCGCCCACCGCCGTTGAGGAGGGCTCCGAACAGTAGGCCAGCAGGGATGCGAGCCCGCTCCACCTGGCTCGCCGGCTCCGTGCGCGATCGCGCAATTCCCTCCAGCCGGGACAGATCTCACTACCGGTTCAAGGACACCCAATCAGAGCATGAAGGCTGGCGGTAACCCGTTACTCCGGTTTCTTTCCTATTTGTTGTCTTGACCGGCAAAAAACTATCGTCCCACCGAACCGATCAGTGGCCTTTGGCGGCTATGACGGCGCATGATCAATTTTGATGAGGCGATTGCGGACTCCGCGCAGTCCACGCGACGGACCGGCTGTTCCGGCGTTCTGTACCTGGAACCTCGGCGGCTGGAGTTGGCCGGCGCGGTCCGTCCCCAAAACCTGCCACGCCAAACCGGCTCGCCCAACGACGGAGTTGATCCAGAGGCACGGTTTCATCTCACCAACCGCGTTCCGGCAGCATGAACTTCACTCTGCGAAACAAGCGGCGTAGGCTTCAATCCGGTGCGCCAGAGGCAGCGGGCGGTACAGATGGAGCCAAGGAATCCGAAACCGAAGGGACGGCAGGAGTCGAAATCGGTGATTTCGCTCGTCGACTGCACGGTCCGAGTGTCATCCACTCTTGCGCGGTTGATACGAAAATCCGCAGCTACGGAAGCCGCGGGAGCCTCGGCGCACGACGCGCTCCTGGCCTCGGCGGGCGTGCGATCCGGAGAGATCGAGGCACTGCGAGATCAAAAGGGGCAATGCGCGGAGGAACTCAGTCACGCACGGGAGCATGCGGCGCAGTTGGAGCGTGCGTTGGATCACGCCAAAGGGATCATCGCGCAATACGACAAAGAATTGGATGACCTCCGTCGGGAGATAAGAAAGGCAGCGGAAACAGAGAAGGGCAGTCGCAATTCGATAACGGCGCTCAAAGTCCGGGTTGGCGAGTTGCAGATGAAGGTCGCGAATCACGAAGTTCACCTCATGGACTCTATTGCGACGGACGGATTGGATGAGACTGCTGTGATCGCACTGAAGGCGCTCAGAGACGGGCTGTGTCGCGGAGAAAACATAAAGGCCATGGTTCTCAGCTGGACTTTGGCCAATTTCGGGTTGACCTGGGTTAAATCGAATGTGATCGAACGCCGGATTCGCGGCTGATCTTCTGCGGGCGAGTCTCTCCCGAATGTCAATTCGGGGGAGCGATGCGGGACGTGAGTTCAAGCCGCCTTGTACCTGCAAGCCTGGCGCTATGGTTGCAGCCTTTCAGAGAGGGTTTCACGGCACCGACATGGGAGCATGTTCTTGTGCTGATCGTGGGCAGCATCCTCACCCCCGGGCGACGTACCGTCGCTGCCGCCTTGCGCGTGGTGGGGTTCGAGCAGGCGATGGACTTCGCCAACTATCACCGCGTGCTCAACCGCAATCGCTGGTCAAGCCGTTGGGTCGCTCGATGTCTGTTCCGGGTATTGGTCAATAACTTGGTACCAACCGGCCCGGTCATCATGGGCCTCGACGACACGATCGAGCGGCGATGGGGTGCCAAGATCAAAGCCCGGGGCATCTATCGAGACCCGGTCCGCTCTTCGCATGGTCATTTCGTCAAGGCGAGCGGCCTGCGATGGTTGTCGATCATGCTGCTGCCCGAGATCCCATGGGCTGGGCGCATCTGGGCACTGCCATTTTTGACTGTCCTGGCACCGTCAGAACGATATGCTCGCAAATACAAGCGGCGACATAAGAAGCTCACTGACTGGGGGCGGCAGGTCATGCTGCAGGTCGCACGGTGGCTGCCGGAGCGGCAGATCATAGCGGTGACCGATAGCGGCTTCGCTGCCATCGAGCTGCTCAATGCGGTTCGACATCGCCTCTGCATGATCACCCGCCTGCGTCTCGATGCCCGGCTGTTCGACCCGCCGGCGCATCGCCGAGCCGGCACGATCGGCCGGCCACGCGTCGTCGGCAGGCGCCAGCCAACGCTGGTTCAGCGTCTCGCGAATTCTCGGACGCGCTGGCGACGCTTCAAGGTGAACGGATGGTATGGCCGCAGCGAGCGACTACTGCAGATCGTTTCCGGCACCGCCATCTGGCACCACCCCGGCCGCCTGGTGGCGATCCGCTATGTACTAGTTCGCGACGTTGCCGATGAGTTCAAACCACAGGCTTTTCTATGCACCGATCTCGATGCCGACCCGCTCGACATCCTTCGGTGGTTCGTCCGCCGCTGGTCCATCGAGGTCACCTTCGCCGAAGTCCGCCGTCATCTCGGTGTGGAGAGCCAACGGCAATGGTCTGATCCCGCCATCGCGCGGACGACCCCCGCCCTTCTCGGCTTGTTCTCTTTGATAACGTTGTGGGCCAACGAGCTCTATGCCACTCATGCACCGGCGCCGCGCACAGCCAGTTGGTATCCAAAGCCGTTGCCCACATTCAGTGACGCTTTGGCAGCAGTTCGTCGCGAGCTATGGGCCCCACAGAGTTTCGTAACATCAAGTCATACACTAGATGGCACTAAAATCTCACAGCCCACCATCAATCGCTTGATCAACGCCGCCTGCTACGCTGCGTAAATGGCCAAAGTCCAGCTCAGAGGCCGTCTCGAAACGGGCCAGGGGGCTTGAAATGCGGGAGATCGATGGAATTTGAGGCACCCCACTATCTTGGAGCCTCCGATGTGGTTGTTACCGCCACCGTCTATATCCCCAATAGCCGCCCCCTCCGAAGAGCAGAAAGAGCACGAGGATGATAAGAATAAGGTCCATGTCTTCCTCCAAAATATCTTGCGGAAATTCCTTCTTGCAGATGTGGGTCGAGGATCACCATCAACCAGCCTCGGATTCTACCTACTTACTTTTTCGTGTAGGTAATGACCGCATCGATATGGTACTGAGGCATGCAGGACCGACGTGAACGCCTCATACGCAGCAGCAGCATCATCGGCGTCGGTTGAGGACAGCTGGTAGATTGCTCGTAACCACGCGCAGTCTCATGCCATGCCTCGCAATGCGGTTGGCGCGCTCGAGTCAAACTCCTCGGTGACGGTGACATCCACCTGCATATTCAGCGCCGATCCGAGGACACCGGTGAATGTACCCCACAATGGCAGTACACTTGCAGGGTGCCATGCAACTGCGACGCGGATCAGATTGCGGTTGCCGATGATGCTGTTGGTCGGATCAAAATCGACCCAGCCCGCTCCAGGAAGATAGACCTGCAACCAAGCATGTGTCGATCCGCCACCGACCACCTCGGTCGAAGCCGTGTTGGGCACAAAGATGTAACCACTAACAAACCGGGCGGCGAGGCCGAGCGAGCGAACCGCGTCGATCATCAGCCAGGCGAAGTCGCGGCACGTGCCGCTGCCGCGTAGCATCGTCACGCCAGGGCTCTGCACGCCCCGTTCGCCGCGATGCGAGTAGGTAAACTCCTCCTGTATGCGAAGCGTCATGGTGCGCAGGAGCCCCATCGTCTCGCGTCGGCCGGTTCGGGGCAGCATTCCGCTGGCCCAATTATCTACTTCCTCGCTCGGCTCGCTTCGCTCCAGTGCGCGAACCAGATCCGGCTGGTCCTCGACTGAATAGCTGAACGGGAAGGTTGCCGCACCGGCTTCGAGTTGATACTCGGGGAGCGCCACTTCTGTATGCTCCAGCGTGACGGTGCTATCGAAGCAAAGCTTGGTGGTCTCGCCGGCGAATGTTGCAACTGCCACCGAATTGTCGAATACGTCGTGCAGCCAGCGTAGCTGTAGGGGTCGCGGCAGGATGATGAGCTGGGTCCGTACCAGGCGGAGGTCATGACTCTCCCGCGGCCGGAACATCATACGATGTTCGCCCAGCTTCACTGGTTTCACGTAAGGGTAGACCGTGACATGCCGCACCGTCAGAAGACGCATACCGTCCTCCGTTGCGACCTTGCGTGCAGCGATCGAGGCACCGATGCGGCGAGCGTCAGGACGGCACTCAGCATATTGCTGGCCAACACGGTGTAGGTGATCGTCGCTGAATCGTGAGTAGTATCCATTTTGCCTTTATCCGACCGGCTGAATCCGAGTTGATAACTAGCTAAGATAATCCTTCAGCCGTCGTGCTACAGCGAGATGGCATGCCTGCTTCACTGCTGCGCTCGCTATGGTCCGATCGTCCGATTCCAATGGACGCGGTCCCTGACGAGCGTTTGCAATGGAAGGGGTATCGTCAGCGTAGTCGGACTGCGCTGCGGCTGGCTGATGCGGGCGCACCGGATGACATTCCCCGAGGCGATTGCACATCTCCCGCTTGCCAATGCTGCCCATCCAATCATCACCGGCACGACCATCATTCTCCATCCTCGTCAGACTTATGTGCTGCGACCGTAGTTCAGTGTGATTCAAATTCCTGAGTCCGACGCCAATGTTCGTCAGCCTGTCCTGCCGGGCAGCCCTCCTGCTGCCAAAGAACGTAGGCACGCTCGCGAAGATGCTGGTCATGAGCTCGATGCCAGTAGCAATCTGCACCCCCATGCGGACAACCATCCATCTCCCAGAGCAGGTAGGCGCGCTCTCGAACGACCTGATCCAGGCCTCGCTTTGTTTGGGAAAGAACGTCGCGATCATCCCCAAACGGTTCCAACTGTCCACTCCGACTGGCATGCATCCTGGTGGTCAGGTTCTCGAGATCCGCATTAGGTACCAGCTGCGCATGTGCGGCAGCCCTTAGTGCTTTCTCTTCGTATTCGGAATCCTTTGGCATATCTTCGCCTATCGAACCACTGAGGGTGATCGGAAACGTGTGTAGAACAGTCCTATTGCTGCCTGACACATCGACCAAACGCTCCGGCATCGCGCAATCCTCTTGTCAATAACGATATTCGATTTGTAGCAGGCCTTCTGCAAGGAGTCCTCGCAATTCGACAAATCCTTTGAACAGCGCCAAGGAGGGACTTGGGCATTTCTCGGTGGGCGGGACAAACGTGCTGCAACTCCCAGGCCACTGCCCGGCGGCCTCGACTCATATTCACCAAGGATGGATGGCCGAGTGATAAGAGAGTCCGACGGATCTCATCTGAGAACGCCCTTGCGTAATCTGGCGGAGATGCCCAGCACCCGCGAGCATCGATTCGCTTGTCTATTAAGGCACGATCTCGTTGGCCGTAACCTCAAAGTCTGTCAAGGTATTTGGCCCGAAGGTGGTGACGATTGCCACATCCGCTGCATCTCGACCACGGGCCACGAGTACCCGTCCAATGCGTGGCGTGTTAAAGCGGGCATCGAAAACGTGCCACTGACCGCCGAGGTAGGCCTCAAACCAGCCAGAAAAGTCCATCGGCGCATCCATTGCCGGTACGCCGATATCCCCCAAGTAGCCGGTGCAGTAGCGCGCCGGGATATTCATGCACCGGCAAAACGCGACGGCCAGATGGGCGAAGTCCCGGCAGACACCATTGCCCTCCTGATACGCCTCCCAGGCAGTCTTGGTCGGACGCGCATGCTCGTAGCTGAATTCCAGATGATTATGAACGTAGTCACAGATCGCCTGGACGCGTCCCCACCCAAGAGGACTTCCAGCAAACAGGTTCCAGGCGATTTCTGAGAGGCGGTCCGTCTCGCAGTACCGGCTGCCGAGCAGGAACACCAGGGTTTCTTCCGGCAATGCCTGCACGGCGTGCTGGATTGCACTGGGGCACACCTGATTGGGCTGGCCGACGTCCCTAACAATGGCGTATCCTGACAGACAGATCTGCCCAGCCGGGGCGACGATTCGACTGATCCAATTGCCGAACAGGTCGCGGTAACCTGTGACCGGAACGGCAGGGACAGTGACCAGGTGGTCTGGCATGACAAGGTCAGAAGTACGGGAATAGTGGATGTTCACCGTAAGCAGCATCGGCGTTGATTGCGGGAGGTTGTAGGTAAGTTTGTAGCCGACACCGATCTGCACGATTAGTCTCCGGATAGATGTGGCTGCTGGGCAGACTGCCGTTTCGGCAAAACAGCGGGCCGTAGTTGATCAGATCCGGCCCATGCCGCCGACGTTGCCGAAGAGCCAAAGCACGACGAGAACGAGAACAACCAGGCCAAGAACGCCGCCAAGTCCGGCACCTCCGTAGCGGCCGTGGGCATAATAACCGCCGCCTCCGCCGAACAGAAGTACCAACACGACGATCAGAAGAATTGTGCCCATATCCATGGTTCCTGTCAGAGCTTAGTTCATTGACATGCGAGCCGACAAGCCGCACGCGCTATCTCCGCGTCCTTGGTGTATGCACCTTACAAGCCGCTCAGGTGCTGTACTTGAACTCAGGAAGGCTCTTCAGAGAGTCCTTGGTGGCCCCACGGAGCATCATCCGTTTGTCGTTCACTTCCAGCGAGCTGAAGGGCACCACGACGTATTTCGTTCCTATGCCAAGGAATCCGCCGACCGACAGCACCGCGAAGGGTAATTTCTCGCTCGGCGTGACAATCAGGTCATCGATCGTTCCCACGGTCTCGTTGGCCTCGTTGACAACGGTGCTGCCCACGACCTTGGAGGTCCGGTAGCCGGTGGCGAGCGATTGGGGATCGACCTTCATCAAGGACACCGTCTGCGGTGTGCCCTGTGCAAGGACTGGGCCGCCCAGTCCCGCCGCAAGAACGGCAGCACCAGCTATAAGGGTGATCAAACGTGTCATGGACCGTTCCTTTGATCTGACGGGTGGCGTGAGCCGGAGCGTCGCGACAGCAAAACGTCGCGCCAAGGAAAGGCTCTTTCCCGAGGATACCACACGGTGGTGGCCGGCCGTGCCCGCGTCATACACGTGGTGGGTCGCCGCTTCCGTTGCAAGTGCCCAACCGAACCGCCCGGGTATCAGCGGCCGCCACCACCATTGCTTTCATAGGAACTTGGACTGCTGTAGTACGTGGGCGAATAGCGGGCGAGCGTTGGAAGTATACGTGTAGTTTCTTGGATAACTGGCGTAATATCCGCTTTGGTAAGTGTCCGTCCGGAAGCTTTGCGAGTCATTCGAATCGGTTAAGGGGCGGGGGTTGAGCGGCTCGAATTGTCTGTGATTCTCTGTGCGGCGCCGCTTCGCGAGGTGCCAGATGTGGACGACCAAGAACCGCCCCCGCTACGACCGGGACAAGTTGCGCTACCCGAGTGATCTGACCGATGAGGAATGGTCACTTATCGAGCCACTGATACCACCGGCCAAACGCGGTGGCCGCAAGCGAGAGGTAGTGCTGCGGGAGGTGGTGAACGGCGTGATGTATGTGCTGAGCACCGGCTGCCAGTGGCGATACATCCCCAAGGACCTGCCGCCAAGGAGTACGGTTCACGACTACCTCACCCGCTGGAACTACGACGGCACGATCGAGATGATCCACCACGCGCTCTATGTGCAATGCCGCGAGGCGATCGGGCGGGAAGCCAGTCCGACCGCCTGCGTGATCGACAGTCAGAGCGTGAAGAGCGTGGAAAAAGCGACTGTCTTGACTGTCAAGCGTCGTTTCGCCTTTTGATGATCTGGCACGGACCGCGTCGCCTCAAGGCTGTCGCGATGCGCCACCGCCTTCGGCGGCTTCGGCCTTGACCCGTCGCGGTCCGTGCCAGGCGGGCTTTTGATCGGCTCGACGCCATCGTTCACGCGCATTGCCATGGGGTCTTCGTCCGGATGATTGCATTGAGGATGCCGAGGAGGCGCCGCATGCACGCTACGATCGCAACCTTCTTTGGACGTCCCCGTTCGACCAGGCTTTTGTAATGTTTGCTGATGACAGGGTTCCATCGGATTGCGGAGAGCGTTGCCATATACAGAGCATTGCGAACGTCAGCACGGCCACCGGCGATGGTTCGCTTGCCGCGCATCTGCCCAGAGTCGCGATTGACCGGTGCGACACCGACGAGAGCAGCGACACGGCGGCGGTCAAGTTGGCCGAGCTCAGGTAGATCAGCGATAAGAGTGTGCGCGGTGACATCGCCAACCCCCGGAACTGATGTCAGCAGATTGTCGGCGACTCGCCAGACGGGTGATCGCTTGATGGTATCGTCGATGTCGTGATCCAGCTCAGCGAGCTGGGCCTTGAGGGTCTTCAGTGTTGCCCTGAGCATGCGCTGAACTCGCGAATTGCGTGCCTGATGGAGCCGATTGGTCTCCATGCCGATCATTTCCACCACCTGGCGTCGGCGCGCGATCAGTTCGGCCAGGCTCTGGCTGTCGGCGTCGGCGAGCGGGCGTGGTTCGGGACGAATACGTTCGGCGAACAGGGCGATGATCTGAGCATCGAGTGCGTCAGTCTTGGCGAGCCGTCCGGTGGCGCGGGCAAAATCGCGGATCTGACGTGGATTGACGACCGCCAGCGGAAGGCCGGCGCTGGCCAGAGCGGCAGCCACGGTGGTCTCGAACCCGCCGGTGGCCTCGAGCACAATCAGGGCAGGAGCCAGGGTAAGCAGATCGGCGACGAGTTGCGCAAGGGCTTGGCCATCTCGCGCGATAGCGAAGACCTGACCTGAAGGACGCACATAAACATCGAGACGGTCCTTCGACACATCGATCCCAACGAAGCTCGGCGAAGCGGGGTGGCGTTCCATGACCCGTCCTTGCGAATGCGGGCTCGGCTTGCGGCCCAGGCGACTGTTCGGGTTCTCTATGGAACCGGTGGACGGGGCGCCTTGCTTTTTCTCGGGCTCACTGACCCTGGGGGGCTGCGGGCTCCCATCCACCGATAGGCTTGCCGACTGCTTCGTGGCCGGCAATGGCAAGATGCAAGGGGGGCCTGCATCGATCCGCCCGGGTATGACGCGGGCAAGAAGATCAGAGGCAAGAAGCGGCATATCCTGGTCGACACGGTAGGGCTGTTGCTGCACGCGGTGGTGCATCCCGCAGATGTCCAGGATCGTGACGGCGGTGTTCTGCTGCTCTCGACCTTGTTCGGGATGTATCCCTTCCTGGCGAAGCTGTTTGCCGATGCGGGCTATCAGGGACCGCAGTTCGCGACGGCAGTAGCCGAGGTTCTGCCACACCTCTCGGTCGAGATCGTGAAACGTTCCGATCAGGCGAACGGCTTCGTGGTCCTGCCAATGCGCTGGGTCGTCGAGCGCACCTTGGCATGGCTCAATCGCTGCCGTCGCCTCGCCAAGGATTTCGAAAACCTCAGCCGCAATGCGCTGGCATTTCTGCAGCTTGCATCAATCCGCCTGATGCTGCGAAAACTCTGCAATCCGGTATGAACTTTCCGGACCAACTCTAAGCGGAGTAGTAGCCGCTCGGGTAGTTGTAAGCGCCGGTCGGGTAGCCTCCGTAGGCGACGCAACCACCCAGCGCGGTCGCAATGCGCCGAGAGGGATCAGGTGGCATGTGGTCATTGTGAATTTCATGTATCGCATGATACGAATAATGGCGCGCAACAAGCCGAAGCAGCAGGTTCGGAAAATACTCAAGGCCTACTGTTCCGTCCGGAGGAATGCCGCAGGCAGACCGCGCATAGGTATAATCCGACCCTCCCATCCGGATCCGTAGGAGAGCACTTTCCGGCAGAAGGGGCATCCGAGAATTTTTGGCGCGTCTTGGCGAAGGGTGCCGAAGTCGCGCCGTTCGCCGTGGGTGACATCCGCTACCCGCCATGTTCGCAGAACAGCTTTGGCCGGGAGCGCGCCGCATCGATCCGATTCAGGAGGACATACAATGAGGATTGCGCAGGTTGCCCCGCTCCATGAGGCGGTGCCGCCACGCTTCTACGGGGGTACCGAGAGAATTGTCGCGCATCTGACTGATGCGCTGATTGACCTCGGCCATGATGTTGTCCTGTTCGCAAGCGGGGAGGCGAGGACGAGGGCAACGCTTGTTCCGGTGCGAGATCAGGCGATCCGGCTCGATCCACATCCCCTCAAATCCGAACTGGCGGCGCATCTGTCGATGATGCACGAAGTCCGGCGGCAAGCGTACGACTTCGACGTCATCCATTTTCATGTTGACCTCATACACTTCCCGTTCTTCGAAGATATTGCACGGCATACCGTGACAACCTTGCACGGTCGCTTGGACCTGAAGGATCTGCCGGATGCCTACAGGCGATGGGAGCAGTATCCACTGGTCTCCGTCTCGGATCACCAGCGGAAGGCGCTCCCGCTAGGCAATTGGATATCGACAGTCCATCATGGCCTTCCGGACGACCTATACCGCGTCGCGGCCGAGTCAGATGACGGTTACCTCGCATTCCTCGGTCGAATTTCTCCCGAGAAGCGGCCGGACAGGGCGATCGCCATCGCGAAGCGCCTGGGGCTCAAGCTCAAGATCGCGGCCAAGGTCGACCCGGTGGACAATGCATATTTCGCCGAGATCATAGCGCCGCTCCTTGTCGACGCCTCCGTGGAGTTTGTCGGCGAGATCAACGACGATGAGAAGGCCCAATTCCTCGGCAACGCGACCGCGCTTCTCTTCCCGATCGACTGGCCTGAGCCCTTCGGCCTTGTGATGATCGAAGCTATGGCCTGTGGCACCCCGGTTGTCGCCTGGCGTTGCGGTGCGGTGTCGGAGATCGTCGACGAGGGCGTAACCGGATTTGTCGTCTCTTCTGAGGAGGAAGCCGCAGCCGCTGTCGTTCGTGCCAGGGCGTTGGACCGCGGCGTGATTCGGGGCGTGTTCGAACGGCGCTTCACCGCATCCGCCATGGCTAGACACTACGTCGAAGTCTACCGTTACCTCAGCAATGTGTGGGAACGCGGCGCGCCGATCGCTGCAGTTGCCTAGGGTGGCATCCACTCTTCGAGGGCCGCCCAAGTCAATCGACCCTGTCGAACCCGGCGCCATAGGCGGACGGGGGATGGAGGGGCGCCTCATCGCACTTAAGCACGACGACGCCCTTGTGGTGGCGGACGCGTTCGGTGACATATTAGGTGACGGCGACGGCCTTTTCCTGGAAGACACTAGGATCTTATCGCGCTTCTGTCTGACCCTCGGAGGGCAGGCGCCTTCGCTTCTCGGCGCATCAGTGAGCGAGGACAATGTGCGCTTCACCGCCCACCTCTCCAACCGACCCCTGCCAATGCTGGGAGGCCCAGAAACGCCGGAGGGCGTCATTCATGTCGAGCGCTCGCGCCTGCTGTGGGGCATGCGGCTTTATGAGCGGGTTGTCCTTGCCAACTTCGCTGAGATCGAGGCGATAGTGCCCCTCGCCTTCGACTTCACTGCCGACTTCCGCGACATGTTCGAGGTGCGGGGAACGACTCGCCGGAACCGCGGTTTGACTCTCCAGGCCGCCGTGAACTGTGATACGGTACGGCTCCGCTACAAGGGGCTCGACGGTGTGATTCGCGCGTCTGCGATCACCTTTTCGGAGCCGCCCAGCGAGCTCGCATCGGGCCGGGCGGAATTTATCTTCACAGTCGGAGCTGGTGCCAGCCGGGAAATCTATGTCGAGATTGGCCCGACCGCCGAGGCGCCCCCCAGCCGTTCCCGATACCGCGCCGCTGCCGCTCGGGCGCATCAGAACGCCCGGACCATCGGCGGTCGCGGCGCCCCGGTGCGCACGTCCAATCGTTTGTTCAACGAGTGGCTTGCCAGATCGCGTGCGGATCTCGCACTGCTGACCACGCAGTTGGCGACCGGGTCCTACCCCTATGCCGGGATACCATGGTTCTCGACGCCCTTCGGCCGCGACGCGATCATAACCGCACTTCAGACGCTTTGGCTCGATCCAATGCTCGCCCGTGGCGTGCTGGCCTTCCTCGCCCAACACCAGGCACGGGAGATTTCTTCCTTTCAAGATTCCGCTCCCGGCAAGATCATGCATGAAATGCGGCGAGGCGAGATGTCGGCGCTCCATGAGAACCCTTTCGGGCGGTACTACGGCGGTGTCGACACGACTCCGCTTTTTGTCGTCCTCGCCGGTGCCTACGCCGAGCGCACGGGAGATATGGAATTCGTGGACGAGCTCTGGCCCGCGCTCCGCGCAGCTATGGGCTGGATTGAGGACAAAGCCGACCTGAACCGCGACGGCTTCGTCGACTACGTGCGCGGAGCGTCAACCGGCCTCGCAAACCAGGGCTGGAAGGACAGCCGGGATTCGATCTTCCACGCCGACGGGACCGAGGCCATCGGACCGATCGCACTGGTTGAGGTCCAGGGCTATGTGTTCGCTGCTCTGCGCGCGATGGCTGACCTCGCCCTACGGCGCGGCGAAGTCAACGAGGCGGAGCGCTGGCAGTCGCGCAGCGAGGCGCTGCGGCTTGCCGTGGAGGCCCACTTCTGGATGGACGACGTGGGCTACTACGCCATCGCCCTCAACGGCGGCGGCAGGCCCTGCCGCGTCCGAGGCTCGAATGCGGGCCACCTTCTATTCACGGGGCTCCCGACGCCAGAACGGGCGGACCAGGTCGCCGTGCAACTTCTCTCACCAGCGTTCAACTCGGGATGGGCGATCCGCACACTTGCGGAAGGGGAGCGGCGGTTCAACCCCATGTCCTATCACAACGGTTCGGTATGGCCGCACGACACCGCACTATGCGCCGTGGGCCTCGCGCGGTACGGCGGCAGGGATGCCGTTGTACAACTCACAAACGGGTTATTTGAGGCGGCGGTGAGCTTCAACATGCGGCTGCCGGAGCTGTTCTGTGGCTTCAAGCGGGCGGCGGGAGAGGCGCCGATCGCCTACCCCGTCGCGTGTCTGCCGCAGGCCTGGGCCGCCGGCGCTCCTTTCATGATTCTGCAGGCCTGCCTTGGCCTGAGAATTGATGGTTGGCGTGGCGAGATCCACGTCCAGCGACCGCAGTTGCCGATCGGCGTCGACCAGCTCACGATCCATCGCTTGATGGTCGCAGGCGAGTCCGTCGACCTGACATTTCAGCGCCTCGGAGATCGTGTTGTCGTTTTTTCGCAAGGCCATTCGTCTAAGCAGGTACCTGTCCTCTCACATGTCTGATGACGACCTCGCAAGCTTGGCGCGGACGCGCGTGATTTGCTGAGCGGCAACGAATGTCAGAGCGAGGCGTCAGTGGATGCTGATCCGACGTTGCAGGAACAATTTTGCGATTGCGACCGCGTCCACGATTCAGACAAAGCACTCTTGGTGGATCAGGCGTAGCCATCGCAGACAGGTGGCTAATAATAAGAAAGTTGCCGCGCAGAAACTGCCAAAATTCAATCCTTTAGTGGGCGACGACTGCACCAGTACCATGTTCTCCTGCGCTTGAGCCACGGCGAGCTGTTCGTTCCGATCATCAGGCCTGGGATTACCTCACCCAGTCAATGGAACGCCCTTTGTAAGCGGGACACGACCGTCACCGTTGGCGCCAATCGCCCTGCCGGATTTCTCAAACAAATCGAGGAAAGGTTTGACGATGTCGATGGGCATCGGAAACACGATCGTGGAATTCTGTTCGGCGCCGATCTCTGTCAGCGTTTGTAGGTAGCGTAACTGCATGGCAGCTGGAATGCTGCCGAGGATCTTGGCTGCGTTGACCAGCGTTTGCGACGCCTGGAATTCAGCCTCCGCATGGATGATCTTGGCGCGTCGGTCGCGTTCGGCTTCCGCCTGCTTGGCGATGGCGCGAACCATGTTTTCCGTGAGCTCGACGGTTCTGATTTCGACGTTGCTCACCTTGATGCCCCAGGTTTCGGTCTGTGTGTCCAGAATGCTCTGGACGTCACTGCTGAGCTTTTTCCGTTCGGAAAGCATCTCGTCGAGCTCGTGCTGCCCAAGGACTGCGCGCAGGGTGGTCTGCGCGAGCATGTTGGTGGCAGGCAGGTAGGACTGAACCTGAATGATGGCCCGTTCCGGATTGACGACGTTGAAGTAGACCACTGCGTCTACCTTCATTGAGACGTTGTCTCTGGATATCACGTCCTGGGTCGGTATCTCGATGACCCGGATGCGTAAGTCCACTCGCACCATTTCCTGGACGAATGGGATTAGTAGCACGAGGCCCGGCCCCTTCACCTCCTTAAAACGCCCCAGCGTAAAGACCACGGCTCGCTCATATTCGCGCAGGATTTTCACCGTCTTGGCGCTCAGAATGATGGCGGCGATCAGAATGGCGGGGATGACAAATAGAAACGGGAAGAACATGGCGTTGCTCACTTTAGAAAGCTCCTGACAAATTCTTGCCCAGCAACTGGGAAAGCTTCGAATTCCGAGTAAACGCCGGCGACGAGCCTCGTGACGGCTTTCGGCCGCAGAATACCCACCGTTGGCGTGGCTGTGGCAGGCTCGGAAACTACTTACCCGCTGGCCGCATGGCAGCAGGAGGAGATCCGCGTTGAACAATTGGCTCGTCGGGGCCGTCCCAGGCGGCGGCAAGCGCCAATCGGGCCAACGCCGGAACAGACTTCGATCCAGTTTTCTTCATGATCGAAGCGCGATGGTTCTCGACAGTGCGCTGGCTGATACCAAGGTCCGCGGCGATGTTTTTGCTCGGATAGCCGGCGAGCACCAGGTCCATGATTTGACGCTGGCGCGAAGTGAGTTCCTGCGACATGCTCCGCCGCACCCTCTCTCCAAGCGGATAGCTTGCTCGAATCCCGCGCCTGTTCCAGCGCGCGATTGACGCTTGCAAGCAGTTCGTCGCGGCTGACCGGTTTCTCAATGAAGTCCGTAGCCCCTGCCTTCATGGCTTGTACCGCCATGGGCACGTCGCTGTTGCCGGTAATCATGATGGCCGGCAGCCGATGGCCCGCAGCACTGAGCCGCATCAGCAATTCGAATCCGTCCATTCCGGGCAGATAGGCATCGATCACCAGACATGCTTCGCGGCCAGGCCGATAGGCTTCGAGGAACTCCTCACAAGCCGCGTAATCCTCCACGATCCGGCCATCTTCCACAAGCACGCTGCGGATAGCATCGCGGATGCTTCTGTCGTCATCGACGACGAAGATAGTCGGTGGCACGGGGCTGCCAGCTACCTCAGTATGTTTCGGAGAATGCACGCGTGCAATGGCTTGCGGTATCGAAAGGAGACGTTGGATTGATTGCGTAAGTTCCTGCAACTTCACCGGTTTGTTGAGTTGGAAACAGCCCTGCAGCGCGATGTCACGCAGCGTGCCCGTCGATATATCGCCGGTCAGAATGATAATCGGGATCGGACGATGAAATTTCTTCCGAAGCTGCGCAGCGAGCTGAAGCCCGTCCAAGCCATTGGGGAGATTGTAGTCGGAGAGTACGAGGTCGGGCCGGATCGTCCCTCGTTCCACCAAGTCCAACGCTGCAATGCCATCGATCGCTGTTGCCGCGCGATGGCCCTCGTCCTTGAGGAAAACCTCAAGGAGCTCGCGCACCTCTGGATCATCGTCAATGACTAGGATCGCGCCAGTTCGGCGAGCATCTCTTTAATTATTCTGTCATCCGCAGCATGTCGAGGATGTTCAGGACGCAATGCTGCGCTCGGTGCAAGCGTGACCTCGACAGCGAAGATCGAGCCCTTGCCCGGCTGCGAGCGGACGCGCACCCGATGACCGAGCAAATTACCCAGGCGTTGCACGATGGAGAGACCGAGGCCAAGGCCACGGTTGCGTTCGCGCGCAGCATTGTCGAGTTGATGGTACTCCTCGAAGATCGCTTGTAACTCCGCATCTGGGATACCGATACCGGTATCGCAGACCTCGATGCTCAGCATCCCGTCACGTCGACGGCAACCGAGCAGTACCTTGCCGCGCCTGGTGTATTTCAACGCGTTCGATAGCAGGTTGCGGATCATCTGTTCGAGCAGCCGCGGATCGCTCCGTATTGAAAGGCCGCACGGGATCACGTGGAATGCAAGCCTCTTTGCCTCCGCGTGATAGGCGAACTCATCCCTCAGCTTGTCAAACAGTTCGTTGATCGGGAAAATAACCGGCTCAGCGATGACAGTGCCGGCCTCGATTTGGTTTATGTCGAGCAGCGTGTTCAGCATGCCAGCTATGGCGCCCAGCGTCTCGTCGATTTGAGCGACCAGTTTCTGGGCTTTCGCGCCTTCGACGATCTTGGCCAGCAGTCCTTGAAGCAGCGCAAGCGTTTGCAGCGGTTGGCGGAGGTCATGGCTCGCGGCAGCGAGAAACCGCGACTTCGCGACATTGGCCAGATCTGCCTGTCGCTTTGCTACCCACAACTCATCTGCCGTGTGTCTCCGCTCGGTGGTATCAGTGAATGTGATGACGACGCCCTCGACCCCGTTATCCTGGGTGCGGTAAGGCAATATGCGACGGATGTACCAGGCACCGCTCTGGGCTTCGATCTCCCGTTCGATCGGTGTAAGGGTCCGCAGCACTGTTCTTGCATCGATGAGAAGGTCGCTGTCGGCAGCCAGCGAATTGAGGTCGGCAAGCGGCCGCCCAACGTCGCTGGGAATAACACTGAACAGCGACTTGGTAGCTGGCGTGAAGAAGCGGATATTGAGGTCGGTGTCGAGGAAGAGTGTCGCAACATCGGTGCTGTACAGGACGTTCTGCAAATCATTGGAGGTCGTGCGCTGGCGCTCCAGCGTTTCCTGGAGTTGGCTGTTGAGGGCAGTCAGCTCCTCGTTAAGCGACTGCAATTCCTCCTTCGACGTCAGCAGCTCTTCGTTCGTTGACTGGAATTCCTCATTGACGGATAACGCTTCTTCGTTGATCGCCTTCTGCTCTTCACTCGAGATCTCAAGGTTCCGGATGGCACCCTGAAGTTCCAACCTCGTGGCTTCAAGTTCCTGCTCGAGCTCGGCGACGCGGGCGATGTCGGCCGGAGCAGTCGGGCGGCCAGGCCTCTGCTGGTGCTGCGGCTCATCGACGAAGCAGATCAACAGCAGCTCTTCGCCTTCGCTCTGGATCGGCTGGATATCGATACTGAACCTAATCGCGTGACCGTTGTAGTTCATTTGGCCGCCAGCGACGACAACTCGCGCGTTCTTTTGACTGGCCTGCTGGATTGCCGAGCGGAGTTTGGTGCGCATGTCCTGACGCGCCATCGCCAGCAGATCATGGGTGGGATGCCCCGACGGCACACGCAGATACCGGTCTGTCGGACCCAGGGAGTATAGGCACTCGTACTTGCGATTAATGAGTACCGCGGCCGGGGCGTAGGCCTCCATCACCAGCCGTCGGCAAAGGTCGGCGAGAGCAGTTTGGCGCGAAGGAATTTGGACCAGGCCCGGGCGCGCAAGGGCTCGTATGCCGTTGCCGGTGCTCATCGGAAGGCCAAATTCTCCCGACCCGCTGCGACCGATATGCCGATAGAGACGCTCGGGTTTGGAGATCACCTCAAAGCGGCCCTTGGCGTCTGCGATCGTCTCCGAGGTGCCCAGCAGCAGAATACCGCCCTCGCGCAGCGCGAAATGGAACAGCGAGATGACCTTCGCCTGTGCCTCAGGGCGTAGATAGATCAGCAAGTTCCGACATGAGACCAGGTCTAGGCGTGAGAATGGCGGATCAGCCAGTACGTTCTGTACCGTGAACACCACCGCCGCGCGCAGCTCGGGCAAAACTGGTAACCGTGATCTTCCTTGGAGAAGAAGCGAGCAAGTCGTGCCTGAGAGACATCGGTCTCGATCGTTTCCGGGTAGAGGCCCTCGCGAGCACTGGCGACAGCATCCGCGTCCACATCGGAGGCGAAGACCTGCAGCTTGATGTCGCGCTCCGCCGCGGCGATCTGCTCACGGAATAACATGGTGAGGGAGTAGGTCTCCTCGCCGGTGCTACAGCCAGCAATCCAGATGCGGAGCGGGCGATCCTGTGCCTGGTTGCGCACCAGCTCGGGAATGATCTTGTCCTCCAGGTGGTCGAAAACCTCCGGATCACGGAAGAAACTGGTGACATTGATGAGCATGTCCTTGGCCAGCAACTCGAGCTCACCTGTATCGCTCCGCAGCAATTCGAGATACCGATCCATGTCACCGGCTTCGATCGCAGCGACCGCCATGCGCCGCTCGATCCGGCGCTCCAGTGTACCCTCCTTGTACAGGGTGAAATCGTGGGCAGCCTTGGTGCGTAGAAGACCAAGGATCTCGGGCAGCCAATCATGTATGGAGCTCTTCGGACGCAAACCGCTCCGCGTGCGCGTGAGGGTCGTGCGCCGGCTGAATTTTGCCAGCGCCTCCGCGATCTTCGCCACCGGCAACACAAGGTCAACCGCGCCCGTCATGATTGCGCTCCGAGGCATGCCATCATAGCCGGCCTCATCGGGATCCTGCGCGATGACGAGTCCGCTTCTTTCCTTCACGACCTTCAGCCCAAGGCTGCCATCGGCCCCGGTTCCCGAAAGGATCACGCAGATGGCGCGCGTGCCGTACTCCTCCGCCAGGGAGTATAGCAAAAAGTCGAACGGCAGGCGCGCACCGTGGCGCGCCTGCGGCCGTGAGAGCCGCAGAGCGCCATCACGAACCGAGAGATAGGTGCCTGGAGGAATGACATAGAGGTGATTGGACTCGATCAGCATTCCATCAATCGCTTGCAGCACAAGCATCGACGTGTGGCCTGCCAGCAGGTCCACCATCATGCTTTCGTGGGTAGGATCGAGATGCTGGACCAGGATAAAGGCCATGCCGTTAGCGGCTGGCAGCGCGCTTACCAGCTTTCTGCAGGCATCAAGGCCGCCGGCCGAAGCACCGACCGCGACGACCGCGAACTTGTCCGAGCTACGCGGCGGGTCACCTAGCGGTACGGCGCGCCGGCTCGACCGGCGTCGGGCCGCTTCGACCTTACGCGGATGGCGGTCTGGCATTATGCGATTGTCTTCAAATAGTTTCTGTCCTATTGAGCGCCTAGCCAGATATTAACACGGTATCTCAACTGCTGCGATCCCCTTGTGCTTCGGATTTGCGCCATGGGCGCCGACCAGCCGCATCGGATCCGGATCTGAGTAGTTTCCGAACCTGCTCCTGGGCGTAACTGGCAGTTACAATCGTCACTGGCGAGTCCTCGATCGGATCGCTGACGCTGTGTGTATGTCGGTCGATACAGCGTATGTCCATTGGAACTATGGCCGATTGAGACCTGGAGATCCGACCATGCTGCGGATCCGCACGACACTGTCCGAGATCATCGGGCCGCAGCCCGGTGAACGTCTGAAGAAGCGCCGGGAAAGGGCTATGATCTGCAAGTCCGGATGAAGCGGCCGCTTAGGATCCGTGCGGCGCGGTTAATTCATAGGATCAAGCGCGGTCGATGCGGTCCGGCAAACCTGAGTTGAACGCATCGGACCGGTAGCGGCGGTCGCGCCGGTGTATTGGCAATCCTACACAATCGAGGCAGAGCCGGCGGAGACCCTGGAGATGCTGGAGGCGAAGTGGACCGATGAAAGCGCTTAGCGTCCTCGTGGTCGAGGATACTCCATAGTCGGTATGCTGCTTGGTGAGCTGCTCGAACTGATGGGTTACGACGTGTGCGCCATCGAGGCCACCGAGGCCGACGCGGTGGCTGCTGCGGTTCGATGCAGTCCGGATCTCATGATCGTCGATGTGCAGTTGAGCAATGGAAGCGGCATTTCCGCCGTCGAGGAAATACTCCGAACCAGGGCGATCCCATACGTCTTCGTCAGCGGTGATATCTCGAGGGTTCAGGCGACTAGGCCGGGTGCGGTGCTCATGCAGAAGCCCTATCGCGAGTTGGACCTCGTTCAGGCCATTCAATCCGCGCGCGGCGCTGGGACGTAGTGCTCTGTCGGGGCGATTCGACGGTTGCGTGCGACCTGGTCAGGGGGTGTGCACCAGGTGAGCGCCGACAGCTGGGGGCCGGGCAAGGCGGGGGACAAGCTTTGCACCAAGATCCGACATGCGATCTCCGCCTGACAAGTGCTGGCCAGTGCATGCGGACATGACTTGATGGGGCTTCGCGCGAGCCTGGGTGCTTAGAGCCCCAGGACCACGATCACGAACAGGCTGACACGCTGGGAACTGGCCCAGTTGCCCTGCCCGACGGCGTTCTAAAGTTTGCCTGCGATCTACTCGGCCTCGCCATAGACCCCTGGCCATAGACCCGCGGCATAGCATCGCCGACCGCAATGAGATTGCCACTCTATTTGGCAGGTGCCTTTGTTATAGGCTGCGATCCAGCCGGCTGTGGGCGGAGGAAGGTCGAGCTAGCCTGGGCAGGTTTCTTCGCCGCCTTTGGCTTCTTGGCTTCGCGATTCCCGCGACTGCGATCTTTGGCCAAGACCATCCTCCAGTTTTACACACGCCGCTTGTTCAAGATGATCGTCCGATACGCGGCGGGGACTTACGGCGTGTTCTTGTCTGCGCTGTGGGTTATCACGTGTCCCGTGGCGGAGATGTCTTCCCCGGCGCCGGCGGTGGTGTGGCACGCGCCCAGCAACGGCATCGCGCCGATCAGGACGAAAAGCGCCAGAGTTATTGAGAGTGTGGTGCGCATGGTGATGATCCTTTCATGTATGCAGGTATGATCTGAAATCCCTGCATCAGCGCTAGACGAATACTTGTTGACTGAACTACGCAGGCATAACAACCCTACAACAGGTCGGAAACTACGCAGATGCGCGGGGCGAGCGGCAACGGCAACGGCAACGGCAACGGCAACGGCAACCCCCACAGCCGAATGATCCGCAAGGGCGCAAGCCGTTGGCGATCAAGCCTAGCGGTTTTGTTCACTTCGACGAACTGTTTGCGCGGTGGCTGCACCCGAGCAGCAGCTTGAGGACGTAGCGCCCTTGTGGCGTTCGCTGGTCAGCGACAGCGCGGCCGCATCACCGACGGGCAGCATGTGATCGCTTGAATTCGCGGCTCCGCACCGGCCCCGTTGAAAATGTCCTTCCCGCGAAGGCGAGAGCCTTGGGCGCCAAGGATGGTGTTGCTTTCGCTGGGTCCTTGCTTTCGCGG
>CAWHVQ010000021.1:180000-961896 GCA_963832895.1 uncultured Alphaproteobacteria bacterium | reverse complement strand
GAGGAGACATCCCATGGCATGGACGCGCCCGAAACTCCGTGAGATCTGCATCGGCATGGAGATCAACGGCTACTTCGCCGGGAAAATGTAACACCCGAGGGTCTTTGATCAAGAATGGCTGACCGAGCACCTGGGCTTAAGGCCCTGGTTCTCGGTTCGGCGGCCGGCGGTGGGTTCCCGCAATGGAACTGTGGATGCCGCCTGTGCAGTCTGGCGAGGGCTGGGGATCCGAGAGTGCGTCCCGCCACGCAGGCAAGCGTCGCTATCAGCGGCAACGGAACCGAATGGATCGTGGTCGGCGCGTCGCCTGATCTGCGACAACAGATACTGCATGCGCCGGCGCTGTGGCCGAGGGCTGGACTGCGTGATTCGCCAATTGCCGGTATTGCGCTGATCGGCGGTGACGTCGATGCGCTGGCGGGGCTGCTGGTGTTGCGTGAGCGCCAACCGTTTACCGTGTATGCGCCACGGCCATTGCTGGATCTGCTTCAGGAGAACCGCATTTTCGATGTGCTCGATCCCGCGGTGGTACGGCGAGAGACGTTGGTGCCGCTGAAGCCGGTAGCTTGTGGCGGCGGGCTAATGCTCACCCTGCTGCCGATGCCGGGGAAGGTTCCGCTCTATCTCGAGGAACGGGGCGCAACCGAACCGGAACCTGGGCCCAACTATGCGGCACTGCTGGAGGCGAATGGCCGTCGCGTGATCGTGGCACCCGCCTGCGCCGACATTACACCCGACACGCGTGGGCAGCTTCGCCAGGCCGATGCGGTGTTCTTCGATGGGACAATGTTCACCGACGACGAGATGATCGTGGCCGGCCTCGGGCAAAAGACCGGGCGTCGGATGGGACACGTCCCACTGAGTGGACCGGGCGGAACGCTGGAAGGGCTCGCGGATCTGCCCGGCCGGCGGATCCTGCTGCATATCAACAACAGCAATCCAATCCTGCTGCTGGACTCGCCGGAACGACGGCAGGTCGAGGCGGCCGGGTTCGAAATCGCCTATGATGGGATGGAGGTGCAGCTTTGAACGACGCGGCAACCTCGGGCGACCTGGAGTCGCGGCTGCGCGAACTGGGCGCGCGGCGCTATCACAATCTGCATCCGTTCCACCGGACGCTGCACGGCGGTCAGTGCACGAAGGCGCAGGTTCAGGCCTGGGCGCTCAACCGCTACTATTACCAGGCGATGGTCCCGCTGAAGGACGCCTCGCTGATCGGCCGCTGCGAGGATGTCGCGTTGCGGCGCGAGTGGCGCAAGCGGCTGGAGGACCATGACGGCGACGAGAACCGCCCCGGCGGCATCGAGCGTTGGCTGAAGCTGACCGACGGGCTGGGGCTGGATCGCGACGACGTCATCTCGACGCGGCTTTTGTTGCCGGCGACGCGATTCGCGGTCGAGGCGTACGTGCATTACGTGCGCGAGCACAGCCTGCTCGAGGCGGTTGCCTCGTGCCTGACCGAGCTCTTTTCGCCGCAGATCATCACCGAGCGGATGTCGGGGATGCTGGCGAACTACGATTTCATCACACCGGAGATCATGTCGTATTTCGACAAGCGTCCGCCGCAGGCAGAGCGGGATTCGGACTTCGCGCTGCAATGGGTGAAGCAGCATGCACGCACACAAGAACAGCAGCAGGCCGTGGTCGATACCCTCGCGTTCAAGTGCGACGTGCTGTGGTGCATGCTGGACGCGCTGCACTATTCGTATGTCACGCCCGGGTTGATTCCGCCTGGTGCGTTCGTGCCGAAAGGCTCCGATGGCTGAGCTGCCGGAACGTCCGAAGCTTGCGCCCGGCGTGCGTCTGCACTTCGACACGACGCGGCAGGCGTGGGTGCTGCTGGGACCGGAACGGGTGATCGAGACGGAAGGGCCGGCCAGCGAAATTCTGCGCCGCTGCGATGGCAGCCGTACCGTCGGCGACATCGTCGATGAACTGGCCGTGCTGTATGCCGCCGATCGCGCCGAGATTGCCGGCGACGTGAACGATATGCTGGTCGAACTCGCGACGAAGCGGATGGTGGTGTGAGCGTGTCCGACGCTGGGATTCCGGCGCCGCTCGGTTTGCTCGCCGAGCTGACGCATCGCTGTCCCCTCGCCTGCCCGTATTGTTCGAACCCGCTGACGCTGGACGATCGCTCTGACGAGCTGGACACCGCCACGTGGGCGCGGGTGTTCCGCGAGGCGGCTGCGATCGGCGTGCTCCAGGTCCATCTGTCCGGCGGCGAACCCGCGTCGCGCCGCGACCTCGTCGAGATTGTCGCGGCGGCACGCGACGCCGGGCTCTACACCAACCTGATCACGTCGGCGATTGGCCTCGACGCACCTCGGCTGGTACGGCTGAAGGAAGCCGGGCTGGATCATGTGCAGCTTTCGCTTCAGGACATAGAGGCGGACAGCGCGGACCACATCGCCGGCTACCCTGGGGCGCATGCGCGCAAGCTTGCATTCGCGCGGTCGGTGCGCGAGCTGGAGCTGGCGCTCACCGTCAATACCGTGATCCATCGGGCCAACATCGCTCACGTTGCCGCTCTCGTGGAGATGGCCGCATCGCTCGGTGCCGGCCGCATCGAGATTGCCCACGCGCAGTATTACGGCTGGGCGCTGCGGAACCGTCAGGCGCTGATGCCCTCGCGGGAGCAGGTCGGGCACGCGATGCAGGAGATGGCAAGCATCCATCCGCGCTACGAGGGGCGGCTGGTGATCGATCTTGTCGTGCCGGACTATTACGCGCGGCGGCCGAAGGCGTGCATGGGCGGTTGGGGCCGTCGCTCGCTGAACGTCACGCCCTCTGGTCGCGTGCTGCCATGCCATGCGGCAGAGACCATCCCGGGCCTGGAGTTCTGGTCGGTCCGAGACCAGCCGTTAGCGCAGATATGGCAAAGCTCTCCGGCGTTTGCTGCATTTCGTGGCACCGGGTGGATGCCGGAACCTTGCCGCTCCTGCGAGATGCGCGAGATCGACTATGGCGGTTGCCGCTGTCAGGCGATGGCAATTGCCGGCGACGCCGCGGCGACGGATCCGGCATGCGAACTATCGCCGCAACATGCATTGATGCAGACGCTGGCCGAACGTGATGCATCGGCAGCGAGCGAGGCCTACACGTACCGCGGCCGCGCCGCACGCGAAAGGCCTACTGCCATTCCAGCTCGCTGAACGCGGTGGTCGCGTTGCGCGCGTTATAGTCATCGAAGAGCTGCCATCGGTCTCGTTCGGAGCTACCGATCTCGGTAACCGCGCGTGCGAGCGGCGTGCCAATCGCTATTTGGCGGCGGGTGTCCTGTACCAATACAGAAAAGTAGCGCGTTTCGTCATCAAGCGCCTGCGGCCAAGGAGCGACCAGCCGGCCGTGACCAGGCACCACGATCCTGGCGGGCAGCTTCGCCAGACTCGGCAGGATCGAGAGCCAGCCGGTGAGGCTGCCGTCCACGACAGGCGCGTGCTGGAGAAAGACAAGATCTCCGGCGAACAGCACGCCTGTCGTCTCATCGAGCACTGTGAGGTCGGAGTTTGTGTGGGCCGGGGCCCACGCGGTGAGCCGAAGCCGCCTGTTGCCAAGGTCCAGCATTGTGTCGGTATTCACCAGCAGCGTGGGAGGGATAACCTTGACGGCGGCGATGGCTTTGGCGCCGAGCTGATCGCGGTAGGAGCGTAGATAATATGGTCCGCGCTCGGCGAGCTCCGCGGGCAGATTATGATGTCCGACAAATGTCGCGCTGGTCGGCATGGCTGCGTTGCCGAAGACGTGATCTGGATGTTCATGTGTATTGATCACATAGCGGATCGGCTTGCCGGTGATGCCGCGGACTGCCAGCAACAGACGCTGTCCGACGCTGACGCTGCCGCCGGTGTCAACCACCGCGACGGCGTCTTGGCCGACAATGATGCCGAGATTGGCGATGTCGCCGGCGTTGTCGGGTGTCGGCAGCGCGATCAGTCCGAAATGTACATAGTCACCGTCAGCGACTTCCTGCACAGCGAGAGGCGTCTCGATCGGAGCTGCAGCCACGCCCGTGCAACGCAGCAGTAACGTACTGATCACGAGGCAAATGGCTCGCAGTCCTGCCGCCGCTCGACGCGCCGGCTGATCGACGCTGGCGTGGTTATGTCTCCAACCGAACATCGCTGTCCTTACGGTTTGACGAATCTGTTCGCGATGCCGTGACTTGCCGGCTTCCGCGAACGGCATATGGTTACCACAGGTTCCGGCTTCGATGGATGTTCGCAGTTGGGAGGGCGGGCGTTCGTCTTGGTGTGTGCCCGAGAGCAAAGAATTCAGCACGGCTTGCCCACAGACGTGGCCGGAGAAGCCTCTTCCCAATTGGACTGAAAGCGTTTGGTGGGCATCAGGGTCGCCCACCGTTAGCACGTGCAACATGGGAGGAACCAATGCGGCAGGCTTTGGCGGGGATCTGGCTCACGGCAGGCACACTGCTTTCGTCCCAATTGGTAATAGCAACCGCGATCGCACAGACCACGGCGAGCGAAGACCTGGTCAAGATGCAGGAGAATGCCGCGAACGTGGTGATGCCGACGATCACCTACGACAACCAGCGTTATTCGAAGCTCAATCAGATCACCGCGCAGAACGTCGGCAAGCTGCAGGTGGCGTGGACGTTCTCCACCGGTGTGCTGCGCGGCCATGAGGGCGCGCCACTGGTGATCGGCGACGTCATGTACGTGCATGCGCCATTCCCCAACACGGTATTCGCGCTCGATCTGGATCATGACGGCAAGATCCTGTGGAAGTACGAGCCGCAACAGGACCCGAACGTGATTCCGGTGATGTGCTGCGATACGGTCAATCGCGGCCTGGCCTATGCCGACGGCAAGGTGTTCCTGCATCAGGCGGACACGACCTTGGTGGCGCTCGATGCAAAGACCGGAAAGGTGGTCTGGTCGGTGAAGACCGATGATCCCGGCAAGGGCGCGACGGGCACCGGTGCTCCGATGGTCGTGAAGGACAAGGTTCTGGTCGGTGTTTCGGGAGGCGAGTTCGGCGTGCGCGGCTGGGTGGCGGCATATTCGATCGCCGACGGCAAGCAGGTCTGGCGGGCGTATTCCGAAGGGCCGGACAGTGATGTGCTGGTCGATCCGCAAAAGACCACTGACCTGGGCAAGCCGATCGGTGCTGATTCGAGTCTTAAGTCCTGGCAAGGCGATCAGTGGAAGATCGGCGGCGGCGACACATGGGGCTGGTACCTGGTACCGATCCAAAACTCAATCTGATCTATTATGGGTCCGGCAACCCCTCGACCTGGAACCCGAAGCAGCGGCCCGGCGACAACAGGTGGTCGATGACGATCTTCGCCCGCGATGCCGATACCGGCATGGCGAAGTGGGTGTATCAGATGACGCCGCATGACCAGTGGGACTATGACGGCGTCAATGAGATGATTCTGGCCGACCAGGAGATCGGCGGCCGTATGGTGCCGACGCTGGTCCACTTCGACCGCAACGGATTGGGCTACACGCTGAACCGGGCGACTGGGGAACTACTGGTTGCGGCCAAGTATGATCCCGCGGTGAACTGGACCACCGGCGTGGACATGGACAAAAACAGCCCGAACTATGGGCGGCCGAGCGTCGTTGCGAAATACGCTCCGGGCGAGGCCGGTGAGGACGTGAACTCGCAAGGCATCTGCCCGGCCGCATTAGGTTCCAAGGATGAGCAGCCGGCGGCCTACTCGCCGGAGACCAAGCTGTTCTACGTGCCGACCAACCATGTCTGCATGGACTATGAGCCGTTCCGCGTCTCCTACACCGCGGGACAGCCCTATGTGGGTGCGACGCTGTCGATGTATCCGCCGCACGGTCAGACGAACATGGGCAACTTCATCGCGTGGGATGCGACCAAGGGCAAGATCGTATGGTCTGATCCGGAGCAGTTCTCCGTTTGGTCAGGCGCACTCACGACCCACGGCGGCGTGGTGTTCTACGGAACGCTTGAGGGTTACCTGAAGGCGGTGGATGCGAAGACCGGCAAGGAACTCTACAAGTTCAAGACCCCGTCGGGCATTATCGGCAACGTCATGACATATGAGCATCGTGGCAAGCAGTATGTTGCCGTGCTGTCCGGTGTCGGTGGCTGGGCCGGCATCGGTCTGGCTGCAGGGCTGACTGATCCACATGCCGGTCTTGGCGCGGTTGGCGGTTACGCTGCGCTGAGCAACTACACGTCACTCGGCGGCACCTTGACGGTATTTGCGCTGCCCTCGAGCTGATCGCCGGGCCTATTCGTTGCCGGCCTCGCGAGATGACGTCGCGAGGCCGGCGGTCGGCACCGCAAGCGAGGAACACATTGTGCGACGCTTTATTTGTGCGGCCGCTGGTGTTGCAGCGGCCTTGGTTGTTTCAATGGGCGCTCACGCCATCACGGACGGATCGGGCGATCCAGCCGCGGTGAAATCCGATGACGGCAAATGGAGCGACAAGGACGGCAATCCGACCTTCAAGGTCGACAAGGACGGAACTGTCGATTGGTACACCAATATCGGTTTCAACCGTTATTCATCGGAGTGTCTGCGCTGCCATGGGCCCGACGGCATGGGTTCCAGTTATGCACCAGCGCTTATCGATTCAATGAAACGCCTGAGCTATACGGATTTCTACGGCATCGTGGCGGGTGGCAAGAAGGACGTGTCCGCCTCGCAGGACCTGGTCATGCCGGCCAGTGGCGCCAACAAGAACGTCATGTGCTTCATCGACGCGATCTATGTCTACCTGCGGGCACGTGCGGATGGCGCGATTGGGCGGGGGCGTCCGGAAAAGCATGCACAGAAGCCGGAGTCCTATTCCAAAGCCGAGGATGAGTGCATGGGTTGAGCGGAGGCGGTAACGTCATGGCGGTTCTGCGGAAAGGAATTGGAATCCGCCGCGCTCGGCTCATCGCTGTCGCGATCGGATTTGCGATATTGTCGCTTGCGGGGCGCGCTATCGCGCAGGCTCCTGGTCTTGGCGCATCGGGCGAACTGGTGGACCCCAAGACATTCCGGGTCTGCGCGGACCCACGCAACCTGCCGTTCTCAGACGAAGCGGGTGCAGGCTTCGAGAACAAGGTGGCCGCGTTGTTCGCGCAGAAGCTCGGCGAGCCGGCCAGCTACACGTACTTTCCGCAGGTGATCGGCTTCGTGCGCAATACGCTGAATGCTTTGCGCTGCGACGTGATCATTGGCGTGGCGGTAGGCGACGACCTTGTGCAGACCACCAATCCCTATTACCGCACGACCTATGCGCTGGTGTTCAGACCAGGTAGCGGGTTGGATGGAATCGAGTCGCTGGAGGATCCACGGCTCAAGGGAAAGCATATCGGCGTTATCGCCGGCACGCCGCCGGCCACGGTGCTGGTGCAGCAGGGGCTGATGTCGCTCGCGAGACCGTACGCACTGACGATCGATACCCGGATCGAAGCTCCTACGCGGACGATGGCCGAGGATGTGGCTGCCGGGCAGATCGACGCCGGCGTGCTGTGGGGACCGATCGCCGGCTATTATGCGCAGCACGTCACACCGCATCTCGTGGTGGCTCCGCTGCTGAAGGAGCCGGAACGCATGGACTTTCGCATCGCCATGGGCGTGCGTCGCAGCGATCAAGACTGGAAGCGTCGGCTCAACCGGCTGATTGTGGAGAACCAGGGTGAGATCGATCGTATTCTGACGCAGTACGGCGTGCCGCTGCTGGACGAGCAAGGTCATCTGATAACGACGCCATGAACACGCCGCGTTATCGCACGGCCGCTTCACTCGCCTTTGCACTTCTGCTCGTGGCCGCGGCACCGGATGCGCCGCCTGAACCGGCAGGCTATCGGATGGAGGATTATCGGTCGGCGACCCCGGCAACGCTGCGTGGTGCGAGTGTGCTGTCGACGAGCGAGGCGCATGCTCGGTGGGAGGAGCATGACGCGGCCTTCATCGATGTGTTGCCGCAGGCGCCGCGTCCGGCCGGATTGCCTGCCTCGACGATCTGGCGTGACAAGCCGCGGGACGACATTCCTGGCAGCGTGTGGCTGCCCGATACCGGATATGGCGCACTGGCGCCGGTGATGGAACACTATTTCGCTGAGGGATTGGCGCAGGCCAGTGGCGGCAGTCACGACCGCATGCTGGTGTTCTATTGCCAGGCGAATTGCTGGATGTCGTGGAACGCGGCGAAGCGGGCGATCGCAATCGGCTATACGCATGTCGCCTGGTATCCGGACGGTACTGACGGGTGGGTGGCGGATCATCTGCCGTTGCAGCGGCGCCTGCCGCCGCAACGCCCGCAGGCGGCGGAATGACACTTTACCGCATTGCGCCCTGGATCGTGCGCGCCAGCGCGAACAATCGCTGCTCAATCTTGCTCGGCACGTCGCAGGCATAGCGCAGGGCCTGGCGACGGTCCTGATAGACCTGCGCCTCCCAGGTAACCCGTTGCGTCATCTGGTTGACCTCGCCTGACTCGGATTTTGTGTCGGCCTGCAGTGTGCGCAGCTTTTCATTGTCGTCGCGCAGCCCCGCGGCAAGCTCCTTTTGGCGGGCACCGAAGCGATCGAGGCCGGCGATAACACTGTTGCGCTCTTCATCGAGCACACTGAACAGTCCGGCGAGAAGTTGCAGCAACCTCGCCTGCTTCTGATCGCCGGCCTGCGCGGCGAAGGCCTGGACCTTTTCCTGCGCCTGCTCGATCGGTACACGGCGCTGCGCTGTCTCCTTCACGAGATCAGCCACCTGCTGGTTCTGCTGCCAGTCAGCCTGCTTTTGATCGGGCAAAGGACCCGACCACACGGCCGCCAACGAAAGCTGCGGCACCTTGATCTGCTCACACGGCCAGTCGGAGTCGCGCGGTCCCGGAGGCGCCGACCAGGCAGTTGCGCAAGTCACCACAGCAATGCCGAGCGTCAGTCCGGTGACCCGAATGCCGCGTGATGTCACGCGCCGCCTCCGCCACGACGCGCGATCAGGCCGCGCGCTGGGTCGTAGGCGATGATCGCGCCGGTGGTAAATATGATCGTCATGACAACGACTACCGCGAGCGATGTCCAGTCAATTTCCATGTAGAGGGCGAAGCGGATCAGCTCCACTGCGTAGGTGAACGGATTGAGCCGGCAGATGGTGTAGACGACCGGGCTCGATTGCTGCACCAGCCACAGCGGGTAAAGCGCAGACGAGGCGAAGAACATCGGGAAGATCACGAAGTTCATGACGCCGGCGAAGTTCTCAAGCTGGCGGATAACCGAGGACAGCAGCATGCCAAGCGCGCCAAGCATCATGCCGGACAGCGCAAGTGCGGGAAGCACGGTGAGATAGCCCCAGATCGGTGGCTCGATGCCCCAGAGCCAGGCGACAACCAGATAGGCGTAAACCTGCGAGATCGACACCACGGTACTTGCCAGCAGCTTGCCGGTCAGCAGGAACCAGCGCGGAAACGGGCTGACCAGCAACATGCGCATGTTGCCCATCTCGCGATCGTAGACCATCGAGAGCGAGGACTGCATGCCGTTGAACAATTGGATCATCGCCATCAGTCCGGGCGTGACGTAGACCTCGTAAAGGACGTAGGTCTGGTAAGGCGGAATGATCGAGACGCCGAGGATCTGGCGGAAACCGGCGGCGAATATGAATAGCCAGACCAACGGGCGAACGAGTGCTGAGACAAAGCGTTCCCGCTGGTTGAGGAACCGCAGCGCTTCGCGCCAGGCGATGCCGCGCAGGCAGATGAGATACTGACCGAGCGTGAAGCCCAGGGTTCGATCGCCGGTTCCGGTGCTGCTCACTCTGCGCCCTCCGGTGTGGCGCCGGTCAATGCGATGAACGCGCTTCGCATGTCTGTGGCACCCGATGATGCGACGACGTCGGACACAGCGCCTGACGCGAGCACACGGCCGTGGTGCAGCACGACGACAGCATCGTCAGACGCGACCTCGTCGAGGAGGTGGGTTGCCCACAGGACGGCGACGCCGCGCTCGCGGACCAGCGAGCGAACATGGCGCAGGATGGCGGCGCGCGACGCGACATCCAGCCCGACCGTCGGTTCGTCCAACACCAGGACGCGCGGGTGGTGCAGCAGGGCGCGGGCGATCTCGACCCGCCGCATCTGTCCACCCGACAAACGGCGCACGGCGTCCTTGGCGCGGTCGGCCAGTTCGATCTCCTGTAGCGCGGCAAGCGCGCGTTGACGCGCCTCGCGCCGGCCGATGCCGTGGAGCGCGGCGTGATACAGCAGATTGTCCATAACGGATATGTCGAGATCGAGCGTCCGTGCCTGAAACACCACGCCTAGCAGACGGAGCGCCCTGCCCGGCTCGCGGGATACGCGATAACCGAGCACCTCGATCGATCCATGCTTTGTGTCGTAGAGTTGCGTGATCAATGAGAACAGCGTGGTCTTGCCGGCGCCGTTCAAGCCGAGCAACGCGGTGAAGCGCGCCTGCGCCACAGTCAGGCTGACGTCCTGCAATGCCTGGCGCGATCCGTACGCGTGGCTGACGTTGTTCACGGCGAGTGCCGGAACGACCGATGTTGCGTCCGGCGTGGCGCGGGGCGGTGTATCGGTGATCGCGGTCGCGCTCATTTCGGCGACACGACAACACCCCAGGGCAGCCGGCCAACCTGGATCGACTTCACCACATCGAGCCCGGCCACATCGATCACCGAGATGTCGTTCGAAAGTCCGTTGGTGGTCAGCAGGTATTTCTGATCGGGTGAGAAGGCCATCTGCCAGACGCGCTGTCCGACGAGCAGCATCTTCTCGACCTTGTAGGTCTTCGCATTGATAACCGCGACGCGGTTGGCCGGCCCCAGAGCCACGAATGCCGTCGCGTCGTCGCTGGTGAACCGGATGCCCACGGGCTGTATCGCCTCCGCCCGCAGGCCTTGCACCTCGAACGAGATCTTGTGGGTCACGACGTGCTTCACCGGGTCGATCACGCTGACCGTGCCGCCGAGTTCGGAAGAGACCCAGACCTCCGACCCGTCGTGCTTGAACATCGCGACACGCGGCCGGGCATCGACCAGCACCGCGGCCACCATCTTGCGCGTATCGTAATCAAGAAAATGCGCCATGTTGGTGGTTTCGGACGTGTTCACGATGGTCTTGCCGTCGGGGCTCACCGCCATGCCTTCAGGTTCGACGCCGGTCGGTATCTGCGCGATCGCCTTACGCGTCGGCACATCGATCACGGTGATCATGTTGTCGTCTTCGTTTGACACATAGAGCGGGTTGCCCGAGACGTGCAGCGCGAATGTTTCAGGATCGGGACCCGATGGCAGATCGCCGACGATATGCAGCGTGGCGGCGTCGATGATCTGGATGGTATCGTCGTCGCTCGCGCAGACCAGAATGTCCTTGCCGTCCTTGGTCATGGTGATGCCGCGCGGGCGCTGGCCGACAGGTATGGTCTTCACAGTCTTCATCTGATCGAGATCGACGACACTGATCGTGTTGTCGCGCTCATTCGATACATAAGCCGTGTACGCGAGCGCCGGAACTGACGTCGCCATCAGGAGCAGACAGGCGAGATGGCATCTCATCAAAGTTTGCATTTGGTCTCCGGCCGATCGAAGCCGAGTGTGTCCAGTTCGGTTACCTGGTGCAGGAAACCCGGTTGCGGCGACATGGACACGACGGTACGACCGTCCGACAGCAGGATCGGCTGGCGAAGCTGCCAGTCCCAGTCTCGCAACGAGAGTTTTTGGCCCTTGTAGGCCGCAACGCCGAAGGTCGGGCTTTTCATGTCCTGCATGATCTTCGCCGGATCGACCGAATTGGTTCGGCTGGCGGCTTCGCCGATCATGCGACACCCGGTCCAGGCCTGCATGTCGAGCTCAGTCATGCGCCGATGAGCCATTCGGACGAAACGGTCCTGAAGCTGCGTTCCGCCCCATGATTCGCTGGCCGGGTCCCAGGCGACCGGACGCAACCCCGCGGAGCCAACCACCGGTCGCGCATCCCAGGTACGATACGGCAGATAGTTGGCGAACACCTCGTTCTCATCGGCCGTCACCAGCACGTCGTAGTCGGGCAGTCCCTGGGTAAAGACCGGCATCTGCTGCTGGGTCTGTACGACGCCGGAATCGGTCTGCCGCGAGCCGCCCGCATCCTTGTATTCACGTTCCTTCACGATGTGTGCGCCGAAGCGCAGTGCCGCGCGGCGATAGGCGTCTGCCAGCAACGCGTCCTCGGGATGCGAACCGTACATCAGCACCCAGCGAGACCATTTCTTCCACACCAGGTATTGTGCGAGCGCGTCAGTGAGCATGGCACGTGAGGGCGCCACGTGAATCACGTTGTCGCGACAGTTCTCCTGGCGCAGCGCGTCATCCGGAGCCTGGATGTTGAACAGCGTGATCTGTTTCGCGCGTGCAGCGTCGGCAAGCTTCAGCAGCCGATCAGCCGGCAGATCCGACAATGTGAGCACGATGCCATGTTCTGCCAGTCCCGACATTATCGTGACCGGATCATCGTCTTCTCGCACCGGCGCATCCGAAAGCTCGAACTGCTGGTTCATGAAGCGACCGGTTGTATTGTTATCGGCCATGGCGAGCTTCGCGCCCGCAAGGCCATTATCCGGAGGTGCCTTGTCCAGCAGTGATATCGTCTGACGCGTTTCCATCCAACGGAGGTAGCCAACCTGAACTGTGGTGGAATCGGACCGCGCCACGTGTGGCTTTACCGCGAGCGCGGCACCCGCGGTGATCGCGATCATGGCGCGCCGGCCGAACCCGTGGCGCAACATCAGTGTTGGACGTTCCATTCAGGGCAGGATGGAGCACTATCCTTGTGTCTTCAAGCAGTGCCTCGGCCCACCGTTCATTGAATTAACCCGCCGGGGATGAAAAACTTGCAACCTGTTGCGGGAAATGCATGAGCGCCGCAACCCCGATACTAGACCATTGGAAAGACCGATGAACCTGATGGACCTCATTGTTCTGGCATGCACCCTGGCCAGCCCAGGCACCTGCCGTGAGTATCACCTGATGTTCCAGTCGGCGGGCTCGCTGCGAGCCTGCACAATGCAGGCGCAGCCGTACCTGGCGCAGTGGATCAGTGAGCACCCGCAACTGCGCGTGGCGCGCTGGCATTGCGCCTGGCCGGGTCAGGAGGACGAGAAAATCTGATTGGCACGTTGACTGGGTCGGACACTATCTGCACCTTCGGTGAGGCAATCACGGGAGGATTCTCAGTGCTCCGGACAGCAATCGTTGCAGCGGCGGTGATCATGGCAGCGACAGGTTCGGTGCACGCACAGGATGCCGCAGCTGGCGAGAAGGACTTTTTGGTGTGCCGCGCCTGCCATCAGATCGGCCCCAATGCGAAGATTGCAGTTGGACCCGTGCTCAACGGTGTGGTCGGACGCAAGGCGGGCACCTACCCGGGCTATGAATATTCGCCGGCCAACAAGGATTCCGGTATTATCTGGACACCGGAAGAACTCGACAAGTACCTGACATCTCCACAGGCGGTCGTCCCGCACACGAAGATGATCTTCCCCGGGCTTAAGGATGAACAGAAGCGGAAGGACGTGATAGCCTATCTGGAACAGTTTGGGCCGGATGGCCAGAAGAAGCAGTAGTCGACGCCACTAGGGAGGGATGCGATGAAGGTTCGTGCAGCCGTGGCCCGCGAGGCGGGCAAGCCCCTCAGCCTGGAAACAGTGGACGTGGAAGGCCCGCGGGCAGGCGAGGTGCTGGTGGAGATCAAGGCCACCGGCATCTGCCATACCGACGAATACACGCTGTCCGGCGCCGATCCCGAAGGAATATTTCCGGCCATCCTCGGCCATGAGGGCGCCGGCATTGTGGCGGAGGTAGGCCCGGGGGTGACGTCGCTGAAGAAGGGCGACCACGTCATCCCGCTCTACACGCCGGAATGCCGGCAGTGCGAATACTGTCTGAGCCGCAAGACCAACCTGTGCGTCGCGATCCGGGCCACGCAGGGTCGTGGCGTGATGCCGGACGGCACCAGTCGATTCTCGAGCAACGGGTCGCCGGTGATGCACTACATGGGCACCTCGACATTCGCCAACTTCACCGTGCTGCCGGAGATCGCACTGGCGAAGATCCGCGAGGACGCGCCGTTCGAGAAGGTCTGCTACATCGGCTGTGGCGTCACAACCGGGATCGGCGCGGTGATGAACACCGCGAAGGTCGAGGCCGGCGCGCGCTGCGTGGTGTTCGGTATCGGCGGGATCGGGCTGAACGTGATCCAAGGTCTGCGAATGGTGGGCGCGGAGCAGATCGTCGGCGTCGACCTCAACCCGAAGCGGAAGGAGATCGCCGAGAAGTTCGGCATGACGCATTTCGTCAACCCGAGCGAGGTTCAGGGTGACCTGGTGCCTTATCTGGTGGATTTGACGAAGGGCGGTGCCGACTACAGCTTCGAGTGCATCGGCAACGTAAAGGTCATGCGCCAGGCACTGGAATGCGCGCATCGCGGATGGGGCCAGTCAATCATCATCGGCGTTGCCGGCGCGGGACAGGAGATCGCCACGCGGCCTTTCCAGTTGGTGACCGGCCGTGTCTGGAAGGGGACCGCATTCGGCGGCGCCAGGGGTCGCACCGACGTGCCGCGGATCGTCGATTGGTACATGGAAGGTCGCATCAATATCGACGACCTGATCACGCACGTTCTGCCGTTCGAACGCATCAACGAAGGCTTCGAACTGATGCGGCGAGGCGAAAGTATCCGCAGCGTCGTGACCTACTGATCCTTGCCGCCTCGCCTCGCGTTGCCGGATCTCAGGCCGGCAACGCGCCGGATGCCTTGGCGATATGCGTGGCGATCGCGTCCATCAGCGGAGGCGACAGCGCGTCATACGGCTCGAGGTTGAGCTGCTTCAGACGGCCGCGGATGCCGGCCATCTGATCCGGATTGATGCCTGATTCGATCACGGACGAGACGAAGGCGGCGAATTCGGGGGGCGCCCAGCCGGTCTCCTGGAACAGTTCCGGATGGATAAAGTCAAAGCCGTAGAATGGATGTTTCGTGTTCTCGATCCGGCCATACATATGAACGCCGCATGCCTTGCAGGCATAGCGCTGAATGGCGGCGCTCGGATCGACGATCGCGAGTTTGTCGGCGTTCTCCGTAACGCTCAGGTTGGCACGTGGCACGACGGCGACGACAGAGAAGGTCGCGCCGGCCGGCTTCCAGCATTTGGTGCATCCGCAGGCGTGGTCATAGGCCACGTTCCCCTTGATCGCGACCTTCACCGGTGACTGCGCGCATTTGCACACCAGCGTGCCGCCAGAGAAGTTTGCCGAACCGGGTTTCACACCTTGATCCACGGACGGATGAATGTGAATCGTCCCTGACATGTTACTATATCCTCCCGTTTACGACTTTTGATGCTACGGCAAAGATAGAAGCCGAGCAACATCGTTGACTACAGGACGCTGCGCTGCGACGGCGTGAATGGCGGCGGGTCGACGCGCAGCTTCGCGCCGGCGTAAAGCGTCGCCGCAGCCTCCAGGCCAGCAGCCGGGTGATTGCGCATGGCCAGAAGGTCGCGGAAATAGCGTTGAAACGGCGTGTCCGCGTGCATTGTGCGGCCGCCATTCATCTCCAGCACCTCGAACACCGCCCGCGCACATGAGGCAAGTGCATGTGCTCCTTCGTATTTGCACTGAGCGCGGCGTTCGTAGGGAATTTCCTGACCGGCCTCGACGAGCGCCAGGAATTCGAGCCAGGTTTTCGTCACGCGTGTCCGCGCCGCGTCCACCACGGTCAAGGCTTCCGCCAGCCGACGTTGCAGTCCGGGGTTGAGCGCGACCTGGGGTCCGCCGAAGGAGGAGATGCGCATCCGGTTGTTCTCGATAAAGGCATTGAGCGCGCCGGTCGCCGCACCGATCGCTGGTGAGGCGATCGCGTAGCAGAACATGAGATGCCAGGGCAAACGGAACAGCGGACGGTTATTGACCGCAAAACCCGGATCCCTGTGATGATACACGTCGAGGATGCTGTGCGTGCGATGTTCGGGAACAAAGGCGCCGGCAATGACCAGGTCCTTGCTGCCGGTTCCCGCGAGCCCGGTAACATTCCAGCTTACATGATCGATGGCGCAATCGCTGACCGGAACGAGAAAGGTGCGGTATTCCGGCGTGCCATCACCCGCAGGCGGCACATGGCCACCGAGCAGGGCCCACTCGCAGTGATCCACGCCACTCGAAAAGCGCCAGTGGCCTGACAGATGGAAACCTCCAGATGCACGCTCGACTTTTCCGGTCGGCGCGAGCGAGGAGGAGATACGGGAGTCGGGATTGTTGGCCCAGACATCGCGCTGAGCGGCTTCGTCGAAAAGCGCGACCTGCCAGGGGTGGATGCCGACCACGCTTGCGACCCATCCGGTCGAACCGCATGCGCTGGCTATCCGCACCATGCCCTCGAAGAAGGTTGCCGGGTCGAGCTCCAGGCCACCCCATTGGCGAGGCTGCACGGCACGGAACACGTGCGCATCGGTCAGATCGCGGACGATGTCGTCCGGGATGCGGCCGAGCTGCTCCGCTTCCGCCGAGCGCGCACGGATGCCGGGCAACAATGCGTCTATGCCGGACAGGAAGATGTGGGGCGGAACCGTGTGCCCGGTCACGATGTGCGCGAGCTCATCCATGCGGTTGGTCCTGCTGTGATGGTCCGGAGCGTGCTGACGATCGAGATTGCCGCGTCGCTATGCTCCTCGGAATGACATTTGAGGTCAGCGTGCCGCGGTCCAGCTTTCGGAGAAGGCGAGCGCGCAGGTGCTGAAGGGACGGCCTTCGCGTTCGCGGGGCCACGCTTGGCCGTGCGCCTGGGAACCGTTGCGCGTCAGGCGTGCGCCGAGTGCCGGGATCAGCACAGTGCATACACCGTACGGCCGGCCTGGCTCGGCATTCGGCTGGGTATGGATCAGCAGCGGCTCGCCGATATTGTACCACGTGAGCGCAATCTCTTCGTCGTGGGCAACGAGACGCTCGGTCCAGAAATTGTGCGGATCGCCTTCTGTGGAAAATTCCGCATCGGTCACCGGAATCGCCTGGTCGGCTAACTCCGGATTGAGCATGCCCTGCACGGTGGATTGCAGCCAGCGCGCCATTGCGACGTTGTCCGAGTAGATGCGCCAGCGGTCGTTCGTCAGTTCGCTCTTGAGATAGAGCACGTGCCCTGGCCCGGCGGGACACAGGATGATGCGCCAGAAGCTGGCATTGGTGGTGAAGGGTGCTCCGTCCGTCTCGCTCAGCCGGATGAACGGATTTTCCCCTGTCAGGATCAGTTGATTGGGATCTGCGACGCTCATGAGACGTCTCCTTGTTCAATCTGGAATCAGGCCGCCATCGACGTTGAAGGACTGACCGGTAATGTTGCGCGCGCCGGGCGATGCAAGGAAGACCACCATTGCGGCGATATCCTCCGGGTCATTCGCGCGCTTCAGCGGGATCACCGCGGCGCGGCGGCGCTCCATCTCCTCGACGCTGACACCTTCCTGTTGCGCGCGGACACGCAGGTTGTCCTCGGACAGCGCGGTGCGCGTCACGCCGGGACAGACAGAATTGACGTTGATGTTGTGTTTCGCCAACTGCTGCGCGGCTGTCTTCGTCAGGCTGATCACGGCGCCCTTGCTTGCCGCGTAGGCCGCATTCGACGTGCCCTCGTAGCCCTTGCCTGCAATCGAGGCGATGTTGATGATCCGGCCGCTGCGGCGTGGAATCATCTCCCGCGCGACGCGCTGGAGGCAGAAGAACACACCCTTCGCATTCACGCGGTGGATGCGGTCCCAATCAGCCTCGGTCAGTTCCATGATGTCGGCACGGCGCGTCACGCCTGCATTGCTCAGCAGGATATCGATCTGACCGAACTGCTCCAGCGCCTGCCGCACCATCCGGTCGATGTCCTGCAGGTTGCCGACATCCGCCTGCACAGCGAGCGCGCGGCGTTGCTGCGACATGATGGCATCGGCGGTGGCCTCGGCTTTCTGCTGATCGATATCGGCAGCGACGACATGCGCTCCGGCTGCAGACAAGGCGAGTGCGGATGCCTTGCCGATGCCCTGGCCGGCACCAGTCACCAAAGCGACCTGATTGGTCAGGCTCATTTGCTCCTCCCCAAACGACGGGGAGACAGTCAAGCCGTGATTGCACCCGCCGTCCAGCGTGTCGTCGGTGCCCAGCCAAGGCGCTCTTCTGCCGCGGCGTGAGAGACCGGAGAGGCGTTGGGGATTGCCCGATACGGCGCGGCATCGCGTAGCGGGATCGGTTCGCCGTACAGTGCTTCGAGCCGGGCTGGTGTCGGTTCGTCCGTGAATGCATCGGCTGCGGCAAGGAAGAACGTCTCGAATCCGGCATAGTCGGCGGAAGCAGCGGCGGCAAAGCCACGCGCGCAGTCCTGTGGCCCGACATAGGTCCGCAGATACGGCATCGCTTCGGCGCGGTCTTCCGGAGCGGGCTTGCCTGCCATGAAGTCGGCCATCTCGGGGAACGCGACGAAGCACGGTCGGATGACCATCACCTCGACGCCGCGGCGCGAGAATGCTTCAGCGATGCGCTCTCCGCATTGTTTGCTGAGACCGTAGGCATCTGTCGGGCGCAGCGGATGCGCCTCGTCGATCGGCAGATAGCACGGCGGCATGTGGGGATTGCTGCAATCCAGCCCGAGTACCGAACTGCTGGAGCAATGGATCACCCGGCGAACGCCTGTTTGCAGGCTGGCCTCGAACAGGTTCCAGGTGCCCATCGCATTGACCTGCATGGTCGCCGCATCGTCGGTGGCGACTGAGCGATCGATGCCACCGAGATGCACGACCACTTCTATGTCGAGCAGGCCCGCACGCAACGCGTGGAGGTCACGCAGGTCGGCCTGATGGCATTCGCCGGCTGGGCCGATGTCCAGGACGCGCACGGTGTGCCCCGCCAATTCGCGCACGACGTAGCGTCCAAGTCGCCCGAGTTCGCCGGTCACAGCGATCCGCATGCTCGCACCCTCAGAGTTGGAGCGCAGGATAGCCCGCCGTCAGATGGCGGCAACCGGCACGTGGATGCGGCGCAGGAACTCCTGGGCACGCGGATGCTGTGGCTTGGCGAAGAATGTTGCCGGGGCTGCGTCTTCGAGAATGCGGCCGCCATCCATGAACAGCACGCGCGAACCCACTTCGCGTGCGAACTGCATCTCGTGCGTCACGACCAGCATCGTCATGCCGTTCTGCGCCAGCGCGCGAATCACCTCCAGCACCTCGCCGACCAGTTCGGGGTCCAGCGCGGAGGTCGGCTCGTCGAACAGCATCAGCAACGGCCGCATTGCGGTGGCGCGCGCGATCGCGACGCGCTGTTGCTGGCCGCCCGACAGCTGCGCGGGACGCTTCGCCGCGTGCTCCGACATGCGCACCTTGGCAAGCTGTTCCGCGGCGAGAGCGCGCGCGTGCGCGGGTTTCATCCCGAGTACGCGGCGCGGGCCGATCGCCACGTTGTCGAGCGCACTGAGATGAGCGAACAGATTGAATTGCTGGAACACCATGCCGATGCGACGGCGCTTTCGCGCGGTGTCGGCGGGTTTGTCCGGCATAAGCCGGCCGTTGCGGCGTTCGCCGGCCATGTTGGTGCCGTCGAGCACCACCTCGCCTGTGGTGGGGATCTCGATGCGGTTCACGCAACGCAACAGCGTGGATTTGCCGGCGCCACTTGGGCCGATCACCATGACGATCTCGCCCGGCGTCACCGCGAGATCCACGCGGTCGACGACGGGTACATCGCTGAACACTTTCGACAGGCCGTGGATGGCGAGCAGTGGTGGGGCTGTCATGCCAGCTTCTTCTCGACGTATTCCGAAAACCAGGCGAGCACCGAAATCATCACCAGGTAGTACACCGCCAATTCAGCATATAGCTCAAACGGCGTGAATCGCTCGGCAATGATCACCTGGGCGGAGCGGGTAAGCTCGGTGATCGATATCACCGAAAGGAGCGACGAGCTTTTCACCAGGGTGATAACTTCGTTGGTCAAGGGCGGCGTGATGCGTCGCAGCGATTGCGGCAACAGGATGAACAGAATTGATTGGCGGTTGGTCATGCCGATGGAAAGTGCTGCCTCGCTCTGGCCCGTATCGATAGATTGCAGGCCGGCGCGGACGATTTCCGAAATGAAGCCGCCAGAGTTGAACGCCAGCGCCGCGACACCGCTCGCGAACGCCGACAGTTCGAAGCCGATGCGTGGCAACGCGAAGTAGACCAGAAAGATCTGCACGAGGGCCGGCGTTCCGCGCACGAAATAGACATAGGCGCGCACGACCGCTTTTGGTATGGCGAGATCGGAAACACTGATCAGGCCACAGACCAGGCCGACCACGGTACCGACCGCCATTGCGCAAATGGAGATCTCCAACGTGACCATGGCGCCCTGCAGCATATAGGGCGCCGCGTACCACATCACCCCCCAATCAAAATCCGGCATCTGGTACTGGCGTCAGGGCAGTACTTCGGGGACCTCGTTGGGCGTGTCCATCGTGGCGCCGAACCATTTTTCCTGAAGCTTTGTCAACGTGCCATCGGTTTTCATGGCGGCGAGCTGCTGGTTGACAAATGTCTGGAAGGCCGTGTCCTCCTTGCGGAACGCCATGCCGAAATACGCGGTGATGTCGGACACCCCGCCGATCATCTTGAAGTTGCCTGGCGCGTCCTTCATCACCACCAGCATGGTCGACTTCGAGTTCACCACCGCATCGACGCGCTTGTTGAGCAGGTCCTGGTAGGCTTCGGGGTAGTGCTCGTACTGCTTGACGTCGGCGTATCCGGGCTTGCCGGACGCCTTCAGCTTCGCTTCGAACGTCTTGATGATGCCGGCAGCCGCGCTGCCGATCTGCACGCCAATGATCTTGCCGGACAGATCGTCGGCGGTTTTGATCCGGTCCTCGTTGGCGCGCAGCAGGATGACGTTGCTCGCGTCAGCGTAAGGCATGGAGAACAGCACCTTCTCGGCCCGTTCCTTGGTGATGGTCATGGCGGAAATGATGACGTCGAACTTCTTGGCATAGAGCGCCGGGATGATGCCGTTCCACGCGGTATCGACGAGTTGGGCCTTCACCCCGAGCTTCGGGATGAAGCTGTCGATGATCTCGGGATCGTAGCCGATGATCTTGCCATCCTTGAAGAACTCATAGGGCACGTAAGCGGCTTCCATGCCGACCACGAGCGTACCGCGCTTCTTAACCTCGTCCAGCGTATCCGCCCGCGCCGCGCGTGTGCCTGCGATGCCCAGCAGGGCAGCCGAACCGGCCGCAGTCAGCACTGTACGTCTCAGCATGAAGTTGCCCCTCCGTTCTTATGTTCGCGCTGACAGCGAAGCAACCCATGTGCCAGGGCGGCTGGCCTGGGATTTGCTGACGATGCCCGGACAATCCCGGAACAGGAGGCGCAGCGCGTGGCAGGCAGACCGCTTCATCTCGGCTGGTTCATGAACTTCACGCCGGGCGAATGGGACAATCCGCTGGCGGCCGGCGGGTCGCCCTGGGACGGCAAGTTTTACGTGGACATGGCGCAGGCGCTGGAGCGCGCGTGCTTCGACTACATCATGATCGAGGACACGCTGATGGTGTCGGAGGCGTATGGCGACAGCTCCGAGGCCGCGTTGAAGCACGCGCTGCAGGTGCCGAAACACGATCCGATGCCGCTTGCGGCGCTGATTGCGGCGGCGACCTCGCGACTTGGTGTCGTTGCCACAATGTCCACACTGGCCTATCCACCGTTCATGCTGGCGCGTCTCTGCTCGACGCTGGACCACATCGCCGGTGGCCGTTTTGGCTGGAACATCGTCACCTCCGGTGAGGACATCGCGGCGCAGAATTTCGGTCTCGACAAGCTGCCCCCACGTGAACAGCGATACGAGATGGCGGACGAATACGTCGATCTGGTCTGCAAACTTTTCGACTCGTGGGACCCCGATGCGGTGGTGATGGATCGCGCCACGAGCACCTATGCCGACTACCGCAAGGTTCGGCCAATCCACTTCGAGGGCAAGTATTTCAAGTGCCGAGGTCCGCTGAACACCGTACGCTCACCGCAAGGCAAGCCGGTGTTCGTGCAGGCGGGAGGCTCGCCGCGCGGTCGCGCCTTTGCGGCGAAACATGCGGATTCGATCATCGCCACCGCAAACGGCATCGCGGGCATGAAGCAGTATCGCGACGATGTCCGCCGTCACGCTGTGTCGTTCGGACGGAATCCAGACGACATCAAGGTGCTGTTCCTGGTGTACCCGATCCTTGCCGAGACTGACGAAGAGGCACAGGCGAAGCGTCAGCGCATGGTGTCGTCACCGCACTTCATCGAGCGTGCACTGGCCAGCACGGCGACCGTCACAGACATCGATTTCTCCAAGTACGATCTGGACCAGCCCTTGCCGCGATTGACCACCAACGGCGAGCAGGGCTCGCTCGACAAGTTCGCCCAATGGGGCAGCGGCAAGACATTGCGCCAACTCGCGATGGAGCGGTTCGGCGCCCCTGATTCGAAGGTGGATTTCGTCGGTGCGCCCGACACGGTGGCAGACCGCATGGAGAACGCCATGGAGGCGATCGGCGGCGACGGCTTCCTCATCAGTACGCCATTCCAGCGCACCAACCGCCGGCTGATCGTGGAGGTAACGGAGGGTTTGGTTCCGGAGTTGCAACGGCGCGGTCTGATGCGAACGGCATATCGGGGGCGAACCCTGCGGGATGTGCTCATCGAGTACTGACGGCAAGTTCTGTGCAATAGCCTTCGATTACGCCATGCGCTGCCGAAATTCAGGGCAAGCTCGCTCGATGGTGCCGATTGGGGCGGCAGCTGCGTTTGGCATGTCGCTTGCTGCTTTCCTGATGATGGACGAGAGAGTCTCTTGCGACCCGAAAGGGAAGTTGGCGCACCAAGTGCAGTTGGTCCTCCGCGCCGCGTACCGAAGCGACGAGGCGCCATGAACGCGCACTGGTGGCGCCGCCGACGCGACGTTGCCGCGCGTCCACGCCGGCAGAGCGTGGACGATTCGTTCGTGGCCGCCATCCTGATGTTGGTTGCCGGGGCGCTACTGACGGTGACGACAGGGTTGTGGGCCATGCAGGAACTCGAGCAGTTCGGACCATCGGTTGGGGGCGTCATTGTGTTCAAGCCCGACACAGCGGCGAGCGAGCAGTGGTCCGTCGATGGCGCAATCGTCGATCCTGTACACGCCGGCGTGACCGACGGGTTTCGGAACAAACATTGCGTTCTCAGCCCAAGCGTCATGGCTCGCGATGGGGGCAGTTTTGTGATCGAGGCGCGTCGTCTGAGCACGCCACCGTTGTACCGCGTGCATTGGGCCGGCGGTCACACCAGCAGCACGCCTGGCGATTGCGGCACGCAGGCCGACCTCGTGCTGGAGCGCAGCGGGCTGATGCGGCTGGCAAACATGGCGGGCGGCTTCAGGGATGGTCTCAGGTTGATTGGACCGTGAATGCTTCGACGCCAACCCTAAGTGCCGTGCCCGTCGTCTGGCTCGATGGCATCTGGAAATCGTTCGGTCGACTTGAGGTGTTGACTGACGTCTCGCTGTCCGTTCCGCGCGGCGAGGTGGTCTGCATCATTGGGCCGTCGGGCGCCGGCAAGTCTACACTGCTCCGCTGCATCAACCATCTCGAAACGATCGACGACGGCACGATCCATTTCGAGGGAAAACCGGTTTTTCGCTACAAGAAGAACGGCAAGATTGTCGCTGATCCCGACCGCCGCATTGAGACGATCCGTGCGCAGATCGGCATGGTGTTTCAATCGTTCAATCTGTTCCCTCACCTGACAGCGCTGGGCAACGTGATCGAGGCGCCGGTGCATGTGCTGCGCGAGCCGCCAGCCGACGCAAAGGCGCGCGGGCTGGCATTGCTGACCAAGGTTGGGTTGGCTGAGAAGGCGGGATCGTATCCGCACCAACTCAGTGGCGGGCAGCAGCAGCGCGTGGCGATTGCGCGAGCTTTGGCGATGAACCCGAAGCTTATGCTGTTCGACGAGGCGACGTCCGCGCTTGATCCGGAACTGGTGGGCGACGTGCTGCGGGTGATGCGGCAACTCGCGAGCGAGGGGATGACCATGATCGTGGTCACCCACGAAATGGACTTTGCGCGCGAGGTCGCTGACCGCGTCGTGTTCATGGATTCCGGCAACATCGTCGAGGAGGGTCCGCCCTCCACGGTGTTCACCAATCCGCGCAGTCCGCGGACCCGGCAGTTCCTGCAATCGATCTTGAACAGGAGCGGGGGCACTGAGGTAGCGGCAGACGCAAGCTCAGTCACGGCGTGACAACACAAAATGGGGCAACACCGGCATGACCGACAAACACGTCACGAGTTCCACTTGGCCGACGCGGCCTGATGCGCACGGGCGCAATCGGCGGTGCGGCGACACTGCTCGCGGCGGGCAGCGCGGGTGCCGCCGCCGCCGCACCGCCGGCGGTGGACGACAAGGACTATCCCGACTTCTCGTTGATCAAGATCAACGGCGGCGATGACTCGTTCGCGAAGATACAGCAGAAAGGATTGGTAGTCGGTACCTCGAACGATTGGCCGTATTCATTCCTCGACCCGAAGACCAATGAGTGGACCGGCCTGGACGGCGACGTCCTGCATTATGTCGCGAAGATGCTGAAGATCGACAAGATCACGGTGCAGACGGTGACGTTCGACGGGTTGATCCCTGGTCTGCTGGACGGACGGTTCGACATAGTCGGCGATTCGATCCACTACACAAAGAACCGCTCGAAAGTGGTGAACTTCTGCTGGGGAACTTACTACTACGCGGAAGCGCTTGTGGTCCCCAAGGGCAACCCACACAAGCTGCACCAGCTTGCCGACCTGAAGGGCTACACGGTGGGCACTCTGCTCGGAACGAATTACGCCGAGTGGGTTCAGGCGATACCCGGCGTGAAGTTCCAGGGCTACAAGGACTGGGCGCAGATCATCCCGGAGTTGGCAATCGGCCGCACTGACGCCGCGCTGTTCGACCAGCCGGTGGTGGCGGCGCAGATGAAGGAACATCCGGAATGGAAGATCGAGACGGTCGAGGACTACGATCCCCACACTTTCAAGAATCCGGTCGGCTATAGCAGCTATGCGTTCCGCCAAGGCGACATCGAATGGGTGACAGCGGTCTCGTCGGCAATCCAATGGATGCAATATAACGGGAAGATGAAGGAGATCCTGTCGAAGTGGGGCCTGTCCGGCTACAATAATTAGGGGCCGCAAGGCGCGGCGCGGCAGAACCGATGATCTTCTCACTCGACGACATGATCGGCTTCCTGCCGGCGCTGCTCCAGGGGGCGGTGCTCACCATCGCGGTCTCACTGCTGGCATTCGGTCTGGCGCTGATCTTCGGACTGGCGACCGGCATAGCGCGCATCTCACGCATCATGCCGCTGCGAGTTGCCGCGGCATGCTACATTCAGTTCATTCGCGGCACGCCGCTGCTGCTGCAACTGTTTTTCATTTACTACGTGCTGCCCTATGCCGGCATCGTGCTGACGCCGTTCGTGTCCGGTGCGCTGGGCCTAACGTTGAACTATGCAGCCTACATGGCCGAGGTGTTCCGATCCGGCATCCAGGCGATCCCGAAGGGCCAATGGGAGGCGGGCTCGTCCGTGGGAATGTCACGCCCCCTGCTGATGCGGCGCATCATCCTGCCGCAGGCAATCCGCATCATCGTTCCTTCGCTCGGCAATTTCTTCGTGTCCATATTCAAGGATTCTGCCTTGGTGTCGGTGATCACCATGCGCGATCTGATGTTCAGTGGCGAGTTGTTGGCCTCGGCCACCTACAAACACTTTGAAATCTTCGCGATGGTGGCGGTGATCTATTTCCTGATCAGCTACCCGACGGCGAAGTTTGTCGAGTGGATCGAGGCGCGGATCGACATCACCAGACGGCCCGTTGTGATCGGGATGCGGGGATAGCCCCTCCCCCGACGCGGCAGGCGTTGCGCTAGGTGCAGCCGCACCATCGGTTGATGTGCCACTCAGTGCGTGCCAACGCTGGGCAGAAGTCACCGATGATTGGTGCCACTGCGTCGAAACGCCTGCGGCTCGCCGCGCTGCGCACATCGATCTCGGCGCGCATGGACGCCGCGCGTGCTGCGAGTGCGGGCAGATCAACCGTCAACAGCCGTCGCTCGCGCACCACGAAGCGGCCACCGACCATAACGTCGGCAACACTGGTGCCGTCCTCGCCCATGACCATCTGTGTAACCGGTTCGTTCAGTGGAATCAGCGTCGGCGCATCGAGATCGAGGAACACGATATCCGCGGCATGGCCAGGTGCGATGCGGCCGATGCGCTCGAACCCGAGCGCGTGTGCGCTGCCGGCGGTGCCTGCGGCGAACACCTGTGGCGCAGTGATCCAGTGCGCTGGGTCAGGTCCTCGCGCATGCGATGCGGCGGCGGCAAAGTGCAAGGACTGATACATGTTGAGGTTGTCGTTGCAGGTCGTCGCGTCGGTGCCGATCGCCAGGTTGACGCCGGCGGCAAGCATCCCCACGGCATCGGCGACGCCATTGCCCAAGCGCATGTTGCTGGCTGGGTTGTGCGCGATCGAGGCACCGTGCGCGCCCAGTCGTCGCATGTCTTCGGTATCCAGCCAGACACCATGCGCGGCGACAAAGTGTGGTCCCAACAGACCGAGATGCTCGATATGCGCAGTGAGCGAGCGGCCATAACGCTGCGCACTCGCGACCGCCTGCACCTTCGATTCCGCGAGGTGCGTGTGGATCCCGACATCGAACTCCGATGCCAGGTCGCGGCAGGCGATCATAAACTCGTCGCGGCAATGCAGTGGAATTGTCGGTGCCACCGCTGGTCGCACCATCGTTCTGTCGCCTTGCCATCGCTGCAAGATCGATCGCATGCGCTCGATCGTCTCCTGCCAGGGTGGCAGTCCGAGTGGCGCGACCGCGGTCCGCAAATGCGCTGGGAGAGCTTCCATTAAACCAGGGATAGCTTCGTACAGTGTCATGTCGGCCATCATCGGCGCGATGACGACGCGCATTCCGACCTGCGCATAGACATCGGCGACGGCCGCAATGCCGTCCTCAGTGGGGAACGGAAATTCCACGAAGAGGTCGTAGCAGGCGGTACAACCCTTCAGCAGCATTTCCGCAGCACCTATTGTCGCGGAAATACACTTCTCCTCGACTGTTTCGTAAGGCGACATGTGCGGCGCCGCCGCGAGCAGGAGCTCGAGCGTGAACCGGTCGCCCATCGAGCGGGCAAGATTGCCGTGGCCATGGGTATGCGCATTCACCAACCCGGGGTGCAGCAGGCGACGCGAAGCATCGACGATCGCGGCATCATCCGGCGCCGGCATGCCGCGCGCACCAATCGCGAGGATAACGCCGTTCTGCACTAGAATATCGGCATACCCGAGGAAGCCATCCGCATCCAGAACGAGCCCACCTCGGATTATCAGCGGTCGATTTATATCCTGTCTTTCTCCATTCACGTCTACCTCACTCCCGCCTAATGATGACCTCGATCGCTGTCGGGCCAAAACCCGCCGCGGGGTTGAAACGCTGCGGGCAATTGGACAGCACCGCGATGACCGGCATCGCGGCAACCAGTTCCACGTAATCGCCCGGCCTGGACAGGCCCGGTTCGATCGCCAGTGTGCCATCTGGACGCACAGGTACGTTCATGAAGAAGTTTACGTTGGCCACCACGTCGGACGGCGAAAGGGACCAGCACGCAAGTTCCGCCACGAAATTGGCGTGGCAGCTCGGTGTGTCCTTCACGCCATACCGTGCAAAATTGCTCCACGCACTACAGCATCCGCCGATCGTATCATGACGGCCACAAGTATCCTCAATAATACGCATCAGAACCTGCGCACGATCCGAGTATAGCTTCGTTCCCTTTCCCAGATAGATGTTGCCATTCATCTTCATCGTGTTCGGCGCATTGTAGCGATCGGTTGGCAAATCGACTGAATAGCACAGGAAATCCACCGCCTGCTGGCCATGTGAATCGACAATGCGCAGGATGTCGCCTGATTCCAGTCGGGTTGAGAAGCGACCGCCCGCCGGAACGGTATGATGGATCGTTTCGCTGCCGTCCATCGCCTAGGCCGCCAGCAAGGCGGTCGGTGGAATCAGCGCGCTGTCGGCCGCCACGGTTCTGCCCGCGCGGATTGAGAAAGCTGGCGTGAGCATCTCCTGCGCGGTTACCTTTTCGCCACTGTTGTCCGACAGCGTGAAGCGACCGCGCAACAGATCGAGCACCGAAATGTCAGCCTCGCGCCCGGGGAGCAACGCGCCGATGCTATCCTGCATCTGCACCATGCGTGCGGGATTGCTGGTGACCGTCGCAATCACCTCCGGCAGCGGAATACCCAATGTCAGCAATTCGGTCATCGCGTGCGTCAGATTGAACGGAGCGACACCGAAGAACGGATTGTCCTGACGCCCGGGCGCATCGCCATCGCCGGCTACACGAACGTTGTAACCGTGCATGTCGGCGCCGAGCGTGTGCGGGCGGATGCCGGCCTCGATGGTGCGACGTGCCATATCGAAGCTGAAATGCGACCCGTGGCCGACATCGACCGTCACGCCGCGTTCCAGCGCAGCCCACACGACAGGATGGACATCGCCGGTTGCCGCTGAGACGAAACCACCCGGATGACGCGTGAAGGGATGTGCCAGTACGTCGCCCGGCTCCATTAAAGGCATGAGCGCCTGCACGACTTCGTCAGGATCGATCGTGGCGCCGTCCTTAACCGGCCAGAGCTGCCCCAGGTGGATGTAGAGCGGAACGCCGAGTTCGCTGGAGATGCGCTTGCCAAGCCTGATTACCTCAAGGCCCCAACGCGATGCGCCGCCGATTTCCGCATGCGCCTTTACGCCCCGCACGATATCCAGATTAGCCCGCGCCGCTCGGATCGTCGCCTTCACGTCCACCTGGTCGGGACCGTAAAGCGACGGATAGAGATGGCCTTCCAGGCCGCCGACCAGATAGGCGGAAATGAAGCACAGAACACGGGTTTCTGAATTCTGGACGACGAAATGCCGGAAGCCGGGGATGGTCATGCAACTTGGGCCACCCTGGTCCACCACGGTGGTGACGCCGGAGCGCACACCCACCATGTCGGCATTGAGACCGAAGCGCCCGGTGACGTGTTGATAAACATGGGCATGTGTATCGACCATGCCCGCGGTGACGATCTTCCCGCCGACATCGATCACCTCTCGCGCGGCATCGGCGGGAAGCGTTGGCTCAATCGCTGCAATGCGACTGCCGCTGATGCCGATATCGGCTATGCCGTCTCGGTTTGACGCCGGATCGATCACCCGTCCGCCGCGCAGCAACAGATCAAACTGACTGTCCATCGCTTTCCCTTACGTTGTCGAAGCGTCCCTCCGTCAGTATGCTGACGCCTGTGCGGCAAACGCAAGCGGGACGGATTTCGGCTGGATCGCGGCACAAGAAGAACGCCACACAGGTTCGATCAAAACACCTCGTCACCGGTCGGCTCGATATGCGGAGTGCTGTTCATCTTCTGACGGAACTGCGATAGCTCCCAGTACATGCGGCGCCGTGCCCGGCTCTGGTTGCCCAGCGGGCGATGTTCCGGGATGCAATGCCAGGGGTTCAGCGACAGGTTGTTGGCGAAGGCAAACTGCGCCGGAGAATCAAATGTCTGGCGCGGTATGTGCAGACGCGCCGCCCTGATGAACGGCGACAGCCTTTCCGGCCAGCGCACAGCAGCGTCCTCGATCGGCATCCGGAACGGGTCGGTCTGCACCTGCAGCAGGATGTCGAATTCGACATCCTGTTCGGCCAGCGTCTTCACCATGTTGTCGCGCAGGTAGTTGTCGGGTGGCCGCAGCGGCAGTCGCGGAATCTTTCGGTATACTTTCGAGCGAGGATAGACCGAGTACATCATCGCCTGCCCTTCACCGAGCAAATAGGGCACGCAACTCCAGTAGCGCTCTCCCAGTGGGTTGTACTGGGTCTTGTTCCACAGCGACTGCATCAGTCCATCAAGCATGTGCGAATCGTGCGGATCGGCAAAGTAATACAGCGGCCTGCCCTTGAGGATCCACTGCTGCAGGGTGGCATTGGCCACCACGTTCGGCGTGACGAAGGTTGGAGTGCAGATGGACAGGAGGTCCTGTGTGAATTTCTCATCATCCAGCAGCTTTGGGCCCGGCACTCCCATCAATTTGATGGCGCAACTGACAAAGCCGACATCGTCGATGTCGCGGGGCCAATCAGGTCCAGGTCCGGAGAACCGCACCCATGCGCGATACTCGCGTGGCTCGGCAAATACGCCACGACGCATATGCTCCGGCAGGTCATCGCGAATCGTCACCGTGCCGCGCACCACGCCGTGTGTCTTGGTGTTGCCCGCACGCTGATAGTTGCCTGGCTGCCAGTGCTGACGCATGTACTCCGCCATCGTGTCGATGATCGTCTGCAGCGCCTGTTCTTCGCCTGGTCTCGGCCTCTCCTCGGCGAGTTTGAGCCCTTCATCCTGACGCTGCCGGTTGATCAAGTACTGAATGAGATTTGCCAACGGTTCGCGCAACACGGCATCGACCGCCGGGCGAAAGAAGGGTTCGAATCGCCGCTCCACGTGCAGTCCAAAGACGACTGTGTCGTGCAATGCCTGCCAGAAATCCGGCATAGAGCTACCTCCCCACGGCGTGTTATATTGGTCACGAAAGCCTGATTCGACCACCGCGGGCAAGTTGAATGATTGCGCCACCTATCGTTGCGAGTGTAAATTCCACGCGTCGAGGGGGAGGACACCATGGCATACGACGTGCCGCAGTTGCTCAAGATGTCGCAGGCGGAGCTCGATGCGCTGTTCACCAAGAGCGATGCCGGCCCAATCCCCGATGGCCAGGCGGACGGCACCGCAATCGTGGCGCCGGGCACAGTTTTCAGTCCGGAGATCGCAAAATTCGTCGGCGTGTTCGCCTGGCAGGGCAAGGTATTTGACGCCAAAGCCGGCCTGCTGCGCAATCGCATCGGGCCATTCGGTTTGAATGCCATCATCGCCAAGGTCTACAAGGCGCCAAGCTGGCTGGATGGCAAGGAATGCATTGTGCTCGACTACTCAGAGACGTCGATGGTCGCCCATTGGATCCGCGATGAGATCAGGCTGGTCCAGCCGCCAGGGCTGTACCTGGGCAAGGTTTACTGGGACAAGACGCGGCTGATCGACTTCTCGCTGCAGTTCTGACCGCACGACACGCGGCATGACGCCGCAATCCAATTTCATGGTGGCGGCACCAATTGCTCGCGGATTGGAGGCTGAGCTGCGCGCAGTGCTGGGGACAATGAATTCGTCGCCCGGCGTGGTCGATCCGAACAATCCGCTGCTGCCATTCGCACGCTTCGATCGGCTCCACGTGGCGCGGTTCGTGATACTGCAGGACGAGACGCTGGGCGATCTCAGGCAGTACGGCGAGACGCTTGCCAATTTGCCTGTCTGGCTGGTGTTCCTGGGCGACTGCGATGGGTCGGCCAAGACCATGCTGGCGGAGTTCGTAGCGCAGGCTGCTACAGGATTAGCGAAGATCTTCGAACACTGTGTGGGATTCGATCGAGATGGCGATCTGCTTGCCTGGATGCGGACAAATTCCGCCACTCCCGCAGCGCAATATGTGAACTGGGTTGGACGCACCGTGCAGCAGATTCGCGAGGAGGACGCGTTGCACACGGCGCTACGTGAACGACTGGAAGGCGGTTCCACGGAGTCGGCCATTGAAATCCACCGACGGATGGCTGCTTCCGTGCGGCAGCTTGGCCCCGCGCTCACTCCAGCAGCGCCGACACCCCTGCCCTGGCTCGCGAACAAGATCGGCAACCTCATCGGCGTGCCGATCGCGCTGATCGCGCTGCTGCCGTTCTTCATCCTGTATGCGCCGTATTTCCTCTGCGAGTTGCGACGACGCGAGAACTCGGATGCGGTCATCGCACCGCAACCGACACCCGAGCACGTGAGTGCGCTGAGCGAACTGGAGGATCGTGACGTAACCAACCAGTTCAGCGCGTTCGGCACTGTCAAGCCAGGCTGGTTTCGGCTCTCAACCTTGGTCCTCATCTTCTGGGTGCTGAACTTCAGTACGCGACAGATCTATACGCGCGGCCGGTTGGCGCGCGTCGGCACAATCCACTTCGCTCGATGGGTGTTCATGGATAACCGACGCAGGCTGCTGTTCGCAAGCAATTATGATGGCAGTCTCGACAGCTATATGGACGATTTTATCAACAAGGTTGCCTACGGGCTGAATCTCGTGTTCAGCAACGGCATCGGCTATCCGCGCACAAAGTTTTTGCTATCGGGCGGCGCGAAGGAGGAGATGGCGTTCAAGTACTATCTGCGCCGCCATCAGGTGCCGACGCAGGCTTGGTACAAGGCCTACCCTGGGCTTACAACCGCGGACCTGGCGCGCAACACGCAGATCCGCGAAGGGCTCGAGAGCCAGACGATGACCGAAGCCGAGGCACGACGCTGGCTGGCGTTGATCTGAGCCGCGCGATGCCAGAACCTGTCAGCGAATTTGGCGATATCCAAGGCTTGCTGTGGTCGGGCTACGGTCCGCTGACGGAGGCGTGCTTTCTGCTGCTGCAAGTGCACGATCCGGCGGCGGCGCGCGCGTGGCTCGGAAGTGTGGCGGAGTCCGTCACGACAATCGAGCAATTGCGTCGACAGCGCATTGACCGTGTATTGCAGGTCGCACTGACCGCACGCGGGATGCGAGCGCTCGGTGTGGCCGATAGCGTCATCGATGGATTTTCCGCCGAGTTCGTCTCAGGCATGACAGGAGAGGAAGGGCGATCGCGCCGACTTGGCGATATAGGAAGCAGCGCCCCCACGTCATGGCGTTGGGGGGGGGTGCAGGAACCCCATGTGCTGCTCATGCTTTACGCCGAAACCAATCTCGATGCCTGGCGTCATCAGATCGAAGCTGAGCTCGACAGTGGGCTTGCCGTGCTCGATCGACTGGACACGAGCGATATGGGCGGCCAGGAGCCTTTCGGCTTCACTGATGGCGTCAGTCAACCGGGTGTGGATTGGACCGGCGAACGCAAGCCGGGCACTACGGCCGATCTCGATTATGGAAATCTCCTGACGGCGGGAGAATTCCTGCTGGGCTATCGCAATGAATACGGTCTCTATACGGACCGACCGATACTCGACGCGGCGCAGCCAGGTGCTACGATTCTGCCGATCGCGGAGGATGATGCCACGCGCCATGATCTGGGCCGCAACGGCAGCTATCTTGTGCTGCGCGAACTCTCCCAGGACGTCCGCCGCTTCTGGCGCTTCCTCGCGACGCAGGCCAACGATGATGTCGAACGCGTTGCACTTGCACAGGCAATGGTGGGCCGGCAGATGTCGGGCGCCGCACTGCTTCCGAAGCGGGCACAACCAATCCGCGGTGTGGGGCCGGATGATCTCGATATCAAACGCAACCAGTTCATCTATGACCAAGACCCGGAAGGGCTGCGCTGTCCGTTTGGTGCACACGTGCGGCGCGCCAATCCTCGTACCGGCGATATGCCTGGTGGACAGCGCGGCTGGATTTCGTGGCTGATACGTACGCTGGGCTTCGGTCACCAGGACCTCAGTCAGGACCTTATTGCGTCCAGCCGATTCCATCGCATCATCCGGCGCGGGCGCGAATTTGGCACCAGGCTTGATTGGCACGCGGCGATGCAGCCCGATGCGCCAGACCCGCACAGCGGACTGCATTTCATCTGCCTCAACGCCAACATCTCGCGTCAATTCGAATTCATTCAGAATGCGTGGTTGATGAGCGCCAAGTTCGGCGGTATGAGCGACGAGGCTGACCCCCTCCTCGGCAACCGGGAACCGATGCCGGCGGGTTATCCGACCGGCGGCTTTTCAATGCCTCAGTCCAATGGAACAAGTCGTCGGATCGCCGGTCTGCCGCAATTCATCACGGTGCGCGGCGGCGCGTATTTCTTTCTGCCAGGGTTGCGGGCGCTGCGCTACTTCGCCCGTTAGGCATCCTCCAAGATCATATCCGCCGCCTTTTCGGCCACCATGTACACCGCGCCGGCGATGAAGAAGCCAGGAATGCGCGGAAACACCGAGGCGTCGACGATGCGCAGACGATCAACGCTGTGCACGCGCAACCGGCTGTCAAGCACACCGCCGGCCTCACGCGGCCCTATCGCGCAGGAACAGGAAGCGTGATGCCCCCACGCGTTGTTGCGCACGTAATCAGCGAGCTGTTCATCGGTCTGCACCGAATTGCCGGGCAGTTCCTCCCGCCTGATCAGGCCATCTCGCTTCAGTTCCTGCGTCATCTGGCGAACGAAACGCAACCCCGCCACCACCGCCTTCAGGTCTTCGCCTGACTTGTCGCTGCCTTCCTCAAAATAGCGGAAGTTGACCAGCGGAGTGTCCCGGGGGTTGGCCGAGCGAAGCGTGACCTCACCGGCACGATTATTGGTGTGGGCTTTCAGTACGGCCCAGGTGAGATAGTCGTGATGGTCGGCGATGACGCGGGAATAGCCCGGGAAATAACCCTTGAAGTCTGCCAGCAGCGCCATGCAGAACAGATCGGGCACGCGCAGTTCCGGTCGTGACCGCAGCGACACCGCGAGCGTTGCTCCGTTGGAGACGTACATTCCTGCTCTGCGCCGCAGCCATTCGCCATAAAGTTTGTCGCCGCGGGTGAAATTCGCGCCTTCCAATACGCGCCATGGCCTCGCCATCTGGTTGACGACGCCGATTTCGTAGCGATCCTGCAGGTTGCGACCGACGCCGGGCAATTCCGATCGGACCGCAATCCCAAGTCGGCCCAGCGTGTCGCGTCGTCCGATGCCGGAGAGCATCAACAGTTGCGGCGTATTGAACGCGCCTCCTGCCAGGATCACCTCGCGTCGAGCGTAAGCAACGCATTGTTCGCCTCGCCTGCCGGAAGCGCCGGGATGCGCACGGTAAATTCGTTCACCCTTGAGATACTCCACGCCGACCGCACGATTGCCGTCAAACACCACGCGTGTCGCCAGCGCATGCAGCTCGATCCGCAGCCGGTCCGGATAGCGCGCGGCGACATCGAGCAGGCGTTCTCGCGTTCCCACCCGTTGGTGTCGGTTGGTGCTGAGTGGCATGAAGCAGAGTCCGTCGGCGTTACGCCGCAACAGGCGCCGATCATTGGGGTCCAGTCGCGACTGCAGCAAGCGTCGCAGCGCTCGCACCAGTCGCGATGAACCATGCAATGCCGCGATCGCGGACTCGGTGACGGCCGCCAACAGCCGGCGATCCTCGAGCACCTGCCACGGCATGGCACGCTCGGTTGGCAGCCAGCCGTCCCAGCCATGTCCAGTCGGGTTCAAGCCAAAGTGCGACAACGCACGCCATAAGGGGTGGTAGCGACACGCTTCCAGCCGTTTGAAATAACGCTGCATCGCCGGCGCGCCCCACGATGCGTCATTGGTCAGCGCCGCGATCCCGTCCCAGTCGGAATCATGCGGTGCCGTCAGGATCATCGCATTATGCGCGGTACACCCGCCGAGTGCACCGGAGCGCGGATAGTAGATGCCGGTCGGCTGCAGCTTGCGATCCCGGCGCTGCCGTGTCCCGTCGGCGTAGTGCTGGACGAAGAAGTCCCAGCGCAGGGCTGGATGTTCTGACGCCAGCGGATGGAATGCCGGAACGTCGTAGTCCTCGGGCATGCCCGGGGCGTCGCGCGGATCGCCGCCGGCCTCCAGCACCACGACACGCATGCCAGCTTCCGCCAGCCGCGCCGCCAACGTTCCACCACCAGCCCCCGAGCCGACGATCACATAATCACAGGCATCCATCACGGCGCGGCTAGAACGTCTTCAAAAACTCGATCAGCGCGCGTTTGTCGCTGTCGCTGAGCGCGGGTTCTCCCGGCACCACGCCGGTGCCGAAGTAGTGCCCGCGGTTCACCTCGAAGTCCGGGCACTTGTTCAGCGCGAGCAGTTCCGAGCCCATCCTGCTGCCGATTGCACCGACCTTCTGCTCGTCCGTCGCACCCGAAGGCAAGGTCAGCAGATACAGCTTCAGATCGACCAGCAGCTTCACCAGATTCTCGACATGGCGCACACGGTCGAGCAACCGATCGCTCTCGGGCAGCGGCTGCAGATTGGAGAGCAGGTTCACCGGCAGGCCCTTAGGGAACGGACCAATGGTGAGGCTGCCATCGGCGCCGGACAGTTTTGGCAGCAGCGTATGCAGCCTGGCCGAGAGCGACCGGAATGTCTCCGGCAGGTAGTCGGCGGGAATCGTGATATTGCTGTCCTGCGTCGTGCGATCGATGAGATAGATCGGATCACCCCGGTTGGTGTCGCCGAGTGACGGATCGCGCTTGCGCTTGTCTGGCCACAGCATCTGCTCGATCGACGCCTGGAACACGCGCATTCGTGCATCGACCGACGGATCCTGCTCGAATGCGTCCTCTCCAACGGTATTGTTGAGCAGGAAGGGCGCGGTGGACCACAGGCTGATCAGCGACGGCGGCCGCGTATAGCCACGCCCGCCAGCCGGCATCTTGTACTGCCATGGCTTGCCGGTGAACGGATCGTGCACCGTGACCGTGCCGACCGAAGGCAGCGTCTTGTACGACTGTGACGAGAAGTTGTCCCAGATATTTCCGGCCAGCGCGTTGGTCGCCAGTGGGCTGCACGCGTTGGTTTGCAGCAGCGTGACCGGCACGCGAGCTTCGGTGGACAGGAAGTTGCCTTCAAGGAAGTCCGGCGCACTGACGATGGCACGCATCTGCTTCTTGTAGTCTTCGGTCTTGGTCCACGACCAATACCTGTTCCAGCATTGCAGATAGCCAGGACCGGCACAGCCGGAAGGATCAAGACCCACGGCAGGCTTGGGTATTTTGCTGGAATGGCAGCGCGCGCAGGTCTCGGCGAAAACCGTCTTGCCACGATCCAGCACGGAGGTGTCCGTGGTCAGGTATTTCGTGCCGCCCGGTGCATCCTTCAGTCGATCAGGTTTCGCCGCCTGCAGAAAGAACCAGGCCGTATGCGGCGTCCAGGCTTCGGTCGCCTGCCAGTAGCTGGAGTTCTTCTCCGCGGATGCGATCGGGATCGGCGTGATCGGCTTGCCACCGACCACCGGATTGAAGTGCAGCAGCCATTCCTCGCTGAACAGGCCGATGTTCAGATAGACGCGGTTCAAAGCGCCCAGTGCGCCGACCGAGTCCGAACCGTCCTTCAGCACGCGCGGCGCCCAGGAGGTGTTCGGTTTTTGGAAGAATTGCGTCAGCGGTCCGCCGCTCAGATAATTGTTGAATTGCTTGTTGTTGAGCTGTCCGTCCGCCAGCGTCTCGCGTCCCCAGCGCAGCGCCTGCTGAAGCCGGTCGCCCAGGTTGTATATCGCATTCATCGTCCGCGGATTGTTGATGTTGTCGGTGGAGACCAGCGATGTGTCCATGGCGCCGGGCCGGTAGGTGTGCACGAGCTGGAAGAAGTAGTTGTCGGGGTTGCGGCGATAGATGAACAGCCGGTCCACCCACATGTACTGAGCGCCGACTGTGGAGCTGAGATCGGCGAACTGCGGGTTTGCCGGATCGGAGGGCGGATGCACCGGACTCGGGCCGACATGGCAGAAACCGCACGACATGCCGACGCGATATGGGCGCACCATCTTCGCGTCGCCCTTGAAGTAAGCATCCGCATTCCACTTCGCCTTGGCCGCGTCGTCGAAGTCGGGATTGGGGAACAGCCGCAGTCCGATAACGCCGCTGGCATAGCCATACAGCGACCCGATCGGCACCGTGCTGCCGCGCGCGCCGATCTTCACCCCAGGATACCTTGTCGCGTTCTCGAACGGATCGGGGGCACACCCCGGCTTGCGAACGTCCAGCAGCAGACCGAACCGATCGGGATCGGGTGCTGCCGGCGCCTGCATGCATGGTTCGTTGATCAACCCGAGCGACTTCCAGCGATCCGAACGGGTGATCGGCTTGTTCGGGTCATAGGCGAGGATCTTCAGCAGGTCGAACGCGCCGAAGGTGTAATCGGTCATCTTGTCCCAGAACCGGTCGTTACCGCCGCTCCACACCAGCCAGGCGTTGCGGCCGAGGTACAGGATCAAGTTTCGTGGCCGGGTCCGGCTTCAGGTCGGCACCGCCATCCATGTCGTGGAAATAATCCTCCGTGGGCGCGGGCAGCGAGGCTGCGCTGCGGCCTGCCTGACGTGCCTCATCAAGCACCTTGCCGGGCTGCGGCGGATCGCCCGCACCGGTGATCGTCAGCAGACAGCACAACAGCAACGCGCTCCTGGCAATGCGCCAATCGACTCGCGCCATGGTGTCCCCCCTCGACAGGCAGCTACGACTCTAGCGTCACCTAGGCTACGGGATGGGCCGATTCGTACATCACTTCCGTCACGCGGGCCACAGTGGCCGCTGGCCAATCGTCAGGCGCTGTCACCGGGGGCTATCCCGCGTTGGTGGCCTGCCGCCTGATCTGGTCGGCAATCTGGTCGAGTGTCTGGTTGGCTGCCGCGCCCACCACGGCATATCCCATCCCGCCGGCGATCCAGGCGCACGAACTCAACCGACCCTGCGCGCCATCGGTGCGCACCGCACGCAACTCGGGGGCCATGGGACGCAGCACGACGCTGAGCCGATGACCCTCCGTGTCGTCATAGACAAACAACGCTGCGGCGCCGCCATGTTCGGTCGCGAGCAGTCGCCCGCCCAGCAGCCGATAGCCGAGAGGGCTGAGATCAGGCGGCGCCACGCTGCGGCGCAACCGGTTCGACAGCCATTGCGACAGATGCTCGGTGTCAGCGGCGGTGACCTCGATCGGATGGCGGCGATCGTCGGCGTACACCACGTGGCTCGCCATCGCCTGCTGCTGCAGCAGCGACATCGCCAGTTCGTTACGGCTAGGCCTTGGTGATAACCCGACGTACCACCCCCCTGCAGCGCCAATGCCCAAACACAGCACGACAACCGCGGCAGCGCGCCACCAGATGGGACGCTGTCGCAGACGCGCCTCCAGCAGGTGATTGAGGTTGAGCTGCGGAGGAATGGGCTTGTCAGCGAGGGCCGCGAATGCCGCGCGGAGGTCGTCGCGCTGAGTGCGATAGGCCGCCACACGCCTGGCCAGCTCGGGCTGGGCCTCCAGGCAGCGTTCGACCGCCAGCCGCCGGTCGGGATCGAGCCGGTCGTCGACATAGGCGTGCAGTTCGTCGGTAGAGATCGGCCGATCCGCCGCAGCCATACCATCCTCCGCCGCCCGGCAAAGGTGCTGGGCTACCGTCATCACTGACACCGCAGCGGGCTTCGCTATTCCCTCGGCCGGAAAGTCCGCCCAACAGATCTGCGGTCGGCGCCACTATTTCACCGATTCCGGGCTGGATGCGAGATGACACTTCTATTGTCGGAGGGTTCAGGCGCTCCCCGGATAGTCCGGATCGTTGACGAAGGGATACGGACCCGGGAAGTCCTCGACATAGACCGTGTGGGAGACGATGCCGTCGGCCGCGGTCCAGCGGTGCAATTGGAAGGCGGGGGGCTCGAAGTTGAAGGCGCCCGAGTCATGCGGGTTCAGCGTCATCTCGACCTGATGCGCCACCGAAGGTGCGATCGATGCGATGGCATGCGCCAATCGGGCGACGATCGGCCGGTGATGATGGCCGCAGATGATCCGTTCCACCTGGCGGTGGCGGGCGATGATCGCCGCGAATTCCGGGATGTTCCGCAGATTGATCCGGTCCATATGGGCGATGCCGCAAGCGAAAGGCGGGTGGTGCATGCCGATGATGGTCGGCTTGTCCGACGCCGCGGCCAGGGCGCGATCGAGGAACTCCAGTTGCTCGGGGCGCATTTCGCCGTGTCCGGCCCCCGGCACCAGGGTGTCCAGCATGACCAGCCGGACCGGATATTCGTCCACGGTGTACTGTACGTAATGGGGATCTGAGGCGACGCCCGGCAGGTGCTTCAGGCCCTCGCGGAAGTTGCCCCGCCGGTCATGGTTGCCGGGGATGACGAATACCGGCATCGGAAGGAACCTGCGCAACAGCCGGTTCAGGTTCGCGTACTCCTCGTCCAGCCCGCAATCCGTCAGATCGCCGGTGATGACCACCACATCGGGGCTTGGGTCGAGCCTGGCCACCGCCCGGAACGCCCGTTCGGTGAACATGTTGGTCTCGGACAAGCGATTGGCGGGCTTGCCCACCGGCCGGACGTGCAGGTCGGTGAGCTGGCAGATCAGCATGGGACGCTCCTTCGGACTGGGCGGCCTATTCTGGCAGCTTCAGTGCGGTTTGCTCCACATACGGCCGCATGAGTTCGTCCGCCTCTTTCTGGGCCGTCGCCATTGCCGCCTCGGGCGTCGCCTTGCCGGCAAGCACCGCTTGCACACCGTCCTCCAGCGCCTTGCGCACGCCCACAGTGTTGTAGGTGGCGAACCAGCCGCGGGCATAGGCGAGCTGGTCGAGGGCCACCTTTGCGTCCGGATGTTCCGCGATGAAGGTCTTCATCTCAGGCAGGTCGTAGGCCGCGATGCGAGGCGCGAAGTAGCCGGTGAAGCGGCTCCAACCACCGGCGATCTCCGGGCTCACCAGCCACTTGATCAGCGTCCAGGCGGCCGCCTGACGTTCCGGCGAGTTGCCGCGCGGAATGATCAGGCTGGCGCCCCCGATCGGCGCGGCATTCACCAGGCTGCGCGGGAGAAACGCCGTGCGATACGGCGTCTTCATGTTCTCGCGCACAAACGAAAGCGAACCGGTGGACAGGATCATCATCGCCGTGCGGCCTTGGAAGAACGCCGTGGTCACCGCGTTGGCGTCGGTGACCCCTTCCGGCATCACGTGCCACCTATGCACCATGGCGTCGATCAGCCGCACTGCGCCGATGGTGGTGGGCTCGGTATAATAGACCTCGCCGCCGTAGCCGGGATTGTAGTACTCGCCGCCGTTCGACATCGCCAGACCGCTGGTAATCCAGCCGAGATAGTCGTAGGTGCCCGGGAACATCAGGCCCCAGCGCGTCGTGGCGCTGCCGTCGTGCCTGGCCAGTTTGCGCAGGTCGTCCACCCAATCCTGCCAGGTAATCGGCGGCTTGTCAGGGTCAAGGCCGGCGTCCTTGAACGCGTCGACACTGTAGTAGAGCAGCGGCGTGGAATTCTGGAACGGCACGCCGTAGACGTGACCAAGCTCGGTGGCGTTCAGCTTAAGCGCCGGCCAGAACAGGTCCATGAATTGCGCGGGTGTCTGGCCATCCTTGGCGATCAGGTCATCGAGCGGCGCCGCGTCGTTGTTGATTGCGTATTCGCGGATGAAGTTGGCGCTCATGATAGCCGCGCCCGGCGGATGTCCGGCTTGGATGGCCGCGCGGGTCTTCAGGTTCGTGTCGTCGTAGCTGCCGGTATAGACGGCGGTGACATGGATGTCGGCGTGGTCCTTGTCGAACTGTTCGATCAGCCGCTGCATCTCGATCGCAAGCTTGCCCTGCACCGGGACCGGGAAGAACAGGTCGATGTCGGTCGCGGCGCGCGCGGTACCTGCAGCCACTGTCATTGCGAGGAGCAACGCGACGAAGCCGTCTCGAACGGCAGGTGCTCGCAATGACATGAACCCTCCTTACTTGATTCCGGACAACGTGAAGCTGGAGACGAACTGCCGCTGGAACACGAGAAACACCAGCAGCAGCGGTGCGGCGACGAAGAACGTGCCGGCGGCGATCACGCCCCACTCCGAGCCCGCTTCGGCACCTGAAGTGAAAGACGCAAGACCCACTGTCAGCACCTGCGTCGACGGCGAGGAGGTTGCCATCAACGGCCAGAGGAACTCGTTCCAGTGCGCGGTCACCGATACGATGGCGAAGGCGACCAGACCGGGCCGCGCCAGAGGCAGCAATACGCGAAAAATAATCGTGGGGACCGACGCGCCGTCGACCAGCGCAGCTTCCTCATAATCACGCGGAATCGTCCGAAAGGTCTGTCGCATCAGGAACACGCCGAAGGCCGAAGCGAAATATGGCGCCATCACGCCGGGCAGCGTGTCGTAGAGATGCAGCGCGATGAGAGTCGCCATGTTTGGCACGATCAGGATCGGCGGCACCAGCATGAGTTGCAGCAGGAACAGGTGGAACAGCGTGTCGCGATAAGGGAACCGCAGCCGCGCGAAGGCGTATCCCGCGAGGCTGACGGTGACGCATTGAACAGCGAGGATGCCGCCGCACAGCAGAATGGTGTTGAGGTACCAAAGCGGGAAATGGCCCGAGCTCCAGGCTTCGGCGAAATTGTCGAGGCTGAACGGGCCTGCCGGGAACAGCGAGGCGATGTCCGCCGCGCCGGCGTCGCCGGGGCGCAGGCTGGCCACCGCCATCCAGGCAAACGGCATCGCCCACAGCAGCGCCGTGGCGCACAGCAGCAGCGGGACAACACTACGTTTCATAATGGATTCCGCGCTCGAGCGTGCGCAGCGACACGATGGACAGCGCGAACAGGAATGCGACGCTAACCACGGTCGCCGCCGAAGCGAGCCCGATGTCGTAGTTCTGATGCGCCTGTTGGTAGATGTAGTAGAGCAGCAGCGAGGTCGTGTCCGACGGCCCACCCTGTGTCATGACGATGACGTGGTCGACCTGGGTGAGAACGTTGAGCAATGCGATCACGAAGACAAAGGCGAGAGTCGGGCCCAACAGCGGCAGCGTGATACGCAGGAAGCGCTGCACTGCGCTGGCACCATCGATCTTCGCGGCGTCCAGCAACTCCTGCGGCACGCCGGCGAGCCCGGCAAGGAAGAACAGCATGTAATAGCCGGTGTTCTTCCACACTGTGATCGCGATGATCGAGCCGAGCGCCAGCGACGGATCGCCCAGCCAATTGGTCTCGGCTGCGCCGAAGCGTGCCAGGTAGTAGTCAAGCAGCCCGGCGCCCGGCAGGAAAATGAAGATGAACAGCGAGGCAGCGGCGACCAGCGGGATCAGCAAAGGCAGCACGAACAGCGTGCGCAGGACACTGCTGAGGCGTGTGCCTTCGCGCAGACCGAGCGCGAACAGCAGTGCCAGTGTCAGGCTCGGGATGATGGTGCCGGCGGCATAGGCGAGGTTGTTGCGGACAGCGGTGGCGAAGTGGAGATCGGCGAACAGGCGGGTATAGTTGTCGATGCCCCAATGGGCGGTGCCGCCGAAGGCGCGCACGGTCAACGACCCGATAGCGACCTGCAGGACCGGCCAGTAGGTGAAGGCGAGCAGGAAGATTCCGGAAGGGAGCAGCAGCGCATACGCGGTCAGTGGCGGTCGCCGCCGGCGCGTCGGCGCGATGGCCGGTGGAGGGTAAATGGCGCTGAGGGTCGTGCTGCTCACGCAGTCTGATACGCGGCCAATCATGACGGTTGCGCGGCAGAGTGGAAACACTTCAATGACAGCGTGTCCCCGTCACTCCGCGGCATTCGCCATCGCGTTCCGATGCGCTGCCAGTAAGCCTGGCACGCGCGCCGGATCGGTGCGACCCCAGCCGCACTCGGTGGCAACGCCGAAGTGAGGCACCACCTTCCGCGCGGCGTCGATGCGCGCGCGATCACCGGCGGCATCGGCATGATGAATCAGGCCGAGATACAGCGTCGTGTCCGCAGGCAACCGCAGGTCGCTGAGCGGCGCGAAATACACGTCATCCGAGCGATCCTTCGGCACGGGGAGGTGGAGAAAATCCATCCGACGTCGCAGACCGGACAGCAGGCCCCGCGTCATCTCAACCATGATCGCGGTGTCCTTGGGCATGATCAGGTGCTCGTCGCGCGGCGAGCCGTAGCAAAGATGGTAGCCGCACTCGACATCGTCAGGCACCGCGTCGCCGAGCCGCGCCAGTTCGGCGGCGATATCAGCCTGGTAGCTGGCCGGGGTGTGCGGGAAGTAGCGTTCAAACACCAGCACTTCCTGGCAGACGTCCCACTGGATCGAAAGATCACGATGCGGGATCGAGTTGGTGATGTCGCGCAATGCCACGAGCAGCGAGCGTTCGTAGACCGGCAGGTAGGCCGCGAGCGAAGCGGGACTGACATACATGTAGCCCGATGCCATCGGCGTCGGCAGACAGACCTGGAAGCGCATGTCGGCTGGAATTTCGCCGGCATCGCGCAGGCGGCGAAAGATCGCATAGGAGTTGCGCGCCGCCGCGGCGTAGCCGGTGTCGAAGGTTACCGTGGCGGGATCGACACCAGGCCTGAAGCGCAGCCAGTCGGTGGTTCGAAGCAGCACTCCGTCCCATTGGCGCACCTCGAACGGAGGCGTATCGCGGTCGAGTTCCATTGCCGGGTGATGCAGCAACATCTCGCGCTGCCACCATATCCAGCGAATGCGATTGCCGGTCTCGCCATCGGGCATACGCGACAGATACGGTCCCAGTTCGCGCGCGACGGTGCGGAACACCGCTTCGGCATCGGGCAGCGGCACGCTGCCGATCAGGTGGGCGCCAGTCAGAGCATGCCCAGTCACAGCACTCATGGCATTGACCTCCGGTTCACAGTCCTACAGCTCGCGCTGCCGCGGCGTAGCCGATACGTCGCCGGGGTGGCAGCGGATGGCGGCCGGCAACGCGCTCCAGCAGCAGACGTGCGTCATCGAGCAATCCTGCCTGCATGGCGGAGTCGAGATAGAGCTGCTCCAACACGTCCTGCTGGGCGTGGCTGCCGCCCAGACGATACATGCCGCCAAGCGCCGGACGCATAACCTCGACCGCCTGGGCGAAGTCGCCCTGCGCGCGGGCCAACACGGCCTCGCAGATCGGCAACGCGTAACGCGCGACCAGGGACGCGGTGATCCCCGGACCATGCGCGAAATCATGCATCGCCTGCAACATGCGACGCGCCGCCGCGTGCCGTTCGGTCGCCGCAAGCGCCATCATCCAGTGCGGCAAGGTGAACGCCGACAGACAATCGCCGATGCGAGCCTCAGCTCGATCAGCCAGCTCGACCCAGCGGTCGCCCACATTCACGCCGTGTCGTTGCAGGCGAAACAACATCGAGCCGGCATTCTGCACATCGATGTAAAGGTCAGGCTGCGCCTCGGTGAGGCGCGACGTCAGGTTGCGGAATTCGCCATCATACAACGCCAGGATGCGGTCCATCTCGCCTCGTTCCATATGGAACATTGCGGCATGCCACCAGAGATGATGGCGAAGGTTGTTTGCGTCCTGCCAGTTGCCGCGCAGGCTGTCGATCCAGGCAATACCTTCGCTGCGCCGACCCTGCATTTCCAGCACATGTGCGACGCCATGCGCCGCCCATAGATCGCCCGGCTCGCGGTCGATCGCGGCACGGCCCGCGGCTTCCGCCTCGATATAGTTGCCGCATTCCTCGTGCGCGAAGCAGCGGCAACCGAGAATGGCATTGTATCCCGGCAGCGTGTCGCTCCAGTGACGCTCGACGCCAATCACCGATGCCAGCATGACGTCCGGCCGCCCGAGCCAGAAGTTGACGAAATGGGCCAGTCGAAATGCCAGGATGTCGCGCGGATGTTCGACGAGGATCTGCTCCCAGATTTCTGTCGCGCGATCCGGTTCGCCCTCGATCCAGTGCTGCAGCGCCGCGACATGCGAGCGCTCGCGCGGCGTCGCAAGCTCGGTGAGCCGCGCGGCGTCCGCTGCCGCCGCCTCCGCGACCGGCACCGCAGACTGTTTGTAGCCAAGCATGGCAAAATAGCCTTTCAGGCAATGTGCCAGGCCGAACTCCGGATCGACTTCGAGCACCGCGGTCATGCGCTGCGGCGTATCGGCGCTATAACCCAGGTAGCCGGTCAGCGCGTGGTCGAACGCCTCCACCGCTGTGGCCGATTGAGCCGTCACCTCCAGCCCGTGAGCGTCCTGCAACATCGCTGCCCTCGCCTGCTGACCGGCGAACAACATGCCACAGTTTCGCAGCACAAAGGTCACCTCGGAGGAGCGTCACTGCTCGTCCGCGGGTATGGTCCTCGTCTGCTTGATGCGCGCCCGACGCGCCTTGGTCCGCAGACGCCGGCGCTTTGAGGCGGCCGTCGGCCTCGTTGCGATGCGCGGAACAGGTGGTTCCGCCGCGCGCTGGATCAGCCGGATCAGCATATCCAGCGCGGCCTGCCGATTTCGTTCCTGCGTGCGGAAGCGCTGCGCGGTGAACAGCACGTCGCCCCGCTGGGTGACGCGCCTCCCGGCGAATGCGCGCAGCCGGAGCTGCACAGCGTGTGGCAGTCCCGACAGCGCCGGATCGAACCGTAGCTGTACCGCCGTCGCGACCTTGTTGACATTCTGTCCGCCAGGTCCCGACGCACGTACGAAATTCTCTTCGATTGCTCTCTCGTCAATCGCAATGGATGGCGTGACCCGGATCATCCCGTCGCGGACGAGCCGTAGCGTTTTCAGCCGCGCTTGCGGCGGCCAGCGCGCTTTGCCGGCCGACCCGACTTCCGCCCCAGTCCGATCTTCTTGGCGAGTGCGGACCGAGTTTGCGCATAGTTTGGCGCCACCATCGGATAGTCGCGCGGCAGGCCCCACTTTTCGCGATACTGTTGCGGCGTCAGCTTGTGGTCGGTCATCAGGTGCCGCTTCAGCATGGAGAAACTTTTGCCATCCTCCAGACAGACGATACGATCCTGCCGGACCGACTGCTTCACCGGCACGGCCGGCGCTGGTCTTTCCGCCTGCGCTGGTTCCTGGCCGATATTCAGCAGAGCCCGGTATACCTCCTGGATCAATCCAGGCAGTGCATCCGTCGCCACGGCGTTGTGTCCCACGTGGGCCGACACAATCTGCGCGGTCAAGCCGAGGACCTCGTCAGTTGATTTGTTCATCGTTCGCCCCTTACACCCGGGACTACATTAACGTTATTTCATAAGATTTTGCTAGTCCCTGACAGGCCATAGAAATCAACAGACATGCCGTCGGGATTGCATCGCGCATCGTGGGCCATGGTCGTTCGAGCAATGCAACGCATGCATTCGGCCAGTATCCAGGCCCGCCGGCCTTATCGACAACGGGCCAATCACTGCCCCACATCACGCGATCGGCCTGCAGCATACAATAATATGATCGACATGCCGCAGTATGTAGTCAATTGGACCCGCTTCGGTTACCAGGCCCGACAGCCGTCCCACAATGATCAGCGCCGGGTTCGCGGATCGAATCTCTGCATGCAAAATCAGTCGGTGTCTGCCAATGCTGAAGCATGGTCTTGCTTGGCCACGCCGCAATGCGCGTCGCGCATGGCCGAAATCCCACCCGCGCACCAGGTCTGCCGAATGTCGTGCCACATCGAGCCATGAATAGAATCACGAGGGCGTGTCCGGCGGTAAGACCCCCTTGGTGAGCAGAATGTTTCCATAGAAACGACGCTCACCAGTCCGCACCACGACAAATGCTTCGGCCGCGGCGTGGTAGAATGCGTGCCGCTCGAGGCGTGCCGGCGGTGCAAGGTCGTTGTGCGCAAGAATGACGATGAATTCACGCACCGCCTCGGGAATCATTGCCGCATCGCCGACGACTTGCATAACCGACACGGGATGGGGTTCGAAATCGTCGATCGGCAACACTGACAGAATTGCCTCCAGTACAGCCGGCGCCGTGACTCCAGGCAACTCGATCAACCGCTTTGCATGACTGAGCGCCGGGAAATTGGCGTCCACCACAGCGATACGATCGCCATGTCCCATGGCCGCGAGCGCGTGCAGCAGATCGGGTGACAGCAAGGGATGGATGCCTCGCAGCATGGCTCGCCTCTGGTTCGGTCCAATGGAGAGCGTAAGGAAGCGCGGGGGTGGCCGCAATCACCATTTGGTGGCAGGCTTGAGGGTTGCAGGGCAATCAACCTGCGCTGACAACGGGAGCCGCACATGAGTGAAGGCATCGACTTCGTCCAACGCGCGCGAGATCTGGCGCCAATGCTGGACGAAGCCGGCGACGAGATCGAGCGTCGCCGCTTCCTGCCTGATCACGTGGTGGCGGCGCTCATCGACGGCGGCTTCTTCCGCATGCTGCAGCCGCGCTTTCTCGGCGGCGCCGAACTGCGGCCGGTGCTGTTCACCCAGGTAACCGAAGCTCTGGCACAGACGAACGCGTCCGTTGGCTGGTGCGTCTGCCAGAACAACGGGTGTTCGATGACGGCGGCCTATCTCAATCGTGAGGTCGCTACCGAGATGTTTGGGCCGCCGACGGGCATTCTGGCATGGGGGCCGCCTGGCGCGCCGTACGACGCGCATCCGGTCGAGGGTGGCTATCGCATCAGCGGCAAATGGCGTTTCGCCAGCGGATGCCACCACGCCAAATGGCTTGGCGCGCATATGCCCGTGGCTGGGACCGGCAAGGTCCGCACCATGTTGTTCCCGAAGTCCAGCGTGCAGATGAACGACATCTGGCACACGATCGGCCTGCGGGGCACTGCCAGTAACGAATACGTGGTGCAGGACCTGTTCGTGCCGCAGCGCTTCTCCACCTCGCGCGACAATCCGGCGGAGCGGCGCGAGGACGGGCTGCTGTACCGTTTCAGCAGCAACCAGTTGTATTCCTGCGGTTTTGCCGGTGTGGGCCTCGGAATCGCGCGCGGCACGATCAACGATTTCCTCAACCTGCCGGCCAACAAGGTTTCGCGCGGCGCCTCGAAGCCGATGCGGGAGAACAATGTGGTGCAGTCGCAGTTGGCACAGTGCGAGGCGCGCTGGCGCTCGGCGCGTGCCTTTTTGCATACCACGTGGGAAACGGCATGGGGGCATGTCGAGGCGACCGGTGCGCAGACGCAGGAGGACCGCGCGATGATCCGGCTGGCCTCAACCTGGGCGATCCAGCAGTCGCGCGAAATTGTCAATACGTTGTATCATGCAACGGGATCGATGGCGGTGTTCGAGGAGCAGCCGTTCGAGCAGCGTCTGCGCGACATCCACACGGTCGCACAGCAGTCGCAAGGTCGGCAGTTGCACTACGAGTTGGTTGGCCAGATCCTGCTCGGCCTCGAGCCGGAAAACGTGTTCTGACGGAGGAGAAACAAATGCCCGCTATGTCGCTCAACCACTACACGATCCTGGCGCGCGATCTCGAGGCGACGAAGGATTTCTACACCGATGTGGTGGGGTTGTCCGTCGGCGACCGGCCGCCGCTGAACTTTCCTGGCTACTGGCTGTATTGCGGCGGCGTGCCGACGGTGCATCTGATCGGGAAGCGGCCGGAAGATGAGCCGATCAACGATCCGGCCAAGACCGGCCGGCTGGACCACATCGCCTTCGCCTGCGAAGGGTTGACGGACATGAAAACCAACCTGGAAGAGCACCGCATCAAATATGATGAGCGCGTGCTGCCGCGGCTGAACATGACCCAGTTGTTCTACTACGATCCGGACGGCATCGCGGTGGAGTGCAACTTCCCTGCAGCGGAGACAGTGGTGCGATAAGGCCCCTCCCCCTGCCCCCCTCCCGCGAGGGGAGGGGCGACGCGGGGTTGTTATTCGGCGGCGAGTTTGGCCGCTTCGGATTCCTTGATCGACACCCGCCAGTGGATGCGATCCTCGTGCGGTGGATAGTCGCCCGCCGCACGATGATAGGAACAGCGGTTGTCCCAGATCACGATGTCGCCGACGCGCCACTTGTGGCGATACTCGCCGTCCGGCTGGATCATGGTGCCGGCGAGTTCGTCGATCAGATCATCGCTTTCCTGGGCTGAAACACCCACAATCGACTCTATCTTACCGGGATCGAAATACAGCGACTTCCGACCGGTCTCCGGATGCACGCGAATGATCGGGTGCAGCACCGGCTGCCAGTCGCGGTCCTCCTCATTGAGCAGTTCGCGATGCTTCCTGCGTCCGCCGTAGGTGAACGCGCCATCCCGCCCGTCGAGCTGCTGCTTCAGCCGCTCGGGCAGCGCGGCGTACGCGGCGTAGCCGTTGGCGAACAACGTGTCGCCGCCGGTACTGGGGATCGCCAGCGCGTAGAGCTGCGTCGCCTTGAACGGATCGGCGTCATAGGCACCATCGGTGTGCCAGCCTTCGGCACCGCGCCGGTAGATCGCCTGGTTCAGCTTGCCGTCCGCATCGAACTTGTTCACCCCGAGCAAGGTGATCTCGGGTATTTCCGGATGGCGCGTGCTCTTCGACGGATGCGGCACCACCAGTCCGAAACGGCGGCTGTAATGCAGGAACTCCTCGAGCGTCAGCTCCTGGTCGCGCACCACCATCACATTGTGGTCGAGCCATGCCTCGTAGATCGGCGCAAATCCTGCATCGTCCAGCCGCTTCACATCGACGCCGGTCACTTCCACGCCGATCTGCGGTCCCATGCGACGGATCTCAACCATGACCTTGCTTCTCCTCCTTCGAACCGCCGCGCCTGGCGATGAAATCGAGCGTTGCGTCGGCGGCGCGGTCGGCATGCGTAGCCGCGACATGATAGGAATTTCCCGGCAGGACCAGCAGTTCGGAATCCGGAATCTGCTGTTGCCAGGCCCGCATTTCCTCGACCGTGCCCAATCCGCTTTGCTCGGTCGTGATGACCAGCGTCGGGCAGGCAATCTTGGGCAGGTCCTCGCGAATGTCGGCGCAGGCAATGGTGCCCATGAAGCCGACCTGCGTTGAGACCGCGGTGCGGCCCATGAATTTGGTCCACCACTCGAAGCCCTCGGGCGGGAAGGCGCTGCCGAGCCGGCTGCCCATGTTCTGTCGCGCCCAGTATTCGACGCCGTGCGTGTCGAAATCGTGGATAAGTTCCGGCACCCTTTCGGCGGCGCCGACGCGCAATGGCGGTGGCGTCCCCACGACGGTGAGCGTGATAACCCTCTCGGGCCGGCGTGCCGCGAAGGCGCGGGCGATCGTGCCGCCGATCTTGGCGCCGACAAGATGGAAGCGGTCCACTCTCAAATGGTCCATCAGAAGGCAGAAATCTTCGGCGAGGCGATCGAGGCTCCAGGGGTATTCGCGTGGCATCGGCGTCGATTTGCCGAAGCCGCGCATGTCCGGCCGCACCACGCGGCAATGCCGCGCCAGTTTCGGCGCCCAGGCATACCAGGCGAGACCGCTCTCGGCGTTGCCGTGAAGCATCAGAATGGTCTGCGGGTGCGACCAGGGATCGGTGAAGTCGTCGACCCGGTAGTGCATGTCGAGATCCGGAGAGACGCGGTAGCTGGCCATCGCGCATCCACCCTATCTAATGCCTTCTGTTGGCGCGCACGGTAGTGGATGGTTCGCCGGAGGGTCAAATTGGCGACATACGACGTGCGCCTCTATACTGTCGGGAAGGGCAGCCCCGGAGCCATTCATGCATCTGTTCCAGCAGCACGCGGTCAGGGACCTATCGGCAGCCGCATCGCGGATTCCGGTTGTCGATTATGGCCCGTATTTCGCCGGTGAGCCTGGCGCGCTGGAGCGGCTGGCGGAGCAGGTGCGCTTCGCCTGCGAGAATGTCGGCTTCCTGTATGTGCTTAACCATGGCGTGCCGCAGGCGATCATCGATCGTGGCTTTGCCGCATCGCGGCGCTTCCACGCGCTGCCGCTGGAGGAAAAGCTGAAGCTGCGGCTCAATCAGAACAATATCGGCTACATGCCGATGAACGCGTCCGTGCAGGGCGCATCACAGGTGCACAAGGCGACCAAGCCGAACCAGAACGAGAGTTTCTTCGTCAGCCATGATCGCGGGCCGGATCATCCGGACGTGCTGGCCGGTACCCCCCTGCGCGGGCGCAACCAGTGGCCCGAAGGGATGCCTGACCTGCGCGCGGACATGATGGCGTATTTTCGCGCTTTGGGCGCGATGTGCGACCGGATGCTGCCGGCCTTCGCCGTGGCGCTCGACATGCCCGCGGATTTCTTCGCGTCCTACTTTGCCAATGAGGGCCACGCGAACCTGCGCTTCCTGCACTACCCCCCGCAGGAGGACATGAGCGAGAACACGTTCGGTACCGCACCGCACACCGACAACAGCTTCATGACCGCATTGGCGCGCACCGATGTGCCGGGTCTGGCGATCCGCCTGCCGAGTGGCGAATGGTTCCCGCCTCCAGTGATACCCGGCACCTTCCTCGTCAACCTCGGCAACATCATGCGGCGTTGGTCGAACGACCGGTTCCTGTCCACGCCGCATGGGGTGATCAACGAGTCGGGCACCGATCGCTACTCGATTGCGTATTTCCACAGCCCGAATCCAGGCGCGGTGATCGAGTGCCTGCCGAGTTGTGTGTCCGCCGACAATCCGCCGCGGTATCCGAGCGCCGTGTACCGCGATCTGGTGCTGGAGTTCTACCGGGCGAACTACTTCCATCAGCAGGGTCACAAATCAGAGGCGGCGGCGTTGGCCGCGGCCGAATAACTTCGGAGCGACGCACGATGAAGGTTTACGAAGCGATTGCGCAGTCTCTCATTGCCGAGGGCCTCACGGACTTCTTCGGGCTGATGGGCGACGGCAACATGTGGTTATGGGGCGCGCTGTGCCGCAACCCTTCGGTCAAGCCGTACAATGCACGCCATGAGGCCATGGCGGTCTCGATGGCCGATGGATATGCACGCACCACCGGCAAGGTCGGCGTGGCAATGGTGACGTGTGGACCGGGGCTGACGCAATGCGGCACGTCGCTGATTGCGGCCTATCGCGGCAAGACGCCGATCGTGCTGATCGCCGGCGAAATCGAGGCCGGCGCGAAGAACAGCATGCAGTCAATGGACCAGCGCCGCTTTGCCGAAGCGAGCAGCGCGCGCTTCCATACGATCACCAGCATCGACAACATGGCGGAGGAGATCGCCGAGGCGTTCTACGCCGCGCGCATCCATCGCGGACCGATCGTGCTGAACCTGCCTATGGATGTGCAGGAAGAGGATTTCGATTGGGACTACGAATACCGTCCCTCCATGGAGTTCCTGCCACCGCGCATGGAAACCCCGAGCCCCGATCAGTTGGCGCCGGTCATCGAGAAGCTGATCGCGGCGGAGCGCCCGGTGATCATCGCGGGTCGCGGCGCAAGGGCCGCGAATGCGAAGGACGAGATTGTGAAGCTGGCGGATCGCGTCGGCGCATTGCTCGCAACGTCGCTGCAAGGCAAGGGCTACTTCGCTGGCCATTCCTGGGACATCGGCATCGCCGGCGCCTTCGCATCGGCACCGTCGGAGCAATTACTGGCGGATGCCGATTTCGTGTTGGGTGTGGGTGCGGAACTTGGCTACTACACGACGGAAGGCGGTCTGCTGTTCCCGTCGGCCGAAGTCGCGCGCATCGACATCAAGCCGATGCCGGAACAGATCGGGGTCATTCCAGGCCTGTATGTACAGGGTGACGGCCGCAAGGCGGTCGCTGCGATCAACGACGCCCTGGAGGCACGCCAGGTTCGCAAGGAAGGTTTGCGAACCGCGGCGACCAGGGCCGTGATCGACGCACCGCCGCACCGGTTCGAGCCGCCGAAAGATGGTCTTGATCCTCGGGCGCTCGCCTGGAATCTCGGCGCCGCCCTGCCCAAGGGAGCGCTGTTCACCTGCGGTGCCGGTCACTTCTTCTCCTGGGTCGGAATGTATTCTCCTCTGCCGGAGGGCGTGGAGATCCAATACTCGTACGGCTTCGGCGCGGTGGGTCAGGGAATTGGCGTCGCGATCGGCACTGGTGCCGGCAATCCGGCCCGTCCGCATGTCGCGGTCGAGGGTGACGGCAGCCTGTTGTTCAATATCCAGGAGCTGGAGACGATCGTTCGTCACAAGATGCAAATGGTCTTGGTGGTGTGGAACGATGCCGGCTACGGCGCCGAGGTGCACAAGCTGGTGGCGAAGGGTTTCGATGAGAAGCTGGCACAATGGGAGTCGCCGAACTTCGTAGCACTGGCCAAGGCGTTTGGCGGCGATGGCGTCTTGCTGAAGGACCCGTCCGAGCTTGGTGGCGCAATCGCCGAGGGGCTCCGCAAAGGCGGGCTCTATCTGATCGATGCGCGGGTGTCGCCGACGACGCCGACCGAGCCTTATGCCAAAGTGCATTTCGGCCGCGAAAGCCACGCTCCGATGCTGCGGCCCGTGCATTGAACGATGCGCTTTGAGGGAGAGTTCAGCGTTCCCGGCAAGCCGGACGATGTCATCCGGCGGTTCGCCGATGTGGAACGTATGGCGCGATGCATGCCGGGCGCGGTGATCGAGGGTCGCGACGAGGACGGCAACTACCAGGGCGGCATGCTGGTGGCATTTGGTCCGAAGAAGATCAAGTTTCGTGGCCGTGTGGCGGTGGAGACCGACTTTGCCGCGCACACCGGTTCACTGCGTGGCCGTGGTGCGGCGGACATGCGCGCGGCGCGGATCGAGGTTCGCATCAACTACGCGCTGCGCGATGATCCGGCGACACCAGGGGCTACGCTGGTCAAGCTGACGTCGGACGCGGAACTTGGTGGGGTGCTGGCTGACTTCGCGCGGACCGGCGGTGTTCCCTTCGCCAATGCGCTGATGCAGGATTTCTCGCAGCGTGTGGCTGGAGAATTCGCGACGGATGCCCCGCAGCGGCCGGCAGAGGCGGAGCCGGTGCCGCTCGCCGTGCACGGTCTGTTGTGGCAGGTGATCAAGGCGAAGCTGGCGCAGTTCGTGCGCTGGCTGGGCTTGGCGCGCGCGTGACGACGAGACCGTATGGACGCTGATTACGTCGTGGTCGGGGCCGGGTCGGCCGGCTGCGTGATCGCCAGCCGGCTCAGCGAGACAGGTGCGAGCGTGACGCTGCTGGAAGCCGGCCCGCGCGACTGGCATCCGATGATCCACATTCCCGCCGGTGTGCTGAAGCTGCTGCACCATCCCGTGGTGAACTGGAATTACAGCGCCGATGCGGGTCCCGGCACGTCCGGCCGCGCGATCCATTGGCCGCGCGGCAAGGTGCTCGGTGGATCGAGTTCGATCAACGGCATGCTATATGTGCGCGGCAATCCGGCAGATTACGACGGCTGGGCGCAGATGGGCTGCCGCGGCTGGAGCTTCGATAACGTGCTGCCGTTCTTTCGCAAGTCGGAGCACTACGTGCAGGGCAATGACGCGGAGTACCGCGGCAAAGATGGTCCGCTGCGTGTCGAGGACTACCGCACCGTCCTGCCGCTAACCCATCGCTTTGTCGAGGCCGCGCAGCAGGCCGGGTTCGCGTTCAGCAGCGATCTGAATGGCAAGATGCCGGAAGGCGTCGGCTATTCGCAGATGACGCGCAAGGGCCGCTTCCGCGGTTCGACGGCGCAGACATTCCTTGCGGAGGCGCGGAAGCGCAAGAACCTGCGGATCGAGACCGGTTCGGTGGCAACGCGACTGCTTCTGGAAGGCCGGCGCTGCATCGGCGTCGCGTTCCGCCAGCGCGGCATGGACCGCGAGGCGCGTGCGGCACGCGAAGTGATCCTTTGCGGCGGCTCGGTCAATTCGCCGCATCTGATGCAGATCTCCGGCATCGGCCCAGCGGAGCACCTGCAATCGATCGGCGTGACGGTGGTGCACGACCTGCCGGGAGTCGGCGCCAATCTGCAGGATCATTATGTCGCGCGCGTTTCGCACCGTGCGAAGAATGCTGTCTCAATCAATCAGCTCGCGCACGGTGTCCGGCTGGCCGCGGAGGCCGTTCGTTTCGCCATCACCGGCCGCGGCGCACTGACCTTCGGCGTCACCAGCGCCCAGGTGTTCTGCCGCTCGCGTCCGGAATTGGCCAGTCCTGATCTGCAACTTCTGTTCACGCCGGCAAGCTACGATGCAGCGCGCTTCGGGCAACTGGAACGCGTGCCCGGCATGACGGTGGCGGTGTGCCCGGTGCGTCCCGACAGCCGTGGCACGATCATGGCACGATCGGCCGATCCGTTTGCCGCGCCGGTCATCACACCGAACTATCTGTCGGACCCGAACGACCAGCGCGTACTGAACGCCGGTGTGCGGATCACACGTAATATTTTCGCTGCCCCCGCGATGGCGCAACACAGCGTCGAGGAGACGCTGCCGGGACCCTCGGTGGTTTCAGACGAAGGCCTCGCCGACTATTCGCGCCGCTTCGGCACCACGATCTTTCATCCGGTCGGCACCTGCCGAATGGGCGATGGGCCTCGTGCCGTCGTGGATTCGCGCCTGCGCGTGCACGGCATCGGCAACCTGCGTGTGATCGACGCGTCGGTGATGCCGACGCTCACCACGGGCAACACCAACGCGCCCACTATCATGATCGCCGAAAAGGGTGCCGCGATGATCCGGGAAGAGACCCCGTGACGCCTGGACTCCGGTTTGCCTCTAAGGCGACGGCCAGCCCCGCTGCTGGTATGCGCCGTCCCAGAACAGCCACTCGTACTGAGTTGATCGAACAAACGCCGTCATCATTCGCATGCGAATCGCTGCCGTGGTCGCTTCCGCCGCCCGATCGGTAATGCCGATCACGGTGCGAACCGCCTCGCCGAAAGCTTCATCCGCGTAGGTGTCGATCCAGGCGCGGTACGGATTGTCCGGTGACGCGTGCCGCGCAACCCTGCTGCCGACGTCCCAGTAGATCCAGAAGCAGGGCAGCAGCGCCGCGACCAGCACTTCCCACGGCTCATGATATGCGGTCGCCATCAGGAAACTGGTGTAGCCCAGACAATCCGGCGACGGCTCGGCTTCCACAAGCCGCGCGGGATCGACGCCGAACTCGGTCAGGTAGCGTTCATGCAGTGCCTGCTCGACTGCGACCGCCTCCAGCGCGCAGGAGCCGAACGCCCGCAGCGTTTCCGCATCGGGTCCTTTTGCTCCGGCGATCGCCAGGATGCGCGCGTACTGCGCCAGATACAGCGCGTCCTGCACGATGTATCCCTGAAAACACTCGCGGCGCAGCCTGCCGGCGGCCAGCTCCGTGTTGAACGGCAGTTCGTCGATCGCCTTGCGAAGCGGCGCGGTGCGCTGCCAGGCCGCCTCGGAGAATTGCGTCATTGCGCTGCGTCCTCCGTCCAGAGTGCGTGGAAGTGATGCACGGGTCCGTGGCCACTGCCGACTGTCAGGCGATCGCTCGCGGCGATGGCATCGGTCAGATACGCCTTCGCCCGCCGCACGGCCTCGACCATCGGGCAGTGTGGCAGGAACGCCGCGATCGCGGCCGACAGCGTGCAGCCAGTACCGTGGGTGTTGCGCGTATCGATCCGCCGGCCTTGCAGTTCGGTGATCGTCGTGCCGTCGAACAGCAGGTCGGTGCTCTCCGGTCCGGCAAGATGGCCGCCCTTGAGCAACACAAATTGCGGGCCAAGCCGATGCAGATCGCGTAGCGCACGCTGCATATCCGCCAGACTCGCCGGTGCGGGACCGCCAATGAGCACGCCCGCCTCCGGCAGATTCGGCGTGATCACCCGCGACAGCGGCACGAGCGTGTCACGCAGCGCCGCGACCGCGTCTTCGCGCAGCAAATGATGACCGCTCTTTGCCACCATCACGGGATCGAGGACGATGTTCCCCACGCCGTGATGTCGCAGCCGGTCCGCGATCACCGTCGCGATCTCCGCGGTCGCCACCATGCCGATCTTCACCGCATCCACCCGCACATCGGCGAAGATCGCGTCGATCTGCTCGGCGACGAATCCCGGATCGACCGTCTGGAACGATCGCACGCCCTGCGTGTTCTGCGCCGTCAGCGCGGTGATCACGGCCATGCCATACGCACCCAGCGCAGAGAATGCCTTCAGATCAGCCTGGATGCCGGCGCCCCCGCTGGGGTCCGAACCCGCGATGGAAAGGACGTTGGCGATCATGCCGCCACCGCAGGCGCGGCCTCGTTCAGCCGCGGCAGTACTTCATTGCCGAACCGCCGGAGGCTCTTTTCCGCTTCGGCGTGCGTGAGAAAACCGGAGCGGCCGATGAAGATCAGATGGCCAAAACCGCCGAGTTCCGCATAGCAATCCATGATCTGCCGGTACACCGTCTCGGGCCTGCCGGCGAACATCAGCCTGCCGGCGATCGCCTGCTCGGCCGTCATACCGAGCAGTGCATCGGCGGGACGCGCGCCGGCCTGCGGTCCGGTGCGCCACATGCGCGGCGCCATCTCCGGCGGCATGCGTCCCGGCAGAAATTTTGAAAACTGCGGCGCCTGCTTCAACGATGTGTTGAGGAACCAGAGCAGTTTGCTGCCAATCTCCACGCCCTCCTCGTCCGTGTCACCGACGTAGACGAATGCGGTATAGGCGAAGCGATCCAGCGCGGGCGGCGTCAGTCCTGCTTCCTCGCGCGCGCCGCGATAGGCCGCCCAGGCGCGTTTCGTACCCTCCATCCCGCGCAGCACCAGGGCGTTGACCATGCCGCGCCGTCCCAGCTCGGCCGAGGTTTCGGGATCGCCGGTCGCGGCCCAGAGCGGCGGGTGCGGGCGCTGCCAGCACGGCGGCCAGATATTCACGTGGCGATGCGTGAAGTGCTTGCCCTCCCAACTGAACGGACCATCGTGGCTGGTCAACGTCTTCACGATCAGGTCGATCGCTTCCCAGAAGCGCTCGACGATGCCAATGGGGTTGGCATTGCCCGACACCATCTCGCTGTCGCCCGACTTGACGAAGCCGATCTCCAACCTGCCGCGCGAGATCACATCGGCAGTGGCATATTCCTCGGCCACGCGCACCGGATCGCGCCGCACAGTGACCAGCGTGCCCTGGCTGAGAATGCGCACCTTGCTGGTCTGACGCGCAATGTTGCCGAGGATCATCGGACTGGCGCCATACAGGCTGTTGATCCCCGAGTGGTGCTCGATCGAGACGATGTTCACGCCGAGATCGTCGCACAGCAGGTGCTCGTCCAGGCACTCGTGGAACAGATCGGCGGCGATCTTCGGATCGCAATAACGGTTGGGCAGGCTGCCACGCACCGAAGGGGCGGCATCCAGCACCACCTGCGGCACGAAGGGATAGGTGTTCTCGCAATGATACCAGGTCTGCATTGCGTCTTCCTGTCTATTGCGCGTGGATCGCGCGCCACACACGTTCGGGCGTCGCAGGCATTTCGATGTGCGTCACGCCGAACTCCGCCAACGCATCGACGATCGCGTTAACCACCGCACCGAGCGCCGGCGTGGTGCCGCCCTCGCCCGCCGGTCGGATGCCGAGAGGATGCGTCGGCGACGGCACCTCGCTCAGCTCCGTGAGATAGGTCGGCACTTCGTCGGCATGCGCGATGGCGTAGTCCATCAATGAGCCCGACAGCAACTGGCCGGATTGCGGATCGTACCAGCACTGTTCCAGCAATGCCTGGCCGATCCCGTGCGTGATGCCGCCATGTACCTGGCCGTGCACGATCATTGGATTGACCGCGCGTCCCACGTCGTCGACCGCCGCATAGCGCGCGATCTGCACGACACCGGTTTCCGGATCGACCTCCACTTCGCAGACATGGCAACCATAGGGAAACGCCGCGAGGTTCACGGTTTCGTCGCCTACTCCATCCAGGCTGCGCAGATCGTCGGGCAGATCGTTGCGCTGCACCGCCGCGGCGGCGACCTCGAAGATGCCGATCGAGCGGTCCGTCCCTTTCACGACGAAACGGCCCGAAGAAAACTCCAGATCGGCGGCGGCGGCTTCCAGAACGTAACCCGCGATGCGCATTCCTTTGGCGATGATCTCGTTCGAGGCACCCAGCATGACGATGCTGCCGATCCGCAGCGCGCGACCGGAATGCGAGCCGCCCCCCACCGAGACGCGCGCCGTATCGCCTTGCACTAGCACGACGCTGTCGATCGGAACGCCGAGCCATTCGCTAACGAGCTGAGCAAAACTTGTTTCATGGCCCTGGCCGCTGGAGACCGTGCCGATAACCAGTTCGACGACGCCTTCCGGCTGCACGGTGATCTCGGCCCGCTCGCGCGGTACGCCTGTCGCCGTATCGACATAGTTGGCAACGCCGATACCACGAGATCTGCCGCGCCGCTTCGCTTCCGCGCGACGTGCGGCGAAGCCGGCCCAGTCGCCGAGAGCCAGCACGCGCTCCATCACCTTATGATACGTGCCGCTGTCGTATTCCAGACCGAACGGATTGCGGTACGGCATGGCGGCTTCCGGCACCAGGTTCCGCCGCCGCAGTTCGATGCGATCGAAACCGCACTGGCGCGCTGCCAGATCGATCATGCGTTCCATCACGAACATCGCCTCGGGGCGGCCGGAGCTACGATATGGCCGTGTCGGCGCCGTGTTGGTCAGAGTCGCGACGGCGCGGAAATCCACCGCCGGCACGTGGTAGATGCTGGTCATGATCTCCACGCCCTTGTGCAGCGGACCGAACGATACGGGATACGCCCCGCTGTTGACCATGTTGGTGCCGCGCATGGCGAGGAACGTACCCTGCGCGTCCAGAGCGAGTTCCGCATCAGCGGTCAGATCGCGCGCCTGGTAATCGCACAGGAATGCCTCGCTGCGTTCGCAGGTCCACTTCACCGCGCGACCGACGCGTCGTGCGGCCCAGGCCACCAGGGCGAACTCCGGATTGGACGCGCCGCGTGTGCCGAAATTGCCACCGACATCGTGCATGACCATGCGCACGTCATCGTCCGCGACACCAAGCACAACGGCCGTGTCGTGACGCGGGCGTACCGCACCGCCGGCGCCGGCGTGCAGCGTATAATGCCCGGTTGCCGCATCATATTCGCCGATCGCGGCACGCGGCTCCATCGTCACACCCGCGATGCGCTGCACCGAGGTACTCAGGCGCACGACATGCGCGGCGCCAGCGAATGCTGCGTCGGCCGCGCGCGCGTCACCCACCCTGGCGTCAAGGCAGAGATTCGATGCGGCGTCCGACCAGGCGTGCGGAGCGTCCGCTGCCATCGCCTGTCGTGAATGAACCACGGCTGGCAGTTCCGTATAGCCCACGACGAGGAGTTCGGCGGCATCCTTTGCCGCGCCGCGACTGGTGGCGACCACCATGGCGATGATATCGCCGACATGGCGCACCTCGCCGGCGGCCATTGGATAGTGCGGCGGAACGTATAGCGGCGACCCGTCGGCATTGCTGAGTTTGATGTCCACCGGATGGCCCGTGCTCACCGAATGCGGGATCGGCTTCAGTCCATCGGCCAGCATGTCGTGAGCGGTCAGCACGGCAAGCACGCCGGCCGCGCGCGCTGCCGCCGCAACGTCGATCGATGCGATCAGCGCGTGCGCATGTGGCGAGCGGACCATCACGGCATAGGCCTGGCCCGGCACATTGATGTCGTCGCTGTAGCGGCCGCGGCCTGTCAGCAGCCGCAAGTCCTCCCTGCGCCGTACCGGCTGTCCGATCCCGTTGCCGACGGGACTGAGTGACATCGCAACCTCCCAGGCGTCGCGGCACCGTGGCGGATGGTCCCGCCGCGATCAAGCCTCGCCCCGGGAAGCGCCGATCAATCGCCGCAGAGCTGGGTCATGATGTCTTCGTGCAGCGCGGCGATCTCACGCTGCACCCAATCGAGGAACGGTGAAAGCCCGCGTCCCAGGATGTCCTCGACCGTCTGGCTCGCCAGCATCGTGCGGAGGTGGTCCAATCGCCCCAACGCCGGCGCGCAGCCGCGCAGATAATAGCGGCTGCGCAGCGTTGTCAGATGCCAGTCGAGCTGCGCCAGGCTCAGCCCTGTCGATCGGGGGAACGCGGCGTTCAGCAGCAGGAAGCCAGCAACCTCATGCGGCACATAGCCGTGCGGATATTCGCGGCGATACGCGTGATAACCGGCGGCCGCGCGCAGCAGCTCGTTCCATTCACCGGCGTCGATCACCGCATCCGTCGCGGCCGGAGGCAGCAGCGCATTGAACTTGGTGTCGATCAGCCGCGTGATCTGATCGGCGCGCTCCAGGTGACGGCCCATCATATAAAAATGCCAGCACTGGTCGCGGTAAAATGTGCCCTCGGTGATTCCGGTGTGCGACTGCACCCCCTCCTTCAGCATTGCACAGACGACGGACAATTCCTCGGGCGCGAGATCGAGTGCGCTAAGCGCACGGATCCGGCCGTGGAACACGTTGATCTGCAACCACATCTCGGTGGAGATCAGCGCCCGCAGGGTGCGCGCATTGTCCTTCGCGGCACGGATCGCCGATTGCACCGATCCCGGATTCTCCGAATCCAGCAGATAGAAATGCGCCACGCTGGTCGCTTCGGGCGCCTCGTGTTTGGCGAAGAACTCCTCCGCATCGCCGTTGATACGCAGCAACGACAGCCAGTTGCGCCCGCCCTCCGCATCGCGCGCGAAGGTCTTGGTGACATCCAGCAGGCGCGCCAGGTTCTCGATGCGCTCCATGTAGCGCGCGAGCCAGAGCGCACTGCCGGCGTGGCGCGCGATGAGGTGATGGCTGGAGAGGCCGGTTTCACTCATCTGCCAGCACCCAGGTGTCCTTCGATCCACCGCCCTGCGATGAATTCACCACCAAGGACCCCGGCCGCAGCGCGACGCGCGTCAGGCCACCCGGCAACACCCAGGTATCGCGGCCGGTGACCGCGAACGGACGCAGATCCACGTGTCGCGCGTTCACGCCATCATCGCACAGCGTCGGGCTGACCGAGAGCTTCACCATAGGCTGGCTGATATAGTTGGCCGGATTGGCCTTCAGCCGGTCACTGAACTCGTCCAGCTCCGCTTTGCTGGCATGCGGGCCGATCAGCAGGCCGTAGCCGCCGGATTCCGCCACCGGCTTCACCACCAGCTCATGCAGATGCGCCAGTGTATACGCAAGCCCCTCAGCCTCGGCGCAGCTTCGCGTATCGACGTTCGGCAATATCGCGTCCTCGCCGAGATAGTAGCGAATAATCCGCGGCATATAGGCGTAGACCGCCTTGTCGTCCGCCACTCCGGTGCCGACCGCATTGGCGATCGATACCCCACCGCGCCGCCATGCCTCGATCAGTCCTCGCACGCCCAACTCGCTGTCAGGACGAAATGTGTCGGGGTCGAGGAAATCGTCATTCAACCGTCGATAGATCGTGTGCACCCGCGCAAGGCCGGCGGTGGTGCGCATCCAGACGCGGCCGTCATCGACCAGCAGATCCTGCCCCTCGACCAGCGGGACGCCCATTTCACGCGCCAGGAACACGTGCTCGAAATAGGCCGAATTGAAGATGCCGGGCGACAGCAGCACGACCTGAGGATCGCTGACGCCCGCCGGCCCGATCTCTGCCATCGCGCGGTGCAGTTGCAGGCCGTATTCGTCCACACTTCGAACGCGCAGACCGGCCATCAGATCGGACAGCACGCGCAGCGACATGTGCCGGTTCTCGACCACATAGGCCACGCCGGATGGCGTCCGTGCGTTGTCCTCCAAAACCAGGAACCGGCCGGCATCATCGCGGATGATGTCGGTGCCGCAGATATGCACGTAGGTGCCATGGGGCGGATCGAAGTCGATCATCGCCTCGCAGTAGGCCGCATTGCCCAGCACCAGTTCACGCGGCACCACGCCGTCGGCGAGGATCTTCCGCTCATGGTAGACGTCGTGCAGGAACAGGTTCAGCGCGCGCACCCGTTGGATCACGCCGGCCTCCAGCGTGCGCCATTCCTGCGCGGTGATCACGCGCGGGATCAGATCGAAGGGCAGGATGCGGTCGATCGCGGTCGCATCGGAATAGACCGTGAAGGTGATCCCGCGCTCCAGCAGGTCGCGTTCGGCTTCGGCGGCGCGGCGGCGCAGTGACTCGACCGGCAGCAGCCGCAGTCTTTCGCGCAACAGCGAGAGCGCCGAATGCGGTGCCTCACCCGGCCGCAGCATCTCGCAGAAGAGGCTGCCCGGATCGTATCCCGCCAGAACGCCGTCCTGCCGCATCGGCCGCCCTCGATCCGACTTTTCCCGGGCATACCTTGCACGTTCTGTGCCGCACTGCCACGACATTGCAACATCGGCAGCACCAAACCGCTGCCCAATCCACGGACGGTCGCTGCCTGTTCGCTGGGCAGCCGATCAGCGACGGCGAATCAGCGCGAGCCCGCCACCGATCACTGCCACCGTGGCGGCCAGCGGTCCGAACCCGGCAAAGCCGAAGCTGCCGATCATCCACCCCCCGAGGCTGGCGGCGCCCAGCCAGCCGATGCTGTTGGAGGTGACGTTCAGTCCCATCACCGTGCCCCGCACGTATTCCGGCACGTCGCTCAGCGACGCCATCAGCGAAGGCCGCGCGATCGCATTGCAGAACACGTAGCCGAAACCGAGCGCCACCGAGGTCCGCACGTCGGTCTGCCAGCTGAACAAGGCGAGCGCGGCCACCCCGGAGGCCAGCATCGCCCCGGCGAATATCGCCAGTCGATTGCGCAATCGGTCGGCAAGCTGACCGCCCAGCAACGTGCCAAAGATGTTGCCGATCGCGAATACGCCCAGAGGCAGTGCGACCGCCTCGAGCGACAATGCGTAGGTCGATTGCAGGAATGTCGCGTAGTACACCGCGACCAGCCCGTAGCAGATGCGCTCGGCGATCCCCATGGCGAGCAGCCGCAGCACCGGCCGCGACAGTGCCGCGCGCATCGATGGCACTCGCGCCGCGGCAACCGGATCGATGGTCGCCCGCCGCGCGGTGGCCGCGAGCAGGCTGGCCGCGGTGATCAGCGCCAGCGCCGCGATGCATAGATTGACGCCGCGCCAGCCGATCCAGGAACCGACCCAGGCTGCCAGCGGCACGCCAATGAGCAGCGTCAGCGACTGACCGCTCATCACCCAGCCCAACGCACGTCCCTGCTGGGTGGGCGACACGCGCGCCGACACTTCGGCGAAGATCACGCCGCTGAACAGGCCGCAGAAGGCGCCGGCCAGCGTGACCCAGGCTGCGACCGCGCCGAAGCTTCCGCCCGTGGCGATGCCCGTCGTCGCGACCGCGAGCCCGAGCGGTCCAACGAGCAGGAATGGGCGCGTCCCCCAGCGATCGGATCCCGTGCCGGCGAACACCGATGTCACGCCCCAGGAGAGCGAACTTATCGCGACCAGATCGGCGATCAGCGGCACATTGGTCGACAGGTCGCGCGCCATCTCGATCAGGAACGGCGCACGAGTCGTGCCGCTGGCCGCGACGGTGAACATCGCGAGCGACGCGGCAGCCAGCAGCGGCCACGGCATCCGCGCATGCACAGCGAAGCTGCCCGCCGCGCGGGACGTCCTGATCGTAGTCATCTCGACGGTTCCCCCGGTGGCTGACTTTGGCCCGGTTCCCGAATGAGACCAAGTCTCGCTTCCCTTCGGCCGCCGGAGTGCTACGCTGATCTCAAAGCGGAAGGGTCGCCGCGGGCGGCTCAGTAAACGGGAGAACGACAAGATGGCGTATGACCTGTTGATCCGTAATGGCCGCATCGTCGATGGCTCGGGGATGCCGGCATTTCGCGGCGACATTGCGGTGAAGGACGGCAAGATCGTCGAAATCGGCAAGATCACCGGTGCGGCCGAGCGCACCATCGATGCCGACGGCTTGGCGGTGTCGCCTGGTTTCATTGACAACCACTGCCATTACGACGCGCAGGTGACGTGGGATCCGCTCTGCACATTCTCACCGCAGCACGGCGCGACCACGGTGATCTTCGGCAACTGCTCGCTCTCGCTGGCCCCGGTGCGCCGCGGCAACGAAGAGCGCATGGCCGAATTCCTGTCCTACGTCGAAGCGATCCCGATGGAGGTGCTGCGCACCGTCGATGTCAATTGGGAGAGCTTCCCGCAGTATATGGACCGTCTCGACAAGGGCCTCGGGGTCAACGCCGGCACTCTGATCGGCCACACCGCCGTGCGCTTCTACGCGATGGGCGAGGACTGCCAGAAGCGCAGCGCGACCGATGACGAGATCAAGGCGATGCAGGAGGTCGTTCGCGATGGCATGAAGGCCGGCGCGATCGGCTTCTCGGGCTCGCGTCAGAAGGGCCATTTCGATCCGCAGGGTGTGCCGATCCCCGCGTTGTGGGCAGACGACAAGGAACTGTTCGCGCTCACCGACGTGCTGCGTGAACTTGGCACCGGCACGGTGCAGATGGGTGGCGGCGTCGATCCGGAACTCAGCGATGGACTGATGGCGCGTATGGCGGAGGCCTGTGGCCGGCCGGTGATCTACAACAGCCTGAGCCAGACCGTGCGCACCGGCGATAAGTGGAAGCAGCACATCGCCCGCGTCGACGAGACCGCGCGCGCCGGCATCCGTGCCTATCCGATGTGCAGCCCCAACCGCGTCACGCAGGACTTCACCATGAAGAACTGCCAGGTGTTCCGCGGGCTGCCGACCTGGCATCCGATCCTGATCTCGTCGGATGCGGACAAGATGCGCGCCTACGCCGATCCGCAGGTGCGCGACAAGCTGCATGCCGAGGCGGTCGAGCGCTCGGTGCCGATCTCAGGCGCCATCGGGTTCTCCAAGACCTGGTGGGACTACATGTGGGTGAACGAACCGGCGCTCGAGAAGAACAAGCCGCTGCAGTTCAAGACGATCGGCCAGATCGCCAAGATGCAGAACAAGCGCGTGATCGACGCGTTCCTCGATCTGGTCGTCGAGGAGAAGCTGGAGACGCGCTTCCTGCAGGCCGAGAACAACATCGACGACGACGCGGTGAAGCAGATCCTGACCTATCCGAACGCGTTCATCGGTTTGGGCGATGGCGGCGCGCACGTGCAGTTCCATGGCGGCTACGGCTACACGACACGGCTGCTGGGCGAGTGGGTGCGCGAGAAGCACGCGATGACGCTGGAGCAGGCAGTGCGACGGCTCACGTTCGAGTCGGCATCGCTGTTTGGCATCAGCGATCGTGGCCTGCTGCGCGAAGGTCTGGCGGCGGACATCGTGCTGTTCGATCCTGACACGGTGAAGCCGGGACCGGAAAGCGTGGTGCACGATTTCCCCGCCGGCGGCTGGCGAATCAAGGAGCCGGCGGTAGGCGTTCACATGACGATCGTGAACGGACAGGTGCTACTGGAGGACGGCAAGCACACCGGCGCGCTGCCCGGACGCGTCATCCGTAATTCCTATTACCAATCGCATCGGAACTGATTTCTTCTCCCTGCGAACGGCTACCGAAATGGGCGGCACCTTCGGGTGCTGCCCATTTTGCATCGGCGGCGTACTGGGGGCCGTCGGCGCTGAATGTTTCAGTGGGGCAGACGACCGGATGATCCCGATTGCGTGGGTTCCTGCCGCCCGCATTGATGTCGGCGCGCGTCCGCAATAGATTCTTGGGGTTCGGGGCTTCACAAAAACGCATGCAACACGACCGTCGGCCCAAGGCGGGCGGCGGTCGTTCAGTCACAATAGGGGGACCACGTCATGCAGCATGACGCGAGGATTTTAAAGCACGAGGACACGATCACCGATATTCGCGACAATCTCCCGGACTGGATCAAGCGCTTGGAACGGCCCACCGCGCCGGTCCTGATGCCGAAATTCGGGCCTTTGGAGGGCATCCGCGCGGTCGGGACCGGCGTGCTGGTGGCGCAACCTTATATCGGCACCAAGCTCGCGGAATTCGGCGCGGAAGTGATCCACGTCGAACGGCCCGGCGGCGACACGTTCCGTTTCATCGCACCTCTGTTGACCCGAGGCCCCAGAGAGCACGGCTGCGATGAGGCTGAGGTGGGCAAGAACAAACTGTCGATGGGCATTGATCTGCGCAAACCGCGTGGCGCCGAATTGCTGATGGCGCTGTGGAAGATTTCCGACATCTGGATGGAATCCTCCGCGCCCGGCACGCTTGAGCGGGCCGGCCTGACCGCCGAACTCGCTCTGGCTATCAATCCTCGCCTGGTCATCGTGCGGATCAGCACCTACGGGCAATACGGCAAGAAGGAGTACCTCGGACGCCCCGGCTATGATGCTCTGGCCCAGGCCTTTGGCGGGATGATTAACGTGACGGGCGACCCGAGCGGGCCGCCACAGCGCGCCAAAGTTTTCACGGGGGATTACATTACCGCGCTCACCGGCTGGGCCGCCACGATGATGGCGCTGTGGGAGGTGAACAAGACCGGGCGCGGGCAGGTCATCGATCTGGCGCAGTTCGAGGCGGTGGCGCAGACCATGGGCAACTGTATGCCGCTCTATACCGGGCAAGGCGGCGTATACGGACACACCGGCAATCGTCCGCCGTATTTCCAACCCTACGATACATTCAAGTGCGGCGACGGCTGGGTGTATATCGGCGCACTCGGCGATCCGATGGTGAGCAGATTGGCGGCGTTTCTGGGGCTCGATCCGGCTGAGTACAATTTCGAGACGGTTTCAAAGGACGCCACCGCGGTCCATTCGGAGGAGGGGCGGGAGTTCGATCGTCGTCTGCGGGATTACTGCGAGCTGCGTCCTGCACTGGAGGTCGAGACCGAGCTGAACAAGGTGCAGGTCGGTTGCGCACGCATTTTCAACATGCGCGACCAGTATGAGGATGAGCACTACAACGCGCGGGACATGACGGTGCCGGTGCTGGACCACCAGTCCGGTGTACCCATCCGGGTGTATGGCGTGGTGCCAAAGATGTCGCTGACGCCTGGTCGGGTGTGGCGCGGTGCCCCCTCTATCGGGCAGGATACCAGTGACATCCTGTCGCGATTATTGAACCTGAACGATGCGGATATCGCGAGATTGTACGAGGACAAGGCGGTGCATCGCACCGAGCCGTTCCTGACACCGCAGGTAGATGCCGCGCATCCATAGACGGAGCTGCTCCGGGAATCTTGGGTGTGCGCGCCAACGCTGATCCGCGGTCAGGCCGCCCAGGCGGCCGAGCAACCCGAACGCGCTCATTGGCCTGTGCGACGGCGGCCATGACGATCCGCGTCAATCGGCGAGCGCGGCCACCGCTGGCTGCTGCGTGAGGCCAAGATACGCATCGGCGACGCTGTCAGATGATCCGTCAAGCCGCAGCTGCCCTTGGTCAAGCCACAGCGCACGAGAGCACCACGCCCTCATGGTGGCCATGTCGTGCGTCGAAAGGACCAGGATTTCGGCGCTGCGCACCATGGTCTCCAGCCGAAGCCGTGCACGTTCCAGGAATTCCGCGTCGCCTGCCAGAATCCATTCATCCATCAGCAGGATCTCGGGCCGGATGGCTGTGGCAAGCGCGAAGCCCAGGCGAAGCACCATCCCTGCCGAGTAGATCCGCACCGGAAGGTCGAGGAAATCGCCGAGTCCGGCGAATTCCGCCACATCGTCCTCCAACCGTGGCAGAGCGCGCCGCGGCAGGCCGTTGTACAGGCCGCGCAACATGATGTTCTCGCGGCCGGTCAGCTCCAGGTTCATCCCAAGACTGGAGTCAAGCAGTGCACTCACGGTGCCCTGCACCCTCACACGGCCGATCACGGGCTCGTAGATGCCGGCCAACGTACGGAGCAAAGTGGTCTTCCCCGCACCGTTCGAGCCGATCAGCCCGAGCCGGTCCCCACCGCTCAGAGTGAAGTTGATGCCGCGCAGAGCCTGCACCACGACCCGGTGCTGACGATCCTTGCCAAGCCGACCGGATGCAGCCGCGATCACGGTCTTCTTCAGACTGCGCGCGTTGCCGTGATAGAGGGGAAACAGGACTGAAACGTCCTCTATCTGGATGCATGGAGTGCCCACTGCGATGGCCTCGTCGGTTCAGAGCCAGAAGGCGATGCGCCCGCGCACGCGCGCGAACAGGCCCCACGCGAGAACCCACAGGACCACGCTGAACACGCCGGCGCCGAGCCAGAAGTGGTGGACGATGGGCATGGCCCCCAGCAATGGGGCCCGCACGATCTCCAACAGGTCGAAGAAGGGGTTGAGCCACAACAAGGCCTGACCCGAGCCGAGTTGCTCCGGCTTCCAGATCACCGGGGTCATGAAGAACGCGATCTGTATCACGCTGGACACGATAGGAAGGATGTCGCGGTACCGGGCGCAGAATGTGCCCAACAACAGGACAACCGCGAGCGAATCGATCGCCCAGAGCAGCAGGCCGGGAATCGACAGCAAAGCGAACCAGGTGGGCCAGACCCTGAACACTGCAAACACGACCACGATCACCAGAACATTGTGCCCGAGCACTATGACGTTGCGAATGAGCAGGCGTACCGCGAACAGGAAGAACGGCATCCGCACCGAGCGGACGATGCCCTCGGAGTCGGTGAACGCACTGCACGATTCCCCCACCACGGAGGCGAGGAACCCCCATAACACGAGCGAGAGCGCCAGATAGGGCAGATAGTCGTGGATGTCTGTGTGGAAGATGCCGGCGTAGAGATAGCCCAGCGCGCCGACCATGATGCCGGTGGACAACGTCAGCCACAAAGGGCCCAGCATGGAGCCGCGGTAGCGCAGCCTGATGTCCAGCCATGCCAGCGTCCAGGCGAGCCTGAGCAGGCGCGCGCCATGGGCCACGTCCCGCATGGCCAAACGGTTGCGGGTCGCGAAATTTGGAGCGCCTCTGAGCTCCAGAAGAGCGTCGGCTTCGGACATAACAACGGTATTCATGGATGCGGCAGCCGTTAGCATGACAGTGGGGGCGCCGCAAACGGTCGGTCCATGACCTTCCAGAAGAAGATCGTGTCGCACGGTGTTCGATCGGCGTTCAACGCGTAGCCGGGGATGCGGCCGGCCTCGTGCCAGCCCATGGCGCGATACAATTGCTCCGCGGCATCACCCGCCCGTGTGTCGAGGGTCAACAGCGTCCTGCCGCCGCGAGTGGCCTCGATCTCCAGACGCGTCATCAGCGCGCGTGCCACGCCAGCACGACGTGCGTCCGGATGCACGAGCAGCTTTTGCACCTCGGCGCGATGCGGCTGGTTGGGCGAGGACGCAAATTCCAGCATGACGGTTCCTGCCAGCACGGCGTTGTCCCACGCCGCGAGCAGGACTCGCGTCCCGGCAGCGACATCGGTAGCCATTCGCCGCCAGAAGCCACCGGCGACATCGAGGCCAAGCGGCGGCAGATAGGACACCGATGCACCCGAATCAACGCAGGCGCACAGGATTTCGGCCAGACGCCGCTCAGCCGATGCAGCAGCTGCGGTGTCGAGCAGCTCGACGCCGGAGATCGGTTTTGCGTAGCCAAACTCCAGCGAGTTAGAGATGTCATGCAGCACACGGATCGGCCCGTGCCGGACATAGCTGCGATTCTCATAGAACCGATGAGCGCGGTCGAACCGAGTGTCGCTCCACAGCACAAGACGCCTCGCTCCCGCCGCTCGCGCATGTGCTTCCGCAGTCGCAAGTAATCGCGGTGTCAGATCGGTCCCTCGAAACGCATCGAGCATGTAGAGCCGAACGATTTCCCACTCGCCGTCGCAACGCGGCACAGTGCCGATCATGCCAACGACCAGCCCACTGGCATCCGCAACCCACAACGCGCCGCCCTTGCCCACGTAGAAAGAGGCCAGCGCGTGCAGTTCCGGCGCCTCCGCATCAATGTCGATCTTGATGCTGGGGTACTCGCCCCAGCAGGCACTGATCAGGGCGATTAATCCGTCAGCGTCGGAGTCGCGGCCGCTGCGTATTACCGGTTCCGTCAATGCAGTCCTTCACAGAACTTTGCGATCCGGCGGCAACCCTCGGCCAGCGATGCATCGTCCGTCGCGGTGCTGACTCGTAGGTAGGGGCTCATGCCATACGCCGCGCCGTGCACCGTGGCGACATGCGCCTCCTCCAGCAGAGCCATGCACACGTCCTGATCCGTCGCAAGCTTGCGGCCGGCCGCCGTGGTCCTGCCGATGCACCCGGCGACATTGGGAAACACGTAGAATGCGCCCTCCGGTTTGTGGCAGTTGATGCCGCGGCACGCGTTCAGCATTTCCACTGCCATGTCGCGACGATTGCGGTAGGCGACGATCTGCTCGGCCACGCCATCCTGTGGACCATCCAGCGCCGCCGCCGCCGCCGCCTGGCCGACCGTGGATACGCCGGCGGTCGCCTGGCCCTGCATGTTCACCATCGCGCGGATCAGGTTCTTCGGGCCGCCGGCAAAGCCAATCCGCCAGCCCGTCATCGCATACGCCTTCGATGCGCCGCTTATTGTCACCGTGCGGTCGCGCAGTTCCGGCGCCACCTGGGCGATCGTGGCGTGCGTGAACCCGTCGAACACCAGGTGCTCGTACATGTCGTCCGACATGATCCACACATGCGGATGCTTAACCATCACATCGGCAATCGCACGCAGTTCTGCCGCCGAGCAGCAAGCGCCCGACGGATTGTTCGGATTGTTCAGGATCAGCCACTTGGTCTTCGGCGTGATCGCCGCATCGATATCCTCGGCGCGCGGCTTGAAGCCGTTGTTCTGCGGGCAGTTGACGAATACTGGCTCGCCATCGCACAGCTTCGTCATCAGTGCATAAGCGCTCCACGACGGTACCGGGATCAGCGACTCGTCACCTGGGTTCACCGTCGCCATCAGCGCGTTGAAGATCGCCTGCTTGCCGCCGTTGGTGACGCAGATCTCGTCCAGTGCGTAATCCAGCCCGCTGTCACGCCTGAACTTGCGCTGGATCGCCTGCTTGAGCGCCGGTGTTCCGTCCTGTGGTGGATACTTCGTGTCGCCCTTCAGCGCCGCCTCATGCGCCGCCTCGATCGCATGGCGCGGACTGGCGAAATTCGGCTCGCCCAGCGTAAGCGAGACGATATCCACGCCCTGCGCACGCAGTTCGCGCGCACGGATCGTCATCTGCACGCTGGCCGCGACCTGAACGCGCCCGAGCCGCTCGGCGAATTCCGGCATCAGTGCAGTCCTTCGCAGAATTGCCGGATGCGGGTGCACGCGTCCTGCAGTTCCTCGGTCGCGTTGGCATACGCGATGCGAAAATGCCCAGGATAGCAGAACGCCGAGCCGTGGACGGCGGCAACGCCGGTCTCTTCCAGCAGTGCCAGGACAAAGCTTTCGTCGTCGGCGATATGCGTGCCGCCACGCGTGGTCTTGCCGATGCAGCCATGGATCGAGGGATACACGTAGAACGCACCCTCCGGCTTGTGGCAGTAGAGGCCCGGTGCCTTGTTCAGCAGGTCCACCACGAGATTGCGACGTTCCTCAAAGATCTTGCGCATCGCCTCGATGGACTCCTGCGGTCCGGTCAGCGCCTCTACAGCCGCGGCCATGGCGATGGTGTTCGTGTTGGACGTCGACTGGCTCTGCAGCTTGTCCATCGCCTTGATCAGCGCCAAGGGCGCACCGGCAAAGCCAAGCCGCCAGCCGGTCATCGCGTAGGCCTTCGAGCAGCCATTCATCGTGACCGTGCGATCGCGCAGCTTCGGCTCGACCTGCACGATGGTCGCAGGCCTGAACCCGTCATAGGCGAGCTTTTCATAGATGTCGTCGGTGAAGATCCAGACATCGGGATGCCGCAGCAGCACGTCGCAGATCGGCCGCAGTTCCTCGGCTGAATAAGCGGCGCCCGTTGGGTTGCATGGATTATTCAGCATGAACCACTTCGTGCGCGGCGTGATCGCCTGCTCCAGCGCCTCGGCTCGCAGCTTGAAGCCATGGTTCTGCTCACACGGCACCAGCACAGGCTTGCCATCGGCCAGCGAGACGATGTCGGGATAACTGACCCAGCACGGGCTGGGGATCACCACCTCATCGTCCTTGTTCAGCGTCGCCAGCATGGCGTTGAAGATCACCTGCTTGCCGCCGGTTGAGATGATGATCTCCTCCGGCTTGTAATCGATGCCTGAATCCCGCTTGAATTTTTGCGCCACCGCGCGGCGCAGCGCGGGGGTGCCGGCGACATCCGTGTAGTGCGTCTCGTTGGCCTCGATGGCACGGATCGCCGCGTCCTTGACGTTGCGCGGCGTGTCGAAGTCCGGCTCGCCCTGCGAGAGGGAGATGACGTTCTTGCCCTCCGCGATCATGTGCCGCGCCTTGGTCGCGATGGCGATGGTCAGGCTGGGCTGGATCCGGTCGAGGCGTTCGGCGGTGAGATGCATGGCGGATTCCCAGGATCAGGCAGGGCGCGGACCCTATCGGAGCGAACTGGCCCGGGCAATCGTTGCCGCCGCAGAGCCGCGCTGCGCTCGCCACACGACCAGCAGGAACGCCGCCACCGCCGCCACAATGACCGTGGCCAGCGCGTAAAGCTCCGGCGTGGGGCCGAGCTTGATCGAGGAGAACACCACCATCGGTAGCGTCGAGGCGCCGGGCCCCGAGGTGAAGCTCGCCACCACGACGTCGTCCAGCGACAGGGTGAAGGCGAGCAGCCAGCCCGAGATCAGCGCCGGCGCCATCAGCGGCAGGGTGACCAGGGCGAAGGCCTTCCAGGGCGGGGCGTACAGGTCCATCGCGGCTGCCTCCAGATCAACCGGCGTGCCGGCCAGCCGCGCCCGCACCACGACCGTCACATAGGCGACCGAGACCGAGGCATGTGCCAGTGTCACGGTCCCTGCCCCGCGGCCGGCGGGCCAGCCAATTGCTTGCTGGAGCGCCACGAACAGCAGCAGCAGCGAGAGCCCGGTGATCACCTCTGGCAGCACCAGCGGTGCAGCCAGGGCTGCCGTCAATGCACCGCGTGCGGGGAAGCGCCCGAACCGGGCCAGCGCGTAGCCGGCCAAGGTGCCCACGATCAGTGCCAGGGTGGCCGAGGCGGCGGCAATGCGCAGCGACAGCAGCGCGGCGGAGATGAGGGGCTGGTCGTGCCACAGCGCCGCGTACCAGCGCAACGAGAACCCGTCCCAAACAGTGACCAGCCGCGCCGCGTTGAAGCTGAGCACGACCAGAAATGCGATCGGCGCGTAGAGGAATGCGTAGCAGACGATGAGCCATGCCGATAACGAGCTGGCATAAGGTCGCCGGATCATCGGGATTCTGAGAGCCCGATCACAGGTCGAGCTGCACCCGAATTGCCTGAGCGACAGCAGCGACGTCGTCGCGGCTGAGCCGCCCCATGCGCCTGCGCAGGCGCAGCCTGCTGGCGGTGGCGAGCTGGTCGGCCATCGCCTTCCGTCGGCTTCCGTTCAGCACCACGTAAGCCTCTGCTGGATAAAGCCGCTCGACATTGCCGCTGATCGGCACGACCTGGACGCGGTTCAGCACCGCATTCGCAGCGTCGTTGCTCATCACCACAGCAGGTCGGGTCTTGCGCACCTCGCCGCCGGGCGACGGATCGAAGGCTGTCAACCAGACCTCGCCGCGTTGCGGCGAAAGTTGTTCAGGCGCGGCGGCGCGGCTCGTCGGAGACATCGGCAATCAACGCCCATGCGCTGGCCCCACTCTCACGCGCTTCATCGGCGGCCATGGCGGCATAGCCGGCACTCAGGTCTTTGCCGACGACGTGCGGCCGGGCGAGGTCGCTGAGAAAGCGGCTCAGCTTCTTCTGCATCACCGCGCTCCTATACGTATTCAAATACGTGCTCAAGGGATGCCCTGCAAACGCGCTTCACACCACCCGATGCAGCAGCGCCTCGCCGACGGCCAGGCGGCGGCAGTTCTCGGCTGCCAGCGCGAAGCTGCGATCGAACGTGCCGGTGGTCAGCCAGGCAATGTGCGGGGTCAGCACGACATTGGGCAGGCGGAACAGGACCTCGGATGCATCGTGCGGTTCGTGCACGAAGACATCGAGCCCCGCCCCGGCCAGGCGACGACTTGCCAGCGCGTGGGTCAGCGCCGCCTGATCCACCAGCCCGCCACGCGCAGTGTTGATCAGCACGGCGCCGGGTTTCATGCGGGCGATCGCCGTGGCGTCGATCAGGTTCGCGGTGTCGTCCGTCAGAGGCAGATGCAGGCTGACGACGTCGGCCTCAGCCAGCAGTTCGTCGAGGCTGCGCCTTTCGCCCGGTGCATCGGCGTGCCGCGCGCGCGATGTGTGGATCAGCCGACACCCGAGGGCGATCAGCACCGGCGCGAGCAGACGCGCAATCGCGCCGTATCCGACCAGGCCGACAGTGCGTCCGCCGAGTTCGCCAATACCGTCCTGGAGCTCGGGATCGAGCCACTCGCCGCGCCGCATCGCGGCATCGAAGCGCGGCAGCCGGCGCAGCACAGCCAGCATCAGCGCGAGTGTCAGTTCCGCCACCGCGCGCGCATTGGTGCCGGGTAGGTTGCATACCGCTATGCCGCGTGCCTTCGCCGCATCCAGATCGATCGTGTTGACGCCGACGCCGATCTTCTGGATCAGCCGCAGCTTCGGCGCCGCAGCGATCATCTCGGCCGTGCAGCGCTTGAGCACGTGCCAGATTACGTCGGTCTCGGGCAGCAGGCGGACAAGCGCCGCCTCGTCGCCCTCTGGGCAGACGGTGATGCGCAGGTCAGTAATGGCCGCGAGACGCGCCGCAAGATCCGGGCCGGCGGTGTAGTGAAAGAGGACGTTCACCGCAGTCGGGTGCTGATATTACACCCCCGCCCCTTGCGGAGGGGGGTTGGAGGCAGGGCGCAGGTCCAGGCCATCACCCACAAACCTACCGCGACCGTCCCAACACCGTCTCCCCGGCAAACCGCGCGCGGCCGCCAAGCGCCTCTTCCACCCGCAGCGCTTCGTTCCATTTCGCCATGCGCTCGCCCCGCGCGAAACTGCCAACCTTGAGCTGGCCAACACCCCAGCCAACCGCGAGATGCACGATCGTCACATCCTCCGTCTCGCCGGACCGGGCCGAGACGATGCCGGCGAAGCCTGCCTCCTTCGCGGCCTGCCACGCCTCCAAGGTTTCGGTCAGCGTGCCGCGCTGATTTGGCTTCAGCAGCACCGCATTCGCTGCACCGCGCAACGCCGCTTCGCGCACCCGCGAGGCCTTCGACACCAGAAAATCATCGCCGATCACCTGAACACGCTTGCCCACCTCACGGGTGAACGCGGCGAACCCGGCATCATCGTCTTCCGCCAGCGGGTCCTCGATCGATACGATCGGATAGCGCCTGATCCAGCCGGTCAGCAGCCTGATCATGCCCCCGCTGTCCAGCTCCTTGTCCTCCAGCGCCAACTTGTACTTGCCCCCGCGACCGAACTCCGAGGCCGCAACGTCGAGCGCGATCGCAACCTGGGCGCCCGGCGTGTAGCCGGCGCGCTCGATCGCACGGACCAGCGTCTCGATCGCCTGCTCGTTCGTCGAGAAGGCGGGCCACCAGCCGCCCTCATCGGCCACGCCCTGCAGCGTGCCGGCTTCCTTCATCAGCACGCCGGCCGCGCGGTAAACCTCCGCCGTGCAATCCAGCGCCTCGGCGAAACTTTTGGCCGCGGGGCAGACGACGAGAAAATCCTGTATGTCCACGCGCCGTCCGGCATGTGCGCCACCGCCAAAGATCTGGATCTGCGGCAATGGCAGCATGTGCGCATCGGGACCGCCGAGATAGCGATACAGCGGCTCGCCCGCAGCCGCAGCCGCGGCGTGCGCGGCGGCCATGGACACTGCCAGCACGGCATTGCCCCCGAGACGCGACTTGTTCGGCGTGCCGTCGAGCTCGATCAGTCGGCGGTCCAGCGCCGCCTGGTCTGCGCCATCGATCCCGGCGACTGCCCGTGCGATCTCGCCGTTCACGTGGCCGACCGCGCGCGTCACATCATAGCCGCCGAACGCGTCGCCACCGTCGCGCAGGTCCAGCGCCTCACCGGTACCGGTCGAGGCGCCGGCCGGCACGATGGCACGCCCGACGCCACCGCCCTCCAGCAGCACCTCGGCCTCCACGGTCGGGCGGCCACGACTGTCCCAAACGCGTCGTGCATGCACAAAGGCGATCGCGGTGTCGGTCATGCGGCGAGTTCTTTCATCCAGGCCAGGCGCACGTCGCTGAGTGTCTCAACCGGATGGAGAAGCAGTGCGCGCGCGGTGCGCCTCACCCGGTTCTTGTCCGGCTCACTGGTGATGTACTCGACCGGCGACTTGCCATCCACCCTGGCGAGGAACAGGCCCGGCAGCAGATGTGCGGCACGAGCCTCCAGCGCGGCCGGCGGCTCCCAGACGACGCGGTCCACGTATGTCCCGGCGAGCGCATCGAAGCAGGTGAGGAACCCGGCCGTGGCAGTCGGCGTCCACAGACACTTCAACAGCAGATGGTTCAGGCAGAACGCCAGATCGAACGCGGGGTCACCCCACCAGGCGCACTCGGCGTCCAGGAACACCGGACCGTCCGGGCCGCGCAGAATGTTCTTCGGACTGACATCGCCGTGGACCAGCGCATGCCTGGTGCCCTGGGTTTCGGACACGAGGCAATGCAGGGCCGGCGCGAGCTCGGGATGCGCGTGGCCAGTCGCGACCAGATAGGGCTCCAGACGAATATCGTAGAAAATCCGATCGGTAGGGAAGTCTGCTGCGGCGGAAGGAGAGGCAGCAGTCGCAGCATGGATGCGCCCCAACGCATCGGCAACCTGTGCTGCGAAATCCGGGTCGGCGTCGCCATCGCGCAGTAGCGTCTTCCAGAGCGCATAGCGGTTCGGCGGCAGGAACTGCATCGCCAGCGTCCCGGTCGCTTCGTCGTGACCCAGCAATTGCGGCGCCGAGCCGGGGACAGCGGCGTTGGCGCGCTGCATCCAGCGTGCCTCGTAGCGGTTGCGCTCGATGGGCGCCTGCCAGTCCGCCGCCACCCGCAACTTCGCCAGCGCGCGCTTGACGCAGACCGGGCCGGCGGGAAGGTCGATCCGCCAGATATCCGATGACACGCCACCGGTCAGCCGCTCGCCGTGTGCGTCCGCGGACGTGGCCAGCAGACCCATCCGGCGCAGAGCATCGAGGATCTCGGGCGGCGGGCGCTCGATCATGCCTTCCGATGCCTGCCCGTCACACCACGCGGACGCCGGCGAGCAGATTGCTGCCCAATATGTAATCGCCGAGATTGCCAGGGGCGTACGCCGCCGCGGGCAGGCCCGGCGCGAAAGGCACTGGGCCGGCCGCCAGCCGGTCGACGAGCGACTGCCCCAGGAAAAGCCCGGCCCGAAAGTGCCGTGGCCCGCTTGGGAGCACATTCCATGGCAGGTCGACCCAAGGCTGATGGGCGGCGCCGCGCGCGTCGGGCTGCGGCACCCAGGTAAGTGGGTGGGCGAAGACCACGCCCAGCGTGGCGAGCTTGTCGATCATCCAGCGAAGCGACCAGTCCGACAGACCGCTCTCGTCGTCAGCACTGTCATTGCCCCCGCCCACGTCGGAGTGGGCCCCCGGGAACAGCGCCTGCGTGATGCGTGGATCATCGTCCCACAGCGTCGGCGTGAAGTCCTCCCGCCGCTCGTCGACGGCAACCGCGTGCAACCCGCTGCGCACGATTGGACTGAGCTTCAGATCGGCAAACTGGAATTCGTCCACCCGCTGCAACTGCAAAGTGAATGTCGGTATGCCGAGCGCACCGACCGTGTCCCAGACCGCGACGGCCTCAATGGGTGACGCTATCAGCAGATCGTCGCGTGGCGGCATGGAGAGGAAAGCCGGAAGATCGAGCACCGTCTGCTCCAGGCGCGCCAACCAGCCCGTGCTGCTGCGAAGCGCGACGTTGCGATACGCGTACCAGACCGCCGCGCCGAGGCGATAGGCTGTCGCCTTGTCGGTCAGATCGACCTTGGTCGCATCGAGCAGGCCCTTCGCGGCGATCATTCCGGCAAGCGCGCGGGCGGTATACGCGCCGCGGCTGAAACCGATGATGAAGATCTTGTCGCCCGCCGCATGGTTCCGCGAGATGAAGGTGTAGCCGCGCACGATACGGGCGATCAGTCCTGCGCCGAGCGAGCCGCCCAGTGCCTTGACCAGGAAGTTGCTGGAATCTCCTACTCCATGCAGATACTTGGACACCTGCTGCACCGTGCCGTCGGCAGCGCGCAGTGTGCGCTGCTGCTCCTTGGCCAACGCGAGGGTGTCCGGATCGTCCAGACCCGCGAGGTTCACAAACAGCTTGAAGACGTTGGTCGCGGGCGCGCTCGCGTCGTCGTCATCCGGCTCTGAAGGCCCGTTCCAAGTACCGTCGGCGCAGAAGACAATGTTCTTTGCCATATTCCCCCCAAGGGGACTGCCTCAGCTTTCCAGCTCGCTATCCCAGTACAGATAGTCGCGCCAGCTCTCGTGCAGATAGTTGGGTGGGAACCCTCGGCCGTTATCCTGCAACTCCCAGGTCGTGGGCTGGCGCGGATGGGCGCGGGGAAACATGCGGCACTCGCGCGGCAGGCGCGAACCTTTGCGCAGATTGCAGTCGCCGCAGGCGGTCACGACGTTCTCCCACGTCGTGCGCCCACCGCGGCTGCGCGGCACGACATGGTCGAACGTCAGGTCGTGCGCCGGCCGCCGGTCGCTGCAGTACCTGGCAGACGAACGCATCGCGCAGGAACACGTTGAACCGGGTGAACGCCGGTCGCCGCGCCGATGGGATGTAGTCCTTCAGCGCGATCACACTCGGCAGCTTCATCGTGACAGATGGCGACCGCACCTCGGTCTCATACTCCGACAGCACCGAGACCCGATCCAGGAACACCGCCTTGACCGCGTCCTGCCAGGACCAGAGGGACAGCGGGAAATACGACAGCGGCCGAAAATCCGCGTTCAGCACCAGCGCAGGATAGAATTGGCCACCGTCAGGCAAACGCCGCTCCTCTGCGTCCGGAGCGCATTTGGCGGGCAATCCGTCACTGACCCACCATATCTTGTGCGCCGCCGAAAACCATTGCGTTTATCGCAGAGCCCGTAGCGTGCCGCAAGCCAGACCGGAACGGGATTAACCGGTTCGTCACGCGGTTATGCGAGCGACGGTTTCGGCCGGAGCGCCCGCTTCCCGACGCACGCGGCCACGTCATCGGCCGTCGCGCGTGCGAGTGCACAACGGCAACAAGCAGACGTCCAGCACCGCTCGGACAGGCCGTGACCCGATATGCGCTTATTGCGCCGTCGTGCCGCCACCGATCATCAGTTCCGAGCCGGTAACCCAGGATGCTTCGTCAGACGCCAGGAACAGCACGCCATTGGCGATGTCCAGGGCGGTGCCGAGCCTGCCCATCGGCGTGCGATCGAGCAGCACCTGGCGCACGGCCGGATCGCTGAAGGATGTCGCTCAGCGCTACTTTCGCGCCCTCGCGCACGAACAGATGCGCCGCCGCGCCGCCGAAGCCCATCAGCTCGCCCTTGGTCGCGGCCGCCGCGCCAGTCAGCAGCGCTTCCTTGTTCTGGAGCCGCATTGCGTCCTCCTATCGCACCGTTGAGCGCTGGCAGGATGCGCCATTTCGCGTCCTCCATCGGCGGACCGGGGTGCGGGTTAAATCTGCGCCGGCGCTCGGCCTGTCTCTGAATGGTGGCGGAATGCGCGAGGTGGGAGGATCCGGTCACTTCCTGTGCGCTCAACGACGCCGACCTCCGCAATGAGTGTCCCTGCTGCAATCCGGAAACCTACACGCCTGGCCAGAAAAGACGGCAGCCTGAATTCAGCGTTAGTTCAAGTGACGGACTTCTCGCGCGTTTCAATTAGCCAAGCTGATCGAATTGGGCGACCTTCATAATCGATTTGGCGTTTGTCCTTCAGTTCGATCAAACCAAAGCTTACAGCTTGATTTGTGCGAATCCCCTCCACCTTATTGATGAGCTGCTCGTCAAGCCACTTGCGGTCGACACCTCGGGGTTTGGAAAACGCTTCTCGTTCCTTGAGTAGGCGGAGAATATGCAGACTTGCTACCTGGCTGTATACACCAGGATAAGTCGATGCAGGCGCATCATAACGATATCGATCTGGGAGTCCAAGTATCGCTGTCCGCTCGGCCTCAAGTTCGTGGATCCGAATATCGATCCGTTTGCGATCTGTTATCAAGGTCCGCAAGTCTGTCTCAATTGCTTCGACGCGTTCTCGGTCTTTCCCATATCTTTCTATCGCATCGCTGATCGTGCCCTCTTGGTTGCTCTTCTTCCCAAGCAGATCCAGTAATTTGGGCAACAGTGCCGCAGTGCTAATCTCAGATCGCGTGAATGACAGTATCCGATGGTCTTCCAATGAGCCCCTGAATAAGGCTCCAGTAACTCCATAGACAATAAACCTTTCGCCGTCGGTTAGAATTGCAACCGTCACTCGATCTCGACCATGCTTGTGGAAGACGTAGGTTTCTAATTGCTCTCGGTAGTTGTCTAGTTTGGTTCGCGGAGCTTTTGCCTCAACGACTATAACAACGGGAAATTGTTCGACCGCCACATCGACGTAGCCACGCCCGGTGCGCCTTTCGTAGTTGAAATCGCCGTCGTCATAACCCAGAGCCCTCAGAATCGGCAGCACGACCTTGTTCTTGACATCCTCTTCGCTCACTAAGGCCCCAGCTGGCATTTCCGCGACGCGCTTAAGCCCGCTCGCGACGGCATCAATGTCCTCTCGCATATCCATTCCCAGAGTGAGCAATGGTGAGTAACAAATACTCCTAACCGCGGTGTGCAGGCCACGCAAGCAGAGAGGGGTCGCCCCTGGGCCGCCTTGCGGCGGCCTGCCTCGCGTCGATGGAAATCGTCGCGGAACGACTGTATTCGGCCCGAAGGGGAAGTTGCAATTCACTGGTCCTTCGCGACATAGGGACAGCTCCTTAGCTTAAGGCGTGATGCAGGAGGCCGACCACGACCTGCTTCAGCGGCGATGGGAGATTGAAGCCGACCTGGCTCGGATCGCGCCGTATCAGCCGGCCTCGTGATTGGAATGTGCCCGATGCGGTACGTGGAAATCGCGGTATAGGGATTTTCGGTGCGAGCGGCCCTCAGGGGTAGCGGGGGTGAGGAAAGGGAAAGCACAAATGAACGCAAGAAGGCAAAGATGAACGCGAATGGTCCGTGGCTGTGGTGCTCTACACAGGCCGAGTACGACGCGTCGGAACTCCAGACGCGGTACGCCGAAGTTGATCAGCAGGCAGAGATGCAGTCCCGTGGCGCACAGGTAATTAACGCATTGGGATCTGTGAACGCCGTCGAGCGCTATTGCGGTTTTCAGTTCAACCAGGACCGCATCCTCGACCAAGAGATCAGCAAAAAATCCACCGACCGCATTCCACTATAGCTGACAGTGATTCCGTATTGCTGCGCAATCGTCAGGCCAGCTTTGCCCAATCGCATGCGAGCGCATTTTTCATAGACCTTCTCCAAAAATCCGCACCCAAGCGTGTTCGACACGGCCAACGCGCAACCGATAATCCGGTTGGACAGCGCATCCAGCATAGGTGCATTCGCGTTCATCCCTGCCTTTTGCGTTCATTCGCGTCACTATCTTTCTTGCTTTCCGTACTATAATAAATTGATTATCAAAGGATTGACGGAGCCGCATGCCAGACGCGCACACTCTCAGCGGCGCCCTTCTCAACCCTCCGGCACACCGATCGACTTGAGCCGCGCCTGCGCCCGCGTAGCCCGCGCCTTCAGTCCATCCAGTTACGTGCTGACATCTGTCCCAGGCAGGTTCAGCACCTTGCACCCAAGCCGCCAGTATTCCTCGGTCTCCGCCGACCCGCGGGCAAGTTTTCCGTGCGCGTTGCAGGCCTCCGCGATCCGGCGCATGGCTGCCTTGAACGTCGGGTGCTCAAGCTGGAGATGAACCCCAAGCCGCGCACTGAGGTCCGAGTGGCCATAGGCGATCATGTCGATCCCCTCCACCGCCGCGATCGCCTCGACGTTCTCCAGGCCCTCGAGCGACTCGATCGACACACAGACAATAATGTTGGCATTGGCCCATGGCGCATACTCGGACGTGAAGTTGACCCGGTTTCGTGGACACCGGACCGTTTGCGTTCAAGGAGTCCACGATGGCCAAGACAAGATTGCCCTATGCACCTGAGTTCCGCGGCCAAATGGTAGAACTGGTGCGTGCTGGCCGTACGCCGGAGGAGCTGGCGTCGGAGTTTGAACCGACGGCACAGTCGATCAGGAACTGGGTTGCGCAGTCCGAGCGCAATGCTGGGCGTGGCGACGGCGGCCTGACAACATCGGAGCGCGAGGAGCTCAACCGACTGAGGCGTGAGAACCGTCAACTCCGAGTTGAGCGTGGGATCCTCTCAAAGGCGGCGGCCTGGTTCGCTCGGGAGACGAACGCGATCCCTGCGAAGGGTTCCGGTTCGTGAGCGATCACCAGGCGAGTTACCCGATCGTCACCATGTGCAGGCTGCTGGGTGTCTCCTCTAGCGGCTACTACGCGTGGGCGAAGCGGCGGCCATCGCGGCGGGCAGAGACAGACGCTGCACTGATCGCGGAGATCCGTGTGGCGCACGGAGCCTCGCACGGTACCTACGGTGCGCCACGCATCCATGCCGAGCTTGCGGCCAACGGCATTCAGGTTGGCCGCAAACGCGTCGCGCGGTTGATGTCGCGAGCCGGTCTTGCCGGTGTGTGTCGCCGCAAGTTCGTCGTCACCACTCTCAAGAGCGACAGCCGTCAGGCACCAGACCTGGTCGAGCGCAATTTCACGGCGGAAGCGCCTGATCGGCTGTGGGTCGCCGATATCACCTATATTCCGACATGGGCGGGCTTTCTCTATCTCGCTGTCGTGCTCGATGCGTACAGTCGCCGCATCGTCGGCTGGTCGATGGGTACCACGCTCGCCACGCAACTGGTGCTTGACGCTCTGAACATGGCACTGATGACGCAGCAGGCCAGGGGCGTGATCCATCACTCCGACCAAGGCTCGCAATACACCTCGATCGAGTTCGGCCACCGCTGCCGGGACGCCGGCGTGCGCCCCTCGATGGGTTCGGTCGGCGACGCATACGACAATGCCATGTGCGAGAGCTTCTTCGCCACGCTCGAATGCGAGCTTCTCGATCGCTGCCGGTTCAAGACACAGGCCGAAGCGCGCAATGCCACCTTCGCGTTCATCGAAGGTTTCTACAATCGGCGGCGACGCCATTCCTCGATCGGATATCTCTCACCAATCAACTACGAGCGCCGGCATCACGCGCTGGCGGTCGATCCCGACGCGCACCAGCCTGCCGTCGTGCTCGCGACCGTCAAGGACAAGCCCCCCGGGCGGCCGCAAGATGCGGCCGTCCTTGACCGCCGCTGCGCGCCACGGCCGCATCATCCTGCGGGTCGGGGCGGAAGAATGGCTCCGCCAGGGGCCGAACCAAAGAATGTCTCGAAAGCCGACGCCAACATGCCGTCAGATCAGATAGCATGACCCCAAGCTCTCACCCCTCCACGAAACCGGGGCAAGTCCAGACGCGTGACGAGCGCCATAGCTCCGGTATCCGGTGTGCATCCCTGCCCCGAGATACCGCGATTGCCGATCGGCGGATATTTTGCTTCCCGCGCAATCGCGCGCGCCTCCTCGGCATTATCAACCTCCGAGACCTGCACGCCCATGATCCCCTGATCGAGGATCGCGGGGATCAGATACGTGAATGATTTGTGGATGCGCACGATCGCCGAGACATTGGTGGCCTGAAACCACCCGGCGAGATCCGCGATCGTCTCGAGGTCGAAGGCGCCATGTTCGTGGTCGATCATGCAGTAGTCGAAGCCGGAGGCCTCGATGATCCACGGCACCCCGCGCGACGCGAACTCCTTGAGCCAGGTCCCAAGCGCGGCCCGCCCCTCGCGCACCGCCCGCCTTATGCTGTTCTCTTTCATCGATCGTACGAGGCTCCCATCGCGACGCACAGCATCTCACATTCGCCTTGTGGCATAGGTCGAATGCCCCTCAAGCCGCCAACCGCTCCTGCGCGACAGCGGCCTTGCGCGAGGCTTCGGTAGAACATAAATGGAACATCCAGACGCTGCAATGGGGTGGAAAATGGACGAGAGACTCTCCGGCAAGCTGCGCATCCTGGCGGATGCCGCAAAGTACGACGCCTCTTGTGCCTCGTCCGGCGCACCCAAACGCTCCGGCGGCCGCACGGGCCTGGGCTCGACCAGCAATGGCATCTGTCATGCGTATACGCCGGACGGGCGCTGTGTATCGCTGCTGAAAATCCTGCTGACCAACTACTGCCAGTTCGACTGCGCTTATTGCATCAACCGCATTTCATCCAACGTCGCACGCGCGCGCTTCCGTGTCAGCGAAGTCGTCGACCTGGCGCTTGCGTTCTACAAGCGCAACTATATCGAGGGCTTGTTTCTGTCCTCGGGCATTATTCGCTCGCCCGACTACACGATGGAGCAGCTCGTGCGCGTGGCAAAGACCTTGCGCAGCGAGCATGGCTTCGCCGGCTACATCCATCTCAAGACGATTCCCGAAGCGAGCCCCGAGCTGGTCGCCGAGGCCGGCCGCTGGGCGGATCGCCTGTCGATCAACATCGAACTGCCGACAGAACGCAGCCTCGCGGCATTCGCGCCGCAGAAGAGCGCGCAGTCGATCCGCTCCGCGATGCGGCACATGCACCTGCGCATCCAACAGGCCCGCGAGGAAAAGCGCACGTTTTCGCCAGCCGGGCAAAGCACCCAGGTCATTGTCGGCGCCGACGCGGCAACCGACGCCGCCATGCTGGCGACCAGCGACACGCTGTACCGGCGCTATGCTTTGAGCCGGGTCTACTACTCCGCGTTCAGTCCGATCCCGGATGCCAGCAGCGCGCTGCCGCCGCGCCCCCCGCCATTGCAGCGTGAGCACCGGCTGTATCAGGCCGACTGGCTGTTGCGGCATTATGGTTTTTCGATCCATGACATCGTATCGGCGACCAAAGACGGCATGCTGGATCTGGAGGTCGATCCGAAACTCGCCTGGGCACTCAGCAATCGGCAGCTGTTCCCGGCCGATGTGAACCGGGCGGATCGCGAATTGCTGCTTCGTGTGCCTGGCCTTGGGGCGCGTGCCGTCGACCGCATCGTGCTGGCGCGTCGGCACACCACGCTGCGGCTCGCCGACATTGCGCGCCTCACCGCGGGTCTCAAGCGCGCACGCCCGTTTCTGGTGACACAAGACCATCGTCCCGTGCGACTGGCAGATCGCGCCGATCTGCGCCAGCGCCTGGTTCAGGGCACCAAGCAGCCTGATCTGTTCGCGTGGCACGCCAGCACATCGCACTAGACCCCGGCGCGGATATTGCCGGCTTCCGTGACGCTGCCCGCCGTCTGTGGGCGTCGCAGATCGCCCCAGACGACGTGACGTGGGACGCGCAAGGCCGCGCGTCGCTGTTCGGCGACGACGCTGCGGGCAATGCGACGGCGTGCTTGTTGCCGCGCGGTGTCGTCGAAGTGATCCAGGACACGGTCTGTCATCGTGATCCGCAGCGCTACGCCTTGTGTTACGCGCTGCTCTGGCGCGTTCAGCAAGGAGAACGTGCATTGCTGGATGTGGCGAGCGATCCGCTCGTGCATCGGCTGCTTTTGCTGCGCAAGGCCGTGCATCGAGACATCCACAAGATGCACGCCTTTCTGCGCTTTCGTGACGCAGGCGCGGGGCGCTTCGTCGCCTGGTACGAGCCCGCGCATTTTATCCTGCATGCCGTGGCATCGTTCTTCGTGGAACGGTTCGGCTCGCTGGCCTGGTCAATCGTCACGCCGATCGGCTCGCTTCACTGGGATCGTGAAACTTTGACCATGGGCGAACCCGGCCGGCGCGCTGATGTGCCGGCGCATGACGCGTTCGAGGCCGCATGGCGCGGGTATTACGAAAGCGTGTTCAACCCCGCACGCGCCAACCCCGTTGCGATGCGACAGCACATGCCGAAGAAATACTGGCGCAACATGCCGGAAACGGCGGCCATTCCCGCTCTGCTACGCGAGGCAGCCTCCCGCGTTGATGCGATGGTGCGGGAGGAGCCAAAGCCATGACGTCATCGCGCAAGGTGCGCCATCTCATCGTCGTATTGGGCGATCAGCTCGACGGTCACTCCGCGGCGTTCGACGGATTCGACGCGGCGCAGGATGTCGTCCTGCAGATGGAGGTCAAGGAAGAAGCCAGCTACATCCCGCAGCATCGGCGGCGGCTTGCATTGTTCTTTGCCGCAATGCGCCATTTTCGTGATGAGCAGCGCGCCCACGGTCGCCAGGTCGCTTACAGCCGCCTTGACGACAACGCGAACCGCGGCAGTCTCGCGGCCGAGCTGCGACGCCATGCACGGCAGCTGAAGCCGGAGCGGATCATCGTTCTGGAACCGGGCGACTGGCGCGTCCGCGCGCAATTGGCCGATGTTGGATTGCCTATCGAGTTCCGCGCCGATCGGCATTTTCTGTGCTCACGCGACACGTTCGCCAAGTTCACCGATCATCACCAGAACCCGGTGATGGAAACGTTCTATCGTTTCATGCGCCAGCAGCTCGGCATCCTGATCGATGACAACGGCAATCCAACGGGCGGCAAGTGGAATCTCGACAGCGAGAACCGCGAGACGTTCGGCCGCAAGAAAGCGCCGCCCATTCCGGCGCCACCACACTTCGCGCCGGACGCAACGACGCGCGAGGTGATAGCGCTGATGCAGCGAATGTTCCCGCACAATCCCGGCCGGTTGGAGAATTTCGACCTGCCGGTGAACCGCGCCCAGGCGCAGCAGGCGCTGCAGGATTTCCTAACGCATCGCCTCGTCTCGTTCGGCCGCTATCAGGACGCGATGCGGGGCGGCGAGGCGTTCCTGTTCCACTCGCGACTGTCAGTGCCGCTCAACCTGCACATGCTGCAGCCACGGGATGTCGTCGATGCGGCGCTCAGGCAGCACCACGTGCCGTTGAATTCGCTGGAGGGCTTCATCCGTCAGATCATCGGCTGGCGCGAATTCGTGCACGGGATCTACTGGCGGTTGATGCCGGACTATGCCGACAGCAACGTGCTGGACGCCGATCTGCCGATGCCGCGCTTCTTCTGGACCGGCGAGACCGACATGCGCTGCCTGCACGAGGCGATCCGCCACACGATCGACCATGCCTATGCCCATCATATCGAGCGTCTGATGGTGCTGGGGCAGTTCTGTCTGCTGTTGGGTGTGCGACCATACGACGTGCATCGGTGGCACATCTCGATGTTCGTCGACGCGATCGACTGGGTCTCGCTGCCGAACGCGCTCGGCATGAGCCAGCACGCCGATGGTGGCGTGATCGGGACCAAGCCCTATGCGGCGTCAGGCAATTACATCAACCGGATGAGCGACCATTGCCGGCATTGCCGCTACGATCCGAAAAAATCCGTGGGCGAGGATGCCTGTCCGTTCACCACGCTGTATTGGGATTTCCTGGCGCGCCACACCAGGCGTTTCCGCGGCAATCGTCGTATGACTTTTCCGTATCGCAACCTGGCGCGAAAAGATCGGCACGAGGTTGGTGCCATCCGCCGCCAGGCCGACACACTGAAGTCGCGGCTGACGGCGGATACGTTCCTTTAGCCAGCGGCGGCGCTGGCCGAGCTGTATGCCGACATGACGCGCGACGATCCCCTCACCGCGAACCTGCCGCGCCGCCACGTCATCGGTGGATCGGACTGCCCCCAAGTGCCGGCGTGTCATCGGGCAAGGAGGTGCGGTTGAAAGCCAACAAAGGCCTCACGTATTTTCGCGACGCCGCCGAGCTCCAACACCGCGTCGCTGATGGCCCGGTATCTCAGTTCAAGAAGATCAGCCGACCGCACCGGTCGCCGAACTCGCCGCCGGTCAAGGCGGAAGGCGTGCCGGCGGCGTCTCCAGCGTCAGATGTGCGATGTAGCCGGAACGGCTCTCGCCGGCCGCCTGGGCCAGCGCAGAACGCGCTGTGGCAGTGTGATGTTCACCCGTTTGATGGTGTCGTCGAGAAGTGCGGCGTCCCGCGTGATGATGCCGACAACCACCCCGCGTAATCTGGTTCCCCGCGCAAGGCCTCCAGGCTCGACGGCGCAGGGATGGCCCTCGCCGGCGTCAAACGCGGCGTCGTTGCTGCCACGATCCAAGTGCTGTCACGGCCCGATAGGGTGCGGCATATCTAAAACAACCCGATTGACACGCCAGCAACGAAGCCGAGATCGACGCAGCTTTCAACGCTTTTCGCCAATCGCGAGTCGACGCTCTGATCGTCCCAAATGAAGCGTCGCTCTCCTCCAGACCCGGCGCAGCAAATCGAGGCGGTGGCGGCGCGCGAGACAATCCCCACGGCTTACATGGGCTTGTCAGACACCTCATACACCTCGAACGGCAGCCCTGCCGGTCCAGCAGCCGGCCACAAGGAATTACCAGTCTGCCGGCCGCACCAAGTCTTCGGGCTTGCCGGCTACCTCCCACGCCTCCCGGCCGCCGCGATACCAATAGACGTTCGTGTAGCCAGCGTGGCGCAAGCGGAGCGCAAGATTGTAACCGTCGAAGCGCGCGACGTTGAAGCCCATCGCAACGACTGGCTTTGCCATGTCGCCCCCCGTCAACGCGCGCAACTTTTGCTCAAGCCGCTTCTGCACCGCGTCCGTAAAGGTGCCATCGGTGTGCTCATTGAAATCGAGGCCGAATGCTCCGGGGACCGAACGGTACCAGGAAGCAACCATCGTATCGATCACTAGCGGCTTCTGGGCCTCCAGCATCGACGCGAGTTGCTCGGTGCTCACTGTCGTCACGCCTGGCGCAGTAGTCGGTGTCTTGCCTTCCAAGTAGTCTCCGTGCAGGACGTCGCCAGAGGCCACGCCGAAATCCGCATCCGGGTCGAGGTGGTCGCGAACGCCCGCTGCCTTCAATGCTTCCTGAATGATCCGGAACCGGTTTCGATCCGTCTCGGAATCTGGCATATTTGGTGAGCGCGCGCGCCACGTTGCGAATGAAAAGCGAGCATTTAACTCCGCAGCCAACCGCCTCGCCGTCTCGACATCGCCGGTGCCGAAGTGGGCCACGACCCGTTGGCTGAGCAAGAGGCTCTCGCGGCCTGAGGGGAGGGAACCCGGGGCCGCCGTAGTACGATCGGCCCATACCAGTCCTTCCCGATCATGGCCGGCGGTTATGAGGCAGTAGGCTATATTCCAATACGCGGTCTTGATGACCGAACCTCGGGGATTGAGCCGAATGTTTCTCCCGAAGAGGTCGGCGCACTCGTCGTATCTGCCCTCTTCCCGCGCGAGGACTCCAAGATAGAAGTAGCCCATAGGATTGTTTGGGTAAAGGTCGATCAGTCGCTGCGAAACCGCCTTCTGCTCTGGTCGCCACCGTCGGTAATCCAGTCCGTGGCCCCGGTATACCACCACCATCGCCTCAGCCACCAGGACCGCCTCGGAGTTCGGCGCAAGCATTTTGCCACGCCCAAGGTATTGCTCCGCCTCATCCATTCCGACCTCGGCCGATAGGCCACCGAGATATTGTTCATTCAGAATAGCCTGCGCCGCTCCGACCAGGGCCAAGACCGCGTCTGGGTCACGCGAGAGCGCCTGCTGAAACAGCTCAATGGCCCGAGCCATCGTGTCCTCTGTGTCCGGCACCAACATTACCGCACGTGCCCGCAAGATAAAGTCGAATGCATCCGGATTGGTCGGACGCTCCCGCAGGCTCCGAGCCGCCTCGGTGTCAACAAGGCTTACGTTGAGCGCGGCGCGCATGCGGATGACGATCTCCTCCTGCCCGGACGCGAGGTCCGCGACCTTCTGGTCGAAGCTGTCGGACCAGAGTTGCGCGCCGGTCTCCGTTGAGCTGAGCTCGACATTCACCCGCAACGTCGAGCCGGACCGTCGCAGGCTTCCTTGGACGACGTAACGGACACCAAGGTCATGCCCGATTTGTCGGATGTCCACCGCCTTGCCACGATACGAATACGCGGTGACGCGCGAGATGACGAAGGTGCCCTGAATGTGCGACAGCGCCGCGGTCAGATCATCAGTGACCCCTGCGACGAGATATGCGTCGTCCGGCTCCCGGCCGAGATTATCGAACGGCAACACGACGAGGGAGAGCCGCGGTCGGTCGGGCTGGAAGAGAGACCGGACGCCCCGGTTGTTGGCAACAACCAACAGCGCGACGAGGGCCAGGCAGGCACCGATCAGTGCGGCGAGGTCCGATCGGCGGCGGCGCCAAGGCGGATACCAAGACTTCGTTGACTGCCTGGTGGGCGTGACCTGGCCAGGGATCTGTCCGGCGCCAATGACTTCCGATGGCGCCTCTTCGGCCTGCGTCACCGAGAGGATAAGACGGTAGCCCCTCCCCGGCACGGTCTGAATACAGCTTTTTCCGCTTCTCCCTTGGTCAAGAACTCTCCGGAGCGCCGATATCTGGACCGAAAGATTGGCCTCGTCGACGATTGTCTTCGGCCATACGGCAGCCAAAATCTCGTCCTTCGAGACAAGAATTCCCGCCGTGCTCCACCAGGATCATAAGCATTTCGAGGGCGCGGGAGCCGATATTGATCGGCACTGGCGGGGCGCCATCGAAGCATTGGAACAGGCCGCCGCGGCGATCCAGGCGAAACCGATCGAACACGAAAATCTGTGAACCGCCGGCGTCCATGATCGAGGGCTCATATCTAGAGGCGCAGGCCAGAGGAGCATCCGCAGCGTAGCGCGGCCGCCGCAGGGAGTCACGTCGGGCTCAACGCATCGCCGTAAGCAACGGGAAGGCATGTGCTTTTGGAACTTTTTTGGGGAATTTGGCGATCTTTGGCGAAGTCCCGTAGACGTTTCGACCACCAGCCGGCACTCGTCCTCCAGCTTTGAGATCGGGAGTAACCCCCGACAAGGCTGGAGGGGAAACCATGCACTCATTGTTCACACCGGTAGACACGCTCGACGGAAGCAACTTTCTCCGCGCAGTCCACAGCGCCGACGGCACGCTGACCGTCGAGAACTTCCTGATGCCAGTGACAGGCTTCCAAAACCATGGTCAGCCAGCTACCGTGGATGGCTACGGCAAGACCTATGGTCTGTATCTTGAAGTTGAAGCTGTGCTCGTAGGGAGCACATTCGAAACTCTAACTTCTCAGCTATGGCTCGACCCACACAACAACGATGGAACGCCCACGGTCAGCGACACCAACAATCCTGCCTTCGCCACAACCAAAGGCGATAGTCTGCTGGCAACCGGAACAATGGTCTCGGCAACCCTCGGCACCGCCCCTAACGGCATCAGGACGGCGGACTTCGTAGAATCAATGACACCGACGCCGGCTGGGGAGTCATTCCTAGGAGGCTCAATTCACAATGGAACAAAGTTGGAGGAGAAGCTCACCACCGACACTACCAATCCTGCAATCTTCCAGACCTTCAACAACGAACCGGGAGGCACCTCGGTCAACACCGTGACCGGGGGTCAGTCGGAGATTTCTCTCCAGCATGGCGAGACCATTCTGCTGCCGCGCGTTCCGTCGTTAGCGCTTCACGACCACCATCTCAAGTTTATCCACAACTAAGAGTACCGAAAGCAGTGCGCGACTGATCAATCTGTTCGCCGGCCCTGGGTAGTGCGGCCGCAGCAAGCAGCCACCGCACGTCATGCCGGCGGAGCGATGACCGCTGGAACCTACGCGTGCTGGACGGAGCTCAGCCCTGCCGACGGACGGACATGCGTCATCGGCAGGCTGAGGCTCGGGTGGTTAGCGGCGTGGTGACGGTTCCTCGGGAGCTGGGCTGGTTGAGCCGGCCTGGATCACGTTCAACCCATGGCTGCGGACGGACGTTGCACTCGGACGCTGCTCTCAAGCCAGTTTGCTCGACTTATGGTTGCTGACGGACGGGCACGCTCCTTGGGGGGACAGCCTTTCCGGGCGACCGAGCACGCTAGCATAGGTAACTCTTGCCGAGACGGCCGATAACAATATACTGCCGCGATGGCCCTCGCCACCGCGCCCGACCCGCACGTCCGTTGCCCGGGGACACCGGCTTCCAACCTCACGGTCGCGCCGCGCGCAACCAATCTGCCGGCCAGCGCCGCAGAGGCTCGCGTCCCCGCCCGTCACATCCCAACCAAAGCGACCCCCGCCCCCCGGCGCACCTGCGACCGTGCCAGCAACAGACCCGCCGCTCACCCAACGATCCACCGTCTCGCCCAACGCGCAATGAGACACCGTTGAGACCCCATCACCCGCCGGAAAACCCCCGCTGCAAGGCCAGCGCGCCCATCGCCAGGCCCGTGTCGTCGATGCCGTGCCCCAGACGCGGCACGTAAGCCGCCTCCACCGGAACATTCGCCGCACGCAGCGCGGCCTCGGCATCGCGCGAGCGCTGCACCGGAACCACTTCGTCCGCCTCGCCATGCACCAGCAGCACCGGCGCCCGATTGGCCAGTTCCGCCCCCAGCCTGTCGGGCGCCACCAGTGCGCCGGAAAATGCCAGGATCGCCCGCGGCGCCATCGCCCGCCGCAGCCCGGTGAACAGCACCGTCATCGCCCCCTGGCTGAACCCCATCAACGCGTAGGCCTCAGCCGGCAACCCCATCCGCACCAGTTCCGCATCGATGAAGGCATCGAGGAACCCGGCCGCGCTGCGCACACCAGCCTCCATCACCGATTGGGTTCGGTCAGCCACGCTCCACCATTGCCGCCCGAAGCCCAACTCGTGCCGAAATGGCGCATCGACCGAGACGAACAGTGCGTCAGGCACCGCATGCGACCACGTCGGCGCCAGGTCGATCAGGTCGTGCCCATCCGCCCCAAGCCCGTGACACAGCACGACAAGCTGCTTCGGCGCTGCCTTCGACGCGGGTCCCCAGCGCGGTCCGTCGAGTTCTGCCATGCCCCTCTCCCTTTCCCATCGGTGCGACTACCTTGTGCCGCAATCCCATGTCGATCGTCACCCGCTTCGCGCCCAGCCCTACCGGCTATCTGCACCTCGGTCACGCATTCAGCGCGCTGCTGGCCTGGTGCCGTGCGCGCGAAGCCGGCGGCCGGTTCCTGCTACGCCTGGAGGACATCGACCCGACCCGCTGCCGTCCGCAGTTTGCCGCTGCGATTCTCGAGGACCTGACCTGGCTCGGCCTCGACTGGGATGGCGAGGTGCGGGTGCAGTCGCAGCACTTCGCGGAGTATCGCGCCGCCCTGGATGCGCTGGCCGCGCGTGGCCTGCTCTACCCGTGCTTTTGCACCCGCGCCGACATCCGCCAATCCGCCGCCGCTCCCCACACGCCCGATGGCGTGCCTCGCTACCCCGGCACTTGCCGTGGACTGTCGCAGGACCAGCGCGACGCCCGCATCGCTGCCGGCGAGCCCTCCGCATTGCGGCTGCACATGGACCGGGCACTCGCAACCCTTGGCAACGCGGCAACCCTGACATTCGAGGCCGCCGGCGAAGGCACCATCCGATGCCACCCCGAGCAATTCGGCGACGTGGTTCTCGCCCGCAAGGACGCCCCGGCCAGCTACCACCTCTGCGTCACCCACGATGATGCGCTGCAAGGCGTCACTCTGGTCACGCGAGGCGAGGACCTGAAGCCGGCAACGCATCTGCATCGTCTGCTCCAGGCATTGATGGGCTGGCCCGCGCCGATCTACGCGCATCACCCGCTGCTGACCGACGCCTCTGGGCGGCGGTTGGCGAAACGCGACCGCGCCGCCACTTTGCGGGAGTTGCGCGCCGAAGGTCGTTCGCCTGCCGATGTGCGCGCGATGGCGTCGCCGCCTAGAACATCCGGCTGAACCACCCTCCCTGCGGCCCCTGCACGATGACAGGCGAGGAGCCGGGCGGCGGCGTCCATGCCATCAGCCGATCGACGAAGCCCGGACCCGGATACACCAGCCCGGAATTCTCGTTGATCTTTGCTCGGATATCCGACGGGGCCGCCGGGCCCGCCGCCTCGACCAGCGCGTCCTGGCCGGCACTCCCCGCCGCCTGCTCCGCTGGCTGGGTATCGCCTTCCTTCGGCACGATCGCGCCCGGACGCGCGGGCCGCATCGCCAGGTCAGGCGGGACCGACAGCGGCATCTGGGTCGAAGCCACGGTCTCCGGTCCGTTATCGCGCGACAGGCTGAAATTGCGCGTCATGCTGTCATCCGAGCAGGCAACCAGCAGCAGCACGGGCAGCACGGACAGCGCGGGCAGAGATCGCATCAAAGCCTCCAGTTTCACCGCGCTTCGCGGCGTGGCACAGTCAAGCTTAGCCGTCTGCATCAACTCGTCCAATCAAGTCGAGGTAGCGTCATGCCAAAAGACATGCACTGGGTCGGCACCTGGGCGACGGCTCCGGCGCCGGCGGAGGGTGCCGCGCTCAGCAACCAGACGCTGCGCATGAATGCGCGCATCAGCATTGGCGGCGACGTGCTGCGGGTGCGGTTGTCGAACGCCTATGGCACGCGGCCGCTGAGGATCGGCGGCGCGCATATCGGCCTTCGCGCGACGGGTGCCGGCATCGCGCCCGGGTCTGATCGCACGCTGACCTTCGGCGGCGAGTCCTCCGCGACGATCGCGGCCGGCACGCTGTTGCTGAGCGATCCGGTGGAGCTGTCCGTTGCCCCGCTTTCGGACGTCGCGATCACCTTCTGGCTGCCTGACGACGTGCCGCCAAGCTTCGGCATCACCGGGCGCTATGCGCGGCAGACCAACTACATCTCGCCCCCCGGCGATTCTTCAGCCGAGACTGTGATGCCGGTTGGCCGCATCACCGACGACTGGTTCTTCGTCAACGGCATCGACGTGCTGGCGCCCGCGCACGCTGGCGGAATCGTCGCACTGGGCGACTCGCTGACCGACGCGAACATCTCCACGCACGATGCATTCTGCCGCTGGCCCGATCAGCTTGCGCGAAGGCTCGTTGCCCGCGGCGGCCGGCCGATGGGCGTGATGAACCAGGGGCTCGGTGGCAACCGCATCCTGCACGACATCCGCGGCGACAGCGGCCTGCGCCGCTTCGATCGCGATGTGCTGGCGCAGCCCGGCGTGACCCATGCCATCGTGATGCTGGGCACCAACGATCTGCGCAACCGATGGGCGAAACCCGAGGAAGAGGTCACCGCCGACCAGATGATCGCCGGCCTGAAGCAGATGGCGCAGCGGGCGCACACACGCGGCATCAGAATTTTCGCCGCCACTCTGACAGGCTTCGAGAACGAGACCTTCCTGGTCGGCGCCTGGACCCCGGCGCGCGAAGCGGTACGCCAGGCGGTGAACGCCTGGATCAGGGACGGTAGCGCGTTCGATGCAGTGGTCGATTTCGACAAGGGCCTGCGCGACCCCGAGCATCCCGCGCGCATGCTGCCGGTCTACGACTGCGGCGACCACCTGCATCCGAGCGATGCCGGCTACAATCGAATGGGTGATGTCATCGACCTGGCACTGTTCGATTGACCGTACGACCCGTCAGCTCAGGCTGCCCGGATAATCCCGCCACACGCTCGGCTCCAGCTTCAGGGTTTCATCGGCGGGATACGTCGCCTGCCAGTATCGCGCGCATTCCTCGCTGGTCGGGTTCCACACGCCGGGAAAGCTTCGAACATAGGCGAGGAAATCTTCCAGCAGCTGCAGACGGTTGCACCACCCGATCGCCCCGGGATGCAGCACCATGCTGAACTGCCGCCCGCGCTTGTACTGAGCATTGAACTCTGCCCGCCAATTGCGGAACAGATCGTCGGCGTGCTCGAGCCCGGTTCCCTTGCGTGGGAACAACAGGAACCACTGATCATCGAAGTGGTAGTAATAAGGCAGCGTCAGCATTGCTCGCCGCGAAGCAAAATCCGTCACCCAGTAATGCGGCACATCGTCGGCCAATCCGTTACCCATGTATTGGTAGCCTGCGTCGATCAGCAGATCCATCGTATGCGGGCTGATCGTGCCACCGGCAAACGGATCGTCCTGCCGTGGCAGACAGAACCAGCCCGCCGGCCGGCGTCCGATCGCGCGCGTCAGAATGTCGGTCGCCAGATCCAGCCGCGCCTTCTCGTCTGCCGCGCCAAGTCCGCAAACATCCTCGTGTTTCAGTCCATTGCCTGCGATCTCATAACCTTCTTCCATCAGCCCATGCAGCCGCTCGGCGCGCAACTGCGCGATAACCGCAGGAATGGCAAACGTCGCCTTGATGCCGAACCGCCGCAGCACCGCGAGAACCTGGTCCAACCCGTCATGCGCGGCGAAATACGCATCCGGATGCATCAGATCCGCGGCGCGAATGCCTTCCGAACCACGAGCCACGCTCATGTCGACCACGACAGTGACACAGCAGCGATTGCCGTCCGGCCAGTGTATATCGGCATCTCGCAGGCCGACTTCATCCGAGATCGTGTAGCCTTGCTTCCAGGGCATCGTATGAACTCCTGGTTCAGATTGGGAAACGATCCAGGCAATGTCTGGCGACTTCCTCACAGGTGGGAAACCACACACCGGGAAGCGTCTTCATTTGCGTGATCAACCGGTCCATCATCTCGATTCGCAGAGCCCGGCCCGACACAAACGGGTGCACCACGATGTTGAGATAGCCACCGGCGCGGTATTGCTGCCAGAACGCCGCCCACCAGAGATCGAACACGCGATCCGGGTCCGTGATGCGCTGCGCGGCATTGCCGCTGCCCAGCCATGCAAAGCTGTAGTACATCGCATCATCTATTGCGTAGTGGAAAGGCAGGTTCAGCATGGTGTTCCTGCCATCGGAATCACTCAGATAGTACGGACGATGGTCGGCCGACTCATGCGATATATACAGGAAGCCTTCCTGCTTCAGCAGCCCGAGCGTGTGTTCGCTGCGGCTGCCGAGTGGCCTGCGCCCCGTGATCGCCTGCAGCCCGTTCGCCGTCTTCAGCAGATGATCGCGCTCCAGCGCCGGGTCCTTCGGTACATGATGCTCCCACATATGATCGGCGATCTCGTGTCCGCTGCGCGCCGCCGCACGAAGCGCCTGCGGATAGAGTTCGCAGATGCGGCCAGGCGTAAAGATCGTCGCCTTGATGCCATGTGCATCGAACAGCTCGATCAGCCGCCAGATGCCGACGCGCCCACCAAACTCGCCCTTGGCAAGCTGCATCGGCGGCTCATTCAGCAGCCGGCGCAACAGCATGGCATCGAAATCCGCCGTGAAATTCACCGCGATTCGCGCCCCTGCAGGCCAGGTCAGATCGGCGATGCGCCGGTGCCGAGCGTCATAGCGTTCTGCCGTGACGCACAGCTCCGTGACCTCCTGTTCAAGCTGGCTGGTCATCGTTTCGACCTCCCCATTCATAACCGTCCCGATCATGCCACGAGTGTTGACTTGGCGCGCATCCGAGCCGCACAGTCCAGGAATTGCGTGATCCCCCGTCGTTGGCAGGAGGGCCGGTTGGCCATGTACCGCACACTATCTGGCCCGATGATACTGGCCGCCGCAGTATTGCTCAGTATGGCGTCCACCGCCTCGGCGGCGACAGTCGGTCCGGTCACCGACGATCTCGGCGTGATCCGTATCGCCAAGGGCGCGCCGATTCAAATCGGCGCCTATTGGGTGCTGTCCGGCGCCGACACGGCGCTCGGTCTCGACGAGAAACGCGGTGTCGAGATCGCCTTCAAGGACGTGGGCGGCAAACTACTCGGCCACCCGCTCAAGCTGAACGCCGAGGACGATGGCTGCAACGCTGAAGGCGGCCAGACTGCGGCGACCAAGCTTGCTGCAAATCCCCAGACCGCGATCGTGCTTGGTCCCGCCTGCTCGTCCGCCGCGACACCCGGTGCACCAATTCTCTGGCAGCAAGGCGTTGTCGACATCTGCACGGCGTGCACCGCGCCCGCGCTCACCGCGTCCACGCGCAAGCCGGAATACGCCGGCTTCGCCCGCACCGTGTTCAGCGACAGCGAGCAGGGCAAGGCCGACGCGACATACGTGCACAATGTCCTCAAGGCGCAATCGGTGGTTACCATCCATGACGGCAGCCCGTACGCGCAGCAGCTCCAGCAGGTGATGGCGGACAACTTCAAGCAGCTCGGTGGCAAGGTGCTGTCGCAGGAAGCCATCGCACCCACCGACGTTGACATGCATCCGCTGCTAACCCGCATCGCCAGCGAGAAGCCGGACCTGATCTACTTCCCGGTGTTCACCGCCGCCGCGGCGCAGATCCTGCGCCAGGCGAAGGAGACGCCAGGGCTTGAGCACACCAAGCTCATGGGCGGTGGTTCGCTGCTGTCCGCCGACTTCATCGAAGCCGCAGGGCCGTCCATCGTCGGCTTCATCATCGGCTACCCCGACGTATCACCCGATGCGATGGGCAAGAACTATCCGAAGTTCGTCGAGGAGTACAAGAAGGATTACGGCGAGGCGCCGATCTCCGGCTATCACGCAAATGCCTACGACGGTGCGATGCTCGCCATCAAGGCGATCGAGAAGGTGGCCAAAACCGACAAGGACGGCAACCTTTACATCGGCAGGAAGGCGCTCCGCGACGCGGTGTTCGACACCAAGTTCGAAGGCATCAGCGGTCCGATCGCCTGCGACCCTTATGGCGAGTGCTCGCAGTTCAAGCCCTCGGTGCTGGAATTCACCTCGGCTGATCCGAAGACTTTTGGCATTGGCAAGAACCCGAAGAAGATCTGGCCGTAGGTGTCGGGCGCTTCTGCTGCCAGCGGGCCGTGGCGTACAGCCATGGCCCGTTTCAATGCAGTCGACATTGTATTGTGGGGTCTGCGCATCGGTGTCGTGGCGGTCGTCGTCGTCGGCACCATCGGCACGCTGCTGCACAATCGCTATACCGCCGCTCAGTGGTTCGACTTCGTCGTCTTCGGCCTGACCATCGGCAGCATCTATGCCCAGATCGCGCTGGGCTACACCATGGTCTATGGCGTGCTGCGGCTGATCAACTTCGCGCACGGCGACATCGTGATGACCGGCGCCTTCGCCGGCTATTTCGTCGCCACGCCACTGGACCGTTCGGGCTTCCTGAATAACCACCCGGTACTCGGGATGTCCGCCATCCTCGCGGTTTCGATCGTCACGTCGACGTCGATCGCGGTGCTGACCGAGCGCATCGCCTATCGGCCGTTCCGTCGCGTGGTCGGGCTCGCGCCGCTGATCTGCGCCATCGGCGTGTCGTTCTTTCTGGAGCAGACGTTCCGCGGCATGTTCGGTTCGGCGGTGAAATCCTACCCGTCGCCCGATTGGCAACGTGCGACATTCCAATTGCTGGGCTTCAATGTGCCGCGCGTCGATGTACTGGTCATCGGGCTCGCCCTCGTCTTCATGGCAGGACTCTATCTGATCGTGCAGCGCACGCGCATGGGCACCGCGATGCGCGCTGTGGCCGAGGACGGTGAGGCCGCGGCATTGATGGGTATCGATGTGAACAAGGTCGTGGTGTTCACCTTCGTGCTGGGTGGCGCGATGGCCGGGATCGCCGGCGTGTTCTACGCCTTCGTCTACAAGCAGGTGTATTTCTTCATGGGCTTCACGCCCGGCATCAAGGCGTTCGGCGCCGCGGTGCTGGGGGGCATCGGCAACATCCCGGGCGCGATGCTGGGTGGGTTCTTCCTGGGCATGGTCGAGTCCGTGGGGCCTACCCTGTTTCTCGACGGCATCGGCATCCCGGCCCCTTATCAGTTGCGTGACCTTATCGCGTTCACTCTGCTGATCATGGTGCTGATCTTCCGACCGCAGGGACTGCTCGGCGAACGCATGGCGAGGAAGCGGGCCTGATGCGCCGCGCGATCCTCATCGGCCTCGCGTTCGGCGCCGGTGCGGTACACCTGGCAGTGGTCGGCGTACTGCTGATGCTGCACCAGCGGATGATCATCGTGGACACATTGACGCTCGGTCAGGCGGTATTGCTGCTGCTTGCCGGCGGCGCCGGTGCCATGATCGGACGCCCGCTGCCAGGGTTGATTGCCGGAGTTGCCGCCGCCGTGCCGATAGCCGTATTGGCGGCCGTGATGTCCATCGTGCCGCTGCAATCGATCTTCATCGCGTTGTCGTCGGACCTGTTTGAGATGCTGACACTCGGGCAAGGCCTCGCCGCGGGTATCAGCATTCTGATCGGTGGTGGCGCCATCGCGGGTCTGCTGGGCGCCAGTTGGCGCATCAGCCCCTCCGTTGTGCGCCGCGCGATCGGTCCGGGCGCGATCGCCGTGCTGATAGCGGGCGTATTCCAGGAACTGATCCAGCTTATGCTGCAGCAATACGAGGGACCGGTCGGTGAATTCCGCGACTTCCTCTACACCTGGGAGGGCCTCAGCCCGCAAGGCGGAATCACGATCTTCATTGTCGTGGCGATCGCCGGAGAGGTGTTGGGCTCCATCCTTCGCCGGCGTGCCGCGCGTATCGCCGCGCACGACCACCGGCGCGAACGCATGATCTGGGCTGGGTTGGCCTTGCTCGCTCTTGTACTGCTGCCGGCAGTCGCCGGCTCCTATGTCGGCCAGGTGTTGATGCTGGTCGGGCTGTACATCCTCATGGGCATGGGCCTCAATCTGGAGGTCGGGCTCGCCGGCCTGCTCGATCTGGGATTCGTCGCCTTCTTCGCGGTCGGCGCCTACACGACTGCACTGCTCACCGCCGACTTGTCGCACGCCCTGGCGCACCTGTCTTACTGGGAGGCGATGCCGATCGCCGTGGCCCTCTCCATCATGGTGGGTGTGCTGTTCGGATTGCCGGTACTCGGCGTGCGCGGCGATTATCTTGCCGTCGCGACCATGGGCTTGGGCGAGATCGTGCGTGTCATCGTGCAGTCGGATTTCGCCGCGCCGCTGCTCGGCGGTGCCCAGGGCATCCTGCAAATCCCCAAGCCACGACTGGGGAATTTCGTTCTCGGCAACCCGGTTTCGCTGTTCTATCTGACCCTGGTCGCCTCGGCGGTCGCCGCGTTCGTCGCATGGCGGCTCGAAAATTCGCGCCTTGGTCGTGCCTGGATGGCACTGCGAGACGATGAGGACGTGGCGCAGGCGCTCGGCATAAATCTGATCCGGTCCAAACTGCTTGCCTATGGGCTGGGTGCGGCGTTCGCCGGACTGGCGGGATCGATCTTCGCCACCATGCTCACCTCGGTGTATCCGTCCAGCTTCCAGTTGCTGATCTCGATCAACGTGCTGGCGCTGATCATCGTCGGCGGCATGGGCAGCCTGCCCGGTGTGGTTCTGGGCTCCATCGCGCTGATCGGCCTCCCCGAATTGCTTCGCGAATTCGGCGAGTATCGTTATCTGTTCTACGGTGCGGTGCTCATCGTGATGATGCGGCTGCGGCCGGAGGGACTGTGGCCGTCCGACGTGCGCCAACGCGAGTTGCACGCCGCCGACGAAACACTGGCACTGGACGCGGGCGCCGACGCGGTGCCGGCACAGACGAGATAGCAGCGTGAGCGAACCCCTGCTCCGCTGCAATCACCTGACGATGCGCTTCGGCGGCCTGGTGGCAATCGCCGATCTCGACCTTACCGTGACAGAGCACAGCATCCACAGCGTCATCGGTCCGAACGGCGCCGGCAAGACCACGGTATTCAACTGCATCACGCAGAACCTGCGTCCGTCATCCGGCGAAGTCTGGTTCGCCGGCCAACGCATCGATGGACTCACGCCCGATCGCGTTGCGGCAGCGGGGATCAGCCGCACCTACCAGAACATCCGCCTGTTTCGCAACATCTCGGCGCTCGAGAACCTGCTGGTTGGAATGCATCTGCATCTGCGCTCTACCTGGTGGGGTGCCGTTCTGCGAACGCCGCACACCATGCGTGATGAGCGAGCGGCCCATGAAGAGGCGCTGCGCCTGCTGCAATTCGTTGGACTGCGCGGCCGCGGCGATATGCTGGCGCGCAATCTGGCCTATGGCGAACAACGCCGGTTGGAGATCGGCCGCGCGCTGGCCACGAAGCCGAAGCTGCTGCTGCTCGACGAACCGACCGCGGGCATGAACCCGCGCGAGACGTCCGAAATGATGGAGTTCATTCAGCAGGTCCGTGCGCGCTTCGCGATCACCATTATCCTGATCGAGCATCAGATGCGCGTAGTGATGTCGATGTCGGATCGCGTCACCGTTCTGGATCATGGCGTGAAGATCGCCGAGAACGTGCCATCGATCGTGCAGCAGGACCCCGCGGTGATCGAGGCCTATCTTGGCAAAGCCGCGAAACCGGCAGCGGAGTAACGTGGATGGCGCTCCTCGAGATCGATGGCATCCACGTCTTCTACGACAAGATCGAGGCGCTGAAGGGCATCTCGCTCGCGGTTGAGGAGCGGCAGATCGTGACCCTGGTCGGTGGCAACGGCGCCGGCAAATCCACCACGCTGCGCGCGATCAGCGGACTGCTGCATCCGCGTCAGGGCGAAATCCGCTTCGACGGCCGCCCTCTCGCGGGGCTTGGCGCACACGAGATCGCAGCGATCGGCGTGGTGCACGTGCCGGAAGGGCGGCGCATTTTCGGCCGCCTGACGATCAGCGAGAACCTGGAGATGGGCGCATTCACACGCCGCGACCGGCGTGCGATCGCCGACGACAAGGAGCAGATGCTGGTGCTGTTCCCGCGTCTGCGCGAGCGACTGAAGCAGGTGGCAGGAACCCTGTCAGGTGGCGAGCAGCAGATGCTGGCCGCGGCGCGCGCGCTGATGGCACGGCCACGCGTGCTGCTGATGGACGAGCCGAGCATGGGACTGGCACCCATGCTGGTCGAGCAGGTGTTCGAGACGATCGGGCGGATCAACGCGCAAGGCGTGACGATACTGCTGGTGGAGCAGAACGCGCCGATGGCGCTGGGAATTGCCCATCATGGCTACGTGCTGGAAAGCGGCCGCATCGTGCTGGACGGACCGGGGCGCGAATTGCTGGACGATGAGCGGGTCAGGCGGGCCTATCTCGGATGATCACTCGGGTCGGTCCGACACCAATATCGCGATCGGATAGGCGTACTCGATCCTTTCGCCGTCGCGTCGCACCGGGATACCCAACCGGTCGTCCGCAGCCGATGCGGCGAACATATCGATGATCTTCGTATCGTCGCCCGGGTTCGGGAACGAACGGGCCAGCAGATTCCTGATCTCATCACGCAGCTCGTAGAACGTCGCGCGCGGCTCGGATAATCCAACCGTGCCGAACAACCCTTGCAGCTCCGGCAAGGTCAGGCACCGCACATGCGACGGATCGCGCAGCTTCTCGGCGCGGTTCCACTCCGCCGCCTTGCCGGTATCATTCGAGGCGTACATGTCGATCACGACGACCCGCCCGCCCGGCGCGCACACGCGCACCATCTCGCGCAACACGCCGATCGGATCGAGGAAATGATGCATGGAGAACCGCGTCACGACGACATCGAATGCGCCGTCGGCATAGGGCAGCGCTCCCACGTCGCCCCGATCCCAGGTGACATTGTCGACCGCCTTCTCCACCGCAAGCTGCCGCGCGCGATCGAGCATGGCGGGCGTCATGTCAATGCCGGTCGCATGCCTGACGTGCGGAGCGAATGCACAGACCACGATGCCGCCACCGCAGGCGACATCTAGCACCGTATCGTCTGGTGTCGGCGCGGCAGCCGTCACGATCATCCGCAACGCATTGGCGTCGGTGATGGTGTTTGCCGTGCTGAATGGCGTGGCCTGACGGGTGAACTGGTCCAGGATGCGTTCCTGGTGTGCGGTGTCGGTCATCGTATCTTCACCCCAATCGATAGATTTGCTGCGCCGTGTCATGGAACAGGGCCCGCTTCTCATCCGCCGAGGCGCCAGCGGCAATGCGCTTGAATGCGTTCCACAGCGGAACCCAGCCGATGCCCATCTTCTCCACCGGGAAATTGCTTTCGAACATGCAGCGGGTCGGCCCGAACAGCTCGATACAGGTCTCCATATAGGGCCGCCAAAGCGCAGCCAGACCCTCCGATGAGATCGGCTGCTCCGCCGCGCCGTAGTCGTAGAGTGCCGCCCGCATCATCATCCCGCCCAGCTTCATCGTGACGTTCGGACACGTGGCCAGCTCGGTCACCGACGCCTTCCACGATGTGAAGATCTCGTCACGCTTGCCGGCATGTCGGCCATAGCCCAGCACGCCGCCGACATGGCCCACGACGATGTTCGTGCCAGGGCAGGCACGTGCCAAATCGATCACATCCCCCAATTGGGTAAAGAACACCCACGCATCCAATGACAGCCCCAGAGCGGAAAGCCGCGCCAGGCCGGCGCGGAAATCGGCGCGGCGATAGACGTCGGGACCCGGCGCGCCGTTGCCGATGATGGGGTCGGCGTCCCAGTTGCCGGAATGCCGCACGCCGCGGAACCGTCCGCCACCGGCGCGGATGTGCGCCTCCAGCACCGCCTCGACGCGCTCGCCCAGCGTCAGGTCGGCGTATCCCACGATGCCCGCGGCGACTCGCCTCGGCCCATACCCGCCGCTGTCGCTCATCGCGGCAATGCCAGCCACAAACTCGGTTTCGCCGACCGGCCGCATCTCCTCCGGTCCACTCGCGCGGTACATCGCGTGGCACTGCAGGAACACGGTCGCGACCACCCTATGGCCGCTGTCTAGATCAGCGAGCAATTCATGCAGCAGATAACGATGATCCGGCCGCTGCCAGAGGTGGTGATGGGTGTCGATGATCGGTAGTTCCGGTTCAAGAATTTGCTCGGCCGGACCGGTGGCGAGCCAGGCATTGTCCGGCGTATGAATGCGCCCGAACCGGGCGGGCTGTCTTGACTCGACCACCGGACGCCTCCGACACTGCTTGGCCTTTGGCGTAGCATGATCTGCGCGGCCCCGCGACACCCAGGCAATTTGCTGGCAAATTGAAACGACTCGCATTTCCCTGAGCCTCGCGCTAAATTGGCTTTACGCTAAATTGGCTTTGGTCTCACGCGGAGTGTGGCGACCTGCGACGGGGAGGCGCATTGACCCGAAAGGAGGGGCATATCGACCAGACTCGTCATCCGGACGCAGGGCGCGGCAAGATGCCTCCCCAGGGTGATACGATTCGCCGGCTTGGCCGAGCCGCCATCATCATTGCCGCGCTACTACTGGTTGCCCTGGCCTGGATCGGCGCACGCGACGCCATCCGTGCACATCGCACCGAGGTGCGCGCACGCGTGCAGGCCGAAATCCTCGCCAAGGCCCTCACGCTGGAGGACCAGCTGCGCCGCGAGCTGCTGTCGCTCGAGCAGTCGCTGCGCATTCTGGAGTACCGAATGGCAGCGGGACCCCCAAAATTTTGATCTCGCCGCGCGTGCCAACCAGGTCGTCGTGATCAAGGACGTTTCGCTGCAACTGTTCATCTCCGATGCCCAGGGCATCGTGCGGTCCAGCTCGCGGCCGGCGATCGTCGGCACAGACATCAGCAAACGCGACTACTTCGTCCATGAAGCATCGCTGCCGGCCGACGAAGGCAAGATGTTCATGGGCGAACTGACTCAAGGCCAGGTCACCCGACTGTGGCAGATCAACCTGGCCCGCCGGCTGGACAACCCGGACGGTTCGTTCGCCGGCGTGATCGCTGCTTCGTACGACACCAATTCGTTCACGCGATTCTACCGCGAAATCGATCTTCCCGCCCGTGGCATCATCGCCGTCGTCAGCATGCGCGACGGCGTCGCCTGGACACTGGCTGGCCCCGACGAAAATCCCGCGGTGATCAGCATTGCCAGGTCACCGCTTCTTGCGGCGATGCGCCAATCGGCCGAGGGAAGCTGGACCGGGGTGTCGGGTCTGGACGATGGCGATCGAATGTACGCCTTCGCCGCGGTTCCCGATCAAGACCTGAAGGTGGTCGTCGGCCTCAATCGCGATCAGGCCCTGCGGTCGGCGGCGGACTGGGAGATGAATGCGCTGCTGTTCACCAGCGGCATCACCCTGCTTATTGCGGTGCTGGCTCTGCTTCTGTTGCGCGCGCAGACCACCGCGCGCCGCCGCCATGAGACGCTCGCACGTGAGCGGGCCATTCTTGAGGCAACGCTGACCGGGATGAGCGACGGCATCATGATGGTCGATCGCGACCTTCGGTTGATGGCCTGGAATCAGCACTTCCCGCAATTCACCGGTGTTCCGGTCGAGATTCTGCACGTTGGCCTGCCTATGGAGGATATCTTGCGCTCCCAGGTGGCCGGCGGCGAGTTCGGCCCGGTCGACGTCGAGGCCGAAGTCGCGCGGCGCATGGGTCTGCTGCACTCCGGCGGTGCCATGGGCACGATCGAGCGGCCGCGGCCGGGTGGGCGGCAGCTCGAGATCAGACGCAACCCACTGCCGGACGGCGGTTTCGTCACGCTGTACACTGATGTGACGATGCGACGGCAAACCGAGGAGCGCCTGCGCCAGGCACAGACCATGGCGGCAGTCGGCCGGCTGACGGCGGGCGTGGCGCACGACTTCAATAACCTGCTGTCCGCCATTACAGGCAACGCTGAGATCCTCCACAGCGAATTGGGCGACCATCCGGTGCATGGCCGCCGCCTTGCGATGATTTTGCAGACCGCCGGCCGTGGTGCCGACCTTGTGCGGCGACTGTTGGCGTTCTCGCGCAAGCAGGAACTCACACCCGTGCTGGTCGATCTGAACAAGGTCGTGCGCGGCATGGGCGATCTGCTGCGCGCAACGCTTGGACGCACGGTCCGCGTCGAGACAGCATTCGACGAGAAACTCTGGATGGCGCTGATCGACCCGGTGCAGATCGAGCACGTGATCCTCAACCTCGCAATCAACGCTCGCGACGCGATGCCGGATGGCGGCACGCTAACCATCAAGACCGCCAACACGACGCTGGCACCCGATGATGCCTCGACTGATCTGCCCCCCGGTGACTTCGTCATCGTGGCAGTGGCCGACACCGGCACCGGCATGTCCGAGGATGTGCTGCGGAACGCGTTCGAACCGTTTTTCACCACCAAGCCGCCTGGTCTGGGGTCAGGGCTGGGGTTGAGCCAGGTCTATGGCGTCGCCCGACAATCTGGCGGCTCGGTGCGGATCGACAGCACGGTCGGCAAGGGGACCACGGTCAATGTGCTCTTCCCCCGCGCGACGTATGAGACCGATCGCGACGCCGGCTCCGACTCGGAACGTATGGCCAGTTTAGAGCCACAGCACGCCACCTTGGCCTGGCATCGCCGTATCCTGGTCGTCGATGACGAGGTGGAATGCCGTGACACGATCTCAGCCATGCTGACGGCCAACGGCCTCGCGGTGGCAGTGGCGGAGAGCGGTGAAGCGGCACTGCGCCTGGTGGACAGCGGCCTTGATTTCCATCTGCTGCTGGTCGACCTCGTGATGCCCGGCATGGATGGTCTCGAGCTGGCGCGGCAGGTTCGTGCGCGTCGGCCATCGCTGCCGGTCGTGTTCTTCACCGGTGGTGATGCCGAGCCGATCGGTGGTGAGCGTTGGGTGCTGGTCAAGCCGTTCCTCGGCCGCACGCTGGTCGAGACGCTGCGCGCCGCGCTCGGTCTCGCGGAAGAATCGGACGCGATCAGGCACAGCACGTCGCAGACGGTGTGAGTGGCAAATTACGTCGCGGCCCGCCTGGTTCAGCTCCTGTTCGTTCTGATCGGTGTCAGCGTCGTGGTGTTCGTCACCATGCACCTGCTGCCTGGCGACGTCGCGCAACTGCTGCTGGGCGATCACGCCACCAATGAGCAGTTGCAGCGGTTGCGAGAACAACTCGGTCTGGACCAGCCGGTATGGGTGCAATACGCCCGCTTCATGCGCGAGGCGCTGCATGGCGATCTCGGCATCTCAATCGAGACCAATCGGCCAGCCCTTACTGACGTGCTCACCGCATTTCCGGTAACCCTCCAGCTTGCACTGGCATCGCTGCTGCTGGCGAGCCTGCTCGGCGTGCCGGTGGGCGTGCTGGCAGCGATGCGGCAGGGTTCGCACCTCGATGCGGTGGTGATGACGCTAACCCTGTTTGGCGTGTCGATGCCGATCTTCTGGTTGGGACTGATGCTGCTCGTGCTGTTCGCGGCGGGTCTCGGTTGGTTGCCGGTCGGCGGCCTCATGCCGGTAGGCCTCGATCCACCGCGCATCACCGGCATGAGCGTGATCGACAGCCTGTTGTCCGGCAATACGACGATGATCGCCGCCAGCCTGCGCCATATGCTCCTGCCGTCCGTGACGCTGGCGAGCGTGCCGCTGGCGCTGATTACGCGCATTACACGCGCCGAGGTGATGTCGGCGGCGACGGCGGATCACGTGCGCACCGCTCGCGCCAAGGGCGTGGCGGATGGCCGCGTGATCCGGCGCCACATTCTGCGCAACGCGGCAATCCCTATCGTGACGGTCATCGGCTTGCAGCTCGGCCTGCTACTCTCGGGCGCGGTGTTGACCGAGACGATATACTCGCTGCCAGGACTTGGTCGGCTGATGGTGGATTCAATCCTGTCGCGCGACTATCCGGTGGTGCAGGCCGGCGCGCTGTTCATCGCGGTGGTGTTCGTGCTGGTCAACCTGGCGGTCGATATCCTGTATGCCGCGCTGGATCCGCGGATCAGCCGCGCTTGAGCGCCACCGTCACCTCCTCGCCTGGCGTCGTGCGGCGTGCGCTGCACCGGACAGGTGCGCGCTTTGGCCTCGCCATCGCGGTCGTGTTCCTGGCGCTGACACTGTTCGCGCCGCTGCTGGCACCGTACGATCCGTACGAGCAGGATCTGTCGAACTCGCTGTCGCCACCGTCCGCCGAGCATTGGCTCGGCGCCGATCAGTACGGCCGCGACACCCTGAGCCGCATCCTCTACGGCACACGTACCGCCCTGCTGGCGATCGTGATGGCAGATGGTCTGGCGCTGCTGCTCGGTGGTTCACTGGGACTGTTGGCCGGCTATCTCGGCGGACGCGTGGACGCAATGATCATGCGCATCGTGGATGTGCTGCTGGCATTTCCGTATCTCTTGCTGGCACTGATCATCGTCGCGGTACTGGGACCAAGCCTGACCAATTCAGTGATCGCGATCGGCATCATCTATACACCGCAATATGCGCGACTGATGCGCGGGCAGGTGCTGACGGTTCAGACGGCGGATTTCGTGGTGGCGGCGCGGGCAATCGGGGCCGGGCGAATGCGCGTGATGCTGCGTCACGTGCTGCCGAACAGCTTCACGCCCGTGCTGGTGCTGGCCACCTTGCAATCCGGAGCGGTCGTGGTGGAGACGGCGGGGCTGTCTTTCCTCGGTCTTGGCGCCCAACCGCCCTCACCCGACTGGGGGGCCCTTCTGGCGGAAGGGCACGGGTATTTTCTGACGGCGTGGTGGGTCGCGACGTTTCCCGGGCTCGCGATCTTCCTTGTCGTCGTCGGGTTCAATCTGCTGGGCGACGCGCTGAGAGACCAATACGATCCGAGGTTGCGGGCCAGGTAGCTCTACTTTTGCACCGATACCTGATCCATGTCGAAGAACATCTGCGTGGGATTGAGCCTGAATCCCTTCACCTCTTTCCGCGTGGCGCGCACCTGCAGCACGGAATTCACGAACACCCAAGGTGCATCCTCGAGGATCTGCTGCTGGAGCGTCTTGTACATCGCCACCCGCTTGTCATGATCAGGCTCGCGCGCGGCTTCGTCCATCAGATTGTCCACCGCCGGATTCTTATAGTGTTCCGTGTCGCCGACCGGCATCTGGCTCGAGTTGAACAACGCGTTCAAGAAGTTGTCCGGATCGCCATTGTCGCCACTGAAGCCGGAGATGAACATCCCCTGATACTTGCCGGATCGCACCGTGGCGAGGAATGCACCGATGTCGAGCTTGCGCACATCCGCCTCGATGCCGACCTTCTGGAAATATCCCTGCAAAGCCACCGCCAGATCCGGCCCTGCCGGGTTGTAGCCCCGCGGTGTGCTGTAAGCGAGCAGTTCGACCTTGAGGCCGGGTTTCACGCCGGCGGCGGCCAACAACTCCTTCGCCTTGGCCGGATCGTAGGGATACCCCTTCATCGTGGGGTCGAAGCCCCATTGCGCCTCCGGCAGAGGTGAAACCATCGGCGTCGCCAGCCCGCTGTACAGCGCCTTGTCGATCGCTTGCTTGTCCACCGCATAGTTCAGCGCCTGCCGCACCCTTTTGTCGGTGAACGGCGGCACCTCATTCGGCATCGCCATGCCGTTCACCGCCAGGCCAGGCTGGGTCAGCAGCACAAGGTTTGGATCATTGCGGATCGATGCGATCACCGGGGTGGCGACGTCGCCCATGATCTGCACATCGCCGCGCTTCAGAGCCAGCAAGGCGGCCTGCGAATCCGGGTATTCCTTGAACACCAGATGGTCGACCTTCGGCTTGCCCTTCCAGTAATCGGGATTTGCATCCAGCGTGACCTGGTCGCGCTCGCGCCACTCGCGGAAGATGAACGGTCCGGTGCCGACCGGATGATTCCGGAAGTCCTTGCCGTATTTCGCAACCGCGGTCGGACTGACCACGCCGTTCCATACCATCGCCAGACTGGCAAGCAGCGCGGCGGACGGCGCCTTCATCTTCACTTCCACGGTGCTGTCGTCGAGCGCGCGGTAGGAAGTGACGGAGCCGTAGGTGAAGTCCGTGTAGCTCTGCACGGGCCCCGACTTGTAGATGTAATTGGGGTCGTTCTTGTTGAGCTGGCGATCCAGCGTGGCAATCAGCGCCTGTGCGTTGAATGGGGTACCATCATGATACTTGACCCCCTTGCGCAGGTGGAACGTGTAGCTCAGCCCGTCGGCCGAAACGTCCCAACTCTCCGCCAATCCTGGCTCTACCTCCACTGTGCCCGGCTTGTAGCGGATCAGACCGTCATAAATCGTCGCCATGACGAAGCCCGAGGTATTGTTCAGCACTGCCTCGGGGTCGAGCCCGGTCGGGTCAGCCGCCATGCTCACCACCAACGTCGTATCAGCGCGCGCAGTGCCGAGTGCGAGCAACGCCGTGCAGGCCAGGGCGATGATACGTTGCATGGCGGTTTTCCCTTCTGTCATTCGCCTCATTGCGTCGGACGCACGTCCTGCAGGCGCAACAGTCCGTCGGCGAGCAGCGTGAAACCGGCCACCCTCCTGGTAAGGCCGACGATGTTGCGCGGCGTCCAGAGATAGATGATCGGCAGATCCTTGCTCACCTGCTGCCACACCCTTTCATAGGCAACGCGGCGGTCATTGCTGTCACTTACTGTGCGGGCGCGATCCAGCATTTCATCGACCTGCGGATTTGAATAGCCGGCCCGGTTCAGCGCGCCGCCGGTGTGCAGGAAGCTCCACGCATTGCTGTCGGTATCCAGCAGGCCGGACCAGCCACCGAGCGTCATCACGTAATCGCCGCGCTGCACCGTCGCGATCGCCGTGCCAAATTCCATCGCGTTGACCTGCACCGCGAAGCCCGCCTCGGCCGCCATCGACTGGATCACCTCGCCGGTCTGCACACCTTGCGGCGTGTTGGACACGATCAGAGGCACCGGAAACGGGGTGCTGACGCCGGCCTCTTTCAGCAGAGCCCGCGCCTTCGCGACGTCGCGCTTCGTCGGCGCGATCTCCTCGACATAGAGCGGGCTCAGCGGCGACGTGGCCTGAGCATTTGGCTGGTACATGCCGGCAAAGACCACTTGGTTCAGTGCCTCACGGTCCAGTGCAAGCTCGAACGCGTGGCGCACGCGGGCATCGCGGCCAAGCGGCGTGTCGGCCCGCGGATTGCCGCCGGTGTTGATGGTCAGAGCGCCGTAACCAAGGCTAGGAACGGACACCAATGCAAGATTCGCATCATGCTTCACTGCCTCTGCGTCAAGCGGCGCGATCTGCGTGATGTCCAATGTTCCCGCCTGAAGGTTGGCAAGACGAATGCTGCTGTCCGGGATGATGCGATAGGTCACGCGATCGTAGTGGATACGCGACGCATCCCAGTAGCCTGGGAAGCGCTCCAATGTGATGTGATCCTGTGCGACGCGCTCGACGAACCGGAACGGTCCGGCACATACCGGATGCAGCCCGAAATCCTTGCCGCCGGCCTCGGCTGCTTTCGGCGCGACCACCATGCCCGCACGGTCGGTCAGTATGGCGACGAATGGTGAGAACGCCTGCTTCATCACCACGCGCACGGTCAGCGGATCGACCACCTCGACGTGGTCCATCGCGCTGATCTCGCTGCGGCGAAAGCTGCCGCTGGCGTTGAGATGGCGCTCCAGCATGTATTTCACCGCATCAGCGTCGAATTTCTCGCCATCTTGGAACTGCACGCCGGGCCGCAGCCTGATCAGCAACGTCCTGCTGTCCGCCCATTGGTAGCCAGTGGCCAGCCCCGGCACGATATTCAGCTTCGCATCGAAGTCGAACAGCTTGTCGCATAGCGCCGTCATCACCACGGTGCCGACATACGTGCGGGACAATGTCGGGTCGAGAATGTCGGGGTCGTCGGCCATGCCGACACGCAGCATCTCGCCTTGCTGCGCCAGCGCGAGCGGCGCATACGCAGTCAGGGCGGCGAGACTTGCGAGGAGCGGCATCAAGCGCATCGGTTCCATCTCGGTTGCGGTCTGTCGCGCGATTGAGGCAGATTGTGTTGCGCTCGGCAAGGAAGCATCAGGTTTTACTTTGACAACCAGCCCGAGCATCATTACCACCTGCCGGATCAGATTTCGACTATAGGTCGGTTGTGGTTCTTGAACTGATCTGCGCCCAAAGACAATCTTGTTATCAGCGCTACTTGCCAACGGCCTGGCGTTTCTCGACGAAGCCTCACACCTGCGGTCCGATCGTTGGCGGAGCAGACGCATACGCTATCGCATTATTTCAGGCACTCGCTAAGTGTCGAACCCATAGAACATCTGGCAAATCCGGTAATATTGCTGTAGTGGTGGGCTGCTGTTTCATTAAAGGCCGTAGCGATGGATGAATCAGGGTCGTCGGAAACGGTTCTGCGGCTGACCGCGCAGATCGTCTCCGCGCATGTCGAACACAATACAGTTGAGGCCGAGGCATTACCTGGCCTGATTGAGAAGGTATATCAGACGCTGCGAGACGTCGGTCAGGCGCCGGTCGAACCGGCCAAGCCGGTGCCGGCGGTTGCTGTCAAGCAATCGGTCAGGCCCGAGTACATCATCTGCCTGGAGGACGGCAAGAAGCTGAAGATGCTGAAGCGGCATCTGATGACGGCATACAAGATGACACCGACGCAGTATCGCCAACGCTGGGGATTGCCTGCGGATTATCCGATGGTTGCACCCAGCTATGCCAAGGTCCGTTCATCGTTGGCCAAGAAGATCGGTCTTGGCCATAAGCCGTCGGCGCCACAAGGGCGCCCGGCCGCGAAACGGCGCGGTCCCAAAGCGGCGCCACGTGGCCAACGGGCCCGCGGCGGCTAGACGACCGAGCCGCAGCGCGACATCCATGCCAGGCTGAAGCCGGTCGAAGGGTCGTCCGAAGCCGGGCCTTTTCGGGCCATTGGTGCTCGGAAGCGATCCCGCCAGCTTGGTCGTTGCAGCGCAGCAAAGCGGAGGCTAACGTCTACGTTTGCGACCCGCCCAGGCAACGGGCGGCGAACCCATGTCCGGCAAACGGAGGCGTTGAAGGCCAATGATGGGATCCCCAGCGGGACCAGGACTGTACGATCCCCGCAACGAGCATGACTCGTGCGGAGTGGGCTTCGTCGTCAACATCAAGGGCCGAAAGTCGAACGATATCATCCGGCGCGGACTCCAGATCCTGGTGAACCTGGATCATCGCGGTGCGGTCGGCGCTGACCCGCTGGTGGGCGACGGGGCCGGCTGCCTGATCCAGATGCCGGACAAACTCCTGCGCGAGTGGGCGCAGGATAACGCGCTGACGCTGCCGCCACTCGGCCGCTATGCGGTGGCGATGTGCTTCCTGCCGCAGGACGCCAGCGCGCGGGAATTCGCGATCCGACTGTTCGAACATTACATCGCGGCCGAGGGCCAGACGCTGTTGGGATGGCGCGAAGTCCCCACGGATACGGACGGCCTGGGTAAGCGCGTTGTCGAAACAATGCCGGTCATCCGCCAGGCGATCGTGGTCGCCAGTCCGAAGGTCAGGGATCAGGACGCGTTCGAACGCAAGATCCTGACAATCCGCAAGCAGACCCTGAACAATGTGCGCAGCCTGGAAAACCAGCGCCATCTGCCGGGGCTGAGCGATCTTTACATGCCGTCATTCTCGACGCGCACAGTGGTCTATAAGGGACTGCTGCTGGCACCGCAGGTGGGCACATTCTACCTCGACCTGCGCAATCCGTTAACCCAGTCGGCGCTGGCGCTGGTGCATCAGCGCTTCTCCACCAATACGTTCCCCTCCTGGAGGCTGGCGCATCCATATCGCTTCCTGGCGCATAACGGCGAGATCAACACCGTCCGCGGCAACGTCAACTGGATGTACGCGCGGCGCCATTCGATGGCGTCGGAACTGATCGGGCCGGATCTCGACAAGATGTGGCCGCTGATCCCGCACGGCCAGTCGGATACGGCGTGCATCGACAACGCACTGGAGATCCTGGTGGCCGGCGGTTATTCGCTGGCGCAATCAATGATGATGCTGATCCCGGAGGCATGGGCGGAAAATCCGCTGATGGATCCGGACCGGCGCGCGTTCTACGAGTACTACGCGGCGCTGATGGAACCGTGGGACGGTCCTGCCGCGATCGCGTTCACCGATGGCCGCCAGATCGGCGCCACGCTGGATCGTAATGGTCTGCGCCCCGCCCGCTACATCGTGACCGACGATGACCATGTGATCATGGCGTCCGAGGCAGGCGTGCTGCCGGTGCCGGAGGAGCGCATCATCCACAAGTGGCGACTGCAGCCCGGCAAGATGCTGCTGATCGACCTGGAGCAAGGCCGCATCATCGGCGACGACGAAGTGAAGCAGCAGCTGGCGACCAGGCACCCTTACGCCGATTGGCTGAAGGCCACGCAGGTGCAGCTCGAGGAATTGCCCGAGCCGTCAGAGACGCCGGCGCCGATGCCGGAGATGCCGCCCGCCAGGCCGAATGACATGGCATCCGTGCTGAAGCAACAGCAGGCGTTCGGCTATACGCAGGAGGACATTCAGTTCTTCCTCGAGCCGATGGCGCAGGATGGCGACGATCCGGTGGGCTCCATGGGCACCGATACGCCGATTGCCGTTCTGTCGAACAAGCCCAAGCTGCTGTACAATTACTTCAAACAGAACTTCGCCCAGGTCACCAACCCGCCGATCGACTCGACCCGTGAGGCGTTGGTGATGTCGCTGGTGTCGATGATCGGCCCGAGGCCCAACCTGCTGGGTCATCATGCCGGTTCGCACTACCGGCTGGAGGTGGCGCAGCCGATCCTGACCAATACGGATCTCGAAAAGGTCCGGGCGATCTCCTCGCTGGTCGGCGATGCGTTCCGCACCCGCACCATCGACGTGACCTGGCCCGCCGACGAAGGCGCCGTGGGCATGGCGCGCGCAGTCGATCGCATCTGCAGCGAGGCGACCGACGCGGTGCTGGATGGCTTCAACATTTTGATCCTGTCGGATCGCGGCGTGTCGTCCGCACGAATTCCGATGCCGGCGCTGCTGGCAACCGCGGCGGTACATCATCATCTGATCCGCCGTGGCCTGCGAACCGGCACCGGCCTCGTCGTCGAGACCGGGGAAGCTCGCGAGGTGCACCATTTCTGCGTGCTCGCCGGTTATGGCGCCGAGGCGATCAACCCGTACCTGGCGTTCGAGACATTGGAACAGATCCGCGTGCAGAACGGCCTGCGCGAGAAGCCATATGAGGTGCAGAAGAACTACCTGAAGGCGGTGGGCAAGGGCATCCTGAAGGTGATGTCCAAGATGGGGATTTCCACCTATCAGTCGTATTGCGGTGCGCAGATCTTCGACGCGGTGGGACTGTCGAGCGACTTCGTCGAGAAATGCTTCACCGGCACCGCCAGCACGATCGAGGGTGCCGGCTTCGACGAGATCGCGCGCGAGGCGGTGCAGCGCCACCAGAACGCCTACGGCGACAACCCGATCTACGAAGGGATGCTGGACGCCGGCGGCGACTATGCGTTCCGTCTGCGCGGTGAGGACCACGCCTGGACACCCAACTCGGTGGCGAAGCTGCAACATGCTGCCCGCGGCGACTCGCGCGCAGAGTTCACCGCGTTCACCAACATGATCAACGACCAGAGCCGGCGCCTGTTGACGCTGCGCGGGCTGATGCAGATGAACTTCGCCGATGCACCGGTGCCGCTCGATGAAGTGGAGCCTGCGACGTCGATCGTGAAGCGCTTTGCCACCGGTGCGATGAGCTTCGGGTCCATCTCACGCGAGGCGCACACCACGCTGGCGATCGCGATGAACCGCATCGGCGGCAAGTCGAACACCGGCGAAGGCGGTGAGGAGTCCGATCGCTACAAGCGACTGCCGAATGGCGATTCGATGCGATCGGCGATCAAGCAGGTTGCCTCCGGCCGCTTCGGCGTCACCATCGAGTACCTGGTGAACGCGGACGACCTGCAGATCAAGATGGCGCAGGGCGCCAAGCCCGGCGAAGGCGGACAGTTGCCTGGCCGCAAGGTGGACAAGAACATCGCCCGCGTGCGCTATTCGACACCGGGTGTCGGACTGATCTCGCCGCCGCCGCATCACGACATCTATTCGATCGAAGACCTGGCACAGCTCATCGCCGATCTGAAGAACGCCAATTCGGCGGCGCGCATTTCCGTCAAGCTGGTGTCGGAGGTTGGCGTCGGCACGGTTGCCGCCGGCGTCGCCAAGGCACGCGCGGATCACGTGACGATCGCCGGCTTCGAAGGCGGCACCGGTGCGTCGCCGCTTACGTCGCTGACGCATGCCGGTTCGCCGTGGGAGATCGGCCTGGCGGAAACCCAGCAGACACTCGTGCTGAACGGCCTGCGCGGGCGCATCGCGGTGCAGGTCGATGGCGGGTTGCGCACCGGACGCGACGTGGTGATCGGCGCGCTGCTCGGTGCCGATGAATTCGGCTTCTCCACCGCGCCGCTGATCGCCGCCGGCTGCATCATGATGCGCAAGTGCCACCTGAATACCTGCCCGGTCGGCATTGCGACGCAGGACCCGGTGCTGCGCAGGAAGTTCACCGGCCAGCCGGAGCACGTGATCAACTTCTTCTTCTTCATCGCAGAGGAAGTGCGCGAGCTGATGGCGAAACTCGGCTTCCGCACCTTCAGCGAGATGATTGGCCAGGTCGGCAGGCTGGACATGCGCAAGGCGGTCGAACACTGGAAGGCAAAAGGCGTCGATCTCAGCCGCATCCTGTATCAGGCGCCGGCGCGCGAAGGTGTCGCAATCTACAACTGCGAGAAGCAGAACCATCACCTCGACCGTGCGATGGACAATGAACTGATCGAGCTGGCCACGCCGGCCCTGCAGCGCGGCGAGCCTGTGCGCATCTCGCACGAGATCCGCAACGTGCACCGCACGGTTGGTGCCATGCTGTCGGGCGAGATTGCGAAGCGCTACGGCCATGCCGGTCTGCCCGAGGACACGATCCAGATCAGCCTTCGCGGCAACGCGGGCGGCAGCTTTGGCGCGTTTCTCGCCCGCGGCATCTCGCTGGAACTGACGGGCGACGCCAATGACTATGTCGGCAAGGGACTGTCGGGCGGGCGCGTCGTCGTGCGACAGCCGGCGGAAGCAAAGCGCGAGCCGACCGAGAACATCATTATCGGCAACACCGTGCTGTACGGCGCGATTGCCGGGGATGCGTATTTCCAGGGCGTCGCGGGCGAACGCTTCGCCGTGCGCAACTCCGGCGCGGTCGCGGTGGTCGAAGGCTGCGGCGATCATGGCTGCGAGTACATGACGGGCGGCGTGGTCGCCGTGTTGGGCGACACAGGGCGCAACTTCGCGGCCGGCATGTCGGGCGGTGTCGCCTATGTCTATGACCCGCAGCGCCGCTTCGAAAGCCTGTGCAACATGGCCGGTGTCGATTTGGAACCGATCCTGCCATCGGATCGCGAGGCCGCCGACGATCCCGAACGGCCGCGCCAGCGCGCTGTGTCGGTCGAGGACAGCGGCATGGGCGACCTGCTGCGGTTCGACGCGGAACGGCTGCGTGTGCTGGTCGAGCGGCACCTGCTGTACACCGGTAGCGCGCGGGCGCGCGAACTGCTGGACAACTGGGACAGTGCGTTGCCGAGCTTCGTGAAGGTGATGCCGCTCGACTTCCGGCGTGCCCTGATTGAACTGCGAGCGGAACGCCAGGCGGCCAAAGCCGCAGCCGCCGACTGAGGATTTTGCATGGGCAAGGTAACCGGCTTCCTCGAAATCGAGCGCCGCGATCGCGGCTATGACAAGCCCGATGAGCGGCGCAGGACGTGGACTGAGTTCCTCAAGCCGCTGTCCGAACCGGAACTGTCGGACCAGGCGGCGCGATGCATGGATTGCGGCATCCCGTTCTGCCACAACGGCTGTCCGGTCAACAATCTGATTCCAGACTGGAACAACCTGGTCCATCGGCATCAATGGGAAGCAGCGAGCCGCGCGCTGCATTCCACCAACAACTTCCCGGAGTTCACCGGCCGCATCTGCCCAGCGCCGTGCGAGGCGTCGTGCACGCTGAACATCGACGACAACCCGGTGACCATCAAGACGATCGAATGCGCCATCGTCGATCGTGCCTGGCAGGAAGGTTGGATCAAGCCGCATCCCCCCTCGCGCCGTACCGGCAAGCGCATCGCGGTGGTGGGTTCGGGCCCTGCGGGCATGGCCTGTTCGCAGCAGCTTGCGCGCGCCGGTCATACCGTGACCCTGTTCGAGAAGCACGACCGAATCGGCGGCCTGCTGCGCTACGGCATTCCCGATTTCAAGATGGAGAAGCACCTGATCGATCGCCGCATCGAGCAGATGACGGCGGAAGGTGTGGCGTTCCGCACCGGTATCGAGATCGGCGTCACCCTGCCGATGGCCTCGCTGCTGCGTGACTTCGACGCGGTGGTTCTGTCGGGTGGCGCGGAGTGGCCGCGCGATCTGGAGGTGCAGGGCCGCGGACTCGATGGCATCCACTTCGCCATGGATTTTCTGACTCAGCAGAACCGGCGCGGCGCCGGCGATAACGAAGCGCGCGCCACGGCGGGGCGCGGCACGATCACCGCGAAGGGCAAACATGTCGTGGTGATCGGCGGCGGCGACACCGGTTCGGACTGCATCGGCACGTCGGTGCGTCAGGGTGCCGCCTCCATCATGCAACTGGAGATCCTGTCCAAGCCGCCGGAGCGCGAGAACAAGGCGCTAACCTGGCCGGATTGGCCGCTCAAGCTGCGGTCCTCGCATGCGCACGAGGAAGGCTGCGACCGCGACTGGGCCGTGCTGACCAAACGCGCGCTCGGCCTGTCGGGCAAGATCGAGGCGCTCGAATGCGTGCGAGCCGAATGGGTCAAGGGCGCGGACGGCCGGATGGCGATGCAGGAGGTCCCAAACAGCCAGTTTCCGCTGAAGGCTGATCTGGTGCTGTTGGCGATGGGTTTTCTCGGGCCGCGTAAGCAGGGCATGGTCGAACAGGCGCGCGTGGCACTCGATCCGCGCGGCAACGTGCAGGCGAACACGACGGATTATCGCACGTCTGTCAGCAAGGTGTTCGCCGCCGGTGACATGCGGCGCGGCCAATCACTCGTGGTTTGGGCAATCCGCGAAGGCAGGCAGTGCGCCCAGGCGGTGGACGAGTTCCTGATGGGCAGCAGCACGCTGCCGCGGTAACCGCGCCGCGGTCAGAACAGCGAATACCCGCCGTCGATCACGAACGTGTCGCCGGTGTGGTAGCGCGACGCGGCACTCATCAGGTACACTGCGATCCCGCCGAAATCGTCGCCGTGCCCCCACCGCCGCATCGGAATGCGCGGCATGACCTTGCCATGGAACGTATCGTTTGTGGTGAGACGCTGCGTCATGTCGGTCTCGATCCATCCCGGGAGGATGGCGTGCGCGCGCACACTGTAGCGCGCAAACTCCACGGACAACGCGCGCACCATCGAGATCAGGCCACCCTTCGTCGCGGCGTAGTGCTCGCCTCGTGGCGCTGCCTCGATCGCGGCCAATGACGCCGTACCCACCAACACCCCACCGCCGCCACGTTCCACCATGTGCCGCGCCGCTGCGCGGAACGTGTAGAACGCGCCATCGAGATTGACGCGCAGCACGCGATGCCACAGTTCGCTGCTCATTTCCAAAAATGACGCCGCCCCGCCACCACCGATACCGGCATTGGCGAAACAACCATCGATGCGTCCCATCTCCTCCAACGTGCGCGCGAAGGCCGCATCCACCGCGGCTTCGTCACCCACATCGCATTGCAGTGCAAGAACGCGACGGCCGGTCTTTGCCAGTTCCGCCCTCGCCTCCTCGTTCTTCGCCGCGTTCGTGCCCCAGATCGCGATATCCGACCCAGCTTCGGCCATTGCCTGCGCCATGCCGAAGCCGATGCCGCGGTTGCCACCGGTCACCAGGGCGACCTTGCCGGTCAGATCAAACGGTTGATACGCCATCTAGGTGCTCGCCTCGAACAGCTCTACTTCCCATCCCGCCGCGGTCAGCGGGAACTGCTTGATCGCGTCGCGCACCGCGAACTGGTAGATCGGCTGGAACAACACGATCAGGTTCGCCTGATCGATCATCGCCTTCTCATACTCGACATAGAGCGCCGACCGCTTCTGCGCATCGGTCTCCGCCGCCGCCTGCGCCACCAGCTTCACCAGATCATCGGGCGGCGTCCAGTGGATGCGTTTGGCCACACGCTGCACCGTCGCCGACGCCCAGCCATCGGTCTCGACCCCGGAGGGATTCCAGAACGTCAGCACCGCGGTCGACTTGCCGGTGGTGTATTGCGTGCGCAGGTTCACCTGATCCATCGGATCGAGGTTCACTTTGATGCCGACACGCGCCAGATCGGATTGCAGCTTCTGCCCGAGAACCGCATAGGAAAGCCCCGACACAGCAGCATCGCCATAGCTCAGTTTGAACTCGAAGCCGTCGGGAAAGCCGGCCTTCTGCAGCAACTGCTTCGCCCGATCGAGATCCTGGTGATAGCCGAACTGCGTGGTGGTCTCGCGCGTCGAACCATACAGCCCGATCGGAATGAAGCTGGCGCAGCGGATCGCCTTGCCACCAAGCATGCTGTTGATGATGCCGTCGTAGTCGATCGCATACCAGACCGCCTGCCGCGCCTCCTTCACCGCGAGCGCCTTGTTGAAGGCCGGCTCGCAGGTCAGCGCCATGTAGACGAAGTCCAGGCTCTCCAGCCCTTCGACACGCACATTCGGATCGCCCTTCAGCGTCGCCACCTGCTCCGGGATGAGATTGAAAGCAGCGTCGATGTCGCCGCGCTTGATGGCAAGCAACTGCGTGGCACTGTCGCCCATGTGTCGCAGCACGACATGCTCAAAATGTGCCGGCCCGCGCCAGTAGTGGGGATTGCGCGTCAGCATGATCTGCGCATTGCGCGTCCAGCCAACCAGAGTGTACGGGCCGGCGCCCGCCGAATTCTGGTCCAGCCACTGGGTCGCCTTGTCCTCAGTATTGGCGTTCGGCGCGTTGGTGCCGCCATGCGCCTCCACGACCTTGCGTTCCAGCACGCCGAAATTCGGACCACACAGCACGGTAAGCAGCGGCGCCGATGGATCCTTCATGACGACGTCGATGGTCTTGTCATCGACGACCGCCACATGATCCACCAGGGCCACATACTGTGAAGGCTGGTCCTTCACGTTGATCACGCGCTCGAGGCTCCACTTCACGTCCTCGACGGTGACCGGGTTGCCGCTGTTGAACTTGGTTCCCGGACGCATGGTGAAGCGCCAGCCCTTGCCGTCCGGCGTGCGTGCCCAGGCGCTGGCGAGCGTCGGCTTCACTTCCAGGTAGTCGCCGGGTGTCATGGTAATCAGCGACTTGTACGCCGCCGTCAGGGTCAGCGGCGGCGTGTACTGTGCCTCGCGCGCCGGGTCGAAGGTGATGGAATCGCTGATGTCGAGGCCCAGCACCAAGGTGTTCTTCGCCGCCGCTGCATGAACGCGCTCGGGGAGCCCCGCCGCCAGAGCCGCGCCGCCCGCACCGAGCAGGCGCATCACGTCCCGCCGACCGATCCATCCGATGTCACGCAAGTCCGCCTCCCCATTTGTTCTGTGCTGGCACGCCATCATAGCTGCCCCGGTCAGTCATTGCGAGAAGCGAACCCGTCGGCCGCTGCTTGGCCCGCCATGTCCGATCGGCAATAGTCCGCGGCATGCCGCGCTACATCGTCTCTCGCCTCATCCTGGCCGCCTTGATGGTCCTGCTGGCAACGCTGGTGATCTTCCTGATCGCCAACATGGTGCCGGGCGATCCGGTGCTGACCCAGCTCGGCGACATCGCGGCGAACAATCCCGACATGGTTGCGGCGTTCCGCCACAAATGGGGGCTCGATCTGCCGCTGTGGGACCGCTACTGGATCTTTCTGACCGGCGTCTTCCACGGCGATCTCGGTGTCTCGATCGGCTCGCAGCGACCGGTGCTCGATGACATCGCGCAATACGCACCGGCCACCGTCGAGCTTTCCACCATCGCGTTCCTGCTCTCGCTGCTGGTCGGCCTGCCACTCGGCGTGCTGGCAGCGATGAAGCGCGATACCTGGATCGATCATCTTGCCCGCAGCATTTCCCTCGTCGGCGTGTCCGCGCCGACGTTCTGGCTCGCCTTCGTCATGCTCGCGGTGTTCTACGGCGCATTGGAATGGGCACCCGGTCCCGGTCAGATCAGCGCCAGCACGTTTCCGCCACCGACCGTCACCGGCATCATGCTGATCGACGCACCCCTCGCCGGCGACTGGGACACGTTCTGGGACGCCGTATCGCATCTGGTTCTACCGTCGATAGTGCTCGCCGCCAGCACACTCGGGCTGATAACCCGGACCACGCGTGCCGCGATGCTGGAGGCATTGTCGCAGGACTATATCCGCGTTGCCCGCGCCAAGGGGCTCGCGCGGCGCGCCATCATGCTCGGCCACGCTTTGCCGAATGCGCTGCTGCCTGTGGTGACCCTGGGCGGGCTCGCCTATGCCCAGCTTCTCACCGGCACCGTGCTGACCGAATCAATTTTTTCCTGGCCAGGGCTGGGACGTTACACATTCCAAAGCGCGGTGCGGCTCGACTTCCCGGCCATCATGGGCATCACACTCGTCGTTGCGGCGATCTACGTAGTGGTGAATTTGCTGGTCGATCTGTCCTACGCGGCACTCGATCCGCGCGTGTCACGGCGATGAGCGGCGTCGAAGCGACCCTGCTCGCCGCCGCGACGGAGACCGGCTCCGGTGCGCGGCGACGGCGCTGGCTGCGCCGCTATGGTCTCGCCACACTCGGCGGTGCAGTCATCGCACTGTGGGCCATCGCGGCGGTGCTCGCACCATGGATCGCGCCTTATCCCCCGGACGTGGTGAACGTCGCGGGCCGTCTGCTCCCACCGTCCGATCTGCATCTGCTCGGCACCGACGTACTTGGCCGCGATGTGTTCACCCGTGTGCTGTACGGCGCGCGCACGTCGCTCGCCGTTGGCTTCATCGTCGTGCTGCTGGGCGGACTGTTCGGCACGCTGCTCGGTGCGATCGCTGCGTATATGCGGGGCTGGGCCGAGGAGCTGTTGATGCGGGCGACGGACCTGGTGTTCTGCTTTCCGCCGATCATCCTGGCGATGGCGATCGCCGCCGCACTCGGCATCGGCACGCGCAACACGGTGATCGCCATGCTGGTGGTGTGGTGGCCGAAATTCGCCCGGCTGGCACGCAGCCTGGTAATCGGCCAGCGTTCCGCCGAATACGTCGCCGCGGCACAGGCGATCGGCTTCGGACCGACGCACATCCTGTTTCGCCAGATCATACCGAACGCAATCGGCCCGCTGGTCGTGCTGGTCACCCTCGACCTCGGCAACGCCATCCTGGTTTTCGCCGGCCTGTCGTTCCTCGGCCTCGGCGTCGTGCCGCCGACCCCCGAGTGGGGATCGATGGTGTCGGAGGGACGCGAACTGGTGAACCAATGGTGGGTCGCGACGTTTCCCGGTCTCGCCATCCTCACCGTGGTGATCGGCTTCAACTTCGTCGGCGACGGCATCCGCGACTGGCTCGATCCGCATGCACGACGCCGCTGAGCCGATCCTTCAGGTCGAGAACCTACACACCTGGTTCTTCACCGATACCGGCGTGGTGCGCGCGGTCGATGGCGTCAGCTTCACGCTGCATCCCGGCGAGACGCTGGGCATCGTCGGCGAATCCGGCTCCGGCAAGAGCGTCACCGCAAAATCGATCATCCGGCTGCTGGACGAGCCGGCGCGCATCGTGGATGGAACGATCAGCTTTCGCGGTCGCGACATGGTGCATCTGAGCGACGAAGAGCTGCGTCAGATCCGCGGCGCCGAGATCGCCATGGTGTTTCAAGATCCGATGACGTCGCTCAATCCGGTCCTGCGCATCGCCCGGCAACTCATCGAGACCATGACGGCGCATCGGCGGTTTGCCGTGAAGGCCGCACGTGAGCGCGCAGTGGCGCTGTTGGGTCGCATGGGCATGGCGACACCCGAGCGCGCGGTGAATGGCTGGCCGCACCAGTTCTCCGGCGGCATGCGCCAGCGCGTGATGCTGGCGATGGGCTTCGCCAATGAACCGGCACTGTTGATCGCGGATGAGCCGACGACCGCGCTGGACGTGACGATCCAGGCGCAGATCCTCGATCTGCTGCGCGAACTGAACGCCGATCTCGGCACCGCGGTAATCCTGATCAGCCACGATCTTGGGGTGATCGCCGATGTCTGCTCGCGCGTGCTGGTCATGTATGCCGGCGAGGTGGTGGAGGAAGGTGCGCCCGACGCTCTGTTGAGCGATCCGCGCCATCCCTATACCTGGGCCTTGCTGCACGCCGCCCCTCGGCTCGATCAGGCGAACGATGGCGACCGTCGCCTGACCACGATCGAGGGCCAGCCGCCCGATCCGCATGACTGGCCCACCGGCTGCCGCTTTCGCGCGCGCTGTCCGTTCGCGATGGCGCAGTGCGTCGAGCATCCGGAGCTGAAGGCGGTAGGCACGGATCGTGCGGCACGGTGCTGGGTGACACAGCGCGGCGAGACATTGCCGCCGCCGCGTCATGCCCGCGCCGCAACGGACACACGCGCTGTAGCCGAGCGGCAACCTCTGTTGCAGGTGCGCGCTCTGGCCAAGCACTTCATCTTGCCGCGTGACAGTTTCCTGGAGCCGCATCGCGTTTTGCGCGCGGTGGACGGCGTGGATTTCGACGTGTTTCCCGGCGAGACGGTCGGCCTGGTCGGCGAATCCGGCTGCGGCAAATCGACGCTCGCCCGCGTGGTGATGCGCCTGACCGAACCGACCGAGGGCAGCATCGTGTTCGACGGCCAGGACATCTCGCACATGAGCCAGTCCGAGATCCGTCCGCTGCGCCGACGCATGCAGATGATCTTCCAGGATCCGTACGGATCGCTCAATCCGCGCATGACGGTGGGCGAAATCCTCCGCGGTCCGCTGCGCCTGCACGGGCTGGTACAAGCGGGCGGCGCGCGTGAGCGGGTGCGCGAGCTGCTCGATCTGGTGGGCCTGCCGCCGACGGCTGCGGCGCGGTTTCCCCACGAGTTCTCCGGCGGCCAGCGCCAGCGCATCTCGATCGCGCGTGCGCTTGCGGTCGAGCCGGCCTTCGTCATCGGCGACGAGCCGATTTCCGCGCTCGACGTCAACATTCAGGCGCAGATCATCAACCTGATGATCGGGCTGCAGGAACGGCTCGGGCTGACCTACCTGTTCATCGCGCACGATCTTGCGGTCGTGCGGCATATCTCCGACCGCATCGTGGTGCTGTATCTCGGCCGCGTGGTGGAGACCGCACCCTCGCGCGAGCTGTTCGCGCGGCCGCTGCATCCCTACACCAACTCGCTGATTTCGGCGGTGCCGGACCCGCATCCGGAGATTGGCCGGCGGCGCATCGAATTGCGGGGCGAGGTGCCCAGTGCGGTCAGCCCACCCTCCGGCTGCCGCTTCCGCACGCGGTGTCCGGCCGCCGCGCAGCGCTGCGCCGAGCACACACCGGAGCTGGTCGAATTGGCGCCCGGCCACTTCGTCGCGTGCCATTTTCCGGGTGCGGTGACGATGGTCTAGCGGGTAGGGAAACAATCGGCACTGTGGTAGGCTCGCCATTGCGGGCAATCCCTACCGCGAATGCCGGAGGCCGCCATGTCTGCCATCGAACGCGCCAGCGTCTGTACCTTCGATTGTCCCGACACCTGTAGCCTCAGCGTCACCGTCGAGGATGGCCGCATCACCAAGGTGCGAGGCTCCGAGGCCGCGCCCTTCACCGCCGGCGTCATCTGCAACAAGGTGGCCCGCGACATGACCGCGTTCGTGCACGGCCCGCAGCGCATCCTGCATCCGCTGCGCCTCACCGGTCCGAAAGGCTCCGGCGCGTTCGAGCGCATCACCTGGGAGACGGCGCTGGACGAAATCCACGCGCGCACCAATGCGGTGATCGAACGATGGGGACCGCAGGCCGTGTCACCGCTGAACTACGCCGGCCCGCACGGAATGCTCGCCGGCGAAAGCATGTCCGCGCGGTTCTTCTACAAAATCGGTGCCACGCAGCTCTATCGCCGTTCCATGTGTGGCGGCGTGCGCAGCGAAGCCTGGGCCGGCACCTATGGCGCGGTGCCCGGCTGCCCGCCCGAGCTCGCCGCGGGGGCAAAGCTGAACGTGGTGTGGGGCAACAACGCGACCGTCACCAACCTGCATTTGGTGCGGCGCATCCGGCAGTCGAAGCGCAACGGCGGCAAGTTGGTGGTGGTGGATCCGCTGCGCACCAAGATCGCCGAGCAGGCGGACCTGCATCTCGCTCCCCTGCCCGGCACCGACGTGCTGCTTGCGTGGGCGCTGGCCGTGGAACTGGAGCGCATCGGCGCATTCGACGATGCGTTCATCGCCGCGCACATGCTGGGGTTTGAGGAGTTCATGGCAGCGGCGCGCGCCTGGCCGGCGGCACGCGCCGCCGCGGCATGCGGACTGCGGGAAGAGCAGATCGTCACTTTCGCCCGGTGGCTGGCCGACGCCGATCCGCTGGTGTTCGCGCCGGGCAACGGGCTGGAGCGTGGACGCAACGGCGGCAGTTCCATCCGCGCGCTGATCGCGCTGCCTGCGCTGCTGGGCAAGCTGGGCAAGGGCAGCGGCATCGCACTCGGTGCCAGCAACGCGTTTCCCAAGACGCTCATGAGGTTGCAGCGCCCCGATCTCGCACCGCCGGGCATGCGCACGCTGAACCTGATCGATGTCGGACGCCATCTGGCGGAAGACGACATCGACCCGCCGCTGCGCGCAGTGTTCATCTACAACCACAATCCTGTCGTCGTGCATCCGGACCAGAACCGCATGCGTCGCGGGCTGGCACGCGATGACGTATTCGCGGTCGGCATCGACGTGGCGATGACCGAGAGCATGGCATTCTGCGATATCGTTCTGCCGGCGGCGACGCATTTCGAATACGCCGATCTCTATCCGTCCTACGGCCATCACTGGCTGCAGCGAGCCGAGCCGGTGGTGCCGCCCGTGGGTGAGTTTTTGGCCAATACGGAGATCTTTCGTCGCCTGGCCGCGCGGTTCGGCTTCGATGATCCGTGCCTCAAGGCGTCGGATGCGGAGCTGATGGATGCGGCGGTCGATCTCGGCGATGTGCGGCCGAGCGAGATCTCGACCGAGAGCGCATTGCAGATGAAAGGCAAGGACGGCAAACCGCTCGTGCTGTTCGAGAACGTGTTTCCCGCCACGCCGTCGGGACGCATCGAGCTCCGCTCGGAGGCGCTGGCGCAGCGCTGGGGCGATGGTGCGCTGATGCCGGCATGGCGTGAACGACCGGCCGATTACCCGCTGATGCTCATTTCGCCGGCGTCTGATCGCCGGATCACATCAACGCTCGGGTTCGCCGGGGCAACACCGCGCCTGATGATGCATCCGCGCGACGCCGCGACGCGCGGGCTCGCGCCAGGCGGCGACGTGAAGGTTTGGAACGGGCGCGGCGAAGTGATTCTGCCGCTCGATGTGACCGACGCCGTGCCACCCGGCGTGGTGGCGAGCGAGAAGGGTGTGTGGCTGGCGACCAGCCGCACCGGCCAGACAATATCGGCGCTGGTCTCCGCCGACATGCGCGCCGACCTCGCGGAAGGCGCATGCTTCAACGATACGCTGGTGGAGGTCGGGACGGTGTGATCTCCCGTCAAATCCCCAGCCAATCGCGCATCCGCCCGTAAACCACGCGCGCGGTCACTGCTGATCGCCACAATGCATGGAATGGCATTTCCTTCATCGTGGTGATCGGCATGTCGATCTCCGCCGTCGTACCGCCTATCACGCGTCGTGCCAGTTGCGGCCCCATCGCCGTGCTCATCGCCACGCCGCGACCATTGTAGCCGAGACAGACCAGCACCGACTCGTCCGGTTCGTGCACATGCGGATAGTGGTCCGGCGTGATCGCCAACTGCCCGCTCCACGCGTGCGTCCAGCGCACCCCCTGCATCTCCGGCCACAGACGCTCGGCATACCCGATAAGGTAGCGCAGTTCGCGCGGCTCGCTGATGTCGCGCTGCAGGCTGCGACCACCCATCAGCAGGCGGTTGGCGCGGTCGAACCTGTAGTAGACCGTGACCCGCCCCATCTCGTACAGCACCGACGGCATAGGCGCGCGCGGCAAAGGTTCGCTCGCCACGATCGCGCTGAACACCGGCACGACGCTGCGGCGCAGTCCCGGGCACACATCGTCGGTGTAGCCGTTGGTCGCCAGCACGAGCTTGTCGGCGTGCACCGTGCCGGTCGGCGTGCGCACATCCCAGGTGCCGTTGCGCTTCACCTCGAGCGCCCGTGTCGCGCCGTGCACCGCCACACCCGCCTGCATCGCAGCCTGTGCCAGACCGCGCGCATAGCCAAGCGGATTCACCTGGCCACCACGCCGATCCAGCATGGCACAGACGTAGCGGTCCGTGTCGGTAACCTTGCGCGCCGCATCGCTCTCCAGCAACTCCACCGGTGCGTCGCGGCGTACCCACTGCTCGGCTGATGCGCGGATTCCCGCAGCATCCCGCTCACCGAAAGCCGCGCGCAGCGTGCCGGATTGCAGCGCGTCGCATTCGATCTGATGCCGCTCGATCAGCCGGAACACGACATTCGGCGCGTCGCCCGACAACGCCACCATACGGCGGCCTAGATCGGCACCGAAATCCGCCTCCACCTGGTCGGGATCATGCTTCAGTCCGGGGTTGACCTGCCCACCATTGCGCCCCGACGCGCCCCAGCCCGGTTCCTGCGCTTCCAGCACGGCGACATCGACGCCTTGCTGCGCCAGGTGCAGCGCGGCGGAGAGACCGGTGAACCCACCACCGATTACGCAGACATCGACGCGCCGATCACCATCGAGCGGTGGCGCGGCAACCGCCGACCGCGCAGTCTCGGCGTACAGACTGCGCGGCAGCGGCTTGCGCGTCACGGCAGCGAGGCGACGAACGCTTTGGTCTCGTCGAGCGCGCGAGAGAGGCGGCCCAGCATGTCGTCGATCTCCGCCTCGGTGATGATTAGCGGCGGCGCCATCACCAACTGCTCGCCGCGGCCACGCATGATCAGCCCGTACTCGCGCGCCCGCTCTTCGAAATAGGCACCCACGCCGGCCTTGGCGTCGAACGGTTGCTTCGTTGCCTTGTCGCGCACCAGCTCGATGCCCGCCATCAGGCCGATGGCACGCACCTCGCCCACCAGCGGATGGTCGGCAAACCGCCGCACGCCAGCCAGGAAGCGCGGCGAGATCTTGCGCACGTGGCCGACGATGTCGCGTTCCTCGTAGATGTTCAGCGTCTCCAGCGCGACCGCGGCACATACCGGATGGCCGGAATAGGTGAAGCCGTGGATGAAGCTGCCGTTCGCATCCGACTGTGTCGCGATGCCCTGATACAGCTTCTCGTTGATCACCGTGGCTGAGATCGGCAGGTACGACGAGGACAGCGCCTTGGCGCAGGTCAGGATGTCAGGCTCGATGCCAAAGGTCTCGCAGCCGAACATGTTGCCCGTGCGCCCGAAGCCGCAGATCACCTCGTCGGCGATGAACAGCACGTCGTGCTTGCGCAGCACCTCCTGGATCTTCGCGAAATACGTGCGCGGCGGGATCACCACGCCGCCGGCACCCTGCACCGGTTCGGCGATGAACGCGGCCACCGTGTCAGGCCCTTCCCGCTCGATCAGCGCATCGAGGCTTTCCGCCATGCGCGAGGCAAAATCCTCCTCGCTCTCGCCCGGCTTGCCATAGCGCCAGTAGTGCGGACAGTCGGTGTGACGAACATTCGGTATAGGCAGGTCGAAATCCTTGTGAACATAAGGCAGACCGCACAAACTGCCCGACGCGACGGTGATACCGTGGTAGCCCTTCATCCGCCCGATGATCTTCTTCTTGCGCGGCCGGCCGACCGCATTGTTGTAGTACCAGACCAGCTTGGCCGCGCTGTCATTCGCCTCGGAGCCGGAGTTGTTGAAGAACACCTTCGACATCCGCACCGGCATCAGCGAGATCAGCTTCTCGGCCAGCGCGATCACCGTGGGATGCGAGCGTTGCCCGAAGGTCGACGCGTACGGCAGTTCCAGCATCTGCTTGTACGCCGCCTCGGCCAACCGCTTCTCGCTGAAGCCGAGGCTGGCGCACCACAGGCCCGCCAACGCGTCGATATAGTCGCGCCCTTGCTCGTCATAGATATGGATGCCGTTGCCGCGGGTGATGACGAACGGCCCTTCGCTCTCCAGCCGCCGCGCGTTGGTGAACGGATGCATGTGATAGGCGATATCGCGAGCCGACAGGCTATCATTGGGTCGGTCGAGCATGGGGGGGCGCCTCTTCGGAGTTCAGCGACGATCGTAGAACGGTTCGCGATGGCGGGGAACGGCGACCTGGTCTCCGATCGGCACAGCTGGAACCGGCCGGCAGCACGGACAGCGAGGCGGCTTTTTGCTCGATATCGGCTCCCGCCACCCCCGCACAGCGCCCTGTCTGGCCCGAGCGGCGATCACGTCCGCTTCCGGACACGCTCACACCATTTGTGAAGACAACCACACGCCGGCGGCTCTCGTTGAAGAGGGGACGGGCAAGCCGTCGCAGTATTCAACACGGAGGACTTATATGGCTGAACAGCGACATACCGGTAATCCTGGCAATTTCGCCGAGGACCGTGAGAAGGCGTCGCGCGCCGGCCACGTCGGCGGACAGCACAGCTCAGGCAATTTCGCCAACGACCGCCAGCGCGCGGCAGCGGCCGGGCGCAAGGGTGGCGAGCAAAGCCACGGCGGCGGTGGCGCACAGAATAATCCAGGCAACTTCGCTCAGGATCGCGAGCGTGCAGCGGAGGCAGGCCGCAAGGGCGGTCAGCGGTAACCGCAGTGGGCCACCCGGCTTGGCGCCGGGTGGCCCACGTCGGGTACTGGTGAGGTTGAAGATGCCAAAGTCGAAGACCGCAGAAAAAGACCCGCGCGAACCGCGCAGTGGGCGTGTCGAACGCCGGATCAATTCCGCCCGAGACAGCCTTCCTGGCGAGCGCAATGACCTGCCCGAGGGCGCGCTCGGCAACCTGCCGCCAGACCCGCAGGGCGACGAGAATTGCGACCCACCGCCCAACGCGCCGACCATTCCGTCCTGAAGGAGGGAGCCACTATGTCGGAGATAACCCAGGAAAACGCCGGTCCACCGATCGGCACGCTGCACGAGGTCCGAGCCAACTTCTCCGACCCCGATGCGATGCAGGACGCGGTCGCGCGGCTGGAGACATCGGGCTTCGATCGCGCCGACCTGAGTTTGCCGGAGGCGATGCCCCCGACGGAAACCACACCTGAATCGGGTGCCAAAGCGGTGGACACCGAGGAGGATGCGCGTCAGGCGCGCACGTTGCACACCAGCGGCGCGGCCGCCGCCGTAGGTATGGCAGCAGCGGGAGTCGTCATTGCCACGGGAGGCGCCGCCGCACCCGCGGTTGCTGCCGCGGTGGTTGGTGGCGGGGTCGCAGGTGGCATCGCCTATGCACTGACCAGCGCGTCGAATGAAGGCGAGCAGATGGATCGGGAGCAGAAAGCCGCCCACGGCGCGCTGGTCCTGTCCGTACGGGCGCCAAACGCGGTGAAGCGTGCCGAGGCCGAGACGATCCTGCGCGCGGCGGGCGGAACTGATGTGGAGGTGAGGTGATGCCGGCGCGGCAACAGAACGACAAACACGATGAGGCAGTGGAGGACAGTTTCCCCGCCAGCGATCCCCCCGCCACGAGCGGCATCGTCGGACCGGGAACTGCGCGTCCTGCACAAGCACCTCATAAGCGGGATGACGACTCCCGGCCGAAGGGGACGCCCACACATGATCGCCACGCCACCGAGACGGCGTACCAATGGGAGCATGAGAAGACGCCGCGAAAGCGGTGAGCTGCACGAGCGATGCTCTGTCCATGCTCCTCACGCCGCAAGGCGGCGCGCCAGTCTATCGAACTCTGTCACGCTCAGCGTTTCAGCCCGGCGATCCGGTGCGATGCCCACATCCCGCAGCAATGCCTCGCCGCCTACCGTCTTCAGAGCACCGCGCAGCATTTTTCGCCGCTGGCCGAACGCTGCGGCTGTAGTACGCTCCATCGCGGCGAATAACGCTGGCGTAGGTTGCACGGCGTGCGGAACCAGCCCCACGACGGCGGAGAATACCTTGGGCGGCGGCACGAAGGCAGCCGGCGCAATGCGCAACAGCAGCTCCGTGCCGCAGGTCCATTGTGTCAGTACCTGACAATCGCCCATACGCCGCCGTCCCAGGCACAGCACAGATGCGTTCCGCCACTTCCTGCTGGAACATCAGCGTCAGCCGCTCGAAGGCATGAGCCTGACGCAACCAGGCGATCAACAGCGGCGTCGCAATGTTGTACGGCAGATTTGCCACGATCTGCCGTGGCACCCGCATCAGCGATGGAATATCCACCGCTAGCGCATCACCGGATATCACGCGCAGCCGCCCGTCAGTCTCCGCCGCCAGTTCGTGCATCGCCGCCACCGCGCGCTGATCGAGTTCGACCACCGTCACACTCGCCGCGTCAGAGTCGAGCAACGCGCGTGTGAGTCCCCCGGTCCCGGCCCGATTTCCACTACGTGCCGACCGGTCAACGGCCCGGCCGCGCGCACAATCCGTCGAGTTAAGTTCTCATCGAGCAGAAAGTGCTGCCCAAGTGAGCGCCTGGCGGCCAATCCGTGCCGCGCGATCACCTCGCGCAGCGGCGGAGATGTGGTCACGTACCACTGGCGCGTACGTCGATCGCTGCATGGCGGCGCAAATTGGCGAGCAACTGCCGCGACAGCAATTCCACTCGCTCGTTCAGTATCTGCGCCTGGACCTCCTGCTTGCTCTGCTGCGCCAGATTCTTCTGCTCGCGCGAGCAGACAATAATCACAGCGATACCGTCACTCGTCACGATGGGCTGACTCGCACGATCGAACGACAAGGTCGTCAGCATCTGACGGAACGCCGGCGGATTGACCGTCTCCAGCCGGATATCTCCGGGGTCGGCCGGACGCGGCGAATTGTTCGCCTTCGCCACCTGCTCCATCTGATCGCAGCTGTGCACGCTCGCGCTGATGCCACGTGCCTTGTCCAGTTCCTGCTTCTGCTGCTCGGTGGGTGCCTGCGGGTTAAGCGCGCTGGCGAACGGCAGGAACACCTGACGCAGCGACACCGCCGTGCCCATGTCGTTGCCGATCTCGCGCTTGCCTTGCAGTGTCACAATCGAGAAACCGCCAGCCACCTTGACAGGATTGCTGATGGCGCCGACCGGCATCTCGGCGACCAGGCGCGCCACCTCGGGGTCGAGCTGGTTTGGCTGCAGCCAACCTAGCTCGCCGCCGGCCAACGCGGTTTGATTCTGACTGAACTGCGCGGCCACCACTGGAAAAGGCGCGCCGGAACGCAGCTCGCTGATCACCGTTTCGGCGAACCGCTGGGCATCAGCACTGGCCGCCGGATCATTCACCGGGATGAAGATCTCGCCGACGCGATATTCCGGCTTGCCGACCATCTGCGCCTGCAGTCGCTGCTGTTCCGCCACCTCGGCATCGGTAACCTTGATCTGATCGCCAAGCTGCTCGCGCAGCACCTGGGTCCATCCAAGCTGGGTGCGGATCTGGTCTATCAACGTGCGGTAGCCCGCGCCGCCTGCGTTGAGCTTCTGCCGCAATGCACCTGCCGGCAGATTATTGCGCGTCTCGATATCGTGGATCGCATCGGCGATTGCCTTGTCCGGGATCACGACGTGCAGGCGCTGCACCTCCTGCATTCGAAGCTTTTCATCGATCAGCTGGCGTGTGATCTGCTGCTTGAGCCGATCCAGCACATCCTGTGTCATCGGCAACCCGGTGGACAGCGCAAACAGTCTGGTGCGGTTGTCCAGGTCGGCATTGCTGATCACATCGCCATTCACCACCGCAACGATGCGCATCGCCTGTGCCGCCGGTGCAGGTGGCGGCGTGACAGCGAGAGACGCGACCGGCAGCGCCAGCAGCAAGGCGATCGCGCAACATACGTATTTCGTCTGGGCCATGACCCCGATCTCCTGAGTGTCAGAGCGCCTTGAAGCCGAACTGGCCGATTGTCTTGAACGTCAACTGGAACAGTGCGGTCGTTGCGCCGTTGTCTCCATTGTACGACGTATACCGTCGGAAGAACCGAAAATCCAAGATAAAGCACTCATCTTCGTACACCGCATCCACACCGGCGGCGACCATCTGGCTGGATTGCAGGTCGCGCCGGGCATAGGCGCTGAACCGATAACTCCCCCACCGCGATGAGGCGCCCACCGTCACCTCGTTGCGTGGCGTGTAGAAGCCGGAGCCGGCAGGCGGCGGCAATGGCTGGTCAAACTCCGTGTAGGGGTTGTCGGTGGTATAGATATACCCGCCATTGACGGAGAACTTCGGCACGCCAACGGTCGCCAGCGCGTCAGCCATTCGAGTCGCAAGGTCCTTGTGATCGAGCCTGGTGCGGTAGGTCAGGTTGAGCCAGCTCGTCGGCGCCAGCGTGGCACGCGCGACGATATCCGACACCTGATCGTGCAGACCCGATGCCTCGGAGAACTGATTGTCCACAGTGGTGCGATAGGACTGTCCGATCAATCCGTCGAAGGTGGTGCCACCCAGGTACCAGGTCCCGTGCAGCGCGACATTCGCGCGTACGCCACCGTCCAGTCGATCGACCCCCGGGTACCGGTTGAAGCCGAACAGGTTCGCGTCGGAAAACTCCAGGTCGAGGCTGTCCTCATTGGGATATTTGGTATTCTGACTGTCGCCGACCTGTGGCCCGACAACGATCTGCGCAATCGGCTCGATGAGTTGTGTGCCCCACGCGCCCGAGTTGCGCATGAAGGGCCAATGAAAGTCCAGTGCCGCCTGCGGTTGAGCTCGCGCCGTATTGACCTGGCTCATCGGACCGAAATTCGGCTGCTCGTTGAAGGCGGTGGCATCATACGCAATCGCATCGGTGTGCAGCGTGACCTTCCACAGATCGCCGAGCGCGCCAACAAATGGCCGCGACCAGTTCAGCGTGAGGTTGGCGCGTCGCGTATCGGTGCCGTCGGTGCGTACCACGTTGAACGCTCCGGCATCGAGGCTGAAACGGCCACCCCAGGAATCCGGCTGACCAAAATAACTGTATTGGTACCGGGGCAGGACGAGAGGCAGTTTGCTGGAGACCACGACCTCATTCAATGTTTGGTAGAATTGGACGTCGAACCGTGAATAGGCGCCCTGGCCAAAGCCCTCGGCGTAGATCTGGCTGGTGAGCAACGTGGGGTCGCTGCCAAGCTCAGCAGTGCCGATGTGGAAATCACGAACATAGTCGGCCGTCGAAGCACGCGCGATGTTGAAGCCCCATCGCCAGGTGTCATCCACATTGAATTGGCCCTTGGAGTAAATCGTCCCCTGCACGGAGTTGTCGAGATAGCCGACTGACCCGTCCAATACGAACGATCCGTTGTTGAATTGGCGGCGATATTCTGCGCTGAGCTGTGGGCCGGCCTCCGACGTTATCATCGGCGTGAACGTCGCGTCCGACTGATCGTCGATCACCCAGTAGTACGGCTGCGCAAAGAAGGCACCGATATGCGACGACGCCCCCATCGAGGGAATCAGCAGGCCGCTGGCGCGCTTTACCGATGGGTCGACAGTCCAGAAATATGGCATATAGCCAACCGGTACGCCGTACATCTCCATAACGGCGTCCTGAAACTCGATCTTCTTGTGCTCGAGATCCTGGACCGCCGACAAGGCACGAATTTGCCAGAGCGGCGGCCGGGTCGGATCCTTTGCGCAGAGATTGCAGGTGGAATACACCACCTTCGACATCTCGTTGATCTCGCCCTCGGTGCGACGCGCGCCGTTGGCCGCCAGTCTGGCATTCTCGGCCAGGATCGCGCGCATGTCCCGCAACACGCCGCTCTTCATGTCCTGGGTCAGTTCGGCATAGTCGGCAAACAGCACCTGGCCATCCGGCTCCAGCAGCACGACGTTGCCCTTGGCCGCAGATACACCGGTATTGCGATCGAACGTGATACGGTCCGCGCGCAGCACGCGATCGTCCTGCCACGCCTCGACATGGCCTTGCGCAATCACCAGCGAATTCTCGCGGTCATACTCCACCGTATCGGCGGTGAAGGTCACTGGCTGATTGTGCGAGGTCGGCTGATGCGCACCGAGATTGGCGATCTCGCTCAACTGTGCCTGCGCCGCGCCGGCGAGCACCGACGCAAGCAGTATCGCCAGCAGCACGACAAGTGGGGACCGGCAAGTGGCGACCATGACGACGTGCGCCATCCTCAGCCATCTTCCGTATGCAGCAGCAGCGCGACCGCCAACATCAGTCCGGACACCGCGGGCACCCATGCAGCGAGCGCTACCGGCAGCGCACCGCTCTGTCCGAACTCCTCGGCAATCTTCGATACCACGAACAAAGCGAAACCGGCGGCGACGCCGCTGCCAATCATGTGCGCCACACCGCCACGCCGCGCCGGACGCATCGAAAATCCCGCGGCGACCAGCGCCATCGTCGCGCAGAGTAGCGGCAGCGAGAGGAGTGCCTGAAAATGCAGCCGATGGCGGATCGACGTGAAGCCCGAGCGATCCAGCAGCGCGATGAAGCCCGGCAATGCCCAGAACGACAGCGTATCAGGCGATGCAAAGCTCTCCTGCACGCGCGCCACCGTAAGGTCGGTCGGCAGATTGATCGTCGTGGGAGGTTCCGGCATCTGCTCGGGCCGGATCACGCGGGCATTCTGCAATTGCCATACTCGCGCGACGAGCGTCGCCCGAGTCGCCTCGATCCGCGTGAGCAACCGGTCACGCCCGTCCAGCCGGAACACGCTGACCTGAGAGGCGGTCAACTGCTTGCCATGCAGTCCAACATCATGCGCATGGATGATGGCGACACCCTGCGGCGAGAGCTCGCGATCGGACTGCCGCAGCCAAAGCTGATCGCCGGTCAACGCCAAGGGGCCACCCCCGGTCTTGAGATACAGGTTGTCCAACGCTTCGGCGCGGCCGAACATCGCCGAAGACAGCGGGCTGATCCCCATCGTCGCGATCGCGCCAAACAACAGTGCGCACAACGCTGGTGCGGCGAGGAACTCCCAGGCCGACACCCCGGACGCGCGGGCGACGATCAGCTCCGACGAACGCGTCAGACGCCAGAAGCACAGCATGCCGCCAAGCAGCACGGCGAACGGCAGCACCTGCATCGCGACATAGGGCAGACGCAACGCCGCAATTTCACTCACCAATCCGAAGGTTACGTCCGGCTTCGAGGTGGACCGTCGCAGCAATTCGATGAAATCGAACAGCGCCACCAACCCCGACAGCGCGAGCAGCATACCCACCACGGCGCCAGCGAACTGCCTGGCGATATAGACCGACAAGGTGATCGGCGGCGTCATGTGCTCAATGCGGCCTCGACAGATTGGCGGCGTGATCGCGGCCATAGCGGCCCCAACAGCAGCCAGCCGCTGATCACGCCAGGCGCCACGGCATGCAGCCAGATCATCGGCAGCATCGCATTGTTGCGGGCTGCCAGATTCTCCATGGCAAGACCGAACGCCAACAGCACCACCATCGTCAGGACAGAGGCCAGCGGCCGGACGAAGCTGCCGTGGCGGCGGAACGTCCCGCAGAGCACCGCGTACAGCGCGACGAACGCATAGGATATCGCGGTGAGCGGTGATGCCAGACGCTTGTGGCCCTCTGCAATCCATCGCGGAATGTCATGTGCGAAGACCGGATGTGGATGGAGCAGTTCGTGGAGTGACACCTCGGTCATGTCGCGCAGGCGTTCGGTGGAATTCGCCTGGTTGTCCGTGAGGTCGAGCTCATTCTGGCCGAACGTCAGCACATTGAGCCGGCCCGTCTGGTGATCGATCTCCTGGCGGCTGCCGTTGATCAGCAGCACGCGCGGACCGTTCGGGCCCTCCGTCAGCCGCCCGCTCTCAGCTAGAATTGTCGCATGCGCCGTCTTGTCGCGGCCATCATCCACCATGATGCCGTGCAGTGTGCCGTCTGGATCGCGCGCACGCACATACACGGTAAGATCATCGGAGATCTGCGTGAACACGCCCTCCTGCAACAGGAAGGCCGCCATGCGGTTGCGGATCTCCCACTGGAACTCGCGAAATGCGGTTAGGCTGTCGGGCACGATCCACAGGTTGAGCGCGTAGCCCGAGATCGCGGCCAGCACCGCCAGAGCCAATGCAGGACGCGATAGCGCAAACGGCGACAACCCCGCCGCGCGCATCACCGTGATCTCGCGGTCGCCGGCGAGTCGCTGATAGATGAACTGCACTACGACGAAGGTCGTGATCGGCAGTATCACCGCGACGAAACTGGGGACCAGCAGGCCCGTGAGCTCGACAAAGGTGACCAGAGAAAGCCCGTGATTCACCACCAGTTCGACGAAGCGCAGCGACTGGATCAGCCAGACCAGCGCTGTGAGCCCGCCGGTCACTGCAATCAGCGCAACCAGAAGCTGCCGAAATATGTAACGATCGAGCCGTGTGACCAGTTTGCCGGAGCGCATTGTGCAAGACGATTCCCTGCGTGGCGGCCCAAAGCTTGTGCGTCAGCCGGCGCAGCGATGCAAGCCGGCCGCGTTGGGCACCATAAGCGTGAGCGCCGACGGCACGGCGCCCCCGAAGCCACCCCAGGCATGCCCGCTATGCGTCAAAGGTCCAGCGCACGGGTCGCCGCGGCCGCCAACCGAATCGCTCCCGGCCATAATCCACAGATGGCCGCAACCCAGGGCTGCAGTGCCGGGTTCAGACACAGGCGGTGGACGGTCGATGCGACGCGCATCTGACGCGCTAGACCGGCCGCCAGGCGATCGTGGTAGTGCGCCTCGCCGCCCCCCAACCACATGCGTGCCGCGAGCGAACCACTGGCCAGCGCCAGCGCAACGCCGTCACCGGTCAGTGAAGCGATCACCGCCGCCTGATCGCCCAGCCGAAGCAGGCCGGGTGGGTCGCGCCGGCTCGTTGTATATACATAACCGTACGGCAGACCGGCAACCGCCAGAGGATGATCGAGCAGGGCGCGGGCGCCGGTGAGCCGCATGCGCAGGTGCGGACATTCTTCTGTCAGCGCCTCGAGCAGGCTATTCCACCGCCCGCCAACGGCGCGAAGTCGAGCGGCTGGCAGAAGCACGCACAGTACCGCCCGATCAGCCTCCACAACCTGCAACCCGGCATAGCCGCCGGCGAACATAATCAGCTCGACATGGCGACGCAGCGCCTGAAGCTGTGATGCCACCAGCGCGTAGTACATCTTCATGCCCACCATGCCGGTACCGTGACTGATCCGGCCCGCGCCGCGCAGCTCGTGCTTGCCCGTGGCGAGGAACACGGTATCGGCAGCAATCCGGCCGAGTGATCCGCAGGACAGCAGCATGGATCCGCGGTCTTGTTCGATCGCGCTGACCCGATGGCCGCGCAGCACCGTGGCGCCGACGGCTTGTGCCTGTCCCAGCAGCGCCTCATCCAGCGCGCGACGCGACAGGCCGCGCGCGGCGAACGGCAGATGCGTGGTCACACTGCGATTCCGATGCACCAGCCGCACCGCAGAGATCGTGGACGCCGCGGACAGATCGACACCCAGGCCCTCGATCATCGCAAGCGCCTCGGTGCTCAGAAAATCGCCGCACACCTTGTCGCTGGCATCGACACTGCGCTCGATCAGCGTCACGGGGTTTCCGGCGCGGGCAAGCGTGATGGCGGCGGCGGTGCCGCCTGGCCCGCCGCCAATGATCACCGGTCCTGACAATGCCGCGCGACACAGAGCCGGAACGGCAGATGCCAGGTAACGGCAACGTCGCGGTCAGCGAGGCCGGCCGCGCCCACCAGCCGCCGCCACTCCGCAGGCACAAAGGCACGCGCGATGGAAATTCGCCCGTCGCTCAGCACGAAATGATGCCAGCGCGCGAGCCACGCCAGCACGCCAAAACCGTAATACGGCAGCCAGTGGCGATGCAGGTCGCCGATGAACCAGCCGCGTCGCGCGTGCGCCTCCATCCAGCGGATGAACATCACCACCTGGTCGTCGGTAAGATGATGCGTGAATTGCGAGCTCACGATGAAATCGAATTCCTCCGCCGCATCGATCGCGAACACGTCGGCGTTGCGATAAGTGATGGGTGCGCCCGTTTCCGTTGCGTCGCGTGCCGCCTGCGTCGCCCATGGATTGAGGTCCACGCCGACCAGCTCTGCTGCAATCCCGCCTCGCCTGCTCCAGCGTTGAATGCGGCGCAGCGCATCGCCGTGGCCGCAAGCAACATCGAGCAGCGAGAACGATCGCAGCCCAACAGTCTCGCGCGCCAGCCAGGCCAGCATCGGCCGGTGCGTCATCGTCACGGTATTGACCCGCGCCAGATCGCGCAGGCAGCGGCGGTAGTCGTCGTAGTCGACGCAGTCGCTGTCCATCCGCTCATCAGCCGTGCTGCGCATGGCGAGGGTCACGGCCGATGGAACCCGAACGTCTCCACGGTCAGTCCCGGACCGAACGCCATCGCTATCCCATCGCCCGTGGCGTGCGACGAACGCAGAATGCGCTCCAGCACGAAAATCAGTGTGGCCGACGACATGTTGCCGAACTCGCGCAACACATCACGCGAGTAGCGCAGCGCGTCCGGCGGCAACTCGAGCCCATGCTGCACGGCATCCAGAATCGAACGGCCACCGGCATGCACCGCCCACAGCGCCATGTCGTGCACGGTGCGATTGCCGAGCAGCCCGGCGCCGTGCTCGCGCAGCCAGCGGCGAATACGGCCGGGCACCTGACCCGACAGATGCATGGCAAACCCCTGATCGCCGATCCGCCACGTGATCAGATCGGCGCTCCGCGGGATGACCTCCGCATGAAAACGATCCAGCGCGAGGCCGACCGGTTCGGCCGACACCAGACAGGCGCCGCACCCATCGCCGAACAGCAGGAAGCTCAGCATCTTCTCGAGCTCCCACTCTTCCTGCAGATGCAGGCTGGACAATTCCAGATTGACCACCAGCACCTTCGCGTTCGGTTCCGACCGCACGATATGGCGGGCCAGCTTCAGCGCGTTCACCGCAGCGAAGCAGCCCATGAAGCCAATGATAGTGCGCTCGACGGACGACGCGAGGCCGGCGTCCTGCATGATGTCGAAATCGAGTCCCGGCGCGGTAAAGCCGGTACAGCTCGCCACGATCAGGTGGGTGATCGTCGCGCGCTCCGCCGCGATGTCCAGCACGCCGATCGCCTGCCGTGCCAGCGTGAGCGCCGCATCGCGAAACAGCGCCATGCGTGCACCCGTGGTGGGAAACGCGCGACGGAGATAGAAGCCGTCGCTGTCGAGCACGTGATCACGCGGCTTCGGCCCCGGCGCGAAGACTGAGAAGCGATGCTCGATGTCGGAGAGGTCGGACATGCGATCGAACAGTGCCAGGCTTCTCGCGTCGCCCAGGGCGGTGCGCGCGAAGTCAACGAACTCGGCGTGGATGTCGTGTGACGGCACCGCGGTGCCGATACGGTTCAACCAGGCCCGGGTCACCGTGGATTGCTCATGCCGAACTCCTTGCGCATTGACGTATCCTGGGTCCGATTCATTCCCGGTAGGTGGGGACGGACACCAAGTGTGCCATGGGGCATCCCCCATGAGCATGAAGCTGTCAAAGCCGCCCACACTGGAGAAGTTCCAGACCTGGGAGCGCAATCAGGAATTGCGCCACGATATGCGCACGTATCGGTGACGCCTGGCGATCTGCCGCCCCGATACTGACGATCGACCTACGGCAGCACCTTGCCCGGATTCATGATCCCCAGCGGGTCCAGCGTATCCTTGATCCGCCGCATCACCGCAAGCTCCGCGCCGCCGCGCCAGTCCGGCATCATATACGGCTTCAACTTCCCGATCCCATGCTCAGCCGAGAAACTGCCATCCAGGTCGCGCACCACCTCGTTCACCGTGTCCATGACGGCGTGATCCTGCGCCAGGAACCACACGGGATCGGCATCCACCGGCTGTTCCAGATTGAAGTGGATATTGCCGTCGCCCATGTGGCCGAACGGCACGGCGCGGATCCCCGGCATCAGCGCCTCGCACGCGACCGTGGCGCGACGAATAAACTCCGGCACCTTCGACACCGGCACCGAAACGTCGTTCTTCACGCTGGCACCCTCGCGCTTCTGCGCCTCCGAGTGTTCCTCGCGCAGCCGCCAGATCGCCGCACGCTGCGCCTCGCTCTCAGCGATGGCCGCATCCGACACCGCGCCGTCGCCCAGCGCCGCTTCCAGCACCGCCTCCAATGCCGCGCGCAGACCTGCACCCGGCCGCGGCGTCGCAAGTTCCACCAGCACGTAGTTCGGCGCCGGTGAGGCGAGCGGCAGCACGGCGCCCTCGATGTGCCGCAGCACGAACTCGGTTCCGAGACCCGACATCAGCTCGAACGCGCTGATCGACGCCGGATCGTGCGACTGGAAGCGACTGAACAGCTGCAGCGCCGCCTCGGGCGAGGCCACCGCGCACAGCGCCACACACACCTCCCGCGGCCGCGGCACCAGCTTGATTACCGCTGCGGTGATGATGCCCAGCGTTCCCTCGGAACCCACGAACAACTGACGCAGGCAATAGCCGGTGTTGTCCTTGTGCAGCTTGCGCAGTCCGTTCCACACCGTGCCGTCGGGCAACACCACCTCCAGCCCCAGCACCAGATCGCGCGCATTGCCATAGCGCACCGTGTTGTTGCCGCCCGCATTGGTGGCCAGCACGCCGCCGATCTGCGCGCTGCCCTCCGATGAGATCGACAGCGGCAGCAGGCACCCCGCCTCGGCCGCCGCAATTTGCGCCGCCTTCAGCGTGAGGCCGGCCTCGATCGTCATGGTCAGGTCGAGCGGATCAATGTCGCGGACACGCGTCATCCGCGACGTGCTCAGCACGAATTCGCTGCCATCCTCGGCCGGAGTTGCGCCACCGACCATCGATGTGTTGCCGCCCTGCGGCACGATCGGCGCCCGCGCCTCCGCGCACAGCCGCACCACGCGCGCCAGCTCCTCGGTGCTGCCGGGACGTATCACCGCCGGCGTGCGACCGTGATACAGCCGCCGCCAGTCCACGGCGTACGCCGCGGTGTCGGTCGCATCGGTCAGCAGGCCGCGCTCGCCCACCACAGCGAGAATGGCAGCAAGCAGTGCAGTCTCCGGCATGGCAACTCCTCCGCGCGCCAGCGTAGTCCGACCACCCGCCAGCCGCTATGCTGCACCATGGACACCCACTATCTGGACGACCTCAGCGTGGGGCAACGCTTCGTCAGCAGCTCGCACACGATGGACGCCGGCGAGATCACCCGGTTCGCTGCCGATTACGACCCGCAGCCATTCCATATGGACGCCGCGGCGGCCCGCGACACGCTGTTCGGCGGCCTGGTGGCGAGCGGCTGGCACACCGCGGTCACCATGATGCGGCTGATCGTGAACGGCGGCCTGCCGATCGCCGGCGGTATCATCGGCACCGGCGGTGAGCTGCTGTGGACGAATCCAGTGCGCCCCGGCGATACCCTTCACGTGGAATGCGAGGTGCTCGAGATCACCCCGTCCCGCTCGAAGCCGGATCGCGGCACGGTGGTGGTACGGTGCCTGACCAGGAACCAGAAGGGCGAGACGGTGCAGAGCTTTACCCCCAAACTCGTGGTACCGCGGCGGCCACGTTCATGACGGTGCGCGACATCCCGGACGCAATGGCCGATCGGCTGATTGTGGCGCTCGACGTGCCGACGACCGACGGCGCGGCGCAGCTGGCGCGGCGGCTCGACGGCATCGTGTCGTTCTTCAAGATTGGGCTATGGTTGCTGTTCGCGCCTGGAGCCGAACAGCTCATCGACGGGCTGATCGCGCAGGGCAAGCGGATATTCCTGGATGCCAAGATGTACGACATCGGCGAGACCGTCCGCCAGGGCGTCGCGCGCGCCGCCGAGCGAGGCGTGAGCCTGGTCACCGTGCATGGCGATCCCGAGATCATGCGCGCGGCGGTGGCCGGCAAGGGCAAATCGCCACGCACCAAAGTGTTCGCGATCAGCGTGCTGACCAGCCTCGACGATCAGGCCGCGCGCGAGATGGGCTATGCGCTGCCGGTGTCCGAACTGATCCGGCTGCGCGTGCGCCAGGCGGTGACGTGCGGCTGCGACGGAATCATCGCCTCGGCTGACGACGATCCGAACGCAATCCGGCGTATGGCCGGGGCCGAACATCTGTTGATCGCCACGCCCGGAATTCGCGAGCCGGGCGGTGCGCCGGACGATCACAAACGGCACGCGACTCCGGCGCAGGCGATCGCGCGGGGCGCGGATTATCTGGTGGTGGGCCGGCCGATCACCCAGGCCTATAACCCCGCGCTGGCGGCGCGACGGATCATCGCCGACATGGAGCGTGGGCCCGATTAGCATTGCCCCGTTGAGCGCTCGCTCCCGGCACCCCGACGGAGTTGGTTCACTCGGGCAAAGTCGGCAGCCCTGTCTGCCCGGTGGCAAACATCGATTGCAGCATGGCGATCAGTGCCGCGCGCCGGAACGGCTTGGCCAGCAGCGCAACGCTCGGTGGCCGATCGAACAGGCCGGCGTCGCTCGGGTAGCCGGTGATGATCAGAACCTTCAGGCCAGGCAGCAGCTCCAGCGCCTGTTTGGCCAGATCGGCCCCATTGAGTCCCGGCATGGCGTAGTCGGTTACCAACAGCGTGAACTTCTGGCCGGACTCCAGACAGGCCAGCGCCTCGTCACCACTGCGCGCGCGCACCACGTCGAACCCGGTCGCTTCGAGGAAGGCACCCACGCTCACCAGAACGTCGGGATGGTCATCGACCAGCAGAGCAGACTCGCCGTTGAAAATGATCTTGATTGCCATGCCACTTCAGAATCCCATGCCGATGCGGTAGCGGTCCGCATGCGATGACCGCACTCTGAAGTGCGCGAGGCTAACGAACGATTAAGCACTTCCTCCTTTATCCGCAACAGCTTGAACTAACGCGAATTTGTGATTGCGAGGCGTCGCTACTGGCTACATGTGACGGCAAGAAGCGCGAACGCCTTGTGCTGAATTGCTGTCGGCCTGGTCAGCACGGTGATCGGATAGTTCGGGGTGATGTCGGTGGTGACGGTGTTGCGCGCCAGCGTCGCCAGATCGGCCAGCAGCGATCGGAAGCTGTGCACCGGCAGGCCATCCGGGGTCAGGCCGGTGGTCTGCTTGGTGACAGCGGCGGGTGAGCGATGCGCCTGTGCCACCACGGAGGTACGCAGTGCTTCGGCAGCGTTCTTCTCAGTGTCGTCGAACAGCATCGGCGCGAGACGCTGGCGCATGTGCCATTCCAGGTGATAAGCCAGCATGCAGAGAAACACGTGCGCGCGCACCCGATCTGCCAGCCAGTGATAGACCGGCCGGACCTGCAGATCGACGGTCTTGATGCAACGGAAGGCCCGCTCCACCAGAGCGAGTGATTTGTAGCTGCGCACCGTCGTCGCGTCGTCGAAGCTCGCCGCAGACAGGCTGGTACGCACGACATAGATGCCGTCGGTCGCGGCTTCGGCAGCGATCTCAGTGTCCTTGCGGGCAAAGCTGAAGCTCGTGTCCGAGATGTCGAGAGCAAAATGCTTGGCCATCTTGTGTCGGTTGATCACTGCGCCAACGGCCAGCGCGATCTCGGCGGTGCCACGCAATGGATCGCGACGGCGTGTGACGGCTGCCTGAATGCGGGTGAGATCGCCCTCGGTGGCGGCGAGCAGTTCGGCGCGCTTGCGGCACCGCTGTGCGGCGAGATCGGGATTGCGGCACACCACCAGACGCTCACCGGGAAACTCGGGTGCCGTGATGGAGGCCATGTCGCGCTGGTCGAACAGCGACAGCTGCAACGCGCCGTTTGCCAAGAGCGCCTTGATCGCAGGCGCACGCAGCGCAGTGATCCAGTCCAGGCCTGCCGCCGTGATCTCCTCGGTGATGCGTGCCTGGGTGATCATGCCGCGATCGCCGACCAGCACCACATGCTCAAGCTGGAAGCGCCGCTTCAGCTTATCGACCTGGGCCGCCAGCGTCATCGGATCGGCGGTGTTGCCCTCAAAGACTTCAATGGCGATGGACAGCCGTCAGGAGCACAGAGCAGGCCGTAGACGATCTGCAGCGTGCCTCTCCTGCCGTCGCGGCTATAGCCGCGTTTGGCCAACGGACAGCAATGACCTTCCATGTAGCTCGACGAGACATCGTACAGCACCAGCGTCCCGCTGCTGAGATGGCGTTTGGCCAACACACGCTCGATGGCAGGCTGACGTTCCAGCAGCCAGTCCAGTGCCGTGTAGAGGTCGTCTTCGTCGACCTCACCGAGGCCGAGCATTTCGCCCAGGCTCGAGGCGGCCGTGGCAGGAGACAACCCTCGAGCGGTGGCGAGCTTGATGCAGATCGACGATCCGGGCAAGCAGCAGGGCAAGCACAAAGTCTCGACAACGATTGCCATCGGGACCGAGGATACGATCCAGACCGATCTTGCGCGCCGTGCCTAGGGCGGCGGCGACGTGACCGTGGGGTAAGCTGCGTATCACGGTGAAGGCATCACGCTCGGCCGAACGACGGTGCCGCCTCTGAGCACGCCTCGCAGGCCTTCGATGTGCGCCGCCGGCCAGTCGGAAAGATTGCACAGAGTGCGCTTCCGCACCTTGCCGTTCTCACGATAGCTCTCGCGCAGCAAGATGCGGGCGGCGAGTGCCGATTTGGGACAGCCTCGATATACATAACCAGAGATCAGCACAGACAGCCGCGTACAAGTGCTATTTATAGATTACATGGCTACGTTTTGACGCTCGTCAGCGCAATTGTAATCCTTGCAATGCTTTGTTCGAAATCGACGAAGGAAGCTGGATGCCGCTGAGAGTCCGCATGTTGTTATACCGGAACTAACTCCGACCTTCTCTCCAATGACACTCTCGTTAACCCGCCGCCCCAGCCCCGCACGGGAGCACGCCGCCTAGCACTACTTTCAATTTTCACACTATGCCGAGCTGAACCATTTGCGGCAGTGCGGACAGCGCGAAGGCCGCGCGCGAGTGATGTGAGTGAGATAAGACGGCGCACGGCGGGTAAGCTTGGCTGTGGTGGCGGTCCATTGATTCTTTTTCCCCCGCCTCGCGGTTGCGAGGCGATGGTGTTGAAGGAAGGCATAGGCGATCATGTCATGAGGGCGTGACGATGTAGTCCATGCCACGATCGTCCTTCGAAGTGGTCGAGCCCGAGTTCTTCCTTCAGCTGCTGGTGAGCCTGCTCACAGATCCAGCGCGCCTTGATGGTGCTGGCGAGCACCGTGATCGGCGTGTCGGTGGATAAGTTGGAAAGGTAGTATTTGTGCTCGCCACTAGCGCGACGTTCGCCGATCAGCCAGGCTTCGTCCCCGGGCATATGCTGGCCACCCATGTCGCGAATGCGCTGTGGCGGCCCGTCAGCGACCCGCACGCGCACGGCGGCAAAGCGTGCCGACAGCCGACCTTTCGTGCCGCGGCGCCAGCTGACCGAGCGCCAGGATGCGCCAGCGAGCATTGCCTCCGCTGCGATCGATTTGCTGTCGGGGATGTGTCGCCGTCGGTGACGGCCGCGACCTGCCACGGGAAAGATCAAGGCCACGTCACCTCGATAGACCTTCTGATGCCGCGGAATACCGACGGCCCATTTTAAACCGCGCTCACTGAGGGCGTGCCGGAACGGCGCGCTCATGCCATAGCCCGCATCAGCCAGCACGCATCCGAAGCGTACGCCGGCGGTTCTCACCCGGTCGACCTCATTGATGGCGATCTCAGGTTTGCTACGGAAGGTCTGTCGATCTGCCGGAACCCGCGCCCTTGCCATCCGAACAGAATCACTCGCCCAACTCTCCGGTAGAAACAGACGCATACCGACCATCACCGGCACTTCGCCGCTCGCCAACGTTGCTGACACCAGCGTCTGGCAATTGGCTGTCTTGCCCAGGGCAGAGGCATATTGCGCGGCAACGCCAACCGAATGGCTGCCCTTCTTCGGCAGTGCCGTGTCGTCGATCACCAAAACGGCGTTGTCACCGCCGACAAGCCGGTCCGCCTGAACAAGAAGTTCCGCTTCCAGCGGTGTCGCATCCCACATGCCAGCCGCGGCAAAATGATGCAGCTGATCGGTACTCGCCGGGGACCAGCCACTGCGCCATCGGTTGAATGCTCTTCCGCTCGCCCGGTCCGATCAGTCCCGCAATGTAGAGTGGGCACATCCGTCGCCGAGCCTTGTGCGCCAGGCGGCTCAGAAATGGCTCCAGCCAGCGCTCAAGCTCCGTAGTCCAATCGAACTTCGTGCGCACCGTGATCGGCCTCCGAAAAGCCGATCCCCCAGGAATCACCGATTGGCCAATTCGGGAATCCCAAAAGTGATGCCGTCAGACATAATCTGCCAAAGTAGTGCTAGGCCTGTCCTCATTTAGGGGATTCCGGCGCGACGAAAAGTTGGATTCATAGGGGGGCAGCCGATTTGGAGCTGACCGATGCGACGTTATGGCATGCGCGACGATCAATGGGAGCGTATCCGGGACCTGCTGCCTGGACGCGGCACAGCGCCACAAACTGGCGCAGCGTGTCGAGGATGGCCCGATTCCGGCATCGCACGGTGTGGTGCGCTGGCGGCTGAGTGACCTGGCGCAGTGGGACGATGGAACTGCATCTGGCGGAGATCTCGCAAGCTGTCACACCAGGCGCGCATGCCGTGGTCCTGCTCGTTCAGGCGGGGTGGCACACGTCTGCCAAGCTGAAGATACCTGCCCACGTCAGCCTGCTGCCGCTGGGCCCAAGTCGCCGGAACTGAACCCGTATCTCCGCGACAACTGACTATCCAACCGGGTATTCGCTTCCGGCATCGACATCCTCGATCACTGCTGCGACGCCTCGAACAAGCTCATCAACCAGCGCTGGACCATCCTGTCCATCGATCTGCGAGACTGGGTCCATGGGTGATGGTCACCGCGGTTTGGTATAAGCTCGACACCTAGTGCGCTCGACCCACCTATCACGCCGACGCGCCGTCGGTTCCCTACAAGCAAAAATGGTTGATCTCTGCCAGGCGGTCGTCAAGCGGCTCTCGCAGCAATTGAACTTGCTGGCACCCGGCAACACTCTGGCGGACGGGCGACGCACCGTGGCTTACGGATTGATTTCCGTGGTACGTCCTAGCCTACTTTGGCAGATTATGTCTGACGGCATCACTTTTGATTCCCAAATCGGCCAATCGGTGATTCCTGGGGGATCGGCTTTTCGGAGGCCGATCACGGTGCGCACGAAGTTCGATTGGACCACGGAGCTTGAGCGCTGGCTGGAGCCATTTCTGAGCCGCCTGGCGCACAAGGCTCGGCGACGGATGTGCCCACTCTACATTGCGGGACTGATCGGACCGGGCGAGCGGAAGAGCATTCAACCGATGGCGCAGTGGCTGGTCCCCGGCGAGTCGATCAGCTGCATCATTTTGCCGCGGCTGGCATGTGGGATGCGACACCGCTGGAAGCGGAACTTCTTGTTCGGCGGACCGGCTTGTCGGCGGTGACAACGCCGTTTTGGTGATCGACGACACGGCACTGCCGAAGAAGGGCAGCCATTCGGTTGGCGTTGCCGCGCAATATGCCTCCGCCCTGGGCAAGACAGCCAATTGCCAGACGCTGGTGTCAGCAACGTTGGCGAGCGGCGAAGTGCCGGTGATGGTCGGTATGCGTCTGTTTCTACCGGAGAGTTGGGCGAGTGATTCTGTTCGGATGGCAAGGGCGCGGGTTCCGGCAGATCGACAGACCTTCCGTAGCAAACCTGAGATCGCCATCAATGAGGTCGACCGGGTGAGAACCGCCGGCGTACGCTTCGGATGCGTGCTGGCTGATGCGGGCTATGGCATGAGCGCGCCGTTCCGGCACGCCCTCAGTGAGCGCGGATTAAAATGGGCCGTCGGTATTCCGCGGCATCAGAAGGTCTATCGAGGTGACGTGGCCTTGATCTTTCCCGTGGCAGGTCGCGGCCGTCACCGACGGCGACACATCCCCGACAGCAAATCGATCGCAGCGGAGGCAATGCTCGCTGGCGCATCCTGGCGCTCGGTCAGCTGGCGCCGCGGCACGAAAGGTCGGCTGTCGGCACGCTTTGCCGCCGTGCGCGTGCGGGTCGCTGACGGGCCGCCACAGCGCATTCGCGACATGGGTGGCCAGCATATGCCCGGGGACGAAGCCTGGCTGATCGGCGAACGTCGCGCTACTGGCGAGCACAAATACTACCTTTCCAACTTATCCACCGACACGCCGATCACGGTGCTCGCCAGCACCATCAAGGCGCGCTGGATCTGTGAGCAGGCTCACCAGCAGCTGAAGGAAGAACTCGGGCTCGACCACTTCGAAGGACGATCGTGGCATGGACTACATCGTCACGCCCTCATGACAATGATTGCCTATGCCTTCCTTCAACACCATCGCCTCGCAACCGCGAGGCGGGGGAAAAAGAATCAATGGACCGCCACCACAGCCAAGCTTACCCGCCGTGCGCCGTCTTATCATCACTCACATCACTCGCGCGCGGCCTTCGCGCTGTCCGCACTGCCGCAAATGGTTCAGCTCGGCATAGCCCTGTGAAAATTTCTGCCAAAGTAGTGCTAGTTGTTGTGCACAAACCTCAGGTGGGCCAAATGCACTGACGTATATGAGGGTCCGAATAACATGCCGCGTGTCCAGAACGATCTCACCCGTACGACGCTCACCGTGTTGTTCATCGGCGGTTTGCTTGGAGCCAGCTTCTGGATAATGCGCCCATTTTTGCCGGCAATCATTTGGGCCGTCACGCTGTGCATTGCCACATGGCCGCTGATGCTTTGGGTGCAGCACCATATTGGCAACCGCCGTGGCCTGGCCGTCCTGGTTATGACTCTGGTATTGCTTCTGCTGCTGGTTGTGCCAATCTGGTTGGCCATCAGCACCGTCGTTGTCAACCAAGATGAAATCGCGACCTTGGTGCGAACATTGCTGTCGCTGCAGTTGCCAGCGCCACCAGACTGGCTTGCCGACGTGCCTCTCGTGGGTGACAGGTTTACCCAGGCCTGGGGCGAACTCAGCTCGACGGGAGTCCAGGAGTTAGCACCGAAGTTGACCCCGTATGCGGGCGAATTAACCAGATGGCTCACGTCGGCCATCGGCAGTTTAGGTGAGATGTTTCTGCAGTTCCTGCTGATAGTCACTATAGCCGCAATCATTTATGCAAACGGTGAAAAAGCTGCTGCCATCGTCCTTCGTTTTGGCCAAAGACTGGGTGGCGATCGCGGCGAAATGGCCGTGCGTCTCGCCGGTCAGGCGATTTGTGGCGTAGCCCTTGGCGTCGTCGTAACTGCGGTAGCGCAGAGCATTGTTGGCGGCATTGGCCTTGCTGCGGCCGGCGTTCCCTTCGCCCCGCTATTGACTGCGTTGATGTTCATATTGTGCCTGGCCCAGCTCGGCCCCGGCCTCGTGCTGATCCCGGCGATCGGGTGGATGTACTACTCTGGCGACAAGGGATGGGCGACAGTGTTGTTGGTCATCAGCGCAGTCGCTCTGACCATGGACAATTTCCTTCGCCCAATACTGATCCGTAGAGGCGCCGATCTATCTTTGCTGCTCATTCTGGCTGGCGTTATCGGTGGCCTGATTACGATTGGCCTCCTAGGCATCTTCATCGGTCCTACTGTGCTGGCCGTCAGCCACACACTCCTGAGCGCCTGGATGGCGGAGGGTGCCAACGAAGAATTTGCCGATGCAGCATGACGCCTGGCACTTCATTACTGGGACCACTTGGGCCACGTACGGTTCACAGTCATCCGAAAGCTGCATCTGCGTCGCTCACCAGGACCATACCCATTGTCGTCGCATGAAGTCATAAGTTCCGTGACAGCGCGGTTATGGCGCCGCGCGTCTGCGGGTTACGGATATGCGCCGCGAGGTTTCCAACGAAGGGATGCGAGGCACGGTCGCGAGAGACCGTGATGAGCGCCGGACCATCGGGCGCACCCACCAGCGTCAGAGATCGCGAATTGCCTCGGCCTGGCGCGCCCTGCCACGTTGTCCTGGTGTTCTCCAGCCGACAGCAGGCCCACGCCGTCTTGCAGGAGGCGAGAGCTTCGTTGCCTTGGCCGCGAGCTTGCAGAAAGCCCTCTGGGCCCTCAGTGGCACCCCGGCGGAACACCGCATCGTAGCCTCCCGCCGGCATTCCACAATCTTGATCGGGCCCTTGAGGTGTTGCGCTGGTTCCACGTTGACCATCTGGCGCTCAATGCCAAAGCATCACACGGCAGGCCGCCATTACGCCAGACTACCCTCACGGACTGTACGCCTTGGTCCCCCCAATCCCTGCAAATCCGCCTGGCGCGCCAGCTCCAAATCCTCAGCGAAGGGAAAGTGCTTCTCTACCGCTCGATCGAGCGATTCCAATTCTCGTCTCAAAGCTGGTTGGCGAGCATTCGGCAAGACAACCAGGAGGTCGTCTATCATCGCTCGGAGGCGTCTTGCGACCTGGAAGTTGCCTGCACCGTAGAGTTGAATTTCACTGAAAGCCAGCGTGACAAAATCCTCCCAGTCTGGTGTGCGAACAATAAGCCTAGGCAATCCCTCCGGGTCAGACAGCACATCGCCATGCAGGTCGCGCGCTCCGACAAGACGAAGGAGTTGGTGAAGCTGATCAATGGCGAGAACGGCGGTGGTAGGATCGTTGATCGCCGGCGACAGGGCTTTGATGGCAATGTCAACGATCACGCGAAATGCAAACGTGGAATCCTGCTCGATCGTACGCTCTGGTCCGAATGCTACCTGTGCTCGCAGCGCGCTGTCATCTAACCTGGCTGCAGTGCCGTGTAGGCGAAACAGCGCCTCGCCTGTTGCCACGAAATCGCCAATTCGAGGACTAAATTCGATAATGCCGTTGGCATGTTGTGCTATGGCGAGGAGGGATTTCAGATTGATGGCCAGCACCATCGCCGATCTGCCCCGGTATTCAACGGTTCGTGCAGCGGAGTTGTAGGATTCTGGCTCACGTGAGGCCGACGGCACCTTGAATGGTTCGGTATATACGTCTTCAATGACTTTAATCCCTCCTTCAGCAATACGCCTTGCAATGCTCACCGGACGCAGCAATCGTGCAGTATAATCGATCAAAAACAAAAATGATACGATGGAAGCGATCCCCAAGATCCATGCGATCGTTACTGCGAACCTCGGCACCGTCGTATCGAACCGTGCTTGCGTGCCCACAGCAAACAGCATCGTGAACGTGAATAGCCCGACAGCAAATCTGATGACATTGTTCCTCAGAAGCGTAGTAGCGATTAATCGCGGCGTAAGCTGTCCACTGGCGACCTGAATGGCGATTAGCAGCGACCCGAACGTGAAGACGATAAATGCAGTCGTCAGGGCTTCGACAGTATTCAGCGTCTCGGTGGCACCGGTGGCAGTCGTTCCGAACCAAGGGACCCAATCCAGCCGCGCATGAAGCGCGAACACGAGTCGTATCAGTACGTTTTCTAGGAGCAATGCGATGAGTGGAGCGATCCAGAGAGCAGAACTCAGATAGCTTTTGGCCGCGTACCAACGGTTCCAGTCCATTTCGGTGTCTCTCGTCCTGGGTGCTAGCCAATCAAGCCAATGAGCTTCTCGCCCGTTTGGTCATGGTAACGGAAGGTGCTCTGAGGGCCATAGCCCAGCGGGGTAGGCAGCGAGATTGGGACATCATAGTGGACATCTTAGCTAACCCGACGCAGAAACAGAATCCTATCTGCTTGCTTGCATCAGGTGTATTGTCGTCGCGAAAGGAGTGCCGCAGATAATGAGAAGGCTGGACAGGGCTGCTGGTCATTCGTGATAAGCGTCACGCATAACCGGGCGGAGCGTCGTTGAATGCTGCACATGTTCTGCATCAGGGCGGAATGTCGATCAGCGCGAGCCGACGAACCATGCCCTACTCGGAGGCTGCCCCTCGGAAGGTGTGTGCTTGGCCGGTTCATGCGGGTTCTGACGAGCAGTTTGATGATGATCGCTACATTCCCTCTTGACGGTTTCCCGCAGACGAGCCCTGGCGCTGCATCCCAGCCGGCCGCGGCGCAGCCCTTCAACGAGGAACAGCTCGACGGACTGGTAGCCTCGATTGCGCTCTACCCCGACGATTTATTGACCCAGCTTCTAATGGCGTCGACGTTTCCTCTCGAAGTCGTGGCGGCAGCGCGTTGGGTGGAAGATCCGTCACACAAGTCCCTGAGTGGCGACGCCCTGGAGACGGCTTTGCAAGCCGAATCGTGGGATCCAAGCGTGAAGTCCCTGGTGCCCTTCCCCGTCGTCCTGGCGACGATGAACGGCAACCTTACCTGGTTGCAACAACTCGGCTACGCCTTCGCCTCGCAGCAACCGGACGTGTTCGCGGCGGTACAGCGCCTGCGCCGCCTCGCCCAAGCGAACGACAAGCTGCAATCGACGCCGGAGCAGGCGGTGAGCACCCAGCAGGTGGCAGTTGAGCCACCGCCCGGCAGCAGCCAGCCCCCGACACAGCGGGAGGTGATCGTCATCCAGCCGACAAAGGCGGACACCGTCTACGTTCCGACTTACAATCCGACAGTGGTTTACGGATCGGCGTGGCCATACCCCTCGTATCCGCCGTACTACGCCGCACCGCCGCCGGGTTACTATTTCGGCACCGCTCTCGCCACCGGGCTGGCGTTTGCAACCGGTGCCGCGATTGCCGGCGGGCTATGGGGCTGGGCAAGCCCGGCGTGGGGCGGAGGAAACGCCAATGTCAACGTCAACCGGTTCAACAATATCAACGTGAACCGGGCGCAGATCGCCTCTTCGCGGTGGAATGCCACCGCTGCCGGCGGCAGGCCCGCCAATTTCGCTCGTGCCCCGAGCGGACCTGTCGGGCTACCCGGTCGTTCGCAGGTATCCGTCCCAGGGAGTGCCGTCCGACCGCCAACCCGTCCCGGTGGCGCGGGCGGCATCGGGGGGGCCGGGCGGCCGGGTGGTCCCGGTGGCGTTGGCCGGCCGGGTAGCCCGGGTGGAGTGGGCCGGCCCGGTAGTCCTGGTGGGGTTGGCCGGCCGGGTAGTCCTGGTGGGGTAGGTGGCGTTGGGCGCCCAGGCGGTCCTGGCGGTGCCGGCGGCATCGGTGGCGCAGGTCGGCCGGGCGGAGTTGGTAGCCCAGGGGGTCCAGGCAGCGCCGGCGGCATCGGTGGCGCAGGTCGGCCGGGCGGAGTTGGTAGCCCAGGGGGTCCAGGCGGCGCCGGCGGCATAGCTGGCGTGGGCGGCGGTCGGCCGGGCGGCGGCGGCGCTGGCGCCAACAGAGCGACCCAACGACCAGCCGGCGGAGGCTTTGCGGGCACACAGCGTCCCGGCGGTGCATTCGGTGACATGAGCAGCGGGCGTCAGGCAGGGCAATTCAGTCAGCGCGGTGCTCAGAGCCGATCGTCCGGCCAGCAGCGATCATTCGCAGGTGGCGGCGCCCGCGGTGGCGGTGGACATGGTGGCGGCGGACGTGGTGGCGGTGGACGTGGCGGGCGGCGGTAGGAGGTTGCCGATGGCGATACCCGGGTGCCGTGCAGTATCGATTCTCGCTGCGACCCTCTGGTTGGGGTGCGCACTGGCGGCGTCGCCGACGGCTCCAGAGCTCCAACGCAGTTTTGCTACTCCCGACGACGCGGCAAATGCGCTCATCGCTGCGCTCCGCGGTGACCAGGAGACTGACTTGCGCGCCATCCTCGGACCGGAGGCCGACCGAGTCCTCGACTCTGGCGACCGGTATGCCGACCACGAGCTTCGCCAGCGCTTCCTCACTCTCTACGATGCAAAACACGCTATCGACCAAAACAATTCGGGTCACGCTGAGTTGGACGTTGGCCCGGATGACTGGCCGCTTCCGATCCCGCTCGTAGAGAGCAATGGGCACTGGATATTCGACACAAAGGCAGGTGCTGAGACGATCATCAATCGGCGCATAGGTCGCAATGAGTTGTCGGCAATCCGAACGCTACTCACGAGCGTCGATGCGCAACAGGATTATTTCGATCGCGCGAAGGAGGCGAGTGGAACCGGCGTCTACGCGACACGTTTTGTCAGCACACCGGGACACCATGACGGCCTGTACTGGCCGGTGGCTGGAGGCGAAACCGAGAGCCCATTGGGTCCGCTGATCGACACGGCTCAGGACGCCGGGTATCCGGGTGAGCTGGTGGCCGGCAGGCCGATCCCGTACGAGGGGTACTATTTTCGTATCCTGAAGGGCCAAGGTCCAAATGCCGATGGCGGTGCTAAAACCTACATCCAATCGGGCCGTATGCCGGGTGGCTTCGCATTGATCGCCTGGCCGGCGGTGTTCGAATCAAGCGGTATTATGACGTTCATCGTCGGACCGGACGGCGATGTGTATCAAAAGGATCTGGGGCCAGACACTGCGCGCACTGCCCAGACAATGACAGCGTTCGACCCTGACCTTACATGGACACGCGTCGCGGTGACGAACGATCAGTAGCTTGCACCCCGGCAATATCGGGCGACGAAGTTGGAGCGCACGCGGCGAAAATACGCCATATCAACCAAGGTCGTCGCATGTGAGGCAGAAAGGCCAGAGATGTCCGGATGCATAGCCGTCATCAACGCAGGCTCGTCGAGCGTCAAGTTTGCGATCTATGAAAGTCGCGATGACATCATCTTGCGATTGCAGGGACAGGTGGAAGGAATTGGAGTCGCACCGCACTTGCAAATTGTTGATGCTACAGACACTCCGATTGCTGAGGATAGTTGGCCAGCCGAGGGCTTCGACCACCAGGCTGCAACACGCCAACTGCTGCAAAGGGGAGTAGCCCTCATTGAGCAATCTCGCATTACCGGGATCGGACATCGCGTCGTACACGGCGGAACACGCTATGCGACGCCAATTCGCGTTGACCAGGATGTACTCGCTTCTCTGTCGGAACTGACGCCGCTGGCTCCCTTGCATCAGCCACATAACCTGGCTCCGATACGGACTATACTGGAAATCGCTCCGTCGGTCCCACAAGTCGCTTGTTTTGACACATCCTTCCATTGCACTCAATCGCACGTGGCCCAGTCGTTCGCGTTACCTCGACAACTCACGGAGGGCGGAATACGCCGTTACGGTTTCCATGGCCTCTCATACGAATATCTGGTTTCGCAACTAAGAGCGAGGTGGCCGGCTCTCGCGTCACAGCGCCTCATCCTGGCGCACTTGGGAAATGGAGCTAGCCTGTGTGCCATTGCAAATGGCCAGAGCGTTGCAAGTACCATGGGCTTTACGGCAGTCGATGGCCTGATGATGGGGACTCGCTGCGGCGCGCTCGACCCTGGGGTCCTGCTGTATCTCATGCAGCAGGAACGAATGGATGCAGCGGCAATTGAGTTGCTGATATACACGCAGTCGGGTTTGCTGGGCGTCTCTGGTATCTCGTCGGATATGCGCACGCTTCGAGCCTCATCAGATCCGCGGGCGCGTGAGGCAATTGCATTGTTTGTCTATCGCATTGTTAGGGAAATCGGGTCGCTTACCGCAGCCTTGGGCGGTCTCGACGGCATTGTCTTTACCGGCGGCATAGGCGAGAACGACGCCGCGACGCGTGCGGAGGTTATTGATGATTGCCGTTGGGCGGGCGCGGTTGTCGATCAACAGAGAAACGCGCAAGGTGCCGGCAGGATTGAAGCCGACACTTCCCGTATCCCTGTATTGGTCATCCCAACGGATGAGGAACGCCTCATTGCGCGGCACACAATCGACCTGTTGGCGCATGAGGGTCAGGGCCGGACGCTGTAAGAAGGCGGGATTTTCTCACACTTGGCATCGGTCGTGCAGGCGCTGCCATTGGAACTGCATTCCTGATGGCAGGCGTGATTTCCCTCCTCGCGATGAAAAACGCGATCACAGTGTGCGAGGCAGCTTGAGACGGTCGCTCGACAGCGACCTGCTGCCGCTTGGTCGCATTCCGCCAGGGCGACGGTTGGAACCAAAGCAGCAACAGCGGCGATTACAAGACCTCGGGCGAGAAAAGGTATCACGCTACGGCGTGGCATAGTCCCTCGGCTGTTCAATCCCATTCGTTGCGAGCGGGCGATCATAGAGACCTCATCTTCGCTCCGTCCGACTAGCCAGATGAACATCAATCCCCGACAATCCGTCGATACGCGCATTGCTATGACATGCCCCGCAACCATTGCTGAACTAGAACAGCACGCCGGCCTCGGCCAGAAAGGTTGCCTGGTTACGGCCAGTTCCCGAGCTAGTATAGCCAACCGACCCCGGGGCGCCGATCGTCGTCAGATGGAGGCCCCCAACTTCGCCACGCAAAAACAGGTGCTTTTTTGCCCAGTCCGGGCTCCAGGTCGGCCCGACCACCATACCAAAGCCCTGAGCGCCGGGATTAAGAAACCAGGTATCTGGCCCGTTGCTCGTGAAATATTGGATCCATCCTCCGATCGAGAAAGGCGAATCTCCGAGCTGATAGTTCACAAACAAGGCGGCGCCGAAGTGGCTGGAATAGTCTGTCAGTCCAACCTTTTGATTGTTGGTCGACCAGACATATTGCAGCTCTGGGACAACGGTGAGATTGCCCGTCGTGAAGCTATAATATCCACCTACAAGGGAAGAATTCACCAGGTTGGCGGCACCCGCGACTGCTACCGTCGTCTGGTCGTACGACCTGGTCGCATTGCCATAGAAGCGAGCACCAAGGCCCGCCCTGCCGAGATTTGTGGCTCCGAAGAGGGTTAGACTGTTGTCATCATCAATGGAATAGGATGCCGAGAGTTGCAGGTAGTTCCAAACGTTTGTATCGAACCCATCGCTGAACACGACTGTGCCGACCAGCGGTCCGTACGTGTAGGTCGCTGAGACGCCGACACTTGTGCATTCTCAACGTCCCATAACGAGGTCGTCATCATGTTGAAATTCTTCCAGTCTATAGCAAATTCAAACCCCTCGAGTGAACCGATCTGACCGGCCGAGATGCTAAAGTCTGGCGTGGGCGCCACGGTAATATACGCACTCCGAACAGGACCCGTAGACCATTTCTGCACGGTAGGCGCCTTCGGTTTGGTGCCCAGAGTGAGAGAATTGACTGCGCCCGCTTCGATATCAAGAGCGGCGATCCGGAGACGTATCGCCGGGTGCTGCTCGGGCTCCTGCCGATTCCTGTTCCTGGCGTAGGCACCGTCTCGCTTGGCATTGGAGGCGGCCCGTTGATCGTAGCGTTGATCGTCTGGCGCTTACGCCGCACCGGCCCAATCAGCTGGGTCATGCCGCTACCTGCCAATATTGCCCTGCGAAACTTTGGCCTCACGCTGTTCCTGGCAACAGTGGGCATCAACTCTGGCCAATCATTTGTCACGACGGTTGCCAATGAAGGGCCATTGATGCTGCTGATCGGAGCGACGGTGTTGCTCGTAACGATGGCCGTTGTGTTACTGGGCGGGCTCTACCTGCTCCGCATTCCATTCGACGATCTGCTTGGCGTCGCGTCAGGCGTCACGGGAAATCCAGCCATTCTTGTTTATGCGACAAGGATGGCGCCCACCGATCGGCCCGACATCGGCTATGCCATGATCTTTCCCTCGGCGACGATAATCAAAGTGGTCGCCGTCCAAATCGTTGGCCTCGTGTTGCTCGGGCACTGACAGTTGTCTGCTCTGATCAGGCGATGATGTTCGCGCCGCCATCGACATATACAGTACCTGCCGGTGATGCGCCTTGCCAGCGAGGTCGCGAGATAGGCACAGGCAAAACCGACGTCCATGATATCCACCAGTTCGCCGAGTGGCGCCTTTTGCGCCGCCTCGTTGAGCAGAAGCTCGAAGTCTTTCAGCCCTGACGCTGCCCGTGTCTTCAGCGGTCCTGGCGAAATGGCGTGAACGCGTATGCCGCGCGGACCCAGCTCGTAGGCAAGATATCGGCAGGCCGCCTCGAGCGCGGCCTTCACCGGTCCCATCACGTTGTAGTTCGGCACAACGCGATTAGCGCCATAGTAGCTCATCGCGAACATCGTTCCGCCGTTTTTCATCAGCGGCGCTGCCAGCTTTGCCATGCGGATGAACGAGTGGCAGGAAACATCCATCGCCTTGGCGAAGCCTTCCGCCGAACAGTTCAGCAACCCGCCCTGCAGGTCATCCTTCGGTGCGAAAGCGATCGAGTGCACGAGGATATCCAGCGCGCCCCATTCGCGGGCAATGCGCTCGATGATTGCTTCCAACTGGCCCGGGACAGAGACGTCCAGCGCCCCGGTAATGCCTGCCCGCAATTCCTTGGCAAGCGGTTCCACGTGAGGGCGCGCCCGTTCGTTGAGCCAGGTGATCGCAAGCTCCGCCCCAACGGTGTGAAAGGCCTTTGCACAGCCATAGGCGATGGATTGGTCGTTCGCCACGCCAACAACCAGTGCTTTGTGTCCAGTCAGGTACCTGGCCTGATATGGTCTTCGCTCATGCCGGCTCCTTCAACGGATGGCTGCCGATACGGACTGCCGGCGAGCCGCTGCCACCATCACGGCAACGGCGCTGGAGGCGAGCCGCGTCAGCAGAGAGTCGGCACGGCTGGTCAAGACAATCGGCACCCGCGTGCCGAGTACGATGCCAGCCGCATCCGCGTGCGCCAGGAACGACAGGCTTTTGGCGAGCATGTTGCCGGCCTCTAGGTCCGGAACGACAAGCACATTTGCTCGCCCCGCCACCGGGGAAACGATCTGTTTGATTGCGGCCGCCTCGGGACTGATTGCGTTATCGAGCGCGAGCGGCCCATCGAGCAGCGCACCCGTGATTTGCCCGCGATCGGCCATCTTGCAAAGCGCCGCGGCCTCGATAGTGGAAGGGACCTTGGCGGTCACCGTCTCCATCGCACTCAGCAGCGCCACCCGGACCTCAGTAACCCCCATGGCGTGCGCCAGATCGATAGCATTCTGAACGATGTCGACCTTGTCATCGAGCGTCGGCGCGATGTTGATCGCCGCATCGGTGATAATCAAAGCATTTGGATGACGAGGCACATCCATGACGAAGCAGTGACTGATCCGACGGGCCGTCCGGATGCCAGCTTCTCGCGCCACCACGGCACCCATCAGCTCGTCCGTGTGCAGGCTGCCTTTCATCAGCGCCTCGACCCGCCCGGCCGTCACCAGCCCGGCAGCCTTGGCGGCAGAGTTGTTGCTGTGTTCCGACGCGACGATTTCCATTGCTCCGATGTCAAGTCCCGCAGCTTTGGCAACATTGCGAATGCGCTCGACTGGCCCCACCAGGATCGGCTCGATCAGCCCCAATCGGGCTGCCTCGATGGCACCTTGCAAGGACACATCGTCGCACGGATGAGCAACAGCCACTTTGATCGTGGGCAGGGCCTGGGCAGCCTTGATCAGCCTCTGGTATTTTTCGTGCGGCACGTCTCGTTCGACGGATTCAGGCATGTGCCGCCTCCGTCCTGAAAGCCTTCGCCGATAGCGGCCCGAACAGCGCTTCGACATGCTTCAAGCGACGCTTTCCCTCGTCTGACAGATCGCCACGTGCCGCAAGGACTCGAAGCAAAACATCGAGTGTCGTTTTACGCGCCGCGTCATCATCACCCAGCAATCTTGGTAGGGCAGCGAGCGCGCGCTTTTCGTCGAGGCGCACAAGCTGATACTGTTCCCGCAATATCTCCTTGAATCGCGCGTGGCTCATCCGCTTGGCGGCTGGACGGGACGCGCGAATCTGCTTCAGCGCGGCGAAGCCACGCTCATCGACGCTGCCGTCTGCCAAACGAATATAGACCAAGGCGCGCAGTGCAGCCTCCTCCGGTCCGCCCGCTTCGAAGCGATGCTCCAGTTCCGCCCGCAGTCGGGCTTCACCAGCCTCTCTGACCAGATCGCGCTCAGAATGGTGGAGCGCTGCCTGCTGAGCTCCTAACCCTACCAGCGACTGCAACAGCGGCGAGCCGTAAGTATTCAGGAAGACGGCCTCGGTCATGGCATCGCGGAACTCACCGAACGTCTCCAAACAGAACGTGATCCACGTCGACGTCGCCCGCTCCAACGCCAGCAAGGGATTATCCGTGCTGACTGGCTTGCGCGACGCACGGACCGTCTCCGCTAACGCCTTCACCGGTTGCATCATAGGATTGCGATCGGAGAATGCCGCGAAGCGCATCCGGTTAGGATGTGTAGCGCGCATGGCCTCGGCCGCCAACTCCGTCACAGCGTTGCGCACGATTGGCGCGACAAGCGTCTGGTAGAGCCCGAGATTGATTTCGGACACACGCGCGGCCGTGGCAAAGCGCGCCTCGTCTGCGGCATCATTACCGCCCAAGGCGCGGATGTGATCGAGCGAACGGGCCTCAAGCCGGAACAGGTACTTGCCTTCTACCAGCTCGGGATTGACTGTCTTCTCATCGACCTCGGTGATCACCGCCTCGTACAGGCCCGGAGGCAGCACATCGATCATTTCCATGCACGTGACGAACTCGCCGTGCTCCTTGGTCGCGACCTTGCCGGACACGAAGATACCGAGATGCCCGATGTCCTGATGCATTGTGTAGACGATGGTCTGACCATTCTGGACGAGCTCCCGGTCGCTGTCATACAGGTCGAGCACCCAATCCAACGCCTGCTGCGGCGGGGTGATATTGTCGCCCCAGGAGCAGAACACTATAATCGGCGAGGTAATATTCCGAAGATCGATGCGCACGCCATCCGAGGTGCGGAGCTGACCGGTCGACAGACGGTTGCCGACGAACAGGTTATCCGCGATCCACTGCATTTCCCCTGCGTTCAGCAGGACAGGGCTGCCCCACCACGTCTCGAAGTCAAGGAACCGCTCGCTCTCGGTATCCACCTTCGAATAGACGTTGTAGGCCTTGCTCCAATATGTGTTGGCAGGGTTCAGCGATTCAAAATTCGCGACCAGATTTGCACCGTCGAAAATGCCGTGTCCCAGATCGCCGGAGAGCGCGGTCAGCCAAGTCCCTCCCAACAAACCGCCCAGATAGCGGAGCGGATTCTTGCCATGCACGCCTGCCCAGTACCGACAACGGGGACCCCGCCAGCATGATCGGGCCGGTCCGGCCAGGGGTGGTTGCCGCCATCATCATGATCTGCCAACCGGCCTGGCAGTTGGCGATGATGATCGGCCTGCCCTCGGCATCCGGATGACGTGCCGCCACGTCCTCCACGAAAATCGCTTCGGCCCGACAGACATCCTCGATCGTCTGTCCCGCAACCGGTTTCGGCAGGAAGCCGACAAAGTAGCAGGTATGGCCGGCAGTCATGGCCACGCCGATCTCACTGTCCTGCTTCATCCCACCAATCCCGGGTCCGTGGCCGGCACGCGGATCCACCACGATGATGGGCGCCTTGGCCGGATCGAGCCTGGTCCCGGCCGGAGGAATGATGCGCACCAGAGCATAGTTGACCGGCCGCTCCAGCGTGCGGCCGTCTCGCACCACTTCGGCCTTGAAGGTCAGCACATGCGGGACCTCTTTGGCGCTCTGCTCCAGATAGATGTTTCCGCGCTCCCGCAGGACATCGAGAAACAGCACCGAACGCTGCCAGGCGTCCAGCCAGTATTCCTGAACCGCGCGGATATCCGGCAAGTTCTGCATTATTCAGTCTCCTGCGGTGTCATCGGAACTTAGTACACCGGCCTGCAAATGAACAAGTGACCGTTCGGATTCGTCTGCGCAGTCGTCATCGAGCTTTGGCGGGGCAGAATCCGCGCCTCATTTGGACATGGCTGCGTGCGGCCTCGGTCGGCGCGTCCACGTGTCGAGACGCTTCCTGAACTCGACGAGTTCCTCTTCCTTGCGCCTCTGCAGTTGTTCTTCTGCCTCCTTGTCGCGCTGACGGAGCGCGTCGCGCTCGGCGAAGAGTGCGGTCACCGACAGCGTTGGACCTGCCGCCATGGTACCTTCCCCTTCCTCGATCCCGCCGGTCTCAGCCAAACCTGAGTTGCGGTGAGAGATAGTCCGATCAATGGAGTTGTGCCACCTTGATGTGCTGTGGTGATCATGCAACGGCCTGGAAGAACCTGTGCCAAATTTAAGACCCGGGGAGGACACGCATCGTGCCAGACGAGTACCCAACTGGCGGTGGTATCGTGTGCGTGCCGAATGCCGGCTCTCGCTGGGTGATTGAATTCAACGGTAGTTGCGGTGCTCGATGGACCTCACCTGACGACGTGGTGATAGCGGCCGCCCGTCATTCAGCTGGCCTGCCGGAATGGGATCGGATGCGGTTCTCCGTGCCGGACGACCTGCTGCGCTGGAGGCCCCTCGGCGACAACCTCCGATTGAGAGAGTGATTCGGGGTGTCAGCCATCACACGCACAGTCAGATACTCTGCGAGCTGGCTATCATCCGATCTCGTGGCCGGCATCACGCTCGCGGCCTATGCCATACCGGTATCCCTGGCCTACGCGACGCTCGCCGGACTACCGCCCCAGGTTGGGGTTTATGGCTATCTGATGGGCGGCCTCGGCTACGCATTGGCCGGCTCTTCCCGTTTTCTTGCCATTGGCCCTACCTCGGCAATCTCGCTGATGATCGCAGGCACCGTTGGCGATATGGCCGGCGATAACGTCGCGCGTTACGCTCAGATCGCTACCGCCGCAGCTGTCGGTGTTGGCGTGCTCTGCCTGATCGCCTGGGCGTTCAGGCTCAGTATTCTGGTCAAGCTGATCAGCGATAGCGTCTTGACCGGCTTCAAGGCCGGTGCCGGGCTGACCATTGCGATCACACAGTTGCCGGCTCTTCTCGGCGTCGCCGGGGGCGGCCACAACGTCCCCGAGCGGCTACTATTTCTGGCACGTCAGCTTGAAGGGACAAACTTGGCGACGCTGGCAATCGGGCTGGCGGCGTTGGTGCTGCTGTGGGGCGGCGAGCGTTGGCTGCCCGGACGCCCGGTCGCACTCGGCGTCGTAGCGCTGTCGATCATCGCGGTGGCGGTGCTTGATCTGACTCGCTTCAAGATCACGGTCACCGGCCTGATCCCACCAGGACTGCCGATGCCAGCACTGCCAGCGGTGCGGTTGCGCGATCAGGAAGGGATTGTCGCGCTGGCCACGGGCTGCATGCTGCTCGCCTATATCGAGGGTGTGGCGGCGGCACGCGCCTTCGCGACAAAACACCGCCAGACCATTAATCCCCGGCGAGAGTTGCTAGGACTGGCCGCGGCCAACATCGCGACCGCGGCCGTCGGCGGCTATCCGGTAGCAGGAGGACTATCACAGACAGCAGTGAACGAAGGGGCAGGCGCGCACTCCCGCATGTCTCTGGTGTTCGCTTCGCTAACCCTCGCACTATGTCTGACGTTCTTCACCACGCTGCTTGCCGGCCTGCCCAAAGCAGTGCTTGCGGTGGTTGTGCTTACAGCCGTGGCAGGTCTCGTCGATGTCCACGCCTTCATACGGATGTGGCGGGCGAGCCGAATGGATTTTCTCAACGCATTGGCCGCATTGGTCGGAGTTCTGCTACTTGGCATATTGCAGGGCATCCTGCTCGCGGCCTTGATTTCCGTTTTGCTTCTCCTTGCATTGTCATCGACGCCACATGTCGCATTCCTGGGGCGCATTCCCAGCACGACGCAGTATTCCGACATGCGGCGTCATCCGGAAAACGAGCGGCTTACCGGCATCGTTGCCTTCCGCCCGGAAGCATCGCTGTTGTATCTCAACGCCGAATATGTGCTGGAGCATGTCCTCGCCGAACTTGCGAGCACGGATGTAAAAAGTCCCTTGAGCGTGATCTGTGATCTCTCTGCCTCCCCGAGGATGGACCTTGCAGGGGCACGGATGTTGGCAGCGCTGTGCGAAAACCTCCGGACTCGCGGCATCACATTGACCGTCGTGAATGCGCACGGACGCGTGCGCGATCTGTTGCGCGCCGAAGGACTCGATACGAGAATCCAGGGGATCGCGCGTGGTGCGACCCTTTCGGATGCTCTCCGCGCCATCGACGATGAGGCTCCCAAAGTCTCACCTGCCGAGCGGGAGATACAACAAGAACAAGGGCCATGATCGAACCGAACGATATTTCAGAGAGCCCTGCTGAGTGGTAAGCAACGGCCTCTTAAACGGAGGCGATCCTACTTCGCCTCTTGCTCGGTCGCTTTCATAAGGGCCCGGACACCGCAGGGCCAAGCCAGCCAGCAGGATGTGTTATACCAAGGCCCGCGGGTGCTGACTCAAAGGACTTCCCCGACGCGGGGCTGATGTGATTCACCATGGCGAACAGCAGGATGTTGGCCATGGCGGCAGCGGTAGCACTCCGCACGGACTTCACGGGCTCTGCGCTGCGTCACCTGGCGCGGTATACGCGGGACGCAAATCAGGCACGGCGATTGTTGGCGTTGGCGGTGATCTACGACGGCGGCGCTCGTAGCGAAGCGGCCCGCGTCGGGGGTGTCGGTCTGCAGATAGTCCGGGACTGGGTGCTGCGGTTCAACGCCGAGGGGCCGGAGGGGCTGATTGATCGCAAGGCTCCTGGTCCAACGCCCCGGTTGACCGTGGAACACCGCACAGCACTGGCAGCAGCCATCGAGAGCGGTCCGATGCCTGCCATTCATGGCGTCGTGCGCTGGCGCCTGATCGATCTCTGCCAGTGGTTGTGGGAGGAGTTCCGTGTCGCTGTCGCGCGGCAGACGCTGAGCCGCGAACTGCGCGCGCTGGGCTACCGCAAGCTCACCGCGCGGCCGCGCCATCACGCTCAGGCGGCGGGAGCGATCGAGCATTTTAAAAAAGTTTCCCCGCCATCCTGGGCGAGATCGCGCAGGACAAGGGTGTCGATCCTGCCGCGATAGAGGTCTGGTTCGCCGATGAAGCCAGGATCGGACAGAAGAACAAGCTCACCCGTCGCTGGGCCAGACGTGGAACACGGCCGGCCGCACCGTCCGATCAGCGCACTGCTTCCACCTACATCTTCGGAGCCATCTGTCCCGCGCTCGGCAAGGGGGCAGCGCTCGTGCTGCCCCGATGCAATACCGAGGCGATGAACCTGCACCTGGCCGAGATCGCCACGGCCGTCGCGCCTCGCTGCCACGCCGTACTGCTCCTTGACCAGGCGGGATGGCACCTGTCGCACCAGCTCGCCATACCGCCCAACATCACGCTCGTGCCACTGCCCGCGAAGTGCCCCGAACTCAACCCGGTCGAGAACATCTGGCAATTCGTCCGCGACAACTGGCTCTCCAACCGCGTGTTCTTCTCCTACGACGATATCCTCGACCACTGTTGCGACGCTTGGAACAAACTCGTCGATCAGCCGTGGACCATCCTGTCCATCGGGCTGCGAGATTGGGCACATAGGTTCTGATCAGAGGGCATTGGTATTACGCCTCTGATATCAGACAGGATGATCCACTTTGGTCCGTGTTTCCGTTGCGACTTCGACCGGCCGCGCCGAGGCACGCAGGCGCTCGCGCAGTGACTGAAAGATTACGTAAAGCGCCGGGATTGCGAAGATGCCGATGAATGACGCCCAGAGCATGCCGCCGAACACCGGTGTGCCGACATTCCGCCGTGCCAGCCGGGAAGGCCCTTCCGCAACGACCAATGGCAGCAGGCCCAGGATAAACGCGAAGGATGTCATCATCACGGGCCGGAAACGCAGTCTTGCCCCCTCTGTCGCGGCCTTAAGCAACGGGACGCCTTCGGCGCGGCGTTCCTTGGCGAATTCCACGATGAGGATGCCGTTCTTCGCCGCCAGGCCAATCAGCACGACCATGCCGATCTGCGCATAGAGATCGAGCGTGAGTCCCGCCATGACAATGGCCGCGTAGGAACCGACGACGCCGATGGTGACCGACAGCAGCACCGGAATGGGAATAGTCCAGCTCTCATACAAAGCCGCCAGGAACAGATACGCGAACAGTACGGCGAAGCCGAGAATGATCGTGGTCTTCCCCTCCGCCCGCTTTTCCTGGAACGAGACGTCAGTCCACAGACCCTTATAGCCTCGCGGCAGCGTGCTCGCAGCAACCTGCTCCATCGCCGCGAGCGCCTGCCCGGAGGAGACGCCCGGCGCAGGGCTGCCCTGGATCGTGACGGCTACGCGATTGTTGTAGCGGATCAGCGCCTGCGGCCCGATCACCGGTCTGACTTCGACCAGACTTCGTAGCGGGATCATCTGGCCGTCCGCGCTGCGCACGTTTATCCGGTAGATGTCGTCGATCGATGACCGATCCTGTGCCTCGGCCTGCACCTGCACCTGCCACGTCCGCCCGAACAGGTTCATGTCATTGACGTAGTACCCACCCAGCGACGCCTGCAAAGCCTGAAAGATCGCGGATGGATCGACCTTCAGAACCTGCGCCTTGTCACGGTCGATATCGAGATAGATCGAAGGCGTGGCCGCAGAGAATGTGGTGAACACCCGGCTAAGCTTCGGATCCTGATTCGCCGCCACCAGCAATCCGCGCAACACCTGCGCCAGAGATTGGGGACTGCCGCCGCTGGTATCCTGAAGCACGTAGCTGAACCCGCCGCCGGTGCCGAGACCGATGATCGGTGGCGGCGCCAGTGGAACGGCGCGGCCACCGCGCACCTGGCGGAGTTTCGTCCCAAGTCCGGCGATCATCGCTTGTGCCGATTGCGAGGCACCAGTGCGATCCTCGAACGGCTTTAACGAAACGATCAGGAACGCCGCGTTGGGCTGCGAGTAGTTGTCGATGAAGTTCAGCCCGATCGTCGACGAATAATCCGCGACAGCACTGTCCTGCTTCAGCACATCCTCAACCTGCCGCACGAAATCGGCGGTCCGCCCGACGGAAGCGCCGTCCGGCAACTGCACGATGACGAAAAATGCACCCTGGTCATCCTCCGGCAAAAAGCCGGTTGGCGTGATCTTTCCCAAGGCCCACACGCCGGCCATCGCGCCAGCCACCATCACCAGGCCGATGAACGAGATGCGCACAAGTCGTGCGACGATGGCGCCATAGCCGTCACGTACCCAGTCGATCCCCCGCATCAGCGCTCCGATCGGTCCTCGCCGCGGACCGTGATGTGGTCGCAGCAGAACCGCGCACAGAGCGGGCGACAGGGTCAGCGCATTGATCGCGGAGAGGAACATCGACACCGCGACGGTCACGGCGAACTGCCGGAACAATTCGCCCGATATGCCCGGGATGAACGCAACCGGCACAAACACCGAAAGCAGGACAAGCGTGATCGCGATGATCGGTGCGAAGATCTGTCCCATTGCCATTTTCGTGGCTTCCGCCGGCGAGAGCTCGGGATGGTGCTCCATCACCTGCTCGACCGCCTCCACGACCACGATCGCGTCGTCCACGACAATCCCGATGGCGAGCACGATCGCCAGAAGCGAGACCGTATTGGCGGAATAGCCGATGGCGTTCAGCACGACGAATGTGCCGATCAGGCTGACGGGCACGGCGATTGTGGGGATCAGTGTGGCGCGGAGATTGCCCAGGAACAGATAGACGACGAGTGCGACCAGAATGAACGCCTCGATCAGCGTCTTCTGGACCTCATGTATTGTGGCGGTGACGAACGTCGTTGGGTCGTAGGTGACCTTCCATGCCAGATCGTCCGGGAATTCGCGCGCGGCGTCCGCCATCACCTGCTTGACGGCACCAAGCGACGTGAGCGCATTGGCACCGGGTGCCTGATAGACCGCGATCAGCGCCGCCGGCGCACCATTCAGTCTGGTGGATCGGTCCAGATTGGCTGCACCCAGTTCAAGTCGGGCGATATCGCCGAGTCGGAGGACGGAGCCGTCCGGATTCGTCCGGATGACAATCTGTTCGAACTCTGCCGTGGACGTCAGGCGTCCCTTGGTCTGGATGTTGAGCTGCAGCTGCTGGTCACTGCCCGTGGGCCGAGCACCCAGCCGTCCCACGGCCGCCTGGACATTTTGGGAGTTGATGGCGTTTATGACGTCGGCTGTGGTCAGACCCAGCCCGGTCAGCCTGTCGGTGCGCACCCAGGCCCGCATCGAATAATCCTGCGGACCGAACAAGGAAGCGTCCCCCACGCCCGGCGTGCTTCGGATCTGATCGAGCAGGTTGATCGTCGCATAATTTGAGATGAACAGCTCGTCGTGGGTCTGCTTCGGCGAATACAAGGCGATAACCCCGAGCAGCGCCGAAGACTGCTTCTTGACCGTCACGCCTTGCTTCCGCACATCCTGCGGCAACTTGGACAGCGCGACCTGCACGCGGTTGTTGACGTTGACTGTGTTGATATCCGGGTCGGTGCCAAGCTCGAACGACACCTTCAACGAGTAGCTGCCGTCGTTGCCGCTGACACTCTTCATGTAGATCATCTTGTCGACGCCGACGACCTGGCTTTCGATCGGCTGCGCGACGGTCGCCTCGACAACGGCGGCGGAGGCGCCGGGATAGGTCGTCGTGACCGATACCTGCGGCGGCACGATATCGGGGTACTGCGCGATCGGGATAACCAGCAGAGACAGCAACCCTGCGATTGTCGTAACGATGGCGATGACGGTCGCCAGGCGCGGCCGATCGATGAAAATGGCGGAGAACATGCTTCAGCCTGCGGCGGGTGGCGCTGGTGCGGGGCTGGCCAGAACAGGCGAGCCGGCGCGCAGACTTTCCATCCCCTGCACCACGACCTGCTCGCCGCCCTTGAGGCCATCGTCCACTATCGCGTAGGCGCCGGATTCGCCCCCCAGCTTCACGCGCCTGATCGTTGCTTTGCCATCAACCACGATGAAGACATAAGGCCCCTGCTGATCGACGATCAGCGCGGACTGCGGCACCAGCACCTTTTCCTCTGGCTTGTCGGCCTCGACCGAGACCCGGACAAGCTGTCCGTCGATCAACGTGCCGTTCGGATTAGGCATCGTCGCACGCACAATCACGGTGTCCGTCGCGCGATCCACCGTCACATCGACGAAGTTTATGCGACCCGTCTGGTCGTAGGTTGAACCGTCGGAAAACCGTATACGCACGGCAAGACCCTGCCCCCGTGCCTTGCGCGCCTCCTGCTGCTGCACATTCAGGAACTCGCGCTGGCTGACGGGAAATGTCACATACATCGGATCGCGGCTGACGATCACAGTGAGCGGACCGCTGTCTGGACTGACGACATTCCCCTTGGTCAACTTGCTGCGGCCGACCTCACCGGTGATCGGTGCGGTGATCTCGGTGTAGCCGAGATTCACGTTCGCGGTCTTGAGGTTGGCATCCGCGATAACGGCCTCACCCTGTGCGCTCTTCTCGTTCGCCACGCGCTCATCCAGCAATGCACGTGACGCCGCATCGGTCTTGACCAGCTCTTGCGTGCGGCCGCGCTGTAGCGAAGCGTTGGCTAATTTCCCTTGCGCCTCCAATACCGCACCTTGTGCCTGCTGCACGGCCGCCTGGAAACTGTCAGGTTCGATGCGGTAGAGGACGTCGCCCTTTTTCACCAGGTCGCCTTCCTTGAACAGGACGTCCTCCAGGAAACCGGTCACCCGGGCGCGGATCTCCACTCGCTCGACGGCGTCCACCCGTCCGACAAAATCGCTTGTTTTGGTGATCGGCCGAAGCTCCGCTGCAATGGTGCCCACGGGGATCGTGGTAGGCTCTTGCGCAGAAACCCCTGCGGCGGTTGCGATGAACGAAAGCAGAGCTAGCGCATGGATGTGAAGGTGCATTGGTTTCCCCTGAAAAAGCCCACTCACCCAGCGTCTTGGTATGTGCAGATTCGCCACACTCGACGCGAAAGTGCTCTCGGTCCACCTCCCGCCGTGCGCCTTTAAGAGATCGGCTGTTTAGCACCTTAATCTGCCGGAATGAAGCGCCAGCTTGTCCCTGTAGCAAATTGCATGTGTGCTGTGCCAACATATGAACTGCCTGAGGATGCACAGATGAACCTGCCCAAGCTACTCGCCGTCGGAGCGCTGTTGACTGGTCCTGCTTTAAGCGCTTCCTTGGCCGAGAAGGCGTCGGTCGGCGGCGTCTATATCCTTCATTCGCCACCTCAAGGCACATGCCCCGAGCTGGATTGGCATGTCGTGGTGGGCGTCAATGGCTCGCTCGCCGGCATGATCTCCTGGGATGACATGAAGTCGTTGGCCCGAGTCTCGGGCACCTTGAGAACACAGACCAGAACTTTTCATTTGACCGCAACCGAGGTGGGTGGTGCAGGACGGATAGCTATCGTCGACGGGACCGTCTCGCCAGACGGCAAGCTCGTTGCCGACGTCAAGGGTCGAGACATCACCTGCAAGAACGTGATCGTGCCGCGTTATGCACCACCTCCCCACCACGACTAACCCTTGCTAGGCCATCACACCGTCGCGCGGCATTTGCCCTCCCGGAGGCACACCGTCCGCATGCATCGGTTGAAATTGCTCAAGTAGCGCGGCTGGGTCGAGGTCTTCACATCAACGAAACGCTCCCACCCCCCGCAGCACGTCGGCGCCGGTCGCCGACCATGGCTCCGTACTCCTCCAATCCCATGCGGGAAACGCGTTGAGAGTGTCATGATAAAGCTCGCCGGAATGGTCGTTCGATGGCTCGACATAGTTCTGGAGAAGGTCGTCCGTATCCCAGGTCTCGTTCATATACCGGCCGTCTTCCTTGTCCAGCTACAGCCCGATGCCGATGCCCATGCCTCGCCGTAACGCCGTGAGATCGCCTCGAACATCGTTCAATAACCGCATCTATGGGAGTTCTTGCTTGCGCTGCGTTTGCCGCAATAGCTGCAAGTCCGGATCTCGGCGCCGTCTTCGACAAATAACCTATAATTAGGTGATCGTCGTCAAAGCAATCGGCGCAGACGAATTTATCGAGGTAGCTAGCCTGTATGTCGCTTATACAAGCATCCAGTGTCTTATCGGAAAATCAGTCGTCGCTCGGGCCCTGCGATCAACCCTGCTGCTCAAAGAAGCCACCCAGACCTCTGTAAGGCAATGGCAGGCGAGGTGCCTGCGGTCAAGGACCGCCGCAGGCAGCATGCGGATCAACGATTGTGGCAAACATGCTTGGAATAACGCGGCTGGTTCCAAGCGTAGCGTACCTGCGTGGATGAGTGTCCGAGTCGCGCACAAAGCTGCCCAGCAACGCCGGTCGCTACGATGTCCGTTCTGGAGCACTGCACGTAGGTGGCTCGATAACTGACGTGGGTCGGGACCGGTTATCGGATAGGGCCGCTTGTATAGGTTCGCGTCCGTGGCGCTGGCCATCATCCTCGGTGCCGCGTAGGCCCGATCGCGCCAAATACGCAGTGATCCGCCGGCGCCGGGCCAAGCCAGCGACGCAGCCGGTGATCGTCACATGGACCGGCGCCTGGGATAAACTTCAGACTGCCGTTGGTTGAGACCGACCGCCCTCTTCGGCGACTCGGCGGTGACAATCCGGCAGCCAGTGAGCGGCGGCACGGGTTCTCACACCCGAGGTGAGTCTGTAGAAGTGCGACAAGGTTTTACAACTCTGGTCGCACCACCGCTTGTTGTCCCCGATGTTGTCCAGCTAAGCATTTGCGGAGGAGTGGCATAGGTTATGTCATTGGTATCATTGGTACATCGGGCAACGCCCTGAACGGGAGCACACCGCATGCCGGTTCATGCCTTCATCTTCCCGGGCCAGGGCAGTCAGGCCGTCGGCATGGGACGCGATCTTGCCGCCGCCTTCTCCGCCGCCCGCGAGCTATTCGAGGAGGTGGACGAGACCCTGAAGCAGAAGCTCTCCCGGCTGATGTTCGAGGGACCCGCTGAAGAGCTGATCCTGACCGAGAACACCCAGCCGGCGCTGATGACCCACTCGCTCGCGGTGCTGCGCGTACTGGAGAAGGAGGGCGGCTTCTCCTTGCGCCAGAAGGCGGTCGTGGTCGCGGGCCACTCGCTCGGCGAGTACACCGCGCTGGCCGCCGCCGGCGGCTTTTCGGTTGCCGACGCTGCGCGCCTGCTCAAACTGCGCGGCCAGGCCATGCAGCAGGCGGTGCCCGCGGGCGAAGGCGCCATGGCCGCCCTGCTGGGCGCCGATATGTCCCAGGCCGAGGAAATCTGCGCCGAGGCCACTCCGGTCCCCGACAGCGAGACCAGCGAACGCGAGGTGATCCAGCCGGCCAACGACAACGGCGGCGGCCAGATCGTGGTCTCCGGCCACCGTGGCGCGGTCGAGCGCGCCGTCGCGCTGGCCGCCTCCAAGGGCGTGCGGCGCGCCATGCTGCTGCCGGTCTCGGCACCGTTTCACTGCGCGCTGATGGCCCCGGCCGCCGACGTCATGGCGGAGGCATTGGAGAACACCCCGCCCCGTGCGCCCATCGTGCCCGTGATCGCCAACGTCTCCGCCGCCAAAGCCACCGACCCCAGCGAGATCAGCGAACTCCTGATCCGTCAGGTCACCGCCATGGTGCGCTGGCGTGAGTGCGTGAACGCGATGGTGGAACTTGGCGTGGACAGCTTCGTCGAACTTGGCACCGGCAAGGTGCTGTCCGGCCTGATCCGACGCATCGCTCCCGACGCCGCCACTGCTTCTGCCGCCACGCCGGCCGAGGTCGAAGCCGTGCTGAAGGTGCTGTGACCATGTTCCAGTTGGATGGTAAGCCGGCGCTGGTGACCGGCGCGTCCGGCGGCATAGGCGCCGCGATCACGCGCGCGCTGCATGCCCGAGGGGCGGTCGTGGTGCTGTCCGGCACCCGCCGCGATGCGCTCGATTCGCTGGCCGCCGAACTGGGCGAGCGCGCCTTCGTCTGTCCCGCTGACCTCCGCGACGATGCCGCGGCAGAGGCGCTGATGGAGGCGGCGGAGCAGGCGGCGGGACCGCTCTGGGCGCTGATCAACAACGCCGGCATGACCCGCGACATGCTGGCCCTGCGGATGAACGATGCTGACTGGCAGACCGTGCTGGACGTCGATCTGTCGGCACCGTTCCGCCTGGCGCGGGCCGCACTGCGGGGGATGCTGCGCCGGCGTGCGGGCAGGATCATCAACATCAGCTCGATTGTCGGCGCGACCGGCAATGCCGGCCAGGCCAATTATGCCGCCGCCAAGGCTGGACTCGTGGGCATGACCAAGGCGCTGGCCCACGAGGTCGCCTCCCGTGGCGTAACCGTGAACGCGGTGGCGCCCGGCTTCGTGACCACGGCGATGACCGATAGGCTGTCCGAGCAGCAGCGGACAAGATTGACCGAATCGATCCCATTGGGGCGGATCGGCAAACCAGAGGACATCGCGGCCGCGGTGGTCTACCTCGCGTCGGACGAAGCCGGCTGGGTTACCGGCGCTACACTGCATGTTAATGGCGGAATGGCTATGATTTGAGGCCGCCGGGCTTGTTGGCGCGCCCTCGGAAACCATGCTAAGCGCCCGAAAGCTTCGTCCGGCGCGGGTACCGCGACACGAGCCCCCGGGCGCGTCCTTCTGAAGGAGTTGCACAGCCGATGAGCGAGATCGCGGACAAGGTCAAAAAGATTGTCGTCGAGCACCTGGGAGTCGAAGAAGCCAAGGTCACCCCGGAAGCCTCGTTTATCGATGATCTCGGCGCCGACAGCCTCGACACCGTCGAACTGGTGATGGCCTTCGAGGAGGCGTTCGGCGTGGAAATCCCCGAGGACGCCGCCGAGAAGATCAGCACCGTGAAGGATGCGATCGAATACATCGAGAAGCAGAAGGCCGCCTGAGCGGCCCATCCGGGAGGTCCAAGCGATGCGCCGTGTGGTGGTGACGGGCATGGGAATTGCCTGTCCGCTAGGGCTCGGGGTCGAGCATGTCTGGCAGCGCCTGACCAACAGCGAATCGGGCATCGGCGCGATCCAGGCATTCGACACCAAGGACGTGCCCTGCAAGGTGGCGGGCCAAATTCCGGTAGGCGTGAAGGCCGAGTATGGCCTCGACATCGCCGAGTGGATCCCGGTGAAGGACGTGAAGAAGATGGACCGCTTCATCCATCTCGGTCTCGTCGCGGCGACCGAGGCGGTGGAACATTCCGGCTGGACACCGGAAAGCGAGGACGATCGCTGTGCCACTGGCGTGATGATCGGCTCCGGTATCGGCGGCCTGCAGACCATTTTCGAAGCGTCGATCCTGGTGCATGAAGGGCGCGCGCGCCGGCTGTCGCCGTTCTTCATCCCGTCGGCGCTGATCAACCTCGCGTCAGGTCATGTCTCGATCAAGTATGGCTTCAAGGGGCCGAATCACTCGGCGGTGACCGCCTGCGCCACCGGTGTGCATGCGATCGGCGACGCGGCACGGCTGATCATGTGGGGCGACGCCGACGTGATGGTCGCGGGCGGCGCAGAGGCGGCGGTCTGCGAACTGGGAATCGCCGGCTTCTGTGCCTCGCGGGCGCTGTCCACCGGGTTCAACGATCAGCCGTCCAAGGCGTCGCGGCCATGGGACAAGGACCGCGACGGCTTCGTGATGGGCGAGGGCGCCGGCGTGCTGGTGCTGGAGGAATACGAACACGCGAAGCGGCGTGACGCCAGGATCTACGCCGAGATCGCCGGCTACGGTATGTCGGGTGATGCCTACCATATCACCGCGCCGTCCGAGGGCCATGTTGGCGCGGTGCGCTCAATGCGTGCGGCGCTGCGCAACGGGCGGATCACGCCGGACCAGATCCAGTACGTGAACGCCCACGGCACCTCGACCCCACTCGGCGACGACCTGGAACTCGAGGCGGTGGAACTGGTGTTCGGCAGCGCGGCCGAGGGCTTGGCCATGTCATCCACAAAGTCGGCGATCGGGCACTTGCTCGGCGCGGCGGGCGCCGTGGAGGCGATATTCTCCATCCTGGCGATCCGCGACGGCCTGGCACCGCCGACCTTGAACCTGGAAGAACCAAGCCGGGAGAGCGTGATCGACCGGGTCGCCAACACCGCGCAGGAACGCAGGATCGACTGCGCATTGTCCAACAGCTTCGGCTTCGGCGGCACGAATGCATCGGTGATCTTCCGGGCAGTGAACTGAAGTTGACCCTTCGGCGTTTTGACGAAGCCGACAGGGTTACGGCAATGTAATCCCAATCTCTGCCGGGACGAGCGGGGTCGGGATGCAGGCTGCCCTTGATTCTATACTAAGACGCTTCATTGTGGTCGGCCGTCTGACGGTGCGCTGGCCCGACGGACGAGTGACAACCTACGCCGGCCCCCCCGGCTCCGGTCCGGACGCAGCGATCACGCTGCGCGATGCCGCGACGGTACGCCGACTGGTCCTCAATCCCGCCGTGGCTGCCGGCGAAGCGTATATGGATGGCGGCCTCATCCCTGGCGAAGGCGGCATCTACCAGACGCTGGACGTGCTGGTGCTGAACCTGACGGCGAATGCCAAGGGCCACCCCATCGGCCGGTTCCGCGCGGCGCTCGGCCAACTGAAGCGGCGCATCGACCAGTACAATCCCGCGCACCGCTCGCGGCGCAACGTGGCGCATCACTACGACCTGAACGGGCGGCTCTACAGCCTGTTCCTCGATCGCGACCGGCAGTACTCCTGCGCCTATTTCCCGCGAGGCGACGAGACCCTGGAGCAGGCTCAGATCGCCAAAAAGCGGCACATCGCTGCGAAACTATGCCTCGACCGGCCAGATCTGACGGTACTGGATATCGGCTCGGGCTGGGGCGGCCTCGCACTGACGCTGGCGCGCGAATACGGCGCGCGCGTACTAGGCATCACGCTATCCACCGAGCAGTTGAACGAGGCGCGCGGACGCGCTGCCGCCGAAGGGCTGGAAGATCGCGTGTCGTTCGAGCTGCTCGACTATCGCGCGCTCGATCGGACGTTCGATCGTATCGTGTCGGTCGGCATGTTCGAGCACGTCGGTGTCGGCCACTACGGCGAGTTTTTCCACACTGTCTCGCGTTGCCTCAATCCCGACGGCGTGGCATTGCTTCACGCGATCGGCCGCAGCGACGGACCCGGCTTTACCAATCCCTGGATCGCGAAATACATCTTCCCGGGCGGCTACTGCCCGGCACTGTCCGAGGTGATCCCGCGCGTCGAGCAAAGCGGCCTGATCGCCGCCGATATCGAGGTGCTCCGCCTCCACTATGCCGAAACCCTGCGCCACTGGCGCCGCCGTCTCATCGCGAATCGCGACACCATAGCGTCTCTTTACGACGAACGGTTCTGCCGCATGTTCGAGTTCTACATGTGCGGCGCCGAGCTCGCGTTCCGCCGCGAGGGGCACATGGTCTTCCAGATCCAGCTCGCCCATCGCCAGACCGCAGTGCCGCTGACCCGCGACTACATCACCGCCTCCGAGTCTGCCGCCAGCCGCCAGAAATCCAGCGCGATGAGCCAGGGCGACTGAAGCGATCCCCGTTCTCCCCCCCTCGCGGGAGGGGGCCGGGGGAGGGGCGGCGCGACGTTACCAAAATCCATCCCCGATATCCTCGTTATCCCCGTAATGCGACCACTGCTTCGTCACCCCGGACGCGCTATGCTGCGCCGACCTTGAACACCATCGATTCGCCCCTCCTCGGCATCTCCCAACGGCTCCCGCCATCCAATGTGCAGGCGGAGCAGGCGCTGCTCGGTGCGCTGCTCGCCAACAATCGCGCCTATGAGCGCATCTCCGAGTTCCTCGCCCCGGAGCACTTCGCCGATCCGATACACGGTCGCATCTACCAGGCGATCGTCCGCCGAATCGAAGCCGGCCAGCTCGCCGACGCAGTCACGCTGAAGGCGGAATTCGAACACTCCGGCATTCTCGAGGAAGTCGGCGGTACTGCCTACCTGGCCCAGCTGCTCACCGCCATGGTGGGCATCATCAATGCCAGTGAATACGGCCGCACCATCCATGATGCCTGGCTGCGCCGCCAGCTGATCGATATCGGCGAGATCGTGGTGAATAACGCGTTCGGCGCCGATGCCGAGCTCGACGGCGCGCAGCAGATCGAGGCGGCGGAGCATTCGCTGTTCCAGCTCGCCAACGACGGCGCGGTTGGCAGCGGGTTCATGAGCTTCGAGCGTGCGTTAACCGAGGCGATCCACGGCGCCGAGCGGGCCTTCAAGCGCACCGGCCACGTGTCCGGCCTCACCACCGGACTGCGCGACCTCGACGCCAAGATGGGCGGCCTGCACGGGTCTGACCTCGTGGTGCTGGCGGGTCGGCCGGGCATGGGCAAGACGTCGCTCGCCACCGCGATCGCGTTCGGTGCGGCCAAGTCGTTGATGGCCGAAGCGCGTGTCACCGATCAGAACGCGATGGCGAATCGCTGCATCGCCATCTTCTCGCTGGAGATGAGCGCCGAACAATTGGCGACCCGCCTGCTGAGCGAAGAGGCGCAGGTCTCCAGCGACCGCATCCGCCGCGGCGACATCAGCCAGCGCGACTTCGACCGCTTCGTGCAGGTGTCGCGCGAGATTGCCTCGCTGCCGATCGAGATCGACGACACACCGGCGATCACGCTGTCCGCGCTCCGAACCCGCGCACGGCGATTGAAGCGCACCAAGGGGCTGGCGCTGATCGTGGTAGACTACCTGCAACTGATGCGGCCGGCGGCCGGCACCAGGCCTGAAAGCCGCGTGCTGGAGATCGGCCAACTCACGCAGGGCCTGAAGGCGATCGCCAAGGAACTGAATGTGCCGGTGCTGGCGCTGTCGCAGCTCTCGCGCGCCGTGGAATCGCGCGAGGACAAGCGGCCGCAGCTTTCCGACCTGCGCGAGTCGGGCACCATCGAGCAGGACGCCGATTCGGTGATGTTCATCTATCGCGACGAGTATTACCTCGAGCAGCGCATGCCCAAGGTCGCCGCGTTCGACAATGAGGACAAATTCCAATCCGCCCAGGACGAATGGCGCCGGCAGATGGAGCAGGTGCACAACCAGGCAGACCTGATCATCGCTAAGCAGCGCCACGGACCCACCGGTACGATCCAGCTGTTCTTCGAGGCCGAGTTCACCCGTTTCGCCGATCTCGACCGCGTGCACTCCGCCCATGTCGCCGGCTGACCGCGCCGGCGCAATACTCGAAATCGACCTCGCCGCCGTCGTCGCCAATTGGCAATTGCTCCGTGCCAGGCATTCATCCGGCCAGGTCGCCGGCGTGGTGAAGGCCGATGGCTACGGTCTGGGCGCGCGCCCCGTTGCGCAGGCGCTGCACGCCGCCGGCTGCCGGCATTTCTTCGTCGCCTTGCTCGATGAGGCCGTCGAGATCCGAACGCTCGTGCCCGACGCGATGCTCGCTGTGCTGGGCGGACTGATCGCCGGCACCGAAGCCGATTATCTCGCCCACGACATAGTCCCCGTCCTCGGCTCGCTCGTCGAAACCGACGACTGGGCAACGATGGCACGCCGCACGGGACGCACTCTGCCGGCAATCCTGCACATCGACACCGGCATGTCGCGGCTCGGCTTCGATCCGCGTGAACTGGCGGTGCTGCAGCAGGATCATGCGCGACTCGCCGGCATCGAACTGCGCTACGTGATGACGCACCTGATTGCGTCGGAGGCCGGAACGGATCCGCTGAACGAGCAGCAGCGCCAACGCTTCGCCGACGCCTGCGCCAGACTGCCGCCGGCGCCGCGCAGCTTCGCCAATTCGTCCGGCATCTTTCTCGGCTCCGGCTGGCATTCCGACCTCGCGCGACCAGGGGCCGCGCTCTACGGCATCAACCCGACGCCCAATGCACCGAACCCGATGCACCCCACGGTGCGCCTGCGCGCCCGCGTGCTGACCGTGCGTGACGTGCCTGCGGGTGGCAGCGTCGGTTACAATGCCACATGGCACGCGTCAGCGCCGAGCCGCATTGCCACCGCCGCGATCGGCTATGCCGACGGGCTGCATCGCTCGCTGTCCAATCAGGGCCGAGCGTTCTTTGACGGCATGCCGGTCCCGCTGGTAGGCCGTGTCTCCATGGACCTGACCACGTTCGACGTAACACAGGCTCCCGGCGTGGTTCCCGGCGCGTGGCTGGAGATCATCGGCCCGGCACAGACACCGGATGATCTCGCCGTTGCAGCGGCAACCAACGGCTACGAGGTGCTGACCACGCTCGGCCGCCGGTTCCACCGGATCTACAAGTCGGCGTGAACCCGCTTATGGACAGCCTCGCCGCCATAGGGCGCGGCGTGATCACCGCGTGCCGCGCCACTGGCTCGCTGACCCTGTTCGCCGCGATCGGCCTGTCGCATTTGGTGCGACCACCCTTCTACGGACGGCTGTTCGCACGCGCCTTGCTGGAGATCGGCTATTTCAGCCTGCCCGTGGTGGCCCTGACCGCGGTCTTCACCGGCATGGTGTTGGCTTTGCAGTCCTACACCGGCTTCGCCCGATTTTCCGCTGAAAGCGCGGTGGCCAATGTGGTGGTGCTGTCGATCACCCGCGAACTGGGTCCGGTACTGGCCGGACTGATGGTGTCGGGACGCATTGGTGCCGCGATGGCAGCCGAGATCGGCACGATGCGCGTCACCGATCAGATCGACGCACTCTCGACACTATCGACCAATCCGATGAAGTACCTGGTTGCGCCGCGACTGCTCGCCGGCATCGTGGCGCTGCCGCTGCTGGTGGTGGTGGCCGATATACTCGGCGTGCTCGGCGGTTTCATCGTGTCCACGCTGAAGCTCGGGTTCAACGTGGACACCTACCTTCGCAACACGTTGGACTTCATGCAGACGATGGACGTGACGTCTGGTCTGGTGAAAGCCGCCGTGTTCGGATTCCTGATCACCCTGATGGGATGCTACCAGGGCTACAACAGCCGCGGTGGCGCCGAAGGTGTGGGCGCCGCGACAACCGCGGCCGTGGTCAGTGCGTCGATCCTGATCCTGGCGTTCGACTATGTGCTGACCGAGATGTTCTTCGCGCGATAGGCCATCGCTCACGCGTGAGGCGTTCGGCCTGTGAAGCGATTCATAGCGAGGGAACCCGCCCATCGGATCAATGCGGTCACGGCGCATGAACTGTCGCCGAGGTAACATGCACAGGAGTGACCGCAATGCTCCCCTTCCCGATGGACGAGAATTGGTACGAGAAACACTGGTACGGCAACGAACCGCGCCCGAAGCGGCGGTCGCTCTCAACCGGCCTGACGCGGTTTGCGCTTTGCCTCCTCGTGGTGGTCGGCGGCGCAGCCATTGCGAGCCACCTCGGCGGCATTGCCCATGCGCGGCATGCGGGCAGCCTGATGGAGTGATGGCCAGGCTCGCCGCGAGTCGCGCCGCAACCTTGCGGTCGATCGCTTCGTAGCTGGCATCGTCGCGTGCCGCATGCCAGAAGGTCCCCCCGACCCTCCGCCATGCAGCAACGACGGCACGCCAGATCGAATGACCGAAACACTGCCCAGGATCCGCCTGCGCGACCTCCGCAAATCCTTTGGCGAGAAGCTCGTGCTCGACGGCATCGACCTCGACATCATGCCGAGCACCTCGATGGTCGTGCTGGGCGGGTCCGGCTCCGGCAAGTCCGTGCTGCTCAAATGCATCCTCGGCCTGCTCGAACCCGACTCCGGCAGTATCGAGATCGACGGCACCGACATCCTGCCCCTGCCGCGCCGTGAGCAGGACGCTGCCCGCTCCCGCATCGGTATGCTGTTCCAGAACGGCGCACTGTTCGACAGCCTGCCGGTCTGGGAGAATGTCGTGTTCGGCCTGCTCGCCCAGCGGCGGCTGCGTCGCTCGGACGGCCCCTCGCGCGCAGCCGAGTTCCTCGCCCAGGTTGGGCTGGCGTCCAGTGTGGGCGAGCTTTACCCGGCGGAACTCTCCGGCGGCATGCAGAAGCGCGTGGCACTGGCTCGCGCCATCGCCGCCCAGCCCGACATCATGTTCTTCGACGAGCCGACCACCGGCCTCGACCCCATCATGGGCGCGGTGATCGACGACCTGGTGGTGAACTGCGTCAGGCAGCTCGGCAGCACCGCGGTGGCGATCACCCATGACATCGCCAGCGCCCGCCGTATCGGTGATGCCGCGGCGATGATCCATCGCGGGCAGATCGTCTGGAGCGGTCCGGCGTCAAGCCTGATGGACAGCGGCAACCCCGTGGTCGATCAGTTCACGCACGGACGACGTGAGGGCCCGATCCAGATGGAACTCCGGCGTTAGCGAATCGGTGAGAGGTCGCTAGTATCCAGCGTCGAATGGTGGGCCGTCATTGCCAGCGTGCCTCGCGCCCTGCCGATAGTGAGATACCAGGACAAAGCCACGATGCGACCGCACGGCATGGGGCTCATGGCTTGCGCCAGTATGATGGCCCTGGCGGCGCCGGTCCGCGCCGACGATGCATCGGACGCCGCCGCGAAGCAGGTTGCCGGCCTGTTCATGCAAAGCTGCATCCAATTCGCCGGCGACAAGGAAGGCTTGCGCGGCTGGGCAAACAGGACCGGCCTGACGTCACTGCCGTCCGAGGCTCAGAAGCGCTTCCTTTACGGCCGGCCCGGTGTCGTGTTCGACGCCTCCAACGCGGCAGGCAAGTTCGTCCTGATCTCCGAGGACGGCGGTTCCTGCTCGGTTGTCGCCCAAAGGGCCGGCGCCTCTGGCGCGGTCACCGACCTTGAGCAGGACATGACTGCGGCCAGCATCACCTTCAGGGTGACCAGCGATGGGCCCGACCCCCAGGAGAACGCGCTCGAGCACCGCGAATACCTGGCCTCGCGAGGCGAGCGCCAGTGGCGGCTGCTGGTCAGCACCGTGAAGAACGTCGCCAGTGGCCAGGTCATGCTGACCGCCAATCGCCCCTGACGCGCATTGGCCAAGCCCACATCCCGCTTCGTCTGCCAGAGCTGCGGCGGTGTCAGCCCGCGATGGGTAGGCCGCTGCGAAGCCTGCGGCGAGTGGAACACCATCGTGGAGGAGGCGATCGCCCCTCGTCCCGGTCCCGCCGCGAAGGGCGCCGCCGGGCGGCGTGTTGCATTCGTCGATCTCGCCGGCACCGCCGAGCCTCCGCCGCGCCGCGCCACCGGCATCGCCGAGTTGGACCGCGTTCTCGGTGGTGGCCTCGTGCCGGCCTCGGCGATCCTGGTCGGCGGCGATCCGGGCATCGGCAAATCGACATTGCTGCTGCAGGCGGCGGCCGCCCTGGCACGCGACGGTCGGCGCGTGTTGTACATCTCCGGCGAGGAATTGATCGAGCAGACCCGTCTGCGCGCCCGCCGTCTCGGGGTGCAGGACGCCCCGCTGGAACTGGCCGCCGCGATCAACCTGCGCGACATCGCCGCCAGTCTCCAGTCGGCCGGTGATGCCGCTCTGGTCGTGATCGATTCGATCCAGACCATGTGGCTCGACTCGATCGACAGCGCCCCCGGCACGGTAGCCCAGGTGCGCGCCTCCAGCTTCGAACTGATCCAGCTCGCGAAGGCCGGAAAATTCGCACTGGTGCTGGTCGGGCACGTCACCAAGGACGGTGCCATCGCCGGCCCCCGCGTGCTGGAGCACATGGTGGACGCGGTGCTGTACTTCGAAGGCGACCGCGGCCACCAGTTCCGCATCCTGCGCGCGGTGAAGAACCGCTACGGCGCCACCGACGAGATCGGCGTGTTCGAAATGACCGATCGCGGCCTGGCCGAGGTCGCCAACCCATCAGCCCTGTTCCTCGCCGAACGCCGCGGGAATGTCGCCGGCAGTTCGGTGTTCGCCGGTGTGGAAGGCACACGGCCGGTGCTGGTCGAGGTGCAGGCGCTGCTGTCGCCCAATCCCTCAGGCACGCCGCGTCGCTCGGTGATCGGCTGGGACGGCGGACGCCTCCCGATGCTGCTCGCGGTGCTGGAGACGCGCGGCGGAATGCGGCTCAGCGCGACCGATGTCTATCTGAATATCGCCGGCGGACTGCGCGTCAGCGAACCGGCCGCGGATCTCGCCGTGGCGGCGGCGCTGGTGTCGGCGGCCACCGACACGCCGACCGATGCCGGTATGGTGTATTTCGGCGAGATCGGCCTCTCGGGCGAGGTTCGTCAGGTCGCGCAGGCCGACTCCCGCCTGAAGGAGGCGGCGAAGCTGGGGTTTGAGCAGGCGACGCTGCCGCGCCGGATCGCTCGCGGTGGCCGTTCGCCCGCGCCCCCAGACGGCCTGCAGCTCACGGAAATTGGTCACATTTCCGACCTCGTCGCGCGATTCGTGCAGAATGAGACGCGCTCCGCATGATCGCGGCTTGGCGACGGGCGTATTGCGTTCGATAAAGCCGGCGGCGTTCGTGGCGGTTTAATGACCTGGGTCGATTTCGTCGTTCTGGCTGTGCTGGCGGTATCGGCCCTGCTCGCCTTCGTGCGCGGCCTGGTCCGCGAGGTGCTCGGCCTCGCCGCCTATGTCGGCGCCATCTTCGCGGGCGTCTGGGCGCTGCCGCGGATACGCCCGCAGTTCCAGACGTGGTTGGGCCACTCGCCCTGGGTCGATCCAGTCGCCTTCGCCGTCGTGTTCGTCATCACCCTGATCGTGCTGGTTCTGATCTCCCGCTGGATCAGCGCCCTGGTGCGCGCATCGCCGGTCGGTGGCCTTGACCGGACGCTGGGTCTGGTATTCGGCCTTGCCCGGGGTGCGGCGCTGGCCATCATTGCCTATATCGGTGCAGGGATGGTGGTGCCGGTGATGCGCTGGCCCGAACCGGTCTTGCAGTCCGAATCGGTATGGCCGGTCTATCTTGGTGCCAGGTGGGTCGTCGACCAGTTGCCATCCGAAATTCGTCCGGGCGAGGTCAGTGCCCCGCCAAGAGGTCGCGACACGGCAGCGGCCGACCTGTTGCAGGCGACACCGCAAGGCCGCGCAGTGGGGCGCTGAACGTACGCAGATCGAGGAGAGTGTCGGCATGGCCTTGACTTCGCCGCAGGACGACAAGTTCCACGAGGAGTGCGGCGTTTTAGGCGTGTGGAACGTCCCCGATGCTGCGGCCCGCACCGCACTCGGCCTGCACGCGCTGCAGCATCGTGGCCAGGAATCCACCGGCATCGTCACCTTCGACGGCAGCCATTTTCATTCCCATCGCGGTCTCGGCCTGGTCGGCGACAACTTTGGCGACGCCAGAGTGATCGCGGCACTCCCCGGCTCCAGTGCGATCGGCCACAACCGCTATGCCACCACAGGTGGCACCATCCTCCGCAATGTGCAACCGCTCTACGCCGACTTCGAATTCGGCGGCTTCGCGGTGGCGCATAACGGCAACCTGACCAACGCGCATGTCCTGCGGCGGACCCTCGTGCGGCGCGGCTGCCTGTTCCAGTCCACCACCGATTCCGAGGTGTTCGTCCACCTGATCGCGATCAGCCTTTACTCCACCGTGGTCGATCGGCTGATCGACGCGCTGAAGCAGGTGATCGGCGCCTATTCGCTGGTGGCGTTGTCCACCGAGGCGCTGATGGGCGTACGCGACCCTCTCGGTGTGCGACCGCTGATCCTGGGCCGCATCGGCAACGAGGGCACCGGCGGTTGGGTGCTCGCGAGCGAGACCTGCGCGCTCGACATCGTCGGCGCCGACTTCGTGCGCGACGTTGAGCCGGGCGAGCTGGTCGTGATCAACGACCAGGGCGTTCACAGCATCAAGCCGTTCGGCCGCACGCGCGAACGGTTCTGCGTATTCGAATACATCTACTTCGCCCGACCCGATTCGATCATGGAGGGCACGCCGGTCTACGACGCGCGCAAGCAGATCGGTGCCGAACTGGCGCGCGAGTCGGGAGTGCCTGCCGACGTGGTGGTGCCGGTGCCCGACTCCGGTGTGCCGGCAGCGATGGGCTATGCGAACGAAAGCCGCATCCCGTTCGAACTCGGTATCATCCGCAACCACTATGTCGGCCGTACCTTCATCGAACCGACCGACCACATCCGCCATCTCGGCGTGAAGCTGAAGCACTCCGCCAATCGATCGGTGCTGAAGGACAGGCGGGTGATCCTGGTGGACGAACTCGATCGTGCGCGGCACCACCAGCCGGAAGATCGTCGAGATGGTCCGCCAGGCTGGCGCGTGCGAAGTGCATATGCGCATTTCCTCGCCGCCCACGACGCATTCCTGCTTCTACGGCATCGATACGCCGGAGCGCGGCGAGCTGCTGGCAGCGCGGCTTTCGGTCGACGAGATGGCAGATCAGATCGGCGTGGACAGTCTGGCCTTCATCTCGATCGACGGGCTCTATCGCGCGCTTGGCAAACGCGAACGCGACAGCGCCCGGCCGCACTACTGCGACGCCTGCTTCACCGGCGATTATCCCATCAGCCTGCCCGATCAAGCCGACAATTCCGAGCGACAGCTCAGTCTGCTGGCGGAGAGCCATTGACGGCGCTGGCCGGCTCCATTGCTCTGATCACCGGCGCAAGCCGAGGCATCGGCGCGGCGACCGCCGTCGAACTCGCCCGCCTCGGCGCGCACGTGGTGATTACGGCACGTACCCAAGGCGGCCTGGAAGAGACCGACGATGCGATCCGCGCGATCGGCGGCAGCGCGACACTGCTGCCGCTCGATCTGGCGGAAGGGGATCAGATCGATGCCATCGGCCCCAGCATCCACCAACGCTTCGGTCGGCTCGACGTATTGGTTCACAACGCCGGCTCGCTCGGCCGCCTGACCCCGGCGGCGCATATCCTGCCCGACGACTGGGCCGACGTGATCGCGGTCAACCTGACGGCTGCCTGGCATCTGATCCGAACCTGCGACCCGCTGCTGCGCAACGCCGCCGCCGGCCGCGCCGTATTCGTCACCGATGAGCGCGCGCGCACGCCGAAAGCGTACTGGGGCGCCTATGGCGCGACCAAGGCGGGGATGGAACACCTCGTGCTGACCTGGGCAGACGAGGTGAAGACGACCCGCCTGCGGGTGAACCTGTTCGACCCGGGCGTGGTCGGAACCCGCCTCCGCGCGAACGCCTTCCCCGGCGAGGAGCCCGCTTCGCTGGCGCAGCCACAAGCTGTCGCGCCACTGCTGGCCGCACTCTGCACACCCGCCGAACAGCGCCACGGCGCCTGTTGCACCGCCGCGGCATCGCCGGAGGCTGCGACGCTCCGATCGTGATGCGGCAGCGACTACGGGGGAACCCGCCCCTCGAGGAATGGCACCTCGAGCACCATCTTGTTCCACACCTCGCCGTGGCCCACGAAGCCATCTTCGCCGAAGCAATCGCCGTGATCCGCCGTGATCGTGATGTAGGTATCGGCGGGAAGCTTGCCGAACAGCCTGGGAATGACGGAATCGAGGTAGCGGATCGAGCTGACCTGGCGTCGCCGAAGCACTGACAGCAGGGCGTCGTCATAGGTCGGAATTGTCACCTGCTGATCCGCTGCCGCCGCACGCATCTGGGCTGCGAAGCCGTGCAGGCGATACGGCGAGAAATCCGGATCGTAGGCACCGTCGTAGTACGGGTAGTGCGTCTCGCAGACATTGATGATGAGGTATTGCGGCCGGCCGAAATCGAGCTTCGCCAGCACCCGTTCGAGACAGTCATCGAATTGCCCGACTGAAACCAGGCTGTCGACGAAGCCGCTGAACCGCGAGTCCTCGGTCAGCGGATTGGCCGACGTGACGGCATTGAGCTCATACCCCAGGCGATGCAGCCCGGTCCGCAGATCGCAATCGGTTCGGAACGGATGATCCTCGGTGAGACCGAGGCGCGTCTGCCACAGTCGGAGGTCCGCCAGCTCGGTCTTCTGCTGCGTCGTGTCGGTGCGCCGGTCCGTCCAGGGCAGCCGTCCAAGCGTGAACAGAATATGCGAGGTGAAGGTCCATGTTGACAGCGAGTAGGCGCGATTGAGTTCGCCGATCCGCGGGATGTTCTGCAGCGCCGGCCACGCGGCCGCCATCGAATCGTATCGGCAGCTATCGAATACCAGCAGCACGTAGGAGTTCATGGTTGCCTCCAGATCGACCTCGAACCAAGCCTGACCTCTCGCTGATCCTCAATCGTCACCGCAACGATTAAGCGGCGGTTAACAGCCACACCGGCCGGCCGGACGCGGCTCAAATGCTTTGACTGCCGCCGATGAAGCGGCGTACTCTTGAGACGCGTAAGAGGCGGCGCACAGGCGACCGCTCAGCAAGCAGGGAAGGAACGGCCATGAAGCCCATGAGCCGGCGGTCGGTAGTTCGGGGATCCCTGAGCCTCACGGCAGCGGGGATGCTGGCGCGCCCATGCATCGCCAACGCAGCAGCCTCGACCGCAACCGTCTGGCAGGTGCAAGGCTTCGTCCCTGAGGAGGATGCGGCCTTTCGCAAGACCGTCGCCGATTATGAAAAGGCCAGCGGCAACAAGATCGACCTCAGCATCATGCCGTTCACCGCGCTGAACCAGAAGGTCATCTCGGCTCTGACCAGTGGTGAGGTGCCCGACCTCGTCTTTCACGACGCCCCAGCGACAATCCTGCCGCAGAACGCCTGGGAGAACAAACTGGAGGATGTCAGCGACATCGTCGAGGCACACAGATCGGAGCTCAGCAAAACCTCGGTGCTCGCCTCCAGCTTCTACAACAGCGTCACGAAGCAGCGTGCCTTTTACCTTGTGCCGATCAAGCAAGGCTGCGAGCCGTTCCACATCTGGGGCGATCTGGTGGAACAGGCAGGCTTCAAACTGTCCGACGCCCCGAAGACCTGGGACGCATTCTGGGATTTCTTCAAGCCGATGCAGCAGGTGCTGCGCGGCAAGGGCAGGCGCAAGCTCTATGCCCTGGGCATGCAGATCACCACGGTCGGACCGAATGATGGCAATGGGCTGTTCGGACATTTCCTGTTCGCCAACGGCGGCGCGAACATGGTCACCCCGGATGGCAAGCTGCACACCGACGATCCACAGGTGCGCGAGGCGGCAATCAAGTCCGTCGAGTACATGACGAATTGCTACAAGGAAGGCTACGTGCCGCCTGAGGCCCTGAGCTGGAACGACGCCGACGACAACAACGCCTACCACGAGAAGCTGATCCTCATGGATCTCGACGGTACGCTGTCGACCGAACTCGCCATGGTCCACGACAAGCAGGCATTCGAGGCATCGGTGACGGTGGCGCTGCCCAATGGCAATGACGGCAAGCCGATGCCCGCGCTCGAAGCCGCCGGCGGCGGCTTCATCCCAAAAGGAGCAAAGAACGTCGCTGTCGCCAAGGATTTCATGAGATTCTTCATCCAGCCGCAGGTGATGAACGAAAATCTGAAGCAAGGTCTCGGTCGCTGGGTCCCGGTGATTCCCTCGCTGGTGACCAGCGACCCGTTCTGGCTCGATACCAAGGACCCTCACCTTGCACCCTACGTGCGGGAAGCCGTGCTGGGACCGACCATGCCCAGCTACAACGGCTACAATCCGGCATGGGGACAGGTGAACGCCGAGCAGCTCTGGGGCGTGGCGCATGCCGATGTCATCAAAAATGGGGCGACGCCCGCGGCCGCAGTGGACAAGGCATTGAAACGGGCGGATGCCATCTTCGCGAAATACACGTTCGGTTAGGATCACGCCTTCGTCCGATTGAGCCGCTCGGCTCCTGCGCAGGACTGATGGCAACGCCGCTGGCGGCGACCCAGACTGTGCGCGATTCCAGAGTAAATACTGCGGTTTTACTTGTCGGCGTGAATACGCTTACGTGACTCTAATTGTCTTGACTGGCTCGCCCAGGCCGATGCAGGCTCGTTGCAAGTAACAACGGCCCAAACAAGCCGGCATCAACCAGTCAGGGAAGGAAAGCGGCCATGAAACGCATGAGCCGGCGATCAATGATTTGTTCAGCCTTCGGTTTGGCGGCAACGGGTCTTCTGGCACGACCACATATCGCCAAGGCAGAGGCGAGTACCGCCATTGTCTGGCGGGACCAGGGCTTCGTGCCGGAAGAGGATGCCGCCTTCCGCAACACCGCCGCGCAGTACGAGAAGGCGAGCGGTAACAAGATCGACCTCAGCATCATGCCGTTCACGGCGCTGAACCAGAAGATCATCTCCGCACTGACTACCGGCGACGTGCCGGATCTGATCTTTCACATCGCGCCCGGGACGCTCCTGCCGCAGAATGCATGGAACGACAAGATCCTGGAAGTCAGCGACATCGTCGAGGCGCACGAGTCGGAGCTCAGCAAGACCGCGCTGCTGAACTCCAGCTACTACAACAGCGTCACCAAGCGCCGCGGCTACTATCTTGTTCCGCTCAACCAGGGCGGGGAGCCGTTCCACATATGGGGCGATCTCGTTGAGCAGGCCGGCTTCAAGCTGTCGGACATCCCCAACACCTGGGATGCACGCTGGGACTTCTTCAAGCCCATGCAGCAGGTACTGCGCGCCAAGGGAAGGCGGAAGATCTATGCGCTGGGGCCGCAGATGACCACCGTCGGACCGAACGACGGCAACGGCTTGTTCCAGCATTTCATGATCGCCAATGGCGGCGCGGACATCGTCACGCCAGATGGCAAGCTGCATACCGACAATCCACAGGTGCGCGAGGCGGCGATCCGGACCGTGACCTGGCTCACCAATTCGTACAAGGAAGGCTACGTGCCACCCGAGGCGCTGAGCTGGAACGATGCGGACGACAACAACGCTTTCCACGAGAAGCTGCTCGTTATGGATCTCGACGGCTCGATCTCCACCGAGCTGGCGATGATCAAGGATAGGAAGGCCTATGACGTCGAGATGAAGACCCTCGGCCTGCCGCTGACCAACGACGGCAAGCCGATGCCGGCACCGGTCGGCGCCGGCGGCCTGTTCATTCCAAAGGGCACCAGGAATGTCGAGGTCGCCAAGGATTTCGCCCGGTTCTTCCTGCAGCCGGACGTGCTGAACACGAACCTGAAGGGCGGGCTCGGCCGCACCGTGCCCTCGATTCCGCGCATCGCGAAGGAAGACCCCTGGTGGCTCGATCCGAGCGACCCGCACCGCGCGCCGTTTGTGCAAGAATTGGTGCTTGGGCCCACGACCGCCGCCTACTATGGCTACAATCCGGCCTGGGGCCAGGTGAGCGCCGAGCAGCTCTGGGGCGTAGCGTATGTCGATGTCCTCAAGGGCGGCATGACACCACAGGCGGCGGTGGATAAGGCTTTCAGGCGGGCGGAGGCGATCTTCGCAAACTACACCTTCGGGTAACGCGCACCACCACGAAGCTGGCATCTGGCGCAACTGCCGCAGCCGGTTAGTCTGCGTCCATCATGGCCATCCTGATCACCGGTGCCGCCGGCTTCGTGGCACTCAACGTTGCCGAGTACCTGTTGACTGCCGGTCGCGACGTGATCGGGCTCGACCGCATCGCGTTGCCCGAGCGCGCACGCCGCAGCTTCGCCGCTCTGCCGGGCCGCTTCACGTTGATCGGCGGCTCGATCCTGTCCGCGGCTGACCTCACGCGTGCACTCACCAGCGCGCCAATCGAGGCGGTGATCCATTGCGCCGTGATCACCGCCGGATCGGCACGTGAGAAAGCCGATCCGGAAACCATCGTCGCGGTGAACATCCAGGGCGCGGTTGCCACCCTGACGGCGGCTGCGCGACGCGGGGTGCCTCGCTTCGTCTATCCGAGTTCCGGCGCGATCTATGGCGCCGCCGCGCGCGACGTGCCGCTGATCGATGAGGACACGGTGGTTCCGACGCCGGTAACCCTCTACGGCCTAACCAAGCGCGCGGCCGAGACACTGCTGCCGCGCGTGGCCGAAACGCAGGGAATTGGCTTCGCCGCGGCGCGTCTCGGCAGCGTCTATGGCCCGTGGGAATACGCCACGGGCGTGCGCGACACGCTATCGCCGATGCTTCAGGTGTTGGAGTGTGCAAGGCGCGGCGAGGAGGCGGTGCTGGCGCCGGCCTGGCGCGGCGACTTCATCTTCTCGCGCGATGTGGCGGACGGACTGGTGCGGCTGGCCGATGCTCCTGCCTTGTCGCGCGTGGTCTACAATCTGGGAAGCGGCCGGCTCGGATCGGCGGCGACCTGGTGCGAGGCACTGTCGCAACTCGTGCCGGACGTCCACTGGCACCACGCCGCGCCGGACGAGCCGGCAAACATCGACAGCCATACCGGCTTTCATCGCGGGCCGATGGCCATCGGCAAGATCGCGCGCGATACCGGATATGTGCCGCAGTGGAATTTCGCGGCAGCAGCGCGCGAGTGGCTGGCATGGCGGCATTGAGCCGATTGTCGAGCGCAAGCGGTTCACGCTATCCTGAGTTCAAACCCCAAGAATGGAGGAGTTCGTCATGACCAGTTTGCCCGCCGAACTTCACGGCTATCACGTGCATATCTACTACGACGACACGACCTTGCCGGTCGCCACCAGGCTGCGTGAGTCGCTGGCGGCGAACTTCTCGGTGCAGCTCGGCCGGAACAGCGGCATAGCCGGTCCGCATCCCGTGCCGCAGATGCAGGTCATCTTCAAGACCGACGTCTTCCAGCACATCGTGCCCTGGCTGATGTTCAACCGCGAGGGCCTCGACATCCTGGTGCATCCTTTGACCGACGACGAGTACGAGGACCACACCAGTCAGGCGCTCTGGCTGGGCACGCCGGTCAAGCTGAAGCTCGACACCTTGCCGCACGGTCCGTATCCCGCCGCATTGCTGCCGGCCGCCTGAACCGCCTGTTCCATGTCACGGCGGCGGCGGGATCGGCACGCCGCCGTGAAAACTCTGCAATGTCCACTCGTAGACCGCGGCGCTGGTGCGCAGCGAGCCGGTCCGTGCCGATGCCAGATCGATGATGTCGAAAATCACCACCGTCCACATCAGGGTGAGCAACGCCGCCATTGCATGGAGCTGATTGCGCCTGAGGCCCATCTGATAGCCAAGAGCGGCCATGCTGATCAGCGCCATGCCGATCAGCAGCCCGAGCAACTCAGGCGGCAGGCGCAGCGAATACGCGAAGCGTGCGGCCGTCGTCATGTCGAATGTGTCGTTGAGCGCCGCCATCAATGAAGCGACGACAGCGTCCGGCCGCTCCCGGGCGATGGCGGATACGTGTCCCCAGATCTGCGTCTGCAGCGCATTGCTGCGTCGATTCAACTCGTCGAGCGCGGCCGGATCGTCCGCCGCCTGGATGAAGGCAATACGCAAATGTGTATACTGTTCGAGCAGCCTGGCGATCTCGTCGCCGCGCGGATGCCCGATCGCCTCGGCGCGAAGCCATGCCGTGCTGATGGCATTGGCCTCCGACAGCGTTCCCGCACGGCGCTCACTGAAGCCGCTATTGGCGAACGAGAGCGTAAGCGCCAGCACGAACGCCAGCAGCCCGAGCATGCCGCCGACCACCACGCCGACGCTATCGGTCTGCGCCCCGCGCCGCGCGGCGAGCCAGAGACCGACCCGGTAGCCGATCTCGTGCGCGACGAGTTGGAGAACAAACAGCAGCACACCGAAGGCGAGCAGGCTTTTGGCGGCGAAGGCTGTGAGCAGGGTCATCACCCGTCGTACCGCTGTTCGACCTCGCGGCGCAATATGTGCAAATCTGATGCATTATGGTGGTGCGAATGCCAATGAGCGCATCTTCGGCTTTTGAGCCCGTCGTCAGGATGAGCCGCGACGAATACCGGGCGTGGGTGGAGCAGCAACCAGCCGGCCGGTTCGAGCGGGTGAATGGCGTCGTGGTTGCGATGGCACCCGAACGAGCAGGCCACAATTTGCGGAAGGCTCTCGTCTGGCAGGTGCTGCGCCAGGCCGTGCAGGCTGCCAGTCTTCCCTGCGAGGTCTACACCGATGGAATGACGGTCGAGGTAGGGGACAGCGACTACGAACCCGACGCCGTCGTTCACTGTGGCGGTAAGTTGCCGGACGACGCTGTCGCAGTGCCAGACCCACTGATCGTCGTGGAGGTATTGTCACCCAGCGCGAGCGCCACCGATCGCGCCTGGAAGCTCCAGGAGCATTTCAGGCTACCCTCGCTGCGCCATTACCTGATCGTCTGGGCCGACGAGCCGCAGGTTGCGCATCACCGACGCGGGGACGACGGCTCGATCGAGACAGGTACCGTCATGGCCGGCGAGATAAGACTTCGAGCCGCCGGGCATCACAATCAGCGTCGAGGACATCTACGCGGCGTGACGCGGCGGCCTCCTCGCCATCGCAACTTCCCGTCGCCGACCCCGTTGCAGCAGCAGCATCGCCGACCACGCCAGCGACGGCAGCAGCGCCACCGCCAGCGCAACCCCTGCCCCCAGCGGCACCGCCGCCACGTGCAATGTCAGCAGAGCGAGTGCAAATCCAGGCATCGCCCGCAGCGCGCTCGCCATGATCGCCGCCGCCGCCGGGCCACCCACCCGAGGCAGCACCAGTAGCGCGAAACTGGTGAACGCCACCGGAAACACCGCCGCCATGCCGGTCAGCGCCGGCCCGAGCGCCCGGCTGCCGGTGACCACTCCGCCCACCAGCAACCCCACCATCGCCGCCCGCACCGGCAACTCGAACCACCGCCGTCGCACCGGCCCATCCGGCGCGGCCGCCTCGCGCTCCACCGATCTGGTCAGCACCAGGCACACCAGGACCGCGGCGACGTTGAGCACGACAGCGCCGACCGCGTCCCACTCGACCTGACGGATCAGCAGCACCGTGCCGGTCCACGCGACCAGGCTGCCGACCAGCGCCCACCACCAGCGCACCCGCAGCGCCAGCAGCGCGAGCGCGGCCAGAAACACGAAGCTGGCCGCGTTCACCGCAAGGCTGTTCAGCGCGCTTGCTGCGATGAACGCGGCGTCGTGCTGCAGCGCCAGCATCACGTATGCCGGCCCCGCCGCCACCGGCAGCGAGACGATCAGCCCGCCCCAGAAGGGCCCCGCCACCTCGGCCGCCACCGTGGCACCCACCACCACCAGCGCGGTAACTCCGGCGCGGACGAGCAGTCCCACAAAGAAGCTCATCCCCTGCCCTCCCCCTCCCCCTGCGGGAGCGGGTCGAGGGGAGGGAGGGATGCCCGTGCAGCCGAGCCGGAACTAGCCCTCCGCATAGGGATTTCGCGTCCCCCGCAGTTGCAACCGGATCGGCGTGCCCGGCAACTCGAACGCCTCCCGCAGGCTGTTGACCAGATACCGCTGGTAATCCTCTGGCAGCCGCTCCGCCCGCGTCCCGAACGCGACAAAGGTCGGCGGCCGTGCCTTGGCCTGGGTGATATACCGCAGCTTCAACCGCCGCCCGCTCACCAGAGGCGGCGGGTGCCGCGCCAGCGCCTGCTCGAACCAGCGGTTCAGCCCCGCGGTCGGTAGCCTTGTGTTCCATACCGCGTGTGCCCGCCGCACCGCCGGCAGCAACCTGTCGATCCCCGCCCCGGTCATCGCCGAGAGCGGCACCACTGGAACGCCTCGCAACTGCGTCAGGCTCATCTCAAGCCGCTCAGTCACCGCGCGCCGCGCCGCCGACCGGTCCGCCACCGCGTCCCACTTGTTCAGCGCGATCACACACGCCCGGCCCTCGCGCGCGATCAATTGCGCGATCTGCAGGTCCTGGTCGTGCAGACCTTCGGTGGCGTCCACCACCAGCACCACAATCTCCGCCAGCTTCAGCGCACCGATCGCCGCCCCCACCGCCAGCTTCTCCAGCGGCGCCTCGATCCGTGCCTTTCGCCGCAATCCGGCGGTGTCCACCAGTTCGATCGCCCCCCCGGGATGACCCAACATCACCGAGACGGCATCCCGCGTCAGCCCTGGCTCCGGTCCGGTCAGCATCCGCTCCTCGCCGATCAGCCGGTTCAGCAGGGTCGACTTCCCCGCGTTCGGCCGCCCTACGATCGCAAGCTTCAGCGGCCGCACACCCTCCTCTGGTACCTCCCCTGCTATTTCCGTTGGCACTGGCAGCCGGTCGGCGATCTCGGTCATCAGCTCCGAGATCCCCTCCCCGTGCTCAGCCGAGACAGCGACCGGCTCGCCGAAGCCCAGTTGGAACGCCTCCAGCACCGAGGACCGTGCTGACCGCCCCTCCGCCTTGTTCGCCACCAGCAGAACGGAGCGTCCCTGCCGCCGCAGCCACTGGGCAAAGTGGCGGTCCGCCGGCGTCACCCCAGCCCGCGCATCCACCACGAACACCACCAGATCGGCGGCCGCCGTCGCGACCCCGGCGCCCTGCCGCATCCGCCCGGCCAGCGTGTCCGGCGCGGCCTCCTCCAGCCCCGCGGTATCGACCAGCCGTACCTGCCGGCCGCGCAGCAGCGCCTCCGCCTCCTTCCGGTCGCGGGTGACGCCCGGCGTGTCCGACACCAACGCGAGCCGCCTGCCGGCCAACCGGTTGAACAGCGTGCTCTTGCCCACATTCGGCCGGCCGGCGATCACCACCAATGGCAGCACGGCCGGTCAGCGCAGCGCCAGCAGCCTGCCGTCGTCCGTCACCACGAACACGGTGCCGCCCGCCACGATAGGCCCAAGCGATGCCGCCCCCGACAGGTCCTGCTGACCGAGAATCTTGCCGGTATAAGGGCTTAGCGCCAGCGCCTGATGGTTCGTACCAGCCACCACCAGCCGGTCGCCCGCCAGCAGCGGCCCAAACCAGGTGATCGCATCCTTCTGCTTCTCGGTGTCCTCCCATCGCGGCAGATCGGTAACCCAGGCCACCCGGCCATCGTCGCGGTTCAGCGCCGCAATCTTCTGCTCGAGCGACACGATGAACAGCCAGGACCCAGCCGCCCACGGACTGTCCTCGCCCGCAACCTCGCGCTCCCACAGCCGCCGGCCACTCGGCAGATCGATGGCGACCGCCAGCCCGCCGACGCTGATCGCATAGACCCTGCCATCGCTAACCACCGGCAGCCCGCGAACCGCCGAGACGTCCACCAGCCCCCGGCTGCCCACCGAGGTCGTCAGGGTGTCAGTCCAGACGGGAGTGCCGCTTTCCGCGTGCAACGTCGCCAGTTCGCCTGAACCGAACCCGCCTATAACCAACCCATCGGTATAGGCGGGTGCCGGCCGACCAAGCAGGCTCGTCGCCGGATTGGTGGCCTGGTACGACCACAATTGCCGTCCGTCGTCGGTCGCCAGCGCCAGCATGCGGTCCTGGATGGTGGTGACGAACAGCCGTCCCTCCACCACTGTCGGCGCGGACCGTGTGGGCGCGCCGAAGTTGCTGCGCCAGCGAACGGTGCCCTTGGCAGCATCCAGAGCCACCAGTTCCGCCAGGCCGTTGACCGTGTAGAGCGTGCCCTGATCCAGCGCGAGGCCGCCACCCACGTTGCTGCTGTCGTCCTCATCCCTCCGTGTGTCGAACCGCCAGACCCGCCTGCCGCCGGCGACCTCGAAGCCCGAGACCACCGCATCGGAGTCCATCACATAGATAATGCCGTCCGCCACCACAGGCTGGGCCATGATTTTGCGCCGATAGCCGCCGCCGGCCCCGATATTGGCGCTCCAGGCCTCGCTCAGACGTTGCCCGGCGGCGAGGTGGCCCATGAAATGCGCCGGATTGCCCCCCGCCTGCGGCCAGGCAACGTTGCTCACCGCCGCCGGGAGTTCCACTTTCGGCACGCCCTCGTCCACCTTCAGCGTCCCGTGCTCGGTCGAAATAGCCTCTCGCTTGCCCGGCAGCGGCGTCTTGTGCGTGCCGAACCAGTCGTCGAACAGGCCGCAACCGCCCAGCGCCAACGGCGCCAGCAGCGCGCTTCGTCGCGTGAGTCGCGTCATGGCTGTCAACCGCCCAGCCGGCTCAGCAGGCCGCTTGCCCGTCCGCGTACGCCACTCGGCGCCGTCGTGTCCTGCGCCAGGCGGCGAAGCGACGTGCGGGCTTGATCCGTCTTTCCAAGCCGCAGGTCCAGCAGCGCAAGCTGCTCCTCGGCCATCGCATGCCAGGGATTCTCCGGCGCGGCCAGAGCCTTCAGCCGCGCCTCCAGCAGCGACGGATCACCGGTGTCGATCTGATGCTGCGCCCAGAGCAGGCTCGCGAGGTCGCGCAACAACGGGTCGGCCGACGAATCGCCCGCCACCTGATCCCACAGGTACCTGCGGCACCCTGCGCGTCACCGGCATCCGCCTTCAGCGCCGCCTCACGCAGCCGCGCCAGCGTCGCGTAGCCCTCAGGCAGGGCGGTCGCCAATTTCGAGAATGTGGCGATGGCGGCAGTGCGGCTTGCCTCGCTGCTGCCCGCGGCCGTCGCATTCGCCAAATTCATCGCGACCAGGTACTGCGCCGCCGCCGCCCCGTCCTGCCGTGCCGCGTACCAGCGCCAGCCCTGCCAGCCGACCGCCGCGCCCACGATCAGCAGAACGCCCGCCACGATCACCCCGCTATAGCGCTTCAGCAGTTGCTGGGCGCGTTCGGCGCGTAGTTCCTCATCGACCTCGTCGAATATGTCGACCACGTGGGCTCCCGCACGATTCGCTGCTACTGCCGCTCCGTCGGCGCGGCGGACCATAGCGACGCACCCGCGGCCTCGCAAACGCGATGCAAACTATCGATTTACCTGACAGGCGCATGCTGTCGGGGTGAGATGCGTGTTGCTCCTCCTGCTGTTGCTCGCGGGCTGCGTTACGCCTGAACAGGCGGCAACCATCGGCGTCGGCGTCACTGTCGGCAGCTTCGCGGTCATCCAACGCAGCCCGTTCGACGCGCTCTACTCGATATTGTCCGGCAGGGACTGTTCGCTGGTCCGTTTGGATCAGGGAAAGAGCTACTGCCGCCCGGTCGAGCCACTCCCCGAGGCACAACCATACTGCACCCGCAGTCTCGGCGTGGCCGATTGCTGGCGCGACCCGGCCAGCCTGCCCGGCCAGCCACCACAAGTGGCTGACGGACCGCAAACGCTTACGCCAGCCCAGGAGGCCAACCGCACCCGCTCCTGGCCCAACCTCTGATCGTTGCCTCGCTCACCCGCGCATCAGTGCACGGCCGCGGCGATGTCGGTTTCGGTCTGTCGCAACACATCGACGATCGCCGCCTTCATCGCATCCGCGATCGCCGGCGGCTCATCGCCGGCTAGCCTGACCTCGGCCGTGACTGTCCGCTGCAAAAGCACCGTCGTTGCCCCCTGTCGCTGGTCGATCAGAACCAGTGCCAACGCGACCCGCGCCATACCCGTCTTCAAATCGGCGACGAACGCGTCGAGCTCACCCTCCAGCACGAAACCGGCGTTCAGCCGGCTGCCTGGCGCCACCACAGCGCTGAACCGTCCGGAATCAGCCAGCCACTGCCGCAGATCGTTTTCCACCGCCTGTGCCGGCGGCACGGCCCATTGCTCGTAAAAATCCACATGCAGGCTGCCGTCGCGTTGCAGCCATTGCATGCCGCGCGCCTCGAGGCCGGGGCCGGACCGCACGCTGCGCAACAGCAGAACGCGACCATGTTGGTTACGCGGTTCCACCGACGGCCGATGCACATCGAGTGGCCAGTCGCGCCGCTGCAGGTAGGGCGTCTGCGGCAGCAATGAACAGCCGGTGAGCGACGTCACGCCGACCAGCACCCAGCGACGCCTCATCGCGCCGGCTCCACAGCGCGCGGTGGCGGCTGCGCAAACACCTGTGCCGGGTAGCGACGCAGCGCGTCGGTCATCTCGCGCAGATTCTGCGCAGTCGCCTGCATGTCGCGCAGCAGTGGAACCAGGCCCTGCTCGACGTCCGCCGTTCCGTTGCCGGCCCGCTGCGCCGTCGCCTGGACCGCTGCGATCAACGGCGGCAGCCTGGCTGCCGCGGTGGCGAACTGCTCCGCCGCCGCGCCGGCATTGGCCAGCAGCTTCTGCATCTGCTGGCCTTGCACCGTGCCGCGCAGCGCCTCCGATGTATGCTGGATGTCCGCGGTCAGTCCCGGTAGATCGGCCGCGCGCAAGGCCTCGTCGGTGTCGCGCAGCAACGTGGTCGCCTGCACCAGCGCGTTGTGCATGTCACCGCTGGCAAGGTTGGTTCGCAGCTCGGTGAACAGGTCGCCCAACTGAGCCGACAGCTTGTCCACATCGATCGCATTCAGCTTCGCCAGCACATGCTGAGCGGCATCCTGCACCTGAAGGAATGTGCTGGGCATGGACGGGATGTATTCGGCCTTCGACTCCCATGGGATCGCCAATGGCGGGTACTGCACGGGATCGGCGAAATCCAGTTCGAGGTAGCTGAGCCCGGTGATCCCCTGCGAGGCAAGACGCGCCCGCAATCCCAGCCTTACTGCCTCCTTGACGTCCGGCAGGAGACCAACCTTTGCCAGGTCCACTTCGTAACGCACGAACACGAGGCGATAAGTCTGGCTCTCGACCGCGATCGGTTGGCCGTTGCTGCCGTATTCCGCACTCACCAAACCGATACTGGTCACCCGACCGATCGTCACGCCACGATATTTGACGGTCGCACCAACCTCGAGACCCTGCACCGATTCACTGAAATACGATTCGAACAGCGTGCCGTGCGCAATCTCGCCGCCGGCGAGAAACCAGATCAGTGCGATCAGCAGCGCGATCCCACCAAGGATGAGCAGACCGACGCGCAGATAGACACCACGCGCCTCCATCACGCGGCAGCCACGGCCGGCAATTCGCGACGAAAGAAGGCACGCACCCTCGGATGCAGGCTGGTATCGCGCAACGTCCGCGGGTCGCCTTCCGCGATCACGCCGCCCGCATCGGAATACGCTGCACGATCCAGCATGATGCAGCGATCAGCAATTGCCAGGATCGACGCCAGCTCATGCGTCACCACGACAAACGAGGCACCGAGATCCTGCCGCAGATCGAGGATCAGCCGATCCAGTCCAGCCGAAGTGATGGGATCAAGCCCCGCGGAGGGTTCATCGAGCAACAGCAGAGGCGGATCGAGCGCCATCGCCCGTGCGATGCCGGCGCGCCGCGCCATGCCACCGGAAATCTCCGCCGGGTTCAGCAGGGCGGCGTCCCCCAGGCCGACCAGTCCGAGCTTCACGCGCGCCACGGCCTCGCACCCCTCGGGTGGCAGATCAGTGAACATCTCGAGCGGCAGCATGACGTTCTCGAGCAGACTCATCGAGCCGAACAAGGCACCCGACTGGAACATCACGCCCATTTTGCGCTGCACCTCGCGCAGCGCCACATCGCCCTGCGGGCCCGTGATGGTTCGGCCAAAAATCTCGATGCGCCCTGCACTCGGCGTCAGTAGGCCGATCAACTGCCGCATCAAGGTTGACTTGCCGCTGCCCGACCCGCCGAGGATGGCGAATATCTCACCCTGATGCACCGTGAACGAGACGTTGCGAAAGACGCTGCGCGTACCGTAGCGCTGTGCCACGCGGTCCACGCGGATGATCGTATCGCCCGTCACAGGTTCAGCCGATAGAAGATCAGGGCGAACACGCCATCCAGCACGATGGCGGCCACGATGCCTCCGACCACCGCTGCGGTGGTTGACAGACCGACAGCACGTGGGCCGAGGCCGGTGCCGAGCCCCGCGCGGCAGCCGATCGCCGCCACAGCGATGCCGAAGCACACCGCCTTGAAGAGGCCGCCATATACGTCATGCGTGGTTACCCAGTTCTGTACCTGCATGGCGATCGTTATCAGTGGAAAGCCGAAGCCGCGGAGCACTGTCGCCATGCCGAGCATACCGGCCAGGTCGAGCGTCAACGTCAGGACCGGCATCACCAGCATCGCCGCGATGATCCGTGGCAGCACCAGCATGGTCATCGGATCGAGCCCCATGGTCATCAGGGCATCGACCTCCTCGTTCACCTTCATGGTGCCGATCTCTGCCGCGAAGGCCGAGCCCGTGCGTCCCGCCAGGATCACCGCCGCCAGCAGCGGGCCAAGCTCGCGCACCAGACTGAGTGCCACCAGGTTGGCGACGAAGATATCAGCGCCAAAGCGGCGCATCGGCACCGCGGACTGGAACGCCAGGATCAGGCCGATCAGATAGCCGAGCATCAGCACCAGGGGCAGTGCTCGCACGCCAGCCTGATCGATGTAGCGCAGCAGATCGGACCAACGCAGCATGCGGTGGCGCGTCGGCAGTCTGCCAACCGCGATTGCTGCCTCGCCGACAAAGGCGACACTGGCCGATGCGAGCCCGAACGCCATTGCGACAATGTCTCGCGCCGAGGGACGCGGCGCGGCCTCGCCTGTCGCGCCGTCATGCGCCGCCGCGCGAGCACGAACCAGCAATGCAGGCACGTGCTCCGGCGCACCGATCAGTTGCGCCGCGTCGCCATGGGCCGCTTCGACTGCAGCGAGGAAGCCTGCTCCTGCCACGTCACTGAACGACACGCCACTAAGGTCGAACGACAGCGGACCGCCTCGCGCGCGTCCCGCAGCCCGCATCGCCGGCCGCCACACCGCACCGATCGAGGCCGCATCGAGCCGGCCCGCGAACACCATGATTGCGCGCCCCTCGCGCTGTTCGATGGACAGGCTGGTCGCCTTGCTCAATGCGTCAACCAGGTCTCGAACTGCTGGTGCAGCTTGGCAAGATTGTCATGCCAGAATGCGGCATCCACGCGAACCGCGGCATTGAGGTTGGCGGGCGTGGTCGGCGAGGTCTGCGCGAGCTCCGGCGGCAATCCGTCATTGGCGCCTTTTGCCAGCCCGCCCTGGCCGAACAGCTCGACCAGCCGCGCCTCGATCGCGGGCGTGCCGGCGAAGTAGAGGAACTGTGTCGCGGCCCGGAGGTTCGGACTGCCCTTCAGAATTGTCCAGCTCTCCACATCATAGAGGCTTGCCGTCCACTGCACACCGAAATTGCGGTGCGCGGTGCGGTTAACGGCGCCGATCGCCGGTGCCGACGCGCTGGTCATCAGCACATCGCCCGACGCCAGGATGCGCGCCGCCTCGGCGTCGTCCTGCCACCACACGATGTAAGGTCTAAGCTGATCCAGCCGGCGAAAGGCGCGATCGACACCCTCCGAGGTTGCCAGCACCTTGTAGACGTCGGGCGGCGACACGCCGTCGGCGAACAGCGCGAATTCCAGATTGCCCCGAACGCCGCGGTGCAGTCCGCGCTTGCCGGGATATTTCGCGACATCCCAGAAATCCGCCCAGCCGGGCGTCGCAGGAAACTTGTCCCGGTCCCAGGCGAGTACCGAGGCTCGCCAGACCGGAGCCCACGCCGCAATCGCTCACCGCCTGCGGCAGGTAGTGATCCTTGCCGCCGATCGCCGACCAGTCGAGCTTCTCGAATAGCCCCTCGGAGCAGCCGGTCGTCAGTTCGTCGCTGTCCACCTGGACCAGATCCCAGATATTGTCCGGTGACTTCGTCTGCGTGCGGAGCGCGTCGATGCCGCCTGCCCAACTTTCAGACTGCACCGCGATGCCGGTCGCCGTGGTGAAGGGCTGGATGAACACATGCTTGATCGCGTCCTGCGCCGGGCCGCGCGCGACCACGGTCAGGTCACGCGCCGCGGCAATGCCGAACGAGAGCCCGAGGATCGCCGCGGCGGCCACAAGCGAGCGGACATGCATCTATGTTTGGCTCCGGGTTCCAGCTCTTCGGCGAAGCCCTACAATCCGCGAAATTGGCCGGAAGTGAAAGTCGGGGCTGCCTTGGCGCTTCCAGCGGCGGCGCGCTAGATGCTCTGACCATCCTGGAGACACGCATGCAAGACGAACAGACCGTGATCGCCCGACGCGACGGGCGCTTGGGGCGGATCGTGCTGAACCGCCCGCACGCGCTCAATGCGCTCGACCTCGCGATGATCCGGGCCTGCACGCGGGCTCTGACCGCGTGGCGAGACGACCCGCACGTGCACGGTGTGGTGATCGAAGGCGCCGGCGATCGGGCCTTCTGCGCCGGCGGCGATATCCGCGCGCTGCGCCAGTACGAGCTCGATGGCGAGCATCATAAGGCTGAGACGTTCTTCCGCGAGGAGTACGAGCTGAACCTGATGATCGCCACCTATCCGAAGCCGTATGTCGCGCTGATCGATGGCATCTGCATGGGCGGCGGCATCGGGGTGTCGGTGCATGCACCGTATCGGGTCGCCACCGAGGACGCCGCATTCGCCATGCCGGAGACCGCGATCGGATTTTTTCCGGATATCGGCGCGACGTTCTTTCTGCCGCGCCTGCCAGGGCGGATCGGCACGTATCTCGGCCTGACCGGGATGCGCATGCAGGGCGCGGATTCGGTCCATACCGGGCTGGCAACGCATTTCACGAAGCGCGCCGACCTGCCGGCGCTGTCGCATGCACTCGCCGCGGATGGTCCTGGTGCACTCGGCCCGCATGCCGCGCCGCCGCCGCCGTTCTCGCTGGCGGCGCAGCGCGCTGCAATCGATCACTGCTTCGGCGCTGACAGTGTGCCCGAGATCGTGCGACGCCTCGAGGCGATCGAAGACCCTTGGGCCACGAAGACCTTGGCCACACTGCGGACGGTGTCGCCGTCGGCTTTGTGCTGGACGCTTGAGGCGCTGCGGCGCGGCGCCAACCTGACATTGCCGCAATGCCAGGCGGCCGAACTGGCGCTGACACGCACCACCATGAGGCATCCGGACTTTGCCGAGGGTGTGCGAGCCATGGTGGTCGACAAGGACCGCAAGCCGCGCTGGCAGCCGTCGCGGATCGAGGATGTCGACCCGGCTGTCATCGCCGCGATGTTCGACTAAGCTGACCCGGAAGCACCGAGGAAACGTATCCAATGGACGGCAGCGGCGCGCACGTGGGCAGCGTGGAGACGCGGACATCGTGGGTGGTCGCCATCGCGGCGCTGACCGTGCTGAGCGTGTCGTATGGCGCGCCGCTCACCACCGTCGTGGCGCTGAAACCGATCGCCGAGGAATTCGGCGCGACGCGTTCGGCGCCGGCGTTGGCTGTGGCGCTGACCTTCATCGGCGCCGGCTGCGGCGGCATCGCCATGGGCTGGCTGGCAGAACGCATCGGCGTGCGTGCGGTGGTGATCTTCGGTGGGATGATGATCGGCACCGGGCTGACGATTTCGTCGCTGGGCGGGCTGACACAGCTCTATATCAGCAGCTTCCTGCTGGTCGGACTGCTCGGCGCCGCCGGGATGTTCGCGCCGCTGATGACCTATGTCAGCCGCTGGTTCGACGTGCGGCGAGGCACCGCGATCGCGCTGATCTCCGCCGGTCAGTACGTCGCCGGAGCGCTGTGGCCACCGCTGTTCCAGTACGGCATCGGTGCGATCGGCTGGCGTCGGACGATGCTGGCGTACGCCGTGTTCGCCGTCGTCGTGATCGTGCCGGCCGCGGCGATATTCCTGCGCCGCGCGCCGGTCGCGGCGGCGCTTGGCGGCATGTATGACGGACCGCGGGCCGGCGAGAAGGTCCTTGGACTGCCGCCCAATCTGGTGCTCGCGGCCCTGGGGTTCGCCACCTTCTGCTGCTGCATGACGATGTCGATGCCGATGGCACATATGGTGGCGTTCTGCAGCGATATCGGCATCGCGCCTGCGCAAGGGGCGGCAATGCTGTCGGTGCTGCTGGGTTCGGCATTCTTCGCACGGCAGTTCTGGGGCTGGCTGGCGGACAGGATCGGCGGCCTGCGAACCATCCTGTGGGCCTCCGCCGCACAGGCCACGGCGATGGCCGGCTTCCTCGTGACCCAGGACGAAATCGGTCTCTTCACCATCTCCGCGGTGTTCGGCTTTGGCTTTGGCGGCCTGATCCCCGGTTACGTGCTGGCGGCGCGGGAACTGTTTCCCGCCTCCGAGGCAAGCTGGCGCATCCCCACCATGCTGCTTCCCGGCTCCCTTGGCATGGCAGGAGGTGGCTGGTTGGCCGGCGTGATGTACGACCGATTTGCGTTCTATGCGCCCGCCTTCGCAGTCGGCGTCTTGTTCAATCTGCTGAACCTGGCGGTGATCAGCGCCCTCGTGCTGCGCAGCCGCCAGTGGCGGCCGTCAACCGCCCTCGCCTGAGCGCGGAACCAGCCCGCTCATTTCCAGCGGCCCTATCGGATAACCGCTTTGCGCGTGATTTTGCGACGGTCCGGTTTCGTCATCGAGATACGAAAGCGGACATTCGACATTCGGCGGGTCTGTCCGACAACGGAATGGCAGGTTTGGAGTGAACAGGCAGGCTTTCAGGAGATCGTCGACAGCGGCCATCGACGATGAGCGGACAACAGACCGATCCCCAAATTATCGACGGCAACGCGCCATGGGCGGCCCCATAGCTCCGCCGCCTCGAATATCGCCATTTTTCGGTGTTTCCTTCGGTTTCTTTCGTTACCTGGAAGGTCCGCTTTGGTCTGCTCGCCCGTGTCGCTGGCCTAGCGCCGGCGCCAAATGAATTCATTTCGCGGAGGACAAAATGAAGTCTCGAATGGCCAGCATCCGGCCGCTCTCCGTCGCGGCGCTGGGCCTGTGTGTGATGAGCTCGTGGCTGGCACCATCCATAGCTGCGGCGCAACCGCAATTCGTGATCAAGCCCGTCGCCGAGAAGAAGCTCGCGCTGCTTCCAGCCGGGCCGCTGTATTGGTGGGTCGAGAATTTTCCTACGCTCGCCCAGGCGCAGGCTGCCGAGGGCGCGACGTCACTGGCCGCGCAAGCCGCGGGCAAGGTCTGGCTGCTAACGCTCGGTCCGAAGGGCGGCACGATCCCCGGGGGAACCAAGGTGGCGGAGGTCGGCCCCGTGCCACCCATCAGGGCGCCCGAGTATCTGCTGCGAATCACCCATAGCGGCGGCCCGCCGGGAGCCAAGACGCCGGTGCACTCGCATCCGGGTGCCGAAGCCTTCTACGTACTGAGCGGCCGGATGGGCCAGAAGACCCCGCGCGGCGTTAGCTATGCGGAGGCTGGCGAAGCCATGAATGGGCACGATGGAGATATGCCGATGGAAGTCTTCAGTGCTGGCACGACCGATCTGGACCAGCTCGTCATGTTCGTGGTGGACGCGACCAGGCCATTCGCGCCACCTGCCAAGTTCGAGTGACGCATGGATCAGGCGGCCGTCAAGGATCGGCGGTCCTGGTCTCGCTCTCGCGCCCGCCCGCAAATCGCCCCGGAGGCATAACGATGACATTGCAAATACCCTTGGTCGCGCCGGTCCAATGCAAAGAGTTGCCCATGCACGACCTCTCGCGGCGAAGCACCATTCGTGGCTTTCTTTTGCTGGCCGCAGGCTCTCTGTTGGCGAGAGCGTCCCGCAGCGCTGCCGCGGAGGACGTGCCACTGGCGATCAAGGGCTATGACCCGGTCGCCTATTTCACCGATGGCAAGCCGACGCATGGCCTTCCTGAGATCGCATATGAGTGGGACGAGCACCGCTACAGATTCTCAAGTGACGCGCATCGCCAGCTTTTCATGGCCGATCCCGTGCACTACGCGCCGCAGTTCGGAAACTTCTGTGCAATGGCGCTGGCCAGCGGTGAAGTCGTCGTGGCGAACCCGGAAAACTGGCTGATCAGTGATGGGAAGCTCTACGTGTTCGGAAAGGCGGCGCCATTCGGGCCGGTTATGTTCCAGCAGGACCTGTCGGCGAACATCGCAAAAGCCAATCAGAACCGCGCCATCCTGCCGAAAGATTAGCGAACGTTCACCGCGACGCGGGGACGTCCTCGGCGGCGTTCAGGCCGGCCTTGCGGAAGCCGTCGCGCAGATGGTCGAGATCGGCCGGATTGAGGAATTTGCTGCCAAAGGTCCGCGGATCAAACGACGGGTCCATGCGGTGGATCATGGCCACGACGCGCGCGGCGTCCTCGGTTTGGTTGTTCTCTGCATAGGCCGCCGCAAGCACGTCTCGGCTGAAGTTCGCTCCCGGCGTTCCGCTAAGATTGAGCTCCGCTTGTTCAATCGCCGCGTCATAACGGAACTTCAGGTAGTAGGCCAGGCTGAGGGCGAACCGATCGACCGCATTCATATTGGGGTCGATACGCCGTGCCGTCTCCAGCGCCTCGATCGCGGCGTCCGTCTGCCCCATCCACATCAAGGTATTGCCGCGGCCAGCGAGACCGTCGGCATTGTTGGGATTGATCGCGACTGCGCGGTCCAACTCCGCCATCGCCTGTTCGTACCGGTGGTAGAAGATATGAATACGGCCTAGAATGATGTGCGCGCGCACGTCGGAATCGTCGATGCTCAGCGCCTTGTTTGCCATTTCCTCCGCGCGGCCCAGCGAGTCCGTCGGGGATTCCGCCCAACCCATCGATACGGCGATATGATAGGTATCGGCGAGCCCGGAATACGCGGCGGCATAGTTCGGATCGAGCTGGATCGCACGCCGGAGGAAAGCGCGCGCCGCCACGTTGTTCGCACGCGTCGGGCGCTGCAGCGCCGGCCTGGCTTGCAGGACGTAGTCGTAGGCTTCGAGACTTTCGGTCGGTCTGTCCGATGCGCGCCGTTGTTCGATCTGCGCCACCTGGATCGCCAAGGCTCCGGCAATTTGCGTGGTGATCTTGTCCTGCAAGGCGAAGACGTCTGCCAACGCTTCGTCGAACCGGGCCGACCACAGCACCCTTCCATCCGCATCGACAAGTTGCGAACTCACCCGCACGCGGTTACCCGTTTGGCGCACGCTGCCCTCGACCTGATAGCGTACCCTCAGGTCATGGGCGATCTCCCCGGGGCTTTCGGGTTTGCCTCGGTATTGCGCCACGGCGTTCCATGACATCACCGTCAGCTCGGAAAATCGGCCCAGTGCGCTGATGAGGTCCTGCGTCAATCCATCGGCGAAATACGCCCGCGCCGGATCGTCGCTCTGATTTAGGAACGGAAGAATGGCGATCGTGGGATTCGTCCCGATTGCCGAGCTCTGGGTCGTGGCGTGGCCAGCGTATCCCCAAAGGTTCGGAAGCTTCCACGCGATCGCGAGACCGCCCGACAGCACCGCGGCGAGCACGACGGCAAGCGTGATCGAAGCGGTCCATCCAAAGCGCAGGCCTGCGCGGGCCGAGGTGAAGTGCTGGGACAGCGGGGGCGCGACAGCGTCTGGCTCGGCGGGAGTCGCCGCATCGCTGAGCGTGGACGAGGCCGATGACGCCTCGGCCGGAGATCGACCGAGCGCATCAACAACCGAGACGTCGGGGTCAAATCGATAGCCGCGGCGTGGGATTGTCCTGATCAGGCGCGGGCCGTCATCTCCGAGCGCACGTCGCAGTTCGCCGATGCTCTGCACCAGTGTGTCGTCGGTGACGGCGAGGTTCGCCCAGACTGCGGCGAACAGTTCGTCCTTCGAGACAAGCCTTGCGCAATTTTCGCTGAGATAACACAGAACGGCGAAGGTCTTCGGCCGAAGCGCAATCTCGTTACCGTCACGCAGCAGCGAGCCGCGATCCAAATCCAGGATGAAAGGGCCGAACCGCAATCGCGGGGATCGCTGCCGTGCCGCCGGCTCGGCCTCATCCATGGCCATTGCTTTGCCACGCAAAACGGCGATTCAGCGCCTGCATTCTGGTTGGGTGAACCGGCAACGCAATCTCCGACGACGTGGATCGATCAACTGCCGACACTACGCGATCCTCATGCGGAAGCCACCCAGCATGCCCGGTCCGGGCCCCGCGCCAGGAGTCTGGCCCCGAGTATCGAATGGCCGCCGTCCCGCGGCGACGGGTGACGCTGACGAACGTTCTGTACCGGAAGGCAAGGATCTTGGCTCGGGACGGCTCATCGGATAAGGCCGCTGGTTATGCGTTCGCCAGGACGATCAGCAGGACGCCTGCCACGACCAGAGCAAGCCCGACGATATCGCCGCGCCTCAGCGTCTCCTTCAGATAGAACCGGCTGAACGTCAGGGTGAACACGATCTCGATCTGTCCGACGGAGCGGACCAGCCCGATCGGAGCAAGCGCGAATGCGGTGAACCAGCACGCCGAGCCGAGTGCGGACAAGGTGCCGACCCACGCTGAACTGCGCCAGGTGGTGAATGCCTTGCGCAACTCACGCGGTTCGCGCAACGCCAGAAAGCCGCCCTGCATCACGATCTGCAGCGTGTTCGTGACGACCAGCACGAACAGCGCTCGCACGAACAGGCTGGGCCCCGTCAACGCCTGATTGGCCAGCTTGATGAACACCGTGGTGAGCGCGAACAAAAAGCCCGCGCCGAGACCCGCAAGTGCCGCGGGCTGCACCGTCGCACGTGCGAGCTCCCCCGGCCGCATGCCGCGTCCGGCAAGCGACAGCGTCATCACGCCCGCAAGGCCGATGCAGATGCCGATCCATGACGCCGGTCGCAGTACCTCGTGGAGCACGAACAACGCGATAAGGGCGCTTTGCGCCGTCTCGGTCTTGGAATAGGCGGTGCCGACGGCAAAGTTCCGGTAGCCGAAAGCCATGATCAGCAGGTTGGTGGCGAGGATCTGCATCAGCCCACCCACCGCGCAGTCGATGACGAAGGCAACGTTCGGTGCCGGGAGCGGCAGGCCGGTGCCAACGAGAGCGCCGACCAGCAGCACCAGCGCCGTGGGCGCGCCATACAGATAGCGCACGAAGCCCGCGCCGTTGACCGACAGCAGATGACGCAGCTTCTGCTGCATCGCGGTCCGCCAGCACTGGAACAGTGCCGCGGAGACAGTCACGGGTAGCCATACAGGCATGGTGCCGCGCTCCAGCGTCCGGTTGCGGCCGGAGCAGTCCGGCAACGTCGATGCGCGAACCTAAGGCGGTGCGGTCCCGCGTCAACTCATCCTCAGGCCGCACGTTGCTGCATTTCCTGGTGGATCATCGCATCGAGGATGCGCTTGTAACGCACCGGCCCGACATCGATGTCGAACAGCACCGGCCGCAACGGATGGGGCGTCTTGCGGATATTCTCCTGCTGCGCCCTGATGATCACCTGGTCCTGATCCTCGAACGCGATGCGGCGGAGAGCAGAGATCTGCTGGTGTATCTCGCTGTCCAGCGGCTCGCCCCACGAGATCGGATTGAAGCGCACGGCGGCGAACAGATAATACGTCGTGTCCTCGGTCTGCGGTGTCAGGAAATGCGTGCCCCAGAATCCGGTGCCCGCGTCTCGCGTATCGCCTGGTGCGGTGACGCCGGTGTCGTTCAGCAGGCACCCCGGTGCGTCCCAGCGCATGTTCATCCACAGGTCCACCAGTCCGCCGTCGCGACGGAACAGCAGATCATATAGCCCCGGCACCGGCACACTTGGCAGCCCGCGTGAGACCAGTATCTGATTGCCCTGCTGCGTCACCGTCAGATCCGCGCGGATGGTATGTTCGCTGCCGAGTATTCCTTCGTGAATCACCGCCGTATGACTGAGATCGAGCAGATTGTCGGTGATCAGCCGATATCCCGCCTCCATCAGAATCCAGTCGCGCTTGCTCACCATCCGAACGCTGTCGGGATCGAGCAGGCTGAAATCGGGAATCAGCGCCGGATCTGCCGGCCGCTCGCCCATCCAGATCCAGAGCAGCGAGTGCCTCTCGCAGACCGGATAACTGCGGACCTTCATGTTGGTCGGGATGCGGCCATTGCCGTGTGGATTGCCGACGCACTGTCCGCGCGCGTCGAACTCCAGCCCGTGATACGGGCAGCGCACGTGGTCGCCACGCACGATCTTGCCCTTCGACAGCGGGCTGAACCGGTGCGCGCAAACATCGGCGATCGCGGCGGGGCGGCCATCGGCCTGGCGGAACAGCACGATCGGCTCATTCAGGAAGGTGCGCGGCACCAGTTCGCCCGGCGCCAGGTCCTGCGCCCACAGCGCAACGTACCAGGTGTTGCGTAAGAATCCCATGCAGCCCTCCCGCGCGGCTCTGCCCGGCCATTGCCCTCCGGCACAGGAGGATGGCGCGCTGCCCGTACGCCGGCAAGGCATGAATTGACTCCGGCATGAAGGACCCGCCGACTTTCGGACGCAAGTGCGCAGCAGACTGCGATGACAGCGCGTTCGCATGATCCGCATCAGCTTGACACTGCTTAGAGCGGCTCCGACACTGCCTGCCTATTCGGGCGCGCGGTGAAACGCTAAGCCGCAGGGGGAAGCATGCCAGTCGGCGCACAGACGAGCGCTGTCACTCTCGCAAACGACCAGCACATCTATGGAATTGCGGACGGGTGGGGAAGACTCCCTGACGGATAGGTGTCCGGTGACGTGACACCCCCAACCTTGCGCCCCTATGTCGGCGAATAGTCGCTGCCGCAGTACGCACGGTTTCCAGAGCAACAAAAGAGCCCGATCGCCAGCAGATGGCAAGCGGCTGTTCACGGAGGAAACGTGATGACAGGGTCATTCGGTTTGATGCGCCGACGGCGCTTCATTCAGGGTGCGGCCGCCGCCGCGCCGCTCATACGGCACGCTCGCGCGGCAGAAACAATGGTCCTGAAGCTGGCGCATCCCGATACGACCACGCACCCGGTACAGAAGGTCGCGCTGCAGTTTGCAAAACTGGTGAAAGACCGCACCGGCGGAGCAATCGACATTCGTATTTTTCCCAATGGGCAGTTGGGCACCGAGATAAACATCGTCTCAGGACTTACCACCGGCATCGTCGATCTCACCTTTCATACCACCGGCTACATCGGGACCATGTTTCCGCAGGCGCAGTTGGTCGACCTCCCGTTCCTGTTCAAGGACGTCGGGATCGCCGAGCGTGTTCTTGCGGGCCCGGTCGGCCAGGGCATTGTGAACAGCATGGCGGCGGGCGGAGTCTATGGCTTGACCTGGGGTCACTACGGATGGCGGGAGGTCGAGACGACTGATCGGGTCATTCACGACCCAAAAGACATGAATGGCTTCAGAATCCGCGTGCAGGCGAGCGCCATCTTCACGGCGATGTTCAAGGCGGTTGGCGCTATCCCCATCGTCCTGAGCACGGCTCCGGAGATCTATATCGGGCTGTCGCAGAACATGGTCAGCGGGATTGATCTGCCGGTGATCGCCTACGTCTCTTCCAAATCCAACGAAGTGACGAAGAACATCTGCATGACAAATCATGTGTACAACGCCGGTATGCTGATGATGAGCAAAGCGAAGATGGATTCGCTCGATCCGAAGTACCAGACCGTCATTCGTGACGCCGCCACTGAAGTCCAGCCGCTCTGGCGCAAGCTGGTCGCCGACACGACCGACGACAATATCAAGTACTGCGAGCAGAAGGGGATCAAGATAAACCAGACCGACTTTGCCGCCTTCGAGCGCGCCATGCAGCCCGTCTATACGGAATTCAAGGACAAACTGGGAGCGGACTCGGTCAACAATATCATCAAGGCCGCCACTGCCTGAGCGCCCCAGGAGGACCAAGCGATGTCCGAGATGCGGGCGGTAGCCGATGATGGCCTTGCGACAGCATCTATTCGGCCACTGTCCAAATTCGGCGCCGCGCTGGACGCCGGACTGCGTGTCATCATGGTACTGGCGGTGTCGGGAACTCGCCGCGATTTTCATGAACGTGGTGTCGCGTTATCTGTTCGACAGTTCCTTCCTGTGGGTCGATGACGTCGCGAAGATCGCCCTTTCCATCATCGCCTTCATTGGCGGCGCCTTTGCGTATCGACGCAACGAGTTCGTCAGCGTGCGGGCGTTTGTGAACCAACTGCCGGCCGGTCCACGACACGTCTGCGATGTCGCGATCGAGTTCATAGTTCTTGCAAGTGCGATAACGGCAGGTGTCGCCTCAGGTCCGCTTCTGTTGGCGAACTGGCATGAGCTCATGCCGATCCTGCAGATCCCGGAGACATGGATCGACATTCCGCTGACAATCGGCATGGCGATCCTCGCTGTATCCGTTATCGAACGCCTGCTGGTGCAAGATCGGCGGACCGTGCTGTTGGTCGGATTTTTTGGCCTTCTGGTCATCGGTATCGCCGCCGCCACAAGTCGGGTCTGGCTGCCATTGATAACCGAGGATGTCGCCCTCGCCGCAGAGCTCATCGTTTTCTTCGCGCTGATCGTCCTCGGCGTGCCCGTTGGCTTTGCGCTGTTGAACGCCGCGCTGGTGTTTCTCTGCTTCTCCCAACCGACGCCGATGGTCGCGCTGCCGCAGAACATGGTGGACGGTACAACGAACTTCGTGCTGCTCGCGATACCGTTCTTCATCTTCGCCGGCGCCATCATGGAGCAGGGCGGGCTCAGCCGCCGGTTCGTTCGGCTGGTCCAGGCGGTCGTCGGCCACATACGAGGCGGGCTGCTGCAGGTCATTGTCGTGAGCATGTACCTCGTGTCAGGCATGTCGGGTTCTAAGGCAGCGGATGTCGCCGCGGTCGGTTCGGTCATGCGCTCGATGTTGCGGCGCCAGGGCTACGACATGGAGGAGGGCACTGCCGTGCTCGCCGCATCCGCCGCCATGGGCGAGACCATTCCGCCCAGCATCGCCATGTTGGTTCTTGGCTCGATCACCACTTTGTCGATGGCATCGCTCTTCGCTGCCGGTCTCATTCCGGCCGCCGTTCTGGCGGTCTGCCTCATGGTGGTCGTGTATATTCGTGCGCGCGGGTCCTCGCGCGTTCCGACACAACGCGCCAGCCTGCAGGAAATGCGACGCGCAGCCTTCGCAGCGATACTTCCGCTGCTGATGCCCGCCATCATCGTCGTGGGCGTACTTGGCGGCATCGCGACGCCCACGGAGGTTTCCTCCTTCGCGGTTGTATACGGCCTCCTCCTGGCCATGCCGCTGTATCGCGAGATGGACGTTCGCAAGCTGCTCGACGCAGCCGTCGATTCGACCTCAACGTCAGGCATGATCTTGCTGATACTCGCCACGGCCACAACGTTCTCCTGGACCCTGACGATCGCCTATCTGCCGCAGCGCCTGGTGGATCTGCTGACCACTGTTCAGGCAACTCCTTGGCTGTTCCTGATCGGCTCGATTGCGCTCCTGATCGTGCTTGGCTCGATTCTCGAGGGACTGCCTGCGCTGCTCATTCTGGCGCCGCTGCTGCTGCCGATCGCGAGCGACATGGGCATCAGCCAGCTGCACTTCGGGATCGTCCTTTTGATCGCGATGGCGATCGGCGCATTTGCACCGCCTGTAGGGGCAGGATTCTATATTTCCTGTGCCGTGCTGGGCACCACGGTGGAGCGGTCCTCGAAGGCCATGGTGCCGTATTTCATCGTGTTGTGTATCGGCGTTGTCCTGGTGGGCCTGGTTCCATGGTTCACCATTGTATTGCCCAGGGCGTTCGGTCTCATCATACGATAGCTCCCCTCCGCCACTCGGCGCGCAGGAACCGCCGACGCCACGAGTGCGTCAGCCACGCGGACTGGCGCATCAGTTAATGATCGAGGCGGACGCGCACCGGCAACGCCAGTCTGCGGCTGTCGCCAGCGAGGTGCAGGCAACTGGCAGCGCAACTCCCCATTCCACCGTGGAGATCGCCCAGCACATCAACCAGGTTCGCTCAGCCACCGACAGATCGGTCGAGGCCGTGGCGCGTCGCCGCTGCATAAGCTGAGAGCCTGCCTCTAAACGAACACGGAACGGGATACATCGCCGATTCCACTTATGGCGGATTTTGGACACGCCTTTCCGCCCGGCATAACAGTCCGTGTGGGTAACCGTCGGCAGCGCGCATCACTGGGGTAGCTGATAGTGCCCTTCGCCGGCGGCATAGGCCTCAAATGCGTTGTCGGCGAACGACTTGAAGAGTCCCTGGTAGCTTACAAATTTGATCTCGCCGGATATTCCCGCATACTTGCCAGTTCCGCCTGTGAACGTCACGGTCCCTCGCATCTCCTTCTCACCATTTTGATAAGGCTCAGCGAGAACATCCTCCGCGATCCGATCGCCGTCGATATCCATGGCAGCGCAGGAGCTACGGGTATGCCGCGTTTGGTCTGTTCTGCTCGTCATCCCGATGCAATGTAAGCTCATGTGGTTCAGCAGGCCTTCGCCGAGATAGAACCCATCCTCCTCCCAAGACGACTCGTATCGGGTTTTGCCGATCGGGAAGCCCTTGTAGGTTCCGTGACCGTAGAAATTAACTTTGAAGTCACCCTGCTTCGGGAGGTCGGCAGCAGCCGCAGGGAAGCAGCCGGTGGCTACGAGAGTGAACATGAGACACATGACGCAGATACGTGACATCGGTACATCTCCCCCTGACAAACGCGCGTGCCCGCCTCATTATTTGCAACAAGGTCAGATCGTAGTGCCCAGCGTGGCGCGCGCTATCCGAAGTGCGACACCAATATCTGTCTGACGTCAAGTAGCGCTGGCGTGTCAGGTAACGCCACAGGAGAGGCATTTCCAGGAGTTCCTCGACAGTCGCCGACTAAGAATCCTGCACCACATCCGGCTCGACCATATTCGCCGCGATTTGTTGCTCGGCCGCGACAGTGTGACTGTCAGGGAACCGGCGACCAGCTCAACCGCGACCTCGCCGAACAAAAGGCTGGCCGGTCAAGCACTGCCGACTTCGAAAGCTTTCAATGACCAGCTCGCGAACGGGTGGGTCGGCGTTCGGTCGCACAAGGTGTCGGGAAGCGGACTGCTGCAGGGTCGCAGGGGGCCGTTTCGCTATCATTCAGAGACGGGCTCTGAGATTTTCCGAAACGCTAAGTGCCCGGCCGTAAGATCAACCGCCTGGCAGTCGTAATGGCCTCCTCGGGTAGGATGTCGCGGAATAGTACCTGCATTGGCGTCTATGCCCCCGCATCCTCCGGGTCTCTCCGGAACTCCTCCTGAACGCCCTCTATCGCGGCGGCTAGTATGGCCTCGCCTCTGACTGGAACAAGACGTTAATACGTCACCCCATTGACGGCAGTATATCTAACTACCACATCCCATACCTTACGCCACTCCCAACCGGTCGGAACCGCGATGCACACTCTTCCCAACCTTCCCGCCACCGTCTCGCGCGAAATTTTCGCGACGCTCTGCGCCAGCCTCCCGGCGCCGGCCGCAGATACGCCGGAAGCCCGCGCCGCCCGCGACGAAACCGCGATGGCCGCGGTCGCCGCGCTGCATCCTGCCGACGCCTTCGAGGCCAAGCTCGCTGCCGAGATTGTCACCGCCGACGCCTACGTCATGGACAGTCTCCGCCTGGCCGGCCAGTACCGTGACGACCTCGCGGCCACTCTGCGTTGTCGCGCCCAGGCCACCAGCATGATGCGTCAGATGCGAAGCGGGCTGCGCGAATTGCAACGCATGCAGGCGCAACGCGAAAAAGCCGAAGCCGCGATGCACCCCGCGGCGATGGAGCGCGCCGGGTATTGGTTCCGCGATGCCTCGGTCCCGCTGCCTGTCCAGCCTGAAGTGCCGGCTCAGGCCAGTCTCACCGAGGCAGAACAGTACGCCGCCATCTACCCCGATCGTGCCGCGCTGATCCGCGCCACGGGCGGACTGCCGGCAACGCTCAACTTCGGGCCGCCCGAACCGGACCTCGTCGAGGCCCTCGTCAACGGCACCAGCCCCATCCTGCGCGCACTCGACCGCCAGCATGAAGCCGCCACCCCATGAGCGCCGTCTCGCCTAGCGAGACCGTGAGACAGCCGCGCGACAGGCTACGCCGCCCGGTGCCGCTCCCGCAAGAACTGGAAGAACTCCACACCCTCACGCAGCCGCCGCTTCATCATCTGCGGGCTGCGCACCATCTCGCCGACTATCGAGGCGATCTTCGGCGCGCGGAAATAGAACCGCCGATAGAACGTCTCGACATTGTCGAAAATCTCGGTGTGCGACAAATGCGGATACGCCAGCGGTGCGATCTGAATGCCGTGCTCATCCACCAGCTCAGCATGCGTCTCATCTAGCCAGCCATTCTCTACCGCCTGCCGGTGGAGATACGTTCCCGGATACGGTGCGGCCAGCGACACCTGGATGGTGTGCGGGTTGATCTCGGTGGCGAAGCGGATCGTCTCCTCGATCGTCGCCTGCGTCTCGCCCGGCAGCCCGAGGATGAACGTGCCGTGGATCTTGATCCCCAGCTCGTGGCAGTCGCGGGTGAAGCGCTTCGCGACCTCGATGCGCATGCCCTTCTTGATGTTGTGCAGGATCTGCTGGTTGCCGCTTTCGTATCCCACCAACAGCAGCCGCAGCCCGTTGTCCTTCAGCACCTTCAGCGTCTCGCGCGGCACGTTCGCCTTGGCGTTGCACGACCACGTCACGCCCAGCCGGCCCAGCTCGCGCGCGATCGCCTCCGCCCGCGGCAGGTTGTCGGTGAACGTGTCGTCGTCGAAGAAGAATTCCCGAACCTGCGGGAAGTACCGCTGCGCCAGCGCGATCTCTTCCGCCACATGCCCGGGCGAACGCACCCGGTAGCGATGCCCGCCCACCGTCTGCGGCCACAGACAGAACGTGCAGCGCGACTTGCACCCGCGTCCGGTGTACAGCGACACATAAGGGTGCAGCAGATAACCGATGAAATAATCTTCAATGCGCAGGTCGCGCTTGTAGACCTCGGTGACGAACGGCAACTGGTCCATGTCCTCGAGGATCTCGCGGTCCTGGTTGTGCACGATCCCGCCCAGACCGTCGCGATACGAAATGCCATCGACCGACGCCCAGTCGCGTCCCTCGGCGATCTCCTTCACCGTGAAATCGAACTCGTTGCGCGCCACGAAATCGATCGGCGCGCCCTGGCGCAGACTTTCGTCCGGCTGCACCGCCACCTTGGCGCCGACGAAGCCGATCTTCAGCGCCGGATTCGCATCCTTCAGCGCCGCCGCCACCTTCACGTCAGAGATGAACGACGGCGTCGAGGTGTGGACGACGCACAGCTCGTAGTCGCGCGCCTGCGCCGTCACCGCCTCCAGCCCGGTGCCCGCGGGCGGTGCGTCGATCAGCTTGCTGCCCGGTACCAATGCCGCGGGCTGCGCCAGCCAGGTCGGATACCAAAAGCTGCGGATCTCCCGCCGCGCCTGATACCGTGAGCCGGCGCCGCCGTCGAACCCGTCGAACGACGGCGGATGCAGAAACAGCGTCTTCATCATCGCGGGTCGAACCCCTCCGCTTCGAGTGTATGACCGCGCCATTCGACGCGGCGGCCGGCATAGCTGGCAGCCATCACGACCACCGACATAAGCTCGCGCAGCGGCAGAAGCCAGAGAGGGCTGCGGTTGGCAAGTGCCAACATCCGATCGAGGCCGCGGGCGGCGACGGCACGAATGACCCAGACGAACACGAACCAGGCCAGCGTCCAGCTTGCGCCACCTCCGAGCAGCACAGCCAACGCCGCCCAGACGAGCGGATATTGCAGCACCGAGGCCGCGAACTGCGCCGGCACCAGCGCACGGATGGTGCGCGCCCAGCGCAGTTCGTGGCGCCACAGATCGCGCAACGTGATCTCCGGCACGGTGGTGGCCGGAACTGTATCCGCCAGCGCGACCGTGAGGCCGAGACGCAGGACCAGCCGCCCCAGCACATTGTCGTCGGCCAGATGGTCAACCAGGGCGGTGAACCCGCCGATCCGCTCCAGCGTCTCTCGCCGCAGCATCATCGTGGCCCCAAGGCAGTCCTGCCGCCCCATGGCCCGCCCCAGCAGCGCGCCAGGCAAAAAGTACAGGTTGATCTGCGCCGCACCCAGCGCACCGACGGTCCCAAGGGGAGTGAGTCCGGCACTCCCCCTCCCCTCGCGGGAGGGGGGCGGGGGGAGGCGGACCGGCACCCCTGTATAAACCGTCGTCACCAGCCCCACATCCGGCTCCTCCAACGCCGCGACCAGCCGGTGCAGCCAGTCCGGCGCCACATGCACATCCGCATCGGCGATCACCACCACGTCATGTTTCGCCGCCGGCAGCATGTTGATCAGATTGGCGACCTTCCGATTGAGACCGTGGCCCGTGGGATCCACCACGACCGCGATGTCGCAATCGGGAAACCGCGCCCGGAGCCGACGCACCACCGGCAGCGCCGCGTCGGCTGGGTCCTGCACCCCGAACACCACCTGCCAGACCGGATAATCCTGCCGGCAGACGCTCGCCAGCGCCTCTTCCAACAACGGCTCGTCGCCATACAACGGTTTCAAAACCGTCACCGGCCTCATCGCGTTCGCCCGCGCACTGTCGCATCGGCCGACAAATCGCCACACCAAAATCCCGCCGGCAATCGCCTGAGCAACACCGGTCGCGGAAAGTCCTGCGGCGATTGTGGCCCCGATCATCGGCTCATCCGGAGGTGCTGTCCGGCTGCCCATCCGACGTCAACCATTGACTAGGATTTGGCTGCCTACGATCGCAACAGGAGGTTGCCACAGCGACATCCCGCCTCACCGATGTGGCGGCACAGGATGTCGCACGGTACGTGGAGCAGTTCGATCTCATCCTGCAGACACCTATGGCGGGCGATCAAACGGCGGCAAGCCAGAACCTGACCGCAGACCGGCGCAATGCAATCCTGTTCGAGCGCACACCACACGATCGCTACATCGCGTTCATCGACGTATTGGATGCGAACGGCGACGTTCTTGCCACTTCGACCCCCGACCGGCGCGCCACCAATGGGGCGAGGCAAGACTACTTTGAAGCCCAGCGCGACAGCACCACGAATGGCCTCTTGATAGGCCGGCCATTCTCGACCGCGTATGAGAACAGCGTCGGATTCACGCTCAGTCGCCGCATCACGGCCAACGACGGCAAGTTCGCTGGTGTGGTCGTTCTAGGGTTACGCCTCACATCCTTTCGCGATCAGTTCAGCCGATACGAGCTTCGCCAGGGCGAATCCCTAACGCTGTTGCGTAGCGATGGCGTTGTTCTCATGCGGCTCCCGTTCGACGTGAAGGCAATCGGCCATCCGGTAGAACCGACCTCACCGTTCGATGCATTTGCGCGAGCCGAGCAGCCACCCTTCGTCGCACGGGACGAAACCGATCATATCGAGCGACGATACGTGTTCCGCCGGATCGGAACCTTGCCGCTTGTGATAAGCGTCGCCAATCCGGTTGAATATCGCTATGTCAGCCCTGCGCTGTGGTGGCTCATGCCCGGCATCCTCCCGCTTGGCGCGCTATGCGTTGTGCTGATCCGCCAACTGGGACAACGTGCCGCTACCTCGCGGTGATCGCCTGCCCTCCCGGCAGCGCCTCGCCCAACCCGATCGCACCCAGTGCCGTCGCCACGATGTCCTTCGCGCTCAGCTTCGCCTCGGCCAACTGCTTCGCCTGCGAGTCGTGGTCGATGAACACGTCCGGCAGCACCATCGGCCGCACCTTCAGACCGCGGTCCAGCAGCCCCTTCCACGCCAGGTGATGCAGCACCGCCGAGCCGAACCCGCCGATGGATCCCTCCTCAATGGTGATCAGCACCTCGTGATGCCGTGCCAACTGCTCCACCAGCGCCGCGTCCAGCGGTTTGGCGAACCGGGCGTCCACCACCGTCGCGGGCAGCCCGCGCGCCGCCAACTCGTCGGCCGCCTTCAACGCATCGCCCAACCGAGGTCCCAGTGCCAGGATGGCAATGTTGTTGCCCTCCCGCAGCACGCGCCCCTTCCCCAACGGCATCGCCTCGCCGCGCTCGGGCAGCGCCACGCCGAGCCCGTCGCCACGCGGATACCGCAGCGCGGACGGCCGGTCGCCGATCGCCACAGCGGTCGCCACCGCATGCACCAGTTCGGCCTCGTCGGATGGCGCCATCAGCACGAACCCCGGCAGACATCCCAGATACGCCAGGTCGAAGCTGCCCGAGTGGGTCGCCCCGTCGGCACCCACCGGCCCCGCCCGGTCCAGCGCGAACCGCACCGGCAGGCCCTGGATCGCTACGTCGTGCACCACCTGGTCGTAGGCCCGCTGCAGGAACGTCGAATAGATGGCACAGAACGGCTTCATCCCCTCGGTCGCCATTCCCGCGGCGAAGGTCACCGCGTGCTGCTCGGCAATCCCCACGTCGAAGCTGCGATCCGGGAACCGCTTGCCGAAGCGGTCGAGCCCGGTGCCCGATGGCATCGCCGCGGTGATCGCCACGATTGTCGGGTCCCGCTCCGCCTCGCTGATCAGTGCCTCGGCGAATACGCGGGTGTAGGCCGGCGGTCCCGGCGGCGCCTTCGCCTGCTCGCCGGTGATCACGTTGAACTTCGACACCGAGTGCAGCTTATCGGCCGAGGCCTCGGCCTGCGGATAACCCTTGCCCTTTTGGGTGATGGCGTGAACCAGGATCGGCCCGGTCTCCTCTGCCTCGCGCACGTTGCGCAGGATCGGCAAGAGGTGGTCCAGGTTGTGCCCATCGATCGGCCCGAGATAGTAGAACCCCAGCTCCTCGAACAGCGTCCCACCGGTCAGCATGCCGCGGGCATATTCCTCCGCCCGCCGGGCCGTGCGCTCGATGCCGCGCGGGAACCGCTTGGCCATGCGCGACCCCAGCTCCCGCAGCGACAGGAAACTGCGCGAGGACATCAGCCGCGACAGATAGGCGCTCATCGCCCCCACCGGCGGCGCGATCGACATTTCGTTGTCATTCAGCACCACAATCAGCCGCGTGTGCCGCGCGCCGGCGTTGTTCATCGCCTCATACGCCATGCCGGCGCTCATCGCCCCATCGCCGATCACCGCGATGATGTTGCGCTCATCGCCCTTCAGGTCGCGCGCCACCGCCATCCCCAGTCCCGCCGAGATCGACGTCGAGGAGTGCGCCGCGCCGAACGGGTCGTACTCACTCTCGGCCCGCCTGGTGAAGCCAGATAACCCGCCGCCTTGGCGCAGCGTGCGTATCCGATCGCGCCGTCCGGTCAGGATCTTGTGTGGGTAGGCCTGATGCCCGACGTCCCAGATTACCCGGTCGTGCGGCGTGTCGAACACCGCGTGGAGCGCGACCGTCAGCTCCACCACCCCGAGCGAGGCTCCGAGGTGGCCGCCGGTGACAGATACCGCGTCGATCGTCTCCGCGCGCAATTCGTCAGCCAGTTGCCGCAATTGCTCCGCCGAGAAGTTGCGCAGATCGGCCGGATAGCGAACGCGATCCAGCAGCGGTGTTTTCACAGGGCTCATATTGCCTCTCGTTCCGAGTTCAGTTCCGCCGGCTCACGACATAGCCTGCGAGCGACTGCAGGAGCCTGCCGCGCTCACCGAAGCCATCGAGGTGTCCAGCCGCCTGACGGGCCAGCATCTCAGCCTGCGCCCGCGCCCGTTCGATCCCCAGCACCGCGACCATCGTGGCCTTGCCGGCCGCGGCGTCCTTGCCAGTCGTCTTGCCGGTCTCCTCCGTACTGCCTTCCGCGTCCAGTAGATCATCCGCGATCTGGAAGGCGGCACCGACGTCACGGCCGTAAGCCGCCAGCAGATGCCGCTGAGACGGCGGCGCGCGTCCCAGGATCGCTCCCGCCTCGGCACTGAACTGGATCAACCGTCCCGTCTTCAGCGCCTGGAGCCTTGTCACCGCCGGGCCATCCAGCGTCTGGCCTTCCGCCAGCATGTCGATCATCTGGCCGCCCGCCATCCCGCGCGCACCCGCCGCGGCACCCAGCGCTGCAACCAGCTCACAGCGGGCCTGCGGGTCGGAGTGCGTGTCGGGCTCCGCCAGCACCTCGAACGCGCGAGTCTGCAGCGCGTCGCCGGCCAGGATCGCGGTGGCCTCGTCGAACGCCTTGTGGGTGGAGGGCTTGCCACGCCGCAGATCGTCGTCGTCCATCGCCGGCAGGTCGTCGTGGACCAGCGAGTAGGCGTGCAGCATCTCGACCGAGGCGGCGACCCGCGCCGCGCACGTCTCCGACACCGCGAACAGGGCGGCACTTTCCATCACCAGGAACGCGCGCAGCCGCTTTCCACCACCCAGAGTTGCGTAGCGCATAGCGTCGTCCAGGCGGGCTTCGGCGCCCTCTGACGGTGGCAGCAACACCTCAAGCGCGGCCTCCACCTCGGCGGCAACCCGCAGGAGGGCGGCTGGCAAGTCCGACTCGACCAGTGTCATATGTCCCGATACCACCCTCGACCCCGCCTTGGTCCGTCCGATCAAACAAATGGGAATGATCGCCCCGACCCGGTTGTACGAATCACACGCATGTGTGGCAGTAAAGTCTCGACTCCAGCCACGGCTTACCGCAACCACCGGTTCTGTGCCATATGCCGGCCCCGACATTGCTCCCCTGACATTGCTCCTTCGGGGGCGGGATGCCATATCCGCCCCATCCGGTTGGACTTTCGGCGCGGCGGCGCCGGTGGAGATTTGCCCATGATCCGCGTCGTCCTTGCCCAGCCTCGCGGTTTCTGCGCCGGTGTCGAGCGAGCGATCGAGATCGTCGAGCGGGCCCTGAAGAAATACGGCCCGCCGATCTATGTGCGACACGAGATCGTCCATAATCGGCACGTCGTGGAAAACCTGCGCACCCGAGGCGCGGTATTCGTCGATGAGCTGGACGAGATCCCGTCGGGCGCGATGACCGTCTTCTCCGCCCACGGGGTCGCCAAGCGGGTCGAGCAGCTTGCCGCCGAGAGGGACCTGCCGGTGATCGACGCCACCTGTCCACTCGTGGCGAAGGTGCACAACGAGGGCCGCCGCTACGCCGCGCAGGGCCGCCAGATCGTCCTGGTCGGCCATGCCGGCCACGCTGAGGTCGAGGGCACGATCGGCCAGGTACCGGCCAAGGTGCATCTGGTGCAGACCGTGGCCGATGTTGCCAAGCTGCAGGTCGCCGATCCGGACAAGCTCGCCTACATCACGCAGACGACGCTGTCGGTCGATGACACCCGCGGCATCATCGCCGCACTGAAGGAACGCTTCCCCTCCATCGTCGGGCCGGACGTGCGCGATATTTGCTACGCGACGCAGAACCGCCAGCAGGCGGTGCGCGACCTCGCTGGCGAAGTGGACACGATCCTGGTGGTCGGCTCGCGCAATAGCTCCAACTCAAACCGGCTGCGCGAAATCGGCGAGGAGCTGGGCAGACCCTCCTACCTGATCGACGACGCCGGTGCGCTGCGTCCTGAATGGTTCGTCGGCGTGCGTTCCATCGGCGTCACCGCCGGCGCGTCAGCACCCGAGACGCTCGTGCAGGGCGTGCTCGACGGGCTGCGCCAGTTCGGCGACATCGACGTTTCCACCATGGCCGGTGTGGCGGAGGACGTGCGCTTCCGCTTCCCCAAGGAACTGGCCGACACGTAGAGGATTCGAGACCATGGCCGTGCCGCTGAACCAGGCGCTCCGCGTCGGCGCCTATGTCGTCAAGCAGCATCTGCTGGGGCGGAAGCGCTACCCCCTGGTGCTGATGCTGGAGCCGCTGTTCCGCTGCAACCTGGCCTGCGCCGGCTGCGGCAAGATCGACTACCCGGCGGAGATCCTCAACCAGCGCCTTTCGGTCGCCGAATGCATGGAGGCAATCGACGAGTGCGGCGCCCCGGTGGTGGTCATCGCCGGCGGCGAACCGCTGCTGCATCGCGAGATCGAGCAGATCGTGCAAGGTGCCATCGCCCGCAAGAAATTCGTCATCGTCTGCACCAACGCGCTGCTGCTGGAAAAGAAGATGCACCTCTTCCAGCCCAGCAAATGGTTCTCCTGGTCAGTGCACCTCGATGGTGCGCGCGAGGAGCACGACATCTCGGTCTGCCAGGACGGCGTGTATGATCGCGCCGTGGCGGCAATCGCCGCGGCCAAGCGCGCCGGCTTCCGCACCATCATCAACGCCACGCTGTTCGATAACTCCAAGCCGGAGCGGGTGGCGTCGTTCTTCGACGACGTGATGGCGATGGGAGTGGACGGCATTTCCGTCTCGCCAGGCTATGCCTACGAGCGGGCGCCGGATCAGCAGCATTTCCTCAATCGCCGCAAGACCAAGGAGCTGTTCCGCGGTATCTTCGCCCGCCAGGGCAAGACGAAGTGGGCGTTCAATCAGTCGTCGATGTTCCTGGATTTCCTGGCCGGCAACCAAACGTTCCACTGCACCCCGTGGGGCAACCCCACACGCACCTATTTCGGCTGGCAGCGGCCCTGCTATCTGCTCGGCGAAGGCTACGCGAAGAGCTTCAAGGAGCTGATGGAGGAAACCGACTGGGATCGCTACGGCACCGGCAACTACGAGAAATGCGCTGACTGCATGGTGCACTCCGGATACGAGGCCACCGCAGTCAGCGAGACGGTGCGCCGGCCATGGAAGGCCGCAGCGCAGGCGTTGCGCGGCATCCGCACGGATGGTCCGATGGCGCCTGACGTCTCGCTGGCAAATCAGCGGCCGGCCGAGTTCGTGTTCAGCGCGCATGTCGAGCAAGCGATGACGCGGATCAAGGCGCGCAAGCAGGACGCGATCGCCGACGCCGACTGAGACAACGAGGCGGCTTGCAACCGCGCAACACCGACTCCAGGATGGGCCATGTCCTTTCGCGGCCAGTCCCTGCCTCGGCTTGAAGATCTGCGCTTCCTGACTGGGCGCGGGCAATACATCGAGGACATCGAAGTCGCGGGCCAGACCTGGATGCAGGTCGTGCGGTCGCCGCATGCGCACGCCACGATAGCACGCATCGACACAGCGGCAGCACGCGGCGTCCCTGGCGTGCTTGGCGTGTATACCGCTGCCGATCTTGCCGCACTGGGTCCGCTTCCCTGCACGGTACCGGTCGCGAGCGTGGCTCCGATGATCGTGCCGTCACGGTTCGCCCTGGCCTCGGATCGGGCGCGCCACGTCGGTGATCCGGTGGCATTCGTGGTCGCGGAATTGCACGCTGCGGCACGGGATGCAGCCGAACTTGTCGTGGTCGATTGGCAACCGCTGCCGTCGGTGGTCGATGGTCCGGCGGCACTGCGGTCTGGTGCGCCGCTGCTCTGGCAACAGGCGCCCGACAACCTGTCCTATCGCTTCCAGAAGGGCGACCGCGAGGCCGTAAGCGATGCCATCGCCGGTGCCGCGCATGTCGTCGAACTGGAGCTGGTGAACAACCGCATCGTGATCTCGGCGCTGGAACCGCGCGGGGCGATCGGCAGCCACGATGGCGATGGCTTCCATCTGCTGTTCTCCGGCGCCGGTGTGCACGCTCTGCAAACCCAACTTGCCAATCACGTGTTCCGCGTGCCGCCCGAGACGATGCGGATCGCCTGCCCGGACGTGGGCGGCGGCTTCGGTGTGAAGAACGCGCTGTATCCTGAGTGGGTGATGCTGCTCTGGGCCGCGCGCGAACTCGGCCGCCCGGTCCGTTGGATGAGTGAACGCGCCGAGGACTTCGTCACCACGGCGCAGGGCCGCGACAATGTCACACGCGCGCGACTCGCGTTGGACACCGAAGGGCACTTCCTCGCGCTGGACGTCGACACGGTCGCCAATCTCGGCGCGTATCTGTCATCCGGCGGACCAGGCAGCTCCACCAACGCGCCGGCGAACGCGATCGGCAGCGGCTATGTCATCCCGGCGATCTTCATGGATGTGCATGGCGTGTTCACCAACACCGTGCCGATCGACGCCTATCGCGGCGCCGGCAAGCCGGAAGTGAACTACATGATCGAGCGCCTGATCGACGGAGCCGCGCGACGCTGCGGGTTCGACGCGATCGAACTTCGGCGCCGGAACCTGGTGCGCGAGTTTCCCTATCGCAAGGCGCTCGGCACAGTTATCGATTGCGGCCGCTTCGCCGACAACCTCGACGATGCGATTGTCGCCGCGGATCATGGCGGTTTTTCTGCACGTCGCGCCGCATCGGAACGTGGCGGCATGCTGCGCGGCATAGGCGTGACCTGTTTCATGGAGACCGCACGTGGCGCACCGAACGAGGGTGCCGAACTGCGCTTCGATGACGATGGCCGCGTGGCACTGCTGGTCGGCACGCAGTCCAACGGCATGGGCCATGAGACCACCTATGCGCAGATCGCCGCTGATCTGCTCGGACTGCCGATCGAGGCGTTTCGCTATGTACAGGCGGATACCTCGATCGTGCGTGCCGGCAATGGCCATGGCGGAGCGCGCTCCATGCACATGGGTGGTGCGGCGCTGTGCAAGGCAGTCGATACGATGCTGGCGAAAGGCCGCGCCATCGCAGCGCGCCTGTTGCAGGCATCGGTGGAGCAGGTGGTTTTCGTGGATGGCCGGTTCGCGGTGCGGGGCGATCCGAATCGCGCCGTCGATCTGCTCGCGGTTGCTCGTGCCGCGCGTGATCAGGCCAATCTGCCTGACGGCATGTCACCTGGTCTCGATACCTATGTCTGGAACCTGCTCGACCTGATCACCTTCCCAAATGGCTGCCATATCGCCGAGGTGGAGGTTGATCCGGACACGGGCGCGCTCACGCTGCAACGCTACACCGCGGTCGATGACTTCGGCACGCTGATCAATCCGATGCTGACGGTGGGTCAGGTGCAGGGCGGCGTCGCGCAAGGCATCGGCCAGGCGATGCTGGAGCACACGGTGTACGACCCGGACTCAGGTCAGATGCTCAGCGGTTCGTTGATGGATTATACGTTGCCGCGCGCCCAGGATCTGCCCGAGTTCGACATCACGCTGACTGGTGTGCCGACGAACGCCAATCCGCTCGGCGTGAAGGGCTCCGGACAGGCCGGCGCAATGGCGTCCCCCCAGGCGATCATTGCCGCGGTGCTCGATGCACTCGCGCCACTCGGCGTCACGCACATCGATATGCCGGCAACGCCGGAACGCCTCTGGCGTGCCATGCGGGACGCGAAACACCCATGATCGGCCGGCGCCGGTTCGGTCTCGGCGCGGCCGCGCTGGCGATCAGCACCGGCGCGCAAGCACAGAGCGCGAAGACCGTGCTCCGCGTTGTGCCGCAGGCGGAGCCCCAGGTGTTCGACCCGCATCAGTCGGGCGTGAACGCCACCCAGGAGCACGCGGCACTGGTCTACGATACGCTGTTCAGCTGGGACGCCGACATGGTCGCGCGACCGCAGATGGTGGGGACGTGGAACAAGTCTGACGATGGCCTGCTGTACAGTTTCGCGCTGCGCCCCGGCCTCAAGTTCCACGATCTCACTCCAGTAACGTCGCGCGACGTTGTCGCGACGCTGCGGCGCCTGCTGGTACGCGACACGCAGAACCAGATTCTCGCTAGCCTGGTGGCGGAGCTGCAGGCCAAGGACGACAGGACTTTCACGCTGCGCCTGAAGGAACCGTTCCACTACGTCGAGTTCCTGCTCTGCGGCAGCAACGGTGTGATGGGCGGCATCATGCGCGAGAAGGATGCGCTAACCGACCCATTCACCCCGGTGAAGGCGCGCATCGGCTCCGGCCCGTTCCGCTTCATCGAGAACGAGTATCAGCCAGGCAACAAGCTGGTCTACGAACGGTTTGCCGAATACGTCCCGCGCGCCGAGCCTGCCAGCGGCTTCGCCGGCGGCAAGCGCGTTTTGGTCGATCGCGTCGAGTGGATGATCATGCCGGACGCTGCGGTTTCCTATGCGGCACTGCGCCAGGGCGAAGTGGACTTCCTCGATGCGCCGCCGTTGGACCTGCTGCCCACCGTGGCGAACGACAGCGCCATCGTCATAGGCGATGTATGGCCGATCGAGACCTATGCCGTGCTGCGCTTCAATTCGCTGTGGCCGCCATTCGACAACGTGAAGGCGCGCCAGGCCGTTGCGCATGCGGTGAGCCAGCGCGACTACATGTCGGCCGCATACGGCGACCCGAAATACTGGCGCGAGTGCTACGCGTTCTGGATCTGCGGCAGTCCGAACGGCACCGAGGTGGGATCCGAGGACTACCGCAAGCCTGATCTGGACAAGGCGCGCACGCTGGTGCGCGAGTCGGGCTACGACGGCAGACCGGTTGTACTGATCGGTGGCTCGGACGTGCTGCCGTATCAGCGCATGAGCCTGATCACCGCCGATCTGTTGAAGCAGATCGGCATGAACGTGGACATGCAGCTCTCTGACTGGGGCAGCGTCGCCGCACGCCGCGCCAAGAAAGACGCGCCATCGAAAGGTGGTTGGAACCTGTTCCACACCAGCGCCAACGGCGCGCAACTTGCCAGTCCGCTCACCAGCCCCTCCACCATCACCACCTGCGACGGCAAGAACTTTCCCGGCTGGCCGTGCGATCAGGTGGAAGAGGACATGCGGATGCAATACATCCGCGAGACCGATGCGGCGAAGCAGAAGGCATTGCTGGATGCGATGCATCGGCAACTGTGGCAGTCGCTGCCCTACGTCCCGTTAGGCCAGTTCAGACAGCCATTCCTGTGGCGCAGCAACGTCAAGGGCGTGCTGAAGGCCAACACCGTCGTCTATTGGAACATCGCGAAGACATGACGGCGTTCGCCAACAGCCGCGTCGCCGCGGACAAAGCCGACGTCGCGGTGCGTGTCCTCGGCACTGGCCCGACGCTGGTGCTGCTGCCAGGGCTCGGCCGTTCCAGCCACGATCTCGATGTGTTCGCCGAACATCTCGCCGCCGCCGGGTATCGCGCAGTCCTGCCGGGATCGCGCGGCATGGACGGAAGCACTGGTCGGCTGGATGGCATCACGCTGCACGACCTGGCACGCGACATCGCCGCGGTGATCGAGGCATTGTGCGATGGACCGGCCGTGGTGATCGGCCATGCGTTCGGCAACCGCATCGCTCGCTGCCTCGCCGCGGATCGTCAGGAATTGATAAGCCTCGTCGTGCTGCTGTCGTCCAGCGGCAAGGTACAGCCGACGCCGGAGATCGCCGAGGCGATCCGACTTGCACAGGCGGTTGACACCCCGGCCGATATTCGTGCGGCGGCGGTGCTCGCAGCATGGTTCGCGCCCGGCAGCGACATCACACCGTGGCTCGACGGCTGGTCACAGCCGGTGATGCACGCCTATCTCGCCGCGGCGGCTGCAACACCGATGAACGACTGGTGGACCGCCGGCACCGCCGACATCCTGATCGTGCAAGGGCTGTGCGATGTCAGCGCGCCGGTTGGCAACGGGCGGTTGCTGCGCGACGAGATCGGCGATCGTGCGACGCTGATCGAACTTGCCGATGTCGGCCATGCGCTTCCGGTGGAAAAGCCTACGCTGCTGGCTAATACGGTGGTGGACTTCCTGCGGTCTCGTACCGCGAACAGGAGCAGTCGAAATGGATAGCGAACCTCGGACACGCATCGCGGCCGAAGACTACCTGGAAGCGCTCGCCGCGCACGGCATCGACCACCTGTTCTGCAATCCCGGCACGGACTTCGCACCAATTGTCGAGGCGTTCGCCCGCGCGGCCCACACCAATCGCAAGGTTCCACGGCCGATGGTGGTGCCGCACGAGAATGCCGCGCTGTCGATGGCGCATGGCTACACGATGATCACCGGACGGCCGCAGGCGGTGATGCTGCACACCAACGTTGGCACGGCGAACTCGATCAACATGCTGATCGATGCAAGCCGCGACCGCGTGCCCGTGCTGCTAACCTCTGGCCGCACGCCGTTCACCGAAACGGGCGCCGAGGGCTCGCGCAGTGCGCACATCCACTGGGCGCAGGAGATGTACGACCAGGCCGGCATGCTGCGTGAGATGGTGAAGTGGGACTACGAGATGAAGCGCGGCGACCAGGCCGCGACCGTCGTCGATCGCGCGCTGGAACTGGCGATGGCGTCGCCGAAGGGCCCGGTGTATCTCTCGTTGCCGCGCGAGGTTCTGGGCGAGGTCGTGCGCACGCCGGCCGAGAGCAATCGCGCGCATCGCGCCGGCCCGCGCGCACCGGTGCCGTCACCCGCCGACATCGAACAACTAGCCGACTGGATCGCCGCCGCGCGGTCGCCTGTCGTGATCACCGGACTGCTCGGACAAGACCCGCGCGATGCGGTGGTGCTGGCGCGGCTGGCGGAACGCTGGGCGCTGCCGGTGATCCCGTACAACACGCGCTACTTCGCGATCTCCGCCAATCATCCGATGTTCCAGGGCTCGATGCCGGGACCGCTGCTCGACGACGCCGACCTGGTGATCGTCATCGAGGGCGATGTGCCGTGGCTGCCGAGTAAGGAAGCGCCGCCGGCTGGCGCGCGCATCGTGCAGATCGGCGAAGATCCACTGTACGCGCGCTATCCGATGCGCAGCTTCCCCTCCGACCTGACAATCACCGCGACCGCGCTTTCGGTGCTGGAGACTCTGGAGCAGGCGTTGCAGGACCGTACCGGCGCCCATGTCAACGAACGGCGCGCTCGGCTTGTCGCGCGATCGGCGAAACTTCACGCGCAATGGCACGATGAGGCAGAACAGGCAGGGCGCAGCAGCAAGATCACACTGACGTGGCTGAACCATTGTCTGCGCGAAGTGGTGGACCCGGACACGATCGTCATTTCCGAATACTCGTTCCGCCAGGAGTACTGCCCGCTGGAGAAACCGGGCAGCCTGTTCGGGGTGAGCAATGCCGGCGGTCTGGGCTGGGGTTTCGGCGCGTCGCTCGGTGCCAAGCTGGCCGCGCCGCAGCGGCAGGTACTTTCGGTTCTGGGCGACGGCGCCTACATGTTCGCCAATCCCGCCGCGTGCCACTACGTCGCACAGATGCAGAATCTGCCGGTGCTGACGGTGATCTACAACAATGCGCTGTACAACGCGGTGCGGCGCGCGACGCTCGACATGTATGGCAGTGGCGTCGCGGCAGAGGGCGATGGTCGCCTGCTCGCCGATCTGCCACCACCGAACTTCGAGAAGATCGTCGCGGCGAATGACGGCCATGGCGAACGTGTCGAGCAGCCCGCCGATCTGCCGGCGGCGTTGCGTCGTGCCGCGGCGGCTGTGCGCGGCGGACAGCAGGCATTGGTGAACGTGATATGCCCGCCCTGATGCCAGACCGTCTCGTAACACGAGTCCTGATCGTCGGTGGGGGACCGGTCGGTACGACCCTGGCAATGGACCTCGCGTGGCGCGGCATCGACGTGATCGTGGCGGAGCAGCGCCATCGCGGTGAACTGCCAAGCGTGAAATGCAACCATGTGTCCGCGCGCACGATGGAGATCTTCCGCCGGCTTGGGGTCGCGCGTACCGTGCGCGATGGCGGCATGCCGCACGATTACTCGAACGACATTGCGTTCCGCACCACTGTCACCGGCATGGAAATCGGACGCATCAAGATACCATGCCGGCGCGATCGCTACACGGCCAAGGACGGCCCGGATGGATGGTGGCCGACGCCCGAACCGCCTCATCGTATCAATCAGATTTTCCTCGAGCCGTTGCTGGTTGAACATGCCGCCACGATGTCGGATCTGCGATATCTGAGCCGCATGCGGGTCCTTGGTTTCGAACAGACCGAGGACGGGGTGACAGCAGAGGCGAAGGATCTGGACAGTGGCCGCACATTTCTCATCACCGCCGACTATCTGATCGGCTGCGATGGACCTGCCTCGGAGATCCGCCGGCAGATCGGTGCGCGGCTCGCCGGCGACGCACTGATCAATCGCACACAATCAACCTACATCCGCGCACCCTCACTGATCCACAGGATGCAGGCGGTGCCGGCATGGTCCACTCAGTCGCTGAATCCTCGACGCAGCGCCGGCATGTTTGCCGTGGATGGGCGCGAAACCTGGTTGGTCCACAACTACCTCCGTCCGGACGAAACGGACTTCGCAACGGTTGATCGCGATCGCTGCATTCGTCTGATCCTCGGCGTAGGCCCCGAGTTCGAATACCAGGTCCTGACCCAGGAAGATTGGATCGGCCGGCGCATGCTGGCGGATCGTTTCCGCAACGGACGCGTGTTCATCTGCGGCGATGCCGCGCATATCTGGGTGCCATATGCCGGCTACGGCATGAACGCCGGCATCGCCGATGCGATGAACCTGTCATGGATTCTGGCCGGTGTGCTGCAGGGCTGGGCCGAACCTGCAATCCTCGATGCCTACGAGGCGGAGCGCAGGCCGATCACCGAGCAGGTGTCGCACTACGCAATGAGCACTGCCATGTCGGTCGCACGGTCGCGCGAGGAGGTTCCGGCCAACATCGAAGATACCGGGTTCGAAGGCGAAGCTGTGCGCGAGCGTCTCGGCCGAGCGTTGGTCGACCTTCACACACCACAGTTCTGCTGTGGCGGGCTGAATTTCGGCTATTTCTATGATGGCTCCCCGATCGTCGCGCATGATGGGGAAGTGCCGCCACCCTACACGATGTACGATTTCACGCCATCGACTGTGCCCGGCTGCCGCACGCCGCACATGTGGCTGCGCGACGGACGGTCTTTGTATGACGCGCTGGGTGCCTCCTTCACGCTGCTGCGCTTCGACCGATCGGTGCCGGTCGATGCGCTGGCGGGCGCGGCGGCAAAGCGCGGTGTGCCGCTTGCCGTTCTGGATGTGGAAGCGGAGGAAGCTCGCTCGCCTTACCTGCACAAGCTGGTTCTGTCGCGCCCTGACCAGCATGTCGCCTGGCGTGGCGACGCCGAGCCCAACGAACCAATGGCACTGATCGATCTTGTCCGTGGCGCTACAATGCCGTCGCCGGAGGGATCTGCGGCGCAACCTTCCGCATGAACAGCGTCAGGCTCTGCGCCACATCGTCGTACGACATTGGCCCGAGCCGGAATTGCATGATTGCGCCGCCGACACCGATCGCAGCCACCCGTGCCAGCTTCTCCGCCACCGTCGACGGCGAACCGTAAATCAGCGAGTGCTCCGCGACCGTGCGCGCCGCGGGGGTCGCACCAGGCGCCGGCATCGGCACGATTGAAACGCCTTGCTCCTCATAGACGTGCTTGCGCATCGCCACGCGATGTTCGTGCATTGCTTCGAACGCCGGCAGGGCGATGCGCTCCGCCTCCGCGTCGGTCTCGGCGACGAACACGTTGCGCCATACCCAGCACTGCTCGACGTTGCGTGCAACGGCCGCGTCGTCCATGCCTTGTTCGCGCAACGTGCGACGATAGAGGTCCATGCGGTGTCGGGTCACTTCGTTCGACTGCACGTTCATCATGAATGGCCGGCCTTGCTGCGCTATGTGCAACATTCCCTCCTCGCTCGAAGCCGAGCGAATCACAGGAGGATGCGGCTTCGTGTAGGGCAGCGGCCGCAGCATCGGCAGCTTGATGTCCCAGAACCTGCCGTGATGCTCGAACTTCTCCCCGCGCCATGCCTGAAACATGATGGCTTCGGCTTCTTCGAAGCGCGCCTGCGCCTCGGTGTGATCGAGACCGTAGCCCTGGTAATCATAGATGTTATACGCGGTGCCACGGCCCAGCCCGACGATCAGCCGCCCCTTGCTGATGTTGTCGATCAGCGCCAACTGTTCCGCCATCCGGATCGGATGATGCAGCGACATCTGCGCCACGGCAAAGCCAATACGCGCCCGCTGCGTCGCAACGGCCAACGCCGCGGCAAAGCTCACCGGATCGACATAGGCACAGATACCGTCGAAATGATGCTCGGCCAGCCAGATCACATCGAAGCCCAACTCGTCGGTAAGGCGCGCCTCACGCAGGACCTCATCGATCACCTGCCCATCACGCGCGGGATCACGGCTCTCCGGGAACAGGAAATTGCTGAACTTCAAGCGCGGACCTCCTGGCGTTACGCGTGTCTTTCCATCACTGGGGCAGCATGGTACAGACCGGAAAGCTTGTCATCTGGAGCGGAAAGACAGCCGGGAGGGAACCATGACCGTCATCGTCGGCAGTGGCGACTATCGCTACGAACAGATCGACAACTGGGCAAAGGTGCCGCCGGGCTGGTCGTTGCACGAGGTCGGAGCGGTCGGCGTCGACGGGCAGGACAATGTCTACGTGTTCAATCGCGGTGAACATCCGATGATGGTGTTCGACAGCGAGGGCAATTTCCTGCGCGCCTGGGGCGAGGGACTGTTTCCTCGCGCGCACGGCCTGCATATGGCGCCGGATGGCACGGTGTTCCTGACCGACGACGGTGATCATTCGGTGCGGCAGTGCACGCTCGACGGCAAGGTGCTGCTGACACTCGGCACGCCCGGCAAGCCTGCGCCGTTCATGAGCGGACAGCCGTTCCATCGCTGCACGCACACCGCACTGTCGCCGAAAGGCGAGATCTTCGTGTCCGATGGCTATGGCAATGCGCGAGTCCACAAATACGCGCCGGATGGCAAGTGGCTGATGTCGTGGGGCGAGTCCGGCACCGAGCCGGGTCAGTTCAACCTGGTGCACAACATTTCGTGCGATCCAGATGGCTGGGTCTACGTCGCGGACCGCGAGAACCATCGCATTCAAGTGTTCGACGGCAATGGCCGCTACGAAACGCAATTCAACAATCTGCACCGGCCATGCGGCATCTTCATGCCGTACTGCACCTGCCCGATCTGCTACGTGGGCGAACTCGGTCCGGCGACTCGTACCAATCGCAACTATCCCAACCTGGGGCCGCGTATCTCCATCATCGACAACAAGGGCAATCTGCTCACGCGAATCGGCGGCCAGCATCCCGGCACCGGCCCAGCGGATTACATCGGCCCGCACGGTCTCTGCGCGGATTCCCGAGGCGACATCTACATCGGCGAGGTGTCGCGTACGTTGTGGCCGCAATACTGGGCAGATCAGCCCGTTCCCGACGGGGTGCGTTGCCTGCGCAAACTGCGCAAGATCACTTGAGGCCAAGTCATGTCGTATGAACCGCAGCGTTTCGACTTCTCAATACCTGTCCGCGTCAACCTGTCCTCCGATACGCAGACCAAGCCGTCGCGCGGCATGAAGGAGGCGATGATGGAGGCGGAGGTGGGTGACGAGCAGATGGGCTCCGATCCCACCATTTGGGCGCTGTGCGATCGTTCAGCCGCGCTGCTCGGCAAGGAAGCCGCGGTGTTCCTGCCTTCCGGCACCATGTGCAACCAGGTGGCGATCGCCACACATTGCCGGCCGGGCGAGGAAATTCTCGCCCATGAGTTCCTCGCATATCCTGTCAAGCGAAGGCGGCGCGCCGGCAGCAATCGCCGGTGCGCTGATCAAGGGACTGCAAGGCGAGCGTGGCCAATTCACGGTCGATGCGCTGGAAGAGGCGATCCGCCCGGTGTCGCGCTATTCGCCGACGCAACGCCTGGTGGAAGTGGAGCAGACCGCCAATCGTGGCGGGGGCGCGTGCTGGAGCGCCGATGCACTGCGTGCGGTCACCGATGCCGCGCACAGGCACGCGCTTTCCACCCACATGGATGGCGCTCGGCTGATGAACGCGGCGGTGGCGTTGGGTGTGCCGGCGACCGATCTGACCGAAGGCTGCGACTCAGTGTGGTTGGATTTCACCAAGGGCCTGGCAGCACCTTTGGGCGCGGTGCTCGCCGGCTCGCGTGAGTTCATCGGCCAGGCATGGCGCTGGAAGCAACGCCTCGGTGGATCGATGCGGCAGGGCGGCATGTGCGCCGCTGCGTGTCTCTATGCGCTGGAGCACAACATCGATCGCCTTGCCGAGGATCACGCCAATGCGAAGTCGCTGGCCCGCGGCATGGCGCAGATTCCCGGCATCAGGGTCGAGATGCCGGAGACCAATCTGGTGTTCTTCGACACCGAAGGCACCGGCATGACTTCGGACAGCTTTGCCGGCAAGCTGCGCAAGGAGGGCGTGCTGGTATCCACATCCGGCAAATACCGTGGGCGCGCCTGCCTGCATCTCGACGTCACCACGGCGCATGTGGACGAGGCCTTGTCGGTGATGAAGCAGGTGGTCAACGCAGCCTGATGTTCACCGTCCGCTCGATCGGCACGCTGCATACGCCCTGGCGCAGCATTGCCGATTGCCCACGCAACGGGCGGCAACCCGATCCAGCGCCGCTGTGCACAGCGGTGGTGTTACCCGAGTTTGTTGAAGGGCTGCGCAGCATCGAGGGATTTTCCCATCTGATCCTGCTGTACTGGATGGATCAGGCGCGCGCACCAGAGCTGGTCTTCACCCCGCCGTTCGATGCGCGGCCGCGCGGCGTGTTCGCTACCCGCGGGCCGCGGCGGCCGAACCCGATCGCATTGTCAGTCGTGGCATTCGAAGGGTTCGATGCGCCGAATGCTCTCAAAGTGCGATATCTGGACTGCATAGACGGCACGCCGCTGATCGACATCAAGCCATATTTGAAAACTACCGATTGCGAACCGGATTCCGACATGGGCTGGCTGGAACCTCATGCGACGCGACGCGGCTAGCGGTCAGACCACATTGGCCGTGCGCAGCGCCTTGATTCTCTCCGCGTCATAGCCAAGTTCCGTCAGAACCGCGTCGGTATCCGCACCAAGTGCCGGAGCGCCCTGTCGCGGGATCGCCTCGCCCGGAAGGCGAAATGCCGGCGGCACCATACGGAATTCGCCGGACGGATGCGCATAGGACCACACGCGATCTTCCTGCGTCACGAATTCAGAGCCCAGCGCATGGGCGATATCATGCACGGGTGCCGCGGGCACCGCTCCGGCAAAACATTCCAACCACGCAGCAGTGCCGCGGGTCGACAAGGCCGCGTCGAGCAACCGCGTCAGCTCGGCTCGGTTCTCCAGCCGCGCTTTGAAGCTGGCGAAGCGCGGATCGTTGGACCACTCGGGATGACCGAGCTTCTCGCACAGCGCCGGCCAGAACTTCTGCTTGTTGCACATGATGAAGATCCAGCCATCCGCCGTGCGGTAGAGCTGGCTCGGCGTCAACGAAGGATGCGCACCGCGTGGCTCGCGCCCCTGCGCGTGGCCGCCATTCAGGAACCATGCAGCCAGGTAGTTGAGATTCGCCAACGCCGTGTCGAACAGGCTGACATCGACGTCGCGTCCGACACCGGTCGCACGCGCCGACACGATGCCGCCGAGCAGCGCCGTCGCCGCATAGACGCCTGCCATCATGTCCACGACGGACAGTCCGAATCGCGCCGGCGTCTGATCGGGCTCCCCGGTCAGCGACAGATAACCGGCTTCCGCCTGCATCAGATAGTCGTAGCCAGGCCACGACGCCCGACTGCCCTCGCGTCCATACGCGGAGAGATGCGCGCAGACGATACGCGGATTGGCAGACTTCAACTGATCATACGTCACACCAAGCCGCGGCGGCTGATCCCCGCGCAGATTGTCGAGCACCGCGTCCGCCGTCGCGGCAAGGTCGCGCAATATGCTCTGTCCCTCAGGCGTGCGCAGGTTCAACGTGACGGAACGCTTGTTGCGGTTGAATGCCTGGAAGAAATGGCTGTCGTTCTCACCGAGAAAGAACGGCCCAACGGAACGGCTCACGTCACCGCCCTCGGCTGGATTCTCGATCTTGATCACCTCGGCTCCCATGTCGGCTAGCTGCATCGAGCCGAATGGTCCGGCGCCGTACTGCTCCACCGCCAGGATGCGCACGCCAGCGAGCGGCAACATCACGCGGGATTCCGTGCAACGAGCTGGCGAGCGATGATGATACGCTGCAGCTCATTGGTACCCTCACCGATTACCAGCAAAGGTGCATCGCGGTACAGCCGCTCCACGGGAAATTCGGTGGAATAGCCGTAGCCGCCATGCACGCGCATCGCCTCCGTGGCGTTCTCCAGTGCCGTCTCGGTAGCAAACAGCTTCGCCATGCCCGCCTCCATGTCGCAGCGGTCGCCTCGGTCATACAGCTCCGCCGCACGCCGTACCAAAAGACGCGAGGCTTCAGTGCGGGTTGCCATGTCAGCCAGCTTGAGCTGGATCGCCTGATGCTGTGCGATCGGCACGCCGAACGTCTTGCGCAACTGCGCGTAACGCAGCAACTCGTCCAATGCCGCCTGTGCGATACCTACACCGCGCGCCGCCACGTTGATGCGGCCAAGCTCGAGGCCGGACAGCGCGTGCTGCAATCCGCGGCCTTCGACGCCGCCGATCAGGCGATCCACCGGGACGCGATAGTCCTGAAACACCAGCTCCGCACTGTCGATTCCCTTATAGCCGAGTTTCTCCAGCTTGCGGCTGACGGTGAAGCCGGCGCCTTTCTCAGCCAGCAGCATGCTCATGCCACGATGGCGCGGCTCCACATTGAGGTCGGTCTTCACCAGCAACGCAAAGCATGATCCGTGAATGCCGTTGCTGATCCACGTCTTGGTGCCGTTCACCACATATGCATCGCCATCGCGTCGCGCGGTGACGCGGATAGCCTGCAGATCGGTGCCACAATCCGGCTCGGTCAGTGCCAACCCGCCGCGAAGCTCACCGGAGGCAAAGCGTGGCAGGAACGCGCGCTTCTGTGCCTCGGTGCCGTTACGCTGCACGATCGCCGACATGATCAGGTGAGAGTTGAAAATGCCGGTCAGCGACATCCACGCGCGGGCGATCCGCTCGACGATGTCCGCGTAGGTGGCGCATGGGAGCCCAAGACCGCCATACTCGGTGGCGATTGTGGCGCCGAACAAGCCAAGCTCGCGCATGCGACCGACAATCGCCTCGGGATAGACGTCATCGTGCTCCAGCCCGTGCACATGCGGCGCCACGTCGCGTGCCAGGAAGGCGTCGATCGTGTCGAGGATCATGCTGTCTGTCATGCTATCAGTATGCGGCCCCAGGCTTGGCCGGACAACGGAGGGTCCCATGTTCAGCGCCTATCACCGCGTCGGCGAGAACCGGTATCGTCAGCGCATCGGCCTCGACTTCGAGGATTTCGTGATCGGCCAGCGTTTTCGCCATCGCCCGGGCGTGACGCTGTCGCAGCAGGACAACGCCGATGAGGCGCTGGACACATTGAACGGTGCGATGCTGCATTACGATGCGCACTATGCCGCGGCGACGGCCTGGCAGCGCCCGCTGATGGTCAGCACGCTCACGCTGCAGCGGCTGATCGGGATGACCAGCAAAACGTACGGCAGACGGCGGGCGATTTTGGGCTTCGATGACATCACGATGAACGGGCCATTGTTCGGCGGCGATACACTGTACGCGGAATCCGAAGATTCTCGACCTCGATGCGGCTGGCACGCTCAGCACGTTGATTCGCGGGCACAAGGCCGACGGGACCGAGGTCGCCCGCATCAAATGCCGCATGGCAATCGACCGCCGCGACGCGTCCGCCGACGAGGCGCAGGAGGAGCGCTTCAACGCCTATCATATGGCCGACGATGGCGCGCTGGTCGAACAGGTTGGCCTGTGGTTCGAGGACTGCGTTGCCGGCGAGACCTTCGTCCACGTACCGTGTCGAACCTTCCATCGCGAGGAATTGCTGATGCACGCTTGGCGTTCGCTCGACCTGACGTCGCAGATACACGTGCCGGAGACCTTCGTCATCGCGGTCACGACCGCCCTCACCACCCGCACCTTCGGCCGAGTGGTGGCCAATCTGGGCTGGCACGATGTGCAGCTTCCGGTGCCGGTTTCGGTCGGCGACACGATCGAGGCGGAATCCTCGATTATGGAAACCCGCGAATCCCGTTCGCGGCCCGGCGAAGGCATCATCTCGGTCGTCACACGCGCGCGGAATCAGAATGGCGCCGAGGTGGTATCCTACCGCCGCAGCTTGTTGGTGTACCGCCGCGGCGCGAGCGCGCCCTATGCGCAGGCTGGATACTGAGCGCGCTATGCCGGCATCGTGCGCTTCTGGTGCGCGCGACCAATTCGGGCAGTTTCCGGATCGTGGCCGGCGATCACCCGCACACCCTCGTCCAGCCGTGCGGCGATGTTGCCCGGCGAGCAGCCTTCCAGGAACGCGATGCCATTGCGACGACAAGCTCCAAACACCTGTCTGCGCGCGTCCGCCATCTCCGGCGGATACGGGTCGCGCTGCAGCGTGGTATAACCGAGCGACAAGCCCAGATCGCCAGGTCCCAGCTCGGCAAAGCCCAGCCCAGGGACGGCACAGATCGCCTCGCAGTTTGCGATGCCCTCGGGGCTTTCCAGCTTCACACCGAGCAGCAGCTCGCCCTCGGGGTTCAGCGGCCAGGGGTCACAGCGCTGCATATACTCCTGTTGTGACACACCCCAGATCGCCGCCGCGGTCAACTCCGATCCACGGCCCCGCGTGCCGATGCCAAGCTGGCCGCCGCCACCACGCAGCGGACGCACGGCGCCATGCAGGCGCTGAACCGGCGACGGAATGGCGGGATCCACCCCGGCTGCGTGATGCGGATAGCGGCATGACTCAATGAATGCCCGCACGGCATCGGCAGTCTCCGCCTGACACAGCAGAATGCCGTGCGCGCCGCGACCAAGGATCTGACGGAACTGCCAGGCATTGAACCGCACGTTCGCCTCATCAGTGCCGTTCACAGGCGCCTCGACGATGACGGTTGGCGTGCGATGACCGGAACGCGTCGGGCCACCATCGACCATGCCACGCAGATACTCGGCAAGTCCGGCCATGTCGAAGGAACCATGCTCCATGCCGACATTCATATAGTCCGCCCAGGTGCCCGCATCGTCGCGGCCCTGCGCGTAGGTCAGCACATGACCGGAGTGAGGGCCGTCGTAGTAGATCGCCTGTCCCTGCGACAGCAGTTCGCTTGCCCGGTTGATGCGATCAGCCATGACGTATCCCTTCAGAGCGATGTGCCGCGCACGAGGCGGCCAGGCAGCGCGCCGGTTGATGCGCCGTCACGATACACCGGCACGCCCGAGACGATCGTCGCGACATAGCCATCGGTGCGTTGCACCAGCCGGCGGCCGCCACTCGGCAGATCATAGACCACTTCCGGCTGACGCAACTGCAATCGATCATAGTCGATTACATTGATATCGGCCTTATAGCCGGACGCGACCACACCACGATCACCAAGTCCTATCGCCGCAGCAGAATCGCGCGTCAGCCGTTTGATAGCCCAAGGCAGCGGCAGCTTCGCCCCGCGCGTACGGTCACGCGTCCAATGGGTAAGCATGTAGCTGATCGCACTCGAATCGCACAGCACGCCGACATGCGCGCCGCCATCGCCGAGACCAACAATGGTCGCGTCGTGGGTTAGCATGTCGTGCACGGTGTCGAGATTGCCATAGCTGTAGTTGGACAGCGGCCGATACAGGATCGCCTTGCCGCCGCGCTCCAACAGCAGATCATAGGCAACTTCGGCTGGATCGCGACGCTGCCGCACTGCCATGGCCGCAACCGACGCATCGGCCGAAGGCTCGTAATCCGGCGGATCGCCAAGCGAGAAGATGCGGTCCCATTTGGCCACGCGACGCTCCATGCCCTGGCCGTCGCTGGTTTCGGCCAGCAACCTCGCGCGGAAGTCAGGCTGGCGCAGGAGCGCGATGCGCTGGTTGAACGGCAGCGACGCGATCTTCTGATAGCTCAAGCGGTTCACAAACGGGTTCTGCGAGATCTCAAAACCGAGCAGGATGCCGGTCGGACGCGTCAGTACCTGTCCGAGCATCGGCAGACCGGCGGCATTGGCTTCGGCGATCCAGCCGGCAAGCCGACGCCACTCTTCCGGCTTGGTGTCGCGCTGCAGGATCGTAATCGCCATCGGCCGGCGCGATGTGGCGACCAGACGGCGCAGCATGGCGAATTCGTTGTCCACATCGTCGAAGTCAGAGATAACCTGCATCCAGCCCGCGCCGATATCGCGCATCGCGCCGGCTATCGCCGTAAGCTCCGCCTCGGCCGCGTTGAGCGTCGGAATCGAACGGCCATCCAGCGTCTTGTGGTTCAGCGTGCGCGATGTGGAGAAGCCGAGAGCGCCCGCCTTGATCCCTTCCCCGGCCAGTCGTGCCATCTCGACGCGATCCTGCTCCGTCGCAGGTTCACGATCGGCACCACGCTCACCCATGACGAACACGCGCAGAGCGGCGTGCGGGACCTGCGTCGCCACATCCATGTCGTACCGGCGCGCGGCCAGCGCATCGAGGAAATCCGGAAAGCTCTGCCAGTTCCATGGAAGGCCTTCGGTCAGCACGACCTCGGGAATGTCTTCGACGCCCTCCATCAGCTTCACCAGCATGTCGCGCTGCGATGGCTTGCACGGCGCGAAGCCGACGCCGCAGTTGCCGAACAGCGTGGTGGTGACACCGTTCCACGATGATGGCGTGATGCGACTGCTCCAGGTCGCCTGACCATCGTAGTGTGTGTGCGGGTCGACAAAGCCCGGCGTCACCAGCAAACCGCGCGCGTCCAGTTCCTCCGTGCCGCGACCTGCGATCTTGCCAACAGCGGCGATCCTGCCGCCATTGATTGCGACGTCAGCCTCGAAGGGATCGGCACCGGTGCCGTCGATCACGGTGCCGCCACGAATGACCAGATCGACCATGGCTCACAGCCCCAGTTTGTCGGCGAGACGGTAGCCTTGCGCGAGATCCTGCAGCTTCTTCCAGGTGGCGTCCTCCACGGGAATGCCGTTCTTCCGACGGTCCTGCTCGCGCTTGAACTCTATCTCGCCGGGATACAACACCTCAGTGAAGCCCTGCGCCGGCGGTGTCGCCTTCAAGTATTGCGCGAACTCGGTGACCTCCTGCTTGAACGTGGTGAGATCACGGAACGCGGCGACGTTGAACACCGCGATGAAGCAGCCATCGTTGTGACGACCCGTTGGCTCGACGCCGTAGCCAAGACCCGTGAGCAGACCTGAAAGAATCTCGACGATTGTCGCCAGGCCATAGCCCTTGTAGCCCTCGGAACCGCCGACCGGCAGCAGCGCCCCGCCCTGGCGCAGCACGCGCGGATCGGTGGACGGTTTGCCGTCGGCGTCAATCAGCCAGCCCGCCGGAACCTGTTCACCACGCGCCGTCGCCACATTGATCTTGCCCGCCGCCGCGGCCGATGTGGCCATATCGAAGAACAGTGGACCCTCAAGGTTCGATGGCACGGCGAAGCAGATTGGATTGGTGCCGAGCCTTGCCTTCGCACCACCGAACGGCGCCACTGCCTTGGCGCTGCGGCCGGAATCGGCGGTGATCATTGCGATCAAGCCTTCACGCGCCGCCATCAGCGGATACGACGCAAGCCTGCCGATATGGCTTTGACGATAGACCGTCGCAGCGGCGACCTGCTGCTTCTTTGCCTTGTCAATCGTGTAGCGCATGGCACGATCGGTCACGACGTAGCCAAATCCCCAGTTGCCGTCGATGACAGTGCTGGTCCCGGTCTCCTGAATGACGTTCCACGGTGCGCCCGGCACGATGTGGCCCGCCTTGATGCGGTCAATATAGGTTGGGATCAGGATGATCCCGTGTGAATCGTGGCCGACCATATTGGCGCCGATGTTGTAGCGCGCGATCGTCGCGGCCTCTTCGGCCGACGCACCGGCAGCTTGCAGCAGGGCATTGGCGATATCCGTCAGACGTTCGGCTGACACGTTCGGCATGGCGGCATTCCTCCGGAACTTTGCGACCAGCAAGGCGGCGAAGCGCCCCCACTGTCAACCCCGGCGCTTCTGGCGTAGCCTGATCCAACCGATGCAGGAGGAGCGAACCATGGCAAGCCAAGCAAACGTCTATGCCAGCGTGGCCGGGACAGTCGGCCGCAGCGATAAGGACCCAGGAGCTGTCGGAGTGTTCCGCCGTCCGGCGGAAACCGGCGTGTGGGAACACGTGCTCAGCGAATCCAGCAGCAACGTGGTTCACGTGCACCCGACCGATCCGAACATCGTGTTCGCCGGGACGCATGACGGGGTGTACCGCAGCACCGATCGCGGCAAGACCTTCAAGCGCGCCAATTTCCCCGATAAGGGCATGGAGATCTGGTCGTTCCTGGTCGATGCCGGCAATCCGAAGCTGGTCTATGCGGGCGGCTCGCCGGTCGCCGTGTATCGCAGTGAGGACAGCGGCGAGACGTGGCGGCGGCTGCCCGATCCCAACATGCCGACGCGCTGCGTCATGCCGTTCGGCTGCCGCGTGATGCGCATGGCGCAGCATCCCAGCAAGCCGGGCACGATCTTTGCGGCACTTGAGGTCGGCGGCGTGATGCGCACCACCGACGGCGGCGAGACCTGGAAGGATTGCAGCCCGGCGCTGGTCCAGTTGGCGCAGAAGCCGCATCTGAAGAGCAAGATCGTCAGCGACACGTCGGACGAAGGGATGCTCGATGGTCATGCGATCGCCATCAGTCCGGCCGATCCGGATGCGGTGATTGTTGCGGTGCGCATGGGCCTGTTCCGCACCGCTGATGACGGCGATACCTGGGAAGACATGGAGGTGGGCCGGTTCTCACCGACCACCTATGGCCGCGACATCAAGGCATCACCGGCCGAGCCCGATACGATCTATTCGGCGCTGAGCGTTGCCGCGGCGAGCAAGGACGGCGCGGTCTATCGCAGCAAGGATAAGGGAAAGACCTGGCAGCGGTTCGACAAGGTGCAGGTTCACGGCACGATCATGTCCGTCGCGCTGCATCAGAATGACCCAAAGCAGGTGTATATTGGGGCGCGTTACGAGGGCGAGGTGTTCGGCACGCTGGACGGCGGCGAGACCTGGCAGTCGATGAACCTGCCGTCTGGCACGAAGGACATCTACTCGCTGGCCTGCGGCTGATCACACGCGGCCCCTGTCGTTACGAGGAAGCGAAGCTTCGGTGCACTCGCAACGACAGGGCTACGCGAGTACGCCGCGTGGTATCACGCGCCGGAATGGGCTGGAGGGCAGCGTCCGGCCTTCCCAGAAGCGCAAGAACACATCTGGCAATATCGTATCGAGCTGCACGAACATGGTCGGCTCGATGCGGTAAGCCGTGATACCTGCCGCCAGCAGAGCGCGCTGCCGGTCCGTGTCGCGCGCTGCAAGTTCAATGGCGATCGGCTGCACGCCATCCCAGAACACCATGTCGGCCGGCAGCAACTGATTGCCAGCCCGCACCCAGCCACGCGGCAGCGGACGCAGCGCCGACCATAGTAAATCGTCCGGTGCGTATAGCCCATCGTATGGCTCCAGCCGCGCCGCGAGCTCTGCCCGATGCGCCTCGATCTGCGCTGCGGCGAACCGGAGATACGCATCGATGAACTGGCGTCGCAGTGGCGCATAGTCGCCGCACAAACTCTCCAGCCACGCCTTCGCCGCCGCCACGCGTGCCGTATGATTACCGATCGCCAGCGGCATTGCGTCCGGCGGAACCGGCTCGCTGTTCAGGCGCAGCGGTTCAGCGCCAGCGGTCGCACAGCGCAGTCGAGGATCATCCAGTGCGATCGAGCGCGGCAGACGATCGAGGCCGTAGGGTATGCGCGGCAAGCTCAGCGGTTGACCTGCCGCATCAGCGTTGCCCAGGAGTCCACGAGCGGCAGGATGGTATCCGCTTTCTCCGATCCCAGGTTGAACACCACCCGGGCAACCCCGAGGTCCTGATAGCGCTTCATCAGGTCGGCGTCCTGCTTCGGGAACCACACCGTGATCTCGATCGACTTTGGATCGCGACCCGCCTCGGCCGCCATCTTGCGGAATTCGGGGATCATGTCAGCGATCTCGGTGTAGCTGCCGCGCGAGGCCTGCGGGATCCAGCCATCGCCGTAACGGATCGCGCGCCGCGCCGAATAAGGGAATGCACCGCCGACGATGACTGGAGGATGCGGCTTCTGCACCGGCTTCGGCCACGCCATCATCGGATCGAAGTTGACGAATTCACCGTGATACTCGGCCTTCGACTTGGTCCAGATCTCCTTCATCGCCTCGACACGTTCGCGCGCCAGCTTGTGGCGCTGCGTGAAGACCGTACCGTGGTTCTCCATTTCGTCCTGGTTCCAGCCGTTGCCGATGCCGAACAGGAAGCGGCCGCCAGAGACCTGGTCGATCGACGCCACCAGCTTCGCGGTCTGGATCGGATCGCGCTGAGCGACCAGGCAGACACCGGTGCCGACCTTGAGCGTCTTCGTCGCCGCAGCCGCCATGGTGAGAGTTACGAACGGGTCCATGGTGTCGTAGTATTTCTTCGCGAGCTCGCCGCCGGCTGCAGGTGGCGTCTTGCGCGACAGCGGAATGTGCGAGTGCTCCGGTGCCCAGACTGATTCGAAGCCGCGTTCCTCCAGCGCCTTGCCGAGTTCGCCCGGCGCCATCGAGTAGTCGGTGAAGAACATGGACGCGCCGAAAGTCAGCATGGTTGCCTCCCTGCGTTATTCACTGCCGCGCGGCAACTGCCGTTCGACCAATCGCGCATACAGCGCCGAGCCAAACGGAATCGCCTCATCGTTGAAGTTATAATGATGGTTATGCACCGGCGCGCAATCGCCGTTGCCGAGGTTGATATACGCGCCCGGCACCTGTTCGAGCATGAAGGAGAAATCCTCGGAGGCCGGCGCCGGAAGCTGAACGCGGTTCACGTTGGCATCCCCGACCAGCTCGGCTGCCGCATCCGCGATGGCGTTGAATTCGGTCTCGTGATTGACCAGAGGCGCGAAGATCAAACGGAAATCCACTTCGGCTGTCGCGCCGAAGCCGGAGGCAACGCCGTCAACGATGCGGCGCATGCTCTGTTCCACCTGTGTCAGAGTCTCGCGCTTCATTGCACGGACGGTGCCGCCCATTGTCGCTGTCTGCGGGATCACATTGTAAGCATCACCGGAGTGGATGCGCGTGACGCTGACCACCGCGGTCTCCCGCGGCGAGATGTTGCGTGCAATGATCGACTGGAGCGCTGCACCGATGTGGCAGGCCACCAGCACCGGATCGATCGATTCTTCCGGTCGCGCGCCGTGCGCGCCCTTGCCGGTGATCGTGATATCGAAGAAGCCGCCTCCGGCCATCGCAGTGCCGGGCGCGATGCCATACTTGCCGACCGGCATGCCTGGCCGGTTATGCATTCCGTACACCGCATTGCATGGGAAGCGCTGGAACAGATCGTCCTGCAGCATGGCGAGCGCGCCGCCAACGCCCTCCTCGCCTGGCTGGAAGATGAAGTTGACCGTGCCGTTGAAGCTACGCGTCTCCGCCAGATAGCGCGCGGCGCCGAGCAGCATCGTGGTGTGGCCGTCGTGACCGCAGGCATGCATCTTGCCCTGATTGCGGCTGCGATACGGAAAGTCGTTGGCTTCGACGATCGGCAGCGCGTCCATGTCGGCGCGCAGACCGATCGTGCCCTCGCCATTGCCCGACCGCAGCACGCCGACCACGCCTGTGGTACCGACGCCGCGATGCACCTCGATGCCCCATTCCTCCAGCTGACGCGCGACGAGATCGGCGGTGCGATGCTCCTCCAGCCCGAGCTCCGGATTGGCATGAATATCCTGACGGATCGCGGTGAGTTCGCTGTGGTAGCGGCGGATGTGATCGATCGGGGAAGTCATGCGGTGCTCCTGTCTGTGCGGCGACTATAGCGCATTCAGCGCCTCCACGACCTTGCGGTCCAGCACGATACCCTCGATGCGGCGTTGTTCGCGTTCACGAAACGCTCGCTCCGACGGGATGCGGATTTCATCGACACCAAGCTGTCGCGGTGTCGCCTTGATGCGCGCCACCAGCTCAGCCATTTGCTCGGGGAAGTCCGGCAGCAGTATGGCGGGATCGATCGCGATGAACAGAAAGCCATAGTCCTGCACGTCATCGCGCGGGATGGCAGCGCCGGCGAGCAGACCGAGCGCCTGTATGGCGAACGATAGACCATAACCCTTGTGGCCGCCGAATGGCGTCACTCCACCGTCCTGCGCGACCGCGCGAGCATCGCGTGTCGGGTTGCCGACGCTATCGAAGCCGATGCCCTCCGACAGCGCCTCACCCAGGCGCGCCATCAGCAGCACCTCGCCCCACATCAGCGATGCGGTGCCGATGTCGTAGATGACCGGGCCGTTCGCGGAAGGAAAGCCGATGCTGAACGGGTTGGTGCCCAGCGCCGGTCGACGACCACCGGGCGGCAGCACGTGCGGTTGGGCACTCGCGGTGTGGATCGCGACCAACCCGGCGCGCACGATCAGTTCCACGTAATAGGCGTTGCGGCCGCTGTAGTAGCTGTTGTGGACGCCGACGATCGCAATGCCACTCGTCTTCGCCTTGGCGGTTGCGATTTCCGCGCCGCGATACGCCGCAACATAGCCGACCTTGTTGCCGCCATCGACCAGGGCCGACACGGGCGTCTCGCGCACCACCCGCACCGGCGAGCGCGGCCTGTCGGTCTTCTCGTCCTCGGCAATCGCGAGGATGCGCGGCAGGCTGGCGAAGCGATAGCCGCACAGCGCATTGTCGATCAACTGATCGGTGATGATCGCCGCCTCATCGACCGGATAGCCGATACGTCGCAGCGTCGCCTCACCGAGCGCGCGAGCCTCCGCGACACTCAGGCGCACGCCATCGGCGCGATCGGGATCGAGCATTCAGCGTCCCTTGAACGGACCGGCCGGACGCTTCTCGGTGAAGGCCTGCGCGGATTCACGGAAGTCCTCGGTTAGATGCAGCTTCGCGAGGTTCACCTGCAACAGCACTTCGCGCGATAGCTGTTCGAGATACCAGCGCCGCGCGCGCACCGCCGAACGCACGCCGAGCGGAGGGTTCTTCGCGACATCGGCGGCCAGCGCGCGTGCAGTGTCCATCAAAGTGCCCTTCGGTGCGACACGCTCGATAACGTTGGCGGCACGCGCCTCCTCTGCCGTGAAGAAGCGTCCGGTCAGCGCAACCTCGGTGGCGAGCGCGCCACCGCCGCGGAAGTTCAGCAGCGCCCAGTATTTGGCGCCGGATAAGCCACGTGGCGTCTCGGTCACCTGGAACTGCGTGCCTTCCTCGGCGACGATCAGGTCGCATTCCAGGATCAGGCCCAGAGCGAGGCCAAGCACGTAACCATGCACCGCCGCCATCACCGGCTTCCAGTTCACCGCGCGCAGCAGCAGGTCGTGGCTCGACGCGTCAGGAGCCTGTGCGCCGCCGTAGCGTGCGAATTCCTCGCGCGAACGCAACTGCCGCTGGCGCACATCGGCACCGGTCGAGAACGCACGTCCGCGACCGCACAGGATGGCAATGCGCGCGTCATCGTCAGTGTCGAACTGCCGCAGCGCCGCGGCGATCTGCCGCACCATGTCGTCGTTCACCGCGTTCAGCTTGTCAGGCCGGTTCAGCGTGATCGTGGCGATGTAATCGCTGCACGCATATTCGACCAGTTGGTCCGACATCGGCCACTCCTTGGCATTCCTCGCGCGGCCGATTGTGCACTACCAGGGACGCACGTCCAGCCAGGTGCTCTGGTAGGTGGCGCCTTCGCCCATGTCGGTGTAAGCGTCGGAGCACAGCATGTTCACGGTGCCATCGACGGTCTCGTTGTCCGGCCGCTGGCCCGGTACCAGCACCACGCCAGGCTGCACTTCGTCGCGCACGTGAAGTGTCAGTCCCACCGTGCCGCGATCGTTCACCAGTCGCACCTGCTCGCCCTCGCGCAGGTTGCGCGCGGCGGCATCGGCGGGATGCAGGACGCAATATGGCTTGCCTTCGCGCTGACGCAGGAAGGCGACGCCGGAAAACGCAGTATGGCTCAGGAAGTATCCCGGGCCGGTCAACAGACGCAGCGGCCACCGAGCGGCCTCGACTGCCTCGACCGGATCGCGCTGCCAATCCGGCATCGGCGGCAATCCCTGCTTCGCCAACGACTCGGAATAGAACTCCAGTTTGCCGGATGGCGTACGGAACTGCTGCCCCGATTTCGTGGCAATCGAAACCGGACCGGCGTTACGCAGCACGTCAGGGTCGAATGCCGCAACCGGCCCCGTCGCGCCGCGGAACAACTCCCGCAGGATTTCGGGCTGTGACATGCGGAACACCGGGTCGGTCAGGCCCATCCGCCCGGCCAAGGTTTGCGCCAGTTTCAGATTGGACCATGCTTCACCCTGTGGCGGCACCGCGCGGTTGCTGTATTGCATGTAATAGGTGCCGTAGGCGCGGAAGAAGTCCTCGCTCTCGAGATACGTTGCCGCCGGCAACACGATGTCCGCGTAGCGCGCGGTCGTCGTCAGGAACGGATCGTGCACCACGGTGAACAGGTCCTCGCGCGCCAGACCGCGCCGCGTCTTGGTCGTGTCGGGACAGGTGACGGCGGGATTGTTCGCGGCGATGAACAGCGCGCGGATCGGCGGATCGGTCAGCTCCAGCAGGGCCTCGCCAAGCCGGTTATGGTTGATGGTGCGGGTTTCTGCGGGGCCGGATGGCTTGCGCACCGCGTTGTAGTTCAGCTCGAACGACGCATTGGTGCCGTTCAGCGCGCCGCCACCGTAACGGCCGTAGGCGCCGGTCACACCGGGCAGCAGGGCGACCGTGCGCAAAGCCTGGCCGCCATAGGTGAAGCGCGTCATGCCCCAGCCGAGACGGATCAATGATCGCTTCGCCGCGCCGTACATCGCAGCGAGCCGTTCCACATCCGCCGCGGTCATGCCGGTGACGGATGCGACATGGTTGGGCGTGAACCGCGGCAGCACTTCGCGCTCGACGCGGTCAAAGCCCAGCGTGTGCCGAGCGATGTAGTCGCGGTCGCACAGGTTGTCGCGCACCAGCACGTGCATGACGCCGAGTGCCAGAGCCGCGTCGGTGCCGATGCGGATCGGGATGTGCCAGTCGGCATTCCGCGCCGACCGCGTGCGGCGAGGATCGATCACCACGAACTGCGCGCCGCGCTTGCGCACCTCTTCCAGCTTCGCCCAGAAGTGCACGTTGGTCGCGAACAGGTCGGCGCCCCAGCAGATCACCAGATCGGACTCGACGACCGATTCAGGATCGGCGCCGCCAATCGCACCAACGGTCGCCTCCCAGGCCGCGTCCATACAACTGTCGCACACCGTGCCGGCCCACAGACGGCTGGTGCCCATGGCGTGGAACAGACCGTTTGGCAGGCCGCGATTCATCAGGCCCTGATTCGCGCTGTAGCAATAGCCGAGCAGCGCCAACGGCCCCGATTCGGCGATGATGGAATGCCAGCGCGAGGTGATCTCATCGAGCGCTGCATCCCAGGTGATTGGCGTGAACCTGCCCTCACCCTTGGCGCCGATGCGGCGCAGCGGCGTGGCGATGCGTTCAGGCGAGTGCACCAGTTCGGCGTCGCGGTTCACCTTGGCGCAGGCGAAGCCGGCGGTGAACGGCTGGTCCGGATCGCCCTCGACGCGCACCACGCGGCCGTTCTCGACGTGTGCCAGCAACGAGCACATGTCGGGGCAGTCGTGCCCACAGACCACTCGGACAATCTCCACGTCTCGCCTCCAGATTTCAGCAGCCGACGCTACGTCAGGCAGTGCCGGCGTGATAGGCCATGTTGCCGGCACATAGCCAGACCATTGCCCGTTGCGGTCATTCGCGCGAACATTTCGGGGCACGACAAAGAAGCGGGGGCGGGTGAGATGGGGCATGGCTGGCTGGGCGCTGTGGCTGGAATGGCGCTGTGCTGGAGCGCGTCGGCTGCCGATCTCAGGATCGGTGTCGCTTCGGAAGTGACCACGCTCGATCCGCACTTCTTCCACCTGACCTCGAATACCGAGATCGACAAGCTGATATACAGCGGCCTGGTGACCCAGGACGCGAACCTGAAGGTGATCCCCGACCTGGCGGTGAGCTGGCGCACGCTCGATGACACGCACTGGGAATTCAAGCTGCGCGGAGGGGTCAGGTGGCAGGACGGCTCGCCATTCACCGCGGACGATGTGGTGTTCACCTATCAGCGCGCGCGCAATGTGCCGAACAGCCCGGCGAGCTTTCTGCAGTTCCTCAAGCATGTGGCCAAGACCACCGCGGTGGATGCCCATACGCTGGTGATCGAGACCGATCAGCCGGACCCGATCCTGCTGAACGAGATCCTCAACGTGTGGATCGTGTCGCGCAAGAACGGCGAGAATGCCACGACGGCCGACTATAATTCGGGCAAGGCGGCGATCGGCACCGGGCCGTATCGCGAGGTCGAGTGGGTACCGGGCGACCGCATCGTGCTGGAGCGCTTCGACGGCTATTTCGGCGACAAGCCGGAATGGCAGCGCGTTACCTACAAGCCGATCACCAACGATGCGTCGCGCGTCGCCGCGGTGCTCAGTGGCGATGTTGATCTGATCAGCAACGTGCCAGGCAATGACGCAGTCACACTGAAGGACAATCCGAAGATCACGCTTGGCACGATGCCAGGTAACCGCTGCTACTTCTGGACGCTCGACGTCGATCGGGAGTCGTCGCCGCAGCTCACCGACATGGACGGCAGGCCGCTGACCAAGAACCCGCTGAAGGATGTGCGGGTGCGGCGCGCGATGTCGATGGCGATCGATCGCGATGCGCTGGTCAGCCGCGTGATGCAGGGGCAGGCGGTGGCGGCCGCGCAGTTCATGCCGGCGGGTGTGCCGGGTACCAGCGCGCAGCTAAAGCCGGTGGCATACGATCTCGCTGGTGCGAAGAAGCTGTTGGCCGAGGCGGGATGGGGCGGCGGTTTCGGGTTGACGATAAACTCGAGCAACGATCGCTATCCGAATGACGCGCAGGTCAATCAGGCAGTGGCGCAGATGTGGAGCCGGCTTGGCCTGAAGACCACGGTAGATGCAATGCCGAAGGCCGTGTATTTCCCGCGCGTCACCAAGCTGGAGTTTTCCGTGCTGCTGAGCGGCAACTCCACAGACACCGGCGAGCCGCTGTCGCAGTTGCAGTATCTGCTGGGAACCTACGACGCGAAGAAGGGCATTGGCGCGGGCAATTACGGACGCTATTCCAGTCAGCATCTGGACGCGATTCTCGGCGAGGCGGCGATGACGATGGATGACGGCAGGCGCGCCGCTTTGCTGTCGGAAGCGAACGAGTTCGCCATCGGCGAGGCAACCGCGGTGATACCGATGCTGTTTCCGATCACCACCTGGGCGATGAAGAAGGGCATCACCTACGGCGGCTTCCCGCAGGAGGCGACGGTGGCCTCACTGGTGCACGTGGCAAAGTGATGCATGTGCTAGCCGCGATCATGCACTTGCTGATCCGCGACAGCCGTTCCGACGATGTGACGGCGATAACCGCCGGGCCGGGCGCGGGCGAACCGCCTAAGGGCGGCTCGCCCGCTATAGGTTACGCTGCCTCGGCCAACTGCCCGTTGATCGTCAGGCCCTGCGATCCGGCAGACACGTGCACCGTGTCGCCATCCTTCACGGCACCCTCCAGGATCAGCGACGCCAGCGGGTTCTGCAGGCTGCGCTGGATCACCCGCTTCAGCGGCCGCGCGCCGTAGGTGCTGTCGTAACCTTCGCTCGCCAGCCACTCGAGTGCGCTGCGGTCCAGCTCCAGCCCGACCTTGCGATCGGCCAGCAGCTTGCGCAGGTGATCGAGCTGGATCTGCACGATCGAGGCCATGTCGCTGCGCTGCAGGCGGCGGAACAGGATGATCTCGTCCAGCCGATTGAGGAACTCGGGGCGGAAATGGTGCCGCACCACGTTCATCACCTGACCCTGCACCATCGCGGTCAACTCGCCCTCCGGCTGTGCCGCCAGAATGTCGCTGCCCAGGTTGGAGGTCAGCACGATGATGGTGTTCTTGAAGTCCACCGTGCGCCCCTGTCCGTCGGTCAGGCGACCGTCGTCCAGCACCTGCAACAGCACGTTGAACACATCCTCATGCGCCTTCTCGACCTCGTCGAACAGGATCACCTGATAGGGCCGCCGACGCACTGCCTCGGTCAGCACGCCGCCTTCGTCGTAACCGACATAGCCGGGCGGTGCGCCGATCAGACGCGCAACGGCATGGCGCTCCATGAATTCGCTCATGTCAATGCGCACCATCGCGCGCTCGTCGTCGAACAGGAATTCGGCCAGCGCCTTGCAGGTCTCGGTCTTGCCGACGCCGGTCGGTCCCAGGAACAGGAAGCTGCCGATCGGCCGGTTCGGATCCTGCAGGCCGGCACGCGCGCGGCGCACCGCGTTGGCGACCGCCTTCAGCGCCTCCTCCTGGCCGACGACGCGCTTGCGCAACTGCTCTTCCATGCGCAGCAGCTTGTCGCGCTCGCCCTCCATCATCTTGTCCACCGGGATGCCGGTCCAGCGCGACACAACGCCGGCGATCTGTTCCTCGGTCACGGCTTCGTTCACCAGCTTGCCGTCGGACGACGACGCCAGCTTCCTCTCGATCTCGGGAATCACGCCGTAGAGCAGTTCCGAAGCGCGCGCGAGGTCGCCACGACGCTGCGCGATCTCCACTTCGCTGCGCGCCTGGTCCAGTTGCTCCTTGAGCTTCTGGGTCTCCTGTACCTGCTCCTTCTCCGACTGCCACGCAGCGGTCAGGGCATTCAACTCGTCCTCGAGCTCAGCTAGCTCCTTCTCGAGCCGCGCCAGTCGTTCGCGCGATGCAGGATCATCCTCCTTGCGCAGCGCCTCGCGCTCGATCTTGAGCTGGATCACCCGGCGGTCGAGTTCATCGAGTTCCTCGGGCTTGCTGTCCACCTGCATGCGCAGCCGGCTCGCGGCTTCGTCCACCAGGTCGATCGCCTTGTCGGGCAGGAAGCGGTCGGTGATGTAGCGGTTGGACAGAGTAGCGGCCGCCACCAGCGCGCCATCGGTGATGCGCACGCCGTGGTGCAGCTCGTATTTCTCCTTGATGCCACGCAGGATCGAGATGGTGTCCTCGACCGACGGCTCACCCACGAACACCGGCTGGAACCGCCGCGCCAGTGCCGCGTCCTTCTCGATGTGCTTGCGGTACTCGTCGAGCGTGGTGGCGCCGATGCAGTGCAGCGTGCCGCGCGCCAGCTCCGGTTTGATCAGATTGGCGGCGTCCATCGAGCCTTCGGCGCGGCCGGCGCCCATGAGGTTGTGAAGTTCGTCGATGAACAGGATGACCTGTCCCTGGGCGGACTCCATCTCCTTCAGGACGGCCTTCAGCCGCTCCTCGAACTCGCCGCGATACTTTGACCCGGCGACCAATGCGCCGAGATCGAGTGCGAGCAGCTGTTTGCCTTTCAGCGCCTCCGGCACGTCGCCGTTGACGATGCGCAGCGCAAGGCCGTCGACGATGGCGGTCTTGCCGACGCCGGGCTCGCCGATCAGCACGGGGTTGTTCTTGGTGCGGCGCGCCAGCACCTGGATGGTGCGGCGGATCTCCTCATCACGCCCGATAACCGGATCGAGTTTTCCCTCGCGCGCCACCGCTGTTATGTCGCGGGCGTATTTCTTCAAAGCGTCGAAGTTCGACTCGGCATTCGGGCTGTCGACCGTGCGGCCCTTGCGGATGTCGCTGACCGCCTTCTCCAGTGTCTGGGCAGTTGCCCCGGCGTTGCGCAGCGCACGGGCGGCCGGCGTGTCGGAGGCGGCGATTGCCACCAGCAGCCGGTCCTGCGCGACGAACTGGTCGCCGGCCTTGGTCGCGGCCTGCTGTGCGGCGTCCAGGACGCGCACGAGGTCTGGCGTGATCTGCGGCTGGCCGGCGCCGGCGCCCTGCACCTTTGGCAGCCGACCCAGTTCCGTCCCGACCGCGGCAAGGGCTGCCTTCGGGTCGCCGCCAGCGGTCTTGATGAGGCCGGCGGCGGCACCTTCCTCGTCGTCCAGCAGCGCCTTCAGCAGGTGTTGTGGCGTGATCTGCTGGTGAAACTCGCGGATCGCAATGGTCTGAGCGGCCTGCAGGAAGCCCCGCGCCCGCTCGGTGAATTTCTCAATGTCCATCTCTATGTCCCTGTACGTAGGCGACCGGTCTCAAGCCCCCATCCCTCATCAGGCAACGGAAACATGACCCTTTGGCAATTGAAGTGGGCTTAGGCACACTATGACTCAAGAGGGAGCGAGCGATGCGCATCGAATACCTGTACCGCTACCCGGTGAAGGGGCTGACCGCGGAGGCGCTGGATGCGGCCGAGGTGGAGGAGGGTGGCTGCATCCCGTGGGACCGTGCCTTTGCCCTGGCGCAGGGCGATGCCGGGTTCGATCCGGAGAGGCCGCAATGGCTGCAGAAGGCCAACTTCATGTGCCAGATGAAGAACGCGCGCATTGCGGCGCTGTTCTCCTTCTTCGAGCCGCGCACCGGCATGCTGGCGATCCGCGCACCGGACGGATCGGCCGTGGTGGAGAACGCGCTGACCGACGCCGGACGCCAGCGGATCGGCGACTTCCTGGCCGGCTACATGGGCGAGGATGCGCGTGGCACGCCGCGCTTTCACCACGTGCCGGGCCACAGCTTCTGCGACCAGCGGCGAAAGGTCGTCAGCCTGATCAACCTCGCCAGCCTCCGCGACTATGAGGCGAAGGTGGGCGCGCGTCGCCATCGGCGGCGGTTCCGCGCGAATGTGTGGTTCAGCGGCGCGCCCGCGTGGAGCGAGCGCGACTGGGTGGGTCGGCAACTACAGGTCGGGGGTGCCGTGCTTCAGGTGACCAGGCCAATCACCCGTTGTCCGGCAACAGAGGTCAATCCGGAAACAGCGGAGCGCGATGCCGATCCGCTGGAGGAACTGCGACGCCTGTACGGCCATGTCGAACTTGGCGTGCATGCCGAAGTGATCGAGGGCGGGCGCTTCGCGGTTGGCGACGCGATCGAGGTATTGCCGGAATAGGCCCACCGCGATCGTCCTTGACGCAGCGCACCCGCGCAGGTACCGCTCCGATTTGCCGATTGATAGCTAATTCGCCGACGACGAGCCGACCCGCCTCCGCTTCACGCAGGCGACGACGCTATGCCGGCAGACGCGAGGGCGCGAGGCAGTGGAGATCACTGCGTCCCGAGCATAAGTACGCGGCATCGCCACTTCCTCGACCGGATACCGGTTCGCGTCTCCGCAGGGAGGTTGTCGATGAGCGACGGAACCGATGTCATCGCAGGACGGCTGCATGGTCTGCGGACGATCAGCCGCTATCAGTGGTTCGTATTCCTCGTCGTGTGGCTCGGTTGGACGCTTGATGCGGCGGACTTCGGCCTGTATTCGCTGGTCCTCCGCCCGGCTCTCACTGAACTGCTCGGCGGGAACCCGCCACTGACGCAGATCGGCAGCGTCGGCGGCATCCTCAGCATGATGGGCCTGCTGGGCTGGGCAATCGGCGGATTCATTTTTGGCATTCTCGCGGATTACATCGGCAGGGTGCGGGCACTGGCCTTCAGCATCCTGCTCTACAGTGTCTTCACCGCGCTACAGGGACTGTCGCAGGGAATTTGGGACTTCGCCGCATACCGTTTCATCGCTGGTCTCGGCACCGGTGCGGAACTCATGGTCGGTATCCCGTTGCTGGCAGAAGCACTCGGCGAAGGTCACCGGGCGAAGATCGCCGGCTGCATGATGACCGGCGGCGCGCTGGGCACCTTCCTCGGCGCATGGGCCTACAGCTACCTCGGCGGATACGGCTGGCGCGTGGTGTTCTTCATCGGCGTGTTGCCCGCAATCCTGCTTGCGGTCATGCGGCGGCGCATGATGGAACCCGAGCGGTTCCAGGCGGTGCGCGAGCGTCGCCAGGCGGTCGCCGCAGGGCGACGCACCGGTGAGAACGACGACGAATTCATGCGCTTCGTTCCGGTGCAACTGTTCTCGCCGGAACACCGACACAGCACGATAGTGGGCGTTCTGTTTGGGCTCGGTTCGCTGCTGGCGATCTGGACATCCAATATCTGGCTGCCAACCATTCTGTCACTCATGATCCAGAAGAGCGGGGTTACCGGAACGGCCGCCGTGCCATTCGTGAGCCACGGCATGATGGTATGGAGTCTGGGCGGCGTCGCCGGATACATATGTTTCGGCTTCATCGCGGATGCGATCGGGCGGCGTGGCACAATCGCGCTCTATAGTGTCGGGACAATCGCCGCCGGTTTGACGCTCTATCTCGGCCTTGAAACCTATCACCCGTGGTATCCCTTCGTCCTCCCGGTGTTCGGCTTCTTCGTCTTCGGCACGTTCTCAGGTTTCGCGATCTATCTGCCGGAGCTCTTCCCGACCCATATCCGCTCGACAGCGGTCGGATTCTGCACCGGCTCCGCCCGCGTCGTGACGAGCTTCGGTCCGCTCGTTGCGGGCCTCATGGTCGGGGCTTTCGGTGGCAGCTTCAACAAGGTCACGGCCGTCATGACGTGCTTCGCGGTGCTCAGCATTGTCGCAGTCATCATCGGACGCGAAACCAGGCATGCCGGCTTGCCGCATTAGACAAGTACCCACTATCGCTGGAGCGGGGCAGCGCCGGCATTGTCATTGAGACACTCCGATAGCCGGCCTGTCAGATACCCCGCCTGGCACGGTGCGTGTGGGCGGCCGCCTTCGCCGCCAGCGTTGCCATCAGCGTCCCTGGCCAGCGCAGGCGGCGTTGATAGCTGTTTCGCGGCAGCCGGTGCATCGATCGCATCTCCTCCTGCGTCGGCTTGAGTTTTGTCACGTCGATGCAAGCCGGACCCATGTTCTCGGGCTGCTCGAGCCGCAGGATGGGTAGCAGGTCAGGCGCGGCAGCCGCCCGATCGCTCAGCGGCGGACCAAGGTCGAACAGCGCGCTCAACGTGGAAAGGATCGATGTGTGATCGAATGGTGGTCCGCCTTCCGGTGGCCGGAAGATGCTGCCCGCCGGCACGTAAGGCGAGACGATCACAGCCGGGACGCGTGGGCCGAAACGATCGAAGGCGAACCCGTTCGAGGCGGGACGACCCGTTGGCACCGCGGCAGGCGGCGGCACATGGTCAAAGCAGCCGCCATGCTCGTCGAAGGCGATCACCAGGAGCGTGCGATCCCAGGCGGGGCCGGCACGCAGAGCGTTGTACAGCGCAGCGATCAATTGCTCGGCAAATGCCACGTTATGGGGTGGGTGAGCGTCGCTTGGTACACGGTGCAGCAGGCGGCTGCTGAAGTATCGCGGTTCGATGAAGCTGTAATTCGGAAGCCGGCCGTCCGCCGTATCCTCAAGAAATTCCGGATCGAAGAAGCGGAAATGCGTGGGAATCCGCAGCCACAAATCGAGCAGTGATGCAGTCTGTGGCGCGTCATGGAAGTAGACTTTCCAGCTTCGCCCGCGGGACTCCAGGCGGCGAAACACGCTGGGCAGGAGGAAGGGCAGCGGGATCGCGGCGTTGTTCACCACGCCACCACTGCTGCCGGCGTGCGCGAACAGGCGGTTGGGCCAGGTCTCGGTAGGGACCGAGGAGAACCAGCGATCAGACACAGCGAAGCTGCGAGCCAGCGTGCTCAGCACCGGCAGCTGGTCGGGCGTGAAGCAATGCATGGCCGCTCGAGGGTCCGGCGGCGTGCGGCCCGCAGGCTGGCGCATATAGTTGTCGACGAACCCGTTCATCCTTGGCGTGCCGTCCGAGTGCAGGCCGAAGATCTGCATGCTGACGTCGTCGAACAGCTCGCCGGGATCGGGATCGGGGATGCTGGCGGCTTCGGGCGTGAGCGAGCCGTCGTTCCAGACCGGGATCTGCTGCACCGTGCCGTCGTCGCGGTGCCAGGGATTGGCTTCGTCGCCGCGCAGCCCGTCGAAATCCGGCCGGTCTCGGTACAGCCACCCGAGCATGCAGTCGAAGGAGCGGTTCTCCAGCATGAGAACCACGACGTGCTCAATCCGGGCCATGCGGGCAAGCAACGACGAACGGTGGCCCGGGTTCCTACACGACCGAGCCAGGCGGAAATGATGGCCGCCGCTTTTCCATGTGAGACGCCAGGCCTTCCTTCGCCTCGGGCCCAGTGAAGCCCATGAACTCCAGCGCGAGCGACGCATCGAAAGACGGCCCTGCCATGCGCAGCCAGTTGTTCAGAGCATACTTGGTCCAGCGGATGGCACTTTGGGCACCTTCCGCGAGGCGTGTCGCGATCTCCAGTGCCTTCGCGTCCAGCTCGGCATCCTCGACCGCCAGCGAGACCAGCCCGATCCGCTCCGCCTCGGCGCCGGTCACCGCGTCACACAGCAACAGGTAGTACTTCGCCTTCGCCAGTCCGCACAGCAATGGCCAGACGATCACCGAATGATCGCCCGCCGCGACGCCAAGTCGCGTATGGCCATCGATGATACGCGCATCCTTGGTGGCGATCGAAATATCCGCCAGCAACCCGCAGACCAGACCGGCACCCACTGCCGGTCCGCGCATTGCGCTGACTACGGGCTTGCCGCAGTTGATGATGTTGTAGACGAGGTCGCGCGCCTCCTTCCAAACCCGCGCGCGGGTATCGAAGTCCGCGATCACCTGCTCGACCATTCTGAAGTCACCACCTGCCGAGAAGGCGCGGCCGGCGCCGGTGATGATGACGGAGTTCACCTCAGGATCGGCATCGATATCGCGCCAGACATCGCCGAGTTCGCGATGCATCACGGCATCGACAGGATTGAGACGCTCCTCACCGCCACCCATGGTGATGCGCAGCACGCGCGGATGCGGCCGGTCGAAACCCAGGCGCGTGTAATGTGCGTAGCGGTCTGGCATCGTCTATGATCCCACATGGAGGTTGTCGGACGGCGGCGGAGGGATTGCTCGCCAAAAGGGTCGCGCGGACGCGTCTAGGCCGGACGCAGGCGGCCGAACGCGGCGTCCACTCGCCGCCGCAGCGCACCGATCCGTCCTATCCCGGCCAGCCGCCGGTCGAGGAACCCCAGTGTCGCGGCATCATCCTCGCCGGCATCGCGCAGCCAGAACAGCACCGTCGCTGCATAAACCGCCGCAAGGATGGCGCGCTTGGTGTACCAACTGAAGTCGGCAGACTGATCGCCGGCCGCATGCCAGATCGCATCGACCGTTCGCGCCGTGCATGCCGCGGCCAAACGCGCATTGCGTGGCAGCGCCAGCAATGCGAGCGCGCGGCGGATCGCCTCCTTGTGCAGCCGGTTCTGCTCGAGCCGCAGCGCGACCACCGCCCGGACCCGCTGGTGCAGCCGTAGAGCGGGATCCAGCGTGACGGCGGCGGCTTCCATCCGTCGGTCGGCCCAGTCGCAGAACGCCTCGATCATGTCGGCGGTGCCGCCGGGGAACAGCAACTCGGCATCATCGGGGGATGCGCCGATATCGGCGAGCCCCATGCGTAGCGAGCGGCGCGTCCAGCCGTCGAATGGCACATGCGGCAGCATGGCGGCGATGGCGGCGTCACGTTCGGCGCTTCGCTCTGGAGGTGTCATCGGCCGTCCTGCTGCGCGGCGGCAGCGCGCGCCAGTTCCTCGGTGAAGCCGAACAGCGAGAAGTCCTGCATCCGCATCGGATACAGAATGCCATCGAGGTGGTCGTACTCATGCTGCACCACGCCGGCGTGGAAGCCGGAGACCTCGCGGGAGATCGGCCGGCCATCGCAATCGACGCCGCGATAGCGGATACGCGGCGCGCGCGGCACCGCGGCACGCAGCCCGGGGATCGACAGACAGCCCTCCCAGCGCAGGATGCGGTCCTCGGTCAGCAGCTCGATCTCCGGATTGATCACCACGGTGTTGCCGATCGGCGTGTCGCCGGCGTCCTCGTTGCCGCGCGCCTCGGAGACGCGGAAGACGAACAGGCGCAGCGGCACGTGGACCTGAGGCGCGGCCAGCCCTGCGCCGGATGCGTCCTCCATCGTCTCCATCATGTCGGCGACGAGACGGCGAATTTCCGGTGCCCCGGGGTTCGCCACCGGTTCGCACATTTGCAGCAGCACCGGGTGCCCCATGCGGGCTATTTTTAAAATGGCCATATGTTCCTCCGGAGCCTGTCCACGGGTTGACCCGAGGGGTGGGCTGGCGAATTGTCCTCGCGACATGATATAGGGCGCGTCCCCGATTGGCGGGGATGGATGCAACTGAGAAGGAGAAGGCGGCCAAGTGCAAGTACTCGTACGTGACAACAATGTCGATCAAGCGCTGAAGGCGCTCAAAAAGAAGATGCAACGGGAAGGAATCTTCCGCGAGATGAAGCTGCGGCGGCACTACGAGAAGCCGTCGGAGCGTCGGGCCCGCGAGGCGGCCGAGGCGGTCCGCCGCGCCCGCAAGCTGGAACGCAAGCGGCTCGAACGCGAAGGCTTCTGACGGCTTCCAGTCGATCGCTGCAAGCGAGGGGGGCGGGTCTAGACGCGCCCCCATTCTTGCCACGGCGCGCCCCTGCGCCTACGGTCCAATTGGACCAGCGTTTTAGGGCGAGTCCCAATGTTCACGCCAGACCAAAGCCGCCAGCAGGCCGTATTCGACCGGCTGCGTGAGGGTATCCTTGCCGGCACGTTGCCGGCCGGCGCACGGTTGCCACCCACCCGCGCGCTAGCCGAGGAACTGGGTGTAGCGCGGCAGACGGTGGTGTTGGCCTACGAGCGGCTGGCCTCCGAGGGCTACGTGCGCGCCCGCACCGGCAGCGGCACCTATGTTGCCCCCGACCTTCCGGACGCCGCCCCGGCTCCGGCGGTGCCACCACCGACCGCGGCAAGTTCGCTCTCCCGCCGCGGCCAAAGCCTTGCCGCCGTCCCTGCCTCGGCCGCCTCGCGTGACGCCGGCCTCGGCACTTTGCTGGCCGGCGGTATCCCCGCGCCCGACCTTTTCCCCAAGGAGGCCTGGGCGCGCTGTGCCATGCGGGTCCTGAAGTCGCTGTCCGGGGACATCACCGGCTACCCGCCGCCGCAGGGGCTGCCAGAACTGCGCAGCCAGATCGCCGCGCACCTGGCCGCGACGCGTGGGCTGCTGGCCGACCCCGCCAACATCGTGGTGACCGCCGGCACCCAGCAGGCCCTGCGCATAGCCGGGGAACTCCTGCTGGATCCGGGCGACGCTGCCTGGGTGGAGGATCCCGGCTACATCGCCGGCCGCGGTGCGCTGCTGGCCGCCGGCGCCACGCCGGTGCCAGTCCTCAGCGATGGCGAGGGGCTGGACGTCGCTGCCGGCATCCAGCGCGCGCCGGACGCCCGGCTGGCGTTGGTCGCGCCATCGCATGCGACACCGCTGGGCGGCGCACTGCCGATCGGCCGACGCCTCGCTTTGCTCGACTGGGCGGGCCGGGCAAATGCCTGGATCCTGGAGGACGACTGCGATTCCGAGTTTCGCTGGAGTGGCCACCCGCTGCCGCCACTCGCGACCCTCGATCGCGCCGGGCGGGTGATCTATTGTGGCACGTTCAGCAAGACGCTGGCGCCCGCGTTGCGCCTCGGCTTCGCCGTGGTGCCGGCGCCGCTGGTCGCAGCATTCGTGCGTGTCGGCACGCTGATGGATCGCGGCATCGACACACTCAACCAAGCCATTCTGGCGGAGTTCATGCGCCAGGGACTGCTGTCTCCGCATGTTCGCCGCATGCGCACCGAATATGCGCGGCGCCGCGCGGCACTGCTGGCGGCGATCGCACGGCATGCGCCCTCGATCGCGCCTATTCCGGCGCCCGGTGGACTGCACATGGTGGGGCGGCTACCGGACGGCATGGACGAACAAGCCGCGTTGCTGGCCTGCCGTGGCCGCGGCCTCGCGGTGTCGCCACTGGGTGCGTACTACGCCGGGCCGCGGCGCATGGTTGGGTTGGTCATGGGCTTCGCCGGCACACCGACCGCGTTGGCCGCCGATACTGCCCGTCGCCTGGAGGCGGCGCTGCGAACGGGTGGCGGCAAGTGACAAATGGTTCCCCTCCGCTGACGGCAATTTGTCGAAACTGCGGCAGATCAACCCGGGATCATGGGTCGATGCGTCATCCATGATGCTATGGACGTCGAGCGCCGCGGTCACTTTTTGCTCGATGTCGCGGAAGTGGCGGGACTTTCTGCCCAGTGCCGAGGCATGAACCTGGCGATGATGGTTACTGACGGAACATCCAATGCGGCAAGCAGGAGGGAGTCCCCTCTATCGTTAGTCGCCCATGTGCGCGTCAGTCGACTGTCGTGGGCGCATCCCACGAGCGCGCGCTACCGTGGGTTGAGGTATAGACCAACGATGTCGCGCCGTTTCGTGGCGAACAACGAATGCACTCGATTTGTATTGTGAGCCTGGGCGAGATACGGGAAACGACATTGAGCCTAGTCATCCAGGACTGCGGCTATCCGACCACACTGGCGGATGGCCCGCTGACCGATGCAAAGAAGACGTACGCGGGTTGGGCGTCAGCGTTCAAGGGAAATCCGTATGGACGGCTGGCATGGACGCGTCCATCCATGGCAACGGCCATACAGAACGGCCCCGGACCAAACAGCGGCGACTTGCCTCGGGCGAAAATGGCACTGAGAGACGACTCGGCCGCTGACGTGCGGGCGGAGAGGGTGAACCTGGAGAACCAATTTGCCTGAGATGTTTGGCGAGCAGCAGAACGCTCCGTTCCTGTCCATCATCGTGCCCGTGCATGATCGCGAGCGGTTTGTCCGCCGGTGTCTTGATAGTGTACTCACGCAGGACATGACAGGGTGCGAAATCATAGCGATCGATGACGCATCGTCAGACCGCTCCGTGGAGGTGATGCAAACCTACGGCAATCAAATTCGATTGCTCCGTCACTCGCGCAACCAAGGCGTGGTGCTGGCACGAGCTACGGGTATCACACACGCGAACGGCGAGTGGGTGATATTCCTCGATAGCGACGATGAACTGATCCGCGGCTCGCTCGCGCGTATCCGCCAGATCCTGCTCACGGTACCTTCCAGCATCGATTGTGCGCTGTTTCGGTGCCGCTGGGACAATGGGCGCATCTCGCCTGATCCCCTGCCTGTTCACGATATACTCGACTATGAGGCCTACTTGCGATTCGCGGAGATTGATCCCGATCACCTTGAATTCCTGACTTGTGTTCGGATCAAAAGTATTGCGGAAATGGGATTGGCGAGCAACCGGTTCGAAGACCTGTTTTGGTTCAATTTCTACAAGGAACACAAATCCAAAGTGTTCCCCGACGTCGTAAGATTGTATCACCAGGATGCAGACAATCAGTTGACTGATCGAATGCTGGCCACCTCGAAGGACGATATCGGTCTCGCGAACAGCAGAGCCGACATGATGACCCAACTTCTTGCTGTGCACGGCAGCGCCATGCGAGGGTTTGCTCCCAAGCTATTTCAGCGCTACGCGTCAGCGTTGGCTTCATTGGAGTTCCAGCTCGGTCGTCGAATTCAAGGGGTTCAATACAGCGTTCAGGCCATCCGGACGCGACCTTGGCGTCTGCGACCATGGATGGTGCTGATATTGGGCTCGGCCGGCATGGTTGACCTCGCCAAAGGGATGCGAAGTCGTCTGCGCAGCCAGCTGAAGACCTGAAATTCCCGCGGGTGGCGGAGGCGCCGCAGCGAAGTCTGGAGGCAGCCGGCTGTAGCCCGCCGCGCTGGCGCGCGCCACTGCAGATGCCTGCGTCGTCGCGTGCGTCAAAGGGATGTTGAGGAGTTGGCAGGGCATCCGCAGATGCCCCCGCACAACAACCTCGCGCCGCATTTCAGACGGACGTCAGACCCTCACCATCACGTCGCCGTTCTCAATCTTCAGCTCGAACACCTTGAGGTTCCCCTCGGCGGGCGCGCACAGTGCTTTGCCCGTACGTATGTCGAAGCGCGCCGCATGCAACGGGCACTCGATGCAGCCATCCTCCAGCCAGCCATCGGAGAGCTGAGCGTATTCGTGGCTGCAAATATTGTCCGTGGCGCGATAATCGCCACCTGGCAGGTGATACAGCGCTATCTCATGCTCACCGACCCGTACCGGATGCACCTGGCCTTCGGTCACCTCCGCCACGCTCGCCACCCGCACCCACTGGCCGTCCGCCATAATCGCTCTCCTGGTTCCTGTTCACGCACAACATGCCAGCCGGCGCGGGGCAGGCCAAGCACCGGTTGCTCGCGGCGTCGGCAGACACCTAGACTGGGTCGATTTTCGTGGTGTTGGAGAGTGCCATGTCGGCATCCGGACTTATGCGTATCAGCCTGCTCGCGGCGGTCGCGGTCGCCGCCGTCCAGAGCGCGTCGGCGCAGCACGTCATGTTGGATGCGCCTGGCATAATGGGCCAGAAGAAGGCGCCAGCGCCTCCGCCGCCGCTGCGCTCTCAACCCACCGTATGGCCGCGGCTCGATCCTGGTGCCGTTCTGTGCCGCACTTCGGACGACCTTGACCGCTACGCTGCCAATATGACGGCGCGTGCGAGCGGTGGGGATACCCAGGCAGCCGACTGCCAGATTATCGCTCAGCCGACCGGGATTCAGATTGTCAGCCGCCAGGGGCTTGGGCGCACCGAAGTCAAGCTGAGCACATCCGACAACATGATTGGCTGGACGGATGTCTGGCTGCCCGACAAGGCGCCTGTGACCCGATGACGCACATCGTAGTGGGGGCCGGGCAGGCAGGCGGCTGGGCCGCGATCGCCATGCGCCAGGCCGGCTATGAGGGCCGGATCCTGTTGATCGGCGATGAGCCGTGGCGCCCGTATGAGCGCCCTCCCTTGTCCAAGGCTGTTCTGACCGATGAGCCGGAACCGCCGATCGCGTTCTTTCACGCGGCAGAACGCTATGAAGATCAGCGGATCGAGCCGGTTCTGGGGGTCACGGTAACAGAGCTGGACCCCGCCGGGCATCGCGTCCGTCTGTCTGACGGCCGGAGCCTGGACTACGATCGGCTCGTCCTCACGGTGGGCGGAAGGGCGCGACATCTGCCGATCCCGGGCGGTGACAGGGCGCTCTATCTACGCACCATCGAGGACGCACGACTGATCCGCGACAGGCTTGCCACGGCGCAGAGTGTCATTTGCATCGGCGCCGGCGTCATAGGGCTGGAGATCGCCTCATCCGCGTGCCGACGAGGAGCCGAGGTGACAGTGCTCGAAGCACTGCCGCGCGCCATGGGCCGTAGTGTCTCACCCGAGGGTGCGCATTTCGTTGAGACGCTGCATCGCGATGCCGGCGTGGTATTGCATTTCGGGGTGATCGTCGATGCGATCGAGGATGCCCGAGCGGGCGGATTGCACGTGATCTGCCGTGGCGGCAGAGAATTCCACGCCGACATAGTTATCGCCGGCGTTGGCATGCAGCGCAATCTCGCATTGGCCGAAAATGCCGGACTGGCGTTGGAAGGCGGCATTGTGGTTGATGAACTCGGCCGCACCAGCGCGACCGACGTTTATGCAGCGGGCGATGTCACGGCGTTCCATCACCCGCTGTTCGATCGACGCCTGCGGCTGGAGTCATGGCGGCACGCGCAGAACCATGGCATCGCTGTCGGCAAGGCGATGTGCGGCGACACGACGCCCTATGACGATATCCCGTGGTTCTGGACTGACCAGCATGGCGTGAACCTGCAGGTGGCGGGATTGCCGGCCGATGCAGTTCGGACGATCGTTCGCGCGAACGCGCCGCCCTCGGTGTTCACTGCGGTTCACCTGGCCGAGGATGGCAGCGTGGTCGGCCTTACCGCGGCGAACAATCCGCGCGAGATCCGTGTGGGCCAGGCGCTGATCCGGGCAAAAACCCCGGTCGATCCGGACACCATCGCCGACCCAAGTGTGCCATTGCAGCGGCTTATAGGGCGTTGAGATGCCGCCCCAGCGAACCGGGGCGGCATTATCGAGCCTGAGCTCCCGGCAGTGATTTATGCGGGTCGGTAGAACTCCATCAGTGGCCCGTCCGCGCGACCGGCCACGCGGACAATCGGTCCGGCGATTGCCCAGCGAAGCGTGACAAAGAGCCGATAGAGATACACGCCCGCTCCAGGTGGGAACACAACGTTAGGCGGCATTGGCACGACGATCATGTGTTTCGCCGGAGTGACCGACGGGATGACGGCAGGAAAGCCCGGCAAGGTGATGTTCGGACCGGGACCACTGACGCTCTCAAGAAATGCATCCAACTGCCATGCACCGGCGGCGGCCCCGCCGACCGTCGCCCAGTGGAAAATCAGCTCCCAGGGGTCCGGATCGTTCGGAGCAAGGCCAGTGCCGATTGTAAGGAATGTATCGGGAGCCGGGGCAGTCCCCAGATTGTTCAGGATGCAGAGGGGCTCCGATTCAGTCGGAAAGTCGGGATTTGCCTCGATAGTGAAGGGGACGGGATTTCCTACATTCACAAAGCGGAAAGGGAATGCGGTGCTCATATTCTTTCCTCCTATTGTGGTTTACCTGCTGCATGGATGGACCATCCATCCATCAGCTGCACGATGGCCCATGTATCGCGGAAGTTGTGTGAGACACCTCACACTTCGCGCAGATGCGACGCGGTCACACACCTAAGAGGAAAGAAACAAATGTTTGGAGACATGCGGGCTGTCACCGCGAGGAGTGCCGCGACAAAGCCATCCCGGTTATAAGTCAGCCTTCGTAAGTTAGCCTATGCGGATGTATGGACGAACCGCATCGAACAACTGTGCGGACGGGGCAAGGCGCGGTCCTTCGCCCTCGTCAACCGGCGGCACGACAGCCACATGCCAGCTGCGCAGAGTGCTTAGCGATGCCTGCGCCACGGGGTGATCCAGCAGCGGTTGATTGAGCGACGGACCCACAATCACCGGCGTACGTCGCCCGATTGCCTCGGCGACCACGGACAGCGCCAGGCTGTCGGCAATGCCATGTGCGAGTTTGTTGAGCGAATTGAAGCTGCAGGGCGCGAACAGTACCACGCCCCGCGGAGGTCGTGGCCGGATCGCCAGATCGAAATAAGACTCGACGACCTGCACGCCCGCGACATCGGCGAGGTCGCGCGGAGCGATCACACGCGAAGCGTTCGGTGTCGGAATCGCGATGACGGTCGAACAGCCAAGTCCGATCAAGCCGCGAAGCAGCTCCGGACCGCGCGCCGCCGTCGTCGTGCCACTCAGCACCAGGTACACAACTTCGAAACGTTCGCTGCCAGTCGCGTCACCGAGACTCATCGCACCGATCCGGTTATGCTTCACCAATCGGCTACAGTAGGATGTGGTGCTCGGACCGTCCATCGCGGATAAACAATGGAGCATGCGTCATGATGCCTGCCGAATTCGATGTCTCGGGGAAGGTCATCTTCATCACGGGAGCTGGACGCGGCATCGGCCGGGGAATTGCCGAGGTGCTGGCCGAGGCCGGCGCCGATATCGCGCTCAATGCGCTGACGTCGAAATATGTGGAAGGTGCGGCGGCGGATATTGCGGCCAGTTCCGGACGGCGGGTCGTTCCGGTCATCGCCGACATGACGAAAGCGGATGATGTTAGGCGCGCAGTCGATTGGGTGCTCGCCACATTCGGGCGCATCGACGTTCTGGTGAACGCGCTTGGTGATTCCATTCGCAAGCCGCTGATTACCCTGCCCGGCGACGAAGCCGCGGCGCCTGGCGTCTCCGACGAGGAGCTACGGTTCATCATGGACATCAACCTGACCGAGGCATTGCTCTGCACGCGCGCGGTCGGCCCGCATATGTTGGCACGCCGCTCCGGCAAGGTGATCAACATTGCATCCTGGACCGCGCATCAGGGCGGTCGGGACATGGTCATCTACACGACGGCCAAGACTGCGCTTGCCGGATTTACCCGCGCACAGGCGCTGGAGTGGGCGCCATACAATGTGCACGTCAACGCAATTGCACCCGGCCTCTTCCCCGACACCGTGACGTCCGGCAAAGAGCGTGTCAGGCAAAGCACAATTCGGGCCGAGCAGACCGTGCCACTCAGGCGTCCCGGGCGGCTTCGCGAAGTCGGATATCTGGCGCTTTATCTGGCGTCGAGCGCGTCGGACTACATGACCGGGCAAACTATACTGCTCGACGGTGGTCTCTCACTGTAGACGGCGCCATGGATAGATATGCAATACAAAGAGGAGACTTGCCATGTCTGGTAGCAGTCGCGCCCAATCACCCAAGCGGATCGAGCAATTGGCTCCGGAACTGGAGAACATCATCTCGGCGTCGGAGCCTGTCCACGACCTTGCCGACGGGTTCGGCGGTCCGCACGGGCCGGCGGAAGGCCCACTGTGGTGGAAGGAGGATCGCTGCCTGTTGTTCAGTGACATTCACAACAACAGACGCATGAAGTATGTGCCCGGCAGCGGTGTGACGTTATTTCAGGAACCGACAAACCGGGCCAATGGACTGACCAGAGACCTTCAGGGCAGGCTGATCGCCTGTGAGCATGACACGCGGCGAGTCACGCGACAGGAACCCGATGGCAGTGTCACGGTGATTGCGAACAGCTTCCAGGGGAAGCAGCTCAATCGGCCCAACGATGTGGTTGTGAGATCGGATGGATGTATCTACTTCACCGATCCCTGGACAAGTCCCGCGGCGGCCGAGCAGTGGGACCTGACCTTCTCCGGTGTCTACCGCATCACCCCGGATCTGGGGTCGATGACCTTGCTCATCGGAGACTTCGTGTTGCCGAATGGCCTCGCCTTTTCCCCCGATGAAAGCGTGCTCTATATCAACGACTCGCGGCGCGGGCATATTCGGGCATTTGATCTGTTGCCAAACGGCACGCTCGCCAAACAGACGGACCGGGTGTTTGTCGACTTGCGCGGCGACGAGCCTGGTGTCCCTGACGGCATGAAGGTGGACGTGGCGGGGAATGTCTATTGCGGCGGGTCTGGTGGGCTATGGATCATGGATCCGAATGGCAGGAAGCTCGGGCGCATCGTGCATGGGGCGTCTGCCACCACCAACCTGGGTTTTGGTGGCGATGACTGGAAGACGCTTTACTTCACGAGCCGAAACCACCTGGGGTCAGTTAATGTAAAGATCGCAGGTGTTCCGGTGCCGCCGCAGCAGAGGTGACGCCGCGGGCATCGGTCTGCATGACCGCTGCCGCGTACTATTCGCCCCGCCACGCTCGCCGGAGGCGCTCAAGCAAGCCGAGTGATTGCCACTCGGCTTCGGCCTCGCGCAGCGTGTCGGCTGATCGCGCGGCTTCCCAGGCCTCCTGGCGAGCCGCCGCTATCGCCGTCTCGGCCTCAGCCAGATCGTCACGCAGAGCATCGATCCGATCACGCAGCGAGTTGGCCCGATTGCGTTCCCCGTTCAGCGCCTGCTGAGCCCGGTCTGCTCGCTCACGCTCGATCCGCCCGGTGTTCTCCGCAGCCTCCGCCCGCTCGCGCAGAGCAGCGACCGACGCCTCCAACGCGCTGATGGCGTGGCTGACATGGGCATCGGCATCGAAGCTTCTGCCTGCCGCCGGGTCAGACCACGCCGGCGGGACGAGTGCGCGCATCGTGCCGTGGTTGTCCTTCTGGCGCCGCCAGCCACGACGCACAACCAGCTTGATGGCCGAAGACGTGGCAATCCTGCGGGCCTGCGCCAGTTCCGTGTAAGTCATCCAGCGGCTGTCCGCATCATCTGCGGACCCATTCACTCCCGCCTGCATGCTGGCGTCCCCCTTCCCGCATGTGCGCCCTGGCACCAGCATTGGATGCGCTCACGCTACGAGACGCAAGCATCCCCATTCATCGCGAATATCGTGACGGTCACTGCAACGATCTTCTCCGCGCCTACCAACCGCCATCGACGCCGATCGCCTGCCCTGTGACGAACGCGGCGCCATCGGAGGCCAGATAGGCAATCATCGATGCCACTTCGTCCGGGCTGCCGAAGCGGCCGACCGGGATTGCCTTGGCGCGCTCACGGAAGCCGACCTCCAGGTCGTCGCCGAATTCGCGGCGATTGGTGCTGATTGCGCGCGACGTGCGGATCGGTCCCGGCAGCACCGCATTCACCGTGATGCCGCACGGCGCAAGGTCGAACGCGAGCGACTTGGTGAAGCCGACGATCGCTGCCTTTGACGCGGCATAGGCCGTGCGCCTCGCGCCTGGCCGGAACGCCGCGCGCGACGAGACGCTGATGATGCGGCCCCAGCCCGCCTTGCGCATCATCGGCACCGCGGCACGCGACATCAGGAAGCAGCCGCGCGCATTCACTCCCATGGTGAGGTCCCAGGCAGCCACCGGAACATCCTCGATCTCGTTGCGGTCCGCGCCTTGTGGCGCACCGGCATTGTTCACCAGGATGTCCAGCCGGCCGTAGCGTCGCAGCACCTCGTCCACCATGCGCGCAGCGTCCGCCTCGACGCTGACATTGCCGAGGGTTGCCGACGCAGTGCCGCCGGTATCTACAATTGACTTTACCAGGCTGTCGACACCGGTCCAGCCGGGGTCCATGTCGCCCTGCACGTTGTGTTCGTTGGCGACGCCGGTGGCCGATACGTCGGACACGACAACAGTCACGCCCGCGGCGGCGAGCGCTCGGGCGGTCGAATTGCCGATGCCGACCGGCTTGCCGCATCCGGTGATGAGTGCGACGCGTTGCTCACTTGGCATGCGATCCTCCCGAGATCCAGCGCGCACTGCGCGCACCGTCTATTCGACCTTGCCCCCCGCCAGGATGCAAGGGTCCGCGATTGTCGAACTCGTTGTCTCATGCTATAGATTCAAGATCGTACCTGATGGCGTGATCCTGATCCGGTTCGTCTTACCGTAACAGCGCTGCTGCGCACCGCCATCGTTGCGTCGGCAATCGGAGTGGTAGTCGCGCGCAGTGTCCCAACACAACGTGGAGTAGATCTCTTGCCAGGCTGATCAAGGCAATCAGGGGGGCCGACACAATGAGTGGCAGCGGTGAGTTGGGGACGTATCAGCGGCCGGCAAATCTGACGTACGCGCTCGATGAGCGGCCGCCAGCAAGCAAACTGCTTCTGCTGGGCCTTCAATATGCCGTTCTTGACGCTTTCTATCTTGTGCTTGTTGCCATCATCGTCCGGCATTCCCACGCGACGTCCGAGGAGAGGATCGCCCTGATGGGGATATCCTGTGTGGCGCTCGCGATTGGCACTGTGCTGCAGGCACTGCCGCGTGGCCCGGTAGGATCGGGCTTCATGGCGCCGCCCGTGTTCTCGGCGACCTACATGGGACCTTCGGTCGCCGCGGCGGAGATCGGCGGCATGCGCCTGGTATTCGGCATGACAATTGTTGCCGGGCTGACCGAAGCACTGCTTGCCTTCAGTCTGCACCGCCTGCGCATAATAATAACGCCCGTCGTCAGCGGACTGACAGTGTTTATTGTAGGTCTGCAACTGGGCATCATCGGCATTGGTGAGGTTCTGGACGTGCAACATGAGATGCTGCCCGCATTCCCGATCCATCTGATAGTGACCATTTCGGTCCTGGTCGTGTGCATTGCGTTGAGCATCTGGGGCCGCGGGGTCTGGAAGCTGATCTGCTCGATCATCGGCCTGGGCTTCGGAATGAGCGCAGCGGTGGCGGCTGGACTGATCGACCCGGAGAGACTCGCCGCCGTGGCGAACTCAGCATGGATCGAGGTGCCCCATCCGTCGCTTCTCGACCATGGTTTCGACCTTGGTCTGCTGCCCGCCTTTCTCGCGGCCGGCGCGGCGGCGGCGTTTCGCGTGGTCGGTGTAGTGACAACCGCTCAGCGCATCAACAACGCCGCATGGCGAAATGTGGATATGGTCAACGTCCGTAAAGGCATTGTGGCGGACGGGCTGGCCAACATTGTCGGAGGCACGCTTGGCACAGCCGGCATGAGCATCAGCCCATCGATGGTCGCGGTGTCCGGCACGACTGGAGCGACCAGCCGGGTCATCGCCTTTGCCGCTACAGCCTACCTCCTGCTCCTCGGATTCTCGCCGCGCCTGGCAGGCAGCTTCCTGCTCATTCCGCCAGAGGTGGCTGGGTCCATGATGGTCTTCTCCGCCTGCTTCCTTATCGGAAGTGGCATGCAGCTGATCCTTTCACGGCCAGCAGATCCGCGCGCGATCTACGTAATCGGAATATCGACGCTGCTTGCGCTGAGCCAAAATCTCTTTCCGACTTATTACCAGCGTCTCCCCGCGGTTGTACACAGCCTGACGTCCAGTGCCCTGGCAACCGGCCTTACTGCCGCTGTTGTGCTCACGCTGGTGTTCCGGCTGGGGACGCGGCAACGCGATACGATTGCCTGGGATGACGGCGACACCGCGCGGGCAAATGTGACAGACGCCCTCCGAAAGATCATCGAGGCATGGCGGGTTGCACCGGGAATCATCGAACGGTCGCTGCACGACATGCACCTCGTGGTCGAGTTTCTTCGCCAGAACCAACTACGCGCAGGGAGCATCACCGCCTCGTATAACGGGATCGAGCTGCGGACCGAGATCGCCTATGCAGGTGTTCATGAGCCACCCATTCAACCAAGATCCACCGTACCGATTCACGAACAGCTCAATGCGTTTGCAAATGAGGAGGAGGTAGCCTTCATCGGCTTGCGTGACTTCCTCAGGAGCATGGCTGCTGATCGCAAGCGCGTGTGGCGCCGGCACGGACATCTGATGGTACGACTGTCATACGAAGTTCCGTGACCCGCGAGGGGATGGCTGGCGCCATGTTAGGGCTGCGCCGGCGATTGGATTATACTGTTGCCCTCGCACATATGATGGAGACTTGAAACATGGCAACGACCGAGAGGCTCGAACATCGCGCGCTGGGGAAGGGCGGGTTGTCGGTTTCGGCGATCGGGCTCGGCTGCATGTCGCTGTCAGGCATCTATGGCGAGGCCGACGACGCGGCGTCGGAGGAGCTGATCCGCTACGCGATCGACCAGGGCGTGGATCATCTTGACTCGTCGGACATGTACGGCTGGGGCCATAACGAGCAGGTGATCGGCCGTGCGCTGAAGGGGCGCCGCGACCGCGTCGTGCTGGCGACCAAGTTCGGCCAGACTCAGAACCCGGGCGGCCCGAACGGCGTGAACGGCCGGCCGGAGTACGTGATGCAGGCATGCGAGGCCAGCCTGCAACGGCTGGGTGTCGATGTGATCGACCTCTACTACCAGCATCGCGTCGATCCATCCGTCCCGATCGAGGACACCGTGGGGGCGATGGCGAAGCTGGTGCAGCAGGGCAAGGTGCGGCATCTGGGGCTGTCCGAGGCGTCACCTGCGACGATACGGCGCGCACATGCGGTGCATCCAATCGCGGCGGTGCAGACCGAATACTCGTTGTTGTACCGTGCCGAGGCAGAGGAAACGCGCGAGACGACACGTGGTCTGGGGATCAGTTTCGTGGCCTATGCGCCGCTTGGGCGGGGGTTTCTGACCGGTGCGATCCAGACATTCGCAGATGTCGATGGCAGGCGTGCCGCACACCCGCGGTTCCAGCAGCAGAACTTCGATCGCAACCGCGAACTCGTGGCGAAGATCGAGGCGATCGCGAAGGAGAAGGGATGCACGCCGGCGCAACTCACACTGGCCTGGGTCCTGGCGCAGGGGCCCGATGTGGTGGCGATTCCTGGAACACGGTATCCGCGGCGGCTGGATGAGAATGTCGGCGCGTTGCGGGTCCAGCTGACAGCGGAGGATGTGGCGCGGATTTCGGCGGCGATCCCGCGGAATGCGGCCGCGGGCACGCGATATCCGGCGGGTGGGATGAAGGGGGTTTACGTGTAGCAGGAGGGCCTCCCCCAGCCCCCCGCGAGGGGAGGGGGAGGCTCGGTCACACGATGAGCAACAGCAGACTGCCGGCACCGACGACAAGGCAGTAATACGCGAACGGATTGAGCGCCCACGCATCGTGCTGACGGAAGTACCGCATCAAAAACCAGGTGCTGGCATAAGCGGTGATCCCAGCCAACACGGCGGCAAGCGCCGCTACACTGAACGTGCCGGGCGGCACGCTCTCGCGCAGCAGCTTGGGGACCTCGAGCACAGTGGCGCCGAGGATGATCGGTGTCGCGATCAGGAACGAGAAATGCGCGGCACCCTCGTGATCGATGCCGCGCAACAGGCCGCCGACGATAGTGGCACCGGAACGTGAGATGCCGGGAATCAGCGCGGTACACTGCCAGCAGCCGATTGTCAGCGCATCCATCATGGTCAGGCCGGACAGCGGCCGGTGTCCACCGCGTCCTCGCAATTTCTCCCCCGCCAACAACAGCACGGCGTTGACGATCAGGAACACGGCGGCGACGACCGGCGTGCCGAACAGGTCGCGAAAGAATTTCTCCAGCAGAAAGCCGACGATGACGGCGGGGATGGTGGCGATCACGATCAACGCGAGAACACGCCGGCTCTCGTTGGTCTGGTGCGGTGATACCAGCCCCAACACGCCGGTCGCCAAGGACCACCAGTCGCGCCAGAAGAACAGCAGCAGGGCGGCAGCAGTACCGAGATGCAGCATCACCAGAAAGGGCAGGAACTCCGGCGAGCGCTGATCGATCGGCCAGTGCAGCAGCGCAGGCAGCACGACCGCGTGCCCGAGGCTGCTCACCGGGAACAGTTCAGTCGCCCCTTGCAGGATAGCAATGACGACGGCTTGCAGGGCACTCATGCGGCGTTCCTGACGGAAGGTGCGGGATTCGGCAAGGGCGCCGTCAGTCGTTCATCGGATAGGCCGCCATCAGCCGCTTCTGTCGCCGCCATAGCCGGCCCATCGCCTGCAATCCACAAGACCGGTGGCCGCGCGCACGGTTCGCTGCGGCGATGCGGAACGCCGCGCCATAGTGGAAGAACTGCGCGCGCCAGGCCTCGCGCAGTGTGGTGTTGCGGTCCCAGATATGCGTCGCCTCGGACCCGACGCCATTGATCTCGATGATGCGGAAGCCTTCGCCACGCAGCAGCGCCGACAGTGATGCAAACCGCACATCGATCCGGCCGAAGTGAAACGCTGGCACGGCACGTGCGATCCGTTCGAAGGCCTCGGTCAGCGCGGGCGTGGCAAGATGGGTGCCGTTCTCGAAGATCGAGCCTTTGCAGTGATTGCCGACGAAGACCAGAGGGACCCGCTCGCCTTGGCGTGGCACGTCATGCAGCCGGCCCGCAAGTCGGGGCAGATAGAGTTGCGGTACCCGTCCGGCTCGCGGGTCGGCCAATATCAATTGCCGCAGCGTTGACCGCCCGTCACCGATCACCGCGGGAGCATGCTTCAACGTGATGGATGTGATCTGCCCCGATGCCTCGTCCGGATGACGTACATAGAAGATGCCCGCCTCGCCTTCGTCGGCGACGAATTCCTGCAGCACGACGCGCTCGTCACCAGGATATTCCGCCAAATATCGGGCCAGGTCGTCCCGCCCCTGAAGTAATCGCACACCCGTGCCGTTGCATCCCACAGCCGGCTTGGCAACGACAGGATAATCGATAGACGCGGCGGTGAGCGCCCGTTCGGCGCACTGCAAGCTGCCTGGCTGCGCCACGACGCTGGTGTAGCGAGCCACCAACGCGCGTACCGGCCCGTCCACCTGATCCAGGGTCTCGAGTTTCGATTCACCACATAAACCACCCGCGGTGATGGTCGGGTTTGCCGCGGTCGGCAGGCTGAAGTCGCCGTACCGAAGTCCGAGAGCGATCCAATGCAGCACTACCGGAAAGTAGAATAGCCAATCCGGCCAGAATTCGAAGAACGACAGTAGCTGCTCGCGGGTCCGCAGTGGCGCCGTTGCGCTTGCGCGCAGAGCGATCTCCAGTTTCATGGCCGCTTGCTCTGGAGGCCCGACGCAGTGAGCCTGCCCGCCGCCACGACGCACAAGACGAACCCGGCCGCGCCAGCCCAGCGCCAGGCGCCAAAGTGATCCATCAGCACCTCGCCGATACGCAGCGAAAGACCGAACAGCAGCGATGTCCAGCAGATGGTGGCGATCACCACCGCGAGCGCGAATTGTTGCAGGTCGGCGTTAACGAAACCGCAGGTCGTATAGGTCGGCAATCGCAATCCAGGCAGGAAGCGGCTGATCAGCACAACCTTGAACACGCGCCCATCAAGCCAGGCGCGGACTACTTCCTTGCGGTGTGGTGGAATGAATCGCGTGACCGGTGGAAATCGCGCCGCCAGCTTTCCCAGACCGTAGAGCCCAAGATCGCCCACCGCGATGCCGACATAGAGCGACGCCAACGCCAGCGGCCCGGACAGGCTGCCATCGGCCGTCTGTATGGCGGCGAGCACGGTTGCGGCGTCCTCAAGGACGAACGTGCCCAGTACCGATGGCGGTTGCCTGCAGCAGAGGATAATGGCCGGCCCATGCCAGCAGAGAGGCGATCGAATTTCCGAGCATTACGCATCCGGAGGTGGGCAGGCCAGCCCGCACTGTCACGCCGTGCATAGCTTGAAGTGAGCTTCATCCTGCCATCAGGAGTGCGTGAGGCAGGCACGCAGTTCGTTGCGGTACAATGTAACAGCCACGAACCTTCGGTCGCGCTGCCGCCACGTTTACTGAGTAGTTTCCAAGGTTACCGGCGTCCCGGAACAACTTCGTCTCGCCATCAAGGGCGCAGCCGGGCATTATTCATCAGCAATGGCGCACCACCAGCACGATCACGGCCATCATCACAGCCATCATGGGCATGATCGCGCCTTCGCCATCGGCACGGCACTCAATCTTGGGTTCGTCGTGGCCGAGATCGCGTTCGGCCTGTTGGCCAACTCGATGGCGCTCCTGGCGGACGCGACGCACAATTTCGGCGACGTTCTGGGTCTGTTGCTTGGTTGGGGCGCCGCCTGGCTCGCGCGACGGCCGCCGACCAGACGGCGGACCTATGGCTGGGGGCGCAGTTCCATCCTGGCCGCACTGCTGAACGCCACCATCCTGCTGATCGGCGTCGGCGCGATCGGCGTGGAGGCGGTGCACCGGTTGTTGGCGCCTGAACCGGTGCGGGAAGCCACGGTGATCCTCGTGGCGGCCGCCGGCATCCTGATCAACGGCGCCACCGCGCTGCTTTTCCTGCGGGGCCGCGGCCACGACATCAATGTGCGTGCGCAGTTCGTCCACATGGCGGCCGATGCCGGCGTCTCGGCGGGTGTCGTGCTGGCGGGGCTGCTGATTTTGCTCACCGGCTGGGTGTGGCTCGATCCGGCGGTGAGTTTGGCGATTGGCGTTGTGATCGTCGTGACCACCTGGGGGCTGTTGCGAGAATCGATCGACCTGGCAATGGATGCGGTGCCCGGTGGCGTGGCGCAAGAGGCGGTGCAGGACTACCTGGCCTCCGTTCCAGGCGTTCTGGAGGTGCACGATCTGCACATCTGGGGGCTGAGCACGACGCAGACGGCGCTGACGGCGCATCTCGTGTGCACCGATCCATCGGCGGAGCGAACGCTGCATGATGTGACGACCGAGTTACGCGATCGTTTCGGCATCGGCCACGCGACTCTGCAGATCGAAACCGACACCGACGCTGAATTGTGTCGGCTGCGGCCACATGATGTGGTGTGACGGATGCAACGCGTCGTCCTGGTGACCGGAGCGGCGAGCGGCATCGGAGCGGCGGTGTGTCGTGCCTTGGCCGCCCCTGACGTCGCGCTGCTGGTCCACACGCGAAAGAACCGCGTCGAAGCTGAACGCGTCGCGGCCGCGGCGCGCGCGGCGGGTGCGGTCGCTGAAATCGCATTAGGTGATCTCGCTGACCCGGCTGTGGCGGACGCTTTGGTGGCGCAGGCGGTCGCACGGTTCGGCGGATTGAACGTGCTGGTCAGCAATGCCGGCTTCGCCGATCGCACGGCATTCGGCGAACTGACCGATGCCGCGATGACGGCGTCGGTGGAGGCGATCCAGGGTGCGTTCTTTCGGCTGGCACGCGCAGCCATCCCGCATTTGAAGGCGGGACGCGATGCGCGCGTGGTGGCGGTGTCCAGTTTCGTGGCGCATGCGTTCCGCACGGATACGACGGTGTTCGCTGCGTCGGCTGCGGCGAAGGCGGGGCTGGAAGCACTGGTGCGCGCGCTGGCACTGGAACTGGCGCCTGCCGGTGTGACGGTGAATGCCGTGGTGCCTGGTTTCATACGCAAGGACCCTGGCGCGCATGCGGCGATCGATCCCGAGCGGCTGCGGCGGCAGCTCGCCAGCGTGCCGCTCGGTCGCGTGGGATTGCCGGACGAGGTGGCGGCGGCGATCGCGTTCCTTGCCTCACCGTCAGCGGGCTACATCACCGGTCAGGCGCTGCACGTCGATGGCGGGCTGGTCATCTGACCAGGCGCGGACCGAGCGGCTTCAGCACGCGGATGCCCGGTGTGCCGGCAAGCAGGTCCGCCGCTGCGGGAGACATAACCGCCAAACCGCGACGGCGCACGCTCTGATCGAGGCCGACCGCCTCCAGCCAGCGCAGGTCGGCATCGCGCGGCAAGGCCCCTTCGCAGTTGCGTTCGACTACGACGAGACGTGCAGCCATCGACACGTCGGGCGTGTGATCGAGGCCACGGAATATGTTCCGGTGCCAGTTGCCCATCTTCGTCTGCCATTCGCCGGTATTCGTGGGGCCGGCGCTTTCACGGTAGGCGTCTGCGGTGAAGATCTGCGGGCCATCGACCTCGTGCAATGCGACGAAGGGAGAAGCGGCAGTGTGGATGCACTCGAAGCGCTGGCTTGCGTGAATGCCCGGAATGGATAGCAGGCGATGCTGATGAGCGGTGTACCACGCCTCCCATTCCGTGCGGCGCACCATGTCCAGCAGTGCCATTTCGACCATGTAGATCATGCGGCTTCGCCCTTCTCGCGGATTCGTTGCGCGTCGGTGAATGATCCTCAGGAAGCTGCTTCCAGCGCCTCTTCCGCCGCAAGCCACTCCGACTCTGCGGTCGCCGCAAGTTTCCTGATCGTGGCCAGCCGGGCGTTAGCGGCAGCGATCTCCGCCTTGCGCGTCGGAACATAGAGGGCGGGATCGGCCAGCGTTCTCTCTATCGTCGCGCGTTCCGCCGCCAGCCGTGTCAGCCGCGCCTCCGCGTCGCGCGCCTGTTTGCGAAGCGGCGCCAGCGCGGCACGCGCATCAGCGCGTTCGCGTCGCTCATCACGGCGATTGCCGACGTCGGGCTTCGGTGCGGCCCGGGAACGCTCGGCGAGCAGCGCGCGATAGTCGTCCAGGTCACCGTCGAATGGCCGTACGGTTCCGTCGGCGACCAGCCAGAGGCGATCGGCGATCAGTTCAACCAGGTGGGGGTCATGGGTGATCAGCAGCACAGCGCCCTGGAAGTCCGCCAGCGCCTTCACCAAGGCCTCCCGCGCATCGATGTCGAGATGGTTGGTGGGTTCGTCGAGGATCAGCAACTGCGGCGCATCGCGCGTGGCGAGCGACAGCAGCAGCCGCGCCTTCTCGCCGCCCGACAGGTTGGCCACCGGCGTCTCCGCGCGGTCGGCGTCAAGCCCGAAGCGAGCGAGCTGGGCGCGCACCTGAGGGGGCGTTGCGCGTGGCAGGGCGCGCATCATGTGGTCGATCGGGTTTTCGGTCTCGACCAGCTCTTCGGTCTGGTGCTGGGCGAAATAGCCCACGCGCAGCTTCGGCCCACGGCGGATTTCGCCACTCAGTGTCGTGAGGCGTTCGGCCAGCAGCTTCGCCAGCGTGGACTTGCCGTTGCCGTTTGCGCCGAGCAGCGCGATGCGGTCGTCCATATCGATCGCCAGCGAGACGTTGCGCAGCACCGGAGTGCCGTCATAGCCGACGGCCACACGGTCCAGCGCCAGAATGGGTGGCGCGATGCGGGCGGGTTCGGGAAAGTCGAAGCGCGTGGGGGCGTCCTCGATCACCGTCTCGATCTGCGGCAGGCGAGCGAGCGCCTTGATGCGCGATTGAGCCTGGCGAGCCTTGCTCGCCTTGTAGCGGAAGCGATCGATGAACGACTGGATGTGGGCGCGTTCGGTGGCGATGCGCTTGGCGGCGCTGGCCTGCTGCAGGGCGCGCTCGGTGCGGATGCGGACGAACTCGTCGAAGCCGCCGGGGGTGACGCTGATGCGGCCGCGATCGAGGAATGCGATCGCCTGCACCGCGCGATCCAGCAGCACGCGGTCGTGCGAGACCAGCAGCACGGCGCCGGGGAAGCGGGCGAGCCAGGTCTCCAGCCAGAGTGTAGCCTCCAGGTCGAGATGGTTGGTCGGTTCATCCAGCAGTAGCAGATCGGGCGCGGCAAACAGCGCGGTCGCGAGAGCCACGCGCATGCGCCAGCCGCCCGAGAACTCCTCGACCGGGCGTTGCTGGGCTGCCTCGTCGAAGCCGAGGCCGGCGAGGATGGCGGCGGCCCGCGCGGGTGCCGCATCGGCGCCGATGGCGCGCAGGCGCTCGTGGATCTCAGCGAGGCGGTGGGGGTCTGCGGCGTCGGCCTCCGTGAGCAGCGCGAGGCGTTCGGGGTCGCCTTGCAGGACAGTGTCCAGCAGGGTGGCGTCGCCCGACGGCGCTTCCTGGGCCACCGTCGCGATACGGGTGCGGGCGGCGAGGTGGATTTCTCCCGCGTCCAGCGCCTGCTCGCCGGCGATGGCGCGCAGCAGGGTGGACTTGCCGGCGCCGTTGCGGCCGACCAGGCCGATGCGCCGCCCCTGATCCACCGAGAGGTCGGCGCCGTTCAGGATGCTGCGCCCGCCGAGGCGGATGGCGGCGTCGGTGATGGTAAGGAGGGACATGGCGGCGGGGTGATCGGACGGGTTGGGGTTGGCGGTCAAGCCCGGGTCGAGGAGAGCTGGTGTCCGTGCTGTACAGAAGCAATGGATCGCGCCGATGCCATTGCCAGGCTGAAGGAGCATGAAGCCGAACTAAAGCAGCTCGGCGTGCAGCACCTGTACCTGTTCTGCTCAACCGCGCGTGGCGATGCACGGGACACGCTCGGCCGTCATGGTGCGCTACCGCTCGGAAAACGCTGTCGGTGCCCGATAGTGAAGTCACGATTTCTCCCCGATAGAAATGTCACTTCGGACGGGGCCTGAGCGAAACAGCACCACTGCCCCTGGCTGAGCGCGAGCGCCGGGGTCAAGGGCCGAAGCCGGCTTGCCGGTCTGGTAGCCGTTGCCACTCGATCAATCCTTCCGCGTCTAACGCCGCTGCCGGGGTGTGCCCGTGCTGGAAATACGCGCGCCAATCGTCGTCCTGCGGCGATACGGGGAAGGGGTCGTAGAACGGGTTCATTACGTGCGGCAGGTGCGTGCTGGTATCGCCCCGCCGCTTTGCTTCAGCATTCATGGCCGCGATCCATTCGGGATAGGTATTCGGTTTGACCATGCGGCCATTATACCAGGCGCTTCGCAAATCTCTTGATTATGCACGTCACACGGGCTGGGGAACCGGAAACTTGCATCCATGCTACAATGCGCGACGTTCACCTACTTTTGGAGAAGGCCAATGCGCCGGAGGGAAAAGCTACCTCGACTAGGCGCAGGACCACGTTGCGGAAGCCGCGACGCGCGATGCGTGCGCCCCGGCTCGCGAACTTCGCGCGGAGGAATGACATGAAGAAGCGTCTTCTGCGAGATATCGAGGTCTCGGCAGTCGGGGTTGGGTGCATGGGTTTCAGCCACGGCTACGGCGCAGGCCCCGATCGTGATGAAGCAATCCGTCTGATCCGCCATGCTTTCGAGCGCGGCTGCACCCACTTCGACACGGCCGAAGGTTATGGAAACGGGCATAACGAAACGCTGGTCGGCGAAGCCCTCAAACCAGTGCGCAACGAGGTTGTGATTGCCACCAAGCTCCGAACAGAGGAAGCAACTAGCGACAACACCACCGAGAACCAAGTCCGCGCCCACCTGGAAGCGTCGTTGAAGCGGCTCGGCACCGATCACGTCGAGCTGTATTACCTGCATCGGGTGAACCCCACCGTGCCCGTCGAGGAAATCGCCGAGGTGATGGGCGAGCTGATCCGCGAAGGCAAAATCCTTGGCTGGGGACAATCCCAGACCAACGCCGATCAGATACGCCGCGCGCACGCCGTGACGCCGCTAGCCGCTATCCAGAGCGAATACTCCATTATGGAGCGAGTGTTCGAGGAAGAGGTCCTTCCGCTTTGCCGTGACTCGAACATCGGCTTTGTCGCCTTTTCGCCGATGGCCAGCGGCTTCCTGTCCGGCAAGGTGAGGGCGGGCGACAAATATGAAGGCGACGACGTTCGCCGCGTCATAACCCGTTTCGATAAAAGGAATATCGAAGCTAGCCAGCCACTTCTGGACCTGCTGCACAAGTTTGCGGATGTGAAGGGCGTAACCTCCGCCCAGGTCTCTCTGGCATGGATGCTGGCGAAATGGCCGTTCGTCACCCCGATCCCGGGTTCGCGCAAGATCGAGCGCATCGACGAAAATCTCGGTGCCGCCGATGTTGACCTGACCGCCGACGAGCTGGCCCGGATCGAGGGGGAGCTTTCACAGGTGTCGATCCACGGGAACCGCACTGACGAGGACATTGCTAAGCTGCGCGAGGATTGACCCAGCGGGTTACAACACAATGAGTTGCCGTTTCGGCACACGACGGAAACTCGGGTCGGGCGAGAAGGCGTTGAACGTCTCCACCTTCTCACAGATCGCGGATTGGTCGGCTAAGGGCAAAGCGTTGATACCGGCAGTCTGAAAAGGCCTCCCTGCAGCCCATTGCTGTCCGGCACAGGTCGTTAAGCTGGGGATTCCGACGTTGACCTGTTTTTCGATTACGAGCGAGGGAAGTTCAGTCTGTTTGACCTGATGGACGTACAACAGGCCGCCGCACGAACTCTTGGGTGCAAAACCGACATGATGACGCGCGACAGTCTGCGCAAGCTACTGCGGGCACGGATCGAGACAAGCGCCTTGCCAGTGTTCTGATGGCGGAGCGTTCGGCTGCCGCAGAACCAGTGGGTGGTGGTCCAACGCGGCGCTGAGACCATCGCGGAAGCCAAGCGTCAACTGTTTGAGGACTGAAGGCCGGGCATACGAACATTCCATGGGCGACGGTGGCGGGCATCGGCAACGTGCTCCGGCACGAATGTGGTAGCGTATCTCCGCCCATCAAAATCGGGGGAAAGCACGATGCCGGCACGGACAGGGGCGCAACTGCTGCGGGGATTGAAGGACGACCGGGAGATCTGGGTCGGGGATGACCGCGTCACCGATGTCGTAGCGCATCCGGCATTTGCCGGTGCCGCCAAAGGCATGGCCGCGGTCTTCGACCTGCAGCACGAGGCGGCGGACGACTGCCTGATCCCGGACCCGGAGACCGGCGAGGCGATCAACGTCAGCCATATGATCCCGCGCTCGCCGGAAGACCTCAAGCGCCGCCATCGCGGACTGCGCCGCATCGCGGAGCACACCGTCGGTGTGATGGGGCGGACGCCAGACTACATGAATGTCACCTATGCCGGTTTCGCCGGTTGCGCGCACGAATGGGCGGAGCACGGCAACGAGGATGGTGCCGCGCGCCAGGTCGAATATCAGAAATTCCTGCGGCGGGAGGACATCTGCCTGACGCACACGCTGATCCATCCCACGATCGACAAGGCGAGGGACGAGATCCCAGGCCAGGAGAACGACGTCATCCTGCGCAAGGTGTGCGACACCGAGCATGGCATCATCGTGCGTGGCGCGCGCATTCTCGCGACACTTGCGCCTTTCGCCGACGAGATCGCGGTCTATCCGGGCCGTCCGCTGCCCGAGGATGGCGACAAGTTCGCGGTGTCGTTCTGCATTCCGATGGCCACACCAGGACTGAAATTCGTTTGCCGCGACAGCGTCGCCGGAAGCGCCAATCGGTTCGATCATCCGTTGTCATCCCGCTTCGACGAGCAGGACGCATTCGTGATCTTCGACGAGGTTGAGGTGCCGCGCAGCCGGGTGTTCATCGACGCGAACGTCAAGGTGTACAACCAGGCCATGACCCGGAGCTGGAATCCGAATGTCATGCAGCAGACCATGGTGCGGGCATCGACCAAACTGGAATTTGCCTGGGGCCTCGCGACTGCGATGGCCGAGGCGATCGGCGACAAGAGCCCCACGTCACAACAACTGCTCGGGGAACTCTGGAGCTACGCGGAACTTGCCCGATCAGCGGTGCAGGCGGCCGAGGATCATCCAAGCGAATGGGGCAACGGCGTCTGGTTCCCCGACGCGCCACCGTTGTCTGCGCTGCGTGCCGTCATGCCGTTCTGGATGCCGCGTGCCAATGAGATCATCAAATTGCTCGGCTCCCACAATCTGTTGGCAACGCCGACCTGGCACATGATGAAGCAACCGTCATTGCGGCCGTTCATCGACAAGTATCTGCACGGCGCCAACGACACCGACGCGGAACGCCGCATTCGTCTGTTCCGGCTCGCATGGGATTACGCTGGCACCGCGCTTGCCTCGCGGGTGGAGCTGTACGAGCGGTTCTATCTGACGTCTGGCGCGCGCAACCAGCAACGGGCACAGGCGCTGGCCAAACGCGATCGCGCAATGGCGCTGGTCGAACGCTTCCTCAGTGAACCGGTCGATTAGCAGGCCGCTGCGCCGCACGTCAGTTGTCATGCAACGGTTCCCTGGGCGCTGAACCCAGATCATGGAGCACCGCCGCGAGTGCCTCCGGTGTCACCTTCACGGAACCTGCGAACGGGTGGTCGATCGCCACGATGATGAGCAATCCTGAGAAGATCAGGCCGCAAAGTGCTCCTGTCATCAGTGTCTGGGCGCGAAGATTCTCCGTGGCGAAGAAGAACGTGAAGCCGACGGTGATAACGGCACCCGCGAACAGCACGAACCAGACGATACCCGGCACAATGCCGGCCGCCGCGTTGAGTCTGGCTCGGCGGCCCTGCGTCACTGAATCCAGCTGGTGCAGGATCTCCGACAACAGCACCGCACCCCGCCGATCGGCAGGATTGATCATGAGAGCACTTGCATAGACGTCGTGGAGGGCGTGCGCTGCTGAAACGCTGCTCTCGCCATGTTCCATCGCCGGCCATTCCACGTCGATTACGGCATTGAGATAGGTGCTCAGCCGGTCCCGCAGCACTGCGCCGGTTTGTTCGTCGATGCCCTCCGCCAGACGATAGATCGTGGCTGCCGCGCCGGCTTCCTCCGATACCCTGCTCTCGGCGTCGCTGAATCTCTCCCACACCACGATGACCGCAAACGCCAGCAGCACCGCGTAGAGCACGCCAACGGCTGCGAACTTGAAGCCTGCCACCTCGTTGTTCGAGCGGAGCCGTTCCAGACCGAGGTTGCGGCGAAGCAACACCTGGGCTCCCACTGCGAGCAGTATCGGAACTCCGACCAGTATCAGCCCAGACAGCCACACCGGCAGGAGGGTGAGAAACATCGTGTGTCCTTGTTGAATTCGCGGAAGCGACTGTAGCGGTGCCGGGGAATTCGGATAGTGCAACGGCCTATGGCAGTGTCGCGTATTACCGCAACCACTCTCGCCGCATTGCTCGCCACCGCACCAGTCGCGGCGTTCGCTCAGTCCGGCTCAAGCGCTGCGCCCGGAACCGCCGGATCGCCGCCCAGCGAGGTCACACCCAGAACCAATGCTCCAATCCCGGCACTGCAGCCACAGACGGGTGGCACGGCCAGCGACAACGCACGGAGCCAGCAACGGTTACAGAGTGACCCGCAGAACGTGCAGCAGCAATACAAAACGCCCAGGCTGATGCCGCTTCGGCGACAAGGAGATAACGGGCGAGGTCGACGCGGCCACGCAGGAACTGGACGACAAGAAGCGACTGGCGATCTAAGCCAATCTACAACCGCAGATGGGGGACCGCGGCGATGGCGAAGAATGTCACCAGGCTTCAATTGGGGCCGAAGCCGGATTACTTCCGCTATGCTCCGATAAGGAAGGGATGACATCCCTGCGGCATTATCTCGCGCAAAGGGGCAGGGAACGCAGAAATCCTATAGCGGGTCCTCGGCGTCGACCAGGATGAAGGCGATGCGGCAAGGCTCGGCGCCTTGATTGATCCAGGCGTGGTTCGTCGCCTGCATCACGACGATGTCGCCTGCAGTCAGGTGCGTCGTCTCTTCGTCGAGCATGAGATCGATCTCGCCGGCGAGGACCAATCCGAAGTCGACGGAACGGGTGCGATGCATTCTGGGATGACGCGGCGGTCGCGACTTTGCCGCTACCTCTTGAAGGCCCTCCAGCTCGATGAAGAACCGCGGATTATCTTTTTGGAAGTCGGGGCTTATCGGCGGGAAATCGACAACCCGGAAAAGCGTGCTGCCCGGATCAGGATGTAGCCCTTTCATCTTGGCCGCGAAATCCTCGGCGCCAGAGCATTCCGCGGGTGTGGCGTCGAGTACCCACATTGGCCAGTTCACCGGTCGTCCCGGCTGCCCGACTTTCTGTGCCGGACCATCACTTAGAAACACAGCCTTGCCCGAGGCGTCATGTGTTGTGACAACGCGTCGGATCGGCTTGTCATAGTCCATCTGTATTTTCCTTCTCTCCCACAGTGTTTTGGGTCACTCCACATGCCTGTGCGCCAAGGCTCGTAACAGCCAGTCAGGGCGGCCGTGTTATGCTCTCGCCGCTGCCGGCGAAGTGACATTGATGGCCTGGCGCGTTGGGTCGCTTGGGGGCAAGCCGAGGGTGGATCACTCGTAGCCATAGGACGCCAGCGGTCGCCCGGCGGCAAGTGCCAGACCCGACTCTGGACCCAACTCAACTCGGCGGCTTGGTGCGGTGGTGAGAGGTTGCAATTGGCTGGGTTTGAACGGTAACCCTTCGATAGCTCTGATAAATCCGCCCGTTAGCGCCGACGGAGTTGGCAGACGAAATGAGTGGATGGCGGATAAGCGATCGGCCAAGGGGTGCGCTCTCGCCGCGCCCCGAGGCGGTGCAATGCCCCTTGCCTCACGCCGCCAATCGCGCTTGAACCCGCGCCTTTTCGCGGAGCGGGTGGATGATCAGGGCGATCGGCATCGATTTCGGCACCACCAACAGCGTTGTGGCCCTCCTGCACGATGATGGCAGCGTGACCACGCAGCACCGCGCTTCCCTGGAGGTCGTCCGTTCCGTTCTCTGCTTCTGGACCGAGGATACGGCGGCCCGCCGCGTCCTTCGTCACGAAGCCGGCCTCCAGGCGATCACCGCATACCTCGAAGATCCGCTGGACAGCCGCCTGATCATGTCGATGAAGACCTACCTTGCGCAGCGGAGTTTTTCCGAGACCCGCATATTCGGCCACAGGTTCACCTTGGAGCGCCTGATCGGCTGCTTTCTCGCAGCACTCCTCGCCGATGTCCCATCGGCACCGCGCATCATCGTCGGCCGCCCCGTGCACTTCGCCGGCGAGTTCGCGGATGACGGCCTGGGTGCCGAGCGTCTGTGCGGCGCCTACGCCGAGGCGGGCCTCTCTCAGGTGACCCTGGCGCTGGAGCCTCAAGCCGCCGGGACCCGGTTCGCCCGCACACTTAGCGAACCCGCGACGGTGCTGATAGGCGACTTCGGTGGCGGCACCAGCGATTTCTCCATCCTGCGCTTCGACCCGAAAGCCGGGGTAACCCCGCTTGGCCATGCGGGCATCGGCATCGCCGGCGATGTGCTCGACTTCCGCATCATTGACCGCGCCATCGCGCCCCTGCTCGGCAAGGGCGACACTTACCGCGTCATGGGAAAGCCCCTCCCCGTCCCGCCCGAGTATTACTCCGGCTTCGCCCGCTGGCATCTGCTGTCGCTGATGCGGACGCCCCGCACACTTCGCGCCATCGCCGAGGTGGCACGCACCGCGCAACACCCCGAACGTCTGCGCCACCTGATCGCGCTCATCGAGGACGGTCTCGGCTATGCCCTGTACCAGGCTGTCTCCAGCGCCAAGGCGGAGCTGTCGCATGCGGACACGACGACGCTGCGTTTCCGGCACAATGACTTCGTCGTCGAGCGAACAATTCTGCGGACCGAGTTCGAGGCGTGGATCGCGGCAGACCTTGCCCGCATGGCTGCAACGGTGGACCAGGCTCTGACCAAGGCCGAGATCCCGCGTAATGCGGTGGACCGTGTATTCCTCACCGGCGGCACCGCGCTGGTTCCGGCGGTGCGCCGTCTGTTCGAAGACCGGTTCGGTGCCGATCGGCTGGTCGGTGGCGGCGAGTTCGTCTCGGTGGCCGAAGGACTGGCACTGATGGGCGCCGCCTGAGGACGCCGTCCGACTTGCCCTGTGCGCCCGGACCGCCTAGTGACCGCCGCCTCAGCCACGATCCAGGAGCAGCCCCATGGCGATCGAGCGGACGCTGTCAATCATCAAGCCCGATGCCACGCGGCGAAACCTCACCGGCCAGATCAACGCGGCATTCGAGGCGGCCGACCTTCGCATCGTTGCACAAAAGCGCGTGCGGCTGACCCAGGCGCAGGCCGAGGCATTCTATGCGGTGCACAAGGAGCGGCCGTTTTTCCGCGGTCTGGTCGAGTTCATGATTTCCGGCCCGGTGGTCGCCCAGGTGCTGGAGGGCGAGAATGCGGTCGCGAAGAATCGCGAGGTGATGGGTGCCACCGATCCGAAGAAGGCAGCGCCGGGCACCGTCCGCGCGAAATTCGCTGAGGACATCGAGGCGAATTCGGTGCATGGCTCCGACAGCGCGGAGAACGCCGCAATCGAGATCGGCTTCTTCTTCGCGCAGATCGAGATCGTCGGATAGCGCGCGTGATGCCGGCCTCGCACCTACAGACGTTGCGGGCCATGGCTTACAACAACGCATGGGCAAACCATCGCCTGCTTTCCGCCTGCGCCGCGTTGAGCCAGGCAGAGTTCGAGGCACCGCGAACCGGGTTCTTTCCCTCGATCCAGGCGACGCTGAACCACATCCTCGTCATAGACCGGTTCTACGTCGATGCGCTCGAAGGCGGCACGCTCGGACCGGCTGCCTGGGCGAACCCTGTGCCGTGCCCGGAACTGAGGGATCTGCACGTGGCGCAAGGTGCAGTCGATCGCAGGCTCATTGCCTGGTGCGATGGGTTGGACAACTCGGGGACCGATCGGATCATTCACGTGCATCGCGATACGCGCGTGCAGACCGAACGGGCGGACCGGCTGCTGCTGCACCTGTTCCAGCACCAGGTCCACCACCGCGGCCAGGCTCATTGCATGCTGAGTGACACGCAGGTCGCGCCGCCTCAGCTCGACGAATTCTTCTCGATCGCCGAGGCTCCGCTTCGTGAAGCTGAGTTCAAGGAACTTGGATGGAGCGAGGCCGCAATCTGGCGCGAGTAGCGAGCGCAGCCGCTACAGCAGGAAGATCGCCATCAGGATAAGCACCACGACGATGAAGATCACGGATCCCAGAGTGAAGTGGGTGAACCCGCTCCAGAAGCGCTGACGGTCGGCAAGGAAGGCTTCGGGCGTCTCTACCCCCATCGGGGGGTTCGCGGCGTGGCTGTGTTCGGACATGCGGCCTCGGCTGGAGGGATTGATCTGCCCCCGTTCTATGGCAGCGGAGCCATGCCGGGCAACCCCAGGGGCCCGCGCTGGGGCCCGCGGCGCTCAGCGTGCATACATGCTCACGCTGCTCGCCACCTCGTCGGCGATGTGCTCCTTGGTGATGACGCCGACCACGTTGTGGCGCCGCGGCACACCCGTACCGTCCACCACCACGCCCATAACCGCCTGCCTGCGCCATAGGCGGGCAATCACGTCGAACACCACGGCGTTCTGCCGCACAATCGTGAAGTTTCGTCGCGCCAATGTTCCCATGGGTACGTCCGCGCCTGCCGCGCTGACCGTGCGGCGCAGGTCGCTGTTGACGCGCAGCACGCCCACGATCAGGTTTCCGCGCGTCACCACGACATGGCGCAGGCCACTGCGCCCGTCGGACAGTTGCAGGAACCTGGCGAAGCTTTCGCTTCCCTCGACCAGCAGGAAGTCCCTGTCCATCACATCGGCGGCCGAACGGACCAGAAACATGTTGGCGTGCAGGGCCTTCGGGATCGGATGGCCGCGCCGGAACAGCTTCATCGTGTAGATGTTCTCACGCGTCAGCAGTCGCCGTGTGCCGAGCCCGACCGCCACCGCCAATATTGTCGGCAGCACGATGGCGTAGTCGCGCGTCATCTCGAACACCATGGCGACCGAGGTCATCGCGGCACCGGTGCCACTGCCGACCATCGTGCCCATGCCGACCATCGCGAACGCGGGCACGCTGATCGGCAGACCGGGAAAGATTGTATGGAGCAGGCCGGCGAACGCGCCGCCCAGAGTGGCACCCATGAACAGCGATGGCGAGAATATGCCGCCGGAGGAACCGGAGCCCAGGCTCAACGAGGTTGCCAGCAACTTGCACACGTACAGCAGCAAAAGGAACCACGCGCCGGTGAGCTGATTGGTCAGCGTCGCCTGGATGGTGGCGTAGCCGACGCCCTCGACGTAGTAGTGCCCGCCCCAGCGCATCAGCGCATAAAGCAGCACACCGACCAGCAGCATGCCCAGCACGTGCCGCAGATAGTTGCCTGGAATCTTGTCGAACAGATCCTCGAACCAGTGCAGACCGCGCACGAACACCGCCGCCGCCACCCCGATCAACGCACCAAGCACCACGTACAACGCCAGGATCGCGATGCTCTTCACCTCGGTCGGCAGTGTCGCGAGGTTGGCGGGAACGTCGAACGCCGGCCTGTCGCCGAAGAACAGCCGGCCGATGAAGGTCGCGGTTCCGGTGGCGATCGCCACCGGCAGGAACGTGTTGACGCTGATCTCCGGCATCATCAGTTCGGTGGCGAACAGCACACCGCCGATCGGTGTGTTGAAGGTCGCGGCGATGCCTGCGCCGGCACCTGCGGCGACCAGGATGATGCGCTGCCCCATCGACATTCGGATCACCTGCCCGAGCGTGGAGCCGAATGCCGAGCCGATCTGGATGATGGGGCCCTCGCGCCCGACCGCGGCGCCGCTGCCGATCGACAGCGCCGAGGCGAGCGACTTCGCGACCGCGACGATCGGCCTGATGATCCCGCGATTGTAGTAGATGGCGTCCATCACCTCCGGCACGCCGTGGCCCTTCGCCTCCGGCGCGAAGTTGGTGACGACGAAAGTCACGCCGATCGCCCCCACGACGGGGACCAGAATGACGAATACGCCCCATGGCGCAGCCGGCGTGAACAGGCTGGAGTCGTAGATGAACGATAGCGTGCCGAGGAACAGCAGGTTGTGGACGATGCCGATCAGCCCGCGGAACACCACGGCGCCGAGCCCGCCGACGATGCCGACAAACAGCGCGAGCAGACACAGGTAGAACAGAGGCATCGGACGGGCATCCTCGACGACCGATGATCTTGCGGCGTCGAGGCTTTCGGGCAGTGCAGGGTGGGCGACGTCGTTGGCCATCTTCCGGTCCGCTCGGTGAATTTCGGACCGTTCTTACCCCACTCGCATCGGCGGGCAACTTTCGTCCCCGGCATTCCCACGCATGTGATTCATGTCAAACAGGCAGGCGGATCAGGCGTGCATGCGTGACAGGTCCAACAGGACGCTGGCCTCCAGCTCCTTCTCGTCGAGCCGATGCTTCACGAGATCGCCGATGCTGACTATGCCGTTCAACGTGCCGGCATCGATCACGGGGAAGTGTCTGACCTTCGCCAAGGTCATCGCGGCGAGCACGGCATCGATGCGGTCGCTCGAGTGGCAGCTGATGATCGGCGACGACATGAGCTGCCGCACATCGCGGCCCAGCACGATGGCGCCATCACGCGCGGTCGCATTGACAAAGTCGCGTTCCGAGAAGATGCCGACCGGCTTCATCCACTGGTCCTCGACGACAACCGCGCCGATACGATGTTCGGCGAGCCTCGCCACAGCGAACGCCACGGTGTCAGCAGGCCGCACCTTCACGACGCTGCGGCCTTTGATATGCAGCACATCCGAGATGAGCATCTGCGTCGTCCTCCACGCACCATACTATGGGTCGGGAGATAAGTTGCCGGGCGATATGATCCCACTTAACATCGGCTTAGATTTTGTTCATCTTCGCGGCGCCTACATCTGCACGACCGAGCTCAGAGTGAAGGTGACACCCTGCGGGTTTTCGCCGATGCGCAGGACGTGCTCACTGGGGAAATGATAGGGCGGCACGGGAAGGTTGTACGGCGCGGGCACACCTGTATAGACGCGGCCCGCCAGATCGTATTTCGAGCCATGACAGGGGCAGAAATATCCGCCCGGCCAATTGGCCACCGGTTCCGTCGGGCTCGGCGTGGGATAATAGGATGGCAGGCAGCCGAGATGCGTGCAGATGCCGACCAGCACCGCATATTCGGGATTGATCGACCGATGCCAGTTCCGGGCATAGCCAGGCTGCTGATCGACGGTCGAGTTTGGGTCACTCAGGCGCCCAACGAGACTCGCCTCTTGCAGGGTCTTCAGGGCCTCCGGCGTTCGATTGACCACCAGGATCGGGCTGCCGCGCCACAGAATGACGATCTGCTGGCCAGGCGCCAGCTTGCTGACGTCGATATCCATCGGTGCGCCTGCGGCGATCACGTCGGCGGCGGGGTTCATCGAGTCAATGAACGCCCAGGCGACAGCGGCGCCGCCGATGGCGGCAGTCGCCATCGTCACCAGCTTAAGGAAGTCACGGCGGGCAGGCTCGGATGGCAGGCTGCCCCCGTGGACAGCGGAACCTTCTGCGGACATGGCATATGTCTCCTCGCGTGACACTCGTCATATGTCACACCGTCTGGAGTGATCCCGTCAAAATCATGTAAGCCGGCTCATGGAGCCACGGGGTTGAGCAGGGAGGCCGTCTCAGGCGGCAGGACGCCAGCGGTCCCGAAGGCGAAGCAGCGCAACGCCGACGGATAGATCAGATGCTCCTGTGCCAGCACCCGATCCGCCAACATCTCGACGGTATCGCCTGGCAGGGCCGGCACCGCCGCCTGCGCCAGGATCGGTCCCGCATCCATCGTGTTGGTGACCAGATGGACAGTGCAGCCGTGCAGCTTCACTCCGGCGGCCAGCGCCCGCGCATGCGTGTCCAGGCCGGGGAATGCCGGCAGCAGGCTTGGATGGATGTTCAGCATCCTTCCCTGCCAGGCATCGACCAGGAATGGCGTCAGCAGCCGCATGTATCCGGCGAGGCAGACGATCTCGGCACCGGCCTCACGCAGCGCCGCGTGGATTGCCACCTCGTGCGCGGCCCGATCGCCCCCGAATGGTCGATGATCGATCGCCACGGTTGCCACCCCAGCATTGCGCGCCAGAGTGAGCCCCGGCGCGTCTGGCCGGTTCGAAACGACCAGCGCGATCTCCGCCGGGTAGGCCGGATCGCGCGCCGCCGCGATCAGCGAGGCCATGTTGGAGCCGCGGCCGCTGATCAGAATGGCGGTGCGTGCCCTTGTGGCCGGCCTCGTGCCGGCCGTCACCCCGGCCAACCGACCGGCAGGTCGATCTGTACCCGTGGCGGGCCGCTGCCAGCCTCGATGTGGCCGATGCGCGAAACGCTTTCGCCGCGATCCCGCAGCATTTCCATCGCCGCGTCGGGGTCGGCCACCACGACCGCCATGCCGATGCCGCAGTTGAACACCCGCAGCATCTCGTCCGACGCCACGCCGCCGGTGCGCGCCAACCAGCCGAATACCGGCGGGATCGACCAATAGGGTTCCAGCACCGCCACGGTGTCCTCCGGCAGCACCCGGGGCAGGTTGCCCGGCAACCCGCCGCCGGTGATGTGCGCCGCAGCCTTCAGCAGCCCGGCCCGATGCAGCGCGAGCACCGCGGCGACATAGATCCGGGTCGGCATCATCAGCGCCTGCCCGAGCGACACTTCCGGGTCGAACGGCGCGGGCGCGCTCCACGGCAGTCCGCTCAACTCCACCACGCGCCGCACCAGAGAGAAGGCATTGGAATGAACGCCGGAACTGGCCAGCCCCAGGACCGTGTCGCCCGGCATCACGCCGTGCGGCAGCAGATGCCCACGCTCCGCCGCGCCGACCGCAAAGCCCGCGAGGTCATAATCACCCTCGCGGTACATCCCGGGCATCTCCGCCGTCTCGCCTCCCACCAGGGCGCAGCCGGCCTCGTTGCAGCCGGAGGCGATCCCGGCGATCACCTCGCGGCCCTGGTGCGGGTCGAGCTTGCCGGCAGCCAAATAATCTAAAAAGAACAGGGGCTCGGCACCCTGGACCACGATGTCGTTAACGCACATCGCGACCAGATCGACGCCGATCGTGTCATGAATCCCCGTCTCGATAGCGATCTTCAACTTCGTCCCGACACCATCCGTGCCGGACACCAGGACCGGATCGGCGAACCCCGCCGCCTTCAGGTCGAACAGCGCGCCGAAGCCGCCGAGACTGCCCATCACGCCCGCCCGATTCGTGGCACGCGCGAGCGGCTTGATCGTCTCGACCAGCGAGTCGGCAGCCTCGATGTCCACGCCGGCGGCCCGGTAGGTCAGCCCGTTCCCGGCCATTGCCTTCGAATCGTGATCACCACTGGTCATGCTGGCCCTCGATACGCTACTGCCTTGGTCCGCCACGCCGGACGATGGCGCGAACAACCATAGGCCAACGGCGCGACGCAATGCGGGGTGCAATCGTGGAAATGCGGGCCGATGCCTGACGGATCGCAAGTTGGCCGAAGCGCATCGACCGCACTGCTGACGCTCCCCAACGTTATCACATTCGCGCGGCTTTGCGCGGTACCGCTGTCGGTATGGCTGGTGCTGGAGCACCAGTTCGCCCAGGCATTCTTCCTGTTCCTCGCGGCCGGCTTGTCGGACGCGGTTGACGGCTGGCTGGCGCGGCGCAGCGGCGGCGGCAACATGGTGGGCGCGCTGCTCGATCCGGTGGCCGACAAGGCCCTGCTGGTGACGATGTACGTGACCTTGGCGTCAGTGGATGCATTGCCTGACTGGCTGGCCATTTTGGTGGTGTTTCGCGATGTTGTCATCGTCGGTGGTGTGGTCGTCCTGTCACTGCTTGGCCAGTCGGTGTTGATCCGCCCGCTGTACATTTCGAAGCTTAATACCGTGTTTCAGATCGCACTGGTCGCGATGACATTGCTGCTGTCCGGGTTCGACCTTGCGGCACCGGCCGTGATGACCGGTCTGATATGGCTGGTCGCGGCGACCACGTTCGGCTCAGGTGCCGCCTATGTCTGGGTGACGGTACGCAACCGATGACCGGCACGGCAGAGCTGCCGCCGCCCGAAGCGCCTCCGCCTCCGTCACCGGCACCGCGGACCTGGTTCGCCGAGGTGGCGGCAGCCCCGGGCCAGGCGACACGTGGTCAGCGGGTGGCACTGGTCGTCGGGCTGCTGGTGGTGGCGTGGCTTGCCCTGCAGCTCTTCGCCTCGGTGCTGGCGCCGTTTGTCGCCGCCGCCGGCATCGCCTACGTGCTCGACCCGCCCACGACGCGGCTTACCCGGTTGGGGCTTGGCCGCGGGCTGGCGGCGTTGCTGATGATCCTGGGGTTGATCGCCGGCGTCCTGCTGTTCGCGCTGCTGCTCTACCCTCTCATCCTGCAGCAGATCGGCCTGCTGCTCGGCCGTATCCCGCAATACGTGCAGTTGCTGCAGCGTTGGGCGAGCACGGTGCTCACGGATCTGCAGCAGAACTTCGGCTCCGACGTGGTAAACGACAAGCTGCGCGATCTGGTCAGCAGCCAGGCCGGCAATATGCTGAGCTTCATCGCCGGGTCGCTCACCAGCGTCACCGGGGCCGGCTTCGCGATCTTCAACGTGCTGACCCTCGCAGTGGTGACACCGGTTGTGGGGTTCTATCTGCTGCGCGACTGGCCGCGCGTGATCGGCATGGTCGATTCCTGGCTGCCGCATCGCTACGCCGACGTGATTCGCGCCCAGGCGCGCGAGGTGGACCGCATCCTCTCTGCCTGGGTGCGCGGCCAGGCGCTGTGCTGCATTATCCTGGCACTTTATTACGCCACCGCGCTGACCCTGGCCGGCCTGGACCTGGGTCTTATCGTCGGCATCGCGGCCGGGCTGCTGTCGTTCATCCCCTATGTCGGCTCGATCACCGGGGGCATCACCGCGCTGGGGCTGGCCATGGCGCAGTTCCCGCTTTGGCGCGGCGTTATCGTCGTGGGCGGCGTGCTGGTGTTCGGCCAGATCCTGGAAGGCTATGTGATCTATCCACGCTTCCTGGGCGACCGAGTAGAATTGCCGGCGGTATGGGTCATATTCGCCCTGTTCGCCGGTGGCGCGGCTTTCGGGTTTCTCGGCGTGATGCTGGCAGTGCCGGTCGCCGCAACGATCGGCGTGCTGTGCCGCTTCTGGCTGCGACGCTATCTGGCAAGCCCGCTCTATCTCGACCCGCCCAACAAGCGATAGCGATCGACCTTGTTGCAGCGGGCCGCCGAGGCTGTCAGGGCGGCCAGCCCCGATTGATCAGATCCTGCTCCTGGGACGGGGACAGAGGGGCGCCGGAGCGCTCGAGAGGGTCGGCCGCCCTTTGTGTCGCATTCTGGTTCTGGCCAACAACCCGCCCGTTGCCGTGCCCGGAACCACCATCGCCCGGGTCAGTTCCACTGCCGGCCTCCACTGCTTCGGCAACCGTGCCTCCGCTTGGACCCGTGCCGCTGCCATCGCCAACGCGGGCATAGGCGGTCTCCCCGCGCAGCGTCGCGGCCAAAAAGTCGACCGCGCAGGGAACCGTGACCATGGCGAGCGCCGCGGCGCATCCAAGCAGCGTCCGCAATGTCCGACGGGACTGCGCAGGGACCAGTGCTGGCATCGTTAACAGTGGCATGGTTTCCCCCATCGAAGCCCCGCAGCCTGGAGAGCAGACTGTGCCGCCGCAGGACTCCGCTCACGGCACTGTTTTCGCCTGCATATCGGTTTCACGATGGATTGCACAGTTGAAGCCGCACCGGCGCGGTAAACTGCGACATGTACTGCGGACGGCTTTCCGCCAAGGCAGGTCTGCCGGCCAGGCTCGCAGGTTTGATAACCCTGTTTGCGATACTGACGGGCTGTGGCTCCTACCGGCCCGCTGACATCCCATCGCTGCCGCCGGCCGTGTTGCCGACCTATGGCCTCGGCAATTCGTACCAGTTCAGCGATGGCAGCAATGCCAGCGTAGCCGCTGTGGACGGCGATGTGGTCCGCTGGCGCGACAACGATAGCACGTTCGTGACCTCGCGCGATGTCCTGGCGCCGCGTCTGACCTGGGCCGACAGCGCCGCCTTGGGGGAGCGCCAGATCAGCGGCGACCCGTCGCTGCTTTTCCCGCTGGCACCCGCGAATAGCGTCCAGTTTGCCGCAGCGCGCACTGTCCATCCGCGCGTGGGCGGCGAACAGGTCACAGTGCGGGAGGATTGGAACTGCGGCGTCATCGGGACTACACGGGTGACGACGGGGGCTGGTGATTTCGACACATGGCGGGTCGATTGCACGATGCACGAAACGCCGGCCGTGACCGGCAACGGGGTGATCCAGCGCAGGTTCTACTATGCTCCGGATATTGGATTCTACGTCCGCACCGGCGAGGCGGTGGGTGACGGCCCATTCCAGACCACGGAACTGACAGGCTACACCATTTCCGATCCGGTATTGGCCGACAGCGCACTCCGCCAACGTTCCTACGCGCTGCAGCGGGCATTGGAAACCCAAGTGAGTGGCAGCCAGGCGAAGTGGGCCGATGCCGACACCGGCGCCGCTGGCGTTGTCACGCTGGTGGACACCAAGCATTCCGCGCAATACGGCTGGTGCCGTGACTTCGCCGAACGCATCCAGTCGTCGGGCCGCGCCTACTCGCTGCACGGCACCGGATGTCGCGATCCTGCGAAGGTCTGGGACATCATCGCAATGGCGCCGGGCAAAGGCGAAGGCAACTGAGTACGGCTTGACTATCCGTCGGCCCCGGTTCGGAGTTCTGCAGTGCGCACCGCCCGTCAACCGCCGCTGCCAATCTTCCGCGGCCCTCGCTTCGCCGCGGTCGACTTTCGCGAGGCGCCGTCCAATGCCGCTGCCTGCGCCTGGATGCGCCGCACTGCCGACTGGCCTGACCGGCGGCTGGCAATCTGGGGCGAGTCCGGGTGCGGCAAGACCCATCTGCTGCACATCTGGGCGGCTCGCAGTGGTGCCGTGCTGTGGTCCGGGACCGCGTTGGCGGCCCTGCCCGAATTGCCCGCTGCCGGCATTGCACTGGATGACGCTGATGCGGTCACCGACGAAACCGCGCTGCTCCACTTGTTGAACACGGCAGGGGAGGCTGGGCTGCCGATCCTGCTTGCCTCGCCGGCAGCGCCATCGCGTTGGCCGGTCCGTCTGCCTGACCTCGCCAGCCGTCTGCGCGCGATCACCGCGGTGGAAATCGGCTCGCCGGAGGACACGCTGCTGCGGGCACTGCTGGCCCGGCTGCTCGCCGAACGGCAGCTGCGTCTGCCGGAAGCGGTGCAGGAATGGCTGGTGCGGCACCTGCCGCGCAGCGCCTGCGCGCTGGGCGAGGCTGTCGGTCGCCTGGATGCCGCCTCGCTCGAGCAACGCCGCAACATCACCGTGCGGTTCGCGGCTGTGGCGCTGGCCGACCTGCTGGCGCCTGATGAAATTTCCGGGACGGTTCCACCGCCCTCGCGGGACGGCCCGGCTCTCCTGTAGGATCACGGTATGAACAAATCGCCCGCCCGAGAGCCGCTTGCGCACGGCAATGGCGCAGTCGAGGGTACTCGACCGGCCCGTGGGCCCGCCGCGGCCCGATCAGGTAACGATTGCGCCGGATAGCCCTGACCGGTTCATCAACCGCGAGCTCTCCTGGCTCGATTTCAACCATCGCGTGGTCGAGGAGGCGGAGAATCCGCGCCATCCGCTGCTCGAACGCTTGCGCTTCGTGTCGATCAGCGCCTCCAACCTGGACGAGTTCTATTCGGTGCGCGTCGCCGGCTTGATCGGGCAGGCGAAGGCCGGCCTGACCGCCGTCTCGCCGGACGGACGAACGCCGGCGCAGCAGCTCGCCGAGATCAAGATCCGCGCCGAATCGCTGCTCGCCGAGCAGCAGCGAGTGTGGCGCGAACTGCGCGGCCTGTTGCGCGAGGCCGGCCTCGAGGTGTGCGAGCCGGAGGAGCTGTCGGCCGATGATGTGAAGTGGCTCGACGCATGGTTCATGGAGCGGGTGTTCCCTGTTTTGACCCCGCTCGCCATCGACCCGGCACATCCGTTCCCGTTCATTCCCAACATGGGCCTCGTGATGGCCCTCCTGCTGCTCCGCGGGGAGGACGGCCAGAGCATGCGGGCACTGCTGCCGCTGCCCAGCCAGGTGGACCGCTTTGTCCGGTTGCCCGGCGCGACCGGAGAGCCGATCCGCTTCGTCATCCTCGACGATCTGGTCGGGCTTTTCCTGGACCGGCTGTTCCCCGGCTTTCGCGTCACCGGCCAGGGCACGTTCCGCCTGATCCGCGACACCGACGTGGAGTTCGAGGAGGAAGCCGAAGACCTCGTCCGCTCGTATGAGACGGCACTGAAGCGCCGGCGGCGCGGCGTCGCGATCCATCTCGGCATGGATTCCAAGATGCCGGAGGAACTGCGCGCCCTGGTGGCCGCCGAGACCGGCGCCACGCCGGACGAAACGCATATCGCCAATGGCCTCCTTGGCGTCGCTGATCTGCGACATCTGATCGTCGATGACCGTCCCGACCTGCTGTTCCCGCCCTACACGCCGCGCTTCCCGGAGCGCATCCGCGACTTCGGCGGCGATTGCTTTGCCGCAATTCGCGCAAAGGACATCATTGTCCACCACCCGTTCGAGAGCTTCGACGTGGTGGTGCAGTTCCTGCGTCAGGCGGCGCAGGATGCGAGCGTCATCGCGGTGAAGCAGACGCTGTACCGCACCAGTCGCGACTCACCGATTGTGAAGGCGCTGATCGAGGCGGCCGAGGCCGGCAAGTTCGTCACCGCCGTGGTCGAGCTGCGCGCCCGGTTCGACGAGGAGATGAACATCCAGCTCGCCCGCACGCTCGAGGCGGCGGGTGTGCAGGTCGTGTATGGCTTCGCTGCACTGAAGACCCACGCGAAGCTGTCGCTGGTGGTGCGTCGCGAGGGTGCCGGCGTGCGCTCGTACGCACATTTCGGCACCGGCAACTACCACCCGATCACCGCGCGCATCTACACGGACCTGTCATTCTTCACGACCGATCCCGACCTCACGCGAGACGCGGCACGGCTGTTCAACTTCATGACCGGATATGCGCGGCCGGAACTGATGGACGCGGTCGCCTTCAGTCCGCTGACGACGCGGGCGGTGCTGTCTGACCTTATTCGCCACGAGATTGCCTTCGCGCATGCCGGCCGGCCCGCCGGCATCTGGTTGAAGCTGAATTCGCTGGTCGACGAGACGCTGATCGATCTGCTGTATGAAGCTTCGCGCGCCGGCGTGAAGGTTATGGGCGTGGTGCGCGGCATCTGCTGTCTGCGCCCCGGGGTGCCTGGCCTGTCAGAGAACATCCGCATCAAGTCCATCGTCGGCCGCTTCCTGGAGCACAGCCGCATCTGCGTGTTCGGCAACGGCCATGCGCTGCCCAGCCGCCACGCCCGCGTCTATATCAGCTCGGCCGACTGGATGGTGCGCAACATGGACTGGCGCGTGGAAACGCTGGTGCCGATCCACAATCCAACTGTGCATGCCCAGGTGCTCGACCAGATTATGGTAGTGAACCTCAAGGATTCGATGCAGTCGTGGGAACTGCGCGGCGACGGCGTGTGGCGGCGCGTGCCGCCTGGCAAGAAGCCGATCTCGGCTCACCATTACTTCATGACCAACCCATCGCTTTCCGGCCGAGGTTCGGCGTTGCATGGGCCTGCGGTTGCATCGCCACTCGCCAATCATCGCCGCCCGGATCGCGTGAACCAGGACTGACCCATGCCATTCAAGCCGTCTGCCGACGTACCGCGGTGCGCCGTGGTCGATCTCGGGTCCAACTCCGTGCGCCTCGTTGTCTACGAAGGTGCGTGCCGCAACCCGGTGGCGATCTTCAACGAAAAGGCGGTGTTGCGCCTCGGCCGCGGCCTGCAGGCGACCGGGCGGCTGAACGAGGAGGGCGTGGGGCAGGCCCTCACCGTGCTGCACCGCTATCACGCCGTGGCTCGCGCGATGGGCGCTGCACCGTTCGAGATCCTCGCCACCGCCGCGGTGCGCGATGCCCGCAACGGCGCGGACTTTGTCGCCGGCCTGCAGGCGCGCATGCCCGACGTGCCGATCCGTATTCTGTCGGGTCAGCAGGAGGCGGAATATTCGGCGGAAGGCGTGGTTTGCGGCATTCCGACGGCAGATGGAATCCTGGCCGATATCGGCGGTGGTTCGCTGGAACTGGTGCGTCTCGACCGTGGCACACGCGGCGTGTCGCACACGCTCAGTCTTGGCGCGATACGGCTCGCGGAGCGCGCCGGCGGCGATACGGTCCGCGCCCGCGCAATCGCCGAGGCCGACCTCGCAACCGTGCCGTGGCTGGCCGAGGGCACCAATTGCGATCTTTATCTGGTGGGTGGCGCGTGGCGCGCGTTGGCGCGCATCCACATGTCGCAGACCGGCTATCCGCTGCAGATGGTGCATCACTACACGATCGGGCGCGAGGAGGCGCGCGACCTGACCGGCGTGATCGCCGGGGCCGGTCGCCGTGCTCTCGAGCGGCTGCCCGGCCTGTCACGCCGGCGCATCGATGACCTTCCGTATGCCGCGGTGGTGTTACGGCGTGTGCTGCGGGCGACCGGCTCGCGTCGGGTCGTGTTCAGCGCGAGCGGACTGCGCGAGGGCTGGTTCATGCAGCGCATGCCTGACGCGATCCGCGTCGAGGACCCGCTGTTGGCGGCGGGCCATGAGTTCGCGGCGCGGCTGGGCCGTGACCCGAAGCTGCCTCCCGCGCTGTTCAACTGGACCGATCCGCTGTTCCCCGCGGAGGTGGGTGAGGCGCGACGGCTGCGCGAGGCGGCGTGTTGGATGTCCGACATCGGCAGTCACGATCATCCCGAGTTCCGCGGCGAACAGGCGTTCCTGCGTGTACTGCGCCAACCGGGGATCGGGCTGGATCATCACGCGCGGGCGTTCCTCGCGCTGGCCATCGCCATGCGCTACGAGGTGGACACCGAGGCGCCATTCCTGCGACCGGCACGATTGCTTCTCGATGTGTCGAGCACTCACCGGGCGGAAGTGCTCGGTGTGGCGTTGCGCCTGGCCTACACGTTATCGGCCGGCACGCTGGACCTGCTGGCGGGCACAGGGCTGCGGCTCGCGGGCAGTCGGCTGATCCTGCGTCTTGAGGAAGATAGCGGCGTGTTTGCCGGCGAAAGCGTGATGCGCCGGCTGGATCGGCTGGCGCAGGCGGTGGGGCTGGAGGCCGCGACCGAGGCGTTGCGAGAGCGGGCGGCGTGATTGGTACGTGTCTCGGCTACCGCCATGATCCGCGTTGCCCGTCATCATGATTCTTCCGTCGTGCGCGACGTCGTCCAGGCCGCGTATGCACACTACATCGCTCGCATCGGCAAACCACCCGGCCCAATGCTGGACGATTACGCCAAGCGCATCGCCAACGGCCAGACCTGGGTAATGGATGACGCTGGACGCATCGTCGGCGTGCTCGTGCTGGAGGAGACGCGGGCAGGTTTCCTGCTCGACAACGTCGCGGTCCTGCCTGGCTGTCAGGGCAAGGGCCATGGCCGCGCACTGGTCGCATTCGCCGAAGCCGAGGCCCGCCGACGCGGCCATGACGCCATCCACCTGTATACGCACGCGTTGATGACCGAGAACATCGCGCTCTATCGCCGCATCGGCTTCATCGAGACGCATCGGGTCAGCGAGAAGGGCTATGACCGCGTATATATGACAAAGCAACTGTAAGGCGTGCCATTGACCGCGTGCCGGCGTCGCGCGCTCTGAGTTGCGCTACTCCGGCTCTATCATCATTTCATCACCGCGTTCGATGAGGCGCGTTCCGTGTGTCGCGCTGCGTGCCTTTATGTCGGCGAACTCGGCGCGTTCATCGTTCAGCCGGCAAGGGACTGTCTCGTTGCGCTCGTTGTGACGGACGAACTGCGCACCGACGCTTGCTATCCGCTTATCCGCGATGGTCGCGCGCACCATCATGCCGATCCAGTCGCCATGCCGTCGTCCGCCATGACCGGTATGGAACGAGAAACTGCCCAGGCCGTAAAAGATTGGCCGGCCGCGATACGCCTCGATCGGCAGCGAATAGTGCGGCCCATGTCCGATGACCAGATCCGCACCGGCGTCTATCGCGGCGCGACCGATCTCGCGCATGTAGCCTAGAACCTCCTTGTGCAGTCCCCAGTGGCATGATGCGACGAGGATATCGACCTGCGAACGCAGCGCCGAGATATCCTCGGTGAAGGCGCGCAGGTAATCGGGATCCGCCCAGGTGATGATCACCGGCGGAATGCCCGGGCGGTTCATCGGCGGAATGTCCGCGCGCGTCTTGTGCATTGGCACTTGGTACGCCGTGTGAGCGCGGATTACCGCGATGCCGGTGGTGTTCGGGGCGGCCTCATGATTCGTCGGCCAGTACACCGAGCTGCGTTGCAGAAAGCCATAGCGGATGCCGTTGCGTTCCACGATGGCCCCGGCACGCGCCGCGGCCGCGTTGGCACCGGCGCCGGCGTGCGGAATGCCCAGTGCGTCGAGCTGCGTCACGGAGGCAGTGATCGCGGCGTCGCCATAGTTCACGTTGTTGGCGATGCCGACCACGCCAATGCTCGCGGCGCGCAACGCCTCGCCACCGATCAGCGGCGAGGCGAAGAAGCCTTCATTCTCCGTCGCGTGCTCGCGCGGGGGATCATAGAGGCAGCATTCCAGATTGCTGAATACGATGTCGGCGGCGCGGAACTCCTGCTGCACGCGTGCGAACGGCACGGTGGCATCGTCCACATTCATCAGGTTGACGTCGCCGGTGAGGATCATCGTGGGCATCAGGCATCCTGTGTTTGCGAGGAGCGAAGCTGCGAAGCAATGCCATCATAGCGCATACTCGATGGGAATTGCTTCGTCGCATCGCCTCGCAATGACAGGGAAACCGCTCTCTTACCGCACGCTCCTCGGCTCGACCGACGTACGCGCGCTGTTGCTCGCGACGCTGTTGGCGCGCTTGGCGGGGCGCATGTTCGCGCTGGCGATCGTGCTGTACGCGCTGGCACGGACAGGCTCGCCGGTCCTCGCCGGATGGCTGGCCTTTGCCGCAGTTGCGCCTGGCCTGGCATTCAGCCCCGTTGCCGGTGCGCTCATAGACGCGGTTGGTTCGGTCTGGGCGATCACCGTGGACATGGCGGCGAGCGCGGCATGCGTGATCGCGTTGATCGCGGTCGATCGTCTTGGCTGGGCAACCGCACCGGTGCTGCTCGCACTGGTCGGCGTGTTCTCGCTGACCAGTCCGCTAACCATGTCCGGCATCCGAGCACTGCTGCCGCGTCTGGTCCCGGTGACGGCACTCGCGCGTGCAAATGCCTTGGACACCGCGATCCATGGCCTGTCTGACATCGCCGGGCCTGCGTTGGCCGGCGCAATTGTGGGCTTTGGCGGACCGGCGCTCGCTCTGGGTATCATCGCTCTCACCTACGCGGCGGCTGCGTGGTGCGTGGGCACCGTTCGCCGACCGCGCGGCCGGCTGCCGCGTCTCGGCCCGCTGCTGGCAGAGGCATGGGGAGGCGTGCTGCGTGTCGTGCGGCACCCCTCTCTGCGCGGGCTTGCTGTGTCCTATTCGCTCTATGAGGTTTCATGGGGCATCCTGGCTGTCGTCGTGCCGGTATTCGCGGCGCGACAGTTCTCAGGCGGTACGGGTGCCGCCGTCGCGGGCCTGCTTTGGGCGGGCCTCGGTCTCATTGGTGGCATCGCGGCCCTTATCGCCGGCCATCGACGCATCGCCGGCCGAGAGTGCCAGGTGATGGCGCTCGGCATGCTGGTGACCGCCGTTGCGATATGGCCGATCGCCGCTGATTTCGGCATCGCCGGCCTGGCATTCGGATTGATGTTGGTCGGCGCGGCGGCAGGACCTATCGATGTCGGCGTATTGACGCTACGCCAGCGACGCACCGATCCGGCGGAACTTGGCCGCGTCCTTTCCGTATCGATGAGCCTGAACATGGCCGGCGGCCCGCTGGGTTCCGCGCTTGCCGGCCTGTTGGTCACGTGGTCGCTTTCCGCGGCATTTGTCGTGGCCGCGTTGGCCTGCGTGCTCGCCGCGGTCGCAGTCGGGTTGATCCCTGGGCGGGACGACCCCTGATGAGCCGCCGGTCGGTTGCGCTATGTCAGCGCGTGGCCGGCCAGTCGCTCCAGCACGCGCAGCGGCGAACGCTCCTGATGCGCCATCGCCGTGACCGGCAGGTGGAAGGTCTGTTCCAGTGCGCAATGCCCGGCGAGCGCCGCGTGCAGCACCTGATCGGTGAAGCAGAGCCACGTGGTGCCGGCGGGGAACGACAGATCCGCCTGCGGCGCATCGGATTGGTAGGCCGCATCGAGCTTCCCTGTGTCATGCAGGCGCAGCATGATCCGGTCGTATTCACTGCGCCGCCCCTTGGTGATGCCCAGGCGTTGCAGGAGCCAGGCGCTGCCCGGCACCGCCGACCCGGTGCGCGGCAGGAACTGGCGGGCAAAGTCGGGGAATGGCTCTCCGACGCGCCAGGCTCGCGGTGCGCCGTCCGCCGAAACGTTGCTGAACAGGCGGAGAATCCGCTGGCCATGCATCGGGCGGCTCGGGAACGCGTCGACGTGCAGCAGCCTGTCGTCGTGTCGCCGCGAATACTGGCGGCCAGCGATCTCCGCCGGACGGAAACTGGTGCGCGCTCGCTGCAGCGCCGGCGCATAGCCGGGCAGGAGATCGCGGAGCAGCAGCTCCGCCATGTAGGCAAAGCGGCGCAGCATCGTTCGCAGTCGTTCGGCCTCGCCGCCGGACAGTGACGTGTTGCCGGTGCGGCCGGTCGCCGCGTCGAAGCTGATATTCTTGCGCTCGCTGCCCATGACCGCGGGCGACAGCAGGAACCGCTCATCCGCCAACAGGTGGAATGGCAGCTGCGCCACGAGCACGTGGCCGGCTTCCAGTGCATCCACCGCATGAGCCCGTACAGCCGGCTCGAAGGGACCGTGCCAGTTCGCGATCGGCAGTCGCTCGATAACGTCGCTTGCTTCCATCGCTATTCGTGCACCAATACCCAGTCGTTGATGAAGCTGGCCAACCCGTTGGCGCGAAAGTCACGCTGCAGGGCCGCCTGATCGTAGTCCTCGCGCACCCAGTCGAGGAATGGCTTCCGCCCCTCGGCTTCGCGCGCGTAGTGGTGGAAGAATGCGTCCAGCACCCCAGTCCGCGCCTGTCTGACATGGCCGAAGCGCAGCGAGAGCTGCGCCAGTGCCTCGCGCGAGGTGCCGCCCTGGTACAGCACGAACAGCCCGGCCGCGAGCCCAGCGCGATCCGCGCCCGACTTGCAATGCAGCAGCGCGGGGGGACGCATCTTCCCGAAGATGTTGAACAGCCGCAGGATCCGTTCGCGTTGCGGTGCACCGCGGCTGTCCAGCGGCGCATCGACGAACTCCAGACCGAGCGCCTGGGCAGCCTCACGGCTCAGCGCATCGGAGCCATTGCCGGTCTCGCCGCGCAGGTTGATCAATGTCTTCAGGCCGTAGCGACGCGTGAGCACCGCAAGACGCGCCGGCGTCGGATGATTGCAACGATACAGACGGCCGGGCGCGACGGCGGCGAAGTTGCTCCAGACCAGGCGGAACACCGCATGGTCGACGAGCAGCGCATCGACCCATGCGAGCGCGCGGCCGCCGGCGGTGCTCACGTTGCCTTTGAAAATGCTTTTCATCGGGATGGCGTTATGGCCGTGCCGCGGGTCCGGGTGCAACCCGGGCCTAGCCGGGGATCAACCCGGCCACGTCCTCGCGCCCGTCCGACTGCAGGCCGGTGATCACGCCCGCGCGGTCCTCGGCCGGGCGGTTCTGGCTCATCTTCCATTTACCCTCGAGCCGCGAGATCGGCAGCGTGAAGCCGACGATGCCTTTCAGCATGACGTCGATGAAATCGGCCGGCGCGTCGGTCACGGCCCAGGGCTCGGCGCGCGGCGCCTCCTGCCGCTCGGTCAGCCGCGTCACCACGTCGCGCAGCCGCTCCCGGTCGTCGAAGAACTCCACCGTGCCGTAGGCATGTACCGTCACATAGTTCCAGGTCGGCACGACCTTGCCGTTCTCGCGCTTGGTCGCGTACCAGGACGGCGTGATGTAGGCCTCCGGGCCCTGAAAGATCGCCAGCGCCTCGCCGACCGCACCGCGCGCCTGCGGGTTTGGCCGCGCGAGATGGCCGACCAGCGTGCCGTACGGGGCGGGGTCCGCGTCCAGCAGCAGCGGTACATGGCTCGCGATCAGCCCGTCCTGCGTCAGCGTCACCAGTATGGCGAGGCCGGTCTGGCGCATCGCAGCGTGCAGCACGTCGATGCGGTGTTCCTTGTGCAGCGGGGGTATGTACACGGTCAGGCTCCTTGTGGGCGGGACGGGTTATAGCAGCGCCTTTCGCTGCACCCCACCGCCCCCTGCGCCGCGCAGGAGATGGGGTAAATGTCCGGAACCACGTCAACCCACCCGAAGCAACCAACCAGGGTTAGCGTTTCGTCACCACGATCTCGAGGTATTCGCTTGGTACGATCAGTGTGCCGTTTCCACCCCGGTTCATTCGACCGAGCAGGTCGATAAGTTCCGCCTGCAATGCCTCCTGCCCGACCATGTCGAGTGCAGCGAAGGCGCGATTGGTGGGGCCGAAAGACGTTCTGGAAATCTCCAGCCAATGGTCGGCGGATTTGTAGCGAAAGTCGAAATCACGACGTCTCGCGACAATGTCATGGCCTTTGAACAGATCATTGATCCGTTGCTCCGTGCCCCAGAGCGCGGGCGACCTTAGCCCAGGAGGCGGAGGCACATATTTGCCGAAGGTCCGGAACAATGCGCCCGCGAACCCGTCAGGGGTCCAATTGGCCAATCCGATCCGACCGCCCGGGCGGCACACGCGGACGAGTTCGCTCGCCGCCGTTTCCTGATCGGGAGCGAACATCACACCGAATGTCGAGAGCACGACATCAAAGCTGTCGTCAGCGAATGGCAACGCCTCTGCGTCGGCTTCCCGGAACTCGATTGATCGTCCCTCGGCAGCGGCACGCGCTTTGGCTCGATCGAGAAGATCGCCGACATAATCGGTCGCGACGACTTCGCACCAATGCCTGGCCGCCGCGAGCGACGCGTTGCCGTTGCCCGCGGCAACATCGAGCACACGCTCGCCCGAACGGATATCGACGGCTTCGCAAATGCGCTCCCCGACAATCTGCAGCGTCACGCCAATGACTGAATAGTCGCCGGCGGCCCATGTAGCCTGCTGGCGCTGCTTGATGAGCGTATAGTCAAGGGGGGGCGAATTGGTGGTCATGTGAGCCAGCCTTTTCTTGTCGTTGGATTGACCCGATCAGCGAACCTGTCGCGGCCGCTGCCGGAGGCGCCACAGTATCGCCGCGACGGCATTTGCGTGACGATGATCACGCTTCACCGCTCCCCGACGGTATCCAGATTGCGTCAGGCTGGTCGTATGGCGCCACTTTCTCGGCTCGCTCGCCGACGGTTGCGAGAAACGTCTGGACCCCGATCAAGGATGACGCTCAACTATCGTCGTGCTTTGGCTCAGGTCTATGTCGCTTCCAGGAGATCCAACTCTGACGCATGATACCGGCGCCTTGCCCCGTGGTTTGGCGCGTGTGCTGCGTGCCATGCACGCGGCGCCCGCGAAGGCGGCAATCCTTGCTGATCTTGCTCGTTTGGCCGGCGTTTCCACGCGGACACTGCAACGACAATTCCAGGCGTTCCTCGGTCAGACTCCCATCGATGCTCTTCGAACGATCCGGTTGGAGCATGCGAGAAGGCACTTTATGCGAGGTGGCAAGGGCGTGACCGTGTCGGATATCGCGTCGCGCTGTGGATTTCCGCATCTCGGTCGATTTTCAAGCCAGTACCGGCAGCGCTACGGCGAGCGGCCCTCGCAGACATTGGCCCGTTCCTCAATTCATTTTCAAGAACAGGATACGCCGCTCCTGTTCGTCGCCAGTCGCGATTATCCACCTGTCGCAGTGTTGCCGATCGAAGCCCGCGGCATCGACCCCATGATCGCCCGTGACATCACTGATGCGCTTGTAACGGCCTTGGTCAGGTCGGGTCTCGCCGTAACGGATCGGCCCGACAGGGCGCGCTACCACATACGTGGCGTCTGCCGGGCGCATGAGGGCACGCCGCGTGCGATGTTGCGACTCCTGGACGCGGAAAACGGCCGCCATATCTTGGCGTTTCAACAGGATGCGGAAGATGGCGAGGGCGGATACTTTCAAGAGCGCCTCGCGATGGCGCTGTCCGCCGTCTTGCAGCCGGGTCTTCGTTCGGCGGAGGCAGAGCGTGTCCGACTGAAATCCAATTCGGATCTGACAGTCCAGGAAATGACCATGAAAGCGTGGCCCCACGCGACCGCCCTCAGTGCTGACGGCAGTCGACGCGCGGTCGATCTGCTTGAATGCGCGCTGGACCGGGATCCCGAACACGCGTTGGCAATCGCGCTGGGCGGCATGGTGCCATGCCCAACGTGCCGTTTATCAGTTCACCGACAACACCTCCCAGGAACGTGTGCGTTCCGTGGAACTGGCCTCGCGCGCTCTCAAGATCGGCGGCGACAGTACAACGCTCGCTGTCCTGGGCAACGCACTGTCCTGCGCGCACGAACTCGAGATGGCCGAAAACGTGACGCGCCATGCCCTACGGTTGAATGGAGGTTCAGCGTGGGCATGGGCCAGAAATGCCTGGCTGGAAATCTACCGTGGCCGAGCCGAACCAGCGATAGAGCGGTTCACCATTTCGCTTGACCTCGCGCCGCGCGACCCGCTCGCGTTCAACAATTATGCCGGCCTGGGTTGCGCATATCTTCATTTAGGTCGTTACGGCGAAGCGGCTCGCTGGATGACGCGTGCCATCGAAACCCACCCACCCGCTGGCTGGGCTCACCGCGTCCTTTGTCCCATCCACCTGCTTAACGGCAACAGGCCCGAGGCCAGCCGCAGCCTCGCTGCGATACGACGGCTCTATCCAGATGCCAAAGCTTCCCAGTGCGCCGCCGCGGCGCCACTACCTCGGGGCGATCAGGATCTCGTCGCGGAAGGTTTGGAGAGTATGGGACTGGCCGCCTGATTGCACGGTGACCGTATTCGCCTCATGGCGTCGCCGACCCACGCAACGAGCCGTCGCAATGAATAGTGAGAAACGGGGGCGTTACGCCACCGTTCGGATGGCCGCAGCGCGGACCTCGTCTCCGACGCCCGCCTCGAAGACCGCAAAATTCTTCTCGAACCGGCCGATCAGTTCGCTCGCCATCCGGTCGTATGCCGCCTTGTCCGACCATGACTCGCGCGGATCCAGCACCTCCGGCGGCACGCCGGGCACCTGCTCGGGAATGGCGAGGCCGAAGAACCGTTCTTTGCGGAACCGTGTCCGCGCCAGGCTGCCGTCCAGCGCGGCACGCAGCAGAGCACGCGTGTGGCGGATGCTCATGCGCTGCCCGACGCCGTACTGCCCACCGCTCCAGCCGGTGTTGACCAGCCAGCAATCTGCCTCATGCCGCGCGATCAGTTCGGCCAGCATTCGGCCGTACACCTCCGGCCGGCGAGGCAGGAAGGGCGCGCCGAAGCAGGTGCTGAACGTCGCCACCGGCTCGGCGCCGAGCCCCTTCTCGGTCCCTGCCACCAGCGCGGTGTAGCCTGACAGGAAATGGTACATCGCCTGCGCCGGAGTCGAGCTTCGCAATCGGCGGCATCACGCCAAACGCATCGCAGGTCAGCATCACGACGTTGCGTGGCTGGCCACCGCACAGCGATGGCTCGACGTTGGGAATGTACTCGACCGGATAGGCCGATCGCGTGTTCTCGGTCAGCGACTGATCCGTCAGGTCCAGCCTGCCATGTCCGTCGGCCACGACGTTTTCCAGAACCGTGCCGAAGCGGTGACTGGCGGCCCAGATCTCCGGCTCATGTTCTGCCGAAAGATTGATCACCTTCGCGTAGCAGCCGCCCTCGAAGTTGAACACGCCTTTCTCGCTCCAGCCATGCTCGTCGTCACCGATCAGCTTGCGGTGTGGGTCTGACGAGAGCGTGGTCTTGCCGGTGCCCGACAGCCCGAAGAACAACGCCACGTCGCCTTCGCCGCCAATGTTGGCGCTGCAATGCATCGGCATCACCCCGCGCTCCGGCAATATCCAGTTCATCACAGTGAAGATCGACTTCTTCACTTCCCCGGCGTACTCGGTGCCGGCGATGACGATGGTGCGCTGCTCGAACGAGAGCGCGACGGCGGTACCGCTGCGCACGCCGTCGATCGCCGGATCGGCCTGAAAGCCTGGCGCGTGCAATATCACGTAGTCTGGCTGGAAATCGGCAAGCTGTTCGGGCTTCGGGCGGATGAAGATGTTGCGAGCGAACAGCGCCTGCCAGGCACCGGTGGTGACCATGCGCACCCGCACGCAATGCGCCGCATCGGCACCGGCATACAGGTCCTGGGTGAATAATTCCTGCCCCTGAAGATAGGCCTGCACGCGCGCCTTCAGCACGGCGAATTTCTCTGGCGCGAGGCGATTGTTGACACGGCCCCACCACACCTCGCCGGTAACCGACGGCTCATCCACCACGAACTTGTCCTGCGCCGACCGGCCGGTATGAACACCGGTCGTCACGACCAGCGCGCCGTCGACCGACAGCCGCCCCTCGTCACGCCGAACCGCCTCCGCCACGAGCGCCGGCGCGGTGAGGTTGGCGTGCACCGGTCGGGACGCGTGGATGCCGGTCCCGGCAAGCGCCTCAGCCGCGACGGTCTTCCAGTTCCTGTGCCTTGGGTGAGCGGTGTCGGCGGCAAGCGTCAACGGCTTTGCTCCTCTCGTGGGTGGGCGTGCGGCAAATGACGGGTGGATCGATGATAAGAGTGGAAGTGCGAAACAATCCAGCCCATCCACACAACTTTGAATTGTGCGCCGCAGCATGGCCCATGAGGTGACCATTGGGTGGGCGTGCGCTATGACGCCATGAAAGGAGACGACGCAACGTGAATCAGCCTTTCGGCGTCAACAGTCTGCGCAACGGCCCGGACGGGCGTGGCCGGTTCGGCGAGTTCGGTGGCCGCTTCGTCGCCGAGACGCTGATGCCGCTGATCCTGGAGGTGGAGCAGGCGTATCTGGCGGCGCGCGCCGACCCTGTGTTCCGGACGGAACTCGATGCCTACCTGAAGAACTACGTCGGCCGTCCCACTGCGCTGTGGTTCGCCGAACGGCTGACGCGGCAGCTTGGCGGCGCAAAAATCTATTTCAAGCGTGACGAGCTGAACCACACCGGCAGCCACAAGGCCAACAACTGCATGGGCCAGATTTTGCTGGCCAAGCGGATGGGCAAGACACGCATCATCGCCGAGACCGGCGCCGGTCAGCATGGTGTGGCGACCGCGACGATGTGCGCGCTGTTCGGGCTGCCGTGCACGGTCTACATGGGCGCCACCGACGTGGAACGCCAAAAGCCCAACGTGTTCCGCATGAAGCTGCTGGGGGCGGAGGTCAAGCCGGTAACCTCGGGCGCGTCCACGCTGAAGGACGCGATGAACGAGGCGCTGCGCGACTGGGTCGCCAATGTCGAGGACACCTACTACCTGATCGGCACCGTCGCAGGGCCGCATCCGTACCCCATGATAGTTCGCGACTTCCAGTCGGTGATCGGCGAGGAAGCGAAGGCGCAGTTGCGCGAAGCCGAGGGGCGGCTGCCGGATGCGGCGGTAGCGTGCATCGGTGGTGGATCGAATGCGATGGGGCTGTTCCATCCGTTCCTGGACGATCCCTCGGTGCGGCTGATCGGCGTGGAGGCGGGCGGCCACGGCATCGAGACCGGTGAGCATGCTGCCAGCCTGACGGGTGGAAGACCCGGCGTGCTGCACGGCAATCGGACCTATCTTTTGCAGGACGATGACGGGCAGATCATCGAGGCACACTCGATCAGCGCCGGTTTGGATTATCCCGGGATCGGGCCGGAGCATTCGTGGCTGCACGACATCGGGCGCGTCGAGTATGTGTCGGCGACCGATGAGGAGGCACTGGCCGCATTCCAGCTCTGCACGCGAACCGAGGGGATCATTCCCGCGCTGGAACCGGCGCATGCATTGGCGCATGTGACGAAACTCGCGCCCACGATGGGGAAGGATCGGATCATTCTGATGAATTTGTGCGGGCGGGGCGACAAGGACATCTTTACCGTCGCGGAGCATCTCGGGGTGAGGCTGTGAGCCGGCTCCAATTGATTTCCCCCCTCCCCCCATCCGCCTCGCGCAAGCGGCCGGGAAGATTCGGCTTATGACCCGCATTCCGGCGCGCTTTGCGGCACTGAAGCGCGAAGGCCGCGGCGCGTTCATCCCGTTCATCGAAGCCTGGGACCCCGACGCCGCGACCTCGCTGGCGCTGTTGCGTGGCATGCCGGCGGCCGGCGCGGACCTGATCGAGATCGGCATTCCTTTCACCGACCCGATGGCGGATGGCCCGATCGTCCAGGCCGCGGGCAAGCGCGCGCTGAAGGCCGGCGTGAATGTCAGGCAGGTGCTCGCGATGGTTCGCGAGTTCCGTCGCGACGACGACGCGACGCCGATCATCCTGATGGGCTATCTGAACCCAGTCCTGTCCTACGGCACCGAACGATTCTGCGCCGATGCGGCCGGCGCTGGCGTCGATGGCCTGATCATGGTCGATCTCCCCACTGAGGAGGCCGATGTTCTGGTGCCGCACGCCTCCGCGCACGACATCGACATCATCCGCCTGGTCGCGCCGACCACGAACGACGGACGCCTGCCGCTGGTGCTCGATGGCAGTTCCGGCTTCGTCTACTACGTCAGCATCACTGGGATCACCGGCACACGCAGCACTACAGCGGAGCATCTCGCTGAGGCAATTCCCCGGATCCGCAAGGTATCCGATCTGCCGATCGCCATTGGCTTCGGCGTTCGTTCCCCGGCGCAGGCCGCCGAGGCGGTGCGCGTCGCCGATGCGGCGGTGGTTGGGTCGGCGCTGTGCAGCACGATCGAGGCGAACCTGCACAAGCCGGATCTCGTGCGCAACGTGCTTGAGAAGGTGCGCGAACTCGCAGCCGGGGTCCGCGCGGCGCGGGAGCACGTCCATCCGTAATGGGCTTATCCCGGTCCGCCCTCGCAAGAGTTGCCACAAATAATCAATAAATCAGCTCGTGCCGCCAGGTAACCCCTGTCCGAATAACCTTTGCCGGTACACCGGCGGCTACGCAGTTGGGCGGCACGTGACCTGATACCAAGGAGCACGCGCCTATGATGGAGCCCTCCCCTATATGCGAGCCCTTGAGGATCGTTACGCGCTGCCCGACCCACACGCGGTCTTCCAGCACAACATCCCGAGCCGGGTTAACGCGCTGGCCGGTTATCACATCCACGATTGAGTGCATATCGCTTATCGTTACATCCACTTCACCCGCGAATAGACAGCCCTCGCCGATACTCATCCGGCCTGGTTCATGCAGCAAAAAACGGACGCTTCCGTTAAAACCGGACCCGCTCCCGATTACGAGCTCTCCACGGTCTATCACGTGTATGAATAGATTGCCGAGGTTGCAGCCCACGCCAATGCGTACGGTGCATTTTGAGCCCAAATAAGCGTAAACGTTAGCGGCGACCGATGCAGCGCCGATCTCCAGATGATTGCCGTCACCGCCAATTACCGCATGGCCCTGGATTTGATGCCCGTCTGTTGAAGGGAGGACGATTTGGTTGCCTGCGCCGCGATCATCAATCTGGAGCATAGCTTGCAATGTGCATGATCCTGATTGCGGCGTCCATTCGTAAGGTGGTTTCAGTGTTAACCTCGCCAGAGGAGGACCCTTAAGTGCAGACCGCTCCGACGAGGTCACGAAAACCCGCAAACGTTGCAACAGGTCCGCAATCGCCTTACGGGGCTTGTCCAAACCGAATGAATTGGCAGGGCTCATGAAGTGGTACTTGGGCTTGAATGAGGCTGGCACTCACAACGAGCTCGGACTACATGCGCAAATTGCTGTAAGCTCCGCGCTTGCTCGCACCGACCTTAAGCCACATCTGCTTTACACGGGAACGCGGAATGGCTTCACCGAATGGATGGAAGCACGCGGTGTAATGGTCATCGATGTTGAGATCAGGTTTGCAAAAGAGCTCAACTCTCTTGCAGCGCAGGGCCTCTACCCCGAGGCGCTGCTAGGTCATTGGCTGCGCTCGCAAATCTGCCTTCTGGAGACGGTCGATGAGTTTGTGGCCTATACCGACTGCGACGTACTGTTTACCAGGCATCCGGACTTCGACCACATTCGTCCTGAGTACTTCGCCTGCGCGCCAGAGTTTAAGGCCGACAACTGGAACTACTGCAATACTGGCGTCATGATTATCAATGTCCCGTCTCTAAGGCGCACGTACCCTGAGTTCCAGGAGTTTGTACTCTTCGGCATGCGACAAGGCCGTGGCGCTATGTTCAATGATGAGGCTGCGTACAATGAGCTATACCGCCGACGTTGGGAACGATTGGATCCGAGCTTCAACTGGAAGCCATACTGGGGCATCAACGAAGCGGCGCCCATTATACACTTTCACGGGCCTAAGCTTGAGGCAATTCGCGCAATCCTGGACGGTCAGTGGGATTGGACCAGCGAGTACGGACGACAACTCGGAAGCCTTCTGTGCTCCTCCCTGCCCGGATATGAGTATGCCATCCGCACACTGCTGGACTGCGTCGAAAGGGATCTGCCTGAGAAGCTGCGAATGGTGCAGCAACTAGCGGACGATCTTGCAGGCGAGCCCTCTCCTATTCCTGCAGACCAGATGGATCTGTCGTTCATGAACTTCCGTTACTTTGCGGATGACTAGCTGATCCCGGTCACCCGTACCAGGCGAATGGTGGCCGGTCAGCAGAAAGACAATCCCCGCCATAGATCGTCACCTCCTAGCCGCAGTCCATTGCTCTGTGGGAGGTCTACCAAACGGGTTTCGTTGGAAACGGCGAAGGCATGACGGCAAACCAGTGGCGCGAGATTGATAGCGAGTGGCGAGCCTGGAGCCATTCAGTCCCCGGTGGCATGTTACCCCATGAAAGACGCACTATAGGCGAAGACCCATGAACTGGCTCACCGAATTCGTTCGCCCGAAGATCCGCACGTTGTTCGCCCGGCGCGAGGCGCCGGAGAATCTCTGGCACCAATGCCCCGCCTGCCAGCAGATGATCTTCCATCGCGACCTGCTCGCGAACCTGAAGGTCTGTCCGCACTGCTCGCACCACATGCGTGTCGGTGCCATCGAGCGCCTCGGCTATACCTTCGACGAAGGCAGCTTTACCCGCATTGAACTGCCCAAGGTCGTGGCCGACCCGCTGCGCTTCCGTGAGACAAAGCGCTACACCGACCGGCTGAAGGAGGCACGTGACAAGACGCATCTGGACGACGCGCTGGCGGTTGCGCATGGCAGGATCGACGGCCACCAGGCCGTGGTCGCGGCGATGGAGTTCGAGTTCATCGCCGGCTCGATGGGGGCCGCGGTCGGCGACGGCATCCTCGCGGCGGCGCGGCTTGCCGTATTGCAGGATGCGCCGCTGATCGTGTTCACCGCCTCGGGCGGCGCGCGCATGCAGGAAGGCGCGATCAGTCTGATGCAGATGCCGCGCACGGTGATCGCCACGCGGCTGGTCAAGGAGGCGAGGCTGCCATACATCGTCGTGCTCACCGATCCAACGACCGGCGGCGTCACGGCGAGCTTCGCGATGCTGGGCGACATCCACATCGCCGAACCTGGCGCGCTCATTGGCTTTGCCGGGCCACGCGTCATCGAGCAGACCGTTCGCGAGAAACTCCCCGAGGGATTTCAGCGCGCCGAATACCTGCACGAGCACGGCATCGTGGACATGGTGGTCAAGCGCACCGAGCTGAAGGCGACCCTGGCACGGGTGATTTCGCTGCTGCGCGTCAAGGAAATACCGGCGGCGGCATGAGCACTCGCATCGAAGGCATCGTCGCGCGACTGCATGGCCTGCACCCGCGACTGATCGACCTCAGCCTGGATCGCCTGCGCGTGCTGCTGGAAAAGCTCGACCACCCGGAGCGCCGCCTTCCGCCGGTGGTCCATGTCGCCGGCACCAACGGCAAGGGCAGCACCTGTGCCTTCGTGCGCGCGATGGCCGAGACGGCGGGGCAGCGCGTGCACGTCTATACCTCGCCGCATCTGGTGCGCTTTAACGAGCGCATTCGCGTCGCCGGAGAACTGGTGTCGGATGCGGTGCTGGCCGCGGCGCTGGAACACGTCGAGCAGGTGAATGCCGGCGCCGCGATCACCGTGTTCGAGGTGATCACCGCGGTTGCGTTCCATCTGTTCGCGCAGACACCGGCCGATCTGTGTGTGCTGGAGGTGGGTCTCGGCGGCCGCGGTGACGCGACCAATGTCATCGACCGACCGGCCGCCTGCGCGATCACGTCGATCTCGCTCGATCACCGCGAAATGCTCGGCGACACGCTGCCGCTCATTGCAGCGGAGAAGGCCGGCATCATGAAGCGCGGCGTGCCGGTGGCGATCGGCATGCAGCCGCCCGAGGTAGCCGACGTGCTGCTTGCCGCCGCGCAACGTGTCGGTGCATCGGTGATGCTGCGTGATCGCGACTGGCGCATCGCCCCGGGCCGCTACGACGATACGCTCGGCGTTCTGGACCTGCCGCCGCCATCGCTGCGTGGCGCTTTCCAGCTCGACAACGCCGGCATTGCCATCGCCGCAATGCGTGCGCCCGCACTGAGGATGGACGTCGCGGGGGTCGCTCGCGCGGAGTGGCCGGCGCGGCTGCAGCGCCTCCACGGCAAGCTGGCGACGCTGTTGCCAGGGGACTGGGAGTTGTGGCTCGACGGCGGACATAATCCGGGGGCCGGCGTCGCGCTGGCCGAGCATCTGCGAACATGGTCGGATCGGCCGGTGCATGTGATTGTCGGCATGAAGCAGACCAAGGATGCCACCGAGTTCCTCCGGCCATTGGTTCCATTTGCAACCACATTGTGGGCAGTGGCCGAACCTGGGCAGCATGATGCGCGAACGGTCGAGGCGATCATTGCAGAGTCGGGAGGCGTCGCGCGGCCGGGTCCACACGTGGCGGACGCTCTGCGCGCGCTGCCACGCGAAGCGCGAGCGCGGGTGTTGATATGCGGCAGTCTGTACCTGGCTGGCGAGGTGCTGAAGCTGGATGCACTGGGTCTGGCACAACCCCTCACCCCGTGCTGAATTGACGTGGGAGACAAGGAGCGAAACGACCGATGAACGACGCAGCGAACCGGCCCGCCACGCAGGGCAAGGGGTTGGCCAGGTCAGCCGGTGCGCTCGCCGGCCTGAAGGTTATCGACCTCACCCGTGTGCTCGGCGGACCGTACTGCACGATGATCCTGTCCGATCACGGCGCCGAGGTGATCAAGATCGAGCCGCCGCAAGGCGACGAGGTGCGCGACTGGGGCCCGCCGTTTCACGAGAATGACGCCAGCTACTTCATCGGCATCAATCGCAACAAGCGCGCCATAGCGCTCGACATCGGCAAGCCGGAAGGCCGCGCGGTATTGCTGCGCCTGCTCGAAGGCGCCGACATCGTGATCGAGAACTTCAAGCCAGGTTCCATGGAGAAGTGGGGAATTGGCTACGACATGCTGTCAGAGCGTTTCCCGCGGCTCATCCATTGTCGGATTTCCGGCTTCGGCGCCGACGGTCCGCTTGGCGGCCTGCCCGGTTATGACGCGATCCTGCAGGCGATGACCGGTCTGATGAGTGTCAATGGCGACGCGTCCACCGGACCGATGCGTCTCGGCACGGCGATGGTCGACATGGGCACCGGGCTCTATTCCGCAATCGGTATCCTGATGGCGCTGCACGAGCGCGAACGCTCCGGGCACGGCCAGTACCTCGACATGACGTTGTACGATTGCGGCATGTCGCTGTTGCATCCTCAGGCGGCGAACTTCTTCCTTAACGGCAAGCGGCCCGCTGGCACCGGCAATCCGCATCCCAATCTTGTGCCGTACGACAAGTTCCCGACGAAGACCTGCGACATCTTCATCGCTTCCGGCAACAACGGGCAGTTTCGCAAGATGGCGGAGCTCATCGACCGGCCGGAGCTCGCGGACGATCCGCGTTTCGCCGACAACGGCAAGCGCAACATCAACCGTGCCGCCCTGACCGAGGTCCTTGCAGCGGCCTTCGCCGAACACGATGGCAACGAGCTATCGCTGCGGCTGATCCGCAATGGCGTGCCGGCGGGCCCGGTGCTGCCGGTCGATGAAGCCACCGCCGCGCCGCATACCGCGCATCGCGAGATGGTCACGGAACTGGATTGGTACCGCGGTCTCGGTACGCCGATCAAACTGGGGCGCACGCCCGGCGGCACACGCCGACCGCCACCAAAGTTCGCGCAGGACGGAGCGGAAGTGCTCGCGCAGCACGGGTATTCGCCCGACGAAATCGCAGCGCTGCAGCGCGACGGAGTGCTGCTGACCGAGCGCCGCAAATAGCAGCGATCTAACGTGCCTGCTGAATCGCCGACAGAATCCACCGCCCGCCCGGCGAGCGGACAAAAGTCCACAGCTCCGTCGCTGTGACGTGCTCGCTTGGGCTGCCATCCACGATTCGGCCGCTCGCGTCGCGCGTCACGTCGATCATCGCGAAGCGCATCGCCACACTGGCGTATTCGCGGTTGCCTTCGCTCCATGCCTGCGACAGGTCGCCCTGCAGCAGTCGCACGTCGGTAACTTCGTTGCGCACGCCGCGGCTGGTCTGGTCGGCAAGCTGCTCGGCGAAATAGCTCAGCATCTCCGGCGTCACTATGGCGCGCAGTGCGTTCAGATCCTGGCGGCTCCAGGCGGCCTGGATGCCCTGAAGAAGCTGCTCAAACGCCTGATAGTCCTGCGGCCCGATCTGGATCGGCGGTGGACCTGACGGTCGGCCGAAGCCGCCGCCCATCGCGCCCGGCCCCGGCGGGCCTCCGCGCGCGAACATTCCCGGCCCGCCGGCGAAAGCGGGCGACTGGCCTCGGAACCGGCGGATCACGAAGCGGACCAACACCACGAGCAGGAAAATCTGCAGCAGGAAGCCGAGGAAGCCGCCAAAGCCCAACATGCCACCGAAGAACCCGTGCCCCAGCAGCAGGCCACCGATGCCGGCGCCGATCAGTCCGCCCATCAGGCCGGACATGAAGCCCGATCGCGGACCGTAGCTCGGTGCCCCTAAGCTGCCGTAGCCTGGCGACGGGTTGTTCGGTGTCATGCTGCGCTGCATGGGAGATGCATAGGGCGCGGTATTGGTGGACGGCGGTGCCGACCACGTCATGCTGCCGCGGCTGCCGAACGAGCCTCCGCCACCGGCGCGCGCCTCCGCCAAGCCGGGAGCAAGCGCCAGGGTTAGCGCGGCGCAGGCCGCGACCACGATGGACGCCCGACGGATCACTGAACGCTTCGCTGTCAACATGCCCATCATATGGGGGTTGGCCGGCTCAGGCGCCAGCCATGGTCATACCGTCCACCCGCACCGTCGGCGCATCGGTGCCGCGGCGGAAACGCAGATCGTTGGCCGGTGTGAGATGGGCGAACATGTCCAGCAGATGGCCTGCGATAGTAATCTCGGCGACCGGCTCCGCCAGTGCTCCGTCGCGGATCATGAAGCCGGCGGCGCCGCGGCTGTAATCGCCGGTTATACCGTTCACCCCCATACCGATCATCTCGTTGACATAGAGGCCGAGCTTGATGTCCGCCATGAGTTCAGCCGGCGTCAGCTCGCCCGCAGCGAGATACAGGTTGGTCGGTCCGGGCGATGGCGGCCCGCCGGTGCCGCGCGACGCATGGCCGGTCGGGCGCATGCCGAGCTGGCGTGCCGAGCGGCTGTCGAGCAACCAGGTGGTGAGCACACCGGCAGCGATGATATCGCGCGCCGCGGTGGGCGTGCCCTCGCCGTCGAATGCACGCGACCGTAGGCCGCGGACGCGGCGCGGATCGTCGTGAATCTCGACGCCATCGGGGAAGATACGGGTACCGAGGCGGTCCTTGAGGAAGGTTGTGCCGCGTGCAACGGAGGCGCCGCTAATCGCTCCGGCCAGATGTCCCAGCAGGCTACCCGCGACGCGCGGATCATAGACGATGGGCAGTTTCGCGGTCTGCGGCCGAGCGGGATTGAGTCTCGCGACGGCCCGCTCGCCGGCGCTGTGGCCAATGGCGGCAGGATCGTCGAGGTCGGCCAGATGGACGGTGGAATGAAAGTCGTAGTCGCGCTGCATTGCCGTGCCGGCTCCTGCCAGCGCGCTGGCGGAAATCGAGTGGCTGGTTCGAACCTGACGGCCAGCAAACCCGGCGGATGTGACCAAATATGCCTCGGTTCGGCCGAACCCTGCCTCAGCGCCTTCCGAATTGGTGATCCCGGACACCGCAAGCGCGGCCTCTTCGGCGGCGGAAGCGCGACGGACCAGCGCCTCGGTGTCGGGTTCCGCCGGATCCTCGAGATCGAGCCGAACCGGTTCCGGCGGTGCGGCGGTGTCGGCGAGACCGGCGTACGGATCCTCGGGCACCACGCGCGCCATCGCGACAGCACGTTCGGCGAGTTCGGTGAAGCTGGCCGGATCGATGGCGCTGGACGAGACAATCGCGGCGCGCTGACCGAGAAACACCCGCAGCCCGAGATCACGGCCCTCCGAGCGTTCCACATGCTCGGTCTGGCCCAGCCGCCGCTGCACTCCGAGCGACGTGCCGGAGATCAGCACCGCGTCCGCGGCATCGGCGCCGGCGGCGCGGGCGCGGGCGATCAGGTCGGCAAGGAGTTCAAGCGGCTCGGCCATCGCGCAATTCCCAGGTTCGACGCCCTCTATATGACGCGCACCAGGGGCGAATTCGAGGTCAGCCTGTCGCTGTTCGTCGGCAGCTCAAGCCGCCAGCTTCTCCATGATCTCCCCCAGCGCCGGCACCCGCTCGGCAGGGCCCATCGTGGCCAGGGTCGGCGCACCGCGAAACACACGGGACGCCGCACGGCACACATCGGCTGTGGTCACCGCGTTGAGCTTGCCCACTGTCTCCATGGTCGGAATCACCCGGCCGAACACCTGCAGTTGTCGCGCGAGCTGCTCGCAGCGGCTGCCGGTGCTCTCCAGCGACATCAGCAGCGAGGCCTTCACCTGTGCCCGTGCCCGTGCAAGCTCCGCCTCGGTTACCTCGTTCTGCACCTTGCGCAGCTCCTCGAGCGTGATCGGCATCAGCTCCTCGGCCTCGCTCTCGCCGGTCCCGGCGTAGATGCCAAACAGACCGCCATCGAGGAACGGCGAGCTGAACGAGTAGATCGAGTACACCAGCCCGCGCTTCTCGCGGACCTCCTGGAAAAGCCGCGACGACATGCCGCCGCCGAGCAGGGTGGAGAGCAGCAGTGCCGGATAGTAGTCGCGGTCGCCATAGCCGACCGAAGGGAAGCCCAGCACGATATGCACCTGATCCAGGTCGCGCGCCTCACGGAACTCCCCGCCGCCGTACTGCGCCGGCAGCATCGCGGGTACCGGGTTGAGCGGCAGGTCGGCGAAGTGCACGTTCACCAGGTCGAGCACTTGCTGATGGGTCAGCGCGCCAGCCGCCGCGACCACGCAGTTTGGTGCCGCATAGTGCCGCCGCATGTAACCCGTCAGCATGGTGCGCGGCATCGACCGGATGCCTTCCTCGGAGCCCAACACCGGCCGTCCGAGCGGTTGCGCCGGATAAGCATGCTCCTGGAAGTGGTCGAAGATGATGTCGTCTGGCGTGTCGTTGGCCTGCCCGATCTCCTGCAGGATCACGCCCCGTTCGCGCTCCAGTTCCTCCGGTTCGAACGTGGAGTGAGTGAGGATGTCGCCGATGATGTCGGCGGCGAGTGCCGTGTCCTCCTTCAGCACCTTCACGTAATAGGCGGTCTGTTCGCGCGCCGTGTAGGCGTTGATGTGGCCGCCGACCGCCTCGATCTCCTCGGCAATCTGCACCGCCGACCGGCGTTCGGTGCCCTTGAAGGCCATGTGTTCGAGGAAATGCGAGACGCCGTTCTCCGCTTCCTGCTCGTGCCGCGAGCCGGTTGCGACGTACGCTCCGAGAGAGACAGTCTCGACCCGCTCCATCCGTTCGGTGACGACGGTAAGGCCGGAGGGGAGTCGTGTCAGCTGGATGGATTCGGTCACTGTTGGCGCGTTCCTGAGTGAATTGATGAAGCCTAACCGTTATTGCAGCGGTGGTCGATCACCTTGGCGCACATGACGCAACCGGGCCCAAACGCTGAGCGCGCGAGTGCGCCCGACATGCACTTCATCGCACTCTGTCGCGACCTGTTCTGGCGCATCGCGTCCGGCAATGTTCAAATTTCCGACAGAAAAATCTCTCCGCCGCCATCGCCAACGGCCGCAGCGCACAGGTGCTGGCAGCGGCCCTCAGCTGAAGGCCGCCCATCACTCGCCGCCAGCGAAGTCAGATGTTGGCCGCGATCCAGTCCTTCAGCCGGCTCTTCGGCAGCGCGCCAACCTGCGTCGCCGCGGGTTGGCCGTTCTTGAACAGGATCAGCGTCGGAATCCCGCGCACCGAGTAGCTGTTCGGCGTCACCGGGTTATCGTCGATGTTCACCTTGGCGACCGTGAGCTTGCCGGCAAATTCGCCAGCGAGCTCCTCCAGCGCAGGCCCTATCATCTTGCATGGGCCGCACCACTCGGCCCAGAAGTCCACCAGCACCGGACCATCGGCATTCAGCACGTCGGTCGAGAATGTCTGGTCGGTGACGGGTTTGGTGTTCGTGCTCATCTCAGCCTCGATGGTTCTGTTACATTTCAGGTGGGGACCGCGGTCGTCAGGTCAAGCAGTTCATCCGGCAGGATGACAACCTGTGCCGTCTGGGTCCAGACTAGGGCGCAGACAATGGTTCGGCCGGGGAAGATCTCGCGCAACACGGCGCGATAGGCAGCCATCTGCCGCCGATACAGCATCGGTGTGTCCTCGATCCTCGTTGGCGGCCGACGGTTGGTCTTGTAGTCGGCCACCAGCACTCGCTGGTCGAGCACAGCCAGCCGATCCACCAGCCCGCCAACGACCGCGCCTCCCACCAGGCCGGTTAGCGGCACTTCGGCGCGGCTGCCTGGCGCGAACACCGGCGCGAGGTCCGGATGGCCGAGGATGCCCAGCGTCTCGCACGCCAGTTCTTCGGCCTCGCCGGTCGAAATGCCGTTGCCCGGCCGGTCGAGCCACGCAAGCGCCGCCGCGCGGCGCCGTTCCGGCGGCAGATCAGGCAGGTGCTGCAGCAATGCGTGCAGCAATGAGCCACGGCGGAACCGATTGCCGGCGGCCTCACGTGCGGCCAGTGGCGTCGCAGCCGCGGGCACCGGCCCCAGTTCCGCATTCTCCGGTCGGCTGGGAGCCAGACGTTCCGGTCGTCCTGGTTCGATCGGCGGTGCAGCAGCATGCCAACCCGGCGCCGCGCCAGCCCAGTGCGGCAGCCTGTCGACCCCGCCCGGAGCGGCCTCTGCCATTGCCGTGTCTGGCTCCGCAATCTGCGGTGAGGCGTAGCGCCGCCGCTCGCCATCCCAGGCGTCGAACGAGGCGCGCTCGACTGGCAACGCGTCAAATCCCTGCTCCATCAGCCGATACCAGCACCTCTCGTCCAGGCCGCGTCGCGTCTGCCAGCCGCATACCAGCAGCCGGTCCTCGGCGCGTGTGAGTGCCACGTAGAGGAGCCGATTGTGCTCTTCCATTCGCCGCCGCATCGCCGCCTCGCGCAGGCCTTGTACGGCGAGGCACCTCACTTCCCGCCGCGGCGACCAGATCGGCACTGCACAACCAGTGGCCGGATCGGTCGCCCATAGGATCGAGCCTTCGTCCGGTGGCAGCGACGTGGTGTCCGGCAGGATGACCAGAGGCGCCTGCAACCCCTTCGCGCCGTGCACGGTCATCACGCGCACCAGGCTGCCCGCCCCTTCCGCCTCGCGCTTCACTTCGGCGCCCGAGCGGCGCAACCAGTGGATGAACCCCTGCAGCGATGGCGGGTGCATGCGGCCGTACGCAAGCGCCGCATTCAGCAACTCATCCACCGGTTCGGCGGCCTCGGAGCCGAGCCGCCCATACAGCCGCGCCCGGCCACCGAGCGGTCCAAGCGCCTCGGCGAACAGCGCATGCGGCGACACGTAATCCACTCGCGCCAGCAGGGCCGCGAAGAACGTCTGCGCTGCGAGCCAGTCCGGCCGCTCTCCCGCCCGCGCGCGCAGCACCTCCCATAACGGACCACTCCGCCCGATGGCCAAGTCAGCAAGGCTGTCGTCGGACAGACCGCCAAGCGGGCTGGTCAACAGACACGCGAAGGTCAGATCGTCCTGCGGCAGCAGCAGCGCATCGCCGAGTGCCATCAGGTCCTGCACCGCAGGCTGCTCGGTCAGCACGAGCCGGTCCAGCCCTGCCACCGGCACGCCGCGTTCCTTGAGCGCGCGAACCAAAGCACGACCGAAATCGTTACGGCGACGGACGAGCACCATCACATCGCCTGGGCCCAACGGCCGCCCCTTGCTTTCGAGCCTCACACCGCCGCCCACCTCGCGCGCGATCCACTCGGCCAACGCGTCTGCGAGACGTTGCGGCGCGGAGGTCAGGCCACGGTTCTGATCCGGCACCGTCCACGGCTCGGGCTCGGCCGCATCGGGCGGTGGCGCGAGCGGCCACAGTTCGACCGAGCCGGCATGGTTCGCCCGATCGGCGTAATGGGTCAGCGTGTCGCCCGTATCCGCCACACCAGCCGCGGCCGTCGGATTGGTGAACACGTGATCCACCAGTTCGAGAACGGGCCGGGTGGATCGGAATGACACGTCGAGCTCCGCGTCCTGCCAACGCAGGCCGGACGCTGCCACGCGTGTCCGCAACAGCCGGCGCGACTGATCGAACGCATCGATATCGGCGCCCTGGAACGAATAAATCGACTGCTTGCGATCGCCGACCGCGAACACGGTGCGCTTCGCGTCCCTCGCCGCCTGACCGGCAAAGAACTCCTCGGTCAGCGCGTGCGCGATACGCCACTGCTCAGGCGCGGTGTCCTGCACTTCGTCCAGCAGCAGATGATCGAGGCCGCCGTCCAGCTTGTAGAGCACCCAGGCCGCGCCCGGATCCACAAGCAGGTTGGATGTGCGGCCGATCAGGTCGTCGTAATCCAGCAGCCCCGATGCTTCCTTGTGCCTCGCATAGGCATCCAGCACCGGTGCCGCGAGCGTCAGGAGTGCCGCCGAGACCGCGGCAACGCGAAGTGCCAGGCCTGCATCGATCGCCGCGACGATACGGTCGCATTCATCGAGGAAGTGGCGCTCCAGATCCGGGTGTGCGTCGAGCACCGCTTTGGATACGAAACCGCTCGGCGCGCGAGGCTTGCCCTCCTTGGTGAGGAACTCTTCGCACCAGCGCGGCCAGTGATCGCAGCGCTCCGTCGCCTCCAGCTGGAGCCAGCCCAGGATACGCTCCGCGCGCTCGGCGCACTTCTTCGCGCCAAGCCGCTGGACGATGCGTGCCGCTTCGCGCAGAGCGGGCTCCGCCTGCCAGTTGATCGCAAGTGCGACGATCTCATCCGCGGTTGTCGCGGTCACTCCAAGCGCGCGCTTCTGCGCATCCTCGAGCCTGTCGCCGAGGGCGAGCGCGGCCTTCAGTCGGGGAAGATCGCCCTGCAACTTCGCAACGTGCCGGCCGAACTGATCCGCCGACGCAAGACCGGCGAGCGTGTCCAGTGCGGCACGCATACGCGGTGCGCTCGCGTGCGACAGCATATCTTCGCGCGCCTCGGTCAGTGCGTCCTCGGCGTCGATGTCATCGACAATGCGGAAGTGCGGCGACAGCGCAGCTTCGAGCGGGAAGCGCCGCAGCAGCGACTGGCAGAAGGCATGGATCGTGCCGATCCGCATGCCGCCGGGCAGATCGAGCACACGGGCGAACAGCGCGCGTGCATTGGACAGCGTAGGTTCCGATGGTGCGACCTGAAGCGCACGCAGTTCGCGCGCCAGCGCCACGTCGTCCAGTGTCACCCACTTGCCCAGGGTCCTCTGCAGCCGCACCGCCATTTCGGCGGCCGCGGCCTTGGTGAAGGTGAGGCACTGGATGCGCTCAGGTGCGGCGCCATCCAGCATCAGGCGCAGCAGACGATCAGTCAGCAGCTTGGTCTTCCCCGATCCGGCCGACGCGCCGACGAAGGCGGACACCGATGGATCTGAAGCCAGCAACTGCTCCGCGTTGGCGCGGTCGCGGGGGGATGCCCCCTCCGCCCAACCCTCTCCCGCGAGGGGAGGGGCAGCAGGTTCGCCGCTGATTCTCCCTCTCCCCTTGCGGGAGGGGGTCGGGGGGAGGGGGCGGCTCATCCGTCCTCATCCCCCGCCGCCGCCCACTCGGCCACCCGGGCGAGCTGTGCGTAATCCGAGAACCGCGGCGCGTACCCTGGCTGCGGCTGCGACAGATAGCAGCGATCCGGGGCGTCATAAGCATCGATCAGTGAACTCAGCGCCGCACGCGCGTCGGTCACGGCCGCCGCGATCGCCGCCGCGTTGCGCTTGAACAGCGTGCGCTCCTCTCCGGCGTGGAAGCCGCCGGTGAGATGCCAGTAGGTCAGCTCCTCCGCCGCCCCGGTGACGCGGTCGCCAAACGCGCCGGCCTCCGCCATCGCCGCCTCCAACAGCAGTTGCGGTGCCAGGCCTGCGTCCACCTCCTTCTGGCTGGGCGGCGTGCCGGTCTTGTAGTCCAGGATAGCAAGCCCGCCTTCACTCCGCCGCTCGATCCGATCGGCACGGCCGCTCAGCCGGAACAATCCGCCGGGCCGCGCGAGCTCCAGCGTGCCGTTCGCTTCCGGAAGGAGCGCCACGAGCGGGCGCGCAGCGCGGCGCTCCGCTTCGATCCGCGCGACCCATTCGGCGATTCGCTCCAGACGCGGCGCCCACCAGGAGGTCAGAGCTTCGCGGAGATCGGCCTCCTGCAGAGCGCGCAACATCGCGCGCCGCAACTGCTCCGGCGCATCGGCAGGCCAACCCGCGCCGAACGCCGCAAGGAAGTGATGCAGCCCCGCGTGGACCAGCGTGCCGTAATCCGCCGCATCGGTCGTCTCGTCGAGCGGCCGCAGCTTCGTCAGTCTCAGCACGTGGCGTGCAAAGATCGCGTAGGGATCGCGCAGCCAGGTTTCGATCTCGGTCACCGACAGCTTGCGCGGCCGCAACTCGACCGCCGGGCACGGCCGAGGTGGCCGAACGGGCCGCGACCCACCAATCGGCTGATCGAGCGCCCGCACCCACATCGCCGCCGGATGCTGCGGGAGCGTCACCCCACGTCCGGCCAGGAATGTCTCAAGCCGGGTAAGCCAGCGCGCCGGCACCACGGGCGCGCCGTCTCGCCGCCGCGGACAGGACAACACGGCGGTCCGTGCTGACGCCGCGCAGGACACAAAATCATGTGCCGACTGTCCGACGATTGCCTCAGGCGACGGGAGACCGACCGCCGCGCGCATCGGCCGCGAGAGCCACGCCCCAGGATCGGTCGCCGGCGGCCATACACCCTCGGCAAGTCCACCCAGCACTATCACGTCCGCCGTCTGCAGCCGCGCCTCCAGCAGGCCCCAGATGAAAACGCGCGGGTGCTCGGTCCCCCCGCGCCCACGCAACGCCCGACGGCTGCGCACGACCTCGCCCTCCAATACCGCATCAAGCAGTCCCGGCAGCACGTCGTGGCGCTGATCCGGCAGCAGCGGCAGCGCGGCCTGGACGTCGGACAGCCTGATCGCCAGCGCCTCACCTTCCTCCCCGGCCCACAGGCGCGCCGGCCCGGGCAGTTCATCGGTGGCGGCAAGGCGCTCGCCCGCGTCGATCAGTGCCGCCAGGGCCTGGGCCGGCGCCACCTCGACAGCCGTATCGACCCGAAGCGCCGGCTCCAGGCAGGTTTCCAGCCGCGCCAACAGGGCTTTTGCGTCGGGCTCCACGCGGCCCCGGTCGAGCGCGCGGCGCAGCCCGACCAGGCCACGCCGTGGCCGCGGACCCCGCAGACAGGCGAGCTCCATCACGCGTGCCGCCGCGCGGCAGGCGGCTGGCGCCAGTCCCGCCGCTGCCAGCGGGTGCTTCAGCAGCGCGAGCAGTGCCACCGGCGCCAGCCCTTCCGACACGGCGCGGGCCAGCAGTCGGAGGAACACCGCCGGTGGCGAGTCAGTGAGAGCCTCGCCGGCGCTGTCGTCCGCCACCACGCCGTAGCGCAGCAGGTCGGTGGCGACGCGACCCGCCAGGTCGCGATCCGGCGTGACCAGCGCCGCGGTCGCGCCGGGCGTGTCGAGCGCCTCGCGCAGCACCATCGCAACGGCCGCAGCCTCTTCCTGCTGGTCCGCCGGCGACAGCAATGTCAGCCCGTCGACTGACACGGGACCGGCGTTCTGCCACTCCACAAGGGCCTTGGCGGGCAACAGTGCGCGGGACAGCGTCGCACCGCGCTCCGCGGTTGCGGCATCGGGAACCGCCGCGGGCCAGGGACGGACATCGCCCCGGGTGGCGCTCAGCCCACGCAGCAGACGGGCGAGACCCGCCTGTGAATGCACGTCACCCAGCTCCTCCCATGCAAGTTCCGACATTGCGGTGTCCAGGGCCGGCAGCACGACCGCTCCGTTGGTCGCGCCGGCGATCACTCGCAACAGTCGCGCGACCGCCGGAATACCCCCCGTGGTGCCGGCGGCCAGCACCCGCTCCACCGGCGGCCTGGCTGTCCAGGCGGCGGCCTGTGCATCGAGCAGCGCGACCAGTCGGGCCGCCGGGTTCATCAGCCCCTGCTCGGCGAGCCAGTCGGGCCAGCTTCGCGTGACGATGTGCAGGAATTCCAGCGTCTGTGCCCAATGGGCGGCATAGGCGGGGTCGGCGGCGTGCGGCAGCCTGCTGGCCAGATCGACCTCCGCACGCTCCGCCTCATCCATCAGTGCCGCAAGCTCGGCGGCAAGCGGCCAGGCGCGATCGGCCGTCCGCGGCGCGCCGTTCGCGCCCTGCATCTTCAGGATCAGCAGCGACAGCGCCGCCAGCCGCTGGGCGGGCTCGACCGCCGGCGGCAGGTCGAGGGCGCCGGTCAGCATCAGCGGCGCCTCGTCGAGCGCGCCGAACGCCGTAATGCGCGGCAGCAGCAAGGGCCGCCCCCCGGAGGCGCGCAGAAATGCTTCGGCCAGCGCCCGGGCGGCACGGCGCGTAGGCACCAGGATCAATCCGCGCGACACGGCCAGCGGGTCGCTGCCGGCGCGTTGCAGCCACTCGGCTGCCAGGGCGTCAAGAAACGGCACGCCAGCGGGGATGGTGAACAGATTCAGCGCGTGTCCCCCGTCAGCCGGGCATGCAGGATGGTCTCGGCCTCGGCCAGGTCCGCCGGTGTCGAGAGATGGAACCAGAGACCGTCATGCACCAGCGCGCGCAGCCGGCCGGCGGCCATGGCGACGTCCCACGCCTGGTTCATGCTGAACGCCCCGTCCGGTGTTCCGGCGAGCAGTCCGGGCGAGATGATCTGCAGACCGGCATAGAGATACGGCACCACCTCGCGCTCGCGGCGCCGGCGCGGCACGCCCCAGGGGTCGAGCGCAAAGTCCCCGAGGCCAACGTCGGCATGCACCTGGAATGTGCGATGCACCAGGAGCACCCCGTCCACCTGGGCCGGATCGAATGCGGCAGCCAACCGTGCCAGGGCCGGCTGGGGCCCGTCCACCCAGAACGCATCGCCGTTTACCACGAAGAACGGGTCAGCGCCGAGGATGTCGAGCGCCGCCTTCACGCCACCGCCGGTTTCCAGCAGCGAGGCTTCGCGGCGCAGGATGGTTCGTGGGTGCGTGCGTGCAGCGAGGCGCGCCGCCACCTGATCAGCGTGCCAATGGGCATTCACCACGACGGTCTCCACCCCCGCCTCCGCAAGCCGATCGAGTGCGTGATCGATCAGCGCGCGGCCGCCGAGTGGCAGCAGTGGCTTGGCGGTGCGTTCGGTGAGCGGCAACATGCGTTTGCCGAAGCCAGCGGCCAGCAGCATGGCAGCGCGCGGGGTCATGCCGCGAGGTCCGGGGGGTTGCAGCGCCGATCTGGCGGGATCCAGCGGTCCATCGCCTCACGCAAGGGCGTGGTGGCCGGCTCGCGCAGTGCCTGCTGCAGCAGACGCCAGGTGCGCGGCCCGTGCATCAGATAGGCCGGGCGCCCATCACGCCGGGCGAGGCGGACCCACTGGCCGACAATGCGCAGGTGACGCTGCGCGGCACACGCGGCATAGGCGGCGTGGAAAGCCGCCCGATCCAGTTCAGGCCTGGCGACCAGGTAATGCGCAATGGCGCGCTCCGCCAGCTCGGCTGGGATGTCGCGGCGCCCATCCTGCAGCAGCGAGGCCAGATCGTAGGCGGGGTGACCGATGGCCGCATTCTGGAAGTCGAGCACACCGATGCGGCGTATGCCCGAACGTTGCGGCAGCCACAGGAGGTTGCCGGCGAAGAAGTCGCGGTGGACGAAGCCGAGCGGGCCAGCCGCGATCGGGGCCAGCATCGCCTCGAGTGCGGCGGCAATGTCCTGGCGGACGGCGTTCGGCGCTCTGGCGCCGAACATCGCCGGCCACCACCAGTCGAACAGGGTTGCCAGCGCAGTGGTTGCCATCACTGCGGCATCCCAAGCCGGGAGGTCAGCCGGTGGTGGCGCGCGCTGGATGGCGAGCAAGGTGTTGACGGCCGCCATCATTACCGCAGCGCCCTCCCCCTCCCCCTGCGGGAAGGGGTTGGGGGGAGGGCGACCCAGCCAACCCGACACCAGCCGATCCCCCAGATCCTCCTCCAGCAGCAGACCCTCCGCCTCGTCGGCCGCGAATATCTCCGGCACCGACACCCCGATTCCCGCCAGGTGCCCGGCGATGCGCACGAACGGCCCGATATCCTCAGGTGGCGGCGCATCCATCAGGACCGCCGCGCGAGGCCCGCCGGTCAGCCGGAGGTAACGCCGGAAGCTCGCGTCCTGTGCCAGCGGTTCAGCGCGTGCCGCGCCATACCCATGGTACCCGGACGAACGCCGCGATAAGCCTCTCGCGGCTCATGCTATCCGGCCCAATCGATCCGGCCACCCAGACAGCACTGCCCTCCGACTGCATGCTCCAGTCATATCCAGCTGAAGGGTTAACGCATCGTGCGGACGCAGCGCGCGCAGGCGGTCCGGCCACTCCACCAGCACGACGCCGTCGCAGACGTCGTCCCAGCCGAGTTCCGCCAGCCCATCCGGTCCATCCAGCCGCCACAGGTCGAAGTGGTGCGCCTTGCCGATCCGCGTGTCGTAGCCCTGCACCAGGGTGAAGGTCGGGCTCGGCACCTCGAGGCCCGGATCCCCGCTTGCCGCGCGCAGGAAGGCGCGGGCGAAGGCACTTTTGCCAGCGCCCAGTTCGCCCTCCAACAGGATCGCATCCCCTGCCCGCGCCAGCGCGGCAACCGCGGACGCCAGAGCCTCCGTCGCCGCGAGGTCAGGCAGTTCGATCACGCGGGTCGCGGCAGCAGGCATGCGAGCAATCTGCCCGAGCGGCGGAGTCGCGGACAACAGCAGGCTCGGCTAAGACGATCTCCGCATGGCAAGCGACATCGACACGGACGTGGCGATCATCGGCGCCGGCCCCGTGGGTCTGTTCGCAGTTTTCGAACTTGGCATGCTGAAGCTCTCCTGCGTCCTGATCGATGCGTTGTCGGAGGTCGGTGGGCAATGCGCTGCGCTCTATCCGGAAAAGCCGATCTACGACATCCCCGCGCATCCCGCGATCGACGCGGGTGAACTGGTCACCCAGCTCGAACGCCAGATCGCACCGTTCCATGCAACGCGCCTGCTCGGGCGCCGCGTGACAGGACTGGCGGGTGCGCCCGGAGCATTCGTGCTGACCACCGACCAGGGCGATACCGTGCGGTCCAAGGCCGTGGTGATTGCTGCCGGCGCCGGCGCCTTCGGCCCCAATCGTCCACCGCTCGAAGGGCTCGCGCAGTTCGAGGCTTCAGGCGCCATTCAGTACTATGTGCGCCGTCGCGACGACCTGCGAGGCAAACGTGTGGTGATCGCCGGCGGTGGCGACTCCGCGGTGGACTGGGCGTTGGCGCTGCGCGAGATCGCGCACGTCGCCGTGGTGCACCGGCGGGCGAAATTCCGCGCCGCGCCGGAGAGTGCGGATCAGCTCGATAGGGTGGCTCGCAATGGAGAGATCGAGCTGGTCATCCCGTATCAGTTGCACGCTTTGCATGGCGCTGACGGCGTGCTGCACGCCGTCGAAGTGGCCACGCTGCAGGGCGAGACCCGATTGCTGCAGGCTGATGTGCTGCTGCCGTTCTTCGGGCTGTCGATGGATCTCGGGCCGATCACCGCGTGGGGCCTGGACCGCGAAGTGCATCACCTGAAGGTCGATCCGGCGACGTGCCTGACGTCGCTGCCGGGCGTGTTCGCGATCGGCGACGTGGCAACCTACCCGGGCAAGCTGAAGCTCATCCTGCAGGGCTTCAGCGAGGCCGCGGTCGCCGCTCATGCGATCCACGGCGTGGTGCATCCCGGAAAAGCGCTGCACTTCGAATATTCGACCACAAAGGGCGTGCCGGCGGGATGATGGCCGGGCAGAATTGCAAACCGGTTTGAGCGGCGCCACATCCGGCCCATGAATCGACGCATCCTGCTTCGCCTTTCGCTCGCCCCGCTGCTGTTCGGCTCGGTGCAGGCGCTGGCACAGCCCGGCTTCCAGCCGAGCCCACAGGACAAGGCTGACCTGGGACGAATCGAGACCTATCTCGACGGTCTTCGCACGCTGAAGGCGCACTTTCTCCAGGTTGCGCCCAATGGAGCACTCAGCCAGGGAACCGTCTGGCTGGATCGCCCAGGCCGCATGCGATTCCAATACGATCCGCCCAGCCCGCTCTTGCTGGTGGCCGGCCACGGGCTGGTCGTGTTCAACGACAAGTCATTGAACCAGACCAGCAATATTCCGATCGGCAAGACACCGCTCGGCATCCTCCTGGCCGATCATGTCCGGCTGCAGGGCGACGTGACCGTCACCGGCATGCAGCATCTGCCGGGGCAGATCGAAGTTAGCCTGGTCCGCACTGCCTCACCGGGCGATGGGACGCTGACCCTCGTCTTCGCGGACAACCCGATTACCTTGCGGCAATGGACGGTGCTGGACGCCCAGCGCCAGGAAACCCGGGTGACGCTCTACAACGCGGAGCTCGGCGGGCAGTTCGACCAGAAGTTGTTCCAATTCATCGATCCGCGCGCGTTGGCGCCGGGCTAAAGGTGAGCCATCGATCATCTTTACCGGAGTTTCATGCCTGCCATCGTAGAAAGAGTCTTCTTTTCGCCGCGAAAATCACAGATTATTCTTCCAATGAGGTCGCCCCGGGTTGTCAAGCCGCTCGTCGGCATCAGCTGCTGCACCAAACAGTTCGGCATTTTCGGCATGCCGAACCACGCCGCCTCCAATACCTATGTCGAGGTGAGTGATCAGCTTGTGCACGCTGTGCCGGTGCTGATCCCGGCCAACGGGCCGACCGCCGATATCGAAACCCTGCTCGAGCACCTCGACGGCATCATGCTCACCGGCAGCCGCTCCAACGTGCATCCGAGCTATTATGACGGCCCGCCACACGCGGACGGCACCTGGGAGGACATGGCGCGCGACAGCACCACGCTGCCTCTGATCCGTGCCGCCGTGGCGCGGGGGGTGCCGGTGCTGGCGATCTGCCGCGGCTTCCAGGAACTGAACGTGGCACTGGGCGGTTCGCTGCATCAGAGGCTCCAGGACCTGCCGGACCGGATCGACCACTCCTCGCCGATGATCGCCTCGCGTGAGGTACGGATCGGCAAGGCGCACGCCATCCGCGTGACGCCCGGTGGCTGGCTGCACCGCTTGTCGGGGGCCAGCGAGATCGCCGTGAATTCGCTGCACAACCAGGGCGTCAACAAATTGGCCCCTGGTGTCCGCGTGGAAGGCACCGCACCCGACGGCACGATCGAAGCGGTGCATGTGCTGGCGACCGCCGCCGGGCCGGTGCCCGGATTCGCTGTCGGAATCCAATGGCATCCGGAGAACGACTGGCGGACCGACATCGTCTCCCACGGGATCTTCGACGATTTCGCCGCCGCTGTGCACGCCTATGCCGAGGATGGCCGCATGGGTGGCATGGCGGCAGCCGCAGACTGACGGCCGGCCCCTCCGGCGATCGGCTCTTGTCATCGCGCCCGTTTCCACCGATGTAACGCCTACCGACCGGACCGCAGCGGTCCGGTTTCCCGACCACCAGTAGGGTAGGCAGCTTCATGTTCATCGAGACCGAAGGCACACCCAATCCCGCGACCCTGAAATTCCTGCCCGGCCGCTACGTGATGGGTGCCGGCACGGCTGACTTCGCTTCGCCGCTTTCGGCCGAGCGCAGCCCACTGGCCGGTGCCCTGTTCGCTCTCCCCGGCGTCGCGCGTGTATTCCTGGGCGGCGACTTCATCACCGTCACCAAGACCGACGACACCGAGTGGCAGGCACTGAAGCCGCAGGTGCTCGCCGGTATCATGGAGCACTTCGTCGCCGGCCGCCCGGTGATCGAGGGCAACGCCGACGAGGAGCTGGTCGAGGAGATTGCTCCCGAAGACGAGGAGATCGTCGCCCAGATCAGGGAGCTGCTCGACACGCGTGTCCGCCCGGCGGTGGCCGGCGACGGCGGCGACATCGTGTTCCGCGGTTATCGCGAGGGCGTGGTGAAGTTGCACATGCAGGGCGCGTGCTCCGGCTGCCCATCCTCAAGCGCGACGCTGAAGCATGGCATCGAGAACATGCTGCGTCATTTCGTGCCGGAGGTCGTCGCGGTCGAGCAGGTCGATCTCTGAGCGATGGCGCTCGACGCCGCTGGGCTCGACCTGCTGCTCCGCGAGGCGCGCAGCCATAACAAGTTCACCGACCAGCCGGTCACCGACGACGAGCTGAGGGAGCTGCACAACCTGCTGAAGCAGGGCCCGACCTCGGCCAACTGCTCGCCCGCCCGTTTTCTGTTCCTGCGGACCGAGGAGGCGAAGCAGAAGCTTGCGCCGGCGCTGTCGAGTGGCAACCACGACAAGACGATGGCGGCGCCGGTGACGGCGATCGTAGCTTACGATCCAAAGTTCTACGAGAAATTGCCAGAACTGTTCCCGCACAATCCGGATGCGACGTCCTGGTTCGCCGGCAACGATTCGCTTGCCGCCACGACGGCATTCCGCAACGGCACGCTGCAAGGCGCTTATCTGATCCTGGTCGCGCGAGCGCTGGGGCTGGATATCGGGGCGATGTCCGGCTTCGACAATGCCATGGTGGACGAGCTGTTTCTGGCCGATCGGGGCTGGCGGTCCAACTTCCTGTGCAACATCGGCCATGGCGATCCCGCTGGGCTGTTCCCGCGGTCGCCGCGCCTCGACTTCGACGAAGCGTGTGTCCTGCTGTAGGCTTTTCCCGCTCTACTGACATGCTTATCCTGGCGCTCGACGCCGCCCTCGCGCGATGTGCGGCCGCCATCGTGGCGGATAGCGAGGTGCTGTCCGCGCGCCAGATTGAGACCGCCCAAGGTCACGCCGCTCTGCTGCCCGTGATGGCCAGAGACGTCCTGCGGGAAGCCGCGATGACCGCGGTTTCGCTGGACCTCGTGGCGGTGACCGTGGGACCAGGCAGCTTCACCGGGATCCGTGCCGGCCTCGCCCTGGCACATGGCATCGCGCTGGCCGCCGGTGTGCCGGTCGTCGGCGTGACGGTAGGGGAGGCGCTTGCCGATTCGCTGCCTTTTCTCGCCGAGCGGCAGCTCTGGGTTGCGATCGACAGCCGGCGCGGCCGGGTGTTCCTGGAGCGCGGCACTGCGGTGGCCGCGACGTCGCTCGATGTGCTCCCATTGCCGGCGGGCAGGGTCGCCTTGGCGGGCGACGCGGCGGTCGCGGTCGCAGTTCGGCTGGCTGCACGCGACGTGGATGTGATGCTGACCGACGCGCGGCTCCCTATCGCGCGCCATATCGCCGTCGCGGCCGAGCGGCGATTGCGCGGGGAGCTCCGGCCGCTGCTGCCACAACCGCTCTACGTTGATCCGCCCGAGGCCAGGCTCCCCGTCGGCGGCCTGCGCCCCCCGCCCATCGAATGATCACCGAGGCTACATCGGCGCACGCTTCAGCGCTTGCGGCGATCCACGCAGCAGCGTTCCCCCCGCGCGTGGCGTGGGGCGAGGACGCCATCTCGCTGCAGCTTGCGCTGCCCGGCGGTTTCGGCCTGATCGATGAACGCGGCGGCATGCTGCTGGGGCGCATCACCATTGACGAGGCGGAGGTGCTGACCTTGGCCGTCGCGCCGTCGGCCCACCGCCGGGGCATCGCGACCGGGTTGCTCCGAGCGACGGCGGAGCGGGTTCGCGCGCTTGGCGGGACCGCCATCTTCCTCGAGGTCGCCATCGGCAATGCCGCCGCGTTGGCGCTGTACCGGCGCGAGGGCTTCATCGAGGTGGGCCGACGCCGCCACTACTACAGCGATTCGTCGGACGCTCTGGTGCTGCGCATGAATCTTTCGTGATCACCCACCGCGCCGCAGGAGCAGCGAGGCGACGCCGTCTGCGTCGGTCTCCAGCGAAAGCACCTCGTGCCCCAGCTCGCGCGCAGTACGTGGCACGTTGCGCAGCGGTTCCTCGCCGCGCAGCCGGACCAGGAGGGTTTGTCCGGGCGCCATTCGATCCAGCGCCAGCCGCGTGCGCACGAAGGTCATCGGGCAGACCTCTGCCGTGATGTCCAATTCCACGTCGGCCGCAGGCGCGTCGGTCATGTTACTATCTGGCTTCTGGGAATCGGCATATGGCGACAACCGATCATGGCGACAATCGTTCGCATAGAAAGAGCTCCGGGCGGCGCCAAGCCGCGCCCAGTCTTCTCCGCCGGATTGGACAGGCCCGCCCCCGATCGGCTACGCCGGTGCGATCCGGCGCCCTCGTTGTCTGTCACCGGGGGCTGGCACCGGGTGGCCAGGCCGGGCTAGGTTGATCACAGGGAATCCGATGGAATCGCGCATCGAGCGCCTGTGCGTCGAACGAGGCCTCAAGATGACAGGGCAGCGTCGTGTCATCGCACGGGTCTTGTCCGAGGCCGCCGATCATCCCGACGTGGAGGAACTATACCGCCGCGCCGCAGCCCTCGACTCGCGCATCTCGATCGCCACCGTCTATCGAACGGTGCGCCTGCTCGAGGAAAAGGGCATCCTGGAGCGCCGCGACTTCGGCGGTGGCCGCGCCCGCTACGAGCCGTCCGAGCAGGGCCATCACTTCCACCTCATCGACATCGACACCGGCAAAGTGATCGAGTTCCAGCACCCAGACTACGAGCGCCTGATGCAGGCCATCGCCGAACGTCTCGGCTTTGACCTTGTCTCGCTCCGCCTGGAACTGTTCGGGCGTCGCCGCGAACCGGCACAGGCCACGCGGGAAAAGGAGTCGCGACGGATCGCAAACCGTGACCCGGACCCCGCCATGGAGCAGGGAAGGGCGGCGCGATGACCTTCGAGCAGATGATCGTCAAGGCCCGCACAGATCAGCTCCCGTTTCCGGAATTGCGGGCCGGTAATCTCGGCGTGCGCGTCGCCGATTCGGCCGCCGAAATCGATGCGGTGCAGGCGCTGCGTTATCGCGTGTTCTATGAGGAGATGGGCGCCAGTCCCGATGCGGCGAGCGCCGTGAGCCTTCGCGATCGCGATGCCTTCGATGCGGTCGCCGACCATCTGTTGGTGGTGGATCACGCGATCGGTGCCGGCCCGGAGGGGGTGGTCGGTACCTACCGGCTGATCCAGCGTGAGGCGGCGGCACGACTGGGCCACTTCTATTCGGCGGACGAGTACGACATCACGCCGATCGTGAACTTTCCGGGCCGAATTCTTGAACTCGGCCGTTCCTGCGTCGATGCAGCCTATCGCGGCCGGGTCGCCATGCAGTTGCTGTGGCGTGGCATCGCGGCCTACGTGTTCCACTACCAGATCGACCTGATGTTCGGCTGCGCCAGCCTGCACGGCACCGACCCGGACACACTTGCCGCGGATCTGACCTATCTCTACCACAACCACCTCGCTCCCCCGGCGCTGCGCCCGCGAGCATTGCCGCACCGCTATGTCGACATGCGCCGGATGCCGCCCGGCGAGATCGATCCGAAGCGTGTGCAGGCGCAGTTGCCACCGCTGGTGAAGGGCTACCTCCGTCTCGGCGGGTTCGTCGGCGATGGCGCTGTCATCGACAGCCAGTTCAACACCATCGACGTGGCGGTGGTGGTCAAGACCGACCTCGTCACCGACAAGTACTACCGCCACTATGAGCGCCAGCTCCGCGACGCGCTCGACTAGGCACGCGCCGTCTCTTGCGGCGGCAGGATCTGCTCGCGGAAAAATCCACCTGACGTCAGAAATCGGGTAAAGAAGGCCCGGTTAGTCGTTGACCTAATTACAGCGTTTCATGGAAGCTCTTCGCCGACACGGTCCTCTTGATCGCGTGGGACGGAAGGCGGGAACGTGAACCAGGGGAAATCGGCCCACAGACCGCGGGTCGACAGACGGAGTCCACCGTGCGCGCCACACGACAGGTCGCCGCCACGCTGCTGCTCTTGGCCACGGCTGCCGCCATCTCGACGGCCGACGCTCAGCCCGTGCCGGTCAACCCGGTGCCGCAGGGATCGCCGATTCCGCGTGTGCGGCCACCCTCACCGCCCTCCGTCGCGCCCGGAACGGTCATCCCACCGCCGGCGGCGCCAGGCGCGGAAGTTCCTAACCGTCCGGTACGCGTCAGCAGCGTCGAGGTCGAGGGCGTCACGGCGTATCCGCAGCCGGAGATCGCCCAGCTTGCCGCTGGCCTGGTCGGACCGGCGGTGCCGCTGCCACAGATCGATGCGGCGCGACAGGCGATTCTGCAGCGCTATCGCTCCGACGGCTACGTGCTCACCACCGTCTCGGCCAACCTGGATGCCAACGGCAGGCTGCGCTTCGTGGTCACCGAGGGCCGCATAGCGAGCGTCAAGCTGGACGGCGACATCGGCCCGGCCGGCACCCAGGTGCTGCGCTTTCTCAACCGCCTCACCGAGAAGCAGCCGATCGATTCGGTCACGCTGGAACGCTATCTGCTGCTGGCGCAGGACGTGCCCGGTGTCAGCCTGCGCGCCGTGCTGGAACCCTCGGCCGATACGCCCGGCGCGCTGAACCTGATTGCCCAGGTAAGCCGCCAGAAGGTCAGCGGTCTCGCCTCGCTGGACAATCGGGCCTTCGACCAGACCGGACCGATCGAGTTTCTCGGCGTGGTCGATGCCAACAGCTTCACAGAGTTCGGCGAAAAGACCGAGCTTTCGTACTACCACACCTTCCCGAACAGCCAGAATTTCGGCCAGGTCTCCACCGAGGCATTCATCGGCGCATCGGGCCTCAAGGGGAGGATCTATGGTGGTTACGGCGGCACCGCCCCGACCGGCACCCTGGGTCTGCAAGGCTACAACGGCACCACGACAGTGTTCGGCAGTTCGCTGAGCTATCCGGTGATCCGCTCGCGACAGCAGACGCTGAACGTCAACCTCGTATTCGACGCGCTCGACTCGAACATATCGATCGCCCCGAACGGCACCCCGCGCGAGCAGGCGAGCTACGACGCGCTGCGTGTCCTGCGGCTTGGCGCCGATTATGCGCTGTCCGATCTATGGCTTGGCGCCGATCGTTCGGCGATCAACGGGTTGTCGGTGCGCTTCTCGCAAGGCATGAAGCTGCTGGGCGCCTCGACCAATGGGGATTCCGTGACGTCCCCCCGGGTGGGCGAGCAGGCCGGCTTCAGCAAATTCAACTTCGAGGCGAGCCGCACTCAGACGCTGTTCGCGCCGTGGCAGGGCGCCAGCGTCGGACTGATGGAGCTGCTCACCGGGCAGTGGTCCGACAACATCCTGCCGCCAGCGGAGCAGTTCTATCTCGGCGGTTCGCGCTTCACCCGCGGCTACTATGCCGGCCAGGTGCCGGGCGACAAGGCACTGGCGGCGACGACCGAACTGCAGCTCAACACGAGTTTCGAAACGACGGTATTTGACAAGGCTTTCGACATTTCCACTCAATACTACCTGTTCTACGACTGGGGCGAGACATGGCAGAACCTGAGCACCGATCATGCTGCCATGATCAACTCCGCCGGCGGTGGCGTGCGTGCGCAGGTCACCCGCTACGTTGAGGTCGATCTCGAAGGGCTGGCACGATTCAACCGGTTTCCAAACGGCGGCAATGTCCCGGGCACCGGCGTCTCGCCTCTGTACGGCGGCGCCTTCTATTGGCGGGTGCTGACGAGGTTCTGACGCATACCGCATGAGCATAGGTCACCGCTATCGTTCCGATTTGCTGATCAGCACGGCGCTGCGGACGACCGTCTTGCTGGCGCTGTCGCTTCCTGCCGCTGCGCAGCCGGCACCGAATGCGCGTCCGACCGGCGGAAGTGTGGTGGGTGGCACCGCGGCTATCAGCCGGACCGGCAGCAACACGCGGATCGATCAGGCCTCCCAGCGCGCCGCCATCGACTGGCAGAGCTTCAATGTCGGCAGCCAGCAGAGCGTCACCTTCAGCCAGCCCTCGGCCAGTGCGGTCGCGCTCAATCGCGTCACCGGCCCCGACCCGTCGCAGATCGCCGGACGCATCGACGCCAACGGCCAGATCATCCTGGTGAACCAGTCGGGCGTGAATTTCTACAAGGGCACCCAGGTCAACGCCGCCGGGGTCATGGTCAGCGCCGCGGGCATCAGCAACCAGAACTTCATGGCGGGCGTCATGAAGTTCGACCAGCCCGGCAAGCCAGACGCCAAGGTCAACAACGCCGGCACGATCACGGTGAAGCAGGCGGGGCTGGCCGCGCTGGTGGCACCCCAGGTGGCGAACTCCGGCACCATCACCGCGCGGCTGGGCCATGTCGTGCTGGCGGGTGCGAGAACCGCGACGCTCGATCTGTATGGCGACGGCCTGCTGTCGCTCGACGTGACCGATCAGGTGACGCAGGCGCCGAGGGGTCCGGACGGCAAGCCGGTGACCGCGCTGGTGACCAACACCGGGGTGCTGGTTGCCGATGGCGGCACGGTGCAACTCACCGCGCGCGCGGCGGACGGGATCGTGCAGAACCTGGTGCAGGCCGGCGGGAAGATCCGTGCCGCGACGATGGGCGATCAGACCGGCACGATCGCGCTGAACGGCGTTGGCGGCTCGATCGTGGTCGAGGGACAGCTGTCCGCGCCGGGCCGCGCGCCAGGGACGACCGGCGGCGCGATCGAGGTGGTATCGAACGGCAATGTGGGGATCGCCTCGACGGCGAGGATCGCGGCGTCGGGCAAGACGGGCGGCGGTGTCATCGCAATCGGCACCACGTTGGATCGTGCCAGGGGTGGTCCGGGCGTCCCGGCGGCGATGACGGCGACGAACGTGACCGTGCAGCAGGGCGCGACGATCGCGGCCAATGCCGCGACAAATGGACGCGGCGGACATATCGTCATTCTGTCGCAGGACACCACGCGCATGGCCGGAACGATCAGCGCCAAGGGCGGCAAGAACGGCGGCGATGGCGGATTCGCCGAGGTCTCGGGTGAGCATCTCTCACTGACGGGCGATGTCGATCTGTCGGCACCGAACGGAATGACCGGGACGTTGCTGCTCGATCCGGACAACCTCACGATCATGCACAGCGACACGGCAAGCGGCACCCTGGACGGAACACTTGGTGCCAACACGCAGATCGTCTATGGCGACCATCCCGGCGGCAACGACACGGTTACAGACTCCGAGATCAACTCGCTTGATGCAAACATCCTGTTGCAGGCGGTCAATACCATTACTCTGAATTCCGGCACGCCGCTGATGCTTGGTGCCAACAAGAACTTCACCCTGCAGACACAGACCGGCAACATAACGATTGGATCATCGATAACGGCATCGGGCACCGGCAACATCATCATGCAGGCCGGAACGCTGGGATCCGGCGGCAGGCTGATACTGAACGGCGACCTGCTGACGGACGCCGCAAAGGGTTCGATCACCTTGCAGGCTGATGGCGGGATCAGCCTGGGAGCGGCCAGGCTGACAGGGTCCACGATCGATCTCAGCACGATGACATCGGGTGGCATCAGCCAAAGCGCCGGCGGCTCGCTGACCACAGGCACACTGATCAGCAGCAATGGCGTGGCTGGCGACGCAACGCTGACCTCCGCAACGAATGCGATCGGCACCATCGGCATGTTCAACGTGACCGGCGACTTCGCGCTGTCGAACACAGGCCCATTGACTGTCGGCGGCACGTTGACGGCGAGCAGTATCGCGATCAGCACCGGCGACACATTGACCGTGTCGAACAGCCTGATCGCCACCAGCGCAGTCAGTCTGACCGCAGGCAATATCGCGATTCCCGGTCTGGTGAGCGACGGCGGCTCAGGCATCACGAATCTGATCGCCAACGCCGGCACTATCAGCGAGACCGGCACGCTGGTCGCCGGAACGCTGAGCGGCAGTGCCACGAGCGGCACCGCACCGCAGGCGGTGAGCTTGATCGGCGCCAATTCGATCGGCACGTTGGCTGGCTTCACGGCATCGGACTTCACGCTCGACGACGCAACCAGCCTGGCCGTGACCGGCCCGCTGGTCGCCGGAACGAGTGCTACGATTGTGGATACGGCGGCGCTTCTGGTGAGTGGCACGATCGTGCCGCCTTCCGGCACCACCGCGATCGCTGTTGGGCTGACCGCGGCGACGATCGACATATCCGGACTGGTGAGCGATGGCGGCGCGGGCACCATGAACCTGATAGCCAACGCCGGCACAATCGGCGAGACCGGCGCACTGATCGCCGGAACGCTGAGCGGCAGTGCGATGAGCGGCGTCACGCCGCAGGCAGCAAGCCTGATCGGCGCCAATTCGATCGGCACCTTGGCGGGCTTTACGGCATCGGCCTTCACCCTCGACGACGGTACCAGCCTGGTCGCGGCCGGCCCGATCACCGCTGGAACGAGTGCTACGATTGTGGATACAGGCGCGCTGCTGGTCAGCGGCACGATAGCGCCGCCGCCCGGCTCCGGCGCAATCGCCGTCGGACTGACCGCGGCGACGATCGACATATCCGACTTGGTGAGCGACGGCGGCGCGGGCACGACAAGCCTCGTCGCGAACGCCGGCACGATCGGCGAGAGCGGCACGCTGATCGCCGGCACGTTGAGCGGAAGTGCGACGAACGGTGATGCGTTGCAGGCGGCAAGTCTGCTCGGCCAAAGCAATCGGATCCCCAAGCTAGGCAGCTTCGCAGCCTCGGACTTCATACTCAGTGATGGCCCCGGCGTGACCGTGACCGGTCCATTGATCGCGGGCAAAAGCGCGACAATCGTCGATACTGGTGCTCTGCTGGTGAGCGGCTCGATCGCGCCGCCTCCCGGCACGTCCGCCATCGCCGTCGGGCTGACCGCGGCGACCATCGACCTACCGGGATCAGTGAGCGACGGCGGCGCGGGCACCATTGGTCTCGTCGCCAAAGCCGGCACAATCGCCGAGAATGGCAGCCTGATATCCGGCACGCTGTCCGGCCGCGCGACGGGCACAGCCAACCTCTCGAGTGGCAGCAATCAGATCAGCACAGTGAGCAACTTCACTGCATCGGGCCTCGCGCTGGACAATTCTGCCGACCTGGCCATCACGGGCAACGTCAACGGCGGGCCGAGCGTGACACTGGTCGATGCCAGGACAATAACCGTGGCGCAGAGCGGCGTGGTCGCGGGCAACACGGTGAGCGTCACCGCTGCCGGTATCGCTGAATCTGGTACGCTGGTCGCCGACCTGCTGACCGGCAGCACGGCCGGCGACGCTTCGCTGACCGGCACCGGCGCGAGCAACAAGGTGGCGCAGCTCAACAGCTTCAGCAGTGGCGGCACGTTCACACTTGGCGACGGCACTGACCTGACGATCAAAGGTCCGCTCACCGCGCCGACCATCATCATCGATACCGGCGCCAATGCATTGACGCTCGCGGACAAGACTGTGATCACCACAGGCGGCACGGTGCGCCCGCCGGGACGTATCACGAACTTTCCCGGCGACACGCCCGCGACGACCACCAACGGCACCTTTCTGACGACGGCGAAGGCCTTCAGCCAGCCAGGCAGCAGCACCGTGCTGGGCTTCGGCGGCGGCCCGAGCGTCCTGCGCATCAACGCCACCGGCGACGCCAACGTCGCCTTCGATCCCGTCGCCGGGCTGCAAGGGCCGAACACCTGGCTGATCCTCGCATTGGGAACCGGGACGACCATCGGACAGATCAACGTCAAGAACCTTGACGTGATCCGTGGACAGAACGGTGGCACCGACCTGACGGGAACCGTCCTCGGGGTCCCCGGTCCCGCGGCAGCGGGTGTGGCCGGCATTCAACCGGGCCCCAATGCCAAATTCCGCTTCAATCAGTGCTCGATCAGCTCAGTGAACTGCTTGCTGCTGGGCGGCGAGGGCGTGCCGGTGGCAAACCCGCTGAACAACATCTACTTCGGCATACCGTCCAACTCGAACGAGGAAGGCGACCTGCTGCTGCCTATCGTATCCGATCAGGACTACTGACCATGCGTGCCACCGCCCTCCGCGCACTCGCGCTGCTTGCGATGCTGCTGTTCGGGTGCGCAACACCGCCGCCCGAATCGTATGTGCGGGGTGCGCAGGGAGGTGCCGTCAAGCCGGCGGCGCAGGTGTCGATCGGCAAGAACTCGGTGGGCGAGGATTGCACGCAACAGGCCGAGACCACGCAGGGCGCCGCAACGGGTGCTGACGTGTTCTGCGGCACATGGCAGCAGCCGAGCGCGCGTGTCCGCTTCGGCGGACCGGGCAGCGCCGCCCAGCTCGCCCAGCTCGCCACCGCCAGCCAATGGCGCAGCGGCATCGACCTCCGGTTCCGCTGCGATGCACCGGTCGCGACCACGATTCTGGGCGGCGATCCGGCCGAACTGATGCAATGCACGCAGCGGGTCGGCGGCTGGGCACATGTCGCGATGGTGACGCTGGTGAACAACGCCGTCTGGTACGCCGACGGCGTGCTGCCCGCCGCGCAGGTGATGCAGCGCTCGATCGGCGTGCTGGCCGGCGTCGAGCGTGCAGATACCGTTGCCGCGACATCGGCCGCCGACGCGCTGCTGGCGAGCCGGCTTGCCGCCAAGGCGTTCAGCTCGGGCGATATCGGCCAGTTCGACGGGCTGATGGCGGCCGGCACGCGCGCCAACCTGGCGGACAATCCGGCTGCCGCCGAAAGCGCCTTTCGTGCCGCGCTCGCTTTGCAGCAGAAGGCGCTGGGCAACGGCAATCCGAATACCTCGACGGCGCTGATGTCGCTCGCGCTGCAGCTCTCGAACGAGGGCCGCTATGCCGAGGCCGATGCCTTGTTCGCCGATGCGATCAAGCTGGCGCCAGGCTCGGCCGATGCCGCTGCACAGGCACGGCTGCTGCACTATCGCGGCCTCGATGCGATGAACCAGGGCCAGCTCGAACCGGCGTTGACGCTGCTGACCCAGGCCGATGCCGCCTACGCCGCCCTGGTGCCGGCCGATGCGCTGACGGCAACGCCAAAGCCCAGCGCCGCCAACAACTTCGCCCGTGCCGGACAGATCAGTCTGGCGGACCTGATGCCCAGTCAGGCACTGCTTACCGATCCGCGTGCCCAGGCAGCGCTGCTCGGGCTGATCGAGGTGCGGCGCAACCGCTCGGTCGTCTTGCGCATCATGGGTCACGACACCGAAGCACAGGCGGCGCTGACATCGGCAAATGACCTCGCGCGCGGCAACGGTCTGTCGCGGCCCATCGTCAACGCGCGCCTGTTCCGCACCAGTGCCGTGATGGCGGCGGCACAAGGGCTGGACGATCAGGCGCTGAACGACCTGCTGCAATCGACTGCGGCGTTCGACCGCTCGCTGCCTGGGTCGAAACCGTTGGCTGAGACGTATCTGCTGCGGGCCCGACAGTTGGTGAAGGCCGGCAGAGACGCCGCCGCGCTGCCGATCTGTCAGAATGCGGTGCGGTCGCTGACAACGCTGAAGGCGGGCACCACACCGGCGCTGATGGCGGCCTGCCTCGACGTCTATGCCGCAGCGGCGGATCGACAGAAGGACCGGCGCCAGGCGCTGCTGGCCGAGATGTTCACCGCCGCGCAGCTCGCGCAGGGCGGCATCACCAGCCAGCAGATCTCCCAGGCCACGGCGCGGCTGTCGGAGAATTCGCGTGATCCCAAAGTGGCCGAGGCAATTCGCCGTCGCCAGGACGCGTCCGCCAACCTGTCCGAGCTCTATCGCCGGCGCGACGAACTTGCCGAGGCGCAGCGGCAGGGCGTGACCACCGCGCCGAACTCGACCGGCGCCGATCTCGACAAGCAGATCAACGACGCGCAGGCGGCGTTGGCCGATGCCGACGCGGCCTTGCAGGCGGCCTCGCCGAACTACGGTCAGCTTGTCCAGCAGGTGGCACCGGCGAGCGACGTGTTCGCTGCACTGCATCCCGACGAGGCGTTCATCGCGATCGCTCTGAGCAACGACAACGGCTGGGTGTTCCTGCTGCACAACGGTGCCGTCGCGGTATCCAGGATCGATGTCGGCCTCGGTCAGATCGCCGAGCTGGTGCGCCGCGTGCGCGCCGGCATCGAACTGACTTCGAGCGGTCTGCCGACCTTCGACGTCGCCGATGCGCAGAAGCTCTACCAACTGACGATCGGTGGCGTGGCGGTTTCGCTCGATGGGGTGAAGTCGCTGGTCGTGGCACCCGCCGGTCCACTGCTGTCCTTGCCGTTCGAGGTGCTGCTGAGCGGGGCGGCGCAGTCCGACGCTCTCGCCGACGCGCCATGGCTGGTGCGCCGGTTCACCATCGCCCATGTTCCGGCGCCGTCAAACTTTGTATCGCTGCGCAAGATCGCGGCGGGATCGCGCGCGACACACCCCTGGTTCGGTTTCGGCGACTTCCGCCCTGTCACCCTGGCACAGGCGGAGAAGACGTTCTCCGCCGCAGGCTGCGGTGAGAGCGCGAAGTTGCTCGCCGGGCTCCCGCCCCTGCCCTATGCCCGCAAAGAGCTTGACGCGGCGCGTGCGCTGCTTGGTGCCAGTGGCTCTGACGAACTGCTTGGGCCGGCCTTTACCGCGGAGGCTGTGCTGAAGGCGAAGCTGAAGAACTATCGCATTCTGCAATTCTCCACTCACGCGCTGCTTCCGGCAGAACTGCGCTGCCAGAGCGATCCGGCCATCGTCACGTCGGCACCGCCCGGGGCGACCAGCGCCTCGGGTGCGTTACTGACCGCATCCGAGGTGGTCGGAATGGATCTCGACGCCGACCTTGTGGTGCTGTCGGCGTGCAACTCGGGTGGTCCCGGGGGAACGACAGCCGGCGAAAGCCTGTCCGGTCTGGCGCGCGCGTTCTTCTATGCCGGCGCGCGATCGCTTGAAGTGACGCACTGGTCGGTCAACGACCAGGTGGCGGCGTTCCTGGTGGCGGACACGCTGCGGCGAATGCACGACAGCCCAAACCTCGGCATCGCCGGCGCACTGCGTGACGCGCAGCTCGCGATGCTGGCGGATGCCGGGAAGGGCCTGCCAGCGGTCATCGCACACCCGTTCTTCTGGGCGCCATTCGCGGTGATCGGCGAGGGCGGCGAGCGCGCTCCCTTGCGCGCCGATGTTCGCGTTCCGTCGTCACGGCTTGCCGGACTATAATCCCGTCATGGAAACGATCGAGACCCTTGGCAAGTACGAGATCAAGCGGCCGTTGGGCCGCGGCGCCATGGGTACGGTCTACGAGGGCTGGGATCCGATCATCGCCCGCCGCGTGGCGATCAAGACCGTCAGGCTGCCGGACAACGACGACCCCGAGACTGAGGAGGCGCTGGCACGCTTCCGTCGCGAGGCACAGGCCGCCGGACGGCTGACGCATCCCAACATCGTGGGCGTGTTCGACTACGGCGAGACCAATGACCTCGCCTACATTGTCATGGAGTTCGTCGACGGCCCACCGCTGAAGACCTGGCTCGACAAGCAGGAGCGTTTCGCGCTTGCCGATGCGGTCCGCGTCATGGAGGACCTGCTGGCCGGATTGCAGTTCAGCCACGAGCGCGGCGTCGTGCATCGCGACATCAAGCCGGCCAATGTGATGCTGACGAGTTCAGGCCAGGCGAAGATCGCCGATTTCGGTATCGCCCGCATCGAGAGCAGTTCGATGACTCAGGCGGGCACCCTGCTGGGCACGCCGGCCTACATGTCGCCCGAGCAGTTCATGGGTCAGGTGGTGGATGCGCGTACCGATATCTACTCGTCGGGCGTGCTGCTGTACCAGCTTCTGACCGGCGAGCGGCCGTTCGAGGGCGGCATGTCGGCGATCATGCACAAGGCGCTGAACACCGAACCGCCCGCGCCATCGCAGCTTTCGGTGACCGCCCCGCCGTCATTCGATGCGGTGGTGCGCCGCGCGATGGCGAAGCGTCCGCAGGATCGCTTCGCGTCGGCCAAGGCTTTCGCCGAGGCGATTCGGGCCGCCGTGACACAACAGGCGGAGCCCGCCGCGGACGCCGATGACCAGACCATGTTCACACCGCCGCCGGCACCGCCGCCTCGCCCGGTCGAGCACGCGCCGCCACCGCGGGTCGCGCCGGTGGCGACGCCACCTCATCGGTCCGCCATGCCGATCGCCGCCGCCGCGGTGGCGCTGCTCGGGCTGATGGGTGGCGGGGCATGGTGGTTCCTGGCGCGTCCGCCAGCTCCCGTCATCGCCACGACGACTGCGCCAGCGCCGCCTCCCGCCGCGGAGGTTCCGCTCGCCCCGGGCAGGACTCCGACCCCGCCGTCCCACAGCGAAGCCAGTCAACCGCCCCCCGCGCAGACGGTCGCGCCGCCCTCGCCGCCGGATACGCAGCAGCTCGCCTTGGCGGGGCTCGATGCGCTGCGCGGCCGGATCGCCCAGTGGGCGAACAGTCGGAGCTGCGCAGCACTGGGGGGCGACGTCGCCGACGGCGGCGCGGTGAAGTTGAACGGCCTGGCCAGCGATCGGTCGATCGAGGGATTGCGGCAAGGGCTCGCGGCGCTGGTGCCGCCCGGCCAGATCGACTGGCGTGTCACTGGCGTGGCTCCGGTGTTCTGCCCGGCGCTCGACGCGCTTCACATCGCCACGCCTGCCTTCGGTGCGACCGACGTCCCTCGGCTCGGCTTGCAGATGGCCGAGGGCAAGACGAGCCTGCGGGATGGCGAACCGGTTCGCGTGCGGGTCGTCATGCCGGATTTTCCTGGCTGGCTGCGCGTTGATTACGTGGTGCACGACGGCACGGTGCAGCATCTCTATCCGCAGCTTGCCGATCCGAAGATTGGCATCGCCGCTGATCGGCCAAAGAGCTACGCGCCCGGCGAGACGATCAATCTGGCGAATCCGTCATGGCTGATCGGTCCGCCGTACGGCACCGATATGATCGTCGCCGTCGCCGCATCGGACCCGTTGTTCGACCACCCGCGGGCCAGCAATTCGGAGTCCGCGGAGGCGTATCTGGGCGACCTTTACACGGCGATCGACAGCCTGCGGCAGCACCGCGGGCGCATCTCCGGGGCCGGGATCACACTTGAGGCACTGCCGCCGAAATAGCGGCCCACAGCCTGGTTTCGTGTAGGCTGGGCAACATCGTGTGCGACGATCAGGGGACCTCACTGGCCATGTCCGATGTTGCCAGCCAGCAGCGTATCCACGGCTATTGTGCGCTCTGCACCGCCAGATGCGGCTCGATCGCAGTTGTCGACAATGGCCGCTTCGCCCGGCTGGAACCTGATCCCGCGCATCCGACCGGCCAGGCACTTTGCGCCAAGGGTCGCGCCGCGCCCGAGCTTGTCTATAGCAAGCAGCGACTGACACACCCGCTGCGCCGCACCCGTCCGAAAGGCGACCCTGATCCCGGCTGGGAGCGCATCTCCTGGGACGAGGCGCTCGACCTGACGGCCGCGGCGATGCAGCGGATTGCGGCACGGCAGGGTCCGGAATCCGTCTGCTTCAGCCTGTCCTCGCCGTCCACCACGGCGATCAGCGACTCGACGTCGTACGTCCGGCGTCTGATGAACGCGTTCGGCACGCCAAACGTGGTCAGCAGCCTGGACGTATGCGGTTGGGGCCGTGCCGGCGCGACCCGCTACACCTATGGCGTCGCGAGCGTCGCCACCAGTTCGGGCGGCGGGATGCCGGACATCGCCAACACCGGTTGTCTCATCCTATGGGGCTACAATCCGAGCTTCTCCCGCCTTTCGCACGCCACCGCCATAGTGGCGGCGCTGAAGCGCGGCATGCGGCTGATCGTGGTCGATCCGCGGCATGTCGGTCTCGGCTGCAAGGCCGATCTCTGGCTGCGGGTGCGGCCGGGCACCGATGGCGGGCTCGCCCTCGGCATCGCCAATCTGATGATCCGGCACGGCTGGTACGATCGCGACTTCATCCGAACCTGGAGTAACGGTCCGATGCTGGTGCGTGCCGACAACGGCCGCATGCTGACCGAACGAGATCTAACGCCGGGCAACGAGGGAAGCCGCAACATCGCCTGGGACACCGCACATGACCGGCCGGTGCCATACGACGGTGACTGCGCGAATTTCGCACTCGAGGGCGACTACCGGATCGCAACGCGCGACGGCGACGTGATCTGCCATCCCGCCTTCGAACTCTATGCGCAGTTGTGTCGGAACTATCCACCCGAGCAGGTCGAGGCGATCTGCTGGATCCCACAAGCTCAGGTCGAGCAGGCCGCGCGCCTGATCTGGGACGCCCGCCCGGTCTCGTACTACGCCTGGAGCGGCCACGAGCAGCACGCCAATGCGACGCAGACGGCGCGCGCCATGTCGCTGCTTTACGCGCTGACCGGCTGCTTCGACGCCCCCGGCGGCAACGTGCTGTTTCCGGTGCCTGCTGCAGGGTCGGTCACCGGCGAGGACCTTCCCGCCGCGAAGCGCAAGGCGCCGACGCTGGGCCTCAGCGAACGTCCGCTCGGACCCGCACAGTCCGGCAATGTCACCACCCATGAGCTCTATCGCGCCATTCTCGAGGCGAAGCCGTATCCGATCCGGGGCCTGATCGGCTTCGGCTCCAACATGCTGCTGGCGCATGTCGATGGCGGCCATGGACGCAAGGCGCTCGCCGCCCTGGAGTTTTATGCCCACTGCGACATGTTCATAACTCCCACCGCCGAGCTCGCCGACGTGGTGCTGCCGGTCGCGTCCTGCTTCGAGCGGGAGGCGCTGCGCATCGGCTTCGATGTCAGCCCCGAGGCGCAGTCGCACGCCCAGTTCCGCCGGGCCGTCGTTTCGCCGCAAGGCGAGGCGCGCCCGGACACCGACATCGTGTTCGACCTCGCCGCCCGTCTCGGCCTCGGCGCGCAGTTCTGGGACGGCGATATCGAAGCGTCCTACCGTGACCAGCTCGCACCTCTCGGCATCACGCTGGAGCAGTTGCGCGCGGCCCCGAGTGGCCTGCGCCTGCCGCTGCGAACACGCTACGCGAAGCACGCGGAGCAGGACGCGAACGGCAGGCCGCGCGGCTTCGCCACGCCGTCACGCAGGGTCGAACTCTACTCGCAGACCTTCCTCGATCACGGCTACGCGCCACTGCCCGATTTCGCCGAACCGCAGATCGGTCCGACGGCGCGACCTGATCTGGCCGCACGCTTCCCTCTGGTGCTGACCTGTGCGAAGCCGACGCTGTTCTGTCAGACCCAGCACCGTGCGCTGCCCAGCCTGCGCCGGCGCGCCCCGCATCCGGAGGTTGATCTGCATCCCGCCGCGGCTGAGACACGCGGCATTGCCAATGGTGACTGGGTGGCGATCGAGACACCGGAAGGCCGCGTGCGTGCCCGCGCCAAATTCAATGACAGCCTCGATCCCCGCGTTGTGGTCGGCGAGCATGGCTGGTGGCAGGCGTGCGAGGCGATCGGCGCCCCGGGCTATGATCCGTTCGGACCCGATGGCGCCAATCTCAATCTGATCATCGGCGCAGCGGTTCTGGACCCCGTCAGCGGCACGGCGTCGCACCGTGCCTATCTGTGCGAGATACGACGCGCGGCCTGACCGTGGCTACTGCATCGTGGACTTCGGCGTCGGTACGATGCGCTGGATGTGCATCTTCTCGCGGTCCAGGATCTCCGGAACCCGCGGGGCGATCTTGGTCTTCCAGTGGTCGGTCTCATAGACCGCCTTGTACTGCGCCTCACGCTCTGCCTCGCTGTTGAAGCGGCGCAGCCAGATATAGCAGGATTCGTCGGTCTCGCCGCGGAAGCTGCCGCAGATCACCATGCCCTTGGAGACCTGGAACGGAATGATCTCCTCCTCCATGATCTTCACCCACTCGTTCATCTTGCCGGGCCGCACGAAATACTGGCGGAGTTCGTAGAAAGCCATCGTGTCCGTCTCCTCTCTCGGTTCGCCTGCGCAGCATAGCGGCAGACGCATCGCGGGACCAACGCGGGCAAGCTCGTTCGCACAGTGTCGTCAGCGCAGAGCATCGCCCAGGAACGCGCGAGCCTGCCTCTCGGCGTCGTTCGCCGCAGTGCCGCATAGGCATCGTTCGCCTCCGCGTCCGCGCCGCCGCCGTGTTCACAGAGATTGGCATGGCCCAGGCTATCTGGCGCGAGCGCCACATAGCCCCGGGACGGCAGCATCGTAGCCGCTTGGACGTCGTGTGTGCCGAAACCAGAGCACCAGTGCAGCACGACCACCGCGGGCAATCGTCCGGGTAGATCAGGTCTCGCCAGATAGCCGAACAGTGGCGGTGTGTCCGCGGGCACCTCCAGCGTGCTTGCGGCGCGATGCGGCGCGATCTGCACCAATTGATCCGCACAAGCGTGGCCGATGCCTGCCAGCACCGCACAGATTGCCGCGAGCCACGCCAGGCGGGCCGCGTCATACCAACCCGGGATGAGAGAAACCCTGCGCACAGCTCGAAATATGGACCCCCAAGGCTAGGTCGCTCGCCAGTCCGGTGCATTTGCCTCTGGCCACCCGCCGTGCCACGGCATACATCAGCGTAGCCCAGCGACCCGTGAGGCTCCCATGGCTCCTTCGTTCCCCACCACCCGTCTGCGCCGGCTACGCCAGTCCGAGGTGCTGCGCAGCCTGGTGCGTGAGACCGCCGTCACTGCCAACGACCTGATCCAGCCGATCTTCATCGAGGAAGGCATCGACGATCCCCTGCCGATCGCCGAGATGCCCGGGGTGTCACGTATCCCCGAGCGCGAGGTGGAGCATATGGTCGAGGGCCTGGCACGCGACGGGGTGAAGGCGCTGATGTTGTTCGGCATTTCGCACCACAAGGATGCAACCGGCAGTGACGCCTGGAACCGCGATGGCCTCGTGGCCCGCATGGTGCGGCGGGCCAAGCGAGCGGCGCCGGAACTGGTGGTGATCCCCGACATCTGCTTTTGCGAATACACCGACCACGGCCATTGCGGCGTGATCGAGCACGACCACGTGGCGAACGACGTCACCATCGAGAATCTGGCGCGCCAGGCGGTGGTGGCAACCGACGCGGGTGCCGACATGATTGCACCGTCGGCGATGATGGACGGCCAGGTCGCTGCGATCCGCCATGCGCTGGATTCGGCGGGTCATGCCGATACGCCGATCATGGCGTATTCGACCAAGTTCGCTTCCGCATTCTACGGCCCGTTCCGCGTCGCGGCGGGATGCGAGCTGAAGGGCGATCGCAAGACCTATCAGATGGATCCGATGAACGCTCGCGAGGCCCTCCGCGAGTCGTTGCAGGACGAGGCGGAAGGCGCCGACATGCTGATGGTTAAGCCGGGCCTGGCATATCTCGACGTGCTGGCGCGGCTGCGCGAGCAGACACTGCTGCCGATCGCGGTGTACCAGGTGAGCGGCGAATACGCGATGATCAAGTTCGCTGCCGCCGCAGGCGCGTTGAACGAGCACGTCGTCGTCCGCGAAACGCTCGGCGCATTCAAGCGCGCGGGCGCGGATCTGATTCTGTCGTATTTCGCGCGCGACGTGATCCGCGAGGGATTCTAGGGCGAAACATTTGCACGCCGTCGAAGTGGCCTGCGCTCCGACAACCTGTTCGTGGTGAAAGCTCGACGAACTACCGCGAGTAGTACTCGACCACCAGGTTAGGCTCCATCTGCACCGGATACGGCACATCGGTCAGCTTCGGCGCGCGCGCGAAGCGTCCCTTCATCGCCCGGTGGTCGACGTCGAGATACTCCGGCACATCCCGTTCGGTGCTCTGCGATGCGTCGAGCACCATCGCGAGCTGCTTCGACCGCTCCTTCACCTCGATCGTGTCGCCGTCCTTCACGCGGTACGACGCGATGTTCACGCGCCGTCCATTCACCTGCACGTGGCCGTGCGAGATGAACTGCCGTGCGGCGAACGGCGTCATCGCGAACTTCATGCGATACACCACGGCGTCCAGCCGGCGCTCCAGCAGTTCGATCAGCAACTGCGATGAGTCGCCACGCACGCGGACCGCCTCCTGATAATAGCGGCGGAACTGCTTTTCGCTGATGTTGCCGTAATAGCCCCGCAGCTTCTGCTTAGCCATCAACTGGGTGCCGAAGTCGGTGGCCTTCTTGCGGCGCTGGCCGTGCTGGCCCGGCCCATATTCGCGCTTGTTGATCGGCGATTTGGGCCGTCCCCAGAGATTCACCCCCAGGCGGCGGTTGATCTTGTACTTGCTCTCGGCGCGCTTGGTCATGCTGCGCGGTGCCCTTTCGTCTGGCTCTTGTTGCACCGGTAGGCCACGCGATGCGCGGCGGGCTCAGGCCCCGGAGGCCTGTCCGCGTTCCCGGCAGTAAGGCCGCCGCTTCTAGGGGCCAGTCTGTGCCTTGTCAAACCTCGCACAGCCCCGTAGCACCGCCGGGATGGTTAATCGCGGCGACATCGTCTGGCTCGGCATCGTCTCCGGCGTCATAGGCTGCCTGGTCGGCGGTATGATGCTGGGCATCGGCATGGATCTCGTCGTCAACGGCCAGCCACTCGGCTGGCTTCTGCTGCTGCCCGGCGCGCCGGTGTCCGCCGTGCCCGGCTGGCTGCTCGGCCGCCGCCTGGCGCGGGAGCTTTAGGTGCTGCTCAGTGCCGCCACCGGCGAGCTTTCCGCCTCGACACCGGCCGATGTCTGTCCGATCCCGGCAATGCGGCCTATGTTCAGGGCCGCGAGGAGCAAGGCCAATGGATGAAGTCACCATGTCGGGTCGATCGACCGGGCCCCAGACGCTAGCCATCGATGTCGGAGGCACGCATCTCAAGGTCGGCATCCTCAGCCCTGACGGCAGCATGACGTCAGGCCCGAACCGGGTCGATACGCCGCATCCGGCGCCCCCGGACGCAGTCGTTGAGGCCCTGGTCGGCCTCGCCACGCCGCTTGGGCGGTTCGGGCGGATCTCGATCGGCTTCCCCGGGGTCGTGCGCGACGGCCACGTGCTGACCGCACCCAATCTCGACACCGCGGCATGGCACGGGTTTCCGCTTGCCGCGACATTGGCCGAGCGGCTTGGCGCCCCGGTGCGGTTGGCAAATGATGCCACCGTGCAGGGTCTCGGCGACATCACAGGACATGGGGTGGAGTGCGTCATCACCCTCGGCACCGGCATGGGCTTCGCGCTGTTCGAGGACGGCAGGCCCGCTCCCCATCTCGAGCTGTCGCAGCACCCGGTGCGCGGGCGCAAGACCTATGACAAGTACATCGGCATTGCCGCGCTTCGCGCGGTGGGGCGCAAGCGCTGGAACCGGCGTGTCCGCACCGCGATCGACTTCATCAAGACCCTGACAGACTGCGATATCCTGTTTGTCGGCGGCGGCAATTCGCGGCAACTGCAGGGGGATCTGCCCAAGTTCGTGCGGATCGCCTCCAACGAGGCCGGCATCACCGGCGGGATCCGGCTGTGGGATGCCAAGCTGGATGCGATGTTCATTTCTGCCTGACCTGCAGAGCCATCTGTACCGCTGCATCCAGCGCGCTGAGGAACCGCGACCGGTCGGCACGCGTCAAGGCTGCGGGACCGCCGGTCCGCAAGCCGATCTCACGCATGTGCTGCGCAACCTCACGCCCGGCCAGTGCATTGCCGATGTTGTCCTGGGTCCAGTGCCGGCCGGTCGGCGCGACGGCCCGCGCGCCCTTGCCGAGACATCGCGAAGCCAGCGGTATGTCGGCGGTGACGCAGACATCGGCGGCGGTGATGCGCTCGGCAATCCAGTCATCCGCCGCATCCGGCGTGGCATCGACGATCACCATGCTGACGTTGGGCAGACCCGGCGGGCGGATGGGGCGCGATCCGTTGGACACGACGAAGACCGGCAGGCTGAGGCGGGTCGCGACGCGGTAGGTCTCCTCGCGTACCGGGCAAGCGTCGGCATCGATGTAGATGGCGGTCAAATTAGAAGCTCCGGCCCTAAGCCGGAACATCCCCCTTCAGCATAACCCGATACAGATAGCGCACCTGACTCATATCGTAATCGCCATTCGCCTTGTGCAGCAGGCAGCGATTGTCCCACATCACCAGATCGCCTCGATGCCATTGATGGCGATACTGGTACTGCGGCTGCGTCGCATGCGCCAGCAGCTCGTCCAGCAAAGACAACGCCTCGGCTTCCTCCATCCCGACGATCCCCTCGGTGCGGATGGGATTGAGATAGATCGCCCTACGCCCGCTCTCCGGATGCGTGCGCACCAGAGGATGTGCCACCGCATCGGGCACCTTCTGCCGCGCCGCCTCGCTCAGCGCCATCAGCTTCCGCTCGCTATGCCGGCTTTGATACACATGAATGGCACGCAGCCCAGCGATCCGCTGCCGCATCGCCGCCGACAGATCGTCATACGCGCAATACATGTTGACGAACTGCGTGTCGCCGCCTCGGTCCGGTAGCTGCACCGCGTGCAACACCGTTGCCTTCGGCGGCTCAGCCGCGTTCGAATGGTCGGTGTGATAACCCTCGCCGGGGATGTAGCGTCGCCCGTCGGTGTAAAAGTCCTGGTTCGAGATGTAGTGGATATCCGGGCACTCAGGCAGTGCGAAGCGCGTATTGTGCTGTGGAAATACTTCGCCGAACAAATGCACCGCATCCAGCAACTGGCGCGGCGACAGATGCTGATCGCGGAATACCAGCACCGGATGCTCGACGAAGGCGCGCCTCAGCCGTTCGCGCTGTGCGACATCGATCGGTTGCGTCAGGTCGACACCGCTGACCTCGGCGCCGGTATGCGAAGAGAGCGAATTGATCATGGCCACAGATTGCGCAGGAAGCCGCGTGCGTGCAACCTGCGTGCCCAGGCCGGGAGTTACTCAACCATGGCAAGCAATCCGCTATCGATGGACTTCACCAGGTTCTTCGCCGACATGAAGCTGCCGGCGCTGCCGGACATGGAGATGTTTCTCGCTGCCAACCGCAAAAATCTCGAGACTCTGGCGGCGGCCAACCGCGTCGCGTTGGAAGGCGCGCAGGCCGTGGCCCGGCGGCACATGGAGATTGTGCAGAGCAGCATGGCGGAACTCACCCAGGCCATGCAGACGCTCGGCACAACCGACGCGCCGCAGGTCAAGGCAGCGAAGCAGGCGGAGCTGCTGAAACAAGCCTACCAGCATGCGGTGGCTCACATGAAAGAGCTGAGCGACCTGATACAGCAGTCCAATTCCGAAGCCCTGTCGTTGATCAACCAGCGCTTCGTCGAGGCGATGGATGAAGTAAAGGCGCTGGCGCAGCAGCAGAAGTGACAATTGATAACCAATTTCAATAGTTTGTGAATGACACGTTACAACTGCGGCGGAGCACGGATGGCTTTAGTATAGTCCTTGAGTCTTGCTTCGATCTCGACTGAGGCGAGGGAGACGCCCTGCGGCGTGACGCCGACGAGGGCCAATAAACGGGCAAGCGAAATTGCCCGCACATTGTGGGGAGGAAAAGGATGACCGCAGCGCCAGCAGCTGTCACGCCCAGTGGGCTGTCCGAAGCCGAACACAAAGCACATCTGCGCCGCGCCGTGATTGCCAGCACGGTTGGCACAACAATCGAGTGGTACGACTTCCTGCTGTACGGCACGGTGACCGCGCTCGTGTTCGGCAAGCTGTTCTTCCCAAAGTCCGACGCCATCGTCGGCGTGCTCGAGGCGTTCAGCGTGTTCTTCATCGGCTTCGTCGGCCGGCCGATCGGCGCCTTCATCTTTGGCCACTGGGGAGACCGCATCGGACGCAAGGCGACGCTGATCGTCACGCTCCTGGTGACCGGCGTCGCCACGGTCGCCGTTGGCTGCGTGCCGGGCTACAACAGCATCGGCATCTGGGGCGCAATTCTGCTCACGGTCATCCGCCTGATCCAGGGTATCGGCGTCGGCGGCGAATGGGGCGGCTCGGTACCTGCTGGCGATGGAGTGGGCACGCACCAACAAGAATCGCGGCTTCCTCTCTTCGTGGCCACAGTTTGGCGCACCCGCAGGATTGTTCCTGGCGAACTGTGCGGTGCTGTTCTTCAGTTGGTTCTCCGGCGACCAGTTCATCACCTGGGGTTGGCGCATCCCGTTCTTCCTCAGCGCAATCATGGTCGCCGTCGGCCTGTGGATCCGGCTCGGCATCATGGAGACGCCGGTATTCCAGAAGATAATCGACGAGGAGCGCACCGAGCGCGTGCCGGTGCTGGAAGTGCTGAAGCGGCAACCGAAGCAGATCATCCTGACCGCGTTGCTGCGCATGCCTGAGCAGGCACCCGGCTATATCGTCGGCGCGTGGATCTTTACCTACGCCACCGGTGTGCTTGGTTTCTCGCGCGACTTCGTGCTGCTGGGCGTGATCAGCCAGACAGTGCTGGGCTTCATGTGGGTGGTCTGCGCCGGCTACCTGTCGGATTACGTCGGCCGCAAGAACATGTTCATGATCGGCTGCGTGTTCATGGGCATCTTCGGTTTCATTTACATCGCGATGCTCAACACCGGGGTGCCGTGGATCGTGTTCACCGCGATCGCCATCTCGCTCTTGCCGGTGATGACGCAGTACGGTCCGGAGGCGGCACTTATCGCGGAAAGCTTCACGCCGCGGTTGCGCTACAGCGGCACCTCGATCGGCTACCAGCTTGCTTCGGTCATCGCGGGCGGACCTTCGCCGTTCATCGCGACATGGCTGTTCGCCACCTACGGGTCCGCCTGGCCGATCGCGTTCTACATCCTGTTCTGCGCGATCGTCGGCATCATCGCGACGTCGATGCTGACGGACTACACCAACAAGGAGATCTCGGCCGAATACGAGGCCGTGTGAACGCTAGATCGGCAGCCTGATCCGCGCTCGCAGGCCGCCGAGCGGGCTGTCCTCCAGGACGATCTCGCCGCCATGCGCGCGCACGATGTCGCGCGCGATGGTGAGACCAAGTCCGGTGCCGCCGCTGCTGTCACTCTCGAACGGGCGGAACACGCTTTCGCGCCGCTCGGGTGGAATACCGGGGCCGTCATCGTCCACTGTCACGAACACCATGCGGCCCTGCGGCATCGCCACGAGTGCGACGCGGTGCGCGTGGCGACGCGCATTGTCCACCAGGTTGGTGATGGCGCGTCGCACCGCGTTGGCGCGCAAAGGCAATGTCAGGGCCGGCGGCGCATCTACCGCTATCTCCGCGCCTGAGCGGCGCGCTCCCGCGGCCACCTCCTCCAACACCGCCGAGAGGTTGACCGGTTCAGCCTGCTCGGTGCCCTCGCCGCGCGCGAAGGCAAGATAGCCGCTGATCATCCCCTCCATCTCTGCCACGTCGGCAGTCATCTCGGAGACGTCCTGCCGCAGTTCCTCGCGCGCCGGCATCATCGCCAGCGCCAGACGCAGCCGGGTCAACGGCGTGCGCAAATCGTGGGAGACGCCCGCCAGCATCTCAGTACGCTGCATCAGGAAGCGCCGCACGCGCTCCTGCATCCGATTGAAGGCCGCCGCGGCCTGACGAACCTCGGTGGCGCCCTCCGGCTTGATCGGCCCGATATCACGTCCCATGCCGAAAGCTTCGGCCGCCCTGGCCAGGCGCCTGATCGCACGCACCTGGTTGCGCATGAAGAGCGCGGCGATGCCGAACAGCACCATCGCCATGCCGACGATCCAGAGGACGAAAATGTAGATCGTGCCGGCATACAACCGCTTGCGAGGCACGCTGACGTGCAGCACGCCGTCCGGCAACCCAACGCTGATCAGCACGGACTGGCTGTTCGAGGTCCAATCGGCGATGAACGGCTTGCCGATCTGCTCGCGCAATGCGCTCGCGAGGTCATCGTCCATCGGGCCCAGGATGTTGGTCGAGCGCTCGTTCGGCAACACGGCGCCGGTATCGATCGTCATGTCCAGGTCGAAGTCGCGGGCAGCCTGGCTCAGGATCCACACGCGGTCGGCTTCGTCGGGATATCGGTTCAGCAGTTCCAACGAATTGCCGATCTCGCCGACGACGGCACTCGACAGCCGTCGCGACACCACGTCGAGATGGCTGCCGTAGAAGATCTGCAGTGCCACAGCCTGCAACAGCACCAGCGGAAGCAGGATCATCAGCAGGCTGCGCCCGAGCAACGAACGCGGCAGCACCTTGCGTATACCGCGGTTTACCATCCGCGCGGGCTGGAGGTCAGGTGGCAGCATCGCCGTTCACTCGGTCTCGATCATCCTCCTACAAGCCCGGCTTCAGCACATAACCGCGCCCTCGCACGGTGTGCAAAAAGCGCGGCTCGCGCGGATCGGCCTCGATCTTGCGGCGCAAACGAGTCACCTGCACGTCGATGGCTCGCTCGCCCGCGTCATCCATGCCGAGGGTCGCGGCGATCTCCTCGCGCGACAGCACCCCGTTCGGGTTGCGGGCCAGCGCGGTCAGCAGCGCGACCTCGCCGCCGGTCAGCCGCATAACGCCATCCGGTCCGCTCAGTTCGCCGCGCTCGATGTCGAACCGCAGCACACCGAGCCGCACCGGACCTTGCGGGGTTTCCGGCTGTGCCGGCGCGCGACGCAATAACGCGCGGATGCGCAGCACCAGTTCACGCGGCTCGAAGGGCTTGCCGAGATAGTCATCGGCGCCCGCCTCGAAGCCGGCGATGCGATCCTCCGGCGCGCCGCGCGCGGTGAGCAGCAGCACCGGCATTTCGCTGCGCTGCTCGCGGCGCAGCGATTCAGTCAAGGTCAGGCCGTTTTCGCCGGGCATCATGACGTCGAGCACCAGCATGTCGGGATGCATGAAACGCAACTTGTCGCGCGCCTCGGTCGCGGTCTCGGCAGTGGTGACGCGGAAGCCTTCGCCCGCCAGATAACGCGACAGCAGCGCCCGCAGTCTGGCATCGTCGTCGACTACCAGGATGTGGGCATCCTCCGCCATCAGTCTTCCCTCGCATGATGCGCATCGATATAGGCGCGGGCGGTGTCGTCCATGACCCCGTGCAGCACACGGCGGAAGCCGTCCACCGCGGCGGGGCCCGCCTCGCGATAGGCCGGCCGCAGGCGCTCCTGCTGGCGCTCGAACAGCCGCCGCTCCAGCGCCGCGCCGGCCGCGGAGAGCGTCAGGAGCCGCTGGCGGCGGTCCGTGCTGCCAGGCGACTGCGCGACGTAGCCTTGATCCATCAGTGCGCCCAGCACGCGGGCAAGCGACTGCTTGGTGATGCGCAGGATGCCGAGCAGATCGGAAACGGTAATGCCAGGATTGCGGCCGATGAAATGCAGCGCACGATGATGCGCGCGGCCGAGCCCGAGCTCTTCCAGTGCCACGTCGGCAGCATTGGTGAAGTCACGGTAGGCGAAGAACAGCAGATCCTGCGCCATGCGCAGGTCGGTCTCGGCTGGATCGACCTTCGATTCGGGCATGGCAGGCATTCCTTGAGCCGGGCGATAATTACGTCAGCTTTATTGACTTATCGGCGTGATCACCATACCATCGGGCCACCTCAAGAAACAATGTTGCGGAGATTTCGGCCATGGAGCTGGTTCCTTTCAACGATCGGGATGGCTGGATCTGGTGGGATGGCGCTCTGGTTCCCTGGCGTGACGCGAAGCTGCATGTCCTGACCCATGGGCTGCACTATGCCAGCGCCGTGTTCGAAGGCGAACGGGCGTATTGCGGGAACATCTTCCGGCTCCGCGATCACACCGACCGGCTGATCAATTCGGCGCGCCTTCTTGGGTTCGAGCTTCCGTTCTCGCCGGATCAGATCGACGCCGCGTGCAACGAGGTGCTGGCGGCGAACGGGCTGACCGACGCCTATGTGAGGCCGATTGCCTGGCGCGGGTCCGAGATGCTGGCGGTGGCGGCGCAGGACACGAAAATCCACCTGGCGATCGCCGCGTGGCCATGGCCGAGCTATTTCGGCGACGATCGCATGGCGGGCATCCGGATGGGCATGGCGGAGTGGAAGCGCCCCTCGCCGGAGACCGCACCGACCGCGTCGAAGGCGACCGGGCTCTACATGATCGGCACGCTTTCGAAGCACAAGGCGGAGCAGGAGGGGTATGCCGACGCGCTGATGCTGGACTGGCGCGGGCGTGTGGCAGAGACGACGAGTGCCAACATCTTCTTCGTCATGGATGGCGAACTGCACACACCCGATCCGGACTGCTTCCTTGACGGCATCACACGGCGCTCGGTGATGAGCCTGGCGCGACGGCAGCAGATGAAGGTGGTGGAGCGACCGATCGAATTTTCCGAGCTTGACCGTGCGACGGAGGTATTCCTGGCTGGTACCGCGGCCGAGGTAACGCCGGTGCGCGAGATCGCCGGTCGTTTCTATACGCCGACGCGCATTACCGAGACGCTCTTGCGCGGCTACAATGCGCTGGTGCGGCAATCACCTGAGGAAGTGGCGATGGTCGTGTCTGGCTAGATATTCAGTCGAAGTCAGTCGGCAGCTCGGGTCTGCGCATGTGCTCGAACATGCGTTGAAGCTGCGGCAGCAGCACACGGCTGATCGACAGATCACGCGGCAGCTCGTCCTCGGCAAAGAATTCGACCGCGCTCGTCTCCAGGCCGCCACGCGCCTCGCCGCCGGTAATCTCGCACACGAAGAACAGCTTCCAGATGTGAAACGGGTAAGGCGGCACGTGCGGATGTCGTGCCCGATCCCAGACTGCCGCAAGTTTGGCTACGCGCACATCGAAGCCAGACTCCTCGCGAACTTCCTTCACGACAGATTCGGTCGGGCTCTCATTCACGTCCGCCCAGCCGCCGGGAAGCGTCCAGCGATCGCCATCCGCTGTCTCCCGCACCAGGAGCAACCGGCCGTCTCTGAATACCGCCCCGCGTACGTCGAGCTTTGGGGTGGTGTAACGGGTTCCCCCTCCAACTATCGCTTGGGTGCGTTGCGCGTCCTGTCCGGTATGCTCGGTCATGATCCGGGCCGCGAGGCCGCGTAGCCGCTGGTAGCGCTCGCGGTCGTACGGATCGCGCGTGAAGGCCAGGCCGGTCCGCGCCAGAGCCTGCATTTCGCGCGCCCAAAGTGGCCAGAGCGGATCGCCCGGCCCGCGCACGTCATCCTCCATTCGGCTCTCCGGTATTGTGGTCCGCCGGTCATCCTTGCGCTGGCGGCCTGGGCTGTCACCGCTTGACATTGATCGAATATTCTCTGTATCTCCAAAACTATGGAGAAGAATGACGCTCTGGCCGCCTTGGCCGCGCTCGCCCAGGGGTCCCGCCTCGATATTTACCGCCTGCTCGTCCAGGCCGGCATCGATGGTCTGCCGGCCGGCCAGATCGGCGAGCGACTCGGCCTTCCCTCGGCGACACTCGCGTTCCACCTGAAGGAATTGAAGAATGCTGGCCTCGCCACGTTCACACGCAACGGCCGATCGCTGATCTATGCCGCCGTCTACCCCACCATGAATGCGCTGCTCGCCTATCTCACCGAGAACTGCTGCGGTCGCGCGACGGCCGGCACCTGCCCGTCTGTCTGCCTGCCCCTCGAGCAAGCCACGCAAGGGACACCCAATTAATGTCCGACAAGCTCATCGAACCAGCCGAAATCAAGGAATTGGTCCGCGCCCGCTACGGCGGCATTGCCGCGCGCGCCGATACCTCATGCTGTGCGCCGGCGACCTCATCCTGTTGCGATACCACCGTTGCGCCCGCCTTGGACGACAAGGCGCGGGAGATGGGCTACTCGGCCGAGGAGCTGGCCGCCGTGCCGGATGGCGCAAACCTTGGCCTTGGCTGCGGCAACCCGCAGGCCATTGCGGCGATCAGATCCGGCGAGGTTGTGGTGGACCTTGGCAGCGGCGCCGGCTTCGACTGCCTGCTGGCCGCACGGCAGGTCGGGCCGACCGGTCGCGTGATCGGTGTCGATATGACGCACGAGATGCTGCGCAAGGCCCGCGAGAATGCCGGGAAGGTTGCCGCGGCCAATGTGGAGTTTCGCTTGGGGGAACTCGAACACCTGCCGATCGCCGACAACGCGGCGGACGTGGTCATCTCGAACTGTGTGGTCAACCTGGTTCCCGACAAGGCGCAGGTGTTCCGCGAAGCATTCCGCGTGCTGAAGCCGGGCGGCCGCGTGGCGATCTCGGACGTGGTCAACATCGCGCCGCTGCCGGAGGATCTGAGTGTCGATCCGGCGCTGCTGTGCGGCTGCGTCGCCGGTGCCATCTCCGCCGAGCGCGCCGAATCGCTACTTCGCGCGGCGGGGTTCATTGACGTGACGGTCGCGGTCAAACCGGACAGCCGCGACATGGTCGCGGCCTGGGCGCCGGGCCGCGGTATCGAAAATTGCGTCGCCTCAGCCATGGTCGAGGCGCGCAAGCCGAACGCATGAGCGAAACAGCCGCTGCGACCGGCCATGCGCCCAACAAGTCCAGGATGGGAGTGTTCGAGCAATTCCTGACGGTTTGGGTGGCGCTGTGCATCGTCTCCGGCATCGCCCTCGGACAGCTCATGCCGAACGTGTTCAAAGCCATCGGCAATGCGACGGTCGCACAGGTCAATCTCCCTGTCGCCGTGCTGGTCTGGCTGATGATCGTGCCGATGCTGCTCAAGATCGATCTCGCCGCGCTGCTGGAAGTCGGACGACACTGGCGCGGCATCGCCTCAACGGTCGGCGTCAACTGGATGATCAAGCCGTTCTCGATGGCGTTGCTGGCATGGATATTCATCGCCCACCTGTTCCGGCCATACCTGCCCTCGGAACAGATCAGCAGTTACACGGCAGGGCTCATCCTGCTGGCCGCCGCGCCGTGCACCGCCATGGTGTTCGTCTGGTCGAACCTGGTTGACGGCGAGCCGCATTTCACGCTGAGCCAGGTTGCCCTCAATGACACGATCATGGTGGTGGCCTTCGCACCGATCGTCGGGCTGCTGCTGGGCCTCTCCTCGATCACCGTGCCTTGGGACACGCTGATCCTGTCGGTCGTGCTCTACATCGTGGTGCCGGTGATCGTCGCCCAGCTCTGGCGGCATACGCTGCTGGCCCGAATTGGGCATCCGGCGCTTGGCCGCACACTGCGGGCCCTCGCTCCGATGTCCCTCTGCGCTCTGCTGCTGACGCTGGTGCTGCTGTTCGGGCTGCAGGGCCAACAGATCATGCGTCAGCCGGTCGTCATCGCGCTGTTGGCGGTGCCAATCGTCATACAGGTCTATTTCAATGCCGGACTTGCCTATTGGCTGAACCGGGTTCTCGGCGTCGAATGGTGCGTGGCGGGGCCGTCCGCGTTGATCGGGGCGAGTAACTTCTTCGAACTGGCTGTCGCGACCGCCATAGCTCTGTTCGGATTCCAATCGGGCGCGGCGCTCGCGACCGTTGTGGGGGTTCTGGTGGAAGTGCCGGTGATGCTCTCTGTCGTCCACATCGTTCGCCATTCGCGTGCCTGGTATGAGCGGGCATGACATGGGCCGCGCTGACCGGTCGGCGTAGCGTTGTCGTCTCGACCCTGGGCGTCACGCAGACCCTGGCCTGGGGCTCGACCTACTATCTCCCTGCCGTGTTCGCCGATCCGATATCGACCGCGCTGCACCTGCCGCGGGTGTGGTTCTTTGGCATCTTCTCTGCCGCACTTCTGCTGTCCGGCCTGCTCGGCCCGCTCGCTGGCCGGATGATCGATCGCTATGGCGGGCGCGATGTGCTGGCCGCGACAAACCTGGTGTTTGCCGGCGGCCTGGTGGCACTGGCGTTGGCCTCCGGCTGGGTCGGGCTTGTCCTGGCCTGGGCTATCCTTGGCATCGGGATGGGCTTCGGCCTCTACGAGGCAGCCTTCGCGACCGTTGCCGGCCTTTATGGCCGCGATGCGCGCAATGCGATCACCGGCATCACGCTGTTTGCCGGGTTCGCCAGCACGGTCGGTTGGCCCGCCAGCGCGATCTTCATCGACACGCTCGGTTGGCACGGTGCCTGCCTGGCCTGGGCGGCGTTGCATCTGCTGATCGGGTTGCCGTTGAATCGGCTGCTGGTGCCGAGAACGCCACCGCACGTGCCGGACGCGGGGCACGCGCCTCAGACGGCGTCAGGCCTGCCATGGACGATGATCGTACTTGCCAGCGTGTTCGGCGCCACCTGGTTTGTCTCGACCGCCATGGCGGCGCACCTGCCGCGGCTGCTCCAGGCAATGGGCGCGACCCCGGCCATTGCGGTGGCCGCCGCCTCGCTGGTCGGTCCTGCTCAGGTCGCCGCCCGCCTGATTGAATTCGGCCTGTTGCGCCGGATGTCGCCGATGATTTCGGCGCGGCTGGCAACCGGCCTGCATCCGATTGGCGCGACATTGCTGGCGATCTTCGGACCGGTCGCGGCGATACCCTTCGTGCTGCTGCACGGCGCTGGCAATGGCATGCTGACGATCGCACGCGGAACGCTGCCACTCGCGCTCTTCGGGCCGACAGGGTACGGCCTGCGGACCGGCTTCCTGTCCGCGCCGGCACGTATCCTGCAAGGTGGAGCGCCGGTGTTGTTCGGCATCGTGCTCGATCGAGGCGGTCCGCTCTACGCCTTGCTGTTGTCGGGCTCACTCACCAGTCTGTCCTTCCTGGCGCTGTTGTCGTTGAGCGCGGCAGGATCCCGCACAGCAGCGGCGGACTGACCGCCGGAAACGCGTCGACGATCAGTTCGGATAGACGATCGTGCGCAGCATGATGCGGCGTTCCTCCGGACGGTAGTCGCCGGCACCGCGATGCATCGTCGCGCGCTCGTCCCACATCAGCACATCGCCGACCCGCCAGCGATGATAATAGACAAACTGCTCCTGTGTCGCGTGCTCGGCCAGTTCCTCGATCAGCGGCCAAGCCTCTTCCTGCGCCATGCCAACAAAGCCATAGGTGTGCATCGGGTTGACGAACAGGATCGGCCGATCCGTCACCGGATGGCGCGTGACCGCCGGCCACCGCACGTCGCGATACGTCTTGTCGGTCACACCTTTTTCGTCGCCATACAGCTTTTCGCCGGCGGGACCGATGCTGCGGCCGTGCTGGGCCGTCAGGCCTTCGAGCTGCTGCTTGCGTGTCTCGGGCAACGTGTCGTACGCGGCGCGCATATCGGCGAACATCGTGCCGCCCTTTTCCGAGGGAACCTCCTTCGCGTGCAGGATGGCGAGCAGCGGCAGATGGTCCTCATAGGTGGAGTCGGTGTGCCAGTCGGTGGCGCGCTTGACGCCGTACCAGTCCACCTTGCCGTCCTCTTCGACATTGGTGAGCCAGGAAACCTCAGGGCACTCCGCATGGCGGTACTTAATGAGCGAGTGCTTACGCGGCGTGCCGAAACGGCGGCCGAACGCGGCGAGCTCGGGCGCACCGAGGTCCTGATCGCGGAACACCAGCACCGGGTTTTCCGCGAACGCGCGCACGACCCAGGCGGAAGTCGCCGCATCGAGCGGTTTGGCGAGGTCGATGCCGACGGCTTCGGCTCCCAGTGTCTCACCGAGGGGACGGATCTGCGGTGCGTCTGTCATGGCCAATCCTCCATGGTTTGCCAGGAGTATGGGCCGGAGGTGCTGACGGGTGCAAATTGCGCGACGTCATGTAGCACGGCCGCCTAAGTTCTCTGTGGGTAAGACTGCGGTGTTCAGGCGGCGGCAGCGAGCCACCGCAGGCGATGGCAAACTGCCGCAAGAGGCATGCTGTCAGTAACTGCTATGAGATACATCACAGCCAGGAAAGCCTGCGAGGGACTAGCTCTCCTGCAGGAACGAGGTCTCGACGTCGTTCCTCCACCAGTGCAGGAGTCCAAGATGCCGGCAGTGCAGAATACGTTCAAGGCGGAGCTTATCAAGCACCATCATCACTGCGAGTTACGCGTTACTGGCGATGTCACGGAGCCGACGACCGGCTGGACAGTAAGCCTCGAGCGGGCGGTGCCTCAGGGCATCAACCCAAAAATCCTTCTTCTCAAGCTGATCGAGGTCAAGCCCAGCGGCGCAGCAGGCAACGTCGTCACGACCCACCACGTGAAATACGACGAGAACCCGGCTCAGGTAGAATACACCGACGTGACCATCGAGGGCGCATTCTCGATCCAAGTCCACCACGTCGCACACGCCTGACAACCGGCTATGGCAGAGGTGGTTTACCGCCGCCTCTGCCGTGGTTCCTTCGCCCATGCAGCCACGGGCCGCCCAGCCCTGGAAACCTGCCTTCGTCGAAATGCTCGTCAAGTTCGGGCCTCGCGATTGATCTTCGAAACATCATAGGCTGGCTAATTATTGCCCCGGCGCAGCGTCGTGCCGGCTGGGATCGCTGTCTGCTCAAAGCCCGCCTCGCGGTCTATCAAAGTGCGCTGCAACGCAACCCGCGACGCTGGAGTGGGAACCCGCGTAACCGGACGCCGGTCGGTGTCGGCACGCTCAATCCGGACCGCGGCGCTTGCATTCAGGCGGCGGGCTCTCCAATCCAGCTTTCCGGTTCGATTGGCGAACCTGCTTTCCCGTCCCGACCTGGCAACGCCCAAGCCACGGAGCACAACGGAGGAGATGGGAGGCGCGGAGCCACCCGCAGCCACGCGCAGCGCACCTTGTTGCGCGAGCATGGCGAGGATGGCGAGCACCGGACCTTCTCCGCAGTGAGCACCGTGGCACACTCACCACACGCCCGGAGACGCACCCGCCCGGACAGGAAGCTCATCCGCGCCCTCCAGTCGCACGAGGCGTTTCCACTTCGACCTGATCGCGCGCGACCGCGGTTGCCCGGTTGACCCACCGCTGTTTTCTGCTGACGGCCAAGCCGTATATCGTGTGACCCTCAGGCAAAGAGACCCAGGAACGCGACATGGACAAATCAACTCGGCCGCTGCGCAGCTTTCTGTTCGCACCGGGCAATCGTGCGCGTCGCGTCGAAAAGGCACTGACACTTGATGCGGATGCCGTGATCCTCGATCTCGAAGATGCTGTCGCGACCGCCGAGAAAGCCGCGACACGCAAGGTCGTGGCGGCTGCGCTTGAACGTCCCCGCCAGGGACTGCTTTATGTCCGGGTCAACGCTGTCGACACCGAATTCTGCTATGGCGACCTTGTGGCGGTCGTGCAATCCGGTCTGGACGGCATCATTCTCCCGAAGGTCGAAAGCCCGGCCGGCCTCGCAACGATCGACTGGCTGCTGGCACAACTGGAGCGTGACAGGGGACTGCCCATTGGCGGCATCGATCTGATCCCGATCATCGAGACGGCGCGCGGTATACAACAGATCGATGCGATCCTCGCGGCGGGCACACGCGTCCGGCGCATTGCCTTCGGTGCCGGCGACTTCACGCTCGATGTGAACATAACCTGGAGCCGGAGCGAGACCGAGCTCGCCCACGCCCGCGCAGTCCTTGTCACCGCATCCCGCGCGCACGGTATAGACGCGCCGCTTGACACGGTCTGGGTTGATCTGACCGACAAGGAGGGCCTGGAGGCCTCGGCCCGTACAGCATTGGGATACGGCTTCCAAGGAAAGATGTGCATCCACCCTGACCAGATCGCGGTCGTGCACCGCGTATTCACGCCGAGCGATACCGAGGTTGCGTTTGCGGAGCGCGTCGTCGGCGCGTTCACCAAGGCCGAAGCCGAAGGAAGTGCTGCAATCCAACTCGACGGGAAGTTCATTGACTATCCCATCGTGTATCGCGCGCAACGGGTTCTGCAGAAGGTCGCTGCGATACGCGCGCGGGAGGGCAAGTGATGACTGACAAACCGGCAGGGCCGCTCGATGGCATCAAGGTTCTCGACCTCTGCAGCTATCTCGCTGGGCCCTATGGCTGCACACTGCTGGCCGATTTCGGCGCTGACGTGGTCAAGATCGAATCACCGCAAGGCGACATGCTGCGCCAGTTTCCGTCGAGCCTCGCCGGCGAGAGTCGGTTCTTCCTCGGTACAAACCGCGGAAAGCGAGCACTGGCGCTCGACCTGAAACAACCGGAAGGGCTGGCCGCCCTGCACCGCATGGTGGCAATTGCGGATGTGCTGGTGGAAAATTTTCGGCCATCGGTGCCCGCGCGGCTTGGGATCGATTATCCACGATTGCGCGCGATCAATCCGCGCCTGATATACGCCGGGCTGACCGGCTACGGCGACGCGGGGCCGCTCAGCGAGAAGGGCGGCTTCGACCAGGTCTTGCAGTGCCTGAGCGGCATGGCGGTATTCCAGGGCGGCGGCTCGGACAGGCCGCAACTGGTGCTTGGCTCGGTGCTCGACTATTTCACCTCCGCTTTGCTCGCCTATGGCGTCACCGCCGCGTTGTTCCAGCGCGAGCGCAGCGGCCGCGGACAATATCTCAGCCTTTCGCTGTTGCGCAGCGCCTTGACGATCCAGGCCGGCCGGTTTGTGTGGGCGGAAAGCGAGGGCCGCGATGTCGCGCGCGATTCCGGCACCGGTGGACTGACCGGCATCCATCCGACAAAAAGCGGCGCGCTCTATATCTCGGTGCACTCCAACCATTTCTTCGCTGCATTGTGCGAGCTGATCGGCTGCCCGGAACTGGCGAGCGATCCGCGTTGCTCGACGATGCGCAGTCGCGCCGAACATGCGGCCGAACTGGTGCCGGAAGTACGCGCCGCTCTCGCCGTGCGCACGGCGCTCGAATGGGAGGAGATTTTCGGCGAACGGGTACCCTGTGCCGCAGTACGGCCGATCGAGGACATGTTCGACCACCCGCAGGTTGCCGCCGAGGAACTAGTGACGACACTCGACCACAAGGAGGTTGGCCGCTACCGAACGATGACAAAGCCAGTCAAATTCTCCGACACGCCCGGGCCGGCACCCACCGCCGCGCCGACATTCGGCCAGCACAGCGACGAGGTTCTTTCGGCATTTGGCTACTCGGCCAGCGAGATCGCCGCGTTGCGTGAACGCGGCGTCGTGCGGTGATTTGGCAGATGCAAGCAGCGTGAGCGGCTCGGGGAAGACAACGCACGTCATGCGCAGTTCCGCCCGCTCTATCCTGGCGAGATAGCGATCGCACGTCCTAGAAAGTAAAGCTCGCCATGAGCATAGGGCCTTTGATCGACAGGTGCTGTACCACGGCGCTGCTGCCCTGCTGGAAGGACAGATAGCGGTAGGTGAGCGACGCAGCGACCCAGCCGGTCTGATAGCCAAGGCCGGAGGCGATCTGCCATGTCAGATTCGAACCGCCGGTACCAGCGTCGAAATAATATGGGATGAACAGCCCGGTATCGCCAAGTCGGATACGGCCACGAAAGCCGCCGATACCGTTCCAGATGCTGGCGGTCCCGGATACGCTGCCGATGCCTCCGAATGTCGCGCCGTTGCCGCGCGGCCCGGTTAGTGTAACGCCCAGGCTGTAATCGACACTGACCGGGATCCCAAGATAGCGGAACCCCGCGATCACATCGAAATTGCCCCAGTCACCCTCCACGATGGTATAGCCGCCCGCCAAGGTCCAAATCTTGGTGTTCAGATTGACCCCTGCGCTTTTCCGCACCGCGCCTGAGATCGGTATGGGTGAAAGGCCGAAGAAATTAACCGATCTGATGTCGGAAGCCGCACCTCCCGCATTCAAGTACATGAAGTCCGTAAGGACCGAGAAACGGCCATATTGCGCGTCCGCCGCAACCATCGCCGCGAAGTTCAGGTGGGACAGCAAATTGCCGAAACCGATCGACGAATCGGTGGTCACTGTGCCGCCGAGTGCGGGTGGCAAGGGCAGGTTGCTGGTCATGTTGACATCGGCGAACCACCCATAAGGCGCGATATTGAATGTCCAGCCTGATGGGTTCGCAGCAGCCTGTTGCCCTGAGCTGGCAGGTTGTTGCGCCTGCGCGCCGGATATTGCTCCACCCGCGAGCAGCCCCGCCAGGGCGGTCGTCATAACGATTCGGATCAACATCACGTCCCCCTCGGCTCAGTTGGCCGGCATGATTCTGCCTCGTCAAGCGCAATCATGATGAGGGATGGCCCGAGCATCTTGACTCGCCCTGCCCCATGTCCGTTCATCGCTCATCCGATGACGACAAGCGGGGGGAGATGGCGCAGAAGAGCAAGCAGGTTGGCAGCTTCCGCGAGGCGGTGCAGGACATCCCCGACGGCAGCACCATCGCGTTCGGTGGGTTCGCCATGCCGGGCGTGCCGTTCAACCTGATCAAGGCGCTGCTGGAGCACGGCGCGAAGCAGCTCACCTTGGTCGGCAACACCACAGGCGGGGCGCAACAACCGCGCATGCCGGATATGGGCATGCTGGTGGAAAACGGCCAGGTGAAGAAGGTGATCTGCGCCTTCACCGCCGCAACGCGCCCGACCGATACGCTGCCGTTCACCAAGTACTACGAATTGGGCGAGGTCGATGCTGAACTCGTCCCACAAGGCACGCTCGCCGAACGCATGCGCGCGGCGGGGGCCGGCATCCCGGCGTTCTACACGCCCACCGCCGTCGGCACCGAACTCGCGCAAGGCCGCGAGACACGCGTGATCGACGGGCGCGAGTATCTGCTGGAATACGCGCTGCCGCTCGACTACGCGTTCATCCGAGCGACGCGCGCCGATACGTTCGGCAACCTGCAATTCCATCGCTCGCAGCGCAACTTCTGCCCGGTGATGGCGACCGCTGCGCGCGTCACCATCGTAGAGGTGGACGAGGACATCGCGCCGGCAGGCAGCATCGATCCCGACCAGGTGCACACGTCGGGCATCTTCGTGCATCGGCTGGTGAAGGTGCCGCCGCCGCCGGAAGGACTGTGGCCAACCCGCCGCCAGGAGCGTCGCCGATGAGCGGAACCGCCAAAGGTCTCAACCGCCAGCAGATGGCCGACCGCATCGCGTTCGAGTTCCAGGATGGCTGGATCGTCAACCTCGGAGTCGGCATTCCGACGATGTGTTCGAACACCGACATAGGCGATCGCGATATCACGTATCATTCGGAGAACGGCGTTATCGGCTATGGCCCGATCGCGCCGCAGGGTCAGGAGGATCTGCTCCTGGTCAACGCCGGCGGCCAGAACGTCACGCTGAAGGCCGGCGCCGCTGTCGTGCATCACGCTGACTCGTTCGCGATCATCCGCGGCGGCCGCATCGACGTCACCGTGATGGGCGCCTACGAGGTCGCGCGCAACGGCGACTTCGCCAACTGGAAGATCACCGGCCAGAAGGGTGGCGGCATCGGCGGCGCGATGGATCTCGCGGCGTGCGCCAAACGCGTGTTCATCATCATGGAGCAGACGACGCGAACCGGCGCGCCGCGTCTCGTTTCGCAATGCGCGCTGCCGGTGACCGCGCGCGGCGTGGTGAAACTGGTGGCGACAAATTACGGCCTGTTCGAACCGCTCGGCGACGGCTTCCGAATCCGCGAGATCGCGCCTGGCATCACGCTGGATGAGGTGCACGCGACGGTGGGATGCAGGCTGACGGTGCCGGACAATCTGGCGGCGGTTCGGACGGTGGGCTGAGCGGCGATTGCGATGTAATGCCCGCCGGGTAATGCGAACCGGTGGAATGAATGGCGCAGCGACACTCCAACCGTCATGACGGGGCTTGGCCCCGTCATCCATGCCTTCGCTTACCCCGCGCGTGGCAGCGTATCGCGCAATCGGCGGCGGCCGCGGGTGCGGACTTCGGCCTGCGGCGCCATCGCCTTGATCTCCGCCTGCAGTTCGGCCCGGCGCTCATGGATCGCGGCGATCACCGGACCCATGGGAACGCCAATCTCGACTAGCACCGCCTCGGATAGTTGCAAGCTGGCCTCGATGGTTTCCGGCACTGCATCGGTGGCACCGATCGCATAGAGATGCGCCGCATGGCGTGCGTCGCGAGCGCGCACAACGATCAGCAGATCGGGTCGGGCGGCCCGAGCCGTAGCGACCAGTCGATCGCTCGCGGCATGATCGCCCATCGTCACCACCAGCGCGCGCGCTGTCTCGATATGCAATCGATGCAGCAACTCGGCTTGCGTGATGTCGCCCCAGTACACCGAACGCCGAACCTTGCGCTGAGCCGCGATGCGGTCGGCATCGGTGTCCACCGCAACATACGCGACACGGTGTCGCTCCAGCAGCGATGCGACCGTCTCGCCGACGCGACCGAAGCCCGCGATGATAACTTGTGAAGCGCCGTCATCGAGCTGCGGCAACAGCAACGCCGGATCAACCGTCCGCGCAACGGGTGCGCGCCGCGCGATCCGTCGGCCGAGCGCTGACAGCAGTGGAATGCACGCCATCGTCGCGGCGGCGATCACCAACGGGAAGCGCACCACATCCGCGCCGATCAGGCCCTCGGCGTGCGCAAGATTCAGTATGACGAAGCCGAACTCGCCACCAGGCCCCAGCAGCAGCCCCGCCTGCAATCCGGTCAGCCAACGCAAACCGAACGCGCGCGCAAGGCATGCGACCATGGCGAGCTTCAACGCCACCAGCACCACACCGCCCAATACGACGCGCGACGCATCGGCGGCGATGTCAGCAAGATCGAGGCTCATGCCGACGGAGATCAGGAACACGCCGAGCAGCAGGCCCTTGAACGGATCGATGGTGACCTCGATCTGTCGGCGAAATTCGGTCTCCGCCAGCAACAGCCCCGCGATCAGCGAGCCGAGTTCCATCGGCAGACCGACTATCGCCGTCGCCAGCCCGGTCGCGAGAATCACCAGCAGGCACGCGGCGACGAACAGCTCCGGGCTGCCGGTGCGCGCGACCCCACGGAAGAGCGGGCGCAGCACGAGCCGGCCGGCGGCAATCAGTCCGAGTACAACAATGACCGCCTGGACGAGGGCCCAGCTGCGCGCGCCACCACCCGCACCGAATACGCTGATGGCGAACAGCACCGGCACCGCGGCGATATCCTGCAGCAGCAGAACCCCGAGCGAGGTGCGGCCGACCGGTCCGCCGAGACGCCTTTCGTGCGACAGCACCTGCACAACGACCGCGGTCGACGACATCGAAAGCGCCGGCCCGGCAACCACAGCGAGCAGCGGCGGCGCGCCAAGCGCGTAAGCGATCATAGCGATCGCGATGGCACTCAGCACGAACTGCAGCACACCAAAGCCAAAGACCAGGCGGCGCATCACCAGGAGACGTTCGAGCGACAGCTCCAGGCCGATCATGAACATCATCATGCTGACGCCGAGTTCGGCGATCGGCGCTATGGTCTCGGGCCGATTGAGCGTGATGAGGCCAATTAGCGGCACGCGTTCTGCCAACATCGCGAGACCAAACGGTCCCACGGCGACACCGACCAGCATGAACCCCAGCACCGGACTGAGCCGCAGCCGATGGAACAGCGGAATCACGATGGCGGCTGCGGCCAGAATGATCAGCGCGGGCTTGAACAGCCCCGGATCGAAATGCGCGTCCAGACTTCAGTACCCGTGTGCGAGCAGGAAGCTGTGGAACGCCTGCGATACCAGTCCCGGAGTTTGGACGCCGGCGAAGTGGCCGGAGTTGATCTCCAGATATTCGGCTCCGGATATTTGCTTTGCCATCGGCTCGATCGCTGACGGCGGGCGCAGCCTATCATGCGTGCAGCCGATCACCAGCGTCGGGCAGGCGATACGCGGCAGCTCTTCGGTCACCGTGGAGTCCGCGAGCATGCGATTGATCGCGGCAAAGCTCTGCGGATCGTTGGCCAGCCAGCGCGCACGGAATTTGCGGAACTCCTCCGCGTTGTGGCGAACCTCGGGCGGATAGGAGTTGGCGAGGCTCTGTTCCACCAGCGCGCGCATGCCCTGCGTCTCGGCGGCAGCGGCGCGATCCAGCGTCGCCTGGCGCCGATCGGCAGCGACGCCAGTGGCCGGGCTGGTCACCACCAGAGCGCCGGCACGCGCCGCATGACGCACCGCGAAGTGAATGGCGATGGCCGCGCCGACCGCAGTGCCAGTGAGCGCGACCTTGCCCTTGATCCCCAGCGCATCAAGCAATGCCGCGACATCATCCGCCATGTCGTCGAACGTGACGCGGCCCTGGATCTTCTCCGACTGTCCCGCGCCGCGCGTGTCATAGCGCAGCACCTGGCGGGAGTTGTTCAGCGCCGGCAACACCTGATCCCAACTGTCTAGCGTGCCGCCCATCTCGTGCACCAGAACCAGCGTCGTCTTGCCGCTGCCGGACAGCTCATAGCGCAGGCTCGTGCCATTCACCTCGATCCAGTTCATTGCGTTCCCTCCTCTGGCCTGGCTCCCGCAGAGGATGCCACACTGCGGCGATGGAGGACATGTGGTGAAGGAAGGGGTGGTGTCTCAGCCTGAATTTCTTGCCACGCTGCTTTGCTGGAAGTGCTCGACGGCACCCTCAATTTGAACCCAATGATGTCTTGACTGCTCAAAAACCGATCTGAAGGGCGCCGGGTATTTGGGATCTGCCAGTGCGCCGACTGCAACGCCGATCAGCGAGGGTAGGTTGTCGGCCTTCCAATAGATCGTTGACCCGCAGTTTGGACAAAAGTAGCTGCGCACCTTCCCGCCGCTTGCTGCATCGCGGGTGAACTCTCTCGGAGTTCCAGAAATGCCGACGGCGTCGACCGGATAAAAGGCGCCCACGCCAAATGGCGCGCCGGTTCTCCGTTGACAGTCAAGACAATGGCAGGCGACAACCAAATCCGATGGTCCTGGAAGCGTTAGTGTGAGAGTGCCGCAACTGCAGCGGGCATCAGCCATTGGAAAACCCTCCGTTTTCTGAAGCGAAATCGCGTTGAGATTGCAAACTGAGACACTACCGGGAAGGTGAATGATGAAACTGCACTGGTCGCCGCGTTCGCCCTATGTGCGCAAAGTGATGATCGTCGCGCACGAACTCGGTCTGACAGACCGGATCGAGACGGTTCGCACAGTGGTCGGCGGCACGATACCGCATCGCGAGCTGATGCGCGAGAACCCGCTGGGCAAGATCCCGACGCTCGTGTTGGAGGATGGCACGATCATCTACGATTCGCCGGTGATCTGCGAATACCTCGACACGCTGCATGATGGGCCGAAGCTGTACCCCGCGTGGCCCGAGCGGCTGACCGCGCTGCGCCGCCTCGCGCTCGGCGACGGAATGCTGGACATAGCACTTCCCTGGCTCGGCGAACGCTTTCGCCCGGCGGAGAAACAGAGCGAACCGCACATGGCGCTGTGGCAGGGCAAGCTGCACGCATGCGTCGATGCGCTCGAGCAGGAAGCGGATGCGCTGGCCGCAGGCCCCCTCACCATCGGCCACATCGCGATCGGCAACGCACTGTCGTACCTGGATTTCCGATTCTCCGAACTGCTCTGGCGTGACGGCCACCCGCGCCTCGCAGCATGGCATGCGACGTTCGACGCGCGCCCATCGGTGGTGGCCAATCCTCCGGTGGATGACAGGTAGCTTCAGCGCCGCAATCCAAGATACGTCTCGACGATGCGTGCGTCGCCCGCCAACACGGCGCTCGGACCCTCCGCCACCACGTTGCCCATCTCCAGCACGTAGCCGTAATCCGATACCTGCAATGCCGCACGCACGTTCTGCTCCACCAGCAGGATCGACAGCCCGCGCGCGCGCAGGTCCGCCAGCACGCGAAAGATCTCCCGCACGATCATCGGCGCCAACCCGAGGCTCGGCTCGTCCAGCAGCAACAGGCGCGGTCGCGCCATCATCGCACGACCCAGCGCGAGCATCTGCCGCTCGCCACCGGACAACGTACCGGCAAGCTGACGCCGGCGCTCCTGAAGGCGCGGAAAGATCGTGAACACCTCCCGCATCGTCGCCCCATCATCGCGCGCGCCGGCCCGGTACCGCGCATAAGACCCCAGCAGCAGATTGTCCTCGACGCTCATGTCTGCGAACAGCGCGCGCCGTTCAGGCACCAGCACGGCGCCCGCTGTCACCAGCGCCTCGGTCGTGCCCGCCGGTACATCGCGATAGCGGACACTGCCGGCAGCGCGCGGCAGCAGACCCATCACCGCGCCCATCAGTGTCGTCTTGCCCGCGCCATTCGGACCGACGATGGCCACCATGCTTCCTTCCGGCACGGCAAGGCTGACACCGTGCAGCACCTCCACCTTGCCGTAGCCGGCGCGAAGGCCATCGATCTGCAGCAGCGCCGTCATGCGACGGTGCCGAGATAGGCTTCCATCACCGCCGGATCGGACTGCACGCGCTCCGGCGAACCCTCGGCAATCTTCTGCCCGAAATCCATCACCACGATCCGATCAGCGAGACCCATCACGAAGTCCATATCGTGTTCGACCAGCAGCACGCCCATTCCCTCTGCGCGCAACTGACGGAGCAGACCGGCGAGACGCTGCTTCTCCGACAGCCGCAGCCCCGCCGCCGGTTCGTCCAGCAGCAGCAGGCGCGGCCGCACGCACAGCGCCCGGGCAATCTCGACCACACGCTGCTGGCCGAGCGGCAGATCGCCGGCACGCCGATCGAGCAGCGCGCCAAGTCCGAGCCGTCGTGCCTGCTCTCGCGCATCTTCCAGCAGCGCGCCTTCCTCGGCGCGATCGAGCCGCAACATCGAGCGCAACAGACCGGCACGTCCGGTCAGATGCGCACCGAGTGCGATATTCTCCAGCACGCTGCGACGCCCAAGCAGCCGCACGTGCTGGAAGCTGCGCGCGACACCAAGCGCCGCGATGCGATGCGGTGACAGTCGCAGCGATGGCAGACCGAACAGCCGCACGCCGCCGGCACTCGGCGCCAACACGCCGCTGATGAGATTGAACAGCGTCGTCTTGCCCGCACCGTTCGGGCCGATCAGCGCGACGATTTCGTTCGCGCGCACCGCGAACGACACATCGCGCACCGCGGCCAGGCCGCCGAAATTGCGTGATACCGCCTCGACGGCGAGCAGCTCCGCGCCTGGCGCGACCGCCGTGGCGACCGGCACAACGATTGGGTCATAAACTTCCTCGGCATGCGTGACGGGCTTTTCCCGCCGCAGGCGCGCGAGCAACGGCAACAGCCCCTCGGGCGCGCGTTGCAGCAGCACGATGACGACCAGGCTGAACACCAGCGCCTCGAAATCCCCGGCGCGACCGGTCAGCCTCGGGATCCAGTCGTTGAACTGATCGCGCAACACCACGACGAGCGCCGCGCCAACCGGCGCGCCCCACAGCCATTCCGCCCCACCGATGATCACCATGAACAGGTAGTCGATGCTGGCGCCCAGCCCGAACGGCGTCGGGCTGACGAAGCGCTGAAAATGCGCGAACAGAAACCCCGCGAGACCGGCATACAGGCCGGCGATGACGAACACGCGCCGGCTGAGCCGGACCGTGTCGATCCCCATGCTCGCGCCCATCAGACGCGCTCCATTCAGCGTGCGCATCGCGCGGCCCGTGCGGCTGTCGAGCAGATTGGCCGACATCGCCATGACAATCGCCACTACGGCCAGAATGACCCCCAGATTGACGCGCTGGCCGGCGGCAGACAGCGGCCCAAGCGTCAGCGGCGGAATGTCGCCGATGCCGTTGAAACCGTGCAGCAGCGGCAACGTGCCGAACAGCGAGAAGAACGCCATGCCCCAGGCCACCGACACGAGCGCCAGGAAATGCCCGGACAGACGCGCGGTGATTAGGCCGAGCAGCCAGGCGACGCCGCCGGTGACGATCAGCCCGACGAGCAGGCCGATCATCGGCGGCAGGCCCGCAAATTTGGTGAGCAGCGTTGTGGAATAGGCGGCAAGGCCGACGAAACTCGCCTGCCCGAACGAGGTCTGACCGCCGATGCCGGTCAGCAGCACGAGTCCAAGCGCCACCAATGTCGCCAGCCCGATATAGCCAGCCAAGGTCACGTAAAACGTCGGCAGCAGCATCGGCGCCAGCACGATCGCCAGTGCGGCAAGCAGCAGCGACGAAGCTGCCTTCACGCGCTTCGAATCACGCGCGCTCCTCGTCCGAGCCGGCGCGCAGCGAAAGCCAGACGAGAACCGGAATCAGCAGCGTGAAGACGATAACGTCGCGATACGCACTGGCCCAGAAGCTGCCGAGCGATTCCAGCACACCGATCAGCACCGCACCGGCGGCGGCGAGCGGGAACGAAGCCAGTCCGCCCATGATCGCTGCGACAAAACCCTTCAGTCCGATGTCGAAGCCGGAATCGTACCGATAGCGGCGTGATCGCACCGATCAGCACGCCGGCCAGTGCCGCGATGAAGGCGGCGAGCGCGAAGGCGAGCGCGCCACTCGCACCGGCGTCGATACCGACCAGCCGCGCGCCCAGCCGGTCGGAGGCGGCAGCGCGCAATGCCTTGCCGTGAATCGTGGCGCCGAAGAACCAGCGCAATCCGGCGACCAGGATGGCGCAGCTTGCCAGCACGCAGATCGACTGGCCCGAGACATTCAGTTGGCCGAGATCAAAGCTCGTATCGGTCAGCGCCGGGGCGCTGGCTTCCTCCGGGCCGAAGAACACCAGGCCAAGGCCGCTGAGCACGAAATGCAGCGCCATGGCGATGATCAGCAGCGCCAGCACCGAGGCATCGGCGACCGGCCGAAATGCAAACCGCCAGATCAGCGGTCCCATCGGCGTGACGATCGTCAATGCCAGCAGGATCGAGACGGCGGGTTGCTGCAGCGGCGCAAGCAACCGGGCAGCGAGCGTCAATACCAACGGATAAACGCCCCAGGCGATCGCAGCACGCCACGCACCGCGTCGCAGCGAGGCAACCAGCGCGAGCGCGGACATGCCGTCGAGCAACCACAGCGTTCCAGGCACCTGCCCCGACTGAAGACTGGCCGCGGTCAGAGCACCGAATGCCAGCAGATCGCCCTGCGGCACGAAGATAACGCGCGTGACCGAGAACGCGATCAGCAGCCCGATGGCGAGCAGCAGGTAGATCGCGCCCGTCGTTACCCCATCCTGCAACAGCGCGAAGAAGATGAACGAGTCCATGCGGCCCGCGCGATCGGGCTATTTGATCGCCCTCCAGGCGCCGTCCTGCACTTCAACGAGCATGGCGGCCCTGGCGTCCTGGCCGTTATGGTCGGTGGGCGACATCGTGTAGACGCCGCTGACGCCGACCAGGTCGTGCGTCTTCTCGAGTGCATCGCGCAACGCCACGCGAAACGCCTCGGTGCCTGGCTTGCCGGCCTTCAGTGCCTCGGGGATCGCGGCCTTCAGCAGCAGCATCGCATCGTAGCTGTAGCCGGCGAACGGGCTGACGCCCTGGACGCCGAATTTTTCCCCATAGTCCTTCACGAAGGCGGCCGCGACCGGCTTCACCGGGTTGGAGTCTGGCAACTGGTCCGTCACGACCACCGGCGACGTGACCGCGATCACGCCCTCGACGGCGGCGCCCCCGACCTTGATGAACGCCGGCGAGACGATGCCGTGATTGCCGTAGATGGTGCCCTTGTAGCCACGATGACGCAGCGCGACCACGGGAAGTGCCGCGGGCGTCGCCGAATTGCCCATCATCACCGCCTGCGGATGCGCGCTGATAAGCTTGAGCGCCTGCGCCTCGCACGTCGTGTCGGTGCGCGCATAGCGTTCGTCGGTGAGGATGCTGATCCCATCGCTGGCGGCAGCGAGCTTGGTTGCCGCGAGCACCTGATCACCCCAGCCATCGGAAAATCCGATATAGCCGACGTTCTTCACCCCGTGCTGCTGCATGTACTTGAACACCGCGGCGACCATCAGCGACAGCGGCTGCGCGTCGTTGAAGGTGTAGGGCTGCTTCTGCGGGTCATACTCGTAGGGCGCCATGGCAATCATCGGCACCTTCGCCTGGTTGGCGAGCGGCGCCACCGCGGCGTCGGTAGCGGTCAGCGACGGTCCGATGAAGGCATCGATGTGGTCTTCCGAGATCATCTTCTGCGCGATGGTGAAACCCGTGCTGGCATCGGTCGCATCGTCGCGGATGATGTACTCGATCTTCTGGCCGGCGATTTCCGTGGGGAACAGTTCGAAGGCGCCCTTGTAGCCGACGCCCATTGCCGCGCCCGGTCCGCTGATGGAGAGGATCGCGCCGATCTTGATCTGTGCATGCGCGGCACAAGACGCCACAGTCATGCCCAAGGCGGCAACCGCCGCAACCAGCCGCGCTTCCATCCAACTCTCCCTCGCCGAAGCCCCGAGGCAATCTCGGGCAGCGGGATTCAAGGTGTCAAGCTTCGCCTAGAAGTAGTGCCAGAAGTTCGACTCTCGCGCTTCCTGCGGCAGGCCGTCGAACACGATCTGGCCGTTGTTCATAATGATAACCCGGTCCGCGATCTGCATCGCCGCGGCAACATTCTGCTCCACCAGAATCGCCGTCATCGCGTGCGATTTGCAGACCTCCCGCACCTGCTGGAACAGCCGCTCCACCAGATTGGGCGCCAGTCCGATCGAAGGCTCGTCCAGCAGCAGGCAGCGCGGCGTGCCCAATATCGCCAGTGCCAGAGCCAGCATCTGCTGCTGCCCGCCGCTCAGACTGCCGGCACGCGTCGCGCGACGCTCCTCCAGCGCCGGGAACAGCCGATACACATCGGCGATGCCGAACATCGCGGCCGTACCGACATTGCGCGCGGCGACCACGTCGATGTTCTCGGCAACGCCGAGGTCGGGGAAAATGCCGCGGCCTTCCGGCAAAAGGCGCAGGCCCAGCGACACGCGTTTGGCAACATCCAGCCGCTCGATCCGCTGACCGTCGAACACCACCTCTCCGGCGCGCGGCGGCAGCAGTCCCATCAGCGTCTTCAGCGTGGTTGTCTTGCCGGCACCGTTGTGACCGAGGAACGCCAGTATCTGCCCAGGCTCCAGCGCGAACGACACATCCGAGATCACCGTCTTGGCGCCATATCCAGCGGCCAGTCCGGATAGCTGCAACAGCATCACAGCGCCCCGCCAAAATAGATTTCCGCGAGCGCCGGATCGCTGATGATCCGTTCCGGCGTGCCCTGCGCCATCAGATGCCCCTGGTGCAAAAACAGCACCTCGTCCGCGATCTGCTGCACGACACGCGTGTTGTGCTCCACCACCAGCAACGTCTTGCCCTCGGATTGCAGGCGCCGCAGCAACGCCATGACCGCGTCGAGCGCGCCGGCGGACAGCCCCGACGCGGGCTCGTCGAGCAGCAGCAGTTCCGCCCCGGTCGCCAGAACACGCGCGATCGTCAGCAGCTTCTGTTCGCCATAGGAGAGATTGCGCACCGTGTCATGCGCGCGGCTCGCCAGTCCGACATGGTCCAGCGTGGCCAGCGCATCCTGTCGTCGCCGCTGCTGCGCCCGCGCGGTATGCAGCGGGCGGAATATGGCGCCGATGGGTTCCTCGCCGAACTGACCACTGATACCGACCAGCACATTGTCGAGCGCGGTGAGGTCGGTGAACAGCCGCAGGTTCTGGAAGGTACGCGCGATGCCGGCGCGCACGATCGCCTGCGGCCGCACGCCGTCCAACTTGCTCCCGCGAAACACCACGCTGCCTTCGTCCGGCCTCAGAAAGCCTGTGATCACGTTGAAGATCGTGGTCTTGCCGGCGCCGTTCGGGCCGACCAGGCAGGTGATGCGCCCCTGCTCGATCGCGAAGCTGCAATCCCGCAGCGCATGCAAGCCGCCAAAACGGTGATCGAGCCCCGCGACCTGTAGATACGCCGTCATAGCCGCTCGCCTGCCAGGCCCTGTGGGCGGAACAGCATGAACAGGATCAGCAGCAGCCCGTAGATGAGCTGTCGCGCCGCGGCCGCGATCGTTGTCGGAATCTCCACCAAGGTTAGCACCTGCGGCAGCGCGAGCAGCAAAAACGGCCCGAGGATCGACCCCAGCAGCGTGCGCGCACCACCCACGACCACCATGGTCAATAGCAGGATCGAACCGTCGAGATCGAACGACGATGGATCGATGAAACTGAGGAACGTGGCGTAAAGCCCGCCCGCGGTTCCGGCGAACGCGCCGGCCAATGCGGCAGCGGACACCTTGGCGCGCAGCACGTTCTTGCCGGCGGCCGCCACCGCCGTCTCGTCCTCGCGAATCGCACGCAGCAGCCGCCCGAACGGCGCACGCATGATGAGGTGAAAGCAGATGCAGCCCAGCCCCGCGGCGACGCTGCAGAGCAGCACGTATTGCGCGGTCGATTCGACCTGCCAGCCGAAGATGTCGGGCGGCGGGATGCCGGGCAGCCCGTTCGCGCCGCCGGTGCCCGCGGTCCAGTTGGTGAATACCGCCGTCGCCAACAATTGGATGCCGAACGACGTCACCACGAAGTAATCCCCCGACACCCGCAGCGACGGCAGCGTGACCAGAATGTTGAGCGCCACGCAGCAGGCCGCGGCGATCGCCAGTGCCGGGATGAACGGCAGCGCACTGCTCGCCATCAGGAAATGCGCGACCACGTAGGCACCCACGCCGAACACCGCCGCCTGCGACACCGAGAATATGCCGACGATGCCCACCAGTAGATTGGTCGACAACCCGAGCAGCACGTAGATCTCGGCGAGCACGATGTAGCTGTAAAGAAAATCCATCAGCGCGCCGCAAACAGACCAGTGGGACGGAACAGCATGAAGATCACGAAGATGAAGAACGTCACGCCGATGCTCCATTCGCCTGGCATCACCAGCAGCGACAGGTTCTGAAGGACCGCGATCGCCACCGACAGCACGAAGGCGCCGGTGATGCTGCCGACGCCGCCGGCGATCATCGCGATGGTGGCGGTCAGCAGCGGGGTGACGCCATTATACGGCTGCAGCCCGAGATCGAGCGGCACCAGAATGCCCGGCAAACAGACCAGCGCCGAGGCGATGGCAATCACGTAGATATACACTGTCTGCGGCTGAAGCCGTGTGATGTCGGCCAGCATGGGATTCGAGGCGACCGCACGAATGCGCTTCCCTAGGATCGTGCGATGCGCGAACAGCATCGTGGCGAGATAGGCGGCCAGGCTGACCAGGATCGTCAGCAGTTGCGTATAGGTCAGCCGCATCGCTCCGAGCACCACAACCTTGCTGCTCCACGCCAGCGGGAATTGCAGGATGTTCGGCGTATAGACCGCGGCGACGATGTTCTGAATAACCGACAGCGTGCCGAGCGAGGCGATCAGGATCACCAGATGCGTCGCGCGCCGCCGCTCGAGGCGGGCGTAGAGCTGGCTCTGAATCAACGCCCCGAGCGCGGCGCACACCGCGATCGGCACCAGCAATGCGAACAGCAGCGGCGCGCCGTGCACCACCAGCGACCACGCCAGATAGCCGCCCAGCGTATAGATGCCGGCGTGCGCTACGTGGAAGATCTTCGTGGTGGCGTAGACCAGTGAGAAGCTGATCGCCACGACGCCAAGCGCGCAGCCGGTCACCAGGCCGGTGGCCAGCAATTGCAGGGCAAGCATGCGACGACGCTATTGCGTCTGCTTCAGCGTCTCGTCCTTGCCGTCGCGCATGATGTTGATGTCGATCGGCACGCTCGCGGTATTGGTCTTGAACTCGAGCGGGATCAGGCCCTGGAACTTGCGGATCTGCAGCAGCGTGTCGTGCATGGTCTCGCCGGTGACCGGCTTGTTCTCCGCCAGCACCTTGTCGAGCGTCGTCAGCACGATCTGCGCCGCGTTGTAGTACTGCTTGGCGAAGAACTCCATGTCAGCGCCGTATTTCGCCTTGAACTGCGCGGCAAGATCGGGCGGTGCATCGATGCGCAACTGGGTGTGCACGAAGCCGGCCGACGACGGATCAGCGATGGTGGACGGATCGGCAAAGAAGGTCGTGCCGGCGACGGTGAACTTCATGCCAAGCTGATGGTACTCCTGCGCCATCTGCAGCAGCCCCGCGGTGATCGCCACCAGCATCACTTCGGGCTTCGCATCGGCAAGCTTCAGCAGCGCGGGACGGAAGTCGGTCTGTCCGAACTGTGTTGCCTCCTGCGCCAGGATCGTCCCGCCGGCCTCGGGGAACGAGTGCAGATAGTCGTCGCGTCCTGACATCCCGGCCGCGTCGTTCTCGAACATGATCGCGGCATTCTTCTTGCCTTCGCCGACCAGCCACTTGGACAGCACCGAGATCTCGTCGCCGATCGTGGGCAGCGTGTTGACAAGATAGGGCGATGCCTTCGCCAGCGCGTCCGCCTGCGCGCCGGCATTCACCAGCAGCACCTTCTTGCGCGTCGCCAGCGGCGCCATGGCGAGCGTCGGCCCGGAATAGCCGGTGAAGATCACCGACACATGCTGGAGATCGGTCAGCTTGTTGAAGCTCAGCACAGACTGGTCAGGCTTCGCCTGGTTGTCCTCGAACTGCACCTCGATCTGATTGCCGTGCACGCCGCCTTTGGCATTGGCCTGATCGACCGCGAACTGCACACCGTGCATTTCGGCCGTGCCGATCAATGCGCCCGGACCGGTGAGCGGCAGAATGCCGCCGAACCTGATCGTATCGGCGTTGGCCTCGGCGCAGACAAAAATAAGGCCCGCTGCCAAGGCAGCCAGGCCAATACGAACCCCTCGCATATCGATGCTTCTCCAGCTTTCCGGACGCATGCACGGTTTAAGGCGTCGGGGCCGTTGCGGCAACAGGCAGCGGGAGGTAGCGTTCAGCGCGGATCGATGCCAGCAGACGGGACGAGAGTTGCATGAGCAAGCACGTGGTCGCGACGGTTGCCGAGATTCCGCCGGGCAGCCGGAAGCTGGTGACCGTGCGTGGCCGTTCGATCGCGGTATTCAACCTGGACGGTGAATTCTTCGGCCTGTTCAACCGCTGTCCACACCAGGGCGGCCCGATGTGCGAGGGCATTCTCACCGGTCTGATCGAATCCGACGAGCCCGGCCAGTACAGATACTCGCGCAAGGGCGAGATCATCCGCTGTCCGTGGCATGGTTGGGAGTTCGATGTGCGCACCGGGCAGTCGGTACTGCGAACCGGACCGCATCCAGGTGCGCAGCTATCCGGTCGAGGTCGCCGAGGGCCAGCGTGTCGTGCAGGGACCCTATGTGGCGGAGACTGTGCCGGTGACGGTGGAGCAGCAGTATGTGGTGGTGGATGTATAGACACCGGACCTGCGCATGAACCCCTGGCCCGAACTTCCGTTTGCCGAGTGGGCTGAGACCTGCGCCACGCTGCAACTCTGGACACAGGTTGTCGGGAAGATCCGCCTCGCCCATGCGTCGCTGATCAACCACTGGTGGCAGGCGCCGCTTTACGTGACCAGCCGCGGCCTCACCACGTCAGTGATCCCATACGGGTCGCGCGGGTTTCAACTCGACTTCGACTTCATCGATCACGCGCTGATCATCCAGACCACCGACGGCGCCACCGAGAAGGTTGCGCTGACACCGCGCAGCGTCGCCGACTTCTACGCCGAGGTCATGGGGCGGTTGCGGGCACTGAGTCTGGAAACGCGGATCTGGACCATGCCGGTCGAGATCCCCGACGCCGTGCCGTTCGATCAGGATCATGTGCACGCATCGTACGACGCGGACTATGCGCAGCGGTTCTGGCGTGCCCTGGTTGACGCCGACCGCGTCTGCACAAAATTCCGCTCGCCGTTCCTCGGCAAGGTCAGCCCGGTGCATTTCTTCTGGGGCAGCTTCGACCTCGCTGTGACGCGGTTTTCCGGACGATCCGCACCGAAGCTGACGAGCGACTCGCCCAATCTCGGTGCGTGGGTCATGCAGGAGGCGTATTCGCACGAGGTCAGCAGTTGCGGCTTTTGGCCGGGCAATGGCGGATACGGCAAGCCGGCGTTCTACAGTTACGCCTATCCCGAACCGGCGGGCTTCGCGGATGCACGAGTGCGGCCGGACGGCGCCGCCTACGATCGGGAGCTGGGCCAGTTCATCCTGCCCTACGACACGGTTCGCAAGGCGGCTTCGCCGGATGACTGTCTGCTCGAGTTCCTGCAAAGCACCTACGCTGCCGCGGCCGATCTTGCGCGCTGGGATCGCGCCGCGCTGGAGCGCGCGGAAGCGTCATAGTGCATCGTCCGCCCGAGACCCCTATGACCCGGGAGGAGTTCCAGGCCTGGGTGGACCAGCAGCCTTCCGGCCGGTTTGAGCGGATCGACGGCATCGTGGTCGCCATGGCACCCGATCAGGCCTCTCACAACCTGCGCAAGGGTACGGCGCGCGACGCCTTGCGACGCGCGATACGAAAGGCGGGACTGACGTCCTGTCAGGTCTTCGGTGACGGGATGACGATCCAAGTCGAAGACAGTGATTTCGAGCCCGACGCTCTCCTGCGCTGCGGACCGCAATTGCATGGTGATGCCATCAAGGTCCCCGACCCGCTGGTGCTCGTCGAAGTGCTGTCTCCGGACAGCGGCACCAGGGATCGGGCGACCAAGCTACGTGCCTACTTCAGGCTGCCATCGGTGCGGCATTACCTGATCATCTGGCCTGACGAGCAGCGCATCGTCCGCCACTCGCGTTTGCCAACCGGTGAGGTTGCGACCCAGATTTTCGTGTCCGGCAAAATCACTCTGGAGCCGCCGGGGATCTCGATGACCGTCGAGGAGTTCTACGCCGACTGAGCAGCGGGGCCACGCGATAGGGGAAAATATTCCTTGACATCCGCCGCCGCTCCATGTTCTCCTTCTGTTCATGTCCGCCGCGACACTCACTCCAACCCCCACCCCCGAGCCCAGCCGCGTCGGCCGCCTGCTGGACCTCGTCCGCAGGCTCATCGACTACGGCAAGGAACTCGCCGCCACCCTGCGGCAGCACAGCGCCACCACCGACCTCGCCGCAGCCACGCGCCCGTTTGGCACCCGCGACATCGGACTGATCCTCGCGTGCATCACCCGAGGCCTGCACCGCGCCAATGCCCTCGAAGCACGGTTGATCCGCAACGCCGCCAGCCTGGACGCACAACCCACGCCGCGACGCCCTCCCGCCGTCACGCAGCGCACCTCGGCCTCACCCGTAGGGGCCGCACCGCCCGCCAATTCCCGTCTCGCTCACCTGCCAACGCCGGAGCAGATCGCCGCCGCGGTCCGCCGCCAGCCGATCGGCGCCGTCATCGCCGACATCTGCCGCGATCTCGGCATCATGCCGAGCCATCAGCTATGGCGGGAGCTGCAGCGCGCCATCATCCGCGAGGGCGGCAGCCTCGCCCGCCTGGTCAGCGACCTCATCGAGCGGTCGTTTCCGCCCCCCGCACCGGCCGCCGCGGCTCTGGCCCCACCGGCAATATCCCCGCCATCGCCGCCACACGCCTGCACCGGCCCACCCTGATCGCCTTGCCGTTCTCCATCGTGACATGACGCACGGAACCGGCCGCGGCGAGCAACGCCCGCCGCCTCACTTCCTCACGCCCAACCCACGCATGAACTGGTCGCGGATGCGCGGCGGATCGCGCTCCGTGGTGTCCGCGGGCTTCTCGCGGTCGATCCGGCACCCGATCAGCCACGGCCCGTCCTCGCGCAGCGACAGTTCGATCAGTTCCTCGAACCCGCCCTCGTCCGCCGCCCACGCGCTCTGCGCGATGCCCGCGCCGCGCGCCATCGCGACGATGTCGGCACCCAACTCGGTCGAGGTAAGCTGTCCGCCGGTGATCTGATACGTGCCATTGTCCATGATCACGATCGCCAGGTTCTTCTGCTTCCGCGCCGCAACCGTCGCCAACGAACCGACCTGCATCAGGATCGACCCATCTCCCTCCAGCGCGATCACCTTGCGCTGCGGCTGCGCCAGCGCGACGCCCAGCGCGATCGGCACCGCCAGCCCCATACTGCCCAGCATGTAGAAATTCTGCGGCCGTCGCCCCGCCGCCCACAGGTCGAAATTGGTGTAGCCGATCCCGCCGATCACCGCCTCGTCGTGCCGCAGGCGCGCCACCATGCGCTTGGTGATGTCGAACCGGTTCATCACCTTCGCCTGGTCGCGGTTCGCCGGATGGTTCGCTGCAAAGCTCATGGCGCCGCTCACTTCGCGAAAACCTTGCCGCCGGTCAGCAGCGGCGAGAGGATGAACACGCACGGCGCCTGCGTCGCGACCGCCTGCGTGATGCTGCGATCCACGGTGAACTCCACCTCATCGAGCCGCGTCATTGTGTGATGCTCGACCGCCAGTGCCTGCAGCACGGGACGCATGGTGCGCGCGACCAGCGATTGGCCGATGTTGAACTCGCCCAACGTGCCGCGCTCCGACACCATCATCAGCACCGGGATCTGAAACGGCACCGCCAGCGAGGCGATCGCGTTCGGCAGTGTCGCGAACCCCGAGGTCTGCATCAGCACGATGCCGCGCAGCCCGCCCATCCAGGCGCCCGAGACGATGCCCACCGCCTCCTCCTCCCGCGCGCAGGAGAACGCGGTGAAGAACCGGTCGGCGTGCACCGCGTCGATCAGCGGGCGCAGGACGTTGTCGGGCACATAGGCGACCAGCTTCACCTCATGTCGCTTCAGCACGTCACGCACGATCTCGTGCCACGCGTCCTGGCCTTCCTCGTCCATCGTCCGTCTCTCCCGTCGGGCGGCCGACTGTGCGACGCCTTGCACCGGGCGGCAACCGTTCGTAAGGAGACCGGACGAAGCTTCAGGAGGCCCCGATGGCTGATGCCGGCCCATATGACGTGATCGTGGTTGGTGCGGGCAATGCCGCGCTGTGCGCCGCCCTCGCTGCCCAGGAGAAGGGTGCGAAGGTGCTGGTGCTGGAGAAGGCCAGCGAGGACGAACGCGGTGGCAACTCCACCTTCACCGCCGGCGGCTTCCGCTTCGTGCACAACGGCGTGGACGACCTGCGCGGCGATGTGCTGATCGATCTGTCCGACGCAGAGGCGAAGCAGATGTACGTCCCGCCCTTCACGGCGGAGATCTACATGGACGACCTGATGAAGGTCACCGAGAATCTGTCGGAGCCGGAACTCGCCGACCTGCTGGTGAATCGCTCACGCGAGACCGTCGTGTGGATGCGCGAGAAGGGCGTGCGCTGGATTCCGATGTTCAAGCGCCAGTCGTATCTGGTGAACGGCATCCAGCACTTCTTCGGCGGCATGGCGGTGGAGGCGGTCGGCGGCGGCTGGGGCCTGGTGGATTTCCTGTTCAAGTCAGCCGAGCGCTACGGCATCACCGTCCGTTACGAAACCGGACTGCGAAGGCTGATCCAGAACCGCAAGGGCGACGTCACCGGTGTCACCGTGTTCGGCCCCGACGGCTATGAGGACATCAGCGCGACGTCGGTGGTGCTGGCCTGCGGCGGCTTCGAGGCCGATCCCGAAATGCGCGTCCGCTACTACGGTCCCGGCTGGGAGATGGCGCGCGTGCGCGGCACACGCCACAACACCGGCGACGGCATCAAGGCGGCACTCGAGATCGGCGCGGCAGCGTTCGGCGGCTGGTCAACCTGCCACGCCGTGCAGTGGGACCTCAGCGCGCCGCCGTTCGGCGACCGCGTCGTGCTCGACAACTACCAGAAGCACTCCTATCCGATCGGCATCATCGTCAACGCCAATGGCGAGCGCTTCGTCGATGAGGGCGCGGATTTCCGCAACCATACCTACGCGAAATATGGCCGCGAGGTGATGAAGCAGCCGCAGCGCATGGCGGTGCAGATCTTCGACAACAAGACCAACCACCTGACGCGCGACGAGTACCGCATCCGCCAGGTCACCAAGGCAGAGGCGAACACGCTGGAGGAGCTGGCGCAGAAGCTGGAGATCAGCACCGAAGGGCTGGTGCGCACGGTGAAGCAATTCAATGCCGCGTGTCAGCCGACCGAGTTCAATCCGGCGATCCTCGACGGCAAGGCCACCAAGGGCATCACCCCGCCGAAGTCGAACTGGGCGCTGCCGATCGACGAACCGCCGTACCACGGCTACGCGGTGACGTGTGGCATCACCTTCAGCTTCGGCGGCCTGAAGATCACCACGGACGGCGAGGTGGAAGACACTACCGGACGGATCATCCCCGGCCTGTTCGCCGGCGGCGAACTGGTGGGCGGCGTGTTCTACCAGAACTACCTGGGCGGCGCGGGCCTGATGTCCGGCTCGGTATTCGGCCGCATCGCCGGCGCCTCGGCCGGGAGGCACGCGAAGAAGTAACGCCCCGCAACCCCTCTCCCTTGCGGGAGAGGGATGGGGAGAGGGGTCGCGCAGCCGGCTCACCCCGCCGGCCGCACCCCCAGTATCCGCTCGAACCGCGCGCAGTACTCGGGCCACACGTCCGGATTGATCAGCCGCGGCGGGCGCTTGCCGTCAAGTATCTCGATCAGCTGCTCGGCCGCGAACCGCGCCATGTTGTCGCGCGACTCCACCGTCGCGCCCGCCGTGTGTGGACTGACCAGCACGTTGTCGAATGCCATCAGCTTGTGGTCATGCGGCGGCGGTTCGTCCTCCCACACATCCAGCCCCGCGCCGGCAATCTGCTTCGCCGCCAGCGCCGCGGCCAGCGCGCCCTCGTCGTGGATACCGCCGCGCGCCGTCGTGACGAAGTACGCATGCTTCTGCATCAGCCCGAATTCGCGCGCGCCCATGATGTTCTTCGTCTCGCGCGTATAGGGCGCGTTCACCGATACGTAGTCGGCCTGGCGCAGCATGTCGTCCAGCTTCTCGACCTTCTCGGCCCCTTTCGCGGCGATCTGCGCGGCCGACAGATACGGGTCGTACGCAAGCACGCGCATACGGAACAGGCCCTTGCACAGCTCCGCCAGCCGGCCGCCGACATTGCCGATGCCGATGATACCGATCGTCTTGTCCAGCAGTTCGGTGCCGATGAACGCATTGCGCGGAATGTCGGGCGCGCGACGCATGCGACGATCCACCTCGATGATCCGCTTCGACAGTGTCAGCAGCATCGCCAGCGCGTGCTCGGCCACCGCCTCCTTGTTGCCGCCCGACTGGTTCACCACGATGATGCCCTGCCGCGAGCACGCGTCGACATCGATCGTGTCGTAGCCCGCGCCGTTCGACGACACCGCGACCAGATTGGGCGTCTTCGCCAGCAGCGCGTCGGTGACCTGTAGATGCTTGCCGATCACCTGGCGGGACGCGCCGATCTGATACGCGTGCGCCTGCGACAGGATCGGCTCGGCCTCTGCGTCAGGCGTTTCGTTCTCCAGCTTGTCGAGCTGGATGTCGGGCCGCTTCGCCAGAATCTGGCCAAAGACGGGCCCTGACAGATACTTCACATAGAACACGCGCTTCGCATTGGGCGCCATGGCACGACCCTCATTCCTGGACGTGGCGCGACCCTAACTCGACCGGCGGCTTGCGGTCGAGATCGGTCAGCGCGTCGCGCAGCGGCGTGCTCGAAATGGCGATCAGCCCGCCGGCAGGATCGTCCAGCTCCAGGATCACGTAGATCACCGAGGCAAGCGAGACCGCGCAGATCAGCACCGTCACGGCAACCACCGCATTGCGCGGCGCACACAACCCGAAGCCCACGAACATCAACGAGGTCCAGAACAGCATCAGAGCGTAGAACAGATCGGGTATGGTCGGGTGCTCGGTCTCGATCACAACCCAACGCGCATTGATGAAGGCGTCGAATTGCTGCCCCACGGCTGGGATCAGCCTGTCCTGCGCCGGGCTCGTCGGCTGCAGTGCGTGGATCTGTTCATCGACGTGGCGCAGCAAAGTCGAGAGCACGCTGCTTTCCGACTGTCCGGGCGGCAGGCCGCGCAGGAATTCGCCGGACGGCGCAGGTTCGTCCGGCCATGTGCTGAAGATGACGGCGGCCAGGTAAGCACGGATCTCGGCGCGGAGCGGCTCGGCCTCGCTGCCGATCTCCCGCAATCCGTCGTCGAGCAGCACGATCTGGGATGCCATGTGGCGATAGCTGTTGGCTACATTGTCGAAATGCGATTTCGAGGAAGCCGTGAGCAGGCCAAGCACGATGGCGAGAAACGTGACCAGCGCACCGACCGCCAGTCGAACAAAGTCCAGCGTTTCGCGATCACGGTGCCGCTCGGGAAGATAGCCCCGCAGAACCAGGCCCGCGATTCCAGCGATCAGGAACAGTCCACAGGAAAAGACCGCCTCGGCGATCTGCAGCATGTATCGAAAGCCTCGATCGTTCGGTGTACACAAGTGTCGTGCAACGCGGGCGCGCGTGGCAAGGGATTTACCGCCGGCTCGGGACGCACCATCGTCCGTTGCATGCACGCGCCCTTGTCCGACCTCGCCGGCCCGCCGGATGTCTATGTCCGCGCAGCGCCACCTCCACCACCGACGCGGAAGCTGGAAGCACCGCGTCACGTCTCCGCGGCCGTCATCGGCGCCGGCTTCACCGGATTGTCGACCGCGCTGCATCTGGCCCAGGCCGGCGTCGATGTCGCGGTGCTGGAAGCCAAGGAGATCGGCTGGGGCGCGTCGGGACGCGCATTCGGCCAGGTGGTGCCGTATCTGAAGCCCGGACACGAGGCCATTCTGCGCCACTACGGACCGAAGCGCGGCCCGCGCATCGTCGATGCGATTGCCGCCGGCCCCGACCTGGTGTTCGAATTGATCCTACGCCACGGCATCGAATGTTGGGCGATGCGTTCGGGCCTGATCTTCGCCGCGCATTCACCGCGCGGGCGTCGAGACCTGGAGCGCCGCACACACTACTGGCAGCAACACGGCGCACCCGTGGAGATGCTCGAAGGCACTCGCTGCGCCGAGGCGATCGGTTCGTCGCTGTATCAGGCGGCATCGCTCGATCGCCGCGGTGGCAACGTCAACCCGTTCGCCTATGCACGCGGCCTGGCACACGCGGCCGCCGGCGCGGGTGCGGAGCTGTATACACAAACGCCGGTGCGCGCGCTCCGCCGGCGCGACGGACGCTGGGCGATCGATGCCGGCACTGCCGGCCTGACCGCGGACAATGTGGTGATCGCCACCAACGCCTATACCGGCGATCTGTGGCCTGGGCTGCGCGAAAGCATCATCCCGATGCGCGGCCATGGCTTCGTCACCGAGCCGCTGTCCGACAATGTCCGCCACACCATCCTGCCGGAGCGCCAGTCGTTGACCGACACGCGCCTGCTGTATTCCGGCGTGCGCATGTTGCCCGACGGAAGGCTGCACGGCAGCGCGCATGGCCCGAGCTTCGGCGGCGAGCCCCGCGCCGACTGGCGCCGCGTCGATGCACGCATCCGGCGAATGTTCCCGCAGCTTGGCGCAGTGAGGTGGCAGCAGGCGTGGACCGGCTGGGTCGCGATGACCACCGAACACTTCCCGCGCCTGCACGAGCTTGCGCCGGGGCTGTATGCCGGTCTCGGATACAACGGTCGCGGCATCGCGGCGGCGACGATGATGGGACGCGACCTGGCTGCGCTGGTTCGCGGCGCGCGCGACGATACGACGGTGTTCCCGTTGACGCCGCTGCGACCACTCGGCTGGCACCGCATCGCACCGACGCTGGTCAGAGGGCTGGTGCAGGTCTATCGCGTGCGCGACATGGTAGACGAATATCGCCTCGGGCGTGCTGCCTGAGCGGAGGATAGTGCGATGAACGTTGCCGATAAGGTTGTGCTGATCACCGGAGCCGCACGCGGCCTGGGGTTCGAATATGCCCGCGCCCTTGGCGAGGCCGGCGCGCGCATCGTCGCCGGCGACATCGCGGACTGCACCGCCGCCGCCAGCGCCGCCGGCAACGGCGCGGTCGCCGTCACCCTGAACGTGACCGACATCGCGTCAGCCGATTCCATGGTCGAGCTGGCGATGGAGCGCTTCGGCCGCGTCGACGCGCTGATCAACAACGCGGCGCTGTATGGCTCGCTGCGCGGCGGCCGCTTCAACCAGATCGCCGAGACCGATTGGGATGCGACGATGGCGGTCAACGTCAAGGGCATCTGGAACTGCTGCAAGGCGGTGGTGCCGGCGATGCGCCAGTCAGGCGGCGGATCGATCATCAACATCGCCTCGCTGGCCGCGACGTACGGCATGCCGTTCGCGCTCCACTACACCACGTCGAAGGCGGCGGTGATCGGCCTGACGCGCGGTCCGGCGCGCGAGCTCGGGCGTGACAACATCCGGGTGAACGCGGTGGCGCCAAGTGCGGTGATGACCGAGGGCACCGCCGAGTTCTTCGGCGAACGGCTGGATCGCGGGCTGGAGGTGGTCCGCGCGGGTCAGTCGATCCAGCGCACGCTGGAGCCGGGGGACCTGACCGGAACGGTGGCATGGCTGGTCTCGGATGGCAGCGGCTTTGTCACCGGGCAGACGATCGCCGTGGACGGCGGGACTGTCATGCTGTGAGGTGCCGGCTATGACGTTACGTGACGGGAAGAAAGATTGCGCCGCTCGCTCGAAAGTGGGCGTAATAGCGCGGCTTCCGGCCGAATAAGTAGTGCGATCGAGACCATGCAACTGACGTTGACTGTACTGCGCTGCCCGGACGCGGTGGCACCCGAGACCCGCAGTGTCGCCGGTGGGGAATTCTCCGTCGGGCGCGGGCCTGGCGTCGATTGGGTGCTGCCCGATCCCGAACGGCTGCTTTCGAAGCGACACTTCGCGGTGGCATTTCGCGGCGGGTCGTGGCAGCTCGCGGACACCTCGACCAACGGCACGTTTCTCAATCGCGAAAACGACCCTATCGGCGCAGGCGATCTGCGCCGCCTGCGCGACGGTGACCGCGTGCGCGTCGGCGCCTACGAAATCGAGATGCGGCTCGTGGACGAAGAGATCGCGCGTGCGGGCCCGGCTTCCCGCGGCGGCCCGTTCGCCGATCCGTTCTCGATGGACCCGTTCGGGCCGGCGGAGCGGCAACGCAATCCGTTCGACGAGCCGGACCATCCGAGCGTGAGCATTTCGGCGGGCTCGGCACAATTGCCGCACGATTTTGACCCGCTGGCGTCGGAGCCGCATGAGACACCGTTCCATGGCCCCACGCAGGCGGACAACTCGCCGGTGATGCAGGACGCGTTCCATCCGCCGGCACAGGTCGGCCAACTGCCGCTGCACTCCGGCGGCGTCATTCCGGGCGACGACCTGCTGCCGGACGACTGGGACCAGGATCTGCTCGAGGGGATCGCCCCACCCGGCAACGCGAGACCGGCCCCACCACCACCTCCGCCGCCTGTCGTGCGCGCCCCGCCCCCGGCGAAAGCTCCACCGGCTGAACCGGTCGTCACGCCCGTGCCACCGCCTCCGCCAAGGCAGGAGCCGGAAGCGGTTGCCGATGATGGCGCGCTGCTCGCGGCATTCCTTGAGGGCGTCGGTCTGCACGATGCGCGTCCCAAGGATCCGCCCGCGACAATGCTCGCTTTGGGCAAGGCGTTCCGCAATCTCGTGGCCGGGCTGCGCGCCGTCCTGATTGCCCGCGCTCAGATCAAGAGCGAGTTCCGCATCGAGCAGACGATGATCCAGGCGCATGGCAACAACCCGTTGAAGTTCTCCGCCGGCGACGATGACGCGCTGGCCGCGCTGCTCGGCACCGGACGCCGCACCGACATGGCACCGCACGAGGCGGTGGCAGAGGCATTGCGTGACATCAGGCTGCACGAGCTGGCATCGATCGCGGCAATGCAGTCGGCGGTGCGCACGTTGCTCGATGGGCTGGCTCCGGTGAAGCTGCGCGCCCAGGTGGAACAGGGCGGCGGCAGATCGTTGCTGCCCGCGCAGAAGAAGGCACGCGCGTGGGACGCCTATGAGACCTTGCACGCCCGCACCGTGCAGGCGCTGGCCGATGACTTCGACAGTGTGTTCGGCAAGGCCTTTGCCCGCGCCTATGAGCGTTCGCTGCAAGAGATTTCCGCGAGAAATCGCCAATGATCCATCGTCGCTTCCTGCTGAAGCTGCTCCCCGCGCTGGTGCTGGCCAGTTGCGGCGGCCCAAAGCCGAAGCCACCGCCCGTGCTGACCCTCACGATGATCGGCAGCGCCGAGCAGAACCCAGAACTCCGACGGCAAGGCGCAGCCGGTCGCGGTGCGCGTCTACCAGTTGACGCAGACCGCGAAATTCGAACGTGTCGACGTGTTCGCGCTGACCGAACACGAACAGCAGACGCTGGGCCAGGACAGCGCCAGCTCACAGGAATTTGTCCTGTCGCCGGGCGAGACGCAGACCAAGCAGTTCGAGCTCAAGAGCGGTGTGCAGGCCATCGGCGTGGCCGTGCTGTACCGCGACATCGACAATGCGCAATGGCGTGCCGACGCGCCGGCCGCGGACAGCGGGCCGACGAAACTCACACTGAATGTCGGCAAACTTGCTATGACGCTCAAGCCCGGCTGATCTGGCGCGGGCGGGCCAGGGGGGAAATCGCTCGATGAGCTGGACGAACCGCGTGGTCTGGCAGGAGGGTATGTTCCTGCGCACGCAGCACTTCCAGCAACAGGATCGCTGGACGGAGCAGCTTGTGCGCGGACGCGTCCACGCGCTGCGGCCGCACCCGTGGGGCCTGGTCGACTACGCGCTGGATCGCGACCTGCTGGGCACCGGCCGCTTTGCACTGGCCTCCGCCTCCGGTGTGTTCGAGGACGGCACGCCGTTCACGCTGCCTGGCGAGACCGACCATCCGCCGCCGCTCGAACTGCCGGAGAGCGCGCGCAATGTGCTGGTGTATCTCGCGCTGCCGATCCGCCAGGCGGGCGCAGTCGAAGTCGCCGACAGCGCCACCGAGGGCCGCTACGCCGCGCGGCCGTTCGAGGCGTACGACACGCATTCCGCGTCACCGCAGCCCGCCGAGCTGCACGTGGGCCGGCTGCGTATGCGCTACCTCCTCGAGACCGACGAGCGCACCGGATATTTGAGCATCGGGTTGGCACGCGTGACCGAGGTCACTGCGGATCGCCGCATTATCCTCGACGAACGGTGGATGCCGCCATCGCTGGTATGCTCCGCCGCCGCGCCGCTGGCAGGACTGATCGCCGAGCTGTCCGGCATGCTGAACCAGCGCGGCGAGGCGCTGGCCGCGCGCATGACCGCGCCGGGCCAGGCCGGCGTCGCGCAGGTTGCCGACTTCCTGCTGCTGCAATCGATCAATGGCTGGCAGAATGTGCTGGCGCACTGGGCTGACGCGGCGAACCTGCATCCCGAATCCCTGTACACCGCGCTGGTGCAGATGGCGGGCGAGTTCGCGACATTCCTCGACACACGGCGACCCACTGCGTATCCCGCTTACCGCCACGACGATCTGCAGCGCAGCTTTGCCCCAGTCGTGGCCGACCTGCGGCGCGCGCTGTCGGCGGTGCTGGAGGCAACGGCCATCGCGATCCCGCTGCGCGATGCACGGCATGGTGTGCGCGTCGGGCCGATCACCGACCGGTCGATCCTGCGCGCATCGAATTTCGTCATGACGGTGCAGGCGGACGTTCAGGCCGAGCAGTTGCGCCGGCTGTTCCCCTCGCAGGTGAAGATCGGCGCGGTGGAGCACATCCGCGAGCTGGTGAATGTGGCATTGCCGGGCATCGCGGTGCGTCCGTTGCCGGTGGCACCTCGGCAACTGCCCTTCTACGCGGGGGCGACGTATTTCGAACTGGACCGGGCCAGCCCGCATTGGCAGCAGATGCAGAATTCCGGCGGCTTTGCCATCCATGTGTCGGGGGACTTTCCCAATTTGAGGCTGGAGCTTTGGGCGATACGCGGATGACACACCCTTGAGCGACAATCCCTTCTCCGAACCCGACGATTCCGACCGCACCGTCATCCGCCCTGTCCCGGGCGGCCGACGCGCGGCACCACCGCCGCAACCAACGCCATCATTTGCCTTCCGCGACACAGCGCCGGCCCGCGGCGCCGCGTCCATCCCGGTCGAGGGCGCCGAGACAATCAGCTTCGGCCTCACCCCGCTGGTCGCGGCAGCAGCGCCGCTGCTGCAACTGCTCGGCCGCCTGCGCAACACCTACAGCCAGCCGGATCCCGGCGACCTGCGAGAGCGCGCCATTCAACAGATCCGCGCGTTCGAGCAGACAGCGCGCGACGGCGGTGTGCCGATCGACCAGCTGCGTCCGGCGCACTACGCGCTGTGCGCCAGTCTCGACGATGTGGTGCTGAATACGCCCTGGGGCAGCAGCGGTGGCTGGGCGGCGCGGTCGCTCGTCTCCACCTTCCACCAGGAGGTGCGCAGCGGCGAGCGCTTCTTCGACCTGCTCGCCCAGCTTCGGCAAAACCCGGGCATGTTCCTGCCGGTGCTGGAGCTGATGTACCTCTGCCTCAGCCTCGGCTTCCAGGGACGCTACCGTTTGTCGCCGCGCGGGCCGGGCGAACTCGATCGGCTGCGCGAGGACCTCTACACCATCATCGCGCGCCAGCGGCAGGCCACCGATCCGGCGCTCGCACCGCATTGGCAAGGCGTGCGGGCGCCCTACCGGCCGGCGCGTGCCACGCTGCCGACATGGGTGATGGGTGCCTTGGCGCTAACGGTGATCGGCGGGCTGTTCGTCTGGTTCTCTACCGGGCTCAACGCCGCCTCCGATGAGGTGTTCGCGCAACTGCTCGGCGCGCCGCTTGCGCACATGCCGCGGATCGCCCGTGCTGCGGCGGTGAGCCCGGTGCCGCCCCCGCCGCAGGCCGCGGCCGCCGACCCGCTATACGTCTTTCTCAAGCCGGAGATCGACCAGGGGCTGGTCACCGTCCTGGGCGATCACGCAACGCCGATCGTGCGGATCCGCAATGCCGGCATGTTTGCCTCCGGCAGGGCGACCGTGGCCCGCAACTACTATCCTCTGCTGCAACGGATCGGCGACGCGCTGAAGGCCGAGAAGGGCCCCGTCACAGTCGACGGCTATACCGACAACCAGCCGATCCACACGGTGCAGTTCCCGTCGAACTTCCAGCTCTCCACGGCGCGCGCCGAGGCTGCGCAGGCGATCATCGCGCGTGCCCTCGGCGATCCCGGCCGCGTCGCGGCGCAGGGTCATGCGGACGCCGATCCTGTGGCGTCCAACGCCACCCCAGCCGGCCGCGACGAGAACCGCCGCATCGAGGTGGTGCTGCGGAGGCAGAGCTAGGCCATGCGGGCCGTCCTGCGCTTCCTCGGCTCGCGCTGGTTCCTGACATTCGTCGGCGTCGTGCTGCTCGGCGTTCTTGTCTGGCTGTTCGGCCCGTTCCTGTCATGGCTGGAAGATTGGCAACCGCGCGTCATCGTCATCGCGGCCATGGTGCTGCTGTGGGCCGGGCTGAACTTCTGGCTCGATCGCCGGAGGCGGAAGCGCGAGGCCGCACTGGTCCGAGGCGTCACCGCGGTCGATCCCGCCGCCGCCGCGTCCGCCGACGAAGCAGCCGCGGTGCACGAGAAGCTGACCACCGCATTATCGCTGTTGCGGAAGGCATCCGGCTCACGCGGCTATCTCTACGATCAGCCCTGGTATGTGATCATCGGCCCCCCAGGCGCCGGCAAGACGACAGCGCTGCTGAACGCCGACCTGTCGTTCCCGCTCGCCGCCGAGATGGGACAGAGCGCGGTCGCCGGCGTCGGCGGCACGCGCATGTGCGACTGGTGGTTCACCGAGAGCGCGGTGCTGATCGACACCGCCGGCCGCTACACCACGCAGGATTCCGACGCGGCGGTGGACAAGGCCGGTTGGCAGGCATTTCTCGGGCTGCTGCGCCGCACCCGCGCGCGCCAGCCGCTCAACGGCGTGCTGGTCGCGATCGCATTGTCGGATATCGCCGCTGCACCCGCCGCGGAACGGCTCGCGCATGCCCGCGCGGTGCGTCGCCGCGTGAAGGAGGTGTATGACCAGCTCGGGGTGCGCGTGCCGGTCTATGCGCTGTTCACCAAGTCCGACCTGATCGCCGGCTTTACTGAATTCTTCGACGACCTCGACCGCGAGCGTCGTGGGCAGGTGTGGGGCGTCACCTTCCCATTGAACAAGTCAGAGGCCGGCACCGCCGGCCTGTTCGGCGGGGAGTTCAGTATCCTGGTCGAACGGCTCAACGAGCGGCTGCTCGACCGGCTACAGGGCGAACGCAGCCCGGATCGCCGCACTCTGATCGCCGGCTTCCCCGCACAGGTCGCGAGCCTCGGCGCGCCGCTTGGCGAATTCCTGACCGAGGCGTTCGGCGGTTCCCGCCTGGACCCCGCACCGGTACTGCGCGGTGTGTATCTCACCTCGGGCACCCAGGAAGGCACGCCGATCGATCGGCTGACCGGGGCGATGTCTCGCAGCTTCGGCATCGACGCCCAGCGCGCGCCGTCGCTGCGGCCGGAGCAGGGCCGTAGCTACTTCCTCAGCCGGCTGCTGAAGGAGGTTATCTTCGGCGAGGCGACGCTCGTCGCGCGCGACCCGGCACAGGTGCGGCGCAACGTGCTTGTCCGCGCCGGCGCCGCGGCGATCGCGCTGCTGGTCGTGCTTGGCGCCACGGCCGCGCTGCTGCAGACGCGCCAGGCGAACCAGGCCGCGGTGGATCAAGCACAGGCCGCACTCGCCGCCTACGTCAGATCGGCGCAGTCGGCCCAGCTCGATCCGGTCGCCGATCCGCAGCTTGCCAGGATCGCGCCGCTGCTCGATCAGGCGCGCGCCTTGCCGTTCGGCGTCGACGCCCCATCGCCCTCATTCCAGTGGTTCCCCGGCCTGTCGCAGACCGGCAAACTGGGCGCCGGCGCGCGCGAGGTCTATCACCACGCCCTGCAGCACATCCTGCTGCCCGCGTTGATCGCCCGGCTGGAGGGCCAGATGCGTGCGCATTTCGCCCAGCCGGCTTTCCTCTACGAGGCGACACGCGTCTATCTGATGCTCGGCTCCGCCGGTCCGCTTGACCGCGACCTGGTCAAGGAATGGATGAGCCTCGACTGGCAGTCGCAGTGGCCCGGACCTGCAGCGAAGGGGCTGCGAGACAGCCTGGAGCGCCACCTCGCCGCGCTGCTCGACCAGCCGCTGGAGAAGGTGTCGCTGGACGGCACGCTGATCGAGGATGCTCGCCGCACGTTCAGCCGCGTGACCCTGGCAGACCGCGTCTACAGCACGATCAAGGGCTCGCCGGCGGCGCGCGCACTGCCGCCGTGGCGGCCGGCCGACGCCGCGGGCGCATCGGGTGTGCGCGTGTTCATACGCCGCTCCGGCGCGCCGCTCAGCGATGGCGTGCCTGGGTTCTTCACCATCGATGGCTTCCACAAGGTGCTGCTGCCCAGCCTGCCCACCGCCACCATACAGGTCGCCAGCGAAAGCTGGGTATTGGGCAGGGACGCACAGATCGAGCCGCTGAGCCCGCAGGTGCAGACGCTGCAGCGGGACGTGATCGCGCTCTATGCCGCCGACTACGCCAGGCAGTGGGACGCCTTGCTGGGCGATCTCGACGTCGCGCCGATGCGCAATCTCCAGCAGGCGGTGCAGGAGCTGTACATCCTGGCCTCGCCGCAGTCGCCGATGCGCGACCTGCTGGCCGGCATCACGCGGCAGCTCACCCTGACGCAACCACCGCCGCCGCCACCTGGCGTCGCGGGCGCCGTGCAGGGCGCGGCGGCGGCCGCGTCGCAGGCGGCAGGCGCCGGCGCGGCGACGCTGCAAGGGCTGTTCAAGCAGGTCAACGGTCCGCCGCCGGAACCGCCTGGCAAGGCGATCGAGGACCGCTACGCCGCTCTGATCGCGTTCGTCGGCAAGCCGCCGGGCGCGCCGATCGACAACGCCCTGAAGCTGCTGAACGATCTGCAGGTGCAGCTTGCGCGACTGGCAGGAGCGCCGGCGGGTGGCGCGGCTGCTGCCGGCGGTGGCGACGACCCCGCGCAGAACCTGCAGGCGGAGGCCAGCCAGGACCCGCAACCGGTGCGGCGCTGGCTGGAGGCGATGGCGATCAGCGGCAACCAGTTGCGTGGCATGGGCGCGCTGGACTCTGCCAAGAAGAACTACGGTGCGCCGGGCGGCCCTGCCCTGCTGTGCAAGACGGCGGTTCCCGGCCGTTATCCGTTCACCGCCGGCTCGAGCCGTGACATCCCGATCGACGACTTCGCCAGATTGTTCGCGACCGGCGGATCGCTCGACAAATACTTCACCGAGAACTTACTGAACTTCGTGGATACTTCGGGCGAGACATGGAAGGCGCAGCCGGCGGCAGGCGTCGCACCTCCGGTCACGCCGGAGGATCTTGCGATGTTCCAGCGCGCGTCGCAGATCCGCGACCTGTTCTTTGCCGGCGGCGGCAATCAGCCGACGGTGAGGTTCGACATCATACCGAAGGACACCGACGCCAAGGTGGTAACACTGGATTTGGATGGCCTGAGCATCGTCAATACCCATGGCCCGGTGCGCGCCACATCGGTGACCTGGCCGGGACCAAACCGCATGAACAGCGTGCGGCTGATCTTTGATCCGCCGCCGTCCAGCGGTCCGGCGGCGATGCAGACCAATGGCCCGTGGGCATTGTTCAGGCTGTTCGGGCAGGGCTCCCTGACGACAACCGATTCAGCCGATCGATACATGCTGAATTTCACCCTCGGCAATCGCCATGCCTCATACGAGATCCAGGCAGGATCGGTGCTGAACCCCTTCGCCCCAGGCGTGCTGCGAGACTTCAAGTGCCCGGCGATGTGATTGCAGGCTTCTACGGCAAACTGCCCGCGCGCGGCGATTTCGTCCGCGCCGGCCTGCCGCGCGACTTCATCGATCCCTGGGATGACTGGCTGCAATCGGTGATGGCGGGCAGCCGGTCGTTGATGGGCGACGCGTGGCTGCCCGCCTTCCTTGAAGCCCCGGTCTGGCGCTTCACTTTGCCGCCCGGCATGTGCGGCGCGCAGGCGGCGCTCGGCCTGATGCTGCCCAGCGTGGATCGGGCCGGCCGCTACTTTCCCCTGACCTTCGCGGTCCTCAGCCAGCGCCGTGTCGCCGCCGCGACCGGCGACCCGTGGCTCGACACATGCGAAGCCGCTGGACGCACGGCGCTGGAACAGGATACGCCGCCGGAGCAGATCCTCGATGCGTTAGGTGCGGCGGACCTGCCAGAGGACACGACCGGCACCACGGATGCGCTCTGGTGGAGCGAGGGTTCCGCGCGTGTGAAGCGTGCCTGTATGATGTTGCGTTGTTTGCCTGATGCGGCAACCTATGCAGCTATGCTGGGGGCGGAGATCGAAGGCAGCAGACTTGAGGAGGGGAAATGGGAGGCGATGTCATGACCGCCCCGCGCTTTCGCTCCTGGGCGGTGACGCACGTTGGCGCCGTTCGCAAGCACAACGAGGACACCTACGTCGACCGGCCCGATCTGGGCATCTGGGCGGTGGCTGACGGCGCCGGTGGTCACGCGGCCGGCGAGGTCGCCTCCGGCATGATCGCCGATGCGCTGCAGGCGATTCCGCCGGGTCTGTCGGCGGCGGAACTGCTGGCGCGCGTGCGACTGGCGATCGAGCAGACGCATGCGGCGTTGCGCGACGAGGCGGCGCGGCGTGGTCCGGATGTGATGGTGGCCTCGACCGTGGTGGTGATGCTCGCGCATGGCAACTACTTCGCCTGCCTGTGGGCCGGCGACTCACGGGCCTACCTGCTGCGTGGCGGCATTCTGCGCCAGATCACCCGCGACCACAGCCTGGTTCAGGAACTGCTGGAGGCTGGCGCCATCGGTCCTGACGAAGTCACAAACCATCCACGGGGCAATGTGATCACGCGCGCCGTGGGTGCGGAGCTGGATGCGTTCGCGCTCGACAAGGTGAGTGACCGACTGGTGCCAGGCGATCGTTTCCTGCTGTGCAGCGATGGTTTGTGCAAGACATTGCCGGACGACGAGTTGGCAACTCTGCTCGGCGCGATCAACGGCGCACCGCCGCAGGCCCTTGTCGATGCCGCCTTGGCGGCGAATGTCACCGACAACGTGACCGCGGTCGCTGTCGAGTTCACCGGCTGATACCGGTTATCCGGCGTCGTGGCCGGCCCTCACAAAAAGGGCCAGGAAACCGACTTCCCTGGCCCTTCTTGATACCCGATTGTGCAGCTGGTTCAGACCTTCCCCATAGTCAGAAGATCATAGCCCACGGTGTCCGGGGAACCCGCGACCTTCGGATCGCGCTCGGTGTAGGTGAACATGATCTTGGTGAAGTTCAGCGACAGGCTCTCGTTCGGCGCATCACCACCGCTGGATATGCTGTAGCCGCTCAGTCCGCAGTTGGTGAGCTCGTAGGCGAGGAACGTGTCCACCTTGTCCTTCGTCGTGGTGGTGAACTTGAACTTCACCGTTGCGCTCAGATCGCCCGCGACGGCATCCATGAACAGCTTGGTCGATGACTTGTCCAGCCGCTTGGTGATGACGATTTCACTGATGTTGGGCTCGGATGCCTCACGCGTGGCCGCGCCGCGCGCCGCTGTTCCGATGGCGCGCCCGACGCCCCACTGGAACGAGTTGAGTTCGATCCATTTCTCGAAGCCCTTTGTCGACACGGCTCCGTCTATGCTTTCCCAAGTCATGTAGATTGCCATTGTTCTGCTCCTCTATTTCTTCCGGCGTGACGGTGATTGGTTCATGCGATGTGGTATTGAAACGACCCGACCGTGTCCACGCCCACGGTCACTCCGTTGATCGGTGCTCCTTCGGCAAGTCGCGACAACACTTCTGCGGAAAGCTCCGGCAACAAGGTGCGAGAGAGTATCTTTTCCACGTTGCGTGCTCCCGACGAAGTCTCAGTGCAACGAGCAGCTATCACATCGACCAACGCCTTGTCCCAGGCGAATTTGGCACCATAAGATTCCTGAACTCTCCTCTGTATTCGTCCGAGTTGCAGCTCGACGATCTGGCGGATGATCTCCGGAGAGAGCGGAAAATACGGGACCAGATTCACCCGCCCTAAGAAGGCCGGTTTGAAGAACTTCATCAGCTCCGGCATCAGCGCATCGGCCAATCCCATCGCATCGGGCGCCGTCTCCGGATCGGCGAACAGCCGGGTGATCAGATCGGAGCCCGCGTTCGACGTCATGATGATCACTGTGTTCTTGAAGTCGATGTCGCGACCTTCACCGTCCTTCATGTTCCCCTTGTCGAACACCTGGAAGAAGATGTCCTGCACGCCGGAATGCGCCTTCTCCATTTCGTCGAGCAGGATCACCGAATAGGGCCGCCGCCGCACCGCCTCGGTGAGCACGCCGCCCTCGCCATAGCCGACATAACCGGGCGGACTGCCCATCAGCAGGCTGACCTTATGTTCCTCCTTGAACTCGGTCATATTGATGACCGTCATGTTCTGCTCGCCGCCGTACAGCAGATCGGCGAGCGTCAACGCCGTCTCGGTCTTGCCGGTGCCCGAAGTGCCGACCATCAGGAACACCCCGATCGGCTTGCGCGGATCGGTCAGGCCGGCGCGACTGGTGCGGATCGCCTGTGCCACCGCATCGAGCGCATGTGGCTGGCCGACGATGCGTGCGCCCATCGCCTCCTTGAGGTTCAGCACGGTGCGGATTTCGTTCGACTGCATGCGGCCGGTCGGAATACCGGTCCACCCCGCGACGACCTCCGCCACCGCCTGGCGATCGACGACCGGGAAGATCAGCGGTGTCTCCCCTTGCAGATCGCGCAGCTTCGCCGACGTCGCGGTGAGCTGCGTGCGCAGCGCGTCCTTGTCCTCGGTGTTCGCAGCATCTTCGATTTTCGCACGCGTCTCAGCGATCTCCGCCGCGAGCGCCTTCTCCTGCTCCCAGCGTATCTCGAGGTCGGTCAGTTCCTGCGCAAGCTTCGCGCGCTCCGCCAGCAGGTCCTCGCGGCGCGCGGCGTGCGGTTCGCCGGCGGCTATCTCGCGATCCAGAATCGCCACCTCGGTGTCGATCAGTGCGGTGCGCCGCTGACGATCCTCGATCGGCGGCGGTACCGCCGCCTGACTCATGCCGACGCGCGAACAGGCGGTGTCGATCAGACTGACGGCCTTGTCAGGCAACTGGCGCGACGGGATATAGCGCGCCGACAATCGCACCGCCTCGCTCACCGCCTCATCCAGAATGCGGACCTTGTGGTGCTTCTCCAGCGTATCGACCAGACCACGCACCATCGCGACCGCCATCGGCTCCGGTGGCTCGTCCACCTTCACCACCTGGAAGCGCCGCGTCAGCGCTGCGTCCTTCTCGAAGTATTTCTTGTATTCGGCCCAGGTGGTGGCGGCGATGGTGCGCAGTTCGCCGCGCGCCAGCGCAGGCTTCAGCAGATTGGCTGCATCGCCCTGCCCCGCCGAACCGCCGGCGCCAATAAGCTGGTGCGCCTCGTCGATGAACACGATGATCGGCTTCGGTGAAGCTTTCACCTCATCGATCACACCGCGCAGCCGGTTCTCAAATTCACCCCGAACGCCGGCGCCCGCCTGGAGCAGGCCGAGATCAAGCGTGCGCAGGGAAACACCTTGCAGGCCGGGCGGCACATCGCCTGATGCAAGGCGCAAGGCGAAGCCCTCCACCACGGCGGTCTTCCCGACACCGGCCTCACCTGTGAGGATCGGATTGTTCTGTCGCCGCCGCGTCAGGATGTCGATGATCTGCCTGATCTCGGTATCGCGCCCCAGGATCGGATCGATCTTTCCGGCTTTCGCCTGCGCGGTGAGATCGGTGGTGAACTGGTCGAGCGCACCGGTCGCACGCGGGGCCACCGGCGTTCCCTCGCCCGCGGTCTCGCCCGATGCATCCGTCGGCGCCGCTTCCGCTGCCTCCGCCGTGTTCGCGGTGATCGCGGCAAAGTCGCGCTTCAGCAGATCCGGATTGATCTTCAGCAGTTGGCCGGATGCCTCGCGCGCGCGCCGCGCCAGTGTCTCATCGGCAAGCAGCGCCCACAGCAGATGGCCAGAGCGAATGCGCACCGCATTTTGCTCGAGCGAAGCCAGCAGCCATGCCTGCTTGCCCAGCTCGACGATGTCCGGCGCCAATGACGGCGCGCGCGAGTTGCCGGTCTTCAACTTCTCCAACGCGCGGTTGAGATCGGTGACGAAGCGCCCCATATCGATTTCGTAATGTCGCAACATCGCGGCAATATCGCCGTCGGCACGGTCGGCAAGCGTCAGCAGCCAGTGCTCGATCTCGACGTTATAGTGGGTGCGCGACAACGTCATCCCGGCCGCGGCCTCAAGCGCCCGTCGGCACGTGTCGTTCAGCCGGCCAACAAGCTGCCTAAGATCGATCGCGGCCATCCGGTTTCCCCCGGGGGAAACTCCCCCTTTTCCTGTATTGAGACTATGTGTTACGCGGAACCATTGTCCAGCAAATGAGAGGCGCGTGCATGGCGGACCTGCCGGAGGGTTTCGACCTCGAGGCTCTGCTGGCGCCGATCCCTGGGGATGCGCCGCAAGGCATCGACATCCGCGAGGATTTCTCTGCGACGTCTCCGTACAACCGGCTGCGTGATGCGCGGTCCGAGGCGCGCGATGCCGAGCGTCTGCGCGATGCGCGACCTGACGCTAATGACGGTGGGCAGAACGCTGGTGACCCGAACATCCGTGACCCCGGTCCGCTGTGGCGTACGGTGCGTGAGGTTGCGATCAAGACTCTGGCCGAAACCGCCAAGGACCTGGAAGTTGCCGCCTGGATGACCGAGGCGGTGGTGCGCAGCCATGGCCTCCTCGGCCTCACCTTCGGTGCAAGACTCATGGCGGGCTTGGCAGAGAGGTACTGGGACGGGCTGTTCCCGCTGCCGGACGACTATGGAATGGAAACGCGTGTCGCACCGGTGACCGGGTTGAACGGTCGTGATGGCAACGGTTCGCTGATCCAGCCGCTCTACATGAGCATTCTGTTCGAAACCTCGGACCACACGCCGATTGCCTATTACAACTATAAGTCGTCGGCTGACCTGATGAAGCTTGACGCCGAAACGCGGACCAGGCGTCTCGAGGCCGGGCGGATCATGCCATTCGATAATATCGAGAAGGAGGCGCGAAACCGCGGCGCAAACCTGGCCAAGGTGCGCGAGGATGCCACGGCGGCACGCGACGCCTGGCAGTCGATGGCCGACGTACTGGACGAAAAGGCCGGCACCGACGGCCCTCCGACAACGGCGGTGCGCGAATTGTTGGACGAGATCATCCACATCGCCGCGATCTACGCGCCTCGCGACGCCGTGGGAGCCGAGACTGGGGCGGAGGGGTCCGGCGAGACCGTGGAAACCGGCGCCGCGCCGGGGGGCGGCGGTTTCGGCCGTATCGCGGTGTCGCCGGGACAGCTTGCCTCGCGCGAGGACGCACTGCGCGCCCTGGGCGAGATCGCCAATTTCTTCCGCCGTTCCGAGCCTCACTCACCGCTCTCCTACACGCTGGACGAGGCGGTGCGCCGCGGCCGCATGACATGGCCCGAGCTGCTGGCGGAGGTGGTCGCCGACACCGACACCCGCAACACGATCCTGAACACCCTTGGTATCCGACCGCCTTCGCCGCCGCCCGAGGCCACGGAATGAGGCATGAACGAACGGTGGGCGCGTGTGAAGAAGTTCACAGACTCAAGGAATTATTGACCATACTCATGTCGCCTGTCTAATCTTTGGGAAGCAGGGGACGTGCGACTATGCGTCGACGCCGCGAGCCGGCCCACGCCGATCACAGGGATGGGGAAGCCAGACCATGAGTGCAAGCATCCACGACAAGCTCAAGCGCGTCCGCAAGCCACGAGTGCACATCACCTACGAAGTCGAGACTGAAGGCGCCGAAATACTGCGCGAGCTGCCGTTCATCGTCGGCATCATGGGTGATTTCTCTGGCGATCCGACCCAGCCGCTGCGTCCCCTGACCGATCGCAAATTCATCCAGATAGACCGTGACAATTTCAACGATGTCATGGCGGGGATGAACCCTGGGCTGAAGATGCGGGTCGACAACAAGCTCTCGGAAGAGGGCGGCGAAATGGCAGTCGATCTGAAGTTCAACGCGATCGAGGATTTCGAACCCGCGCGCGTGGCACAGCAGGTGCCGGCGCTGCGCGCGCTGCTCGAGACACGCGCCAAGCTGCGCGACCTGATGAGCAAGGTGGACCGCTCGGAAGAGCTGGAGGGCCTGCTCGAGCAGGTGCTGAAGAACGAGAATGAACTGAAATCGCTGTCCAGCCAGTTGGGGCTGGACAAGAAGGAGGCCTGATCGATGTCTGGCGCCAAGACCGCACCACAGACGGCGGCGGCGGAAGCCACTGAAGTCTCCGTCCTCGATCAGGTTGTCGCCGCTACAAGGCAGACCGCACCCGACCAGGCGCAGGACCTGGTGAAGAACCTGGTTGAGCAGGCGCTCGCCGGTACCGTCACGTTCGACAAGAACCTGACGCGAACCATCGATGCCGCCATCGCCGCGATTGACCGCAAGCTATCCGACCAGCTCAACGCGATCATGCATCACCCGAAGTTCTCCGCGCTCGAAGGTTCCTGGCGCGGACTGCATTATCTGGTGATGAACAGCGAGACCAGCACCAGCCTGAAGCTGCGTGTGCTCAATCTGCCGAAGCGCGAGCTGTCGCGCGATCTGCAGCGGGCGGTCGAGTTCGACCAGAGTCAGTTGTTCAAGAAGATCTATGAGAACGAGTTCGGCACGCCGGGCGGCGAGCCGTATGGCGCGCTGATCGGCGACTATGAGTGGACGCAGCATCCCGACGATGTCGAGACGCTGCGCCTGGTATCCAATGTTGCCGCCGCAGCGTTCGCACCGTTCGTCTCGGCCGCCGGCGCCAGCATGTTTGGCTTCGACAGCTGGCCCGAGCTGGTCAAGCCGCGCGACCTGGCCAAGATCTTCGAAGCGCAGGAATACACCAAGTGGCGCAGCTTCCGTGACAGCGAGGACGCGCGCTTCGTCAACCTCGTGATGCCGCGCACACTCGCGCGTCTGCCATACGGCGCCGCCACCAAGGCGATCGACGAGTTCAACTTCGAGGAAGCGCCATACGACGAGGCCGGTGCCGCGAAGTCCATGCAGCACGGCGAGTACTGCTGGATGAACGCCGCCTACGTGATGGGCACGCGACTGACCGATGCATTTTCGCAATACGGCTTCTGCACCGCGATCCGCGGCGCCGAAGGTGGCGGCAAGGTGGAGAACCTGCCGTACCACGTGTTCACCTCGGACGATGGTGACCAGGACGCGAAATGCCCGACCGAGATCGCCATCACCGACCGGCGCGAGTTCGAGCTGTCCAATCTCGGCTTCCTGCCGCTCTGCCACTACAAGAACACGGACTACTCGGTGTTCTTCGGCGCGCAGTCGGTGCAGAAACCGAAGAAGTACGATCGCCCGGAAGCGACGGCGAACGCCGCGATCTCTGCGCGTCTGCCCTACATCATGGCGTCGAGCCGCTTCGCGCACTATCTGAAGGTCATGGCGCGCGACAAGATCGGCAGCTTCATGGAGGCCGGCGACGTCGAGCGTTGGCTGAACCGGTGGATCAACAACTATGTCAACGGCAACGAGAACGCCGGGCAGGAGATGAAGGCCCGCTTCCCGCTGCGCGAGGCGCGCGTCGAGGTGCGCGAGATCCCCGGCAAGCCGGGCTCGTACAACGCGGTGGCGTATCTACGTCCGTGGCTGCAGATGGAAGAGCTGACCACGAGCCTGCGCATGGTGGCCCGCATCCCGGCCCCGGCGGCCTGATCGCCGCCCGGCGCGTCAGGCGGGCACCACGGTGAACGAGCTCAATCTCGCCGTGGACGTGCCTGCCCCAGCGGCCTCGGCCGAGGATGTCGCCGCGCCCGCGGTGCGCGACGCGATGCTGTCGGGACAGTTCGTCGGCAGCCGCGATGCGGCGCTGGCAGACGGGCTTACCGAGTTCCTCGGCGCTCCATCGGGCACCGCAATCGACATGTGGTTCGGCCCTGAACGCGGCGCGCGTCTCCGGATCGACACGCAGGCGTTGCGCGACGCGGTTGATCGCGACATCGCCGCAATCGATGCCATGCTGTCCGAGCAGGTCGACGCCATCCTGCACCACGTCCGCCTTCGCAAGCTCGAAGGCACGTGGCGTGGCATCGCCTGGCTGGTCGACGGTGTGGAGCTGTCCAACCGGTTGAAGGTCAAGATCCTCAACGTCGGCTGGCCGGAGATCTGCCGCGACCTGGAACGCGCCATCGAATTCGACCAAAGCCTGCTGTTCCGCAAGGTTTACGAGGAGGAGTTCGGCACGCCGGGCGGCAATCCGTATGGCCTGCTGGTGGTCGATCACGAGGTGCGTCACCGCTCCAGCGCCGGCTCGCGCACTGATGACATAAGCGCGCTGATGGCACTGTCCGGCGTCGCCGCCGCAGCCTTCTCACCGGTCATCATCGGCGCGTCACCGGCACTGCTGGAAGTGGACAGTTTCGCCGACCTCGCCACCTCGACCGACCTCGCCGCACCGTTGCGCAACACAGAACACGACCGCTGGCGCAGTCTCGCGTCGCGCGCCGATATGCGCTTCGTCGGGGTGGCACTGCCGCACCTGTTGGCACGCGCGCCCTGGCAGGACGACGGCACACGTGCCGACGGCTTCCGCTACAGCGAATACGCGCCCACCAATGAACAGCGCGTGTGGATGGGTGCCGGCTTTGCCTTCGCCTCGGTGGTCGCGCGTGCCTTCGCGCAATACGCCTGGCCCGGCGATGTCCGCGGTGTGGAGACCGATCGCATCGGCGGCGGTCTTGTCACGGGCGTGCCGCTGGAGCCGTTCAGTACCGACCCTGACCACGTCTGGGTGCGCAATCCGGTCGAGATCGTGCTGACCGATCGGCAGGAGCGCTCGCTGCTCGATGTCGGGCTGATGCCGCTTTCCTCGGTTCCGAACAGCGAGGAGCTGGTGTTCGGTGCCGTGCGCAGCCTGCAGGTGCCGCAGCGCTATCAGGGTGCCAACGCCAACGCCGCCGATGCGAGCGCGCGGCTTTCAACGCAGATCAACTCGATCCTGTGCGCGTCGCGCTTCGCGCATTCGCTGAAGATGATGGGCCGTCACATGACCGGCTCGTTCAAGACCGCGGACGAGATCGAGCGCTTCCTGCAGGCCTGGCTGACGCAATACGTCAATGGCAACCTGGCGGCGGGCGGCGACAGTCGGGCGCGCTTTCCGCTGGTCGCCGGCAGGGTCACCGTCAACGAAATGTCCGGCAGACCGGGCAGCTTCGGTTGCGTGATTCAACTGCAGCCGCACTATCAGCTCGACGACATTTCCGCCGGCTTCCAACTCGTCACCGATCTCACCGGACGATGAGCGCGAAGCAACACACTCGGGGGTCCCATGAGCGGAACTGATCAGACCGCGTCCGCGCTGTTTCGCGCCGGCAGGCTCGACGATGCCGTGGCCGCCGCGCAGGCCGTGCTGCGCAAGGCGCCGACCGATCTCAATGCGCGGGTGCTGCTGGGCGAGCTGCTGGCCTTCACCGGCAATCTCGAACGCGCCGACGTCGTGCTCGACGCCGCCTCGGCGATCGATCCCACCACCGCGATGGTGGTGGCGGAATTCCGTCAGCTCATCCGCGCGGACATGGCGCGGCGACAGTTATTCCGCGACGGCAGAGTGCCCGAATTCCTCGTCGATCCCACCGAAACACAGCGGCTGCAGCTCGCCGCATTGGTCGCGCTGCGCGGCGGCGATCTTGCCGAGGCCTCGCGCCAGGCCGAAGCGGCGGAGGCCGTACGCCCGCGGGCGCCGGGCAAGCAAGGCGACACGGCATTCGACGATCTGCGCGATGCGGACGATCTGCTCGCCGGCAGCTTCGAAGTGCTGACGACGACGGGCAAGTATTTCTGGATTCCCACGGAGCGCGTGCAGACGTTGGAATTCCATCCGCCGAAGCGCCCGCGTGATCTGTTGTGGCGACGCGCGTCGATGACGGTCGCCGACGGACCGGATGGCGAGGTCTATCTGCCCGCGATCTATGCCGCTGACGATGCAACGACGGATGCGCTGCGCCTCGGCCGCGAGACCGATTGGCGCGAGACGGAAGTCGGTCCGGTGCGCGGCGTCGGGCAGCGCCTGTTTATCGTCGGCGAGGATGCAGTGCCGATGATGGAACTCGGCAATTTCCGGTTCGACATCGCGTGAGCGGTCGCTCGTCCAGCCGGCAGCCGGTACGCGTCCAGTCGCCGCTGCTGGATCGCCTGATCGACGATCCTGAGCGCGACGTGGCGCTATCAGCAGCCGACTCCATGGTCGCGTTGCGCAATTCGGTACGGCGCGATCTCGAGGCTTTGCTGAACGCGAGGCGACGCTGGCGATCGTGGCCGGCGCACATGACGCAGCTTGCCACCTCGCCGATCGGCTACGGCATTCCTGACTTTGCCTCGGGCGCGTTCAGCGACGCGCATCGTCGCGAGGAACTACGGCTGGAGATCGAGGCCACGATCCGCCGGTTCGAACCGCGCTTTCTATCTGTGCGGGTAAATCTGATCGACACGCAGGACCGGCTGGAGACCACGCTGCGCCTGCGCATCGAGGCGGTGCTGCACGCAGAGCCGGCGCCAGAGTTGGTGACCTACGACACCCTCGTTGATCCGATGACCGACAATATCGTGGTGCGGCCCGGCAATGTGGTGTGAGTCCCGATCGTCACTGCGCGGACCAAGGCAAGTCGTGAATGGCCGGCCTTCGCCGGCAATGATGGAGAAGACGCTGCGCGAAGTTATGTCTGATGTCTGACTCCCTGCTGCCCTACTACGAGCGCGAACTCGACGCGATCAAGCGGCTTGCCGCGGAGTTTGGCGATACGCATCCGAGGATCGCCGGCCGTCTGCGGCTTACGGCCGATGCCGTCGACGACCCGCACGTCGCCCGCCTGCTGGAAGGCGTGGCCTTCCTCGCCGCACGCGTGCATCACCGGCTTGACGACGAATTCCCCGAACTGACCGACGCTTTGCTCGGCCTGCTCTACCCACACTACCTGTCGCCCATGCCGTCCTGCATGGTGGTGAAGTTCGACTGCCAGCCCGACATGATCAATCCGGCGCGCTTGCCCGCCGGCATCGCGATCGACACCGAACCGGTGCACGGCGAGGAACTGCGCTACCGCACCACGGCACCCGTCACGCTTTGGCCGGTCGAGGTGGAGAATGTCCGCCTCTCCGGTCAGCCGATCGTGGCCCCTGCCAATCCATTTGCCGCCGGCGCAACCGGCGTGCTGCGTATCACCCTGAAGTGTGCCTCGCCCGAGGCCACGTTTGCCCAGCTCGGCGTCGACCGGCTGCGGTTCTTCCTGCGTGGCCCGACCAATCAGGCGCTCGCGCTCTACGAGCTGCTGGGCGCACACGCCATCTCGATTGCCTACGCCGACAATGCGGTGGATCCCGCGCCGGTCATCGTGCCCGGCAGCGCGATCGAGCTGGTCGGCTTCTCGCCCGACGAGGCCCTGCTGCCCTGGTCGGCACGTGGCTTCTCCGGCTTTCGATTGCTCACCGAGTATTTCGCCTTTCCCGAGAAGTTCCTGTTCTTCGACCTCGCGCGCATGGACACCAAGACCATGGTGTCCGGTGGCAACCGGTTAGAGGTCTTCGTCTACCTGGACCGTTCGCTGGCCGAACTGGAACGCACCGTCGGCCAACAATCGCTCGCGCTTGGCTGCACGCCGCTGGTCAACCTGTTTCCACAACGCTGCGAGCCGGTGACGCTGAGCCACCAGACCACCGAGTATCGCATCGTGCCGGACGCCCGTCGGCCGCGCGCCGCGGAGATCTGGAGCGTCACGCGGGCCCGCGAGACATTGCCCGACGGCTCGTTCCGCCCATGGCGTCCGTTCCACAGGCTGACAGAGGGCGACCCCGAGCCTGGGGTTCCAGGCGGCTTTTACCATGTGGCTCGCCGCGCCGGCGCCCCGGGTGTGCCGGGCACCGAAGTGTTCCTCGCGCCGCACGACCCCGACTTCGATCCGGACAAGCCAGCCGAGGCTGTGCTGTCGGTCGACGCGCTGTGCGTCAATCGAGACCTGCCCAGTGAGCTGCCGTTCGGTGGCGGCCATCCTCGCCTTCGCCTGGTCGAGGGCGCTGCGGCGATCGCCGGGCTGAATGCCGTGACCGCCGCCACGCCGACCCTGCGCCCGCCATTACGCGAGGGTGGCTTCTGGCGCCTGGTATCGCATCTGTCACTCGGCCATCTCTCGGTCACCGGCGGTCCCGAGGGCGCCGCGGCGCTTAAGGAGGTGCTGCGCCTCTACGACCTGCGCGACTTTGCGGAGACCCGCGCAGCGATAGAGTCGCTGATCGGCGTCACCGCCGGACCCGGAACCGCGCGGGCTCCGGGCCGTGCGGGAGGCTTCTGCCGCGGCCTCGACGTTACCCTCGAATTCGACCCGCGCGCCTGGCAGGCAGGCGGGCTTTATCTGCTCGCCACGGTGCTGGAGCACTTCCTTGCGCTGCACGGGACCGTCAACAGCTTCACCCGCACCCGCGTCGTCCTGCGCGGACGCTCCGGCACCGCCGCCGCCTGGCCGGCCCGCAGCGGCACCCGCGTGCTCGCGTGATGCGGGGGACGCTGTCCCCCTGGACCCCCTGGCAAGGGGGTGGCGCCCCCTTGGCCTTCTCCCCCGGACCACGCAGATGAGGCGCCGCTCCGCACTGGGCGCGCTAGGCGCCGAGCCGCGGCGGTTTCGCTTCGATGCGGCCGTGCGTGTGCTGACCAGGGCGCGACAGGCGCCGGACCCTGCCGATGCCGTGCGGTTTCGTGCGCCGGCGGGACTGATCTATCCGTCGGCCGATATCATCGAGGTCCGTCAGCAGAGCGATGGCCTACCCGAGGTGACGGTCGGGCTGATGGGCCTGACCGGACCGTCCGGGGTATTGCCGCGTTACTACTCCGAGGTCGTCACCCAGGCGCTGCGGGACCGATCGACGGCGCTGCGAGACTTCCTGGACCTGCTGGCCCACCGGTTCGTGGCGTTCTTTGCCCGTGGCGGCATCAAGTATCGGCCGGCGCGGGCGGCGGAGGTCACGCGGCAGCCTGGGGTCTCCACCCGCGACCCGGTGGCGCGTGTGCTGCTGTCACTCACCGGCTACGGGACCGGGCATCTCACGGACCGGCTAGCGGCGGGCACGGAACCGCTGCTGCACTACGCCGGACTGTTTGCTCTGCGCCCGCGATCGGCAGAGCGGTTAGGCGCGCTCGTCTCCGACTGGCTCGGCATGCAGGTGGAAGTGGTGGAATTCGCCGGAGCCTGGCTGCCGCTTCCGCCCGATCAGCGCACGAGGCTGTCGGCCAACGGCAGATGGTGCCGGCTGGGGGTCGAAGCCGCGGCCGGCGTGCGTGCCTGGGATCCGCAGGCGCGCATCATCCTGCGCGTCGGACCGCTCGACCTGCAGGGCTTCCAGCGGCTGTTGCCGGATCGCATGGCGCTGCACAGACTGGTATCGCTGGTACGTGCCTATCTCGGGTACGAGCTGGGGTTCGCCATCAATCCGGTGCTGGCCGCGCGCGAGGTGCCGGGGCTGCGACTCGACGCAACGTCCGATCCGCCGCCGCGCCTGGGCTGGAACACCTGGATACCCGGGCCGGCCGGTGGCTTCACCACCCGCGCGGACGCGGCGGATGCGGTGTTCGAGGCAGAGGTGATAGAGGCACAGCAGGTGGACTCGCGGGGCAGGGAGAAAGCGGGATGAGCGGGTGGGGCGGCGGCTATGTAACCGACATCACCTACATGACGGGATACTACCGCCAGCAGTCTCCTTCAGTGATCGCACTGGGATGTCTGCTGGGCGGTGTTGCCTCGCCACTGCCTGGGCCCGACGATCCGCTAAGCTACCTGGAACTCGGCTGCGGCCAGGGTTTTGGCGCGCTCGTCCTGGCGGCGAGCAATCCGCACTGGAAGGTTACCGCGGTCGACTTCAACCCCGCCCACGTAGCGGCGGCACGCGCCTGGGCGGCGCAGGCCGGGCTGGACAATGTGAACTTCCTGGAGGCTGACCTGGCCACGTTGGCCGAGGACCCAGCCTCGGCTCAGGTGCCCGAGGCGGACTTTGTCAGCATGCACGGCCTGTGGAGCTGGGTACCTCCTGCCGTCCAGTCCGGCATCGTCCGCCTGCTGCGCGCCAAGGTAAAGCCGGGCGGCGCGGTGCATGTCAGCTACAATGCGCTGCCGGCCTGGGGTGGCGCTCTCGGCATGCAGCGGGTGATGCGCGACTGCGGCCGGCGTCTTGGCTCGCGCAGCGACCGCCAGGCCGAAGAGGGCCTGAAGCTGGTGCAGGAGCTGCAGAAGGCGGATGCGCTGCAGATCATCCGCCTGCCCTGGGTGAACTCGCTGGTCGAGCGGATGGCCACGCTGCCGGTGCAGTATCTGGCGCACGAGTACATGAATGACGCCTGGACGCCGTGCTTCCACTCCGACGTTACGTCGGCATTCGCCGCGGCCAAGCTGGAATGGGTCGGCTCGGTCAACCTGGTCGAGAACTTCCCTGAGCTGACACTCACCGAGGAGCAGCGTGCTGTGGCGCAGCGCTTCGACGATCCGCTGCTGCGCGAGCTGGTTAAGGACATGTGCCTGGATCGCTCGCTGCGCCACGATGTCTACGTGCGTGGCGCGCGGCGCATGAACCCGGCGGCGCGCGACACAGCGCTGAAGGATGTCCGCCTCGCACTCAACATCGGCCCCGAGGAGATGCCATTCGAGGCTGACATGCCGGCCGGCCGTGCGGCGCTCAATCGCGCCTTCTATGGTCCGATCACCCAGGCGATGGCCGCGGGTCCACAGCGCGTTGGCGACCTTCTGGAACTGCCCAATCTGGAGGGCCAGCGCAACAATCCAGGTGAGCTGATCGGCATCCTGGTGGGGCTCGATGTCGCAGAACCGGCGGCACGGCCAGGCGCTGAACCGACGCCTCAGGCGCTGCGATTCAACCGCGTCACCACCATGAACCTGAGCCGCACCGAAAACCTGGGACGCCCGGTCGCCGCGGCAAGCTACGCGCTGGGCACAGGCGCGCCGTGCACCCTGTTCGATCTGTATGTGATCGACCGGCTCCAGGCTGGCGAACGCGAGGACCGGAAAGAGGACTGGGTGCACGACCTCGGTGGCAACCTGGACGACGAGGAGCGAGACAAGCTGCGCCAGGTCCTGGACAAGGCGCTCCGTGTTCGCGTGCCGATCCTGCGCGCGCAGGGCGTGTTCTGAGCGTGGCGCGGCCGCGCAAATTCTGGCTGTCCGCCCCTCTGTGCTATAGCTTGGCCAGACCTTGGAGGAGTGGCGTGGTGCGTTCCAAGATAGCCGCGATCGTCGTCGCTCCGCTGATCCTTGGCAGTCTGCCGGCTCTCGCGCAGAGCAGTCCATCGGCGGATCAGATCATCAATTCGCTGAAGCCCAGCGGTAATCTCGTGACGGGCGGGACGCGCGGGATCAGGCTTGCAGCGCCGAGCACCGAGGGGGCAGCTCAGCAGCCTGGCGCTCCAGCACCGTCTCCGGTTCAGCAGCCACGCGTGGCTGCCAGCAAGCCGGTGACGACCCCCACGACGCGGACATCGACGACGGGGCCGGCCGTGAACCTGACGGTCAACTTTGCCAGTGGTTCCGCCGAACTGACGCCTGAAGCGATCCATACGCTCGATGCGCTGGGGAGCGCATTGGCCAGCAAGGACCTTGCCGCGTACCGGTTCCGCATCGAGGGGCACACCGACACAGTGGGTTCGCAGGACTACAACCGCTCCCTGTCCGAGCGTCGTGCCAAAGCTGTGGTGGATTACGTGGCCAAGAAGTTCGGCGTCGATCCAAGCCGCTTGGAGGCGGTGGGCATGGGCGAGGATGGCCTGCTGGTCACGACGCCGCCGCAGACACCGGAACCGCGCAATCGCCGCGTGCAGGTCGTCAACCTCGGCGCCTGATCCACTGCCGCGCCGGCGGCCCGGCATGAGACCGGCAGAGCCAAGTGCCGACGACACGGTCCGTATTCTGCCGACGCGGCGCCGTAAGCGCGCGATGTGGCCTCTTGTCGCCGCGGCAATCGCCTGTGTCGTGCTGGCGGGGGCGGCGGGGCTCTGGCACTGGCTCCCGCATCCCGCCCAGTCACCGACTTTCGCGACCGCTCAGGTTTCCACCGCCGGCGCCCCGGAGTTTCAGATCAGAGTAGCGACCGAGGCGGAAATCGGCCGGCATGTTGCCACCTCGCTAACCGTGTTCCGCCTCGCCGACAATCCGCGCATCCTGGTGCTGGACTTCGCCTCGCTGCACGAGCAGGGGAGGATGCTCAACCGGGTGGCGGCGTTTGTCGAAAAGGCCGGGCTGCCGCACGATCGCGTGTTGACCGACGCCGAACTGGACGCGGCCATCCTCGCGCGTGGCGACACGGTTGAGACGTTCTACTTCGGTCATGACTATGCCGCGGCCGCGCTGGCGCGCTTTTTCGAACGCGCGGACAGCCAGCGGATCGAGCTGGACCCGCAGGAGGAAAAGCTGCGCGCGCTGCTGCGGCAGGAAGGCTGGTTCGCCAGCGACGTTGCGGCGGGCCTGATCTCGCTGCCCAAGGTCGGCTCCGATCCGCGGATCACGGCGTCGGCGCGCGCCGCCATCCTGCGGCACGAACTGTCCCACGGCGAATTCTTCAGCAACCCGGCATATGCCGAATACGTCCGCGGCTTCTGGACGCAGCAATTGACCGAGGACGAGCGGGCCGGGGTGCGCGCCTTTCTCGGGCGGGAAGAGTACGACGTCCGCGATGAAGAGCTGATGCTCAACGAGATGCAGGCCTATCTGATGTTCACCCGCGATCCGGCGTTCTTCACACCTGAGCGGGCGGGGCTGACGCGGGCGCGGCTCGTTGAGCTGCAGACCCGCTTCCTCGCTGGGATGCCGGCGGGATGGCTGCATAACGTGCTGGTCAGCGAACATGGCGTTGCTGCGCCCCCGTAGGTCGCTATTGTTACGATATCAATCGTAAAAGTTGATCGCGATTTCGTGATTATATCTTGCTTGATCACGATTTCGTGATTACCAAAGGGGTGTTCTCTCCTCTTCCAAACTGGGCCGTGGGGGGTTGGTCCTCCCACGGCAGTTCTTTCCAGCGCAGGTCGAGGAACCTCTGAGCAGCACGGTGGATGCCATGCCTTCTACTGCCCTACACCGCCCATCAGCCAGATCCAGCAAAGCGGGGATTGCCCCGTTCCTGACCACGCTGGGGATCGCCACCGCATTGCTGTCGCTTTGGGCCGGATTATGCGCGATCTGACGAAGGATGGCGGGGCACGCCCGCCCGCGCATCCGCCAAAAGGTCTCGCGTTCGATATCGCCGACCATGCTCTCGTCAGGCGCTGGACCGAGGGCCACGACTGCCGGATTTCGGTGCGTCTCGATCACGGCACAGATAGCGAAGAGTATGAGGAAGTGATCGCGGTCCATACGGGGACGAGTTCCCACTGCCAGTTGATCATGTGGCGCAACTCTGCGGCGGTTTTCGTCCAACCCATCATAGGTCGCATGCAGCGGTATCGCTCCGTTGCGGAGGCTCTCAAAAACCTCGACGTGAAGCCGCGCATCGTGTTGACCGATATAATACCAACGTCGTGGATCTACTGATCGGCCGCTCCGCAAGGCAGGCTGGGCAGGCACGCGCGTCTGGCGATTGGCCCCTGACCTTTCAGTGCCCTGACCTTTCAGTGCCTTGGCCAGCTATTGGCCGGCATTGATGTCGGCTGAAACCGGCTCAGGCAATGACCGCGCTCGCGGCCGCTCACGGCTCGCCACCTTTGTTCCGATCACTGGCCCCGCAATGCCGCCTGGCGGGACCAGTTCGTGCGTTGCGTTCAACCGCGAGACGATCCGCTCGACCATGTCGGCAATTCGCGACGCCAGCCGCTGGATCGCTGGGTCGGCATTCCCACGGAGACCTTCGGCCACGAGCGCGGCAGGGGTGATGATGCCTCGTATGTCGTGCCGCAGATTCGACACCAGTCGTTCGAGTTGAGCGATTCTCTCCGGCGGCGACTGATCCATCCGATGCTTTCCCAATCAACAACCACCCGGACATTACGATGGATATCGCAATCAATCGTGACTGACCCGTTACGGCGGCGGTGCAATGCAAGCTGTCTCGAGGGCCTGCCATTCGTTAAGAATCCGGACCGAAAAGTTGATCACGTATTCGTGATATAAAGCTTGTTAGATCACATATTCGTGAGCTAGCAACTGAAGGCGAGCTTCCTTTGGTCACCACCCACCGCGTAGTTCGCCTCCGCGGGTTAACGAAAGGACATAGCCATGCAGCAGTTCGGTTCTCGCTTTGGCAGACCCTCGGAGCAGGCCCGCGAGCACTGGCAGCGGTGCAAGAAACTGCCGCCGCTGCAGAACGGAGAAGCCGAAAGTCTGACGACGGAATTTTTAGCCACCAGAAGCATTACAGTTTGCCCGGCACGCTATGCCGTGCCGCTTCACCAGCGGTACGAGCGTACTTGGAACGGTTGAGCAGGCCGATTATTCCGATCCGAATACATTACCTTTCGAGCGATCAGCAGCATGGCGGCAGTCGGGCCGCCATGCTGCACGCGCCTACATCGAATATCCGAATGCAAAATGCAGCAGTATCGGCATGATGGTCGTGCCGACGCCGCAACCGGTGACAAATCCGCTGACGATGAGAGGCAACCCGATGGCCGGACCGGCGCCGGCAGATGCGGCAACCGCCATCACCATCATGTCGCTGTAGACGTAGGCTCCAATGGCTCCGGCAGCACCGGCGGTGATGCATCCGAGACCCTGCACCTCTGGCACGCTCAACCTGTCGGAATGAGCCTGGTTCATCCTCACGGGATCCTGCACGGTTTCTGCCAGGGCAACCGCGGGCAAGGTCAGTGGCATGGTGACTGCGAAGCAAGTGATGAGAGCAATGACCAGCGCCGCAGACAGTCGAGAAGCTGAACGCTGGTCCACTGCGTGGAATGTGCCAGTGCATGCTCTGGAGGATCGCAACAACCGTCGCAGCATATTGGCCATTTCGCATTGTCCTCAGAGGCGCACTCAGCGCGGTGTCGGGGACCCTGCTTGCGATCCTCGCCACCGAGCCACGAGGCAGGCGCATTCATGCGACAAACGTTGCCCGTTAGCAATTTGCCTATAGGGTCTAGACCTAAGTCCTAAGAATGCGATGGCGTGTCTTGCTTGGCAGTCTGCCCGTCTATAGTGTGCCGATGGCTGGCTGTTGATGGTGTGTTACTGCCAAGTGTATTGCCGCCGAGACCCCGACCACGATTGATGCAGTGTTCGTATGCTCCTGCGGCCACATCGCCCCGCGGCGCGAGGATCTCGGTGAACAGGCCTGATCCTGTTATCTGCAGCCGCGTCCCTATATGACATCCGCGGCGCCGGTGGATACCTCTCCGGCGCCTTCGCATGGGGATAAGATGACCGACGCCGCCACCGAAATCGCCCGACGCCGCACGTTCGCGATCATATCCCACCCCGACGCCGGCAAGACCACGCTGACCGAGCACCTGCTGCGCGCGGGCGGCGCCATCCAGCTCGCCGGCAACGTCCGCGCCAAGGGTGAGCGGCGTCGCACGCGCTCCGACTGGATGGGCATCGAACGCGATCGCGGCATCTCCGTGGTCACCTCTGTGATGACCTTCGAGCACGCCGGCTGCGTGTTCAATCTGCTCGACACGCCGGGCCACGAGGATTTTTCCGAGGACACCTACCGCACGCTCACCGCGGTCGATTCCGCAGTGATGGTGATCGACGCCGCCAAGGGCATCGAGGCGCGCACGCGCAAGCTGTTCGAGATCTGCCGACTGCGCGACATTCCCATCGTCACGTTCATCAACAAGATGGACCGCGAGAGTCGCGATCCGATCGAGCTGCTGGACGAGATCGCCTCGACGCTCGCGCTCGACACCGCGCCGGTGACCTGGCCTGTTGGCCGTGCCGCCGACTTCGCGGGCACCTACGATCTGCGGGCGCGCGCGATGCACCTCAGCGCCGATCTGCCGCAGTCCGATCCACGGCTGCAGGCGCTGGGCGACGAGGTGGACCTGATCCGCGCGGCACTGCCAGAGTTCGATGGCGGCGCATTCAATGCCGGCCATCTGACGCCGGTGTATTTCGGCAGCGCCATCAAGGGCATCGGCGTCGGCGATCTGCTCGATGGCCTGGCGGAGTACGGGCCGCCACCGCGCGCTCAGCAGGCGGACACGCGCACCGTCGAAGCGAGCGAGGCCGGCCTGACCGCACTGGTGTTCAAGATCCAGGCGAACATGGACCCCAACCACCGCGACCGCATCGCTTTCGCGCGCGTCTGCTCGGGCCGACTTGTGCGAGGTATGCGGCTGAAACAGGCGCGCACCGGCAAGCAGATCCCGCTGCATGCGCCACAGTTCTTCTTCGCGCGCGAGCGCGAGATCGCCGATGAGGCGTTCGCCGGCGACGTGGTGGGCATCCCCAACCACGGGACTCTGCGGATCGGCGACACGCTAACGGATGGCGAGGATTTGAACTTCATCGGCGTGCCGTATTTCGCCCCCGAGATCCTGCGGCGCGTGCGGCTCGATGATGCAATGAAGGCGAAGAAATTGCGCCAGGCGCTCAGCGAGCTGGCGGAAGAAGGCGTCGTCCAGTTGTTCCGCCCGCAGGACGGCGCGTCACCGCTGGTGGGCGTAGTGGGCACCTTGCAGCTCGACGTGCTGGCAGCGCGTCTGGCTGCAGAGTACGGGGTTGCGATCGGCTTCGAGCAGACGCCTTATGCGCTGGCCCGTTGGGTGTCATCCACCGACAGAGTCGCGTTGCAGAAGTTCGTCGCCGAAAACCGCAGCGCATTGGCTGACGATGTAGATGGTGACCCGGTCTTCCTCGCCACCTCGGCGTTCATGATGCGTCGTGCCGCCGAGCTGGCGCCGGCCTTGACGTTTCGCGACATCAAGGATGTACGGGCGGAGAAGATGGCGGCGTAATACATCGCCCGCCGCAAATGCGGGTATCAAACAACGTCATGGCCGGCATTGGGCGCCGGCCATGATGGTTAGTGGTTGGGCTTGCATGCTTTAGGTTATATTCGCCCCATGACCAGCAGAACGACGACGATGAGCAGGACGAGTCCGAGGCCGCCGCTCGGGTAGTAACCCCAACCGGCGCTATACGGCCACGTCGGCAACGCACCAAGCAGCAGGACGATCAGGATGATCAGAAGCAGCGTTGGCACTGCGGATCACTCCTTGCCGGTCACTTTGTCCCGAGCATCGCGAGCAGCATCCTTCATCCCGCCGACCGCGTTCTGAGCACGCCCTTCCGCCTTGTCAGCCTGGCCCTCGGCTTCGGTCTTGGCGTCGCCGGTCATCTTGCCCCAGGCCTCTTTAACCTTGCCCTTCGCCTGTTTGCCGGCGCCTTCGATGCGATCCTTGTCCATGACGATCTCCTTATTGGCGATGATTAGGGTTGATAGGGGGTATGCCGCTCCGACGAGTGCTCCAATCCATGCCCCGCGGCCTGCAGATCTTCACCGGCGCCTTGGGTCGTGTAGCAGGCCGTCAGCAATGGCGCTGTGCCAGCTAGCACCAGCAGCGCCATGACGATGGCGAGCTTCCTTCGCATGCTTGCATCCCTTCCTTCGTGCGCCCCATGAAACGGCCGCCCTGGCGCTCGGATGCATGCAGTGCAGGTCAAGGATCGGTGAATATTGTTCGCAGCCTGACTTCGCCGGCAGACGAACGACGATCTCATGGCAGGCATAACAGCGGGAAGGTGATTTATCGCAGTCGGGAATTTTTTCGTTGCTTCTAAAAACTGTTGGCACAGTCTGAATTGTTCACTACGATTTGAGCCGTTCCGAAGCGCCGCGATCGGAAATCGGGGGAACCATGGCCGGCTACCGTTGCTACATCCTGGACACCGGTGACCACATCGTGCAGGCGCACGATCTCGATTGCGAGAGCGACGCACAAGCCGAAGCGACAGCCGAGAACCTTTTGGCGCGAGACCCCTATCACCGGTCCGCGGAAGTCTGGAATGCGGCAAGACGGGTGGTGAAGCTGCAGCGCGACGCTGCGCAATGGCAGCGACTGGCACGTCGATTGTCGCCTGGTTGGCCTCTCAGCATATAGATCTGACCGTCGAACAGCCCCCGAGAGGCCGGCGTTGACTTGAACCGCCGCCGCCGATACCAAGTCCAGGAACAGAAACCCAACAAACGCCGGTCACAGGGGCAACGCTGGTCACGGGGGCTGCGTCGGGGGAGGGGTATTGCCGCCACTCCTGGAAGTGGACGATCTGCACACGGAGTTTCGCACCGGTGCAGGAGTCGTGCGCGCTGTTGACGGCATCTCCTACACGGTCGAACCGGGCGAGACTGTGGCTATCGTCGGCGAAAGCGGCTCTGGCAAATCCGTCAGTGCATTGTCTGTGCTGCGTCTCATTCCCAATCCGCCCGGTCGCATCACACGAGGTGAGATTCGGTTTGCGGGCCGCGATATCCTGCAACTCTCGGATGCAGAGATGCGTGAAGTCCGCGGCGGAGACATCGGCATGGTCTTTCAAGAGCCGATGACCTCACTGAACCCAGTGCTCACCATCGGCCGGCAGATTACCGAGACACTGGAGCAGCATCGCGGCATGGATCGGTCGGCGGCGCACAAGCGAGCGGTGGAGTTGCTTGGACTGGTCGGCATCGCCGATGCGCGGCGACGGTTGAAGCAGTATCCGCATCAGCTCTCGGGCGGCATGCGTCAGCGCATCATGATCGCGATGGCGCTGGCATGCGACCCGAAGCTGATCATCGCCGACGAGCCGACCACCGCGTTGGATGTCACTATACAGGCGCAGATACTCGAGCTGATGAAGGACCTGACTCGGCGCCTGAACGTCGCATTGATCATCATCACGCATAACCTGGGCGTGGTCGCCCGCTACGCCAACAGGGTGAACGTGATGTATGCCGGCCGCCTGGTGGAGAGTGGTCCGGCAGCCGAGGTGTACCATAATCCGCGGCATCCCTATACGATTGCGCTGCTGCGCTCGGTTCCTCGACTGGACCGTCCACGCCAGGAGCGACTCGATCCGGTGGAAGGCCAGCCACCCGATCTCACTCGACTTGACGCCGGCTGCGCGTTCCGGCCGCGCTGTCGCTTCGCAGTGGAGATGTGTGCCGACGCGCGACCACCGCTGGAAACGGCGGGCGGTGCCGGACACCTCGCGGCGTGCTTTCGCAGCCGAGAGGTAGCAGGTGAAACCGGAGCGGTGGCATGAGTGCAATCGGCCGGCCACTGCTCGAGGTCAAGGGTTTGCGCATGCACTTCCCGATCACCGAGGGCGTTGTTGCGCGTCGGCTGGTCGGCGAGGTGAAGGCGATCGACGGCATCGACTTCACCGTGCGCCGTGGCGAGACGCTGGGGCTGGTCGGCGAGAGCGGTTGCGGCAAGACCACCACCGGCCGCTGCATCCTGCGGCTGGAACGGCCGACCTCCGGCGAGATCCTGTATGACGGTGTCGACATCGCGCGGATGGAGCGGAAGGAGCTGCTTGCGCTGCGCCGTCGCATTCAGGTGATCTTCCAGGATCCGTACAGCTCGCTGAACCCGCGCATGAAGGTGGGCGACATCATCAGCGAGCCGATCAAGGTGCACGGCATCGAGTCCAACGCAACGAAGCGCGCGGCGCGGGTGCGCGAGTTGTTGTCGGTGTGCGGGCTGAACCCGCGCTTCGCCGACCGGTATCCGCACGAGATGTCCGGCGGTCAGCGCCAGCGCGTCGGCATCGCGCGCGCACTGGCACTGGAGCCCGAGTTCATCGTCTGCGACGAGGCGGTGTCGGCGCTGGATGTGTCGATCCAGGCGCAGGTGGTGAACCTGCTGGAGGATCTGCGCGAGCAGTTCGGGCTGACCTACCTGTTCATCGCACATGACCTGTCGGTGGTGCGGCATCTGTGCCAGCGTGTCGCGGTGATGTATCTCGGGCGCATTGTCGAGCTGGCGGAGTGCGACGAACTGTTCGGCAATCCACAGCATCCGTATACACAGGCGCTGCTGGCGGCGGTGCCGGTGCCCGATCCGTCGGTCGAGGCCCATCGCTCGTTCCGTCCGGTGCAGGGCGAAGTTCCAAGCCCGATCAATCCGCCATCCGGTTGTGTGTTCCATCCGCGCTGTCCGATCGCCGTGGCTGGCTGCAAGCAGGCACGGCCGGAGCTGCGCGAGGTACGGCCGGGGCATCTCGCGGCGTGCAGCGAAGTGCGATGACCGGGTGACGTCCGCCGGTGACCGCCAAGCAGCGGTCGCGGCCAATAAGAACAAGGACGAACACAGGAGGTACGGCAACCGAAGGGAGGCAGTAACATGCGATCAGCCTTGTTCGCGGTCTGGCTCGGCGCGTTCATCGCGGCGGGACCGGTCATGGCAGCCAATACCGGAGAAACGACCCCGAAGCGCGGCGGGACACTCACCTACATGATTCCGGCGGATGCGCCGCCTAGCCTGGATGGGCACCGCGAAGCGACCTATGCGTTGGTGCATGCGGTCGCGCCGTTCTACAGCGTGCTCATGCGGGTCAATCCGGAGAATCCGTCGGACACGACGCAGTTCGTCTGCGATCTCTGCACGGCCATTCCGAAACCGACGGATGACGGCAAAACCTACACGTTCAACATCCGTACGGACGTGAAGTTCCACGACGGATCGCCGCTGAGCGCCGCCGATGTCGCGGCAAGCTGGCACGAGATCATCTTCCCCAGGAAAGGCGTGCTGAGCGCGCGCCAGAACTGGTACTCGGTGGTAAATTCGGTCGATGCGCCGGACGCCACCACGGTGGTGTTCCGCCTGAAATATGCGGCGAGCACTTTTCTGCCGTCGCTCGCGGATCCCTATGGTTTCATCTACCCGAAGGCGATCCTCGACAAGGATCCACACTGGTTCGAACAGCACGTGATGGGCTCGGGACCGTTCAAGTTCGTCGCCTACGACATCGGCCAGGATATCAAGGGCGAACGCAACCCGGACTACTATCACAAAGGTCTGCCCTATCTTGACGGCTTCGTGGGTATCTTCTCGGAGAAGCAGGTGGTGCGGGTTGAGGCGATCCGCTCCGGTCGCGCCGCAATGGAGTTCCGTGGCCTGCCGCCGTCCGCGATCAACGACCTGGAGCGGGAACTCGGGGACAAGGTCAAGGTGCAGACCAGCGACTGGAACTGCGGCAACCTGATCACGCCGAATGAGCGGCGCAAGCCGTTCGACGATGTGCGTGTGCGCAAGGCGCTGCTGCTGGCCGTCGACCAGTGGAACGGTGCTCCGGCGCTCTCGAAAATCGCCAATGTGCACACTGTCGGCGGCATCGTGTTCCCGGGCTCGCCACTGGCCGCGACCAATGAGGAGCTGCAGAAGATGGCCGGCTTCTGGCCGGACATCGAGAAGTCGCGCGCGGAGGCACGGCGCCTGCTGAAGGAGGCCGGCCAGGAAAACCTGCACGTCGAGCTACTCAATCGTAACGTCGACCAGCCGTACAAGTATGTGGGGACCTGGCTGGTCGATCAGTGGAGCAAGATCGGCGTGACCGCCACGCAGCGGGTGGTGCCGACCGGGCCCTGGTTCCAGGCGATGCGCAGCGGCGACTTCGACGTCGTCGTCGAGGCCAACTGCAACAGCGTCGTCAATCCGGTGCTGGACACCCAGAAGTACCTGCCGCACGACGTGTTCGTCGAGAATTACGGTGGCTACAGCGATCCGGAGGAGGCCGACATCTATGACCGCATGCTGCGCGAAACCGACTTCACCAAACAGCGGGCGCTGATGCGGCAGTACGAGACGCGCATCGTCGATACCGAGGCGCGCGAATTCCCAATGCTCTGGTGGTACCGTATGGTACCGGAACGATCCTACGTGCACGGCTGGAAGATCGGTCCAAGCCACTATATCAACCAGGACCTGTCTGACATCTGGCTGGACCAGACGCCGAACGGGTGAGCTGAAGCGGGTGACGCGGGCCCGGCGCAAGACCGGGTCCGCGGCGCGCGAACGACAAACAAACCATGGGACCAGGGAATGTACCAATACGTCGCCAAGCGCGTGCTGCTGGTGATCCCGACGCTGATTGGCGCGGCAGCGCTCGTATTCATCCTGATGCGGCTGATACCCGGCGATATCTGCGTGGTGCGTCTGGGTTCCGGCGGCAACAGCTTCGATCCACGCGCGGTGACCGAGTGCCATATGGAACTCGGCCTCGACCGCCCGTTGATCGTGCAGTTCCTCAGTTTCGTCTGGGGACTTTTCCACTTCGACTTCGGCATTTCCATGTGGTCCGGCAAGCCGGTGTCGGAGGAGATCCTCACGCGACTGCCGATCTCGCTAGAGATCGCGCTGCTCGCCACCGTCATCGCGATCCTGATCGCTGTGCCTCTGGGCACCATATCGGCGCTGAAGCAGAACACCTGGATCGACGTCGTGGTGCGCACGCTCGCGATCGGCGGAATCGCCACACCGTCGTTCTGGCTGGGCATCATCTCCATCCTGCTCGTGCTCGATATCAGCAACGCAATCACCGGCACGCCGTGGATGCCGCCCATCGACTATGTGCCGCTGTGGAGGGATCCGATCCGTAACCTGCAGATGGCGTTTCTACCGGCGATCACCGTGGGCTATCGCTACGCCGCCGTCAGCATGCGCATGACCCGCTCGACGATGCTTGAGGTGCTGCGCGAGGACTATATCCGCACCGCGCGCGCCAAGGGGCTGATCGAGAAGATCGTCATCAATCGCCACGCCTTGAAGAACGCGCTGCTGCCGGTTGTCACGGTGATCGGCATCGAGTTCGCTTTCCTGATCGGCGGCCTTGTCGTCACCGAGCAGGTGTTCAACCTGAACGGCGTCGGCCGGCTGTTCGTGCAGGCGGTGCAGAACCAGGACTATACGCTGACGCAGGCGCTGGTGATGCTCACCGTCGCCATCTTCGTGTTCAGCAATCTGATTGTTGATCTGATGTATGCGTGGCTCGATCCACGCATCCGGTTCGCCTGAGGGAGACCGCGTCATGTCCACCACGGTACACGCCCCGACGATCGTCTCGGATATCACCCCCGATGAAATCGAGCTGCGACGCTCGTTCTGGCATGCCACGCTGCACTTCTGTCGCCGCGAACCGTTGGGGGCGTTCGGGGCACTGCTCGTGCTGATCATCGCGGTGACCGGTCTGTCCGCCGAACTGATCGCGCCGTACAGCCCGACGGCGAACGACTTCGCGTCGATGACCGAGGCGCCGAGCTGGGCGCACTGGCTGGGCACCGACCAGTTCGGCCGCGACATGCTGTCGCGCATCATCTACGGCGCGCGCACAGCGCTGATCGTCGGGCTGACGTCCGCCATCGTGGGCGGCTTCGCGGGGCTGGTGCTGGGCGTCGCCAGCGCGTATTTCGGCGGCCGGCTGGACCTGATCTTCCAGCGCATCTTCGACGTGGTAATGGCGTTCCCGCTGATCATCATGGCGCTCGCGGTCGTGGCGATCTTCGGCACCGGTGTGCACAACGTCATCGTCGCGATCACCATCCCGCTGATCCCGCGCTGCGCCCGCGTCGTACGCTCCAGCGCGCTGGCGATCCGCGAAATCCCCTATGTCGATGCCGCACGCGCCTGCGGCTACAGCCATGCGCGCATCATCCTGCGCCACATGGTGCCGAACGTGATGGCGCCGTTCCTGATCATGCTGACAGCTTTCGTTGGGCAGGCGATCTTGGCGGAGGCGTCGCTGTCCTATCTCGGCCTCGGCGTGCAGGAGCCGACGCCGGCCTGGGGCCTGATGCTGCAGGGTGGCGCCGAGGAATACGCATCGACCGCACCCTGGATCGCGATCTTCCCCGGATTGGCGATCGCGCTGACGGTCTTCGGGGTCAGCCTGTTCGGCGACGCGCTGCGCGATGTGCTTGATCCGAAGCTGCGGGAGAGGTGAGGAAGGCCGGGGGCTTTGCCCCCTGACCCCCACCAAAGGCGGCGCCTTTGGAATGCATCTGTTTGGGAGCCTCTCCCAACGCCAAACAAACGGGTTCTAAGTGCTGCGCCCTTAGCGGGGTTCCCAGAGGCAGAGCCCCTCGGTCTTCCCTCCGGCTCGATCAGTCATTCGCGATGCAAGCATCTGTGAGCAGGCGAATTGAATCCCGCACATTAACTTACGCACATCGCGCAACGTCTCGCAGGAGCGGAAATCGGACATGCTGAAACTGGCGCTGTTCTTTCTGGTTGTGTCGCTGATCGCCGCGCTGTTCGGATTCGGCGGCATTTCGGCAGCCGCGGCCGACATCGCGCGCATCCTGTTCTTTGTCGCTATCGTGATATTCCTGGTCCTGCTGGTCGCCGGTCTTATGGCGGGAAGCACGCTGTTCTAGCCGTGGGATGATCGTTCTTTGTGCAGTGCACAGCAAATATTTGCATTTGCACTTTCTGGTGGCGCATGATCGTGGCTGATGAGATGCCGCACGGGCCGTTGATCCGGGCCGGCCAAGCGATGTGACCGTTCCGGACCACGGACCCGCCCGGCGTAAGCCAGGGAGCGAGACCATGACCACGGTTGCCGCAATCCTCAGACACAAGGGTTATCAGGTCACCACGATCGAGCCGACGGCGACCATCGCCAGGGTGGTGGCTGTGTTGGCGGAATACCGCATCGGTGCCGTGCTGGTGGTTGATCGTGCCGAGCAGCTTCTTGGCATCGTAAGCGAGCGCGACATCGTGCGCTCGCTGGCCGCCAACGGCGCGCAGACCCTGGAAATGACTGCGGGGCAGTTGATGACGCGGGCGCTTCAGGTTGCCTATCCCGAGACCACGGTGGCGGAGGCGATGAGGAAGATGACCGTCGGCCGCTTCCGTCACATGCCGGTGATGGAGCGCGACAAGCTGGCCGGGCTGATCAGCATCGGCGACGTGGTGAAGGCGCGCATCATTGAGCAGGAGGACGAGGTCGACAGCCTGCGGGCCTACGTCGCCGGCTCGGCCTGATCCGGACAGTGCCCCGGCCTGCTGCTGCGGGGCGGCGGGGCACGCTTTACCGCGCCTTCACACCAGCATGCGACGATGTCCGGTCGAGGCAAGGGCGCTGTCGTGGCAATCACCGAACGTCGTGAAATCGAGTTCGACTTAAGGGCCGTGCAGCTGGCGCTCGAATGGTCGCCGCGTTCGGCGCAAGCGTTCGGCCTGCCACCACTGACGCCGCACACCGTCCGCTGCAATGCTGCCGAAGGCACGATCGAGGTGACCTACGGAGAGCTGACCTCGACGCGCGTCTTCATGCTGCGCGCGGAGGCGGTGGGAGCGATCCTCATCGCTTATTGCAACCGGGCCGGCATGCCGATGCCGCGCGCCGCGGAAAAGGGTGTGCGCATCGAGCGTGATCACGTCGTCGTCGTGCTCACGCTGCGGACCGCTGGAATGCCGCCGCCAGACGTACCGGAGAGCACCATCAGCCGTGTGCCGGAAGCCGTGCGCGCGTGGTCCTGGATCGAAATGGAGCACTGAGTGCCCTTGCCGGCCTCCGGCACGCAATCCAGAGTGGCAGGACAGACGCGAGGGGGCGCATGACCAACCGGATAGAGTTGCGGATCGCCGAGCGCGCGGCGTTCGCCGACGAGCACGTTTTTGGCGATGTCGGTGCCTATGAGCGGCTGTCCGGCCGCGCGCATTTTGCCGTCGACCCGCACGCGGCAGCCCAGCGGGACGTGGTCGATCTCGACAAGGCACCGGTGGACGACAGCGGTCTGGTGCGCTTCGCGGCGGACTTCATGATCCTGAAGCCGCGCGAGATGCCGCGCGGCAACCGTCGGGTGTTCTACGATTACGGCAATCGCGGTCACAAGCGCGCACTGCAGTTCTACAACGATGCGCGGCACAGCAACCTGCCGATCACGCCGGCGCACGCCGGCAACGGCTTCTTCATGCGCCGCGGCTACGCGGTGGCCTGGCTCGCTTGGGAGGGCGACATGCTGCCGGGCGACGGCCGCATGGTGCTCGACGTGCCGGTGGCGAGCGACCACGGCAAGCCGATCACCGGACGCATCCGCGTCGAATATATCGCCGACGTGCCGGGCATCACCTGCTTTCCGCTCAGCGGCAGGATCGCCGCGCATTCCTATGCCACCGTCTCGCTCGACACACGCGACGCGTTGCTGACCCGGCGGCGCTATCCATACGACACGCCGCAGGCAATCGCGCACGACCAGTGGCACTTCGCCTGCGCCGAATCCGGCGTGGGTGGCGAGACGCAGTCGGTGGAACGCGCTGTGGTGCCGTCCGCACGCCATATCTATCTGCCGGCCGGCTTTCAGCCCGGCTGGCTCTATGAGCTTGTGTATACGGCACGCGATCCGCTGGTGCATGGCCTCGGGCATGTGGCGGTGCGCGACTTCATCAGCTTCCTGAAATACGACGGTTCGGCGGCCAACCCGCTGCGCGGCGTCGAAAAGGCGTACGCCTGGGGCCGCTCGCAGACCGGCCGATGCCTGCGCGACTTCATCTATCGCGGCTTCAACGCTGATGCGTCGGGTCGGCGCGTGTTCGACGGTGTGCTGCCGCATGTCGCCGGCGCGGGGCGGAAGTGGCTCAATCATCGCTTCGCCAGCCCCATCGTGTCGGGTGGACAGCAATACGAGGACCACTTCAATATCGCCGACAGCTTCCCGTTCTCCTATGCGTGGTCGACCGATCATCTGACCGGCAGGCAGGACGCGATCCTGAAGCGACCCGACACCGATCCGCTGGTGTTCCACACGCAGACGGCCACGGAATACTGGGTTCGGCGCGGCTCACTCGCGCACACTGACACGCAAGGCAACGATCTGCCGCAACCGGACACGGTGCGGGTCTATTGCTGGTCGAGCTCGCAGCATTTCGCCGATCCGCTGCCGAAGGCGCCGTCGCGCGGGCTGGCGCAGAACTTCTCCAACGTCGTGTCCACGTCGATGTTCTTCCGGGCCAATCTCGATGCCATGGACCGCTGGGCGACCGACGGCACACCGCCGCCGCCAAGCCGCATCCCAACACGGGCCGACGGCACGCTGGTCAGCGTCGAGGAATGGCGGCGACAGTTTCCTGTCATTCCGGGTGTCGCCACGCCGAGCTCGCCGAACGTGCTGCCGCTGCTCGATTTCGGTCCCGACGCGGAGCAGGGCATCCTGCAGGAGCCGCCGCGCGTCGTGCCGGCCGGAAACGCGCCCGACGGGCCGGGCAAGCAGTACACGGTGCTGGTGCCTTCGGTGGACCGCGACGGCAACGACGTGCCCGGCGTGCGCGCCCCGATGGTGGCGGCACCGCTCGGTACCTACACCGGCTGGAACCTGCGCGCCCGCGGTCATGGTCATGGCGCGCAATTGCGCTTCGAGGGCAGCTACATCCCGTTCCCTGAATCACCGCAGGAACGCCAGACCACCGGTGATCCGCGGCTGTCCATTCTGGAGCGCTATTCCGACAAAGCGGCCTATGTTGCGGCAATCACTGCGGCGGCGCGCGAACTCGTGACGCGAGGGCTGATGTTGGAAGAGGACGTGCCACGGTGCACCGAGGCAGCCGCCGACTGGGGCAGGCCGCGGCACGATGTGTCGCTGGATTGATGGCGTAACAACCGGCCCTGCGCCGCCTTGCCGCTATGACACCGTGATCGCGGATGTGACGAGTGCGCCGATCGTACTGCCGCCGGCGCCTTGCGCCAGCAGCCAGAGATAGTAGGTGCCAGCGGTCGCCGGCGCGCTGAACCACTGCCCCCACCCGTTGGTCTGGCCGTCGGAGCCGGCCGCGATCAGGTTGGTGGTGGGAGGTACGGACGGGCTCGCGGACCAGGCGAAGGCTGCCCCGGTTACCGCGGTCGGTGCAGCGGTCGCGGTCATGTTCACGCCGGTGTTCGGTGCTACGGGTGTTGCGTGGACTTGTGCGGACGCAGCCGTCCAAGTTCCAGCCACGACGGTGGCGCCCCAGGTTGTGCCTGTGACGACGGTGGACCAGGCGCTCTCGGTTGCCGTGGCGCCGGTGGCCTGAATTTCGACGTCGATCGCGGTCGCACCCGTCAGGCCGGCGATGACGTAAGGGCTGGCGACCCCCGACACCATCGTCCAGCTACCGGCGCCCGAGGGGCCATAGCGCAGGTTGTAGCCGATGGCGGCCCCATGGGTGCTGTCGGTTGCCGGTGCGGTCCAGGTCACGGTGAGCTCAGCGTTAGTGCCGTCCGGCGGCGGCGCGACGGAGGTGATCGAGGGACTATTCGGAGCGGACGAACCCGAGGCTGTGGTCAGCGTGCTGATGGCGGACCACGCGCTCGTGCCGGCGCTGTTCGTACTTTGGATCCGGACGTCGATCGCGGCGCCGGCTGCCAGGCCCGACAGGTCGTATGGGCTCGCAACATTTGACACGGCTGTCCAGGCATCGGCCCCGGAGGGGCTAGACTGCAGGTCGAACGCCGTGGCGGCACTGTGCGCACTATCGACCGGCGGAGCTGTCCAGGTCACGGTGAGGTCGCTGCCGCCGGAGCCTTGCGCCAGAGACGCGGCCTGTGGCGTGTTCGGCAGCAGTGTTGTCTGAGTGGGCGTTGCCGTTGGCGTTGGCGTTGGAAGTGGGACCATTACGGCCTGGGCCCGGTTTCCTGGGGTTGGAGGATATATCGACATGCTGCGGTGCGGCTCTTTGTGTTCGGACAACAGCGGATGTATGACGTTAGTGTAGATTGTCAATATGTCAGAAAAAATAACTTAGGTGGATGCCAGGGCGAGGTTGCCGAGTCAGATGCGAGGTTTGAGCGAGGTTCGCTGCCGGGGCCGCGGGAAGGTCGCCGTCAGCGACCATCCGCCAGCAGCCGCTCGGGGATCCGCATCCCAAGGCGCAGCGGCACGTTCCACACCTCGCGCACAGCACGCAAAGTGCGGAATCCGGCTCGCAGATATGTCGGCAGCGCGCGCGGATGGTCTGCTGTGCAGGTGTTCACCGTCATGCCGCGCGGATTCTGGCGCCACGCCGCGTCCACCGCGCTGCGCAGGAACGGATGGCCGACGCCGGCACCGATCGCATGCGGCATCAGGCCGAAGTAGCTCAGGTTGATATCGGGCCAGCCACGTCCGTCGAGCTCGAAGAAGCCGGCCGGCTGGCCGCCACTGTACAGCGCGTGGATCGACACGGCCGGATCACAGAGCAGCAGCGCGAGATCACGGTCCGGCATGGTGCGCCGCAGCCACCACACGTAATCGGCGCCGACCGTATAGTAGAGATAGCGGTAGAACCCGACCGTTGGCGATTGCACCTGCACGACCTGGTAGTCGATCGGCAACCCTGGTGACGGCCCGGGAGGGGGTCGGTCCATTCGGAGAAACGTCACCGTCACGGTGACGCGCGCCACCGGTTCCATTGCCATGTTCTCCCCGCGCGTGCCGGCTGGTCTGGCAGGACGCCATGCCCTGCCGACATGGTCAAGAGACATACCCGGCGAGGGCAGCAGAAGGCGCCGCGTTCAGTCGTCGAGGAAGCTTCTCAGTTTCCGGCTGCGGCTCGGGTGCTTCAGTTTGCGCAGCGCCTTCGCCTCGATCTGGCGGATGCGCTCGCGCGTCACGTTGAACTGCTGGCCGACCTCTTCCAGCGTGTGGTCGGTGTTCATGCCGATGCCGAAGCGCATGCGCAGAACACGTTCCTCACGTGGCGTCAGCGAGGACAGGACGCGTGTGGTCGCCTCGCGCAGATTGGCCTGGATCGCCGCATCCAGTGGGATCACCGCCGCCTTGTCCTCGATGAAGTCGCCGAGATGGCTGTCCTCCTCGTCGCCGATCGGCGTCTCCAGGCTGATCGGTTCCTTGGCGATCTTCAGCACCTTCCGGACTTTTTCCAGCGGCATGCCGAGCTTCTCGGCCAACTCCTCGGGCGCCGGCTCGCGGCCGATCTCGTGCAGCATCTGGCGCGACGTGCGCACCAGCTTGTTGATCGTCTCGATCATGTGCACCGGGATGCGGATGGTACGCGCCTGGTCGGCGATCGAGCGGGTGATCGCCTGGCGGATCCACCAAGTGGCGTAGGTGCTGAACTTGTAGCCACGGCGGTACTCGAACTTATCGACCGCCTTCATCAGGCCGATGTTGCCCTCCTGGATCAGGTCCAGGAACTGCAGCCCGCGATTGGTGTATTTCTTGGCGATCGAGATCACCAGGCGCAGGTTGGCTTCGATCATCTCCTTCTTCGCCCGCGCGCTGTCGCGTTCGCCGCGACTTACCGTCATGTAGACGCGGCGAAACTCGCTGATCGGCAGGCTGGCGTCGTTCGCCACCGCGGCGATCTGGCCGCGGACATTGCCGATGTCGGTCGCGTGCTTGGTGACGAAGGGCTTCCAACCCTTTGCGGGCAGCTTGGAAATCTTCTCCACCCAGTTGGGATCCAGCTCCTGGCCGCGATAGTTCTTGAGGAATTCGTCGCGCGGCACCTTGCAGGCCTCCGCGGTGCGCAGAAGCTGGCCCTCGAGCGCTGTCAGCCGCTGGTTGAGCTGCTTGAGCTGGGTCACCAGCTCCTCGATGCGGTTGTTGTGCAGCCGCACCTGCTCGACCTTGCCCACAAGCTCCTCGCGCTGGCGCTCGTAGGTCTTCTCCGATCGAGTGGTGACCTCCTCGCCCGAGGTCATTGTCTCGAGGCGACGGTGCTGCATCTTGTGCAGCTTCTTGTAGAGGCCCTCGATTTCCTCGAAGGTCGCCAGCACCTCGGGCTTCAGCTTCTCCTCGAGTGCGGAGAGCGAGATGCCAGGACCTTCGCCCTCGTCATCGCCGTCGATGTCGTCCGACGCATCCATCGTGTCCGCCGCGCCGTTTCCTCCGCTACCGTTCGTCGCCGCGGGGTCCGGTGCCACGCTGCCATCCGGCGCCGGCGCACCGGCGCCCTGCGTCGCCTCCAGATCGATGATGTCGCGCAGAAGCATGCGGCCGGCCTTGAGCTGGTCGTGCCAGGAGATGATCGCCTTGAACGTGAGCGGGCTCTCGCAGAGCCCGCCGATCATCATGTCGCGGCCGGCCTCGATGCGCTTGGCGATCGCGATCTCGCCCTCGCGCGACAGCAGCTCCACGCTGCCCATCTCGCGCAGGTACATCCGCACCGGATCGTCGGTGCGGCCCAGGCTCGCCTCATCGACGTTGCCGGTGGGCTCCTCTTCCTCGGCCTCGTCGGTCTTCTCCGCCTTGACGACGGGCGCCTCGCCGTCCTCGGACTCCTCGCCCTCGACAACCTGGATGCCCATTTCGGAGAAATTGGCCATCACGTCTTCGATCTGCTCGGAGCTGTTCTGATCCGGCGGCAGGATCGCATTGAGTTCGTCGAAGGTGATGTAGCCGCGCTCCTTGCCGCGCGCGATCAGCCGTTTGACGGCGGCCGTCTGCACGTCGAGCAGCGTGGTTTCCACATCCTGTTCGGCGGTCACGGTATCGGCAGCGACAGAGGGCTTCGTGGCCATCGTTCAGTGAACTCCCAAGTCAACGCGGCGAAACGGCCGCACTCCGATATTCAAGCCGCAAGGTCCACCCCGTCGGGCTCGCCGCTGTTGACCTTGTTGAGCGCTGCCTTCAGGGCGAGCAGGCGGTTCTGGCTCTGGGCTGTCAGGTCCTGCGCACAGGCGGCCTCGGCCAACACAATTTCCTCGCCCAGTCGCTGCACGTTCAGGAACCCGAAGATGTGCCACCACCCTGCTGCGGCCTCCGCCGGCATCGCTGCCGATGACGCACAGGCCGGCAGGGGCACGGGTCCCCTCGCCAGAGCCTGGTCGGCTTCAGCCTGCAATCCAGAATTCGTGAGGTGGGTCATCAATGCCGGCGAGTCAAGGATTTCGGCCGCTTCCACCCAGTCCTGCAGTGCGGTTCTCAGCGTGGCGAGAGGGGTTGGCAGGTCGAGGCCGACATAGGCGTGCTCAACATCACGCAGCAGCATTGGATGGCGGAGCAGAATTGCAGTGAGGATGCGGAGCCGCTCGACGTTGCGCTGTTCCGCAACCAAGCCCAGCTCGGCCACGGCAATCGCCAAGCCCGTCCGGTCCATTGGTAGCGGTAGCCACTTGAATTCTTTTCGAAGTTCCGCAGCCAATGACCGCCGATACTCCCACTTGAGGGTCGCGTCGCCGATTGCACCGACGAGTCCTTCAAGCCGCTCCATTATGCGCGCGCGTTGCTCGGGTGTCTTCGCGGGTTGTCCGCTCTTGGCGGCAGCCAGCAGCGAGGCCGCCAAAGACCTTGGGTTGCTGAGTACCCTGTCGAATTCGACATGCCCTCGCTTGCGAACGAAATCGTCGGGATCCTGGCCGCTCTGCAGAGCGATAGTGGCGACGGTGCGCTGGGTACTAACGAATGGGAGTGCTGTCGCCAGAGCGCGTTCAGTCGCACGGGCACCGGCGGCATCGCCGTCGAAGCACAAGATCGGCGCGTCGGAAATGCGCCAGAGTTCCTCGAGCTGCTCCTCGGTCAGCGCGGTTCCGAGCGGCGCGACTGCCCCCAGGAATCCGTGCTCGTGGAGAGCGATCACGTCCATGTAGCCTTCGACCACCACCAAAGGCGCCCCCCCTCGTACCGCCTCACGCGCCAGATCCAGCGCGTAGAGCGTACGGCGCTTGGAGAACAGCGCCGTCTCCGGCCCGTTGACGTATTTCGGCTGGCCATCGCCCAGGATGCGCCCGCCGAAGCTGATAACCCGGCCACGGCGGTCGCGGATCGGGAACATCACGCGATTGAAGAACAGATCGAACGCCCGGCCGGTTTCATCATCGCGTCGCATCAGTCCGGCGTCGACGAGTTGGTCCTGCGTGACGCCATCGCGGCCGAGGTCGGCGGCGAGCGCCCCCCTGCCCTCACCCGACCAGCCGAGACCGAAGCGCTGGATCGTCTGCTCGGTCAGGCCACGGCCGCGGAGATAGTCCAGCGCGGGGCGGCCTTCGGGCAGGAACAGCCTACGGTGGTAGCTGGCCTGTGCGGCCTCCAGGACCGCCGCAATGTCGAGCCGCCGCTGCTCGGCTGCCGTGGCCTCGGGCGTGGGCTTCGGCACATCCAGCCCGGCCTCGGCGGCGAGGCGTTCCACCGCCTCCATGAAGCCGGCGCCCTCGCTCTGCATGACGAAGCCGATCGCGTCGCCGTGCGCGCCGCAGCCGAAGCAGTGATAGTGGCCGTCCTCATAGACATAGAAGCTGGGGGTCTTCTCGCCATGGAACGGACAACAGCCCTTCCATTGGCGACCAGACCGGGCGAGCCGCATGCGGCGCCCGACAACGGCCGCCAGCGGCGTGCGGGTGCGCAGTTCGTCGAGGAAGGAGGCGGGCAGCGCCATCAGCGAGCCTCCCTCCCCGCGACCGTCTCCCGCAAGGGGAGGTGGCGAATTTGAATTGGGGCGGTCACGACAGCCTCGCCTTCACCATCGGCCCGGCCTTGGCCATGTCGAGTGTCGCCGCGTACTTCGCCCGAAGCGCGGCCATCACCTTGCCCATGTCCTTGATGCTGGCCGCCCCGGTGTCCGCGATTGCCTCCGTGACCGCCGCGGCAATGACGCCCTCGTCCATTTGTTGCGGCAGGAAGGCCTCGATGACCGCGATCTCCGCCTCCTCCTTGTCCACGAGGTCCTGCCGGTGTCCCTGACGATACAGTTCCACCGACTCGCGGCGCGACTTCACCATGCCGCGCAACATGCCGACGATTTCATCTTCCGGCACGCGCTCGATGCCCTTGGGACGAGCCGCAATGTCGATGTCCTTCAGCCGGGCGAGGATCATGCGCAGAGTCGAGGTACGAGGGCGGTACCAGCCTTCATCGACGTCTTGAGCTGATCGGTGAACTGCTCCCGCAGGCCCATGACATCCTCCGACGAAAAAACTCCCCCTACTATATGCGAAGTGACACGGCTGTGAGGCCCTGGAGGAAATTTCCCGGCAACGTACTGGTTTGTTGCGCGGGGAAATGACTTCCCATAGTGTCGCCTGCATGACACTCAGCGTGAATTCCGTCGTCGAACGCCTGGGCGGGGCCGAGTCCGCCGCACGCCTGACCGGTGTGGGGACTGAGGCGGTGCGCAAATGGCGCCAGGCCGGCTCGATTCCGTCGCGCCATTGGGCAGCGGTGATCGCTGCGACCGGCCTCACCTTGGCGGACCTGCCGGGTGGGCTGGCCGCGCCGCGGACCGAGCCCACGCCGCCTGACGGGGACTCGACGCCGACCGGTGCAACCGCGGCGTTGGTGCTGGCCGACGGGACGGTGTTCTGGGGCCGCGGCTTTGGTGCGCACACCGCGGAACCGGCGCCGGTCGGCGAGGTCTGCTTCAACACCGGCATGACCGGCTACCAGGAGACACTGACCGACCCCTCCTATGCCGGGCAGATCATCACGTTCACCTTCCCGCACATCGGCAATGTCGGCACCAACGGCGAGGACATCGAGGCCGCCACGATCGCCGCGCGTGGTTTGGTGGTGAAGCAGGATGTGACCGAACCATCCAACTGGCGCTCGGGGCAGCACCTGGATGCCTGGCTGCGGGCGCGCGGCATCGCCGGCCTGGCGGGCGTCGATACGCGGGCACTGACGGTACGGGTTCGCGATGGCGGTGCGCCCAACGGAGTGCTGGCGTTTCCCGCCGACGGGCGGTTCGACCTGCCGGCCTTGCGCGCGCTGGCCGAAGCGTGGCCAGGCCTGGAGGGCATGGACCTGGCCAAGGAAGTGTCCTGCCGGCAATCCTACGAGTGGGACGAAACGATGTGGGCATGGCCCGCCGGGGTGGGGCGCCAGACCACGCCGCGGCACCACGTGGTTGCCGTGGACTATGGGGCGAAGCGCAACATCCTCCGCAGCCTCGCGTCCGCGGGATGCCGGGTGACTGTGGTGCCGGCGACGGCAACAGCCAACGACATCCTGCGCCGCGAGCCGGACGGCGTGTTCCTGTCCAACGGCCCAGGCGATCCGGCAGCCACGGGCGAATACGCGGTCCCGGCGATCCGCGGCGTGCTGGATGCGGGCGTGCCGGTGTTCGGCATCTGCCTCGGCCATCAACTGCTGGCTCTGGCGCTGGGGGCGAAGACCTACAAACTGGGCCGCGGGCATCGTGGCGCAAATCAGCCGGTGAAGGATCTTGCCACCGGCAAGGTGGAGATCACCAGCCAGAACCATGGGTTCGCGGTGGACCCGGAGACGCTGCCAGCCACGGCAAAGGTCACACATGTGTCGTTGTTCGACGGATCGAACGAAGGGCTGAGATGCACCGACCGGCCGGCGTTCTCCGTGCAATACCATCCGGAAGCGAGTCCCGGACCGAGCGACAGTCACCATCTGTTCGGGCGCTTCATCGCGATGATCGAGCAGCGCGCCTGACATGGACACGACAGAACTGCTGCTGGTTACTGCGTTTCGGCACAGGATCAGCGAACCGAACATCGAGGCGGGGTTTGCACGGTTCCGCGAATTCGCCGAGCAGGACGTCGCCTACCAGGCGTTCAGCGATGCCGTCGCAGCCTGCCTTCGTGACGGCCTTATCCTTGAGCCGATCCGGCTGCCGGAAGGCGCCTTGCAGTGTCACTGGCATCTGGAACTTACGCCAAAGGGTGCCGGAGCCGCAGGCGCGCTGACCGACATCAATCGTCATTGCGCGGCGGCCCAGTCGACGAAGCTGCCGGGATCAGGTCAAGCGTACGAAACGTGAGCGAGAATGCTTTGTCGCTCTGCTCCTCGCACTAATGACAACGCCCCAACACTGAGCACTGACGCATGCCCAAACGCACTGACATATCCTCGATCCTGATCATCGGCGCTGGCCCCATTGTCATCGGCCAAGCCTGTGAGTTCGACTATTCCGGCGCGCAGGCGTGCAAGGCTCTGAAGCAAGAGGGCTATCGCGTCGTGCTGGTGAACTCCAACCCCGCCACCATCATGACCGATCCCGGCCTTGCGGATGCCACCTATGTCGAGCCGGTCACGCCGGAGATCGTTGAGCGCATCATCGCCCGCGAGAAACCCGACGCTCTGTTGCCCACCATGGGCGGCCAGACCGCGCTCAACACCGCCATGCAGCTTGCGCGTTCGGGCGCGCTGAAGCGCCATAACGTCGAACTGATCGGCGCACGAGCCGAAGTTATCGAGCGCGCCGAGGACCGGCTGAAATTTCGCGACGCGATGACCGCGATCGGTATCGAATCGCCCCGATCGGCCATCGCGCATTCCATTGAGGAGGCGCGCGCGGCACTCGCCATCACCGGGCTGCCCGCCGTCATCCGCCCGAGCTTCACGCTGGGCGGCACCGGCGGTGGCATCGCCTACAACCGCGAAGAATTCGAGCAGATCGTCGCAGGCGGCCTGGAGGTTTCGCCCACCACCGAGGTGCTGATCGAACAATCCGTGCTGGGATGGAAGGAATTCGAAATGGAGGTGGTCCGCGACCGCGCGGACAACTGCATTATCGTCTGCTCCATCGAGAACGTCGATCCGATGGGCATCCACACCGGCGATTCGGTCACCGTCGCGCCCGCGTTGACCTTGACCGACAAGGAATATCAGCGGATGCGCGACGCATCGATCGCCTGCCTGCGCGCGATCGGTGTCGATACCGGTGGTTCCAATGTGCAGTTCGCGGTCAACCCCGCCGATGGTCGCATGGTGATCATCGAGATGAATCCGCGCGTGTCGCGTTCTTCAGCACTTGCGTCCAAGGCGACCGGCTTCCCGATCGCCAAAATCGCCGCGAAGCTTGCCATCGGCTACACGCTCGATGAATTGGCCAACGACATCACCCGCGTCACGCCGGCCAGCTTCGAGCCGACCATCGATTATGTCGTGGTGAAGATCCCACGGTTCACCTTCGAAAAATTCCCGGGCACGCCTGCGCTTTTGACGACATCGATGAAGTCCGTCGGCGAGGCAATGGCGATCGGCCGCAGTTTCGCCGAGGCGTTGCAAAAGGGCCTGCGCAGCATGGAGACCGGTTTTTCCGGCCTCGATGAGATCGAGCCGCCAGGCGATGGTGGACCGGACGCATACCGTGCCGCACTTTCCGCGCCCCGCCCCGACCGGCTGCTGATCGCGGCGCAGGCCTTGCGGGATGGTCTCTCGGTCGAGGACATACAGAGCGCCTGCAAGTTCGACCCTTGGTTCCTGCGCGAACTCGAACGCGTCATTGACGCGGAACGCACGATCGCGGCGTCCGGCCTGCCGCACGATGCCGGTGCGCTGCGCCGCATCAAGGCGCTCGGCTTTTCGGACCGGCACCTGGCGCAGCTCGCGGGGCGCAGCGAAAGTGACATCGCCGTGCTACGCGACCGCCTCGGCGTGCACCCGGTATACAAGCGTATTGACACCTGTGCCGCCGAGTTCGCCTCGGCCACACCATACATGTATTCCACCTATGAAGGCGGCTACGGCACGCCGGTCTGCGAGGCAGACCCTACGGAACGCGAGAAGATAATTATCCTCGGCGGCGGGCCCAACCGCATCGGCCAGGGCATCGAGTTCGACTACTGCTGCGTCCACGCCGCCTACGCGCTGAAGGATGCCGGCTTCGAAACTATCATGGTCAACTGCAATCCGGAAACCGTCAGCACCGATTACGACACCTCCGATAGACTCTACTTCGAGCCGCTGACGGCGGAAGATGTCATTGCCCTGATCCGGCGCGAGGAGAGCCGCGGCACACTGCTTGGCTGCATTGTGCAGTACGGTGGGCAGACGCCGCTGAAACTCTCCCAGGCGCTGGCACGCGAGAGGATTCCGATCCTCGGTACCAGCGCCGACGCGATCGACATCGCTGAGGACCGCGAACGCTTCCAGCTTCTGCTGCACCGTCTGGGTCTTCGCCAGCCGGAGAACGGCACCGCGCGCTCTGCTGAGGAAGCCGAGGCAATTGCCGATCGCATCGGTTATCCGGTGGTGATCCGCCCGAGCTATGTACTCGGTGGCCGCGCCATGGAGATCGTGTACGACCGGGCCGGCCTGCATCGCTACATGCGCGAAGCTGTGCGCGTCTCGGGCGACAACCCGGTGCTGATCGACCGCTACCTGAATGACGCGATCGAGGTCGATGTCGACTGCATCGCCGACAACGAGACTGTCTACGTCGCCGGCGTCATGGAGCATATCGAGGAGGCCGGCATCCACTCCGGCGACAGCGCCTGTTCTCTGCCGCCCTACACGCTGGCACCTGCCACCGTTACCGAGCTGAAGGCGGAAACCGAGGCCATGGCCAAGGCGCTCGGCGTCGTCGGGCTGATGAACGTGCAATACGCGATCAAGGACGACGTGATATACGTCCTGGAGGTCAATCCGCGCGCATCGCGAACCGTGCCGTTCGTCGCCAAGGCAACCGGTGTCGCTGTGGCCAAGATCGGCGCCCGCGTCATGGCCGGCGCCCGACTTGCCGACTTCCAGCTCGATGATCTCGGCGTGGCGCCGCACGTCGCCGTGAAAGAGGCGGTGTTCCCGTTCGCCCGCTTCCCCAACGTCGACACAATTCTCGGTCCCGAAATGAAGTCGACCGGCGAGGCGATGGGCCTGGATTCCAGCTTCGAGCGGGCCTTCGCGAAATCGCAACTCGGCGCCGGGGTGATCCTGCCCGCCGCCGGCACGGTGTTTCTCTCGATCAAGGACGCCGACAAGCGGGGCCTGCCGTCGCTGGCGCGCCGCCTCACCGAGATGGGCTTCGCCATCATGGCGACACGTGGGACCGCCGCGCGGATCAGGGATGCCGGCCTCCCCGTCTCTGTCGTCAACAAGGTCCTGGAGGGCCGCCCGCACTGCGTGGATGCGATTCGTTCCGGCGATGTGCAACTTGTGATCAATACCGCGTCCACGCCCCAATCCATCGCTGACAGCTTCGCGATCCGCCGCAGCGCGCTCACCCATGGCGTGCCCCACTATACCACGATGGCCGGCGCCCGCGCCGCGGTTCACGCCATCGCGGCGTTGAAGTCGGGAGCGCTTGAAGTCGCGCCGCTCCAGTCCTATTTTCGCGGTTCGTTCTGAAACCACCGTCGCGGCCAGGCGCGGGCCTGTCGCGGCGCTTGTGTTTGGCCGCAACACGGCTTCCCATTGCGTTCGGACCATCAAAGGACGGAGTGACGTGCAGAAGTTCCCCATGACCGCCCCCGGACTACAGCGGTTGAATGACGAGCTTCGTCAGCTCAAGTCGTCGGAGCGTCCGTCGATCATTCGCCAGATCGCCGAGGCGCGCACGCACGGCGACCTCTCGGAAAACGCCGAGTACCACGCCGCCCGAGAACGTCAGTCCTTCATCGAGGGCCGGATTGCCGAGCTCGAGGAGATTGTCTCCTCGGTCGAAGTGATCGATCCGTCGACGCTGTCCGGCGAGCACATCATGTTCGGCGCGCATGTCTGGCTGGTGGAGGAGGAGACCGAGAAGGAGTCCAGCTACCAGATCGTCGGCGTGCACGAGGCCGACATCAAGGGAGGCCGGTTGTCGATTTCTTCGCCGCTGGCGAAGGCGCTGATCGGCAAGAAGGTGGGAGACGCTGTTTCGGTGCCGGCACCGGGTGGCGATCGGTCATACGAGATTCTCGGCATCAAGTTCGTCTGACGTGCTGCGCTTCGCCGACGTGACTGCGGCGGCCGAGCGGATCGCCGGCCGGGTCTTGCGCACGCCGGCGATGCCGAGTGAGGCGGTGTCTCGCGCGACGGGTACCGAGGTCGTTCTGAAGCTCGAAAATCTTCAGGTCACCGGCGCCTTCAAGGAGCGCGGCGCAGCCAACCGTATGGCCTTGTTGACCGACGCGGAGCGCGAGCGCGGCGTTATCGCGATGTCGGCTGGGAACCACGCGCAGGCCGTGGCACGGCATGCGCGGCTCAGCAATGTCGGCGCCACCATCGTCATGCCGAAATTCACCCCGGCAACGAAGGTGACGCGCACAGCGTCGTGGGGTGCGAATGTGGTGCTGCACGGTGAGACCCTGGCCGAGGCTGCAGCACACGCTGAGTCTCTGGCAGCAGAGCGGGGGCTGGTGTTCGTTCATCCATACAACGACGTCCACGTGATGGCTGGGCAGGGCACAGTGGCGATGGAACTGCTGCAGGACATGCCTGATCTCGATGCGCTTGTGATTCCAGTCGGTGGCGGTGGTTTGCTGGCTGGATGCGTTACCGCGGCGCGGGCGATGAAGCCGGACATAACGGTGTACGGCGTCGAGGTCGCAGCGTATTCCGCGATGGCGCAGCGGCTCGCGGGTGAAACGGTCTCGGTCGGTGGTCCGACCATCGCCGAGGGCATCGCGGTGCGCGATGTCGGTGAATTGCCGCTCGCGATCATGCGCGAGATGGGCGTGGAGGTTCTGGTAGTGCCGGAACACACGATCGAGGAAGCAATCGGACTGCTGGCGGAAGGTGCCAAGGTGGTGGCGGAAGGCGCCGGTGCCGCAGGCGTTGCGGCGCTGTTGGCCTATACGGAGCACTTCCGTGACAAGCGGGTCGGCGTGGCGATCACCGGCGGCAACATCGACACGCGCATCCTGTCGAACGTGCTGTTGCGCAATCTGCTGCGCGACGGCAGGTTGCTGCGACTGCACCTGCAAATCCCCGATCGCCCTGGCGTGCTCGCCGACATCGCCGGCAAGATCGGCGGCACCGGCGGCAACATCATAGAGGTCTCGCACCAGCGGCTGTTCGCTGCGTCTTCAGTGCAGGCGGCCGAGCTGGAAGTGATGGTTGAGGCACGCGATTCGGCGCACGCCGATATGATACTGGAGGCGCTGGAGCAGACCTATGTGGTGCGGCGGATCTGACAGTGCAGTTTGATCGTGCTCTAATGCCGCCGGAGCGATAGCATGCTGCGACTGTCCGTCCTTGACCAATCGACCGTGGTGACCGGCCGCGCCCCGGACACTTCGATCCGCGAGAGCCTGGCGCTGGCGAAGCATTGCGAGGCGCTTGGCTACACGCGTTACTGGTGCGCCGAGCACCACAACTCGGCGAGCCAGGCCGGCACGGCGCCGGAAATCTTGATCAGCGGCATCGCCGCCATCACCACGCGCATCCGCGTCGGCTCCGCCGGGGTCATGCTGCCGCACTATTCCAGTCTGAAGGTGGCCGAGCAGTTCCGCGTGCTGGAGGCGATCGCGCCGGGACGGATCGATCTCGGTCTTGGCCGCGCACCTGGATCCGATGGACGCACCGCTTTCGCGCTCAATCCGCTGGCGGAGACCGCGGCGGATCATTTTCCGGCACAGGTGCGCGATTTGCTGGCGTGGCTCGCCGGCGAGAGGCTGGTCGAGGGCCATCCGTTCCGCGACATCATCGCCCAGCCGGGCGGACCCACCATGCCCGAGGTGTGGATGCTCGGCAGTTCGGACTATGGCCCGCAGGTCGCGGCGTATTTCGGCATACCGTTCTGCTTTGCGCACTTCATCACCGATGGCCGCGGTGTCGATCAGGCGATGGCGCTGTATCGCGAGAACTACCAGCCCAGCGAACGCTTCCCAAAGCCTTATGGCGCGCTGTGCGCGTGGGCGATGGCCGCGGAGACCGAGGCAGAGGCGGCGCGGTTGTTCAGCTCGCGCGAGATGTGGCGGCTCGGCCGCGACCGAGGGGTGTTCGCTGCACTACCGTCGCCCGAGGAAGCAGCGGCGTATGCGTATTCCGAGCCAGAGATGATGCGCATCGAACGCCTGCGTTCCCGCGCGCTCTATGGCACGCCGGCTGTGGTCGGGGCGAAGTTGCGCGCACTGGCAGCGGAGCATGGCGTGGAAGAAATCGCCATTCTCACCACGCTGCACGACCCGGAGGCACGGCGGCGTTCGTATACACTACTGGCGCAGGAGTTCGGTCTGACGGCGCAGATGCCGCTCGCCGCGGATTAGAGGAGAAATCGCATGCCGCAGTTTCTGGTGACGCTCTACGACGGAACCGACGCGCAGGCGGGCGCGCGCCGTCAGGCGACGCGGACCGCACATCTCGATAGCCTGAAGGGTTATGTCACCAGTGGCAGGCTGGTGTTCGGCGGACGGATCTTTGACGATGCACACCAGCCGGTCGGTTCGTTCCTGCTGGCAGACTGCGCCGATCGCGCTGAGCTGGATGCGATGATCGCCAACGATCCCTATACGAAGGCGGACGTGTGGCAGCGTGTGGAGGTGAAGCCGGTGCAGGTCGTGGTGCGGGACGGCAAAATCACGCCCTAGATTTTATCGCCGCCAGGGGTCGCGCCGGACCGCCGTTCCCGCACGCCAGACCTGATAGCGGAACGCCAGCCAGGCGATCAGCCCGGCCACCACGACGACCGGGATCAGGATCAACGCAAACCACAGGGCGAACGCCGCCACCGCAAAGGCTGCAGCGGCCGCCGCAATGACGATCGCCCAGGCAAAGATGCGCGCGGCCACCGGCGGACGGCGCGGCCGGAAGCTCCCATCCGGCAGGAGGTCAAGTTCGGGTGGCGTGCGGTCGCTCATGGCCGCGATAGTTGGCGCGCCAGCGTCGCTGGTTCAAGGTGCGCCGGTCGGAGCCCAGGGAGACGCATTGTGAAAGTCGGATTGTTCCTCAACACGCAATTCCAGCCGGGCCAGAATGTGGCGGCACATGTGCCGGACCTTGTTGCGCAGACACGTGCCGCTCGCGACGCCGGATTTGCCTCGCTGTGGTTTCCGCATCACTACCTGACCGGGCCGCTGCAGATGCTGCAGATCGTGCCGATGATGGCGTATCTCGCGCAGCACGCCGAGGGCATGCAGATCGGCCCCAACATTTTGATCCTGCCGCTGCTCAATCCGGTGCATGTCGCGGAGGAATCGGCAACGCTCGATGTGCTGACCGGCGGCAACTACGTACTGGGCGTCGGGCTCGGCTACCGCGAAGGCGAATTCACCGCGTTCAACATGTCGCTGAAGGAACGCGCGCCGCGGATGGAGGAAAGCATCGCGCTGATCCGCCGCCTGTGGACCGGCGAAAAGGTGACACACAAAGGGCGCTTCTACGAGGTGAATGACCTTGCGATCGGCCTGAAGCCGGCGCGCGACGATGGGCCGCCGATCTGGATTGCCGGCAGCGCCGTTGCGGCCATTCAACGCGCGGCACGTCTCGGCGATGCGTGGATGATCGTTCCCAGCACACCGCTGGACGAACTGAGCGCGCAGATGCGCGTGTATCGCGCGGCTCTCGGCACCCGCGTGCCGGACTGCTTCCCGATAGTGCGTGAATGCTACGTCGGTGCAAACCACAAGACTGCGGTCGAGGAGTGCCGGGCCGCGCTGCAATACAAATACGATGCATATGCGTCCTGGGGCCTGTCGTCGCGCAAGCAGCCGACATTCGAGGAACTTGCACGCAACCGCTTCATCATCGGCGATGCAGTCTTCGTGAAGGAAGAAATTGCGCGCTACCGCGAAGCGTTGGGCGTCGACCACTTCATGATGCGCTGCCACTGGCCAGGGCTGGAATTCGAGAAGGCTCTCGGCAGCATCAGGCGATTGGGCGAGATCTTCGCGTAGCCGGCGTCGCCGGTCGATCAGTGTCGGAAGTGCCGCATCCCGGTGAACACCATCGCGATGCCGGCAGCATCCGCGGCGGCGATCACGTCTTTGTCGCGCACTGATCCACCAGGCTGGATGACCGCCGTGGCACCGGCGGCAACTGTCTCCTCCAGTCCGTCGGCGAACGGGAAGAACGCATCCGAGGCTACCACGCTGCCGCGTGTCAGAGGTGTGTCGAGCCCGGCTGCCTTCGCAGCCGCCTCGCTTTTCCATGCACCGATGCGAGCGCTGTCCACGCGACTCGGCTGACCCGCACCAATGCCCACGGTCGCGCCGTCCTTGGCATAGACGATGGCATTCGACTTCACGTGCTTGCAGACCCGGAACGCAAACAGCAGGTCAGCGATCTCCGTGTCGGTAGGCGCGCGCTGCGTCACAACGCGCAAATCCTCACGTCCGACCCGGCCATTGTCTCGCGTCTGCGCCAGAAAACCGCCGGAGAGGCTGCGGAATGTCAGGCCGGACACCGATGGATCAGGCAAACCGCCAGTCAGCAACAGGCGCAAATTGCGTTCCCGGGCCAGCAGTTCCTTCGCGGCGTCATCGGCATCGGGCGCGATGATCACTTCCGTCAGGATCGTCGCGATCTTCTCTGCCGCGGCAACGTCGAGTTGGCGGTTGACTGCGACGATGCCGCCGAATGGCGAGACCGGATCGCACAAAAATGCCTTGTCCCACGCCTCGGCCAGAGTCGCGGCACTCGCCACACCGCACGGGTTGGCGTGCTTGATGATCGCCACCGATGGCGCGGCGAACTCGGCCACGCACTCGAACGCCGCATCGGTGTCGTTCAGATTGTTGTACGAGAGTTCCTTGCCCTGCACCTGCACCGCGGTCGCAACACCGCGCCGTTCGCGGCTGACGTAGAATGCGGCTGCCTGATGCGGGTTCTCGCCATAGCGCAGCGTCTGACGCAGCGTTCCGGCAATCGCCACGCGTCGCGGAAATTGCTCGCCGCGCCGTTCCGCGAACCATGCCGCGATTGCCGCATCATAAGTTGCCGTTCGTGCGTATGCCTCGCCAGCCAGACGGCGGCGCAGCGCAAAAGTGGTGCCGCCATGTGCCGCCATCTCATCGAGCACACCCGTGTATTGGTCCGGATCGATCAGCACAGTGACGAATTCATGGTTTTTTGCCGCAGCTCGGATTAGCGCAGGGCCGCCGATGTCGATGTTCTCGATGCACGCATCATCTGACGCGCCCTGCGCCACTGTCGCCTCGAACGGATACAGATTCACCACAACCAGATCGATGGGTGCGATGCCATGCGCCGCCATCTGCGCCACATGCTCGGCAAGATCGCGTCGGCCGAGAATGCCACCATGAATCTGCGGCACCAGCGTCTTCACCCGCCCGTCCAGTATCTCCGGAAAGCCGGAATGTTCGGACACTTCCTTCGCTGATACGCCGGCCTCGCGCAGTGCCTTGGCCGACCCGCCGGTAGAGAGGATTTCCACTCCGTTTGCCGCGAGCGCCTGAGCGAACGGCACCAGGCCGGCCTTGTCGGAAACCGAGATCAGTGCACGGCGGATGGGAACGATGTCGGTCATGCGCGGGGGATTAGACCTACAGCCCCAGCAGGTCCAGCGTTCGCGCGAGCACCTTCGCTTCGTCGTAGCGCTCCACTGCACGCTCGCGGCCTGCGGCGCCTATCCTCGCACGCAACGCCTTATCGGCCACCAACCGAGCCAAGGCCGCCGCAAGCGCCGATGAATCACCTGATGGCACCAGCAGGCCGGTCACTTCCGGCACCACCTGCTCCGCCGGGCCGCGCACGTTCGCAGCGACAACCGGAAGGCCGGTGAGCATGGCCTCGATCACCGACATCGGCAGTCCCTCGAACCGGCTGGGCAGCACGAAGATATCGGCCGCCGCCATCAGGTCCGGCACGTCGTCGCGATAGCCCAGCAGGCGAAGCCGTTCGCCGAGACCGGCATCGCGCAACAGCGCGGCCATGTCGGGACCGCGATCGGAGGTCAACCGCTCGCCCGCGACCCATAGCATCGCGCACGGCACCGCCTGCATTGCCACCGCCAGTTCGGGATAGCCCTTGTGCCAAACCAGCCGTGATACCGCGAGCACGACGACTGCTTCGTCCGGCGCGCCCAGCCTTGCGCGGACCCGCCGACGGACGGTGGGATCGGATCTGAAGCGCGCCGGATCGCGGCCGTTGCCGATCGCCACTGCGTCGCGATGAATGTGCAGACTTTTCGCGTCGCGTGCTTCGGCCTCGCTGACCGTAAGGAACGTGTCGGTCACCCGAGCGGCCAGCCATTCCATCGCGAAGCCGACAGCCGCGCGCGGCCACGAGCCGGGGAAATTGAACCAGAACCCGTGACCGGTATAGGCGATGCGCGGCACGCCGGCCCACCAGGCCGCCATCCGCGCAAGGAAGCCGCTGATCGGCATGTGCGCGTGAACCAGGTCCGGCCGCTCAGCGCGAAACAGCCGCACCAGGGCTCGGAACGCCCGCCAATGCGCCAGCAGCGAGACGCTGCGTTCCAGTTTCAGGGATTCGATCCGGAATCCTTCGACGCGCGGCCCAGCCAGAAACGGACCTTCGGCACAAACGCCGATCACCTCATGTCCGCGCGCCCGCATCGCACGCATCAACGGCAGCAGGAACTGCATTAGCGAGAAGTCGACGTTGGTAACCTCGATGATCTTCAACCGACCTTGCTGATCGCCCATTTCACCTGCTGTGGGCCATCGGCATAGCCGGTCAGCACGACCTGCTCGCTGCGGCGAGGTTCGTGGCCACCGAGATAGATGCTTTCCTCGAGACTCATGCGAGCGCCGTCGGCGCGCAGGCGCCAGCCGCCGCCGGAGCGAAGCCGCAGCAGCACCGCCTCACCGTCCTGCTGCAGATTGACGTTCACATCCGGATGCAAATGAAAGCGCAAGGTGAAGGGCTGCGGCGTCGGCGCTTCCACGACATCCTCGCCGCGCACGTCCTCGCCGCTTTCGGCGACATAGAGGCGGCGCCGATGCACGGCACCGAACAACTTCCGCCAGCCGTCATGGCTGGCCTCAAGCCAATGGGCGCCATTGGCTTCCTGACGCTGTGCCTCGACCACAACCGGACGACGGCCCAGACCATCCGGCTTCAATTCGGACGAACTGACATCGGCGATAACCAAGGTGGAGTGGGCGGCGGTCGCTCGGGTGGCATCCTGCCATTCCACGCTGCCCCCCGGCATGGCGCCGCAATTGACGATCATGCGGTCGCGCCCGATCGAGAGCTCCATCGACAGGGTGCCGGCGTGCGCATAGCGATCCACGCCCGGCGGCGGCGGTGCACCGCAGTCGACGATCAGCAGACTGCGGCCGGCCTGGAGTCGCTGGAAACCGCCATCCGTCAGCGCGTAGGGGCCACGTCCACTACGCCCTGCCTGGGTCAGCGCAATGTCGATCAGACTGCTGCTCTCCTCCTTGCTGCCGTTGAACAGTGACAGGCCGCCATCGCCGTGGCGCATCACCCTTAGTGCAGGCGCCATTCGTTCGATCGCACTGGTGAGCGCCGGCGGCGGCTGTGTCTGCGCCGCCTGCAGCAGGGCGCGGATCTCGGTCAGGTCCTGCAAGGCGGCAAGCTGGGCTGCGGGGCTGCGTTCGACATGGCAGCCGTCCGGCAGCACCTGCCGGACGATCTCCTGCGGCAGGAAGCGCAGCGCGCGGGTCAGGAAGCCGACGTGCTCAGGCAACGCGACGGCGGCGGCGATCAGCCCCTTCAGCGCGGTCAGCGCCCTAGCGTCCAGCTCCTCGGCGGGCAAGGCCGCCGACAGGCTACGGGCATCCGACACCAGCCTGGCCATCAACCTCTGGCGGAATACATCGTCCGCTGAGGCGGCAAAGAAGTCATAGTGTCCCAGCCACGCGGCGATCCTTGCGCCGGCGACGTCGGGGCGATGCACGATTTCCTGGCCAGGCGGCGCATTGATCCAGTCGGCCACAAGCGCGCGCGCGCGCAGTCTGGCGGCGTCGGTTCCGAGAGCCCGTAGATCACGCAGCCAGGTGAAGCAATGCGCCGAGGCATCCAGCAGGAGCGAATCAGACGCCTCGCCCCACGCTCCGGGTTGCAACAAGCGCACGCCGCCGCCGAATTCGAGTTCGCCGCGCAATAGCCTCGCGCCACGGCCAGGGTCGCCTGGCCAGGGGTCGCGCACCGGCAACGCCGGAGCATCCGGCACGCGGCCCATGCGGAAGCTCGGCAGACGCGCGATTGCGCGGCGTGCATCGCGCAACCACCGCCGTGGGTCGGACGCGCTCATCCAGCAGGACTTGTACCGCGCAATGCGGCGATCGCCGCCGCGTAATCGTCCGCACCGAACACGGCAGTGCCGGCGACCAGCGTGTCGGCACCGGCATCGATCACACGCGGCGCCGTCTCGGGAGTGACGCCGCCGTCGACCGACAACGCGATCGAGCGGCCAGAGGCGTCGATCATCCGGCGCAATGCCGCGATCTTTGGCAATTGCGATGGCAGGAATTCCTGCCCGCCGAATCCGGGATTGACAGTCATCACGAGGATGATGTCGACGAGATCGAGCACCCATGCAACGCTTTCCGGCGCCGTCGCCGGGTTCAATACGACACCGGCACGTTTGCCGTGCGAGCGGATGAGCTGCAGCGTCCGGTGCAGATGCGGGCCTGCCTCGGGGTGCACGATCAGGTGGTCGGCGCCAGCGTCGCAGAAGGCCGGAATGTAGGGATCGACGGGCGCAATCATCAGGTGCACATCGAACGGCAGCGAGGTTAGAGGGCGCAGGCTGCGGAGGATCGGTGGGCCGAAGCTGATGTTCGGCACAAAATGACCGTCCATGACGTCCAGATGCAGCCAATCAGCCCCCGCCGCTTCGACCGCCGCCACTTCGTCTCGCAAACGAGCGAAGTCAGCAGCGAGAATGCTTGGCGCGACGGTGACTCGGGCAGGTCGCGATGCAGGCATGACCCCGATGTAGACAGGCAGCTTGGTGGAATACAAGCGCCAGTCAGGTCTTGATAAGGCGCGCCGCGAAGAAACCGTCCATGCCGCCATGCTCGGGCCACATACTGGGCAGCGTGCGCAGGAAGCCGTCATGCGTAAGCGCCTCGGGCAACGCCTGAAGTTCCGCGGGCGCGAACGGCTCGCGCCGCAGATCGCCGCGTGCCACCGCAGCCTCGACGCGGGGCACGCCCTCCTCGGGCTGCAGCGAACACACCGAGTAGATCAGCCGGCCACCTCGACGGAGCCAGGTGGCGGCGGCCTGCAGCAGTCTGTCCTGCGTCTCCGCCAATGCCCGCACGTCGCGCGGTCGCTTGAGATGCGGCACGTCCGGATGACGCCTGATCGTGCCGGTGGCACTGCACGGCGCGTCCAACAGCACAGCGTCGCATAGCTGGGCAGGTGTCCATTCGGTGGCGTCCGCCTGCACCAGTTCGGCCTCCAATCGCCAATGCCGCAGGTTCTCGCGAAGGCGCGCCATCCGCGCCGGATCCCGCTCGACCGCGATCACCGTCGCCCCGGCCGCGGCGAGCTGCGCCGTCTTGCCGCCGGGTGCCGCGCAGAGATCGGCGACACGTTCGCCAGGACGCGGCGCGAGCAGTCTGGCCGGCAGAGCAGCGGCGGCGTCCTGCACCCAGAAATCGCCGCGTTCGAAGCCCGGCAGTTCGGCGACACGAGTGCCGGCCGGAAAGCGCCGCGAGCCGGTGGACAACTGCACACCACCCGACAACTGGGCTCCCGGCTTGAGGGTCAGGTCGAGCGGCGCCTCGCGCTGATGGGCCAGCGCGATCTCGCGCGCCTTGTCTCCCCACGAAGCCCAAAGCCACTCCGGTGTATCCAGACGCGGCCCGTCAAGATCCGCGAGCGTGGCGGCGCCGCCATCGGCCACGCGGCGGAGTACGGCATTGACCAGCCCGGCGAACGGCGTCAGTCCGCGCGCACGTGCCAAGCCGACCGCTGTCGCAACCGCCGCATGGCGCGGCGTATCCAGCAGCAGCAGTCCGGCCGCGCCAAGCCGCAGCGCATGGCGCACCGGTTCGGGCGGCTCCTTGCGGAGGAACGGCTCCAGCACCGCATCCAGCGTGCCCATCCGCCGCAGCACCGTCGCGGCCAGGCGATGCGCGGCCGCACGGTCGCGCGAGTTGATAGCGGGCAGCGTGTCCAAGGCCTCTTCGAGCGACCGACGCCGATCAAGCACCGCGGTCAGCAGGTCGAACGCAGCCTCCCGCGTCGGATCCGCCATCAGCGCGAGATGGAACGGCAAGCGAGCTGGCGGCCATGTAGCCGGCAGCGCGCCAACACCTCGTCGGTCAGCGAGTACACCGTCCCGGTCCAGCCCTGGCTCACGCGATGCAGCACCACATAGCCGTAGTCGGGCGTTGCGAAAGCGCGGCGGACCTTCACTCCGTCGATGGCAATGCCGGGATTGACCGGCTGTGAAATGTCGTCATGGACGTCGCCGCCCTCACCGACGATGAGCTGCGCCGGACGCGACGCGTCGAACTGATAGCTGGTGAAGTCATGCACATGCCCCGAGAGCACCATGTCCAGCCCCGCCGGGACGAGATCGCGAATGGCCGCCTGCTCGGTCGCGTTCAGCGTGCTGCCGGGCTTGGCGTCATATCCCTGAACCAGCGCCCAGATCGGCCGATGGGTGAGCAACCAGGAGTGCGCCGGAACGTCGGCGAGCGCCGACTTCAACTGATCGCGATAGGCCGCCACCTTTGCTGGATCGGCGTTCCGGTCATCGGCGTCGGAACCATCGAACAGCACCAGGCTCAGCGAACCGATACGCAAGGCGTAGGGCTGCGTCGTGTCCGTGCATCGATCGGCGCTCGGATGCGGATCGAGCAGACGGAACCAGCCATGGCCGCCACGGCTACAGATTTCATGGTTGCCGCGCACCATGACCCACGGCGCCGCGGCGAGCAGCGGCGCGGCGGGGTTGAAGAAGTCCTTCTGCCAGACCGCCCAGTTGTCGCCAAAGGGGCTGCCGGCGCAGCCCGGCCTGGAATCGGGACAGGCGGTTTCGCGATAATAATAATCGCCAACGTGGATCACCAAGTCCGGTCGGTGCGTCGCCGCCAGCCGGGCCACGGTCGCGAACGGCCATTTCACCGGATCGTTGCAGTCTTGCGTGAAGCTGCCCTCCAAACGGCAGCCGGTGTCGCCGAGCACGACGATGCGCTTGATGTCGTTCGACAAAACGGGAGCCGCCAGCCCATCCACCGTAATTTGCCGCGACGTGGCCGCGGCATGGGCGATGCAGGTCTGCACCGGGTAGTCGCCATCGACCTTGCCGCGCATTTCGCTGGTCAGCACGGTTCCGTCGGCGACGACCTTCGCGCAGGACATGCCCGGCGCGATGACCGAGCGCACGTCGAGTTTGCCGTCGCTTGCCACCTCCACCCATGGGCCGGGCAGATCGGCAGCTCGCGCGGTGGTGCCGGCCAGCAGCATCAGGATGGCAAGCCAGCCGAGTAGCGACGGCACCGGCCTCTCCTCGTTTCAGGCGCCGTGGGCCGCCCGCTCTTTCTCCGCCATGCGCTGCTTGAGCTGCTCCGGCGTCAGACGGACGATGTCCTCGTTCTGATGCGCGTAGAGGTCGTAGGCGTCCGTCTCCAGTTCCGCCAATGCGATTCGGCCGGCGAGCACGTCGGCCTTCCAGGCCTCCTGCGCCGGCTGGCGGGCGTGGAACTCCGGCATGACCTCGCGCGCGAACAGTTCCAGGCTATCGCAGATCGCCTGGTGGCTGGTGCGGCCGGCCTGATTGAGCAGGATAACCTGGTCCACGTGGGCGTCCTCGAACTGACGCAGCCGACGGCGGATGGTTTCCGGCGAGCCGATCAGGCCGTTGCGGAGCGCCTGCTTCGCCTTGTCGGTCTGGCGCCAGTCCTGGTACTCGCGCCAAAGATCTCCGGTGCCCGGAGCATCGATCCCTTTCCGGCCATAATAGCCCAGCGCGAAGATGAAGAACGTCCAGCCCGATGCCGCCTCGATCGCCTCCTCGTCCGTCGGCGCGCACATGAAGCCATTGACGATGGCGATGTTCGGATTGGTCGCATAGTCAGCCAGCCGGTTGGGACGATGCAGCAGGTTGTTGTAGTAGCGATGCACCCACGCATGCGCTGCCTCGGGCGAGACGAAACTGAACCCGAGGGCGCCCATGCCCCACTGGCCGGCATCCCCGATCGTGCGAATGTTCGAGCAGGCGACCCAGAGCGGCGGGTGTGGTTTCTGCAATGGCTTGGGGATCACGTTGCGCGCAGGAAAATCATAGTACTGGCCGTGGAACTCCCAGTTGTCGCGGGTAAACATCGGGATGATGGCACGCACCGCCTCCTCCCAGCGGTCGCGCTTGTCGCGCACGCGCACGCCGAACGGATGCAGCTCCGCCGGCCCTGCGGCCTCGCCCATGCCGAGATCGACACGCCCACCGGAGAGCAGATCGAGCGTGGCCACCTTCTCCGCCACGCGCTGCGGCTGGTTGGTAGTGAGCTGGATCACGCCGTGGCCGAGGCGGATGTTCTTGGTGCGCTGGCTGGCAGCACCGAGAAAGACTTCGGGCGCCGATGAGTGGGAGTACTCCTCGAGGAAGTGGTGCTCCACCACCCATGCATAATCGTAGCCAAGCTGATCGGCATACTGGAACTGATCGAGCGACTGCTGCAGCAGGTCGTGCTCGCTCGTCGTCGTCCAGGGGCGCGGCAACTGGTGCTCGTAGAACACGCCGAATTTCATGGATCGTTTCCTCGGTTGGTCAGATCGGCACGGTCAGTGCGTCGTATTCATACAGCCAGTCGTAGCGGGCGCCCATGGCGCGTGGCGCGAACTCGCGGGCCATGAAGGCCTGGGCCTGCGACGGGTCGGCAAGCTGCGGATTATGATAGCGCGACACGTTCTCCAGCGAGCCGCGCACGATGCTCGATGTGCGATCAAGGCGCGCAGCTTCATAGCGGCGCAGTGCCTCGGGGATGTCGTGGGCATCCAGGCAGCGCGCCAGCACCATGCCGTCCTCGATCGCCATGTTGGCGCCCTGTGCCAGGAAGGGCAGCGTCGGATGGCAGGCATCGCCAAGCAGGCTGACGCGCCCAACCGACCAATGTTCGAGCGGTTCGCGGCCGAGCATGGCCCATTTGTACGGGACGTCGATCGCATCGACGATTGCCAGCACGTCAGCGTGCCACGCGGCGAAATCCCGACGGCATTCCTCGACCGTTCCCGCCTCCGACCAACTTTCGATCAGCCAATCATCCCGCTCGATTGCGGTGACAAAGTTCAGCAGCTCACCGCGGCGCAGCGGGTAGGTGACGATGTGGCCGCGCGGGCCGATCCACGTCATACCATATTGCTGGCGCAGCCGCGGCGGCAGGCGTTTCATCGGAACGACGCCGCGCCAAGCCATGAAGCCGGTAAAAGTGGCATATCCGTCCCCGAATAGCCGGTGGCGGATATTCGAATGCACACCATCGGCACCGATCAGCGCATCGCCGCTCAGGCGCTCACCGTTCTCCAGACACAACGTCACGCCGTTCGCATCCTGCTCGAAACCCACGCAGCGGGCACCGACATGCACCGCGTCGGGCGCGCGCTTGGCAAGTGTCTGCGCCAGCACGGCGTGGAAATCGCCGCGATGGACCAGCCAATAAGGCGAGCCGTAGCGCGTCTCGGCGTTGGCACCGAGATCCTGCACGCGCCAAGCCTGGCCGGTATTGAACAGCCGCATCTCTTTGGCAACCGGTATCGAGGCGATTGCCTGCATCGCGGGCGACAGACCGAGTTCGCGCAGCACGCGCGAGCCATTCGGCGAGATCTGCACGCCGGCGCCTAGTTCGCGCAGCTCGGCGGCCTGCTCATACAGGGCAACCTCGAAGCCGCGCTGCAACAATGCCAGCGCGGCGACGATGCCGCCGATGCCGGCACCGGCGATCAGGATGCGTGGCTTGCCCAAGTCCCCTCCTCTGTGCGATGCCGCGAACTGAACCGGGAACGTCGGCCGGACGCAAGCGGGAGGATGACATGCTCGATCAACCACAGACCCAGGGCCGCGCGAAGCTGTTGGCCGAGTTGCCGCTGCGGCTGCACCACCACGCCTATGCGGTGAAGGATCAGGAGGCCAACCGGCATTTCATCGAGGACATCCTGGGCATTCCGCTGGTCGCCACCTGGTGCGAGCGCGTGTTCCGGCCCGAGGTCGGGCGCGAGGTGGACTACTGCCACACCTTTTTCGAAATGGCGGACGGCGGCGCGCTGGCGTTCTTTCAGTTCGCGGACGAGGAAGCGTGGGAGAAGAACCGCGCGATCCTGCAGGAGGTTGGCGGATCGTGGCATGTCGCCTTCAAGGTCACGCAGGCAGCCTTCGACGAACTGATGGAGCGTGTCACGGCGGCAGGGGTGCCGGTGCGCAAGATCGATCATGGCTACTGCCTGTCAATGTACCTGAAGACGCCGGATGACCTGCGGTTGGAGTTCACTGTGGATGCGCCGGACGCCGAACAGATCGCAACCATGCGCCGACAGGACGCGCACTCAGAGTTGGCGCGCTGGCTTGCCGGCGACCGACACGTCAACAATGACGATCGGCCACACTGACCGCGGCTACATCACCCGATCGCTCAGCCCCGCCGCGCGCTGCACGAAACGGAGCGGCGTGTCGAAGTTGAAATTCATGTACACCGCGTTCAGGTGCGCGTAGGGCGGCGACTGAGCGAACAGCTCGAACGTCAGCCGATGCCCGGCATAGTCGGAGTTGAGCAGATCGCGGGCGAACGCGAGCAGGCGGCGACGATCCGATGCGCTCCATGCCTCGTTCACCGTGTAGAACTTCTCTAGCCAGGGCCCGGTTTCCGGATCAACGAACGCGGCGAAGTCAGGCGTGACGCAGATCTGGCCGCCGCACAGCTCGCGCGCGAGGTGCATCATTGCCGGCAGCTTCGTGCAGGCGTGCACCCGCCCGGTGAACAGCAGCGACTGGTTCGGCATCAGCAGTCCAGCCGGGCTCGGCTGCGCAGTGGCAATCGCGGCGGTCAGATGCGCGTTGATCCCCTCGCGATAGCAGGCGAGCTCCGCCAGCTTCTCGCGCACCGCCTGCTGCTTGTCCAAGCCCGTTTGTCGCGCATTGAACAATGCAGCGCCGATCAGCATATCGGCGAGATACAGGATGCGCTGGGTGTAGGGAAATGCCGAATAGCGATGCAGCGTCGCACGGATAAACGTTGCGGCTCGCGTGTGCCGGTAGAACAGCACATTCTCCCACGGGACCAAGACGTCATCGAATACGATCAGCGTGTCCACCTCGTCGAACCGGTTTGACAGCGGATAGTCCTCGATCGGTGCGCGACGGGCGAATCCGGTGCGGCAGATGTGCTTGATCCCAGGCCATCCCATGTCGGCGATGAACCCGACGGCGTAGTCCGAAAGCTTGTCATCGCCCCAGTTGCCGATCGTCGGCTTTACGAAGGCCTGGTTCGCATAGGCTGCCGCGGTTTCGTACTTGGCACCACGCACCACGATGCCGGCATCGGTTTCCTTCACGACGTGGAGCAGCATGTCCGGGTCCTGCTCCTGTGGCCGCTTCGACCGATCCCCCTTCGGATCGGTGTTCGCCGACACATGGAAAGGATCGGCAGTCAGCGCCCCCATGATGTGGCGTTCGACATTCTGGCTGAACTGTGGATCGATCTCGTCCAGCACGGTCTTGCCGTCCCACAGCGACCACAACTCACCAATCGTCTCGTCACCCACTCGGACTACCACGCCACCCGCCTCGTTGAGCTGCGAATCGACGTAGGCACGCTTGTCGTGCCAGTCCTGCTGTGTCCTAGGCAACTTCAACGCAAGGTTGCAGCGCTCGCCGCTTGCCTCGTCCAGGTAGGACATGGTCGCACTGTGCTGCGACTCGTAGGCCATGTCATAAAGTCGCGCCCGCAGCGACACGATCGGTTGGAACGCGGGATGCGTCGTCACGTCGGCAACGCGCTCGCCATTGATCCAGACTTGGCGGCCGTCGCGCAGCGAATCCAGATATTGTGTACCGGTTCTGAGCATAGTGTGTCCTTTGCAGGCAGCTTCCGAGGCTGGGGCCGATGAAACGGCAATTTGCCCGTCCCAACCAGAAGTTGCTAGGTTCGACGCGTGCTCCACGAAACAGATCGGGCGAATTCAATTGCCATTGACCGCCAATGAAGCGGAAGACTGCGCTGTCGCCATCGTGGATGACCACGCCCTGTCAACCTTCGGCAAGCTTGCGGCCGCGCTCGATCGTGCAGGTCTGTGGTCGGTTCTGGCGCGAGCGCAGAAGGGGCGATCGGCGGAACAGCTTAGCATTGTCATCAAGCCGGAGCTGGCTGGATTCGCGATCGACTCACCCGCGGTGACCGATCCGGCACTCGTCGAAGAACTGGTCGACCTGTTGCACGATCGTGGCTTCACCAGCGTCGCGGTAGTCGGAACAACGGATAGCAGCGCTCTGTGGGCAGAGAATCGCGATCTGTACGCACTGAGCGATTTGCTGGGCTATCGCTACGTCACATCAAAGGATCGCGCTTACGATATCATCGATCTCGCCAGCTCGCCGGACAGTCGCGCATTTCCGATCGACAGCGCGTTGCAGGGCTGCGGCATATCACGTGAATGGCTCGACGCCGACGTGCGAATCGTCTTCAGCAAAAGTCGTACCGACGAAGCGGCGGGCTACGCTCTGTGCCTTGACACGCTGATCGGCGTTCTCCCGCTGATCGACAAGGACCTGTATTATCGAAACCGCCGCCATCCCGGCGACGTGGTTACCGCATTGCTGAGCGTGGCTCCGATTCAGTTCTGCCTGATCGATGGCATTCGCGGCGCGCACGGCGCCGGTGGTCGACGCGCGCCCATTGCGATCGAGACCAATACGATCATCGCAGCCACTGATATCGTGTTGGCTGATCATGTCGGCGCGATAAAGATGGGACTCAATCCAGAGGTGTCGCCAATATCCGCGCGCGTCCTTCGCACGCACCCCTTGCCGCGACGATATATCGTAGCCGGTTCGCTTGGCATTTACCGTGGCTGGAACAACGTTCCGGCGCCATCGTTGCTGGCCAGCGGCATGCGCAGCCGCGCCGAAACGTTCGCTCGGCTGGTCGAGCCGTGGCTCCAGCATCTCGATCCGGAGCTGTTTCCGCTCAAGCATCCGGTCGATGCACGGCTAAATGCGATATTGGCGAAATTCCTCGCCGACCCTGACACCGATGCGCTTGGCCAGTGGCTGCTGACGCTGGGGAATGCGCTGCTTGGATGGATAGGTGAGGCGATCAGGTCATACCGGACACTGTTCGACAAGGACGCGCTGCGGCGTCACGCGGTACCATTGGGTATTGACGTCCGAGCCATACCGGAAGGCGCCTTCGATGCCCTCGTGGAAGAGCTACTCGGGCTCGAGCCCGTCGCTGCGGCTGCGTCACCAAGCTCCCCCGAGCTCCGCTGGCAATACGTCGATGACGCCGTCGTGTTCCGCTACGCCAAGACCTTGCCCATCGAATTCAATCTGTACGCACGGCACGTCGATATTGCCCGAACAATCCAGTTCATGAATGACTACCTCGGAGGCGTCGTGGTTTCGCTGGCGCATGATACATCGGGACGACCGGTGCGCCAGGCCGAGCGCAACATCTATCTGCCGCAGCCCAACTACCTGGTGCTGTATCAGGGAATGCCCATCGATGTGAGCAAACTGGAGGTGGTGCAGTATGGCAAGGACCGTCACCGGTTGGTACTGGAAAACCATCCTGAGCGAGAATGGCTCCGCCACTTACGACGATGGCATTGCCACGTTTGAGCGAACCTCAGATGGCACGCAGATCACCATAACAGGACGGCAGCAGTTCACCCTGCCACCGTTCTGGCAAGTATTCGACCTCAACATCTTGCCAAAGCTGAAGGCGCACTTGGTAACACACGCCTATCAGACCTTTTTTGACAGGACTATCGCCAACTTCGAGGCCTTGGTGGAGGGCCGTGACATCCGCATCGGCAAACCGGTGGACGAGCCTGCCCCTCCACCTATGGAACAGATCATGCCGCTGCTGCAGCGTATCGGCGAAATCGCCATACCGCTGCTGCAACAGCTCGCGGGCAAGCGCGATCCGACAGGGACCAGCGAAGCGAGGCGCACGGACACTGACGGCTTCGTCCACATCACGCCGCCCCAATCGATCGCGTTGGGAACGGCGTCCAATCCAGAACAGTGGATCGCCGAGTTCTCGAGTTTCATCGATGGTCTCTCGCAGGCTGTGCAACGTGATCTGACACAGGCAGTCACGGTCGCATGAAAGCACTGGTGACTGGTGCAACGGGCCTGATCGGGTCGCATCTGGTCCACGCTCTGGTGGCTGCGCGCCATGAAGTGCGATGCCTCGTGCGGCAGACCAGCAGGCGCGCTTCACTTGAAGCCCTGCCGGTGACATGGATCGTTGGCGATCTGTTGAATGACGGCAAAGTCCTCGACGCAGCCTGCGGAGAATGCGATGTCGCGTTCCACACGGCCGCGCACTACGCCTATGGTGGTGTCAGTCCGACGGAAATGCTCGACACCGCGGTTGCTGGCACCGAGGCTCTACTGCGAGCCTGCGGTCGGCAAGGCGTTCGCACTGTGGTCGTGACTTCGTCGTCCGTGGTATTCGGCTACAGCAATAGCGGGGAGATCATTTGTGAACGCGATCCAATGACGAACAGCGATCGCGAACCAACCTATGTCATTGCAAAGATTGCGCAGCATCACCAAGCGCTGAAACTTGCTGAACACCTCGGACTGGATGTGCGTTTTGCTTGCCCGACGGTAACGCTCGGACCGACGAGTTCGCGCTTGGGACCGAGCAATGGTCTCATAGTGTCGTACCTCACCGATCCCTTCAGCAGCACGTTCCCCGGCGGCTGCAACCTTGTGTCGGCAAGCGACGTCGCAGAGGGCCATCTGCTCATCGCGTTAAATGGCAAAATGCGCGAATGCTATCTGCTCGGCTCGGAGAACCTGACATGGCGGCAGATCCATGGCATGATCGCTGATCTAGCCGGTGTATCGCCGCCCCTTGCCGAACTCAGTCATGTGTCTGCATTTCTGGCTGCTGCCACCGAAGAAATTTTTGCCTCCATGGCCGGACGCGCCGCTGTGTCTACCCGACAGCAGGCCACAATGATTGGCCGCTATTACTGGTATTCGCATGCCAAGGCTGCCGCGCTCGGCTACGCACCCACGACTGCGCGGACTGCTCTGACGGAGACGATATCCTGGCTGGTATCGTCCTCGCACATCACGCGCGAAGTACGAGCGCGCATGCACCTGTCGCGCGACATCTATCGCCTTCGCTCCGTCACGGAGAGACAGCATTGAAGAGCTTTCGCAGCCTCGTCGTGCTCAAGCGTCAGCAGCAGGAACTTTGGGCCGTCATGCGCGACCATCTGGTGGACTTCGCCGGACGTATCGACGATATCGAAAGCATCCGACAGCTCGAGCGGTCGACGGACTCCGGCGGCATCGTCCACATCGTGAATGAATGGCGCATCCGTCAACAGCTTCCAGCCACTATTCGTACCATGCTTAAGATCGAAGAAATGGGCTGGACCGATCGCAATAGTTGGAATGCCGATACCGGCACTTGCTCCTGGAGCATTGAGCCGATGTTCCTCCGCGAATTCATCTCCTGCTCCGGCGAGACAGCGTTCAGCACCACGATGGCAGGGCGAGGAACCCGGGTTACGTTTGCCGGCGAGCTCGACCTCAAGCCAGGTTTGCTCGGTTCACTGTCCGGCATCGAACCGATGGTCTCCGGCTTTATAGAATTGATCGTGACCACAATCATTCCGCGCAATTTGCGCGCCGTTGTCGAAGCCGCAGCGGCATTCGAGCTGCCGTAGGTGGGCACCTGACCTTAACCGAGCAAAACACTGTGATGAAAGCCGAGCCGCGGATCGGCAAATGGAGACAGCCACGGGAAGTAGTTCTGCAGCTCTGGCATTGGAACGCGGAGGCGCACTTCGCCCGCCGGGTAGTCATAAACCGTAATGCAGTTCAGTCCGCGATTTGCCGTGAACAGTAGCGACTGATCGGCAGAGAGCTGACAGGCATAAATCGAGTCAAGTAGGCTGAACCGGCTCACCCGCAATGCTCCGAGAAAATGCCTGCTGTTTGTCGCAAAGCTGCCGCGGGCGAACGCCTCGTAGACCTGCGTCGCGACCTCGCGCGGACGTGCCAGGTGTGCGGCGAGATCTGGCCGCTCGTCGATGATGCGGAACCGGGCGAAATTGTCGAGCTCGATCGCGATGATAGACTGGCTGCCGCCGTTGCAAAAGATCAGTTCGCCATCGGACAGCGTAATATCGGAGTTTATGTGGGCGGGGATCTCACGGCCTGCAGCCCAATGGCGATTGACACGCTTCTCCCTCGCATCGATCTCGAACGCATACTCCTTGAGGTAAGCCATACCCCACTCGTGATAGTCGCTGTGGTCTTGTGGCGCGACGCGGAACGAGACCGCGTAGAAGATGTCATCGCGCGGATGCACAGCGACATGCCAGCACGTTGCTGGCAATTGGAGTACGGTAACACGATCGGTGCGGCGGTCCCAGATACCCACGTGACGAGCCTCGCCCGCTTCAGCATCGGCGGGGTTGTCCATAGAGCCATACACGATGTAGCGCCCGGACGCGGTTCGCTTCATGCCATGCGGCAACTTGACGCCATGCGGAACGAGGCGCGTAGGGGTTGCCAACTCTCCCAGCCGGAACGCGTAGAAATGATCGCCGATTGGCGTGATAATCTCCTGGTCCGACAGCCAGACGACATGGGTGCTGCCTTGCAGCGACGTGCGTGCTGTCTCGAAGCGCAGTGTCGATATGCGCTCGATCTCGTTCAGCGTTCTTGCATCATAGAACAGCAGATGCTGGCCGGCATTGCCGAGGTAACCAACGGTACCCGATGGATTGACCGACACCGCGTGTCCCGCGGCGATGCCGTCGAAATAGACGATCTTGTAGGCATGCCGATTGCCGACGGGATCAAACAGGAACAGGCAGACGCCGGCCATGCCCTCGAGGCCGTTGATGCCGTTGCCGTCGAGTGCGATGTGAAAGGCGTACGGGTAGCCCTTCACGCCCGCGGGTTCGCTGCGCGATCGGGTGCGCGTTGAGCGCGGGGGCCGTTGTCTGACTGCCCGTGCCAATCAGTCAGCCATTCGCGCCGTGGCGAGCCCGACTGGGAACTGCCGTGCGGCAAGTGCTGCACAGCCCCTCGGCCTCGATGGTCGCATTGCTGATACTGAAGCCTGCCTCCTTCGCCACCCGCGCAAGGACCGTAGAGACATCATGATCCTGCATCTCTACCACGCGGCCACACTTGCGGCAGATCAGGAATTGCGCCGCGTGGGTGTGGCTCACGCCGTCGGGATCGACCGTGCAGCCGGCGATGCAGCCGACGAACGCGGATAGCCGCTCCACGCGATGGATCAGCCCATGCTCCAACAGGAACTCGAGGGTCCGATACACCGTCGGCGGCGCCGCGCTGCGCCGGGTCTGTCGGAGCCGGTCCAGCAGGTCGTAAGCACCCGTGGGCGATGCGGCATCCAGGATCATGCCGAGTACGTGCCGACGCAGCTCCGTCAGGTTCGCACCTCGATGATCGCAGATCGCCTCGGCTCGGTTGAGCAGCGCCTCGGTCCGTCGCGAGAATTCAGCCGCCATCCGATCCCCTTCGTCGACGCCGCAGGTTAGCACGCCCAGAGATGGTTGCACGCACTATGTTATAGTATTACATTCCCTCTCCGAATTGCCCACGGGGCTGGCCATGGTGGCATTATACGGGTTGACCGTCATTCTGGGCATGCTTGCCGTCCCCGCCGCGGCACAGGGCCCGGTCAACGCCACCGGCATCGTCGCGGCGGAGAACTTTTACGGCGACGTGGCGCAGCAGCTGGCGGGCAACAACACCACGATCAGCAGCATCCTGAGCAACCCTGACCAGGATCCGCATCTGTTCGAGGCGAGTCCTTCGGTTGCCCGCCTCCTGTCAGGCGCCGCCATCGTGATCTACAATGGCGCCGACTACGATCCGTGGATGACGAAGCTGCTCGCCGCCACCCCGTCGCCAAACCGCGAGGTCATTGTCGTTGCCGATCTCGTGCACAGGAAGCCAGGCGACAATCCGCACCTCTGGTACGATCCACCCACAATGCCGATCTTTGCCAAGGCGCTGGCGAAATCGCTGTCGGACCGTGAGCCGTCGCGCAGGCACGACTTTGATGTGAGGCTGCGCGCCTTCCTCGAATCGTTGCAGCCGCTGGACGCTAAGATCACAAAACTGCGCCAAGCATTTGGCGGCATCCCGGTGACCGCCACCGAACCGGTATTCGGCTATATGGCCGCTGCGTTGGGCTTCGATATGCGGAATGCGCGATTCCAGCTCGCCGTCATGAACAGCACTGAACCACGCGCCTCCGACGTGGCCGCCTTCGAGAATGATCTCCGCACGCACGCCGTCCGGCTACTGTTCTACAACAGTCAGGCGTCCGATAGCGCGGCGCAACGCCTGGTGCGGATCGCCAGGCAGTCGAAGGTTCCTGTAGTCGGCGTCACCGAGACCGAGCCACCCGGGAAGAATTACCAGGACTGGATGATGAGCGAGCTTGACGCGATCGCTCAGGCACTGTCTGGCATCCCGCAGTGAGCGCTATCGAATTTGTCGGGGCGACGCTGGCATTTGGCACCAGAAAGGTGCTGGCCGGCATCGATCTCGCAATCCGCGACAATCAATTCGTCGGCGTGTTCGGACCCAATGGATCGGGCAAGACCACTTTGATGCGCGCGATACTGGGCCTGTTGGCACCGCGTAGCGGCACGATCCGTGTGCTGGGCAAGCCTGTGGCTCGTGGTAATCCGGCCATCGGCTACATGCCGCAGATGCGTGGTGCGCTTGATCAGCTTCGCCTCTCCGGCTGGGATTTTGTTGCCAGTGGCGTCGGCGGGCATCGCTGGGGCCTGCCGTTGCTCGGTCGTGCTAATCGTCAGGAGGTCGCCTGGGCGCTTGAGCGAGTTCACGCGACAGACCTCGCGCGGCGGCCACTCGCGGAGACCTCGGGGGGTGAGCGCCAGCGTCTCCTGCTCGCCCAGGCGCTGTTGGGGCGACCGCGTTTGCTGCTGCTGGATGAACCTCTGATCAGCCTCGATCCACATCATCAGCACGCCGTTGTCGAGCTGACGCGCTCGTTGCAACAGGAACTTGGCATCACTGTGCTGTTCAGCGCGCACGAGCTCAATCCACTGCTGGGCGCGCTCGATCGTGTTCTCTACCTCGGCCAAGGCCATGCCGCGCTTGGTTCAGTCGAGGACGTGGTCACCGGCCCGGTGCTATCACGGCTCTACGGTTCGGAGATCGACGTTGTCCGGCTGAATGGCCGGATCTTCGTCATGTCGGGCAGCCATGATGTCGAACGCGATGCTCACCAGCATGACCACAGCGGGCACCATGTTCACGTATGACTTCATGCAGAACGCATTCGCTGCCGCCTGTGTGGTGGCGGTGGTCTGCGGCCTCGTCGGATTCTTCCTCGTGCTCCGGGCTCAGGCATTTGCCGGTCATGCGCTGTCGCATGTCGGTTTCGCGGGTGCCACGGGGGCGGTGCTGATCGGCATCTCGCCGCTGTGGGGCCTGATCGCCATGACGCTCGCGGCGGGCATCGGCATGGGCCTGCTCGGTGAGAAGCTGCACCAGCGCGATGTGGCAATCGGCATCGTGCTGTCGCTGTCCATGGGTCTCGGTCTGCTGTTTCTGAACTTCTTCACCTCCTATGCCACACAGGCGACGACGCTGTTGTTCGGCAACATCCTGGGAATCGATGCCGCGACCGTCTGGACGCTGCTGTTGCTCGGCATCGCCGCCATCGCTGCACTCGCAGTTATCGCGCGGCCGCTGCTGTTCGCCAGCCTCCAGCCCGAGCTTGCCGAGGCAAAGGGGGTGTCGCTGCGCCTGTTGTCGGTTCTGTTTCTGTCCATCGTCGCACTCGGCGTGGCGGAATGCGTGCAGATCGTCGGAGTTCTGCTCGTCTTCGCTTTAATGGTCGGCCCCGCGGCATCGGCGCAGCGAGTCACGACACAATTCTGGAGCGGCATCGCGTTATCCGTCGCGCTGGCCCTGAGCGAAGCATGGCTCGGACTGGTGCTTGCCTTCTACACGGACTGGCCGACCAGCTTCTGGATTACTGCTTTGAGCAGCGGCGTCTATCTTGTTGCGGTGCTTGGCGGAAACTTGCCAGTGAGGGCGCGCGAGGCTACTGCTTCAGCTCCGTCACGTTGAACGCCCGGGTGGTGATGTCCGCGGTTCGGTTCGCCGTTGTGTGGCTTGCGGCATGGTGCCAGATCTTCATGGTCGCGACCATGCCGCTGGAAACGCTTGCCGTCGGTACAGATGCGCTCGGCAGCGTGCCCATTTGCCATGCCGACGTGGACAGTCCGCAGCCGTCTCCGTCGGTGCCATCACATACCAGCCACGACTGCGTGCTGTGCGTGGTCTGTCAGTCGCACAGCGGATCGATTGCACTGCTTCCGCGGACGCCACTGCCTGCCCCGCGTCGCACAGTCGCCCTTGCGCGCTTTGATGTTGCGCAGCCGCGCGCGCCACCACCGTCCCCGAAGATCGCGGCACAGCCGCGCGGTCCACCGTCCCTGATCTGAGTTCGGCCTGTCATTCCGCCGCCGCCAATGGGCGTCGGCGTTGCCAACTCGTATCGGAGGAACTTTCTGTGCACCAGCCAAAGTTTCTGACCGCGCTCACTGGCGTGTGTCTACTACCGCTTCAGCCCGTCCTGGCCCACGGCTTCGCTGGCCCACATATGTTCATCAGCACGCTATTGATCGACGACCCGAACGTCGCGGATGAAGCTTCACTGCCCACCTTCATGTTCCTGCCACAGCCCAACGATGGCGGAATAACGCCCGGGCTCTACAATCTCGGTTTCGAATTCGACAAGCGCATCACTGAGAATTTTGGGTTTTCACTCAGCGACGGCTACCAATGGTTGCATACCCCAGGGGTGGGTACGGCCAGCGGGTGGCAGAACCTGGAGGGCGAGCTGAAGTACAAGGTGTACGTCAATCCGGAGCATGAGTTCATGCTCTCGCTCGGGGTGTCGCGAGAGTTCGCGCGCACCGGCGCGACCGGCAGCACTGGCGACGCGCTAGACAATGATGACACCAGCTCCACCACACCGACGATCTTCTGGGGCAAGGGATTCGGCGACCTGCCGATCGGCATTCTGCGGCCCTTGGCCCTGACCGGCACGTTCGGTTACCAGATCGCCGACAAGAAGCTGAAAGCCATCGGCACTGATCCAGATTCCGGCGACCCGCTGTTTAACAACGGCACCTCGAATCAATGGAACGGCGGGCTCTCGCTACAGTACAGCATTCGGTATCTGCAGTCGCAGGTGAAGGACTTTGGCCTGCCGGAGTTTGTCAACCAGCTGACACCCGTCGCTGAGGTTGCCTGGTCCTCGCCGGCCAGCAGGCCCAATCAGTCGAGCACGCAGTACCTGTTCGGCTTAGGCGTCAACTATACCGCGGAGACCTACGCGCTCACCGTCGAGGCGCTGGTCCCCGGCAATCGACAGACTGGTTCACATCTTGGTGTCATAGCGCAATTCCATCTCTACTTTGACGATCTGTTCCCCAACAGCCTGGGCACGCCGATCGTGAACTGGTGGCAATGATGCGTATGACATTTTTCGTTGCAGCAGCGGTGGTGTGCACGGTGTCCTCCGCTCATGCGCACGCCTTCCTGGAGCGCGCCCTTCCGTCTGTCGGCAGTGATACCACGACGCCACCGCACCAGATCGTGCTGACATTCACTGAAGGTGTAGAACCGCTGTTCAGTACCGATTGAACTGCGCGACCCGAGGGGTACGGCGCTGGCGGTCGGAAAGCCGCACACGGAACCTGGCGACAACCGCAAACTTGTCGTCGACGTCCCGACGCTAAGTGCCGGGCGGTATAGTGTGACCTGGCATGCGACATCGGTCGATACCCACAAGACCGAGGGCAGCTATCAGTTCACGATTACCCCTTGAGCTGTCCCCAGAACTGCCATGTGCCAAGCAACCAGCCAAACGCGTCTGCGCCTTCTACCAATGCCTCATGACACTGCAGATGCACGATGAGCGTTCTGGAAATCTGCGCCTCGCTGCTGCGCGGTATACATGTGGCCGCGACGATGTCGCTGTTCGGAAGCTTGGTGTTCCTGGTGGCGGTGGTCGGCGCGGCAGCAACCTCACCGCGCCTGCAGCGTCTGTTGCTGCGCCTCGCCCGTGTCAGTACCGGTCGCCGCCCTCCTGGCGGGCCTGGCGTGCCTTGGCTGCGAAACTGCTCTCGTCGCCGACACCAACAGCATGGCGGCGACACTGCGAACGCTGCCGGTCGTTGCCCTGCAAACACAATACGGACAGTGGTTTCTGCTGCGCTGCGTCCTGTTGATCGCCGTACTGCCATTGCTGCACATCCGCCGGTTCGGGACCGTAGCCGCCATCGTCCCGGCCGGTTTGGCGCTCGCCGTACAGCCACTGCTCGGTCATGCCGGAGCGATCGGCGGCAGTGCAGGCGCGGAACTCATCGCCTCCGAAGTACTGCATCTGCTGGCCGCAGGTGCATGGCTGGGGGGCCTACTGCCACTGTTCCTCGCCATCCGGATTCTGTCACCTGATGCCGCGGGAGCGGCTTCTCGCGGCTTCACGCCGATAGGCCTTGCGTCCGTGCTGCTGCTGGGCGGGACAGCGGTCGTGCAGGTATCGGCCTTCATGGGCGGAGTGCCCGGACTGTTCGGCACCAGTTATGGCCATGTTGCGCTGGTCAAGCTCGGCTTGTTTGTCGTGCTGCTTGCACTCGCGGCGCTCAACCGCCTTGTGCTCACCGATCGCCTCGCCGTCGCATCTGATGCGCGGCTGCACATGCAGATTTCCGTGGCAGCCGAGATACTGCTGGGCACACTTGTGGTCATCACCGCCGGGTTCCTCGCATCACGCACGCCTGGAACGCACGAGCAACCGGTGTGGCCGTTTCCCTGGCGACCGAGCGCATGGGCCTTCGCTGATCCCGACTTTCGAGACGAGGCGATCACCGCGCTGATCGCGACAGCTGCTGGCGTCCTGATCATCATCGCGGGCCTGGGGTGGCGCCGCATTCGCTGGTTCGCACTGGGTACCGGCGCCGTCATCCTGGCGGCAGCGATCCCGCATCTCGATCTGCTGTTCGTCGCAGCCTATCCGACCAGCTTCTTCACCTCACCCACCGAATTCGCTGCCACCGCTATCGTGCACGGTGCCCGTCTGTTTGCCTCGAATTGCGTTGCCTGCCATGGAGCCCAGGGACATGGCGATGGTCCGGCCGCGCAGTCTCCGCTGAGACCGGCTGACCTGACCGCAAGCCACCTCTGGGCACACAACGACGGTGAGCTCTACTGGTTCATCGCGAACGGCATCACCGCTCCTGATGGTGCAACGGCGATGCCTGGATTCGCTGGCACGCTGTCGAGTGAGGCAGTTTGGGATCTCATTGACTACCTGCGTGCGCATAACGCTGGCGACGAGATGCATCGCACCGGAAACTGGCCGCAGCCGACACCGATGCCGCAGTTCGACGCACAATGCGCAAACGGACGGGTCATTGACCTCGATGACCTGCGCGGCAAGGCGCTGCGCATCATCGCAGTATCCAGCGATGAGCCGATCGAGCCACCTTCGCCCGACGATGTCGATGCGATGACGATTCTCGTTAGTCGCACGATTGCCACGGAACCGACCGGCCCCGCCTGCGTCGCGAGCGAGCCGCAGGCATGGACGGCGCTGGCCATCATTGTCGGGCTCTCGCCAGATTCGCTGGCAGGCACGCAGCTGCTGGTCGATCAGAACGCCTGGCTGCGCGCCGAGTGGCGCCCCGGCGACCGCGAGGATTGGAACGATCCTCGTGTGCTGTCGGCACTACTTCGCAACATCGCCGCCCATCCGATCGTCGCTCCGTCCAGTGCCCACGTCCACCATCATTGACGCAGGTTGCGGACCACGGCGCCTCGTCGCCGGTCCTCGAACAGGAACAAGAGAGGCCAGCCCGTCAAGCAAAGTCGCCGCGAACTTGCGCCACGCCTGACGAGGATCCGTGGCGGGCCCCCCGATATCGCGAGGCATTTCCATGACGCGCTTGATCGCCGCCGCGAGGCTCGCAGCCTCAGGCTCGCATAATATCGCGAGCGGACTGTCTCCGAGTTGTTCAGGCAGTCCACCCACCCGAGTCGCTATCACGCGCCGACCTGTGGCCAGCGCCGTTGGCGCAATTCCGCTCTGGCTCGCCTCGCGGTATGGCAGCACCACAACATCCGCCCAATTCAGAAGGGCGTTGACCTCGCTCTCCGGCACCCAGCGATTCTCAACCTTGACGCCTGGCAAGCCCCGCAACGCATCCAATGCCGCGCTCTCGGGCCCGTTACCGACAACCCGCACCTCGAGATCCGGCCGGGGGCCAAGCGATCGCAGCGCCTCCGCCAGGAGATCGAGGCCTTTGTAAGCCCGCAGACGCCCAAAACAGAGCAGGTGTCGAGGGCCCGCGCGTGCCGCCAAGGGGGTAACAGCGCCGAAGCTGAGCGGGGGAAGTGACGCAACGATAACCGGTGTGCCTGGTCGCAGAGAGCCGTTCGCCCGCAGTCTCTCGGCCACATGCATGGACAGCACAATTACCAAGTCAGCCCGCCGAAGCAGCGCCCGTTGCGACATCAAGAGCAACGGAATGCGATCCCCAGGATGCGCCTCGGCGTCATGCACGATCACTGCCGCTGGGATGCCAATGCGATGCAACGCGAGGATCATCAGCAGATCCAACGGGCCTGGCATGGCACACACGGCGAGCTGAGGGTCCAGGCGGCGCAGGTGTCTGCTGAGCTTTATAACGGTAATTGGGGCCAGTATGAGCCGCCATGCCAGCCCGGCCACCCCGGTATAGGTTTCTACGGGAAGTTCACAACTGGCTCCGTCCGGTCCATGCATGACTTCCGCCCCAGTCGAGAGAGATAGAATTGTCTCTACGCTGCCCAGCGCCCGAAATCCTTCTGATAACAAAACAGACAAGCGCGGCCCGGCCCCAAATCGACCCCATTGCCAGACAATCACTCTCATGCTCGCACGTTCGCATTGAGCGTCGCGGGCATCACCCGTGGTTTCCAAACGATGCTTCCGATACACGATACGGTTGACATACTGTCGGCGCTGGTCCACGGCAACTCGTGGGCATCGTCCAGTTATGGCGAATTTGCACGGAGGACCGGCTCATCGCATCCGGCAGCTATCGCCCGACAGGCGCCGGTCCGGGAAGCCAGTGACGCCATGAGCCAGGATGGCATCTCGCCGCTGCACAAGGTTTGGCGGCTCTTGCCCACCAATGCGCGTCGCCACCTGTTCAGTTCTCTGACTGCCCTCTTTGCGCCTGCTGTTGCCCGTGATCCGCCCCCGCCACACGGCGGCATCGCGGTCGTTGGTGAACTTTCTGCCAGCACCGGCCTCGGTGAGAGTGCCCGCCTCATGGTACAGGCCCTGACGAAACTCGGCGTGAGGCACTGGGGAGTTGACGTTGGACCTGCGTGGCAGCGAGCTGCGAGACCTCCTCGGCCGCGTCCTCAGCTGCCGCCTGGAGTGCCCCTCATCGTGCACGCCAATGCACCGGGTACTGCCCGTTTCGCTGCTAAGGCTGCCGCGCGCCATGGTGCGCCGGCGTCGGGTCATAGGGTATTGGCACTGGGAATTATCCAGGCTGCCGCCGGACTGGGCCGTTGGCGCATCCTTCGTCCACGAGATTTGGGTCCCCTCGCGGTTCACCGCCGAGGCTGTCGAAGCGCTGCGCCCAGGTGCGGTCCATGTGGTTCCGCACGCGGTCGCTGCCGCGCCGCCATCGCCGTCCGCGCTCGATCGCCAGTCATTCGGTCTTCCTGATGATGCCGTAGTGGTGCTGGCCCCCTTCAATCTGGCATCATCACTCGAACGAAAGAACCCGCACGCGGCCATCGCCGCATTTCAAGCTGCGTTTGGTCATCGCCGCGATCGCATCATGGTGCTGAAAATCGGTCACGGGACGCATTTCCCGGCGGACTTTGACCGTATTGCGGAGGCCGCCACCGCGCCCAACATTCGCCTCGAGACACGTGACCTGCCCCGAGCGGACAATTACGCGCTGCTTGCCGCGGCCGACATCGTTCTTTCGCTTCATCGCAGCGAGGCGTTTGGACTCAACCTGGCCGAGGCGATGCTCTTGAGCAAGCCCGTCGTCGCGACGGGCTGGTCCGGCAATATGGAATTCATGGACCCGCAAAGTAGCGCCCTGGTGGGCTATCGCCTGATCCCAGCCCGCGATCCGCGCGGCACGTACGATGTTCCACATGCCGTGTGGGCGGATCCCGACCTGACGGATGCCGTTGGGCATTTGCGGCGTCTGGCGGATGACGAAGCGGAGCGCAGAGCACTTGGAGCGCGGGCTCGCGAGACCGCACAATTGCGTCTCGGTCTGGCACCGTTCCGAACTGCCTTGGCAGCGATCCTAGGGTTGGATGACCACCCCACCGGTGCCAGTGAGGGGGAGGACGGCCATTAGCCTCGCATACCAGCCGAGGCAGTTGCAATTTGATGCCGGCACGGGCATAGCCGGTGTACTTCGTCAAGAAATGACGAGGTTAACGGCCGAAAATTCAGTTGAGCCCACAGCCAGAGAGTCCGTGCATGCCGAGCTGCCTGATTACCGGGATAACCGGCCAAGACGGTGCTTACCTTTCGAAGCTGTTGCTGCAGAAGGGATATCGGGTCGCTGGACTGGTGCGCCGCTCCTCATCCTCTGACGCCGTTGGCGAACGTCTGCGCTGGCTGGGCATTCGGGACGATGTTGAGTTGGTAGATGGTAACCTCGGTGATCTGTCAAGCCTGATCCGTATCATGCAGACCCACAAGCCGGACGAGGTCTACAACCTGGGAGCACAAAGCTTCGTCGCAGCGTCGTGGAACCAGCCGTTGCTGACCGGCCAGGTCACCGCCCTAGGCGCGGTCAACGTTCTGGAGGCTACGCGAATTGCACGGCCACAGGCGCGCTTCTACCAGGCTTCGTCATCCGAAATGTTCGGGCGCATCCGGGAAGCACGTCAAAACGAAGCTACCCCGTTTTATCCTCGTTCACCCTACGGCGCCGCGAAGTTGTACGCGCACTGGATGACGGTGAACTACCGCGAGAGCTTCGGCATGCATACCTCATCCGGCATCCTGTTCAATCACGAGAGCCCATTACGTGGGATAGAATTCGTGACCCGAAAAATCACCGACGGGGTTGCGCAAATCAAGCTTGGTCTTGCGAGTGAGCTTCATCTTGGCAATCTGGAGGCGAAGCGCGATTGGGGGCACGCACGGGACTACGTCAGGGCGATGTGGTTGATGCTGCAGCAGTCGGAACCGGATGACTACGTGGTAGCCACGGGGCGGACGGTGTCGGTTCGGGAATTCTGCAGCATGGCATTCCGTCAAGTGGGTCTGAACTACGAGGACCATGTGGTGACCGAGGATACGCTGAAGCGTCCGGCTGAAGTCGATCTGCTACTCGGCAATTCCACCAAGGCTCGTCGTGTCCTGGGGTGGGAGCCCAAGATCTCACTTGAGGAGATGGTCGCTGAAATGGTCGAGGCAGACTTGACCCGACACCGCAACCGGGCGCGGACTTACGGTTGCTGAACTGGCTGGCGTGAAGCAGGGCAGTAGTGCTGCTTGATCATCACTTTGCAGATTCCGTGATTGCGCCGTCGACGGGCGACCACAGCCGGGCGTCCGAAATGACCGAGGACCTGACATGGCTGTGCCACCGCGCCGAATACTGATCACGGGGGCGGCGGGATTTGTCGGTCGCCACCTGAAGGCGGAGCTGGTGGCCGCCTATCCGGATGCGGCCTTGTTTACGCCGACGGTCGACGTGCGGGATGCGGAGGCCGTTGCCGACGCGGTGCGGGAGGCCGCGCCTGAAGCGTGCATCCATCTTGCCGCGGTGTCCTCCATTCGGGCGGCGCAGGAGGACGAAGACCAGGCGTGGGAGGTCAACCTCCATGGCACATTGCGGGTGGCGCGGGCGATCCTGCGTCATGCGCCCGATTGCCAGATGCTGTTCACGTCAACCGCCGACGCCTACGGCAGTTCGTTCCGCGGCGGAGCACCCGTCGACGAGGCTACGCCGTTGGCCCCAATGAGTGTGTACAGCGCAACGAAGGCCGCCGCTGATCTCGCGATCGGGTGCATGGCCGGCCAGGGGTTGCGCTGTGTGCGGGTACGGTCGTTCAATCATACGGGACCAGGGCAAACCGCCCAGTTCGTCGTCCCGGCGTTCGCGCGCCAGATCGCACGCATCGAAGCTGGGTTGCAACCCCCACTGGTACAGGTCGGCAATATTGACACATGGCGCGATTTCCTGGATGTGCGTGACGTCTGTGCGGGCTACCTTGCGTGCATCGCCATGGGAGACAGGTTGACATCTGGCAGCATCCTGAATCTGGCGTCAGGTACGGCTCGGCGGATCGGGGATATTCTGTCCGAGTTGCAGGCTCTGGCCGGCATAGCATTGGAAGTTCGAGCCGATCCCGCACGGGTACGTGACGGCGACGTTCCGATGGCACGTGGTGATTCGAAGCGGGCTCGTGAGCTGCTCGGTTGGGTGCCGTTCATACCTTGGGCACAAACCTTGCGCGATGTGCTCGATGATTGGCGCGTACGAATCAGGTCCGAGACAAAGGAGAGCTGAGACTTGGTGGCGAGGCTCTGGATCGATGTCGAGGACCTGTTCGAGTATGTCCGCAGCAATCGGCGTCCGAGCGGGATCCAACGGCTGGCGTTCGAGATCTATCAGACCATGCAGGCCCGTTACGGCGACACCGGGCTGGTGCATTTCGTCCGACACGACATCCGGCGCCATAGTTTCCGCGTGGTGCCTTGGCGCGAGGTGATGGGGCTGTTCGAGAAACTGACGGAGCTGGAGGTTGCGCCGTCCACTCGTCTGGAACGCGGCATTTTGCCCCATGCGCCAGCGCGCCAGCTCATCCGAAGGTTGGTGCATCGACTGACACCGTCGCTGCGGCCCGCTTTGGTCGACGCTGCGGTCACTTTCGGTGAAGCACTGCGCGCCTGGGGTCGGCTTGCCACGATGATATGGCATGGTTCGCGAAGTCGCTTGAGACGCCTCACGGTGCAAATTCGCAACCTGGCGGCGGACCGCCGCCGCGAGCGCGCAGACGCCACGGAACTCGCTTCATTTGCAGAGTGCGCTGCTCCAGGGGACACACTTCTCGCGCTGGGGTCGCCCTGGTCCCACCCAGATTATTCAGATCTGGTTCGGATACAGCGTGAGCGAGGCCTGCGGTTTGCCCTGCTGGTATACGATCTCATCCCGATTCGTCGGCCCGAGTGGTGCGAACGCGGTCTCGTGCGCCTGTTTCGTGCGTGGTTTCATGATGTGCTGCCGTTGTGCGACGTTCTGTTCGCCATCTCACGGGCGACCGCGGCGGATGTTGAGGCGTATGCCCGCGAGAATAGGATTACTCTGCTCGGCCCTGTCGTAACGATCCCAATCGGGACCGGCTTCGGTAGTCAGCTCCCACCTCCTGCCTCATCCGGTTGTCGCGCCTTGCCCTCGGTGGGAAGTTACGCTCTCTTCGTATCCACCATTGAGGCTCGCAAAAATCACACGCTATTGTTCCGAGTGTGGCGCCGTCTGCTGGAGGATATGCCGGCCGAACACGTTCCGACACTGGTCTTTGCAGGACGCGTCGGCTGGTTGGTGGATGATCTGATGCGCCAAATTGCCAATACCGACCATCTTAGCGGGAAGTTGGCGGTGATTGAGGACCCGACAGACACAGAGCTGGCAATGCTGTACCGTGGCTGTCTGTTCACGGTGTTTCCGTCGTTTTACGAAGGCTGGGGCCTGCCGGTGACCGAGAGCCTGGCGTTCGGCAAGCCCTGCATCATATCCATTCGTACATCGCTTCCCGAAGCAGGCGGCAAGTTGGCCCGCAGCTTTGATCCGGACAATCTCCATGACGCCTACCACGTGATTCGCCAAGTGATAGACGATCGTCCCGGATTAGCGAGGTGGGAGGCCGAAGTGCGGCGCGAATTCAAGCCAGTGCCGTGGTCGGCTACCGTCGAGGCCATTTTGGTCAGATTGGGGGATGCGCCCGGGTCATCTGCGATGTCCGTGCTTGCAACCAGATCCGAGTGCACGGGCGAATGTCTCCTCGCGTAGCGCATATATATACATCGAATTCTACTGTATGACCTTTGTTTCCTATTCACAAAACTTCGAAGACGTGATGCTTTGGCGTGCGCTCAAGCACGTAGAAAACGGCTTCTACATTGATGTGGGAGCCGCACATCCGGACATCGATTCAGTGACGCGAGCCTTCTCCGACCGTGGTTGGACCGGCATCAATATTGAGCCATCGGTCGAGTTCTACTCCCGACTGGCGGCAGCGCGCGGACGCGATACAAACTTAAGGGTAGCAGTTGGCTGCGAACCCGGCAGCGCCACCTTTTTTGAGATTCCTGGCTCTGGACTATCCACACTTGACCCGAAAGTCGCTGCGACCCACCGTGCGGCTGGTTGGGCTATCAACCAGAAGACAATTGAGCAGATCACCCTTGCGGAAATCTGCCGTAGGTACGCGCAGGCTGAAATCCACTTTCTGAAGGTAGATGTCGAAGGCAGTGAAGCAAGCGCTCTAATCGGCGCCGACTTCACCTCGTTCCGGCCTTGGATTGTTCTTGCCGAAGCCACGCAGCCGCTGTCTGAGACACAGAGCCACGCGGAGTGGGAACCCGTTCTAGTGTCCGCTGGCTATCGCTTTGCTTGGTTCGATGGTCTGAACCGTTTCTATATCGCCGACGAACGTTGGGAATTGCTGTCCCACTCATTCACTGCGCCGGCCAATGTCTTCGATGATTTCATCCGCGCGACGGACACGCAAGATCTGAACAGGATCATTGGAGCCAAGGCCAGCGCTGTTGAAGCAACAAATCGCGCCGCCCAAAGCGAAACACACGCGGCCCGGTCCGAGGCGCTGGCACGAGCAGCCGAGGAGCGGGCGCAAGCGGCGGAGACCCGTGCGCAAGCTGCCGAGGCGCAGGCACGAGCAGCCGAGGAGCGGGCGCAAGCGGTGGAGGCCCGTGTGCAAGCTGCCGAGGCGCAGGCACGAGCGGCCGAGGCTTGCGCTGGCGAGGCGACAGGTCGCGCCGCCCAGGCGGAAGCGCGGGCGGCCAGGGCTGAGGCACGCGCACAAGCCGCCGAAGCTCGCGCCATAAGGGCGGAGACGACGCAGGTCGAGATAGCAGCCCGAAGTGAAACGGCGCTTGCGGATGCAGTTGCACTGCGAGGAAGCACATCCTGGCGGCTCACGGCGCCGCTTCGTACTCTATCCAGCCTTCTCCGAGGCCGATAACAACGCCGCGAGCGGTGACGCCAGCAGTCTCGGTGGCGTAGCAGCGCTCCAGAAGCTACACGATAGTTTACTGTTCAGTGGAAGAAGAGGACCGGCTCATTGAGACGCCTTTTGAACCTGGTGGCCAACCCGTTTCTGACACGCATCACGGACCGAGTTGAGCGTCGCCTCGCGTCGAGAGAGCCACCGCCAGCGCCTACCAGCGTTAGCGCGCCCGCGCCTGACGATCCGGGACGCGACGCATCCGTGGCGTGGGGGTTGAAGCTCTATGGCAGCCGACTGGCACGGGAACTGTATGTTGCCCGCATGCAGCCGCTGATGGCTGCGGCCGCCGCCGGCCCTCATACCGTTCCGCTCTCGAGTAAATTATGCGAACAGGCCGATTTCGAGACGAAGTGGTTCGTTCACTGGTGTCGCGAACTAAAAATGGAGCCGATCTACCATCGAAAGATATGGGAAGATTGCTTTGCTTTGCAGGCGATCTGGGAAGCGGGGCTCCTGCGGCCAGGTGTGTCAGCGCTGTGCTTCGGCGCAGGGGAAGAGCCGCTGCCGAGCTATCTCGCCTCCTGCGGTGTCGATGTCCTGGCAACAGACCTCGCGCCGGACGATGCGGCGGCGGCGGGCTGGGTCGCGACAGGGCAACACGCGACGCGCGAGAAGCTGTTTCGCCCTGAGCTGATCGACCGGGAAGCCTTTGATCAGCGCGTCGATTTTCGAGTAGTTGATATGAATGGAATTCCCGAAGACCTCGGTGGAAAGTTCGACTTCTGCTGGTCGCTTTGCTCCCTGGAGCACGTCGGCAGTACCGATCTGGCCTGCCGGTTCGTCGAGCGGTCCGTGGACTGCTTGAAACCAGGTGGCGTTGCGATCCATACGACCGAGTACAACTTGACAAGCGAGACCGAGACGGTTTCCTCAGGGTGGTGCGTCCTCTTCACGCGCCCCCAGATTCAGGCGCTTTGCGAGCGACTCCGCGCTGCCGGGCACGATGTCAAGCGCGTTTCGTTCGACACCGGTTCGGCACCTCTGGATCAGTTCATCGACTTACCCCCATTTCCGAATCCAACCCTCGAGTGGATCTCCCCCAACGCGCTGACCTTGCCAAAGGCACCGCACCTACGTCTCGCTCTGCTCGGCCATGTCTCCACGTCGATCGGCCTGATCATCCGAAGTGGCGGGCGGCGCGGCCAATGAGAATAGAGGATGGCCACGAGATCGCAGCCGTCGGAAACTACAGTCCGACTGTCCGGGTGCTGCTGGATCTGACAACGGCACGGAATTGGCGTGGCAGGAAGGCGGTCGGCATTATACGAACCGAGCGCGAGATCGCGCTGCGCCTGCTGCGCGACCCATCGCTGACGGTCCTGCCATTCGTGTTTCACGATGGCCGTATGCACGCGGTCGATCCAGCCTTCGCTCAGAGCATGCTAACCGATTGCGCGACACCTGTGGCGACTGAAGATCAAGCCGGAACCGACGCTCGGCCTCAGCCTCCGGGCTCAGGACTCGCAAGCATAATCCGGCCTTTTGCTGCGCAGGCCAGGCTGTGCGTACGCGCCGCGCTGCGGAGCATGCCTGAGCGCGCCAGGGAAGATGTTGCGCTTGCCTTAATACATCTCCGGGCGGCAGTGCGACACCTGATCTATCAGCCGCGAAGCGCAGCGCCCCAACCGTCCATGCCGGCTGCAGTAACCAGCGGCAGGTCGGATCGACCCTTGCACCCTGATCTGTCGCTGGTCATTCACCCGCGACCTGGCGACGTTCTTTTCACCTGCGGGCTTGGTTGGAACGATTTCGACTGGTCACTTATCGCGACGCTGAAGGCGCGCCGGCGGCTTCGCGTCGTTTGTATGGTTTACGATCTGATTCCAATCCTGTTCCCCGCGTGGATACCCGCCAACCGCGACGTCTATCTCGCGCATTTTCTGAGCCTCATCGATACGGCCGACGAGGTACCCTGCATCTCCCATTGTACCGAACGCGACATCCGTGCGTTTGCGGAAGCCCAGGGGCGCAGGCCGCCCGCGACGTACGTGGTCCGGCTCGGCGCAGATCTCCCCGCAGTTGCGGATCCCGAAGGACTTGACCCGCATCTTGTTCAGCGATTGTCGGCCAGAAAATTCGCTCTTGCGGTGGGCACATTTGAGGTACGCAAGAATTACGGCCTTCTCCTGGATGTTTGGGGCCGTTTGGCAAGCGATCCAGGATTTGACTTGGATCTTGTCATCGTCGGCATGCGTGGATGGGAAGCGGATGATGTTATCAGTCGGCTCGAATCATCGACGCTCTATGGTCAGCGCATCTTCTGGCTTCGCGATCTTGGCGACGGAGGCTTGTCCTGGCTCTACGCCGGGTGTCACGTCGTGGTTTTTCCAAGTCTATATGAGGGTTGGGGCCTGCCCGTGGTCGAAGCGCTTCAGCACCGACGGCCGGTTATTGCGTCAAACCGCGGCGGGGCCCCGGAAGCCGGACTTGGCATAGCCCAGATCATCGATCCCGATGATCTGGCGGCTTGGTGCGAGGCAGTCTCCGCCATCGGTCGGGCGCCACGCGCAGAGACCCCGCGAGTCACACCACCTAAATGGGAAGATGCAGCAGCGGTTATCCGTTCGATCCTCCTGGCCGAGACAATTGTAAACAGGGAAGTTGCGGCGTGAGTCGTATCCTGCAGATCAACACTTTCCCTACGCTGCAACCGCGGCATGGCGGTCAGCGTCGTGCGCACCAGATCGGCCGAATACTGGAGCACGCCGGACACCAAGTTCGCCGAGTGGCTGCTTATACCTTCTCAGGATATGGATGGCCCCCAACTGAGCCAGCGATCGATCTCGACCGATTCCCCGCGCCGCAAGCACCAACCACTTGGCTCTACGATGGTGTGCGCGCAATGGAAGGCGACCAGGAGGCGTCTGCCGCATTCGAAGCACTCTGCGATGCGGCAGCACCAGAACTGATTTTGGTGGAGGAGGTGTGGCTGTGGCCAGTCGTCCGCCGGCTGGCCATGGTCAAATCGGGTCGCGTTCCGATCATCTATAGTAGCTACAACATCGAGGCGCCGCAATTTCGGCGTCTACTGGCGGCATTGAGCCATGAGCGCGCCAGCGCATTGGCCGAGGGATTGTCGGCGCTGGAGGCCGATATCGCCCGCACAGCCCATGCATGCTGCGCAGTGACAGAGGATGATGCATCGGCGTTACGTGAGTTTGGCGCGCGCCATGTCGTCGTTGCACCAAATGGTGTTGAGCGTCGCTCTCGGGCGCACCTGATGGGCGCGCTTCCGGGAGCACTGAACCCCGACCAAAGCTATGTTCTTTACGTCGCAAGTGCCCATAGGCCCAATGCCTCTGGCATCCCGGAACTCTTTATGGCGATGCTCGAGGCACTTCGGCCACTCGAGCGGCTGGTCGTAGCCGGAGGCGTATGTCACCTGCTCGGCGAGTGGCTGCGCGGTGGAGGGCCCGCCTTTCTGTCGCGCGAGCGGATGGTGTTGCTCGGCGACGTCACGGAGTTGTGCCTCGACGGACTGATCGCCAATGCGGCCGGCATTGTGTTGCCAGTGCGGGAGGGCGGTGGATCCAACCTTAAGACCGCAGAGGCGCTTTACAGCGGACTGCCACTGGTGGCGACAACGGTCGCTATGCGCGGCTATGAGACGTTTCGTAACAGCGACGGCGTGGTCATGGCGGACGACTGCCCGTCATTCGCGGCTGGAATGCGGCAGGTGTTCGAAGGCCGACTGGCGCGGCGAGTGCCCGCAACCGCGCTCGACAGCCTGCTTTGGGAGAGTACGCTGGTGCCGATCGTCAGGCTGGTTGACAAGACGATGGCGGAACGGACTGCAAGTGATCCGGCAACCGCGAAGTCGCCGACCGTAGCGATTGATTGATCTGTTGTTGACAATGAGGCCGAATGTGACCGTCACGATTCGCCACGACAAGCATTGGGAGATTGGCCTTGACGCTCGACGAGCTTAAGAACCGGGTTGGTTCGGTAGCGCCTTGGTTCCACTCGATCGACCTGCCCTATGGTGTGGTCACGCCCGGCCAGGGTTCCCAAGCGTTTATAAAGAATGCTGCCGACATCTATTTCGCCATGGGCATCGAAGGACGAACGGTGCTCGACGTCGGCGCATGGGATGGTGCCTTCAGCTTCGAGGCAGAGCGACGCGGTGCGGCCGACATTCTTGCTGTGGACGAGCTCGCGTGGCACCCTGCAAGCTGGACCGGCGGCAAGGCCGGATTCGATCTCTGCCACGAAGCGTTGGAATCGAGGGTCCGGAGCCGAAGACTGGATCTGCCGCAGGTGACGCTGGAGAACGTTGGGCCGTTCGACATCGTTCTCTACAACGGCATAGTTTATCATGTGCTTGATCCGATCCGCGACCTTATTGAGATGTCGCGCATCGCGAGATACGCGCTGACTGTCGAGACGTATATTGATAACCTCGAATATCCCCGGCCGGTCATGAACTTCTTCCCCGGCGAGAAGATGCCTGTGGGCCTCCCCCAAAACGGCTGGGGTCCCAACTCACTTCTCATGCACGCGCTGCTGGCAAAGCTCGGCTTTGAGACAGTGCTGGAGTGGCCAACGCCGAGCCATGAGACCCACCGCAGCATTTTCATTGGCTTCAAACCAGGCCACCCATTTGTGGACATCGTGCAGCGCAATCGCGACCGCGCCGCGCCTCGATTCGCCGGTGTATCACCGCCGCTGGCTAGCCTCGAACAACCCTCTCCATCGTGGGATGGAATGCCAAAACTTGATGTCATCGGTTGGAGGCAGATCTGCCGACATATTGGCCGGCGGCTGCGCGCGTACCTCACCTGATGGAGGTCGCATTTGCGTCCGCCACAAGATGAATTTCCCGGGCATTGCGGAATCGCTAGATTATCAGCCTGCCGATCTGTTTGGCGCAATCTCCCGGACCTATCGGCGTGGGAGCGCGCATGCGATCGAGCCTATTGGAACTAGTTTTGGTGCCGCGCGAACGCATCCGTGAGTGGCAGGTGTGGCGCACCAACAAGCGATGACCCCCTCGGGCCACTGTCCCGTATGAGGGTCGTGCTGAGCCTGATCGTCGATGACCGTTGGGGATGGCGCCAATAGTGCCGCCGCACGGTCGCTGACTTAGGTCGAGAAGATATGGCCGGTTAAGGCACCTGCGTTTGTCAGACCTGTGAACGTAATTTTGGTATTGTCTGCCAGCGTAATCGTTGTCGAACTCCCAGCAGTTGTCGCGCCCGCAATGGCGGCAGCGGGCGCTGCAGGGCCATAGTTTCCCAAAAGCACATAGTCGATAGCGCTGAAGTCACTTATGACATGGTTCCCACCCTGGCCGTTCCAGAAATAGAACCCATTATCGCCGCCCCCACCGACCAGCGTGTCGGCGCCGCTTCCAGCAGTGAGGAGATCGTTTCCTGCACCACCCATCAATAAGTCATGTCCGGTCGGATCGGATGCGCCGAACAGGATATTGGCGCCCTTCGAGAGGCTAGCGTCGATAGTCTCAGAGCCGGCCCCAGCAAAGTAACCAAGGCCGCCGGATGTCGTGTTGACATACGTAACTACGCCGCCAGCACCACCCACCAGCGACGTCAAGCCGGTACCACCGAAGACGGAAGAGCCGCCCGAGCCACCAAAAATCGTGGACGGCCCGGCGCCACCGACAAAGTTAAGCTGACCTGACCCGCCGCGCACAAACGAACCGCCGGACGTTGTGACAGCCGTGAAGCCCGAGCCAGCAACAACGGTGTCGCCGGAACCATTGTCGGTAACCGAGAGACTGGCCCCCAGACTGCCCACTCCACCGGAGACGAGCGCCTTGCTGCCTGCCAACGTGACAAAAGCGGCGGCCGGCCCTGCCGTTATCGTATCGCCCGATCCTTTGTCCGTAACATCCAGCTCGGCGGACCCACCGACCACCGATGCGTTGCTGCCCGAGGTCGTGACCTTGGTCTGACCCGCGCCGCCAAAGATTGTATCGTCCGTGCCCGCATCGGTGACGGTGCTGACCCCTGGCCCACCTAACAACACGTCGCTCGTCGCAGCTGCCGCAAGCTGGAACGTCGCGACTCCCGCCGCCGAAATAGTATCGTTGGCACCGCTGGCGATCAGCAGATTGGTGCCTGTCCCGCCCGCTATGCTCTCGGTATTGCCGGCGGCCGTCAGAGTGTCGTTAAGATTGTTGCCAGCCAGCACGTCACCGGCACCGCTCAGCATGGCCACCGCATTGCCGGCACCTTCAGACAAGGTGATCGTGGCCGCATCGACAACTGTTACCTGCGACCCGCCCCCCCAGACACTGGTATTGGGCGACCCGAAAATCGTGACAGGCGCCGTGTTGTCAAGGACGACCACATAATCGGGCGCACCCGTGGAACCGGCGGGAATGTGGTAGCTGCCGCCGGCGGTGATGACCAACTCATTCACTCCGCCGGTCACCGTGTTCGAGGGGGGATTCGGAACTGTTTGGCCCTGCCCCGGCACGGTAGTATTCAGGCCGCCCAATGCGCTCGCCGCAGCGATCGCTGTCGCAATCTGGTTTGCGATCGAGAGATTATTAAGATTGCCAAATGTCTGGTCGACCGCTGGTGAGCCGTGGGGGCCAGGCACCGTTACAGAATCAGACATCTGGTTCTCCGCCTGTGCATACCAGCCAGCCCTGACAGCTCGGCCCACCGGTCCGGGAAAATTGGCAATACCTGCCACCGCGAACTCTGCCTGGGTGGCCCGATGAGTTCGCGATGGCCCAAGTGAAGCCAATAATTGCTAACCAAAAGTAAAATCTCTCAACCCCAATTACCCTAATTGTAGAAACCATACGACCAAGTCTTCTTGTTCAATCAGGCAATTGCATTTGCTGCGTGTGGGCTGCAATTAATGATTTATTAACCAGCGGCCATGCCTTCCGCTGCCCCGAAATCGCGGCGCCCGGGCCTCCTCCCCTGCGGGATCGTGATGTTATTGCTGCCGGATCGGAATACGTCGTATCGATCCGCACGAGGACGGAAGGCGACCAGCAGCATTGCTGCTGGCGCCTTCGGCGGTCATGACAGCCGTGGGCATTGCCGCTACCTTTCCCGGCAATATCGGACAGCGAGTGCGCGATGCAGATAGTCGACGCCCAAATCCATCTCTGGGGAACCGGTCTGCCGAGTAACCTCTCCCATCGGCAGGTGACGCACTTTACCCCCGAGGAGGCCATCGTCCTGATGGATGAAGCAGGTGTTGCTGCCGCCGTCATTCATCCACCGGGCTGGGACCCAGGTTCGACCGACATGGCGCTTGCCGCGCTACAAAACTACCCGGGGCGGTTCGCGATCATGGGCTCCGTCCCGCTCGATCAGCCAGGGTCCCGCGCGCGCATCGCGAACTGGCGGAAACAAGCGGGGATGCTCGGGCTGCGCTATACGTTCCTGCACGATCCCGCACGGCAGTGGCTGCGCGATGGCACAATCGACTGGCTCTGGGCGGCCGCCGAAGAAGCCGGCGTCCCCATCGCCGCGCTGGCGACTGATTCACTGACGGAACTTGGCCGCATCGCCGCGCGCCACCCCGGACTGCAATTGACAATCGATCACCTCGGCGGCATGGGCGGCCTGACCACGCTGAAAGATGCTGCAGCCATGACCCACATGCCGGACCTCCTGGCATTGGCCAAGCTGCCCAATGTGGCGGTCAAGGCGACCGGCGCGCCGGGCTATTCCAGCGAGGCCTATCCGTTTACGAAGATGCAAACCTATCTACGACAGATCTACGATGCCTTTGGTCCACGTCGGATGTTCTGGGGCACGGACATCACCAAGATGCCCTGCTCCTGGCGCCAATGCGTGACGATGTTCACCGAAGAGCTGCCGTGGCTCAGCGACCAGCACAAGCCACTCGTCATGGGACAGGCGCTCTGCGCCTGGTGGGGCTGGAACCGCTAAAGACTGAAATAAACAGCAAGGAGGGTCCTTCCCCATGAGCGAAAGTCGCAAGACGAACACGGCGGGAAAGCAGGTCGCCGTCGTGATCGGCGCCACTTCAAAATGGCAGTCGGACGGCCGCAATACCTTGCTGGCGCATGGCAAGACAGCGGATGACAGCAACCTGCCGGTTGGCGTGCGCTGGGGCGTTGGAGGCGCCATCGCCCAGAAGTTTGCGCAGGAGGGTTTCTTCGTCGTGCTGACGACACGAAAGCAAGCGAACGCGTCGCCGCTGGCGGAGGCCATTCGACAGAAGGGCGGAGACTGCACGATCGTCGAGCTGGATCTCACCTCGCAGGACTCGATCTCGGCCGCGTTCGCCACCATCCGCCGTGATGCAGGCGACCCCGACGTGCTGGTCTACAACGCGGGTTACCTGGAAGGCCGCGATCTGCCGCCTGATAAGGAACTGCTCGAATACATCCCGGTGGAAATGTTCGACACCACGCAGCACATTGCCTGCCGGGGACCCTTCCTTATCGCCAAGGAAGTGTTGCCGGCCATGCGACAGAAAGGCGCGGGGTCCTTCTTCTTCTCCAACAACTCCAGCTCGCTGCGCGGAAAGAAGCGCATGACCGGACAGTCACTTTACTATCCGAGGGTCATGATGCGGACGCTGGCGCAGGTGCTTACCGAGGAATACTCCGAGCACGGCGTGCACGTCGCCAACGTCGTGATCGACGGCACCATCGATTCGCCCGGTACCCGTGCGATGCCGCGCATTCAAAATCGACCCGATCTCGTGATCAACCCTGTGAAGATCGCCGAGGCTTTCTATTACCTGCACACGCAGGACAGGTCGTGCTGGACACATGAGCTGCAGCTCACGCCATTTTCGACCAAGCCGAGCTACTGAGGGAGGGCGACCGCTCGCCTATCGGCTCAGCGCACGCTGCAATTGCGCCTTGTTCATCCGCGACCGCCCTGGAATCTTGCGGCGCACCGCCTGTCGATACAGCTCTACCCGCGTCGCACCGTCCGAGCGCATCGGACGCCCGCGCTCGGTCGCGTCGCGCTTCATCGCCCCGCGGCCCTCTTTTTCCTGCTGCGCAGTCTGGCCACGACTTTCCTTGGACTTCGTCCGCGCATACTGGCGCTGGTTCTGCCCGCGCGTCTGCTGATTGGATGAACCGGATTCGCTGAGCGCGATCGCAACAGCCTGGCGCCGGTTCTTTACTTTCTCGCCGCGGCTGCTCTCCAGCTCACCATGCTTCCATTCGTGCATCACGCGCCCGACCGTCTTGCGCTGTGGCGTGCTCTGCTTTGCCATCGTGTCCTCCATTCAGCGAAGAGTGCCGCCAGGGCCGGCGGCGCCCCCCGGCGATCGTCAGGCAGCCTGCCTGACTGCCTGCTGATTGATCTCTCGCCGCGCCAATTGGTTCAGCGTCGCATCGGCTTTCTTCTCTTCCTCCAGTGTCTCCTGCATCAGACGGGCGACGTCGTCAGCGCCCAACGCCTTCGCCCAGGCCACGATCGTTCCGTAGCGCGCCATCTCGTAATGCTCGACCGCCTGCGCGCAGGCCACGATCCCAGCGTCCCGCAGATGCCCCTCGGGAAATTCCTCGATCACCTCTTCACCTTCCTCGATCAGGCCGTTGATCGCCTCGCAGGTAATCCCCCGCGCACGCTTGCCGAGGGCCTCGAACGCCTTCTGCAGCCGATCTACCTGGCCCTGCGTCTCTTCCCGGTGATGCAGCAGCGCGTTCTTCAATTCCTCACTTCCACTGGCCTTCGCCATCTTGGGCAAAGCCTTAAGAATTTGCCGTTCGGCGTAATAGACATCCTGCATAAATGTCAGCAGCAGGTCGTTCATCGTTTTCGTCGCAGCCATTTTCGGCCCCTCGTCTGGAGTTACGCCCCGATCGCAACGCAATCGCGCAAGGCCATTGGATAACCGCAGCCTCACGACGTCGTTTCGAGCATCACAGCGCAAAAGCGCGTGTGTGGCTCAGGCGCCGAGGCTCGAAGCAACGGCTGCCCATCCTGCTGCGTTGCACACGCGGCATTGTCCACCACGCGAAGAGGCTACCGCATGACCAAAACGATGGATGACTTTCTGTGGCAGCGTCCGCCTCGCAACGGCATCCACCGCATGGCGCGCTTCGGCCTGAATGAGCGCAACATGGTGACGCTGAACAGAGCGGTCGACGACGGTCGCCAGCGTTCGGTCTCTGGATTGATGGTCGCGCCGTATGACGTCCCGGAAAGCAACGTATGACGTCCCGGAAAGCAACGTCGGTGGATATTATCCCGAGTGCAATCCGCTGATACCGCTCTGGCACCACGCCGAGGGCAGCCACACGCCGGCGGCGAAGTCGATTCCGGTGCGCATGACTGGTGCCCGGCCGGACAAGGAGACCATGCGATGAGCGCAACTGTACCGCCGCAGAGGCAGGACCGTCAGCCTGGCCAGCAGCACCAGATGGAGCCGCATCCGCACGCCAGCATGGAACATTATCGCGGTGCGCAGAAGTTGGCGGAGAAGGTGGCGCTGGTCTCCGGCGGCGATTCAGGAATTGGCCGTGCTGTCGCCGTCGGCTTCGCCAAGGAAGGTGCTGACGTCGCCATCACGTATCTGGACGAACACGAAGATGCCGCGGAGACGCTGTGCCTGATCGAGGCGACGGGTCAGCGCGGGCTGATCGTCCCAGGCGACATCGGCAACCCCGATTTCGGACGCGAGGCGGTCCGGCAGGTGGTGCAGGCATTCGGTCGCATCGACATCCTGGTGAACAACGCGGCGGAGCAGCACCTGCGCGAACGGCTGGAGGATCTACCGGTCGATCAGCTGGAACGCACGTTCCGTACCAACGTCTTCGGTCAGTTCTATCTCACCCGCGCCGCGCTGCCGCACATGCCGGAAGGCGGCGCGATCATCAACACCACATCGCTGACCGCCTACCAGGGCCACCCCGTGCTGCTTGACTACGCGTCCACCCAGGGCGCCATCGTCACCTTTACGCGTTCTCTATCCAAGCAGTTGCTGCCGCGTGGAATTCGCGTGAACGGGGTTGCGCCGAGCCCGATCTGGACACCGCTGATCCCGGCCAGCTACTCGGAGGCAAAGACCGCCGACCACGGTAGCATCTCACCGATGGAGCGGCCGGGACAGCCGGATGAGATTGCCCCCTGCTACATCTTCCTCGCCTCACAGGGCTCAGCCTACATGTCCGGCCAGGTCCTGCATCCCAACGGCGGCACGATCGTAAACGGCTGACCGCCTGACCTTTCAGCCTGCGGCGGCTCGCCTGCGGATATCCTGATCGGCCTTACCGGCACGGCGGGACATGATCTGCGACCCTTGGCGCGCTATGTCTCGCGGCATGGTTTCATCTCGCCGCACTGGGCTGACCGAGGCAGACCGCGCCCTGTGGGCAAGTTACGCAAGGCGGATCAAGCCACTGGCTGGTCGCGACCATCCAAAGGTGGCGGAAGGTTCGCGGCCCGCCATCGCCCCCCCGGCATCGCCGCGGCAGGTCGCTGCCGCGCGTGCCGGCCAAGCCAAGCTGCCGCCGCTCTCTGTCGGGGAGCAGCCGGGCGGCGTGGACAGGGCCACCTGGCAACGCTTCCGCACCGGCAGGCTACCGGCGGCGCGGGTGCTCGATCTGCACGGCCACACCGCGCAGCATGCTTTCCATTCGCTGGCGACGTTCGTACGCGTGGCGCGCGCCGAGGGACTGCGGTGTATCGAGGTGGTGACCGGGCAAGGCGGTGTATTGCGTCGCGAGCTGCCGCTCTGGCTGAACCTGCCGGAGTTTCGCGGCGTGGTGCTGGCCGCCGCACATCCTCATGCCGCAAATCCCGGAGCGGTGCGCCTGCTGTTGCGGCGGGTGCGATGACCCCCTTCGGCGCTCGGCTGCGGGCACTGCGGGCAGAGCGGCAGGTGACGCTACAGCAGTTGGCCGGCGAATTGCAGGTGTCGGCGGCCTATCTCTCCGCGCTGGAGCATGGGCGCCGCGGCGCTCCCAGTGCCGGGCTGGTGCATCAGGTCAACGAGTTCTTCGGCCTGATCTGGGACGATGCCGAGGAGATGGCGCGGCTCGCACGGCTGTCGCATCCGCGGGTAACGGTGAACACAGCGGGCCTGTCACCGGAGCAGACGGCGCTGGCCAACCGGTTGGCACAGAGTATCCATCGGCTGTCACCTGAGACAGTGGCGGCGCTGCACGCGTTGCTGGATACGACCGCGCGGGCGGCCAAGCCGCGACTGCGGCGAGCGGCCGGACAGGGTAGAGGCTAGTGCCTCTGGACAGAGGTTTTGAGAGTCGCACCTGCCGAGGTACACGGGTTCCTGCTGCGTTCGCCGTCCCAGAATCTGGCGATGGTGAAGCCGGGCTCCAGATCCAACCCCACTTCGCCCGCCACGCGAGCCAAAGCCAGGTGCGTACAGAAAACCTAAGGTCACGCCAGCACATCATCGAGCCAATCCAGCACTCTGCCGTTCAGCAGAGAGCGGCTCATCATCTCGCAGTGCTCGCCCGCGCCTTCCGCCGCCGTGAATTTGATCAGCGCCTTCGGACAGCGCAACGCATCGAAGAACGCCGGTGTATTGGTCGCCAAGGGATCGTTCTCCGCAAGCGTCAGAAGCATCGGACAGCGGATCAGTTCGGCCCGCCCTTCCATGGTGAATTGCTCGACCGAACGAAGATAGGCGCGCAGATCGCTGACGCCGTGGACCCAGAAGCCTCGCTGAACGACACTCCATTTGAGCTTGCGGTTGTTGAAGATCGTCTGCTCTAGGCGCTCGAGCAGCGCTTGATCGATCGCACCAAGATCGGCGACCGCTTCCGGCGTCGCGCCAAGTTTGATGGCGGCACCGCGAAAACCATCTGCGATACTCCACTGTCCCGGATCGGCGATGCAGGCGGCAAGCCGATGCTCGGCAGAGGCGGCGCGGGGCGCGAGGTGGCCGCCAAGGCTCCAGCCGCTGAGCGCAATGCGCGCCGGATCGACGTTTGGCAGACCGACCGCGAAATCGACGACCGCGCGCACGACCGTTTCCCAGTCCGGCCGCAGGCGAACGGCGCATTCAAACAGCATCGCCCCCTGACCGGGACCATCGAACAACAGGCAATGGTAGCCTCGGCGTGAGGCCGCCACGGCCGAGGCAAAATACATATCGGTGACGGTCGCGTCATAGCCGTTGTTCAGGATGAGCAGAGGACGCACTTCGGTGGCCCGGCCCTCCGCCGGAATGAGATAAGCCGGCAACGATCCATCTACGAACGGGATCCGCAGCGGCGCGACCGGCGGGTCGGACAGGGTGAGCGCCCAGTTGAAGGCACCGATCTGCTTGCGGAATGCTATGAGCAGTCGCTCATCGGCCGGCTCTCCGTAAAGCGGATGGTAGGCTGTGGCGTAGGCACAGCTCGCCTTCAGAAAAAGCGATCGCGCGCTGGGCCGCCTCCGCTTGGTAATTGCCTCATTCGCCGCAGCAGCGAAACGGTCGCCGGCGGCCACCCAGGCCGAATAGAAAGCGCCGTCGTCGCCCTCATCGATCGCCCGCGCGACCGCCAGGATTTCGCCGAAGTCCATGCCGCCGTAAGGAATGTAGGCGAGCGGCCAGGATCCCAACTCGTCGTGGAAGTCGTGTTTGAAGATCAGTCCCATTTTAATTCCGATCGACGATTTGCCCCATGGCGCTTGGGTGTCAGTGCCTGCGAGCGCCTTCAACTCCGCGCAATCTCTTAGCCTCTGATGAAAGCCAGCAGATCGGCATTGATGGTTTCGGCCTCGGTGGTCGGCATGCCGTGCGGAAAGCCGTTATATGTCTTCAACATGCCGTTCCTCAGCAGCTTTGCTGACAGCGGTGCCAAGTCGGCATAGGGCACGATCTGGTCGTCGTCGCCATGCATCACCAGGACCGGCACTGTGATCTGCTTCAGGTCCTCGGTGAAGTCTGTCTGGGAGAAGGCGACGATGCCGTCATAATGCGCCCGCGCGCCGCCCATCATGCCCTGGCGCCACCAGTTCCAGATAATGCCCTGCGACGGCTTCGCGCCGGGCCGATTGTAGCCATAGAACGGTCCGGCCGGCACCTCGTAATAGAATTGCGCGCGGTTGGCAGCGAGCTGCGCCCGTAGGCCGTCGAACACCTCCTTGGGCAGCCACCCGGGATTGGCCGCCGTCTTCACCATAAGCGGTGGCACGGCGCTGAGGATCGCCGCCTTCGCCACGCGGCTTTCGCCGTGACGGGCAATGTAATGCACGACTTCGCCGCCGCCAGTGGAATGGCCGACATGCGCAGCGTTCTTGAGGTCAAGATGCGTCGTGAGCGCCGCGAGGTCGTCGGCGTAGTGATCCATGTCGTGACCACCGCCGACCTGGCTCGAGCGGCCGTGGCCGCGCTGGTCATGCGCGATGACGCGATAGCCGTGGTTCATGAAGAACAGCATCTGCGCATCCCAGTCATCGGCCGAAAGCGGCCAGCCTTGGCTGAAGACAATGGGCTGCCCGCTGCCCCAATCCTTTATAGGAAATCTCGATACCGTCCTTCGTGGCGATCGTGGGCATGACAATCGATTCTCCCCGCTGTTCGACCTCCGAAAGCCAGTAAGTTGCAAGGATACGACCGATTGCTGTCGAGCGTCACGCCACAGGCAATGCACGTCTTGCAGCTAGTCAGCAGAAGTCCCGGAGATTCGCCTGGGCCGGCGGACGGCTCGCACCTTCCCGCTGCTCCCGCCTCCGCAGAAGAACTGATCGCCGCCATCGGACCCGAGCCCCGACACGCCTGCTCCGGACGGCATCTCCAGCCTTTCCACGACCTCTCCTGTTCGCGGATCGACCCGCCTCACATCGCTCTCGTCGCCTTCCCACGTGCCGTGCCAGAGCTCGCCATCAATCCAGGTGACACCGGTGACGACGCGATTGGACTCGATGGTGCGAAGAATCGCCCCTGTTTGAGGATCGACCTGGTGGATCTTCCGACCCCGATGCTGCCCCACCCAGAGCGTCCCTTCGGCCCACGCGAGCCCAGAGTCACCGCCGCCGCCAGGCGCCGGAATCGTCGCGAGCACACGGCCGGTCTTCGGGTCGATTTTCTGGATGCGATCCTCGGCAATCTGAAACAGGTGCTGACCATCAAACGCCGTTCCAGCGTGCGCGGCGACATCAATCGAGCGCAGGGTCTTACCGCTCGCGGGATCGAGCGCGTTCAGCTTGTCGCCAGACGCAAACCAGACGTGCTGACCGTCAAACGTAACCCCGTGCACACTGTCGACTCCGGAAAAGGGTCCATATTCACGGATGATTTCGGCCGCAGATTGTTTCATAACGCCATTCTAACCGCTCGGCCACGGACCAGGGAGTAACAAGATTGTCGGGCATCCAGGTACTGCCGGGGTCACCCCACGACGCGTTCGCCCGTGACGGAACGACCGCACCGCCTCTTGCCAGCCAAATGGGCGCACTCCACGTTGCGCAAGCCAACTCCGGCTACCTGTCACGACCGGCCAGGGTCTCACCGAAATCATCGAGCCAAGCGACTGCCATCTTCAGACGGGGTTGTATCCCGGCTTCTTATAGATGACGTCGGGCTTGCCAACGATGTCCGGCTTGTAGACCTTGTCGGTCCAATCGTCTGGCGCAACATCCTCGATGCTCACCGAGACCGCCTCTTCGGTGCAGTTCGCACCGATCATGATGGCCTTGGTGACTTCCTCCGCGAGCTTGGCTTTCTGCTGCTCCGACCTGCCTGCGTAGAGCTTGACGATCACGTGGGGCATTTCTTCATCCTTCCGCTCAGAGTTCCTGTCGCATCCGCCGGACCACGATTTCGTTGATGTCCACATCTTCCGGCTGGCTGATGGCGAAAGCAACCGCCCGCGCAAACGAGTCGGCAGGGATTTGGTTGGCACTCATACCCATGCGGCCCCAGCCGGGAGCCGAGTCCTTCAGGCAATTCCTGCCGAGTTTCCGCTTCGGCATTGCGTGCTCGCCCGCCATCAGACCCGGTATTGCTCGTCGCTGACCATTTCCATCCAGTCGACGACCTTGCCGTTCAGGGCTTCCTGAATGGCGATATGGGTCATGCCCGTGGTTCGCGTCGCGCCATGCCAGTGCTTCTCGCCCGGCGCGAACCAGACCACGTCACCCGGCCGGATTTCCTCCACCGGTCCGCCTTCGCGTTGGACCCAGCCGCAGCCGGCCGTGACGATGAGTGTCTGTCCCAGCGGGTGCGTGTGCCACGCGGTTCGTGCGTCCGGCTCGAACGTGACGCTGGCGCCGCGAACGCGCGCCGGATCAGGCGGCTGGAACAGTGGGTCGACGCGTACCGAGCCGGTGAAGTAGTCCGCAGGACCTTTGCCGGATGGCTGTGAGCCGCTTCGCTTGATCTCCATGGGTGGATTACTCCGTTTTGATTGCGCCGATGTCGTTGGAAGTCGCTGCCTCGGCGGCGACGGGGTCAGCGCGGGTCAAGCAGCAGCTCACCAGCGTCTGCTGCGGTTGGCACAATCGCGGCTTGGCGATGGGCGAAGGGATGGTCCTCGGCCAGCTCGACTCCAATGTCGCGGCGCTCGACGTAAAGACCGGCAAAGAGGTGTGGAAGACACCGATCGAAGTATCGCAGAACGGCTACGGGATCACCAGCGCGCCGCTGTATTATCACGGCATTGTCTACAGCGGGATCACCGGCGGTGAATACGGGTACGCGGTCGCCTGACCGCGCTCGATGCCAAAACCGGCAAGATCCTGTGGCGACGCTACACCACGGCCGCGCCAGGACAGGTCGGCGGCTGGCCCGCCGGCAGCCACGCCTATCTGCATGGCGGCGCCTCGATCTGGAACCGCCGGCCGTCGATCCGCAACTCGGACTTGTATACTTCGCGACCGGTAATTGCGGGCCGGATTACGACGGGTCGATACGTGAGGGCGATAATTTTTCTGCTCCTCCGTTGTCGCACTGAACGCCAAGACGGGCGAATACGCCTGGCACTTCCAAGAGGTGCACTACGACATCTGGGATTACGACTTGGCGAGCCCCGTCGTTCTCTTCGACACCGTCGTCAACGGTCAGCCGCGCAAGGGAATTGCCCAGGCCGGACGCACCGGGTGGGTCTACATTCTCGACCGGACGAACGGCAAGCCGTTGGTCGGCATCGAGGAACGCGCGGTGTCTCAGGAACCGCGGCAAAACACCGCGAAGACACACCCTTATCCGATCGGCTACGCGACCGTACCGCAATGCGCCCCCGCTGGAGGGATACGAAAGGGCCGGCTGCATCTTTGAATCCTTCTGGACGAGCCGACATTGGTCCAGCCATCGGGTGTCGGCGGCACGAACTGGTCGCCCATGTCGTACAATCCTGACACCGGGCTGTTCCACGTTCCCGGCACCGTCCGCACCGCCGCCTTTGTGCGCTACGGCGACAAGTTCAAGAAAGGGCTGCAATACAACGGAGGCTCGCGGACGGCGCCGATCGGCTCGCCTATGAGCAGCGCCTGGACCGCGATCGGCGGCACCAACAACAAGATTGCCTGGCAGAAAGATTGTGCCGTTCCGCGTCGGCACCGGAGGCGGATCGACCACCACGGCGAGCGGCCTGTTGTTGCATGGAGACCCTGGCGGGACAATCGAGGCGCGCGATGCAAAGTCAGGCGAACTGCTCTGGCAGTTCCAGACCGGTTTTGGCGCGAAGGCAACGCCAATGATCTACGAGGTCAACGGCGACGAGTACATCGCCATCGCAGTCCGGCGGCAATCAGGGAAACGACAGCGCAAACGGCGATGCTGTGTGGAGCTTCCGTTGAAGGGGCAGGTGAACCCGTTGTGGCCCTCCCCCCACCGCCGACCGTCGCGGGACCTGCCAGCGGACCGATTGCCGATGATGCCAGTACAATCAAATCGGTGACGCCAATGTCGAGTTTGGTTACTTCCCGAAGCGAGACCGTATCAAGGCAGGGACGTCTGTGACCTTCACCAATGCAGGCGACACGCCGCATACGGCGACATCGTTTGACGACGGGAAAGTCGGCAACAGGGACACCGGACTGCTGAACTCAGGCGAATCGAAGACGATCAAGTTCGACAAGCCCGGCACCTACTATTACATCTGCACGCCGCCCCCGTGGATGTATGGCCAGATCATCGTGCAGTGACACGGAACCGGCGGGGCTCCTCACGGGCATGGTCAAGCAACAATTTCGGCTGACACTAATCTCACTCGGCCCTCAAGGCCGAGTGAGGCTCCCTTGACAGACCGCAAACCAAGCCGCGAAATTGTGCCACGCAGTGCGCACGGAGACCTATATGCCCAAAGTTGCCGCATGTGTGCCGGCCATCCTTTTTGGCGCGGCCCTTTTTGCCAACGTTGCCTTGGCGCAGTCGGATTTGGCGCAGTCGAATAGGCCGCAATCAAAGACCTGCTCCGCTCAGGACGGTGGATGGTCCGTTCCGGGTGGCACGCCAGGAACCGGCAGCATCACCATGAGCAACGATGGCGGTTGGTGCGGCCAGCGGCTGGCCGTGGAATATAACTACGTGGTGATCAGCGGGGCGATGCACGTGTCCAAACAACCCGCGCACGGTCGGGTGTCCATCGTGCAACATGATAAGTACACCGACGTGTCGTATAAGCCACAACCTGGCTATAAGGGACCGGACAGCTTCAGCGTCTTGGTCGAGATAAACAACATCGACAAGCCTTATAATGTGGTCGTCCGGTAGGATGCCCACCCAGAACCTACTGTCGTTGGAGCGCGAGTCACGCCGGCAGTGACGACCCGCATGTTTCGCCGTTTGACGGTAAGAGCATTGCCGGCGCTCGCGCCGACATCGGCGATGATCCCCCAAACCCCAACTTGACCGATTAGTTCGACGGTGGAGGACACCGGCCGTCTCTCACATCCGGTGCTAACAGCACACTTCGCGCCCGGTTTGGCGAAGGCAGTGCATACCTTGAGATGAAAGACAGTCAAGGGTCGATAGCAAACCTCAGTTAGTTTGCTGACCCATCGCGACCACTCCGCATCAACCCCGACGCCTCCCCGGCTTTGGGCTGTCTGGTTTCGGACGGCGACGGTCAACACCAGATATCCACCCTGCGATACGATCCGGCCGCAAGCGGAATGCACGAGCCACGATCTCGCAATGCCAGAACAAGCTGCCAGGGCAATCGACCAGGTGCTCGCGAGCTTCGCTGACAACGCAAGGCGCTATCGCTTCGGCTCAAACGTTTGCCATGTCGATCTTGCGCAATTTTTGCGCCGTTGTTCTGCCGCGCGTCTCACCGCTCCGATACTTAACGTGATCGATAAACGCGCGCAGCTTGGGCAACACCTGGCGTCTGCCAGGGTAGTACAGAAAAACCCCTGGCGTCGTGACAGCGAACGGTGCCAGCAGCGCTTGCAATCGACCCTCGGCAATCGGCGCTTTAACGAGCGGCCCAGGCAACTGCGCAAGCCCCATACCCCGGATCGCCGCCGCGAGAAGTGTGGGGTAGTCGTGTGCGATCAGCGGCCCGGTGACGATAGCCTCGACCGTCTTGTTGCGCTCGACAAAGGGCCAAGGCGCAATCGAGCCGTTCGAGCGGCGCATGCGCAGACAGGCGTGGTGACGCAGATCGTCGATCCGCTGCGGACGCTGCCGCCGGCGTAGATAATCGGGGCTACCAACGACAGCGAGAGCAAACGGCGGCGTCAGCCGCACCGCGACCATGTCGGCGGCGATGAACTGGCCCATCCGGATACCGGCGTCAAACCCTTGGGCCGCGAGATCGATCAGCTCCTCGCTTGCGGCGATCTCCAGTTCGATCTCGGGATAGGCTTCGCCGAAAGAGGCGACCACTGACTCCAGGATCAGCGGCACGACCACGCGTGGCACCGAGAGACGCAATAGCCCCACCGGCCGCCCTCCGAGGTCGCGCGCGGCTTCGCTGGCGGCGACGAGTTCTTCGAAGGCGGGTTTTGCGCGCGCGATGAAACGTTCGCCGGCTTCAGTCAAACCGACACTGCGCGTTGTGCGGATGAACAACGCTGCGCCGATGCGCGCCTCAAGCGCGCGTACCGCCTGGCTGATCGCCGACGGGGTTACCCCAAGTTCCGCCGCCGCTTTCCGGAAATTGCGGTGCCGGGCAACGCTGAGGAACGCCTCCACGCCGTCGAGCGCGCCGTGTCTTACTGTGAAGTTCTGCCTCATAGCCCGTTCACATTATCGCTGATAGTCGCTCGCGGGAAGCGTCGGCATATCTGGCGACAAGGTTTCATTGAGGCCAGGTCAATCAACGCCTGACCTCAGGACTGACATGGAGAACCGCTGATGACCGCCGCCGCCGTTCCCGCTGATATCGTTCCGCCGGGCCCTGCTTTGCGCAGCCTGTTCTGGATCGCCCCGCTCACGCTGCTGTATATCCTGTTGATCTACTGGTTGCCGATTATCCCGACCAGCGGATTTTCAACCACGGCACACCAATTGACGGCCCATGCGGTCATCGCGGTTGGTTTGTGGCTCGGCCTCGGAAGCACCGACCTGACGCCGGGCCAACGCCGCACCACCTGGCTGGCGGTTATGATCCCCTACACGCTTTGGTTCGCTTTCGTCTGGAGTGTGGCCATCAATGGCGTCTTCGTCACAGGCGCCTCAACCTCACCGGCGCCGTTGCTGCCGCTGGCGATTTTCCTGCCGGTGATCATCGGCGCGCCGTTGTTGCTGCTATCGACACGGGTGGGCCAGGTGCTTGATGCGATGCCGCCGAGCTGGCTCGTGGCACTTCAGCTTTACCGGGTATTCGGCGGCTGGTTTCTCGCTGCGTGGCTGCGTGGAGCGATGTTCGGCCTGCTCGCCGTGCCGGCGGGAACTGGCGATGTGCTGACCGGCCTGCTCGCCGTGCCGGCGGCCATCGCTGTGGCGACCGGTACGGCTCAAGGCCGCAGGACAGCGATCGCCTGGAATATTCTGGGCCTCATCGACCTCGCCGTTGCGATCACCTTGGGGTTGATCACCTCACCCGGCCGGTTCCAGTTGATCGCTCCAGGTCTGCCGAGCATCAACCCGGGCGCTTATCCGGGCGTATTGACCCCTGCTTTTGTAGTGCCAGCCTCGATCCTGCTGCATCTCCTTTCGCTGCGGCAACTGCGCCGGCGCCAAGGCATCGCGCACCAAGGGCGGCGCACGACCCGACTTTGAGGCGTTTCCATTCCCTGCGCGCTCGGTTCTATATTCGGCAGTATGCGGCCCGTAGGTCATGCATCATGGTTCTCACCGGACTGATCAGCGGAGCTCTTTTGCTTGGAGGACTCTTTGCGGTCGCGATGCCCAGCGCTCACGCCGCCGGATCCGGACTGATCTCAAAGCCGAGCAATCACCCAGTTCAGGAAACGATCGAGCGATTCGAGCGAGCCGTAAAGGCCAAGGAAGCCAACGGCTGGATGGTCTTCATCGAAATTGACCACGCTGCTGCTGCCAGCAAGTACGGGCTCACGCTGAAGCCGCGCACCGTCATCGTGTTTGGCAACCCCAAACTTGGCACCAAACCAATGGAAGGCGCAGCAACGCTAGCGATCGATGTGCCCTTGAAGGCGCTTGTTTGGCAAGATGATCAGGACAAGGTTTGGCTCACTTACAATTCGGGCGATTACCTCATGAGCTATGTCTATCCACGCCACGGTCTCGCGATGCCAGAGCAAAATGCCAAGGCAATCGACCAGGTGCTCGCGAGCTTCGCTGAGGACGCAACTCACTAAGAGACTTCTCTGAGCGACGCCGGAACGGCCCTGGCATCGTTGAGGATGCACGGGACGTGCGACTCAGCGTAAGGTTTGAGCACTATCGTCCGCTGCAGGCATCTCCGAATTGGCATTCGCGCAAGCGGCCGCGGCGCTCAACGCCTCTTCGCAGTCTATGCGCGCCGCCTTTTGCGGAATATATTCCTTGACATCCGCCACCTCATGTTCTAGTTCCGTTCACGTCCGCGGCCAGCGCCTACTGCGCCCCCGGATTGTCGCCAGCCTCCCACCCCGACGGTTCCTTGCACCCGTCGGCGCCGGCGAGCACCGGCCTGTCAGCCCACGCCACGCCAATACCGCACCAGTTGCATGCGGCCGCGGTACTCCTTGAACGGATCCGGTCTGATGGCGCTGGCGGCGGTGTTGCGCTTGTGGCTCATAAGCCGTTCGCTCTCATCGCCGAATCAGGCTCCGGTCAAACGAGCGTACTCACAACACCAATCACAGGAGACTTTTCGATGGCTGTAAATTCTTGGAGTCCGTCATGGATTTCCGAATTCCGCGCCTTCATCATGCGCGGCAGCGTGGTCGACCTCGCGGTTGGCATCATCATCGGCGCCGCGTTCACCGGCGTGGTGAACAGCCTGGTGAAGGACGTGATCAACCCGCTGCTCGGGCTCGTTGTCGGCGGCATCGATTTCTCGAATGTCTTCGTCCCGCTGAACGGCCAGCACTACGCGACGCTCGCGGACGCCCAGCATGCCGGCGCGGCCACCCTCAACTTCGGCCTGTTCATCAACGCCATCATCAACTTCATCATCATCGGCTTTGCGATCTTCTGGGTGGTGAAGGCGCTCACGCGGCTGCATGTGCGCGAGGACGCCCAGGCAGGGCCAAAGCCCGAGGAAGTGCTGCTGACGGAAATCCGCGACATCCTGAAGGCGGAGGCCACCGCGCAACCTGTGCGGAATTAACCGCTTTTTTCCGCCGCCCCTGTTTTCTCGCGGATTAGATTGTCAGCCGAACAGGGAAGAGAGCGTCATGCGCCGGCTCGGATTGCTGCTCGCGGCACTGCTGTGCCTCGCCTGCCGCGTGGCATGGGCGGACGACTTCACCCTGCCTGGCCTCGAGGCCGACAGCGCGGCATACGAACGAACCCTCACGTCGCGGTTTCCCGCCGGCGGCACCCCGCAGGCACGCAAGCAGGCGGAGCAGGCGGCTGCCGCGGCAACCCGCAAGCAGGACTGGGCCGCCGCCGCGGCCGCGTGGGAGACGCGCGTCGCGCAAGGCGATGCAGCGGCGGCGCAGTGGCTGGCGCTGGCCGACGCCCAGATGCGCCGCACGCCGCCCGCGGCCAGCCGGGCCTTGCAGGCGGCCTGGCAGAATTTCTCGTCGGCGGAGACCGGCGCACCGGAGGTGCCGGCTCTACTGCTGATGGCAGAGGCACTGCAGGTGCTGAACCGGCCGGCACAGGCGATCCAGGCGTTGGAGGCTGCCGCCGAACGTGCGCCGGACAACAAGGCGATCGTGCAGAAGCTGGATGAAGCCCGTCGCGCCACCGGCATCCTGATCCGCCGGGTCGCCACCGAGCCTGAGGCCGAACCGCCGCGCGCCTGCATCGACTTCACGGTCGCTCCTGCTCGCCGCGACGATTTCCACGCCGCGGACTGGGTGCGCCTCGATCCGCCTGTGCAAGGCGCTGCGGTCACCCGTGAGGGCGACCAGATCTGCGTCTCCGGCCTGCCGTCCGGTGCCACGACGCGGATCGTGCTGCGCGCCGGCATGCCCGGCGAATCCGGACTCAGCCTGGTGAAGGACGCCACGCTGAACATCGCAATGGGCAATCGGCGCACGCGCATCGACTTCGACACGCGGATGTTCCTGCTGCCGCGCGGCCAGGCCCCGGCCATCGGGCTCAGCACGGTCAACCTCTCCAGCGTCAAGCTGACCCTCGCGCGCCTGACCGAGCGCAACGTCATCGGCTTCGTGCGGAGTGCCAGGCTGGGCCAGCCGATCGAATCCTGGGACGCCGACCGAATTGGCGAACAGACCGGACGCATCGTCTGGCAGGGCAGCGCGGACATACCCGACTGGCAGCCGAACCGCACCGCGCACACCGCGCTGCCGATGCCCGACGCGCTCGCCGGGTCCGGCCCCGGCCTTTACGCGCTGAGCGCCACCGCCGGCGACGGAACGCCGAATGCGCCGACCGGCGTGCAAATGATCCTGCGCACCGACTTCGCGCCCACGATCTGGCGCGGCACAGACGGCCTGACCGTGCAGGTTCGCGGCTACTCCGACGTGCACCCGCGCCCCGGCGTCACGCTGCGCCTGCTCGCTGAGAACAACGAAATCCTTGGCGAGACCGCCACCGATGGCGATGGTGTTGGCCACTTCGCCGCGCCGCTGATGCATGGCGAAGGCCCAGTGGCGCCGCGTGCGATCGAGGTGACGGGCGGGGACGATTACACCCTGCTCGACCTCAGCGGCGCCGCGTTCGACCTGTCCGATCGCGGGGTGACCGGGCTGCCGCATCCGGGACCGCTCGACGCCTTTGTCTGGCTGGATCGCGGCATCTACCGGCCTGGCGAAACAGCACAGGTTATGGCGCTGCTGCGCGACAATGCCGGCCGGCCTGCCGACATACCGGTGCATGTGATCGTGAAGCGCCCGAACGGCCAGGTGTTCCTCGATGCGACCCCGGCGCGCGCGGCGGAGGATGCGGTGCATCTGCCCGTGGAGCTGTCGAACGGCGCGCCGATCGGCACCTGGACGATCGAGGTGAAAGCCGAGCCTGACCGCCCGCCGATCGGCCGCGCCGAGTTCCGCGTCGACGCCTTCGTGCCTGATCGGATGGCGGTCGAGCTCGGCAATGCATCCGGAGCGATCATCCCGGGCAAACCCTATGCGCTGCCGGTCACCGCGCGGTTCCTGTATGGCGCACCCGCCGCCGGCCTGACGGGCCAGGCGCAGATGCGGCTGGTCATCGATCCGGCGCCCTTCCCTGCCCTCGCCGGCTATCGCATCGGCCTGATCGACGAGACCTTCGCGCCCGATTCCAAGGACCTGCCCGTTTCGGACACCGACTCGCAGGGCCATTCATCCGTGTCGATCGACATCTCACGCGCACCGGACACCACGCACGCGCTGAAGGCCTCGCTCACCGTTGGTGTCAACGACCCCTCCGGCCATGCCTCGCTCGCTACCACCGAAATTCCGCTGCGTCCGCCCGGCACGCTGCTGGGCATCAAGCCCGGCTTTGCCGACAACGCCATCGACGCCGGCACCGAGGCCGCGTTCGACGTCGTGGCGGTCGGCTCCGATGGGGCGCGCGTCGCCACCAAGGCGAAACTGCGCCTCGTGCGCGAGCGGCCCGACTGGCGTCTCGTGATGCGCGGCAGCCTGGCGCGCTACGAGACGGTGTGGCGCGACGAGCCGCTGGAAACCCAGTCGATCGACATTCCTGCCGGCGCACCGTTCCACTTCGTGCACAAGCTCGACTTCGGCCGCTACCGCGTTGAGGTTCTGGAAGATGGCGGCATGGCCGCCAGCTCGATGCGCTTCCGCGCCGGTTGGGTGTCGTCCGACAATCCGGACGTGCCTGACCAGGTGGACGTCTCCGCCGATCGCAAGGCCTACGCGCCAGGCGACACCGCGCGCATCCACATCGCACCGCCGTTCGCCGGCGAGGCCACGCTGCTGGTGCTGTCCGACCGCGTGCACTCGGTGCGTAACGTGTCAGTGCCGGCCGGTGGGGCCGATGTCGACGTGCCGGTCTCCGCCGACTGGGGGCCCGGAGCCTATGTCACGGTCCACGTGTTCCGCCCCGCGGCGGATGCGAAATCGCGCCCTGGCCGCGCCATCGGCCTCGCCTGGGTCGGCATCGATCCTGGTTCGCGCAAGCTGCCGGTCGTGTTCGACGTCGCCGACAAATACCCGCCGCGCGCCCGCGCCGCGATCAAGTTGCACACGTCGCCCGGCGCCTGGGTCAGCCTTGCGGCAGTTGACGAGGGCGTCCTGCGGCTGACCAACTTCGCCTCGCCCGACCCGTCCGGCCACTTCCTCGGCCGCCGCCGGCTCGGGCTCGACATCCGCGACGACTGGGGCCGGCTGATCGCCCCGCCCGACGGCGCGGCGACCGTGCTACGACAGGGCGGCGACGCAGGCAGCTTCGTGCTGCCGGACATCCCGCAGAAGACGGTGACGCTGTTCGTCCCGCCGGTGCAGGCAGGCGCCGACGGCGTGGTGCAGTTCCCGCTCGACATGCCCGACTTCAACGGCCAGGTGCGGCTGATGGCCGTTGCCTGGAGTGGCGCAGGTCTCGGCGCCGCGGCGTCCGACGTCTATGTGCGCGACCCGCTGGTTGCCGAGCCGCTGCTGCCCCGCTTCCTGGCGCCCGGCGACCAGGCTCGGATAACCCTGCTGCTGCAAAACCTCGACCTGCCGGCGGGCGAACAGGTGGCGACGATATCGGTCGATGGACCGCTTGCCATATCCGGAGAACAGCGGCTGGCCGCGACCCTGGCGCCCGGCGCTCAGGCGCTGCCCTTCACCACGCTGACCGCGACCGGTGCCGGACGCGGGGTCATCCGGCTTGACGTGACCGGCACCGGCGGCTTCCACATCCAGCGCGAGACCGCCATCACCGTACGGCCGGCGCGCGGGGCCACCACCATGGTCGCCGCCGGCGAACTGGCTCCGGGCGCCGAATTCCAGCTTGCCCCGCCGCTCGACCAATTCGTGCCCGGCACCTGGAAGGCGGCAGCGACGTTCGGCGGCGCGGTGCGCTATGACGTCGCCGGGCTGGTTCAGGCACTCGACCGCTACCCGCTGTGGTGCCTGGAGCAGGCCACAAGCCGCGGATTCCCTCTCGCCTTGCTGCCGGACGGTCCGTTGGCCGGCCCCGACCGGGGCGGCCGCCTGCAGCAGGCCGTCGGCTTCGTGCTCGATCGCCAGCGTTTCGACGGTGGCTTCGGCCTCTGGTCGGCGACGCAGGAGGCGGAGCCCTGGCTCTCGGTCTATGCCACCGAGTTCCTGCTGCGCGCGCGTGACGCCGGAGCGGCGATCCCCGACCAGGCGGTGATCGACGCTGAGAAGTTTGTTGCCGGCGCCGCCGACGAACCCGGCGACAAGCCGGAGGACCTCGCCTCGCAGGCATACCGGCTCTACGTCCTGGCGCTCGCCGGCAAAGGACGTCCGGGCGCCGCGCGCGTGATGGCGGAGCAGATCGGCAACCTGCCGACGCCGCTCGCCAAAGCCCAGCTTGGCGGCGCACTCGCCCTGGCGCATGACCAGCCGCGCGCCGCGGCCGCTTTCGCGGCGGCCCTGGCAGCGCCGGCACGACACTGGTGGGCCTACGATTACGGCACCGCGCTGCGGGACCAGGCGGCGATCGCGTTGCTTTTGCAGGAAAGCCACCTGCCAGAAGACAAGCTGGAAAGGCTGCTCGCCGTCATGCCGGGGGCGGACCTGTCAGCCGATACACTGTCCACGCAGGAGCAGTCATGGGCGGCTTCGGCTGGCGCGGTGCTGAGCCGCCGCGGCACCCCCGCCCGGATCGCACTGGACGGCAGCGACCTGCCGCCGGCTCCGGTGGTGTCGGTGGCGCTCGGGGGGCCGGCCGTTGCGCGCAATCTGGCGGATGTGCCGGTGTGGCGGGCGGTGTCGGTAACCGGCATCCCGGCAACCCCGCTGCCGGCGGCCCGGTCACAGATGCGCATCACCCGCCAATTCGAGACGCTGGACGGGCAGCCGCTCGATCTCGATCATCTGAAGCAGAACACGGTGTTCGTGCTGGTGCTGGAGGGGAAGGCGGAGGATGGCCAGGCTCATCGCGCCATGGTGCAGCACGGGCTGCCGGCGGGGTGGGAGATCGCCGGGCGGCTGGGCGGCGGCGATGTCCCCGGCATGGCGTGGCTAGGCAAGCTGTCGGAGCCTGATGCTCAGCCCGGGGCGGATGACCGCTATGCGGCGGTGGTGGCGCTGACCAGCGAGAAGCCCGACTTCCGGCTGGCCGTCCGGGTACGCGCGGTCACGCCCGGGACATTCGAGCTGCCAGGCGCGGAAGTGGCCGACATGTATCGACCCGCGGTGTTCGCCCGCCAGGCCGCCGGCCGGATCACCATCGTGGCAGCCGAGTGACAGTATCCGACGCCCCTCCCCCTCCCCTTGCGGGAGAGGGCTGGGGGGAGGGTGCGACGCCCGGACCGCGGCCCCCCCTCCCCCCAACCCCCTCCCGGAGGGGGAGGTTCTTGCTTGCCGTCATATCCCTCCTCCCCTCGGCCTGCCTCGTGCTCGCCGCCCTCGGCGCCCTGCTCGACTTCAGCTTCCCACCCGACCTCTCCCGCCTCGCCTCCATGGGCAGCGAGATCCTCGACCGCCAGGACCGCCCGCTGGCATTCCTCCCCGCGGCGGGTGGCATCTGGCGCTTCCGCTCGGACAACGCCCCGCCGCTGTTCACCGACCTGCTGATCGCCGTCGAGGATCGCCGCTTCTGGCACCATCCCGGTGTCGATCCGATCGCCCTGACCCGCGCCACCGCGCAACTGCTCCGCTCGGGCCATACCGTATCCGGTGGCTCCACTCTTGCGATGCAGGCCGCTCGCCTGCTCGAGCCGCGCCCGCGCACCATTCGCTCGAAGCTCATCGAAATCGCCCGCGCCGTGCAGCTCGAGGCGCATTACGGCCGACGTGGCGTGCTCGACGTCTGGCTTACCCTCGCACCGTTCGGCGGCAACATCGAGGGCATCCGCGCCGGCTCGCTCGCCTGGTTCGGCGTGCCGCCCGAGGCATTGGAACCGGCCCAGGCCGCCCTCCTCGTGGCGATCCCGCGCCGACCCGAGCACCTGCGCCCCGACCGCCACGCCACGGCCGCAAGCGCGATTCGCGACCGGGTCCTTTCGATCGGCTCCCGGGCGAACCTGTTCGATGCCGCACCTGCACCCACGCCCGTACCGACCGCCCGCATCCCGCTGCCCCGCCACGCGCCGCAGCTCGCGGCATCCCTGCCCCACCTGCCGCAAATTCACACAACCCTGGACCTGCCGCTGCAGGCCGCACTCGAACGCCTCGGGCGAGAGCGACTGGAGACCCTGCCGCAACGGGCCTCGCTCGCTATGCTGGTGGCCGATGCACCCTCGCGCGAGATTCGTGCGCTCTACGCGGGTGCCTGGCCCGACGAATCCCGGGCCGGTGCCATTGACCTGACCAGCGCCGTGCGCTCCCCTGGATCGGCACTGAAACCGTTCATCTACGCGATGGCCTTCGCCGACGGCATCGCCGCCCCGGATACCGTCATGCCCGACCTGCCGCGCCGGTTTGGCGGGTACGCTCCCGAGAACTTCGACCGAGGTTTCGCCGGCAGCGTCACGGCGGCGGACGCGCTGCGCCGTTCGCTGAACCTCCCGGCCGTGGCGCTGCTCGATCGCGTTGGCCCGTTGCGCTTCGCCGCCACGGTCCGCGCCGCCGGCGTCACCCTGCATCTGCCGCACGGCGCCGATCCCTCATTGCCGTTGGCTCTGGGCGGCGACGGGATCACGCTGCGCGACGCGGCCGCGCTGTATGCGGCGCTCGCGACCGACGGCACCGGCGGCCCGCTGCGTTTGCTCGACGGACCGCCGACGCCACGTCCGGACTTCCTCGCCGCGAGTGCCGCGCGCGAGGTGGCCGATGTGCTCACCCGGCCGCTGCCGGAATTCGGCACACGCGGCATTGCCTGGAAGACCGGCACGAGCTGGGGCGGGCGCGACGCCTGGGCGTTCGGCTTCGATACGCGCCACGTCGTCGCAGTATGGATCGGACGGCCGGACGGCACCGCGCTGCCGGGCGCCACCGGCACCTCACTTGCCCTGCCGCTGATGTCCCGGGTGTTCGACCTGTTGCCGGCAGCCCCGCGCAGTGCGAAGCAGGTCCCAGAGCAGTATGTCCATCCATCCCCCCCAGCCACCGATGCGCTGCACCTGCTGTTCCCGCCACCAGAGGCTGTGCTCTCGGCGGACGGACAGGTGACCATACGCGTGATGGGCGGACGCCGGCCCCTAACCTTCCTGGTCGATGGCGCACCACTGCCGGCCGATCGCATCCGGCGCGCCGCGGCTTGGCTGCCTTCGGGTCCCGGCTTCTATCGGCTCACCGTGCTTGACGCCGAAGGAACCTCCGTCCGAGCCACTGTCCAGGTCCGACCAACGCCGTGATCCGAGCGCGTCTGATCCTGCTGGCACTGCTCGGGCTCGCGGCCTGCGCCAACCATGAACCGGGCAGACGACTGGCTCACAACGCCTGCGCGTTGATTCGGCTGGCCGAGGTGCCGATCGAGGTGCGCGAACACATGCTGTTCACACAAGCGACGATCGGCGGCGCCCCGGTAACCTTGCTGGTCGATACCGGCGCCGAACGCACATTGCTGACCGAGGCAGCGGTCGACCGGCTGCACCTGCCACGCGACCTTCAGCATGCGACACGCACCTTCGGCATCGGCAGCCCCACGGCGACCTGGGACGCCAGGCTGCCCGATGGCATCGGTACTCGGCGGCACGCATTTCCCGGTGGACAGCGTGACGGTCGGCCACTTCGGCATCGACCACGTGGCCGGCGGCTCGGCCGATGGGCTGCTGGGCGCCGATATTCTGCTGGCATTCGACCTCGACCTCGACCTGCCGGCGCAGCGCATCACCTTCTACCGTGCGCGTCCCGAATGCCGCGACCCGGCGCCGCCCTGGAACACGCCGTACCTGGACATCGCCGACGTCACCGCTCGGCGCGACCGCCTGCTGGTGCCGTTCGAACTCGACGGTGCGCACGGTATGGCGGTACTGGATACCGGGGCGCAGGTCAGTTCCATCAGCCAGCGCATGGCCGAGCGAATGGGGCTCGCTGACGACCACATGGCGGACGACCGCACGGTGATGGCGCATGGCGCGGCACCCGATCAGGTCGCGGTGCACATCCATCGCTTTGGCGAATTCCGCGTCGGTCCTACAGAGATGCAGGATCCGATGCTGCCGGTGGTGCCGATGTCGAGTGGCATGGGCGATGCCTTGCTGGGCTCCGACTTCCTGCAAGGCAGGCGCGTGTGGATGTCATTCTCCACTCATCGGGTATTCGTGACCCCACTCGAGCGCGGCCCTTGGATCGCGGTGACGCGGACACGCAACTGACTGAAAGTCCGCTGTAAGCTGTTCGTGCCGATAATAACGATATGACACCGAAAATGCTCGCCGCCGACCAGGCCCCGCTGCGGCACCTCACCGGCACACCGGAGGTCCTGCGTCCGGACCCGTCCGTCAGCCCCCTTGTGCTGTGCGATCGACTGCTCACCCTCGCCAAGGATGTCGATCGTGCGGGGTTGCGTGATGTCGCGGAGTGTCTGATCGAGTTGGCTGGCGAGGTGCTGCGGCCCGCGCGTCCGTGTCGGTCGGGCCGCCAGCAGCACAACGCGTGAGGCAGTCGCGTCAGCGGAGCTCCAGAACCCAGTCCTCGCCGACCATTGGTGGGCCGAAGTCGCTATGCGGTTTGCGCGCCACCAGACGAAACCCAGCCTGCTGATAGATCGCGCGAGCTGCCACCAACACTTCGTTGGTCCATAGCGCGATACGCCAGCAGCCGGTCTCGCGAGCAAAGCCGATGCAATCGGCCACGAGGCGCCGGCCAATCCCGAGACCCCGCGCCGCCGGTTCCACCAACAACAGGCGCAGCCTCGCCTCCTCGTCGGATTGCCGTACCGAGGAACACGGAACCGACGTTCACCCCGTCGTGCTCGGCAATCCAGCAGCGTTCGCGTGCCGGATCGTGCGACCCGAGGAACTCGCCCGCGACACGCGCCACCAGTGCCTCGAACCGCGCATCGAAGCCGTACTCCTCGGCGTAGAGCGCGCCATGCCTTGCCACCACCCAGCCGATGTCGCCGGGCCGATGCTGGCGGAGCAGCCATGATGCCGATCGGCAGGTGCCGAGCAGTGACTCGATGCGACCCATGGCGGCGACCACCGAAGCCTGTGCCGGCTCCGCCAGAGGCGCCAGCAATGCGCCCATTTCCTCGCGCGACCGTGCGTCGAGCGGAGCGAAGGCGTCCTGCCCGGCCGCGGTCAGTGACAGCAGACTCTGGCGCCGGTCGATCGGCGATGGCGCGCGCGCAAGCAGCCCATCGCGCTCGAACCGCTGCAGGATGCGGCTGAGGTAACCCGGATCGAGATCGAGTTCGCGACCCAGCTCAGTGGCCGTGACGCCCGCGCTCTGGGCAAGCTCATACAGCACGCGCGCCTCGGTCAGCGAGAAGCTGCTGTGCAGGAGGCCGTCGTGCAGAGCTCCGATCACGCGCGTGTAGAAGCGGCTGAACCGCCGGACGGCGGCGATGCGGTCGTCGAAGGCGCCGGATTGTCCCATGACTGGGTCATACGATTGCTTGACTGAGTCAAGCAACTAAATTCGATGATGGATGAGCGCTTGTCAATGCGATGTGATGCTTGTCAAGACCCACAAGCCCCATTCGCGCCGCATTCCCCGCCAATCTCCTGAACAGTCGAAGTGAAGTTCAAAGATCGGCGGAGGATCACCAATGTTAGTTCGACGAATGTACTTTGCTGGTTCAATGCTCTTGTTGCCCCTCGGCGCGGGTTCAGCGGCCGCGCAGGCCGTTGTGGTAGCCCCGACATCGGTTCCGGCGCAGTCCCAGGTGTATGTCGCACCGGCCGCGCCACCGCCAGCGCGCATGGAAACGGTCCCGCCGCCACCATCCGACACGGCTCGCTTAATGTATTGGCGGCCAGGCCAGTGGACGTGGGACGGCACGAGCTGGTCCTGGACGCAGGGGCAATATGTCCAACGACCGGCGCCGGAGGCGGTGTGGGAACCGGGTCACTGGGTGCAGCAGCCGTCCGGCGGCTACGTTTGGGTGGACGGACGCTGGCAGGGCTGACGAAAGGAGATTGATGTGATGCCGCGCATATATCATGCGTGCCTCGTCGCGCCGGCGCTGCTGATGCTCGCCGGCTGCGTGGAGGATGAAACGCCGCCGCGCGCTGCCCAGATCATTGTCCAGCCGGCGCCGCAGCCGCCGACACAGATAGCGGTGATGGAACCCGGTCCGCCGCCGCCACCGCGCAGCGAACTGGTGCCGCCACCGCCCGCAGGAGCGGGGCCGGTCGTATGGCAGCCAGGCCACTGGATTCTCAGCGGCAACAACTGGGCCTGGCAGCCCGGCCAGTACGTGCCGCCGCCGCCCGGGTCGACGACGTGGGTCCCGGGCCGCTGGGCGCAGCAACCCGCCGGCGGGTGGACATGGCTGGAGGGTCACTGGGCCTGAGTGTGCCACTCGGGGTGAGTTGACGGACCAGGGAGTTTCGCCACCATACTCGCCGGTATCGCAGCGCGAGGGTTGGCAGCATCATGAAGCTCCTCTGGTTCCATCTCATGCCGTACACCGAACTGCCGGAGGACTTTCGGCAGAAGCATCCGTCCGTTTGGGTCGACATCCACTCGTCGCTGTTCGATCCAAAGCGTGCGCATCTGATGTACAACGACTTCATGGACGAAATGGAGTTCGCGGCGGATTGCGGCTTTGACGCCGTCTGCTGCAACGAGCACCATTCCAACGGTTATGGCCTGATGCCGTCGCCCAACCTGATCGCCTCGGCGATCTCGCGACGGACCAAGGACACGGCGATCTGCGTGATGGGCAATTCGCTCGCGCTGTACAATCCGCCAACGCGCGTGGCGGAAGAGTTCGCGATGATCGATTGCATATCGGGCGGGCGGTTGATCGCCGGCTTCCCGGTCGGCACCCCGATGGACACCTGCTATTGCTACGGCCAGAATCCGAGCCTGCTGCGCGAACGTTACCTTGAGGCGCATGACCTGGTGATGCGCGCCTGGCAGGACCCTGACACGTTCGCGTTCAACGGCCGCTTCAATCAGCAGCGCTACGTGAACATCTGGCCGCGCCCGGTGCAGCGTCCGCATCCACCGGTGTGGATACCGGGCGGCGGCTCGATCGAGACGTGGCAGTGGTGCGCGCGGATGGACTACGTGTACGCGTACCTGTCGTATTTCGGCTACAAGGACGGCAAGGCGACGATGGACGGCTTCTGGGCGGAGATGTCGCGCCTGGGCAAGGACCGCAATCCCTATCGCGCCGGCTTCCTGCAATTCGTCGGCGTGGCGGAGACGCGCGAGAAGGCGATGGAGCTGTATCGCGAACCTGCCGAGTATTTCTATGGCCGCTGCCTGTTCACCGATTCACGCTGGGCGACACCACCGGGCTACGTCACCGAAAACACCATGCGCGCCGGTCTGCAAAGCCAGGTCGGTCGTGCCGCCTCACTCGCCGCGCGTGAGCAGGCACGCAACGCGACCGAGATGGAGGACATCGTCGACCGCGGCTACGTCATCATCGGCTCGCCGGATGAGGTGGTGGAACAGCTCACCGAAGTCGCGACGTCACTGAATGTCGGGCATCTCATGCTGCTGCTGCAGTACGGCAACATGAACAAGCAACTGACCAAGTACAACACGAAGCTGTTCGCCGAAGCGGTGATGCCGAAGCTGAAGCCGCTGTTCGACGAGTGGGAAGACCGCTGGTGGCCGCAGCCGATGGATGCGGCGCAGCGCGCCGAGGTGCCGGCGTTCGTACCTGGTCTCGCGGCGGAGTAGCGAGCCCGGAGAGGAAGAATTTAAACGCAGATAAGAGGCAGATGCACGCAAAACACGCGGATAAAGTTCACGACTTATCTGCGTGTTTTGCGTGCATCTGCCTCTTATCTGCGTTTAAATCTTTGCTTTTCCCGTAGCGCCGGCGACGCCGGAAGGAAACGCAATGTCTTGGCGGGTGATCTTATGCCAAGTCATCGTCGCCGGGGCAGCGTCAACCGCGCATGCGCAGTTGCCTTTCGACGTACCAAAGCCTGCGGCGCCAAGCGCTGCATCGCTGTTCGTCAGCCAGTGCGGCACCTGCCACACGGTCGAGCATGGCGCCGCACCGCGCCAGGGACCCAACCTCGCCGGCGCGTTCAACCGCAAGGCCGGCACCTTGTCCGGATTCCATTATTCCCCTGGATTTGCCAACGCCGCTTTCGTCTGGGACGCGACACATCTCGACGCCTGGCTCGCCGATCCGCAGAAGCTGATTCCGGGTGCGGTAATGCTGTATCGTCAGCCCGATCCTGCGGTTCGCGCCAGCATCATCGCATGGCTGAAGGAGCAGCACTGATGGCCAAGCCCATTCACAGCATGATCCGCGTGCTCGATGAAGCACGCTCGGTGGATTTCTATCGGCGCGCCTTCGGCATGCGGGTGGCCGACCGCTATGATTTCGATGGGTTCACGCTGGTCTATCTGATCGGCGAGGCAGCCGCTTTCGAACTGGAGCTGACCATCAATCACGGCCGCACCGAGCCCTACGCGCAGGGTGACGCCTACGGCCACATCGCATTCGTGGTGGACGATCTGCCGGCCGAACACGCACGCTTCACCGCGGAAGGGCTGACACCCAATCCGATCCGCGAGTTCCATCGCGATGACGCACTGATGGCCAAGTTCTTCTTCGTGCAGGATCCCGATGGCTATCGCATCGAGGTGCTGCAGCATCACGGCCGCTATCACTGAGCGGCAACGATCCGATCAACCTGGGAGAGACGCACATGAGGCAAGTGGACAGGCGCACCAAGGTCAGTCGTCGCGTGTTCCTGCGCGGCAGTGCCACCGCAGTTCCTGCCGCCGCGGCCGCTGCCGCCGGAATGACCATCACGCCGACAGCAGCATGGGCGCAGGATGCCAAGGACCTGACGCCTCACACGATGGCGACATTGGCGCGGATGGCGCGCGATATCTATCCGCATGATCGGCTCGCCGACATCTACTACGTGAAGGCTGTCGCGGGCTACGACGCGAAAGCGGGCCAGGACGCCGCATTTCGAAAAATGGTCGAGGCCGGTGTGGCACAGCTCGACGCCGGCGCGCAGCAGCACCACAAAACCCCCTATCTGCTGGTGGAATGGGAGGCCGATCGCGTCGTTCTGCTACAGGGCGTGGAGCAGGGCGCGCTGTTCAAGAAGCTGCACGGCGACCTGCTGGTGACGCTGTACAACAACAAGGAGGTGTGGCCGAAATTCGGCTATGAGGGCGCCTCGGCCGACAAGGGCGGCTATATCAACCGCGGCTTCAACGACATCGACTGGCTGCCGCAGGCATAGGGGAGGCGACAATGGCAACATTCGATCTGAACGACGACAGCGTCGTCTGCATCATCGGTTCCGGCGCCGGCGGCGGCACACTTGGCAACGAGCTGGCACAGAAGGGCATCAAGGTGGTGATCCTGGAGGCCGGTGCACGTCACGAAATTCCGGACTTCGTCAACGATGAGTGGGCGAGCTTCGCCCAGCTCGCCTGGAAGGACATGCGCACCACGTCGGGGACCTGGCGCGTTGCGCACGACTTTCCCAATCTGCCCGCATGGATTGTCAAATCGGTGGGCGGCTCCACGGTGCATTGGGCCGGCGCCTCGCTGCGCTTCCAGGAATATGAGTTCAAGGCGCGCAGCACCTACGGCAACATGGCCGGCGCGAGCCTTGCTGATTGGCCGATCACGCTCGCCGAGATGGCGCCATGGTACGCCAAGGCCGAGGACAAGATGGGCACCACGGGGACCAACAACATCCCGCGGCTGCCCGGCAACAATAACTACAAGGTGCTGGAGGCCGGCGCACGCAAACTTGGCTACAAGGAAGTGCACACCGGCAACATGTCGATCAACAGCCAGCCGCGCGACGGCCGCGGCGCGTGCCAGCAGATCGGCTTCTGCTTCCAGGGCTGCAAGTCAGGCGGCAAGTGGTCGACGCTGTACACCGAAATTCCCAAGGGCGAGGCGACCGGCAATCTCGAAGTGCGGCCAAACGCGATGGCCATGCGAATCGAACACGACGTGCAGGGCAAGGTCACCGGCGTCGTGTATGTCGATGGCGACGGCAAGCAGCAGCGGCAGAAGGCTCGCGTGATAGCGGTGGCAGGGAATTCGCTGGAAAGTCCGCGCCTGCTGTTGAACAGCGAGTCGGCCAAATTCCCGCAAGGTCTCGCGAACAGCTCGGGGCAGGTGGGACGCAACTACATGCGCCATACCACCGGCAGTGTCTACGCGGTGTTCGACAATCCTGTGCACTTGTATCGCGGCACCACCATGGCGGGCATCGTGCGCGATGAAGCGCGCAACGATCCGAAACGCGGGTTCGTCGGCGGCTATGAGTTGGAAACCCTATCGCTCGGTCTGCCGTTCATGGCCGCGTTCCTCAATCCAGGCGCCTGGGGCCGCAGCTTCACCAGCGCCATCGACGACTATTCCAACATGGCAGGGCTATGGATTGTCGGCGAGGACATGCCGCGCGAGCAGAACCGCATAACGCTCGATCCGAAGGTGAAGGACGCCAACGGCATGCCGGTCGCGAGCGTGCATTTCGACGACCACGAGAACGACGAGAAGATGCGCAATCACGCCTACCGGCAAGGCGCCGCCATCTACGACGCGGTGGGCGCGGTGCGCACCTTCCCGACACCGCCGTATCCAAGCACCCACAACCTCGGCACCAACCGCATGAGCGCCAATGCGCGGGACGGCGTGGTGAACAAGTGGGGGCAAACCCACGACATCAAGAACCTGTTCGTGTCCGATGGCAGTCAGTTCACCACCGGCGGGGCGTGCAACCCGACACTGACCATCGTGGCATTGGCGATCCGCCAGGCGGACGCAATGGCCGGCATGATGAGCCGAAAGGAGATCTGACACCCGGAACAGTTGACCGACCGCCTTCTGCCTCTCTATTGGACCGGCCGCCCGTACCGCGGCGCACCAATCCCGGGAAGGACGGTGGATGACATTGCGCCGGCTTGTCGCGCTGCTCGCGGCGGTTGCGTGGTCTGGTGCCGCACAGGCGCAGGCGCCGAGCGGTCCGCCTGCAGTCGGCGTGGTGCGCGCGACGCGCCAGGCGGTCACCGAGACATCCGAGTTCATCGGCCGCATCCAGGCGGTTGACCGCGTTTCGCTGACCGCCCGCGTCACCGCCTTCCTCGAGCAGCGATTGTTCACCGAGGGCACCGAGGTCAAGGCCGGCGACCTGCTCTATCGTCTCGAGCGCGCGCCGTTCGAGGCCGCGTTGGCGCAGCAAGGGGCTGCCGTCTCTGACGCCAGCGCGCGTCTCGCCAACGCCAACATTCAACTGACCCGTGCGCAGTCGCTGCTGAACACACCTGCCGGTCAGCGCTCCTCGGTGGATGACTCGACCGCCAACCAGCGCTCACAGGCGGCACAGGTGGCATCGGCACAGGCGCAGTTGCGCATCGCGCAGATCAACCTGGACTACACCGAGATCCACGCGCCGGTCAGCGGCAAGATCAGCCGCACCAATATCACTGTGGGCAACGTCGTATCGCCGAGTTCCGGTCCATTGGCGACGATCGTCAGCCAGGATCCGATGTATGTGCTGTTTCCGATCGCCGTGCGCGCGGAGATCGATTTGGAAAAGCGCTATGCCAACCAGGGTGGCATGGGAGCCGTGGTGATCAGGCTGCGTCTGCCGGATGGCACGATCTACGGCCAGTCCGGCAAGATCGACTACATCGAGCCGAGCGTACAGGCCACCACCGACACGATCCTGGTGCGTGGCAAGATCGCCAATCCACCACTCAAACCGATCGAGACAGACAAGCCGGTGGACCGACCGCTGATCGACGGCGAATTCGTCTCGGTGCTGGTCGAAGGCGCGCAGCCGGTGGAAGCATTGGCGATACCGCGCGCTGCGATACTGTCCGACCAACAGGGCGACTACGTGTATGTCGTCGACAGCCAAAATCACGTAGAGCAGCGACGCATCCGGCTCGGCCAATCGACGCCGTCGACCGCTGTCATCATGACCGGCCTCAAGGAAGGCGAAATGGTCGTGCTCGAGGGTATCCAGCGCGTGCGGCCAGGCATCCAGGTAACCCCTGGTCCCGCCGCGCCCACGCCGACCGTACCGAAATCGGCAGGTCAATAGCGGCATGATCTCTGCCGTCTTCGTCGACCGCCCGCGACTGGCGATCGTCATCGCCATCGTGATGACGCTTGCCGGCGTGCTGTCGCTGCTGCGTATCCCGGTCGCGCAGTTCCCCGACATTGTGCCGCCGCAGGTGACGATCTCCACCAGCTACGCCGGTGCGTCTGCCGCAGTTGTGGAGGCGACTGTCGCGCAGCCGCTGGAAGCGCAGATCGTCGGTGTCGACAAGATGATCTACATGAAGTCCAGCAGCGGCAACGACGGCAGCTATTCGCTAACCGTCAGCTTCGAGCTGGGCACCAATCCGGACATCGACACGGTCAACGTCAACAACCGTGTGCAGCAGGCGCTGTCCAAACTGCCTCCCGAAGTACAGCGCTACGGCCTGACGGTGCGCAAGCGCTCGGCCGCGATCCTGGAGTTCCTGCAGTTCTATAGCGAGGGCGGCAAACAGGACCCGCTGTTTATCAGCAACTATGTCACGATCAATGTATTGGATCGGCTCGCGCGCACCCCCGGCGTCGGCGATGCACTGCTGTTCGGCCGGCTCGACTATTCAATGCGCGTCTGGTTCGACATGAGCCGGCTGATCAGCCTGAACCTGGCCCCCCTCGACATCATCGCGGCGATCCAGCAGCAGAACGTGCAGGCCCCGGTGGGCCGCATCGGTGCACGCCCGACCAGCGATGCGACGCAATTCCAGCTCAACGTTCAGACGCAGGGCCGCCTCGTCACAGCGGAGCAGTTCGGCAACATCGTGATCCGCGCCAATCCCGACGGCTCGGTGCTGCGTCTGTCCGATATCGCTCGCGTCGAGCTTGGTGCCGCGAACATGGACACCGAGAGCCGGTTGAACGGCGACCCCGCGGTTTCGATCGGCCTCTATCTGGCACCAGGTGCCAATGCCGTGCAGACGTCGGCGCGGGTGCAGGCGGCACTTGACGAACTGGGCAAGCGATTCCCGGAAAGCCTGAAGGCGCGCGTGTTCTACGACAGTTCGTCGTTCGTCGCCGCCACGATCGTCGAAGTGGAGAAGACGCTCGCCATCGCCTTCGCGCTGGTGGTCCTCGTGGTGTTCCTGTTCCTCGGCAATATCCGCGCGACGATCATCCCGATGGTCGCCATTCCCGTGAGCCTGATCGGCACTTTCGCCGTCCTGCTCGCCGCCGGCTTTTCCGCCAACACCGTATCGCTGCTCGCCCTGGTTCTCGGCATCGGCGTCGTGGTGGATGACGCGATCGTCGTCGTGGAAAACGCCGAGCGGGTGATGGCGGAGAACCCGGACATGCCGCCGCGCGACGCGACCAAGATGGCGATGCGGCAGATTACCGGCCCGGTGATCGCGATATCGCTGGTGCTGCTGTCGGTGTTCGTGCCAGTGGGCTTCATCCCTGGCGTGTCAGGCTCGCTGTTCCGCCAGTTCGCCGTCACGATCAGCGTGGCGATGCTGATCTCGGCGATCAACGCGTTGACCCTGTCACCGGCACTGTGCGGCGTGTTCCTCCGCCACCATGGCAGACCGCGCGGCCCGTTAAGTCTGGTACTCCGCGGCATCGATGCTGTGCGCAACGGCTATGCGGCAGTGGTGAGCCGGCTGCTGCGCGTCGCCATTCTGTCTGTCGCGGCATTGATCGTGGCTGGCATCGGCATCTGGTTGCTCGCCGCGCGCACCCCGACGGGCTTTCTGCCCGAGGAAGATCAAGGCGCCTTCTTCGTCGCCGTGCAGTTGCCTGACGGTGCCTCGGTCTCGCGCACCCGCGCGGTGACGCAGCAGATCGAGGGCCTGCTCCAGCCGATGCCACAGGTGGCGGGTGTGCTGTCGATTGTCGGCTTCTCGCTGCTCGACGGCGGCAACGAGCCCAACGCGGCGTTCGTCGTCGTGCGCCTCAAGCCGTTCGCCGATCGCACCGCCGCTGCCGACAGTGCGCAGGCGGTGATCGGACGCGTGTTCGGTGCGGTGCAGCAGGTGCGTTCGGCCAACGCATTTCCGTTCAACCTGCCCCCGATCATCGGGCTCTCCACCAGTGGCGGCTTTGAATATCAGCTGGAGAATCTGGAGGGCCGCGATCCCGCCGAGATGGCAAGCGTGATGCAGGGCCTGTTGGCTGCGGCCAATCAGGATCCACGCATGACGCGCGTGTTCTCCACCTTCACCTCCAGCAATCCGTCGATCTGGCTCGACATAGACCGCGAAAAGGCGCAGGCGCTGGGGCTCAATATCGCCGACGTGTTCAACTCGCTGCAAACGGCTCTGGGCGGCTTCTATGTCAACGACTTCAACCTGTACGGCCGCACGTGGCAGGTTAACCTCCAGGCCAACGCGCCCGACCGCAGCGACATCTCGGCGATCTACCAGATCTACGTGCGCAATCGCCTGGGCGAGATGGTTCCACTGCGATCAGTCGCCAATCTGCGCATCGTACCTCGGCCCGCAGGTCATCACCCGTTTCAACAACTATCGCGCGGTGACGATCAACGGCGGCCCACGACCCGGCGTTTCCTCCGGCGATGCACTGGCCGCGATGGAACAGGTGTCGGCCAGGACGTTGCCTCCGGGCTATGCGTTCGAATGGTCGGGCACCGCCTATCAGGAGAAGGCGGCGTCCGGCCAGACCGGCGCCATCCTGTCGCTATCCGTGTTGTTCGCCTACCTGTTCCTGGTCGCGCTGTATGAGAGCTGGATGATCCCCATCCCGGTGCTGCTCTCGGTCACCATCGGTGTGCTGGGCGCATTTGCCGGGATGTTGCTGGCGGGATTGTCGGTCGACCTGTACGCGCAGATCGGGCTGGTGGTGCTGATCTCGCTCGCGGCGAAGAATGGCATCCTGATTGTAGAGTTCGCCAAGGAACAGCGTGAGGCGGGGCTGCCGATCCTGGAAGCCGCCGCGCTCGGTGCCCGCATCCGGTTCCGCGCGGTGATGATGACGTCGATCGCGTTCATCTGCGGGCTGATCCCATTGGTCTGGGCGCATGGCGCGGCAATGCTGAGCCGGCGCGCGGTCGGCACAGCGGTGTTCGCCGGCATGATCGCAGCAAGTTCGATCGGGGTGTTCCTGATCCCGATGCTGTATGCCGTGTTCCAGGGCATCCGCGAGGGCACCAAGACGAGGTTCGGCAGGCGGCGAAGAGGCTAGACATCGCGGTCTCCGGTGATTGCCGCAAACCTGTCAATCACACCATAACGCCGCGCAAGAATCCCCAAACCTACTTCGGTCTAGCGGAATGAGCTTACGAAACCCTCAAACCGACAAGCACGACGCAATTCCGCAAGCGCGGCCATTGACTGTTGCAAGCCGACCCCGCCACTGGCCTGAAGGACACCGATCAGGATGGCGATGTCCACATACGGGATCGGATGCGCTGCATCCACTGTGCTGCACGAACAGTTTCCGTCGGGCGCGATTCGGCACTCGGCATGCGCTAACGAGTTGAGGAACGAGTTGTCTGCGGCACTCAGCCTCGCAGGTATGCATGCCAGAGCCGCCAAGAGGACCACGGTTCGGCGGACGGACCGGGCGGCCAAGGTCTAGTTCACAGGCAACAGGCTGAGCACGCGGAGCCAGTGCTCGGTCCGACTGTCATCGTATTGCCACGCCGCGAGTTCATGCATGGCCAAGGCCAACGCGCGTGCCTGATCAGGGCACCAACGCAGCAGCCGCGCCACTGTCTCGACTGCGCCATTGCTTGAAGGAAGAACAACACGCGATGCCGGGACGGTACGATGCTCTACCGCCGATGGAGTCGAATCGAACATGGATTTCCCCTTCTGCTAGCTAAGTTCGGTAGCTCGTAGCCCCCCTGCGTGTTCGCCGCTGTGATTTGGTTCACATTGGTTTGGTGCACATTTGTTCGGTTGGCAGCTGGTTCTCGCCGCGATCACAAGATGAGACGCAGCCCTTTTCCAGTTATGTCTTTCTTATCGGGGGTATTCGGGTGGCGTCTTCTCAATCAGCGCAGCCAGGTTTTGCATTCGCTGCAAAATCGCCCACGTCGCAGAGGCATGATCGCTTGCCGCAACCGAATCGGATGCGATATCGTTCGCGGGAAGCTCATGAGCAGTGACGTGGACCAGAACGGACCGCCATTCGATGGAAGCGAGAGGAGCGGGCGAGCGCGCGAGGTGCCAGCGCGGTCCGGGATCGGTCCGGTCGAAGCTCCGATAACAGTCGCAGTCCTGGCAGTCGATCACATCAGCGAAGCTGACCGCTTCGCGTACTGGCGCGAGCAGTGGTGCCAGGGCACGGCGGGCGTCACGGGGGAACTCGCCCCGGTTGAGAGGCGCGGGTTTTATGCGCGCGCCACCGCATGGACCGCCCCCTGCGTGATCCGGCTGCGATTGGAAACCGGCCCTTTCCGGGTGTCGCGCGGGCCGCTCGAGATCAGCCGCCACAGCTTAGAGAACTGGATCTGCCTTTATCAGGAGATGAGCGACGGCGCCACCGTCCAGCACGCCGGAAACGAGTTCACCACGCGGCCGGGCGACCTGCTGCTCACCGATCCCACGATCCCATTCTCCAGCCGGCCTCGCAGCGTGCACGACTATCGCCGTTGGATGCTGCCCCGTGCCTGGATCGAACCGCACCTGCCGTCTGGGCGCCGGCCACTCTCCGCGCAGTTGGCCGGGTCGCACGGCATCAACGGGCTGGTGCAGGCTTATCTGCATGCCCTGAACGATGCGATCGACGAGTGCGACAGCGCCGAACTGCCGGGAATCATCGACAACTTTTGCCGCCTTCTCGCGTTGGCCTGCGGCGGCGGTCCTGGCGACCAACGCACCGCAACCCGGGCGGCCAAACTGCGACAGGTGAAGGACTATATAGCGCTCCATCTGTCGGAGCCGGATTTGACCCCGGCAAGGATGGCCGCCGCGATGAAGATCTCTGTTCGGCAACTGCATCTCCTCTTCGAGCCGACAGGGACCAGCTTTGCGGAGCATGTGCTGGGCAGGCGGCTGGACGAATGCCGCGCGATACTGGAGAGCCCATCGAGCAGAGCCCGGTCCATCACCGACATCGCCTACACCTGGGGTTTCAACAGCCTCGCGTCGTTCTATCGGGCTTTCCGCAAGCGCTTCGGCGTCAGTCCGGGCATGGTGCGTCGCGGCTGATCTGTCGGACTGCCGCATCCTCCTCACCTTCACGCCGGCTGAATGCGCCGCTTGCCTGCGCTACTGCGGCTATCCAACAAGCGCCCGGGTATGGCGCGCGATGACCAGCTCCTCATCGGTCGGAATAACATAGGCAGGCAGCGGCGAATCGGCGCGCGTCAGCAGCGGGCCGCCTGTCTGGTTCGCGGCCTCGTCGATCGAGAAGCCGAACCAGTGCAGTTGCCGCAGCACGCGGGCACGGATCTCGGCGCTGCGCTCGCCGATGCCGGCGGTGAACACCATGCCATCGATCCCGCCCATGGCCGCTGCCAGCGCACCGGCGGTGCGAGCGACGTGATAGACGAAATGCTCCACCGCCAGCTTCGCCAACGGTGCGTCGCTCGCGAGCAGCGTGCGCATATCATTGGACACCCCCGACAGCCCCTTCAGCCCGCAATCGGCATAGAGAAACCGTTCGACCCGATCGACATCCCAGCCTTTCTGCTTCTGCAGCCAAAGGATCACGCCGGCATCGATCGATCCCGGTCGGGTCCCCATCGGCAAGCCGTCCAGCGCCGTGAATGTCATCGAAGAGTCCACACTTCGCCCGTCCACCAGAGCGCACATCGAAGCGCCAGACCCCAGATGCGCCACCACGATCCGTCCCGGCGCGATCTCAGGCACGCGCTCAGCCAAGGCGCCCGCGATGTATTCGTATGATAGTCCGTGAAAGCCATAGCGCCGCACGCCCTCGCGGTAGAGCGCGTCCGGGATCGCGAACCGATCCGCCACAGGCGGATGGCCGCGATGGAATGCCGTGTCGAAGCACGCCACGTGAGGCACGCCCGGGAACAGCTCGGACAGCGCCTTCAACACGGCCACGGCTGGCGGATTGTGCAGCGGCGCCAGTGGCTCCAGAGCCTCGATGCGCGAGAGCGTCCCGGCGTCCACCACCACAGGCGCATCAAGGTCCGGACCGCCATGCACCACACGATGACCAAATCCCATGAGGCCCTGCTTCTCAAACGGCCCGTCGGGCATCGCGGCCAGCAACGCGAGCGCGGCCGCGTGATCCTTTGTGCTCACCATGCTGTCATGCGTCGGCTTCCCATCGGCGGTTGCGATTAGCAGACGCCCCTCCCCGCCGATCTTTTCCACCTCGCCGCTGTGCACACGGTGCAAGCCGCCGTTCGCCACGCCGTACACGGCAAACTTCAGACTGGACGAGCCGGCATTCAGAACGCACAGGCGACGGTCTTGCATATCTCTTGGCCTTTCACGCCCGGAGCGTGCATGCTTTGAAGACGAACCACAGACGAGCTCCGGAGACCACGTCCATGACCAAGTTCGGCCTCGCCCAGTCGATCCGCCGCGTGGAGGACCCACGCCTGCTGAAGGGCAATGGGCGCTACACCGACGATATCGTGTTGCCGGGCATGCTGCACGGAATTGTGGTGCGCAGCCCGCACGCCGCGGCGAAACTCGGCGCGATCAACACGACGGCGGCAGCATCGGTCGCGGGGGTTAAGGCAATCTATACCGCGGCCGACCTGAGGGCCGACGGCATCGGTCCCCTGCCCTGCGCCGCGCCGGTGCAGAACCGCGACGGTTCCGACATGGCGAACCCACCACACCTCGCACTCGCCGAGGGTGCCGTACGCCACGTCGGCGACCCCGTCGCGTTCATCGTTGCCGACACCGCGTCGGCGGCCCGCGACGCGGCCGAACTGGTGTCGGTGGACTACGATATTCTGCCCTCCATCACAGACTTGGCTCACGTCACAGATGCCGACGCGCCACTCGTCTGGCCGGACGTCCAGCAGAACATCGCGTTCGACTGGGGGATCGGCGACAAGGCTGCGACCGATGCCTTGTTTGCCACGGCCGCGCACGTCACGAGCCTGACCGTTGTGAACAACCGCGTTGTCGTCGCATCCATGGAGGCGCGTGCAGCGATCGCGGACTATAACCGTGCCGCTGACCGCTGGACATTGTATGCCAACACGCAAGGTGGGTGGCTGATCAAGAACCTGCTGGGCGCGGTGTTCCAGACCGAACCCGCAAAGTTCCGTGTCGTCACACCGGATGTCGGTGGCGGCTTTGGCATGAAGGCGTTTCTCTACGCCGAGCACGCACTGACCTGCTATGCGGCGCGCAAGTTGGGACGACCGGTGAAGTGGGCATCGGATCGCGGCGAGGCGTTCCTGGCTGACACGCAGGGCCGTGACAATGTCACGCTGGGTGAAATCGCGATCGACAAGGACGGAAAATTCCTCGCGCTGCGCACGCGCAACGTCGCTAATATGGGCGCCTATCTTTCGACGTTCGCACCGTACATCCCGACGCTCGCCGGCGGCGCCGTGCTGTCCGGCGTCTACGGCTTCCAGCAGATCTACGCCAACGTACTCGGCGTGTTCACCCATACGATGCCGGTGGATGCCTACCGAGGCGCTGGTCGCCCCGAAAGCAATTACCTGCTGGAGCGTCTGGTCGATGCCGCGGCGCGCGAACTCAACATAGACCGGGCGGAACTGCGCCGGCGCAACATGGTTCCGCAATCGGCGATGCCGCATGCCACGCCCGTTGGCAAGACCTACGATGCCGGCGACTTCGCGACCGTGCTCGATGCGGCACTCACGCGGATGGATTACACCGGCTTCGCCGCCCGACGTGCGGAGGCTGCGCGGCGCGGCAAACGGCGTGGCATTGGCCTCGCATATTATCTGGAAGTCACCATGGGCGATCCCACCGAACGGGCGGAAATCCGCTTCGCCGACGATGGCTTTGTCGATGTGTATGTCGGCACGCAATCGACCGGACAGGGACACGAGACCGCGTACATCCAGCTTACGTCGCAGCGCCTCGGCATCGACGGCGAGAAGATCCGTGTGCGCCAGGGCGACACGGATACCATCCCGGTCGGCGGTGGTACAGGCGGATCGCGCAGTCTCTATTCCGAGGGCCAGGCGATTTTGGTCACGGCGGACTCGGTAATCGACAAGGGCAAACTCGCGGCGGCCGAAGCGCTCGAGGCGGCGGCGGCGGATATCGCGTTCGCCGATGGCACGTTCTCCATTGTCGGCACCGACCGGGGGATCGACATCGTCACCCTCGCCGCCACGCAACGGCAAAAGGCCGCGGCCGGCGAGCAGGCGATCACGCTCGATTCCGCCGAAATCGTCGACGTTGCAGAACACACCTTCCCCAACGGCTGCCACATGGCCGAAGTGGAAGTGGATCCCGAGACCGGCATGGTTGAGATCGTCCGCTATCGCGTGTGCGACGACTTCGGCAAGACGGTGAACCCGATGATCGTGCGCGGCCAAGTGCACGGAGGCGTATCGCAGGGGCTCGGGCAGGCGCTGCTGGAGCGCACCAGCTTCGACGCGTCCGGCCAGCTTCTGACCGGCAGCTTCATGGACTATGCGCTGCCCCGCGCAGCCGATTTCCCCGACATCGAGGTCGATCTTCTCGAAGTGCCGAGTGTGTCCAATCGGCTCGGCGTGAAAGGCGCCGGCGAGGCCGGTTCGGTCGGCAGTCCTCCGGCGCTGATCAACGCCATCATCGATGCGCTATCTGTCGATGGCGTAACCCACATCGACATGCCCGCCACACCGGAGAGCGTGTGGCAGGCACTTTCAATGGCGAAGGCAGCGTAGCGGCTGCCTACTTCGCCGCGTCGAGATCCCGCGCGCCGAGGGTCCGCGCGCGAATCGCCTCCTCGGGCGCCGCATGGCCGAAGTCGGTGAAGGCGCGCCGTACCGCGTCCACCGTCGAGCCGAACACCTGCGTGCGGTTCTCTCGCGCCCAGGTGCTGGAGCCGACGATCGTCGTCAGCGATCCCTGGAACTGCGGCATCACATAGCGCGCGAACAATTCGTAGCTGCGCAGCGTCTGCTCGCGCGTCGCCCATTCATGGGCGCGGAACATAACGCCGCCGAACCCACCCCGGCTGTTTTTCAGCAGTTGGTGGATCCCCTTGGTCACCGTCTCAGGTGAACCGACCAGGGTCGTGCCCATCTTCACGCCGTCACGCAGAGGATCGTCGGCGCGCCCGGGCGGACGGCCCAGCGTGTCCTCGAAGTAGGTGACCGTCTCAATCCGCTCGCCCTTCTGCACCTCGCGCAGTGCCTGCTCGTCGTCCTCGGCGACATGCGCATTGACGACGACGCGCCAGTTCTTGCGGTCCATCGTCTTGCCGTGCTTCGCCGCGGTGTCCTCGGCGATCTGCCACTGGCTGGCCAGCGCCTCCGGGCCTCCGGGCAGGCCGGCGCCGATCGACAGCACGCCGACGCCATGCGTTCCCGCCGCGATCATGCCGAACGGCGTGATCGTGCTCGCTACCGCGATGTCGAAATGCGGATCGGAGTACGGCGCCAGATGCAGTCGGGCATCGCGCATCTCGAACCAGTCGGTCTTCATGGTGACCGGCTCTTCGCATTTCAGCAGCCGCATGATCGCGTCCATCGCCTGCAGCATCCGCGGGCGCTGCGTGCTGGGCTCGATCCCGAGCATATACGCATCCGAAGTCAGCGCCCCCGGCCCGCAGCCCATCATGGCGCGGCCGCGCGTCATGTGGTCGAGCTGCACGAAGCGCTGCGCCACCATGAACGGGTGGTGGTAGGGGAGGCTGGTCACGCCGGTGCCCAGCTTGATGTGCTTGGTCCGCTCCGCGGCGGCGGCGATGATCAGCTCGGGCAGCGCGATCAGTTCCCAACCGGCGGAATGGTGTTCGCCAATCCATGCCTCGTCGTAGCCAAGCCAATCCAGCCACTCGAGCAATTCGACATCGCGATTGATCGCCAATGTCGGGTTTTCCCCGACCCGATGGAATGGCGCCAGGAATATGCCGAACTTCATGCCGCGATGGGCCATATATCTGTTCTCCACGTCTCGCTGCCTTGTATCGTGCAACGTCCGGCGGCGGTAGCCAAGCCGGGCGCCCCGTGGCAGCCTGATTGGCAGCCGGATGTTCGGGAGGAACGAAATCATGCGCCTCGAAGGAAAGGTGGCAATCGTCAGCGGTGCGGCCTCCGGCATGGGGGCCGCAACAGCGCGCCGCTTCGCGAAGGAAGGTGCCAGGGTGGTGGTCGCCGACATGCTGGAGGAGGAAGGCCGGCAGGTCGCCGCCGATATCACGCGCGCCAACGGCACCGCCGAATTCATGCGCCTCGACGTCACCAGCGAGGACGACTGGAAGGCCGTGGTCGCCGCGGCGGTGCAGAAATACGGCAAACTCGACATCCTGGTGAACAACGCCGGCATCAGCGGCAGCGCGGTCTCCGACATGCTCGACACCGAAGCCTGGGACAGGCTGATGGCAGTGAACTCGCGCGGCGTGTTCCTGGGCACCAAGCACGCCGTGCTCGCGATGAAGCCGGCCGGCGGTGGATCGATCGTCAACCTGTCGTCGATCTCCGGCGTGACCGGGCAGACCATGACGCACATGGGCTACAACGCGTCGAAAGGCGCGGTGCGCACGCTGACCAAATCCACCGCGGTGCAGTTCGGCCGCGATGGCATCCGCGCCAATTCCGTCCATCCCGGATTGATGCCGCCAATGCGCACGTCGGGCGCGACGGCTGATCCCGAGGTGCGCGCGAAGATGCTGCAAGGCGTGCCGTTGCGCCGCGCCGGCGAGATCGACGAGGTGGCCAACGCGGTACTGTTCCTTGCCTCGGACGAGGCCTCGTACATCACGGGCGCTGAACTCTATGTCGATGGCGGTTACCTCGCCACATGAGCGGAGGGTTGTGCGATGACGCTCAGCAAGCAGCAGCTTCAGCAGTTCGACAGCGAAGGCTACCTGTTCCTGCCCGACCTGTTCTCGGCCGAGGAGATGGCGATCCTGCGCGACGAGGCGGTCGCGCTCTTCCATACCGAGCGCAAGGAGATCTGGCGCGAGAAGTCCGGTTCGCCGCGCACGGCATTTGCCGCGCACACCTATAATGAGGCGTTCCGCCTGCTGGGCGCGCATCCACGCCTGATCCGTCCCGTCGAGCAGGTGTTTGGCGAGCAGCTCTACATGCACCAGTTCAAGATCAACGCGAAGTCCGCGTTCGACGGCGAAGTGTGGCAATGGCACCAGGACTACGGCACCTGGGCACGCGACGACGGCATGCCGGAGCCGCGGTCGATGAACATCTCCGTGTTCGTCGATGAGGTGTTTCCGATCAATGGGCCCCTGATGCTGGTGCCACGCAGTCACAAGGAAGGCGTGCTTAAGGCGGGGCACGACACATCGACCACGTCATATCCGTTATGGACCCTGGACAATGCAACTGTCGAAAGGCTCGTGCGCCAGGGTGGCATCGTCACACCGACCGGCAAGCCGGGCGCCGTGCTGATGTTCCATGGCAATCTGGTGCATGGGTCCGCCGGCAACATCACCCCGTACCCGCGCAAGATCGTCTATCTGACACTGAATGCCGTCTCCAATTACATCCGCACGCCGACGCGGCCGGACTGGATCGCGCATCGCGACTTCCGGCCGATCGAGCCGGTGGCGGACGACGCGCTCCTGCGATACGCACGCACTTGCCAAGCCGCCGCATAATCGGTAGGCGGTTACGGAATTGCAGTGACCAACGGGAGGATTCATGTCTGCCACCAGATCGGGGCTCGCCGTGCCGCGCCGCGGCGCGCTGCTGGGCGCCGCAGCAATTGCCGCGGCACCGCTCGCCAGGCCGTTCATCGGCAATGCGGTCGCCGCTGACACAATCAAGATCGGCCTGCTGCTGGCCAAGACCGGCGATATCGCCGCGCAGACCGAGTATCTGGCGAACGGCACCTACCTGGCGCTGGAGGAACGCGGCAACAAGATCATGGGCCAGCCGGCCGAGCTGATCTGGCTGGACGAACCCTCGCCGCAAGGCTCGCAGCAGAACATGCAGAAGCTGGTGCAGGAGAACAAGGTTGCGGCGATCCTCGGCGGCTCGCTCAGCTCCAACGGCCTGGCCGAGCAGGCGACCGCGGCGCAGCTCAAGATCCCGTTCGTCTGCAACAACGCCGCCGCCACCGACATGAGCGGCAAGAACTGCAATCACTACACGTTCCGGCTGAACACCCCCGTCGCGGTGCAGGCGGCGATGTTCGCGCCGTACATCATGGGCTACGGCAAGAAGTGGTACTTCCTCACGGCGAACTATGCGTTCGGCCAGGACATCGCGCGGTCGTTCAAGCAGATTCTCGCGCAGGCCGGCGGCACCATCGCGGGCGACGATGTCGTGCCGCTGAACACGCCTGATTACAGCTCGTTCATCCTGAAGATCCGCCAGGCGAAGCCCGACATGATCCTGGGCGGCGTACCCGCTGGCGATCTGTCCACCTTCCTAAAACAGTGGAACGAGATGGGCATGAAGGGCTCGATCCCGATCTGCGAGATTGCCATCGGCGACACCGACATCTGGGCCGTCGGTCCCGACGCGGCAACCGGGCTCTACACCGCGCTGTGGTGGTACAACAATCCGAACAACCCGCCCGAGGAAAAGGCCTTCGCCGCCGCCTATCAGAAGAAATACGGCAAGCCCGCGGCCGACAAGGCATGGATGGGCTGGATCGCCGCCAAGTCGCTGTTCGAATCGATCGAGCTGGCGAAGTCCACCGAAACCGAGGCGATCATCAAAGGCCTCGAAGGCTGGAAGGGCGGCTCGGCGACCAACCCGTACTACTGGCGCAAAGGCGACCACCAGATGCTGCTGCGCAACCTGGTGGTGCAGGCGAAGCCGAAGATCACCGACAAATGGGACTACTTCGACGTCAAGGGCGTCGTGCCGGAGAACCTGGCCGATCTCGAAAAGGTCTTCGGCGATCCGGTGGCCAATGGCTGCCATATGACCTGAACGCATCGTGCTGGATGTCATTCTTTCGCAGGTGGCCACCGGGCTCGTACTCGGTGGCCTCTACGTTCTGATCGCGATCGGCCTGTCGATCATTTTCGGCCTGCTGGGCATCGTGAACTTCGCGCACGGCAACTTCTTCGCGCTCGGCGCGTATTTCGCGCTGACGCTTTACCAATATCTCGGCTGGCCCGGCGTGGTGCTGGCGCCGCTGCTGGTCGGCGCGGTCGGCATGGTGGTGGAGAAGACGGTAATCCGCCAGCTGTACGACAAGGAACCGTTGATCAGCCTGATCATCACCTTCGCACTGGCATTGATGATCGAGGCGCTCCTGCGACTCGTCTACGGCGGCATCGGCCAACCATTCAGCCAGCCGCCATTCCTCACGGGCATCTACCTCTGGGGACCGGTGCTGATCACCAAGTACCGGCTGACGGTGTTCCTGACCACGGTGGTGTTATTGATCGCGCTGTGGGCGTTCATGCAGTTCACCCCGTACGGCCGCATCCTGCGCGCAGGCTCGCGCGATCCGGAAATGGTCGGCCTGCTCGGCATCCGCCTGCCGCGCGTGCTCACCGCGGTGTTCGGTCTCGGCTGCTGTCTCGCCGGCATCGCCGGGGTGTTGGCCGCACCGCTGTGGACGGTGATCCCGTCGATGTCCGAGAACGCCATCATGCCGGCATTCGTCGTGGTGGTGATCGGCGGGCTCGGTTCATTCGCCGGCGCTGTGATCGCCGGGCTGCTGGTAGGCGTGGTGACCGCGCTGACCATTCAGTTCGAACCGGACGCGGCCAACGCCATGATGTACATCTTCATGGCAGCCGTACTTCTGATTCGCCCCCGCGGCCTGCTCGGCGAACGCTGGGAGCGCTTCGAATGACCCTGAGGGCGGAGAACGGAGGAGAGGGGGCCGCACCATGACCGCCCTCCGCCATCCCGTCCTGTGGGTCCTTCTCGTCCTCGCCGCGCTGACGGTCGCCTGGGATGCGATCGGTGCGCCGGTAAGCCTGATCACCCAGATCGCCATCTACACCCTGTACGGCGCCGGCGTGAACCTGCTGGTCGGCTACACCGGCCTTGTCCCATTCGGCGCCTCGGTGTTCTTCGGCTGCGCCAGCTACGCCGTGGCGATATCGATGCGCGGCTTTCTGGGCAACGAAGCCGCGGCGCTGGTGTTCGCCGTCATATTTTCGCTGGTGCTGGCCGCGGCCATCGCGCTCATCATCCTGCGCCGCCGCGGTCTGTATTTCTCCTTGCTCACACTGGCGTTTTCCCAGATCGCCTTCGAGATCGCCTACAAATGGACCGACCTCACCGGCGGCGAGAACGGCCTGCAGGACGTCCCTCGCCCATGGCTCGTCAGCGACTGGTCATTCCACGTCTTCACCGTGCTGACCGTGACCGGCGCCATGTGGCTGTTGTGGCGCCTCGCCCACGCGCCATTCGGCCGCGCGCTCCAGGCACTGCGCGACAACGAACAGCGCATGCAGAGCCTCGGCTATTCGACCTTCCGCCTCAAGTTCGAGGCCTTCGTCATTCTGGGCGGCGTGGTCGGCTACGCCGGCGCGCTGCTCGCACTGATGCTGCGCGGCGCCTACGCCGACAATCTGGGCTGGCAGCATGCCGGCGACGCGCTGCTGATGACCGTGCTGGGCGGCGTGCATCAGTTCCTCGGACCGCTCTGGGGCGCCATCGCCTTCACCCTGCTGCAGGACCGGCTGAGCGCGATCACCGAGAGCTGGTGGCTGATGTTCGCCCCGATCATCATCCTGTTCGCCTTGCTGTCGCCCGAAGGCATCCAAGGCGCGATGCAGCGCCTGCTGCGGCGCGAGCAACGTTGGACCCTGGTGCGTTCCGGCGTTCCGCCGCGCCCGGAGCGTATCGCGCCATTTCGCCACATCGAGCAACGCGACATGCATGCGGACCAGCCGATCCTGACGGTGCGCGGTCTGCACAAGCGTTTCGGCTCGCTGGTCGTGGCGGCGGATGTGCACATCGATGTGCATCCCTACCGGCTGCACAGCCTGATCGGCCCGAACGGCGCCGGCAAGACGACGCTGTTCAACATGCTCACCGGACTGCTCCGCGCGGACGCCGGCCAGATCGTATTCAATGGCCAGGACATCGCGCATCTGCCGGTGCACCGACGCATTCGCCTGGGCCTCGGCCGTTCGTTCCAGATCCTCAGCGTGTTCCGCAATCTAACGACGTTCGAGAATGTGCGCGTCGCGGTGCAGGCCCGCAGCCCGCTACAGAACAGCCTGTGGCGCGATGCCTATGGGATCGAGGCGATCAACGCCCGCACATGGTCATTGCTCGCCGCAGTCGGGCTGGAGGATCGCGCGGCCGAACCCTGCGCCAATCTGTCGCACGGCGAACAGCGGCTGCTGGAGATCGCCATCGCGCTGGCGACGGACGCGAAACTGTTGCTGCTCGACGAACCACTTGCGGGTCTGGCGGAAGCCGACCGCGAGGTGGTCGGAGCGTTGATCCGCCAGCTCGCCGCGACGCATGCCGTGCTGCTGATCGAGCACGACATCGATCGCGTGCTGGCGCTGTCGGATCGCATCACCGTGCTGCACCAGGGTCGCGTGATCGCCGATGGCAAGCCGGCCGAGGTCGCCGCCAATCCCGACGTGATCACGGCCTACATGGGGACGACGCGCGTCGGCGGCCCGGTGCCGACGGTACGGCCGGAGATCGTGCGGCCTGCCGGCGCCAAGCCCCTGCTGGAGCTTGCGCGGGTGCGCGCGGGCTACGCCGGCAGCCTGGTGCTGACCGATCTCGATCTTGTCGTGCACGACGGCGAGGCGGTGGCGCTGCTTGGACGCAACGGCGTCGGCAAGACCACGATGCTGCGCGCGATCACCGGCACGGTGCAGAAAAGTGCAGGCCGGATCACGATGGACGGCACCGACATCACGCACGCGAAGCATTACGAGATCAACCGGCTGGGCATTTCCATCGTGCCGGAAGGACGCCGGCTGTTCCCCAACCTGACGGTGATGGAGAACCTGCGCCTCGCCGCGCGACCCGGCGGCGCATCCTTCGACGAGATCTTCACGCTGTTCCCGAAGCTGAAGATTTTGCAGCGCGCGCGGGCGGAAAGTCTGTCGGGCGGCGAACGTCAGATGCTCGCGATCGCCCGTGCCCTGACGGTACCCAGTCGGCTGATCCTGCTCGACGAACCGTTCGAGGGTCTCGCACCTGCCGTGGTTCAGGAGGTGATGGATGCGCTGGTGCGCCTGCGCGGGCGCGTCGCCATGATCATCGTGGAGCACCATGCAGAAACCGTGCTGCCGATCGTCGATCGCGCCTATGTGCTGGTCAACGGACAGATCGCCTATGAAGGCAGTGCGCGCGCCTTGGAGGCGGACGCCCCATTGCAGGCGCGCCTCCTCGGCATCGTGCAGCCGGAGCTGACGGCGGCGTAAGGCTACTGGAACAGCTTCAGAGCATTCAGCACCGTCTGAACCACCCCCCAGGCGAGCGGGATGCCGACAAATCCCCACGCAAGAACCAGATGCAGCGGCGTTGTCCTGCCTGTCATGACCTGCTCCCTCAGTCCGCCATGCCCATCGAATCGGCTTCCTCGTGCTTCATGTGATGCCGCTCATCCACGGCCTGCACGAACAAGTTGCAGAAGAAACCGACGATCAGGAGAACCGCCATGACGTACATCGTCAGGTTGTACGCTGCGGCCCTCGCCACGCCGTGCTCGACGTTGTACTGCCGGATGTAGTTCACCAGCACCGGACCGAAGATGCCCGCCATCGACCAGGCGGTGAGCAGCAGGCCGTGGATCGCACCGACATAGCGTGTGCCGAACATGTCGCGCAGATAGGCGGGAACCGTTGCAAAACCGCCGCCATACATGCTGATGATGATGCAGAAGCACAGCACGAACTGTGCCACGTTCCCAGTGGCTCCGGTGTATGGCACCACCGAATACAGGATGAACCCCAGCACGAAGAACACGAAGTAGGTGCTCTTGCGGCCGATGAAATCCGACACGGAGGCCCAGAAGAATCGGCCGCCCATGTTGAACAGGCTCATCAGACCGACGAAGCCGGCTGCCGCCGTGACTGTCACCTTGCCCGGGAACATCTCCTGGCTCATCGCCGATGCCTGACCAAGCACGCCGATGCCCGCAGTGACGTTGAGGCACAGCACCCACCAGATCAGCCAGAACTGCGGCGTCTTCAGCGCCTGATAGACGAACACATTCTGCGTCGTGATGAGCTTGCTCGACTGCGTCGGTGCCACGTATCCCGCCGGGGCCCACCCCGGCGGCGGCAGGCGCACGATCGCGGCGCCCACCAGCATGAAGCACAGATACACCAGCCCGAGCACGATGAATGTCTCGGCGACACCGACATGCGTGCTGGTGGAGAATTGCCGCATCAGCCACACCGACAGTGGCGAGGCGATGAATGCGCCGCCGCCGAACCCCATGATCGCCATGCCGGTCGCCATGCCCGGCCGGTCCGGGAACCATCGGATCAGCGTCGACACCGGCGAAATGTAGCCGATACCGAGACCTAATCCGCCGAGTACACCGTAGCCGAGATAGACCAGCCAGATGTTGTGGACATAGACCCCAACGGCCGAAAGGAAGAATCCCGCGGCCCAGCACAGCCCCGCGGTGAACATCGCGCGGCGCGGCCCGCCTTCCTCCACCCAGCGACCGAGCAGGGCGGCGGAAGCGCCGAGGACGAAGATCGCAATGCTGAAGATCCAACCGAGATCGGTAAGTTTCCAGTCGTCGGGCGCGGACTGCGTGATGCCGATCAGCCGCGTCATCGGCAGGTTGAACACGCTGAATGCGTAGGCCTGGCCGATGCACAGATGCACGCAGAGTGCCGCCGGCGGAACCATCCAGCGACTGAAGCCGTTGCCCGCGACAGTGCGCTCGCGACTGAGTAGCCCAGGCACACGGCCAGGCAGTGTCGTTGAGCTCATGGACGCTTGCTCCCCGAATCATTTCGCTCTGGGCAAGCGCGATCACTCAATCACGCTCGCGTTATGAGCTTAGGGCAGCTTTCCGCAATTGTTCAACCGCCTGCTGGACCAGCGGGTCAAGCTGTCCTTTCACCGCGTCGTACTGCGCCAGGATGGTGCCGCGCATCCTGGGGTCCCAGAACTTCCGAAGGTGATCGGCGATCGATGCCACCGCCTGATCATGCTTCTGATGTGCGAAATACTTGCCGATCTGGTTGGCCATGTAGGCCAGCTTGTCAGGCGACATCCTGCACCTGCTGCGCGACGATGCGCCCTGGATGAGTGAACACTTCGAAGCCGTCGGCACGCGCGATGCCGGCCAGGGTAATGCCGGCCGTCTCGGCGACGCGCACCGCCAGCGCGGTGGGGGCCGACACCGCGACGACGACGGCCGCGCCGAGCATCGCCGCCTTCTGCACCATCTCGACCGAGATGCGGCTCGACAGCAGCAACAACCCCTCGGCCGCCGCGACCCCGTCGCGCGCCAGCGCACCGGCAAGCTTGTCCAGCGCGTTGTGCCGGCCAACATCCTCGCGCAACGCGACGAGACCGCGCTGCGGATGCCAGAAGGCCGCTGCGTGCACCGCATGTGTCTTCTGGTTCAGCTTCTGCGCGGAAGGCAACGCCGCCATCGCGGCATGAATAGCATCGATACCGAAACGTTCGTTCGATACGACGTGCGGCAATGTGCGCACAGCATCCTCAAGGCTCTCCAACCCGCACAGACCGCAGCCGCTCGGGCCGGCGAGGCGACGCTGGCGACGCGTCATGGAATCGGCGCGTTCCGCCGCCAGCCACATACGGAGTTCGATGCCGGTCTCCACCGGCACCACCTCGAGCTCCTCAAGCTCTGCAGCGGATTGCACGATCCCCTCGGTAAGGCTGAAGCCCAGCCCGAAATCCTCCAGGTCCGCCGGCGTCGCCAGCATCACCGCGTAGGCGCTGCGGTTGTAGGTCAGCGCGATCGGCGTCTCTTCCGGGATCGCGCGCGAGCCACGCGTTGCCGCGTCACCGCGCCAGGCGGTGCGCACGACGCTGCAAACCGGGTCGGGCTCTGTCACTTGGCCGGCACAGCCTCGATGCGGCGACTGCGCTGGGTCAGCTCGCGATACTCTTCCTGCCATTCGCTCGGCCCGTTCGACGGCGACACCTGCACCGCGGTCACCTTGTATTCCGGACAGTTGGTCGCCCAGTCGGAATAGTCACTGGTAACCACGTTCGCCTGCGTCGCCGGATGATGGAACGTCGTGTATACAACCCCCGGTGCCACACGGCTGGTGATCGTCGCGCGCAATGTCGTCTCGCCCGAGCGGCTTGCCAGTCGCACAAGGTCACCATCTCGCACGCCGCGTTCCTCGGCGTCGTGCGGATGGATCTCCAGCACGTCCTCGGGGTGCCACACGACGTTCGCCGTCCGCCGCGTCTGTGCACCAACGTTGTACTGCGACAGGATCCGCCCCGTGGTCAGCAGCAGCGGGAATCGTGGCCCGACCTTCTCGTCGGTCGGCACGTATTCGGTGATGCAGAAGTTGCCCATGCCACGCACGAAGCCGCCGATGTGCATCACCGGCGTGCCCTCCGGCGCCGCGTCGTTGCAGGGCCACTGGACAGAGCCTTGCTCCAGCTTCGCGAACGACACACCCGCGAAGGTCGGCGTGGTGCGGGCGATCTCGTCCATGATCTGCGACGGGTGCGTGTAATTCCACTCCAGCCCCATCGCGCGGGCGATCGCCTGCGTCACCTCCCAGTCCGCCATGCCGGCGCGCGGCGCCATCACCTTGCGCACCAGGTTGATGCGGCGCTCTGCGTTGATGAACGTGCCGTCCTTCTCGAGAAACGTCGAACCCGGCAGGAACACATGCGCGTAGTTCGCCGTCTCGTTCAGGAACAGGTCGTGCACCACCACGCATTCCATCGCCGCAAGGCCCGCGGTGATGTGTTTGGTGTCGGGATCGGACTGCACGATGTCCTCGCCCTGGATGTAGATGCCCCTGAACGAGCCATCCAACGCAGCGTCGATCATGTTGGGAATGCGCAGGCCCGGCTCGGGATCCAGCGCTACGCCCCATTCGCGCTCGTAGATCGCGCGCACCGCCGGATTGGCTATGTGCCGATAGCCGGGCAACTCGTGCGGGAAGGAGCCCATGTCGCAGCTTCCCTGCACGTTGTTCTGGCCGCGCAGCGGATTCACTCCGACGCCAGGGCGGCCGATATTGCCGGTCGCCATCGCAAGGTTCGCCAGTGCCATCACCGCGGTGGTGCCCTGGCTGTGCTCGGTCACGCCCAACCCGTAATAGATCGCGCCATTGCGTGCCTTGGCATAGAGCAGTGCCGCGTCGCGTATCGTCTGCGCCGGCACGCCGCTGATCTGTGCCACCGCCTCGGGGCTGTTGCGCTCCTCGGCCACGAAACGTGCCCAGTCCTGGAACGCATCCCAGTCGCAGCGCTCGCGCACGAAGTCCTCGTTCACCAGACTCTCGGTGACGATGACATGTGCCAGTGCTGTCAGGACCGCGACATTGGTGCCGGGCCGCAGCGGCAGATGATGGCTCGCCTCGACATGCGGCATGCGCACCAGGTCGATGCGGCGCGGATCGACCACGATCAGCTTCGCCCCCTGCCGCAGCCGCTTTTTCATGCGGGAGGCAAACACTGGATGGCCGTCGGTCGGGTTGGCGCCGACCAGCAGCATAACGTCGGCCTGCTCGACCGAGTCGAAATCCTGCGTGCCGGCCGAGGTCCCGAACGTCGTGCTCAATCCGTAGCCCGTCGGCGAATGGCAGACGCGAGCGCAGGTGTCGGTATTGTTGTTGCCGAACACCTGGCGCGCCAGCTTCTGCACCAGATACGTCTCCTCATCCGTGCAGCGCGACGACGTGATGACACCGATCGAATCCTTGCCGGCCGTCGCCTGGATGCGCCTGAACTCGGATGCGACACGACCGATCGCCTCCTCCCACGTCGCTTCGCGCCAGGGATCGGTGATCTTCTCGCGCATCATCGGCGTGAGGACGCGGTCCTGGTGGTTGGCATATCCCCAGGCGAAGCGGCCCTTCACGCAGGAATGCCCGTGGTTCGCCTTGCCATCCTTCCACGGCACCATCCGCACCACCGTGTCACCCTGCATCTCGGCCTTGAAGTTGCAGCCGACACCGCAATAGGCGCAGGTGGTGATCACCGAATGCTCGGGCTGACCAAGTTCGATCACCGTCTTCTCGAGCAGCGACCCAGTCGGGCAGGCCTGCACGCAGGCACCGCAGGATACACACTCGCTGGTCAGGAACGGCTCGCCGGCGCCTGCCGCGACCTTGGACGCAAAACCACGCCCCTCGATGGTCAGCGCGAAGGTGTTCTGCGTCTCCTCGCAGGCACGCACGCACCGTGAACAGACGATGCAGCGCGCCGGATCGAACTGAAAGTAAGGGTTGGACGCGTCAATCTCAGCATGCAGGTGATTGACGCCGTCCTGGCCGTAGCGCACCTCGCGCACACCGGTCAGGCCGGCCATCTCCTGGAACTCACTGTTGCCGGCGACCGGCGAGGTAAAGCCGTCCAGCGGATGATCGGTCAAATAAAGTTCCATCACGCCACGGCGCACGCGACGCACGCGCTCGCTGGTGGTTGAGACCTTCATGCCCGCCGCGACCGGTGTGGTACAGGACGCCGGCGTGCCTCCGCGTCCCTCGATCTCGCAAAGGCACACGCGGCAGGAGCCGAATGCATCCAACGAATCGGTCGCGCAGAGTTTTGGTATGCGGATGCCCGCATCCATCGCCGCACGCATGATCGATGTGCCAGCGGGGACCGTGACCTCCTGCCCGTCGATCGTCAGCGTGATCTGGTCGGTCGCCGAACTCTCCGGCGTGCCGTAGTCGATTTCCTGAATCAAGGGCATCTGGGCCTCATTGCATAGCGTGTCATTGCGAGGCGCAACGCGACGAAGCAACCTCGGTCATGACGGCGGGTCTCATTCCGCGGCCTCGCGGCGCACGGGGCGAAAATCCTCGGGAAAATGGTCCAGCGCGCTCATCACCGGATACGGAATGAACCCACCCAGCGCGCACAGCGAACCGAACTTCATCGTGTTGCAGAGGTCGCGCAGCAGATCGAGATTCGCCTCGACCGCTTCGCCTGACGCGATCCGATCGATCACCTCGATGCCGCGCACCGAACCAATGCGACAAGGCGTGCACTTGCCGCACGACTCCTCGGCGCAGAACTCCATCGCAAACCGTGCCTGCTTCGCCAGGTCCACCGTATCGTCGAACACCACGATCCCGCCATGGCCGATCAACCCGTCGCGCGCGGCGAACGCCTCGTAGTCGAACGGCGTGTCGAACAGCGACGGCGGAAAATACGCGCCAAGCGGACCGCCGACCTGCGCCGCGCGCACCGGACGCCCGGACAGCGTGCCGCCGCCGATGTCGTTCACCAGTTCGCCAAGCGTCACGCCGAAGCCGCACTCAAACAGCCCACCGTGCCTGATGTTGCCGGCAAGCTGGATCGGCATCGTGCCACGCGAACGACCCATGCCGATCTCTCGATAGAACGCCGCGCCCTTGTCCATGATGATCGGGACGCTCGCCAGAGAAACGACGTTGTTGATCACCGTCGGCATGCCGAACAGGCCCTTGTGTGCCGGCAGCGGCGGCTTGGCGCGCACCTGACCGCGCTTGCCCTCCAAACTGTCGAGCAGCGAGGTCTCCTCACCGCACACATAAGCCCCCGCACCGACGCGTTGCTCGATGTCGAAAGCATGCGACGAACCGAGCACATTGGCGCCCAGCAGTCCCTCGCGCCGCGCGACATCCAGCGCCGCATTGAACGTGGCAATCGCGTGCGGGTATTCCGAGCGTGTATACACAAAACCCTTGGTCGCGCCGACCGCGATGCCGGCGATCGTCATGCCCTCAATCAGCACGAACGGATCGCCCTCCATCAGCATCCGGTCAGCGAACGTCCCGGAATCGCCCTCGTCCGCATTGCACACGATGAACTTGCGCTCGCCCTTCGCCTCGGCCGCCGTCTTCCACTTGATGCCGGTCGGGAACCCGGCGCCGCCACGCCCGCGCAGCCCGGACTGCGTCACCTGTTCGATCGTCGCCGTCGATCCAATCTCGATCGCGCGCGCAATGCCCTTCAGCCCGCCATGCGCGCGATAGTCGTCCAGCGACAGCGGATCGACGATCCCGCAGCGCGCGAACGTCAGCCGCGTCTGCTTGGCCAGATACGGCAACTCCTCCGGCCGCCCCAACCGCAACGGATGCGCACCACCAACCAGCATGCCGGCACCAAGCAGACTGGAAATGTCCGCGACCGTCACCGGACCATAGGCGATGCGGCCCGCCGGGGTCGCCACCTCCACCATCGGCTCCAACCAGAACAGCCCGCGCGAGCCGGTGCGCACCAGCTCGACCTCGCCCGCCTGGCTCAACAACGAGGCAACCGCATCGGCGCCGAGCGCCAGCGCGGCCGCATCGCGCGGAACATAGACGCGAACCGTCATCGCGCACGCTCCAGTGCCGCATCGATCCGCGCGTTGTCCAGCCGGGCTAGCGGGGCGCCGTCGAGCATGGCCGACGGGCCGATCGCACACAGCCCCAGACAGAACACCGGCTCCAGCGTGACCGCGCCATCAGCCGTCGTATCGTGCCACTCAACGCCGAGCCGCTGCCGCACATGCGAGGCCAGCATATCGGCCCCGAGCGACTGACAGGCCTCGGCACGGCACAGGCGCAGCACGTGCCGGCCCGGCGGATGCTGGCGGAAATCATGGTAGAAACTCATGACACCATGAACCTCGGCGCGCGTGAGGTTCAGGGTCTCGGCGATCATCACGATTGCCTCGGCGTGGATGTGGCCAAACGCCTCCTGCAACGCGTGCAGGATCGGCAGCGTGGCACCTTCGCGGACGCTCTCTCTCGCAATGATCTCGGCACCGCGCTCACGGCTCCATGGCTCAAACCCGGCCACCCGCACCTCCCGGCTCGATCCCCGATTTACCCCCTAGATGAGGGCCTTGGGCGCCGAATTGCAAGTTGAGGCGGCCGTTTGTGTTTCGTCAAACCTTATGGCCCGGCCGTTGGATCAGGCCGGTAGCCGTCGGTCAGCGCCCGCAGAAAGGCGATGATGTCGCGTTCGTCCTGCTCGGTCATCGCGGGCGGGTCCCCTGGATTATGATCGAACGGCGGGTCCACCACGTCGATATTCGCTCGGAACCGAAGCGGAATGTCGTCGTATTTAGCCACCTGCCCGTCCGGGCCGCGCGGATACACGCGCTCCGGCGCCACGTCGCGGAAGGCGTAGAAGTCCATCACCTGCTGCAGCGACCGAAAAACCCCGTTGTGGAAGAAAGTGCGTCGCGTGGCGACGTTCCGCAGGGTTGGCGTGGCGAACATGCCGCAGAACTGCGTCTGGTCGTGCATGTCGTCGCGGTACGGTCCACAGACGCCGAGGTCGAAATAGGCGGGATCGTGGTTGGCCAGTAATGTCGGGTTGCGGGGCGCACCCAGCGCCTCGAACTGGCCGTCCGTGAACACCGGCGGTGTCCCGTCGGCGCCTGGTCGGTCCAGATGGCAGCCGCCGCAATTGGCCTTGTCCGGATCGTTGAACAGCAGATAGCCGCGCAATTCGTCGGGGTTGAACCGCGCCCTGCCCTCCAGCCAATAGTCGTACTTGCTGGTGTAGGGATGGAAATCCGGCGCCTCGATCTGATAGCGCGCCACAGCGAACATCGCTTGCGACATCAGCGGCGCAGGCTCATCGAGGATCGCTGCCCCAAACAGTTCGACGAAATACGCTGCGTAGGGGCGACGCCGCAGCTTCGCCGCGACATCGGCGGCAGTGCCATTTGCCATCTCGCTCGGGTTGAGCAGCGGCTGCTGCGCCTGTTCCTGCAACGTATCGACGCGGCCGTCCCAGAACAGGCCGCCCTGCGGCACCAGATTGGTCGCCGAGTCCGCCGTGTTGTGCGCCGTCTTCGCCGCGCGCGTGATGCCCCGTGCCAGCGCGACCTGCAACGGCACGCTGCTGTTCTCATCCTCGTCGCTGTCCGGGCCAACGCTGAACGGAGCGTGCCGCTCCAGATACGTCAGCGACGGAATTGCCCGGACACGCTGCCGCTCCCCGGGCGCCCCATCTGGCGGCCCATAGTGATCCGCTGGGCTATGGCAGGAAGCGCAAGCGACGTGGCCGGAGGCGGACAGGCGGGTATCGAAGAAGATGCGCTCACCCAACCGGGCCATGGCCGAGAGCGGCGCTGCCGACGGCCGCACCAGCCGCATCGGGTAAGGGTTTTCGCCGCGCGCCAGCATATTCTCCCCCTCCCCTCGCGGGCGGGGACCGGGGGGAGGTTGGGAGCCGCCAGCCTGCACCGGCTGCTGCGCCGCAACCCCGACAAGCAGCGCCAGAACAGCAACGATCCGCCTCAGCGTGGCGCCGCCTTCAGCACATCGCCCGTATCCGGGTCGAGATACAGCGCCGCGATATGGTGCTTCGCATTGAAATCGAACATTCCCACAACGGACCCGGCCGTTGCATCGAACGACCCGTCACCGAGCCGCCCGCCCTCCAGCCAGTTGTCCTCGATAAAGCGCACCACGGAAATCTGCGAGATCGACGCATGATCGACATGGTTCGGCCGCGCCCAAGGCGAGATCACCAGAAACGGAATGCGCGTGCCCGGACCGCAGCGGCCATTCACCGGCTTGCCGCCGACGCCGGGCGGCGGCGTGCCCACTCCGCACTTGCCAGGCCCATTGAGCTGATCGGCCTGCGCATCGAACGAAGCATGCGTGGTCCTCGCATACGCATGGTCGTACCAGCCGTCCGAATCGTCCCAGGTGAGGAAGATCGCGGTGCTCTGCCAATCCGGTTGCTGCTCGATGAAGTTGATCAGCGTCACCGTGCCGGCCTGTTCGTCCAGCGGATCGGAATAGCCGGCGTGGCCGTCCTGATAAGCGTCCAGCTTGATATACGACACTGCCGGGAAGTTGCCGGCCTTCACCGCATCGTAAAAGTCCTGCAGATCGTATTGGTGGTTCGCCGGGTCAGCCGTCTTGCCGTCGGCTTCAACGCCGTGGCCAATGGCCCCCACCGAGCTGGGACGCGCATGGCTCGGGTTCGCCGTGGACGCGGAATACTGAAAGAAATTGTGGTGCGGAATGTAGTCCGCGATGGCCTTACCGATAACCGCTGACTGTGTGCTCCGCTTGCATCCGGTGGTGCCGTTGGCATTCGTAGTGGCCAGGTTGAACCCCCCCATGAAACCGCCCCAGGTGATGCCCGCCGTATTCAGCAGATCGCCGATGTTCCGGCCGGTCATCATCGCCTGGTCCTGCGGCACCGAGCAGGAATCGTAGCCGGGATCAACATCGTTGATCATCGTCCAGCCGCCTTGCCCGTCGGCGATGTAATACGACACCGCGGCAAGCGTCGACGGCTGCTTGGTGGTGGTAACGATCTTCATGCCGTTGGTCTGACCGGCCACCACCTCCAGCATGCCAGGCGTGGACGGACCGTAGGTATCGGTCCAGGCGTTGTCGTTCATCGCGAAATGCTGGGCGTAGTGCCACAGGGCGGCGACAGTATTGCCGTCGAAATAGCCCATCACCTGCCCCTTGGTGCCGAACGCCCCGGCCCCACCAGCCGTCCCCTTGCCCGTATATTTCGGAAACAGATCGACCTTGCCGCCGTCATAGGCCTGCTGCTCGGCGGTATAGGCGTGGTTCTGGTCCTGCGTGTTGGCCTGGGTGCGGTCCAGCCGGAATGGCAGCGCCGCATCGGCGCCGTTCGCCGGATTGGTGTTCGGGTTCCGCTTGAGCAGGTTGGCGTTCGCCAGATTGTTGACCGAGGGCGTCCCCGCTGCCGCGATGAAACGCGGCTCGCCCGGCGGATTGGTCGCTCTCGGATAGGTGGCAAAGTAGTGATCGAAAGAGACGTTCTCGTTGAAGATGACAACCACATGCTTGATCGGTGTCGCGGTTCGTGTCGCATCCTGCGGACCGGCGGCGGACGCCGCCCCCGTAACCAAAAATGCCGCAGTCAAGGCAGGCAACAGGTTGCGAGTCAGCATAACAATCCCCGATGTGGTTCGATCTGCCGGGTCTATTGACGCCGTCTCGCCTTGTGCATGAAACAATTGTTACAGCAGTGGACGCTACGCCGCCCTCAGCGGGATCCGCGCCCCTGTCGCGGGCTGCGTGACACCGCCGCGCAGCACCCCCGGCTCCGTGCTGCCCCACAGCGTTTCGAACCCGCGCGGCAGCCGCCGGCTGTTCGGCATCGACAGCCATAGGCGAAACAGCAGACGCTCCTGATGCGTGGCGCTGTCGTCCTCGTACGCTGTGCGGCCGTGAAAAATGACGTGGTTGTTCAGCAACTGCAGATCGCCTGGGTCGAACGGCGAGTAGAGGCACACTTCCTCCGCCACTTCGGCCAGCAGATCCAGCGCCTCGTTCTGTGCTTCGGTGATGCGAGGAACTCCGGCACGTTCCTGCGCCTGCTCCACATAGGTTCGCGAATACTGGCACGTCAGCTTGCCGTCCTTCACGGCGAACACCGGCATAGTGTAGACGCCGTGCTCGTCCCCCGGTCGCGCGCTCCAATAGTCCTGACATAACAGCGCCAGCAGATCAGGCCGACGATGAAGAATCTCGTTGTAGATGGTCACGATGCTCGTGAGCTTGCTGATCCCGCCGGCCTTGGCATTGCGCACGCACAGCAGGCCGATGACATCGCAGCGGTCGGTGTGCCAGCGCAGCGGTCCCGCCGAACGGGCACGTGCCCTGGACGAGACGACCTGGCCGACTGCGCCTGGCTCAAAGGTCTTATCGGGCAGCCTCGTCTCGTCGCGCACCTCGCCCATGATCTCGCCGCGAGCGTTTTGATACACCGCGGTGCCGAGATGGCGACCGAGCCCCCAGAAGACCTGACGGATGTCGTCATCCGAGTACCGCTCGACCGGCAGTCCGCGCAGGCGCACCGCGCCCAATCCGTTCTCCAGCTCATCGCTGATCTCGGCCAGCAGCGCCGCGGTCGTGGGCAGCGGGAAATCCTCTCGGCCGAAGCCGAACAGCGGCAAGCGCGCGCGCTTCAGGCCGGCCAGCGCGGCATCGATCTCCGCGCGGTGGGTGTCGCCGAGGCTGCGGATCCAGGCGCCGGACTGATCCAGCTCTTTGCCATACCAGCCGGCGCGGCCGGCGAGTGGCTGCGTTGCGGTCATCACGCCCTCCAAATCTCCCTCGCAGGCGTTGTTGTGCAAGCAGACAGGTGTGTCAATCACGGCTCCCGTCTCGCTCTTCTCAACCACTCGGAAGATGCCCGAGTTGCCGAAGTATCGTCATGTTGTCCCAGGTCACCCACCACTCTGCGATCTTCCCGCCCTCGATGCGAAACATTGCCCCGAAATCAAATTGCGCTCTGGCACCTGACGGTGGAAACGGACCCATCGGTCCCCGCTGTGTGCCCTCGTACGTCACCCACAGGGCGACGAGATTCCCCTCGGCAACCAGAAGTTTGATCGTTTGCACAGAATCAGGAAAGACCTCGGTATCCAGCCGCAGAAATGCCTTGAGCTGATCAAGATTCGAAATATCGAGACCTGGAGTCGCCTGGCAATGGCGAACGACGTCCCGGGCGACGAGCTCGTCGAACGCTTCAGGCTGACGCATGTTCCAAGCCTCGAAGAAGCGCCGGGTGATGGCCTTGTTCTGCTCGATGGTTGTGCTCATTGTGACCTCCCTATCTCTCACCCCTGCCGCACCGGCGAACCGCAGCGAGGCGCGGATTTGTGCACTACTTCACAGCGTGCCCGCGCTCTCGCCGCTAGCAATTGGCGTCTGCATCCACGAAGGGAGCCGGCCATGGCCATCGAGGACGACATCGTAGCCCTCCTGCAATCCCCGGAGGTACAGAAAATACGCTTCGTGGCCGAGGCCATCAGAATTGGCGGCGATAGATACAAGGCCGTCGCCAAGAAGCTCAAGGAAGGCCTCGTGACTGTCGATATCGACCCCGATCTCGACGATGACGATGACAACCCGCGGGACGGCAAATACAATCCTCACACGGATACCGTCACATTGATGAAGGATGCGCTCGTCACGACCGATGACAAACGAATCGCGGTGCACGAAATGACCCATGCCGTCATCGACGACCTGAACCTGCCGCGCAGTCGAGGCCTTTCGCATTACGAAGCAGAGGGCATTGCCTACATCGCGGCCGCCCTCTACATCCGTTTTGTAAATGGCCCTGCCGTTGACGACACGGACGACGCCCATGTGCAGGTCGCCGATGCAATCGCCAAGAACGTCATCGCCGCGGGCCACACCCTTTATGTCGCGACGCCGAACGAAATGCGCAGGCTTCGCAGGGCAATCGGGAAGGACCCGCTATATGCCGCGCATGCGGATCACCCGCAGTTCAGCGACGGCATCTGATCACTCAATCCTTTGCCTTCGCGCGATTTGGGCTCAGGCGTTGGGATTGTACGTCGTGATCTTCGACCCTTGCAGCGCCAGGCCTGCCATAAGTCCATTTTGCCCGAATGGAATGGCGATAACCTTGTGCGACAAGGTGGTGCTGTCGAACGCCGCGCCTGCACCCGCATCGATCACGACCACGCTCGGATCGGAACCGATTGCCCACCCGTCACTCTTGTCGAGAAACTGCAACGCCTGAGCATCCATGAAAAACAGGGCGTAGCTGAACCATTGCACTCCGGCCTGCAATCCGAAAGACGCCGCACCAATGGTGTAAAAGCCGTCAATATGGTTGTGCACCCAAAGCACACCCTTGCCGCCCTGCGCCCCGAAGATGAAGCCGCCCTTCACGATCTTGGGGAACACCAGGACCCCGACGGCCTTTCGCCCGAGCTCCGCTGCCCGATGGTCGGCCGCGTAGAGCCGGTGAAGTGCTGCTGTGGCATTCTGGGTGATCTGAGCAGCATCGGATGCCGCAAATGCCTCCTTTGCCCCCAGCAGCATCAAAGGGCCCATGGCGGCAATAGACCGCATGGCGCCTCGCCGGCTCGTTTCCATAGCTGACCTCCTTCGCGTGTATTGACCTCGGATAGTTCAATCAGTCGAGGGGAGCAAGCCAATGCCCGGACGATTGGGGGTGGTCCAGCAACCAAGGCGCTCAAAAGTTAATCGGTGATGCAGGGGTGACATACTTGACGACCTCGCGGAGGATGTCGAAGGCGGACGCATCCGTGGTGGCGGTCTCGCTCTTGGTGGACCCGACCACGATCGTCACGCCAGTGGCCAGGTTGTAGCCGAAACCGCCGCTGTAGCCATTGATGCTGGGATTCTGCACGAGCCAGCCATTGGCGACCACGAAGCCGTAAGCGAAATACAGATCAGGCTTGTTCTTGCCCTTGCCCACGGAGGTCGGGGCGATCTGCTCCTTGAAGTGCGCCGGTGAGATCAAATGGCCGGTTCCGAAGATCGGCCCCCATTTGCCCAGGTCATGAATGGTGGACGTGGGCAATCCCGGCGTCGAACCCCAGAACGGGTTCCAGTAAGTGCAATCCTCGTAAACCTTGCGGTCCATCGTGAAGGCGTGCAGCGCTGGCATCGGGATTTGCTGATCGACCGGATACTGCGTGTCCTTCATGCGCATTGGGCCGAAGATATTCTTGTCGTACAGCTCCTTCATGGACTGCCTGGTGGCGCGCTGAATAACCTGGCCCAGGATGACGTTGTCCGTGTGCGAGTATCGCTGGCTCGTGCCGGGCGCGAAGTTCATTTCGCCGTCACGGACTGAGTAATTGATCAATTCGTCGTCCGTAAAGGTTCGGAACGGCTCCGCCAGTTCGAGCTTCAGGAAGTCGTCGACAGTCACATAGTCGATGTAGCCTGCCGTGTTGGCCACCAACATTCGCACCGTTACCTGATCGGCTGCCAGGAGTTTCGGAAACCACCGGGATATCTTGTCGTCCAGGCTGATGCGCCCTTGTTCGACCAGCATCAGGAGCAAGGTGGACATGAAGGTCTCTGGCGATTCCGCCGATGCGCCAGTGCATGGCCGTGGTGGCTGCTACGGTGGTCATCGAATTGCCCAAGGCCATCGTCAGGACCTCGCGCTCGCGCACCCACATGCCAAACACGACAGCCTTTGTCTTGGCCTTTTCGGCCTCTGCCTGGACGATGGTTCGCACGCGAGCCGGATCCGCATTGGGCGAGACGGTCCGACCGATTGCGTGCTGCTTTGCCAGGCAGCACAGTGAGAGGCTGAGGAGAAGCAAGAGTTTCGCTCGCATGGATTCGGTTCACCCCGCGGCTCCGGTAGCCGAGTTCGAATAGTGCAATCAGTTCGCCGCGGTGACCAGTACTCCAACGCTGGTGCGCACACTCCTCTATCGCGTCATCCGTGTTCGCCTGCCGACGCATGGTAGGCGGTACGCTGAGACCCCAACGTCAACTCGACTGCACGCAGCGCATGTTGTGCCTTGCGGATCTCCCGTTCGTTGTCCTCAATCAGAGCCAGTGACGTGAACACGCCGCGCAGCCTGAGCTTTCGCTCGATGGTTTCACGCAGTCGTTCGGCATAACTCAGGTCACTCATGACGCCACTTCCCTTAGGGTCGCTCTGCGGGGCTGCCCGAACTGTACCAGCCGGTAAATGTTCAACGGCAACAGGAGGCCGTGCAGGATCGGGATGGGCGTCGCGCGGGTCATGATTGCATAGCCGATGAACGCGATGTTGCTGGCGATGCCTATACACCGCAGCACCTGCATCGACGTGACCGAGAACGTGCAAAGCACCAGGCTGCTGGCGATGTAGCCGCACGCCTCCTTGGCCCAGCCGCCGTGGACGAGTGAATGATGCATGTCGACCATTTCCTGCATCTCCCTGACTGCAGACCGCAGGAGACTATGCGACCAGGCAGGCGGCAGGATGTGATGCGAGTCACGTGGTCATGGTGAAACTCAGTGTGCTCGGACGGAGCGCGCGCTTTGATCGGCCCAGCCGCAATAGGAAAAAGAGCTTGACTCCAGCCCCACAATAGTCTTTATTTCCTAGAAATGGACATTTCCGCCACCGAACTGGCCTCCAGGCTCCCCAGGGACACCTACTACCAGACCGTCCATACCATCCGCTCTCTCCTGCCTCCCCCCGTCACCGACTCTCCCGATGATGCAGCAAGCCGTGATCGCGCCGCCATCGCTCACGTCGCCTCGCTACTGCCCGCCAACCCCGACGAAGCCAACCTCGCGGCACAATATGTCGCCGCCAGTGCGCAGGCGCTGGACAGTCTTCGTCTGGCCCGGGAGCATCCATCTGACGTCACGCACATCCTGAAATGCACTGCCCAGTCCGCCAGCATGATGCGCCAGGCGCATCGCTGGCGGACCGCGCTGCTGCGTGCCCAGGCGGAGCGCCAGCTGCGCGCGTCGGGTTCCGCCGCAGACGACGCCGCCACACCAGCCGAACATCGTCCCTCCGTGCAGGCGGCGGACGCCCTGATCGAGCCTCAACCAGCACCCGCGCCACAGCCAGCCGAACCGCCGAAGCCCAACCCGATCGCCGAGGCCGAACGCTACGCGCGCCTCCACCGCAAACGCGCCGCCCTGATCCGCCGCCTCGGCCATATCCCCCACAAGCTGAATTGCGGCCCACTCCCGCCTGACCTGGTGCAGGCCATCATCACCGGTTCCACCCCTGTCCTGCGCGCACTCGACAAGAGACCCGACCGAACGGCTGCCATCCCGACGTGAGGAGGTCGCCTGTTGGCTATTGCTTACCGGCGGCCGATCCGGCCGATGGGCGAGCGAAGAGACGGCGCCACGAGGGCGCCTCCTTTGGTTGATGTGCCAGAGGTCAGCAAGAACTTCGATTCTGAGGGGACGCCGACGCCGTCCCCAAAATAATTTTACTGGCCTGCTGGTCGGTACGCAGCATGAAGCTGTCTCGACTTCTGCCGAATGGCTACGACTTCTTCCTGGGTATAGAGCCTGGCAAAGAAAGAGGACCACCTCACTCCGATACGGCTCGCTGACCCCGACCAATCACGCGGCACAACACCATTTGCGTGCATCTGCGTGCATCTGCGTTTCCTAATTTCTTCTCTTATTCGTCTCACCAAACGACCCATCGTATCCACCCACGCGTCGTGAGACAGAACCGAGACGTTGCCTTCACCCCGATGCCCGGCCGATCAAACACTGACGAGCAGCCGATGCACCGCCGCCGCATCGGCCGCCTGACGCAGCTTCTGCACGAACCCCGCATTGCGCAGCGGTCGCGACAGCGCCGCCAGCGTCGCCAGATGCTGATTGCCGCCATTCACCGGACTCAACAGCAGAATCACCAAATCCACCGGCCCCTCGTCGATCGCCGCAAAGTCGATCGGCCGCGCCAGCCGCACAAACAGCGCGAACGGCTCGCGAAGCGCATCCAGCCGCGCATGCGGCAGGGCGAACCCCTTGCCCAGCCCGGTCGATCCCAGGTTCTCCCGCCCCTGCAAAGCATCGAATACCGCGCGCCGGTCCAGCCCCAGCGCCGTCGCCGCCCGCCCCGCCACATCGTGCAGCAATTGCGCCTTGTCAGCGACCCGCAGCCCCACCACAACCCGATCCGGCCCGATCAGCTCGCCGATCGCCATCACTCCGGTGCCCGCAGCCGGTACCCCACGCCGGTCTCGGTCTGAATGTATTCCGGCTTCTCGGTGTCGCGCTCGATCTTCTGCCGCAGCGCCCTTATGTAAATACGGAGGTATTGCACGTCGGTGTTCGGCCCCCAGACCTCGCGAAGGATCATGTTGTGCGTCAGCACCTTGCCGGCGTGCGCCACCAGGAGCCGCAGCAGATCATACTCCCGCGGCGAGAATTTCACCTCCTGGCCGCGCACCGTCACGATCCGCCGCACCAGGTCCACCGTCAAATCACCGGCCCGGAACACCGGCCTCTCGCCCTGCTGCTGCAGCCGATGGCGCTGCGCCGCACGCACCCGCGCCAGCAGTTCGTCGATGCCGAACGGCTTCGTCACGTAGTCGTCCGCACCCAGATCGAGCGCCGCCACCTTGGCCGCCTCGTTCTCCCGACTGGAGAGCACGATGATCGGCAGCATCGCACCGGACTCGCGAATGCGCCGGATAACCTCCAGCCCGTCAATGTCCGGCAATCCCAGATCGAGCACCACGAGATCGGCGCGCCGCTGCCGCACCGCGTCGAGCGCGATCTGACCCGACATCGCCTCGACCACCACGTAGCCCTGGCTGCCCAGACCCGCGCGAAGGAAACGCAGGATCGCCGGTTCGTCATCCACCACCAGAACCCGTGCCGGTCCGGCACCCTCAGTCATTCGATCGTCTCCGTCGGCCTCTCGGCCGCGGCGAACACCGGCAGCGTCAGGGTGAACACCGCTCCCGAATGGTCGGTGCGATTGGTTGCCACGATGCTGCCGTGCATCGCCTCGACGAAACCGCGGCAGATCGCGAGCCCCAGCCCCGTCCCGGCACGCCGCCGATCAGCGCCGCCAACGCGGTAGAACTTGTCGAACACATGCTCCAGATCAGCGGCCGGGATGCCCGGCCCCTCGTCCAGCACCTGCACCATCACGTTGCCGCCGTCCTGCCATGCCTTGATGGTGATCAGCGAACCCGCCGGTGCATACTTGCTCGCATTGTCCAGCAGGTTGAACAGCACCTGCTCGAACAGTACCTCGTCCAGATCGAGCATCGGCAGATTGGGTTGCAGCACCACCTGCGTGCGATGCTCCGCCAGGATCTTGCTGGCACGCCGCAACGCGCTGCCGATCGCATCGGACAGTTCGACCGCGCCGGTGCGAAGCCGCAGCGGTCCCGAACTCCAGCCGCGTCATGTCGAGCAGGTTGCCGATGAAACGATTGAGCCGTTCCGCCTCGTCCCGGATGTTGTGGATCAGGTCGAGCCGCGTCGACGCGTCGAGCGCCTCGCTGAGACTGGTCGCAGACCCCAGGATCGACGCCAACGGCGTGCGTAGATCATGCGAGATCGACGTCAGCAGCGCCGCGCGCAGCCGATCCGTCTCGGCCACGATGCGCGCGCTCTCCACGTCCTCGACCAGATTGACCCGCTCGATCGCCAGCGCGGCCTGATCGGCCAACGCATCCAGCAGCCGATGCTGATCCGGGGTCAGGATCGGACCCGGATCATCGCTGTCGATCCCGACCACACCGACCGCGCCGCGCCCGGTGTTCATCGGCATGAACAGCCGCTTGGCTCCCGGCAGCGTATCGGACCCGCGGCCTGCCGTACGGTTCCTCTCCCAGCACCACTTCGCGGCAGCGAGGTCAGCGTCGTCCAGCATGTCCTCCGGCGGGAAGCCGGCGCGCACCGCGACCCTCCCGTCCTCCGGCAGCAGAATGACGACACGCACCTTCAGCATCAGCGCGATCTGATGCACGGTCGCCCACAACAGATCGTCGAGATTCGCGGCACCCGCCAGCTTGCGGCTGAACTGGTACAGCTCCTCGGTGGTGCGCGCCCTCTGTCGTGCGACAATCGCCTGCGCCCTCACTCGCGCGGTCAGGTTGCTCGCGATCACCGCGGTCACGCCGAAGAAGAACAGCGCGGCGACGTTCTCCGGGTCGGCAATGGTGAATGTGTAGAGCGGCGGCAGAAAGAAGAAGTTGTAGGCCAGCACGCTGGCGAAACTGGCCAACAGCGCCGGCCTCAATCCGTGCACCACCGCGGACACCAGCACAGCGGTCAGAAACGTCATCGCCACGCTGGCGACACCCAGCCTCTGATGCAGCAGGAGCGCGCCACCCAACGACACGGCGACGAACACCAGACTGCCGAGGTAGGCCCTCGCTTCGCTTGTCGGTACCGCGAACGCGCGCGGCCTCGACGCCTCGCGGTTGCGTCCGAGCACATGCACACCGGCGCCGCCGCTCTTGCGGATGAGCTGCTGCGCCAGCGAGCCGTAGAACAGCTCCCGCCACCACGCCCGCGGCGGCTGCACGATGATGATGTGCGTGACATTATTGGCCCGCGCGTACTCGGCAATCGTGTCCGCCACGTCCTGCCCCGGCAGCGTCACCGTCTCCGCGCCAAGCCGCTCCGCCAGCCGCATCGCCTCGGCGATCCGGTCACGCTCGGCCTCGCCGAGGTTCAGATCGCGCCCGGTCTCGACATGCACAGCGGTCCAGGGCGCCTTCAGACTGTCCGCCATGCGCTTGGCTTGACGCACCACGTCTGTGCCGGTGGCGTCGCTGCCGACGCAGGCCAGGATGCGCTCGCCGGCCGCCCACGGCCCCGGAATTGCATGCGCCTGCATATAGCGCACCATCTGCTCGTCCACCCGCTGCGCGGTGCGCCGCAGCGCAAGCTCGCGCAGCGCGGTCAGGTTGCCGGGCGAGAAGTAGTGGCGGATGGCACGCTCCGCCTGGTGCGGCACGTAGACCTTGCCGTCGCGCAGGCGTTGGATCAGGTCTTCCGGCGTCAGGTCGATCAGCTCGATGTCGTCGGCCTTGTCGATGATCGAATCGGGCACCGTCTCGCGCACCCGGATACGGGTGATCTGCGCGATGACGTCGTTCAGGCTTTCGACGTGCTGGACATTGAGCGTCGTATAGACATCGATGCCGGCGGCGATCAGCTCCTCCACGTCCATGTAGCGCTTGGGATGGCGGCTGCCCGGCGCGTTGGTGTGCGCCAGTTCATCGACCAGGGCGAGCTGCGGGCGGCGCGCCAGCAGCGCATCGAGATCCAGTTCCGCCAGGGTTCGCCCGCGATAATCCACCGGACGGCGCGGAACGATCTCCATGCCGTCGAGCAGCGCCTCGGTCTCGCGTCGCCCGTGCGTCTCGACCACGCCAACGACGACATCGACGCCTTCCAGATCGCGCGCGCGGGCCGCGGAGAGCATCTCGAAGGTCTTGCCGACGCCGGGGGCAGCGCCAAGGAAGATCTTCAGGCGACCACGCGCGCCCTGTTGCGCGGTCTCCAACAGCGCGTCGGGTGAGGGCCTGCCTTCGCGTGAGCCTCGATCGTCCAAACCCCACTCCTCACCACCTCTCCTCTACCCGTTCATCGCGTCCAGCGCGAGGTTCAGCTTCAGCACGTTGACATGCGGCTCGCCGATGATGCCCAGCAGGCGGCCGGAGACATTGTCCTCGACCAACTGCCGCACCTTGTCCTCGGACAGCCCGCGTGCCTTGGCCACGCGCGGCACCTGGAACAGCGCGCCGGCCGGCGTGATGTCAGGGTCGAGCCCGCTCGCCGACGTGGTGACCAGGTCGGACGGTATTGGCGTGGTGGGATTCTCCTTCGCCAGCGTCGCAGCGTCAGCCTTCACCCGATCCACCAGCGCCTTCGAGGTGGGCCCGAGATTGGAGCCGGACGAGTTGTCCGCCGCGTACGGCACCGGCACCGTCTTCGTCGCGTCCTTCGGATCAGGTTCCGTCGTCGCCGACGGCCGGCTGTGGAAGTACTTATCGGACGTGAAGCTCTGCCCGATCAGCGCAGACCCGATCACCTTGCCGTTCTTCTCGATCAGGCTGCCGTTCGCCTGATACGGAAACACGGCCTGGGCAATGCCGGTCATCAGCAGCGGGTAGATGATCCCGGTGATCACCGTCATGGCGATGATCATCACGATAGCGGGGCGAATGTGTTTCATGACAATGGTTTCCTCTGGGGCCTCCTCAGGCCAGGCCGATGGATGTGACAAGCATGTCGATCAGCTTGATGCCGACGAACGGCACGATGATCCCGCCGACGCCGTAAAGCAGCAGGTTGCGGCGCAGGATCGCCGCGGCACCGATCGGCCGATACGCCACGCCACGCAGCGCCAGCGGGATCAGCACCACGATGATCAGCGCATTGAAGATGATCGCGGATAGGATGGCGCTTTCGGGATTGCCCAGCCGCATCACGTTCAGCGCCTGAAGCTGCGGATAGAACGCGATGAACATCGCCGGGATCATGGCGAAGTACTTCGCCACGTCGTTGGCGATGCTGAAGGTGGTCAGCGCACCACGGGTCATGAGAAGCTGTTTGCCGATCTCGACGATCTCGATCAGCTTGGTCGGATCGCTGTCGAGATCCACCATGTTGCCGGCCTCGCGCGCCGCCATGGTGCCCGTGTTCATCGCCACGCCGACATCGGCCTGAGCCAGCGCCGGCGCATCGTTGGTGCCGTCGCCGCACATCGCCACCAGCTTGCCCTGCGCCTGCTCGTCGCGGATCAGCTTGAGCTTGGCCTCCGGCGTCGCCTGGGCAAGGAAGTCGTCCACGCCCAATTCAGCGGCGATCGCCGCGGCGGTGAGCGGATTGTCGCCGGTGATCATCACCGTGCGGATGCCCATGCGGCGCAGCTCGGAGAACCGCTCCTGGATGCCGCCCTTGATGATGTCCTTCAGATGGATCACGCCGAGCAGACGGCCATCCTTGCAGACGCCGAGTGGCGTGCCGCCCGACTTGGCGATCTCCTCCGACTTCGCGGTGAGTTCGCGCACCGCGGCCTCCGACACTGTGGAGCGCACCGCGACACCGCCGCCATTGTCACCGTTGCCGGCATGCCGGGCGAAGGCCAGCACGGCATCGACCGCACCCTTGCGGATCGCGGAGCCGCCGAGATCGACGCCGGACAGGCGTGTCTGCGCCGTGAAGGCGATGAAGTGTGCATCCACCGGCGCCATTTCGCGCCCCCGGATGTTGTACTTCTCCTTCGCCAGCACCACGATCGAACGGCCTTCCGGCGTCTCGTCCGACAGCGAGGCGAACTGTGCGGCATCAGCAAGTTCCTGCTGCGTCACGCCAGCCAGTGGCAGGAACTCGGTCGCCTGGCGATTGCCCAGCGTGATGGTGCCGGTCTTGTCGAGCAGCAGCGTATCGACATCGCCGGCGGCCTCCACGGCGCGTCCCGACATCGCCAGAACATTGAAGCGCACCAGGCGATCCATGCCGGCGATGCCGATCGCCGACAGCAGCGCGCCGATCGTGGTGGGGATCAGTGCCACGAACAGCGCGACCAGGATCACCACCGACACTGAGCCGCCGGCATAGGTGGCGAAGCTCGGAATGGTGGCGACCGCGATGACGAAGATGATCGTCAGTCCGGCGAGCAGGATGTTCAGCGCGATCTCGTTCGGCGTCTTCTGCCGCTCCGCGCCTTCCACCAGCGCAATCATGCGATCGAGGAAGGTAGAACCCTGTGTGGCGGTGATGCGCACCTTGATCCAGTCGGACAGGACACGCGTGCCGCCGGTGACGGCCGAGCGATCGCCGCCGCTCTCGCGGATGACAGGCGCGGACTCACCGGTGATCGCCGACTCATCGACGGATGCGATGCCTTCGATCACGTCGCCGTCGCTGGGGATCAGATCGCCGGCCTCGACCAGCACGATGTCGCCCTGCTTCAACTCCGGTGCGGCCACGACCTGCCAGTTCGTGGCATTCAGCGTCGCGAGCCGCTTGGCGGCGGTTTCGGTGCGCGCGCGGCGGAGCGTCGCCGCCTGCGCCTTGCCGCGGCCTTCGGCCACAGCCTCGGCGAAGTTGGCAAACAGCACGGTCACCCATAGCCAGACAATGATCTGGAAGGTGAAGCCGAGATGTCCGCCGCCGGTCCCAAGGTCGCGCAAGAAGATCACGGTGGTGAGCATGGCGACGATCTCGACCACGAACATCACTGGGTTCTTGATCATCAGGCGCGGGTTGAGCTTGACGAACGACTGCCCTATCGCCGGCAGAAGTATCGCGGGGTCCAGGATGGTGGACTGGGATTCGCGCATCTTGTTGCGGATTTCCATTGGTTAGCTGCCTGTGTCAAAGAGGGTGCCCGCGTGCATCGCGAAATGCTCGACGACGGGGCCGAGCGCGACCGCAGGGAAGTAGATCAGCCCACCGGTGATTGCGATCACACCGACCACCAAGCCGACGAACAGCCCACTGTCGGTGGGGAAGGTGCCAGCCGAGATCGGCACGATCTTTTTCTGCACCAGCGAGCCTGCGACTGCGAGCATTGGGATGATCATCAGGAAGCGGCCGATGAACATCGCCAGCGCCAGCGTGTCATTCCAGAACGGCACGTTGGCGGAGAGGCCGGCGAAGGCGCTGCCGTTGTTGCCGGTGGCCGACGTGTAGGCATACAGCGCCTCGGAGAAACCGTGCGGCCCCGCGTTGGCCATCGCGCCGGTACCGACCGGCAGTACCACTGCGAGGGCGGTCCAGCCGAGGATGGACAGCGGCAGGATCAGGATGGCGAGCATTGCCATCTTGACCTCTTTCGCCTCGAGCTTCTTGCCAAGATATTCCGGCGTGCGGCCAACCATCAGGCCGGCGACGAACATCGCGACGATGACGAACAGCAGCATACCGTAGAGGCCTGAGCCAACGCCGCCGAAGATGATCTCGCCCAGCATGATGTTGACCATCGGCACCATGCCGGCGAGCGGCAGCAGACTGTCATGCATGTTGTTGACCGCGCCGCACGACGCATCGGTGGTCACGGTGGTGAACAGCGCCGAGTTGGCGAGGCCGAAGCGGACCTCCTTGCCTTCCATGTTGCCGCCGGCCTGGAGGGCGCTCGCGGTCTGGTCGACATGGAATGGCGTGAATGCCGGGTTGCCCGCCGATTCCGCCGAATAGCAGGTGACCACGCCGATCAGGAACAAGACGCCCATCACCGCGAAGATCGCCCAGCCCTGACGCTGGCTGCCGACCATGCGGCCGAACACGTTGGTCAGACCCGCGCCGATCGAGAAGATCAGCAGCATCTGGATCAGGTTGGTCAGCGCACTGGGGTTTTCGAATGGATGCGACGAATTGGCATTGAAGAAGCCGCCGCCGTTGGTGCCCATCATCTTGATGACTTCCTGCGAAGCCACCGGGCCTTGCGCGATGACCTGCTTGGCGCCTTCCAGTGTCGTCACATCGGTATAGCCGTTCAGGTTCTCCGGCGTGCCGAGGGCGATGAACACCAAGCCCACGACGATGGAGATGGGCAGCAGGATGTACAGCACGCAGCGGGTCAGATCGACCCAGAAATTGCCGAGCGTGCGCGCAGAACGCCGCGCGAAACCACGGATCAGCACGATGGCGAGCACGATGCCGGTCGCGGCCGAGACGAAGTTGTGCACGGTGAGAGCCCACATCTGCGTCAGATAGCTCATCGTCGTCTCGGGCACGTACGACTGCCAGTTGGTATTGGTCATGAAGCTGACCGAGGTGTTGAAGGCGGAGTCCGGCGAGATGGTACTCTGCCCCTGCGGATTGAATGGCAGCACGGTCTGCAGCCGCTGGATCGCGTACATGATCGCGAAGCCGGCGAAGCTGAACGCCAGCATCGCGACGGCGTAGCTGACCCAGTGCTGCTCCTCGTCCTCGCGAACGCCGCACAGCTTGTAGATGCCGACCTCGATCGGATGCACGATCCGACGCAGCGGCGTGTGCTCGCCGTTGAAGACGCGCGTCATGTAGCCGCCGAACGGCTTCGTGATCAGGATCACCAGCACGGCATAGATCGCGATCTGCAACCAACCATTGAACGTCATGACGCGTTACTCCTCGCGATCCTGCTCAGAACTTTTCCGGGCGGATCAGGGCGTAGACGAGATAAACCAGCAGGCCGATCGTCACGATCGCACCCAGCGCATAGTCGAGGGTCATGGCAATGGCCTCACAAGTGATCGCAGGCGATGGCGTAGAGCACGCAGCCGCCCAGGAAGGCGCCGCCTATCAAGATGTATATGATATCGAGCATGGTGATTTTCCCCGGTCAGCAACGACCCCGCCGCATGCGGCTGGCATGTTGCGTTGCACAACACCTAGCCCCGATCTCGTATAGAATCGATGGCGTGTAGGCTGGTTCGGCATATAAATTCCATATATGGATCGAGGCATTGCTGAGAACGCGAGCATTGAGTGCAATGCCGATAACCGCCAGCGAATGGCGCGCATTGTTCAGTATTGCCCCACGAACATCACCAGGATGTGGGCAAGCAACGCCAGTCCCAAACAGACCGCGATAACCGTTCCGAAATGTCGCAGAAAGTCACCCGAAGAGTACTGCGTGACGGAATTCTGGACAGGCCCATCTACCTTACCAAGTGCAGTCTCGACATTTTCCACGCCACGCTCCATTCAAGGGTGCAGACTCACGCGAAGCGTGCCTGCCCGATACGCGGGGACGAGGTACTTAATGACGCGGACAGTATAAAATCGATGGCGCGGCGGCAGCCGCCATATATAGGATGCATATAGCCACGATCGGCACCCACCAACCGCGCTGAGAGGTAGGGTAACTATTCTCCAGCCGCTGGAGCACCATCGAATTTATATGCACGCCTGGGCATCTTTCACGGCATGAGCGACTGGTATCTCGTTTCTCATTTGAGGCGCACACCACGCGGTATAGCAATATGTCAGCGACGCACGCCGTGAGCGGTTTCAGCCGCGGACCCCGAAGACCCGTCGGCATTCTGATCGCCCGGATCAGCGAGAAGGCACAGCGGCTGTGGAGCCCGAACTGGCTGCCGTTCCGATCCAATGAGGCCGCCGACGAGTTGATCGTCGAACATCACGGACCGGTGGAGATCCACCAGACGCTCGCCGGCTGGTCACTGGAGACCTGCGTCAAGGGCGAACCCGACCGAGCTCGCGCGACCGCAGTTCGGCGCCTGGGCAATTATGCGAGTGGCAAAAATCGAAGCCGGGCGCGGCTACGTGTCACGCGCCCTCTCGTGCAGGCCGAGGAAGGCGCGGGCCGGTGGTGGTTTCGCGTCGCATCGCCAAGCGTGGACAGCGAGTTCGCGGCCACCTCGGCGCGCAACGGCAAGATCAGACTACGCGCCCTCGAGTCGGAAACGCTCGCCGTGATCCGCGTACCGGGGCGTCCCACCAAGCTGGCCATCCATCACGCGGAGACCGCGATCCGCCTCGCGATCGCCTCAACGCGGTGGCAACCGACCGGTGGCGCGATGCTGAGACTGCACACGCTTCCCGCGGTGCTGCCTTTCCTTGGCCGTTTCGAAGTCGCAGTGCCGGTCGCTGAACGCACGCCAGATTCAGCGATGCCAGATTGGATGCGCCAGGTTGTGTTCAACCATCCTGCCGCGACGCAGCCCGCCCCACCGGTGCGGTGAACATCAGGGCGCGGTTGCCAACGAAAGTCTCGCGGCGCCCTCGGCAGTCACATACGCGATTTGCCCGCCGGCAATGGTGGCAACGATGCGCGGGACCGCCGGATCGACCAGCACAACGTCGGCACGCAGTCCTTCCGCGATTGCACCACGATCGCCAAGCCCCGCCGCGGCGGCCGGATTGGTCGAGATCAATGCCCACGCGCGCGGCAGGTCGAGCACGCCCCGACCGGCCAGCACCATGGCCGCACGCAACATCGCCGGATAGAAATAGTCGGACGACAGCACGCTGCAAATGTCTGCTTCCGCCATCCTTGCCGCGGATGCCCAACCGAGATGCGATCCGCCGCGCACCACATTCGGGCAGCCCATCACCACCCAGTCACCGGCGGCACTGGCCTCCTGCGCAACGTCCTCGGCCATTGGAAAGTCGCAGATACGGGCTCCTTGCGCGCGAAATGCCTCACGCGTGCTGATCATCGCATCATCGTGGCTCGCCATCGGCAGTCCGGCCTCGCGCGCTGCCGCGGCAAGCCGTTCCAGCGCGGCTGAAACGCCAGACGCTCGGGCACCGACCTGTTCGGCGAGCGCACGGAAATCATCGAACTTCATTCGGGCACGATCGCTGTACTTCGCGCCCACCACCGGATTCTGCACATGTCTCAGGATCGACGGCGTGTGGTCGTTGAAGGCCAACAGATGCACGCGCCCAGCGGCGATGTCGGACAACGCGATGTCGAGCGCATCGAGGTTGTATGCCTCCCAGCGGAGATGCACACGCATGTCGCAGGTCCAGCGTCCTGCCTCCAATGCATCAAGCAACGCCTGCCACGCCTCGAGGCTACGCAGGCCAGGCTCCCAAGACAGCGTCACACCGTGGAACGCGGTGGTGATGCCATTCGCCAGCAGCTGCGTTTCCGTCTCCTGCAGCGCGATATCTGCAGCAAAGCCGACGCCGGGTCGCGGCTGCAACTGGCGCTCGAACGCATCGCCATGGATGTCGACGATACCGGGCAGCACCAGCAGACCGCGCGCATCCAGTTCCGCTCCGGCCCCGTTGCGGTCGATGCCGGCGATACACCCATCCTCCAGCGTCAGGTCCACTGCCTGCTCGCCGTCCGAGCCCAACAGTACCCGCCCCCCCGTGATCCGCAGTCTGTCCATTGCTCTCGCTCTTATGGTTCGAAGACGATCTGCACGCGCGGCGTTGGATAGCGCGACACGCCGAATTCCACCACCATGCCGGCCCGATCGACATTGACGTTCTCGGTGACCAGCAATGGCCGGTTGCGCGGCATCCGCAGCAGTTCCGCCTCCTCCGCGTTCGGCAGCCGCGCGGAGACGCGGGTAAGCTGCCGCAGATAGTCCGTGACGCCGACCGCCTTCAGAGCCTCGGTGATTGTCGGCGCGGCACGCAGGGCATCGAGCACGCCACGGAGCCGCGCTGTCGGGAAGTGGTGCTGCGACAGGCTCACCGGCCTGTCATCGGCAAACCCCAGCCGTTCGAGCAACACGACGCGGCTACCGGCGCGAATGCCCAGGGCCGCCGCGACATGCGAATCAGCAGCGGTTTCCTTGAGCTGCAGCAGGCGTCCGGAGGGCTCCATGTTGTGGCGACGGATCCACTCGGAGAAACGCGTGCGCGCCTCGACCGCGTATTCCAGCACGTCCTCGGCAACGAAAGACCCGCGGCCCTGCTCTACACGAACCAACCCGCCCCGCGAGAGTTCCTCGAGCGCGCGCCGCACCGTGTGGCGGTTGACACGGAACTGCTGCGCCAGTTCTGCTTCGGTCGGCAGGCGGCCACCTGGCGGATAGATCCCGGCGCCGATGTCGTGCTGGAGGCGATTTGCGATCTGCCGCCACAGTGCCACGCCGTCCTGGCGCAGCACCGGCTCCAACGTCATTGGAATGTCACCTGTGCCGACGCCCATTCGAATAACTCCTGACTTGACGATAGCCGTATCCCGGGTTAGCTGTCTAGACATCCAAACAAGCGCAGGCGCTCGCCATGCCCGATGCAGTGCCACCGGAACAACCGTACGCCGCGCGTCGTCGTTGGATGGCCGTGCTGGCCCGCGCCGATGTCGCCCAACTCTGCGAACGCCTTGGCGACCTGCCGGCGTATCGCGTGCTGCGCGGACCCGAGGCGGGACTGGTGATGGTACGTGGGCGCACCGGTGGCGGTGGCGCGGCATTCAACCTGGGCGAGATGACCGCGACGCGCTGCACCGTGCGCACCGACGTCGGATGCGTCGGCCACGCCTACATTGCGGGGCGCAATGAGCGCCTGGCAGAGCTGGCGGCGGTGACTGACGCGATGTTGCAAGATACGACACGACAGAATGCATTGCTGGAGGAGGTTATCGAACCACTGGCCGAGATGCAGCAGGCGCAGCGTGACGCTGTGTCGGCAAAGGCGGCGGCGACACGCGTGCAATTCTTTGCCATGCGGAACATGCGCTCATGAGTGCGACAGTTGCGCTGGCTGGCTTCACCGACCCGGTGGGCGAAGCACAGGCGACATTCCGTGCGGTGCTCGATGCGATGGCGCGGCCGGGCAGGCTGCATCGGGTCGGCACGCGGCTGATGGCGCCCGCGCCGCTGGACCAGGCGACTGCGGCGGTGCTGCTGACACTGGTCGACAACGAGACGCCACTGTGGCTGGAGCATTCGGTCGCGACGGCGGGTGATTGGCTGGCATTTCATTGCGGAGCATCCATCATCGATGCGCCCGGCAACGCCACGTTCGCATTGGCATTGTCGCTGCCGGATCTCGCAGCATTGTCGGCTGGTTCGCACGAGACACCGGAGAGTTCCGCTACGCTGATCCTGCAGATTGGCGCTCTGGGAACCGGCACGCGCTATCGTTTGTCCGGCCCCGGCCTGCGCGAACCGACAGTGCTGGCGACCGACGGACTGCCAGCGGACTTCGCTGCCGTCTGGCAGCACAACCACGCGCTGTACCCGCGTGGCGTCGACATCATCCTGTGCGCGGGAACAACGCTCACCGCGTTGCCGCGCAGCGTGTCAATCGAGGAGGCGTGACCTATGGCCTATGTTACGGTCAAAGGTGGCGAGCAGGCGATCGACAATGCTCATGCCTGGCTCGCTGAGGAGAGGCGTGGCGATCAGGCGGTGCCTGAGCTGTCGCTCGCGCAGATCGCGGGTCAGCTCGGTCGCAGTGTCGATCGCGCGATGGGCGAAGGTTCACTCTATGACAGGGAGCTTGCCGCACTGGCGGTGAAACAGTCGCAGGGGGATCTGATCGAAGCTGCGTTCCTGCTGCGCGCCTATCGCACGACGTTGCCGCGCTTCGCGCATTCGCTGCCGGTCGATACTTCGGCAATGCAGATCAGGCGGCGCATTTCTGCGGTGTTCAAGGACCTCCCTGGCGGTCAGGTGCTTGGCCCCACCTATGACTACACGCATCGGCTGCTTGATTTTGGCCTGGCCGAGGGGGACGCGACTGGTGCGGCGACATGCGGCGGCGAGACGCTGACGGCTATGCCACGCGTGCCTGATATCCTCGGCGATGAGGGGCTGATCGAACCTGACGGGAATGGCGAGGCTGAGCCCGGCGACCTGACGCGGCAGCCGCTGACATTTCCCGCTGCTCGCGATATGCGCCTTCAGGCCCTGGCACGCGGCGACGAAGGTTTTCTGCTGGCCCTCGGCTATTCGACGCAGCGCGGCTATGGCGGCACGCATCCTTTCGCTGGCGAAATCCGCATGGGCGAGGTGTCGGTTGAGATCGAGCCGCCGGAACTGGGGTTTGCCATCGATATCGGCGACATCACCGTCACCGAGTGTCAGATGGTCAATCAGTTCAAAGGCTCGAAAACCGCGCCGCCACAGTTCACTCGTGGTTATGGGCTGGTGTTCGGCTTTTCCGAGCGCAAGGCGATGGCTATGGCACTGGTCGATCGCGCCATGCGGGCGGAGGAACTTGGCGAGGAAGTCACCGCACCGGCGCAGGATGTCGAATTCGTGCTGTACCATTCGGACAACATCGAGGCGACCGGGTTCGTCGAACACCTCAAGCTGCCGCACTACGTCGATTTCCAGAGCGAGTTGGAGAATGTGCGGCGACTGCAACGCGAGGTTACGCGGATGGCGGAACGCGCGGAGGCCGCGGAATGACGATGCAGCCGGCATGCGGTGAAGCGCCTCCCTCTCCCCCGCGGGAGAGGGCTGTGCGGTTCTGGTGGCGCCCTCTCCCCCCAACCAAGGGGAGGGGGAGGTTCGGTCGATGAAGGGCTACAACTTTGCCTACCTGGACGAGCAGACGAAGCGCATGGTGCGCCGCTCGCTGTTGAAGGCAGTGGCAATCCCCGGGCACCAGGTGCCGTTCGGCTCGCGCGAGATGCCGCTGCCATACGGATGGGGCACCGGCGGTATCCAGGTTACCGCGTCGGTGCTGGGCGCTGACGACGTGCTCAAGGTCATCGACCAGGGGGCAGACGACACGACCAATGCTGTGTCGATCCGGCGCTTCTTCGGCCGTACGGCCGGCGTACGCACTACGACACGAACGGCGGATGCGACGGTGATCCAGACGCGGCACCGCATCCCGGAGAAGACGCTGCGCGACGACCAGATTATCGTTTATCAGGTGCCGCAGCCGGAACCGCTGTTCCGGCTCGAGCCATCGCGCATCGAGACACGACGCATGCATTCATTGGCCGACTACGGGCTGATGCATGTGAAGCTCTACGAGGACGTTGCCCGGTTCGGGCAGATCTCGATCAGCTACGATTATCCGGTGATGGTGAACCAGCGTTACCTGATGTCGCCGAGCCCGATCCCTGCATTCGACAATCCGAAGATGCACCTTATGCCGGCATTGCAGTTGTTCGGTGCGGGACGGGAGAAGCGCATCTACGCGATTCCACCCTGGACCGAAGTGCGTTCGCTTGACTTCGACGACCATCCGTTTCGCCCGATCCGCGCGTCGCATCCCTGCGGGCTATGCGGGGCGACCGATTCCTATCTGGACGAGGTGGTGATCGATGACCGTGGCGGGCGGCTGTTCGTCTGTTCGGACACCGATCATTGCGCGGAGCGGCGGGCCGCGGGCCACGTCGGCACCGAGGGCCTCAAGGAGGCTGCGGAATGAGTAACGATACTCTCGTGTCAGCCCGCGGGCTTTCGCTGTCGTATGGCGCGCTCACCGCGCTGATCGATGTGGATGTTGACCTCTGGCCAGGCGAGATTCTGGCGGTCGTTGGTGAGTCCGGATCCGGCAAGACCACCTTGCTGAACGTTCTTTCGGGCCGGCTGCCGCCTGATGGAGGTGCGGTCTGGTACCGCGATCCGGCGGGGCGACTGCACGACGTGCACGCGATGCCCGCGCCAGCGCTGCGAACGCTGCACCGGTCCGACTGGGGATTCGTGCATCAGGACCCGCGGCAGAACCTGCGCATGAATGTCACCGCGGGCGGCAATGTCGGCGAACGGCTCATGGCGCAGGGCGCCCGACACTATGGCAACATCCGCGAGCAGGCGATCGACTGGCTGACGCAGGTCGAGATCGACGCCAATCGCGTGGATGACATGCCGCGCACCTTCTCGGGCGGCATGCTGCAACGGTTGCAGATCGCGCGAACCTTGGTGACCCATCCGCGTCTGGTCTTCATGGACGAGCCGACGGGGTCGCTGGATGTATCGGTGCAGGCACGGCTGCTCGATCTGATCCGCTCGCTGGTGTCGCGGCTCAAGGTTGCCGCTGTGCTGGTGACGCACGATATCGGTGTGGCGCGGCTGCTGGCGCATCGCATCATGGTGATGCAGCGCGGGCGCGTGGCGGAGCAGGGGCTGACCGATCAGGTGCTGGATGATCCGCAGCATCCCTACACGCAGTTGCTCGTCAGTTCGGTCCTGCAGGCATGAGTTGCTCGCCGCGATTGATGTTGCGCACTGACGCGCTCGCGAAGGGCTTCACGCTGCATCTCCAGGGCGGTGTGCGGATTCCAGTCCTGTCGGGCATCGACCTCGATCTCCATGCAGGCGAGTGCGTCGTGCTGTCCGGACCGTCAGGTGTTGGGAAGTCCACCCTGATGCGTAGCCTGTATGGCAATTATCGTGCGGATTCGGGCCACATCCTTATCCGCCATCAGGGCGAGATGGTTGATCTGGCTGCCGCCGACCCACGCACCATCCTCGCCGTCCGCCACGAAACACTGGGCTATGTCAGCCAGTTCCTCCGCGTCGTGCCGCGCGTGCCGGCACTCGATGTCGTGGCCGAGGTCCTGGTGGGCCGCGGCAGCGCGCAGGACCAGGCCAGACGGGTCGCCACCGATCTGCTGCTGCGGCTCAACATTCCACGCCGGTTGCATGGATTGCCGCCGGCCACATTCTCCGGCGGCGAGCAACAGCGGGTGAACCTGGCGCGCGGCTTCATTGGCGGCCATCCGGTGCTGCTGCTCGATGAACCCACCGCCTCGCTCGATGCCGAAAATCGCGACGTGGTCATCGCCATGATCAACGAGGCAAAGGCACGCGGCACCGCCATCATTGCGATCTGTCATGATACCGATGTGCGCGATAGAATAGCGGACCGGCTGTTCGCACTGAGGCCTTTGCAGGATGCGGCATGACTGACGAGACAATCCTCACCAACGCGATCCTGGTCCTTCCCGACGGTATTCTGAATGGAACACTGGTGGTGCGGGACGGCAGCATCTCGGATGTGCAGGCAGGCCGTTCCGCCGCGCTACCTGCCCACGACCTGGATGGCGACTACCTGATCGCGGGCATCGTCGATACCCACACCGACAACCTGGAGCGGCAAGTGCAGCCGCGCTCGCTGGCACGCTGGCCATCGCGCTCCGCAATGGTTGCGCATGACGTGCAGTGTGCCGCTGCCGGCGTCACGACGGTGTTCGACGCGCTGTGCCTCGGCGATCTCGGCTTCGACAAGGAGCGGATGCGCACCTTCCAGGATGGAGTGGTCGATCTCGATGCGCTCAACGATGCAGGTCTGCTGAAGTCCGAGCACTTCCTGCACCTGCGCTGCGAGGTTCCCGCGCTGGACATGCTGGCGCTGTTCGACACCGTCGCCGACCACTCGTTGGTGCGGATCGTCAGCCTGATGGATCACAGCCCCGGCGTTGGACAGTATGCCGATCTCGACTTCTACCGTGCGCTGCGCCGCCGCGGCGGGCTGGACGACGCATATATCGAGCAGCGCATCGGTGAATTGCAGGCGCAGCGCGAACTGATGCGCATTCCGAACCGCCGCGCTTTGCTGGAGCGCATCGCCGGTCGCAACATCGCGGTTGCCAGCCATGACGACAGGACCGAGCAGGAGATCGCGGAAAACGCCGCCGACGGCATCGGCATCAGCGAATTTCCGGTCACCATGCAGGCTGCACGGGCTGCGAAGGCGGCTGGCATGCAGGTGATAGCAGGCGCACCCAACATCGTTCGCGGCGGCTCGCATTCCGGCAACGTCGCTGCGTCGGCTCTGCTCGAGAACGGCGCGGTCGATGCCTTCGCTTCCGACTATGTGCCGAACAGCCTGGTGGAGGCAGCGTTTCAATGTGCGGAGCGCATCGGACTGCCAGAGGCGGTCTCGCTGGTGACGGACAGGCCGGCGCGGCTTGCCGGACTGGATGACCGGGGAAGACTGGAACCGGGACAGCGCGCCGATCTGGTGCGCGTTCGATTGCATGAGGGGCTGCCGGTGGTGAGGCAGGTCTGGCGGGCCGGCGAGCGCGTTGCCTGATGAGTCCGGACGCGCGTGTCGCGGTTTACTATGCGCCGCTGGCCGATGATCCTTTGTCTGTCGCAGCCTCGGCCTGGCTTGGCCGCGATCCGGCAAGCGACGTGCCGGTGCCGCAACCTAATGTCGCGAATATCGCCGAAGTCACCGCGGAACCGCGGCTATACGGATTTCACGCGACGCTGAAGCCGCCGATGCGATTGGCCGGTAGTTGTGGTTGGGATGATGTCGTTGCGGCCGCAACGATGCTGGCCGAGCGTATTGCGCCGTTTGACCTGCCGGCGCTCGCCGTGCAGGACGTGTTCGGCTTTCTTGCTTTGCGCGAGACCGCGACGAGCGCTTCGTTGCAGGCGCTGGCCGATGCCTGCGTCGAGCATCTGGAGGCGTTTCGTGGGCAGCCGTCCGAGGCAGAGCTTGCGCGTCGTCGGCGGGCAGATCTGAGCCCGCGGCAGGACGAAATGCTGATCCGATGGGGTTATCCGTATGTGTTCGACACGTGGTTCTTCCACCTGACGCTGACGCGCAGGCTGAGTGCCGCGGAGAAGCAGGTATTTATGCCCGCAGCCGAGGCCTACTTCGCGCGCGCAATTGCGACGCCTCGCCGCGTCAAAGATATCTGCCTGTTCGTGCAGCCTGTCCCAGGCGCGGCGTTCGTTATCCGGGAGCGTCTGCCGCTGCGCGGTTGAGCGCGGCAAGGAAGCGCGTCAGACCTTCTTCAAGCGATCCATCGTTGATGACCGTTTCCACTGGAATGCCGCCAGGTATCGCAACGCTGCGTGCCAGCCGCGCGGCGATTTCGGCCGCATCCTCTCGTCCGCGCGATGCCAGTCGGGCCGCCCGGACGTCCTGCGAAGCGGTTACCTCAATCACGCGCACCGGAAAGCGTTGGGCCGCCTCGAAGATGATTGTGCGCGAGACGTTCGCAACAGTGACCATACCGTCTGAGATTGCGTCGGCTGGAATGCCGTAGCGCAGCCCATGTGCCTGCCATTGGAGTGCGAAGTCGCGTTTGGCAAAGTCTTCCTCAGTGAGTGGCTCATGCGCTTCGCCGCCTGCGTCAGCGGCCCGCGTGACGACGCGGCGCACGAAGCGAAACCGGCGGTTATCTGCCATCACCTGCTTCGCCGCATCGAGCAGAGTGTCCTTGCCTGCCCCGCTGGGCCCGACCACCAGAACCAGCATCGCGATCACACGGCCGTGGTGGACAGGGTTGGCCGCGAAGTCAACCCACCACCACGCCGAACTGTCGTGCCTCGCTCAGGTGTGCGTCAGGAACGTGCCCGCCGCACCATCAGTCGCGAGGTGGAAGCTGCCGGTGGCCGACCAGGGCCCGGCAGCAATCATGAACACCGACTTGGTCCCGCCCGAGGCAACCGTAACCTTCGTGTTGGCGCCGTTGGGCACTGCGGTCACCGTGGCGCCAGCGAAGGTTAAGTTGGTCAGGTCGATCGTGTCGCTGGCCACAAAGCCGGCGATGGTGTCGCCGTTCAGGTGTGCGGCGGTGTCTTTGAAGATGTCGAAGCCACCGGAGTAACCGGTCAGCGTGTCGGTGCCTGCGCCGCCGGTCAGCGTCTGGCCTGTGCCGCCGGCCGTGATCTTGTCGTTGCCATTGCTCCCAACCGCGACGAACGACATCTTGTTGTTCAGCAGCAGCGTGCTCGCCGCACTCAGCGTCACCGTTTTGACATCGGTCGCGGCGTTGAGCGTGATGGTACCGCCAGAGGTTATCTGCAGCGTGCTGTTGGCGCCGAGGCCGCTGATCGCCGCGCCGGCATCGGCCGCGGTGGCCTTTATCGTCTCGTTTGGACCGCCGGCGATGACGCTTTGCGTTGGCGCACCGAGGGTGATGGTATCGCCACCGGTGCTGCTGCCGCTGATCTGCAGTCCGGCCGTTGTGTTGGCGGTGAACGTCGTCGTCGTGGCCAGTTGCACCGCGTTGACGCCGGTGATCTTGGCGCCCATCGTTGCATTGCCGCCGCCGGTCACCACCAGCGTGTTGCTGCCGATACCGCCTTTGATCGTCACGTTGCCGATCGTTGACTTGGTGACGTTATAGATGTCGGTGCCGCCGGCGCCACCGTTCACGGTCTCGCCAGAGCCCGGCGTTACCGTGTCGTTGCCGGCGCCCAGGTTGATCACATCGTTGTTGTTGGCACCGATGATCGTGATGCCTCCCCCCGTGGTCGAGGCCACGTTCACCGTCGCGTTGTTCAGCGCGGCTTTCAGCGTGACCGTCTGCGCCGCCGCACCCTGGCCCTCCTGCGCGGCGATGATCTCGATGTTTGTCAGTTTCGTCACCGCTGCCAGATCGAACACTCCACCGCCAGACAACTGCAATGTGTTGACCACGCCCGTGCCGGTGCCTCCGGTGATCTTGTCGGCGGGGTTCAGAGTACCCGCTGTCGCGACTATGGTGGTGCTCACTGGCCCTGTCGTGATGGTCACCGGCGTTGTCGGCAGCGTGACGTTCGAGAGATTTGAAGGCACGAAGGTCAGATCGGTGCCACCGCCCCCGGTGGTGTCGGCCGCAAGGACAAAGTTGCCGTCGAATGTACCGGACAACGTGACCTTGCTGCTGGTCAGGCCGCTGGTGAGCGTCAGCACGGTGCTCGTGCCACTGATCGTGACCTTGCTGACCGTCGTGGTCGCCGGCACGAGGTCGGTGAAGTCGATGACATCGCTGGCGAGCAGGTTGACGATGGTATCGCCGTTCAGATCGGCAGCGGTGTCGCGGAAGATGTCACTTCCGGCACTGGAGCCGGTCAGCGTGTTAGTCCCTGCGCCACCAGTCAACACCTGGCTCGCGCCACCAGCGGTGATCTTGTCGGCGCCGGCGCTGCCGACGATGGTCAGCCCAGACGCGGCGTTGGCAGTGAAGGTCGTTGCGGACGCCAGTTGCACCGTGGAGATGCCGGTGATGCCGGCGCCCATGGTGGCGGTGCCGCCGCCGGTGAGGCTGAGCGTGTTGCTCCCGATTGTGCCGCCGTTGATGGTCACATTGCCGAGCGACGCCGAGGCGACTTTGAAGGTGTTGTTGCCGCCGCCGCTGTTCACCGTCTCGCCGGCGCCGAGCGTGACCGTATCGTTGCCGGAGCCGAGGTTGATGACGTCGCTGTTGGCAGCGCCAATGATCGTGATGGTGTTTGAAGCAACTGGCGGGTCAGCCACGTTCACCGTTACATTCAGCCCGGCGCGCAACGTCACCGTTTGTGCGGTCGTGCCTGAGCCTTCCTGCGCTGTGATGACCGCGACGTTCATGAGCGTCGCCGGCGTCGCCAGGTTGAAGGTGCCCCCGCCTTGCAGCGCAATCGTGTTCGTCGCTGTACCGCCGTTTATGTTATCGCCGGCAGTCAGCGTGGCTGTCTTGGCGATGATCATGTTGCTGGTGGCACCACCGGCGACAGTGTCCGAGCCGGTGGTCAGGGTGAATGTTTGGCCCGGCGTCACCGCCACTGCGATGCTCTGCGGTGCCGCCGCGACGCCGAAGCTGTCGACGGCGTTGAGCGCTATGGTATCGGACGCAGTCGTCGCGTCGGTATCGGACAGCGTCGCCAGATCGGCGTTCACTGTCGCCAGTGATCCAGTGATCGTCAGGCTGGTGGTGCCGGCACCGGACACGCCCGTTCCGGTTGCCGAGAGCAGGCCACTTGTATCGGCCAGTGTGACGGTGAACGTCTCACCGGTGACGTTGGCGATCTCCGCGAGGCTGAGGCCCGCGATGAGCGTCGGCGCACCCTGGTTGACCGTTGCCGAGGGTGGCACGGTCAGCGTCGGGGGATTGGCCACGTCTGTGGCGACAACGGTCGTAACGGCGTCAGTGGCGGTGGCCCCCACCGTATCCTTGTCCGAGATGGTAAAGCCGGTCGTGACGGTCAGCCCTGGCGTGACCTGATTGGCGGTCGGCACGAACACCAGGGCATCCAGCGCCGCGGTGACCGCAGCTGCGGTTCCGGTGTCGGTGTAGATGCCTGTTGCTGCGTTGTAGGTGCCGCCGCCCAGGTTGGACAGTGTGCCGTTCGCCGGCGTGGACAGCGTGACCGTCACGGTCTCGGTCTGGTTGGCATTGGTATCCGCGACCGTGACTTTGGAGAATGGTGCGATGGTCGCCAGATCGGTCGTCGCCTGACCCGCGACGGTACCGCTGATAGTCGGCGGAGGCGACAGGAGTATTGAAACGTTATTCGTGCCTGCATTTGTGAGCGAGAGTGTCAGCACATTGCCGACGTCGCTGACAACCGTGGCGCCAGTGACGGTGGGTGTGGCCGTGTTGGCGAGGTCGACGACGACATCGCCGGTACCGGCCATGGCGAAGCTGAGGTTCAGACCGTCGCCGGTGACCGAGAGCAGGTCCCCGCGCATCGGCAGCGATTCGATGTGCGTGACTGCATCCTGCGTGGTGCCAAGGTTGATCGCGAAGGTGCCACCGTTAGTCGGCAGGAACAGTTCCTGCGCGTTGTAGGCGTACCAATTGGTGACGTTCTGAATGACCTCCGTGCCGCCATTGACTACGCTGAGCGCCATCCCTCCGACATCCGGCGCTGACGGGTCCGGGGTAACCGTAGCCGTGATCGTGTTGCCGACGGTGGTGTAGTTGATGGCCGCCTTCTGCTGCGCCTCGTCGCGTGCCGCAAGCTCCTCGAGCGTCAGGAACTCGTAGTTGTCGGCATAGGCCTGTGCGATGAATTGCGTGTACATCGCCGTGGTGTAGTAGTCCGGGTTGGTCGTCGGATCGTTCGGCGCATCGGTCGTCGTGTTCCACGCCGCGACGCCGTAGTCGTGGATCGGCAGCACGACGACTGGCGTGCCGGCCGCATTCGCCGAGAGAGCGGCGAACTGCGCTGCCCAGTCCGCCTCGGCCTGCGCGACGGTCTTGCCCTCGTACTGAACCTCGGTGAAGTCGAAGGTCATGTTGGGCGCGATGTAGAGCGAGCCCTCGTCGGTGGCACTCGGGCTCATGTAGCCGATCGCGCTCGGGTAGCCGGAACCGATACCGGTCCAGCCACCGGTCAGGAAACCGGTGTATCCGGGCGTCGTCGCGGTTGCGGCGACCGATTGGAAATAGGGCAGGATGTTCTGGTCGGTGGCGAACGTCTCGTTGGCGCCTGGGATGGCGGCGCCCTCGATCGGAATGCCGAGCATCTGCGACTCCAGCGCAGCCGACTGTTGAAATTCGTAGGCGTAAGTGAAGGGCTCGCCGTCCCCACTTAAGGTTGTGCCGGTGGTCTGCAGGAAGTTGGTGTTTTCCGGTGGGATCGAAAACGTCAGCGTCGTGCCGGCGGGAATGTCGCCGATAGTGCCATCGTTGGCGGTGCCGAAGCCGCCTGGCACGTAGCTGATGGTAATGGTATCGCCCGACACCGCGGTGACCTGGGAGTTCGCGATGGCCCCACCTTCTCCGGCGGCGCCGGGGAGCACCGTGTTGGTGCCAAGCGCGCCGTTGGAAGCCGTGACCAACATGCCTACCGTGACGCCGGCGAAGGATGGCGGCGCACCCGTCAAGGTGATCGTGGTCGAGCCCGCCTTCGTATCGCCGGAGGTGACCGCAGTGAACGTCCCGGTCGGCGGATTGATCAGGTGGGTGTACCAGTGGGTGCCGATCTCGCTCCCCATCGCCAAGAGCTCTTTGTAATAGACCGAGTTCACGGTCCAGTTCGTCGTCGACGGGTCGGTGCCGGTCGGATTATCGCCGACGTTGATGAAATAGGATCCAACGAAATTGTATTGCTGGTTCCACTGCTGCAGGATCGGGATCAGCGTGTCGTATATGCCGGGACTGGTCGCTCCCGTTGGATTCCCGTTCGCATCGAGGACCGGCGGCGAAACGTCGGAAGGGAACTGGGACTGGTCCATGTCCATGCGCACGGCGACGACGCCAGCGTCCCGCGAGATGTGCAGTGCAACGCCCGGCTGCGTACCGAGTGCCACGGCCTGGATGGCGTTCGACAACAGGTTGCTGTCGCCGAGCAGATCCTGACTGGCGAATTCTACGTTGGTGCCGCCCGTCGTGGTTTGGATGACACCGGGGATTGTTTCCGTGCCGCCGGTAAGCGTTGGATCAGTGACGGTCTGGTTGACGAGCACATCCGTCGCGGTGCCGCCGACAGCCTGATAGGCCGCGTAGCCTTCGCTGGGATAGGTCTGGATCACCTGGCCGGCGGTGTAGCTCTTCATGATCGGGTTGGTGACGTCGTTGGCGGTGACCGATATGGCTCCGCTATTGCCGCCCGAAACCCTGGCCAGCCCCAACAGCGTTTCCATGTTGGAGTAGGCGTTGCCGGGCAGTGGTGCGCCGGTTTGATCGTTGGTCAGAAAGTCGCCGGCGGTGATGATGCCGATGTGGTAGTTGTAGACCGCACTGATGAGTGTCGACATGATCGCCGGCAGTTCGGCGGTATTTACGTCCGCCATCGACGGGAAGATTATAGCATCGTAACCAATTAGGTTGTTGATATTCGTCAGTTGTGATTCATCGATGATGTCATAGGACACGCCGGCCATGCGGGCCTGGTTCTGCGCCGCCATGAACAGGTCGGCGTAGGCAGTCTGACTGAAATAGAGGGCAGCGGTGGTGTCCGAGTAGACAATGGCGACCTTGTGGGTGGGCGCCTGCACCGCCAACGTCGCGGTGTCGGTAATCGTGAATTCCGGATTGCCGGCAAGATCGGAAGGCAAACCCTGTGAGCCATTCAGGGCGACGAAATTGATCGAGGTCGGCGCGGTGCCGCCGGCGGGCGTCAGCAACGCCTGCGGGATCGCGAGCTCGACGCTTTCGCCATTGCTGGAGAGGCCGTAATCGAGCGGCGCCCCGCCGTTGAGCATCGTCGCGACGCCGGCGGACGTGACCGAATATAGAAACGGCTCGAGCGCGCCGTTGGAGCCGTAGGCGAATTGCACTTCATACTCGGCGCCGATATTGGCGAACGACAGGTCATAGCCGGTCGCGTCGTTTTGATCGGTATTCAAATATATGATGTCGCTTGAGCCGATGACCGGGTCAGTTGCGGCCGTCGCGTCGATGCCGATCACGTAGGTATTGCCGAGCGTCGCATCGTTGAGGAAGGCACCGTAGACCTGATACCCTGCCGTGACGTTTGCCGGATTTGTGACGATGTCGGACGCCGGCCAATCCGAGAATTTCCCGTCGAGCGTGATCAGGTTGCCGATCGTTGTCGCGACCGCCGCGGCGGGGTCGGTGATGGTGTATTCCGGATTGGTGGCGAAATCGCCGGGCAGACCCAGCGTACCATTGACCAGGGTGGCGAAATTGATCGAGGTCGGCGCGACGCCCCCGGCCGGCGTCAGCAACGCCTGCGGGATTGCGAGTTCGACACTCTCGCCATCGCTGGAGAATCCGGCATCGAGTGGCACACCGCTGTTGAGTTGGGTAGTGACGCCGGCGGATGTGACCGAATACAAATAGGGCTGAAGTGCTCCGGTCGAATCCAGAGCGAACTGCACCTCATACTCAGCGCCAACCTTGCCAAACGGGCTATAGCCGGTCGTGTTGTTTTGATCCGTATTCAAATAGATCACGGTGCCCGCGACGATGGCCGCGTCCGTCGTTGCGGTCGCGTCGATACCGATCACGTAAGTGTTGCCAAGCGTCGCGTCGGTAAGGAAGGCGCCGTAGACTTGGTATCCTGCGACGGTATTTCCCGAGGTCATGACCGCGTCGGTCGCCAGCCAGTCCGTGAACTGTCCGTCGAGCGTGATCTGGTTGCCAATTGTTGTTGCCATCGTAGTTATTTCCTCAACGGTCTCAGCCAGGGCTCAGCGTGACGGCGGGCACGCAGGGTGGACGCTCCCGGGAACGGCTCCTTGCGCAGATTGAAGGCGATCGAGACGTGCTGGTGCTCGCGACGGGGTACCGCGCCGGCACGACCCGCTGCAGGCGGCCGCGGTGATCGTTGTTGTGTTGGAAATCGCCACCGGCCTGGTTTCCTTGCTGGTCGTCGCCCCCGCGGGCGTCCGTGCTTTGATCACGTCTCGGTTCGGGATTTGTGCATCATCGTTCCAAATTGGGCACGTGTCCATCGAAATTTTACGACTATATTATAATACTTGGATACGATTGACCGGGCGGCGGGCGCATACGCGCGCAGGTGAAATCCACTGCGGCACAGACTGCGCCAAATGGATCGCGGCGCACGCCTTACGCGTCAATTGGCCGTATGGCCTGTTGCGGATCTCGCAAGCGGCGCCCGCCTGCGGAAACGTGGATGGCGGGGCCAGGCCCAGCCAGGACAAAGGAGCACGGCGCGTCCCGAACTCTCGGTTCACTTATTCCCAAGCAAACCCTTAGTACCCGGCATTTCGGCTGGAAGTCGGCTGACGTTGAGCAATCGTCGCGCGCCGCGACTGCGAACTGGATCAGCCAATTGGCCAGCGCCCCAAGGACAGCTTGACGCGGGATCGGAGCGGTTTGGCTCAAGAAAAGGCTTGGTGAAGGGATAGTGCGGCGTGGGCGGACGTGAAGCTGCCCGACACGCAATAAAAGACTGAGAAGCGCTCAGCCGGCGACACGCCCGGGCCGCATCCTGCATGACCGTCCGGGACACCGATCGATGGCTTGCCCGGCCGCGCCTCTCCCTGGTGAAGGACCCGGTCGGCGATCTCCATCTAAATTTTGCTAATTGATCGAAATACCCGGAACATTGGTTGCTCAGACGTCAGGATTTTGATTGACGTTGTGTAAAAATTGCGATATACGATCAGAAATAGCGGGGGAGAGATCGATGCCCAGGGCACACAGGCGGTGTCGGATCTGCCGCATCGCCTCCGTCCGACCAGCTCACAGATAAACCCATAACGGGGATGCCTCATCGTGTTCCATCGGCAACAGACATCGGATTCCTTCGCTGGCTCGGGTACCCTCCAGGCCGGTGGCACCCTGAACCAATCGAGGGCCCTCCGGCTGTCACTGGTATTTTGCCTGCTGGTCTCGCTCGCCTCCCTTTGCTACTACGCTGTAACGGTGCTGCCCCCTGCGCGACTGCTTTCCGCCGCACCCTGGCGTTCGCTGCCCCAGCAGTTCATGAGTGCCATTGCGCCGACACGAGATGCCGCTGTGACGAAGGCGGATGCCGGAGCGATGCGAGGGCCTAACGTCCAGTTGCCGACCGCTCCACTGATCGTTGCCGACGGGGCGAAGGGCGCCGTTATCGCCTACGGCGACCGGTTGAAGATAACGTTTTTCGAGAGCCTCGGCGTCCCGCTCGACAGCAGCGGCGGCGCTTCGGACAAAGTCGTCGCCACGGTTTTCCCGCGCATGGATCTGTCCGCGGAGTATTCGGTCGATGAAGGCGGCAACGTGAACATACCAAAGCTCGGCCAGTTCACGATAACGGGCCGGACCATTACGGACCTGCAGTCGGAGCTGGCCGCGGCCTTCAGGCACGCGATGGGCAGAACAAGCGACGTGAATGTCGCAATCGTCGAGCGCCAACCGATCTACGTCCTGGGCGCAGTGCGCAATGCCGGAACTTTCAAGCATACCCCGGGCATGATCGTATTGCAGGCTCTGGCGGATGCCGGCGGCGCCGACGTCGGCACGGCCGACACGTCCAAGGCGATCGAGGGCATCCGCGAGACCGAGCGCCTGCGCGAGGCGGCGGACAAGCGCGATCGTCTGCTGGTCAAGCAGGCGAGGCTGCGCGCGCAACTCGACGATGCGGATATCATCGAGGTGCCGGCTAGCATCAAGTCCCGGCTGTCGGAGACGGCCCCGCTGAACGCGGTTATCGCCGGCGCGGCGGCGACCTTGACCGCGGAACGCAAGAGCTACCAGCAACAACAGGCGCTTGCGGAGCGCCAGGTCGCGATAGCCCGGGTTGAAATCGAGGCCCAGAACACGCGCGCCGAGCAGCTCAAGACGCTTCTCGCCAAGAAAATGACCCGGCTCCACGAACTGGAGGAAATCGCCGCTCGTGGGAGTGTGTCTCAGCTCAAGCTGACGGACGTCTACGTGGACATTTCCGAGACTATCGCACGGCAAGAGGATCTCCACGTCGCCGCGGCGCAGGCCGGGCGCACCCTGGCCGAGGCCGAAATTGCTCAGTCGAAGTTGGAGCTGGAGCATACTGTCGGACTGCAGAAGGAAATCGCCACCGCGGAGCAGGACATCAACGATAGCACCCAGGCAATGGCGTCTATGCAGGCGGTGATCCAGGTGCTGCGCGGTGGTCCTCCCGAGGCCGGTGCGGCAAATCTGCCGAAGCTCAGGATCATGCGTCGTGTGGCAGAAGGTTTCGCGGTCATTCCAGCGACCGATACGACCCTGCTCGTGCCAGGCGACGTCATTCAGGTCAATTCTGCCGGCAGCCCCGACTCACCGACTACGGGAAATACCCAGGATCTGCAGCGTTTGCTGAATTAGATGGATGGATTGAAAAAAATGACATGCCACGTGAAACAAGCGGTAATTATGGCTGGCGGCAAGGGGACGCGACTTCACCCGTACTCTGCGCTTTTCCCAAAGCCGCTGATGCCGCTCGGAGACATGCCGGTTCTCGAACTGCTCTTGCGCCGGATGAAGAAGGCTGGGGTTACGGACGTAATCCTTGCGGTCAATCATCTGGGTCATCTCATCAAGGCCTTCTTCGGCAACGGCGCTGAGCTTGGGCTGCGCATCAGCTACTGCAACGAGGACAGGCCGCTCGGCACTGCAGGCGCACTGGCCAATATGATCGACGATCTCGATGAGACATTTCTGGTCGCCAACGGAGATCTTTTGACCACCATGAATCTGGTGGCAATGGTACGGCAGCATTCTGAGACGCGGTGCGACGCCTCCATCGGCATTTTTGAACGTGAAAACAAGATCGATTTTGGCCTCGTCGAGTTCGACTCTGAGAACCGCCTCTCCGCTTACCGCGAGAAGCCGACGAACATGTACTACGTGAGTATGGGTATCTATATTCTGCAGCGAGAGGCGGTTCGTCGGAATATCGCCATGGGCGATTACCAGGACATGCCATCGCTCCTGTTGAATATGAGGGCTGCCAAGGCGGACGTCCGCTGCTACCATGACGACTGCATGTGGCTCGACATCGGACGCCCTGACGACTTCGCCCTCGCGCAGAGCATGTTCGAGAGCAATCGCGCGCTATTCCTGGAAGAATGAAAACGTGCAACGGGCCATCGTTACTGGCGCCCAGGGGTTCCTGGGGCGCCATATCGTGCACGGCCTGCGCAAGCGTGGCGTGCATGTCACGACGCTGGGACGCCAGCCCACGGCCGACGCATCGCATGTTGCGATGGGAGAGGCGCCCTGGTGCCCGGCGCACCTCGCCAGAATAATCGAGGCCGCCGAGCCGGACGCAATCTTCCACCTGGTCGGTAGCCCGGTTGGATCCCCAGCGGAGCTCGAGCGGCTAAATCTTGGGGTAGCGACTGCTGTCATGCAGGCGCTCCGTGATGCCCGGGCGCATCCCCTCCTGGTTTGCTGTGGGAGCGCCACCGAGTATGGCGCGGCCATTGTCGATGGAATTCCGGTCTGCGAGACGGCCAACTGCGCCCCGCTCAGTCCCTATGGGGTTGCCAAGCTCGCGCAGACGAATGCCGCCCTGGCGTTCAGCGAGGCCACGGGCACGCCGGTGTTGATTGCTCGGATCTTCAATCCGATCGGTCCGGACATGCCGGCGCATCTGGCCCTTGGCAACTTTGCCCGGCAGCTTGCGGCGCTGCGCACGCCGCACGGCACGCTGCAGTCGGGAAATATTAACGTTTTTCGTGATTTCATAGACATCGATCACGTTGTAACGATGTTGTGGGACCTGGCGCATAACTCTGCGGCCCGCGGCGCGGTGAACATCTGCAGCGGCGAAGCGACGGGACTCAGGAAGCTGGTTGAGATCTTGATCGACGTGTCTGGCAAGAAGATCACGATAGAGACGATCTCATCGCGCCTGCGCCCGGGCGAGCTCGGTGTCGTGGTGGGAAGCACGGCGTTACTCGGCAGGCTCGGCGCGGGGCCACCGAAAACCGATTATCCCGGCGTGGTTGCACGCGTATGGAAGGCAGCCGAGGCGCGTTTCGGCGGCGAATCATGACCGCCAATGACCGGGCTCACCTGAAGCCTCCGAGGGAGGAGGCAGCGGTGCGCTCATCCGGTGGCGATGCCATCGTGATTGACTGGGGGGCTCGGCATGCGGGGAAGCTCGCCGCCGTTCGCGAGGCACGGTTCGCGGCAACCGCGGACCAATCAGGCGAAGCCGAGCACGCGCGCGTGGAAGATGGCCGAAGCACGCATTCGCGGCCTGTCGCGACGGATGACGACGGGACCAGCCCGCAGCCGCTCGGACAGGCTGCGACAGTGTCCGGATCCCCCGGCGGTCGTATCAAACGGGTTCAGAAGTCGCATGAGCGGCCTTTGGCGGAGATGCTGTCCATCTCCGCCTGGCGCAGCTTTGTTCCCGAGACGATCGCGCTGCTCGTCGTGATATCGCTCGTGCGGGCCGCTGTGCCCGGTGGTCCCGCCGCGTTCGGCAGCATGCCGCATCCCTACTGGATCCCGGTCCTGCTGATGTCGAGCCAGTATGGGGTCATGGGCGGGCTTTTCGCCACGCTTGCGGCCATTGGCGCTTATTTTCTCAGCGGACTCCCAGTGCAATCCGCGACCCAGGACTTCTACGCCTATGCCGGCGTTGTCGCCGGACAGCCGTGCGCCTGGTTCGGAACCGCGCTCATACTGGGCGGTCTGCGCACTCTGCACATCCACCATCAGGCGGAGCTGCAAGGACGCTTTGATCAGACTCAGCGGGCGGCGGACGACCTAGCCGACGGGTTGGAAAGCGCGGTCGGCGAAATAGAGCGTCTGGAGCGTCGCATCGCCTTGGATACCACCACGCTGACGAGCGTCACCCACAGCCTTGCCAAGCTCGAGTTGCGCGATCGCGAGTCGCTGCTCGCCAGCATCATCGATGTTGTCTGCCATAGCGTGGGCGCGACGAACTTTGCGATCTATCTCAAGGGCGAGCACGGGCTGGAGCCTGCACTCGGCGTCCAGAGCAACTCGCGCATTCCCTCCACCGCGATCAGCCCACTCGCGCAATCACTGCTTGACGAGATCCAATGTGCAGCCGCGGCCGGGGGAACTGCGCCGGCGCGGGGTGACGATTGCGCGGCTCACATGCCGCAGTGGGCACCAATCCGCCTGCCAGGGTCGGCCGAGTTGGTCGGTGTCGTGGTCTGCGACTGCCTGCAAACATCGCAGGACCCCGCTATCGCAGCGCGTCGGCTCGACGACGTGTGCCATTTACTGGGCGTGCTCCTGTCCGCACCTCCCGAGCCGTCTTCGGCGCCCACCTAGATGGCTGAGCATGGCTCGACCATGGCGTTGGATCCAAGCATCGGACACATTGCGCCAGTGCCAAGGAACGCAGGCCGCATCTCGCGGCCAATGCTCCTTGTCTTTGCCCTGCTCTGTCTGGAGTCGACGCTTTTTCTGGCGTTCGCCACCGGGCGCCTGGCGACGGGCGCGTTCGTAAACCTGCATCTTGCGCTCTGTGCAGCGACGGCGACATTTGGGCTCTGGTGGGTTGGTGCTGCTTCCACGGCCGCTGATGCCGACGACAAGGTCGCCACGGTGCTCCAATCGGTCGCCTGGACAGTCCTGGCGGGACCGTTCGGGACGGTTGTCTCCGCGGCACTGCTCGTGCCTCGGAAAGTAGGGGCGAGCCATGCCGAAGCCGCCGCCAGCCGACCCGGACTGACGCGTCTGGAACTGCTGCACGGTTCTCTGCTGGACAGCCGCATGCGGCTTGAGCGCGCGCACGCCATCCGTCCCTTGCTGGACGTCATTATCGAGGGAACGCAGCTCGAGAAATTCGATGCGCTCAGTCTCATCTCCAAACGCTACGATCCGGCGCTGGCGCCGGCCCTGAGGCGGGCTCTGGAGGACAAGGACGCCTCTGTTCGTGTGCTGGCGGCCACAGTGCTGGCGCAACAGAACAACGCCCACACCAAGCGGATCGGTACGCTACAGGCCATCGCCAGAGCCGAAGCCGGAACCTCGGGCGATTGGAGCGAACTCGGGCAGGCGCATTTCGACTACGCTGTCAGCGGGCTGCTCGAGACGTCGCGGGCCGAGATCGAGATAAATCACGCCCTCGACTACCTGGCTCGCGCAGCGGAGCTCGATCCAGGCAACACCGTGGCGGCGTCTCGGCTCGATGCCGTCCGCCGGTATGCTGACCGTGGCAAGTAGCCAAACCTTGCCACGCACGACCTCGACAAGCGCGACCACCGGGCCGGACCTAATGGTCCCGGAAGCCGATGTATGCCTCATCGTCGAGGGGGGCTATCCATACCTTCTTGGAGGCGTCTCGTCGTGGACGGACGCGTTCATGCGAGCCTCGCCCGGGCTTAAGTTCTACATCATCGCCATCAGCATCTCGGCCCAGCCACGCATCAAGAAGTTCGTCATGCCCGACAACGTCGTCGGGCTGACCGACGTTATCTTGGACGTCAGCCCCGCAGGCCGCGCGCCTGCAGCCCGCGACGGGCCACGCATCGACCATGCGGTGCGACTGATGCAGTCCACGCTCGCAGGCGAGGCCGGGACGAGCTTCGACGAATTGATCGACCTGGTTCGGGAGACCGGTTTCGCACAGTCCGCGCTGCTCGATTCCAAGCCAGCATGGACCGCGATGGAACGGGTCTATCAGGAGCTTCTCAACGACGGACCGCTCATCGATTTTTTCTGGACATGGCGGTTTTTGGCGCGAAGCATTTTGGCCATCGTCACAGCGCCGCTGCCCAATGCCCGCGTGTTCCATGCCGTGTCGACCGGATACGCCGGGGTCGTCGGAGCCTACGCCCAGCATGTCAGCCGGCGCCCTTACGTCGTCACCGAGCACGGCATCTATACCAACGAACGGCGGATCGAGCTCAGCATTGCCGACTGGATCTTCGATTCGGGCGCCAGCGGCTTCGCCGTGGGGAAAAAGCCGACCCAGCTGCGCGACATCTGGCTCACCGCATTCACCAACTTCTCGCGGATCTCCTACGCGCATTCGGACGTCATCATCACCCAATACCGCGCGAACCAGGACTACCAGCGCTTCGACGGAGCTCCGCAAAGCAAGCTCCGCATCATCCCGAACGGGATCGACATCGATCAGTACGCCGGCGTGCAGCACAGCACCGAACCCCGACCGCCAACGGTGGTCATGATCGGTCGTATCGTGCCTATCAAGGACACGCGCACCTTCATCATGGCCGCCTCCCTGTTGAAGGAGCTTGTGCCGAATGTCGTGGCAATCCTTATCGGTCCGGAGGAGGAGGATCCGGCTTATGCGGCGGGTTGTCGCGAGCTGGTGGCTCAACTTGGGCTTGAGTTGACTGTGCAGTTCCTGGGGCGCGTCCCTGACGTGATGGAATATCTCGGTAAGGTCGACGTCATTGCCCTAACCAGTATCAGTGAAGCACAGCCTATTGCGTTGTTGGAGGCGGCCGCGACCGGGCTGCCCGCTGTCACCACAGATGTGGGTTCGTGCCGCGAAATCATCGAAGGATTCGAGGGCGACTCGGTCATCGGTCGAGGTGGGATCGTGGTCGAGGCCTGCAACCCGCGGGCAACGGCGCAGGCGCTCGCCGCAATCCTGCTCGATGACGAAATGCGCGCGGACATGGGCCGGGTTATGCGGGAACGCATCCCGAATCTCTATAACAAGAATCGCATCAGACGGCTTTATGAGGATTTGTATGGTGGCCTGGCCCCAGAGCTGTCGCTCGGCTCGGGTTGAGGCGGCTCGGCGAGACGAGGAAATAATCTGACGTGAGTAGTCAACCACAGGTGAAGGACATCCTCTCCAGCGACGTGACGACGCGGGCACGCCCCGAGGAGCATGTCATGTCCGGCATCAACACCACGATCGAGTGGATGACGCGTCAGCGGGCGCTGACCAGCATCGCTGTGGGCTATGCATATGCCGCTCTGCTGGTGGCGGGCCCCTGGATCTTCACCGTCATCGGCCTCGTCGGCCTCAGCGCCGGGAGTTGCGCCGCGGGTTGCGATCAGTTGCCGGTGTTCCGCTCGATCGTCATCTACAACTCGGTGTTTTCGCTGGTCGTCACCAGCCCCCTCGCCTTTCTGTCCGGGCGCTACGTCTCTGATCAGCTTCACGTCGGCCGGACACACTGCGTCTTCTTTGCGCTTGTCGCCTCGCTCGGTATGTTCTGCCTGGTCGCCCTCGCGATTGTCGTTCCGTTCTATGTGTTTGCGACCACGCTGAGCGGCCCGGAACAATTCGCCGCCATCCAGAACGCATTCCTGATCGGCGTTTCCTGGCTGCTGATCCCGTTTCTTGGTGTGATCAAGGCCCACACAGCCATGCTGGTTGCTTTCGGCGCCAATGCGGTGTCGATGATCTTACTCGGCTGTCTGTTATCGGACCCGCCAGCCACGGCGCTGCTCATTGCGTTCAATGCGAGCTTTGCCATCACCGATGTAATTCTGATCGGCACACTCGTCCGCAGGTTCGGCAATCACATAGAACTGGATCCGGGCGCGCTGAAATACACGCCCTGGAAGTTGGAGCTGCCGATGGCCGGGCTCGCCTATGCCTTGGGACTTTGGACCGACAAGGTGATCATGTGGTTCGGAGCACCCTCCGGCGGCCTCAGGGTGGCGGGGGCATTGCAGACCATGCCAAGTTACGACACCGCGATGTTCTGGGCGCAACTGGCCTCGATCCCTGTGATAGCGGTCGCCTTCGTCCACGTCGAAACGCGGTTTTCCAGCCTCTTTGGCCGGTTCTACGGGCGTCTGGATCACCAGGCGAGCCTGCGCGAACTGAGCCTGGCGATGGAAAAGCTGCGAATATTGGTGATCTCGAGCATCGTCAGCCTGTTCATTGCCCTGGCGATCGTCGCGGTCATGACGATGCTCATTTCGTTTGTTTTCATGACTGAGCTTGGCCTCAGGCCCAGCTATATGAGCATTCTCCGCGCCTCACTGTGTGCGATGGTGTTTTATACCTCATCCATGTTCTGTTTCCTATTCCTGCTTTATTTTGATCTACGTCGTCCGGCACTGCTTATCGTGTCGACTTTTTTTGTTTTGAACACCATTCTAACCCTGGCACTTCTGCCTCTGGGGCAGACATTTTACGGTTATGGAAACATGATAGCGGCTGCGACGACGTTTCTCATGGCTTTCACGATTCTGTTGCGCGAGCTACCGTGGCTGCACTATCATGCGTTCATCACCAACAATACCTCGCTGTGAGGCGCTTCGTCGCCCCGAAACACGATCGTACGTTGCAATATACTTGAATATTTTGTACCGGAATTATAACATATTGGTTGATATCGCCGGCGTCCCTGCCTATCGAGTGATCTCGGCGAATGGCCACAAACCGGATCGGAATGGTATCTCATGTGGGTCGGTAAGAAAGTCGTAGTGACCGGGGCCGGTGGCTTCATCGGCAGTCATCTCGTCGAGGCGCTCGTGGCGGCGGGAGCCTCGGTCACCGCCGTGGTTCGATACAACTCCGGCTCTCTCATTGGTAATCTCGCCTTCCTTGACCGGAAGGCCCGTGAAGCGGTTCGGATCGTCAGCGGAAATGTCGAAGACAGCGATTTCATGTACCGAACCATTGAGGGGCAGGAGATCGTACTGCACCTCGCGGCGCTGATTGCCATTCCGTATTCCTATGAAGCACCGCGCAGCTACGTGCGGGCCAATATCGAGGGCACACTGAACGTCCTGGAGGCCGCGCGACGCTACGATGTCGCCAGAGTTGTGCATACCAGCACATCGGAGGTCTACGGCACGGCGCTCAGAGTGCCGATTGACGAAACTCATCCGTTACAGGGGCAATCGCCGTACTCAGCCTCGAAGATCGCCGCCGACAAGCTTGCCGAGAGTTACTATCGCTCGTTCGCGACTCCGGTGGTCACGTTGCGGCCATTCAACACTTTCGGGCCGCGACAGAGTGCGCGGGCCTTCATCCCCACGATCATCTCCCAGGCCCTCGAGCGCGACGAGATCCGGCTCGGTTCGCTGACACCAGAGCGTGATATGACTTTCGTCAGCGACACGGTTGCCGGCTTCATGGCGGCGGCACTCGCGCCCGACATTGTGGGAATGACAATAAACCTTGGAACCGGTGAGACCCACACGGTCGGCTGGTTTGCCAAGCGACTCCTGAGCCTCATGGGCGTTACCAAGTCGATCGTACAAGAGGAGCAGCGCATGAGGCCCAACCTCAGCGAGGTTCTGAAGCTGGTATCGGACAATACACTGGCGCGCGAGAAGATGAACTGGTCTCCCAAGGTTGCCCTCGATGACGGGCTCCGGCGCGCCATCGAGTTCGTCAGGGCCAATCCAGGCCTGTTCAGGAGCGATGGGTACGTCAGGTAATATTCGGCAGAGGCCTGCAAGGGCGCTTGGCCGAACAGACACCGAGCGAAGGCGAGCTTCGCAGCTGGAAAGAATGACTGCACCTGCCCGTTTCATAATACTTGTGATCGGTATCGTTGTCGGGGCGGCAGTGCTCATGGCCCCGCGCGGCAATGAACAGCTTGCGATGCTGCAGGATGAGGACAAGCACGCGCAGATCATCGCCCTTCTCGAACCACGGATAGCCCGCGGCGAGAACGACCCCAACCTTCTCGCGACGCTGGGACGCGCCTATGCGGAGATCGGCAGCTACCAGCACGCCATAGAGCTCATGGAGCGGTATATCTCGCTCCGCCCCGATGATGCCGAGGCGTATGCACGGCTTGCCGACCTCTATGGCAAGGTCGATGACGTAACAAGACAGATCGCGATGCTGGAGCGCTCTGTTGCGATCGCGCCGACGCTGGCGCGCGCCACTAACCTGGCAGCCTTGTACCAGCAGGAGAATCAGGCGGACAACGAGCTCGCTCTGCTCTCGCGATTTGAGTCCCAGCTGACTGTCGGCAACGGACTCTTGTTGCGACTGGCCGAGCTTCGTGCTGCCACGGGAGACCGAGACGGTGCGATCAGCATCCTCATGCGCAGCGAAGGGCTTCCGGCCCCGACGCCGCTGACGCAAACCGGGGACGCGCGCATTTTTCTGGCCAAACTGCTCGTCGAGTTGGGGCGAAGCGCCGAGGCTGTTCGTCTGGGCAGGGAGTGGATCTTGCAATGGCATGAGCCTTGGCTGGCCGATCGCCTGTTGCGTGGCATCGTCCTGGAGGCTCCGGTCGCCGATGCATCGGAACTCGCCGATGCCGTGGCAGTCTTGCACCCGGAGATCCGATTTTTCCTCGTTCGCGGTCTTGCGACGATGGGTGCCAAGCCGGTCGCGCGTCATTTGCTGTCCACCTGGGTCAAAGAGAACCCTTCGCCCTCAACGAATGACATTGCCGGCTTTCTGTCGGCCTGCCGCGAACAGGGCGAGCCGGAGATCGTGTGGCAGGCCTTTGGAGAGGTGCTCAGCCGGCCCGCGTCGAATGACCTCATCGCGCGCTACAGCGAGGCAATCGCAGCGGAGTTCGGCATCGGGGCTCTCGCCCCCTTTTGGGGAAGCCTGCCGCAAGAGGTTACCGAACGAAGACCGCTGCTTGCCGCACAGCTCGCTTTCCACGAGCACAACCTGGCTATGACGAAGTGGCTGCTCGGAAAGGTTGACCTTGCGACACTGGGGACTTCCTATCGGCAGACGTGGATCGATCTGCTGATGGCCGTCACCGCGCCTCCCGACGCATTCGGGGTTCTGCGTGATCTGCGGCGCAGCGGCCATCTCCCAGCGGACCTTCTGCCCCAGTACGCCCGCCTTGCCGGAGAGCTCGGGCAGGACATCGAGTATCGCGCAGCGCTCGTGGATCTGGGGCGCAATGTCCATTAATCCAGGCAGCGGCCACAGACCCATGCGACGTGCGATCCTGCAGGCGTGCGCCGCCATGTGTACCGCGAGTTTTGCCTGGGCAACCGGCTCGCGCGCTGCGACGCAAGCCGCGGAACAGCAGCTGAGATGGATCGTATTCTACGGGCAGATCGCCGATGAGCAGGCGCTCGCAGCACTCGCATCATACGACATTGTGGTTCTGGACCCGATGTTCGCAGGGTCAATCGCGACGGTCGCCAGAGACCGCGCGCGCGTATGTGGGTACCTGAGCCTCGGCGAGATCAGGAAGTCCGACAGCTTTTACCACCGGGCGGACCCCGCGGCCTTGCTTGAGGAAAATCCCGCCTGGCCGGGCACACGCAGGATCGACGTCAGGCATCCGTCCTGGAAAGCCCTGGTCCTCACGGAGATTATTCCTTCCATCGCCGCGAAGGGGTTTACCGGACTTCTGCTCGATACGCTCGACACGCCGCCGTATCTTGAGCAGTTGGACCCCAAGGGGAAAGCCGGCATGCGTGAGGCGGCCGTGGATCTGGTCAAGGCGATCCACAACTCTCGGCCCAACATGATGGTGATCATGAATTGGGGATACGCACTGCTTCCTAACCTTATTGGCAGCATCGATGGGATCGTCGCTGAAAGCCTGCTGACCACCGTGGACCAGCACGGCGGCTACAAGTGGAATGAGCCAGCCCAGGTCGCACAGCAGATGGCGCTACTGGCGCCTGCCCTGCACAGTGAGGCGCGCCTGCCGATCCTGTCCCTCGACTACTGGGATCCCGCGGACACCCGCACGATCGCCGAAATCTATCGTCTTGAACGTGAGCTTGGCCACCACCCGTACGTCGGCACCCGGATGCTCGACAGGATCGTTCCGGAGCCGCGTCCGTAGCTACCCTTAGCGAGGGCGCCTGAGCGCCGATCCGCCGGGGCATATTCAGCGCGACGGCGACCACCCTGTGACTGAGCCGGTTACGCCGCTAGACTGCATCGCGAGAGGGAACCGGGATCCGCATGCACGTCGCCACCTCGTCGGCCTTCAAGGAGAACGCCCATCGCGCCATCGCTGATGCGGGGCTGCAGAGGGCGTTGGCACGTAGTGGGCCCAGCTTCATCGCTCGGCGCGCCGCTGCGATCGCCGCGCTGCCGGAGTTCGCACAGCTGCGCGACATCGCCTGCGAGATCAAGAACCACACGCTGGCCAATCTCGATTTCTACCTGGAGGAGTGGGAAGCGAAATTGCTCGCTGCAGGCGGCAAGGTGCACTGGTGCGCCACCGCGGATGAGGCGCGCGAAGCGGTTCTGGCAATCTGCCGTGCGGCCGATGCCCACAACGTTACCAAGGGGAAGTCGATGATCAGCGAGGAACTGGGCATCAACGACCACCTCGAACGGCACGGCATCACCCCCATTGAGACCGACCTCGGCGAATACATTATTCAGCTGCGTCATGAGCTGCCCAGTCACATCATCGCTCCCGCGTTCCACCTCAACATGGAGGACTGGGAGGAAAGCTTCCGCAAGTCACACACCGATTTGCCGCCGGACCGCGTGTTCCGCGAGCGCCGCGACATCCTGACGGAGGCGCGCGCCAGGTTGCGGGAGAAATTCCTCGCCGCCGATGTCGGCATCACCGGCGCCAACTTCCTGGTCGCCGAGACCGGCAGCAGCGTCATCGTCACCAATGAGGGCAACGGCGATCTCACGCAGACATTGCCGCGCGTGCACATCGTGCTGGCCAGCATCGAGAAGATCGTGCCGACGATCGAAGACTGCACTTCGCTGCTGCGCGTCCTCGCGCGATCCGCGACGGGGCAGGATTTGTCCGTGTACACCACGTTCTCGACCGGCGCCCGGCGACCCGGCGACCTCGATGGGCCGGGCGAGTACCACGTCGTGCTGGTGGACAACGGCCGCTCCGCGATGCTCGGCACGGACTTCCAGGAGATGCTCCGCTGCATCCGCTGTGCGGCGTGCATGAACCACTGTCCGGTCTATGGCGTTGTCGGCGGTCACGCGTACGGCTGGGTGTATCCTGGTCCGATGGGCAGCGTGCTGACGCCATCGCTGATCGGCGTGAACGAGGCCGGCCATCTGCCGAACGCCTCGACCTTCTGCGGCAAGTGCGAGAGCGTCTGCCCGGTGAAGATCCCATTGCCCAAGCTGATGCGCCACTGGCGCGAGCGCGAGTTCGAACGTCACCTGACGCCGCGAGCGGTGCGCAACAATCTGGCGCTATGGGCCTTCTTCGCGCGCCGCCCATCGCTGTATCGCCTGGCGACCCGCGCCGCGGCCTGGACGCTGGGACTGTTCGGCCGCAGGCACGGACGCTTCCGCAAACTGCCGCTCGCGGGCGGCTGGACTGACGGGCGCGACCTGCCCGCACCTGAAGGTGAGACATTCTTTGCCCGCTATGCTCGGGAGCAGCGCGCCGGGCGCGTCCGTTGAGCAAGGAGGCGATGCTTGCGGCGATCCGGCGAGGGCTTCGCCGCGGCGCGTTGCCCGCGGACCAGGCGGCGATGCTGCGAGGCCGTCTTGCGTCGCATCCGCGGCATCTGATCCCGGCGCGCTCACGGCTGCCGCGCGGCGAGCAGATCGCGCTGTTCCTCGCGAACGTCGAGAAGGAATTCGGCAGCGCCGCGCGCGTCGCCGATCTCGACGCGGTGCCCGAGGCGATCGCCACCTATCTCGCGGCGCAGAATCTGCCGACCGACATCGTGATGGCGCCGCATCCGGAGCTGCGGGCAATTCCCTGGGCGACGCGGCCGCTGTTGCGCCTGCGCGAGGGCCGCGCCGAGGGGTCGGACGTGGTGAGCCTGCAGCACGCGTTCGCGGGTATTGCGGAGACCGGCACGCTGATGCTGCCCTCGGCGCCACAGCGCCCCACCACGCTGAACCTGCTCGCGGATACCGAGATCGTGCTGCTGCGCGCCTCGCGCCTGGTTGGCGCGTACGAGGAAGCGTGGGATTTGCTGCGTGCGGAAATGGGTGGGATGCCGCGCAATGTCATGCTGGTGACGGGGCCGTCGCGCTCCGCCGACATCGAGCAGACGCTGGAACTTGGCGCGCACGGCCCGCGACGGCTGCACGTGGTGCTGGTCGACGACGAACCTCGAGCCTGATTACAGCGTCCTGTCCTCGCGCCGTTCCGCACTGACAGCGGCGACGATGCGGCGGATCAGAGGATTCGTTGCCAGCTCGGCCACGGGCGAACAAGACCGATGGCGCCAGTTCGGACATTCCGTTACCGTACCGGGCACATTGATCTGCGCCGCCTCTGACAGCAGGTCGGTTAGGTTGGCGATCATCAGAGCTGACGGAGTTCGGGCGACAAAGCGCTGAATAGCCATCGTCAGCTCGTCAAGGTTCTCGTGCGGCAGCAGGTCCGGCGCGACAAGTTGTTGATCGCGAAGCGCCGCAAGCAGCAGCAGGCGATCAGCCTGGCGACCGTGCGCTTCTCGTCCAGCCTCAGCTTCCGTGATCAGGCCAAGCGTTCGGCGAACCTCGATGTCCTGTCCTTCCCACCAGCTTCGTATTGTCGGCAGGTCATGAGTGCCAAAGGTGGCAACCGCGAGCTGTGGATAAGTCACGGGTCGGCGAAACAGGCCATCAGGGTAGCGCTCGAACATTGAGAGGCGATACGAGAGCACCTTCGCTGCGGCCATTCGATCGCGAAAGCCTTCAGGCAATGTCCCCAGATCTTCACCGATAACCATGCAGCGATTGCGATGGCTTTCCAGTGCAAGAATTCCAAGCATGTCGTCCAGCGGATAGCGGACATAGGCGCCTGATTGGGCCGACTGCCCGGATGGCACCCAATACAACCGTTGCAAACCCATCACGTGGTCAATTCGCAACACCTGCGCGTGCCGCATGTTGGCTCGCAGAGCAGCTATGAATGGCGCGTAGGCATCTGCCCGCAGGGTCAGCGGATTCGGCGGCGGGGTTCCCCAATCTTGTCCCGCAAGATTGAACGCATCCGGAGGAGCTCCAATGCTGGCACCGGTTACATAGGTGTCCGAGTCCGCCCACGCATCGGCGCCATTGGCACTGACACCGACGGCGAGGTCGAGATACAAACCACTCGCGCCGTTGCCCGCCCCCGAAGCCGCGGCCGCGTTTGCCAGCTGTCGGTCCGCGATCCACTGCATCCAGGCATGGTACTCGATACGCTGCACGTGTTGCTCCACGAACCGCGCGATTCCAGCTGCCTCCGGTGTCCGCAAATCAGCGGGCCATTGATGCCAGGGAATGGCGCCAAACTGCTCCTGGAGCGCACTGAAGACTGCGAAGCGTTCGAGTAGCCGTCCGTGTTGCTTGCGAAATGCCAGCAGCCCCGCGGATGCTGTGGCGCTTGCGTCGTCCCGTTTGGACGACCGGAACACCGCTTCCAGAGCTTCCTGTTTGAGCTGACAGACCAGCGGATAATCCACCAGCGTGGTGCTCTGCGCCTGTGCGATCCGCGCAGCGAAGCGCGGGTCGAGATCAAGACCGGCGCGATCCTGATGATCGATAGACGTCGGAACCTTGGTCACGTCGATATACGCCGGATTCAGAAAGAGACGACTGGATGGCAGATAGGGGCTCGGATCGGACATTTCGCCGGGCAACAGGGCGTGCAGTGGGTTCAGGCCCACCACGGAGGCGCCCATTGCTCGAGCAATCCGGGCGAATGAGGTGAGGTCGGAGAAATCGCCGATACCCCAGCTTGCATCCGACCACAGCGAAAACAGCGGACAGGCGATCCCCCATTGCCGTTCGCCGCGTTCGACCCAATCGGGAATGAACGCGGCTGGCGGGGCGACGACCAAAGTCGTCGCGGTTTCGGCACCGGCAATCGCCAGGGTTACTCGGTGGTAGCCGTCGTGCAACTCCATCGGTAGTGGCAGGCGTACTCGCACGAAGGTGCCGCACCGGGCGGTACAATGCTCGAGTACATCGAGCGATCCTGGCGCGAGAGTTCCCGCAAACGACGCGTTCCCTTCCAGTTCCACGCACCAATCCAGGGACCGGGGCAACAGCGCCTCGGGCAACGTCACTGTAACGGACGGGATGGCGCTCTGCGAACGCCGAAATACAATTACAGGAGTAACAAGACGTTGCCAGTCAGCTGCTTCCTGTTGATGCAATGCAGCATGTAGTGCATTAACAGAATTCAAGTCGAAGCCCATCGACTGGAGAACACCGCGCTTCGACTCAAGCGAAGTCTGCCGGACAACCCCCTCGGTGTCGCGATAGCTGGGTTCGATCCCAACGACTTCCGCGAGCTTCTCTAGTGCAGCCTGTTCGGCAGTGCCCACTGATCGACCCTGTGCCAACTTCACTTTGGCTTGATAGCTTGGGGTCACCGCGGACGCCAGCAATTAAGCGTGTAGTAGCTTGAGGTGAGATTGCCATCACACGCAGCACCAGAATTGTGCTAAAATGCGATTTGCGTATTGACATATTCTTGTAGCGAATTGGTAATACCAGGCAGACAGAGTTCCCCGCTTGGTCGTGAAGAATGGCTGACAGATTGTCCCTAGTCTCGCTCGGATTGCCGAAGCCGTTGGATGGGGTCCTGGCGCGTCAGGAGGACCGCCTGATCACTTCCGGGTGCCCCCTGCGCGTGCGACCACTGACAAATCCGTGTGTCGAACCAAGTCTCGGGCGCAAGAGGATTGGGACTGGTGACACGCAACGGACAGGCGCTATCGGTGGTTGAACGTGACGGTGGAATGACCCTACGCTTCTGGGGCGTCCGAGGAAGCCTGCCTGCGCCAGGGCCTGCCACGGCACGTTATGGCGGGAATACACTCTGTGTGGAGCTCCTGTGCGGCCCGCATCTGCTGATACTTGATGCCGGCAGCGGGTTGCGCGAACTGGGCGCTGCGCTGGCAGCACGCGGCGCGCCTGTGGACGTCGATATTCTGCTAAGCCACACGCACCTCGACCATATCTGTGGACTGCCGTTCTTCGCGGTTATGTACGACCCGCAGGCGCGCATTCGCTTCTGGGGAGGGCACCTGGCGCCGCCGGCCTGTATCGCGGAGGCGCTGCGAATCAGTTGGCGTGCGCCTTTCATGCCGGATATGGACGCTGAATTTCGTGCGGACACAGCCTTCCATGATTTCGTCGCAGGAGATCATCTGCAATTGCGGCCGGGCCTGCGCATCGCGACGACGGCGCTGCGGCACCCTGGCAACTCGGTTGGTTATAGGATCGAGTGGGCTGGATCGAGTGTTTGCTATATCACCGATACCGAGCATCCGGCCGACGGGCTTGACGACAACCTGCGCCAATTCGCCCAGGGCGCCGATATCATGATCTACGACGCCACCTACACCGCTTCAGAGTATCAATCCCGGGTTGGCTGGGGACATTCGACCTGGCAGGCCGGGACCAGTCTTGCGGATGCAGCCGGCGTCAAGCGGCTGGTGTTGTTTCACCATGATCCGAGTCATGACGATGTGGCGATGGATGCGATTGGTCGCGCTGCCGCCAAACGGCGCCCTGGCACATTGGTCGCCAGGGAAGGGATGCAGATCGCAGTTGATGCGGCGGCAACGTCGCCGAGCGCTCGTTCGCCGCGTTCTCGTGCTGCGGACTGAAATGCGCGCCGGGCGCTGAGGCTGAAGCACCGATAGCGGCTATCACGGCCTGGCCTTGGGCAGGCGCACAACGGCGAACCGTCCGGTCTTCCCGACCCGCACACGCGAACCAAGGGCACGACCAATGGCAAGGATCGGAGTGTGCGGCCGCTTTGGATGATGCAACGGTGCGCCCGGCATGATGGAGTCCAAGCCCATGCATCGGATCATACTGGCCTTCCTTCTCGTTGGCCTGGCGCCGTGCTCCGCGACTTTGGCGGCTGACCGCAACCAGACGGCAACCGCGGCGCCTGTCAGAACGGGGAAGGAGCGCCTAAGCGACAAGGCGTCCGACGAGCAGCGAACGAATGATTGCAAGGTCCCCCCGATAAAGCGAACCCGTTCGAGGCCGACGAGCTGTCGCTGAGACTGGCGTGCCGCCTCGGGTTTGGTCGTCTCCTGTCTGCACGATATGCTGCGCGCATGGGCAGCACCGATGAGCACGTTACCGTGGACGATTTCCTGCACGTGGTCCGCTGTCATGTAGTCTCCGCCTACGATTACATGGCGCGGCCGGAATAGGTCGGTGAAAGCGTTACGGTAGGGCAGATAGCGGATGTGGCAGTCAAAGCTCGGTAGCCAGGCGGCAGGGTTTTTGCTGGCCGGGATGATTGCGGTGCAGTTGTGCAGTGCAGAAGCGTTCGCTGCCGAGGTCTGCCACTTCACCGGAAATACCGATTACGACGGTCATGTCGCTGTGACTACCGCGGTGGCCGCAACAGGTGGCGTCACGCGGGTGGATGTCATCGCAAACTTCGAATCGACGACCACGTTTTGGCTCCGTCTGCATTACATGCTTGAGGAGGTTAGCAGCTGGCGCGGGGGTGAGCTTGAGAACGTGGCGGTGAACAGCCGCTACCTGATCGGGAACCACATCGTCCGGCAGCAATGGGATGACTTTCAGCGCGATCATGACGGAATGCTGGGACATCGCGTGCAGGCGAAAAACCTCGGCGATTTCCGCCACAAGCATCCCGGGTTCGTGCAGCATTGGGACCCTGCGACATTCGGACAGCCATGGCTGCGTGATTACCCAGCCGCGTCACCAGAGCGCCGCGCCGATCTCGACCTTAAGGGTTCGTCGCTTCCGTCGGGGCTGCGCTCGCCACTCGCCATGGCCTTCTATTGGGTGCGATGGCTCCCGCACGATGGCCAGGAGGTTCCGGTGTTCCTTCCGGGCTTCAAGGCCGATCGGCTGGTGGATCTGCCGATCACGGCCGCTCGTGCCCCCGACGGCACGCTGTGGAAAACGCCTCTGCGGTACCCCGCACTGAGCAAGACGCCGACCTCCGAGGCCACAGCCCACATCTCCTCGGACGGGCACCTGTTGCAACTCGCATTCGAGTTGCACGAAGCGCGGGGATCTGCGCGAGGCGTGATCAATCAGGTCGGCTGCGAGGGTGCCCCTGTGGCGCCGGTGGACCAGCCGCGATAAACCCCGAATTATCTACATGAGCGAATGCGAGAGGAGAGTGCCGTGCGGAAATTCCAGGGGCCCGCGGGATCGGTCAGCCGAATCGAGATCGACAGTCAGTCACTCAAAGGGAATCTGCTCGGCGACCCGTCGACGCGACCGGTAGATGTCTATGTCCCTGCAGGACACAGCGGTCGGGACCTGCCATTGCTCGTGGACCTGGTCGGCTTCACCGCCAGCGGACTTGCCCACACGAACTGGGCCGGATTCCAGGAGAACGTGCCTGAGCGTCTCGATCGGCTGATCGGCGAGCAACGCATGGCGCCTGTTGTCGTTGCCTTTCCGGACTGCTTCACCCGCCTCGGCGGCAACCAGTACGTCAATTCGACAGCGATGGGTGCCTGGGAGGACTTTTTGCTGCGTGAGGTGCTGCCAGCCGTTGAAATGCGCTTCGAGTGCGGTGGCGAAGGCCGCCGCGGTGTGTTCGGCAAGAGCTCCGGCGGATATGGCGCGATTACCCACGCATTGCGCCATTCCGACATCTGGGCGGCGGCGGCGTGCCACTCGGGCGATATGGCGTTCGAGCTCTGCTATTTGCCCGACATGCCCGCGGTTCTGCGGGCATTGGCCAGCTTGGACAATTCGATCGAGCGCTGGTGGACGGAATTCGAGGCAGCAAGGAAACGGCCAGAAAACTCCTTCAAGGTGATGAACGCCCTGGCGATGGCCGCCAGCTATGACCCTGACCCCACCCAATTCCTTGGCATGCGGCTGCCGGTGACGTTCGACACATGTGAAATCATCGAGGATCGTTGGACCAACTGGCTGATGCATGATCCTGCTGTCGCGATTGAGCGCCAGGCCGACAATCTGCGTCGGCTGAAGGCGCTATACATAGACTGCGGTGTGAATGACCAGTTCAATCTGCTGTACGGAGCGCGGCGTTTCGCCAGGCGGGCGACGGCGCTGGGCATCAATCATCGCTATGAGGAATTCCCTGACAACCATACCGGCGTCGACTACCGCATGGATGAAAGCCTGCCCTTCCTGGTGAAGGCATTGTCCGCCTGATCAAGCAGAGCGGAGGCGGCTAACGCTTTGTTAGCGTCTGCTCCAAGCAATAGTCGGTGGAGGAAAGCATAATGGCGCACGCATCAGTTCCGCCTCGTGTAAGACGAATACAGATTTCAGCACTTGTGCTTCTCGTGACTGCCGGGACGCTCAATTATGTTGACCGTGCCACGCTATCGATCGCCAACCCGCTGATCCGCCAGGACCTGGGTCTCTCGATTGCCGATATGGGCCTTCTGCTTTCCGCCTTCCTCTGGGCGTATGCGTTCAGTCAACTGCCGGGGGGTGCCCTGACCGACAGGATCGGCCCTCGGCGACTGCTTGGGATCGGGCTTCTGGTGTGGTCGCTGGCTCAAGGTCTCGCAGGTATGGTCGGGAGTTTCTGGCAATTCGTCATTGCCCGTGTGTTCCTGGGCGCCGGTGAGGCACCGATGTTCTCGGGTGCCGCGCGCGTCGTGCGCGACTGGTGGAATGTACGTGATCGGGCATTGCCGACCGGCATCTGGAACTGTTCCTCATCGCTTGGTCCCACCATCGCTCCGCCATTGCTGACGGTCCTTATGCTGACACTTGGCTGGCGGTGGATGTTCATCCTGATGGGTGTCTTCGGAGTCCTCATTGCCGTCGCATGGTTCGGCATCTATCGCGAGGTCGAGGAGGTAGGCCTTTCAGACGACGAGGCACATCACCTTACGGAAGGCGAAGAGGAGCGGCCGCCGGATCAGCACGTCACGTTTGCCGAGTGGGGCCGGCTGTTCCGCTTCCGCGTGACGTGGGGCCTGATCCTGGGCTTCTTCGGCATCGTCTATATGGTCTGGCTGTTCCAGGCCTGGCTTCCCGGCTATCTTGAAATGCAGCGTCACATGTCGATTCGCGCGACCGGCTTTGTGGCTGCCATTCCTTATGCCTGCGGAGTTGTTGGCAGCATCGGCGCAGGCTGGATCACCGACAAGCTCATGGCAGGTGGGTTCTCGCCGATCAACTCGCGCAAGCTGCCGATCATCGTCGGACTGGTGGGCATGGCGGTGTCCACCTTCATCGCGGCCGAGACGCCGAGCAATGTGATGGCAGTGGCGGCCATCTCAGCGGCGGTGTTCTTCGCCGGCGGGGCCAGCGGAATGTCATGGGCGCTGGCGTCGGTCGCTGCTCCAGCGCACTGCACGGCGTCGCTCGGTTCGATCCAAAATTTCGGCGGCTATCTGGGCGGAGCGCTGGCGCCCATGGTGACCGGATTTATTGTCCAGGCGACCGGCACATTCGTCCCTGCGCTGCTGGTCGGCGCGGCGATCGCACTGGCTTCGGCCGCCGCTTATCTGATCATCATTCCCAATCGACCAATCAGCTCAGCTGCGCTTGGTGTCGTCACCGCTGACACGCGAGACATCAGACCGGCCGATGCTCCGAGGGTACGCTGACCGCATGCCGCCGTGTGCTGCGATTCGCGGGCCTCACCGAGGGGGTCGCATTGAAGGCACTGGAGTTGATCGCCGGTTATTATTGCTGTGCCACGGAGCCGAGCACCGTTGCTTAGACATGTTCTGAACATGAAGATTTGTCAAGTCCTGTACCCACAGGAAGTGATGGCATCAGATGCACGACTAGTTGTCTGGTGTACTTGATCCGTTTGGCGGTAACCGAGATGCGCTTGGTGCAGATCGGCACTGCGGTTTCTCGGTGTACGATCATATGTTACCCTATTCGTCCCAAAGGCGGCCTTGACTTCGCCCTTGAAAGCAGGATGTAACCACTATCGACAAAGAATTGGCGGGTCGCATGCAGGCGCCGCTGTGCGGGTAAATGAAGATAATGACAGAATTGACTCCAGATGAGGCACGGCTGCGGGCTGCCGAAGGGCAGATGCGCCGAGCACTCGGGCTCCAGCACGAGCCAGCGCAATCGCCGGCCCCAAAAACCGTACCGGCCGGCGCGAACCCACAACGGCGGCACTTCGTGCGTGATGGCGATGTGCCGGTCACCATTGTGCACGGCGAGCGCGGGAACTCCCTCGTTCAGCAATTGGATGCCGCCAGACAAGCGCTGCGCGCGCAATCAACCTCATTCGAGGAAGCGGAGCGAGCGCTGGCGGAAGCGCGGAATACGATCCGGGATCTGCAGACCAAGCTGGCCCATGAGAGCCTGGCGAAGGATGAGGCAGGCAGACATGCCGATGCCGAGCATCAGCGAATTGGGAAAGCGCTGGCAACTGCGCAGGAGGAACTTGCAGCCGAGCGCGCCGAACGCGAGCATGCGGAGGCGGAACGCGACGAGGCAACTGCTCGTCTTCGGATGGCGGAGGAACGCGTACAGCACGCGACGGTGACCTGGGAGGACCGGGACGAAGCGAAGCCGGCGCCCGCGACTTCGGAAGCAAGCAAGCAGCCCCGCCGGCGCGGACGGCCTCCGAAGGAGGCATCATCAGAAATCGTCGAATGGTGGACGCCAGGCTGGCAGAAAAAGTATCGCTAGTGGCCGCGACAAAGCGGCACTCTCCATCGATGGTGGGTGCTGGCGAGTTCGCGGCAGCCGGTTCTGCACAGGCGTCGATGGCTTTCGTTTCACCAGAAACCACGAAATTGCGTCGCGACAATCTGATCGTAGGCAACGTCGCCGGTCAGTACGCGCATCACACGGGCGAACGAGTTGACTGCGGCGACTGAAGTCGCGGTGATCGCAGCGTCGTAGAAGGGCAAATCGCGACGCACGATACCGGCGATCAGATCCGCCTCGCGCGGCGGGAAGCGTCGCTGTCCAACCTCGGTGGCGCGCGACACGTCGTTTTTCAGGGCATTCTGGGCAGCGACCAGCGCACGCACTGCCGCCGCGGCGGTTTCCGGCGAGCGCTCGATCAGCGCGTCGGTCGTGGCCAGGACAGGCATCGTGTAGTCGAAACAGCCCGGCGGCCCGTCGCCGCGCCGCACATCGAGGACGATCGCACCGACGCTGGTCGTCACCGCCAGTTCAGTCGCCATGCCGTTGGCCCAAAAGCCATCGATCTTGCCGGCAGCCAGCGCCTCGGCGGCAGTAAGGCCGAAATTGACGCTGGAACCGCTCGCTCCCGGCACTGGGCCGATTTCGATGTGGTCGTTCTGGGGATCGAGGCCGGCGGCGGCCAGCAGCCTGCGCAGTCCCATCTCAACCCAAGGAGCCGCGCCAATCCGCAGGCCCTTGAGCGCGTGCAAATCACCCCGGGCAATGCCGAGGTCGGCGCGCACCACCAGGAACCAGTACATTCCCTGCGCCAACGCGCCGAGTAGCTTGACGCCGCGCCATGCGGGAAAGGCGGCAAGCGCGCCATGCGCGGCGCCGCCGACAAAATCGACTTCGCCCTCACGCAATGCCATGTAGGCACGATCGACTGGGAAGATCAGTTCAGTGGAGACCGCGATCCCTTCGCGCTCAAAGAAGCCAAGCTCGGCCGCCGCCAGGGCCGGGAAATAGGAATTCGAGATCAGGTCCGGAATTGCGAGTCTCATGCCGGCTGATTCCTCCTTGCCATTGCTACGCCACTGGGCGCGACAGCCTGCGGCAAACTTTCAGACGCCCGCAGCAAAGCCTACAGTTGGCGCAGGCAGAAAGAAATTGCAGTCTGGGGAAGCGCGCCGATGGTGCCGTTCGAACTGGCAGAGCCAGAATTGCTCGTCGCGGCTGTGGCAATGCTCGATCATGAGGACCGTTCAGTACGCCCGATCGCCGGCGGCACAGCACTTATGCTGATGATGAAGTCGGGGCTCTATCAGCCGCGGCGCCTGGTCAGCTTGCGGAAGGTCGGCTCGGGCGTGGCCGATATACGCGTCGAGGCAGACGGCTCCCTCAAAATCGGCGCGATGGTACGGCTCGCTGACCTGCGACGCTCCGCAGAGGTGTGCACCGCCGCGCCGGTGATAGCCGAGACCCTGCTGACCCATTCAAATGTTCGCGTGAGGAATGTTGCCACAATTGGCGGCAACCTTGCGCACGCCGATCCGCACATGGACCTGCCGCCGGTGCTGATCGCACTCGGTGCCCGGATCAACGCCGTCGGGTCCGCGGGCGAAAGGGAGATCGCGGTTGAAAATCTGTTCACCGGCTATCTTGAAACAGTGCTGAACAACAGTGAGTTGATCACCTCCGTGACGGTGCCGCCGCAGACCGGTTGGCGTACAACTTATCTCAAATGCACCGCTCGCTCAGCCGATGATTGGCCCACGCTCGGCATTGCCGTATCGATCCGTATGGAGCATCGCATTGTTCGCGATGTACGTATCGCAGTCGGCGCTGCGACGGAAACTGCACAGCGACTTCGCGGTACCGAGGCATTGCTCACCGGTCGCGTCCTTGATGATGCGCTGATGCGCGAGGCTGGCCGAGCTGCTGCAGTGGAGGCGCAAGTTGTCGCAGACCAGCACGGCTCGGCTGCTTACAAGCGCATCCTGGTTGAGGTTCATTTGCGGCGAGCCATCGCGCGGATCGGACAGGAAACCATCGCATGAGCGATTCAGCGCGCATCTCCTTCGGTCAGATCGGTCGGTCAGTGCCGCGGGTAGAGGCGCGTGCCAAAGTCACCGGTGCTGCTGAGTACATCCACAACGTTAGCCTGCCCGGCATGCTGTACGCCAAGGTTTGTCGCAGCACCGTACCGCACGCCCACATTCGTCGCATCGACACGCGTGCAGCCGCGGCCATTCCCGGTGTGCGGCGCATCGTCACCGCCGCCGACATCCGCACGGTCATCTCGGAGCCCTATTATGGCCCAGCCTTCCATGACCAGCCGATCCTGGCCGAGGGGAAGGTGCGTCACGTCGGCGAGCCTGTCGCGGCGGTGCTTGCTGCTGATGCTCATGTCGCGGAGCAAGCCGCGCAGTTGATCGAAGTCGATTACGAACCGCTGCCCGCGGTATTCGATGAGGTCGAAGCGGTCACTTCGTCAGCGATCGTGCACGACGCACTGAAGCCAGCCGGCACATTTGCGGACCTGAGGCATCTGAGCGATCGGCGAAACACCAATGTCGCACTCGATTTTCATCTCCGTCGAGGCGACACCGAGCGCGCCTTTGCCGAGGCCGACCATGTCTTCGAACACAGCTTCCGCACGCAGCAGGTGATGCACACGCCGCTTGAGCCACATGTCGCAATTGCTGATGCACGCGGCGACTCGCTGACGATCCATACCTCGACGCAGACACCATCGTTCGTCCGGACCGAGATCGCGCGGCTGTTGGGTTGGCCGGAGAACCGAGTGCGCGTCAGGACGGCATTCCTTGGCGGCGGCTTCGGCGCGAAGGTCTACGTGAAGGTCGAAGCACTCGCCGTGGCGCTCTCCCTGCTCGTCCGGCGCCCGGTCCGACTGGCGCTCACGATGGAGGAACAGTTCTTCACCATCAGCAAGCATGCCAGCACATTCCGCATCAAAAGCGCCGTGACCAATGACGGGCGGATCACCGCGCGTCGTTGCGAAGTTTTCTACAATGGCGGCGCTTATGCCGATATTGGGCCGCGCGTCGCGCAGAAGTCGGGATTCAGCGCCGCTGGTCCCTATGACATTCCGAATGTGTCGATCGATTCCTTCGAGATATACACCAACCGGCCGCCGGCCGGCGCGTTGCGCGGTTTTGGTGTACCGCAACTGGTCTGGGCTTATGAGAGCCACACGGACCTGATCGCGCGATCGCTCGGACTGGACCCCGTTGAATTCCGCCGCAAGAATTTGCTGCGCGACGGCGTCGAGCAGGCGACGGGAACGGTGATGCGTGACGCCGCCGCAGCGACAGTTCTCGATCGGCTCTCGGCACGGATCGGCTGGGACCGGCCCTTCGACCGCGGCGCAGGCATAATGAAGCGCGGTCGCGGCATTGCGATTGGTTTCAAGGCCAGCATCTCGCCGACGACTTCCGCAGCAAGCATCGCCATCTCTGCCGATGGCAGCTGCACGTTGTACTGCGGAACCGTTGACATGGGGCAAGGCTCCAGCACGGCGATGGCGCAGATTGCCGCGGAGACGTTGGGCCTGGAGGCTGAGGCCGTGCGGGTCGTGGCACCTGACACCGATGTGACGCCGTACGACATGGGCACGCTGGGGTCGCGTTCGCTGTTCCATATGGGCCATGCCGTGCGGCTGGCGGCCGAAGAGGCACGCACGAAGCTCGCTGCGCTTGCTGAGGAGACCGGTGTGACACGGGGCGCCAATCTGGCCATCGCTGAACTGTTCCGCAGCAAATACGGCATGCAGGCAGGCACGATTGTCGGCACAGGAAGCTATATTCCCGCGTATACGTCGCCGAACCCTGCGACAGGGCTCACACCAAACGCGACGCCTTACTGGATGGTCGGCGGCGCCGCCGCTGAGGTTGAGGTGGATACCGAGACCGGACGGGCCCGCGTCTTGCGCCTGGTCAATGTCGCCGACGCCGGCACACCGGTGAACCCGCGCATCGTCGAGACCCAGTTGACCGGCGCCGCAATCATGCAACTCGGCTTCACACTGCTCGAAAGCATGGATTTCACCGAGGGACAACTGCGCAATCCCTCGTTTGCCGAGTACAAGATACCGGGCATCCGCGACTTGCCGGATCGGATCGAGGCAGAGGTCGTCGATGCAACTCAGCGGAGTGGCCCTTACGGCGCCAAGGGAGTTGGCGAGACCGGGACTTTTGCTGTGTCGCCAGCGATTGCCAACGCGATCGAGGATGCTGTCGGCGTGCGCATCACCGAATTGCCGATCACGCCCGAGGCAGTATATCGGGCGTTCGTGGAAGTGAGCCGATGAGCGCGGCGACCCGCACGATCCGGTTCATCCTGAATGGCGCGGCCGTGGAGACCACGGTGGCGCCGCATTGGAGTTTGGTCGAAGTGCTGCGCGACCACTTCCACCTGTTCGGAGCGCGCGAAAGCTGCGGGCAGGGAATGTGCGGCTGCTGCACCGCGCTGGTCGATGGCCGCGCGGTGTCGTCCTGCCTGTATCTCGCCGCCTTCGCCGACGGTGCGGATGTCGTCACAATCGAGCATCTCGCTGCCGACGGACAGCTCGACCCGGTGCAGGAGGCCTTTATCGCGGCAGGGGCCTTCCAATGCGGATTCTGTACTCCAGGTTTCGTCCTGATGGCGAAGCAACTGCTCGACGAGATCAGCGATCCAAGTGATGGCGAAATCCGCCACTACCTGTCCGGCAATCTTTGTCGATGCGGCGCGTATCCAGAGATTATTGCGGCCGTTAAGCTTGCCGCGAGACGGCGCCGGGATAATCCGTCGCAATGACTGTGGTTCTGACCCGGAAGCTACGGCACACGCGCCATGCCAGGACAGCCGACATGTATGGGCATCGTTCGGGATTGCCCGACGCCAGGGTCAGGCGGCCTGCGCCACTGTCATTGCGTCGCCGGTGACAGTGGTGCGGCGCATGTCGCGCACCTGCGTTTCGTCGAACCGGGTCACACGGTGCATGGTCTGGCGGTTGTCCCACATCACCAGGTCCCACTGCCGCCACTTGTGAGAATACACGAACTGAGGCTGCGTTGCGTGCTCCACCAGGTCGCGCAGGAAGGCGCGCGCCTCCGGCACCGGCCAGCCGACAATCGGTACCGGCATGAGCCGACAGGAACAGCGACCCGCGGCCACTGACTGGATGCGTGCGCACCAGGCGCTGGCGCACCGGCCGGAACATCTCCCGTTCCGCGTCGCTCAGTTCGGTGAAACCGAGTGTCCCGCGCGAGAACATCAGCGAATGTTCGCAGATCAGGTCTTCGATCTCGGCCTTCGTCGCGGCGTCCAGCGCATCATACGCGGCACGCATGTCGGCGAATTCCGTGCGCCCTCCCCGCTCGACCACGATGCGGCCGGACAGGAGCGAGTACTTCGCCGGCATGGCGCGGTATGAGCTGTCGGAGTGCCACAGCCGGTTGCCGAGGTTGAACATCCGCCGCCGATCGTCGCGCGCGAGCGGCTTCTGATCCTTGTCGAGATTGGATGCATCCTGCATGTCGAGAGGCAGCCGGCGCTCGGCCGCGGTCGCGATATGCCCGCCAGGCGATGACTCCAGCAACCCGAAGTTGCGGGTGAATGCGCGTTGTGCATCGTCGCTCAGGTGCTGACCGCTGAACACCAGTACGGCGTAGCGATCCATGCCTGCCTCGATCGCATCGACTTCATCGCGCGACAGAGGCCGCGTGATGTCCACGTCGGACACCTCGCCGGCGAACTCGGGATTGAGCGGGCGGATGCTGAGTGTCATCATGCAGATCCCTGGTCGATGGACATGATCATAATACGATGTGGCGCTTCGCGATATTGCTGCTTGCCGTTCTGGCCTCCCTGCAAGGTTCCGCGGCCAGGGCGCAGACGACTGTCCCGGACGGGACCTGGCTGGTCAGCCAGCGCGTCGCGTTCGACATATTTCCGTGCAAGGACAGCCTATGCGGCCGGATCGTTTGGTTGAGCAATCCGGCGCTACGTACCAGCGAAATGTGCGGTCGAACCATTATCTGGGGTCTCAACCCGGACGGTCCGTCCCAATGGGGCGGCGGCTGGTTCTTCGACCCCGACAATGGCGCGACCTATAACGTATCGGCTCACGTGGAGAACCGCGATCGCATTTCGGCGCGCATCTACAGAGGTGTCTCGCTGTTCGGCCGCACCGAAATCCTGACACGGATCGAGGCGCGCAGCCTGTCGGGCTGGTGCGGGACGTAGAGGCCGAGTGTCAGGCCGCCTGGGCCTGCTCGACCGTCAGTCCGGTGCCTTTGATCGAGGTACGGCGAAGGTCGCGCACCTCCTTCATATCGTCGAAGCGGCGCGCGCGGTGCATCACCGTGCGGTTGTCCCACATCACCAGGTCATTCACCCGCCATTCGTGCGCATACACGAACTGACGCTGCGTGGCGTGTTCCATCAGATCGCGGATGAACGCGCGGGCCTCGGGCACCGGCCAGCCAACGATGCCGCCGATATGCGACGACAGGTACAGTGCCTTGCGCCCGCTCACCGGATGCGTGATCACCAGCCGATGCTGAACGGGGCGCAGCCGGTCCTCATTGCCGGCGGCGTAGTCGGCAAAGCCGATCTGCTCGCGCGAAAAGACGATCGAGTGCTCGGTGACCAGGCCCTCGACCTCGGCCTTGGTCGCACCGTCCAGCGCGTCGTAGGCGGCGCGCATATCGGCGAATTCTGTGTTGCCGCCCATGCCCGGAATGACACGGCCGTGCAGCAGCGTGTAGCCGGCCCCCACGGCACGGAACGACGCGTCCGAGTGCCACAGACGGTTGGCCAGCGCGTACATCCTGCTGCGGTCGTCGCGTGCCCGAAGCTGGTTGCGCGCGGTGAGGTTGGAAATGTCGCCGAGCTCAAGCCGGTCGCCGAGGCGGCGGTCCTCGGGCTTGGCCATCTGGCCGGCCAGCGTCACTTCCAGCTCGCCGAAGTTGCGGCTGAACTCGAGTTGCTGGTCGTCGGTGAGCGGCTGGTCGCGGAACACCAGCACTGCGTGGCGATCCATGCCGGCCTCGATGGCGGCAACCTCGTCCCGGGTCAGCGGCCGCGCGATGTCGATTCCGGAGACCTCGCCTGCGAACACCGGATGGACCGGATCGATGCTGATGCCCATTAGGGAACGCTCCTGCCTGAATTCTGGGGATATTATAGGTTCCGGCGTCAGGCCCGCAAATCCGCCTCGAAGCGATCGCGCCACGCATCCAGGCTGTTCTGCCGCATCACCGCCATCATGGCGGCGTGCCGCTCGCGCCGCTCATCGCAGCCCATCGCCAGGGCACGATCCAGCGCCGCCGCTACCCCCGCCTCATCGTACGGATTGACGATCAGCGCCGCATCCAGTTCGCGCGCCGCGCCGGCGAACTGCGACAGCACCAGGACACCCGGATCGTCCGGATCCTGCGCCGCGACATACTCCTTAGCCACCAGGTTCATCCCATCGCGCAGGGGCGTCACAAGTCCCACCTGCGCCTCGGCGTAGAGCGGCATCAGCGCGCTGCGCACGAAGCCACGGTTCAGGTAGCGCAGCGGCATCCAGTCCACTTCGGCGAAGCGCCCGTTGATGCGGCCAGCCTCCGCTTCCAGCTCGTGGCGAATCTCGCGATACGTCTCGATATCGCCGCGCGATGGCGGCGCGATCTGCATGAACACCACGTTGCCCTGGCGCTGCGGAAACCGCGCGAGGAACTGCTCGAACGCGATGAATCGCGGCCGCAGCCCCTTGGAATAATCCAGCCGATCGACACTCAGGATCAGCGGCCGCCCGAGCAAGCTGGTGCGCAGCCGCGACGCATAATGCTGATTGGCAGGTGCTTCTGCCTCGTGTCGCACTTCGTCGACATGCACGCCGATCGGGTACACGCCGGTCTTCACCGTGCGGTCGAACGCCTTCAGCCGGCCGCCATCCAGCGCGCTGCCACCTGCCTGCCGCAGAACATAATCGGTGAACGCGCTGCGATCGTCTTCCGTCTGGAAGCCAAGCAGATCGAACTGGCACATGGCGCGGACCAGGTCTGCGTGCGCCGGATCGGTCATGAACACCGAAGGCGCCGGAAATGGTGTGTGGAGGAACAAGCCCATGCGGTTGCGCAGCCCCGCCTCGCGCAGCGCCTCGGCCAGACAAAGCAGGTGATAGTCGTGCGCCCAGATCAGATCATCCGGCCGCACCAGACGCGCGAGCGCCTGCGCGAACAGTGCGTTCACTCGTCGATAGCCGGCGAATTCGTCCCGATCAAAATGCGCGTGGCCGACCTGATAGTGCAATGTCGGCCACAGCGTGCCGTTGGCGAAGCCACGGTAGAACTCATCGTAGTCGCGCCGGCAGAGATCGACCGTGTAGAGCGTGATCGATCCGACCGTCCGCTCGACATGAGCGACGGCGGCATCGTCGGTGATCTCGCCGCTCCAGCCGAACCAGATGCCGCCCTGCTGCTTCAGCGCATCCAGCACGCCAGCGGCCAGTCCACCGGCGGTTGGTTCACCTTCTGTGATCGGCGCCACCCGATTGGAGACGACGACAAGCCGGGACATCCTGCATGGCCTCGATGATGCGGTCGGAGATCACATCACGGCAGTATGTCCGATACGTGGCAGAAGCGATTTTCAGTCCAGAACCGCACCTACTTGAGCCGGTTGATCTGGTTCTCGCTCAGCGCGCGGATGAAATCGGGCAGTGGGATGAAGCCGACGGGGCCGAGGTATTGCTGGGCGTTGCCGCCCTCGATCGAGACCGCCCATAGCAGGAAGCGGCGCAGCGCCGCGGCAGATTCGGGATTGGCCTGCCTGACGGAAACCACCGCATACTCGTAGTTGACCAGCGGATATGAGTCATCGCCCGGCGCGAACACGAGGCTCAGACGCTCGTCGGCCGGCGTGCGAGGATCGAGCACCGAGGCTGCGGCACTGATGGTATCCGCGCTCGGAAGCACGAACCTGCCGCCTTGGTTCCCGAGCGGTGCGGTCCCCAACCCGGCCTTTGCGATCGCATCACGGTAGCTGACCCCGACATAGCCGACCGAATACGGGGTCGCGGCCAGCGCCTGCACCATGGCCTCATTGCCACTGACGGTTTTTTCTCCGGCCACCCCGGGCCACGCGATGCTGGTGCCGTAGCCGATGCGGTTCTCCCAACTCTGGGTCGAGAAATCCAGGAACTGGGTGAAGATGAAGGTATCGCCCGAGGCATCCGAACGGCGGATCGGCACAATCAGCTGGTGCGGCAGTTCGACATGAGGATTCAGTTCGGCAATCGGCGCCGCGTCCCAATCCTTGATGCGGCCGTCATAGATCCCGGCGAGCGTCGGGCCATCGAGTTTGAGCCCGGCATCGTTCAGGCCTGGAATGTTGTAGTTGACCGTCTGCGCCGAGATGGCGAGCGGGATGTTGACGATGCCGGTGTTCTGCCCCGCCTGCTCGTCCGACATATAGGCATCCGACGCGCCGATATCCGCGTCGCCGGAGATGGCGGCGGCAATGCCGGTGCCCGATCCGGTGGCGGCGGCGGTAATCGTGACGCCAGGTACGAGTCGCATGTAGTCGGGGATCCAGCGCTGAAACAGCGGGTAGAGCAGCGTGGAGCCGGTCTCGTTCAGTGTCGGTCCCTGCGCCTGTGCCGAGAGCGAAAGGAGCGTCAGTGAAAGCGTTGCGCCGATCAGGCGGCGCCGGAGCCATCGGCCGGGGACAATGCATTTCGTCATGGCTGCGCTACCGGCCGATCTGATCGAGATTGAGGCCCGTCGTCTCGATGCGGTACATCCAGGTGACCACCGCGCCGAGAATCGACGTGACGATCAGACCCCAGAGCAGCGCGGCGGTTCCGATACCGGCGAGCAGGATGGGGAACAGGAAGGCGGTGGCGACCGCACCGATCTTCGCGAAGGCCGCGGCGAAGCCGGCGCCCATGCCGCGTACCTCGGTCGGGAACACCTCGCCGGCAAGCAGGTAGGTCTGCGCGTTCGGACCAAGATTGGTCATGAAGTTGAACAGCATGAAGCCCGCAAAGATGAGTGCGATCCTGGCCGATCCCGAGGCGCCCGCGGAGAGTGTGGCGAGGAACAAGCCGATGGCGCAGCCGATGAAGCCGATGATCTGCAGCCAGATCCGGCCAAACCTGTCGGCCAGAACGACGGCGAAGAGAATGCCGACGATCAACAGGACGTTGATCAGCGCGGCACCCTTGGCGGCGAGGATAGTGTCAGCGACCAGGTCACTGAGACTGCGGACATGGTCGGAACCGGCGCCGATCGCCGCCGCCAGGATGATCGGCGTGAAGATGCCGATGCCATAGGTGCCGAGATCCTGGATGAACCACGGGACGGAGGCGAAAATGGTGGCGCGCCGGTTGCGATCGTTGAACAGCGCCGCGAACGACTGTTTGCCGCGACCTGCCTCGCTCCCGGCCGCATTGCTGCGGCGCAGCCGGATGTCCTTCGGATATTGCGGCTCGCGGGCGAGCAGACGGGTCACCGACTGTTCGGCCTTGTCGTGCGCGCCGCGCACCGCCAGCCAGTTCGCGCTCTCGACCACGAAGAAGCGGCCGATGGTGACGGCGAGCGCCGGAATGAGAGCGGTCGCGTACATCCAGCGCCATGCCGACAGGTCCGGCACGAGGATGAGGACGACACAGCCGACACCGGTGCCGGCGAGCGCACCCAGTGCCTGGAACCCGAACGCGCCAAGCACCAGCTTGCCTCGATTGGCGCTGGGGATGTTCTCCGAGATGATCATGTGGGCGGTCGGATAGTCGCAGCCGAGTGCGAGACCCAGGCCGAACAGGCAGATGGCGAGCGAGAGGAAGTCGTTGCAGAGTATCAGCAGCCCAAGGAAGGCCACGAAGATGATCATCTCCGCGATGAACATGCGCTTGCGGCCGAAATAGTCCGACAGGCCGCCCAACAGTACCGCGCCGAACAAGATTCCGGCGAGACTGGCGGCGCTGATGATGCCCTTCTCGGCAGGCAGGATGTGGAATTCGCGTACGATGAGCGGCAGTGCGACGCCGGTCATGAAGACGACGAAACCCTCGAAGAACTTTCCGGCTGCGGCGAGCGACCAGATGCGCCATTGCATGCCGGTCATCGGCGCTGATTTCAGCCTGGTGCCGTCGGCCCAGCCTGGCAACTCGTCGATGTAATCCTGCACAGATTTTGCGCCCGCGACGGCAGGCATCGCACGCTCGGCAACGTCCATTGGCGACCTATCCCCTGTCAGTCACCGTGGCGAGAGCCGCCACAGCCTGACCCGGATGGTCAGGCTGGCGGCGCGACGGCGCCCGAATTGGGGCACAAAATTCGGGTCATCGCACGTGACGCTTTGATGTCGGTGAGCCTATGCAGCTTCCGGCAGCGGTTCGACCAGTTGTTGCCTGCGCAGCATGTCGCGATAGGGACCCGGCCGCAGCGCCAGCACGCGAGGCGGGCCGTCGTCGACGATGCGCCCGCGATCCATCACGATGATCCGGTCGAAGCTTTTGAGCGTCGCGAGCCGGTGCGCGATGGCGATGACGGTGCGCCCCTGCATCAACACGTCGAGCGCGTCCTGGATTGCCCGCTCGCTTTCGCTGTCGAGCGCGCTGGTGGCCTCGTCCAGCAGCAGGATCGGCGCGTCCTTCAAGAGTGCCCGCGCGATGGCCAGGCGTTGCCGCTGGCCGCCGGAGAGCTTGACGCCGCGATCACCGACCATGGTGGCGAAGCCGTCGGGCAGCGCTTCGATGAACTCCCGGCAGTTCGCCATGTCGGCTGCCGCCAGCACGTCCTCCTCGGGCGCATCAGGGCGAGCGTAACGGATGTTCTCCAGCACCGTGCGGTGGAACAGGCTAATATCCTGCGGCACGATCGCCATGGTCGTGCGCAGGCTCTCCTGCGTGACGTCACGGATGTCCTGACCGTCGATCGTGATGCGCCCACCGCCCACGTCATAGAAGCGCTGGAGCAGCGCCAGCACGGTGGACTTGCCGGCGCCCGAATAGCCGACCAGGCCGACCCGCTGACCCGGCTCGATCGTCAGGTCGAAGTCCCGCAGCACGGGCGCACGGCCGGGGTAGGCGAAGCGCACCTGATCGAATGTCACCTCCCCTGCCCCCGCCCGCAGCGGTCGCGCGTTCGGCCGGTCCGGCAGGTCGTGATCGACGAGCAGCGCACCGATCGCCTCCTCGAGCCGCGCGACGTGCTGGGTCAGATCGACCAAGGCCACGGCGAGGTCGCGCGTGCAATGCAGGATGCCGATGGAAAGCGAGGTGATCAGCACCAGGTCGCCAACCGTCGCCTGGCCGTGCTGCCACAGCAGCAGACCCCAGGCGAGAATGCCGGCGATCAGTGACGAGGTGATCACCGCGTGGATCAGCCGCAGCCGTTCCAGATAGATCAGACTGGTGCGGCGCGCGGCCAACTCGAAGCCGATCGTGCCGGCGACACGCTTCTGCTCGCGGAACATCGCGCCGAACGCGCGCACGACGGACATGTTGCCGATTATGTCCACCAGTTCGCCGTCGACGGCCGCGGCCTTCGAGGCGAAGCTGCGATGCAGCGGTGTGCCGCGGCGAGCCAGGTAGAACACCACCGCGCCCAGGCAGGCGGCCGCGCCGACCAGCGCACCGGCCATGGATAGGTTCACCGAACCGATGAACACGATCGAGCAGACGACTGCCACCACCGGTGGCAGAACGTTCCACGACCCGGTATTCTCGGTAGTGAATACGGCATTGGACGTCGCGGTGATGCGGCTGGCCAGCGCGCCGGGCAGGCGCTCGGCGAAATAGCTTGGCGAATGGCCGGAGAGATGGCCAAACAGGTCGCGCCTGATGTCGCCGGTGACCGCCACAAATGTGTAAGCCGCGGCCCAGCCTGCGACGCGCCAGAGCAGGCTATCGGCGGCGACCAGCGAGCAGAGCATGGCGAATGCCAGCCAAAGCCCGGTCGCCTTGCTCGGACCGGCGGCGATGATGTCGATCAGATGCTTCAGGCCGTACCTGTACGGAGACGGCGCAGACCACCGCTATCAGCACGGACAGGAAAACGGTAGCGTGTCCCCATGGGTGACGACGCACATAGTGCCACAGGAACCCGATGGGATGCGCACGCAAGCGCGGTAGGTTCATCGAACGAGCCTCATTTTCGCCGCAATCAACTCAATGTCGAGAGTGTGATCGAGGTGGATGGCTGAATTAAGGCGGGATTTACGGCAAGAAACGCGCCGATTTTTCGCCACATTCACACTCTATAACAACATAGTGATCAAGCGCGGCCCCCTGATCAAATCAACTGTCAGTAAAAGCCGAGCTGGTTACTGGTGAACCGAAGAAAAACCCTGGGGCCTGCATTCATGCGTATTGCTCAGATTTCTCCGCTTTTCGAAGCGGTGCCGCCAAAGCTGTACGGTGGTACCGAACGTGTCGTTTACTCTCTCACCGAAGAACTGGTTGCCATGGGTCACGACGTAACCCTGTTTGCCAGCGGTGACTCGATTACGTCGGCAAAGCTCGCGCCAATGCGCGACCAGGCGCTGCGGCTCGATCCATCCGTGGTCGACTGGATCGCCATCTACATGCGGATGATGGAGCGGATCTATCGCCGCGCCGACGAATTCGATGTGCTGCACTTCCATACCGACTATTTTCCGCTGTCGCTGTTCAGCCGCCAGCGCACACCTTTCCTGACAACGCTGCACGGCCGGCTCGACATTCCCGAATTCAAGGACGTGTATGAGCTGTTCGATGCGCCGTTCGTGTCGATATCGGACAGCCAGCGGCGGCCGATTCCCCGTCTGAACTGGATCGGCACGGTGCACCACGGCATGCCGGCCAATCTGCTGACGCCGCAGCCGGTGAAGCAGGAGTACCTCGCGTTCCTTGGCCGTATCTCGCCGGAGAAGGGCGTGGACAAGGCGATCCGCATCGCCGGGGCCGCCGGCATGAAGCTGAGGATTGCCGCCAAGGTCGATAACGCCGACAAGAAATACTACGAGAACGAGATCAAACCGCTGATCGACGCCAGCCCGTGGGTCGAGTTCATCGGTGAAATCAACGACAGCCAGAAGCCCGCCTTTCTGTCGGGTGCGCATGGGCTGCTGTTCCCGATCGACTGGCCGGAGCCGTTCGGGCTCGTGATGATCGAGAGCATGGCGTGCGGCACGCCGGTGATTGCCTTCAACCGTGGTTCGGTGCCGGAGGTGATTGACGACAGCCTGACCGGGTTCATCGTGCATGACGAGGCGACGGCGGTCGCGGCGGTGGATCGGCTGGGCGAGCTGGACCGCGCCCTGGTGCGCCGGCAGTTCGAGCGTCGCTTCACCGCCCGGCGCATGGCCGAGGACTATATCGATCTCTATGAGGAGCTGTGTTTGCCACAGAAGCCGCGGCTGCGTGCGGTTAGCGGCTGACAGCGCGGCAGTCGAAGAATAAGGTAGGGGCCGGGTGGCGCGTCTGCCCGGCCTTTACCTTTTTTGGCTCGCAGCGAGGTTAGGGTTCGACCATGACATCGCTACGCGCCCAGGGCGGACTGAACGGCCTGAATTTCTTCGTCGGTGCGCTGCAAACCGCGTTCGGACCGTTCTTCACCGTCTATCTGACCCAGAAGGGCTGGAGCCAGGTCGATATCGGCTTCGCGCTCAGCATCGGCACCGGATCGGCGCTGCTCTTTCAGGTGCCGGCCGGCGCGCTGGTGGATGCCATACATCTCAAGCGGTTGGCCGTTGCTGTTGCACTGCTGCTGACCGGCCTGAGCGCCATGTTGGTGGTGGCGACGCCGACGCAGGTGCCGGTGCTCGCCTCGCGGGTGCTACAGGCGTTCGCCGGGTGCCTGCTCACTCCGGCGATCGCCGCACTCACGTTGAAGCTCTGTGGCCATGAGGCCTTCAGCGAGCGGCTAGGCAGCAACGGCCGCTACGCCTCGCTGGGGAACGGGCTGACCGCAGCAGCACTCGGCGGCGTTGCGTATTATTTCTCGCAGGGCGCCATATTCACCTTCACGGCCTTGTTGATCATCCCGGCCCTGGTCGCGCTGGCCATATTCCGCGACAGGGACCTTGTCGCCGACGACCATCCGGCCACGCGTCATCCGCGCGAACGAAAGCAAAGCGAGCATCGTCCCTGGCATATTTTCAGCGAACCGACGCTGCATATCTTCGCGGCCTGCATCGTACTGTTCCAGTTCGCCAATGCTGCGATGCTGCCGCTGGCGCTCAACGAACTGTCAAAGCGGGTCGGCTATTCCGACTTCGTCGTGTCGGCGGCGGTCATCGTGCCACAGATCGTTGTGGCGGCATGCTCACCGTGGGCCGGCCGTCTGGCGCAAAGCCTTGGACGCAAGCCCATCCTGCTGTTCGGCTTTGCTGCGCTGCCGCTGCGCGGGCTGCTGTTTGTCGCCAGTCCCGATGCGGTTCCGCTGGTGGCAATCCAGGTGCTGGACGGCGTGAGCGCCACGATCGTCGGTCTGGCCATGCCGCTGATCGCCGCCGATCTGACGCAGCGGACCGGCTACCTTAACCTGGCCATCGGCTCGCTGGGCCTGGCCGGCGGCCTGGGAGCCACCGCCAGTACCACCATCGCCGGGTGGATCGCCGATACACTTGGGGCGCCGGCCGCATTCTTCGGGCTGGCATTGGTTGGACTGGTGGCACTCGCGATGGTGTGGCGCCTGATGCCTGAGACGCGGCCCGGCACGCCGTTCACCGGCAGGCCAGCGGTCGTGACGGCGTAAGACGCGCTCCTTGCGAACGGCGGCGGGTGGGGGCCTGATGGCGCCATCGAAGAGGGGAGAGACCGATGCCGGAAGCGCCGCACCTGACCGAACTCACGGGTGACTACCAGTGCCTGCACGAATTCATCCCCGCGGCGCGGGCAAAGCTCGACAGCAATATCTGGGGCTATCTGATCGGTGCGGCGGAAAGCGAGACGACGCTGCGTCGCAACCGCGCGGCGCTGGATGCGATCGCGTTGCGCCCACGCGTGCTGCGCGATGTCTCGAAGGTGGATGCGACGACGACGTTCCTCGGCATGAAGCTGCGGCTACCGGTGATGCTGGCGCCGGTCGGTTCGCTGGAATCGTTCAATCCGAATGGCGCGGCAACGGCCGGCCGCGGGGCCACCGAGTTCGGCGTGCCGATCATCGTGAGTTCGGTAACGAAGCCAGGGCTCGAGGAGACTGCGAAGGCCGTAACGGGACCGAAGATCTTCCAGCTTTACGTGCGCGGCGATGATGCCTGGGTGGATGACGTGGCGCGCCGTGCGGTTGATGCAGGCTACAATGCGTTCTGCATCACGATCGACACTGCTGCGTATTCGCGACGCGAACGCGATATTGCGGGGCGCTTCGTCAAGCCGTGGCGCACGGCCGCGACCGGACACAATCACCAGGCGAGTTTCTCCTGGGACAACGTGAAGCGATTCAAGGACAAGCACCGCATTCCGCTGATCCTGAAGGGCATCGCCACGGCCGAGGACGCGGCGATCGCCTGCGAGCACGGGGTCGAGGTGGTGTACGTGTCGAACCATGGCGGGCGGCAGCTCGACTACGGCCGCGGTTCGATGGACGTGCTGCCCGAGGTCGTGGACGCGGTGCGCGGCCGGGCACGGGTTATGATCGACGGCAGCTTCGCGAGGGGCACCGACGTGGTGAAGGCGATCGCGTTGGGCGCCGATGCGGTCGCGGTGGGACGACTGTATTGCTACGCGCTGGCGGCCCAGGGGGATGTCGGGGTCCATCGGTTGCTGGAGATCCTCGAGCAGGAGGTGATGGTGGCGATGGCGCTGTCGGGCGCACGCAGCCTGGCGGAGCTCAATCGCTCGTTCCTGCATTTCGGCGTCCCGCCGGTCACCGCGGCGCACGTGCACAGCGCGTTCCCGCTGCTGTTCCGCACGCCAGAGTCGTGACCGTTCTCCTGTCAAGGGGATGCCAATGTTCGAGACCAGCATCGCCGGCAGCCTACCCAAACCATCCTGGCTTGCCGAGCCGAACATGCTCTGGCCACCATGGAAGCTCACGGGCGAAGAACTGACCGCCGCCAAGCGCGACGCGACACTGCTGGCGATCAAGCTGCAGGAGGATGCGGCCATCGACATTGTCGGCGACGGCGAGCAGTCGCGGCAGCACTTCGTTCACGGCTTCCTGGAAAATGTGGACGGCATCGACTTCGGACGGCGCGTCGAGATGGGCATCCGCAACGACCGCTACAAGGCGATGGTGCCCACGGTGACCGGCCCATTGCGCCTGCGCGGTCGTGTGCACGCGGTGGAGGCACGCCTGGCGCGAACGCACACCTCGCGCAAGCTGAAGTTCACGCTGCCGGGGCCAATGACGATTGTGGATACGATCGCCGATGCGCACTACGGCAACCGCGTGGCGCTGGCGATGGCATTCGCCGCGCTGCTGAACGAGGAAGCTCGTGCGCTTGAGGCGGACGGCGTCGATGTGATCCAGTTCGATGAGCCGGCGTTCAACGTCTATATGGACGCGGTCGGCGAGTGGGGCGTGGCGGCTCTGGAACGCGCGGCGGAAGGGCTCCGGTGCAAAACCGCGGTGCACATCTGTTATGGGTACGGCATACAGGCGAACATCGACTGGAAGGGCACGCTGGGCGCCGAGTGGCGCCAATACGAGGAGATATTCCCCGTGCTGGCGAAGAGCCGGATCGATCAGGTCTCGCTCGAGTGCCGCAACTCGCACGTGCCGATGGCATTGATGCGATTGCTCGCCGGAAAGGACCTGCTGGTCGGCGTGATCGATGTCGCGACGGATCGCGTGGAGACGCCCGAGGAGGTTGCTGACACCATCGCGGAGGCACTGTCGTTCGTGCCTGCGGAGCGGCTGTTTCCCTGCACCAACTGCGGCATGGCGCCGATGCGGCGTGAGGTGGCGGAGGCGAAGTTGGCGGCGCTCGGCGCCGGCGCGGCCTTGGCGCGGCAGCGGTTCGCGGCGTAGGCTGCGCGGGACAGTGGATGAGGCAAGACGATGATCCTGACAGCGAACAGCGAAGTCGTGCGGCAAGCGCGGCGCAAGACGGGCAATGGCTGGGTCACCACCTTCATCGGTGAGAACCGCAACACGCTGAAGCCGGGCCAGAAACCGCCGGAAGCGGGCGCGCTGTATCCGATGGCGTTCCTGGTTGAGAAGGAACCGCACGCGGTAACGAAGCCGCACTTCCATGAGGCTGACCAGTATCAGGTCGTGGTCCAGGGCGGCGGCCGACTTGGCACGCACGCTGTTGGCACCGTAGCGGTGCACTATACCGACGCGTGGTCGGCCTATGGGCCGATCGTGGCAGCCGACGAAGGCATATCCTGGTTCACTCTGCGCAACACCTGGGATTCAGGCGCGCGCTATATGCCGGCTGCGCGTGACCAACTGCGTGCCGCGCGGGTGCAGAACTTCCAGCATCGCGAGGTGACCGCGCCGCAAATGCCGGTTGCCCCAGCCGAGCGCCTGTCAAAGATCGACGGTCTGTCCTGCACCACGGTCGTGGAGCAGAAGCCGGACGGCATGGCGAGCTGGCGTTACCGCCTCCCGCCGGCCGCAAACGTCAGCGGACCCGATCCGCGCGAGGGCGGCGGACAGTTCTGGATCGTGTTGTCTGGTTCCGCCGCCGCGGGCGGGGCGGCGTTCTTGCCGACCAATTCCTGTGTTTTCGTCGGGCCGGATGATGGGCCACTGACAGTGATGGCGGGCGATAACGGCGCCGAGGCCTTGTGCCTACAATTCCCGGTGCTGGCGCGCCACTGAGCGGATTGTCGCTGCCAGCTCGCCCGCAGGGGGTGAACGCGCGGCGGGGGCGGTTTCGTCCGCGAGACTGGCCCCGCCAAGTACCGGCTTTGCTACGGATCAGAGCATCCCGGCAATCGAAGTGAAGAGCGCCGAAACGTCGCTACCCAGCGTGGCGGCTGCGGTGGCGACCACGAGAACGATGCCGGCGGCGATCACGCCGTATTCCATGGCGGTGACGCCCTCGCGGTCAACCACCAGGCGCGCCAGCAGAGAGTGAGCATAGGCAAACATCAGTCGATTCCTATTGTTGCGTAGTTGCATCGTTATAGCGATAACGTTGCATTATCGTTTCACGATCGTAAGGGCATCCACGACAGCCGGTCGTTGTCGCCCCAGTCCCTCTCTGGGGGGCTTTTGTGCCGTGGACTTGGTATCGGTTGGCCGCGAGGGGTTGGCCGGCGCGCGATCATCGCCGCCGACCGGCGCATCCAGTTAGCGGCTACCGGCAGAGGTCGAATGGCAGTGTCCCTACACTGCGTTTGAATCGGAACACGTTCTTTGCCCGTCGCGCTGCCTACCCTGGCGACCAAGAGGCGAACCAAGACTCTGGCAAGTTAAGTGTCACGGTCAGGGAGGGAAAACCCGCATATCTGTGACCTGCTTCACAGCCGATCATCGCCAGTTGGCGCGTACTGCAATGTCATCGCGCGCAAGCTTGGCTGATTGTCACCCTGCGAGCGGGCTCCGTTAAGAAACAGGAAGGGACTTCCATGACAAACAGAACGTGAGTCGGCGGTGGCAACAACGACGCCGACGCAAGATAATAAAGAGGGAAGACATTCCATGTCCAGGACCGTCACCTACACGACTGGGATACAGAACCTCAGTACGTCGCAACTGCCGAATAACCCGATCATCCGGTTGGCGGGCACTGTCCCTTATCCCAATCCGGCAACCCCGACAATCATTGCCAACGCCGACACCACACCGCCAATTGCCACATATACGGTGGGCAAGGTTGAGGTGTCAGGGACAGATACGACGCCGAACTACGGCTTTCTGGACACGCTCGAGGCACCAGTCACCATTCAACATGGCTTACAGGTCTCAGACGGAACTCTGTGGACCGACTCCAACATCGGCTTCACGTTGGATGGTCGAAGCGTCATCTCAGATGGTGGCAGTCTTATCACGCTCGGTGGCAGGTATCACGGGTCCTTGGTCACGTTGAACGGCAGTCTTTCAGTAGGCGATAACTCAACTGCCGATTTCACCGACGCCCACCTTACCGGAGATGGCACGGTGAAGACGACGGCGCCGAGTGCTACCATCGATGTTCGACAGACCGGTGGTCTGGTGATGGGCAGCAATCCAAGTGTGACTGACACGGTCCATTTCGACCTGACCAAGGGCGGTACGCTCAACATCCTCAGCATCGACGCTCCCATGTCCTTTGTTGGCCAGATTCGTATGGGCGACAACGCTACCGTGAACATCAACAGTCAGCCGCCATCGGGCGGATCACCGGACGTGGTCTCAGAAATCTGGCATACCAAGACTGACGTCCTCGACCTGCTCAATGCCGCCGGCCAGTACGTGGCGCAGATCGGCTTTGCCAAGGGGACGCATGAACTTTACGCTGCGCCGACGTCAGCGACCAGTGTCGCCGTAACGACGCACTGGGCCGCAGGCGACCTGCCGGTAGCAGTGGCGCATTCCTAAGGCTACGTACCTGATCCAGGCACACACTGCGAATACAATGCCGCTGTGTGTGCTTGGACCGGCAACCAGACTGTATCTGTTTTTCAGCCGCAGGTACTAGTGTCGTCGTACATGTAGCGCGATTCAGGCTGACGCTCGTCCTCGGTTTGGGTCCGCGCGTCAACGACGGCGCGTTCTTCAGCGACCTCCGCCTGAATCTCCTTTAGCCGTTGCGCGATCGCGGCGAAGTCATCGGCAACCGGATACATCGGCGGCCTCCCTTGCAGTGGACCGCAAGTCATGCGCCGGAAATGGTTGCAGAACCGTGAAGGATCCACCGCACCTGATCGATATTTTGCGCCCCGGCAGCGATCATCGCGAGACGATCGAAACCGAGTGCGATTCCGGCGGATGGTGGCATGCCGAAGGCAAGCGCGGCCAGGAAGTCCTCATCGAGCGGCCAATCCGGGCCGGTTGCCCCGTGCCGCCTCGCCCGATCAGCCACGAATCGGGCACGCTGTTCCTCGGCATCAGTGAGTTCGACGAAGGCGTTGGCCAGTTCGATGCCGCAGACAAACAGCTCGAACCGCTCGGCGACGCGGGGATCAGTCGGATCGCGGCGCGCCAACGCGGCCTGAGCGGCAGGCCAGTGGGTCAGGAAGGTGGGATGTGCGCGGCCGAGTTGCGGCTCGACCCGCTCGAGAAGGAGCCGGAAGAACAGATCCTCCCAGCTTTCGTTCGGGCGCAGAGCCGTCCCCGCGGCGGCTGCGAGCGCCGGCGCATCCTCGGCGGTGGCCAGCACATCGGCGCCGACATAGCGTGCGAAGGCCTCGGCGACCGTGAGGCGCTCAACACGCGAGAGATCCGTGATGACGCCGCGGTACGCAACGACTGGCGGCAGCACGGCGCGCAGATAGGCCGTGGTCTCCTCGATCAGTGAAGCGATGCCTGCACCCGGATGGTACCATTCCAGCATGGTGAACTCTGACGCGTGGAGATCACTGCCCTCGGCGTTTCGCCATACCCGCGCGAGCTGAAAGATCGGTCCAGCTCCTGCGACAAGGAGCTTCTTCATGGCGAACTCCGGGCTGGTGTGCAGCCAAAGCGGCTCGCTGCCGCCACCAGAAAATTCGCGTTCAGTGCGGAACGCGCGCAGATGCACCTCCTCCCCGGGGGTGGGAACGGCGTAAGGCGTCTCCACCTCGGTGTAGCCTCGGCCGGCGAAGAATGCGCGCGTAGCCTGGCCCAGCAAGGACCGACGACGCAGGAACGGCATGCGCGCGGCCAGAGTCTCGGGGTGCCATGAAGGGAGGGACATGTCGCCGATGTTACTCCGGAACGCCACTGGCCGCTCCTTTGCCGCAATTGGGCCACACGGCGACCCTGCTTGACACCAATCTAAACCGCCGCACGAAATGAAAGGCGGGTAACATGGGCCTGATACTACTGATCCTGATCGTCCTGTTTCTATTCGGCGGCGGTGGCTACTATGGATACCGCTCCGGCTACTATGGTGGCGCTCATTACGGTGGCGGCCTCGGCTTGGTGCTGCTGATCGTCGTCCTGATTCTGCTGTTCGGCGGCGGCGGGTACTGGCACTACTAACGTCGCGATGGCTGATCCCTGATGCGCGAATGGCCGGCCTCGTGCCGGCCATTCGTGTTTCAGCGGAGCTCCGCGACGGGAAGGGGAAACCAAATGACCACCTATAACGATCAGCCGGACATCATGGCCATCGGTGACTCGATGTACCAGGGCATTCGCTCGATCAGCTTCCTTCCCGCCATGGTGAACCACTCGACCCCAAAACAGGTGGCCGACGCGATCGGGATGTCGATGACGGTTCCCGACCTGCGGCAACCGCTTTTGTTCGACCTCGAGGCAGAGCTGCGCCGCGGCGGCTTGCTGCATCTGGTCGAGCACCTGCGTGACGTCTGCATCGACAACCTGAAAGCATGGCCACTCGATCAGCCGTGGTCGCAACACGAAGCCTTCGACAATGTCGCCATCGGCGGCGCGCAGATCGCCTCGCTGTTCCAGGACACTTACGGGACGTATATCGACCAGGTGCGTGACCTGAGTGCCAAACTTGCCGGTCCTGATCTGTCGATCACGGAACTTGCCACAACGATCGGCGATCTGTGGTTCGCATTGAACAACTGCTACATGCTGAACCCGCGGCACAGGGATGAGCAGCGTGGGAAGACCCAGCTCGACCAGGTTGCGGACCGTCAGCCGCAGATATTGCTGATCAATATCGGCAGCAACGAAGGGCTGTTCATGGCGGGGTTCGCGGGTGATTTCAGCAACGAGACGCTGGCACGCGTGGCGAATATCCCTGAGTTGCTTGAGCCTGTTGCCGACCGGCTGAAGGCGTTGCCGGCGCGGGTCGAGCGCATCGTCTTCAACGGCCTGATCCGTCCGCGGTTCATTCCCAATATGATGCCAAGCCCCGAGCGCGAGAATGACTTTCCGGGTGACGAATATTATTTCGAGTATGGGCCGCGCATCGGCAGCACGGGGACGCCGATCACCGGCACGCAGCTCCAGGAATTCGACGCTCTCATCGCCGATGTCAACGCGCGGTCAGAGCAGATGCTCAAGACTGCACTCGGCAAGCGCGTCGCATTTGCCGACATCTATGCGGCCAGTCCGCCGTTCGACGGCAAGCACTTTATGGATCGGGGGCTGGCAATCCCGGGCACCGGAAAGTCGCTCAACAACAAGCCGATCACCGCAATCCCTTTCGACTATTATGGCGGGTTCGCCGGTCTCGACAACATGCATCCGACGATACCCGGATACGCCACCATCGCGGACGTGGTGCTTGGCGCACTTGGGCGCGGCTCGGTCCAGACCGACAAGGCGGCAGCGTATGCCGCCGACACGCTGCTGAACAACGTGCATGGCCTCCCTCTGCTGGTTGCACAGGCCGAACTGAGCCTGCTGGGCGCGTTCGGCGTGTTCCGCGGCGGCGGGACGGCGGCAGTCTGAGCCGAGCGGGTCGCGCCTGACTGGCGATCCATGTCCTATCAGCCTATCTCCGGGCGATGACGCTGCGCAGTGCTGACGAGCTTGTCGAAGCCGGGCTGATCCCACCGGGCTTGCGCGATGCAATCGCGACGGTCGAGCACCGCTACGCAGTGGCCATCACGCCGGCGATGGCGAGCCTCATCCGGGAGCGCGGCGACCCGATCGGGCGGCAATTCATCCCTGATCGCGCGGAGCTGGAAACCGCGCCGCACGAGCGCGCCGATCCGATCGCGGATGACGCGCTGTCGCCGATCAAGGGCGTGGTTCACCGCTACCCGGATCGCGCGCTGCTGAAGCCGCTGTTGATCTGTCCGGTCTATTGCCGGTTCTGCTTCCGTCGCGAGCATGTCGGTGCCGGCGGAGGATTGCTGACCGAGGCCGAACTGCGGGCGGCGTATGACTGGTTCGCCGCACGTCCGGCGATCCGCGAGGTTATCCTGACGGGCGGCGATCCGTTCATGCTCTCGCCGCGCCGGCTTGCCTCGATCGTGCAGGCACTGTCGGCGATTGCGCATATCGAGATCCTGCGCATCCACACGCGCGTGCCGGTGGCCGATCCGGAGCAGGTCACCGAGGCGATGGCTGACGCGCTGGACACGCCGAAGTCGATGTGGATCGTCCTGCACGCCAACCATGCACGCGAATTCACCTCTGAAGCGCGCACCGCAATTCGTCTGGTCCAGGCGCGCGGAATTCCGGTGCTTGGTCAATCGGTCCTGCTGCGCGGCGTGAACGATGATGCAGCGGTGTTGGAGGGGCTGTTCCGGGCGATGCTGGCCGCGCGCGTGAAGCCCTACTACCTGCACCAGCTCGACCCCGCTCCGGGCACCTCACGCTTTCATGTGCCGATCGAGGAGGGCCGGCAGTTACTCGCCCAACTGCGCGGCCGGGTCACCGGACTGGCGTGGCCGACCTACGTGCTGGACATTCCCGGCGGGCACGGGAAGGTGCCGATCGGGCCGCTTTACCTGGATCGCGATGATCATGTGCGCGATCCATCCGGCGTCCGTCACAAGCTGCCTGGCGACATCGGGCAATCCCCGGCGGACCGCACGAGCGGCGGCCGGAACTTGCCCGCACCTGCCACGCCGGTTTAGAAGCGCCAACCCGATCCCAGTCCGAAAAAGAGTATTCCGATGAAGCAGCAGGCGAACCTGATCCGCGCCGGACAGGTCATCGAGCACGATGGTCGTCGCTGGACCGTGCTCAAGCAGCAGATCATCACCCCTGGCAAGGGCGGTGCCTTCATTCAGGTGGAAATGCGGGACCTGAAGTCCGGCAACAAGACCAACGAGCGCTGGCGCACTGCCGATACGGTGGAACGCCTGATGACCGAGGAGAAGGAGTTCACCTACTCCTACACCGACGGCGCCAATCTCGTGCTGATGGATACCGAGAGCTACGAGGAGGCCCACATCCCCCGCGACCTGCTGGGCGATGCCGCGCCATTCCTGCAGGACAACATGCACGTGACGGTCGATCTGGTGGAAGGCGATCCGGTCGGCATCCACCTGCCCCCCACCGTCGTGCTTGATGTCGTCGAGGCCGACCCTGTGGTGAAGGGCCAGACCGCCTCCTCCTCGTACAAGCCGGCAAAGCTGTCCAATGGCGTGAAGACCTCGGTGCCGCCGTTCGTCGAGGCGGGTGAGCGCATCGTGGTGAAGACCGAGGACGGCAGCTACGTGGAGCGCGCCAAGGGCTGAGCGGGGGCTCGCGCCATGGCGCTCCGCCTTTCGCCTCACCTCACCGTGATGGCCAACGCGGCGCAGAAGGCATCGAAGCGCCTGCTGCGCGACTTCAACGAGGTTGAGCACTTGCAGGTCTCGGTGAAGGGACCGTCCGACTTCGTCTCGCAGGCCGATCTGCGCGCCGAGAGCACGCTGCGGGAGGAGTTGAACAAGGCACGTCCCGGATACGCGTTCCTGATGGAGGAGTCGGGCGCCTCGGGCGCGCAGAACTGGTCATGGCGCTGGGTGGTCGATCCGCTCGATGGAACCACCAATTTCCTGCACGGCATTCCGCACTGGGCGATCAGTATCGCTCTGGAGCGCCGCCTGTCCGACGGCGGATGCGAGTTGGCGGCCGGCCTGATCTATGCACCTGCGGTCGACGAGCTGTTCTGGGCAGAGAAAGGCGGCGGCGCTTTCGTTAATGAGCGTCGCCTTCGCGTCTCGGCACGGCGCGAGCTGAAGGACGCAGTCTTCGCCACCGGCATTCCGTTCGCCGCGGTCGCCCCGCAGCGGCGTTTGGCCTTCGCCCGCACCCTGGGTGTGCTGATGCCGCAGGTCGCCGGAATCCGCCGATTCGGCGCGGCGGCACTCGATCTCGCATGGGTCGCCGCCGGTCGCTACGACGGGTTCTGGGAGCTTGGACTGAAGCGTTGGGACTTGGCGGCCGGCGTGTTGCTGGTGCGCGAGGCGGGCGGCTTTGTCACTGATCCAAATGGCCAGGACCCACGCGACACGGGGGAGGTGATCGCCGCCAACCCGCATCTTCATCCGGTGCTGAGCGAGGCGGTGGTCGAAGGCGTTGCCCGAAGCCACCTCAGCACGTGAACAAGATGAGAGTTCCCGTCACTGTCTTATCGCGGCCGTCCCCGGTAATCTGACGCAGATGCGGCAATTCTGTGTGGTGCTCACGGCTCTGTTCGGCACGACGGTGCCTGCGCTGGCGCAGGTCACCGTCGATCTGCACGCGCTCGACGCATTGCCCGGTGCCAGGCCCGCCGGAAAGGAGCATGCGGTCCAGCACCCGAAGGCCACCCCACGACGGATCGCCACAACCAAGCCAGCGCCTGAGACGCCCGTTGCCGCGCCATCCGTCGCGACCACCTCGCCTGCACCAACACCAACCCCTGCGACCTCGACCACTGCCACTGCGGCCGCGACACCGCCGCCGGCCACGCTGCCAACCGCGCCCCCACCCACCGTTGCGCTCGCACCGGTTGCGACACCCGCACAAGTCGCGCAGGCTGGTCCGCCATCGCCGCCGCCGATCTCCGACAGCGCCGCCAGTGCGGCAACCAACACCGGAGCGGGGCTGCGCGTCACCTTCGGCGCGGGAGAGGCAGAGCTCAGCCCGGCCAGCGCCGCGGCCATCAAGAATGTCGTCGGGTCCGCGCCCAGCGGCGGCGGCACCAGCTTCAACGTGGTGGCGTATGCCGCCGGTACGCCGGGCGATCCTTCCACCGCGCGGCGTCTTTCGCTGTCGCGCGCCCTGGCGGTGCGCAGCGCACTGATCGCCGACGGCGTCGACTCGGCTCGCATCTACGTTCGCGCACTCGGCGCCGCCGGCGGTGCCGAAGCGCCCGACCGCGTCGACCTGGCAGTGTTGGGCGGCAATGCACCGGCAGCGGATGCCGGCGCCAAGAGCCAATCGCCGTGACCCGACCCAACGTCTATCTGATCCGCATGGCGATCTTTCTGGTGGCGGTCCTCGTCGTGGCCGCCATGCTGTCGCCGGTCCTGCTGGGCGCCTATGCCAACAACCCGATCCTCAACAGCTTCATCCTGTTGGTACTGCTGATCGGCATTGCCTGGAACCTGCGCCAGGTGCTGCGGCTGTCGCCGGAGGTGGCCTGGGTGGAGACCTTCCAGAACGCGCGCCCTCGCATCCCGTCGCTGCCCTCGCCGAAGCTGCTGGCACCGATGGCCAGCATGCTGGCCTCACGTGAGACGCATAGCCGCACTGACCAGGCGCGCTTCACACTTTCCGCCTCGGCGATGCGCAGCGTTCTGGACGGCATTGCCTCACGGCTCGACGAAAGTCGCGAGTTGTCGCGCTACATGACGGGCCTGATGATCTTTCTCGGCCTGCTGGGCACGTTCTGGGGTCTGTTGAAGACGATTGGCGCGGTGTCCGACGTCATCGCTTCGATGTCGGTCGGTTCCGGCGATCTCAACGCGCTGTTCGAGCAGCTCAAATCCGGGCTGGCAAGGCCGCTTGCCGGCATGGGCACCGCGTTTTCCGCCTCCATGTTCGGCCTGTCGGGCGCGCTTGTTCTGGGCTTTCTCGACCTGACTGCCGGGCAGGCGCAGAACCGCTTCTTCAACGAGCTGGAGGAATGGCTGGCCGGACTGACCAGGCTGTCGTCGGGCGTGCTGGCTGAAGGCGAAGGCTCGGTGCCGGTCTACGTACAGGCGCTGCTGGAGCAGACCGCCGAGAATATGGAGAACCTGCAGCGGATTCTGCAACGCGGCGAAGATGGCCGCGCGCATGCTAACCAGGCGGTGATGGCGCTGACCGAACACGTCGCGACGCTGTCCGACTCGATGCGTACCAGTCAGCAGCTCATGCTGCGCATCGCCGAGGCGCAGGCATCGCTGACACCAGCGCTGCAGCGGCTCGGTGAACAGCGCCGGGACTTCGTACTCGACGATGTCGCACGTGGCCATCTGCGCAACATCGAATTGTATCTGCAGCGCCTGCTGGCCGATTCCGAGCAGGGCCGGGCGCAGAGCACCGCGGAGCTGCGCAATGACCTGCGCATCCTGACCAGGACCGTCGCCGCTCTGGCGGAGGATCAGAAGTAGCCATGGCGCTGACCGTGCGACGGCGCGGCGATAACGGGCTTTCGGCATGGCCCGGCTACGTGGACGCGCTGTCCACGCTGCTGATGGTCATCATCTTCGTGCTGCTGGTGTTCGTGCTCGCGCAGGCGTTCCTGTCGGTGGTGCTGACCGGGCGCGACAAGCAGCTTGACCGGGTGAACCGGCAGCTCGCGGAGGTCAGCGACATGCTGTCGCTGGAGCGCGGGCACGGCACGGACCTGCAGCAATCGATCGCGCAGCTCAATCGCGAGCTTGCCGCGACCACCGGCGCTCGCGACACTCTGACGCAGCAGCTTGCGGCGCTGAAGGATCAGGCCCAGCGCACCAGCAATGATCGCGACACGCTGCGGGCGGAACGCGACCGGCTGGCACAGCAGCTCGCCGATGCCAATTTGCAGGCACGCTCCGGCGCTGCACGGGCGGAGCAGCTGCAGAACGACCTGACGGCTTCGGCGCAACGCACGGACGCGGCGAAGCAGGAGACGGCGACGGTTGCGACGCAGCTTGCCGACGCACGGCAGCAGCTCGGCGACACCAACAGCAAGCTCGCCGCTGCGCAGTCGCAGCTTGTGGAGATGCAGCGCCAGATGGCCGAGCTGGACAAGACGGTGCAGGTCAACAAGGACACGCTGGCGGCGAAGCTGTCCGATCTCGCGAAGCTGGCGGAGCAGAATTGCGCGCTGGCGGCATTGCGTGACTCGCTGGAGAAGCAGGCGCAGGACGCGGCGGCGCGTGCGATGACGGATGCGCAGCGCCGCGCCGCCGTCGAGACGCAGCTTGCGAGCGAGAAGCAGCTCGGTGATTCGGCGAAGGCGCAGATCGCGTTGCTCAATCAACAGGTCGACGAGCTGAAGGCGCAGCTTACCACGGTGGCCAACGCACTCGATCTGGCGAAGACGCAGGGACAGGAGAAGGACACGCAGATCGCCAACCTTGGCCAGAAGCTGAACATGGCGCTGGCAACCAAAGTGGAGGAGCTGCAGCGCTATCGCAGCGAGTTCTTCGGCAAGCTTCGCGACGTGCTGGCGAACCGGCCCGGGATACAGATCGTGGGCGATCGGTTCGTGTTTCAAAGCGAGGTGCTGTTCCCGGTCGGCAGTGCCGACCTGACGCCGGCTGGCGTCAGCGGGATCACGGCGCTTGCGATCACCATCAAGGACATCGCCACGGAAATCCCGCCTGACATCGCATGGATCCTTCGCGTCGACGGACACACCGACAGGCAACCGATCAAGGGTGTCGGTGGTCAGTTCGCTTCCAACTGGGAACTGTCGGCCGCGCGTGCGATCACGGTTGTGAAGTTGCTGATCGCGGATGGCGTGCCGGCCGAGCATCTGGCGGCGACGGCATTCGGTGACAACCAGCCTCTCGATCCCGCCAATACGCCGGACGCGTACGCGAAGAACCGGCGTATCGAGCTGCGACTGACCGATCGGTAGCGCTACGCCTCCTCGCCCAGCGCGTGACGGCGCAGGTCCTTCAGGCGCTCCTCGCCACCTGGGGTCTTCGGATCGATCTCCATCACCTTCTGCCAGGCCGCGTAGGCGCCCTTCCAGTCCTTGCGCGCCTCGGCGATTGCGGCAAGCGTCTGGAATGCGGCAAAGCTGCGCGGCTCGTGCTGCAGCGTCGCCTGGATGTCGGCGATCGCGCCCGGCGTATCGCCGGCTGTGAAGCGAGCGATCGCGCGCTGGTGGTAGGCCTCGGCCAGGTTGGGATCGAGCGTGATCGCGTCGGAGAAGTCCTCGATCGCATCCTGCCTCGCATCGGCCTTCATCTCTCGCAGGCCGCGGCTCATCAGCAGGGTCACGGCGGGTGTTCCCGCATTCAGCCAGAGCTGTCTGATCTGCTGCTCCAGCGGCCCGGCAATCTCCTCGCTCGGCGCTGTCCTCAGCGCACCGAGCAGTTTGTCGATGGCGGCGCGCCGATCGTTTCCTGGTGAGGCGGCATTCTGCGCAGCCGCGGGCAATGACACGCACAACAGGGTAGCAAGCAGGACAGATCGATTGCGCATCAGGCATCGCTCACTTGAAGGCTCGACGGCGCCGGACCACCGGACATCCAGTCGAGCAGTTCGACAGTATGGACTACGGGAATGCCATGACCGGCAAGTTGCGTGATGCAACCGATGTTGCCTGCTGCGATCAGGTCGGCACCGGTCGCGCGCAGGTTGCCAAGCTTGCGGTCGCGCAGCCGCGCCGCGATTTCCGGCTGCAGCATGTTGTAGGTTCCGGCGGAGCCGCAGCAGATGTGCGGCTCCGCCGGCTCGACCACCCGGAAGCCGGCTCGCTGCAACAGCGACTTCGGCTCGGCGGTAATCTGCTGGCCGTGCTGCAGGCTGCAGGCGGAGTGGTAGGCGACGGTCAGCGCAGGCCGGTCACGCGTCGGCCCATAATCCAGCCGTGAGACGAACTCGCTGATATCGCATGCCAGCGTCGAAACCTTCTTCGCCCTGTCGCGCCATGGCTCCGGTTCGGAGCGGAACATGAAACCGTAGTCCTTCACCGTGGTGCCGCAGCCGGAGGCATTGATGACGATCGCATCGAGCCCTTCGCCTTCAATCTCGCGGCTCCAGGCCGCGAGATTGGCACGTGCGCTTGCCATGGCGGATTCATGTTGACCCATGTGGTGGGTCAGCGCACCGCAGCAACCGGCACCCTCTGCCACGACGACATCGACGCCGATCCGCGTCAGCAGGCGGATGGTGGCATCGTTGATCTGAGGTGCGAGCACCTGCTGGGCGCAGCCGGCAAGCAGTGCCACCCGGGCGCGGCGTTCGCCCCGTGCACGATGGACCTGCCCCATCGCACTGGGTGGCGGCAATCTGTCAGGGACCAGATCGAGCATCGCCAGCAGGCGTCGGCCGAAGGTTCCAGAGCCAGGGATTAGCCGCGCGAACGGCCGCACCACGCGCGCGCCGCGCAGCGCCATGCGGAACAGCGACGGCCGCGGCAGCACGATACCCAACACGGCGCGCAATGCCCGTTCGTGCCAGGGCCGACGATAGGTCTGCTCAATGTGGCTGCGTGCGTGATCCACCAGATGCATGTAGTTCACGCCGGACGGACACGTGGTCATGCAGGCGAGGCAGGACAGACAGCGATCGACATGGCGCACCACGTCCTCCGTCGCGGGCCGCCCCGTCTCAAGCATGTCCTTGATCAGGTAGATGCGCCCACGCGGACTGTCGAGCTCGTCGCCAAGCAGCAGAAAGGTCGGACAGGTCGCTGTGCAAAGGCCACAATGGACGCAGCTACGCAGTACCTGGTTCGAGACGGCGGTATCGGGATCGCGCAACTGCTCGGCGGTGAAGTTGGTCTGCATGGCTCAGGGTCCGGGCGGCTGCAGAGAACGCAACAGATAAACCGACAGGCCCAGCCAAACCAGCGCCAGCGCGAAGAAGATCAACGGGAGGAACCTCCCGGTCAGGAAGATCGCCGCGAGCATCAGCACAATCGCTCCTGCCATCAGGCCGAAGTGGAGATTTGCCAGGCGCCTTTCCGGATTGACCCGGAAATACTGGAAGGCGAGCAGAACGAAGCTCACGATGTAGAATGGCGCAATGACGCTGACCGGAATCCTCATATGCACCTACAGGCCGGCGTACATCCGACCGGGATTCAAAATGCCATAGGGATCGAGCGCCGACTTCACGCGCCGTGTGATGCGCGCGAGTGGCGGCGGTTCCGACGGGATCACGTTTACCGCGGTGCGCAATGACTCGGGCGCGCGTATCAGCATCCACGTGCCGCGGGCAGAATTTGCGGCGGCTTCCACCGCCTCATGCGCCGCCGTACTGGCCGGTCCGGCGATCCACACCAGGCCACCTCCCCAGTCCAGATAGCCGCGTCCACTGAACGCGTTCGCGAGTGTCCGCAGCACGCCGGGTCCCGCCGATGGGCGAACCGAAATTCGCCACACGGCATCAGCGGTCTCGGCCGTCAACGGCGTGAGGTCACGCATCGCACGCCACACGGTGCGCGATGACGCGTCGTCGAGAATCTCGGTGCCATCGTGCCTGAGGTCGGCGCGCAGCTTGTCCGCGCGATATGCCACCGACGCAGCAAACTCTTCGATGCGCGCCAAGGCAACCGGCTGGCCGAAACCCGCGAGCGCGGGGATGCGGGCAGCTGCATCTGCCGGCAGCCAGGCGGCGGCCGACACGCTGTACGGCGAACCGAGCGCCGCGGACAGCGCCGCCACTCCCGCCATTGCGTCCAGGCCAGGCAGAACGAGGGTGCCGACAGCCTCCGGCGCGGGCAGCACCTTCAAGGTCACCTCGGTGATGACAGCTAGCGTGCCATGACTGCCGGTGAGCAGCTTGCATAGGTCCAGCCCGGTGACATTCTTCAGCACGCGTCCGCCGGAGCGGATTGTTTCGCCGTGCCCGGTGACCGCCCGAATGCCGAGTACATGATCGCGCATCGCACCCCAGGCAACACGGCGCGGGCCCGAGAGGTTGGTGGCGATGACGCCACCGAGCGTTTGTTGTTCGTGCGCGCCGGTGATCGCCGCGAGGTCTGGCGGCTCCGCGATGATGTGCTGGCCACGCTCGGCGAGTGTGGCTTCGATGTCGGCGAGTGGAGTACCGGCGCGCGCGGAGATGATCAGCTCATTCGGCGAATAGAGCGTGATGCCGGTGAGATTGCGTGTGGAGATCGAGCGCGCAGCCTGCACCGGTCGCAGCATGCCGGCCTTAGTGGCGTTGCCAACGATGGCGAGAGGCTCCCGTGCCTTCGCGGCCTCGCCGATCGCCGCCGCAATCCCTCCCTCGTCAGCTGGCAGGAGCGAATCGCTCAATGGTCTCTGCCAATGGAAACACTTTGTTGGCGTTGAGCAGCCAGCCGGGATCGAAGGCTGACTTGATACGGCGCTGCTGGTCCAGTTCCTGCGCGTTGAACTGCACCGGCATCAGCTCGCGCTTCTCCACGCCGACGCCGTGCTCGCCGGTAAGACAGCCCCCTACTTCGACGCACAGCTTCAGGATGTCGGCGCCGAATTGCTCCGCCTTGTGGAAGCTCACCGGATCGTTGGCGTCGAACATGATCAACGGGTGCAGATTGCCGTCGCCCGCGTGGAAGATGTTGGCGACCTTCAGAGCATAATCGTCGCTCATCTCGCCAATCCGACGCAGCACGTCAGGCAGGCGCGATGTGGGGATCACACCGTCCATGCACAGATAATCGGGGCTGATGCGGCCAACCGCGCCAAACGCTCCCTTGCGACCCTTCCAGATCGCCAGCGATTCCTCCGCCGATTGCGATACCTTCAGGCTGATCGGATCATGGCGCTGGCAGATGTCCTGGATGCGCGACAGCAGATCGTCCTGCTCCGCACGGCTGCCCTCCACCTCGATGATCAGCATCGCCTCGGCATCCAGCGGATAGCCGGCATGGGCGAACTGCTCGCAGGCATGGATCGCGGGGCGGTCCATGAACTCGAGTGCCACCGGAATGATGCCCGATGAGATGATCGAATCGACGCAGGCACCGGCGACTTCGTTTGAGCGAAACGCAGCGAGCATCGCGCGCGCACCTTCAGGCGACCGCAGGATGCGCACGGTGACCTCGGTGATCACTGCCAACTGGCCCTCGCTGCCGGTGAGCAGGCCCAGCCAGTCATAGCCTGCGGCGTCGAGATGCTCGCCGCCGATCGAAAGGATCTCGCCGTCCACCGTGACAAACTTCAATCCCAAAAGGTTGTTCGCGGTGACGCCGTATTTCAGGCAGTGCGCGCCACCTGAGTTCATGTTGACGTTGCCGCCGATCATGCAGGCGAGCTGGCTCGACGGGTCCGGCGCGTAGAAAAACCCCCCGCCCTGCACTGCGTTGGTGATACCGATATTGGTGACGCCGGCCTGCACCGTGGCGCAGCGATCGGCGTAGTCGATGTCGAGGATGCGGTTCATCCGCATCAGCCCGACGACCACCGAATCCGCCATCGGCAAGGCTCCCCCGGACAGCGATGTGCCGGCACCGCGCGGCACGACGCGCACGCCTTGCCGGTGACAGAAGCGCATCACGGCGGCGACCTGCTCGGTCGTGTCGGGCAGGACGACCGCGAGCGGCGGCTGCCGGTAGGCGGACAGTCCGTCGGTCTCATACGGCTTCAGGCGCAGTGGCTCGGCAATCACCGCCTCTGCGGGGAGCAGCGCGCGCAGGCCAGCGACGATGGCGTCGCGGCGCGCCAGGACGTCCGCCTTCGGTTCAGGCTGACTGATCATGTGGGCGAAAATGGTCCCCCATTCGGGGCAAGGCAAGCGGCCGGACCAGGTCGGCTGCGCTGGTCCGCCCGTCACACCACCTGATTGCGCAGCGACGCCTCCCCACGCCACATGCGCTCGAGGTTCTCCAGGAGAATCTCGATGACGTTCGCCTCATACTTGCGCGTCTCGCCGCCGGTATGCGGCGTTATGAATACGCTTGGCATCGCCCAAAGCGGCGAATCCTGCTCGGGTGGCTCGGGATCCGTGCAGTCCAACGCTGCGCCTGCAACGCGTCCTGCATTCAACGCCTCGATGAGCGCGCTTTCCACGACGCAAGGCCCGCGCCCGACATTGACCAGGAACGCCGAGCGCTGCATCAGCCGGAGCGCGCGCGCATCGATCACGCCGCGGGTTTCCGGCACCAGCGGACAGGTGAGCACAACGAAGTCCGCCGCCGGCAGGAACCTCGACAGCTCCGCCAGCGTATGCACGGAATCGGCCGCCCCTTGGCCGGCGGTCGGATCACGACGGAAGCCGATGACATTCATCTCGAACGCCTTGGCCAACTGCGCCAGCCTGCCGCCGATGCGGCCGAGGCCGATGATGAGCACCGTCTTGCCGGTCAGTTCGTCTTCGCGCTGCGTCAGGTCGCCTATCATACCGCGCCAGACGCGCCGCGCCTGGTTGTCGCGTGCCTCCGGCAGCCGCCGTGCAAGCGACAGGATCAGCGACATCGCATGCTCCGACACCGCGCGCGCATTGACGCCTGCCGCGCTCGCCAGCCGGACGCCTCGCGCCGCCAGGGCTGCCTTGTCGAACTGATCGGTACCGGAGCCGATCGACTGGACGAAGCGCAGCCTTGTCGCGAGCGGAATCAACCCGTTGTGCCACATGCCTGACACGACGATCACATCGGCCTCCTGCGCCCGTCGCTCCAGGGCGTCCGGTTCGCGCAATTCGAAGCTGGCGATGCCGGCGTTCAGCGCATCGAAGCAGGCCTTCATCTGGTAGGCAGCGTGCGCGAAGCAGACGACGATCTGGTCCTTGGGCGGGATCATGCGGTACTGCCCTTGCGGGGTGCGCGGCCAGAAGCCGCGATGGTCAGCCCTGGCGAGCCTTCATCCGCGGGTTCTTCTTGTTGATCACGTAGACGCGCCCGCGCCGGCGCACCACGCGGCAGTTCTTGTCGCGGACTTTCGCGGCCTTCAGGCTGTTGCGAATTTTCATCTCGGCGCCTCGTGGAGAGCGGCGCTGGATAAGGGCGGGGAGCGTGCGTGTCAACCGGGAGCCGCCCCGGACCTGGGCAAGCGGCACCGACCGGGAAAAGCCGCAAGCCGTCACCCACCGCCGATGGCGTGCCAGCGCACCAGCCGCAGCCGGCCCAGCCGCATCAAGCGGAAGCGCGCCAGCCATGGCTCGGCTTCATGCACCACCACGGCGATTTGACGCATGGACGGGTGGCCGGCCGCCAGGGCCTGGACTGCGACACGCCAGCCGTGGATCGCGCTCTCCATGTGCCTGTGCGACACGTCCTCGACAATCCGCACATCGAACCGGAGGCGTGCCAGTATGTTGGTGATTTCCAGTTCGCTGGGCACCGCGGCGGGACGATGTTCCAGTTGCGCCCAGCTCGCGACCATCGGATCGACGGGATCGAGCGGCCGGTCCGCCACCATCTCCAGCAGCACGAACTGGCCTTCCGGCTTGAGCGCCAGGGCCGCAGCTGCCAGGAACGGTTCGGGATTCGCACCATGCAGCGGCTCGATCGCCATCCCATGATGGAAGTAGCGGCGCGGAAACTTTGGCGCCGATGGCTTCTGTCAACCTAAGTCATTGATAAGTAAGCACCCCTTGGCGCCGAAAGCAAGCGATTCCCATCACGGAATCACGCACGCGAAAGGGACAGAGATGAGAAAGCTATTGCTGGCAGGTGTCGTGGCACTGGTCGCATGGATGCCGGTGGCGGAAGCGAAGTCTATGGGTTTGTTCGGCCAGTGTGAGCATTCCAAGATAGTGTCTGGACCGGCGAAACTCGACCCGGCAGTGCTGGACATGCTTCCGGTGGGAGGATCAAGTTCACGGCCGTATCAGTGCAACCGGGCCATCGTCTCTCTAGGTGCTGCGCCTCTGGACATCTCACGTATCGCAATCGTCTTCCTACTGGCCGGCGTGGACGGCACATCAATCGGTTTCGTCGGGCGCCTCGTGCCGGGAACTGTGACTAAGGAACAAGAAGTCCTGTTCGTTCAGCAGGCGACAAACGTAGAAACTGGCGTCGTCGGGCCTGCTAGCGGCGCTTGCCTTTTGCGGCTTGGCCCGGCTTTCATCAGCCGTATCATATGCGAAGCGACAATTGCCGATGATGTCTGGCAAACGGCCCCTATGATTACGTTTATCGCGGCATCTGAGACTGACGTAGAATAGCCTCCCCGGCTTATCAGGCACCCAGCGGACGGGGCGCGGCCCAAGAAAAAGCCCCGCCAGAGCGCTGTGAGGGCCGGGGCGGGGCGGGAGTTTGCCTCCAATTCGGGAAACATTTCGCCGGGCCTCATGACCCCGGCGTGGGGATAGTAGCGCTGCCCGTGGCAGGTGTCACTGCTGGCACGGCAGCGACCGTGTGGCCGGGTGCGCGGCCCGGTCGGACTGCTGCGGACGGAGCCGGTTGCGGTCTCACGGGTGCGGCGGGAGCCTCGGTTGTAACTGGCGGATGGTACTCGACGGCAATTCTATTGAACTTGACATGAATACGTAGCGGGTAAGAGATACGAGAGGGGTGTCACCCCCAGCCGGGAAGCAGAAAGGTGACACCCATCAAGGCGGACGTAGCGTTGCCCCGCTCCAGTGGATGCCGGTTCCCGATTCGGTCGGGGCCGGCACCACAACTCCCCATCTAACGAGCGAGAGTGAAGTCGCCAATAGCGTTGTGCTGGACGGCAGGGTGCGCGGCCTTCAAGAAGAAGAAGAAGAAGAAGCCCCGCTTTGAAAGGTTCGGCAGTTTGTTCGGAACCTTCAGAACTGAAGAACCCGAACAAAGGACCGGCCGGTTTTCTAAAATCTCAAAATAAAAATTGGAACAGTCGTTTCACTTTCAGAAAAAAATACCGACCCGGTTGCCTAAGCCGCCCAGTTGCGGGGAACTTGGCCCCCACCCGCCACGGTAGTGAAACTGTAATACTACTCAATCATTCGGCGAATAACCGAGCGTCGTTGGTGGTCCGGATGCTGGGTGACGCGGTATCGGGATACCTAGAATACATTCCTATGTGCCTATCTAATACAATTCTCAGGGAATGTGTTGACTTATGATGAAGCAAGCACTACATCAGCAGTCATCAAGCAGTGAGTACACGCGGCCATGGCCACCAAAGCAATAGCCTACCTACGCACCAGTTCAGCGACTAATGTTGGTGGTGACAGCGACAAGAGACAGCGGGACGCAATACAGCGGTATGCCAAGGCGAACGGCATCGAAGTGGTGGACGAATACTACGATGTAGTATCAGGTGCCGACGCTGTGCAGGACCGTCCTGGCTTCAGCAAGATGCTCGATAGGATCGAAGGCAATGGCGTGCGCCTGATCCTCGTGGAAGACGCCTCACGGTTCGCCCGCGACCTCATGGTACAGGAAGCCGGCCTTGCCATGCTGACGGCCCGCGATGTGAGGGTTCTGACGGCCTCTGGCGACGATATGACGGCCTCTGACGATCCGATGCGGATCATGCTGCGGCAGATCATCGGCGCAGTGATGCAGGCCGAAAAGGCCCGCTTGGTGGCTAAATTGAAGGCCGCCAGGGACCGCAGGAGCGCGGAACTCGGCTACACGGTAAACAGTCGTCATCACAAGAGCGGCGCCGTCCAGGCCCTCCAGGAGCTTCGCACGGCCCATCCTGATTGGTCGCAGGCGCAGTTGGCGGAAGAGCTAGGCCGGCGTGGCGTGACGACGGCAGCAGGGAAACCGATGCACCAGACGCAGGTCAGCAGGTTGCTTCGGCAGATGGAGCAGGCAGTGGCCTGAGTTTTATGTGACAGCATTGATGACCTATATCTTACTCACCAGTAGGTTTCCGGACTCACTAGTTTTCCGATTGGCGATTTCGGGGGTGGCCGATCCCAGAAGTGCAGCCTGCTTTATAATGTCGTGCGCAATTTTCCAATGCGTTGGATTTTTGCGCACCTATCCAGTTCCCAACCAGTGATGCCCGTCATCCGAGCCGCTGGAAGGCCGTAGGCGGCCTCTGGGCGGCCGGGATGCACAGCATACGTGTGCCACAGGAGACGGCCGTGTAGAGCGCCTCAGCGCCTTCGTATGTCCGATAATACCTATTGTCAGCCATAGCAAAGCGGCTGATTCGGCCGTCTCGGCAGTGGCTTAGTGGCTCGGATGCGCAGGGGAAGGGGGACGTTAATTATGCAGTAATACTGCCATATTGGGATAGTTCGTCAGAAGATGATAACGTTCCTTATTTTATCTGAATCGAAATTAAACTTATTTTTACAATCGGCGATTTCGAGGGTGGACCTACGTATGCGATTAGCCCATGAATATGTGGCTATTTCACCGGTTTGTGAATAAATGGGTAAAATGTCATAATTCCTGCCCTAATTCGACGGCCACCAAGGGCGTCATGCAGCAGGGGCGCGCGCCCTCAGGAGTGTCAGGGTAAAATGATAACCCTGCCTACCCTGACGGCTACCCTGACGGCTACTCCCTTAGAGTTTCCTGGGGTTGTCAGGGTGTCAGGGTGAGTCTAGGGTAAAAGAGTAAAAGCTAGCAACTCGACACACCTCCAACCATTTTGAGTCGATTTTCACCCTGTCTAACCCTGACACCCTGACACACCGGCCAAACTCTAGGCGAGTAGCCGTCAGGGAAGCCGTCAGGCCGTGGCTCGCTACCCTGACGCGTCAGGGTGGGCACGGCTCGCCCGTGAAGCCATCAGACGGCTCTTCGGCGCACGGCGGCGGCGCGGGTGCTGGAAGATGCACCGCGTCCAACCGCAGGGGGCCGATGTCCAACCTGTCCAACCTCGTCAGCAGTAGGTTGGACGTAAAAACTCGGCCTTTCTCTAGGGCTCGTCCAACCTGTCCAACCTGTCCAACCTGTCCCACCACTTCTGTACTTTATATAGTGGTAACACCGTATATTCTATCTACATGATTTTACTAAAATAGGTTGGACAGGTTGGACAGGTTGGACGAGCCCTAGAGAAAGGCCGGTTTCAAACGCGTCCAACCTTGTCCAACCTAGCCGTCTGTCCAACCTAGGTTGGACAGCCGTATTCAATCCCCGTTGAAAAGATCTGCTAGAGGTTTCTGGCGCGTGCCCCCTGCGGATGATCCCGCTGGCGGCGGGATCGGTACCACGTTGTCATCCTTCTCGATGACCACCGGATTAAAGTAGCGTCTCACCCGACTGCCGTTCTTCTCGGTCACCCGCCTGCGTTTCCACTTGGCCTTGCTCAATATGGCGCCCACGCGGGTCACCGTTGCGCGGCTCCAGTCTTTGGTATCGATCCCTAGCGCATTCAGGACCTCATCCATGGTTATGCTCGGCTTGCCGCTGAGAAACTCCAGCACCTTTTCGGTCCAAGCGTCAGCGTCAAACCGCATGTCGGCCTCCGCCTCCTGGTCCTTCTCCAGGTGGTCCCGGTGCAGCCACCAAGGCTCCCCTTGTTCGAACCGCACCCGCGCCTCCGCCCACAATTGGTCTCTGACGGCCCATAGCGCGGCCAAGTCGATCTTCCGCCCGTCTGCCCACCCCACGGCACACAGCACCGGCCAGAAGCGTCTGGCGCCCGTCTCATCGTTCAGATAGCCGTTGTCGGTCGGGTTCATCGAGCCGATCAGCACGCACTTGCGAGGAAAGCTTTGTACCGTTCGACCGTAGGGCGGTCGGAACTTATCGACGCGTCTGCTGAGAAAGTTCTTCAGTTGGTTCACGTCGGCCTTGCGGATCGCGTGCAACTCGCCTTGCTCGATGACCCACGACGCCTGCAGTGCCATTGCAGCATCCTTGCTGGTGATGTCTGCCGGCACATCGTCGGTGAACCACTCACCACCTAGGATGCCGATCGCCTGTGACTTACCGATCCCCTGCGGCCCCTCTAGGATCGGCATCGTGTCCAACTTGCAACCGGGCTTCATCACTCTGGCCACTGCGCCGATCATGAACTTAGATGCGATCGCGCGGTTGAGGGGCGTCACTGAGGCGCCTAGGTGCTTGATCAGCCAGTAATCGAGCCGGGGTGTTTCGTCCCACTCTACGCGGCTGAGGGTACTCGGCAATGGGGTGGTAACTCGCATCGTGGGCCGCCGCGAGCACTGCATCCTGAACCGCACTCACAGCCACGTTCCGCAGGCCCTGAACCTGAAGGAAGCTCTGCAATCTGATGACATCTACATCTTGCATGAGGTACGGGTCGAAGTCGGCGAACTGATTTGCCCACGGCGGGCGCTGGGCGATCTCGATGTTCTGGCTGAACTGGTTGAACCGGAATACACCAGCGAACGCAGGGGCGTATCGAAGAGCGGCCAAGCAATTCGTGACGTTGTTGAGCGGCTGGGGAGTCTTCCCACCGGTCATCTGCAACATGTTCATCCAACCGGTGGTGCGCTCGTTGGCGTACCGGTCATATCGGATCGTCTCGGCCCAGTCGGCTTGCTTCTGCTTTTGCTCGCGCGACTCAACGGTGTGGCTGCACTCGGACAGAAGCGACGATTTGTCTCCAGTGACGTGTTCCCACCGTTCGCCACCGATATAGGCGGCGAGGATCGGGTGCGGCTCCAGGCCATCCCTGGTCATGCCGTCGCGGTATGCACGGCCGGACTTGGATACGCACCAATCCCAGAAAACCTCATAAAGGTCTCTGGCGTTGCAATCCGGCGTAGTCGCATCTATATTAACTTTGGTCATTGTAATTCCCGCGTTCATAGCGCGGTCTCTCTTCAAAAGTTAAGGTTAAAAGCGCGGCTCCGCCTGAACTCGGAGCCGTTTGCACATGTAATTACTAACGGTTCATGTTGCGAGCCGTAGCATGTACCCGCGCCGCCTGATCTTCTGCCAAGCTTCCATCGCCTTGCCATCGATGCGATCGTACCGGTGGAACGCAGTGACTTGCTCGATGATCGGGCACACCTATATCGAGACCATCGGCACCATGGGTATGCCTGCGGCCACAGTAGATGCAGGGCACGGTCTCGACGTTGATGGGGCCAACGCGCTTGCATTCCAGTATCGGGATGCTAGTGGGCGGGTGTTCGATTAAATGCGCGAAATACGCCTTTGATGCCTTGCGTGGCATCGAGCGTTCAGATACATTCGACATCGTTGAATTTCTCATGTAGTTGAAACTTAGGCCGGCCGATGTGCAACCATCGCGCCGGTCTTTTCTCGTTTAGTTAAATAGTTGGTCCAGCTTTGCTGGCGACGCCGCCACCAACTCATCACAACCCAAGTAATCCGTGATCCGATCGAAGCTCTGATGCAGGTGCCAGAGCATCTTCGTGCTGATTTCCAGCTTGCCGCCGTCGGCTAGCTCGAACACAGCTATGCCGTCGTCCGGCCGGTATGAGAATGCACGCAGTGCGTCATCATCGGTTAGCTTGATGGTGGTCATGCCGCAACCTTCCGGGTCTCTAGGAACCGGCTAAGGTCACTCTGTGCGATCCTGTAGACGCGGCCAAACTTGACGCCCGGCAGCACGCCTCTCCGGAATAACTCTCGGGTGTATTGGTCGTTGAGCCCAAGGAAATCTGCCGTCTCTCTGACGCTCAGAAGCCGCTCATTGTCTGTGTCATACATTGTGGGAAACCTCTTCCTAACGATGCTCAATGTTGGGTAGCGGTCTTCATCACACAATAGTTATGCAAACATTATTTCTGCATAACTGGTATGCCCGTAAGTAAATGTCTCACCAGTGAGACATGCCAGGACAGTATTAGTGATTGGAGTCTTTGGAGTGATTGGACTCAATAGGAGTCTGTGTGGAGTCTGTGTGGAGTTCTGCGTGCAGTCGGTGGAATTGCAGGAGCCTTATCTGCGTCTCAACAGCGCTCTGATCTCCGCAGCGATTACTTTCGGCGAAAACTTGGTGATCGCAGGGTCGCCTTTTACCGGACGTTTCGCAGGCTTGGGCCTCTTGCGTAACTCCCTGCACGCTTCCTTCAGATCGCCGAACTTAGGCATCGTCGCGGCCACTGACACGCAAAACGCGTCTCCGGGCACCTTCACCCTGCTGCCTCTGCAGTAGCGCTTGCCGACGTTCGGCCAGTTCCCGAGCTTCCCTACGCGCCGTTATCGCCTGGGTTGCGATGAAATGAGCCCTCGCCCGAGCGATCACCGCCTGCCGCAGTAGTTCCGCATCCTCAGCCATGACCGGCTCGACTAATCCAACCCGCCTCGGCGAACCTCGCCTCGACTGCTGTGAACGCTGCGCAAATGTTCCATTGCGCGCGTCTGATTGCGTCAATTACTTGGAAAGCCCGGTCATCGATCCCGGTCAGACTAGTGAACAGTTCATCATCTAACGCGAGACTTTCTAAAATCGCGTTTAATCTGTGGGATATCTCGCCGAAGACTTGAACCGCTTCGTCTGCTTTCAGACTGTCGCACTGATATGCGATATCCGTAATCGCCGCTATCTGTTCCACAGAGCGTTCGATATCAGTGAACATCGTCGCTCTTCACGATGCCGGCTCCGATAAGCATTCTGCGCAACATATCCAAGCACTGGTCCAAAGATATCAAGTCGGGCTGCTCATAGTCGTGCCGTGCGGTGTACCTCATGACATCGCCGATAATGTCCCGTGCATGGATGTACGCGCCGAGCTTCTCTTCGCTCGAAAATTTCCCATCGCATTCATCTATAATGGTCGCTGCAAGCTGCGTTATGCCCGTCGCTATCATCTCTACTTCACGTCCTGGTATCTGCGGCATACCAGGACGCTGCGTATCAATCTGCTTGTTCATTAATCTTCTCCTCAAGTTTCATCACACGCTTAACAAGCATCACGAGCGCCTTGGCGCCGTTCTGCCGTAACCATGCACTTGCTTCCGTCAAATCACTTACTTCCGCTGTGCGGGCTCCCTGGGCCTCTAACTCCGCTTGTTGGCGCAAGGCGTCTTGAAGACGCACACCACGACCCGCTAAATCATGTTGTGATTGGACACTCGGAGCCGGTGCAGAATTTATAAATGGATCACCGTTTAGGTTTAGAGGCTTCGATGTAGGAAGTGCTGGAATGCTGGTATCAACTACGGTCATCGCTCAACCCTCACCGTGCCGCACTGACAGCCGTGCATTCTCCTTGTCGGTCGCATCATCCGCTGGATATCAGCAACGGCGATACGTACGGCGCTGCCGACCTTCACATGCGGCAGTGCGCCGGACTTAACCATTCTGTCCACAGTGCGGACACTGACTTTCATCGCATCCGCTGTTTCCACGCAACTCATTGTCGCTGGAATTCTAATCCCGTTAATCATAGTTTGAATCGTCTCGGCTAAAACTTGCAAACGCATGTCTAACATGACTTGTCAAGTTTTGGCTAGGGTATGGACTTTACTTGACTGCTCCGCCACCCGGCACATCAAATCCATAACTTCCGGTCGCCGGACTGCCTGCACCGAACCCAGGCAAACTGGTACCACCGAACGCACCCAATCGATGCGTTGCGCCGTCGAGCGCATTGCTGAACTGATCGACTGAGCCGACTGCTTTGGTAAATGCTACGGTGATCGCGCCAGTCGTCTCGTCTGCGTATCTGCTAGCGCCGAGTTGTGCAGTTGAGCCGCTGGCATTGGTCGCCTCACGATTTATGATCTCGGCAGTACCCGCATACTGTGCACGGCGACGCTCGAAGTCTGCTGAATCTTGTTCGTTGTAGACACCGCTGCCCGGACCGAAGTGATAACGCTGGTAAGAAGCATCCGCGTTCCCGTTCGTGGCATCGAGCTGTGCCTTGAGATATCGCATGCTCACATCGAGGTTTTTGTCGGGGTTGAGCATATCGCTCTGGCTGTAGCCATACTGCGCAGCGGTGCCCGCGACGACCTGACCTAAACCTGTTGCAGTGCTTCCCTTGGCGCGTGCATTCGGGTTGAAATTGCTTTCCTTTTGAATGGTCGCCATCGCCACATCTAGGGGCACGCCATTCGCCTTCGCAGACGCAGCGATTTTGTCGAACAAGCTAGCTTCTGGCATCGAGACTAAACCGCCATTACCCGCACCTTGACCGGGTAGTGTTGACCCATAGGCCAGCGAGTTCTTATAGGACAGGCCGAACGTGTTGGCTCTAATGGTGTCCTTGATATATCCTGGGGTATTGCCGTAACCGGCACCGTTTATGATTGTGTCAGCTAGTTCTGGATTGTTAGAAACTAAGTTGCCCAGTGCTCGGAAAGCCGAAGGGCCGTTGCCTGCTTTCTGCGCCTCCTGATAGTTTGACAGCGCGCGCTGTGCGACAGGCGACGATACCATTGAGTTCCACGCATCTTTCGACATGTGGAGCGCGTTTCTCAGTTCTTCCTCAGACTTTGGGTTCCCATTTCTCGACAGGAAACTGGAGAACAACACATTGGCTGGCATAGTCGATGAACCACCTAAGTTCTCCATCGTGCTGCCAAACTGCTGCATGATCTCTGCTTGGCCAGAACCACCACGCATCGACGGCATACCACTGCCGGTCATCCTAGAATAGAAGTCAGCCATACTCCCGGTATCAGGCATACTCAGTCCGCGTGATGCAGCAGTCTGCATCACCGATGACCACGACGACGCTAATCTAGATGCGTCTATTCCTTGAGTCATCGACATCGAAAGGATGGACTGGAGACGCTTGAAATAGGAGTCGATGCTAAACTGACCAAACGTCGCCGACCGCGCCTGACCGGCCATCGCACCGAGCTGCTGTTCGGGTATTAGCGCGGTTCCAGGTGTGACGGATGCTAGACGGATGGCCTCTGCATTTGAAAGCGCCTGTCTGCCGCTGCGCTGGGGCACGCCATAGGATTGGATGTTCTGCAGTGCCCCCTGCGGCGATAGGCCGAATCGCTGCAGTTCTGCGGACTGGTCGCTAACCGGCTCAAAGGCCGCTAGGGCGCTCTTGGGCGGAAGCAATAAGTCTGACAGTTCCCCGCCTTCATAGCCTCCACCGAGCCCCTGACGGGCAGTACCCGATCCTAAAATCGCGATACTCCCGTCCTTTGTTCAAAAAGTTGGCGTATCCTGTTCGAGCGTTATAGGGAGCCTCAGCGATCTCGTACGCTGCTGCCGCAGTCGCGCCTACGGCAGCCCCTGCTATTCCAAGTTTACCTGCGAGTCCGCCTCCAGCGAAGGCACCTGCTGCCTGCGCCATGCTGCCGACGACACCAGGAGAACCGTTCGCTGCTATACAACTCTTCGCAACGTAAATCGCGTCAACTTGTCTCTGTAAATTTGCCTTAGATGTTGGGTCAGTCTCGGCACGGAGCTGACGTAAAAGTGTGCCTTCGATCTGTCGTAATTCCTCAGAAATTCGACCCTGCTGAAAATTGCCACTCAGGCCCCCGCGAATTCCAGCGCCTTGAGCAATGTTAGACATACGTAACAACTGGCTGACCTTATACGCATTGTCAGGCGAGCCCATACCCTGCCGAACAGCTGAAAGGCGATCTGAGAATCCGAGAGAACCGCCGACGCGGGATTCAAAGCGTCTGATCGTAGCCTCCAGCCTGTCCACCGATCTTGAAACGGCCGAAAAGGCACTGGGGCTAAGAGGGTCGTTCGACCTTTTAGAAAGCGCGTCGAGCTGATCTGAGAATTTGGCTCGCATATCGGCGAACGCGGCACTTTCGCGGGGATTACCACCACCGGAACCGGAGGATGAACTTTGGCTCGGATTCTGTCCCGATATATTCACTTGGACCACTTAGAATGAACCTCTACGTTATGGATGCCGCTTCAGCCGCACGCGCAAGTTTCTCTCGGGCGCGATGCTTGCGATTGTTCTCGGAAGTGCACGCGCGACAATACGCGCCCGAAGAATAGAACCGGCTGCGGTCCAATTCGAAACGACAACTTGGGCAAATTCGCGTCGTTAGGGTCGCACGTATTGCGTCGGCTGCTGCGCGTTCTTCAGCCGCAAGTTTTTTCTTCGCTCGCTTGGCAGCGGCGCGGTCCGCGTTGGCGCTTTGCTTCCGCACGATCGCCAGGAGTTCCGGCGGTAACTTCTTCCCCGCGAATTTATAGAGATACCAACTCTCGCAGCGCAACGCGAGTGCTAATGAGACCATCAGCCGCACGTTGTCGAAGGGTAGCGGTTCGCCTAATTCGAAGTAACGCAGCGGGTACTTGGAGTTACCTAGTAAGTGCTCTCTGTCCAAATTCCGCTCTTCGATTAACGAAGATATCTCATCTGCAACTTCGGCATCTGTCGGCATATCCAAATCTACTTTTCTAAAAAGATGCTGATGACCGGACAGTCATCAGCATTAAAGTTCTACAAGCGTGGAGGTCTTACTTTCACGCCGATTGATGCCCCGGACTTGTGTAAGGCAATCAATTTCAAATAGGCAAACCAGCGATCTGACTGCGACTGACAAGAGAAACAGTCAGATCGCCGGCCGACGATAACATCCCCACCTTTAGGCGGGGATGTTATCGATCTCTGTTAATCGTTGGGAAAAGTTAGCAGCGAGTTACCGACGTAGTTACTTCCACCCGATGGGTTTCCCGGCAGGAAGGAAGCAACGTTTACGTAAGTCGGCTGTGGAACGCTCGGGTACTGAACGGTTGCCCGTGCCGCAGCCAACTCGGCGGCAAGCGCGGCGGCGTTGTCCTGCAAGTACTGCTGCAGCGCTGCCGCACCGAGTGCCAGAGCCATTCCGCCAGAAATGGCCATCCTACGAGCGAACCACTTTACCAGCATACATCTGGTGCGGGTCGCGCTCCATGATGTCGAGCCGTCCAAGCATTCCGCATGACTCGACAAAATCCACTCCATGGATTTCCGCCATCTGAAGGCGCATGCGCTTTGTCGCTGCAGCAATAAACTCTTCCGGAGTCGTCGCGTTCTCGGCAATGTCACTAAGCACATCAATCTGAGAACGAACGGCTTTCCGCACCGCGCCTGTCATTGTCGGCGGCCGGGCCAAACCGGAGCGACCGGTCTGTCGGGAGGCGTTTCCTAGGGTCTTCATTAAGTTTTCAATTCCACCGAGATCGACAACGGCAGCAGACTTTGCTGTCTCGTCGTCGTCGTCGTCGAAGTCATCGCTGTCCTTGTCGGAATCGTCTTCCTCGCTCTCATCGGCCGGGAAGGCTTTGCCAGTGATTGCCCGAGTAATCAGGTCTGCAATACTTTTAATCGCTAGCTCCGACTTCTCCATGCGCTGGCCCATCGACTCAAGCTCGTTTGGCCATTAGAGCGTACCCTTCGGTAAGCGCGTTCCCTTCCTGCGGGTCGCTATACCGGCTAATCATTTCGGATGCGCCACGACCTGAAGCGGCCTCTTGCGGCGATGTCGGGGTGCGGAATGCACGGTCCCCATTTCCAGGTCTCCCCCACATACCGGTATCCATCGGACCATCCGTATCGATGTCGAGACTATCTGTCAAATCGGACATGGCACCGGACTTGAACATGCGCTGCATGCTGGCCATGAAGGCAGCGAAATTCTTTGTAGTAGGCATGAAATGTTAACCTCTATATTTGTTACTACCCTTTCTGACACACCTAGTCTCAGAAGGGATGGACTAATCCACTAAAAAAGCGTATTAGCACAGACTTAGCAAATCACCTATACCTGGATATTGGTATTCAAAAATGACCATTCTAACCACCGCACAACAGACTGAGTTCACGCAACTCGCATCGATCGGCGTGTTGCCGTTTGACGCGCTGGTGGTCTGCGGCGTCGCTCCTACAGAAGCAGAGACGCTGTGTAGTGATCCCGACATTCTCGCCCTGCATCGGCGCGGCCGTGCTGAAGGGGCAGCTAAGGCCCGCAAGCAATTAGTCAAAGCTGGTGAGCGCGGATCGGTCTCAGCTCTTAAGGCGTTAAAGTTGTTCGAAGACACCCCGGAGATGGAGGAAGCACTGTATCCCCGCCGCCGTCCGGCCGCCAAGACGGTGCAGGTTGATGTCATCGCCTCCGTTGACTCACTGTTTGCGAATCAACGGAAGCTGTTCGAACGATTCCAAAAGGAGTCTGAATAAATGGCTAAGCCACGTGGACGCCCCAAGGTCGTCATCGATTTCCAAAAGGCGCTGGAAGCCGCTGGCTTCGGGTTGAATGACGATGAGATCGCCGGAGCACTCGGGATTAGCAGATCATCGTGGATGCGCTATCTGGCCGACGATGAAAGCCGGCGTGCGCATATACAAGTGCGGCGTTCGAACAGCGCTGTCGCGACTTGGAAGGCGATCAGCAGGGAAGTCGAAAAAGGTCGTCATGGGGCCGCAATTATGCTGCTCCGTCGCCTTGAGCAGGGTAGCAAGCGGATCGGGTACTAGGCCAAAAGAAAACCCCCATTGCTGGGGGTTCAAAGTCTAACACACTCCACTCTCTTGACGTCTCTGCAGCCAAGTTTCTATGGCCGCTACTTCACGCAAGATGCCCGAGCATACGCTGCCAGTGCCGCTCAGCACGTTGGCGAATTGTTCGAGCACCAGCGAGACACCGTGCATACCAACGAGAAGTTCAAGCGAATCGTAGGGTTCGGTGCCGTTCGCCATTGGACCGGCCCCCTTCAGGCGTGTCTCGGATACAGTTCCTTTTCGCGCCAGTAGTTGTATCGATCCTCTTGCATGATCTTCACGGCCATCGTGCCGAGTACCGTCGCCTGGAGCATCAGGAAATCGGCAATCGAGTTGCAGATGATGCAGGTGTCGGGCTTGCCGTCCGAGAACGTGTGGAAGCAGAGGAATTGATCTGACGGCAGGCGCCATATCTCGATGCCCTCCGCCACTTCGCCAACGTTCTGCACGCACATGCCGTGGTGACCACGGCTCAGTGCTAAGTCTAAGTCAGGCGATCCCGGCTTATGGGCCGCCAGTAAGGCGCACAGCCAGTCCGGCACGGTGGCCGTGGGTGCAAGGCCAGATGAGAGTGTGAACGATAAGAAACGCACTGTATGGTGCTGTGCAGCGGTCTGCATGGTCATCCTCCATGTGGTCCGTCAGGTCCGTCACGTTGCTTCCAACAGCGTGGCGGGCCGCCTCCCCAGGGTGGGGTGGCAATGGGGAGCCTACCCGCTGGGTCCAGATGGGAAAGTTAAATTTCTGTCATGCAGAAACTCGCCCACAGTTGCATCAATTCCCTGCGTCTCTCCAATAGATCGCTGCGCTGATAGGCTCGTTCCACTTTGGAACCTGTCACATGCGCCAGCGCGGCCTCTGCAATATCGGCCGGGTGGTTGTTATCTGCGGCCCAATCGCGGAATGAACTTCTGAATCCATGCCCTACGGCATCCGTCACACCCAGGCGCTCATTGATCACCCGATAGAACGTGGTGTTGGACAAACGCCCTTTCTGGCCTGGGAACACGAGCCCGCGATGACGCGGCAATGACCTACTACGCATCTCTGCCAGGACCGCGAGCGCAGCGTCGGATAGTGGGATTCGATGCTCACGACCCGCCTTCATTCGAGCCGCAGGGATCGTCCAGGTGCGGGACTCCATGTCGAACTCATCCCACGTCGCCCCGAACGTCTCGCCCTTCCTGGCAGCGGTCAGGATCGTGAACGCTAGCGCCCTGCCGGCAGTCGTCTCATTGGCCCGCAGCTTCGCCATGAAGGCCGGCAGTTGCCGCCAATCGAGCGCCGGATGATGCGCGGCAGGGTTGGCGTTAGACGTAGCGGGCAATGTGAACTCAAGGTGGCCAGTCCAGACGGCAGGGTTATCGCCATGCCGCCAGCCCCTCGCCTTCGCGTAGGACAAGATATTCTCGACCATCCGCTGAAGGCTGCGCCCGGTGGCGGGGATGCGGTCCCAGATCGGCTCCAGCACCCGCAGAACGATGTCCGACGTGATCTCATCAACGGGTGTGTCAGCCAGCATGGGATACGCATACAGGCGCATGACCGGAGACCAACTATCCTTGCCTTTCCATCCCTTCCGCTTGCTGGCGATGCAGGCTTCTGCGGCTTCCTTGAACGTATGGCCCACGGTGGGCGTCTGTTGAGCCGTGGTGGCAGCGGAGCGCCTTTCCAGACGTGCTATCTGGTCGAGTGCCCACCGGGCTGCATCCCGCTCCTGCGCTGCCTGTTGGACCAACCGCTGCGCTTTAAGTTCCGCCTCGGCAGCAGCCCGCTCAAGAAACGCCAAGGTGGATGCGCCCGCTGGTAGGGCTGCCTCGGCGTGAGCACGGGCAATGCGTGCCTGGAACTCGCTCAAGATTGGATCACGGCATTGCACGGCAATCAGGGGATCAGTCGCCTTAGTGGTGCGGGTCAGTCTGCGCCCGAGCTTGGCCCGAAGGGATAAAGGCACGTCCAGTTCGACGTACCAAACTCGACGGCGCTGGTGCAGGTGGTGCATATCCACGGTTACGCTTCCCATCACGCTTACCGGCACCCTTTCGGCAGTCAGGCCATTGATTCTATTTGCCGTCAGGTGCCTAGACCGTGTATGTAGGGTTTGGCGCCGATGGATCCCAGTGCTCCACCTGAGCCCGACGACCCTGTCCGGCCCGCTGGCTGCGCTCGTTGGCCAGGGCCGTGAGGCGCGGGTTGGCCTCATAGCCGGTCACCCAGACGCCAAATTCCGCCGCAATGCGCCGGGGCGGGCCACCGGTGCCGGCACCGATCAACAATAGGCTGGACGCCGCCGTCAGACCAAGCGGCTTGGCGAGGCGCAGCACCTCGGCGCCGCCACCGGGAAACAGGAAGCCCTCGCCCCACAGCGCCTCCGCCATACTGATCCGGGCGCTCGGCCAGAGCGGATCGTCGTCTTCCGCGAGCGGAGCGTCGGGCACCAATGAAGGCGTCGGTTCGGCGGACATGGCAGCCGGAGGCGGACGCCATCCCAACAGATTCCACACGCTGTCGAGCAGCATGGTGCCGCACCTCCGCTCGGAAGCGTGTCACAGGACAATTGAGGAACGGTTGAGAGCCCTAGTCGAATTCGGTCAGCACGTAACGTACCACCTCATCACCCACCACGCTCGGCTTGTGACGGTGCTCGGTGCCCGCGGGGATGTGGAGCATGTCGCCCGGCCCGGCCTCGACGCTGTGGTCGTTGAAGGTGTAGCGGATGCGGCCGGCCAGAATGAAGATGGAATGGCCGGTTTCGCACCACGCGGGCTCGGCCGCACCCGGCAGATCCGGCGCCCGCTCCTGATAGCGCAGCGCGATTCCAAAGCCCGATACTGCCTCGCGCACCTTCAGTCGTTCCGTGACCGCCTCCAATGGGTGGGTCGCGGCGCGAAACAGATAGGGACTTTGGCTCATCTGCTCACTTTGCGCCCGCTCCCGGCGGGCGTGAAGTCAGGGCCTCGCGGCAGGTGTCCGTCAGCAGTGGCGCCAGCGCCCGATACTCCGATGCCCGCGGTGCATTCGGGCGCCAGGCGAGCCCCAGGGTGCGCCAGGCGCCGGCACCGGCCAGAGGACGCAGCTCAATCTCGGTTCCCCCCGTCACGCCGGCCGCGACGGCGATCCTGGGCAGCAAGGTCACGCCCAATCCGCCGGCCACCATCTGCACCAGCGTATAGAGACTGGTGGCGGCGAAGCCATCCTGACCATCGCGATCACCGGCCAGCAGGCCGCACACCGCCAGCGCCTGATCCCGCAGGCAATGGCCGTCTTCCAGCAGCAGCAACCGTTCGCCGGCGAGAGCCGCTACCGGTACCTTGTCCTGAGCCGCCAGCCTGTGACCGGACGGCAGTGCAACCAGAAACTCGTCGCGGGCCACCGGCGCTGCCTCGGCGGCGCCGCAGTCGCAAGGGAGTGCCAGGAGCAGCACGTCCAGCCTGGTCGACTCGAGCCGCTCGACGAGATGCGCGGTGGTATCCTCGCGCAAGTAGAGCCGCAGCTGCGGAAAGGCGTGGCGCAGCATCGGCATCAGGCGTGGCAGCAGGAATGGCCCAATGGTTGGGATCACGCCGAGCCGAAGCGGGCCGCCCATCGGTGCACGCGCCGCTTCCGCTGCCTCCACGACCGCCTCCAGCGCGGCCAGCGCAGCGCCCGCACGTGCAACCAGATCGCTGCCAAGCGGCGTGAACACCACGTGCTTGCCGGCATTGCGATCGAGGATCGCCGCGTCGAGCTGCCGCTCCAGCGTCAGGATGCCGGCCGACAGGGTAGACTGAGTTACCGAACAGGCCAGCGCCGCACGGCCGAAATGGCGGCTTTCGGCCAACGCTGTCAAATAGCGGAGCTGTTGTGGGCTGGGCAGGATAGTCATCGTTTCACTCGATCGAATTCGTTCTTTTAATTCATTGCACAGAAAGATTGCGGCCGCCATATCGCAGGCGTTCCGCCCCGATCGCCATGCCGGCCTGTGCAACCTGCCGCATCGCGAGCCAACCCGGACCCTTCGGACATGTGCGTCGTCTGCGGATTTTCACCGGCTGCCCGGCGATACATGGCAGCTCGCGACCGATCGCCGGTGCGCACGACATCGAGGTGATCTTCGTCGACGAGCCGGATGCGATCATCATTCCACTCGGCATCAAGGCAATGGGCGGAATCCGCATCGTGGGTACCGCTACAGCAATCGCGAACGGCGCGTGCTCGACTTGCCCATCACATTGGACAAGTTGCACCGGCGATCGTCACGAATGCAGGATATTCTTATAGACCTTGCCGTCCTTCATTATGATGACAAAATTCGTCGCCGGGTCCTCTATGAGCTGCACCTTCTCGATGGGATTGCCGTCGACGAGGATCAGATCGGCAAGCGCACCCTCTTCCAGGACACCCAGCCTCCCGGCATAGGGATTGCGTGGACCGGCCAGGCCAAGCAGTTCGGCATTGGTCGCGGTGGCCATTTTCAGAATCTCGGGTGCCGAGTACCAACGGCTCAAATGTGCCAGCATGGCACCCTGTCGCGTTGCCACGGCCGCGGAGAAAAGCAGATCTGAGCCGAACGCTGTCTTGATATTGTATTTCTTTGCGAGCGCATATGCTGTCTCGGTGCCAGCAATTACCTGTAGTTGCTTGGCCCGGCTTTCGCCTGTCAACGGTACCCAATCACCTTCCCCAATGAACGGTTGAATACTCAGCCACACGCCCTTGTCCGCTATCAGCCTGGCGGTCGTCTCGTCCATCAGATGGCCATGTTCGACGCATGCAGCTCCCGCGGCAATCGCGCGCTGAATCGCAGCAGGCACATAGGCATGTACCGTGACATAGGTGCCCCAGTCTTCGGCCGCTTCGACGGCGGCGCGCAACTCGGGCTGCGTAAAGGTTAGCGCATCGAGCGGGCTGCGCGGCGTCGACACTCCACCGCTTCCGACGACCTTGATCTGCGCCGCGCGCTGCAAGAGCTGCTCGCGCACGCGCAATCGGACCTCGGCCGGACTGTCGGCAACGATGCTGCCGCCTGACATCTCCACACCGGCAGGCTTGCCCGCGACACTGGGCAGTTCGGACACTGGACGCATGTCACCGTGACCGCCGGTCGCAGTTATCATGGCACCTGACGGGTAGATGCGGGGGCCTGGCAAAAGACCCTCGTCGATGGCCTGCTGCAACGCGAAGGCGGGACCACCAACATCCCGGACCGTGGTAAACCCGCGCATCAGCGTGTTCTCGGCCTCCGCGGCGGCGGCCAGAAAGATGTAGCCGACATCTGCGGTCATCATCGTCTGCAGAGACAAAGCAGCAAACATCGAATGCCAGTGCGCGTCGATCAGGCCTGGCATCATCACTCGGCCACCACAATCGATGACCTGTGCGCCATCCGGTGCCGCAGGGTTGCCATTCGCCACAGCCTTGATGTGATTGCCCTCGACGAGCAGACGGAGCCCGTCGCGCAATGCGCTGGACTTCCCGTCGAACAGCCGCAGGTTCGTGAACAGGATCGACCGGGGCGGCGAAGCAGGCATCGACACAGACTGCGCGCCTGCAAGCCGTGGCGGGCCGAGCGATCCAATCGAGGCGGTCATGCCGGCAACAAAGCCGCGTCGCGAAAGATCTGTGCCTATCCTGCGCGTCAGAGAACGAATTTCCTGCCTGTGGCAGAGACAGCCCACATGACCCGCCAAAGCAGCCGTGTCGCCTGATGTGAATGAAAACATAGCAAGCGGCCTCCAACCGTGGCGGCAAAGGATGTAGTATGCAGCTCAGTCTGCGCTGCCATCAATGTCACAGGATGGTCGCATCTGTGCGGGGCGCTGATTTTGCGCCAGTCGCAACACGTGGGTCCGCCGCCGTCATCAAACCATCACGTGTCTCCGCACCAAACCGATGCAACCTTTGCGGGGCCTCGCCGATTCGCGAGGGCTTGTGCATGGGCCCGGCGGACCTGCAGACCACAAATAGTTGAGCAAGGATGGCGATGACAGGATTTCGCGAACACCTGAAGGAACAGCGGTGGGATGATCATCGGGTACTATCATCATAGTCGGATCAACCAGTCCCTCCATCTGCTCAGCGCAACAAGCTTCGTTTGTGCCTATATCCTCGTATTCAAGGACCCCGCTGCGGCAGCGCTGACCGGGTGGCTCGTGGCCATGGTCAGTCGCCAGGTCGGACACCTGTTTTTCGAACCCAAGGGCTATGACTTCGTCAATCATGCGACCCACCAATACAAGGAAGAGATCAAGGTCGGCTACAATCTGCGGCGCAAGATCATCCTTTTGACGATCTGGGCATTGTCGCCGTTGCTGCTGTTTGTCGACCCCACGCTCCTGCGGACCGTCGAACCAGCCAGAACGATCGGTGAGTTCGCGCGCCACGTCGGCTGGCTGTGGCTCTGGTTGGGCACCGGTGGATTGCTTTTTCGGACCGTGCAACTGTTCAAGATCAGAGACGTCCAGACTGGGCTCGTTTGGGCGACGAAGATCCTCACCGACCCATTCCACGATATTAGGCTGTACTACCGCGCGCCCGCCTATCTGTTGCGCGGCGAACTCATCGAGGGCGCCAAGCTCGCCGCGCGTCCGAACTAGCGGCAGGCGCGAACGAATTCAGGCAGCGTCCGAACGCGCGCCACGTTGCGACCAATAGGTGGCCACGATTTCGCGCAGGACCTGTCGTCTGATCGATTTGTTCGTGCGGGCGGAACTGGTCCACCACCAGCCATCACGATCCATCGCCCCTGCCGCCGCAATGAAGCGATCCATCACGGTGGCGAAGTCCGCGTCGCTATAGTTCAGGCTGAAGATAAGCCGGCCGGTGCCAACCCAGCTCAACGCCAACCCCTCGGCACGAAGGTAGTACTGCAACATCCAATTGTAGCGGGACGGACGCGTATAGCAGACCGTCCAGATGGACGAGATGTTCGCCACAGTGACAGGAAGACTCGCCTCCTTAAGTCGACGGTTCAAGCGCTTGGTCCGCTCGTTCCACAGCTCATCGAGGCCCTCATAGAGAGCCCGCATCTCCGTAGTTTCGAGGCGGCGCAGAAACTCGTTCATCGCCCCCATGACGTAAGGATGCGCGTTGAATGTGCCGCGTGCCAGACACACGTCACCCGGACGATCGTCTCGGAATCGCTTCATCCATTCATGGCGTCCGCACACCACGCCGGCCGGAAATCCGCCACCCAATGTCTTGCCGTAGGTGACGAGATCCGCCCTGACGCCGAAATACTCCTGCGCTCCGCCGAGTGCCAGACGGAAGCCGACGAAGACCTCGTCGAAGATCAGAGCGATCCTGCGCGCGGTGCACACAGCGCGAAGCTGTTGCAGCCAACGCGTATATGCCTGGCGGTCGAAATGCGCTGCCCTGCCGCTGTCGACCAGCGACGAATTGGCAGGAGGCCCCGCGTTCGGGTGCAACGCCTGGAGCGGATTGACCAACACACAGGCGATGTCGTGGCGTGTCCGGAGCACCTTCAGAGTATGCTCGGACATCTCGGCCAGTGTGTAGGTATCACGCACCGCCGAGGGGTTGCCGATGCCAGGTTGAACGTCGCTCCACCAGCCGTGATACGCGCCGGAGAAGCGAACCAGATGCGAGCGGCGTGTATGATAGCGCGCGAGCCGCACCGCCTGCATCACCGCCTCGGTGCCCGACATGTGGAACGACACCTCGTCCAGCCCGGAGATCTGCCGGATGCGTTCGATGTTGTAGGCGACGATCGGGTGGTAGGCGCCGAGCACCGGCCCAAGATCACGCACGCGTTCGGCACCGCGGGCGATGCAGTCCTTGTAGAAGTCGTAGCCAAACAGATTGACGCCATAGGAGTTGGCAACGTCATACAAGATATTGCCGTCAACATCGCTGACGGTCACGCCGGCGGAGGAACTCAAGCACCGAACCGGCCGCCAGGTGTTCGCGGACGTGGCGGCTGTACCTGGAATGGGACCCGGTAGGCCGCGGTAAATTGAAGATCGGAGGCTCCGTTCCTCACCTCGGCAGTCAGGGCGCTGGTGCGCGGGAACCGTTCCCGATGGACCGAGGCGAGCCGCAAAAAGCCATTGCGTCTTCTGCTAGCGATGCTCTCGGGTGGATTATCCGAGCGGAAGAACTGGTGTTCATCATACTCATAGAACGGCACCAGCGAAGCAATCCGTCGTGCGAGCCGCGCATGTCCCGCAAGCGACCGGTGCTTCGCCATCGACAGTTCGATCCGCCGTTTGGCCTTTACGAGCGGAACACTCAACGCCGCGGCGCCCGCGAGAGAAGCTGCAAGAATCGACAGTTCCATGGCGGTTGCATGACTCCCTCCGGCACGAAGTCACTATCATGAACAAGCTGCGCGCGGCGATTGTCGCAATCGCCTGTCATGAAGACGTCAACTTCCTGCTGACCAACCGCATCCCAAGACGGCTCGCCACGCGCTTCTTCGGCTGGTTCAGCAAGATCGAGCAGCCACTGGTGCGCGACCTATCGATGGGGGTCTGGCGCCTGTTTGCCGATCTGGATCTGAGCGAGGCGCGTGAGCAACGATTCCGCAGCCTGCATGATTGCTTCATCCGCCGGCTGAAGGACGGCGTGCGTCCCATCGATCCCGATCCTGACCTGCTGGTCAGCCCGTGCGATGCCATTGTCGGCGCATCCGGGACTGTCGAGGGCGGTCAGGTTCTGCAAATCAAGGGCTTTCCCTATCAATTGCGCGACCTGCTCGGCGATGCGGTGCACGCCGAGACCTACCGGAACGGATGCTATGTGACGCTGCGGCTAACCTCATCCATGTATCACCGCTTTCATGCGCCGCATGACTGCACAGTCGAGTCGGTCACCTACATTTCCGGCGATACCTGGAACGTCAATCCCATCGCGCTCCGGCGGATCGAGCGGCTGTTCTGTCGGAATGAGCGTGCCGCAATCACGGTCAGGCTTTCCCGCACCGGTCACGGCATCACTCTGGTTCCGGTCGCGGCGATACTGGTGGCAAGTATTCACCTCAACTTCCTCGGGCCGTGCATCGATGTCCGTCACGGCGGCCCACGAACCACGCGCTTAAGCGTCCCGCTGACAAAGGGAGACGAGATGGGCTGGTTTCAGCATGGATCCACCATCATCGTGTTTGCGCCGGCTGGCTTCAGCCTGGCGGAAAACGTCCAGCAGGGTAGCGTGATCCGCGTAGGTGAACCGCTCATGCGGCTTCCGAATGGCGGCTGTTGAAGGAACCTCACCGTCATTGCGAAGCCGCAGACGACGCAATCCAGGGGCCAGAGGCACAGGCCATCACCGCACCATCGATCCCGCGAATGCCGCGGCAAACCGCCGCAGCCCCGCCCATTGCTGACGGAGATACGAACCACTCGCCAGCGCCTCCTCGCCCGTGGGATCGCCGGTCGCCACGTAGTCGCGGCGGAAGTTGGCGGTGCCGAACAACATGTCCCACCACGGCAGCACCGCGCCGTAGTTGCAGCTCCGCTGACCCGCCGCGAGCAGTCCGTGATGCGCGCGATGGAACCGTGGCGAGATCAGCAGGCGCTCGCCCAGCCACCCAAACGACACCCGCGCATTGGCGTGCGACAGGCTTTCGAGAAACCGCAGCATCAGCACCAACAACGGGAACTGCAGTGGCGGCACGCCGATCGCCAGCGCGATCACGCCGAACCACAGCGCACTGATCAGGTCGTCCATTACGTGATTGCGATCATCCGACCAGAACGTCATCTGCCGCTGCGCGTGATGCAGCGAGTGGAGCGCCCACCACCAGCCGAACCGGTGCGACAGCCGATGCCGCCAGTAGTCGGCGCAGTCGAGAATGATCGCGTAGAGCACGAAGGTCAGAACCGGCTGGCCAAGCAGAAACGGCAGAAGCCGCTCCAGCGTCGGCGGCACGAAGCCGTGGTCTGTCAGAAAGCCGTTCAGCATGACCTGCGCGCGATAGAACAGCACGAAGGTGAACAGCGGCAGCACGCCGACGCGCGAGATGATCGTGTAGAGCACATCCACCGTCACCGCGCGCGCGTCAGGCCAGCGCTCCACCGGGCGCCAGCGCTCCAGCGGCACGCACACCGCGTAGGTGATCGCCACCTGGCAGGCGCCATACACCGCGAACAGCGCCCAGCCGTACGACACGTCCTCCCACTGCATCATGCCCGTCGCGTACAGCAGCGGGATCAGCAGATGCTCCTGCAGCCAGCCGGCAGCGAGGTCGAACGGATCGCCCATTCAGCGCGCCGCGACACTCGGCTGTGCGCTGCCCTTCGGATTGAGGAAAAGGCCATGCGGCGAGCGGCCTACCTCGATGGTCTGGAACTCGCCGCTCGTCGGATCGAGCACCGCGACCTTCTCGGCGAAGCGTCGCGTGATCCACAGCCTCCCGTCGGGTGCGAAAGCAATGTCGTCCGGGCCGCCCGGGATCGCGTAGCTGCGGATCGGTTTCAGTGTCGCCGCATCGAGCGACGTCGTGGTACCGCCGACACGGTTGTTCACCCAGATGATCTTGTGATCGGGCGACAAAAACAGGTTGTGCGCGCCCCTGCCGGTGTGGACACGTTCAACGACGTGGCCATCCGCCGGTTCGACCACCGCGACATAGTCGGTGCCCATGTCGGCTACCAGCACGTGGCCCTCGTGCCACAGCACGCCGGCCGGCGTCTTGCCGACCTTCTCCTTCCACAGGATCGCCAGCCGGTTCAGATCGATCGCCACCAGGCTGTCGGTGCCTTGCAGGCTGACGAACACGCGCGAGGAATCCGGTGCGTAGTCCAGGTGGCTCGGCATCGAGGCGATCGGGAAGCGCTTCAGCAACTGCATGGAGGCGGCGTCGTAGATATCCACCTGATTCCGCGCGAGGCCGTTCACCACGAGGAATTTGCCGTTCGGACTGAACGCCAGCTGATAGGGGTCAGCGATCGGCATGCGCTTCTGCAACACCGCCGTCGCGGGATCGAGAAACAGCATCTCGTTGCCCACGGTGTCGCCGACCAGCAGGCTCCTGCCGTCTGGACTGAGCGCCACGTGATGCGGCTCACGCAACACCGGAATGCGGCGGACCTCCTTCCGCGATGACATGTCGATCAGGCTGATCGACGCACCTCCCGAGTTGACCACGAAGGCCAGGCCGGAGGCGGCGGCCGGCAGCGCGGCGATGCTCAGCAGCGCGAGCAGGCAAAGGACAATACGGCTCAATCGCATGCGACCCGGCTCCGGCGGCGATGGGGCGTGTGCGTAGGCTACCTCACCCGTGTGCGGCAAGCGTTTCGCGCGCAAAGACCCCCGTCGCGAAGGTGAAGAACACGCAGGCGGTCGTCGCGATCAGCACGTTGTCGGTGTAGGCGTGTGCGGCGAACGCGACGAACGCGAGGCGGATGATCACCTTGTCGGTGCGGCACAGGCGCCGCGTGCGCTGCGCGACCCAAAGGACGAACAGCGCGATCAGCAGACCGCGGCCAACCTGCCCGCCCTCGACCAGCATGCGAAGATATTCGTTGTGCGCCGCCCAGCTCTGGATGATCAGCGCCAGTTCGCTGTCATGCGGAATGATGGCATTGCCGGCGCCAACCCCCCAGCCGAACCACGGCGCCGCCGCGGCCGCCTGCTCGAATGGCGGCCATAGCAGTTCCCGGCCGCTGAAGTCGCCAGGCGCGCTGCTTAGCACGTTGAACAGCCGCACCGTGGGCAGGTCATGCGCCACCACGGCCAGCAACGGCAGCAGGCTTGCGCCGGCCAGCAGCAGCATAATCCGATGCTTCCGCGGGAATACGCCGGACCCCAGGAAGCCCAGGGTCAGCGCGCTCACGACGATGGCGTAGACAAGCGGCGCGCGCGCGCCGGTCAGCACCAGGATCAGGAAATTGGCCGCGAGCAGCAGCAGCCAGCGCGACCTGCCGTCCCGGTAAAGCTCGATCAGGCAGGCGTAGATCGCGGTGAGACAGAAACCGGCGAGGAGCGCTGGATGGCCAAGTCCAGCCAGGCGCTCGCCACCGTAGTCGAAGAACTCCGGACGCAGCCCGGCGAGATCCAGCACCGCGCCGCCGGCTACCGACAGGAGCGGCACCCACATCGTGGCACGTACCACAGCGCCGCCCCATCGGGGCGGTACCTGGCTGAACGCGAAGGCGAAGGGGGCGATCGAGCCTACCAACGAACGCAGGCTGTCGGCCGGCGTCAGGCCAGGATGCAGACCGAACACCAGGCCGGCCGAGAACATCGCCACGAAGCCGAAGGCCGGATTGAAAACGTCCGGACGGAAGCCGTAGCGGACGACACACAGCAGGGCGAGGCCAAGCTCGGCCGTCTTTACCACCGCTACGGTGGTTTCGAACGCCGCGGGACCGACGAGGTCAGCCAGCGTCATCTCGAGCGTGGCACCGGCCAGCAACAGCCAGGCGACGCAGAATGCGATGGTGTGCCGGAAGGCCACGACGCCGACTGCGGCGGCCGCGACGATCGCCAACGGCAGCCAGAACCAGGATGGCGCGAGCACCGCGCCGACGGCGGCGCTCGCGAACGCGCCGCAGAAGCCCAACAGCACAAGATTGCTCCGGTCAGTCTGGAGGGCCCAGGGCGTATGCAATGGCGCCGGCATGCCTCACATGGCAGCACGAAATCCTTACTGACCGCTTTTTCTCCGCTCCGGATCAGCTAGGGTCGCCACGACAGCGGGAGGACGGGCGATGAGCGAAATGCGGGTGGTGGCGACGGGATTGTGCTTCCCGGAGGGGCCGGTGGCGATGCGCGACGGCTCGGTCTTGCTGGTGGAGATCGAGCGCCAGACCGTGAGCCGCGTGCTGCCGGACGGCACTGTGCACGTGGTCGCGCGCACCGGCGGCGGCCCGAACGGACTGGCGATCGGACCGGACGGTGCGTGCTATGTCTGCAACAACGGCGGCTTCGCGTGGCGGCTGGAGGAGAACCTGTTCCGCCCCGCCGTGGTGTCATCCGACTACGTCAGCGGCCGCATCGAGCACGTCGATCCGCGAACCGGTGCGGTGCGTGTGTTGTACGATCGCTGCGGCGCCAACATGCTGAACGGGCCGAACGACATCGTGTTCGACACCCATGGCGGGTTCTACTTCACCGACCTTGGCAAGACCCGCGCGCGGGACCGCGATCATGGTGTGATCTACTACGCGCTGGCGGACGGCTCGAAGATCGTCGAGGTCGCACATCCCCTCCTCACGCCGAACGGCATCGGCCTGTCGCCGGATGGCAGAGTGTTGTACGTCGCTGAGACCGAGCCGGCGCGGCTCTGGGCGTTCGACATCACAGGGCCGGGTATGGTGAGCAAGCAAGGCTGGCCCTCGCCGCATGGCGGCCGCCTGATCGCCGGGCTGCCTGGGTTCCAGCGCTTCGACAGCCTGGCGGTGGACGGCGCCGGCAACATCTGCGTGGCAACCCTCATCACCGGCTGCATCAGCGTAATCGCACCGGATGGGCGAATGGTGCGGCAGGTGCCGATGGGCGACCCGGTAACCACCAATATCTGCTTCGGCGGTCCAGACCTGCGCACGGCCTACGTCACACTATCAGGCACCGGACAGCTTGTTGCGATGGATTGGCCCGAGGGGGGGCTGCGATTGGCCTACGAATAGGGTGCCCCTGCCGCCCATCCCCTCCGCAAGGGGAGGGGGGAGTTGCGGGGCGCCGGTCAGGCTGCGCGCACCAATCGATGATGCTTGCGTCCTGCCGACAGCTTGATCGCATCGTCGTGCAGGTCAGCCAAGGTCACCGTGTGACCTTCGTCCTTGACCGGCATGTCGTTGATCCGCGCGCCGCCGCCACGGATCAGCCGGCGTGCCTCACCATTGCTGCCGGCTAGCCCCGCCAGCACGAAGAGGCGAAAGGCCGGAACGCCGGCGACAAGTTCGTCGCGCCGGACATCGACACTGGGCAATGAGCCGGCGGTCTCGCTTTCCTCGAAGGCCAGCCGCGCAGTCTCGGCGGCATCGGCGGCGGCGGCGGCACCGTGAGCCAGCGCTGTCGCCTCGGTCGCCAGCACCTTCTTCGCCTCGTTGATCTCCGCCCCAGACAGCCGACCCAGCCGCGCGATCTCCGCCAGCGGCAGATCGGTGAACAGCCGCATGAAGCGGCCGACATCGGCGTCCTCGGTGTTGCGCCAGAACTGCCAGTACTCGTAGGGCGACAGCCGGTCGCGTGTCAGCCACACCGCGCCCTGCGCGCTCTTGCCCATCTTGGCACCGGATGCCGTGGCGATCAGCGGCGTGGTCAGACCGTACACCGTCTTGTTGTCGGTTCGCCGTGTCAGCTCGATACCGGAGACGATGTTGCCCCACTGGTCCGATCCACCGATCTGCAGCGTCACGCCGAAACGGCGGTTCAGCTCACGGAAGTCGTAACTCTGCAGGATCATGTAGTTGAACTCGAGGAAGGTCAGCGGATGCTCGCGCTCCAGCCTGATCCGCACTGAATCGAAGCTCAGCATGCGGTTGACGGTGAAGTGCGTGCCGACCTCGCGCAGCAGCGGGATGTATCCGAGTGCACTGAGCCAGTCGTCGTTATTGGCGGTCAGCGCGTCCGACTGGCCGTTACCGAAGCGCAGGAACGGATCGAAGCACCGGCGAATGCCCGCCATGTTGGCGGCGATCTGCTCGTCGGTGAGGAGCTGGCGCGTCTCGTCCTTGCCCGACGGGTCACCGATGCGCGTCGTGCCGCCGCCCATCAGCACCAGCGGCCGATGCCCGTGGCGCTGCAGCAGGCGCAGGATCATGATCTGCACCAAGCTGCCAACATGCAGGCTGTCGGCGGTGCAGTCGAAGCCGATATACGCCGTGACCGTTCCGGCACGCAGCGCCGCGTCCAGCCCCTCGGTATCGGTGCACTGGAAGACGAAGCCGCGTTCGGTCGCTTCGTGTAGGAAATCGCTTCTGGCCATTGCGTCGCTGGGCTAGCACAGACTCGGCCGCCGGAAAATCGGGTGTGGGGAAATGCTGCGCACAATCGGACTGATGAGCGGAACCTCGCTGGATGGCGTCGACGCTGCATGGCTTGAGACGGATGGCGAGCGGATCAGCGCGTTCGGCCCGACGCTGACGCTGCCGTACGATGACCGTCTGCGCGCAGATCTGCGTCGCATCCTTGATCTCGCGCCAACCTTGGTCCCCGACGACCGGAGGCTGAAAAGCGCCGAGGCGCGGCTGACCGAATATCATGTCCGTGCAGTGGCCGCGCTCGGGCGCCAGGCCGACCTGATCGGCTTCCACGGGCAGACGATCCTGCATCAGCCCCATCAGCGACGGACCTGGCAGATCGGCGACGCCGCCGAACTGGCGCGGCGCACCGGTATCCCGGTGGCGCACGATTTCCGCTCTGCCGACGTCACGGCGGGTGGCCAGGGCGCGCCATTCGCGCCTGTCTATCACGCCGCACTGGCCCGCGATGTCCCCCGGCCACTCGCCGTGCTGAACATTGGCGGCGTGGCGAACGTGACCTGGGTCGCGATGGACGGGGAGCTGATCGCATTCGACACAGGTCCGGGCAATGGGCCGCTGGATGACTGGATGGTGCGGCGGGCCGGCGCCGCATTCGATCGCGATGGCGCGCTGGCGCGGTCCGGTCAGATCGATGCCGGGGTGCTGAATCGACTGCTGGCCGACCCGTACTTCACACGGCCGCCACCGAAATCGCTGGACCGTCTGGACTTCGCTGCCGCGCTCGCCGCCAGCGGACTCGAGCACCTGTCGCCGGCCGACGGCGCCGCGACACTGGTCGCGTTCACTGCCGCGACTATCGCTGCCGCGCCGCTTCCCGCGAAGCCGCTACGCTGGGTGGTGACAGGTGGGGGGCGGCGCAATCCGGCGATCATGACGGCACTGCGGGACCTGCTCGGCGTGCCAGTCGACCCAGTGGAGGCGCTCGGGTGGGACGGCGACGCGCTGGAGGCGCAGTGCTTCGGATTCCTCGCGGCGCGCACAAGGGCCGGACTGCCCATCAGCTTCCCAGGCACGACAGGCGTGCCTCAGCCAACGATCGGCGGCCGGATAGTGCCCGAAGTTTAGTCTGCTGCCAGCGCCATCGCCCGACGCGCTATCGACTTACCACAGTAGTCGTCGATCGCCTCGGCCACCCTCTCGGCGTGCTCGGCGAACACGTGGTCGGCGCCTTCGAACACCCGGTAGTCGACGCTCACACCCTTCTGGGTGTTCAGCTTGTCCACCAGCTTGTGGACGGCGAGCTCCGGCACGAGTTCATCGGTATCGCCGTGCAACATCAGGCCGCCGCACGGACAGGGCGCCAGGAAGCCGAAATCATAGTGGTTCGCCGGCGGCGCGACGCTGACCCAGCCCGAGATCTCCGGCCGGCGCATCAGCAACTGCATGCCGATGAACGCGCCGAACGAGTATCCGGCGATCCACAGTCCGCCATGGTTCGGGTTCACCGCCTGCATCCAGTCGAGTGCCGCGGCGGCGTCGCCGATCTCGCCAATGCCGCCGTCATAGCGGCCCTGACTGCGACCGACTCCCCGAAAATTGAACCGCATCACCGAGCAGCCGAGCCGCTGGAACGACTGATACATCGAGTAGGTCACTCGATTGTTCATCGTCCCACCATGCAGCGGATGCGGGTGCAGAATCAGCGCAACCGGCGCACCCGTCTCCTTGGAATGGTGGTAGCGACCCTCCAACCGGCCGTCAGGGCCGGCAAACATCACCTCTGGCATGGCGTCCCGAAACCGCTTTCCTGCATTATGAAGCGGCGCCTCGCCCGGAACCTTTCAGTCCCGGCCGCCGCCCCGCGATGATTATAGCCCCTTATCCCCGGCGTCCGATCAGATCCCATAATAGAATATCCAGCATTCCCTGGTCTTCAGTTCCTCGTGAATTCTTGACCTCACAGCTCGGAATATCTAGCGTTAGACGGAGCGGCACTGATGCCGCAGGGTTTGCTTCCTCCACTACAGTACGGCCCCCCGATCGGCCGTCCCCCGGGATTGGGCTCCAGGTCCCAGGGGCACCTACTATAGGGTAGGAGCGGCCAGACTGCACAATGGAATTGCGCATGGCTTTCATGTTCCTGCGGGAGACGATCCGGACCTATCGGGAGCGTGATCCGGCGGCGCGCTCCTCATTGGAGGTCCTGTTATGCTACCCAGGGCTGCACGCCGTCACGTGGCATCGCCTATCGCACTGGCTGTGGCAGCATGAACAGTACCTTCTGGGGAGATTTTCCTCTCATATCGCCCGTTGGTTGACCGGCATAGAGATCCATCCAGCGGCCAGGCTGGGGCGACGGCTGGTGATCGATCACGGTATGGGTGTCGTTGTCGGCGAGACCGCCGAAATCGGCGATGACTGCTACTTTTACCATCAGGTCACCCTGGGCGTCGCACGCACCAGCGGCGGCAAGCGGCACCCGACAGTTGGCAATAATGTGATCATCGGCGCCGGCGCCAAAGTGCTGGGGCCGATCAGGGTCGGCGACAACGCACGGGTCGGTTCCAACGCCGTCGTGCTCGATGACGTGCCCGACAATACCACTGTCGTGGGTATTCCCGCCCGGCCGGTCGATCGACAACCGACCCGCGACCGCAAGGTGCCGGCCTTCGACCCCTACGGTATTCCGTGTGACGGCAGTCTCGATCCGTTGCTGCGGGATCTCGACCAGATGCACTGCGAACTGGCCGAATTGGAGGCTCGGGTCGGGCGCCTGGCCGAGGACCAGATGCGCCAGCGCCAGGCGGCCTTGGAGTAGGGGATGCAACTCTCCACCCGGGGACGCTATGCGGTCACCGCGATGGTCGATCTGGCCACTCAGCAGACGCTGGGCTGCGAATGCGGACCGATCTGTCTGGCCGAGATCGCGGCACGGCAAAGGCTGAGCAAGGCCTATCTCGAGCAGCTCTTTGGCAAGCTGCGGCGTGCCGGGCTGGTGGGCTCGGCGCGGGGTCCGGGCGGTGGCTATCGGCTGGCGCGCTCGTCAGCGGCGATCGCCATCGCCGACATCGTCGCCGCAGTGGACGAGCCGATCCACGCCACCCGATGCGGGGATGGCAGAGCCGGCTGCCTAGAAGGCGTCGCCGCCCCAGGGCCGACGGGTTGTCAGACGCACGATCTGTGGGATGAGCTGGAGCGGCAGATCCAGCTGTTCCTCGAGGGCGTCTCACTCGCCGATGTTGTGGCTGGCCGCGTGCTGGGTCGTGCCATTCCGCTGGACGCGGGCCGGAGCCTGGCAGCCGAGTAGCCATGGTCTATCTCGACGCCAATGCCACAGAACCGCTGCGCCCGGAGGCGCGCGCCGCGACGCTGGGGGCACTGGGAGTGACCGGCAATCCCTCCTCTGTGCATGCCGCCGGTCGCGCGGCGCGGCGGATCCTGGAGGATGCACGCGAAGCACTCGCCTCCCGGTTCGCCACTTTGGCACAGAATCTCGTTTTCACGTCGGGCGGCACCGAGGCTAACGCGCTGGCAATCCACGCCTTGAGCAGCGGCCGCCGCCTGATCATCGGCGCTACAGAGCACGATGCGGTGCGTACGGCCGCCCCCGGAGCGATGCTGCTGCCGGTCGATCGCGACGGCGTCGCCGATCTGGATATTCTCGCCGCCTGGCTGGCGGACGGGCCGGCCTCGCTGGTTTGCCTGATGCTGGCGAACAACGAGACGGGGACGATCCAGCCGACCGGTGCGGCTGCCGCATTGTGTCGTCGTCATGGCGGACTGCTGCACGTCGATGCCGTCCAGGGGGCCGGACGGATCGACGTCGCGCTGTCGGAACTCGGCGCCCACAGCATCGCCATTTCGTCGCACAAGCTGGGAGGGCCGCCGGGCGCTGGTGCCCTGCTGCTGGCCCCCGAGGTCGCGGCCATCGACCCTCTGATTACCGGCGGCGGCCAGGAGCGCGGCCGACGAGGCGGCACGCCTCCGCTGCCCGCCATCGCCGGCTTTGCCGCCGCGGCCCAAGCAGCCACCACGTCATCGCACCTCGCGCCGCTGCGCCAGGCAGTCGAAGCGGCAGCGGTCGCCGCTGGGGCGGTCGTGTGCGGCGCCGGCGCGAGCCGGCTGGTCAACACCACGTGCCTGGCGCTGCCCGATGTGCGCGCCGACGCGCAGGTGATCGCGCTCGATCTGGAAGGCATTGCGGTGAGCGCGGGCGCCGCGTGCAGCTCCGGCAAGGTGACCGCCAGCCACGTTCTGGCCGCGATGGGCCTCGGGAAGCTGGCCGGCCAGGCGATCCGCGTCTCGCTGCCGTGGAACGCGACAGAAGCGGACGTCGCCGCCTTCGCTTCTGCCTATCGGCGCATGGCGGAGAGGCTGCGCATGGCGCTGGCACCACGCGCAGCCTGAACCCACATTGCCCGCATGAGCAGTTCTCCTCCACGCCCGAATCGCCCGGTCTATCTCGACAACCAGGCGACCACCCGCTGCGATCCGCGCGTGGTGGCCGCGATGCTGCCATGGTTCACCGAGCACTACGGCAACCCGCACAGCATCGAGCACGTGATGGGCACCGAGGCGGAAGCCGCCGTCGAGGACGCGCGAGGCCATGTTGCCGCGCTGATTGGCGCCGATGCCAAGGAACTGGTGTTCACGTCGGGAGCCACCGAAAGCAACAACATCGCGATCAAGGGGGCCGCCCGTTTCGCGCTGCGCGCAGGCAACGAGCGACGGCGCGTGGTCACGGTGGCGACCGAGCACAAATGCGTCCTCGAATTGGTGGCGGATCTGGCCGATGAGGGATTCGAGCCGGTGTTCCTGCCGGTGCGCCCGGACGGATTGCTGGACCCCGAAGTGCTCCGCGCGGCGCTGGAGGTGCCGACGCTGCTCGTCAGCGTCATGTCGGTGAACAACGAGATCGGCGTAGTGCAGGACATCGCCGCGCTCGCCAGGATCGCCAAGCAGGCCGGGGCGTTATTCCATACCGATATCGCCCAGGCCACGGGGAAGATCCCTCTCGACCTGACCGGCTGGAAGATCGATCTGGCCTCGATCAGTGGCCACAAGCTTTATGGACCGAAAGCGGTGGGCGCGCTCTATGTCCGCCGGCGACCGCGCGTACGGCTCGACTCCGCTTTTCTCGGGCGGCGGCCAGGAACGTGGTCTGCGTTCCGGCACCCTGCCCGCCCCGCTGATCGTGGGTCTCGGCGAGGCCAGTCGCCTGGCCCAGAGCGAAATGCCGGAAGAGGCCAAGCGGCTGGGCGAATTACGTGACCGCCTGCTTGAGCGGCTCCGCGCGGCGATTCCCGGCGTTGTGGTAAACGGCAGCACGGCGGCGCGAATAGCCGGCAACCTGAATGTCACCTTCCCAGCCGCCACGGCCGCGGACCTGATGGCACGCATCCCGGACCTGTGCGTTTCGACCGGCTCGGCGTGTTCCTCCACCGCGATCGAACCGTCCTATGTGCTGCGCGCCCTTGGCCTGGATGACGAAGCGGCATCGCGCACCTTGCGCATCGGCATCGGGCGCTTTACCTCGCCCGCTGATATCGACTATGCGGCAGCGGCGCTGGTTGCGGCGCACGCGGGGGTTCCGGCCCCTGGTACCGAACGATTCGCCCGGACGTGAACGGAACCCATTGGCCAAATGCCGAAGATGACATTCATCGAACGCGACGGAAGGCGTCGCGAAGTCGATGCACCGCTTGGACTGTCGGTGCTGGAGATCGCGCACCAGCACGGCGTCGATATCGAGGGCGCGTGCGAAGGCTCGCTCGCCTGCTCGACCTGCCATGTGATCGTCGACCCCGCCTGGTTCAGGAAGCTCGCCGAACCGACCGAGGACGAGGAGGACATGCTGGACCTGGCGTTCGGCCTTACCGAGACGTCGCGGCTGGGTTGTCAGATCGTGATCACCGAGGCGCTCGACGGGCTCGTGGTGAAGCTGCCCGCCGGCACCCGCAACATGATGAACGATTAGCGCGTGCGCATCCTCGTCGCGATGTCAGGCGGCGTTGACAGCAGCGTAGTGGCGGGGCTGCTGCATGAGGCCGGCCACGAAGTGATCGGCGTGACGCTGCAACTTTACGATCATGGAGCCGCGACCGGGCATAAGGGTGCGTGCTGCGCCGGGCAGGACATTCATGACGCGCGGCGGGTGGCCGATCATCTGGGCATCCCGCACTACGTGATCGACGCGGAGCAGCGGTTCGCCGATGCAGTGATCGGCCGCTTTGCCGACAGCTATGCGGCAGGCGAGACGCCGGTGCCGTGCATTAGCTGCAACCAGACCGTGAAATTCGCGGACCTGACCGTGCTGGCTCAGGGCCTGAGGTGCGAGCGGCTGGCGACCGGCCACTATGTGCGGCGGATTGACGGCTCGGATGGCCCCGAGCTGCATCGCGCAGCCGATCTTGCCCGCGATCAAAGTTGGTTCCTATTCGCCACCACCCGCCAGCAGCTTGCGCGGGCGCTGTTTCCGCTGGGGGGAATGGACAAGCGGCAGGTTCGCGGCGAGGCGGAACGGCTCGGTCTCCCGGTGGCCGCCAAGCCAGACAGCCAGGATATCTGTTTCGTCCCGTCGGGCAGCTATGCCGATATCGTCACACGGCTGCGGCCCGATGCCGGAGAAGCGGGCGAGATCGTTGACCGACAAGGGCACATCCGGGGTCGGCATAACGGCATCGCTCGCTACACGATCGGTCAGGGAAAGCGGCTCGGCGACGCAGCGATCGCCGGCGGGGAACGACAGGTGGTGGTGGCACTGGACCCGGCGCGCCGGCGAGTCGTAATCGGCCCGCGTCATGCCGGAACCGATCTGGTGCGCTTGCGCGAGGTGAACTGGCTGGCATTGCCGCCGGCGCACTCGCTGCGCTGTGCGGTGAAGCTGCGGGCACGGGAAGCACCGCAGGGCGCCTTGGTGAGCGTCACCGAGGACGGTGCGCAGGTCCGCCTGGATGCCCCCGCACTGCCGGCGCCCGGACAGGCCTGCGTGTTCTACGCCGGGGAGCGCGTGCTGGGTGGCGGCTTCATTCGGCGCGCAGACGCAGGAGCAGTGGTTGACGTGGTCAGGGGCGCCGGACTATCTCCCCTGCCCTTCGGGTCGGATGGCGGCGTAGCTCAGCGGTAGAGCAGGGGAATCATAATCCCTTGGTCGGTGGTTCAAATCCGCCCGCCGCTACCATCCGAGTAGAAGAAAACCTTGAGTAATCCCTAGCTCTGAACCTGAGGTCATAGTTCTCTTAGCGACCAACAGGACATTGACCGGACACGAACGCTCGAGACGTCCGCTTGGCAATGCGCGCGAGTGGCCCGCCGGCGTGATCTGCCCCCCACCCCACCCCCAAGTCGTCCAAGGTCTCCACGTGGATGGGTCCCCGGTTCTCCAGGGCGCCTCCCTTCCCGAATTCTTCCCGCCTTTCGTGATGCTTCATGCTCCTGCGTCCGAGCCCACCAGAAATGGCTGTGCGCGGTGAGGCGGCGACCTCGATGTGGCTTCCACACAAGCGCGGTCCCGGCTCAAGCCGGATACAAGTCGTGATTGAGATGCACAGCGGAGAAGTCGAAATTGTCGAGCGTTTTACCGGGCGGCAGACGGGCTTCGGCGAGATGTCGGACGATGCGTCGGCGGCCGCGCTCGGCAATTTCCAGTTCGGCGAGCGCGGCAAGGGAGCGCGAGTGCGCGGCGGCTGTGTCTGCGAGGGCATCCGGAGAACCGCGTCGAGCCGTGCGCCAGTGCTGGTGCTGAAGCCTGCTCTGGCCGCGGCCCTCCGCCGGACGTGGGTTCTGTGGAGGTTCATGTACAATCTCGCCTGCTGGTCGGTGATATGTGTGCCGGGCACGGGAGGCTCTCTTCCGGGAAGTTGAGAACCGCCATTCCGGCACGCCGTCACGGAGTTGCAGGCTCGTCCCCCCTGGGGAACCGAGCCGACGCATCCTGATTGTCGCGCATCCAGATTGTCGCTGCGAATGCACAACGAATTCCACCCCCGGGGAGCGTGCCCGTCCGTCCGCGACCATAAGTTGAACGAGTTTGGCTAAGCAAAAACCAGAATCAATTAACTGGCGGGCGGCTCGGTCGCCAGACGAAGGGGGCTCCGCGACATGGACAGCCGCGGACCCACCCAACAGCGGGCTATCCGTCAACACGCGTAATATTATACCACGCGCCGGCCGATCATCGACATCGACGCGCTGGCGGGAGCGCTGAAAAGCGGGCACCTCGCGGGAGTAGGTCTGGACGTCGTGCCGGCGGAGCCGCCAGTGGAAGCCGGTGCCTGAGCTGATCCGCGCCTATCGCGCGCGCCGTGGGCTGAGGGACGGCTGATCATCACGCCTCACGCGGCGTTCTTTTCGCCGCAGGCGTGGGAGGACACGCGCGTGAAGTCGGCCGAGACGATGCGCGCCGCGCTGCTGGGACCGAAGGCACAGAACGTCATAGCGCCAGAGGGGTGGTGACCACCTTACACGACCGCCGCGGTAGCTCTCGCGCCAGGGCCGCAAATGCCGCCCGGCGCTCTTCGGAACCGATCAAGAGGCCGAGTCACGCCAGCATTTCAGAAGCAAACGACCGTCGCCATAGACCTCACTTTTGCGTCTTGCACTCGGCAGTTTCATAGGTCTGGTACGCGCAAAGCGGAGGCGGGCTGTTGCCAACCGCCGAAGATTCGGCAGCACGTTGCGACGTCGAGCCCGGCACATCGTTCGTGATCTGATTGGAACCTCTGGCCGGGCTCGCCTGAGGGGCACTATTCGTGGCCGCTGCGGTGCGGCTCTGCGGCGGCGTGTCATTCCAGCTCTTCACTGCGCCGACGGCACAGACTATCGTCAAGACCAGGAAAACGAGTGCCGCCACCTTCTCCCAGGAAAAGCGAACCAGCCGGTTTTCCTCTTCGGCACACCATCGTTGGCAGAATTCCCTGGTCGGCAAGGGGTCTTCGAAGACTACGTCATAAACCGCGTCGCCCGGCCGGCCAGGCCGCCGTCGCAGTTCAGCCATTACCCAGTCCTTCCCCCTGGCCATCAGGGCGGCGCGCCAGACGGTTTCAGATCCGTCAGCCATTCCGATCTCCTCAGGAGGAGCCCGCCCCCTGTCACGATACGAACTGCCAACCACACTGCAACTCGGATCGGCCCATTTGCAAGCGCTCTTGCACGAGGCAGGTACCGGACAGGCGGTTCACTCGCAGCGTGGCACGTCGGGGTCGTACCAACACATTTCCTGCCCGTCCGCTGAGCCCCTCGTCAGATCCGGCGCCCGATGGCTGGTCGCGGCGTCATACGATCCCACAAGCTTCGGCTGCTCTGAGGGAGCTTCTCGGTTCGTCGGGGAAACCGCCCCGACCAAGGCAATAGCAATCGCCGCGACGGTGATGGACGCAGGTCGCCACATGGCCGGTCTCCACAATTCTCGGACGCCGACTCTGGAATGCCGACGGAGGAGGATGACTGTGGGTTGGAGGGCCTGCTCTGAAACGCTTCACAGCGCCGATTGCATGGCGCTGATTGAGCGTCGCCGGCAAGCTGACGTGCCGCAAACAGATCGCGTCGGGTGTGGCTGGTCAGAGGCGGAAAGCGTCCCGAATTTTCTGGGCGTTCTCCAGCGGAGTGGTCGTGGCGGTGTCGATCTCGAGGTCGTAAATCATGTCGCGGTGGACACGATCGTATTGCCGCCGCGCAAGGCCCGGTTCTCGATCCCCACGTAACCGCTCCCTTGCTTCGAGCACGTCAAGTGGCGCGAAAAGACCCACGAAATGGACATTGAACGGCACCAAAAAAGTCCGGCATTCTCGGACCTTATCGTTTCCGATCATCACCTCGTCGACGATGAGGTTGTTGCCCTGCGCGGTCATCGCTGCGATGGCGTGACGCATGCCGCGCATCGTGTGTTCGACGAGCGGACCCGTCCTGATGACAACCGATGGCTTGCCTTGATCCTGGACCGTCTCGAAGACCAGACCGTCCGGATGGCCGAACATCCGCGCCGGAAGCATGTCGATGAAGGCGTCCATCGCGATATGCAGGAACGGCATAGCAGTGATTGTCTGAAGTGCCCGAGCCATCGAGCTTTTGCCTACGCTGCCGACGCCGTTGAGGATGATGACGTGCGGTCGCGGCATGGAACGTCCCTTTGTCGCGCGTTGCAGCCATTCGCCATGGCAGAAAGCATGTCCGAATACGCCTCAGTCGGCCAATGTCCTGGCCATGGCCTCCGCGCCGTGTTCCATCATCGCACGGGTACTGTCCGACAGTGCATCGGGCAGGATATCGGCGATCCAGACAATGCGGCTGCCTTGTTCGTGAGGCAACACCTGCGCGGAGGCATGATGATAGGCGAAACGCCCCTCGACGATGGTGTAGGCGATGCGCCGCGCCGTCTCGTCGCGACCAAGCAATCTCTCGCGTGCCACGAGACCCCATTGGCAAAGGTGAGAACCCGGTCATCACCGTCGCGCGTAGCCCCGGTGAGGAAGCCTGGGGCAACCCGCTCGTGCACGGCATGGAAATCGCGGAGCGCATCCCAAGCCTTCTCTGGTTTGGCCCCGACGAGGAACTCCTTGATGATGGTTGCCATTTTGTGCTCGCTCTCATTGCGTGAAGGGAGCACCTACATGGCTCGCGGCGCCGGTCATGTCTGGCCGGATTCGGACGCGATCACCAGCTTGCGGATCGACGGACCCTCCGCTGGACTTCAGCCCTTCAGCACCTCGACCATCGTGCTGCCCAGCGCGGCGGGGCTTTCCGCCACGTGGATGCCGGCCTCACGCATCGCCGCCATCTTCGCTGCCGCAGTGTCGCGCCCGCCGGAGATCACCGCGCCGGCATGGCCCATGCGCCGGCCGGGTGGCGCCGTCGCTCCCGCGATGAAGCCCACCGTCGGCTTCTTCACCGGATGACGCACGAGAAACTCGGCTGCCTCGATCTCGCTTTGCCCACCGATCTCGCCGATCAGCACGATCTGCTTCGTCTCGTCGTCGGCGAGGAACATCTCCAGCACCTCGATGAAGTCGGTGCCCTTGACCGGATCGCCGCCGATGCCGACGCAGCTGCTCTGACCCAAACCCACCGCCGTTGTCTGCGCCACTGCCTCATAGGTCAGCGTGCCCGAGCGGGACACGATGCCGACGCTGCCGCGGCGATGGATGTGGCCGGGCATGATGCCGATCTTGCACGCATCAGGTGTGATGACGCCGGGACAGTTGGGCCCGATCAGTCGAGACTTCGACCCGCTCAGCGCACGCTTCACCCGCACCATGTCGAGCACCGGAATGCCTTCAGTGATGCACACGATCAGCGGTATCTCGGCATCGATGGCCTCCAGGATCGCATCGGCGGCGAACGGCGGTGGCACGTAGATCGCGGTCGCGGTGGCGCCGGTCTTTTCGCGCGCCTCCCACACCGTGTCGAATACTGGCAGATCGAGATGCCTGGTGCCGCCCTTCCCCGGCGTGACGCCGCCGACGACCTTGGTGCCGTAGGCGATCGCCTGCTCGGAATGGAACGTGCCCTGCGCACCAGTGAAACCCTGCGTCATGACGCGTGTATTGGCGTCCACCAGGATGGCCATGTCAGGCGGCCTCCTGCACGGCGCGCACGATCTTCTCCGCCGCATCGGCGAGGTTGTCGGCGGCGATGATCGGCAGGTTGGACTTCGCCAGGATCTCCTTGCCGAGCAGCACGTTGGTGCCTTCCAGCCGCACCACCAGCGGCACCGATAAGCTGACCTCACGGGCCGCCGCCACCACGCCCTCGGCAATCACGTCGCAGCGCATGATGCCGCCGAAGATGTTGACCAGGATACCTTCGACATTTGGATCCGACAGGATGATCTTGAACGCCGCCGTCACACGTTCCTTGGTGGCGCCGCCGCCCACATCGAGGAAGTTCGAGGGCGCCGCGCCGTACAGCTTGATGATGTCCATCGTCGCCATGGCGAGGCCGGCACCATTCACCAGGCAGCCGATATTCCCGTCGAGCGCCACGTAATTCAGGTTGTACTTTGCGGCCTCGAGTTCCTTGGGGTCTTCTTCGCCTTCATCATGCAGCTTCTCCAGCTCCGGATGGCGGTACAGCGCATTATCGTCGAAGCTGATCTTGGCATCCAGCGCGACGATACCGCCTTCGCCGGTAACGACGAGGGGATTGATCTCGGCGATCGAACAATCGAGCTCGGAGAAGGCCCGGTAAAGCGCGGGCAGAAAGCGGCCGAGTGCGGCGATCTGGCCACCGGTGAGACCAAGCCCGTAGGCCAGGCGGCGCGCGAGATAGCCGGACATGCCTGCCGCAGGATCAATCGCGACACGCATGATCTTCTCGGGTTGCCGCGCGGCGACGTCCTCGATCTCCATGCCACCTTCGGTGGAAGCGATCACGGTAACGCGGCCGCTGTCGCGATCGACCAGCAGCGAAAGATAAAGCTCACGCGCGATATCGCAGCCCGCCTCGACATAGACGCGATGCACCGGTCGCCCAGCCGGCCCGGTCTGCTTGGTCACCAGCGTATGACTGAGCATCGCATCAGCCGCCGCGCGCACGTCCTCGATCGAGCGTGCGAGCCGCACGCCGCCCTTGCCGTCCGGATCATCGGCAAAGCGGCCGGCACCGCGTCCGCCGGCGTGGATCTGTGCCTTCACGACGTATACCGGGCCCGGCAGCCGCCCGGCCGCCGCCGCTGCCTCATCCGCGGTCCAGGCCACGAACCCATCCGGCACCGGCACTCCGTAGCGCCGCAACAGTTCCTTGGCCTGGTATTCGTGGATGTTCATGGAAGGCGCGGCCCCCTTCCCCCAACCCCCCACCAGGGGAGTGAACTGTGCTCTGCGCGGCGCATCACCCGATCAGCTTTTTGGCCGCCTCGACCAGCTCTCTGACCGCAGCGCATGACTTGTCGAACGCCGCCTTCTCCTCGGCGTTCATCGCGATCTCGACGATCCGCTCGATCCCACCGGCGCCGATCACGACCGGCACGCCGACATACAGGTCCTTCACCCCGTATTCGCCGTTCAGCAGCGCCGCGCACGGCAGCACGCGCTTCTTGTCCTTCAGATAGCTCTCCGCCATGGCGACCGCGGACGCTGCCGGCGCATAGAACGCGCTGCCACGCTCAAGCAGCTTGACGATCTCGCCGCCGCCGTCGCGCGTGCGCGCCACCACCGCGTCGATCTTCGCCTGTGTCGTCCAGCCCATCTTCACGAGGTCGGGCACAGGTATGCCCGCGACCGTGGAGTAGCGGGTCAGCGGAACCATTGTGTCGCCGTGGCCGCCCAGCACGAACGCGGTGACGTCCTCGACCGAGACGCCGAACTCCTGGGCCAGGAACAGACGGAAGCGCGAACTGTCGAGCACGCCCGCCATGCCGACCACGCGGTTGGCCGGCAGTCCCGACTTCAGCTTCATCACCCAAACCATCGCATCGAGCGGATTGGTGATGGTGATCACGAACGCGTCTGGGCAATGGGTCCGGATGCCCGCAGCCACCTCGGCGATCACGCCGGCGTTCTTGCCGATGAGGTCGTCGCGCGACATCCCGGGCGTGCGCGGGAAGCCCGCGGTGACGATAACCACATCCGCGCCGTTGATCGCGCTATAGTCGGAACCGCCGGTCATCAGCGCGTCGAAGCCGTCAACCGGGCCGGACTGCATGATGTCGAGCGCCTTGCCCGCCGCGACGCCGCCGAACACATCGAACAGCACGACATCGCCGAGTTCCTTGAGGCCGATCAGGTGCGCGAGGGTGCCGCCGATATTGCCGGCACCGATGAGGGCAATCTTGTTGCGGGCCATGGACGTGTCCTTACAGCGAGCTGGTGACCAGCCGAGTTAACGCATTGCCGCACGCCGGGTGCCCGGCGGCCCGGGAGGCGGGATGGTGCTAGCCGATTGGGCGGCGGTGGGCAAGGTGATGCGGTGCAGCATGGGTGCGGATGACTGCCGCGACCGTCACCCCGCATCGCTCCCACTGCCGGCGCGCGACCCGAAACAGCAATCGCTCAGAAGCTGCCGTATTTGACGCGGATAGCGGTATCGCTCTGCTTTCTTGGCATCGAAATGAACTCGGTCCGCGCCGGATTGACGAGTAGATCGAACATGCGGATGCGCCGCGCGCCCCGCAGTTCCTGCGTCAGCCCCCTGGACAAGGACGAGATGTCCACGCTGTCGCCTTCGACGGCAAGGCAAAGCTCGAATTCGGTCCGGCCGTAGTCGGCGAAATTGTAGGCGGTTGGCGGTTGGCCAGGCTGCGGATCGGGCACCCTCGGACGCTCAACGATCCATTCGGCGGTGGCTCCGGCAATATTTGGCTGCACGTTGGTCCCATCGCGCAGTACCACAGTCGGTGCGCTGGCTTGAACCGCAATTGCGGTAGGTGTGCTGGGTGTCAAATTGACCATGACGCAGTTGACGGTCGTGGGGTCGGAAACTGTCAGCACGCTCAGTATCCTATCGCCTGGCGCGACGGAAAACCCGAGTGGCACTGGGGCTGAATCGACGCTGTCTCTCGCCCACCACTGCGTCCATGCCTGAGCTGTCGTGGTATTGTCCGGCTGCAGTACCGACACGGTGCCCATTTGGGGCAGTGATGAATCCAGGTAGAGGCGCTGCCCGTCGAGCCCGATCCAGTTGGCGCAGACGTACGGAATCCCTGGCGGCCCCTGAAGATGCTGTGGTGGCATCCGCAGATTGTCTGGAACCGTCCAGGTTCCCCAAATTTGCAGAAAATGCTTGTCCTGATTGGCGGTGATGTAAGCGCCGGACCAGTTGGAGCTGATTTCGAAGTTGTTTCCGTCGAAGGAAACATTGGCCACCTGTTTTTCGAACAGCCGATATTCGGCTTGTTCCACCAGATCGCGCTCCACCTCGAACGGCTGTAATCGCAAAGGCTTGCCGAACCCGGTGTCCCAGGCCCGGCGCATCAGTGGCTGACATTGGGGATCCGGCTTGGGCGGAAGCCCGAACTTCATTAATTGGTCCGCAGTCGCCGTTGAGGGGTCGAAAGTTCCCTCAGGTACGGCAAGACCTGTAAATCGCCTCTCGATATCGGCGAGAACCGTATCTGAAACGTCCCCCTTGCCATACGACGCGCGGTCACTCATGGCCCATCCTCCAACTGCCACTCGGCGCGTGCCAGATCGACCGCATGCTGGTACAAGGTGGTTCCGGCCAGAGGTAGACCGCCGAGCGACGTTCCTGTCAGGAAGATCGGCACCGAAGCCCGCAATTGCGGCAACGTCGCCAGCGCTATGGCCCTGCCGGCGTCACTATCGCTCGGGTAATGCAGACCGGCTATCTCGCGGTTGCGCGCGATGCGATCTGCCAGGGTCCATAGGTCTTCCAGCACCGTGTTCTGTTGCGGAAGGGTGTTGAAGATGTCGTTCACACATAGCGCCATCAGATGGGCCTGCGTCGAATGGCCGCTTGGGAACGACGCGTGTCCCGGGATCTCGATCGGCGGCAGCAGAGCCGGACAGAGTTCCGACGCGCGGGGGCGCTTGTACAGGCCCTTGAAGTACATCGCGACAAAGGTGCCAACCTGGCTGGCGAGGGTTAGCACCTTGGTCGTCTGCGGATATGCACCGGGCTTTGCGGTCAACAGGTTCAGAAAATAGCTGATGAACTCGTTGGCCTGCGACAGAATCTCATCCAGGGCGTCGGCCCGCTCATTGGCCGCCGCGGTGACGAGGCCGGCGATCTCCGCCTGCACGGCCGCCGGGTTCAGCGTCGCCCAATTGATGAGAGGAGCGGTGGGAGGCGGCGGAGCAGGCACCCAGTTCGGCCAGTACTGCGGAAAGGGCGGAGGCGGCGGGTTGGCTGGCTGTATGGTTTGCCAATTCGATGCAGCGAACTCGATCAGCGCCAGCCAGGAAAACCACTCGGCGGACCAATTGCGCGCGGGGAAGCGCATGATATCGGGGATGATCGTCAACTGCCCGATCGTCTGCGGCGGAACACTGCGCGGTCCGCTGTCTGGCGTGGTCACGAAAGGCAGGTCCACCCTGTCAGCGAAATACCATCCCGAACTGGTGCTGGTGGCGTTGCCGCCGCCGCCTGCATTGGCAGCGTTGCCGTCGTTGCCATCGTTACCGTCAAAGCTACCAGTCATGGATTTCCTCCTTCGGCCTATCCCTCATTAGTCGGGCACACCGGCCTGATGGAGCCGATGCGCGAACAGGTCACGGACGTCACCGCGCAGTGGCGTTCGCGCGCGAAAAATCGCAACGCGGTATGCCGGCACCAATTGCAGCAGGCGCTGTACCATCTTGCGAGCCTCATCGATGCCGCCGATGGCCACCAGACTTGCGATCAGGCAGCGCAGGTTCGACGTGTTGCCAGGTGCGTGGACAGCCGATATCCGGGCCCACGCGATCGCCTCATCGTAACGGTGGCCGAGGTAATGAGCTTGTGACAGGTAGTGCTCCAACCAGAAGGCGTCCGCACCGAGCGGCGACAGTCGGACTGCCCGCTCGGCTCTCGTCAATGCCGTTGCAGCGTCCCCGAGATAGCCGCACGTGAGACTGCTGTATGCCCACGCCAAGGCACAGCTTGGTCCGGCCGTCAGGGCACGCTCAAGGTAGTTCCGCGCGGCATCGTAATCCTTCAGCAGATACGACTGTAAGTGCCCATAGATCGCAAGCCCAACCGCGTCATTGCGATCCCGTTCGATCGCCATTGCGGCCGCCTTGGCCGCCAACGCCTGATCTACCGGTTCATCTTCGGACCACCCCTGGCCGATCCATCGCATTCGCAACGAAGCCAGGTGCGAATAGGCAGGGGCGTAGTCGGGATCGTGCTGAATTGCCTGCTCGAGCAGCTCACGCGCCCGCACGATGGATGGTCGATCCATGCGATAGAACATATCGAGCGCCTGTAGCGTCAGGTCGTATGCCGTGATGCTGCTTGGATGCTTGCGCAGTGCACGCGTCAGTTCCCGTTCACGAACGTGCGGCGCGACAGCGCCGACCACGCGCATGGCGATGCGGTCCTGCAGATCGAACAGGTCCGACATTTCGCCGTCGAGGCGATCGGCCCAGATCAGATGCCCGGACTCGGCCTCGCAAAGCTCAACCGCGATGCGCAGCTTGTTGGCAGCCCGACGGAGACTGCCGTGCAGTACGTAGCGCACGTCGAGCTCGTAGCCGATGCGCCGCAGATCCAGCGGCGAGTTCGCAAACGCGAGAGTAGAGCTGCGCGCGATGACCAGCAGCTCCTTCAGGCCGCCAAGCAGACGGATGATGTCATCCACCATGCCCTCGGCGAAATACGCATCGGCCTTGTCCTCCTGCAATGTGCGGAAAGGCAGCACAGCAAGCGAAGGACGATAGTCCTCGTCGGACTGCCGCTCCGGTCGAAACTCCCGCCGCCGCATCGCGGGCATGCCCGCCCAGGTGAGACATGTCTCCGGTGCGATGCGGTAGACCGTCACCGGTTGGCGTATGTTCTTAAGTCGGCGCTCACCAACCTGCTCATAGCTCGTCGTGACGACGCCGCCGACCTGCTCGAACACGGTTCCCGATATGAAGATGCCGCCCGGGTCCGCGATCTGTTCTAGACGCGCGGCGATGTTGACCGCGTTGCCACCTGCGCGCCCCTGCTGCAGGACGACCTCGCCGGAATTGATCCCCATGCGATATTCGATGTGCATTTCAGGCGACAGGCGAGCGTTGCGCCTGGCGGAATCAGCCTGCACGCGGAGCGCACACTTGAGGGCTTCGACAGCGCTCGGAAACTCAGCCATGAGTCCATCGCCGGCGTGCGAGATGACGCGGCCGTGAGACCTCTGGATCTCACGCATGAGGCGATCCATTGCCGCATTGACGCGCCGATGCGCGGCTTCTTCGCCAGCCGCCATCAGGATGCTGTAGCCACGAATGTCGGCACCCAGGATCGCGGCGAGCCTGCGCCGGATGCTCCGACGACCGGAGACCGGCGCCACCGGGAAGAAGTGCTCCGCCGAGCTGATCGCCATGGCTTCGGCCGTGCGCTCGCGAACCGACACTGCCGGCGCCGGCAACGTGCGCGTGAGTGATTCGCCAGCCTGCCCGTCGTGTCGCTTTTCAGCTGTGAGCATGGGCCACCGTTCTGGTTTGCGGCAAGACAACAGCCCAAATGCGACCGCAACCCGGGCTGCGGCATCATGTACATACGGGCCGGCGCAAGCCTTGCTCACGCGGTTGCAGGACTTATCGCGGGCACTCGCTCAACTCTGTGAGGTGCTTCACACCACTGCAGCCGAATTATACCGCGCCAAGCGGTTCTCGCGGCTTGCTCCTGGCAGCGACTGTCCCGTTGGCAGCTTACGCACGCAGGTCATCTGGCGACGCGGCAGTGGTTAGCCGAGATGCGGCTGTTCCAGCCAGTCGCGGCTCTGCATTTCGTCCAGTCGCGACGCCGTGCGTCCGAACATCCGTACGTTCTCGCCGCGCTGATACAGCTTGTCCGGCGTCGCGTCCGCCGACGCAATCAGCTTCACGCGGTGGTCGTACAGTGTGTCAATCAGGACGATGAACCGCCGCGCCTTGTCATAGTTGTCGGCCGACAGACGCGGAATGCCGTCGAGGATCAGCGCGTGAAAGCGCGTCGCCAGCGCCAGATAGTCGCCCGCGCCGAGCGCGGTGCCGCACAGCAGATCGAAGTCGCAGCGCGCGACACCCTCCGCCGCCAACGGCACGACGAATTTCCGGCCCATCACCCACAGTGTCTCCGGTCTGCCCTCCGCGCCGCCGGTCAGGTCCGCGAATGCGTGATCCAGCTCTTGCTCGGCACGAGCATCGGCCGGCACGAGCCAGGTCCGCATGCCGCGCATCCGCTCGCGTCGGAAGTCGCGGCCGGCATCCATCGTCACCACGTCCAGCCGCTGCTTGATCAGCTCGATGAACGGCAGGAACGCATCGCGTCCGGGCTGACCCTTGAACAGATCGTCCGGTGCGATGTTGGAGGTTGCGACCACTACCACCCCGCGATCGAACAGCGCCTGAAACAGCCGGCCAAGGATCATCGCGTCGGCGATATCATTCACCTGGAATTCATCGAAGCACAGTAGTGCCGCCTCGGCCGCGACCGAGTCCGCAAGCGGCGGGATCGGATCGTCGATCTCCGGATTGGCGTTCCTGAACGCGTGGAACCGCGTGTGCACATTCTGCATGAAGCGGTGGAAGTGGATGCGCTGCTTGCGGCGCACGTCGGCCGCGGCGAAGAACAGGTCCATCAGCATGGATTTGCCGCGGCCCACCTCGCCCACGATGTACAGGCCGTTCGGCTGCTCCGGCGATGGGTCGCGGCGCAGCAGGCGAGAGAACAGGCTTATGCCGTTGGGCTGGCGTGCACGCGGGTCGTAGCCACGCAGCGTGGTCCAAAGCCTTTGCAGACGCTCCGCCACGAATTGCTGCGACGGATCGGGTGCCAGTTCGCCGGCCGCCACCATAGCCCGGAAGGCTGGCAGCGGCCCGCGCTGCGCAGGGGTGTCGGCGCCCGGGTTGTCCATGTCCGGCTGGCAGATAGCGCGTCGGCGCCCGGGGTTCAACGCGGCGGGTTCCGTGCTAAGCAGCGCCGCATGATCGAACTCGATTACGCCGCCCTTCGCGCCACGCCAGTGGCGACGGAGCCGTTCCCCCACGTGGTGGTGCCGAATTTCGTGCCGCCGTTCGCCTTGCGCGATGTGGTTGCCGATCTGCCGCCGCTTGGGCGGCGTGGGTCGTTCCCGCTCGACGCGCTTTCGCTCGGACCCAACGCGCAGGCGCTGATGGACGAATTGGATGGGCCGCGGCTGCGCCAGGCAATCGCCGAGCGCTTTGGGCTCGACCTTGCCAACGCGCCGACGATGGTGACGCTGCGCGGCTGGACCAATGACCGCGATGGCTACGTCCATTGCGACTCCACCGCCAAGCGCGTCACGGTGCTGCTATATCTCAATCCGGCGACGGAGGCCTGGACACAGCACGATGGCTGCCTTCGCCTGCTGCGCGGCCCGGGCGACCTGGAGGACTACGCGGTTGAGGTGCCGCCGGTAAACGGCACGCTGCTGGTGTTCCCGAATGGCCCGACCACCTGGCATGGCCACAAGCGCTTCAACGGCCAGCGCTATTCGGTGCAGCTCAACTACATGACGACTGATGCCAAGGCGCGCAGCGAATTGCGGCGGCACCGGCTGTCGGCACTCATGAAGCGGCTGACCCGGGCGGCGTGAGCTTACGAAACCTTCACGCGACGGGAATAGCCGGCGCAAGCCGACCGGACGAATGATCCCTCGGCCTCTCAAGGAGGGACCCATGATCGGTGGAACGCGAAGCGCTCTATTGGCTGCCAGTCTGTTTGTCGCCGCTCCGGCCGTCGCGGCTCAGCCGGATGGCGGCCACTACGTCTGGGTTCCGGCCGGCGCCACGGTGGTGATGCTGCCGGCCACGCAGGCCACGCAAGTCGATTTCCCCGTCGCCCACATGATCGCCCAGCAGGAGGCGATGATGGATCGCATGTTCGGCGACATGGATACGCTGATGGCAACGGCGATGCCCGACCCTGGGCAGATGATCCGCTCGGTGATGCAGGGAGTGCCGCAGGCGGCGCCAGGATCGGATGTTGTCGTGACGTCGATCTCGACCGGCAACGGCGGAACGTGCAGCCAGACGATCACCTACGGCTCCCCGGCCAATGGCGGCCGGCCGCAGGTCAAGGTTAGCAGCACCGGCAATGCGTGCGGTGCGCTTGGATCAGCGGGCCCGGTTGGCGTGATGCAGGCACTGCCCGTGCCGCGGCCGGTCGCTCCTGCTCCGGTCGCCCCGCGACATGGTCGGCTGTGGACGATCGGCTATCCGCCGCATCCGGTGGCCTCCGGAACACCTCCGCGCACCTGAGGGTCGCATCCCGGCCGGCGCCGTGCCGTGGCGCCGGTAAATCCTAGACCTGCCGCTCCACGATCAACTGCTTGATCGCCCCAATCGCCTTCGCGGGATTGAGCCCCTTCGGGCACGTATCGGTGCAGTTCATGATCGTGTGGCAGCGATACAGCTTGAACGGGTCCTCCAGCGCATCCAGCCGCTCGCCGGTGTGCTCGTCGCGTGAATCGGCGATCCAGCGATACGCCTGCAGCAGCACCGCCGGCCCAAGGTAGCGGTCGCCGTTCCACCAGTAGCTCGGACACGCAGTGGAACAGCAGAAGCACAGGATGCACTCCCATAGTCCGTCCAGCTTCGCGCGCTCCTCACGGCTTTGCAGCCGCTCGCCGTCCGGCGGCGCCGGGCTGTCGGCCTGCAACCATGGTTGAATGCTCTGCAATTGCGCGTAGACCTGCGACAGATCCGGCACCAGGTCCTTCACCACCGGCATGTGCGGCAGCGGCGAGATGCGCACTGCGCCCTTCACCTCGTCGATCGGCTTCAGGCAGGCGAGCGTGTTGCCGCCATCGATGTTCATCGCGCAGGAGCCGCAAATGCCCTCGCGGCAGGAGCGGCGAAAGGTCAGCGTCGGATCGACCTCGTTCTTGATCTTGATAAGCGCGTCCAACACCATCGGACCGCACTCATCGAGGTCGATTTCGTAGGTGTCGGTGTGCGGATTCTGTCCGTCGTCAGGGCTCCAGCGATAGATGCGGAACTCGCGCACGCGCTTCGCACCGGATGCCTTGTAGGTCTTGCCGCGCCCGATGCGGCTGTTGGCCGGCAGTTTGAAGGCGGCCATCTCAGTACACCCGCGCCTTCGGCGGGAACGACGACACCTCGTTGGTCAGCGTCTGCAGCTTCACCGGACGATAATCCAGCCGCACCGCGCCGTTCTCGTCGCACCAGGCGAGCGTGTGCTTCATCCAGTTCACATCGTCGCGCTCGGGGTAGTCGTCGTGGGCATGCGCGCCGCGGCTCTCGTGCCGCGCCTCCGCGCCGACCATGGTGGTCATCGCGTTGCCCATCAGGTTGTGCAGCTCCAGCGCCTCCATCAAATCGCTGTTCCATATCAGGCTGCGATCGGACACCGACATGTCCGACAGCCCGCGCCAGACGCGCTGCATCTCCGACACGCCCTCGGTCAGCGTCCTGCTGTCGCGGAACACTGCGGCATGCGTCTGCATCGTACGCTGCATGTCCACCCGCAGGTCGGCGACACGCGTGCCACCCTTGGCGTGCCGTGCGCGGTCGAAGCGATCGAGTGACTGCTCGCCCGCCTTCGGCGGCAGCGGCGCCTGACTGGAGTCGGGTCTGATCAGCTCGGCCGCACGCAGCGCGGCGGCGCGGCCGAACACCACGATATCCAGCAGCGAATTGCAGCCCAGCCGATTCGCGCCATGGACCGAGACGCACGCCCCCTCGCCTACCGCCATCAGTCCGGGCGCCACCGCATCCGGATTGTCGCGCGTCGGACGCAGCACCTCGCCGTGATAGTTCGTCGGCACGCCGCCCATGTTGTAGTGCACCGTCGGCAGCACCGGGATCGGCTGCTTCGTCACATCGACATTGGCGAAGATGCGCGATGTCTCGGAAATCCCCGGCAGCCGCTCATGCAGCAAATCGGCACCGAGATGCTCGAGATGCAGCATGATGTGGTCCTTGTTCGGCCCGCAGCCACGCCCCTCGTTGATCTCGATGGTCATCGAACGCGACACCACGTCGCGGCTCGCCAGGTCCTTCGCGGTCGGTGCGTAGCGCTCCATGAAGCGCTCGCCTTCCGAGTTGGTCAGATAGCCGCCCTCGCCGCGCGCGCCCTCGGTGATCAGACAGCCGGCCGGGAAGATACCGGTCGGATGGAACTGCACGAACTCCATGTCCTGACACGGCAGGCCGGCGCGCAGCACCATTCCGTTGCCATCGCCGGTGCAGATATGCGCCGACGTGCAGGAGAGATACGTGCGCCCGTAGCCGCCGGTCGCCAGCACCACGAGCTGCGCGCGGAAGCGATGGATGCTGCCGTCCTCCAGGCACCAAGCAGTGACACCGCGGCACACGCCCTCATCGTCCATGATCAGGTCGAGCGCGAAGTATTCGACGAAGAACTCCACGTCGTGCTTCAGGCTCTGCTGGTACAGCGTGTGCAGGATCGCATGCCCCGTACAGGTCGGCGGCGGCGCAGGCGCGGCGCGCCGGCTGCTTGCCGTAGTCCGTCATGTGGCCGCCGAACGGGCGCTGGTAGATCTTGCCCGCCTCGGTGCGGCTGAACGGCACGCCGAAATGCTCCAGCTCGTACACCGCCTGCACCGCCTCGCGGCACATGTATTCGATCGCGTCCTGGTCACCCAGCCAGTCCGACCCCTTCACGGTGTCGTACATGTGCCAGCGCCAGTCGTCCTCATCCATGTTGCCGAGCGAAGCCGCGACGCCGCCCTGTGCCGCCACGGTGTGGCTGCGCGTCGGGAACACCTTGCTGATGCAGGCCGTCTTCAGACCGGCCGCACCCATGCCGAAGGTTGCGCGCAGTCCGGAGCCGCCCGCGCCAACCACCACGACGTCATAGGTATGATCGACGATGTTGTACGCCCGCGACGAGGGCAGGGTGATCGCGTTCATCGATATCCTTTCGCCTATAGGCCGAGCCGCAGCGTCGAGACGATGCAGGCCAGTGCCAGCAACAGCGCGATGGCCTTGATCACCAGGATCGAGCCGACGCGTAGCCAGTCCCGATGCACATAGTCCTCGATCACCACCTGAAGGCCAGCTTGCAGGTGGTGGAAGGTGGCGATCACCAGTGCGGTCAGCAACACGATTGGAAGCGGACCAGCCATCCAGGAAACGACATCGTCGCGGGTCGCGCCAATCATCCGCACCATGGCGCAGATGAACCACAGCGTGAGCGGCACCAGTGCCAGGGAGGTGAGGCGCTGGGCCCACCAATGCGTGGCTCCGGCCCTGGCGGACCCGAGGCCGCGCGCCCGGCCGAGTGGCGAGCGCATGATGTCGATGTGCGGTGCTTTTGCCATGGTGCGCCTCACCACACCGCGAGGCCGATAACCCACAGCAGCAGCGTCGCCACCACTGTGGCGATCACCACCGCCCAGGCCGATCGCTCATACCAGGGTTGCTCGAAGCCATAGCCCGCGTCCCAGACGAGGTGGCGGATGCCGGCGAAGAAATGGAAGAACAGCGCCAGCGTCCAACCGAACAGCAGGAGTATACCGACCGGCGTGGCGAGGAACCACTGCACGGCGGCAAACGCACCGTCCGAGACGGCGGCGGCGACCAGCCACCACGTCAGCAGCAGCGTGCCGATGCCCAGCCCCACACCGGTGACGCGATGCAGGATGGAGAGCGCCATGCTGATCGGCCAACGATAAACCTGGAGATGGGGAGAAAGCGGGCGGCTGATCAGCCTGCCGTCCGAGTTGCGCGCCACCATCAGCGCGTCGCGTACGTCTCGCAATGGATCGCTCCATCCTGTCGGCCCGCCGACTGGCCCCAAGCCGTTACAATTGCTTACGCTTTCGGTGAAGGAGGGTCAACGAGGGCGCCCGGCATCAGAAATTGAGCCGCCCGAGCAACTCCTCGAACGGGACCATGACATGCTCGCGATAGGCCGGACGTTGCTGCAGCCGTCGATACCAGGCCTCGACGTTCGGCAGCGACGGACGCTCGATGTCCAGCTGGAAATAGCGATAGAGCGCGCTGCCAGCAGGGATGTCGGCAAGGGACAGCGCATCACCCATGACGAACGCCCGATCCGCAAGGTGGCGATCCAGCAGGCCGAGCAATTCGGCACAGCGGTCCAGGCTTTTGCGGATCGCCGGCCAATCGCGTTGTGCCTCAGGGGTTCTGTAGTAGCCCCAGAAGATGCCGTTCAGGAAAGCCGGTTGGAGCGCGGTCTGCGCCCAGTCAATCCAGCCGTCGATGCGCGCTCTGGCGGCAGGATCGTCCGCCCAGAAAGCGCCCAGGCCGTAGCGCGCCGCGAGGTAGCGAAGGATGGCGTGCGACTCCCATATCGCGAGACCGTCATCCTCGAGGACGGGCACGCGGCCGTGTGGGTTGAGCGCGCGGAACGCCGGCTCGTCCAGCAGCCCGAAGCTGCCCCCGGCAGGGATGTGCTCATGGGCAAGGCCCAGCTCGCCTACCAGCCACAGGACCTTCTGGGCATTGAAGGAACTCCGACGCCCCCAGACCCTCAGCATGGGGCGAGCGCTCTAATGAGCGACATGGGCCATATCGTCACCCTTGGCGGAGCGGAAGGGCGCGGGGGCAGATCGCCGCCGGCGCACGGTGGACGCGTGGCGCCCGGTGCTGGCCGCATATGCAAGCGAGCACGGCGGACGGTTCCTCGTGTTCGGATCGGCCGCGCGCGGCGAGATGCGGTTCGACAGCGACGTCGACGTCCTCGTGGACTGCCCGCCGGACGCCCTGGATGACGCTTGGAGAAAGTGGCCGCCGGCCTCGTCAATGCCGTGGCGGCGTTTCGGCGCGCGATCGATCCCGAGACCCGATTACGCCGCCTTCGCCAGCATCCGCTGCGCGATCAGCGTCTCGGCGATCTGCACCGCGTTCAATGCCGCACCCTTGCGGAGGTTGTCCGACACGCACCAGAACGACAACCCGTTCGCCACCGTCGGGTCCTTGCGGATCCGGCTGACATACACGGCGTCCTCGCCGGCGCTCTCCAGCGGTGTGACGTAACCGCCGTCCTCCCGCACATCCACCACCTCGACACCAGGCGCCTCGCGCAACGCCGCACGCGCCTCACCCGCGGTCACCGGCAGTTCAAATTCAACGTTAACCGCCTCGCCGTGGCCGATGAACACCGGCACGCGCACGCACGTCGCATGCACCGCGATATTCGGATCGAGAATCTTCTTGGTCTCGACCACCATCTTCCATTCCTCCTTGGTCGAGCCATCGTCGAGGAACCGGTCGATGTGCGGAATGCAGTTGAAAGCGATCTCCTTGGTGAATTGCTCCGGGTTCTCGTGCTCGTGCACGAACACCTTGCGCGTGTGGGCGTAGAGTTCGTCCATACCCTCCTTGCCCGCACCGGAGACGGACTGGTACGTCGCCACCACCACGCGCTTGATGCGGAACTGGTCGTGCAGCGGTTTGAGCGCCACCACCATCTGGATGGTCGAGCAGTTCGGATTGGCGATGATGTTGCGCTTGCCGCAGCTGCGCAGAGCCTCGGGGTTCACCTCGGGCACCACCAGCGGGACGTCGGGGTCCATGCGGAACTGGCTGGTATTGTCGATCACCACGCAGCCCGCGGCGGCGGCGCGCGGTGCATGCACGGCCGAGACCGAAGCGCCGGGCGAGAACAGCCCGAGGTCCCAGCCCTGGAAGTCGAAGGTCTCCAGGTTGCGCACCTTGAGCACCTGCTTCTCGCCGAACGATATCTCCTGCCCGGTTGACCGGCCTGAGGCCAGCGCGGCCACCTCGTCCACCGGAAACTCCCGCTCGGCCAACGTCTTCAGCATTTCACGCCCGACCGCCCCGGTGGCGCCGACGACAGCGACCCTGTAGCCCATCCGAGTACTCCTCAAGCGCTCGCGAGGAGTTCAGTTAGCGATCACCCCGCCCGGAGGCAAGGTTTCCGTCCCGCTGTGATCAGGCGGCCTGCTCCGGTCGCCCGACACTATCCGGATGGCATCGGGCGGAGGCGGATTGCCGCGGACTTTCCAGGTCGCTGACAAGCGATGCTTCATCAGACTGAAGGAGCCGACGCCACATGGCCACCACCGTTGCCGATCAGATGGTCGAAACCCTCGTCGCGGCTGGCGTCGAACGGATCTATGGAATTGTCGGGGACAGTCTGAATGGCTTCACTGATTCGCTGCGCCGGCAAGGGAGCATCAAGTGGCTGCACGTCCGGCATGAGGAAGTGGCGGCATTCGCGGCCGGCGCGGACGCGCACCTCACTGGCAAGCTGGCGATGTGTGCCGGCAGTTGCGGGCCGGGCAACCTGCACCTGATCAACGGCCTGTTCGACTGTCAGCGCTCGCGGGTGCCGGTCGTTGCCCTGGCCGCGCAAATCCCCTCGGCAGAGCTGGGATCGGGCTATTTCCAGGAGACGCATCCCGAAAGCCTGTTCCGCGAATGCAGCTCGTTTTGCGAACTGGTGACCAGCGCGGAACAGATGCCGCGCGCGCTCGAGATGGCCATTCGCCACGCCGTATCGCAGCGCGCGGTCGCCGTGATTGTGATCCCCGGCGACGTCGCGCTGCGGCAGGCGGCTCGGGCACCCGCACCAAAGCCGGAAGGGCTGCGACCCGAGCCCCCGGTAGTCGTTCCGTCCACACAGGCGATCGCGCAGTTGGCCGGATGGTTGAGCAAGGCAAGCAAGGTCACGCTGCTATGCGGCTCCGGCTGTCAGGGCGCGCACCGTCAGGTGCTGGCATTGGCCGAGGCGCTGAAGGCGCCGATCGTGCATGCGCTCCGGGGCAAGGAGCATGTCGAGTGGGACAACCCATTCGATGTCGGCATGACAGGATTGATCGGCTTTTCCTCAGGCTATCACGCGATGCACGCATGCGACACTTTGCTCATGCTCGGCACCGACTTTCCGTATCGGCAGTTCTATCCCGACAACGCGCGCATCGCGCAGATCGACATCCGAGGTGAGAACATCGGGCGACGTGTGGCAGTGGACCTGGGCCTGATCGGCGATGTGGGCGCGACGCTGAATGCGCTGCTGCCACAGCTTGCGCCAAAGACCGACCGTGCGCATCTGGACGCGGCGACCGCGCATTATCGCAGCGCACGCAAAAGCCTCGATGAACTGGCGACTGGCCGGAAGGGCGGCCTGCTGCACCCGCAGCACATCGCGCGCGTGTTGAGCGAACTCGCGGCCGACGATGCGATATTCACCTGCGACGTCGGGCTGCCGACGGTCTGGGCCGCGCGCTATCTCGCAATGAACGGCAGGCGACGGCTGCTCGGTTCGTTCTGGCACGGCTCGATGGCGAATGCGATGCCACAGGCGATCGGTGCACAGGCGGCGTTTCCAGGTCGGCAGGTGATCTCGCTCTCAGGCGACGGTGGTTTCACCATGCTGATGGGCGATCTGCTGAGCCTGAAACAGCTCGATCTGCCGGCGAAGATCGTGGTGTTCAACAACGGTGCACTGGGGTTCATCGAACTGGAGCAGAAATCGACCGGCTTCATCAACACCGGCACCGAACTGCAGAATCCGAATTTCGCCATGATGGCGGAAGCGGTCGGCATCAAGGGCGTCCGCATCGAAGACCCGTTGGATGTCGAGAGCCGTCTCGCCGAGGCGCTCGCACATCCCGGGCCGGTCGTGGTGGACGCGGCGGTGAGCCGTAACGAATTGGCGATGCCGCCGAAGATCACCGCGGAGATGGCCAAGGGGTTCACACTCTACATGGTACGCGCGGTGCTGAACGGCCGGCTCGACGAACTGATCGATCTCGCGGTAGCGAACGTGCGTAGGTAGGTAGGTAGTTACGTAAGAGCGTCCGTCATTGCGAGCGTCTGTTGCTGCAAGGAGCAAAGTGACGAAGCAGTCCCGGACATAGTTTGCGCTATCGACCGAGATTGCTCCGGCGATCGTGGATATCAGAACAGCCCCTCGATTTCCCCGTCGTCGCGCAGATGGATCGCCTCGGCGGACGGCACGCGTGGCAGCCCCGGCATCGTCATGATCTCGCCGCAGATCGCCACCACGAAGCCGGCGCCGGCGGACAGCCGCACCTCGCGCACCGGCAACGTAAAGCCCTCCGGCGCACCCATCACCGTGGGATCCGACGTGAAGCTGTACTGCGTCTTGGCGATGCATACCGGCACATGGCCGAAGCCCGCCTTCTCGAAACCCTCCAGCCGCCGCGCCACCGCGTCGGGCACAGCGATGTCCGCCGCGCGGTAGATCTTCTGCGCGATGCTGCGGATCTTGTCGGCGAGCTTCATACCCTCGGGATACAGCGGCGCCGGCTTCGCCTCACCCAGCGTGATCTTCTGCTGCACCGCGCGCGCCAGCGCCTCGGCACCGGCACTGCCATCGCCCCAGTGAGTGCACGAAATCGCCTCCACACCCTGCTTCGCCATCGCATCACGGATCACCGCGAACTCCGCCTCGGTGTCCGAGGTGAAGTGGTTGACGCCGACAACCACCGGCAGTCCGAACTTCCCCAGGTTCTCCACATGCCGCGCGAGATTTGCCACGCCACGCTTCACCGCCTCGACGTTCTCCGCGCCCAGCGCGTTGCGCGCGACGCCGCCATGCATCTTCAGCGCGCGCACTGTCGCCACCACCACCGCGCAGGCCGGCTTCAGCCCGGCCGAGCGGCACTTGATGTCGATGAACTTCTCCGCACCGAGGTCGGCGCCGAAGCCGGCTTCGGTCACCACGACATCGGCCACCTTCAGCCCGGTGCGCGTCGCCATCACCGAATTGCAGCCATGCGCGATGTTGGCGAACGGACCGCCGTGCACGAACGCCGGCGAGCCTTCCAGCGTCTGCACCAGATTGGGCGCGAGCGCGTCCTTCAGCAGCACGGCCATAGCGCCGTCAGCCTTCAGGTCCTTCGCGGTCACCGTTGTACCGTCGCGCTTCTGCGCGACGATCATCCGTCCCAGCCGCTGCTGCAGATCATCCAGGTCGCGCGACAGGCAGAACACCGCCATCACCTCGGAGGCCACCGAGATGTCGAAACCGTCCTCGCGCGGGAAGCCGTTCGCCACGCCGCCCAGGCTGTTCACGATGCTGCGCAGCGCGCGGTCGTTCATGTCGAGGCAGCGCCGCCACGACACACGTCGCGCATCGATGCCGAGCGAATTGCCCCAGTAGATGTGGTTGTCCACCATCGCGGCCAGCAGGTTGTTGGCCGAGGTGATGGCGTGGAAGTCGCCGGTGAAGTGCAGGTTGATCTGGTCCATCGGCACCACCTGCGAGTAGCCGCCGCCGGCCGCGCCGCCCTTCATGCCAAAACTGGGACCCAGCGATGGTTCGCGCAGACAGATCACCGCGCGCGAACCGATGCGGTTCAGCGCGTCGCCGAGACCGACGGTGGTGGTGGTCTTGCCCTCACCTGCCGGCGTGGGACTGATGCCGGTCACCAGCACCAGCGCGCCGTCCGGCCGATCCTCCAGACCCTTGACGTAATCGAGGCCGATCTTGGCCTTGTGGCGTCCATAGGGTTCCAGCGCGTCGGCGGGGATATCCAGCTTTGCGGCAATCTCTCCGATCGGGCGCAGCTTGGTCTCGCGGGCGATCTCCAGGTCGCTTTTCATGGTCTCGGCTTCCTCAGGCTATCTTGCGCATCACGGTATGCGACCGGTTGGTGGTATGCGGTCGAATCTTCGGAGCCCAGTCGCCGATTTCCGACGCCTTGAGCCAGGCGGGGCTGTCCATCACGTTGGCCGCATCCATCTCGTACAGCGCGAGGTAGCGCGCCATGCCGTCCTTGTTGGTCTTTTCCAGCACGTAGCGCGTGCAGCCGCGCACGCCGGGAACCTTCATGATCTCCGGGACGTGCTCCGTGTCATAGATGCGGTTGAAGTCCGCCTCGTGTTGGGCGGGAATGTCCATCTGCACCATGTAGATATATGGCGCGCGCGCGGCGTCCGGCATCTGTCCTGTCTCCTCCGTCCCCGTTCAGTCCCCGGGAACGGAAGCCTGCCGCCTCTCAGGCGCCGTCGCAAGCGGCCTCACGCCGCCTTGCGCGGCGCGATGCCTAAGTCTCCCAATGCCTCGCCCATCGCCGTGACTGCGCGCGCCATATCGGCGGGGGTGATCGCGCCGATGCAGCCCACCCGGAAGCTCGGCAATTCCGTATCGTAAAAATTGCTGATCAACACGCCGCGTGCCTTTAGCGCATCGACGAAGCGTTGCAGGTCCCAGGCCGGATCGGCCGGCGCGTGGACATTGACGATGATCGGACCCTGCACCTCCGGCGGCAGGTAAGGCGTAAGCCCAAGGCCGCGCACACCGTCGTACAGCGTGCGCATGTTGGCGGTGTAGCGCGCCAGACGCGCGGGCTGGCCGCCCTCAGCCGCAAAAAAATCGAGCGCCACGTTGCACGCGTTCAGCACCTGCGCCGGCGGGGTGAAGCGGAAGCTGCCCCAGCCATGGTGCAGCGAATGTGCGTATATGCCTGACAGATCGAGCGACCAGCTTGCGGCATTGCCGGCGCAGGCTTCGAGGCGATCAATGCGCGCGATCGCGAATGCCATGCCTGGCATGCCTTCGAGGCACTTGTTGGAGGTGAAGACCACCGCATCGATCTCCGGCTGGGCCGACAGGTCGAGCGGCAGCGCACCAAACGCCGACACCGCATCGACGATGAGCCGGCGGCCAAGGCGTCGCACCACGGCGCCGACCGCCGCGACGTCGTGCACGATGCCGCTGCCGGTCTCGCTGTACACGAGCCCGACATGGCTGATATCGGGATCCGCCGTCAGTGCGGCGGCGACCGCGTCTGGGTCGGTGGCTGCGACGTCGGATAATGCCAGTGGCACCGCGACACGGCCGGCTTCCAGTGCCAGCCGGGTCATCCTGTCGGCATAGGCGCCGGTCGCCGGGATCAGCAGCTTGCGGCCGAGCGGAACGAAGGTGCGGATCGAGGCCTCGGTGATGAAGTGGCCGCAGCCTTGCAACGGCAGCGTTGCGTGCTCGCCGCGAACGCCATGTGCGATCCTCAGCAGCCGCTCGCGGATGCCGGCATAGAGTGGGCGGAAGTCATTGTCCCACGGCGCAAAGTCGTGACACATGGCCGCGCGCACCTCGGGTCGGGTGGTGACGGGACCTGGGATCAAAAGCAGCATGTAAGCTATCTCGGCGTGGAGGGTTGCCAGCGCAATATCATATCGGGACCGTGGTCATGCCATTTTCTTTCGCCCACGGGACGTGACCTTGCCCGCGCCCAGGCGGCCGTGTAGCGGGCTGGCATGCTTGCACGCCTCCGGTCGAGTCTCGCCGCCTTGCGCGGTCTCCGCGCTGATCTGGCGGCCCTCGGGCTGGGCGCGCTTGCCGCCGCGGCGCTGCCGCCGTTCTACGGCATTCCGGTGCTGCTGATCTCGGTGCCCGGTCTGCTCGTTTTGCTCGATGCGGCTCGGTCTCCTGCGGTCGCCGCGCGGCGCGGCTGGTGGTTCGGGTTCGGCCATCATGTGATTGGCCTCTACTGGATCACCGAGGCAATTCTGTTTGAGGCGGCGCGCTTCTGGTGGCTGGTGCCGCTCGCCGTGCCGGCGGTCGCCGCCGGGCTCGCTGCGTTTATCGCCGCCGCGTGCTTCATGGCGCGCCTGGCGCCACCTGGCGGGCCGCGCATCCTGGCGCTGGCCGGCGCCTGGGTCCTGGCGGATCTGGCGCGGCAGTTCGTGCTGACCGGTTTTCCCTGGAACCCCTGGGGCAGTGTCTGGGAGATCCCGGGCCCGGTCGGCGACGTGCTCATCCAGCCCGCGGCATGGATCGGCGTGCATGGCCTCACTCTGATGACACTGCTGCTCGCGTCCGTGCCGGTTCTCGGCTGGCGGTGGCGCGCCGCGGGCGCGGCGCTGCTTGCCGCGTGGGTCGTGTTCGGCGTGTGGCGGCTCCAGCAGACCGTGCCACCGCAGGCGCTCGCCGTCGTGCTGGTGCAGGGCAACGTCGCGCAGGGTCAGAAGTTCGACCAGGCACTCGCGGCGCGGATCTTCCAGCATCACCTGGATCTCAGCGCGCAAGGCCCCGCCACCGGTCCGGCCGTGGCAGTCTGGCCGGAGACGTCGTTCCCCGGTCTCCTCGATCTCGACGAACCGGCGCGGCAGGCAATCGAGCAGGCGACCAGAGGCGCGCCCGCGCTGGTCGGCAGCGTCCGGTTCGATCAGCAGAGGCGCCCGCGCAACAGCCTGTTCGCGGTGCTGGATGGCGGCGTGATTGGCGGCGTTTACGACAAGTGGCACCTGGTGCCGTTCGGCGAATACATCCCGGACTGGCTGCCACTGCCGATCATGGTGATGCCAGGCAACGGCTTTGCCTCGGGCCCGGGGCCCCGCACGCTGCACGTTCCTGGACTGCCGCCGTTCGGACCTCTGATCTGTTACGAGGCCATCTTCTCCGGACAGGTCGTGGACCGCAGTGACCGGCCGACGTGGCTGGTCAACGTCACGAACGACGCCTGGTTCGGCAACTCGACCGGGCCGCGCCAGCACCTCGCAGCCGCGCGGATGCGTGCGGTGGAGGAGGGCCTGCCGCTGCTGCGCGCCGCGAATACCGGCATTTCGGCGGCCTTCGACGCGCACGGCCATGAATTGGGCAGAATCGACCTGGAGAAATCAGGTACCCTGACCGTTGGGCTGCCGGGACCGCTGCCGGAGACGTTATTTGCTCGCATTGGCCTTTGGTTGCCAGCCATCTCGGGATCGGTTGCACTCGGAGCCGGGCTTATGGCAAGACGCCCTGCAGCGTCAGGTTGATTGAAGCCTGCATCTTCGCCGGGATTGGACCGCCGTGGGTCGGAAAAATAATACCGTATGAGAATTTTGACACCGCTGTTGACAATTAACGGTTGTGCGGTTAAGGTTCTGTTAACAACAGTCCAGCCGCCAGTTGTGCGAGTGGCCCGGGGAGCGGTCGATGCTGAGTGAAGTGAAAGGGAATGCAAACATGGCGCGCGGCGAACCCGTCGTGGGTGCCGAAAAGGAAGGAAGGCCCAGCCCGATCGACGTTCACGTCGGTTCCCGCATCCGTCTGCGACGCACGCTGTTGGGCATGTCGCAGGAACGCCTGGGCGAGGCACTCGGCCTGACCTTCCAGCAGGTGCAAAAGTACGAGCGCGGCGTGAACCGCGTGGGCGCATCGCGACTGTTCGACCTGTCGCGCGTCCTCGATGTTCCCATCAGCTTCTTCTTCGACGACATGCCGGAGAGTCTGACCAACACCCATGGTGGCCCGAACCGTCGTGCCTCGGGCTTCTCGGAGACACAGGACAGCTTCGCCGACGATGCGCTGAACCGCCGCGAGACCCTGGAGCTCGTGCGGGCCTACTACCGCATCACCGACCCTGCGGTGCGCAAACGCGTGTTCGACCTGATCAAGTCGATGGGGCCAGTGGAGAGCTGATTACGTCGCCGCGGAGCTGCGGATTGTCGAAGGTTGGATTGTGTAGCCGGTGAAGCGCCTCGCGCAGCGCCGCCCATAGATCACGCTTCTCGACCTCGCCCAGTGTCGTCGCGATCTCTTCGCGTACGCCGCGCGCGACCAAAAGCAGCCGCGGCACCTTACCGGCCGGTTCCTCCATCACCGCGTTGAGCCAGCCGGTCGGCAGCATGCGCTCCTCCCGCCGCCCGTGCCGGTCGGTGCGTACAATCCGCAGCGCCTGTTCGGACAGCAAGATAAGCTCGCTCGCACGCGCCCGATTCGCGTTCAGCCGCAGCAGAACGATCGCCAGCCCGATCTCCACCACGCCGAACCCCGCCACCGGCCACGCACCCATCAGCCAGAAACGCAGCACGATCAGCGCACACAGTGCGCCAATCACCGTCATCAGAATCGCCAGCCCGCGCGGCGACAGGCTGCGGTGGGGCACAATAACCGCCTCGAACACCGTGGCTTCACCTCTCATCGGCCGAGTGTAGCGCGGCCGCGCCGACGGCGCACCTTGCCGCCCTGACAAGAGCGCGCGACAAGCCTCGTCATGCCGACAAAGGCTCCTCCCGCCAAGGCAAGGCAGCGCAAACCGCGCGCCATGACGCGCGAGGAGGTGCGCGGCTTCATCGAAGCACTCGCCAAGGCCAATCCCGATCCGCGCAGCGAACTGACATTCGTCGATCCATTTACACTGCTGGTTGCCGTAGTGCTTTCGGCGCAGGCTACCGACGTATCGGTGAACCGCGCCACCGAGGCACTCTACAAGGAAGCCGCCACGCCGGAGGCAATGCTGCGTCTCGGCGTCGATGGCGTGGCAAAGCATATCCGCTCGATCGGGCTCTGGCAGGGCAAGGCACGCAATGTCATCGAACTGTCGCGCCAGTTGATCGAACGGCACGGCGGTGAGGTGCCGCGTGACCGCGAAGCACTGGAGAAGTTGCCGGGTGTCGGCCGCAAGACCGCCAATGTCGTGCTGAACGTTGCATTCAACGAAAGCACGATGGCTGTTGATACGCACATCTTCCGCCTCGGCAATCGCATAGGCATAGCGCCGGGCGCCACGCCGCGCGCCGTCGAGGACGGGCTGGTGCGCCGCATCCCGACCGAACTGCTGCGCGACGCACATCACTGGCTGATCCTGCACGGCCGCTACGTGTGCAAGGCACGAATGCCGGAATGCTGGCGCTGCGTGGCAGCAGAGTGGTGCAAGTATCCCACGAAGACACCACCACCCGTCGCGAAGCCGCCACGCACGAAGTGATGCGAGCATTCTATCATTACTCGATGCCTGCGCTGTGGCTGGCGTGGCTGCTCTACTGGACCATCGCGGCGATTGGCGCCAAGGCGACCCTTCGAGAGGAGAGTTTCGCCTCGCGGCTATCCCACGTCATTCCTCTCGCGTTAGGTGCCGCGTTGTTGGCCGCGCTGCACGTGCCGATGGCTTGGCTCGCCGCGCGTTTCCTGCCGCGCACCGCTGGCTGGTTCTGGTTGGGCTTTGTCCTCATTGCCCTGGGGTTGGCATTCAGCGTCGCGGCCCGAATCTGGATCGGCCGCAACTGGAGCAGCATGGTCACGCTGAAGCGCGACCACGAGCTGATCCGCTCGGGACCTTATCGTTGGGTGCGTCACCCGATTTATACCGGCCTGTTGCTGGCGGTCCTGGGTTCGGCGATCGCTTTGGCCGAATGGCGCGGGCTGATCGCGCTGGCACTGATCACTGCTGCATTCCTGCGCAAGATCAGCATCGAGGAGCGCTTCCTTGCGCAGCAGTTCGGCGTCGCCTACCGCCGATATTGTGACGAGGTGCCGGCCTTGCTGCCACTGCTCCGGCGCAGTTGAGAGCTGCGAACCCGCGAACTTGCGTCGGCGCTTGGCCCGTCGGCTTCCAGCCCACCGAGAAAACCTCGTGAAGGAGGGCCGCCGGATGAGTCCGACAGCCGGCGGATTGCCGAATTTGCAGCGCGCCTCAATGGATTGGCTACCATTTTTGGTGTGGTATGATTGGACGAAATTGGGAGGCCCAATGAACCGCATCCAGACCCTGGCCCTTGTTGCGCTTGTCGCTACGCCGTTGGCGACCGGGCCGGTCGCGGCGCGCGTCATGGAGAGCGGCGATGCCGCCGTGGCGCAAAAGGCCATGCCGGCAGTCGTCAACATCTCGACCTGGAAGGTAAAGCTGCCGGAAAAGGAGGGCGACTCACCGCGCCGGGTGAAAACCTATGGCTCCGGCTTCATCATCGATCCGAGCGGGATCATCGTTACCAATAAGCACGTCATCGACGGCGCCATCGATATCAAGGTGATCTTCGAGAACGGCGATCGCGTCCCAGGCAAGCTGCTGGCGGTTGCCGCGATGGCCGACCTTGCGGTGGTGAAGGTGGATGCCGGTCGGCCGCTTCCGGCGCTGCAGTGGGGTGACAGCGAGAGCCTGCACGTCGGCGACCCCGTGCTGACAATCGGCAACCCGCTCGGCCTCGGCATGTCGGTGTCGTCGGGGATTGTCAGCGCGCTGAACCGGGATATCCAGGACACGCCGTTCGACGACTATATCCAGACCGATTCCGCCATCAATCATGGCAACTCCGGCGGCCCGATGGTCGATCTCGATGGCCGGGTCGTTGGCGTTGATACCGCACTCTACAACCCCGAGCAGAGCGGCGGGTTCATTGGTATCGGCTTTGCCATACCGGCAGGCACATCGAAGTTCGTCGTCGACCGTCTGCTCGATCCTAGCCATCCCAAGCCTGGTTGGCTTGGTCTCACGCTGCAGGACGTGACGACCGAACTCGCGGAAGCTTTAGACCTGCGCGGCGAAAAGGGCTCGATCATCTCCGCGGTGGACGCAGGCGGACCGGCGAGCACGGCGGGGCTGCGGCCAGGCGATATCCTGACGGCGATCAAGGGTACCAAGCCGGAGGACCCCCGGGCCTTCATGCGCACCATCGTGCAGATTCCGGTTGGGCAGCAGGTGCAGTTGACGGTCTGGCGGGATGGCAAGGAGCGACCCGTCACCGCAACGGTCGACCAATGGCCGAACTACATGCCGGGCGGCGGTGTGATGAGCGCGCAGATGGTGGAGGCGATGATCCAGAAGATGCCCGATCCCGGCGTACGGCTTGCCGCACTCACAGACACGGCGCGCACGCAGTTCGGCATTGACGCCAAGGTGAGCGGCGTGCTGGTCGCCTCAGTGGAGGCCGACTGCGAGGCGCGGGACCTCGGCATCGTCGCCGGCGACGTGATTACGGCCGCGCAAGGGGCTCCTGTGGCCACCCCCGACGATGTGCGACACGCCGTGCAGACGGCGCACCAGCTACGCCGCCCGTTCCTCGCCGTACTGGTTCAGGGCAAGAGTGGGGCTCGGTGGGTGTCGTTGTCGATGGGAGGCGCCGGCTCATAACGAACGAACCCGGCTGGCATTTGTATCGCCAGCCGGGTTCGGACTTCAGCCAATCGGCGGTACGCTACTTGATGCAGGCCGTCGACGGCACTTCGGCTTCCGCCTTGCGGGTCGCCGCATTCACCGAGCCGACGCCGCCGCCTTCGCCTTCGGCCTTGCGGGTCGCCGCGTTCACCGAACCGACGCCGCCGCCTTCGCCCTCGGCCTTGCGGGTCGCCGCGTTCACCGAACCCACGCCGCCGCCTTCGCCCTCGGCCTTGCGGGTCGCCGCGTTCACCGAGCCGACCCCGCCGGCTTCGCCGGCCTTCTGGGAATCCGCCCGGTGCATCCCGGGTGGGCAGCCTGTTGCATCCGGAGCCGCGGCAAACACCGGCGCTGCCAGCGTCGAGCCGAGCAACGCCGCGGCGAGAGCCGTCTTTGACAGTAATCGCATGTAGTCCTCCACTTTGTTTGGTCGGCTATGACAGAACGGTAAGCCTCTTTCCAGTCCGCCGGCAATCATAGCCGTCACCATTGCCGTGGAGCATCAGACTCGGTTGCTTGGCGGATATTTCAAGTTGCAGTGACGAATTACCAAATGCTCATCCGGCGGCGGCCCGGCGACGCTTCCTGGCCGGAACCGTCTGGACCGGCGCTGCCTCGTCCGGATTGGCCAGCGCCTGCAGCAGCGCATCGCGCAGGACGGAGAGTTTCCGCTCGTTCTCGACCTTCAGGCCGAATACGTCCTTTACGTAGAACACATCAACCGCGCGCATACCATAGGTTGTAACATGCGCCGAGGCAATTTGCAGTCCCTGGTCGCTGATCGCGGCGGTGACATCGTGCAGCAGGCCTGGCCGATCGCGGCCGTTCACTTCAAGCACGGTGTGCGTGTTGGAGGCCTGATTGTCGATCACCACCCGTGGCGGTACGTGGATTGCACGCATCCGCCGCCCCAGCAGCACCTTCGACATCCTGCGGATTTCCGCGGTCAGCCGGATGCGGCCGGACAGCGCCTGCTCAATCAAAACCGCCAAGCGTGCCAGCCGGTGAGGCGCATCGAACGTGCCGCCGGCGGCGTCCTGGATCCAAAATGTGTCGAGCGCCATGCCGTTGGTCAGGGTATGAATCCGTGCATCGACGATCGACGCGCCGGCCACGGCCAGTGCTCCCGAGATGCGACTGAACAACCCTGCGTGATCGGCACAGTAGACCGTGACCTCGGTCACCGCCCGTGCCGGCAGCGGTTGCGTGTCCACGGTCAGCGGAGCCTGTCGGGCCTCCGCGTCGCGCACCAGCCTTGCGTGACGGGCATGGGTCTCCGGGTCGAAAGACAGCCAGTAGCCGGGATAGCCGAGTGACGTGAATTTCTCGATGTCCTCCTTCGACCAGTCGGCTAGCAGCGCGGCCGCCGCGTGGCGCGCGCGTTCCACCCGCACGTCTCGCTCGGTGGTGGACAGGCCACCGGCCAGAACTTCCGCGACACGGGCATAGAGCTCGCGGAGCAGCGTTGCCTTCCAGCCGTTCCACACCTTGGACGATACCGCGCGCATGTCGGCGACCGTCAGGATCAGCAACAGGCGCAGCCGTTCGGGCGATTGGATGGTATCGGCGACGTCGAGGATGGTTTTCGGATCCTCGATGTCGCGCTTGAACGCGACCGCGGACAACAACAGATGGTGCAGGACCAGCCACGACACCGTCTCGGTCTCTTCCGCCGACAGACCGAGTTCCGGCCCCACCTTCAGCGCGATCTCGGCGCCGATCTCCGAATGATCGCCGCCGCGGCCCTTGGCGATGTCGTGCAGTAGCATTGCGAGATACAGCGCGCGGCGCGACTGGAGGTGATCGAGCAGACTGGTGGCGACCGGCGCCACTTCGGTGAGTTCGCCGCGCTCCAGCGTGTTCAGCACGCGGATCGCTTCGATCGTGTGCTCGTCGACCGTGAACACATGATACGTGTCGAACTGCATCTGCCCGACGATGCGCGCCCAGTCGGGGATAAAGCGGCCAAGGAAACCGGTCTCGTTCAGGATCGACAGCCAGCGTGCCCCATCAGGATGCTGACTGCCGCGGTGATGATCCGGCTCCTTGCCGCACATCAGGTCCATGAACAGCGCCGCCGCCTTGGGATTGTTGCGCAATTCCACGGCGCGGCGCTCGTTCTGGATCAGCGAACGAATGGCGAGCGGATGCAGTTCGAGATTGCGGTCGCGCGCCACCTGAAGGATGCGCAGCATCTGGAGCGGCTCGCGATCGAAATCGCGCCCCGGCACCGCCATCAGACGGCCCTCGGCCAGCACAAAGCCGCATTTCAGTAGCGCCGGGTCGGTTTCGGGCGCTACCGCCGGCGGACCAAGCGCCTCGCGCAGAATGCCTGGCTCAAGAATCCGCGTCAGCCGTGCGACCTCGCGTGCGGTTAGGAAATAGTGTCGCATGAAACGTTCGACGCCGTCCTGCCGGCCGTGGCGCGTATAGCCCATGCGCGCGCCGACCACCGGCTGAAGGTCGAATGTCAGTCGCTCCTCGGCACGCCCGGCGACGTAGTGCAGATGGAACCGCACCGTCCACAGAAACTCCCAGGCACGGCGGCCATGTTTCGCCTCTGATGGCGACAGCACATCGCCGACATCTGCGAGTTCGCCCATCGTCTTCGTGTCGTAGACGTAGCGCGCGATCCAGTAGAGCGTCTGCAGATCGCGCAGTCCGCCGCGGCCTTCCTTCACATTCGGCTCGACTACGAACGGGCTGTCGCCGTAGCGGCGATGACGCACGTCGCGCTCCGCCTGCTTGGCCGCGATGTACTCGGCGACGCCGGCCTCCTTGCAGGCGGCGCGAAAACGGGCGTGGAAATCCGCGAACAGTTTCGCATCGCCGGCGATGTGCCGAGAGTCCAGCAAAGCGGTGCGGATCGTGGTGTCCTTGGCGCCCTCGACGAGACAGTCATGGATCGAGCGGGTGGCGTGGCCGACCTTCACGCCGAGGTCCCACAGGAAATACAGCATGTACTCAACCACCTGGAGCGTCTGCGGCGACGCTTCCTCAGCGGTCAGGAACAACAGGTCGATGTCGCTGAACGGTGCAAGCACGCCGCGGCCATAGCCGCCGGTGCCGGCGACCGACAGATGATCGGGCTCGCCCAGGCCGGCATCCGACGTGGCGTGCTCATACAGCGCCGAGATCAACCCATCGGTCAGTTTGCCGAGCAGACGCGCCGCCTGAAGGCCGGTGATCTGCTCCTGCTCAAAGGCGTGCTGCACATGCTGCTGGATGCGCGCGAGATGGCGGCGAAACGCCCCGAGTGCGGCCTCGCGGGATACCGGCGCGCCCTCCTCGGCCAATGCGCTGAGCGCGGATGAGAGGGCGGAGACCGACACCTCGGGCGGTTTCGGCTGGGCGACTGGGGTCAGCATGGGATGCAGCGTACTAGCTCGCAGCCGTGTCGGGAACTGCCAGCAACGCTTTCAGACGATACAATGCGTCGAGCGCGTCGCGTGGCGTCATGCGATCCGGCTCCAGGGCGGCGATGGCGTCGGCCAGCGGATCGGGTTCGGGCATGGTTTCCGGCGGTGAGGCAGCGAACAGCGGCAACGCGGTGAGCGGCGCCCCGGCCGCCCCGAGCGGTCCGCCGTGCTTCTCCAGCAAGGTCAGCAGCGAAGCCGCGCGGCGCACCACAGGGGCCGGCACGCCGGCCAGTTCCGCCACGTGCACGCCCCAGGAGCGGCCGGCGGCACCGGCGGCAACCTCGTGCAGGAAAACCACCGACCCTTTCCATTCCTTCACCCGCATGGTGTGCGGCTTCAAGCGCGGCAGCCGATCCGCCAGTTCGGCAAGTTCATGGAAATGTGTGGCAAAAATGGTGCGGCAGCGGATCGCCGAATGCAGCGCCTCCAGCACCGCCCAGGCGATCGCGAGACCATCCAGCGTCGCGGTCCCGCGGCCGATCTCGTCCACCACGACCAGCGAGCGCGGGCCAGCCTGGTGCAGAATGGCGGCCGTCTCGGTCATCTCAACCATGAATGTGGAGCGTCCGCGCGCCAGGTCATCGGCGGCACCGACACGGGAGAACAGCCGATCGACCACGCCGATCGTCGCGGCTTCGGCAGCGACCGGCAGGCCGGCCTGGGCCAGCACGACGATCAGCGCGTTCTGCCGCAGGAACGTCGACTTGCCCGCCATGTTCGGCCCGGTGAGCAGCAGCACGCGCTGCTCCGGCGAGAGGTCGCAGTCGTTCGGCACGAACTGCGCGTGGCCGGCGAGCGCCGCCTCCACCACAGGATGGCGGCCGGCGCGGATCAGGAACGCATCGTCGTCGGTGACCAGCGGCCGACACCAGGTGCCGCTCTCCGCCAGTTTCGCCGCGGACTGGATCGCGTCGAGCAGGGCCAATGCATCGGCGCACGCTGCCAGCGCGTCCGCATGTGCCAGCGCCGTCTGCACCAATTGGGCGAACAACGCACGTTCGCGCGCAGCAGCGCGCTCGCCGGCCTCCGATATGCGGCGGTCCAGGTCGGAGAGTTCCGGCATGGTGAATCGGGCACCATTGGCCATGCCCTGGCGCAGCGTCAGCTCGGGGAATTCGCGCAGTTTCTCAACCGAAGCGGCTGGCACCTCGAGGACGTAGCCGAGTTGCGCGTGATGGCGGATCTTCAGGCTGGCAACGCCGTAGCGCTGCGCGCAGTCGAGCTGAAGGGTTGCCAGCACCCGGCGGCTGTCGTCGCGAAGCGCGCGTTCAGCGTCGAGTTCCGCGTCGAACCCGCGCAGGATGGCATTGCCGTCGTCCAGGCGGTGCGGCGGCGGGTCGGCGAGGGCGGCGCCCAGTGTCTGTTCGAGTGCTGCATCGACGCGCAAGGCGCTGCCAGCCGATCGCAGCAGATCGGGCAGCAAATCAAGCACCAGAAGCACGGCCATCGCCGACTGTGCTGCGTGCAATCCATCGCGCAACGCGCCGAGGTCCCGCGGCCCGCCACGCCCGACCGATAATCGTCCGAGCGCTCTGGCAATATCCGGCGCGGTCCGCAATGCAGCGCGAACACGGGCGGCGGCCTCGGGTTCGACCAGCATCCAGGCCCACGCATCCTGCCGCGCCGCGATCGCCGCCCGATCGCTGAGTGGTGCTGCAAGCCATCCCGCCAGCAGTCGCGCGCCCGCCGGGGTCAGCGTTCGCTGCACAGTGCCGAGCAGTGAGTGCCGGGTGCCACCATCACGCGCCCGGTGGATCTCAAGGCTGGCGCGCGTCGCCGCATCCATCGCCAACAGCCCCGTAATGCCTTGCGGCGCAGGCCGAGCCAGTCGCGGCAGCGTGCCGGCCTGGGTTGCGCGCACATAGTCCACCGCCATCAACGCCGCGATCGCCTCTGCATCTGTGAAACTGCCGAACGCGTCGACGCTGGCGACACCGAAGGTCTCCGCCAGCCGTCGCCGCGCCACCAGCGGCGGCGACGGCGTGACATCGGGCGCGCGTTTGTCGGCCCACTCGCCGAGCGCCAACTCAGCCGGCGATAGGATCTCGGCTGGCTCCAGGCGCCCGAGCAGTCCTTGCAGCTCCGGCTGTGCCAACGCGGCGGTTTCGAACAGGCCAGTGGAGACATCGAGCCATGCGGCGCCAATGCCGTCGCGGTCCTGCGCCAGCCCGAGCAGCAGATTGGCCTTGCCGGCTTCCAGCAGCGCTTCCTCGGTGATTGTGCCGGGGGTCACGAGACGCACCACCTCGCGGCGGATCGGCGCCTTGCTGGTGCGCGATTTCGGATCCTCCATCTGCTCGGTCACCGCGACGCGGAAACCACGACGGATCAGCCGGGCGAGATACGCCTCCGCCGCGTGCTGTGGCACGCCGCACATCGGGATTGGCCGGCCGTCATGTTCGCCGCGCTGGGTCAGCGCGATATCGAGCGCCGCGGCGGCGGCCTCCGCATCGGCGAAGAAGAGTTCGTAGAAGTCGCCCATGCGAAAGAACACCAGCGCGTCCGGATGAGCCTCCTTGGCGGCAAACCATTGCGCCATGGCTGGCGTGGCGCCGACGGCATTCAGCGAACGGGAGGATGCAGCCATCGGGCAGGTTTACCGCGCGCCCCTGCGATTCCGAAAGCCGCCGCCTCGCTCCCACTCCGCTAGCGATTGCCTGCTTGCTATTCCGCCGCGGCGGTTCTGGAGGGAATGCGCTCCAGCCGACTGTCGTGGCCCAGGGCAACCAGGACGATCGCGGAAATCACCGGCGCAGCGCCGATCGCCATCAGTGCAATCAGATCGCTGCCGCCGGTCGCGTCCTTGATCAGTCCAAACATGTAAGGTCCCAGGAAGCCCCCGAGGTTGCCGACGGCGTTGATCAGAGCGATGCCGCCCGCCGCGGCGACACCCGACAGCATGGCGGTTGGCAGCGGCCAGAAGGTCGGCGCGATCGTGTACTGGCCCATGATCCCGAGGATCAGGACGACCATCATCCAGACCGGATGCTCGGGCCCGATGAAGACGCAGGCCATCAAGGCGACCCCGGACAGCAGGCAGGCCGAGGCGACATACATCGTGCGTGCGCCGGACCGGTCGGAGCGGAGGCTCCAATAGATCATCGCCGCGGCGGCGAACACGAACGGAATGGCGCTCACCACGCCGTTCATGATCGTCGAGACCCCGAATGACTTGACGATGGTCGGCAGGAAGAACAGCAGGCCGTAACCCGATACGTTCTGGCCGAAGTACACGAGCGTCAGCAACCAGACGCGAGGGTTCCTCATGGTCTCGCCGAGTTCGAAGCTGTGGACTGACTCGCGTTGCGACTGCTCCGCGTCGAGACGCTGCTGCAGCCAACTCCGCTGTTCGGGCCTCAGCCATTGCGCATCCATCGGACGATCCGTCAGCAGCACCCAGGTGACAACGCTCATGATGATGGGCGGCACCGCCTCGATCAGGAACAGCCACTGCCAGCCTTGCAGGCCGAGCCACCCGTCGATCGTCAACAAATAGGCCGATACCGGCGGTCCGACGATCAGCGAGATTACGCTGGCCGACTGAAAGATTCCCATCATGCGCGAGCGGTAATAGGACGGGAACCACCAGGTCAGGTACAGCACGATACCCGGATAGAAACCCGCTTCGGCAAGGCCGAGCAGGAAGCGGACTCCATAGAAGCTCCAGTCGTTCCAGACGAAGGCGGTCAGCCCAGAGACGATGCCCCAGGTGAGCAGGATCCGGGCGATCCACTTGCGCGCGCCGACGCGGTTCAGCACCAGGTTGCTGGGGATTTCCGCAAGAAAGTATCCGATGAAAAATACACCGGCGCCAAACCCGAACACGGCCTCCGAGAAGTTGAGCGCGTGTTGCATCGTCAGCTTGGCGAAGCCGACGTTCACCCGATCGAGATAAGCGCAGAAGTAGCCCAGCATGAGTACGGGAACCAGGCGCCAGGCAACGCGCCGGATGGTCTCGTGTTCCAGCGGGTCGAGCCGCGCCCCGGCAGCGGCCGTCGTGTGTAATGCCATGACGTTCTCCCGGTTTGTTCGAGACTGGTTTTCGGCTGGTAACGTGATGCGCCGACTGAATGATTCGAGCAACCGGCTTCCATCACGCGCCCGTGCCCTGCATGATGACGGCCGGCGAGAGAGAATAGCTAGGGGAAACAGCCATGGCTGACGGCAGCATCGATACGCGCACCGCGCACATATCGGCGGAAGAAGCGCTGGCGCTGCACGCCTCGGGGCGGCCCGGGAAGCTTGAGACGCGCATCTCGAAGCCGATCACCACCGCACGCGATCTTTCGCTCGCCTACTCGCCCGGAGTGGCAGAGCCGTGCCTGCACATTCAGCGCGATTCGGCTCTGGCCTACGACTACACGGCAAAGGGCAACATGGTGGCGGTGGTGTCGAACGGCACCGCTGTGCTGGGGCTGGGCAATCTCGGCGCGGTGGCAGCCAAGCCGGTGATGGAGGGCAAGATCGCGCTGTTCAAGCGGTTCGCCGACATCGATGGGATCGACCTGGAGATCGACTCGGAGAATGTCGATGACGTGGTGAACGCCGTGCGCTTCCTTGCCGGGTTCGGGGGAATCAACCTGGAGGACATCAAGGCGCCGGAATGCTTCGTGATCGAGCAGCGGCTGCGCGAGTTGATGGACGTCCCGGTGTTTCACGACGACCAGCACGGCACCGCCATCGTCGCCGCCGCGGGACTGATCAATGCCTGCCATCTCACAGGGCGCGATCTGCGCGACACGAAGCTGGTGGTGAACGGCGCCGGCGCGGCCGGCATCGCGTGCGTTGAACTGCTGAAGGCGATGGGCATGCGGCCGGAACATGTCGTGCTGTGCGACACCAAGGGCGTGATCTACCAGGGCCGAACCGATGGCATGAACCAGTGGAAGTCGGCGCATGCCGCCGCCACCAAAGCGCGCACGCTCACCGATGCGCTGGACGGTGCTGACGTGTTCTTCGGACTTTCGGTGAAGGGCGCGGTGACCAAGGACATGGTCAGCCGCATGGCCGATAAGCCGATCATCTTCGCGATGGCCAACCCGGATCCGGAGATCACGCCCGAGGAGGCGCGCGAGGCCAGCCCGCAGGCGATAATCGCCACCGGGCGCAGCGACTACCCCAACCAGGTCAACAACGTTCTTGGTTTCCCCTACATCTTTCGCGGCGCGCTCGATGTGCGCGCGTCCACGATCAACGAGGCGATGAAGATCGCCGCAGCCGAAGCCCTGGCCAACCTGGCGCGCGAGGACGTGCCGGACGAGGTGCATTCCGCATCAGCCGGACGGCGGCTGACGTTCGGTCCGGACTACATCATTCCAAATGCGTTCGATCCGCGGCTGATCTCCTGGGTGCCACCCGCTGTGGCGCGCGCGGCGATGGAGAGCGGCGTCGCCCGGCGTCCGCTGATCGATCTGCGGCGCTATGCGCGCGAACTTTCCGGGCGGCTGGATCCGACAGCCGGCGCGCTCGACGCGATCATGGAAAGCGTGCGCACCAATCCGAGCCGCGTGGTGTTCGCGGAAGGCGAGGAGGAAAAGGTGGTGCGCGCCGCAGTTGCCTATCGCAATGCTGGTTACGGCAGGCCGGTGCTGATCGGCCGCGAGGATCGCGTGAAGGCGACCATGGCCAGTCTTGGTCTCGGCATCGTGGAGGGGATCGAGATCCACAACGCGCGACTCTCCGGTGCCAACACTAAATACGTCGAGTTCTTGTATGGCAGAATGCAGCGCCGCGGATTCCTGCAGCGCGATTGCCAGCGCATGGTGAACCAGGACCGCAATGTGTTCGCTGCCTGCATGGTGGCGACCGGCGACGCCGATGCAATGGTGACCGGGCTGACGCGTTCCGCCGCGGTATGCGTCGACGACATCAGCCACGCGATCGTGCCCGCCGCCGGCGGCCTGGCGTTCGGCCTCACGCTCGTGCTCGGCATGCGCGGCAAGACGATCTTCATTGCCGATACGCTGATGCATTTCCGGCCCAACGCCGAGGAACTGGCCGAGATCGCCATCGGCGCGGCGCAGGCAGCGCGCCATCTGGGGCACGAACCACGCGTGGCACTTCTCTCGCACGCCACCTTCGGCGATCCGATGCAGCCGGCCAATGCGCCGATGCGCGAGGCGGTCGCGATACTCGATCGGCGCAAGGTGGATTTCGAGTATGATGGCGAGATGAGCCCGGACGTGGCGCTGGAGCCGTCGATCCGTGCGCTGTACCCATTCTGTCGGCTGACCGATGATGCCAATGTGCTGGTGATGCCCGGATTGCATTCGGCACACATCACATCGAGCCTGGCGCGTAAGTTGGGTGGCGGGACGACCATCGGGCCGCTGCTGATGGGAATGGAGCGGCCCGTGCAGATCATGCCGATGGATGCGTCCGTCAGCCAGATCGTCGATCTGGCGTGCCTCGCCGCATATCAGGCGGCGAGGCGCTAGCGCTCAAGCCTATCTCTGAGCGAACTCGGAACAGGCTGCCACCGCCGGCAGACGCTCAGGTTGATGGAACGTACGGCGGTTGCAGCCGCGATAGCTGCTGTGCGCTGACTTGCCATTCGGTCGACCGACGCGGAACTGCGTCCGTCGACAGGTTTGCGGCGAACGACATCATGACGTCGCGGTCAGCATAACCATCCGGCGAGTGATGCGGTCGGAGCGTTCAGGCGTTCCGCACCTGCTTGGCAATTGCGCTCTGCGAGATCATGCTGCGCCCGCCCTGACGCCGCCCTGCTTGGTCAGGAGCAATAAGCCGTTGATCTGGACAACAGACGTAAGGCACACAAACAGGGAGCCTCCAATGACCCATCTGACACGCCGCGCGATCCTCACCGCCGCACCCGGCGCGCTTGCTGCCGCCGCGCTGCCTGCCCGCGCCGCCAAGAAATATGGGCCGGGCGTTACCGACACCGAAATCAAGATCGGCAACACCGGCCCCTATAGCGGACCACTCGCGAACGCCAGTCCAATCCCGCTGTCAATGAAAGCCTACTTCAAGATGATCAACGCCCAGGGCGGCGTGAACGGGCGCAAGATCACCTGGATTTCCTACGACGATGGCTACTCGCCGCCGAAGACGGTCGAGATGACACGCAAGCTGGTAGAAGAAGACAACGTCTTTCTTCTGTCCGGCTCGGTAGGGACCCCGACCAACACCGCGGTCTGGCACTACTTAAACGAAAAAAAGGTGCCGCAACTATTCCCCGCCACGGGCGCCACCAAGTGGGACGATCCCAAGGGTCACCCGTGGACCATGGGCTTTTTCATCAGCTACCAGGCCGAGGGACACATCTACGCGGCGTACATCCTGAAGAACAAGCCAAATGCCAAGATCGCCGTGATGTATCAGGACGATGATTTTGGCAAAGACTATCTGAAGGGGCTGGTCGACGGGCTGGGCGCCAAGGCGTCGATGATCAAGGCCAGGGCCTCCTACGAGACCACGGACCCGACCGTCGACTCTCAGATAATCCAATTGCAAGCGTCTGGTTGCGATGTCCTCGTCACGGTCGCGATCCCCAAATTCGGCTCGCTGGTGATAAGGAAGATGGCCGAAATCGGATGGAAACCGCTGCACATCCTGAACGGCATCGCCTCATCCGTTGGAGCGACGCTGAAGCCGGCCGGTCTCGAGAACGCAAAGGGGATCATTTCCGACACTTCCTTCAAGGACACCACCGATCCGCAATGGCTCAACGATGTAGGCTACAAACAGTGGGCCGCGTTCATGGACAAGTACTATCCGGACGGCGACAAGACCGATAACCAGACCGTCTACGGTTATTCGATGGCCCAGACGACGGTGCAGGTGCTGAAGCAGTGCGGCGATGAACTGACCCGCGAGAACGTGATGAAGCAGTGCGCGAGCATGCATAACTTCGAGTTGCCAATGGTGCTGCCTGGCATTGCGATCAACACCAGCGCGACCGATTTCCAAATGATCAAGCAATCCCAAATGCGGCGCTTCAACGGAGAGCGCTACGTTCCCTTCGGTCCCGTCCTATCCGGCGCCGCAGTAAGCTAACCGGGACCGGCGGTCGCGACCACAACGCGACCGCCGGCGCCAATTCGGTGTTGTTGGCTCCAGAGACGGCCCTCAGTCGTCGCCGTGTGCGACGGCGACAGGAGCAATCGCGCCCGCATAGGTCGCGATCGCCCGCTGCCGCTGCACCCGTTTGTGGATGTACGACGTCGGGATCGGGTGATCGGCCATGGCGACCGCCTTGGGCACCGCCGGCCGAGCCAGGCAGCTAGACGGCGGGTTCGCTGATCGTGCGGGGCGCCGCTTCCGACCTCGCCTGGTCAGTCAGCATTTCGATGTGGCCGGTGATCTGCCCACCATCCTCCACCTGCAGGCGGCGGCAACGGGCGGTGCCCAGCACCTTGCCGGTAGCGCGCACGATCAGGCTGCCGCGGACGGTCAGCGTGCCGTCGATCGTGCCGGCGATCTCGGCGTCCTCCACCTCGATCTCACCCTTGAAGATGCCACCGGGCGAAATGGCCAGTTCGGTGGCGTGGATCATGGTGGCCTCGATCGTGCCCTCGACCACCAGGCGCTCGGCGTCCTGCACCGTGCCCTGCAGGCTGATGCCACGACCGACCACGAGGGTCCGACGTTCCGATGGATCGCGGGCGGGGGGGCGGATCGGCGGCAGTGCCGGCCTCACGCCGGCAACCGGCATGGCCTGAGGAGGGGTGGGCGCGGTGGTGAAAGGTTGCCGTGACATGGTCTGCACCTCCTGCGGCGGGGCGGGACGGAAGGGAGGCACACCCAGACCGGTGTCGATCGGTCCGCTTGGGGCCTCGGGATGGTTGTGGGTGTCCACCTGATCGGGCAGCGACCAGCCTGCGGGCAAGCTGGTGTCCTGTTCGACATGCGGATCGTCAGGCTTGCGACGCTTGAACACAGGCTCCTCGTTCGGCTGGCAGAATATCAGGAGTTGTGACGATGGCGTCGGGTTAACACGGCCGATTGCGGCGGAACAACTGGCGGCACACGGTTATCCACAACGATCCGCATGAGCCACGAGCACCCGGTCGAGGACGTGCACCATCGCGGCGGTGCCGATGACCGGAATCAGCAGGTTGAGGATCGGCACATAACCGGCCAGCGCCAGCATGCAGCCTTGCGCCAGAACGGCCGGGCGGGCGCGGCGGTACAGGGCCTCGGCCGCCGGCCGCGGCATCCGCCGCATCGCCACCGCGGCGAACAGGCCGCGACCGATCGCATAGCCGCCGATCAGCCAGGCGAGGATCAGACCCGCTCCCGGCAGGACCAGCGCGGCGACCAGCGCCAGGATGTTGAGCAGCAGGATGCGCGCGGCGATGCCGATCGCATCCCGAAGCTGCGCGGCAATCGGGGCACCGTGCGCCGGTGGCAGCACCGGGTAGTGGCGGCGTTCGACGGCTCGAGCGATGCGATCGATGTAGAGCGTGCCGATGATCACGGCGACCGGCAGGAACAGCCACAGCGCGAGAAGTGACGCGCCGACTCCGCCGGCGATCTCGGCCGCCCAGCCGAGCCAGCCATGCAGGCCGAGCAGGTGATGCACCGCCCAGACGGCGGCGACATGCAGCGCGATGAAGCACACGACGGACCACAGCAGGCTTCGCAGCAGGACGCCGAGGAATACCGGATCGTCGAGCTGACCGACGGCGCGGGCGAGCGGGGAAAGCAGCGTGGTCGCCTCCTGATGCAGTCAGCGTTTCAGCGCCCCCGCGAGGCGGTCCTCGATCTCCCGCGCGACGGGACTTCGATAGTGGATGGCATCCCAGAAATTCTCGGCCTGCCGCGCGATCGGTCCGTCGCGCAGGAAATCCAGCCATTTTGTATCAGGCCGCGCGCCAGCCAGCCGGCGATACGCCTCTTTGCACACATCGAGCGAAGCTGCCGCCAGACTGTCACTCGGCGGAAGCGCCTTGGCGTGCTGCGGCGGCATGACGAGAACGACGCGCGCGCCGATATCGAGCCTGGCGAGGAATTGGCGCAACAAAGGCGGCGCGGTGAAATCGTCGGTCGTGACAGCCTGTGTTCCGGCAGCCGTCACCGGCGCAGCCGGTTCGCGGAATTCGGGCAGGTGCCATGGATTGCCCGTGTCGTAGTCGCGATAGCCGTCGGGCCGCGCCATGCGTCCATAGCCGGCCAGCAGCTTCAGGCGCCGCAGCACGGCCTCGAACGACTTGTAGCGCATCATATTGACCGCATAGTCGAAGCGATTCGCGGAATACAGCCAGAACGGGAAGGGGTGGGCGAGTTTGATCGGATCGTCGGTCGTGCACCACGACGCGTCGATACCGAACACCAGCACCGGGCCGGCCGGGTGATGGCGTTGGAAGAACGCGGCGAGCGCGAGCTGCTCGACCGGGCCGGTGCCGGGCACCGCCAGCGAGACGAAATTGCGCCCGCTCAGCCGGGACAGCCGCGCTGGATCGAGCAATTGGACCGTCGAATTGCCGAATATGGCGGCGTCGACGGCCGGCCGGCGCGCGATGCTGGCCGAAGCCAGGCGCGGCCCGAAATCCGCGACGCCGTACGCAGGCAGCAGCGAGAGCCGCCCGGTATCGGACGGGTCCAGCACCAGCGCGAGCATGCCCAGCAGCAGCCCGGCCGCCAGCGTGATCGCCGCGTAGCGCCACAGCAGGCGGCCCCAGCGCGCTGCGTCGGATGCCGCGTCAGAAACGGAAATAGATGAACTCATAGGCCGGCCCATCGCCCAGCTTGAACAACAGCAGGAGTGTGGCGAACGCCGCGGCCGGCGCGAGCCAGCGCCAGGGCCGCAGCCGCTCGGCGATATCCTGGCTGGTCGGTCCGATCAGCGCCACCGCAGCGGCAACCGCGATGACCTCGCCCCCGGCGGGTGCGGCAGGCGCGCCCCCGGCCACCAGCGCACCCAGCAAATGCCACGCGGCGCCAAGGCTCGGCGCGCGGAAGAACACCCAGGTTACCAGCAGGAAGACCATCAGCATCGCCCAGCCGATCGGCCGCGGCAGCGGTGGCAGCCAGCGCCGCCACGTCACGCCCGCCGCCAGCCCCAGCCCGTGCAGCGTGCCCCAGACGACGAAGCTCCATCCCGCGCCGTGCCACAGTCCGCCCAGCGTCATGGTGACGAGCAGCGCCGCCACCTGCCGCGCCAGGCCGTGCCGGTTGCCGCCCAGCGGGATGTAGAGATAGTCGCGCAGGAACCGTGACAGCGTCATGTGCCAGCGCCGCCAGAAGTCGCGCAGGCCGTCGGCGCGATAGGGCGCGTTGAAGTTCACCGGCAGCCCGAAACCCAGCATCAGGCCGAGCCCGATCGCCATATCGGAATAGCCCGAGAAGTCGAAATAGATCTGCAGCGGGAAGGCGAGCGCGGCGGTCCACGCCTCGCCCACCCCAAGCATGCGCTCCGCCGATGCCGCGAACGCCGGATCGGCCAGCGCCGCAAGCGCGTCGGCCAGCATCACCTTCTTGCCCAGGCCCATGATGAACAAGGCGAGACCCTGGGCGCACCGCACCTCCCATCCCGCGCGCAGCGGCGACAGGCGGAACTGCGGCACGATCTCGTAGTAGCGCACCAGCGGCCCCGCCAGAATCTGGGGAAACAGCGCGATGTACAGTCCGTAGTCGCGCAGGCAATAGCGCGGCGCCCGCCCGCCATGGAGATCGGCGAGATAGATCACGTTGTGGAACGTGAAGAAGCTGATGCCGATCGGCAGCAGAATCGCCGGAAAATCGCAACGCCACCCTGTTGCGAGGGCGACGGCGCCGGCAAAGAAGCCGAGATATTTGAACACGCCGAGCGAGGCGAGATTGAGCGCGATCGCTGTCACCAGCAGCGACTTCCAGCCGACACGGAAATAGGCTTCGGCGAACAGCCAGTTGAACAGGATCGATCCGAGCAGCAGCGGCTCGAAGCGCCAGTCCCAATAGCCATAGAAGACCAACGAGGCGCCCAGCAGGAAATACAGCCGTGCCGTGTCCTTGCGCGCCAGCAGCCAATAGCCCAGCAGCACCGGCGGCAGAAACCCCAGGATGAAGGGCAGGCTGTTGAACAGCATCGGGCTTCGGCTGCGTCCCCCAATCCGGCGGGGGCTAGTAGCCGGATTCGTGTAACATTGAAACATAGCCCCGCCTCTGGCGTTCCGCCGCGTCTCCCCATAGAGATCGGCGCGAAACAGAACGCTGGAGCTCCTCATGGCACGGCAGCTCAAGGTCGCGGTCCAGATGGACCCGATCGAGTCGATCAACATCGACGCCGACTCCACCTTCGCCCTCATGCTGGAGGCGCAGCGCCGCGGCCATGCGCTGTGGCACTACGAGGTGCGTCACATGGCCCTGCGCGAAGGTGTCAAGCGCCAGGGGGAACGCCGCGAGGAGCGACTGCTCGCCCGCGCCCGCCCTGTCACCGTCGAGCGCAAACGTGGCGCGCACTATGTGTTCGGCGAACCTGTCCAACTCGACCTTGCGACGATGGACGTGGTGCTGATGCGCCAGGACCCGCCGTTCGACATGGCCTACATCACCGCAACCCATCTGCTTGAGCACATCCACCCGAAAACGCTGGTGGTCAACGACCCCGCCGCGGTGCGCAATGCTCCAGAGAAGCTGCTGGTGACGCATTTTCCTGAGCTGATGCCGCCCACCATGATCACCTGGGAGCTCGACGCCATCCGTTCGTTCCGTCTCGAACACAACGACATCATCGTCAAGCCGCTGTTCGGCAACGGCGGCGCCGGCGTGTTCCGCATCAAGCCGGACGACGAGAACCTCGCTGCACTTCTGGAGATGCACTTCGCACGCTCACGCGAACCGCTGATGTTCCAGCGCTACGAGCCGGCGGTGCGGCAGGGCGACAAGCGCATCATCCTGGTGGACGGCGAGCCGGTCGGCGTGGTGAACCGTGTCCCGGCGGAGGGCGAGGCGCGCTCCAACATGCATGTCGGGGGTCGACCCGAGAAGTGCTCGCTGACTGCGCGCGACCGCGAGATCTGTACGGCGATCGGCCCGACGCTGCGCCAACAGGGCATGATCTTCGTCGGGATCGACGTGATCGGCGACTGGCTCACCGAGATCAACGTTACGTCGCCCACCGGCATCCAAGAGATCGACCGCTTCGACGGGATCAGCATCGAGGCGATGATCTGGGACCGCATCGAAGCGCGGCGCTAATACCCCTCGATCAGCGCCATGGATCGATCCGATGCCACGATTCCAATGCCTATCGTGATGGTCTGGGGGCATAACCCCAGCCCATCCCGCGGGGGGGCTTTGGTGGCTCGGTGGAGGACGCGGGCGCCTCCGTCGCCTTTGTCTGGTTGATCATGTCGCGCATCCGGCCGACCGCGGTGGCGTTGCGCTGCGCCGCTGCTGCGGCCTCTGGCGAGGCGAGCTGAGTGGTCTGCTCGTGCATTTGGGCGATCGTCTGCTGTATCTGTTTCTCGTCCTGCCACATTTTGCCAGCGACTGATCCCGCGGCGTCGGCGAAGCCACGCAGCTCCCGATAAAGCGAGACCGCGGCAATCCCAGGATTGCGACCATTCTCGTGCAGTCCCTGCGTATGTTCAGCCATTGCCCTGGCCATGCCACCGAGCCCCGCGACATCCGAGGCAACCCCAGTCATGGCCGCCAGACGCTCCGGGTACTGCCGCAAGCCTGTCGAGAAGCGGCCGCAGACGGGCACGTATGACCTTCATGTCGTTGACACCATCGACTTCGCGCCCGGCTGACTTCAGCTCGACCGCCTCGTCGCTCAGGATCGCAGCGAGCGCGTTGCTGCTCGACGCTTCACGCGCAACTCGCTGCGACAGCGCCTCTGCATGTTCGACAAAAGACTTTATCGCTGCGGCAAGATCCGCAGCAGCATCCTTGTCGGCGCGGCTGGCACATGCAATTTGCCAGGCGCGTGCCGCCAGGTCCTCGGATTGCGCGATCAGCAGACCCACCTCACGGGCTGCCTCGCCCTGCCCCCGGATGCGTCCGGCGAGCGCTGCAAGGGCCTCTGCCAGCCCATGGAGCACTTCGCGCTTGGCCGTAGAGACAGAGGACGCCAGCGCCAACATTGATCTCCCGCACCAAATGGCCTTCTAGCATACTGATCCTTCAATCTGGTTAGCTCCCCTGATCGTCACGCGAAGCCGGCAAATTCCCCCGACGCACATAGCGGCCCGACCGCAGCTTCTGATTAATCCGCTGCGGGCCCACCCGTGTTCTTGCGCACGATAGCGACAACGATCAGCAGATAGGCCGCCACGCGCAGCAAATAGAACCAGGCACGTTGCTCATCTGGTTCCGGAACAAAAGTCACCAGCGCGGCGTTCAGGGCAAGCAGCCAGAACGCCGCGGCGAATGCAATGAACAGGAAGTCCCGGCTGCGCCACCAGAACCGGAAGAAGAACAGTCCGCAGGCCAGAAATCCGGCGGTCACCATGCCCGCCAAATAGCCGACGACGGTATCGCTCACGAGGCTTCCCAGATGAAGCCGAACAGCAGCACACCAACAGCCAGCAATGCCGTGATCAGTCGCAGGATGGTCAGGTCATTGGCCGGCAGCAGCAGAATATCCACCGCCAGCACAAGGTTGTTGAGTGCCAGCAGCGCAAAGCAGATCGAACTCCAGACCAGCAGCTTGGTCCGGCCGCGGAGATAGGCGCGAGCCAGCAGCCAGGCACAGAGCAGGCTGGTTATCACGCAGAGCAGATAGATGGCCGTTTCGATGGGCGATCCCACGAATCCGATGATCATCTACGTCACACCGCTCCTCCGCATCGGTGGCGCGATAGATGGCTCAGACCTGACGCGACGTCACCCTTCGCGCCTCTGCCGGGGTCGCAGCCTGAAGGCGTCGCCGAAAATCTTCTCGACCGGCTGACGAGCGTCGGCTGCGTGGTGACCCGTGTTGTCGGATAGCCCGGTGTAGGCCTTCAGACGCGAGATGTCGTGCAGCAGAACGCGGGAGCCGTGCGTCTCCACGCCGTAGGCCCGCAGCGCCATGAAGGCGCGCGAGAGGTTCTCGGCCCGGCAGCCCAGCCATGCCGCCAGCAGCCCTTTGGTCACCGATAGCCGGAAGTTCGCCTGGGTCGCGGACGGATCCTTCACCTGACTCAGCAGGTATGTCCCTAGGCGCTGCGCAGCGACGCGCACCTTCAGGTCCACAACCTGGCGCGTGATTTTAGCGAGCTCCGCCGACATGGCGCGCATCATCACCATGGCGGCGGCCGGCTGGGATGCCACCACCGCCCGCATCGGTTCCGCAGCGATGCGCACCAGCACCGAGCGCGAAATCGCCTGCGCGCCCATCAGGTAGGGTTCCTCGCTCAGCACGTTGGCGAGCACGAAGCTGCTGGCGGGTCCCAGGATGTCGATCACTGTGCTCGATGCATCGGCTGCCGTGCCGGTCAGGCTCACCTTGCCTTCGAGCAGGATGTGGAGCGCCTCCGGTCGGCTGCCTTCGCGGAACAGCACGTCGCCGGCGCTCACCTCGGCCAGGTCGCCCGCGGCAGCAAGGTGCTTCAGGGACGCGCCGTCAAGCTGCGCAAGGCCCGGCACCATTCGAAGCGTTGACTCGATCGACTGCATTGCCGTCCCGGTGGGTATCTACCGCCGTGATACAGGCGATGCCTGTCAGCCTCAATATTCGAACTGATAGGTCAGCCCGACACTCGAACCGCTCGAATCGGTTGAGCCCTGCGGGCTGCCGCCGCCCATGCCGGCGGTGGTCTCCAGTTTGAGGCCCTTGGTGATATCGAACTGCAGCGCGGCCTGCGTGCCGCCCGAAGCGCTCTGCTTAGCGCCCAGATAAAGGCCGGGGGCGACATATTTCCCAGCCTGCAACGTCGCCGCACCGGCGTTGTTGGTGCCGACCGACAGCCGGTCCAATCCCAGCGACTTTCCCAGGTTGGCGAGCGGATCGCCCGAAACCGCACCCGAGAACGAGGCGAGTGCCGCCGCGATTTGCGCCAACTCGATCGGGCTCAATTGGCTCGTGCTGCGATGGAACATGATCTGCGCCAGGATCTCATCCTGCGGCAGATCAGGCACGCTGCTCAGCGTGATCTTCGGATTACGCGCCGTTCCGCCGACGGTGATCGTTGCGGTGATATTGTTGGCGGTTGTGTTGGCGACGAAATGCAGCGCCGGATCGGCGATGCCGCCGCCGATGAAGTTCACGCTGCCCTCGCTGAAGTTCAACGTCTGGCCCAGCGCGCCGAACGTGCCACGCTGCACCTGGAGGCCTCCGTCCGGCTGGGGATTGGCGGCGGTGCCGCGGACCCGGATTTCCCCGGCCAGCTCTGCATCCAGCCCATGTCCGCTTATCAGAAACTGGTCCACCTTGATGTTGAGATTGAGCGCGACATTGGGAGCCGGCGCCGTCGGCGTCGTGGGTTGCGCCGGCGCATTCGGCTTGCGCACCGGCAGTACCGCAACGCTCTGCGGCAGCTTATCGGGAATTTGCAGGTCCGCACGGAGCACCCGCACAGTGCCCTGCACCCTCAGGTCGCCCTGCGCCTCGCCGGCGACGGTCACGTTCGCATCGAGACGCTCGGTCAGCATGTCGTTTGCGGCCAAAGTCGCGTTCTGCGCGGTGAATGTCAGATCAACCGGCATCGGCGCAGCAAGCCCGACAGTACCCGAGCCGCCGATGGTGCCAGGCCCTGCCTGCGCGGTGAACCGGGCCAGTCGGATGCGTTCGCCGTCCCCTTGGATGGTCGCCGCGATCGCCCGCAGGTTGAGGCCAAGCTTGTAGTCCTGCACCTCACCGTTCGCGAGTTGCGCGGTGCCGGAAATCCGCGGCGCTGCCACACTGCCGGTGACGCGCCCATCCAGGTTCAGCCGGCCGGCCACTCGCCGCCCGCTGGCCGCCATCAACGGTTGGATCATGCCAAGATCGACCAGGCCCGTGGTCCGCAGGTCGAGCGATCCGCCGGCAGAAACGGGCGCGGTGCCGGTCACCGTGAGATTGGAACTGCCTGCCGTCAGCCGCGCATCGATGCGAGCGGCACCGCCGCTCAACGCCGCCTCGGCGGTAAGGTTGGCGGCCGGGATCGCCCGACCCGGGCCGCTACGCAACTGTACGCCGCGTGCATTGAGCCGGACGGTGCCGTCGGGCCGCGCCGAGGTGCCGGTGAGGCGCGCATCGGCTGAGACGGTGCCGTTTGCCGCCAGGTCCGGCGAGACGATGGCGGCGATGTCGGCGGGCAGGTCGCGCAGGTTGGCGGTCAGATCGAGACTGCTGCCGGCCTTGCCATTGACCGTCAGCACCGCCTTCTGCAGGCCGAGCCGCAGGTTGTCCACCGCGACGCCGTCGGCGGCGTCGATGCGCGCGGGCGCCAGCAGCCGCAGCGACTGTTGTTTCCAGTCCACCTGCAACGAGGCCACGGTCGCCCCGCGCCGCGGCACGTCCAGCGTCGCCGCGGCGTTCAGCTTGGCAGGCGCACCGGCGAGCGCGGGCAGTGTGGCCGCCAGCTTGATGGCGAGCGCATCGATCGGACCCTGAGCCTGCACCGTGCCGGAAGCGCCGAGCTTGCCGGCCGACAGGCCCTCCAGCGACAAATTGCCGTCCACCACGGGATGCGTTGCGGGGTTAGCAACGGTTGCATTCAAAGCGACGCGTGACACCGACGCGGTCCCTGCCAGTGCGGCATTCCGCACGTTAACGACGAGCTTCGCCTCTGCCGCGGTGGCGTCCAGCGTCGCCTCGGCGCTGCCCGTGATGCTCCTGCCGAGCAGCGGGGCGAGATCGGCGAACTGGGTCATCGCAAAGGTCAGCCGACCTTCGGGCGCGGTGTAGGGTGGCGCCACACTGAGTGCGCCGTCGGCATGGGCGCTCTTCCAGTCGGCACGGTCGATCGTCACATGAATGGCCCCGTCCGCGCCGCGCTGCGCCGCCATCGCCAGCTCGATCGGCGCGCCGAGAAGGGTGCCCTGCGCAGTCACCTGGCCGTCGGGCGCGTTTGGCAGGCCCTGTGCCTGAAGGTGTGCCGTGATCTCGCCCGGATTGATCCCCTCGGTGGCGACCTGACCGCTCAGATCCGTTTCCACCGAAAGGTTCTGCGGTGTGCCACCGACATGCCCCTGGGCAGCCAGCTTGCCCTTCAGGCTCGGCTGCACCGCGGTGAGATCCAGCAGCGCGACGGACCAGTCCAGGTCGACGTTGTCCGGCCCCGCACGACCATGCACCGAGGCAGTGGCCTCCTGTCCGTTCAGTGCGAAGCGGGTCACCGTAAGGTCCTGGCCATGCATACTGGCCAGCAGGTCTATGTGCGCGTCGTTGCCAAGCAGCGCTGGGGCGGGCGGTGTGCCGGAGTTGAGTCCGACCGTTCCGGTCACCGCGAGCTGCGTGATGCCGTCCTGCATCCCGCCGCTGAGGTCGAGCGTGGTGTGACCCTGCAATGTGGCGCCGGCCACTGCGGCGAACGGCCCCAGTTGCGGGATGGTGAGGTGCACTTTCGCCTGCAGGGAACCGGCGGTTTGCGCCGAGCCCTGCGCGGAAAGCAGCGGATGCTGCAGCGTGAACTCGATCGGGCGGTCGGGCGCCTCGAGATGTGCGGTGGCATCGAGCGTCAACGGCGCCGACGCGAACAGGTCCGGCGGAGAGCCAGGGACGCGCAGCCCATCCGCCGTGGCATGCAGATGCACCAGCCCCTGGTTGCCGGCGATATCCGCTGTCAGGCGCTGCACCCCGCCGCCGGCGGCGTCGACCTGATCGAGCCGCAACTGGCCGTTCACGTTCGGTCTCTCGAAGGGTCCCTGCACCCGGGCATCGAGCGCGACGGCCTGCCAGGACACGTCCGGCCGCGGGGTCATCGCCGGCGCATGGGCGGCGACCGTCAGGTCCGCGGCGTTATGCACGAGGTCCAGGGTGCCCTGCGCGCTCGCCGCAAGTGGGCCGGCGTCAGCCGAGAGATGCGTTGCGACCGCGTCGCGGGGGCCATCCAGTTTGGCGTCGATCGAGATCGCGCCCAGGTCCGGCAGCTTCGCCACCGCGGCGATCAGTCCATGTGGCGGCTCGTCGGCCTGAAGGCGCAGGTTCACCTGGGCCGCATCGACTTTGGCGTCCAGCTTGTAGCTTCCCGCCGCGTCGAGGCGCGTGACGGCGAGCTGCCCCTGACCCGCTGAGTACCGAATCCAGCCGTCCGCTGCCGTCGAGCGCCAGAACATACGGTGCGCCCACAACCGCCGGCGCCAGCTCAAGCCGACCGACCTGAAGCTGGTGCACGACCAGCCTGACCGGCAGCCCTGAGCTGCCGCTATTGCTCGAGCTTGGTTCGGGCTGCCGCGCCACGCTGCCGCTCGCCGCGGTCAGCCGCTCGATGTCGAGCACACGCTCCGCAAGCCGCGAGGGCGACCAGTCCAACGCCACGTCGTGCAGGGTAAGGTAAGCGCCCTTGGTATCGCGCAGCTCGACAGTCGCGACCCTGAGCGCGTCAGGAAATCGGCCGCCAAGACCCGCTATGGCCACCTGCCCACTGGTAAGGCTGGGCACCAGTTTGACCAGCAGATTGCGCCCTGGTGCGAGGTTTGCCCCGACGATAACCAGCACCAGAAGCCCCACGGGAACCCCGATGACGACTGCGAGCATCCAGGCCAGCCACTTTGCGGCGCGGCGCATTCAGAATGCCTGCCCGAGCCCGAGGTACAACTCGAACGAATCGCCGCCTGGCTGCTTGTTCAGCGGCACAGCGATGTCCGCGCGGATCGGCCCGATCGAGGTGTAGTAGCGGAAGCCCACGCCGGCACCGACCCGCCAGTCGCTGGTGAACGGCGCGCCGTTGGCGCTGACCTGGCCTGCGTCAATGAACCCGACAACGCCATAGTTGCCGAGAATGCGCTGACGGGTACTCGACCGTTCCAGCGGAGATCGCGGTGCCGCCGGTGGGATTGTTGTCCGCGAAGTGCGGCCCGATCGACTGGTAGCGAAAGCCGCGCACCGTTGAGCTGCCGCCGGCATAGAACCGCTGATCCGGCGGCAGGCTGAACACCCCCGCCCCGGCGATCTTGCCCACCAGCCCCCGCAAAGCCACGATGCTGCGTCCTTCGCCGGTGAGGTCGATGTAGGTCGAGCCAGACGCCTGCATGACGAAAAACGTCGCGCTTTGGCTGCCAAATGACTGTGTCGGTGTGATGCCAGCGCTTGCACGGATACCCTCGGTTGGGTCGAACTGACTGTTCGTGCTGTCGTAGCGTGCCACGATCGGTACCCCGAACAGGTTGTAGTGCGTCGAGACACCCTCCTGGGTGATCTTCTCCTGCTCGCCCAGCAGACCGACGCTGCCACTCCAGTGTTGCGAAAACTTGCGGTTGAGCATCGCCTGCTCGATCACGCCAACCTGGTCGTAGGCCTTCAGGCTCTGGTCCAGCGCGGTGAGGTCCAGCTCAAGCTGCTGATCGCGGGTCAGAAAGTCGGGCTTGATGAATTGCGCCTGGAATCGGTACCCGGGATGGGTGACGGCGCTGCCGCCGAGGTTCACCGCCCCGGTCAGGTTCAGTTGCTCGGCGTTGCCGAACAGATTGCGGTGATGCCAGCCGGCGTTGACGTTGACGCCGAGATCGGTCGAGTAGGCAACGCCCATGTCCACCGAGCGCAGTTTGCGCTCCGTCACGTCGACGGTGATCGGCAGGTTCCCCTGTGCGTCCAACTGACCGGCGGGTTGTATGCGCACCGTCGAGAATACGCCGAGCGACAGCAGATCCTGCCGCGCTTTGTCGATCGCCGTGGGGCTGAACTGCTCGCCCTCGTGGATCAACAGGCGCCTCCGAACGAAATCCTCGTGCATCGCCTCCAGGCCGTCGATGTGGATCGGTCCGAGATCGGTCCGCGGACCGGTTTCCGCATCGAAGACGACGTCCAGCAGGTGATCAGCCGGGCGTAGGGTGACGGGTAGCAGATCGACCTTGGCCAACGGATAGCCATCGTCGCGAATAGCGCTGAGCAAGCGGTCGCGAGCCGCCAGTACATCGGCGGCGAGGGCAGGAGCCCCGGGGGCAAGGCCCAGTTTGTCGCGCGCATCGGTCGGGACCGATCCGTTGATCTTCACCTCGCCGAGCTGAAACTGCTGGCCAAGGTCAAAACTTGCCGCGATCTCCGTCTTGGGGTCGGCCGGCAGCTGGGCGACGATGTCAGGCAATGCAGGATCTGAGATAGGATGGCCGGCGATCGTGAGGCTCACCTTCGCCGCGTAGTAGCCGTAGCTTTGCAGTACGGTCTGGAACCGGTCGAGGTCCTGACGTGCGCGCTCTACCAGCGAGAAGCCGCCGACCGGCGCCTTGTCCTGCAGCGAGATCAGCGAGGACGCGTCGTGCAGCGCGCCGTCCAGGGTCTTGTTCCCGGTCGGCTTGAGAGTCACCGAATAGGGCTGCGGATCGGCCGCTGTCGCCGCGTCCTGCACCAGAACCGTAATTGCAATGATCAGAAGAACAAGGATCCGGCGCATCTGCCCATGCTAAACGGCCAAAGTTCCCCCGAGTGTCACGGTCGCGCCATTGTTAACGAATTGAGCAAGAGCTATCCCAGCCATGATGACAGAAAGCGCTCGTCGACCAAGCCGGCTGTCCGCCGGCCGCCCGGTGCTGGCTGGCCAAGGCAGGGCGCCCAATGCCGATGTGCTACCGACCATCGGCGGGGGATTGGCGGCTCTGCTGCGTCCATTGCGCGTCGTGCGCCGCGCCTTCGGCGTCCTGCTGTGGACGCTGCCGTGCATGCCCGTCCAGGCGGTCTGTCTGATGCTGCCGGGGCACGCCAAAGCGTCCTTCGCGCGCCTCTATTGGTCGGTGGTCTGCCGTCTGCTTGGGCTTCGGGTACGCCTAATCGGCGCGCCCGCCGGCACTGCGAATGGTCGGCCGGTTGTGTACGTCTCCAACCACTCAACGTGGCTCGACGTGCCCGTGCTGGGGGGCAGGCTCAATGCCTGCTTCGTATCGAAGGACGAGGTCGGGGGTTGGCCCTTCGTGGGCACCATCGCCCGACTGGGCCGCACGGTCTTCATTTCCCGCCAGCGCCACTCCACCGGCCGCGAGCGCGACGCGATGCGCGAGCGGCTCACCGCTGGCGACAACCTGGTCTTATTCCCTGAGGGCACGACGTCGGACGGCTCGCGCGTGCTGCCATTCCGCAGTGCCTTCTTCGCGATCGCCGACGGCGACGGTCCACCGCTTATTCAGCCGGTATCGGTGGTGTACGACCGGCTGGGCGGTCTGCCGACAGGTCGCGCCAGCCGTCCGGTGTTCGCGTGGTACGGCGACATGGACCTGGCCTCGCATTTCTGGCGGTTCGCACAGCACCGCGGCCTGCGCGCCAGCGTCCTGCTACAGCCGCCCCTCGATCCGACACGCTTCGCCAGCCGCAAGGCGCTGTCGCATGCGGTGTGGCAGGCGGTGGCGGACGGCGCTGCGGCGCTGCGGCAGAATCGGCCCGTGTCCGCACCCCCAGTCGGTGGCGCGGCAGCGGAACCGGCGTATGCCTGAGTATGTCCGAGAATGGTTGACAGGATGACGATCTTTCCTGCCACACTGCCGCCTGCCCAAGGAGACGAACCTGAGCTGCAACGCTTGACCCGCTCCACGAGCCCGACAGCCCCTACATCGACGAGCGAGAGGGAGGCTGGCCCTAAGCGCCTGCACGTCATCACCTGGGGCTGTCAGATGAACGTCTATGACAGCGCCCGGATGGCCGATGTACTGGCTCCGCTGGGCTATTCGCCGGCGCCTGTGCCGGAGGACGCCGACATGGTGATCCTCAATACCTGCCACATCCGCGACAAGGCCGCCGAGAAGGTGTTCTCCGAACTTGGCCGGCTGCGGCGGCTCAAGGAGCAGCGTGCCGCGGCGGGCGGACGGATGGTTCTGGCGGTCGCAGGCTGCGTGGCGCAGGCGGAGGGCGACGAAATTTTGGCGCGCGCGCCGTATGTCGATATCGTCCTGGGTCCGCAGACCTACCATCGGTTGCCCGAGATGGTGGCCCGTGCCGCACGCGCCGGCAGGGCAGTGATCGAGACGGATTTTCCAGCCGAGCAGAAATTCGACTTCCTGCCCGACGCTGCCGCGCCTCAGGGGATCACTGCATTCCTTACTATCCAGGAGGGCTGCGATCGGTTCTGCAGCTTCTGCGTGGTGCCCTACACACGCGGCGCCGAGAGCAGTCGGCCGGCAGCGGCGGTGATCGCCGAGGCGCGGCGACTCGTCGCGCAGGGCGCGCGCGAGATCACACTGCTGGGACAGAACGTCAACGCCTGGCATGGCGCGGCGCCGGACGGCGGCACCTGGGGGCTTGGGCGGCTGCTGCGGGAGTTGGCTGCGCAGCCCGGCCTGCTGCGCCTGCGCTACACAACGTCGCACCCGCGGGACATGGACGAGGAGCTGATCAGCGCGCATCGCGATCTGCCTTTGCTGATGCCGTTCCTGCACCTGCCGGTGCAGTCAGGCTCCGACCGCGTACTGGCCGCGATGAACCGCCGGCATGTCGCGGCGGATTATCTGCGCCTTGTCGAACGGCTGCGCGCGGCGCGGCCAGACCTGGCGCTCTCGTCCGATTTCATCGTTGGCCACCCCGGCGAGACCGAGGCAGACTTTCAGGCGACGCTGGCCCTCGTGCGCGAGGTACGCTTCGCCCAGGCGTTCAGCTTCAAATACTCGCCGCGCCCCGGCACACCTGCCGCAGGCGCGCCATCCCAGCTGCCGGGCGCTGAAAAGGATCGGCGGTTGGCGGAACTCCAGGCCCTGCTTCGCGACCAACAGACCGGGTTCAACGCCGCCTGCGTCGGGCTCACTTTGCCGGTGCTGTTCACCGGGCCGGGGCGGCATTCCGGCCAGATCGCCGGGCGGTCGCCATTTCTTCAGCCGGTCCATGTAACCGGGCTGTCAGACCTGATCGGCAAAGAAATATCCGTGCAGATCGCCGCCGCGCTTCCCAATTCATTGTCTGGAACCCTCACCGAGGAGAGAGCCTGCGCTTGAGCCAGACAACCGCCATCCCAGCTACCTCCGCCGCCTCTCCGCACGGCAAGGCCGTGACCCTCCAGTTCAGCGACAATACTCTGCTGCCGTTGCTGCTCGGCGACCACGACCGGCACATGGTCCGCATCGAGCAGGCACTCGGCGTGCGGCTGTCGTGTCGCGGCAACCGGGTCGCGATCACCGGCGAGCCGGCGCGCGTCGACGCCGCCCAGGCGACCTTGGAGGGCCTGTGGCGCCGCCTGGAGCGCGGCGAGAGCATCGGCCGGCCGGACGTCGAGGCAGCGATTCGACTGGCGGATGCCGATATCGATCCCCGGCTGCCGTTGTCTGATGTGCCGGCAATCCGCACCCGCCGGGGCGCGGTGAGCCCCCGCAGCCCGGGCCAGGCGGCCTACATCGAGGCATTGGCAACGCATGACATGGTGTTCGGCGTCGGCCCGGCCGGCACTGGCAAGACTTACCTCGCGGTGGCGCAGGCCGTCGCGATGCTCCAGGCCGGCAAGGTGGACCGTATCGTGCTGTCACGTCCGGCCGTGGAGGCCGGTGAACGGCTGGGCTTCCTGCCCGGCGACATGAAAGAGAAGGTCGATCCCTATCTGCGCCCGCTCTACGATGCGCTCCACGACATGCTGCCGGCAGAGCAGGTGCTCCGACGGATGAACAACGGCGAGATCGAGGTGGCGCCGCTGGCCTTCATGCGCGGCCGCACGCTGGCGCATGCCTATGCGATCCTCGACGAAGCGCAGAACACGACCTCGGTGCAGATGAAGATGTGGCTGACGCGCATGGGGGAGGGAACCCGCATGGTGGTGACCGGTGATCTGACCCAGGTCGATCTGCCGAACGGCATGCGCTCGGGCCTGCGCGATGCGCTCGACACCCTCGAAGGCATCCAGGGTATCGGCGTGGTCCGGCTCGGCACCCGCGACGTGGTGCGTCATCCACTGGTCGCCCGCATCGTGGATGCGTATGATCAGCGCGCTGCGGCGGAAGGCGACAAGCGGCGCGAGGCCCGCCGTCGCGGCGAGAATGAGGGGACCGGCAAATAGGCGATGGACCCCGAGGCGAGTAGCGGCCCCGCGCAAGCGGGGTTCCGGGACGAGGTCAACGTCATCGTTGCGGAGCCGGCCTGGCGCCGGCTGGTCCCGCGTGCCGAATTGGTGGCGACGCGTGCCGCCCTCGCGGCCGGCGCAAGCGGCACGGTTGTGCTGGCAGCCGACCGGACGGTGCGCCGGCTGAACGCCCGCCATCGCCGCCGCAACCAGCCGACCAACGTGCTGACCTACACCGAACCCGCGCCCGAGATGCTGCTGGCGCTCGGCGTGATCCGTCGGGAGGCGGCCGCCGCACGGCGCCGTCCGGCGCATCATCTCGCGCATCTGGTAGTGCACGGGGCACTACATCTCGCCGGCCACGACCACCACCATCCGGGCGATGCGCGCCGCATGGAACTGGCGGAGGCGCGTATCCTGCATCGGCTGCGCGTGCCCAACCCGTGGAAGCGCGCATGAGCAACGGCAACGGCTCGCGCGCCTCGCTGCTCGACCGGCTGCGGCACATGTTGGGCCGCCAGCCGGAGCACAGTCTCCGCGAGTCGATCGCCGAACTGGTGCAGGAGGCGGCGGACGACGAACAATTGGTGGCGGGCGAACAGCCGGAACTCGACCGGCAGGAGCGCGCGCTGATCGCCAACGTGCTGCGCCTGCGCGAGACCACCGCCGATGACGTGATGGTGCAGCGTGCCGACATTGTGGCAATGCGGGTCGATGTGACGCTGGAGCAGGCGTTGCAGCAGATTCGCGCCGAGGGTCACTCGCGGCTTCCGGTTTATCGCGAGCAGCTCGATGACATCATCGGCATGGTGCACATCAAGGACGTATTTGCCTATGTCGGCCGGCCCGAGTCGTTCTCGTTGGAGGCCATCCTGCGCCGCCCGCTGATGGTGGCGCCGCAGATGCCGGTGCTGGATCTGCTGTTGCAGATGCGCCAGCAGCGGATGCATCTGGCGCTGGTGATCGACGAATACGGCGGGGTGGATGGGCTGGTGACAATCGAGGACCTGGTCGAGACCATCGTCGGCGACATCGCCGACGAGCACGACGAGGTACAGGCGGCCATGGTGGTGGAACGGCCCGATGGGGCGCTCGACATCAATGCGCGCCTGCCGGTGGAGGAGTTCGAGCATCGCATGGGTCCCGTGCTGTCGGAGGACGAGCGCGATGCCGACATCGAGACGGTTGGCGGACTGGTGTTCACGCTGGCCGGGCGGGTGCCGACCAAGGGCGAGGTGATCAGCCACCCGTCAGGGATCGAATTCCGTGTGCTGGACGCTGACCCGCGCCAGATCCGACGGCTGCGCGTGCGCCGCGGAAGCGAGCAGGCCGCGGCGGCCGAGTAGCCTGCGGTTACGCAAATGCGTCACCGCCTCGTGTCGACCCGATCGGTCAGCCGCTGCACCACTGCATCCGCGGCAACGCGGGCCTTGGCGTCCTCCAGCCAGTCGGCGAGCATTTCCTGGGGCAGACCATTGATCGACTGCACCGTCGCCACCGCACCCGCCATATCGCCATTGCCGAGTTGCATGCTCGCTCGGTGCAGCAGTTCGGGCGCATCGTCTGGCACGCCAGGCTGGGCGGCGCTTGCGCCGTGCTGCCAGGGCAGCAGGTGCACCATCCAGGCGACCGACAGGTAGCTGTGCTGCGACCACTCGATGCGCATGCTGATCCGTGAGAACTCCTGGCGAAGGCGCGCTGCCGATGGCACGCCGGTTACCGCGTAGGGCTCGATCTGGTCCAGCAGCGGCTTCAGCTCACCCGGATCCGGGACCGTGCCGCGCAGTGCGGCGAGTTCCAGCTCAAAGCCACCGGCTCTGTGCAGTGCAGTGACGAGTTCCACCATTGCCAAGGTGCCGATGCGGTCTGCAGTGGCGTTGGCGCGGCCTGTGGTTCCGGCGAGCTGGGTCTGCAGCCTGTCGAGCTGCGATGTCGGGACAGCAATCTGCTGCTCCAACGCCGCGGTGCGGCTGTCGAGCCTTCCCAGAGCGCGGGCATTCTCCGCGATGTCGCTCGCCATCGGCATGTGGATGTTGATGCTGCCCAGCAGTGCGCCCTCCCAGAACGGCGCAGTAATCGCGACAACAATCGCAATGATGGCGAGCGTGCGGGCCGAACTGCGTGGCGGTGTTTCGTTCTGGTCCACGGCCTGGCTTCCTGCTTCGGGTCGGCGGGTAGTCTATGGCTTTCGTTTCAGTTCGTCAGTATCGAGATGCCGGCGTGCACAAGGAGCGTGAGGATCACGCCGATCACGATGGCATTGGCGACCGATCTGTTCACCGCCTGACTTGACGGCTTGGGCCCGATTGCGATCACGATCGACGACGCTCCTGCCAGCAGCGCACTCAGGCCAGCCTTCACCACGACCCACCCCATAACCGGCAGCGGCCAACCGGCCTCGGTCAGCACATTGCGGAAAAACTGTGTTCGGAACAGCGCGCGATACTGCGAAGGGAATTGCAGATGCCAGGTCTCCTGCGCTGCCCAACTGCCTATCAACAGGGACAGCACCAGATAGGCGATCGAGCCGGTCACCATGGTGATCAGGATCGAGGCGAACACATATCTGCGGCCAGGGATGTTCAGGTTCGTCATGGCCTGGAACTGCGACGACATCACGCGGTTGCCGACATCCGCGGCGATCACGGCGCTGTTGCGTGCAACGAACAGCAGGTTAGCGATCAGCGGGATGGCGACGCGGGATTGCACCATGCCGAGACCGACCAGCGTCTCGTCGTGCAGCACCGATTTCAGAATGCCGCCGAATGAATGGTAGTTGAAGCCGAACCACACGGTGACGAAGCCGATGATCGCCCCACCTGAGCCCATGTACAGGAGCATGATCGGCGCGGCGCACAGCAGCCAGAAATAGCCGACGACGTAGCGGGCGAACCACCAGTGGCGCGAGTGATGTCGCGCCGGCCGCCCCCACTGCGACACGGGCGTCGCCGCACCCGCCGTCGGCGCCGCTGCGGCCTGTTCCAGCCGTGCTTCGATGCGCGCGACGTCGGGTGGCAGCTCGACCATGCGCCGGCTGCGCGGATCAATCACCAGCACGCGGTCGGCGAGCGGCAACAATTCCTCGAAGTGATGCACCGCGATCAGTGCCGGCTTGCCCATCGTTCCGCACAGATCGCGGATCACCTCAAGCAACCGCCGGGCGGACGCGATGTCGAGGCCGGAATTCGGCTCGTCGAACAGCAGCACCGGCTGGTTGGCGATCACCGTGCGGGCGATCGCCAGCCTTTGTCGTTGGCCACCGCTGCAGGAGGCGATCGACTGACGCGGATTGATGTCCGACAGCATGGCAGCGACATCGTCCGCCAGGGCGGCCGTGCCGCGTGGTGCATGATCGAGTGCGATTCGCAGGTTCTCCTGCGCGTCCAGGTCGTCGAACAACGCGTAGTGCTGGAACACCACGCCGCCAACCTCAGCACGCTGACGCGACAGGTCGAAAGTCTCGGCACCACAGGCAAGACGCCCGGAGACCTGCCAGTTACCCGGCCCGGTTTCCAGCAGGCCTCCCAGCAACAACAGCAATGTCGATTTGCCGCTACCGCTGGGTCCCACCAGTAGCACCAGCTCGGCTGGATCGATCGCCAGAGAAACGTCGCGCAGCAGCACATCGCCGTCCGGCCGGACGATCGTCAGGTCTTTTACCGCGAGCGACAGCGGCGCATGCGTGACGTCCGCCATCAGCTCGGCACAATGCGTATCAGCGGCCGCACCGCGGCCGGATCGCGCGCCGTCATCTCGTCGCGCTGCGCCGGGCTCATGAACACCACCACGCGGTCGCTGCGGCCGGATACCAGCGTGCGGATGATGATTGATGCCACCGGGTTAAGGTCGGTGCTGCCATGCAGGCTGACCAGCAGACGTGGCGCGACCCGTGCCAAGTCCATCGCGCGCTCGATCAGATTGTTCAGATATGGCCGCAATCGTTTATCGGAGACCAGCTGGCTGACGAGATCGTGGAGCGCCCCGTCATGCAGCACCTCGCCGGCCATCGCATCGGTGAATGATTCGATGAAATCGGCGGTCGGCGGCGACGCCAGCAATCGGGCGACCGTGCGTTCAGCCAGACCACGCTCCTGCACCTCCTGCAAGGCGGCCTGCAACGCATCCTCGACCGGTGCCATGTTCCAGCGCGGGTCGTGAAACGGATTGATGAGCTGGAGCGCATTGGCACGCAACATGCGCATTGGGACGCTCTGGAAGCGATTTTCCATGATCGGCCGCAGCTCGCGTGATGCGGCGTCGCGCAGAATCGGCTCGTAGCCGCGCAGCAGGTCCTGCCACGCCCCGTTGTTGCGCGTGGCTTGCCATGCAGCATCGAGGTCGATGCGGAGACGCTGCTCCAGGCGGTCGCGATAAAGCCCGGTGAACTCGGGAGAATGGAGCATCTCGAGAGCGCTCTGCGGCAACGCGTGGGCTAGTTCGGCAGTGGCGTCGCGCAGCGATTGCCGCTCATCGGGTGAAGCGAGCAACCAGAGCAGCCGTGGATCTGCGGGAAGCGACACGGGCTCGGTGGCACGTGCCAGCAGCGGATCGAGCCCATCGTAGAAGCCGATGCGGACCGCCCCATCCCGTGTCGCAACGGCATTGCCGAAGCGAACCGCCAGGCCGCTATCGCGCAGCACGAACACCGGAGCGCCGATTCCCGTGATGGCGCCCGACGGATCGCGTAGGCTTATGGAACCCGCCGCGGCGGTAAGATCACTCGGCAGCGCAGACAAGCCGAATGCCGCCAGGACCGCGACCAGCACGACGCTCAGGGCCCATTGCCGGCGCGGATGCAGCGCGTGGGGGCGCCCCGACGCGAGGCGGGAGAGCGATGACAGGATGATGGCGGCTCGGTTGCTCAGTGCAGTCTCGTGGCTGGCGGATTGGTGAACCGGCTGCGCATGACCGGCTGCCTGTCCTGCCAGGTCAACTGGAAATACAGCGCGGCGATCTCGGCGTAATTCTCGAATGTGCCCGCAACACTTAACGCCTGTTGGTTCAGCCGCGCAGCCTGCACTGTGTCACCCTTCTGGCGTTTCACTTCGGACCACATATCCCACGCGATGGAACTGGTCGGCTTGATGGCGATCGCCTTTGCCAGCACATCATCGGCGCCGTTCACGTCATGCATACCAAGGAGCGCTGCCGCCCAGGTCACGTAGCCGGTGCTCGCCAGCGTGGCATCGCAGTCAGGTGCGTCATGCAACAGCCGTTCCATGCGATCGGCGGCCTCGCGATATTGGTCGAGCTGCAGATCGGCGAAGGCGAGGTTCAACACTGCAGCAATGTTGTCGGGGTTGGAAGCATTGGCAAGTCGGAACCAGGTGTAGGCGTCATTCTGGTTACCGCGGAACAGTGCCAGGATGCCTTGGAGGTTTTCGAACAACGAGCGATCGAAGCTCAACGGCGTCGGTGCGATCTTGCCCTTCGCCACGATGATCAGCGTTTCCGCGTCGGAAAAATCCGTGTCTGTCTCGTGACGCTGCATCAGGCTGAGCGCGGTCAGATACGGGTCGACGCGCGCCATGCCGATCAGCGCAGCGCGATGCAGCAGGTCGATCACCGATTCGCCCTTATGCTGTTCAACCAGTTGCTCGAATCCGTTAACCCGCTGACCGCCGCTCCCGGTGACCAGTACTTTGATGGCGCCATTCTCGCTGAACAGGGCCACATTGATCTGGTCGGGCCGATAGCCGACATCCTGCTGCAACGCATAGGCGATCGATTGAAGGTTGGCCGCGGTGGCTATCGCCATGCCGAACCCGCCATGCCTGCCAAGCTCCACGCGAGGCTTCCCCACCAGCGTCGGGGTCGCGGAGATCCGATCAACCTCGCTTCTCAGGATTCCGTCGATCATGTTCTGGCCGATGGTGATCTTGTCGAGATTGCCAGCGGTTGACGCCTGCAAGATGACTTCGGTCGGGTGCCAGACGGTATCGAAGCCGACGGCCGCCACTGCCAGCATCACGATCATGGTCAGCGTCGTCAGGTCCATCGGTTACTCTCCGCGGCCGTTAACAATTTAACCAGTGCCGCGAGTTTAGTCGTCGCGGCCGTTAATAATTAAAAGCAGTGCCGTAAGTTGTCTGCCTATGCACCGTTGAATCGAGGTGCTCCTCGGAAAATTAGGAATAACGAACTCACTCCATTTTGCATTACGAGGCTTTACACACTCATGTGAAGACAATTATATCGTGGGACATTCGAGCGCGGGAGCCACGGGTTTGATGGCAGCAGCCGAGGAAATGGTCAGGGGCGGCGACAGCCGGCGCTTTGGTGACCTGGTGAAGCTGAACGGGCTCGGGCATCGCTTCATCGACCGGACACAGGAACGCCATCTGCTGGAAGAGGGCGTGACGAGGTTCGGCCTCACGCTCGACGAGGCGCGCGGCGTGCTGCGGTCGGTGGCGGAGGACAACAACTATGTCTTCGAATCCGAGGCGGGACGCCGCATTCAGCAACTGATGAGCCGGCATGCCGGCAAGAATGGTCTGATATCGCGGCGGCAGTTCCGCCGAACGGTGGAGCTGCTGCGTGACTTCTCGGACAACACGATCAACGAGGCTGAGGCGCGGCGGCAGCTCAAGCGCATCATGATTGACAACGGCTGGCGGCCGCGCCGGGCGGGTCTGTTGCGGACGCGGCGGTGGTACAAGCAGGTGCAGGTGTGAATCTCGGGGGCTGATGCCCCGCCATGGATATTTTCGATCTGCTGGGCGATGCCGGACGTATTGCGCTACGAACGTTCATCGTGGCTGCACCGCTGCTTGCGTGGCAGTTCATCGTATTGTGGGCACGTCCACTGCGCCGCAGATCGGGTGGCCTGGCCGATCCTACAGTTATCGGCGGGATGATGGTGGGCGTTGCGATACTCGCGGTGATCCTGCCTGCTGAAGCGCTCACGTGGGATAGCGTCATCATGGTCGGCGGTTATTGGGACATGGGCCTTTGGCAGTTCATGGACCTGGCGCATGGCATGGTGGTCAACGGGCCGGTTGCGCTGCTGACAGTGCTTGCGGTTGATGACGCGCGACGTGATCTGCAGGCGTGGCTGGCGTTGGCGATGACGCTATGGCTGGTGCGGGCGATCGCGGTCTGGCTGTCGGGGGCGCCACTTGGTGGCAGCCGCCTGCTGCTGGGCGAAGTCGCGACATTTGTCGCCAGCATCATCGGCACGGTGTATCTCGGACCGCTGCTGCTGTGGTCGCTCAACCGGCTTAACTTCTGGCTGCTGCTGATCGTGCTTCTATTGATCCAGGACTATCGCTACGACGAACCGCCGTTGTTCGGCCGGCTGGTTGGCGCGGTCAATGGCGTGCGGCATCGCCAGCGTGCGGTGGCGACTGAGGCAATGCCGATGTCGGAATCGGATTAGGGCGGTGGGTTGAGGTAATTGGACTGACCCACGATCCGACGCTTGAGCAGAGACCAGGTCATGCCGATCGCCAGCACGAGTGAGAACGTGCTCAAGAGCAGGTAGGTCCAAATGATGCCACGCCACGGATCGATCACGTCGAACTCGTACAGCGTGAGCAGGGCCGCCAGGATGATCGCGAGCGCTGCAGAAATGCCGTCAGCGCCAAGCGACAGCCAGGCGATGCGCACGAACAGAATGTGCAGTCCCAGCAACAGAGTTCCTGCCACCGCGGTCTCCGGCGCGCTCGCCCATGGACTGTATCGCGCCCAGGCGACGAAGCTGTGGCCGGTCGGATTCCAGGTTGCGAACACCAGCAGAAAACAGGCGAGCGTGCGGACCAGGATGCCAGGCACTGTCATCGGGTGAGCGTCCGCGAATCAAGCTGGCCGCTCAGCCTGTAGCGGATCAGCGAAAAGCTGACGCCGGTGCCGAGAAGCATCACCAGAGCGGACTCCAAGGCCAGGGTGCGCTGTATCCTATCTGACAGATCGACGATACCCCAATCCGACAGTAGCCAGAGACTGGCGCCCATCAGCATGATCAATGGGGCGCCGAGCATGATGCGCAGTGATCGCCACGTGGCATAGGTGCAGAACACAAAGCCGAAGATTATCAGCAGTCCGAGAAAGATCTTCAACGCCCAGTAATTCGCACCGCCGCGGAATGTCCAGTGCCAATAGGAGTAGCCACTCGGATTATAAGTCGACGTGACGAGGAATAGCACTGCGAGAATGCGGACGAGAATGCCGACAGGCTGTGCAATCCCATGCATAGGGCCACTCCCGGCGCGCTACCTTGCGTTAATCATCACCCGCGATCTGTAAAACCATGTAACGATGGTTGACGCCCTGTGGCGCGCTATGTAGCGTGAAACGACACGCTTTCCAACTGAATTGTACCTGCTTTAGATGCAAAAGACTCACTGTCTATTCAATCGTCACATCGGGTTGCGTCTTGCCGCGTGTCAGAAGAAGATGTGGATGGCTGGGCAAAGCCCAACCATGACGAATGTGACGGATCTCTATGCTTGGTGTTTGCCCCAGTGCACGGTTCGGCTCCGCCGGGGAAGCGCCGGCCAATGAGCGATTCACTGCCGGTGTCAGTCGTTCGGGTGAACGAAAACGTAGCCCATCCGGACAGCAGCTCCCAATCCGCTTCGGCAATCGCCGCATCGTCCATGGAACGTCGGCGGAGTGGCCGGTGGTTCCCCGCGTTTTGTGCCCTGCTGGCATTGACCGCGGCTGGGATCGCGCTCGCTGCGCCCGGATTGCGGCCGCGTGTTGGCGCGGCGGCGGACCGCTGGCTCGGCGCCGGCAACGCGGTATCGCTGCTCCTCACACCGTCGGCAGCCATTGAGGCCGGTTGGCGAGGGGCGCGCGAGGAAGCCATGCAGGCGTTGAGTGCACGCCTCGGCGACATCACTGCGCGGCTCGATCGCCTCGACACCGCGCAGCAGGCGACGGCCGCCGACATTACGCGCACGGTTGCCGAACTTCGTGCCGACCGAGCGACCGGAGAGACACTGAGCCGCGCAACCGATGTCCTGTCGCGTCAAATCGAGGATCTGCGCGCCACCACCACCGCGATCGAAGCGCGCGCGCGCGCGGCCGGCCTGCTGGCATTGGCGTTGCGGCTGCGGCGCGACATCGATGCCGGCCTGCCAATCGATCGCGACGTCGCGACCATGGCGGCGGGCGGACCGTATCCCGGCGCAATCAATCGTGCACTGCAGCAGTTGCAGGCGATCAGCGATGGGGCACCCACGATGCGCGACCTCGCCGATGAGTTCGATCGTGTCATCGCGCGGATCGCGGCGCGATCTGGTTCTGGCACGACGTGGGCGAACACCGGCTGGAGCCGCTTCACCGCGCTATTCGGCGGCGGTGCTCCACTGGAAAACCCCGGGCTTATCGAGCATATGCGCGCGCTTGCGATGGACGGTCGCTTCAGCGAGGCCGCGAGTGAACTCGAGAAGTCGGACGAAGGAGATATCGGCGCAGACTGGACCGCGCGCGTGCGTGAGCGGGCCACCGCGGTGTCCGCGTCGCAGGCGCTGCTGGCTTATTCGCTCGCCGCCTATGACAACGCGTTCGCCATCGCTGGTACGCAGTGAGCAGATTGCTGGTTGGATTGCTGTGCGGCGTTTTGCTGTCACACAGCGCCATCGCCGCGAGCTGGTTCGACGCGTTGCCGGCGGACGATCCCGAGGTCGTCGTGCGCCGCAATGCGCCGGAACCGGCACCCCTGCCACCGCAGCCGGCGGCCACAAGATTAATCTACGGCGCGACTGTGGGCGTGGCTTCATCAATCATTGGCGGAATCGGCGCCATTGTCTCAGGAGCCCGCGAGGCGCTATGGGAAACCTCCTACATGTTCGGCATGAACGGCACGCCTGTGCCGCACAAAGAAATCACCGATCGGACTCCTGATCTCCGCTTACCGCCAGATGTCCAGTCACAGAGTCCGACCGAGGTGCGCGGCAACAATCAACCGCCGGCTAAGGTGCAGACGCCGCGGCCAGCAATGGCAACCCCGCCAGGCGCGGCAGAGGAGCGCGAAGCGGAGCCGCATCCGATCGATCCCGGTCTGCTCGCCAATTTCGTGTTCGACCGAGGTGACCGTCGGCCGGATGGGACATTCCTCGTACCCAAGTCGCTGCAACGGCTGTTTGAAATCAGAACTGCCCGCGCCGTCGCTGCCGACCTGCCTGTGACGGTCACCCTTGCCGGGCGCATCGTTCCTGACCGGCACATCGAGGCCGATGTCGAGGCAAGCCTGCTGGGCCGTATCGAGGCGCCGCCGGGCGGCCTGCCGGTGCTGGGCGACAGTGTAACCGGGGGTCAGGTCCTGGCCTACGTGATTCCGGCCGTCGGCGTTGTCGATCGTACGCAGGTGCGCCGCGAGGTGGCACAGCTCACAACAGCAATCCGCGTCGAAACCGAAAACCTGGAGATCCTCAAGCAGTTCAGCTTTGTCCCGTTCCGTGACGGCAAGATCTATCAGTCCGAGCAGCGGATCGCAGGGCTTCGCCGCGAACGCGATGCGCTGCTGCCGATGCTGCAGACCCAGGAAGTGTTGCGTGCGGCGACGACCGGGGTGATCTCAGTGTCCACCGCAATTCTCGGGGCCATCGTGCATCCCGGCGACAAAATCTTCGAGATCGTCAATCCGAACCGGCTGTGGGTCGAGGCCCTGGCGCCGGATCCGACTGTCGCCGCGAACGCGCAGCGTGTCATGAGTGCTTCGGCGGTGACACCGGAAGGACGGACGCTGGCGCTGAGCTTCATCGGAACCGGACTTGCCATGGAACAGCAGTCAGCGCCGATCTTGTTCCGGATCGACAACCCACCGGAGGGATTGCGTGTCGGCCGGCCCGTGACGGTCACGGTGCAAAGCAAGAGCCGAATGCAGCACGGTCTGCCGATGACGCGCGACGCTCTGACAATTGGGCCAGATGGTGTGCAGGAGGTATGGGAACAGACGGAGCCGGAGGTATTCCTGCCACACGTCGTGCGTATTATCGACCTCGATGGACAGCGCGTCCTTGTTGTGGACGGACTGAAGGAAGGCGCGCATGTCGTCACGCAGGGCGTCCGTCTGCTCGCGCAGTTGCAATGACAATCAGAATGTGATCGTCGAGCGTAGTCCAAGCACCAGGGCGTCATGCCGGCGCGAGCCGTCAGGGTTCAGCACGCCGCCATCCGGATTGAAGATATATTGCAGATCAGGCTGCAATGTCAGCCATGGCGCGAGCTGTGCCTGATAGGTCAGTTCCAGCACCACTTCCTGGCTGCGGATGGGAAATGCCGGGTTGCCGGTGAAGAACTGCGTGTCCTGATCGAGGCCACGCGCGTTGTTGCCGAAGCGCGCGAACGCCACGCCGATTCCCGCAGTATCGTCATCGCGGCCGGGGATCAATCCGCCATAGGTGAGGCCGGCATCGGTATAGAACGAGACCAGGTTGCGATCGCCCGGCGTGCCGGCGCCGATCCTGACGAATCCCGACAGGTTGTTGCCGGCGTCGGTCTGATAGAGCGTGGCGTCCACCATGCCGTAGACGCCCCAATCGCCGGCGTGGTCCAGCGGGATACCTGTGGATGCGGGATCAGCAAGCGACAGACCGTCGGTGGCATAACGCTGGTCCTGGAATTGGGTGCTGCTGTGGTACCAGCCGCCGAATTTGTAGGCCATAGGTGGACCCTTGGCGCCCTTGTCCTGATTGATCGCATAGCCCGCCTCGGCGATGATGAACACACCGCCGTTGAAGCTGACCACCGTGCCACTCGGTATACCCGTCGTGAGACTGTTCGAGCCGTTGTGCCCGGTCGGATCGCCGCTGAACAGCGCGGCCTGAATGTAGGTGCCGGGAATTGGCGGATTGACGCGCACGCGCATGCCTGGGGCGGACAGCGGGTAGGCGGGGCCGCCGCCTGGCAGATCAACGCCCAACCAGCCCGGCCAGCCAAAGGTCGTGTTCATGAACAGCGATGCGGTCTCGCTGGTCAGGAACTCGGCGTCGACATTCATGATGCCGGCGCGCACCGACAGCAGGTCGCCGAACAGCCGCTGCTCCAGCCACAGATTGTACAAGCGCGTCGCCGGCGGCACTGCGATGACGCCCGATACGCCCATGATGTTGTCGACCCAGCCGCTCGACAATGACGGTCCATGTCCCTGGATCATCGAAACGCGGAAACTGGCGCCCTGCCAGCCGAGCAACTTGTCCAGATCCACATCGACCTGCGGCAGAAGCTGTCCGTCATAAGACGCGCCCTGCTTCATTCCACCACTGACGTTGGCGAACACCTCACCGGTATAGGTCATGGTGAGAGTGACGCCGTCGGCCGCCAACTGATCGCGTAACCCGTCCCAGTCGCCGGTCAGATTATTGCGGTGCCAGAGATCCGTGTACCCGTCTTGTTGCGCATGGGCCGCCCCGATAAGCGGTAGCGAGCCAGCTCCGATGGCGAGAAGGGCGGCAGCCGTCTTGAGGCCGCAACAGCGGGGTTGTTTCGAGAAGATTGCCAGTGGCCGCATGACCTTCTGGGGACCGCCGCACCCTCCCCTACATCCGATGGCTGTCATCCAGCGTGAAGTCGAGCGACATAGGGTTGGCTCCCTTGACCTGCAGAACAAACGGACCCCAATGCCAGCGTTCCGCAGGCCCCGATTCATAATTGACCGTCAACCGGGCATCCTTGATGACCCAATGCTCATCCCATTTGGGACTGATGCCAAAAGTTATTTTGCTGTCCTTCACCTGCTCTGCCGGTACCGCGCGAATACGGTTGAGCCACAGGTTGAAGGTGGTCAGAGGCTTGATCTCCTCCTTGGTATCGTAGACCCGTTCGAGGAGTTCGCCATCGGCATTGGCGACGCTGACAGTGAACACATCGGTATCGTCTTTGCCGTCGTCTCCGGTGACGAGTTGCAGAACAGCATTTTTCACGACATGTGGCGGCGTCTGTGCACCGGCAAGGTGCGTCGGCAGCAGCATGACGAGCAGGAGAACAGCGATCCGGCAGATGCTGTTAACTAATTCTGGTATTGGACTTGGCCAATCAATGTCGTGGCCAACCATTTATTCTGTTCCTTAATGGAGAAGTGGATTGACCACTTGCCACGCCTTCAATACGATCAAATAATCTCTACTGGCAACACGTTTCGCAAAGGAGGTGGCGGTGCGCTTGTTTGCGCTTGGCGCGTCGGAGCTGTGCCGCTCGGCTGCCTGTTCGTTGTCGATCGGGTTTCTGGCGTGCGGCCTCATCTGCATCGCGCCGTTGAGCGCAAGCGCTGATGATGATGCGCCGAGACCAACGCCACGAACAGCCATTACCATCGGCGGCGCGAGCGTGGTGCTGGTGGCGACCAAGGACAAAATCTATGCCTTCGTCGATCGGATCGAGGACAATGCGCCGATCGAAGACGCGCAACTCGAGCTGGACACTGCCGAGGGCACCTCGATCAACATGCACCGGGCGCCAATAACCATGAACAAGGCGACCGCGGGACTATTCGTAGGGCCGTTCAATCGGGCGGGACACCAGCAGGATGCCTTCATGGTCACCCTGCGTTCGTCTCCCGGCGACGGCCAGGAGCCGGCGGAAATCACTTACACCGACATTCCGGACCGGAACGCCATGCCGGCGCCACAAAGCGTCGAAGCCAAACTCGCGATGGTCGCTGTGTCGGGCGGTATCGGTGTGGTCTCTGCGATCATGTTCATGCTGTGGCTGCGAGGCGGGCGCCGGCGCGTAGCTGCGCGCTCAGTAGGTGCGGCCCGCGCGGCATGACCGCCACGCCCAGCCACGGCTGAGGCCAATCGTGTTTCAGGCAATTGTCGGGTGCAGTCTACGGCACCGGGTTTTTGTCCTGATCGCTGCGGCAGTTCTGGTGGGCTGGGGCGCATTCCTGGCGCGCGACATGCCGATCGACCTGCTGCCCGAGATCCGTCAGCCGTCAGTCATCATCAACGCGGATGTGCCTGGGCTCGGTGCCGAGGAAATGGAGCACCTGGTCACCATACCGACCGAGATGGCATTGAGCGGCATGCCAGGTGTGGTGAGCGTCCGCAGCCGGTCGACCAACGGGGCCAATTACATCCAGGTCCTGTTCGAGTGGGGTACCGATCCATATCGCAACCGTCAGCTCGTCTCCGAGCGGCTCGCCATAGTGCAAGGTCAGCTACCGGACGGCGTAGTGCCCATGATGGCACCGATGTCGGCCGCCACCGGTCTCGTCATGCATATGGGGGTGACTGGCGGCGCCGGTCCGATGGACTTGCGCGAATATGTCGATTGGGTGCTGCGGCCGCGCCTGTTGGCGTCCCCTGGTGTATCGCAGATCTTCGTCATTGGCGGCGAGGTTCGCACCTACCGGTTCACGCCGAACCCGGTGCTGATGCGCCAGATGAACGTCACACTCGACGAGGTCGAGAAAACGCTGAAGGCGTTTGGTACTAACACCGCGGGTGGCTTCTCCGACACACACGGCACTGAGTACACCGTACGCAACATTGGCAAGCCGGCCAACCTGGACGATATGCGCAACGTTGTCGTCGCATACCGCCTGGGTGTTCCCGTGCTGCTCAGCCAGATCGGCGAGGTGGCCTTCGTGCCGAAGGTCAAGCGCGGGGACGGCGCGTTCAACGGCATTCCCTCGGTCAATCTGGAAATCGTCAAGCAGCCGCAGGCAAACACCGTCATGGTGGGCGACCATATCATCGCTCTGCTCGACGAGATGCAGAAGACGGCGCCGCCGACCGTCAAGCTCGGCCAAATTTCCTACAATCAGGCCGACATGATCAAGGAGGCGATCGGCAACGTCGGCCACATGCTGCGCGACGCGGTGATCATCGTCACCATCGTGCTCATCATCTTCCTGGCCAGTCTGCGGCCGACGGCGATTTCTCTGCTTGCTATCCCGATATCGCTTGTCGTCAGTGTCATCGCGTTTCACCTGCTCGGTGCGACGCTGAACACCATGACGCTCGGCGGAATTGCCATTGCCATCGGCGAGCTGGTCGATGACTCGGTCGTGGATGTCGAGAACATCCTGCGGCGACTGGGCGAGAACCGGAAGCGGGGAGAACCCGAGCCGGTCGCGCGCGTGATCGCGCGGGCGTCGCAGGAGGTGCGCTCCGGCATCGTCTATGCGACCATCATCATTCTTCTGGTGTTCGTTCCGCTATTCGCGATGCCGGGCATTCAGGGCCGGATGTTCGGACCACTGGCCACCGCGTACATCGTATCGATATTTGCGTCGCTTGTCGTGTCGGTCACTGTCACGCCGGCACTCGCATATTATCTGCTGCCCAGCATGCAGGCGCTGCAGGGCGAACATGGCGGCTGGTTCGCCCGCTGGCTGAGACGCCGCAATGAGCGCGCATTGAGCTGGGTGCTCGACCATGGCCGCACCGTTCTCGGCCTCGCGGCCATCGCGGTGCTGGCGGCGGCGGCATCGGTGTCATATCTGCCACGGTCGTTCTTGCCCGAGTTCAACGAGGGCAACATCTACGTCACTCTGTTGCTGAATCCGGACACCTCGCTGCCGGAATCCTATCGGATCGGCCACCTGGCCGAACAGATTCTCATGCAGGTGCCCGAGGTGAAGGCGATATCGCGGCGGACCGGACATTATGAGTTCGATTCCGATATCGATCCCGTGCAGGACAACGAGATGCCGTTGAAGATCAAGCTCGATCACGGACGGACTCTGCATCAGGTGATGGACGACATTCGTAACCGTATGTCGATCTTCTCCGGCGACCTTGAAGTCACCCAGTTCCTGAAGGAACGCATGCAATCGGAGGACCAGGGCGTCAGGGGCGATATCGTCTTCAAGATCTATGGCCCCGATCTGGCGACACTTCGCACCCTGGCGATGCATATGCGCGACCAGTTCAGATGGAACACCAAGGCGCTGGACGATCTGGTGGTCGAGCAACAGACATTCTCGCCACAGGCGCGCATTTCGGTTGATTACGCCCGGGCCAAGCTGTTCGGTATCACGCCGGCACAGATCACGGACGTGTTGGAGGGTTTCTCCAATGGCCGTACCGTCTCGCAAGTGATCGAAAATGGACGCCGCTTTGACGTCGTCCTGCGTCTCGGCGACCAGGACCGTACGCCGGACGCGATTCGCCAACTGTATATTGACACGCCGTCAGGTCCAGTGCCGCTCTCCTCGTTTGCCGATGTGAGCATCACCAGCGGCCCGAGCAACATCGTGCATGAGGACGGGGTTCGCCGCATCGCGGTGACGGCGAACCTTGACCCGCACTATGACGAGGCGAAGGTGGTGCAGATCCTGCGCGAACTGATAGCCCAGATGCACCTGCCGGTCGGCTACCTGTACCAGCCTCGAGGGCGATTTTCGCGAGGGCGAGAAAGGACGGTTGATGCTGTCCATCCTCACACCGGTATCGATTTTGTTGATCCTCACCGTCCTGCAGCAGCGTTTCCGTTCCATCGTGCTCTGTTTAATCATCATGGGGAACATACCGCTTGCCCTGGTAGGCAGCGTGGCGGCTTTGTGGCTCGTCGGCATGGACCTGAATTTGGCGGCGATGATCGGCTTCATCGCGGTCACCGGTGTGGCAACGCGGAACTCGCTCTTGAAGGTGAGCCACTTCATCAACCTGCATCTGCACGAGGGTATACCGGTCGGACGCGCGCTCGTGCTGCGGGGCAGCGCCGAGCGGCTTATGCCGGTGCTGATGACGGCGCTCGCGGCGGGGCTCGCGCTGGCACCGCTGCTGTTCGCCTCCGATATCGCCGGTACCGAGATCCTGCATCCGGTGGCGGTAGCGATCTTCGGCGGGCTGATCAGTTCGACGCTGCTCGACACATTCACGACGCCATTGCTGTTCCTGTTGTTCGGTGAACGCGCGCTTGCGCGTGTGATCGCCGGCAACACGCAGCTTGCCTATGACACGTTCTGAACGACAGAAAGGACAACCGCCATGGGTCCGCTCAGCCTGACGGCCGCGATCATCATCGGCACGTTTGCCGCCGGCCTCACCTTCGACATGGGCATCAACGCGATGCAGAACTGGTACGACGTGGTGTATCAGGACGCATTCTGGTCGCATCACCCTGTCGATACGCCGGCAATGCGCAGTCTTGCACGCGAAGAGAGCAACATCGACCGATTGATGCGCGCTCAGGATTTCGTCACGACGCGCGAGAGGGAGTGACGCACTCTACTGCTGTGTCCCCGCGATGACACGCCGTTCGGCAGCCTCAGGCGGCCGATTGCGCGCGCTGATCTCGTACCGCACCGACGGCCACGGCCACAACTCGATCACCACCGCGGTCAGCACAAATCCGTCGTCGCCGGCAACATCCAATACTGCCTGCGCAATTCGCTGCTTGGCGCCGTTGCGCAACCCTCCCGACGTGGTACGGAACTCCGCGAGCCTTCGTTCGGCGCGCTGAATATCGACGTCGGACGGGTCGCGCGCCGCGACGAAGCGATAGCTGCTGTGCGACAACATGCCACCGCCCACCTTGATCTCACTGAGCTGCAGCCCGAGAGCGTCCAATGTGGCGAAGAATTGGCGATCATCCTCGCTAAGCTGGTTGGGCATGTAGTCGTACGGCGCGCTGCCGCTGAACAGGCCGCTAACCTCAGCCCACGCCGAGCCGGCTGCGAAGCCCGTCGCCTTCGCCGCGCCATACATGATTGCCAGCGGGCTCTCGTACCACGGCGCTGCACCCGACGGCATCTCGGACGCACGCGCGATGTTCGGCAGGGCAAACACCGACAGCACGACAGCGCAGTGCGCGAAGCGACGGTGCCGCGCCATCAGCGCTTATCCAGGAAGGCGATGACCCGTGATCGCGCCGAGAGACGTTCGGCTGGTGGGAGCGAGATGAGTCCCGCCGGTGCGAGGCTGCCCATCGGGCCGATGCGATCCTCGGAAAGCAGGCTGATCGCCAGATCGCGCGCGGCGATGCGTTGCGTACCGTTGGCCTCGTTCGGTAGGACGATCATCAGTTCGACCCCATCAACCGCCGGATAGCGGCCGCTTGCGATATTGGTCGCGGTCGGCAGCACTCCATCGAGCAGCAGCGGCACCACGTGACGGTCGAGCGCTCCAAGCTCCGCCACAGATACGACTGCGACCTGACCGGCTGGCGCGACGGCTGCCCAATTGGCGACGTCCTGAGTGCCGCCTCGGCGGCGCGCCACAGTGCTGTCATCCCGCACGGCATAACAGAACCCGATGCGGTCCTTGCGTGCGAACGGGATGCCTGCCGCGGCGACCTTGTCGCAGCCCGGCTCCATGATCAGCGCGCCGAACAGCCGCTGCACACGCGATTCCACCGACGGCAGCAGCGCACCGATCGGCAGCTTCGGATAGCTCGGGTCAATCGCATCCCAGGTCGTCGGGTGCGTCGTACCACCGCTATTGCGGCCGAGAGCACGGAACACGGCGCCGGTATCCAGGGTCCAGACCGGAGAATTCATCGGCACGACCAGCGCGACGGCCTGATGGCCGACCTCCACGACGCTTACCGCGGCAGACGCTGCCGCGGCGCAGCGATCGAGTTCGGCCCGGGATGGCGAGTGCGACAGCAGGGCAAGTCGCGGGGTCGCCCCCGGCGCGGACGCGCATGCCGCAGCCCCGGCCGACTGCCGCACGTCAACTTTTCTCGCGTCGGTCCCGCTCCCGCCCACGGCGTGCGCAAGCGCTTCGCCGAGATCGCTGTCAACGAACAATGCAACGCCAGGCGATGCAGCGATGGCCGGCAGGGGTGCTATGAGCAAGGCCATTAATACAATCGCGATGCGTGTCACGCTGGCATCACGCAAGCGCAGGAGCAGAAATGACTTTTGTTGAATGTACATCTCGATTTCAGGCTGTGGCATGCGTATGCTACCGGACTGAGTGAAGGTCGGCACGAACCTAATCAGCCAAACTACGCGAGGTTGATACGACCATGCGCCGCACGCAAGAAATAATGCACCAGAGTTGCACAGGCTCGCGGATTGCGGGCGTTGGGCTGATCTTCTGGCGTGGTTGACGGTGCTGCCGTCGGCTGCCGCCGCACTGTCCGTCGGCGACAAGGTTTCGCAATGGTTCATGCTCGGCGATAAACAGATTCCACTGCCGACCGGCGAATGGTTGGTCGCCGGGGTCGGCACGCAGCCTTTCACCATGCCGGCGCTAGGCGCGTTCGGCACGATTCAGACCGCTGTGCTGTTCCTGCCGCGTGGCGATCACGTCGATGCGGTGCTGGAAGTCAATGCCAACACCATCCCAGTGAACGACGGCTGGGGTCGCACCAAGTCGTGTGCCGATGGCGACCAGTTCGAGGTTGTAACGCGCTATAAAACCGGCTGGGAGACGTCGTGCGCATTCGTCGAGCCGACGCAATTCGGCGCCGATTCTGCCGGGCCGCCGGCCTGGGAGCAGGCGCGTGATTTTGCCCGCAGAGCAAAGCTCGGTATGCCGCGCATGTGGCTCACCGCGGGCTTTCGCGTCAGCGACCGCCAGGACCTCGTCGATGCGCGCTTTCACTTCGACCCGGCGCTGACCCTCGGTGCCAGCGCAGCGAACTTCCCGCGTCTGTCGGATTGGAGCCCCCAGGCGGTGCGCGATGACCCGATGCGGCTCGGCGCGGCGCTGGTGGTGTCGTCCTGGGCCTCGGGCTTCTATGCCTGGGTGGAGCGAGGCCTGCGCAATCAGATCGCCGACGCACCCGGCCCGATGCCGGAGGTCGCTGCCTATACCACGAGTGCGCCGTTCGTTGACATGAAGCTGCATGATCTAGACCGGCTCTATCGCGATGGCCGCATCACCTGGAATGCCTATGCCGCGCAGTCGAAGGCAGCGCTGACCGAGGTGCCGGTCTATAGGCAGCAGACCTCTCTGCTATCGAACTCGGTGGAAAAGAACATCTCGTTCCGCATGTTCGGCACCTTTGTCGATTACGGCATCGCCTATGTCGTGACGGCAAGCAATGCCGTGTCCTGGGGCATCGCTCTGACGATCAACGCCACGGATTTGGTCTGGTTCGTGTTGAACGACCAATACTGGGACGGCTACTACGCGAAGCTGAACACACACGATTTGGAACGCATCGTCGATTTCACCTATATCGGCGGAGGGGCGAAGGCATGATGCGCCTGTTGCTTGCCGCAGCCGTCATGGCCGGGCTCACCTGTCATGCCAATGCTGCAACGCTTGTCGCCGGTTCCAGCGTCGAGCGCGTCCTGCGAATCGACGGGAAGCAGGTGCCGCTGCCGGGCGGAAGCTGGGTAGTGGCCGCCGACACCGCCAACGACTGGAATGACCAGAGCATCGGTGCCTTCGGGTATCTGCGCACGCTGGTGCTGTTCCGCATCGTGGACGCACGCGTCGACACGATGCTGGAGATAAACAGCAACGTGTTGCCGACCACTGACGGCTGGGGAATGGCCGCAGACTGCGCCCGCACTGACCTGGTGCTGGCGGTTGTGCGTTATCGCGCGGGCTGGGACGGTTCGTGCTACTTCGTCACTCACACTCTGCTCGCCCCCCAACCGACGCAGGCCTGGCGCAAGGCGCGCGACTTTGCCATCCTGAAGGGACTGCAGCTCTCGCGCGTCTGGCTGACCGCGGGCTTCCGCACCGCCGATCGCAGCGACGTGTTGGACGTGCGTTTCCACTTTGCTCCCGAGACACGTGGCATCGTCCCCGAGACGGTGGCTCGCTGGCAGGATTCCGGCTGGATGTCGGCGAAGCTCGACAGCGATCCGCAGCGCTACGCGTTCGCGCGTGCGGTTAGCGACTGGACTGTATCCTATAGCGCGCTGATCGACGCTGGCCTGAAGAACCGGCTGCCCGACGATGGTGCGATTGCAATGCCGCAGGCGATATACGGGGCGCCGGTGGCGGATGTGCTCGCTCGCCGGCTGGCGGAGCTTGGGCTGTTGCGGCAGGCCGGGACCATCACGCCGGAGGAATACACCGCGCAAGTCACGGCGCTGAAGGAGCATGGGCTGGGCTCCAGCAGTGCTGCACCGGACCTAGGCGTTGTCACCGCAGTGAAGGCGATCTCTTACCGCGTTATCGTTTCTGTATCGCACATTTTTGTGGATTATTACTGGACCGGCAACTATGTCGCGGCGGGCGCGCTGGAGGTGCTGCAGATTACCATCAACAGCACGAAATTCTATTTCCACGAATTGGCATGGGCGAAGTACATGGGCCTGCCGCGCACCGATTCGGCGCGTACGATCGACTTCAATTATATCGGGGTAGATGTATGATTGCCGTGATGCGGCGCGGTCACGAGACTGACTCGCGCAACAACGATTGGGGTACTAGCGCGTTATCAGATAACCGGCCCCGCCGATCACCGTTCCAACGGCCGCCCCCGGATTGAGGAAGGCGCCGGCGCTCATCACGCCAGGTGTCATGGCTGCCGCGCCGCCTCCGACGATCATCGGCCACGCGACCGCACCGATTACTGCGCCCGTGACGGCCCACAGTACAACCGGCACAGCAGTACCAATGGTTGGTGAGGTCTGCGCTGCAGCAGGTGTCGGGAGCATCGGTGTTGCACACAGCGCGGCCGCTACCACCGCGCAAGCCGCAAATCCTGATCTCATCGAAGTTTCCCCGCAATATAGCCGGCGATAATAGTGGAACGATTATTTTTGGACAACCTAATTCGCCACTCGACACCAGGGGAATAACTTAGCCTTACCCATCGCGCTGCGCGATCAATGCGCGACGACGCGGAACTCGAGAACCGCCCGAGCGGCGAACTATGACCTTTGTCCGTTGTCAATTGGCACGAAATCGGTGAAAGTGATCCAGCCCTGAGGCGAAAGAGGCAACCAACCATGCACAAGGCGATACTCGTTGGCTTGCTTGCGACCGGCCTGACGGCGCCGGCCGCGGCGTATGCCCAGACGGCGGCCCCTGCAATGCCCGCGGAGGAGGTCGTCGTAATCCGGCCCGTACAATGGCTGGCGGTGGGTGCTGGTGTCGTCGTTGGCGCGGCAGTGCTCGACGTGATCATGCCGAGCAACGTTGCTTTCGTCGTCGGCGGCATCGTGGGCGGCTATCTGGCCAACGTTTGGTACAACGGGCGCGAGGTCCAGCTTCAGATGACCACCGCACCAAAGAGCTGATCGATACACCACCGACATCGGCGGCTCCTAACCAGCAGCCGCCTGGCGTTGACGTTCTCACGCGGCGCGTGCGGTTCGATCTTGCCTGTCTGAATTATCCGCCACCGAACTGGGTGGTGCCGGCGCTGCACACCAGCAACGATCAGGTCAGCGACGTCGTGGTGATCGGCGCCGGCATGGCCGGGCTGGTGGCGACCTTTTCGCTGCTGCGCAACGGCATCCGCAACGTCCGATGTCTTGATCGCAATACCGCCGGTCTCGAGGGACCGTGGGTGACTTATGCGCGGATGGAAACGCTGCGGTCTCCGAAGGTGCTGACTGGGCCGGCGGCGGGTATTCCATCGCTTACATTCCGCGCCTGGTTCGTTGCCCAGTTCGACGCGGTGGAATGGGACAGTCTCGACAAGATTCCACGCGTCATGTGGATGGACTACCTGCGCTGGTACCGCGATGTGCTCGAGCTGCCGGTCGAGAACGGTGTGAACGTGCTCCGCATCGATCCGCTGGATGGGCTGCTTGCCTTGGAACTGGCGGGTGGCGGACGCATCGTGACGCGCAAGGTGGTGATGGCAACCGGTCGCGAGGGTTTGGGGCGACCGCGCATTCCTGACTTTATGCGCGACGTTCCGCGTAGTCTCTGGGCGCACACTTCGGACGCCATCGACTTCGCAGCGTTGCGCGGCAAGCGCGTGGTCGTGGTCGGCGGCGGTGCCTCGGCGATGGACAATGCCGGTGAGGCGCTGGAGGCGGGCTGCGCGGAACTGCACATGCTGGTCCGGCGCGCAACGCTGCCGCGGATCAACAATCGGCAGCCCCGGATTTACCAACGGCTATCGCGCGATGAGCGAGGCTCGGCGGTGGCACACGATGCATTACGCCGATGAGACGGGACCGCCGCCGCCACGCAATTCAACGCTGCGAGTCAGTCGTCACGCCAACGCCCACTTTCATTTCGACTCGGGCGTAGCGGCGATACAGGTGTGCGACCAGCACGTCACCATGCACACCAGCCGCGGCAAGACGTTTGTAGCCGACTTCATTGTTGTTGCGACCGGCTTCACGGTTGAGACCGCCGCGCGCCCGGAGATCGCAGCCTACGCCAATGCGATTGCCACCTGGGCCGATCGCTACACGCCGCCGCCGGAACTGACGAATGTCGAACTGGGCGGCTTTCCGTTTCTCGGACCGCATTTCCAATTCACCGAGAAGCGACCGGGCACGGCGCCGTTTCTGGCCGATATCCACTGCTTCAACCACGCCGCCAGCCTGAGCCTCGGCAAGGTTGCCGGCGACATTCCCGGCATCAGTGCCGGCGCGAGCTGGCTTGCCGCCGGCATTGCCGCAGAATTCTACAACCGCGACATAGATGCGCATTGGCAGATTCTGCTGGATTTCGCCACGCCCGAGTTGTTCGGCGACGAGTGGAGTGATGCAGAGCGCTAAGTCTATGTCGTGACAGGCTCGCCAAGCGTCTGCATCAGGCGGTTGGCATTGGCGAACATCGCCACGGCGTGGATCAGGTCGTGGATTTGCAGATCGCCCATGCCGACCTCGCGCAATGGGCGAAGATCGGCCGCGGCAATTGCCTGGGGCTCGCGCGTCAGTTTTGCAACGAAATCCGCAATGGCGCGCTGCCGCGGCTCCAGTTGAGCTCCAGGTCCTTGGTCGTACAGGCGAACGATCACGTCCGGCCGCTTAGTCAATTCCACGAACCTGCGCGCATGCACCGACGAGCAATAGACGCAGCCATTGATGATCGAGACGACCACGGTTGCCAGCTCGCGGTCGGCACGCGGCAGGCCGCGTGGTACATACATCACCGCGTGGAACAACGGCGAACGCTGTTCCAGTGAGTCGACGTCATGCGCCAAGGTCAGAAAATACGGTGAATCACGCTGCGGACTCGCATCCAACGCGGCACGCTGACGCGGCGTCGCGGTTGCTGCATCCACTGGCGGTATCCATGCGGCCCACTCGACCGGCTCCAGCGTAAATCGCGCGCTCATGTACGTGTCTCCTCGGCCAGCGCATGGAGCCCTGCGACCACGCGTATCTGGTAGCTAACGAACGCGACTATCTGTGCGACCACGACGATGTCGCGCTCCGCGAGGCCGGCATCGCGCAGCGCCTCGATGTCCGATCGCGTTGCCGAACCGGGTGCCGTGGTCATCAGCGAGACATGGCGCAGAATGGCCCGCAGCCTCGGTGCGACGTTCATCGCCTCGATCGCAGCGACGTCCGCGCCGGTCTCCAGCAGCCGCTGCCGATAATGCGCGACCAGGGCTGAGTCGCCTTCGATCGATGCGACGTGCAAAGCGGCCGCGGCACGCTCGACCAGGCTGACGCCGCCTGCATCGGATGGCGTGATCAACACGTCGTGGCTGCCTTGGCTATAGCGCACGAATGCCTCGCGTTGCCGGCGCAGCGCGGCGACAGGTGAGCTGGATGGCAGCCCGGCGGCTGTATCGACAATGTCAGTTGTCATCGTGGAGCTTCCGTCTGTGGATGCAGGCCGAGTGCGGCATATGCGTTAGCACTTGGCGGCCAGGCGGCGACGATCTGTCCGCGCCATGTGTACGCAGCTCCCGCCGCCAACACCAGCAGCACGAAGCTGGCTACCCAGGCCAATCGCAGGTGGGTCGAAGGTTGCGGCCTGGCCGATTGTGCAGCGAGCCGATCCATCGCGGACTGGCGTGGGCTCGCCCGGATCCTGTTCGCGGGGGCGTCGGGTGCAGGAGCTTCGGGCGCGGGGGCTTCGGGCACCGGGAGCGCGGGGGCGGACGGCGGCGGTTCCGGCGCTGCCTGCGCGGGTGCCACGACGGTGGCCTTCTCATCCACCGGCGCGACAGAGACCTCCTCCGGCGAGAGAACTGAAACTTCCACCGGCGTCCACTCGCCGTTGCAGCGCGCGCATCGCACGACGCGCCCGGCCGCCACCAGGGAGTCGGGCACCTCGTAGGCTGCGGAGCAGGACGGGCAGACGATTCGCATATCCGAAGATGGTGCGGGAGCGTCGATTACGAGGCAATGGCGGCACGCCGCCCGGAATGGCAAGAATGGCGGCGATGATTCGATTCGACGAAGTGGGGCTGAGGTACGGCCCTGCCGGCCAGGGCGCTGCCACGGCGGGTCCCGAGGTGCTGCACGATGTCAGCTTCACGCTGCCGGACGGCGCATTTCGCTGGCTGCTCGGGCCGTCGGGCGCCGGCAAGACCAGCCTGCTGCGATTGATGTACCTCGCCATACGTCCGACATGCGGCCGGCTGGCGATGTTCGGCACCGACATCGAGACCGCCGAACGTCGGCTGCTGCCGCGGCTGCGGCGCCGGATAGGCGTGGTGTTCCAGGATTTCCGCCTGCTGCCGCATCTGTCCGCGTTCGACAATGTGGCGCTGCCGCTGCGCCTCTCCGGGCGGCCGGAGGGCCAGATCCGGGCCGACGTCAGCGAGATGCTGCGGTGGGTCGGGCTGGCCAGGCAGGCAGGCATCCGGCCGGCGGAACTCTCCGGCGGCGAACAGCAGCGAGTCGCAATTGCGCGCGCGGTTATCTGTCGCCCCAGCCTGCTGCTGGCAGACGAGCCAACCGGGAACCTCGACGAGGTACAGGCTGAGAGGCTGATGCAGTTGCTCAAGGAGATGAACCGTTTGGGCACCACGGTGGTGGTTGCCACCCACAACGAAGCGCTGGTCGGTCGGCACCCTGGGCGCGCGCTGCGTCTGTCACGCGGCAGGCTGGTGGAGCGACCGTAGGCAATGGCTACATTCCGTTCGCGTCGGCTGCTACGGCCCGCCGGGTTCGACGAACTCGGACTGCGCCGTGCGATCTCGGACCGTATTCTGCCGTTTTTGGTCGCCGCGATGGCTGTCTTGGCCGCGCTGGCAGTGGCCGGCTGGGTCGGGGCCGCGTCACTGGCGGAGCGCTGGCAGCAGGGGGCGAGCTCCGCGCTCACCGTGCAGGTACCGCAACCGCGGGAACCGGCGGCGCAGAGCGGCGGCACGCGTCTGGAGGGTGTTGAGGCATTGCTGGTCGCCACACCCGGCGTCGCCTCGGCTCGGGCGCTCAGCGACGACGAACTGGGCGAACTCCTGCGCCCTTGGCTTGGCAGCGACGCCGAGAGGCTTGCCGTGCCGCTGCCGGCAGTGATCGCTGTGCGTCTGGCCGACGCCAATCTGGATCTGGACCGGATAGGGCGGCAGCTGGATGAGGCGGCGCCGGGCACATTGGTTGAGAGTCACGGTGTGTGGATCCGGCGACTCTCCGTACTGGCACGCAGCCTGCAGGCCTGCGCGGGGCTGGCGCTGCTGCTGGTCGCCGCGGTTGCCGCGGCGGTGATTGCGGTCGCAACGCGGTCCGGACTCGCGGCACGCCGCGAGGCCATCGAGATCGTGCATGGGCTCGGCGCCACAGACGGTTACATCGCCGCTCGCTTTGCCGGCCGCGCGACCTTGCTTGCGACGACAGGTGGCGTCGCCGGCGCGGTGCTTGCCCTACCGGTCCTGCTGACCCTGGCGAACCTCGCCGCCCCCTTCTCCGGCGCGACGTCGGAGGCGATGTCGCCGGCGGACATCGTGGCTGCGTGCCCGGCTGCACTGTGGCTGACGCTGCCCGGCCTACCGGCCGCGGCGGCCGCGATCGGCTTTCTCACCGCCCAGGCCACGGTGCGCCGCTGGCTGCGCCGTCTGCCATGAACCGGCGGCCGCGCCGACTGGCGGTCGCCTGCATTGCCGCGCTTGGCGTGCTGGTCGCGTTCGGCGCCAGCTTCGCCTGGTTTGTCCATCAGGTGGACCAGACGGGGCGGGTGCCGCCACACACCGACGGGATCGTCGCCTTTACCGGTGGTCCGGAACGCGTCGAGACAGCGCTGCGCCTGATGGCCGAGGGCCGTGCTGACCACCTGCTGCTGTCAGGCATCGGCGGCGGCGCGGAACTGACCGAGCTGGCGCATCGCGCCGGGGTCGATCCCCTGCCGCTGGCGACGCGGGTGGCGATCGGCCGCAGTGCGACCACAACCCGGGGCAATGCGGCGGAGACCGCCTCCTGGGCGCGGGCGAATGGCGTCCACTCGTTGCTGGTTGTGACTGCGTCGTATCACATGCCGCGAGCGATTGCTGAGTTGTCGCGAGCGCTGCCGGAGATAGAGCTTTATCCGCTGCCGGTCGCGCCACCGGAGCGACCTGACGGCACCGCCCTGCCATTGCGGTTGGTTGCGGAGGAGTACCTCAAGTTCCTCGCGACCACAGCCGGGCTGAGCGCGGTGCTGCCGGAGCGAGAAGCGCCGCCGGCGCATGCCGGTCGTGCCGGATGACCCTGATCCGCTCGGCCCTGTTCAATCTGTTCTTCTTCGCCATGACATTCGTGATCACCGTGGCGCTGGCCACGCCCGTCAGGTTCGCCGCACCGCATCGGATGCTGGATGTCGCGCGGCTGTGGGCACGTATCATGGTGTGGGCGCTGCGAGTGATCTGCGGCATCCACCTCGAGGTATCTGGCCTTGGACATGTCGGACGTGGTGCGGCCCTGATCGCCTCGCGCCATCAATCAGCGTTCGACACGTTTGTCTGGCTCACTCTGGTCCCACGCTGTTGCTACGTGTTGAAGCGCGAGCTGCTGCGCATCCCGCTGTTCGGTCCGTTGCTGCCGCTCAGCGGCATGATCGCGGTTGACCGCAAAGGCGGAGCTACGGCGCTGCGCGGACTGATGCGGGAAGGCGTGCGCGCAATGCACGAGCAGCGCCAGATCGTGATCTTTCCCGAGGGTACGCGTGCGGAACCGGGGGCCGTGCTACCACTGCAGCCCGGGGTCGCGGCGGTGGCGGCGCTGACGCGGCTGCCCGTGATCCCAGTGGTGACCGACTCGGGTCATTGCTGGGGGCGGCGGGCATTCCACAAACGTCCCGGCACCATTCATGTCCGCATATTCAAGCCGATCCCAGCCGAGGTTGGGCGTGATCAGGTAATGTCCTGTCTTGCGTCAGGTCCTGCGCCGGGAGGCTGTGGAGAACTCTGTGGGCTGAGCATCTCGCAACCTCGTGTACAACCGCAGTCGGGAACAGCAAGCCATTGGCAGCACGGGCGTTTCTTGCCAAGGTTCGATGCTAGACCCGTATCTGCACAGCGTGGGACGAAACCGCGCAGATACTCGCACAAGTAGCAGAATAGTAAGGTAAATTCGCGGAATAGGAGAGTGGCGCCCGTTTGCCTTGTTCCCCTGTTTGCCTATAAGCGGCGCGGGGCTCCGGGCGAGGCAAGATGTGGCGCAGGCGAAGGCTGTGGATCATTTTGCTTGCCGCGCCGCTCTTGCTGTTGGTTGCCGACACGCTCTACTGGCGCATCGCTGTCCGCAATCTTGAAGCTGGGTTTGCCGCTTGGGCGAACGAGCGGCGCGTGACGGGCTGGAGCGAAGCGCACGAGACGCCGGCTCCCGGTGGCTGGCCGCTGGCCGCGACGCTTACCGTTCCGGCGATTTCGCTCGCCGGCGGAAACAGCGAAATTCCGGGCGGGCTTGCCTGGAGCGCCGACAGCCTGGTGTTGCATGTCGCATTGCTACGGCCGGGGCTGCTTCGGATCGCAGTCAACGGCCGGCAGCGGCTTCGCCTCGGCCGTAATCCGGAGGTCTCCTATTCCGCCGATCGAATGGACGTCGAGCTGCCGCTGCAGCCCGCGCGATTGCCGCCGTTCCTGGATGTCATCGTAGAACACATGCGTGCCAGTACGCCGGCAGGCGACGACGCCAGCGTCGACTCGGTGCGTCTGCACCTGGACATCCGGCGTGAGGCGCAATCAGGTGAGCCGGCCGTGGCATTCGCGCTCCGAGCCAAGGCGATGACCCTGCCATCGGGAATGGTGCATCCGCTTGGTTCGCATATTGCCAGCCTGGCTGTGGACGGCGCGCTGAACGGGCCGGTTCCGCCTGGACGCACGCCAGCGGAGCTTGCCGCAGCGTGGCGCGACGGTGGCGGCTCGCTGGAGATCCGGCATCTGGCACTGGTGTGGGGGCCGCTCGACCTTACCGGTAGCGCGACACTGGCGCTCGATGAGCAATTGCAGCCGATGGGAGCTGCGAGCGCGCGCGTGGTTGGCTATGCCGAGACTTCTCAACTCGCTGGCGGCACATGCCGCGATAAGCCGATCTGCCGCCACTGCGGCCAAGGCGGTGCTGTCGCTGTTGGCGAACAGCCCGACCGACGGCGGACCGCCCGACGTCGAGGTACCGCTCACGCTGCAGTACCGCACGCTGTCGATGCGGCAGGTTCCACTGGTGAGGCTGCCGGAGATCGAGTGGCCGTGATTTGCGAACGCCGCGATCGCCGCCTATGATTCGGCGATGACCATCCGGAGCACCACGACGCGAATTAGCGGCCCGGCTGCCTGAGCAGCCGGGGGATTACCCGCCCTAAGCCTTCGCGTCGTTCATCCGGAGTTTCCCGCTATGTCTGCCCAGCTATCTGTCGCCGTCCGCTTCATGCTCGATGCGGATGCCGCACCCGGTCTTCTCACACGCCTGTTGCAGCCGTTCGCCAGGCGCGATCTGATCCCGGACCGCATGTGGTCGCACCGTTCGGGCGAGACGCTGCATGTCGAGATCGCCATGGCAGCGATGCCGGCCGAGGTTGTCCACCTTGTCGAGGGCAATCTGCGCCAGGTGGTCGGGGTGCGCAGCCTGACACAGGTGCGGCCGGAGGAGATCCGTCAGGCGGCTTGAACCGGACGCGCGTATCTGTCCATATCGGGCGGCTTGAACGCGCGGGGTTGGCATGCCGGGATCTGACGCGGTTCTTCTGGCCCGCGCGCAGTTTGCCTTTACCATCGGCTTCCACATCGTGCTGCCCGCCTTCACCATTGGGCTGGCGAGTTATCTCGCGGTGCTCGAGGCAATGTCGCTCGCGACGGGCCGGCAAGTGTACCGCGATGTCTTCCACTACTGGCTGCGGGTGTTTGCGGTCGTGTTCGGCATGGGCGTCGTCTCCGGCGTGGTGATGGCGTACGAGTTCGGCACCAACTGGGCGCGCTTCGCCGACAAGGCCGGCCCGATCGTCGGGCCACTGATGGGCTACGAGGTGATGACGGCGTTCTTTCTGGAGGCCGGTTTTCTCGGCATCCTGCTGTTCGGGCGACAGCGCGTGGGACGCGGTGTGTATTTCGCCGCCACGCTGCTGGTGGCGACCGGAACGCTGATCAGCGCGTTCTGGATCCTCGCAGCGAATTCCTGGATGCAGACGCCACAAGGCTACACGATGACGCCGGATGGACGCTTTATGCCGGCGGACTGGTGGCTGATCATCTTCAATCCGTCGTTTCCCTACCGCCTCGTGCACATGGTGATCGCATCTTACCTGTGTGTTGCATTCGTGGTGGGCGCGGTTGGCGCTTACCATCTGCGGCGCGATGCGCAGAACCAGGCCGCGCGGCTGATGTTCTCGATGGCGATGTGGATGGCCGTGATGGTCGCCCCGATTCAGATCCTGGCCGGCGATCAGCATGGCCTGAACACGCGGCAATACCAGCCGGCAAAGATTGCTGCACTCGAGGGCGACTGGGAAACGCAGCCCGGCACATCGCTGATCCTGTTCGGGATGCCGAACATGGCGGAGGAGCGCACGAACTGGGCTATAGAGGTGCCGCATCTCGGCGCGCTGGTCCTGACGCACAGCTGGAACGGCGCCGTCCAAGGCCTGAAGTCATTTCCGCCGCAGGATCGACCCAATTCGCCCGTCATATTCTGGGCGTTTCGGATCATGGTAGGGCTTGGACTGCTGATGGCGGCCATTGGCGTGTGGGCAGCGTGGCTGCGCGCACGAGGGCTGCTCTATGAGTCACGATGGCTGCGCTCCGTCGTTCTGACGATGGGGCCATCGGGATTTATCGCGTTGCTGTCAGGCTGGACCGTCACGGAGGTCGGACGCCAGCCGTTCACCGTTTACGGCCTGCTTCGCACATCCGACAGCGCATCGCCCATCGGCGTGCCTGGCGTCGCGGCGTCGCTGGCGGCGCTCATCGTTGTCTATGCGATCGTGTTTGGCACAGGCCTTATCTTTGTGCTTCGCCTCATGCGCCGGCCACCGACGGTAGGTGAGACCGGTCCGCAGGCGGGCGTGCCGGTGCGCGGCGCCGGCATCACCCCGGCCCCTGCATTGCGGGACACTCCATGATGCTGTCGGTGGTGTGGGCCGGCCTGATCGCTTTCGCAATTTTGGCGTATGTGCTGCTGGACGGCTTCGACCTGGGCGTCGGCGTCCTGTTCGCGATCGAGCGGCGCGACGAGGATCGCGACATCATGCTGAATTCGATCGCGCCGGTATGGGACGGCAACGAGACCTGGTTGGTGTTCGGTGGCGGTGGTCTGTTCGCGGTGTTTCCGCTCGCCTACGCGGTGATACTGCCGGCGCTGTATCCGGCGATCATCGCCATGTTGCTCGCACTGGTGTTTCGTGGCGTCGGCTTCGAGTTCCGCTTCCGTGCGGCGACCCCACGGGGGCGCATGTGGTGGGATCGGGCGATCTGCGCGGGCTCAACGCTGGCGGCATTCAGCCAGGGTCTGGTGCTGGGCGGCCTGCTGCAGGGCATTCGCGTGCAGGAGCGCGTGTATGCCGGCGGCTGGTGGGACTGGCTGACCGGATTCACCGTGTTGTGCGGTGTCGCCGTCGTGGTTGGCTACTCGCTGCAAGGCGCCTGCTGGCTGATCTGGCGATGCGATGGCCTGCTGCAGCAACGCGCAAGGCGGTATGCGCGCGTACTGGCGGTGGCCATGCTGGGGTTCATCGTCGTAGTCAGTCTATGGACGCCGCTGCTCAATTCGACGTTCAGCGAACGCTGGTTCAGCTGGCCGGGAATCGCCCTCGCCAGTCCGGTGCCGATCCTGGTGGCACTGGTCGCACTGCTATTCTGGCGCGGCCTGTCGCGACGGCACGATCTCACCCCGCTGCTTTGCGCGCAGGCGTGGTTTGCACTGTGCTACGCCGGACTCGGCATCAGCCTGTGGCCACTGATCGTGCCCCCGGACATCTCGATCTGGGACGCTGCTGCGCCGCCATCGAGTCAGCGATTCCTCTTGGTTGGCGCGGTGGTACTGGTCCCGATCATTCTGGGCTACACCGGCTACGCCTACTGGGTGTTTCGCGGCAAGGTGCAGCCAGGCATGCACTATCATTGATCCGAGGCAGCGAACGATGATTGTGGTTGCTCTTACGCAACTAACTCAGCGTGATTGACGGCAATGTTGTGGGCAGCCGACGCTTGGTCATTTCGATGTTAAATTAGTATAATCACGTTTACGTGATAATTCGCTTGCACGATCACAAAACCGTGAGGTAAAAGGGGGACGTCCTCTTCGACGCCTGGCCGCAAAAGGCAATCCGGGGCGGTCATCGAAGTTCCACTTCTAGAACAGGAGTAATCCCATGAACAATCTGCCGAAGCGCTTTGTTCCCGCCCGTATTGCTGGTCTGCCCGCCCCTGAACTGCATGACTGCGCGTCGCAGTTCCCAGCGTTGTCCCAGCCCAGGCTTCCGAGCATTGCCGACGCCGGCCGGATCCGCTTCGGCGCCGGCTACCGCCTCCCACTCGGCAAGTAATCATCGCAACGCGTGCGTTTGGGAGGCTTCGCCGTCGTGGAAAGTGCGGGATCGCTACTGCAGTTTCATCGCTTGATCGAACAGGCCCGCCCGCCGCAGCGGGCCGATCGAGCGGCTGCCGGGACGCTTCCCACCCGCGCTTATCGTTACTGCGATGCGGTCACCAGTGCGGCTGGCTATGGCTGGTGGCTCTTCCCTCCTATGGATCTGCAATTGATATGGGACGGGCACGACGTCTTTTGGTATTTCGACGGAGCATCCGACTGGATGCCTCTGTCGCCGTCGGCTCAATTTCCTGATTTCTCCGAGACTTTCGACGGCCGTGCACCTGCCAAATTGCAGGGCTGCGCCCCACCGTTTCTGACGTCTCTGCCCGAGCCAGGGACCCTGCAGATTTGGACCGGGCTAATGGCTCGCACCGCTCCGGACTGGAGTTTGCTGATACGCGCACCCGCGAATCTCGCCAGCCCTGGTGGCTACAGTCTCTACGAAGGCATCGTCGAGACAGATCGCTGGTTTGGTCCCTTGTTCACCAATCTTCGCCTTACGCAGACGCACAAGCCAGTGCATCTCAGAGCCGATTTCCCGTTGGTTCAGGTGCAGCCGCTACCGCGTCAAGCCTATGCCGACGATACCCTAAACTCTACAGCCATCGTGCCCAACATGACTGCGATGAGCGATGAAGACTGGGACGCGTACTACAAGAGCGTCGTCATGCCGAACCAAAACCCCGCGCGCGGCTTTGGCGACTATGCTGTGGCCGCTCGCCAACGCCGCCACGGCGTCTGTCCGTTCAATAGATCGAAGGCGGTTGGTTGATTGAAAGCTGTGTTCCCTCGGGGATACCCGCCAGCCGAAGGCCATCAGCATACCTTTCGAGGTCCTCCGCCCGCTGCAGCGGGGATCGGGCTACCGCACCTCGAACCGAGAACTGCGGCTCCAACTCCAATAGCCTTTCTCGCAACGGGGCCGCTTCGCTGGCGAGCCCAAGGTATCCGAGGGCGGCAAGCAATCCCTTGTATGTCGATGAGAACCCAGGATGGGCGTGACGGGCGCGCCTGCCCAGCTGAGCCGCAATCTCGTAGTCGCCGGAAAGCAAAAAAGGCATGGTCAACGCCATGTCGAAGAAGAAGCCGTGGGGGTCATGCGGCGAGAGCCGCCGAGCACGTTCTACATGCCGGACGGCGTCGGTATGCTGCCCCAGATAACAGTGAGCCAAACCGGAATAACACCAAGCAAGGGCAAGATTGGGGTTTAGCGCAATTGCACGCTCATGGAGATCGAGCGCATTCTCAGCCCTCCTATGCAAAAAAGCCTCAATATGCCCAGCGACGGTGAAGCCGCGGGCGTCCCCCGGATCAAGCGCGATCGCCTCCTGTGCAAGTTGACCGGCGCGATGGCTTGCGCCGGCCGGATCCTCCGCCCAGCCCTGACCGATCAACAACAAATACCAGTGGGCCAGCCACGAATGGCACGCGGCACTTGACGGATCCGCTTTCAAGGAACTTGCCAGCAGGGCGCCGGCGGCGCGAAAAGTCTCTTGATCCAGACGATAGATCGCTGGAATAGCGCGCAGCATCAGCTCATAAGCGGAAGGGTTGATCTGAGGACGCAAAAGGACGGTCTCAGCCTCCCAGACCAGCACCTCCGGCGCGATCTGAGCAACGGTCTCCGATGCGATGCGTTCCTGCAAATTCAGGACATCAAGCAGGCTGCTATCGAAGCCCCGTGACCAAATCAATTCGCCAGCGCCACGCATGTTGAGCAGCCGCACCTGTATGCTGATGCGATTTGCTTCCGTCCGAAGCGTCCCGGCCACGAGAAAGTCCAGATCAAGTTCTTGCCACGCGGATGTCTGGCTGGGTTCGCTCCATACGGTGGCGATAGATGCCGATGAAACGCACGTGAGCCAGCGAAAGCGTGCGAAAGCGCCGGTAATCTCTTCTGCCAGCCCTAACGAGAAGGAGGTGTCGTCGCCCGTCGTCTTCATGGTCTTGAAGGGCATAACTCCTAAGCGGATTGCGGTACGACGTGCCCCATATGTGGCGGACCCTTTGTCGGCCGACAGATTGAGCGTCGCCAGCGACGGCCTTGGCGCTCCGATGTCACGGACTTCCGCCAATATCTCTTCCGTCTCGATGGAGAAAGTTGCGCTTTTGAGCAGCGCTCCTATCAGATGCACCAGGTCGGATGGTTGATATGGTTTCGTCAGAACCTCGAGGCCCTCATCCTTCAGGCCCCTTCCTTCAGGCTCAGCATCGCTTGCATGGCACGTCAACAAGGCATGGATGCCTGGTCGGATGCGACAGGCATCTCGCAGCAAAGAAATGCCATTGACGCCGCCGGGAAGATGAGACTCGGCAAGAATGACCTGTATGGGCTCATCCGAAACGAGGTAGGACATTGCTCCCGACGCGCTCGTCGCCGCCAGAACCCGGTATTCGGACTGAGCCAGGGTTTCGCAGATCGTTGTCCGAAGCTCGGTCTCTGGTTCCACCACCAGAACGGTCGCGTTCACCTCTCGCGCAAGATCTTGCACCAGGGCTGGCGGCTCGGCTTCCGGCTGCCGCGGCAGGTAGATTGATACCGTCGTTCCGTGCCCCGGGTGGCTCTCCAGCTCGACCCATCCACCAGACTGCTCGGCGAACCCGTGCACCTGAGCGAGACCAAGGCCGCTCCCTTTGCCGATCGGTTTGCTGGTGAAAAACGGCTCGAACACGTGCGGCAGCAGATCAGCGGCAATCCCGGTGCCGGTATCCTTGACGTCTATACGAACGTAATCGCCGGGAGAGCTGATCGGGTTACGCAACCGTTCGGCGGTCACAGTCCGATTATGGCACGAGAGCGTTATGTTCCCGCCGTCTGGCATCGCGTCGCGCGAATTCAGCACGAGGTTCAGGATCGCCGAGTCGAGTTGACCCGGATCAACGCGGCAATTCCAGAGATCTTGGTCTGCCAGCAAACGAACCTGCAGGGTCTCGCCGGCTGCCTGCGCGAGTAATTCATGTATTTCTGATAGAGCGTCGTAGGCGGAAATCGACTGCGGCCGCAATATCTGATTCCGTGCAAACGCCAGCAGCTGATCGGCCAGCCTGCCTCCGCGCTCAGCCGATCGCTCAATCATCTTCGCGCGCCGGATTGACTTGGCATCCCGGCGGGCTTCGGCATCAAACCGCAAAGCAGTAGCGGCCCCAAGAACGACGCTTAGGATATTGTTGAACTCGTGAGCCACTCCACCGGTCAACCGGACAAGCGACTCCATCTTGTTCGCTTGGTAAAGCGGCTCCTGCGACTGGTCGGAGCGTTGATGGCTTCCGGCAATCGGCTTTCCGTCAGCCATCATCAGGACAGATCCTTGCCCGGCAACCAGACTATACTCAGCACCCACTTCGGAGAGGCCCCGCTGTATTTCATTCCGACGTTGAGAGAGCGCTTCTTCTTGCTGAAGCGGGCCGGTTCCCGTGGACAGATAGGCGTGTCACTGCTCCGCTGCCCTGCCGGCGTTGGTCATGCGTTTACCACCGAAGCAAAATCTTTCCGGCCGCCCAATAATGGCCGGCATTCCCACGGATGGCAAACAATTTCATTTCCTCATCGGTGAACTCGCGCTGAAAGCTCGCCTCGAGAGGCGTTGTCTCAATATTAAGGGTGGCGAGTCTCGTGCCCGAACCGCTACGGCTCAACTAGCCGCGGCTCTACCCTCATAGGTTGCACATGCCTGCGGCGCCGAGGCGCACCCGAATCCGTAGTCCCGCAGTATCCGACGAGACCGCCGAGGTTTCGTCAGTGCGCGAAGCCGAACAGCGCCTGCGCATTGTGATGCAGGATCCTGTCAGCCTCGCCCTGCGGTAGACCCATCCTCGCGATATACGCGAACGTCTGGCGGTATTCCTCCTCGTAGGCCTGAAGCACGGGACAGTCGCTGCCGGTCACCAGCTTCTCTATGCCGAACGCCTCACAGGCACAGGTGAATGCAGCCTTCGACCCGTAGGACACGGTGTCGTACCAGAACCGTCGCGCCGTCACACTCGGCAATTCCGCCAGTTCGGCCAGATCGCGCACACCTTGCTTGTCCAGCCGGTTCAGCGGCATCGGGATGGGGCCGCCGAGATGCGGCACGATGAAGCGGATGCGCGGATACCGGTGCGGTATCCGCCGCGCGATCATATGCGCGACAAACATCGCGTCCTCGACCGAGTTACCGATCGCCGCGCGGAAACCCCAGTCGTTGATTGGACTTGCCCCGGTTTCGTGGAGGGGTGAGAGCTTGGGGTCATGCTATCTGATCTGACGGCATGTTGGCGTCGGCTTTCGAGACATTCTTTGGTTCGGCCCCTGGCGGAGCCATTCTTCCGCCCCGACCCGCAGGATGATGCGGCCGTGGCGCGCAGCGGCGGTCAAGGACGGCCGCATCTTGCGGCCGCCCGGGGGGCTTGTCCTTGACGGTCGCGAGCACGACGGCAGGCTGGTGCGCGTCGGGATCGACCGCCAGCGCGTGATGCCGGCGCTCGTAGTTGATTGGTGAGAGATATCCGATCGAGGAATGGCGTCGCCGCCGATTGTAGAAACCTTCGATGAACGCGAAGGTGGCATTGCGCGCTTCGGCCTGTGTCTTGAACCGGCAGCGATCGAGAAGCTCGCATTCGAGCGTGGCGAAGAAGCTCTCGCACATGGCATTGTCGTATGCGTCGCCGACCGAACCCATCGAGGGGCGCACGCCGGCGTCCCGGCAGCGGTGGCCGAACTCGATCGAGGTGTATTGCGAGCCTTGGTCGGAGTGATGGATCACGCCCCTGGCCTGCCGCGTCATCAGTGCCATGTTCAGAGCGTCAAGCACCAGTTGCGTGGCGAGCGTGGTACCCATCGACCAGCCGACGATGCGGCGACTGTACGCATCGAGCACGACAGCGAGATAGAGAAAGCCCGCCCATGTCGGAATATAGGTGATATCGGCGACCCACAGCCGATCAGGCGCTTCCGCCGTGAAATTGCGCTCGACCAGGTCTGGTGCCTGACGGCTGTCGCTCTTGAGAGTGGTGACGACGAACTTGCGGCGACACACACCGGCAAGACCGGCTCGCGACATCAACCGCGCGACGCGTTTGCGGCCAACCTGAATGCCGTTGGCCGCAAGCTCGGCATGGATGCGTGGCGCACCGTAGGTACCGTGCGAGGCTCCGTGCGCCACACGGATCTCCGCGATCAGTGCAGCGTCTGTCTCTGCCCGCCGCGATGGCCGCCGCTTCGCCCACGCGTAGTAGCCGCTAGAGGAGACACCCAGCAGCCTGCACATGGTGACGATCGGGTAACTCGCCTGGTGATCGCTCACGAACCGGAACCCTTCGCAGGGATCGCGTTCGTCTCCCGAGCGAACCAGGCCGCCGCCTTTGAGAGGATCCCACGCTCAACTCGGAGTTGACGGTTCTCACGCCTCAGTCGGTTGAGCTCCTCGCGCTCCGATGTTGTCAGGCCGCCGTCGCCACGCCCAGCATTGCGCTCGGACTGCGCAACCCAGTTCCTGATCGACTGTGCCGTCGGTTCAAACTCCGACGCCAGCTCCTCCGGCGTACGGCCAGCACGCACCAGTTCTACCATTTGGCCGCGGAACTCAGGTGCATAGGGCAATCTTGTCTTGGCCATCGTGGACTCCTTGAACGCAAACGGTCCGGTGTCCACGAAACCGGGTCAACTTCAGATCACCGGTGAGCACACTCCGGTCACCGACGGATGCACGAACAGGATCGCGCCGCGCCGGTTCAACTCGGCGTAGACTGGCCCGCACGCATTCGGCTTCGTCCGGCAGGTAGGGTGGGCGGTGCGGCGACAGGATCTGCATTGCGACGCCGGCGGCGTCCATCAGTTCCAGCCTGCCCTGAATGTCGGCTTGGGAAACCGATACCGGGTGGCTTGCAATGCCGGTCGGCGCCGACACGCCCACAGGCGGCGAGACGCGGTCGCCCATGAAATCGCTGAACGCCTGCAGAATGTAATGGGCATTGACATCGCAAATCATCGCGGGCGCACCTCCCTATCATTGGCGTTGCCAGAGATCTCCCTATCCGGGTTGAGAGAGGCCGGCTGAGGACAGCCGGAACAGCTACGCTGGCTCCGCCAGAATCAACCGCCGCCGCGGCACAGCCTCGACCGGCATCGCGGCGTACATATCCTTCACCGCCTCGGTAATCGTCACGCCGGCGAAGCCAGGCAGCCAGTTGCGCCCGGTCCGCTCGAGCAACCGCGCGCCGCGCAGCACCAGGCGCCAATTCGATGGCGGCAGATGGAGCGCGGTGTCCCGCCGCTCCACACGATACAGCGACGCTGCCAACAGCCTGCCGATTTGGCCAAACGAATACGGCTGGCCATGCCCGAAAGGCGTGCTCTCCCAGTACGCCCACATGCTGCGGCGGTTCGGCGCCACGACCAGCAATCGCCCATCGTCCTTCAGCACACGCCAGGTTTCACGCAGCAGGCGGCGCGCGCTCTCCGCCGCCTCCAGCCCATGCACCAGCAGCACGCGGTCAAACGTCAAATCGGGGAACGGCAGCGCGTCCTCCTCTGCCGTACAGGATAGGCTGGGCGCTCCCGCTGGCCATCGCGTTGCTCCCATCTGCGCCGGCGTCAGTGCGATGCAGCGTGTCGCCTGGTCGTGCCAGAGGCGCAAATACGGCGCGGTGAAGCCGATCCCCAGCACTGCCTGGCCGTGCAGGTTGGGCCACAGCGCCGTCAGCCGCTCGCACACAAGCCGCGCAGCCACGGTCCCGCGGGACGTTCCGTAGAAGTCGGCCGCTGCGTGAGCGTCGGCTGCCATGGGCGGGGTCTATAGCACGGGCACGGTTTTCGGTCGCGCCAGGGGGTGCTAAGCTCGCTCCATGACAGTCACAGCACAACCCGTTCCCATCCTGTCCGACAACTACGCCTGGATGCTGCGCGACAGCGGCACAGGTTCGGTTGCCATCGTCGATCCGGCCGATGCCAAGCCGATCATCGCTGCGCTGGAAAAGGCCGGCGGCCGGCTCGACCTGATCCTGCTGACGCACCACCACGCCGATCACATTGCCGGCGTTGATGAGGTGCGGGCGCACTTCAAGGGCGCCAAGGTGGTCGGCGCGGCCGCCGATGCGCACCGGCTGCCGAAGCTCGACGAGGCGGTGAAGGAAGGTGATGCCGTCACGTTCGGGAATGCGAGTGCGCGGGTGATCGACACGCCAGGCCATACACGCGGGCAGATCAACTACTTCATACACGACGGCGAGATCCTGCTGTCAGGCGATACGCTGTTCAGCCTGGGGTGCGGTCGGCTGATCGAGGGCACGGCGGCCGAGATGTTCGCCTCGCTGCGCAAACTCGTGGCGCTGCCGGGTGGCACCAAAGTGTGCTGTGGCCATGAATACACTGAGAGCAACGCGCGCTTTGCGCTCAGTGTTGATCCGAACAATGCCGCGCTGAAAGCACGTACTGAACAGGCACATCAGCAACGTGTCGCGGGACAACCGACGGTGCCTTCGACGATGGCGAGCGAGCTCGACGCGAATCCGTTCCTGCGTGCGCCCGACGTCGCAACGTTCGCCGATCTGCGCGCGAAGAAGGACAAGTTCTGACGCGAAGCTCTGCTTTCTCGCCGTTCGCGATCGAGCGGGAAATCGACAGTCTGATCAAGCTGGTGCCGACGCCAACGCATCGCTGCCGAAGATAGTTTTCGGATTGGTTGCGGGGGCAGGATTTGAACCTGCGGCCTTCAGGTTATGAGCCTGACGAGCTACCGGGCTGCTCCACCCCGCGCCAATGCGAAAACGGATGGGCTGGAAGACCTGGCGGCGACCTACTCTCCCGCGCCTTGAGACGCAGTACCATGGGCGCTGGGGGTTTTCACGGCCGAGTTCGGGATGGGATCGGGTGCAGGCCCCCCGCCAAAGCCACCAGGTCATCCAGCCCATCCGTAATCAGGGCTGATCGAGGTTCTGAGGTTGTTGTGTGCTGAGAAGCTGAGGATGATTTCCATGCATGGCGCGATCTTGAGCTCTATCGGGCGATTAGGACCGGTCAGCTCAGAGCGTTGCCGCCCTTACACACCCGGCCTATCGACGTGATGGTCTATCACGGCCCTCAGGGAGACCTCGTTTCGAGGTGGGTTTCCCACTTAGATGCTTTCAGTGGTTATCCCGTCCGCACTTAGCTACCCGGCGGTGCCGCTGGCGCGACAACCGGTGCACCAGAGGTGCGTCCATCCCGGTCCTCTCGTACTAGGGACAGATCCTCTCAAGTCTCCTTCACCCACGGCAGATAGGGACCGAACTGTCTCACGACGTTCTAAACCCAGCTCACGTACCACTTTAATCGGCGAACAGCCGAACCCTTGGGACCTGCTCCAGCCCCAGGATGTGATGAGCCGACATCGAGGTGCCAAACCTCCCCGTCGATGTGGACTCTTGGGGGAGATCAGCCTGTTATCCCTAGAGTACCTTTTATCCGTTGAGCGATGGCCCTTCCACGCGGGACCACCGGATCACTATGGCCGACTTTCGTCTCTGCTCGAGCTGTCACTCTCGCAGTCAGGCGGGCTTGTGCCATTGCACTCAACAGCCGATGTCCGACCGGCCTGAGCCCACCATCGCGCGCCTCCGTTACTTTTTGGGAGGCGACCGCCCCAGTCAAACTGCCCACCATGCAGGGTCCCGGACCGGGCTGACCGGTCTCGGTTAGACGCCAGAAAAACTCAGGGTGGTATTTCAAGGATGACTCCACCAAAGCTAGCGCCCCGGCTTCAAAGTCTCCCACCTATCCTACACAGAGTTTTCCTGGCGCCACTGCAAAGTTGCAGTAAAGGTTCATAGGGTCTTTCCGTCTGACCGCGGGTACCCCGCATCTTCACGGGGAATTCAATTTCGCTGAGCCGATACCGGAGACAGTGGGGAAGTCGTTACGCCATTCGTGCAGGTCGGAACTTACCCGACAAGGAATTTCGCTACCTTAGGACCGTTATAGTTACGGCCGCCGTTTACCGGGGCTTCGGTTCAATGCTTGCACATCTCCCCTTAACCTTCCGGCACCGGGCAGGCGTCAGACCCTATACGTCGTCTCTCGACTTCGCAGAGCCCTGTGTTTTTACTAAACAGTCGCCACCCCCTGCTCTGTGCCACCCGCCACCGGTTGCCCGGCAACAGGTCTCGCTTATCCCGAAGTTACGCGAGCAATTTGCCTAGTTCCTTCGGTATCGTTCTCTCAAGCGCCTTGGTATTCTCTACCAGTCCACCTGTGTCGGTTTCGGGTACGGTCTCGTCGCCAGAGCTGTTTCCTGGAACGATCCACAAGCCTGGGCAATCCGATAAGCCCAGACAAGACTTCACGTTCGTCACTTCTGGCAGGCCCAGGAATATTGACCTGG
>CAWHVQ010000021.1:0-175000 GCA_963832895.1 uncultured Alphaproteobacteria bacterium | reverse complement strand
GATAGCCGATGAAGCCAGCCGCTCCGGTCAACAGGATCGTCACAGCGGACGCGCCACCAGACGGTCCTCCAGCAATTCAAGCACGGCGTGACCCAACCCCATGTGGCATTCCTGGATGCGCGCCGTCTCGGCGTCAGGCACCAACAGTGCATGGTCACACAGGCCCAGGGCCGGTTCGCCAGGTCCGCCCAGCAGGCCCACGGTGACGATGCCCATCTCGCGCGCCGCCCGTAGCGCGCGGACGACGTTGGCGGAACGGCCAGACGTGGTGATGCCGAACAACACATCGCCCGGCCTTCCAAGCCCGCGCAACGGCCGTTCGAAGACAAATTCATAACCGTAGTCGTTGCCACCCGCCGTCAGCGCCGCGGGATCCAATGTCAGCGCCAGCGCCGGCCAGGACGCGCGCTCCACCGACCCGCGCAGCCGGATCAGCAGTTCGGTCGCCAGGTGCTGGCTGTCCGCCGCTGACCCGCCATTGCCGCAGAACATCAGTTTTCCGCCGCACCGCAGGCTCGCCTCGCAGGCATCCACCACCGAGATCACGGCCTCGGCCAACTCGACCGCAATCCGCTGCTTGAGCTCGGCGGACCGCCGCATCATCGCCGCAAATCGGGCGATCTCGCTCATTACCGACGTCGGTACCAGCCGCCGGTCATTGCGCCACCCAACCACCTTCAATCGGCAGCGGCGCCCCGGTGATGGTCTTGGCCGCCTCCGAGCACAGGAACACCGCCAGAGCGCCGATCTGTTCCGGCGTGGAGAACTGAGCCATCGGCTGCTTCTCCGTCAGGAAACGGAGCTTCTGCGTCTCCACGTCGGTGCCCTCCTGCTTCGCCCTCTCCTCGAGTTGCCTCTGCACGAGTGGCGTCAGCACCCAACCGGGACAGATCGCGTTCACCGTCACGCCATGATTGGCCAACTCGATCGCTGCGACCTTCGTCATGCCAACGACGGCATGCTTTGCCGCGACATACGCCACTTTCTGCGGACTGGCGACCAGGCCGTGCGCCGAGGCGATGTTGATGATGCGTCCCCAGCCGCGCCGCTTCATCCCTGGTATCGCGGCCCGCATGCCATGGAATACCGCAGACATGTTGACGGCGATGATCGCGTCCCAGCGTTCAGTGGGAAAATCCTCGATATTGGCGACAAACTGGATGCCGGCGTTGTTCACGAGGATGTCCAGCGACCCAAGCTTCTCCTCAGTCTCCCTTATCATCGCGGCGATCTGGTCCGGCTTCGAGACGTCGGCCCCTGAATGGCCCACGCGTACCCCGTGCTCGGCGGCAATGCCAGCCCGCAGTCTCTCGATCTCGGCGGCATCGCCGAAGCCGTTGATCATAACGTCGGCGCCTGCCGCGGCCACAGCGTGGGCGATCCCGAGCCCGATGCCGCTCGTCGCCCCGGTGATCAGAGCTGCCTTGCCCCTCAAGCTCATGGCGTGCGTCCTTCCCTTGCTGGCCACGCAGAGCAAGCTTGGCAGATTACCGCTGCACCGCACAAATAAATCCCAGCGCGGCGCCTTTGTTCTAGCGGATCACACCTTCCTGAATTTGTGCAGCGATCGCAGGTTGTCGGGGCGGGGCTGATTGGGCCAGGTCTGCGGCCAATTGGTCCACGATACCTCGCCGACATAGAGATCACCGCGCGAGTCCACGGTCAGGCCGTGCGGCGCGAGGAATTCCGTAGGACCGATGCCCGGTCCCATTCCGCCCAACCGTGCAATGCGCTTGCCGGTGTGATCGACGATCGTCACCCGTGGCCCGAGGTTCGGCACATTGCGGCTGACCGGCTGCACCGCGCCCAGTTCGCCGATGTAGCAGATCGGGCATTTGCCGGGCGGCATGAACAGCCCGCAAGGCCGATGCAGATTGTTCCACTGCGCCTCGTACTTGCCGTCACCGTCAAACACCTGCACGCGATGGTTCTCACGATCCGCCACATACACCCAGCCATCGGCATCGCAGGTGATGTTGTGCGCGATGTTGAACTCGCCCGGATCGGTGCCAGGCGCGCCCCACGACAGCAGCAGCCGCCCGCTCGGCGAGAATTTGTGCACCCGCGAATTGCCGTAGCCATCGGACACGTAAATATCGCCGTGCGGTGACATCGCCGTATGAGTGCAGCGATGGAACGGCTCGCCGCTCATGTAAGGCGCCGGTTTGCCCGGGATGCCGAGGGTCAGCAGAACCTTCCCTTCCAGGGTACACTGACGCACGGTGTGATCGCCATCGTCGGTCAGCCAGATCGTATCGTCCGGCGCCATGAATACGCCATGCGCGCGCGGGAAAACTCCCTCGCCCCACGAACGCAGGAAATTGCCGTCGCGGTCGAACACAATCATCGGATGCTCACCGCGATTGAACACATAGACATTGTCGTTCTTGTCGACGCCAACCGAGCCGATCTCCTTGAACGACCAACCTGGCGGCAGCTTCGCCCAGTCCACGACCGGTTCGTAAACGTAATCACCATTGCCCACAGTCGCCATGGCCGCTTCCCCTCTCCTCCGTCCTGTTTAGTTTGTCATGAAGCAAGGACCGGCGCTACTCCGCGGCGCGGCGTTCCGGAGGATTGCGGAAGCGCGTGCGCAAAGTGTCCCATTCATCGGCGCCGACCCGGTTGAATGCCTCGCGCACCGTCATGTCAGTGCGGGGCACCGGATGCAAAAATGTCGCCTTCAGCTCAGCAAGCATATCGTCGCACGCGCCGATCACTGCCTTCAACAGCAACCCTGGCACAATCGCCAGCCGATAGCCCATTTGCTGCGCTCGCCGCAGATCGATCTCCGGCGTCTTGCCGCCCCGCACGACGTTCAGCAGACACGGCCCAGCGACGCGCTGCGGCACCGCAGCCAATTCATCCATCGTCTGCGGCGCCTCTACGAACGCCATGTCGGCGCCAGCGGCCAGCGCCGCATTGGCCCGCGCCACCGCCTCATCGAGGCCGGCGACCGCGCGTGCGTCGGTCCGCGCGATGATCATGAAATCGCTGTCACGCCGCGCCGCAACCGCAGCACGGATCTTGGCGATATAGTCCTCGCGCGGCACGATCTCCTTGTCATCGAGATGGCCGCACTTCTTCGGCGATACCTGATCCTCGATATGGATCGCGGCCACTCCACGGCCCTCGTACTCCTGCACAGTACGGAACACATTCAGCTCATTCCCATAGCCGGTGTCGGCATCGGCGATCACCGGCACATCGATCGCGCGCACGATGCGCGCGGCATTCTCCACCATCTCACTCATCGTCAGCAGCCCAAAATCAGGGTAACCGTGCGAAACCGAGGTACCTGCTCCTGTCATGTACACTGCGGAAAATCCCGCCTGCGCCACCAGTTTCGCTGTCAGCCCGTCATAGGCACCGGGCGCAATCACCATCGCCTCGGCCTTCAGCAATGCACGCAATCCCCCACCAACACTCATGGAAGTGCTCCTACTGTACCTTAGGCACAATGATAGAGGCGCTGTGCCCGCGCGGTCCATACCGCCGGTCCAGAGGTTCGCGACGTTGCCGACGAGAAAGCCTCGCGACTGGTTGGTGCTGTTCGCTGCGGACCCAATGCTGCTCGTGATGAAATTGAAGTCGCGCCGGTGAAGGGTCTGATACTGAGGTTGGGCATACACTGCGGTGCCCTCACCCTTGGCTTTCGGCCCGCGCAGGTCTTGAATGGCGCTCACCGTGATGAGGGAGGAACGCCGGATGTCTGATTTTCCCCAATACGTGCAGATCAACGAAGAAGGTCCGCGCGAGGGTTTCCAGTTCGAAAAGGGCCCGATCTCAACCGACCGCAAGATCGAATTGATCGACGCGCTATCGGAAACCGGCCTGAACCACATCCAGGTCGCCTCCTTCGTCAATCCAAACCGCGTGCCAGGCTGGGCAGACGCCGATGAGGTCGTGCAGCGCTACGAGCGCAAGCAAGGCATCCACTACACCGCACTGTGGCTCAACCTGAAGGGGCTGCAGCGCGCGATGGCAACCAACCGGCTCGACATCGAAGGCTCGTTCTCGCTGACCGCGTCGTCGATCTTCCTCGCCCGCAACCAGCAGCGCTCGATGGAGGACAACATCCAGCAGGCGCACGAGACCATCAAGATGTATAAGCACCACAACATCCCGCTGAAGCGTGCCAGCATCATGGCGGCGTTCGGCTGCAACTTCGAAGGCGAGATCCCGCACCAGCGTGTGCTCGACCTGATGCAGCAACTGCTCGACATCGCAGCAGAGCATGGCGTGCAGCCTCAGGTGTTCTCCCTCGCCGACACGATGGCCTGGGCGACGCCCAAGTCGATCAAGCAGCTTGTCGGCAAGGTGCGCGAGCGCTTCCCCGAATTGACGCTGTCGCTGCATCTCCACGACACGCGCGGCATGGGCGTGGCCAACGCGTATGCCGGTCTTGAGATGGGTGTTTCGATTTTTGACACAACCGTCGCCGGCCTGGGTGGCTGCCCGTTCGCCGCGCACAAGGGTGCCGCCGGCAACGTCTGCACCGAAGACCTGGTGTTCATGCTCGATGAAATGGGTATCGAAACCGGTATCGATCTCGACAAGCTGATCGAGGTCGCGCGTCTGTCCGAGGACATCGTGGGGCATCCGCTGCCGGGCTCGGTGAAGATGGGCGGCAGCCTGAAGGCACTGCGCGAGAAGCTGAACTGATAAACAGTCGCCAGCATTTCCTCGGAGGATCACCAATGTCCCTGACCAAGACCCTCGGCCAGTTCGTCGCCGACCTGTCACCCAACCGCCTGCCGGAAGAAGCCGTCCGTGTCGCGCGCCTCGGCTTTATCGACTGCATCGGCACCATGATCGCCGGCCGCCGCGAAGACTGCGTGCGCATCATGAAGCAGGTGCTGGCGCCGGCAGATGGCCCCGCAACGCTCACTTTCGGCAAGGAGAAAGGCACCGCTCCGGAAGTCGCGTGGATCAACGGCACCGCGGCGCACGCGCTCGATTATGACGATGTCGGTCTGCGCGGCCACCCCAGCACGGTGCTCGTTCCGGCAATCCTCGCCGAAGCCGAAACGCTGGGCTCAACCGGCGCCGACATGATCGTCGCGTACGTTGCCGGCTACGAGACCTGGGCAGAGCTCTTCCGCCGCGATTCCGGGCTGCTGCATGAAAAGGGCTGGCACCCGACGGGCCTCTATGGTGCGGTCGGCGCTGCCGCGGCCTGCGCATCATTGCGTCGCCTCGACGCCGACAAGGCAGCACAGGCGATCGCCCTCGGCGCCTCGCAGAGCTCCGGCCTGATGGCGAACTTCGGCACGATGACCAAGCCATTTCATGCGGGCAAAGCTGCGCACGCCGGCATCATGGCCGCGCGCTTGGCGGAGGCGGGCTTCACCGCCAGCACCGATGCGCTGGAACATCCTCAGGGCTTTCTGCACGCTATCTCGCCCACCGGCACCGAGGACCGCATCAGCGAAGCGAAACCCGGCGAGGCTTGGGCCATTCTGACCCAGGGGTTGGGCATCAAGAAATACCCCACCTGCTACTGCACGCATCGCGCGATTGACTGCATGATCGACCTGGTGAACGCGACGCCGATCAATGCGAACGACGTTCAAAAAATCACTGTCAACATCAGTGATTATTTCGCCACGATCCTGCGCAATCACCAGCCGGAGACGGGCCTTGCCGCTAAGTTCAGCATGGAGTTCGCCATGGCCAGCGGCATCATCGCGAAGCGTGTCGGCCTCCGCGAGCTGACCGACGAATTCGTCCAGCGCCCCGATATACCGACACTGATGCGCAAGGTCGAAATCGTCACCACCAGCGAATACGATGCGGAACTACCCGGCGCCGCGCCTCAGGATCAGGTGACGGTGGAACTAGCCGACGGCAGCACGCTCGCCGGCGAGCCCGTTAAGCGCGCCATGGGTCACGCGTCGCGTCCTCTGAGCGAGGCGCAGATCTACGAAAAATTCGCCGATTGCCTGGATGCCGGTGCGTCCGACATTCCGGCCGACGTATTGTTCAAGCGCCTTTCGGCCATTCAGTCGATGTCGGCGCAGCAGATAACCGCGCTGCAATAGCGCTGCGACGCCGCTGTGGACTCACGTCCACAGCGGATCGATCGGCCCCTTCCCCGCCAGTACCGACGCAATGTTGTCCAGCGCGCGGAAGCCCATGGCGTTGCGCGTCTCCACCGAGCCGCTTCCGATGTGCGGCGACAAAATTACATTGTCCAACGCCGCGAACCGCATGTCGAAGTCGGGTTCGGACCGAAAGACGTCGAGCCCCGCAGCAAACAACTGACCCGATGTAAGCGCAGCAATCAGCGCATCCTCATCGACCAGCCCGCCGCGCGCGACATTCACCAGAACCGCACCACGCTTCAGCTTCGCGAACGCCTCCGCGTCCACGATCTTGTCGGTCGCCGGACCGGCTGGCGCGTGCAGCGACAGGAAATCGCAGTGCGGCAACATCGCATGAAATGAAGCAAAATATCGCGCGCCTTGTTCCTGCTCCGGCGGCAACCGGTTGCGCGAGTGATACAGCACGGTCATGTCGAAACCGCGCGCCCGCTGAGCCATCGCCTGTCCGATGCGGCCCAGCCCAAGAATGCCGAGCGTCTTGCCTGTGACGCGAACCCCCAGCAGATCGCCCTGACCGATCCGATAGCGCCATCCGGCACGCACGATCTTGTCGTACTCATACGCCCGACGTGCCGCCGCCAGCAGCATCATGAAGGCGAAATCCGCAGTGCACTCGGTCAGCACGCCGGGTGTGTTGGTCACAACCAGGCCGCGCCCCTTCGCCGCCGCCACGTTAATATGGTCGTAGCCAACACTGCTGGTGGCGCCGACGCGAACGCTCGCCGGCAGCCGTCCGATCGCGTCCGCGGTCAGCGGCAGCGTATTGGTGAACATGATGGCGTCGGCACGATGTGCAGTGGCCGCCTCGATCACCTGCTTGGCCGTCATGTCATCCGTGCCGTCTACCACGAGCGCGTCGAATTCGTCCCGCGCCCGCACCACGACATCGTGGGGCATCAGAGCGGCGAGTATCAGGCGTGATGGCATCAGCAGCTCCCCATTTGCTGCATCTTATCGCCAGGCACGGCGGGTTGCGAATGGGACCGCCGCGCGTCAGGCTGAGACCATGTCTCGCACCATCATTATCGGCGGCGGCATCGTCGGTTCCTGCATTGCGTATTTCCTTGCCGGCCAGGGCGAGGTCATCGTGCTGGAGAAGGACCCGACCTATCAGTTTGCGTCCACAACGCTGTCCGCCGCCTCGATCCGCACGCAGTTCTCGCTGCCGCTCAACGTGCGGATGTCGCTGTTCGGCGCTGCGTTTCTGGAGGCGATCGCGGAGCGTGTCGGCCTGACCCGCCGCGCCTATCTCGTGCTTGCCGGCCCGGATGGCGAGGCGACGCTGCGCGCCAATCGCGATATGCAACTGGCGGAAGGTGCCGACGTCGCGCTGCTCGATACCGAGGGGCTCGCGACGCGTTTCCCGTGGCTCAACACGAAAGGCCTGGCCTGTGCCACGCTAGGCCTGAAGCATGAGGGCTGGTTCGACGCCTACAGCCTCCTGCGCGCAGTGCGCGCCGATGCAATAGAGCGTGGTGCATCCTACCGCCACGTTGAGGCTGTGGCGCTCGATGTCAGAGATGGTCGCGCCACCGCGGTCCACACCGCCAGCGGCGAGCGCATGACGGCGGACCATGTGGTCATCGCCGCCGGTCCCGCCTCCGGCCGGATTGCCGCGTTTGCCGGCATCACGCTGCCGATCGCACCACGCAAGCGCACCGTCTTCATGATCCGCGCGCCGCTCGATGGCGCCGGCATGCCGCTGGTGTTCGACACGTCGGGGATGTGGATCCGGCCAGAGGGCGACGGCTTCATCTGCGGCATCTCACCTCCGGCGGCGTCCGACCAGGACCCCGGCGGCAACTTCGATCCCGATCTCGCCTTGTTGGACGACCCGCTCTGGCCGCTGCTGGCGGGGCGCATTCCGGCATTGGAGCGGCTCCGTCTGCAGCGCGCCTGGGCAGGTCACTACGACATGTGCTTGCTCGACCACAACGCGGTGATTGGGCGGTTGCCGGACATCCCCAACCTGATCGTCGCCTCGGGATTTTCCGGTCATGGTGTGCAGCACGGACCAGCGACGGGCCGTGCGGTTGCTGAGCTGATCCGCTTCGGCCGCTACCAGACCTTGGACCTGTCGCCGTTCAGCTATGAGCGCGTGCGCGACAATCGCCCCATGTGGGAGAACGTGGTGTACTGAGATCACACGCTCCAGGGGTCGACAACTGGTATGGGCAGGTCAGCAAAGTGGCGCGTGTTGTGCGTTGCGAGAGTTGCGTGACCGGCGATGACGATGCCGGCGATCATCGTGTCACGAAAATCGCCACTGCGACCGGCTCGTTTCCGGTCTGACATCAGAAGTGCCGCCGCGTTCGCCGCAGCGGCATCAAATGCCGCTATTCTATGCTCGATCTTTTCAGCTATCAGCCGTTCCAAGGCCTGCAGGAGACGGGCTCTGCGCCTGCCAGAAGACAATGACTCTATGCCGTAGCGTGTCTCAAAGAGTGTGATTGATGTCGTCCAGATTGAAATGCGCGGTTGACTGTCGAGCCATTCCGTGACTGCCGGGTGTGCTGGGTCGCGCATCAGGGCGGACACGACGTTGGTATCGAGGACCACCATTCAATCGAAATTGACGGGCTTGATGGTGTGGCCACGCAGCTCAGGAATCTCCTCGCCGTCTCGCAATCCGATACCGCGGAACAAAGCAGCGATCTCGGTCCCAAGTCCTGCCTTGGGCCTCACATCCTCCTTCACCGCGTCGCGCAGGATGGCGCGAACCTCTTCCTCCATACTGTGTCCGTGCGCCTCGGCACGACGGCGCAGCTTTGCCTTCACCTCGTCGTCCAAATTGCGCACCACAAGTTGGGCCATCTGCTCTATCCGATATCACGATAGCACATATCGTGCAATCCCGCGCTTGCCACAGCACGGCCGAACGGGTTCACTGGCGCATTCGAACAATCAACCAGAGGACTGGATGCCTTCTGCTCGACTGGCCGTCGATATCGGCGGCACCTTCACCGACCTTGCGCTCGAGCATGACGGCAGGCGCTCCACAATCAAGGTCCTCACCACCCAAGCGGCCCCCGAACAGGGCGTCATGGCAGGCGTTCGCGACATCCTGAACACATCCGGTGTCGCTGCAGCCGCCATCGGCATCGTGATCCACGGCACGACACTCGCCACGAACGCGGTGATCGAGCGCAAGGGTGCGCGTACGGCGCTACTCACCACCCAGGGATTTCGTGACGTGATCGCGATGGGCAACGAGAGCCGCTACGATCAGTACGACCTCAACATCGTGCTGCCCGAACCGCTGGTGCCGCGTCACCTGCGGCTGCCGTTGCCTGAGCGGCTCGACAACGAAGGCAACGTGCTGCTGCCGCTTGACGCCGATGCGGTCCACGCGCTCGTGCCGGTGCTGCAACGCGAGCGCGTCGAAAGTATTGCCGTCGGATTCCTCCACGCCTTCGTCAACCCAATGCACGAGCGGCGCGTGCGCGACATCCTTGCAGACGCACTGCCCAACGTTCCGGTATCGCTGTCCAGCGAGGTCTCGCCGGAGATGCGCGAGTGGGAGCGTTTTTCCACCACCGTCGCCAACGCCTATGTGCAACCGCTTATGGCGCGCTACCTACGCGAACTTGCGGACGGACTGCGCGACATCGGCGTCGGCGCGCCGGTGTTTCTCATGCTGTCGGGCGGCGGTCTGACCACGATCGAGACCGCGTGTCGCTTTCCGATACGCCTGGTCGAAAGCGGCCCGGCTGGCGGCGCCATCTTCTCCGCCACCATCGCGCGGCAATGTGGCATCGCCAATGTGCTGTCATTCGACATGGGGGGCACCACCGCGAAGATCTGCCTGATCGACGACGGCAGGCCGCAGACCGCGCGCGCCTTCGAGATTGCGCGCGTCGGGCGGTTTCGTAAGGGGTCTGGACTGCCACTAAGAATTCCAGTGATCGAGATGGTGGAGATCGGTGCCGGCGGTGGTTCGCTCGCGCATGTCGATACGATGGGCCGCATCGCGGTCGGACCCGAGAGCGCCGGCGCCGATCCAGGCCCCGCGTGCTATGGCCGCGGCGGCACCAATCCCGCGGTCACCGACGCCAATCTGGCACTCGGCCGCTACGACGCGGCGCGTTTCGCTGGCGGCACGATGCGCCTCGACGCCGGCGCGGCACATGATGCGCTGACGTCGCGCGTCGCCGGCAGGCTCGGGCTCACAGCGGAAATGGCAGCACTCGGCGTCGTCGAGATGGTAGATGAGAACATGGCGAACGCCGCGCGCGTCCATGCCATCGAGTCCGGCAAGACCTACGAGGGTCGCACGCTGATAGCGTTCGGCGGCGGCGGCCCGGTACACGCGTGCCGTGTCGCCGAAAAGGTCGGCATCAGACATGTGCTCGTGCCGTCGGGCGCAGGTGTCGGCAGCGCGATCGGCTTTCTGCGCGCACCGGTGGGCTATGAGGTTGTTCGTAGCCTGTACCAGCGATTTTCCAGTTTCGACGTCGCGGCAGTGAACACGCTGCTAGCCGATATGGAGGCGGAGGCGCTGGAGGTCGTGAAACAGGGGAGTTTTGGCGCACCGATCACGCAGACCCGGATCGCCTATATGCGCTATGTAGGTCAGGGCCACGAAATACCCGTCCCGCTCCCCGCGCGGCAACTTGGTGAGAAGGACGTGCCGCAGATACGCGCCTCCTACGACACGGAATATACAAGGTTCTATGATCGCCCGGTGCCCGGTTCCGACGTCGAGATCATGAGCTACGCCGTTGTCATCGCCACGGTGCCGCAGGACGATGACGATCTGGGCAAGCCTGTCGCCGGCGACGATGCTGACTTTGCGCCGGACACAGCCCAGCCGCGGGAACAGCTTGTCCGCGATACGACGACCGGCGAAGTTTCGCCATGGTCGGTGCATGACCGCACGGCGCTCGTGCCCGGCGCGCGCATCGCCGGCCCGGCGATCATCGCCGAGGACGAAACCTCGACACTGGTCAGCCGCGGATGGAGCGCCACCGTGAACGATCTCGGCTACCTCGAACTGACGCAGGAGAGAGCCTGATGGCGCACGAAACCAACGCGCTTGCGCAGATCCATCGCCAGATCATGTGGAACCGGCTGATCGCCGTGGTGGAAGAGCAAGCCCAGACCATGATCCGCACCGCGTTCTCCACCACCGTGCGCGAGGCAGGCGACCTGTCCGCCGGCATCTTTGATTTGCACGGTCGCATGATGGCGCAGGCGGTCACCGGCACGCCAGGTCATGTCAACTCCATGGCGGAGAGCGTCGGCCACTTCCTGCGCAAATACCCAGCCGAAACCATGCGCGAAGGCGATCACTACATCACCAACGACCCCTGGCTCGGCACCGGGCATCTGCACGACCTCACCGTCGTCACGCCCGCGTTTCACAACAACCGCATCGTCGGGCTGTTCGCCAACACCGCGCACGTGATCGATGTCGGCGGTCTCGGCATGGGCCCCGAGGGCCGCTCGGTGTTCGAGGAAGGCATGTACATCCCGATCATCAAGTGCTTCGATCGGGGCCGCCCCAACGAGACCTTCTTCGACTTCATGCGCGCCGGTTCCCGCCTGCCTGTCGAACTGGAGGGCGACATTTACTCGCTGTGTGCATGCAACGACGCCGGTGTGCATCGCCTGGTCGAGATGATGGACGAGTTCTCGATGGACAGTCTCGACCCTCTGGCAGGCTTCATCTTCGATAGCTCGCACCGCGCTACAATCGCCGAGATAGCCCGCCTGCCGCGCGGCACGTATCTCGCCGAGATCCGCTCCGACGGCTATGAGGAGCAGGTCACGCTAAAGGCGGCTATGACCATTCTCGATGACGGCATCGAGGTGGACTACGCCGGCACATCCGGCCTCGCCTCGCGCGGCATCAATGTGCCGCCGGCCTATTGCCGCGCCTATTCCTGCTTCGGCATCAAGTGCGTCGTCGCGCCGGAAATCCCCAACAACTGGGCGAGCCTCGCGCCGTTCCGCATGAAAATCCCCCAGGGCTGCATCCTCAACGCACCGCATCCCTATCCGGTGTCGGTGCGCCACGTGATCGGCCACCTGCTGCCTGACCTTATGATGGGCTGCCTGCATCAGGCGGTCCCTGAACGCGTCATGGCAGAAGGCGCATCGGCGCTGTGGAACATGCCGTTGCGCGGCGGCTCATCGGTGTCGGGACAGTCGCGCGGCAATCGTACGGTGATCCCGGACTTCGAGATCATCACCTTCAATTCCGGCGGTACCGGCGGACGTCCGACGCAGGACGGTCTAAACGCCACGGCCTTCCCCTCTGGTGTTCGCACCATGCCGGTCGAGGCCACCGAGAACGTCGCACCCGTCGTCTTCTGGGTGAAAGAGCTGCGCCCCGATTCCGGCGGCGCCGGCCGCACACGCGGCGGCACTGGGCAGACCATGGAGGTTGCCGCAAAGGGCGATCTGGAATTCGCGGTCAACGCCACGTTCGATCGCGTCGCCAACGCTCCGAAAGGCCGCGAAGGCGGCATGGATGGCGCCGCCGGCGTGGTCGCTCTGAAGTCCGGCGCGAAGCTGCGTACCAAGGGCTTCCAGGTCATTCCCGACGGCGACCGCCTGATCCTGAAATTGCCTGGCGGCGCCGGCATGGGCGACCCAACCGCTCGCGATCCCGCGCTGGTGGCGCGAGACGTACGTGATGGACTGGTTTCAGTGGAGAACGCCCGCGCGCTCTACCGGGTCGTTGTCACGGCCGACGGCACGCTTGACGCTGCCGCCACCACTGTCATCGCGAGGAGCAAAGCTACCAAACAATCTCAGTCACAATGAGGGTGAGGGTGATACCCGACCATCGCGTATCACCCTTGCGCCGCACCCTCCGGAAACACCAGAGGCACCGCGGCCTGCGGCGACAGCAACCAGAACGTGAAGCTCTCCTCGATGTAGAGGCGCACGGACTGGGAATCGTGGTCGAGATAACCGATCGAGAAGTCCTGCCCCACTGTCATCTCGAAATCCTCGCCGCGCATTGACAACACGACAGCGCCCTCCAGGCCGGGCGCCCAGACGATCGGCCCATCGATCAGCCGCCGCACGTGCTGCAGCACAGGATAACCATCGTCGGTCGCCTCGGTGAGCTCCGCGTAGCAGCGCTCGCTGAGAGCGATGGCGAACGGCCCACCAACCCCTGCATCGCGCAACCGGTTCAGCGCATTCGTCACCAGCGATGGATAGTCGGTCGTGGCGCCGCTGATCTGCACCGATGCATCGGCACTTTCGCATATGCCGCGGATTCCGGCGGCCGAATAGCCATGGAATACCGCTCGGTCCTCGGCGATCGCGATCTCTCGCGCAGCGGCGATGATCGGATCGGTGTCGAAGTCCTTGGCTCCACGATCGCGCGCACTCAACTCCGCCCGCCGCAATTCGAACGGCACGCGCAGCTCGACCAGCGGCAGCACCTCGCGTAGCCGCGTCTCGACGCTGGTGCGAGCGGGAGGGTCCGCTGTCTTGCTGCGACCGATGCCGACCGCTGATGTCTGCCACCCCAATGGTCCAACGAAATCCACCAGCTTTCGTGCGGCCAGGGTCGTCTTCAGCGTCCGCTTCGCCTCGTTCTCGATCTCCTGCCATCCGGCTTCGGAGATCGGGGCCAGTTCGCGGAACAGATGGTTCATCGATCAGCTCTTCAGGCTGCCAATCGACAGACCTCCGGCGACACCGGCACCGCCGCCCGCGCCCGCCTCCCGGATCGGGCCCTGACTGAACAGATAGGTGCGCATGTGCCCATCGAATTCCGCGTCATTCCGCCGCAGCCATTCCAGCAGCATCGACGCGTGCTCCTTCTCCTCGTTGCGATTATGCGCAAGAACCGCCTGCAGCTCGGCATTCGCACTGGCCTTGATACGTTGATCGTACCAATCGATTGCTTCCAGCTCTTCCATGATGGTGGATATCGCGCGGTGCCGGTCCAGAATTTCCTCTCCAAGCACCTCGCGATCCTCGTGCAACGTCTCGCCCGCCATCGCCAAACCTCGCTGCCATTCTTTGCCCCAGGATACCGTTGCGATCCGCCGCTCAAAAGGTGCGGCACGCGAACGTGACGCGTTGCGCTGATAGGTCAGTCATGATGTCCTATGAAAATGGACAGCACGCCATTTTCGCTGATCGCGTTCTCCATCGCGATGTACATCACACCGGTCCGAACAATGTCATGGTGGCCGCCTCCGCCGCCAGCCACGGCGTCCGCGCGAGCCTTCAACATCCCCATGGCACTCCTGCTTGCCGCCTTGCTGGTGCCGGTGTTGATTGAAGACTGACCGGAGGAAGAATGCGCCATGAAGATCACCCGCATCGATGCATTCCAGGTGCGCTGGACACCGGGCGAGAAGCCGACGCAGCATAGCGCCTTCGTGCGCATCCATACCGACGACGGCATCGATGGCATCGGCGAGGCATCTCCGATGCATGGCGGCCTCGCCTCGCTCGGCATCGTTCGTCACGACCTTGCACCAACGCTGATCGGTAAAGACCCGCTGGATCATGCCGTGCTGCTCGACACGCTGCTGCACACCTGCGTCAAGCTGGGGCCTGAAGGTGCGTTGACCGGCGCGCTGGCCGCGCTCGACATCGCGATGTGGGACATCAAGGGCAAGCTGACCGGCTTGCCGATCTACAAACTGCTCGGCGGGGCCTGGCGCACGGCACTGCCATTCTATGCCTCGATTGGCGGCAACGGCGATCGCAGCCTGGACGAAGTACTGCGCGTCGTCGAGGCGCGGCTGAAGGACAAGCCTGCGGCGATCAAGATCCGCTTCGACAATCCGCGTACGTTGCTGGATCGCGATATTCCCGGCGACATCGCCAAGGCGCAGGCGGTGCGCAAGCTGGTCGGCGATGGCTTCCCGCTCGCGTTCGACGCCAACAACGGCTTTACCACCGGCGGCGCCATCCGTGTCGGCCGCGCGCTGGAGGAGCTTGGCTACTGGTGGTTCGAGGAACCCGTGCAGCACTACCACGTCAAGGCAATGGGCGAGGTCGCGCGTGCGCTCGACATCACCGTGTCAGCCGGCGAGCAGACCTACTCGCTGGCCGCGCTGGCCGATCTGATCGACGCCGGCGTTCGCATGGTGCAGCCCGACATCGTCAAGATGGGCGGTATCACCGGCTTGGTGCGCTGCGCGGCTCTCGCACACGCGCATGGCGTGGAGCTTGTGTCGCACCAGACGCAGCCGATGATCGGGCATATGGCCAACATGCATGTCGTCGCGGCGCAGTTGCAGGCGAGCAAGCCGATCGAATGGAATGACCCGTCCACGCGGACGCACGCAGTATTCGAGAACCCACCGGGGCCGATCGACGGCCTGTTCCATTTGCCAGACGCACCAGGATTAGGGCTGCGCATCAACGAGCCGGAATTGGCCAGGCGCACTGTGACGTCGTAGCGCCCTGTCTTTGCGAGAAGCGCAGCGACGCAGCAATCCCCATCGAGAGTACGCACCCGGAAACGGCAGGTTCGCACACTGCCGTTGAGAGCCTGTGACGACCCCGCAATCACGTATCGGCTCCGTACTCGTTCCGCGCCGCCTCGTGCGACACATACCCCAGCCGCACATCCCGCCGCACGGCCTCCGGATCGCGCTCCCTGGCCGGCCCCATGCCGCCACCACCCGGCATCTCGACGACCAGTCGATCGCCCGGCGGCACTACAGCGAGACCCTTGGGTTTCAGCTCGGCCCCTGACTTCAGCGATAGCCGCCCCATCTGCCCCGCGCCGCCGCCATGTCGTCCGCGTGCCGGATATTTCACCCGCTCGAACCGCGCGAAGATGCCGAACGCCGCATCCTCCCGCGATCCGATTTCCATCACCTGACCCAGCCCACCGCGCTGACGCCCAACACCGCCAGAATCCTGTCGCAGCTCCTTCCGCCATATCACCAACGGCGTAATGGCCTCGGTCGCCTCCACCGGCACGTTGCGCACACCGGATGGGAACGGCGTCGCCGACAGCCCGTCCTGTTTCGGCCGTGCACCAGCCCCACCCGAGTGAAAGCTGTTCACCATGAATGGAGTGCCCGTGGCACGGCCGATTCCGGTTAACCCATGACCCGCGATCAGATTGAGTGTCCAGAGATTCGACGTGCCTTCCGCCGGCACGCGTCCCGGCAGCGCCTGGTCCAGACAGCCATAAACCACGTCGGGCAGCATATGCCCCATCACCGAGCGAGCGTACACTGCGGCCGGATGGACTGCGCTGAGGATCGTACCTTCCGGCGCGGTCACGCGCACCGCATCCAGCGTTCCCGTGTTGTTCGGTATATGCGGCGCCACGATGCAGTTCACGCCGAACGTTGTATATGCCTCCGTATAGCACAGCGGGCAATTGATCGCGTACGACGACATACCCGACGTGCCGGTGTAATCCACGTCGATCGTGTCGCGGCCGATGGTCAGCGTGCCCACCAGATCGATCGGTGCCTCGTAGCCGTCGATGCGCATCGACGCGCCCCAGGTGCCCTGTGGCAATTTCCCGATCGCCTCCGCCATGCCCCGGCGGCTGCGGCTGATAATCGCCTCACCGAGCATGTCCAGATCGCGCAGGGTGAACTCGCGCATCATCGCTACCAGTCGACGGCTACCGATCTCGTTGCACGCGATCAGCGCGTAGACGTCACCAATCACCTGCACCGGCTCGCGCACATTGGAGCGGATCATCGCCAACAGGTCCTCATTCATCTCGCCCGCACGCGCGAGGCGCAGCAGCGGAATGAACAAGCCTTCATGGTAGATCTGCCGACCCTCCGGCGTCTGCCCGACGCCGCCCATATCGACCAGGTGGGTCGTACAGGCGAACAATGCCACGATGCACCCGTCCATGAAGGTCGGTGACACGACCACCAGATCGTAGAGGTGGCCGGTGCCCTTCCACGGATCGTTGGTGATATAGACATCACCGTCCTTCATCTGCCCAACCGGAAATACCTCCAGAAAATGCCCGACCGAGCGCGCCATGGTGTTGATGTGGCCCGGCGTGCCGGTGACCGCCTGCGCCAGCATCCGCCCTGCGAGATCGAACACGCCGGCGGAAATGTCGCCTGCCTCGCGCGCCGATGTGCTGAATGCCGTACGAACCAAGGTCTGCGCCTGCTCCTCCACCACGGATAGCAGGCGATTCCACATGATTTGCAGCTCGATCTCCGAGATGTTCCTGCGATTCACGCCTCAATCTCCTCGATCACCATGTCTCCGGCACGACCAATGTGCGCGGCATAACCGCTCGGCACGATCGTCGAAGTGCCGTCCTCGACGACGACAGCAGGACCAGTTATGCGCGCACCCATAGGCAGCGCGCCACGTACGAACAGCAACGCATCGACTGCTTCCCCGCTGATCGGCTCGACGATGCGGCACTGTCCGACCGACGGTGCCGTGGCCGCATCCGCAGGCGCCGTCAATCGCTCCGGCAGGTCGTGCGGCTCCGCGAGCGACAGCGTCCAGGTCACGGCTTCAACTTCCAGGCGCGGAATCACCCGGCCATAGACGCGCGCATACGTCGCGTCGAACGCTGCGCGCAGGGCGGCAGGATCCAGCGCGCCGTCAGGGAGCAGCACCGCAACCTCATGGCCCTGCCCGCGATAGCGCATGAACCCCGTGCGCAATTCGATCAACGCACCCCGTGGCACACCGAGCCGCACCACAGCTTCAGCTTCGGCACGCATATCGGCAAACAGCGCATCAGCCGTCCTCTGCTCCAGTGCATCGAGCCGCACCAGCAGGGTGCGCACAACTTCATACGCGATCGGCGCACCGAGAAAGCCGAGTGCCGATCCCACGCCGGCATCCGGCGGTACCACGACGCGGCGAATGCCGAGCTTCTGCGCCAGCCGTACAGCGTGCAGCGGTGCAGCGCCGCCGAACGCGATCAGCGTGCGACCCGAGGTCTCCTTGCCATTCTCCACCGCATGCACACGCGCGGCGCTTGCCATCGTCTCGTCGACGATCTCTACGATGCCGCGCGCCGCTTCCTGCACAGGCATCGCCAGCGGCGCGGCGATTGTCGTGGTCACCGCCTGGAGTGCGCGCGCAGGTTCCAGCACGATCTTGCCACCGGCAAAGCGCGTCAGATCGATGCGCCCAAGCACCACATCGGCGTCCGTCACGGTCGGCTGGCTGCCTCCATGCGCGTAGCACGCCGGACCCGGCTCTGCCCCCGCACTGTCGGGTCCGACAACAATGCGCCCCAGCGAGTCCACACGCGCGATCGAACCACCACCAGCGCCGATCTCCACCATGTCGATAACTGGAATACGCACCGGAAAGCCGCTACCCTTGGCGAACCGATAGGCACGCGCGACTTCGAAGTGCCGTGACTGCTGCGGAGTATAGTCGTCGATCAGGGTGATCTTCGCAGTCGTGCCGCCCATGTCGAACGAAAGGGCCCGGCCGTAACCGCCGCGCGCCGCAACATGTCGCGCAAGAATGGCGCCACCCGCCGGTCCGCTCTCCACCAGACGTACCGGGAAACGGCGCGCGGTCTCCACCGTGCAGATGCCGCCCGAGGACATCATCAGCAACAATGGGCAGGTTGCACCGATGCGGCGCAATCCTTCCTGCATCCGCGCGAGATAGCGATCCATCATCGGCAGCACATAGGCGTTGGCTACCACCGTCGAGGTCCGCTCGTATTCGCGGATCTCACGGCACACTTCCGACGAGATGCTGATCGCCAGATGTGGCAGCAAGTGCGCCAGCACCTCTCGCGCGCGCTCCTCGTGTACTGGGTTTACGTAGGAATGGAGGAAGCTGATCGCCAGCGCCTCGATATCGTGTCGCCGGATCGGCGACGCCAGAAGCTCCAGCGCACTCTCATCCATCGCGAGTAGCACAGATCCGTCCGCGGCCAGGCGTTCCGGCACCTCCAGGCGCAGATCGCGCGAAACGAGCGGCTCCGGCCTTTCCATATACAGGTCGTACTGCTCGAACCGGTGCTCGTAGGCAATTTCCAGCGAATCCCGAAATCCATTAGTCGTTACCAGCGCGGTGCGCGCACCCTTACGCTCGATCAGCGCGTTCGTGGCGAGTGTGGTGCCGTGGATCACCAGGTCAAGCGACGTTGCGGCGACGCCCGCTTCGCGTAGGATCGTCTGGGTGCCCTCGATCACCGCTTCGTCCGGGGCGGCGTGCGTGGTCAGCAGCTTCGCTGAAAGCGTGCGATCAGGCAGCTCCAGCACGAGATCGGTGAACGTGCCGCCGATATCGACGGCGAGCCGGGTGCGAGCGCCACGTTGTTGCGTCATCGCGCCGTACCGTACTTGGCGTCTCTCTGCGCGATCGCCCGTCCTTCCGTCCCCGATGCATTCTTCATGCCCCGCGTCGCAGCCGCCATCATCAGCCGCGCTTCACCGGCCAAGGCGACACTCGCCGTGGTCTGGAGGCCCATCTGCTCCACGAGGCGCGAACTGAACCCGTCGCAAATGCCCGGCTGTGCCAGGATCTCATCTGCGTCAAACAACTCTCGGAAGCGACGGATCTTCGTGGCCATCTGTCCATCCTCTGCATGATCAACGCGATCGTAAGGCGTGCGCCAGCCCTCGCCCACCATCAACCCATCAGTTGACTATCAACTGGACCGTTGATAATAGGCGCCATGTTCACCGCGCCGCGCACCATCGAGCAGGAGGCGAATATCGAAGAGGCGCTGCTGGACAGCGTTTTCTTCGCCCTGTCCGATCCTGTGCGTCGCGCCATCCTGGTGCGGCTTGGTGAGGAGGTGCTGCTGGTATCGGAATTGGCAGCACCGTTCGACATCTCGTTGCAGGCGGTCTCGCGACACATCCAGGTGCTGGTGCGCGTCGGCCTAGTCCGCCAGGAGCGCTCGGGACGGATCAGCCGCTGCACCCTTGATGCCGCGCCAATCCTCACCGCCGCGATCTGGCTCGACCGCTATCGCAAATACTGGCAGTTCGATCCGCTCGCTGCTTCGATCCTGGGGATCGATGCCCCCCCGAAGCGCGAGCGTCGCAGAAAGGACAACAAACGATGATCGACAATGAGCCGGTTGTTTCGCCCGATATGTGGGCAGAAGCCCGCAAGCATTTCCTCTCCAAGGAGCGAGAGATTAACCGCCTGCGCGACGACTGAGGGCTCCGCGGCGCTCGCTACTCATGGGAACGCGGGAAAAACCACAAGTGAGCAGCTTCGCCGCCGACTTGGGCTTATCGGTACACAACAGGCGTTGCTGCTGTCCGGGCGCGAAGCCGAACTCATTGTCCGCGTCCGCGTCGCTGACACCGCCTTCGCACCCGACGACCATTTTTGCACCCTCCGGTATCCGTTCGGCCACGCGCACCGAGCGCGGCCGGTTGGCACGCAAAGCCCGATTATCGATAACTACGCCACACCTGTAAGCCCCTGGGCGATCCCGGACGCCAGAAGCGCGTGTGCCTGCGCGGTCGGATGCAGTCCGTCGAAAAACAGATACTGGCCCTGCGCCGCGCCGGTCGCGGCAAGTGCTCCGCTGCCGGAACTGGTCAGGCCCCCGCTCCACAGCGGATCGGTTACGTTCGTGAAGCCGTAGGCGCCCGGACTGGCAATCACCTGGTCAATTACCGCAAAGGTGTTCACCAGATCGACCTTCAGCGCACCAGAGGCCTCCAAAGGCTGCAGCGCCGTCGCAAGGTCGCTGTCATACAGCGAAGCGAGTGACGTCGCGGACTGTGCCACCGCCGGCCCGCGCGCCGTCTCGTACGGGGTCTTGCCGAGATCGGGCACGTTCAGCACAAGCAGGTTCTGCGCGCCGTGCGCTGCCAACCCGCCAATCACTGACACCTCATTCTGCACCGCTGCACCCACGTCGGCCTGTTGCTGCGCCGGAGTCAACGCGCTGTTGTTGGTGATATCGAGCACGTCATTGGCACCAATCCATACGGCATAGAGTGCGCCAGGCTGTGGCGATGGAACCTGCGTCAGGAACTGCCCGTACTGCGATGCGAAGTCGGTGGGATTGAGCGTATGCGCCGGCGTCTGTCCGGTCTCCGCACCGCCGTAGGCAAAATCAGTGCCCCCAGCAAGGCTTGGCTGCAGTGCAGGCAGGTGGAGTGACTGCGCAAGGTCCTGTGCCCACACCGGGCCATTGCTGAAGCTGCGGTCCGCGTAGGGCGGCGATACCGGTACCTGCCCAAGAGTGGCAAGCGACACATTCCCGGTATCGGACAAGCTGTCGCCGAAGACATACATCGCAGGATAAGGCGCACCGGCCGCCGCCACGGTCGGAGCAACCGGCGCTGCGGACGTCAGCGCCGCCGCGACGTCCGCGCTGATGAAACTAAGAGTGGAGGGTTGGCTCAACGTGTTCGTGTTGATTGGCGCAGATGCAAGCGCGCCAGGCACGTTGCCTAGGTCGTCCAGTACCACCCTGTAGCGTGGCCATGCAGTTCCCTTTGGATGCCGTCACGCTGTCCCAAAGTGTCCTTCGTCCCCTGGGTTCCCTTCACCTTCCCGTGACTGCCCTCAGAGCCGCTCAGCGCTTTTTCTTCCTCCCTTTGGTTTGCCCCCATCCCCGGCCTCCGCGGCCAATTTGCGATAGAAGTCAGCTCGCTCGATCGATCCTCCACAATGAAACTGTGATCGTTGCCCGAGGTAATGAAGCGCGAGCCCCACGGCAATATAGCGCCGCGCATCTTCATCGTCGTTGATCCCGCCCACGCCCAGTGTTTTGCCCCGTTTGCGGCACGCATCGCCGACCATCTCACAGGCATCGATCAATTTTGATGGCCCATCTGCCCCGGAATACCCGGTTCCGATGTCAGGTCGAAACTGCCGATCGGCAGCACGTCGATGCCATCCACCGAGGCGATGTCGTCAGCGTTCTTCACACCCTCAGGGCTCTCGATCATCACGACCGTCAGCACCTCATCGTTGATCGCCTTCTGCGCCTCCGACACGTGCGGTGCCATGTAACTGTAGATCGGTGGTGGCCCGCCCCAGCTTCGGTGCCCCAGTGGGGATAGTGGAACGCATCAGCAATCCGTTGCGCCTGTTTCCGGCTATCGACGTGCGGTACCCAGCGCACCATTGTCCAGCAAACGCGCCGTGTTCCATGTCCATGAACAGATAGTCATGCTGCGCGGCACCAGCCAGCATCGGCGCCCCGCTGCTCCGCAGATGATGCAGGCCAAAGCACAAGGCGATATCGCCTTCCCTCAGCTTCCGCTTCGCAGCGTTGTGCACGATCGCCATGGCGTCCCTCCTATCGTTGCCTGTTTGCCCCGCCCCTATACCACGCGAGGCAAACCTGCGAAGAAGCCGCTGCGAGCGCTCGCGCCCATCATGATGTAAGTGTGATCTGATCCGGTCAGCACGAACCGCGCGCCCATACCGACATAGCGCGACGCATTCTCCTGGTCGTAGACACCGCCCATCCCGAGTATCTTGCCGTGCTTCGTGCACGCATCGCCCACGGCATTATATGCGTCGATCACCTTCTGATGGCCCATCTGGCCGGCTATTCCCAGCTCGGACGACAGATCCGACGTGCCTATGAACAGCACATCAATACCGTCCACCGCCGCGATGTCCGCCGCGTTGCTCACCGCCTCGGGGCTTTCGATCATCACCACGGTCAGTATCTCGTCATTGATCGCCTTCTGCGCCTCCGCCATCGGAGGCGGCTGAAAACCATAGACCGCAGGCGGACCACCCCAGCTTCGCCGACCCGATGGCGGATAGCGAAACGCCTCAGCGATGCGTCGCGCTTCCGTGGCCGTATCGACATGCGGCATAACGATGCCCAGCGCGCCATTGTCCAGCGCGCGCGTCGCCTCGTCGATCGCATTGGCGCACACGCGGACCAGCGGCGTGACCCCGACCGGCAGAGAAGCCATGCAGAGCTGGGCAATCTCGCTTACCGAGAATGCACCGTGCTCATTGTCGAGAAATAGCCAATCATGACCGGTGGCCGCCGCAATCGCCGGTGCGGCGATACTGCGCAGGTGGTGCACGCCAAACCCCAGCGCCACCTCGCCCATCCGCATCCTGCGCTTGGCGTTGTTCGGCATAAGCGGCATCATTCGCCCTCCCACAAAGTAGCGCGGGAGCGCAGCACGCGACCAATTGCCGGTCAATCGGCCGCAGCAACAGCCGGCTTGTTCTCCACCAGCGCCATCAGGATCTCCAGCCGGTCCGCCTCCGCCGCGGGCTTGTCCGTTCGGATGCGTGCGATACGTGGAAATCGCAGCGCCACACCGGATTTGTGGCGATTGGACAACTGCGCCGCGTCGAATGCCACCTCCAAGACCAGCGACTTTTCCACCTCGCGCACCGGACCGAACCGCGCCACCGTATGGTTGCGGATCCAACGATCGAGGAACGCCAACTCCTGATCGGTGAAGCCGAAATAGGCCTTGCCAACAGGCACCAGCTCGTCATTGCGCCACACGCCGAATGTATAGTCGGAATAGTAGCTGCTGCGCTTGCCATGCCCCCGCTGCGCGTACATCAGCACCGCGTCGATACTCAGGGGGTCACGCTTCCACTTCCACCACAGGCCCTTCACCCGACCAGGAACATAGGCGGCATCGCCCCGCTTCAGCATCAACCCCTCGATCGAGGCGGCCCGCGCGCCATCCCGCAACACCATCAGCTCATCGAGCGAGGCGAACCCGATCAGTTCCGATAGATCCATCCGTGCCGGGCGCGTCCGTGCATACCACGCCTCCAGCCGCGTCCGCCGCACATCGAACGGCAGCGGACGTACATCCTCGGCTGCCTCGAACAGCATATCGTACAGCCGGATGCCGGCGGGATATTCCGCCATCATGCGCGCACTGACGATTTTGCGGTTCAGCCGCTGTTGCAGATGCGCGAACGGCGCAGCCTGTCCGTCGCGCACCACCAGCAGTTCGCCATCCAGCACAGCATGAAAATCCATCGCGTCGATTATTTCCGGGAACGCGCCAGAGATATCCTCGGCCCCGCGCGAATACAGTCTTCTGCCGCCCTCGGTTGCGACGAGCTGCACGCGGATGCCGTCCCATTTCCACTCGGCGCGCCAATCGGTCGGCTGCATTCCAGCGAGGTCCGCAGCCTCCAGCGGATGTGCCAGCATGGGCGGACGAAACACCGGCGCCTGCGCAGGATCGGGTCGCGGAGCGCGCCCCTCCAGCCACGCGAACAGCGGCAGATAGGGCGGCGCCAAGCCATGCCATACCTCTTCCACATCGTCGGCCTCCACGCCGCGGATCTCGGCAAGTGCGACCTTCGCAAGCCGTGCCGAGACGCCGACGCGCAAGCCACCGGTGATCAGCTTCAGCAACGCCAGCCGCACCGATGCATCCGACGCATCCAGCCAGCCCGCGACGATGTCCGGCAGCGCGATCTTGGGTGCACTCTCCAAAGTTTCCACCACTTCAGCGAGACGCGGCGGGGCAGCGCTCGTTGGCGCAGCAGGCCACATCAGAGCGACAGTCTCGGCCAGATCGCCGACATAGTCGTATGACCAGGCGAACAGCACCGGATCGGTGCGCGCCGCGGCAAGCTCGCGAATCAGGCCTGGCTTGGCGGTTGTGAATGACAGCTCGCCGGTGATCGCCGCGAGACCGACGCCGCGGTCCGGGTCCGGCTGCGTCGCAAAATACCGCCGCAGCAGCGCGATCTTGGCGTTGCGCGACGGCGTGAAAACCAGGCGCTCAAGCAGCTCCGCGAAGGCGATCATGGCGATGTATGTTGGCGCGAGGTGCGCATTATGCCAGCGTGACTGTCACTGGAGGAAGTCATGCGTGGCCGTCGGCTGCCCCGAGCCCCGCTTGCCGCGACGCGGCTGCTTGCCACATTGGGTGGCTGCAACTCGACACAGTGCAAAAACTCGAGCCCCCCGAAAACAGCGAGGCTGAGTACAACACCGACCTCGCGCAGTGCCGCAAGCAGAGTTCCAAGGTCGTCGCGGTCTCGGGCTGTGACGGCAGATCCGAGATCCGGGTAGATGCAACCAAGGCGCGAACCTGCATGACAGAACGAGGCTGGCAGGCCCTCAGTCGCTAACGAGAAGGACACAACGATGTCGTCATCATTTGCCATAGGCGTCGGTTTCGCCATGGCCGCCACGCTCGCGGTCCCAGCTCAGGCGCAGCTTCTGACCCACCGCGATCTTTCCTATCCGATCGCGCGCACCATGGCCGAGACGGCGATTGAAAGCTGCGGCGCCGAGGGCTATGCCGTCTCGGCCGTGGTCGTGGATCGCGCCGGTGACATCATCGTAGCCATGCGCGCCGACAATGCCGGTCCCCACACCATGGAGAACGCGCGCCGCAAGGCCTACACCGCACTGAGCTTCCGCACGGCGACCTCGGAGTACGCGAAACGCTACGCTGACAACAACCCGGTCGTCCGGCAGCAGGTGACTCTGCCCAACATCATCGCGATCCCCGGCGGCCTGCCCGTGAAGGTGGGCAACGATGTGATCGGTGGCGTCGGCGTGTCGGGCTCACCCGGCGTGGACGAACCCTGTGTGCAGGCCGGCCTCAACAAGGTTGCGGACCAGCTCAAGTGAGCGGCGCCCGGTTTTCACCGGAAGCCACTTCGCCTAAGGTCGCACCGTCCAGTTCAAGGGGAGGACGACGATGATCATCGAAATGCGCACCTACACGCTACAGCCTGGCACACTGGCCGAGGTGGAGAAGCGCTTCGGCGAGTCGCTGCCGAACCGCGAGAAGCACTCGAAGCTTGCGGCATTCTGGCACACCGAGGTCGGGCCGCTGAATCAGATCATCCATGTCTGGGCCTATGACAGCTTCGAGCATCGCGCCGCGGTACGCACGGCCGGATTGAAGGAAGCGAACTGGCCGCCGCCGATACGCGAATTCATCGCCAACCAGCAGAGCGAGGTGTTCGTTCCGGCGCCGTTCTCGCCGCCGCTTGAGCCGCGCCAGATCGGACCGCTGTTCGAAATCCGCCAGTACACGCTGACGCCAGGTTCGATTCCCGGCCTGATCGAGCGCTGGTCGGAGAAGATCGAGGGGCGCCAGAAATTCTCGCCACTTGTTGCCGGCATGTATTCGGAGTTCGGCGCGCTGAACAAGTGGGTGCACATCTGGGCCTACAAGGACGCCAACGAGCGCACATCCGTACGCGCTGCCGCCGCCGCAACCGGTCAGTGGCCCGCTCGCAACCCGCCCGGCGTCGTGGTGAAACAGGAGAATGCCTTCGTGATGCCGTCGTCGTTCTCGCCGATCAGATAATCATTACACCTGCGAGAGCTCGGCCCGGACGAGTTATTCCTACCGTTGCGTCTCGATCGGCGCGCAGTTGGTCCGTCCGGAGGCGACGCAGTCCTGGAGCTGCGCCGCCTGGTCGAGCCGATGCACGATGAACAACACGGCAACAACCGCTGCCACGATTACCACCAGCCCGACCAATGCGCGATGCGGGTTCGACTCCTGCGGCCCTCGTTCGCTCACGATCCGTCCCTCAATGATCGACCGACAACCACGTCCTCTGTCTCAGCCCATTCATTGACCAATGTGTAGCCGATGCCCAGCAAGACCGGGCCGAGGAAAATCCCGAGCAGGCCGAAGGCGATCGCGCCGCCCAACACGCCGAGTACCTGTCAGCAGGAAGGGAAGCTGAGCACCGCGGGCGATGAACCACGGACGGATCACTGAATCGGCGCCCGAGACGGCCACCACGCCATAGGTCGCGAGGAAGATCCCCCAGCCAAGATGACCACTGCTCATCAGCCATAGTGCGGCAGGGATCCACACGACCGGCGCACCGATCGGCAGCACCGCCAGGAAGCCCGCCACCGCGCCCAACAGCACCGGCCGTGGCACGCCCGATAACCAAAGCCCGAACGCCGTCAGCATGCCCTGCACGATCGCGGTCAGCAGGATGCCGAACACCACTCCCCGCACTGTGGCGCCGGTGACGTCGATCAGCCGTTGCGCCCGAGGGCCGGCAATCCGCATCAGGATAACGCGAAGCCGTGCAGCGATCGGCTCGCCGTACAGGTAAAAGAAGAACGCGATGAACAGCGCGAGCACGAACAGCAGCACGCCGTTGGCGAGGCCCAGCAGCAGGCTCAGCCCGCCTTCCAGCACGATGCCGAAATACGGACGCAGCGCCTCCACCATCACGGTGATATCGGCTGCCCAGCGGTTCCACAGATCGCCCAGTGTCTGACCGATCAAGGGGATTTCGAACACCCAATCCGGCGAACCAGGCAGACCGGCGCGCAACGCGTCCTCGATTACGCCGCGCAGGTGATTGACATCGTTAGCGCCGCCAGGCGCGGCCAACGCTAGCGGCAGCACCAGTACCACGGCGGTCAACGCCACCATCACGCCCGCGGCCACGCCGCGGCGCAACCGGATCTGCTGATGTAGCCAATCGCAGACCGGCCAGGTCGTGAACACCAGGATTGCGGCCCACAGCAGGGACGAGAAGAACGGATAGAGTACCAGCACACAGCCGACGCCGATCCCGCCGAGCAGCAATGCCATCAGCACGCGTTCCGCGGTCATGCGCTGGTCAATCCCCCCGCCCGCTTGTAGCCTCCCGCCGCGTTTCCGGGGAGGGTCCGCCGCGATGCCACGCCTGGCTGCCAACCTATCCATGATGTTCAACGAGGTGCCGTTCCTCGACCGTTTCGCCGCTGCCCGCAAGGCCGGCTTCGACGGAGTGGAGTTCCTGTTTCCCTACGAGCACCCAACGGCGGAGTTACGCAAGCGGTTGGATGGCGAAGGCCTGACCCAGGCGCTGTTCAACATGCCGCCGGGCGATTGGGCAAAGGGCGAGCGCGGCTTGGCCAGCCTGCCGGGTCGCCAGGCCGAGTTCCACGATGGCGTGAAGCAGGCCCTGGATTATGCCGGCGCGCTGGGCTGCAAGCTGGTGCATTGCATGGCGGGGATCGTGCCGGCGGGGGTGTCGCAGGTCACCGCGGCCAGCGTCTACGCCGCGAACCTGGCCTGGGCGGCTGAGCACGCGACAAAGGCAGGCGTGAAGCTGGTGATAGAGCCGATCAATCACCGCGACATGCCGGGATACTTTCTGAATACCGAGGCGCAGGGCGCCGCCGTCGTCGAGGCGATCGGACGCGACCGGCTCGGCCTGCAATTCGACGTCTATCATTGCCAGACGACCGAGGGCGACATCACCAAGCGCATGGAACAGTTCATGCCGGTGATCGCGCACATGCAGATCGCCGACGTCCCCGCGCGCAACGAGCCTGGAACCGGGGAGATCGGCTGGCGCTTCGTGTTCCGGCGGATGGATGAACTCAACTATCGCGGCTGGGTCGGATGCGAGTACCGCCCGGCCGGCGACACTGTCGCCGGCCTGCAATGGCGCCAGGAATTCGGAGTTTAGGGAGACACACCATGAAGATCGGATTCATCGGCCTCGGCATCATGGGCCGGCCCATGGCGCTCAATCTATACAATGCCAAGCACTCGCTGATCGTACCTGATCGAGCCTCGCTGGCAGACGACATCCGCGCCGCCGCCGAGGTCGTGGCGGACGCCAAGGCGGTCGCCGAGAAGTCCGAAGTTGTGATCCTGATGGTACCGGACACCCCCGACGTCGAGAACGTGCTGTTCACCTCGAACGGGGTCGCCGCCGGCCTCTCTCGCGGCAAGCTGGTGATCGACATGTCGTCGATCAGCCCGATCGAGACAAAGGTTTTTGCCAAGAAGATCAACGCTCTCGGCTGCGACTATCTGGATGCGCCGGTGTCGGGCGGTGAGGTGGGCGCGAAGCAGGCCACGCTGACCATCATGGTGGGCGGCCCCGAGGCGGCGTTCGCCCGCGCCAAGCCGCTGTTCGACCTGATGGGCAAGAACATCACCCACGTCGGCGCGGAGACTGGCGCGGGGCAGACCTGCAAGGTGGCGAACCAGATCATCGTCGCACTGAACATCCAGGCGTGTGCGGAAGCTCTTGTTTTCGCGGCAAAGGCAGGCGCCGATCCAGCCAAGGTGCGGCAGGCCCTGATGGGCGGCTTCGCCTCCTCGCGTATCCTGGAGGTGCACGCCGAACGCATGTTGAACGGCACCTTCAATCCCGGCTTCCGCATCCGGCTGCACCAGAAGGACCTTAATCTGGCTCTGTCAGCGGCTAAGGAGCTCAGCCTCTCCCTGCCCAATACGGCGACCGCGCAGCAGATGTTTTCGTCCTGTGCGGCGCACGGTGGGGCGGACCTGGACCACTCGGCGCTGATCCTGGCGATCGAGGGCCTGGCCGATTTTTCTGTTCGCGAAGGGAAATGATCCGCTGATACCGGGCGGCGACGAGTCGCAGGATTTAGTCAGGGGTTGAAATCGCGAACGGGCATGTCTTAAGCTTTCTCGCCCGCGTCGATTCTTGGATTCGATCCATACACGCTCGGATTGCGGGCATTAGGCCAAGGGGAAGGCCGGATGTCCATGCGTTTTACCGAGATCGGGCAGCAGTTGCGGGCATATCGCCTGGAGTCGGGGCTGCGTGCCGAGGAGATCGCGGCGCGTCTTGGCGTGTCGCGTGCCGCGCTCTACCGTTACGAAAAGGGCGAGGTGATCAAGCTCGACACGATCAAGCGGCTGGCGGAACTGCTGAAAATCTCGCCGCTGTCGCTGCTGGGTATCGGCGTCGAGTATTACAACCGCCCGATCGGCTACTTCGAGCGTATCCGCCAGTTCGAGGAGACGGCCGACCAGATACTGCAGCTCTTCGGGCCGATCTGCTACCTGACTACCTCGGACGCCTACGACAACGCACTTGCCGAGGCGTTCGACGAGGCCGCCGACCAGGTGACGGCAGAGCGAACGGCGATGCGCTCGATGGCCGAGCAGGTGCTGGGCATTCTGTCTGCGCGCAAGCGGATGTATGCGATGCGGCGGCCCGGGATCATCGCGATGGTGTCGCTGTCGTCGGTGCAGCGGCTACTGGAAACCGGCGTGACGGGCAGCATGCAGGTCTCCGACCGCGTGCGCCGCATCGGCCGCGATGTGGCAGTGACGGAGATCGAGAACATGGCGGCGCTCATGGAGGCAGAGCCGATGGGGCTGCAGTTCGGCCTGCTGACCGCGGCAGAGCCCACTTCGGCGTTCAAGATCCTGCGTGCCCGCGATCGTGTCAGTCTGGCGATCAACCCATTCCGGCCGGACTCGCATCCCTCCTCCCATACGGGTGTTGCGATGATCACCGGCGCCGATGAGGCGATCGCGGCCCATCAGCGTGTTGCGGAATCGAGTTGGCGCGAGGCGCTGAAGGGCGCGGCCGGGGCAAACCGCCTGCGACAGCTTGTGGCAACGGCGGTGCCTGCCTGACCCCAGGGGTGGGCGCTGCGGCGCCGCGTCTCTATGTTGGCCGGATGGTTCCCCGCAGTTTCCCCACCCTCCCCGCACATCCCGACGTGCAGGTCAGCTCCGAGCAGCGCGTCTGGAGTGGGCGCTTTCCGCTCGACGTGGTGCGCTTCCGACACCGCCGCTTCGACGGCAGCATGTCCGGTGAGCGGACATGGGAGGTGTGGCGGCGCGGCCGGGCCGCAGCGGTGTTGCCGTACGATCCGGTGGCGGATGTCGTGGTACTGATCGAGCAGTTTCGCCTGCCGGCGCTGGCCGCCGGCCTCGATCCTGTGCTGGTCGAGCTTCCCGCCGGCCTCTGTGACGATGGCGAGACGCCAGAGACGACGGCGCGCCGCGAGACAATGGAGGAAATGGGGCTGGCGGTCAGCGTGATGCGGCGCATTGGGGGCTTCCTGCTGACGCCTGGTGGTGCCGACGAGTTGTGCGAACTCTATGTCGGCCGCGTGCAGGCGCCGCAGGCCCGCCCCGACGGCATCGCCGGCCACGCCGGCATGGCGAACGAGCACGAGGACATCCGCGCGCGCGTCTGGCCCGCGGAGCGTGCGATCGAGGCGGCGCTGAACGGGCGCCTGACCAATTCGGTGACAATGATCGGCCTGCTGTGGCTCGCGGTCCAGCGACCGACGCTGCGCAAGGAGTGGCTCGCGGCATGACAACAAAACTGTTCCTCGACGATCCGCGGCTGCGGTCCGCCACCGGCACGGTGCTGGCCAGCGGACCGGACGGCATCGTGCTGGATCGCACGGTGTTCTACGCCCGCTCCGGCGGCCAACCGGGCGATGTGGGCGTGCTGCGCTGGCCGGGCGGTGAGACGGCGATCGCCGACACCGTGAAGGGGGACGCAGAAACGATCCTGCATCTTCCTGCATCCGGCGCGGCGCTGCCACCGGTCGGGGCGGCGGTGGAAGGTGAAATTGACTGGGACCGTCGCTACCGGCTGATGCGCATGCACACCGCGATGCATCTGCTGTGCAGCCTGATCAAGGGAGCCGCGGTGACCGGCGGCTCGGTCGGAGCGGACCGCTCGCGGCTGGATTTTGACCTGCCCAACCCGCCGCCCAAGGAATCGATCGAGGCCGGCCTGAACGCGCTCATCGACGCCGACCATCCGGTGAGCATCGAATGGGTGGACGAGGCAGTGCTGGATGCCGACCCCGGGCTGGTGCGCACCATGTCGGTGGCGCCGCCGCGCGGTACCGGCCGGCTGCGGCTGATGCGGATCGGCGAGGCTGACGCGTCGGTGGACCTTCAGCCGTGCGGCGGCACGCACGTCGCCCGCACGGGCGAGATCGGCCGCATCTCGGTAGTGAAGATCGAGAACAAGGGGCGGCAGAACCGCCGCATCATCATTGCTCCAGCGGTGACGTGACAGACCTCCCCCCTTGGCGGAGGGGCGGCCGTTTTAGTGCGACCGGTCAGGCGGCTTTGCCGACGGCGCAGAAGCAGGACACCGAAACCGGCAGGTCGGCCCGCGCGCCAGCGAAGTCGACGCGCTGGCGGATCAACGCAGCCTCAGCGGTCTCGCCGCGGCGTTCAAGGCAGTCGAGCAGCCCGCGCAGCGCCCAAAGGTTGTCCGGGTGGATCTGCGCGCGCGGCAGCGTGCCGCCGAGTCCGAGATCTTCGCGATACACCAACTCGGCTTCCGCCGCGCGGCCCTGCTCCAGCAGCAGCGCGCCGAGCGCGTGACGGACCGGCTGCATCCAGCCCCAAGGCTCGTCGTAAGGCAGCGTGTCCTCCAGCGCGATGGCGGCGCGAAGATGCGAGAACGCCACGTCGTGCTCACTGCGCCGGTAGGCGATCTCGCCCGCCAGCATCTCCTCGGCGATGGCCAGCAACTGCACGCAGAGCACGTTGTGGATTTGCCGGGATTTAGGCACCCGCTTCGCGGCTTCGCGGAACAGCGCCTGCTCCGCCTCCGCCGCCGGCACATCGCCCAGTGCGGCATACGCGACGCCCTTTGCGTAATGCAACATCGCCACGGTGTTGCAGTAGAGGTCGCGGTCCGCCGGCAGATCCTGCGCGATGATCTCGCGCCATTTGCCGAAGCGGATAAGCACGTGCTGCCTGATCGAAACGTAGCTCTCGAAGAAATCCGCCATGGGCGGCGAGGGAATACGCAGCATCGCCTCGGGCATTGTCTCGATCAGCTCATCGGCGGCGGCGATCGCGGGCGAGTACTGGCCGAGGAACATCGCGCCGTAGGCGGCGAAGTGGTAATTGTGGATGCGATAGCCGGAATAGAAATTCATCGGTCCGGCGCGGTCGTAGAACTTACGGTCCGCGATGATCGCCTTCTGATTCCAGTGCATCGCGTCGCGGTAGTGACCGCATTGGATGTCGATGTGGGTGGGCATGTGCACCAGGTGGCCCATGTCGGGGCTGACCTCGCGCAGCCTGTCGCCGGTAACCAACGCAGCCTCGGGATGTGGCGACATCTCCATCAGGTGCACGTGGAGATGCAGAAGGCCGGGATGGTTCATCGCGCCGGGTAGATCGCGGAATGCGGATTCGAGCACCTCGCGCGCCTCTAGCGTGCCGGCGCCAGACGCGGGCTCGCCGCTATGCGGGTCCCACATCTGCCAGGGCGTACGGTTGAGGATCGCTTCCGCGAAGATGTGGCGTATTTCGAGGTCGCCGGGATGCGCCTGGTTCGCGGGGCGCATGGCGTCGGCAAAGGCGTCGTTCCAGGGGGTCTGGTCGTCGATCGGGTCGCGCTGCGGATAGCGGCTGGGCAGCGCCTCGATCAGCGCGCGTTCCGACGCGGTGATGCCGCCCGTCAATGCGAGAGCTGCATGGGTTGCGTCATAGGCACGGGCGAGCGCTGCGGCCTTGCCGGTGGGATCCATCAGTTCCCAGGGAAAGTTGTAATTGGGCCCGGCCGCATATGCGACGCCCCAATGAGCCATGGCACAGTTCGGGTCGATCTCCAGCGCCTTCTCGAAGCAGGCTACGGCCTCTTCGTGGTGATAGCCAAAGCACCAGTTGAGGCCACGGTCGAACCAGCGCTGGGCATCCGCCGATGCGGTGGTCACCTTCCGGGAGTAGGGGCCGAGTTCATAGGGATAGTCCATGCTGAGTTCTCCCCCAGTTGCGCACAGTTGTTGTTGGCCGCGCGGCTCGTTCGCCGGCTCAAACCAAAGAGTACCCATCGCTCGCGCGTTTCGGCAAGGCGCCACCCCGACCTCGCGACGAGCAGCCCTTGTGTGCCAGGATGTCCGCCCGCAGGGTGAGGGTTCCCGAGATGACGTCGCTCCGTTCCCCAGATCTCCAGCAGTTCCTGACTTTAGCCCAAGCAGCGATCCGCGACAGTCCCGACGCCAAAGGACCGGTACGCGTGGCTGCCGAACGGATCTTCACGGCTCTGCAGGCGCCGTCCGCAGAAACCGGACGGCCGGGATCATCTCGATTGCCAGTCTGCCGCCATCTGGAAGCGGCGCTGGAGGATGTGCGCGGTCAACCAGGCCCCATCGGCGCCTTGGCCGGCGCCTTTGCCGCAATCGAGCCACAGCTCACCTGGCAGGTCAGAGCTGGCAGTGAGACGCAGCAGGAACAGTTCCTGAGCAGCCACGCCAACGCGACAATCACCGGTTCAGAGGGGCTTGAGGCACGGAGCGATGTTCGCGTCGGCGTCAGTCTTCTGGCTCCGCACACGCGATATCCTGACCATCGTCATCCGCCCGAGGAAATATACGTGGTGCTTTCGGCTGGACAATGGCGTCAAGGGAGTGGTCCGTGGCACGAGCCCGGCGTCGGTGGCCTTGTGCACAATCCTCCGAACGTCGTGCACGCAATGCGCTCGGCGGAACGGCCACTGCTCGCACTTTGGTTTCTTTGGACCGGTCCGAACAATTCCTGACGTTGGCGGCGCCAGTTGCGGAAGCTGCTGAAAGGCGTACAAATCCTGATCCCGGTCTGCCACGAGACCACGGTTACCAGGGAAAGCAAGCATGGTTGCCCCCAATTCAGTTGCAGATAAGACCACGGCAGATGCGACGGTGGATTTTGACGCGATCATTGTCGGCGCAGGCGTTTCCGGCCTCTACCAGCTCTACAAGCTGCGCGAACTCGGTCTGAACGTGCGGGTGTTTGAGACCGGCACCAATGTCGGAGGCACCTGGTACTGGAACCGCTATCCCGGCGCGCGCTTCGATTCAGAAAGCTGGACCTACGGCTACTCGTTTTCCGAGGAGCTGTTGCAGGAATGGAACTGGGCTGAGCACTTCGCGTCACAGCCGGAGACTGAGCGCTATCTCAACTACGTCGCAGACAAGTTCGACCTGCGCCGCGACATCCAGTGCAAGAGTTGCGTGGCCTCCGCGCACTACCAGGAGGCGACAAGCACCTGGGACGTCACGCTGGAAGATGGCAGACGCTACTGCACGCGCCTCCTGATTCCCGCGATCGGCGTGCTCTCGGCACCGACCATGCCGCGTATCGCTGGCGTCGAGACGTTCAAGGGCCAATCCTGCCACACCGCGCATTGGCCCAAGGAACCGGTGAACTTTGCGGACAAGCGCGTCGCGGTGATCGGCACCGGCGCAACCGCCGTGCAGACCATCCAGACCATCGCCGGTGAGGTCGGCCACCTGACCGTGTTCCAGCGGACCCCCAATTGGTGCGCGCCGCTGCACAACGCCAAAATCTCCGAACAGGAGATGCAACAGATACGGGCCCGCTATCCCGAGATCTTCGCGCGCTGCCACGAGACCCCTGGCTGCTTCATCCACAGCCCCGATCCGCGCTCCGCCCTCGAGGTGACGCGGGAGGAACGCGAGGCCTTCTTCGAAAAGCTCTACAGCGAGCCCGGCTTCGGCATCTGGCAAGCCAACTTCCGCGACATCCTGGTGGATCGCGAGGCCAACGCGCTGATCTCGGATTTCGTCGCGCGCAAAATCCGCCAGCGGGTGAAGGACCCGGGCTTGGCCGACAAATTGATCCCGAAGAACCATGGCTTCGGCACCCGGCGCCTGCCGCTCGAGACCCACTATTACGAGGTCTACAATCAGCCCAACGTCAGGCTGGTCGATATCAACGAAACGCCGATTGAGCGCATCACGCCGGCCGGCATCAAGACCAGCGACGCCGAGCACGAGTTCGACCTCATCATCTACGCGACCGGCTTCGATGCGATCACCGGTAGTTTCGACCGCATCGATATCAGGGGCGTCGACGGACGCAGACTCAAGGACGAGTGGAATGCCGGGCCGCAAACCTATCTCGGCGTTCTGGTCGAAGGCTTCCCCAACATGCTGATGGTGATGGGACCGCACGCCGGGCTCGGCAACTTCCCGCGCGCCGCCGAATACAGCGTCGAGTGGGTGACCGGTCTCGTTCGCCATGCGCGCGACCGCGGCCTGACGCGGATCGAGGCTACCCAGGCGGGGACCGCACTGTGGACCGACCATGTCAAGGTCATGGGCCAGGGGTTGCTCGCCAACGAGGTCGACTCGTGGATGACCGGCATCAATCGCAATGTCGAGGGCAAGCAGACCCGCAAGATCATGCGTTACAGCGGCGGCTACCCCGCCTATCGTGAGCACTGCGATTCGGTCGCTGCTGATGGCTACCGCGAGCTCGCTCTCGGCTAGCCTAGATTTCTGCTTCCAGCGCTCGGAGCAAGCGGCCGGAAATAACAGGCACGGGCAATAGTCTCGCGCCGCGCTGATCGCGTTGGTCGGACGGGCCGTCCTGTGACAGGGTATCCCCGCCTTCGCAGGCTTCCCTGGCGAACCCACAACGATACAGGAGAGGATTCATGGTACGGATACATATCGGGGCCGTGTGCGGTCTCGCCCTCGCGGTGATGCTGGCGAGCGCCGGCATCGCTCGCGCGCAGAATGAGTTGAAGAGCCCCACCATTGACGCGATCAAGAAGCGCGACCAGCTCGTCTGCGGCATCGACACCGGCATTCCCGGCTATGCCTTCCAGGATTCGAAAGGCGAGTGGCTGGGGTTGGACGTTGCCTATTGCCGCGCCATCGCCGACGCCCTGCTCGGTTCGCCGACCAAGGTCAAATTCATTGGTCTCACATCCAAAGTGAGGTTCTCCGTCCTGCAGTCGGGCGAGATCGACGTGCTGATCCGCGACTCCGAGCTGACCTTCGTCCGCAACACGCAGCTTGGCCTCGATGAGCCGACATTCAACTTCTACACTGCGCAAACCTTCATGGTGCGCAAGAGTCTCAACGTGGCTCATGCCAAGGACCTGAACGGCGCGACGATCTGCCTGCTCACGGGCACCACGCTCGAGACCAACATCGCTGACTACAACCGGGCGAACAACATCAAGATCAACACGCTGCTGTTCGACAAGCCGGAGGAGGCTTTCGCCGCCGCTGACGCCGGACGCTGCGACGGCTACACCGATGACGGCGGATCGGTCGCGGCCGCGCGCTCCACCATGAAGAAGCCGGATGACTGGATGTTCATCCCCGAGACGATCGGGGGACTGCAACCGCTCGGCCCGTTCACCCGGCTGGGCGACCAGGGTTGGTCGCGGCTGGTGAAGTGGGTGCAGAACGCCATGATCGAAGGCGAGCTGCTCGGCGTCACCCAGGCCAACGTCGATCAGATCAAGCAATCGACCAAGGACCCGGAAACGCGGCGCTATCTGGGTCTGGAAAGCGATTTCGGCAAGCTGCTCGGCGTCGACAATGACTGGGCCTACCGCATCGCCAAGGATGTCGGCAACTACGGCGAGGTGTACGAAGCCTACTTCGGCGAGAAAGGACTGGGATTGCCGCGTGGCATGAACAACCTCTACCTGAAAGGTGGCTTGTTCGTGACGGCCAGCTGGAAGTGATAGGCTGACGTGGTCAGGCGACCGTCACCGCACGCACGCGCCGCGCAATGGCTGTTGCTCGCCGGAGTGGTGGCGGTCGCCTGGTTCCTTGGTTCAATAGCCGTCGGGATCTCGGCGCAGCGGCATGGCGCATTGGGCTTCGGTTTCCTCGCCGATCCGACGAATTTCGATATCCCGTTTCGTCTGATACCGTGGACGGTCGGCGACACGTATGCGCGCGCCCTGTTGGTGTGCGTGTTGAACACGCTGCTCGCCGCGGCAATCAGTATCGTCGCAGCCACGCTGCTCGGCTTGCTGGTCGGTATCATGCGGCTGTCGACCAACTGGTTGGTACGCAACCTCGCGCTCGGGTTCATCGAGCTGGTACGCAATACGCCACAGCTTGTGCAGATCATCTTCTGGTATGTGGCGGTGCTGCAGACCCTGCCAGGGCCGCGGCAGAGCATCCTGCTGCCCGGAGGAGTGTTGCTGAATGTCCGCGGCCTGTATTTGCCGAGCTTCGTCGCCGACGATCGCGCGGCAACTTTATGGCCGCTTGCTCTGGCTCTGTTGCTTGCCATACCGTTCGGGTGGCGCATGCAGTGGCGCGGCTTTCCAGTGGGCCCGAGATCGCTCCTGCTGATGCCGCTGGCGATGCTGCTGTTCGTCGCGGGCATCGATCACATCGAACTCCCCGCATTGCACGGCTTCAATATCGCCGGCGGCGTCCAGGTGGTACCGGAGCTGGTGGCACTGTGTGCGGGCCTCTCGATCTATGGCGCCGCCTTCATCGCCGAGATCGTGCGCGCCGCCATCCTGTCGGTGCACAAAGGCCAACGCGAAGCAGCATTGAGCCTGGGGCTGCGGCCGCGCCAGGTATTGTCGAAGATCATCCTGCCGCAGGCGTTGCGCGTGATGGTGCCGCCGATCACCAGCCAGTACCTCAACATCATCAAGTCCACCTCGCTCGGCGCGGCGGTGGCATATCCTGAACTGTACCAGATCTTTGCCGGCACCGCGATGATGCAGTCGAACCGCGAAATCGAGTTCGATCGCCCTCCTGATGGGAGTGTTCCTTTCCATCAATCTCATCGTCTCGGCGTTCATGAACTGGTATAATCGCCGCGTCGCGCTGGTGGGACGATGAGCGGCCTCGTCGCCGGAGAGCGCCAGCCAACGCAGGGTGGTCTGTTGCCGCGCCGCGCCGGCGGGCGGCCGCCGAGTGCTATCGACTGGGCACGGCGGAACCTGTTCAGCTCGGTATTCAACAGCATTCTGACGGGCATCGTCCTGCTGCTGGCGTGGCTCATTCTTCCACCGCTGTTCCGTTGGGCCGTGACACATGCGACGATTTCGGGGATGACGCGGGCGGCATGCACCGGTGATGGCGCGTGCTGGACCTTCATCCGCGTGCGTTTCCCGCTATTCTTCTATGGAAGTTATCCGCCCGATCAACGCTGGCGCGTCGATGTCGCGTTCGCCCTGCTGGTCGCGTTCTGTACGCCAGGTACTGCGGGACGGGGTAAGGCATCGTTGGCTCTGGGTGTTGCTGCTGCTTATCGTGTTCCCTGCACTTGCGGCGGTGTTGTTGTGGGGCGGAGTGCTCGGACTGACCTACGTCGACACGTCGCTGTGGGGCGGGCTGATGCTCGACGTCATCGCATCATTCGTCACCGTGGGGGCGTCCTTGCCGCTCGGCATTCTATTGGCATTCGGCCGGCGCTCGCAATTGCCGGTCGTGCGGGTCCTGGCTGTTGGCTACATCGAGGTGTGGCGCGGCGTCCCGCTGTTGACCGTGCTGTTCATGTCAACCGTGGTGGTGCCCTTGTTCCTGCCCGAGGGCTTTTTGCCCGATCGGCTGCTGCGCGCCATTGCGGCGCTGGTGCTGTTCAATGCTGCCTACATGGCGGAGGTGGTGCGCGGCGGTCTGCAAGGCGTGGCGTCCGGCCAAGAGGAAGCCGCCGCGTCGCTCGGGCTGCGCTGGTGGCATGCGCAGGCCTTTATCGTGTTGCCGCAGGCGCTGCGCATTATCGTGCCGGGCATCATCAACACCGTCGTCGACCTGTTCAAGGACACCACGCTCTTGACGATCATCGGCCTGTTTGACCTGCTCGGCACGGTCGAGCAGGCGCTGAAGGATCCATCCTGGCTCGGTTTCGCGACCGAGGGCTATGTCTTCTCCGCCGTCGTGTTCTTCGTCTGCTGCTACGCGATGTCTGCCTACGGCCGCAACGTGGAACGCCGGCTTGCCAAGGGCCAGTGACCTATGATGGCGTCCGGGGACCTGACCGACGAGGAGATGCAGGCGCCAGTCGGTGGCGAGATGCAACGCTCGGCTCGGTAACCCAACGCTGAGCCGCCTCGTTGCCGTGCCGACGAGTTGTCACCCCTCCGTCCCCTGCCCTACCCTGCCCACTGCAATCTGCAAGCAGAGGCCCATGATGGACTTCGACCTCTTCGTCATTGGCGGCGGCTCCGCCGGCGTCCGTTGCGCACGCATCGCCGCCGGCCATGGCGCACGCGTTGGCGTCGCCGAGGAGCGCTTCTGGGGCGGCACCTGCGTCAATGTCGGCTGCGTGCCGAAGAAGCTGCTGGTGCAGGCCGGCGAATACGGCGCCTGGGCCGAGGACGCCGCCGGCTTCGGCTGGACCATCAAGAAGGGTTCGCATGACTGGGCGAAGTTGATCGCGGCGAAGGACCGCGAGATCGGCCGGCTCAATGGCATCTACAAGCGGCTGCTCGACAATGCCGGCGCCACCATCTTCGAGGCGCGTGCGACCTTCATTGACCCGCATACGCTTGATGTCGGCGGCAAGCGTGTCACCGCCGAACGCATCGTGATCGGCACCGGCGGACATCCGGTGCGACTGCCGATTCCTGGCGCGGAACTCGGCATCATCTCCGACGACGCGTTCTACCTGCCGCGCATGCCCAAGCGCGTGGCAATCATCGGCTCGGGCTACATCGCGGTGGAATTCGCCGGCATCTTCGCCGGTCTCGGCGCACACGTGGACCTGGTGTATCGCCAGCCGTTGCCGCTGCGCGGCTTCGACATGGACCTGCGCGAATCACTGGCCGAGGCGCTCGGCGCGCAGGGCATCGCGCTGCATCCAGGGTCGCTGCCGCAAAAGATCACAGCGCATGGCGACGAGCGCGTGCTGACCTTCGGCGAGGGACACGAGCTGCGCACCGACCTGGTCTTCTTCGCCACCGGGCGCGCGCCAGCGACGACGGGACTCGGCCTCGACAAGGTCGGCGTGACGCTGAACGGCGCCGGCGCCGTCGTGGTCGATCAGCACCTGAGCACCAGTCAGCGCCATATCTATGCGATGGGCGATGTCACCGACCGGCTGAACCTGACGCCCGTGGCGATCGCCGAGGGCCACGCGCTGGCCGATAGTCTGTTCGGCAAAAACCCGCGCGCCGTCTCGCTGCGCAATGTGCCGACGGCGGTGTTCTCCACGCCGCCGATCGCCACATGCGGTCTCACCGAGGAGCAGGCGGCGGAACATGGCCCGGTCGATGTTTATGTCAGTAAGTTCACGCCGATGCGCCATACGCTGTCCGGCCGCGCGCGCAAAAGCACATTGAAGCTGCTGGTCGATCAGGTGAGCCAGAAGGTCATCGGCGCGCACATGCTGGGCGAGGACGCACCGGAGATCATGCAGGGCCTCGCCATCGGCATTGTGATGGGCGCCACCAAGGCGGATTTCGACCGCACCATCGGCATTCATCCGACCGCGGCAGAAGAGTTTGTCACGCTGCGTACGCGCACCCGAGTAACCGGGATGGCGAAGGCGGCGGAGTAACAGCTTCCGGCGAATTGGGCGGAAGCTGCGCCAGATCGCACTCAGACGATCTGCGCAGCAACCGCCACCGGCCCTTAAGGAGCCTTTTTCTTCTCCGCCTGGTCCTTGTTGATCAGGTGCGCCTGCTCACCTTGTTGACCCTCCCGTTCCGCCATCTCGGTGTGCGCTTGCTTGTCGGCCTGTGGCACCGAATCCTCGGACTTCATCTTATCCTGTGGCATCTTGTGCTCCCTTCTGAGGAACAGACTCAACGTAGGCGGCGACGCCCAGTTCCGAGCAAGCGTGAGTTTTGGACGGGTGGCATCTGCGAAAAATACCTGTCGCAGGCGCTCCGGCGGCATCCGACACTTGCTGCGGTGCGCCGAACCGGGTCAGGGTGTGATCCTTGGGGGCTTCGCTCACCGCTGGCAAAGACACGCGGGTTCTGTTGGAGGGCACGGTATGTCAGGGACGCATGTGCAGATGATGGCCCCCGTGGACGGTCCGCATCTGGCGGCTTGGCATGGCTGAGTTCGTCGGCAAGCGTTTCGTCATCACCGGCGGAGCCGGCGGCATCGGCGTCGAGACCGCCCGCACGATGCTCGATCACGGCGCGCACGTTGTGTTGGTCGACATCGATGACGATCGCCTTGCCAAGGCCCGCGACATCCTCGGCACCGCGCGCATCGCAACATGGCGGTCGGCAATCGACACACCGGCAGCATGTGCCGCGGCACTCGACTCCGCCGGAGCACCGGTCGCAGCGCTGATCCATCTGGCCGGCCTGTTCGAGCGCGATGAATTCGAGGCCAGCGATCACAGCGTGTGGGACCGCGCGATCGCGGTGAACCTGACCACTGCCTACGATCTCGCGGTCGCGTTCGCCAAGCGCTACGACAGCCGCGACGGTCCCGCGCGCATGGTGCTGACCAGCTCCGTTGCTTATCGCCGCGGCAGCGCGGGTTATCCGCCGTATGCCGCCGCTAAGGCGGGCTTGGTCGGACTGACGCGTTCACTTGCCCGCAGACTGGCCCCCGATGTGCTGGTGAACGCCGTTGCCCCTGGTCTGATCGATACGGCCATGGCAGCGCCTACCATTGCCGAACGCGGCGATGCGTACAAGAATGAGATCCCGCTGAAGCGGTATGGCCATCCGGCGGAAGTGGCGTCCGTGATCCGCTTCCTCTGTTCGCGGGATTCGTCCTATGTGAATGGACAGACGATCACCGTGGACGGCGGCATTACCAACGCGTGAAGCCGCGCCATCAGCCCTGATATGCGATCCGGTGGTAGCCGCGGGCATAGTAGATCAGGCCCTCGTGCACCGTGCCGACCTCCACCGCCTCCACCGAGCAGATGAACACATCGTGGGTGCCGACTTCGACGATCTGATCGATGCGGCAGTCGAATGCGACCAGCGCACCGTCCAGCACCGGAGCACTTGTCGTGAGCTGATGCCAGGTTGCACCCTCGAAGCGCGCCTCCATCGTGTGATCGGTCATGCCCGCGAACACCGGCGACAAATCCTCATGCGCGCTGGCCAGCGTGTTGACGCACAACACGGCGTTGGCCTTCATCGCCGGATATGAGTCATTGGTCCGGTTGGCGCACACCAGCAGCGTGGGCGGCGTGTCGGTGACGCTGCATACGGCCGATGCCGTGAAGCCAGCCCGGCCACCCGGACCGTCGGTCGTGATCACGTTCACCGCGGCGCCGAGACGCGCCATCGCTTCGCGGTAGGCCTGCTTTTCAACTGCCACGGTCTGCTCCATCCCTGGCTATCCGCCAATATGGCGCTATCGCGCCGCTGAGGACAGGGGCGGGGCAATGTCCTCCAAGGCGCGACGTTCCGCCGGCACCGCGAGAAATGCGGCGACCACCGCGGCGATCACCATCAGTCCACCGCCGAGCAGATAACCCCACAGAATCGATGCGCGTTCGCCGGTGTTGATCAGCGCGCCGAACAAGGCCGGACCCGCCACGCCGCCCACGCCGGTCCCGAAGGCATAGAACAGCGCGATGGCGATGGCGCGCATCTCCAGCGGGAAACTCTCGCCGACCGTCAGATAGGCAGAGCTGGCTGCGGCGGAGGCGACGAAGAAGATCGCCGTCCAGGCCAGGGTCTGCTGCACAGCGTCCAGAACGCCGAGTACAAACAGCCAGCCGGTCAACGCCATCAGGATGCCGGAGACCGCGTAGGTCAAGGTGATCATCAGCCGACGGCCAAGCGTATCGAACAGTCGCCCAAGGATCAGCGGCCCCAGAAAATTGCCGGCCGCAAACGGCAGCATGAACCAGCCGATATCAGCCGACCTGATCCCATAGAACTGCTTGAGGATCAGCGCATAGGTGAAGAACACCGCATTGTAACAGAATGCCTGCGCCGCCATCAGCACGATGCCAAGTATGGCGCGGCGGCGGTAGTCGCTGAATAGCGCGCGCGTCGCCAGGCCGAACCATTCGTGGATGTCAGTGCGCAGCAGCAATCTCTGGTAGGGCACAGGCGGCAACGGTCGTCCGGTCTCCCGCTCCACACGCCGCTCGATTTCTGCCACCACCCGCTCGGCTTCCGCGGGATCACCGTGGGTCATCAGCCAACGCGGACTTTCCGGCAGGAAGCGTCGCAGCAGCAGCACGATCAATCCCAATACGCCGCCGAGAATGAAGGCGAAGCGCCAGCCGTACTCGGCCGGCATCACCGCGGGATCCAGCACCACCAGCGCGCCGATCGCCCCGACAGCAGCGCCGAGCCAGAAGCTGCCGTTCACCACCAGATCGATGAAGCCGCGGCGGCGCGCCGGGATCAGTTCCTGGATCGTCGCGTTCACTGCGGCATACTCGCCACCGATGCCAGCACCGGTCAGCAGGCGGAAAACGGCAAATGACCAGAAGTTCCACGACAGGCCGCAGGCGACCGTGGCGGTCAGGTAGACCAGCACCGTGATGCTGAAGAGTTTCTTGCGCCCGAGCCGATCCGTCAGCCAACCAAAAAACAGCGCGCCGAAGACCGCGCCGATCAGATAGGCGCTCGCCGCGAGGCCCACCTGTTCAGCGGTAAGGTGGAGGACCGGGCTTTCGGTGAGCGCCCCGGACAGCGAGCCCACGATCGTCACCTCCAGCCCGTCGAGCACCCAGGCGATGCCCAGTGCAATGATCACCAGCCAGTGAAATCGACTCCAGGGCAGGCGGTCGAGCCGCGCCGGCACATCGGTCGCAAACACCGCATCGGGTGGTATGTCGGGCCGCAGTTCATCTGGCATGTCGCTCGATCCGCCTCACTGGCATACTGTCTGGCAATCACGGGGAGACAGAACATGGATAACTTCGCCGCCGAGGTTGAGGCAACGATTGCGCGATGGCACGGCATCGTGGCGCCGAATGATCCGGCGCGACGCATGGCGGCCGACCTGATCTCGACAATCCAGGCCTTCGAGGCCCTGCGCGGAACACTGGTGTTCGAGGACGAACCCTCCAGTTTCGAGGCTGCGCTGCACGAGGCGAAGGAGTGAATGCCATGACCGAGCTGGCGGATCTCTCCTTGTGCGAGGCGGCTGATGCTGTGCGCAACGGCGACGCGACCTCGATGGAACTGCTGGACGCCTGCTGGCGTAACATGGAGACGGCGAACCCCAGGCTGAACGCGACGATATGGCTCGACCGCGAGGGCGCCGAGGTGGCCGCGCGCGCCGCTGATCGCGCGATCCGCGACAAGGCGTGGCTCGGCCCGCTGCACGGCGTGCCGATGATGCACAAGGACATGTATTACCAGGCGGGCAAGCTCAGCACCTGCGGCTCGGCAATCCGCAAGGACTGGCGCCCCACGATCACCGCCACCGTGATCGAGAAACTGAACACCGCCGGCGCCTACACGTTCGGCGGCCTGAACATGGCCGAGTTCGCGCAGAACCCGACCGGCCACAATCGCGCGTTCGGCGACTGCCACAATCCGTGGAACCCGCCTTACATCACCGGCGGATCGTCATCCGGCTCCGGCGCCTCGGTGGCGGCGCATTTCAACTATTTGGCTTTGGGCTCCGACACCGGCGGATCGATCCGTCTGCCGGCGGCGGCCTGTGGTGTCACCGGCATTAAGCCGACGCAGACCCGCGTGTCACGCTACGGCGTGATGCCGCTGTCGTTCAGCGCCGACAATGTCGGGCCGCTGACGCGCACCGCGCGTGACTGCGCACGCGTCATGAGCTTGATCGCCGGCCGAGACCCGCGCGATCCGACCAGTTCCCACGAGCCGGTACCGGACTATGAGGCGGCACTCGACGGCGATCTTCGCGGCCTCCGCATCGGTCTGCCCTCCACCTGGTTCCTGGACGATGTCGACCCGCCGGTGCTCGAGGCGATGGAGCGTGCGGTGGCAGTCCTGGTGGAGCGCGGCGCGACAGTGCAACCGATCGCGCTGCCGCTGATGGACGCGGTCACCACCTATGGCAGCATAGTCTCGCGCGTCGAGGCGGCAACCATCCACGCGCAGTGGATGCGGGAGCGTGCCGGCGACTACGGCATCCATATCAGCGGGCGGATGTACGGCGGTTTTGGCATTCCGGCGACATATTACGTCGAGGCGCTCAGCCGGCGGGGTCCGATCCTGAAGGCATTCGCGAAGGAAGTGTTCGCCAAGGTCGATGTGCTGATCTCCCCGACCATCCGCACCTGCCTGCCGACACTGGCCGAGACCGACATCGACCACGGTCCGCCGGGCACCGAGGTGACGTTCATGGCGGTCTCGTCCAACACGCGGCCATACAACTATCTGGGTCTGCCGGCGGTGAGCGTGAACTGTGGCTTCGATCCCAACGGCTGCCCGATCGGCCTGCAAATAGCCGCGCGTCCGTTCGCTGAGGCGCGCGTGCTGAAGGTGGCGGATGCGTACCAGCACGACACCGACTTCCACACGCGTCGTCCGCCGATACTGGACGCGGCCGAGGCCAGTGCAGTCACCGTTTCATGAGGCCGAAGGTCGCGTTCATCGGCACGGGCGGGACAATCGCCTCAGTCGGGGTCGGGCCACTCGACCTGCAGAACTATGGCGCCACGGGCAATGTGATGCACGCCGAGGAGATCATCGCACGCTGGCCGGAGACCGCGCTGGTCGCTGACGTGCTGCCCGTGCGGTACCGTAATATCCCAAGCACTGCGATCGATTTCTCTGACTGGAAGGCGTTGGCGCTGCTGTGCGAGCAGCTCGTCGCCGAGCACCCTGATCTCGCGGGTATCGTCATCGGCCACGGCACTGCGACGTTGGAGGAGACTGCCTACGTCCTCAACCTCACGCTGAAGGTAACTGTGCCGGTGGTGCTGGTCGGCGCGCAGCGTCCGTCCAGCGGGCTCTCGACTGATGCCGGACTCAATCTGGTCAATGCTATCCGCGTCGCGGCAGACCCCGAGTCCCGTGGGATGGGCGTGCTCGTGGTATTGAACGATGAGATCCAGGCGGCGCGCGAGGTGACGAAGACTGCGACGCTCCGGCTGCAGACATTCCGCACTGCGGATTTCGGCGTGTTGGGCCATGCCGATGGCGACGTGGTCGCGTTCTATCGCAGACCGCTGCGACGCTGCTGCCCGGATACCGAATTCGACATCCGATCGCTCGATGCCTTGCCGCGCGTCGATATCGCCTATGCCTATGCCGGCGGCGACGGCACCGCGGTGCGCGCATTCACTGCCGCAGGCGCCAAGGGCATCGTCTCAGCCGGATTTGCGCCAGGTTTCGCGCCGCCGGGCGATTTCGAGGCGTTGAAGGAAGCGGTTGCCCAGGGCGTAGTGGTTGTGCAATGCACACGTGCCGGCAGCGGCCGCACGTTCCGCGGGACGAGGCTCGCCAATGCCGGCTTCCTGATCGCCGACAACCTGCTGCCGCAGAAGGCACGCATCCTGTTGTCATTGGCATTGACCGTCACCCGCGATCCTGAGCAGATCGCGCGAATCTTCCGGACCTACTGAGGAGGCCACGAGATGATCCACCATGTGTCGATATCGGCGCGCGACCCGAAGCACGTCGCCGATGTGCTGGCCGAGCTGATGGACGGCCGCGCGTATCCTTTTCCCGGCGGTGTCGCCGACTCGTTCATGGCGGTGAGCGGCGATGAGCACGGCTCGATGATCGAGATTTATCCCGAGAACGTCGCGCTGGTGCCGGGTTCGGATGACAAGCAGGTGCATGCTGCGCACGACGCCAAAGCCGGGTATGCGCCGTTTCATCTACTGCTGTCGGTGCCGGTCAATCGTGCCAAGGTGGAACAGATTGGCCACCGCGAGGGCTGGCGTACCCAGTATTTCGGCCGCGGCGCACCTCTTCAGCCGCCGGCGTTCCACGTCATCGAGTTCTGGGTGGAGAATCGCCTGATGGTCGAGGTCGCCACACCGGACATGCTGGCCGAGTACACGCGAATGATCCGCTACGACGCGCTGGACGCGCATTTCGGCGGCCGCGCCGCAGCGTAGCATTCGCGCCGCGAATCGCGTCCGCTGGAGGCGCAAGGTGGCACACGCGCACGGCGCAACAGGGATGCCTCGCCTTGGAGATGCACGCCCGATATCGCCGCCTCTGTCGCTATACCTCGACCTGACACGGTTCACCGCTGCGCTCCTGGTGGTGCTGGCTCATGCGTGGCTGGTCCTGCTGCCAACCCATCCGCTTCACTGGCCCGGTCCGGCAGCGGTGATCGTGTTCTTCGTGCTGTCCGGGTTCGTCATCGCGTACGTGACCGATGGGCATGACCGCACGTTGGCGGATTTCACACTTAATCGGCTCTCACGGCTGTGGTCGGTCGCGCTGCCGGCCCTCGTGTTTGGCATGGTCCTGTTCCACTTCGCAGGCCGTTCGGCATTCTCGCCGGAACCGGCCGATGGCGGCACGTGGTTGCGCACCGGCGTGAACGCGCTCTTCGTTGGACAGGCATGGTTTCTCAATGTGGCACCGCCTTTGAACGGTCCGTTCTGGTCGCTGAACTATGAGGCTTGGTTTTATGCGATCTTCGGCGCCTGGGTGTACCTGTCACGACCAGCCAGAGCCCCGGTTGCGGCTACGCTGGCTATCCTCGCCGGCCCGAAGATCCTGTTGCTGATGCCGTGCTGGCTGCTCGGGGCATTGGTCTATTGGAACATCGGACGCTGGAGCCTGTCCGAAAAAGCCGCCACAGCCTTGTGGGCATGCAGCCTTGTGTTGGCAATTCTCCTGGTCAAGAGCGCCATTGGCACCACGCTTCACGACGCGTTCCAGGCTGGCTGGCCGCGGACGGCCGCGCTACTCGCATTCTCCGGTTACCCGCTGACCGACTATGCCCTGGCCATCCTGGTGGCCCTGAACTTTTTCGCCGCGGCACACGCGCATCGGCTCGTCGGCCTCTTGCTGCCGCTCGGAAAGCCCATACGACTGCTCGCCTCATTCACCCTGACGATCTACCTGTTTCACCTCCCATTGCTCATTCTGTTCTGGGACGTGCTGCATGCTCCGGCTTGGTTCTGCGTGGTGGCCCTTTCGGCTTCCATCGTCGGCCTCGGCTATCTGACAGAGCATCGGCGGCGGGACCTGCGCGCGCTACTTGCGTTGGTTGTAGACAGGTTTTCAGCAAGGCCACGCTCAGCATCCATAACCGCGCCGCAACGGTCCTTTGAAGGATAGCAGGCGGATCACCTCAGCGGCACGTTGAGCGAAGAGGGCCGCCACAAGGGCCGGCCCTCTTCGCTCACGCTCTCGGGCAGACTGGTTTAGCTGTTGGCACCCTGGTTGGGGTTGGGCCCGAAAAGCCAGGTGCCATGGTTCGACTGGGTGACATAGGCCTGCATCGTCTGCCCATTCTCCGCCGTCGCGACGGACGGGGCATTCTGAACGGTGGCCTGTGCCACGACGCCAGGAACCTCGGTGAACTGGGTATTGGCGACCGTGCCCTCACCCTCGCTGGCAATGGCGGAACCGATGCTGGCGATACTCAGTGCCGCGATGGCGGCGCGCAGCATGATCTTCATGGTCTCTCTCCTCACAGAAGGCCCCATCGAGGGGGCCACTCTTCTGTTGCATCGCACCATTTGCGATGGCCAGGAAATGGTCTTCTTGCTGCTGCGGGACAATCTGGCTTCCTGGCATATGATTTATGCGCACAGCGAAGCCGAAGGTGTGACCAAGGTCATAGTCCAGTTGTTCTCGGCGTGCTTCGCCGGCTACCGGATGGGAGAGGTGTCCTTGGGCCAATCTCCGTCCAGCGCAATCGCCTGTAGCCAAGTGCGCACACCGGCCGCGTCGACGAAGGCGTCCTGCACGCGAAGCCCCATGCCCCCCATCGCCTTTGCCACGGCGAAACCGTCCTCGTCGGTCACATCGTCGCCGACGAACACCGGCAGCCGGTCGAGAAATGGCGCACGATCCATCAGCCCCTTCACCGCCTTGCCTTTGTCGGCGCCGCGTGGCCGCACCTCCCACAGCATGTGCGCGGGCAGCAGCTCAAATTCCGAGGAGCCCGCCAGCAGACACTCAAGAGCTTCTCGAAGCGCCAGGCCAGCGGCGGGTACGGCCCGGTAATGCAACGCGAAACCGCGCGCCTTGTGTTCCAGCAATGCGCCGGGATGTCGCTCGGCCAAACGTTCCGCCTCGACAAGCCAGTCGCCGGGCGGTGACGGCAGTGGCGAACGTTCCACCGCCTGGCCCGGCCGGTGGCGGATCGCGCCGCCATGTTCTCCGGCCACCGCGAATACCGCATCACCGAGCAGCGCATCGACCGTCTCGACGGGCCGGCCAGTAACCACGGCAACGGCGTCGCCCAGCAGCTGCCGCAATGCGCGCAATACCTCCGGCAGTCCCGATGGCACCACGACGGCATCGGGCCGCGGCGCGATATCCAGCAGCGTTCCATCCAGGTCGAGCAACAGAGCCGCCCGATCGAGCGGCGGCAGGAGCGCGACCATCGGCTAAGCTTTGCAGCCTACGACACGCACGTCGTAGACCGGGTGCTCCAACATGGACAGCGATGGGGCGTTCGCCAGCATCCAGCCGTGGAACCCGGGCGCGTCGGCGTGGCTGTCGGTGATCGTCAGATAGGCCGCCGAGTCCTGCGGCTGATCGGGCGGATGAGTGTCGCAGGCCCGAACCTGGATGTTGAGCGAGCCGAACTGCGCCTCCTGCCCGACCTTCACAGTCAGCACCGAATTCTGCGCATTCACTTTGTCGAGCACCTGCAGTTGGGCAGTGCCCTGCGGCACCCACACCAGTCGCATGGGCTGCGGCGCGCTCGGCAGCGCTTCCTGCGCCGGCGCGGGCACCTGATCCGCCGGCGGCTGCATCACAGGCGGCGCTTGCGTTTGTTGTTGGACCGAGGGGGGCAGTAGCGGTGTGGCGGTTATCGGCGTCATCGGCTGCGCCAGCGCCGGCGACGCGAGAAGTGTGAGGGCGAGGAACGCCACGGCTCCGCCCTGGTGCCCGCCAGTGGGCTTTGCCCCCTGGACCCCCAGCAAAGGCGGCACCTTTGCAATCCATTCGTCGAGGACAAGACTCATCGACCGGAGTGCTTTGGTGATTCCAGGCCTTCGACCATACCGGACAGGACCTGACGCATCGCCTGTTCGTCCACGCCCATCAGGACCGCGTCTTCAAACGCATCCTGCAACGCCTGCGCCAGTTCGGCGTGGTTCTCAGCGAGCATACGCAGCTTCTCACGACAGGAAACCGCGGCGCCGTCGGATTGTGGCCAGACGGTGGGAGGCGGCGGAATCATGGCTTCTGTGCTCCGGGCTGGGTCTCGCCACTCTTCTGCGTATTCGTCATGCTGAAGATGAACTTGCCCAGTAAATCCTCGAGGCTGATCGACCCCTGGGTAATGGTGATTGTCTGCCCCGGCTGCAACACCGTCTCAGCGCCTCCCGGCTGTAGCGAAAGGTACTTCCCGCCGAGCAGGCTCTCGCTTGAGATGATCGCGGCGCTATCCTTTGGCAGCTTGATGTCGTCACGCACCGACAGCGACACCACCGCCTGAAAACTCTGCGGATCGATCCTTTCCTGCTCGACACTGCCGACTTTGACGCCGGCCATCCGCACGTCGGCGCCCACGCCGAGGCCGTCGATGTGGTCGAACTTCGCGTAGAGGGTGTAGCCGGAGGTCGTCGTGCGTCCGGAATGGGCGACTGCGTAGCCTAGAAAGCCGGCCGCCACCAGCAAGACCACGGCTCCCGTCAACACCTCGGCGATACTGCGACGATGCACCTGTGGCCTCAGTTGCCGGGGGTCCAGGCTTCGTAATCCCCGGTCGCGCGTGGCCGCGCACCGCCCCGGTAGTCGTGACCCGGAGGCCGATACCCTTCGGGCGTCCCGGTCGCGTTCGGCAAATGCGGCTTCTCCCACGGCCGCCGCGCCCGCTCAACCAATGGTGCGTCCGTGGTGTAGTGCAGCCAGGCATGCCACTCGGGAGGCACGCGCGACGCCTCGGGAGCGCCCGCATAGATAACCCAGCGTCGCACGCGGTAGCCGGCGCGTGGGCGCCGCTCCTCATAGTACACGTTGCCGTCCGCATCGGCGCCAATGCGCCTGCCCTTCAGCAAGGTGAACAGCCAGGTACCGAGGTTCATGCCACAGGGTATACGAAGCTCCTGGAGTCTGGTCCACCCGATGGATCATCCACAGGATTTTGTGGTCTGATGCCGCAATAGCCCCAAAATGCGCTTTCCGAGTCGGCGCGGCCCGCTTAGCATGCAGGCATGAAGGCTACCCGGGCATGGCAGGGCGTTCGAATGCGGCGCGTGACGGTGGGGGCGGATCCTGACGCCCCGCCGCGACTGGTGACGCTGCCGGCCGCCTGGGATGACGCGGCAGCGGCAGCTTTGGCCGCACTCGTACCGGGCGGGCAGCCGGTTATGCTGGCCATCGCCGCAGATGCCTGGATCCGCCCGATCGCCGAGAGGGCACTGCGCGCTGGGCTGGAAATGCCGCTGTCCGAGCGCCTGCACCGCATGCTCCTGCTGCGTCACGGCTCACCGTCCATGCCAATATGGCAAGGGCGCGACGCGGCGGTGCCGGGGTTCGTGCTGAACCTCGCCTCGTTCCACGACTCTGACGCTGGCTTCGACACGGCCGCCTTTGTCGAGGCGATCGAGACAGCGGTGACGACGTTGACGCTGGCAGCACCCGCTGCGCCCCGGCTCGCTGTCGGTGTAACAGAGCTAGCCGGCCTGCTGGCTTTGCTCGGTATCGAATATGGTTCGGATGCGTCACTGGCGATCGCCCGCGCCCTCGCCGCTATTCTGCGCGGCCGGGCCGAGGCAGCGTCCGGTGCGCTGGCGCGCCTGTTCGGCAACGTGGCGCCGGCAGTGCCGGACTGGCCAGCTGCACCTGACGAAACGCCGTTGCCGGGGCTGGCCGAAGCGGCCCTCGCCGCCCGCCAGTCGGCTGCCGCCGTCGAGGGTCTGCGGCACACAACGCTGACAGAAATTGCCGATCCCGGTCCCGCTGATGCGTTGCTCGGCGTCGAAACCGGTGGCATCGCCCCGGCCTTTTCGCCGCTTGCCGCAACAGGCGGTCTCAGCCGTACCGCCCGAGCCTGGCTGGCAGCAACTGGCGTCACTGCCGAGACCGCGCTTGCCGAAGCGCTCGCCGGCGGCGATCCGCTTCCCGTGCCACACGCCACCGCATACACTGCGATGCATGACGCGGTGGCGCCGTTCCTCCATGTCATGCCGGCACGTCCCGAGCCGGTGCCCCATCCCTCGCATACGGCGCGTCGGTGGGAGCTGCCGGCGCGAAGAGCCGGCTACACGCAGAAGGCCGCGGTGGGTGGCCACCGAGTGTACCTGCGCACCGGCGAATATGAAGATGGCACCCTCGGCGAGGTCTTCATAGCGCTCCACAAGGAGGGCGCGGCGTTCCGCGGGTTGATGGACAACTTCGCCATCGCCGTGAGCCTTGGGTTGCAACATGGCGTCCCGCTGGAGGCATATGTCGAGGCGTTCACCTTCACGCGGTTCGGTCCGGCTGGAGCTGTGGAAGGCGATCCCGCAGTGGCGCATGCCACGTCGCTGCTCGACTACACGTTCCGCCACCTCGCCGCGAATTACCTTGGGCGGCGCGATATACCGGAAGCCGAGCAGGAAGAAGCCGATACTGTTGGCAATGGCAGCCGCGACCATGCGCCGTTGCTGCCGCTCGAGTTGCCGGCCGAATCGCCGCGCGCGCGCAGGCGAGGATTCAAAGTAATCTCCAGGTAGAGATCGCCGCCGTGGCGGCGTGTCAGCCGGTGCGCCGGATCTTCGCTACGAACTCATCCACCTGGAGACTGAGCCGGTCGGCTTCGTGGGTCAGACCCTCCATTCCGGTCACCACCTGAGCGGCCGCATTGCCGGTCTGCTCAGCCGAGCCGGTTACCGCTGCCATGCTGCGGTTGGCGACGCCGCTGCTGCGGGTGACCTCGTGCACCTTCTCGACGATTTGCTGTGTCGCTGTGCGCTGTTGCTCAACCGCTGCGGCGATGGCCGATGAGATCTCGCTGATCTGACCGATGGTGGCGCTGATGCCCTGAATGGCATTGACGGCATCTCTGGTTGCGTTCTGCACCGCAACGATCTGCGCGGCGATCTCGTCGGTCGCCTTGCCGGTCTGGGTGGCCAGATTCTTCACCTCGCCGGCGACGACGGCAAATCCCTTGCCCGCCTCGCCGGCACGCGCCGCCTCGATTGTCGCGTTCAGCGCGAGCAGGTTGGTCTGGCTGGCGATATCCTTGATTAGTTTGACGACATCGCCGATGCGGCTCCCTGCTTCCACGAGACCACGGACAAGTGCATCGGTCCGCTGCGCCTCCTCGACCGCGGTTCCGGCGACCTTGGTGGACTGCGCGACCCGATGGCCGATCTCCTGAATTGACTCGGTCAACTGCTCGGTCGTCATCCCCACCGCGTCGGCATTACTGGCGGTCTCCGCACCGGCATCGAGTGCCGTCCTTGCCTGGCCAGTGGTCTGCGCGGCGGCCGACGACATCAACCGGGCGGTCTCGTGCAACTGCATCACGGATGCCGCCACCGACTTGACGAGGCCCGACACCTCACGCTCGAACCCTTGGGCATGCTGGTTGAGTTCGGTCGCCGCCGCACTCTCGGCTGCATGCGTGTAGACTGCGGCGAATATCTCAATATCGAATAGGATCGCCCTGGCGGTTGCGGCGAGCTGCGCCTGCAGGCGTTCCGGACGCCTGTGGGAGGCCTGGGCTATCGCCGCGAGCAGGCGGACGAATATGACGGCCCAGAAGACAAAATACCATCGCATTGCCAGACCGGAACGTTGGCGCCCTTCGACCATTGCGACAGAATTGGCGAGCTGCGCCTCGGTAAACGTGGCTGCGAAGATATCGTCCAGCCAGTGCTGCCGCTGTGCCCGCTTGGCTTCGTCCAGCGAGATGCCACCGTAGATCCGCTGCACCTCGGGGAACCGCAGTATCTGGTCGAATGCGTTGTCGATCGCGGCATCGATGTGTTCGGCGATCAGCGGCCGGAGCTCACGCAGGCAAGCTCGGGTCGCCGCATCGATGTTCATGGCTGCCAGACGTTCCGAGAGGTTCAATGTCAAACTCACGTATCGGGCTCCCCTGGGCGCGTTTCGCCTGGTCGCCTGACGCAGCGATGCCGCCAAACGGCCCGCCGAACGATGATCAGGTCAGGGTTAACATCGGCTGAACCACCGGAAAGTACCGGCTAAAGGTTTGCATCTCGACGCGTCGCCTGCTGCAATCGGCCCACAGACCGAAGGAACCGTGCAATGGCCGGCCGGATCGAAATGAAGCTGGCGGAACTTGGCATCGCCTTGCCGAGCCCGATGCCGCCGATCGCCAACTACGTCCCGTACGCCGTCACGGGCAATCTCGTGGTCGTTTCCGGCCAGGTGCCCGCGGTGGACGGCAGGATCGCGATCACCGGCAAGGTCGGTGCCGGTCTCTCGATCGACCGTGGCAAGGAGGCAGCGCGGCTCTGCTTCATCAACGTGTTGGTGCATCTGAAGGCTGCCTGTGGCGGTGATCTGGACCGCGTCAGACGGGTAGTGCGGCTGGGCGGCTTCATCGCCTCGCCGCCGGAATTCTCCCAGCATGCCCAGGTGATGAACGGAGCCTCTGATCTCGCCGTGGCGGCATTCGGCGAGGCCGGCCGCCATGCCCGCACCACGATCGGCGTGCCGGCGCTGCCCGCCGATGCCGCAGTAGAAGTGGAGGGGATGTTCGAGATCAGTTAGGCTGTCCCTCATGCCCGACGGTTCCGCCACGCTGACCCTGACGTTGCACCAGAAGATTGCCGACGTTCCCGCAGCCGAGTGGGACGCCTGCGCCGGAGATGGCAATCCGTTTGTCAGCCACGCCTTCCTGAGCGCGATGGAGGACAGCGGCTCGGCCAACGCGCGCACCGGCTGGCTGCCGCAGCATGCGGTGCTGCGCGGCGAGGCGGGGCAGCTCGTGGCAGTGGCACCGATGTACGCCAAGTCCCACAGTTACGGTGAATACGTGTTCGACCATGGCTGGGCGCACGCACTGGAACGCGCCGGGGGCGACTACTATCCGAAGCTCCAGGTCGCCGCCCCCTTCAGCCCCGCGCCGGGGCCCCGACTGCTGCGCCATCCGGATGCCGGCGTGCCCGTGGCCGCGCTGGCATCGGCACTGGAACAGGCGTGTCGCTCGCTCGACCTGTCGTCGGTGCACGTCACGTTCTGCACGGAACCCGAATGGCAGCAGCTTGGCGAGGCAGGCTGGCTGCAGCGTCTCGGCATGCAGTTCCATTGGGAGAACGCCGGCTACTCGAGCTTCGACGACTTCCTGGGCACATTGTCGTCGCGTAAGCGCAAGGTGCTGAGGCGCGAGCGACGCGACGCAAATGCCGCCGGCCTGACTTTCCGTGCGCTGAGCGGCGCCGACATCACCGAGGCGCATTGGGACGCGTTCTATCGCTTCTACCGCTCGACGGTGGATCGCAAATGGGGTTCGGCCTATCTGTCCCGTTCGTTCTTTTCGCTGCTCGGCCAGCGGCTCGGCGAACGCGTGGTGCTGATGATGGCGGAGAATGCCGGCAAGCCGGTGGCCGGCGCTCTGAACCTCGCCGGCAGCGAGGCGCTGTACGGCCGCAACTGGGGCTGTCGTGGCGACTGGCCGTTTTTGCATTTCGAGCTCTGCTATTACCGAGCGATCGATTGGGCGATCGAACACGGCCTGCAGCGCGTGGAGGCAGGCGCGCAGGGGCGCCATAAGATCCAGCGCGGCTATCTGCCACAACCGACGTACTCAGCGCACTGGATCGCGCATTCCGGATTGCGGCGCGCGATCGGCAATTTTCTCGACGATGAACGTCGCGGCATCCGTGCCGAGATGGCGCATCTGGCGGAGCAGTCGCCGTTCCGCAAGGATTCCGAGCCCGACTGACCGCTGGCATGGCGAATGCCTGGTGGTCCGGCGATATTGCCGAATTGCTGGCAGGCGAGTCGGAGACGATCGTGCAACGCCTCGCCGTGCGTCTCGTCGAAACGCACTACCTCAATCGCGCCACGCAGCTTCACGCATGGCGCCAGCAGCTCATGCTGCTGCGGACGGCACTGCGGAATTGCCCGGGCACGTGGCGCGTCCTCTTTGAATATCCGCTGCTTCGCCTGGGACGGCGGATCGATGTCGTCCTGCTGACCGGGCACGCGATACTGGTGTTGGAATTCAAGGTCGGTGCCACATCGATCACCGCGCTCGATCGCCAGCAAACCGAAGATTACGCGCTCGACCTCTTCGACTTTCATGCGGAGAGCCGTGCACATCCCGTCGTGCCGCTCCTCGTGGCGACGGAGGCGCGCCCTTCTGCGCCCCAGTGGCCGCTGCTCTGGCATGGCGTGACGCCGGTGCTTGCGGCGTCGAGGACGACCCTCGAGCCGTTGATACAGGAGGTGGTGGCGCGTTTGCCGAGAACGGCGCGCGCGCTCGATGCGCGGGCATGGGAAGCGGCGGCGTATCGCCCCGTACCGACCATAGTTGAAGCCGCCACGATGCTGTACAATCGCCATGGCGTCGCAGAAATAGCCGCCGCACGTGCCGACGTCGGCAATCTGCACCGAACCACCGATACGGTCAGACGAGCAGTTGAGGCGGCACACGCTGACCTGTGCCACGTCATACTTTTCGTCACCGGCATACCTGGCGCCGGCAAAACGCTCTGTGGGTTGAATGTGGTGTTCGGCGCGACTACGGGCGCGGCGTTTCTGACCGGCAATCTGCCGCTGGTGCATGTCATGCGCGAGGCTCTCGCCCGCGATGCGCATGAACAGGGGGGCAGCCTTCGTATGGCGCGGCAGAAGACCGAAAGCGCCATTCAGCCGCTCATGGGGTTCCTCAGGGACAACATCGACCGGTCGGAACCACCGCACGAGCATGTCATCGTCTTTGACGAAGCGCAGCGCGCCTGGGATGCCGCATTCGGTCGTCGGAAGTTTGGCCGCACCGCCAGCGAGGCAGCGCTCTTCCTCGACATCATGCAGCGCCATCGCGATTGGGCAGTTATCGTTGCGTTGGTCGGCAATGGCCAGGAGATCAACACCGGAGAGGCAGGTTTAGCGGCGTGGGGCGAAGCGCTGGCTCAGCGCGCGGTATGGGGCGTGAGCGCGGCACCCGGCGTGCTGCGCGGCACCGATCCGCGACAGCGCCTGTTCGAGACTAAGCCCACGGCGATGCAGTTGGATGCCGCTCTGCATCTGGACGTGCCGGTCCGCTCGATCCGCTCCGTGGCGGCCGCACCGTGGGTGGATGCTGTGCTGGCCGGCGATGCACCACGCGCATCCGCGGTGGCCGACGCGGCCGGTGGCGTCCCATTCCTGCTGACACGTTCGCTTCCCACAATGCGCGCTGCATTGCGCCGGCTTGCGCGAGGCACACGGCGCGCCGGCCTCGTGTGCAGCGCTGGCGCGCGGCGGCTGGTGGCGGATGGGTTGTCGCCGAATTTTCCGCACCTTGATGCAGACGCCGTCGCGAATTGGTTTCTTCGTCGGTGGCCGGATGTTCGCGCCTCGGATGCGCTGGAAGTGCCAGCGACACAATTCGCGTGCCAGGGACTGGAGCTCGACCACGTCGGCCTCTGTTGGGGCAATGACCTGATCCGTCGCGATCGCCATACTGCTTGGACCGTACGCACGTTCGCGGGAACACGCTGGCAAGAGCCGCGCGGGGAGGCCACGATCGCCTATCAGATCAACACCTACCGTGTCCTGCTTACACGGGCGCGATATGAGACCCTGATCTGGGTGCCAGCGGGCGACGCCAACGATGCCACCCGCAGTCCTGCCGAGTTCGATGCGATCGCACAATTTCTCCTCGCATGCGGGGCGTCGCAGTTGGAGGATGTGGTCGCTTCGCCGAGCGACACGGCGGCGGTTGCGACGTTGCTTTAACCCCACCCGCTGCGCACGCACCACCCGATCAGATCAACCTGAAGATCCAGGGGAGATTTCGTAGCACTTGGGGTGACGTCGTCTCCGGTAGGTCGCGTCGGGTGAACAGCCAACTCCGATGCATGTTGCGCGTCACAGGACTGGTATTGCTGCTGTTAGTCACGCTGTTCAGAGCCGAGGATTCTTCATCCTCAGGAACGATCAGACTGGGTGATGGTGCCGACAATGTTCGGATTGATCCGCGCCCTGCTGAGGGGAGATGCAGCGATCCGTGTGTATCGGCCATCGTCATGACGCAAGGTCGAATTGTTGCGCTTGCAACAAAGCAGAATGCGCCGCGCTGCGCCAATGTCGCACCATGCGCAGCGCGAGAATCAGGCAACGCGCAGTTTGTTGAGCGACCGATGACCCACAACATCTGGACAGAATCGCAATTGTCAAAGTATGCGTTTGTTATGGCTCCCACATTGACGACAGCTTACTGGCTGAAGAAAGCTGCGGATGCATGGTCTCAGGCGGAGACTACGCAGGATCAGGAAGCGAGGCGTATAAAACTGACCATCGCAGAGGGTTACGAACGGCTGGCCAAACACGCCGCATCATTGGCGGCGGCCGACCAGCCGGAAGAACAGAAACTCGACTGACAGTCACGGTCGGCCCTCGCTGAACTGCACCAGGCGAGTTTAGCCAAGGCTGCTTCGGTGAACCGGATGCGGATCGGCCTTTCTTGCCTAATCCGCCGCCTGCGCCGCGGCTGGATCAGCAAACATCGGCATCACCTCACGGGCGAAACGGCGCATGCTCTGACGCCCGCGCTCGCCGCCGCCTGAACCGCCGCCATTGATGAGCACATAGCCAACACCGACCTGCCGTAGCGCCTGCAGCCTGCGGGCGATTTCATCCGGGTTGCCATAGATCGCGCTGTTGACGTTGACCGCCTGCGGATCGCCGGTCGCGCGGTCAGGGCCACCGTGAACCGTGCCGTCCGGTCGCGTGGCAAGCCTCAATTGCCGCATCCGGTTCTGCAGTCTGCGCTCCAGCGCCTCGTTGCGCTCATCAACTCTGTCGGTGACGAAGAAGGCACGCGTCACGCCGACCTGCATCGGATCATAACGCCGTCCGCTCGTCTCGACCGCCGACCTGAACCAGGCAATGCTCTGCGCAACATCGTCCGGTGACGCATACTGCCCAAGCAGCAGATTGAACCCGCGCTCCGCGACGTTGCGGATTGAGCGCTCGCTCCCCGCGCCCATCCAGACCTGCGGATGTGGTTTTTGCGCCGCCGGCGGTTCGACCACGACGTCGTTGAACCGCCAGTACTTGCCGTGATGCGAGAACCGCTCCGCCGACGTCCACGCCTTCAGCAGCACCTCAAGCAATTCGTTGAACCGCGCATCGGCCTCCTCCATCGGCACGTCGAACCCGGCAAATTCGTTGTAGCGGTAACCTTTGCCGATACCGAAATCCAACCGTCCCCCGGACAACAGGTCTAGCGTAGCGGCCTGCTCGGCGAGCAGAACGGGATTGTGCCAGGGCAGCACGATCACCGCCGTTCCAAGTCGCAGTCGTTGCGTGCGCGCGCCGAGCCAGGTCAGCAGGTTCAGCGTCGCTGAGACCTGGCCGAAGCCGGTGAAATGATGCTCCACGACGAAGGTGCCGTGAAAGCCCAGCGCCTCCGCCTCGACGTTGTAGTCGATGAAGTCGCGAAACCCCTCGGCACTGTCGAACTCGCCACCGCCACGGCGCGCCGCGGCGCTGCCGAACAATCCGAACCGCATCGCGCCCTCCTCCCGTCGTCCTCTGCGTATGAGGTTACGCGTTGCATCAGCGCCCTCCAAATGCCACCCTGCCTCCATGGAGTTTGGCTGGTACCACGAATTCCACCGCCAAGAGGATCAGCAATCGGACGCTGACGCGTTCGCGCAGGCGCTTGAGCAGGTCGCCGATGCCGAACGGTGGGGGCTCGACGCGATCTGGCTCGCGGAAATTCACCAGCAGGCGGCTCGGTCAGTGCTGAGCGCGCCGTTGACAGTTGCCGCCGCGATCGCCACGCGCACCAGTCGGATCAAGATCGGTACCGCGGTTCAGGTGCTGCCGCTGTGCCATCCGCTGCGCTTGGCGGAGGAGACCGCAACGATCGACCAGATCAGCCGTGGTCGTCTGTTGCTGGGCGCCGGGCGCAGTGGCAACGTCCGGGGCTATGCCGCCTACGGCGTGCCCTACAGCGAGAGCCGCGAACGGTTCTTCGAGACGCTGGACATCCTCAAGCTCGCCTGGACGCAGCCGAGTTTTTCATTCCAAGGCCAGTTCCACAGCTTCGACGAAGCGCGCGCCGTGCCGCGGCCCTATCAGCGGCCGCATCCGCCAATCCGCATCGCCGGCGCCAGCGAGGACACTTTTCCCGTGCTCGGTGCTCTCGGCTATCCGCTGTTCGTCGCGGTGCGCAGCGGCTCGCTATCCGGCCTTGCGCCGGATCTGAAGGCTTATCGCGACGCCTATACTGCGGCCGGCCATCCGGGAAAGGGCGAGGTGTATTTGCGCCTGTCCCTGCATCTCGCCGATACCGATGCGCAGGCGCGGGAGGAAGCCGAGCCAAGCATGATGCTTGGATACAAGTCACTGACTACGCGCCTGGAAGGCTCGCCGAACAGTCGGCGACGCGCTGAACTGGAGACGGTGCGCACAATCACCTACGATCAGGTTTTGCAGGACAAGGTCGTAGTGGGCAGCCCGGAACAGGTAACAGACCGGCTACTACAGCTGCGCGATGAACTAGGGATAGATGGCATCCTCGCCGAGCTCAATTTCGGCAGCCAGATCGGGTGGCAAATGATGATGCGATCGCTGCGACTTCTGTGCGAGAAGGTACGCCCGCATTTCGTCTAGACGCCGAATATGAATTCGGACGCGCTTCTGAGATTGAGTGCCGATGAGGTCACTCAAGAACTGGAAAGCCGCTTGGGTCGTATAAATGCTCGTCGGCGGCTCAGCAAAGAGAAGAACCATGAAGCACGAGCGCTCGGCCGAGGATTAACCTTCTTCGATTTCGAGAATTTGCCGATTTCGCACGCCATCATCGAAATAGTCCTTCGCCTGTCGGGGACTTATTGGCGCGGGCGTCGCAACGCCGCCAAGGTGAGGCTTCGCAACAACGAGGTGTTCTCGGAACGGCTGCCACCTCAATTTGACGGTTTCGCGATTTTGCATATCAGCGATCTCCACGCCGACATGAGCGCTGACGCGATGACCGAGGCGGCGAAACTGGTCGGTGACCTGCAATACGACATTTGCGTACTGACCGGAGACTATCGCGGACGGACCTACGGCGAATTCCACTCCACTCTCCAGGAAATGCTGCGTTTGCGGAAGGTGCTCACGGGCGCCATATACGGCGTCCTCGGAAATCACAACTCGATCATGATGGTGCCGCATCTCGAACGCATGGGCATCCGGATGCTATTGAACGAGCACGTCGTCATAGAACGCGACGACCGCCAGATCTTCCTGGCCGGCATCGACGACGCACACTTCTTCCGGGTCGATAACATCGAAAAGGTCGCCGCCGCCATGCCCCAGGATACCTTCTCAATCCTACTGTCGCACACGCCGGAAACCTACAGAAAGGCGTCGCATGCCGGGTTCGATCTGCTGTTGGCCGGACACACCCATGGCGGGCAGATCTGTTTACCCGGAGGGACGCCGATCATCCTCCAATCTGCTCTGCCACGGTCGATGGGCAGTGGGCTATGGAACTACCACGGGATGACGGGATATACATCTGTCGGGATTGGATCATGTGGCGTGCCCGTTCGCTTCAATTGCCCGCCCGAAATCACGCTCCATCGCCTCAGGTCAGGATCGATCCTAGATGACTCGCGCCACGAGCACTTCTGCCGGTAGATCGCTCTTCTCCAGGTCAAATCCGCCGAACTTCTGCACAAGTTTTACCGCCAGCGTGTTGCCGAACACGTTCACCGCCGTGCGGCCCATGTCCATGAACGCGTCAACTCCGGCTATGATGGCGATCGCCTCGACTGGCAGACCGATCGCCGTAAGCACTGTCGCCAACGCAACCAGTCCCCCGGAGGGAACGTTTGCAATGCCTTTGCTCGCAATCATCGCGGTGACAAGAATTGTCAGCTCCGCCGCCCAGGTCAGTTGCACGTGGTAAGCCTCTGCGAGGAAAGTGACCGCCAACGTGACATACAGCGTGCTGCCATCGAGGTTGAAACTATAGCCGAGTGGAAGAACCAGCGAGACCACTTTGTTGGGAACGCCCATCTGCTCCAGCGCCTCCATATGCACCGGCAGCGTGACCTCGGAGGAACGGGTGGTGAAGGCCAGCAGCACGGGCTCCAGCACACCCCGGGTAATAGCGAATGGATTTTCGCGCATCAACGCCAATACCAGCCAGCAGCACAGCACCATGAGCAGAAGTCCAAGATACATCAGTCCGATCAGCCGGGTGAGCGCGATGATGGACGCCATGCCCTGCGTGGCGAATAGCCAGGCCATGATGGCGAAGATTGCCAAAGGCGAAACTGCGATGATCCAGCCGGTAACTCGGAACATCGTCGCCAGGACCGCTTCCATCAGTACAACCATTGGCCGGGCGGTGACACGGCCAATGCGGGCAAGGCCGAGACCGAAGAGAACTGCGAACACCAAGGTCGGCAACACGCGTTGCGCCGCCATGGCAGCGACGATATTGGTCGGAATGAGATCGAGCAGGTATTTCGTCCAATCAACCGACAAAGCGAGGTTGGGACTTACGCTGCCGGTTGCAACCAGGTTGGCCCCTCGACCGGGATGGAACAGACCGTTCAACCCGAGCGCGACAAGAACGGCAAACAGTGTGGCGACATAGAACCAGCCGAAGGCCACCACGGCGACGCGCCCGAGCTGACGCGAGTTCTCCCCCATACGATAAACGCCGAGTGAAACTGCCGCGAAGATCAGTGGAATGACGATCATCTGAATGGCTTGGATGAACGCAGTGCCGATCGGCTGCAGCGTCTTTCCTACTGACGGCCACTCGACGCCGACAATCAGCCCTAGCACCAGTCCCCCGAGCATCTGCAACGGCAAATTCGAGCGACGCCACATTGACATCTATCCTTTGCGTGGGGCGCTGAGGCAACCGGCCATCTCCGCGGCCATATTCCTGCTGGGTAACCAAACTGTTAAAGCGAGCGTCAGCCGCCTTTGCCGCGCTTTCTGGAAATCGCAGCCTTGCGTAGGCGTCTCACCCGATTGCCAGCAGGTTGCCGCCGGCGGCGGATCCACCTCGAAGGAACCAACTGGAATACCCAGAGCGTCATGCCGAGCAATGCAAATAAGCCGACAAGCGCCGCGATCTGCACCGGTGCTCCTAGACTTCCCTTGAGGCACAGCCAAATCAGTCCCACCACAGCGGCCGGATCAAGCACAAGGAACACCGCGAAGATGAGTGTCGCCAAGGCGAGCGGCAGCAACCTCCGGACCACGATCGGAGGCTGCTGCTTTGTCTTGCCTCGCTTGCGGTTCGCGAACCTGAGGTCTCCGGACATGGTCACATCCTGCCGTCCTCGCGCAGGCAGCGGAAGCGGCGCGTTGCAGCCGGCGCCAGAAGATAGGCCGCGGCGTTGCGCCGAAGGCAGCGCTTCGACGATATTCGACCTCATCGGTCGCCACAGCGGGCGCTCGGCAATTACGGTGCTGCACAGACATGGAAGTTGAACCCCACACGCCGCAACGTCTCACTGTTCGGGTCAGCCAGACCCAGGTCGTCTCTGGCCTCTTGCTATTGCCGGATCCGGCCAGAGCGTGCCTCGTGCTTGCACACGGCGCCGGCGCCGGAATGGCCCATCCCTTCATGACGGCAGCCGCCGCCGGATTGTGTAAGCGCGGGATCGGCACTTTGCGGTACCAATTCCCCTACATGGAAGCGGGCTCGCGGCGTCCCGACGGGCCTGGGCTTGCACAGGCAACGGTCCGCGCCGCGGTCAACGAAGCCAACGTGTGCCTTCCAGGCCTCGCGCTCTTTGCCGGCGGCAAGTCGTTTGGTGGCCGCATGACATCGCAGGCCCAGGCAGAGTCGCCACTGCCCAACGTATGCGGGATCGCCTTTCTTGGTTTCCCGCTGCATCCCGCAGGGAAGCCCTCCGTCCTTCGGGCTCGGCATCTACCCGGAGTTCACGTACCTATGCTTTTCCTGCAGGGCGATCGCGACGCGCTCGCGCACCCGGATCTCATAAAGCAGATCGTCGCGGACCTCGGCGATCGCGCAACCATAACAGTGCTTCGCGACGCGGACCATTCATTTCACGTCCGCGCAAGCAGCGGGCGCACCGACGAGCAGGTTGAGGCATATATGTTTGACGCGCTCGCCGACTGGATCGACCGGGTGATCGACGGGTAGGCCACAGTTTTTACTCGCGTCGCAACGTCACCCATGCAGGCGCGTGGTCGCTGGCGCCCTCCTGCCCGCGAGGCGCACGATCCACGCCAGCATCGACAAGCCGCTCCGCAGCCATCGCGTTCAGCAAGAGAAAATCGATGCGGAGTCCCGCGTCACGATGCCAGCGATCGCGCTTGTAGTCCCAGAACGTATACATTGGTTCATTGGGGTGGCAGGCGCGGATAGCATCGACCCAACCCTGATCGAGCAGCCGCCTGAAGCATGCGCGGCTTTCAGGCTGCAACAGCGCGTCATTCGCCCAGGACCGGCTCGGATAAATGTCGCGATCCGTCGGTACGACATTGAAATCGCCGGCCAACACGACAGGTGCGCCCAGCGCGTAGAGGCTCTCCGCATGCGCGATGAGGCGCTCGAACCAGGCAAGCTTGTAGTCGAATTTGGGGCCGGGTTGCGGATTGCCATTGGGCAGGTAGATCGACGCGACAAGCACCCCCTTTACCGCCGCTTCGATGTAGCGGGGTTGGTCATCGGTCCGATCGCCCGGCAGCCGATCCCGGGTTTGCTGCGGTTCACCGGTATTCGTCAGAATAGCCACGCCATTATAGGTGCGCTGGCCGCGCCAGATAGCGCGATAGCCGACCTCCTGGATTGCGGCTGTCGGGAACGCATCGTCGGTCGACTTGAGCTCCTGGAGGCAAACCACGTTGGGCTGGGACGCGTTCAGCCAGCCGAGCAGATTTGCCAGCCGGCGGTTCACACCGTTGATGTTGAACGTAGCTATCTTCCACACCCGCCCCGTAGTTTGCCGAGGACGGGCAGCTCTGACGGTGGGGCTGGCAACTGCCGCTCTGCTCGCCGGCGTCGCGATCTCCTTGAGCCGCCGAGCGAGACGGTCAAGATCCCACTCCTGCGCAAGCTCGGCTGCGGTGTTCCAGGTCGGCGTCTGATCATGGAGTGCGGGAAGCGGCGCCGTCGCGTCCATGGTTGCGATCTTTCTGTAAAGCTTGAGCTCTGTGGCCTGCTCGCGAAACCGCCCCTCCGCCAGGATCTGCTCGAGCGTACCAAATTGACGCAGCAGAACAGCCGCGCCCTTCGGACCGACTCCGCGTGCGCCCGGAAGCTTGTCGGAAGGATCGCCCCGCAAAGCGATGAAGTCGGGCACCTGATGCGGCTCGATCTCATAGCGCTCGCGCACCTCATCGGGGCCGATGCGCGCCAACTCACCGCCCTTGACCGGATGAAGAATGATGGTCGCGGCGGAGGCGAGCTGAAACGCATCGCGATCCCCACTGGCGACCAGCACGCGACCGCGGCGCCGCTCCTCTCTGTCAACGGCCGCGGCCAGAAAATCGTCGGCCTCATAACCCGGCGCCTTCGCGTTCGCGAAGCCGCATGCCGTGATGAACTGCGGGAGCACGCTCAGCTGATCGACGAGCTCCTCGTCGAAATGTCGGCCACTTTGATAAGCCGGAAAGAGGCGCTGTCGATATGTCGGCGAACCGAGCGTGTCCCACCCGACAAGCACCGCGCGGGGCCGCTCATTCTCGTACAAGCGCAGCAGAAAATTCGCGAAGCCGACAATAGCGCCACCCCCACGGTCGCCGGTCCGCCGGATCGATTTCGGCAAGGCATGGAAGGCGCGATGCGCGAACGAGTCGCCATCCACGACGAGCAGGGGTCCATTCACGGCCTGGGGCTTGACCCTGGTCGAACCCGGGCAGGATTCACTGTCGGTGCGATGGCACCGATCAGCTCTACGGTGTCCGGCAGCTGCTTCTGAATGAACCGGCCAAACACTTCGAGGTCTTCACTGCGTGGGAAGCTGGCGCGCCAAAGCAGGCCGATGTGCCTGTATGCTTTCTTTGCCTGCAGCGGCCGCACTTCCAGCCGACTGTGCCGCGCCGTCAGATACGGCACAGCCATGGCCGGCAGCAATGTGCATCCGAGGCCTGCCGCAACCATTTCGGAAATCGTCTCCAGGCTGGTCGCGCGGAAATCGTCTCCAGGACCGTCGCGGTTCGGCGACTGGTCGCCGCACACCGCCAATGCCTGGTCGCGCAGGCAGTGGCCTTCGTCGAGCAGCAGAAGAGACTCCTGCGCAAGTTCGCGCTCCGTCACGACCGGACGGTTCGCCAGCGCGTGTTCCGTCGGACAGGCGAAGCAGAACGGCTCGCGGAACAGTGGCATCGAGCGATAGGCAGCACCCTGCTCCGGCAAGGCAATCAACAGAACGTCCAGCGTGAAGGCGTCGAGCGCGTCGAGCAGGTGGTCGGTCAGGTCCTCCCGCAGTACTAGCCGGAGGTCTGGAAAGGCCTGATGCAGCTGCTTCAGCAGCAGCGGCAGGATGTAGGGACTGAGCGTCGGGATGATGCCGAGCCGCAGCACGCTGGTGAGCGTCCCATGCCGATGGCGGACCAGGGCGGAGATCTGGTCCGCCTCCTCTAGGATGCGGCGGGCATGCTCAACCACACTCTCGCCAACCGGGGTGAGAGTTACGAACCGCGTGGTCCGCTCGACCAACGGCACGCCGAGCCCTTCCTCCAGTTTCCGTAGCTGGCTGCTCAGTGTGGGCTGGGTGATGTGACAGCGTTCTGCCGCCCGACCGAAGTGGCGCAGATCCGCGACCGCGACGAGATAGCGCAACTCGGCAAGGGTCAATGGTACTTCCCCTATTTGCTGCGTCTATTGATGAAATCGCATCTTTAGATTGGACAAATGAACCAATCGCCGCAAGGGTGCCGCAGAAGTCGGCACCGGGCACGGTAGCTGCCGCGGGCAGGGTGCCGGATCGACCGAATTCTGATCGCCTGTGAGGGGCGTGTGTATGACGTGAGTGCGTTGTTCATGTTGCTGACCGGCCGACGCTTCTGCCTGCGGGCGAGCCGCGACCTGATCGGCCGGATGACCGAGACCCTCGCAGAGAAAAAATGCTCGGACGCGCACGCCGCATCGGAAGGTTGGCGGGAAGCAAGGATGCACCGTTCTGAATTGCAGCACCCCAGCTATCACGGAATTTTTACCGCCAGTGGCGCCGGGCGCGGGGTCCGCCATCGCGCCGGTCGTTCTAAACTGGCTGCGACGTATGCGAGAGCGAATACTCCCCTACGACGCGGAGGCAGCAAGCGAATAGTGGTTGCTGGCCTAAGGCGCGGGGACGTCGGCCGTTCCGGTGCGATACGGATGCAAATGAAGCTATGGCCGTCCGGCGCCGACGTGCGCGCATTCGGCGTAGCCTACGGAGGAAGATAGCGGTTTACGATTTGGCATTTCGGTGAAGTTGGAGGAACGCACATGGCACACCAAGACATCGCGTTGATGGCCCATCTGATGCGGAGGGCTGGCTTCGGAGCAACCCGCGACGAACTCGAGACACGCACGGCCAAAGGCTATGACGCCACGGTCGAGGAGTTTCTGAACCCAAGTGCGCAGCCGGCGGTCGATCCCTATACGCTGCTGCGCTACCAGCCGGCCGCGTTGTTGCCAGGCGGGCAGCCGCCGATGGGCAACGTCAACTACATGTACTACCTGGTGAACACCAAGCGCCCGCTCCAGGAGAAGATGGCGCTGTTCTGGCACAGCGTGTTTGCCACCGGCAATTCAAAGGTCGACAACTACGACCAGCTGCTCGAGCAGATCGAACTGTTCCGCCGCAAGGGCATGGGCAACTATCGCGATCTGTTGGTGACGATCGCGAAGAACCCGACAATGCTGTTCTGGCTGGACAACAACCAGAATCACGGCACCGCGGTCAACGAGAACTGGGGCCGCGAACTGCTTGAGCTGTTCAGCCTTGGCGCCGGCAACTACACGGAGGTGGATGTTCGCGAGGCATCGCGCGCCTTCACCGGCTGGACGTTCGAGACCAAGCTGCCGCGCCTGCCATACGGCCGCTTCCCGTGGAAGTTCGAATACCGTGCGGAAGACCACGACGACGGCGAGAAGACGTTCCTCGGCCACAAGGGCAACCTCAACGGCGAGGACATCATCGACATCATCGTGCAGCAGCCGGCGTGCGCGAAGTTCATCTGCCGGCACCTTTACAACTTCTTCGTCGCCGACGAACCGCAGGTGCCTGCCTGGTCGATCGAAGAGCCGCGCGATCCAGCAGCGATCGCGATGCTGATGAAGGTGTTCCAGGAGTTGAAGTACGAGATGACTCCGGTGCTGCGCGCGCTGTTCACTTCGGACTTCTTCAAGAAGGCCCGCTACCAGCACCTGAAGTCGCCGGCCGAGGTGGTCGTCGGCACGCTGCGCCTGGTGGGCGGCTATGAGCTGCCGAAGCCCGGTTACGGCGAGCTGTCGATGCAGCCGTCCTACATGGGCCAGGACCTGCTCAACCCGCCGTCGGTCGAGGGTTGGCACACCGGCAAGGAGTGGATCAACAGCGGCTCGCTGATGTCGCGCATCAACTTCGTGGCCGCGCAGATCGGTAATCCCGACCTGCCGGGCGTTAAAGCTATCGTCGCGCGCCTGAAGGCACAGGGCACCAAGACCCCTGAGCAACTCGTTACCAATTGCCTCGACCTGCTCGGCCCGGTCGAGGTAAGCGCCGACACCAAGAAAGAGCTCACCGACGCTGCGAAGCAGTGGGGCGAGATCAGTTGGGAAGGCGCCAAGGCACAGAACGCCACACAGCGTGCCGCCGAGATGATGCAGCTCATCGCCGCGACGCGCGAATATCAGTTCGGCTGAAACATGACACGAAACGGAGGGACTATTTAATGTCGGCAACGCAGCAATCGAAGGATCCGGTGCTGGTCGTGTTGCAGCTCACCGGCGGCAACGACTACCTGAACACCGTCATCCCCTACAACAACAGCCTGTACAAGGACAATCGCAAGGCGGTCGGTATCTCCGACAGCGATATGATCCATCTCGACCAGGCCCACGCCATCCCGAACTACATGGCGCCGCTGAAGAAGTTCTGGGATGACGACAAGCTCGCCATCATGCATGGCGTTGGCTATCTCGACTCGCCGCGGTCGCACTTCCGCTCGATGGACATCTGGCACACCTGCGAGGCCGACAAGGTCGGCACCGAAGGCTGGCTGGGGCGTGTGGTGCGCGAGTTCGACCCGAAGAAGGAGAACGTCGTTACCTGCGTGAGCTTCGGGCCGTGCCTGTTCCGCGCGCTGTCGGTGCCCAACGTCCCGGTCGCCTGCGTGGCCGGCCCGCTTGAGCAGTACCGGCTTCCTGCCGACGATCCGCGACCAGGCGCAGCGCCTGAAGGTGCTGGAGACCTTCTCCCACATGTACCAGCCGATCGAGGGCAGCGGGGTCATGGATTACCTCGGCACCACCGGCCTCGACGGACTGAAGGGCGCCGACATCCTGAAGGTCGCGCCCGGAATGTACAAGTCGGACGTGAAGTACCCGAACAGCACGATCGCGCAGAAGCTCCGCGGCATCGCCCAGGTGCATCTCGCCAATCTGGGCACACGCGTCTTCTACTGCGATCATGGCAGCTTCGACTCGCATGCCGGCCAGGCGCCGTTGCATGCCGGTCTGTGGACCCAGGTCACCGAAGGCCTCGACGCCTTCATGACCGACCTGCGTGCACACAACGCGGCTGACAATGTCATCGTGCTGATGTTCTCCGAGTTCGGCCGCCGCGTCCGCGACAACGGCTCCGGAACCGACCACGGCGCCGCCGGCGCGACATTCGTACTCGGCGACAAGGTCAAGGGCGGGCACTACGGCGAATACCCGTCGCTGGATGCGAGCAAGCTCGTGCAGGGCGATCTGAACCCGAGCATGGACTTCCGCAGCATCTACTCGACCATTCTCGACAAGTGGATGGGCCTGAACCCGGCGCCGATCGTGAACGGCACCTACGAGAAGCCGGCCTTCCTTCACTAGGCCAGGTGAAATCCCGACTGCTCTCGTTTCCTGGATGCGCTCCGGGAAACGAGGGTGGGTTTTGGCTCTTTGATGAAGGGAGGGGGTTATGGCGCTAACCACAGTCGTTCGAGGCAGGGCTTATGACTGGAGCCATGCGATCGGACGCGGCGCGGCGACGGGCACCGGATTCAACTACATCCAGACGATGTGCCTGAGCAGCGACGGCGATCTCTATACGGCAAACCGCGGCAACGAGAACAACTTCGGCATGCGGGTGAATCGCATCCATCTCGGCGGTCCGGGCGAGGAGGAACTGGTATCCGAGTTCTTCCGGCACGGCGAAGGCGACGGCAAGGCCACTTGGCCGTTCGGCGTCGCGGTGGGCAATGACGGCCGCGTCTATTGCTCTGATGAGTGGACCAACACCATCTCGGTGTTCGATCCAGACGGCAAGTTCCAGTACAAATTCGGCGAAACCGGCAGCGGCGACGGCGAACTGCTCCGTCCGGCGGGACTGGCGGTCGAGAAGAACGGCAACCTCATCGTCGTCGACAGCGGCAATTGCCGGCTTCAGGTGTTCACACCCGAAGGCAAGCTGGTCGCGCAGTGCGGCAAGGCCGGATCGGGCGACGGCGAGTTCAACCAGCCCTGGGGCATCACGACCGACAAGGCCGGCAACATCTACGTCGCCGACTGGAAGAACCATCGTGTCCAGAAGCTGTCGCCACAGGGCCACTTCCTGATGAAGATCGGTACCTTCGGTGAGCTGCCGCATCCTGACGACGCCTTCGCCGTCACCTACCTGGGACCGTTTGTCTCAAGCCTGCCGACGTCGACGTATCCGAAAGCGGGGCTGCTCAATCACCCGACCGATGTGGCGGTGGATCCGGACGGCGACATCTACGTAACCGACTGGGGCAATCATCGCGTCTCCATCTTCGAGGCCGACGGCACGCCGCTGACCAACCTTTACGGTGATGCGCAGACGTTCTCGAAGTGGGCCAAGCAGAGCGTCGATGCCAACCCGGATATGATGAAGGCGTATCGCCGGGTGCGTAACTCAGAGCCGCTGTATCGGTTCTGCTTCCCGACGGCGGTGGACTTCAATCCGGCCACCGACGAGATCATCGTCGCCGACAGCCAGCGCAACCGGCTGCAGGTCTACAAGAAGGTCCGCGACTACCAGGACTTCCAAGCGAACCTGTAAACGCTTCGCGGGCGCGTGGCAGCGAACGCCACGCGGACCGCTTTGTCGTCAGGGGCCGGTCCGCTTTGTCGGGCCGGCCCCTTGCTTATCGTGACCTATTCATGCTTTACCCCGCCCTCCCCTGCCGGGCGACGACGGCATCGTCCCCGGTTGTGCCCCATTCAGGCGGGCCTCCAGCCATAGGGAGCCAATCATGCCGCTTTACGAATGCGTGCTGATCGCGCGCAACGACGTGACACAGCAACAGGTCGAAGGCATCGCCGACGGCATCGCCAGCCAGCTCGAAACCGAAGGCGGTGCGGTGAAGAAGCGCGAATACTGGGGCCTTCGCGGATTGGCCTATCGGATCAAGAAGAACCGTAAGGGCCATTACATGCTGCTGGGCCTCGACGCCAAACCTGCGTTCGTCACCGAGATCGAACGCCAACTCGGTCTGAACGAAGACATCCTCCGCTTCATGACCATCCGGGTCGATGAGATCGAGGAAGCGCCCTCAGCGATCCTGTCACGCAAGTCGGACGATCGCGAACGCTCGTTCCGTGGCCCCAAGCCCGCCGGTCGGTTCGACAGCGGACGACGCCGCGGCTTCGACGACCGCGAGGAGTTCCGTGCCCGCGACGAGTTCCGCGAGGACTTCCGTGTCGGAGCCGAGGAATAAGTCATGTCCGAGACCACTGAAATTAATCCGGCCGCCCGCCGCGCCGCTGTCGGTGCCCGCCGGCCATTTTATCGCCGTCGCAAGTCCTGTCCGTTCTCCGGCCCCAATGCGCCGAAGATCGACTACAAAGACGTGCGCCTGCTGTCCCGCTTCCTGTCGGAACGTGGCAAGATCGTGCCGAGCCGCATCACCGCGGTCTCGGCCAAGAAGCAGCGCGAGCTCGCCGTGGCGATCAAGCGTGCCCGCTTCCTCGCATTGCTGCCCTACATCGTGAGCTGACGGAGCGGACCATGGCTGATGTGGAACTGATCCTGCTCCAACGCGTGGAAAAGCTGGGGCAGATGGGGGACTTGGTGCAGGTGAAGCCCGGCTTCGCCCGCAACTACCTGCTGCCGCAAAAGAAGGCGCTGCGGGCGAGCAAGGAGAATATGGCCCGCTTCGAGCAGGAACGCGCCCAGCTTGAGGCACAGAACCTGAAGCGCCGCGAGGAAGCGGAGCGGGTCGCCGAGCGCGTCTCCGGCCTCTCCGTGGTGATCATCCGTCAGGCGGGTGAATTGGGCAGTCTGTACGGCTCGGTGTCCTCGCGCGACGTCGCCGAGATGACCACCGCGGCCGGTCTGACGATCAACCGGCAGCAGGTATTGCTCGAGCACCCGATCAAGACGATCGGGCTCTCCCGGGTACGCGTGGCGCTGCACCCGGAGGTATCGATCCCTGTTATCGTGAACGTCGCACGCAGTCCGGAAGAGGCCGAGCGGCAAGCGCGCGGCGAACGGGTTGGCGCCGAGGCAGAGGAAGAAGAGGCCGCCCTGGAGGCCGCTACGATGTTCGACGCTGGCGCCGAACCGGAGCAGCCACAGGTCTGATGCCGCGCCGATCGCGAGTAATCATCACCGCCGCACCTCGACCGGGATACTTCCAGGTTTGTCTGTGCGCCTTCCTGCAAACCTAGTGAATGCATTCCCGCTCAGAGCAGCGTTACCGGGGCATTCGAGGAGTTCGCCTCGTCTCGCCTGCGTCCGCGCCAGCGCCGCCATCATCCGCAGGGGCCTCGGCCCCCCGTTGCACGCGGCAATCCCCACTCACAGGGAAGACCACGTGAAGACCGCGATCCGCGCGCGCCCACGCGTCCACTACTGAGGATTCTCAGAAAGCTCCTCGGCTGATACAAAGCCTGCCATGACCCTTTCGCTCGCCTCGATGACTGGATTTGCCCGCGCGGAGGGCAGTGCCGCGGGCCTCGCCTGGGTCTGGGAACTGCGCAGCGTCAATGGCCGCGGCCTCGATCTGCGCTTCCGATTGCCGTCCGGCTGGGATGCGCTGGAGCCCATACTGCGCGCAGCCGCCGGTAGGCTCCTGAAGCGCGGCAACCTCACCGCCAATCTGTCCATCAAGCGCGAAAGTGAGCAGCGCCTGGTCGCAGATCCGGTGGCGCTGGAGCAGGCGCTGACGCTGGCGATGGACCTGCACAGTCGCATCCCCGGCAGCCCCGTGCCACGCGCCGAAACGCTGCTTGGCTTGCCAGGCGTTCTCCGGCCGGCGCAAACCGAGGAAGTCGCGCCGGACACCGATGCGGTGGCAGCGGGATTCTCGCAGGCACTGGCGGCACTGGTGACGGCGCGTCAGTCCGAAGGCACACGTCTGGCCGCGACGCTGACGGCTCTGCTGGATGAGATCGCTGCACTGCACCGCCAGGCCGCCGCCGAAGCGGCCGATCAGCCCGCAGCGCAACGTGCCCGGGTGATGGAGAACCTGGCGGCGCTGTTGCGCGAGGCGCCATCGCTGCCCGAGGAACGCATCGCGCAGGAGGTCGCGCTGCTGGCCGCGCGCTCCGACGTGCGCGAGGAACTGGACCGCTTGGCCAGCCACATCGAGGCGGCACACACGTTGCTGCGCGCGGCGGCGAACGTCGGGAGGCGCCTCGATTTCCTGATGCAGGAGTTCAACCGCGAGGCCAACACGCTGTGCAGCAAATCGGCCTCGGTCGCGCTAACCGCCACCGGCCTCAAGCTTAAGGCCACCATCGAACAGCTACGCGAGCAGGTGCAGAATATCGAATGAGCGCAATCGCGCGACGAGGTGTGTGCCTGGTCCTGTCTGCACCGTCGGGTGCCGGCAAGACCGTGATCGCCGATGCGCTGCTGGCGAGCGAGCCCGAGTTGCGACGCTCGGTCAGCGTCACCACGCGAGCGCCGCGTGACGGCGAGGCGGACGGTGTGCACTATCACTTCCGGGATCAGGCGGAGTTTGACCGCATGGTCAAGGCCGGCGAATTGCTGGAATGGGCGCGCGTACTCGGCCGCCACTGTTACGGCACGCCCGGCGCGCCAGTGCGGCAGGCGATCCGCGATGGCAAGGACATGGTGTTCGATATCGACTGGCAGGGACACCGGAAGCTGCGCGCTGCGTTGCCCGAGGATGTTGTCGGCGTGTTCATCCTGCCGCCGGCCCTGGCCACACTGGAAAGCCGGCTACGCCGTCGGTCCGGTGACGATACGTCAGAGATCGCGCGTCGCATGGCGTTGGCATGCGACGAGATCAGCCATTGGCCCGAGTTTGATTACGTGGTGGTGAATGACGACCTGAATCGGGCGGTCGCCGCGGTGCGTGCCGTATTGCACGCCGGGCGCGCAGCAACGACGAGACAGATCGGCCTGATGGACTTCATCAAGCGGTTCTGACAAGCGGCAGCCGACCAAGTGAACGGGGATTTCGCCAGGTTACGGCTAGCGTTGCGATGGCTTTTGCATCACCACCCTGGGCTACAGGGCAAGGCGCAGCACAAGCTTGAGACCACGGTATCGTTGCGGTATAGTTCCGGGTCGACTTCTGGCGGCGGCCTCTCGCCATGCCCGCCTCAATGCTCAATACGGACGCGAGAAAGGGCTCGTAATGCATCACCGCAGCTCAACACTTCGATGGTTCCACCTGGCCGTTCCATTATCCGTTCTCTGCGCCTGCGCACCTCCTCGCTATGTCAACTACTCCCATCCCAGCTACCGTGCCGCGGAATACAGTGCGGACCTGACACGGTGCCGGAACCAGAGTGTGACAGGGGTGGTGGTGATCACCCAGGACAACAATGTGCTGTCAGGGAACGGTGTGGACGAAGTGAGAACCAACGCGTGCATGGCAACACAGGGATGGCAGGAGGCTCCGCCCTCGGTTTCAGGCGTCATCCTGATGTAGCTACAGTCTCTGAGGGCGCCATGCGCTGTGATCGGCGGCGGGCTGTCGGCCGCGGCGAGCCTTATATGTTGATCTAAAGACCGAAGCTGACTTGGTGGAGGGGGTTGGATTCGAACCAACGTAGGCGTGCGCCAACGGATTTATACCAAGGCCCGCGGGTGCTGACTCAAAGGACTTCCCCGACGCGGGGCTGATGTGATTCACCATGGCGAACAGCAGGATGTTGGCCATGGCGGCAGCGGTAGCACTCCGCACGGACTTCACGGGCTCTGCGCTGCGTCACCTGGCGCGGTATACGCGGGACGCAAATCAGGCACGGCGATTGTTGGCGTTGGCGGTGATCTACGACGGCGGCGCTCGTAGCGAAGCGGCCCGCGTCGGGGGTGTCGGTCTGCAGATAGTCCGGGACTGGGTGCTGCGGTTCAACGCCGAGGGGCCGGAGGGGCTGATTGATCGCAAGGCTCCTGGTCCAACGCCCCGGTTGACCGTGGAACACCGCACAGCACTGGCAGCAGCCATCGAGAGCGGTCCGATGCCTGCCATTCATGGCGTCGTGCGCTGGCGCCTGATCGATCTCTGCCAGTGGTTGTGGGAGGAGTTCCGTGTCGCTGTCGCGCGGCAGACGCTGAGCCGCGAACTGCGCGCGCTGGGCTACCGCAAGCTCACCGCGCGGCCGCGCCATCACGCTCAGGCGGCGGGAGCGATCGAGCATTTTAAAACGTATGGCCCGCCCCGTCCGCAAGCAGTTTTTGTGATTTGATCTGAACCAGTCTGCATCAACGTATCCGGCCTGTGGGCACAGCCCCGGCCAAGATGGAGATCCGCGCGTCCCGGTCCTCATAAAAGTTACGGCGTCAGAGCGCCATTTTTAAAGCCAGGTTGCCAGAGCGCCGGTTGAACTGTCAGGCCATCTCGCTTCCACCACCCACAGACATCGTCAACCGCCCGCGCGTGTCAGCGCGTTCGGTGATCTCAATCAGGCCACCGTCAGCGCGCCGGCGTCATATGTTCCGCCATGGCGCAGCACCGCCCAGACGATCCGCGCCAGCTTGTTCGCCAGCGCGACTATGACCGTGTTCTTGTGCGCCCGTTGCAGGAGATTCCGCAGCCATTTCCCCAGCGGTGTCGTGCTTGCCGACAGCGAAGGTAACGCCGCCCGAGCGCCATGCACCAGCAGCTTGCGCAAGTATTTGTTGCCACGTTTGCTGATCCCCATCAGCCGTGGCTTGCCGCCTGTCGTCATCTGCCGTGGCACCAGGCCGAGCCAGGCAGCGAGATCGCGCCCGCGTGCAAACGAGGCGGCATTGCCGACAGCTGCCGACAGAGCCGTCGCGTTCAGCACGCCGATCCCGGGGATGCTTGCCAGGCGATGAGCCGCATCATCGGTCTTGGCCTGGGCGGCGAATTCATCGTCGAATGCCGCGATACGACGGTCCAGCGCTCCCCATTCTGCTCGCATGTCCCCGACCAACAAGCGCACGCGCGGGCTCAATCGCACATCCTCGCCGTCCAGGATCACCGCCAAATGCTGCTCAAGCTTGCGGCGTCCTTGCGGCACGGTGATGCCACGCTCCAGCAACACGGCGCGCAGCTGATTCATCAATGCGGTCCGTTCGCCAACCAGTCGATCGCGGACGCGATGGAGCGACTGCATGTCGAGTTGCTCGGCACTCTTCAACTCGACGAAGCGCATTGTCGGCCGCGTCGCCGCCTCGGCAATCGCTTCTGCATCCCGGTCATCGTTCTTCTGCGCCTTCACGTACGGCCGGACATATTCCGGTGACATCAGCCGCACCTGATGCCCTTGGTCGCGCACGATGCGACCAAGATGGTGAGCACCACAGCAGGCTTCCATCGCCACCACGCAAGGCGCCATGCTGGAGGCCAACTTGATCACGCTGTCGCGCTGCATCCGCCGCCGCATGACCACCTGTCCGGTCCCGTCCAGACCCACCACACTGCAGCTGTTCTTCCCCAAGTCGATCCCGAGAACCGCGATCTCCATTGGAACCCTCCTTCCCCTCCGGTTGCACGGTCAGCCTACGCTGCCGGGTAGAGGGGCGGGCCATCCCATAAAAGTTTCCCCGCCATCCTGGGCGAGATCGCGCAGGACAAGGGTGTCGATCCTGCCGCGATAGAGGTCTGGTTCGCCGATGAAGCCAGGATCGGACAGAAGAACAAGCTCACCCGTCGCTGGGCCAGACGTGGAACACGGCCAGCCGCGCCGTCCGATCAGCGCACCGCTTCCACCTACATCTTCGGCGCCATCTGTCCCGCGCTCGGCAAGGGGGCAGCGCTCGTGCTGCCCCGATGCAATACCGAGGCGATGAACCTGCACCTGGCCGAGATCGCCACAGCCGTCGCGCCTCGCTGCCACGCCGTACTGCTCCTTGACCAGGCGGGATGGCACCTGTCGCACCAGCTCGCCATACCGCCCAACATCACGCTCGTGCCACTGCCCGCGAAGTGCCCCGAACTCAACCCGGTCGAGAACATCTGGCAATTCGTCCGCGACAACTGGCTCTCCAACCGCGTGTTCTTCTCCTACGACGATATTCTCGACCACTGTTGCGATGCCTGGAACAAACTCGTCGATCAGCCGTGGACCATCATGTCCATCGGTCTGCGAGATTGGGCACATAGGTTCTGATCAGAGGGCATTGGTATTACAGGTCGCCGCCGAACCAGGGGGCGTGCCTCCATTGGGGATGACCCACAATGATTTCAATGGCTTGGCCAGAGCGAGGGAGCGAGGCCGATAGGAGCCAGGGCGACGAGATTAGGTCTGTCGGCACAGGCCGCCGGGCGCCTGATAGGGCGCCGAATGGCGGACTATTGAGTCAGTCCGCAGAGCGTCCTCCCTCAGCAGCCTGTGCAGCGGTCTACGTGGTAGTCGTCGGCGAAGCGACCACGGCGTTTGTTTCGTGGATGGAAATGAGAACCCGGCTCTCATTTCCACAGACCCGGCAACCCAGGCTGATCCCCGACCGGATTCTCAGCGGTCATAAATACCGCCGCAGCAGCGATGGATGGCGGCAATGGAAGCGGAGACCGGGGACGATCTGGCAGACGATGACGACCTCACGGCTCACCGCGATCGAGCCGAGGAGATGCTTCCGCAGATCGCCCAGCAGGCGAAGCAGGCGCTTGCACAGCACGCTATCGACAGCAGCTTGTTTTTTCTCATCCCAAACAGCAGCCGCAACATACGCACGTTCGCGACTACCCTCGATCCCGACGATGACGAATGGGAGCGTATAAGCGAGATCGTCGAAGCCATCGATCTGGCTACCCTAAGTTGCATGATGTCCTGCGCCGCGGCTGGGACTCATCGACGCCAACCCCGTGAAGCAGTTCAGCAAGCGGCATATACGCGAATCACAGCCACGAACGGCGTATCCCAACGGGGAACAGATAGATGAACTGGTCGCTTGCTCGGCCTATGACCAGCAGGGCGATTCGGTTCCTGGCCGAGACTGGCATCCGTCAGGAGGAAGTCTGCTCATTGGAGTGGTCGCAGGTATCGATCCCGCGCCGAGAGGTCAGGCTGACCAAGACGAAGACCTCAAGCCCACGGGTGGTGCCATTGAGCGATGCCGCACTCGGCACACTGATCGGCACACCTCGGCATCTCATCTCACCATACGTGTTCTGGCACGCCGACGGTCAGCGATACACCAACTTTGCCAACAGCTTCGCCCTGGTGGCCCGACGAGCAGGAGTGCCGTTCCGGTGCCACGATCTGCGCCACGCCTCTGCCAGCACCTTCCTACAGGCCACCGGGGACATCCCCGCGCTACAGGCGATCCTCGGCCACAAGACGATCGCGATGACCATGCGGTACGCCCACATCGTCACCAGCCACCTTTATCAAGCGATAGCCGAGTTCGCCGCTAAAACCGGTGCAAAATCCGGCACAGGTGAAACGGTGTCTAACGCAAGTGCCCATACCACTGCGCGCCGCCCTGGCACGGCTGGCCGAGGCATTCATCAGCCGAAATCCCGGCTATCGGCCGATGCGAGCATCCACCGAATACTTGCCGCCACCAGTGACATAGAGCAGGAGGAACCCACCAATAATGCTGATGTTTTTGTAGAAGTTGATCGCGTTCGCAGAGCGGGCGGCGCCATCCATGGTCCAGAAGTGGTGCGCGATGAGCGCGGTTCCCAATGTATAGAGCGCGAGCAGGAGGGCCAGCGGGCGCGTCCATGCGCCGAAGGCGACCGCGAGCGCGACGAAGAACTCGACCACAATCGCCACGAGGGCAGCGACGGAGGGTATGGGGGTGCCGACGTTCGCCATGTAACCAACAGTCGCTGAGTAGTTAGCGAGCTTGCCCCAACCGAATACTACGAAGAGCAAAACTAGCAGGATGCGGGCGACAAGGATGGCAGCATCCCTGATCCGTTCAGAACCCCATGACGTCATGGTCCATCTTCTTGCGTCGAAGCGGCAGCACAGCATAGCGCCAATCTGGGGCACATCAGCAACGGTGCCTGATATGGCAAGGCCGGCACAATCGGGACGGTATCGCCCAGCCCAGCCGATCACGCACTTCCCGTAAGGGTCTGCAAAACCGAAGGAATGGAGGGGGTTGGATTCGAACCAACGTAGGCGTGCGCCAACGGATTTACAGTCCGTCCCCTTTAGCCTCTCGGGCACCCCTCCGCGCGAACCGCGCCTCTAGGTCCAAACGAGGGGCATTGTCAACGAAGCCGCCACCCGCCACACCGCCATCATGACCAACCTGTCCGCTCGCTCCATCGCCACCTACCGCACCCTCGAGATGCACACTGGCGGCGAACCGGTGCGTCTCGTCCTCGAAGGCTTCCCGGAGCCCCGCGGCGCCAGCGTCCTCGAAAAGCGCCAAGACGCCGCCACACGCCTCGACCTCCATCGCCGCCGCCTCATGCTGGAGCCCCGCGGCCACGCCGAGATGTACGGCGCGCTCGTCGTCCCCGCAGCCTCGCCCGCGGCGTTCGGCGTGCTGTTCATGCATCACTCCGGCTTCAGCACCATGTGCGGCCATGCCACGATCGCGCTCGGCCGCTGGGCGGTCACCTCCGGCCGTGTCCCACTGCATTCCGGCACCGCGGACTTCATCCTGGAATGCCCCTGTGGCCCGGTCGCCCTGCATGTCTCGGACGGCGGCGCTCACGTCGCGTTCGACAGCGTGCCCGCCTTCGCCGCCGCACTCGACGCGCCCGTCGATCTCCCCAGCACCGGCCGTGTTCTCTACGACATCGGCTACGGCGGGGCGTTCTACGCCATCCTGCCGGCCTCGCGCCTCGGCCTCGACCTGCACACTTCGCCGGTCGGGCAGCTTCGCGCGGCAGCGCTGGCAGTCATGCACGTGATCCGCACCCGCAGCGAGGTCCACCACCCCACCGAGCCCGACCTCTCCTTCCTGTACGGCGCCATCCTGACCGACGATACGCCGCCCGCCGCGCCGCGCCCCAGTCGCCATTTCTGCGTATTCGGCGAGGGCCAGATCGACCGCAGCGCCACCGGCAGCGGCGTCACGGCGCGCATGGCGGTCGATGCGGCGCGCGGGCTGATCGAGCCCAGCGCAACCCGCGCCTTCGCCGGTGCCTCCGGAGTGCCCTTCCACGCCAAGCTGCTGGGCGAAGAGCAACTGGGCGCGCATCGCGCCTGGCGCGTCCGCGTCGCCGGCACCGCCGCCTTCAGCGGCACCGCGACCTGGATCGTCGAGGAAACCGACGCCTTGCGCGACGGCTTCGCCATCGAAGACCCATCTCCATTGCCACCGAGATAAACGGAGACACCACCACATGCTGCCGTCGCAACGCGCGCTGTTCGATATCCCCGAAACCATCTGCTACCTGAACGCCGCCGCCGTCGCCCCACTGCCGCGTGCGGTGAAGACAGCCGGCGAGCTCGGCGTCGCCCGCAAGGCGCAGCCCTGGGCGATCGAGCCAGGCAATGCACAGCGCCAATTCGAGCGCGCCCGCGCCGCAGCAGCCCGGCTCATCAACGCCGCCCCGGACGACGTCGCGCTGATCTCCTCGGTGAGCTACGGCATCGCCACCGCCGGGAAGGTGCTGACCGTGCCACGCGGCAGTCGCGTGCTGTTGCTGCAGGACGATCATTCATCGCCCGTGCTGGAATGGCTCGGCCGCGCCGACGCGCAGGGGTTCATCGTGGAGATCGTCCCGCGTCCGGACGACGGTGACTGGACCACGGCGCTCCTCACGGCGATCGAACGAAAGGGCGCACCGCTGGTAGGGATGGCGTCGATCTCGTCCGTGCACTGGGCGGATGGTGGCGCGATCGACCTCGACCGGATCGCCGTCGCGCTGAGGCAACACGACGCGCGCTTCGTCATCGACGCGACCCACGGCGTCGGCGTCATGCGCATCGACGTGAGCGCGCTGGATCCCGACTTCCTGGTGTTCCCGACCTACAAGTGGGTCCTTGGCCCGTACGGCCGCGCGTTCCTCTACGTTGCCAAACGCTGGCAGAACGGCGCGTCGATCGAGCAGGCCGCCTCGCAGCGCCGCGCGCTCAGCTCGGAACGCACGCCCTACCTGCGCGACACGGGTTATGTAGCAAATGCACGACGCTACGACATGGGCGAGCGCGATCATTACATCTCGCTGGAGATGGCCTCGATCGGCATGGAGATGGTCGCCGACTGGGGCAGCGATGCCGTCATCGAGCGGCTACGAATGCTGACCGATCGCCTCTCGGATGGACTGCGCAACTCGGGCGTCCTCGTGTCGGAACCCCACGTGCGTGCCCCGCATATTCTCTCCCTGCGCTTCCCCGAGGGTATGCCCGACGACATGATCAGGCGGCTTGAGGCGGCAAAGGTCTTCGTCAGCCCCCGCCTCGGCCTCATGCGCATCAGCCCGCACGTTTACAACGACGAGACCGACATCGATCGCTTCGTCACCGTGTTCCGGCAAGCCGCGGCATAGCGCAGAGGAATCCCCGTCCGTCCACCCGCATCCGTCCCCCGCGTCATGGCCAGGCTTGGCCAAACCATCCACGTCTGTATATACGCGTACACCACGAGAGCATCCGCCGCATATCAGACATAGCGTTCCAGCAGCCCATCCACCGCGCCCGGGTCATCCCAGACAAGCGACACCCCGACGACACCGATGCGATCGCGGTACGCGGCAGGCAGCCGCACTGCGTCCTTCGGCGTCGTGACCGGCGCCGCGCCGCGCCGCGCCGCTTCGTCGAGCACACGGCGCAGATCCTGTTCGCTGAATGGGTGGTGATCGGGGAACGGTGCCGTGGCCGCGATGATAACGCCGGCATCCACCAGCATGGTGAAGAACTTCTCCGGCCGGGCGATGCCGGCGAACGCCAGCACGCGGCGGCCCACCCAGCCCGCGACCTCCGGCCCAGGCAGCAGCTTGGCCCGCAGCACCTGCAACGGCAGCGGACCGACGCTGTCCGACCCGATCACCACCGCCGCCTGGCAGCGTGCCGCTCCGGCCATTACCGGCTCGCGCAACGGGCCGGCCGGCAGCACGCGGCCATTGCCGAAGCCGGACGCTCCGTCCACCACCAGCAGCGACAGGTCCTTGTGCAGTCCGGGGTTCTGCAGGCCGTCATCCATCACCAGCATGTGCGCGCCGGCCGCCACCGCTTCTCGCGCGCTGGCAGCCCGATCGGCGCCGATCCACGTCGGCGCGACCTCCGAGAGCAGCAGCGCCTCATCGCCGACGCCTGCCGCGGTATCACCGGCAACGACGCGGTGCGATCCGCGCACCGAGCCGCCATAGCCGCGCAGAATGAAATGCACGGCCTTGCCCCGCGCCACTAGCCGAGCGCCGACATCGAGCGCCACTGTAGTCTTGCCCGCACCGCCGACGGTGACATTGCCGCAGCAGATCACCGGCACCGGCGCGTGCCAGCCCGGCCGCGCCACGCGCCATGCCGTGACAGCGGCGGTGCAAGCCGCAAGCGGCGACAGCAGTCTCGGCAGCAAGCCATCGCGACGCCAGAAACCGGGCGGATGCGGCATCTACGCCAGCAGTTCGAGCAGCGCAGCAGCAGTGCGACGCGGCAGGTCGCCATGCCGTTGGAGAGCCGCCGCGGCCGCCTCCCCCATCTCTCGTCGGCGCGCGGGGTCGCGGAACAGCCCATCCACCCAACGGCCCAACTCGGCCGCATCCCGCACCACGGTCAGTCCGCCCGCGGTGCGCAGCATCGCGACATGGTCGGTGAAGTTGCCGGTATGCGGCCCTACCGCGATGGCGCAGCCAAGGCGCGCCGGCTCCAGCGGGTTCTGCCCCCCGCCCGGTGGCAGAAGGCTGCGCCCGATGAAGGCAATGCCGGCCAGCCGGTACAGCAGCCCAAGTTCGCCTAGCGTATCGGCAACCCACACGCCCCCCGCCGGCGGGTCTTCGCCGCGCGACCGGTGGCCGGCGGCAGGGATGCTTGCACCACGCTCCGGATGGCGCGGGGCAATGATTGTCAGCAACCCGGGATGGTCCGCCGCCAGTCCACGATGGGCGGCAAGGATCGCATCCTCCTCCCCCGGGTGGGTGCTCGCGGCGAGCCAGACCGGCCGGCCGGCCACCATTTCGCGTAGCCGTCGCACCTCCGCCTCGTCTGCCGGCAGCGGCGGCGCGGCGAGCTTCAGATCGCCCGGCTTGCCCACGCGGCCGCAGCCAAGCGCGCGCAGCCGCTCCGCGTCGGTCGCGCTGCGGGGCTGCACCTGTGTGAAATCACCTAGCACCTGCCGCGCGAATCCCGGCACCCGCCGCCATCGTGCCAGGCTACGGTCGGACAGCCGTGCGTTGATCAGCATCGTGGGAATCTTCCGTGCCCGGCAGCCCGCGAGCAGGTTCGGCCACAGCTCGCTCTCGACGAAGCCTGCCACATCGGGTCGCCAATGATCGAGGAACCGAGCCGCCCATCTCGGCACATCGAGCGGCGCGAAGCGATGCAGCACACGCCGTGCCAGCTCCGGGTCCAGCCGCTGCCCCAGCAGCGTCGCCGACGTCACCGTGCCGGTGGTCAGCAAAATCGTCGGCGTCGGCGTGCGCGCGGCCAACTCCGGCAGTACAGGCAGGATCGACATCGTCTCCCCGACCGAGGCGGCGTGCAGCCATACCAGCAGTCCCGCCGGCCGCGGCGTGGCGTCAATGCCCCGGCGCTCGGCGAGCCGCCCTCGCACCTCCTTGCCGCGTGCCGCGCGCGCCCGCAGCAGCAAGCGGACCCCAGGCGCCGCCGCAGTCGCCGCCACCGCCCAGGCCACGCCGAGTGGGTTCAGGCCGCGCATAGCCGGTCGGCTCGCTCGGCGGCGGCAGTCAGCGCAGCGCCGATCGTCGGCACGGCGTCCTGCCAGCCGTCTCGGGCGACCGCTATCGTCGGCAGGCAGACCACCACGCCGCGGCCGAACGGTTTTGGCACCACCATGCGGTCCCATGTCCGCAGCACCCAACGGCGCGTCGTCTGGGCTGCGCAGGGCAGTACCCGGCGCGCCAGACAGCGCGGCAAGCTGGGCCACCCCAGGCGCGGCAACCCGGCGCGGGCCGCGGGGGCCGTCAGGAGTTATGGCGATATGATCGCCGCCGTCGAGCAGGCTGAGCAGCAACCGCGTACCCTTCGCGCCGCCGCGCGACGAAGACCCAAGCACCACGTTGAGCGCGAAACGGCTGACCACCGCGCCGATGAAGCGACCGTCGCGGTGTTGGCTGACCAGCACGTGGACGCGGTTGCGCGCCTTGCGTCCTTCGGGGGATTGCCGCGCCTTCAGCCAAAGCATCGGCATCAGTGGCAGCCGCTCGTGCCAGAACGCGACGACCACCGGTGCGCCGGCCGCGTGCGGCGCCATATGCTCGTGGCCCTCGAGCGACCACCGCGTGGTCCGTAGCGCGAAGCCGAGATAGAGGCCGAGCAGTTTGGCCGACGCCGCCTGCACGATCGGATGCTGCAACAGCCGTTTCATTGCAGCGCCGGTAGCACGCTGCTTGGGGAGGGAGGAAGGGCATCGACTGCAGGACGGCCGAGCGTTACGCGACGTTACGCCGCGCGCCCTCGCCGCTTTCTCAGCGCGGCGCCCACATCCACTCCGCTACTCCGCGGCGACGGTCTGTCCGCACGGTACGATATCGAAATCGACGCGCCGGTCGACCAGGTCCGTCGCGTCATCGCGTCCGGTGCCGACGATCGGGTCCTGCGACCCGACGCCGCGTGCCGTGACCTGGCCCTCCAGCCGAGGTTCGATTGCCAACAGGTCATGCCGGATGCGCACAGCGCGGGCCAGCGACAGCCGATCATTCAGTTCGGTGGATCCGCTCGGGCTGGTATGGCCGGTCAGGCGAAGGCACGCGTTATCGGCGACAGTCCGCTCAGCGATCGCACGAAGCCATTCCGGGTATGCCGCGCTGATCGCTGGGTCCGGCCAGAAAGCCGTCGAGTTGGGCCGGAACAGAAACTTCACGGACAGGCGGCCATGCGCGAGTTGGTAATCAACCAGCTTGGCAAACACCTCTGCCGCCGACCGACGGTCGCCAAGCGCCCAGTCAGTCAAATAGAGCCCATTGTAGGCTCGCAGCTGATGTCCGCCGGCCGGCAGGTCCTCAGCCTGACTGTACAGATCGCGCGCCGGCTGCAGTTTACCCTCGCCATATTCCGTGTTGCCTGTGGTGATCAGTGCCTCTGCCTGGAGGTTGGCCAGATAGGCGGGATCTATCGGCTCGCCGGGACTGGCTTGCAGCGTCCGCAAATAGGCGACGACGCTTTCGTCCGCCTGCCAGACCGGGCTGTCGCGATAAAATGCCGTCGGTGTCGGATCGATATCCTCCGGCCGAACCCATCCGCCAGCGGCCGAGACGATCTTCCCCGACCCCAGATCCGCAAGCACGCCATAAACTCGATAGGCGCCCGGACGTCCGGTCACCGGATCGACGGCACCCGGCCCGGCAACCGGCGCAATCGCGCCAAGCAGCACCACAGGCTTGCGCGCCAGGCTCTCCGGCGTGAAAGGCAACAATTCCAGCTGCGGGAAATGCTGCGGCGCGAGCGTCTCCAACTCTTGCTGCATCAGCTTGGTGGTGGCGACCTGATCGCCGGTTGTCACATCGATCCAGGGATCGATCACGACCGGATACTTGCCCGACGGCGGCGGTGGTGGCAGCTGAGCCTTGGTCACCAGCACCGTGGCAAGCACGGGCACGCCCTCCTTCAGCGTCATCAACGGCGCCGTCGAACCGGCGGCACCTTGCTGGGCTGCTGGCGCATTGCATCCGGCAAGCACGATGACAAGCAGCAATGCCATAAGGCAGCCGCAGAGATCGCAACGACGGTCAGCCATGCTGGCACCCATCGCGCAGGTAGCTGCGCTCTGCGTCTGAAGGTTGTTCGCCTATCTCGATCTTCAGCGTGATCGCACGGCATCGCGAGTTCGTGGCGCTTACCGTCGCCGGTGAGCGCGGCTTGCCGACTGCGTGTGCGCTTCCCACCGCGGCGGGATATACCACGATCTCGCTCACTGATGGCTGGACGCCATCGCCACTCGTCGGTGACGAAGCCTCCCTCGAAGCGAGCCGCCCACCCGGCAGCGGCGATAACTTCGCCGCACCTCCAGGCGCCGATTGATTCAACTGCAAACTGCTATCTCCTGCATTCAAGGGCGGCGCTGTGGTGGTTGCCGGTTGCGATCCAACTGCTGTCTTGGTTTGTGTGCCGCTCAAAGCATCGCCCAGTGCCGCAAACCGCCTGGCTTCGTCGTGGTGGCCAGCGGCTTCAGCCTCGCCCGCGCGCCGCTCCAGATGCCCCGGCATGTCCAGTACCATCTTGATTTCGGACGCCGGCGCATTTGGCAGCAGCGCCACGATCGCCTGGATCGTGGCGTCCGCGTTGTCGTCCTGCGGCGCGGCCAGATGATCCTCGGCGATCTCCCTCTCAAGCCTATCCAGCAGCGCGACGATCCCGTCCCGATGTTCGGTCTGTGCGTGCGCCGACGGTCCGACCTTCATGTCCCCTTCGGCCGCGCCCGCTGGTAAAGTCAATGACAGGCAAGCGTAGACACCGGCTTGGCAGGTCAATCGCCAATACCAACCACGGCCTTTATTTGCCATGACGGCCACTATGGATTTCGGCTCGTGCGAGTCAATCCGAAATGGATAGCGATCGCCCACCCCAAAGGGACAGCGATCGTTGCGGATCAACCTGGGCAAATCGCGCAGAACGCCATGATATACAGCAATAATCCTGTTCTGCCTGAAGCAGTATCGTCAACGATTGCGAGTGATCGAGCTCAATTCAAAACAGCTTGAAGTGACACTTCGATGTAATTGCGGAATTGCAGTGCCTTTCGACCGCTCGCGGAAGAGTTGTCCCGGCACGCTGATGGTGATCAGGCCGCCATCCGGTTCCACGCGTCCAACGCCGCTATCTTGTAAGCCTCTGCCAGAGTCGGATAGTTGAAGGTGTTCTCAATGAAATAATCCAGCGTGCCCTTCAGGTTCAGGACCGCCTGGCCGATATGGATCAGCTCGGTCGCGCCCTCGCCCACGATGTGAACGCCGAGTAGCCGGCGCGTTCTGATCGAGAACAGCATCTTCATCATGCCGGCATTCAAACCCATGATGTGGCCGCGGGAGGTTTCACGGAAACGCGCGACGCCGCACTCGTAGGGGATGCCGCGCTCGCGCACCTCCTGCTCGCTCATCCCCACGGTGGAAATCTCCGGCACCGAGTAGATGCCGTAGGGAAAGAACTCCGGCGCGTTCGGCGCGGGCACCCCGAAGGCGTGGCATGCGGCGATGCGGCCCTGCTCCATCGAGGTGGACGCGAGGCTTGGAAAACCGATCGCGTCGCCCGCGCAGTAAATATGCGGCACCTCTGTCTGGAACGTCTTCGGATCAACCTTCAGCCGGCCGCGATCATCGGCTGTCAATCCGCAGCAGTCGAGATTGAGCGCATCGGTCGCGCCGACGCGGCCCGCCGTGTACAGCACCATCTCCGAGCGCACGCGACGACCGCCCTCCAGGATCGTGACCGGCCAGTCGTTGTCGAACTCGATGCGTTCGACCTTGGCGCCGAAGCGCAGTGCGACACCGCGGTCGCGTAGCTGGTGGGTGAAGTCCTCCATCAGCTCGTGGTCGATGAATTCGAGCATCGAGGGGCGCTGCTCGACCATCGCCACCGCGACATCGAGCGCGCTGAAGATGGTGGCGTATTCCACGCCGATCACGCCGGCGCCGATCACCGTGAGGCTGCGCGGCAGGCGCGGGATATCGACGATCTCGTCACTGTCGAATACCGACGTGCCATTGAACGGCACGCCATCAGGGCGATGCGGACGAGTGCCAACGGCGATCAGGATGCGCTCGCCCTGAAAGACGCGAATATCGCCAGTATCGGTGGTGACCTCGATGCGATGCGGATCGATGAAGCGCGCGGCACCGAGTGTGGTCTGCACCGAGTTGCGAGCGAACTGATGCTCCAGCACATCGACCTCGTGGTCGAGCGTCATGTGCAAACGCGCCATCAGGTCCTTGGCAGCGATGTCCTTCTTCACCCGATAGGCACGCCCGTAGAAGCCGCGTTCGCGCCAGCCGGTGAGATTGAGCACGGTTTCCCGCAACGTCTTGGATGGGATGGTGCCGGTGTGCACGGAAACGCCGCCAACGCGACGACCTTTCTCCACCACGAGGACGGACCGGCCAAGCTTGGCCGCCTGGATCGCGGCACGGCGACCGGCGGGCCCGCTGCCGATGACGATGAAGTCGATTGTGCTCACGGGCTGGAAGACTGGCGGAAGCCGGGCCGCCGTGTCTATCGTAATCGTGTGACGCGGCAGCCGGTTACTGTCGCAGCACCATAGGCTGTCGAACCCCCGCGGCCGTCCCCTCCTGATGTGGCACTGTTGTCTCAGCGCCGGACGCTGCATCATTCGGCACCCTGATCGGACTCAAAAGCAACCAGGAGTGCAAGCGCGATTGCAACGGCCGAGGGCCGGCCACCTCAACCTGCCCGGAGCGGACACCCGCTTTCCATGCGAGTCTGCCGAACCATATGGCAATCATCGTGCGCATATCGGTCGTCACATAAACGTCTACCGGAAACCCGGGATCTGTCGGACAGAGGTCGACCGCAGTTCCCCGGTCGTTCACCAGCCACCATCGCCTCCTGTCCTCGGCCACGTCGGTGAATTCGAAGCACACGGTGACGCGCCGCTCAGGAAATACGCTGGGATCGACGCGCCGCCGGATATTCCATATCAGTACAGTAACGTCCAGATCGCCCTCCGCCAAAGGGTCCTGGGCGAAACGCAAGCCCCACTCACCAAGTTGCTGGATCACGGGACCAAGAGCGGCACCTGCCGCGGTAAGATGCCATTCACGTGCACCCTTCCCCTCGCCGCGGCGCTCCACGATACCGACTCGCTCCAGTTCCTTCAGTCGTTGCGACAGCAATGTCTGCGACATCAGCGGTACGCCGCGTCGAATATCGCTGAAGCGCGTACTGCCCTCCAGCAATTCCGCAATGACCAACGGCGTCCACCGCTCAACGATGATCTCCGATGCCTTGGCGATCGGACAGAACAGACCGTAGTGCATGATGAACGCTACCTCGGTTGCGCTTCACCTTACGCCGTTTCGCGGTCAGGCGCTCCAGATTCTGGACTAGTTCGAGTAGCAGAATTTGGGCACCACCGCGTCACTGGGGGTCCTTCAGCGGTATCCTTCGCGCTCGCGCACGAAGTGATGGATGTCGCACTGGCGCAATGCGGTCGGCCGCTCCGGCGGCACCAACTGCGTTCAGTCTGAGTTGCCGTTCTGCAGCCGAGGCACGACGAGCTATCACGAAAAGGTGATCCAAGGGAGAAGCGCTCATGAATGAAAGTTTGTTGCTCGATTTGACCTCGTTCGGGGGAGAATCAAGATGATGGAACTACAGCGTCGTGCGGTACTCGGCGGTGCCATGACCGCTGCCGCGTTGCTTCAAGGTCGCGCATTCGCCCAATCCGGCCAGCAGACCATTCCCTGGAGCGATCAGCCTCCGCCGGTGCCGGCGCCGCTGGAGAATGTGGTGAAGGGTCAGACTCCCTGGGAGAGCCTGGACTCGTGGATCACACCCAACGACAGGTTCTTCAGCATCGCCCACTACGATCGGCCGATGATCGACGCGAAGACGTGGCGGCTGGACGTGGCCGGCCTGGTCGACAAGCCGGAGACGTTCACGCTTGACGAACTCAAATCCCGGCCGCGCCACGAAGTCATCAGCACCATCGAGTGTTCCGGCAACAATGGCCTGCCATTCGCCACCAGCACGATCGGCAATGCACGATGGGCTGGAGCTTCGTTGGCCGAGACGCTCCGGGCAGCACAGATCAAGAAAAGTGCCGTCGAAGTGGTCTTCTACGGTACGGATCAAGGCGAGGAGGTGGTGCGCAAGGATTCGCCGCTTGAATACAAGTTCACCAGCAACTTCGCTCGGAGCATGTCGATCGAGGATGCCATGAATCCGGCAAACCTGTTGTGCTATGAGATGAATGGCTCGCCATTGCCCGCAGCCAACGGTTTTCCGGTGCGTCTGCTTGTACCGGGTTGGTATGGCGTGGCCAACGTCAAATGGCTTCGCCGTATCGAGGTGCGCGATACTCGGTTCCTGGGACGCTTCATGGGTCGCGATTACGTCACGATCCGCGAAGAACACCACGACGGCATGACCGTCATGGCGGAGACAACAGTTGGCCGCATGTTGCTGAAATCGGCACCCGCCAAGGTGACGCTGCGGGACGGGCGCTATCAGATCGACGGGATGGCATGGGGGCCTGCGCCGGTCGCTGCCGTCGAGGTGAAGATCGACAACTTACCGTGGGTGAAGGCGGTCCTCGACGACAGCAGGTCCGAGTTCGCCTGGCGATCCTGGCATCTCGATTGGTCACCTGCACCCGGCGAACACACCGTCACGTCGCGGGCCATAGACAAGGCTGGCAACATCCAGCCCGCCATGGATGATGCCTTGATCGCCAACAAGAAAACCTACTGGGAGAGCAACGGACAGATTACGCGGCATATTCGTGTCGCGTGACGTTAAAGCTCCGATCTTCCACGAGGCGTTCCCGGTCCAAGGAGTTCCTGGCCGGGAAGCGTCCCCAGCGATGGCGTTGTAGCGGGGTCGGACACCGGCTCCTGCTGGCCGGCAAACTCGCTGGCGCGTTGCACGCTCGCAGACTATCTTCCGGCCAATGGCCCGGGTGCGGCGCAACTGCCGGTGATGCCCACGCCGTGCCGGATCAAACAACAACAAACGAGCTTCAGTCTCAAAGGGGGAATTCAAACCATGCCCAATACTCGTCCTCATGTGACGCGCCGCAGTGCGTTGGCACTCGGCACCGCGGCCGCCGCCCTGCCGCTCGTGCACATCCGCACCGCAGGCGCAGCCGGCAAGCTCAGTCTCGCGCTGTGGGACCATTGGGTTCCGACCGGCGACGACGCCATGAGAAAGCTGATCGGTGCCTGGGCCGAGAAGAACAAGGTCGACGTGCAGGTCGACTTCCTGTCCGCGAATATCAACATGACAAAGGCTGCCGAGGCGCAGGCCAAGACCGGCCACGATGTCTACGCCTTCGACCAATGGACGGTGCAGCAATACGCCGACAGCCTCGACCCCGTGGACGATCTCATGCAGCGGCTGATCGCAAAATACGGCAAGCTTGGCGCGGCCTACGAATATCTTGCGGTGGTTGACAAGCACTGGATGGCCGTGCCGGTCGGCTGGGGTTCCGCACCGCTGCCACCTTGCGGGCGCATCAGCATGCTCAAGCAGTTCTGCGGCGTTGACGTGCAGGCTTGGTTCCCCGCGGATCATGCAACTCCCGAGGCAAGCAAGGACTGGACTTACGATACGCAGCTCAAGATGGCGGAGGCCATGTTCAAGGCCGGCTATCCCATCGGTTTCGGCTGCGGCCAGAACAGCACGGACGCCAACCAGACCTGGGGTGCCACGTTCGGTGCCTTCGGCGCCGACCTCGTCAACGCAAAAGGCGAGATCACCATCGACTCGGACCACGTGATGGCGGCAATGGAATATTGCCAGAAGATGGTGAAGTTCATGCCGTCGGATGCCGTCCAATGGGACGATGCCTCCAATAATCGCGCGTTGATCTCCAACAAGGCAGCGCTGATCTGGAATCCGCCCTCGGCCTGGGCGGTCGCCAAGCGCGATGCGCCGCAGGTGGCCGCGGACTGCTGGACCTTTCCCAATCCACGAGGGCCGATGGGCCGCCTTGTGCCACACCGGCCGTATTTCTGGGGGATCTGGAAATTCGCCAGCAACAAGACAGCGGCAAAGGAGCTGATCGAATATCTGTCGCAGCGCGAGCAGGTGGAGCAGCTTGCCGCCCCGGTCGCGGGTTACGATATCCCGCCATTCCAATCCATGACGGACCTCAGCATCTGGAGCGACGTCGAGCCGCCGAAAGGTACCATCTACAACTACCCAATGCGGCCATGGCACGATGCGGTGTACTACATTCCCGGTTCCTCCGCTCCTCCCGAGATCGCGGTGCAGATCTGGAATCGCTATCTGGTTCCGAACATGGTGGGGCGACTGCTAACCGGACAGTCGATCAAGCAGACGCTTGCCTGGGGCAGGGAGGAGCTGGAAGGCTTCGCCCGCTGAACAGCGACCTGCGATAGTCTGAGGCGGCGAAGTTCGTCGATCAACCAATCAATCGCCGCCTCACGCGCGCCGACACCTGATCGATCACCGCGACCGTCACCAGGATAAGGATGATGATGAACGACACCTCATCCCAGTAACGAACCTTGATACGCTCGGCGATCTGCAACCCAATGCCGCCGGCCCCGACCACGCCCAGGATCGCCGCGCTGCGCGTGTTGCTCTCGAACCCATAGAGCACCTGCGCCAGCAGCACCGGCAGCACTTGCGGCAACAGCCCGAACCGGATCGCCAGCAAGCGCGAGCCGCCGACCGCCTCCACCGCCTCCTTCTGCCGCGGGTCAGCGTTCTCGATCGCCTCGGCGAACAGCTTCGCCAGCACACAAACATCGGCCGCCGCGATCGCCAGCACGCCGGCGAGCGGCCCCAGTCCAACCGCGCGCACGAACGCCAAAGCCCAGATGAGTTGATCCACACCGCGGAACCCGTCGAACACACGGCGGATTGAGAAATGCGCCAGCGCATTCACCAGCACGTTGCGCGCACCGAGGAAGCCCAGCGGCAACGCGATCACCGCTGCGACAAAGGTGCCGAGCAACGCCATCGCCACACTTTCCGCGAGGCCCTGCATGATGTCCTGCCACTGCGCGCCAGGACTCGGTGGGATCATCTGGCGCAGGATGACGAACAGGCCGGAGATGCCACGCGACAACCGCGCTGGCGTGATGTCGAACCAGAAGCACAGCACGATCAGCCAGACAACGAACAGCAGCGCACCGAGCCCGCGCAATGCACGCGTCAGCGGCGCCGGCCCAAAGGCGGCCGGGAAGCGCGCGCGAATGCGCGCGACATCCGTCATCTCCCCGCGCCTCTCGTACCTGGCATCATAGAACGGCGAAACATGTGGGCTGTCATCGCAAGGAGCGGCGCGGCAAAGCAATCCCGGTCATAAGTTTGCTCCAGCTCTCACAGGGACCGTCATTCAACGTGTCCAATCGCCAGCGTGCGCAGCTTCTCGGACGTCAGGTCGATCAAACTCACCGCCAGGATGATCAGCACGATGATCGCGCCAATCTCCTGGTAGTAGTTGAAGCTGATCACCGAGTACAGTTCCTGTCCGATCCCGCCCGCGCCGACGAAGCCGATCACCGTCGCCCCGCGCACGTTGATCTCGAAGCGCAGCAGCACATAGGACAGGAAGTTCGGCAGTACCTGTGGCAGGATGGCGAAGCGCACGCCGTGCGCCCAGGTTCCACCCGTTGCACGCACGGCCTCCCACGGCCGCATATCGGCATTCTCCACTACCTCGGCGAACAGTTTGCCAAGCGCGCCCACTGTGTGCAGTGCGATCGCCAGGATGCCGGCGAGCGGCCCCACGCCGAATGTCCACACCAGGATCAGCGCGTAGACGATGTCCGGCACACTGCGGAACAGTTCCAGCGCGCGGCGGAAAGCGAAGTGCACCGCACGGTTCGGCGCGAGATTGATCGCCGCCGGGAAGCACAACAATGCCGCGAGCAGCGCGCCCGACAATGTCGCCAATGCGGCCATCTGGCTGGTCTCGAACAACAGCCACAGCCAGATGTCGACGCGGTACATCCAATAGGCGAGTGATCCCTGCGTGTCAGTGCCAGCGAACAGCACCGGCGGGCGCAGATCGGGCAGCAGCTTCCAGAAATATTCGCCGATCCGCGGCGCGCCGGCGATCAGCGACGAAGGATACGCCTCGGACACCCACGCGGCGAGCAGCAGCGCCGCGCACAGCACGACGCAACTGCCAAGCCCGCCGACCAGGCGTGTGCGTCGGCGCGCCTGGAACGCCCTCTCCAGTGACGCCGCGGCGCTCACCGATGCCGGCGCTGCGCCGCCTCCTGTTGCAGCATGTCGATAAACACCTGGAAGTCGGCATGCTTTACCGGCACCCAGCCCTTGCCGCTGCCCATGTCGAAGGTGTGGTAGATATCCGGATACGCTGTCGGCATCGCCAGGTGGAATGCCAGCATGTCGGCCTGATAACTCTCCGGTGTGCTCTTCCGCACTGTCAGCGGCCCATTCAGGATCGGCCGCGACTTCCAGATGATGCGCAGGTCCTTCATGTCGAGCATCTTCTTGTCGACCATCATGCGCAGGTTGCCGCGCGTGTAGCCCTCGGCCGGATCACCGATGCCGGACGTCCAGGTAACGCCGGCCTCGTACTGATGGTTCAGCACCGCCACCACCGCCTGCTCGTGGCCGCCGGCAAAGCCGGTGCTGCTGAAATACTTGCCGGACTCCGGATCGATCCCCTGCGCGCGGAATTCGGCGCGCGGGATCAAATAGCCCGACGCGCTGTTCGGATCCGCCCACGCCAGCGAATGCCCCTTCATCTCGGCGAGCGACGTGATCCCGCTGTCCGCTCGGACATACATCACCGAGACATACGAGTTGCTGCCGTCCTGCTCCTGCGTCACCACCAGCGGCACAACATCGCCGTTGCTCTCCAGCCAGGCGGCGGCATATGCGGCCGGGCTCATATACGCGGTCTCCAGTTGCTTCGCCGCGAACGCCTGGATCACCCCGGCATAGTCGGCGGCGACCAGCAGCTTCACCGGCACGTCGAACGTGGTCTCCATCAGCTTCTTGTAGCCATCGACGCGCGCCAGCCGGTCGGCATCGTTCTCACCACCGAGCAGGCCGATCCGCATCACCGGAATCTCTTTCGCCCAGTCGCGCTTGCCCGGCTTCGGCATCTCTTGCGCCCGCGCGCCCTGCGCCAGCATCAGCGCGCCGAGACCCGCGGTCGCGCCACGTCGTGTGATCATGCGTGGGAATCCCTCAATGCGGCGCTCCAACTGTAGCGCCGTTTCGGTCGTTCCGGATACCGGCTGAGGTCGGCCTCTTCACCTGACGCAACCGCAACGCGACGCAACGCAAGAGGCCCGCCAGCGCCGTAAAACTCGCGTCGGGGATCGCAGCATCGTGAGTTGGCGCAACATAGACGCAGCCGTATATCCGCTTACGGATATTCGGAGACGGTGATGCCCTCGCCCAAACGCCAACACCCGCACAGCCTGCTCGCGCTCGCCGTGCTGGCCCTGCTGTACGAGCGGCCGATGCATCCGTACGAGATGGCGGTGACGATGCGCGAGCGTCACAAGGAGGCAAGCATCAAGCTCCGCTATGGCTCGCTCTACACCGTCGTCGACACGCTGCAGCGCGACGGACTGATCGAACCACACGAAACGTCGCGCGACGGCAGACGGCCGGAACGTACCGTCTACACGCTCACCGATGCCGGCAGCAGTGAACTCATTGCCTGGATGCAGGACCTTCTGCGTTATCCGGTGAAGGAATATCCGCAGTTCATGGCGGCGCTGTCACTGCTTCCTGTGCTGCCGCCGGCGATAGCCGAGACCAGGCTGCATGAACGCCTGCAGCACCTCGACCTCGCCATCCGGACCAAGCAGGGAGCTATCGACGGCGTGCTGCAAACCGGTCTGCCGCCGCTGTTCCTGATCGAAGCCGAATACGAGATCGCGCTGCAGGAAGCGGAACGCACGTTCGTGCAGCGGCTCGTGGCGCGCATCGCCAAGGACCCGGCGGAACTGGCGCCGACCTGGCCGGAGTTCCACGCCAGCGTCGCCAAACCCAAACGCAAATCCTGACGGGAATCATTGATCATGGCCAATCTCAACCACGTGGTGATCATCGGCGGCGGCATCGGCGGCCTCTGCCTGGCGCACGGCCTGCAGCAGGCAGGCGTGAACGCCACGGTGTATGAGCGCGACCGCGCGATCACCGATCGTCTGCAAGGCTATCGCGTGCATATCAGTCCGAAGGGCAGCCGAGCACTGCACGATTGTCTGCCGCCCGCGCTGTTTGAGGCATTCGCCGCCACCTGCGGTCGCCCGCCGCGTGCCTTTCGCATGCTCACCGAGCGCATGCAGACGCTGATCTCGGTCGGCGGCTTCCACGAACCCGACGGCGGCGATGCGGTCGAGCAACATCGCTCGGTCAATCGCATCACGCTGCGCCAGGTGCTTCTCTCGGGCCTCGGCGAGCGCGTACAGTTCGGCAAGACCTTCGTCCGCTACGAGACGCACGGCGACCGCGTCGTGGCCTTCTTCGAAGACGGCAGCAGCGTGGAAGGCGACATGCTGGTCGCGGCCGACGGCGGCGGCTCGCGCGTGCGCCGTCAGTACCTGCCGCACGCGGAGCGCATCGATACCGGTGTGGCAGCCATCGGCGGCAAGGTGTTCCTCGACGAAGCGACGCGCCGCCGCATCCCGCCACCGCTGCGCGACACGATGGCGCTGGTCTCGGGACCCGGCGGGCGCGGATTGTTCGTTGCCCCGCAGGAAATAGCCCACACAGCGCCGGTCAACGGCATCGGCGGCGCCGAGGAGGCGGTCGATCCCACGGCCGGCACATTGTTTGACAACACGCGCAGCTATCTGATGTGGGCGTTCGGTGCGCAGCGTTGTGTTCTCGGCCTGAACGCCGAGGATGCGCCATGCGCCGAGACGCTGCGCGGCATCGCACTTGCCAGCATGGCTGACTGGGATGCAGGTTACCGCGAACTCGTCCGCATGACTGATCCGGACACCCTGTCGTTGCTGCCGATCCGCACGTCGCGTCCGGTCGATCCATGGCAGCCCAGCCGCGTCACGCTGCTCGGCGACGCAATCCACAGCATGACGCCGTATCGTGGCATCGGCGCCAACATAGCACTGCGCGACGCGGCACTGCTGTGCCGTCACCTTGTGCGCGCAGTGCATGGCGAGGCGACGCTGCTGGAGGCGATCGGCAACTACGAAAACGCGATGCGCCGCTATGGCTTTGCCGCCGTGCGCGGTTCGCTCGAGGCGATGAAGGCAGTGCTGGAAACCGGCACGCTGGCCCGCGCGGCGTCACGCACGGTACTCCGACTGGTAAACCGTATCCCGACGCTGAAACGCCGGTTCTCTCTCGCCATGGCCGCCGAGTAGCCCCGCCTGGGTCAACCGACCAATCCGTAGCGTAAGCGCGCCTATTCGGCCGGGGCCACGAAGGCCTGATGGCGCGCCACGGACCGCGCCGTGCCGACGCAGAGCAGGCTCGCCAGCAACAGCGCTCCGACCATCACCAGGATCAGTTCCGGATGGCCGCGATCGATCAGGAAGCCGAACGGCACCGGCGTAAGCGCCGATCCCAGTGGCAGACCCGCACTGACGAAACCGAACACCTTGCCGATCTGGCCAGGCGGGGCGGCGTCCTTCAGCATCACGTCGCGCGGCGTGCGGCTGGCGCCAAGAGCAAGCCCGGATGCGAACATCACCGCGATCACCGCAACCCCCGACAGCGGCACCCAATTCACCGAAACCGTCAGCACAGCCGAGGCTATCGTCAGGACCACAGCGAACGGCAGCACGTGCCGCTTGAAGGTGTCGGCGAACCAGCCGCCCACCAGCACGCCGATGGTGGAACCGGCCATGTAGCCGGTCAGCGTCGACGACGCGATTTCCAGCGTCAGGCCCTTCGCCGTGTGGAGCACCGTGATCAGCCAGGACTGCACGCCGGCGCCCGCCATGGAGCCCAGCAGGAAGAAGCCGAAGAACAGCAGCATCGTGCGGCTCATCAGCAGCTCGCGACCGGACAGCGTCGGCCCGGCATGGGCGGCCTCGTGGCGAACCTGATCCTTCAGGATGGCGCTCTGCAGCACGATCGACACCACCACCGGGATGCCGAGCAGCCCAACCAGGATCAGGCTGGCGCGCCACCCGATCGTCACCGCCAGCAGCGCCATGATCGGTGGCGCGGCCGCGAAGCCCAGGTTGCCGCTGAACGTGTGCAGCGCAAATGCGCGGCCCATGCGGTCCTTGTCCACCGAGCCCGACAGAATCGCATAGTCCGCAGGGTGGAACACCGAATTGCCCATGCCCGAGAGCGGCGCCAGCAGCAGGATCTGCCAGAAGCTGGTGACAAATCCCATGGCGGTGATGCACAGCGACATCACCAGTGCGCCGCCGATCAGGAAACGACGGGCGCCATAGCGATCCACGAGAAATCCTACCGGTGTTTGCAACAGTGCGGTCGATGCGGACATCAGCGCGACGGCAAGACCGAGTTCGGCGAAGCTCACCTGGAATGCCGCCTGCCATGCCAGGAACAGCGGCGGCAGGCAAAGCGCGTAGAAATGCGAGAGGAAATGGCCGTTGCCGAGCAGCAGATTGACACGGGTGGTGCGGCTCAAGGCCATCGCTTGGCGTCTCCGGGAGGCGCGACGAAGATGCTGCGCCGGAGCGCCAGGCGTCAACCGGCCTGCCCGATGGTCCCGATCTGCCAGCTTGTCGTCTTTGTCACCTCGCCGTCGGCCATTGGCGTGACGCTCTCGCATCGCAGCATCACCCCGGTCGCGCGATCGATCGCGTAGAGCGTCTCGGCGCGCACATCCGTCCGTCCCTCCGCGTCGTGCCGCACAACGCGCAATTCGACGGCCGACCGCGGTGCCCCCGCCACATCGACCGTGTTGTTGGTCACATGCGTGACCGTCACGCGCTTCCAGAGCTTCGCGCCCTCGGTATCGAATGTGGCCTCGGTGCCCACCGGGCCAGTCAAAGCCGTCCGGAAAGCCTCCCGCGCTGCCTCGCTCATCGGCTTGTCAGGCCCGGTGCTCCACAACCCGAAGTACAGCGGATACGAACGCCCGGACCAGTCGAGCAGGCACCGATCGGGGTCGTTCGGGTCGCTCCCGCGGTAGCCCACCCGCAGCCCGTCCGACAACGTGGCAGACAGACCGGAGGCGCAGCTCGGCACAGCGTTGAGCCCCGCGCCGCCTTTCGCGGCAGCCACCCGCGCCCCATCGACCTGCGCGGTCGTCGGGGCGCCCTGTGGCACGGCCTGGCAAGCGGCGGCCAGGAGGCAGAATAGACTAAGAGCTGGTGCGGGTATGTGGCGCATGCGTTTCCTCTGCGGGCTCAGCCGGACAGGGCGCCAAACGTCCCAACCCGGTGACAGTGCCCTGACGGAGCAGAACGCGGCGCCGTCGGTACTTACCACGGCGACTCCGAGTCGCCGAGCAGAGCTTTGATCAAACATCGTTTAGCTGCCCACGAAACCGGCCGTCGTAACGCGATCGGGAACCGGCTTCGGCCATCCGGTCCGCGATCTGCTATGAACGCCGGATGCGCTTCCCCGCCTGGCTCCCCCTGCTGCTCGGCTTCCTCACCGCGGTCGGGCCGGCGACGACAGACATGTATCTGCCCGCCTTCCCGGCGATCGAGGCCTCGTTCGCCGCCCCGCCAGGGTCAGCCCAGTTGACGCTCGCCGCATGGTTCGCCGGCCTCGCGGTCGGCCAGTTTAGCCAGGGCACGCTGTCCGACCGCTTCGGCCGCAAGCGACCCCTGATGGTAGCAACCGCCATCTACACGCTGGCCTGCCTGGGCTGCGCGCTGGCGCCATCCATCCAGTGGCTGGCGACGTTTCGCGCCCTGTCGGCCATTGGCGCCTCTGCCGGCATGGTCATCCCACGCGCAATGGTGCGCGATCTGGCCGAAGGCCACGCCGCCGCGGTGCTGCTGTCGCGGCTGTCGCTGGTGATGGGCGCGGCGCCCATCCTGGCACCGACCGTCGGCAGCGCGGTCCTCGCCTTCGCCGACTGGCGCGGCATCTTCTGGATCCTCACCGCCTACGGCGCCGCATGCTGGGTGCTGGTGCTGCTTCTGCTGCCCGACACTCTGCCCGAGGAGCGACGCATCCGGCTGCGCCTCGGCGAGCAGTTGGGCCGCTATCGCAGCATCATCGCCGAGCGTGGCTTCCTGACACATGCAACAATGGGCGGGTTCGCCACGTTCGCGTTCTTCGCCTATCTGGCCGGCTCGTCGCCGGTGTTCATCCAGGGCTTCGGCCTGACGCCGGCGCGGTTCGCGATGATCTTCGGCGCCAACTCATTCGGCCTGATCTGCTGCGCCCAGCTCAATCCCCATCTGCTGCGTCGGTTCGGACACTACCGCGTGCTGCGCGGCGTCAGCCGCGTGCACCTGGCTGCCACCGCCACGCTGACGGTGATCGCGTTCGCCGGTCTGCACATCCTGCCGCTGGTTATCGCGCCGGTGTTCGTGGCGATAAGCTGCATGGGAATGCTGAACCCCAACACGATCGTGGGCGCGCTCGCCCGCCATCAGCATCACGCCGGCAGTGCGTCCTCGGTGATGGGCACCGGCCAGTATCTGCTCGGCGCGTTCAGCGGGTTGATGGTGGGTCTGGTCACCGACGGAACACCGCGCGGCATGGCCGCACTGATGCTGCTTGGATCGATCGGCATGACGCTGGCCGATGCGCGGCGTCCGCTTGCATAGGGCGCGGCATCACATCCCCACCAGCCCACGCGCAAAATCCACCGCATCGAATGGCCGCAGATCGCTGGCCCTCTCCCCCACCCCCACGGCATGCACCGGCAGCCCGAACGTCTCCGCCAGCGCCACGACGATCCCCCCGCGTGCGCTGCCATCCAGCTTCGTGACCACCAGCCCGGTCACATCCACCATCTCCTTGAACACTCGCACCTGCTGCACCGCGTTCTGACCGGTGGTCGCGTCCAGCACCAACAGCACTGAGTGCGGTGCCGTCTCGTCCTGCTTGCGCAGAACCCGGATGATCTTGCGCAGCTCGTCCATCAGCACTGCCTTGTTGTGCAGCCGCCCCGCCGTGTCGATCAGCAGCACATCGGCGCCCTCGATCTTCGCCCGCGTCAGCGCATCGAACGCCAGCCCCGCGGCATCCGCGTCGCGACCACCGGCGATCACCGGCGCGCCGACGCGCTCACCCCAGATCTGCAACTGTTCCACCGCCGCCGCGCGGAACGTATCCCCGGCCACCAGCACCGCCCGCTTGCCCTGCTCCCGATAACTCTGCGCCATCTTGCCGATGGTCGTGGTCTTGCCGGTCCCGTTCACGCCCACCACCAGCACGACATGCGGCCGCTTTGCCGGATCGAGCCGCAGCGGCCGCGCCACCGGCTCCAGGATCGCCGCTAACTCCTCCGCCAGCGCCTGCTTGATCTCCTCGTCCGTCACCTCCGTGCCAAAGCGCGAGCGGCGGAAGCTGGCGATCACCCGCCGTGCCACCTCGGTGCCGAGATCGGCGGAGATCAGCACGTCCTCCAGCTCCTCCAGCGCCGCATCGTCCAGCCGCCGCTTCTTGAAGACCGCGGAAATCCCCTCCGTCAGCTTCTGTGTGCTGCGGGTCAGTCCTTCCTTCAGCCGGGAGAAGAAGCCGAGTGCCATCAGGCCGCCTCCGCCAACAGGACGTCACCAGAAGCGCCGGTCACACGAGCGGCCATCAACCGCCCCGGTGCGGCCGGCATCGCAAGCCGCACCGCGGCGAAGTGCTCGGAATGACCGCCATCTGCGGTCTCGGTCAACAGCGACACGGTTCGCCCAACATGAGACGCCAGATATCGCCGCAACAGATCGCCGCCCGCCTGCCGCAGCCGTGCCGCCCGCTCGCGCCGCAACGCGATCGGCACCGAAGGCATACGCGCCGCTGGCGTGCCGGGACGTTCGCTGTAGGGAAACACATGCACGAACGGCAGCTCCGCCTCGGCCACGAAATCCAGCGTCTCGCGGAACAGCGCCTCTGTCTCGGTCGGGAATCCCGCAATCAGGTCCGCGCCGATCGCTATGCCCGGCCGCAGGTGCCTCGCCCGCGCGACCACACCGGCAGCATCTGCCCGCAGATGCCGCCGCTTCATGCGCTTCAGGATCAGGTCGCTGCCCGCCTGTAGTGACAGATGCATGTGCGGCATCAGCCGCTCCTCGTCACCGAGCAGCCGCCAGATGTCATCGTCGATCGCCGCCGGGTCGAGCGACGACAGGCGCAGCCGCCGCAGCTCCGGCACTAGCGCAAGCAGCCGCCGCACCAACTGCCCCAGCCGCGGCGCACCCGGCAGATCTGCGCCATACGAGGCGATATCGACCCCGGTCAGCACCACCTCTTGATAGCCCGCCTCAACCAGCGCGCGCACCTGCGCCACCACCGCGCCCACCGGGACGCTGCAATTGGGCCCGCGGCCGAATGGGATGATGCAGAACGTGCAGCGATGATCGCAGCCCTGCTGCACCTGCGCGAAGGCACGCGCACGGCCAGCGAACTCGGTCACCATGTGTGGCACCGTCTCGCGCGCCTCCATGATGTCCGACACCGTGCTCGGTGCGTCCGGCGCCCAGCTCTCCGGCCTCAGCTTGTCGGCGTTGCCCAGCACGCACGCCACCCCGGGCAGCGCGGCCCACGCGGCCGGATCGATTTGCGCCGCGCAGCCGGTGACGACGATCCGCGCGCCGGGCCGCTCGCGCACCGCACGCCGGATCGCCTGCCGCGCCTGCCGCTCGGCCTCCGCCGTCACCGCGCACGTATTGACGATCACCGTGTCGGACAGCGCGGCAGCGTGGCCGCGCATCACCTCGCTCTCATAGACGTTCAGCCGGCAGCCGAAGGTGACGATCTCGACGCTCATGCCGGATACGCAGCGAGGTCGATATCGCCGACGAACGACGTCGCCACCGGCCCGGTCATCAGCACGTGGCCGTCCGCGCGCCATTCGACCTCCAGTTCGCCGCCGTCCACCGCCACGATCGCTCGCCGCCCGGCCAGCCCGCGGCGGTGCGCATTCACCAGTGCGGCGCAGGCGCCGGAGCCGCATGCCAGCGTCAGCCCCGCGCCGCGTTCCCAAACCCGCAGTCGAATGCGATCCGGCGCCAGGATCTCGGCAAAGCCGATATTGGCGCGCTCCGGGAACAGCGTGTCGTGCTCAAATCGCGGCCCGAGCTCCGCCGCCGGCAGGCGTGCCACGTCGTCCACGAAGAACGTCGCATGCGGGTTGCCCATACTGGCCGCCGCTGGATCGGCCACCGACCCCGCAGCGAGGTCGAGATGCAGCGTGTCCATCGGCCGCGCCAGCGGGATGTCAGCCCAGTCGAGCCGCGCCGGGCCCATGTCCACCTGCACGCGCCCGTCCGCGAGCGCCTCGGAGGGCAGATTGCCGGCGATAGTGCGGATCACCTGCACTCGCCGCCCGGTCTCTCGCGCCAGTAGATGCGCCACGCACCTTGTGGCGTTGCCGCACGCCCCGGCCTCGCTGCCGTCGGGATTGCGGATGCGCATGAAGGCATCGGCGTTCGAGCGAGCCGGCCCAGGCTCGATCGCGATGAACTGGTCGCAGCCCACGCCCGTCCGCCGGTCCGCGATCGCCGCCGCGCGCCGCGGGGTAAGGCCGAGCGGGCCGGCGCGTTCGTCGAATACGACGAAGTCGTTGCCGCAGCCGTGCATCTTGAGAAAGCGCGTCATGGGGAGGGTATATGCGCCGGCGGGGCAGAGGTGGAAGGGGTGCGCGCTTTACCGTTCGTTCACGCGGCAGAACATACCTTTGCGTTATCGATCAGCCGCCGGGAATTTAAGTCGCGATGAGTATGCTCAGCCACCTCCAACTCCGCACCAAGCTTGCGCTGCTGTTGGGACTGTCTGCCTTGGCACTGGTCGTGTCGATTGCGGCGGGGGCCTCCCTGATGCAACGGCGGATGATCGACGACCGCGTGGACAAGCTTCGGGCGGTCGTGCAGTCGGCGATGGGCTTCGCCCGAACCCTCGACAGGCAGGTCGTGAATGGGCGAATAACCCACGATCAGGCACTGGCTCAGTTCCGCGATGACCTGCACACGGTGCGCTTCGACGGCGGCAGCAATTACGTGCTCGTCCAAACTCCCGACGGGCTCGTTGTCATGCACGGCGGCGACGCGGCCCGCGAAGGAAAGCCGACCGCATCCAAGGACGCGGAAGGCAGATCGAGCGCCGATCTCGCGCGGGAAGTGCTTCGGAACTCGGATGAAGGTGTCATTACTTATTTGGCGCTCAAGCCAGGAGCAACGCAGCCTGCACCAAAGCTGTCCTACGTCGCGCGCTATGCGCCCTGGCAGATGGTATTCATCGCCGGGGCGTGGACCGATGACCTGGATTCCTCCGCCCGCACGTCGCTTTTGCTTCTCGCCTCCATCGGTGGCGGAACTCTGCTGGTTGTGTTGCTTGCCGCGTGGCTGATCAACCGCGACATTTGCGGCTCACTCGGCAAGCTGAAGGCAGCGATGGAGGACCTCGCCGAGGGGGAATTAGAAACCCGTATTCCAGGCACAACCCGGCGCGATGAAGTGGGCGCCATGGCTGCCACCGTGCAGGTGTTCAAGGAACACATGGTGAAGGAAGCGGAACTGGCCGCCGCACAGGCGCAAGACCACCAACGCGCCGAGCAGGAGAAACGCGCAGCCCTGGTCGGTATGGCGGACACGATCGAAAGTGCGACGACGACGGCACTCCATGAGGTTGGCACCCGCATCGCCGCAATGACTGCGACCGCCGAAGAAATGAGTGCGTCCGCCGTCCGATCAAGCAACTCGGCGCAAACGGCGGCGACCGCATCGGGGCTGGCACTGGCCAATGCCCAGACCGTGGCAAGTGCAGCCGAACAGCTTAGCGCCTCCATCCGTGAGATCAGCGTCCAGGTCGCCCAATCGAGCGAGATTGTCAGCCGCGCGGTCACCGCCGGCGCCGAAACGCGCGCCACGATAGACGCACTGAACGAGCAGGTGACACGGATCGGCGCGGTGGCCGACATGATCGGAGAGATCGCTGACAAAACCAATCTGCTTGCGCTGAACGCCACGATCGAAGCGGCCCGCGCCGGTGAAGCGGGCAAGGGTTTCGCGGTGGTCGCCTCCGAGGTCAAGGCACTCGCCATCCAGACCGCGCAATCCACGCATGAGATCGCGCAGCATATCCGTCAGGTGCGCCGCGCGACCGGGGATTCCGTCGCCGCAGTGGTTCGAATTGAGGAAACCATCGGTGAGATCAACGCCATCGCCAGTTCCATCGCTTCGGCGGTCGAGGAACAGGGTGCGGCAACGGCGGAAATCGCTCGTAATGTGGCCGAAACGGCGTCGGCTGCCAACGAGATGACCACCCGTACCACCGAGGTTTCCATCGAAGCCGAGCAGACCGGGAAGCACGCCGTCGAAGTGCGCGAGAACGCCTCAGCACTGAACACCGCTGTGGCTGCGCTACGCCATTCCGTGATCCGTGTTGTACGCACCGTTACGACCTAGTTACCCACTGTCGTTGTGGCGCGAGTCACGCCGGCATTGTCACTGCGAGTTCCACACCCGCATGGCTGCGGACCCTCCCTTGATGCGCGCCGCACAGTCTGCTCATGGTTTCTTGTTAGAAGCGAAACGCCGAAACGATCTGGGCCATAAGTTCGCTTCGTCGCGTCGCTTCCTCGCAATGACAGCCCCTGTGTTTCGCCGTTCCACGCCGATGCGGTGCCGCCCGACCGCTTAATTGCCACCATCGCGGAACTTGCACAGGATGATCCACCAAACGTCCAAGCCACATCCTTCGCAGAAAGGACACGACACATGCTGACGCGCCGCGCCGTCACCACGCTGCTCGCAAGCGTCGCCGCCGCACCCTGGAACGCCCAGGCCGCCGACGCGCACCCAAGCGCCGTCTTCTACGATGCCGTCGGCCCCGAACTCACATCCTGGCAAGCCGACATCGGCAATGCCACGCTCACACGCCAAGCCAGCGTGACAGCACCCGCATTGATCCAATACGCCTGGCGACACCCGACAAAGCGCATCCTTTACGTCGCCTCCAGCAATTTCGTTCCATTCGGCAAGCCCGATGGCAAGCATCACCTCACCGCGTTCCGTATCGACCCGGCCACCGGCGCGCTCAGTTCCTTCGGTGCCCCGGTCGCCATCCGTGCCCGTCCCATCAACATCACGGTGGACGCCGAGGGAAAGTGGCTGCTGACCGCCTACAACGTCCCCAGCACCATGTCAGTCCATCCGCTTCGTCCGGACGGGGCGATCGGCGAGGAGGTCAAACAGGCAACCCCGATCGACGGCGGTATCTACGCGCATCAGGTCCGAATGTTCCCCTCCAATCGCGCTCTGGTGCTGGTAACCCGAGGCAACAATGCGACCGCCACAAAGCCCGAAGACCCGGGTGCGCTGAAGGTCAAGGCGTTGAAGAACGGCCAACTGACCGACATCTCTTCCATTGCACCCGGTGCCGGCTACGGCTTCGGACCGCGGCATGTCGACTTCCATCCCACGAAGCCATGGATGTTCGTGTCAGTGGAGCGACAGAATCAGCTCCAGATGTATCGCCTCCGCGGCGACGATCTCGAGCCCGCGCCAGCCTTCGTCCTCACCACCCTGCACGAGCCAGGCAATCTCCGGCCCGAGCAGATGGTCGGACCCATCCACATCCATCCAAACGGGCGCTTCGTCTATGTCGGCAATCGCGCCAGTGGCCTGATCGAAAGCGAGGGCAAAAAAGTTGCAGCCGGCGGTGAAAACACCATCGCCGTCTTCTCGATCAACCAGAGCAGCGGCGAACCCCGGCTGGTTCAGGCAATCGACACGCATGGCTTCCACCCTCGTACGTTCTCGATCGATCCCACGGGACGCATGCTGGCTGTGGCCAATCTGCAGGAACTGCCGGTGCGGGATGGCGAAAGCGTGAGGGTCCAGCCCGCAACCCTCGCGACCTACAGGATCGGCAACGACGGCACTCTGACCTTTGTCCAATCGTACAACATAACGACCAAAGGTCTGCTGCAATTCTGGAGCGGCTTCGCTCGTCTGTAGGCGCACGCGCAACCGCACGCACGCCTTGGCGTTCTGCTCATCATGAGTTCCGCCGATCATTCAACCGGCATTGCACAGGCTGTGTCGGAAACGATCCTCGTGATCGATCCGGATATTCTGGTGCGCATGGTGATCGCTGGTTACCTGCGCGAATGCGGATACGCAGTGATCGAGGCCGTGAGCGTCGAAGAGGCCTTGATCGTTCTGACCTCGGGGAAGCCCGTGCATGTGGTTCTTGCCGAGGTGAGCCTGCACGGCGCCATGGATGGCTTCGCGCTCGCCCAGCACGTTCGCCAGCACTTCCGCAACGTTGATGTGATTTTGACGGGGAGTGCGACGTCCACTGCCAACAAGGCACACGACCTTTGTGACGATGGTCCTCTGCACAAGCCGTATCACCCGAAAGAGATCGTCAGGCGCCTCAATCTGTTGCGTGAACAACGCCGCGTTCCACAACCACCTCCTGCCCGGAGTCCGCCAGAGTGAAGGTTTACCGCCTATCAAGCCCATGTGATTGGACCGCTACAGCGCGTCGGACACAGGTTGCATTGTGCCAACAGTCAGTGAGCAGACCGAACCATTGCAATGACCGAGGCCGCCGCCGTCCAGCCCACAGAGCCTGAGCCGTCATCTGGAAGACCAGTCGGTACTGGTTGTCGATGATGAGGTACTTTTGCGCTCCGTGGTCGCTGAATATCTGCGCGACTCAGGCTTTCGCGTAGTGGAAGCTGCGAACGGCCAAGAAGCCGTCACAGTGCTTGCTGCCGGTGAAGCAGTCGACGTGGTGTTCTCGGATGTGCGGATGCCCGGCGGTGTGAACGGTTACGATCTCGCGGAGTGGGTGCGCGCCAATCGGCCGGCAGTGGGCGTCCTGTTGGCGTCTGGCTATGTCGGCGATGCCAATCACTCATTTCGCGCCGGCGATAACGTGCCGAGGCTTCTGCCCAAGCCATTCGAGTACCAATTGTTGCTCAAACAATTGCGCCAACTGATCGGCCGACGCGCCGGCGCATAGGTTGGAGGGAGTTCGCGCAGCCCCTGCCTGTCCAGGCGCCCCGCCGCAGTCTACACCCTAGGCCAATGAAACCTCCAAGTTCCAATCGCCACGGCGGCGCCGGGCGCCCGCCAGGGTCAGGCGGCGGCCAGGGCGGCCCCGGCAAGCCGTTTCGCGGCCGTCCCCAGGACAATCAACACCGCAACCGCCCTCGCGGCGACTTCCAGCGCCCACGCGCCCCGGACACCCCACGAGGCGCGCTCTGGCTCTACGGTATGCACGCCGTGGCGGCGGCGCTCGCCAATCCTGGCCGGCGCCTCCGCCACCTCATGCTGACGGAGGAAGCCCAGCAGACCCTGGCGCAGCGCCAGCCGCCGCCCTGGCCCGTGCCCCCGGAGTTCGTCGAGCGCGGTCGGCTCGATCACCTCCTCGGCCGCGACATCGCCCATCAGGGTGTCGCCCTGCTCGCCGACCCGCTCGCGACGCCAAGCCTCCAGCAGGCGCTGGAACGCCCCGGGCCGCTGCTTGTGCTCGACCAGGTCACCGACCCGCGCAACGTCGGCGCCATCTTGCGCTCGGCCGCTGCGTTCGGCGTGGCGACGGTGATCACCCAGGACCGCAACGCGCCCGAGGAGACCGGCAGTCTCGCCAAGGCCGCATCCGGCGCACTGGAGACCATCCCGCTGCTCCGCGCCGTCAACATCGCCCGCACGCTGATCGCGCTGAAGGCGGCCGGCATCTGGACGGTCGGCCTCGACACCGGCGGCGTCACGCTGTCTGGCCCCGGCCTGCACGAGCGCCGCGTCGCCCTGGTACTTGGCGCCGAAGGCGAGGGCCTCCGCCGCCTCACCCGCGAGACCTGCGACGAGATCGCCGGCCTCCGCATGCCCGGGAAGATGGAGAGCCTCAACGTCTCCGCCGCCGCATCGGTGGCGCTCTATGAACTCACGAGGCGCACATGAGCTTTCAGCCGGACCAGGCCGCCGCCGCCTTGCACGTGATCCGCCAACGGCGAGGCCAGATCACGCCTCTGCCATCGGGCATCGCGCCACGCACCGAGGCGGAGGGCGCCGCGGTCCAACACGCACTCGCGCACCGGGCCGGCGCCGCATCGCCCGGTGGCTTCAAGATCGGCGCGACCGCTCGGCGCATGCAGGAGTATCTCGGCCTCAGCGGCCCGGCCGCCGGTTTTATGGCGCTGGGCAACATCCACCGCAGTGGCGCCATCGTGCATTTCGCTGACTTCGTCCGCCCCGGCGTGGAATGCGAGCTGGCGGTCCGCCTCGCCCATGATCTGCCGCCCGCCCCCTGCACCGCCGGGCAGGCCGCCGATGCGGTCGGCGATCTCGTCGCCGGCATCGAGATCGTTGAAAACCGCTATGGCGAGCTGCTCGAACTCGGCGTCCCCACGCTGATCGCCGATCAGGTGTTCCATGCCGCCGCCGCATTGGGCGAGCCGGGATCGCAGAACTGGCGTTCACTCGACATCGGAAAGCTGCGTGGCCGCCTCGTGGTTGACGGCCACCAACGCGACGAGGGTGTCGGTGCCGACCTGATGGGGCACCCGATGAATTGCCTGGCCTGGCTGGCCGGCTCGTCAGTCGCCGCCGCGTTCGGCGGCCTGAAGGCAGGTCAGGTCATCATGCTCGGCAGCGTGACCCCGCCAATCTGGCTGACCGGCCCCGCCAGCGTCACCGTCGATTTCGCGCCCCTCCCACCAGTACAAGTGGCCTTCATCTAATCAGCTCCGCCTCCCTTTGCGGGAGGGGGAGGGGGAGGAGGCATCGACCCGGCCCTTGACCCCAACCGTCCCATGACCTGAAACCCGACGGGGAGGGCCGCGCCATGAAGATAACCGCCGTCGAGACCTACTGGACCCGCATCCCATTCGACATGGGCGGCAAGCCCGCGACGGTGGGCGGCCTCAACTGGCAGACCATGAACACGGTCTGGCTCCGCGTCGTCACCGACCAGGGACTGGAAGGTTGGGGCGAAGCCTTCGGCCACGCCTCCGCGGCGACCACCATGGCCGTGCTGAACACCCAGCTCGCGCCCGCCGCACTGGGCCAGGACGCACGCGACATTGCGGGCCTGCGCGCCCGACTGTCGAAGGCTTTCCACGGCTTCGGCCGCAACGCCGCGCACGCTTTCGCGCTGTCGGCGCTCGACATCGCGCTATGGGACATCGCCGGCAAGACCGCCGGCCTGCCGCTGTGGCGACTGTTCGGTGCGACGCCCGTGGCACGGCTCACGTCCTATGCCAGCCTGCTCCGCTATGGCGAGGCCTCGATGGTCGCCGCCGCATGCGAACGCGCCGCGGCACGCGGCTACCGCGACATCAAGCTGCACGAGATCACCGTCCCCGAGGTCCGCGCCGCGCGACAGGCGATCGGTCCCGATGCACGCCTGATGGTCGACACCAACTGCCCGTGGACCGTCTGGCAGGCGATCGACATGGCGCGCCGCATGCGAGAGTTCGACCTGACCTGGCTCGAGGAACCTGTCTCCCCGCCAGGCGATCACGCCGGCCTTGCCCGTGTGCGTCGCGAAGGCGGCGTGCCGATCGCCGCGGGAGAGAACGCCGCCGGCTTGCACGACTTCCACGCGCAATTCGAGGCCGGCGCGATCGACGTCGCCCAGCCCAGCGTCATCAAGATCGGCGGCCCTTCGTCCATGCTGGAGATCGCCGCGCTGGCCAAGGCGTTCGGCGTGCGCGTGGTGCCGCACAACGCCTATTTCGGCCCCGGCTTCCTGGCCTCGCTGCATGTCAACGCGACCATCGCACCCGAAGCACCGTTCGAACGGCTGTTCATCGATCTGGAGGCCAGCCCGCTGCACGACCTGGTGGTGGCGAAGGATGGCAAGGTGACAGTGCCGGACGGCCCCGGCCTCGGCTGCGATCCCGACATGGACGTGCTGCGCCGCTACCTCGTCGAGGGTCCGACCTCGCATCGCGCGTGAGTTCACATGGTCGTGTCAACCGACACGGCGATCTTACTGGACCGTCGCGGGTCCTGAATGCCCTATCCGCTTACCGCTTTGCGGCTGGGGAGAGAAATGCTGTCACGCTGCTGGATCGCTGGTATCGCGTTCTTGTTGCCATGTACCGCATACGCAATGAACCTTCGCCCGCATCACGCTGTGCTGCTGTCGCCGGTTAGCTCAGCCTGCATCTCCTCGCCGTTCGGTCCGCGCGTGCTGCCCAACCGCCCCATGGCCGGCACCTACCATTATGGCGTCGATCTGCCGGCCCCAGCCGGTGCGCCGGTGCGCGCCGCCGCGCCCGGCCAGGTAATCCGCATCCAGCACAAGGGGCCCGGCGGCCTGGAAATGCTGGTGCAGCACGCCGGGTTCGTCGGCGTCTACAGCCATCTGGGCACGGTGGCGCCGGCGCTCGCCGACGGCAAGACCACGGTGGCTGCGGGCGAAAAGCTGGGAGTCGTCGGCGATACTGGTGTGACCTACGGCATGCACCTGTACTTCGAGATGATCCAGGCAGGCCGCCCGGTCGACCCCGCGCCCTATCTCGGCGTGCCGCAGTGCAACGGCGGCATCCATCGGACACGCGCCGACATGCTCGCGGCCGACGGCAAGATCCCGCCGACGCGACGTTATGCCGGCTTGAACTGAACCAAGACCCCGGCCGCCGTTCAGCCGGTGCCGATCAGGAACGTGGAACTCCGGTCCTGTAGCAGGACGCGTGGCGCCTCCACCGGAGCAGTGCTCCAGCGCAGGCTGCCAACGGTGAAGCAGTCCGGGCAGTTGGGATGCCACGTCGCGTGCGCGGTATGGCAGGCATCGCATCGCCACGACGGATCGGGTTCGGCCGTCGCGGCACGGCGTAGTGCATCGCGCTGCGCAAGGCGCCCGGCCTCGGTGTCGCCCCCCTCCGCCTCCTCGATCTCCGCCAGCAGCAGCCACAGCCGACGCTGGTTGAGGCGGGCCGCGATGGCGGCCTCGGTGTGGCGGCGAGCCTCCCCTGTCAGCCCCGCCTCCAACGCGGTACGCGCCAGCAGCAGACGGCTTTCGGCATGTTCCGGATTGGCCTCGGTCAGCCGCTGGGCTGCCTGCGTCCGTTGCAGCTTGTCGCTCACCAGTGCCAGGGCGAAATCGGCGAGATCGGGCTGTGGCGCAATGCTCCAACTGTGGCGGATCACCGTCAGCGCCCGGCTCTCCCGCCCAGCCGCCCGCAAGCGAGCAGCATAGGCCAACGCAGCCGGCGCCAGCGACGGGTCCTCCTGCCAGGCCTGCTTCGCCAGGCGCAGCGCCCGTCCCGGATCGGTCTCGGCCTCCGCCGCCGCGGTGGCCAGCGCAGCCTTGGGCGCATCCGCGTCAGCCAGCGCCAGCGCGTCCGGCCAATGGCCTGCCCGCACCGCCAGCCGCGCCCGTTCGCGGCGCAGCCACGCCGCGCCGGGTTGCACCGCCTCGCCCCGCCGCGCCAAGGCAGCCGCCTCCGCCCAGTCCTCCCGTTCGATCGCCTGTCGTAGCAGGCCGCGAAGGCCCAGAAACGCCGCCTCCCCGCCGTCGGCCAGTTCCCGAAATGCCGCCTCCGCCTCGTCGGTCCGGCCAGCGATCCGCCCCGCTTCCGCCGCCAGCAGCAATGTCGCGGGCGTGTCCCCCAGCAGGCGCCGCGCACGGCTGGCCTCGCGGCGTGCATCACCCGTCTCCCCGGCTGCCAGCGCAAGCAGGGTACGGGTCACCGCGGCGTCGCCGGTTCGCCGACGCCGCGCCGCCTGCCGCTCGCGCAAGAACCGCGGGAGCCGGACCAAGCCGCCAAGCAGCCGGAACACAGCGTAAAGCACGACAAAAACCAGGGCCAGGCCGAGTGCCACCACCGGTGTGCCGGCCTCGAAGCTGAAATCGCCGATCTCGGCGGTGACCCGGCCCGGGAGACCGGCCAACCACCAGGCGATAACAAGCACCGCCGCCGCCGTCAGCAGCACGAGCAAGATACGCCGCATCAGTCGGACGCAGCCCACGCAGCGAGCGCGGTCCTTGCCTCCAGCAAGGCGCGGGCCTGCGCGAGCCAAGCCGCCATGGCCTGCCCGGCCGCGCCCTGCAGGGTCGCTACCTCTGTCACTGCGGCCGAGAGGTCCCCGGCATCGAGCGCGGCGCGGGCACGCTCCAAAACGCCGGCGGTCGGATCGCCGACCAGCACGTGATCGCCCTGCCGGATAGTGACCAGATCCTGTGCCTGCGCCCACAGTCGCGTCAGCAGCGGCTTGTCCCCGGCCACGGGATGCGCAGCCGCAAGGGCCTGGCGCGCGGCCTGCGGAAACGCCAGCCGCAACGCCGCCTCGGTGGGCGCATTGGTGTCGGCGAACCGCGCAAGTGCGGACGGCGCACCCGGTAGGTCACCAAGCTTCTGACCGGCCGCCAGGGCTGCGCTGGCCGATTGCACCAGCCCCATGCGCCGCGCAGCCTTGTCACTTGCGACAAGACGCGCCTGCATCGACCCCTCGGCGTTCTCCAATGCGGTAATCCGCGCCGCCAGCTGGCTCTCTGCCGACTGCCCCGACTCGAGCGCGGCGATCCGGGTCTCGAGCGGGGCGAGACTGGGTGGCTGCCGTCGCTCCAACGCGGACACGCGGGCCTCGAGCGGAGCAAGATCGAGCGCCGCGGGAGCGGAGGCCGCCGCTTGCGCAGCGGGACGCTGCTCCAGCGCCGCCACCCGTGCCGCCAGCGGCCCAAGGTCTGCCACCTGAGGCGGCGGACGCTGCTCCAGGCGGGCGACTCTGGCTTCCAGCGCATTGATCTCCCGCGCCATCGTGTCGGTCCGCTCGCTCGGCGGCGGGAATGCGGGGTGTTGCCAGACCCAGACCAGCCCTGCCGCCAGGACCACGAACCCCGCGCCGGTCAGCCACGGCAATAGGGAGCGCTGCCGCGCCGGGGGCCGCGGCGGCTCGACTTGTGGCTCAACCGCCGGCTCGGGCGGCTGTTCGGTCGGTTCAGTGGGTTCGGTCATCGCAGCAGCGCGAGCATTGCGTCCTGGGTTGGCCGAGCGGCAACGCAAATCCGCCGCCAGGGAAGAGCCTGTAATGCCACGGCAGCGGCCTGACCGATAGCCACTGCATTCACCGGCCTGACGGCGTCGTGCAGTCGTGCAGCCTGCAGCAGCCGAACACATTGTCGCGCGGTCTCCGCCGAGAAGAACAGCGCCGCGCTGAGTTCACCGGAAGCGAACGCTTGGCGTGCGACGTCCGGCAGAGAGCGTGTCGGTGCGGCGACATAGACCGCCCGTCTAATAACGCGAAAGCCGCGCGCCCGCAGATCGGCGGCAAGCCCCTCGCCCTGGCCGCGGCCGCTGGCAATCAGCAGCGCGCCGGCATGGCGGTCGCAGCTCCGCGCCACCAGTTCGATGAGCGCATGCGCATCGCCATCGGCGCTGCTCACCTTGGCGAAGCCGGCGTCTCGCGCACGTGCGGCGGTTGCCGCGCCGACGGCAAACAGCGGCAGGTGATGATAACCGGCCGGCAGCGACGCGATGGCATTGCCGCTGGTGACGACGATGGCGAGCAGGCGTTCGGCCTCCGGCAACGCCGCGCGCAGTGCACGGATCTCCAGCAGGGGAGCGGCAATGGGCTGATAGCCGAGCGCTGCCACGCGGGCGGCGGTCTCACTGCCGCCCGGTTCGGGCCGGGTGATCAGAACGCCGTGACCAGCGTCAGGCAAAGAGGTCGGATGGGCTGTCGGCCCGCAGGCTGGCGCCCAGCTCGCTGCCGATTCTGTCGGCGTCGCTGACGGGACCCTGCAGACTGCGCTTCAGCAGGAACGAGCCGTCAGCGCGGGCAACCAGCCCGGTGAGATGCAGCCCGCCATCCGGCCGCACCTGCGCATATCCGCCGATCGGTGTGCGGCAGGAACCGTCGAGCCGCGCCAGCATGGCACGTTCGGCGTCGGAAGCCGCCTTAGCCTCAGGGTCCTCGATGGCGGCGAGCAGTTCGCGCAGTTCAGTGTCAGCCTCGCGCACAGTGACGCCGATGGTGCCCTGCCCCGCGGCCGGCACCATCGCATCCGGATCCAGCACGACGCCGGCCCGCTCCGCCAGACCAAGACGCTTCAGGCCGGCATAGGCCAGCAGCGACGCCGCACACTCTCCGGCGGCCAGCTTGTCCAACCGCGTCTGCACATTGCCGCGCAGCGTGGTCATGCCGAGGTCCGGACGAGCATGCAGCAGCTGTGCCTGCCGCCGCACCGAGGCAGTGCCGACCAGCGCGCCCAACGGCAGGCAGGCGAACGGGTCCGCGTGATCGATCGATACATCGGCCGCGCCCAGGATCAACGCGTCGCGCGCGTCCTCACGGGTCAGCGTGCAGGCCAGCACGACGCCGGGCGGCAGCGTGGTCTCCAGGTCCTTCAGGCTGTGCACCGCGAAGTCGATCCGGCAATCGGTCAGCGCCTCGTGGATCTCCTTGGCGAACAGGCCCTTGCCGCCGATCTCGGCCAGGCGGCGGTTCTGCACCGCGTCGCCGGTGGTCCGGATCGAGTGCTCCTCCAGAACGCCCGAACACACCGACCTCAGTAGCTCGATGAAGAGGCGCGTCTGGATGAGTGCCAGCGGCGAGCCGCGGGTGCCGACCCGCAGCGCTGGTGCGTGATTGCGTGGCATCGCCGGCGGCTGCATGGCGGTAGTCATGGCGGCGTCCTATTACTCTCGCGAGCCACTGGGAAGATCGATTCGCGGCAATGCACCCGGTGCTGGGCATCGAGACCACATGCGACGAGACGGCGGCAGCGGTGCTCGACGAGCGTGGGCGCGTGCTGGCGGAGGCGGTGCTGAGCCAGGAGCGCGAGCACGCGCCGTATGGCGGCGTGGTGCCGGAGATCGCCGCCCGCGCGCATCTGACATTCCTGCCCGAGCAGGTCCGCGGCGTCATGACCCGCGCCGGGCTGGGGTTCGGCGACCTCGGCGGCGTCGCGGCGAGTGCCGGTCCAGGGCTGATCGGCGGCCTGATCGTCGGCAGCCAGTTCGCGAAAGGGATCGCGATCGCGCACGGCCTGCCCTATGTCGCGGTGAACCACCTGGAGGCGCATGCCCTGACCGCTCGACTGCCGGGACTGGTGGAGGGCGGCGTCGCCTTCCCCTATCTGCTGCTGCTGGTCTCCGGCGGGCATTGTCAGTGTGTCGCGGTCGAGGGCGTCGGGCGGCACGTGCGACTCGGCGGTACAATGGACGATGCCGCCGGCGAAGCCTTCGACAAGGTGGCGAAGCTGCTGGGGCTCGGCTGGCCCGGCGGACCGGCGCTGGAACGGCTGGCGACCCACGGGGATGCTCGACGCTTTGCCTTCCCACGTCCGCTGAAGGGCCGCCGCGGCTGTGACTTCAGTTTCTCCGGTCTGAAGACTGCCGTGGCGCATGAGGTCGCGCGCCACGGCGCCGGTGCATTGCCGACGCCGGTGGCTGCGGACATCGCTGCAAGTTTCCAGCGCGCAGTGGCAGAGGTGCTGGCCGATCGGGCCAGGCACGCGATGACGATAATGCGCGAGCGTGCACCGGATGCACGCGTGCTGATCGTTGCCGGTGGCGTGGCGGCGAACGGCGCCATCCGGGCGGCACTGGCTGAGGTCGCCGCAGCGCATGGCTTCGTGCTGGTTGCGCCCCCGGTGCGCCTCTGCACGGACAACGCCGTGATGGTCGCCTGGACCGGGGTCGAGCGCCTGCGGCTCGGGCTGGCGGATGAACTGGACTTCGCGCCACGACCCAGATGGCCGCTGTGAACTACAGACACGCCTTCCATGCCGGCAACTTCGGTGACTGTGTGAAGCACGCGGTGTTGGTCTGGCTGTTGCGCGCGCTTCAGCGCAAGCCGGCGCCGCTATGTGTGCTGGACACGCACGCCGGCATCGGTCGTTACGACCTCAATTCCGGGTCGGCGGCGCGCACCGAGGAGTGGCGCAGGGGAATCGGGCGATTGCTCGACGACCCACCACCCGCTCTGACTGACTACATTGCCCTGGTGCATTCGTTGGGCCTCTATCCCGGCTCGCCGGCGATCGCGCGCGCGTTGCTGCGCCCCGATGATCGCCTGGTCTGCTGCGAGCTGCACCCCGAGGATGCCGCAAGCCTGCGCCGCCATTTCGCCTCGGACGCCCAGGTCGCGGTGCATCATCGCGATGCGTGGGAGGCGCTTGGCGCGCTGTTGCCGCCAAATCAGCGACGCGGCCTCGTGCTGATCGATCCGCCATTCGAAGACCCGCAGGAGTTCGCCACCCTGGCGCACGGGCTCGCCGCCGGCTGGCAGCGCTTCCGAACCAGTGTGTTCGCGTCCTGGTATCCGATCAAGCAGCGCGCCTCGGTCCGGCAATTCCTCGCCGACATGGAGCAGAGTGGCGTGCGCGATATCGTGGTCGCCGAACTGTGCCTTCGCGAGCCGGTCGATGCGGCGCGGCTCAATGGCTGCGGCGTGCTGGTGGTCAATCCGCCGTACCGCTTCGAGCAGGAGGTACCGGCGATCATGACCGCTCTCCTCAATCGGCTCGGCGATGGGGAACCGGGCGAGGCGACCACTGTGCGGCGGATCGTCGATGAGTAGCGTCGCTGTCATCGGCGCCGGTGCCTGGGGCACCGCGCTCGCGATCCAGGCCGCCCGGGCCGGGAACGCGGTGACGCTGTGGGCGCGCGATCCGTCCCGCGCCGAGGTGATCCTCGCCACCCGGGAAAACCCGCGCCTTGCCGGCGTCCGCCTGCCTGAACCGATCCTGGTGACGTCAGAGATGCCCGGTAAGGCCGATGCGACCCTGCTGGCGGTGCCCACGCAGCATCTGCGGGGCGTGCTGGGGCGCCTTCCGATCGGACTCGAGCCCCTGGTGCTCTGCGCCAAGGGCGTCGAGCAGACAACGCTGCGCCTGCCGTTGGAGATCGCCTCCGACGTCCGGCCCGGAACACCGTCCGCTATCCTCACCGGCCCGAACTTCGCCCACGAGATCGCCGCCGGGCTGCCCGCCGCGGCGGTCGTCGCCGCCAGCGATACAGGCCTGCGCGAGGCGATCGCCGCCCTGGTCGGCACTCCGTCCTTTCGGCTCTATGGCAACGACGACCCGATCGGCGCGCAGGTTGGCGGTGCGGCCAAGAACGTGGTCGCCATCGCCGCCGGCGCGGTGATCGGCGCCGGCCTCGGTGAGAACGCCCGCGCCGCGCTGATCACGCGCGGCCTGGTCGAGCTGTCGCGGCTCGCCATGGCGCTGGGGGGAAAACCGGAGACGGTGATGGGTCTGTCGGGTCTCGGCGATCTGCTGCTAACCTGCACAGGTCCGACAAGCCGCAACTACAGTCTCGGGCTGGCGCTCGGTCGTGGCGAGCAGCTTGCCGACGTACTGGCCGCGCGGAGCGCCGTCACCGAGGGGGTCGCCACGGCCCCCGCCCTTGTCGCGCGCGCCACCGGCGTGGATTTGCCGGTCTGCACCGCGGTCGCATCGCTGCTGGCCGGACGCACAACCTTGGCCGAAGCGATCGCCGCCCTGCTGGCACGGCCGCGGCGGAACGAATGATCCGCGGCGTACTCACCGTCGGCGGCTGGACCATGGCGAGCCGCATCCTCGGCTTCGCCCGCGACATGCTGATTGCTGCGATCCTCGGTGCCGGCCCGATTGCCGATGCGTTCTTCGTCGCGCTGAAGCTGCCCAATCTGTTCCGCCGCCTGTTCGGTGAGGGCGCGTTCAATGCCGCCTTTGTCCCCGCTTTCGCCGGCATGCTCGCAGCCGAGGGTCGCCCGATGGCGCGACAGTTCGCCGCGGAGACGTTCGCTGTCATGGCATTCTGGCTCGGTGCGCTGACCATCGTGGGCGAGGTGTTCATGCCGCAGATGATGGCGGTGCTCGCGCCCGGCTTCGCCGCGACCCCAGCCAAGTTCGCGCTCGCCGTGGGGCTTTCGCGCATCACGTTCCCCTATCTGCTGCTGATCTGCCTCGCCGCCCTGGCGTCAGGCGTGCTGAACGGGCTCGACCGCTTCACCGCTGCCTCTGCCTCTTATGTGCTGTTCAACGTCGTATCGATCGCCTGCATGCTGTGGCTGACGCCTTACGTGCCGACCGCGGGCCACGCGCTGTCGTGGGGGATCACCGTATCCGGCGTGGCGCAGCTCGGCTTGCTGTTGTGGGCGCTGCATCGTGGCGGCATGGGCCTGTCGCTGCCGCGCCCACGCCTTACGCCGCAGATCCGTGTGCTGCTGCGACGCATGCTGCCCGGACTGATCGGCGCCGGCGTCACTCAGCTCAATCTCGCGGTGGACGTGATCATCGCGAGCCTGCTGCCGGCCGGCACCGTGTCGGTGCTGTATTATGCTGATCGCGTGCAGCAGCTTCCGCTCGGCGTGATCGGAACGGCGGTGGGCACCGCGCTGCTGCCGCTGCTGTCGCGTCAGGTGCGCGGCGGCGAGGCGGAGGCGGCGCGCACCACCCTGAACCGCGCGATCGAGTACGCGCTGTTCCTGACTTTGCCGGCCGCGGTGGCACTGATCGTGAGCGCCTGGCCGGTGATGTCGGCGCTGTTCGGACGTGGCGCGTTCGATGCGGAGAATGTGCGTCTGTCGTCGCAGTCGCTGGCAGCCTATGCGCTCGGTCTGCCGGCCTTCGTGCTGGTGAAGGTGCTGGCGCCGGCGTTCTTCGCCCGCGGTGATACGGCGACGCCGGTGAAGATCGGCGTCGCAGCGGTCGCGCTGAACCTCGCGATGAATGTCGCCTTCATGGTGCCGCTGCAGCATATCGGGCCGGCGCTGGCGACCAGCCTCGCCGCGGTGTTCAACGTCGGCTGGCTGGGTGCGCTATTGGCGCGGCGCGGACACCTGACGCTGGATACGCAACTGCGCCAAAGGGGTGTGCGGATAGCGGCGGCGACGCTGGTGATGGGTGCGGCACTGTGGTTCGTACAACAGGCGCTGTTCTCGGTGCCGCTCCATGGGATCGCGCGTATTGCCGCGCTGGCGGAATTGATCGTTGCCGGAATTGCGACCTACGGGATCGCTGCGCTGCTGTTCGGAGCGATCGAGTGGCGCGTTTGCCTCCGCCTGGTCAGGTATCAGAACTCGAGACGCGGTGCCAAGCCTAGTTGAGCCGTGATGCGGCGGCCGTCAGCGTCGAATCCCCGCCCCCGCATCAGGATGCGCTACCGTCAGTGGTTGTTGCCGTTCTGCGCCGCGCTGAGGCTCTGATCGTTCAAACGATCGACGTCGGCATTCTGCGAACTGTCATTACGCGCCGAGCTCGCAGGTGACACTGATCCATGCGGTGTCGGTACGCGAGTTTCAGGGTTCGTCCACGGCGGCTTGCCCAAATTCACCTGTTGCGGACTGGTTGTCGCCCCGGTCGCCGCACCGGCGCCGCCGCCGACGAGAGCGCCCACCGCCATGCCTGGTGGTCCAGCCAGCGCACCAACCGCGGCACCGGTCGCGGCGCCCGCGGCCGCTCCACCGGTCGTTCGTTCCTTCGGCGATTCGCCGCACGCGGAGAGCAGGCACACGGCCCCGAGGGCTATGAAGGTCATTTTGGTTTTCATAATTCTCGTTCCACTGCTTCGCCTTCGCTGCATGGAACGTTGAGCGAAGCGAAGCAGTTGCAACCACGCGTCGCCACCCACGCCACTGTTACCATGGCGTCCGGTGGCGCTGACTGATCAGGCCGCCGCCTTGCGGTTCATCTCCAGTCTGGCGTCGACCAGGGCCACCGTCGCATCCAGCTCGGCATTGCGCATGCCACGCTGCGCCGCAATGCTCTGCACCAGCCGATCCACCCGTTCGATGTTTGGCGCGCCGTTGAACAGGGCACGCGCGGCAGACGATGGGCGGATCAGACCGTTGGCTGCCGCCGCGTATTTCTCGAACGGCACCAGATCGTCGGGCGACGCGCCGAGCATCATGCACAGCTCGCGCACCCAGTCGTAGACGCGGCGCGATGCCTCGAGATCCGCATGCACCGCCTCCTTGATCGAGACCGCCGCATCCGGCTTCACGCAGCGATAGTTGCCGGTGCACAGCATCGCCCACTTGGCCAGCGGCACGAAGATCGAATCGTGCACCTTCAGCTTCACCGGCAGGTCGATCGTGGCATCGCCGGCGTCAAAGCGGATCGCCTCGATCTCACGCTGGAACTGCCGCATGATGTTGGTCGATTCGTCTGAATCGAATCGCGCCGCCTTGAAGTTGGTCGGCAACGTGACCGTCAGCACGTTGATCTTGTCGTCCGGCATGCGGATCGCCTGCGGATCGGGGCTGCACAGCGTCAGGCGGCCGGGATCGAAGTTCGCCCACACGCTGGCGTCGGTGAAGCAGTTGTGCAGCCCATCGGTGTTCAGGCCGCGAATGCGCTTCAGATACGGCAGTGGCGGCATGTTCATGATCGACATGCACGGCTTGCCGGATTTCGCCACCGCGTCGAGGAGCTCGCGCACACCGGGTGAGCGATACTGCGGCTCCTGCATCGCCAGGGCGACCAGGTCGTAGTCGGATGGATTGATGCCCGCGGGACCCGCAGCGGTCACCTTGCCGGGCAGCCTCCGCGAGTCGATCTCGACCGGCGCGCTACGGCCCTTGATGGGCATGCGCACGCGGATTCCGTCGGCATTGATCGCCTCCACTTCGGCGGGCAGGCAGATCAGCGTCACCTCATGACCGCCGAACAGCAGCTTGCTGGCCAACAGCGACCCGTAGGACGCGCCCATAATCAGCACTTTATGTGTAGCCACTGGACCTTCACTCCCTAGTGCGGTGAAGCGGCGTGGTCCGCCGCTCCCCGTGCGGACGGTGCTTTTGCCCGTCCTGGCAGACAGTCTGGCACAGGCCGCAGCGAACGTTAACCGCGGCAGGTCGGCCGATCAGCGCGAGATCGCCTCGAGCCGCAGGCCGGTCGTGCGCGGCCCCATGATCGCGATGATCAGGAACACGGTGACCATGGCGCCGGCGATGAAGGTGAAGACGCCGAGGGTTCCGTAGTGCCTGAGGAAGTAGGCGATGATGAAGCCGACGAAGATGGTGCTGAAGCGGCTCCAGGAATAGGTGAAGCCGACGGCACGGGCGCGGATCCGGGTCGGATAGAGCTCGGACTGATAGGCATGCAGCGAGTAGGCCAGCACGGTATTTGAGAACGCTATCAGGGCGCCGACGACCATGATGCCGATCGCGTCCGTCTGCTGCGAGAAGACCAGGCCGAAGATCGCGATCGCGAGTGACGAGAAGGCCAGCTGCCACTTCCGCTCGCTCCGATCGGCGAACTGGGTGGCGGCCAGCGCGCCAAGCGGATTGGCGGCCGCGATGACCACCGTGTAGGCAAGCGTTCTGGTGACATCGATCCCTTGCGCGAGCAACAGCGTCGGAACCCAGGCGGTGAAGCCGTAATAGCCGACCACCTGCAGCACCTGAAAGACGATCAGCATCACGGTGCGCTTGAGATAGGGCGGACGGAACATCTCGCTGAAGTAACCGGTGCTGCGTTCGATCTCGCCTTCGATCCGGTGAGGCGGGGGCAGCGCGCGGCCGGATTGCGTCTCGACATGCGTCTCGATCATTCGCGTGACGCGTTCGGCTTCTTCGGCATGCCCGTTCTGGGCAAGCCATCGCGGTGACTCGGGAAGTGCCAGGCGCAGAAACCAGGCGACGATTGCGCCGGTCGCGCCGGCGATCGCAACCCAGCGCCAGCCATCGAGCCCGAGGATGACGTGCGGGACAAACGCCCAGGCGAGAAATGCCGTGATCGGATAGGCCGATGTCCCGATCAGCGACGTGGTGGCAAACGCGACGCCGCGTCTCTCCCTCGGCACCAGTTCGGACAGATAGGTATCGATGGTGACGAACTCGACGCCGATGCCGATGCCCGCAAGAAAGCGCCAGATCACCAGGCCGACATCGCTGGTCTGCAGCGCCATGACGAAGGTGGCGATGCAGTACCAGACCAGCGCATAGGTGAAGACGGTCCGCCGGCCGAAATAGTCGGACAATGGAGCCAGCCATTGGGTGCCGATGAACATGCCGACGAAGGTCGCCGCGATGAGGCTCGCATAGCCGTGGATGTCGAAGAACCCCTCGGTGGTCGGCACCATGAGCCCCGCCTTGTAGAGGCCGGGTGCGATGAACGAGATCAGGCCGTTGTCGAACACATCGAAGAAGGCCCCGAGCGCCAGCAGTACCGATGCAGCGACGCACATAGGGCGAAGGCGGCAGCCGATCCATGCGTGCAGCGATGGTGGCCGCGGGCGCTGCCGAGTGCGCGATCTCGATCGGCATCGCGATGTTGTCGGTCACGGTGGTTCCTCCTGTTGCTCCGCCATTGCCTGGCGATTGCACCGTTGCATCAGTTATCCGTCGTCAGATCCCTTTTTTTCACGCTGGCTGTGCTGAGCCTAGACCGGGCAAGACACGGTTGCCACAGCCGGCCGTTCCTCGGCGCGCATCGCTTGACCGGCGGTCCGCGTAGTATTACATTTTCCGTAGAGTAATACAGGGCAGCATGGACTCAGCGATCACCAGCAAGGGCCAGGCGACCATCCCGAAGGCAATCCGGGAGCACCTCGGATTACGGTCGGGTGACCGGGTCAAATTCTTCGTGCATCCCGATGGCAGCGTGGTGCTGCTGCCGAAGCTTGGCGTTGCGGCGTTGCGAGGCATCGCCAGATCGCGGCGTCGTCCTGTGACGATCGAGGCCATGGATGCTGCAATCGCCGCCGGTGCCACGGCACGCCGCAAGCGACGATGATCGGTTTGGATACCAACGTCCTTGTCCGCTACCTCACGCAAGACGATCCGGTGCAGGCCCGCCGGGCAACCGAACTGATCGAGCGCCGCATCAGTGAACAGAACCCCGGCTATGTCAGCATCGTTGCGATGGTCGAGACCGTCTGGGTTCTGGAACGCGCCTACCGCCTCGGCGACACGAACATCGCGGCCGCCATCGAACGCATCCTGCAGGTCGCCGAACTGATCGTCGAGAACGAGCAGGAGGTGTTCATTGCGATGATCGCGCTGAAAGCAGGGCATGGTTCATTTGCCGACGCGCTCATCAGTGCGCTCGGAGCGCGAGCTGGCTGTGAATTCACCGCCACATTCGATCGAAAGGCACTACGGCTCCAAGGATTCGCGCTGCCCTGAGCCAACACCTGTTGCCGGTGGGCGCGCTATCGCGCCTCGACCAGCTCCAACGCCTCCTCGCTCGGCCCCTCGATCATCGCCGCGCGCGTCGCACCGAGGTGATACGGCTCCTCCAGCACCACCACTCCCTCGCCGCGCAGCTTCGCCATCCACGCATCCAGATCGCCGACACTCAGCGCGATGTGGTCCTGCAACTGCCCGCGCGGACTGACCAGCGGCGCCTCGCCCTGGTTCGCGTACCAGGTCAGCACCACATCGCCGAACTCGACCCCGGCGCGCGGCGTGCGAAACATCCCCTCACGGTTGAGCGCCGGCCAGGTGCGGTCCTCACCGCGCGGCACCTTGCAGTCAGCCTCGGAGGGCGCCGGACCAAAACCCGCGCGTACCGGTGCGTTCAGGTGCTTCTGGTACCAGATCAGCGCGCACAGCGGTTCCTCGTGCCAGAGATGCACGTGGTTGAACCGCTCGGCCGGGTAGTTCCCCGCATATTCCACCAGCGCGTTGTCCGGCCCCGCCATGTAGGCGAACCCACCGCCGCCCGGCGGCTTCACCGCTGCTGCGCGCGCCTCGGCAATCTGCGCCCGCGTGAGGCCCAGCACGCCACCGACATTCGGCCAGGTGTCGCTGCTCACCAGCACCGAGCCGCCCTCGTCCGTCGTGTAGAGCGGCAACAGCTTCACCTCGTCGCGCTGCTTGAACGTGGCAAGGGTCCTTCGCACGTCGGTGACGTGCCAGCCGAAATGCCAGATCGCGCTCTGCGGCTCGGAGGTCGGCGGCGCCGCCACCTTGGTGAACAGCACCATCACGTTGTTGGGCGACAGCAGTGCCGGGAAGCCGGCCCACTCGCCCTTGGTGCAGCTTTGGAACTGCCGCGTGTACCAGTCGATCGCCGCGTCGGGATCGACCGAGTTCAGGTGCAGATGATGGAACCCCGGTGTCGGCAGCATTGTTCGGTCCTCCCTTGGTCGTCGCCAAGATAGCGCCGCCTTGCGCCTCCGCCCAGGATCGGCCATCTGTCCGCCATGCAACGCGTGTTCTCCGGCGTCCAGCCAACCGGCATCGCCCATCTCGGCAACTACCTCGGCGCCTTCCGCAACTGGGTGGCGCTGCAGGACAGTCACGACTGCATCTATTGCGTCGTCGACCTGCACGCCATCACCGAGAACTGGCAGGAGCCGGGCGCGCTGGCGCAGCAGACGCGCGAGATGGCGGCGATGCTGCTGGCCTGCGGCATCAACCCGCAAAAGCACATCCTGTTCGCGCAGTCGTCGGTACGCGCACACGCGCAGCTTGCCTGGATCTTCAACTGTGTCGCGCGCCTCGGCTGGCTGAACCGCATGACGCAGTTCAAGGACAAGGCCGGCAAGAACCGCGAGAATGCCTCGGCGGGACTTTACGTCTATCCGAACCTGATGGCGGCCGACATCCTGGTCTATCATGCGACCGGCGTGCCGGTGGGTGAGGACCAGCGACAGCACCTAGAACTGGCCAACGACATCGCACAGAAGTTCAACCACGACACCGGGGTGGAGTTCTTTCCCCAGATCGCTCCACTGATCATGGGACCGGCGCCGCGCGTCATGAGTTTGCGCGACGGGACGAAGAAGATGTCGAAGTCAGATCCGTCGGATCAAAGCCGCATCAACCTGAACGACGATCCCGACGCGATTGCCCTGAAGGTGCGCCGCGCGAAGACGGATCCCGAACCGCTGCCGTCGGAGCCGCAGGGGCTGGAGAAGCGGCCCGAGGCGCGCAATCTGGTCGGTATATACGCCGCACTCGACGGCACCGATCACGCGGCCGTCTTGCGCGAGCATGGCGGCAAGGGCTTCGGCGTGTTCAAGGAGGCGCTGGCCGCGCTGCTGGTGGACCGGCTGCGGCCGATCGCTGCCGAGGCTCGCCGGCTGCTGGACGATCCGGCCAGCGTTGACGCTGTGCTGCGCGACGGCGCCGTGCGCGCCGCGGCGATCGCCGATCCGATCCTGGCAGAGGCGGAGCGGCTGGCGGGCTTCCTGCGGGTGTAGTCAACCACCTCGTCTTATCGCTTTCTTCACGCGACGAGCAGAGAGTTGCATCGCAATCCGCGGCGCCATCTTCAATGGATATACAGCCGAGTGTTCGTCCGGTCTTCTCGGTTGTCATCCCGATGTACAACGAGGCCGAGGTCGTCAGCGAAATGCACCGGCGCCTGGCGGCGGTCATGGCGACGCTGGGCGCGCCCTGGGAGGCGATCTACGTCAACGACGGCAGCGGTGACGCCTCGCTCCGCATCGTCGAGATGCTGCGGCAGGCCGACAGCCACATCGCGGTCGTCAATCTGTCCCGGAACTTCGGCAAGGAGATCGCAACCACGGCCGGTCTGGACCACGCGCAGGGAGATGCGGTGATCGTCATCGATGCCGACCTGCAGGACCCGCCGGAGGTGATCCCGCGTCTCGTCGCCGCATGGCACGCCGGTTACGACATGGTGTACGCCCAACGCCACCTGCGCGAAGGCGATAGCTGGCTCAAAAAGACCACGGCAGCGGCATTCTACCGCGTCATGCGCTGCATGGCCGATGTGCCGCTACCGGAGAACGCCGGGGACTTCCGGCTGATGAGCCGTCGGGTGGTCGACGCGGTGCAGCAGTTGCGCGAGCACCATCGGTTCATGAAAGGCCTGTTCGCCTGGGTGGGTTTTCCCAGCATCGCCGTCGCATATGATCGTGAACCGCGCGGTGCCGGCCATACCAAGTGGTCGTTCTGGCAGCTGTGGAACCTGGCGATCGAGGGCATCACCGGCTTCAGCGTCGGGCCGCTGAAGCTCGCCACATATCTGGGTCTGACGGTCGCCCTGTTCGCCGTGGTGTTCGGCGCACAGCTCATCCTGCGCACGCTCATCTACGGCAACCCGGTCGCCGGCTATCCCAGCCTCATGGCAGTGATGCTGTTCCTCGGCGGCACGCAACTCGTCACTCTCGGGATCATGGGCGAATACCTCGGCCGCGTGTTCAACGAGACCAAGCGACGCCCGCTGTATCTGGTGGAACGCTACGTGCCGAGTGGCACGGTGACGCCGATCATGTCGCCCTCGCGGACGATCGCGGCGAGCTGATCCTCGTTCCAGTCCTCGGTGCCGGCGGGACGCCGCGGCAGCACCATCCAGCGATAGTCCGCGGTGGAATCAACAACGCGGATCTTCACCCCTTCCGGCAGCACGGTGCCCCACTCGGCGATCAAACCGCGCGGATCGCGCACGCCGCGGGCGCGATAGGCCGCGGACTTGAACCAGAACGGCGGATAGCCCAGCACCGCGCGCGGATAGCAGCTGCACAACGTGCAGACCACGAGGTTGTGGACCTCGCCGGTGTTCTCCAGCACGCCGAGCGGCGGAGCGCCGCGCATCGGAATGCCAAGCTCCTCAGCCGCCTTCGTGCCATCCTCGAGCATCAGCGCGCGATACGCCGGATCGGTCCACGCCTTCGCCACCATGCGCGCGCCCTGACCGGGGTTGGCCGCATCGGTGATCGCGATGCGCTCGGAGATTTCCGCGTTCGACACCAAGCCCTTTGCCGCGAGCAGATCGCGCACCGCGGCCAGCAGCTTTTCCCCGTCCGTCTCCAGGATGTTCATGCGCAGCCTCGGGCCATCATGCCGGCTCCAGCCAATGTTCGTAGATCTCCACGAGCAGTTCGTCACCCGCCTTGCCCTCCTGCCACACCGCGGGCTGAGCGAACGCGACGTGATACAGCGCGCGCTGCGCCGCGGGACGGGCGAAGGCGAGATCCTCGGGATTGGGATAGGCGCCGAGCTTCCGTACCACCGCGCCCTGCATGCCGCGCAGGTAGTGCGGCGTGCGGATGTGCACCTTGCCGCGCGTCTCCGGCCAGTCGTTCTTCACCCGCACGCGCGTGCCCACTGCGTAATCGGCCATCACACGCCGTCCAGTGCGGCGCGCAATTCCGCTTCTGTGATCACGCCCTTGACCAGCAGGTTGTCGGTGATCGAACGGATCCAGCGCCGATAGTACGTCAGGCGGTGGTATTCGGCCTCGGGTATGGCCTCGATGCCGCGCCGCAGCTCGTCCACCGTCATGACGCGCTTTGCACCCAGCACGCCGCGCAGCGCGTCGACCTCCTTGTCGAAGTCGGTCAGCGCGTGCGGTTCGACATCGACCGGCTCGCAGAGGAATTTCGAGACGCCCCCAAGGTCGTGGTGGGCCCGTGGCACTTCTTTGTCCATGACGGGGAGGATAGCGCGGGACGATCGCGGTGCCAAAGCCCGATACGGTTCGAGGGAAACATCCGTCTGGGCGAACTGGCACGAAAGTGTAGTTTTAGTCGCCGTGAAAGTTAGCGGGTTGAATACGGAGATTGCTGATCCGCCACTACTGCGTTGCCGGGTGGCTCACCTCCTCCAGCAGGATCCGGCGCACCTCGCGGACGGCCAGAGGGTTGGACTGGGTTGAATGGCCCTGATGTTCGATCACCAGTTCGGACTCCACGCCATCGATATGGGCGCTCTTGTACTGCACGACGCCGTCGTTGCGGTCCATCAGCGGCCCGTCCTGCAGCGTCGGGATGATGGAGTGGGCATGGATGCCGGGGGCGACCGGGATCTTGCGCAAGGCCTGGATAGCTGGATTGCCGGGCGACATGCCATTGATGCTGTTGAAGGTGCGGTAGTCTTTACCCAGCTTGAGCGCGTTGCCGGCATTGGCCAGTACGTCGGCCGAGGCGGCGGCGATGCTGAGCGGCAGCGTCACCAGCCGCGTGAAGAGGTCGACGATCGTAAGGCTCGCCTGATAGCTGCCCCCGTGCGGCGTGGAGATGAAGATCACCGTCTCGATGAACGGCAGGTGTTGAACGAACAGCGACTCCTTCAGCAGGGCCTTCGTCTCCGGCTTCAGGTTCAGCTCATCCAGCGGCTTGTCGCTGACCGCATCCCAGAGCTTCGTGCCGGTGTCGATCGAGATCAGCTTGGTCAGCAGACCGCCTTGACTATGGCCGATCACCACCATCCGGCCGAGCGCCGGGTCGGCCTGCACGCCGCCCAGGGATTTGACCGCGTTCTCCAGCGAGTGGCGCAGCACGTTGGCCGAGACCGGGATCGGGTTGCCGGTGTTGTAGGTGAAGAACCAGAACTCGAAGTGGTCGCGGATTGCCTTGTCCTCCAGAAGGTCGTTGACCATGTCGGCCCAGCGCAGCGGGCTGGACGCGGTGCCATGCACCAGCACCACCGGGATGCGGCCATGGCGGTGCGGCTCCAGCGCGAACAGGTTGTCATTGGCGGTGCCGTTGGGACCGGCCAGGACATTGTTGAGCAGGCCGGACAGTTCCCTGGTCCAGCCCTTCCCCTCCACCGCGAACAGCGCGCGCACCGCGGTCTGGTCGTATTCCAACGGCACGTTGTGCCCATCGATTGCGATATTGGCGGTGTCGTAGATGGTGTAGAGCTTCAGCCGCGCGGTCAGCGTCGATCCGGTCAGTTGCCGGCGCGGGTCATCCATCTGCAGCACGGCCGAGGTCGGAATGCGCAGCTTCGCCGGCAGCACAAGGCCGCTGTCCGGTTGTGGCGCAGGCTCCAGGCCGGCGGCCAGCGGGGCGCCGATTCCGTCGCTGCGGTAGTCGTTCTGGAAACCCTGTACCTCCAGGTTCATCGTCGGCACGAACGAGGTCATGGTGCGCCCGGCGAAAGTCAGGCTGGCCTGATCGACCGTCACATCCACTGCACCGAACGGCAGATCGTAGCGGCCGCTTTGCAGATTGGCGACGCCCTCGGCGCCCGCACCGCTGAGTACCTGGGTCAGCGCGAGGTTGTAGAAGTCCGCCGCCTGCAGGAACTGCGCGCTGTACGGGCTCGGCCGATCGGCATCGCCGGCAGGAAACAGCACAGCATAGGCGTAGAGCGCCGAAGCCAGCAGCATCGCCTTGGACTTGGTGCGGCGGCCTTCGTAGTAGTTAAGTTCTGCCAGCGCGTAGAGATCTGGCCAGCGCATACCCGTGCCGATGGCCTGGGCGCGCAGCGCGGCGATGGCATCTTCGGGCCGATTGTCGAACACCTCGAGCAGAGCGGCGCGGCGCAGAACGGTGCGCGTTGCCTCACTCAGTTGGTCGCTGGACAGCGCGGTGCGGTTGAGCTCGTCGTAGGCGGTGCGAAGGTCCACGCGGTCGACCTTCACCGGTGCGCTGCAGGCGGCGAGGGCGACGGCCAACAGGAGGCACGCCAGCAGACCGAGCTGGCGACAAAAGGCGCGCGGTAGGCGGATCATGAGGATGATTTGCCCGACGGAGGAGCCGGATCATGCGCCCGCTCAGCATCGTGGTCGATGGTCGAATGGTCGTCCAGGCTAATCTACCACCTATTTTTCGCCTTCGGTCAGTCCCGCGACGAACCAGCGCTGCATCAGCACGACCACCAGCACCGGCGGCACCAACGCAAGGACCGCGGTTGCCATGACCGCACTCCAGTCGGTCTGGGTCTCCACGCCGATCATCTTCACGATGCCGATGACGATCGTGTCGAGGCCCGGATCGGTCGCGACCAGCAGCGGCCAGAGGTACTGGTTCCAGCCATAAACGAACAGGATGACGAACAGTGCCGCGATGTTGGCGGCCGACACCGGGATCAGGATGTCGCGCAGGAAGCGCAGCGGGCCGGCGCCGTCCATGCGCGCCGCCTCCACCAGTTCGTCGGGGATGGCGACGAACACCTGGCGGAACAGCAGCGTCGCGGTGGCCGAGGCGATCAGCGGCACGGAAAGGCCGGTGAAGCTGTTGATGAGGCCGAAGTCCGACATCACCGCATAGGTCGGAATGATGCGCACCTCGACCGGCAGCATCAGCGTGATGAAGATCAGCCAGAACGCGGTGCGGCGGAACGGAAAGCGGAAGAACACCACCGCGTAGGCGGACAGGATCGAGATGACGATCTTGCCGCCGGCGATCGCGAGCGCCATGCCGCCGGACACCAGAAGCATGTGCCATACCGGTTCCGTACCCATCGTGCCCTGCGTGAATACGCGCGGATAGGCGGACAGGTCGAGACTGGGCAGCAACGAGAGGTCGCCACGGGTGATCGCACCGGAATCCTGGGTTGACCCCGCAAGCACCAGCCAGACGGGCAGAGCGAACAGCAGCACGCCGAGCCCAAGCACGATGTGCGCCACCCAGTCGATCTGCCGCGCCGGGACCGCTTCCGCGACGCTCGTCGGAAGGACTGCCTGGCTCATGCGTTGGTCCGCCGGCCGATAAAGCGGAACTGGATCGCGGTCAGTGCGATCACGCCGACCATCAGAACCACGGATTGGGCGGACGAGGATCCCAGATCGAGGTTAACCACCCCGTCGCGATAGACCTTGATAACCAGCGTCTCGGTCGCCTTGCCGGGGCCGCCACGCGTCAGCGCGTAGATCGTTCCGAAGGTGTCGAACGCGGCGTAGACCAGGTTGACCACCAGCAGGAAGAATGTCGTGGGCGTGAGCAGCGGGAAGGTGATGGTGCGAAACCGATGCCAGCCTTTGGCGCCGTCCATTCGTGCCGCCTCGGTGACCGCGCGCGGGATCGACTGCAGGCCGGCGAGGAAGAAGATGAAGTTGTAGCTGACCTGCTTCCAGGCGCTCGCCACGATCACCATCAGCAATGCCTGGCCGCCGTTGATCGTGTAGTCCCACGGCACGCCGTGTGCGTTCAGCCAACGTCCGAGCAGGCCCACCTGTGGGTTGAGGATGAACAGCCACAGAACGGCGGAGATCGCCGGTGCGATCGCATAGGGCCAGATCAGCAGCGTGCGATAGATCGCCCGCCCGCGAATCTCGTGGTCCGCGAACACCGCGAGGAGCAGTGCGATACTCATCGCCAGCATGCTGACGGCGGCGCAGAAGATCAGCGTGCGGACGATGGAATCGACGTAGAGCGGATCAGAGAAGAGATCGGTGAAATTCTCGAGGCCGACGAAGGCGGAGCCCAGGCCGAAGGGATCCTCACGGGTGAGGCTCGACCAGACAGCCTCACCGGCGGGCCATAGGAAGAAGAATGCGGTCAGCAGCAATTGCGGCAGTACCAGGACTGCCGGAAGGAACCAGCCTTCGAAGATGGTGCGACGTTCCATTCGCGGTCAGACCCGATGTTCTCCCCCTCCCCTTGCGGAAGGGGGGCTGGGGGAGGGGCTCAGGCCTTCGCCGCCTTCTCGAACTCCCGCAGTACCTTGTTGCCGCGGCTTACGGCGCTGTCCATCGCCTGCTGCGCGTCCTGGCTGCCCTGGAACGCCTTCTCCATCTCCTCGTAGATGATATTGCGGATCTCAACCAGCCGCCCCAGTCGCAGCCCTTTCGAATTGCTCGTAACAGTGCCACGCGTGAGTTGCTTCACAGGCAGATCCGCTCCCGGGTTCTTGTCATAGAACCCCTGCTTCTGTGACAGCTCGAACCCCGCGAACGTCACCGGCACGTATCCGGTATGCTGATGCCAGTACGCGTCGTTGTCCGGGTTGCCGATGAACTTCAGGAACGTCGCCGCCGCCTTGTATTCCTCGGGCGTGCGTCCCGGCGCCGTCATCGTCCACAGACTTGCCCCGCCGATGATGGAATTGAGCGGCGACTTGATGATCTCCGGATCATACGGCAGGAACGCCTCGCCCCAGTCGAACTTGGCGCTCTTCACCATATCGCCGCGCATGCCGGACGAATTGAAATGAATGCCCGCCTTGCCCGATACCAGCAACTGATCGGGCTGGTTGTCGCGCCCGGCGTATTTGAACGTGCCGTCCTTCGCCATCTCGAGCAGGCGCTGCACGTGCTTCACATGCGCCTTGCTGTTGATTTCGAGCTGGGTGTCCAGCCCCTCGAACCCATCGGACTTGCTCGCGAACGGAATGTCGTGCAGCGCGCTGTACTGTTCGAGCTGGATCCAGCTCAGCCAAGAACTGGTCACCGGGATTTCCGCCGCGTTCTTCGCCTTGATCGCCTGCGCCGCAGCGACAACATCCGGCCAGGTCGCCGGCGGCTTGTCGGGATCGAGCCCCGCCTTGCGGAACGCATCCTTGCTGTACCACATCACCGCGGTGGATGAGTTGAACGGCATCGACGCCATTCGTCCATCCGCCAGGCTGTAGTAGCCGCGCACCGCGGGGATATACGCGTTGGGATCGATGGCGACGCCGGTCTCTTTGATCAGCTCCCACACCTGCTTCGTCGCCTTGCCGGCGGCGAGCATCGATCCGGTGCCGACCTCGAAGATCTGCGCAAGATGCGGCGCCTGGCCGGCACGGAACGCCGCTATCGTCGTGGTCAGCACATCGGCATAGCCACCCTTGTAGATCGCCTGCACCTCGATGGCGTCCTGGCTCTGGTTGAACGCCTCGACGAGGTGGTTCACCTGCTCGCCGAGTGCCGCGGTCATCGCATGCCACCAGACGATCCTGGTCTTCTCGGCGGCGCGGCCTATTGCAGGCGCGGCGGCAAACGCGGTTGCACCCGCGAGCAGTGTGCGACGCTTCATGCTATATCCCCCCATTGGACTTGTTTATGGCCTCGGTGAGCTCAGAATCTCAGCGGCTCCTGCAGCATCGGAACCCAGCGCGTATCCTTCACCACCGAGAGGAACGACTGATTGGACGCGTGATGGTTCGTCGAACTCAGCGAGAGCGGCGGCCCCTCGAATATGTCGTGCCAATCCTTCATGTTTTCCATCCCGGCGATGAAGCTGTCCAGTGTCAGATCGCGCCCGGCCTTCTCCAGTGCAGCCACGGAGAACCGTGCTGCCGTGTAGCCTGCCTCCCCGAGATAATTCGGATCGATGCCGAAGGTCTGTTTGAATCTCGTGGCAAACGCATGCACCGCGGGACGCGGGTCATCCGGGTAACGATAGGGCGCCGGCGACATCGAATAGAACCCCTCTGCCGGACCCCCCGCCGCCTCGGCCACCGCAGTCGAGTAGGTCGCAAAGTTGCCCATGAAGATTGGATTCCATCCCTGCTTGTGCGCGGTCTGCAGGATGATCACCGTATCCTTCACGATGCTGCCCAGCACGATGAGATCGCAGTTGGCGTCGCGCAGTTTGGCCACAGCGCCATTGAAATCGGTGTCGGTCGGCTTGTGGCCCGTGGTGCCTCCCAATATCAACCCCATCGCATCAATCTGTGCCTGCGTGCCTGCCAGCACGTCGCGGCCGTAGTCGGTGTCCTGGTACATCACGCCGATCGTCTGCACGCCTTTGTCCGCGGCAAAGTGCTTCACGCCGGCGCGCATCTGATCGTAGTAGGAGGAGAACTGGCTGAATTTCAATCGGTTGAACGGCTCATACATCGACCGCGCGCAGGTCGTGGGGAACAGGTTCGGCACGTCTTTCTCGAACATCGCCGGCATCACCGCATCGTTCATCGGCGTCCCGCCATTGCCGATGGCGAAGAAGATATCGTCGCGATTGAGCAGCTTGTTCATCGCCTGCACCGCCTTCGGCACGGTGTATTCCATGTCCTCGACGACGAAGCGGATCTTGCGGCCATGCACGCCGCCCTTGGCGTTCACCTCATTGAATGCCATGCGCATCCCATCGGCGTTGTTGACGCCCTGCACTGCCGTGACGCCGGACAGGTCCGCCATGCAGCCAATGATTATTTCACTGTCGCTGACGCCTCGCGTGGCCGCCCGCGCGATGGCGGGTGCAAACAGGGCACCAGCCGTGCCGAGCAAGGCATAACGGCGCGTGAGCGAAAACTGCCTTCTCATCTACGTTCCCTTTGTTGTGGCTCCGACCTGTCTGGTCACCCGGCCGCGGGTAGCAGCGACCTCCGGCTGGACAGGAACTCCTCCACAGCAGCCACCAGGCGATTGCATTCAGTATCACCGATCGGCAGGCACAGCGTGAACATGCCGCGCCGGGCCAGCCAGATGCCCTGCGCCAGCATGTCGAAGAAGAACAGCTCCTTCAGCTTCGCATCGCCCTTCGCCGCGTCCGCTGGCGAGCGCACCGGGTCACGCGTGAAATGCACCGCGAACATCGAGCCGATGCCGGTGAATTGCATTGGCGCATCATGTGATCGGCACAGAGCGTTCAGCCGCAGACGCAACGCGTCTCCGCGCGCATTGAGCGCACGCGCTGCGTCGGGCGTGTAGACCTCGCTAAGCCCAGCCAGTCCTGCCGACATAGTCAGCACGTTGTTGTTGAACGTGCCGGCGTGCGGCAGCGCATCCGGACGGCGTGGATCGAACAGGTCCATGATGTCGGCGCGCCCACCGAATGCGCCAAACGACATGCCGCCGCCGATGTATTTGCCCAATGTCGTCAGATCCGGTCTGACGCCACGTGCCTGCTGCAGCCCGCCCGGAGCGAGACGCGACGTCATCACTTCGTCCAGGATCAGCAGCGCGCCGACCTCTGTGGTCGCCTCGCGCAGCATGGCCAGGAACTCCGGCTCTGCGGCGATGCAGCCGCCGCCACCCATCATCGGCTCCAGGATCACGAGCGCGAGGTCGGCCGCGTGTCGCTCGATCAGCGCCCGTGTCGCCGCAATGTCGTTGTATGGCGCGAGCAAGTAGTCGAACGGCGCATTGATCGGCGAGCCGCCACCGGCGAACCCGAACACCGCGCCGTGGTAGCCGCCGTCGAACACCATGACCTTCGAACGCCCGGTGAAGATGCGGCCAACGGAAATCGCCAGCAGATTCGCCTCGGTGCCCGAGTTGGTGAAGCGCACGCGCTCCAGCCCGAAACGGTCACACACGGCGCGGGCGAACTTCGCCTCGGTCAGATTGGTGCCGCCGAAGTTGATCCCGGCATCCAGGGCGCCGTCCACCGCGGCGCGGATCTTCGGATGCGAATGGCCGTAGATGCCGGCGGTGTATTCGCCGAGGAAATCGATGTACTCGGCGCCGTCGAGGTCCCACAGCCGGCAACCTTCGCCACGCGCGATGCCGATCGGGAATGGCGCATAGTGCAGCACGGTGCGCGTATTGCCGCCGGGCATGACCGCGGTCGCCTCGACGAAGCGGGCAAGGCTCTTCGGATTACGGGTTACATAGGCTTCCCTGGCCTCGGTCAGCACCGCAACGATGTCCGCGTTGTGCAGTTCCGTCTGGCTCATGGCGTCCTCCGGTGGATCGACGCCAGTCTGCCCGGACGGCTGCAGCCGGTGCAACTTTGGTAAGGGACACGCGGGCCCATAAGAAGGAAGGGCCGCCCCACGCCGTTAAGCCCACATTAACCAGTGCCGCAGATACTGAAATACCCCCGACTTTGTTGCTCCATTCAAAGTCGGCTCACTTGCTCCCCGGCGGCGTCAGAAATTGAGCCCGCCGGGGCGCCTTTTTGTCGTTTTTTGCGTGCCGCATAGGCGCTTGTCCTGCGGCACCATTCAATGTCTGGCCATTTTGGCCAATTTGAAATCCACGCCAGTAGACGCCCATCGGCTTAATTTTGGGTTTAGCCGCGGCCGCCACGCTGCAATTTCCTGCCGGTCCCCTCGGTTGCGGCAATCGGGACGCCATTCTACACCCGACCCGAAGCATTATCGCGAAAGGCGACAGGCCCATGGACCTGAAGGAGCACATCCGGGGCATTCCGGATTTCCCCAAGCCAGGTATCCTGTTCTACGACATCTCCACCTTGCTGCGGGATGCCGATGCCTGGCAGGTCGCGATGGGCCGCATGGCGAAGGCCGTGCGCGCCTACCAGCCCGACCTGCTCGCCGGCATCGAGAGCCGCGGCTTCCTGATCGCCGCCCCGTTGGCGCTCAAGCTCGGCTGCGGCTTCATCATGCTCCGCAAACGCAACAAGCTGCCCGGCGTTACCGTCGGACTGAACTACTCGCTGGAATACGGCACCGACCGCGTCGAGGTGCAGGCCGACGCCGTGGAGCCTGGCCAGCGCGTGGTGGTGGTCGATGACCTGCTCGCCACCGGAGGCACGATGGCGGCCGGCATCGCATTGCTGCGCCGCGTCGGCGCCGTCGTACCCGCCGCGGCGGCACTGATCGAACTGACCTTCCTCAACGGGCGCAAGCGGCTCGATGTGCCGTGCGAGGCGCTTGTTTCGTATGAAGAATAAGGCACACCTGATTTTGCCTACGACCGGGTAACCCTGTAGGAAAGTCATCTTGGGAGAGGGACCAGGATGACCGACCTGCCGCGACCCGGCCGGCGCAGCCTTCTGGCGATGCTGTCTGCCCTGCCCGTCACGATGCGGGCCGGAACCCTGTCGGCCGCGCCATCGCCCGCCGTGACGGCGCCGCTCGCCGAAAGTCCCAGACTGTTTGTGGCGGGGCCCAGCGACGGGACGCTCAACCGGTGGGCCGATGCCTTGCTGCCCGCGCTCGAGCAATCGCTGCCCGCCGACACGCCGATCCATCGGGTGGAGATCGGCAGCGCCGATGGCGTCACCGGTGCCAACCAATTCGAGGCGCGCGGCGCGCCTGATGGGCTGACGGCGATGCTGGCACCCGGCCAGGCGGCGATCGCCTGGATGGTCGGCGATCCTCGCGCGCAATTCGACGTGGCACACTGGGTCCCGGTTATGGCCGGCATGAGCACCGCCATCGTTGTCGGCCGCCCAACGGTGCTGGCGCGAGGCGGTCGCGCCCGTGTCGCTGCCGCCAGTCCCGCGAGCGCCGATCTCGCCGCACCGCTCGGTCTCCACCTGCTTGGCGCGAAGATGGAACCTGTGTTCGGCCTCGCCTGGCCCAACTCGGCACGGAGCGCTTTTTCGCAAGGAGTGGTCGACGCGGTGCTGCTGCGCGGGCACGGCGTGCCAGAGCAGTTCACCGCGCTCTCGGCTGCCGGTGCGCAGCCGCTGTTCACATTTGGCGCGCTCGATGACGCCGGCCATGTCAGCCGCGATCCGGCCTATCCTGCGGTGCCGAATTTCGCCGAACTCTATGCGGGGCGAATCGGCCGCTTACCGAACGACCCGCTTTGCGACGCATGGAGCGCCGCCGCCGCCGCGGCTCAATTGGAGTTCGGCCTGGTGCTGCCGCAGCTCACGCCGGCGGCGATGGTGGCGCTGTGGCGGCGCGCCGGTATCGATGCCGTTGCCTCGCTTGGCGTGCAGGCGACCGCCGCGACCGTCGATGTGCGCCCGCTTGGCGGACCGGCGGCCACCGCCAATACCGCTGCCCTCGCCGCCAACGTCGCCGCACTGCAAGAGTTGCGACATTGGCTCGCCGGCCGGTTCGACTGGCGTCCGACCTGACGCGCAGGAGGGTCCCGCATGAAGCTCTGGTATCAGAGCATGTCCCGCCAAACCGAGTGGGGCGGCTATCCACGTGTTCTGCGCGGCATTCTCGACAAGGTACGCGACCCCGAGACTGAAATCCACGTCGCCGGCATCACCGAAATCGGCGGCACCGGCGATCAGTTCCGCTATCTGGAGTATCTCGAAACCGGCGAGGTGCTGAAGAACGTGCACCGCGCGGTGCGCGAGGGTTTCGATGCGTTCCTGGTCGGCAACATCGCCGATCCGGGATTGCAGGAGGCGCGCGAGATCGCTGACATCCCGGTGCTGGGCCTGTGCGAATCGGCACTGCACGTCGCCTGCATGATGGGCGCGAGCTTCTCCTTGGTGACGATCAACGAGAAGTTCACCCCACGGATCGTGGAGAACGTGCGGCGCTATGGGCTGCGCGATCGACTCGCGGCAGTAAACCGCATGCGGGTGGAGCGGCTGACCGACCTCGGCGTGGCATTCGACGACGCGGCGGCGCGCGAACGGATCGTCGCGCAGTTCGCGCGTGCCGCACAGGCCAATGCCGAAGCGGGCGCCGAGGTGGTGATTGCCGCGGGCGGCGTGGTGATGGCGCTGCTGGCGCACGCCGACATCCACGACGCCGCCGGGATGCCGATCCTCAACGGCATCACCAACCTTGTGAAGCTTGGCGAGATGGCGGTGAAGATGAACCGCCTGATGGGCGGCCGGTTCACCTCGAAGCGCTGCACCTACGCGCCACCGCCGCCGGACCAGATCGCCGAGTTCCGCAAGCACTACGGGGCGGATATCTATCCAACCGTGAGGGAGCGCCAATGATGCCGCCGCTCATCCTCCGCACCGCACTTGGCAAGTCGCCGTTGGTGCGCGCACTCAAGCAGGGCACGGTGCATTCCGAGCGCGTCGGCTTCGACTTCGTCGAGGTCGAGCCGGTAACCCGCGCGTTCCGCCGGATGACGCGCGCGCTGGAGTTCGACCTGTGCGAGATCGCGCTGACCACGCACGCGCAGGCGCGGGCCTATGGCAAGCCGATCACCGCGCTGCCGGTCGTGCTGTTGCGCGGCCTGCATCACGGCGCACTGGTCTGCCGGCGCGACTCCCCGCTGCGTGGCCCTGCCGACCTGTTGGGCCGATGGGTGGGCGTGCGCGCCTGGTCGCAAACCACCGGCGTGTGGGTGCGCGGCATCCTGCACGATGAGTACGGCATCGCGCCCGAACTCGATAACGTGGGTCACCGAGGAAGACGCGCACGTGCAGGAGTTCGCCGACCCTCCATTCGTGCAGCGCATCGCAGCAGGTCAGGACCTGCGCGCGATGCTGTTGTCAGGCGAGATCGATGCGGCGATCGCGCTGGCGGGGCTGGAGCCGGAGCAGGTGTGCACGGTCTTGCCCGACGCCGATGCCGCCGCCGCGGCGTGGTCACGCAAGACCGGCGCCTTTCCGATCAACCATGTCGTCGTGGTCAAGGATGCGCTGCTGGCCGAACATCCGTGGCTCGCCGGGGAACTGATGCGCTTGTTCGAGGCGTCGATGGGGCTCGCCGACGCCGCCGTGCCGTACGGCGTCGCGGCCAACCGCCCTGCCATCGAGCTGCTGATGCGCTATGCTGCCGAACAGGGGCTGATCCCCCGCGCCTACAGTGTGGAAGAGCTGTTTGTGACATAAGGAGGAGACGATGGCCGACATTCCCCGCCTCAACGGCGCGATCAAGGCGCTGGAATCCGGCAAGCCGACCTTCGTGCCGTTCTCCCCCGGCGAGATCAGCAACGCGCTGACGATCTCCGCCGCGCCGTATGACGGCGTAGTGTTCGAGATGGAACACAACCCGTACGACATAAAGGCGCTGCGCGACTGCCTGCAGTACATGCTGAACCGCCGGCAGATCGCCGGCTCGGGCAGCATTGCGCCCGCGGTCACGCCGTTCGTCCGCATCCCGCCGAACGGCGGCGAGAACAGCCAGTGGATCGCCAAGCAGGTCCTGGACATCGGCGTCTATGGCATCGTATGGCCGCACGTATCGACGGTGGATGACGCGCGCAATGCCGTGCAGGCCTGCCGGTATCCGCGCCCGCGCGAGGCCAGGTACTACGATCCGCCGGGCCAGCGCGGCGACGCCCCGCGCACCGCCGCCCGCTACTGGGGCCTGACCGACCAGGAGTACTATCCGCGTGCCGACACCTGGCCGCTGAACCCCGAGGGCGAAGTCCTTGTGGTGATCATGTGCGAGGAGAAGCGCGCCATCGCCAACCTGCCGAAGATGCTCGAGCAGGTGCCCGGCATCGGCGTGGTGTTGATCGGCGAGGGCGATCTATCGCAGGACCTCGGCTATCCGCGGCAGTACGAACACCCGACGGTTGCCTCGGCGATCAACGAGGTGCTGGCGATCTGCAAGCAGCACAACGTGCCGTGCGGCCATCCGCACGTGGATGCGAAGAACGTCGAGAGCCTGATCGAACAGGGCTTCCGTTGGCTGATGCCTGGCCCGGTGCCGTCATTCGCCGCGTTGGAGATCGGCCGGCGCGTTTCGGGAAGAGCATGAGTTCAGCAGACTCCGCCTGATTGACCAACGCTTGAAGGGTTGATTCTCCGTCGGCACCGGTTCGCGGGTGCAAGAACGGCGACCGAGACACGACGAGCGGCGCTGAGGGTTCTGGCCGGCTCGCGTGATCTTCGACCGGCTGCACCTGAGGTCGGCCGCGTTGGGCGCCGATTGACAGCAAGTGCTCCGCTTCAGCCAATGATGGGGGAACAGCGGCCGATGGCAGCCCGTTCGTAGAGCGTAAGCTTGCCGACCCGACGGACCACGTTCTTTTCAGGGGGTGTCATGGAGTTCTGGACCGAACCGCAGATGGCGTCGATCCACAAAATGCTCAACCCACGCTCGATTGCGATCGTCGGCGCGACGCCGCGGATGCAGTATGGCGGGCGGTTTCTGGCGGCTGCCCTCAAGGCCAAAGACCGAATACGGGTCTATGCCGTCAACCCGCGTTATGACGAAATCATGGGGGAGAAGTCCTACCCTAGTGTGACTGACCTGCCGGAGGCCCCCGACGTGGTGGGCATCGTGGTGCCCTACGACCAGGTGCTCGATGTCCTCCAGGAAAGCCACCGCAAGGGGGCGGGATCGGCGATCGTGATTTCTGCCGGATTTGCCGAGCGCGATGTGGACGACCGGCGTGATCTGCAGGGGGAATTGGGTGAATTTGCCCGCGCCTCGGGCATGCGTATCAGCGGCCCCAATTGCCTCGGACTCGCGAATGTCAAGCACGACATCTGGGCCACCTCTTCATCGCGCGGGGCGTCTGGTCTGACCGGGCCGATCGGCCTGGTGTGCCAAAGCGGCGCGACGGCGTTCGGGCCGTTCCTGGTCCGCGCGGTGGAGAACGGCATCGGCTTCAGCTACATAATCTCGACCGGGAACGAGGCAGACCTCGATTTCACCGATTTCGCCCGCTATTTGCTGGACGATCCGGATACTCGGGTCATTACTGGTTTTGTCGAAGGCTTCAAGCGGGCCGATAAGTTTCTCGAAGTGGCAAAGCTCGCAGCAGAGCGCGGCAAGCCGATCGTGCTGATCAAGATCGGGCGTTCGGAACTCGGGGCGAGGGCTGCGCGCTCGCATACCGCGGCGCTGACCGGCGCGGATGCCCGCTACGATGCGATTTTTTCCCAATATGGGGTGATCCGGGTCCAGGATTACGACGAACTTTTGGAGGTCGCGCACCTTCTGGCCCACACCCCAAAGCCCGGCCTGCCGGGGATCGCGGTGGTATCGCATTCGGGCGGCATCAGCTCGCTCACCGCCGACATGTGCGGTCAGGCCGGTCTCGATCTGCCGACGCTTGGCGACGCGGCGCGTGACGGCATCAACGGGATCCTGAAGGGCTTCGGGTGGGCGGCGAATCCGGCCGACGTGACGGGCTTTGCCAACAGCGAGTCCTTCCCGCAGATCATGGAGCACATGAACAATGATCCCCGGATGGGGACGCTCGTCGTGGCGAGTGCCGGGGCGGACGCACAGGCTCAGCAGGTTATCAGCCAGCGTGATCGGACCAACAAGGGCGTGGTGTTTTTGTGGACAGGGAGCCGCGACGCCAAGGCTGGCCTGGCACAGCTCAAGAACGCCCGGATACCGATCTTCTACACGCCGGACACGTTGGCCCGCGGCCTGCGGAGCCGCCTCGCCTATCACACATGGCGCGAACGTCGCCTGGCCGATGGGTTTGCCACGGCCCCGGCGCGCACGGCGGCACAGGATGCGGCCATCGCCCGGGCGCTTGGCCTGGGGCGTGCGACACTCTCGGAGTCCGAGAGCAAGCAACTGTTGGCAGCCTGGGGCGTGGGGAGTGCGCGTGAGCACCTGGCAACGACGGCCGAGGCCGCCGTCGAGGCCGCTACGCGGCTCGGGTTTCCGGTGGCTCTCAAGGTCGATTCACCAGACATTTTGCACAAGACCGAGGCCGGGGTCGTTCGGCTGAACCTCGGCGACGCGGCCCAGGTGCGAACGGCCTACGCGGAGATTTTGGCCAGTGCCAGGGCCTATGCGCCGCAGGCTCGGATCACCGGCGTGTCGGTGCAGGAGATGGTCGAAGACGGTATCGAAGTCATCATCGGCGTGTCTTGCGATCCGCAACTGGGCCCGGTGCTGCTGTTCGGCAGTGGCGGCGTGATGGTCGAGGTCTACAACGATGTGGCCCTGCGACGCTGCCCCATCACGCGCGCTGAGGCACAGGCGATGATCGCTGGGGTCAAAGGCGCCCGGTTGCTCCAGGGCTTTCGCGGACGGCCTTCGGCGGATGTAGAGGCGCTCGCGGATGTGCTGGTGCGGGTGTCGTATCTCGCCGTGCACATGGAAGGACAGCTGGCGGAGTTGGACACCAATCCGCTCATGGTGCTGCCGGTGGGGCGGGGGGTGAAGGCGGTGGACGCGCTGGTCGTGTTGCGCGGCACGTAGCTGTGCATTTACGGCCATGACTTGGCGACAGGCTTGCAACGCCCCTGAATAACACCCGGACCTGAGCCGCTCCGTGCTCGCGTTACTGGCTGCCGCCGTTTTCTCCACCACCCTGTCTTTGGCGGTCCCGCCAGCGTTCGCGTTGGGCGGCTGCGGTGAGAACTACCATCGTGATGGTTATGGCAATTGCGTCCCCGGGGTTCAAAGCGAAGACTATTGCCTCAAGACAAAGGGCCATCCAGCCACTCGCATGCCAAATGGGACAATGGTCTGTAAATAAGGACCGTCGTCGATTGAGCCAAAGGAACACTGGCCGCGGGGTAAACTGCGGCCAGGCGTTTTTGCCTGATTACATTGGAATGGGCCGCGATTACGTGCGGTAACGCGGTCAGGCCGGCTCGGCGACGACCGCGAGCCTCCGTTCGGCGGTGAAGGGACGCGGTGAAAATCGTTGGATCAGCGCTCGCTTGGCGCGCGCGCCGATCCCTCTCAGAGCGCTCAGTTGCGAAGCGACTTGAAGCCAGCACGAAGTTCCTTGGTGAAAAGCTCGGGCTGTTCCCAAGCGGCGAAGTGACCGCCTTTTGCGACCTTGTTGTAGTGGATCAGGTTGGGATAAGCGCGCTCCGCCCAGGCCCGTGGCGTCTGGTAGAGTTCGTCCGGGAAAACGCTCACGGCCGTTGGTACCTTGACGCCCTTCGGGCTGAAGAAGGGGAGCTTGTTCTCCCAATAGAGGCGAGCCGACGAGACCCCCGTGTTCGTCAGCCAGAACAGCGTGACGTTGTCGAGGACATCGTCCGGTGTGAGCCCTTCGGGCTGGCCGTCGAACGAACGCGCGATGAGCTCCAGGCTCCGGGCGTCGTGATCGAGCAGGAACGTCGCAAGGCCGATGGGCGAGTCCGCAAACCCGGTCAGGGTTTGCGGGCGCGTTCCCATCCAGAATGCATAATATACATGCCTGTAAAAGAAGACGAGTTGTTCGTAGGAACTTCTCTCCTCATCAGAAAGACCGGATGGCGCCGGAGCGCCTCCGAGAGAAGCCTGATCGATCTCCGAGGGAATTGCACCGGGCATATTGGTGTGAATGCCGAGCAGTTCGGGCGGGGCATGCACGCCGATCATATCGGTGACGACCGCACCCCAATCGCCACCCTGCGCGACGAAGCGCTCGTAGCCGAGCCGCCGCATCAGCGTGATCCACGCACTTGCGATGCGCTTGGGGCCCCAGCCGGTGGTCGTCGGTTTGCCGGAGAACCCGTAACCGGGCATCGACGGGATCACTAGATGGAAGGCGTCCGATTCGCTTCCGCCGTGCGCCATGGGGTCGGTGAGCGGCTCGATGATCTTCAATTGCTCGACCACCGAACCGGGCCAGCCATGCGTCACGATCAGCGGCAGCGCGTTCTCGTGCTTCGAGCGGACGTGTATGAAGTGGATGTCCAGCCCGTCGATTTCAGTGATGAAGTTCGGTACGGCATTGAGGCGCGCCTCGACCCTACGCCAGTCATAGTTGGTCTGCCAGTAGTGCAGCACCTGCCGTACAGTCTTGAGCGGCACGCCCTGGGTGAAATCTGACACGGTCTCCTGCTCTGGGAGGCGTGTCTCCACCAAGCGTCGGCGCAGGTCGGCGAGCGCCGCCTCTGGAACATTCACATGAAACGCCCGGATAGCCGTCTTGTCACTATCCGCAAGCTTTCCGACAGCACTCATCGGTGAACTCCCTTCTGAAGAAACAAACCGAGGAAACCTGGAGGGCTTGCTCCAGCAGTTGTTGCTGCGCTGGCGGACGTCGAACCTCGGTGCCGAGTTCAGAAATCCAGGTCGACGATCAGTTTGGCTACGTATCAGTGTGATCGTCGTCCGCCCGTCCGAGCACAGGGAGGTACCGACCGAAGTTCAATTCGAAGTCGCTCGGAACACCGTAACCGATATTACGGACCTTGGCACGGCGCGCCTGCGCACTGGGCCGGGCCAGGGTTGAGAAGAACATGTCGTTGCTCGACTGAAGCTCGACAGCTGTTGGCGTCCCGAACCGATTGATCTGGGCCTTCGCCGCGGCCAGCGTTTCACGGTCGAACGAGGCCAGACGCCGGACGAGCGCATCGACAAACGAGGCGAGATCGTCATCGTCCAGCGTGCGGTTCACCCAGCCATAGCGCTCGGCGATATCAGCATCGAAATCGTCGCCGCTGAGCACGATCTCAAGTGCGCGCGAGCGGCCGACCAAGCGCGGGAGCCATTCCAGCGCTCCGCCGCCCGGGACCAGTCCGACGCCGATCTCGGGGTTGCCGAACAGGGCGCTTTGCCGGCTGGCGAAGCGCATGTCGCAGGCCAGCGCGAACTCGTTACCGATGCCGCCCGTGCGGCCGCGAATCTTGGCGATGCTCACGACTGGCGTGGACGAGAGGCGCAGCACAAAGTCGCGCCAAAGGCCCAGCACCTCTGGCCGTTCAGCTGCCTTGGATACGTCGAGATGGGCGATGAAAAAATCGGATTTGCCGACTGGAACATTACGACCTTCACGGACGTGTCCGCCTCGAGGTCGGTCCTCAGCGCTCCCAATTCGACGATCGTTGTGGGAACAAACATGTTGATCGGCGGATTGCTGAAGGTGATCGTCCATCGGCCCGGATAGGTGCGGTCGGTGTTGAACTGCGAAGGGTCAGACATGCCGCATCTCCGAGGTCGGTTGGCAGATCAGTTTTGCGTTTTAGCGTTCAAGCTGACTTGGGGACACGTAGCTTGCGGATTGGGGACCCTCACTGTCAATCGGCATGCAAAAAAGGAAAGTTGAAATCGATTCACACTCTCGCACAGAACCATCTCAATACGGAAAACAAACCACTTGCAGCGAAGAAGGGTGGGTAATATATCGTCGCAAATTCACAGATCTTTAGTGCCCCCCCTCAGCCCGGCTCTTTCCCAAACATAATCCACCCCCCGCTGCTCGGCGTGGTAAATGCCCCCAGCGCAGTCTCCGCCCGCACCTTAACCTGCCGTGCGCCGGCCGTGCCGCGGAGCTGCTCGATGCAGTCGGTGTACATCGCCGTGCGCGTCCGCCCGTTCCCCAGATTGCCGCCGCTCGAGCATAGCGGGTGCGGTCCCTCGACCCTGATATCGCCCGCGTAGAACCCGAAGGCATCGCCCCGCCCCACGCCGTGCCACCGAAAAGCCTCCAGGAAGAACTGCGCCATCGGTGCATAGCCGTCATACGGATTGAACACATCAACGTCCGCAGGCCCCAACGCGGCGCCTTCGTACATTCGCCGCGCGGCGCGGTCGGTCCAGTCCTCGATCTCGTCCAGATCGGCCTGTGTGGTCCGCTGCCTGAAATTGTGCTGCGAGTGATTGAGCACATAGACCGGCTTCTGCCCCATATCGCGCGCGCGCTCGGCCGTCGTGAACAGATACGCGGTCGATGCATTGACCGGCCGGTCGCAGTCCCAAAGCCGGAGCGGGTTCAGGACGTAGCGCGAATTGAGATACTCCTCGACGGTGAGCTGCGGCACGTTATGGCTGGCATTGAACCCCCACGGCGTGAGCAGCCCATTGCGGTGCTGATTGATGACGAAGGGTGCAAGGTCGTCGTGCTTGCCGCCGTATTTCAGGCAGTACTGCCCGTGCGGAAACATGTTGATGAAATCATTGCCCCCGTGATTGCCCCAGGGTGCCGTCCATTGGCGTGCGCCGCGGGCGTAGTCGTCGGCGTTTTCGCCACCGCGACGGTAGCGGCCTTCGAGATTGCCTGTCGGATAGATGACGAGACAGGTGTTGCAAACGCCGTCGCCCACGGCCTGTGCCGCCATGCCCACCATTTCGCTGATGGTCGGCAATCCAGACGGCGCAAATTTGACGTTGTGCAGCCCCATCTGCTCGCTGAGCCACTTCGCGTTAACCAGAGTGAGCCCCCACTCCGAATCATACGGCGGGGCGAAGTACGGCCGTGGCGCCCACTGCGACGCAGAGCCCCCGCTGCCGCCTGCGATATGACTGTCGCAGCAGATGACGCCGTCGATCTGATCCGCCGTCACGCCTGCCTCGTCCATCGCCTTCTGGCAGGCCAGGATGGAGTAGGCGCCGAGCGACTTGTCCATCGAGACGCCGTCCCAGCGACGGTCGACCGGCGAATGTCCGACACCAGCCACTGCGACCTTGCCGCGATGCTCCCATACTCCGAGCCCGTCCTTGTCTCGCCGCCACTGATACCGATCTGGCCCGCTCATGGCTCCGCCTTTCCTCTTCGTACGACCTACTTCTCAAACCGACTCGTCGTGTCACGATCGCGGTCGTAGCGTCTCGTGAGCGGAAACGGCGGCAACCAGGACTCGCGACGGATGATCCAGCTTTCGTAGGTCGGCATCAGTTGGTCTGGCGCATCCAGCGATCCCAGATTCACTTCGACTTCGTCTGCGCTGCGTCCGAAGACAGTCGAGCCGCAGCGCGGACAGAAAAACCGCCCGGCGTAGTCGCGTGTTTCGCCATCGATCGTCACCGCATCCTGAGGGAACACCGCGCCAGCATGAAACAGCGCCCCATGGTGCTTGCGGCAGTCGAGGCAGTGACAAAGGCCGACACGGTATGGGAGTCCCGACGCCACGATTCGGACGTTGCCGCACAGGCAACCACCGGTGAATCGATCCATGCCGCGTCTCCTCTTCGCCTAGGCGACAACACGCCACTCGTGGATGAGCTGGTCTGGGGCCACCTCCTCGTACGTCACCTCCACAGCGGCTCCAACGGGCACCTTGTAGGGCGGGGTGCCGGGGAGATTGGAATAGAAATTGACCCGCGTGTCCGCATCCAGCGTCACCATCGCCATGTTATAGGGCTGATCGGGCATGCGCCGGTTGAGGCGGCCATCCTCGATCACGATGTAGCTCGCGATATGGCCGCGTCCCTCGACCTCTTTCCACGTCAGACTGGCGGCCGAGTTGCAGACCTGGCAGGCCTGCTGCGGTGGGTATTGCAGCCGGTCGCAGGCAGCGCAGTGCTGCAGGATAAGCCGCCTCTGATTGACGGCGTCCCAGAACGGCTTGCTCAAAGCATCGGCGACAGGGATCAGCTTCGGCATTGTTTCACCCCTCGCCCCGTCCGACCCACTGGCCATAGACCGGATATTGAGAGCAGATGAACTCGATGTAGGCGGGTCGGCCTGATGTGTTGACGTCGAGCGCTCGCCGCAGCGCCGGGATGACCTCGGCTGCCGCGCTCACCCGCTCGGTGTGGAAGCCCAGCGCGCCGATCACCTTCGACATATCCACGTCGTCGGGCCCCAGCACCTGGTGCGTGAAGGGATCGTGTCCTGCCCCCCAGAAGCCGGGTCCATAGCCCGCGAAGCCACCATTGCTGATGTGCACGACCGTAACCCCGAGTTTCTCTCGCAGCAGAACCTCGAGATTGCCCAGCATGTAGCCAAGGCCCGCCTCGCCGGTCACCGCCACGGATGCCCTGTCCGGGAACGCCTTCTTGGCGGCAATGGCAGCAGCCAGGCTGAAGCCAAGCGTGGAGACATTGCCCCAGCCCAGGAAGCCGCGCGGGATGAGCGTGTCAAACACGGTGCTAAGCTGGTCGCGCGTGTTGCCGGACTCGTGCGTCACGAACGAATTGCGCAGATCCAGCACGGCCATGAGATCGCCGTACACCCGATACGGGTTGATCGGCGTCTCGTCGGAATTCATCACCTGCCGGTATCGAGCGAGCGCCTCGTCGCGTGCCGCCCTCACTTCCGCGGCGACATTGCCCGCCGCCCGTCCGGCACCGGACGTCCGGTCTGACACTTCCTGCCGCAGCGCCTGCAAGGTGAAGCGCGCATCGCCGATCACCGCGTGTGCGGTGGGAATCATCTTGTTGATGTGCAGCTCATCGACGTTGCAGAGGATGATGGTCTTCTTCGCCGCATCAGGAATGGCATGGCTGAAGCGGCCCGGCGACAGGCTCGAGCCCACCGCGAGGATGACGTCACTCTTGTTCAGGTAGTGTGCGATCTGATCGCCGCGCACGCCGACAAACAGCGGATGGTCCTCCGGGAACGCGCCTTTGGCCTTGAGGGTCGTGATCACCGGCACATTCACGAGCTCCGCCAGCGCCTTCAGCTCTTCCGAGGCTCCCGCGTAGATAACCCCCTCGCCGGCGTAGATCAGCGGGTTGCGAGCGCCCAGAAGCTGGTCAACTGCCGCGCGCACATCCGCCGGGTCCGGCGCCGATTTCCAGCCCTTCACGGGATGGTACGGGTCGGCGGTCTCGTCATATGTCGCCGTGGCATTGGGAACTGCGAGGATCACAGGGCCCGGTCTGCCGCTGCGCAGCATGGTGAAGGCGCGGCGCATGAACTCAGGCGTGCGCTCGGGCTTGTCGAGATAGCCGAACCACTTCGACACGGTCTTCATAGCCGATGCAACATCGGTACTGGCTGTTGCCCGAGCTGCCGGCCGGCACGCCATCGGTGATGCACAGAACGGGCGAGCCATCCTCATAGGCCTGCGCCATCCCGGCGTAGGCGTACTGCATGCCGGCGGCGTTGACGCCGCCCTGGAACGTGCACACGCCGATCCGTGAGCCCGCGGTGATGCGCGAGAACGCGTCGGCGACCGCGACGGCGTAGCGGTCGTCGCGCATCATCAGCATCGGGACACCTTCCCGGCCCAGCGCGTTGTTCACCCGGCAGACAGGGAACGTCGAAACCCAACCGATACCCTCCTGCTTGAGAATGCGGACAATGCCGGTCGCAACGTCGATCGTCATGGATGTGGTCTCCTTTGCATGGAGCCGAGCCGTGTCAATATTCCGATATCCAACGCCGATTGACACCCACGGATATCAGGTTCCTTCTACTTGCAGCGCGAAGTCGATGTTCCCTCGCGTTGCGTGGCTATAAGGGCAGATCTTGTCATGGGTCTCCTCAACGAGCCCTCGCGCCTCGGCAGTCGGTAGATTTGGAATCTTGACGTGCATCCGGACCGCGATGCCGAAACCGCCACCCTCACGCGGCCCCACGGACGTATCACACGTCACGACAGTGCCTGACACATTCTTCTTGTGCTGCTGCGCGACAAACTCCAGGGCACCACCAAAGCAGGCTGCGTAGCCTGCTGCAAACAGGTGTTCGGGTGTAGTGGTGCCCGGACGCCCTGGACCGCCCATTTCCTTGCGAACCGAAAGATCAACGCTGACCGAGTGATCGGTTGTCTCGGAATGGCCGTTGCGCCCGCCGGTATTGATGGCAGTCGCTGTCACAAGCGGCTTGATGGTGTATGTGGCCATCCTCCTCACCCCCTAAGTTTGCGCCAGTTTGCCCCATTCCCGCGGCTAGTCCACCCTCGCCCGACGTGGCGCGAGCATCGAGACCAAGGCGGAACAACATATGCGCGTTTTGATTCTGGGAGGAGGCGCCATCGGTGTGTCCATCGCCTACCACCTCGCTGCGAGAGGCGCTGATGTCATTGTCATCGAGCGGAGCGCGATTGCCTGCGCCGCATCGGGCAGGTCGGGCGGGTTCTTGGCAATGGATTGGTGCGACGGAACTCCTCTTATGCACCTTGCCCGCCGTAGCTTCGAGTTGCATGCAGAACTGGCAGAGGCGTATGTCGGCGAATGGGGCTACCGCCGGATGACTACCTATGGCGGTACCGTCGGCGCGTCATCCACCACCGCGTCGCGTGGAGCAAGGCTCGGATGGGTTTCGCCGAACATCTCGATCAACGGCCGGCTCGGATCCATCGGTACGACAGCCCAGGTGCAACCCGCTGCCTTTACCATCGGTATGATGCGTGCAGCGGAAGCGCGGGGAGCCGAGTTGCGGCTGGGCAACGTCACGGGGCTGTTGCGCCGCGGCGGGGACGTTGTGGGCGTCGATCTCGACGGCGAAGCGCTCGAGGGCGATGCGGTCGTGATCGCAATGGGCCCTTGGTCAGTGCTCGCGGCGCAATGGCTTTCCCTTCCGCCCGTGTTCGGGCTGAAGGGACACAGCCTTGTCTTCGATACCGGAGCCGGGATTCCACCGGAGGCACTGTTCCTCGAATACGCAGAGGCCACGGGCACGATCCTCTCGCCTGAGATCTTTCCCCGGGCCGACGGCACCACGTATGTGTGTGCCATCTCGAGCGACTCTCCCCTTCCGACTGATCCTGGTCTCGTCGTTCCCGACGATGGTGCGATCGACAGGTTGAAAGAACTTTGCGCTCGCATCTCACCGATGCTGGCGTCGTCCCGGGTTCTCTCGAGCCAGGCGTGCTTTCGCCCCGTGACACAGGACGGACTCCCGCTGATCGGCGCTATCCCGGGCACACCGGGCGCCTTTGTAGCAACAGGCCATAGTGTTTGGGGTATTCTCAACGCGCCCGCGACAGGAGAAGCGATGGCCGAGTTGATCCTCGACGGGGCAACTGGGGCCGTCGATCTCGCTTCCTTCGATCCCGCACGCCTCGAGGCATTGGACCCAGGTCGTGTCGCGGTCACACGAAGGCACCTTGGCTGACGAAACAGTACCGGGACATCACTATTGGTCCGCCGGTTCCGCCGGCAGTCGCACAATAGTTGGCTCATAGCCGAGCGCGCGGATGAACCGCAGCAGGTCGGACGAGCGCAGCGTGGTCGAGGCGGCATTGTGCAGCGGATGGAAGTTCACCCACTCGCTGTCGAGTATCTCTTCGTCCAGGATCACGGTAACGCGCCGCTGCGTGTCGTTTATCAGCCCGAACGGCGTCACTGAGCCGGGCGTCAGCGCCAGCAAGTCCTGCAGCAAGTCGGGGCGGGCGAACGAGAATCGAGGAGCATCCAACACCTTCTCAAGTCGCCCAAGATGCGCGCGCTTGTCGGCTGGCATGACAACCAGCCAGATGCCTCCCTTTCGGTCCTTTAGGAACAGGTTCTTTCCGTGCAGACCGGGGATCTTGTCGTGCCAGGGCCTTCCCTCCGCCACCGTAAAGAACGGCGGATGCTCAACGGTACTGTACTCGATGCCCAGCCGGTCGAACATCGCGAACAGGTCGGCGAAAGTTGCTGGCATGGTGCCTCGGCAATAATCAAGTACCGGCCGGCTTTGCAGGAATTGCATTCGCGAATCAAGCAGCAGGCCGGACACCCTCTCACGGGCTGCCGGGTCAACCCTCAAAGCTTCTTCGCTCCAACTCGATGAGCACGGATCCGGCGTAGAGGCCTATCCTGCGGGAACGGAGCTGCAACCAGGCGGCATCTCCGGCGGCATGATCATCAAAAGGGACACGCGCGGCTACCGAGCTACGCATTTCGTGCTCAACGTCGCAACCGATGCGGCCACACTACAAGCGGCGGCCATGTCGGCGGCGACGACCGCGTCCGCTCGCCATCCCCAAGGCCCATGCGCTAGAAACAACTCTTGGACTGTCGACATGGGCAAGGGAAGGGTGATCGAGATCGCGTCATGACGAATTGGACCGAAACCTATCGTGGCGCGGTGCCGCCCTGGCAATGCGACGTGACCGAGCACTTCACGATCGCCTATTACTTCGATCGGCTGGAGGAGGCGGGTGCCAACCTCGCGGACGAACTTGGCCTGGGCGATATGCCGCGCCAAATCGACATTTCCCGCCGGATAAATACCCGCTTCGCACGCGAACTTCGCGCCGGTGCCAGTTTTCATGTCGAGAGCGCGGCGCTGAGCGTCGAGGACGGGCTGCTCCTGGGGCATCGTTTTGTCGATTCGGCCAATGCCGAGGTCGTGACTTGGTTTCAGGAGCATTGGGAGCTGTCGGCCTCGCCGCTGACATCGCAACAACGCGGTGTGATCGCAAACCGGATCGCGCTCTGGAATGGTCCGGATGAGACGCTGCGGCCAGAGCCGGTCACGACAGACAGTTTCATCCCCACCGCCCGCGGTCGGGTCAAGCCCGGTGACGTCGACGCGGCTGGCCACTTCGCTCTCGGTGCGATCGTGCATCGCTGCTCCAACGCCTCCGGTCAGCTTGGTGCGGCAATCGGCATGGATGCCGCGCTCATGCAAAGGCAGCGGCGTGGCTTTTCGACCTTCGAGCTGACCCTGCGGTTGTCCGGTTCATTGCGGATCGACGCGCCTTATCTGGTCGAAACCGGCATCGGCCATCTCGGCAATTCTTCGCTCCGCATGATCCATCGCATAACTGACCCTCGCAACGGTGCCGAGGTCGCGCGGGTGAGCCAATTCGGCGTCAACCTCGATCTTGACGCGCGCCGCCCCGCCGAATGGCCCGACGACATACGCCGCCGGGCTGCAGCGCTGGTCGTGCCGGTGGGGTGAGGCCAATGGCGGTTCGAGCGTCGATCACCGGCCAGGCCAGCGAACGTAGCGCCGTCGTCTTCGGTTCGAACCCACTCACCTGACGAACGGTTGCTCTCGGGCGGCGCGGCGCTGAGGATGGCCCAGGTATTGCGCCATTCACGGGAGGCAACCGGTCATGGACACATCGGCAAAGATCGCGGTGATTACCGGAGCCGGCAGCGGCATCGGGCGAGCAACTGCGCTCGCGCTTTACGCTGACGGATTCTCGGTCGTGCTGGCCGGGCGCCGGCGCGAAATGCTCGAACAGACGGCCACGCTCGCCAAGGCGTCGCCGCCCCGGATGCTTGTTGTGCCAACAGATGTCTCCGACCCGGCCGCGATCGCGTCTTTGTTCGATGCGGTCAAGGCGACATATGGCCGGATCGATCTCCTGTTCAACAACGCGGGCATCAGCACCCGCAACATTCCAATCGAGGATCTGACGCTTGAGCAATGGTCGAACGTCGTCGCCGTCAACCTGACCGGCTCGTTCCTCTGCGCGCAGCAAGCGTTCCGCATGATGAAGAGCCAACAGCCGCGCGGTGGACGGATCATCAACAACGGCTCGGTCTCGGCTCATGTGCCCCGGCGGAATTCGACACCCTACGCGGCGACCAAGCACGCACTGACCGGACTGACCCGATCATTGTCGCTCGATGGACGCGAATACGACATCGCCTGCGTCCAGATCGACATCGGCAATGCCGCGACCACACGCAACGAAGACACGGCACGAGGCCGTCTGCAGGCCAGCGGCAAGGTCGAGCCGGAGGCGCGGATCGACGTGAACGATGTCGCGCGCGGGGTCGCCTATATGGCCAGCCTGTCGCTCGAGGCAAATGTTCAGTTCATAACCGTCATGGCGACGAAGATGCCGTATATCGGCCGCGGCTGACGTTGGGCGGGAATGGTGAGGACACCGACAGGCAAGCCGCCGAAGCACAGCGAACCAGCATCGCGGCACCCCCGCGGCGCGAGCACCGGCTCGGCCACTCCACGGCGATCCCCCAGTGCCAATCAACCCGTCAGTCGCGTGAGCACCTCGACAAGGGCGGCGCGGCGGAACGGCTTCGCCAGGTACTCGGCCTCCGCCCGGCCATGAAACCGCATGGTGTCCTGCGCCAACGCCAGCAGGTCACCGGCATTACCGGAGGTCAGCACGACGTTCGTCACAATGCCCGTCAGCAGGATCTCGTTCAGCAGTTCGATGCCGTCCTTCTCGGGCATGAAGATGTCAATCATCGCCACATCCGGCCTGACCGCAATGAAGGCATCGATGGCGCGCGACGGATCGTTCACCTGCGTGGCAGCAATGCCGAGTGTCGCTGCGGTCAAGGCCACGATTTCGGTCAGACGCACATCGTCATCAACGACAAGTATTCGCTTTTCCATCGGGCACTCGCTCACCGGCTGTTTGGCCGGGCGCCCCTCCGAATATTCGCCGACGCTATCCGAGGGCGTTGCCGCACCGGAGAATTGCACTTGGATCGACTTGCGCTACTTGCAAGGGAAGCGCTCGCCCAGGAACTGGAAGAATCCGTCCACCGCATTCAGAGATTTGTGTTCGGGCATGGAGCGGACCCAGCCCACGAATTCGGTGAGCGTCGCGGAGCGCGTCGGCGATGGGCTGGGAAAGCAGAACGGCTTCTTGCCCTCTGAGTGGCGGAGTTCAACGTCGACGGCGCCCTGCGTGAATCCACGGCAGAAGTTGATCCTGGCGTCGCCTGACGGTTCTTTCGGGTTGGCGGCGCAAAGCTCCGCCAGATCGCCCGCGGTGCGCGCCTGAAGATTCACGCCGCGCTGCGCATGTGCTGGCAGCGTGAGCAGGACAGCAGTCAGCGCGACGGCGGGGGCGAGGAACTTCATTCACTTTCTCCTGGCGGTGGGTCGCTGATTGAACCCGAGCCGGTGCCCGCGCGCCAGCGCTGCCAGCCGCCGGCGCGCAGCTCGCACGCCGGGCAGGTGCCGCAGCCATAGCCCCAGTCGTGCAGGTGCGTGCGGTCGCCCAGGTAGCAGCTATGGCTCTCGATGCGGATCAGCTCGACCAGTGCCGCGCCGCCCATCTGATGCGCCAGCGCCCACGTTGCGGCCTTGTCCCGCCACATCAGCGGCGTCTCCAGCACGAAGCGCCGCTGCATGCCGAGGTTGAGCGCGAGCTGCATCGCCTTGATCGTGTCGTCGCGGCAGTCCGGGTAGCCCGAGTAGTCGGTCTCGCACATGCCGGCGACGATCCGGCGCAGGCCGCGCCGATAGGCGAGCGCCGCGGCGCAGGTAAAGAACAGCAGGTTGCGGCCGGGCACGAATGTGTTGGGCAGGCCCTCCCCGGTCATCGCGATGGCCGTGTCGCTGGTGAGCGCCGTCGCGCCAAGCCCCCCCAGTGTGGCTGCCAGGTCGATGGTGTGATCGTCGCCGAGCCGGCCCGCCCAGTTTGCGCCAAGGGCACTACGGATCGGCGCGCGGCACTCCAGTTCCACCGCATGTCGCTGACCATAGGAGAACCCGACGGTCTCCACGTTCCGATAGCGGTCGAGCGCCCAGGCAAGGCAGGTCGTGCTGTCCTGCCCACCCGAAAACAGCACCAGCGCGCCCTCATCATTCATCTCTTCGCCCCCTCCCCTTGCGGGAGGGAGTCAGGAGAAGGGGACGCGACGTCCCCACACAACGCGAAGTGCACCGCTGTCACTGAACCACGCATCACCCTATCTTAACCCCATGGACCTCGATTTCACCGAAGACGAAATCCGCCGCTACTCGCGGCACATCCTGTTGCAGGACGTAGGCGGCATCGGCCAGGCAAAGCTGAAGGCAGCCCGCGTGCTGGTGGTGGGCGCCGGTGGGCTTGGCTCGCCGCTTGTGCTGTACCTCGCCGCTGCCGGCGTGGGCACCATCGGCATTGTCGACCACGACCGGCTCGAGCTGTCGAATCTGCAGCGCCAGATCGCCCACACCACCGACCGGATCGGCGAGCTCAAGGCCGAATCGGCCGCCAGGACCGCGCGCGCCATCAACCCCGAAGTTCGGCTTGTGCCGTACAACGTGCGTCTCGACGCCGACAACGTGCTCGACCTGATCGAGCGCCACGACCTCGTGTGCGACGGCACCGACAATTTTGCCACGCGCTTCCTGCTGGCCGACGCCTGCGTGCTCGCCCGCCGCACACTGGTGTCCGCCGCCGTGCTGCGTTTCGAGGGCCAGCTCTCGGTGTTCAAGCCGCATCTGCATGCGGGCGGCCCCTGCTATCGCTGTCTCTACCCGGAAGCGCCTCCCGAGGGCACCGTGCCCACCTGCAGCGAGGCAGGTGTGTTCGGCGCGGTCACCGGTGTGATGGGAACTTTGCAGGCCACCGAGGCGCTGAAGGAAATCCTCGGCGTCGGCGAGAGCCTGTCGGGCAAGCTGCTGATCTGGGACGCGCTCGCGACGCGCTTCCGCACCGTGCGGCTGCACGCGGATCCCCACTGCGCACTGTGCAGCCCGGTGGCCACGATCAGGGACCTGTCGCAGCACCGGCACGCCACGGCCCCAGCCTGTGCCGTCTGAAGCACTCGGCATCCTGCTGCTGTCGGGTACGCACGACCGCGCGCACTACGCGTTCGTGCTGGCCTCCGGCGCCGCGGCGCTGGGACGGCAGGTGGTGCTGTTCGCCACCAATGCCGGCTGCCATGCGCTGTTCACCGACTGGTCCGGCCTGATGGACGCGGCGCGGGACGAACGCGTGCGGAGCGCCGGCGTGGCCGGCCTCGACGAGCTGCGCGAGGCGTCGCGCGAGATGGGCATGCGGCTGATCGCCTGCGAGGCCGGCCTGCGTGCCGAGGGTCTGGATGCGGCGCGATTGATGCCCGGTGTCGAGGTGGCCGGCGTGGCGACATTCCTCGCCGCAGTCGGCGCCGGGCAGATCGTCGCGATCTGACGTCCCGCCAGCTAACCTTTGCGGGCCTCGAACATGATCGCCTGCAGCGGAACGACGGCAGGTTCGCCGCCGAATTCCTCCCGCATCGCTGCGGCAACCGCTGCGTGAACCTCTGACGGCTTGGCGCCGCGCTGACGAATCTGATCGAACACCGGATTACCGAATACACAACCAGCCGCGAAGCTCGCAAAATCAGTCACCACCGGGTTGCGGCGAACGACCGAGACGTCGATCCTGTCGAACCCTGTCGCAAGCAGCGCCTCCTTGATCGGGTCGATCTGATGGTAACCGAATGGCACCTCGTAAAATCTTGGCGGATCGACCGGGAAGAAGCTGCCGATCACCTCATGCGTGATCCGGCCGAACGCATTATGGCGATGCGCATCCCATACGCTGAACAGATATCGGCCGCCCGAGGCCAGCACCCGATGCGCCTCCCGATGCCCCTCGTTCTTGTCCGGGAAGAACATGACGCCGAACTGGCAGATCATCGTGTCGAATGACCCGTCCGGGAACGGCAACGCCATCGCGTCAGCCTGCTGAAACGCCACCGCCTCGTCCGCACCGATCTTCTCCTGCGCGACAGCCAGCATGCCGGGGTTCAGGTCGGTCGCGGTGAGATGCGCGTCCGCGGGAAGCGCATCGCGCAGCGCCCGGGTGACAATGCCGCTGCCGGCAGCCGTCTCGAGGACGCGGGATACCACACCACCCGAGGCAACCCGGTTCGCCATGTCCGCCGCGTAGCCGGCAAACAAAATCGGCCCAAGACCACGATCGTAGTTCAGCGGAATGTCCCCGCTGAAATCGGCATGATTGCCGCTCATGGTATCCCCCTCGATCGTTGTCGTGTCCCGTTTGGCGTGGAGCTTGGATCTATTCCGGTTGCGAATACAAGCACCCGCACGCGCCTTCGCTGGCCGCAAGATGGCAAAATCGTAACCAACGCGCGTCTCGCTTGACCCGGCTCGCGCCGACTTGGCACGCATTGCGCATGACCATTCCCGCACCGGCGTCGCTGCTCAGGCTGCTGATGTGCGGCGCGCTCCTGATTGCGCCGGGAGCGATGGCTCAGACGACGACCACCACCACCACCACGAAGCCGCCGCCGGCGAAGCACAAACCCACGCCCGTGGTGCAGCCGCATGGCGCGACCCACCCGCAGAAACCGCCGGCCAAGCCTGCGGCTGCGTCACCGCTCCCGCCGCCCGCTTCCGCCCCCGTGCCCGTCCCCGCTGAACCGCCGAAGCCGACTGAGGCGGACAACACCAAAGGCTCGAACACGGGCCTGCCGCTGCCGCGCTTCGTCGCGCTCCGCTCGGATGAGGTCAATCTCCGCGCCGGCCCTGGCACGCGGTATCCCATCGAATGGATCTACAAGCGACGCGACCTGCCGGTGGAGATCCTGCGTGAGTTCGAGGTCTGGCGGTTGGTGCAGGACCCCGAAGGCACCAAGGGCTGGGTGCACCAGGCGACGCTCACCGGACGCCGCAGCTTCATCGTGACCGCCAAGGACGCGACCTTGCGGCGCGAGGCGCAGGACAGTGCCTCGCCGGTGGCGATCCTCAAGGACGGGGTGATCGGGCACATCCGCTCCTGTCAGGCGACGTCCGACTGGTGTCAGGTGCAGACCGGCGACTATCGCGGCTACCTCAAGCGCAGCCAGTTCTGGGGCACGCTGCCGGGCGAGGCGGTCGCCGGCTAAGATTCACTTTTTGTTCACTCGCCAGTGTCATACTCCGGCAACCAAGAAACCCTCGGGAGCCGGAGCCCATGATCACCCAGGATTTCCTCGCGTTGCTGCTCGAGACCTTGGCCGCAACCATTCCGGCGGGCACCCACTCAGGCGGCGCCGATCGCGAGGCTTGCCTGGCCATGGCGTGCACGATGCTGGAGGCATTGCATCCGGCGGACGCGAAGGAGGCCGCGGCGGCCGCCCGCGCGATCGCCGCGCATTTTGCCGCGATGGATGGCTTTGCTCGCGCGGCCAGACCCGGCATTGCTGACGACACGGCCGTCCGCCTGCGCAACAACGCCCTCGCCGCGGCGCGCCTCGCCGATGCGACCACGCGGCCGACGCGCCAAGCGCCGCTGCCGAAAGTCGAAAAGCCATCACGCTCGGCCGGGCATGCCGCGAAGCTGGCAATGCCGCCATCGCAGGTGCGCCATCGGGCCGAGTTTCCGGCGACACCTCATGGCCTGCCCGATATGATCACGCAGCCGACGCGGCGCGCCGGTCTGCACGCCGAGACCGCTCTCTCCTCAGCGCAACCAACAGTTCCCGTGCCAGGGTAGCGACCTATGCGGCTTTCCTCTTGGCCTCGCCCGGCTTCCAGGACTGCAGAACCGGCAGGACCTCTGCCGCGAAGAGTTTTAGGCTGCGCTCGGAAACCTCGAGCGGAGTCCCGCCGAAGCGAAAGGCAACATTGAGTTCAAAATCGCCGACGAGCTCACGGCGCGCCTCCAGCCCGCGCAGGATCTTGTCAGGTGTTCCCCAACTCGCAGCCTGCATGAAACCAGCCACCGCACCCTCCAGGCCGCCCTTGCGCGCGATCTCAGCCTTCTGCTGGTAGGCATCGTAGCCCTTCACGGTTTTGAAGTGCTCACCCAGGAACTCATAATGATAGAAGTTGCTTTCAACGAACTTCCCTTGGAACTGACGCGCCTCGTCCTCCGTCTTGGCGAGATCGGATCCGCAGACGCAGAACTCGGTCATCATGATGTGAGGCTGTTCGGTGCCATGGAACTGCCGATGCAGCTCGCGACCACGCTCGATCACGGGCAGGCGCATCTCCCACGGCCGATCGGCAAACATCACCATGTGAGCACCAAGTTTGGCGGCTGACGCAACAGAATCCTCACTCGATGCCACCGCATAGATGCGCCCATCGAAGGAATGCTGCGGACGAGGGCGGATTTCGATGCGCGGCTGTTTGTAGTAGGGTCCGTCGCCTTCCATGAAGCCGGTTTTCAGGGCGTTGACGATCATCGGTGCCGCCTCGTCGAACCGCCCGCGTGACTCGTCCATGCTGAGGCGAAACGCAGCGAACTCGCGGCGCGCGAGGCCGCGGCCCATACCAAAGCGAAAGCGGCCCTTGCTCAGATAATCCAGCACCGACGCCTGTTCGGCAACGCGCAGCGGATCGTGCCAAGGCACGATCACGGCGGCGGTTCCGAGATCGATGTTCGGACAGACGGCCGTCAGATATGACATGAGCTGGATGTTGTCGGGCACAAACGAGTAGTCGTTGAAGTGATGCTCGGCCGACCAGAGGCAGTCGAAGCCCAGATCGGCGGCAAGCCGCGCGAGCCGCAATTCCTCGTCCCATACCTGCGCGTCGGAACAGTCCTCCCAGCCGTAGCTGGTGAAAGCCATCATCATTCCAACATCCATAGATCTCTCCTGCTCTATTGGCCTTTGCGCCGCCTCAGTGATCTGCGCCGAACTGCACCCCGGGTTGCCGGCCATCGCCTCAGCGGCTGCGTTCATGCTATGATTTGCCGTGGCTCAACGCGTGAGGAAACCATGATCCATCATCTCTCCATCGCGGCACAAGACCCGAAGCGCTCGGCCGAGGTGCTCGCCGAACTCATGGGCGGATCGGCGGTACCGTTCCCACCCAATCCGGGAAGCTTCTTCGCGCTGCAGCTCGATGAGCACGGGTCTGGCGTGGAGGTCTATCCGGCGGGAACCGAGCTTCAGCCCGGCGGCGTCACCGGCGGCACCTTCGTCAAGAAGGACGCGCGCGGCTATGGTTCGACCCATTTCGCACTCAGCGTCGCGACCGACGCGCCCAGTGTGAAGGCGATCGCCCAGCGCGCCGGATGGCAATGCTTCGACTGCAATCGCGGCCCATTTCACGTGATCGAGGTCTGGGTGGAGAACGAAACGATGGTCGAGATCCTGCCGCCCGAATATGCCCAGGAATACCTCGCCTTCACCCGTCCCGATAAGGTCAAGGCAGCCATGGGAGCGGCCCCGGTTTCTGCTGCCCGCCAACCCCGCAGCTAAACGCCCATGCGGCCCGCGCTGAGGAGGTGACCTTGGCAGATCCATTGGTCCTTTACGACGTCGACGACAAAGTCGGCGTCGTGACGCTCAATCGGCCGGATAAGCTCAACGCAATCAGTCACGAACTCCAGCAAGCGCTGACCGGCGCCTTCGTGCGCGCCGATGCCGATGCCGCGACGAGCGTGGTGCTGCTGCGCGCCGAGGGTCGCAGCTTCTGCGCCGGATACGACATTGGCGCCAAGGGCCCCGAGGCTGACGATTGGCGCAGCGACCCGACCAAGGCGCACGCGCATCTGCAACCGCAGCTCGAATTCGAGATGGCGCCCTGGCTGATGAAGAAGCCGGTGATCGCGTCGGTGCAAGGCCATGTGCTTGGCGGCGGGTGCGAACTCGTGATGCTGTGTGACCTGACGATCGCGGCGGACAACGCGACATTCGGCGAACCGGAAGTGCGGTTTTCAGCGGTTGGTCCGGCCATCGTGATGCCGATGATCATCGGCTACAAAAGGGCGCGCGAGCTCCTCTATTTCGGCGATCAGATCGACGCACAGACCGCGCTCGACTTCGGTATGATCAATCGCATCGTGCCGCTCGCCGAGTTGCGCGAGGCGAGCCTCAGCTACGCAAAACGCCTGTCGCTGATCTCGCCCGAGGCCCTCTATGCGACGAAGCGCGCGGTCAACCGCGTCGCTGACGCGGCCGGGTTTCGCACCGCGCTGCATGCCGGGCTCGATGTCGTCGGTCCGCTTTACGCGACCGCAACCGAACATGGGACGCAGTTCCGCGAGATCGCCAGAACCGCAGGCGTACCGGCCGCTGTCAGGTGGCGCTCGGCTCAGTTCAAGGCGTAGTGCGGGCGAAGCGCCACGCCCTCGTTGGCGTCCATCCGTTCATGTGGTGGGATTGACTGGTTATGCAGCGTCCCGCTCCAGAACTGCCGACGAACCCCCTGCCGATCTCGGTTCTCACCGGCTTCCTCGGCAGCGGCAAGACCACGCTGCTGTCGCGCATGCTGGCCAGCCCGGCCCTGTCGGATACGGCGGTTATCGTCAACGAATTCGGTGCCATCGGCCTCGATCATCTGCTGCTGGAAGTAGCGGACCAGGAAGTCGTGGCGTTGCCCAACGGCTGTGTCTGCTGCGCCGTGCGGCAGGATCTCGCCGACACGCTGTACCGTCTGCTGCGACGGCGCGCGAACGCTGAACTGCCGCCATTCCGGCGCCTGGTGCTTGAGACCAGTGGACTCGCTGAGCCCAGCCCGATCCTCTACACGCTATCGGCCGATGCGTTCCTCGAGCGGGCGTTGCAGGTGCACGCGGTGGTTGCCACCATCGATACGGTGTCCGGTGCGGCAACACTGGACCGTTTCCCCGAGGCCACCGCGCAGGCTGCCTGCGCCGACCGGCTGCTGCTCACCAAGACCGATCTCGCCACGCCGCCGCTCTTGTTGCGGCAGCGGCTCGAAGCACTGAACCCGGCGGCCAGCATCGACGATGCTGCGGCGGTCGCGCCCGCTGCCGCGCTGTTCGGTGGCGATCAGACCAAAGCTGCGCGGCCACGCTTCGTGGCGACCGCCGTCCACGCGCATGGCATTCGTGCCGTCGTGCTGGTGCTGCGCCGGCCGATGTCGCGGCTGGATTTTTCCATGGCGCTGGGCAGGCTGGCACGCGAGCGCGGCGAGGACCTGTTGCGGGTGAAGGGCATCGTGGCATTCGCCGATCGCGCCGCAGGGCCGGCAGCGATCCATGCCGTGCAGCACACGCTGTATCCGCCGCGCTGGTTCGAACTCCTGGCCAGATTCCGATCGACGCAGCCGTCTCGTGTTCATCGTGCGCGACATCGCCGCCGATACTCTGCTGGAGCGTTTCGCTGCCGGCGATCCGGTGCTGGCCGAGACGGGTGAAACAACGACAAGGGGATGATGATGCTGGACCTCGTGATAGCAGGTGGCAGCTGCGTGTTGCCGAGCGGCACCGCCGCGGCGGATATCGGCATCGCCGGCGGCAAGATCGCGATGATCGGTGCGCCGGGTTCGCTTGGTGCCGCGGCGCGCACCGTCGATGCGACCGGCAAGGTGGTGATCCCCGGCGGCATCGATCCGCATATCCACTGCCTGTCGCCGATCCGCTTCCCAGGCGAGGCCGAGCCGAAATACACCGATCCACCGGCGCAGGTCAGCCGTGCCGCGCTGTTCGGCGGCACCACGTCGCTGATCGATTTCGTGCAGTGCACGCATGACCGATCGATCCGGACCGCGATCGAGCAGACCGACGCAGACTGGAAGGCCGCGTGCTACTGCGACTACGGCTTCCATCTGACGTTGATGGGCAAGATCCCCGTCAACCAGCACGACGAGCTGGCGGAAGCGATGCAGGCCGGTCATGCCAGCATCAAGATCTTCACCACCGACATCCGCCCCGGCAACACCGGCCGCATGGTGCAGTACGGCGACATCTGGGAAGCATTGAAGACTGTCGCGAAGGCGGGCGGTGTCGCTGCTATCCACGCCGAGGACAACGACATCGTCATGTTCATGTACGAGAAGCTGATGCGAGAGAACCGTGTCGGCTTCGAGCACATGGCGGAGGTGCACAACACGTTGTCGGAGGAGCTGTCGTTCAACCGGGTGATCCGTTTGGCGGAACGGGTGGAAGGTGCGGCGCTCTACATGGTGCACGTGTCGGCCGCCACCGGTGTCGCGGCACTGGCCGGATCGCGGGCGCGCGGCTTCCCGATGTATGGCGAGACATTGCACCAGTACCTGCTGTACTCAGCCGAGGACTACAAGAGGCCCAACGCGCAGATGTATCACACCTACCCGTCGCTGAAGTTCCCGGAAGATCAGAGGGCGCTGTGGGAGGCAACGAACCATGGTGCCATCCAGGTGATCGCCACCGACGAGTTGTGCTGCCCGCTGCGCGTGAAGCTGCAAGGTTCGCGCATCGACGACACGACCGGCGGCAATTCCGGCGTCGAACCGCGGCTGTCGCTGATGTATACGCAGATGGTGACGCAGCGTGGCTACTCGCTGGAGCACTTCGCCGGCATGGTGTCGAGCAACGCGGCGAAGATCATGGGCATGTATCCGCGCAAGGGTGCGCTGGCGGTCGGCTCGGACGCCGATGTGGTGGTGCTGGACACCGGCATCGAGAAGACAATTCGTGCCGCCGACCTGCATGAGACCGACTACACACCTTGGGAAGGCCATGTCGTGACGGCGTGGCCCAGCGTGACCGTGCTGCGCGGGAAGGTGATGGTGGAGGGCGGGCAGTTCTTTGGCGATCCGAAGGATGGCCAGTTCCTGCCGCGCAAGGTGGCCGATGAAATCCGCGCGCGTCCGGCTGTATGAAGGAACCCGCCGATGCCCAATGATGCAGCACCCCGCACGACCGATCTGCACTTTCTCACCATCGCCGAAGCCGCGCGCCTGATCGAACGCCGGCAGCTTTCGCCGGTAACGCTGACCCGCGCCTTCCTCGACCGCATCGCCGCGATCGATCCGCAGCTCAATGCCTATCTGCTGGTCACCGCGGACCAGGCGCTGGCTCAGGCGCGCATCGCGGAAGCCGAGATCATGGCTGGCAACTATCGCGGCCCCATGCACGGCATCCCGTTCGCGCTGAAGGACATCTACTGCACCGCCGGCATCCGCACGACCAGCCATTCGCGCACGCGCGCCGATTATGTTCCCGACTTTGACGCCACCACGGTCACGAAACCGCGTGACGCTGGCGCGGTCCTGCTTGGCAAATTGGCGACGCACGAATTCGCCCACGGTGGTCCTTCGTTCGACCTGCCGTGGCCGCCGGCGCGCAATCCGTGGAACCGCGAGCATGCGACCGGCGGATCGTCCAGCGGCTCGGGTGCCGGCGTCGCAGCGGGGCTGATGATGGGCGCTCTCGGCTCCGACACGGGCGGTTCGATCCGCAACCCGGCCGCGCTGTGCGGCCTGATCGGTTTGAAGCCGACCTACGGCCTGGTCAGCCGCTTCGGCGTCTATACCAACTCGTTCAGCTACGACCACGCCGGTCCGATAACCTGGTCAGTCGAGGACTGCGCCATCATGCTGCAGGCCATCGCCGGTCATGATCCGAAGGACCCGGCGAGCGCGAACCGACCGACGCCCGACTATCGCGCCGCGCTGACCGGCAGCATCAAGGGGCTTCGCATCGGCGTGCTGCGCCATCTGTTCGAGCAGGACGCACCGATACCCTCGGTGGCGAAGGCTGCACTGGAAGCGGCGTTCGAGGTGCTGCGCGGGTTAGGCGCCGTGCTGGAGGACGTCCGCATCCGGCCTGCGCAGGTCTACCACGACGTCAAGATCACCGGCGCGGAAAGCGAACTGTATGCCGTGCACGAGCCGGCGCTGCGTACCAGGCTCGGTGACTTCGGCGAGGATTTTCTCGGCCGCACGCTGGGTGCGCTGCTGATTTCCGCTGCCGATTATGTGCAGGCGTCGCGTTGGCGGCGCGTGTTGATCGCAGAGATGGCGCCTCTGTACGCGAAATACGACGTGCTGGTGACCGCCGGACCTGGACCCGCACCGCGCCTGGATAGCTGGCGCACCATCGGCTTCTGGCAGAAGCCATCCTTGACGACGCCATTCAACGTGACCGGCGGTCCGGCGCTGGCACAGTGCATCGGCTACACGCCGGATGGCCTGCCGTTATCGATGCAGATCGTCGGCCGACCATTCGACGACGCGACCGTATTGCGGGTCGCACACGCCTATGAAGCCGCGACACCTTGGCGCGCGCGCCGGCCGACATTGGAGCCGAACGCGGCATTCTCCACCACGCTCCCGCCAATCCCCGACCCGGCACAGCCGGAGATCGGCGCGACGCGGTGCGATGAGATCGCTGCCGCTTGTCGCCGCGCGGGTCTCACTATGAACGAGCGGCATTTCCAGCAGCTCTGTGCGACGGCACCCTATGTCGAGGCGATGGTCGGGCGGTTGCGGCGCGATCCGGAGTTTTATGAGGAGCCCGCCAGCACCGTCGCCTTCAACTGACGACACCAGCAAGCAAAGGATCGCTGACGATGACAACATTTGTTCTGGTGCACGGGTCCTATCAAGGCGGCTGGATCTGGCAGCGTGTCGCGACGCGCCTGCGTGCCGCCGGCCACACCGTGTATGCGCCGACGATGGATGGTTGCGCCGAGCGCCGGCACCAACTGCGGCCGGGCATCGATACGTCGACCTATGTCGCTGAAGTTTCCGACCTGCTGTTCTACGAAGATCTGCACGATGTCGTGCTGGTCGGCACAAGCTCGGGCGGCATGGTGGTCTGCGGTGCGGCGGAAGCGATGCGGCACCGGGTCGCACGCCTCGTGCTGGTTGATGCGCTGGCGCTGTTCAACGGTGAACGCACCCGTGACATCGTCAAGCGCGCGACAACCGGGCCGGCCGTGCTGGCCTCGGCGCCCTCGCGTGAGGATGCCGAGAAGGGCCTGTTCGCCGATCTGGACCCGGCGACGCGGGCATGGGTACTCGACCGCTATACCCCGCATCCCACCGGATGTTCGGAAACCCCGGTCAGGCTGACCGACTTCTGGGACATGAACTGGAAGGCGACGGTGATCTGGTGCCGCCAGGCGCCCAATCCGGGCGAGGCGCATCAGCGCCGCGCTGCCGCTCGCCTGGGCGCACGATGGCTGGAACTCGACACCGGACATTACCCGATGCTGAGCATGCCGGATGAACTGACACGGATGCTGACCGAGGCAGCGTGAAAGTCGCCGCAGCGCGCTACAGACCGAGATACGCCTCGCGTACGGCCTCGCTGCGCATGAGGTCCTGCGCGTTGCCCTGCATGGCGATGGCGCCGTTCTCCAGGACATAGGCATCGTCCGACAGCTTCAGCGCCATGTGGGCATTCTGCTCGACCAGCAGAACATCGACGCCGCTGCGGCTGATGGTCTGGATGATCTGGCCGATGGTCTGCACCACCGTGGGCGCAAGGCCGATCGAGGGCTCGTCCAGCAGCAGCAACTTGGGACCCGACATCAGCGCACGGCCGATCGCGACCATCTGCTGCTGGCCGCCGGAGAGCGCCATGGCACGGGCATCGAGCCGCTCGCGCAACGCAGGAAAGTAGTCCAGCACACGATCGAAATCGGCCCGGACGGCAGCAGCATCAGTACGTCGATACGCGCCGATCTCCAGGTTCTCGCGCACGCTCATGGTGGGGAACAGACGGCGGCCCTCCGGCACCAGAGAAACGCCGGCCGCGACGATCGCGTCCACCTGCCTGCCGATAAGTTGCTCGCCGCGGAACCGCACGCCGCCGGATGCCACCTGCTTGAGGCCGGTGACGCCCTTCATGATGGTTGTCTTGCCGGCGCCGTTCGAACCGATCAGCGTGGTGATGCGACCGCCCAACACCGACAGATGGATGTCGCTCACCGCGCGCACCTGGCCGTAGCTGATGGTGAGTCCGGTGATCTCCAGCACCGCATCGCTCACGAATCGTCTCCCAGATAGGCGCGGATCACCTCGGCGTCGTTGCGGATCTCGGCGGGTGTGCCCTCGGCCAGCTTCTGCCCGTGGTTGAGCACCACGATACGGTCGCAGATGCGCATCACAGCGCGCATGTTGTGATCGACCAGCATGATCGTGGTTGCGAACTCCTCGCGGATGCGTTGCATCGATCCCAGCGCTGCCGCGATCTCGGTCGAGTTGAGTCCGGTCAGCGGCTCGTCCAGACACAGCAGCGTCGGCCGCGCCGCGAGGGCGATGGCAATGCTCAGCATGCGCTGATGCCCGTGCGGCAGGCTGCCGGCGGTTGCGTCGAGCAGTCCGCCGAGCCCCAGCAGTTCCGCGGTGTCGCGAACATGTCGCTGACGGTCCCGCCGATCGCGCACGGCGCGCAAGGCGCCGATCAGGATGTTGTCGTGCACGCTCATGTCGCGCAGCAGGCTGCCATGCTGGAAGGTGCGCACCAGTCCACGCCGGCTGATGGCACTCGCCGACATGCCGGTGATGTCCTCGCCGCGAAACGAGAGCCGCCCCGAAGTCGGCCGGTAGAAGCCGCTGATAACGTTGAACGTGGTGCTCTTGCCCGCACCGTTCGGACCGATCAAGCCAAGCACTTCGCCGGCGCGGACCTCGAAGCTGAGCTCGCTCACCGCCAGCAGGCCACCGAACCGGCGCGACAGGTCCTCCGCGACGAGCAGCGCGCTCATCGCCGCAACAACAGTCGCAGCAGGCGTCTGCCGGCACCCCACAGCCCGTCGGGCAGCAGCAGCATGGCCGCGACGATGGCGCCGCCGAACAGGATCTGCTCCAACGCGCCCGCGCCTTCCAGGGCCTGTGCCACCAGCGTCAGCAGGGCCGCGCCGAGCACCGCGCCCAAGACATGCGAAGTCACCGCCGATCTTCACGTAGGCCAGCGCGAACACCGGCACCAGGTAAGAGAAATCGCCCGGGCTGATGACGTTGTAGATGTGCGCGTGCAACGCACCGGCCAGGCCGACCGCAAAGGAGGCCAGCACCAGACAGAGCAGCTTGACCGACACGACGTTGATGCCGACGGTTTCCACTATGGCGTCGTTGTTCTCGATGGCGCGAAACACGCGGCCGAGGTCGGAGCGCTCGCACAGATAGAGCGCCAGGATCAGCCCGCCGCACAGCACAACCGTCAGCGCCGGCATCCACGGATCCAGGCTTTGCGGCGGGAACACGCCCATGATGCCGGAGTTGCCGCCGATATAGTTGATGCGGGTGTAGATCAGCCGCGTCACCTCGGTGAACGCGAAGCTGATCAGCATGAAGTAGGGTCCCTTGGTGCGCAGCGTGACGAGACCGAATCCGGCGCTCACCACCGTGGCGACGACACCGCCGGCGAGCAGGGCAAGAGGGAAAGGCACTGCGAAGTTCACCGTGCACACCGCCGCGACATAGGCGCCGATGCCGTAGAACGCGCCGGTGGCGATGTTCGTCTCGCCGACCAGCAGCACGAAACGCAGGCCCACCGCGAGCACTGCGTTCAACGCGACCCACATCACCAGATGCTGGTTGTATTCGTCCGGTGACAGCCACGCGAACGCCAGCACACCGGCCGCTCCAAGTGTGGTGAGCAGAGGGCCGATGCGCGCACGGTGCACGGTCGTGCGTGGCAGCTCCGCGGTATCGACCCTAGCGCTGGGCATAGCCGAGCATGCCTTCCGGCCGCACCAGCAGGAACACGATCACCAGGGCGAACATCGCGATGGTCGCATATGACAGGTCGAAGAAATACCCGGCCACGCTCTCGATGGCGGCAATCAGGAAACCACCGAGTATCGCACCGGGTATGCTCCCCAGCCCACCGATGATGATGATGATGAAAGCCTTCGTCAGGTAGTCACTGCCGAGTGCCGGCGTGATCGGCGTCAGCGGCGCCAGCAGGCCGCCGGACACCGCCGCCAGCCCTGAGCCGATCATGAAGCCATAGAACGAGGTGCGGCGGTAGCGGATGCCTTGCAGCATCGCGGCCTCACGGTCCTCGGCGACCGCGCGGAGTGCCTTGCCCAGCCTGCTGTGCTGGACGAACTGGTACAACGCGACGGTGAACGCGAGCGACAGGCCGCAGATCACCAGCCGCTGCGTCTCGATCGCGCCGCCGGCGAGCGAGAGCTGCCCGGGCAGTATCTTCGCCACGACGCGCGGCGAACCGGTGAACAGCCAGAGATAGACGCCCTCGAGCAGCAGCAGCAGCCCCAGCGACAGGATGAACGAGCCGATCAGATCGCGCAGGTAACGCTCGAAGCCGATGAAGTACAGCGCGGCGGCGAGCAGGCCCACCACGATCATCGCCAGCACGAAGCTCGCCAGGTAGTCGAGCCAGACCGGCAGACCGAACTGCACGGTGAACGCCGGCATCGACGCAGCGATCAACAACGCGGCCAGGGTAAAGAACTGGCCGTGCGCGAAGTTGATCACCTTCATCACGCCGAACACGAGCGTGAGGCCCAACGAGAACAGCACGTACACGGCGCCGATCTGCAGCGTGTTGAGGCAAAGCTGCGCGAGCAGTCCCATTCGCGTCGTTTGCTCGCCGCTACTGCGTCTTCGCCAGTCGCTGCTTCAGTTCGTCCGGGATGATCCGCTCGATCTCCACGGTCTGGCCGTTCTTGATCTGCGTGACGATGATCGGCACCAGCATCTGCTGAGGGTTGCCATAGGTTGCTTCGCCCCCGAACGCCGCCGGCCCGTAGCTCGAACTCGAAGATCAGAGTCGGCAGCACCTTCGCCACAGCCTTGGGATCGATCGAGTTGGCCTTCTCGATGCCGGCCTTGATCGCCATCGCCGAGTCCCAGGCAGCCATGTGCAGGATGTTCACCGGCTCGCCCAAGGCCTTCAGTCCATCGGCATTGAGCTGCCGCTGCAACGGGGTGGCCGTCGGACCGCCGAAATCGGCGGCGTTGCCCATGTAGACGTCCTCCACCGAGGACCCGCCGACCTTCACCAGCGCGTCGCTGCCAGTGCCGGAGGACGAAATCTTGACACCCTTCCAACCCTGCACCGCCAGTTCCTTGTAAACCGAGCCGGCATCGGCCGGCGGCGCGCCGGACAGATCCATGACGTCGGCATGGGTCTGCGCAAGCTTGGTTGCGATCGGCTGGAACTCGGTGGTGCCGCGCTCGTACCAGGCGCTGAGCACGATGGTGTAGCCGCGCGCCTTGTACTGCTTCACCGCCTCGACCTCGACTTCCTGGCCGGTGGCGTCGTTCGGGTTGAGCATCGCCACCGTCTTGGCTTCAGGGTGCTGGCGCTTCACCAGATCGAACAGCGGGCCGAACAGCTCGAACGGCGTGTTGGCGTTGGTGAAGGTGAGCGGCGCCTGCGGTCCTTTCACGCTCTTGCCCCAGGCGTCCTGCATCATGAGGGCGCCGACGCGCTCAGACAGGCTTTGCAGCGCCTTCACCGGCGCCGTGCCGATGCCCTGGATGATGAAGCGCACGTGGTCGCGGTTGAGCATGGCCTGCGCGGCTTTGCCGCCGTCGGCGGAGTTGTAGCCGTTCTCGTAGGTGGTGAGGGCGACCTTGTAGGTCTTGCCGCCGGCGGTGATGCCGCCGTGCTCGTTGATCCACTTCACCGCCTGCTGGCCGACCCAGTCGGCGCCGATGCCCCAGCTTGCGGCGGCCCCCGACATCGGCGCTGTGATGCCGAAGCGGATCACATCGTCGTCGGCGCGCGCGGTGGATGCGGCGGTCAAAGCACCGACCGCAAGTGCCGCGACAGCGGCCCATGTCAGAAGCGTCCTCATGGCGTTTCCTCTCCTCTTGGAGCGAGTTTATCGGAGTGTGTGCATGCGACGCTCGGGCCGACAAGGGCAGGCTGAAAAGCGGAGCCCGGCATCCCGCGGCCGATGTGGCCATGATCCGTGTCGGCAAGGGCCATCGCGTTTGCATTTGACAACGCCGCGGTAATTCCAAGACCATCAGATCAACCCGGAACGCCTCAGATGATCCGGGATGAGTGCGTCTCGTGCCGCATGCAATAACGCTCGGGGAGAAAACCGATGGAAGCGCTTGAAGTGCGCACCATGGCCAAAGTATCGCGCCGCCTGATCCCGTTCGTGATCATCTGCTATTTCGTGGCATTCCTGGATCGGGTCAATCTGGGCTTTGCCGCACTCCAAATGAACAAAGATCTCGGATTCAGCGCGACGGTCTACGGCCTGGGTGCTGGCATGTTCTTCATCAGCTATTTCTCGCTGGAGACACCATCGAACCTGATCCTGGTGCGCACAGGCGCACGAATTTGGATCGCGCGGATCATGTTCACCTGGGGCATTCTGTCCGGTGCCATGGCCTTGGTCCAGGGTGAAACCTCATTCTACATCGTCCGCTTCCTGCTCGGCGCTGCCGAAGCCGGGTTCTTTCCAGGCATCCTGTTCTACCTGACGCTGTTCTTCCCCGCCGCCTATCGCGGCCGCATGGTCGCCATGTTCATGGTGGCGATCCCGTTCTCCGCAGTGATCGGCGCACCGCTATCCAGCGCAATCCTCTACGCAGACGGCTTCCTCGGCTTGCGCGGCTGGCAATGGGTGTTCATCTCGGAGGCAGTGCCAGCCATCATCCTGTCCGGGTTCGTGCTGTGGTATCTGACTGATAGTCCCGCCCAGTCGCATTGGCTTGCGGCCGATGAACGCGATTGGCTGGTGCGGCGCCAGGCTGCGGAGCGACGGCAGCGTGAGGCTGTACACAACCTCTCGGTTTGGGAGGTGCTGCGCAACCCGCGAGTGCTGACCTTTGGGCTTAGCGGCTTCGGCATCGGCTATTCCGGCTATGGCTACTTCTATTTCATGCCGCAGATAGTCAAAGCATTTGGTTTGACCAACATGCAGACCGGCATCGTGACGGCAGTGCCGTTCGCGGTCGGCGCCATCAGCATGATCTGGTATGGCAGACGATCCGACCGGGTGATGGAACGCCGCAGCCACACCGCCATTGCCTTCATGATCACTGCGCTCGGCATGGTTATCACGGCGCTGACACCGAACCCTTATGTCCGCCTGTTTGCCTTATCGTTTGCTGGATTTGGCGTGTTTTCCGTGCTGCCGGTGTTCTGGGCCATGCCTACCGCGTTCCTGAGTGGTACTGCTGCCGCGGCCGGCGTCGCTTACATCAACTCGCTCGCGAACATTTCCGGCTTCGTCGGCCCGTTCGTCATGGGCTTCATCAAGGACCTCACGGGCAGCTTCGATGGGGGACTGCTGGTGATTGCCGGAGTGAGCCTCATTTCCGGCATTGCCACATTGTGCATCCATCACGACCATGAGCTGGAACAGACTCCGGAGGAGGCGGTGCCAGCGCAATAACGGTCGCGCCAGAAAGGACCCCCATGCTCTTTGGCATCCACCTCCCCCACGCCGGCGAACGCGCCACACCCGCCCTGATCCGCCGCTTCACCGTCCAGGCCGAGGCACTGGGGTTCGCCGACGTCTGGGTTAGCGAGCACATCATCCTCCCGCGCACCCAGTTGCCCCGCCCTCTCCCGTTCTACGAGCCGGTCCTCACCCTCACCTGGGTCGCCGCCGTCACCGAGCGGGTGCGTCTCGGCACCAGCGTCCTCGTTCTGCCGATGCGCCATCCGATCCCGCTGGCGAAGGAACTCGCCACGCTGCAGAACCTCTCCAACGGCCGCCTCATCCTGGGCGCCGGTGTCGGCTGGCTCGAACCCGAGTTCGCCGCACTCGGCGCCCCGTTTCATGAGCGCGGCCGCCGCATGGACGAAGGCATCGCGCTGATGCGCGCCGTCTGGACGCAGGACCCGGTGACGTTTCGCACACAGCACATCCCGGCCGAGATCACCGACATGACCATGACGCCGCTGCCGATCGCCCCGATCCCACTGTGGATCGGCGGCAGCTCCGACGCGGCTCTCCGTCGCACGATCCGCCTTGCCGACGGCTGGCACGGCTCGCGCGAAACACCGGAGCAGACCGCGGCGATCGTGCGGCGCCTGCGGGCGGAACGGTCGGGGCCGGACTTCACCGTCTCGACGCGGGTAAACTGGGACGGCCGCGACCTGGGGGAATTGCGCGACCGCATCGCCGCGTATGAGGCGGCCGGGGTGCAGCACATCCTGGTGGCCTCCGACCTGCTGCGCTCGGCCGAGATCGACAACTGGGACGGCATCATCGAGGGCGTCGGCCGATTGGTCGCCGAAGCCAAAGCGACATGAATCGCCTCGCAGCCAGACGTCTGGCGTGTGGGCGCTATC
>CAWHVQ010000020.1:0-319834 GCA_963832895.1 uncultured Alphaproteobacteria bacterium | reverse complement strand
CTACCTCCTTGAGGGCAGTGTGCGCCGAGGAGATAATCGCATACGGATCAGCGCGCAACTCATAGACGCAGAGGCAGGTATCCATGCCTGGGCTGAGCGGTACAATCGCAAGCTAACTGACGTATTCGCCATTCAAGACGAGATCGCGAGCGCAGTTGCAATTGAGATTGGGGTAGCGATCGCAGATGCGGAGCAGCAAAGGGCATTGCGCAAGCCACCCGAGCATCTGGGGGCATGGGAGCTTTACCAGAGGGGCATGTGGCATCTGCTACCGGCGCAACCGGGACAATCTCATTAGTGCACGAGCGTTTTTGCGCGACGCGCTTTCGTTCAATCCAAACTTTGCAACCGCGCATGCGGCAATCGCTATATCTGCCTTCTTCCTTATTACGCACAGCTTCACGACGGATGCCGATGATACGCGAGGAGAGTTGCTCCAGAGTTCTATTATAGCAGGATGAGTCTTCGACGCAAACGATGCTCTCGCACATAGTGCAATGGGCCTCGCCTTCATGGAAGTCGGCAAGTACGACAAGGCCATCGCTGCCCACACCATGGCGACCGCACTAAATCCCAACTCATCATTTGGTCAATGGTGCTTCGGCTATGCGCTGAATCGGGCCGATGAGTACACCAAAGGCGTTGGAGCGGTTTAGAGTTGGCGTTGCGGCTATCGCCACGAGACCCCCCACATGTGGAGCTATCTAACGTTGCGCGCCTCCCGCCTCTATAATCTCGGTGACTATGAAGCTGCTGTCGCGGTCGCGCGGCAAGCAACGCGCACGCAAGTGGTCGATCTGACGTGGCCTCTCGTGCATTTGGCGGCGTCCCTCGGCCGCATCAATCGAAAGGACGAGGCAGCGACAGTCATTTCTGAACTGCGGGAGTTACGGCCGGGCCTAAACATTGGTCAATTCCGTACATGGCCGCACAATCAGCACCGTGCGAAGCGTGCGTTGGAAAATATAATTACCGGACTACGGGCGGCAGGACTGCCGGAGTAAGTGCTGCTGCGCGCGCCCATAGATTGCTCGACGAAATCATGCTCGTATCGTGTTTTGGCCGTGCCCAATTGCGGGAATACGACGATATTCAGCGGCACGGCGGTATAGCTTCTGTGATGTGACCTCGGCCCCTGCCCGACGGTAGGGCCAGTCTGTGCTTAACCACGCGTCCCCCACGCTGGGCATCGGGAAGGCTGGGCAATTCACGCAATTCTTTTCACCCCAAGTGACCATGCTCTGTATCCTACTATGCTGGGGCGCGTTTCCGGCTCACTCTCGCTTCCTTCGTCGGTGCCGCCTAACCCTTCTTCCGTCCCAATCCGATCTTCTTCGCCAGTGCCGATCTCGTCTTCGCATAGTCGGGTGCAACAAGTGGGTATGAAGGGGCAACTCCCAACGCTGTCGGTAATGCTGTGGCGTCATCTTATGGTCTGTCATCAGATGTCGCCGCAGCATGGAGAAATGCTTGCCGCAATCGAGACAGACGATGTGATTTGCCAGCACTGACTTCTTTACCGGCACTGCTGGTTATTTCCTTCAGCGGTGCAGCCGTTGCTTGTTCGGCGGTAGCCAGCGTGTTGAAGACCTGCTGGATCAGTCCAGGTAGCTGATCTGCTGCAATGGCGTTGTTTCTGACGTGTGCTGATACGATCTCACTCGCTAGCCCGAGTAGTTCCGTGTGTTCGGCCATCGGCTCCTCCGATATCGCGTCTCATTGGAATTTAGCGCTAGGGTAGCAATTCCGGCCAGTGGCAGGCCGTCGATGCTATGCTAGTGGTGCAAGTCAGACAGGTGCTAGCCTCGTCCGTGGTTAATCTTTCCGTAAGTCAAAGCCGGGAGCATAGTATGTACCGGCAGAACTTCGTCGCGCTCTACCAAGAGAGGCTGCTAACCTCGGTTCACTTGGCGCTGGCGGATCCAAGGCACTGTGGGGCTATGACGCCGCGTTCATGGAAGCTTGCCGTGCCCCTCTGACCGTATATCCCGATGCCATTGCAAAATGCCCATTCTATGTGCTGGACGAATGCGGCATGATCACCGGATCTTATGGCCTAAGCGGCCAGCCTCCCAGGGCGGGGGTTCGAGTTCTTTTCGTCGAACCTGAGAGCGTTCGCAGTGGTCGCGGGCAGCGACTGGGAAGCATCCATTGGCATTGGGCCGAAGCATGGGATTTGAGGAGATGGACGTCTCGGCTGATCCATCCGCCGAGGGCTTCTATGTGGCGATGGGTGCCAGCGGATCGCCGAGTTCCGTCCGATGCGGTTCCAAATCGCCTGACCGCGCTTGAGATTTTCTCTGCTCGCGGACCGTGTTGCGGCACCATCTGTCTGATATACACCACTAGTGATCTCATATCATGTCCAATTGGACGACCAGCATGACCGACGCCAGACCCCTTACCGTTGTCTGCGTCGCGGACGATTCCCGCTGAACCGGAGAGTACGATCTTGTCGAGAATACCTTCGTCGCCTTTGTCATGGCAGAGGACGTATCGGAGGCAATGGGGGCGGGAGAGGTTCAGGCGGACCGAGAGTGGTTGAGGACCGAACGAGCCAATCGACTGGGCGGTGGTGTCTATGGCCGAAGGGCACGTCCCAACGTTAATGATGACCCCGATTGATGGCAGGCCCACGCATTCCACCGGAGGATGCTGACCCCCAGAGAAGCATGAGAACGCACGCCGAAATCGACCGGAAGAGGGTCCTATTCCTTGGCCTCGTGGTAGCCCGCATTGACTGCAAGCCCCTTGCACATGTAGGCGCCGTGTGTGGTCTTCCCATAATACTTGGTGCCGGAATCATGCAGCACGTGAGAACTCGTGTTGCCCCATACGACCTGATCGGTGCCGCAATGCGATTTGGCGTCGGCTTCAGTCTTGAATTGTTGCACGCTGCCCGTGAGGTTGAGTGCGCGGGGGCAGTCTTTGCTGGCGGCGGCGTCTGCGAAGGAGGTGGCGTGCTTTGTGCCCAGCATGTCCCGAAGCTGGCAAGTGAAATCGTCACCACGCCCATGGCCAGAAGTTTCTGCATCATTCGTCCTCCTATGCTCGCTCGGCGCTGTCTGGGGGTGGAGACAAATGAAACCAGCGTGAGGTCCCGACACCCAATTTGCGCGACTACATTGGACGGCCCCGGTTCATCGGTTATGTGACCGACCCTGCCACTACGACTGTTAGCCCCATCTACCGACGATGAGAAGATAGCCGCGCAGGAGACTTCATTGCCTCCTTGGAGGTCATTGGCCGCCGGGGACAGATGGTGGCATGCGGGAAGTGCTCGCCAGCCGAGTACTCACGGATAGTGGCGGAGAAGTTGGCTGCCGCCACACGGCGCCAACGATGACGATCCTGCCGACTTGGAATTCAGGGCCGGTTCCTTCGACCGAACGGGTTCCGGCTTGTGGTAATAGTTACGATGGTCATGGCGGGGACAAATATGGGCCATCGGGCTGGCCGGTCTAGTGACCGGGAGGTCGATGGTAAAGTCAGCATCCAAGTACCAAGTCCGGCGGGAAATTCACCACAAGGACACAGTAGCGTCCGAATAAGTCAGAGCAATCAAGGCAGTCGCAGCCCGCCCGGCTCAGCGGGCTGCCCAAAGTCATGAGTTCAAGTACGAACCGTTCACCTCTTGACCGATTTCGGCGAATGTACTCTGTGAGGTTTCCAGCGGGTCCGACGCAAAGGAGAAGTCACCCGCTTGAGCTTGCCACTCCATTTGCGCCATGCAGGTAGCAAAGCTGCCAGAGAAGATGCCCTTTGTCGGATCAGTGCTGGTGACGGGCATCATTGTTACGCCGCCCTGCCAGACAACCTTGAACGATATCCAACCGGGCACTGGTGGTGGGTTGATGCCCGTGGACAGCGCGTTTTGTAGCGTGCCATAGTCGTAAATCGGCACTTTCACCGCCTTCATCGTGGCGGTACCGTTGGTCAGATCAACCTCGACACCACTGGCAGGTAGAGGCACGGTCCAGAACAGGCCGACCGGTGGGAACTGCGATGGGTTGAATTCGTGTATCTGTGCGCCGCCCGAACCGGGCAGGAACACTTCCACTCAAACAAACGCGAAAGTTCCCTGGTGCTCTTGTCCATCAGCGCCGACAAACGTTCCCGTCATGAACCGCATGCTAGTGGCCTGATCGAACGGAAACGATTGTTGATCGCCGGTCTTGATGTTCGTCCGCGTGACATTGCCACTTAGGGTCGCGATGCCCGAGGAACCCTTGAAGTTGCTGATGGTGGACGGGTCCTGACCAGGACCGCCGAACGTGTGAAAAGCGCCTATCGGACTCAAACCGGCTGTGCCGCCTACCACAGGTATCGGCGCGAATGTCCACGGTAGCTGTCGCTTTCGTTCTCGTGGGCTGTCTTGTGCTGCTGCCCCGGAGCCGATCAGGGTTGCTCCGAGCGTGCCAAATCCAAGTCTTCGTCGAGAGAGGTTTGTGCTCATTCAGTCGCCTCCTCTTGGGGGTTGTCACGACTACGGCACGTCCGGGAAAGCGTGCTTCCCCGCACTGTGGAACTTACCAACGGCTCACCGGAAGTCAATGCTACAAAGGTAGTGACGCATTTTAGAATTCGACGAGATTGCTTCCGGCATCACAGTTGGAATGCCGTGGTCTAGGAAGGTCGCAAGACTGGGAAGGACGGCGCGGGAAGTACAAGCCACGCCAGCCAACAGCCGGGTGAATGAGATGACCGTATCACTCCGCGAACCAACGACTTCCAAGCCATCTGCGCATTAGAGACGAAGGAGGAACAAAAACGCCTTGTCGCACCGCAGCGACGACGCCCGGCACTATCACTGTGTGCGGCGGACGTCACTGGTGGTCGGATGCGCACGAGCGTGGCGGCGATGAAGCCCTGGGCCGGGTGCCGCCCAGGGAGTATGACGTCCCCAGTCGCTGATCATCGGTGAGGATGTAGTCCCATGATGTCTTCCTTCCGCATCGCTGTGCTCGCCATGGCCCTGATAGCGGCCCTGGTATCGCCCCCCGCCTCAGCCCAGCGGCGAGGTGGCTTCGTTGGGCCACGCGGGGGCGCCGCCTTTGTAGGACCGCGTGGTAGCGCATTTGTCGGACCTCGTGGTAACGCCTTCGTGCGGCCGGGCTTCAACCGTGGCTTCGTCGGTCCTCGATTTGGTTTCAACCGTGGCTTCGTCGGGCCACGCGTCTTTGTAGGCCCTGGCTTCGTCGGGGCCTACCCATATCCGTATCCCTATGCCTACCCGTACCCTTACGCCTATCCGTACCCGTACCCGCCGCCATACCCATATTACCCGTCGTACTAAAAAAACTCGCAATCAGCGTTGGGCTAACGATGGGCTGCCCTGCAATGTCCGTGCGATGAACTGCCGCATTGCGCGGGCATCGCCGGGCACGTGAACGATGGCCATGGGAGGTATGGAGGTCGACCTCTAGCAGATCCATGAAGGTCGAAATTGTCAGGTGTGCGCGGTGCCCTGCCCAGAGTCAGGACGGCAAGGCATTCGCGGTCGCGGCGGCTGGGAGCCTGTCGTTGGGCGAGGGCGCAAGCGCAACCCTGTCTGGCGCGTCCGTAGCGGCCTCTGGCGGGCATCTTGTCGCGGGTGTGTTTCACGGCGCCTTGGCCTTGCGCCACGATTGCAGCGAACTCTATCTCAACCTGATGGCGGAACGCCTTGCACCAGACCGTCAGGCACATCCACTGCTGATAATCGCGGGCGGTCGGGAGATCAGTCTTTCACGCTTCAAGGTGCGTTCCATGAACTACCGGATGAGTTCGTGCGCTGGGCCTCATCTGGCACTCCCTCCCTGATCTCGCCGTAGTGCCGCTTGCGGGGTTGGCTTGGCCTGACGATCCTGCCGAGTGGAAACTCCGGACTGGGCTTCTTCCGAGGCGGGCGCTTCGCTCGGTAGTTGCAAGTGATGATGGTCATAACGGCAGCAGTATGGTTCCGCTGGGCTGGCCGGTTAATGGTTTGCCGCCGCTAAAGGACGGGGCCATATTCGGCGGCATTGTGACCGCACAGGGCCGTGAGCAACCGCTGTCTAGATACGGTTCCCCTTACGGGTAGGATATCGAGAAGCGAGTTATTACAATGTTCTATGCACCACCCGGACACACGAGGTATCCGCCGAAGCCGAGCGCACCGGGGAGCGAGCAGTAGAGATACGCGAGAACACCGCAGCGCTCGAGAGCGCGATGCACGACCTGCAAAGGACGGTGGTTCACCTGGTGCGCACCGCAACCACCGAGGTGGACCGCCGCCGCTGCCGCCGGCGCCCCTGCTTCGCCGAGGCGACAATCACCCTGCAAGGGCGATCGGTTACCGCGGCCTTGCACGACATCTCCGAACGCGGCTGCTACGCGATGACCGACTTGCGCGCTCAGCCCGGCCAACGCGTCGATATCGCGCTGTCACGCTCCGATATCCGCCTCGCGGGTACGGCCGTTCAACAGTCCGAGGACGGGTTGCATATCGGCTTCTTGGGCGAGGAGCTGGCGGCAACCGAGGCCGACCGGATCAGCCTGGCAAGCGTCACTGAGCTGGTGGGAATGGCGAAAGGAGACCATACAGCCTTCGTCAATCAGGTCGTCGATATCGTGGCGACCGGTGAGAAATTGCCGCCCGACACTTTGGCGTCGCCGCATCACTGCCGCTTCGGACGGTGGTACGACAATGTCAGCGATGACGCCACGATGGCGCTGCCATCGTTCAAGGCGATCAAGCAGCCGCACGAAGCGGTTCACCAGTTTGGCCGCCGGGCATTGATCGCGCTAAGTGCCAATGATGCCGCAGGCGTGCAGCGTTGTGTCGCTGACATGCGCGACGAATCGGCAGCGGTGCTGCGCTGCCTCGATGCGTTCACCCGCGAATATCCCACGACTTTCGCCAGAAAGGCCGCCTGAAGTAAGCGGTACCAAAGCAACAGGCCGTCCGGCAATGCGGGACAAGTGGGGCAATTGAGGCTTTTCCGTGGCGACTCGCCGCAGATCGTGATATTAACCATCATAGTGCAACAGTATTGAAATCGATATGACGCAGGCAATTAGCCCTTACACAGTCGAAGAGCGCGTGGTCGATGGCGATACCACCTGGGTCGCCATTCGCGCCCGCGGTGCCGAATGGTCATGGCTGACACCGTCCGAGGCAGCGCGGCTTGGCCGGCTGTGGCTCAGCCGCTACGGCCACGTCCTGCACGAGGAGGGACCCGAACCCGCGGCGCTGCTGGCCGCGGCCGAGTAGTCCGTTGTCGTCGTGGGGCGTCGCGGCCGGCACATGCCCGGCCGCGACCTTGACCCGTCAGGCCGTCGGGAATTTGCACGTGTCGGCAAGCGGATGGAGTACCTCGGACGGCGGCGAGGTGTGCTCAAGCTTATAGAGATCCCAAGGCCCCTTGCTCTCGGCCTTGGTCTTCACCTGGAACAGGTAGGCTGGGAACTCGCCACGCCCGTCGGCCCGCACCCGCCCCTTGCCGAACGCGTCATCATCGGTCGGCAGCGACTTCATTTTCGCCACCGTCGTCCTTCCGCTCTTCTTCGCATCGGCCGCGCCCATCTCCTGCGCCGTCTTCAGGTAATGCAGGGTGATGGCGTAAGAGCTGGCATGCGCCTGGTTCGGATAGTTGTCCGGTGCCTTCTGGATCATCCGCTTGGTGAACGCGCGGGTCCGGTCGTTGAGATCCCAGTAGAACGTCTCGGTCGTGGTCAACCCGCCGCAGACATCGAGCCCGAGCGAATGCACGTCGGTGATGAACAGCAGCAGCGGTGCGATCTTCATCGTCTTGTTCAGGCCGAACTCGGCCGCCTGCTTGATGCAGTTCTGGGTATCCAGACCGGCGTTCGCGAGGCCCAGCACCTTTGCGCCGCTCGCCGCCGCCTGCGTGATGTACGACGAGAAGTCGGTCGTGTCGGGGAACGGATAGCGCACATCACCCTTCACCTCGCCGCCGCCCGCCGTCACCACTTCCTTGGTCAGGTCCGCCAGCGACTGCCCGAACGCATAGTTGGCGGTGATGAAGAACCACGACTTGTTGCCGGACGCCATCAACGCGCCGCCCGTGTTGTGCGCGTTCTCATAGGTGTCGAAGCTCCAAACGATGGAGTTCGGGCTGCACTGCTGCCAGGTCAACGCCGCGACCGTGGCCGATGCGTTGAGCATGATCTTGTCTTTTTCTTTGGCCACCTGCGCGACCGCGAGCGCCACCGACGAAGTCGGCACGTCGATCGTGGCATCGATACCCTGATCGTACCACTGGCGCGCGATCGTCGCGGCGACGTCGGGCTTGTTCTGATGGTCGGCGCTGACCAGGTCCACGTCGAAGCTGAGATGCGGCTTCATCTCCTCGATCGCGAGCCGCGCCGCGGCAACCGATGTCGGGCCGGTATTGTCGCGATAGGTGCCCGAGAGGTCGGTCAGTACGCCAAGTCTGATGACCGGCCTGGATTGCGCGCGGGCGCGCAGGATCGGCGCCGAGCCAAGGGCGGCGGCGCTGGCGAGCAAGGTACGGCGTGCGAGCGGCATGGACGATTACTCCTCGAAACATTATCGTGTGGCGTATACACGGCCTGCCGCCGCCGCAGTCAAGTCAGCCAAAGCGCCCTGATCGGGGGAAGCCATTTGGTGGCAGCCGGCCGGCCTGCGCGCGTTCGCCGACCCAGTCGCGCAGGTTGGTCTCGGTGCGTGTCCTGTCACCCAACTGCCAGGTCAGGCCATCGGCGAGGCGGAACACCTTGGCGTCCCCCAGACTACCCTCGCGATAGCGCTGCAGGATCACGCCGCCGCCCCGTGCCATCTCCGGCACCTGATCCAGCGGGAAGATCAGCAGCTTACGATTGGTGCCGATGATAGCGACGTGATCGCCATCGGCAGGTGCGCAAACCGCCGCCTCCTCGCCGGGCCGCAGGTTCAGCACCTGCTTGCCAGTGCGCTTCTCGGCGGCAAGCTCCACTGCCGGCACCACGAAGCCGCGCCCGGTCGACGAGGCGACCAGATAGCGGCCGCCCTCGGTCGCGATGAACATGGCGGCGACGTCGTCCTCATTGGTTAGCTCGGCGAGCACGCGCATCGGCTGGCCATCGCCGCGACCGCGCGGCAGGTCAGCCGCCCGCAGCGTGTAGGCGCGCCCGTTGGTGCCGAATAGCGTCAGCCGGTCGGTGGTCTGGCAGTTGACCAGCCGCTTCAGGCGGTCACCTTCCTTGAAGCGCAACTCGGCGTCCTCGCCGATGTGCCCCCTCACCGCGCGGATCCACCCCTTGTCCGACAGGATGACGGTGATCGGCTCGCGCTCGACAAACGCCTCGCTGGCAACCTCCACCGCCGGCGGCGCCGCGCCGAGCTCCGTGCGCCGCGTCCCCAACGCACCCGCGCCGAATTTCTTGCGGATTTCCTCGAGTTCCTCCGCGATGCGGCCCCAGCGCAGCTTCTCGTCCTTCAACAACGCCTGAATGTCCTTGCGCTCTTTCGCCAGCGCCTTGTGCTCCTTGCCGATCTCCATCTCCTCGAGCCTGCGCAGCGAGCGCAGCCGCATGTTCAGGATCGCCTCGGCCTGGGTGTCGCTCAGCTTGAAACGCTCTATCAGACGCGGCTTCGGCTCATCCTCGTTGCGGATGATCCGGATCACCTCGTCGACGTTCAGATAGACCAGCAGATAGCCATCGAGAATCTCGATGCGCCGCTCTATCGCCGCCAGCCGATAACGCGTGCGGCGAACCAGCACCTCATGGCGGTGATCGAGCCACGCGCGCAGCACCTCGCCCAGCGACATCACGCGCGGCGTGCGCTCCGCATCCAGCACGTTCATGTTCAATGGAAACCGCGCCTCCAGCGCCGAGGCGCGGAACATGGTCTCCATCAGCACCTCGGGCTCGACGCCGCGCGTCTTCGGTTCCAGCACCAGGCGCACCAGTTCGGTGCTCTCGTCGCGCACATCGCCGAGCAGCGGCAGCTTGCGCTCTTCCAGAAGCTGCGCGATCTGCTCGACCAGCCTCGCCTTCTGTACCTGATAGGGGATCTCCGTGACGACGATCTGCCAGGTGCCGTGTTTGCCCTTCTCCACCGTCCACCTGGCGCGCACGCGGAAGCCGCCGCGCCCGGTCTCGTAGGCCGCCAGTATCGCCGCCGGGTCCTCCACCAGCACGCCACCGGTCGGGAAATCCGGCCCCGGCATGTGGGCCAGCAGGTCGGCCGTCGTTGCCTGCGGATGGCGGATCAGGTGAGCGGCTGCGGCACAGACCTCGCCCGCGTTGTGAGGCGGAATCGACGTCGCCATGCCGACGGCGATCCCTGCCGCGCCATTGGCGAGCAGGTTGGGGAATGCACCGGGCAGGACGACCGGCTCGCTTTCCTCGCCGTCATATGTAGGACGCAAATCGACCGCATCTTCGTCGATGCCGGACAGCAGCGCGCGGGCTACTTCGGTAAGGCGGGCCTCGGTGTAGCGCATCGCCGCGGCATTATCGCCATCGATATTACCGAAATTGCCCTGGCCTTCGACCAGCGGGAAACGCGCCGCGAATTCCTGCGCGAGCCGGACCAGCGCATCGTACACGGCTACGTCGCCATGCGGGTGGAACTTGCCGATCACGTCGCCCACGACACGCGCGCACTTCTTGAACCCGGCTGTGGGATCGAGCCGCAGCAGGTGCATTGCGTAGATCAGCCGCCGATGCACCGGCTTCAGCCCGTCGCGCACATCCGGCAGCGAGCGCGACATGATGGTGGAGAGCGCGTAGGCGAGATATCGCTCCGACAATGCGTCCGACAGCCGCGTGTCCTGGACGTGGCCGATCAGGTCATCCGGCATTCTGCTGCTCCGATTCGGCGGCCAGCGCCGCCACGCGGTCGTATAGCATCTGCCGCGCGGCCGGCAGCGGCCGATGGTGATGGCCGAACGCGTCGCGTGCCAGGAAGTGCCCCGTCAGCCGCAGCCCGTCGCGGCAGTCCGCCGGCGTGGCATCGTTTCCGCCCACCAGGAAGGACGGCAGACGCAGCAGCCGCGAGGTCCAGATGCCGGCACCCTCCACGGTCACAGCGCGGCCGGTCTTTGGCGACACGAAGGCAAGGCCGGCCGTCTCGCCGGTCACAGCACAACTCGTGAGATCGAGCCCATAGCCGAGATCGGCGAGCAGCACGGTCTCCCAGCGAACCAGGTCGCCGAGCATCTTCTCAGCCTGCGACAGGTGCGCGATCAGGTGTACAAGGCCTTCGAACACGCGCGGATGTGGTTCCCGTTCCGGCAGCGCGCCTTCCGCCACCGCGCAGACTGCGGACAGCATCGCCAAGGGAAGTGCATCGTCCATGGCGAGCGCCGCCGACGGATGCACAAGTTCCGCGCTGAAGCTGCCAAGTTGCTCAGCCAACCGTGCCACCCAGCGTACCTGCACAAGATTGCCGGGCTGCCAGATCGCCGTGCGACCTCGTGCCGCGCCACCACGTGCCAAGCCGCGATGCGCGCCATGTTCCGCCGTCATCACCGTGGCGAGTGCGTCACCTTCGCCATACGGTCGCGCGTCGAGCACGATTGCGGGTGCGTCCCAGTCCATAATGCAGCCCGACTAGCAGATTTCAGACTGCAGGGATGAATACAACCAGTGAAAGCCGTGCGCCATCACGCCGAGCAGTGCTCCGAACCCGCCCAGCATGATGCCCGGCAGCTAGCGGAAATCGGCCCTTTGTTCGGCGGACACGGCATCCATCCGCCGCTCGATCCGATCGAGGCTGGCCGCTGTCGTGCGGGCAATCTGCTCCAATACCGCCAATCGCGGTCTGCCGGCCCGGCTCGATTTCGTCCCACCCGACCCCGTAGTCGTCCAAGCCCTCGTCGGCGGCACCACTCCAATTCTGTGCGCGCTCGACCATCCCGAACTCGAAGCCGCGGCGGCCGACAGCCCAGCCGTATCACACCAGGGGATGCAGTCTCATGCACCGACGCAATGAGACGGCGCTGCGACTATCGTTGCGCCTCGCCCGGCTGGCATTCCCTCAGGATTATCGCGGGGCGGTGTTATCGGCGATCGACGTGCCTTGCTGATCTTCGAGAAACGTCCGCCGTCATTCAGGAGAGGCTCCCGCAGGGAGAGCAAGAGCTCGGCCATCAGGTGACCGTGGCCACGGCGGAGACACATGCGCCCGTCGTCATGGGTATCTTAAACCAATACGGGCCAGCCAAGATCGAAGAGCGCGTCACCCAAGGCCATCGGCGCTGGCGGCTCTCCAGGTCGGAACGGGTACGCGCGTCCGTCGCCGCTGCCGTGATCGCGTTGGGGTCTGATTGTGATGTGGGTGGCACACACCGGGAGTCAAACGACCGCGAACCGGAGCTCATGTGTTCCCGAAACGGCCACAGAGTTGTCCCCCAACGTGTGGATAAGCGGCCAGCGTAGCCGCCCTGAGGCAGCATTGTTCCGGCCGCGATGTCGGACCAGTTAAAATAACTGCCGTCGGCTAGATCGCCACCGCGACGCAGGCAGTACCTGGAGGAGCGGTCGTGCAGATCCCCGCAAAGAACCGAGAGTGATAGGTGAGCGCCGCTTTGGACGGCATCCGCCGGATGACGGCTATAGCGACGACGGCCACCACCGCGCCTCCGAACAGGTCAATCAGGTAGTGCCCTCCGATCGGCGGGGTCGACACAAGCATGAGCGCATTGAGCGGAGCAAAAACTACAAACGCGAGGCGATGCAGGTGGAACGCGGTGTATGCAAACAAGACCGCGAGTGTCGCATGGAAGGAGGGAAACGTTACCACACCGTCTGCACCGTGCCAGCTGAACACGTGCCACTGGCCGGCGCGAATCTGGAGCAGCAGGTCCATATAATGCGTGCCTTTGCCGATCGCCGGCGTGAAAGGGCTTGCTACTGACATCAGGACTGCAGCTACAAGGAATGCCCAGATAAACTCCCGATTTCGATCACCCGGATGGAGCACGCTGCCTATCACTAGCAGCATGCCGGCCTGGATCACCAGGCTGTTGTAGGCAACTCTCAATATCCATTCGATCGCCGGCCGCACTGCGAACCATGCCGCGGAAGCGTCCCAATTGAAACCGAATAACGTCATATCCAGCTGTGATAGCGTAGCGTCGATCAACGGGAAGTGCGCGCCAGCCGCCGTGGCAATGTAGCTCACCGGAACAAAGACCTTGATCAACACCGCGGTCTGAATGATGGAAAGCAACAAATCGGCAGGGATATCCATGCAATGCGCATATCGCGGAGCGATCACGCGGGCTGCTTCGAGAGCGAGCACGAAAATTAGGAGCTCAATAACCCCGATGGTCACGCCTCTGGCTGAATACCAGTCAATCTCGACGCGCAGGATTTTGCATCCGGCGAGGGCGACGAGGGCAATAAGACCCACAACGAGCCAGCGGATACCATAGTCATTGAGGCGGATCGCCTGCACGTAATCTCCAGGCTGATGCTAGGAGGAATGCGATTGCGATGCAGATTGTGCACTCGGACCTCTTTCTCCGGCGTTAACCACGAGAGATACGATTGCGGTGCAGATTGTGCGCTCGGCGTTGAGGGCCGGTCAGGTGGCTCCCTCCGTCGGGAAACTGGGGATCCCATCGCTACCAGGCGAACGCCAACCCATACGGGAATCGGCGGGACCATTTCACCTGGGCCTCTGTGACGATCACCATGCCCGCAGTCTGAAAGCTGCATCCCAGTTGGAAGGGTCTCCCCTTTTGCGAACTTTGGATGCTATGCTCGTCTTTTGAACCAAGGGGTGATCTTGAGCGGGGGGAAGCTACGGCGAACGGCTTGGCCTGTGGTCGGCATGGCACTGCTCATTCTTGGGATCATGGCGCGAGCCGCGCTAGCCGATTCTGCGGCGAAACCGGGTGCCTGGGATGGCCCGATAAGCCTGTTCAAGGATCTCTCCGCCATATTCGCAGTCGTTATCTCGGTCGTGGCACTGTTCGTCACCCAGCGCTCCACCCGCGCCAAGACCTTACGTGAGGGACGGGAGGAGCTTGAGGATTCGATCGAGAATCTGATAGGTATACGCAACGAATTTGACACAACCATGCCAACGCTCAATAGCGATATGGAGCGGCAGGCCTATAGCTCGATGATGAACACCAGAAAGTCGATCTATCTCGAATCCTCCGAGCATCTCGCGCTTGGGTTGCCCTACGTGACACCAGCCGAATGGATGGTGCTGGGTTTTGAGCACATGGCCGACGCAAACTTCCACCACGCCGAGGAAGTCTTCGGGCGCGCGGTAAAGGCAGCCGGAGACCTCCTCGGCGGTGACGCGCGTCGCGGTGCCAATGGGCGGACGAACGCCTACTCGCAATATGTTGTAGCGCTGACCTATCGCATGTGGGCCGAGACCGAGTTCAACCGCGGCGACGCCGAGAAAGGCCGCGACGGGCTTCGCAATGCGCTGCGCGTGGTGGCGGCAATGCCCGACTGGTCTGAGTTCAAGAACTTCTAGGCGCGGGCCTCTGTCGCCGATTTTCTGACACTGGCCTCCGAATTAGAGAAGCGCTGGCCGATGCGGCGGGCGATACAACCCTTCCGTGACGCTGTCAGCAAGGAGGCGGCAACCCGCGTCGCGGTACGCTGCGCCTGGCTCGAATACGCCCACGGCACCGCGGCTGATGCAGCCAGCGCCAATCAGGCGGTCCGCGCCGCAATCGACGCGCTGGAACCCACCAACCCCATGCGCATGACCCAGACGCTGCCCCCGCAGAAGGCAACTGCTTAGCAGGAGGTGTCCGCCGCTTAAACTCCCCGCGGCGAGTGAAGTCCAGTCGCCGCCATTCAGCGCCGTTCTGTCATCCGCCGCCGAGGACGCAACCAGATCCGATCGATCTCCTCAACCAGGCTGGCCTGTCTCCCTGCCCGGATCAGCCGCCAATCCGCCCCGCTGATGCTAAAAGGGAGCTCGCAGCGCTGGCATTCGCAATCGAGGCGATCGCCTTGCTGCGGCAGGGACGTGACACCGGACGTACGGCACCGTGGGCAGGCCAGATCGAGCATGGTGTCCGACTGGTTACACCGAAGCGACTTGCATCACGGTTTCGGTCCTCCTTCGGGTGTTCTGGTAAGTCGGCCAGCGGGACCGGCCACGACACCAGACCGCTTTGCCGTCCCGAACACCGGATGTGTCTCTGGAATTGCAACCAGTGGCGACCGACGCAGTGTCCTATCGGATGATCAGAGCAGCCGCGCGAAGCTGAGTTCGTGCCCATCCGGGTCAGTGATGTGAAAATATCGCTCGCCCCATGCCGCGTCGCGTGGCGCGAATTCGGGCGAAAGCCCCGCCGCTACAACGCGCGCATGCAACGCATCCACATCATCGACATAGAAGATCGCCCTGCCCCACCCCGACCACCGCTGGGCATGTCCCACCGCCGTGAGATTGAGATAGCCGCTGCCCGCATAAAAACTGGTGAAGCCAGCCTCCGCCCCACCTGACTTCAACACAAAACCGAGCGTCCGGTAGAACGCCACCGAAAGTGCCATGTCCTGGGTCGCCAGCGTGACAGCGCTGAGCGCTTCGATCATGCGGCGACCTCGTCGGCTACTCGCGCATCGCCAGAGCGCGCTTGGCCGCCGGGCGGTCCCAGCACTTGTGCAGCCACGCATGCACCTTCGGCCACTTGCCGATATCGAAGCCCAACGCGCGCACCATCGCGGCGGCGACATTCAGATCGGCCACACTGAACTCGCTGCCGGCAAGCCACTGCGTCTTGCCCAGCGCGATCTCCAGCACATCGAGCGCCGCCGTGATCTCGTCCCACGCTCCCTTGGCGGCGGCAGAGTTCCGCTGCGCCTCGGGCAGCACGAAGGCGTTGTTGGCATAGGTGGTCAACTGCCGATCCAGGCGATCGGTCTCCCACAAACTCCACTGCCAGGTCAGCGCCTCGTTCTTCGCATCGGTCGGATACAGCTTGCCGTGCTTCTTCGCCAGATAGAGGTTGATCGCCATCGATTCCGACAGCACGAACCCGTCGTCGTCAATGGTCGGCACGCGGGCGTTGGGGTTCAGCGCCAGGTATTCCGGCGTGCGGGTTTGCGGCGACCGCGGCGCATAATCGAGATGCTCGTACTGCAGGCCGAGCTCCCCGGCCATCCAGAGCGTGCGGACGCCGCGCGAGCGAGCCGAACCATAGATGCGGAGCATGCGTGTCCTCCTGGGCGGTGTTTGTCCCGATAGTGTGCTATGAAGCCCCCGATTGCGAAAGCCACCCGAGGAGAGGGTCCCGACATGACCGAGACACGACCGGTTCTGGCCGTCACGATGGGCGATCCCGCCGGCATCGGCCCCGAGATCGCGGTGCGCGCGCTGCTGGCCCCGGAGGTGCGTGATTGCTCGCGCAGCTTCCTGATCGGCGACGCCAGGGTGTTCGAGCGAGCGCTGTCGGTGTGCGGCCTCTCCGCGTCGCTGAACCGCATCGCCGGCCCCGAGGCGATCGCTGACCGGGACGGCGTGATCGACGTGGTTCACCAGGACACAGCCGATCCGGCCGTGCTGGAGATGGGCAAGGTGCAGGCGCTGGGCGGCGAGGCTGCCTACGCCGCGATCCGCACCTCGATCGAGCTCGCGATGGCCGGCCGCATCGCAGGCGTCGCCACGACGCCGATCAACAAGGAGTCGCTGAAGGCCGCGAAGATCCCGTTCATCGGCCACACCGAAATGTTCGCCGAACACACCGGCGCGCGCGAAGAGATGACGATGTTCACCATTAGCGGTCTGAAGATCTTCTTTCTCACCCGCCATCTGTCATTGATCGATGCGTGCCGCCAGATCACCCGCGACCGCACGCTCTCCGGCATCGAGAAGGCCATGAAGGCGTTGCATCAACTCGGCATCGAGGCACCGCATCTGGCAGTGGCGGCACTCAACCCCCATGGCGGCGAGGACGGACTGTTCGGCCGCGAGGAGATGGACGCGATCAAGCCGGCGATCGAAGCCGCCCGCGTGCGCGGCATGCACGTCAGCGGCCCGGTGCCGGCTGACAGCGTGTTCCATATGGCGCGCATCGGCCGCTACGACGCGGTGCTGTCGCTCTACCACGACCAGGGCCACATCGCCGCGAAGATGATGGACTTCGAGAAGACCGTGAGCGTCACACTCGGTTTGCCGATCCTGCGCACCAGCGTCGATCACGGCACGGCCTTCGACATCGCCGGCACCGGCCGCGCGAGCGCCGTCAGCATGATCGAGGCCATCAAAGTCGCCGCCGAATACGTGGTGCGCGGCGTGCGGCTGGGTGATGAGGTGGCTGAAGCGGCAGAATAGCAGGCGCCATGTCCGACGCCGCGCTGCGGTCGGCGCTGTGGTGGGTCTGCCTGTTTCTGGCGCCGCTCGGGCTGATCGCGATCGAGCTGTTCCATCCTGCCGGCTTCACCGGGCATCCAGGGATGTATCAGTTCCTCTCGAAGCCCGAAGCCTACCAGCCGCAGTTCCAGGCGCTGGGCTATTTCGGACCGCCGTGGTGGTTCACGCTGCACATGATCCAGACGCCGCTGGTGGCGCTGATCGGCGTCGGCCTGTGGCTGACGCTCGCCGACGTGACGGACACCGACAGCCTCTCAGCCCGCGCCGCCGCGTGGTTCGCCCGCGCCGCCATCCTCGTGTTCGCGATCTACTACACGGTGCTCGATGCAATCGGCGGCATCGGGCTCGGCCGAACCATCATCACCACCGAGGCGATGGCGGCCTCGGGCCAGCTTGATGCGCATCAGTTGGATGGGGTGATCCTGCTGCTCAACGCCATGTGGACCGACAAATGGGTCGGTGGCGTCGGTTCATTCGTCAGCCTCACCGGCTCGTGGGCGATTTTCATTGCCATGCTCGCCGCGGCACTTGCGTTGCTGCTGACACGACGCGTGCCATGGCCGCCGCTGATCGTGCTGATCGCGTTCGGCTGGGAACTGCAGACCAGCCACGCCGCCATGCATGGACCGATCGCATTCGCCCTGCTGATTGTCGCGTCGGCGTGGCTGTGGTGGGTCAGGCGCCGGCACGCACCAGCGGCGCCGGGATAGCCTCGATCATCACGTTGACGCACGCCGGCTTGCCGCTCGCCAACGAACGTTCGATCGCTCCCGGCAGTTCATCGGAGCTCTGCACCAGTTCGCCGTGCCCGCCGAGTGCCGCCACCACCAGGTCATACCGTGTCGGCAGAAGCTCGCAGCCGAACGTGCGGTTAGGGCCGTAGTCGCGGACCTGTAGATTGTACTCGGCGTTCCACCGTGCATCGGTGCCAACGACGGCGACAAACGGCAGATTGCAGCGCACCGCAGTCTCGAACTCCGCCATGTGGAAGCCAAACGTGCCATCGCCAAGCACGACGAACACCGGGGCGTCGGCCTCCAGCACACACGCGGCTCCCGCCATCGGCAACGACGAACCGATCGAGCCGCCAACGCCGTTGATAATCCGCCGTGGCACCACCGGCAGAACGCTCTGCCCCCACTGCGCGAACTCGCCGCCGTCGCAGATCAGTACCGTGTCCGGGTGCCGCGCGACATGCGGCTGCAGCGCACGGAACACCTCGATCGGATGCAGCTTCCCCGGCGTCTTCGATTGCAGCGCGTCCCACGATGCCGGCCGGTCCGTCAGCAGCGCCCGCACCTCGGCAATCCATTTGTCGCTCGACACGCGCTTCCCGGCCGCGCGCCGGATCAACGCCTCGCCTGCCGGTCGCGTGTCGGCGACGCAGCCGAACACGACGCGGTCGCCCCTTTCGCGGATTGCCCGATCGACCAGTGTCGCCTCTGGATCAACCACGATCCAACGGCATGCCGCATCGACCGCCGGCGCCTCGCCGAACCGCAGCGTAAAGTCGAGCGCCTTGCCAAGCAGTACGATCAGATCGGCGCGGCGGATCGCATCGGCAAAGGCGCCGAGTGTCGCGTCGTTGAAGCCGCGCGGGCTTTCCATGATCGCGGTCGGGATCCGTGTCGCCGTCTCGATGCGTGCCAGCAGATCGCGTCCGGACTTGTTCGCCATCGCCGGCCCGGCGAGTAGAAACGGCCGCTGCGCCGTCGCGATGATGCCGAGGATCGCATCGGCCGCTGCATCGCTCAGCGCAACCGGCGATGCCGCGAACGCATCCGGCCCCGGCCACACGACCTCATCGGCGGCAATCGTCGCATCGAGCAGATCGGACGGCAGGCTCAGATGCACCGGCCCCGGCCGCCCCGACCGAGCAATCCGGATCGCCTTCGCCACCTCGGCGCCAAGTGTCGCCACTGACATCGCAGTCCATGACGCCTTCGCCATCGGCGCCGCAACGTCGGCCTGCCGCAATTCCTGAAAGCCACCACGTCCGAGCTGGGTCGTCTCGGTATGTCCCGACAACAGCACCAGCGGCGACTCCTGCCCTTGCGCCGTCATCAGCGCGGCCGCGGCGTTGGCGTGGCCCGGGCCGCCGGTGACCATCGCAATGCCCGGCTCGCCGGTCAGCCGCCCCCACGCATCGGCCATATGCACCGCCGCCGCCTCATGTCGCGTGTGCACCAGGCGATGCCGCGTGTCGATCGCCGCATCGAACAGCGACATGATGTGATTGCCAGACAGCGTGAAGATCGTGCTGTACGCTGCACTTTCCAGCGTGCGCATGACGATATCGGCGCCGCGGATTAATGGCTGGGTCATGGATATCGGTTTTCCCTTGCGGCTCGTGCCTGGCACGGCGGGATTGTGCGCGAGGGTGCCGACGGCCTCAAGTGGTGCTTTGGTCGCGTGTATCCTGCGGGCCACACCGTGGACCTCCATGCACCTCGAATAAGATACACATCTGATGATTGTACGCTTCGTGGAAAGAACGTGGACTCTCATCTGTCGATTTTTTCACTACCGCCTTGTGGGTAATGAGAGCCTGTACAAACTGTGATTTCCAGTCCTGCAGGGCTGACGACGCCGGTCAGGTCGCCGGCGCCGAACACCGTCATGCCGAGCGTTCGTCCTTGACAACATAGTGGGGTCCGGGGATGTCACCTTCGCACAGGAGATCGAGGTCTGGCTCGATCCACGAACAACCCTCAATGTTATGGAGCGTGCACCATGAGGCTCGAAAGTAAGGTGGCGTTGATAACCGGTGGCTACGGCGGCATGGGTCGCGCATCTGCCCGACTGTTCGCGAAAGAGGGCGCGACAGTGTTTATCGCCGGTCGCAACGAGGAGCGCGGCGATGCGTTGGCGGCGGAGATCAACGAAGCCGGTGGTACAGCCCACTTCGTAGAACTAGACGTGGTAAAACAGGATCAGTGGGACGCCGCCGTCATCCATGTCAAAGAGCAAGCGGGTGCGCTGCATATCCTTATGAACATCGTTGGCAGCAACGCCCTTGAGCGGTTCCCGAAAATCGACATCGACGAATGGAACAAGCTCTTCGAGATCAATGTCACTGGCACTCTGAGGGGCATCCAGACTTGTGCTCCACTGATTAAGGAATCCGGCGGAGGTTCAATCGTCAACATCGGGTCGGTTGCGGGGATCACCGGCAACTTTAGCACCGGCTACTCCTCCTCCAAGTGGGCGCTTGAGGGACTGTCGCGGTCCGCAGCCTATGTGTATGCCGACTGGGGAATCCGGTCCAACGTGATCCAGCCGGGTTGGATTGAGACCGACCTCACCGCGTCGATGCGCTCAAACCGGCTCGTGAGAAAGATGCAGTCCAAGGTCATGAATAACACTGTCCTGCTGCGCAGAAGCGGTAAGGCAGATGAGATCGCCTTTACGGCCTTGTTCCTCGCCAGCGACGAATCCTCATACATCACTGGCACCGACATTGTGGTCGATGGTGGGTGGTTTTCCTCAGCGCCCTACCTCACCAATGAGCGCTCCCACCACATGCTCCAGCTGCTGGATACCAAGGACAAAGCCAAACATTTGCTGGACAATTTCCTCAAGCACTTCCACTAGCGGTCGACGCTTTCGGGGCTGAATTGGCCCAAAATTAGCCACTCGGCATGGACGAATTGCCTGGTGTTCTAACTCATTCGGATGGTGCAGGCGCTCTACCGATCTTTGCCAAGATAGCTACCGCCAATGCCTTCCAGACGAATGAGCCAGACCAACTGTCGAACGGGTTCGGAAGATCGACAACCGCACGGCGACTGTGGTGCTGAACTACTTCGTCTGCAACCTCATCGAGATTCACTCAACGTTGCGAATGTCGCCCACGATGGCAGCTGGCATCACGACTTGCCTGTTCGACGTGACGCCCCCTAGTGAACCTAGCCCCTAGTGAATCTAGATTAGGTCACAGTCAAAAAAGCCACGTGGCCAGCGTTCGGCTCAGGTGCTAACGTCGACGTGTCTGGCCGTCAACAGTGACGCCGGACGTTTGGCGGTTTTCAATTGTGCAAAGTTGACATCCTCGAAACGGATGTCATCGTGAATGGCAACATGGGCTTTGTATCCACGATCCAAAAGGTGAATGTCGTTCTCAAGACCGGGGATGCGAAAGGCCTCGTCGTGCGTGAAACGGATTGCTTCGAGAGGCGGAAGGGCGAATGGAAGCTGATTCACCAACACGCATCCGTTCCAGCAGGCGGAGATTGGGACGGCAAAGTCACAACGGCTTAAACGCGGTCCGGCGTTGTTCCAAGCGGTGGGCGTGCTGGTGAGGGCGTTCCACAGCAGGGAACCGCTTACCGACTCGCCATCAAACTGAGTGAACTGCCAGAAGCTTGGTTGTTTTTTCGGCACCGCGTTGCAGTCACAAGTGATCGTTGCCGGTCGCGCGAGTACGGTGATGGTGAGCAAGGCAAAGATGGCGGTGGCAAGCGTGCGGTTGAACATGATGCGGTCTATGCGGCGGCCCATCTCGCGACGGCATAACGAGCCTACAAATGGTTGCATAGTGTTACCATTTCACGTTTCTGTTTCGGCATGACCGGGAATGCGCGTTTTCCTGGCGGAACAGCGCGCTCAGCGCCGCCTCGCGCCTTGTGAATCGATGGTAGTGGGGCGCGACAGGCGAACCTCTCGCCGGCGAAGCCCCCCAAGCACTCACAGCAGCCGTGCCGCCGTGCGCAGCAGCATCGCAAGACCGGCAAGCGCCACGGCCGAACCCAGCAGGCGACGCAGCAGAAGCTGCGGCATCGCGTGCGCGATCGGCGTGCCGATCGCAATCCCAAGCGTCAGAGTCGCGGCCAGGCCGACGGCGAGCCGCAGGTCCATGATGCCTGCTGCGACATTGGCGATGCTCGCGAGGCCGGCGATCGGCAATGCGATCGCCTGGCCCAGGCCGATCGCTGCCAGCACCGGCACATCGAGCAGCAGCAGAACGGGCAGCAGCACGAACGCGCCACCTGCGCCGGTCAACGCGGAGATGAAACCGGTGCCGCCGCCGAGCCCGAGCAGCGTCGTCGGCGCGAGGCTGCGCAGCCCGGTCCCGACACCCTGCCGCGGCAACAACGCATAGATGCCGCCGCTCAGCAGAAGCACACCGATAGCCGCTTCGAGCAAACCGGCCGGCGCCATTTGTGTGGCGCGCGCCCCGAGATAAGCGGTCGGCAACGCCGCGAGACAAAGCAATCCGGCCTCGCGCCACGGGATGGAGCCTCGTCGGGCATAAAGCGTCACGGCCACCGCGCAACTTGGCACATAGCTCAGCAGCGCCGCGGCGATCGCGCGCTTCACATCGATGCCGAGAGTGAGCGAAAGAAACGGCACCAGCAGCACGCCGCCGATGCCGACGGCGCCTATGGCGATGCCAAGTACAACCCCCACAGCGGCAATCGCGACGACAAGACCCAACGCGACGTCTCCCCCTCCCCTTCTAACCGATCATTTGCAGCGCCGCTTCCAGCCGCGCGATCTCTGCCTGCGTGCCGGCAAGCCGCTCGCGGTTCTCCTCCACAACCTCCTCGGGCGCGCGCCGCACGAAGTCGGCGTTGTCCAGCTTCTGCGCGATCTTGCGCGCCTCGCCGGCCGCCTTGTCACGTTCGCGTGTCAAACGTGCGCGCTCCTTGCCGACATCGACGGCATCGGCGAGCGGCAGCACCACAGTCGCCTCGTCGAGCACAAGCTGCGCCGCGCCCTTCGGCATCTCGTCATCCAGCGGCAGCAACTCAGGAGCACGTGCCAGGCGCCGGATCGCCTCTATCCAGCGCTGACCGCGCGCAAGCGTCTCCGGTGCGGCGCCGCGCAGCAGGATCGGTGTCAACACGCTGGGTGACACGTTCATCTCGGTGCGCACCGAGCGCACCCCAGAGATCAACCGCACCACCCAATCGAGCTCCTCGCGTGCCACCACGGCATCGCACACAATCACCGGCTCAGGCCACGGCGTGCGAATGAGGCTCGATGGTTCGCCATATCCGAACCGATCCCACAACTCCTCGGTGACGAACGGCATGACCGGATGCAACAGCCGCAGCAGTGTGCCGAGCACATGGGCCGCGGTCTGACGCACTTCGGTTTCCGCCAGTGCCGGCTTGGCGAATTCCACGAACCAGTCGCAGAACGTGTCCCAGGTGAAGCGGTAGCAGGCGGCAGCGTATTCATCGAAGCGATACGCTTCGAGCGCCGCGCTCGCCTCGGTGACCGCACGGTTCGTCGCATCGAGGATCCATCGCGTCAGCGGCAGTGTCGCGCGCGACGGATCGAACGATGCATCCGGCCGGATGTCGTTCATCTCGCAGAACCGCGCCGCGTTCCACAGCTTGGTGACGAAGCGCCGATAGCTCTCGACACGTGCCGCGCCCAGCTTCACGTCGCGCCCGGGTCCGGTCAGCGCGCAGATGGTGAAGCGCAGCGCATCGGCTCCGTAGCGATCGATCAGTTCCAGCGGGTCGATGCTGTTGCCCTTCGACTTCGACATCTTCTGGCCGCGTTCGTCGCGCACCAGGCCGTGGATGTAGACGGCGCGGAATGGCACCTCACCCATGAAGTGGATGCCCTGCATCATCATCCGCGCGACCCAGAAGAAGATGATGTCGAAGCCGGTCACCAGCACATCGCCGGGATAATACCGGGCCACCTCCTTGGTCTGCTCCGGCCAGCCCAAGGTCGAGAACGGCCACAGCGCGGAGCTGAACCAGGTATCCAGCACATCCTCGTCCTGCGTCAGCGCCACATCGGGTCCGTATTGCGCACGCGCGGACGCCTTCGCCTCGGCCTCGGTCTCGGCCACAAACTCGCCGCCGTCAGGAGCATACCAGCAGGGAATTTGATGCCCCCACCAAAGCTGACGCGAGATGCACCACGGCTGGATGTCGCGCATCCAGGCAAAGAACGTGTTCTCCCACTGCTTCGGCACGAAGACGGTCTTTCCGGTCTCCACCGCCTCGATCGCCGGCTTGGCCAGCACGGCGGCGTTGCAGTACCACTGTGTCGTCAGCAGCGGCTCGATCGGCACGCCGCCGCGATCGCCGTGCGGCACCTGGTGCGTGTATGGCTCGACCTTTTCCAGCAGACCGAGCCGATCCAGCTCCGCCACGGTTGCCTTGCGAGCCACGTTGCGATCCACGCCATCGAGCGAACGCACGAAGGATGGATCAGCCACGCCATCCACCGCTGCCAACACGCCGGCAATCTCCGCCAGCACAACATGTGCCCGGCGATCGAGGATCGACGGCATGGGCAGCTCATGTCGCTGTCCGACAGCGAAATCGTTGAAGTCATGCGCGGGGGTGATCTTCACCGCGCCGGTGCCCTTCTCCGGGTCCGAATAGTCATCCGCGATTATCGGTAGGCGGCGGCCAACCAGAGGCAGGATGGCGTAACGCCCGACGAGGTCGCGATATCGCGCATCCTCCGGGTGCACCGCCACCGCGGTATCGCCCAGCATCGTCTCGGGGCGCGTGGTCGCCACGGTGATGAACCGGCCGGACTCACCCTCGATCGGATAGCGGATGTACCACAGTGATCCCTTGACCTCGAGATTCTCCACCTCGAGATCGGAAATCGCCGTTTGCAACTTCGGGTCCCAGTTCACCAGCCGTTTGTCGCGATAGATCAGACCTTCCCGGTACAGCGTGACGAACACCCTCCGCACCGCCGCCGACAGACCGTCGTCCATGGTGAAACGTTCACGCGGCCAGTCGAGCGACGCACCCAACCGCCGCAATTGTTGCGTGATCGTGCCGCCGGATTCCGACTTCCACTGCCACACGCGATCGACGAACTTCGTCCGCCCAAGATCGCGCCGGTCGGTCCCCTGCTCCGCCAGCAGCCGCTCCACCACCATCTGCGTGGCGATCCCAGCGTGGTCGGTGCCCGGTTGCCACAGCACGTCGCGTCCCTGCATGCGGCGCCAGCGGATCAGCGTGTCCTGCACGGTGAACGTTAGCGCGTGGCCGATGTGCAGGTTGCCGGTGACGTTCGGCGGCGGGATCATGATGGTGTAGGGCGTGGCGTTGGAGTTCGGATCGGCGGCAAACGCCCCCGCCCTCTCCCAGCCGTCATACAGGCGCGGTTCGATCTCTGACGGGTTGTAGGTCTTATCCAGCATTTCGCTCTCCTGCGGCCCCACGCGGATGCCGCAAGAGGCCAGCAATGACAATACGGCTCAGGGTACGACGCGGCCTACGACGCGCTCGATCTCGGTGCGCACCAGGCGCTCGACCAATGGCGGCAGGTTGGCATCCAGCCACGACTTCAGCAGGGGCCGTATCTCCTCGCGCACGATGTCCTCAATGGTCGGACCGCCACTGTGAACCTGCGTGGAGCGCTCGGCGAGAGTGCGCACGAGGCTGCCCACCGACGATGCCGCCGCCGCCGCGGCCTCCGGCGCCACCAGGTTCGCTGGTGAAATCACCTCCCGCGGCGACGGTTCGGCAGCAGGAGGTGTCTCAGGTGAGGCAGACTCAGGCGAGGCAGACTCAGCCAAGCCGGGTTCACGCGGGGCGGCCTCGGGCACCATCATGGCGGGATCCAGGTACAAGCACGCCCTCGCCTGCCGGAGCCAGTGCCGGCGGGGTGCCGTCAGCGGCCGGCGCTTCGTCCTCGCTCAGGATGCGACGGATCGAGGCAAGGATGTCCTCCATCGAGGGATCCCCACCAGCAGCTCCCGGCGGTGTCTGCGATGCGCTCATCCTAATCGTCTTCTCAGCGGCCCGGTTGGTTGGTCGCGTAGTCGCCAAGCCCGGCCCACTTGTTCTTCACCGCATTGTAGTAGGCGGTGTCGTCATACAACGGCACCGGCAAATGGAGATCGTGCGCGGTCAGCCGCCCGACCGCCGACGCCACCTGATAGGATGCGGTGACCAGCTGTGCCAGATTCTGCACCAGCGTGACCTGCGAATTCAGCAGGGCCTGTTGTGCGTTCAGCACGTCGAGTGTGGTGCGGCTGCCGACGATGGCCTCGCGCTCCACACCCTCCAGGGCGATCTGATTGGCGCGGATCGCCTCGCGATTGCTGTCAGCCGACGCCTTTTGCGCGGCCAGCGTCTCCCAGGCCTGCACCGTGTTCTGCACGGCGGTGCGACGAGCGTCGTCCACCTGCTTCGATGTCTGCTGTTCGCTCTGCTTCGCCTGGCGCACGGCGGAGTATTCGGCACCACCCTGGTAGACCGGCACGGAGAGCTGCACCACCGCTTGGTAACCGTTGCTCTGCGCACTCCGCGCGCTCGCGTTGTTTGATTGGAATATCTGGCCCTGAAAGCTGACCTGCGGGAGCAACTGGGAGAACGCCGCGTCCACCGCGTCCTTCGCGGCAGCATCGTTGAACAGCGCGGCGACCACCACTGGGTTGTTGTTCGCCGAGAGCACCGTCGCATCCTGCTCGGTCCTGGTCGGCAGAGCCAACGGCTGAGGCTCCACCAGATCGCCCGGGGGCAGGTAGCCAACGACCTGCTGATACGTCCCGCGCGCCGTCTGAAGATTGCCCTCCGAGACCTGCCTCTGGGATGTCGCTTGTGCCAATGCCGCCTGCGCCTGTGCCACGTCAGTCCGGGTGATCTCGCCGACGCGGAACCGGTCATTGGTCGCCTGCAGCTGCTTGGCCAGCACCTGCTCATTGTTGACGTTCAGCGCGAGCAACTGCTGCGCCTGGATGACGCCAACATAGGCGTTCACCACATTGCCAAAGCTGGTCTGCTCCTGCGCGATCAGGTTCGCGCGCTCGGCGATAACCTGGTTCTTCGCGCGATTGACGCTGGCCTGCGTCTTGCCGCCGTTATAGATGGGCTGGCTGAGCGTCGCCTGCGCGGTGCCGATGAGCCGGTCGGTCTGCGCGTTGAGAAAGACGCCGGAAGTGCCCGAATAAATCCGGCTGAACCCATCGCCGTAGCCGGCTGTGCCTGCCATCACGACCGTGGGTCGCCATCCGGCCAAGGCCTGGGGCACGTTCTCGTCGGTCGCCCGCAGCTTGGCGCGCTCGGCCTGCAGCGCCGGCTGGTTCGCGTAGGTAGCCGCCAGCGCCTCCGCCAGTGTGTGCGGGATGCCTGGCTGTGAGGATTGCGCGCTGGCCGCCGGCGGCACCGCGGCGCGTGTCGTGCGCTGCGTCGCGGCTGCCGGCTTGCGCGGGGCCGGTTGGCCCGTCGGCGCCTGACCGAAGGCCGGCGCGGCCGCCAATGCGACCCCGAGACCGAGTATCCAGCCGCGGCGAAGGATCATGTCCGCTCCTCTGCTTCACGGCCGGTATTCTCTGCCACAGCACGCGGCCAGACACAAAGAATTTGTGGCATGTCGATCAGAAAACGAAGCCGGCGGCCGGTACGAGGGAGGGGATCGGGGCTGTCGCACAATCGAACATCGGCTGCATCCGCAGGCCCGAAGCTGTGGCCTCGGCGAGGACCGCCTGGCCGAGACCGGCGGCGGCGGCACAAATCGTCACCAGCCTGCCGGTCTGCCGATGCAACTGCTCGCCGATCGGCGCGGGAATGTCGCGCACCGCCCCCTCGATCAATATGACGTCGTAAGGGGCACCCGACGGCCAGCCGGCGCCGAGCGGGCCGGCAACCAGGCGCACCGACGGTGCGAGCTCCGCCAGCAGGCTGTGCGCGGCGTCCCGCAGAGGCGCGGCCTCCTCGAGCGCAGTGACCCGGGCCCCGCAGGCGGCCAGCAGCGCTGCGCCGTAACCGGTGCCGGCAGCGACCACCAGGGCGCGCTCGCCCGCAGCGATCGAGGTAAGTTGCACCAGGCGCGCGATGACGGCCGGTGCCAGGAGCACGCGTCCCTCGCCCAGCGGTACATCCTCGTCCGCGTAGGCGAGCGCCGCCAGTCTCGGCGGAACAAAGCGTTCGCGGGGCAACTGGCGCATTGCGGCGACAATGCGAGGATCGCTCACCTTGTTCGGGCGGATCTGGCTGTCCACCATGTTGTTGCGGGCTTCTGCGAATGCCTGGGGGGCGCGGTCCATAGGTGGCGGCTCATTGGGATGGAAGGGACACGCCTTATAGAGGCCGCGCCGCGAAGCCGCCAAGCCGGCGCGTGGCGGGGCTTGACCGGCTGGCATGGCGACGCCGATATACGCCGCCTTCCCTCAGGCCGGTCCGGTGGCAGAGTGGTGATGCAGCGGACTGCAAATCCGCGAATGTGGGTTCGATTCCCGCCCGGACCTCCAATTATATCAATGGCTTGCGGTTATCAGGTGAGTTTCCTCAGGCTGTATGAAATATCCTCGAAAACCGCCGCGCTACCCCGCAAGGCCGACTTTCGTCATATCGCGCGTTTGCCAGTGCCGTTGAGGTGCTATGTCAGAGACTGCTTCCCGCCCAGGTGAGGTAAGGGCATGACCCGCTCCGCTCTCGGTCGTCGCCCACCGCGACAGATTCGGCGACAACTGAGGGCCGAATTGGGATTCGTGTGCGCGATGCCGGACTGTGACAGTCCCTACCTGGAACATCATCACTTCGACCCTCCTTGGGAGCCAAGCCATCAGCATCGCCTCGACGGAATGATTGCGCTCTGTGCGAAGCACCACGGGTTGGCCGACGGCGGTAATTTCACCAAGCGGCAATTAGCGGATTGGAAGGCGAAGGCCAGACAACGGCCCTTGGCTGCTATCCGCGAAACGGTCCACATGAAACGAGACCGCGTCATTTTCCGCATGGGCGGTGCGATGGCTTTCTGCTGCCCTACAATTCTCCTCCTTCACGGCACTCCAGCGATTTGGCTCACGTCCGATAGCGACGGGTCCGACCTTCTCAATCTCACCATTCGCGATGCAAATGGTTCGATTGTGTTCGAGATGGAGGACAACGATTGGACAGCCCATCCAGTTTGGGACGACGTCGAGGTTCCACCCATGGGTCGCTCGATCAAGATTGTCGCAAGAAAGCTCGGCATCGACCTCTCGCTCGCATTCAAAGGCATCACAGCAGCCGTCGCCCGCAGTTACATTGGACCAGACCCGTCGCTGACCGATGTGACCGACGATGAATTGCTGCTCTGCGAGATGGAAGGTCAGCTTGTCTGGCCCACACCCGTTCGCTTCACGCCAACAAAGATGATGGTCGGTGGCGCGCATTTCATGAGAGTAAACATTGTCCGCTGCAACGTAGCGTTTGCCATCGCGTAGCTCGACCGGCCAGTCAAAGCCCCATCCGACCGAACGGGCGATCAACGCAATTTCACCGTGCTTGTTGGTCTATATTCTTATTGCGCGCTCGTTGCTAAACCGAATATAATCACCCTCAACGAACGTTCACGCTGATTATACGCACCCGCATTTATGGCTCAGGAAAGATTTGTCGCCTACTACCGCGTGTCCACCCAACGGCAGGGGTTGAGCCGCCTGGGTAAGGAGGCCCAGCAAGCTGCCGTGCGTGACTATCTCAACGGCGGCCATTGGAGGCTTCTGGCTGAGTTCGTGGAGGTCGAGAGCGGCGGCAACGATGTGGGCTGCCAGGGCGCGGGGAACGCTGCTGGGCGGCTACAAGGGCGGCCCGGCGCGCCCCCCCGATGCCGCTTTGTCGGTTAAAGCCCACGTAGCGGCGGCTGACGCCTTTGCTGCGATGGTAGGGCCGATGATCCGCGAACAACGGCAAACCGGCGCGACCTTGCGCCAGATTGCCGATCGGTTGAGGGCTGATGGAATCAAGACGGCCCGTGGCGGCCAGTGGACGGCAACTGCCGTGCGTAACGTCCTCGCACGGCTATGATCTCATTCAGCGTCCCTTCTGAGACAGGCTCTGCGAACCGCCTGTTCTAGCGCGACCATCTCGGCGGCACCGGTGGTGCAAAGGCAATGATAGAGCGGCTGTGGCGTATTCCGTGAACAACGGGCCTCTATGGCAATTTGTAGTTTCCCTCACCGGTGCAATAGGAGAAGAACGCATTGTCGGCGGCCGCCCTGAAAACCCCGTTGTGGCAGACTTCTTTAAGCCCGCCGGTGATCCCCTCAAACTTGCCCGTACCGGCGGTGAATGTAGCGTTTCCCGAGTAATCCTTGGCGCCGTTCGGATACCAGTCGATGGCTGAGTCGACGGCGATCTGGTCGCCGTCGATATCTGTCAAGATGCAGCGGCCATTGGACCTTCGCATCTGGTTCAGTCGTTCCCCCATGCCGAAGCAATGCGCTGTCATGTGGTTCATGAGGCCTTCGCCGATGGAGACCCCGTCCATCTCGAAAGCGTTTATGTATCGGGTTTTTCCGACCGAAGCGCCCTTGAAGGTTCCATACCCGTAAAGGGTGTTGGTGAAGGTACCCTCCTTCGGCAGGTCCGCGGCGGCCGCGCCGGTGCAGCATGCGGCCCCAAGTATCAGCATAAAACAGACGTCAGTGGCTCGAGACATTGACGCGCCCATTTTTTTCAACAGTAGCGACCAGGACATCTGCAGGGTGAAGCCCAAATCCTGCTTCACCTTGTCGGCGATCGCGTTGAGATTGGACACGCCGGTGCCGAACTGGCGCAGCGTCACGTCCTTGATGTTCTGCGCCCAGACGGTCGGGAAACCGGTGACCGTTCCAGATGCTGCGAGGCCCGCGGTCTGCAGCAGACGGCGGCGGCCGAGGGGCGTGGTGGTCATTAGGGTGCTTCCCTCGCGGTTCGTTCGCTGGCGGAACACGCACGCAACGTGCCACCGAGTGAATTGGCGTGACGTGCTGGGTGCCGGCTACCACCTGCCTGAGTCGATAACCCACCTTGCCGACGAATCGGCGGCCTGTCATAGACACTTCACATAACTCGGGCAAATTGCGACGCATGCCGAACGAGCCGCTCCACCGGGCATCTGAAAACGATGAAACGGGTGCTTCGATCAGTCCGCTATCGGAGGTGAAATACGAGGTCGAGCTGAAATTGCTCGCACCGGCGGGAACGCTCGACCGGCTCCGCGAGGCGGCGGTCCTCGCGGGCCGTGCCCGCAATGGAAGCGCCGCTCAACAGCTGGACGCAATATACTATGACACGCCGGACTGCAGCTTATACAGCCACGGCTTGTCCCTGCGCGTCCGAGGCAACGGCAATGGGTACGTGCAGACCCTCAAGAGAGGCCCGTCTCATGGACGCCCATTCGTTCGCCGCGAATGGGAGACGTCGGTCGAGGGCGTCACGCCCGATCTCGCATTGCTGCCGGTGTCCGAAATCGGCGCCCCGTTGGAGGGGCTCGCCGCGGGCGCGCTCAATCCGGTTTTCGCGACAAAGATTCGGCGTCAGACGCAGCGCCTTGATCTGCCTCGAGCCGTCGTCGAGGTCGCGTTCGACGAAGGATCCATCGAAGCGGGCGAGCGCCGCGAGGAACTGACCGAAATCGAACTTGAGGTCAAATCAGGCGACCCGCGCGTGCTATACGATCTCGGCATTGCACTTCTCGAGATCGCGCCACTCAGGATCGGGACGCAAAGCAAGGCAGATCGGGGCTATGGCCTCGCTTGCGGTCTGACAACAACGGCAACGAAGGCAACGACGCCAGCCATTACCGCCGAACATACAGTCGATGACATCGTCGGACTTCTGCTGGGCGACTGCCAGCATCACATTCTAGTCAATCAAACTGTAGCTGAGATCGGACGCGACCCGGAGGGCGTGCATCAGATGCGCGTTGCGCTGCGCCGCCTACGAACAGCTTGTGCGTTGCTGTGTGGCGAGTTGGGGTCGCCGACGCTTCATGCGCTCAGCAAGGAGGCAAGTTGGCTGGGCAAGATGCTCGGCGCCGCCCGCGACTGGGATGTGTTCATTACGGAAACGCTCAGCGGACCTTCGGCGGCCCTAACCTCGGATTTTGTCGATTTCAACGGCCTGCGCCAGGCAGCCGAGCCCCATCGCGCGGCAGTCTATGCCGCCTTGCGGGACACCCTCGCGAGCACACGCTATAGCCGGTTTCACTTATCGCTCCGACACTGGATCGAGTCCAAAGGCTGGCGCAATGAGTTGGAGAACAAATCTCTGGCGGTGCTGTTGGAACCCGCTCCCGCGTTCGCCGCCCGGGACCTGACGCGGCTGCACGGCAAAGCCGTGAAGCGGGGTGCGCATTTCCGACAGCTGCGCCCTGAGGCCCGCCATCGACTCAGGATTGCGCTCAAGAAACTTAGATACGCAATGGAATTCTTTCAGGGGCTGCACGGAGGAGATCCTCGAGCCAAGGGCTATTTGGAATGCTTGGCGAAGCTGCAGGACATCCTTGGGCATGACAATGATGCGGCGATGACCAGGCCACTTCTCTGTACCCTCGCGCGTGATCCAGCAACACCCGAAGTGCAGCGAGCTGTTGGCTCAGTGATGGGTTGGCAAGCGCGTGATGGCGCCGAAGTCAGGAGGACTCTCAGAAAGCATTGGCGCCGCTTCAAGGCCATGCCGACATTCTGGGCGAGTTAGCGGACAGGGGGTTGCGCCGACGCGGACGGATATGCTTTGGAGGTTATCCTTACGCCCAAAGAACGCCATGTCCGCCGCCGACAACACGATCCTGCACCAGTACGGCGCCCTGCCATTCTCTATCACTGAAGATGGTGAGGTGAGGGTGATGCTCGTTACGACCCGAGGGCGGCGAGCCTGGATCATTCCCAAAGGGTGGCCCATTCGAGATCTAACGGCTGCCGCGACAGCCGCACGAGAAGCGTATGAAGAAGCCGGCCTGATCGGCACCGTCATTAACGACGAACCTTTCGGCTTCTACCGGTACGAGAAGCCGCGGAATTCGCGGAAAGCGGCAATATATGAAGTATCGGTGTTCCTGTTTGCGGTCGAGCGACAGCTTCGCAAGTGGCCGGAGAGATCCCAACGGGAAACCAAGTGGTTCGCCCTCGATGAAGCTTCGATGCTGGTCGCTCCGGCAGGTCTCGCCGACATCATCCGGACTGCAACCAGCCAAATCCTCGCCGAGAATGAATTCGTGACCGGCAAACAAGCCTGAGAATCCCCTGCCCGGCTCGGGTTCGCCTGTGCATTATGAGAACAAGAACACCGCGGCGGCTATCACACACGTCCAGAGATTGTCCGGGCCGCACTCTGCGGCGGCTGTGATCGACGTACTATCGATGATCAGGTTGCTGTGTTCGTATATCTGTTTGCGTTCGTTCCATGCGGCATCTGGATCAAAATCAAGGCCAAGTGTCGAGGCCAGCATCGTCGCGGCGAGGTCCTCGGCCTGTTCTCCGCTTGCCTCGGCCGTCATACCGTACCCATGCAGCTCCGAAATATATCCGTACATGTCGGGATCGGCCGGTCTGGCCAGACCCAGGCTGGCATAAACACGGCGCCCGAACTCATTCGCTTCCGACCGAGCCAGGACACAGAAAGTGATGTCCCCCGGCCTAAGCGCATCGACCCCAGCGCCGCGGGCGATAACCTCGCAGTGAGGTGGCAGAATGGATGAAACGTACACCAGGTTCTGCTGCTCGATATCCGCATCGCGCAAGGCAAGCTCGAACGCGGCAAGGGCATGACGATGAACGCCCACACCATTGGTCAAAAACATCCGCCTCGGACTTGGAAACACGGTACCATTCCTTCGCATGCCGAAATCTTCTCGAAACTGCGCGGATGGTGAAGGCTTGCCAAGTGAAATTTCAGCTTGTCACGCTTTTCAGGCTCCGGGAAGCTGGACGCTCCTCCGGAGCCCCCCATAGTGGCTGTCGTTGACGCAAAGAGTGCCATCGCGCCTATGCTGCCGGTTCGAGCCACGAAGGGAAGAACGATGCGGCTGCTGCTGGCGACCTTGTCGCATGAGACCAACACCTTCTCTCCCGTGCCGACGAAGCTGGAGCGCTTCTGCCGTGATGGCACGGCGCTGCTGAGCGGCCAGGTGGCTATCGACTTCTTCCGCGGCACCGGCACCTGCATGGGTGGGTATCTGGCGGTGGCGGGCGAGATCGGCGCCGAGGTCGTCGTGCCGGTCTGCGCCAGTGCGCCGCCCAGCGGACCTGTGGACAGCGACGCGTACGAGACCATGTGTCGCATGATCACCGATGCGGTGGCCAAGGGTGGCTACGATGCGCTGTGGCTCGATCTGCACGGCGCGATGGTCACCGAGCGGTTCGACGATGGCGAGGGCGAATTGCTGCGCCGCATCCGCGCGATCGATCCGACGACGCCGATCTGCGTCGCCTACGACATGCACGCCAATTTCTTCGATGCGATGGTGAGCAACGCCCAAGTCGTCGCCGGCTACCAGACCTATCCGCATATCGATCAGCGGCAGACCGCGGAGCGTGCGGCGCGGGCACTTCTGCGCGTGATGCGCGGCGAGGTGCGGCCAACGGCGGTCTGGGGCGCCGCGCCGATGTTGCCGCACGTGATGGCACAAGGCACGCATCGCGCGCCGAACAAAGACCTCCAGGTGATGTGCGCGGCGTGGGAGAAGAGCGGACGCGCGTTGGCCGCCAGTCTGTTCGTCGGCTTTCCTCATGCCGACGTCGAGATGGCGGGATTGTCGGCCGTCGTGGTCACCGACAACGATCCGCACGATGCGCAGGCGATGGTGAACGAGCTGATCAGTGCGGCGTGGAAAGCGCGGCGCGAGTTCATGTTCGACATCGAACCACTGGAGGCATCGGTGCGTCGCGCCAAGGCGCTGGGTGCGCCGGGGCAGATGCCGGTGGTGCTGCTGGATCACTACGACAACTGCGCGAGCGGCGGTACGATGGACACCACCGACACGCTGCGCGAGATCATCCGGCAGGATCTCGACGACGTGGTGTTCTTCGGCATCTATGATCCGGACGCGGTGGAACAGGCCGTCAAGGCTGGCGTCGGCGCGACTGTTACCTTGTCGATCGGCGCGAAGCTGGCGATGCCGCAATTGCCGGTGGCCAGCGCGCCGCTGACCGTCACCGGCGTGGTGCAGACGATCTCCTCAGGCAGCTTCAGACTGAAGGGTGGTCTGACACCGGGCCTGCAGATCTATATGGGTCGCACTGTCGTGCTCGACACCGGCAAGGTGCAGATCGTCCTGCTGAGCCGTCACATTGAACCGACCGCGCAGGAGATGCTCCAGGTGCTGGGGATCGATCCGGCGCGCAAGCAGTTCGTGGCGATCAAGAGCCGCGTGCACTGGCGGGCCGACCTCGGCAAGATTGCACGCGAGATCGTCGAATGTGCCGGCGTGGGAGTGTGCACGTCCGACTATGGTCAGTTGACGTTCCGGAAGGTACGCCGGCCGGTATTCCCCCTCGACCCGGACCTTCAATGGAACAGGCCGGCGTAAGGCCAAGGCTTGCAGAACGCCGGCGGCCATGCAAGACGGGCCAAAGGGAGAAATCACGTCGAGAGAGGCCCACATGGCAGCAACGGCGGCGGCGTCGGCCGAGCACGCGCTTGAGAACCAAAGGATCGGCGGCTTGCAGCTTCGTGTTGCGGCGCTGTGCACCTTGGTACAGATCTGCGACGGCTACGACCTCAATTCCATCGCGTGGGCGGTGCCGTCGCTGATCAAGGCCTGGCATCTGCCGGCGGCAGCATTCACGCTGGCATTCACGTTCTCGAGTATCGGCATCCTGGTCGGTGCGTTGTCCGCCGGCCGGATCGGTGACCGTTTCGGCCGACGGCCACTGCTGCTGGTGAGCCTGACGATCTTTGGCGTTGCCTCACTGCTCAGCGCCACGGCCGACTCGCTCGGCGCGCTGACGTTTTGGCGCTTCTTCACCGGCATCGGCATTGGCGGCGGTTTTTCGGGTGCGGCGGCGTTGGCGGGCGATTACGCACCGCACCGCCTGCGCGCGACCATGATCATGGCGTCGTTCACCGGTGCGCCGATTGGCGGTTTCGTCGGCGGCCAGATCGTCGCTGCGCTGCTGGTTCACCACGAGTGGCCCGTGATCTTCATCCTGGGCGGCGCGTTTCCGCTGGTTCTGGTACTGGCTCTGGCGCTGTGGTTGCCGGAATCGCCCCGGTTCCTCGCGAGGCAGCCCAACCTGTCGGCGCGCCACGCCGCCTTGCTGCGGCGCCTCGACATTGCGCCAACGCACGGCCATGCGGTTGATGTCGCTCAGAGCGGCGGTCTGGTCAGGATGCTGTTCAGCGATGGCTATGCGCTGCAGACCATACTGCTGTGGATCCTCTATTTCTGCAGCCTGTTGAACCTGTTTCTGTTCGCCTATTGGATGCCGACAGTGCTCAACCTGATCGGCATGACGCCACCGCAAGCGGTGTTTGCCTCGAGCATGCGCGACTTCGGCGCAATCTTCGCGGTGCTGTATCTCGGCATTGCGATCGACCGGATCGGGCCGGAGCGTACGCTGGCTCTGCACTACGCCATTGGCGCGCTGTTCATTGGGGTCATCGCGCTTGTGGCACTGCCCTACGGGATACTCCTGGTCATGAGTTTCCTGGCGGGGACGACAATCATCGGCAGTCAGACCGGCGCCAACGGCACCTGCGGGAAGTTGTATCCGGCGCGCATGCGCACCACCGGACTCGGCTGGGCGCTCGGCATAGGCCGGCTCGGCGGCATCGCCGCACCGCTGCTGGGCGGTTACCTGCTGTCACTTGGTCTGGCGCCGACCCAGATTTTCCTGAGTGCATGCGTGTTCGCGCTTATCGCGGCGGCGGCGACGGCACTCCTGGCATTTCGCGGCGGTCGCGTTCGCCTACCAGACGTCGAGGAGGTTGTGCCTTAGCGCTGCCCTGGGGCGGGCTGCGCCACATGGCCCTTGACCACATGCACGCGCGCCCAGGGAAGCGACTTGGCGTCTACGAGGCTCAAGCGACGAACGGCACCAGGACCGCCCATACAGCGACCAGACCGAACGCCATCCCGGCAGCAGTGAGGTAAGCGCGCATCGGTCCTCTCCATCTTGGTGGGCCGATGATGACGCGGGAGCGCGGCTGGTGATGTGACCTGGGTTACAGCCCAGGCGATTTTTCGCCGACCCCGACGACGCCGCCGAGCGGGGCATTCCGCCTGTCGGCAAAAAGAAGCCCCAGGCTCGCCGGGGCTTGAGTTGGAGGAGAGTGAGGAGATGCGCGCGGCACCTCCCCCCACCCAAACGAAAAAGGCCGGCAGTGGTGCCGGCCTCTCCGCTTCACACTCTGTGCGCCAGGTCAGCTGTTGGCACCCTGGTTCGCGTTGGGGGCGAACAGCCAGGTGCCGTGGCTCGACTGGGTGACGTAGGCGTGGACCGCCCGCCCGTTCTGGGCCTGCTGGGTCTGCGCCTGTGGGTTCTGCGCATACACCGGGGCGTTCGGCACCTGCGCCTGGGCTACGACGCCGGGAAGCTCGGTGAAGAAGGTATTGGCCGCAGGCCCGTCGCCGCTGTCGGCGTAGGCTGAACCGACGCCAAGGCTGAGCGCTGCGGCTGCGGCAAGAAGCATGGTCTTCATGGTCTCTCTCCTCATCTTCCGGCCTCGCTTGGGCGGGTCCGGGGTCTGTTGCATCGCATCGTTTGCGATGGCCGGGAGATGGGTTTCTTACCCCCGCGCGATAATCGCTCCTTTTGGCATAGGATTTATGCGCGCAGCGAAGCGGGGTTCTGCGACCAGGCTGTGAAGCCCATGCGATGGGAGGCATGCATGATGGCTCGTCTCGGGCGAAATCTGAGCCAGCCCCACCATCCGCCACGCGCCCAGACCTGGCCGCCGGGACAAATGCCTACCCTCGTGTCCCCCTTTAGCGTATCGGATCATTTTGGCGCCCCACGGATTTGCCCGAATAAGGACACTCTGCTGAAGCGTTCGCAGACCTTACTCATCGCCTCTGCCGTGATCGTCCCTGCCGCGCTATTCGCCAGCGCGGCATGGCAGAGCAGAGCAGATGCGCTACGCAAGGGTGAGGGCGAAATCGTTCACTCAATTGCCGAATTGCGCGACAGTGTGCATACGACGCTCGATGCCGAGAAGCGGACGCTTATCAGCGTCGAGGATCATATCCGTAGCATGACCTGGGCGGAGATAGCCGACCCGGATACGAGCGTGTTCCTGCATCGCCTGGCGGCGGCTATGGAGGGCATCGAAGCGATCTGGATTGCCGATCCGGATGGATATGTGCGGGCTGCGAGCGAACCGTGGGGGCAGGCAGTCCGTGTGCCAGAGCAGGAGTTCTTTACCGCGAAGCATGACGATGAGACGAGCGTCTATCTTAGCACTCTCATTCAAGGCGCCTCGCCCTCGATCACCTCGGTTGAGGTGGTCCGCAGTCGAGTGTCACCCGATGGCGCCTTCAACGGAACGATCCACGCAGCCCTGAGCGCCTCCTATTTCAGGGATTATTTCCAAACCGCCACGCCAGCCTCGAACCATGCAGTCATGGTGCGTGATGATGGGGTGGTGCTGGCAGACGATGCCAGGGTCCCAGACTACTACCTCAATCCTCATACGCCTCTGATGCAGCATATAGCAGAGCAACCGACAGGTCGGATGCTCGCTGATCGGGAAACGCTATACTCGTATCTGCAAGTGCCGGGTTTTCCCGTGTACATCAGTGTTGGTGCCAACAAGTCGGCTATCCTGCGACGTTGGTACAATGGGCTGGCGCTTTATGGGGCCACTGCCCTGCTTGCATCGATGGCCCTGATGAGCATTTCGTTGATTGCAGTGCGACGGGCGAACGCTGTGCGAACGGCGCTGACACAACTCAATGCTGAGACCGAGAAGAGGCTGGACGCTGAGCGGCGATTGCGCGCTGCGCAGCGGATGGAATCCGTCGGTCAACTGACCGCCGGCATCGCCCATGACTTCAACAATCTGCTCGCTGTCATTCTGGGTAGCCTGGAATTGCTGATGAGCCACGCGAAGGGCCACGAAAGAATTCAGGAGATGGCCGAACGCGCGCACCGTGCAGGCGAGCGCGGCGCGCGTCTCGTATCCGCTCTGCTAACCTTTGCCGGACGACAATCACTCGAAGTGCGGATTTTGAATCTGAACGAGGTGATCCGGGAATTGCATCCCCTCGCGGAACAGGCTGTGGGCAAAGAGATTCGAATAGAACTGCTTCTCGATGCAGCGCTGCAGGATTGCCGCGCGGACCTTGACCAATTGGAGTCCGCGCTATTGAACCTCGCCGTAAATGCCAGAGACGCAATGCCGAAAGGTGGCGTGTTGACCATCCTGACGGGGAATACGCAACTCGCTGTTTCCGACATCGCAAACAGTAATGCACCCATCGTCGGTTCGTGGGTCGCCGTCGCCGTTCGAGACACCGGCCTCGGGATGCGGGATGAAGTCAAGGCAAGAATCTTCGAACCTTTTTTCACTACCAAGGGAGTGGGCGAAGGCAGTGGTCTTGGACTGTGTCAGGTGCTCGGGTTTGTCCGACAGGTGGGTGGGCATGTCGCTGTGGACAGCGTATTGGAGCATGGCACGACCGTGACACTCTATTTCCCGCAAATGGAGGCGGAGCAGTGAATTGATTGCCCAGGGTTTCCTTTTTCGGGTCGTCATAGCGGGCTCAACGGATCGCCTTAATGGCCGCGTCTGTCGCGGAACCGACGGATCAGGGTGTTCGTCGAACCATCATGTCGAAGCTCCGGCTGCGCCGATGTGGTGAGTTCGGGGATGATCCGCTGTGCGAGAACCTTGCCAAGCTCGACGCCCCACTGATCGTATGAGTTGATGCCCCAGATCGCGCCCTGGGTGAAGACGCTGTGCTCGTACAACGCAACCAGGGCACCAAGGCTGAACGGGGTCAGGGCGTCCGTGAGGATGACGTTGCTCGGACGATTGCCCTCAGTGACGCGGAATGGCGTCTGGAACGCCGGCGAGCCCTCGGCTGTCAATTCCTCCGCGGTCTTGCCGAAGGCCAACGCCTCGGCTTGGGCAAACAGGTTCGCCATCAGCAGATTGTGCTGATCGACGAGAGGGCTGAGCGGACGGCAGAAGCCGATGAAGTCGCATGGCACCAGCTTCGTTCCCTGGTGCAACAACTGGTAGAACGAGTGCTGCCCATCGGTGCCTGGCTCACCCCAGATGATCGGCCCGGTCTGCACGCTCACGTGGCGGCTCCGAAGATCGACGTGCTTGCCGTTGCTCTCCATCTGCAACTGCTGAAGGTAGGCGGGAAACCGCCGCATATGCGAAGAGTACGGCATCACACCGAGCGTCTGCGCGCCGAAGAAGTTGTTGTACCAAACGGTCAGCAGGCCCAACAGCAGTGGCAGGTTGCGCTCCGGTGGTGCGGTGCGGAAGTGCTCGTCCATCGCGCGGAAGCCCGCCAGCATGTCGCTGAATCCATCGGGGCCGATCGCGATCATCGTCGAGAGGCCGATGGCGGAGTCCATGGAGTAACGGCCACCGACCCAATCCCAGAAACCGAACATCTCGGCCGTGTCGATGCCGAACTTGCGCACCGCCTCTGTGTTGGTCGACAGCGCGACAAAGTGCTTCGCCACCGCGGCATCGGACCCGAGCGCATCGACCAGCCATTTGCGCGCGGTTGCCGCGTTGGTCATCGTCTCCAGCGTGGTGAACGTCTTCGAGGCCACCACGAACAGCGTCTCGCCGGCATCGAGACCGTGTGTGGCCTCGGTGAAGTCGGCGCCATCAACGTTCGAGACGAAGCGGAATGTCATTGACCTGTCACTGAACGGACGCAGAGCGAGATACGCCATCTCCGGCCCGAGATACGAACCGCCGATGCCGATATTGACGACATTGCGGATACGCTTGCCGGTATGGCCGAGCCACGCGCCGGAACGCACGCGGGTAGCAAACGCCGACATCGCGTCGAGCACCTGGTGCACGTCCGGCACGACGTCGTGGCCATCCACCAGTATGTGTGCATCACGTGCCGCACGCAGAGCCACGTGCAATACAGCGCGCTGCTCGGTAATGTTGATCTTTTCGCCGCGGAACATTGCGTCGCGACGTTCTGCCACGCCGCTTTCCTGCGCGAGGCGTAGCAGCAACCGTACGGTCTCGTCGGTGATGCGGTTCTTCGAATAATCCAGATAGAGGCCGGCGCCTTCCGCTGTCAGGCGTTCGCCACGGCCAGGGTCATCGGCGAAGAGCCGCCGCAGGTGCACGTCCTTGATCTGCTGGTAGTGCGCGGCGAGTGCGCCCCAGGCTGCTGTCTCGTTCGGCTGCTGCGAATTTGCCATTGGGTCCTCCGAAACTTCTGCGTCCCCGCCTTGCTCTTTGTCTCGAAATCGATGCTCTCTCGCGGTATTGCTAGCAGAACCTGCCCGGCATCGCCACCACCCCGCGGCATCGCCGGATGGGATGACTGAGCAGGAGCAATTCGGGTAATTTTGGCCTCACTGATGCTGCGGTGGCCAGGAGCCGAACGCGGCGGTCATCGCGGAGGTGCATCCATGAAGGGTCGTGGTTATCCCACGCTTTACCAATTCAATACGCGCGTCCACCTGACGGAGCTGTCCACATCGCTCGGCCGGCCGGCGACGCTGGATGACATAGCGGACGGCGAACTGGACCGCCTGGCTGACTTGGGATTCGATTGGGTCTGGTTTCTCAGCGTGTGGCAGACGGGGTTGGCCGGCCAGCGCATATCACGGTCGAATGCTGAATGGCGCCGCGAATTTCAGGAGACCGTGACGGACCTGCGCGAAGAGGACATCGCAGGCTCCGGTTTCGCCATTGCTTCATACACGGTGCATCGTGGCTTGGGCGGCGACGCCGCATTGGCCAGATTGCGCGATCGGCTGCGGTCACGCGGGCTTCGGCTGATGCTCGATTTTGTGCCCAACCACACTGCCCTGGATCATCGGTGGGTGGACGAACATCCAGAGTATTACGTGCAAGGAACCGAGCAGGACATCGCGCGAACGCCATGGAACTATGTCAGGGTCACGCGAACGGGCGGCGATCGAATTCTGGCGCATGGGCGTGATCCGTACTTCCCCGGCTGGTCGGATACGCTGCAACTCAATTACAGCAATCCCGGCACGCACGATGCGATGATTGAGGAGCTGTCAAAGATCGCCGGACAATGCGACGGTGTGCGCTGCGACATGGCCATGCTCCTGCTGCCCGACGTCTTCGAGCAGACCTGGGGTCTTGCGGCAGCGCCATTCTGGCCCGACGCGATCGAGCACGTACGACAGCGGGCTCCAAAGTTCTGCTTCATGGCCGAGGTCTACTGGGACCGCGAATGGACCCTGCTGCAACAGGGTTTTGATTACGCCTATGACAAGCGGCTCTACGATCGCTTGCGCATGGGGCAGGCGCGGCCAGTGCGCGAACACCTGCAGGCCGGGCTCGACTACCAGGGCAAACTTGCGCGTTTCCTCGAGAACCACGATGAGGCTCGGGCAGCCGCGACGTTCTCGCATGGCACACACGAGGCCGCCGCAGTCATCACCTACCTGTCACCTGGCCTGCGGTTCTTCCATGACGGCCAGTTCGAGGGACGGAGAAAACGCATCTCGCCGCACCTGGTGCGTGCACCGCATGAGCCTGTCGATGAAGCGCTGCAGGCGTTCTACAAGGATCTGGTTGGGGTTCTGCACAGTCCGGCCGTCGCGGATGGCGAATGGCGCCTGCTTGAGTGTACGCAGGCCTGGGACGGGAATTGGACGTGGGACTGCTATGTTGCCTGGTGCTGGCAAGCGAGCAGCGGCCAGCGGATGCTGATCGCAGTCAACTACGCCGGAAATCAAAGCCAATGTTATGTTCGGCTGCCGCTGACTGATCTGGCCGGGCGCACCGTGCACCTTCAGGACCTGCTCAGTCCCGTCAATTACGATCGAGATGGAAGCAATTTGATCTCGACAGGCCTCTATCTTGACCTGCCGGCGTGGGGCCGCCACGTGTTCGCTGTCTCCGCGCTTGCGTAAGCGGTGCTGCCACGGGTGGCGTGAGGCGCGAACTTGGCGGAGGGGATGAGATATTCCGCCCATGATGCTTTGCACCTGAAGTTGCTGCCGATTCCGAAAAAATCCCCACAGGCCACCCATCAGTGCGAGACTGGCTGGTCTAATGCGCCACGTCGGGCGTCGCGATCCGTTGAATTTCGGGTAGCGAGTCCTCAATGGCGATGCGTAAGCTATCCGAATGGAGGGACGTGTCTGCCGCGTGCGTCGCAACGGCATGCTCAAATCGTCGAGCTGCGGCTGAAAGACGGTGGAAGCCTAGCATACCGGCGCTTCCCACGAGTTCGTGCGCCAATTCCATGGCCGCAAAGTCAGTCTCGAATTCTTCCAGTGCGCACAGGAGGGACTGGCTGTTCCGTTCGATCGTCTGAAGATAACAAAAAACCGTCTCTTTGGAGAAAAAGGCTGTGATATGCTCAATAATCGCCGTATCGAATAATTGCATATCAGGGCTGTCGTTGACCTCGTCGCATTTTTTCCCATCAGCAATGGCATCAGCCAGAGCTGCCAGCAGCATGTCTTGGGTAAATGGCTTGGTTAAGTGCTTATTCATGCCGGCACGCCGGCACGCCTCAATCTGCTCGATAAGGTCGTAAGCGGTCATGGCGACGATTGGCACTCTTCCACGAAGACTCGGCAGCGAGCGAATGCGCCGCGTCGCCTCGAGGCCGTCCATTTCCGGCATCCGTACGTCCATAAGAATCGCGTCGTAGTCGATATCGGCTGCGGCCGCAGTCGCCTCTGTGCCATCTTCGGCACAGTCGACTTCGTGGCCTGCGGCAGCGAGAAAGGATTGGGTGATCTCGCGGCTCATAGCGCTGTCGTCCACCACCAGAACACGTAGACACTGCGCCGATGTCCAACTGACGGTCACTGCCTGGTTGTGCGCACCTAACGTGGTTACAGAGGTCACGGCGATTATTTCTCCGGTTCGGGACAGAGGTTGCGACGGATCAGGAGTAGTGCTGAGGCACCGTATCAACTTGGTCCGGCAACCGCTCGCTCGCTATCGATCAAGACAGGCATGCGCCCGCGAACTCCAGTGATGCAGTCTAGTTTATGCCCTCATTGGAGAACTTCCGGTTAAAGCGGGCGGGATGGCGTCCATCGGCGTGCGCTGATCGACAGCCAGAGCGTTGCGACCACCAACTGCGATCCGCGGACGCGTCTCCATCGCCCCGCCGACGATCCGGCGGGTGAAGGCATCGAGCGGCAAGCTACGGGAAGCCGGCTGCCGTCGGAACGTTCGCGGCCCAGAGTTGGTTGAGGCAACCGCTGGTGAAGTTTTGCCCCCGCAAATCAGATGCCAGGCGTGCATGCCGGCCCCGCGGCATCGTAACGATGCCGCGGGGACCAATCCTGCCCTCCCTCACTCGCGCGAGGGAGGGCAAAGTCCAGCGTCAGGTCGAATAGTCGGAGAACCGCACGCCGCCATACCGCGCGCGATAGTCAGTGCGCACGTTGACCAGCGCCACCATGCCCTCGTCCACCTTGGCCTGCGCGCGCTCCAATGCAGGGCGGATGTCCTCCGGCTTGGTGATGTACTCGCCGTAGCCGCCCAGTGCCTCGCACATCTTGTCGTAGCGCATGTAGCCAAGATCGCGGCCGGGCTTCTCGCGCTGCGGATCGCCGGTCCAGCCGCCGTTCAGGCTGACCACGATCAGCAGCGGAATCTTGTGGCGGATCGCGGTATCCATCTCCATCGCGTTCATGCCGAGCGAGCCGTCGCCATGCACCACGATAACCTGCTTGTCCGGGCACGCCACCTTGGCGCCGACCCCGAACGGCAGCCCAACGCCCATCGTGCCGAACGGCCCCGAATTCAGCCGATGCCCGGGCGAGAATGTCGGCATCGTCTGCCGACCGAAGTTCAGCGTCTCCTGCCCGTCGACGCACAGGATCGCGTCACGCTTGGCAAAGTTCTTCACCTCCTCGAGCATGCGCACTGGATGGATGTCGCCATCCTCGGCGTACCTGTTGGCGCCCGCCGCCGAGCGCTTCTGCGCCTCGCCATCGGCCAGCTTCTGCCGCCAAGCCTTGTAGCTGTCTTGCGTCACCTTGCCCTTGATGCCGTCGAGCAACTGCTGCAGCACCATCTTGCAGTCGCCGACGATCGGGATGTCTACGCCGCGCGCGGCTGCCGCGATCTCCTCCGGGTCGACGTCGATACGCGCGATCTTTGCCTTGCCGCCGAAGCGCGGCGGAGCAGCGTGGCCGATGATGTAGTTCATCCGCGTGCCGAGCACGATGATCAGGTCGGCATCGGCAAATGCCGTGTTGCGCATCGTCAGGAACGAGCATGGATGATCGTCCGGCACCACGCCACGGCCCTGCGGCGTGGTGTAGAACGGGATGCCGGCCGCTTCGACGAAGGACTGCATCTCGGTCCAGGCGCGCGACCAGATCACGCCGGAACCCGACACGATCAGCGGCTGCTTCGCCTCCGCCAGCGCCTTCACCAGCGCGCCCACCTGGCGCGGATCGCCGAGTGGGCGGCTGTCCATCTTGCGTCCAGCAAAACTCCAGTCCACCAGGTTCTCGTCGATTTTCTGGTAAAGGATGTCGCCCGGCATATCGACGTAGACCGGGCCCGGTTTACCAGTCATCGCGCGCTGCAGTGCGAAGTTCACCTGTTGCGGGATGCGCTTGAGGTTGTGCACGCGGTCGACGTGCTTGCAGCAGCCTTCCATCAGTTTGACCTGGTCGATCTCCTGGAACACCTGACGGCCGAACTGGCTGATCGGGCTCGATCCGCCGAACGCCACCACCGGGCAGCAGTCGACCAGCGCATTTGCCATCCCGGTGATCAGATTGGTCACGCCCGGACCCGACGCCGCCATGCACACGCTCGGCGTCTGGCGCAGCCGGCTATACGCCTGGCACGCGAATGCCGCCGCCTGCTCGTGGCGCACGTCGATCATGCGGATGCCCTCGGTGATGCAGGTGGCTTCCGCCAGCAGCATCGGGCCGCCCATGATGTAAAAGATGTCCTCGATGCCTTCCTTCTTGAGGCACTTCGCGAGGATCTCCGAGCCGGTCAATTCCGCCATTGGTTCGTCTCCTCTAACCGATTACGCCATTGTTCTTCAGGCCGCCGATCGCATCCTTGTCCAGTCCGAGCCAATCGTTCAGCACCTGCTCGTTGTTCTGGCCGAGCAGCGGAGACGGCACGACCGGGGGTGGCCTGCCCTCGAACCGCACCGGCCATGCCGGCATGCGGAATGCCCCTACCGTCGGGTGTTCGATCGTCTGGAAGATGCCGCGCTGCTCGAAAGTCTGATCGTTGTAAAGTTCCATCGTGTCGAGCACCGCGCCGGCGGGCACGCCAGCCGCACCGATGATCTCCATGGCCTCGTGCTTGGTGCGCTGCTTCGTCCAATCCGAAATCATCGCGTTCACCGCGTCTGCGTTCTCGGCGCGGGCGGCGGGCGTCTCGAAGCGTGGGTCGCCGTTCAGCTCCTCGCGACCGATGACCTTCAGCAGACGTCGCCAATGGTCCGGATTGGCGCGGCTGGTGAAGATATAGACGTAGTCATTCGAGCCGCCGCCCTTGCACGGGAACGTCCCCATCGGCGGCGTGGTGTTGGAGACGCTGCTGTCGGCCGCGCGCCCCGCCGCCTTGCCCGTGCGATACTGGGCAGCGAAGGCGATGCGGATGTAGTGCAGCATCGCATCCTGCATCGCCACCTGAAGGTGATCGCCCTGGCCGGTTTCGCGGCGCCGGTACAGCGCACCCAGGATCGAGATCGCCAGCAGCATGCCGGTGCCGGTATCGCCCAGCGACGGTCCGGGCTTCAACGGACGACCGTCACGCTCGCCGGTGATGCTCATCGTGCCGCCGCAGGCCTGCGCGATCATGTCGAACGCCAGGTTCTTCTCGTACGGGCTGCCTTCGCCGAAGCCCTTCACCTGGCAGTAGATGATCGACGGATTGATCTTGCGGATCACATCGGCGCCGAGCCCGAGGCGCTCGATCGCGCCGGGGGCGAAATTCTCCACCATCACGTCGGCCTTGGCCGCGAGGTCCTTCACCAACGCCAGGCCTTTCGGGTCCTTCAGGTTGACCGTGATCGACTTCTTGTTGGCGTTGAACAGCAGGAAATAGGGATCGTCCTTGGCAGCGTGACCGCCCAGCGCGCGGCCGGGATCGCCGCCACCGGGGTTTTCCAGCTTGACCACATCGGCGCCGAGCCAGGCGAGCGCCTCGGTGCAGGACGGTCCTGCTTCGAACTGAGTGAGATCGAGTATCTTCACTCCCTTGAGACAGGTCTGTCCGTCTGCCATGTGGTCGCTCCTCCGTTTCGCGTGAACGGAAAGCTACAGCGAACCTTTTGGGCCGTCACCCCTCAGAGCGGTGGTCCGGGATCGGAGGACAGGCGTTCGGCAGCCGTCTGGTTGGACGCACGACCGCAGCGGTCGTCGTCCGGACCCCAGCCCCGCTTGATGAACTTTCCGTCGGGACCGAGTGACAGGAGGTCGTCCCAGCCATCCGTGTAGATCACGCGGACACCGCTGCCTTCCCAACGCCAGATGCCGTGTTCGCCGCCTTCCGAGTCGGTTGCGGCACTCTGATCGGGTGCCAGTCGCGCGGTGAACGGAGCGCCGTTGTCGTGGAAGAAGCGCCAGCGCCCGACCGGGTCGAACGGGCGCGCGGGTGCCTGGCACGATGCAGGTGGTGCCGTGCCCAGCAGCGCGACAATGGGTAGGCAAAGGCAAGCGAAACGAACCTGGATCATCGACGGTCCTTTCCTGGCTGTGCATCACGCGTGATGAACATGCCAGTCCCGTCGATGGCCGTCAGCGAGAGGGTGCACCGGCGCGATGCGGGTGCAGGACAACGTCGTCGTCTTGCAATTCGAGTTGCGCCACGGTGGCACCCAGAGTGTCGGAGGGATGGCGCTCGATCGTCGCCACCTGCGGACACCGAAGGCAGGCAGCGGGGCCTTCCTGCTTGAACCAAAGACAGGTGGGTCGGATGGCGCAGCGTGGCAGCGCCGAAACCGCAGGCGGCAGCATGGTCGCCACACGGGTCGCCAACCGACATCCTTGGCCATTCCAATGCGGACACTGGCCCTCGATGCAATGCGCGGCGACCCGCAAGACCTCATGCGGCGCCGCCGAACCAGCAAGCTCCATCACCTGTTCGGTGATCGGATGTGTCTCGGTGAGGTAGGCGAGCTGCCGATCACCGCTTTCCGTGCGCACCTGCACGCCGAACAAGCGTGCGCCTGGCGCGGCTGTGTGCGCGCTCGGGCATAATAGGGGGCCAGAGTTTTTCGGCTTTCTCATGGGAATTTCTCCACCGCGATGACATTGCAAGCGCAGCCGTCGACCCGCCTGGCGCAGCGCAGACCGCAAGCGATCCGGGCGACGCTGCTGTCCAGACGGGGGGCAAGGCTATACGGCGGTTTAGGACCCGAGAGTCTGTATCGCTCCAACCTGTCCGACGGCCACGTTGGTCTGGGTGACCGAGACCGCGTTCAGCCAGGCTGGCTGGCCGTACCACCACCAATGCGCGGCGCTTACGGTCGCCGCAAGTGTCGCGCCACCCGCCACGCTGCGAGCGTCCTCCAGCGTCAGCGACAACGGCGCCGGGAGGTCTGCATCTGCTGCCGGTTTCGACATGCTCATCATTATGTTCCTCTGGTTTCTGATTACGGTCGGCCATTGACCGCGACTATTACTGCTAAAGAACGGGTAAGCGGAACACAGTGAGAGAGGTCACATATCGCAGGCCAAGTATTTGCGGGCGCTTCGCGCGTTGTCATGGCCAGGTGAATTCTCGCCGGATCGGGCGACTGAGAAACAGCGGCACGCAAAGTGTTTGCTGTGTCGGGCCTGTCGGAACGGCGTTTAGGCCGAGACACCTCTCCTCCGATGGTCGGAGGAGGTGATGGGTGGTCAGGTTGCCAGAGCTGATCGTGAATACTCGAGCTGCACCACCAGGGGATAACCGTCTCGGCGATCGACCGGCGGACCAGCCTGCCTCGGAGCACCGTCGCCAAATACATCGCTCGCGGCATTGCGCCGCCGGTGTAGGTCGCGCCCACTAAGCTGGTATTAGATTTGTGGTGTGGCGAAGGCGTTCATCGATGCATCAGCACCGGTGGAATTGCGGCTATTTGGATCATCTGGTGCAATGGCACGTGTGCCAGATCAAATGCGACCTTCTACATCTTCATCTACGAAACCTCGTCGCCGGCCTGTGTCTGGCGGAATATATTCCTTGACACCCGTCGCCGTCTCATGTTCTTGTTGCGTTCATGTCCGGCGCGGCCAACGCCCCTGATCCACCCACCGAGCCCAGCCGCTCCGCGCGCCTCGTCCACCTCGTCCACAAGCTGATCGACTACGGCCGCGAACTCGCCGCCACGATGCGGCGCCGCGCCTTCACCGACCCCGCCGCCGTCATAACCTGCTTCGGCACCGCCGATGTCGCGCTGATCCTGGCGCGCATCTCCCGCGGCCTGCATCGCGCCAACGCGCTCGAAGCGAGGCTCCTCCGCAACGCCGACCGCCTGGACGCGGTGCCCCGAGCCGCTTCCCCCGGGACGCCCCACGCACCCCGCCAAGCCACCACGCCCTCCACGGACGACGCCAACGCCCGCCTCGCACACTTACCCACCCCGGAGCAGATCGTCGCAAAAATCCGCCGCCAGCCCATCGGCGCCGTCATCGCCGACATCTGCCGCGACCTCGGCATCCTGCCCTGCCACCCACTCTGGCGGGAACTGCAGATCACCATCATCAGAGAGGGCGGCAACTACGCCCGCCTGGTGAAAGACATCCTCGATCAGGCGTTCGCAACCGCACCGACTGCGCCCCCCGCACCGCCGACACCGCCCCTGAGATTCCCTGCACCCGTCGGCACCGGCCCGCCCTGACTCGGTCCCGGTCGAGCGCGAATCATACAACGGCGAAACATGTGCCCCGTCATTGCGATAGCCGCAGCGACGAAGCAATCCCGGTCATCAGTTCGCTCGACCGGACGAATTGCTTCGTCGCTGCGCCCTTCGCTATGGCCGGTCGCTGCTTGTCAGAACAGCAGCCCCTTCTTCAGCATCCCATGAATGCCCTTCTCGCCGTTCACCGTCTGCGTGACATGGAAATCCACAGCCAGCGAGCAGAACTGATACGCCTGCTCCCGCGACAGGTTGCTGCGCGAGCAAATAAACGAGATCATCTCCCGCAGCGCCTGCTTCATCGCCTGGTCGAGATCCTCGTTCAGCCCCATGCTGATGAAGTGCGTCGGCGTTTCCGCCTTCGGCTGTTTCAGCAGCGGCCGTGACGCCCCGCCGCCCTTGTGCAGGACGAAGGTGAACGTGCCGGTCAAACACATCTCCAGCGCCGTGACGCAGACCTCGCCGTCGCCCTGCACGCCATGGCCGTCACCCACGGAGAAATTGGCACCCGGCACCCACACCGGCAGATACAGCACGGAGCCTGCGGTGAGTTCCTTGTTGTCCATGTTGCCGCCGTGGATGCGCGGCTCCTTCGAGGCGATCGTGCCGAATGCCGGAGGCGGTGCCACGCCCATCACGCCGAAGAACGGCGCCAAAGCAAGCTCCGTCCCCCAGGGCAGCAGACAAACGCCACGTGCCCGATCGACCGGGATGTGGCTGATCACCGTCTCATGAAAATCCTCCGGCAGCGTGCCGGCGAGCGGACGGATCACGTTGTAGCCCCAGTCGGCACCCGGCTCGATCTTCTCGATTCGGATCTCCAGCATGTCCCCCGGTTCGGCACCAGCGATCGCGATCGGCCCCGTGACAATGTGCCCCGCACGCATAGCGGGATTGGCCGCGATGATCGCGCTGAGTTCGGGCGGCACCTTGAGGCCAGCACTCGCCGGCGGCATCACGTCCTGACGACCGGAGACGCACTGCACCACCACCGTGTCGCCGGACTCGACGGTCTTCACCGGCGGAAACATCGCATCGAACACGCCGATACGGACGGTCTGCGGCGAGGCGCGAAGCTGATGCTGGGCCATCGAATGCTCCTATTGGGCTGCAACGAGTGCCGATAGTAGCGCAGGACGGCGATCGCGGAACGGTGTCGCCTTCTCGAAAGCATCGGCGACGCGAAACACGCTCGCCTCCTGGAACGGCTTGCCAACCAGCTGGATCGCCACCGGCAGACCGCCCTCGCCGAACCCCGCGCAGATCGACATCGCCGGATACCCCGCGACGTTGAACGGCATGGTGAAGCTTGCCTTCTGGCCGATGTCCCATTCCGGGACCTCGTCGATCTTCGGCGCCTCCGACGGCTGCGCCGCGGTCAACACCACATCGAGACCATCCATAGCCGCCTTCAGCTCAGCGCGCAGCTCACGCCGTCGCCGCACCGCCTGCACATAGTCAACGCCGGACACCATCGCGCCCATCAGCAGCCGCTGCTGCACCCGCGCGCCGAAATCGCCCAGCCGCGTGCGTGCCCATTCGTCATAGGCCGCGGCTCGCTCGGTCAGCGAGATCAGTGTCCCGCAGGCGTGCCATTCGGCGAGCGGCGACAGCGAAACCTCGGTCACCTCAGCGCCAAGGTCGCGGAACGTGGCGATGGCCGCGTCGATGCCCCGTTGCGTCGCCGCGCTGACCTTATGGTCCGCTTCGTGGAAATGCCGGATCACACCGATGCGCATGCCCTTGATGCCGCTGCCAAGCTGCGCGGTGTAGTCGGGGATCGGCCGCGACGCGCTGGCGGGATCGCGCGGATCGTGTCCCGCAAGCACCTGCAGCATCAGCGCACAGTCCTCCGCCGTCCACGCCATCGGCCCGATGTGGTCGAGCGTGAACGCCGCGGGTGCCACGCCGGCGCGGCTGACCAGACCGTAGGTCGGCTTGATGCCGGCGATGCCGCACAACGCCGCCGGACCACGGATCGAACCGCCGGTGTCAGTGCCGATACCACCCATGATCAGCCCGGCCGCGACGCCCGCCCCAGTGCCGCTGCTCGACCCCGCCGTGAAATGCGCGGTGTTCCACGGATTGCGCGCCGGCGGCCAGGGCAGATCGAACGACGGCCCGCCATCGGCGAATTCGTGTGTCGCCGTCTTGCCGATCAGCACGCTGCCAGCCCCTGCCAGCTTCGCCGCGCAGGTCGCGTCGGTGTCCGGAACGTTGTCGCGCAAAATCCTGGAATGGCAGGTCGTCGTGATGCCCTTGGTATCGACGATGTCCTTGAGGCCGATCGGCACGCCGCACAGCGGACCGATCGCCTTGCCCGCCATGACAGCCGCCTCGGCTGCACGTGCATCAGCAAGCGCACGTTCCTCGGTAACCAGAAGGAATGCGTGCAGCTCACCATTCAGCTCCCGCACACGGTCGAGGCACGCATGTGTCAGCTCGACCGGCGACAGCTTCTTCGCGGCAATCAGCCTTGCCGCTTCGGCAATGGTTGGGATGTCGCTCATCATGCCAGGTCCTCCTCGGCAAACCCATAGGTCAGCACGGGTTCAGCCATGCGCCCGCGCGGCTTGCGCACACGTTCAGCCATCATGGCGACATGTGCATAAGCGGCCTTCAGTTCGGCCTTCTGTTCATCGGTTGGCGAAAGTCCGGCTCGAACAAGCAGGAAATTGAGCGTTGCGTCGTCAAGCTCGGGCATGACTGCGTTCCTCCTGTTGTGTCCGCTGTGCTCATTCCGCCGCCGCCAGCGTTGCATCCGCGACGCGCACACAGCGCGCCATGCGGTTCGGCGACTGCCACCGCGGTTCGGGCACGGCGGCGCGGCACTCCGATTGCACTTTGGTGCAGCGCGGCGCGAACGCACACCCGGATGGCAAGCGGCGCAGATCGGGCGGGCTGCCTGCGATCGCCTCGATGTCCGCGTCGCGGCTCTGTCCGTGCACGGTCGAGGCCAGCAGACCCTGCGTGTAGGGATGCATCGGCGCACGCAGCACATCGGCTACCGGACCTTCCTCCACGATGCGGCCAGCATACATCACCGCGATGCGGTCGGCGATCTCCGATGCGACACCAAGATCGTGAGTGACGAAGATGGTCCCCATGCCCAGCTCGCGCTGCAGCCTGCGCAACAGCACCAGCACCTGAATCTGCACCGTTGCATCCAGCGCCGTGGTCGGCTCGTCCGCCAACAGCAGGCGCGGGCCGCAAGACAGCGCCATGGCGATCATCGCGCGCTGTCGCAAGCCACCCGACAGCTCGTGCGGATAGTTGTCGAGCCGCCGCGCGGCTTCCGGGATCTTCACCAGCTCCAGCAGTTCCAACGCGCGGGCACGCGCCGCGGCGCGGCTTCCGCCCTTGTGGCGTCGCACCGTCTCGGCGATCTGCGCGCCGATCGTGTAGACGGGATCGAGCGCGGTCATCGGCTCCTGGAAGATCATCGATACGAGGCCGCCACGAAGCTCGCGCAGACCGCGCTTGTCGAGCGCCAGCACGTCCTGGCCGTCGATGAGGATCGCCCCCTCGATACGCGCTCGCCGTGCCGGCAGCAGACGCATCATCGCGCGCAGCGTGACGCTCTTGCCCGAGCCGGACTCACCCAGGATGCACAGCACCTCCCCGGGGCGCACGCTGAAGCTGACGCCGTTCACCGCGTGCACCGTCGCCTCGCGGGTGACGAAGCGGACCGTAAGGTCGTTAACTTCGACGAGTGCGGTCATTGCATCGCCCTCGAATGGCCCGAATCCGGCTCCAGCATATGGCAGGCCGCGACATGCGAGTTCCGTTCATGCCACGCGCCCAGCTCCGGCGAGCGTGCCATGCAGACCGCCTCGGCGAACGGGCAACGCGTGTGAAAGCGGCAACCGCCGGGCGGATCGATTGGGCTGGGTGGATCACCGGTGATCGGCGGTTCCTCGATACGGCGCGCGGGATCCATCGAAGGGCGCGAACCGAGCAGCGCCCGCGTGTAGGGATGCAGCGGCCGGGTGAAGATGTCCTCGGAAGGCCCCAGTTCGACCACGCGGCCAAGATACATCACCAGCACCCGGTCGCTGATATAGCGCACCGTGTTCAGGTCGTGACTGATGAACAGATAGGTCAGGTTGAACTGCTGCTTCAGCGCGCGCAGCAGGTTCAGCACCTGCGCCTCAACCGATTTGTCGAGCGCTGACACCGCTTCATCGAGGATCACCATGCGCGGCTCGATCGCCAGCGCGCGGGCAATGTTCACGCGCTGCTTCTGACCACCGGAGAGTTCGTGCGGATAGCGTTGACCGAACAGGTCGGGGTTGAGGCCGACCTTGACCAACATGTCGCGCGCGACACGGCGCGCATCTGGCTTCTTGCGGCCATGAATGAACGGCCCGAACGCCACCGAATCCCGAACCGGCATCCGCGGGTTCAGCGACGAGTAGCTGTCCTGAAACACCATCTGCACATTGCGGCGCAAAGCGGCGACGGTGATGCCGCGCGGCGCGCCGACCGGTTCACCGTCGAAGATCAGCTCACCGGTGTCGCGCTCCACCAGATGGAGCAGGATGCGGGCGAGCGTGGATTTGCCGCAGCCTGACTCGCCGACGATACCGAGGGTCTCTCCCTTGAACAGGATGAATGAGACGCCGTCGACGGCGCGCACGCGGACCGCTTTGCCGGCGCCGCGGACATGGAAGTGCTTGGCGAGATCGCGCGCTATCAGCAGCGGCTGCGCGGGACCGCCAATGTCGCGCGCATCGGCGGCCATGTCGCTCACAGCCGCACGTCCATCGCCGAGCGAATGCCGTCGCTAACCAGGTTGAAACAGACAGATGTGATAAATATCGCCACGCCGGGCAAAGCGCAGGATAGCGGTGCGATATAGATCGACTGGCGCAGCGTGCTCAGCATCAGGCCCCAATCGGGCGTCGGCGGCTTTACGCCAAGGCCCAGGAACGACAGGCCCGACGCCAGCAGGATGCTGACCGACACCAGACTTGAGGCGTAGATGAAGACGGGCCCGAGCACATTGCCGAGTACGTGGTAGCGCACGATGGTGAGTGTGCCCGCGCCGGTCGCGCGCGCGGCCTCGATGAAGTCCAGGCTGCGCACCTGAGCGGTCGCGGTTTCTGCGACACGACACATTGCGGGGATGAACACCAGCGCCAGTGCGGCCATGCCGTTCGCCATGCCGCCGCCCATCGCGCCGGAAATCGCCACCGCCAGCAGCACGGAGGGAAACGCGTAGAACACATCCATTGTGCGCATGATCGCCGCGTTCACACGCCGCCCGGCGAAGCCGCCGATGACGCCGAGTGTGCCGCCGAGGATGGTGGCGATGCAGACCGGGATCAGACCCATCAGCAGCGACGATCTCCCGCCATAGATCAGCCGGCTGAGCAGGTCACGCCCCAGTTCGTCGGTGCCCAACGGATGGCCGCGATAGCCGAACGGCTTCAGTCGCAGGATGACGCTCTCCTTGTAGGGATCGAATGGCGCCAGCAACGGCGCGAAGATCGCCATCAGCACGATCAACAGCACGATCGCGCCAAAGAACAGCGTGACCGGATCATGGCGCAGGCGATAACCCACCGAACCCCAGTAGCCGCGCACGCGCAAAGTGGGGGCTGCATCATCGTCGAGGGCAGCGATCGGCAGTGTGACGGCCCGTGACATCGCTCAGCTCCGGCGGATGCGCGGATCGATCATCGATTGCAGCAGATCGACGACCAGATTGGTGGCGACGAAGATCATGGCCAGGAACAGGATGGTTCCCTGGAGGACTGGAATGTCGCGGTTGATGATTGCCTTCGACAGCATGAAGCCGCTGCCCGGCCAGGTGAACACGGTCTCGATCAGGATCGAGCCGCCCATCAGGTAGCCGAACTGCAACCCCATCACCGCCAGCACCTGCGGCGCAGCGTTCTTCAGGACGTGGCGGATCACCGCGATCTCGCTCAGTCCCTTGGCGCGCAACGTGGTGACGAAGTCCTGGTTCAGCACCTCGGCCACCGCGGCGCGCGTGGTGCGTGCGATGATGCCGACCGGGATCATCGACAACGTGATGACCGGCAGGACGAGATATTGCGCGCTTGACCAGCGCAGGATGTCGAACCGCGCCGAGCCTTGTGGGCCCATGCCTGTGGCGGGCAACGCCATCAGCTCGACCGCGAAGATGATGACGAGAACGATGCCAAGCCAGTAGTTGGGCAGACTGACACCGACCACGGCCGCGCCGGTGACGATGCGATCGACTGCGCGGCCGGGGAAGCAGCCGGCTATCGCGCCCATGGTGTACCCGGTGATGAACGCGAGCGGCACTGCGAAGCTGGTCAGGATGAACGTGTTCGACAGGGCGCCGGTCACTTCCAGGATCACCGGCCGACGGGTCGAGATCGATACGCCGAAATCCCCGGTGAGCACGTGGCCGAGCCACAGCAGGTATTGCACCGGCAGCGGGCGATCGAAGCCGTAGGCGTGCTTGATCTGCGCCACCAAGTCCGCCGTCGCGTCCGACGGCAGAATCGTCTGCAGTGGATCGCCCGGCGCGAGATAGACCAGCGAGAAGCACACGATGCTCACCCCGAACGCGATCGGAATGGCCATCAGGATGCGCCGGGCGATATAGCCGAGCATGATCAGCGGACCCCCGTCACTGCATCGAGTGTCACCGGATCAAGGATCCACCGTGATTGGCGTCAGGTCCTGGAACCAGTTCTGCGCCTGCACGAAGCCGTGCAGCTTGGGCGACAGAGCGCGCGGGTTCAGATCATGCACCACCCAGATCATCACCGCGCGATCGCTCTCCAGCTCATGCAGCTTGATCAGCATCGCCAGGCGCTTGTCGGCATCGAACTCGTTGAGGATCTGACCAACCAGGTCCTCGATTTCCGGATCGTAGAAGTGCCCCCAGTTGGCACCCGCCGGTGACCAGTGCATCTTCGCCACGGGCTTGATCAGCGCACTGACCGGATCGAGCAACGCGCGCGAGCCGTTATAGCCGTCGATCTCGGGATATTTGACCACACCGGACCTGGCGATCTCGATCAGCGAGTTCCAGTCCATGACCTTGAAGTCGACCTGGAACCCGACTTCCTCGAGCTGCGACTTCACCAACTCGTTCATTGGCAAGGGCTGCATCTGACCGGAACCGGAGGTGGAGATCGCCAGCGTGATCTTGCATGGCAGGCAACCGGCCTCCTTCAGCAGCTCCTTCGCTTTGGCCTGGTTGAACTCGTACTTGATCGGGTGGCCATACCACGGCGAGGTGGGCGGCATGGTGGCGTAGTCTTCGATCGCGGTGCCGCCGAGCAGCTCGACGAACTCCCCGCGATTCAGCGCGTAATTGGCGGCGCGGCGGACGCGGATGTCGGTCATCGGACCGCGCACAAAGTTCAGCGTGTAGGGCCAGTTGTGCGGGTAGGTGTTGGTGATGATCTGCATCCCTGCGCTTCTCAACTTCGGGATGGCATCCGGTGACGGAGCCTCGACGAAGTTCACCTGGCCCGTCAGCAACGCCGCGGTACGCGTGGCCGCTTCCGGCATTGGCAGCAGCACCAGGCGGTCGTATTTGGCGATGCGCTTGGGGTCCCAGTACCTCCTTGTTCGGCAACAGCTCGAACCGTTCATGTGCGACATAACGGTCGGCGCGGAACGGTCCGGTGCCCGACGGGTGCTCGGCGTAGGCGTTCCAGTCGTATTTCAGCGCCTCCGCCCGGCAGCGGCTGACCATCAGCAGATAGCTCATCTGATAGGGAAACAGCGATTCGACCACCTTCGTATTGATCGCTATCGTGCTGTCGTCGATCTTCTCGATTGAGGCGAAGTTGGTGGTGTATGAGCGCGTCAACGCCATCTGCAGCGTGTAGTACTGCGGCGCCTTCTCGTCGGTGATGCGCGCCAAGTTCCAGATCACATCATCGGCGGTGAATGGGCACCCGTCGTGCCATTTCACCCCCTGTCGGAGGTGATAGATCCAGCGCTTGTGGTTGTTGGGATCGACTTCCCAGGACGTGGCGAGGCCGGGTTTGATGTCGGAGGCCTTGTCGCTGCGCGAGAGGTCCCACAGCGCCAACCCATCGTAAAGATTGTAACCGACGAAGCGGAACCCCTCGAAGCCCTGGTCCGGGTTGCCCGTGGTGTTCGGGATGTCGCCGGCGGTCATCGCCACGGTGACGACCGACTCCGCATGAGCGGCGACCGGGGTGAGCCACACCACCAATGACGCACAAACACACGCCCAGGCGGATCGATAGGCGGCCAGGTTCATTCATGTCTCCTGCAAGCGGGGTATCTGCTTTGTTGCAGCGCAGCATGACTTCTGCCTGCTGTCCAGGCCGAAAGCCGGCGACATCCGAGAAATCAGATCGTCACAAAAGCATATTGCTCAGGAACCAGGCCGATGCGTGCCAATTATTCGGCAATATGGAGGTACTTGATGCAAACTAGGGCTGCCGGCCGACATCTCCACCGGGCAGCATCTCGCGAGCAGCATCAATACTGCCGACATTGGCCGTCTGGACGTAGGGCAGGTTGGACAGGACCTGCACGGTCTGTTGCGGCGGGAACGCAAAGCCCGGCGCGCTCAGTGCCTGCAGCGCCGCAGACTGGTCTCTGGCCTGCCAGGCCGCGGCAAACTGCAGCAGGGCGTTGACCACGACCTGCGATCTTGCCTCGGGCGCAATGCCGAGCACGCGGCGAACGTCGGCACGCGCACGCAGCATCTCCTGCCTGGTCAGTGGCGAGACCGACATCCAGCGAGGACTGCTGCTAAGCTGACCCGCCAGGTAGTCAATTGCAGCGCACGCCCTCGCCGCATCCACCGGGTTGTTGCGGGTGCGCTCAGGTGAGGCAAAGGCCCAGGAGGCCTGGTTCGCTGCCGCGACGTCGTTGTCCATCGTTCCGAAGGCGGCAAACGGCAGTTGCGCGGTATCGGGTGGCGGCGTGGCCGCAGTACAGCCAGCTACCACCAGGCAGGCCAAAATGGCGAGGTGACGGTGGAACACGGCGGATTCTTGTCCCCACGGCTGTGCCGGAGGAATTGGCGCTATTCGCCGATTTGTCTAGGTGGCGCTGCGCAGCCCTGCGCGGAAGCGTCGCGCCAGTTCGCGGTAGACCACCGCGTTGCGATCGAACTTCTGACGCTCCTCGTCGCTCATCACGCGGATCAGCTTGGCCGGCGTGCCGACCCAGAGTTCGTTGCGGCCGATCACCTTGCCTGGTGTCAGCAGACCACCCGCACCGAGCATGCCGCCTTCCTCGATCACCGCGCCGTCCAGCACGGTGGCCGAGATGCCGACGAAGGCCCGATTCTTCAGCGTGCAGGCATGGATCACCGCGTTGTGGCCGACCGTGACATCGTCGCCGATGTAAGTGGCGAACTCGCCGGAATCGACGTGGATGATCGCGCCGTCCTGGATGTTGGTGCGCGCACCGATGCGGATGATGTTCAGGTCGCCACGGACGAGGCAGTGGAACCAAATGCCGGTCTCCGAGCCGATCTCGACGTCGCCAACCACCGCGGCACCGGGGGCGATGAAGGCGTCCGACGCGACCTTCGGCGTGACGCCATCGAGCGTGTAAATCGGGCCCGGGCCGACCAGCGGCTCAGGCACCGACCTGCTCCGGCTGGGGAGCCCTGGCGGGCATGCCAAGCATCAGGCGAAGATTCTGCACCGCCGCTCCGGACGCGCCCTTGCCGAGATTGTCGAGCCGCGCAACCAGCACAGCCTGCCGATGACGCTCGTTGGCATTGACAGAGAGTTCCAGCAGGTTGGTCTCGTTCAACGCCTGCGGCTCGAGCTTGCCATCGGACTGCGGGGCGGTGACGCGAACATAGTCGCAGCCACGATAGCGCGCTTCGAGCACCGCTTGCAGGTCGGTGCCGGTGGGCCTGCCTTGCAGCGTCTCAAGATGCAGCGGAACGGAGACCAGCATGCCTTGCCGATAATGGCCGACGGATGGCACGAAGATCGGCCGGCGGGACAGGCCGCAATAGCGTTGGGTCTCGGGCAGATGCTTGTGCTCGAGCTTCAGGGCGTAGAGTTCGAAGGCCGGCCCGCCATGCCGGCCGTGTTCCTCGATCATCGTCCGACCGCCGCCGGAATAGCCGCTGACCGCGTTGATGGTGATCGGGTAATCGGCGGAGATGATGCCGGCGTCTACCAGAGGACGGATCAGACCGATCGCACCGGTAGGATAGCAGCCCGGATTGGCGACCAAACGCGCGCCGGCGATGCGTTCGCCCTGGCCCGGCTGCATTTCCGGAAAGCCGTACGCCCAGTCAGGGTGCACGCGATGCGCGGTGCTGGCATCGAGGACCTTCGGCGCGGCGCTGCCCAATCCGTCGGCTATCGCCGCGGCCTCACGCGCCGCCTCGTCGGGCAGGCACAGGATGACGAGGTCCACTTCCGCCATCATATCGCGCCGTGCGGCTGGATCGCGGCGATGTTCTGTGGGCAGGCTCTTCAGTTCGACGTCGGGAAGCGCACGCAGCCGATCGCGGATGCCTAGACCCGTGGTGCCGGCTTCGCCATCGATGAACACAGTCCGCCTGGCAGCCATATCGACCCTCCAGTCATGACGAGCTAACGCTTGCTGAACTGGAAGCTTCGTCGGGCTTTCATCTTGCCGTATTTCTTGCGCTCCACCACGCGCGAGTCACGGGTGAGAAAGCCTGCCACCTTGAGGATGCCGCGCAGGTCCGGCTCGTAGTAAGTGAGCGCGCGCGATATGCCGTGCCGCACCGCGCCCGCCTGACCCGAGAGGCCCCCGCCGGTCACCGTGCAGAACACGTCGAACTGGTTGTAGCGGTCGGCGACCAGAAACGGCTGGGTGATCAGCATCCGCAGCACGGGGCGGGCAAAATACTGGACGACCTTCCGGTGGTTCACGGTGATCTCGCCGCTACCTGGCCTGATCCACACGCGCGCCACCGCATTCTTGCGGCGACCGGTGGCATAGGAACGCCCAAGCGCATCGCGCTTGGGCTCGCGCTTCGGCTGGTCGCTGGGAACCGGCACAGCGCCGGTCGGAGCGACAGCCTGCTGGGCTGCGAGCGCGTCACGGAGGTCGGCGAGCGTGCGGGTCTGGTTGCCTGACATGCGGGATCAGTCTCGCTTGTTCTTCGGGTTCATCGCGGCGACGTCGAGCGGCGCGGGCTGCTGTGCGGCATGCTTGTGCTCCGGGCCGGCGTAGACGTACAGGTGCTTCATCTGGCGCCGCTGCAACGGCCCGCGCGTGATCATGCGCTCGACCGCCTTCTCCAGCACCTGCTCGGGATGTTTGGACTCCAGGCGCTGGCGAATGCTGCGGCCCTTGATGCCGCCCGGGTAGCCGGTGTGATAGTAGAATACCGACTGGTCCGGCTTGTGGCCGGTCACGCGCACCTTCGCCGCATTCACCACGACGACATTGTCGCCGCAATCGACATGCGGCGTGAACTGCGGCTTATGCTTGCCGCGCAGGCGGTTGGCGATGATGGACGCGAGCCTGCCGAGTACGACGCCCTCGGCGTCGATCAGCACCCAGTCCTTCTTCACCTCAGCAGGCTTCAGCGAGATCGTGGTCTTCATGGCGCGCCCTGCGAGTTGGCGGCGGGATATGGCGGGAAACGCAGTCAGGGTCAAGCGGTTGGGACGTGTGGTAGTAAACTACCACACGGTCAGGCGGCATCCTTCAGCAGATCGGACACCACGCGCTCCAGGTGGCGCAGCGTGTTGCATACCGTGACGAGGTTGCAGTACGGCGCATAGCGGAACATGTCGGAATCGCCGGTGCCCCAGGCGGAGCGGAATTCCGGATTGAGCCAGATGATCCGCTTCGCCCGCTGCGACAGACGCTCCATGATGTCGGTCCGCGGGTCCGTGCGGTTGCCGCGTGCGTCGCCCAGGATGATGACGGTCGTCTTGTTGGACACGTTGCGCATCCAGCCGTCCTCGAAATCGGCGAGCGAGTTGCCGTAGTTCGAAGAACCGAAGCCGATCGCCTGCATGATCTTCGCGATCGCGGCCTCGATCGGCTCGCCTTCCAGGATATCGCTGACCTCCATCAGGCTGCCGGCGAAGGCGAAGGAGCGGATGTCCTTCAGGGCCTCGTTCAGCGCGTAGAGGAACATCAGCAGGAACTGCGCCATCGCGGCGACCGAGCCGGAGACGTCGCACAGCACCATGACACGCGGCTTCTCGATGCGCTTCTGCTTCCACACGGTGAGGAAGGGCACGCCACCCCAGCCCATGTTCTTCCGCAATGTCCGGCGCGCGTCGAGCTGTCCGCGCAACCGGCGGCGGCGCGTCTTGGCGTAGCGCGCGGCCAGGCGCTTCGCCATGGCCCGGACCAGGATGCGCATCCGCTCGAGGTCGCGGCGTTCCAGGTTGGAGAGGCGGGCCGACTTCAGCAGTTCCTCGCGGAACTTCTCCGTCTCGCCGCGGGCGAACAGCAGCAGATTGCGCTCGACCAGATCGCGCGCCTGGTCGCGCAGCGCGTCGATGCGGTTGTCCAGACGATCGGCGGCGGCGTGCCGGTCATCCTTGCGCAGCGCCTCGATGTCGCGCTCCACCTGGCGCAGTCCCATGCGGTCGAGGATGCGCCGGGCGTAGAGGTTCTTCTGGGTGAAGAAGCGGATGTTCTGGATGCCGGAATCGCGTGCCGCTTCTTCCATCGCGGTGGCAAGCGCGGCGCGGTCGTCGTCCAGCAGCATCTCGGACAGCGAACGGCCACCGCCGCCACCGGTGCCCTCACCGCCGAAGCCGCCTGGCGTGATGGGGGTCTGAAGGTCGGTTGCGGCCTCGGTTTCCTCGGCCAGGCTGTCGCGGCGGAAATAGAGATCGAAGCACTCGTCGAACAGGTGCTTCTCGTCGGGGGTCTTCGCGAGGACGAGGGATAACGTGTCCTTCAGGACGGTGCGGTCGGAGTAGCCGACCACCTGCACTGCACGGGCGGCGTCGATTCCCTCAGCCGCGGAGACGCGGATGCCGACGCTGCGCGCGGCCTGGAGGAACTGGCGAAGCGGTTCGGAGGCGGGCATGGGCCCCCTCCCGCCAACCCCCTCCCGCATGGGGAGGGGGAGTTCAGACGCAACACTCCCCCTCCCCTTGCGGGAGGGGGTTGGCGGGAGCGGGCCGGCACTCGCACTCATACCGGCAGCCCGGCCTCATGCTTCGCCTTCTGGGTCAGTGTGGCGATCTGTTTGTTCGCGACTTCGATGTCCGCCTCGAACTTCAGCAGCACATTCAGCGTGTCATGCACGAGTTCGGTGTCCAGCGACGCCGCATGCAGCAGCACCAGCACGCGGGCCCAGTCGATCGTCTCGCTGACCGATGGCACCTTCTTCAGATCCAGCGTCCGCAACTGCTGCACAAACGCCACCAGCTCGCGCCGCAGGTTCTTCTCAATCCCCGGCACGCGCGATTCGATGATCCGGCCTTCCAGCTTCGCATCAGGGAAGCCGATATGCAGATGCAGGCACCGCCGCTTCAGCGCATCGCCCAGATCGCGCGTGCTGTTCGAGGTTAGCAACACGATCGGCGTCTCCACGGCATGCACACTGCCGATCTCAGGAATTGTCACCTGATAGTCCGACAGGATCTCCAGCAGGAATGCCTCAAACTCCTGGTCCGACTTGTCGATCTCGTCGATCAGCAGAACGGCGCCGCCCGGCTGCTGCAACGCACGCAACAACGGTCGCGGTTCCAGAAACTGCTCCGAGAAGAAGACGTCGCCGAACGCGTGCAGCTTGTTCAATGCCGCGGCCAGGGTCTCGGTGCCGCCTAACACGTCGCCGATCTTGTCCTTCAGGATCTGGGTGTAGAGAAGCTGCTTGCCGTACTTCCACTCATACAGCGCCTTCGACTCATCCAGGCCCTCGTAGCACTGCATGCGGATCAGCGTGAGTTCGAGGAACGCCGCCACCGACTTGGCGAGCTCGGTCTTGCCGACACCCGCCGGCCCCTCCACCAGAATCGGCTTCTGGAGATGCTGGGCCAGGTAGACGGCGGTGGAAATCTGCCGGTTCGGTATGTAGCCGACCGCGGCAAGCCCCTGTTCCACCGCCTCAATCGAGGCCAATTTGCGCGCAACCGCCCCGGCCGGCGCTACTCCTGCGTCTGGCATACGTGTTCCAATCGATGGTGCTACCGATGGGTAGCATCAGGTGGGGCAGTTGCCAAAGGGGGATGCTGGGGCGAGCCTCCCGATGACGTGTTGTTACGCGGCGAAGAAGTCCATGGGGGCTGAAATCCACTGAGTGGGTGGCTCTCCTCCTCCCTCCTCGTCGTCGTCACGCGGAAGTCCTGCCGCCTCCAACAACTTCTTGACCAGTTCTGCCAGTAGCCGCCCGGTCTCAGGGTCTGTGGTTGCACTTGCAATGGCTGCTATCTCGTATGCAAGTTGTTGAAGGTCGATCTTGCCGGTCATGGCTGGCCCCTCCAATGACGACCATACTCCTCTCATAAATGATCTGCGCGCGGACACATTGATGTAGGTCAAGCGTCGCTGGCGGCTCAGCTCGAATTCTGGTCATTGCCGGGCGGCAGCCCGATCGCCTGCAGCAGCCGCTCAATCAGTTCCAGCAGAAGCCGTCCGGTTTCCGGGTCATTTGTTGTGCTGGCGATCCTGGCGATCTCGCGCGCCAGTTCGATGACATCGATCTTGTCGCTCATGGCGGTTCCCCCGTCAGAGGTCCGCACGACCACAATGCGATAGCCAGCCGTTCCTCCGCATTGACCGGGAATCAGACGTTGGGCATCAGTCTGTACTCGGCGTTCAGGTGGCAGGGATGCAGTTGATCCAGATCAAGTGCGCCGGAGCCATCTTGGGGTAGGTTAATAACATGGCACCGAACGCATACCAGCCCGGCGAGAGCGCTCCTAGTTCCGGCCGGTATCAGGAAGTGAACATTTTCGGTGCGCCGACCGGAACGCTGGTGCTTATGACCGAGGGTGAAAAGCTGCCGCCGGCGCCCCGCGGGTTCACTTGGCGGCCTCTCTCTGACCGCTCCGCCAGCGAGCTTCGGGAAGAGGCCGCCAAATACCGGCGCATGGCTGAGACTGCGACGACGAAGTCGGTCATGGACGGCCTGCGGAGGATCGCTGAGCGGCTCGACATCCTGGCTGATCAGAAGGAACGCGAGAGCCGCGGCGAGAGCTGACCGTGGCTGGTCACCCGGTGCCATTGTCGCGAGCAAGGCGCGTCCGACGATAGATCGAACCGAGCGGGAAGCGAAAATCGATGCTTTCCAGTTCCACCAGCCCGTCATCGATCACCGGCGCCCGTTCGGGCCAGTTGCCTTGCTGATCGCGCCGCGACAGTTCCGCGCGCACGCGGACACTGTGCAGGATCAAGATCTCCCGCACGCTGGGAATGGTGGTGTATGACCAAATGTTCGTCCAGGTCTCGGCTCTGTTCGTCGGTGCATTCTGGTGCCTGTGCTGCCAGATGATTGCCGATCAGACGGGCCAACTCAGCCAGGATGACGCCGTGCGTCCGGCTTGCCGGCGCCATCGCCTGCGGCCCACCAATTGCCAACGGTTTCCGCTCGGCGCGTCCCAGGCCAGGAACTCCGCCGTATCCATCATCGCAGGAACTCTCCTCGCTGGCTCCGACGTGCCCCACCCCTTAACACGTTTGCCCTGATCCTACCCAGCCCATGTGGCCCCGCGTTCCACCCAAGCCTAGACTGCGCGGCGACCACGCCACCAAGGGGCCTCCACAGCAATGGACTTCCACATCAGCGCCGAACAACGCCAGATGCTCGCCTCGGTGCGCGAGCTGGCGCAGGCCGAGTTCAAGCCCAAAGCCGCGCGCTGGATGGACGGCAGCTTCCCCTGGGAGAACATGAAGCAGCTCGCCTCACTGGGCGTCCTCGGCATGTCGGTGCCCGAGGAATATGGCGGCCTTGGCCTGCCAATCCTGGACACCGCACTGATCCTCGAGGAGATCGCCAAGGTCTGCTACATCACCGCCATGGCGGTGCTGGGCGAGGCCGGCGTGCAGACGCGGGTTATCGCCCGCTATGCGCCCGCGTCGATGCGCGACCGGATCCTGCCCCGCGTCGTCGCCGGCGACTGCATGCTGGCGATCTGCATGACCGAGCCGCACGCCGGCACCGATGTCGCCAACTACCGCACCAATGCCCGCATCGTCGGCGATCGCGTCATTCTGAAGGGCACCAAGACGCTGATCAGCCGCGCGCCGGAGGCCGGCATGTTCATCGTGTTCAGCCGCATCGACAACAAACCGGGCCGCGAGGGCATCGGCTGCATTCTGCTCGAGGCCGGCACGCCCGGGTTTGAGGTCACCGGCACCTATCACACGATGGGCGGCGAGAACCTGTTCGAGATCCAGTTCAACGACTGCGAGCTGCCGCTGGAGAACCTGGTCATCAAGGACGACGGTTTCCGCAAGCTGCTCACCGCCTTCAACACGCAGCGCTGTCTCAATCCGGCGATCTCGCTGGGCCTGGCGGAAGGCGCGTTCGACGAGGCGGTCAACTATGTGCGGGAACGGACGGTGTTCGGCAAGCCGATCGCCGACCATCAGGGCATCCGCTGGAAGCTCGCGGACATGTTCAAGGACATCGAGGCCGGCCGCGGCATCCTGTATCGCGCCTGCCTCACCGCCGATCCGTTTCCCGATCCGTTCATGGCGGCAGCCGCCAAGGTGTTCTGCAACGAGATGTCGCTGCGCGTCACGTCGGAGGCGGTGCAGCTCCATGGCGGCTTCGGTTTCACCGACGAGGCGCCGGTGTCGCGGCTGTATCGCGGCGCGCGCTACGGCACGATCGGCGGCGGCACGTCGGAGACGCTGCGCGACCTGATGGGCCGCAAGATCGTTTCCGACGTCGATTTCGACCAGGGCATCCTGGCGCTCGGAACCTACTGACGTGCTGCTGATCGAGGCTGACGGCAAGGCGCTGCTGGCCGAGTATGGCGTCGCGGTGCCGGAGGCGACGATGGCGATCGATGCCGCGATCGGCGATTTGCCCGGCGAAGGCCCCTGGGTGGTGAAGGCGCAGGTGCCCGTCGGCGGCCGCGGCAAGGCCGGCGGCGTGGTGCGCTGCGAGTTGCCGCAGGATGTAGCCGCCGCTGTACAGCGGCTGCTCGGCAGACGGCTGAAGGGACATCAGGTCGATGCCTGCCTGATCGAGCAGGCCGTCGCCGGCGAGGAGCGCTACCTCGCGATCATGGTCGATGCTGCGAGCTACGGGCTGCGCGTGATCTACTCGGCCGCGGGTGGTGTCGACATCGAGCAGTCGGGCTCGGCGCAGAGGCGGCTTTGCGCATCGGATGCCGCCTCTGTTGCGGACGCCCTTGCAGAACTGCACGCCGAGCCCCGGGTTATTGCACTGGGCTGCGCTCTCGCCGACCTTCTGATCGAACGCGAACTGGCTCTGGCGGAGATCAATCCGCTGTTCGTCGCTGCCACCGGCTGCGTCGCGGGTGATGCGAAGCTGGTGGTGGATTTGGATGCGATCGGCCGCCAGCCGAGCATCGCCGCGCTGATCGAGGCGCGGCCGCAGACCTACGCTGATGCCAATCGCAAGCTGATCGAGGGGTTTGACTATGTCGAGCTTGATCCGCAGGGCGAAATCGGCCTGATCACCACAGGCGCCGGCCTGTCGATGATGCTGATCGACGAACTCACCGCGCGGGGTCTGAAGCCGCTGAACTTCTGCGACATCCGAACCGGGCAGATGCGTGGCAGCCCGGCGCGGTTGATGCGCGTGCTGGAGTGGATGACGGCACGGCCGTCGCTGCGGGCCGTCCTGGTCAACGTGTTCGCCGGCATCACCGATCTTGCCGAGTTCGGCGATCTGTTGGCCACCGGCATCGAGCAGACACAGGCGCTTCACGTGCGTGTGGTGGCGCGTCTGGTCGGGCGCGGTGCCGCCGAGGCGCGGCGTATCCTGGCGGAACGACAGCCCGGCATGTTGGTCACCGAGGATCTGGAAGAGGCGATGGCGAGAGTGGCCGGGGTTGTTGGCGAGGCCCCCTCCCCCCAGCCCGCGAGGGGAGGGGGAGTAGTTCCAATGACCACGCTCCCCCTCCCCTCGCGGGAGGGGGCTGGCGGAGGGGGCCTCGCGTCACTGTCGACAACCACACCCGTCATTGTACAGGGCATCACCGGCCGCATGGGTCGCACGCACGGCAGCCTGATGCGCGCCTATGGCACCAATATCGTGGGCGGCACATCGACGCGTACCGATACGGTGGAAGCCGCCGGCGTTCCGGTGTTTGCCAGTTGCCGTGACGCCATGCCGGCGACCGGCGCGCTGGCATCCGTCGCAATGGCACCGCCTCTAGAGACGCTCGCCGCGGTCGAGGAAGCGCTCGCCGCCGGCGTCCGGGTCATCGTGACGGTGGCCGAAGGCATTCCCATCCATGATGCGATGAAGATCGGCCGTGCCGTACGCAGTGCCGGTGCCACCTGGATCGGCGGATCGACCCCTGGAATGGCGATCCCCGGCGAGATCAAACTCGGCTTCTTGCCAGATGTCTGTCTGCGCCCTGGTCCATTTGCCATCATGTCCAAGAGCGGCACGCTTTCCTACGAATGCGGCTACCGCCTGGCCCAGGCCGGCCTCGGCCAGAGCATCTGGGTCGGCGTTGGCGGCGATCCGGTGAAGGGCGTGCGCTTCGCCGATCTGTTGCCGACGTTCTTCGGTGATCCTCGCACCCTCGCCATCGTCCTGGTGGGCGAGGTCGGCGGCAGCGAAGAGGAAGAATGCGCCGACGCACTGATGCGTCTCGGCGTGCGCAAGCCGGTCTATGCGCTGATCGCCGGACGCGAGGCGAAAGAGGGCGTGTCGATGGGCCACGCCGGCGCGTTGGTGATGGGGGACGCAGGCTCGCTCGCCTCGAAGACGCGGCGGCTCACCGAGGCCGGCGCGCGGGTGTTCGGCTCGATAGAAGCGATCATCGAGGCGTGTGTTACGGATTTCGCGGCCATGCGCACGTAGCCACGATTGGGTGGCGCGGGCCGTTCAGATATCCCGCACGAACTTCGCCTTGTCCGCCGCCGCCGCCAGCAGGAACGACAGGTCCGTTCCGGTGGAGACGTAGCGCGCCCCCTGACGCACATATTCCGCCATCAGGTCGGGGCGCGACGCGAGGCCGCCAACGCCCACGTGTTTGCCGTGCTTTCGGCATGCCGCGATGGTGCGCAAATACGCATCGCGTACGTTGGCATGATCGAACTGCCCGGTGATGCCCATTTCGTTGCACAGATCATTGGTGCCGATCAGCATCATGTCCACGCCATCGACCGCGGCGATCTCCTCGACGTTTTCCAACGCGGCGACGGTCTCCATCATCACCACCACCATGGTCGCGTCGTTCATCGCCTGGTTGACCACGGCGGATGGAAAGCTGCGATAGTGGTAGTGCGGCAGCGCGCCGCCGGCGCCACGCTCGCCTTGCGGCGTGAACTTGGCGTAGTGCACGATCTCGCGCGCCTGATCGGCGGTGCGGACATGCGGCGCGATCACCCCCATCGCGCCACCGTCGAGCAGCCGGCAGATGAACTCCGGCGTGTTGGCCGGCACGCGCACCAGCGGCGTGATGCCGCACTGCATCGCCGCGATGCAGATCTGACACACGGCGTCGATCGACAGCGTGTTATGTTCGACATCGACATAGATCGTGTCGAACCCAGCGGTCGCGGCGATGCGGGCGATCTCGATCGAGCGGCACAGCCGTACCGTCATCGAGGCCACAACCTCGTCGCGCGCCAGCTTCTCCTTCACGCGGTTGCGCAGGATGTCGCGCAGTTCTTCTGCCATGGTGTCCTCCCGAGGTTGCCGGCCATTGTTGCCCGTTGGGCGCATGGGCCTCAAGATGGCGGGACCGTGGAGACGCCGTATGACCCACAAGATTGCCTTTCTCGATGTCATGGACGCCAAGGTGCAGGACGAGATACGTTCCGCGCTGCCGACCGGCTACTCGATCCAATTTGCCGAGACCGGAGATCGGCGCGAGCACCTGGCGATGGTCGCCGATGCTGAATTCATCCTCACCGCCGTGGCGGTGGATGCCGAGATGATCCGCGGTGCCCCGAAGCTGAAGCTGCTGCACAAATGGGGCATCGGCGTCGACAAGTTCGATCTCGATGCGGCACGTGCGGCGCGCATCCCGGTGGCGATAACTTCCGGCGCGAATGCTGGCGCGGTGTCCGAGCACACCGTGATGCTGATGCTCGCCACCTACCGCTGCCTGGCACTGGCCGATCGCAAAATGCGCGCTGGCGAATGGATCCGCCCGCAGGTTCGCGGCAAGGCCTATCAGCTTTCCGGCAAGACGGTGGGCATTCTCGGCTTCGGCAATGTCGGCCGCATGGTGGCCCATCGCCTCGCCGGCTTCGACGTGCAGATCATCTACCATGACATCCGTCGCGCCGATCGTCCGACCGAACGGGCACTGCACGCCACGCCGGTGACATTCGACGAGTTGCTCGAACGCAGCGACGTGCTCACGGTGCACACGCCGCTGACCAAGGTCACGCGCGACATGATCAACGCCCAGGTGCTCGCTCGCATGAAGCCTGGCGCGATCCTGGTCAACGCCGCGCGCGGCGAAGTGGTGGATGAGGCCGCACTCTACGATGCGCTGGTCAGCGGCAAACTGCGCGGCGCCGGACTGGATGTGTTCGCCAAGGAGCCAGCGGACCCCAACAACCCGTTGTTCAAACTCGATCAGGTAGTGCTGACGCCGCATATCGCCGGCAGCGCCATCGACCTCGTGGCCGACATCGCCCGGCACGCCTTCGGCAACATGCAGGCCGTGCTGAACGGTGAACCGCTGCCGGCCAACGACGTCATCGTATCAGCCGGGGAGAACAAGTGATGGCAACGATGCAGAGCAGATCAGTTCGTCGGCGCGAGGATGTGCGGCTGCTGACCGGCAAGGGCAACTATAGCGCGGACCCACGTCCGGACGGCATGCTGCACGCCGTGCTGGTTCGCTCGCATCATGCGCACGCGGCGATCGGCGGCATCGATGCGACGGCCGCGCGCGCCATCCCGGGTGTCGTCGCCGTGTTCACAGCCGTAGATCTGACCGACGTCGCGCCGATCCCTGGCGGCATCGGCTTCCCGCGCCCGGACGGCAGTCCGGCACCCAAGACCGACCGGCCATTGCTTGCGGCGGACCGTGTGCGCTTCGTCGGCGAGCCGGTCGCGGTGGTGCTGGCGGAAACCATGGGCGCGGGCAAGGACGCGGCCGAGGCGGTGATGGTCGATTACCGCGAACTGCCGCTGGTGACCGATGCGATCGCCGCGATGGAGCCCGGCGCGCCCAAGGTATGGGACGATGTGCCGGACAACATCGGCTTTCTGTGGAAGCGCGGCGACGCCGAGGCGACCGATGCAGCACTGCGGTCGGCGGCGCATGTCGCGCGACTGCAATTCACCGTGTCACGCGTCACCGCCAATACCATGGAGCCGCGTGGCGCATGGGCCGAGGTGGGCGCTGACGGCCGCATGAGCATGCATGCCGCACATCAGTCGCCGTATAACCTGCGCAATGGCATGGCGCACGGCAACTTCAACATCAAGCCGACGGATATTCGCGTTCTGACAGCCGATGTCGGCGGCTCGTTCGGTATGAAATCGGGCGTGCAGGCGGAGTACGCGCTGGTCGCCTGGGCGGCGCGCAAGGTGGGTCGTCCAGTGCGTTGGATTTCCGATCGTACCGAGGGCTTCCTCACCGATGAGCAGGCGCGGGAGATGCGCATTACGGTGGAGCTTGGGCTCGACGCCGATCACCGGTTCACCGCGCTGCGGCTGCGCTGGGATGTCAACCTTGGCGCGTACGTGACGGGAAGGTCCGGCTGGCCGGTCGGCAACATCGGCGGCACCGCCGGCGTCTACCACATTCCCACGATGTACGCCGAGTCGTGCGGCGTCCTGACCAACACAGTGCCCACCGCCGCTTATCGCGGTGCCGGCCGGCCCGAGGCGACCTACACGATCGAGCGCATCATCGATATCGCAGCGCGCGAGCTTGGCATCAGCCCGTATGAACTGCGTCGCCGCAATCTGATCCCACCGGAAGCGATGCCGTACAAGACCGCCCTCACCTTCACCTACGATTGCGGTGAATTCGAAGGCAACATGCAGCAGGCGGCGGCGATGGCGGAACTTGACAGCTTCGCCGCGCGCCGCACCGAAGCGGAGGCACGCGGCAAGCTGCGTGGCATCGGCTTGTGCAACTGCATCGAGGTTGCCGGCGGTCCGTTCCTGCGACCTGCGAAGGATCAGGCCGCGCTGCGCCTGGCCGTGGATGGCACGCTGGTGCTGCGCTCCGGTTCCATGTCGGTGGGACAAGGGCTGGAGACAGCGTTCTGTCAACTCGTCGCCGACCGGTTCGGCGTGCCAATCGATCATGTACGTTACGAGTTCGGGCGACACCGATCTGCTGTCCGGCGGCAAAGGCAATGGCGGCTCCGGCGCGCTGTGCATCGGTGGATCGGCGGTGAGCCTCGTGGTGGACAAGGTGATCGAGAAAGCCAAGCAGGCCGCTGCGGAATTGCTCGAGGCTGCGGTGGTCGATGTCACGTTTGACGCGGGGCGCTTCACCATTGCCGGCACCGACCGTTCGGTGAGCCTCGCCGAAGTGGCGCACGCGACGACCATCGATGGAAACGAGTTGGTGGAAAGTGGCGAATTCACCCCGACCGCAGTGACTTTCCCGAATGGCACGCATATCTGCGAGGTCGAGATCGATCCCGACACGGGTGTGACCGACGTCGTTCGCTACAGCGCGGTGGAAGAGCTTGGCTACGTGCTCAACCCGATGCTGGTGGCGGGGCAGACGCATGGCGGCGTGGCGCAAGGCGTCGGCCAGGCGATGGCCGAGCAGATCGTGCATGACCCTCACTCGGGCCAGATGCTGACTGCATCGTTCATGGACTACCAGATGCCGCGCGCAGACGACCTGCCGGACATCCGCATGACGACGCGCGAAGTGCCGACCAAGGTCAATCCACTCGGTGCCAAAGGTGTTGGCGAGGCTGGCACGGTCGGCGCTATGGCGGCCGCCATGAACGCGGTGAACGACGCGTTGGCGCCTCTCGGCATCCGCCACTTCGACATGCCGGCGACCCCACATCGCGTCTGGTCGGCTATCGCTGCGACGCGTGCATGAGCGAAGCGCTGTTCCACATGGTCGCCGGCGCGCCCACACCGGTGGCGCCATTCTCACATGCAGTGGAGGTGGATGGCTGGGTATTCCTGACCGGCCAGATGCCGACACTGCCCGAGGATGATGCGGCAGCGCTGCCCAATGGGATCGAGGCGCAGACGCGGCGCGTGATGGACAACCTGATCATCGTGCTGCGTGGCATTTCACTCGGCCTGCAGCATGTGGTCAGCGTGCGCGTGTTCCTGACGCGCTTCGAGCAGGACTATGAACCGATGAACGGGGTGTATCGAAGCTACTTCCCGCCTGATCGCCTGCCGGCACGCACCTGCGTCGGGGTCACCGGTCTGGCACGTGGCGCGCTGGTCGAAATAGACCTGATTGCGCGCAAGCCCTAGGCACGGCCTCCGCTGAACGCGTTGAAGGTGATCAGCGTGTAGGTATCCTTCACGCCGGGCAGCGTCTGGATTTTCTCTGTCACAAACAGCCCGATGTCCTGCTCCGGCTCCAGGTAGAACTTGCCGAGCAGGTCGTATTGTCCCGACGTGGAATAGAGTTCCGACATCTGTTCTATGGTGTCAGCCGCCTCGCGGGCGACCTTGTAGGCCTGACCCATCTCGCACTTGATCTGCACGAATATCGCCCGCATGCGACCTCCCGGTCCGACGCCACGAGCAACGTAGCAGGATTCGCCAGCAGGCGAACTATGCCTGTGCACCTCTCCGGTCTGCCAATACCGAGAGGCGGTGGCTGGCGCTGCCCAGACGCTGCAGCATCACCGGGAGTTGCGGTTGCGCCGGCAACACGCCGTCCTCGACGAATTCCGACCAGTCGGCCCATTCCTGCGGGGATAGCAGCAGCACGCGGCGCTGATCGTCCTTGCTGAGCCGCATCTCCTCGCCGAGCTGGCTGAACATCTGGAATTGGCTCCGGGCCAGCTTGTCGGTCGCAAACCAGGTCATGCTCTGTAGCATCGGGGCACCTTTCATAGCGTCTCAGCAGATACGCAAAGGGTTGGTACTGGCAAGGGCGGAAATTGGCAGACGTTTTGTCCGATTTGTGGCGAGCAAACACCGTCGAGTGAGCGGACGACAATTCGGAATCTTGCGAATGGGGTTTGTACGTACCACTCCCTCCGGCCGCTCAATCGGGGTCGGGCGTGACGGAAGCGGCTCGATCTGACTATCCTGTGAGCAAGCGCCCTGACGGGCACAGCGGGAGGCTCGGATGGAACTGGCTCAGGCGCGTAAGGCGCGCATCGTCCCACGGACGGGTGGGCGCGCACTTGCGGATGCTCTGGTGGCGCAGGGCATTGATCATGTATTCGCCGTGCCAGGCGAGAGCTTTCTCGATGTGCTCGACGGGCTTTACGACGTTCGGCAGAAACTGAAGCTGGTCACCTGTCGCTTCGAGGCCGGCGCGGTCCACATGGCCGAAGCGTTTGGCAAACTGAAAGGCCGCCCCGCGGCTGCGATGGTGACACGTGGTCCCGGCGCCTGCCATGGCTCGATCGGCGTGCACGTCGCGATGCAGGACAGCACGCCGCTGCTGCTCTTCGTCGGCCAGATCCCACACGAAGACGCTGGCCGCGATGCGTTCCAGGAAGTCGATTACCGCCGGATGTTCAGTCCGCTCGCCAAGTGGGTGACGCAGATCGACCAGGCGAAGCGCATCCCCGAAGTCGTCGCGCATGCGATGGATGTCGCGGTGTCGGGACGGCCTGGTCCGGTGGTTATCGCCCTCTCCGAGGAGATGCAGAAGGACATAATCGAGGTGTGCGACCTGCCGCGCGCGCCGGTATCGCCGCCACATCCCGATCCCGCCGCGCTCGCGCAAATGCGCACGATGCTTGGTCGCGCCCGCAAGCCGCTCGCCGTTCTCGGCGGCTCGTGCTGGACCGACGCAGGCCGCGCCGCGATCCGCGATTTCCTGCTAGGCAATGACATTCCGGTGACCGTCGGCTTCCGCCGCCAGGCCTTGTACGACGGAACGCTCGACAACTTTGCTGGCGATCTCGGCGTCGGGTCCGATCCCGGTCTCGTCGCCAAGGTGAAGGAAGCCGATCTGATCCTGGCGATCGGATCGCGCCTCGGTGATACGGTGACGCAGGGCTACACGCTGTTCGACATGGCCGGCAGCGTGCCGATCATCCAGGTACATCCGGACGGCAGCGAGATCGGCCGTGTGTTCCGTCCAGCACTCGGCATCGTGTCGGACCCCAATGCATTTGCCCACGCCGTCGCAGCGCTGGAGCCGGTGCGGTCCGACTGGGTGGCATGGACCGAGGAACTGCGCTCACTGCGTGAGGCGCAGCGCGCCGTGCCGAACTATCAGGGCACGCTCAACCTCGGCACGGCGATGCGCGAGCTTGAATCGCTGCTGGATCGCGACGCGCTGATCACCACGGATGCCGGCAATTTCGCCGGCTGGGCAACACGCTTCATCAACTTCCGCGACGGCCAGCGCTATATCGGGCCAACCAACGGTGCGATGGGCTACAGCGTGCCGGCCGCGATCGGCGCAAAAATCGCCTACCCGGATCGCATGGTGGTGAGCCTCGTCGGCGATGGTGGTTTCCTGATGACCGGCCAGGAACTCGCCACCGCCTTCCATCATGGCATCGCGCCGATCGTGCTGGTGTTCAACAACCAGATGTACGGCACGATCCGCATGCACCAGGAGCGTGCATATCCTGGCCGTGTCTCCGGCACTGGCTTGACCAACCCGGACTTCGCAAAATTCATCGAGGCCTTCGGCGGGCATGGCGAAGTGGTGAGCGACACCGCCGAATTCGCGCCGGCGTTCCGCCGCGCGGTGGACAGCGGCAGGCCGGCGGTCGTCGAGCTGCGCATGAACCCCGAGCAGATCACCACACGTGCCACCATCGCTGACCTGCGCGCAACCAAGGTGCCGAAGCATGCAGCGAAGCCAAAGCGTGCCACGGCACCGAAGCGCGGCGTGCAGCCCGGCAAGAAACGCGGTGCATGAGCCGCCCGGCGAATTGAAGGCACGAGGAATGCAGTGACGAAGCAAACTCGGTCACGCGTTGCGCGCACAAACCTGACCGAGCTTGCTTCGTCGCTGCGCTCCTGACAAGGAACCGCGGTGGCTGACGTGGCAGGCGTTCGATCCGCTACTGCCAGGCTTCGATCTTCACCTCATCAACCGCTCGCCGCTGATTGTCGTGCGCAATATCCTGGTTGAGGTGAGTGATAACCCTGCGTAGGTCCACCAACTCGTTCTGCTGCCACGGCGAGAGCGGCGGCGCCTTGCCTACGTTGGCCTGTGCCGCCTGAACCTCCAGGGCATTCAGCCTCTGCTGATCCTGGATCAATGCCCGGGTGTCGCGATTCACGTCATGCGTCAGGTGGTTGACTCTGTTCTCCAACTCTCGCGTATCGTGGTCGGGATGTTGGTTCGGCGCTGCGTAAATGACGGGGCGTGCGACATCCGCACCGTGTTGACCGCCTGCGAAAGCAGGCGAGGTTGCAAGCAAGGCAGCCACCGAGATGAGGCCGCGCGTCAGGCGTGTCATCGTCTATCTCCTCTTTTGGCATGGGCGCGGCGACAAATTCGCCGGCGGGAGGATGCTTACCGCCCCCGCTGAAGACCCGGTGTGCGTATGGTCACAAGCCGTCAGCGACCGACGGCGTAGCCCTGCATGCCGCGCGGGTTGGCGCCGGCACGCATCTGGTTTCCCTCGACACGCGCGGCGGACAGGCGGCCTTCAGACCATTCGTCGCCTTTCTCGGCCTTGTGGTCACGTGCCTTCAGTTCGTACATCACTGCGTCGGGGTAGCTGCCTTCCAGTACCACCTTGCCGGGACGCGCGACGCGGGGCCAGAAGCTCGACGGCCAGTGCTCGGTGTGGAACGATGGAGCATCGATCGCCTGTTGAATGCCCATTCGGTGATGCACCATGCGCAGGAAGAAGATCAGCGCCCACTGGTCCTGCTGCTCGCCGCCTGGCGTGCCGAACGCCATCCATGGCTTGCCGTCGCGGAGCGCGAAACTCGGCGAAAGCGTGGTGCGCGGACGCTTGCGCGGCTCCAGGCTATTGGGCAGATCCGGCTTCAGCCAGAACATCTGTCCGCGCGTTCCCATGCAGAAGCCAAGTTCCGGAATCACCGGAGAGGATTGCAGCCAGCCGCCGGACGGTGTGGCGCTCACCATGTTGCCGTCCTTGTCGATCACATCGAGATGGCAGGTGTCGGCACCGATGACGCCGAGCCGCGACACCGTCGGCTCGCCGACGCCGGGCGTGCGAGTGAGCAAATGCGCTCGGCGATCGGCGTCACGATCGACGATGGGCGTGTAGCCAGCCACCGTGCCGGGACGCAGTTCAAGCGACGCGCTGCGGCCGACCAGCCTGCGGCGTTCTACGTTGTACTCTTCCGACAATAACGTGCTGAGCGGCACGCGGGCAAAATTGGGATCGCCGTAGTACGCCTCGCGATCGGCGTAGGCCAGCTTGGCACATTCGACGACGGTATGGACAAAGTCGTTGCCGAACGGGTCCATCGCCGCGATGTCGAAGCCACGCAGAAGTGCAAGCTGTTGCAGGAACACCGGCCCCTGACTCCACGGGCCACACTTCAGTACGGTATGGCCGTGGTAATCGTAGCTGACCGGGTCCTCGACCGTCGCCGACCATCGCGCGAAATCATCCGCTGTCAACAGCCCACGATGACGACGTCCCGATACGTCCAGCACATCGGTCGCACGGAAGAATTTGTCCACCGCCTCGGCGACGAAGCCGCGATACCAGGCGCCGCGCGCGGCGTCGATGCGGGCCTCGCGCGTGTCGCCGATCGCCTCGGCGCAGACCCGTTCGTAAGTGGCGGCGAGCACGGGTCGCGCGAACAGCGATTCCGGAGCCGGGCTCTTGCCGTCAGGCAGGAAAACCGCGGCTGACGTTTGCCACTCCGTCTCGAACAGCGAGCGCATGCTCTCAATCGTCGCGCTGATGCGCGGTACGACATGGATGCCGTTCTTCGCGTAGCCGATGGCAAATGCCAGCACGTCGGGCAGCTCCCAGGTACCCCAGTCGCGCAACAGCAGGCACCAGGCGTCGAATGCGCCGGGCACCACCGCGGGCAACACGCCTGTCGCGGGGATCAGGTCGATGTCGAGAGCGCGGAACTTCTCCAGTGTCGCAGCCTGCGGCGCCACACCCTGCCCGCAGACCACGTGCTGTGTCCGCGTGCGCGCTGAATGCAGGATGATCGGCGCATCGCCACCCGGACCGTTGAGATGCGGCTCCGCCACCTGGAGGGTGAACGCCGTCGCGGCCGCTGCATCGAAGGCGTTCCCGCCACGCTCCAGCACCGCCATGCCGACCTGGCTCGCGATCCAGTGGGTACTGGCGACGACACCGAACGTGCCGGCTATCTCGGGGCGAGTTGTGAACATGCGGTCTTCTCCGTTGCCTGGCGCACGGGCTAATGTCGCCGCCATGCAGCTTGCCAGCAAGACCTATGACGCCGCCGACATCCATGCGGTCCAGGAACTCTACCATGCCAACGGCTGGACCGACGGCCTGCCGATTGTTCCACCGACGCCGGACACGGTGCAGGCCTGCCTGGAATGGGCGATGATGTCGCCCGACCAGTTGCTCGGCATTGAGCCGGTGCGGGGCGTGGCAATCACGGCGGAGAAGCTTGCCGTCAACGCCGTTATGGCCGGCTGCCTGCCGATGCACTTTCCTGCCGTCGTCACCGCCTTCACCGCGATGCTGCGACCGGAGTTTCTGCTGCATGGCGCGACTGCCTCGACCGGTGGATGTGCCGTGTTCGTGGTGCTGAACGGCCCCATCTGCCGCGAACTCGGCGCCGCCGGTTCGTTCAATGCGCTTGGCAACAGCGACCGCTCCACTGCGGTGATTGGCCGCGCGATCCGCCTCGCACTGATCAACATCCTGGAGGTGCGACCCGGCGGCATCGACCGTTCCACGCTCGGCCATCCGGGCAAGTACAGCTATTGCGTGGCGGAGGACGAGGAGGCTACCGGCTGGCTGCCGCTGCACGCGCAGCGCGGGCTGCCGGCAGAGGTTTCCGCCGTCACCGTCATGGCGGCCGGCGCGCCGCGCCAGATCATGAACGAGTGGACCACTCAGCCGGAGGAGATCCTGGAAACCTTCGCCGCGGAAATGCGCGCCAACATGCGGCACTATTCGATCTGGGGCGGCAACTATGCCCTGATCATTCCCCGCCAGCTGCGCGAGCATCTGCAGGTCGCCGGCTGGAGCAAGACCGATGTCGCCGACTTCGTTCATCGGCGCGCCCGGATCCACCGCAGCGAATGGGCCGAGGTCGGCAAGGGTGCGGTGGTGCGCGAACGCGGCGACACCGAATACGCCGCCCTGGAGACGCCCGATGAGCTGCTCGTTGTCGCGGCCGGCGGACCTGCGGGGGGTTTCGGCGCGGTGATCGCGCCCTGGCTCGGCCACAAGAGCCGCGCGGTCACATTGGCGATCGGCGCATGCGTTGACTGCGAACCGCAGACGCAGTGAAACTACCGCCATGGTGTTCCAGGTCCTCGATCCCACCAACGAGACGGCACCGCCGCTCGGTCAGACGGCACCGCGCCTGACCTCCCTTGCGGGCAAGACCGTTGGCTTCATCTCGAACGGCAAAGAGGGAACGCAGGGGTTCTTCGCTCATCTCGATCGCATGCTGCGCGAGGAATTCGGCGTCGCCGAAGTGGTCAGGCGGCAAAAGTCCAACTACAGCGCGCCGGCCGACCCTGACATCGTGGATGAGATCGCGCGCTGGCACGCGGTGGTCACCGGGATCGGCGACTGAGGCAGCTGCTCGTCGTGCAGTCTGCATGACTCCGTCACTGCCGAGAAGCTTGGCATCCCCGCGATGGCGGTGATGACTGCCCGCTTCGTCAGCGCGGCCGAACTGATGGCGCGCGTACTCGGCTTTCCAGGTTATGAGTTTGCGGTGATCGCGCACCCGCTCAGCAGCGCGGATGACGCAGCCTTGCGCGACATGGCGGCCGCCGCGACCGCACAGGCGCGTCGTCTGCTGCTTCGGCCTTGACTGATTCGTCCTTGGCCGCAGTGCGTCAGTGTGGCTCGGAGGCTATCCGAAGGCGCCGTGTCCTGCCATCCTGGCGCTGGTGTCCACAACCCAGGAGACACGCTCCGATGCAGGTCGAAATCGAATACTGCGGAATGTGAGGCTACGAACCGCGCGCCCGTGCGGCGCGGGACGCGATCCTGAAGACACAGCCGGCCGCGCAGGTCGCTCTGCGCAGATCCGGCGGAGGCGTCTTCGAGATCACGGTGGACGGCAGGCTCGCCTACTCCAAGAAGGCAACCGGCCGGTTCCCGACAGACGAGGAAACCCTCGCCACCCTCGGCTGATCTCCCGCAACACGGCCCGTGGTGCCTGCCGCGTGACGGTGGCTCACCAACGATCGAGATAGCCGGGTTCGCCGCCCGGCCATTCGACTAAGGCGGCTCCTCGGCAAATTGCGTGACCCCGTCAGGGATCATCACGCCCGGCAGTCTGTGCTTCGTCCAGATATGAGTCGATAGCGTAATATCGACCGGGTCATCGAGCGACCCGCTCTTGATGGCGACGGTATCCTGGCGTGGGTCAAAGTGCCGGATGCGTGTGCCGCACTCGATGCAGAACATGCATTCGAGGCTTCCGCCACTGTCGGTCGGGCGGCTCCAGGTCTTCACCTGTCCCTGCGTGAGGGCGAAGGCAGCCACAGGGACGATGACGGAAATGCCGAAGGCGGACGCCGATTGCCGCCGACACTCGCGACAATGACAGACATAGACCTGTAGCGGTTCGGCCGACACTTCGTAGCGGACGGCGCCGCACTGACATCCGCCTTTGAGGGTCATGCCGCACCGTCAGGGATGGTTGGTTCCATTGCCGCGAGGGTAATAGGGGCCGTCTCGAAGTCCAGCGCGATCGGACGTATTGCCGATCCGGGCGCTGAGACCGTATCATTACATTTTCCAGGAAAGGTTGCCGATGAGGTGGCTGCCGCTCGTCCTCGCCAGGGGGCCGCTGCTCGCTCAGGTTATGCGCGATGCCCATCAGGATCCGCGGCGCCAGGGCCTGTGCACCTGCTGTGGGGCGCGGATGCTGATCCAGCCGGACCGGGCGGACCAGACGGTGCGCTGTCCAGGCTGCGCGCGTTGGCAGCGCGTGACCGTGCGGGAGGAGGTTCCGTGGCGGCTTTCCGCCGCTGCGGCCGAGAGGTTGCGGCGCACCGCGTCATGGGTGAGGCGACTTTAGGTCGTTCCGCTCACTTGCCGTAGGAGGCCATGCCCAACATGATGCCGGCCGCATAGCCATGAAGGCTCAATCATGTCCATCGCCAACGACCCGACGACCGCGGTCCGCGACGCCACCCGGCGGATCGAGCCGGCACTGATCGAAATCCGCCGCGACATTCACGCCAACCCCGAACTCGGTTTCGAGGAGATCCGCACCGCCGGGGTCGTTGCACGCGAACTCTCTCGACTTGGCATCGCCCACCAGACCGGCATCGGCAAGACCGGCGTCGTTGGCCTGATCGAGGGCGGTCGGCCGGGCCCGGTGCTCGCGATCCGCGCGGACATGGACGCCCTGCCGATCGAGGAGAAGTCCGGCCTGCCGTTCGCCAGCACCAAGCCTGGCCTGATGCATGCCTGCGGCCACGATATCCACACCACGACGCTGATCGGTGTTGCCGCGGTGCTCAAGGAGCTGGCTCCGCAGCTTGCGGGCACTGTCAAGCTGGTATTCCAGCCGGCCGAGGAAGGCATCGGGGGCATGCAGGCCATGATCGCCGACGGCGTCATGGATGGCCCCAAGGTCGATCTGGCACTCGGGTTCCACAACCATCCGGAGATCCCGGTCGGCAATTTCGGCTTCGTGCATGGCGCCTGCCTTGCGGCGGCGGACCGGTTCGACATTGTCGTGCGCGGCAAGTCCGGCCACGCGGCGTATCCACATCATGCGATAGATCCAATTGTCGCCGCCGCGATGCTGGTCGCCCAACTGCAGACCGTCGTTTCGCGTGAGGTTCGGCCAACTCATCCGGCCGTGGTTACCGTCGGTGCGATCCACGGCGGCACCACGTACAACATCATCCCCGACGCCTGCCTGATCAAAGGCACCGTCCGCACGCTGCACCCGCCGGCGCGCGATGCCGCCGAGGCGGCGATCAAGCGCCTTGCCGCCGGCATGTTGGAAGGCATGCGGGTCGCCTGCGACGTGGATTATCGCCGTGGCGTGCCACCGCTGCGGAACGACGACAGCGTTTTGGAACCGGCGGTCGCCGCGGTGCGCCGGCAGTTGGGCGACGTGGTCGGCGAGTTCGAGGCCAGCCTCGGCGGCGAGGACTTCGCGCTGATGGCCGATCTCGTGCCGGCGTTCCAATTGCGCGTCGGATCGTCACAACCCGGACGCAGCGATCGGCTGCACAATTCTGCCTATCAGCCGGACGAACGGTGCATCGGTTTCGGCGTGCAGGCGCTGTCTCGCGCGGCGCTCGAACTTCTCGCATGATCAAGTAGTCTCAAATGCAACCAGGGGAGGAAAACCCTTTGAACCGACTACGTTCGGTGACCGTGGTCTCGGCCGCGCTATTGCTCGCATCCTTCGCCTGGGCGGCTGCGTGCGACAGCCCGCGCCAGATGGACGGCTTCAAGACCTGCGCTGACGTGGCGGCAGCGGAAAAGGAAGGTCAGCTAATCCTCTACAGCACCGACCCGGAAACCAACATGGCGCAGTATCTCGGGGACTTCCACAAGATGTTCCCACAGATCGCCACCAACTATGTTCGCCTCCAGGCGGGTGCGCTGTACGCCAAGGTGAACGCCGAGCGCCAGGCGAAGCAGTACCTGGCCGACGTGATGCAGATCACGGACATGAGCTTTGTGCTCGATTTCCAGAAGCGCAAAGGCTACGTGCCGTACGAGTTGCCGGAACTCGCCGCCTACAAGCCCGAATACAAGAGCAGCCCGGAAGGCCTGTGGACCTGGGGCGTGATCATCGTTGCCGGCATTGCCTACAATCCCGATCTCGTGCCGGCCGATCAGGCGCCGAAGAGCTGGAAGGACCTGCTCGATCCAAAGTGGAAGGACGCGATCAACGTCAAAGTCTCCACCTCAGGCCTGCAGCACGTGACGTGGTACATGATCAGGCAGATCTACGGCGATGACTACTGGAAGAAGTTCGGCGAACTGAACCCGCGCGCCTTCGACTCGTACGTGCAGCAGTTCGACCGCACGGTGAACGGCCAGGACAAGGTGATCTCCACCGCGCAGTATTCAGGCTATCTGCAGTTCAAGGCGAAGGGCGCGCCGATCGCCTTCGTCAATGCACCCGAGGGATTGACCGCGACACCAGGTGTTTATGGCATCCTGGAGAACCCGCCGCACCCACAGGCTGCACGCCTGTTCATGGACTGGGTGCTTGGCGTGCCGGGGCAGAAGGCGCTGGTCGAAGCAACGGCGCTCTATTCGCCGCGCGCCGACGTGCCGGCACCGGCAGGCGGCATCCCGATCAGCGACTTCAAGGTGCTCGCGCCGACCGACTGGGATGCATTCCTCAAGACGCATACACAGTTCGCCCGCGAGTGGGACAAGATGACGGGACTGCGCTGATCGCTCAGCCGCGCGGGCGCGTACCTGAAGGATCGCGGGCGCCAACATAGTTATAGCCCCGCGATCGACGTTTCGGAGATGCCAGCCAGTAGGCCGAGCAGAGCATCACGGCCACCACCATGAAGGGTGCCAGCGAGGCGAACCAGAAGCATGTGGCCAGCACCGCGACAATCAGCGCCTCCAAGATGATGAAGACCACGGTTATGGCGAGCGGTACCAGCGCCAAACCCACCAGCAGCCGTCGCGACGTGATCTTCGTTGCCCGCAGCCAGTTGAACACCGCGCCGATCGCGATGCCGAAACCCGCCAGTACGACCCACCCCGCGACGCCACCGGCCGCAAGATAGAGACCGATCAATGTGGCCGGTACGCCGACGCAGATGGCCAGCAACAATCCTGCCACCATGACGACTGTCTGTTCGATAACTGCTCCGACGCCATCGGCCAGATGGTAGCTGGCGGGAACGAGTTGCGTCATGTGCTCGACCGTATCGAGGTAGCTGGTGGCGAGATTGCCCGGCGTGAACCGGCTGATCGCCACATAGGTGCCGTTCTGCGTGATCATCGCATCGCGCAAATGGATATTGCCGGTTGCCGCCTGGAACAGCCAACCAACGGTCAGCGCCAGGCAGATCGACATCAGAAGATCGGACAGGTAGCGCGCCATCAGGCGCCTGCCGGAGGCGGCTGGCCATGTTTCGAAGCGCGGGAAACTCATGCCCGCCATAATCAATTCGAATACAGTTACAACGTCCCTTCAGTCGTTCGGAATTGCCGGCCCGGTCGTCACCGCATGGCGAGCAACGGCACACCGATGCCAAGCAGGGCTGCGAGGAAAATCAACCCGAAGATCGTTCCCAACCGCCAGAAATCGGCCGGCGGCAGGTAGCCGCTGTTGTAATAGGCGAGCCCAGGCCCGGTCGCGTAGGGCGTGATGACCCCCATGATCCCGGTGGTGAGCGCGAGTGCCATCGCCAGGGTCGGCGCCGGGAGCCCCGGTATGCCCATCCCCGCCGCCAGCATCATCGGCATCATCGCTGTGGTATGCGCGGTAAGGCTCGCGAACATGTAGTGCGAGAAGAAATACACCGCGACCAGCAGCACCAGGATCAGCGTCGGCGAGTGCCCGCCGACGTGCGCCGCGGTGAACTCGGCGAACCACTTGACGAAGCCGGCGCGCGACAGCCCGTCCGCGAGTGTCACCAGCGTCGCCAGCAATACCAGCGTGGTCCAGGCGGAATGATTCTTCGCCATGTCGTCCCAGGAGACGACGCCGCACACCAGCATCAGCGCGATGGCCACAAGCGCGGTCAGGGTCGGGTCGATAAAGCTGCCGCCCGCCACCCAGAGCACGATCGCGCAGATCACGAGCACCGCCAGAATGATCTCGTGCAGCGAGATTGTGCCCATCTTGTGCAGTTCGCTGCCTGCCCAAACGGTCACCTCGGCGCTGCGCTTGATCCCAGGCGGATAGAACACATAGGCGAGCAATGGCAGTGCCAGCAGCAACGGCAATGCGAACGGCAGCGAAGCCTTCATCCACTGCACATAGCTGATGTGCACGTGCACGATCGTGCTGATGAACCCGATCGCCAGAAAGTTCGGCGCGCAGGCCGTCATGAACAGCGAGCTGGTCACGCAGCCGGCGGCAAAGGTCGTCCACATGATGTAGCCGCCGAACCGCCGCGCCGACGCGTCATACGGGCGAGAGTCGTAGAGCGACGGCAGATTGTTCACGATGGGGAAAATGATGCCGGCGCTGCGCGCGGTATTGGAGGGCGTGAACGGCGCCAGCACGGTATCCGCCAGGGTCGTGGCGTAGCCCACCAGCAGTGTGTTGCGACCCAGCGCGCGCACCAGCAGCAAAGCGATGCGCCGCCCCAGGCCGGAATTCTGGTAGCCGAGAGCGAACATGAACGCTGCAGCGACCAGCCAGACCGTCGTGCTGGCGAAGCCGGAGAGTGCCCAGTTGATGGTCTGGCTGGTGACATTGAACCCGGGCTTGTCCAGGTCTGCCGGCGCGAACAGCGTGTAGCGCGACAGCACCGCCATCAACGACAGCCCCACCATGCCGATGGCAGGGTTGGGCAGCGGCTCGGTCACCAGCGCGGCGATCACACCGGCGAAGACCGCAAAGTACAGCCAGGCATTGTGCGCCAGCCCTGCGGGCGGCGGTAGCGTGGCAAGCACCAGCACGACCAGCACCGGTATTGCGACGCGCCACCAGTGGAATACCGGGCCTATGCCCGATTTCTGAGTGGCAAGTGCCGCAGAGGTCTGGCTCATGAGTGCACGCAAGTTGACAATTTCATCACCAGCATCGCTTGAGGCATTGCGGCATGATCACTCAATGGCGCACAACCGCGCATTGAGCTGGATCAATGCCTGTGTGTGTCTGCCGGGGCATTGTCCTGGCGTCGGCGTAGTCGATGAAGGTTATGGTTTGATGAACGACCACGCGGCTTCTGTGATCACGCACGAGGGGCTTGCGGGCCTCATCGACGGCCTGCGCGCCGAAGGCTTTCGTGTCATAGGGCCGCGACTGCGTGACCAGGCGATCGTATATGACGATATCGAGTCGCTCGCCGATCTGCCGGCCGGCTGGACGGATGAGCAGGAGGGCGGCCACTACCGCGTGCGGCGGCGCGAGGATGCGGCGCTGTTCGGCTACAATGTCGGCCCGCATGCGTGGAAGCGCTTCCTGCATCCACCGTTGCTGCGGCTGTGGCGGGCAGAGCGCACCAGCGATGGGATGACGGTGACCGAGACCGCAGAGCCGGCAGAACGCTACGCCTTCCTCGCGGTGCGATCATGCGAGCTGCACGCGATCGCCATTCAGGATCGGGTGTTCCTGCAAGGTCCGTACGTCGATCCGCACTACCAGGCGCGGCGTGAAGGCGCCTTCATCGTCGCGGTGAACTGTGGGCAGGCGGGCGGCACCTGTTTCTGTGTGTCGATGAGCACCGGACCAAAGGCGGCGGGCGGTTTCGACCTTTCGATCACCGAATTGCTCGGCAGCGCGCATGAGTTCCTGGTCGAAGTGGGCAGTGAGCGCGGTGCGACGCTGCTTGCGCGTGTCCCGCATGCGCCGGCCGAACCACAGCACACCGGGATGGCGGCCGAGGCGACCGCGCGGGCTGAAGGCAACATGGGACGGCAGATGCGGTCGGACGACGTGCGTGAGCTGCTGCAGGCCAATCTGGAGCATCCGCGCTGGGACGATGTGGCTGAACGCTGTCTGACCTGCGGCAATTGCACGATGGTGTGTCCGACGTGCTTCTGCACTGCGGTGGTGGATGAGAACGATCTTGCCGGCAACGCGGCGGAGCGCAAGCGGCGCTGGGATTCCTGCTTCACCATGGATTTCTCTTACATCCACGGCGGATCGGTGCGCGGTTCGGCGCGCTCGCGCTATCGCCAATGGATGACGCACAAGCTGGCGAGCTGGGTCGATCAGTTCGGCACCAGTGGCTGCGTCGGATGTGGTCGCTGCATCACCTGGTGTCCGGTCGGCATCGATATCACCGAAGAGGTCCGCGCCATCAGGGCCGAAGGAGGTAGCGAAGGAGGTAGCGATGGAGGGGCTTGAACGCATCGTCTCCGAGCACCGGCTGTTCGAAGGGCTGGGTGCGGAATTCGTCAACCTGGCTGCGGGCTGCGCGAAGAACGTGCGGTTCGACGCCGAGCAGTATCTGTTCCATGCGGAGGACCCGGCGGACTGGATTTATCTGATCCGCCATGGCCGTGTCGCACTGGAGGTCGCCACACCTGGCCGCGGCGCTGTCCAGTTCGAGACGCTGGGCGCGGGTGATATCGTGGGGCTGACATGGCTGCTGCCGCCTTATCGCTGGGGTTACGATGCAAGGGCGACCGCGCTGGTTCGCGCGATTGCGCTCGATGCCAAGTGCCTGCGCGACAAGTGCGAGGTCGATCACGATCTCGGCTATGCATTGCTGAAGCGCTTCCTGCCTGTGCTGGTGCAACGGTTGCAGGCCATGCGGCTGCAGCTCCTGGACGTCTATGGACCGGCTCGCTGAACGCGCGCAGTCGCTGGCACCGGACGCGATGGTGCCACGCATCGCACGTGTGATGCGGCGTACGCGCGAACTGCCCGATACCTGGACGCTTGATCTGGTGGCGCAGGACGGACAGAAGCTGATGGACTACGCGCCAGGCCAATTCACCATGATGTACGCGTTCGGCGTCGGCGAGATTGCAGTCAGCATCAGTGGCGACGCGGCTGACACGACGCGCCTGGTGCAGACCGTTCGCGCGGTCGGCAAGGTGAGCGAGGCGGTGACGAGGCTCGCCACCGGCGACACGCTGGGGCTGCGGGGTCCGTATGGCACGGCCTGGCCGGTGGCGGATGGCTATGGTCGCGATGTGGTGGTGGTCGCCGGTGGCCTGGGCCTGGCGCCGCTGCGCCCCGCGCTCTACGCGCTCCAGGCGGAGCGTAGGCGGTTCGGCAAGCTGGTGCTGCTGTATGGCACGAGGCGGCCGGAGGACATCCTGTTCCGCCGGCAGCTCGCAAGCTGGCGACGTCAGCTCGACATGGAGATCGAGGTCACGGTGGATCACGCCGGCAGCGACTGGCGCGGCCATGTCGGCGTGGTTACCAAGCTGATCCCGCGTCTCGGCATCGAGGCCGAGAACGCCATGGCGTTGGTGTGCGGGCCGGAGGTGATGATGCGGTTCGCTGCCAGCGCACTGCACGACATCGGCATGCCGGAGGAGACGATCCATCTGTCGCTGGAGCGCAACATGCAATGTGCCGTCGGGCTGTGCGGTCACTGCCAGTTTGCCGGCAGTTTCATCTGCAAGGACGGCGCAGTGATGCGCTACGACAAGGTGCGCCGGTTGCTGGGGCTGAGGGAGATATGAGCCCCCCTCCCACCTCACCCCCTGCCGCAAGGGGAGGGGGAGGAGTTCTTGGTATGACGCCTGCACGCAAGCCCAAACTTGCCGTCTGGAAATTCGCCTCCTGCGACGGCTGCCAGCTTTCGCTGCTCGACTGCGAGGACGAGCTGCTGGCAGTCGCCGGTGCTGTCGACATCGGCTACTTCCCCGAAGCCACACGCGGCGTCCTGCGCGGTCCCTATGACGTGTCGCTGGTCGAAGGCTCCGTCACCACGCCACACGATGCGGAACGGCTGCACGCGGTGCGACGGCAATCACGCACGCTGATCACCATCGGCGCCTGCGCCACCGCCGGCGGTATCCAGGCATTACGCAATTTCAGCGACGTGCGCGAGTTCACCCAGGCGGTGTATGCGCGGCCGGACTTCATCGATACGCTCGCCACCTCGACGCCAATCAAGGCGCATGTGAACGTTGATTTTGAACTGCATGGCTGCCCGATCAACAAACACCAGTTGCTCGAGGTGCTGGCGGCGTTCCTGAATGCGCGCAAGCCCAACACGCCGGCGCACAGCGTCTGCATGGAGTGCAAGCTGCGTGGCACGGCCTGCGTGCTGGTTCGCGGCGTCCCATGCCTCGGGCCGGTCACACATGCCGGCTGCGGCGCGATCTGCCCGGCGTACAACCGTGGCTGCTATGGGTGCTTCGGACCGATGGAATCGCCGAATACGCCGGCGCTGACAGCCAAACTTGCTGCCTGCGGCATGAGCGAGCGCGACATTCAGCGTGTCTACAGCACGTTCAACGTCGGCGAACCGCCGTTCCGCGAGGAGGCCGCGCGGCATGGCTCGTAAGACGATCAACGTCGACTGGCTGGCGCGGGTCGAGGGTGAGGGCGGCGTGCGGGTCACCTTCGACGGCGCCACCGTGCGCGACGTCGAGCTGAAGATCTTCGAGCCGCCGCGGTTCTTCGAGGCGTTCTTGCGCGGCCGCGCCTTTACCGAGGCGCCAGACATCACGGCGCGCATCTGCGGCATCTGTCCCGTCGCCTACCAGATGAGCGCGGTGCACGCGATGGAGGACGCGCTGGGCGTCACTGTGACCGCGCCGGTGCGCGAGCTGCGCCGGTTGCTTTATTGCGGCGAATGGATCGAAAGCCATTCGCTGCACATCTACATGCTGCACGCCCCGGATTTTCTCGGCTACGAGGGCGCGATCGACATGGCGAATGACCACGGCGACACCGTGCGACAGGGCCTCGAGTTGAAGAAGGTCGGCAACCAGATCCTCGAACTACTCGGCGGCCGGGCGATCCACCCGGTGAATGTGCGCGTGGGTGGCTTCTATCGCGCGCCGTCGCCACGCGAACTGCGCACGCTGGTCGAACCTTTGCAGCGTGCGCGCGACATTGCGCTCGAGACGGTGGGTTGGGTGTCCGGCTTCGAATTTCCCGATTGCGAGCGCGACTATGAGTTCGTGGCGCTCGGCAAGGCAGGCGAGTATCCGTTCAACGCCGGACACGTGGTGTCGAACAAGGGACTGGACATCGCGCCGCGCGACTATGACGCGCACTTTGAGGAGTCGCATGTCAGGCGATCCAATGCGCTGCACTCGCATTTGCACGGGCGGCCTTATCTGACCGGTCCGATCGCGCGCTACAGCCTGAATTCAACTCTTCTCTCGCCGCTGGCACAGGACGCTGCGAAGCAGGCGGGGCTCGGCGAGACCTGCACCAATCCGTTCCGCAGCATCGTCGTGCGGGCGGTGGAGGTGCTTTATGCGTGCGACGAGGCGTTGCGAATAATTGGCGCCTATCAGGAGCCGGACCAACCCCATCTCGATCTGACGCCGCGCGCCGGCGTCGGCTTTGCCTGCACCGAGGCGCCGCGTGGCATGCTTTACCATCGCTACCGGCTGGACGCGGAGGGCACCATTCTGGATGCGAAGATCGTGCCGCCGACATCACAGAATCAGCCGAGTATTGAAGACGATCTGAAGGCCTTTGCCGGCGGCTGGCTGGACTTGCCTGATGCGGCATTGCGCCTGCGCTGCGAGCAGGCCGTGCGCAATCACGACCCATGCATTTCCTGCGCGACGCACTTCCTCAAGCTGGAAGTGATACGCGACTGAGGCGAGAGAAAAAACTCCCCCTCCCCTTGCGGGAGGGGTTGGGCGGGGCACGGTGTGGCCGCCGCCCCCTGCCCCCGTTGGTTATTCCGCCGCGGCTTTCAGGCCGCCGCCGGCGGCATCCAGCGCTTGCGACAGATCGCCGATGATGTCGTCGATGTGCTCGATGCCGATCGACAGCCGGATGTACCCGGGCGTCACGCCGGTCGCCAGCTGCTCCGCCTCGGTGAGCTGCGAGTGTGTCGTGCTCGCCGGATGGATCGCGAGCGAACGCGAATCGCCGATATTCGCCACGTGGTAGAACATCTGCAGCGCGTTGATGAACGCCCTGCCCGCCTCAATGCCACCCGCAAGCTCAAAGCCCAGCAGCCCGCCATGCCCGTGCGGCAGGTACTTTGCTGTTCGCTCGGCGGCGACGCCGGTGTGAAACGCCGGATGGATCACCCGCGTCACCTCCTTGCGTCCCGACAGGTACTTCCCCACCGCGAGCGTGTTCTTGCAGTGCTCGCGCATGCGCAGCGGCATGCTCTCCAGGCCTTGCAGGAACAGGAACGCGTTGAACGGCGACATCGCCGCGCCGAGGTCGCGCAGCAGAACCACGCGCATGCGCAGGATGTAGGCGATCGGGCCGAGCGGCTTCGCGGCCTCTGCCCACACTGCGCCGTGGTAGCTTGGATCGGGCGTGTTCAGCAGCGGCTGGCGTTCCTTGTGCTGATCCCATGGGAAGTTGCCGCCGTCGATCACCACGCCGCCGATCGAAGTGCCGTGGCCACCGATGTATTTCGTGGTCGAGTACATCACCACCGCCGCGCCATGATCGAACGGGCGGACCAGCACCGGGGCGGCGGTGTTGTCCATGATCAGCGGGATGCCGAACTTGCGGCCGATCGCCGCCACCTCGGCAATCGGAAAGGCGATAAGCTTCGGATTCGGCAGGGTCTCGGCATAATAGGCACGCGTGCGGCTGTCGGTGGCGCGCGCGAACGCCTCCGGGTCCATCGGATCGACGAAGCGCGCCTCGATGCCCTGGTCCTTCAGGGTATTGGCGAACAGGTTCCAGGTGCCGCCGTAAAGGTCGGTGGAGCTGACGATGTTATCCCCGGCGCGCGCCAGGTTCTGCACCGAGAACGCCGACGCCGCCTGACCGGAGGCAAGCCCCAGCGCGGCCACGCCCCCCTCGACCGCGGCGACGCGCTTCTCGAAGGCGTCCTGCGTGGGGTTCATGATGCGCGTGTAGATGTTGCCGAGTTCCTTCAGACCGAACAGGTTGGCGGCGTGCTCGGCGCTGTCGAACTGGTAGGACGTGGTCTGGTAGATCGGCACGGCGACAGCATTGGTCGCCGGATCGCTCCGCCAGCCGGCGTGCAGCACCAGCGTTTCCGGATGCTTCGTCTGATTGGACATGGTCCGCTCCATTGCAAGGCAAATGACTATAGCCGACGGCGGTCAAGCACCGAAACGCTGCAGCGCATAGTGCGGATTGACCGCCTCGCCGCGCACCGCATCGGCTGTGATGCGCCCGACGATCGGCCCAAGGGTGTAGCCGTTCGCGCTTACCGCATTGAAAAAGCCGGGCTTTCCCGGCGCCTCGCCGAGGATCGGAGCGCGGTCGATCGCCGGGTTGATGCCGGTCCAGGAGCGGACGAACGACAGGCCGCGCAGTGTCGGCAGCGCGCGTGCGCAGACCCACAGATTGCCCTCGATGTTGCGCCGCAGGTTGTGCGTCCGCCCGGTGATCGCGTCGAAGCCGCCGAACCAGCCACCGCCCACGAGGAAGCCGCCGCTCGCCTGCTGCTTCAATGACAAATGCCGGTTCGCGAGCGCGATCAGGTGCTTTGTCATGGGCGGTGCCGGCTCCGTGACAATGACCTGCTGCACCGTGCCGGTGACCGGCAGATCGAGTCCGACCATCTGTCCGATGCGCGCCGCCCAAGGACCGGCGGCATTCACCACGCGGCCGGCGACGATCAGCCCCTTCGATGTCTGGACGTGCCAAGCCGCGCCCTCGCGAGCGATCGCATGCACCTCGGCGCCTCGCAACAGACGGGCTCCGGCACGCTGCGCCAGCTTCAGCACCGCCATGGTGCCCCGCAGGGGGTCGCCATACCCCTCGGCCGGCACGAAGTCGGCGCCGATCATGTGCTCGGACAGGGCCGGTGCGAGCGCGCGCAGTTCGTTCGCGCCGAGTACGCGGCTTTCGATGCCCCACCGCCGCTCCATCGCCGACTTGCGGCGCAGCCACTCGAACCCCGCGGCGTCCTCGGCCAGCATCAGGCCGCCTTCGGTGCGAATGCCAAGGTCCTCGCCGACTTCCTGCGCGATCTCCTTCCAGAGCGCGATGGAACGTGGCGCGAGCGGCAGCGTGTGCGCCGCCTGGCCGCCATCCTCCGGCGTCTCGACGGTGAAGTCGTACGACAGCAGTTGCACGTGGAGACTGCCGGCATTCGCGGTGCTCGCCGCCATGCCGGCCTCATCGCGCTCCGCGAGCAGCACATCGGCGCCGTCTTGCGCCAGGAAATACGCGCTGCACAGCCCGGCGAGACCGCCACCGATCACCAGCACGTCGCAACGCCGCGTCTCCTGCGGCTGATACGGCAGCCCGTGCAGGCGCACCGGAGCGGTCGGCAGCCTGAGCAGCGGTGCCTCGAACTCCGGAGCCTCGAACATCAGCGGCGCGGCCGGCACCGGGCGCAATGGCGCGCGCGGGGCGGCGAACGCGAAATCGTCGGGTGCATCGGGGCAGAGCCGCGCGATCGTGGCCGCGCAGAAGCGGCCCTGGCAACGACCCATGCCGGCGCGCGTCGCCTTCTTCAGTGCCGGCAGGGAGGTCAGGCCGTTCGCCAGTTCCTGACGCAACCGCCCGGCTGTCACCTCCTCGCAGCGACAGACGACCGTCTCGTCGGTGAGGGTGTCCGGGTGCAGCCGCGGCGGCCGGAACAGAGTCCACAGCGCACCCTGAAATGCCAACGCCCGTCGCAGCGCCGCACGCGTCGCCGGTTCATCCGGTGCGGCGAAGCCAAGCTCGCGCCCGGCCGCCAGGCCCGCCAGCCGGCCCCGCGCCATCGCCACACGTGAGCCGCCCAGCGATGCTCCGTCGCCAACGGCGAAAACGCCGGCCACCGAAGTACGGCCGTCCTCGTCGGTCTCACTGGCAAGATGGCCCAGACCGACATCCACGAAGCGCTGTTTCACGCCGAGCGCGCGTGCCAGACCGGTCTCCGGTTGAAAGCCCAGGTTCAGCGCCACGACATCGACGTCGTAGCTGCGTTCGAACCCGCGGCCGGCAGCGCGCGCCGACTGTACGCGGCCGTCGCCATGCAACTCCTGCACGTACGCAGACCACAGCACCGGCACACGAGCGCGCTTCAGCGTCAGCAGCATGCCGATGCCGTCGCGCACGAGGTCCGGTGCGGCACGCGCCATGGTCGACGCCTGGCGCCACGCGGCGAGGGCCGGGCGCGGCGCGGCTTCCAGTACGGCCACCGGCCTCACCCCACAAGCGACCAGTTCGCGGGCAAGCTGCAGATTGAGCGGGCCGCTGCCGGCGATCAGCACGCGCTCGCCGGGGCAGACTCGCTGCGCGCGAACCAGCGTTTGCAGCGAGCCAGTGGTCATCACCCCTGGCAGCGTCCAGCCCGGCAAGGGGACCGGCCGCTCATGCGCGCCGGCCGCCAGAACAAGACGTCGCGGCCGGAAGGTCACCGCGTGGCCGCCGACCAGGGCGGCGATCTCATCGGCGGCAAAGCCTCCCCACACGACGGCTTCGGTCTCGATGCGGGCACCGGCGGCCACCGCTCGATTGAGCAACGCGGTGCCAAGGCGGAATTGAGCATCGGGCATCGCATCGGCGTGGCTGTCGGCCAGCGGCTTCGCGTACTGGCCGCCCGTGGCGCTGCGTTCGTCCAGAACAATGACCGCGGCGCCAGCCTCGGCTGCCGCGATTGCCGCCGACAGCCCGCCCGGACCTCCGCCAACCACCAGCACGTCGCAGACCCGGTCCTCGGCCTCCGCGCTGTCCGGCTCGCGACCAAGGTCCGCGAGCGGCAGGGCCGCGTCGCCGGTGACAGTCATGCCCTCGGCCACCTTGGTCATGCAGGCGCGCTGACCGATGCGGCCATCGACTGTCACCACGCAGTCGAAGCACGCCCCCATCCCGCAGTGCAGACCGCGCGGCGCGCCGCTCTGGGTGCGCCGAAATGCGACGATGCCAGCGGCAGACAGCGCGGCGGCGATCGTCTCGCCTTCCAGCGCGGAAATCGGCGAACCGTCGAATTGGAACGTAATGGCACGCCCGACAGGGCGGATGGTGGGATGGGTCAGACGCATTGCCGGTGTTCTAGCCGTTGCGCGCGATGCGGCAAGATCGCCGATGATGTGCTGGCACATTAGGCGGACGTCCGACTACATGACCATCATTTGAGCGAATGACAGGCCATGATGATCGGCTCAAAGCCAATCCAGAGTGGCATGCCGCTCGCATAGCCACCGGATAGCGGGAACCGAACAGCGCAGCGTCGCTCCGGCGATTGCTACGGTTGGCGTGCCACTCCTCTCCCGCGCCACGGGTTCCGGCATGCGCACACCACCCCTCAACCTGCTTTCATCCAGCCCTACGCACAGGAGATGTCGTCATGTGTGAACATGGCTCGCTTGATCTGACACGGCTACGCGCGACGCAGTTCAACCGACGCGGCTTCCTGCGCGCCACCGCGGCGAGCACGCTGACGCTCGCGCTGGGCGCCGGCGCCGCGCACGCGGCGGAGACCCATATCAAGTCCACGCACGGCTCGGGCTTCTGCAACCTGAACTATTTCCTGGCGAACGCGCTGCAGACCGCCAAGGACGACGGCGTGATGCTCGACTTCATCATCACGCCGACATTCGCTGAGCAGGTGACGTTCCTCGGCAGCGGCCAGGTGGATGCCGGCCTGATACCCTATACCAGCTTCGTCGCGCTGTACGATGCGGGCGCGCCGGTGAAGATCATTGCCGGCGGCGGCATCCAGGGCTGTGTCCTGGTCGCCCAGCCAGGCCTCGACAGTCCCGAAAAACTGAAGGGCAAGACCCTCGGCACGTTCCAGATGGATACGCTCGAAGTGCTGCCGTACGACTGGATGAAAAAGAACGGCGTTGCCTTCAAGGACATCAACGTGCGCTATATGGGCAACACGCCGGAGGCGGTCGAGGCGTTCAAGGCAGGCGCGCTCGACCTGATCTGCACGATAGAACCGTATGGCACCGCGCTGCTCAACGACGTGAAGGGCAGCGTCATGCTGTCCGACGGCATCGATATCTACGGTCCTGGCTATACCGACTGCGTGCTGGCGGTGCGCACCGAATTGATCAAGCAGAACCCGACCGCGCTCAAGTCCCTCATCAAGGGGATGATGAACGCGCAGTACATGGCGGAGACGAAGCCTGAGGAGACACTGCAGATCCTGGTCGGGCCGTACTACAAGACCTCGATAGAGAACGCACGCATCGCGAAGGCGAAGCAGCCATCGGTCGTGGACGCGCGCAGCCAGACGCAGTTCATCCTCGACCGCGTCGAGTCGATTGCCGAAATGGGCTACATCAAGAAGAAGCCCGGCCGCGATGCGATCGACTGGACGCTGCTCGAGCAGGTGATCGCCGCAAATCAGGACCTGTATGGCAAGCTCAAGTACAAGTCGGCTGCCTGACGCGACACTGCCGTCGCTGGACGCCGTGCCGCTGGCACGGGTCCGCGCGGCAGTCGCAGAGGTGGCGCCACGCATTCTGTGGGGCGCGCTGTCGATCGGGCTGTTCGCCGGCCTGTGGGAGGCCTGTTGGGCACTCGGCTGGTCGGACCCGAAGCTGCTGCCGCCGCCGCATGTGTTCATCGGCAACATCGTCGACCAGGCGAAGTTCTTCAACACGGTGAACCGCTGGCAGATCGGCGTCGGCGGCTCCGGGCCAAGCCCACCGATGGCGGTGTTCTATACGATGCTGTCGTCTACCGGGCGCGTACTGACCGGGCTGGTGATCGCATTCACGCTGGCAATCTCCACCGGGGTGACGATCCGCTATTTCCGTCTGTTCGAGAAATTGACCTTGCCGACGATCACGCTGCTTGCGCCGGTATCGCCCATCGCGTGGCTGCCGGTGGCGATCTTCCTGTTCGGCATCGGCAACGGGCCGGCGATCTTCATGGTGGTGGTGGCGCTGTTCTTTCACATGGTGCTGGCGACCATCACGCAGATCGACAGTGTGAACCGCAATTTCATCAACGTCGCGCGCACCATGGGAGCGAGCAAGCGGCAGATCTATGCGCGCGTGGTGATCCCGGCGATCCTGCCTGGGCTGTTCATGGTGCTGCGGCTCAATCTGTTCGGTGCCTGGATGGTGGTACTGATCGCCGAGGCAACCGGCGTGGGGTACGGCCTCGGCCAGGTGATCATGCTGGCGCGCAACACGTTCAATCCGTCGCTGGTGTTCTTTACCATCGGACTGATCGGCGTGCTGGGCTTCAGCTTCGATTTCCTGCTGCGCCAGGTGCAGCGGCGATTGCTCTATTGGGTGCCGCGGGAGGTGATGAGTGGCCTTTAGGCCGAGCAAACCGTTCTCATCGAAGGATGCCGTGGTGTGCCGTGGCGTCGGCAAGACGTGGGCGGCGGGAACGGCGCGCGCGCATGAGGCACTGCGTGACTTCGAGCTTGACGTGACACCGGGCGAATTCATCGCTCTGCTTGGGCCGTCGGGCTGCGGCAAATCGACGCTGCTCTATCTGGTCGCCGGGCTGGAGGCCGCGAGCGCCGGCGGTATCTGGTCGTTCGGTGATCCGGTGGAGACGCCGTCACCGGAGCGCAGCCTGATCTTTCAGGAGACGTCGCTGTTCCCGTGGCTTTCTGTCTGGCAGAACGTGAGCTTTGGCTTGTCGCTGCGTGGCGAGGCCGTGGCCGAACGCAGGGAGGTGGCGCGTCGTGCGCTGGCACGTGTCGGGTTGTCCGAGGCGATGGACAAGCGGCCGGATGAATTGTCGGGGGGAATGCGACAACGGGTCGCGGTGGCACGGGCGCTGGCGATGCGACCGAAGGTGTTGCTGATGGACGAGCCGTTCGCTGCCCTGGATGTGCAGACGCGGGCTAAGATGCAGGATTTTCTGCTGGACGTGTGGCAAGCGTCGGGCACGTCAGTGCTGTTCGTCACGCACCATATCGAGGAAGCGATCGCCTTGGCGGATCGGGTGGTGGTGTTCACGGCGCGTCCGGGGCGGGTGAAGATGGTGGTGCCGGTGGACCTGAAGCGGCCGCGGGATCTGTTTTCACCGGAGGCAGAGGCGCTGCGACGCGAACTGACGCGGCTGCTGCGGGATGAGGTCGATCGCGCGTTCGCCGAGCAGGAGGCGATCGCGGCGGACTGACGGCCCCTTCCCCCAACCCCCTCCCGCGAGGGGAGGGGGAGTGCAGTATGGAGGGGGCCATGAAACGAAGGAGAACTGAATGCCTGCATCACTGATCCGCAGCAGCGCGATGATCACCCGCGCGCTGGATCGTCATCGCTGGGATGAGATCGCGGATGGCGCCGTGCTGCAGGAGGACGGGACCATCACCGCGATCGGCACCTTCGCCGATCTGTCCCGCAAGCATCCGACCGTGCCGGTGATCGGCACGGGCAACGAGATCCTGCTGCCCGGCTTCATCAACGGGCATCATCATGTCGGTCTGACGCCGGTGCAGCTTGGCTCGCCCGACATGCCGCTGGAGCTGTGGTTCGTTACGCGCATGGTCGCCCGCAATCTGAACATGTATCTCGACACGCTCTATTCAGCCTTCGAGATGATCGCCTCCGGCATCACCACGGTGCAGCACATCCATGGCTGGATGCCGGGGAAACTGGCAGAGGTAGACGGGCGGGCGGACGAGGTGATCCGCGCCTACGAGGATGTCGGCATGCGGGTGTCGTATTCCTTCGCGGTGCGCGATCAGAACCGGCTGGTGTATCAGGACGACGCGGCGTTCGTCGCCGACCTGCCGGCGGAACTGCGCGGGCCGATGCAGCGCTGGTACGACCGGTTCCAGCTTGCGCTCGACGACTACATTGCGCTCTTCGAGGGCATGCATGGGCGGCACCAGAACAAGAGCCGGGTGAAGATCCAGCTGGCGCCGGCCAATCTGCACTGGTGCTCGGATGCCGCGCTGACGCGACTGGCAGAGACTTCGCGACGTTATGATGTGCCGCTGCACATGCATCTGGTGGAGACGGCGTATCAGAAGGAATACGCGCAGCGTCGCGGCGGCGGTACCGCCGTGGAATACATCGACCGCTTCGGGCTGCTCGGGCCGCAGATGACTTTGGGCCACGGCGTGTGGCTGAACGAGGCGGACATCGACAAACTGGCGGCAACGGGCACCTGCATCTGCCACAACTGCTCGTCGAACTTCCGCCTGCGCTCTGGTGTCGCGGCGCTCAACGTGTTCGAGGCGAAGGGGATAAACACTGCGATCGGCCTCGACGAGGCGGGCATCAACGACGATCGCGACATGTTGCAGGAGATGCGCATGGTGTTGCGCGCGCACCGCGCGCCGGGGATGGCGGACGATGTGCCGACCACGGCGCAGGTGTTCCGCATGGCGACCTCGGGTGGTGCCAAGACCACGGCGTTCGGCGAGCGGCTGGGTGTGCTCGAGCCTGGGCGCGCGGCCGACATGGTGCTGATCGACTGGCGTCAGGTGAGTTATCCGTATCTGGATGCGGAGACGCCGCTGCTCGATGCAGTGCTGCAGCGGGCGAAGACGAGTGGCGTGAACAGCGTGATCTGCGATGGCGAGGTGATCTACGCCGATGGCCGGTTCACCAAGGTCGATCGCGATGGCGCATTGCGCGCGCTGCACGATGATCTGAGCAAGGCACTGGCGGACGACGAGGTGGAGCGACGCAGATTGTCGAAGGCGCTGCTGCCGCATGTGAAGGCGTTCTACGCCAACTATTTCGACCCGAGCGCACATGCGCCATTCTATCGACCGAGTTCTCGCATCTGACCGGAGGCAGTGCATGGCCGACTACGACCTGGTGATCCGCGGTGGCACGGTGGTGACGGCCGCCGATACGTATCGCGCCGATGTGGGAGTGCGCGGCGGCCGTATTGCCGCGATCGGCGACAAGCTGGAGGGCACCGATACACTGGACGCAGGCGGGCTTTACGTGATGCCGGGCGGCGTCGATACGCACTGCCATATCGAGCAGCTGCGCCCGACCGGCGGCGTGGACGAGGAGAGTTTTGTCACCGGCAGCACGGCATGCCTGGCCGGCGGCACCACCAGCGTTGTCACGTTTGCCGCGCAGTTCAAAGGCCATGGCATTCGCGAGACACTGGCCGAGTACCATCGGCGGGCCAAGCAGGCGATGGTGGACTACAGCTTCCATCAGATCATCACCGATCCCTCGGACAGCGTGGTGCAAGACGAAATCCCGGAGGTGGTTGCTTCGGGGGTGCGCAGCCTGAAGGTGTTTCTTACCTACGAGCCGTCGCATCTCGATGACCGCGAGTATATTCGGGTGCTGGCGGCGGCGCGGCGCAATGGTGCGCTGGTGACGGTGCACTGTGAGAACTACGAGGCGATCCGCTGGCGCACCGCGGCCCTGATGGCGGACGGCCGCAGCGCGCCGAAATACCACGCATGGTCGCGGCCCAAGGTGGTGGAGCGTGAAGCGACGTATCGCGCGATCGCGCTCGCCGAGATGGTGGATCAGCCGATCCAGGTGTTCCACGTCTCGTGCTCCGAGGTGGCAGAGGAGATCGCGCGGGCACAGGCGCGCGGGCTGAAGGTATGGGCAGAGACCTGCCCGCAGTATTTCGTGCTCGGCGCCGACGACATGGATCGGCCGGGTTTCGAGGGCGCCAAGTTCATGTGCAGCCCGAGCCCGCGCGATGCCGTCACCAGAGAGGCTCTGTGGGGCGACATAAGGCGGGGCACGCTCGACATCGTATCGTCGGACCACAGCGGCGCCAGCTACGAGGGCGAGCGGGGCAAGCGCATCCACGGCAACAACGCGCCTTTTCCGGATATTCCGAACGGCGTGCCGGGACTGGCTGCGCGGCTGCCTTTGGTGTTCAGCGAGGGTGTCGCGAAGGGCCGGATCGATCTCAATACCTATGTGCGGCTGATTGCCACGAACCCGGCGAAGCTGTTCGGGCTGTATCCACGCAAAGGGACGATTGCGCCGGGATCGGATGCCGATCTGGTGCTGTGGGACCCAGGCAAGCGCGTCACTATCACCAACACGCTGATGCAGCATGTGATCGACTACACGCCATATGAAGGGATCGAGGTGATCGGCTGGCCGGTCGCCACGGTGAAGGGCGGACGCGTGGCGATGCGCGATGGGAAGGTGCAGGCGGAGCCGGGAACCGGACAGTTCCTGCCGCGCGCACCCTATGCCATGATCAAGCCGACCGGAGGATTGCCCAACGGCTTCGACGCCTCGCAGTTCGCCTAGCCTGTCATTGCGAAGAGCGAAGCGGGGAAGCCGTCTCGGTCAAGGAGCCTACTCTGATCGAGACTGCTTCGCTTCGCTCGCAATGACAGCGGCCCATGCAGGACAACAGAACCCGCATCCGCAGCCTGCACCGCGCGCCCGAGCCTGACGTTCTTGCGCCGCTGTTGGAGGCCGCGACGCTGCCGCCGGAGACCGGCACCCGCGTCAATGCCCGCGCCCACGCGCTGGTCCGCACCGCACGCGCCGCGCACCGGCCCGGTGCCGATGTCACTGACTTCCTGGCCGAATACGGTCTCGGCACAGCGGAAGGCGTCGCACTGCTCTGCCTGGCCGAGGCACTGCTGCGCATTCCGGATGCCGCGACGGCTGATGCGCTGATCGAGGACCGCATCGCCGCCGCAAATTGGCAGAGCCATCTCGGACAGGGTGACAGCATCGCGGTGAACGCCTCTGCATGGGCGTTCATGCTGACCGGCCGCGTGCTGACATTGGACGATGCTCCGGGAGGCATTCAAGCGGCGATCGGACGGATAGTGAGGCGACTCGGCGAGCCGGTGATCCGTACGGCGTTGCGCCGCGGCATGCGGGTGCTCGCGCGGCAGTTCGTGATGGGACGCACGATCGAGGAGGCGCTGACACGCGCTGACCGGCGCCTGCGCCACAGCTTCGATATGCTAGGCGAGGCCGCAAAGACCTACGCCGACGCGGAACGCTACCGGCTCGCCTATCTCCGTGCGATCGGCGCGATCGGCCGCAGCGCAGGGGGACGCGGACCGATCGCAGGACCGGGTATCTCGGTGAAACTATCCGCATTGCATCCGCGCTATGAGCCTTTGCAGTCGGGGCGCTGCGTGCCGGCGCTGATCGGCATGCTGACCGGTCTGGCGCTCGCGGCGAAGGATGCAAACATCAGCCTTACGATCGACGCGGAGGAGGCCGACAGGCTGGAGATCAGCCTCGATGTCTTCGCTGCCGTGCTGGCCGATCCGCGATTTGCCGGCTGGGATGGGCTTGGTCTTGCCGTGCAGGCGTACCAAAAGCGGGCGCTTCCGCTAATCGAGTGGGTCGCCGCATTGGGCCGGCGCACGCGGCACCGGATTCCGACGCGGCTGGTGAAGGGTGCGTACTGGGACAGCGAGATCAAGCTGGCGCAAATCGAGGGCCACCCGGACTATCCGGTGTTTACCCGCAAGGCAGCGACCGATGTGAGCTGGCTCGCCGTCGCGCGACACATGCTGGAGTGCCGCGACGCGATCTATCCGGCATTCGCAACGCACAACGCGCACAGCCTGGCGTATGTGCTGGAGTGTGCGGGAGAGCAGGACTTCGAGATGCAGCGCCTGCATGGCATGGGCGAGGCACTGTATCACGCTGCTGCATATCCCGTGCGTGTCTATGCACCTGTCGGTACGCACGAGGACCTGCTGGCCTATCTGGTGCGCCGGCTGCTGGAGAATGGCGCCAACACCAGCTTCGTGCATCGCCTGGTCGATCCGTCTGTGCCACAAGAGGCGATTGTCGCCGATCCGGTGGGGCGGGTGCGCACGCTCGGTGCCGCTCGCAATCCGCGCATCCCCTTGCCGCGCGATCTATATCCGGATCGCGTCAATTCGGCAGGAATTGACCTGGCCGATCGCGCGATTTCACCAGGCCTGCTGATCGCGATCAGCGGTCATGCGAAGCGAGCGACCACAGGCGGGCGGGAGATCCGCAGTCCCGCCGACCGTCGCATCCTGGTCGGGGCGATCGACGATGCTGGTCCGGCAGACATTGAGGCGGAACTCAACGTGCTCGCCCGCGGTTGGCGCGCATGGGACATGGCCGGCGGCGACCATCGCGCCGGGGTGCTGGAGCGTGCCGCCAACCTGATCGAGGCGTCACGCGAGGACCTGCTTTTCTTGCTCGCTGGCGAGGCTGGCAAGACGCTGGCCGACGGAATGGCTGAGATTCGCGAGGCGGCGGACTACTGCCGTTGGTATGCGCTGCATGCCAGACGCGACTTTGCCGCCCCGCGCGAACTGCCCGGCCCGACCGGCGAGCGGAATACCTGGGCGCTGGGCGGTCGAGGCGTGTTCGCCGCCATATCGCCATGGAACTTTCCCCTGGCGATCTTTACTGGCCAGATCGCCGCAGCGCTTGCCGCGGGCAATTCGGTGGCCGCAAAGCCAGCCGAGCAGACGCCGCTGATCGCCGCTCAGGCCGTCGCACTGCTGCGCGAGGCAGGCGTGCCGCGGTCAGTCCTGGCGCTGCTGCCGGGCGACGGGCGCGTCGGCCAGGCGCTGGTGAGCGATGGGCGGATAGCGGGGGTCGCGTTCACCGGGGGCACGGAGACCGCGCGGACCATCGCGCGATCGCTCGCCGCACGGCCAGGGCCGATCGTTCCGCTCATCGCGGAGACCGGCGGCATCAACGCGATGATCGTCGACAGCTCGGCGCTGCCCGAGCAGGTCGTCACTGACGTGCTGACCAGCGCGTTCGGTTCCGCCGGCCAGCGCTGCTCGGCGCTGCGGTTGCTCTGCGTGCAGGATGATATTGCCGACCGGCTGCTGCGCATGCTGCGCGGGGCTGCTGAGACGTTGCTGATCGGCGACCCGATGGACCCCGCGACAGACGTCGGCCCGGTTATCGACGAGGCAGCACGCGCATCGCTGGAACGCGCCGCCGCACAATTCAGCACCCGGTTGTTCGCACTGCCGCTGCCTGCGGGCACCGAACATGGCTGCTTCTTTGCGCCGCAGGCCTGCCTGCTCGGGCAGGCAAGCGAGCTGACGGCGGAGATCTTCGGCCCCGTCCTCTGCGTCGTGCGCTATGACGCCCAACGGCTGGACGAGCTGCTGGCTGCGATCGACGCCAGGGGATTCGGCCTGACACTCGGCATCCACAGCCGCATCGAAGCAACGCAACGGCGCATTGCGGAACGACTGCGCATTGGCAATACATACGTCAACCGCAACCAGATCGGCGCGGTGGTGGGCGTGCAGCCGTTCGGCGGACACGGCCTGTCCGGCACCGGGCCGAAGGCCGGCAGTCCGATCACGCTGTATCGATTTGCCGAGGAGCGCGTCGTATCCGTCAACACGGCGGCGGCAGGCGGCAACGCGGCGCTGCTGGCGTCGGACGAAGCATAGGGAGATTGGTCCATGATCGGCGTTGACTGGGGAACCACCAGCTTCCGCGCCTTCCGCATTGCGCGTGACGGCAGCATCCGCGAGCGGCGGACGGCGCTGCGCGGTCTACTCAACGTACCGGACAATCGCTACGCGGACACCCTGCGCGACGAGATCGGTCCCTGGCTCGCTGCCGGTGAGAACCACGTGTTGTTGTCCGGCATGATCGGCAGTCGGCAGGGCTGGAAGGAGACCGCCTATCTGCCTTGCCCGGCGGGCGCGCCGGACGTTGCCGCCGGACTGGTGGAGATCGAGTTCGATTGGGGGCAGGTGAAGGTGGTGCCCGGCCTTTCGGCGGTCGATGAGTTGGGCGTCGCCGAGGTGATGCGAGGCGAAGAGACACAGATGTTCGGAGTGCTCGCGGCGATGGGTGGCAGCGGGCTCGCCTGCCTGCCTGGAACACACTCGAAATGGGTGCGGGTCGAGGGTGGCCGAATTGTCGGCTTTACCACACATATGACTGGCGAGGCGTTCGCCGCGCTGCGCGGGCATACGATCCTCGGGCGCATGATGCGCGAGGGACCTACGGACGGTGCGCCATTCGACGCCGGCGTGCGGCGGTCGGGCGAGCCCGGCGGCCTGCTGCACCATATCTTCGGCGCCCGCTCGCTCGCACTGGCCGGAAGCCTCGCCGAAACCGACGCCGCCGCCTACCTCTCGGGCATCCTGGTGGGCCACGAGGTTCGCGCGGCGCTCGGTCGTCGGCAGGGCGAGGTGGTGCACGTGATCGGCACGCCCGAGCTCACGTTGCTTTATGCGCGGGCTATCTCGGCGCAGGGCGGGTTTCCCGAGCGGCACGATGGCGAGGCGGCCGCGCGCGGTCTTGCGCTCATCGGCGGGTACGCGTCGTGGAATTGAACACCCGGCTGCAACGACGTCCGCTGGTCGCCATCCGGCGCGGAGTACCTGTTGTTCAGTCGCCGCGGATTGAAGTGAAGCCGTCCGTAGGAACCGCCGAACCGTGATATCGAACGGCGTGACGTGCTGGACTGGCGGCCTGGCGCTCATCGCGCTGACCATCGCGATCCACTCGATCGCTCTGGTATATTTTGCCCTGCTGCTTGTTTGGCTGCGTAAGCGGTGCGTGCGCTCCAATCTCAGCCATCGCTCGACGGTGTGGTTCGTGATCCTGGCGATTGCGGTTGCCGGCGCTGCGCTGGCGTCGCTGCATGCAGCCGAAACGGCAATTTGGGCCGTCACCTATCTATCGGTCGGCGCGATGGCATCGTGGACTGACGCAGTGCTGTATTCGATAAATTCGATGACGACCCGTGGCGCCTCGGGTCTCGAAGTGGCCGAGGAATGGCGACTGATGGGTGCGCTGGAAGCATCCGATGGCATGCTGCTCTTCGGCATCAGCACAGCGTTCCTGTTCGCTGTGCTGCGGCAGTTGTCGCCGATGTTGACGGGCGACGACGGCACGAACTGATCGTGCAGGAAGCGGAGACGACCTGAGACATTCGACATGCTGGCCGCCAGGAAGGATGCGCTGGTGCTGTTTCCGGCGGAGGCTGCGAGGGGTGCGGTACCGGCGTGCCCTCCGCGCGGCATTGCCGCCAGGAACTGCGCCCGTGGCCGGCATCGACACGTTCAACTTTACAAGATGGCGAGCGGCATCGGCTGCCGGCTTCGCCACCATGTCTGCCATCCATAAGCCAGGAGACAGTGCGGAGACGGTTGCGGCCAAAGCACACAGGCTGGTAAGCGCAGTGCGAAGCTGACGCGTTCAGGAGGCACCCCGATGACCGATCCAACGCCATTTCGCCCCTATGCGCCCGGCACGCAGCCGCCGTACGACGCACCCGCCTATCTCGGGACGCTCAAGCGCCATCCGAAGCAGAAGCTGCATCCGCTGCCGCAAACCATCACGGAGACGAGCGGCCCAAGCTTCTCGCCGAGCCGCTTCCCGCCGCTGGCCGACCTCACCATGACCACCGGCAAGCCCGCGATCGGCGAGCGCATCATCGTGGCCGGCACGATCACCGATGAAGACAGTCGGCCGGTGCCGAACACCATGGTGGAGATCTGGCAGTGCAATGCCACCGGACGGTACGATCATCCAGCGGACCAGCACGACGCGCCGCTCGATCCGAACTTCCACGGCATGGGACGCGTGTTCACCGACGAACACGGGCGCTATCGGTTCCTGACCATACGGCCAGGTGCCTATCCATGGCCCAACCACCGCAATGCCTGGCGGCCGAACCACATCCACTTCTCGTATTTCGGACCAGCCTTCGCCACGCGGCTGGTCACCCAGATGTATTTCCCCGGCGATCCGCTATTGGCATTCGATCCGATCTTCCACGCGGTGCCCGACGAGCATGCGCGCAATCGGCTGATCGCGGCGTTCGACCTCGACCTCACCGAGCAAGACTACGCCTTGGGCTATCGGTTCGACGTCGTGCTGCGCGGGCGCGGCGCCACGCCGATGGAGCATTGAGCCATGCCGATCGCCACAGCCAGCCAGACCGTCGGTCCCTATTGGCACCTGATGGAGGATCCGTCCTGGGCGGACCTCACACGGTTCGGTGCGCAGGGGGAGAAGATCACGCTGACCGGCGCGGTGTTGGATGGCGACGGCAAGCCGTGCGCCGACGCCTGTGTGGAGATCTGGCAGTCCGATCCGCCGGCTTCCGACAGTTTCCCCGGGTTTGGCCGCAGCAACACCGATAGTGCCGGCAACTATCGGTTCGTCACGGTGAAGCCGGGCCCGGTGGCGGGACGCGGCAATACGCAGCAGGCACCGCATATCGCGCTGTGCATCCTCTCGCGCGGCCTGATGCGCGGCCTGGTGACGCGGGCGTATTTCCAGGGCGAGAAGCTGAATGAGACCGATCCGCTGCTGATGTCGATTGAGGAACCGGCGCGGCGGGCGACGCTGATCGCGCGGCCGGCGGGCACCGCGATCTGGCAGATGGATGTGCGGCTGCAAGGTGACGGCGAGACCGTGTTCCTCGACGTGTAAGCCCCCTCCCCGACCCTCCCCCGCTTCGGGGGCGCAAGAATGTTCCGCCAGGAGGCTCATCTTGCCCATCAACCCCGCCGACAGCCCGATTCTCGGCACGCTCTATGGCAGCGATGCGATGCGCGCGGTGTTTGACGAGCGCGCGTATTTCCAACGCATGCTCGATGTCGAAGCCGCGCTCGCCCGGGTGCAGGCACGGCTAGGCATAGTCCCGGCCGATGCCGCCGCAGCGATCACCCGCGCGGCACGCGTCGAAAATCTTCGCACCGAGGAACTCGCGGCGAGCGCGCGCAACGTCGGCTACCCCGTGGTCGGCCTGGTCACCGGTTTGTCGCGCGCGGCGGGTGAAGCCGGTGGATGGACACATTGGGGCGCCACCACACAGGACATCATGGACACCGCGACGGTCCTGCAGGTGCGTGAAGGCCTCGCCCTGATTCGCACCGCGCTGTCAGCCATGATCGCCGCATTGGCGATGCAGGCGGACAGGCACCGCCACACGGTGATGGCCGGGCGCACACATCTGCAGCAGGCGCTGCCAACGACCTTCGGGTTGAAATGCGCGGTGTGGGCACAGCCGTTGATCATACACGTCCGGCGTCTCGACGCACTCCGCCCGCGCGTCGAACAGGTGAGCTTCGCCGGCGCCGCGGGCACGCTTGCATCGCTCGGAGATCAGGGCATTGCGGTGATGGAAGGGCTCGCCGCTGAACTCGACCTCGCGGCACCCGCCGCGCCCTGGCATGTCAGCCGCGACAGCCTTGCCGAGACAATCGCCTTCCTGGGTCTCGTATGCGGCAGCCTGGCGAAGCTCGCGACCGACGTGATCCTGCTGGCGCAGACCGAGGTTGGCGAGGTGGCGGAACCGTACATCGCTGGCCGCGGCTCCTCCTCCACCATGCCGCAGAAGCGCAACCCGATCGCCAGCGAATACATTCTGGCGGCCGCGCGCACCGTGCACGCGCTGATGCCGGTGATGTTCGGCGCCATGGCCGCCGACCACGAGCGCGCGACCGGGCCTTGGCAGGCGGAACTGCTGGCGTTGCCGCAGGCCTTCGTGTTGACGCACGGCGCGCTGCAGCATGCCGGCGCCATTGCCGAAGGCATGGTGATCGACGCACAGCGGATGCGACGCAACCTCGACCTAACGGGTGGGCTGATCGTCTCCGAGGCGGTGATGATGGGGCTTGCCTCGCATATTGGCCGCGGCGAAGCGCATCACGTGGTGAAGCACGCCTGCGACATCGCGTTGGCCGAACACATTCCGCTCGCCGAGGCGCTGGCACGCGATGCCGATGTGGCCAGTCGGCTTGACCGCGCGGCGATCGAACGGCTGACGGACCCGGCGAACTATCTCGGCAGCGCCGATGCGTTCATCGACCGCATCCTGCAGTTGGTGCAAACCGTGAGCTGACAACGTCCGCCCCTCGCGTCATGCTGCATCTGCACAGCAGGACGCCCGCCATGCCCCAGCTCACGCTCGCCCAGGCGCAGACCATCATCACCACCGCGCTCAAGCACGGCACCGACCAGAGGATGCAGCCGCTCGCCGTCGTGGTGCTGGACGAGCGCGGTGTGCCGAAAGCCTTCGCCGCGCAGGACGGCACCAGCCTCCGCCGCTTCGAGATCGCCAGTGGCAAGGCGCATGGTGCGCTATCGTTCGGCCTCGGCTCCCGCACTCTGGCGAAACGGGCTTCCGCCAATCCGCATTTCATCGCCGCCGTGACCCACGCTGTCGGTGGATCGCTGGTGCCGGTTCCAGGCGGCGTGCTCATTCGTGGCGCGGACCGCAGCATCATCGGCGCGGTCGGCATCTCCGGCGACAATTCGGACAACGACGAGGCGGCGGCCATCGCCGGCATCACCGCGGCCGAGCTTGGTGCTGATCCGGGCGAAGGCTGACGCAGCAGCGGCGACGGATGCGTCAGCGACCTCTGCTGGCGTGGAACATGCCGCGTCGCCACAACCAATCGGGTTGCGTGTAGCGGATTTGCCGAAACCCGAGATCGCGCAACATCTCCTCGACACAGCGACGGTTCGGTGTCCACCAGTTGGTGGGGTCATTTCCCAAGGTCTTGCCTGGATGGAACTGCATGACGGGTTTGCCGACGTGGCGCATCGTCATGCGGGTCTCAACGATCAGAGTATCAGTCACAAGTCGGGCGACACTCTCCAGGGCCGCCAACGGGTGCCGCAGGTGGTAGAGCACGCCGAGGAACAGCACGATATCGAATTGGCCCAGTCGCTCTGGCGTCAATTCAGGCAAGTCAGCGTCCACGATCGTCATCGACGGCGCCAGGTGTTTGCGCACCAGGTCGATGCAGCGCCGGTCGCCCCAGCTATCATGCCAGACGTGGTGATCCGCGGCCGTCACCCTTGCGCCGCGCCGTGTCGCCTCGACACTGTAGGCGCCGTCCCAGCAGCCGATGTCGAGCAGTGTTCGGCCCTTGAGGTCGACTCCCTCGAACAGCATGCGTGACATGCGACGGATCTTTGGTGCCTTGATGTAGCCTGGCGTCAGCAGACCGTTGCCGAAGTCAATCTGGTGAAACCACGGCAGTTTCCGGACCGTCGCCGCGAGGGCCGAAAGCTGATTATCATTCGACATCCCGCTCTCCCAACGAGAAGCGAAGCGTCGAAAGCTACTTAGCCTTCCTGGCCTTCGCGATCGCAGTCGTCAGGTCAGCCATCTCAACCGCGCCGGGAATCATCTCGCCGCCGATCACGAGCGCCGGAGTCCCTTCGATGCCGATCGTGCGGGCCAGCGTCAGGTTGGCATCGATGCGTGTCTGGATCGCCGGACTGTCCATATCGTGTTCCAGCCGATGCCAGTCGAGCCCGAGGTGCTGTGTTGCATCCTGGATCATCGCCTTCGTGGTCTGTGGCGGCGCGGCCATGATCGCGGCACGCAGTCTCTCGTAACCGCCTTGCTTCTGCGCCGCCAGCAGCGCCTTCGAGCCAAGCACGCTCGCCGGACCGAGGATCGGCAGGTCCTTGTAGACCAGCCGGACGCCATGGTCGTGCGCCAGCAACTCGGCCATCGCCGGTTCGAGCTTGCGGCAATAGGGACACCGCGTGTCGAAGAACTCGACGATCGTCACATCGCCCTGCGGGTTGCCCCCGACCGGATCCTGTGGATCGACCACCCTGTCCTTGACGGCATCCAACGTGGCGCGCTGCCGGTCGCTTTCGTCGGCCTGCATGGCGGACACCGCGTCGCGCAGGATCGAGGGATCCTGTTTGAGCGCATCGCGCAGGATCTGCACGATCTCGGCACGCTGCGCGGGCGTGAATTCGGCGGCGCCTGCCGGCTGGCTGAGCAGGTAGGTCGCGAGGCAGAGCAATGCGATACGAAGAAGATTGGCCATGGCCACGCCTCTTGCCTCAAGGACGAGTGATTGTCGAGTTGGCACGTCGGCGAGGCGCTTGGCCACCGGTTGCCGCTGCCGCGGAACGCGTCTATGGCCTGCACCCTTATCAGCACGACACGGATCAGCAGCAATTGGCACAGGCACGGAGCAGCATAGCGAGCGGAAGAAGATGGCTGCGCGCCGGCATCCTGCTGGGGCTCACATTGGCTTGTTCGGCCTGCGACACAGTCTCCGGCATGACCGACAAGGTATTCGGGCCAGGCAACGCCCCCTCCCAGGGTCAGCCCGGTTTCGTGCAGGGCTTTCTTGGCGGCGTGGTGGCAGACGAACCGCGGGCTGCACTAGCGGCGCGCGAAGTCCTGTCGGCCGGCGGGACTGCGGCGGATGCGGCGGTGGCTCTTGGCTTTGTGCTGAGCGTCACTTTGCCGTCCCGGGCGGGATTGGGCGGCGGGGGCGCCTGCCTTGCCTATGCCGCCGACAAGAAGTCGATCAACGAAGGTGTGCCCGAAGCGGTTCTGTTTCCTCCAACAGCCCCTGCTGCCGTTGGAGCAAACGCCGACCGGCCAGCCGCCGTGCCGATGCTGGCGCGTGGCCTCTATCTGCTGCATGCGCGCTACGGTTCCTTGCCGTTCGAGAGTCTGATCGTGCCGGCCGAGCAGTTGGCCCGCTTCGGCACACCGGCACCGCGTGCCCTGGTGCGCGACATCGCACTGGTGGCCGACCCGTTGCTCGCCGATCCGAATGCCCGGGCGGTGTTCTCACGGAATGGCGCGCCACTAACCGAAGGGCAGACGCTGCTGCAACCGGACCTGGGCGCGACGCTGGCGTCTATCAGGGTGTCGGGTGTCGGTGACCTCTATACCGGTGCACTGGCGCGCCGGGTTGTACAGGCATCGCCGCTCGCTGGTGGCCCATTGGCGCTGGCGGACCTGAATGGAGCACTGCCCAAAATGGCGCCCGCCATCGTAGTGCCGAATCGGCGCGACAAGGTCGCTTTCCTTCCGCCGCCCGCGGACGGCGGCCTGGCCGCGGCGGCGGCCTTCGAGACGCTGCAGCGCGACCAATCGGCGCTCGGCACTGCCGCTGCCCGCTCACTCGCCGTGGCGGCGCGCTGGCGGGAGGGTGGCGCGGATGCCCAGAACCTGCTGACGGCGGCGAACCTCCCGATGGCCGCGCTGCCCCCGCTGCCGGCCTCCACCAGCTTTGCGACACTCGACAAGAATGGCAACGCGGTCGTGTGTTCGCTCAGCATGAACAACCTGTTCGGCACCGGCCGGGTCTTATCTGGGCTCGGCATTCTGCTTGCCGCATCGCCTGCAGCGGTAACCCCACCGCTGTACTCGGCGGCAATCGCGTGGAACGACAATGTTCACGCCTTCCGGGCGGCGGTCGGTGGCTCGGGACAGCAGGGAGCGCCCATGGCAGTAGCTGTCGGGATGTTGAATGCACTGCGCACCAATCGGCCGATGGCCGCGGAGGTGCCCGATCCGGGGCGCGCCAACGTCGTCTCGTGCTTCAACTATCTGCCGGGCGAGAATGGCTCCTGCGCCTGGGCCACCGATCCACGCGAATCCGGCCTCGCGGCCGGCGGTAGTTGATCTTGAGAGGAGAACGCATGGACGTGTTCGGCGCAGCAAAGTGGTTTGGGGTCATACTCGTCGTGGCGGTTGCGGGTGCCACGACGGGGTGGGCGCAGGCGCCGACCGCGGCAACGAATGTCGGACCGGGCCGGATCACCTGCCGCAACGCAACCTCCTGCGAGCTCGATATCGGCACGCCGGCGAGCCTGAGGTACCGGATCGACCCCGCGGCGTTGGCGGCGGCCGACAAAGACCGGCTGATCAAGCGCTGCACCGCCAAGGCTACGCCGTGCGTCGCGACCGTCACCGGCATCGAGACCAAGACGGGGGTGAAGGCGGACAGCATCAAGTTCTACAACTGACGGCAGCAGGAAGGTGCTGCTCAGCCGACAGCGGCCCAGCTTGCCGTACCGCCGGCGCGCGGCCATCAGCAGCCGTTGATCTCCTGCAGCCATTCGATCTTACGCCTGTGAACCAAAGCGGTTTGTTGACGAGCGAGCGCCCAATAGCTTTCAGCTACCCGACGGTAGCTGTGTGCGAGAGATGGTGAAGGCGATCGCTCAGCCAGTTCCTCTGCCTGAACGGCCCGCGCCGCAAAGTAGCCAGCATAGTCTGCCACTGGTATCGCCCCATTCGGTTGACCGGCGGCCCCCATACGGCAGGATCACGGAATCGAGAGCCCCGTTTCCCCGGGTCTTAGTAAAAAACGGAAAACGCAACAACCAGATTTTTCAGACCGTGCGCGTAATCAGCCCGGAAGCCGTCTCTGTTGGGCCTGCTGGCTGCCTCGGCAGGCTGCTATACCACCCATGAAATGCCGTCTGGTCGTCAGAAAACGTCAATAACCAAGGGTCTTCGCATTCAATGCAATCTCAGTTTTCGGTTCCACAACCAACATGTTGAAGATCGGCCGCGGTGCCAGTGCGCCACCGTTCATCGTGATGGACGTGATCGCCGCGGCCAATGCGCGCCAGACCGCGCTGCCGCCGGGCGCGCCGCACGTCATCCGCATGGAGGTGGGACAGCCCGGCACCGGAGCGCCGGCAGGTGCCGTCGCGGCCGCCGCGGCGGCGCTGCGTTCGGGTGATGCGTTAGGCTATACGGAGGCATTTGGCCGCCGCTCGCTCCGCGAGGGCATCGTGGCGCATTACCGGGACTGGTATGGCCTCGACCTGCCACCCGAGCGGATTGCCGTCACGGTCGGTGCCTCGGGCGGCTTTCCGCTGGCCTTCCTGGCGGCGTTCGATCCGGGCGATCGGGTGGTGCTGACCTCGCCGTACTATCCGCCCTATCTGAACATCCTGACGGCCTTGGGCATGCAACCGATAGTTCTGGAGGCCGGTCCGGATACACGATTTCAGCCGAGTATCGGGATGCTGGAAAAGCTCGATCCGCCACCCGATGGGCTGATCATCGCGAGCCCGAGCAATCCTGCCGGCACCATGCTGCATCCCGGCGAACTGACCGCGATCGCCGCGTGGTGCGATGGCGCCGGCGTGCGACTGATCAGCGACGAAATCTACCATGGGTTGAACTACGAAAGCGCGATCGCATCGGCCGCATCGGTCAGCCACACGGCGGTGGTGGTCAACAGCTTTTCGAAGTATTTCTCGATGACCGGCTGGAGGATCGGCTGGCTCGTGTTGCCAGACGACCTGGTACGCCCGGTCGAGCGCCTTGCGCAGAACCTGTTCATCAGCGCGCCGCATATTTCGCAGATCGCTGCCGAGGCGGCTTTCGACTGTCATGATGAACTTGCCGGGAACGTGGCGCGTTACCGTCGTTCGCGCGATCACCTGCTGCGCGCTTTGCCGGAGGCTGGGTTCACCCGCCTGTCGCCGGCCGAGGGGGCATTCTATCTGTTCGCCGATATCACCGATCGGTCGAATGACAGCGCTGCGTTCTGCGCGCGGGTGCTGGCGGAAGTGGGGATTGCCGTAACGCCTGGTGTCGATTTCGACCAGGCACGTGGCAGCCGCTTCCTGCGCTTCTCATATTGCGGGCCGGAGGCGGATATGAGCGAGGCCGCAGCGCGTCTGAGGGCGTGGCGATAGTGCGGCTCGCCCCACGAACAATCCGAAGATCCTGGCAATACCAGTCGCTGTTCACGAACGTTGTGCTGTGGCGCGATGCCTAAGGGATGCAATCGCTGGTACAGTACAGTCGTCCGGTTGATACATCAAACCGATGAACTCATCAAATAACCGCAACGTCAGACTATCGCGGCAATGAGCTGTTGAACGGTCGACGCATTCCAGATTAAAATCCAACATGCAGGTTATTGAGCAGCGCGGGTTATCGAGTTCCTTGTCTGAAAGCCTAACTGAATGACCCTTCGTAGTGGCATCGGCTCTGCGGCGGCGGCGGTTGGCCAGAGGGAGCGGACGCTTTCGCCTTACCCCGCTGCAGATGTTTTCGGCCTGAAGCACATTAACTCGCGGCGCGCGGCATTTACGTTAGGGTTCCTGGCAATCATTCTGACTTTTGCGCTACCAGGCAGCTTGATCAACGCTATTGGCCTCTATTCCTACCAGCCCGGCGGCAACCCGCTCACCAAATTCCACCCCGCCACCTATATGGCGGTTCTCGCTGCCTTGGTCGCTCTTTATGGCAGGAGACAGGCCGGCGGCTTAGCCGGATTGTTCCGTGAAAGTCCGGCACTTGCCTGGTCGATCGTACTGATCGCCTTATGCATGGTCTATTCCACGCTCAGCCTCGGCATAGGCGGGGTGGCAGTCTACGTCGATACTTTTCTGTCGGCTGCACTTGTCACGATCGCACTGGACGCCGGCACGCAACGACAGCGTCAGGTCCTCGGCTACACCATAGTGGCGTTCTGCGTGATTAACGTCGTTCTCTCGATCTACGAGGATCACACACAGACGCTCTTGCTGCCATCTGGGGTAAGCATCGAGGATATAGGACCAGCGGCCCGGGCGACCGTGGACGAATTCCGCGGTCAGGGATTCTACACGCATCCGTTGACCGGCGCCCTTGTTACATCCATGGCGCTCTTCATGGTCCTTGGCATGGGACTTCGCGGATGGCGCCTCGTGGCTCTGTTCGGTACCTTTGTCGTTGGGTTGATGAGCTTCGGCGGTCGAGGCGCACTGGCCACAACACTCCTCATACTCGGCGCGGCGGCGTTGTTCCAGTTGACGTCGGGGCTTGCCACGCGTCGTCTCAACATTGGCTTTCTCGGGGCCTTCATCGCCGGCGTGTTTCTATTGCCGGCTCTGCTCGTGCTGCTTACGACGATGACGGATATTGGTTTGCGGGTAACGACCCACCTTTACCTCGACGAGAGCGCCGACATCCGCATCGTTCAGTGGCGCGTACTTAGCCTGCTGAACGTGCATGATTTGCTGTTCGGGGCGCCCGGGGACCGGATTGGCCTGCTCAAAGCCCAGGTTGGCCTCACCGGCGCCGGTATCGACATCGAGAATCCCTGGCTGCTGACGTTCCTCGCCCTCGGGGTGATCGGGTTCCCATTTTTGGTCGCCTCTCTGTTCCTCTTCCTCTGGCATCTGGGACGGCGGGTTGACACGCCCATCGGCTGGCTGATTGTCATTGCGACTCTGCTGATCTGCTCCACCAACAACTCTCTCGGGCGGAAGGTCCCTGACCTCATGTTCCTGTCCGGGATCATGATTGCTCTGAGCGGCTTCAAATCAGAGCAGCGTGAAAGTGTCGCAGCAACTCCAGTGGTTTCGGACCTGCCGGATCGGCTTACAGCCATTGCATTGGCTCCTGGCGAACGCAACCGCAGCCTCGCCGACCAACCCTACGTGCGCCGAGTGCCCTCGACTCTATCGGGATGAGCTTAGCCGCCGCGGCGGGACTCAGCCGCGCACCGCCATCAGCGATTTGGTCAGCCCCATAAAACGCTCCTGCTCGATCGCCGCGTCGGGAAACAGGAAAGTAAATTGTTGGCGGGAGATCAACCGCACATCCTCGTGGCATCGGACTGCGTCGAGCAGGTCCGGCACGCGCGGGTAGCTCCCGAGCGCGAAATGTTGCAGCATCCATACCCGTGCGGGCTCGGGCAACCAATGGAAGAAGGGCATGCCGTAGTGCGGCTCGATGGGGAACGAGAACGCCGGCATCTGCACATAATACCGCTTCGCAACGCGCCTGGTCTCAGTCGCGAACGCGAGCTTGCGCTTCCAATCACCAACATGCTCGATAACACTGTTGGCGTGCGCGATCGCGAAGGCTTTATCAGCGAACGGCAACCTGCATCCGTCGCCAAGGACTATTGTGAACAGGGTCGGATCCGGTGGATTGCCAACATATTCGTCGGTGTGATTGAGCAGCGTGACGGTGACCCGGTGCTGGCGTAAGAAGTCTTCCTCGAAGAGTCGCCAGTAACGAACCTCACCACCGATATCCAGTATGCGACACTCGCGTTCCTCAGCGTAGGTCGCTTCAATCAGTTGCCGAATTCTGACGCTCCGTTTGCGTCGCATCCGCGAGGCCAGGCTGTTCGGGTCGTCATATCGCGCAAGTCGGCTGACAATGCTCATCCGCAGGGTGGTGTCCCATCATGTGTTGCAACGGCGACGCTCATTCTGAGTCATTTGATATTAACAACCATTGATCGCCACCGCCAGGGTTGACGTCGCACCGGCCGCCGACTACCGCCGCCACCACCCCCGCTTTTTCTCCAGGACCACGTCCTGTTCACCGCCAATGATGATTGGCTTGATCGTCGGTTCCGGTGCGATGTCATTCGCCGCGACCACAGGTTCAGGTTCGGGCGGCAACGGTTCCGGAGCCGCCGGGGTCGGTTCCGGTTCTGCCAGAACGATCGCGGGTGCCGGTTCCGGACCAGCCGCCTCAGCCTGCGTCGGTTCTGGTTCGGCCAAAACGATCGCGGAGGCCGGTTCCGGCTCTGGCGCGGCCACTTCGGATGCCGCGGCCCGAGCGGGTTCCGGCTCGGTCGTAACGGAGACGCTCGTCACCGCAGGCTCTACCACGGCGTTCGCCGCAGCCACGTGCGGCGTTACGTCCTCCGCCTGCTCAAGCACGTCGAAGATATCGAATGTGTGTCCACCGAATGGATCGGCGGGCGTCGGACCGGAATAGACCGGGGGCAATTCCGGCTGTTCCGCACCAGGCTCGGCGTGCGGTGGCATCTCGCCGTTGGCGTCGTTGCGACGGCGCCGCCCTCCGCGACGGCCACGGCGCAGCCTGCCCCCAGCGGCCTGACCCTGTTCCGCGTGCTGTTCGTCTTGGCCGACCTCGACATGCTCCGGAACGCCTTCGACAGAGGTCTCGGATACCTCCGCCCCATCGCCATTGCCATCGCCATCGCCAACCGGCACCTCATCGGTTGCCAGAACCGCCGGCGCCTCCTCGCGTCGTCCGCCACGCCGCCGCCGACGCCGGCGACGATGCCGGTGTTCGGCCTCCTCAGCTGTTTCACCAGCCACAGCACGAACGGCATCCTCCGAAACCTCGTCCTCGGCTTCCTCGTCGACAGCGACGGACTCTTCCTCGACGTCGGCCTCCGGCGGCGGCAACGCCTCAGCCTGCGTGACTGTCACAGGCGCCTCGATCACAACCTGTGCCTTCAGCCGCTCGATGCGGAACTGCGAGATCATCTGCCCATCATCACCCAGACAGACCACTCGCATGCCATAGCGCAGCTCAATGTCAGTCAGCCGCTCGCGCTTGTGGTTGAGGATGTAGAGCGCCACCAACGGTGCCGCGTACACGACGATCTCGGCGGCGCGGCGCTTGGAACCCTCCTCCTCGATGCCGCGCAGCACGTGGATCGCCGCACTTTCGGTCGAGCGCACGTGACCCATGCCGCCGCAATGCGGACAGGTGATGAAGCTGGTCTCGGCGAGCGATGGACGCAGCCGCTGCCGGCTCATCTCCATCAGGCCGAAATGGCTGATCTGGCCGACCTGGATGCGCGCGCGATCGTTCTTCAGCGCTTCCTTCAGGCGCTTCTCGACCATCGCGTTGTGCTTGCGCGTCTCCATGTCAATGAAGTCGATGACGATCAGCCCGGCCAGGTCTCGCAAACGCAATTGCCGCGCCACCTCGTCGGCGGCTTCGAGGTTGGTGCGCAGCGCCGTCTCCTCGATGCCCCGCTCGCGTGTCGAGCGGCCTGAGTTGACGTCGATCGCCACCAGCGCCTCGGTCTGGTTGATCACCAGATAGCCGCCGGAGCGAAGCTGGACAGTTGGCAGCAGCATCGAATCGAGCTGCGCCTCGACCTGGTACTTGGCGAACAGCGGCATCCCGCCATTCTTCCAGAGCTGCACCTTCTTGGCGTGGCTCGGCATCAGCATGCGCATGAACTCGTGCGCGGCGCGCCAGCCCTCTTCGCCATCCACCTGGATCTCGTCGATATCGCGCGAATAGACGTCGCGGATCGCGCGCTTGATCAGGCTGGCTTCCTCGTAGATCAGCGCCGGCGCAACCGATTTCAGCGTGTGCTCGCGGATGTCGTCCCACAGGCGCAGCAGGTATTCACAGTCACGCTTGATCTCCGCCTTGGGTCGGTTGGCACCAGCGGTGCGCACGATCAGGCCCATGCCCCGCGCGATGTCCAGCTCGGCCATGATGTCCTTCAGCCGACGCCGATCCGTGGGCGAGGTGATCTTGCGCGAAATACCGCCCCCACGTGGTGAGTTGGGCATCAGCACGCAGAACCGGCCGGCCAGCGACAGATAGGTGGTAAGGGCGGCGCCCTTCGTGCCGCGCTCCTCTTTCACCACCTGCACCAGCAGGATCTGCCGCCGTTTGATTACCTCCTGGATCTTGTAGTTGCGCAGATAGCGCGGCGGGATGCGGCGCTCACGCGCGTCATCGGCGCTGTCCGAACTCGCCACCCACCGTCTCGGGCGGAGGCTCTTCACCCGATTCGCCAGCCACCGCAATCGCGTCACCGGCGTCCGCGACGACCTCGGCCGGCGGCTCCGCCTCCGCCTCAATCACGTCGAGCGTGGCTTCGATGCTTTCCGCCTCATGCTCCGCCGAGATGGGTTCGTCCGGTTCCGAGCTGGGCTCCGATCCGCCGAACGGTACCGTGACCACTTCGCCGACAATTTGTGCGGGCTGGGCTGCCGTATACTCGTCCAGGGTTTCAGCGACGACTACCGGCGCAATGGGTTCCGGTTCAATGAGTTCCGGTTCAATGAGTTCCGGTTCAATGAGTTCCGGCTCCGCCTCCTCGCCCGCCGCCGCATCGGACGGTTCGGTCTCGGCTGCCGCTTCGCCCGCAGCGGCTTCGGCGGCACGATCCTCCTCTTCCTCCTCGCGGCGGGCATCCTCCGCCTGCTGCTCGATCAGCCGCTGCCGGTCGGCGACGGGAATCTGATAATAGTCAGGGTGGATTTCGCCGAAGGCGAGGAAGCCGTGCCGGTTGCCGCCATATTCGACAAAGGCGGCCTGGAGGCTCGGCTCTACCCGAACCACCTTGGCGAGGTAGATGTTTCCCTTGAGCTGGCGTTTGGTCGATGTCTCGACATCGAAGTCCTCCAGCCGGCTACTATCCAGCACCACCACACGGGTTTCTTCCGTGTGGGTGGCGTCGATCAACATACGCTTGGTCATTCAGTCCTGAACTCCGATAGGCCGCACGGCAGCGCGGCGCGGATCCCCTTGGGACGCGCACCGGCGAGCGGCAAAATAGGCGTGATAGGGGTGCGGGAAGCTGGCCCGTCCGCTCAAGGATCGGAAAATCATCCGGCCGAGCACTGCGGCAGCACACCATCCCACCTAGCAAGATGGGGATGGCCGCCGAATTGGTTAGTGCCTGGCCGATGACGAGCATGCTTCCGACGAAAATCAGTCCCTGGCGACCCGGGCTCGCCCGGGTGAGGTTGGCTGCCTGCCTGCCCGATCGCAGCAGCCGATCCCCGGCGCGCTCTGAGCGCGGCGCGGGCGGTGACGTGGCAGCGGCGGAACGGCGACCCCTTCCTCCCCGAACCAGTCCCACCGAACCGATGGTTCGGCCGGACTATCGGTCGTCGCTGCCGCCAGTGCCCTGCCTGCGATGGCGGTTTGCCCGCCTCTCCCAGGTATGTCACCGGAGCAGACCAGACCATGAAGCAAAGCGACGGGCTCCGCAAGCGCTGGTTAGCCGGACTGCACCTGGCCATGAAGCAGCCGTAATCAATGGGCAACGTGCAATTCTGCATCCGATATGTTAGAAGCTCCCCATGGACTCGCGTCCGCTCTCGCGCCGCCTGCTGCTGGGCCGCCTCGGGTCCGGGACCGGAATTGTCGGGACTTTCCTGTTGCCCGGCCGGATCCGTGCAGCGCTTGCCGCCACGGGGCCCGCTGCCAGTCAATCAGCCGCCATGACACGGCCGCAGCTCGGTCCGCGTTCGCCGCCACCGCTGGTAATGCTGGACCCCGGCCACGGCGGCAAGGACCCTGGCGCGATCGGCATTTCCGGCACCTACGAGAAGCAGGTGGCCCTTGCCGTGGCGTTCGAGTTGAAGCGACAATTGGAGGCCGGAGGTCGCTACCGGGTCGCGCTAACCCGCGCGCGCGATGCGTTCATTCCATTGGACACCCGGGTGGAGATGGCGCAGGCGCACGGCGCGTCGTTGTTCGTCTCAATGCATGCCGATGCACTTTCCGATCATGCGGTGCGTGGCGCGAGCGTCTATACACTTGCCGATACCGCTTCCGACCCGCAGACCGCGGCGCTGGCGCGGCGCGAGAACAGCGCCGACCGTTTTGCCGGCGGCACCTACAACGCCTCGCCCGAAGTGGCCCGCATACTGGCAAGCCTGGTGCGGCGTGAGACTCGGGTCGGTTCCAGCAGGCTGGCCCGCTCCATGGTCGGCAATCTCGACCAGGATCTGCCGATGTTGCCGAATCCGGAGCGACACGCCGGCTTCGTCGTGCTGAAGGCTGCGGACATTCCCAGCGTGCTGGTGGAGATGGGCTTTATGTCCAATCCCGCTGATGAGGCGGAGCTGCGACGCCCGAGCCATCGCGTACAGGTCGCCGACGCGATGCGGCGCGCCGTCGATGCCTATTTTGCCGCCACCGCGCACACGGCCGAGATTGATCGCGGCAAATGGATGTCTGGCTAGCTCTCTCGCCGCTGGTCGGCTTCGCGGAAAAGCGCCATATCCCTATCTTATGAACGAGCCCATGACAGCCGGCGAGAAGCTGGCGCCCGCCTCGCCCGACAGCCGCAAGGGCCGCAAACGGCAGTCGCCACCGCCCCGCAAGCCACGCCGCAGCCTGATCCGCCGCTTTGCACGTGGCGTCGTTGGTGGGCTGTTCGGCATGGGTTTGCTGGCGGTCGCGGTCGCCGGCGTCGGCGGTTATGTTGCCTGGGAGCGTTTCTCCGCCGACCTGCCGGACGTAGATGGGCTGCGCAATTACCAGCCGCCGGTGATGAGTCGGGTTTTCGCCGGCGACGGACGACTGATGGCTGAGCTTGCGACAGAGCGCCGCATCTTTGTGCCGTATTCGGCGATTCCAGACCTGGTGACGCAGGCCTTCGTCTCGGCCGAGGATCAGCATTTCTGGACGCATCCCGGGGTCGATCCGCTGGCGATCACCCGCGCCGCGGTATTCGACATGACGCATATGGGGCAACGGCGGCCGATCGGTGCATCGACCATCACGCAGCAGGTCGCCAAGAACATGCTGCTGGACAATCAGGTTTCGCTCGCCCGCAAGGCGCGGGAGGCGATCCTGGCGATGCGGATCGAGCAGACTCTGTCAAAGCAGCGGATCCTCGAGCTCTACCTGAACGAGATCTATCTTGGGTTGGGCGCATACGGCGTCGCCGCCGCGGCGGAGACGTATTTCAACAAGCCGCTGGACAAGCTCACACTGCCGGAGGCGGCATTCCTCGCTGCGCTGCCGAAGGCACCGAACAATTACAACCCTTTCAAGTTCGCCGATGCGGCGAAGAACCGGCGCGACTGGGTACTGGATCGGATGACCGAGGATCACGTCATTACCGCTGCCCAGGCTGAGGCGGCCAAGGGCCAGCCCATCGTCCCGTCCGAATTCCGCCGGCCGCAGCCAATTCCTGGCGCTGACTGGTTCACCGAGGACGTCCGGCGTCAGCTGATCGCGCAGTTCGGCGCCGATGTGACGACGCAGGGCGGCCTGATGGTCCGGACCAGCCTCGATCCCACTCTGCAGTCTGTCGCCGAGAAGGCGGTGCGCGATGGACTGATGGCCTACGACCGCAAGCTGGGCGGCTGGCGCGGCCCGGTTGGGCATATCGATGGTGGGCCGGCACTGGAGAAGAACTGGGCCGAGCCGTTGGGGCAGATGGCGCGCCCGCAGGGCATGCTGCCGGACTGGAAGCTCGCCGTGGTACTCGAGACCACTGATGGCGAGGCGCGGCTCGGCTGGCTCGATGGGTCAGGCCAGACACCGCAGCCACGCACCGGTGCGCTGCCCTTGTCCGAGATTGCCTGGGCGCGGCCGCTCCGGGACGGCAAACCTGGGCCGGCACCTCGGCGCGTCACGGACGTGATGCGGCAGGGTGATGTCGTTATGGTCGAACCCAATGCAACGATGCCGACCGCGCCGCCTGCGAAGAACGTCAAGCCGGGGCCTGCACCGTTGCCGCGTTTGGCGCTGCGGCAGGTTCCAGCCGTTCAGGGCGCGCTGGTATCGCTCGACCCCATCACTGGCCGCGTGCTCGCCATGGTCGGGGGCTGGAGCTTCGAAGGCAGTCAGTTCAACCGAGCCACGCAGGCGCAGCGCCAGCCTGGCTCGAGCTTCAAGCCGTTCGTCTACCTCACAGCGCTGGAGAAGGGCATTTCGCCCAGTCAGCGCTTCCTCGATGCGCCGATCGTGATGGACACCGCCGCAGGCCGCTGGCGGCCAAATAACTTCGAGATGGAGTTCGGCGGTCCGACACCACTGCGGGTCGCGCTGGAGAAGTCGCTCAACCTGGTGACGCTGCACGTGGCGCAGACGGTCGGGATGGAAGCAATCGCACAGAACGCCATTGCTTTCCACGAGGTGGAGTTGATGCCGCGCGTGTTGCCGGCGGCCCTCGGGGCGGTGGATACAACGGTGATGCGTGAGGCGGGTGCCTATGCCTCGCTGGACGAGGGCGGCCACGAGGTGATGCCGACGCTGATCGACAGCGTGCAGGATCCCGACGGCCACGTGGTCTGGCGGCCGTCCGCGATCACCTGTGGCGAATGCTCCAGCCAGGGCGCGCCACCTGCGCTGACCGATGAGCGCAAGGCGATCGCCGACCCGGCGTCGGTGTTCCAGCTTGTGACCATGATGCAAGGCGTGACGACTCGCGGGACCGGCGTGCCGGTTGTGGCCGGGCTTGGCCACCCGATCGCCGGCAAGACCGGCACGACGCAGGATTTCACGGATGCCTGGTTCTCCGGCTTCACGCCCGATCTGGTAACCACCGTATGGGTCGGCTTCGATAATCCTGCGACACTCGGCAACAACGAGACGGGCGCACAGGTCGCCGGCCCGATCTGGCACGACTTCATGGCGGTCGCGCTGAAGAACCGTCCGGTGCTGACGTTCCAGCAGCCGGACGGTGTGACGATGGCGCAGTGGGACACTGGCTCCGGCGTGGTGACAGATGCGTTCAAGCCGGACCAGATACCCGGCGCGTCGCATTCGATTGGCACCGCGGCGGCGACGACGCCCGGACCGGACGGCACAACGCCGGCGGACGCGGCACAGACAGTGCATGGCGGAGTCGACAGCAGCCTGGGCGGGATCTATTAGCCGCGGCTTCCTCTGGATCGTGGGTGAAGTGATGTCAGCCGAATTGGATGCCCTGAACGAACAGATCAAGCAGTCGATCGCACTGCTGAGGAGGCATCTTTGACTGGGATGTCGCCGAGGGCCGCCTCGCCGAACTGAATGCGCGCGCCGAGGATCCGCAGCTCTGGAATGATGCCGCCGCCGCGCAGAAGGTGATGCGCGAACGGAACCATCTGGCAGGGCAGATGGACGGGCTGCGCGCGCTGCAGCAGGAAGTTTCCGATACGCTCGAGCTGATAGCCATGGCCGAGTCGGACGGCGATGGGGCGATGGCCGAGGAGGGATTGGCCGCGTTGCGCGCATCGGCCGAGGAGGCGAAGCGGCGCGAGATCGAGAGCCTGCTGTCGGGTGAGGCGGACACCAACGACGCCTACGTCGAGATCAACGCCGGGACGGGCGGCACCGAGGCGCAGGACTGGGCCGAGATGTTGATGCGCATGTATATGCGATGGGCCGAGCAGCACGGCTGCAAGGTGCAATTGCTGGAGCAGAGCGAGGGCGAGCAGGCCGGCATCAAGTCGGCGACGCTGCAGATCAGCGGGCCGAATGCGTATGGCTGGCTAAAGACTGAGGCTGGAGTGCACAGGCTGGTACGCATCAGCCCGTTCGATGCCAATGCGCGGCGGCATACAAGCTTCGCCAGCGTGTGGGTGTATCCGGTGGTGGACGACAACATCGAGATCGCGATCAACGAAAGCGATTTGAAGGTGGATACCTATCGCGCATCGGGTGCCGGCGGACAGCACGTCAACAAGACCGAGAGTGCGATCCGCATCACGCACGTGCCGAGCGGGATCATTGTCGCGTGTCAGACCGATCGCAGTCAGCATCGCAACCGCGCCATGGCAATGGCGATGCTGAAGGCGCGGCTGTACGAGGCCGAATTGCAGAAGCGCGAGGCGGCGGCGGCGGCGGTGGAGAACGCCAAGACCGACATCGGCTGGGGGCATCAGATCCGCAACTATGTGCTGGCGCCGTATCAGTTGGTGAAGGACCTGCGCACCGGCGTCGAGAAGGGCAATCCCGACGCTGTGCTGGACGGCGATCTGGACGGGTTCATGGCCGCGGCATTGGCGGCGCGTGCCGGTGCGACACGCAGCGAGGCCAGCGCGCAGGCGCGTTAGGCAGACTCCGCGAGGGCCGGTAACCGCGAACGCCGAAGAGAGCGGCGGATTAACCCCGCTCCGACAGTTTGTTGCGGCTACTGCCACATCAAGGCAAGGTTGCCAAATGCCTGTCAGGCGCCGCACCGAGTGACAGCGGCAGCCCTCTGGCAGCCATATCCGGAAAGAGAATCGCGATGGGAGTTCACCGATGGCCGCACCGAGCCGAACAGTGGCAATCGCAGCACGGCCTGCGTCGCTGGAAATCGACCTCGGGCGCAGCGCAGTCCTGGTCATCGACATGCAGAACGACTTTGGATCACCAGGCGGAATGTTCGACCGGATCGGGATCGATCTGTCCGTGATCCGGCAGGCGGTTCCTCCTACGCAGCGTGTCGTCGCCGCTGCCCGCGCAGCAGGGATCCCGATTGTCTATCTGAAGATGGCCCACCGGCCAGACCTATCGGACACTGGTGGTCAGGATTTGCCGCACTGGTTTCGTCACGAACCGATGGCAGTTGGTGAAGCGGTAACCGCACCGGACGGGCAGCCGAGCCGCATCCTGATCGAGGGGACCTGGAATACCGACGTCCTACCGGAGCTTGCGCCACACCCTGGGGACATTGTGGTGTCCAAGCATCGCTACAGCGGCTTCTTCGAGACGGACTTGGATGACCAGCTTTGCGCTTTAGGCGCTCGAAATTTGATCGTGACGGGATGCACCACCAGTGTCTGCGTAGAATCAACCATCCGCGATGCAATGTTCCGCGATTATGTGTGTCTCCTACTGGAAGACTGCACGGGACAACCACCTTTTCCGAACGCACCGTTCGGAACGCATGAGGCATCGCTGCTGACAATTCAAGCTATGTTCGGCTGGGTGTCCGATTCTGCATCTCTTATCGCTGCACTTTAGCTCCGCCGCCACCGTGCTGCGCGGATGTTGCGGCCGTCGACCAGCGCCGGGAGCGTGACTTCCGCATCAGGTTCGGGGCGATCATCACGACGACGCCGGGGCTCGCATTCATGATCGCGCGGACGGCCCATTGGCTGTAGGGCAGCCTATCGCCCGCCTCAGATTACCCCGCCTCGCACGACCAGCCATACGGCGCTAACCTCCGGCCCAATCTTGGAAAGGAGGGAACCATGCGTGGTGTCGTGTTCACCGGCGGCCGTGAACTGGAGATGATGGAGTTTCCCGATCCCACGCCGGGCCCGGACGAGGTGGTGGTCGAGATGAAGGCCTCCGGCATGTGCGGCAGCGACCTGCACCAGTATCGCCGCCCGAAGGGACAGACGCGACAGGCGACAGGTTTTCCGCAGAACCCCGATCCGGTGATCGCCGGCCATGAACCCTGTGGCGTGGTGGCAGCGGTCGGGCCCGGCGTGTCGGAGAAAGAGGCGAGGATCGGCATGCGCGTCATGGTGCATCATTACCAGGGCTGCACGCAGTGCAACCACTGCCGCTCGGGTTGGCAGCAGCTCTGCCAGGAAGTGCCGGTGAAGGTGTACGGCAGCAACTCGCATGGCGGTCATGCGACGTATCTGAAGGTGCCGGCGAACACTCTGGTGCCGCTGGCGGACGAGCTGTCCTTCTCCGCCGGTGCGGCGATCGCGTGCGGGTCCGGCACGGCATACAGCGCGCTGCGGCGGATGCGGCTCTCCGGCAATGACACGCTGGCGATCTTCGGCCAGGGGCCTGTGGGATTGGCTGGCACGCAATTCGCCAAGGCGATGGGCGCGCGGGTGATCGCGCTCGACATCAACCCGCAGCGGCTGCAACGGGCGAAGGATTTTGGTGCGGACGAAGTGGTGGATCCGGGGTCGAACGATCCTGTCGCGGCAATCAAGGACCTGACGCACGGACGCTATGCGGACTGCTCGCTGGATACGTCGAGCAATCCCGAGGCGCGCGCGAACGCGATCCGCAGCACCAAGGTCTGGGGCACGATGTGCTTCGTCGGCGAGGGCGGCGACGTGAAGATCGACGTCAGCCCGATGCTGCTGCGTCGACAGATGACGCTGATCGCGTCGTGGACATTCTCCAACATCATTCAGGCGGAGTGCGCGACGTTCTGTGTCGAGCGCAAGATCGACGTCGACGCGCTGTTCACCCATCGCTGGAAACTGGAGCAGGCGGATGAGGCGTACAAGCTGTTCGATCATCAAGCGGACGGCAAGGGTGTGTTTCTGATGTGACGGAGGTTCAGGCGCGCCATGACGTCACGACGGTCTACCGCGAGATGGGCCGTCGCGGACTGATTGCCGGCAGCTCCGGCAACGTCAGCCAACGCACGCGAAAGGGCATGATCATCACCCCGTCCGGCGGTTCGGCGGAAGTGCTGGCGCCGGACGGGGTGGTCGCAATGACTTTGGCCGGCGACGTCAAGGGTTCGGTCGCGCCATCCAGCGAATGGGCGATGCATGCAGCGATTTACCTCGCCTACCCCTCCGCGCAGAGCATTGTGCATACGCACTCCGATGCCTGCACCGCGCTTGCCTGCCTCAACGAAGGTCTGCCGCCGTTTCACTACATGGTGGCTGATTTCGGCGGCGACGATGTGCGCTGCGCACCTTATGTCACATTCGGCACACCGGAGCTGGCGCGGCTTGCGGTCGCGGCGCTGGCCGGGCGCACAGCATGTCTACTCGCCAACCACGGCATGATCGTGCATGCCCCTACGGCCAATCGCGCGTTGACCGCCGCGGTCGTGCTGGAGACGCTGTGCCGACAATATCTGCTGGCGCGATCGGCCGGGACACCGCGGCTGTTGAGCGCCGAGGAGATGCGGGCGGCGCACCAGAGATACCGAACCTATGGTCAGCGGGCGTGAACTATGACTCGGTGCTCGTGATCGACAGTGAAACCCAGCGGGCTTCGGTCTTCCCCTGCACCAGCAAGGCAAGATAGGGGCGGCGTGCCTTGTGCGCGGCCTCTATCGCCTGCCACACATCATCAGGGGCGGAAACCGATTGTCCCTGCACGTTGATGATGACATCGCCTGGCACGATCCCAAGATCGCGTGCCTCACAATCGCTCTCCACTGCCGTCACCAGGGCACCGCCCAGCTCAGGACCAAGTCCGTACTGTTTGCGAGCCGCTTCGGTGATGGGCGCAAGCTTCATGCCTGGATCGGGTGCAGTCTCGATCATCTTCTGAGCTGCCTGATCTCGCATGACGCCCTCGGCCGGCATAAAGTTGGGCCACGGCGCTACGATCACAGTGGTGTCCAGCCGCTTGCGGTCACGCCAACCCGAAAGGCGCAGCGACGTCCCGACTGGCATCTTGACGATAGACCGCATGAACGCGCGGGAATTGCTCTGCTGCACGCCATCAATCGTCTCCAGCACGTCGGCTGGCCGCAGGCCCGCTTGAACCGCCGGCCCCGATGGATCGACAACCGATATAACGGCGCCAGTGGCGCTTGGTACTCCGAGCGCTGTCGCCAATGTATCGTTTATGTCCTGCGAAGTGACACCGATCCATCCGGGCTTCGGATGCTTGGGGTTGAGCAGGAACTGCACAACGTACGAGACGATGTTGGATGGGATGGCAAAGCCGATACCGATGAAGCCGCCTCTAGCCTGGGGATTGTAAAGCGCGGTATCGATGCCGACGACGCTTCCATTACGATCGATCAGCGGGCCACCGGAATTGCCAAAATTGATTGCTGCGTCGGTCTGGATGTAGCTGTCGAACGGCGTATCGTGCAGATTGCGGTTGAGCGCGCTGACGATCCCGGCGGACACAGACAAGCCGAGGCCCAGCGGGTTACCGATAGTCAATACCGGGTCGCCGATCTGCAAGGCGTCGCTGTCGCTCCATTTCAGGGCCGGCAATGGATGATCGACATCAACTTTCAGCACCGCCACGTCGATTATCTCGGCAGCGACAAGTAGCCGCGCCGGCACGCGATCGCCGTTGCTGAAGATCACATGCATGTCGAGCGCTCCATCAACGACATGCTTGTTGGTGACGATGATTCCCGATGGGTCGACGACGAAGCCCGACGCATAGACCTTTATGCGCCGTGGCGGCTGATCGGGCTGGGTGGAGGCATGCACCTTCCACTCGGCGATATTCACCACGGCAGGACTTGCCTGCTTGACGATGGCAGCATCGCCACCTTCAATCACGCGCGCTGGCGCCGCGGACCCGAGCAAGGCGAGGGCTGCAAGCGTCGCCAAATTCAGCAGGAACATTCTGCGCATCGAAGCACTCCGCGACTGAGAGGCAGAGTAGCTGCGCAGGATCGCGCCGTCACATTCGGGTGTCAGGTCGCTGCCTGGTCCAGCCTCAAGCCGCCAACAACGTTTCCGCTGGAGCGTAAGACAGGTCCAGATCGCGCGCCACCGCCTCGTACGTCACCTTGCCCGCATGGACGTTCAGTCCGTGCAGCAGGTGCGGATCGTCAGCCAACGCCCTGCGCCATCCCTTCTCCGCCAACGCGATGACGAACGGGAGCGTCGCATTGGTCAGCGCGAAAGTGGACGTGCGCGCAACGGCACCGGGCATGTTGGTAACGCAATAATGCACCACGCCTTCCTCAACATAGGTCGGCGCTGAATGGGTTGTCGGACGGCTGGTCGCGAAGCAACCGCCCTGATCGATTGCGATGTCCACCAGCACCGAGCCAGGTCGCATCTGCCGCACCAACTCGCGTGACACGAGCTTCGGCGCCGCAGCGCCTGGCACCAGCACCGCGCCAATCACCAGATCTGCCGCCAGCACCTGATGCTCGATGGCCTCCAGCGTCGCGAACAGCGTGGTCGCACGCGGACCGAACTGCAGATCGAGCTCCTTCAGCCGCGGCAGCGACTTGTCGATGATGGTGACAGACGCCTCGAGGCCCACCGCCATGCGGGCGGCATTGGTGCCCGATACCCCGCCTCCCAGCACCACCACCTTCGCCGGCGCCACACCAGGCACACCACCGAGCAGCACACCGACCCCACCCTGCTCCTTCTCCAGGCAATGCGCGCCTACCTGCACGGCCATGCGTCCGGCCACCTCGCTCATGGGCGCGAGCAAGGGCAGCGCACCCGACCGGTCGGTAACCGTCTCGTAGGCAATGCAGGTAGCACCGGTGTGCATCAGGCCCTCGGTCTGCGCCTTGTCAGCGGCGAGATGCAGATAGGTGAACAGCACCTGACCCTGCCGCAGCATGGCGATCTCCGTGGCCTGCGGCTCCTTCACCTTCACGATGAGGTCGGCCGTGGCGAAGACCTCCGCGGCGCTGTCCGCCACCACGGCGCCGGCAGCGCGAAAGGCATCGTCGGAAATGCCGATGCCGGAAGCGGCATTGCGCTCCACCGTCACCTGATGCCCGTGGATGGCGAGTTCGCGAACACCGGCCGGGGTTAGTCCAACACGGTACTCGTGCGTCTTGATCTCCTTGGGAACGCCGATCCTCACGCGGACCTCCTGTCAGGCAGGCAGGGGAAATTGTCGCAGATACGGAATATAGTCATCCTCCACGTCGATCTGTAGGGTCGCCAGCACGCGCACGACCGCATTGTAGAAGGCAATGGTGATCGTCAGATCGACGATCAGCTCACTGCCGAGGGCCTCGCGCAAGGTGGCGAAGGTCGTGTCCGACATGGCACCGTCCTGCGTCATCTCGCGAGCGGCACGCAGCACGGTCTTCGCCATGTCATCGAGCTGCGCCGGCTTTCCCGCGGTGTCGTCGATCAGCGCGCGGATATCGTCATCGCTGACGCCGAAATCATGACTCAGCTTGACGTGGTGCGACCACTCGTAGGGCGATCGCGCCAGCCAGCCGACCTGCAGGATCGCCAGCTCGCGCAGCCGCGGATCGAGCTTGCTGCCGAAGCGGATGAACTGGCCGAGGGCGCCGAATGCACGCGCCGCATTGGGCGAGTTCACCAGCGCCTGCGTGAGGCTGATCCGCCGCCGCAACAGGTCCTGGTTCTCCACCGAGAGATCGGACGTCTCGAGATACGGCACACGCGCCATGCGCTCCTCCATGCTGCAAGATCACCATGCTAAGCGTAACAGCATGGTGTCCCAGGTCCACGTTATCGGCGCATCGGGTCGAAGCGGCAGCGCGTTGTGTCGGTCGCTGCTCGGCAGCGGCAGCGCGCTCGTCCCGGTGGTGCGCGATGCCGCGAAATGGGCCGCGACGGGCATCAAGGTGCCAGCGCGCATCGCCGATATCACTGATCCGCCGAGATTGCGCGATGCACTTGCCGATGCCACGCAGATCGTCAGTTGTGCCCATGCGCGCTACGCCGCGACTGTGCTCGCCGCCGCGCCGGCGGAGGCGCGGTTCGTCTTCCTCGGCAGCACGCGCAAGTTCACGCGTTGGCCCGACGCACACGGCAACGGCGTGTTGGCCGGCGAGGCGGCCTTCCGAGCCTCCGGCCGTTCCGGCGTCATGCTGCACCCCACGATGATCTATGGCGCTCAGGGCGAGGACAACGTGCAGCGGCTCGCCGCTCTGCTGCACTGGCTGCCATTTGTTCCGCTGCCGGGTGGAGGCGCGGCTTTGGTGCAACCGATCCACCAGGACGACGTGACACGCGCAATTTGTGTTGCACTGCAGCGGGAATGGGAAGGGCCTCATGCTTTGGTAATCGCCGGGCCGACCCCCCTGCCCTACGCCGACTTCATTCGGGCTGTCGCTGCCGTCAGCGAGCAGCGCGCGCCGCGAATTGTCGCGGTGTCTCCGATCCCCCTGATGGCGTTGGCCCGTATCTTCTGTTACATTCCGTTCCTGCCGCGCGTCCGTCCCGCCGAGATCCGCCGGCTGATGGAAGACAAGAGTTTCGCCGTGGATCCGATGATCGGCACGCTCGGGTTCGCACCGATGTCACTTGACGAAGGCCTCGCGCGCACCTTCGCCGGCAGGAGCTGACCAATGCCGATCATCAACCGCATTGCCGAATTCCACCGCGAGATGACGCAATGGCGGCAGGACCTGCATGCGCACCCGGAGCTCGCACTGCAGGAGACCCGCACCAGCGGTGTCGTGCAGGAGAAGCTGAACGACTTCGGCGTCGACGAAATCATCACCGGGCTGGCGCGCACCGGTGTGGTCGGCGTGATCCGCGGGAACGGCACCTCGGAGCGTGCGATCGGCCTGCGCGCCGACATGGACGCGCTACCGATCCGGGAAGAGACCGGGGCACCCTACGCCTCACAGAACGCAGGCATTATGCATGCCTGTGGCCATGACGGTCACACCACCATGCTGCTTGGCGCGGCAAAGTACCTGGCCGAGACCCGTAATTTCGACGGCACGGTCTACGTCATCTTCCAGCCGGCGGAGGAGAACCTCGCGGGCGGCGACATTATGGTCAGGGAAGGCCTGTTCGAGCGCTGCAAGATGGAGATGGTGTTCGGGATGCACAACTGGCCGCAGATGCCTGCCGGCACCTTCGCCTGGCGCAATGGCCCGGTCATGGCGGCCGTGGCCAATATCGAGATCACCATCACCGGCAAGGGAACCCACGCAGCGCAGCCGCATTTCGGGACGGACCCCATCGTGATCGCCAGTCACATCGTCACCGCGCTGCAGACGATCGTGGCGCGGATGATCGAGCCGGTGGAGGGCGGCGTGATCACCATCGGGCACATCAACGGCGGCGACACCTACAACGTGATTCCCGCAACCGTGCGCATGCTGGGGACCGCCCGCTGGTTCAATGCGCGTGTCGGCGATCAGTTGGAGAACGGCGTGCGGCGTCTCGCCTCCGGCATAGCTGAAAGCTTCGGCGCCAAGGCCGATGTGGTGTTCAGTCGCGACTACCCGGCAACGGTGAACGACCCGGAGGCCACCACGCTCGCCCGGCGTGCCGCAACGACGGTGGCGGGCGAGTTCTCGTGTCGTGCATATGCGAAAGCCGACGATGGGCGGGGAGGATTTCTCCTTCATGCTGAACGCCAAGCAGGGCAGCTACATCATGCTGGGCGGCGGTCGCGGCACGGACGATGCGATGGTGCATCACCCACGCTATGACTTCAACGACGAGATCCTGCCCATCGGCGCGTCATATTGGGCGACGCTGGCCGAGCAGTTGCTGCCCCGGAGAGCGTAGCGCTGCCAGGCTTACCGCGCCTTGGCGAGGCGCCGCTCGTACGCCTGCGCCAGCAGGGTGCTGGGAAACAGCATGGCGAAATAGATCAGTGCCACAACGGTGTAGACCTCCAGTGGACGGTACGTGTCGGCAGTGATCAGCGTGCCCTGATACAGCAGGTCTGGCACCGCGATCGTCGACACCAGTGAGGTATTCTTGAGCTGGGTGATCGACTGGTTCACGAACGGTGGGATCATCCTCTTGACGGCCTGCGGCAGGATCACCTTGCGCATCATCGGCCATGGCCGCAGGCCGAGCGCGCGCGCCGCGTCCCACTGACCCTGTTCGATCGAGATGATGCCGCCGCGGAAAATCTCCGCATAGAACGCACCGGTATAGCACGACAGCACCAGCACGGCCGCAGTGGTGGCAGGAATTTGGATGTGCAGCAGCACCGGCAGCGCGTAGTAAAACCAGACGATCTGCACCAGCAGCGGTGTGCAGCGAAACGCCTCGATGAAGGCGACCAAAGGGATGTTCAGCAGCTTCGAGCGCGACAGCCGGCCGAGACCAAGCAACAGTCCGATGATCAGACCAAGCAGAATCGTAACCACGGTATATGCCAGCGTGACCAGCACACCCTTCCAGAACAGCGGCGCGTAGCGCAGCAGGGAGGCGAAGTCCCACTGATAGAACATCGCCTTCTCCTTCGGCCTTTTGTCAGAAGCTCAAGGTGGCCGGTATCTGATCGCGCGTGACGCCGAACTTTGCGAGCCCGTCGAGCAGCCACTCACGGATCTGCGCGGTGCCGCGGTTGTAGTCGATCCATGCGTTGATGACATCGGCAAAGCGCGTATCCGGCTCGCGTTGGATGCCGAGACAGCTCGGCAGCGCCACCAGCGGCTCGGTCAGCAGATGGTAGCTGCCCAGGGAGGGATTTTTGCCGATTTCGGAAAGCCCGAGGATCGCCGCAAGGATGTGCGCGTCGGCGCGGCCGGATTGCAGCGCCAGCGTGCAGTCATCGCGTGACTTGTAGCCGGTGAGCTGGGCCTTTGGGCAATAGCGCTTGGCCGCGACCTCGTGCAGCGAGCCGATATCGTAGACCACCCTGATCTCCGGCTTGTTGAGATCGTCCCAGGTATTCGGGTCCAGCCCCTTGCGCGCGACGCAGCCGAACGGATGCACGATCATCGGATGGGTGAAGCCGATCGACAGCGCGCGCTGCGGTGTCGGGTTCAACGCGAACGCCAGATCCACCTTGTTCGACTGCAGATCAAGCACCGAATTGCCATAGGTGGACTCGACATAGGCCAACTGCGCGTCGAACACCTTGGCGATGTCCTTTGCCATGTCGATGCAGGCGCCACTCCATTCGCCGCTGGTGAGGTCCTTCTGGAAATACGGCAGCTCGCCCGGCAGAGCGGCAATGCGCAGCGTTTTGGTGCGGCGGATGCGATCGAATGTGGTTTCGTTGCCAGACTGTGCCTTGGCGGAATGGATGAAGGCCGCGGCGGGCATCAGCACGGCGGCCGCGGCCAGCGGCCGGCGACCGGGTCCGGTGGTCATGGTTGGTGTCTCCCAGGTATCAAACCGAACTGATCCTCAATCCGATAAGCCCGAGATACAATCCCTGACGCCGGCGTGATGATGCTTGCGAAAAGAAGGATTCGGCCCGATCCATGGCCGACCTCGATCGGCCGCGGCAAACGTTCGCAGTCGGAACGAGGCGCTCTCGCGGCTTGACAACCGGCGGCTGAAGCGAGACTCGACGCCAGGAGGAACCGGCTTTAGAGAAGCAGCACTGCATTCACGTGCCGCGATCAGTTCGCGCTGCAGCGGCCCGATCATCCTGACCTTGGCGTCCCTGTGACGAGCGACCGGTGGTTATCGCGTCGCCGTCTCTGGCACGAAGGAGGAGAACATGATCAACGAAAGATCTGAGCCCATGACGGCTGCCGTGTCGTCAGGATCGACGCCGACGGCCTGTACGCGCTCATCTGGCGGCGCTTCAAGCCGTCCGCCCAGCCCGTAGCACGATCGCCGGGCGCCCCCCGCTGCTGCCTGCGGCTACCAGGCATCGTCGCCCGCGACATTCCCGCCGATATGCCACGGCCACAGGTCGAAGCCGTACCGTCACGACGAGGGTCAGATAGATGATCTATCAAGCAATGATAAAACTGCCTCTCCTGGCATCGAGCCTTCTGGTTGCGACCGCTACCGACAGGGTCTGGTGGAACACTGATGGTGGAAGCGTCACCGAACATCGTGACCGCGACACGGTGACCTGCACAATGACGCTCAAGAGCGACGACGGCCAATTCGAGTTCGCATGGAGCAACAAATTGCCTCCACGCGCCATAGTCGAGCAGAAGAACTGGAGCTTTCCGTCTGGCTACATGTGGAACGTAGCGTTGCGGATCGGCGGCACCTGGCTGGAACACGGCGACGGCACGCCCAACATCCCGGCAATGACCGGGTCAACCAGCATCATGTTCTTGCTCAACCAGCCGATCGACGATATGCTTCTCTCCGCACGGGATGTCGCGATCAAGACACCGGACCGAACTTTCAACATCAATCTTGCGCCCAAAAAGATCTCGGCTCTGGTGGCCGCGTTGCACAAATGCAGCGCGCTGATCGGCCACCCGGGATGAGGGAGCGTTGCCCCTGACGCTTGACGCGGAGCAGCGCCGAGTCACTACTCCTCGTCGTCATTCGCGCATCGGAGGGAGCAACATGGCAGTCCGGCTCGTCGTCACGATCACCGCCGCACCGGGAAAAGGTTCGGAACTCGCGAAAGAGTTTCGGACGCGTTGCAATGAGGTCATGCAGGAGCCCGGCTGTGAGCAGTTCGAGGTGTTCCAGAGTGTGCTGAACCCGGACAAGCTGGCGTTGCTCGAGTTGTGGAAGGACCAGGCCGCGCTCGATGTGCACGCCAAGGTGAACGCCACGCGCGCGCCAATGCCTGCAGGACTGCGGTCAGGGACGGGCGAGCGCGAGGACTACGAGTACAGTCGAACCCGCTAGGCGCTGATCGAGCACTACGCCGTCGCGCCACCATCCACCGGCAGCGCCACGCCGGTGACGTACGACGCCTCGTCCGAGATCAGGAACAGCGCTGCGTTGGCAATTTCCTCGGGCCGCGCCGGGCGCCCCATCGGGACCTGGCCGCCACGCTTCATCACCAGCGTCTCGGGCGTCTCGCCAGGCGGCATCTGGCTGTCCGGGCGTGCGACGAACACGCGCAGCATTGGCGTGTCGGTGGGACCGGGACACACCGCATTCACCCTGATCTTCTCGCGCGCATAACGCTTCGCCAGTCCGTGCACCAGACCGACCACACCGAACTTGGCGATGTTGTACACCGGGCTGAACTGCGAACCCGTCAGACCCGAGGTGGACGCAGTGTAGAGGAGTGCCCCACCGCCGCGTGCACGCAGTTCAGGGATCGCCGCCTCAGTGGTGACCAGCACCGTGCGGACGTTCAGGTCCATCGCAAGCTCGAAATCCTTCCAGTCGATTCCCTCGATCGCCGCGGGCCCCGGATGACCGACATGGTTCCAGACGAAATCAAGTCCGCCGAACTCATTGGCTGTGCGACGGACTATCTCGCGCGCGAAGGCGTCCTGTCGCAGATCGCCGGCCAGCGCGATCGCGCGGCCGCCGGCATCGGTGATTTGCTTCACGACCGCGCTGGCGCCAGCCTCGTCCAGGTCCACCACGCCGACCGCTGCACCTTCCTGTGCGAAGCGCAGCGCGCCGGCACGACCCATACCGGATGCGGCTGCGGTGACGATACCGATCTTGTTTGCCAGACGCATGACGGCCTCCCTCAGCGCTGTGCGTTCAGCCAGCCGAGCATGATGCGGTTGAAAGTGTCGGGATGTTCGACATTGGGGAAGTGCAGCGCATTGGCGATCTCTTCATAGCGCCCACCAGGAACCAGGCCAGCCAGCCGCCGATTGTCCGCCGCCGGCGTGCCCGCATCGTCCGCCCCGCACACCACCAGCACTGGCAACTTCAACGACGGCAGTCGCGCCACGAAGTCAAAGTTGCGGATCGCGGCGACGCAGCCGAGGTAGCCGGCCGGCGTGGTGCCGATGATGGTATCGCGGATCTGCTTCCAGCGCCCCGGTCTGCCGCGCTTCACCGCATCGGTGAGCCAGCGCTCGATCGTCGGATCGGCCAGCGGCATGAGTGAATTCGCGCCGCGCACGGTATCGACGCGCTGCTGCCATACCTCCGGTGCACCGGCCGGCGTGGCGGGAAGCGTGTCGCACCACATGGCCGATGCCAGCTTGCCGCCGTGCTCCAGGGCAAACGCCTGCCCCAGCATCCCGCCGATCGACAGCCCGATGAAATGCACCCGTGGAATGGCTAGCGCTTCGAGCACCGCGGCGACATCGGACGCCAGCGCACTCATGGTGTAGTCGCCGGCAACCGGGCCGCTGCCGCCATGGCCGCGCATGTCGATACGCAGCACGCGAAAGCCCGCCTGCAACAGTGCCGGCACCTGCTCGGTCCACATTCCGCCATCCGAGGCGAGCGAGTGAGTCATGCAGACGACGGGAGCATTCTCCGGCCCCACAAGGTCATAGGCGATAGAGCGTCGATCGAGGGGTAGCAGCATGACCGTCCTCCCTTAGCCGGTTTCCATCGGCAATGCCGGATCCTTCGCCCATTCGGACAGCGACGCGTCGTACAGCTTCACATCCTTATGGCCGAGCATGATCAGCGCCAAGGCGTCAGCGCTCGCTGCGATACCGCCGCCGCAGTAGTTGATCACCTGACGGTCCATTGCACCGACCGCCTCGAAGCGCTTGCGCAGCTCATCGGCCGGCAGGAACGTGTTGGTCTCCGGATCGAGCAGATGCGCCGCCGGCAGGTTGACGCTGCCCGCGATGCGTCCCGGCCGGCCGTAGCTGTTGCCGCCGCCGCCGGTGTGCTGCGCCGGCTGCAGCGCATTGATCGTGCAGATCGCGCCGTTGCCGATGGCACGCAGCACCTCATCCTTGCCGACCATCAGGTTGCGGACCTCGCGCACCGTGAAGTTGCCTTCAGGACGCGACCGTGCAGGACCCGCCTCGACGGGCTGTCCTTCGCGCTGCCACTTCTGCCAGCCGCCGTTCAGCACGGCAGCATTGTCGTAGCCGAACTCGTGCAGCAGCCACCACAGGCGCGTCGCCCACCAGACATTGGCGCTGCTGTAGGTCACCACGCGCGTGGTGCTGTTCATACCAAAGCGTCGCATCGCCGCGGCGAATTCGTCGGGCGATTGCCGCATGAACCGCAGATTCTGCGACGTATCGGACACATCGCGCAGCATGTCGACGAACTGCGCCCCGGGAATGTGGCCGCTCTCGAAATCGTCCCGTGCGGGCTTCACCTCGTAGGTGATCTTCGGATCGGGGATGAGGTGCGTGGTGCAGTCCAACACGACCACATCGGGATTGGTCAGGTTCTGCGCGAGCCACTCGGTCTCGACCAGATACTCAGGATGCGTGAAGCCGCTCATGCCGGAAGCTCCGCCAGTTCGATCAGCAGATTGCCAGTGGATGCCGGATCGATGAACGCGATGCGCGCGCCACCGTGGCCGATCCGCGGCGTCTCGTCGCGCAGCTTCACGCCCTTCGCCTTCAGCTCATCCAATGCGCCGTCAATGTCTTCGACCTCGAAGCAGATGTGGAACAAGCCCTCGCCCTTCTCCGCGATCCATTGATTGACACCGGAGTTTGGCGCCTTGCTCTCCAACAGCTCGATATAGGTCTCGCCGACTGGCAGCATGGCAAGCCGCGTCGCGCCGATCTGCTCCTCGTATTCGAGCGGTATGCCGAAGGTATTCCGCAGCAGATCCATCGATTGGCTCAGCGATTTGACGGCGACCGCGATGTGCTCCACCCGTTTGATCTTCATTGTAGCCTCCTCAGGAAATGGTCACGCCGCTATCCACCGGATACACCTGTCCGGTAATCATGCGCGATTCATCGGACGCGAGGAACAGCGCCATGCTGGCGATGTCCCGTGGCTCGATCAGGCCCAGCAGGTGCGAGTTGGCGAGCCTGCTCAGCGCCACATTGCCCGCCACCAGCCTGCGCACGCGCTCGGTCATCGTCGCAGAAGGAGCGATGGCATTGACCCGCACTCGCTGCGAAGCGAATTCCACCGCCATCGAGCGGGTGATTGCCGCGACGCCGCCCTTCGCCGCAGTGTAGCAGTCGCGTCCGGCAATTCCCATCAGCGCGACGTTGGACGACATGTTGATCACCGAACCACCGCCGGAGCGGATGATCTCAGGTATACCGACACGGCAGCCAAGGAACGTGCCGAACAGGTCAAGTCTGATGACGCGCCAGAATTCATCGATCGGCGCCTCCACCACCGTGTTGTCCTGCGGCGTCGAGCCGCCGGCATTGTTGTGCAGGATGTGCAGGGCGCCGAACTGCTGCACCGTGGCACTGACCGCTGCCTGCAGACTTGCCTCATCGGTCACATCAGCACGGATCGCAATCGCGTCATGGGCGGCGAGGTGCGCTGTCTCCTCACCGGCGGGGCCATCGATTTCCGCGATCGCCACACGCGCACCTTCGCGCGCGAACAGGATAGCCGTTGCGCGACCAATGCCAGTCCCGGCACCGGTGATGAATGCCACCTTGCCCTCGAGCCGTCCCACTGTCGTTCCCTCCGCAATGACACCCTCTCGCGCAGCACACGAGCGGGTGTGCAATTCTAGTGGCTCAACTCCCGCGCCATCTCGTCAATGCCGTTCACCGTCAGCGGATACATCCGGCCCGCCATCAGCTCACTGGTCATGCCGATCGAATGCACGTGCTGCCATGAATGACGCGGCGTCGGATTGAGCCATGCAGAACGGTGATAGTGCGACGTGAGCCGCTCCAGCCACACCCGACCCGGTTCCTCGTTCATATGCTCGACACTGCCGCCCGGCATGGTGATCTCGTACGGACTCATTGCCGCATCGCCGACGAAGATCAGCTTGTAGTCCGGCCCATACTTCCTGATCACTTCGAAGGTCGATAACCGTTCGTCATGCCGACGGCGATTGTTCTTCCACACGCGCTCATACGGGAAGTTGTGGAAATAGAAATACTCCAAATGCTTGAACTCAGACCGCGCCGCAGAGAACAGTTCCTCCGACAGCTTCACAAAGTCGTCCATCGATCCGCCGACATCGAGAAACAGCAGCACCTTCACGGCATTGTGCCGCTCCGGCACCATCTTGAGGTCCAGCGACCCGGCATTCTTCGCGGTCGATCGTATCGTGTCCGGCAGATCGAGTTCGGTCGCAGCACCCTGCCGCGCAAACCGGCGCAGCCGGCGGAGCGCCAGTTTCAGGTTGCGCGTCCCCTGCTCCACCGTGTCGTCCAGATCGCGAAAGTCGCGCCTGTCCCACACCTTCACCGCGCGCCGATGCCGCGATTCATGCTGCCCGATACGCACGCCTTCCGGATTGTAGCCGTACGCCCCGAACGGCGATGTCCCCGCCGTGCCGATCCACTTCGAACCGCCCTGATGGCGCCCCTTCTGCTCCGCCAGCAGTTCCGCCAGACGCTGCATCAGCGCCTCGAAGCCGCCGAGGGCCTCGATCTTCGCCATCTCCTCCGGTGACAGGAATTTCTCCGCCAGTTTGCGCAGCCATTCCTCGGGCAGTTCACGCGGCACCACGCCCTCGGGCGGCTCCAGCCCCTTGAAGCACTGCGCGAACACGCGATCGAAGCGATCCAGGTGACGTTCGTCCTTCACCAGCGTCGCACGGCTGAGATAGTAGAAGTCATCCACGCTCCATTCCGCGACGCCCGCCTTCATCGCGCCAAGCAGCGTGAGGTATTCGGTGATCGATGTCGGCAACCCGGCCTGCCGCAGTCCTTCGATCAGATGCGCGAACATCAGGCCCCGCGGCGCGCCAAGAATGCCAGGCGCTCGAAAAGATGCACGTCCTGCTCATTCTTCAGCAGCGCACCGTATAGCGGCGGAATCACCAAATGCTTCTCGTTGGTACGCAACGCATCGGCTGGCAGGTCCTCGACCATCAACAGCTTCAACCAGTCGAGCAGCTCCGCGGTACTGGGCCTCTTCTTCAAGCCCGGCACCTCGCGGATCTGGAAGAACACGTTGAGCGCCTCCCGCGCCAGATCGTGGCGCAGGTCCGGATAGTGCGTTTGCACGATCCGCTCCATCGTCGCGCGATCGGGAAAGCGGATGTAATGGAAGAAGCAGCGGCGCAAGAACGCGTCCGGCAGCTCCTTCTCATTGTTCGACGTGATGATCACGACCGGCCGGTGCGTCGCCACGACCGTCTGACGCGTCTCATAGACGAAGAACCGCATGCGATCGAGTTCGAGCAGCAAGTCGTTCGGGAACTCGATATCCGCCTTGTCGACCTCGTCGATCAGCACCACCACGGGCTTGTCAGCCTCAAACGCATCCCACAGCTTGCCGCGCACGATGTAGTTGGCGATGTCGTGCACCCGAGGATCGCCCAATTGGCCGTCGCGCAGGCGCGAGACCGCGTCGTACTCGTAGAGGCCCTGCTGCGCCTTCGTGGTGGACTTGATGTGCCACTCGATCAGTTCCAGGCCGAGAGCCTGCGCCACTTCATGTGCCAGCACGGTCTTGCCGGTGCCCGGCTCGCCCTTCACCAGCAACGGGCGTTGCAGCGTCACGGCGGCATTCACCGCCACTTCCAGATCACGCGAGGCGATATAACGTTCGGTACTCTTGAAAGAGGCGCTCACTCTCGATCCCCTGGCCAGTGGTGCTCCATAGTCGCGGGTTCCCCGGGTGCCCGCAAGAACGCAGAGCAAGGGGCTCGCCCCGGACCCCACCAAGAGGCTCCGCCTCTTGGAACTCCGCTAAGGGCGTCGCCCTTAGAACCCCGCTGTTTGGCGCTGACGCTTGAAAGGGGGCGGTGAGAGGTATAACCGGTACCGGATCATCTAGCCGCCGTTACGGGACCGATCCTTGCAGCAACCCTCGTATCTGACCAGTGTGGTTCCGACGCTCGTCTTCCTGACGGTATGGCTTGCCATCGGCCTGACGGTGTTCGGCCCGCTGCACTGGTTGTTCAGAGCGGAAAAGCGGCCATTCTGGCGCAGCGACATGAAGGCGGACCTTGGTTATTGGTTCCTCGGTCCGCTGTTGTACGGCTACGTCATGTTCGTGGCGCGCAGATACGCCGTGGACGATGCGCACCTCGATCGGATTGCCGCCTCCGCCACGAGTTCCCTGGCCGCCATGCCCATACTGCTGCAAGCCGGCATCATCCTGCTCCTCACGGACTTGGGGCAATACTGGGGCCATCGGCTGTTCCACCGAAATCCGCTCTGGCGTTTCCATTGCATTCATCATGCCCCGACGCAGGTCGACTGGCTGACCTCGGTGCGCATTCATCCCGTCAACTTTATTCTGTATTCCACCCTGATCAATCTTCTCATCAGCCTGGTCGGCTTCAGTCCCGCGGCATTCTTCGGTACTCGTGCCGTTCAACACGCTGTTCGGTCTTCTGGTGCATGCGAACCTGAACTGGACATTCGGACCGTTCCGCTATGTCCTGGCGAGCCCGGTATTTCACCGTTGGCATCATACCTATGCTGATCAGGGAGGCGATAAGAATTTCGCTCCGACCTTTCCGTTTCTCGACCTGGCATTTGGCACCTTCCATATGCCGAAAGGGCAGATCCCGCGCGTTTTCGGCATCGTCGACGGCCAGGTGCCGAGTAACCTGTTCGGTCAGCTCTGCTATCCGTTTCGGCGTATGACACGCACCTCCTCGAGACGCACTGAACAGCCCCTCGCCAGGGAGACCGCGGCCAACCAGTTCATGCAGTGATAGGGGCGGATCGCGCATCCGCAAGCGGCGCCTCAGGCGGCTATCCCCTCCACCGGAGCCAGCGGGGGCCGGCCACGGATCATGTCGGAGGCCTTCTCGGCGATCATCATCGTGGTTGCGTAGGTGTTGGCCGACGGCATACTTGGCATGATCGACGCATCCGCCACGCGTAGGCTCTGCATTCCGTGCACGCGTAACTGGTCGTCCACCACGGCTGTCGGATCGGTCACCGGTCCCATCCGCGCGGTGCCGATCAGGTGGTATGCAGTTGACCCATATTGCCGGGCATAGCTCAGAAATTCATCGTCGCTCTGCACGCCCGGACCGGGCAGCATGTCGCCGTCGAAATAATGCGCCAGTTCCGGCGTGTGGAGCAGCCGGCGCGCCAGCTTCATGCCGGCGACCAGCACGCGGCGATCCATCGGATCGGACAGGTAGTTTGGCTGGATGACAGGGTCCTCGAACGGATCGGCCGAGCGTGCCCGGACGTAGCCGACGCTCTCCGGGCGGTGCTGCCAGACGCCGCATGTCATGCCGGGATAGTCGTCGAGCATGCCGACAAAACCCTGTTTGTAGCTCGCCGGGCTGAACACGCCCTGGAGGTCGGGGTGGTCCATGCTGTCGTCCGACTTCCAGAACCAGTGCACCAGTGACGGGCTCAGCGCGAGGATGCTGGGCTTGCCCGTCGCCCAGAGCATGATCTGCTTTGCCAGACCCATGCCGCGCGCCAACTCGTTGATGGTTGCGCTGTTGCGCACGCGGGCGACCAGGCGCGGCGCGTAATGGTCGCGGAAATTCTCGCCGACGCCGCGCAGGTCGTGCACTACAGGCACGCCGATCGACCCCAGCAGGGCCGCCGGCCCCACACCGGAGATCTGCAGCAGCTTCGCGGTGTTGGCGGTGCCGCAGCACAGGATCACCTCGCGGCGCGCTCGCACGTCGTGTTGCATGGTAGGGTCGCGGTCGTTCACGTAGCGCACCCCCGTCGCACGCCTGCCCTCGAACAGCACCGCGGCAGCCCGCGCGTCGGTGCGTACCTCCAGCCGACCGGTTGCCTTGGCCGGGTGAAGGAACACACGCGCGGCCGAGTGCCGCCAGCCACGGTGGATCGCGCGCTGGAAATAGCCGACGCCCTCCTGGCGGTCGCCGCTGTTGTAGTCGGTGCAGCGTGGGATCCCCATGCCGACGGCGCCGGTGATGAACGCCTCGCAGATCGGATGGATCCAGTCGATGTCGGTGACCGGCAGGTTGCCCTCGCGGCCATGAATGCGGTCGTCGCCGATGCCGATCCGCCGCTCGGTGCGCTTGTAATAGGGCAGCATGTCGACATAGCCCCAGCCGCGATTGCCGCGCTGCGCCCAGCTGTCTAGGTCGGCGCGCTGGCCGCGGTTGTAGATCATGCCGTTGATCGAGCTGGACCCGCCGAGCGTGCGGCCCTGGGTGGTGGGAATTGCCCGGCCGCCGCTGCCCTCGGATGGTTCGGTCTTGAACTGCCAGGTGAAGTCCGGGTTGAACAGCATCTTGATGAAGCCGGCCGGCACATGGATATAGGGATGCCGGTCAGGTGGGCCGGCCTCCAGAACGCAGACCGTCACGCCTGGCTCCTCGGTCAGCCGGTGCGCCAGCACCGAGCCGGCGGCGCCGCTGCCGACGATGACGTAGTCGAACTCCTCGCCCGCAGCCTCGCTGACCGCCATGCGTTGCCACCTGCCGTTTGATTGTCACGCCGCTCCATCCTAAGCTGGCATCGGACGTCAATCCAAGCCGGGTGGGAGGAACACATGGAGTACATCTGCGACGCTCCGGGTGACAGAACCTGGTTTCGGCTGGTCAGCGAGGGCGAGGCCACGATGGAATCCGAGCTCATGCGCCATGCCGTTGAGAAGTATTTTCGCCGCGAGTGGGCAAAGGCGGCGGAAAGCTACAAGCCGTTGACTTCGGTCTACTTCGAGCAGGACATTGCCAAGGGCTCGCACATCAAGCGCGAGATGCCGCTGTTCCTGACGCTGCGCAACGACGACGGCGCGCCGCTGGTCACCGCCATGCTGCCGTCGGGTGGCCGTCGCGATCGCTCATTCGGGTGCATCATCGTGGGGCCTGGCAACAGCGATCCCTACAAGCAGCACGCCGATGCGATCGAGGCACTTGCCGAGCACTTCGATGTTCCGCTCGATCGGGCCCACTGCTATCCGTATCGCCGGGAATGAACCGTTTACAGGAGGTATCTACGATGGGCTATACGCTCGAACAGTTCGCCGCCAAGTGCCATAACGCGCTGAAGGACCAGCCGGGCACCGAGGGCCGCAAGGCGGTGTGCGGGCTGGTGAAGGACGTGCTGAAGGACGGCGAGTTCGCTGCGAAGTACATCCCAGAAGGCACCCCGGAGCGCAAGGTGCTGTACGAGGATCCCGAACTGGGCTTCACCATCCTGGCGCACGGCTATGTCGGGGCGAAGGGCAGCAAGCCGCACGACCACGGTCCGTCCTGGGCTATCTACGGCCAGGCGGCCGGCGAGACGATCATGACCGACTGGGACTGCCTGGCTCGGCCGAGCGGAGAGACGCCTGGCAAGGCGAAGCGTGTGCGCGACTACTCGATGCTGCCGGGCGATGCATATCTGTATGACGTCGGCGTGCTGCACTCGCCGCGGCGCGAAGGCTCCACGCGGCTGTTGCGCATCGAGGGCATGAACATGGATCGCGTGAAGCGCTTCCCCTACGAGGCGGTGGACGCGCTCAGCCCGGCCGCCGAGTAACGCTTCACTGGCCAGCGGCCGGAATGATCTGCTTCTCCTCGACGACGAAGCTCTTGATCCGGCCAATGAACAGCGCGCCGTCGTCGGTCAGCCGCTTCATCTCGGGTGAGGCGGCGGCACGCGCCAAGGCCTGCTGATCGTCGTACCAAAGTTCGGCGATCCCATTGACCTCCACGTCGGTCTCAGGGATGTCGGGCCGCGTCCGCGTGCCGAGGATGTGCGACTGCACGTAACGGCGCACACCCGGCACCGCGTGCGCGAGGGGTCCGTGAATCTCCAGCCAGTGCTTGACGAACTGCTCGTGGGTGAGTTCCGGTTTGCGCGTCAGCAATCCGACGACCTTGATCATGTTGCCTGATCCATCCATCCGGGCGGGGCATCCACGCTACACCCCCTGCGTCGCGATGATAGTGCCAATGCGATCGACGGTCGCGGTCCAGTGCGGGAGAACGAGCGTCGTGGTATCCTCCTGCTCGATGATTGCGGGCCCTGCGATCGTCTGAGCCGTTTCGAGCTGATCGCGTTGCCAGACCGACGCGGTTTGCCAGCCGTCTTGGAGGTGTATCCGACGCGCGGCGACACGGCCTGGCTGCCCGATTGCCGAGACCGGCGGCAGATCGATCGGCGGGATCGTACCCACAACGCGGAGGCGCTCCGCCGTGATCTCGACTGCACTGTCCGGGTCGCGAAAGCTGTAGACCTTTTCGTGCGCCTGGTGGAACAGCTCGCCGAGCGACGCGGCATCGAGCCGTCGCCGCAGAGTCTCGGACAGACGCACCGGTAGATCGAAGGCCTGGCCCGCGTAGCGCATGTCGGCCGTTGCCTCGAAGCGTACGGCGCCGAGCAGGTCGCCCTCCGAGGCGATCCAGGTTGATGCGATGGCCTCCAGCCGGTCGTATTGTCGCGACAATTCTCCGAGCGCCGCATCGCCATCAACGAGGCGCAGGAAGCGCGAGGCCACGAAATCGCGCTTCACATCAGCGAGGATGGCACCCAACGCGCAGAATGTGCTTGGCGCGGCGGGAATGATCACTGTGGCGATGCCGGCCTCTTCCGCCAGATGCAGTGCCTGTGTCGGACCCGCGCCGCCGAATGCGATCAAAGAATAGTCACGCGCATCCTCACCCTTCTGTGCCAGGTCGCGAGCGATTTCGCTTGCCATGACCGCCGTGGTGATGCGCAGCGCCGACTGCGCGACACGCACCGCGCGATCGGCGCCCTCGATCGCCAGCGCCTCGGCCAACCGCTCAAGCGCGCGACTGGCGGCCACCGCATCGAGCGTCAGACGGCCGCCGAGGAAACGCGCAGGATCAATGTAGCCCGCCACGACGTAGCAATCAGTTACCGTGGCTTCGGTCCCTCCGGCGGCATAGCAAGCCGGTCCAGGCGATGCTCCCGCACTGTGCGGCCCCACCTTCAGCAGTCCCTGCTCATCCACCCAGACGATCGAACCGCCACCCGCACCGATCGCGGTGACCGAGACCACCGGCACGGTGATCGGCAGGTGGCCAACGGTGGTGCGAGTGGTCTGCGCCGGTTCCAGCTCCTGCACCACGGACATGTCGGCACTGGTGCCGCCCATGTCGACCGTGATCAGGTTGCGGAATGACGTGTGCCTGGCGACTGCGGACGCCGCGACCACACCTGACGCCGGGCCCGACAGAATTGTGTCGATCGGCCGCTGCCGCGCCGTGTCGATGCTCAGTGTCCCGCCATTGTTGCTGGTGATGAACACCGGTGCGGTGATGCCCGATCGCTGAATGCGCTCGCTGAGCTTCGCCAGGTAATCGGTCATCATCGGCTCGACATAGGCGTTCATGAGCGCCACCAGGCAGCGCTCATACTCGCGGCGTTCCGGCCAGATCGCGGCCGACGGTGTCACTGCGATGCCGGGCAGCCGACGACGCAGTGATGCGGCGATGTCGGCCTCGAACTCCGGGTTGGCATAGGCGTGCAGCAGCATCACGGTGACCGCGTCGACCTCCGCCGCGGCGAACGTCGCGGTGATCGCGTCCAGTTCGGCATCGATCGCACGCGCGACGGTGTTGCCGTGGTGATCGAGCCGCGCCGACACTTCCAGCACCAGGCTGCGCGGCACCAGCGGCGGTTCCTTCTGCAGCAGGAAGCTGAACGCACTCGGCAATTGTGCGCGGCCGATCTCCAGCACACCGCGATTGCCGCGTGAGACCACAAGCCCGAGCTTCGCGCCGCGTCGCTGAATGATCGCGTTGAGGGCAAGCGTGGTGCCGTGCACCACCAGTTCGACGTCGGATGGCGAGATGCCGGCGCGCTCGATCAGCGGCGGCAGGCCGCGCTCGACCGAGAGCGAAGGATCGGACGGGACGCTCGGTTCCTTGTAACGCACGAGACGGCCGGTGATGCGGTCGGCCAACACGAAGTCGGTGAACGTGCCGCCGACGTCGATGCCGATCCGACAACGCATCACGTCCGATCCTCCCCCATGGCGTCGAGTGCCGCTCGCAGGCGTCGCGCGGCGGCGGGTGGATCGGTCAGCAGTTCGGTGATGGCACGTCCGGCGCTGCCGGTTATTCCCGGCACCGCCACCTCGAACACTTCGCGACGTACGTCCTGCCGCACGGCTTTGGGCAACGCGTAGAGCCGTGCGTTCAGTTCGGTCATCACGGCGTCGGTGAACACCGCCTCCCATTGCTCGCGGTCGGGACCGAAGCCGAACGTCGCACGCGACGGCTGCGCGCGGGCACGCGCGGCCTTGGTCGCTGACGTATCCACTGTGCCGTCCGCGATGACCACGCCGTAATCGCGCTCCGCCGCTTCGCACGTGACGAAGCCGCCGCGTATATCGGCGAGCACGTCCGCGAGATCGCGTTCCATAGGATCGCCGTAGCCGCCACCACCCGGCAGCCCCAGCGTGATCGTGTCGCCGCGCTGCACATTCAGCTCATGGATCTTGCCCAGCCGCCGCTCGTCCGCACGGCCGCGATTGAGGATCGCCTCCAGCTTACCGCCCGGCATGCCGCCCTGCACGCCCCAGGCGGGAAACCGCATCCGATCCAGCCCGCGCGCCAGAATGATCCCGCCGTCGCACAGCACCTCGGCTGTGATGGTCTGGCCGACGCCGCCACGCCACTTGCCGGGTCCGCCGGAATCCGGCCGTACATCGTATTCCAGGATGCGGATGCTGCTGGTCGCCTCGACCAGTTCCAGCGGATGGTTGCGCATGTTGTTGAGGCTGTTGTCGCGCGCGTCGACGCCGTCGCGACCGTTCACCGCACCCATGCCGCAGCGCAGCGGTTCGATCGCCTCGACCACACGCGAGGCACCGTCGGGAGCGAGCTCGGACAGCGAGAACGTCACCAGCGTGCCGCCGGTCGCCGCGGGCATCAGTTCCGGCGCGGCCTGCATGATCGCGCCGCTGATGCAGTCGAACAGCCGATACGGCACGCTGTTGCGCACCGACACCGCATCGGGAAACTCGGCGCGCAGCACCGACCCGCGCGGTACGTTCACGGTGATGCCGCGATACAGTCCGGCGTTGTGCGGCATCAATGGATCGAAAGTGGTCAGCACCGTGGTCAGCCTGAACGTCAGCCAATAGGTGCGGCGCCCCATCGTTGGCACGTTGTACGCCGAGCGAACCTGCGGATCGCTGCCGCTCATGTCGAGATCGACCAGGCCGTCGTTCACCGTCATCCGCAGACGCACGCGGATCGGTATGCCGGTGACCATATCATCGTCGAGAAAGTCCCAGAACTCGTAGACGCCGTCTGGGATCTTCCGCAGCACGTCGCGTGCCTTGCGGGCCGTGTAGTCCTGCAGGCCACGCTCTGCCGCCAGCAGCGTCTCGGCACCCTGCTTCGCCATCAGTTCGGCGATCCGCCGGTTGCCGGTCTCCAGCGCACCCAGCATGGCGCGCAGATCGCCCAGGTTCAGCTCGCCCATCCGACTGTTGAGGTGCAGCAGCGCGAACAGATCCTCATTCGGCTCGCCCCGCTTCATCAGCTTCAGCGGTGGGATGCGGAAGCCCTCCATGAAGATGCTGGTGAGCGCCGGTGAGACGCTGCCTGGCACCGCGCCGCCGATATCGGCGCAATGCACGAAGGACCAGCCCCAGGCGATCACCCGATCGCCGGAGAAATACGGCTGGAACAGATGCAGGTCCGACAGATGCGTGGACACGCCACCGGACGCGTAGGGATCGTTGGTGATGACCACGTCGCCTGGCTCGACATGCGGCACTGCGTCGAGCGTCGCCTTGAAGTCCGTGTCGATCAGGAAGGCGAACGTGGCCGAAGGCGGGTAAGCGAACACGTCGCCGTGCGGATCGAGCAGCGCGGTCGCGAAGTCTGCCGCTTCCTTCACATAACTGGACCGTGCTGCCCGCTGCACCGAGAAGTACATCTCGTCGGTGATGGCCGCGAGCTTCCGGCTCATCACCTCGAGAGTTACCGGGTCAAGCTGCAAGAGCACTTGCCTCCTCACGCAGCATGGCCGCACCCTTCTCCGCGATCATGATCGTCGGCGCATTGGTATTGGTGGACGTGACGGTCGGCATCACCGACGCATCGATCACGCGCAGACGCTCCAGGCCATGCACGCGCAGCCGATCGTCCACCACCGCCATCATGTCGCGACCCATCTTGCAGGTGCAGGTCGCGTGAAACACAGTGCCGCCGGTCTGCTTCAAATAGTGCAGCATCTCGTCATCGGTCTGCACGTCCTTGCCGGGCACGGTCTCTGCGACGACATATTTCGCCAGTGCCGGCGCGGCGAACATCCTGCGGATCCATCGCATTCCACCGACCGCCGCGCGGCAGTCGGTCTCGTCGCTGAAGTAGCGCGGGTTGATGGTGGGCTGCTCCTGGGGACGCGGCGAGCGCGCCTCGACATAGCCGCGGCTCAGCGGTCGCATCTGCCACATGCCGCAGGTCATGCCTGGTATCGTATCCAGTTGGCGCGATACACCAGCGGCGTAGCTGCCGTGCGCGAACAGCGCCTGCACGTCGGGCGTGGCCGATTCCGGCAGCACCTTCACCGACGCGGCGACCAGCGACGCCGCATAGGTCAGGATGCCGTTGCCGGTGGCGAGATAGCGCAACACCTGGCCGGCCAATCCCAGTCCGCGCGATTGCTGGTTCAGGCTCGGCGCGCCCTCCACCGAGCACGATACCCGCGCAAGATAATGGTCCTGGAGGTTGCGCCCGACACCGCGCAGTTCGTGATGCGCAGGAACGCCGACGCGAGCGAGATGCTCGGGATCGCCGACACCCGAGAGTTGCAGGATATGTGGCGAACCGATCGCGCCCGCAGACAGAATCACCTCGCCCTTTGTATCGACGCGTTCGATATTGCCGTTGCGCGAGTACTCGACACCGATCGCGCGCGTGCCGTCGAACAGCACGCGGTGGACCAGTGCGCCAGTGATAACCTGCAGATTGGGCCGCTTGAGTGCGGGGCGCAGATAGCTGCGCGCGCTGCTGGCACGCCGACGGCCGCCACGCGTTTGCTGCACCCAGCCGATGCTATCGCCTGCACCTGACGCCAGGTCGTTGACGTCCTCGCGGTATTCGCAGCCGAGCTGCTTCGCTGCCTCCACCGCCGCCTGGCATAGCAGCGGCTTGTCGCGGCCGTGCGAAGTGAACAGCGGGCCGCCCTTGCCGTGCACCGCGTCCTCCTTGCCCTCCCAGTTCTCCGCCCTGCGGAAGAACGGCAGTACGTCGTCCCAAGACCAACCGCGGTTGCCGAGCTGTCCCCAGTGGTCGAAGTCTTCCGGTTGACCGCGCACATAGATCATGCCGTTGATCGAGCTCGACCCACCAAGCACGCGGCCACGGGGATAGTTGATGGCGCGCCCGTTCGTGCCCGGATCGGCTTCAGCCTTGAAGCCCCAGGTGAGGGTCGGATGCTCCAGCAGCTTCATGTAGCCGGCGGGAATGTGGATCAGCGGGTTCCAGTCGCGCCCGCCCGCCTCGATCAGCACGACGCGGTTATCCGCATCCTCGGTCAGACGATTGGCCAGGCAGCAACCAGCCGAGCCGGCGCCAACGATGACGTAGTCCGCCTGCATGTCCTGTGCTTCCCCCGATTGTTAGGGCAGTACAGTCCCCTGTCATTGCGAGAAGCGCAAGCGACGGAAGAACCGCTATCCGAACGCACCCACCTCATGCGTGATGATGGTGGCGATCTCGCGCACGAGGCCGAACAGCGAGCGGATCGGCGCAAAGATCTCCTCGTGCTCGCGCGCATAGGCGGTCATGCCGCGTGGCGCCGCAGGCTCGGCGTAGTCGAAATCCTCGGAACGGTCGGGTGCCGCGGGAAAGATCTGCGCCAGCACCTCCAGCGCCGGCTCGATCTCCAGCCGCAGCATAACCCCCTCCAGCACTTGCCGAGTCACGCCATGCCGCGGCGAGAAATCGGCGATCTCGGTGGACAGCAGCCAGATGCGGTGGATCAGCGCAAGCCGCAGCGCGTGCAGCAACACCTCGCGCGTCGCCATGCGCGGCGCGTCGGGCCAGATCTCGCGCAGTGCCAGATGATCGGCGTGCACCCGGCGGAACATCGACTGCGCCGCTGCCCAGATGCCCAGGCGCTCCAACGCACGCGCCACGCCCACCAGCGCCTCGCGCCCGGCACGCGTCGCCGTATGCTCAGCGCGATCGAGCCAGGTCCCGGGGTCGAGCGTCGCGATCACCGCGCGCAGCACGTCGATGTCGGAATGCGCCAGCGCGTGCGATGCCAAATCCATCGCGCGATGGAACCGCCGGCTGTTCTCGCGCAGATCGACGAATAGTTCGGGATGTCGCGCGGCCGCGGCGCCGATCCCCTGCAGCGTGTTCGCGCACCAGCCGAGCTGCTGGAGGATCGCATTGTTCGGAATCGCACGCAGTTCGCGCGGATGGCGGATGCGCGCGGCGCCCACCAGACCATCCGCCTGCCGCGCCGCCGGCCGCGATCCGGTCACGTCGATCAGCGATGGACCAAACGTGCCGAGCAGCGCCGCATAGCCGGCATCATCGACCAGCGCCTCCATGCCGGCGCGAACGGTGGCGAAGAAGTCGGCGGCAAAGTCTGGGTTGGCGTAGACCGGGTCCTCGATTGGACCGGCGGCCGGATGATAGGTCTGCCGCGCGATCCCCGTGATCGTCGCCAGTGCCAGCTCAGGCGTGCCGAACAGCAGATAGCCGTCGCCACCCTGGAACGCAGCCTCCTCGCGCACGCTGAGACCGGCGCGGTTCAGCGCCTGACGCGACGCGGTGGGAGACAGATACTTAAGGCGGTCAGCCAGCGATCCGGGGTGGGCGCCGCGCCCGACGCTCTCGCCGTGCGTGTCGAACAGGACCACCTCGACACCCGTCACACCGTGCGCTTCCAGCATCTGGCCGATTTTCAGCCGCAACCGTTCTATCAGGTAAGTCGCAGCAAGCTGCCCGACATACCGACCGGAATCCGAATAGCCGAACTGGAGCGCCAGCCTTCCGGTCGTCTTCAGGTAGGCCCGATAGTGCGGACTGCGCAGCGCCTCCTCCAGCACAGTCGCACCCTGCTCCAGCGCATCGGCGGTCTCGAACAGCGGGCTGATCTCGATGTGCCGGTCGACGCCGAACAGCCGCGCCAGCCACAGCGCGGCAAGCAGCGTGTAGCCGGTTTCGGTCTCGGCGATCAGGAAGCGCACCGGCACCGAACCGTCCACGTGCTTGATGATCTGCGCGATGGTCATCATCAGACGAATGGCCGACGCCTGCTCGGCCAGCAGAGCGCCGAAATCAACGGCGACAGGCTTCACCGCGCCGAGTGCCAGATTGATTGCGCCGAACAGTACGCGCCGATGCGCGGGGTCCTCGGGCGCGTCGGCAATGCCGAGACGCTGGCGCACGGCGTTGTGGAGCTGCGCCGCATTCAGCCGCACATGCGTATGCGCCAGAGCGAGGCCATGCGACACCAGCCCCGATCGCGCGACGCACAGCGCCTGCCGCGCATCATCGTCCGCCGCCGCGGCGAGCGCCGCGTCGAACAGCGACAGCAGCGGCTCCGGCGATGTCAGCGCGACCTCGCGCCGTCCCACCAGCGCCTGCGCGAACGCCGCGACACGCGACGGCTCCGGTGCATCCGGACACAAATCGCGCTGCTCGCTGGTAGCATCCAGTGCCTGTGCGATGCGCGCGGCAAGTGCGTCCGTCGCCTTGAGCGCGGTGATCCGAGCGTGCAGCCGAGCGAGTTGGAGCCGCTTCATCTCCAGGCGCAGGCGCAGCGTGTCCCACCAGCCGATATCGGTGCGGCCGTCGGTGTCGTAGCCGACCCAACTCGACAGGATGACCGGCCGCGGGTCGAGTTCGGTCCAGCGATCCGGCCACGCGGCACGCGCCACCGACAGCAGCGCCGCATTGAAATGGTCGATGGCATCGCGGCCGTGAGCGATGGCGCCGACGGCCTGAGCGAACTCGAGCGCAAGCGTGATCGGCGGAGGCCGATGCGAGCCCGGAGCCAAGGTCGCCCGCGCGCTCGCCGTCTCCGCCAATGCATGTGCGACGGACGGGGGCAGCGCGAATGTCGGATGGGCGGTGAATACCGCGGCGAAGCGCGTGCGCTCCACCAGGGCGCAATACTCCGCCCAGCGCACCGGACTGTCGTTGGGATCGGGTCGCAGCAGACGCTGCGCCAGTTCCTTCAGAACCGCAGTGTGCGCGGCCACATCGGTGCCCCCGACATAATCAGCGATGCGGCGCGCGCGATCGGCGAACGCGGCGTCGCGCAGATACACGACCAGCGCCCCGATCGCGACATCGTCCAGCGAGCCGGCCTCGATACGGCGACTGATCGCCAGCGCCACCAGCAGCACGGGATTGCCGAACGGGTCTTCCTCGGCGCGAGCGGTGATGCGCGCGGTCAGCTCCAGGAGTTCCTGGGCGAGCGGCCCTGTCCGATCGAAAGGAGCATCCGGCACATCGGCATTGTGCGGCGGATTGTGCAATGCAGCAAGGCACAATTGGCCAGATTGCGGACCGATCGATCGTGCCATAGCGTCTGTGGCACCAAGCAGGACCCAATCACGATGCCCGACGACTCAATTTCGCCTCGCCCGCAGCAGACTACGCCCGTCGGCTGGGAACCTGAACTTGCCGAACTGCGCGCGCGCCTCGCGCTGGCGAAGGAGCTTGGCGGCGCCGACCGCGTCGCCCGTCAGCATGCGGGCGGCCGGCTGACGGTTCGTGAGCGGATCGACTGCATGCTGGACCCTGGCAGCTTCCACGAGATCGGCGGCGCCGCCGGCAAGGCCACGTATGACGCGGACAGCCGCCAGATTACCGCGTTCATGCCGGCCAACTGCGTGTTCGGCCGTGGCACCGTGGACGGCCGCCCGGTGGCGATCGCAGGAGACGACTTCACCCTGCGTGGCGGTTCGGCGGACGCCTCGATCAAGGGCAAGCCGAAGATGTCGGAGCAGATCGCTGCCGAGTTCCGCATGCCGATCATCCGGCTGATCGAGGGCTCCGGCGGCGGTGGATCGGTGAAGACGATCGAGACCACGGGCCGCGCCAACCTGCCGGGCGGACTGTCGGAGACCACATCATTCGACCTGGTGGCGAACAACATGGGCACCGTACCGGTGGTCGCACTGGGACTGGGCTCGGTGGCTGGACTCGGGGCGGCACGGCTGGCGGCCAGCCACTATTCGGTGATGGTGAAAGAGATGTCGGCCGTGTTCGTTGCCGGGCCGCCGGTGGTCGAGCGGCTGGGCGAGCCGCGCAGCAAGCAGGAACTCGGCGGCTGGGAGGTGCAGCTCGCCTGCGGCGCGGTCGATCACGCCGTGGACACCGAGGAAGAGGCGTTCGCTGCGGCGCGCCGCTTCCTGTCTTATCTGCCGGGCTCGATCTGGGAGGTACCGCCGCGGCTTCGCTCATGGGACGATCCCGAGCGGCGTGAAGAATTTCTGATCGCGGCGATCCCGCGCGAGAAGAAGCAGGCCTATCACATGCGCCGGATCATTGAGGCGCTGGTAGACAAGGGCAGCTTCTTCGAGATGGGGCAGTTGTTCGGCCGGCCAATCATCACCGGTTTCTGCCGCCTGGACGGCTGGCCGGTTGCGCTGATGGCAGGCGACCCGCTGTTCCACGGTGGCGCCTGGACGGCGGATGCCTGCAATAAGATCATTCGTTTCGTCGACATGGCGCAGACCTTCCATCTGCCGATCGTGCATCTGGTGGACTGCCCCGGCTTCCAGGTTGGGCTCGCCGCGGAAAGCAGCGCGGTGATCCGCTGGGGCGTGCGCGCCCTGTCCGCAATCAATCAGACGACAGTGCCGTGGTGCAGCATTGTGGTCCGCAACTGCTACGGCGTGGGCGGGCTCGGCCACCAGCCCGTCAGTCATCTTTGTGTCCGTTATGCGTGGCCATCGGCGAGCTGGGGATCGCTGCCGCTGGAAGGCGGCATCGAAGCGGCCTATCGGGCCGAGATCGACGCCTCACCCGATCCGCAGGCGAAGATGGACGAGATCGAGGCGCGGCTGAACCGGCTGCGCTCGCCGTTTCGGACGGCGGAGCCGTTCTGGGTGGAGGAGGTTATCGACCCGCGGGAGACCAGGCGGCTGCTATGCGAGTTCGCCAACATGGGCGCGCCGCTGCGCACGCCCGGAGAATCGCGGTTTACGATGCGGCCATAGGGGCCCAGGTTGCATCCTTGTTATGTAGCACACTACGCGCTACATAGGCTGATGACCAGGACAATCAGCCTTCGCGACGCCAATCAGTCTTTCGCCCGGTGCATTCGCGAGGTCGAGGCGGGCCAGGAGTTCGTCATCACCCGCAATGGCACTCCGGTTGCGCGCCTCTCGCCGGTGAACAAACATCGGCTGTTGACGCCCGAGCAGCAGGCCGCCTGGGAACGAACAAAAAAGCGCATGGAGGAAGGTTGGGACATCGGCGCCGGCCCGCTCGATCGTGATGCCCTCCATGAGCGATAGGCGCTTCACGCTGGATACCAACATTCTGGTCTACGCGATGGACAGACAAGCCGGCGAACGACATGTGCTGTCGGGTCGCATCGTTGCCATGGCCAGACAAACCGACTGCTGGCTGACCTTGCAGTCGATATCTGAGTTCTATGCCGCGGTGACGCGCAAACACCTGACCTCCATCGACGAGGCACGGGATCAGGCGCTGGACTGGCTGGCCATGTTTGCGACCGCAACGGTGACTGCTGGCGCTGTCCGCATGGCTCTCACGGTCGCCGCATCCGGCCGCGCCTCCTACTGGGACGCGCTGTTGGTCCATACGGCGGGGGAGGCTGGCTGCACGGCCATCCTCACCGAGGACCTCGCCGACGGCACGGTCATGGCCGGCGTCCGCATCGTCAACCCATTTGCCGGCGCCACGTTGTCTCCTGCAGCGGAGGCGTTGCTGACCGTGGATTGACACCCATTTGTGAGTGGTCTGCCTTGCCGCTAGAATAGTTGACGTGGGACGTGCGGGGCCTCAGAAGCCTCCGCGCTCATAGCCCGTGGCAGTGCGCCGAGGGAGAGGAGTCCGACTTGCATCCGACCGACATCGGTAACCCCGACTACTTCCACAAAGTTGTCGACTGCCAGTGGGCATGCCCGGCCCACACGCCCGTCCCCGAATACATCCGGCTGATCGCCGCCGGCCGCTACGCCGACGCGTTTATGATCAACTGGAATTCCAATGTCTTTCCTGGCATCCTTGGCCGCACCTGCGATCGCCCGTGCGAGCCCGCCTGCCGCCGCGGCAGGGTGGAAGAGGAGCCCGTCGCGATTTGCCGGCTCAAGCGCGTGGCAGCCGACTACAAGGGCGACATCCGCCATCGCCTGCCACGGCCGGCCGAGCGGTCCAACGGCAAGCGAATCGCTTTGATCGGCGCCGGCCCCGCCTCGCTGACCGTCGCTCGAGACCTGGCACCGCTGGGATACGAACTCGTGCTGTTCGATTCGGACCCGCGCGCCGGCGGCATGATCCGCAGCCAGATCCCGAAATTCCGGCTTCCTGAGGAGATCATCGACGAGGAGGTCGCCTACATCACCGACCTCGGCATGGAACTGCGGCTCGGCCAGCGGGTCGACAGCCTGAAGGCGCTGCTCGAAGACCAATACGATGCGATCTTCGTCGGCTGCGGCGCGCCTCGAGGGCGCGACCTGCCCATTCCGGGCCGCCACGAGGCTGCTGCGAATATCCATATCGGCATCGACTGGTTATCCTCGGTCTCGTTCGGACATATCACTAAGATCGGTAAGCGCGTGATTGTGTTGGGTGGCGGCAATACAGCGATGGATTGCTGCCGCTCTTCGCGTCGTCTCGGCGGCGATGACGTGAAGGTCATCGTCCGTTCCGGCTTCGATGAAATGAAGGCGTCACCCTGGGAAAAACAGGACGCCATCCACGAGGATATCCCGATCCTCAACATGCTGGTCCCGAAGGAGTTCACGCATCGAGACGGCAAGCTGACCGGCGTGATGTTCGAGAAGGTGAAGGCCGAACGAGACGCACGTGGTCGCCGCCGGCTGGTGCCGACCGGCGAGCCCGACCAGCATTTCGAATGCGACGACGTGCTGGTCGCGGTGGGCCAGGAGAACGCTTTCCCGTGGATCGAGCGGGACATCGGCCTGGAGTTCGACCAGTGGGACATGCCGGTCGTCGATGAGCTGACGATGGGATCGACACAGCCAAAAGTGTTCTTCGGCGGCGACGCAGCGTTCGGACCGAAGAACATCATCTGGGCGGTCGCGCACGGTCACCAGGCGGCGATTTCCATCCATCAGTTCTGCCACGGCGAGAGCGTGCGTGACCGGCCGCCGCCGCTGGTCAATCTGATGTCGCAGAAGATGGGCATCCACGAGTGGAGCTACGACAACGACATCTCGCTGGATCTCCGCTACAAAGTGCCGCATCGCGACAAGGCGATCGCGCTGCGCGACATCAAGGCCGAGGTGGAACTGGGCTTCGATGACAAGCTGGCGTTCGCCGAGGCACAGCGCTGTCTGAACTGCGATGTGCAGACGGTGTTCACCGACAATCTGTGCATCGAGTGCGATGCCTGCGTGGACATCTGCCCGGTCGACTGCATCAGCTTCACCGGCAACGGCGAGGAAGCCGAGCTGCGGCTGCGGCTCAGCGCGCCGGCGCACAACGAGACGCAGGACCTTTACGTGTCCGGCCTGCTGAAGACCGGGCGGGTCATGGTGAAAGACGAGGATGTCTGCCTGCACTGCGGCCTCTGTGCCGAACGGTGCCCCACTGGCGCGTGGGATATGCAGCGCTTCCTGATCGATGTGGCACAGGCGGAGCACGCATGTTGCAGCTTACAGAACGCGTAGACGGTCTCCAGCGCGTCAACGACTTCGTCGTCAAGTTCGCCAACGTCAACGGATCGGGATCGGCCAGCGCAAATACGCTGTTCGCGAAGTCGATCCTCCGCATGGGCGTGCCGGTGACCCCGCGCAACATCTTCCCCTCGAACATCCAGGGACTGCCGACCTGGTACGAGGTGCGTGTGTCGGAGGCCGGCTATCTCGGCGCTCGCGGCGGCGGCGTGGACCTGATGGTGGCGATGAATCCTCAGACCTGGACGCAGGACATCGCATCCATCGTGCCGGGTGGCTACCTGTTCTATGACAACACCAAGCCGATGCCGCCGTCGCGGTTCCGCGATGACATCGTCATCATCGGCGTGCCGCTGACCGAGATCACCAACAAGGCGTACACCGAATCGCGGCAGCGCCAGTTGTTCAAGAACATCGTCTATCTTGGGGCGCTGTCGGCGCTGCTGCAGATGGACGTGGCCGAGATAGAGAAGCTGCTGGGCGAGCAGTTCCGTGGCCGCGACAAGCTGGTGGCGGCGAACGTACAGGCGCTGCACATGGGGCGCGACTGGGCGGAAGCCAACCTGGAGTGCCCGATCGGCCTGACGTTGCGGCGCTCGAACATGGTGGGCGATCGCATCTTCATCGAGGGCAACGCGGCCGCCGCTCTCGGTGCGGTCTATGGCGGCGCGACGGTTTGCGCGTGGTATCCGATCACGCCTTCGTCCTCGCTGGCGGAGGCGTTCACGCGCTACTGCAACCGTTATCGGGTCGATCCCAAAACCAAGCAGAACAAGTTCGCCATCGTCCAGGCGGAGGACGAGCTGGCGTCGATCGGCATGGTGATTGGTGCCGCGTGGAACGGCGCGCGGGCATTCACCGCTACATCTGGGCCGGGCATCTCGCTGATGCAGGAATTCGTCGGCCTGGCATATTTCGCGGAAATCCCCGCGGTGATCTTCGACGTGCAGCGCTCCGGCCCCTCCACCGGCATGCCGACCCGCACGCAGCAGACCGACATATTGAGCTGCGCCTACGCCTCGCACGGCGACACCAAGCATGTGTTGCTGTTCCCGGAGGATCCGCACGAGAGCTTCGAGTTCGCCGCGCTGTCGTTCGACCTGGCGGATCGCCTGCAGACACCGATCTTCATGATGCTCGATCTCGAGATCGGCATGAACGACCGTTTGTGCAAACCGCTGACCTGGGACGACAGCCGCAAGCTTGACCGCGGCAAGGTGATGACCGCGGAAGAACTGGAGGCCGGCAAGGATTTCGGCCGCTACCTCGACGTGGATGGCGACGGCATTCCGTATCGCACCTATCCCGGCACGCATCCGACGCGTGGCGCCTTCTTCACCCGCGGCACCTCGAAGGACCGCCGCGCGCGCTACAGCGAGGAAGGTCACGACTACGCCGAGAACATGCTGCGACTGCTAAAGAAGTTCGAGACCGCCAAGCAGCTCGTGCCGCGTCCGGTGGCGCGTGCGGCGAAGCAGCCCACGCGGTTGGGCGCGATCTATTTCGGTTCGACCAGCCCTGCGATGGACGAAGCCGATGAGCTTCTGGCAGAGCGGGACATCCACCTCGACCTGCTGCGCGTGCGCGGCTTCCCGTTCCACAACGACGTGAAGAACTTTATCAGCGACCACGACCAGCTTTTTGTGGTCGAACAGAATCGCGACGGGCAGTTGCGCACGCTGTTGGTCAACGAACTGGAGATCGACCCCGCGCGGCTGACCCGCGTGCTGCACTTCGACGGCACGCCGATCACCGCGCGCTTTATCTCCGATGCGATTGCCGACAAGGTCGGCGAACTCAAGGTTGTCCCGCTGCGCAAGGCCGTGCCATGACTTTCATTCCCAAGCCCAAGCTGCACCACCCCGAGCTGCCGAAGAACTCACTCGGCTTTACGCGGCGCGACTACGAGGGGGCTGTCTCCACGCTGTGCGCCGGCTGCGGCCACGATTCGATCAGCGGCGCGATCGTGCGTGCCTGTTTCAACCTGGAGCTGCCACCGCATCGCATCGCCAAGCTGTCCGGCATAGGCTGTTCGTCCAAGACGCCGACCTACTTTCTCGGCGCCTCGCATGGGTTCAACTCGGTGCACGGACGCATGCCGTCGGGTACTCACCGGCGCCAACCTCGCAAACCGCGACCTGATCTATCTTGGCGTGTCCGGGGATGGCGACAGCGCCTCGATCGGTATCGGCCAGTTCGCGCACATCATGCGGCGCGGCGTGAACATGACCTACATTGTCGAGAACAACGGCGTGTACGGGCTGACCAAGGGGCAGTTCTCCGCCACCTCGGATCGCGGCGCCAAGAGCCGTCGCGGCGTCGAGAACACCGATTCGGCGATCGACCTGGTCGGCATGGCACTCCAGCTCGGTGCTACCTTCGTCGCGCGCAGTTTCTCTGGCGACAAGGACCAACTGATTCCGCTGATCGAAGCCGCATTGAAGCACCAGGGCGCCGCGTTCATCGACTGCATTTCGCCCTGTGTGGCGTTCAACAACCATGAAGGCTCGCACACCAGCTTCGACTATGTGCGGGAGCATAATCTGGCGGTGAACTACCTCGACGTGATCCCAGGGCGCGAGGAGATCACAGTGGAATATGCCGCCGGCACGGTGGAGATGGTGAAGCAGCACGACGGTTCCGTCCTGCGGTTGCGCAAGCTCGCCAACGATTACGATGTGCATGACCGCATCACCGCGATGACCTACCTGCAGGAGCGGCAGGCGGCGGGTGAGATCGTCACCGGCCTGCTGTATGTCGATCCGGACCCGGTGGACCTGCACAGGCACATGAACACGGTGACGGTGCCGTTCAACGAAATGGACGAAGCCACGCTGTGCCCGGGCTCCGCGGCACTGGACAAATTGAACGCGTCGCTCCGCTAAGCCTTCTAGCGAAAGAACCACCATGCTGAACATCACCCGGCGCGCCGTGCTCGGAACACTTGCCGCGGCTCCGTCCGCCATGCCCGGAATACTCCGCGCGCAGAGCACATCGAAACCGGTGCGCATCGGTCTGCTCAGCGATATGGGTGGCCCCTATCGCGATGTCGGTGGCCCCGGCAACCGCGTCGCCGTCGAACTGGCGATCGAGGATTTCGGTGGTTCGGGTACTCGGCAGGCCGATCGAGGTGCTGCAGGGCGATGATCAGAACAAGCCCGACGTGGCGAGTTCGCTGGCGCGCGAATGGATCGACAACCAGGGCGTCGATGTGCTCGCCGATGGCGCCGCTTCTTCGTCCGGTCTCGCCATTCAGCAGGTCTGCCGCGAGAAGAAGCGCATTTATCTGATCACCGGTCCGGCCACCTCGGATATGACCGGCAAACAGTGCTCGCCGTATGGCATCCACTTCGCCTACGACACCTATGCGCTGTCGCATGGCACGGGCACTGCGTTGACCAAGACCGGTGGCGATAGCTGGTTCTTCATCACTGCCGACTACGCATTCGGCTACGCGTTGGAGCGCGATACGATCGCGGCCGTACAGGCAGCGGGCGGCAAGGTACTCGGTGCAGTAAAGGCGCCGCTGGGCACTGCGGATTTCTCAAGCTATCTGGTGCAGGCGAAGGCGTCGGGCGCCAAGGTGTTCGGCTTCGCCAACGCGGGGACAGACCTGCAGAACTGCATCAAGCAGGCCGCCGAGTTCGGCCTGTCGCAGGGCGGCACGCGCATGGCAACGCTGCTGATGGCGATCAACGACGTGCACTCGCTGGGGCAGAAGACGTGCGAGGGGCTGGTATACACCGACTCGTTCTACTGGGACATGACCGACAAAACACGCGCCTGGTCGAAGCGATGGAGCGCCAAGATGAACGGCATGGTTCCCGGCCTGCTGCATGCAGCGAACTACTGCGCGGCAACCCACTGGCTGAAGTCAGTGAAGGCCGCCGGAACCACGGACGCTGACGCGGTGGTGGCGAAGATGAAGGCCACGCCAGTCAACGACATGTACAACACGAATGTGGTGATCCGCGAGGATGGCCGGGTGATGCACGTGATGCATCTCTGGCAGGTCAAACCGGTGGCCGAGTCGAAATACCCTTATGACTACTGCAAGGAAGTCGTCACGATCGCGCCGGACCAGGCATGGCGCCCGCTCGCCGAAGGCGGCTGTCCGCTGGTAAAGGCATAGGTAGTAAAGAATATCTCCCCCTACCCTTGCGGAGGGGAGTATATCGCCAGCTACTTCAGCAGCGCCGCCTCGATGCGCTCGCGGGTGAACGGCATGTCGCGAATGCGCGTGCCAAGTGCGTGCGCGACCGCGTTGCCGATCGCTGCCGCCGTCGGTCCGAACGAGCATTCGCCCATGCCCAGCGTTGGCAGGTCCGGCGCGTCGATAATCTCGGTGTCGATCTCCGGCACTTCGGAAAACCCCAGGATCGGATAGCCTGCCCAGTCGAGCGACGTGATCCCATCGCCTTCCATCCGCACCTGTTCCTTCAGCACCATGCTTGCGGCCTGCACGATGCCGCCTTCAAGCTGATTGCGCGCGCCGTCGGGATTGATCACCAGTCCCGCATCGGCGGCGCACCAGACGCGGCGCAGTCTCACCTCCTGATCGACATCGACGGCCACGGCGACAGCGCAATAGGCAGCGCGATTCTTGTACTGAGCCCAGCCGAGGCCCAGCCCACGCCCTGTGCCGGCCGGACCGCGCAATGACCAGCCGCAACGCTGGGCAATGTTTTCCAGCAAACGGCACGCGCGCGGGTTGGTCATCACTGATAGCCGGTACTCCACCGGATCGACGCCGGCTCGTTCGGCCAACTCGTCCATGAAGCACTCGATCGCGAACACGTTCGGCAATGCACCAAGACCGCGCAGTGCCGATGTTCGCACCGGTGCGCGCAGGACCAGGTGGTGCACCACCCGCCGCGCCGCAAAGTCGTAGAGCGGGAACGCATTTCGCGTGCCGCCGCCGCCATTGGCCTCCGGCGGATCGGTCGGCCGCGGTTCCGGCGGCGGTGTCGGCAGCGCCTCATGGGTCAACAGATTGCCGCCGCTGCTTGGCCGCTGCACGTGTGTCGGCGACCAGATATCCGCAGTCCAGTCCACGGGTTTTCCCGCTTCGTCCAGCGCAGCGCGCAGCGTGATATGCATCGCCGGCCCGACGGGTTCGAAGCCGAATTCCTCCTCGCGGCGCCATTGCACGCGGATACAGCGGTCAGGGATCTGCATCGCGATCACCGCGGCATCCACCGCGGCGTCGTCCGCCCCATTGTGCCCATAGCAGCCCGCGCCATGAGCATGTCGCACCGTTATCGTGTCCTGCGCGATGCCCAGCACGCTCGCGAGCGCAGTGCGTAGCGGATAGACCCCCTGCGTGTGCGACCACACCGACAGATGGCCTTTGCGATACTCAGCCAGCGCACACGACGGTCCCATCGAGGCATGCGCGATATAGGGCCGGGAATAGCTCGCCGTCGCCACATCGGCGGTCTCGGCCACCGGCAGCGGATCGCCGAGCACGCGGTCGTTGGATGGTTGGCCGATCAGCCACACTGCCTCCTGCTGACCGAGTGTAATGCGTGCCACGCCGTCCCACTTCGCATGCATCGGCGCGGCCGCGGCGGCACGCTGCACCACCGCCTCGTCGTCGCCGACGAACGCGACGAATTCGCCCACCCGCACCACACGGAACTCGCCGCGTTCCGCCCGCCGCAGCGCCGCCTCGTCCAGCGACGCAAGACGCGCACCGCGGCACGGCTGGCGCAGGATGCGCGCATGCAGCATGTCAGGCCGCGTCATGTCGTGAACGAACCCGGAGCCCGACAGCTTCGCCGGCAGATCAAGCCGCGGCAGCGCCTTGCCGACATAGCGATAAGCCGTATGCGGCTTCGGCGTCGCATTCCCCTCGATATCGCGCGAGAAATCCTCGGCTGTGGCGAAATTCCAGTAGTCATGCCCGGTCGGTGCATCGCCGCGGCGGAACACGCCGTTCTCAACAGTCAGTTCCGCCGGGCTGCAATTCAGCCGTTGCGCCAACCGGTCCAGCACACGCGCGCGCAGCTCCGCGGAGACCAGCCGCACGGAACGGCCGGATACCTCGATCGACTGGCTGCCTGTGGTCTGGCCTTCGTCTGGCGCTTCCTCGGTATCACCGGAAAGCACGGCGATGTGCTCCGGCGCCACATCGAGCTCATCGGCAGCTATCTGCGCCAACGCGGTCACATTGCCCTGACCCAGCTCTACCTTGCCGACCGCGAGGCGCACGGTGCGATCCGGCTCGAAGCGGATCCACTGCGCCATCCGGCGGTTGTTCTGGATCGAAAGCGGCAGCGAGTCACTCATGCGCCCTGCCCTCCCCGCAGCATGGCGGCGGCCTTCTCGACCGCTCGCAGGATGCGCGGGTGCGCCCCGCAGCGACAGAGGTTCTTGTCGAGCGCCGTCGCGATGTCGGCGCGCGTCGGCGCCGGATTGCGATCGAGCAGCGCCTTCGCGTTGATCACGATGCCCGACAGACAGTAGCCGCATTGGCCCGCCTGCTCATCCAGGAAGGCCTGCTGCAGCGGATGTGGCTGTACTGCGGTGCCCAGCCCTTCGATCGTCGTGACGCTGCGACCCGCGACGGTGCCGACCTCGCGCGAACACGCGTAGATCGGCTCGCCGTCGAGCAGCACCATGCAACTGCCGCACTGCTCGAGGCCGCAACCATAGCGCGCGCCCTTCAGGTCGAGCTGATTGCGCAGCACATCGAGCAGCGGCGTCGTCTCGATGGCCGACACGCGCACCGACCGGCCATTCACCGTGAGCGCGATATCCTGCGCCATGGCTCAGGCCGACCGGCGCTGGACATTGTCGCTGCGCACAGGAATGCCAGTCTGCTCGTAGCAGACCTGTGCCAGTGCAGCGACGCCCTCGCGGATCACCTCCTTCGAGGGCAGCGCGAAACACAGACGCATATACGACTTCGCCGGCTCCGGATTGCACACCCACTCGGGACCCGGATTGAACAGGATGCCGGCATCCCCCGCAGGCTTCACCAGCTTGCGGACGTCGACGCTGTCCGGCAGTTTCAGCCACAGGAAGATACCGCCCTGCGGCCTCCACAAATCGGCGGTCGTGCCGAACTCGCGCTCCACCGCCTCGACCATCGTGTCGAGCTTGTCCTTCAGCACACCGGTCAGCGCGCCGACATGCTGGTCGAAGTGTTTCGAGAAATATTCCGCGACGATCATCTGGTCGAGCGCGCCGGTGCCGCTGTCGGGCTTGCAGGCGATCATGCGAGACAGCACCGGCCACTCCGACACCGCGTAGCCGATGCGCAGCGCCGGTGCGAGCGTCTTGGAGAACGAGCCGATATGCACGACCTGCGTCGGGTCCATTGCATACAACGACGGCGGCGCGGCGCCTGCCCAGACCAGATCGGCGTAGCACTCGTCCTCGAAGATCGGTACGCCATATTGACGCGCGAGAGCCAGCAACTGCTGGCGCCGCTCCAGCGGCATGATGCTGCCGGTCGGGTTCTGGATCGTCGGAATCGTATAGATGTATTTCGGCGTCACGCCCTTCTGCTTCAGTTCCTCCAGCGTCGACGCCAGCACGTCCAGCCGCATCCCGTCCTCGTCCAGCGGAATGCCGATGATGTCGGCGCCGACGCGCTTGAAGCGATTGATCGCACCCGCGTAGCAGAACTCCTCCAGGATCACCGTGTCGCCAGGATCGACGAACATGCGGCTGATGATGTCGATGCCCTGACCAGAACCTGTGGTGACCAGCACGTCGTCGCGGCTGATCTTCATGCCGCGGTGGCGATTCAGCTTGTCGGCAACCATCTCGCGCAAACCGACGAAACCTTGCGGCCCCTGCGCCAGGCTGTACATAGCCAGCTTCGAGCCTTCGCGCCGCAGCACGGATGCTGTGGCCTCGATCAGCCCTTCGATCGGAATCCGCTCCGGATCATTGTGGCCGCCGACGAAATTGTACCTGGGAAAGCCACCGAAGCGCGGCGACGGGTCGGGCAGTCCCTTGGCAAAGCGGGACGTGAGATCGAATGCGGCGCTCATGATCGTTTCCTCCGGTCGGCGTGAGCAAAGGCTCGCATGGCGGCAACGCGGCGTGCAAGGGGAGCACCCCTGGCAGACCGACGCCGCCACGCCCATCTGAGCGGCAGCCTACGCCGCAGGAGGACAGCCCATGCACAAGCCGAAAATGGTCGGGATGAACCATGTCGCGATCGAGGTCGGCGACATTGAGGAGGCTTTGGACTTCTATGGCCGCATCTTCGACTTCACGCTGCGCGGCAAGGGCAAGAATAACGCCTTCATCGACATGGGCGACCAGTTCATCAACCTGACGCAGGTCAGCACAGAACACCGCGACAGCCCGCGCCATTTCGGCCTGGTGGTAGATGATCGCAGCGCGGTGCGCGATCTGGTCAAGGCGGCGGGCGGTGAATTGCTCGACGGCCCGTTCCTGGATTTTCTCGATCCGTGGGGGAACCGGGTCGAGGTGGTCGCCTATAGCGACATCCAGTTCACGAAGGCGCCGCATGTCATGCGCGGGATGGGCCTCGAACTGGACAAGACCGACAAGGCGATAAGCGAACTGGCCCAGAAGGGCATGGCGCCCAACTGAACTGACACCGCAGACGGTTCGCTGCGATACTGCGCCGCAACGCAGCCGCAAGGACCGTGACCAGCATGGCAACGCCGCTTCTGTTCGAGCCGATCAGTTTCCGTTCCGTCACCGCGCGCAACCGCATCGTGGTATCGCCGATGTGCCAGTATTCCGCCGTGGACGGTCTCGGCGACGACTGGCACGTGCAGCACCTCGGCGCGCGGGCGATGGGCGGCGCCGGCATCGTGTTCACTGAAGCCACCCACGTCTCGGCGATCGGCCGCATCACGCCGCACTGCCTCGGCCTGTGGAATGCGCAGCATCAGGCGCTGCTGGCGCGACTGGCTGCGATCATTGGTCGCGGCGGTGCGGTGCCCGGCATTCAGCTCGCGCACGCCGGACGCAAGGCGAGCACGACCCGCACATGGGAAGGCAGCAAACCGATCGCCCCGCATGACGGCGGCTGGGTGCCGGTCGGCCCCAGCCCAATCGCGTTCCACCCGGGAGCGGTCGACCCCCACGCGCTGACCGCCGGCGAGATCGCCGACATCGCCGGACAATTCGCCGCCGCGGCACGGATGGCGCGCGAGGCCGGGATGCAGGTGGTGGAGATTCACGCCGCGCACGGTCGTTCCTTTCGCCGATCACCAATCATCGCAATGACGGCTACGGCGGCGATCTCGCGGGACGCAGCCGCTTCTTGATGGAGACACTGGACGCGGTGCGCAGCGAGTGGCCGGCCGATCTGCCGCTGTTCGTGCGCCTGTCCTGCGTCGATTATCTGACGGGGGGCCTCACTATCGACGATACCGTCGCGCTGTGCCGGCAACTTGCGGCGCGCAGCGACGTGGACCTGATCGACTGCTCGTCGGGCGGCGTCTCGCCTGATGTCCGCATCCCGACTCACCCGGGCTATCAGGTGCCGTTCGCCGACCGCATCCGGCGCGACGCCGGCATCGCCACCGGCGCGGTCGGGCTGATCACCGAACCGACCCACGCGGCCGAGATCGCCGCCAACCGGCGCGCCGATCTGGTGTTCGTCGCGCGCGTGCTGCTGGCGGACCCGGCCTGGCCGGTGCGCGCGGCGCAGGCGCTGGGTGTCAAGCCGGAGCTGCCGCAACCCTACTGGCGCGCCACGCTCGCCTGATGGCGCCACGACAATACCCCACGAGGCGACCCAGTCCCGCCACAATCGACCGCCAGAACTCAGCCCCAGTCCGCAAGGGAGAAGTCTGCCATGACGAAGACGCTCGCCCAGCGTGCCGCCTTGCTGCTGGTCACCACATTGCTGTTCACGGCACCGGCCTTCGCACAGACGGCACCGGACCAGACCAATACTCCGGCGGCGGGCGCCCCCTCGGGCACCAGCCAGAAGGCGACGCCGCATGGCAGCCGTGCCGTGTCCGCCAGGCAGCCTGGCGAGACCATCGAAGGTCTGGTCGAACGGCGTATCGCCGACCTGCGCAGCAGACTGCACATCACGCCGCAGCAGAGCCAGCCATGGGATCAGTTCGCCGAGGTGATGCGCGACAACGCCAAGGCGATGGATACAATTTACCAGCAGCGCGCCGAGAAGCTTGGCTCCATGACGGCGGTCGACAACATGCAATCCTATGCGCAGATCGAGCAGGAGCGCGCGCAGGACATGCAGAAGCTCGTGCCGGCCTTCCAAACGCTGTACGGCTCACTGTCCGATCAGCAGAAGAAGACGGCCGACCAGATGTTCCGCAACTACGCGGCGAACGATCATGCCCGCCATCAGGCGGCCGCTCGGTAAAGCCGAGGCACTGGCCTTTGCGCGACGCCGGCGCTATATGCCGGCGCTCGTGCTGCCGGTCGGGATCGGCGGCGCCAGCAGGAGCAGCGCCATGAAGCCGGGCATCCACCCCACCTACCATGAGATCAACGTCGTGATGACCGACGGCACCCAGTTCAAGACACGCTCATGCTATGGCAAGCTGGGCGATACCTTGCGGCTGGACATCGATCCGAAGTCGCATCCGGCGTGGACCGGTCAGCACCGCATCATCGACAGCGGCGGCCAGGTCGCCAAGTTCAACAAGAAGTTCGCGGGCCTCGGTATCAAGAAGTAGCCAGACCGCAACTACGACTTTGCACTGCGCCGCCCCTTGAACCGAGGGGCGGCGCTTGCCATTTCAGGGGTGTCCGGAACGCCCTGTCGGGGTTCTGGAGGTTAGGCGGGCCGGCCCATTCGGGCGGTCCAGGATAATGACCTTGCTGAAGCAGGAGGTTCTCCCATGACGACGTTTGATTTTGCCCCATTGTTTCGTACCGCTATCGGTTTCGACCGGATGGCCCGTCTGATGGACACCGCGACGTCCAGCGCGGACGCATCGAGCTACCCCCCCTACAACATCGAGAAGACCGGCGAGGACACCTACCGCCTTACCATGGCAGTAGCGGGCTTCCGGCCGGAGGAGCTGGACCTCGTCGTGAAGGACAACACGTTGCTGGTGTCCGGTAAGGCGAGCAGCGAAGGACAGAAGGGTGAGATGCTGTATCGCGGCATCGCCGGCCGCGCCTTCGAGCGCCGGTTCGTGCTCGCTGATCATATCGTGGTCGATGGCGCCGACCTGCAGAACGGGTTGCTCCATATCGGCCTGAAGCGGGTGGTGCCTGAGGCGCTGAAGCCGCGCCGCATCGCAGTCGGCAACGGCCCCGTGGCGGCAGTGGCCAATGACGGTCAGGAGGCCGTGAAGGCAGCCTGACGCACGCGCGCTGACTAGCAGGGGAGAGGGCCGGTTCGCCGGCCCTTTCCTTATTCTGAACCCGTCAAGGCTTGCGGAAGAACGCATCGGCGGCGCTGCGGTGGCCTTGCTTGCGGTCGATGTCTGCCTCCACCCTGGCGATTTCAGCCTTCAGCTCGTCGATGTAGTCGCGCAACTCGGTGATCCCCAGCGGATCGAGCACCAACTTCTCCAGCCGCACCCGCTTGCGGACCGGGCCTTCATCCTCTTCCATCATCCCTCGCCTCCCATGCGGAACATCGCAGCATAATCCTGACCAGCGCCCTTGACCCACCCTCAGGTGGTTGTCATATCCGCCAGCCATGACATTACCGCTGATGCCAAAGGCCACCGCCGTGTGGTTGATCGAGAAGACCGCGCTCACCTTCACGCAGATTGCCGACTTCTGCGGCATGCATCCGCTTGAGGTGCAGGCGATCGCCGACGGCGAGGTCGCGCAGGGCATCGTCGGCTATGACCCGATCGCCAACGGCCAACTCACCGCCGATGAAATCCGCCGCGCGGAGGCTGACGCAGATATACGCCTGAGATTGGCGCCGACGGCGTTGCCCGCGCCGAAGCGTCTGCGTGGCTCGCGTTACACGCCTGTGGCCAAGCGCAATGACCGTCCCGACGCGATCGCCTTCCTGTTGCGCAGCTACCCGCAGCTTTCAGAGGCTCAGGTCTCCAAGCTTCTCGGCACCACCAAAGACACCATCCAGAAGGTGCGTGAGCGTTCGCACTGGAACAGCGCCAACATCAAGCCGCGCGATCCGGTCATTCTGGGATTGTGCAGCCAGACCGACCTCAACGCCGCGATCGCCCAGGCCAACGAGCGGCTGGAACGGGAGGGCCGTGCTGTCCCGCCGCCGCCGGTGCCTGAAACTGACGAGGTCGCCTGAAGCCTACTCCGTTTGGGTGCGGAGGCGCTCCATTTCCTCTTTGACCCGCAACTTCTCGATCTTGAGGCGCGTCAGCGTCTCGCTGTCGGGCCTAGGTCGCTGGTCCTCGTCGGCGATGCGCAGTTCGAGCGCCGCGTGGCGCTCTTTCAGGGCATCGAGACGGGCCTGAAGGGTCATGAACCTCCTCCGCTCAAGGTCAGCCAGAAACAGCATGGTAACCCGATTGACATGCTCAGGGCCATGCCGAATCTCTCACCGGAGGACTCCGTGCCGACTGCGATTTCGTGGTATTGAACCAGAATGCTGACCGACCGGGACTCGCTGCTGCGCAAGCTGCACGAACTCCGCAGCGAGCATCGCGATCTCGATACGGTGATCGCGCGCCTGGCGGAACACGGCGCGGCCGATCAGTTGCATCTGCAACGGCTTAAGAAGCGGAAGCTCATGCTGAAGGACGAGATCTCCTGGCTGGAGAGCCGGCTGATCCCGGACAGCATCGCCTGATGGGTCCCGTCGTCGGCATCATCATGGGCAGCCAGTCGGACTGGAGCACCCTGCGGCACGCGGCGGAAACGCTGCAACGGCTGGCGGTAATGCATGAGACCCGCATCATCTCGGCACATCGGACCCCGGACCGATTGCGCGATTACGCCACGGGCGCCCGACAGCGAGGCCTGAAGGTGATCATCGCTGGCGCCGGTGGCGCTGCCCACCTGCCGGGGATGTGCGCCGCCTGGACACCGCTGCCAGTGCTCGGCGTGCCGGTTGAATCCCATAGTCTCAAAGGCATGGACAGTCTGCTTGCCATTGTGCAGATGCCCGCTGGTGTTCCGGTCGGAACGCTTGCGATCGGCCGTGCAGGTGCAGTGAATGCTGCCCTGCTCGCCGCCGCGATCTTAGCCAACAATGACGCGGAACTGGCCGGGCGGCTCGACAGGCTGCGCGAGGAGCAGACCAAGTCCGTGGCCGACGCACCGGAATGACGTCGCCACTACCGCCGAACTCAACGATAGGCCTGGTCGGCGGTGGCCAGTTGGGGCGTATGTCCGCACTCGCCGCGGCCCGGCTCGGTTATAGGTGTCATATCCTGACCAGGGAGCAGGACAGCCCGGCCAGCCAGGTGTCTGCCGCAACCACGATCAGCGACTACCAGGCACCTGCCGGCCTACGCGAGTTCGCTGCCGCGGTGGATGTCATCAGCTTCGAGTTCGAGAACGTCAGCGCGGAAGGTCTTGATCTTCTTGCATCCATCAAGCCGGTGCGCCCCTCCCCCGAGATCCTTCGCACCAGCCAGGACCGGGTCCTCGAAAAGACCTTCCTGAACGGAGCCGGCGTGCCGACGGCGCCGTGGGCAGCGGTGGAGAACTTCGATTCCCTGATAGCCGCGGTTGGCCGGATCGGGCTGCCAGCAGTGCTGAAAACCACTCGTCTTGGTTATGACGGCAAGGGGCAGGCAATGCTGCGACAGAATGCCGACATCGCACCGGCCTTTGCGGCTTTGTCGCCCAAGCCGTTGATCCTGGAAGGATTCGTTGACTTCGCGCTGGAGATGAGCGTCATCGCGGCACGCGACGAGGAAGGCGCCTATGCCGCCTTCGACACGGTCGAGAACCGCCATCGGGACCACATTCTCGACCTGACCCTGGCTCCGGCGCGCATCCCGCAGCCGGTCGATCGGCAGGCACAGGCGATCGCTCGGCGGGTCGCCGGTGCGCTGGATCTCGTCGGGCTTCTCGCGGTAGAGATGTTCGTTGATCGCAACGGCCGGGTGCTGGTCAACGAGATCGCACCTCGGCCGCACAACTCAGGCCATTGGACGATCGACGCCTGCCCGGCGAGCCAGTTCGAACTGCACATTCGCGCCATCGCCGGCCTGCCGCTGCCGCCGGCGATGCGCCACTCGGACGCGGTGATGAAAAACCTTGTCGGCCCGGATGAGGCTGCGCTTTGGCCGCAGATCCTTGCCGCACCAGGGCTGATCCCGCATCTGTACGGGAAAATCGACGCCCGGCCCGGGCGCAAGATGGGGCATGTCACGCGGCTGTTTCCGCGGGGCTCGCTCCCGGGTGAATTCGGCGTCGCTGCGGCACTGGGTCCGGCCGCACCGCGCGCCACTGGCGACGGCTAGCCCACGGACGCCCGCACACAGCGCTCGAAAACCGATAGGTCGGACCAACGATGCTGCGCGGCAATCTCCTCGACGATCAACTGGCCGCCGGAGGCAAGGATACCCGCCTCGATCATCAGGTTGTCGAACAGCCCGAACTGCTCGATCAGCATGCCCTGGGCGTCGCGCAGCGACCCATCGGGCGCGGCGACGACACCACCCTGTCCGGCGGCGAAGTCGAGTGTGCGACGCGTGAAGCCAGCGGCCGTCGTGGCGTAGGCAAATACCGGCCGACTCAGCGAGCGCATGAATGCGACCTCGTAGACCGTTCCAACATCAGCACTCGGTCCACGAAACGGCGTCAGATTGGCGAGCATCAGATCGCAGGACCGGATGTGCGCCTCGTTGCGTAGTGCGATGCGCCGCCACTCGGGCTGCGCCGCCCCGTCGGACAGTTCGTCCGGCAACGGGTCGAGCGGCGAAATCCCGATCAGTCCATGCCGCGCACAGATTGCCTTTTTGCGCTCTGTCAGTTGCACCGCCTCGGACAAAAAGATGTCCGGACCGGCCAAGTAGGCTCGCAACCGGTCAGCCGAGCGCGGCGACACCGGGCAGCGTCTTGCCCTCCAACCATTCCAGGAACGCACCGCCGGCAGTTGAGACGTAGCTCATGCGGTCCAGCACGCCGGCACGCCGCAATGCCGAGACCGTATCGCCCCCACCGGCGACGCTGCGCAGTGCTCCCTTCCCGGTAGCCTCCGCCACCGCTTTCGCAAACGCGGTCGTGGCTGCGTCGAAGGGCGGGGTTTCAAAGGCGCCCAGCGGCCCGTTCCACACCACTGTGTGCCAATCACTCAGGTGCCGGATCAACGCTGCGACGGTCACCGGGCCGACATCGAGGATCATCGTGTCACCGGGCACAGCCGTGACGGAGACGGCCCGCGTCGGCACACCAGGCTTCAATTCACCAGCCACGACGGCATCGCTCGGCAGCACGACCTCGCACCCCGCCGCCCTGGCGCGCGTCAGGATGTCGAGCGCGGTCGCATGCATTTCGGCTTCCTGCAGCGAGCGGCCGACCGCCAGACCTTGTGCGGCCAGGAAGGTGTTGGCCATCGCGCCGCCAATCACCAGGGCGTTCACCTTACCAACGAGGTTCCCCAACAGATCCAATTTGGTCGACACCTTGGCGCCGCCGACGATCGCGGCAACAGGACGCACGGGGCTGCCGAGAGCCGCTTCCAGCGCTTCCAGTTCCGCCTGCATCAGTCGCCCGGCATAAGCGGGCAGCAGGTGCGCCACGCCCTCGGTACTGGCGTGAGCGCGATGCGCCGCTGAAAAGGCATCGTTCACGTAGACATCGGCCAGCTTTGCCAGTTCGGCAGCGAAGCCGGGATCGTTGTTCTCCTCCGCCGCGTAAAAGCGGGTGTTCTCCAATACCAGCACGTCTCCCGGCGACATGCGATCGACCGCCTGTTGTGCCACCACGCCAATGCAGTCCTCCGCGAAGCGCACCCGCTGCCCCAGCACCTCGCCCAGCGCGGTCGCAACCGGTGCCAGCGACATCGCCGGCACGCGCTTGCCCCTCGGCCGGTCAAAGTGGCTGCAGACGATAACCTTCGCGTCCTTGGCGACCAGCTCGCGGATCGTCGGTGTCAGGCGTTCGATGCGCGTCAGGTCGCTGATCTTGCCATCGCGAACCGGCACATTGAGGTCGGCGCGCAGAAGGACGGTTTTGCCGGCCACATCGGCGCCATCCAGGGTGCGGAAGGACATGGGCTGTCTCCGACGTACGAATTCCCCTCCCCCTGATCCCTTCCCGCAAGGGGAGGGGGAGGATCAGGGCGTTACAGACTGCCGAACAGCGCCGCCGTGTCGGACATGCGGTTCGAGAAGCCCCACTCGTTGTCGTACCAGCCCATCACGCGAACCAGCGCACCATCGACCACCGCGGTCTGTGTCGCATCGAATGTGCAGGACGCCGGGCTGTGGTTGAAATCGACGCTGACCAGCGGCTCTGTGTTGTAGTCGAGAATGCCCCGCAGTGCGCCCTTCGACGCATCCAGCATCGCCGCGTTGACCTGGTCCTTGGTCGCCGGCTTTTTCAGGTTCACATCCAATGACACCAGTGACACATTCGGTGTCGGGATGCGGATCGCCGTGCCGTCCAGCTTGCCCTTCAGTTCCGGCATCACCAGCCCGACCGCGCGCGCAGCGCCGGTGGAGGTCGGAATCGCAGAGACCGCGGCTGCACGCGCGCGGTGCAGGTCCTTGTGCAGCGTATCGACGGTGTTCTGATCACCGGTGTAGGCGTGGATGGTCACCATGTAGCCGCGCTCGATGACGAAGCTGTCGTGCAGCACCTTGGCCATCGGTGCCAGGCAGTTCGTCGTGCACGACGCGTTGGAGATCACCGTCATGTCCTTGGTGATCGACTTATGGTTCACGCCATACACGATGGTGGCATCTACATGGTCGCCTGGCGCCGAAATCAGCACCTTGCGCGCGCCGGCCGTGATCAGCGCGGACGCCTTCTCCTTGCTGGTGAAGATGCCGGTGCACTCCAGCGCGACATCGACGCCAGCGTACGGCACCTTGGTCGGATCGCGTTCGGCCGACACCTTGATCGGCCCCCAGGTCCGGCCGCCATAGCGAATGGTGATCGTATCGCCCGATACTTCGAGCTGGCCGGGAAAGCGGCCATGCACACTATCGTAGTGGAACAGGTGCGCGTTCGCCTCGGTGCTGCCGAGATCATTGATCGCGACCGGCACAAGGTCATCGCGACCGCTCTCGATCATCGCGCGCAGCACCAGGCGGCCGATCCGTCCGAATCCGTTGATGGCGACCTTCACGGGCATGGTTGCATTCCTTCTCTGTGATTCAGGCCCTTAGCCGAGCCGCTTGCGGACCGCGGCCACGATAGCGTCGGGGGTGATACCGAAGTGTTTGTAAAGATCCTCATAAGGTGCCGAGGCTCCGAAGTCGGTCATACCGATGAAAATGCCGTCATTGCCAAGCCAGCGCTCCCAGCCGAACCCGCCGGCGGCCTCGACGCCGACCCGGGGTGCGGTCCCCAGCACCTGGGCACGATACGCTTCATCTTGCTGCGAGAACAACTCCCAGCAGGGAAGGGACACCACGGCGGTGGCGACCCCGTCGGTGGCCAGAGCCGCGCGCGCGTCCATTGCGATCGATACCTCGGACCCGGTGGCGACCAGCGTAACCGCGCGAGGCCCTTCAGCCTCCGCCAGCACGTAGCCGCCGCGGGCACAGCGGTTTTCCGTCGTGTCGGTGCGCATCGTCGGCAGGGCCTGCCGGGTCAGCACCAGCAAACTAGGGCCGTCGTCACGGCGGATCGCCAGTTCCCAGCACTCGGCCACCTCCATTGCGTCCGCCGGGCGATAGACGTGGAGGTGCGGCATGGCGCGCAGACTGGCGAGGTGCTCGATCGGCTGATGCGTCGGCCCGTCCTCGCCGAGGCCGATGGAATCATGTGTGAGCACATGGATGACATGGGCCCGCGCGATGGCGCCGATGCGGATGGCCGGGCGCATGTAGTCGGTGAAGACGAAGAACGTGCCGGTGTAAGGGATCAGGCCGCCATGCAGCGCGATCCCGTTCGCCGCCGCGCACATGCCGTGTTCGCGCACCCCATAGTGGACGTAACGGCCGGAGAAGTTGCCGGCATTCACCGTGCCCATGGATTTCACAAAGGTCAGATTGGAGCCGGTCAGATCGGCCGAGCCGCCGATCAGTTCCGGCGTCGCCGGCACGAGCGCCTCCAGCACCTTCTGGCTGGATTGGCGCGTGGCCATCTTCGGCCTGGTATCAGCAATCTCCTGCTTCAGCGCCGCAACCGTCTCGTGCCAGTTGTCCGGTAGCTTTCCCCCCATCACGCGCTCGAATTCCGGGCGCATGTTGTTGTGTGCGAGACGCTTGAGCCATGCGCGACGAGCGCCGGCGCCACGGCCGCCGACGGCGCGCCAGCGCTCCAGCAGTTCGTCCGGTACGGTGAACGGCGGCTCGTGCCAGCCAAGAGCTGCCTTCGCCCCTGCCGCTTCCTGGCCACCGAGCGGCGAACCATGGGTCGCGGCAGTGCCTGCCTTGGTCGGCGCGCCGAGGCCAATGATGGTGCGGCACGCGATCAGCGTCGGCTTCTTCGAGCGCATGGCGAACGATAGCGCCGCGTTGATCTGCTGCGGGTCGTGACCGTCGATCCGCCGCGCCGCCCAGCCATAGGCCGTGAAGCGCTTCACCACGTCGTCCGAGTATGCCAGCGCGGTATCGCCGTCGATCGAAATGTGGTTGTCGTCATACATGACGGTGAGTTTGGACAGGCAAAGATGACCTGCGATGGCGGCGGCCTCGTGGCTGATGCCCTCCATCATGTCGCCGTCCGAGGCGATCACCCAGGTGCGGTGATCCACCAGCGAGCGGCCGAACCGAGCCGCCAGCATCCGTTCTGCCAGCGCCATGCCGACCGCGGTTGCGATTCCTTGCCCAAGTGGACCGGTCGTGGTCTCGATCGCCGGATGCTCGCCGTATTCCGGATGGCCGGCGGCCTTGGAGTGAAGCTGGCGAAAGCGCCTGATCTCCTCGATCCCCATGCCGTCGTGGCCAGTGAGGTAGAGCAGCGCGTACAGCAGCATTGAGCCATGTCCGGCCGAAAGCACGAAGCGATCGCGATCCGGCCAATGCGGGTCCGCGGCATCGAACTTGTGGAAGCGGCTCCACAGCGCGGTCGCCACGTCAGCCATGCCCATCGGCATGCCTGGATGGCCTGATTTGGCTGCCTCCACCGCATCGATCGCCAGCGCACGAATGGCGTTGGCCATCTGCCAGGCCTGGGTCGGCGCTCTGGCCAGGATCTCCGCCTGGTGGATGAGCACCGGGTTATCGATGGTGGGCGCATCAGGTCCGGCCATGGCGTCTCCTCAAGGCTGCCAGCGGCTATAAGGTCCGGGCACGGCGGCGGCAATCCCGCCGCCATCGATCACTATCACGCCAGCGGTGCACCGGCGCTACGTAGCTCTGTTTGCCCGCGCCAGGACCGCCTCGAACAAAACCTGCGTTCCGGCCTCCGCTTCCTCGGGCTCGATACTTTCCGCCTCGTTGTGCGACAGGCCATCCTTGCACGGTGTGAAAATCATCGCGGTCGGCACGTGGCGCGCCACGTATACGGCGTCGTGTCCGGCTCCCGAGACGATCTCACGCGCGCTGTAGCCGAGCTTTGCCGCGCCCTGCCGTACGAGCTCCACGCAGGCGGGATCGAACGGCTGCGCCGGGATTTTGAATAACTGAGCCAGCTCCAGCTGCACCCCGCAATCACGGGCTATGAAGCCCGCCTCACGCGGGAACTGTGCGCCCAGACGATCCACTTCTGCATCAGACGGGTGGCGGAATTCCACCGAGAACCGCACCTCGCCAGGCACCACGTTGCGGCTATTCGGTGAAACGAGAAGCTGACCGACAGTGCCGCGGCCGTCCTCGCCGCGCGCGCGCATCATGCGATCGACCAGGTCGATAATTCGCGCCGCGCATACCAGCGCATCCTTGCGCGCCGAGGGCGGTGTGGTCCCGGCATGGGAATCCTGGCCGGTGACGACCGCATCATACCAGACCATCGCCTGCGCACCGGTGACGATGCCGATCTGCTTCGTCTCGCGCTCCAGGATCGGCCCCTGCTCGATATGCAGCTCGAAGTAGGCGTCCGCCGGAAACGCCGCGGCCGGCTCCTGCCCGCGATAGCCAATGCCGTCGAGCGCGGTCCCCACGGTCACGCCTTCCACGTCGGACAGCGCATACGCCTTGTCGAGCGAGAACACGCCGGACCACACGCCCGACCCCATCAGCGAATGCCCGAATTGGCTGCCCTCCTCGTCGGTCCAGTTCACCAGCTCGAGTGGCGCCTCGGTCACGAGGCCAAGGTCGTTCAGGGTGTGCACGACCTCGAGCCCGGCGAGCACGCCGAGAGCGCCGTCGAACTTCCCACCTGAGGGCTGGCTGTCGAGATGGCTGCCGAACAGCACCGGCAGCCGGTTCGGATCGCGCCCGGGACGGCGGGCGAACATATTGCCGATCGCGTCGACCCGCACCGTCAGTCCTGCTGCCTCGCATGCGGCGCGGAATCTGTCGCGCCCCCGGCGGTCCACCTCGGTCAGGGTCAGCCGCCGCACACCGCCCTTCGCCGTCGCTCCGATCTCCGCCATCGTCATCAGGCTGTCCCATAGCCGCTTGCCATCGATGCGCTGGTTGGTCTGGGCGATCATGCGAGGCATCCTTGCGTGGGATCGGCGCATCTTGCCCGCCGGGCGGCTGGCTGCAAGAGAGTGAGAAACCAGGACAGAGGTCGGCATGAGAGCGATGTGGATGTTGGCAGCGGGCCTCGCGCTCACCAGCTGTAAGCTGGTCGACCAGACGACCTTCGCCCCCTCACCGGAGGCAGCGCCCGCCAAGACCGAAGCTCCGAAGGGGGACACCCGCACTGCCCTGCTCACCATCGGCTATTCGGAGCCCAACCCGAACTACCAGGACATGTTGCGCTATGCGGTGCGGGAGGCCGAGACGCGTGCGCCTGGAGTGGATTACGACGTGATTGCCATGTTGCCCGCCGGTGCCGACGTGGCTGCGGCGCAGCGCCGGGCCACGGATGTGATGCGCGACATCATGGCCCAGGGCGTGCCCGCCAGCCGCGTCCATCTTGGGCTCCGCACCGAGCAGGCCGGCGCGCAGCAGGAAGTTCGCGTTTACGTACGGTGAAGGATTATTCATCTTGAGTCCGGGTTTATACGGATGGGAAGCAGCGGTTGCGGCCGATAGACTGGATACCAATCTCGTCGGGAGATCAGGCGTAGAGATGCATCCGTTCCAAGCTCACTGCCGTGAGGCTCTGGTCGACATCGAGAGGCAGGGCCGCTATCGCCGCTTTACTCCGCTACGCAAGCAGGCGGAACGATTTCCGCTGTACCGCCGACCCGACGGCAGCGAGGTGCTGGTGTGGTCGTCGAACGACTATCTGGGCATGGGCGGCCACCCGGTGGTGATCGAGGCCGCCTGTGCGGCCGCCCGCGAGATGGGGGCTGGTGCCGGCGGAACGCGCAATATCAGCGGCACCAGCCCGGCACACGACGCGCTCGAGAAGGAGCTCGCTGATCTTCATGGCAAGGCATCGGCACTGCTGTTCACGTCGGGCTTCGTGTCTAATCAGGCGGCACTCTCCACTATTCTGAACTCGCTGCCGGATTGGCAGGTATTCTCCGATGCGCGCAACCACGCCTCGATGATCGCTGGCATCAAGGGATCGCGGGCGACCTGCCACATCTTCCGCCACAACGACCTGGCGCATCTTGAGGACCTGCTGCGCGCCGTGTCCCCGACGGCGCCGAAACTGATCGCATTCGAATCAGTGTATTCCATGGACGCCGACATCGCTCCGATCGCCGCGATCTGCGACCTCGCCGCGGGCTATGGCGCGATGACCTATCTCGACGAGGTGCATGCGGTCGGCATGTACGGTCCGTCCGGCGCCGGCGTGGCGGAGCGAGATGGTGTAGCGATGCGGATCGATGTGATCGAGGGCACGCTCGCCAAAGCCTTTGGTTGCCACGGCGGCTACATTGCCGGCGATGCACCGGTGGTGGACTACATCCGTTCCTGTGCGCCCGGGTTTATCTTCACCACATCGCTGCCACCGATGATCGCGGCGGCGGCGCTCGCCAGCGTGCGCCACGTGCGGGGCAATTCTGACCGGCGCGCCGCACTGTTCGAGCGCGCCGAGACGCTGAAGCGGCGGCTGGCCGAGGCCGGACTGCCAGTGCTGCCGTCGTCCAGCCACATCGTGCCGTTGCACATTGGCGACGCCGCACTGTGCAGCGCGGTGAGCCGGCGGCTGCTCGATGAGTTCGGCATGTACGCGACGCCGATCAATTATCCGACTGTCCCTCGTGGCGAGGAGCGGTTGCGGATCACCCCGACGCCACTGCATACCGATGCGATGATGGATCGGTTGGTGGCAGCACTGCGGGCGATCCTACTTCCGACGCGCCGCGCCGCAGCCTAAGAACCCGCGACGGCGACCGCCCTCCGCCAGTAAGCAAACCCTTCTGCTTACTGAAGGGCAGACAACCAAAGGATGCAAAATCCTACGCGTTTGAAACGCGACTATACAACAACCGTCGCACGTGCGGCGGGATATTTCAATACAAACAAGTGTCGGGTGCACAATACACTCTCGCTGAAGTAGAACAAAATCATCGAAGCGGGGCGCACCTTCAGCTATTAGCGAGAACTTTACCAAGTATCAACGGATGGTGTTGCGCCAAACGCCCGCGCAAGCGGGAAAAAGCCTGGTCAATGCCTTCAGATTTCAGCCACGTCGCAAACCTGCTCCTGCGCCGCGTCCTCGAAACACGCCCTGAAGAACTGCGTCTGCCGGACATAGAGCAAGCCGTGTCGTGGACGCTCGACGCCCTGGGGCGCGATGCCATCCGCGAGGACCTGACCGCAGCGGTCTTCGAAGCTCGACGCGCGGCGGCGAAACAGGCAACAGTCCTGATGCGTCGGCAGCACAAGACACAAGCGCATCGGGCACTCCAGAGGTTTTGGCTGAGATAGCCCCAGACCGACGCTGCCGCTCCGCGTATATGCGGATGAATATCCGAGCCAGCCTTAATCCCCGCCCTGCCCTTGCCGAGCGTCATGAGAATGTGGCGGACCTCGTGCAACCCGCCCTACAGTAGCGACAGACGGCCCTCGCATCCCGTGACGGCCCCAGGCTGGCTCCTTGGGCGATTGATGGACACCGGCGCTTGAACCGACCGACACTGCGACTCAGCCCTGGCCAGGGGCGAAGGCTGCGAGCCGGCTCACCTTGGGTGTTCTCCAACGAGCTTGTCATGAAGCCGGAATATCGGCAGATGCCGGCGGGTGACCTGGTCCGGATCGAGGGCGACGACGGCACGCAATTCGGCACATTCATGTTCAACCCGCGCAGCCTGATCGCGGCGCGGCTGCTGGATCGCGATCCGACAGCGACGATCGACGTGGAGTGGCTGCGAGTGCGTCTGGGCGAGGCCATCGGAGTGCGCCGCCGTATCTGTGACACGCCCTTCCACCGGTTGGTGCACGCCGAGGCGGACCGGCTGCCCGGCCTGGTGATCGACCGCTACGACGATGTCGCGGTGCTGCAGGCGAACACCGCCGGGATGGATCGGCTGACCTCATCGATCGTGGAGGCGCTCACCAGCTTGTTGCCGCTGCGAGCAGTGGTGGCACGCAATGACTTTGCCGCCCGTCGGCAGGAGGGCTTGGCAGAGAACGTCGAGCTGTCGTTCGGCAATGACGCGCAGGCGGAGGTGGTCGAGGGCGGCGTTCGGTTCGCCATTGATCCGCTCGGCGGCCAGAAGACCGGTTGGTTCTTCGACCAGCGTCCCAACCGCGACCGCGTGGTTGCGCTGGCGCAAGGCGCGCGGGTGCTGGACGTTTTCTGCCATATCGGCGCGTTCGGTCTGCGCTGCGCCGCGGCGGGAGCGCGCGAGGCGCTCTTGTTGGACAGCAGCGCACCGGCGCTGGCGCAGGCGGAGGCAATCGCGTCACTGAACGGCATTGCGCCACGCGTGCATGTCCGGCGCGATGATGGGTTCGATGCGATGGCAGCGCTGGTCGGCGAACAATTCGACGTGGTGGTGTGCGATCCGCCAGCCTTTGCGCCCTCACGCAAGGACGCGGAGGCTGGGTTGCGCGCCTACGGTCGGATGGCACGCCTGGCAGCACCACTGGTGGCACCGGGTGGCTTCCTGTTCGTCGCCTCGTGCAGCCATCATGCGCCGCTGGAGGCTTGGAGCGCGCAGATCGCCGTCGGCTTGCGTCGCGCGCGTCGCGAGGGTCGCATTCTGTTCACCGGCGGCGCCGGCCCGGACCATCCGGTGCATCCGCATCTGCCGGAGACGGCCTACCTGAAGACGCAATTGATCCAACTGTTCTGAACGGGAAAGATCGCCGCCGATGCATCCATCCCGCTTCAACAACCCGCTGTTCGGACCAAACGTATTCAAGCTCGGCGTGTTCAGCGCCAATTGCGACGGCGGGCTGACCATGAGCCTCGCACCGGAGCGCTGGCGCGCGGACTGGGACGACATCGTGGCGATGACGCGCATCGCCGACGAGGCGGGAATGGAGTTCATTCTGCCGGTGGCGAAATGGCGCGGCTTTCAGGGCAAGGCGAATATTTACGGCCACTCATTCGAGACACTGACGCACGGCGCCGCCCTTGGCGCACTGACCAGGCGCATCGCAATCTTCTCCACCGTGCACGTGCCGCTGGTCACGCCGGCATTCGGCGCCAAGGCGATCGCCACGATCGACCACGTCACGCACGGCCGGGCGGGCCTGAACATCGTGTGCGGCTGGAACCAGGAGGAGTTCGACCTGCACGGCGTCACCATCGACCAGGACCGCCGCTACGAGCACGGACTGGAGTGGTTCAAAGTCTGGTCGCGGCTCTTGGAAGGCGGCCCGGAGTTCGACTGGGACGGCGAGTTCTTTCACCTGAAGCGATTGCAGACCGATCCCGTGTCGGTACAGCGGCCGTGGCCCGCGGTGATGTCGGCCGGGTTCTCGCCGAAGGGTCGCGACTTTGCCGCGCTCGCTGCCGATGTGCTGTTCACCACGATGAGCGAATTGGATCAGGCCCCTGCCCTGCTCGCCGACATCAACCGCCATGTCGCGCGCCATGACAGGCGCGTCGATATCTACACCATGTCCCACGTGGTGTGCCGGCCTACGCGACGGGAGGCGGAGGATTTCTACCACTACTTCGCCGAAGAGATGGCCGATGCGGAGGGCCAGGCGTACTATCGGCGCCAGCGCGGACCGGTGGTGAAGGATGCCGCCGGCAACGAGATCCACCGCCCGTTGGTGAACCGCTTCATGCGTGAGTCCGGCAAGCGCTACGACGGCGCCTATCCTGGCACTTTTCCGCTGGTCGGCACGCCAGATGACATCGTCGCCGACATGCAACAGATGAGCATCATGGGGCTGGCCGGCACCTCGGTTGCGTTCCTCGACTACCTGAAGGAGATTCCATTCTTCGTGCAGGAAGTGTTGCCGCGGCTCGCGCGTCTGGGCCTGCGTCGGGAGGAGTGATGGCGGGAAGCGCCTGGCTGGTGGTGCGAGCGGTGGTGGCCGAGGCGGATCGGCGCGATTTCGATCACTGGTATCGCAGCGAGCATCTGCCCGACGCGATGAAGGCGTTCGGTGCAGGCCGGGCCTCGCGCGGCTGGAGCCGGACCGATCAATCCGTGCATTACGCGTTCTATCGGTTCGCCGACGTCGCAGCGGTGGAAGCCGTGAACACGTCGCCGGCGATCCGCACGCTCATCGCCGAGTTTGATGCGCGCTGGGGCACACGCGTGTCTCGCACGCGCGAGATCATCGAGATTGCGGACACGCTGGAAAGCTAGGGAGAGAAACATGGGCAACAAGATCGCATTCATGGGTGTTGGCGCCGTCGGCGGTTATGCCGGGGCACACATGGCGCAGGCCGGCGAGGACGTGACCTTCATCGATCCCTGGCCCGCGCATGTCGAGAAGATGCAGCGCGACGGTCTGAAGATCAGCCACATCCGCGATGTGCCGGAATTCACCACGAAGGTGCGCGCGATGCACGTGACCGACGCGCAGCAGCTCGCCAAGGAGAAGCCGATCGACATCGCCTTCGTCTGCATGAAGTCCTACGACACCGAGTGGGCCGCAACGCTGATCAGCCAGTACCTGGCACCCGGCGGCTTCATCGTCTCGCTGCAGAACTGCATGAACGAGGAGACGATCGCGAACGTGGTCGGCTGGGGCAAGACGGTGGGCTGCATCGCCAGTTCCATCACCGTCGATCTGTGCGAGCCGGGCCACGTGCGCCGCGCCGCCGGCAAGAGCGGCACGAAGCACACGGTGTTCCGCACCGGCGAGGTGCACGGCCAAGTCACCGACCGGGTGAAGGAGATCTGCCGCCTGGTCAGCCTGGCGGACAGCGCGATGGTCACCGAGAACCTGTGGGGCGAGCGCTGGTCGAAGCTGGTGACCAACGTGATGGGCAACGGCCTGTCCGCCTGCACGGGAATGATCGGCAAGGACATGGCGCAGAACGACGCGATCCGGCACTTTTCCGCCCGTCTCGGCAGCGAGGCGATCCGCGTCGGGCAGGCACTCGGCTATGAGTTGGAGGAGATCCAGCACCTCGATCCGGAGATCATCGCCCGCGCCGGCGAAGGCGACGCGGCGGCGACGCGGCACTATGACGAGCACCGGCTGGCGGAGGTGAGCGGCGGTGGCGGTGAGCATCGGCCGTCGATGGGTCAGGACATGGTGAAGGGCCGTCGCACCGAGATCGAGTTCCTCAACGGGTTGGTCGCCAAGAAGGGCGACGAGATCGGCATCGCCACGCCCGCCAACTTGGTGCTGACCGACATCGTCAAGCGCGTGGAGCGCGGCGACCTGAAGCCCGATCCACGCCACATCACGGACCTGCGCCTGAACTGAAGCGAAGCGCGCCGGTGCATGTCACCGGCGCGGCCGGCGCTAACGGGTGCTGCAGGTCACCTTCATTTCCTGACACACGCGGAGAATCCCATCGACGATCCGCAGCGTGGCCGAGTCCTGGCCCTGCATGGCGGCGGACGCGACCAGGATCTGCGACAGGCGCGTACCAAGGTCACTGACAGTGATGCCGGCGGAACGCTTGCCGTTGCTGAATTCAACAGTCCGGTGCGCGGCATCCTCCGCGACGACATGCACTGTCTGGTTCTTGTGCAGCAGTCCGACGGTGGTCGCATAAACCTTCGTCGCATCGGCATTGAGGATCACCGTCGCAACATCGAAGCCCGGCTGCTCGCCTTTCGGAGCCTGGCTCAATTGCTCGACGCGCCCGACCGCTCGCCGAGCGATCAAGGCCCAGGGCGTTGCTGCCTCGCCGGTGGGGATCAGCGTCAGCCACGCCAGGAGGAGCGTGCACATGACGGACAATGGCCGTTTCACTCGAGCGGCAGTATGCATAGGCTTGATCCCCATTTGGGTTGGTTGCTGACTCGCTGACGGAAGCATTTAGAGTGGGAACGATCGTCCAACAATCGGCCCGGGAATCGGCAATGTGGCCGGATCACGGGTGACGGAGGAAGCCATGCAGCAATCAGGTACGCTGACTGCGATCCTGCCATGCAACAATCTGGACGTCTCGGAGCACTTCTATAACCGCCTAGGCTTCACGCGCACTGAAACAGACGATCCGCAACCATACGAGCCGGACGAGTACCGTATTTTGTCGAACGGCAAAGGCGGGTACCTTCACCTTACGAAGGCCGTGGCAGATTGGCTCGTGCCGGGGAGCAACCCGTTCGGCCTCTACCTCTACACTGAGGAGGTCGATGAACTCGCCGCCACGTTTCGGTCTGCGCTGAAGGCGAGCAGCGGACCCGAGGACAGGCCGTGGGGTATGTACGAATTCGCCCTCTCCGACCCGGATGAAACCCTGGTCCGCGTCGGCTGGCCCAGCCGACTGCGCCGTCTGCGCTAAACTCCCGGGACGTCACAAGGAACAGCAATGCGTGTCTTCACAAGGCTGCCGATGCGCGACTGGCACGAGACCCAGCAGGCTGCACGCGATATCGAGGCCACTGGATTTGATGCCGCGATGACCGTGGAGCTCGGTCACGACGTGTTCGCGCCGCTGGCGATCGCGGCGCTGTCGACGGAGCGCGTCGAGCTGACGCCATCGGTCGCCGTGGCGTTTCCACGCAGTCCCACGGTGCTGGCGTCGCAGGCCTGGGATCTCCAGGCGAATTCGCGTGGCCGTTTCGTGCTGGGCCTGGGCAGCCAGGTGAAGGGCCACAACGAGCGGCGCTTCGGCATCGCGTGGACCGCGCCGGCGCCGCGGCTGCGCGACTACGTGCAGGCGCTGCGCGCGATCTGGCGCTGCTGGGAGACGCGCGAAAAGCTGGACTTCCACAGCGAGCACTACACGCTGACACTGATGACGCCGGATTTCTCGCCCGAACCGACCGGGCTGCCGATGGTGCCGGTGACGATCGCCGCTGTGGGTGAAGCGATGCTGCGCGTGGCGGGCCAGGTGGCCGATGGCGTGCGGCTGCATCCGCCATGCTCGCGACGCTACCTCGAGGAGGTATGCCTGCCGCAGATCGACATCGGCATGCGACGCGGCGGGCGGACGCGCGAGCATTTCGATGTCCATGGCGGCGGTTTCGTGGTCACCGGCCCGGATGACGCGACTGTCGCCGCCGGCATGGAGGTCGCGCGGCGCCGTATCGGGTTCTATGGATCGACCCGCACCTACACGCCGATCCTGGCCCTGCACGGGCAGCAGGACCTGGGCCTGAAGCTGCACGGGATGTCGGTGGAGGGACGCTGGGACGCGATGGCGGCACAGGTGCCCGACGATGTCGTGCGCATCTTCGCCGCCTGCGGCACCTACCGCGAGATCGCCGGCGCCATCGAGCAGCGCTATGGCGGGGTAGCAGATTCGATCGATCTGGAATTCCCCGCTGACGCGCCCGCTGGATTGCGCCGCGAGGTCCTCGCCGACATCCAGCGCATCCCCCACCGGTTCATCGGCTTCAACCCCTGACCCCCCAAACCTTCCCCTCCCCTCGCGGGAGGGGGAGACTGGTGCGCTGCCGCACGAACGGCCATGATCGCGGCCCGCAAAGGGAGACGCGGCATGCCAGCACGCACCGGACGGCAATACCTGAACGGGCTCCGCGAGCAGGACACGGAGGTCTGGCTGCGCGGCGAACGCGTGAAGGACGTGACCACGCACCCGGGCCTCGCCGGTGGCGCGCGTGCGATTGCTTCGCTCTACGACATGCAGTGTGATCCGAAATACCGGGACGAGATGACCTATACCTCGCCGACCACCGGCGATCGCGTCGGCCTGTCGTTCATCAATCCGCGCACGCGCGAGGAGTTGGAAGCGCGCCGCGTCATGATGCTGAACTGGGCGCGCACCACCTGCGGCATGATGGGCCGCTCGCCCGACTTCATGAACGTCACGCTCGCCGCCTGGGGTGCCGCAGCCGACTACTTCGCGCGCGGCAATGGCCGTCCCGAGTTCGCCGAGAATGTCCGCCGCTACTACGAATACATCCGCGAGAACGACATCGTCCTGACCCACTCGCTGATCAATCTCCAGCGCAGCCGCAATGTCACCGCCACCTATAACCTCCAGGAAGGCACGGCGCTGCAGGCGGTGCGCGAGACCAGCCGCGGCCTGGTGGTGCACGGCGCGCGCATCCTGGCGACCCTCGGTCCGATCTCCGACGAGATCGCGGTCTATTCGCCGCGCCTCGGCCAGTACGCCGAAGCGCATAGCCCGTTCGCGCTGGCATTCGCCATTCCCTGCGCCACACCCGGCCTGCGCTTCCTGTGCCGCGACAGCTTCGATCCCGGCGGCTCGCATTTCGACCATCCGCTCGGATCGCGCTTCGAGGAGATGGATTGTGTCGTGTTCTTCGACAACGTCGAGGTGCCGTGGGAGCGCGTGTTCCTGTATGGCGACGTCAACCTGCTGAACGGCGCCGCCAACGGCACGCACTATTCGGCGCATTCGTCGCATCAGGGTGCCGCCAAGAACCTGGCCAAGTGCGAGTTCGTGCTCGGGATCGCGCTGCTGATGACCGAGGCGCTCGGCAACAAGCATCTGCCGCATGTCGAGGAACGTATCGGCGAGCTGATGCTGAACGCAACGCTGACCCGGGCCCTGATGCGCGCGGCAGAGGCGGATGCAAAACTCGACGAATGGGGCGTGATGTGCCCGGACCCGATCACCATCGAGAGCACCCGCAACCTGTTCATGACCGCCTATCCGAGGATGATCGAAATCCTGCAACTGCTCGGCTCGTCGAGTTTCATGATCACCCCGAGCGAGGCCGACTTCAAAGGCCCGCTCGGCGGCCATATCGAGCAGTATCTGGCGACCGACACCGTCTCGGCGCGCGACCGCGTCAGCCTGTTCCGTCTGGCCTGGGACGTGGCCGGCAGTTCGTTCGGCAGCCGCCAGGTGCTGTACGAGCGCTTCTTCGCCTCGGACCCGTTGACACGCGCCCGCGCCCTGGCTGCGATGTACCCGAAGAACGAGGCGATGGAGCGCGTTCTGGACTTCCTGAAACGCGACGACATGGAGGATATGCGATGAGTTACCGTCCGAAGCATCTCGGGCACGTCAACCTCTACGTGCGCAACGCGGAGCGTTCGCGCCAGTGGTACGAGGACGTGCTGGGCCTGCACACCTATCACTTCCGCCCCGGCCGCGCGGCGTTCATGTCGGCCGACAAGGACAAGTCGCACGAGGTGGCACTCATGGAGGTTGGCGACGATGCGCCCCTGCAGGCCAAGCGACAGGTAGGGCTCAACCACCTCGCCTTCATGATGGAGAGCCTGGACGACCTGAAGGACGCCTACTACCGGTTGAAGGAAAAGGGCGTGAAGTTCGACCACATCTCCGACCACGGGTTGTCGCTCGGGATCTATTTCCGTGATCCGGACGGCAACGGGCTGGAGGTGTCCTACGAACTGCCGCGCGAGAAGTGGCCGCGCCAGGACAGCGTGTTTGCCCCAGAGGTGGTGAACCTCGGTCTGTTCCCTGGACCGTGGGAAGAAGAGATGCAAAAGCAACGGGCGGCAGCACCCGCGCAATAACATCGTCGTCGCGAGGGGGCTCCTCGCAGTGACCATGTTTGTCGGGTCCCTCACGAACATCGCCACCTGAATGCCCATCGGACCTGACCTGCTCGCACTTGGCCGCGCCCACATGGCGCTCGCCCATGAGATGATCCTCATCGGCGCGGCCTTGGGCGTGCTCAGCGTGTTCGCCGGCATGCTGTCGCGCCGGGTCGGCGCGCCGGTGCTGCTGGTGTTCCTCGTGCTTGGCATGCTCACCGGCGAGGACGGCCCAGGCCATATCCGCTACGACGACTTCGCCTCCGCCTATCTGGTCGGCAGCGTGGCGCTCGCGGTGATCCTGTTCCAGGGCGGTCTTCAGACACCCCTCTCGATGCTGCGCCTCGCTGTCTGGCCGGCGCTGACCTTGGCGGTGATCGGCGTCGCAATCACTGCCGGCATCGTCGGCGTGGCTGTCATGCTGCTCGCCGGCGTGCCGTTCATGATGGCCATGCTGGTCGGTGCCGCCGTGGCGCCCACCGACGCGGCAGCGGTGGCGGCACTGCTGGGCCGCGCGCGACTCACATTGCCCGCACGCGTCACTGCCCTGCTGGAAGTGGAATCCGGACTGAACGACCCCGCGTCGATCTTCCTCACCATCTTCGTCGTGCGCGCAATTGTAGCGCCGGGCTCGGGCAGCTGGCTGAACGGTGCTCTGTTGTTCGCCCAGGAGATGATCGGCGGCGGCGTGATCGGACTGGCCGGCGGTTGGCTGCTCGCCATATTGCTGCGACGCCTGTCCCTGGAAGTCCCTGCTGCCATGGTGCTCGTGCTGGCGTTCGGTCTCGCACTGTTCGGCCTGGCACAGATGCTGGACACCAGCGGCTTCTTGGCCATCTACCTCACAGGCATCATCGTCGGCGGCACCCGGCATCCCGCACAGCGCGAGATAGCGAACTTCTATGAAGGCTTCGCCTGGCTGGCGCAGATCGTGCTGTTCCTGATGCTCGGCCTGCTGGTCACGCCGCACGAGGTGGTGCCGTTCATTCCGCAAGGCGTCGTCACCGCCCTGGTGCTGATTGTGGTGGCGCGGCCGGTCGCGACGTTCGCCTGCCTGCTGCCGTTCCGCTATCCGTGGCGCGAGTCGGCATTCGCCTCGTGGGTCGGACTGCGCGGCGCGGTGCCGATCTATATCAGCTTCATCCCCGCCCTCGCCGATCCGCTGCGCGACGAGCGGTTGTTCTCGGGCGTGTTCGTCGTGGTGGTCACTTCGCTGGTCATCCAGGGCTGGACGATCGGCCCGGCAGCGCGGCTGCTGGGCTTCGGCCGCGCCACCTGATCGCGGTGCCGCGCGTGTCCGATCGCATTGTCATCGCCGGCGATCCGCACGGCAATTTCCCGCCGATCCTTCGTGCGTGTGCCGCACAGGAACCCGGCACCTTGATCCTGCTCGGCGACTGCGATCTGCGTTTGACGCTGCGCGATACCTTGGCGTCGTTGTTCAGCCTGGGCTGGGCGGTATTCTGGATCCTCGGCAACAAGGACGCCGAGAGTGAAGCTGTATTCGACAACCTCGCGACGGATTATCCCGCTGGCGATATCGGCGGTAGGGTGATCGAGGTCGCCGGCTTGCGCATCGCCGGTCTGCCCGGCGTGTTCAAGCCTCGCATCTGGTATCCGCGCGCGGACGAACCGGATGGCCACATCGATCCGCCGGGTTTCCATACGCGGCGGGCATTTCTCGATAGCCTGAAGCCAAGGCAACACTGGCGCGGCGGATTGCCGTTGTGGCATCGCGATTCGATCTTCCCCGAGGATTTCGCATTACTGGCACAGCAGCGCTTCGACGTGCTGGTGAGCCATGAGGCGCCGTCATGCCACCGCCATGGCTTCGCCGTGATCGACCAGATGGCTGCATCCGCCGGCGCACGATTGATCGTGCACGGCCATCATCATGAGTTGTATGCAACGAAGCTTGCCAACGGTATCGAGGTCCGTGGGCTGGCGGTGGCGGAGACGTGGGAGCTGGAGTTGGTGTAGGCCCGCCTACGCCCCTTTCCCCGGCGCATCGGCGTGCAGCTTCGCCTGTGCCGCCGGACGCAACGCGGCGAGGAAGTCGGCCTCTGCGTAGTGCCGGCCCGCCACCAGTGGCGAAGGCGACGGTGCCAGCGGCACGAGGATATCTGAACTTCCGCCGGAGCCGCGCAGCCAGAGCGCCATGACGCCCATCGCCGGCACCTGCAACAGCGCCGCCTGATACGACCCGGCAGACACGGCCGGGTCGTGATTGAGCACGGCCAGCCGCGCCTGCATGTCCTGCGCGAACGGACTTTCGTTCACCGCGGCGAACACGTGCGTCGCACCGTGCTGCGCCGTCTCGGCCAGCACGGAGCCGGTGCCCGCGTCCAACAGATGCCGCCAGCCGGTTTGGCGCGCTGTCGCCAGCCCGCCGGTTCCGGCGAGGTCGGCGAGGCCAAGGACGAACAACGGTGCGGATACGCTGGGCGCGGCATTGGGGTTCACGGCGCGCTGTGCCACGAACCGGTTGATCCCGTTGCTGGTCAACTGCATCCGCGCGGCAATTGCAGGACTGGCGGCGAGGCGCGGCAGAGCGGCCGCCAGGGCAGCAAGAGAATCCTGCGGTGGGGTCTGCAAGGTAAGGGGCATCGTCGTCTCCTGCCGCTCAGGGCTTTGTATAGTACGAGTTGGTCCACGAACCGCTGCCCTGATAGTCGTTGGCGAGCGTGTTGTAACTCAGCACCGAATGACCGTAGATCGGATCATCGACGATCATGATGTCGGGATCCTCTGCCCCGGTCGCGGCAATGAAGTGTCCGCCGCCGCCTGACCAGCCGATGCGGATGCAGACCGGGTTGCCCGACGCGAGATCGTCCAGCACGTCGTTGATCGACGTGGTGCCGCCGGTGTCGCTGCTCAGATGTCCGCAGCGTGTCAGCGCATCATCGAGGTAGCCCGGCTGGTTGCAGTCCGACGAACCGCCGTCCTGGCAGCATGTCGTGTGGCCGGTCTGCGCATTCACCATCTGGCACTGCGTCCAGGAACTGTGCGCGTCGTAATAGTGCGCGACGCTGACCGATGTGGCCGCCCAGCACCATTCCGACTGCAACTGGTGCTGCATGGTGAAGTCGAGCACCGCCAGCGCCGGATTCTCGCCCGGATAACCCATCACGAAGCGCAGCCGATAGCCCCGCGCCAGCAACTGGTCGAAGGTGAACTGATAGCCGCCGGAGCTCATCGCGTGATGCGCGACCCAGGCGGGACCCGACACCTTCTCCCACAATGCGGCGTAGAGGTCCTGGCCGCCGGTATTGCAGGCGCTGACACAGACCGGGCGATAGCCCTGCTGGAGCATCTGGTCGAACGTCGCCTGATACTGCGCCGGCGTCATGCGGTGGCGCGCCTGCCAGGCGGCTCCCGCGCTCTTCTGCCAGATCGCGGCGTAAAGATCCTCGCCCGCCACCGTGTAGCAATCCACCCAGGTCAGTCGATAACCCTGGGCGACAAGCTGGTCGAACGTCGTCTGGTACTGAGCGGCGGTAAGCCGGTGGCGTGCCTGCCAGGCGATGGACGAGTCCTTCTCCCACAGCGCCGCATACATGTCCTGACCGCCCACCGAATAGCCGCTGACGGTGATCAGGCGATAGCCCTGTGCGACCATCTGATCGAATGTGTGCTGGTAGTCGGCCGCATCCATCCGATGATGCGCCTGCCAGGCGGGACCGCTGGCCTGCTCCCACAGCGCCGCATACAGATCCTGTCCGTCGGGCGCGTAACCGCTGACCATGCGCAGCCGGTAGCCTTGCTGGAGCAGGGTGTTGAACGTGGCCTGATACTCGCTGGCACTCATGCGGTGTCGAGCCTGCCACGCCGGTCCGGGCGACTTGTCCCAGACCGCCGCATAGAGATCGTGCAGCGCCATCCTCGTGTTCCTTGTCCTATCGATCTAAACACAAGGTAGATGGACGCTCGGCCGAATTCAGTGAACTACCTCACTGTTTCGATATGATATCGTTTTGACAGCGCTCTGGCGGTGTCATCGCGCTCGATCAGGTCGGCGCGACGACCGGGTGAAAGCCCTGCTGCTCTACGATGTGTGCCGGCCCGCGCACCACATCGAAGCGCGTCGCGTCGCCGTCGCGCCAGAAGCGGATGTCGATGTTGCGCCGGCCCAGCCTAAGGTCAAACAGGGTGATGTCGGGCAGCCAGGCCGGCAGCGCGGGATCGACGAAGATGCGGCCGCGCGGGGCATCGAGCGTGATGCCGAGGATTGCCTGCAACAGTGCGAACATCGACCCGGCGGCCCAGGCCTGCGGCACGTTGGCGCCGAGATACTGCACCGGAAAGTCTGTATCGCCGCGCTGCACGCCCGAGTACAGTTCGGGCAACTGGTTGAGCAGGAAGTGACCGGCCGCGCGCGAGATGTCGCGCGCGACCTGGCCCACCTCGCGCGTGAAGCCGTAGCGCTTGAAGCCGAGCGCGATCAGGCTGTTGTCATGCGGCCAGACCGAGCCGTTCTGATAGGAATACGGATTGAACGCGGGATGTTCGGTCGACAGTGTGCGGATGCCCCAGCCTGAACTCATGTCGGACCGCATCAGCCGTGCGACGACACGCGCGGCGCGGTCAGGCGGCACGATGCCCGACCACAACAGATGGCCCGGGTTCGAAGCGACGCTGAGCACCTTGCGTTTCTCGCCGTCCAGCATGAAGGCGTAGTAGCCGCTCTCCTCGTCCCAGAACGTGTCGTTGAAGCGCTGGAACAGCGCGGCGGCCTTGTCGCGCAGTTTCGCGGCGGGCTCGGCGCAACCGAGTTCATCGTAGATCTCGGCCATGCGGAGCCAGGCGTCGTAGACATAGCCCTGCAACTCGCACAGCGCCTTGGGGCCCCTCACCGGCGTGCCGTCAGCATAGTTCATGGAATTGCCGGCATCTTTCCAAGCCATGTTCTCGTAGCCGACCGGCGAGCGCGTCTGGTACTCCTGGAACCCGTCGCCGTCGCGATCGCCCCAGTTGTCGATCCAGTCGAGGCAGCCTTCCGCCGTCGCGAGATGCCCCTCCAGCAACGCGCGGTCGCCGGTGGCGCGCCACGCCGCATGCAGTGTGATCAAATAGAGCGGTGTCGCATCCGCTGTGCCGTAATACGGCGTGTGTGGGATCAGTTTGAAATGCGCCAGTTCGCCGTAGCGCAGCTCGTGCATGATCTTTCCGGGCTCGGCGTCGCGATAGTCGTCGCGTTCCTTCGCCTGCCAGCGGCCCAGCACGTCGAGCGCGCCGCGAGCGAATTCGGGGTAGATCAGGATGTTCTGCAACGAGACGATGAGACTGTCGCGCCCGAACGGCGCCATGAACCACGGCAGGCCCGCCGCGGGCACGAACACCATCTGGTCGGTGCCGGCGATCGGCAGGCGCAGCGCCGCCATGTCCTCAATCGCCTGACGATAGCCGCGGTAGAATTCCTCGTTGCTGGTGCGGATCTTCAGCACCGTGTCCTGCCAGTCGGTATCGCCCTTGCCCTCATGCGCGCACTCGTGCGGCGCGTGGAAATGCCGGTTGCCGTCGATCAGGTCGTAGAGCAGGCAGCAATGCCAGGTCTCGGTCGGGGCGATCCGCACCTCGAAGCTGAGCCGGCCATTGGCGTAGGTGGCCGGCTGGTCCTCGCGTCGCGCACCGATCTGCAGCGCACGGAGGAAGTCCTGGTTGCGATAGGTCGTGCGCAGCCGCTGATTGGCGTCCGACCACTCGCTGGTGATACGGCCGCGATGCACGATGCGGTTCTGCTTCACCTCGAACACATCGGCGAAGTCGGACAGGATATCGATCTCGAGGTTGAAGCTGACCGGCCGGCGGCCGTGATTGGTGATGTCGAGATCCTCGTGCATGCCGCCCGCGAGCCGGCGGCCGATGACGAAACCCAGGCTGCGCGCCGGCACGGCGCCGTCCTCGCTGAGGAAGGCCCGGTTGGTGAGGTGGATGCTGGCGGTGCTGGAGGTGCCGGCGCCGCCGTTCAGCAGGTCCCACGGCTCGCCGTTGGCGTAGATCATCCAGCCGGAGATCAGACGGGTGTCGAGGAAGTAGAGACCCTTTTCCGAGGACCGCTCCACATGGCCGTCCGGGTCGGTGATCAGCACGGTCTGCGCGTTGTGGATGGCGATCTGTGGAGGACCGACTTCGACCTTGAACGGCATTTTGCAAGCAACTCCCGGCTAGGAGGGGGGGTGACTCACCCTCTATAGCCGGGAAGCCGGGGCGCGATCACGTGCGCCCCGCCACCGAGGGCCTATTTCGCCGCCACAGGATGCAACTCGGGCGCGGCCGGCGTGTCGTGAAACTGCGCCGCCTCGGTGCTGCCGGAGAACGCCGTAGTGGAGGACTGGCCGCCAGAGGCCGCCGTCGCCACCGCGTCGAAGTAGCCCACGCCGACCTCCCGCTGATGCCTGGTCGCGGTATAGCCGGCCGCCTCGGCCGCGAACTCCGCCTGCTGCAGCTCGGAATAGGCCGCCATGCCGCGCTCCCGGTAGCCGCGCGCCAGATCGAACATCGCCAGATTGAGGCTGTGGAAGCCGGCCAGCGTGACGAACTGGAACTTGTAGCCCATCGCGCCGATGTCGCGCTGGAATCCGGCGATCCGCTCCGGCGAGAGCTTCTTGCGCCAGTTGAAGCTGGGCGAGCAGTTGTAGGCCAGCATCTTGCCAGGAAATTGCCGGTGGATGGCGTCCGCGAACTGCTCCGCCTCCTCCAGGTCAGGTTCGCTGGTCTCCCACCACAGCAGGTCGGCATACGGCGCGAACGCCAGGCTGCGGGCGATCGCGTACTCCACGCCCAGGCCAGGCCGGATGCGATGGAACCCCTCGGCCGTGCGCTCGCCGGAGATGAACGGATGGTCGCGTTCGTCCACATCAGTGGTGAGCAACTGCGCCGAGTGGGCATCGGTGCGGCACAGCAGCACGGTGGGCACGTTCTCGACGTCGGCTGCCAGGCGCGCGGCGTTCAGCGTGCGGATGTGCTGCGCGATCGGCACCAGCACCTTGCCGCCAAGATGTCCGCATTTCTTCTCGGACGCCAGCTGGTCCTCGAAGTGCACGCCGGCCGCCCCAGCCTCGATCATCGCCTTCATCAGCTCGAATGCATTCAGTGCGCCGCCGAAACCGGCTTCGGCGTCCGCCACGATCGGCGCCATCCAGTAGGTACTGTGATCGCCCTCCGCGTGTGCGATCTGATCGGTGCGACGCAGCGCATTGTTGATGCGCCGGACCACATTCGGCACGGAATTGACCGGATACAGCGACTGGTCCGGATACATCTGGCCCGCCGTGTTGGCGTCCGCCGCGACCTGCCAGCCGGACAGATAGATCGCCTGCAGCCCCGCCTTGACCTGCTGCACCGCCTGGTTGCCAGTCATCGCGCCCAGCGTTGGCACGAACGGCTCGGTCTTGAGCAGCTGCCAGAGCCGCGTCGCGCCCATCTCCGCCAGAGTGTGGCGGATGTGGAATTGGCCGGACAGGCGAAGCACATCTTGGTGCGTGTAGTCACGCCGGATGCCATCGAAGCGTTCTGGGTCGGGAATGAGATGCATGGGTGCCTCCTGGAATTCGAGTGCGTTAAGAATTGACATTGCAGGTGCGAAGTGCACGCAAAATCTGCCAGAATGGCGTGCAATCCTGTCGTTGGTTCCACTGTGGAGACCGGCCATCTGTAAAGTCAGTAAATTATGGCCCGCGCACTGATCGGCCGCACGCTGCGCCGGCTGCGCACCGAGCGCCGCCTGACTCAGCAGGCGCTGGCGGTGCGGCTGGGCATCTCGGCCAGCTACCTGAACCTGATCGAGCACGACCAGCGCACGCTCACCGCCTCACTGCTGATCAAGCTTGGCGAGACGCTGGGGGTGGACCTCGCCACGCTGTCCGGCCGCTCGGAGCGCCAGCTCGAGGTCGCGCTGCGCGAGGCGTTCGCCGATCCGCTGCTGTCGGCCGATGCGGTGCCGGAGGCGGAGATCGCGGAACTCGCCGCCGCCGCGCCGAACGCCGCGCAGGCGGTGCTGGCGCTGTATCGCGCCTGGCGCGTGGCGCGCGAGGACGCTGGCGGCATCGCCCTGCCCTCCGGGCGCCGCGTGCTGCTGCCGAATGAGGAGGCACGCGATCTGTTCGACGATCGCGGCAACCATTTTCCCGCACTCGAAACGGCCGCCGAGGCGATCGCCGCCGAACTAGTGCCCTGCGTCGTTGATTCTGCGGCCGATCCCTGAATCGATATCTCCGGTAGCGCGGAGATGCGTCGTGATCGCGAAACAACCTGCCGTAAAGAGATACATCGTAACGCTCAGCGCTGAGGAGCGGGAACACCTCGACACGCTAATACAAAAGGGCACAAGTCCCGCACGGCAGGTGCTGAAGGCGCGCATTCTGCTGAAGGCCGACGCGTCCGATGCCGGTGATGCCTGGAGCGACAGCCAGATTGCCACGGCTCTGGACACCAGCATCGACACCGTGGCGCGGACGCGCCAGCAGCTGGTGGAGGAAGGGCTGGAGGCGGCGCTGACCCGCAAGCATTCGCCAGCGTCGGCCAGGCCGCGCATCTTCGATGGAGCCGCTGAAGCCAAGCTGATCGCTCTGGCCTGTTCCGAACCACCCAAGGGTCGCGCGCGGTGGTCGCTGAAGCTGCTGGAAGAGGCGGTGGTAGAGCTGAACATCGTTGCCCGCGCCAGCGACAATACGATCGGGCGAACGCTCAAAAAAACACGCTCAAGCCGCACCTTCAGAAGCAGTGGGTCATCCCGCCGGACGCCAACGCCGCCTTCGTAGCCGGCATGGAAGATGTGCTGGAGGTCTATCACAGGCCGCACGATCCAGCGTTCCCGGTGGTCTGCCTGGACGAGACCTCGAAGCAGCTGGTCGCCGAAACACGGGTGCCGATCGCGGCGAAGCCGGGATATCCCGCACGTCATGACTATGAGTACCAGCGCAACGGAACGGCCAATCTCTTCATGCTGTTCGCACCACTGGAAGGCTGGCGGCACGTCGAGGTGACCGACCGCCGCACGGCCCGCGATTATGCCCAGGTCCTCAAGGATCTGTCCGATACGCACTTACCCGCAGCGAAGAAGATCGTGCTCGTGCAGGACAATCTCAGCACCCACAAGCCGGCTTCACTCTACGAGGCATTCCCCGCTGCCGAAGCACGCCGGCTCACCGAGCGGTTCGAGTGGCACTACACACCCAAGCACGGCAGTTGGCTGGATATGGCAGAATCCGAACTCAGCGTCCTCTCCGTTCAGTGTCTCGATCGGCGGATCTCTGACAGGCAGACTTTGATCGAGGAGGTCGCCGCCTGGCGGGACTGCCGCAACAAGAAGCACACCACGGCCGACTGGCACTTCACCACCGCTGATGCCCGCGTGAAGCTGAAACGCCTATACCCAGCGATATGAGTGACTCAGGGCACTAGGCGCCACGCCGGCCGAGATGAACCACGCCATCGCAGAGCGGCTGCGGCGGACGCACGGGCTGACCGTCACCGTGCAGCCCTTGGATGGGGCGTTGCGCCGCTACGACCCCGCCGCGCGCATGCTGGTCCTGTCGGAGACGCTGCCGCGCGAAAGCCGCGGGTTTCACATGGCGTTTCAGCTTGCGCTGATGGAGGCGCGCGAGGCGGTGGAGACAGTGCTTGCCGATGCCATGCCCTCGTCGGCGGAAGCCGGCATGCTGATCCGGGTCGGACTGCTCAACTATGTCGCCGGCGCGCTGCTGATGCGCTACGCGGCATTCCTCGACGCCGCGGCCACCTTGCGCCACGACGTCGAGGCACTGGCGGCACGCTTCGGCGTCTCGTTCGAGCAGGCCTGCCATCGGCTCTCCACCTTGCAGCGCCAGGGCGCGCGCGGCGTGCCGTTCTTCTTCGTGCGCGTCGATCCGGCGGGCAATGTATCGAAGCGCTTCTCCGCCGCCGGATTCCCCTTCGCGCGCTATGGCGGATCGTGCCCCCGATGGGTCGTGCACACGGCGTTCGCGCAGCCCGGCGTGATGCAGGTGCAGGTGGCGGAACTGCCCGACGGCGCGGCCTATCTCTGCTTCGCGCGCACGGTGACGCGGCCGGCGCGGACTTGGGGCGAGCCACGGCCGACGCACGTGGTGGCGATGGGCTGCGGCGTCGCACACGCCGATGCGCTGGCATATGCCGACGGCCTGGACCTGGAGCGTGCGAAAGTCGGCATCGGCCTCTCGTGCCGGCTGTGCGACCGTCCGGACTGCCGCAGCCGGGCGTTCCCGCCGCTCGAGCACCGCCTGGCACTCGATCCGCAACTGGCCGGCGTGGCTCCCTATCGGTTCGAGACGTGGAAACGCTGAGATGCAGACGTTGGGCAACCTGCTGACAGGCTGGCACGAATTCTACACCTTGCTCGGCACGGCGGCGGCCACGCTGGTCGCCTTGCTGTTCGTCGCCGCATCGGTTGCCTCCGGGGTGTTCTCAAGCGACCGGCGGGCACCCCTTCGCATATTCCTGTCGGCGACCGTCGTGCATTTCAGCAGCGTGCTGGTGGTATCGCTGATCCTTCTGGCGCCGATCGAGGACTGGGCCGCTCTCGGCGCGATGGTTTTTGTCTGTGCGCTGGTCGGCATCGGCTATTGCGGCCTCGTTTGGCGCGATGCGGCCCGTGACGGGCTAGCGGCCAGGATCGATCTGGAAGATCGGGTCTGGTACGCAGTGCTGCCCGTCGTCGCCTACCTGGGCGAGGCAGCGGCAAGCGCGCTGCTGGCCTTGCAATGCGCTGTGGGATGCGTGGTGCTCGCGATCTCCCTGACGTTCCTGCTGGTGGTCGGCATCCACAACGCCTGGGACATCACCATCTGGACCGTAACGCGCCGGCGGGAGTGATCCTTGCGCGCGCATTGATGTGTATCATAGCATCACGGCATACACATGAGGCTCCGATGCGCACAAACATCGAAATCGATGACGCCTTGCTGCGGAAGGCCAGGGAAGCTACCGGGCACCCGACGAAGCGCGCCGTCGTGGAGGAGGCATTGCGGACACTGGTGCGCCTGCGCAAGGACATCGCGTGGCTTCGGAAATTCGCTCGCAAGGACGAACCCACGAGTTCATCCGCCGGGCATGTCACGCGAACGAATATTGAGATCGATGATAAGCTGATGGCTCAGGCACTGCGGGCTGCCGAGGTGGCAACCAAGCGCGGGGCAGTCGAAGAGGCGCTGCAGGTTGTGATCCGACTGTGCGGTCAGCGGCGGGCAATCGAAGACCTGCAAGGTATCGGATGGGAGGGCGACCTGGACGAGATGAGGAGAGACTGGGCCAGCCCGCCAACCTAGGCATTCGACAGGATGCTTGTCGTGGACAGCTCGGTTTGGATCGCGAACTTCCGCGGCGCGCAAACCGAGCCGGTGCGTAAGTTGCTGGCCTATGACTTGCGTGCCGGTCTGCTCGTGGGCGACCTGATTCTTCTGGAGTTGCTGCAGGGCGCCAGAAGCGCGCGGGATGCGATACGGATCGAGCGGCGACTGCGCAGCTTTCCCGTCGTTTCAATGCTCAACCCGGACCTTGCCGTGGAAGCCGCCACGAACTATCGCCTCTTGCGCGCCTTTGGCGTCACTATGCGCAAACTGCCGGACCTGATCATCGGCACGTACTGCATCGAACACGGTCATACCTTGCTCCACGACGACCGCGACTTTGAACCAATGCGCCAGCATCTGGGTCTTCGGGTGGCCTGACGCGCTTATCACCACGGCGGGCCCCCGCTATGCTCCCCGCAACACGCGGAGGAGACCACGATGAAGATCACCCGGACCGAGACCACCATCCTGCGCATCCCGGAAGACGACCCGCTGGCCGACATGCCGGAAGAGTCCGGTCGCCTGCGTCCGATCGTCATTCTCCGTATCCGGACCGACGCCGGCATCGAGGGCATTGGCCTCACCTTCTATGGCGGCGCGCTCACCGGAACGCTGCGCAGTGCGGTCGATGAACTGTGCGCGCTGCTGATCGGCGAGGACCCCATGCGCATCGAGGCCGTCCTGCGCAAGCTGCGCGCCGCCGCCGGCGATTCCTGCGGTTCGGGCATCTACACGCTGGCGGTCTCGGCGATCGACGTCGCGCTGTGGGACATCAAGGGCAAGGCGCTGGAACAACCGCTGTGGCAACTGCTCGGCGGCGCGCGCGATCGGGTCAACACCTATGCTTCGGGCTCGCTGCGCCGCGGGCTGACCGATGCGCAGGCCGCCACCGCCGCACGCCGGCTGGTCGACAAGGGTTTTGTCGAGATGAAGACCCAGATGGCACTCCCGGGCAATCCGTCGCCGGCCGAGGAAGTGCGGCGTGCGCGCGTGGTGCGCGACGCGATCGGGCCGGATATCAAGCTGATGTGCGACATCAACCAGCGTTGGCGGGTCGAGCAGGCGATCGACATCGGTCACCGCGTCGCCGATGTCGGCCTGTTCTGGCTGGAGGACGTCACCACCTGCGACGACTACCAGGGCCTGGCGCGGGTCAACGCGGCACTGTCCACGCCGATCGCTGGCGGCGAGTACGTGTGGGGCATCGTGCCGTTTCGCAACATGATCGAGGCCCGCTCGATCGATTACGTGATGATCGACCTGTGCCGCGTCGGCGGTATCACGCCGTGGCTGAAGGTCGCCGGCATGGCGGAAGCATTCAACCTGCCGGTGGTCAGCCACGTGGTGCCCGAGATGCACCTGCACCTGATCGCCGCGGTGCCGAACGGGCTGACGGTGGAATACATGCCGTGGATGCTGAAGCTCTACGAGGAGACGCCGGCAATCGAGAAGGGTCAGCTTGTGCTGCCGACCAAGCCGGGGCTGGGGCTCAAGTTCGACGAGAAGGCAGTGGCAGCGTACCGGGTGGGGTGAAGGCGCAAGCCCGCGAGATCAGTGCAGGCTGAAATCGAACGCCTCGCCCGTCGCCTGAGTTTCACTGAGGACCGGTCTGATCGAGTTCAGGGCGGCCTTCAGGGATTTGAACCGTTGCACCTTGGTTCTCCGACCGGTCGAGAAGACCATCCAGATGTTCCGACCAAGTGGAGCATGGACGAGGTGTGACGGCCCTTTCGCGGTGTCTGTGATGACGACGATCCGGTCCTTGAGCGCCGGGTCGTCGTGATCGCGAGTGCTCACGTAGGCCAGTGCAATATCGCCCGCGGCAGCAAGCCACTCGACCACCAACGCTCGCTCGACCGGGGTGAGTGGTCGGGCAGGATACTTGAGGACCATATCTCTCATCAGAGGCGAGCCAGACGGAAGCGGGAACACCAGTGATATGCACTGACGCGGTTTCAATCCCGTTACTGGCAGACGCTCTTGTCGCTCGAAGCCATGCACTTGTGGCCCCGGGTGTTGAGGTGCGAGGCGGGAACATTCGATCCGGCGACTGACCTGGATCAACGCGGCGGCTGGCAGCGGCGCTAGTCTGCTTCGCGCTGCCGCCCCGGGACCCTGCCATATGAGACGCATCGTCGCTGCCGTTACTGCAGCCGCCCTTATCGGCGGCGTCGCCTGGCTGGCCGTGCAGCGGATGACCGCGACGGCGCCGCCAGGCACGCTGTACGGCAACGTGGAGATCCGCCAGGTCGACCTCTCGTTCAATGCCGAAGGCACCGTCGTCGCCATGCCGAAGCACGAAGGCGACCGGGTGAAGCAGGGCGAGACGATCGCCGAACTCGACCCCGCCACCTACCAGAGCGCCGCCGATCTGGCCGCGGCGCGGCGCGATGCCGCCAAGGCACAGCTCGATCTGCTGGTTGCCGGAACGCGGCCGGAAGACGTCGACCAGGCGCGGGCCAATCTCGCCGCCGCGCAGGCCTCGCTCGCCAACGCCGAAGCGACATTCGAGCGGCAGAAGAGCCTGACCGCCAGCAACGCCTCGACCAAGCAATTGCTCGACGACGCCCGCATGGCGCTCGATGCCGGCCGCGCCAAGGTCGACCAGACGCAGGCCGCGCTCACCGAAGCGGTCAATGGACCACGCCCCGAGGACATCGCCGCCGCGCGTGCCCAATTGCGCGCGGCAGAGGCCACGGTGGATCTGGCGCGCACGCAACTCGCGCGAACCCGGCTCATCGCGCCGGCCAACGGCACGATCATGACACGGGTGATCGAGCCGGGCACCGTGGTGCTGCCCGGCTCGAACGTCTATTCGATGGCGCTGGATGACGAGGTGTGGGTGCGCAGCTTCGCCCCCGAGCCGCTGCTGCCGCGGCTCGTGCCCGGCACAGAGGTCAATGTCACCGCCGACGGGACGGACAGGGCCTATCGCGGCCGCATCGGCTATGTCTCGCCCGCCGCGGAGTTCACGCCCAAGACAGTCGAGACCCCCGAACTCCGCACCCAACTCGTTTATCGGCTGCGCATCCGGATCGAGAACCCCGACGACGGCGTCCGCCAGGGCATGCCGGTAACCATCGGGTTGCCCGCGGTCCGATGACCGAGCCCGTCGTCGTCATCGACGCGCTGCGTCACGCTTTCGCCCGCCCGCACGGTGCTGCGCCGCATGTCGCGCTGGATGGTGTGTCCGCCACCATCCAGCCTGGGACCATCACCGGCCTGGTCGGGCCTGATGCCGCCGGCAAGACCACGCTGCTGCGCCTGATCGCCGGCCTCCTGCGCCCCGCAGGTGGGCACATCAGAGTATTCGGCCATGACATGGCAACCGATGCGGCGTTGGCGCATCCGGCGATCGGCTACATGCCGCAGCGCTTCGGCCTCTACGAGGACCTGAGCGTCGCCGAGAACCTCGACCTGTTCGCCGACCTGCATGCGATGTCCCCTGCCCTGCGCGCTGAGCGCGTGGCACGGCTGCTGCGCTTCACGGGTCTCGGCCCGTTCACCGCGCGTCTGGCCGGCCAGCTTTCGGGCGGGATGAAGCAGAAGCTTGGCCTGGCCTGCGCACTGTTGTCGCGGCCGCGGCTGCTGCTGCTCGATGAACCGTCGGTCGGTGTGGATCCAGCGTCGCGGCGGGACCTGTGGGCGATCGTGGCGGCAATGTTGGAGGAAGGGCGGGCGGACGGAATGGCGGTCGTGTGGGCCACCGCCTATCTCGACGAGGCGGCCCGCTGCGGCAACGTGCTGCTCCTGCATGAGGGCAGGCTGCTGGCACAGGGACCACCGGCTGAGTTTCTGGCACCGCTCGAGGGACGCGTGTTCCGCCTGCGTGTGCCGTCGGGCGAGCGGCGCGCCGCAGGGCGGCTGGCAACGGCGCACCCTGCGGTGCTGGACGCGGTGGTGGAGGGCGATGCACTGCGCATTGTGGTGCGGCAGGGCGTTTCGGTGCCCGGTGCGACGGAGCTTGGCGGCGAGGCGCTCGAACATCTGCCGCCGCGGTTCGAGGATGGCTTCGTGGCGGCACTGGCGCCGCCTCCCCCCGCCCCCCTCCCGCAAACGGAGGCGGAGAAACTGCCATTCTCCCCCTCCCCACGCGGGAGGGGGTTGGGGGGAGGGGGGGCCGATGCCATCACCGTCACCGACCTCATCCGCCGTTTCGGTGCCTTCACCGCCGTGGACCATGTCAGCTTCGCGGTCCGCCAGGGCGAGATCTTCGGCCTGCTCGGGCCGAATGGTGCCGGCAAATCGACCATCTTCCGGATGCTGTGCGGCCTGCTGCGCCCCTCCGGCGGCCAGGCACGCGTCGCCGGCGCCGACCTGCTGCGCGCGCCCGCCGAGGCACGCGGGCGCATCGGCTACATGGCGCAGCGTTTCTCGCTCTACGCGGAACTGTCGGTGCGGGAGAACCTCCGGTTCTTCGCGCGCGTCTACGGTCTTGGCCGCGCCGCGCAGGCACACGCCATCGATGCGGCACTCACCGGCTTCGATCTGACCGAGACCGCCGCGAGCGTCGCCGGCGAACTGCCCCTTGGCCTGAAGCAGCGCCTGGCGCTCGCCGCCGCATTGCTGCACGGGCCCGACATCCTGTTTCTCGATGAGCCCACCTCCGGGGTCGATCCGCTGACCCGCCGCGAATTTTGGGCACGCATCGGCACGCTGGCGGATGCCGGGGTGACCATCATGGTCACCAGTCACTTCATGGATGAAGCGGAGTACTGCGACCGGCTCGGCATCGTCAGCCAAGGCAAACTCGCCGCGGTCGATACGCCCGCCGCATTGCGCCAGCGCGTGCGGACCGAAGCCCTCCCCGAACCCACCTTGGAAGACGCATTCATCGCCCTGGTGCAGGCACCGTGACCGCAAGCCTGCTTCGACTGCGCGGTTTGGCGCGCAAGGAGATCAAGCAGATCCTGCGCGATCCATCGGCGATCCTGATCGCCTTCCTCATGCCGATCGTGCTGCTGGTGGTGAACGGGTTCGGCATCTCGCTCGACGCCAGCGAGATGAAGCTTGCGGTGGTGATCCAGGCGCCGGAAGAGAGCGTACGCGGTCTGCTGCAGGCGATCGACGCCTCACCCTATCTGGCGGCACAGCGCGCACTCAGCACACGCAACGGCGAGAGCGCAATGATCGAAGGCCGCGTGCGCGGCATGCTGGTGCTGCGCGATAACTTCTCCCAGCGCGCCAGCCGGACCGCATCCTGGCCGGCGCCCGCACAGCTCGTGGTGAACGGCACCGACCCCAACACCGCACGGCTACTGGAAGGTTATGTCGCAGGTGCGCTCCAGGTCTGGCTGGCCGGTCAGGCATCGGAGAAGCGCCTCGCATCGACCGGCGGGATCGATCTGCAATATCGCGACTGGTTCAATCCGGAACTGCGTTCCGCCGACTTCATCGTGCCCGGCATCATTGCCATGGTGATGACGATGACCGGCACCTTGCTCACGGCGCTGATCGTGTCACGCGAGTGGGAGCGCGGCACGATGGAAAGCATGCTCGCCTCGCCGGCCCGCATGGCCGAACTGATCGCGGCAAAGCTGGGCTGCTACTTCGTGCTTGGCATGGCGAGCATGGGTGGCTCGGTAGCACTGGCGATCGCGCTGTTCGGCCTGCCCTATCGCGGCGGCATAGGTCCGCTTACCGCGGCGGCCGCGCTGTTCCTGATCTTCGCGCTCGGACTGGGACTGTTCATCTCCACACTGGCGCGCAATCAGTTCGTCGCCTCGCAACTGGCGTTCCTCACCACGATGATGCCGGCAATGATGCTGTCCGGCATGCTGTTCGACATCGCCGCGATGCCGCACTGGCTCCAGCTCGTCACCTACGCCGTCCCTGCCCGCTATCTCGTCTCCATATTGCAGACGCTGTTTCTGGCCGGCGATGTGTGGGCAGTGGTGTTGCCGAACCTGGCCGGTCTTGGCGTGGCCGCCGTCCTGGCGGTGTCGGCGACGCTGGCCGTGACCAGACGCAGGCTCGACTGATGCTGCGCCGTATCCTCGCGCTGATTGTCAAGGAGCTTGTCGGACTCTGGAAGGATCCGAAGACCCGCGTCGTCATCCTGGTGCCGCCGCTGGTTCAGGTGGTGATCTTCGCCTACGCCGCCAGCTATGACGTGACGCACGTGCCGCTGGGCATCTGGAACGACGACACGGGCACGCAATCGGCCGAACTGGTGCGTCGCTTCGCTGCCTCGCCGGCATTCGATGTCGTTGCCTCGTTCGCCTCTCCGGCCGAGGCGCGTGCGGCGCTCGACGCAAAGCAGGTCGCGGTGGTGCTGCGATTGCCGCAGGATTTCTCCGCCGATGTGCTCGCCGGCCGGGTCGCCCAGGCGCAGCTTCTGCTCGATGCCAGACGATCGAACTCCGCGCTGATGGCACAAGGCTACGCCGCCACCATCGTCGGCGATTTTTCGCAGGACCTGCATCCGGGTCACAATCTGCCGCTCGTGCTGCTGACCCGCGACTGGTTCAATCCAACGCTTGAGAGCACGTGGTTCATCCTGCCCGGCCTCGTCTGCATTCTGTCGCTGATCATGTCGCTGCTGATCAGCGCGCTGTCGCTGGCGCGCGAGCGTGAACTCGGCACCTTCGAGCAATTGCTCGTAACCCCGCTGCGGCCGGCGGAGATCCTGATCGGCAAGGCGCTGCCGGGCATCATCGTGGGACTGATCAATGCGAACATCGTGATCGCCGCCGCGCTGCTGTGGTTCCGCCTGCCGTTCCGCGGCAACCTGGCGCTGCTCGAGGCGATGCTGCTGCTCTACACCATGGCCGGCGTCGGCATCGGACTGGTGCTGTCGTCGTTCGCGCGCACCCAGCAGCAGGCGATGCTGGGGGTGTTCGTGTTCGCCTCGCCGATGATCGTGCTGTCGGGCTATGCCGCGCCGATCGAGAACATGCCGCCGCTCGCCGAACTCGTCAGCCGCGCGGACCCGGTGCGCTACATGCTGGTGATCGCGCGCGGCCTGTTCCTGCAGGACATGCCGCTCGCCGTGGTGCTGGGCCAAGCCTGGCCCATGGCGCTGATCGCGGCGGTAATGCTCACCGTCGCGGGGTTCGCGGTACGGCGTGCGGTGAGTTAGTATCGCTTATGCGTCCAGGAGGCAGAAAATGAACGATGCGCCAACGATCGCCGAAACCCCATCGCTCGATGGCAAGGCCATCGCGGAGCTGGCGGAGCAGCTCAACCAGCTTCTGCATCTGCGCACCTTCCCGATCGGCATGAAGCTGTTCGAGGACCTGGATGCGATGGCGAACGTGCCTGGCCTGCGCCGGCCGCCACGCGGCAAGACCTTCTCCACCTGCCAGCTCGTGACGCAGGCGCGGATGGCCGGTTTCACCTTGGGCATCACCACCGAGAACATCCCGGAGTTCTCGTCGTGCTCCAGTGTGATCGGGCTCGATGCGCCGGGCGAGATCTACACGTCGGGGCGCAAGATGGAGGGCGTGTGGTTCGAGAACCGCGACGCTGCGGCCGCGCATCAGGCCGGCATGCCGCGCGTGCCGCCGGGACGCTATCACGGCATGGCGGTATCGCCGCTGCGCACCGGACGGCTCGATCCGCCGGACATCTGCCTGTTCTACGGTAATCCGGCGCAGATGATCCTGTTCATCAACGGCCTGCAGTGGCGCAGCTACCGACGTTATGACTTCTCGATCACCGGCGAGAGCGCATGCGCCGACAGTTGGGGCCACGCGCTGAAGACGCGCGAGGTATCTTTGTCAATCCCCTGCTACGCCGAGCGTCGCTATGGCGGTGTAGCGGACGACGAGATGCTGATGGCCTGTCCGCCCGCCGACCTCCAGCGCGCGGTGACCGGCTTGCAGGGCCTGTCCAAGGCGGGACTGCGTTATCCGATCATGCCATTCGGCCCGCAGGCCGAGCCGGCGGAGGGGATGGCGAAGAGCTACGCCGGGAAGAGCTGAGGCGGCGTCTCGCCGCAAGAAAATAACGTCAAAATGTTTGACTACCGGCTGGCTGCGTTGCATGCCGCCGCATCATGTGCACCAGGTGAACCCGCGAACTCGAATGCGCTCATCATCCGGGTTGCGGCCTCGTGGAACATGCCCGCCGCGACATGATCGAGCAGATGACTCTTGAACTGGAAGTCGATAACGAAGTCGACGTTGGTCTTGTCTCCGGCAGGCGTGAATGTCCAGGTGTTCATCAGGTGCTCCAGCGGCCCCTCGACGGCGCGCACCAGCACCTGTCGCGGCCGGTCCAGCGTAACAGCGCTGGTAAAACTTTCCTGGAATGGACCGAACCCGATAACGAGATCTGCCACGATCTCGCGCTCATCCGCGCGGTGAATACGCGCGCCACCGCACCAGGGGATGAACGCAGGGTAGTCCTTCACGTCCGCAACGACCGCGAAAAGCTCGTCGGCACTGTAGGCGAGCGTTGCCTGCTCCTCGTGACGCGGCATATCGGATCTCCGGATTGGTCGGCCTCACTGGTGACCACATGCCTGTGGCTACCCGATTTGAGTTGATTTTGGGCGCCTCATCAAGCCGATCTCGCCATTGCAAGCGCATGGTGCTTGGCGGCATTCGCCGCTTGGTGGCGGGACCGCCCTGTGTGTTCAGCCGGTGGGAAAATCGTACAACGCGGCGGGGTTCTCCACCAACACCTTGTGCCGCGCCGCTGCGTCCGGCACCCACACCGCCAGCAGATCGAACAGCACGGCGTCGTCCGGCTTTTTGTCCACCGGTTCGGAGGGATGCGGCCAGTCGCTGCCCCACACCACACGCTCGGGCGCGGCCCGCGCGAAGCCCTGGGCGACCGCCAGACGATCGGCATACGCAGGCGGTCCCGACTTGGTGTCGGCATAGGCACCCGAAAGCTTGACCCAGGTGTTGCCCTTATCGAGCAGCCGACGGATCAGCGCATAGCTCGGGCTGTTCACGTCCGGAGCATGCGCCAGGTGGTCGAACACCAGCCGACCCGGCACGCGTAGGAAAATGTCCTGCGCGGCGACGATCTGCTCGGGCGGGGCGTTGATCTGGCAGTTCCAGCCCATCGGCGCGATGCGCTTCGCCAGCGGCTCGATCATGTCGACGGTGGTGGCACCGGCCGGCGCGAGATTGAAGCGGATGCCGCGCACGCCGGCGTCGTGCATCTGCCGCAGTTCCGCATCGGTGACCGAGGTGTTCACCACGCCCACCATCCGGGCGCGCTGCTTGCCGCCGAGTTGCGGTAGCAGGGCGAGAAAATGCGAGTTGTCGGTGCCATAGGTGGACGGCAGGATCAGCACGCAGCGGCTGGTGCCGATGCGACGCTGCAGATTGTGGTAGTCCTCCACCGACGCCGGCTGCGGCTTCAGCGTCGCGTAGGGCGCGATGGGGAAGCTCGAATCATAGATGTGGAAGTGGCAATCGGTGGCGTTTGGCGGCGCCTTGGTCTTCGGCGGCTCGGTGCCCACCGACCAGCGCACTTCGGTTTGCTGCTGGGCGTCGGCTGGGGTGATCGAAGCGCCGCCGACTGCTGCAAGGCTCAATGCGCCGCGCAGCAGGAAGCGGCGGTCAGGCATCGTGGCGTTCATTGTTTCCTCCCGTTGGCGCGACAGCGCGCCGGGAGACTACAGCATCCCGGCCAGCCCGATACGACGGTGGCCCTGCCCTCCCACCATGGTCTCGGCTGCGGACAGCTGATCGTGCACCGCCTCCTGAGTTGCCTCTGCGCGCGTCTGGAAGAGACGGTCGATACGCGCCTCGGCCAGGAGGCAATGTCCCGCAACCGAGCCCAAGGTCGCGTGCACGCATGCTACCCTTCAACGCCGAACTCCTATCCGCAAAGCGCACTCGTCCTAAAAGCGCTCACCATTGCAACGCCCGCCGCGGCCGATTGACCTGGGTCGTGGATCTGGGCACCGTGCGCAACGGCACGATGCAGACGACAGTCTGCCAACGTGGCCGCACACCCGTCGTCCGACAGAACGAACAAAACAACGGAGGCAACGATGGCGCTTTTCATGTACCAAGCTGCATACACATCCGAATCCTGGGCCGCGCAACTGAAGAGCCCGCAGAATCGCGCCGAGACAGTGGGGCGCGCCGTGTGTGAGGCGGTCGGGGGCAAACTTGTCGGCGGCTGGTACTGTTTCGGCGAGTACGACCTCGTCATCGTCGCCGACGTGCCGAATGCCGAATGCATGGCGGCAATCGCGCTCGCGATCGGTGCGGGCGGCGCCGTCAAATCTGCCAAGACGACAGCATTGATGAGCGGCGCGGAAGGCGTGGCCGCCATGACGAAGGCTGCGTCCGTCGCCAGCGCTTACAAGCCAGCCCGGTAAACGAGCCACGCGGCCGCGCCACTAGCGGCCCGGCCGATTTCGTCCTAATCCGCCTCCGTGGTTCGCAGGGAGGCGGTCATGAAGGACATCGGCCATTTCATCGCGGGCAAGCCGGTGACCGGCACCAGCGGCAAATTCGGCGACGTATACAACCCTGCCGCCGGCGAGGTGACGGCACGTGTCGCATTGGCCGATGCCGCCGAGGTCGACAAGGCGGTCGCCGCCGCGGTCAGCGCGTGGCCGGCCTGGGCCGCCACCCCGCCGCTGCGACGCGCTCGCGTGATGTTCAAGCTGAAGGAACTGCTGGAGCGCGACCGCCGCGAGATCTCCGCAATCGTCACAGCCGAGCACGGCAAGGTGCTGTCGGACGCGGATGGCGAGGTGCAGCGTGGCCTTGAGGTGGTGGAGTTTGCCTGTGGCATCCCACACCTGCTGAAGGGCGAGTTCACCGAAGCGGTCGGCACCGGCATCGACGCCTGGTCGATCCGCCAGCCGCTCGGCGTGGTTGCCGGCATCACGCCGTTCAATTTTCCTCTCATGGTGCCGCTGTGGATGATCCCGGTGGCGCTCGCCTGCGGCAACTGCTTCATCCTGAAGCCGTCGGAGAAGGACCCGTCCGCGTCACTGAAGCTCGCCGCGCTGCTGGCCGAGGCGGGTGTGCCGGACGGTGTGTTCCAGGTGGTGCAGGGCGCGCGCGAGGCGGTCGAGGCGATCCTGGCGCATCCGGACATCGCCGCGATCAGCTTTGTCGGTTCCACCGCGATCGCCGAGACGATCTATCGCGGCGGCACCTCGCACGGCAAGCGCGTGCAAGCACTGGGCGGGGCGAAGAACCATCTGGTGGTGATGCCGGACGCCGACATCGACGACGCGGTGGACGCGCTGATGGGCTCCGCGTATGGCGCGGCGGGCGAGCGCTGCATGGCGGTGTCGGTCGCGGTGGCAGTGGGGTCGGCCGGTGACCGGTTGGTGCAGAAGCTGGAACCGCGGGTGCGCGCGCTGAAGATCGGTCCGGGCACCGATCCGGATGCCGAGATGGGCCCGCTGGTGACGCGGGAGCACCGCGAGAAGGTGCAAGGCTACATCGATCTTGGCGTGAAAGAAGGTGCGAAGCTGGTGGTCGATGGGCGTGGCCTGTCGCTGCAGGGCTACGAGAACGGCTATTTCCTCGGCGGCTCGCTGTTCGACAACGTCAATACAGACATGCGTATCTACAAGGATGAGATCTTCGGCCCGGTGCTCGGCGTGGTACGGACACCGGACATGGCCGGCGCGGTGCGGATGGTGAATGCGCACGAGTATGGCAATGGTGTCGCGATTTTCACCTCGGACGGCGGCGCGGCGCGCGACTTCGCGGCGGGCATCAACATCGGCATGGTCGGCGTGAACGTGCCGATCCCGGTGCCGATGGCGTTCCACTCGTTCGGCGGCTGGAAACACTCGCTGTTCGGCGATCATCACGTCTACGGCCCGGAGGGTGTGCGCTTCTACACGCGCTACAAGGCGATCACCCAGCGCTGGCCGACCGGCGCGCGCCGCGGCACGGAGTATGTGATGCCGACGCTGGGAAAGTGAGCGCGCCCTAACGGCGGCCCGGCCGCGCGGCCAACGGCAGGTGGTCGAACAATGTCGGCGCTTCGCCGACCTGCGCACCCTCGATGTCGAGCAGGCGAAATTTGGTCGTGACCCCACCGGCCGCCGAGAAGCCGCCGGGTTTGCCTCCCGCCGCCACCACGCGGTGGCACGGCACGATGATCGGAAACGGGTTCTGTCCCAATGCCTCGCCCACCTCGCGTGCCAGGCCGCGGTCGCCGAGGCGCGCGGCAATCTCGCCGTAGGAGAGCGTGGCGCCAAAGGGAATGCTGCGCGCCACCGAGTAGACGCCCTGCTGGAACCCCGTCACGTCCGCCATGTCGAGCGGGACGGCCGACAGGTCGCGCGCGTTGCCGCGCAGCAATGCGGCGATGTCGTCGATCGCCTGCTGGATAGGTGCGGGTGGAACTGCTTCCCGCGCATCCGGGTAACGCCGCTGGAGGCGGGCTCGTGTCGAACCTTCGCTCCGTTCCGGCAATTGCACGCCGGCGACACCGCGTACGTTCCATGCGATCCCGCAAGGTCCGACGGCGGTGGCAAAGAGGGCGAATTCAAGTGGCGGCATGACAGGGATCAGCGTAGCACCGGTCCCCGGCGCCCACACCTCCGGTATCTTGCCTTGGTTTACAACGCCTCCGGTTCGCCAGGATCGTCCGGCACCGCAAGCGCCTTCAGCCGTGGAATGTCATGCAGGATGACGCGCGCGCCATGCGTCTCGACCCCATACGCACGCAATGCGGCGAAGGCACGCGACAGGTTCTCCTGCCGGCAGCCCAGCCGCGCCGCCAACAGCCCTTTGTCGAACGGCAAGCGGAAGTCGGCCTTGACCGCCTCACCGTCCTTTACCCGCGCCAGCAGGTAGCAGCCCAGCCGCTGCGCCGCAGTGCGCAGCTTCAGGTCGCGCACCTGGCGCACCATGGTGCGGAACTCGCACGACACCGAGCGCAGCAGGGTGTTCGCCAGCGGCGCCTCGTGCTCCACCAGATCCATCAGTCCCGCGGCATCGATCGCCAGCAGCCGGCAACGGGTCACCGTCCGGGCGGTCATCAGATAGGGCAGCCGGGTCAGCACCGAGGCCATGACGAAGTGATCGATCGGGTGCAGGACCTCGACCAGGGCGGTGGTGCCGTCAGCGGCCGTGCTGGACAGCGCCACCTGGCCATCCAGCAGGACATGCAGGCATTCCGGCATGGCGCCCTGCTGCGACAGGACCTGGTCGGGTGCTGCGGTCACCTCCTCGGTGATCGCATCGATCCGCTCCAGCAAAGACGCCCCTAGCCGTTCGAACAGCGGCACGGCGCCAATCAGACCGACCGCCGTCTGCATGGGCCCTCCCCGTGATGGACTTCGTTACACGATCAAGAAAACAACCATCCTGGCTTAGCCCAGCCGGATAGTTTTAGCCAACGTCGGGGCGGAGCGATGGCCGCGCGGCACGGCTGTGATAGCATTCGGCACGCGCGGGCGTGATGGAACTGGCAGACATAAGGCGCTTAAAACGCCTTGGCCTATGGCCGTGCGGGTTCGAATCCCGCCGCCCGCATTCCGTCGCACCCTTTGATCCACGTCAATGCAACGATCTGGCAAGCACGATATCGTAACGTCAACAGCAGAGCTGGGTATTTCGTTGCGGATAGGATTTGTTCATGCATTTCGCCCAACCCAACAGAACAGCCGTCTCCATCGCTGATGCGCGACGCATGACCAGCGCACAGCTCCGGCAGCTCGGTATGCCGCGGGTGGTGTATCTGCGATGCCAGACGTTTGACGGCCAGACGGCCTGCGCCATTCATGCCGCCGACGGCACGGCGATGGCGGTCGTGGAGGACATCGAGGTCGCCTCCGAACTGGCATCCGATAATGACATGACCCTCGTTTCGGTGCACTGATGTCGCTGATCGCCACGCGGGTCGAGCACGCCGGTGTGGCGCGCATCTTCTTCGACCTGCACCCGGCCGAGCGAAACCTGGAGGACGAACGACGCATCGCGACTACGATCGAACGCGCCTTCGAATTGGCGGCGAGGGAGAGCGAAGCGGGAGGCAATACACCCACAACGTAATCGATCGCCGCGTGTGCTCCATCAACTCACCGCGGCGAGCAGGCAGTCGCAGACATGGGCCATGTCAGCCTCGCCGAGATAAGGATGGATCGGCAGAGCAAGAATGCGCTCCGCCAGGTCTTCGGACACCGGCAGACGCGCGCCGTCATGATGGTCGCGATAGGCTGGTTGCAGATGCAGCGGACGTGGATAGTAGATGGCGGTCGGCACGCCGTCCTTGCGCAACGACGCCTGCACGTGCTGACGCATCGCCGCATCCCGCAGCAGAATGGCGTAGATTGCCCACGAACTTGTGCTGTCGGAAACCCGCGCGGGCGTCACCACCGCATTGCCGAGGCGCGAATCGTAGTAGCGGGCGACGCGTTCGCGGCTTGCCAGCTCATCGGCGAACACCGTCAGTTTTGCCAGCAACACCGCCGCCTGCATCGAATCCAGCCGACCGTTCATCCCGGTGTGCAGCACCTCGTAGCGTGACGTGCCTTCACCGTGTGTGCGCAGGCTGCGATACAGCGCCGCGCGTTCATCGCTCTCGGTAAGCAGCGCGCCGCCATCCCCGTAGGCACCCAGCGGCTTCGACGGAAAGAAGCTGGTCGCCGTGGCATCCGCGGCGGACCCAAGCGGCCTGCCATGCAGCGTGCAGCCGAAGCTCTGCGCCAGGTCGTCGAGGGTGAACAGGCCCTCGCGCTGCGCAATGACGGCGAGCGCCGGCCAGTCCGCCGGCTGACCGAACAGATCGACCCCGATCAGCGCGCGCGGCCGCAGCCTCCCTTCCCGCCGTATCTCGGCGATGCGATGCGCGAGATGTGCTGGATCGATCTGGAAGGTGCGCGGATCGACATCGACGAACACCGGTGTCGCGCCCAGAACCAGCGGCACCTCAGCCGTCGCGGTATAGGTGAAGGCCGGCAGAAACACCGCGTCGCCGCGCCCGACGCCCTCGGCCATGAAGGCGATCTGGATCGCATCGGTGCCGGAACTGACCGCGACGCAATGCCGCGCGCCGCAGAACCGCGCCAGTTCGGCCTCCAACTCGGCAACCTCGGGCCCGAGGATGAACTGGCAGTGCGCCAGCACACCATCCAATCGCCTGCGCAGTTCGCCCGCGATGCGCCCCTGCTGCGCCTTCAGGTCAATGAACGGAATGGCCGGACCCGCAGTCATGGGCGATTTACCACAGGCATCAGTCCTTCGCTGTTGTGTTCGAACTCCGGCACAAGCCGCCCGAGCAGGGTAAGCGCGAGGCGCGACTGTCCGCCGCGACAGGCCGTCGCGATCTCATCGATCGCCCGCCCGACGATGGCGGGATCAGCCGTCCGCGGCGACGCCATCAACAGGCCGGGAAACGCCGTCGGCACCGGCGGCTCCTTGCCGTGAAACAGCTCCTCATGCAGCTTTTCGCCCGGGCGCAGGCCGGTGAATCGGATCTCCACGTCGCGCTCCGGGGTCAGGCCGGCGAGCCGGATCATCTGCCGCGCCAGGTCGACGATCTTCACGGGCTCGCCCATGTCGAGCACGAAGATGCCGCCCATCTCGCTCGACGGCAGCGCAGCATCGCTCACACCAACCACGCTCGCCTGGAGGACGAGACCCACCGCCTCGCGCACTGTCATGAAGTAGCGCTGCATGTCGGGATGCGTGACGGTCAGCGGGCCGCCGCGCTCCAACTGACGCTGGAACAACGGCACCACCGATCCGGTACTGCCCAGCACATTGCCGAAACGCACTGTGATGCAGCGCATGCCGCGCCCGCCGCCACGGGCCGCGATGTCCAGCGCCTGACAGTACATTTCGGCCAGGCGCTTGGATGCACCCATTACCGAGGTCGGGTTGACCGCCTTGTCGGTGGAGATCAGGACCATCGCCAGCGCACCCACACCGCGTGCCGCATCGGCGACATGGCGGGTGCCGGCAACGTTCGTTTGCAGGCCCTCCAGCGGATTGGCCTCGACCATCGGCACGTGCTTGAGCGCCGCGGCGTGGAATACCAGTTCCGGGCGCCAGCGCTCGAACACATCGCGCACGCGCGGCTCATCGCGAATGTCGACCAGCAGCGATTCGCGTGGAACATGCGGATGGCGCTCGGCCAGTTCCAGATCGATCAGCCAAAGCGCGTATTCGCCATTGTCGAGCAGGATCAGCCGTTCGGGCCCAAGGGCGGCGACCTGACGCGCCAACTCGCTGCCGATGGTGCCACCGGCGCCGGTTACGATAACCCGCCGTCCCTGGATCAGCCGCGCCATGCCCTCGCGGTCGAGCGGCACCTGTGCACGGTTCAGCAGGTCCTCAATCGCCATCGGCCGCAGTTCGAGCTGACGAGCGCGGTCCGTCGTCCCGGCGGGATCCAGGGAGGTGGGCCGCGGGGCACGACGGATCCGCATGCCATGGCGTTCCGCCTGCTCGACCAGGATCGCGAGCGACTGGCCCGGAAGATCCGGCGTGGCGACCACCAGCGTGTCCGGCAGCCTCCCCTCGCCGCTCAGGCGCTCCAGCACCGCGGCGGCATCCCCGATCGAGCCAAGGAACGGGTGGCCATGGATTCGCCGCCCAGTCTGGCGGGAGCCGACCGCCAGCAGTCCCTCAACCTGCAGCGCCTGCCGCCGATCCCAGGCCAGCGCGCGCAGGAACAGGTCGATGTCCTCGGCCGCCCCAACAACGAGCGCCGACGGTATGTCGGGGGCGTAGGTGGCGGCGGGCAGGCCACCGCGGCGGTGGCGCCAACGGCGATAGATCACACGCGGCGTGCCGAGCAGCACCAGGAGGGTCAGTGCATAGACGACCGGAAAGGCGGGATTGCCGGATGCAGCGCCGGTCAGCGCAAGCACGAAGCCGAGCAGGGCAGCGCCAAGCGCGCTGGACCAGGCCACACCAAGCAGGTCATCGATTCCGGCAAAACGCCAGAACTGCCACGGCAACCTGAACGGCAGTCCCGCCAACAGGAGGGTCGCCGCTCCGGCCACCGGGAGCCACCACGGATGCAGCCAATCACTCGAGGGAGCCGCCATAGCCCTCGCAAGCGGCACAGCGAGAGCCGCCAAAACTCCGTCGATTGCGATATTCAGAGCGATTCGCACTGGCGGGCCGGCTGCCATGCGGTCCCTATAACGCAGCGAGCCAAGCCGTCATATCCCACCACGGATCGGGTACCCGGATTGCCTATCGCATTTCGACACAATTGGCCCGATAGTCGCAGCCGCGCGGGCAGGCCGCTTCCGGCGGCCGCGCCCCCGCAACAGGTCAGATCCACAAACACGGCCGGAACCATCCGCGCCGCGAAGGGAGCGTACGCTATGCCATCGAGACACCGTGTGACGCGCCGCAATGCGCTCAAGCTGGGCGCCGCCGCGACGGCGTTGCCACTGGTGCATATCCGCACCGCCGGCGCCGCCGGCAAACTCAAGCTGGCACTGTGGGATCACTGGGTCCCCACCGGCGATGCCGCCATGAAGAAGCTGGTCGATCAATGGGCCGAGAAGAACAAGGTTGACGTCGAGCTCGACTTCCTCACCTCGATCGGCAGCAAGATCAACATCACCATGGCCGCCGAGGCGCAGGCGAAGACCGGCCACGACGTCTACGCATTCGATTCATGGACGGTGCAGCAGTACGGCGACTCGCTCGATCCGATGGACGACGTGATGCAGCGTCTTATCGCGAAATACGGCAAGCTGGGTCACGCCTACGAATATCTCGGAGTTGCCAACGGACACTGGCTGGCTGTTCCGGTCGGTTGGGGGTCGGCGCCCCTCACCTCATGCGGACGCATCAGCCTGCTCAAGAAGTTCGCCAATATCGACGTGCAGGCATGGTATCCGGCGCATCAATCTACACCGGATGCCGCCAAGGACTGGACCTACGACACTCAGCTCAAAATGGCAGAGGCGAGCTTCAAGGCTGGCTTCCCCATCGGCTTCGGCTGCGGCTCCAACAGCACCGACGCCAACCAGACATGGGGCGCGACGTTCGGGGCGTTCGGTGCCGATCTGGTCGATGGCAAGAATAACATCACGGTGGAATCCGACAACGTGATGCAGGTTATGGAATACGTCGCGAAGATGGTGAAGTTCATGCCGTCAGACGCGGTGAGCTGGGACGATGCCTCCAACAACCGCGCGCTGATCTCCGGCAAGGCGGCATACATCTGGAACCCGCCGTCGGCGTGGGCGGTTGCCAAGCGCGATGCGCCCGACGTGGCAGCGGATTGCTGGACGTTTCCCAATCCGCTGGGACCGAAGGGGCGGCTGGTGCCGCACCGGCCGTATTTCTGGGGCGTCTGGTCGTTCGCCCAGAACAAGACTGCGGCCAAGGAGATCATTGAGTGGCTGTCGCAGCGCGAGCAGGTCGAGACGCTATCGACGGCGGTTGTCGGCTATGACATTCCGCCGTTCGATTCGATGTCCGATCTGCCGATCTGGGCCGACGTCGAGCCACCGAAGGGGACGATCTATAATTACCCCGTTCGGCCGTGGCATGATGCGCAATACTACGTGCCCGGCTCGTCTGCACCGCCCGACATCGCCGTGCAGATCTGGAACCGCAACATCCAACCCGGCATGGTGTCACGCCTGATGTCGGGCCAATCGATCAAGCAGTCGATCGCCTGGGCGAAGGACGAACTGGAAGGCTTCCTCCGCTGACGACTGCCGGCCGGCACGCGCTGGCCATCGACCACCGATCGCTGTTATCGGGCTCCTCCTTCGGGAGGAGCCCGCATGACTCTTGTCGCCGTTCTGCGCCATCTGGCCTTCGCCACAGGGTTGGCGCTGCTGTCCGCCGCCGCGGTGCAGGTGATGATCGCGGCGCGCGTAGTGGATCGTCCGGACGCGCGAAAGGCACACACGCAGGACACGCCAAAGGGCGGCGGGGTTGGCGTGGTCGTGGCATTCCTGATCGGTATCACGGTGCTTTACCGCTTCGCCGAATTTGCCCGCCTGGCCGATCCTTACTTCACCGGCGTCATCGAGGCATCGATGGCGATCGCCATCGTGGCATTCCTGGATGACCTGTACGACTGGAAGTTCACCATCAAACTCGCCGCCCAGATCCTGGCAGCCGTGGTCGCGGTGTCGAGCGGCATCTACGTGGTGGACTACCGCGTGCCTTATGTCGGGCATCTCTACATCGGTTGGCTGGCGCCGCCGTTGACGGTTCTGTGGCTGCTGTTCGCCACCAACGCGATGAACTTCATCGATGGGCTGAACGGCCTGGCCGGCGGCGTGGCACTGATCGCGGCCGGTTTCCTCGCCGGCATTGCGGCGGCCCACGGCGGCTGGTTCGCCTATTTCGCGGCGCTGCTGCTCGTCGCTGGCCTCGCCGGCTTTCTGCCCTTCAACTTCCCGCGCGCGCGCATCTTCATGGGTGATGTCGGCAGCCAGTTCTGCGGCTTCATCCTAGCCATCCTTGCCGTCGTGGCGAGCCGCTTCGACAACGTGGAGTTGTCGTTCCTGATAGTACCGATGCTGTTGTCCGGTGTGCTTTTCGACGTCGCGTTCACCCTGATCCGCCGGGCGCTCTCGGGTGAACGGCTGACCGAGCCGCACCGCGGCCATCTCTACCAGGTGGCGCAGCGCTCAGGCTTGCCCGCCGTTGTGGTCACGCTGGTTCACTGGGGTTTCGCTGGCTTCGGCGGCATCTGCGCGCTGCTGTTCGTGGCCGCTCCCACGCCAGCCAAGCCGTTCATTCCGTTGCTGACATTGCCGCCCCAGCTGTGCTGGCTTGGCTTCGTCTCACGTCGCGCCCGGAGCGCGGGCGTTACGTGCTGGGGATGAGCTATACCGTCGCAGTACGCCGGCTCAGTGCCTCACTCATGGCCGCGGTCGGTGCCTTCTTCGAAGCAGTCGTGGCGTCACCCATGATCGAGCGCAGGTCTCGCAGGAAGGCGGCGCCCTTCAAGGTCCGCTGCACCAGAATGCTGCGGCGATCCAGCGGGTCGACCTTGCGCCGTGCGAAATCCAGTTCGCCCAGCCGGTCGAGCGCACGGGTGATGGCCGGCTTCGAAACGTTGAGATCGCTTGCCAGACCGCGCACCGTATGCCCGCCGTCGTGCAGGTAACATGTCAGGAACACGCCGAGCTGGCGGGCCGAAAGATCCGGGCCGTCGCGTCGCACCAAGGCAACGACCGTTTCGCGAAGAATGCCGACCATCTGGTCGGCCGAAGGACTGACAGCCATGGGTGTTCCTTTCATACTCCCGGACAGCTTTATTCTTCTGACCGCTTCGGTTTTCTGACCGCTTTGGTTTGTTGAAGCGCAGGGCGCCTAAACGGTGCCAGGAGACGGCCAGCCTATTCCCACTCCATTGCACAAGCGAAGTTTTTTCATGTCGCTCGCGTAGACGTTATTCAAGGTGCTCGATCCGGTTATGCACCTTCAGCGCGCGCCGCCAATGCGGCGAACATTCCACGCATACCATAGGCCTCGCCGCCCTCCGGATGTCCGGGAGACGACTGATCGTTCCAGGCATAGAGATCAAAATGGGCCCACGCAATACCCGAACCGACAAACCTCTTGAGGAACAATGCTGCTGTGATCGCCCCGGCATGCGGCTTCGAGGACACGTTGTTGAGATCGGCAACGGGGCTGTCCAGCCAGCGATCGTATGGTGCCCACAACGGCAGTCGCCACAGTGGATCGTGCTGCTCCTGGCCATGACGCAACAAAATGTCAGCCCAGGCGTCGTCGTTGCAGAACATCGCGGGCAGATCAGGGCCGAGTGCAACGCGAGCAGCGCCGGTCAGGGTGGCGCAATCCACCAGCAGCGCAGGTGACTCATCACACGATTCCGCGAGGAGATCGCACAGCACCAGACGGCCTTCGGCGTCCGTGTTGCCGACCTCCACTGTCAGGCCTTTGCGTGTGCGGATCACGTCAAGCGGCCGCATTGCAGTGCCGGAGATCGAGTTCTCCACGCAGCCGACACGCACCGCGAGCCGCACCGAAAGGTCTGCCTCCATGATCATTCGGGCGAGCCCGAGGACCGTAGCCGCGCCGCCCATGTCCTTCTTCATCCGGAGCATGCCGCTCGACGGCTTGATGTCATAACCGCCGGTATCGAAGCACACGCCCTTGCCACATAACGAAATGAGCGGTGCATCGGCATGTGCGGCGCTGCCGGACCAACGAAGGATCGTGACATGTGCAGGCCGTGCGGACCCACGGCCGACAGCGTCAACCGTCGGATAGGCTTCAACCAGCGCGTCGCCGGAAACCAAATCAACCGCGGCGCCGTAATGCTTGCCCAGCGAAGCGGCGAATTCAGCAAGCTCCGCCGGGCCCAGGAGGTTGGCCGGCGTGTTGATGAGGTCGCGTACCATCCAGGTTGCGGCGGCGGCTGAACGGCTCCGCTGCTGCGGCCCGGCCGACATAAGCTTCGCCGGTCCGCGTTTGCCTGCCTTCAACGTTGCATAGCGATAAGCGCCGAGACAAAAGCCGAGAGTGGCGCACGCGGGATCATATTCCCCCGCCTGCAGGCGCCAAGGCGTACCTTCCGGCAGGCGAAACGCCAGGCCGCCGAATGCTGCAGGCGACAGATCTTCGCCAAGACCGAGCACCGCGCCGGCAACGCCTTCATCGCCCGGCAGAAACTGCAGTTCCTGCGCAGCAGCCGTGAAACCGAGCTGGCGAAGAAAGCGCGATTGCGCCGGCGGCAGGCCGTCGAGAAACGTGGCAAGCCCTGCGGGACGCACGGCGTACAACGGCCGCGTCGCATCGGCGCTGTCGACCAGGCATTCGAGTCTCTGTTCCAGCATCGAACTCTCTCTCTCGTCGCGGCGGCCCGCTAGCCCAGCGATGATCCAAGCAGCAACGTGACACGTCTTGCAAATTGTGCCGGATCGCGCGGCAGGTCGCCCTCCTGCACGCGGGCGAGGTCGAGCAGTGTTCCCGCGGCATTGGCGATCAGCGCTTCGTCCTCGAGCTTTCCGCCCAGCGCCTCGATCAGACTGTGTCTCGGGTTTACCTCCAGCACGGGCGCGGCCGGCAGCATGGCGCGGCCGGCGCGGCGCAGCAGGCGCTGCATTTGCAGATCGGGCCCTTTGTCGCCGGCGGCCAGCACCACTGCGCTGTCGGTCAGCCGGCCGGTCGAGCGCACGTCCGCCACCTCATCGCCCAAAGCCTTCTTCAGCGCCGCCAGCAGCGGCGAGATGTCGGGCTGATCCGCATCCTTGTCGGTTTCATCCGACGCCTGGGTGACGCTCTTCAGATGCTTTCCTTCGAAACTATCCAGCCGTTCCGGCCAGAACGCGTCGATCGGATCTGACAACAGCAGGACCTCTGTCCCCTTCGCGCGGAACCCTTCGAGCTGCGGCGAGGCGCGCAGCGAACCTTCGTTGTCGCCGGCCAGATACCAGATCGTGTCCTGTCCCGGCTGCAAACGTGAGAGATAATCCGGCAATGAGGTCCAGCCCTCCTGCGAGGAAGACCTGAAACGCAGCAGCGGTGCGAGCTCCGCGCGGTGCTCGGCGTCCTCCCACGCGCCCTCCTTCAGCACGCCACCGAAATTGTCCCAGAACTTGCCGTAGTCCTCGGTATCCTTGGTGCGGTTCTTCAGCTCCGACAGCACCCGTCCGATCAGCGCCTTGCGAATTCGCCCGAGCACCGGCGTGGTCTGCAGCATCTCGCGGGAGACGTTCAGCGGCAGATCCTCGGTGTCCACCACGCCCTGCACGAAGCGCAGCCAGGACGGCAGCAGTTCGGCCTTGTCGGTGATGAACATCCGCCGCACGTGCAGCTTCACGTGCGAGTCGCGGTCGCCCTCGAACGGTTCGAATGGCTTCATGCCGGGCAGGAACAGCAGCGCGGAATACTCGAGCATGCCCTCGGCGCGCCAGTGCAGTGTGGCCCATGGCGTGTCGAACAGATGGCCGAGATGACGATAGAACTCGTTGTACGACTGTTCGGAGATCTCCGCCCGCGGCTTGCGCCACAACGCGGTGCCCTCGTTGGCCGGCAGGTCCTTGCCGTCACGCACGATGGTGATCGGCAGCGTGATATGGTCCGCCCATTTGCGAACCACCGCCTCGAGGCGGATCGGATCGAGGTACTCATCGGCGTCCGCCTTCACGTGCAGGACGATGTCGGTGCCGGCGGTCTCGCGCGTCGCCGGCGCGATGCTGAACTGACCGGCGCCGTCCGAGGCCCAGGTGAACGCCTCCTCGGCGCCCGCCTTTCGCGATGTCACCTCGACGCGGTCCGCGACCATGAACGCGGAATAGAAGCCGACGCCGAACTGACCGATCAGGCTGGGCCGCTCCTCCGGTTTCGCCGACGCGAGCGCCGCGCCGAATGCGCGGGTGCCGGAGCGGGCTATGGTGCCCAGGTTGTCGATCAGCTCCTGCCGGCCCATCCCGATGCCGTCATCGGCGATCAGCAGCGTGCGGGCGTCCTTGTCGGGCACGATGCGGATTTTCGCCTCGGCCGGTGGCGCGAGCGCCGCGTCCGTCAGCGCCTCGAAGCGGCGCCGGTCCATCGCATCGGCGGCGTTCGCCACCAGCTCGCGCAAGAATATTTCCCGCTCGGAATAGAGCGAGTGCACCACCAGATCGAGCAGCCGTCCGACCTCGGCGCCAAAATCATGCTTCTCCGCAACCGCATCGCTCATCGCCAGCCCTCCCTGCGGGGCGCGATATGCGACGGATGGCCGCTTGTTTCAATGTGGGGCTGATCACTCAGTCGGCCGGCCGGAAGACCAGGATGCCGGCAGCCGATCCCAGGCCCAGGAAACCGGGGCGCGCCGCAACGAACAAACGATCGAGCTGAGGCACGAAAAGCGAGGTGCGCGCGCCCGGAACGGTCGGGATTGAACCGAGACGCCCATACCCACTCGCCTGTTGCAGCCAGACTGCGACGGTCCCGTCACCGCAACTCATGTAGATGCGGTTCCGCTTCGCATCGAAGAACACATCGTCCGCGTCTCCGCAGCTCGGGAGATTGCCAATCACCCGCCCGTCGTTTGCGTCGAGGATCACCAGGCGAGGGGGGCTGCGGAACGCAACCGCCGCCCTGGACTGCTCAGCGTCGAATGCCATGGGGAAATTCGCGCGTAGATTCGGCAACCGCCAGGTCGCGGTCTGCCGTGCGGCGATCAGATCGACGACCGCGATCTGCCGTGCGTCCGGAATGTTGACGAAGGCCCGATGGTCTGTCGGCGCAAGCTGGAAGCCCTCCGGGTGAGCCTGCAGCGGGATCTGCCCGATCAGTTTGGCTGTTCTGGGATCGATCATCGCCAGCCCGCCGCTGCCATAGCCGACAACCAGCAAGCCGGTGCGTTCATCGAAGCGGAGGTTATCCGCATCGTCGTCGAATTCGGCATTGCCAGCCGGTAGCAGATCCGCGCCACGAAACAGGCGAACCGTCCCATCGCCGCCATTGGCAACTGCGAGCACATCGGCGCCAGGCGCATACGCGACGCCTTGCGGCTCCCTGAGGCCCCCGATGCGGCGAACTGCCTTTCCCTGCACAAGATCGACGACATCAAGCGTTCCGTTGCCGAGTTCGGCCACGAACAGGCGCTGGCGCCCGAGATCGATCGCCATATGATCGATGCGGCCGGACACATCATTGAGCGCAATCGTCCGGTCCAGCACCAACGGTTCCGCCGCCCGGCCGCTCCGCGGCAGCGCGCAGAGCAAGGCGGCCGCGAGAAAGGCCTTCGGCGCCAGCAACCCGACACGCATCAGACGCGGCTCGATGACAGAAGACGCCGTTGCACGAGCCTGGCGATCTCCCGCGGAGCCTGGTCGGGAATCGGCATTACCGAACTGACGTTGATCTCGCACAGCACGAAGTCGTCCTCTCCAGGACCAAACAGAAAGTCAGCGTCCCAGATGATCGGCAGTTCGTTTCGCTCGATGCCCAGATCCCGCGTCAACTGCGGCATCCACTCGGTTTCCATTCTGGTTCCCAGTGTCCGGAACTCCGGTGCCGAAGCCGGATGCATAATCCGCGGGCCCGGCTCGGCTGACGACAGCAGCGCGGTGATGTACTGGTGCCCGAAGCCCACCACCTGATCGGCGCCCATGTAGCATCGGATCATGCCACTGGTGAGACGCTGTTGAAACGGCTGGTCGATAATGCATCCGCCGTTTTCGAAATAAGCTGCACAGTCGGCCATGAACGCATCGAGCGCGACCGTTCGTGGCTCGCTGCCGCGACGCGCCTCCAGCACGGATACCAACCCACCGGACACGGCCTGCACCTTCCAGACGCCCTGCCCGCCATTGCCGCGGTTCTGCTTGACGACACGCGGCCCTCCTGCGTGCAGCCGCTGCGGAAATTCGGCGCGGATCGAGTCATATGAACAATAGAGCTGGGTGTCCGTCCCCCAGCCAAAGTGGCGGGTTGTGTGGAGAACTTCCTTCACGCCCATCTTCTGCGTCACATCGGGATGGGCACTGACCCAGGTTCCACCGCTGGCAATCTCACGCAGCATGACATCAAGTTCGAATCTGCTCCGACCGTTGGAAAGCGGGTCGACCCAGACGAGGACACCGTCCGCATTCAGCAATTGCTGACGTACGTCGCTCGCGGCTTCCTCGCAATACACCGCCGGCTCCGCATAAATACCGGCCTCCTTCAGGGCGGCAAACACGAGGTGCCATCGGTTGTTGTCCGATGTCGCGTTGCGGCGGGCTTCGATGCCCCCGCGCCATAGCAGTGCCACGGACGCCGATGTCAGTGCGGACATGTGCGGCCTCCGCTCCTGTGCATAGGCCCGTTGTGCGTCTCACCGACAGCGTCACGTGCCCAGCGATGCGGTAGCATGATAGTCGTCGGTCCGGACGTCCATAATTCGCGGCGCCCCTCTTGCGTCCCGACCAAACGCATGAGCTACGAGACCGTGATAGCTTCTGGCGTGGCCACAAGCGCCCCTCTCCCTCGGCTCGGAGTTCGGACGCGATTCTTGGGCCAAAGCTTCACGGGGCGATCGCGGTCGACCCCTCATAGCCATGCTATCGCGAGCCTATTGTGTGTCAACCTGATCCGCCATCCATCGGAACCGCTTGCATTCCGCGCCGCAACATCCAACCATCTGCCCATGCCCGGCCTGGATTCCGGTTTCGCCCCCCGCGTCAAAGCCGTCCTCGGTCCGACTAACACCGGCAAGACCCACCTCGCCATCGAGCGCATGCTGGGTCACGCCTCCGGCATCATCGGGTTTCCCCTCCGCCTGCTCGCCCGGGAAAACTACGACCGCATGGTGGCTCAGAAGGGCGCCCGCTACGTCGCCCTGATCACCGGCGAGGAGAAGATCGTTCCGCCTGACGCGCGCTGGTTCTCCTGCACGGTCGAGGCCATGCCGCTTGATCGCGACGCCGAGTTCCTGGCGGTGGACGAGATCCAGCTCTGCGCCGATCCCGACCGCGGCCACGTGTTCACCGACCGCCTGCTGCACGCGAGAGGGCTGGTCGAGACCATGTTCCTGGGCGCCGAAACGATCCGCCCGCTGCTCCAGCGCCTGGTGCCGCAGGCCAGCGTCGATACGCGGCCGCGCATGTCGCAACTGAGCCACGCCGGTCCGGCCAAGCTGGTGCGCCTGCCGCCGCGCTCCGCGGTGGTCGCGTTCAGTGCCGCCGAGGTCTACGCCATCGCCGAACTGATCCGGCGTAGGCGAGGCGGTTGCGCGGTGGTGATGGGGCGGCTGAGCCCGCGCACCCGCAACGCGCAGGTGGCGCTCTACCAGGACAAGGAGGTCGACTTCCTGGTCGCCACCGACGCGATCGGCATGGGCCTCAATATGGACGTGGACCACGTGGCCTTCGCCGGCCTCGGCAAGTTCGACGGCCACCGTCCGCGACGGCTAACCCCGGCCGAGGTGGCGCAGATCGCCGGCCGCGCCGGACGCGGCATGCGGGACGGGACGTTCGGCACCACGGCGCAATGTCCGCCGCTGGGCGACGAGGTGGCGGCCGCTGTCGAAGCCCACAGCTTTGAGGCACTTGATCAGCTCTGCTGGCGCAACAGCGATCTCGACCTCAGCCATGTTGATGCGCTGTTGGCCACGCTGATGGAGCCGCCGCCTGGACCCGGACTGGTGAAAGGCAACGACGCCGCGGACCTGGAGACTCTCGCCGCACTGGCGCACGAGCCCGAGATACGCCGCCTCGCCCAGGGGCGGCGGCAGGTCCGCCGGCTGTGGGAAGCCTGTCAGATACCCGACTTCCGCAAGCTCACGGACGATACGCACACCAAGCTGTGCGCCCGGGTCTTCGGCCATATCGCGCGCGATCAGCACCTGCCGACCGACTGGCTGGCCGGGCAGATCGGCGCGCTGTCGCGTTCGGACGGCGACATCGACACGTTGATGCAGCGGCTCGCCGGTGTGCGGATATGGTCCTACATTGCCGCGCGCGGCGACTGGGTGAAGGACAGCCCCCACTGGCAGGGACAGGCGCGCGAGGTCGAGGACCTGCTGTCGGACGCCCTGCACGAGCGACTGACCAGTCGCTTCGTCGACCGCCGTGCCGCGCACCTGATGCGCCGTCTCGAGGCCGGTGAGACACAGGAGCTGCTGTCGGCCGTCACTCGACGCGGCGAGGTCATCGTCGAGGGCCACCCCGTCGGCAGGGTGGGCGGCTTCAGCTTCTTTCCCGATCCGGCGGCGCAGGGCGACGAGAAGCGTCTCGTGCTGCGCGCTGCGCGGCGGGCCCTGCGCGAGGAGATGCCGCGCCGCGTCGCCGTGGTGGAGGCGGCCCCCGACAGCGCCTTGGCCTTTGGCGACGACAACGCGCTCACCTGGGACGGCGTGCCGATCGCCCGCCTCAAACGCGGTATCAGCGCACTGCGGCCGCGCGTGCAGATGCTGGACAGCGAGTTCCTTGATGGCGCCCAGCGCGAGCGCCTGCGCGGCAGATTGCAGCGCTTCCTCGACGACAGGATCGGCCACGACCTGGCACCCCTGCTGGCCGCGGCCAACAAGGGAAGCGCGCAGCCCGGTTTCCGCGGACTGCTGCACCGGCTGACCGAGTCGCTCGGCCTGATCCTTGGCGACGAAGGCGATGCGCTGCCGCCGCCGGCGCGTGCCGCCCTGAAGGCGATCGGCGTCAAGGCTGGCCGCTTCGGCCTGTTCATTCCCGCACTGCTGAAACCGCGGGCCGCCGCCATGCGGGGCTGCCTGTGGGGCGTGCAGAATGGCGTGGCCGTTCCTGCGCTGCCGCCACCTGATCTGGTCTCGCTGCCCCGCCGACCGGACTGGCCGACCGGGTTCGCCGATGCCATGGGCTGGCTGGAGGCAGGACCCGTGTTGCTGCGGCTCGATATCGCTGAGCGGGTCGCCGCGGAGTTGGCCTGGGCCACTCGCCGCGGTTCGACAGCGTTGCCCGCCAGCCTCGCATCGCGCTTCTCGCTGAAGGTCGATCTGCTCCCAGTGGTGTTGAGGCGCCTCGGGTTCCGCGTCATTCCTGCCGGTGTTCTGGCGGCGGACCAATTTGGGCCCCCGGCGCCGGCCACGCTGTTGCCGCTGCGGCGACGGCGGGCGGTCGCGATCGAGCCGCTGTCAGTCCAGGCCCACGGCCCGTTCGCAGCACTGGCGGCGCTGAAGCGCTAAGCGACTGGCGGCGCGGCTGCCCCGAACCGGTTCAGCTCGCCAAGCATCGCCTCCGGCAACTTCAGCTCGGCCGCCGCCAGGTTCTCGCGCAGGTGGTCGGGTGACGAGGTCCCCGGGATCAGCAGGATGTTGGGCGCGCGGGACAACAGCCAGGCGAGTGCCACCTGCATCGGCGTCGCGCCCCGGCGCGCGGCCACATCCGAGAGTGTCGAGGAGTGGAGAGGGCTGAAGCCGCCGAGCGGGAAGTATGGCACATACGCGATGCCCTTCCCTGCCAGATCGTCAACCAGCGCGTCGTCGTCGCGATGCGCCAGGTTGAATTGGTTCTGCACGCAAACCACCGGCGCGATTGTGCGCGCTTCCTCGACCTGCGCCGCCGTCACGTTGCTGAGCCCCAGGTGCCGGATCAGCCCCTGCCGTTGCAGTTCGGCGAGCGCGGTGAACTGGACCGCAATCGACCCTTGGCTCGGCGCGTGAACCTCGCCCATCACGCGGAGGTTGACGACGTCCAGCAGGTCTACGCCGAGGTTGCGCAGATTGTCGTGCACAGCATCGGTCAGCTCGGCCGGGCTCTGCGCCGGGTTCCACGACGCATCCGCGCCGCGCACCGCGCCCACCTTCGTCACGATCGTAAGGCCGTCCGGATAGGGATGCAGCGCCTCGCGGATGAGCTGATTGGTGATGTGCGGACCGTAGAAGTCGCTGGTGTCGATGTGGTTTACGCCGCCGGCCACCGCCTCGCGCAGCACCGTGAGTGCCGCGCCGCGGTCCTTGGGCGGCCCGAATACACCGGGCCCCGCCAGTTGCATCGCGCCATAGCCGAGGCGACTAACGAGGCGGTCGCCCAGGGTGAACGTGCCGGCTGGGCTGAGATCGGTCATGGCGCAACTCCGACATTGGCAGCCTCTCGGACTTAACACGGCGCAAATTCCTGCCATAGGATCGGAGAACCGAGACGGACAGGCTGCTAGGGGGCAGAAATCGCCGAAACGGAGGACCGTGACTGGCAGCGCCTGGACAAGTGGCTGTGGTGTGCGCGGTTCATGCGCCAACGCAGCGACTGCGCCGCGCTCGTGGCACGAGGCCTGATCCGCATCAACCGCCAGCCGACCGACAAAGCCCACGCACGGTTGCGCATCGGCGACGTGCTGACTGTGCCTGTCCATCGGTCGGTGCGTGTGGTGCGCGTGGTCTCGCTGGCCGGACGGCGTGGGCCGGCGACCGAAGCACGCATGCTTTACGAAGAGATCAATGAGCCGCTCAGCGGACCTTGCGCCTGAGCGCATTCATCGGCATATCGCCGCCTTCTGACAGCCGCGCCCGGGGACTGAGCATGACCTACGTGGTCACAGAGTCGTGCATTCGTTGCAAGTACATGGACTGCATAGAGGTCTGCCCCGTCGACTGCTTCTATGTCGGCGAGAACATGCTGGTCATCCATCCGGATGAGTGCATCGATTGCGGCGTATGCGAGCCGGAGTGCCCGGTCGAGGCGATCGTGCCGGACAGCGACGACAAGGCGACCGATTGGCTGGAGCAGAACCGCACCTATGCGGCGTTGTGGCCGAACATAACCCGGAAGGGTGAGCCGCCGGCAGACGCCGACGATTGGAAGGACAAGGCTGACAAGGCCGACCTGTTCTCGCCCAATCCTGGCAAGGCATAAGCCAGCGGCGAGCGGAGCCGCCTCAACCGGAAGTGTTACGGTTCATCGCGTTATGTCGGGTGCCTTACCCGATGACGTAACGCCGCCGTGATGCTATATTAGGACCAACGGCAGCCGCGGGAGATGCGACGTCGCTGCCATTCCCAGGAGCCGGTCGTTCGGAGCCGGGCAGGGCGAGGGCCACCCCGCCTGACCTCCGAGCAGATCGCAATGACGCAAGGGGCAGGGTTAGGAAGGTGTCAAGCATGAAGGTAACGGCCGGAACCGCGGTGAAAGGTCGTGGAGCTGAGGCTTCGCGCAACGCGGCTCCGCCACGGCGCACGGCAGCTCCGGCTCCCGCCAAGGCGGCGCAGACGGCAGCGGTGAGAAAAACCGCCCCGGCCCCGACGAAGCCAGCAAAGCCGGCACCGCCAAAGGCCCCGGTAGCGTCCAAGACTGTTGCCAAGCCAGCGCCGAAGGCACCGACCGCAGGGAAGCCAGCCGTGGCGAAGTCGGCGCCTGCCAAGCCGGCCGTAACTGCGTCGGCGGAGAGCACGCCACGGAGGGCGCCGGCCGCGTCGGAGGTCGTGCTGCCGCAGACGAAGCCACAGGAAGCGCCGCCTGGCCCGGCGGCGGCCCCGGTGCGCCCCGGACCCTCACCTGCGCCGGATCGCCGACCGGTTATGCCGGACCGCCTGCCACCCAGGCTGCTGGGCAAGGCCGAGATCTTCGTCGAGGGTGACCACGTCGTCTACCCGACGCACGGGGTAGGCAAGGTCGAGCGCATAGCGACCGAGGAGATCGCCGGCCATAAGCTCGAACTGATCCACATCACGTTCGAGGAGAACCGCATGACGCTGCGCGTGCCAGTGGCCAAGGCGCGCAGCGCCGGCCTCCGCAAGCTCGCCACACGCAAGCTGTTCGACGAGGCGCTGGCGGTGCTGAAGGGCAGAGCGCGGATCAAGCGCACGATGTGGTCCCGGCGGGCACAGGAATACGAGGCGAAGATCAATTCCGGTGACCCTTTGGCGGTCGCCGAGGTGGTACGCGACCTGCACCGCAATTCCGGCCAACCCGACCAGAGTTTCTCCGAGCGGCAGATCTACGAGGCGGCAATGGACCGTCTGGCCGCCGAACTGGCAGCACTCGACAAGACCGACAAGCTCACCGCGGCGACCAAACTGACGAATTTCCTCAAGACGGTTTAGCCGCAGCCCCTGCTCAAAGGAGGCGGGGAGGTTGCGCTAGACCATGACGTTGTGCTCGAGGGGAACCGAGCGACAGTCCATCTCGTATTCCAGGCCGACGACCGGTGGACGGGCAAAGTGCCACACCAGCCCATGCCGCGCCGCGCCGCGCCGCACGATCTCGTCGGCAAATGAGGTGTGGACGTCGTATACCGTGTACGCCTGCGTCGCCGTGGTGTCGGCCCAGGTCTTGCCCAGGGTGGCCATCCGCTCGTCCATCCGTCCCACCACGAACCGCGCTTTCTCACGCATGGCGTCGGGGCCGGTCTCACCGTATCGAACCGTGCGCTCGCGGTACGGCGCCGGTCCGTCTCCAGCCTCGCCGCTGCCGGCAATGACGAACGATCCCGACGCGCCAGCGACAGGACGCGCAAAGCAGAACGCGTAAAAGCTGGGTCCGGCAGGCTTGTGGATCGGTGGGATGACGTTGCTGCGTGCCACAGGGTTGTCGTCCCCGGTCATCACGCCCCACCGCTGCAGCGTGCCGGCGTAGCGCCTGTTGAATTCGATGAAGCCCGTGTCGGTGAATTGCTCCGGCGAGCGCAGCTCGCAGGCACAGAAAGCCGCGAGAGGCAGGCCCTCTTCGCCGAGGAACCGCTCGATCCAACCGAAGCCGGCCTCGAGCGGCAACGGCTCGCTGAACGTCACCCGCTCGATCCGGAAGCCATCCAGCGCCGCAACGCCGCCGGAATACTGGAACGCGAACGGGATATAGCGATAACCACCAGCTGGGATATCGACCGTCGCCGCCATCGCGCGCTCCTATCATGCAAAAAGGCCCCGGGTTGCCCCGAGGCCCTTCTTAGCACAGGCGCGCGGTCGGCTAGCTGTTGTTCCGGTTGCCCAGCAACTGCAGCAGCAGCATGAACAGGTTGATGAAGTTCAAGTAGAGGCTCAGCGCGTCATACACACTGCGCTTCGCCGCCCCCTCCGGTCCCTCGGCGTAGGCATACTGCACGTAGGTCGCTTTGATGCGCTGCGTGTCGTACGCGGTCAGCCCCGTGAACACGACCACGCCGATGATGCTGATGGCAAACTGCAACGCCGAACTCACCAGGAAGATGTTCACCAGGCTGGCGATGATGATGCCGAACAGTCCCATCATCAGGAAGCTGCCGAAGCGGCTGAGGTCCGCCTTCGTCGTATAGCCATAGATGCTCATCGCGGCGAACGTTGCGGCCGTGATGAAGAATACCCTGACGATCGATTCGCTCGTGTAGATCAGGAAGATGTTGGTCAGGCTGGCGCCCATCGCGGCGCAGAACAACCAGTAAAGCGTCTGTGCGGTGGTGCGCGATAGCCGGTTAACCCCCATGCTCAGCACCAGCACGAAGGCAAGTGGTGCGAAGATGGAGATCATCGCCAGCGCCGATGCCGTGTGTCGCGGCCCCATCGGGGTCATGACCACGGGGTAGAACAAGTTGATCAGATCGGTGTTGGCGATCGTATAGGCGATGATGCCCGTCAGCAGCAGGCCGGAGCTCATCCAGTTGTAGACCCGCAGCATATAGGCGCGGAGCCCGGCATCCAGGACCGCAGCGGTCGTGGCGGCCGATGCTCTTGGGTAGGTCCGGTAGTCGGGACTGAAGGCCATGGTTGTCCTCTTTGCCCATTCAGGCAGGTTGTCCGAGGCCTCTCAATCTGGCGAGCGGCCGCGGCGGTTCAAGCCAAAGTGGTAATGAAAGCTCGGTAACCCCGTTCGTGTCCCCGGCCTTCACTCGTTCCGCAGCATTGGTGCCGCCTTGGCCCGCAGCGCGGTCGCGGTGCCAACATAGCCGAATGTGAGCATCATGGCGAGGGATGCGATCAGGGTCCCCGCGAGGGTGCCGGGCGGAAATGTCCAGCCAATATGCATGATGTAGCGGACCACGCCAAAACTGGCGAATGTGCCCACCAGGGCGGCGATCAGGCCCGCGGCGAGGCCCAGTACACCAAACTCCACCATCCAGGCGATGCGGATTTGCCGGCGCGTGGCGCCCAGTGCCTTCAGGATGATCGCCTCCTGGGTACGGCGCCGCTGACCGGCGGCGACCGCACTGACCAGCACGAGGGCGCCGGCGACCAGCGTGAGCGAGCCTGTCGCGGCGAGCGCGGCGGCGACCTGATCCAGCAGTCCCGCGACCGCCGCCAGTACGTCCGCCACGCGGATACCGGTGACGTTGGGCAGCGCGTCGGTCACCGCGCGGAGCAGCCGACCCTGGTCGGCGTTTGCGACACGGACAGTGGCGATGTGGGTGTGCGGCGCGTGCTGCAGCAGGCCGGGGCTCGCGACCATGGTGAAGTTCAGCGACAGGCTCTGCCAAGCGATATCGCGCAGGCTCGCCACGCGCAGGTCGATGTCGCGGCCCAGGACGTTCACCCGGATGGTGTCGCCGATGCTGACACCCCAGCCGCGAGCCAGCCCGGCGTCGAACGAGACCAGCGGTGGACCGTCGTAATTGGCCGGCCACCAATGGCCATCGACGATACGGGTGTCACGCGGCTGAGTTGCGGCATAGGTGAGACCGCGATCGCCCCGGAGCGCCCATCGGGTTTCAGGCGTGGCGCGCACCTTGTCCGCAGGCACACCGTTCACCGACACGATGCGAGCGCGCAGACTGGGCACCTGCTGCATCTCCGCCACCCCCGGCTGCGCCATCACCAGGGATTCGAATTGCGCCAACTGGCTGTCCTGGATGTCGACGAAGAAGAAGCTCGGAGCGTCGGCCGGAAGCTGCTCGGTGATTTCGCGCTGCACATTGGCCTCGATGAGCGCGACGGCAGCCAGCGTCGAAAGGCCGAGGCCGACGGACACCAGGATGAGCGGCGTGGCAGCGCCCGGCCGGTGCAGGTTGGCAAGACCGAGCCGACCGGCTGGACTTTTCACCAGGCGGCCGGCGCGCGCCGCCAGCATCACGGCCGTGCCGCCGAGACGGAACACGATCAGCGTGCCAAGAGCAGCGGCACAGAACCACAACGCGAATCGACGGTCGGCGGCAGTGGCGATGGTCAGCGCGATCAGGCTCGCCGCGACGGCGGCATTGGCTGCCAGCAACCGGTGCGACGGACGGGTTCGTTCAGGAATCAGCGCGTCGCGGAACAGTGCACCACCGGGTATGCGTGCCGCCCGGCCAAGCGGCCAAAGCGAAAAAGCCAGCGCGGTGAGCAGGCCAAAGCACGCGGCGAGGGCGAGCGGAGCGGGGTAAAGGCCCAAAACCGGAGGCACCGGCAGCACGTCCTTGAGCAGGGCGGCAAGCGCAAGTGGCGCCAGCGACCCGGCCACAAGGCCGATGACGATGCCGGCCAGGGCCAACACGAGAACCTGGACCAGGCACAGCGCAAACACGAGGGCGGACGATGCTCCGAGACAGCGCAGCGTCGCGATCGTGCGAGCCCGGGCGTCAAGCCAGGCGTGCACGCCGTTGGCGACACCAATCCCGCCGACCAGCAGGGAAGTAAGTCCGACAAGTGTCATGAACAGGCTGGTCTGGTCGATGAACCGCGTGACGCCAGGAGCGGCCTCGTGCGGATCGCGGATGCGCCAGCCCTGCCCGGAAAACGCCTCACGCAGAGCGGCAGGCAGAGCAGGTGCGGTGGCGGGATCGGGAAGCGTGGCGCGGATGGCATACTGCACCATCGAACCAGGAGCGATCAGGCCGGTCGACGGCAGGGCGTCGGCGGCGATCAGCACGCGGGGGCCGAGAATCAGCGGAGCGGCCACGCGATCGGGTTCGGAGATCAGTGCGCCACGGACGGTGAAGCTGGCGTTGCCCAAACGGACGGTGTCGCCCACGCGAAGGTTCAGGCGATCGAGCACAACGGGTTCGGCGAGCAGGCCGTGGTTGGACAGCGCGGCGGCGATGGCAGCCGGTCCGGCTCCCTCCCCCCCACCCCCTCCCGCAAGGGGAGGGGGTGGCTCTGACGCACCGTTACTGCCGCTCCCCTCGCGGGAGGGGGTCGGGGGCAGGGGGCGCTCCGGCCGATCCGCGACCATTGCCTCGCCCACCAGCGGCCACACCGCATCGACAACCTTCAGTTCCACCAACTGCCGCTCACCGGACGGCGCGACCAGCATGGACCGCATCTGCACGACGTCCGACAGCCTCGCCCCACGCGCGTGCAGCCAATCGCGCAACGCGCCCGGCAAAGGCTGCGATCCGCTCTCGACCTCCACATCACCACCCAGAATGCGCCTTCCGTCCTCCGCCAGTCCGCGTTCTGTTGCCGAACGCAGCGAACCGACCGCGGCGATGACGGCGACCCCCAGGGCAAGACACGACAGGACAACCCACAAGCCGCGCGAACCGCCGCGCAACTCCCGACGCGCGAGGCGCAAGGCCAGCATCAGGCGACCGGTTCGGCCTGGACCGCAGAGAGATCGATTTCCGCCACCCGCCCATCCGCCAGATGGATCCTCCGCGAGCAACGGGCCGCGAGGTGGCCATCGTGGGTGATCAGCATCAACGTGGTGCCAGTCTCGGCGCGCAGCTGGAACAGCAGGTCCATCACCGCATCGCCGGTCGCCTGGTCCAGGTTGCCAGTCGGCTCGTCCGCCAGCAGCAGCCGAGGCCGCGGGGCGAAGGCACGGGCCAGCGCCACGCGCTGCTGCTCGCCGCCGGAAAGCTGGCCCGGAAGGTGGGTCAGCCGGTGTCCCAAACCGACCGCGTCCAGCGCCGCGCGCCCGCGGGTGAGGGCGTCCCGTGCTCCGGCCAACTCCAGCGGCACCGCGACGTTCTCCAGAGCGGTCATCGTCGGTATCAGGTGGAATGCCTGGAACACGATGCCGACAGCCTCGCGCCGCATGCGGGCCAGCGCGTCCTCGTCCAGGGCCGTGACGATGCGCCCAGCCAACACGATGCTCCCGGAACTGGCGCGCTCCAGCCCGGCAAGCACCATGAGCAGGCTGGTCTTGCCGGAGCCGGATGGACCGACAATGCCGACTGCCTCACCCGTCGCAATATCGAGATCGATGCCACGCAGGATGTTGACCGGTCCGGCGGCGGAAGGCAGGGTCAGGTGCAGGTTCCTAACCTGCACCAGGGGAACCGAAGACGGCGGAGTGGCATCCATGGCGGCACCATATGGCGTCCGCACCCGGTGGCGGAAAGCCGTCATCGCACTGGCCCTGCTGCTGCCCGTCACCACCCACGCGTCTCCTGTCCGGCTGTTGGTACTCGGCGATTTGCTCTCCGCCGGCTACGGCCTGGCGGAGGCTGACGGGTTCGAGGCGCAGCTCGGCGCGGCGTTGCGATCCCACGGCCGCGATGTGGCGATCGTCGACGGCGCGGTGTCCGGCGACACCTCGGCCGGCGGTCTGGCGCGGCTCGACTGGGCACTGGGCGACGGCGCCGATGCCGCCATTGTCGAGCTTGGGGCAAATGATGGGCTGCGCGGGGTCGATCCGAAGGATACCGAGAAGAACCTGAGCACAATCCTCGACAGACTGGCGGCGCGCCACATCCCGGTGCTGCTGACGGGCATGTATGCCATGCCCAATCTCGGCCAGGACTACGCGGCGGATTTCCGCGGCGTGTTCGACCGGCTAGGGACCCGGCCCGGCGTGCTCTACGATCCGTTCTTCCTGGCGGACGTGGCCGAGGTGCCGACGTTGAACCAGCCTGACGGGCTGCACCCCAACGCTGAGGGCGTGAAGCACATCGTCGACCGCCTGCTGCCGCTGGTCGAGAAGTTGCTCGCGGAGGTGCCACCGGCATGAGGCTGTTCGTCGGCATCGATCTGCCCTGGGAGCTGCGCCAGCGCGTGGTGCTGCTGGCGGGCGCCGGCATCCCTGGCGCGCGCTGGGTGCCGCCCGAGAATTATCACATAACGCTGCGCTTCATCGGCGAGGCACCGCGCTATCTCGCCGAAGAGATCGACCATGCGCTGGCGACGCTGAGGGCGCCGGCGTTCGCGCTGACGCTAACCGGCATCGGCACCTTCGCCAAAGGTGGTCGCAGCCAGTCACTCTGGCTCGGGGTGGAGCGCAGCGAACCGCTCGATCGCCTGCGGGGCAAGCTCGAGACCGCGCTGCAGCGCTGCGGGCTGGAGCCGGAGCGGCGGCGCTTCCAGCCGCACATGACGCTGGCCCGGCTGGACAGTGGCGCTGAGGCGAAGATCGCCGGCTTCGTGCAGGCGCACAACCTGTTCCGCACCGATCCGGTGCCGGTCGAGCACTTCACGCTGTTCAGCTCGCTGCTGGGCAAGACCCAGCCAGTCTATACCGCCGAGGTGGAGTACGCGTTGGGGTGATGGCGGCGCGAAGCGCTATTGCCAGAGAAAACGCCGCCGCGGCACGTCAGCGGCAGCCTCATCTGGCGAAGCCAAAATAGTCCGCCACCTCAATGAGTGTGAGAATGGCCAGCCCCAGCAGGACCGCGCAAACGTTGAGCCGATAGCGTCTCATTGTCAGTTCGGTGGGCTTGTCCGTCAGTCGCCTATCCGTTCGCTCCCCGATAGGTGCGCTCACCGTGCTTGTGTGTTCAGTCGGCTCATCCAGTCTGCTGTTATCCATTCATGCCTCAATGCGGGACGACCTGACCCCTCTAATGGTTGCTTTGGCCGCAATGGTCCGCCGACGCTGCATACCGAGCCGGCATCAGGTAAATTCAATCAGTTGCCGCGCAGCAGCGCCGCGGGGGCCCTGTGTGGGCAGGCGAGACATCGACGCACAGTCCGCCAAGAATGACCGCAGGCGGCTCGCGCTCAGGCAGCCTTGCGGGAAATCGCCACAATGCGCGAGACCTGGAGCACACCTGTTAGTTCAAAACGGCGTGTCCCCGCACACCGTGATCCGGCGCATGATGCGCGTCTCCGCCGGATAGTCGTTGATCGCGAAGTGCTGCGTGCAGCGGTTGTCCCAGAAGGCCAGCGATCCGCTCTCCCAACGAAAACGGCAGATGAACTCCGGCCGCGTCGAGTGCTGCTTCAGGTAGGCGATCAGCGGCTCGCTCTCCTCGTCGGTCATGCCGTCGAAATGCTGCACATGGCCACCGATATACAGCACCTTGCGCCCGGTCTCGAGATGCGTGCGGACCAGCGGATGCACCGACGTCGTCTGCACATTGCCCGGGTCCTTCACCTTCATGTGCGACATCGCACGATCGTAACGTTGCGCTCGCGACTGGCCGCCATGCTGCTTGAAGTTGTCACCGACGCAGACGGTCTGGAGCTGGCTGACCAGCGCCTTCATGCCGTCGGACAAACTCTCATAGGCGAGGTACTGGTTGGTGAACATCGTGTCGCCGCCGGCCGACGGGACTTCCAGCGCATACAGGATCGTCCCCATCGCCGGCTGCGGCGAGAACATCTGATCGGTGTGCCAGGAGCCGCCGAAATTCTTCTTGTCCTCGGGCGTCTTGATGATCTCGAGGATCTCCGGATAGTCGGCCATCCCCTGCATGAACGGATGCAGATGGATCTCGCCCCAGCGGCGTGCGAAGCGAAGCTGCTGCTCGGGTGTCAGCTTCTGGTCGCGGAAGAAGATCACGCAATTATCGAGCAGCGCCGCGCGGATCTCGGCCAGCACCTCGTCGGACAGGTCCTCGGACAAATCCACGCCCGACACCTCGGCACCGCACGAGCCGGCGATCCGTTGGGTCTCGAGGTAGCGATATTGCGTGTTGCGCGGAGCATTCATGGGCAACGGCCTCCTTTGCCGAAATGATGCACCGGAAGCCACCGCGGGTGAAGGGTCGGGCGGATCAAACCGGCTTCTGGCCCGTGCGTGGGAGGTCGGCCGCGCGCTGAACGCGATCGCCTTTGGGTCAGCCGGGGCATCACGGCAGCCGGTACAGCACGTGCCGGCACAGCGGATGGTCCGGAGCGTAGTTCGGATGATCGAACGCGATGGACCGCGTCATGCCAAGGCGCTGCATGACCCGGAGCGAGGCACGGTTGGCCGGCACGGTCATCGCGACGATCGCCTGCAGCCCGACCCGTTGGAATCCGTCGTCGATCGCCGCGCGCGCCGCCTCGGTCGCGTAGCCGCGCCCCCAAAAGGCGCGGTGAAGGCGCCATGCGACCTCGACCGCCGGCGTGAAGGACGCCTCGAACCTCACATAAGAAAGGCCGACCGCACCGACGAACGGGGCAACACCCGGCGCCTCGACAGCCCACTTGCAGAAGCCATGCGCAGCCAAATGAGCTTCGGCACGCGCCGCATAGGCATCGCTTGCCTCGCGACTGAGCACGCCACCCAACAACCGCATCACGACGGGATCGGCGTTCTGCTCGGCGAACGGCAGCATATCGCTGTCGCGCCAAGGTCGCAGAATGAGGCGCGCAGTTTCGATCAAGCGAACGATGCCTCAGTACATATGCTGCCCGCCATTGATCGATAGCGTCGAACCCGTGATGAACTCCGCCTCGTCCGCGGTCAGGAAGGCCACCCCGCGGGCAATATCCACGGCGTGGCCCAGCCGTCCCACCGGAATTCGCGCGACGATCTTTTCCAGCACGTCGTGCGGCACGGCGCGAACCATGTCTGTATCGACATAGCCGGGCGCGATCGCGTTCACCGTGATGCCAAATCGCGCGCCTTCCTGCGCCAGGGCCTTGGTGAACCCATGGATGCCCGACTTGGCGGCGGCATAATTCACCTGGCCGTACTGACCGGCCTGGCCATTGATGCTGCCGACATTGACGATGCGCCCGAATCCGCGTTCCCGCATGCCGGGAAACGTGAGCTTGCAGAGATTGAAGCAGGCACCAAGGTTGGTATCGATCACCGCTTCCCACATGTCGCGCGACATGCGCTGCAGTGTGCCATCACGGGTGATGCCGGCATTGTTCACCAGAACCTCGATCGGCCCCACCTCGGACGTTATCTGCTCGATCGCCCGCTGGCATTCCTCGAAGTTGCCGACATCGAAGCGAACTACGCGGATGCCGTGTTTCTCGTGAAATGCGGCCGCGGCCGTCTCGTTGCCGGCATAATTGGCGATCACGACGCGGCCCTGGTCCTGCAGAGCGGTGCTGATGGAGGCACCTATGCCTCGTGTTCCGCCCGTCACCAATGCGACCCGTGCCATCGGTTCCTCCCTGTGTTTGAATCGCGTGATCCTAACACCACAAGGAAGAACCGAAAGCGCGCGGCTCAGGAATTCTTGCCGCACCAGGCCTCGATCCGATAACCGTCCGGATCGACCGCGAACGCGGCGTAATAATTCGGTCCGTAATCCGCGCGCAGACCGGGCTTGCCATTGTCTGTCCCACCAGCCTGCAGGGCCGCCTTGTGGAAGGCATCGACCGACGCGCGATCCGGTGCGGCGAAGCAGATGTGCAGACCCGACCGGTCATCGGCCGGCACCGGATGTGTTGTGCCGATAACCCAGAATTCCGCCGTTTTGGCGCCATAGCCCAGCGAACCCTCGTCGGAACTGAGGCAGCCGTAGCCAAGAGCTTTCAGCGCCGCGTCGTAGAATCGGCGGGCGCGGGCGATGTCGCGGGCACCGATGGATACATGGGCAATCATGCTGGTTCCTCCTCTAACCATGATGACGGTTATAAGAGGCCAGACCTCGGGTGCATTGTCAACCCCCTATCCGGTTAGGTATCAGATGCCATGGCGAACCGACCCGGCGAGGTGATCCCCGCCCCCGACGCTGATCTCTGTCTGAACTTTGCCAACACGCGCTGTTGGCGCGGCAGCCCGACACCGACCGAGGACCTGCGCACACCGGACGATCTGCTCCGCTGGGCCGCCACGGCGGAACGCTTGCCTCCGGCGCTGCTGAGACGATGCACCCGAGGCGCCACACTGTTCAGCGACGGGATCGGCCTGCGCGAGACGATCTTCCGCTGCTTCGCCGCCACCGCGTCAGGGCGCGAACCGGCCGACAGCGACCTCGCCGCGCTGAACGCCGCGCTGATGGCGGCGCCGGCGCGCCGGTTCGTGCGTGCTGGCGGCTGGGACATCGGCGCGCCCGAACCATCGGCCAACCTGTTGCTGGCACCGGCGCTATGGTCGGCGGCGGACCTGCTGGTCGGCAATCAACGCGCGCGTGTGCGGCAATGTGCCAATCCGGAATGCGGCTGGCTGTTCCTCGACAACAGCAAGAGCGCCAACCGGCGCTGGTGCTCGATGGGCGCGTGCGGCAACCGCGCCAAGGCCCATCGGCACTACCTGCGGCAGAAGGCCGACCGTTAGACCGCGTGCCACTGTGACAGTTCGATCGTCACGCCTTCTGGCCCCTCGACAAACACCAGCTTTCGCGCGTGAAAATCCATGATCTCGTTGCGCGTCCTGAAGCCCGCGCCGCGCAGCCGCGCCACCTCTGCCTCGATGTCGTCCACCGCGAAGCAGACATGGTTCAGCCCGAGCTTGTTGAGATCGCGGATATGCGGATCCGGCAACATGTCCGGGTTGAGGTAGCGCAGCAACTGGACCTCGGTGCGCGGCGACGCGTTCTCCAGCACCAGCGTGACGTGTTCCGCCTCGATGCCGGGCACGCCCATATAGTCGGCGAAGACCGGCCCCTTGATCACCACCGAAACCGCCTCCTTGAAGCCGAGCACAGCGAAGAACGCCTTCGCCCGCTCGACCTCACGTACCACGATCGTCAGGTGGTCGAAGTGCCTGACCGCCACCGCTCAGCGCTCAACGCACATGGCGACACCCATGCCGCCGCCGATGCACAGCGTCGCCAGGCCTTTCTTCGCGTCACGCTTCTGCATCTCGTGCAGCAGCGTGATCAGCACGCGCGCACCCGATGCCCCGATGGGATGTCCGATGGCGATCGCCCCGCCGTTCACGTTAACCCTGTCGGTGTCCCAGCCGAGATCCTTGTTCACCGCCAGAGCCTGGGCAGCGAACGCCTCGTTGGCCTCGATCAGGTCGAGGTTATCGACCTTCCACCCCGCCCGCGACAGCACTTTCCGCGTTGCCGGGATCGGACCGGTGCCCATCACCGCCGGATCCACGCCCGCCGTGGCAAATGCCGCGATCCGCGCCAGCGGCTTCAACCCGCGCTTCGCCGCCTCCGACGCGCTCATCAAAATCAGCGCCGCGGCACCGTCGTTGATGCCTGACGCATTGCCGGCGGTCACCGTGCCGTCCTTGCTGAACGCCGGCCGCAGCCGCGCCATCGTCTCCATGCTGGCGTCGTGGCGGATATACTCGTCATCGGCCACCACCACGTCGCCCTTGCGGGTCTTCACCGTCACCGGTGCGATCTCGTCCTTGAACCGGCCGGCCTTCTGCGCCGCACTCGCCTTCTGCTGCGAGCCGAGTGCGAACTGATCCTGCTGCTCACGGGTGATCTGGTACTTGCTGGCAACGTTCTCGGCCGTGCTGCCCATGTGGTAGCCGTGGAACGCGTCCCACAGGCCGTCCTTCAGCATCGTGTCGATGAATTCGACGCCACCCATCTTCTGTCCCGCGCGCAAGTAGGCCGAGTGCTGCGACTGGCTCATGCTCTCCATGCCGCCGGCGGCAACGATTGCGCTTTCGCCGGTGCGGATCTGCTGCGCGGCGAGCGCCACGGCGCGCAGGCCGGAACCGCAGACCTGATTGATGCCGAACGCTGTCTTGGCGTCGGGCAGCCCAGCGGCGCGCGCGGCCTGGCGGGCGGGATTCTGCCCCTCACCCGCGGCCAGCACCTGCCCGAGGATCACTTCGTCCACGTCGCCGGCCTCAACGCCGGCACGCTCGAAGGCCGCTCGCAGTGCAACCGTGCCGAGTTCATGCGCGGACAGCGTGCCCAGCGCGCCGCTGAAACTGCCCACCGGGGTGCGGGCGGCGGAGACGATGACGATGTCGTCCATGTCTGGCTCTCCTGATTTGGGCGGCAGACTATCGCCGCCAGACGGCCCTGGCCATGTAGGCGCGAAGCGGCACATTATCACCATGACAAGATCGCATGGGAGCACGTCTATGTCCGAGGCCGCGCCAAGCTACGCGCATGGCACCAGCAGCGTCGCCCTGATCGGCGAGACGATCGGCCGTTATTTCGACCGAACCGTTGCGCGCTGTGGCGACCGGCCAGGGCTGATCGCCTGCCAGCAGGCCGTCCGCTGGAGCTATCGCGAGCTGGGCGAGAAGGTCGATGCGTTCGCCGCCGGACTGATCGCGCTAGGACTGAAGCCTGGCGAGCGCATCGGCATCTGGTCGCCCAACAATGCCGAATGGGTGGTGACCCAGTTCGCCACCGCGAAGGCCGGGCTGATCCTCGTGAACATCAACCCGGCATACCGGCTGGCGGAGCTGGAATATGCGTTGAACAAAGTCGGCTGCCGCGCGCTGATCACCGCGACGTCGTTCAAGACCAGCGACTATGTCGCCATGATCACCACACTGGCGCCCGAACTGTTGCACGCGCGTGCGGGCCATCTGGATGCAGCAAAGCTGCCATCGCTGCGTAGCGTAATCCAGATCGGCCCCGATACGGTGCCGGGCGCGATTCCGTTTGCCAACGTGTACGAACTGGGCGGCGCCGCGGAGCGGGCGCGCTCGGCGGAATTGGCGGACATTCTGCAATTCGACGAGCCGATCAACATTCAGTTCACCTCCGGTACCACCGGGTTGCCGAAGGGTGCCACGCTCACCCACCACAACATCCTCAACAACGGCTATTTCCTCGGCGAGGCGATGGCCTACACCGAGCAGGACAAGGTATGCATACCTGTGCCGCTGTATCATTGCTTCGGCATGGTGATCGGCAATCTGGCGTGCGTCACGCACGGCGCGGCAATGGTGCTCCCCGGCGAGGGTTTCGATCCGCTCGCAACATTGCAGGCGGTGGCAGACGAGCACTGCACGTCGTTGTACGGCGTGCCGACCATGTTCATCGCGGAGCTGGACCATCCGGACTTCGAACGATTCGACCTGAGCAGTCTACGCACCGGCATGATGGCCGGCGCCCCCTGCCCTATCGAGGTGATGCGCCGCTGCATCCGCGACATGCACCTGACCGAGATGACCATCGGCTACGGCATGACGGAGACGAGCCCGGTCAGCACGCAGACGGCGCTGGATGATCCGGTGGAACGGCGGGTCTCGACAGTCGGACGCGCGCATCCCCACGTGGAGGTCAAGATCATCGATGGCGAAGGCCGTATCGTGCCGCGCGGCACGCCGGGCGAATTCTGCACCCGCGGCTATTCGGTGATGCTCGGCTACTGGGACGATGCGGAACGCACGAAGCAGGCGATTGACACGGCCGGCTGGATGCACACCGGCGATCTCGCCACGATGGATGCCGACGGCTACTGCAACATCGTCGGCCGCATCAAGGACATGGTGATCCGCGGCGGCGAGAACGTGTATCCGCGCGAGGTCGAGGAGTTCCTGTATCGCCACCCGAAGATCCAGGATGTGCAGGTGTTCGGCGTGCCGGACCAACGCTATGGCGAGGAGCTGTGCGCCTGGATCAAACCGCGTCCCGGCGAGACGCTGACCGCGGAGGACGTGCGCGACTTCTGCCGCGACCAGATTGCGCACTACAAGGTGCCGCGGCACATCCGCTTCGTCGACGAGTTCCCCATGACGGTGACGGGAAAGATCCAGAAGTTCATCATGCGCGAACGGATGAGCACCGAACTGGGTGTCAAGGAAGACGCGACGGCCTGACCTTTCGCTTTTCCGGACCGTCACCACATCTGCGGCCCAACGCCAGCCGCAGGAGAATATCCATGCCTCATCGGCCACTCACTCGGCGCCACGTGGGGCGATTCATCGCCTGGGCCGTCCGGCTCACGGCAATCGGCGCCGCGGCGGGACAGGCGCAGAATGTCGTGCGGATTCGCGCCACGGTCGATGCGGTCGACGGCAACAGCCTCCGTTTGACCACACGCACCGGTGACAAGCTGACCGTTTCGCTCGCGCCCAACGTGACTGTTGTCGCGATTGTCCCGGTCAGGCTTGAGGACATCAAGCCCGGCTCCTTCATCGGCACCGCCGCGATGCCGCAGCCGGATGGCACGCAGCGCGCACTCGAGGTGCACGTGTTCCCGGAAAGCATGCGTGGCACCGGCGCAGGATATCGGCCATTCGATCTACAGCCGCAGAGCACAATGACCAACGGCACCGTAGGTGCATTGACCGGGACCGTCGGCCGCACTCTGACCGTCACCTACCAAGGCGGCAGGCAGACCATCGTCGTGCCGCCCAACACACCGGTGGTGACCTTCGAGCCGGGCTCATCCGCGTTGCTGGTGCCAAATGCACATGTCATCGTGATGGGCAGGCTAGCCCCTGACGGCACGATGACGGCAACGCGGATCTCGGTTGGCAAAAATGGCCTGGTGCCTCCGATGTAATACCGGGCGCCCTCAGTGTCAGCCAGGTGACCGGCTGGCACCAAGACATCTCATGCCCTTTGTGACAAGAAGACTGCGCGCGTGTATGATGCTCCCGCCGCTAAAGGGGACACCTGCACATGCGCTGGGCACGCTTTGAGCAGAACGGGATACCGACCTACGGTGTGGTCGAAGGCGATGAGATCATCCCGGTGCGCGGCTCGCCGTTCGACATGTGGGAACGAACAGCCGCCCGTCTGCCGCTGGCAGGTGTGAAGCTGCTGCTGCCGGTGGTGCCGCCGACATTCTATGCCGCCGGACTGAACTATGCCGAGCATGTGCGCGAGGCGGCTGAGAAGATTGGCCTGAAGGTGGAACTGCCTAAGCAGGCGGATGCCGGGTATCGCGCCAACAACGCGCTGATCGCACAAGGCGAGGCCATCGTCATCCCGAAGGACGCCACCGACCAGGTACAGTACGAGGCCGAACTGGTCGCCGTGATCGGCCGGAAGTGCAGGCACCTGACGCGTGACAACGCGTTGTCGGCGGTACTCGGCTACACGATCGGCAACGACGTCAGCGAGCGAACCTGGCAGAAGAGCGACCGAACGCTGTGGCGCGCCAAGAACACCGACACGTTCAAGCCGATGGGCCCGTGGATCGAGACCAACGTGAAACTGGACGACCTGGTCACCAAGGTGCGGCTGAACGGCAAGGAGCTGATCGCGTTCCAGACCAACCATATGGTGTTCGGTGTGGTGGACTTCCTGGTGGCAATGACAAAATACCTGACGCTGTATCCTGGTGACGTACTGTGGATGGGCACCGAGGGTGCCACTGAGAACATGAAGCACGGCGATGTCTGCGAGATCGAGATCAGCGGCATCGGCACGTTGCGCAATCCGGTTGTGCGGGAACACTGAAATGAATTCACAGCGCGAGGTTGTCGTCGTTTCCGGCGTGCGCACCGCGGTGGGCGATTTTGGCGGCGGCCTCAAGGACGTACCGCCAACCGAGCTCGGTGCGCAGGTGGTGCACGAGGCGCTGGCGCGCGCGCGGGTCGCCGGCGATGAGGTGGGACAGGTCGTCTTCGGCAACGTGATCCACACCGAACCGAAGGACATGTACCTCGCGCGCGTCGCCGCGATGAATGCCGGTGTCGCGAAGGAGACGCCGGCGCTGACACTGAACCGGCTGTGCGGTTCGGGCCTGCAGGCGATCGTGTCGGCGGCGCAGACCATCATGCTTGGCGATGCCGACATCGCCGTCGGAGGTGGCGCCGAGAGCATGAGTCGCGCGCCGTACATCGCGCAGGGCGTGCGCTGGGGCGCGCGCATGGGTGACGCCGCGATGGTGGACATGATGCTCGCCGCACTCCACGACCCGTTCGACAACATCCATATGGGCGAAACCGCCGAGAACCTGGCCGAAAGCCACCAGATCACCCGTGGCGACCAGGACGCACTGGCACTGGAATCGCATCGCCGTGCCTCGCGCGCGATCTCCGAGGGGCGCTTCAAGCAGCAGATCCTGCCGGTGAAGCTGAAAACCCGCCGCGGCGAGACAGTGTTCGACACCGACGAACACCCGCGTGCCGATGCGACAGTCGATGACCTCGCGAAGCTGCGGGCGGTCTTCCGCAAAAACGGCACGGTGACAGCCGGCAACGCATCGGGCATCAATGATGGCGCAGCCGCCGTGGTGTTGATGGAACGCAAGACCGCAGAAAGCCGTGGTGCGAAGCCGATGGGGCGGTTGGTGGCCTATGCACACGCCGGGGTCGATCCGAAGATCATGGGCATCGGCCCGGTACCCGCGACGCGGCTCGCGTTGCGGCGCGCCGGCCTGGACCTGGCCGATATCGACGTCATCGAGAGCAACGAAGCGTTCGCAGCGCAGGCCTGCGCGGTGGCAAAGGACCTCGGCTTTGATCCGGCGAAGACCAACCCGAACGGATCAGGCATCGCACTCGGCCATCCCGTCGGTGCAACGGGAACGATCCTGACGGTCAAGGCGCTCTACGAGCTGGAGCGTGTCGGCGGCCGCTACGCGCTCGTCACCATGTGCATCGGCGGCGGCCAGGGCATCGCGGCGATATTCGAACGCGTGTAGTCACCGCACCACCAGCCACACGCCGAATGCCGCCATCGCGCCACCACCGACGCGCCCTATCCACGCGCCACGCGGCAGCAGCTTCTCGGCGAACACGAACGCCGCGATTGCGGCCACCCAGATCAGGTTCATCACGCCGACCGCGAACAGCAGCGCCATCAGCACCCAGCAGCAGCCAAGGCAATATGCGCCATGGCTGGCGCCCATGCGGAGCGCGCCACGCCTGCCGTCCCGCCAGTGGTTCAACACAAAGGCGAACGGCGAACGGCAGTGGCGCAGGCAGACATTCTTGAGTGGCGTGAACTGGTAGATCCCGGCGAGAATGAACACCGCGCCACCGAGCAGTGGACTGGCCAGCGCGAGCATCGGAGACAACAACGCGCTCTGCTGTAATTCCCACTGCGCCGCGGTCGCTGCCAGACAGAACGCGCCCCACACGATCAGGTAGCCCGCGGCGAACATCGCCGTCGGCACATAGGGTTCAGCGCGGTCGCGCTTGCGCCGCTGGAGTGCGGCGAACGTCAGGATCATCGGTGCGGCACTCGGCAACATCATGCCCACCATCATCACCCACCACATGGCGAAGACCCAGGGTGCGGCGAACGGCATCGCCATGCCAGGCATGCCACCCATCGTCTGCACGGAAGTGTCCATGCCCTGACGGGCCACCACCAGATACAGCCACGCGATCGCGGTGACGCCGGCGAGCGCGAGCACGATAACGACACGCTCGCGCCGCAGCACCTGCGCCGGCGCCAGGCTCATGCGTGCCCTACGCCGCCCAGGCGAACGGCGCGAAGTGCCCGTTGTTGCCCTTGCCCACCATGTCGAGATCGAGGCCGAAGCCGTGCATATGAAACTGCGCCGTACGTGCCAGCGCAAGGCGCCTGCCAGCGGGATGCGACGTGTTGTCAATGTAGAACGGCTCGCCGCTGCTGTTGCGCGATGCGACGCCTTCAATGTCGAAAGACAAAACGTCGGGGATCGAGACCGAACGCTGCAACCCTGCAACCTTGAACTCGATCTGCTTGAATACGACACCGCGGAAGTCGCTCACCAGATTGCCGCGGATCATGCCTGGAGGGCCGCCGGCGTCACCGCTGACAATCGCCGAAAGAGCCGCACGCTGTGCCGTGTCAGCCCGCTCGTCCACCACGCCGGCGAACACCCAGTTGCCGTCAGCCATGATCTTGCCGGACCGGATCACCAGCGCAAAGCTCAGTCCTGACAGATCGGTATTGCCACGCTGCCCCTTGTCGATGCGGAAGATCAGCGCGGCGGTGCAGTGGTCATGCGTCACCTCGCCCTGCGGATTTGTGTAGACGCAAGGACACAGATAATCGCAGTTACAGCTCTCCATATATTCGCCGCTGATCTGCCAGTCGGTTCCGGCCATCGGCTGTCTCCTACTTGCCCGCCTGCCACCAGCCACGCTGCGGCCACGGCAATCCCAGGTTCTCCCGCAGCGTTGCGCCCTTATAGTCCTTCTGGAAAATACCGCGCCGCTGCAGCTCCGGCACCACGAACTTCACGAAATCCTCGAACGTGCCCGGCGTGTGCGTGCCGCCAACCACGTAGCCGTCACAGGCGCGCTCGACGAACCACTTCTCCAGCCGATCCGCGATCTCCTTTGGCCCACCGACAATTGCCTCGCGCGGCCGCCCGCGCCGCGTCACGTTCAGAAAGTCGCGCACCGTCGGATTGCGGCCGATCACCCGCATCACGCGATCGCGCATCGCCTGCATGCCCGACATGCCCTCCAGTTCCGCATCGGTGAACGCCTCGTCCATACCCTTCGTGGCAAAGTCGAAGTTCAGCGCCTCGGACAGCAGCGACAACCCATCGACCTCGCGGTAGCCCTTCTCGATGATCGCCATCTTGTCCTCGGCCTCGGCCTTCGTCGCCGCCGCGACCGGATATGCAATCGTATTGACGGTCACCAGGTCCGGATCGCGTCCATGCCGCGCGATGCCCGCCTTGAACGCTGCGTATCGCCGTTTGCCCTCCTCGAAGTCCGGATAGCCGACGAACACCGTCTCCGCCCAACGCTCGGAAAATCGCGTACCGCGATCGGACGAACCCGCCTGAATAATCACGGGATGACCCTGTGGCGAACGCGGCACGGTGAATGTGCCGCGCGAGGTTAGATACTTCCCCCGATATTCCAGCCGATGCACCTTGGCGGGATCAGCGAACAGCCCGCTCTGCTTGTCGACGACGAGCGCATCGTCCTCCCACCCATCCCAGCAGTTCAGCACGATTTCCATGAATTCATCGGCCCGGTCGTAGCGCAGGTCGTGCGCGAGGTGCACCTCGCGACCCATGTTCTGCGCCTCTCCGTCGTTGACCGACGTCACCACGTTCCACGCGGCTCGCCCACCCAGCATGTGATCCGCGGTCTGGAACCGCCGTGCCACATCGAATGGCTCGTAGTAGGTGGTCGAGGCCGTCGACCCGATGCCAAGCCGCTGCGTGCCGAAACCCATGGCCAGCAGCGTGGCCACCGGATCCATCTTCACGACGCGCACGCCGTTCGCCACTACCTGACCGGGATTACCGCCGTCATAGATGTCCGGCATCGCCAGCCTGTCATCGAAGAACGCGAGCTGGAATTTGCCTTCCTCCAGCACCTGGCCGATCTTCTGGTAATACGCGGCCGTCGTGAAATCGGTCCGTGATTCTGGATGGCGCCATGAGCTTGCCAAGGTCGTGCAGTTCTGCGCTTGCAGGAAACCCACCAGGACCATCTGACGCACTGCAATTCCTTTCAGCACTGGTTGCGGCGCTGTATTGCAAGCGCGCGGTCGATGTTCGAGCTAGGAGAAGCACGCGATCCGATTGACCGGCGTTACCTTCCACTGCTGCATCAACTGGTCCGTGATCCTAGCACCTCATAAGCAAACACGCGAAGTTGCCGATGCACCGGATGGATTAGTCCACTCCGCGTCTCTTCTATCCGCGGTGTGAGGCAAAGATTCATCACCTCTCTTGCCAATACCTCGAATCCAAGAACTGCAGCGTCCAATGAGAGTTGTGGCGGCACATGTTCGAAACCAAATATGATCGCAGCTTTGCGCTCGGCAAGGCCCGATGACAGGAGCTTCAGACAGTCGCCCAGCGAACTGGTGTTACCCGCATAGGGGTGGAGCAGATTTTCGGACCAGTGTTCTGCTGGACGGCCATTGTCGCCAAACGGTCGCGCTACCTTGAATTCCACGGCCCACTCGCCCGGCATAAGCAAATCCGGCACGCGCTTGACAACGGCATCTGTGTACAGGACCGGCTTGGTGTTCTTCAGCTTCGCCAGCGCGGCTCGGACTGCTTCAACCTCTCCATAAGGGCCAATCCCGGGTGAGAATTGCTTATGGGCCTGCCGATCCGCATCGACGCTGGCTAAGGCATCGGCGAAGTCGGCGGCCAGTACGCCTAGCGAGATCACTGGATTAAGTTCACAGCGAGTAAGAACATCGCCAATACAGGGATGTTCTTACTCGAACAGACCGCTACTCCGCCGCGGCGCGCTGCACCGGAATATCGGTGGAATACCGCAGGTGCACCGGCGCGTTCGCCTCCCAGGGATCCTTCAGGCCCAGCGACTTGCCGTGCTCACGCACTGCCGGCATCACCTCCTTCACCAGCAGCTCGATGCAGCGGCGGCGGTCTGTGGCGGACACCGTCCCATCGTTGCCCCACAGGCCCATGATGCCGGGACGCGTGTGCTCGATCAGGTATTTCAGCCGCTGGATCACTTGGTCGGGCGTGCCGGCGATGATCATGGTGTCGGCGACCTGCTCCTCGAATGTCGGCTGACCGCGCGGATTCTTGGCGCGTCCCACTGCGAACTCGACGAAGCCGCGCCGGCCGGACGGCGAGAAGTAGCCCGACGGGTTGGCCCACACAGGATGCGCGAGGCCGGTGAACTCGCCCTGCATCCACATGAACTGCCGAGCGTTCTGCAGCGCCTTCTCCTCCGTATCCTGCACATGCACGCGGATCAGATAGCCGAAGTTCTCCGGGCCAGCGGTGTAGCCGACGTCGGCCGCCGCCTTGGAATACGTGTCCCAGATCGTTTTCGTCGCATCGATCGCGGTATTCAGCGCGATGTACGGATAGCGCTGCTGCGCGGTCCAGATCACCGTCTCGCGCGACAGCACGCCTGGTATCCACACGCGTGGATACGGCTTCTGGAACGGCACAGCCCACGGATTGACCACGCGATGCTGGTAGTGCGTGCCTTCCCAGCGGAACGGTCCGGGCGTGGTCCAGGTCTTCTGGATCAGGTCATGCGCCTCGACGAAGCGTTCGCGGTTGTAGGCCGGATTCACCCCGTTGGCCAACTGCTCCTGCCCGCCGCCGCGCACAAAGCCCGACACCACACGGCCTTTCGAGACCATGTCGATCATCGCGATCTCTTCCGCGAGCTGCACCGGATTATCAGACAGCGGCAACGGATTGCCGAGGAAGACGATCTTCGCACGCTTGGTCACCGCCGCGAGGATCGCGCCGAACATGTTGGTCCGGGCCTGCATGCAGAACGGCGCGTTGTGGTGCTCGTTCAGCATGATGCCGTCGACGCCCCACTCGTCGGCCATGATGTATTCTTCGAGATACTCGTTGTACAGCCGGCTGGCCTGCACCGGATCGTAGTGGCTGTTGGAAAAGGTCAGCGCGGTCGCGCCGTACTTCAGCCCCTCCTTCGCGTCGTAGGCGGCCATCGGCTGTTCGGTGAAATACATCAGGTGCATGGCGTGCTCCCTTCAGTTCGCGTTGACGAATGCCGAGACGAGCTTCGCCAGCTCATCTGGCTTCTCCATGTCGACATAGTGCCCGCAGCCGGCCACCGTTTCCAGCCGCGCGTTGCGCAGCGCCTTCACATAGGCATCGCCCGCGCTCTTTGGCACGTGCCGGTCATCGTCGCCCCATACCACCAGTGCCGGCGCCTTCACGCCGCCCAGCAGATGCGGCAGCGTCTGGCTGTACATGTACGGCTTCCAGGCTGTACGAAACACCATCTCGCGGCAGATGTCCCACTGCTCGAGCTGATCCGTTGTCACATCGCCATAGACGCGCGCGAACGCAGCCTCGTCGTGGAACCCCGCCATCGGATAATCGAGATACGACACGATCGCCTGGTCGGCGATATAACCGCCCGGCGGATTGATGCCCATCGCACCGACCAGCACCAGCTTGCGATATGCGCCCGGCGACTGGCTCGCCATTTCGGCAGCGATCCAGCCGCCGAAACCCAGGCCAACCAGCGACGCATCGCTCAGCCCGAGCTCGCTCAGCAGCCAGCTGTGAATAGCGGCAATGTCGCGCACGCTGCGCAGCCATTGCGGCCGCTCCGACTTGCCCCAACCAGGATGGTGGGGCACCAGCACGTCGAAGTTCTGCGCCAGCGCATCGTAGAACGGCAGACGATCGGGCGTGCCGATATCGTGATGCAGGACCAGCACCGGTCGCCCGCTGCCTCCGCGCATCAGGTGCACATTGCCCCCGGCGATCGTCATCGCGCTTTCTTTCCAGGTCACGCTGCTTGGCATCAGGCCCCCCTCCGGCACTTGCATCTGACTGAGGATACTCGCCGGTAGCCTCGCTTGTCCAACTGTCCGGGTGTGCCATAAGAACGGCGATAACAAGCGGAGGTTCGGCGATGCCAGCTTTGACCGGAAAAGTTGCAATCGTAACGGGCGCGAGCCGAGGCATCGGTGCTGCCGCTGCACTTGCACTGGGCGAGGCGGGTGCGTCGGTCGTGCTCGCGGCGCGCACAATCGCGCAGGCGGAAGCGAGCGCGCGACAAATCGGCACGGCCGGCGGCAAGGCGGCGGCAATTGCCTGCGATGTGTCGGATTATGCCGCGTGTCAGCGCCTGGTGGAGGAGACCACGCAGCGTTTCGGTCCGCCCGATGTGCTGGTGAACAACGCCGGTGTCATTGAACCAATCAGCATGGTTGCCGAGGCCGATCCCACCGAGTGGGCGCGCAGCATCGAGATCAACCTGATCGGCGCTTACTTTGCCATCCGCGCAGTGTTGCCCGGCATGATCGAGCGTGGACATGGCGACATCATCAACGTGTCATCGGGCGCGGCGATGCGGCCGCTGGAAGGCTGGAGCGCCTATTGCACCGGCAAGGCCGGCCTCGCGATGCTGACACGCGCCATCGACCTGGAGCATCGCGGCGCCGGCATCCGCGTCTTCGGATTCCAACCAGGCACCACGGATACCGACATGCAGGTGACGATCCGCGCCTCAGGCATAAACGCGGTCAGCAAGATCCCGCGTGAGCAGCTCACGCCGGTCGCGCATCCCGCGCGCGCCATCGTCTATCTGTGCACCAACGAGGCGGACAATTTTGCCGGCAAGGAGTTCTCCCTGCGCGACGACGATTTCCGCCGCCGCATCGGGCTCGACTGACTAAACCATCGTCAGGCCGCCGGACACGCTGATCGTCTGGCCGGTCATGTACTCCGCATCGTCGGACAGTAAAAACGCGATCATCCCGGCGTAGTCATTCGGCTTACCCAGCCGCCGCAGCGGTATGGCACGGGCCAATGCATCGCCGATCGATGGCGACGCCGCACGGAAATTCTCAAACAGCGGCGTGTCTGTGGGCCCAGGGCACACCACGTTCAGCGTGACGCCCTTGCGTGCCAGCTCGCGCGCCAGCGTCTTGGTGAATGCGATGATGCCACCCTTGCACGCCGCATACACCGCCTCACCCGATGAACCCACACGCCCGGCGTCCGACGCCACGCTCACCACGCGCCCGAAGCCGCGCTCCGCCATACCGCGAGCCACGACGTGGTGCATGTTCAGCGCACCGTACAGATTGATCTGCACCACCTTGTCCCACAGCGCGCGGTCGGTCTCCAGGAAGGCGATCGGCGTGTCCCATCCTGCGACATTCGCCAATCCCTGCACCGGCCCGAACGCCGCCTCGAACCCCGCTACCGCGTCAACGATCTGATCGCGGTCAGTGATGTCGACGCGATATGCCTGCGCGTCTTCGCACTGTGCGGCAGTCTCCCGCGCACCGGCTTCGTCGAGATCGAAGATGCCCAGCACACAGCCTTCCTCGGCAAGCCGCAAAGCTGCCGCGCGCCCGATGCCGCTTGCGCCGCCGGTCAGAATCACCCGCCTGCCACTCAGTCCACGCATGGTCACGCCGAATGAAAGACGATCGTGCGCAGCGCGATGCTCTCGCGCAGCACATCGGCGCGTTGGCGGATGGTCGTGCTCTGCTGGTGCATAATTGCCGGCCTCTTGCACAAAAGACTGCTGTGGCATTGCACCCGATGGTGCGCCGCCGAGGTTACGCAGGCAAACTCCGCTCAGCAGCTCGGGATCACCTTGAACTCGACCCTGCGGTCCAGCGCATCTGACAGATCATCGGCCCCGGTGCCGATCAGGTTGTTTTTCGATCCGACGCCCGTGGCGATGAGATGACCCTGCAGGCCAGGCTCATCCGTCTCCAGCCGACCTTTAACGTACTCGGCGCGCAGCTGCGACAACTGCTCGTTCAGCACGGCGGACCCCGTCGGACTGCTGTTACCTGTGACCTGAAGGCACGCTCCCCGGCTTGCGCTGTGTGTGGCGATCTGCCGCAACCACATGTCGTAAGGCCCGGTCGTCTCTTGTCCCGTGTCGAACGAGGTCGTTCCCGGACGAAACAGGATCTTCACCCCCAGCGCATTGTTTTCCAGCCCGTAGTCCACCACGTGGCCGAATGCGTCCTCCGCCTGGTCACGGTGGCCAAGTTTCCAGTTGGTCAGATAGAGACCGTTGAATACCCGAAGCTGATTGCCGGCCGGCGTCTTCTCCGCTGTCACGTAAAGATCGAGCGCCTCAGGATAACGGCTCGCGTCATAGGCGTTGATCGCCTCGCTGACGAGCGACGCCGTCAGGATGCCGTTCAGGTAGGTCTTGCTGATCGGATCGCCGACCTTCGTCGCCTGGCAAGTATCGATATAACTTTTTACGCTGGCGTCGTTGGTCCAGGCGGGGCTGTCGCGGAAGAAGCCGATCGGTGTCGCATCGACGCCGTCCAGGCGAGCGCGCGCCACACCCTTGGCGACCGTCTTGCCGGCGCTCAGGTCAACCATGACCAGACAGAACCTGTACCCCTCGCGCGTGCCGGCAGTCAGGCCCTTGGCATTCACCGGGGTGAAGGTCCCGACCATTACATCGGGTCCCTTGCTCACATTTGCCGCGGAGAAGGGTTCGATGTCGAACTGCGGATACTTCGCCTGTGCCAGCGCGACGATCTCATCCTGGATCTGCTGGGTCGCCACCGATTGCTCGCCGGTCACGCCGTTGACCAGCGGATCGATCACCACGATCTGCCGCTGGTTCGGGCCAACCGGCGCGCTCGAGAATACCGCGCTGGCGGCATTCGCCACGGCCTGAGGCAGCGGCACCGGCTGCACCGGCGGGGGCGCCGTCGCCGCAACGGGCGGAGGAGCCTGAACCGTCGGCGCGCAGCCGGCGAGCACAGCCATGATGACAGCGGTCAACCACGAACGGTGCCGCGGAGCGGGCGGCTCGGTCGAACGGTCAGGACCGGCACTCGGTCTGCAATACGGCGAGTTCAGCATCGGAAAGCGTTTCCCCCAGTTGAGCGCGGCTGACGATATTGGCACATTTTGGCGATCGCACAGGGGCCGGACGAAGTTGCGGCACCCTAACAACCGCGGGCTCGGCCGCACGCACGATCACCATCGCGAGATCGGCGGCGAGCGGAGCCTTTGCCTCATCGATCCGAGCCCGCAGTGCATCAAGATAGTTGGCTGCCGGTTCAATCTCCGGCCGCTGACCGAGTTCGAGCGGCGTGGCTGCGCCGAACGCAGCGATCAGCCGTGCGCCGGGTGGCGACGAGGCGGTCCACTCCACGGATTTGCGGCCGGTTGCGCCCGACGGGCCTGGGCGCAGCAGGTGACGCACTGAACCGTCGCCGTCGTAGAGATCGAGGTAGAGTGCGGCCAGCGTCGTCGTCACGCCGATCGCGATGCGCCCGCCCGCCGCCACGTTCGGCTGATCGATCCGGACCGCGAGCACGGGCGGCACGCCATTCCATGTCCCACGGACCACTGGCGCGGCGGCCGCCAGCACAGGACAGGCAGCGCGATCGACGCGTGTGACCTCATCGGCGACGCGACCCATATTGTGCAGGTCGGCCAGAAATCGATTCAGGTCCTGCCCTGCCGACGCGAAACCGCCAGCGCGCACGCCGTCCCGCTCGGCGGTCAGGCGCAGAACGGAACAAGGCAGTGATTTGGCGCCAGCCACCGCTTGTTCAAACGGCGACGGCGCGGCCGGTGTTGGAGGTGGCGGCGCGGGCACGGGCTCCGGCAACGGCGGCGGCACCGCGACCGCTTCCTGCTGCGGCGGCGGTTGCGTCGGAAGCACAGGCGTGGGCGTGGGCGTCGGCGTGGTGGTCGGGGGAACCTGCGCCTGATCAGGTGCGGCTGCGATCTCCGCCGGGGCGGTAACCGGCGGCGCCGTGGGCGCGACAGAGCCGCTCAGTATGAAATACGCAGCCCCGGCCAACACCACGGCACCTGCCCCGACTGCCGCAACCCACGCCCCACGCCGTGTACGGGGCGTCGCCCGCGAGGTCCGCGCCGCCGCACCGAAATTCAGCTTGTCGACCGGCTGATCAGGTCCGAGCAGTTCGAGCATCGCATCAGCAGTCTGCGGTCGCTGCGCAGGATCGACCGCGAGTGCCGCATCGATCGCCGCCAGCAATGACTTCGGGTAGCGTCCCTCGCCAATCGAGACGGCCGACGGCTGAGGGTCATATCGCCCCGCCGCCAGCGAGTTCTGTCGCGCCAACGCATCCACCACGCTGCCGCCGATCGCCCGGTAGCACACCGCGCCGATCGCGTAGATATCGGAGAACTCGCCCTGGGGCAGACCGATCATCTGCTCGGGCGGTCCGTAACCGCCGGAATAGATCTGCGTGAAGCTCGTATTCTCGCCGGGCATCGCCTGGCGGGTCGAGCCGAAATCGATCAGCACAAGCCGATCATCCTCGCGCAGGATGACGTTGGCCGGCTTGATATCGCGATGCACCAGGCCGGCACGGTGCACCACCCGGATGCTCGACAGCAACTGCGTCAGCAGCGACCGCACGCGCGCCGGTAAAAGCCCGCCCGGCTCATCGCGGAACACGGTCGCGAGGCTGTTCCCCTCGACGTAGTCCATCACCAGGAAGCAGGTGCCGAGAGCTTCGAAATAGGTCTTCACGCGGACGATGCCGTCGCTCGCGTCGGCGACACCGCCGAGATGCACGAGGGCCTGCGCCTCGCGCAGGAATTGCTCGCGGCATTCCTCGAACAGCTTCGCATCCTCGCGCGAGGTCGGCTGCACGGTCATGTGCTGGCGTGTGGCGAACTGCCTCGGGTAGTACTCCTTGATTGCAAAGCGCTGCTGCAGCAGATCGAACCCGAGATAGGTGATACCGAAACCGCCGCTGCCCAGGACGCGCTCGATGCGATAGCCGTTGACGACCGTGCCGTGCGGCAGCGCGAAGCTGGGCCACGGACCGTCCGACTCGATGCCGCGCTCTATCCGAGTCCCGTCGCTCATGTGCCCAAGTTTGCGGCAAGCGCAGACACGGCGCCACTGGTATCCGGAACGATCTCCGAAAAACGAGGAGCCAGACAACCATGACCCCTGCCCTCAGAGTGCTGCTCATCTCGGCCCTGGCAAGCCTTGTCTTTTTCGGCCTCGCAATCCTCGGCTGGGGCGGGTTTGCCGCATTCTTCTCCCACCCGGCCCTGACCGTCCTCGTGATCGCAGGCTTGGTGATGGTGGTCGTGGGCCTGCTCAGCGCCGGCAATCTGAGCCCGGGAGAGCGCGAGGATCGTGGCAACCGCTGGGTCCTTGGGGTTTTCGGCGTGATCGCGCTGCTGGCTGCCTATCTGCCGGCTCTGACGGACCGCCTGGACTTCTGGACGTTTGGCGGCGATGGCGTCCGCTGGTTGGGCGTCGTGTTGTTCGCCGCCGGTGGCGCGCTGCGCATCTGGCGGGTCTTCGTCCTGGGTCGCCGGTTCAGCGGGCTGGTCGCCATCCAATCCGGGCACACGCTGGTCACGACCGGCATCTACAGCGTCATCCGCAACCCGAGCTATCTGGGACTGCTGATCATATCCCTCGGCTGGGCGCTGGCATTCCGGTCGACCATCGGTGTCCTGCTCGCGGCAGCCAACCTGGTGCCTCTCGTGGCCCGGATCCACGCGGAAGAGGCGCTGCTCCTCTCGCACTTCGGCGAGGAGTACGACGCCTACCGCCGCCGCACGTCACGGCTGATCCCCGGCCTCTATTGACGCGCAATCGCCGCAGCAGCGGATGCCGGCGTCACTTCGCTGCGACACGGTGACGACAGCGTGTGGCCCAATTCCACGCGACAGCAGCGCACCCTAGGTCTCAACTCGCATACTACCGACGGAGCGCTGCGATGCAGGAAACGGCGACGGCTGCCGGACTGTCCCACGAGATCACCGATCTCGAACGCCAAACGATGGCACGCGTCGCGCGCAGGCTGCTGCCGCTGCTGATCGCCTGCTACTTCATCGCCTATCTCGATCGGGTGAACGTCGGCTTCGCCTCGTTGACCATGAACAAGGCCCTGGGGTTCTCGGCGGCAGTCTACGGCTTCGGCGGCGGCATCTTCTTCCTGGGCTACTTCATCTTCGAAGTCCCCAGCAACATCTTGTTGAGCAAGGTAGGCGCACGGATTTGGATCGCCCGGATCCTGATCACCTGGGGCATCATCTCCGGCTTTACTGCGTTCATCACCGGCCCGCTGTCGTTCTATTCTGTCCGCTTTCTGCTGGGCATCGCCGAGGCCGGCTTCTTCCCCGGAATCATTCTGTATTTGACCTGGTGGTTCCCGTCGTACTACCGCTCGCGCATCGTCGGCGTGTTCATGGCCGCCATCCCGCTGTCCAACATCCTGGGTTCGCTGGTCTCCGGCGTGCTGCTCAATCTGGACGGCTGGCTCGGCTTCGCCGGCTGGCAATGGCTGTTCATCCTGGAGGCCGTGCCGGCGGTCGTCCTGGGCGTCGCCTTCTGGCTGTACATGACCGACTGGCCGTCGGAGGCGCATTGGCTGGCGCCGGCACAGCGCGATTGGCTGATCGCCCGGCTGGACGCGGAAAAGACGCGCCGCGAGGCCGTCCGCAGCTACAGCCTGCGGCAGGCGCTGCTGGACCGCCGCGTGCTGCTGCTCAGCCTGGTATATTTTGGAGGCACGTTCTCGGGCTACGGCATCGTGCTGTTCCAGCCGCAGATCGTGCACCGGCTGGCCGAGGGTTTCGGGATGACCGGGGTGATCAACGCCATCCCCTATGTGTTCGGCGCCTGTGCGATGGTGCTGTGGGGCCGCCACTCCGACCGCACCGGCGAGCGGCCTCGCCATGTCGCCATCGCCTATGCGGTTTCCGCTACCGGACTGATCGCCACCGCGCTGATGACGGATCCGGTGCTGACGATGGTCATGCTGGTGGTCGCATCGATCGGCGGATCCTCGACCGGGCCGACGTTCTGGAGCCTGCCGACCGCGATGCTGTCAGGCACCGCGGCGGCCGGCGGGATCGCCCTCATCAATGCGCTGGGCAACCTGGGCGGGTTCTTCGGCCCCTATCTGTTCGGGCTGATCAAGGACGCCACCGGCGGCAGCTTCACCTTCGGACTGATCGCGCTCGCGCTGGGGCCGATCATGTCGGCCTCGATCGTCCTGGTACTCGGGCACGATCGCCGGCTGGAGCACATCCCACAGGGTGTCGCCGAACGATAGGGCTTGGAGAAAGCACGCCCCGGGGCAAAAAAAGCGGCCCGGCGTGGCATTCACACCGGGCCGCGGGATGGTTGTGCAAGCGGACTGCCCCACGGAACGGGTCCGTGGGGCGCTTGTCCTACGCGGCGTGCATCAGTTCGAGCGCATCCTCGTAGACCGTCATGTTCTTGCCGTAGGAGACAGCCGCCGCCTGGCAACCGCACACCAGGTGCATCCAGCGCCACGGCTCACGCGTGTTGTGGAACTCCTCGATGACCGCCTGGTGATGCTTGAAGGCGTGCATCTCGGTGAAGTTGTCGTGGCAGACGATATGCGCGAGGCGCATGATCATCACCTGCGGGTCGTAGCGCAGGTTCACGTATTGCTGCGCCAGGTTGACCGTGGCCATCACCTCCGGCACCGCGCGCATCATGCCCAGGTTGCTCACCTTCCGCCAGTCGGTGGGCGGCTGGTTGTAGATGCTCTGGGAGATCGCCTCGAGCAGTTCCTCCTGCGAGCGGTGCGGCAGGGCGGCGACCGCGTCCATATCTGGCTGGATTGTGTCCTGCATGCGATACTGGGTGGACTTCACCTCCGGCCCGGTGTGCCACAGCAGCAGCGTCAGCAGCTTGTTCTTCATGCTGAAGCCGTCGAGCCGCAGTAGATAGCGGCGCAGGTTGGCGCTGGTGTGCAGGTGCACATCCATCGGGTTGCCGGTCAGCGAGCGCAGGAACAGGCCTGCCGCACCGATCGACAGCGCCTCGCCCGCGCCCTCCAGCGATAGGCCGTCGGCCAGCGCCTGGGCGATCAGCTTGGGGATTTCGGAATACTGCTTGACGGCCCGGATGCCTTCGCCGAGTTCGCCGATCTTCGCGGTCTCGTCGTCACCGGTGCGCTGGCGAAGCACGCGGCCCAGCAGGTTGTGCTCCTCGATCAGGGCGTCCGCCTCGGGGACTAGGCGCTGGGCGGGGAAGCGCGCGACGTAGCGCACCGCCGGCCGGAACAGAACCTTGAGGTGCTCCGTCCCCAGCATCTCCAGACCGCGCCAGAGGTAGCCCGGGAACAGGAAGTAGTGATCGTCGAGGGCGTTCTTCGGCAGGGCCACGCTCATCAGCAGGTCGAACGCCTCGATCGCCGGAACATGGTCCCAGAGCCACAGGAAGATGTGGTCGGCCTTGAGGGCCTCGCCGCGACCGCAGGCCTTCAGGAAGGCCTCCTTCGCCGCCTCGATGCCTTCCGAGGTGATGGTCTCGCCGCCGCCGTCATTGGCAAGATCGGCCGACCGGCTCGTATCGGTGCCGGTCGGATCGAGCGGGGCGAAGTCCAGCAGGCTGAAAGGAGAGGTGACCGGGTCGTTGATGTGCTTGTTGGACAGAGCGACGTGCTGGAGGACGGGCAGGAACTTGTCCTCACCGTCCAGCCGGTTCACCAGGTTGGTGATCGCGTGCAGCCCGGCGAGCGGGTGCAGCGGACCGCCGTGATGGCCGGGAGGCAGGTCGGCGGACCGCACCACCGCCAGCGCCGAGGCGGTCAGCATGGTCTTCGGCTCGACACCGGCACGCAGTTTCTCCAGCGTGCGGTCCAGGATCTCGGCGGGCGGCGTCTGCTCGATGAACTGGACCAACGGTTCTATTGTTTCGGGATACTGGACGCGTGCGTGCATTACGGACTCCTCGTTTCGTGCGTCTGCGCATGAGCAGGCGGCGGTGTGTGGTCTCGCCTTGCCGGGTCTCGCTCAGCAGCTGCCGGGGAGAGGCAACACGAGGGACGCTTGGTTTCTCGCGTAATCGTCGGCCGAGATCGGCGATGTGTCAACGTTGGTCATCGAAAGTAGCGCTCGCCGGGTATATAAATTCGGCTTTAGTGACGCTGAACCACCAAGATTTGGCAGCTCACGGACGCCACGACTCGCCCCCGCGCAACGTTGCGACCGTCCTAACCCACAATCCACCGGTTTAACCTGCGATTCATTGCTCACTTAGATTATGCCAGCCGACTTTGTAGGTGTCGCGATGAAGGCCAACGTCTCGCACGGCGCGAGGATTGCAGATCGACGCCTGTTCGGCACCGACGGGATTCGCGGCAAGGCCAACAGCGATCCTATGACGGCGGGCATGGCGCTGCGTCTGGGCCAGGCTGCGGGCCTGTGGTTCACCCGTGACAACCACGGCCGTCGAGCGGTGATCGGCAAGGACACGCGGCTGTCCGGCTACATGATCGAACCCGCGCTGACCGCCGGCCTGATCGGTGCCGGCATGAACGTGACACTTCTCGGGCCGATCCCAACACCGGCAGTTGCCATGCTCACCCGCTCTCTGCGCGCCGATCTCGGCGTGATGATTTCCGCTTCACACAATCCGTATGAGGATAACGGCATCAAGCTGTTCGGCCCGGATGGCGCCAAACTCTCCGACGAGACGGAGTTGGAAATCGAGCGCCTGATGGACAGCCGATTCGCGGACCGACTGGCTGCACCCGAGGCGCTCGGTCGCGCGGCGAGACTCAACGACGCCGCTGGACGCTACATCGAGGCAGCCAAGGCGAGCTTTCCGCGCGGTCGACGCCTGGACGGATTGAAGATCGTCATCGATTGCGCGCACGGCGCTGCGTACCGGGTTGCCCCGACCGTGCTCTGGGAACTGGGTGCGAACGTGATTCCTTTGGGAGTCGCACCGGACGGCTTCAACATCAACAAGGGCTGCGGTTCGACCGCACCCGAGTACTTCTGCGCCCAGGTCGTCGAGCATGGAGCCGACTTCGGCATCGCGCTGGATGGCGACGCCGACCGGGTATTGATTGCTGATGAAGCCGGCCGGCTGATCGATGGCGATCAGATGCTGGCATTGATCGCATCGTCCTGGGCAGAGGCGGGACGACTGGCCGGCAACGGCGTGGTTGCCACGGTCATGTCGAACCTCGGACTTGAACGCTACCTCGCCGGCGCAGGGCTTGCGCTGCATCGTACCAAAGTGGGCGATCGCTACGTCGCGGAGCACATGCGCGAGATCGGATTGAATGTCGGCGGCGAGCAGTCCGGCCATATCATCCTGTCCGATTTCGCAACCACCGGCGATGGACTGATCGCGGCGTTGCAGGTCCTTGCTGTCATCGTCGAGCGCGGCAGGCGCCCGAGCGAGGTCTGCCGGCTGTTCGCACCAGTGCCGCAGCTGCTGCGCAGCGTCCGTTTCCGAGGCCCCTCGCCGCTGCACAACGCGCGCATGAAGACCGCGACCGCGGAGGCCGAAGCGGCATTGAATGGTTCGGGCCGGCTGCTGCTGCGCGAGAGCGGCACCGAGCCGGTCATCCGACTGATGGCCGAGGCTGAGGACGAGGCGCTGCTTGTCCGCGTGCTGGACGCGCTGTGTCAGACCGTCGCGGACATCATCCGATCGACGTGAATGGCTACGTCACGATGATCCTGATCTTGCGCGAAACGACGGGCGGGTCGAAGGGGATGTGGTTCGCATCGCCTAATACAAGCTGCAGCGTGTGAGGACCGGGCGGCAAATCGAGCCGCGCCTCGGTCTGACCCGCGCCGAAATGCACGTGCTTCTTGTCAGACGGAATGGGCTGATTGGGATCAAGCGGCTCGTCCACATCGATAAACAGATGATGGTGTCCCGTGTTCGGAGTTGCATCGCCGGCATGCGTCACGCCCATGTTGCGCAGCCCGAAGCGACACCAGAACGGGCTTCTTACCCGTTCGCCCTCATTCGGCCAGATGATGTAGAGATACGCATCCTTGGGTGCGGACGTCGGACCCGCGAAGGCCGCGGCGGATGCAACCGGCAGAAGCGACGAGATCATCAGGCGTCGTGTCAGCATTTTGGCTTCCTTCGCGATCATGGCGAGCGTGCCACGCGGATTCCATGTGTGGGATAGCGCACGGATGCGTCATACGAGTCGCGGCTTGACGTGCGCACATAGCTTGCATCGTTCCGCCAGGAACCGCCGCGCAGGACGCGCTCGCGACAATCCACGCCGGAACGCGGTGAACCATCCGCTGGCGCACCGCGATAGTCTTTGTACCAACAGTCATCAACCCACTCGGTGAGACCGCCGCTGATATCGTACAGACCATACGGGTTCGGGCCGCGCGCGCCGACTTTCTCAGGCTGAACGGGATCGCCGCATCCCTTGCAATCGGCGAGGCCCGGCTTCATCGCATTGCCCCACCAGTAGCGCGTTTCGGTTCCGCCTCGCGCGGCGTACTCCCATTCGGCTTCGCTGGGGAGGCGATAGGCGTGTTTCGTCGCACGCGATAGCCAGGCGACGAACTGCTTCGCGTCGTCCCAGCTCACGTTGCTCACCGGCGCGTCGTCACCGCCGTTCGGAACATAGCTGCACGCCTTCGCATTCACGCATTCGCGCCATTGCCGATTTGTGATTGGGTATTTCGCGATCAGGAACGCCGCTACCGCGACGTTATGCGCAGGCTCTTCCGATGGATCCTCGTTGCTGCCCATTCGGAATGTCCCGCCAGCGACGGGGATCATCTCCGGCTCGGTGACCGTCGGTGTGGTATCGGGCGGCTTGACCTGCACGCGGGGCGGAATGACTGCAGCCTGCATCTGCGCGGCCGTGTTGGACGGCGCCGACTGATCCGGGATGGTGCTCGCCGGCGCAGGCGGCGCCGGTACAGATTGCGATGTCGCGGTAACCGGGAGAGTCGCGGCGGCCGGTGGCGTGGGCTGGACAGGGGGCTGCGTCGCGGCTGCGACCGCCTCCGTGTGCCGCTCCCATGCACGCTCCCAGAAGTACCATCCGCCGCCGCCGATCCCGACCGCGACGATCGTGCCTACGCCGAGAAGGGCGAGGCGGACCTTGCGGGTACGTGCCGCTCTGGCCACCGCCGCCGGATCCGGCAGGACGCGATAGATCGGCACCGGATCGAGAATGTTCTTGACCTTGCGGTCGCCCAGGGACTGGTAGCCGCAGACCAGCTTGTAGCGGATCTGCTCATATACGCCGCCCGAGATGTAGATGTTGCCAGGCTCGGCCAGCTGTTCGAGCCGGGCCGCCACGTTGACGCCTTCGCCGTAGATGTCGTCCGGTTCGACGATGACGTCACCGAGATTGACGCCAATACGGAACCGGATCCACTGAGTGCTGGGCAGCTCAAGATTGCGGCCGACCATGCTCTGCTGGATGACGATCGCACAGCGGACCGCCTCAACCGGACTGTCGAACATGGCAAGAAAGCCGTCGCCGCGCGTCCGGAGTACACGCCCACGATGCTCGGCGATCGTAGGGTCGATCAGCTCGCGCAACAGCAGCTGCACCCGGGCATGGGTGCCTCGTTCGTCGGCCCCCATCAGACGCGAATAACCCGCGATGTCGCCCATCATGATCGCGGCAAGTCGGCGCGTGGTTTCCTCCGGCATGGCAAACTCCGGTAACCCCCTGAGGCTATTATCCCTTCGGCGCCACTATAATGATGCGCAGGATTTGCGCCAACGCATGCGAGGGGATCGGCGCCTCGCTTGCACCCCCCCTCCCCCGTCGCTATACACCCGCCCCTCATCTCGCGCGCCCGGGCCTGAAATGGGCATGCCCGGCCGCGAGCACCTGCCCAGCTGGCAGGCTCCCAACCGGAAGGAGACAAAATGCCCAAGATGAAGACCAAGTCGTCGGTCAAGAAGCGATTCAAGATCACGGCGACCGGCAAGGTGAAGGCCGGTCCCGGGATGAAGCGCCACAACCTCTCGGCCCGCTCGCAAAAGGCCATCCGCAGCAACCGCCGCATGCAGACGCTCACCGATATGGACGCCCGTACGGTGAAGCAGTGGGCGCCCTACGGGCTGGACTGAGGGAGCAGGCACATGGCACGCGTCAAGCGAGGCACGACAACTCACGCGCGGCACAAGAAGGTCCTGGAGCAGTCGAAGGGCTTCCGCGGCCGCACCTCGACCACCTATCGCGCGGCGAAGGAGCGGCTGGAGAAGTCGCTGCAATACGCCTACCGCGACCGGCGCAATAAGAAGCGCGACTTCCGCGGGTTGTGGATCCAGCGGATCAACGCCGCGGTGCGCGAGCACGGCCTCACCTACAGCCGGTTCATCGACGGGCTGAAGAAGGCCGGCATTGAGATCGACCGCAAGGTGCTGGCGGCCATCGCCTATGACGATGCCGCGTCGTTCGCGGAGATTGTCAAGAAGGTCCGCGCTGTAGACTAAGGATACTCCCCCTCCACTCGCGGGAGGGGGAAACATCGCCTCCTCCGCCCGCGCGAGATCGCATGACCGACGACCTCTCCGCCTTGCAGGCCGAAACCAAAGCAGCCCTTGCCGCCGCTGCCGACCTGCGCGCCTGGGACGCTGTCCGCGTCGCCACGCTGGGCCGCAACGGCCGCCTGACCGGGCTGCTGCGCGACCTCGGCAAGACCCCGCCAGAGCAGCGCCGCGACCGTGGTGCAGCGCTGAACCAGCTCAAGGACACCCTCACTGCCCTGATCGAGGGACGCCGCGCCGAACTGGAGAACGCGGAACTCGACGCCCGCCTGGCGACTGAGACGCTCGATCCCAGCCTGCCGCCGCGGCCGCGCGAGAGCGGCCTGATCCACCCGATCAGCCGCACCATGGAGGAGATCGCCGCGATCTTCGGCGCCATGGGCTGCGCCATTGCCGAGGGTCCGGACGTCGAATCCGACTGGATGAATTTCGGCGCGCTGAACATCCCCGCGCACCATCCTGCGCGCGCCGACCAGGACACGTTCTACCTCCCAGCACAGGGCAACGCTGCACCGCCGGTGCTGCGTACCCAGACCTCGCCGGTGCAGATCCGCACCATGTTGACGCAGTCACCGCCAATCCGGGTGATCGTTATCGGCCGCACCTACCGCGCCGATCACGACGCGACGCACTCGCCGATGTTCCACCAATGCGAGGGCCTGATTCTCGATCGCGACCTCCATCTCGGGCATCTGAAGGGCACGCTGATTGACTTCCTCCGGACCTTCTTTGGCATCGCCGATCTGCCGGTGCGCTTCCGCTCAAGCTACTTCCCGTTCACCGAGCCATCCATGGAGGTGGATATCGGCTGGAACCGCCGCACCGGTGAACTCGGCCGTGGCGGTGACTGGCTGGAGATCCTAGGCAGCGGCATGGTGCATCCGCGCGTGCTGGCCAACTGCGGGATCGATCCGCGCGAGTGGCAGGGCTTCGCCTGGGGCATGGGCGTCGAGCGCATCGCGATGCTGAAGCACGGCATTCCCGACCTGCGCCCGTTCTTCGAATCCGACATCCGCTGGCTGCGCCATTACGGCTTCAACCCGCTCGCGCCGACCATGTTGCACGAGGGGACCTGAACCATGAAGTTCACCCTCTCCTGGCTGAGGACCCACCTCGATACTGATGCGACGCTGGACCAGATCACCGCCGCGCTGACCCGCATCGGCCTGGAACTGGAGGACGTGGAGGACCACGGCAAAGTCCTCGCCGCGTTCCGCATCGCGCGCGTGATCGAGGCGGTGCAACATCCGAATGCCGACCGTCTGCGCGTGTGCACCATCGATACCGGCAGCGACACCGTCCACGTGGTATGCGGCGCGCCGAATGCGCGCACCGGCATGAAGGGCGTGTTCGCCCCGCCGGGCACGTTCATCCCGGGCACCGGTCTCACGCTGAAGGTCGGTGAGATCCGCGGCGTCCGCAGCGCCGGCATGCTGGTATCCGAGCGCGAGCTGGGTCTCGGCGAGGATCATGCCGGCATCCTCGATCTGCCGGAGGATGCGCCGGTCGGCGTACCTTACGCCCAATGGGCGGGTCTCGACGACCCTTTGATCGATGTCAGCGTCACGCCGAACCGTGGCGACTGTTTTGCCGTGCGCGGCATCGCCCGCGATCTGGCCGCTGCCGGCATCGGCACACTGAGGCCGTGGCAGCCGGCGAAGCTGGCGCCCGTCTTCCGCGGCGGCCCGCGCTGGCAGATTGACTGGCCCGAGGCGTGCCCCTGGATCATCGGCCGCACCATCCGCAACCTGCGCAACGGGCCCAGCCCGCCATGGCTGCAGAAGGGGCTGACGTCGGTTGGCCTGCGGCCGATCAACACGCTGGTCGATATCACGAACCTCTTCACCATCGACCTCGGCCGTCCGCTGCATGTGTTCGATGTGGCCAAGCTCAGTGGTGACGCACTGACATTGCGGCCTGGCCGCGGCGAGACATTTCGGGCGCTGAACGGGCGCGACTACACGGTGACCGCAGAGGATTGCGCCATCGCCGATGCGGCTGGCGTGCAGTCGATGGCCGGCGTGATCGGCGGCGAGGCGACCGGTTGTGACGGAACCACGACCTCGGTGTTCATCGAGTGCGCGCTGTTCGATCCGATCCGGGTCGCGCTTACCGGTCGTCGCCACGACATCGTCTCGGACGCGCGTCAGCGCTTCGAGCGCGGCATCGACCCCGCGCTGATGCCCGACGCGGTGGAGGCCGCCACCGCGATGGTGCTTGAGCTGTGCGGCGGCGAACCGGGCGAGGTCACCGAAGCCGGCGCGCCTCCGGCATGGCAGCGTACTGCGACGCTGCGGTTCGAACGCATCGCCGGTCTCGGCGGCTCCGACATTCCGCCGGATGAGGCGGTCGCGTCGCTGGAACGTCTGGGTTTTGCGGTGCAGAGCCGCGACACCCAGCAGGTTAGCGTTGCGGTGCCGTCCTGGCGCAACGATGTCGCGGCACAGATCACGCTGGATCAGGCGGAAACGCTGGATCCCGCGATTGCCGCCAAGGCGGCCGAGGGGTGCGCTGAGATTGAGCCGGAGTGCGATCTGGTCGAGGAGGTGCTTCGCCTGCGCGGCCTCGATGCGGTTCCACCGGTCTCGTTGCCCCGCGTGTCCCCGGTTCCGCCAGCCACGCTGACGTCGAAGCAGGTTCGCACCGAGTTGGTCCGCCGCACTCTGGCAGCGCAGGGCCTGACCGAGTGCGTCACCTTCAGCTTCATGGCGCAGGCCGAGGCCGCATTGTTCGGCGACACGCCGGAGGCGCTGCGCCTCGCCAACCCGATCGCGGCCGATCTCGACCAGTTGCGACCGTCGCCGATCGCCACTCTGGCGCTTGCGGCAAAGCGCAATGCCGCGCGCGGCTATCCGGACCTTGCGTTGTTCGAAATCGGACCCGAGTTTGCCGTTGACGCTGACGAGAACCAGCGGTGGATCGCAGCCGGCCTGCGCGCCGGGGCAACGCCGCGCAACTGGCTCGCGCCGTCGCGGCCGATGGATGCGATGGACGCAAAGGCCGACCTGTGGGCGGCGATGGCGGCGATCGGTGTGCCGCTCGATGGGCTGGTGCTCACGCAGGATGCTCCGGGGGCTTACCACCCGGGCCGCTCGGCGACGGTACGGCAGGGACCGAAGACCGTGTTGGGAAGCTTCGGGGAACTGCATCCTCGCGTGCTGGCGGCGCTGGATCTGGTGGGGCCGGTCTTGGCATTCGAACTCGACCTGGACGCGGTGGGCGATCCCAAGCGTCGTCGCAAGGCGGCACCGGATCTGTCGCCATTCCAGCCGATCCGCCGCGACTTCGCGTTCCTGGTCGATACCATGGTGACGGCGGATGCCGTGGTGCGTGCCGCGCGCGGTGCCGACCGCGCGCTGATCAGCGGTGTCTCACTGTTCGACGTGTACCAGGGCGACCGCCTGCCGTCGGGCAAGAAGTCGCTGGCGATCGAGGTGATGTTCCAGCCACGCGAACGCACGCTGAACGATGCCGAGATCGAGGCCGTCAGTCAGAAGGTGGTTGCGGCGGTGGCGAAGGCGACGGGCGCCACGCTGCGCTGAACTGCGGCGCAGCGTGGTGCCGAGAGAAAACTAGACGCCCAGAGCTTTGGCAGTCGCGCGGTCCATCTTGCCCGTGACCTTCAGCTTGTGCTGCTTCTGGAACGCCTTCAGCGCGGCCACGGTCTTGGGCCCCATGCGACCGTCAACGTCGAGCTGCGCGCCATGGCTGTTCAGTGCGGTCTGCACGGCTGCCGCATGATTGACATGAGAAACGGGCTTCACCGGAGCTGGCGGCGGCGGCGGCGGTGCGGCCGTGACTGGCGCCGGTGCGGGTTCGGGCGGCGGGGGCGCCGCATTCTGGTCCGATCCGCAGGCGGCAAGGCCGACAACGGCGAGACAGCAGACAGCGAGGGCAAGCCTGTGTTTGTGCATGGGGTACCTCTGGGCGGGCGTGACAGACAGGCGAATCGGCGGGAAGCAAATTCGCGCACAACGTGTATCGGGACGGCGTCTCGGCGCAAGCCCAACGTGAGCGGTTCTCACGGCTGTGGCATCCGCGCTACGCTCGGTCCTGTGTGACAGGAGGGGATCATGCTGCGCGAGGAACTGGTGTTCGTCGGCACCTGCGACATCGCGGGGCACGTTCGCGGCAAGGGGTTTCCGGCCAGCGAGATCGATGCGCGACGACGCAAGGGCATTGGCTGGACGCATTCCAACCTGATGCAGACCGCGTTCGGGCCGATCCTCGACACACCGTTCGGCACCGGCGGCGATCTGATGATCGTGCCTGATCCGACGGCGGAGGTGCGCGTGGATTTCGCCGACGATTCGGCGCCCGAGCATTTCTTTCTGGGCGACATCCGCAACACCGACGGCTCGCCGTGGGAATGCTGCCCGCGCGAGTTCCTGCGCCGCGCCATCGAGGCGGTGAATGCGGCATCCGGCCTGCGCCTGGTCGCCGCGTTCGAGCAGGAGTTCGTCTACACCGGCAACCAGCATCGCGACGGCGACGCTTACAGTCTGAACGCGTTTCGCCGGCAGGGGACCTTCGGCGAGAGCTTTGTCGCGGCGCTGCGTGCCGCCGGCGTGACACCGGATTCGTTTCTTGCAGAGTACGGCACGCGGCAGTTCGAGGTGACGGTGGCGCCGGCTCCTGCGTTGACCGCGGCAGACCATGCGGTGATCACGCGCGAGATGGCGCGTGCGGCGGCGTACCGGCATGGGTTCCGTGCGTCGTTCTCGCCGATGCCCGAGGCATCCGGCGTCGGTAACGGCGTGCACATCCATATGAGCCTGCAGGATGCCTCCGGCGCGCCGGTGACGTATGCGGCGGCCGGACCGATGGGTCTCAGCATGGTGGCACAGCAGTTCTGCGCCGGCGTGCTGCGGCACCTGCCGGCGATCTGCGCCATCACGGCCCCCTCGCCCGTGTCGTATCTGCGACTGACGCCGAACCGCTGGGCGCCGACGCTGATCGACATCGTGCAGCAGGATCGCGGTGCGGCGCTGCGCGTCTGTCCGGTATTCGCCGCCGCCGATGCGGACGAGACGGCGCGGCAGTTCAATCTCGAGTTCCGGGTCTGCGATGCCGCCGCCAGTCCGTACCTGGCGCTGGGTGCCGTCCTGTTCGCCGGGGCGGATGGGCTGCAGCGCAAGCTCGGTCTGCCGCCGTCGGCGGAGGGCGCCGATGCGCTGCCGCATTCGCTCAGCCAGGCGCTGGACCACATGGCGGCGAGCAAGACGGTGGCCGGCTGGCTGGGCCCGGTGTTCATGGAGGCCTATCTGCGACACAAGCGCTCCGAGGTGCAGCACGTGGCGGAGTGGGCGGTCAATGAGCTCTGCAACCGCTATGTCGAGGTGTACTGAGGCACCGGACATCCGGGGGTTGTTTCCGTCTCATGAGCCGTGTGTGGAGACGATGGATCGTCTGGTGAGACGGACATGCATCGTCAGGCCGTGGCGGTGGGCTGCGCGGCGGCGGGATGCGCGGCGAGCGCTCGCAGCGCCGGGCTGGCGCCGTTGACGAGGGCGGCGACGATGTCGGGTTCGGGCGGCCCGAAGGTGAGCCGAGGCGGCAAACCGCCATGGGCCTGTATCAGTGCGGCGCGATCGGGGTAGATCAGGGCGTAGTGTTCGGCTTCGGCGACCGGGTCGAGGACGGGTTCGGCGGCGGCTTCGGTGGGGACGAGCGGGACCGCGGGTGCCGGCACCGAGACCTCGTGGAACCAATAGCCGGCGCGTTCCATCGCCGCGGGATGCATCTCAGCCTCGGCCTTTTCGCGCGCCGCCTGGGTGCGCTGAAGCGCGCGCAACCCGCTCTGCATGAGGCGCATCATGGCGGCGGCCTGGCCGCGGCAGTGTCGCGTGGTTTCGGCGTCGGCGTCGGGTGCGACGGCGAGGCGGAGGGCGTCCATAGCGTGGGCGTCGGCGGCGACGATCTGTGCGGCGAGCAGGGCTTCGGAGATATCGGCAGGGTGATAGGCGACGACCACCGCCATCGCTGTTTCGATGCGGGCCTCGAGGCTGCCCTCGGTGCCGGCGGCGGGAGGCGGGAGGCTGGTTCGCAGGGTGTGGAGCACGTCGAAGGTGACGGCCGGCGGGAGGTTGGGGATGGTGTAGGGAGGGCGCATGGCTCGGGGTGCTTGGATTGTGGTGGAGGTGGGATGTGGTAGTTAGTTATAATGACTTCAATAGTCTATTGTGGTGACTTGGCGCGGACGGCAGCGGGGGGCGTGCGACAGCGCAGCAAGGCAAGGAATTGGAAACGCAGATGCACGCGGTTGCGTGCATCTGCGCTCGGTGGTGTTGCTGCTGCTGGCGATGGCCGACGGATGTTGCTGGGTCGGCCGGCGAGGTGATCGTCCCGTCTGGACCGGAATTGCACGCATCATCGGCGGGCCGCATATGCCTGAGCGAGAGCAATTCCGTGCCAAGTCCATGTGTCGGACGGATAAGATGCTTTATGGTAAGCCGCGGCGGCGAGTTACCGCACGCGTCGATGCGAGGGAGTCCGCAATCATCGGCGCGGCCCCGAGGTTGTAGTTGCGGCCAATCTTCGCAAGCGGCTCAACGCAGCGCTGATCAAGTTTGTTGTCGCGCTGAGATATTTCCGGCCGCCGTGCTGCACAGCCATTTCCTTGCGGCCCTGTGCTAACAGCAAGGGGCGATGCTTGCTAACCGCAGCAGAAAAGCGTTTGTGGGCGTCTACGGGGGAGAAAAGGCCTTCGTCGGGCGGCCCGGAATGCAGATCGAATAAGAACACCTCAAACATAACAAGAAAGTCGTTTGATAGGATCAGGTAGTCGTCGGAGAATTTTTGATGCACTGCCCCCATGTGCGTGGCAATTTGCTTGTCGTGAGAGGTTGATTTATCGGTTTCAAAATACTCATCGTGGGATGCCAGCATATGCTCGCAGACGACCTCGCAAATCCGTTCGACGGATGCGAGTTCAGCAAGAATGACGCCATAGGCTTGACGCCTCAAGTCCCAGAGTTTGGTGTCCACCGACTGCTTAGAACTTAGCCTATTCCCAACCACAACCGCAATAATAGTGGTAATGGCCGTGATGACGTTTCCGGTAGGAAAGTCCATGACTACGGTGCCTATTCCTCAGTGGAAGTCAAAACCGCGTAACATGGTTTATGGCAAGTGACATACGCCTGACGCAGGCTCTCTCTTACCTCAGGCTAAAATTCATTTTGTGTTTCATCCGAGGCACGCTTTCTTGAAAAGTGGCAAGCTCAAAAAACGCATTCTTCTTGCCAGACGATCTCTTCCAATCCAAGAAGGCTGACCTGTCGCCGTCTCGACCAAAGTAGGTCATCCGGCCAGGCGCTTTACCTAAAACAGCCCAAATGTGAGCATCAACTGGATGGACTCTGACGCCAATCACGAAAATCATGGTCGCTACCGCTACTATTTTCTCCCACCACTCTTGCTGCTGCTTAACATATGAAGGAGGTATTTTAACGGGCTTTCCCTCCGCGAACATTGCTATCGCAGGTGCAACGCTGTCTTCCGTTCGGCATTTGAAGAGTGTGGCTTGGCGATCAAGCGGCCTAATCGGAGCGACGATGTCAGCAACTATGCTCCCAGAGGTTTTGATTCCCCTCAACATCCCGCTGGGGATGTCAGGCCAAAAATTGGCTGATCCATGCAACTTTAGGCACGCCACCATCCCTCTCGGTGGTTCTGGGTGATACGTCACTTCCAGGCCCAGCGAATGAGCCGATTGCTCAAACAAAAGATCATAGTTGAGGCTACAGTATATGGCGCGTTCTGATCCTAGAGTCTTGAGCATCGTCCTATAAATGCTTCCATCGCCGGGCCGAAAAAGCGCAAAGAAATTAGCCATTTTCCTATGGAACGTCATTATGTCACCTTGGGTATACTCGTAGAACTTAGCCATGCCAGATTCAAAGTCGCTTGTGAGGCTATCTTTGATGGATTCGGGAATGTCATGGAAGTGACCATCCCATGCCTCAAGCTCACTAAATAACTGAAACGCAAGCGGAGGCGTTCGCCGTTTGACGCCATCACCAAAGTAGGCATCAACGCTTCCGAAACTTGCCCCAGCGCCAAGCAATACGACAACCGCCACAGCGCCCTCCGTGATCCGCGCTCGGTTATACCGCCAGCCGTGAGATCGTCGCCTGATCGACGTTGTAGCTGCGCGCGACGCTGCGCTGCGTCTCGCCCGACGCGACACGTTCCCGTGCCTCGCGCTGCTGATGCGGGGTGAGTTTCGGCTTGCGGCCGAACTTCACGCCCTTCGCCTTGGCGTCGGCACGGCCTCTCGCCGTTCGCTCGGCGATGCGGCGGCGTTCTAGCTTCGCGGCCACGCCGAGCATGGCGAGCACAAGTTCCGCGAAATCGCCCGTGGTATCGAGCACCGGCTCCGCCAGCGAACGAAGGCCAGCCCCGGCGCGCTGCATGTCGCGGGCGATCACCATTAGGTCGGTCGTGTCGCGGGAGAGGCGGTCAACTGCCGGGATTATCACCACGTCGCCGGGGCCAAGGGCGGCCATCAGCTTCTTAAGCTGCGGCCGGTCGGCAGTCGTGCCAGTGATCTTCTCGCGGAACACCTTTTCGCACCCGGCCGCCCTGAGCTGGGCGAGCTGGCCGGTGAGGTCTTGGGCGCCGGTCGAGACGCGGGCATAGCCATAAATCATGCTCATATTCTGCATCAGAATTTCGCATCAAGAAAGCACAATCTTCTCAGTGCCATAGGTCTGATGCAGATGTGTTGAGAAATGCACCACTGCTGACGGAGCACGTGGCTCATTTCCAATTTACCGGCGAGCCGCCAGGAAGAACGGATAGCCAGGCCGGTCCCAAAGGGACAGCGGTATCCTGCGAAGGCCAATTGATGCAGAATGCAGCCTTTCAACTTTGTCGAGAAGCAGTTAGCCATGAAACGGCGCGCAATATTTCGACTAAGTGGTGCCGTAGCGGCTACGGCAGTGCTGCCACGCTTCGCGATTGGTCAATCAAATGTGGCGTCGACGCTGAAATTCATACCGCAGGCCAATCTGACTTCGCTCGATCCCGTCTGGACGACGGCGTCGGTGACCGGCAATCATGCCTACGCCGTCTATGACACGCTATATGCGGTGAATGGAAAACTGGAACCGAAGCCGCAGATGGCCGAAGGCCATACCGTGTCGGATAACGGCCGGGTCTACCTCATCAAGCTGCGCGAGGGGCTGACATTCCATGATGGTGAGCCGGTGCGCGCGCAGGACTGCGCGCCGAGCCTGGCCCGTTGGGCGGCGCGCGACACGATGGGCCAGACGCTGGCGGCGTTCGTCGATACCTGGGGCGTGCAGGATGACCGGACACTCAAGATCACCCTGAAGTCTCCGTTCCCGTTGCTCATTGACGCTTTGGCCAAGCCGGAACCCAGTCAGCCGTTCATGATGCCGGAGCGCATCGCCAAGACCGACCCGATGCAGCAAATCAAGGAGACGATCGGCTCCGGTCCGTTCCGGTTCCTGGCGGACGAGTTCGTGACAGGCGACCGCGCGGCGTACGCGAAGTTCGACGCCTATGTGCCACGGCAGGAGCCGCCGAGCTGGGCCTCGGGCGGCAAGGTCGCCTACTTCAAACGTATCGAATGGCACATGATTCCCGACGCGGCTACGGCCTCGGCGGCGCTGCAATCGAATGAGGTGGACTGGTGGGAGCGGGTGCAAACCGACATGGTTCCGCTGCTGAAGCGGAACAAGAGCCTGACGTTGGGGCTTGCCAACCCCACCGGCTACCTCGGCGTCATGCGCTTCAACCACCTGAACCCGCCGTTCAACGACGTGCATATCCGCCGTGCGGTGCTGGTCGCGGTGAACCAGGACGATTACATGCGCGCCGTTACTGGCGACGACGCGTCGGCCTACAAGGATTGCAAGGCCCTGTTCCCCTGCGGGACCCCGTTCGGCACTGAGATCGGTAGCTCGGCGATGCAAGGCGATCCGGAAGCTGGCAAGAAAATGCTGAGGGAAGCCGGTTACACCGGGCAGCGGGTGGTGATCATCAATCCGACCGACAACATAGCCGGCCCGTTTGGAGAGGTGACTTACGACCTGTTGAAGAAACTAGGCATGAACGTGGAGTTGCAGGATACCGACTGGGGCACCGTGGTGCAGCGCCGGGGCAGCAGGAAGCCTGTAGACGCCGGCGGCTGGTCGATTTTCCACACCGTGTGGTCGAGCGACGCCATCTACAACCCTGCAATGTCCGCGATCGTGCGTGGCCAAGGGGACAAGGGCTGGTTCGGTTGGTTCGCCGACGAGCAGATCGAGAAGCTCAACACCGATTTTCTTGCTGTCTCGGACCGGGGTGTCGACCTAAAAATTACAGCCGCTATCCAGCAGGAGGCGTTCGCCCAGGTGCCAACGATCCCTCTGGGTATCTTCTACATTCGATCGGCCTATCGCGCTGACCTAAAGAACATGATCGAGGGACAAGCACCGTTCTTTTGGGGTGTGCGGCGAGCTTGAGGGAGAAGGATGTCAGTTGTGCTTGAAAAGCACCTTGGCCGAGTAGACAACACCGAAACGACCGCAGCTTTGAGAAGTGAAATACGCACTAGCGCCGAACCCCGGGTGTCCGGATGACCTGCTGAACGTTCGCGGTTAACCTGCGACCACGCGGCTTTTAAGGGGAGGTTATCCGTGGCTTTGACTTTGGAGGAAGCTAACCGGGTCATTCACGGCGCGCTCGCGAAGGCCCGCGAGCTAAATATCAGGGTCAGCATCGCGGTTTGCGATACTGGCGGTCGATTGATTGCTTTCCAGCGCATGGACTATTCCATCCTGGCAAGCCTCTTCGCTAGTCAAGGCAAAGCCATCACATCAGCAACTGTTGGTCGTCCGAGTAGCGACGCACCAGATAATCCGACCCTTGCCAGTATCGTTGCGGCTGCGGGCGGGATTTTAGTCGCTGGGAAAGGGGGCATACCGCTTTTACGTGACGGGATCGTTGAAGGTGCGTGTGGTGTGGCCGGGGCCACATGGGATCAGGACGAAATATGCGCGCGAGCCGGGGCTGAGCAGTTCTAGGGGATGCCTGTCGTTCGGTGCAGAATTCTTGATTAATGCAAAGCGCGTCGAAACTGGGAGGAGCCGCACCAGGCGCTCAGAGATCAGCCCCTTGTGCAACTCTACTGCCGTCCAAATGCACGAAGTGCTTAGGTTTGGGGCCGTAGCCGTTTGACGACTCGTGGAGTTATCGCGAAGTGCCCCACGTCTGTGTGTGACGGCGCTGGCGGACTTGGCGAATGACGCGCTCCCCTATCATTTTGGAGGGGCCCAGTCTAAGCCATACTTGTTGAAGATCGACTTCAACGTCCCATCAGCTTCCAGCGTCGCAAGCGCGGCGTTCATCTTTTCGAGCAATTCACGGTTGCCCTTCCGGACCGCGAGTGCCGCCCTGGGCTTTGGTGACGCAGACTGATACGTGTCGACCACCCGTGCTCCATGAGGCAGGTCACCTGTTCTGGCCGCGTATCGCGTCTCCACCCCCGGCGTAATGGTCGCCCTTATCTGTCCCGATGCTACGGCCTCCCAGGCGTCCTTCTGTGTGCCGTAGATTTTGACTTCCGAGAAACCCCCAATTCTTTGCAGTAAGGCTAATTGGATGCTGCCTTTCTGCGCACCCACGGCCAGGCCCTTCAGGTCTGCAAGCGTGCGGTAAGGTGTTGCGTCGCTCGATTGTGCGACCAGGGCCTCAGGCAGTGCATTGTAATATGGCCTGCTAAAGTCGACTTTTTGTTCCCGCTCCGGCGTGATCGCCATATTCGTGGCGATTACGTCAATCTTACCACCGTCGACCGCCGGGATGAGATCTGCGAAGACCATCGGCTGATACTCGATGGGAATACCGATTTGCTTGCTTATTGCGCGTGTCAGATCGACAGCCACCCCCGACAACTCGTTCTGGTCGTGGAGGACCCACGGCTTCGCGTCTTGTCCCGCTGCCTTCAACGGTTGCTGTCCCCACGCAGTCGAACCAACCAGCGCACCGATTATCACAGCCAACAGGCTAAGTTGTTTCATCCTTCCCCCTCGAAATCGGCTTTTGGCGCATCATTGATCTACCCGTGACCCATTAGTCTAGGCTAACGAGCCGGACGGTGCACGTCTATGCGGCAGAAGGTTTTCCGCAGAATGTGCATTACATCAAATTCCAAAAGTGTTGATTTCTGCGAGGTTGGCACTGAGTGAGAGCAACGGGTGTGCATGTTCTATGGAGCGGTCAGCACGGCATCTGCGAGGCGAACATGAATGATGGAAAACCCATGACCGGGGGGGGTGAACGGTCGGCTGTGGAACGCTCGGGCCCGAGACTGGGCGGATATTCAGGAACGGCAAGTGCGGCCCGCCTTCGAAACCGTCCTCGAACGTGCTGGTGTCGGCAGCGGCACGCGCTATCTCGATGTCGGCTGTGGAGCCGGATTGGCGTTACAGCTGGCGGCGATCGCCGGTGCAGACGTGGCCGGCATCGACGCGGCATCGGCACTGCTGGAAATCGCTCGGGAACGCGTGCCAGCGGGACAGTTTCATCTCGGCGATCTGGAAGAACTGCCTTTCAAGGCAGAGACATTCGACTTGGTAACCGGCTTCAACTCGTTCCAGTTTGCTGCAAATCCTGCGATTGCCCTTGCCGAAGCCCGGCGCGTAGTGCGGCCGGGCGGGACGGTGGCGGTTGTGACCTGGGGCCAGCCGGATGGCATGGAGGCTGTCGCGTTACTCGACGCTCTGCGCCCGCTGCTGCCGACGCCGCCACCGGGTTCACCCGGGCCGTTCGCATTGTCTGACGAAGCAACGCTGCGGGCCTCTGCTGCTCGTGCATGCCTCATTCCCGATACAGTCTTCGATGTGAATTGCCTCTTCTTTTACCCCGATCAAGACACCGCACTGCGCGGCCTTAACTCGGCTGGAGCTGCAGTGCGCGCGATGGAGCACACTAATGAGCAAGCGGTGACAGCCGCCCACGCAAGGGCCCTCACACCGTTCCGGCGGACGGATGGGAGCTATCAAATCCGTGCGTCGTTTCGCTGTATGTTGGCCGCTCCGGCGATGCAGAAATCTTGATATCTGCATCGTCCGAGTTTGGTGGTTTTCCCACAGCTATCCGGCAACGAACGTACAGAAGCGGACGTTTATTCGTTCTCCTGGCGCCCGAGCACGACGTGCGTTGCGAGGTCTGTGGCAGTGGATTCCATCACGCAGTAGCCGAGGGCAGGGAGATCCAAGCCCTCGAACATCGCCTCGCCGCGTCCGAGCAGGACAGGCGAAAGCGCAAAGTGCAGTTCATCGATCAGGCCGGCCTGCAGGTATTGGCGAACGGTCGAGACGCCACCTCCGATCTTGACGTCACGTGCTCCCGCGGCGTCGCGTGCGCGCTCGAGCGCGGCGTGGATTCCGTCCGTGACGAAGTGGAACGTGGTGCCGCCCTCCATTACGATCGGCTCGCGGGCGTGGTGCGTCAGGACGAACGTCGGAGCGTGATAGGGCGGATTGTCTCCCCACCACCCCTTCCAGTTGTCGTCCAGCCATTCCCCGCGCACAGGACCGAACATGTTCCGGCCAAGGATGAAGGCACCGAAGCCGTCCATCGACCGGTGGGCAAAGGTCTCGTCCACGCCCTCCGAGCCACCGCCGTCGCCGAACATGGCCTTGAACGTCTTCGTCCCGAAGAGCCAGCTGTGGAGCTCCATCCCGCGCTTTCCCAGAGGATCCTGAAGACTCTGTTCCGGGCCAGCGCCGAACCCGTCCAGGGACACCGAAAACGCCGCGACTCTAACACGTCCCACGCTAGCCTCCTCTGCTGCCTGCAACATGCTGCCTTGCCGAAATAGTGCCCGCAATCAGGCAGCGCCAGCGCGGCGTTGAACGGCGAGTTTGGGTCGAAAGCGGCCACTTTTGCACGAACATCCGTGTTGTCTCGGACGCTTCATTCAGCGCATCATACCGAAATGGAGATTCGGGATGCCATGGCTGAAGACGCGCTCGCTGCAAGCCAAGTGCTTAAGCGGTCGATATTGGAGTTGTGCGTTGCCGATCACGGAAATGAGCAGGCGATTTTGGCGAAATGGCTGCTCAACAAAACTCCCGAGATTGTCGCATCGTGGATTGGATTACCGGACGATTCAGTGCTTGTGGCGGTTGAAGGAGGCACGATTCTTGCGGTTGGTGGGATTACCAAGGCAGGACACATCACTCTGAATTATGTTTCCCCAGACGCAAGATTTCGCGGGGTCAGTCGGGCCTTGCTCGCCGCGCTTGAAGCGCGGGCAATAGAACGAGGCAATGTGCGATGCACCCTCAACAGCACCGAGACGGCTCTCAAATTCTATCTCGCTAATGGCTACCACGTTGATGGGCCGCCAGACCACAAACACGGCGCGGGAGGCTATCCAATGTCAAAGACTCTGGTGGTTCGAGACGCCAGGCAAACTCACCGTCACCGTTGAGGGGATCGGCTGAGACCTGAAGATGGAGCCCACAATAGACGTTAGGCGAGGAGCTGGAATGTATGGCGATCACGTCGATAGGGCCGGACTTCGGCAAATCAGCGTTGCTCATCATCGACATGCAGAATGACTTTCTCCATACCGATGGTTGGCTTGCGCACAGAGCAAAAGCGCTGCCTGACGGTGCGATGGACATGCCGTTTCTGATGGACACGATCCCGCAGGTGAGGCGCCTCGCCGACGCGTTTCGCTCGGCTCAACTGCCGGTTGTCTACGTCGTCACCGCACGTCGATCGGACAATTCTGACGCGCAGGTCCCTTTCTGGCGCCCCGGGTTTTACGGAGGCGGCAACCGAACGTTCGTGGCTGAAGGCAGTTGGGGCGCGCGGATCGTGGATGATCTGGAGCCGCGAGAGGGCGAACACGTCGTAATCAAGAAGGGTTACGGCGGGTTCTCGAATACGCCGCTGGACACCATCCTCCGCAATATCGGTGTCACAACCTGCGTCGTTGCGGGCGTCACCACCTGCGTTTGCGTGTCAACCACGATCCGCGGTGGGGTTGAGCACAACTACCGCATGATTTTGGTAGGAGATGCGGTGGCCGAGGTAAGCCGCGACACGCACGAGGCTGAGCTTCGGACAATGGCCCGCATCTTTGCCGACGTGAAAACAACCGATGAGGTTATTGCAACGCTCGCGGACATTTCCCGAGGATAAGCAGTGCTCCAAAAATCTTGACTTTCGCGCAAGGCCAACTGGCAGCAGGTCACGCCGTGAACGTGAATCTGCTGCCAGTGGCACAGAGAACCAGTTTCTCGGGCATCTCCTGTTTGGCAAGCTCAACGAAATTGGCCCCGCTGCCATGCATCGGCAGGACGTGCTCCAGGTCAGATTTCTTCAACTCTGCCATCACTTGGCGTAAGTAGTCATTCGGTGCTGGCGCCAAGTGGAAACCCCCGACCAGTGCGTAGATTTGTCGGTGATCTCCCGGACGGTAAGTTGGTCAATCACCGCCGCATCAACCCGAACGCAATCGGCACCAGAGCGGCCGCGCGGCGGTGTATGATGGTACTATGATCATTACCACGCCGCGCTTGCGGCTGCGCTGTTGGAAGCAAGGGGACCGGGACGCGCTTGCCGCTATGCACGCTGACCCTGCCGTCATGCATGACTATGGCGGGCCGATCAGCCGAGGGGAGAGCGATGCAAAGCTGGGGCGTTATGCAATGGCATACCGTCAACATGGTTTTTGTCGCTGGGCAGTCGAAAGCAGGGAAGGTGAATTTCTCGGTTACACTGGCATCATGCCATCCCGCCCCGGTCATCCGCTCGGTTCGCATTTTGAGATTGGTTGGCGGCTGGTGCGGCGCGCGTGGCACCACGGATATGCCACGGAGGCAGCGCGGGCCGCGCTGGACGATGCATTCATTCGTGTAGGGTTGGCCGAAGTCGTTGCCTATACCGCTGCCGACAATCTGAGGTCACAAGCAGTGATGGCCCGATTGCATTTGCAGCGCGACCCGTCACGCGATTTCACGGCAGACTATGACGGCGTGAAAGCCTGGAGAGGGTTGGTCTGGGTAGCGCACCGTGCTGGGTAATTCCTGGGCTTTGCGCCGAGCCGCGGACATCAGCTCAGCCCCAGAGTTGGCGGCTGGCGAGCGCGGCCCCTTGTGCCAGTGCCTCGAGCTTTGCCCAAGCGATCTGCGGATGAACGCGACCGCCCAAACCGCAGTCGGTCGAGGCGATGACGCGCTCCCTTCCGACAATATTCGCAAAGCGCAAAATGCGCTCGGCGACAAGCTCCGGGTGCTCGACCACGTTGGTCGCATGGCTGACGATGCCTGGCAGGATCAGCTTGTTGTCGGGCAGTTTGACCTCCTGCCAGATCTTCCACTCATGCTCGTGGCGAACATTGCCGGCTTCGAACGAGTACGCGTGGGCGTCGATCGCCAGCATGACTTCGACGATATCCCGCATCGGGATGTCCGTGATGTGCGGACCGTGCCAGCTACCCCAACACAGGTGAAACCGGATGCGATCATGCGGCAGACCCTTGATCGCGTGGTTGAGCGCCTCGACGCGGACCATCGAGAACTTCTTGTACTCCTCCACCGTCGGCTCAGGGTTGATCATGTCCCAGTTCTCGGCAATTGCCGGATCGTCGAGCTGCAGGATCAGCCCCGCGTCGACGATCGCCTTGTACTCCTCGCGCATCGCATCAGCGCAGGCGTAAAGCAGTTCCTCCTCGGTCTTGTAGTAGCTATTGCCAATGCGCGAGGCGCTGGCCGGAGCGACCGAGCTCATGAAGCCTTCCTCGACCCCGGCAGCCTGCATCGCCTCCTTGAAATTCGCGATGTCAGCCTTGATTGCGTCATGGCCGGTATAGGTGATCGGCGCGACGCAGACCGGGGCCGGCGGCCGCGGCCCAGTGGTGATGCCGGACTCGGGATCGGCGTAGGCCGTGGCGAACCGGGTACGGTCCCGGCGATCGCCGAAGCTGGTCAGCACCACCTCACCGGGTCGCGACCGCCGCGGCGCCATCTCGTACAGACTGGACTCGCCGGGTTTGAGTCCGCCAAGACGTTGCCAGGAATAGCGCCACCACGAGCCGTAGTTGACGCTTTGGCCCATCGGTTTGCCGAACTCGCCGTCACCCGGGACGTCGATGCCGAGGTCGTGCTGACGACGCACGACCTCGGACACCGCGTCCCGCAGCGTCTGCCGAAACGCCTGCTCATCGAAAGCCTCTCCGGCCTCAAGCGCGCGGTTCGCCGCGATCAGCCCGTCCGGACGCGGCAGGCTGCCGACATGGCTGGTGGCGATATGATCGATGCTCGCCTTCATCGTTGTCCTCCCTCGGACGGCAATAGGCTGCGACGCCAGTGCCTCGTAGCCCATGCCGAGCCAGCGAGAAAGATGGCAGAGGCGCACGGACGCCGCTACATTTCGGCGGGATGAATGGATACCAGGGAAGTCGCGCCTGCGGCTGGCTGCGTCTGATCGTGGCAGCACTCGCGATGCAGAGTGTGTCAGTTGGCGCCAGGGCGGCGGAGCCGGGCTCTTTCACGCCGGAAAGCTGGGAAGTTCAGCAAAGCGCTCAATGCAGTTCCGCGATCCGCGAGGCGGAGCAACGCCATCAATTGCCGACGGGCTTACTGGCCTCGATCGCGCGGGTCGAAAGCGGCCGGCCCGTGACGGCGATGAACGACGTGCGTCCATGGCCCTGGACGATCGACGCGGATGGCGATGGCTTGTTCCTCGACAGCAAGGCAGCGGCGGTCGCCTGGGTGGCGCAGCAGACATCACATCACAGGTATATCGATGTCGGCTGCCTGCAGGTCGACCTCACGCTGCATCCCCACGCATTTACCTCGCTCGAGGAGGCTTTCGATCCCGCGGCGAACGCCGACTATGCGGCGCGGTATCTCACGGCCCTGTATCGCGACGAAGCGGGGCATAGCTGGGACGTTGCGGTCGGCCTGTATCATTCGCACACGGCAAGCCTCGCAGCGGACTATCGGGATCGGATAGCGATGGTCGGCGCGCGTGTCTTGCGTGGCGTGCTCGAACCGGTGCCGCTCTACGTGCGTGCCATCCGACAAGGTACTCTTCGCCTGCCGTTGGGTGCCGGAAAATCGACGCCGATCAACGTGAACCGGCAACCCGCTGCGCGTTCGCATCGCAGGCTATCCACCTGTCAGATCGAGCGGGTTCTGGGACCGTATCTCAACGCCTCGGGAGCCAACAATAGATGCACCCAGACCGCTCGCTCGTCGGGGCCCTGATCACGTTGATTGCCGAGCCACAGTTCGCGGCGGCATGCTGCCGGCGATATTCACGGAGGCCATCATGAACGATGCCGCGCCCGCGTCGGGATACACCGAAGCCTACGCCGCCTGGCGCGCCGATCCGGAAGCCTGGTGGGCCACGGTCGCAGAGGGCGTTACGTGGGATCGGCGCTGGGACCGCGTCTTCGATCCCTCGACGGGGCCATACGGCAGATGGTTTCCCGGCGCGATGCTGAACACCTGCTTCAACTGTATCGACCGCCACGTGCTCGCAGGCCGCGGCGAGCAGTCAGCGTTGATCTGGGACAGCCCGATGACCGGGAGGATCGAAACTTTTACCTATCACCAGATGCAGACGCGCACTGCGAAGCTCGCCGGTGCGCTCGCGGCACTCGGCGTGACACGGGGCGACCGCGTTGTGATCTACCTGCCGATGGTACCGGAGGCAGCAATTGCCATGCTCGCCTGCGCGCGGCTGGGCGCTATCCATTCCGTCGTGTTCGGCGGTTTTGCCGCGGCCGAGCTTGCCTCGCGCATCGCCGATGCCAAGCCGAAGGTGATCGTGTCCGCGTCATGCGGCCTCGAACCGGGACGGGTGGTGAAGTACAAGCCGCTGCTCGATGCGGCGATCGCACTGTCGCCGCACAAGCCGGATGCCTGCCTGATACTGCAGCGCGATGCCGAACGTGCCACGCTGATTGCCGGACGCGACCATGATCTGGTCGACGCCGAGGCTGCGGCATCGCCGCACGATCCGGTTTCCGTTGCTGCCACCGATCCGCTCTACATCCTGTACACCTCAGGCACGACAGGACGGCCGAAAGGCGTGGTGCGCGACAATGGCGGCCATGCAGTGGCGCTGTGGAACTCGATGCGCATGCTGTATGGCGTCGATGCCGGTGACGTCTATTGGGCGGCGTCGGATGTCGGCTGGGTGGTCGGCCACTCCTACATCGTCTATGCGCCGCTGCTGCGCGGCTGCACCACCGTGATGTACGAGGGCAAGCCGGTCGGCACGCCTGATGCAGGCGCCTTTTGGCGGGTATGCGTGCAGCACGGCGTGAAGGTGCTGTTCACTGCGCCGACTGCCATGCGGGCGATCAAGCAGCAGGACCCCGACGGCAAGCTGCTGCACGCCCACGACCTGTCGAAGCTGGAGGCGCTGTTTCTCGCCGGCGAGCGCTGCGATCCCCCGACCGCCGAGTGGGCTGCGGAGTTGCTCGGCAAGCCGGTGGTCGATCACTGGTGGCAGACCGAGACCGGCTGGGCGATCACCAGCGGGTTCCGCCAGTACGGGCTGTTTTCCTTCAAGCCTGGCTCGGGAGGACGTCCAAGTCCGGGCATCGACCTGCACACACTGGACGACGAGGGGAATGCCGTCGCGGCCGGTCACACTGGCAATCTGTGTGCCAGACTGCCGCTGCCGCCAGGCTGCGCGCCGACCCTGTGGCAGAACGACGAAGGCTACCACACCGCGTATTTGTCGGATTTTCCCGGTTGGTACCGCACCGGCGACGCCGGGATGATCGACGGCGAGGGCGATGTCTGGGTGATGGGTCGAACCGACGACATCATCAACGTCGCAGGACACCGGTTGTCCACGGGCCAGATGGAAGAAGTACTGGCGTCGCACGCAGCAGTCGCCGAATGCGCGGTCGTCGGTGCCAGAGACGATCTGAAGGGTCAAACGCCGATCGGACTCGTGGTGCTGAAGGCGGGCGTGAACCGTCCGGAAGCTGAAATCACCGCGGAGCTGGTGGCATTGGTGCGCGAGCGGATCGGGCCGGTCGCTGCGTTCAAGGACGCCCGCGTGGTGCCACGGCTGCCGAAGACACGGTCCGGCAAGATACTCCGCGCGTCGATCCGCCGGATCGCCGATGGCGAAACCGCGCCGGTGCCGCCGACCATCGAGGACCCGGCGGCATTGGACGAGGTGGCACAGGCCTTGCGCCACTGACGTCTCGCACCAGGATGTAGTGGCGAGTGTAAGCACCCCCTGCTAACCTGCGGCGGACAATAACAACAGTGGGGAAACGCTGCGCATGGCCGACATCCGCATGAGGCTCGGCGTCCATAACCTTGACGCGACACAAGTGGCCGACTTCCGCAAATCCTACAGCCAGATGATGGGGATCAGCGACAACCGTGGTTATCAGGTGCTCGCCGGCCGCCACGGTACGCCAGACTGGTATTGCTGGCACCACCAACAGAACGCCCGCATCGCACAGAATATGCGGCTCTTCCTGCCCTGGCACCGCGCCTATCTCTATAACTGGGAAATGGCGATGCGCGATCGGGTCCCAGGGGTGACGCTGCCGTGGTGGGATTGGACACTCGGGCCGCCACGACAGAGCGGGCTGCCAGGTATTTTCACCGACCGCACCGGGGCCGATGGCCAGCCGAACCCGCTGCTCGGCTTCCGTGTCAACCTGCCGCAGGCCAACCCTTCGATCGTGCGGACCACCAGCCGCTCGCCCGGACCGCTGGACGGGCTTCCGACGCAGGACACCGTCGACAACTGCCTCTCGCGCACTGACTGGTCGGACTTCAGCGACGCGCTGGAGGATATCCACGACCAGGTTCATGGCTGGGTATCAGGCGATATGGGAGTCATCGGCACCGCAGCGTTCGATCCGATCTTCTGGTCGCATCATGCGATGATCGACCGCATATGGTGGATCTGGCAGGCACGCAACGGCAACGGCAACATCCCATCTGACCTGGTTGACGAGGTGCTGGCGCCGTTCAATGTGCAGGTGCATGACGTGCTCAACGTGCATGACCTTGGCTATGATTACGGCGCCGCGCAGAGCGTAGTTCCGATTGGAGGGACAAGCTGATGGCTCGAGCACCCGGGAAGGCCCCGACCCGCAAACAAGCAGCACCGGCGCCGCGACGCCTCGGCGCACCGAAGCGCATCGGCGGTGGCGCGCAGACCTTCACCAGCAAGCCTGTGCCGATCGATTTCGCATCGCCGGAACATCGGCTGACGCGCGCCGATCTGGAAATTGACGGCATCTATCACGGCGAGGCGTCGTACGAGGGTCGCATCTTCCTCAACAACCCCACGGCCGACCACGCCACCCCGCGCACACGCGAGAACGGCTATGCCGGGTCGTTCCATATCTTCGGCCATGGCGGCTGCCTTGGCGATCCCGGTCACTGCGAGGTCAACGAAGACGGGCGTGAGGCCTATGATTTCCGTGCACCGCACCCACTGACGCTGGCGTCGAAATCGGTGACGGTGACGGACACGCTGCGAGAGCTCGCGAGGAGCCACAAGGAGGTTGTCATCACCGTGGTGCCGGTGATAAGCGCCGCGAATGAGCTGTGTGACACGAAGAACGTGTTCCGCTGCGAAAATATGCGGTTCGTCAGTTACAACTGATCCATTTTGACCGGGCTATGCAGGGCGAGCGACAGGCAGTGCGCGCAGCGTTTCCAGCGCGGCAGAGTTGCTGAGTATCGCCGTCAGCTCTGGTCCCTGCAGGCCGTTGAGCGCGTCCTCCAAGGTTTCAGCCTCGTCCAGCTTTGCACGCGCCTGAACCAGGACAGGATCGATCGGATCCAGCCGTGGCCGACGCGGCGGCGGCAGCATCGCCTTGTGGACCTCAAGCAGCGACGGGTCCCGCAGCAACTGCGCCACGCCGGGCGCCTCCCGCTGCTGCCACTCGTGATGCAGCGCCAGCGCACGCGCCACCACGGCAGGCGGCGCCACATCCTCTGGCGTGCGTAGCAGACCCCCTGCCCTACGCGCACCGGTCAGCAACGCAAGGGGGATCGCCAGTGCAAGCCCTAGCACGACCGGCAGCATCCACAGTGCCAGCGAGAGCGAGACTGCCCAGGCCACTCCGCCAAGCAGCAAACCGAGCACGGTGTGCCGCCGATAAAGCCGCCGCGTCTCCCTTGCCGGAATGGCGCCGTCGCCACGCCGCTGCGCATTCCATCCGGAATCGCGACCGACCAGTATGGCCGCCACGTCGATCGTCTGGGTGAGCATCACCACCGGTGCAATCAACCCGGCGATCAGCGTTTCGAACAGGATTCCGGCCAGAAGACGCAGGGCGCCGAAGCCGCGTCGCTCATCGCGATGCAGCAGGACGACGATGCAGCCCAGCAGCTTCGGCACCAGCAGCAGGCACATGGTGCCGACGAACATCCACATCGCGCGCACCGGATCGACCACCGGCCATTGCGGAAACAGCGACTTGCCCTGCGGGAAGTAATCCGGCAGCACAAAACGCGCCTGCACCGCGATCAGGATGCCGGTGAGGATGAACAGCAGCCACAACGGCGCGGTGATGTAGGAGCCCACGCCAGTCAGCAGATGCAGCCGGCTGACGGCGGCGAGGCCGCGCGTCGGCAGCACTGCCATGTGCTGCAGATTGCCCTGGCACCAGCGCCGGTCGCGCACCGAGAGATCGGTCAGTGTCGGCGGTACCTCCTCATAGCTGCCGCGCACGCCGGGCACCATGTGCACCGCCCACCCGCCGCGCCGCAGCAGCGCCGCCTCGACGAAATCGTGGCTCATGATCGGCCCACCGAACGGCTTGCGGCCGGCGAGCTCGGGAAGCCCCGCACATTCCGCGAAGGCGCGCGTGCGGATTATCGCGTTGTGGCCCCAGTAGTTGCCTTCGGAGCCATGCCACCACGCGATGCCGTGCGCGATCAGCGGACCATAGACGCGCCCGGCAAACTGCTGCACGCGGGCAAACAGAGTTGCCGCGCCGATGATGATCGGCAAGGTCTGGATCAGTCCGACATCGGGATGCCGCTCCATCGCACCGGCGAGCCGCACCAGCGTCTCGCCGCTCATCAGACTGTCCGCATCGAGGATCAGGAACTGCGCGTACGCGCCGCCGAAGCGCGTCACCCACTCCGCGATATTGCCTGACTTGCGTGCGACATTTCTCGGACGCCGGCGATAAAATATGCGCGTGTGTGCGCCGGTATTCTCACGCAACGCCAGAAAGCCTGCCTCCTCGGCAATCCAGATCGCAGGGTCAGTGGTGTCGCTAAGGATGAACACGTCGAATGCATCGGCCGCACCGGTTTCGTGCAGCGACTCCCAGATCGCCTGCAGCCCCGCCATGACACGCCCTGGCTGCTCGTTGTAGGTCGGCATCAGCAGCGCGGTTCGCGATGCGAGACGTGACAGCGGTGCGTCGGCGCCGGTCCCCAGCCGACAGCCGCCCCCGGCAAGCTGCGAGCAGAAGCCGGCCAGCCCACTGGTGAACGACAACGCGATCCAGGCGAACAAAGCAAGGAACAGCGCCATCATGAAGATCGCCAGCGCCGTCACGCCGTTCCCAGCGAACACCAGGTACATCTCGTGCGCGCCGGCGATGGTCAGCGCGATTGCCCCGCCGATCACCATGAAGCGTCGCAGCCACATGGCACGCGGCGAACTCGCCGGCCGCGGCGTGCGCGAGGGCGCCGCGCGCAGCGACTGGACGGGCATGGCAAGCGGCGCCTCGGCAGGCAGCGCTCGAAATGAAGTTGCCGTCAGGTTGTCCACCGGTAAATCCACGTCTCGGTCAATGGCATTTCGCCGTCCATCAGTCGCGCGTGCATCTCGATCAGCTTCTCGCCGCCCTGATCGAGCTGAAAGCTCAGCCGCCATCCGCCGGTTACCGGATTGGGCTCCGCGACCGGATTTTCAATCTTGCCCTTGCTGGCGCCGACATCGATCGACGGCGGCGCAGTCGCGCGACGTGCTTTCAACGCGCCGCCGGCGAAGTCGATAATGAACAGCCGGTTCTTCTGATCTTCCGCCAGGCCGCAGCGCGACCCGATCACCTCGGCCACCGTCGTCGCGGCCGGTAGCGACCAGCACCAGTGCAGCCGGTAATTGAGAATATATTCGCCCTTTGCCTTCAACGGATCGTGCGGCCGCCAGAAAGCCACGATGTTGTCGTTGACCTCGCGATCAGTGGGAATTTCGACCAGCTCCACAATGCCGTCGCCCCAATCGCCGATCGGCTCGACCCACAGCGAGGGACGGTTCTCGTAATGCGCCTCCAGATCCTGGTAATCGGCGAGCAAGCGGCCACGCTGCATCAACCCGAAGCCTCGCGGGCCTCTGTCGGTGAAGGCGCTGATCTGCAGCTCTCGCGGATTGGCAAGCGGACGCCAGACCCGCTCTCCCTTCCCGGTCCACAGCAGCAGCCCGTTCGAATCGTGCACCGCCTCGCGATAGTCATCGACCCGTGTGCGATCGTTGGCATCGAACAGGAACATCGAGGTAAGCGGCGCTATGCCCACGGTGGCGAGGTCAGCGCGCGGATACAGCGCCATCTCAGTATCAAAGATGGTCTGCTTGCCGGGCCGAATGGTGAAGCGAAACGCCGCAGCGGCGCTCTGGCTGTCCAGCAGCGCGTGCACCACGATCGCATCGCTGCCCCTGCCGGGCCGCTCCAGCCAAAATGTGGTGAACCGCGGGAACTCCTCCCCAGAAGGATCGGCAGTCTTGATCGCAAGGCCGCGTGCCGACAAGCCGTAGCCCTGGCCTTGCGCCACCGCACGAAAGTAGCTGGCTCCGAGGAAGGCGCAGATCTCGTCGAAGTAGTTCGGGCGGTTGAGCGGATAGTGCAGACGGAAGCCCGCGAAGCCGATGTCGCCGGTGGGCGGCTTCACCTTGTCGAAGGTGAACAAATCCGGGCTGTAGCGGATCGGCTCGGCCCGGCCATCAGCAACCTGATAGATCCTCACCGCCTCCTTGTAGAGATAGCCGCGGTGGAAGAACTCGGCAGTGAAACGCAGCTTCTGGCCGCGCCACAGCGCGTGACCTGGATCGAAGCGGATCGAGCGGTACTGCTGATAGTCAAGGTTCTTCAACTCGTCGGGCAGCGAGGCATCCGGCGCCTGCCACGCGTGCTGCGCCAAATCCCGCGCCAGATTGCGCACCGTCGCATTGTTGAAGGGCGTCGGCTCCTGCGCCCGCGCGCCACGCCCCAGCGCAGCCATGATCGGCAGAACCGCGCCCTGCAGCAGAATATCGCGGCGATGCATCACGTCTCCCCTGAACCGGAATGGTGGGCGGTTTCACCGCCGGATTGGGGCGAGATCATGCCATTCAAGTCGAGTTGAAGGCGTTAAAGCAGCTTCAGCGCCAGGAAGCCGCCGACGATACCGGCGGCAAGCAGGCTGGTCACCAGTGTCAATCGCTGCTCGATAAAGTCGCGTACCGGTGTGCCAAAGAAGCGCAACAGAGCGGCGACCAGAAAGAACCTCCCGCCCCGGGTCACGATGCTGGCGGCCATGAACACTGGGAAGCTGAACTTCGCGGCACCTGAGGCGATGGTAACCAGCTTGTACGGGATCGGCGTCAGCCCCTTGATCAGGATCACGGCGAGGCCCCACCGCGCGTACCAGGCCTGAAATGATCCCAATGGGTCGGGGCCGAACAATGCGTGCGCGAGCGGCAGGCGCATGACCTGGTCGAACACGAAGTAACCGATCGCATAGCCAAGTGCGCCGCCTACCACGCTGCCGACCATGCAGATCGCAGCGAAGCGCCATGCCCGATCGGGACGCGCCAGAATCATCGGGATCAACAGGGCGTCCGGCGGGATCGGAAAGAAGCTGCTTTCAGCGAACGCCACGGCGGCGAGCCACCAGAGTGCGCGCGGCGAGGCGGCCAGCGCGAGGGTGCGCATGTACAGGCGATGCAGCATGCCGTCTCCTACCACCGGCCCGGCCCCTGGTCACTGATTCGCGGCCGCCCTATCGTGCCGGCGCAACCATCCGAGGACCCTGCATGCGCCGCATTGCCTGTCTGATCGTTGCCGTGGCCTTGGCGACGCTGCACATCGCGCCGGCTCGCGCGCAAGGCAACCTGCCGCCACACGCGTGGCTGTTCGGCGCCTGGACCGGCGGGCTGTTCCCACCCCCGAGCGCGCTCAGCGCCCAGGAGTGCCTTGCACTGCCGGTGGTGATCTTCACCCGCGATATCGTGATGCGAGCGGTGATCACCGATCAGCTCTATGCCCAGCGCCTGGTGGAGACCGCGCGGGTCACGGCGGACGGGGCGGAATTCCGCTTCACCCGCCCGGTGGCCGAGGCCCCTGCCGGCCCGTTCAACCTATCCCCTGGCGGCACCAGTAACGATGTCGGCTTCGGCTGCTCCAATCCCGATTACCTGCGCGTGCAGCGGCACGGAGAGAATGAGATCACCTTCCCCGGCTGCACCGATTTCCCCTACCCGCTCGTCCGCTGTTCGGCGCGCTGAGACCATCAGGAGACGTCTTAGACATGACCCGTTCCGTTGCCCGCCTGCTGGCCGAAAGCCTGGAGGCGCACGACGTCGATCAGATCTTCTGCGTGCCCGGCGAGAGTTATGTCGGGCTGATCAATGCGCTGACCGACATGAACTCGCTGCGCCTGATCGTGTGCCGTCACGAGGGTGGCGCGGGTTACATGGCCGTGGCCGACGGCCGTCTGCGCAACCGCGCCGGCTGCTGCATCGTGTCGCGTGGGCCGGGCCTGTCGAATGCCATGGTGGCGTTGCATTCCGCCTATCACGACGCGACGCCGATGGTGATGCTGGTCGGTCAGGTTGAGCGCAAGGATTTCGGCCGAATGGCGCTGCAGGAGCAGAACTACTCACGGCTGCTTTCGGATGTGACCAAGTCGGTGATCGAGGTGATCGAGCCGGAGCAGGCCTCCGAGGCGATCGCTCGTGCCTTCCATCTGGCCGAGAGCGGGACGCCGGGGCCGGTTGCGGTGATCCTGCCGGAGGATCTGTTCGACGCGACCACCGATGTGGAGGTTGATCAGCCGCGCCCGCGCGTGTTGTCAGGGCCACGGGCCGATGACCTCGACCGACTGGAGCAGATGCTGGCGAAGTCGGAGCGGCCGCTGATCCTGGTCGGCGGCGCATTGCTCGGCGACGCTTTGTACGACGAGGCGGTGTTCGGCGATCTGCGGCGGCTGGCGGAGGAGTGGGTGTTGCCGATCTCGCCCACGCATCGCCGTCCGCAACTGTTCGACGCAACCCATCCGCATTACGGCGGCTATATGGGCATTCGCGTGCCGCCGGCGCTGATCTCCGAGATGAAGCGCGCCGACCTGATGGTGGCGATCGGCGAGCGACTGACCGACAGCGTGAGCCAGTCCTACACGTTCCCTGCCGCGCCGCAGCCGCAACTGCCGCTGGTGCATGTCTGGCCGGATGCGAACGAGATCGGACGGGTGTGGCGCCCCGAGCTTGGCATCGCGTCTTCTCCGCATGAGGTGGTGAAGGCGCTGCTGAAGCGCGGCGCACCTGGCGGCGCGGAGAAGCGGCGCGGCTGGGTCACCGGGCTGCATACGATCCATCGCAAGCTGCTGGCAAAGGAGTGGGATCCGACGCCGGACGGCATCAATTTTGCCGCCATTGTGTGCGAAGTGGACAAACATCTGGCGCCGGACGCGACGGTGACATCGGATGCCGGCAATTTCGGCAGCTTCATCCACCGCTATATCGGCTTCAAGCCGGGACAGATCTTCCTGTCATCGGTGGTGGGCGCGATGGGCTCCGGCATGCCGATGGCGGTTGCCGCCACGCTGCGCCGGCCGGGCAAGCAGGTGGTGGCGTTCATGGGCGACGGCGGCGCGCTGATGGCCGGCAACGAGATCGCCACCGCGACCCAATATGGCGGCGCGCCGATCATCGTGATCTCCGACAACCGGATGTACGGCACGATCGGCATGCACCACCACGTGCGCTACCCGGGGCGGCCGTTCCAGGAATTGATGAAGCTGACCAATCCCGATTTCGCCGCGTGGGCACGCTCATTCGGCGCCGAGGGAATCACCATACGCGACGAGAGCGAGGTTGCGGACGGCATCGCGCGCGCCTTCGCGGTGAAGACCAGGCCGGTGGTGGTGCACTGCCATACGTCGGCCATCCAGATGAGTGCGTGGCGGAGGTACGAACCAAAGTAGGCCCCTCCCCCAACCCCCCCGCCAGGGGAGTGGAGAAGTGACGGCACCACCCCCCTTGCAGGAGGGGGTTGGGGGAGGCGCAGCGATTTCATAACGCGAGCACGATAACATGCTGCCACTCGACGACAGGTTGCGCATCGGCATCCAGACCATCCATCGCCGCACCGAGCCGGCGACCGGTCCATGGCTGCCGACAATCGACGAGTTGGTCGAAGCGGTCGAACTGGTGGATCGCAGCGGCTACGATTCGCTGTGGGTCGGCGACCACATCTCGTTTGCCGTGCCGATTCTCGATCCGTTGCTGCAACTCGCCCAGGCGGCGATGGCGAGCCGGCGGTTGGTGCTCGGAACGTCGGTCTATCTCCTCCCGTTGCGCCATCCCGCACCGGTGGCGAAGCAGGTGGCCACTCTGGATCATCTAACCGAGGGCCGCCTGATCTTCGGCGTCGGCGTCGGTGGTGAATTCCCCCGCGAATACGAGGTGTGCGGCATACCACGCGGCGAACGTGGCGCGCGGCTCAGCGAAGGCATTACGCTGCTGCGCAAATTTTGGAGCGGCGAACCGGTCAGCCATACGGGCCGGTTCTATGGCCCGTTCAGCGATGTCCCGATGCAGCCGCCGGCGCGGCAGAGCGGTGGCCCCCCGATCTGGTGCGGTGGCCGTTCCGATGGCGCGCTGCGGCGTACCGGCCGTTTAGCGGATGGCTGGTTATCCTATGTCGTGACGCCCGACATGTATCGCGCGTCGCTGGACAAGATCGCTGCCGCAGCAAGCGAGGCGGGACGCAACCTGACCGGCTTCGGCACCGGCCACCTGCTGTTCACCCGCATCGACGACAGCTACGAAAAGGCACTCGACGCCGCGACGGAAACCCTCAGCGTGCGCTATGCAATGGATTTTCGCCGCGCCGCTCAGCGCTATTGCGCACTCGGGCGTCCGGATCAGGTGGTCGAGCGCATTCGCGAATTCCATGCCGCCGGCGTGCGGCACGTCATGCTCGATCTGCTCGGGCCCTATGAGCAGCGGCACGATCAGATATCGCGCTTCGCCACCGAGGCGATGCCGCTGCTGCGCGACCTGTGTTCGAGAGGAACGACATGACTTCAGCCCGTCGCGATCTGACCGCCATGCTGCGACCACGCTCGATCGCGCTGGTCGGCGCCACCGATCGCTCGCGCTGGTCGCAGAACACGTTCGACAACCTGATCAGCCGGAAATACGCCGGTCAGATCCACCTGATAAGCCGCCGCGGCGGCACGGTGCACGGCCGCAGTGCCGCCACGTCATGTGTCGCCGTCGGCGCGCCGATCGACCTCGCGCTGCTGATGGTGCCGATGCAGGCAATCGATGAGGCACTGGCGGATCTCGCGGCGGCCGATGTGCACAACGCGGTGATCCTGACCTCGGGCTTTGCCGAAACCGGTCACGCAGGCGCCGATCACCAGGCACGACTCGCATCGTTGGCTCGCCAGCACAATGTATCGCTGCTCGGGCCGAACTGCCTGGGTTTCGTAAACTTCATCGACAATGTGCCGCTGTGGACCGGCGGTTTTCGCGCGCCCGCCAAGCCTGGCGCGATCGCCGTCGTGACACAGAGCGGAGCCAATGGCAGCTTCATCTCCAGCCTCGCCGCGCAGCACGAAATTGGCCTGTCCCATATGATCTCGACGGGCAACGAGGCCGACCTCGATTGCGCGCACTTCATCGACCATCTGATCGATCAGCCTGAGGTGCACGCGATCGCGCTATTCGCCGAGACGATCCGCCACGCGCCGAGCTTCGCCGCAGCCGCACGGCGGGCGATCGCGGCGGCAAAGCCGATCGTTGTGCTGAAGATTGGCCTGTCGGAGGTCACCGCGCTGTCCGCGCAAGCGCACACCGGCGCACTGGTCGGCGATGATCGCGTGTTCGACGGCGTATGCCGCCAGTACGGCATCGTGCGCGTCGAATTGATCGAGGACCTGCTGTTCACTGCCGATGTGATCACGCGCACCGGCGTTCTCGAGCCGAGCGGGTTAGGCGTTGTGTCCATTTCCGGTGGCGCGTGCGAAATCTCTGCCGACCGCGCGCAGGTGCTAAACATGCCGATGCCCGCGCTCTCGGACGCCACGGTCGCCGAACTTCGCACCGCCCTGCCGAGTTTTGGTACACCCAACAATCCGCTGGACATCACGGGCGGCGCTGTATTGCAGCCCGATCTGTTCGAGCAAGGGTTGCGCATCCTGGGCAAGCAGCCCGAGTTCTCGGCCCTTGCCTGCCTGTTCGACGTGCCGGTCGCCGACGAGCATGTCACCGAATTCGTACTCGCCGCACTGCGCCACATAGCAGCGGGCCTGCATGCCGCCAACGTCCCGGCTCTGATGATCAGCCACACGGTGAAGCCGGTAACGGCGACCTCCACGCGCATCATCGAGGAGATCGGTCTGCCCTATGTGAGCTCCGGTCTGCATCACGGCATGAATGCACTGGGCAACGCATTCTGGTGGTCGGAACAGTATCGCCGTCTCGCCGGCGCATCGGCGTCGGTCGCAACAATCGCTGACGCAAGCGAGCGGCCGCACTCAGAACGCGCCACGCTCGATTACCTCGCGCGGTGCAACATTCCGGTGGTGCCGACGAAGTTGGCACGCGATGCCGACCAAGTGGTGGCGGCGGCGCGCGCGATCAGTGGGCGCGTGGTGCTGAAGATCGCCTCCGACGACATTGCTCACAAGAGCGATATCGGCGGTGTCGCGCTCAACCTGGAGGGCGATGCCGCGGTGTCCGACGCGTTCCGCCGTATCATGGCGGTCGCCCCGCAAGGTGCGCGCGTCGACGGCGTGTTGGTAGCGCCCATGCGCAGCAACGGGTTTGAGCTGTTCATCGGCTGCACGCGCGATCCGCAATGGGGCCCGGTGATCGCCGTCGGTCTGGGCGGCGTATGGGTAGAGGTACTGCAGGACGTTTCGCTACGCCCTCTGCCGATTGGCGCGGCGGAGGTGAAGCGCATGCTCGTCGAATTACGCGGTGCGAAACTGCTGAGCGGCATACGCGGTATGCCGGCCGTCGATCTCGATGCTGTCGCCGCGGTGATCGCACGAATTGGCGATGCCGCGGTAGCGCTCGGGCCGGACCTCGAGGCGCTGGAAGTGAATCCGCTATGGGTCCGTGGGGGAGAGGTCGAGGCGCTGGATGCGCTGGCGGTCTGGCGCTGAACTCTGTCCCCCCTCCCCTTGCGGGAGGGGCTGGGGAACGGGGAGAAACTGAAGTGGAGGAACGTCATGGACCTGAGCCTGTCCGACAAACATCGGGCCTTGCAGGACGAAGTGCGCACGTTCGTCCGCGAGCACGGTCACAAGTCGCCGAAACTTGGCGGCGGGCGCAAGCGGCCTGACCAGAAGGCGCTGGACTGGCAGAAGCTGCTGGTCGATCACGGCTACGTCGCGCGCGCCATCCCACGCGAATACGGCGGCTCCGGCGTGGCACCCGATGTGCTGGAAGCTGCGGTGATCGCGTCGGAGTTTGCCGCCGCGGGAATTTATGCCGGCCTGACAAACCAGGGCATCAGCATGCTGGTGCCCACGCTGCTGGAGGTCGGCACCGCGGCGCAGAAGAAGCAGTGGATCGAGAAGACAATCCGCGGCGATGTCATCTGGTGCCAAGGCTATTCGGAGCCGGGAGCCGGCAGCGATCTGGCGTCATTGCAGACGCGCGGGGTGTTGCAGGACGGGCATTTCGTCATCAATGGCCAGAAGATCTGGACGAGCTCGGCGCACTACGCCGACATGATGTTCCTGCTGTGCCGCACCGAGCCCGACAAACCGAAGCATGAAGGCATCTCGTATCTGCTGCTGTCGATGCAAACGCCTGGCATCGAGGTCCGTCCGCTGCGCACCATGACCGGGCGCGCCGAATTCAACGAGGTTTTCTTCACCGACGTACGCGTCCCGGAAGACCAGATGGTACTCGGCCGCGGCAAAGGCTGGTATGTTGCCAATGTGACGCTGAAGCACGAGCGCTCGATGATCGGCAATGCCGAGAAGATGACGACACGGCTGGAACAGCTCATCGCGCTGCTGAAGTCGAATAACCTGCTCGGCATGGCAGAGTACCGCGACAGGCTGCTCAAGCTGCAAGGCGAGGTGATCGCCTGGAAGGCGCACAACCTGCGTCTGCTAACCGAGACCGCGGAAGGCGTCGATTCCGGTGTCAGGCGCATGATTATCAAATATGGCGGCACAATGCTCGGCTTCCGCCTCGCCGCGCTCGCGGTCGATGCGCTCGGCACGGCCGGGCTGCCATTCGAAAGCGCCGGCGAGGATGCCGAGGACGATGACGCGACGACTTGGAACATCGACTATCTCTACGATGTCGGCCTGATGATCGGCGGAGGCTCCAACAACATCCAGAAGAACATTATTGCGGAACGCGGCCTCGATCTGCCGCGCGAGCCAAAGATCGCGAGGGCCTGATGGAATTCGCCCTCAGCGAGGAGCAGCGCCTGTTCGCGGATTCGCTGCGCGGTCTTTTGGCCGATCGCGTCGCGATCGCAGCACTGCGCCGCCATGCAGAGATCGGTAGCGGCTTCGATGCCGAATTGTGGGAAAGTCTGACCGAGCTCGGCCTGCCCGGCCTGCTGGTACCTGAGCGCTTCGGCGGCGCGGAACTCGGCGTTCTGGATGCTGCAGTGGCGGCCGAGGCTCTGGGTGGTGCGGCGGCTTTCGCTCCGTTCGCCGGCAGCGTCGTCATGGCAACTCTTGCATTCGTACACGGCGCCACGGAGGAATTGCAGGCCGCGTGGCTGCCGCGTATCGCCGCTGGCGAGGTGCGATTTGGCGTGGGGTTCGGCAACACTGCGAGCTTGACTGGCGGGCGTATCTCCGGGCGTGTCGGAGCGGCAATCGATGCCGGCTCGCCGACGCATCTGTTGGTTTATCTGTCAGACGGCAACGCCGCCGTCATCGCGGCCGACGCCGAAGGCGTGTCACGGCAGATGCGTCGCAGCATCGATCGCACGCGGCCGGTGACCGACCTCATCTTCGACAATGCGCGCGCGGTGCTGCTCGATGCGGCGAACCAACCATTCGCGGCCGCGCAGCGCGTGTTGGATGCCGGACGTATTGCACTCGCGGCCGACACGTTGGGCGCCGCCCAACATATGTTTGATCAGGCACTCGCGTTCGTGAAGCAGCGCGCACAGTTCGGCCGTGTTATCGGCAGCTTCCAGGCTGTCAAGCACCAGTTCGCTGACATGGTGACGATGCTGGAGCCCTGCCGCGCCATGGTGTGGTACGCGGCCTACGCACAGGATGCGCTGCCTGGCGAGGCGCGACTGACGGCGCTGCAAACGAAGGCGCATCTCGGCGATATCGGTCGCGACATCGCACGCATGGCTACGGAGGCGCACGGGGGCATGGGGTTCACCGACCTGCTTGGTCTGCACTACTGGTTCAAACGCATCAGCTTCAATCGCCAGATGCTGGGCAGTCCCGAGCATTGCCGCGATGAGGCCGCGCGGCTTCAGGGGTGGATCACGTGAATCAGTTGCTGTGATCGCGTTCGACGTCCGGCACTACGACAGCATCGGCTCGACCAACGACGAGGCGATGCGGCTGGCACGCGAGGGCGCCGCACACGGCACTGTCGTGCATGCTGACGAACAGACCGCCGGCCGCGGCAGACTGTCAAGGCGCTGGCTCAGCCCGCCCGGCAACCTCTATGTGTCGATCGTCCTGCGGCCGGATGTACCGCCAGCGCGCTCCGTCGAGGTCAGCCTTGTCGCCGCGCTGGCACTCGCGGACGCAGTAGACGCACTGCTGCCGCAGCACGTGCGCGCAACGCTGAAATGGCCAAACGATGTGCTGGTGCGTAACGGCAAGATCGCTGGCATTCTACTGGAGCAGGCGGACGACAGGTTGATTCTCGGCATTGGTTTGAATGTCCTCCAGGCGCCCAGTGGCGTCTCGTACCAGGTATCGACCATTGTTGGCTGCGGCGGATTGGCCACTGTCGATGGCGCACGGGAAAACCTTCTGTCAGCGCTGGCGAACTGGTTTGGTATCTGGCAGCAGGAAGGCTTCCCACCGATCCGGGCGACCTGGCTCGCACGTGCGCATCCGATCGGCGCCACGTTGCGAGTGCGGCTCGCGGACCGATTGGTGATCGGCAGGTTCGCTGGCATCGATGATGACGGTGCCCTCCTGCTCGATACGCCGGACGGCCGAACCCGCATCGTTGCGGGCGATGTGCAGCCGGGATAACGACCAGACCAACATTGCGGAAACGGGAGGCGGGCATGGACTTTGGCATCGGCATCGCGACGTCGCACGATTCTTGGAAGCTCGCGCAGCGCGCCGAGGAACTCGGCTTCACACATGCCTGGTTCTTCGACACGCAGATGATTACCGCCGACTGCTTCGTCGCCATGGGTGCCGCGGCAATGAAGACCTCGCGTATCCGTCTCGGTACCGGCGTACTGGTGCCGTCCAATCGCATCGCCGCAGTGACGGCCAACGCATTCGCCACGCTGAATGGCATGGCACCTGGCCGGATCGACTTCGGCGTTGGGACGGGCTTCTCGGCGCGCCGCGCCATGGGCCTCGGCGCCATGAAGCTCGCCGACATGGAAGAGTATATCCGCGTCGTCTACGGCCTGCTGAACGGCGAAACGCTGGAGACAAACGTCGAAGGCAAACGCAAGAAGATTCGCTTCCTCAATCCCGATTTCGGCCTGATCAACACACACGATCCAATACGGCTGCACGTATCGGCCTACGGCCCAAGGTCGCAGGCGCTGACGGCAAAGCTGCATGCCGGGTGGAAGAGCTTCGTCTCCGACGTGCCGGGCGCCATGACCGCACTGGAGAGCATGCAGCATAGCTGGAAAGCCGCGGGCCACAGTGCTGGGGACCTCTACGCTACCGCCTGGGCGTGCGGCTGCGTTCTCGCCGATGGCGAACCCGCCGACAGTCCACGCGCGGTCGCGCAAGCCGGACCGCGCGCAGCGGTGCTGCTGCATCGCGCGGCCGATCAGGACATGGAGGGCTGGCAGAACACATCGCCGGTGCCGCCACCGGTTCAGGAACAGGTGGACGGCTACGTTGCAATGGCACGCGGCTTCGAACCTCAGGACGCGCGCTACCTCAACAACCACCGCGGCCATTTCGTGTTCGTCAAGCCGGAGGAACGGAAATTCGTCACCGCCGAATTGATCCGTCACACTACCTTCACCGCCACCGAGCAGGAACTGAAGCAGCGGATCGAAGCCTTGCGCAGCGCAGGCTGGAGCCAGCTCGTCATCCCCATCACGCCCGGCGAGGAGCGTGCGATCGAGGATTGGGCCCGGGTCAAGCGCGCATTCGACTGATTGAATTGGGATTTTCGCGTCTTGCGGGTGCCGCTACACAGCGGCCCCAATCAGGCGTATCTTAGGTTCAGGTACCAGCTGATCATATAGGGGACACTAAGCCTTGCGACCGCCCAGGAACGACCGCCAACGGCCACCACGCCGCCGCGGTTTCGATGACGACAACTTTTACGGTAGCGCGCCACCGCCAATGCCGTTTCCCTCGTTCGCCTCCAGCGCGGCGGGACCGGAATCCGAGGCGACGGTCAAATGGTTCAACGCCGAGAAGGGTTACGGTTTTGTGGCGCTGAGCGACGGGTCGGGCGACGTCTTCCTGCACGTCAACACGCTGCAGGCGGCCGGCGTCCAGACCGTCAGCCCTGGAGCCACGCTCCGTATCCGTGTGGGCCAGGGGCAGAAAGGGAAACAGGTCGATCAGGTCGTGTCGGTCGATGAGAGCACCGCGACCGCGACGCCTGCGCGCCGGCCAGGCGCCGGCTTCCAGCAGCGCCCGCAGCGCAGCTTCGAGGGAGGCCCGCGACGGCAGGTCGATCTCAGCACCGCCGTCGAGATGATGGGGACGGTGAAGTGGTACAACCCCGACAAGGGGTTCGGCTTCATCACGCCACAGTCGGGCGGCAAGGACGTGTTCGTCCACGCGACAGTGCTCGAGCGTGCCGGCCTTGCTCCGTTGCAGGAGGGTCAGTCGGTGCGGATGGGCGTCGTGCAGGGCGCCAAGGGTCCGGAAGCCGGGACGATCAGCGTGGACTGATCAAACCGTCGCGAGCGTCTCGAACACGTCGCCCGCCGGGCGCAAGGCGAGAATGTGTCGCCGGTGCCATAGCGCGTAGAACAGCAGCTTCCAACAGGCGGCGCTGTGCCGCCGCCTGCTGATGTGGCTGAACAGCAACCGCACCTTCGCCGGGTCGGCGATTTCGGCGACCCCGGCTTGGGCCGCCACCAGAGGCCCAAGCCGCGCCCCCTGGCCCTTGATCCAATCGCCGATCGGCGCGGCAAAGCCCTGCCTGGGAGCGAGCGGCTGTGCCACCGGCAGGTATTTGTCCAGCCATTTGCGCAGGATCCACTTGTTCAACCCGTCACGCAGCTTCATCCCATCGGGCAGCCGGAAGGCCGCCTTCGCCACGCCCGGATCGAGGAACGGCGTGCGCCCTTCCACAGCGTGAGCCATCAGGCAGCGGTCCAGCTTCAACAGCACCCCGTGCGGCAGCCAATCTGCCATATCGGTGGCCTGCGCCGCCGCTAGTCGCGAGCGTCCCCCGTCCGCCGCCTCGGCCTCCGCAGCGAGGATGCCGTCGCGCCAGGACGACGGGCGGGCGCGCAGCACATCCACTCGGTCAAAGCTGCCACGCGCCCACATCGCGCGCCCTCCGCGCCACCATGGTTTCATTGCGCTCTGGTAGCGAGGATGACCGGCAAAGATCTCGTCACCGCCCTCGCCGCTCAACACCAGCTTCACATCCTGTCGCGCACGCTGCGCCAGGAACCAGGTCGGGATGATCGCCTGGTCAGCCACAGGATCATCCATGCAGCCGACGATTTCCGGCAGGTGGCGCCAGACCATCTGCTCGCTGATCTCGATCGTTTCGTGCCTGGCGCCGAGCGCTTTTGCCACAGTGGCAGCATGTTCGCGACGATCCGCCGCGCCCGGCGCACCGAAGCCTGCGGTGAAGGCCAGCACTGGCCGGTTGCTCAGCCGCGCCATCAGCGCAAGCAGCGTCGAGCTGTCGATGCCGCCGGAGAGAAACATGCCGCACGGCACGTCGCTGCGCTGGTGCAGATCGACACTCTCCTCAAGGGCATGATCCAGACGTATCAGGGCAGCGTCCTCGTCGACATCTTCCGGGGCGCCCTCGGGAATGTGCGATATCCGTTGTCGGTCCAGTACGTGGCCATCGGCGCAGGTCAGCGTCTCGCCTGGCAGCAGCCGCTGGATTCCCTCGAAGATAGTGTCGGTTCCGGTGGTGAACTGCAGTTGCAGCAGCTCCTCGCGCGCCGCGGCCCGCACTGCGCGTGACACCAGTCCGGACTCCAGCAATGCCTGCGCCTCGGACGCGAAGGCCAGCCCGCCTGCCACCTGGGCGACGTACAGTGGCTTGATGCCGAACGGATCGCGCGTCAGGGTGACCGTTCGCTGCATGCGCTCATGGATGGCGATCGCATACATACCACGCAGATGCCGTGCGTAATCGCTGCCGTCACGCAACCACAGGTGCAACGGTGGCTCGCAGTCGCTGCTGGTGGCAGACTTGACCCCCGGCATCGCTGCGCGCAGTTCGCGGTAATTGTAGATCGCGCCATCGCAGACCAGCGTCGCTGGACCAGCGAACAGCGGCTGGTCGCCGGTGGCAATATCGATGATCGCCAGCCGGTTGTGCGCAAGCGCGATGCGGCCGACGACCGCGTGGCCGGTGCCGTCCGGACCGCGATGGCGCAGGCTGTCGATCAATCGTGACAGCGTGGCGGGATCAGGGGGCGGCGCACCGCTCGACAGGATCAATCCAGCAATGCCGCTCATCGGACGGAAATGTCCCTTCGACCAGTTCGCCGCTTCGCGCCCCATATGAGGGAAGCACGTCCGGCGCGCCAGCCCACGCGAGCCAAGGGGCTCTGCTGGTGCTGCCGTGAATCCGGACGATCAGGGAAGTTAATTGGTGCCGACAGCGCCATCGTCACCGAATGCAAGCCGGGCTTTCAGGCGCGGCGTCACCCAGTCGAGAAAGGCACGGAGTTTCAGTGGGACAGGCTTGCGTGGCGAGTAGACGATGTGGATTGGCAAAGGTTCCGGCTCGAAGGCCTCCAGAACCAATTGTAGCATTCCCGCACGCTTCGCCGCGTCCATCTTGTACGACATGACTCGGGTCAACCCGGCGCCGGAGATAGCGGCGATTACAGCAGCCTCCGATGTATTCACGCACAGCCTCGACCGAATAGGGACAAGGCAATCCCGCTTACCTTTGCGGAATTTCCAGGCGTTCGGCGAAGAGATAGAATTGATCGCTATGCAGTCGTGGTCGCTAATTTGATCGGGCGTTTGCGGACGCCCCCTCGCCGCCATATAGGCGGGACTCGCGCACACCACGAGGCGGATCGAGCCGATCCGGGTCGCTATCATACCGCTCTCGGGGAGTTTGCCGATCCGGATGGATACGTCGATACTCTCCTCGACCGTATCGACGATGCGGTCGGTGAGCAGAAGTCTCAGGCCTATTTCGGGAAAAGCATCCAGGAACTCGACGGCCAGGGGAAGCAGGTGCGTATGTCCGAGGCCCCAGGGTGTCGTAACAGTAAGATCGCCCTTAGGGCTTCTATACTCGCCGGACACTTGACGTTCGGCGTCGTCTATTTGTTCTATGATCCGCTTGCAGGCTTCGACATAGTCCCGGCCAGCTTCGGTCAGCGTCATCCTCCGTGAAGATCTTTGAAACAACTCAGCCTTCAGGCTCGTTTCTAACTCAGCCACCTTGCGACTGACGGTCGCAATCGGCATTCCCAATCGGCGGGATGCGGCAGAAAAGTTGCCCGTATCAGTGACGGCGACGATCACGGACATCGCCTCCAGGCGGTCCATAGAACCCTGACCCTCCGAACAGTGAGAAGATGCTTCTCATTAATAGAGAAGGCGTCCCAACAGGGCAATCGGCTAGGTTCAGAGGCGCTCAAGGCGGCCGCGCTGCATTGGATGCATGGCCTGACGTGCAGGAGGGACTCGGAGATGACCCGCAACAGAGTTGCAATCGCGGCCACCATTGTCGTCCTGACATGCGTCGCCGGTGTGGGATTTGCGGCCGCGCGTGCGGAGACGCCTTTGCAGGCGACAGAGACCGTGACGCATTACAGAACCGCCACAGTTGACGGCATCAGCTTGTTCTATCGCGAAGCTGGCCCGCCGAATAACCCGGTCGTGGTTCTGCTGCACGGCTTTCCAACATCGTCCCACATGTTCCGCAACCTGATCCCCGTGCTGGCGGACCGCTATCACGTGATCGCGCCGGACTACCCGGGTTTCGGCCAGAGCGCCGCGCCTGACCATACGCAGTTCGCCTATACCTTCGCGCACTACGCCAGCCTGGTTGACGCGCTGCTGCAGCATCTCGGGGCCACGCACTACGCCATGTATGTCATGGATTACGGTGCACCCGTCGGCTACCGCCTGGCGCTGCTACACCCGGAGCGCGTCACCGCATTGGTCGTGCAGAATGGGAACGCCTATGCCGAGGGACTTGAAGCGTTCTGGGATCCAATCAAGGCTTACTGGGCCGACGGGTCGGAGAAACATCGACGGGCCCTTGACTTCTTGGTGGCTCCAGAGACCACGAAGTTCCAATATACCGACGGCGTGAGTGACGTGTCGCGCATCAGTCCCGACAACTGGGTGCACGACCAGGCCCTGCTGGATCGGCCCGGCAACAGAGACATACAGCTCGATCTGTTCCGCGACTACGGTACGAACGTGCCGCTGTATCCGCAATTTCAGGCGTTCTTTCGCAAATATCAGCCGCCCATGCTGATCGTGTGGGGCAAGAACGACAAAATCTTTCCAGCTGCCGGGGCCGGTCCTTACCTTCACGACCTTCCCAAGGCCGAGCTGCACCTGCTGGACACCGGGCACTTTGCTCTCGAAGATAAGCTCGATGTTATGGCACCGATGATCCGCCAGTTTCTCGACCGCTCTATCGCTTCAAAGTGAGCGACCGCCACGACGCGTGACGCCGGCTTTAGTTGGTGGCTCCATGACAAACCTGGACCGGAGAACACAATGAATATAGTCACGACAGGCGACGGTGTGGAGATTTACTACAAGGATTGGGGCGAAGGTCAGCCCATCGTCTTCAGCCATGGGTGGCCGCTCTCGTCCGATGACTGGGACGCACAGATGCTGTTCTTCCTTGGCAAGGGGTATCGCGTGATCGCCCATGACCGGCGCGGGCATGGGCGCTCGACGCAGGTCGGCGACGGTCACGACATGGATCATTATGCAGACGACCTTGCCGCGGTGACCGCGCATCTTGATCTTAGAAACGCGATCCATGTCGGCCATTCGACCGGCGGCGGCGAAGTGGTCCACTACCTTGCACGCCACGGCGAAAGCCGCGTGGCGAAGGCCGCCATCATCAGCGCGGTGCCGCCGTTGATGGTGAAGACCGAAACCAACCCTGGAGGACTGCCCAAGGACGTCTTCGACGACTTCCAAACTCAGCTCGCCGCCAATCGCTCGGAGTTCTACCGCGCGATCGCCGCCGGTCCGTTCTACAATTACGATCGGCCCGGCGCGAAACCCTCGGAGCCCATCATCCAAAACTGGTGGCGACAGGGCATGATGGGCAGCGCAAAGGCCCATTACGACGGTATAGTCGCGTTCTCACAGACCGACTTCACCGCCGATCTTGAGAAGATCGATGTGCCGGTGCTGGTGATGCACAGCGAAGACGATCAGATCGTTCCCTATGCCGACGCCGGACCACTGTCAGCCAAGCTGCTGAAGAAGGGTACGCTGAAGACCTACAAGGGTTTCCCGCACGGCATGCCAACCACCCAAGCCGAAATCATCAACGTCGATCTTCTGGCCTTCATCGAGAACTGAACGGCTGAAAGACACAAAATTGGGGCGAGGGTGCCATGGGGAATTCAAGGGGAGAATTGCTGTCCCGACGCCGCCTCTGCCTTTGCTGCATCGGCGCTGGGGCTAGCGCCGCTGCCGGAGGATGGCTCACACCACGCGAAGTGTTCGCCGAGGCTCGCGGCATCGTCAGCCTGATCAAGGACAGCGCCGCCGTGTCGCCGATCGTCACGCACAAGCTCCGCAACAATATCACCGTGCTGGAAGGATCGGGCGGGACAGTCGCCGTGCTGCCGGGCCCTGACGGCAAGGTGCTGATCGATGCAGGTATTGCTGTCTCGCGCCCACAATTGATGAGCGCCCTGACAGACCTCGGCGCCGATCCAATCACTCACCTGGTTAATACGCACTGGCACTTCGACCATACCAATGGCAACACCTGGCTCAACGCGGCGGGTGCGAAGATCATCGCACAGGAGAACACGCGCAGGTATCTCTCCCAAGTCCAGCGCGTCGACGATTGGGACTACAATTTCCTTGCACTTCCGACAGGCGGCATTCCCAGTGAGGTGTTCGCCGAGGAACACAGCCTCAAGCTCAACGGACTTACGATATTGCTTAAACATTACGGCCCGGCGCATACCGACAGTGACATCTCCGTGACGTTTGCCGAAGCAAACGTAGTCCACGTGGCTGACACATTCTGGAACGGCATCTATCCATTTATTGATTATTCGACCGGCGGCAGCATCGACGGGATGATCGCGGCATCCGATGCCAATCTCGCTGCGGCGTCCGACGACACCATCGTCATCGCCGGCCATGGCAAAGCCGTCGGCACCAAAGCCGAGCTCCAGGAGTTTCGGGACATGCTTGTCACTGTCCGCGAAAGGGTGGCCACACTCAAAGAACAGGGGCGTTCGCGTGATGATACGGTTGCGGCCAAACCGACGGCGGCCTTCGATGCCAAATTCGGCAACTTCGTAATTGATCCTGCCTTCTTCACGAAACTGGTTTACGAGGGCGTCTAAGCAAGATGGTCGTTTAGATACCACGGTCATTTCCATCACGGCGGGCGACGTGATGCGCCAAGATCCGATCCAGATCGATATACGGACCGCAACTATCTATGGATCGGCCACAGCGCGGACTAGCGTGATCGGGGACCTCTACGAATAGCTAATCGAAGACGAGCTGCGTTCTAGCCTGATAGAGCCGCGCGTTGTTGCCGCAAGAAATCGAAAACATCCGCTTTGGGCACGGCCCCGCCTGGGTGCCCGGAATGGGCTCGGGACCCCTTCACTTGGTCGCGGATTGCAAAGGCTGCGCCTTTGCTGGGGGTCCAGGGGGCAAAGGGGGTATAGAGAAAACCGGAATTGGTAACGCCCACCGGCTCGTATCTTGCACTTTAGGTGGAAATTCCTAGCGGCGGTTGGCTGCAGCGGTTCTGAAAGCCCAGGTGCTCGACGGAGGTCGGGGGCGGCGTGGCGAGCATAGCCGAGTTGGTTTAGCAGTGCGTTTCGGTGGGTGGAAATACTCAGGCGACCCTTGAGCAGACCTGTGCCGGCGGCCATCCGCCAAGACGGGCAGCGCCAGGAACCGTTCATTCACCCATCGCCCGACGGTGTTCAAATGGACCGGAGAGAGCTGCGGCGGTGGCTAGTGCCCGGGCTAATCCGGACGCATCGGCTCCCTTCAGGCTCCTCGGTTGACGTCCATCTTCATCCCACATGTAATCCAAGGAAGCTGTAGCGTAGCGGACGATTAAGTCAGCAGCCGGAGGGGGTGTCTCATATGGATGGCCAGACGCTTAGCGACATTCGCGACCTATTGCATCAACTTGCTGACGAACAAATCCACATCCGGCTAAACGAAGTTCTTAGAGCTATAGAGGAACGAGTCAGCAAACTCGAAATCTCAGGACTTCGGCATGGTGGACCATCGGAGGGCATCTTTATACGGGCAGAGCGCCTTTGCGGAGCTCCGCGATCCCGCCCATTTTTTTGAGTTTGCAAGGGCGTGCCGGATTGCTCTGCCGGAAATGTTTAGATCTGCAATGACGGTAAACACCAGAGCTCTAGAGCTTTTTGTGGACTCCATTGATCAATCGGAATTGACCTATGCAGGGCTTAGTCGGAAGCTGTCAGGATTTAATGCATTTACAGTTGTCAGCTTCTCCCCTGTGAATGAGAGGTTTTCCGCGTATGTCGTAAAGAACTTCCCACGATACGTGGTAGTTTTTGTTCACCGCTGGCCTTTAGTCGAACGTGACGTAATGCCTATATACAGATCTATAGCAATATCGTCCTTGCGGACGGCCATCTTGCGGGTCATGAATCCTGACCTCCCGGACGATACTACAGCCGAGAATGCTGATGGCTACTTGGACCGCTTAAATAGCGCAAAAGCCAAGGCCGCCGAAATCATGGCGGACCCTTCCTTTAACCAGACGGAAGGCGTCTTAGAATGCATCGTGAATGCTGGCGTACTGACAACCGCACCACTTCAGCAGTCGCAGGCAGCTGATGGCGATCATGCCCGAATGCTCTTGGTAAGAGCCTTTTCGCAGTTGGATGTGGACAATAGACGGATACGTATAAGAAACCTATGCAAGCCAGTGTCCGACCTCATTGACGAGGCTCAAAAATACTTCGAGATAGATCCGGAAGAGAATGCAATTTTATTGTGGCAGACCAATATTCAGATCGACATGTACATGCAGGCGCAAAAGGACCGAGCGAACAAAACTGAGGGCAATGATCTCAACTCTCTTCCAGATATACCTCTGGACGTGGTCATGCCCATCAATCAACTGTGCGCCGCTATGGGCATGTATGTATTAACATTTGAGGGGGTCAGGAGAATGATTGAATATTATGAAGCCAACAACAGAATGAGAAAAATCAATGACCCCGAGTTCCGAAATCCATTTGAAAAGATTTTCGAAATCCTAGCGCGAAACCCCGAAATGTTCAGCAAAAAATTGCTTAGAATTTTGAGCGATCTGGCAACTATGCACACTGGATTTGAATCTGGCCGAATCCCATCGGGATTGGCCGGCACGACAATGGGCGTCATTCGTGGCTTACTGCAGGCGATGGGTCGTGTGATACTTCGAAAGGGTGTTGGGGCTACAGCCGCTGTCTCGGCAACGTTAGCGACCGGCGTCGTCGCAAATGCTGCGTCCCAAGGGCTCAATGAGGATCCTCTGTACCGAGCCGTAGTGCATTTCTTCCAAAATGGTAGGGGTCTGTTGCTTTTGTTGGCTGAGAAGTTCAGTGAATATTTTGGGTATCTCAGGAATTTTTTGGATATGATTTAATGATCGGCCGTGTGCTGCTTACAGTTGCAATGGCTGCGCTGGGGTTATGTTCGGCACCGCTCCACGTCAGCGGCCAGCCTGCCTGCGTGCCGAAATTGACCTTCGGCTATTCGACCCCGGGAGCCGAACGCATTAGCCCGCAGATCCTGCTTGCTTTGACGAGGTGGATGCGAGAGACCCGCGCGCCAATCTTTTCGCTACTGATATCACGGGAGGGTAAGATTGTTTATCAACTCTTTGCCCCCGGAATAGGTCGGGACGACGCACATTACCTGATGTCGGTGACCAAGAGCGTTACGTCGGCCTTGGTGGGGGCTGCTATAGATCGTCATCTATTGCAAAATCCTAATCAAAAGATATTGGATGCTCTCCCACCGTCGCTGTTCAGAGACGAAGCGAAGCGTCGGCGATTTGCTGACATTAGTGTCAAAGATGTGCTCGCCATGTCGGCGCTCGATGCGCAGGTGATCCCACACGAAAAATCGGAGGCTGCTCGCGATCGCTCGCGCCGTTTCATGGCAGCTCCCAATCGTTTCACATTTGCCCTTGATCAGAAAGTTCTTCAACATCCTGGATTCGACTACCAATATACCGACATCACCCCAATGATTGCCGTTGGCCTGGTCCAGCTCGCCAGCGGTAAGAGCATGTTGGATTTTGCAAAAGTTGCTTTGTTTGATCCAATGGGCTTCCGCAACGTAGAGTGGATGCACCAAGACTCCTCTGGCTATGATAACGGCGCCTACGGCCTACGTCTGCGCCCTGTTGATATGCAGAAATTTGGCATACTTTTTCTTGCAGAAGGCTGCTGGGCAGGTCGACAGCTGTTGTCACGCGATTGGGTACAGACGTCCTTCACTCCGTGGATGCGAACTCAGCCCGGTCTGCTCGCACCTAACTACGGATGGTATTGGTGGCGAGACGTATTCCAAGGAGGTTTGGTTGCTCACACTGCTAATGGATGGAAGGGACAGCGCATTTCAGTTTTCGTCAATGAAGGGGTTGTCGTCTCGATGACTGCGCTCGCCGAGAATGGCACAGAAGACAGCCTCTACTCCGAAGTTATCAACCGCTTCGTAATTCCCGCAATCATGACGCCAACGCCGGTAGATGCAGCATCCCTGGAAGCTCAGTTGCAATCAGCAATCGACGAGGCGGGTCGAGGTGTAACACGAATTCCGTCGAATGCGGAACCGCGTATGGTGCCATCGGGCGCGCCGAGGGAGGCGCACCACCAGTTCCGCCCATAGACCAACTGCCAGCAAGAGTTCATGTGGATCGGCCAAGCATGCTCGCGAGAGCCTTCGGGGAACTATAGGACGCTAAGGGTCGAACGCGTTGGCTGCCTTAACTCAGGAGGCAAGATTGGCGTGCGATGACCTCAAAGAGATGCCAGTGCTTGGGTTCACCGACTGCCGTTTCCCCGTCCCACTCCGTCTCGCGCAATTCAATGATAGTCCGCCCTTGCAGTAGCCTTTCGACCGCAGGTCGGTTGAGGATAGTCATCTCCGCGCGCGTGGACCAGGTATCGTGATCCCCAAATAGGTGGCCGGCAAAAATTCCACCCGGATCGAGAGCCGAAGCTATTGACTGCCATAGGCGGGGAAAGAACGTAGGCTCGCAGAACGGCAGGCAGAAGCTCGCATTGATGAGGTTTGCTCTCGTCAAGTCTGTTTCCTCAAAACGGCCTTGCTCGCAGGTCAACCGCTCGCGCTGTGTAGACGGCACACTCCGTTCGAGGCGCGTGAAGGCGTCCGCCTCAGCATCGATTGCGTGCACCCGCCACCCGTTCGCAAGCAATGTTAGCGTGTCTCGGCCCGTTCCGCAGCCAAGATCGATGGCAAAGCCGGGCGGTCGGCCCCAAGCGTCTAGCGCGTTGAGCAGAGTGGGGCGAGGAGGGTTATCACTCGTTGCGTCGTAATAGCTCGACCAATGCGGCATAGATGATACCTTTCGCACACGTCAACGATGGGCCGTCAGTAACAACAATGTGCCTACCAGGCGACGCCAGCGTAATATACGTAACTCAGGAAATCGTTCCTGAGCAAATAATGGCAATGCAGGTTAAGCTTAGCGGCCTTCCAACGCGGCCCTCGCACTTCAGACACCCGCTTTGTTCGTGGTTGACATCGCCAAGCTGACGGGTCCAGCGTGCGAAGGTCGCTGGTCGAGTCTCGACATTTCCGTCTGCAACGGTGGCCACACGCGGGTTCGAACTGCCTACTGTAAGTCGCCGGCCCCTTTGCATAACGATGGAGTCATCAATGGCCCTTAGGCAGTTTGCCAAGAACGAGATCTTCATTAGCCGGGAGGATGCATACGCAATATTGCGCTTCTATTTTCATCAGGTCAACGTTCAGCCTAGTGCATTGACCGACAGCGATGTTGGGTTCGCACAGGCTTTACTTCTAGAGGGTATCGATAGTAGCTACGCGTTTGGGTTAATCAAAATCGTCTATGACACCTTCTACATGAAGGTGCCCCGGGATTTTAATAACCTTTATGACATGGCAAAAGATTTCGCGAAGGAAGCAGCAAAGGAATGGTGGAAACACGCTACGCAAAAGGACCTCGAAAACCCCCAGATCTATGAATACGTGCGAAACCAAATTCAATCCAATTTCATGTCTGCATGGAAGATTCGCGAACAGACGGGAGAACTGACCTATTGAGCTGAACTGCTCACCTATCTCCGTTGCTCGTGACGACTGCTCCCGCGAAACCCCTCAAAATCAATCGTCCTTCATAGTCGCTTGATGCCACGCTCCTCCAACCACGTTTTGCTCCTATGCGGCCATCTCTTCCACGGCATGTGACCAAGCATCTCGACCAGCCGAGTGAGAACAGTCGGCAGGCGGCCCACTTACCAGCGCAACCACCCCGGCCGCATCGGCTAGAGCAGATCAATCACAAGCCCCGGCCTTTCCAGCAGGTCGATCCGAAGCTGGTTACAAAAAACCCAAAATGCAAGTCTAATCCAATCTTGGTCGCTTTGACCCGGGCCTGGTTTTCCATCACCGCGTATCCGTAGCTGAGGATAGCCTGGACGGAATGTCGTTGACTTGGCGCGGCGCAATACGCCGGTTGCCCGATAACTTGCTTCGTGCCCCCCGTCCTCCAGGACGCATGGTTCACCCAAACAATGCCTCGAACATTCTGGCGTCAGAAGTCTTGAGGCGGTCCGCGAATTCGTTCACGTAAAACATGTCTGGGGAGAATCGTTGAGCACGAACACGAATCGAGAATCCAGGAGCATCTTTCTTCAGGTCAAACAGAATTAGCCCAACACCAAACAACATGCAAAGCGCTTCCAACCTATCCCGATCTTGCTCTGACAGAGTTGTCGGCATAGCTATGTAGGTCCTGGTTGAGAACAACCGGTAGGCAATAGCCTGGCCGAATGCCACAACGGGGGCCTGGGGATCAATTTTTATCTCTGCTGCAACGATCTCAATTGGGAATTTGATAAGATTGCTCGCAGTTGGTCTGTAAATGCCGACGACGTCTGGCGTTCCCCATTTTGATTTTAGGCTAGCACCCCCGAGTGAAACCGCCACATTGACCTCACCCAGATCCTTTACCAGCCATTCAGCAAACGGCTTGTAAAATTCTAGCTCCTTGACCTTGATACCAGTCGGAGCAATCTGCTCAGTGCTTCCGACGACAACCCCCCCCCTCATGCTCGGGCGCTGCAGTGGGTGTGTAGAGGCCACGGCTGGGTTTGCTGACATCTCCGGGAAATATTTCATTTAGGTTGTAAACTGAACCACCAATCGTATTCTTGGGGGTGCCGGGATGTTGCTTCAGAAATCTCCTGAACAAGAGGAGTGTATCTAATCCCTCCGGGATTGGCGACGACGATTGCTCGAGCCAGATCCCGGATTTGCTGCACTGTAAGTTTTGCCATCTTGGTCTACACTTCCTTGGGGTCGACCGGGATACGGATCCCCGGGTGCGGCGGAGGCCCATCAGTAAACGGCTTTCTCGATAGGCTAATTCTCTCGCTAGGTCCAACCGTGCTCCTCCAACCAAGCCTTGCTCCGATGCGGTGGCCTCTTCGGCTGCTCGTGATCAAGCATGTCGATCAGCTGTTGCAGAACATTCGGAAGTCCCTCAACTCCTGCAACCGAAGTAACAACCCGCCGCGCCAGTTGAGGATGAAGTCGGCACGTTCCGTCGTGGGTTAGCGTGAAGTCCGCGGCGGAGAACTTCTCCCCTCTGACCAACCTCAATACCTGACGGTCAACCTCCGGCCGCATCGGTTCCAACAGATCCAGGTACCGAGGCCGGGCCGATCCAGCCGGTCAATTCTGAGCTGGTGAAGGAAACCAACTATGGGGTCCAATCCCACCTTGGCGGTTTCGATCCGAGCATGGCTCTCCATCACCGCGTATCCGTAGTTGAGCATGGCCTGTACTGGATGCCGAGTGAACCTGGCCCTATTCCCTCGCGACCTCCGATGTCCAACCGAATGCCAGTCGACCGGGATGGGATACTTGCCGGTGCCCTTCCATTGGATCGGCAGCCCGCGCCAGGCGTTGAAGTAGACCTCTGCGCCCTTGCCTTCCACCCCCAACAGGCTGACCAGATCACTGCTCCAGGGCTTCGCGAGCCGAGCGATGTCGGTCTTGAGCTGCGCCAGGGCGGCATTCTGCTCCGGCGACCCCCGAAAGAGATCAGACAGCAACGCACGGCTTCTGATCAGCTTCTCGCGAACGAGGAATATAGCAATGGCCATTGAACGTTTGGGGTCGCGGGCCGCGGCTAGCTGGGCCCGCATTAGCTCGGGCCGAGCTCCGCTGGGGTGCGAATTCCCGACGGCACAGATCGCATTGCCTTGGTAGTCGAGCTGAACGAGCGGGATGTCCTGCTCAGACAGCCAAGCCAGGACATCGAACGTGACAGCGCCGCTGCCCTCAAGCACGATGATCCGCGAGGGGCGTTGCTGGTCGCCGCGGAAGAACCGCCACTCTTCGCGCTTCTGCGGGTAGTGAGTAAGGCCGTTCCTGACCTCAAGGGTGCCGTGGTTGATCCGGAGGTGCATACCGTGACCGGCGAGGACAAGCGGGACGCGAAGGTCGCGGCGTTGGCTTGGCGGTAGAGGCTTGCTTCCGGTGCTGCTCCTGGCGCGATTAAGCCAATGCTCGCCCCGTTCCGACCATCCTGAATGGTGGGCCAAGTCTTCAGTAGGAATGAGGCGGCCCGCCAGCTTCGGAGTGGTCAATTCCATAATCAGCTTCCTCGCACCCGCATGTTCAGACCGCTCACCAAGCCGAGCCAAGCTAAGCTTCGATTTCAAAGCGAGACCAAGATAACACAAGGTAAGTATCGCGCATCTAGATCAATCGTCCTATGGCAGCCGCTCATTGAAAGGGTTCGCTGGGTTACGCCACTCAGCCTTGCGGGCGAGACCTATCCTGACCAACGATATGCTCCAGATTAAAAGAGAGCTTTGCTTGGCCTCCCTAGCATACCTTCAGTAGAGTATCAGCCTATTACTTCGACAGTCTGAACGGGATGTTGAGAGGGACTTTTTTTGTAGCAGAATACTTGCAATTCCGGCACGCCGAACACATCTCCGCCGCCATGCCGAGCACGCACCCACGACGTCCACCAACCGATGTCTCAGTTGTGGCAAGTTCACAGCTGAAGGGGTGCACTGACCACAAGGCGCGGCGGTCTGTTGCAATTCGCGGACCACCATAGACCCGACAAATGAAGGGCTCGCCCCGTGCAACCGGAGCGAGCCATTTTATTTTCTTTGTTTGGGTGAATTATAATGTGCGTATTACTACGCCACACTCCAAATTGCACGCATAAAATCGCATTGCACGCCGATAAGGGGCCCAATTATGGCCCGGCGTGAACGCGATTATGCCAAGGAATATTCCAACCGAATTGCTCGGGGCACTCAGCGTGGACTGACACGCTCGCAAGCCCGCGGACATCCCGGTCCAGGGCAAGCCCTGGTGAGCCAGCCATTGGCACCGGCAAGGTACAGCCGGCAGCTAGAGGTGGGCTTCAGGGCGATCCGCGAAGGCAAACCGCTCGCCGCGGCTGCAAAAGAGATCCATGTCTCCCCCGAGCGCCTTCGCCGATACCTACGAGAGCAAGGTATCGCCGAGCGCAAGGGAAGATGGTGGATCGCCCTGGATGACAAACGTCGCCGGCAAATGCTGGTGTATCGAAGGGCGAAGCGCGTTTAGTGACGGTGGATCGGCCCGCAGCATCCGATATCGGCACCTACATGTCCGCCGTCAATCGCTTTCTTCATACAAACCTCCCTACATTCCTCCAGCCGTTTGAGGACCGAGAAGTGATCGATATCCGCGGCATCCATTACCCCTTCGAGACCGATCCGAACACTCTTTACCGGCTTGCCCATACAGGGGATGAGCCGTTCGAACAGCATTACAGAATGATCGTTTGAGGGAGTCCACTTTATGAACCACAACAATCTTGATGCTGAAAGCCGGCGTCGCAGGGCTCTTCAGCGGCTGGGAACGGATCACCCAATTTGCTGCGGTTGCCTGGAAACGAACCCACGCTGCCTGGAACTCCATCATATTGCAGGGCAAGCTTTTGGAAGCGACGTCATTATTGTTTGTCGCAACTGTCATCGAAAGCTTAGTGACGCGCAAGAGGACCACCCAGAGAAGCTAACTGCACTCGGCGCCCTCGCGTGCAAGTCAAGCACCTATCCGCTCGTGCGGCGCTCATCCGGTTTACGCACCCGGGCAAACAGCTCACCCCTCACGCAGGCATGCGTAAGCGCGGGTCGCGTTCAGGTGCAGCCGCACCGCGATTCTTTGTGCGACGTGTAAAACGCTCGCCGCCGCTTTGACCAGCACCTCGCGACTCGCTTGCTTCGCTTGGCAAATTCATCGGCATTCAGCACCGTAAGCTTGAGACGGAGGAACATGGAGGACCGCTGACCAAGGACTACATCGGCTATGCCGGTACCAGGACGTGCAGGCGACCTGGGAATGCTACCGTGAGCTGGTCCGACGCTACCATGCTCATGGTTTGACGGAAACCGCCGTGCACAAAATAAAAAGTGAGGCCGGCGTAGGAAAAGGGTATTTGCGGCAAATGGGAATATTACCATGGCGACAATTGCATCAGGGATTTCCCCCCGAATTAATCGGAACAATCATGAGCACATTTATGGCGGCCGGTCGTCGGTGAGTATTCGCCGTAATTGGGTGCGGGTCTTTATTGCGATTTTCTCTCCATGTACCCGACCGTGTGCATACTCATGGGATTGTGGCAATTCGTAATCGCCAGAAAAATGATTTGGCGCGACAGTACTATTGAAATCCATAAATTTCTCGGGAAATTGACCCTTGCGGTAATTGCT
>CAWHVQ010000019.1:0-157841 GCA_963832895.1 uncultured Alphaproteobacteria bacterium | reverse complement strand
GCCCGGCGCCCCCTGCGCCTCGACGTACAGCGAATAGACCGACTGGCTCGCCGCCATGAACAGCCGGTTCCGCTTCACCCCGCCGAAGCAGACATTGGCGCAGCGCTCCGGCAGCAGGATGCGGCCGATCAGCTTGCCGTCGGGCGCGAACACCGCGACGCCATCCTCGCCCTCGCCGCCGGAGAAGCCGCACCAGACGTTGCCCTCGGTATCGACGCGGATGCCGTCGGCATAGCCCTGCGTGTCGAAGAACACGCGGCCGTTCACCGCCTTCGTGCCATCGACAACGTCGTACACGTGCGTGGTCTTCGGCGCCGCCGGCGTGTCCACCACATACAGTCGCGACTCATCCGGCGAGAACGCCAGGCCGTTCGGCCGCGCCATGTCGTCGATCGCCACCGTCAGCTCGCCGGTCCTGCCGTCGATGCGGTACACGCGATACGGCAGCTCGGGCGTGCCCTTGTGCCCCAGGTAGTTGCCGCGGATGCCGGCGCCGTTGTCGCTGAACCAGATCGAGCCGTCCGACTTCACCACCACGTCATTCGGTCCGGTCAGCCGCTTGCCGTCGAAGCGATCCGCCAGCACGGTGATCGTGCCGTCATACTCGGTGCGCGTCAGGCGCTGGCTGCCCATCTCGCAGGTGATCAGCCGCCCCTGACGGTCGCGCGTGTTGCCGTTGGCATGATGCGATGGCTTGCGGAACACGCTAACCGCGCCGGTCTCCTCATCCCAGCGCATGATGCGGTCGTTCGGGATGTCGCTGAACAGCAGCTGCCGTGTGTCGCCGAACCACACCGGGCCTTCGGTGAAGCGGCAGTCGCATGCGATGCGCTCGATCGCCGCGTGGCCGAGTGCGATACTGTCGAAGCGCGGGTCGAGCGAGACGATGTCGGCATCCGGATAGCGGATCGGTGCCGCCTGCTCCCATCGCGATGTCATGTCCGGTTTCCTCCTGTTGCCATTCGGCGCATTCTGCGGCGCACGATCGGAGGGGACAACATCATGCAGCTTGGCATCCATCTGCCGCATGCCGGCGAGCAGGCGACGCCGGCGCTGATCCGGCGCCATGCGATGCGCGCCGAGGCGCTGGGGTTCGACGATGTCTGGGTCAGCGAGCACATCATCGTGCCGCGCAAGCAATTTCCGCGCTCGCCGCTGTTCTACGATCCGGTGGTGACGCTGAGCTATGTCGCGGCGGTGACCGAGCGCGTGCGGCTCGGCACCACCGTGCTGGTGCTGCCGATGCGACATCCGTTGCCGCTGGCGAAGGAGCTGGCGAGTCTGCACAACCTGTCGGGCGGACGGCTGATCCTGGGTGCCGGCGTCGGCTGGCTGGAGCCGGAGTTCGCCGCCTTGGGCGTGCCGTTCAAGGAGCGTGGGCGTCGGATGGACGAAGGCATCGCGATGATGCGCGCGGTCTGGAGCGAGGACCCGGTGACGTTCGAGGCGAAATACATCCCGGCGAAGATCGAGGACATGACGATGCTGCCGCTGCCGATCAGTCGCATTCCATTGTGGATCGGCGGCAGCTCGGACGCGGCGCTGAAGCGGACCGCGCGTATTGCCGATGGCTGGCACGGCTCGCGCGAGACGCCCGAGGAAGCCGCGCCGATCGTGCAGCGTCTGCGCGCGACGCGGCCGGGTGCGGACTTCACCATCTCGATGCGGACGCAGTGGAACGGCAAGGATCAGGGAGAGCTGCGCGATCGGATCGCGGCATACGAGGCCGTCGGCGTGCAGCATCTGCTCATCGCTCCGGTGAACCGCGAGGTCGACGATTGGGACGAGGTGATCGAGGGCGCGGGACGGATGGTGACGGGATAGGTGAATTCAGGGCATGGAAACGCTCAGAACCCTGTTGCCCGTGTTCGGGATTTTCATTCCGGCCTTGATACTCCCCGGACCCGATTTCATTGGTGTCGTCCGCTCTTCGATGACGCGTGGTGCGGCGGGCGGCCTCCGAACAACGATTGGCGTATCGACCGGCCTTGGGTTCTACGCAACGCTCAGTCTGCTTGGCCTGTCGGCGGTGCTTGTCGAGTATCAGTGGCTGACCTGGGTGATCCGCCTGATCGGCAGCGCGTACCTGATCTATCTCGGGATCAGGCTGCTGCGCGCGAAACCCGTTCAGGTTGGCGGCAGCACGGTGCAGGCTCCTGTGCAGGGCAACGCGTTCGTCTTCGGGTTTCTGGTCACGCTGACGAACCCGAAGGCGATCGTGCTGTTTGCCAGCGTGTTCGCGACGTCGGTTACCAGCAGCACACCGTCATGGCTCATGACGCTGATGATCTGTCTGGTCGTTCTGAGCGCCCTGGTCTGGTATTCGATTGTGACTCTGTTCATGTCGTCGGCGCCTGTGATGCGGCGCTTCCAGCATGCCCGCCATTGGATTGAGAGAGCGGCAGGCGTCTGCTTTGTCGCAATCGGCATCCGCATTCTTGCCGACGCACGGCCTCCGGTGACGCCGTAGGGCCACGCGTACCCGCCATCCATGTCTTTACCGCATGCATTGAGAGAAGACGGGGATGGCTCGGCCAAGCCTGGCCAAGCCCAGTCATGACGAATGTGTGGCCGAGCCCGAATATTGATCCGGCAGGCAATTGGATTGTCGATCACTCCATCGCTGCATGCGGCTCGGGAGCGTGCGGCGCCTGGCGCGGCATTCGCATCAGGAACAGCAGCAGCAACGCCGGCAGCGTTGTGAAGATCATCATCTTGTAGTCGTCGACGTAGGCGATGATCTGCGCCTGCTGGTTGATGATATGATCCAGCATCGCCGCGCCGTGATGTGTCGCCGGATCGAGGTGCTGCTGCACCGCCGCGCCATCGTGGAGGGCGCGGTTGAACGGAGTGACCGAGGCGCCGATCTCGGAGTGCAACACCTGGGTGTTGCGCGCCAGCATCGCCGAGGTGACCGATACGCCTATCGCGGCACCGATGTTGCGTGCCAGGCTGAACAGCGATGCGCCGTCGGTGCGCAGCATCACCGGCAAGGTGGCGAACGCGACCATCTGTAGCGGGATGAACAGAAAGCCCAGGCCGAACCCCTGGACGGTGATGGTGAAGATCAGCCGCCACTCGTTGATGTCAGGCGTCCAGGTGGTCATTTCCCAGACCGACCACACCACGCAAAGGATGCCGAATCCCATCGCCAGGCGTGCATCGATGCGGGTCGCGACGCGGCCGGCGAGAACCATGGCGACCATCGTGCCGATGCCGCGCGGCGCCATGATAAGTCCGGCGGCATCGACGGGATAGTTGGCGAGGTTCTGCAGCCAAGGCGCCATCAGCGACGAACTGGACACCAGGATGGTGCCGGCGGCGAACATCATGCCGACGCCGGCTGCGAAGTTGCGATCCTTGAACAAAGCCGGCGGGATGAACGGCCGCCTCGCGGTCAGCATGTGCACGACGAACAGATAGATACCAAGGCCGCCGAGGACTGCCTCGACGATGATCTCTCGCGCGCTGAACCAGTCCTGGTCCTGGCCGCGATCCAGCATCATCTGGATGCCGCCGATGCCCAGGCTGAGCACTGCGAAGCCTGTCCAGTCGAACCGCATGCCGGAGCGAGGTTCAGCGCGCGGCATGAAGAAGATCAGTCCGAGCGTCGCCAGAATGCCGAACGGCAGGTTGATGTAGAACACGAACCGCCAGTTGTACATTTCGGTGAGGTAGCCACCGAGAGTGGGCCCCAGGATGGGGCCGATCATCACGCCGACGCCCCAGATCGCCATCGCATTGCCGCGCTGCTCGGCCGGGTAGATGTCGAGCATGGTAGCCTGCGACAGCGGCACCAGGGCCGCGCCGAACATGCCCTGGAACAGGCGGAACAGCACCATCTGGTTCAGGGTCTGAGCCGCGCCGCACAGCATCGAGGTGATGGTGAAGCCGGTCAGGCAGGTGATGAACAGGTATTTGCGGCCGAACCGCGCGGCCAGCCAGCCGACCGGCGCGGTCATGATGGCCGCGGCGGTGATGTAGGAGGTCAGCACCCAGGTGATCTCGTCGAAGCTCGCCGACAGGCTGCCTTGCATGTAGGGCAGCGCCACGTTGGCGATCGTCTGGTCGAGCGCCTGCATCAGGGTCGCGCCGACCGTGCAGAGAGTGATGATCAGGCGGTGCGGCACCTGATCATGCGGGCCTGGAGCCATGGCGGTATTGACTAGAACAGGTCGGCGAGCGTGCGGCTGTGGCCGGTGTCGATGTCGGCTTCCACACTCATGCCGGCGCGCAGCTCGGGGTCACCCGACTTGCGCTCGACCTTGATGCGGACGGGGATGCGCTGCACCACCTTCACCCAGTTGCCCGAGGTGTTCTGTGCCGGCAGCACGGAGAATTCCGAGCCGGAATTGGGCGCGATGCTCTCGACCACCGACTTCCAGGTGCGGCCGGGGTAGGTATCCACCACCACGTCGACCGCATCGCCTGGCTTTACCCAGGTGAGCTCGGTCTCCTTCGGATTTGCCTCGACCCACACGTCCTCGGTGGAGACGATGCCGAACGCCGCGGTGGAGGCGGCGAGGTACATGCCTGGCTGCACGGTATCGACCTGGGTTACGATGCCGTCGAACGGCGCGAAGATCACCGCGTGGTCGAGCTCGCGCTGCGCCTCGTCGACGCGCGCCTTGGCCTGGAGGTATTCGGGCATCATCCGGACGTCGACGTCAGCATTGCCCTGAAGTTTCGCGAGCTGCACATCGGCCATCATCTTCAGCGCGCTCACCGCGCGTTGGTTGGCGGCAAGCTGGAAGCGCATGTTGTCGTAGTCGGCACGGGTGACGCCGCCGGACTTCACCAGATTGGAATAGCGCTCGAAGTTCGCCTGGTCGGACTGCACCTGCGACTGCTTGACCTCGACGTCACCGAGCAGGCGCTGATAGTCCAGCCTCATCGCGTTCACGCTGGACACCACGCCGCTGAGGCTCGCCTTGGCAAAGTCCAGCATGATCTGGAACTGCTGCGGGTCGAGCCGCAGCAGCACGTCGCCCTTCTTCACGTGCTGACCTTCGTGCACCGGAACCGCGGCCACGATGCCGGAGACATCGGTCGACAGCGTCTCCTTGGCGGCACGGACATAGGCATCGTCGATCGAGACATAGCGCCCGCCGGAGACCCAATAGGCGCCGGAGGCCACGGCGACGAGAAGGATGCCGCCCAGCATGAGGATCGGGCGGAGCAGGGCGCGGTTGATACGACGGCTGCGGACCGGGGCTTCGGTGACGCGCGGTGCGGCGCCGGCGGTGGCGGCCTGGGACATTACGCGAGCTCCCGCGCTTGGGTTTCGACCGTTGGATACCGGCGCGGTGGGTGGGCTTCGTGAACCAGGGTCAGCTTCATGGTGAGCAGTGCTTCCGTCATCGTATCGATCGTCGCCTCGTCCGTGCCACTGGTCAACAGGGTGCGCATCTGCTCGCGCTGATAGTCGATCTCGCGCAGCACGCCGTAGGCGGGCTGGCACAAATGCAGGCGCCAGATGCGGCGGTCTTTCGGATCGGGCCGCCGTTCGACCATGCCGCGCCGTTCCAGGCGGTCGATCAGGCGCGCGACGGTGATCGGCTCGACTTCCAGGATTTCGGAGAGCTCCTTCTGGGAGAGGCCTGGCTGTCGCTCGAGCCAGATCAGGATACCCCACTGCGCTCGGGTCATCCCGTGGGCGCGGGCCCGTTTATCGGCGTCGACACGGATGAGCCGGGCAACGTCGTGCAGCAGGAACATCAGGTCGCGTTCGAAATTGTGCACTGCGGAATGGGTCCCGTAGGAGAGACCCAGATAATAAGCTGCGTTATGATAAGGTGCCAGCGGCACGTCCTTGCATCGAACGCAAGGCCGATATGCGGTCAGGGCGCGGGGACGGTCGGTTGCACGGGGGCAAGTGCCGTGGAGCTGCGCCATGCCGCCCGCAGCGATACCTGGGGGAGGGCGTCGGAGAGGCTGGGGATCTGGACCGGGAGTTCGGCGTGGTGACGCACCTGCGCCGGTGCCGGCATTGGCGCACCGCGGCCAGGCCGTTGGAGTTGGTTATCCGCGCCGGACACCTGGCGCTGCTGGCGGCGGTGGTTTTGCAGCGTTGTGCTGAAGACGCGCCCCGCGGCCAAGGCATTGGCGCGCAGCCGCACGGCTTTCTCGTCAGCCACGTCGGGTCTGGCGGCGCGGGCGAAACTGTCCATCGCGGCGAAATGCGCGGCGACCGCGCGGGCCGCCTCGGCAGCTTCCATCGGATCAGCGGGATGGAATGCCTCGATCATGGTGCGGACGATCAACAAATTCGCAGCGCGATCCGCCTCGGTCTGGTCGGCGGTGGTGGGGATGGTGCGGACAAGGGTGTTGATCAGCAGAGTGATGAAGGCATCGATGGTCATGGACTTTGCTCCCGCGTGACTTGGTTTGGGCGGGATTGTAGAAGGATGATGTGAACAAAAAGTGAACGATCACGCTGGGCTGATGCGGTGGCGGAGCGCGACGGTGGGCGCGATGGCTACACTGTATATTCATTTCGAATTTAGTTTGATCCGGATCAACGTCGCCGGCCGGTTAATGATTTCGTCACTTCTCCCCGCGTCCAGTGCGGCAGGAGGAGTGATGATGAAGCAGACCCTTTTCGCTGCCTGCATGGTATGCACGATTGCCGGCAGCCACGCGGCCCTGGCACAAGGCGCGTTCGACATGGACGCGCCCCCGGTCGGCAAGCAGGCGAACACGCTAATGGTACGGCTGCGGGCGATCGGCGTCATCCCGCTCGATACGAGCAGCTCGATCTCTGTGATTGGCGGTCAGGTGAATGCCTCTGCGCAGGTCGCACCCGAGGTGGATTTTTCATATTTCCTCACCGACAACGTCGCGTTCGAACTGATCGCTGCGACCACGCGCCACGACGTCTCGGCCAGCGATACCGTGCTTGGCCACGTGGACGTCGGCAGTGTCTGGGTTCTGCCTCCCACTCTGACCGTGCAGTACCACTTCCTCCCGCACGAGCGCCTCAGCCCCTATATCGGCGCCGGCATCAACGCCTCGTTCTTCTATGGGTCACATGCCGCCGGAGCACCGGTGACACAGGTCGCGTTCAGCAACAACGTCGGCGCGGCGGTCCAGGCAGGCGTCGACTACAACTTCGCGGGACACTGGTTCGCCAACTTCGATGTCAAGCAGATCTTTGTGAATACGACGGCCAGCATCAATGGCGGCGCGATCAAGGCGCATACCGCGCTCAATCCGCTGGTGATTGGCGCGGGCATCGGCTACCGGTTCTGACCGGGTTGTCAGGCCGGCTATGACGACCAGGGCGGGGTGAAACCCGAACAGGGTTTCCCCGGAGGCGTTGCGCGACCCGGTCGCTTGGCGCGGTGGCCGAACTGGGCCACGATCCGATCGAGATGGCCGACGAGAAGTCGATCTGGACGGGGCTGAAACGCGGGCTCGCTCGCCGCTGCCCCAATTGCGGCGAGGGGCAACTGCTCAAAAGGTATCTGACCATCCGCTCGCCGTGCGAAGTCTGCGGCAACAACAATTTGGCCTATCCGTCCGATGACTTGCCACCTTATCTGACCGTGTTCGTTGCGGGGCACGTCTTGGTCGCGCTCTTCGTATGGTCGGACAATGTCTATGAGCCTCCGCTCTGGGTAGAATTCGCGATCTGGCTGCCGGTGACGGCCCTCATGTGTCTCGTGTTGCTGCCGTTCATGAAGGGAGCGGCGGTCGGGTTGTGCTGGGCCATGAATATCGTCCGCCAGGAGTCGGCGACGTGACCGCCAGCGAAACCGACCTGCCGGTACTCGAGTACCAGGAGATCAACGCCCACCTGCGGGCAAACACGACGGCGTTCGTCAACTGGTTCAGCCTTTTCCTGACATTCAGTCTCGTGGCGGCAATCGCCTTCCTCGCCGTCGGCGAGCACCGACAAGGGCTACGAGGGCTCGTGCTGCGCTATGGAGTGCCGATCGCCTGCCTGATGCTGCACGTTATCGCCTTCGCCGGCATCTTGATCTTCCGACACTACGTCACCGCCGCGCATCGCAAGCTCGACGAGATCGTCAGGCTTCTTGGCGACACCGGCGGCTCGCCGGTCCCGGTGCGGTTCACTCTCTGGATGACACATCTGATGGCGGCGGGGTTTGTGGTGTCGTACTTCGCATGGTTCTCGTTGCTCTTGCTTCCCCGAGACTGAAGGCGATCGTTTTCTGACCCGGCTGGATTCAGCCGGAGGCCAAGGCAACCCCGCCGACTTCTGCTATAGCCGCGACATGGGAACCGGGACGACCTGGCTGGCGGTGGCGGTTGGCGGCGCGGTAGGGAGTCTGGCCCGCTTCTGGCTGGCCGCGGCGATGACCATGCTGACCGGGCCACGCTTTCCCTGGGGAACCCTGCTGATCAACGTCGTGGGCTCGTTCGTGATCGGTCTGGTGGCGGCGGTCACGCTCACGCCGACGCGCGTCGCCATGCATCCGGACGTACGGATCTTCCTCATGGTCGGCGTCTGCGGCGGCTTCACCACCTTCTCGGCGTTCAGCCTGCAGACGCTGGAACTGCTGCAATCCGGCGATACCTCGCCGGCGATGGCATACGTCGCTGGGTCTGTCGTGCTGTGCCTCGCCGCGGTCTGGGGCGGCTGGGCACTCGGCAGAGCGTAACTTTGCTTTCCATTCGCTGCAGGAATGAGGCATAAGCTAGGGGTCAGCCCCTGATCACGGGCCGGGTGATTGTTACGCCTAAGTAAGAATGGATGCCCGAGAGCATGAAAGTGTTGCTGACCGGCGGATGCGGCTTCATCGGTTCGGCGGTGGTGCGCCATCTGATACGCGACACGGACCATGTCGTGATCAATGTCGACAAGCTGACCTATGCCGCCTCCGAGGACGCGCTGGATAATGCGAGGGGTCACAATCGACATGTCCTGATCCGCGCCGATATCACCAATGCCGCGGCGATGCGGCAGATCTTCGCGACCCAGCAGCCTGACGCGGTGATGCACCTCGCGGCGGAAAGCCACGTTGATCGCTCGATCGATGGGCCGGCGACGTTCATCGAGACCAACGTTGTCGGTACGTTCACGATGTTGGAGGCGTCACGGCAATACTACGCCGGGCTCAGCCCGGTGCGACGCGCGACGTTTCGATTTCATCACATATCCACAGACGAGGTGTTCGGCGCGCTTGGCGCCGGTGATCCGCCGTTCGACGAGACCACAAGCTACGATCCGCGCAGCCCCTATTCGGCGAGCAAGGCAGCTTCCGACCATCTGGTGCGGGCGTGGTTCCACACCTATGGGCTGCCGACCCTCGTCTCAAACACCGCCAACAACTACGGGCCGTGGCAATTCCCGGAAAAGCTGATCCCGCTGATCACGCTGAACGCGCTGGAGAGCAAGCCTCTGCCGGTGTATGGCGACGGCTCGAACCGGCGCGATTGGATCTTTGTCGAGGACCACGCGGTCGCGCTGGTGCGCGTGTTGGAACTTGGCGAGCCTGGCGCGACGTATGCGATCGGTGCCCGTCAGCCGCGCAGCAATCTCGACGTGGTGCGCGCGATCTGCGCGGAACTGGATCGCCGCGTGCCGGATCCTGCCGGCGCGCGCGAGCGGCTGATCCACTTCGTCACCGATCGGCCGGGGCATGATTTCCGCTACGAGATCGATCCGACGCGCGCGGAGACGGCGCTTGGCTGGACCGCGCCGCACGACTTCGAGACGGGTCTGGCGCGGACCATCGAGTGGTATCTGGCGAACCGCGACTGGTGGCAGGCGGTGCGCGCCGGGCGCTATGCGGGACAACGGTTGGGAACTGCGGCATGAAAGGCATTCTGCTCGCCGGCGGCTCCGGCACGCGGCTGCATCCGATGACCTTGGCGGCGTCGAAGCAGTTGCTGCCGGTGTACGACAAACCGATGGTGTATTACCCGTTGTCGACGCTGATGCTTGCCGGCATCCGCGACATCCTGGTGATCTCGACACCCGAGGACCTGCCGCAGTTCAGCAAGCTGCTCGGTGGGGGCGAGCGCTTCGGCGTGCACTTCACCTACGCCGAACAGAAGCGCCCCGAGGGGATCGCGCAGGCCTTCCTGATCGGCCGCGACTGGATCGCCGGCGAGGCCTGCGCACTGGCGCTTGGCGACAACCTCATTCACGCCGACCATCTGTCCGCGCTGCTGCGCACGGCGGCGGCTCGACCGCATGGCGCGACCGTGTTCGCGTATCAGGTGCGCGACCCGGAGCGGTATGGCGTGGTGTCGTTCGACGCCGCAGGGCGCGCGATGGATATCGTGGAGAAGCCCACGGCAACGGAATCCAACTGGGCGGTGACTGGCCTCTACTTCTACGATCAGACGGTTAGCGACCTGGCGCGAACCATTCGTCCCTCCGGGCGCGGCGAACTGGAGATCACCGACCTCAACCGGCTGTACCTCGACGCCGGCGTGCTGGCGGTGGAGCGGTTGTCGCGCGGCTGCGCTTGGCTCGATGCCGGCACGCCTGAACTCGCTGCTGCAGGCGGCGACCTTCGTGCAGACCATCCAGTCGCGGACCGGCATGCTGGTCGGCTGTCCGGAGGAAGTCGCATTTCGCATGGGATATATTGACGCGGATACGCTGCGCTCACACGCGCGCCAACTGGGCAAGACAGAATTGGGACGCGTGCTGATGGAATTGGCCGAGGGAGAGCAGGCATGATTGTCGAGCCGACCGGCATTCCAGATGTCCTGCTGATCACGCCGGCCCGCTTTCTCGACGAGCGTGGGTTCTTTTCGGAAACCTGGAATGAACGCCGCTTTGTTGAGGCGGGCGTGCCGGGTCCCTTCGTGCAGGACAATCACGCGCGATCGGCTGATCGCGGTGTGGTGCGCGGCCTGCACCTGCAGATCGCGCCGAATGCGCAGGGCAAGCTGATCCGGGTGGTGCGCGGATCGATCTGGGACGTGGCGGTGGACATCAGGCATGGCTCGCCGACGTATGGCCGCCATGCCGGCGTCGTGCTGTCGGCGGACAACTGGCAGCAGTTTTGGATTCCGGCGGGTTTGCTGCATGGCTACTGCACGCTCGAGGCGGACACCGAGGTGATCTACAAGGTTACCGCGCCGTGGGACCGGCAGGCGGAGCGCGGGGTGATCTGGAACGATCCGGATCTTGCCATTCCATGGCCGATCGCGCCGGAGGAGGCGATCCTGTCGGACAAGGATCGCATCCTGCCGCGCCTGGCGGAGTGCGGCGAGTGGCACACGGCGTGACATGACGGCACCGATCCTGGTTATTGGCGTCACCGGGCAACTCGCGGTGTCGCTGGCGGAGGCGGCGCCGTCGCGTGGGTTGGCGGTGGAGTGCGTCGGGCCTCCGCGGCTGGATTTCGACCGGCCTGAGAGCGTGCGCGAGACTTTCGCGGCCAGTGCGCCGTGGTTGGTGATCAATGCCGCGGCGTATACCGCGGTGGACGCGGCCGAGGACGATGCGGCGGCGGCGTTCAGGGTTAATCGCGATGGGCCGCGGGAGTTGGCGCGGCTGTGCGAGGTGGCTGGCATTCCGTTGATTCATGTGTCGACCGACTATGTGTTCGATGGGCTCAAGGGTGCGCCGTATGTGGAGACCGACGCGGTCTCACCGCAGGGCGTTTACGGCGCGAGCAAGCTGGCAGGCGAGCAGGCGGTGCTCGCGGAGTGCTCGCGCGGGATCGTGGTACGGACGTCGTGGCTGTACTCGCCGATCGGCAACAACTTCGTGCGCACCATGCTTGCCGCCGGGCAGCGCCATCGGCATTTGCGTGTCGTGGCGGACCAGTGCGGCTGTCCGACCAGTGCGCCCGATCTGGCGCGGGCCATTCTGGGCATTGCCGTGCGGCTGACGAGCGACGGTTGGCAGAGGCGCTACGCCGGCATCTATCACGCCGCCGGCACGGGTGCCGCGACATGGCACGAACTCGCGACCGCGACGTTCGCCGCGGCGGTGAGTCATGGCGTGCCGGTGCCGACGATCGCGCCGATCGTGACGGATGAGTGGCCGACGAGAGCGAAACGACCGCCTGAACTCGCGCCTCGACTGCGGCAAGCTCGCCACGGTGTTGGGCCTGCGGCTGCCGCCGTGGCAGGACGGGCTGACACGCACCGTTGAGGCGATCTTCGCAGCCCACGCGCTCAGCCGAGTGTGATCGAGCATTCAATGCTGCGGCGCGAACTCGCGACGGTTGGGTAAGGTTGCCGAGGCCGGGTGGGGCGTGGTATTTGCGCGTTCCGCGCTCCGGTGGGGGATAGTTTAGCGGTAGAACTCCCGGCTCTGGACCGGGCAGCCTTGGTTCGAATCCAGGTCCCCCAGCCACGACATTCGCCAATATTTATCAAATGCTGCTTCCAGGCGCCAGGCGAGGGTCCTGGGTTCGAACTCGGTCCTGCTCCGCTACTGCCGCTATGGGTGGCTTCCTGCCAGTCCGCTGAGCCAATCCGTAACACGCGCAATCGTCTGCCGTTCGAACCGGCGTCCGCCGTGTCAGCGGGCGTACTCGCGGCGACTGCCGCCGGCAGGATCAGCGAATTTACCAACAACGCTCTCCTGGTGGGTTCGGCAGGAAGCCTCATGGACGGTCCTTACTACCGGTCACCGATTGGTCATCTTGAGCGCCGCTTCCGGCAGGCGTTCACCCATGACCTCGATGCCCGAAAGACCCTTCGCGATTTCGTCCAGATCCGCCTTCGTGAGCAGGAGGTCGGCGGCACCAAGATTCTCTTCCAGCCGATGCAGCTTCGTCGTGCCCGGGATGGGCACGATCCAGGGCTTTTGCGCCAGCAGCCAAGCGAGCGCGATGCGCGCGGGTGTCACGCCCCTGCGGGCTGCGATTGTCTTGACGAGTTCGACCAGACCCGCGTTCGCCTTTCTCGCCTCGGGCGAGAACCGCGGGACATTGTTTCGGAAATCCGTCGGGTCGAACTTGGTGTTCTCGTCGATCTGGCCGGTGAGAAAACCCGCGCCGAGCGGGCTGAACGGCACGAACCCGATGCCCAGTTCCTCCAGCGCCGGCAGAAGCTCTTTCTCAGGGCCTCGCCAAAACAGCGAGTATTCGCTTTGGACCGCCGTCACGGGATGCACCGCATGCGCGCGCCGGACTGTCTGCACGCCGGCTTCCGACAGACCGAAATGCCTCACCTTCCCCGCCGCGATGAGCTCACCAACCGCGTGGGCCACATCCTCGATCGGCACGTTCGGATCAACGCGATGCTGATAGAACAGGTCGATCCGGTCCGTCCGGAGACGCTTCAGGCAGGCATCCGCCACGGCCTTGAGATGCTGCGGACGGCTGTTGGTGCCGCCCCGCCGCTCGCCGGTCACCAGATCGATATCGAAACCGAACTTTGTGGCGATCACCACGCTGTCACGGATCGGCTCCAGTGCCTCTCCCACCAGTTCCTCGTTGACGAAGGGACCATAGGATTCCGCCGTGTCGAACAGCGTGACGCCCCGTTCGTGGGCGGCGCGGATGAGTTTGATCATCTCCTGCTTGTCGGCGGGTGGCCCGTACAACGCGCTCATGCTCATGCAGCCGAGGCCGAGGGCAGAGACTTCAAGCGTCCCGAGCTTACGTGTTTTCATGTTCAATCTCCTATGTGCCCGACGCGATCAGCGTCCCACGCGGGCCTGCAGGTGGTCGGGATAGCGGTCGCCACGGACGGGCACCCTGGCGACGACCTGCTCGGCGACTTGCCGGATGCGCTCCGGGCGGCTGTCAGCGGGCTCCGTCGAGTTACCATCCTGGAAACCGAATTTCGTGGCGATAACGACCTGGTTTCGGATCGGCTCAAGTGCCTCGCCGACAACCTCCTCGTTGACGAAGGGACCGAAGGCTTCCGCGGTGTCGAAGAATGTGACCCCACGTTCGTAAGCGGCACGGATGAGCTTGATGGCCTCGCCCCTGTCCGTCGCTGGGCCATAGCCGTAGCTCATGCCCATGCAACCGAACCCTATGGCTGAGACTTCCAGGCCGAATTTCCCCAGCTTGCGCTTTTGCACGGTCTTCTCCTTCGAGCTTGATCGGAGCACGCGCCTCGAAAGGACCCGCCCGCCCGTTGCGGCAACTGCGCGTCGCGCTCCCGACGAGTGCGATCTCCGCTTGACGGAACACAACTAGCGCGTGTGGGCGCTCGCGATTAGGTGGTATAATCAGCATGTACTTGTTAGGCTGGCTAAAAAGTGACCCAGGAAAACTTCAACGACCTGAGCGCCTTTGCCGTCGTGGCAAAGGAACAGAGTTTCACTCGCGCCGCCGCCAAGCTCGGGGTTTCTCCGTCGGCGCTCAGTCAGACGATCCGGAACCTGGAGGAGCGACTTGGATTGCGGCTGCTGGCTCGCACCACGCGCAGCGTCGCGTCGACCGAAGCTGGCGACCGCTTGTTGCGTATCGTCGCGCCGCGCTTCGACGAAATCGAAGCGGAGCTCGCCGCATTGAGCGAACTGCGCGACAAGCCCGCGGGCACGATCCGTATCACGGCAGGAGAGCATCCGGCCATTGGCGTCCTGCAGCCGGCCCTAAAACGGCTATTGCCCGACTATCCGGACATCAAGGTCGAGATTAGCGTGGACCACGGTCTGACCGATATCGTTGTCGAAGGCTATGATGCCGGGGTTCGGCTTGGCGAACAGGTCGCGAAGGACATGATCGCCGTACGCATCGGACCGGACATTCGTATGGCCGTGGTGGGATCGCCGAGCTACTTCGCAAAGCACCCGAGACCAGAAACGCCGCAACAGCTCACATCCCACAACTGCATCAACATTCGGCTGCCGACGTATGGCGGTCTATTCGCCTGGGAGTTTGAAAAGGACGGACGTGAATTGAAGGTGCGCGTCGAGGGTCAGACGGTCGTCAACACCATTGGGCTCAGATTGAGCTCGGCGCTCGACGGGCTTGGGCTGGCTTGCGTGCCCGAAGACCAGGCCATCGGGCACATCACAGACGGACGGCTGATTCGGGTGCTCGACGACTGGTGTCCGATCTTTACCGGCTACCATCTCTATTACCCGAGCCGACGTCTCACGTCTCCAGCGTTCGCCCTGCTCGTCGAGAGGCTTCGATACCACCTGGTCTAGTGCCGCGACCGGCCTACAGGTACGCGACGATCAGCCTATGCAGCGCCATAGATTTCTTCCACCGTGATGACGATCCCGGGCGGGGACATCGTGATCGGTCCATTGACGATGATGCGTGTGGCGATGCCGTCGCCGGTCCGGCGGTGGTGGGTAACAGTCCGGCGGGTCGGATGCACGATCAGATAGTGAGTGACGGATGGCACGCGGAAATAGTCAGCCAACTTGCCGCCGGTATCCGTCGATGCCGTGCCGGGTGACAGGACCTCGACGATGATCACCGGGTTCGGCGCCGCGACCGCGTCGTCGGCCATTGGCTCACCACAGTTCACCAGAGCGTCCGGTTCGTAGTCACTGTCGCCGGTTTCCACCGTGGCGCCATCGGGCAACGCCTGGCAAGGCACACCGGCATCGGCGACCGCGCGCTTCAGCGCGCTGTAGATGGCTCCCTTGACCCGCAGGTGTGCGCCGCGCTCGGGTGCCATGGCCACGATCGAACCGTCCACGCGTTCGTATCGGCCCTTCGTCTGGGCCTCACACCACCGCCTGAATTCCTCGCGCGAGTAGTATCCACCCGTCCCGAGTTGAGCGAGGTCCATCGGAATCCTCCAGTCGCGCCTCATGGTATCATGGGTTGGCTTGCGGGACCATTTGCTATCGATTGGTTGACCCCCCGGATCTCCTTAAGCACACGCTGAAACGGTGGCTCCGGCGCCAGGTATCCACGAAGGCCAGCCACGAAAATCCTACTGCACATCGATATCTTACCGACATACCCCTTGCTGGATTTGAACCCGGTCCTGGCTGGGATCTCGGGAACAACGTGCCAAGATCGCGCTCTCACGGGGTCGTGGTCACCTCGTCAGCCACGCCGCTATCGGTCGAGAGCGGTCGGTCCACCGAACCGCCGTCCCAAGGGTAAGGACGATCGGCCTATGCCGCGCCGTAGATCTCTTCCACGGTGATGATAATCCCGGGAGGGGCCATCGTGATCGGTCCGCTGACGATGATCCGTGTGTCGATGCCGTCGCCGGTCCGGCGGTGATGGGTAACAGTTCAGCGGGTCGGATGCACGATCAGGTAGTGAACGACGGATGGCACGCTGAAATAGTCAGCCAACTTGCCGCCAGTATCTGTCGACGTCATGCTGGGTGACAGGACTTCGACAATGATCACCGGGTTCGGTGCCGCGATCGCGTCGTCAGCCATTGGGTCGCCGCAATTCACCAGGGCGTCCGGTTCGTAGTCACTGTCGCCGGTTTCCACCGTCGCGCCGTCAGGCAATGCCTGGCAAGGCACACCGGCGTCGATCACCGCGCGATCCAGCGCCTTGTAGATTGCTCGCTTTACCCGAAGGTGTGCACCGCGCTCGGGTGCCATGTCCACGATCGCGCCATCCACGCGCTCGTAGCGACCCGTCGTCTGGGCTTCACACCACCGCCTGAACTCCGTCTCTGGTTGAGCGAGGTCCATCGAAAGCCTCCATTGGGGTCAAAGACCGGAGCGCCGAAGCATCTCCTCGGGATAACGGATGCCGTGGATCTGGATGGTGGATGCCACGGTCCTGATCTCATCGAGATCGTCAGCGGTGAGCGTGACGGAGAGCGCCCCCAGATTCTCATCCAGGCGGCCGAGCGTCCGCGTGCCAAACAGCGGGACGATCCATGGCTTCTGAGCGAGCAGCCACGCAAGGGCGACCTGGGCCGGCGTTGTGCCATGCCGCGCCCCTACGGACTGAATAAGATCGACCAGCGCCTGGTTTGCCTTGCGCGCTTCCGGCGAGAAACGGGGAATCGCGTTGCGATAGTCGGACGCGTCAAACGTCGTGCTCACATCGATCTTGCCGGTGAGAAAGCCCTTGCCGAGCGGACTATAGGGAACAAGGCCAATCCCGAGTTCCTCCAAGACTGGAATGATCTCGTGCTCCGGATCACGGGTCCACAGCGAGTATTCGCTTTGCAGTGCCGCGATCGGCTGCACCGCGTGGGCGCGGCGGATCGACCCCGCACCTGCCTCCGACAAACCGAAGTAGCGAACCTTCCCCTGCTGAATCAGCTCTTTCACCGTGCCCGCAACGTCCTCCATCGGGACGTCGGGATCGACACGATGCTGATAGAGCAGATCGATGTAATCGGTCCTGAGGCGTCTCAGGCTGCCGTCGACAGCTTCCCTGATATGGGCCGGCTTACTGTTGACGCCGCCATGATGCACTCCCGTGTCGGGGTCGATATCCCAACCGAACTTGGTGGCGATCCGGACCTGATCGCGCAGCGGTTTGAGAGCCTCGCCCACCATTTCCTCGTTCGTGAGCGGACCATAGGACTCGGCGGTGTCGAAGAAATCGATGCCGCGTTCGACCGCCTTGCGGATGAGGACGATCATCTCCGTCCGATCCCGCAATTCGCGGGCAGTTCCATAGCCCATGCAGCCCAGAGAAAGGGCCGACACTTCGAGACCGGCGTTGCCGAGTTTGCGCTTTTCCATCATGATCTCCTTTGGTTCACCGGGTGAGACTCAACCGATCATTCACTGTCCGCGCTCGGCGCAAGGCAGAGCAGCCGAACGGCGAAAGCCGTTGCGCCAAACACGATCAGGGCGCTTGCCAGAAATACCGAACCCAACCCGGACCATCCCGCGATCCATCCCAATGCAGGGCTGCCAAATCCAAGCGCCACGTCGAGGAACGCAGTATACGCGCCCATGGCCAGGCCGCGGCTTTCAGGCGGCGCGCGGCGGACGGCCTCGACGCCGAGGCCGGGATAGACCAGCGCGAAGCCAAGGCCGGTGAGCAGCGCGCCTGCCACACCGAAGATCTGCGCCGGCGCAAGCCCGATGAGTAGCAGCCCGCCTGCCTCGATCAGCACGGAGACCAGCGCAACCCGAGCGCCACCGAGCCGGTCGGGGAGATGACCCAGGAAAAGGCGCGCGCCGACGAGGGACGCGGCGAAGGCGCTGAAGAACAGCCAGACGGGACTCCAATGGCGCTCGGCGGCAAGCAGCGAGCTGAAGGCGATCATCACGCCCAGGCCGATGCTGCTGAGCGCCGACCCGAACCCTGGCATCCACACCGCGCGGGCGACCTTGAGCAGTGAGGGGCGGGCACCGCGCTGCGCCGGGACCGATGCAAGAGGTGCGACGAGTGCGATCGCAGCGAACGGAACCAGCGTCGTCGCGAGCGCGATCGTGGCGAAGCCGCCCGTGGCGTATAGCGAGGTGCCCATCGGAGCCCCGAGCGCAAGGGCAGCAAACATTGCCATGCCAACCCACGCGATGACCCGTCCAGCATTCGCTGGTCCCACCAGTGCTAATCCCCAACTGACGCCGCCGGTGATGATGAAGCTCTCCGCCGCGCCGAGCAGCGCGCGGCCGAGCAGAAGGATTCCGGCAGATACCGAAGGTGCGGTGACAAAGCGGAGCGACAGGAGATAGAGCAGCCCGCCCGCGACCGCCGCCAGCATTCCTGCAACGACGGCCCGCTTGGCGCCTGCTCGGTCGGCGAACCGGCCGGCCCATACACGCGACGCCAGCGCGGCCAGGAACTGTGTGCCGGTGACCAGGCCGACGACGAAGGTGCTGAGGCCAAGCTCCTGATGCACGTGCAACGGCAGGACCGGCAAGGCCACGCCGATGACCAGAAATGCCAGCGAGACCGCGGCCATGATCGGCAGCAGCGCGGTGGCGACGGAGGGAACAGCGATCGAATGTGACGGCGAGACGGTGGCGGACATTTACAGCACATTCCTCACCTGATCGATTGTCAAAACGAAATCGTGCTGCTCACGTCCGATATTGTTCATCGCTGACATGCTCCATCCAGGTCACCGGAGAGCCGTTCAGCTTTTCCTGAATCGCGATATGGCTCATGGCCGTCGTGGCCGTTGCCCCATGCCAGTGTTTTTCCTCCGACGCGAACCAGATCACATCGCCCGGGTGGATCGCTTCCACCGGCCCACCCTCGCGCTGAACCCAACCGCAGCCGGCGGTAATGATCAGGGTCTGGCCCAGCGGGTGTGTGTGCCACGCGGTGCGTGCGCCAGGCTCGAACGTGACCAGCGCCATGGACACGCGGGCGGGCTCCGGCGGGCTGTTCAGCGGATCGATCCGCACTGATCCCGTGAAATACTTGGCCGCCCTTTGCCTGATGGCTGCGAACCGATGCGCTTGATATCCATGGTTGATCTCCTGTGCCCGGAGCGCGTCATTCATCGCTCCTCGCATGCGTCAATGTAGCGTCTGGCCCAGGCTGGATTAGCGGCTATGATCGGGATGGACTTATTAGGATTGCTTATCAATGGCCGGAGAGAGCTTCCATGACCTGGTGGCCTTTGTTGCGGTCGCCCAGGAACGCAGCTTCACCCGCGCGGCGGCGAGGCTAGGCGTGTCGCAATCGGCGCTTAGTCAGACCATCCGTAACCTTGAGGCCCGGGTCGGCATCCGGCTGCTGACCCGCACAACCCGCAGCGTTGCGCCTACAGAAGCCGGCGAACGGCTACTGCACGGCGTGGCGCCCCGGTTCGAGGAGATCGACGCCGAGCTGGATGCGTTGGGCAAGCTGCGGGACAAGCCGGCCGGCACAATCCGGATCACGTCAACCGAGAATGCCGCCAACGCGATCCTTCGGCCGGTCCTGAAGCGGTTGCTGCCGAGCTATCCCGACATCAAGGTCGAGATCGTGGTTGACTATGGCCTGACCGACATCGTGGCGGAGCGCTACGACGCCGGCGTCAGGCCGGGCGGGAACGTCGCGCGGGGCATGATCGCGGTCCGCATCGGCCCGGACATGCGCATGGCAGTTGTCGGCGCGCCCGCCTATTTTGTGCGACACCCGCCGCCACGCATGCCGCAAGATCTGACGGCGCACGACTGCATCAATCTGCGCACGCCGACCCATGGCGGTCTGTACCCTTGGGAGTTCGACAAGGATGGACGCGAGTTCAAGGTGCGGGTCGAAGGGCAGCTCGTGTTCAACAACAGCGGCCTTATGCTCAATGCCGCTCTCGATGGATTGGGACTGGCCTATCTCCCCGAGGAGCAGGTGCAACGGTATCTTGCCGATGGCCAGCTTGTTCGGGCTCTCGCAAGCTGGTGCCAGCCGTTTTCCGGCTATCACCTGTATTATCCGAGCCGGCGGCAACCTTCACCGGCGTTTGCCTTGCTGGTCGATGCGCTTCGTTACCGCAAAGCTGACAGGAACCCGCGATCTTCTCACCGGGTGCAGGGCATCACTGCCCAACGCGCCAGTTCCGCATAACGTCCGCTTTCAGGCAGTGTGCAACGCGACCAAGCGTTGACAATCGGCGCGCATGTTGCCGGCAACATGCTTGACCAAACGTCCGTTGTCGGGGGCCGGTTCGCAGCATGCGGCTTACCAACGCCCCCGTACTCTCGGCGCCTCGGTATCAGGCGGCAGTCCGCACCCCCGGATTTCCTCAAGCACACGCCAAAACGGTGGTTCGGGCGCCGCGCACATGGTTCGATACGTGTCCAGGACGGCCAGCCACGGAATTCACCGGTATTTATCGATAGCTTGCTCACGGATCTTCGCGGGCACCGATACTGGTCATGTGACAGCCGTCAGTTTTTTGGGGGAACACGCTACAAGCTGCCGTCCACTCAGTATACGCCCGGATCTGACATTGGCGTCAGCGTCGCAGTCTTGCGCGGCCGTTCCTCGGTGACCAGATTCTGCGAAACACGTGGGCGCTGCTTGTATGAGTGAACCGCTTCAGCAATTCGGACCCGAAATCTGGATAGCCGACGGTCCGGTGACGTCGTTTCACAGTTTCCCCTATCCAACGCGGATGGCGGTCATCAGGCTAGCTGACGGCAGCCTATTCGTCTGGTCGCCCATTGCGCTATCAGATTCGCTTCGCGCTTCAGTCGACGCGCTCGGGCCGGTGCGCCACCTTGTCTCGCCCAATGCACTGCATCACCTGTTTCTTGCGGAATGGATGTCTGCGTTTCAAGCGGCTCGCGTCTACGCAACGCCGCGCCTGCGGCGCAAGCGCAAGGACCTGACCTTCGATGCCGAGCTTGGCGATGCGGCTGAGCCCGGTTGGGCGACTGACATCGATCAGGTCGTTGTGCACGGAAGCTTTGCGTTGACCGAGGTCGTGTTCTTTCACCGAAGCAGCCACACGGCCCTGTTCGCTGATCTGATCCAAAATTTTCCGCGCGACTGGTTCAAAGGGTGGCGCGGCTTCCTCGCCCGGCGTGGTGGGATCGTTGCCCCGAATCCAGGTGCGCCGAACGATTGGCGTGCGAGCTTCCTCAATCGTCGTGCGGCACGGGCCTCACTCGACAAGGTTCTCGGGTGGCCAATCGAGCGGGTGCTGATTGCGCATGGAGATCTGCCAACGGGGGATGGAGCGAGCTTTGTGCGCGGCGCCTTTAGCTGGTTACTCGGGCGTGATGGGGGCGCCTGACCGCGGGGGCGGGTCGAAGGCAGCGATTCGGACCGGTCGCGGCGGCCTGGCTGAGCGGGCCGTGGACCGCTATGCGCTCACTGCGCCGTCATGCCGCCATCGATCACCAGTTCCGAGCCGGCAGCCCAGGATGCTTCGTCAGACGCCAGGAACAGCACGCGATTTGCGACATCCAGGGCGGTGCCGAGCCTGCCCATCGGCGTGCGATCGAGCAGCACCTGGCGCACGGCCGGATCGCTGAAGCGCTGCAAGGTTAGCGGCGTATCCGCATAGCCCGGGTGCACCGAATTGATGCGGATGTTTTCCCGCGCGTATTGCAGCGCCGCTGACTTGGTGAAGATCGCGAGGCGTGGCGAAGGAAGAACCAGAGCGAATGGCAGGCCGCGCTCGAATTTCGTGCAGGCGATAATCAAGGCGCGACGGAAGGCGGGCGAGCGGATCACCGTGAAGGCAACGCACCCGCGACCCGTCGCTGGCTTGACGAGTTCACGGGTTTTGCCGATCGCTGGGAAGAATTTCGCGCAGCCTGGAAGTGGGCGTAGACGTTGCGTATCTACCGGAGAGGCGGCCCAGGTGGCAAACAGGCCGATCTGGCAGTTCGTGATCTTGCCAGCGGAACCCGTGTACTGCCGCGCCTCGCCGCACGATGCCTTGCCCTGCTTGAGGAACCCGGTTTCATCGACAGCCAGGACTGCGTCGTCGTCCGCGAGATGCTCCATGACGTACTCGCGCACCATGTCGCGCAACGCATCAGCATCCCATCGATCGCGCCCTAGTTTAGCTAATTCTCATGCCGCGGTGCGAACCCGCTGTCGCGACGCCACGCTGTTGGCACCCTGGTGCTCGTTTGGCGGGGCGAACTGCTCTCGTGATGCCACGCTGTTGGAACCTTGGTTCTGGTTCGGTGGCGCGAACTGATAGTTCGACGCGACACTGTTTGCGCCCTGGTTCTGGTTGGGTGGGGCGAACTCATAGCTTGCGCGGTCGACCCGGTGGCCAACATAGCCCGTCCCGCCCAACGAAAATGCAATCGCTGCGGCTGCCGTGAGTGCTCTGAAATGCATCGGAATTCTCCATAAGTTAGCGGGGCCGTTAGGTTAGGTTTGCGCCAGCCGAATCAGCGACTGCCGAACAGCGTGCGGGCCTCATCGCGCAGCGCCGTGCGTGAGATGTCGTCGGTGTAGACCATGTGGCCGCCCGGATGGACGGATAGATTTATTCGTGCGGCGATGTCTATTTCCGGCAGCTGATCGAGCAGCAACTGCGTTCCGAAATACGGTGTGATCAGATCGAACAGGCCGTGCATGATCAGCACCGAGACACGCGGATCGAGCGCCAGCGTGGTGCGCATCGCATCCATTGACTGCGGCGAGTTCCAAATGCCGCGGCCCCAGTCCCACTGGCGATTGACCTCAGCGTTGCCCAACCGGTAGTCGCTCTCCGGCCGCCAGTTGAGCTTGGTCCGGTAGATCTCGACCATCGCACTGCTCACGGGAGCCTTCAGCGCCTCCAGCACAGGGTCCAGGTAGTCGCTCATCGCCTCAAGCGGGAACGGATCGGCGCTGGTGACGGTCGCGTCGTAGATGCTGCCGACGCGGCCCTGCGAGCGATCCAGTTCGTGCAGGAACACGTCGTTGCCGAGCAGCCCGTGGTAGCGCCGCACCAGTGCGGGATCGAGGCCGGTGAACTCGGCGACGCGCGCGCTGCGCCGGGCTATCGCATCCGCGTCGCGTTCGCCGCGTATCGCGTCGAGCAGAAAATCCGTCACGGCGTAGCGTTCCACATCGGCGAGCCCGGCGCGCGTCACCGGACCGTGGGCCGCGCGCGCGGCGGCAGTCATCGCCGGCAACCGTATTGCATAGGAGAATGGGTCGAAAGCCGAGCTGCGGCCGCCGAAGTCGAGCGCCGGTGACACCAGCACCATACCGGAGACGCCGGTTCCTTGACTGGCGGCAAGCTCGCGCGCCAGGCGGGGGACGCGGAAGCCGCCGTAGCTTTCACCCAGCAGATATTTAGGTGAGACGTCGCGATCGAACCGGTCGAGCCAGCGGCGAACCGCCTCGGCGAGGTACTCGATATCGCCGGTGACCGACCAGAATCTGCGCCGTGCATCATGGTCGCGCGCCAGCACGCGGGAATAGCCGGTGCCGGCCGGGTCGATGAACACAAGGTCGGTGAAATCGAGCCAGGTCTCCGCGTTGGCCTGCGGTTCGGGGGATGACGACGGACCGGCAGCATCGCCGTTGAGCGCAATGCGCCACGGTCCGACAGCGCCGATATTGAGCCAGGCGGAGGCGAACCCGGGGCCGCCGTTGAACGCGAAGGTGACGGCGCGGTGGGCCCTCTCGGCGCCTGACAGCTGATAGGCGACGAACGCGAGGTCCGCGCCGGTGAGGCGAATGGTGCCGGCGGTCGCGTCGAAGTGCAGGGTGCGGCCGGGTAGGTCGATCGCGTGGTGCGTCGTGACGTCGGCCGGGAGCCGGTGCGGTTCGTCGTCCGGCTTTGTATCCTGCGGTGGTTTTGGGCTGGGGTTCTGCGCGACGGCGATCGGGTTGCTGCCGAGCCAGGCAATGCCGGCTAGCGAGAGCGCGTGTCGCCGGTCGATGGCAGTGCTGATCATTGGGGGGTGGTGATCCATATTGCGGTCGGACCTTCAATTTCGCGGGCGGTTCATGCCACCGGGGTGTTGGCGTCATGTTGCTGCCCCTCCCGCGAGGGAAGGGGATCGGCGAGGAGCGGATATGGTTGTTAGATTTATGGATATCAATAGACAAAATATCTAACGCTCACAAAGAACAGATTTTGTGTGCGCGTCGCCCGACAGTGAACACGTGGTCTTCAGCGCGAGGCGTCCTGGTCCGGGGGATAGCGTCGGAGCAACACCAGCATCAGGCCCATCGAGGGCAGGGCTGCGAACATGCACAGCGCATAGAACGCCACCCATCCCACCTGCGCGGCCAGCACGCCGGAGGCGCCGCCGATCGTGTGCACCGAGATCAGCGCGAGGGACGACAGCAGCGCATAGTGCGTGGCGGTGAACTCGCGCGAGCAGAGACCTGACAGGTAGGTGATGAACGCGGCGTCGGCCATGCCCTGGGCGAAGGCCTCGGTGGTTACCGTGGCGTAGAGCACGTGGTGCTCGCCGGCCGACACGGCGAGCAGCAGATACATCGCCATGGCGAAGGTCTGCGCCCAGCCGGTGCGAAGCAACGCCCGCCCGGTGCCGAGACGCGCTACCAGCCAGCCGCCAAGCGCGATGCCAGCCAGGGTCCCGGCCAGCGAGAACCATCCGGTCGCCGCGATCGCTTCGCGCGAGAAACCGAGCGCGCGATAGAACGGCGCGGTCATAATGCCGGCCATCGCCTCGCCCAGCTTGAACAGCGCGACGAAGGCCAGGATCAGCACGGCGCCGCGCCGGGCGAGGAAGTCGCGTAGCGGCGCGATCACCGCATGGGCGAGGCGTGAGCCGAAGCGGGCGGCGACCAATTGGCGCTCGGCTGGCGGCGGTTCCGGCGCCAGCAGGGTGACGATCAGTCCGCAGCCGATGAGCGCGGTCACGCCGAGCAGCGCGACGTGCCAGCCGACGAGGCTCACGGCGGAGATCACGCCGGTGGTCGCGATCAGCAGCGCGACGCGGTAGCCCCAGATGTAGGCGGCCATCGCCGCGCCCTGGCGGTGCTGGGCAAAGGACTCGATGCGCCAGGCGTCCACCACGATGTCTTGGCTGGCCGAGAGGAATGCGACGAGCGCGGCGAGGGCGAGGGAGACGAACGGCAGGCGGGCCGGGTCGGACAGTGCCAGTAGAGCGGCGGCGGCGGCCAACGTTGGCTGGATCGCGGCCAGCCAGCCGCGACGGCGACCGAGGCGGCGTAGCGGGCCGGGGGGCAAGGCATTGTCGAGGATCGGCGACCAGAGGAACTTCAGAGAATAGGCGAGACCGATGTTTGCGGTAAGACCGATCAGCCCGAGCGAAACGCCGCCCTCGGAGAGCCACAGACGGAGGGTGAAGCCGGACAGAGGCAGGGGCAGGGCTGCGACGAAACCATAGGCGATCATGAGCCAGAGGGCTGGATCGGGCCCGCTCCCGTCGGTGCGCCCCCTCTCGCCGGCCCCCTCCCGCGAAGGGAGGGGGAGCGTTTGGGCGGGTCTAAGGGACGTCGGCGTCGCCTTGGCCCAGCGATCGCTGCATCGAAACCACGTCCAGCCAGCGGCCGAACTTCACGCCGACCGCCCGCAATGTGCCGACCATCTGAAAGCCGAGGCTCGCGTGCACGCCGATCGACCCGGTGTTTTCCGAATCCCCGATCACCGCGATCATCTGGCGCATGCCGCGCGCCGTGGCGTCCTCGATCAGCCGGACCACCAGCGCCTTGCCGACGCCCTGGCCGCGCACGTCCTCACGCACATAAACACTGTCCTCGACGCAGAAGCGATACGCCGAGCGGTCGCGGAACTGGGTGTAATACGCATATCCCAGCACACCGGTAGCGTCGGTGGCCACGAGCCATGACCAACCGTGCTCGACGACCTCGGCGAACCGGTCCGACATTTCCTCGACCGACGGCGGATCTTCCTCGAACGTCCCGGTGCCGGTCAGCACATGATACGCGTAGATCGACTGGATCTCCGGGATGTCGGTCTCGGTCGCCGGCCTGATCTCCATCGTGCCTCGCCCTCTCGGTTCAGACCGGCAGTCCAAGCACGTTCGCCGCGTCGCAGGCAAACGTCAGCAGTGCCTGATCCAGCCCTGGACCCGCGACCAGCGAAATCCCGACCGGCGCGCCATTCACCCTGCCGGCCGGCAGGGTCACCTCGGGCAGCCCGCAGAGCCCGGCGATTGCCGTCACCCCGATCGTTGCCTGCCGGATCAGATTCTGCTCTGCCAGACTGGCGGTGAGCAATGGCGCCGCGCAGGGACTGGTCGGGTAGACCAGCACCGCACCACCGGCGAGCACCGGGCGGACCCGGGCCTGCATCATCCGCCGGAAGGCGCGCCCTGGCCCTGCGACTGCTGCGTCGGTCGCCTTGGCGGCGGCGAAACGCTCGGCGATGCCGGGGCCGAACTGCGGCTTCGCCGCCTCGACCCAGCCGCCCAGGCAGGCCCACGCCTCTTCTGCCTGCACGGTACGGAAATGATCGAAGGCGCTGTCGATCCCCTCGGGGACCAGTCGAATGCCGACCGCCCTGCCGCGTAATCTCTCCAGGGTCTCTAATGCGGGACGCAGCGCCTCGGCAACCTCCGGCTGGGCGTTGACCCAGGCCTCCTCGAGGCGCAGCAGAGGCCCGTTAATCGACTGGCGCCCGCTCGGCAGGAGCACGTCGCCAACCTCGGAGAGCAACGACGCGCTGCGGGCGAACCAACCACAGGTGTCGAAGCTCGGCGCCAGTGGGCAGGCGCCGGCGAGGCTGACCGCGCCGTGGCTGGGGCGGATGCCGAACAGGCCGCAATAGCTCGCCGGGATGCGCACCGAGCCGCCGGTGTCTGAGCCGAGGGCGAAGTCGACCAGACTGGCGGCGACCGCGGCGGCCGATCCACAACTCGACCCGCCGGGGAAGCGGTCCGGCGCATTCGGGTTGATCGGAGTGCCCTGCCAGACATTCTCGCCGGTCAGACCGAAGGCCAGCTCCATGGTCTTGGTCTTGCCGACCAGCCTGGCGCCGGCCTGCAGCAGCGCTGTCACAACGGGGGCGGTTGCAATCGCCTTGGGATGGGTTTCAGCCCAACGTGGGTTCCCGTAGGTCGTCACGCTTCCCGCGACGTCGAACAGGTCTTTCACGGCGAAGTTGAGGCCGGCGAGGCGACCGCTACTGAGGGGCGGGCGCTCCAGGCGCGGGCCGGGCACAAAGGCTCCTACCGTGTCGTCCAGCGCGGCCATTTGTTTTGTCTCAGCCTCCGACTGTGGCATAAAGCTTTTCACGGTCCCCGGTGGGACATCGATACTCCGACGCAAGGATTCGTTGGCAAATTGTACACTGAATGGGGCATACTCCCCAACGGCGTTTCTGCCTTCGACTAACTGATAATCGGCGGAAACCGCCGGCCCTGAGGGCGTCGGACGCGGTCCGGCACACCCAGGAAAACCGGCCGCGTATTGGACACGCCTCTGAGGGGGACTGCTCGTGGATGCAAATGACGGACACATCTCCGGTCCCTCGGGACAGGGGCCGCAGTCTGTAGCCGACACGGGTGGCGGTGCCGACACCGGTGCGCCGCTCGCTCTGGACGGCGCCGAGGAGCCGCAGATCCATCCGCGCCTGCTGGCGATGATCGTCGCCGGGCGCTACCACGGGCTGGAACTCGATCCGAGCGAATTTCGCGGCACGGCGGGCGACGCAATGCCGTCTGCCGCGTCGCTGTCGAGCTGGGCACAGAACTCGGGCATGTGGGCGCGCGCGGTGCGGCTGCGCTGGCGCCACCTGATGCGATTCCGCGATACCGGCCCGGTGGTGCTGCTGTTCACCGACGGCACGGCGTGCCTGCTCACCGGCATCAACGCCGAGCACAAGGTGGTGTTCGTCAAGGACCCGGCCAGTCCTGCGTCCGATCCGCCGGTTGCGGTGGACGAGCTGCGGCTGAGCCAGGATTGGGCTGGTGAGGCGGTCCTGCTGCGCGCCAACCGGGGCTTCGCCGAAGCCGACGTGCCGTTCTCGCTGCGCTGGCTGTTCAGCCTGGTGATGGAGGAGAAGCGCTCGCTGCGCGAGATCGGCCTCGCGTCATTCTCGCTGAGCATACTGACCATCTTTCCGCCCTTCCTGGTGATGACGGTGGTCGACAAGGTGCTGACCCACAGCTCGTACTCGACCTTGGCCCTGATCGCCGTCATCGTCGGCGTCGCCATCGTGTATGAGACCTTGCTCGGCTACGCGCGGCGGCTGATCGTGCTTGTCGTCGGCACCCGGATCGACGCCCGGATCAACCTGCACGTGTTCAATCGCCTGTTGCGCCTGCCGCTCGACTACTTCGAGCGGCACCCGGCCGGCGAGACGATGTACAAGATCAGCCAGATCCATCGCATCCGGGAGTTCATCACCGGGCGCCTGCTCACTGCGTTTCTCGACCTGATGACGCTGTGCGTGCTGCTGCCGTTCCTCTTCTGGCTGAATGCACCACTGGCCTGGATCGTGCTGGCGTGCGCCTGCGTGATCACCATGATCATCCTGGTGTTCCTGAGGCCGCTCGCGGTGCTGTTCTCACGCGTGGTGCGTGCGGAGACCGACAAGCAGTCCGCGCTGGGCGAGACCGTGTTCGGCATCCGCACGGTGAAGTCGCTGGCACTCGAGCCGCAGCGCAAGGCGCTGTGGGACGAGAGGATCGCGGAAGCCGGCAAATGGCGCATGGCCTACGGCAAGCTCGGCAACTGGCCACAAACGCTGATCACGCCGGTCGAGCGGTTCATGTGGATGGGTGCGATCCTGCTGGGCGTCTATTGGGCGCTGTCGGACACCAGCGGCACGGGCGCCGGCGCGCTGTTCGCGTTCATGATGCTGTCGCAGCGGGTCGCACAGCCGCTGGTGCAACTGGCAAGGCTCACGGATGAGTATCAGGACGTCGCGGCGGCGATCGAACAAGCGGCTTCCGTGCTGAACCGTCCCCTCGAGGTCGATGCCGCGTCGGGTGGCCTGCGGCCGCGATTCGCCGGTGCGATCAGCTTCGACGATGTAACCTTCACCTATGGCGGCACCAAGACGCCGGCACTCGATCGCATAACCTTCGCGATTCCCGCGGGAACGATGCTCGGCATCGTCGGCCGCTCCGGCTCAGGCAAGTCCACGATCACCCGCCTGCTGCAAGGCATCAACCGCGACTACTCCGGCTTCCTGAAGATCGACGGCTCCGACCTGCGTGAGATCAATCTGCGGCATCTGCGGCAGAGCTTCGGCGTCGTGCTGCAGGACAACTTCCTGTTCCGCGGATCGATCCGCGACAACATTCTGGCTGGCCGGCCAGGTCTGACACTCGAGGATGCGGTCGGGGCGGCGCGACTGGCCGGCGCCGAGGAATTCATCGAGCGCATGGCGAACGGATATGAGACCTACATCGAGGAAGGCTCGCCCAACCTGTCAGGCGGCCAGAAGCAGCGGCTAGCGATTGCGCGCGCGCTGATCTCCGATCCGCGTATCCTGATCCTCGACGAAGCGACCAGTGCGCTCGATCCGGAAAGTGAGGCGCTGGTCAACGCCAACCTGCTGCGCATTGCGCGCGGCCGAACCATGGTTATCGTGTCGCACCGGTTGTCGTCGCTGACCGAATGCGACCAGATATTGGTGCTGGAAAAAGGTCAGGTGATGGACATCGCTCCACATCGCGTCCTGCTCGAACGCTGCGCGGTGTATCGCCAGCTCTGGGCCCAGCAGAATCGCCATCTTGACAGTCAAGGTCCACGCCATGCCACGCTCGCCCCGACCCTCCTCCAAGGCGATTAGCACCGTCGTCGAGGACCGGGGCGACCCGACGCTGCCGGTCATCCTCGAGTTCCAAATGCCGTCTACGACGATCACCACGGCGCCGGTGCCGCGGTCGGCGCGCGGGATCGTGTGGATCGTGGGCAGCCTGCTCGTCGCGGTCCTGCTGGCGCTGGGTCTGATCCCCGTCGATCGCGTGGTGACGGCCCAGGGTCGGGTGGTGTCGCGCTCGCCGACGATGGTGTTGCAACCGCTCGACGCCTCGATCGTGCGCTCAATCGATGTGCACGAAGGAGAGTCGGTTCAGGCGGGGCAGGTGCTGGCGCAGCTGGATCCAACTTTTGCCGCGGCCGATGTCGGCGCGCTGGCAGCCCAGGTGTCGACCCTGCAGGCACAGGTGTCGCGGTTGCAGGCGGAGACCGACGGCCAGCCGTTCAGCTATTCTGGGATCGACCCCAATTTGGCGTTGCAGGCGGCGATTTTCGGTCAGCGCCAAGCCGAATACAATTTCAAACTCGAGAACTACACGCAGAAGATCAATGGCCTGGTGTCCGCCATCGCCAAGGCGAATTCCGATGCGTCCGGATACCGCAACCGCCTGCAGGTGGCGAGTAGTGTCGAGCAGATGCGGCGAGACCTGGAAAAGCTGCAGGTCGGCAGCAAGCTGAACACCCTGGCCGCGATGGACAACCGTGAGGAGATGGAGCGCAACCTTAACAGCTCCGAGGACACGGTGCACAGCGCCCAGCGCGATCTCGCCGCGCTGGTGGCCGAGCGCGATGGCTATGTGCAATCCTGGCACGCCGACATTGCGGAAAAGCTGGCAGATGCGATCGGCAAGCTGTCCGACGCACGAGAGTCGCTGAACAAGGCGCAGCTTCGCAAGCAACTGGTTGAATTGCGTGCGGAGCGCGACGCCACGGTGCTGACCGTGGCCAAGGTCTCGGTCGGCTCAGTTTTGCAGTCGGGCCAGGAGTTCATCTCGCTGGTGCCGGCGGATGCACCGCTGGAAGTCGAGGCAAACATCTCGGGACGCGACGACGGCTTCGTGCATGTCGGTGATCCGGTTTCGATCAAGTTCGACACCTTCCCATTCATTCAATATGGCCTGGCGTATGGCACGGTGCGTACGATCAGCGCGGATAGTTTCACCGCGCAGGACGACCAGCGGAATCCGACCGGTGCAGTGCCGCTCCCTGGCAACTCTATGGAGCCGTTCTATCGGGCGCGCGTCGCGATCGATCGGGTCGACCTGCATGGCACGCCGCAGGGGTTCCGTATCATGCCAGGCATGCCGGTGACCGCCGACATCAAGGTCGGCAAGCGTACGGTGCTGCAGTATCTGCTGGGCCGAGCGTTGCCGGTCGCTTCCGAGGGGATGCGTGAGCCGTGAGATCAGCGATCATGCCTCTCCCACGGTCGGGAGAGGCGTAAGGGATGTCATTCCTCATTCGGCTGCTTGCCCCGGTCTCTCCTACCGCCGCGTTGCGGCGGGCGTTACGGTTGGCCGAGCAGGGCGACGTCAAGCAGGCGTTCCCGTTGCTGTCGCGTGCCGCGCGGGCGGGGATTGCCGAGGCGGAATATCGAGTGGGCCGCTGTTACCTTGAAGGTACTGGCGTGCCGCCCAGCCGGTCCGAAGGCGCACGCTGGCTCGAACGCGCGGCCAACCAAGGCTACGTCGAGGCGCAGGCACAGCTTGCGACGCTGGCGATTCATGGCCTGATCGCGCGTTCGGAGGCCGGACCGGGAACCAGGCTGTTCGCGCCGGCCGAGGTAAGTGAGCCTGACTTCGAGACCAGCCTTCGCTGGGCACGGAAGGCGGCTGACGGTGGCTCCGCTGATGGTCAGGCGGTCCTTGGCTATATCCTGACCTCCGGCCCGGAGCCGATGCGCGACCTGGAGGAGGCCCATCGCTGGTACGAGCGCTCTGCAACCGCCGGCTGCCCACAGGGTGCCCTCGGCTTCGCCCTGTCGCTGGCACGTAGCGCGACGGGTCCGGAGCAGCAGACGCTGGTCGCCGAGAACCTGCGTCGTGCGGCGGACGCCGGGTTGCCGACTGCGTTGTACTTGCTCGCGCTGATGACCGAGCGTGGCATGGGTATGCCAGCAGACCGTGCGGCCGCGATCCAGTTGTTCCGCCAGGCGGCGGAAAAGGGCAATCGTGCGAGTCAGGCCCGATGGGGCATGGCATTGATGCAAGGCGTGACGGTTCCGGCCAACCCGACCGGAGGCGAGTCCTGGTTGCGCCGAGCGGCGCTCGACGGCGACCCGGAGGCGGCGGCGGTGGTCGGTGATCTGTACGCCAAAGGCGGCAAGCTGCCGCCAAATTACGCCGAGGCGGCGATGTGGTTTCGCCGCGCCGCTGAGGCGGGCCACCGTGGCGGCGCGCGCGCATTGGGAATGCTGCACCTGACCGGCGCTGGTGTGGTGCGAGACTCAGAGGAGGCGGCACGTTGGTTCCGCGTCTCGGCGGAAGCGGGGGACCCGACGGCGCGGGTCGATCTGGCCAACCTGCTGCTGCACGGACAGGGCGGCACCGACGACGCCATCCGCACGCGCGAGTGGTTTGAGAAGGAGGCGGCGTCCGGCAACCTGGTGGCGGCGTTCAATTTCGGCGTCTGCCTGGCCGAGGGTGTCGGCGTGGAGCGCGACGACAGGAAGGCTGCGCAATGGCTGCGTCGCGCCGCTGATGGCGTGGTGAACGCACAGTATTGGTACGGCCGCATGCTGGTCGAAGGGCGCGGTATGGACGCGAATGCGGAGGAGGGCCGCGGCTGGGTCAAGCGCGCCGCGGATGTCGGCATGATGGAAGCCGAGGTCCAGCTCGCGGAATTGATGCTGACGGGTCGCGGCGGTCCGAAGGACCATCCGGGGGCGCTGGCGTTGTTCGAGAAAGCGGCCGGCCGCGGCCATGTGGGGGCGACGTTCGCGATGGGAGCGATGCATGGCGGCGGCCACGAGGTGCCGACCGACCGGCCCACCGCGCAGCGCTGCTTCCAGGCTGCGGCGGAACGTGGGCATCCGCACGCGCAGATGATGCTGGGCCGCTATCTTGCACGCGGCCTCGCCGGCGAGCGTGACCTGGAGCGCGCCCGGGTTTGGCTGGAGCGGGCGCTGGCGCAAGGACTGCAAGAGGCGCGCAGCGATCTGGCGACCCTGCCACCGGCCCCGCCGGAGCCGCCCAAACCCGAGGCGTTCGGAGTGGGGGCCCCCAAACCGCAGATGTATAGACCTGGATGGCTCGGACCGGAGCAGGCAGCACCGGAGGCTTCGGCGGAACCGGAGGCGCCCCAACCGGAGCCGGTCAAACCGCAGCCGGCCAAACTGGAATTGTCCGAACCGGAGCCGGGAAGACCAGAGGCTGCCAAATCGGACCTGCCCAAAATGGCGCCGCCTGATCCGAAGCTCGCGGGGGCAGCGCAACAGGCCGTCGCCCGCTGACAAACCCGGCTGAGAATGCCGCGCTTGCGCTCGAGGCGTTCGAGCGCGGCCGGCACGAGCTCGCGCGCAGCAATGCAGTCGAGGGGCGCCGCTGGCTGGAGCGCGCATGCCGTCTGGCACCGCGCGATCAGACTCTGGCACTGGCGCTGGCGACTGCGTGTCTCGGACACGACGACATGCGTGCAGCGACGCTGTTCGCGGCGATCAGTGACACGACCGACGTGCGCGAGGCATTGCTGGGACTGGCAACGGCGCGCCGAAGGCTTGGCGACGCGGCGGGCGCGGCTGAGGCGCTTTCCGCGGCGCTGCGCCGCCACGTGCCGGACCCCGGATTTGCCACGCTGGCCGACGCCATCGCGCGCGACGCGGGTGCGCCGGGCTGGTGCGGCATGTCGGGAGACGGCGCGTTCACTGTGCGGATGACGGATGGGGCTTCCGGGGTCGAGCACAGCCCCCTCCCCCCGGCCGCCTCCCGCAAGGGACGGAGGAAGGTGTGTGTGGTGGCTGCGGATGGGCGGCAGCTTCTGGGCAGCCCGCTCGATGTTGCAGCGATTGCCGCAACTGTTGGATGTGCCAGCTGTCGTGATGGTGGCCTGACGGGCTGGGCTTGGCATCCCGGCGATCCCGGGGTCGATCCGATGCTAATCATCAGCCGGGCGAAGGGGCGCGGGCAGATCAGGGTCACGGCGACCGACACCGCGGTAAGAATCGATAGCAGCGGCCTGCTGGCACGGCCGCGGGGCTTCATCGTGCCGGCGGACGCACTGAAGGGTCTGACTGGGCTGCTGCACGTGCGCGGTCGTGACGGCAAGGACCTGTTGGGCAGTCCGCTTGATCCGCGTGCCGAATTTGCCGTCCCCGTCGTTCCTCTTATCGCTGCGACGTCGCGGCGGCGCCCCCCGGTCGACGTCGTGGTGGCTGTGCATGGTGGGACCGCCCACACGCTTGCCTGTCTCGATAGCGTGCTCGCCAGCCTGGCGCGGCCAAGCCGGCTGATCGTGATCGATGACGCCTCGCCTGAGTCCGGGCTGGCTGCGGCGCTCGATGCGCTGGCGCGGCGGCGACGCGTCACCCTCATCCGCAACCCGCGGAATCTCGGATTTGCCGCCAGCGCGAATCTCGGCATGCGTGCAGCGGCAGGACGCGATGTGCTGCTGCTGAACAGCGACACGCTGGTCAGCCCCGGCTGGCTGGAGGAACTACGCGGCGTCGCGTACAGCGGGGGCGATATCGGCACAGTGACGCCGCTGTCGAACGACGGAACGATCCTGAACTATCCCGATCGAGGCGGCGGCAACGACGTGCCGGATCTTGCTGCGACGGCGCGCGTTGATGCCATGGCGCGACGGGTGAATGGCGGCTGCGCGATCGACATCCCGGTGGGCGTCGGGTTCTGCCTGTATGTTCGTCGTGCTTGCCTTGATGCTGTCGGCCTGCTGCGCGCCGATCTGTTCGCCCAGGGCTACGGCGAGGAGAACGACTTTTGCCTGCGCGCCGGTCACCTGGGCTGGCGGAGTGTGGCAGCACCAGGGGTGTTCGTCGCACATGTCGGCGGACATTCCTTCGGCACGGCGGCACGGCACCTGCGGGCGCGCAACTCAGCCCTGCTGGAGCGGCTGCACCCCGGCTACACGGAATTGATCGCGGCGCATGCGGCGGCGGACCCGCTGGCAGAGGCACGGCGGCGCCTGGACCTCGCGCGCTGGCGCGCGGCGCGGCGCCGCGGCAGTCAGGCGGTTGTGCTGATCACGCACGCCTCGGGCGGCGGGGTTGAGCGCCAGATCGCGGCCTCAGTCGAATTCCACCGCGATCGCGGAAACCGCGCGATCGTGCTCCGCCCCTCGCGGGCGCCGGACGGTGCGCGATGCGTCACGGTTAGCGACGGCACCGCGAACGCCTATCCCAACCTGCGTTTCGCGATGCCGAGCGAACTGGGCAAATTACAGCGCCTGCTCGCGCGCGAACGTCCCTGCGCCATCGAGCTGCACCACCTGGTCGGCCATCACCCCTCGGTACTCGAGGTGATCGCGCACCTTCAGGTGCCCTACGACCTGCATGTCCACGACTATGCCTGGCTGTGCCCTCGCGTGGCGTTGGTCGGCGCGGCTGAGCGCTATTGCGGCGAGCCGGACGTTGCACAATGCGAGGTATGCGTCGCCAGTGCGGGCAACCTGATCGATGAGGACATCTCGGTTGCGGCGTTGCGCCGGCGGTCAGCGCGGCTGATGGCGCGGGCGCGGCGCGTCATTGCACCCTCCGAAGATGCCGCTGCTCGCATCCGTCGGCATTTCCCCGCCGTGCATCCGACAGTGCAGCCGCACGCCGACGATGCGGCACTTGGCGAGCCGCCGCTCTCGAATTCGACGAATGCGAGCCGTATCTGCGTCGTAGGCGCGATCGGTGTCCAAAAAGGCTATCAGGTGATACTCGACTGCGCACAGGATGCCGCGAATTGGCGGCTGCCTTTGGAATTTGTCGTGGTAGGCCACACGATCGACGATCGAAGACTGCTCGCGACCGGGTGCGTCTTCATCACTGGAAGCTATGCCCCGGACGAGGCGGTTGCCCTGATCAAGGCGCAGAACGCGTCCCTTGCGCTGCTGCCGTCCATCTGGCCGGAGACCTGGTGCTTCGGCCTTGGCGAGGCGTGGCAGGCTGGCCTCCGCGTGGCCGCGTTCGACATTGGCGCTCAGGCCGAGCGTATCCGGCGTACCGGGCGAGGATTTCTGTTGCCACTCGGTTTGCCGGCGCACGCAATTAATAACGCTTTGATTGCGGCGAGCGGCCTGTCTCGCCAATAATGAGTTTGGTAACAGTATCGCTGACATTGCAAGGCCCCATTCGTCGCTTGAGCGGTCCAATCACGCCGGGCTGCCGTGACCAAGAAAGCGAGATCCCGAATGTCCGAAGCCGCAACTGCCACTCGCAGACCTGCCGCAGCCCAGGCCGCCTCTCGAGAGAGCGCAGCACAGCATCGCGTTGCCGAACTGAAGGTCTCCGGCCACCTGATGACGCTGGACACCGGTCTGTTCTGCGTGTTTCAGGCACCGGGTTCGCCGGCGCCGAATGAGCGATCGGGACTCCCGGGCGTGCGCATCTCGCTGCCGCCGGGACCCGCCGGACGGCCGGATGCAGTGAGCATCAGCACCTTCCGCGACGACGGCTGGATGAACGGCAGCGACACCGCGGCGCTGATCCGCGTGGCCGAGGGACCGGCGCAAGTACTGGTGACGGTTTATCAGGCGCCGTCGGCGCCGCCCGACACCGCACCTCGACTCCAGGTGATGCGGTTGGGCGCCGAGCCTGGCATGGAGACCCAAGGGGCTGCCGGTGCGGGACAGGCAGTGTCCGTTGGGGTGGCGCCAGAGGATGCCGATACCGTCGTGCACGTGCAGCGCGCCGGCGACGTCGGGGGCAAGATCGGCGACTGGGCCGGCGTCCGCGGCAGCCGTCAGTGGATCGAGGGATTCAGCCTGACCCCTCGCGACGGCATCAAGTCCACCGACATCGAGTATCAGGCTGTATTGGGACGAGGCTGGCTGTCGCCCTGGATCGAGGGCGGCAAGTTCTGCGGCAGCCGCGGCATGGCGCTGCCCTTGCTTGGCCTGAAGGTGCGCCTCAAGGGCAGTGCTGCGAAGACGCACGAGTGCAACTACGCTGCGACGTTTGTCGACGGCAGTGCGGTGGGGCCGGTGCCCGGAGGCGAGACCTGCGAGGCCGAGAGCCTCGCTGCCCTTGAGGCGTTTCAGGTGACGATCAGCCCCCGCAAAGGGGGCGCTGCGGCAAAGCGCGCTACGCGTGGACGAGCGAACGAGCCGGCTGAGCCGGCGGCGCAGCCCGCGCTCGCACTGACGAAGCCTGCCGCCCGGCAGTCCAGGGCGGCTAGTGCTGGCCGGAAATCGCGCTGATCCAGACCCACGGTCCGCCCGCCAGCCTGAGGTCGCCGCCGCGTGAAATACTTGTTCGTCCACCAGAACTTTCCCGGGCAGTACCTGCATCTCGTCCGACACCTCGTCGCTTCCAGGCAGCACGACATCGTCTTCATCACCGAGCCGAACGCCAATCGGATTCCGGGTGTGCGGACGGTGCCGTATGCGAAGCCGAAGGGCGCGGCGGCACAGGCGCATATTGCGGCGCGGGAACTCGACGCGGCGGTGCGGCGAGCCGAGATCGTGGCGCATACCGCGGCCACTCTGAAACAGCTCGGTTTCGAGCCGGACATCATCATTGGTCACCATGGCTGGGGTGAACTGCTCAACATCCGTGACGTCTGGCCTGACACGCCGCTGCTCGGCTATTTGGAATTCTACTATTGCATCAACGGCATCGATGTCGGGTTCGATCCGGAATTCCCGACGGAAACCGCGGACCACCCGCGGATACGGGCAAAGAACGCGGTCAACCTGCTGGCGCTCAACCTTGGGGCGCACGCGCAGACGCCGACCAGATGGCAACTCTCGACCTATCCGGACTGGGCGCGGAAATTCATCACGCTGCTGCCGGAAGGCGTCAATCTCGATGTATGCAAGCCGAATCCGCAGGTGCGGAGGCGCAACCTCACGATCGGCGATACCGTCATCAAGCCGAACGAGAAACTGATCACCTACGTGGCACGCGACCTTGAGCCGTATCGCGGCTTCCATGTGATGATGCGCGCGCTGCCGCACCTGCTGCGTGCACGCAAGGACTTGCGGGTGGTGATGGTCGGCGGTGATGGCATCAGCTACGGCATGCCTCCGGCGGAAGGCACCTGGCGGCAGAAGATGCTGGCGGAGCTCGGCGACAGCATCGACCCGGAGCGGGTGGTGTTTCCTGGCCGCATCGATTACCCGACCTATATAGCGATGTTGCAGCGCTCGGACGCGCACGTGTACCTGACCTATCCTTTCGTCGCGTCATGGTCGTTGCGCGAGGCATTGTCGGCGGGCTGCGTCGTGATCGGCAGCGACACGCCGACCGTGAGCGAGTTCGTCGCACACGGGCAGAACGGGCTGCTGGTGCCGTTCTTCGATCCCAAGGGACTGGCGGAGACGGTGCTGCGGGCGCTGGAGGATGCGCCGCTCGCGCGTGGCCTGCGGGAGAATGCGCGGCGCTACGCCGAGAGGCATCTGGCGATGGCGGACTACCTTGCGGCGTACGAGGCGTTGATCGAGCGCGTGGTGGGGGATGGAGCCAGTCAGTCCTCGGCCGCCAGCCGCGCCGCCTGATCTTCCGCGGTCAGCGCATCGATGAACTCGTCGAGCTCGCCCATGATGATGCGGTCGATCTTGTACAGCGTCAGGTTGATGCGATGGTCGGACACGCGGCCCTGCGGGAAATTATAGGTGCGAATGCGCTCTGAGCGATCGCCGGTGCCGACCTGAGCCTTGCGATCGGCGGCGCGGCTGGCGTGCGCGGTAGCACGCTGCTGCTCATAGAGCCGCGCGCGCAGGATCTTCATAGCCTTGGCGCGGTTCTTGTGCTGGCTTTTTTCCTCCTGCATCGCGACCACGATGCCGGAGGGGATGTGCGTGATGCGCACCGCGCTTTCCGTCTTGTTGACATGCTGCCCGCCGGCGCCCGATGCGCGATACACGTCGATGCGCAGATCGGTCTCGTCGACCTGCACATCGACATCTTCGGCCTCGGGCAGCACCGCGACGGTGACCGTGGAGGTGTGGATGCGGCCCTGGCTCTCGGTGGTCGGCACGCGCTGCACGCGATGCACGCCTGATTTGTATTTGAGGCGGGCGAACACGCCGCGGCCGTTGATCTCGGCGATGCCTTCCTTGAGACCGCCCAGCTCGGTGTCGTTGTATTCCAGGATTTCCCAGCGCCAGCCTCTGCCTTCCGCATAGCGCTGGTACATCCCGAACAGCTCGGTCGCGAACAGTGCCGCCTCGTCGCCGCCGGCGGCCGGCCGCACCTCCAGAATGGCGGCGCGTTCGTCGGCGGCATCCTTCGGCAGCAGCGCGATGCGGATCTCGTGCTGCAGGGTCGGAATGCGCCCCTTCAGTTCGCGGAGTTCGGCTTCCGCCAGTTCGCGCATCTCGGGGTCGGCGAGCAGCGACTCCGCATCGTCATGCGCACGTTCGGCGGCGCGCAGATCGCCGATGCGCGCCACCACCGGCTCGATGTCGGCGAGCTCCCGGGAGGCCTTCACATAGGCCTCGCCGGACAGGCCGTGCGTCAGCATGTCACGCAATTCCTCGGCGCGCGCGGCGATGCGGTCCAGTTTTGGTGCCAGGGTCATCGCAGTCGAGCGGCGAGCTCCGACAGCGCCACCGCCTCCTGTTCGCCGGTCGCGAGGTCCTTCACCTGTGCGACGCCGCGCGCGATGTCGTCGTCGCCGATGATGACCGCGGCACGCGCGCCGATGCGGTTGGCGCGTTCCATGCGGCGCCGAAGGTTGCCGCGATAGGCCATCTCGGCGCGGATGCCGGCGTGGCGCAGCGTCTGCAGCACATCGAGCGCGACGGGTTCCGCGGCGTCCCCGATCGGTATCACGGCGATGGCGGCAGGCGTGGCTGGCGGGTCTTCCAGCAGCATGGCGAGGCGCTCGATGCCCGCCGCCCACCCGACTGCGGGTGTGGGCGGGCCGCCCATTTCCTCCACCAGACCGTCGTAGCGGCCGCCGCCCATCACCGTGCCTTGGGCGCCGAGCTTGTCGGTGACGAACTCGAAGGCGGTGTGACCGTAGTAGTCGAGACCACGCACGATCCGCGGGTTCTCCCGGAACGGCACGCCGAAGCGATCGAGATGCGTCTGGAGCCTTGCGTAGAACGTGGCGGCGGCCTCGGTGAGATAGCCGGCGATGGTCGGCGCATCGGCCACGACGCCGCGGTCCTTCTCGTCTTTGGAATTGAGGATGCGCAGCGGGTTGCGTTCGAGCCGCGCCAGGCTGTCGGTCGACAGCGAGCTTTGGTGCTCGGTGAAGTACTCCACGAGGGCATCGCGGTAGGCCTGGCGGCTTGCCTTGTCGCCGAGCGTGTTGATCTCGAGAACTATCTCGCCGGCGACGCCGAGGGCTTTCAGGATGTCCCAGCCGCAGGCGATGACCTCGGCGTCGGCGAGCGGTTCGGCCGAGCCGATCAACTCGATGTCGATCTGGTGGAACTGGCGGTAGCGGCCCTTCTGGGGGCGCTCGTAGCGGAACATCGGGCCGGCGCAGAACACTTTCTGCGGCAGCGACTGGGTGAGGCCGTTGGTCACCAGCGCGCGGCAGAGGCCGGCGGTGGCCTCCGGACGCAGCGTGATCGCGTCGCCGCCGCGATCGGCGAAGGAGTACATCTCCTTCATTACGACGTCGGAGGTCTCGCCGAGGGTGCGCGAGAACACGCGGGTGTCCTCGAAGATCGGCGTGGTCCACTCGTCGAAGCCGTAGGTGGCGGCGACGCGACGGGCGGTGTCGATCACGTGCTGATGCCGGCGCTGATCCTCGCCGATCAGGTCGTGGGTGCCGCGGGCGGGTTGGAGTTCGGTTGGCATGCGCGTCCGGCTGATGTGGTCGCCTGTGGTGAGTGCGGCAAGCTAGCCGGAAGCTGTCTGAACGCAAGCACGGCGCGAACGATGGCGGCATGATCCTCGCGCAGGTCCAGCGCTGCGGTCCCGAAGATGGGTTGCTTCGGCCAGGAAGTCCGGGATCCCTGCGGCAACCCGTTTGGCTATGGCTGCCGCATATGTATGACCGGTCCACGCCCGCATGTCGCGATAGCGGCGCCAGACAGGCCAATCGCTGCGCAGCAGACCCTGCTCATTGCCGGTCCGGATCAGGTCCTGGAACGGCATCTGGCCGTAAATATCCGGGGATGGGGCGATCAGCCGCAGATAGCGTCGCAGCATCCGATGGCTGAACTCATAGGTGTATTCGAACCGCTGAATCAGGCCGTCGCGTAGCTGCTCATCGTTTGGTTCCCGGCGATGTCGATCAAGCCCCTCCTGCAGCCTCGCGACGGCGTTCACGAAGGGGCCAATGTCGAGCGGTGTGTCGGGATCACTCACTCATTCATTCAGCCGCCAGTTTCTCGGCCTCCTTCGCCGCCTTCAGCTCCTCGGCCTTCGCCTCCACCAGTTCGACGATGTGGTCCACCATCGAGCCGCCATCGATTGTATGGTCCGTCTTACCGGCGCGGTAGATCATGTGGCGCCCGTTGCCACCGCCGGTCAGGCCGATATCCGTCATCAGCGCCTCACCCGGACCGTTCACGACGCAGCCGATGATGGACAGCGTGATCGGCGTCTCGATATGCGCCAGCCGTTCCTCCAGGGTCTGCACCGTCTGGATCACGTTGAAGCCCTGTCGCGCGCAGGACGGGCACGAAACCACCTTCACGCCACGATGGCGGATACCGAGGGCCTTCAGCAGGTCCCAGCCGACCCGCACCTCCTCCTCGGGTTCGTCCGACAAGGAGACGCGCAGCGTGTCGCCGATGCCGGCCCAGAGCAGCGAGCCCAGGCCCACCGCCGACTTCACGGTGCCCATGCGGCGGCCGCCGGCCTCGGTGATGCCGATATGCAGCGGGTGGTCGCATACCTCGGCAAGCTGCTGATACGCCGCCACCGCGAGGAACACGTCAGACGCCTTTACGCTGATCTTGAAGTCGTGGAAATCGTGCTGCTGGAGGATATCGGCGTGGAACAGCGCGCTCTCCACCAGCGCCTCAGGGTTCGGCTCGCCGTATTTCTCGAGCAGGTGCTTCTCCAGGGAGCCGGCGTTCACGCCGATCCGCATCGAGCAGCCGTGGTCGCGCGCCGCCCGGATCACCTCCTTCACCCGCTCCTGGCTCCCGATGTTGCCCGGGTTGATGCGCAGGCACGCGGCACCGCTGTCCGCCGCCTCGATCGCACGTTTGTAGTGGAAGTGGATGTCGGCGACGATCGGGACGTTCACCTCGTGCACAATGTCCTTCAGCGCAAGCGCGCTCTCCTGGTCGGGACAGGATACGCGCACGATGTCCACCCCGGCCAACTCCGCGCGCCGGATCTGCGCCACCGTGCCGGCCACGTCCGTGGTCAGCGTATTGGTCATCGTCTGCACAGTGATCGGCGCGCCGTCACCCACCGGCACACGGCCGACATAGACGCGGCGTGACGTCCGCCGGACAATCTCCTGGTACGGCCGGTAGCTCATACTGTCCCTCTCCGTATGCTGCGGCGCGATGCTCGCCGATAGAATGGGGGTTCTGCCGCCGGATCGCTACTGGGGATTGGGCCGCGGGATTGCCGCCGCCAAACTGCCACCCTTGATCAGGTCCGGGTCAAGCGGGAGGTCGCGCCGCACCATGCCGCTACCGCCGAGCGACGGGCTCGTCAGACCGTCCACGACCAGATCGGTGCCACCCGCGTTCCCGGTCGTCAGCAACAGGTTTGGCTTTGGCGGCACATCCCACGTTTCGCCGGGATGCATGATGCGGGTCAGCAGCACCGGACCGGCACGGTCACGTACCTGCACCCAGGCGTCGGCGCTCACCCGCAGCACAATCCGCGGCTGGTCCGACGGTTCGTTGGCAGCCGGCGGCGGCTCCAGCGCGGCAGCGGCGGCCGAACTGGGGGAAATTGCCGGAACCGGCGGCGCCTCGGCCTGCTGGACCGGCGGCGGCGCGACCGGTGCGGGTGCCGACGCGAGGACCGGAGTTGCACTCGGGCGGACCGCTTGTTCGGCCAGCGGCGCGAGGCGCAGCGGGATCTGCATGCTGGTCTCGGCCGGCAGCCTGCCCTCGCCTGACAGCCGGTACCAGCCTGCGTAGGCTCCAACCGCCAACAGGACGCCGAGCAGCGCGACCGCACCCGCCGGCACGCCGCGTTCTGGTGCCGGGACGGGAAAGGTCAGCTCGGTCTTCTCGTCAACCCCCGACGCCTCGGCCCTGAAGCGTCTGGCGGTCTCGTTCGGATCAAGCCCCAGTGCGCCGGCATAGGTGCGGAGAAAGTTGAGCGCGTAGGCATTGCCGGGGAGGTCGCTGATGCGCCCGGCTTCCAGCGCCTCGATGTACTGCGGACGAATGTGCAGCGCGGACGCCATTTCCTCCAGCGACCAGCCAACCCGCTCGCGCGCGGCACGCAGATCGGCCCCGGCCCTCGGCGCGCCAGCAGGCGCCGCACCCCGCTCGGTCGCTGACGAAATGCCCTGGCATCCCGCCAGCGTGGATTTCCGATTCTGCATCATGCTGGGCCCGCATATGCGAGCTTGTTGTCTATCAACGTCTTTACAGTGACTCTGTTTGCGTCCGCAGTCGAATGCTCTTTACTGAAGGATGCGCGATTAAATCGTTAAAATTGACCGCTCTGTCAGATGGACAAACCGTGTTCGCGCGCCCAGACGCTGATCGGCTCGCGGAGACTGGCAGCCCCCGAGGCATTGCGTCTGATTGCCGTCAGCACGGGACGGAAAGCGGCCAGATCGAGGTCAACCAGCAGCGCTTTGATCGGCATGATGCCAGAGGCCGGCATTGACAGGCTTTTGAAGCCAAGCCCGACCAGGGTCATCGCCTCCAGCGGCCGCGATGCCGCCTCGCCGCACAGCGAGACGGGAACACCCTTGCCGCCTTTGGCAGCGCGGGCTTTTCCGAGCAGGAACTCGAGCAGCCTCGGTACCGGCTGCGACAACAGGTCGTAACGGCTGAACAGGGCCGGCGTGCCGCGATCGGCCGCGAACAGGAACTGCAGCAGGTCATTTGAGCCGACGGATACGAAGTCCACCTCGCGCAGGAGCTCATCCAACTGCCACATCAGCGCCGGCACCTCGAGCATGGTGCCAATATCGAGCCGCTCCGGCGCCGGCCGCACCCGCCGCGCCTCCGCCAGCAGCAGCGCGCGTGCGGCGCGGAATTCCGCCACCGTTGCGACCATAGGAAACATCACCGACAACGGCCGTCCGCCAGCCGCCAGCAGCAAGGCGCGCAACTGCCGGCGCAGCAGGGCCGGGCGGTCCAGGCCGATGCGCAGCGAGCGCCAGCCCATCGCCGGATTCTCCTCCTCCGGCGCATCACCGGGCAGCAGCTTGTCGGCGCCCAGGTCGAGCGTACGGAACAGCACCGGCCGGCCCGCGGCGGCGTCCAGCACTCGGGCGTAGCTCGCCGCCTGCTCCGCGACATCGGCGATCGCACCGCGCGCCAGCATCCCGATCTCGGTGCGGTACAGGCCGATACCCTCCGCTCCGGTCGTGTCGAGTTGCGCCACCTCCATGGTGAGGCCGACATTCAGCATCAGGCTGACCTTGATGCCGTCGGCGGTGATCCCCGGCCGATCCCGCAGCGGCGCCCAGCCGGCCTCCAACGCAGTCCTCGCCTCCAACTCGCGAAGATACGTCGACCGCACCTCGGCCTCCGGGCGGAGCACGAGCTGGCCGTCGTCGGCATCGACCACCGCCTCGTCACCAGGTTCTGCGGAATCCAACATGCCGCGGGTGCCCCCCACGGCGGGCAGACCGAGCGCACGCGCAAGAATCGCGGCATGACCGGCGGGACTTGCCTCCTCGACCGCCACGCCGGCGATGCCCGCGGCGTGCCACTCGAGCAACTCGGCTGGCCCGAGCCGGCGAGCGAGCAGGATGGCGCCGGGCGGCACGGTGGGGCGCGGCTGGTCGCCGTCCAACGCGCCAAGCAGCCGACCCGCCAGGTCCTCGAGGTCGGCGAGCCGCTCCCGCAGGTAAGGATCGGTGATCCGGCGCGTACGGTCGTGGAGCTCGCCGGCGACGCGCTGCACCGCCGCTTCCGCCGACAGTCCGCTGTGGATCACTTCCGCGACCCGTTTCAGCCAGCCGGCATCGGCGGCGATCAGGCGATAGGCCTGAAGCACATCGCGCGATGCCGAGCCGTCCGCACCGTGGGCCAAGCCATCGGGCACGCCGGCAATCAATTCATCGACGCCTTGCTGCATGCGCTGAGTGGCCTCGTGCAGCCGCGCCAGTTCGGCCTCCGGATCGTCGGCCAGCAGTCTGACCGGGCGTCGATGGCTGCCGTGCATCACGACCGGCCCGATGGCGATCCCCGGGACCAAGGTCGCTCCGGCGAACACCCGCGGCACCGTGGCTGCGACACCTTCCTCCGAGCTGTCAGCGGCGCCTGCCGATGCCAGCACCTCGGCCAGCAGCATCGCCACCGTCTCCAGCTCGTCCACCTCCTCCTCCGAGTAGCCCCTCGGGTTGCGGTTCTGCACCGCGACCACGCCCAAAGTCCGACCGGCACGGCGCACCGGCGCTGCCAGCATGGACGCGAAAGGTTCCTCATCGGTTTCCGGCCGATATGCGAAGGCGGGATGGTTCTGTGCGTCCGGCAGGTTCATAACCTGCGCGGTGGCGGCGCAAAGGCCGACAATGCCCTCGCCAAAGCGAAGCCTGGTGCGGCCGACGGCTTTGGGGTTGAGCCCTTCGGTCGCGACCAGCTCCAGGATCTCTCCTGGCCGTGCGGCGTACACCGAGCAAACTTCGCTCACCAGTTCCGCTGCCGCGAGTTGCACAAGCTCCTGCAATGGCGCGGTACCGTGCGCCATTGTCTCGCGCAGTCTGGCCAGCAGCCGGCGGGGAGTAGGCATCAGGTGGCGCGGTTGCGAGCGACCAGCGCGGCGACGGCCTGTCCCACCAGCGCGGCAATGATCTCCGCCGTCGGCTGCTCTGCCGTCACCATGCCCACCGATTGGCCGGCCATCACCGAGCCGGTTTCGATATCGCCATCGATCACTGCGCGCCGCAGCGCCCCGGCCCAGAAGTGTTCGATGGCGAGCTGCGCCGCCTCCTTGGTCAGTTCACCGGCTTCGAAGCGATCGCGTGTCTCGGCCTGGAAGCGCAGGAAGCGCTTCACCCCCTCGTTGACCAGCCCGCGCACCGGGATCACCGGGAATTGCTCGTCCAGCTGCACTGAAGGCACCGCATCGCGCGCGGCGGCCCGGATGAAGGCGCGCTTGAAGTTGGGGTGGGCGATCGACTCGGAGGCGGCGGCGAAGCGGGTGCCGAGCTGCGCTCCGGAAGCGCCCATCTCCAGCAATGCCAGGATCGCCTCGCCGCGTGCGAGCCCGCCTGCCACGAAGACCGGCACCTCGTGAATGTGCGGCAGGACCTCCTGCGCCAGAGCCATCAGCGACACGGGACCGATGTGCCCCCCGGCCTCGGAACCCTCGATCACCAGCGCGTCCGCACCCGACCGGATCAGTCGCTTCGCCAGCACCAGGGCCGGGGTGAATGCGATCAGCTTCGCGCCGCCGTCCTTCACTGCCCGCACCGCCCCGCCCGGAGGAATGCCGCCCGCCAGCACGATGTGCCCGACGCCCGCCTCCAGGCAGACCTGGATCAGTGCGTCGAGCCGCGGATGCATGGTGATCAGGTTGACGCCGAACGGCCGGTCGGTCAGTGCCCGCGCTCCGGCGATTTCGGCAGCGAGCGTATCTGGCTCCATGGCACCACAGGCGACCACGCCGAAGCCGCCGGCGTTGGAGATCGCCGCCACCAGGTGCCGCTCGCTGACCCAACTCATCGCGCCGCCCAGGATGGCGACCTCAGAGCCGAGAAACGCCGTGCCCCGCGCCCACAGACGGTCCAGCTCCGCGCGAGCGACGGTCAGCGCAACGTCGGGAATGGCGATGTCAGGCGGCATCGAGGCCATAGGCGGTGTGCAGGGCGCGCACCGCCAGCTCGGTATATTCGGCCGCCACGAGGACGCTAACCTTGATCTCGCTGGTCGAGATGACCTGGATGTTGATTGCCTTGTCGGCGAGTGCACGGAACATCGTGTTGGCGACGCCGGCATGGCTGCGCATGCCGACGCCCACCACGCTGATCTTGGCAACGTTCGGATCCGCCAGGACCTCGGAGAAGCCGATCTGAGTCTTTGCCTCGGCCAGCGTCGCCTGCGCGCGCGGCAGGTCGGACTTGCTCACCGTGAACGTCATGTCGGTCATGCCGTCGGCCGAGATGTTCTGCACGATCATGTCGACGTTGACGTTGTGGTCGGTGAGCGCGCCGAAGACGGCGGCAGCGATGCCTGGCCGATCCGGCACACGGCGAAGCGTGATCTTCGCGTCGTCACGCGAGTAGGCGATGCCGGAGACATTCTGCTTTTCCACGATCTCGTCCTCGTCCACCACCAGAGTGCCCGGCACGTCGGCGAAACTCGACAACACCTGAACCCGCACCTGCTCGTTCATCGCGAGTTCGACGCTGCGCGTCTGCAGAACCTTGGCGCCGACGGACGCCAGTTCCAGCATCTCCTCGTAACTAATGCGCGCGAGCTTGCGTGCCGTCGGGACGATGCGCGGATCGGTGGTATAGACGCCATCGACGTCGGTGTAGATATCGCAGCGATCGGCATGCAGTGCGGCCGCCAGGGCGACTGCCGAGGTGTCCGATCCGCCACGACCCAGGGTGGTGATGCGATTGTCGGTGCCGACGCCCTGGAAGCCGGACACCACGGCGACCTGACCCGCTGTCATGCGACGGATCAACTCCGCACCTTCGATGTCGGCGATTCGCGCCTTGCCGTGGGCGTTGTCGGTGCGAATCGGAATTTGCCAGCCCTGCCAGGAGCGCGCCTCGACACCGATCTCCTGCAACGCGATAGCCATGAGGCCGGTGGTCACCTGCTCGCCGGTCGCGACGACCGTGTCGTATTCCCGCGCGTCGTGCAGCAGTGACAGGCCCTGGCAGTGCGCCACGAGCTGATTGGTCACCCCGGCCATGGCGGAAACCACGACGGCGACCTCGTTCCCCGCGTCGACCTCGCGCTTGACGCGAGTCGCGGCACTGCGGATGCGGTCGAGGTCGGCGACAGAGGTGCCGCCAAACTTCATCACGATTCGCGACATTCCAGCCAGTTGTCAGTGGTCGGTCCCAGGTGTTCATACTGGCGCGGAACGACAGGGGCAACCATGCCAAGCGTGACAGTTTCGCCCGCGGAGGTTGCACAATTCGACGCGCTCGCGGCGCGGTGGTGGGATCCGGACGGTCCGATGCGACCGCTGCACCGGATGAACCCGATGCGGGTGGCATGGATTGCCGAGCGGATCGGGAGCGGTGGCAAGCCATCTGCTCCCCCTCCCCTTGCGGGAGGGGGTTGGGTGGAGGGGGCTGTTGGAGCGGCCCGGCCCCCTCCCCCCAGCCCACTCCCGCGAGGGGCGGGGGAGGCGCTTGTGCGGCTGCTTGATGTCGGGTGCGGTGCGGGGTTGGCGGCCGAGGCTTTCGCGCGACGTGGCTTCGACGTGCTGGGCCTGGACGCCGCCGGCGGGACGATCGAGGCGGCGCGTGCCCATGCTGAAGGTCAGGGACTGACCGCGGCCTATCGGACCGGCGTGGCCGAGGACCTGCTGACCGAGCCGACCCGGTTCCCAATCATCACGGCGCTGGAGGTGATCGAGCACGTCCCCGATCCCGCGGCTTTCCTGACAACGCTCGCCGCGCTGCTGGCGCCGGGCGGGAAGCTTTTCCTGTCGACCCTCAATCGGACGCCGCAGTCATTCCTCGCCGCCAAGGTCGGTGCAGAATACCTGCTGCGCTGGCTGCCCATCGGCACTCATGACTGGCGCAAATTCATCACGCCGGCTGAACTCGACGGCATGCTGCGGCGCGTCGGACTGCGGGTGTCCGACATCACCGGCCTCGTGGCCGACCCGCTGACCGGGCGCTGGAGTGTCAGCCGCAATCTTTCGGTCAACTACCTCGTTGCCGTCGAGGGCTGACTTTCGATTGCAACTTAGTTGTGGCATATAAGCTTTATTACAACTTGATAACCAAGTTGGATGCCCGGAGCCGCTGATGGACACGGAGGATGGGGAGCGCCATCGGCTTGCCTTGGCGGCGATCGCTCTCACCGTCTATGACTGGAACCTCGAGACCGGCGAGATTCACCGACCGCCGCTGGGCCACGAAGTGCGGCGGCTCCAGGCCGAAGTTGTGCACACGGCCGATGGCTGGGCGAGCGTCGTGCACCCCGACGACTTCGAGGCTCATCGAGCCGCGCTGCTGGCCCATATCAAGGGCGAAACGCCGCGGCTCGACCACGAGTATCGCTATCGTGGCACCGCGGGCGAGTGGCGATGGGTGCGCCAGTACGGCATAGCGCTGCGCCACCCGGATGGCCGTGCCCACCGCCTTGTGGGCGCCACCGCCGACATCACCGAGAGCAGGGAGCGTGACGCCGAACTGCAGGCGGCGCGTGCGGAGACCGAACGGACCCGCCGGCACATGCAGGCGCTGCTCGACAATATGCGTGACGGCGTGGGCTCAGCGGAGGCCGACGGCACATATATCGCCTCGAACAAGGCCATGTTCGAGCTGATAAGCATTCCGCGTGAGCGCATCGTCGCGCTGGATACGATGCAGAACATCTGGCGATATCAGTACCAGAACCACCTGGTGCCTCGCACAACCGCCACGGCGGACGAGCACGTCGCGGCGCAGTTCGCACTGTTCACCCGTGCCGACGGGCGCCAGCAGGTTCGCCAGCGGCCTGACGGAACATGGGTGGAGCGCTGTTTCCTGCGCATGCCGGACGACAGCCGCCTGGTGGTGGTGCGCGACATCACGGAACTCAAGCTGCGCGAGACAGAACTGGCGCTTGAGCGCGACGCCGCCGAGGCGGCCCGGGCCGAGGCAGAGGCGGCGAACCAGGCGAAGTCCACCTTCCTCGCCACTATGAGCCACGAAATACGCACGCCGATGAACGGCGTACTCGGCATGCTCGAAATGCTGGAGCACCAGAGTATCAACAGCGATCAGCGTGCCATCGTGGCGACCATGCGCTCGTCCGCATCGGCGCTGCTGCGCATTATCGATGACGTGCTGGACTTCTCGAAGATCGAGGCTGGCCGGATCGATCTGGAGGAGACGCCGTTCTCGCTGTCCGAACTGGTCGGCGGGACAGTCGAGGCGCTGCGGCCGCAGGCCACGGGCAAAGGACTGCGGTTCACTATGGAGGTTGCGCCAGGTTCGGCCGACGCGTTGATCGGCGACCCGGTGCGGGTGCGCCAGATCCTGTTCAATCTGCTCGGCAATGCGGTGAAGTTCACCCAGACCGGCAGCGTGGATGTCAGAGCGACGTCGGCGCCGGTCGGCGAGGGCCAGCATGACGTGACGCTGAAAATAACCGACACCGGAATAGGCATCAGTGCAGACGAACGGGCGCGACTGTTCCAGCCATTCGCACAGGCGGACAGCTCGACCACGCGCCGGTTCGGTGGCAGCGGCCTTGGCCTGTCGATCGTGCGGCGGCTCGCGCAGCTGATGGATGGTGACGTGGAAGTGCGGAGCAAGCCGGGCATCGGCTCGGTGTTCACCGTCACCCTGCGGCTGCGTGCCGCGCCTGAGGCGCTGGCGCTGTCGGCGGCCAATTCCCCGAAGCCGCTGCCTGTCGTCTGTGCGACTGGCAGCCGCGTGCTGGTGGTCGACGACCATCCGGTGAATCGCCAGGTCATGACGGGCCTGCTCAGTCTGCTGGGCCTGACGGTCGACGTCGCGGTCGATGGCGTGGAGGCACTGTCGCTGTGGCGGCCTGGTCGCTATGCCGTCGGTACTGGCTGACATGCACATGCCGCGAATGGACGGGTATGCGCTGACCCGCGAGATGCGCGCGCGGGAAGCCGCAGTTGGCGCTGTCAGAACTCCTATTGTTGCGGTCACCGCGAACGCCATGCGCGGGGAGGAGGAGCGATGCCTGGAGGGCGGCATGGATGCTTATCTGGCCAAGCCGGTGGCAATCGCACGGCTCAGCGCAACGCTCGGTCGCTGGATTGCCCTGGCCCCGCGGTCCGATCCGCCCGCCAGCGTGGTGGATCGCCCGATGTTGCGGAGCTGGCTTGGCGACGATGACGCGACACTGCGGTCGCTGCTGATGGAGTTCCTGAACACCGCCCGCCAGAACGAACGCGAGATCGAGGCGGCTCTCGGCTCGGTCGAGATATCCGCAGCAGTGATGCCGGCGCACAATCTGCGGGGCGGCGCGCTGGCGGTAGGCGCCCAAGCGCTGGCCCAGGCGGCCGGTGCAGTGGAGGCTGCCGCCCGCATTGGCGACGGCGCCGCGTGCCGCGACCTGCTGGCTCCACTGGCGCGCGAGCTGCGGCGCGCGGCAGACGATATCGGCGGCTGAGGCGGCCTATCCGTCGGCGCGCGGGACCCATGGTATGCGCGACACTTCGATGCCCTCTTCGGCCAGCGCCTCGGCCTGCTCGGTGCTGGTCTCGCCATAGATGCCGCGCTTGTCGCTCTCGCCGCGGTGCATCTTGCGGGCCTCCTCGGCGAACTGGGGGCCGACGTAGTCGCAGTTCTTCTCCACCTCCGACCGCATGCGCTGCAGCATGGCACGCATGTGTGCGGGCATCGGGCCGCCGGCAACGGCCTCGGGTGGCGCAGGGGACTGCTGTGCGGGGATTGGCGCGGCAGGCAGCGACTCGCGCTTGCCGACCGCGGGCCGCATCAGAGCGCGCTCAACCTTGGTGTCGCCGCAATGCGGGCATTCCACCATGCCACGCTTCGCCAACCGGTCGAACGCGGCACTGTCCTTGAACCAGCCATCGAACGCGTGGTCCTGGCTGCAACGCAGGTCGTAATGGATCATGGCACAACCTAGATGGCCAATTCTGGCATTCGTGACAAGGGAGTGCCAACGGCTGATGGCAATTGGGTTGCTATCCGGCGTGCAGCAGCGGGTCGAGGCTGCCCGAACTGTCCAACGCCAGCAGATCATCGCAGCCGCCGATATGCCGACCATCGATGAAGATCTGCGGCACCGTGGCGCGTCCGCCGGAGCGGCGGATCGACTCCTCACGGGCCGCGGAGCCGTGTGGTGCGTCGATCTCGCGGAACGCCACACCCTTGCTGCTGAACAGCCTGATGGCGCGGGAGCAGAAGGGGCACCAGGGCTGGGTGTAGATCTCAATCTCGGCCATGCAACGTTCCTTCTCCGGCGGCAGCGGCGCAGCCAATCAATATACACCACCGGTGCGGGGTGGGAGAGGCTGGACCCCGACTAAGGTAGCTGCGCGCCCTGCACGTCAACGTACAGAGAGTAGATCGACGTGCTCGCGCACATGAACAGGCGGTTGCGCTTCTTGCCGCCGAAGCAGAGGTTCGCACAGGTTTCGGGCAGGTGGATCTTGCCGATGAGGTCGCCGTCCGGCGCGTAGCAACGCACGCCGTCTTCACCTGGATCGGCCCAGCCCATGCTGCACCACACATTGCCCTCGACATCGACGCGCAGGCCGTCGGTGAAGCCGGGCGCGAAATCCTCGGCAAAGATCCCGCCGCCGCGGCACTTGCCGTCCCGCACGGCGAAGACCCGTATGTGCGCCGGACCGCCGTGTGTGGCGCCACTGTCGACCACGTAGAGCAGGCTTTCGTCCGGCGATAATGCAAGTCCGTTCGGCCGCACGAAATCGTCGGCGACAACGGTGGCCGTCCCTTTTGCAGGATCCAGACGATAGACATGGCCTGGTAGTTCAAACTCGTCCTTGTGGCCTTCGTATTCGCCGTCGATCCCATAGCCGGGATCGGTGAACCAGACCGCGCCTGTGGAATCCACGATGACATCGTTCGGGGCATTCAGCTTCTTGCCATCGTAGCCGTCGATCAGCACGGTGATGCGGCCGTCGTATTCGGTGCGCGTCACTCGCCGTGTATCGTGCTCGCAGGTCACCAGCCGACCCTCACGGTCGCGCGCGTTGCCATTCGAGTAATTGGAGTTGGTGCGGAATACGCTGACGTGGCCGTCGTCTTCCAGCCAACGCATCATTCGATTGTTCGGAATGTCGCTCCAGAGCAGGTAACCGCCGTCACGGAAATAGACGGGACCTTCCGCCCAGCGGAAGCCATGCGCGATCCGCTCGATCGCGGCGTTGCCCTGGCGTCTGAAACGCTTGTCCAGTTGCTCGACGCGCGGATCCGGGTAGCGGGTCTCGGGGAGATGGCCGAGCGGCAGGTGTACCGGGTCGGTCGGCATCGGAATGGTTCCTCCTGCTCTGGTGCCGCGATGGTTGCGAGACTAGGTGGCGTCGGCGGTTGACGCCACGGGTTGGCTCGGTGGACCCCTTGATCGTGCGAACAGAATTATACCAGAGGGACGTTCATGAACCGGAGCATCACGCGCCGCGCCGTGGTCGCGACGGCCGGAGTATCGGTCGCCGCGTTCGCCACAGGTCCATACCCGGCACGCGCGGCCGGCAAACAGATCGCCTACCTGACGCCGGGGCTCGATCTGCCGTTCTGGCGCATCCTGGCGAAGTGAATCGACGATGCGGCGAAGGCCGCCGGCGGCGGGTCGACCGCCTATGACAGCCACAACAACGCGCAGACGTAGTTGCAGAACGCGATAGCTCGCAAGATCGACGGCATCCCGGAATTCGTCGATCTGATCAAGAGGGGCACCATCGTCGGATCGGGGATGCAGCAACCCTATCTGATGGGGCAGCGCTCCACGCAGGCGATCCTCGACCATCTGTCCGGCAAGAAGACCGAGAAGGAGATCCTGGTCCCGATCGAGGTGATGACGCAGGAGCATCGCGCAAGTCGAACCCAACATCCGCAAGACGGTCTTCGGCGAATAGACTCTGCTCGCGCTCGCTGACATCTGGAAGCGTGTGATCATCACCTATGGCGGCGTCGCAGCCTTTGTCGTGACGCTGGCATGATGGCGATCGGGCGCAGCATGGCCTACATGCTGAGCGGCACGAATTCCATCAGCGATTTGCCGCCGGGGCTTGCCGACATCTCTACCGGCACGGTCGCGGGTCTGCCGGTGGATTTCGCCTGCCTGCTGGCGGCATACGCGGTGTGCTGGCTGTTCCTGACCTACGCCAAAGGCGGCCGCACGCTGTATGCGATCGGATCGAGCGTCGAGGCGGCGCGGGTCGCCGGACACTCGATCGCGCGTGGAGCGGGCTGGCTTACGTCGTCTCTGGCGCGATGAGTGGCGTGGCCGCCATCTTCCTGGCATCGCGTATCCTATCGATTGATCCGATTGGCGGCTCAGGGCTGGAACTGGACGCAATCGCTGCCGTGGTGATCGGCGGTGCCAGTCTGTTCGGCGGACGTGGCTCGATCATCGGCACGCTGCTGGGGGGCATCGTGGTGTTTATCCGCAACGGGCTGAACCTGCTGAACGTCTCGCCGTACTGGCAGGGGAGCGCGATCGGCGCGATCATCGTTGCGGCGGTATTGGTTGAGCGGCTGCTGAGCGGTGGGCGCCGGAGCGGCTGAGGTCAGCCGACGTCACAGCGTGCAAGAAAGACTGCAATCTATGCGTGTGTTATGCGTTGCGCGACACGCAAAATCGGGTTCCGTGAATCGAGGCTTCAACTTACTGTTATTAGCCTATCTCAACGAGCGCGGCCGCGGCTCCAACGTCGTAGCCAGTCAATTATTCCAATTAGAATCACACAACCAACTCCCTTGGAGGGAGGCATGGTTGTCCTGTTGATCACGCGATGTTGCGTTCCCGAACTTCATTCAGGCTCGACTTTTGGGAGCGAAAAATGGGATACGACGGGTCCGCGTCAGACGAAGGTACAAGATTCCACTAGCACCGACCTAGGACGATGTCAAAAACAGCTCGTGCGTGACGCGGAGACTCAGTGAGAAAGAAGGCTAACCATTAATGCCCGTAGCCGTGTCTGCGCGTCTGGCCGAAGCCCTGGCCGTTATCGCGGTCTTTTTTATGTCACTTATCGTACCTAAGGCGTTTGTTCCCGGATTTCACCCTCCCCACCCATGGCTCGGAATATGCGTTTGCTCATTGATGGTAGCGCATGTTGCGTTGCGTGGCCAACAGGGCACGCTGTTCGACAGGGGCGTGCGGCCATGGAGCCTCGCGTCAGCCTGGCTGCAGTCGACCGGAGCCGCGCTGTTCCTGGTGCTGGCCTCAATCGTGCCCGCCGGATCCATGCTGCCGCACCAGTCGCTTGAGCGGCTCAGGTTTGTCGGGACGGATGCGGCTGGGCTGATCGTGTGGGTGTTCTTCTTCCCGGTCGTCAGTTATCTGGCGGTCATCTCCGTGCGCGTTCTAGGTCGGCCGATATTTGCCGCCTGCGCAGACCCGCGCCGCATCGTGATTGTTGGCCGGCCCGAGCGCTGTTCGGGTCTCGTTCAGAGCCTTCACCAGGCGCTGCCTGCATCAGCCCGGATCGTTGGCGTCATCGATTGCGAGGACACATATCCCGCGAACGGGGTTAGCACGCCGGCAATGGTCTGCGGCTTGCCCGTGCTGGGACAACACGACGAACTCGCTGGCATGGTCAGCAAGAGCGAGGTCGACGTCGTTATTCTTGCCGAGCCGTGGTTGGATAGCGCCGAGGCAAGGAGCGTCATGAGGTTGGCGCAGAGCACCCGAGTGGACGTGCTTTATGCGTCATCCCTGGACAATCTGGAATTGCCGTTGACGATAACCGTTGAATTAGGTGGCATCCCGTTCATGCGGGCCAGTTACCCGTCGCTGCTCGGTTGGCAGGCCCCGCTGAAGCGGGCGCAGGATATCTTCTTCGCCGGTCTCTTGCTCGTGTTGGCCGCGCCCGCGATGATAGCCATCTCGGTGCTCGTCAAGCTGACCTCCCCCGGTCCTATTCTCTTTCGGCAGTTGAGGGTAGGCCATAACGGCCAAGCCTTCGAGGCGCTGAAGTTTCGGACGATGTTCACGCATCTTTCGGATGCGGAAGGTGCCGCACAAACGCGACGGGGTGATCACCGGATCACCTCGGTCGGAGCATGGCTGAGGCGCAGGAGCCTCGATGAACTGCCCCAGTTGCTGAACGTCCTGCGTGGCGACATGTCTTTGGTCGGGCCTCGGCCGCACGCTGTCGGCACGACGGTCGAGGGCCTGGCGTTGGATCAGGCAGCGCCGGCATACCGGATTCGACAACGAGTGAAGCCGGGACTGACAGGGTGGGCGCAGATAAACGGCAGTCGGGGAGCGCTACACACTGCGGAAGACGTCCGCAACAGGGTCACGCTTGACCTCCATTATATTCGCCATTGGTCGCTCGCTTTCGACTTGCGAATCATATGGCGCACGGTTCGCGTCCTGTTGCATGACAAGAACGCCTACTGATGCGCGGCGTTTCTCCATCAGATCGCCATGCGATGAATGGTGACTCGGCCGCGTTTGCCCTCTGAGGCTACCGGCTCAAGGCCGACAATATCGACCTCATTGTTTCAAAGGGTTTCGGGATATTTGCCCGGTCAAATCCTGTTGACAGTTTTCCCATGTGCTCTAATGGGAGCCGTCGCTGCAGCATGACAACGACGAGGCCTGACCGGATGAGCCTACCTTCCGAACCAGTTGACTTTCTGATCGTCGGAGGCGGCTCTGCTGGTTGCGTCCTCGCCTCGCGGCTCAGCGAAGATCCTGCGACACACGTACTGCTGGCCGAGGCGGGACGCGATCTTACGGCAACCGAAATGCCGCCCGAGCTTGCGGCGGCCTATCCGGGGCGCACCCACTTTGAGCCCGATTGGTTATGGCCGTCTCTGCTCGCATCTCGCGGCGACAGTGGAGGGAACCGACCGGGCCAGTCATGGCTCTATGAGCAGGCGCGAATCCTCGGTGGCGGCTCGTCTATCAATGGGATCTGCGCCAACCGTGGATCGCCTTACGACTACGACGAATGGGCAGCGAAGGGCGCAGTTGGATGGAGCTGGTCCAACGTTCTGCCCTACTTCAAGAAGCTGGAAACCGACGCCGATTTCGGTGAGCCACTCCATGGAAGGGATGGGCCCATGCCGATACAGCGGCATCGCCCCGCCGGCTGGAGCGGGTTCACACGCACCATCGCAAAGATCTTCGCCGATATGGGCTATGCAGAGCAGGATGACCAGAACGGTCCCTGGGTGGACGGCGTATTCCCGACCTCGATCAACCTGGATCAGCACGGCCGACGTGCCAGTACCGCCCTGGCGTATCTGTCACCCGAGGTTCGTCGTCGGCCAAATCTGACCATTCTCACCAATACACTGTTCGAGGGACTGACCATCGTGGACGGGCGGGTCGCCGGTGGCCGTCTGACACGAGACAATGAATCGCTTTCGATCAAGGCTCGCCAGGTCATTGTTTCCGCGGGCGCACTCCAGAGCCCGGTGATCCTCATGAAGAGCGGCATCGGGCCAGGCGTGCATCTTGCCGAGCATGGCATTCCAGTTGCGGTTAACCGACCGGGCGTGGGTGAAAATCTGCAAGAACATCCTGCAGCCCGTATCGCCGGATATCTGCATCCGTCAGCACGTCTGCATGATCGCAAGGGGCATCATCTCCAGGCGGCGGTCCGATACTCTTCCGGAATAGAAGGAGCGCCGCCCGGCGACATGCATATCGAGATTCTGGCGCGTACCGGTTGGCACTCGGTGGGATGGCGGATCGGCGCGGTCGGGTGCTGGGTGAACAAGTCCTATTCCACCGGACGTGTGCGTCTGGCCGACTCGCAGACTGCGCCTGCCGAGATTGATTTCCGCATGCTTTCGGATCCGCGTGACATGGCGCGCCTGAAAGACGGGTTTCTGTTGATGGCGCGTGCGATGGCCGCGGCGCAGCAGGCAGGTGTCGTAACGAATCTGTTCCCTGTCGGATATTCGCCCCGCATTCGCGGCCTCACTCGCCCCAGTCGGCGTAATGCCGCGCTAACCGCAGTCGGCGGCCCCATTATGGATCGAAGCTCGGACATCAGGCAGCGAATTATGAATTTTGTTTCGGGCACAAGTAAATCGCCCGCAGACCTGGCCGCCGATGGATGCTCGTTGGAGGCCTATCTACGAAGAGGCATCAATGGCAACTGGCATGCCTGCGGCTCGTGCCGCATGGGCGACCCCGCAGATCCAACAGCGGTCACCGATGGCAATGCGCGGGTGCTCGGCATCGAAGGCCTGCGCGTGTGTGATGCATCGCTGATGCCCACCATCCCGTGCGCGAACATCAACCTTCCAGTGATGATGATCGCCGAGAAGGTCGCTGCAATCATTCGCGCCGGCGGCTGATTACCCCACCGCTGTCGCCAGGCATCAGACCTTCACGGTCGAGGCCCGATAGATCTCGTCGATGGATCTGGCCAGCGCCGCGTCGAACTCGCCATCACTCATCGAATGCGTCAGCCCCTCGGCCAGCGCGCGCGAGAAGCTCGCGATCATGGCGTGATTGGCGGCGAGACGTTTGCAGGCGTCGTCCCGCGTATAGCCGCCAGAAAGCGCGACAACCCTGGCCACGCGCTCATGCTTGATCAGTGCCGAATAGAAATCCGGAACGTTCGGTATCGTCAGCTTGAGCATCACCCGGCCGTCGCCCCGCCAAGCGTCAAGCCCGCGCTTGAGTTCCGCGAGCAGGATGGCCTCGGAGCCGGACTTGTCCGGGCTTTTGACCAGGACCTCAGGCTCGATGATCGGCATGAGACCGTGCGCGGCGATCTGCGCGGCCACCGCGAATTGTTGCGCCACCACGGCAGCGATGCCGTCTTTCGATGGCAGGTTGATGACGGAACGCATCTTGGTGCCGAACACGCCGAGCTTCACCGCCCGGGCAAGCAGCACGTCGAGCGATGGTATGGGCCGCATCAGGCTGACGCCGTCATTCTCAGGCTGGAGGCCCTTGTCGACCTTCACGAACGGCACGACGCGCCGATCCTCCCACAGGAACGTGGGTACAGGCTTTCCCTGTGCCTCGCCGTCCATCGTGCCCTCGAAGAGGATGGTGGCGATGACTTTGGCGCCGGTGAAGGCGGGTGCGGTCATGATGCGAACTCGCATGGCATGCATGAGACTGAACATCTCAACTTCACCGCTGTAGGCGCTATCGGGAATGCCGTAGAGGCGCAGTGCGCCGGGTGTCGATCCGCCGCTCTGGTCAAGTGCGGCGATGAAGCCATCCTTGCCGGAGATCTGTGCTGTCATCGTGTCAGAGGCCATGATCGCTACCCCGTTTGAGCTGCGGCACTCTCGGAGATTTCGCTGAGCCGCGTCACCGCGGCTCAGCCATCAGGTCGGTGCCTGTTCCGGACTTTCGGTCCGGACCACGATCATGTCAAAAGATCTCTTGGCGACGCTGACGGCGCACAACCCGGCATGTCGGGCCAAGCGCAGCCGCCACAGGAACCTGTCGCCTGTCGCAACTGGTCCGGTGCACGCTGGAGCGTGTCACCGGACCGGAGCGAACTACTCTGCCGCCATCTGGTTCGGCACGAGTGCGGCCCGAACACCGGCAGCATAGGCCGGATCGACCCGCGCAAAGTGCATCAGCTGGCGCTCGACGATTTCGCTCGGGACGCCCTGCATCAGTGCGGCGACGTTGCTGAACAGACGCTGCCGTTGCCCGGCGTCGAACAGGCGGAACAGCGCGCCAACCTGGCCATAGTCGTCATTGCCGATGCGGTGGTCGTAGCGGTCGGCATCGCCGGAGATCCTCAGCGGCGGCTCTTTCACCGCCGGATCCTGCCGCGGGCCGTTGAACGAATTAGGCTCGTAGTAGGCGTCGGGGTTGCCAGTGTCGTTGCGGGTGAACCGCATCGCGCCGTCCTTGTTGTAGTTGTGCACCGGCACATGCGGCGCGTTCACCGGCAGAGCCTCGTAGTGCGTGCCGATCCGGTGGCGATGCGCGTCGGCGTAGGCGAAAATGCGCGCCTGCAGCATCTTGTCCGGGCTGAACCCGATGCCCGGAACAATATTGGACGGGCTCAGCGCCAGTTGCTCGATTTCGGCGAAGTAGTTGTCGGGGTTCCGGTTGAGCTCGACGATGCCGACTTCGATCAGCGGGAAGCTCTTGTGCGGCCAGACCTTGGTGAGGTCGAACGGATTGAACGGCTGCTTCTCGGCGTCCAGCTCCGGCATGATCTGCACGCAGAGGCGCCACTTCGGGAACTCGCCACGCTCGATCGAGCCGAACAGATCCTCCTGGTAGGATTCGCGCGTCTGCCCAATAACCTGAGCGGCCTGCGAATTGGTCAGGAAACGGTGGCCTTGGAGTGTCTTGTAGTGAAACTTCACCCAGAACCGCTCGCCGCTGTCGTTCCAGAAGCTGAACGTATGGCTGCCGTAGCCATTCATGAACCGCGGGCTGGTCGGCAGGCCGCGGTCCGACATCAGAATGGTGACTTGATGCAGGCTCTCCGGGCTGAGCGACCAGAAATCCCACATCGCGGTCGGCGAGCGCAGGTTGCTCTTCGGGTGGCGCTTCTGGGTGTGGATGAAGTCCGGGAACTTCAGCGGATCGCGCACGAAGAATACCGGGGTATTGTTCCCCACCAGGTCCCAGTTGCCTTCCTCGGTGTAATATTTCACCGCGAAGCCACGTACGTCGCGCTCGGCGTCGGCGGCACCGGCCTCGCCTGCCACGGTGGAGAACCGGGCGATCAGCGGGGTCGTCTTGCCGACCGCGGAGAACAGCTTCGCCCGCGTGTATTTGGTGATGTCGTTGGTCACCGTCAGCGTGCCGTGGGCGCCCCAGCCCTTCGCATGCACCACCCGCTCAGGGATGCGCTCACGGTTCTGATGCGCCAGTTTTTCGATCAACTGCCAATCCTGCAGCAGCACAGGCCCGCGCGCGCCCGCAGTGATCGAGTTCTGGTTGTCCGGGACCGGTGCGCCCCCCGCTGTCGTCAGCGTGGTCGTCTCTTTAGCCATGACAATGTCTCCCGGTTGATAGGCCCGCTGCGGCTTTAATGGACTAGCCGGTCGCGATGCGAGCGGAACATTGTGCTTCGGGATGCCATAGTCCAATGAATTATTCTGGCTGGTTTAATCGGGCGGGTCGATGGGTTTTCTTCGTCCGGAAGCCGAGATGGCCGCGCCGGGCGGCTCACTCAGGTCGCATCGACCTCCGCATCGAGCATCGCGCGCACCCGGACAGCCAGCCCTTCGCTGCGAAATGGCTTTTCGAGCAGCTCGATGTCGGGGTCGAGCCGGCCCTGATGGACAATGGCGTCCTGCGAGTATCCGGTCATGAACAGCACCCGGATGTGAGGCATCGCCACCTTCGCCCGATCCGCCAGCTCACGGCCATTCATGCCCGGCATCACGACATCGGTCAGCAGCAGATCGATCCGCAGATTGGCCCGGGAGATGATTGCCAGCGCGGCGGCGGCATCGTCTGCCTCCATAACATCGTAGTTCAGCTCCCGCAGGGCCTCCACCACATAGCCACGCACACCCGCATCGTCCTCGGTGACCAGGATCGTCTCGCCTGCCCCGCGCGTGCTGGCGCCAACCGGCGGGCTCTCGGTCCCCTGGGTCCCCCCGGTTTTGCCGGCCGCCAGGGCCGGCAGAAAAATCCGCAGCGTCGTGCCGGACCCGGGCTCGCTTTCGATCTCGGTATGACCGTTCGACTGCTTGACGAAACCATACACCATGCTCAGGCCAAGGCCGGTCCCTTTGCCTGCACCTTTTGTGGTGAAGAACGGCTCGAATGCGCGCTCGACCGTCTCACGCGACATGCCGATCCCCGTGTCGCTGACCGCGAGCATCACGTAAGAGCCCGCGGCAATGCGGCGGAGGCTCGCGTGCACTGCGTCAAAGGCGACGTTGGCAGTCGCCACCGTCAACCGGCCACCCTGCGGCATCGCGTCGCGTGCGTTGATAACCAGATTGAGCAGCGCCGTCTCGAGCTGGTTGGCGTCACAGACACAAAATGGCGGTTGTGCGCGAAGCGCGAACTCGTAGCGGATCATCTCGCCCTGCGTGCGGCTGATCAGATCACCCATGCCGACAACCAGCTCGTTTACATCGACGGTGCGCGGCCGCAATGGCTGACGCTGCGCGTAGGCCAGCAAACGCTGAGTCAAGGTCACCGCCCGCGTCGCGCCGGTCATCGCCCCCTTGACCGCCTTGAGCGCCCTGCTCGATGCGGCATCGAGCGATCGTTCAAGAAGCTCGAGATTGCCGAGGATAACTGTGAGCAGGTTATTGAAGTCGTGCGCGATGCCGCCGGTGAGCTGGCCGACGGACTCCATCTTCTGCAGCTGGCGTAACTGGTCTTCGGTCTGCCGATGCGCCTGAGCCGCTTCCTTGTCGGCAGTGACATTGCGTCCGATCAGGTAGATCAAGCCCTGTTGGGCGGTCATCGTCCAGTAGATCCAGCGATATGAACCGTCCTGATGGCGAAAGCGGTTCTCGATCCGCACGGTGCCGGCACCCTCGGCGAGGCGTCGGCGCCCTTCGGTACCGATCAGCAGATCGTCAGGATGGCGCAATTCGTTGACATGCAGAGCCTTGATCTCGCCTTCGCTCCAGCCGAGCGTCTTCGTCCAGGCAGGATTGACGCTCGTGAAGTAGCCAGCAAAATTGCTCACGCCGAGCAGGTCCTCGGATACCTGCCAGATACGGTCACGCTCCCGCGTCCTTTCCGACAGCAGGCGGGCAAAGCGCTGGCGTTCCCCGGTGCTCAACAAGAGGAATGTGCCAAGCAGGCTGGTGCTCAATATCCCGGCGACCAACACGACCCAACTCTGCCAACCCTGGTGTGCTGCGGAGTAGTGCGGCGTCGGCGCGGTCCTGATGGCGTAATTTCTTCCGCCGAACGTGATCGCATGGTTATACGCCGCAGTCGCAAAGCCGTCCGCGAGGGTGTCGAACAGCGGCTGGCCTGCCGCCTGATCGACAAACTCGGCGGCGAGATTCTGGCCTGCCGGACCGAGCGTGGCCGCGATGAACTTGTCCATGTGAAGGACGACGAGCAACACGCCAGGCCCGCTCGGCCCGCGTGGGACAGACAAGGCCAACAGAATGCCAGTGAGATCCTCAGGCTTCTGGATCAGCCGGATTGGCGCCGTGGCAGCCGCAGTTCCGGTCGCGATCGTGCGACGTACCGTGGCACGCCGCTCGGGATCGGAGGCAAGATCGAAGCCGACTGCGGCCTCATTGCCCTGCAGGGGCTCAACATACGTGACGGGATAGAATTCGGTTCGATCGTCCGCTTGCCGGGTGCCCGCGGCGTTGCCGCGCTCGCGGATAGCGAAGCTTGGGTTGTTCTCTTGCTGCATCGCCACGAATTTGTCGCGCGCCGCGCGGCCCACCTCGGGCGCCCATTCGATCGCCTGTATCGCAGGGTAGCGCTGCAAGAGGCGATTGGTCAGCCGGGTAAAATCCTGGGGTGATAACGACGACGGTCCGTTCCAGCTTGCACTGAGTTGCTGGAGAAAATCCTCTTGTGCCTCGAGTTGGAACTGCAGCTTGTCGGTGAACCCCTGCGACAGAAGCTGGAACTCGGCAAGTGACTGATCGCGCTCCCATGCTCTCGTGCGGACAAAAATCGCCACGAAGAGGGCGAAGAACAAAAGCATCGGTAGCGCGACTGACTGTGCGCGGCCGCGCCATAGGGCACGGGGCTTACCAGCCGCAACCATGACAAGCGGCAGGGACAGCAGGACACCGAGCGTGTCGCCGATCCACCAGGAGAGCCAGCTCGAGGCGACGTCAGAAGTGCCGATTACGCCAAGCGCCGCCATACCCGCGTGCGACAGTGTGGCGCTGGTCAGACACAACACCGGTGTGATCAGCAGGTACCGCCCCAGATCCCTGACGTTGTCGAGGGTCGCCGGATAGCCGATGAGCTTGCGCAGTGCCCACCCACCGACTGCGGCTTGCGCGACGGAGGCCGCTGCGATCGCCACAGCCACGGCGAAGGCCAGCACCGCACTGTCCTGCTCCATGGTTGAGCCGACCCACAGATTGAGCGCACACGAGCTGGCGAATATCCACGGCAGCGTTCCGCGTCCGCCGATCAGCACAGAGGCCATGGCAATACCCGCGGGCGGAAATATCGCCGTCGCGTATCCCGGCGGCACGGCCAGCAGCAGACCCAGACGGCCCGAGGCGATGTACGCGAGAGCGAGGGTCAGGCAGGCCAGCAGGCGCCGCTTCTGCGGGTCTAGAACCAGCCTGCGTCCGGACCAGGGCATGCTCCACCTGCTGACGTCTTGTTGGCCGTGAGCATAGCACAGAATCGGCCAAAGTGCCGGAGCCGTGGCGACCAGGCGTGCGGCCGTATAGGCCGGTCAGCCCCACGCCTGTTGAAACATGCAAGCAGAGGCGATCTGCCCGGTTTCCTCAGCTGCCACCAAGGTAATCGGCCCTGGCGAGTTGGCGGGCCTCCTTCAGCACGGCGGCAATATCGGCAAAGTCACGCCGATGCGCATCATTGAAGCCAATGATGCTGCAATCACCCCCGTCGCCGAGAGGCGGCAGACCCTTGCGAAGCTGCCACTGGTTGATCGCGCGCGCGAGGTACACGGCCGCGCGCTCGTCCTTGTCTCCGAGTCCATGTCGGACATGTTGGATCGCCCCGAGGAGACAATGCCTGCCATCGATCGTCTCAAGCGCTCGCCGTGCCCACTTCGCGCCGCCATCGAGAAGGCATTCCACCCTGTCGAGCACGACCGCTGATTGCGCGGCCGCCTGGCCTCCAGACAACACGTATGGCCGTACTTCACCATCGAATGGCATTACCGCCCTCCATGTTTCGCCTCAGCTTTGCGATTGAGGCCAAGCGCGTCAACCTGATCGTTGGCGCGGCGTCCGGGGCGGCCGACGCCGACCGCGCCTCAGATCGCGCAGGATTTCGCGAGCGGCGTTGTGGCCGGGCGCGCCCGTGACGCCGCCACCCGGATGGCCTCCCGAGCCGCACAGATAGAGGCCCGCGATCGGACCTCGGTAATCCGCGTGGCCCAGCATCGGACGCGCCGAGAAGATCTGCCCCAGATCAAGCGCTCCATGGAAGATGTCGCCGCCGATCAGGCCGAATGTCCTTTCGAGGTCCAGAGGGGAGAAGATCTGACGCGCCAGCACCGAGCGGCGGAAATTCGGCGCGTAGCGATCCACCGTCTCGATCATGAGATCGGCGACGGTTTCGCGATGGTCGTCCCATGACGAACCGTCGGGCAGTTTCGGCGCGACATGCTGGCAGAACAGGCTTGCCACGTGCTGCCCGCGCGGTGCGAGCGTGTCGTCGAGCGTTGAGGGAATGACCAATTCCACGATCGGGCTGCGCGACCAGCCGATGGAACGTGCGTCGAAATAGGCGCGCTCCATGTAGGCGAGACTTGGTGCAATGATGATGCCTGACGCATGGTGCTCGGCACTTGCGCGACCGGGTAAGGCGGTGAAGTCCGGCAACTCGGAAAGTGCGACGTTCATGCGAAACGTGCCCGAGCTGCAACGCCAGTTCTCCATGCGTCGCCGAAACCCTGCGGGCAGGACAAGCGGATCGACGAGTTCGAGGTAGAGGAGCCTGGGATTGATCCCCGCGGCGACGGCCACGGCACGGATCGCTTCGCCCTTGTCCGTCTCGATACCGACGGCACGGCCATTCTCGACAAGGACCCGGCGCACGCGCGTGGCAAGCCTGATGTCCACGCCATAATTTGTGGCGGCTTTCGCCATGGCCTGGGTGATGGCACCCATGCCGCCGATGGCGTGGCCCCAGACACCTTTCTTGCCGTTCACCTCGCCAAAGTTATGGTGCAGCAGAACGTAGGCCGAGCCGGGGGCGTAGGGGCTCGCATAATTGCCGACGATGCTGTCGAAGCCGAAAGCAGCCTTGATAGGCGCGCTTTCGAACCAGCCGTCGAGGAAGTCGCCGGCGGACGCCGTGAAGAGGTCGAGAAGGTCTCGCTGGAGATCGAGTCCAAGGGCGCGAATTCTGTTGCCCATCCTGCCAAGCTTGATCAATTGGGCAATGGCGGTGATCGAGGCTCCTTCGACGACATTCGGCGGCGTCTCGAGGACGACGGCGCGCAAGACCTCGGCGACCGCGGCCAGCCGCGCTTGGTAGTCGTCCAGACGATCCGCATCATGCGTCGAGAATTTCGCGACCTCGCGCTTCGTTTGGTCGCCGCCGACCTTCAGGAAGCGTCCATCATCCAATGGCAGAAAGTTGGCGAGCGGACGCTCGACAATGCGCAATCCATGGGCGTTGAGATCGAGGTCACGGATGACCTTCGGGCTCAACAGCGAGACCGTGTAGGATGCAACCGAATTGGCAAAGCCCGGACTGAATTCCTCCGTGACGGCAGCGCCTCCGACCACGTGCCGCTGATCGAGCACGACGACCTTGAACCCCGCCATCGCCAGATAGGCGGAGCAGACAAGGCCGTTGTGGCCGCCGCCGATTATGACTACGTCGTGCATCATTCACCTCGCATGGAGCGATGAACCGCTCGCACACTACAACACGCGGGCTTCCTCAAGCCTCGCAGCGACCCTATGGTGGCCAATGCGTGTGGAGCGGTGACAGGGGGGTGGGTCGCTCGATGCTTCCTTACACGGCGCGAGGGGCCGTTTGGCTTGCTCTATATCTGCTTTTCATTCTCGCCCCATTGTTCGCGCTCCTGGGAGGTTCGTTGCCGCCAGCGCGCGACTTCTGGACAGAGTTCTCGGTCGCAATCGGTTACTCCGGCCTGGCGATGATGGGCCTGCAATTCGGCCTCACGGCACGCTTCCGCTATGTCACCGAGCCATGGGGCGAGGATGTCATCTATCACTTTCACCGCCAGATATCGCTGATAGCCGTCGGTCTTGTCATAGCGCATCCGCTCATCCTGTTCATCGTGCGGCCGGAACTGCTCGCGCTGCTGAATTCCCTGCAAGCGCCCTGGCGCGCCCGCTTCGCCGCCCTGTCGACCTACTCGCTGATCGCCCTGGTGGTGATGGCTCTGTGGCGTCAGAAACTGAAGATCCGCTACGAGACCTGGCACCTTACGCACATCCTGCTCGCGGTTGTCGCCGTCGCCGCGGGAATCCTGCACATGGTTGGATGGGGCTTCTACCTGATCGACCCATGGAAGCGGGTGTTGTGGGTCGGCCTGACAGTCTTCTGGATCGGGCTGCTGCTTTACGTGCGTATCGTCAAGCCGCTGTTCCTGCTGCGTCGGCCGTACCGCGTCGCTGAAGTTCGCAGGGAACGCGGTGACACCTGGACGCTGGTGATGCGGCCGGATGGCCATGCCGGCTTCCGCTTCAGCCCTGGCCAATTCGGCTGGCTGACGCTGTGGGGAAGTCCCTTCAAAATTACCGGTCACCCGTTCTCGTTCTCGTCCAGCGCCAACGCTTCTGACGGGCGGGTAGAGATGTCGATCAGGGAGCTTGGCGATTTCACGAATGCAATTCATGAAGTGCCGGTGGGGCAGCGCGTCTACCTCGATGGGCCGTACGGTGCGTTCACCTCCGGCAATCCGACGGATATGCACGTGCTGATCGCCGGCGGCGTCGGCGTGACGCCGATGATGAGCCTGATCCGCACATTTGCCGACCGGGGCGATGAACGGCCCGTGATCCTTCTCTACGGCAGCAGGGACTGGGACTCGATCACCTTCCGTGAGGAACTCGAAGCGCTGAAAACGAGGCTCGATCTGACGATCGTTCACGTACTGGCAAATCCACCGACCGGCTGGACGGGCGAGCAGGGGTTCATAAATGCCGAGATACTCAGGCGCCATCTGCCGCCGCCTTTCGGCGAGCATGAGTATTTCATCTGCGGGCCGAACGTGATGATGGATGCGATCGAGCGGACGCTCAGCGAGATGCATGTCCCGCTGTCGAAGTACCACTCAGAGCGCTATAGCTTCGTCTGAAGGAAACCACGATGCGTCGTCTATTTGCGAACCGACTGGTCTTCGCCACTGGGGCGGTGGTGATCGCGATGTCGGTGCTGTTCGCGCTTTTGCGCGTGGCCGGTTGATCGACGCTAAGGCACGATGCTGGTAGACTGCGGCCGTCAACGACAAACCGTGCGTGGTCGGCGTCTCGCTGCGGGTCCGGGTGCCTGATCAGATGGGCGTTGGTCTGGATCGCGGTCAACATGCGAAACCGCGGCACTTTTCGCGCATAAGTAGTCTTCGCGTACAAAGGGAGGGGTGGGAATGGAAAGACGGACGGTTCTGACCGGTGCCGCTGCGAGCGCAGCGGGGTTGTTTTCCGGCGCTGCTTCCGCCGCTGATACCACAACGGCGACGCCGGCCGGTTCCACATCGTCGGATCTTGCCGCGGCATTGGCCCGGTTCCGCGCTTCCATCCCGGCTCATTTCGACCCGACCTATGTGGAGAACGCCGTCGTCCCGTTCTTCCTCACCAGCGTCTATGAAGGCGAGCGCCCCACGTTGCCGATGATCGACGTGACGCTTTCCAAGGAGAACGCCCTGCCGCACGACCTCTGGGGGCTGATCTACCAGGGCTGGAAGCCGACGCCGGAGGAGGGCGTCACGGTGTTCCTCCAGGGCCTCGAGAAGCGTGGCGACAACAACCTGCGGAAGCGGATCTACATGTCCGCGGTCACGCCCGATCTATACCGTCCGATGTACGGTGCCAAGGTGGTCACCTTCTTCGATGGGCTGCTCGACCCAAAATTCGCCGGCCGGCCGTTCATGCGGCATTATCTGGACTACTACTGGGACATCTACTGGGATCTGCACCTCGGGGTGAAGGGCGACGCAATTCCCTCGCAGGTCCGCACCATCGGCGAGAGCTTTAACACTGTGCTCGCGTTCCGCGACCCGACCCAGCCGATCGTCTATGACAACTACATGACGGTGCGTGCACTGCTGGACTTCCTCAGGAACTGGATCGACGAACGTCTGGACGACATCGCCAACGGTCGTATCGCCAACCCGGAGAGAACGATCGCCTGGTACTGGCTCAAGAATGCCGGCGACGGCGCCCACTTCAGCAAGAAAGACGTAGTTTTTGAGTGCTTCCACAACTTTGTCGCGTTCAGCCAATGGGGCAATTCGATCTTCGGCATTATGTCGCGCCTCAGCCAGGATGGCGGTGATCCCGCCGTCCGCGCTGCGTTCGAGAGGACGATGTCGGGCAATCCGGATGCCGCGAACGGCGCGCCCTATACGCCGCTCGAGATGTTCGTGATGGAGCTGTTCCGCACGATCTCGCCGAACGGCGGGAGCATCTCGTCGATTTCGGATACGCGTCAGTCGGGCTCGAGCGACAATTACGGCGACAGCGTCTCACCCTTCGTGCGCTTCGGTCTTCCCTACGAGCGCAGCGGCTACATGATCTCGCCGCACACTTCGACCAGCTTCGATCCCATGCACTGGACCAATCCGCAGCAATTCGACCCGGGCCGCTACCGTGATGTGCCGACCAGCGCCCAGGTGGACGAGGCGAGGAGCAAACAGATCGGCTTCGCCAAATGCCCGTTCGACCTCACCACGATGAAGGTCAGCGACGGCCGCAACGCAGCCTTGGCCAACAGCGCGTTCGGCACGGTGTTCGGCGTGGTCGACGGCAAGCCGCTGCCGGTCTGCGACTATGCCGGGTTCGCGCCATTCGGCTTCGGGTATCGCCGCTGCCCCGGCGAGCAGCTCACCATCCAGGTGTTCGAGGACTTCCTGCGCAAGGTCTGGCGCGACAAGATAAGCTTCCGTAGTTTGAATCTGGCGAACCCGCGTCGGGTGCCGATTGGTCCGAACGCGGTCATCGACGACAACATCACCTTCGCCCGGCCGTCCTGATCGGCACGGCGCGTCGCACGCCTACCAGAACTGCCGCAGGGTGAGCCGGACGCCCCAGGCGCTCGGCTCGCTTGCTGGCTTCGCGACGACGGACTCGGCGCTCAGCACCATGTCGCCGCCGCGCCAGAGCCCCGCACCCATGCCGGCGCCCAGTCGCAGCGTGTCGGCCGCGTTGCCCTGGCGCGCGCCGTCGATGCTGGTTTCTCCGCCAACGTTGTAGTAGGCGTCCGCCGACAGCCAGATGCGAGGGGTGATGTTGCGGCTCGCATGGCCTTCCACGATGAACAGCGGATTCTGCGTCAGGCGGTTTGCACCGCCAGCCTGGAACGCGTTGTTCGGGGTGAAGGCCGCAACCGACACGTAGGTCTCGAGCCATGTCAGGCCGCGGTCCGGCGTGTAGCTGAAGTTGACAGTCGGACGGACGGTCCATCGGTTTGCCGACGGGTTGAGCGCGCGGCTTGATTGATAGTCGCCCAGCGGTGTTCCGACGTACAGGTGGAAGCTAGCGAAGGTCTGCGGCACGAAGCTGGCGAATGCCTCGCGGGTCAGAGCGGGTCCGCCGAAGATGTTCATCTGCCAGAGGAAGCCGATATCGGAGATGCCGCTAACCGCGCTGCGGTTGGCATCCGAGCTCGCTTCCACGGAGAGGTAGGGCACTACGATCGATATGCCGCCCGTGCGCCCCCAGTAGTCCATGGTCCGCGTCAGAACGAGGGATTGCGAAACCACGTTGGTGCGGATGCGGGCCGCTACGTCCAGCCCGTCCTCCGGCGTCACCGAGGCCGCATAGCCCACATTGTAGAAGGCGAGCCAGCTGTCGATCGGCGCATTCAGGTAGTCCCGCGCTGAACCTGACAGGGCGTTGTTCGGCATTGAGAGTGCGACTCCCGCGGCGCACAGTCCGCCGACCGCGCGCCACACACGCCTCAAAGATCGACACATGATCCGATCATCGTTTCCCCGTCCTGGATCACTCTATAGGGCACCTGGGCCGGACGCTGAACCAAGCGGCGCAGGCTGCGCAGAACGCGACGGTGGCTTGACGCGGTTGCAACGTTCAGGCGGGACGGTACGGAGTGCCTCAAGCGAGTTCGAGCAAGCAGAGACTCAACACGGGGAATCAGCGAGAGCCACCGAGGGAAGAGGCACGGTGCTTCCTGCGCACTTTCGGCGCGCGGACCTGAAGGCTCGCAAAGAGCGCCCCGGACGCGCGTTGGCGCCCGGGGAAAAGGCAGGTGTTTGTTCGACTTTAAGGTGGGCGGATTTTGCAAGGCGCGTTGTTATCGAGAGATGACGGCCTGAGTTGCTCGCGCCGCCAGCAGCCTTGCACCCGCATTCAGATCAATTGGACGCCGGGACCGCCGAGACAGGCTGCCATTCGTAGAGACCCGGTGCCCCCTTCGAGGCCAACTGATACCACTGGCCGGAATTCTGATCCTGGCCGTAGACGCTGCCGTTGCTGAGTTCCAGAACACCGGTATTGGTGCTTTCTCCGTTCGCCGTTATCGGCTGGCCGTTTATATCGGCTGTATCACTGCCGCCGACGATCATGAAGATGTTGCCGGAGGGGTCGGTGAACGATCCGGCACCCGGCTGGATGCTGAGGCTCCCGCTGGCCGCCGGGGGGCTGTTCGTGCTGCCGGAGCTCCCGCTCGCGTCGGGGCTGCCGGAAACGAAGACCATGGGGGTCTGGTCGCTGCCGAGAGCAGCCGTCGTTGAGTCGCCAGAAGACAGCACAAAGTTTCCGCCCGAGCTCGTCGAATCCGGCGGAGCCGAGACAGGCTGCCATTCCCAGAGCCCGGGTGTCCCCTTCGAAGCCAGCAGATACCATTGACCGCTGCTCTGGTCCTGTGCGTACACATTGTCAGCGTTCAGTTGCAGGGCTCCGGTTTTGGTGCTTTCGCCGTTCGGCGTTACCGGCTGACCGTTTATCTCGGCCGTATCGTTGTCGTCGGCGTTGATCGTGAAGACGTTGCCGGAGGCGTCCGTGAACGATCCGGAACCCGGCTGAATTGTGATCACATCTGACATTATCGGTTTAATCTCCTCACACCAAGAAACAGCCGATGACGCGACCGCCATCGGCCTGTGTTGTTTTCCCCGCCCACCACGGACGGGGCTTGGTCAATATTGAAAACGCCGGCCTAGGTGGGCTGACCGGCGCCTCGGACGGAGGACCACGCATGGTGCCTGGGCTCCGACTGCGGATACTTGTGGCATTAGCCGCGACGGTCAAGTTCACGCGCAATGCCCAGTTGCGCATCGGCAAGTGCATGCGACGTGGGCGTTTCGCAATCCGCCACGCCACCGTCGTCGCAAACGAACGCGTGGTGTGCCCTGGATTGCCGCAGGGCGCGGCACTCGGCGAGGCGCTGACACTGCCGTCCGGCACAGCCACTGCTGACAGCGAGGGGTGTTCGCGCGCATTGACACCCTGCCGCTCTGCGCTTACGCCGCCCCGCCCCAGGACCTCTGCCCCCATGCCCCGCCGCAAACCTCGCGGCCGTCCGCTCGACGGCTGGCTGATCATCGACAAACCGCCAGGGTTGACCAGCACCGACGTGGTCAACCGTGTCCGCCGCGCATTCGATGCCCAGAAGGCCGGCCACGGCGGCACGCTCGATCCGCTCGCCACGGGCGTGCTGCCGATCGCGTTCGGCGCCGCTACAAAGACCGTCCCCTACGTCATGGATGGCACGAAACTCTACCGTTTCACGCTGCGCTTCGGTGAGGCGCGGGAGACCGACGATGCGGACGGCAGGCTCACCGCCACATCACCTGTCCGACCCACCGACGCGCAGGTCCACGCGGCAGCGGCAGAATTCCGCGGCGACATCATGCAGGTTCCCCCCACCTTCTCGGCGGTGAAAGTAGCCGGAGAGCGCGCTTACGACATGGCTCGCGAGGGACGCCCGCCCAACCTGGAGCCGCGTCCCGCCCGGGTGGACCGCTTCGAATTGATCGAACGCCCGAATGAGGACACCGCCGTCTTCGAGGTCGCCTCGGGAAAGGGCGTCTATATGCGCAGTCTGGCACGCGACCTCGCCCAGGCCTGCGGCACTCTCGGCCATATCACGGCGTTGCGTCGCCTCCGCGTCGGCCCATTCTGCGAGGCCCAGGCGATGCCCCTGGACAAACTTCGCGCGACAGACGATACCCCGCCCGCTTCCCCGGACCTGCTGCTTCCGGTCGCGACCGCGCTGGCCGACATCCCGGCGCTGGCCTTGACCGAGGCGGAGGCCAGTGGCCTGAGGCACGGCCAGGCGATCAGCCTGGTCACGCTGATGGGCCGCATTCCTGGTTCGGCCGATCCCGCTGGAGGGTTGGTCCGCGCCATGGCGGGGAGTTGCGTGATCGGGCTGGCCCGGCTGCAAGACGGCTGGATGAAGCCCGCGCGCATGCTGTGACTCTTACCCAAGGAGACCATCCCGATGTCGATCACCGCAGAGCGCCGCACGGTGCTGATCGGCGAGTACGCCACCGCGCCGGAGGATACCGGCAGCCCGGAAGTGCAGGTCGCCCTGCTGTCCGAGCGAATCGGCAACCTGACCGAACACCTGAAGACCCACGCTAAGGATTTTCACTCGCGACGCGGCCTGCTGATGCTGGTCGGCCGCCGCCGGCGACTGCTCGACTACCTGAAAGCGAAGAACCAGGGCCGCTACCAGACGCTGATCGGCCGGCTCAATCTGCGCCGCTGATGGACCGAACCCCTCTGCCGGTGTCGTTAGCTGCCGCGCTTGCTCTGCCGCGGACGCCAGGCCGGTCGGCCGAGGTATTCGTCGACGGCGATCTGGAGGTTCGGTTCGCGGCCAGGCCCACCGACGGCCCGCAGGTGCCGCATCAGCGCGACGAGCTGTATTTCGTCGCGGCGGGCACCGGCCGTTACCGGGTCGAGGACAAGGTAAGCCCGGTCGGCCCGGGCGACGTATTGTTCTGTGCGGCGCGCATCCCGCACGGGTTCGAGGCTATCTCGGACGATTTTTGCGTCTGGGTGCTGTTCTATGGCCCGCTCAAGGCGCCCGCCTGAGGCGAACACCTTGTAGTGAGTCCGCCAGATATAATATGCCCCGACGTGGGTACGAAGATGCCTACCCCCGGACCATGGTGGCTCGGGGCAATGCCGAAGGGGGCCGGCTGCCGCCTCCGACGCCGCGTCACGCGGCGGACCGACAGACCGCCGTTCCGGCGACCCGAGGTGCGGGATTCGCGACGGCGTTTCCGGCCACATGGCCCGCGGCTGCGCCCGCGCTCCGAGCAACGCAGCCCGCGCCATCCATGCGACCCGAGACGCCGCCTCCCGCCCAGCTATTGGGCACCGGCGCGCCCGGCTCTCCGTCCGCCGATGCCGCGCATCTGTAAGGACGTGTGAATGTTCAACTACTTCCGCAAGGAACTCGACTGGGGTGGCCGCAAGCTGGTCCTGGAGACCGGCAAGATTGCCCGGCAGGCCGATGGTGCGGTGCTCGCCCGTTATGGCGACACGATCGTGCTCTGCACCGCCGTCGGGGTGAAGAGCTCCCGACCCGGTCAGGACTTTTTCCCGCTCACTGTGAACTACCAGGAGAAGGCGTTCGCCGCCGGCAAGATCCCCGGCGGGTTCTTCAAGCGCGAGGGACGGCCGTCCGAGGCCGAGGTGCTGAAGTCCCGTCTGATCGACCGGCCGATCCGCCCGCTGTTCCCCGAGGGCTTCCGCAATGAGGTCCAGATCGTCGCCACCGTGCTGAGCCATGACCTGGAGAACGACCCTGATATCGTTGCCTTGGTCGGTTGTTCAGCCGCGCTGACGCTGTCAGGCATCCCGTTCTTCGGCCCGATCGCCGCCGCACGCGTGGGTTACGAGGACGGCCAGTACATCCTCAACCCCACCGCCGACCAGATCGAGCGCTCGAAGCTCGACCTGGTCGTCGCCGGCACGTCGGCCGGCGTGCTGATGGTGGAATCCGAGGCCCAGGAACTGCCCGAGGACGTCATGCTTGGCGCGGTCACCTTCGGCCATGAAAGCTTCCAACCGGTGATCCAGGCGATCATCGAGCTGGCCGAACACGCTGCGAAGGACCCGTGGCCGCTATCCGAGCCGTCGGCCGAGCAGCAGGTGCTGAAGGCGCGCGTCGATGGGCTGGCACGCGGCGGCCTGACAGAGGCCTACCGCGAGCCGGACAAGGGCGCGCGGCACGACAAGGTGGACGCGGTCCGCGCGATGCTGAACCAGGCGCTAACTGCCGACGGGCTGGACGTCGACAAGGCCAAGTCGGTTTTCCACGATCTGGAAGCGGAGGTCGTCCGCGGCGGCATCCTCGAGACCGGCATACGCATCGACGGCCGTGACACCCGGACGGTGCGGCCGATCGTCGCCGAGGTTGGCGTTCTGCCGCGCGCGCATGGCTCCGCACTGTTCACGCGCGGCGAGACGCAGGCACTGTGCGTTGCCACGCTCGGCACGGGGCAGGACGAGCAGATTATCGACGCGCTCGAGGGCGAGTACCGCGAGCACTTCATGCTGCACTACAATTTCCCACCTTATTCGGTGGGCGAGGCTGGCCGGATGGGTTCGCCGGGGCGCCGCGAAGTGGGCCATGGCAAGCTGGCCTGGCGCGCGATGCACCCCATGCTGCCTGCAAAGGAGAGGTTCCCCTACACGCTGCGGGTGGTCTCCGAAATCACCGAAAGCAACGGCAGCTCTTCGATGGCGACGGTGTGCGGGAGTTCGCTCGCGCTGATGGACGCCGGCGTGCCGCTGCAGCGGCCGGTGGCCGGCATCGCCATGGGGCTGATCAAGGAGGATCGTGGCTTCGCCGTGCTGTCCGACATCCTCGGCGACGAGGACCACCTCGGCGACATGGACTTCAAGGTGGCCGGCACCGACAGCGGCATCACCGCGCTGCAGATGGACATCAAGATCACCTCGATCACGCCCGACATCATGCGCATCGCACTGGAGCAGGCGCGCGACGGGCGGATGCACATCCTGGGCGAAATGGCGAAGGCCCTGACCGGCCATCGCGGTGACGTTGCCGCCACCGCGCCACGCATCACCATCATGAACGTGCCGAAGGAGAAGATCCGCGAGGTGATCGGCACCGGCGGCAAGGTGATCCGCGAGATCGTCGAGCAGACCGGCTGCAAGGTCGACATCGAGGACGATGGCACGATCAAGATCGCCGCGACCGATTCACTGCAGGCGCAGCGCGCGATCGACTGGATCCGCGGCATCGTGGCGGAGCCGGAGATCGGCATCATCTATAATGGAAAGGTGGTGAAGACCGCCGAGTTCGGCGCCTTCGTGAACTTCCTGGGTTCGCGTGACGGGCTGGTGCATATCAGCGAGCTGCAACAAGGCCGGGTGGGCAAGACCACAGACGTGGTGAATGTCGGCGACCAGGTGAAGGTGAAGGTCCTTGGCTTCGACGACCGGGGCAAGGTGAAGCTGTCGATGCGGGTGGTCGATCAGGCGACCGGCGAGGACATCACCGAGAAGGTCGGCGCCAAGCCAGGCCGCGGCGACCGGGATCGCGACCGCCCAGAGCGCGGCGAGCGTCGCGAGCGGCGGGAGGAGGAAGTGCCGCCGGAGGCTGCCGAGCAGCCGGCGATCGGCGAGTAGCGGGCTCCCTCCCCCCAACCCCTCCCTTGCGCAGGGGAAGGGGGGTTCCGAAGTCGGTCACGGTTGTGTCATACGGCCTGTTGGGAGGCGGAGGCCTATGAAGGCAATCAATGCGATTCGCATGGGAGGCACGGAGGTGCTGCCGCTCGTGGAGGGCGGCAAAGGCATCGCCATCTCGAACGGCATCTCGTCCGGACACTGGGCGTGCGCCGGCGGTGTCGGCACGTTCAGCGCCGTCAATGCGGACAGCTTCGACGACCAAGGCCGCCGCATCCCGCAGGTCTATCGCGGCCGCACGCGGCGTGAGCGACACGAGGAGCTGGTGGCCTACGCTGTTCAGGGCGCGCTGACGCAGGCACGCCGCGCCTATGAGCTGGCCAGCGGCGTGGGGCGTATCCACGCCAACATCCTGTGGGAGATGGGCGCCGCCGAACGCATCATTACCGAGGTGCTGGAACAGGCGAAGGGCATCGTAAACGGCATCACGTGCGGTGCCGGCATGCCGTACCGCCTGTCGGACATCGCCGCCCGGTTCAATGTGTATTATTACCCTATCATATCCTCGGCGCGTGCCTTCAATGCGCTTTGGAAGCGCGCCTATTCCAAGGCCGCGTCACTGCTCGGCGGTGTGGTCTACGAGGACCCCTGGCTCGCCGGCGGCCACAACGGCCTGTCCAACAGCGAGGACCCGGCGAAGCCCGAAGACCCGTTCCCCCGCGTGCTGGCGCTGCGTAAGCTGATGCGCGAGTTCGGCCTGCATGAGACGCCGATCATCATGGCCGGCGGCGTGTGGTGGCTGGAGGAGTGGCAGGCCTGGATCGACAATCCTGATCTCGGCCCGGTCGCGTTCCAGTTCGGGACGCGTCCGCTGCTCACTCAGGAAAGCCCGATCGGTGATGCGTGGAAGGAACGGCTGCGCACGCTGCGGGAAGGCGACGTTTTCCTCAACCGCTTCAGCCCGACCGGCTTCTATTCGAGCGCTGTGGACAACGGCTTCATCCAGGAATTACGTGAACGCAACGAACGCCAGGCGGCCTACACCAGCGAGGTGATCGGCGAACACATCGCCGAATTCGGCGTCGGGCCGCGCAAGCGCGCTGTCTATCTGACCCCGGCCGACCTGGAACACGCGAGAGCATGGGAGGCGCAAGGCTACACCGAGGCGCTCCGCACACCCGACAGCACACTGATCTTCGTCACGCCGCATAAGGCCAAGGAGCTGCTGGCCGATCAGGTCGCCTGCATGGGGTGCCTCAGCCAATGCCGCTTCTCGAACTGGGAGCAGCAGGAGCCCGACTACAGCACCAACAAGCGACCGGACCCACGCAGCTTCTGCATTCAGAAGACGCTGCAGAACATCGCGCACGAAAGCGACGATCCGACAGCGCTGGAACGCAACCTGATGTTCAGCGGGCACAATGCATACCGCTTCGCCAAGGATCCGTACTATTCGAACGGCTTCATCCCCTCGGTGAAGCAGCTCGTGGAGCGCATCCTGACGGGGCGGTGACGCTGCTTATATTCGCCGTATCTACATCCGTGTTGGCAGAAATCCTGCGAGAAACGCCGCGAGATTGTCGCCGAGCCGCTCGACGATGTAGCCGCCCTCCTGCACCAGCAGCGTTGGCAGACCCAGGCCGCCGATGCGCTGACCGATGCTCCGGAAGCCCTCGCCGGTGACTGCGAGATTGGCGGTGGGATCACCGACATGCGCGTCGAAGCCGAGGGAAATGATCAGCACGGAGGCGCCCGACTTTCTGACGGCGGCCAACCCTGTCTCAATCGCCTCGACATAGCCTGCGTCCTCTGTTCCCGCTGCCAGCGGCAGATTCAGATTGCAGCCTGATCCCTTCCCCGTGCCGGTCTCGTCTGGATAACCCGCGTACCACGGATACAGCTCGCGCGGATCGCCGTGCACCGAGCAGAAGAAAACGTCGTCGCGCTCATACAGAATGCCCTGCGTGCCGTTGCCGTGATGCACGTCGACATCCAGAATCGCCGGCTTGGCTCCGCCGCCCACCAGCACCTGTGCGGCAATCGCAGCGTTGTTGAGATAGCAGAACCCGCCAGCCAGATCGGCATAGACATGATGACCTGACGGGCGGCAGAGCGCATACGCCTCGCGCGCGCCGTCAAGGACGCGCTTCGCGCCCTCCACCGCGACATGCGCCGAGGTCTTCGCGGCCTGCCAGGTTCCTTGCAGCACAGGCACGGTCTCGCCGCTCAGATAGTATCCCGCCTGGCCCACGACGGCGTCCGGTCGCCGCTGCATCTGCCGCACCGCGTAGCCGAACGCCCGCACTGCCGGCCCCGGCAGCGGCGTCGCCTGCCAGCGCTCGAAGACGGTCTCCAGAAAGTGCAGATACCCCGCATCGTGCACCGCGGCGATCGGTGCCATACCGTGATCGGGTGCTGGGGTGGTCGGCAGGCCCAACCGACGCACCGCCGACAGCAACTGGTCCACCCGCGCTGCACGGTCATAGAATGGTCGACCGCTCGGCGAAGGCGCCATGGTGGCAGGATCGTGCGCGGCGTGGGCATCGGTGGTGATGACGATCATGACGTTGTTGTCCGAGCGGTTGACATGAAGCGTGTTGTCCTCGTGATCCTCGATGGTCTGCGACGCGATTTCGTCGATGCAGCACGAACGCCGCATCTGGCGGAGTTTGCCACGCGCGCCGAACGCTTCCCTGCCTATCGTACCGCCTTTCCGTCGGCCACCCGGGTGGTGACCGCGACCTTCGCCACGGGCTGCCATCCGGCACGCCACACACTGCAGGGCAACTCGATGGCGCTGCTCGAGGATGGCGTGCTGGTGGCGCACGATGTCGGCCGCCCCGACTTCCTGAACCACAAGCGCGCTGTTACCGGCCATGCGCTCGCTGTGCCGACGCTCGCCGAACGCCTGGCACCTCATGGCGGAGCCATCGTCTACAACAATGTCTCGCCAGGTGCCGCCTATGCGCACGATCCCGACAGCTACGGCCACGTGTATCACCGCGCAGGTTCATTCGCGCCCGGCCGTGCGTCGATCGCACCGCTACCCGTGACATTGGACTCGGCGGGAGATCGGATCGTGACGGATCACTTCATCGCCGATGCGCTGAACGCACGCCGCCCGGCGCTCGCCGTGCTGTGGCTGGCCGAGCCCGATCACTCGCAGCACGAGATGCAACTGGGCTCGCCGGAGCATCTCGCCGTGCTGCACGATGCGGACCGCAACGCCGGCAGGGCGATCGCCGCCGTCGACGCACTACGCGCGGCGGGTGACGAGGTCCTGCTGATCGTCGGCTCCGATCACGGCCATGAAACCGTGTCCGGCGTTGTGGACATCGAGGCGGAGTTGATCGCCGGCGGCCTGAAATCCGGTCGCGCGTCGAACGACGTGATCGCGATGTCCAGCGGCAACGCAAGCCTGATCCATCTGCATCCGGATGCCGCACAGCGACGCGACCGGCTCGGCGCCTTCCTGGCATCGCAGCCGTGGGCGGGGCAGGTTTTCGACGCGAGCAGTCTCGCGACCGTGGGACAGGCGCCGCACAACAGCCTCGCCTTCGCGGTGTCGTTGAAGGCCGATGGCGGCGAGAACGAGTTCGGCGTGCCGGGGCGATCGCTCGCTGCCAGGCCGCGCTGGGGCAAGCAGGACCGGCTGGGCTGCGGCCAGCACGGCGGCCTCGCCCAGTACGAGCAGTCGCCCACGTTGCTGATCGATGGTCCGGGTTTTGCCGCTGGCGGATCTCGCAGCGATCCGGCTCACATTGTCGATCTCGCGCCCAGCATCATGCGGCATCTCGGTGTTCCGGCGAGCGGGATGGACGGCTCGCCGCTGCAGCGAGTGCCGTAACGACGCGGGCGATCACCGGCTCCCACTTGCCGCTGCGTTCCTGGCGGAAGATGCGCAGCGACGGATACCATGGACTGTCCTCGCGCCCACTCAGCCAGCGCCAGCAATTGTCGTAGCGGTCGAGCAGGAACACAGGCTTTCCCAGCGCACCCGCGAGATGCACGATCGACGTGTCGACGCTGATCACGAGGTCCAGGCTGGCGACGATGGCCGCGGTGTCCGCGAAGTCCGTGACGTCGTCCATCACATCGAGCAGATCGAGATTTCCCTCGTGGGCCTGCGCCGCCGCGGGTCCTTTCTGCAGGCTGACGAAACGCACACCTGGCACGGCACGGAGCGGTGCCAAGGTGGTTAGATCGGTGCTGCGTCGGCGATCGAGCGCGACGAAGCCCGGAAGCCAGGGTCGCGCCTGGCCGGCCCAGCACAGGCCGACGCGCAATGCATCACCCGTCGGTAACCGCGCGGACCAGTGGCGTACCAGCGCAGGGTCTGCTTCCAGATATGGGACTTCGCACGGGATGGTCTCGACCGTGGTCTCAAAGGCGCGTGGCAGTCCATTGAACGAGCAGTGGAAGTCGGTACTGCGGCACTGGGGCATCGCCGATCGGCACGTCCGCGACGCCCGACACTGTTCGCAGCAATGCTGTCAGTGTTGTCGGAACAGCGGCGACGACACGCGCGCCACGCCTTGCGAGCAGCGGCAGATAGCGCATGAACTGCAGCGTGTCGCCAAGACCTTCCTCGTGCACCACCAGGACCGTCCGGCCGGTCAGGTCGGGTTGAACCGAGAGCGGTGGCAACAAGCGCTTGACGGGAAGCACGCTGCGGCCCGGCTGTGACAGGATCGCATCCTCATCCGGCCGTGCCTCCGCGAACCGACCGGCGCCCAGACATGCTACCGCCCGGTTCCCCCTGATCTGTCGATTATCGGGTGCGCGCGCCAACGCCGCGTCGTACGCATCGAGCGACGCATCGAACTGGCCTTCGACCTTCAGCATCATTCCGAGGTTTGCCCAGAACACCGCCTGGGTCGGATCGCAGACTGTCGCCTCGCGAAACCTCTCGGCTGCTTCAGCAAACCGGCCGGCCTCGGCCAATGCCATTCCCATCAGGTCGTGCGCCTCGGCGTCGTCGGGATGTGTCAGGAGCACGGGCGCTAGCAGTTCGATTGCGGCTTCGCAGTCGCCGCGCTCACGTAGGAACTCTGAGAGGCCGTAGCGCAATCTAAGATCGTCCGGCGTCAGCTTCAGACACGCGCGATACTGCGGCTCGACGAGGGTCGCCTTGCCTTGCGCGACAAGCATTCGGGCAAGGTCACCGCACGGATGAGCATGTCCGTGCCGCCTGTTTGCCACGCGGTTGAGCAGCGGTGCCGCCGCGACGGGTTGGCCTTGCATGCCAACCGCAAGACCGAGGAGCAGCAGAGCCTCGGTGTCAGCTCGGTTCTGTGAGATCAGACGGCGACAGATTTGCCCTGCCTGCTCGGGCTGAGCGTTCTCCAACAGGTTCAGTGCGTCACGTAATCCGTGCAGCCGGGCAGCTGCCTCCACGTTCCGATCTCCCGCGAAGCGACGTGGCGCAGCTTACGCCTGGCGGGATTAAGGCCGGGTTATTGCCCCTCGCGACGCCACGCCAGCACCATCAGCCCAAGCATCAGCGGCAGAGCGATCCAGGACGGCAGGAGCGCCAGCGAGGCAATCCCTGTCACCACGTGGTCATGTCGCCGCTCCATACCGACCCAGGAACTGCCCGCCGCCGATCGGTCTGGCTCGGTGCGGCGCAGTTCCGGCACATCGGGTGGCGCGCCGGCAACACCGGTGCCGATGAAATGCACGCCGCCGCCCGACGCGCGCGCCAGCTTGCGAAGCAGTGTCGCGGTGGCGCGCAGATCGGCGAATTCGAGCGGGTTGGCGGCACCGGCCGCGGCGTAGGCGGTGCGGGCTCCGTCGCTAACCTGCCAAACGCCCGGCGTCGGAGCCGGCAAATTGGCGGTGCCTCTGCCGGGACTGGCTGCGACCAGGTCAAGGGTCCGCTTGTTGCCGTCCGGGTCGGTTACCGTGACCTGGCCGGGCGGCGCAGGATCGGTCGAACGGCGCTCAATGGTCAGCCGGCCGGCGGCAACCTGCGCGGTGAGCGCATTCTCCTCCAGCTCGGGCTCCTGCATCAGCCAGTGTGCCACCCGGCGCAGCAGTTCGGCCTGCGGGCCACCGCCCTGGTGGCCACGCGACCACAGCCAGATCTGGTCCGACAGCAACAGCGCGACGCGTCCCTTGCCCACCCGGTCCAGCAAAAGCAACGGCTGGTCGTCACGCGTGCCTAGCAGCGCCTCACCGCTGACGTCGGTCGGCTGGATGCGGCGATACCACGATCCCCATCCTGGCGCCGCGTCGGGATTGCCTGGCGGGTTCGCGCCGGCCAGTCCCTCGGTAACCGGATGGCGCTGACCGAGATCGGTGACCCGCGGGCGGAACTGTCCCTCGACAACGGCGTTCATCGACGCCGGCACACCCGGCAGGATCTGACCGATCGGCGTGGCCGCGAGACTGCTCGCGCCGGAGAACTCAGGGCCCACGCTCAACAACAGGGCGCCGCCCTCGCGAACATGCTCGGCGATGTTGGCGATGTAGGGCATCGGCAGCAGACCGCGATTCTGGAAGCGGTCCAGGATGATCAGGTCGAACTCGTGGATCTTGTCGAGAAACAGCTCGCGCACTGGAAAGGCGATCAGGGCCAGTTCGTTCAGCGGCGTGAGGTCATCCTTCTCCGGCGGACGAAGGATGGTGAAGTGCACCAGATCGACCGACGGGTCCGCCTTCAGCAGGCGCCGCCAGGTGCGCTCACCCGGATGCGGTTCGCCCGAGATCAGCAGAACGCGCAGCCGGTCACGAACACCATTGATCTCGACCACGGCGCGATTGTTGATGGTGGAAACCTCGCCGGGCAGCGCGCTTGCCGAGAGTTCAACGACAGTGGGACCGGCGCGGGTGATCGGCAGATCGATCCGCTGCTCAACGCCGATCGGCACATTCTCGACGCGGGGCGGCTCGCCATCGCGGCGGATCGTCAGGTTGGCGGAGGGACCGGGATGCTCCACGCCGAGGTCCTCGATCGCGACGCGCAACGTGACCGTCTTGCCTACGATGCCGTAACTCGGCGCCTCGATAATCCGCAGGCGGCGGTCGGTTTCCTCGCCCTTTGCGGGGATCAGCACATTGAGCGGCGCACCGCCCGGCGCCGCGTCGGGAATGTCGTGCACCTGACCGTCGGTGATGGCGATGGTGCCGGCCAGGCGCGAGCGCGGAATATCTGCCAATGCACGGTCGACAGCACCGAACAGGCGAGTGCCGGCGTCACCGCTCTCCGGCACGGTGACGGTGCGGAGTTCGAGGTCGGGAAGCTTCGCGGCCTGCTGGGTCAGCGTCGCGCGTGCTGCCTCCGCCAGCCGAGCGCGCTCGCCGATCTGCATGGACGCCGTCTGATCGACCACGAGCAGGCCGATGTCGGGGAGATTGTCACGGCTTTCCTGCACCAGGCGTGGACCAGCCAGCCACAGCAGCAGTATGGCGAAGCCGGCGAGCCGCCAGACCGTGCCGCGCGCCCGGCGGAAGGCGGCGAGTGCCACGATCAGCAGGGCCATCGCCCCGAGGATTGCGATCAGCCAGAGCGGCAGCAGTGGTTCGAAGCGGAGCGCGGCGATGACGTCTTCAGGGTGCACCTAGGCCCCCCTCCCCCACCCCCCGCCCGCAAGGGGAGGGGGTGGAGTAATCCTTGATGCCATCACTGCCCCAGCCTTTGCAGTATTGCCGGCACATGCACCTGATCGCCCTTGTAGTTGCCGGTCAGCGCATACATCACGAGGTTCACGCCGAACCGATACGCCACCGTTCGCTGACGCGCGCCGCCCGGGATCACCGCGTACGGATTGTGCCCGCTCTCATCCACGGCCCAGGCTGCTGCCCAGTCGTTGCCGCCAATGATCACCGGGCTGACGCTGTCGTTGGTCCGGTCCTGATCGCGCTGCACCCACACCGAACCGCCCGTGTAGCGCCCCGGAAAGTCCTGCAGCAGATAGAAGGCGCGCGCCAGCACGTGTTCCGTGGTCAACGGCGCCAGAGGCGGAACCACCAAGCCCTGCGCCACCTTCTGCAAAGCCGATCCGGTACCCGGCGCGAAGCCCGCACCGGAGCCGGAATCCCGCGTGTCGATCAGGATGATGCCGCCCCGGCTCATGTAGTCGTTCAGTGCCGCCGCCTGCTCCGAGGACAGCGGCTGCGCATCCGCGCTGATTGGCCAGTAGAGCAGCGGATAAAAGCTCAGATCGGTCTTGCCGGGCTCCACCGCATCCGGTTCCGCCAACGTCGCCGCGGTGCGCCGGTTGACATATTCCGACAACCCTTCGAGGCCGGCGCGCGACTCGCCATCCAATTGGCCATCCCCGGTGACGATGTAGCCAAGCCGTGTGGCGAGCGCCGGATTGGGATTGTTGTCGAGCGCCTGCGCCGCCGGCGTGGCCAGCAGACCGAACAACAGTGCTGCCGCCACCCGACCGGGTCGCAGCAAGCCGCGCAGACCCAGCGCTATCAGCAGATCGAGCGCGAAGAGAACCACCGCGGCTGCCAGCAGCGCCGGCCCGAGCGCTCGCTCCGGCACCGCATTGGCGTAATCCTCGATGCGAGCGCCGGCGACCGGTGGCGCCACCTCGGGCATCGGGAGATTGGTCCCGAGATTGAGCGCACGCCGCCCATTCTCCGGGCCGTACAGCCCTGGCGGGTGGCGCGGCGAAGCTGGGGTGCGTGCGATCTCATTGGCGGGCAGGCCTGTCGCGGCCTGCGGTGGCGGGGACAGCAACCCATACCCGTCCAGAGCTTCCGCTGGCGCCAGCACGCTATTGTCGGATATCGGTGCCACGCCCACCGACAGGGCGACCAGGCGACGCAGCATATCGACGAACAGGCCCGACAGCGGAAGGTTGGACCAGTCGGCGTTGGCGGTCACGTGGAACAGCACCACGCGTCCCCCACCCAGGACCGACTGCGTCACCAGCGGCGTGCCATCGGCCAGCGTCGCCCAGGTGTGGCCGGTGAGATCCGCTGAAGGCTCCGCCAGGACCTGGCGGTTCACTTTGACTTCGTCTGGCACGGTGAGGCCGGCGAACGGCGAGGCGGCGCTGAACTGCGCCACTCCTGCAGGTTCGGCCCATGACAGCGCCCCACCAAGCTGACGGTCGCCGCTGAGCAGTTTCACCGGCATCAGAGGATCGGTTTCGCCGAGCGGCTGTTCGGCCGTGCGTGGACCAGCGAAGCGGATCAGCAGTCCGCCTTGTTCCACCCATTTGGTCAGAGCGTCGCGCTCAGCGCCCGCCGGCAATGGCCGGTCGGCAAGGATCACCACCGACAGCTGGCGTTGCAGCAGAGTTGCGAGATCGCCCTCGCGCACCTCGGTGTACGGCTCCAGCGCGCGGTGCAGGTAATAGAGCGGTCCGGCAAATGGGGTGTCGGCAGTCGCGAGGTCGCCGGCGAGAATCCCAACTGGCCGCCGCCGCCAGCGCTCGTCGAGCAGCACGACGGAGGCAGCCGTCGGAGGTCCCTCCAGCACCAGCCGGCTCAGCCGATTGCGCAGCTCCGGCGGCAGCACGATCGCGGCGTTGGCCTGGCTTGCACCAGCCGGCAGATCCAGCGTTGCGCGGGCCAGGGTCCGGCCATCGCCGCTTTGCGCCAGCACCACGGCCTTGGCGGGGAGGGGATGCGGCGCCTGGGCGACCCGCGCCACCAGCCGGTCCGCCTGATTCTCCGGTGGCAGCAGGAGGCGGGCCGGCGCCGCCTCGCTGCGCAACTCGGCCACCTTGCCCGCCTGGCCCAACGCTGCGGCGAATTGCGTGAAATCGCCGCCATGCGTCAGCCCGTCACCCAGATAGACCACCGACGCGTCGGATTGGTGCCAGGCCAGCACCGCTTTCGCTGCCGCCGCGCGATCCGGTGGCCAGGGCTCGGGGTGCAGCGCTGCGACCCGCGCGCGCAGATCGGCCACCGGGAGCGGCGGGGTGGCCAGTGGGGCTGCGGCAGAGCCATCCGGTGCGGTAGCCAGCAGCGCCACCTCCCGCCCGGCGCGCTCGGCGCGATCCAATACGGTGTTGGCCGCCTGCATGCGTCGCGGCCAGTCCCCGGCCGATGCCCAGCCATTGTCCACCACCAACAGCACCGGGCCGGAGCCGGCCAGCGTTGAGCCGGCATCGAGCACCGGCCGCGCCAGTGCCAGGATCACCAAGGTCGCCGCGACCATCCGCAGCAACAGCAGCCACCAGGGTGTCCGCGCCGGGGTTTCTTCACGCGCGTGCAGCCCCATCAGCAAACGGATCGCCGGGAACGATTCGCTGCGCGGCGCGGGTGGCGTCACGCGCAGGAGCCACCACAGCAGTGGCAGGGCCGGCAGAGCGAGTAGGATCCAGGGCGCGGCGAAGATCATCGTGCGGTCAGCGCCGTGTACAGACCCAGCAGCGCGGACTCAGGCGAATGATCGGTTCGATGAATGGCGAAGCCAAACCCGGCAGCGGAGCAGATTGCCGCAAGCCCTTCCTGCTGCGCCTTCATGCGCCGCCCGTACTCATCACGGACGCCCTCGACGCGCGGGATCAAGGTGTCACCCTCGCGCTCCAGGCCGCGAAAACGAATGCGGCCACTATAAGGCAGGTCTGCCTCGGCCGGGTCGAGCACCTGCAACAGGTAGCCGCCGACCGGGATCGAAGACAGTTGACCGACCGACGTCTGGATTTCCTCGAGCGGCGACAGGAAATCGCCGAACAGCACGACCCGCGCGTGCCTGGGCAAAGGCACGCGCGGCGGCAACCCGACGTCGTCATCAGATCTGCCGACCAACGCCTCAGCCAGCCGGTCCAGCCCGACGCGGCCGGAGATCGGTCGCGCATCAGGGGCGATCATCGTGACCCGCTCGCCGCCGCGCAGCAGCAGTGACGCCAATGCCAGCAGCAACAGGCCGGCACGATCACGCTTCTCCACCGCCGCGCCGCGCGAGCGCCAGCGCATCGATGCGGAGGCATCGCGCCAGAGGCACACGGTCTGCGCCGCCTCCCACTCGGTCTCGCGAATGAACCAGCCCTCCGGCGCCGGGCGGCCGGATTTCGCTGACTGACGCCAATCGATGCGCGACATGGGATCGCCAGCGACGAAGTGGCGGAACTGCCAGAAGCTATCGCCCTGGCCGACCCGACGCCTGCCGTGGACGCCCTGCGCGACCGTGGCAGCGACGCGCTCGGCGGCCACGAGCAGCGGGGGCAGCCGCGCACCGAGCGCCTCCGCCCGTCTCGCGTCCGCCGTGGCGTGAACGAAACCGCTAGGCAAGTCGCTCAACCAGGCGGTCGATCACATCCGCCAGCGCCACGCCGTCGGCACGCGCCGAAAAATTCAGTGCCATGCGATGTCGCAGCACCGGACGCGCCAGCGCCACCACATCGTCAATGCTGGGCGCGAGCCTGGCACCCAGCAACGCGCGGGCACGCGACGCCAGCATGAGCGCCTGCGCGGCTCGCGGCCCGGGACCCCAGGCGACATGCCGCCGCACCGTGTCGTCGTCGGCGGTTTCCGGCCGTCCGCCGCGCACCAGCGACAAGATTGCATCCACGACCTTCTCGCCTACCGGAACGCGGCGAATGAGCGCCTGCGCGGCACGCAGTTCCTCGCTTGTCATGGTCGGCTCAGGCTGTGCCTCGGCTGTGCCGGTGGTGGCGAGCAGCATGGTACGCTCCGCCTCCAGTGCCGGGTAGCTGACATCGACCTCGAGCAGGAAGCGATCGAGCTGCGCCTCGGGCAGTGGGTAGGTCCCCTCCTGCTCGATCGGGTTCTGCGTCGCCAGCACATGAAACGGCTGCGGCAGCACGTGTTCGATGCCTGCCATCGCCACCCGCTGCTCCTGCATCGCCTGCAACAGCGCGGATTGGGTGCGCGGACTGGCGCGGTTGATCTCGTCGGCCATAAGCAGCTGGCTGAACACCGGTCCGGGGACAAAGCGGAAGCTGCGACGGCCTTCCACATCGTCCAGCACCTCGCTGCCGATGATGTCCGCGGGCATCAGGTCGGGCGTGAACTGCACGCGTTTGGTCGCCAATCCGAGCACGATGCCCAATGTCTCGACCAATCGGCTCTTGCCAAGGCCTGGCACGCCGACCAGCAGCGCGTGACCACCCGAAAGCAGCGTGATCAGCGTCTGATCCACCACCTCATCCTGGCCAAAGATCACGCGCCCGATTGCCGCACGCACCCTGCCGATGCGCGCGCCGAGCGCTTCGACTTCCGAGAGAATGGTGGACGGGTCGATCGCGCCTTGTTGCGTGGCAGCCATACTCACAGACATACCGCGATACACCTCTGATAAAACTTACCAAGCCGTCATATAGGCACTTTCACGCGCGGGGGGATGCTCCCTATATCCGGCCGTAGGATGAAAGTTCGCGAAGGATGGAGACGTGAACGAGGGCAGCTCTCCAACGCCACTTGCCGGTGCCTTCGGGACTGACCCGGGCGTCCGTGGGGCTGCGACGGCGTTTGTCGAGCCAATCCATCAGGTTCCATGCCCTCGTGCGCGCGCGCGCCGCGCACCTGTGGAATGCGGCGATCTACCCTTCCTGATCCGACGCGATGGCACTTGGCTGTATCGCGGAAGTCCTATCGCGCGGAAGGAGCTGGTGTGCCTGTTCGCCAGCGTGCTGAAGCGGGAAGCGGACGGTTCGTTCTGGTTGGAGACTCCGGCGGAGCGTGGGCGCATCGAGGTAGAGGACGCGCCTTTCGTCGCCGTTGAGCTGGATTGGGCAGGCGATGGCCGTCAGCAAACCCTGTCCTTTCGCACCAATGTCGACCAGGTCGTGACGGCAGGTTTGGAGCATCCGATCCGGGTGGCGCACGACCTGCTGACCTGCGAGCCGACGCCCTACATCCTTATGCGTTCAGGCGCCGGCGAGCGCGGTGTCGAGGCACGGATCAATCGCGCCGTCTATTACGAGCTGGTCGCGCTGGCCGTCCCTGAATGGGTCGGCTGCCGCCGGATGCTGGGCGTCTGGAGCTGCTGCCGGTTCTTTCCGCTGGGCGAACTGCCCCCCAGCGAAGATTGACGCTACCCCTATGACGGCTGCCGAGCTGCGTGCGCGGCTCACTGCGATTGCTGCCGAACCGCTCCCCGGCGATGTTGCGCATGGCGATGATATACTCGCCGTGATGAACGCAGCGCCGGTGCCGGCCGCCGTGCTTGTACCGGTCATCCTGGGGCCAATGCCGGCCATTCTGCTAACCAAGCGCAACGCGCATCTGAACAAGCACGGCGGGCAGGTCAGCTTCCCCGGCGGCCGGATCGACGCGCAGGACGAAGATGCCGCAGCCGCCGCGTTGCGCGAGGCGGAGGAGGAGATTGCGCTCGACCGTTCTCAGGTCGAGATACTCGGTCTGATGGCGGACTACGTGACGAACACGGGCTATCGCATTACTCCAGGTACTGGGGCTGTTGCCGCCCGGCCTGCCGCTGCGGCCGGCACCCGACGAAGTTGAGTCGGTGTTCGAACTGTCGATCGACGTGCTGCTCGATCCCGCTGCGCCGAAGCGCCAGCGCCACCATGTTCGCGGGGTTTGGCGCGAGTACTGGGTGTGGCCGCATCCCGATCACTACATCTGGGGTGCAACCGCCGCGATCCTGGTGCATCTGGCGCAGAAGCTGCGGGCACTGGGGCCGCATGCTTCGGCTGGTTGAACTGGCGCTGTTCCTCACGCCGTTTGTCGCCTTTGTCCTCTGGCGCTTCGTGGCGTTCGACGGCGGCGCGTCCGTCAGCGTCGTGCTGGGCGCGGCCTGCGTGTTGGCTGTGCTGGCCGGCCTCCTGATCTGGCTTAGCCAGGAAGACGCGCTGCCACCGGGTGCCCGCTACGAACCCGCGCGGCTACAGGACGGCCGGATCATCTCGGGGCACGCCGCGCAACAATGAGCGATGCACCAGTCCTGCGGATTCAACCTCCTGCCTTCCTGGTGGAGCCTGCACTCGCGGCAGTGATGGCGGCGTTGCCTGAGGCGCGCGTGATCGGCGGCGCGGTGCGCGATACCTTGACGCGCCGCGATGTCGCCGAGATCGACCTGGCAACGCCGCGCACACCCGAGCAGGTGACCGAGGTTCTGCAAGCGGCTGGCATCCGCGCCGTGCCGACTGGGATCGGGCACGGCACGGTCACCGCGGTGGTGGACGGGCGCGGCTTCGAGGTCACGACGCTGCGGCGCGACGTCGAGACCGACGGACGGCATGCGGTGGTGGCATTCACCGACGATTGGCGGGCGGATGCCGCGCGGCGCGACTTCACCATCAATGCCATGTCGCTGACGCGCACCGGTGAGGTGTTCGACTACTTCGGCGGGGTTAGCGACTTGCATGCCGGCATTCTGCGTTTCGTCGGCGATCCGGCGACCCGCATCGCCGAGGACTATCTCCGCATCCTGCGATTCTTCCGTTTCTTTGCGCGCTACGGGAGGGGGACCGCCGATCCGGCAGCGCTGGCGGCAATCCGCGGCGGTTTGCCAGGTCTGGCCAGACTGTCGGTTGAGCGTGTGTGGAGCGAGTTGGCGCGAATGCTTGCGGCGTCCGATCCGCGAGCCGCCGTCACTCTCATGGTAGAGGCCGGCGTGCTGGACGCGGTGCTGCCGGAGGGTGCCGATCCGGCACGGCTGGCGCGGCTGGTTGAGTCGGGCGCCCCGCGTGATCCGTTGCTGCGGCTGGCGGCGCTGCTGACCGGCGATGCCGCCGCACTGTCCGCGCGCCTGCGTCTGTCGGCCGCGGAGCGCGATCGGCTGGTGGCGCTGCGCGCCGGCCCCGTGCCGCGCCCGGGCGACGATGACGCGGCGCTCCGTCGTCTGCTGGCGGACGAGGCGCGCGAGTTGCTGATCGATCGGGCCTGGCTTGCCGGCGGTAATGCGCCGGAATGGATTACGCTGCGCGCGCGGCTGGCGGCGTTGCCGCGTCCGGTGTTCCCCCTGGAGGGGCGGGACGTGGTGGCGCTTGGCGAGCCGGAAGGCCCACGCATCGGTGTTCTGCTGCGTGCGGTGCGCCAGTGGTGGCTGGACGGCGGATGCGTTGCCGGCGAGGCGGCCTGCCGCGGAGAACTGGCGCGGCGGGTTTAGCGGGCGGAGCCCCCCTCCCGCGCGAGGAGCGGGCGGAGCGCATCAAGCGTTTCAGCGCGGCCTCGCCTGCTTTAGGCTGCGCGCCCTGTCACCGACCGGGGCAAGTGCGTGAGCGGCTCGAAGAACCTGATCATGGGCTTCTGCGCGAGGCTGCCGTTCCGCCGGCTGGAACCCTTCGTCACATCACTTCGCAATGTGGCATTTGCCGGCGATGTCTGCCTGCAGGTCCAGGATGTCGCGGCGGACACCATCGAGCAGCTTCGCGCCCACGGGGTCATCGTCGAGCGCATCGGCCCCACAGCGCAGCCACGCATGACGGCAATGGCGAGTCGCTACTTCAGCTTTCAGGATTTCCTGCTTCGCAGGGGCGAATCATACGCCAACGTGTTGCTGACGGACCCAGCGACGACGGTTTTTCAGGCCGACCCCTTCGCGGCACCGCTGCCTGCGGACATCGTCTATACCGCTGAACCCGGCAGGATCGACGACACTCCGGCGGTGCGCGATGCCGTTGTGCAGGCCTATGGCGAGGCAGTCGCCCACAACATTCGCGATTGCACCGCGTCGAATGCCGACACCACAGCCGGTACCCGGTCAGGCATGCTGCGCTACCTCGCTGCGATGGTGCACCAGCTGGCCGGGCGGACAACACCGATCACCGGTGCGATCGATCGGGGCGTGCACAACTATCTCGTGCACATGCGTCCGTTACGAGGTGCCTGGCTCAATACAGCGGATACATTATCGTCGACACACGAGCCGCCGGCGTCGGCAACCGACGCGGTGGTTGCCTTCTACCTGCATGAGCGCGATGCGGATTGGCTCGACGTTTTCCTGGGGAGCCTGCACTGCGTCAATGATTCTGTTGCCGTGTATTGCGTGGGCGACTTCAACCAGGACGACCAGGCAATTTTGGCGCGCCACAGATGCACGGGCTATGTCGTCCCCACCATGGCGTCGGAGATTGCCGACAACGTCGCGCATTTCTACCTGAGCCAGATTCTCGATCGTATAGCGTCTGATGCTGCGGTGCGGCTGGATCAGGTGCTGGTAATCGACAACATGCGCGCGATTTTCCAGCGCGATCCGTTCCTGAACAAGACTATCGGCCTGTCGGTATTCTGCGAGGGGCCGGCGCGGATTGGGGAGTCGGATTACAATCGCGCCAGGCTGGGATTTTTTGTCGCGGCGGTTGAGGATGGCTGGCTGAGCAATCCCGTCGTGTCATCCATGGTGCTGCGTGGAGCACTGCCTGTGGTGCGCGAGTTCTACCGCCGGATGCTCATCGAGCTGGTCGGCCGTACGGAACTGCTGAGGATCCAGAAGGTGGTCCAAGGCCTGGTCAACAAGCTGTGCCACGGTGGCGGGCTTGGCTTTCCGGTGATCGCCCACCCGAACGCGGCGGAGGTGTATTTCGATTTCCCGGAATGCCGGCTGGGCGTCGACACACGTTACGGCGTCCGTGTCGGCGGCGCCGTGCCGGCGGTGGTTCCGGCGAGCCATTCGGAAACGCCCCTGATGCGCAAGCTCAGGATCGATCTCAATCTTCCGGAGACCTGAACCGTGGCCGCCGCCGCGCTGGCAACCCCGCGTCGCCGCTGATAAACGCTGGCCATGGATGCTGTGACACCCGGCCTCGACTTCGCAGCCGGACGCGACTCGACGCGCGCACTGCTGGCGCGGTTGTGGCGCGAGCACGTTAGCCATCACAGACCGCGTCTGCTGCTGGTGCTGGTCCTGACGTGCCTGATGGCGGGCACCACTGCCCTGTACCCGGTGGTGATCGACCACGCGTTCCAGATGTTCACCGATCGCGACCGGCGCATCCTGTATCAGATTCCCGCGCTGGTGGTCGCTATCACCTCGATCAAGGCGGCCGCACAGTACTTCCAGAACGTGCAGGTGCAGCAGATCGTGCTGCTGGTGATCCGCGAGCTGCAAGGCCGCATGTTCTCGCATCTCACGCGCGCCGACCTGGCGCGGCTGGAGCGGGAGGCGCCCGCGCAGCTCGCAGCGCGCTTCACCACCGACGCGGCGATCATCCGCGACGCGCTGACCCGCACGGTGAACGGCGTTGCCGATGCGGTGACGGTGGTGGGACTGGTCGCGTCGATGCTGTATCTTGACTGGCTGCTCAGCCTGATTGCTGCGGCGCTGTATCCGCTGGCGGCGGTACCGATCCAGAATATAGGCCGACGCATCCGGCGCGCCTCGGGCGGCATGCAGGAGCGGATGGGCGAGGCGGCGGCAATGCTGAACGAGAGCTTCGCGCAGGCCCGTACTGTGCGTGCCTACCGTCTGGAGGACGCCGAAACCGAGCGGGCGGAGAGTGCTTTCGCGCAGCTCTATCGGGCGTTGATGCGCATGGCCAAGGGGCGCGCACGGGTCGACCCGGTCCTGGAGGTTCTCGGCGGCGCGGCCGTCGCCGCGGTGATCGGCTTCGCCGGCTGGCGCGCCGCGATCAGTTCGCAGACGATCGGCAACTTCACCGGCTTTGTCGCCGCGCTGCTGATCGCCTCGCGCCCGCTACGCGCTCTCGGCTCGCTGAACGCCGCGCTGCAGGAGGGCCTGGCCGGCCTGACGCGGGTGTTCAGTGTGGTCGACGAACGGCCGCACATCGTGGATGCGCCGAACGCCACGTCGTTGTCGTCGGGCCGGGGTCGCGTGGTGTTTGACGATGTGCATTTCCTCTACCCGGACGGTCGTGTCGGTCTTGCAGGCCTCAGCTTCGCAGCGGAGCCTGGCACGATGATCGCGTTGGTCGGACCATCGGGCGCGGGCAAATCCACCGCACTGGCCTTGATCCCGCGGCTGCACGACGCAACCGCCGGCATGGTGCGGATCGACGGCAGCGACGTGCGGCACGTCACATTGGCGAGCCTGCGTGACGCCATCGCCTATGTTGCACAGGATGCCCTGCTGTTTGACGACACAGTTCTGGCGAACATCCGCATGGGGCGGCCGAGTGCCTCGGAGGCCGAGATTGCCGCGGCGGCAGAGGCTGCCGCGGCCTCGGGGTTCATCGCCGCACTGCCGGACGGGTTTGCCACAAGGGTCGGTCCGGGCGGCCAGCGGCTGTCCGGCGGCCAACGCCAACGGGTCGCCCTGGCGCGCGCGCTGCTGCGCAATCCGCGCATCCTGCTGCTCGACGAGGCAACCAGCGCGCTCGACACGGAGAGCGAGGCGGCCATCCAGGTGGCGCTCGCGCGGCTGCGGGAGGGTCGCACCACCATCGTGGTCGCCCACCGGCTTTCCACGGTGCGTGACGCCGATCAGGTCGTGGTCATGCATGAGGGCCGAGCGATAGAACGGGGGAGTCACGCTGGATTGCTGGATCAGGACGGCCTGTATGCCAGATTGGTCCGCAGCCAGGGCCTGATGGAACCTGGGGTGGCGCAGTAAAGCGTAGTTAACCTTTCCAGTGCAGCTATTGATTGTGTTATGGCTGGTGTCAGGTGTCGGCCAGCCAACGGGCGACGGGGATGAACGACCACACGACAACGGACCTGCCGCCGCCAGTCGCGCGGGGGCATACGCGTTCCGACCAGTGGGATCCTCTGTCGTCGCGGCAGAGGAGCAGGCGGGCTTCGCGCGCCAAATGGGTTCTGCTGCTGATCGTGCTGGTGGCCGCCGCGGGAGCCACGGCTCACTGGTATCTCAGCCGGGACGAGGTGAGCACCGACGACGCCTACACCGACGGCCGCGCGATCGCAGTGGCGCCGCAGGTCGCGGGCACGGTCGTGGCCCTGCACGTGACCGACAACCAGCGGGTCAAGACCGGGGACGTCCTGCTCGAAATTGATCCGCGCGCCTACACCGCGGCACGCGACCAGGCGCAGGGCAATCTTCAGGTTGCCGAGGCGCAGCTCGCCAACGCCCGCATCAACCTGGAATGGGCGAAGGAGGAATACCCCGCCAAGCTGGCCGCCGCGCAGGCCGCGCTGGCCGCAACCCGCGCCAGCCACTTCAAGGCTGAGGCGGATGCACGCCGCCAGCAGGGCCTGCCGAAGCAGGCCACCACGCAGCAGGAGATCGATACAGCAGACGCGGCGCTGCGCAACGCCAATGCCCTGGTGGATGAGGCGCAGGCGGCGCTCCGGCAGGCCGAATTGGTGCCGCAATATATCGGCGAGGCAGAGGCCAAGGTGCGGGAGCTCGAGGCGCAGGTGGCGTTCGCCCACGCGCAACTCGATCAGGCGGCGCTGAATCTGTCATGGACCAAGGTCACCGCGCCGCAGGACGGCTGGATCACCAAGCGGAATGTCGAGCAGGGCAACTATGTGCAGGGCGGCCAATCCGTCCTGTCGATCGTCACCCCTGACATCTGGATCACCGCGAACTTCAAGGAATCCCAGCTCGACCATATGCGCCCGGGCGAGAAGGTTAACATCGACATCGATGCCTACCCACACCTGAAGCTGGTCGGCCACGTCGACAGCATCCAGCTTGGCTCCGGCTCGCGCTTCACCGCCTTCCCGCCGGAGAACGCCACCGGCAACTTCGTGAAGATCGTGCAGCGCATCCCGGTCAAGATACTGATCGACTCCGGTATGGACCCGGCACTCCCGCTCCCGCTCGGTCTCTCCGCCATTCCCACTGTCCATCTCGGCGATGCGGTGCCCGGATAGAGGCAAGGGGCACAGCCTCCCCATCACCTCAGGCACGCGATGAGCGATTGGCAGGATGCGGCGTGGCGGCCTCGGGGGAGTGTCTGGCTGGTGGCCGGTGCGGCGACATTGGCGCCGTTCATGGAGATCCTGGATACCACGATCGTCAATGTGAGCCTGCCGAACATTGCCGGCGCTCTGTCGGCGACCAACGACGATGCGACCTGGACGCTGACGTCTTACCTGGTCGCGAACGGAATTGTGGTGCCGGTCGCCGGCTGGCTTGGGCGGCTGATCGGCCGCAAGCGGTATTTCCTGATCTGCATTGCGATGTTCACGGTATGCTCGTTCCTGTGCGGCATCGCGACCAGCCTGCCGCAGCTTGTCGTGTTCCGGCTGCTGCAGGGGTTGTTCGGCGGCGGTCTGCAGCCGAGCCAGCAGTCGGTGATCCTGGATACGTTCGCGCCGTCGGATCGGGCGAAGGGGTTTTCGCTGGTGGCGATCGCCGTGATCTTCGCGCCGATCGTCGGTCCTGTGCTGGGCGGCTGGATCACCGATGACTATTCCTGGCGCTGGGTGTTTTTGATCAACGTGCCGGTCGGGATCTGCGCTTTCATCGCCGTGTCGCAACTGGTGGAGGATCCGCCATGGGTGCAGCGCGATCGCGCCCATCCGCGCGACATCGACTACTGCGGCCTGGCGTTGATCGCGCTTGGACTGGGTGCATTGCAGATCATGCTGGACCGCGGCGAGGACAGCGACTGGTTCAATTCGCCCAACATCCAGCTTTACGCACTGTTGGCGGCCGTGGGGATCATCGGCGGCATCGCGTGGTTGCTGATGGTCGAGAAGCCGGTGGTGGATCTGCGTTGCCTGAAGGACCGGAATTTCGCAGTCGGCGTGGTCATGGTGTCGGGGATCGGCGCGATACTCTATTCGACGAACGTGATCATCCCGGTGATGGCGCAGCAGTGGTTCGGCTACACGGCACTGCTGGCGGGACTGCTGCTGTCGCCTGGTGCGGCGGCGATGATCGTGTTCATCCCAATCGTCGCGCGCATCGTGTTGCCGAACGTGCAGACGCGGTATGTGATCGCGTTCGGGTTCACCGTGCTTGGGTGCTCCGTCGCGCTTGGCTATCGGCTGACGCCGCAGATGGATTTCTGGACACTGGCTTCCTTCCGCGCGTTCCAGATGATCGCGTTTGGTTTCCTGTTCGTGCCGAACAGCACGCTGTCCTATTCGTCGCTGCCGCGGTCGCTGAACGCGGATGCCACCGCGCTGTATTCGATGTTCCGCAACATCTCCGGCTCGGTCGGCATCGCGGTGATCACGGCGGTGGGAGCAGAACGACAGCAGGCGCACCGCGCCTACCTCGCCGGCCACCTTACGCCGTATGACCAGCCCTATCAGGACACGCTCGGGCGTTACACGCAGACGCTCCGGTCGATGGGACACACCGGCGCCAGTGCGCACGATGCCTCGATGGGGCTGATCAATCAGACGCTGAACCTGCAGGCGGCGATCCTGTCCTACATGGATCTCTACGCCTATATTGCGCTCGCGGCATTCTGCCTGGTTCCGCTGACCCTGCTGTTCCGAGCCGGTGTGGTCGGACGTCCGGGCGGGCGCTGAGGTTCACGACGACGTTAGAAATCCCGAGGCCCGGTCAACCGATTTAGCGGGTTGCACCCAGCAACAGCATTCTCGCCGCCGGTACGCAGCTTCGCGGAACTGCCACGCGTGCGATGACACAGGAGGAATTCAGGTATGAGCGGAACCACTGACACCGATATCGAGAGCCTGATCGATGCCGCGAGACTTTCCGGCACGGTCGATCCCGAGCAGGAGATCGCGTCGCTGCAGGATCTCCTGCGGATCGCGTGGGGCCTGATGACCGAGACGCAGCAAACGGCGCTGCTGGAGAGCGACGAGGCGCAGGCCGTGCTGACGCCTGACGAGGATGAGGCGGGAGAGCCGGGCGAGGAGTGACAAAGGCAACCGATGACTGAATTAAGGCCACTTCACCTCGGGCGGTAGGCTCATCAGGATCGCCTCGACGTTGCCGCCGGTCTTCAAGCCGAACAGTGTGCCGCGGTCGTAGATCAGGTTGAATTCCACATAGCGGCCGCGCCGCACCAACTGGTGCTCGCGCTCCTCGGCTGTCCACGGCTCCCCCATGCGGCGCCGCACGATGCGGGGAAACGCGTCGAGGAACGCCAGCCCCATGTCGCGCGTGAACGCGAAATCGGCATCGGCATCGCCGCTGAAGTGGTGGTCAAAGAAGATGCCGCCGGCGCCGCGCGGCTCGTCACGGTGAGGCAGGAAGAAGTAGCGGTCGCACCAAGCCTTGAATTCGGGATAGTAAGCGGGGTCATGGCGATCGCTGGCGGCCTTGAACGTGGCATGGAAGTCGGCGGCGTCGTCCAGCGCCTCCGGTGTTTCGAGCCGCATCGGCGTCAGATCGCCGCCGCCACCGAACCAGCCCTTGGTGGTGACCAGCATCCGTGTGTTGAAATGTGCCGCCGGCACGCGGGGGTTGCGCATGTGCGCGACCAGGCTGATGCCGCTCGCCCAGAAGCGCGGGTCTGTCTCCGCCCCGGGGATCTGGGCGCGAAATTCCGAACTGAACTCGCCCCATACGGTGGAGACGTTGACCCCCACCTTCTCGAACACGCGTCCGCGCATCACGCTCATCGCGCCGCCGCCACCGCCTGGCCGGGGCCACTCGGTGCGGGCGAAGCGGCCCGCGGACATAGCGTTGGGAAGGGCGTCCTCAATCGCTTCGAACTCGGCGCAGAGCCGGTCGCGCAGCGACTCGAACCACGATTGCGCCGCGGGTTTCAGCGCGTGATGTGGAGGCACGGCGTCCCGGCCTGTTGCAGCCGAACTACCTTGCCGGCTCCGTCGCGTGCCATCCGAGTCTTGTGTCAGGATCGGGACCCTCTCGGAGTGGAATGTCGATCCTATTGCATTGCTGAACGCATTCAACAGCGGTCGCGTCCTTGCTGCTCCTGGGGATCCATTGGCTCTCCCTTGCGGCCACTCCAGCGTTCCTCGAGGTAGGTGAGCAGGCAGTCCATCATCCGAATGTTTGCGGCATAGATGACGTAGCGGCTGCGTCGTCGCTGCGTCACAAGCCCGGCCCGCACCAACTGCTGAAAGTGAAAGGAGAGCGACGCGGGCGCGATGCCTAGTCGAGCCGCGATGACGCCGGCGGGCAGGCCCTCGGACCCGCTGGCAGCCAGCAGGCTAACCAGCTCCAGTCTCACCCCCTGCGCCAGCGCCGCCAGCGCGAGCACCGCCGCATCACGTCGCACGATCGAACTGCTTCGGCTGGTCGCTGTGCGTCATGGTTCGCTGCCCCTCCGGCACTGCCGTGCTCGCGATCATGGGAGTTGCATTCGCTGTCCAGCGCCGGATCGAATGCCTGATTCCGTGCTCCTCCCGCGTCGCGGACTGATTGGTGCTCATCCGCTTTGACATCTTCGACTTCGAGCCGCTCGAAAAAGCCTGCAAGCCCGCCCTTGGTAAAATCTGATCAATGATACGCGATTTAGACGGCGCGTCGCATTATTGCGTTCACGCCCGGCTCGCCGTTGATTAGGGGCGGTGTGTTGCAGGGGGCCGGGCTCGCCCCTAGTATGCCGCGAGTGACCGCAACCGGCGGTGCCAAGGCTGAATTCCAGGCAGACCTGCGGGTCTGTCTGCGGTCCAGCACGTCCGGGGGCAGGCCGGGGTTTTGTCGAGGGGAAAGATGGCCGATCCGTCCGCCGCCGTAATCGCCCACGGGCATCTTGGCGACGTTACCAAGCGTGATTTCCTGAAGCTGGTCACTGGCGCGACCGCCGGAATTGGTGTTGCCGCCGTCGCCTGGACCTTCATCGACTATATGAACCCGTCGGCAGACGTGCTCGCATTGTCCGCCATCGAGGTCGACCTCACGCCGATCTCGGTCGGCCAGGGGATCACTGTGCTCTGGCAAGGCAAGCCGGTCTTCGTGCGCCACCGCACGGACAAGGAGATCAAGGAAGCCGAGGACGTGCAGCTGTCCCAGCTCATCGAGCCGCAACCGGACCAGGCGCGCGTGAAGCCGGGCCATAACCCGTGGATCGTGCTGATCGGCATCTGCACCCATCTCGGCTGCGTGCCTCTCGGCAACAAGCCGACCGATCCGCGCGGCGACTGGGGCGGCTGGTTCTGCCCGTGCCACGGCAGCCAGTACGACACGTCGGGACGCGTGCGCCACGGTCCAGCGCCGGCCAACCTGCCGATACCGCCCTACGCGTTCGAGTCCGACACCAAGGTCAAGATCGGCTGACGAAGGAAATCGCCTGATGGCCGAGCCACACAAGAGCGAGTTCAGCAACCCGCTGATCAACTGGATCGACACCCGTCTGCCCATCTTCACGATGATGCAGAAGGAATACGGCACCTTCCCGACGCCGAAGAACTTCAACTACTTCTGGAATTTCGGCGCGCTGGCGATGGTGACCCTGCTGGTGATGATCGCCACCGGGATCTTCCTGGCGATGAACTATCAGCCGAATTCGGAACTCGCCTTCGGCTCCGTGCAGCACATCATGCGCGACGTGAACTACGGCTGGCTGCTGCGCTATATCCACCAGAACGGGGCGTCGATGTTCTTCATCGTCACCTACGTTCACATCTTCCGCGGGATGTACTACGGCTCCTACAAGTCGCCGCGTGAGCTGTTGTGGATGATCGGCGTGGTGATCCTGCTGCTCATGATGGCAACGGCCTTCATGGGCTACGTGCTGCCCTGGGGACAGATGTCCTATTGGGGCGCCACCGTCATCACCAACCTGTTCTCCGCCTTTCCCATCGTGGGCAAGCCGATCGTAACCTTCCTGTGGGGCGGGTTCAGCGTGGACAATCCAACGCTCAACCGCTTCTTCAGTCTGCATTACCTGCTGCCCTTCGTGCTGATCGGCGTGGTGTTCCTGCACGTCGCCGCGCTGCACGTGGTGGGATCCAACAATCCCCTGGGCATCGACGTGAAGTCGCCGCAGGACACCGTGCCTTTCCATCCGTACTATACGGTGAAGGACAGCGTCGGCCTGTGCGTGTTCTTCCTGGTATGGGCAATTCTGGTGTTCTTCGCGCCCAACTTCCTGGGCGACGCCAACAACTTCATTCCGGCCAACCCACTGCAGACGCCCGCCGACATCGTGCCCGAGTGGTACTTCCTGCCGTACTACGCCATCCTGCGCTCGGTGCCGAACAAGCTGCTCGGCGTATGCATGATGTTCGGCTCGATCCTGATCCTGTTCGTGCTGCCCTGGCTCGACACATCGCGGGTACGCAGCGCGCGCTTCCGGCCGATCTACCGGCAGATCATCTGGCTATGGGTCCTGGCGGTGATCGTCCTGGGCATCTGCGGCGCGCATAAGCCCGAGGGCATCTGGGTCGTCCTGGCACGGGTCGGCACGCTTTACTATTACCTGCACTTCCTGGTGGTACTGCCCATCCTCGGCAAACTGGAGCGTCCGCTGCCGTTGCCGGAGAGCATCAGTCGTCCGGTCATAAGCGGCGGCGGCCCCATGCCCTCGGGAGCCACCGCCAAGCCGATGGAGAAGGCATGATGCGCGCACGCGCGTTCGGCCAACTCCTGGCGACTGTGCTTTTGGTTGGTGCGGTAGCGATGCCCGCCGTGGCCCAAGAGGAAGCACCTACACCACCGGCACAGCATTGGAGCTTCGACGGTCCGTTCGGCGGCCTGGACCTGGCCGCCGCGCAGCGTGGCTTTCAGGTCTATTCCGAGATCTGCGCGGTCTGTCACTCACTGCAGTATCTGCATTACCGCGATCTAACCGGCATCGGCCTGACCGAGGACCAGATCAAGGCTATCGCCGCCGCAATCACGGTGCCGCAGGGGGTGGATGATCAGGGCAATCCCAAGGAAGGCCCGGCGACGCCGGCGGACCAGTTCAAGTCACCCTACCCGAACGAGCAGGCGGCGCGTGCGGCCCACAACGGCGCACTGCCGCCCGATCTGTCGCTGATCGTCAACGCCCGCGAAGGGCATGCCGACTACGTCTACGGTATTCTCACCGGGTTCGCCGATCCGCCACCTGGCATGCAGATGCAGGAGGGGATGAACTACAACAAGTACTTCCCCGGCCATCAGATTGCCATGCCGCCGCCCCTGCACGATGGCCAGGTGACCTATGCCGACGGCACGCCGGCGACAGTCGAGCAGATGGCGCACGACGTCGTCACCTTCCTCAATTGGGCCGCCAACCCCGAGATGGTGCAGCGCAAGCAGATCGGCTGGCGCTGGGTGCTGTTTTTCCTGATCATGGCGGGCCTGACCTATGCGGTGAAGCGCAAGGTTTGGGCGGATGTGCACTGACACGCTGATGATCGTGCGCCCATGATCGACCCGGTCATTGGGGTGATCGGCGGCTCGGGCATCTACGACATCGACGGGCTTGAGGACAAGATGTGGCGCCAGGTGGCCACGCCCTGGGGAATGCCGTCGGACGCACTGCTGTTCGGACGGCTCGGCGGCGTGCGCTGTGTGTTCCTGCCGCGGCATGGACGCGGCCATCCGCTGTCGCCGACGCATCTCAACTACCGCGCCAATATCGATGCGCTGAAGCGCTCCGGTGTCACCGATGTACTGTCACTCTCGGCGGTCGGCAGCCTCAAGCCTGAGCTGCCGCCCGGACACTTTGTCATCGTCGATCAATTCATCGACCGCAGCTTCGCGCGGGAAAAAAGCTTCTTCGGCGAAGGCATCGTGGCGCATGTGTCGATGGCCCATCCGGTTTGCTCGCGTCTCGGCGACGCATTGGAGGGTGCTGCGCGCGGGCTCAGCCTGCCGGTGACACGCGGCGGCACCTATCTGGTCATGGAAGGGCCGCAGTTCTCCACCCGGGCCGAGAGCGAGCTGTATCGCTCCTGGGGCTGCAGCGTGATCGGCATGACCAACATGCCCGAGGCGAAGCTCGCGCGCGAGGCGGAGCTGAACTACGCGACCGTGGCGATGGTGACCGACTTCGACTGCTGGCATCCGGACCACGACCACGTCACCGTCGAGGCCGTGGTGCGTGTGCTGCTCGACAACGCCGACAAGGCACGCGCGCTGGTGCAGCACGTCGTGCCGGAGATCGGCAGACAACGTGAAGCGTGCCCTGACGGCTGCGACCACGCACTCGACAACGCGATCATCACGGCGAGCCATATGCGCGATCCGCAGCTCGTGGCGAAATTGGACGCGATTGCGGGACGGGTGCTGTGAGGACGAAGACGATCAGTGCGATGGCGCCTGCGTCGTCTGGGTCGCTGCGGTCACTTCCTCTGGACTGACTTCAGCCGCCCCGGCACCGAGCTTCACAGCACCATTCGGTTGCGGCACGGCGATAGGCGCCACCACGACAGGGCTTACGCCGGCCTTCTTCATGTCAAGTTGTTCGGCAACCTTGGGCGTCAGATCTACCACGCGGCCGTCGACGTACGGCCCACGATCCTCCACTTTCACAGTCGCCGTCTTGCCGTTGCTCAGATTGGTCACCTTCGCAACTGTGCCGAGTGGCAGTGTCTTGCTCGCAGCAACGTCCGAATTCGGGTTGAAGCGGTTGCCGTTGGCCATCTTTCGGTTGGCGAACCGTGACGCATAATACGACGCGCGGCCTTGCTGCTTGCGGCCCGAGTGATCGATGTGGTGCGGCTCGACCGGCGGAAGTTGCGCCAGCTCTTCTGCATCGTGCACCGCCGCCTGCAGGTCAGGTGACGTCGTCTGGCTCGCGGCCTCCGGGGCAGGTGGCGCTGCGGGCGGGTTCGGGACGGGGGCACAGCTGGTCGATGCGCACAGCAGGGCCACCAAGCCAGCGAGGCTGGCGGTTTGAAGGTTTGTCATCCACACATTCACCGCAGGGCGATGCGGCCGCACCGTGGCAGCGCGTGCATTCCCACGGGTTTGTGCGCAGTGCGCGCCGCCTTGTGAGCAGCGCGCAGATCGGTCTAGCCGAGGTGTTTGGCGAAGAACTCCAGGGTGCGCTGCTGCGCGATCTCGTAGTCAGGCTTGCTGAAGCTGCCGCGTTCATCGCAGCCGAAGCCATGGCCGGCGCCCGTATAAACGTAGCTCTCCACCTTCGGTTGTGCGGCGCGTACCGCCTGCACGTCGGTCATCGGGATCGAGGCATCCGTCTCACCGAAATGCATCTGCACCGGACAGTGCGGCCGCTCGTCTTTCGTGCCGGCGATGCCACCGCCGTACCAGCATGACGCAGCCATGAATTTGTTGGTGCGCGTGGCGCCCCACCAGGCGACAGTGCCACCAAAGCAATAGCCGACGATGCCAAGCTTCTTGCCGGCGAGATGCGCGGCGGCAGCCTCAACGTCGAGCATGACCTGCGCATCGTTGAGCTTCATGCGGTACGCGCGACCTTTGTCGATGTCCTCCTGAGCATAACCAAGTTCGACGCCCTTCTCGGCGCGATCGAACAGCGCCGGGGCGCAGACCGCGTAACCCTGGGCGGCGAAGCGGTCGCACATCTCGCGCATATGGTGATTGACCCCGAAAATCTCCTGGATGACCACGAGGCCTTTGGTGCCTGCGGGGACTCCCGCCGTGTAGGCGGACAGCGTGAAGCCGTCCGACGCCTTCAGGTTGATCGTATTGCCCATAAGTTTCCCCTCCCGATTGTGCATGCGGCGCAATATGCGCAGGATGGCGTCATGGGTGAGATCGTCAACCTCCGTGCCGTGAAGAAGCGCCGCGATCGTCAGGCAACTGCCGCGGAGGCGCAGCAGAACCGGGCGCGACATGGCCGGACGAACGCGGAGAAAGAGAACGACAGGCGATCGGAGAAGAGGCGCCGCGAGTTGCTCGACGCGCTCAAGCGCGGCAATCCCTAGAAGCAATGCACGACGCTACGCCTTCGCGAAGCGCGCGAACGCCAGTGCCAGCACCTCATAGATTGCGCGCTTGAAATCGACCGCCAATGCCGGCAGTTTCGCCAGTTCCGTCCAGCGCCATGCATCGAACTCCGGATGCGGGTCGATATCCAGCCGGATATCGCGGTCTTCTCCGGTGAAGCGCAGTGCGAACCAGCGCTGCGTCTGGCCGCGATACCGCCCGCCCAACGCGACGCCGATCAGGTCAGGCGGCAGGTCGTAGGTCAGCCACTCGGGATGCTCGCCGATGATCTCGGCCCGGTCGGTGCCGATTTCCTCCGCCAGCTCGCGCAGCACTGCCGCACGCGGATCTTCGTCAGGATCGATGCCACCCTGCGGCAGTTGCCAGCCACCCGCCGGCCCTTCCGCGTTCGGCAGATCGGCGCGACGCGCGACGAACACGTGCCCGTCCCGGTTGAACAGCACGGCGCCGACATTCGGCCGGTAAGGCAGCGCGCTCATGGTGCGGCCGGCGCCCGGACGAGTGCGCTGACCGGAGCCAGCACCAACCCGTCTGCCGGCAGACTGCTTGCCCAGGCGGCGAGCCGTTGCGTGGTAACCGGTCGCACCGCGCCGGCAAAACCGAGCGCGCTGCTCTTCTCGCGCGCCAGTTGCGCAAGCTGCGCCAGCTTTGCATCGATGTCCGCCGCCCCGCCGGGTTCATCCACCACGAGATCCACTGTTCTGCTCCATACCAGCGGCAACGGCGCCGCCCCAGGCCTCGGATCGACGTACAGCAGACCGCGCTGCGCCAGCTCCGCCAGTATCGGATTGATCTCGTCCGGCAGAGAGGCGAATTGTTCGCCGCGCAGGCTGCCCTCCGCGCCAGTCACGCCGACATACCCGCCGATGCGCGAAAGCAGCCATTCGAGGCGCGTGTGATTCTGCTCCGGAGATAGATTCGTCATCAGCGCCTGCTTCCCGGGATCATTCAGTGGAAACCCCTGCGGCTCCATCGGGATCGACAGCAGGTATTCGTGCTCAGCCAGACGCGCGGCGCTCAACAGCTTCCCGACGTTCTGAGCATAGGGCGAGATCGCGAGCGTGACGCCGTCGGGCAGGGAACGGATGGCCGTATCGCTATCGTTCTGATTGAGCCCCACTCCCGCCAGCAGCAGGCCGACCCGGGGCCGTCGTGTGGTGTTGTCGAAGCCTGCGGCATAGACCTGCATCGGCATGCGCCCGTCGGCGGCGATGCGGGGCAGCAGGTCGGATGTCGATCCTGGCGCCGGCTCCGCGAGAGCGGGGTCAGGGTCGGCGACCGGTCCGGGCGTATCGCGGCCAGGTCGCTGTGCCGGCGGCGCCTTTACCGCCTCCTGGCTGGCCAGGTTGCTAGGCACCGGCGAGGGGGGCGGTGACCTCGCCGGTGCCTGGATCGACGCCTCGCGTGGACCAGGAGGAGCCAAAGGCCCGGCGAGCTGCAACGCTATGCCGCACGCCGCCAGCACGCTGGCGATGAGTAGCCAGAATTGGCCCAGGCCCCGCCAGCCGGCGAAAAATTGCCACAGCCCGGCCGGCACCGGAAGGTCAGTTGGCGATGACGCGGTTCTGCCCCGCCATTGCCTTGGCCAGCGCCAATCCCTCCTGCAGCTGGAAGTCGGTGTCGTCCGGTTTGGCCGGATCGAACTTCGGGAACCCCTCCGGTGGCTTGGCCGGGATCTGTTTGGCGATCGGCGGCAGATCTGTCCGCGGCGCAGAGGGGGTGTCCGGCGTGCCGCCCTCGTTCTTCAGCACATGGTTGAGGTCGGCCTCACGTTCCGGCCCGAAGCGCGGAGTATCCTCGCGTGAACTCGGCAACGGCCACGTCCGGCTTGATGCCCTCACCCTGGATCGAGCGGCCAGACGGCGTGTAATAGCGCGCCGTGGTCAGCCGCATGGCACCATTGCCCGGCAACGGGATGACAGTCTGGACCGAACCTTTGCCGAAGCTGCGCGTACCCAGCAGCACGGCCCGTTGGTGGTCCTGCAGGGCGCCAGCGACGATTTCGCTGGATGAAGCCGATCCGCCGTTGATCAACACCACCAGTGGCACGCCGTCGATGATGTCATTGCCCTTGGCGTCCCAGCGCTGCGCGTCCTCCGCATGCCGTGCCCGGGTGGAGACGATTTCACCCTGATTGATGAAGTCGCCGGACACCGCCACCGCCTGGTCAAGCAGGCCGCCGGGGTTGTTGCGCAGGTCAAGAATGAGCGCCTTCAGCTTACCGCCCGCCTGCTGCTTCAGCGCCTTCACCGCCTGCTTCAGCGCGGGATCGGCCTGCTCGGTGAACTGGGTCAGACGCACATAGCCGATGTTGTCCGGCTCCAGCCGGTCCTTGACAACCTGGATGTGGATGACCTCGCGCAGCATCGAGAGCTCAATCGGTTGGTCTACGCCGTCACGCTTGATGGTCAGCGTGATTTTCGAATTCGGCGCCCCGCGCATCATGTCCACTGCGTCCTGCAGCGAGAGCCCCTGCACGGTCTTGCCATCCAGCGCGGTGATGATGTCACCGGCCTTCACTCCGGCCTTGAATGCCGGCGTGTCGTCGATCGGGCTGATCACCTTGATGAAGCCGTTATCCTGAGTGACCTCGATGCCGAGACCGCCGAACTCGCCCTTGGTCTGCACCTGCATGTCACGGAACGCCTTGGCGTTCATGTAGCTGGAATGCGGGTCGAGGCCGGTCAGCATGCCGTTGATCGAATTCTCGATCAGGTCCTTATCGCTCACCGGATCGACGTATTCTGCGCGCACGCGCTCGAAGACGTCGCCGAACAGGGTGAGCAGCCGATAGGTATCGGTGCGGTTGGCGTCTTGCGCCGCGAACGCCGACAGGCCGAAATCATACCCGAAATGGCGACCGATCAGGCCCGACGCCGGCCCGATGGCGATGCCGCCAAGGAAGGCCGTGCCGAGCAGCAGACCGGTGCGCAGACGCCGGGAGCGATAGTCCATTCGTTTCATCCTTCGAGTGCGGTCGCCCAGCAGGCGGACGCAGAAATAACCAAGATCATCTTTTCGCGCGTTGGCGGCTCTGCCGTCCAGTATTCAAATCTTACGTGTGTGAGAGGTTAACCGCTTGCTCTCAACCACGGCGCCGGGTTCACCGGCTGCCCGCCGTGACGCAACTCGACGTAGAGGGACGGCCGATTACCCTGTTTTCCGGGCTCCCAGCCTGGCATGACCCCGACCGGTTCCCCCGCAGCGACAGGCTGGCCAACCCTCACGTCGAGCCGGTCGAAACCGGCGAGCACGGCATGGTAGCCACCGCCGCAGTCGACGATCAACAGCAACCCGTAGCTGCGGAACGGCGCGGCAAATACGATGCGCCCGCTACATAATGATACGACACGAGCCGCCGGCGGCGCACGGTAGGAAATTCCCGTGGCCGGTCCGCCTTCCGTGGCATCACCCCAGGAATGGACGATGGTCCCCGCGACTGGCGCGGTGAGCTGACCGCGCGGTTGCGCAGCACTCGCGATTGTGCCGGCGCCGGTCGGGCGTTCCAGTTCGGCCTGGCGCTCTCGTGCCGCGGCCGCTGCGTCACCGCGCTTCTGGCGTTGCGCCCGGACGGCGTCCTCCTGTGCCCGCGCCTGCTCCGCCACACGCTGGGTTTCCAGTTCGCCAAGCATTCCGCGCAGTGTTTCGGCGCGCGCCGCCTGGTCGGCCGCGCGCTGTTCTGCGGCCGCTGCTTCGCTCTCCGCATGTCTGCGGCCGGCATCCGCCGAGGTAATACGCCGGTCCAGGGCGGTCGCCTCAGCCTGCTGCCTCGCCTGTGCCGACGCCAGTTGCGGCGCCTCCGCCTGGAGTGAGTCGGTTGCCGCCACCAATCTGACCTGCTCGCGGCGCAAGGTCGCGGCGTCATGGCCGAGTTGGCTGGCCAGACCACGCAGTACCAGCACGCCGCGCAGCGTGTCCTCCGCCTTCGCGGGGACGGCCAACAGGGTCTCGGCCGGGAACAGGGACAGCCGCTCGATCAGCGGCAGCAGCGGCTGCATCGTCTCGGCGGTGGCCGCCATGCTGGCCTGTGCCGTGCGCCGCTGCGCCGCCAATTCGTCCATCCGCGCGGCTGCCTCGGCCGTGGCCGCCTCCGCCTGGCGCAGCCGTGCGACCGCGGCGATCCTGTCTTCGGCCAGACGCTGTTCCTCGGCCGCAGCGGCGGCAGCGCGAGCGGCCGCCTGACGCTGTTCGGATTGTTCAGTCGCACGGGCACGTTCGGCCTGCTCCATGGCGCGGCGGGCAGCATCCTCCTTGGTCGGTCGGGCCGGATGAGCCGCGACCGCGATCAGGGCGATCAGAGGAAGCAGGCTATTCCGCAGCGCGCGCCACATGGGCACGGATCAACGAGCTGCCAGTCATCTCGCGTGGCCGTTCCAGGCCCATCAGTTCGAGCAGGGTCGGCGCGACGTCGGCAAGCCTGCCGTCCTTCAAAGCGGTCGCGCCACCGCCCATCAGCATGACCGGCACGGGATTTGTGGTGTGAGCGGTGTGCGGGCCGCCGTTCACCGGGTCGCGCATCAACTCACAGTTGCCATGGTCAGCGGTAACCAGCAGCGCGCCACCCTGCTTCTCCACCGCCGCAGCGATTCGGCCGAGACCGGCGTCGACCGTTTCCACCGCCTTGATCGCGGCGGGCAGGCTGCCGGTGTGGCCGACCATGTCGGGGTTGGCGTAATTCAGCACGACCAGATCGTATTTTTTCGAGTCGATCGCCGCCACCACCTTGTCGGTGAGCTCAGGGGCCGACATTTCCGGCTGCAGGTCATAGGTCGCGACCTTCGGCGACGGGACCATGATGCGGTCCTCGCCGGGGAGCGTGGTCTCCTGCCCGCCGTTAAGAAAATAGGTGACATGCGGGTACTTCTCGGTCTCGGCGGTGCGGAGTTGCGCCCGCCCTGCCTCGGCCGCCACCTGCCCAAGAATGTGGTCCAGTTTCTCCGGCGGAAACAATACCCCCAAATAGGGCGCGAGTTCGTCCGAATAGCGTGTCATTCCCGCTGCCGCGGCGAACTTGATCACCCGCTTGCGCGGGAAGCCATCGAACTCCGGCTCCAGCAGCGCGCCGAGGATCTCGCGCACACGGTCGGCGCGGAAGTTGAAGCACAGAACGCCATCACGATCCTGCATGCCTTCGTACTCACCGATGATGGCGGGCGCGACGAACTCGTCCGTCACATCGTGCGTGTAACTGTCTCGCACGGCCTTGACCGGGTCGTCGAACCTTGTGCCTTCGCCGTCCACCAGCGCGGCGTAGGCCTTGCCGACCCGGTCCCAGCGCTTGTCGCGATCCATGGCGAAATACCGGCCGACGACCGTGGCGATCGGCACGCCTCGCGGCAGCTTGCCCTGCAGCCATGCGATGTCGTCCGCGGCCGAGCGTGGCGGGGTATCGCGGCCGTCAGTGAACGCATGCACGACCGTCTTCACGCCCGCCTTGTGCAGGATCTCCGCGAGCGCGACGGCGTGTTCCTGATGCGAGTGCACCCCGCCCGGCGACATCAGGCCCAACAAATGGCACGTGCCGCCCGACCCCTGCATTTTCGCGATCAGTTCCGTCAATGCGGGTGCGTGGGCGAGACTGCCGTCCTTGGCGGCCCGACTGATGCGCGGCAGCTCCTGCATCACAACCCGGCCGGCCCCGATGTTCAGATGGCCGACCTCCGAATTGCCCATCTGGCCCTCCGGCAGGCCGACGTCTTCACCGGAGGTGCGCAGGAAGGCGTGCGGGCAGCTCTGCCATAACCGATCGAAGTTCGGCTTGCGCGCCTGACGCACTGCATTGTCGGCCGACTCTTCCCGCCAGCCGAAGCCGTCGAGGATCACCAGCATCACTGGCCGAATCGCCTGCCCCATGGATCAGCTCCTCTGCGGGGAGGCACTGGGTAGCGCCGACGCGATGCCGAAACAAGTGTGGCTCACGCGACCGTTCACAGCCTCACCTTTGCATCGCGCCGGACCGCTCCCCAGCTTGGGTTCATGCCACCCAAGGAAGAGGAGCGAACAATGGCGGTCAAGGCCAAGCCCGACGGCTATCACGCCATCACGCCATATCTTGTCGTGGACGGAGCCGCGAAGCTGATCGATTTTCTCGCGGAGGTGTTCGATGCTGAAGAGTTCGAGCGGCTTGCCGCGCCCGGCGGCCGCATCGGCCATGCCGAAGTGCGCATCGGCGATTCAGTTGTCATGATGGGCGACGCACATGGCGAGCATGCGCCGATGCAGGCGATGCTCTACGTGTACGTCGATGACGTCGATGCGACGTATCAGCGCGCGCTGGCCGCCGGCGCGACAACAGTGCAGCCGCCGACCGACCAGTTCTACGGCGATCGCAGTGGTGCGGTTAAGGATGCTTTCGGCAATATGTGGTGGATCGCCACCCGTATCGAGGACCTGACGCCCGCAGAACTGAAACGGCGCGCGCAGGCGGCGATGGAGAATGCCGACGGCAACTGATCCGGGCGCGCCTCTCGCCGGCCTGCGACGAGGAACCTCTCAGACCGATCGGTTCTCGACCAGCTCCATTGCCTCGTCCAATAGCGTCGGCGGCGCCTCGCTCACCAGGGCCTTCACCTCCGCGAGCAGAAAAGCGCGCCGGAATGGCTTCGTGAGCACCTTGATGTGAGATGGCAGTTCCGCCAACCCGTCGGCGCCCGGATAGGCGGTGATCAGGAGGGCCTTGAGCGCCGGACGCAGCTGAATTGCCTGGGCGATCAACTCGACACCGGACAGCCCGGGCATCGCGAAGTCCGTGATCAGAACGTCTATCTCCGGGTCGCCAGCGACCAGCCGTAGCGCCGTGTCGCCGTCCGCAGCGGACACAACGACATAGCCTTCACCCAACAGGAAGGCGCGAACGGCCACCAGCACATCAGCGGAGTCGTCGACAACAAGGATGTGCTGGCTGCTACGACGCCGTCTGTCCGACGCCGCCGCAAGCTCCGGTTCCACGGGGACCAGGCCATAGGCTGACAACCGATAGGCCAGTTGGATGATTGAACTCTTGATGACCGGATGCAGCATCGTCTCCGGGAGAACGTACCCCTTGCGTACTATCTCGGTGGCCATCCTCACCGCCTGAAGAGATGGCAGAAGTGTTGGTTCAACCGGGCCCCGTGTGGCCATGCGTTCTTCCGCCGCACGCTCTTCCGCCAGTTCCGTTAAACGTACTGCCAGATCATCGAGCGCTCGCAAGTCCGTGCTGTTGCAAGCCGTCGCCGTCATACGTCGGTATTCCGAGGCTCTGGCACGAAGCACGCTCGCCGGCTCGTGCTGGGAATAGACGTGAGCGGCTTTCATAGTGACGCGATCGTTCATTTTGAACATCTCCTCGGCACCGCCGGATTTTTGTGGCTGCCTTGCACGCACCAGCGCTCGCGGGAATGACTTCGGCGCGCAACCTCTGCGTGAGCAAGATCTCGAACGCCTCAAGTATGGAGATTGCAGTCGAACTGCTGAACGAATGATTACGAAGAGAATATCAGTTGGAACAAAATCGGGGCCTATCGGTCGGCGCCGTGATCACGACGCCCATCCGGTTATGCAGGCCACCCGCAGCGTCACCCCCACTCGTCCATCCTTCGAGGGCAATGCAGCGAGCGCTGCTGGGAACAGCTCCCGCGCTGGCGCACGCCGGTCGCGCTCGCGTAGCGCATTCGCCTCGCCTGCCGCGCGCAGATCGCGCAGCAGCGCGAACGAATTGGCATAGAGCAGCCGCATTTCCTCCACATCAGCGACCGGCAGCGCAAACCCCGCGCGCTGCAGCAACGCTGCGCAGTCACGCAGGTCGACGAACGGCGAAACGCGCGGGGCGGCGCCGCCGGTCAGTGCCGCCTCCGCCTCGGTCAGTGCACGCCGCAGCTCCGCCAGTGTCCCGAGAGCCGGCAGACTCGCCAGCAACAGGCCGCCAGGACGCAGCGCCAGCCGCAGTTGGATCAGCGCGCCCGGCAGGTCATTCACCCAGTGCAGCGACAGGCTCGCCACCACCAGATCGAAACTGGCCGGGGCAAACGGCAGGAACTCTTCGTCCGCCGCAACTGCCAGCCCACCATTCAGCGCCGCCATCGCCGGCGAAAGGTCGCAGCTCACCACCTCGATGCCACGAGCGCGCAGCAGCGGCGCCACTACGCAGCGCCCACCGACATCGAGCGCCTGCGTGAACCGGCGGGTCGTATCGTCCAGTCGATCGAGTAGCCGGCCGGCCGCATCGCGCAGCACCTCGGCGACGCTGCCCACCGTACGCGCGGCACGGTCGCGATGACGCCGCACCGCGCGTCGGTCGAACACCTCCGGATCCATCACCTCCCTGTGCGCTCGTCACCCGTCGTTGCCAAGCGTTCACCGGCGCGCCTAGGCTGCCGTCGGAGGCCGCCATGAAACGCATCGACGCAAAGACGCTGCATGCCTGGCTGCTCGATGGTCGCGAACTGGCACTGCTTGACGCGCGCGAGGATGGCGAGTTCGGCGCCTCGCACCTGTTCTGGGCGGTGCCTTGCCCGCTGTCGAAGCGCGAAATGCGCGCCCGCGCGCTGCTGCCGCGCCTCGCCGTGCGCGTCTGCTGCGTCGACGACGGACGCGGGCTGGCCGAGCAGCTTGCCGGCTGGCTGGAGGGCATCGGCTGCACCGATGTCGCCGTGCTGGACGGCGGCACCAAGGCCTGGGAGGCGGCCGGCTACGAGCTGTTCTCCGGCGTCAACGTCCCCTCGAAGGCGTTCGGCGAGTGGGTTGAGCACCACTACGGCACCGAGAGCGTCGATCCACCGGAACTGAAATCATGGATCGATGGCGGGCAGAACATCGTGGTGCTCGACAGCCGCACGCACGAGGAGTTCGTGCGCATGTCGATCCCCACCGGCATCAGTGTCCCGGGCGGCGAGCTGGTATATCGCATCGGCGACATCGCGCCCGACCCGAAGACGCTCGTGGTGGTGAACTGCGCCGGGCGCACGCGCAGCATAATGGGCGCGGAGAGCCTGCGTCGCGCCGGCATTCCCAACAAGGTCGTGGCACTGCGCAACGGCACGATGGGTTGGGAACTGGCCGGCTTCCGCTGCGATCGCGGCAGGACCGACCGGTTCGCACCCGGCAAGCCGAAGACTGCGGCAACCGCATTGCAGCGCGCGCAGGCCTTCGCGGAACAATCCGGCGTCGGCGTGATCGGCGCCATCGACCTCGCCCGCCTTGAGGATGATGCGGACCGCACGCTCTATGTGCTGGACGTCCGCGATCCGGCCGAGTACCGCGCGGGTCACCACCCGGGCAGCGTCAGCGCGCCCGGCGGGCAGCTCGTGCAGGCGACCGATCAGTGGGTCGGCGTCCGCAACGCGCGCATTGCACTGATCGACGACAGCGGCGTACGTGCACGGATGGCTGGCGCCTGGCTGCGTCAGATGGGCCATCGCGACGTGTTCGTGGTGGAGGGCGGCCTGGACGCCATCAGCACCACCGGCCGAGAACGCCTCGCGGTCCCGGAGCTTGCCGCCAAGACGCCCATGATCGACGTGACCGGCCTGGTGGCGCTGCTGGACAGCGGCGACGGCACGGTGCTGATCGATCTCGCCCGCAGCGTTGATTTCCGTGAGGGCCATATCCCCGGCGCGCTCTGGGGCGTGCGGACACGCCTCGATGCGCTGAATCCGCAACTTGTCGCGATGAAGCACGTGGTGATCACCTCGCCGGACGGTGTCGCCGCGCGGCTTGCGGTCGACGAGGTGACGGCGCTGTGCAAGGCCGACGTACGGGTGCTGGAAGGCGGCACCGAGGCATGGCGCGCATTCGGGCGGCCGCTGGTGAAGGACCGCACTACGCCACCCGACGAAGCCTGCATCGACAGCTACCTGCGTGCCTACGACCGCAACTCAGGCGTCGAGGAGGCGATGAACGCCTATCTCACCTGGGAGATCGAGCTGGCGAACCAGATCAGACGCGACGATACGGTGGCGTTCGGTGTTGGCGAGGCAACTGCCGCTCACTGATCTCGGCTGGCGGGCCGGCCGCGCGCTGCTGGACCTGCTGCTGCCGCCGCACTGCGCCGCCTGCGGTGCGTCGGTCGATGCGCCTGGCCTGCTGTGTGCCGAGTGCTTCAGGCAGACCGGCTTCATCACCGAGCCGTTCTGCACACGCTGCGGCGTCCCGTTCGCGAATGCGGCCTTGGGCGGCATCGAGCACCTCTGTCCCGGCTGCCGCAGTGCACCGCCTGTGTTCCAACGCGCCCGCGCCGCGTTGCGCTACGACGCACAGGGGCGGCGGCTGATCCTGCCGTTCAAACACGCCGACCGCACCGAGCTCGCCGCGGTGCTGGCGCCGCACATGGCGCGCGCGGGTGCTGCGCTGCTGCGCGAGGCGGACCTGCTGGTACCCGTGCCGCTGCATCGCGGGCGGCTGTTCCGCCGCCGCTATAACCAGGCGGCGTTGCTGGCGAAGGCGGTCGGTCGGATCGCCGGGCGGCCGGCCGCGCCTGACGCACTCCGTCGCGAGCGCGCAACCGAATCGCTCGGCGAGAAGTCGGCCGCGGAACGTGCGGCCGAAGTCGCGGGCGCGTTTGTGGTGCGGCGATCGCGTGCGCGCCATATCGTCGCGATGCGCGTGTTGCTGATCGACGACGTGATGACGTCGGGTGCGACCGCCAATGCCTGCGCCACTGCGCTGCTTGCCGCCGGTGCGACTTCGGTCGATGTTCTGGTGGCGGCGCGCGTGCCGGACCCGAGACTGAACTGAGGAGGACGCGTCAATGGATGCAGTCATAGACCGTATTTGGCCCGCCGGCCTGACCCGCATCCCGTACTGGGTCTACACGGATACCGACGTCCTCGCCCTCGAGCAGAAGCGCCTGTTCGAAGGTCCCGTCTGGAACTTCCTATGCCTCGAGACAGAGCTCCCCAACGTTGGCGACTATCGCACCACGTTCGTCGGCTCAATGCCCGTCGTGGCGGTGCGCGCCGAGGATGGTGAGCTGGTCGCGTTCGAGAACCGCTGCGCCCATCGCGGCGCGCTGATCTGCCTCGACGACAGCGGCTCGGTGAAGGATTTCCAATGCGTCTATCATTCCTGGCGCTACGATCTGCGCGGCAACCTGCGCTCCATCGCGTTCAGTCGCGGGGTCAACGGCAAGGGCGGCATGCCGGCCGACTTCGACATGACGCAGCACGGTCCGCGCAAGCTGCGCGTCACCACGTTCTGCGGCATGGTGTTCGGCACCTTGTCGCATGACGCGCCAAAATTCGAGACATGGCTCGGACCCGAGATCGCCGGGCGTGTCCGCCGCGTGATCGGCAATCGGCAGTTGGAGATCATCGGCCGCTTCACCCAGACGCTGCCGAACAACTGGAAGCTCTATTTCGAGAACGTTCGCGACACCTACCACGCCAGTCTGCTGCACCTGTTCTTCGCCACCTTCCGCATCACCCGCCTGAGTTCCGGCGGTGGCGTGCTGGTGAGCGAGACCGGCGAGCACCACGCATCGACCACGCTTGCGCCGCCACAAGGGACGGACGACAGCTATCAGGGCCTGCGCTCCGACAAGGCGAGCTTCCGCCTCGCCGATCCAAGCGTGCTTGGCATGCACGACGAGTTCCACGACGACATCCAGTTGCAGATCCTGTCGATTTTCCCGGGCTTCATCCTGCAGCAGGTGCACAATGCGGTCGCGGTGCGGCAGATCGTGCCGCGCGGCGTCGATTCGACTGATCTGAACTGGACCTATCTCGGCTTCACCGACGACTCGCCGGAACTGCGGACGCATCGGCTGAAGCAGAACAATCTGGTCGGGCCGGCGGGCTATGTGTCGATGGAGGATGGCGCGGTCGGCGGCTTCGTGCAGCGTGGCATCGCCGCCGCCGCGGACGAGCTATCGGTCATCGAAATGGGCGGCGCGGGCGCCACGACGGATGAGACGCGTGCAACCGAAGCATCGGTGCGCGCCTTCTGGAAGGCCTATCGCATGCACATGGCCCTGTGATGGGTGGCGCCGAGACGCTGTTCCGCCTGGCGGCGCTGAACACCGAGTACGCGAACTGTATCGACGCGGACCGGCTGGAGGATTGGCCAGCGCTGTTCATCGAAGACTGCGTCTACAAGATCACCACGGCCGACAATCAGCGCCGCGGCTATGCTGCCGGTGTCGTCTATGCGGATTCGCGGGCGATGCTGACAGACCGCGTGGCCGCACTGCGCGAGGCCAATATCTACGAGCGGCAGAGCTACCGCCACATCGTGGGAATGCCGGCGCTGCGCCAGGGCGAGGACATCGCCGCCGAGACGCCGTTCCTGGTGGTGCGCACCATGCGCGATGGCCGCATGGATCTGTTCGCCGCTGGAGTCTACCTCGATCGCGTCTGTGATGACGGCGATGCGCTGCGTTTCGCGGAACGCATCGTGGTCTGCGACAGCTCGCGCTTCGACACACTGCTGGCGATCCCGCTATGAAGATCACTGAGGTTCTTGCCCATCCGCTCTCGGCGACCCATGCGCAACAGCGCTGGACCGCGCATGAGCGCATGGAGCGCGATCAGATGGTGCTGGTCGAGGTTCGCACCGATCAGGGTCTGATCGGCTTCGGCGAAATCGCCGGTGGACCGCAGAAGCTGATATGCGATCTGGTACATACATTTGCCGGTGTGATTGCCGGCATGGACCCGCTGGGCCACGCCGAGATCTGGCAGAAGCTGTTCTCGCTGACCTCGCCGCGACCGGGCGGCATAGGCGGTTGGGACGGCATGCCGGCGCCGCTGCCGCGCAACCAACGTCCGCAGATCATGGCGGCGATCGGCGGCATCGACATCGCGCTGTGGGACCTCAAGGGCAAGGCGGTCGACATGCCGGTGTTCCGCCTGCTCGGCGGCACGCGCACCGAGATCTTTACCTATGCGACCGGCGGGTACTACCGCGAAGGCGAGCCGCTGGAACGCTGTGCCGAGGAATACGCCGGCTTCGTCGCCAACGGGTATCGCGCGGTGAAGCTGAAGACGGGCGCCTTGTCGTTGGCTGACGAGGTCACACGCATCCGCTTTGTGCGCGAGGCGATCGGGCCCGACGTTAAGCTGATGCTGGATATGAATGCGCCCTACGATGTTGCCGGCTGCATCCGCTTTGCCGAGGCAGTGGCGCCGTACGACATCTTCTGGCTGGAGGAGCCGCTGCACTGGTACCTTCAGCCGGCGGACTATGTCCGCCTTGCCGCGGCATCGCCGATCCCGCTGGCGCATGGCGAGCGCGAGTGGCATCGCTACACGGTACGTGACTTTATTGACTCCGGCGCGCTCGGCTTCGTGCAGTTCGATTCGACGCGCGCGGCCGGCTTCACCGAGTCGCTGCGCATCGCGCACTATGCGGAGCAGAAGGGTGTCGTGATCGCACCGCACTCGGCGCTGCATGTTCACGCGCATCTCGCGTCGGCGTTCGGCGATGCGGCGTTCGGGGCGGAATCCCACGGAGATCCCACCCGCCATCCGATCCATCACGGCATCCATCGCGGCGGCGCCCACACCAAGGACGGAATGGTGCATCTGACCGAAGCGCCAGGCTTCGGGATGGAAGTCGATTGGGCCGGGGTCGAGAAGTTCCGATCAGCAATTTAGCACGCCACGCGTCGCGATGCTGCTCCTGGCCCTCGCACTGCTCTTGATCGCCGCGCTGGGCGGCAGCGTTCTGATGGGGCTGCATTTGCGGGCAGAGCGCCCGCCTGGTCCGAGCCTGGGCGCGCTCCACGGGCTCGCCGGCATCGCTGGCTTCAGCGTGCTGCTGCTGGCGCTGCGTGGGCCGCCCCGCGGCGAAGCCATGGGCGTCGGCCAATTCGGACGCGTCGCCGCGGCGTTGCTGACGATGGCGCTTGCTGTGGCGATTCCGATCGTCCTGGTGCGTCTCCGCCATCGGCGCATCCCAGGCCTGATCATCGGTGCCCATGCGACGATCGCAGTTAGCGGCGTCGTGATCCTCGCTGCCTACACTTTGGTCGGCTAGTATCCACTATCGTCGTAGTGCGAGTCACTCCGACAGTGTCATTGCAAGGGCGCGGCGACGGATACAGCATCTGTCCTCCCTTTCACTTGCAACGATAGACCTGCGGGCGGCATTCCTGAGATCGATCGGCGAGACAGCTGTGGATCGGCAGGCGCGTAGCGGCAATGCCGGGACTGCCATCCATGCGTCCGTGCCGCTTGGAATTGCTTGACCATGGCTTTTGCTTGCCCTGCAGTAACGACTTACGCGGGCGGTACCGACGCCGACGAATAGGAGCCCGGCAAGAGCGACCTGGCCTAACGGGACGGATGCTGTTCCAGTCGGATCAGCGCGACCCCATATCTCACATTTCCGCGAGGATCGATCCGACGGCTTTTAGGAACAACGCGGAAGAGCGGAATAAAGCGCCCGCATCATCGGTATAATGCCTTCGGCATTCGCCACGCGGCGACGACCCAAACCCAACTCCTCAACAGATTGCCATTCCGCCTCTCGTTTTGATCGAGCGAGGCGGACGCTATAGAGCCATCACGTTCAGGTCATTGGGTCTGCGTCAACAAACTCATCCCGCAACCAGAATAAACGAATCGGTTGACGGCAAAAAAAGAGCATCTACGGTCTCCCAACGTAAGCCGCAACGAAATGGCTCGAAGGGACCATAAGAGGATGGCTCGGGGGCGATGAGTCGTGGAACAGGGCACGATCCACTGGAGGCGGCGCGTGCTGCGCTCCGTATGAAAGATAATCGTCGCTCTTACAGTAAATGGCCCGCGGGATATCAGAATACAAAATATTCTCGCCTGGAACTAAAAAGCATGCCGCGATGACCTTGTTCGGCGAAGTCATACTAACCAGCGGCATATTTTTGGCTAGCTTGCTCTCTGGTATGACGGGCTTAGCGTTCCCTACGGTAGCCGGGCCGCTCTTCCTTCTCAGCTTCGCCCCCACTGAAGCGGTCATGCTGACCGCCTTGTGCTCGTTGACGGGCCAGACAGTAAGCTTTCTGTCGCTGAGGCGGACTGTTCCTTACGTGCTCCGGGTGCAATTGGTTGCGGGGTGCATTGTAGGAGTTCCGATCGGCACGTCGGTGTTGCTTGTGACGAGCCGGCACGTCGTCGGTATAACCATTGGTGTGCTAATAGTGCTATCAACTGCATGGTGGTTGTTGAAACCACGCGTGCTCGTCAGAGCAGCGCACCCGTTGATCGAGTTCTTTGTCGGTTTTGCCGGTGGTATATGCGGTGGTATGGTTGGTGTGTCCGCAGCCATACCGGCGCTGTGGTGTGCTATTTGTGGGCTTCCCAAAGAGAACCAGCGGGCATTGTTGCAACCGTATATCGTCGTGGCGCAACTTATATCAGGTTCTCTTCTTTGGAGCTACGGTGGTCTCGATCCAATAGTTATGCGCTTGTTTGCGGTCCTGCTCGCGCCGATCATTGCTGGATCATGGTTGGGGGCACATATCTTTCGACAATTCTCTAACGAGGTTTTCGTTCGCGCAGCAATGATGCTGACGCTCATCGGTGGCATAGTCATGGTGATAGGTTGAATGAGTTTGTGATCATTCCCGTGCCACTCATAGTGATACAGCGTGGCAGGGTCTGGCAGGCATTACGATCAAAGCGCCGAAATGATCTCATTCGACGCTACCAATTTCGTCCCCGCCAGCGATTCCCAACCAAGTGCGCGCCACAGCGGCTCTGCATCTCGGCCTGTTTGGCGCGGTGATCGCCGCGCCATCGCTCCGGGCGCGGTCCGGTGACATCGCCGCCGTCTTGCACGTCGCCGGTCCAGCCATGCTCACCAACCTCGCGACCTGCCTTGCCGGTGCAGCATCCTCCCCCCGCATCGGTCTGACCTGCCCTACTTTGCGCTCCCACCCCCGGACCGATCGAGACCTTTGACGCCGGTCAGTGTGGCGCTCCCGAAGGTCGCGCCTTGGACCTTTGCATTGGTGAAATCGGCGCCGGTCAGATAGGCACCGGTGAAGTCCGCATTGCTCACATCAGCGCCGTTGAAGCGTGCATCATTCAACTTGGCGAAACGGAAGGCGACATGACCAAGTCCGGCGCCGGTGAAGTTCGCGCCGTTCAGGTTGGCGCTGTTGAACTCGGAGCGCAGCAGGCCCATCGACTGGTTCGCCATGTTCACCGTCATGTGGGCGTTCGAGAAGTTGGCGCCGCGCAAGTCGTCGAAGCTGAAATGCACGGTGATCGACGCGTCCGAGAGATCGGCCCCCACAAACGTCGCTGCCTGATCCGGCGTATTCTCCATCCCGGTTGATGTGACGACCGTCTGCAAGGTGGCGCCACGCAGGCGAGCACCGGTGAAGTTGGCGCGTATGATCCAGGCGAAGGTCAGGTCTGCGCTGCTCAGGTTGGCACCGGTCAGATCGGTTCCGACCAGCTTGACCCCATGCATGTTGGCCCCGGACAAATTCGCGCCGGCCAGATTGGCGCCACTCAGATCGAGGCCGGTGAGGTCGGCGTGGCTCATGTCCCTGCCGGACAGATCGACCTTGCCTGACGGAGCCGCCGCCACCGCCGCCCGGACCTGGTCCGTCGTCATAGGACCGGCGGCCATCGACGGTGCTCCCCAGAGCGAAAGAGCAGCGACCAGCAGAATGCGGTGGCCGGAACAGCGGAATACGCCTGGCACAGCGTCCTCCTTACTAGAGCGCGCCGGGATCACGATGGTCGCGCCCGCGATCGTAGCGCAGATCCGCGCGGCACCTTGCAAATGACCTCGCACCCCGCTATTTGTCGCGCACAAATAAATCTTCCGCAGAGTAACGGAGGGTGGCCTTAACGGGCCGCCTTTTTTGTTTTTGGACACATCGGAACCGCAGCACGCCAGCCTCGAATCCCGGCTGGCCGCAATCGTCGGCCCCACGCTGGAAGGCATGGGTTATGAGCTGGTGCGCGTCGTCGTGCTTGGCCGCGACCGTCCCACCGTGCAGGTGATGGCCGACCGCGCCGACGGCAGCCAGATCGCCGTCGCTGACTGTGAGGCGATCAGCCATGCGCTGGGCGCCGTGCTCGACGTGGAGGACCCAATTCCCGGCGCCTGGTCGCTGGAGGTCAGCTCCGCCGGCATTGATCGCCCATTGACCCGCCCCAAGGACTGGAACCGCTTCGCCGGACATCTCGCGCGGGTCGAGACGGGAGTGCCGGTCGACGGCCGCAGGCGCTTCTCCGGCGTCGCGCTGGGCGCCGACGCGACCGGCGCGCGGCTTCGGCTCGACGACGGAAACGAAATTGTGCTGCCCCTCAATGCGATCCGCCGTGCCAAACTGGTGCTGACCGATGCATTGATCGCCGCGACCGCAACCCCAACTCGGACCAACTAGAACAGAGGCCAGAATGGACACCGCCATTGCCCGCCCGGAACTGCTGCTGGTCGCCGACGCCGTCGCGCGGGAAAAGAACATTGACCGCGAGGAAGTGCTGGAAGCCATGGAGCAGGCCATCCAGAAAGCCGGCCGCGCCAAGTACGGGCACGAGAAGGACATCCGCGCCACAATCGACCGCAAGACCGGCGACGTGCGCCTCTCGCGCTGGACCGAAGCGGTGGAGACGGTGGAGAACGAGGAGACCCAGATCCCCGTCCATATCGCCAAGAAGTTCAAGCCGGAGATCAAGCTCGGAGAGCACCTGGTCGATCCACTGCCGCCGATCGATTTCGGTCGTATCGCCGCGCAGACCGCCAAGCAGGTGATCGTGCAGCGGGTGCGCGAATACGAGCGCAAGAAGCAGTTTGAGGAATTCAAGGACCGCGTCGGCGAGATCATCAACGGCGTGGTGAAGCGCACCGAGTACGGCAACCTGATGGTGGAACTCGGCCGCGCCGAGGCGCTGCTGCGGCGCGATGAGCTGATCCCGCGCGAGAGTTTCCGCAACGGTGATCGCGTGCGCGCCTACATCTACGATGTGCGTGAGGAGCCGCGCGGGCCGCAGATCTTTTTGTCCCGCACGCATCCCGGCTTCCTGGCCAAGCTGTTCGCGCAGGAGGTGCCGGAAATCTATGACGGCATCATCGAGATCAAGGCGGTGGCGCGCGATCCGGGAAGCCGCGCCAAGATGGCGGTGATCAGCCGGGATTCGTCCATCGATCCAGTCGGCGCCTGCGTCGGTATGCGCGGCAGCCGCGTGCAGGCGGTGGTGCAGGAGTTGCAAGGGGAAAAGATCGACATCATCCCCTGGTCACCGCAGTCCGCCACCTTCGTGGTGAACGCGCTGGCGCCTGCCGAGGTGACCAAGGTGGTGATGGACGAGGAGGCCGGCCGCGTCGAGGTGGTGGTGCCGGACGAGCAGCTTTCGCTGGCCATCGGACGGCGCGGACAGAACGTGCGGCTGGCGAGCCAGCTCACCCGGTGGGACATCGACATCCTCACGGAAGCCGAAGAGAGCGAACGGCGTCAGGAAGAGTTCCGCCGGCGCAGTGGCCTGTTCGTCGAGGCGCTGGATGTGGATGATGTGATTGCCGGCCTGCTGGTGACCGAGGGGTTCACGTCGGTCGAGGAGCTGGCCTTCACGCCGGAGGACGAGGTGGCAGCGATCGAGGGTTTCGATGAGTCGATTGCCGCCGAACTAATCCGCCGCGCGGAAGCCTTCATCGCCCGCCGCGATACTGAGCTCACCGAAAAGCGCGTCGAGCTCGGCGTCACCGACGAAGTCGCCGCGATCGAGACGCTCACTCCGGCAATGCTGGTGGCACTGGGCGAGAAGGGCGTGAAGACACTGGACGATCTCGCCGATCTGGCATCCGACGAACTGATCGAGATTGTCGGCGCGGAGGCCATGGACGAACCAACCGCGAACGACGTCATCATGGCGGCACGCGCCCACTGGTTTGCCGAGGGAGCCCCACAGGAGGCAAAAGCCCCGCAGGAGGCGCAAAACGACTGAGACAGCGGAACAGACGATCGAGGATGACGCTGAAACAGGCCCGCTGCGCCGCTGCATCGTCACGCGTCAACGGTTGCCCAAGGAGCAGCTGATTCGCTTCGTGGTGGGGCCGGACAAGGCGTTGGTCCCGGATTTGACTGCAACTCTGCCCGGACGGGGAATCTGGTTGAGCGCCTCTGGTGATGTGCTAGAAACCGCGCGCGCCCAGGGAGGTTTGGGGCGTTTCTTTGCCAGGGCCGCACGCGGTCCCGTGGCTGTGCCTGCTGATCTCTCTGCCGCACTCGAGGCGGCGCTGGCTCGGCGGATTGGTGAGCTGCTGGGACTTGCGCGGCGGGCCGGTCAGGCGGTGGCGGGGTTCGACAAGGCGCGCGAGTGGTTGCGGGCCGGTCGGAGCAGACTGGTTTTGCAGGCCTCGGACGGCAGCGCGGCGGAGCGCGCACGGTTTCTCACCGGCGGCGGGGACGGGATCACGGTATTTGACCCTCTTCCGGCGGCGGCGCTTGGCCAGGTGTTCGGTCGTGACCATGTGGTGCACGTCGCGATTGCGCCCGGACGACTGGGCGAGCGGCTCGTCGTTGAGGCGTCGCGGCTCAGGGGGTTGCGGCGAGACGTCGCTGGCGGCAAGACCGGCAGAATTGAGCGAACAGAACGGACGGGGCCGACGGATAGTCGATGAGCGAAACCAACGATCAGGATACCGGCAAGGGCCGGCTCTCTTTGCGGCCCGCAGGCCGCCTGGAACTCGGCCGCACTGTTGACGCCGGCTCTGTGCGGCAAAGTTTCAGCCATGGCCGCTCCAAGGTGGTGCAGGTTGAGGTGCGAAAGAAGCGCGCCACGGTCGGCACGCCTGGCGCGCCACCGGCCGGCGGCGCGCCGCCCAGCACGGCCAAGGCGCCAGGGGAGCGCCAGCCCGCGCCGGCGGTCCCGCGCGCCCTGACTGCCACTGAGCAGGCGGCGCGGCAGCGTGCCCTGGTCGAGCAGCAGCGCGAGTCAGCGCGCCGCGATGCCGAGCGGCGGGAGCAGGAACGCGAGCAGGAGAAGATCTCGATCCTGTCCGCCGCCGAGGAGGCACGCAGACGCGAGGAAGAGGCGCGCAAGGCCGAGGAAGAGGCGGCGCAGCGCGAGGCCGAAGAGGCGGCGCAGCAGGCAGCCGAGGAGGCTGCCCGCAAGGTGGCCGAGGCGACTGTCGCCGCCCAGGCCGCCGCACCCGCTGCGGCGGGCGAAGAGGCCCGTCGTCGCCCGCCCGCGCCGCCGCCCACTGCTACGCCGGCGACGCCGACCGAAACACTGCGGCTCCGCCCCGGCACAAAGGGAGCGGAGGAGGAAGACGAGGCGCGGCCGATCCGTCGCCCCGGCATGGTGATGCCGCGCAAGCCGCAGACCGTCGTCGCCAAGAAGGGCACCGACGCCGGCCGCCGCGCCGGTCGCATCGACGTGCAGGCAGCGATCGAGGGCGAAGACGAACGTGTCCGCTCGCTCGCCTCAGTCCGCCGCCAGCGCGAGCGCGAACGCCGCCAGGCGGAGCTGGAGCGGCTGCGCTCGGACCAGGTGAAGGTGGTGCGCGACGTCATCTTGCCGGACAGCATCACGGTGCAGGAACTCGCCAACCGCATGGCAGCGCGCGGCGGCGAGGTGATCAAGGCACTGATGAAACTCGGCGTTATGGCGACAATCACCCAGACGCTGGACTCCGACACCGCGGAACTGGTGGTGCAGGAATTCGGCCATCGAGCGCGGCGCGTGTCGGAATCCGACGTGGAGATGGGATTGGAGGGTGCCGTCGATACCGAGGACGAGTTGATGCCGCGTCCGCCGGTGGTCACCGTCATGGGGCACGTCGACCACGGCAAGACCTCGCTGCTCGACGCGCTGCGTTCCACTGATGTGGCGGCCGGCGAGGCGGGCGGCATCACTCAGCATATCGGCGCCTACCAGGTTGAGATGCCGAATGGCGATAGAATCACCTTTATCGACACGCCGGGCCACGAGGCGTTCACCGCCATGCGCGCCCGCGGCGCCTCGGTCACTGACATCGTCGTGCTGGTGGTGGCGGCGGATGACGGCGTGATGCCGCAGACGATCGAGGCGATCCGGCATGCCAAGGCAGCCGGCGCGCCGCTCATCGTCGCGATCAACAAGATGGACCGCCCGGATGCCAATCCCGATCGGGTGCGCCAGGAACTGCTCAGCTATGAGATCGTGGTTGAGGAGATGGGCGGCGAGACACAGAACGTGGAGGTCTCCGCCACCAAGAAGACCGGCCTCGACAAGCTGACCGAGGCGATTTCGCTGCAGGCCGAAATCCTCGACCTGAAGGCGAACCCGGACCGCCCAGCCGAGGGAACGGTGATCGAAAGCCGGCTCGACCGCGGTCGCGGACCGGTGGCGACGGTACTGGTGCAAAAGGGCACGTTGCGGCAGGGCGACATCGTCGTCGCTGGCGCCGAATGGGGCCGCGTGCGTGCCATGCTGGACGACAAGGCGCGTGCGGTCACCGAAGCGGGACCCTCCGCGCCCGCTGAGATCCTTGGCCTGGCAGGCGTGCCATCGGCCGGCGAACCCTTCGTGGCGGTGGAGAACGAGAGCCGCGCGCGTGAGATCGCCGAATTCCGTACCCGCAAGCTGCGTGACAAGGCGGCCGGCGTGACGGCCGGAGCACGCGGCACCTTGGACGAGATGCTCGCGCGCATCCAGGCCGGCGAGCAGAAGGAAGTCGCGGTCCTGATCAAGGCCGACGTTCAGGGCAGCGCCGAAGCGATCCAGGCCACCGTGCTGAAGCTCGCGCACGAGGAGGTGAAGGTCCGCGTTCTGCATGCGGCGGTGGGCCAGATCACCGAAAGCGACATCCAGCTCGCCAAGGCGTCGGACGCCTACGTGCTGGCCTTCAACGTGCGCGCCACGGCGCAGGCACGCGACCTGGCGCAGAAGGAAGGCGTCGATATCCGCTACTACTCGATCATCTATGAGGTGGCGGACGACATCGAGAAGTTGGTGCAGGGGAAGGTGGCGCCGAAGGCACGTGAACGTTTCCTGGGCTACGCCGAGGTTCGCAAGGTGTTCAACATCACCCGCACCGGCAAGGTCGCCGGCTGCATGGTCACCGACGGCCTGGTGAAGCGCGGTGCCGGCGTGCGCGTGCTGCGCGACAACGTCGTGATCCACAACGGCGAACTGTCTCAGCTGAAGCGCTTCAAGGACGACGTGCGCGAGGTGGCGCGGGGCTATGAGTGCGGCCTGTCGTTCGCCAACTTCCATGACCTGCAGGAAGGCGACGTCATCGAGTGCTTTGAGACGGAGCTGGTGCCGGCTTGAGGAAGCCGGCGGCCGGTCCGTCGCAGCGTCAGCTCCGCGTGGCGGAGGAGATCCGCCACGTTCTCGCCGGGCTATTCGAGCGGCGGGACTTCCGCGATCCGGAACTGGCCGCGGCGCAGGTCACTGTGACCGAGGTGCGCATCGGGCCCGATCTGAAGCATGCCATCGCCTTCGTGTCGCGGTTGGGTCGCACTGACGTCGATGCGCTTCTGCCGGCACTGAAGCGGGCGGCGCCGTATCTGCGAAGTCAGGTGGCACACGGGCTGCGATTGAGGTTGGCGCCGGAACTGTCGTTTCAGCCGGACCACGCGCTGGAGCACGCCATGGAAATCGATCGGCTGCTGCACCGGCCTGAAGTGGAACGCGATCTCGGCTGAATTGCAGATCGGTCGCCGTGCCTTGCGCGACCATCAGATAGCGGCGCTGCACCGGCATTGACGATGGCCGAGCGCGCGTGGTCCGGTTCCCGACAAGGACGAAGACGCCGGCTGCATGCATCCGCTGGGTGACCGGCGCCGTATAGACCAATGGCGAAACCAAACAGCGTCCGAGTATGTCTGCGACCAAGACCGCCCTTGAGGCCGACGACACCGACGTGCTGCTGCATCGCTGCACTGCAGGGGATCGTGCGGCATTTCGCCTGCTGTACGACAGATGGGGTGGCCGACTTTACGGTATTGCCCTGCGTATCACGCGGCAGGCATCGCTTGCCGCGGACGCGACGCAGGATGCTTTCGTGCAGATCTGGCAGCAGGCGCATCGTTTCGACCCTGAGCGCGGCGCCCCGGACGCGTGGCTTATCGGCATCACACGGTATCGTGCGCTCGACGCCGTCCGCCGCCAGTCGCGCGATGTGCCGGGCTACGAAGCCGATGAACGCGAGGATGAAAACCCCGATGCGCTCGCGCGACTGATCAGTACAGCAGAGGGTGCGGCGCTGCACCGCTGCCTGGGCGAACTGGAGGAGGATCGGCGCCGGCTTGTGGTGATGGCATTCGTTGACGGCCTGTCGCACAGCGAACTCGCGGACCGACTGAGCGTGCCGCTGGGTACCGTGAAATCCTGGATCCGGCGAAGCCTGATCCTCCTGCGCGGGTGCCTCGCGTCATGAGCGACGAACCGGACCGCGACCTGCTCGCCGCCGAATACGTGCTGGGTTCGCTCGAGGGCGACGAACGGCGCGAGGCCGAGCGTCTGCTGGCCGGTGATCCGGCATTCGCACGATCTATTGCCACCTGGCAGCGGCGCCTGACCCCGCTCGCGGCTCAAGTCGCCCCGGCGGTGCCACCTGCCAATCTCTGGGGCCGGATCGAGACCGCGATCACGCCGGCCATTGTCGCGCCAATGCAGCGGCGCGTCCGGTTCTGGCAGGGGACGACGGCAGGAGCGCTCGCGATCGCGGCGTCGCTCGCGGCCTTCCTGGTTCTGCATCGACCGGAGCAGCCGCGTGTCGCCGTGCTGTCACCGATCGCGGGGGGCGCACCCGTGCTGATCGCGACGGCCGAGCGCAACGGCGAACTGCTAGTGCGGCCGACAACTTCGCTCACGGTGCCGACAGACAAAGACCTGGAGCTGTGGGCGTTGCCGCTGGGCGAGACACGACCGCGTTCGCTCGGCGTGCTGCCATCGTCGGGGACACAACTTGCGGCAGGGCTCTCTTCGAATACGCAATTGCTGGTAAGTCTGGAACCGAAGGGCGGATCGCCGACGGGGCAGCCGACCGGGCCAGTGCTTTACGGTGGATACCTCACCAGCATCGAACCGCCGCGAGGTTAGCTCGTTTGACCTACCGGCGATCCCGCATTCATCTGCGTGCTCGCCACCGAGGTATCCCCGTGCTGCGTACCGAAGCTTGGTTGGTCTCCTACGGTCTGCTCGGACTGACGCAGAACGGGCTGGTGCCGGTGCTGATGCCTCTGGTCGCTCCGCATGGCGGAGCCGCCGGCCTGACCTATGCCGCCTTTTCTCTCCTGGGCCTGTTCGCCCCTGGACTGGGTAGTTGGGCCGATCACACCGGCCGGCACCGGGATCTGCTGATCTGGGGCTCGCTCGGCGCGGGCGCATTGCTGTTGTCGTTCTACTCGGCGAATGCTCCGCTGCGGATCGTCATCGCGGCCGGCGCCGGGCTGGGGGTGATGGCAACGACGACCGCTGGCAACGTGCTCGCCATCCAGGGGTTCTCGGAAGCCGAGTGGGACATGCGCGTCGCGTTGCTGCAACGCTACATCAGCGCGGGCCAGGTTATCGGGCTGATCGCCGCCGGGGTGTTCGCGCGCAGCCATCCCGGCGGTGGCTTCGCGTTTGCCGGCGTCGCGCTGCTGGTCGCCGGTGCACTGGCATTTGTATCGGCGCCCGGCCGGGTGCGACGCGACCCCGACGAAAAGCCCGCGCCAAGGCCGATGGTTGGCGGCGACGCCGGCGTGTCGGGGCCACATCACCGCGGCCATCACGTTACCTGGCGAGAACTCCGCGAGTACCTCAACGTGATCAATCGCCCGCTGCGGCGGTTTCTGCTGATCTGGCTGATTGCGTATCCTGCGATGAATGGTTTCGCTACGTTGTTCCCGGTGGCAATGACGCGCGAGTTCGGCATGGATCCGATCATGCCGTCGATCGCCTATGCAGCCGGTGTTGCGGCGAGCCTGCTGCTCTATGCGCGTGTTGGCGCAGTGACGCACAGGATTGGCGGTGAGCGAATGCTGATGCTCGGCTTCGGTGCGAGATTTGTGCTGCTGGGCGTCCTTGTCATCGCGGGCGTGGTGTCAACCGGATGGATCGCTTGGCTGGTGCTGATCGGATTCGCGCTGATCCAGTTTGTCTGGCCACTGCTCGCGGTCGCCGCGAATTCGCTGTCGGTGCGGCTCGCGCCGACGGCGCGTGGCGAGAGTGTCGGGCTGTTCAACGCGGCGACCTCCTTGGCTGCGGCCGTCGGTTCAGCTTTGGCGGGCGTCATCTTCGGCGTCGCCGGGTTCGCCGGACTGACCGCGGTCACGTTCGTCGCAGTGGGAGCCGCGTTGGCGTTGATCAGAGTGTGGCTGGTGCCGCGGGAGAATTAGGCCATGAACCTCATGAGGGCTGGCCCGCAACATGAGTTATGGACGCGCATCAGCACGCTCCTGACACCACCGCCCGGCGGTGCGGTCGTCAAGAAACCGGCCGCTCTGAGCTACGGACTTGAAGAGCGTCCGCCCGCAATGGTCACCTGGATCAGCGCGCTCCAGCATGTTGGCGTGTGCTCGATATTCATGGTCTATCCGCTGATCATCGCGCGCCAGGCCAGACTGCCAGCCGGTCAGATCACCAACATCCTCCAACTCGGCTTCCTGGTCCTGGCGATCGCCGCGTTGCTTCAGGCGCTCCCACGAGGACCGATCGGCAGCCGCCTCCTGGCGCCGACGATCTTCACCGGCGTTTATCTCGCGCCTTCCCTGCTCGCGGTGAAGGCCGGCGGCATGCCGCTGGTATGGGGCATGACGATTTTCGCCGGCGTCGTGGAGGTGGTGCTGTCGCGCTTCTGGTCGCGCCTGCGTCCCTTCATTCCACCGGAATCCGCCGGTCTCGTGGTCTTCCTGGTCGGCACCATCGTTGGGCTCGCCGCATTGCGCGTGCTGCTCGAAGGCAGCCCAACCGGAGCGCTCCCCGCGCGCGAGGGCCTTGTTACCGCCTGCGCCCTGGCCGTCATGGCGGCGCTCAATATCTGGAACAAGGGACGCCTGAAGCTGTTCTGTATTTTGACCGGGATGGTCGTCGGTTACTTGGCGTCCGCCTTCGCTGGCCTGCTGACAATTCATGACCTGAGCGAAGTGCTGTACCGACCGTTGCTCGCCTTCCCGACGGTCTCGGGTATCTCCTGGAGTTTCGACTGGTCACTGGTGGTGCCGTTCGCCGTCACCGGGCTTGCGGCGGCCATGAACTCAACCGCGGTGGTGACGACCTATCAGCGGCTGACCGACGCCGACTGGGTGCGGCCTGACATGACGTCGATTGGACGCGGCGTACTCGGCGACGGGATCGCCGCGACGATAGCGGGATTGCTCGGAACCTGTGGTCCCTCGATCTCGAGCGCGAATGTCGGCCTGGTAGCCGCGACAGGAGTTGCCAGCCGGGTGATCGCGTTCGCAGTTGCCGCCATTCTCGCCGTGGCCGCACTGCAGCCGACGCTCATCGGCGTGCTCACGATCATGCCGCGCCCGGTGATGGCCGCGGCAATGCTGTTCACCGCTGTCTTCATCATGATCAGCGGCGTGCAGATCATCTCGACCCGCGTGCTCGACGGCCGCCGCACGCTGGTCGTCGGCATGGGGATGATGGCGTTCTTTGTCGTCTCGGTTTATCCCGTGGTATTCACCAGCGCGCCGCGATGGGCGCAGCCATTGGTGACCTCGCCGCTGGTCCTCGCCACCCTGGTCGCGCTGTCGCTCAACCTGCTGTTCCGGATCGGCATCCGCCGGAAGGTCGCAGCGACGGTCGATCCCGACGCACCCGACATACCGGGGATATCCAGTTTCATCGAGCGCAACGCCGGCATCTGGGGTGCACGGCGCGACGTTACCAACCGGGTCGAATTCGCGGTCCAGCAGACGATCGAGGCGATCATCACCACCTGCGATGCCAAAGGCCCGATCAGCATCGACATCAGCTACGACGAGTTCGTCATCGATGCGGTCGTGGCCTATGCCGGCGCGCCGCTGGAATTTCCCACCCAGCCGCCGACCAAGGAGGAGATCATGGAAACCGACGAGGGTCATCGTCGTCTCGCCGGCTTCCTGATCAGGCGCTACGCGGACCGGATGGAAGCGCACACGGCCAACGAAAAGACCATCGTGCATCTCCGCTTCGATCACTGATCGATCGCGCGAGTATGCCGGCGGCCGTGGGGGTTCGGCCGCCCGCGCGCATCGATCAGCCTTGCGGCAGCAGCACGTGATCGACGACCTGGATCACACCATTCGACTGGCGCACGTCGGAGATCGTGATATCGGCGACGTCGCCCTTCTCATCCTTTACCGTGATATTGGATGACCCGTTCATCATCAGCCACAACTCGCCACCACTGACGGTCTTCAACGTCGCGGTGCCGTTGCCGGCGAGGATCAGCGCACGCAGCTTGTTGGTATCGTAGGTCCCGGCCACCACGTGGTAGGTCAGAACCTTTGCCAGCATCGCCTTGTTCTCGGGCTTCAACAGGGTCTGCACCGTGCCCGCCGGCAGCATGCCGAACGCCTCGTTGGTTGGCGCGAACACGGTGAAAGGCCCCGGACCGTTCAGTGTATCGACCAGCCCGGCAGCCTTCACCGCCGTGACCAGCGTGGTGTGGTCGGCAGAATTCACGGCGTTTGCCACGATGGTCCTGGTCGGGAACATGGCCTGACCGCCGACACGGACGATCGGGTCGGACGTGGTCTGCGCCATCAAAGGGGCGGTGGACGCCATCAGGATCGCGGCGAACAGGGCAGCACGCTTCATCTGAGTCTCTCCTCTCGTGGAGCGGCCATCAGCGACCGCTGTCCCCTATCGTCGCGAAGCGCGAGATCGGATGCAGGCGACGCAGCATTTTTTCGCGGCTTGTTAAGTCGCGTCCGCAATACTGCGCCACATGCGGCGACTGGTGTGCCTGGATGGGCTGCGGGGCGTGCTCGCGTTCTACGTCATGCTCAGCCACTCGCTGCCGTTCCTCCCACTGCCGCACTGGTTGCACTGGATGTTCCAGCACGGCGGCGCCGGCGTGGACGTGTTCTTCGTCCTGAGCGGCCTGGTAATCGTGCAGTCGCTGGCGAGCTTCGAATACCAACCCCTGCCGTTCCTGATCGCCCGCGTCGCACGTATCTATCCGGTGTTCCTGGTGGTGTTCGTTTTCGCGGTGGCGGTGCAGCCGCTGGCGACCTCGTTCGAGGACATGGCCTGGATTGGGCCGGACAGCGGGGCGCGATACCTATGGGCTGGCGGCTGGCCGCCCAATTGGGGCATCGGCATCGCCACCCATCTGACGATGACGCACGGCCTGTTTCCCGACGGCGTGCTGCCCGGCGCATGGGTCGCCTTCCTGGGGACGGCCTGGAGCCTCTCGACAGAGTGGCAGTTCTACGTGCTTGCGCTGCTCCTCGGCCACAGGCTCGGCTTGGTCCGAATGGCGGTGTTGTTTTTGTCGCTCGCAGCCGCCTCGCTCGTCTGGCAGGTGGCGATGCCGGAGGCATGGCAGTTCAGCCGCGCCTTCCTGCCCAATAAGGCACAGTATTTCGCCCTCGGCGTCGTCAGCGCGATCGTGGTTCGCGACCCCGCAAGGGGAGTACGCATCTACCTTGTCGTGCTGGCCGCCACGCTCGCGGTATGCGCCGCACGAGGCGGCGTGGACAAACTGTTGCCGCCGGTCGTGTGGACCGCGTGCCTTGCGGCACAGGTGGTGCCGTCGCTCCCCGGACGGCAGATACCCGGCGGCTCGGTCCTCGTTGCCACGAGGACAACCCTGCGGGCGCTGGCCGCGCTGCTGCAATCGCCGCCGCTGGTCTGGCTCGGAGCTGTCTCGTATTGCATCTATCTGGTGCACGAGCCCGTGCAGCGGCTGCTCGGCATAGTGCTTGCCTCGCTGGTACGCGGCGACGCCGCGTTGTTCACCGCACTCTGGATACCGGGAACCGTCGCTCTGCCGGTTCTCGCGGCGTGGTGGCTCCACGGGCGGGTGGAGGTGCCTGCGCAGCGCTACGGGCGCGGCATGGCGCGCGCCTGCATCAGCGCCGGACGAACGTCCAGTACTGCGGCGACCGGCCTTCGCGGACAGCTTTGGTCTCGTAGCGCGTTGGCGGCCAATCCAGTGGCCGTTCGGTTGTCGGCGATGCTGCATCGAACCAGCTCTGCTGCGCCATCACCTCGGCCACCCACGCCTGATAAGTTGGATCATCGCTGGCCGCCCGCCACTCGGCGCCCTGTTTGAGGAGGCGCGCCAGCAGCGGCAGCAGTTCCGGGTGGATGAAGCGGCGCTTGGCGTGACGCGCCTTCGGCCAGGGATCGGGGAACAGCAGGAACAGGCGATCGAGGCAGCGGTCCGGCAACAGCCGCAGCAGCGGCCGCGCGTCGTCGGCCCACAGCCGCAGATTGCCTGGCAATTGCGCTGTCGCCTCGCCGCCCTCAGCGACCAGGTGCGACAGCAGCGAGCAGATGCCGTTGTCGAACACCTCGCAGGCGATCAGTCCTGCCTCTGGATGCCTGATGATCTGCTCCAGGGCGTGCTCGCCGCTGCCGAAGCCCACCTCCAGCCACAGCTCGGCCGGCCTCGGCGAAAAGGCCGCCAGTGGATCGGCAACCTGTATGGGGGCGAAGGCAAGGCGCGGCAGCGTGACCTCCAGCAGTCGCAGCTGGCGCGCCCGCAACCGGTGGCCGCGGGCCCTGCCGTAAAGCCGATCCGGCGGCGGCTTCAGCGCCCGAAGGCTGACCGCAACGCCGGCGCCAGGTCGGTTCTCTCCCACGTGAACGTGCCCTTGTCCTCATCCGGCTCGCGGCCGAAATGGCCATACGCCGAGGTGGGCACATAAATCGGCCGGTTCAAATGCAGATGTTCGCGGATGCCGCGCGGTGTGAGGTTCATCAGCTCGCGCAGCGTCCGCTCGAGCCGCGTCTCGTCCACGTCCTTGCCGGTGTTCTGCAAATCGACATAGACCGACAGCGGGCGCGCGATGCCGATCGCGTAGCTGATCTGGATGGTGCAACGATCGGCCAGCCCTGCCGCCACGACGTTCTTGGCCAGATATCGGCAGGCATAGGCGGCCGAACGATCGACCTTTGTCGGGTCCTTGCCGCTGAAAGCACCACCCCCGTGCGGCGCAGCGCCGCCGTAGGTGTCGACGATGATCTTGCGCCCCGTCAGGCCGCAGTCGCCGTCCGGACCTCCGGTCACGAACTTGCCGGTCGGGTTCACATGGAACTCGGCTTCCGGGCACATCCAGCCATCCGGCAGGGTGCTCTTCACGATCGGCCACAACAGCCGCTTGATCTCGGCTTGCTCCATGTTCTCGACATGCTGGGTCGACACCACCACGCTGGTCGCGCCCACCGGCTTGCCGTCGACGTAGCTGAGAGTGACCTGGCTCTTGGCATCCGGCAGCAGGCCCTCGACCGACTTGTCGCGGATATGCCGCAGCTCGCGGATACGATGCAGGATGGCGTGGGCGTAGTGGATCGGCGCTGGCATCAGCGCCTCGGTTTCGCGGCAGGCGTAGCCGAACATCATGCCCTGGTCACCGGCGCCCTCGTCCTTGTTCCCGGCGGCATCGACGCCCTGAGCGATGTCGGACGACTGGGCGTGCAGGTGGCAGGCGATCTCCGCCTTCTCCCAACTGAAGCCGGGCTGGTCGTAGCCGATGTCGTGGATCGCCATGCGGGCGAGATGCGTCAGCAGGTCGGGCGTGACGGTGGAGGGTCCGCGTGTCTCGCCGGCGAACACCACGCGGTTGGTGGTGACCAACGTCTCGCAGGCGACGCGCGAATAGGGATCAGCCGCGAGATAGGCGTCGAGCACCGTGTCACTGAGTTTGTCGGCCACCTTGTCGGGATGCCCCTCGGAGACAGACTCGGAGGTAAACAGGAATTCGCCTGTATCGCGCATGGATGATTTCTCTCGGGTGGCAGAGGTGGAGCCGGCAGGTCGGCGGTCGGTGTGGCGGAAAGCCCAAAAGGGGTCAAGTGGTGCCAAAGCCAATGCCGCCGAGGTCCACGCGGCCACGTATCGCGAGTTCCGCGACAGGTCCCATCTGGTAGTCCGTGACAGGCCGCAACGTATTCTCGTCGCGCCGCGCTCGGGCACCACCGCGCACAGTTGAGCCGGTGTTGATTGTGGCGAACCAGGCGATCGCACCGTGGCGAGCCAGCAGCGCAGCCGTATCGATCGCCAGGATCACCGGCGATGGACCGGACGAAGCGCGCAGCCGGATGCACGCCCGGATGAAGGGATCGCGACGACGCGCTTCCGCCCAGAAGAATACGTGACTGTCGACGTGGCTTCGCCAAAGCTCGGGCCGGCCCGCGAACACGCCCGCGAGTGTCGGCACGAGACGGTGGTCCGGCATCTGCTGTGGCCGTAACACGGCGATACGGCCGTCATCCAGCGCGACACAACGAAAGCCGTCGCGATTGCTGCCGCTCTCGTGCAGGTCACCGGCCGGAAGCAGGCCTGTCTCGGCGAGCCAGGGTCCGGCACCATCCGCCTCGATGACATGCCAGACGCGTGGATAACGTGCGGCGAAGCGCTCGGCGCCGCCGCTCACGTCATTCCCAGCACGTCCATCATCGAATAGAGACCCGGCCGCCGGCCGGCAGCCCACAGCGCGGCCCGCACCGCGCCGGCGGCGAAGGCGCGGCGGTCGAAGGCGCGGTGGGTCAGCGCGATGTGCTCGGTGGCCGCGGCAAAAATCAGCGTGTGCTCGCCAACCACCTGGCCGCCACGCAGCGCCGCAAAGCCGATGGCGCCAGTCTTGCGCGCGCCGGTATGCCCATCCCGGCCGCTCTCCATCACGTCCGACAGCGTCACGCCTCGGCCTTTCGCGACCGCGCGGCCCATGCCGATCGCTGTGCCGGAAGGCGCGTCGACCTTCTGGCGGTGATGCATTTCCATGATCTCGGCGTCGTAGCCGTCGGCCGGCAGCGCAGCCCCCATCCGCTCCGCCAATGCCAATACCAGATTGACCCCGGTGGAGAAGTTGGATGCATAGACGATCGGGATGTGGCGCGCCGCAGCCTCTACTGCCGCCTCGTCTGCCGCGGAGAGGCCGGACGTGCCGAGGACCCAGGCTTTTCCAGATGCGGCCAGGGCCGCTGCGTAGGGCTGCGCGGTCGCGGCATTGGTGAAGTCGACCACCACGTCGGATGCGGCAGCGAGCGCACCGAGGTCAGGCATTGCCGCCACGCTTGCAGGGGTCGGCTTGGTCGATCCAGCGCGGCCGATGCCGCCAGCCAGTTCGGCGCCCGCGGCGGTCACCTCCTCGACCAGCAGTTGGCCCATCCGACCGGTAACGCCGGCGATGCCGATGCGTGTTGCCATTGATTGCACCCCTCCCCAACCCTCCCAGCTGCGCGGGGTCGAACCGCGAAGCGGGGCGACGGGCGTTTATCCGCGGCCGCCCTCAAAGAACTCCTTCACCTTGGAGAAGAAACCTTCGCTCTCCGGGCTGCCCTTGCCGTGGCCCTCAGCCTCTGCCTCGAACTCTTCGAGCAACTCGCGCTGACGTCGTGTCAGGTGTTGCGGCGTCTCCACCGCCACCTGAATGTACATATCGCCGCGCACCGCGCTGCGCAGCACCGAGAAGCCCTTGCCCCGCAGTCGGAACTGGTCGCCGGTCTGCGTGCCGGGCGGGATCTTCACCTTCGCCTTGCTGTTGTCGATCGCCGGCACCTCGACATCGCCGCCGAGCGCCGCCTGCGTCATCCGCAGCGGAACTCGCATGAAGATGTTCTGGCCATCGCGCTGGAAGATCGGATGCGGCCGGATCGCAACATGGACATACAGATCGCCAGGCACAGCGCCATGTCCGGCGGCCTCGCCCTCACCGGCCAACCGGATGCGGGTGCCGTCTTCCACGCCGGGCGGGATCGCCACCTGAAGCGTGCGTTCGCGCTGCACCGTGCCCGCGCCGCTGCAGACCTTGCATGGACTGCGAATGACGCGCCCCTGCCCGCCACAGGTCGGACAGGTGCGTTCGATCAGGAAGAACCCTTGCTGCGCGCGGACCTTGCCGGCACCACGGCAGGTGGCACAGGTATCCGCCGCATGGTTCTTGTCCTCGGAGCCGGAACCGGTGCAGGCATCGCACACCACGCGTGTCGATACGCGCAGATCCGCCTTGGTACCGGTAAACGCGTCGGCCAGCTCGATCTCGACGGCCTGGCGAATATCGCTGCCGGCGCGGCTACGGCCGCCTGGGCCACCGCGGCGTCCGCCCATGAAATCGCCGAACATCTGATCGAAGATGTCGCCGAGACCGCCGCTCGCCGAAAAGTCGAACCCAGCGTTGAAGCCGCCCGGCCCACCGCCCTGCTCGAAGGCGGCGTGGCCATAGCGATCATAGGCCGCACGCTTCTGATCATCCTTCAGGATGTCGTAAGCCTCGCTGATCTCCTTGAACTTCGCTTCTGCCTTCTTGTCCCCCGGATTGCGGTCGGGGTGATACTGCATGGCGAGCTTTCGATAGGCCTTCTTCAGGTCCTCCGAGCCCGCCTCCCGCGCCACACCCAAGGTGGCGTAGTAGTCCTGCTTCGCCATTTCAGCCCTTCTCGCTGGCGCTGAACGGAATCGCGCCCGCCTTCGTCGAAGCGCGGGCGCGACCCCTCATGCCTTGTCGGCCCTGACTATCAGGCAGACTTCTTTTTCTTCTCGTCAACTTCCTCGAACTCGGCGTCAACCACTTTTTCGTCCGGACTGGCGCCACCACCCGGCTGCCCGGGGCCGGACTGTCCCGTCGTGTCCGTCGGCTGCTCAGCCTGTTGCGCCTTATACATCGCCTCGCCGAGCTTCATTGCCGACTGGCTCAGACGCTCGGTGGCCTGCTTCAGTGCGGCCGCGTCGGTACCCTCCATGGCGGAGCGCGCCGCGGCGATCGCCGCCTCGGCCTCGCCCTTCTCCTGTGCCGGCAACTTGTCGCCGTGCTCCTTCAGGTTCTTCTCCACCTGATGGATCAGGCTGTCCGCCTGGTTCCGCGTCTCCACGTGCTCGCGGCGCTGCTTGTCGGCTTCCGCGTTCGCCTCCGCTTCCTTCACCATGCGCTGGATGTCGCTTTCCGACAGACCGCCGGAGGCCTGGATGCGGATCTGCTGTTCTTTGCCGGTCGCCTTGTCCTTCGCCTGCACCGAGACGATGCCGTTGGCGTCGATGTCGAACGTCACCTCGATCTGCGGCACGCCACGCGGAGCAGGCGGGATACCGGTCAGGTCGAAGTTGCCCAGCAGCTTGTTGTCGGCTGCCATCTCGCGTTCGCCCTGATAGACCTTGATGGTCACCGCCTGCTGATTGTCATCGGCAGTCGAGAACACCTGGCTCTTCTTGGTCGGGATCGTGGTGTTGCGGTCGATCAGCCGTGTGAACACGCCGCCCAAGGTCTCGATGCCAAGCGACAGCGGGGTCACGTCGAGCAGCAGCACGTCCTTCACGTCGCCAGACAGCACCGCGCCCTGCACCGCCGCGCCGATCGCCACCACCTCGTCGGGGTTGACGTTGCGCGCCGGTTCCTTGCCGAAGAAGGTCTTCACCGTCTCGATAACTTTCGGCATGCGGGTCATGCCACCGACCAGGATCACCTCGGATATCTCGCCCGCATTCACGCCGGCGTCCTTCAGCGCGGCGCGGCACGGATCGAGCGTCTTGCTGATCAGGTCATCGACCAGGCTCTCCAGCTTCGCCCGCGTCAGCTTCATCACCATGTGCTTCGGCCCGGAGGCATCGGCGGTGATGAACGGCAGGTTGATCTCGGTCTCCTTGGAGGACGACAGCTCGATCTTCGCCTTCTCGGCTGCTTCCTTCAGCCGCTGCAGCGCGAGCTTGTCGCGACGCAGGTCAATGCCCTGCTCCTTGCGGAACTCGTCGGCGAGATAGTCGATAATCCTGGCGTCGAAGTCCTCGCCACCCAGGAAGGTGTCGCCGTTCGTTGACTTCACCTCGAACACGCCGTCGCCGATCTCCAGGATCGAGATGTCGAACGTGCCACCACCGAGGTCGTACACCGCGATCGTGCCGGTGTGCTTTTTGTCCATGCCGTAGGCGAGGGCCGCCGCGGTCGGCTCGTTGATAATGCGCAGCACCTCCAGGCCGGCTATGCGGCCTGCATCCTTGGTTGCCTGACGCTGACTGTCGTTGAAGTAAGCCGGAACGGTGATCACCGCCTGGCTGACCGGCTCGCCGAGATACGCCTCTGCGGTCTCCTTCATCTTGCCGAGGATGAAGGCGCTGATTTGGCTCGGCGAATATTTCTCGCCCTTCGCCTCGACCCAGGCATCGCCGTTGTCGCCACGCACGATGGTATAGGGCACCAGCTCTTTGTCCTTGCCGACCATCGGGTCTTCGTAGCGGCGGCCGATGAGGCGCTTGATGGCATACAGCGTGTTTGACGGGTTGGTGACTGCCTGGCGCTTGGCAGACTGACCGACCAGGCGCTCGCCATTGTCGCTGAAAGCGACCATCGAGGGCGTGGTGCGCGCACCCTCGCTGTTCTCGATCACGCGAACATCTTTGCCCTCCATGATGGCGACGCAGGAGTTCGTCGTGCCGAGGTCGATACCTATGACCTTACTCATTAATGCTAGCTCCTTTCAGCGGACACGCGCGGCCCGAAGCACCACGAGCGTCCCCACGCGGGAATTGTGACATGGATGTATGGGGGGGTGGCCGGTCGGGCAAGGGGCCGACGGCGGATTCTCATGCGGGGCCGACACGAAAACCATCAGGCCGTGGTGTCCAGTGCCGCGCCGCTCGCGCCTGATGCGATCTCGCTCGGCGGCGCCTTGGCGACCACCACCATCGCCGGACGAAGCAGTCTGCCATTCAGCGTCCAGACCGGCGTCCAGGCGTGCATTACGCTGCCGGGCGTATGAGCCGCACTCTCCTGCTCGGACATTGCCTGGTGCAGGTTGGGATCGAACGGCCCCCCGGTCGGGTCCTCCCGCTTGATGCCGTTGCGTTCAAGGATGGCCAGAAAATTCCGCTCGATGCTCTCCAGGCCCTCGCGCATGCGGGTGACTATCTCGGGCTCTGCCTTCGAAGGAGCCGGCAGGCTGGTAAGCCCACGATTCAGGTTCTCGGCCGCCTCGACCACGTCCTGGCCGAATTTCTGAACGGCGTATTGCCGCGTTTCGCTTACCTCGCGTTGGCCGCGTGCGCGAACGTTGGCCATTTCGGCCTCGGCGCGCATCCAGCGGTCCTTCATCTCCGACAGCTCCGCCTCGAGATCGGCGATGCGTGCTGACGCCGCCTGCATCACCTGCTCGGGCGTCTGCGGTTCCGTCCGGAACTGGTCGTTGGCCGCTTGCTCGGTCTTCATGGGGTCATTTTCGTTGTTCATGGCGCGTTCAGTTAGGATGACAATGAGCGGCGGGCAAGCGGTCAGGCCCCGTCCACGCCGGTGTGGGTTCAGTTTAGCGGCAAAAGATGAAGTGTGGGTTTACCGTGATCAACCCGAACCGAGGCGCATCGCCGGCCAGACAGCGGCACGCTACCCCAACAGCCGGCCGATAACCCGCGCCGTGTAGTCAACCACCGGGATGATGCGTCCATAGTTGATTCGTGTCGGGCCGATGACGCCGATAGCTCCCAAGATGCGACCACTGTCGTTACGCGCCGGCGCCACCACCATCGAGACACCGGAGGTGCCGAACAGCCCGCTCTCCGCGCCGATGAAGATGCGGACGCCGTCGGACTGCTCCGCCAACTCAAGCAGGCGCAGCATCGTCTCCTGCGCCTCCAGCCGCTCGAACAGCGACTGGATGGCGGAGAGCCGCTCGATCTGGGTCACATCGGACAGCAGGCGCGCCTGGCCGCGGACGATCAGGCTGCCGGCGCGACCCTCGCCGGTCCAGGTGGCGAGGCCGGCCTCCACCACCATGGCGGACAGGGCATCCAGCTCGGTTCGGTTGGCGGTGATCTCTTCGGCGACGATGCGGCGCAGTTCGGTCAGCGAGCGGCCCGACAGCCGCGCATTGAGGTAATTGCTCGCCTGCTGCAGCGCCGAAGGCGGCAGGCCGGGCGGCATGTCGACCACCCGGTTCTCAACATGGCCATCCGAGTTGACCAGCACCACCAGAGCGCGGCCCGGCCCAAGAGGGACGAATTCAATGTGCCGGATCGCGCCGTCCGACTTCGGTGCCAGCACGAGGCCTGCCGCTTGCGACAGGCCGGACAACATGGAACTGGCCTCGGCCAGCGTATCCTCCAGGCTGCGGCCGGAAGCAGCCAACGCCGCCGCGATCGCCTCCCGCTCATCCTCGGCGAGTTCACCGAAGTGCAGCAGGCCGTCGACGAACAGACGGAGCCCCTGATCGGTGGGCAATCGCCCGGCCGAGGTGTGGGGCGCGAACAGCAGGCCGGCATCGGTCAGGTCCGCCATCACATTGCGAATGGTGGCGGGCGACAGGCTCATCGGCAGGCGGCGGGAGAGCGTGCGGCTACCGACCGGCTCGCCGGTTTCCACATACTGTTCGACGATCTCGCGCAGCACGGCGGCCGAGCGAGCGTCCAGGCCGGGTGGCACAGCGGCGCGCGCGGCGAAACTGGGCGGAATGCTTGGCTTGTCCATCACGGGATTCCGCCGGCAGGCTAGGGAGCGCCGGCGGAGCGGTCAACCAAAAGGCGGCGATCAGGTCTGCCGATACAGCTTCATCGCGTTGTTGAAGAAGAAATCCCGCCGCTGCTGCTCGGGCAGCGGCATTGGCAGCACCTGGGTCGGGTCGTCGTAGTCCCAGTGCGGGTAGTCGGTGGCGAAGAGCAGCCGGTCCCAGCCGATCCAGTCGATCGCGTCCAGCACGTGCTCGCGCGGGAGCGGTTCCTCCATCGGTTGGGTGGTCAGCCAGACGCTCTCGCGGATGTATTCCGACGGCGCACGCTTCAGGTGCGGCGTCTCCTGCTTCAGGCGGTTCCACAGCTTGTCGAGCCGCCAGGCGAGCGGCGGCAGCCAGGCGAAGCCTGACTCGATCAGCACCAGCTTGAAGTTGGGGATGCGCTCGAACACGCCCTCGATCACCAGGCTTGTGAGGAAGGACTGCGACGACTGGGCGTGGCCGACCATGTCCTCGATGTAGAATGACGGCCAGCCGCTGCCGGTGACCGGATAGCCGCCGAAGCCGAAGGCGTGCACGCCGATCGGGAGGTTGGCGGCGGCGGCGGCCTCATAGATCTTCCAGTACTGCTTCTGGCCTGGCGGATTGGCGGTGCGACTGACCATCAGCACCTGGACGAAGCGGGGATCGCCCGCCCATTTCTCGATCTCGGCCACCGCGGCATCGGCGTCCTCGTAGGGGACGACGATGGAGCCTTTCAGACGCGGCTCGATCAGCCACTCGGCTTCGACCCAGCGGTTCATCGCACTGGCGACTCCGTTGCCGAACTCGCGGTTCTGGAAGCTGGAGCCGTTGTCGCCGGTCGGGTTCAGGATGCCGAGCTGGATGTTGTTCTCGTCCAGCAACTGCTTCTGCATGAACGGCAGGCTGCTGCCGGGGCGCCCGCCCGGAGGCCAGGCGTCACGGCGCGAGGCGTTCGGCTGGCCTTTCGGATAGGCCGGGCCGGCCTGGTACGCCTGGCGCGGGCGCGACCCGAAGGTCTTCGCCATCTCCACCCAGCGCTGCTCCATGTAGGGGAACAGGTCCTTGTAGGAGTTGCGCTGCGGATGGATGTCGCCGTCGGCGATCGCCAGCTTCGAGGTGGCGGCTGGCTGTGCGGTCGGGCGGCTGGTGACCTGAACGTTCATGCGGCGGTCTCCCTCACGGCGGAAACAGGTGTTATGTCATGATCGTGCCAGCCGCGGCGCATGACAAGCCTTCGAACTGCCGGCATTGGTGGGACTCACGCCGCTGCTAGACGCGGATACGTCGCCCGGGGATTATCGATCATGATCTTGCGCGCAAGCTCGCGCGACAGACCCTCGGGCAGCACAGCGTCGCCGTCGAACTGCCAGTGCGGGTAGTCGGTGGAGAACAGCAGCATTTCGTCCGAACCGAAATGCTCCATCAGCCTCTGAAACGCCTCCGGCGAAGGCGGTCCGTCGCACGGCGTGATCGTCAGCCGCACATTCTCGCGCACGATGTCGGTGGGAGCGCGGTCCACCCATGGCACCTCCATGCGCAGCCCGCGCCAGAACTTGGTCAGGCGCCACAGATGGGCGGGCAGCCACGTGAAGCCGGATTCCAGCAGCACGACCTTGAGGTTCGGGAACTTGGTGAACACGCCCTCGCACACCAGCGACGACAACGCGGCCTGGAAGGCGGCGGCCTGAGCGGCGTAGTCCTCGGTGTAGTAGGTGGGCCAGCCGAGCGGCGTGACCGGATGGCGGTAGGCGGAGCCGGCGTGGATGCCGACCGGCAGCCCGTGCTTCTCGGCAGCGGCGTAGATCGGCCAGTAGTGACGCTTGCCCAGCGGGTGGTCGTGCATCACCAGCAGCAGGATCTGCACGAAGCGTTTGTCCGCGGCCACACGGTTGATCTCTTCCACCGCCAGCTCGGCGTTCTGCATCGGCACCACAATGGAGGCACGCAGGCGCGACTCCTTGTCCAGCCACTCCGCTGCTATCCAATCGTTCACCGCGCGGGCGAAGCCGGCGCCCATGTCCTCGGAGAACAGCAGCTGCACGCCATAGAGGCAGTTGCAGATTGCGAGGCTGGTGCCGAACGGTGTCAGCGCGTGGGCGCGCAGCGCGTCGAGGTCCGAGCCAGGCTTGCCATTTGGCAGGCGCCAGTCGGGACGGGAGGTCAGCGGCGAGTTGGCGGGGTAGGCGATCGACTCCAGTTCGTGCACGCCGCGCTGGACGACGACGTCGCGCCAGTGGTCGGAAAGATAGGGGTGAAGTGCGCGCAGGTTGGGCACTGCGGGATGGATGTCGCAGTCGATGCCGCCCGGTTCGATGAGGGACATGGGTGGGTGTGTTTCCGAAATCTCTCTGCCGGGAAGCGTAGCGCTGCTGGAGCGGTGCGTCCAAATCAGAGCTGGAAGATCTCAGACCGCAGCGCCGCTCTCCCACTTTGAGACGCCACGATCGGCCGCTGGATCGAGCCGCTCGATGACCCACCTGGGCTCACGGCTTCGGGGAATTCGAGCCAACGATGCTGTGGTCGGTGCAGATTTTACGCATCATCATACCACGTCCCGCAGCCAATTCTCGCACGGCAATCCGTCGATTCGCGCAAAGTCCGCAGTGTCGTCCGTGACGACCGTGCAGCCAAGCGACACAGCCTGCGCCGCGATCAGCAGGTCGTTGCCGCCGATCGGTCTGCCGCTACGTTCCAGCCGCGCGCGGATCAGGCCATAGGCTGCGTCGGCCGGCGTCTCAAATGGCAGCACTTCAAGTGCGCCAATTACCGCTTCCACCTGCCGCGTCAGCCTCGCCGAACCCTTCTTTGCAGCGCCATAGTGCAATTCGGCCGCGACGATGATGCTGGTGCATATCTGCGCCTCGCCAACCTCGCGGATGCGGTCGGCGATTCGGCCCTGCGGATTGCGGACCAAATCGGACACGATGTTGGTATCCAGCAGATACCGCATCAAAGCTCAACGGCATCAGGCGCCGCGTCGGGGATCGGCGGAAAGCTCTCATTGAGCGGCGTGAGGGTCGCCAGCAGAGCGAGCAGCGATCTGGACGGGGCGGGTTCGATAATCAGCCGTTCTCCTTCCTTGCGCATGACAGCGTTCTCGCCCGGCAATTCGAACTCGCGCGGAATCCGCACAGCCTGATTACGGCCATTCTTGAAAAGCCTGACATGACGTTCAGGCGGAGGTTGTGATTTTGTTGGCATATGCCACAACATAGGCCAGCCCTCCACCATTGTCCACGATCCCCGACTGCCTTGAAAAGGACGCCGAGCGCGCCTAGCTAGATCTGGTCTAGCTAGAGAACCCGCCCATGCCCATCGTCAACATGCTCGAGGCCAAGTCCACCCTTTCACGGCTCGTCGAAGCGGTGGAGTCTGGCGCCGAGACAGAGATCATCATCGCCCGCAACGGCCGGCCCGCTGCGAAGTTGGTGGCAATCAGGCCAGCCGAGGCCGGCAAGCGGATCGGGGTCGCCAAAGGCAGGTTCGTCGTCCCCGATACGATCGACGCCGATGAAGCCGAGATCACCGCGCTGTTCACCGGAAATACCGGGTGAGGCTGCTGCTCGACACTCACATCGCGCTGTGGGCGGTGGTGGACGATAGCAGACTAGGCCCGACAGCCACCGACTTGATCGCCGATCCGGCGAACGAAGTGTTCGTCAGTGCCGCAAGCCTGTGGGAGATCGCGATCAAGCACCGGCTCGCCCGCGGTAATGCGAACGACATGCCGGTTTCCGCGCAGGAGGCGCTCAGTTACTTTCGCGAAGCCGGTTACGCACTGCTGGACATTGCAGCTACGCACGTACTGGCAGTCGAGCAATTACCGATGCTGCATGCGGATCCTTTCGACCGCATACTCGTCGCCCAGGCGCTCACAGTTCCGCTACGTCTGCTCACGCGCGACGCCCGTGCTGCGCGATACAGCGATACGGTGATCGTGATTTAATGCTTGCGCCGGCGCCATATCGACAGCCGTCCGGCTCTTACCGGCGGACTACGAGGTCGATTGCGTCGGCGAGCCTAAGAAGGGGTTCTTGGATCTTTTCCGGAGTGATGTGGCCTGGCGGCCCGCCAGACTTAATTGTGCTTCTGATTAGATCTTTGACATCTGATATACCCGCCGAAGCCTCTTTGAGGTTTTCGAGGACAACAGCAGCTTCCTCCTGCTTCTGTTCCCACATTTCCGCCTCAAAGCCAAAGCCTTTAAAGCGCTTGAACTTGGCAAGTAGCAGCAGGACCAGAAACAGGAATGCGAACCCCAACACGGATGCTGCAGGTCCTGGTCTGTCGATGACGGCGAGAGATATGCCCACGCCCAGGAGTATCACTGCTCCAAACGTGATGATGCAGTTTGCAACAGCCTCTATGAGGCCCGGGTCGCGCATCTTGTGCTGCAGCACGGGCAAGGAAAATCCTTGTGGCATGAACGAACTTATTGAAATAACGCAAAAGATTGGTTGTTCAAGGCCGCCGCTCAACCCTGAGTGGCCCCGCATAACCGGATTTATGACCGGCGGCCTGATGTTTGCTGGTGAGGTTAGAGCGGAGAGCACACTTTCCCCATTGCCGGGGAACCCTTCTGATCCGGTCAGGCGGAGCATCCGATGGAACTGTTCATCTTCGCCCGCTTCCACGCTCGCGAGGGCCAGCAGGACGCCGTTGCGGCGGCGCTGCGCGATGTGATCCCTCCGACCCGCGCGGAGCCAGGCTGTCGGGCGGTCGAGGCCTATTGCTCCACACGCGATCCATTGTTGTTCTACATACACTCGCGCTGGGAGGATGAAGCGGCCTTCGATCGCCACGCTGGGCTCCCGCACACAGTACGCTTCCTCACGCATGTGCTGCCGCTGATCGATCATCCGCTCGACGTCACGCGCTCCCGGCCCATAGGGTAGCTGCAGCAATCACAGTCACCAACGCTTGCGTCGCCGGAACAGGTACGAAGACAGTTCCGCGTGCACGAGGTGTAGCCCGCCCCTGCAATGGTTCCGCGTTCGCCGACCTGTTCCACCGCATCACCGCCGCCAGCATGATGCAGGACGTGTATTCGTGCGTAATGTTGCACACTGTGCCCGCTCGGCGACGGCCTGTGCGGCGGGCACGCCGACTCCATCTGGCTGAATACGGAGCGGCCGGGTCGCGGTCAGGCGCGGACTTGGCGTTTGCGCCCGGCAGCCAGCTTCGCCGGGGTCGTCTGGTAGGAGAATTTTCCTTGACAAATCCTGCCCTTCATGTTCTTGCTATGTTCATGTCCGCCGCGGCCCAAACCCCTGCTCCGACCATCGCTCCGGACCGACCTCGGGCCGCCACGGCCATGCCCAGCCGCATCGGCCGCGTCCTCAACCTCGTGCGCAGACTGATCGACCACGGCAGGCAACTCGCCGCCACGGTCCACCAGCGCGCCGCCGGCCCAGCTTTCGCCCACTTCGCCAGACCCTTCGGCACCGCCGACCTCGCGGTCATTCTCGCCCGCATCACCGATGGCCTGCGCCGCGCCGCAGCCCTCGAAGCCACGCTGTGCCGCCGCGCCGCCCGCGGGCAGGACCTGACGCCATCGCCCATCCGCGCGCCCGCCGCACACGGGCCACGTCCCGCGCGGCAGGTCGCGCCGCTAGGCGCCCAGCCCGGATCCCAGCCGGCCGAAAACGCCGAACACCCCCGCCTCGCGCGCCTCCCGACGGATCAGGAAATCGCCGCCGAGGTGCGTCGTCGCCCGGTCGGCGCCGTCATCGCCGATATCTGCCGTGATCTCGGCATCGCGCCCGGCCAGCTCGACCGGGCGTTCTGGGACGAACTCAGCCATGCCATTATCAGCTATGGCGGAAGCCTCGCCGGATTCCTGGGAAACCTGAGCCGGCGGTTGTTCGGCGCCGCCGACGACACCGGCCGCGCGGACCCCTTATGGTCGGCGGCACCGCTGCGGTCGCCCACCACCCGTCCGCCCTGAGCCGCCCCTACGCCCCAAGATAGCAGCTCGCTGCGGCGACTGTGCAGGGTGGCCGCCACGGCTCGATCATGGAACCACAGATGGACGCAGATAGCGCGGCTGGCCGCACGCGCATCGGTCAGCGTTCTCCTTTTCCTTCATCGTCGCTCGGCTTCTTACCGGGCGTGTGAAGGGCCCCGCCTCCTGCGAAGCGGCGCAACGAGGCACGGAACGCCGATTCCCTCTCGCATCCTCCCGCCATCCCCACTATGTGTGCGGCGCACCATCCCCGCATCCCAGGCCCCCATGCAGATTCGCAACGTCGCGATCATCGCCCATGTCGATCACGGCAAGACCACCCTGGTCGACAAGCTGCTCAGCCAGTCCGGCTCGTTCCGCGACCACCAGGTGGTGGCCGAGCGGGCGCTCGATCGCAACGACCTGGAACGCGAGCGCGGCATCACCATCCTGGCCAAGTGCACCTCGGTGGTCTGGCGCGGCACCCGCATCAATATCGTGGACACCCCCGGCCACGCAGACTTCGGCGGCGAGGTCGAGCGCATCCTGAACATGGTGGACGGCGCCATCGTGCTGGTGGACGCGGCCGAGGGCGTGCTGCCGCAGACCAAGTTCGTGGTCGGCAAGGCGCTGGCGCGCGGGCTGCACCCGATCGTGGTGGTCAACAAGGTGGACCGCGCCGACGCCCGCCCGGACGAGGTGCATACAGAGGTATTTGACCTGTTCGCCGCCCTCGGTGCCAGCGATGCGCAGCTCGACTTCCCGATGCTGTTCGCCTCCGGCCGCCAGGGCTGGGCGGACACCGCGCTCGACGGCCCGCGCAAAGACTTGTCCGCCATGTTCGAACTGGTGGTGCGCCACGTGCCGGCACCAACGGTCGATCCAGACGCCCCGTTCGGCATGGTGGCGACGATCATGGAATACGACCCCTACCTCGGCAGGGTGCTGACCGGTCGGGTGGAACAGGGCGGCGCTCGGCTGAACATGCCGTTGAAAGTGCTGCACGCCGACGGCACCACCGGCGAGACCGGGCGGATGACCAAGCTGCTGTCGTTCCGCGGGCTCGATCGTGTTCCGGTCGAGGAGGCAGAAGCCGGCGACATCATCGCGGTGGCGGGCTTGGCCGAGGCCACGGTGCCTGACACGATCGGCTCGCCGGAACTGACCGCACCGCTCCCTGCCATCCCGGTCGATCCGCCCACCCTGGCGATGACCTTCCGCATCAATGACGGCCCTCTCGGCGGTCGCGAAGGCAAGAAGGTCACCAGCCGGCAGATCCGCGAGCGGCTGTTCCGTGAGGCGGAAGGCAACGTCGCCATCAAGGTGACCGACAGCAACGAGACCGAGGCGTTCGAGGTCGCCGGGCGCGGCGAACTCCAGCTCGGCGTCCTGATCGAGCAGATGCGCCGCGAGGGCTTCGAGCTCACCATCGGCCGCCCCCGCGTGCTGACCCGCAGTAACCCCGACACCGGTGCCCGCGAGGAGCCGATGGAGGAGGCGCTGGTCGACGTCGACGAACCCTATGCCGGTGTGGTGGTCGAACAACTGTCGCGCCGCAAGGGCGAATTGCGCGACATGCGCCCCTCGGGCGGCGGAAAGTTGCGCCTCACCTTCGCCATACCCAGCCGCGGCCTGATCGGCTACCACAACGACTTCCTGACCGACACCCGCGGTACCGGCGTGATGAACCGCCTGTTTGCCGGCTACGGTCCTTGGAAGGGCCCGATCGAGGGCCGTCGCAATGGCTCGCTGATCTCCACCGAGAATGGCGAGGCGGTGCATTACGCGCTGTTCTACATCCAGGAGCGCGGCACTCTGTTCGTGAACCCGGGCGAGAAGGTCTATGTCGGCATGATCCTGGGTGAGAACGCCCGCGGCTCCGACCTGGAAGTAAATCCGATCAAAGAGAAAAAACTCACCAACATCCGTGCCGCCGGCAAGGACGACGCGATGCTGCTGATCCCGCCGCGGCGCATGAGCCTGGAGCAGGCGATCGCCTATATCGAGGACGACGAGCTGGTCGAGGTAACCCCGGGCGCCGTGCGGCTGCGCAAGCGTTACCTCGATTCCCACGAGCGCAAGCGGCGCGACCGGCGCGCGGAGACGGCGGCGGCGTAGGGCCTACCGCCGGAGATGCTCCAGCAGCAGCACCGCCCCCGGTAGCTCGCCGCTCTTCTCCTCCAGCATCTCGGTCCCGCCCACGGCGTACACCGCGACCGCGGCCAGCAGGTCGCGCAGCCGCGCCGGCGCATTGGCATCGAACGGCAGCACGCACCCGCCGGTCCTGCGCGCCAGATCCAAAAACACCTCGGCATCCCGCCGCGCATTCCAGTCCGCGGTATCATGCAGCACGATCAGCTTGATGCCCTTCAGCCCCATCGCGTCGGCCAGCTTCCGGCCGCGCACGGGCGATTCCTCGAACACGTCGCCGATATAGATAACCACCCGCACGCCGGGGTTCGCCAGCGAGCGCGACAGGATCGGCAGCAGCCGCGTCATTCCGGCGAGGCAGGCAATGCCCGCGGCCCTGTCGCGCAACCTGCTGGGATCTGCGGTGAACTCGGTGAACGTGTGCAGCATCGATCCGCCATGCACCGCCAACGCCACATCGAGCTCGCCCGGCAGCGCCTTCACCAACGCATCGGTCACCGTGCGTGCCGTCGCCCAGGCCGGCTCTCGCGAGGCGGTGGCGTCGAATCCGAAGATCAGGCGTGGGCGGATCGGCTTAGTGGCTGGAACCTGGGGAGCGCCGAACGGCAGCAGCGCGCGGATGTGGTCGAGCAGCGAGGGCGGCCTCTGCGGAGCCTCCTCCGTCTCCGGTTCAGGCACCAGCACGAAGTTGGTTCTGTCCGCCATCCCATGACTCCGACCAACACTCCCCCTCCCCTAGCGGGAAGGGGCCGGGGGAGGGGGAAAAACGAGCCTCACCCCCAAAGCCGCTTCGACGCAATCTGCGCGCCCTCGACCAGCGAACCAAGCTTGCGGAACGCGATCTCCCGGTCCACCCGCCCCGCGGTCCCCACCGACGTCGAAAACCCACAGTCCGTGCCGGCGATCACCCGCTCGCGCCCCACAACATCGGCGAAGCGGCAGATCCGCTGCGCCACCAGTTCCGGATGCTCGATATAGTTCGTGCAGGTGTCGATCACACCCGGGATCAGCACCTTGTCGTCCGGCAGCTTCGTCTCCCGCCACACCGTCCACTCGTGCTCGTGCCGCGGGTTCGCCGCCTCAAACGAGATCGCCTGCGGCTTCGCCTTCAGAATGATCGGCAGCATCTTCTGCAGCGGTATGTCGAAGTCGTGCGGACCCTCATAGTTGCCCCAGCACAGATGCAGCCGCGCCGAACTTGCCGGCACATTGGCCAGCGCATGGTTCAGCGCCTCTACCTGCTGCTCCGCCTGCTTCAAGAACTCCGTCTCGCTGAGGTCCTGGAAGCCGGTGTGCCGCGCCATCGCCAGGTCAGGGCTGTCGAGCTGCACCACGATCCCGGCTTTGGCGATCGCCTCGTATTCCTCCTGCATCGCATCGGCGATCGCATTGATATAGGCAGCATGGTTCGGATAGTGCCGATTAGGCTGGAAGGTTGACACCACACCAGGCGACGCCGCCGGCATGAAGGCATCGACCGGCTTCGATACAGCGATCGCCGCCTTGAAGTTCTCGATGTCCCGCGCCGCCAATTCGTGGTCCTGCCGCGCGATCGGCCCGATGCAGCACAACCGGCGGATCTGCTGCGGTCCGATGAACTGCTCCAGCCGCAGGCGAAAGTCGGCATAGGGTGCAACATCGCGGTTTGGCTTCGGCACATACGGCTCGCCGCCAAAACCGGTGAGGCGCTCGTGCACATAGGTCGCATAGCCGACCTTGCTCGTCTCGCCATCGCTGACGACATCGATGCCGATCGTCACCTGGCGCGCCACGATGTCGGCCACCGCCTGCCGTACCATCGCGGCAAACTCGGTCGCGTCGTAGGGTTCGTTGCGATCCTTCTTGATCAGCAGCTCCACCAGCGGCTGCGGCCGCGGCAGGCTGCCGACATGCGTGGTCAGGATGCGGTCCGTGCTGAGCTTCATGGTGCGCTCCTCAATGCCATAGCTTCGCCGAGGCCAGCCTGGCACCTTCGGCCAACGCACCAAGCTTGCGGTAGGCGATCTCCGGATCCACCCGCCCGACGTGCCCGACGAAGGTCGCGAAGCCGCAGTCGGTGCCGGCCAAGACCCGCTCACGACCGACGATGTCGGCGTACTGGCAGATGCGCTGCGACACCAGCTCGGGATGCTCGATGTAGTTGGTGCAGGTGTCGATGACGCCGGGGATGAGCACCTTGTCGTCCGGCACCTTCACATCGCGCCACACCGCCCATTCATGCGCATGCCGCGGATTGGCAGCCTCGAACGAGATCGCCTGCGGCTTGGCCTTAAGAATGATCGGCAGCACCTTCTGCAACGGGATGTCGAAGTCGTGCGGCCCCTCGTAGTTGCCCCAGCACAGATGCAGCCGCGCCGAACCCGCCGGCACGTTTGCCAGCGCGTGGTTCACCGCCTCGACCTGCTGTTCGGCCTGCTTCAAAAACTCCGCCTCGGACAGGTCCTGGAATCCGGTGTGGCGCGCCATCGCCAGATCGGGACTGTCGAGTTGCACCACAATGCCCGCGTTGGCGATCGCTTCGTACTCCTCGCGCATCGCATCGGCCACCGCTCCGATATATGCGGCATGGTCAGGATAGTGCCGGTTCGGCTGGAACGCCGACACGACGCCTGGCGACGCGGCGGGCATGAACGCATCCACTGGCTTGGACGCAGCGATCGCCGCCTTGAAGTTGGCGATATCTGTCTTCACTGCCTCATGATCGCTGAGCTGGATGTCGCCGGTGCAGCACAGCCGGCGAAACACCTGCGGCCCGGTGAACTGGATCATGCGGTTGCGGAAGTCGGGATAGTCCGCAAGGTCGCGCTGCGGCTTCGGCACGAACGGCTCGCCGCCAAATCCGGTCAGGCGTTCCTTGATGTAGGTGGCGTAGCCGACCTTGCTGGCCTCACCGTCACTCACGACATCGATGCCGATCGCGACCTGATGCGCGACTATTTCGGCGACGGCCTTGGTCACCTCGCGGTCGAATGCCGCGTGGTCGTACGGCTGGTTCTGATCCTTCCTCACCAGGAGATCGACCAGCACCTGTGGCCGCGGCAGGCTGCCGACATGCGTCGTCAGGATGCGATCGGTGCTCAGCTTCATGGCGTTCCTCCCTTGTTGCCCGGATCGTACAGGCTGTCCGCGGTCCACGCGAGTCCGCCTCAAGCCGCCGTCAGCGCCCGATAGAACGGCTCCGGCGCATCGATCTCCGCGATCCTGCCGCCATCGATAAGCAGGAACCGTGTCGCGATCGCCCGCACGAAGGCGCGGTCATGCGAGACAATGACACAGGTCGCCTCGTGCGCGAGAATCTCCGCCTCCAGCCGCTCCTGACCCGCGATGTCCACGTGATTGGTCGGCTCGTCCATCAGGTAGAAGTTCGGCTCGGTCAGACGCAGCGCCAGCAGTCCGAGACGCGCCTTCTGCCCCGGCGACAGACCGGCAATCGCGCGCCGCTGCATATCCACGTTGAAGCCGGCTCCCGCCAGCAGACTGACGCTGCGCTGATCGCCAGGTCTGAAGGCGCCGCTGATGAAGTCATGCGGCGTCATCTCATCCGGCAGTTGCGACATGAGCTGGTCCACGTAGCCCAGCACGATCGACGGACTGGGGCGCACTCCCGGCACCTCGCCGCCCGTCATCGCCTGCCGCAGCAGCCGCACCAGTTGCGACTTCCCCACGCCGTTACGGCCAAGCACTGCGATGCGGTCCTGCTGGAACACGTCCAGCTTGCCGACGCGGAACAGCATCCGCCCGTCAGGCGCACATACATCGACACCTTGCAGCGCCAGCAGCAGCTTCGCATGCGTGCCGCGGTTCGCCAGACGTATATCGCCGGACCGCTCCGTGTGCGCCGCTGCAAAAGTCTGCTCCAGCGCGGCGGCGCGTTCGCGCAGTTGTTTCGATTTCTTGAGCAGCAGATCGCTGCCGCTGTTGATGCCGACATTCTTCAGCTCATTGGCGTTGCGCCGGAGGCGGTCCACCTCGCGCGATTCCTTCGCGAGCTTCGCCTCCTGTGCCGCATCGTCGGCGGCCAGCAGCTCGCGCGCCCTTGTGTAAGGATGCGAGTAGAGCCGCGATACAACCGGCCTCAGGAACAGCGTCCGGTTCGTGCATGCATCGAGAAAGCGCCGGTCGTGGCTCGCGATCACCATCGGCACGCGGCATGCGGCGAGCCATCCTTCCAGCATCTGGATCTTCGCGAGATCCAGATGATTCGTTGCCTCGTCAAGCAGCAGCGCATCCGGCTCGGTCACCCAGGTTCGAGCGATCAGCGCCAGCCGTTGCCAGCCGCCACTCAACGCATGCAACGGGCGGTCGTGCAGATCGGACGTGGCGCCAAACTCGTCGAGCACGACATCGACGCGCCATGCCTCACTTTCGCGCTCGGCCACAGGCAGCGCGCGGCGGACAACCTCGGCGAGCGACAGACGCAACAGAGCAGCCGGCACGTCCTGCTCGACATAGCCCACCCGCATACCGCGCGAGCGGACGATGTCGCCCGTCGTCGGCTCGATAACACCCGTCAGGCATTTCAGCAGTGTGGTCTTACCGCCGCCGTTGCCGGCGATCAGCCCGATACGGTCGGTATCGCCGATCGCGAGCGTAAGGTTCTGGAACAAAGGATGCGGCGACAGAACGCCGACATCGCGCAGGCTGATGGTGGGCATTGTGTTGTCTCTTGGCTCGATGAAACGCGGAGTAACAAGCGGCGTTCAGAGCCGGCCAAGCGTCAGTTCGTGTCGCTGGCCAGCCCCGCGACGGTGGGTCGCAGGGCATCGACAGGGCCGCGCGGATGATGCTGATTGTAAGCGCTCACGCAGCCCTCCCATGGTTGGACGTTGCACCGGCGCCACCATAGCGGCGCAGCGCCGATTGCTGCAACCCGGCGGGATGACTACTCTGCCGGCAAGCACAAACAGGGAGGCGGCCGATGCTGGCCCGTATCATCCGGTTGGCCGTCATCGCTCTGGCACTGGCCGCCGCACGCCCCGCCGGGGCCGAGGAACTGCAGAAGTTCACGATCGCCTTTGCCGGCAAGGGCATGTCGTTTCTGATCCAGTACATTGCGATCGGCGCCGGATTCTACAAGCAGGAAGGCCTGGAACCCGAGTCAGTCGATGTCTCCTCCGGCACCCGTCAGGCCGCTGCGGTGATGGGCGGCAGCGCCGAGATCACCCAGGTCGGCTTCGCCCATACCATGCATGCGGTCAGCCGAGGCGGTCAGCTTGTCGGCATCGCGACTGCATTCGACGTCTATCCGATCGCTCTGGTGCTCTCCAACGACGCGGTCAAGCGCCTGGGCATCACCGACACCATGTCGCTGGATGAGAAGATCAAGCGCGTAAAGGGCGTGCGTATCGGCATCACCTCACCGGGCTCCAGCACCGATGAGTTCATGCGCACCATCATGCTGGTGCGCGGCATGGATCCTTCGCGCGATGTGCAGTTGCAGCCTATCGGCATCGGCGCGCCGATGGTCGCCGCCATGCAGGCGGGCAGCACCGATGGCTTTGCCTTCATGTCGCCGTTCACCAACATGGCAGTGAGCAAAGGCATCGGCCAGATCATCGCCGATCCGATCACCGGTGATCTGCCCGAGTATCGCGACGTGCCGTATCAGGTGATCACCACCAGCCGCGCGACGCTCGCCGCGAAGCGCCCGGTGCTGCTGCATATCGTGCGCGCGTTGACCCGCGCGATGAAGTTCGCGCATGAGGATGTCGAAGGATCGCGCCGCGCCGTTCGCCCGTTCTTCCAGGACACACCGGAGGCCGAGTTCAACACGGCGTTCGACACCTATATCAAGGCGGTGCCGACCACGCCGGTGATCTCGCAGGCGCAGGTGGACAACACGGTGAAGATGGTGAACCTGACCGAGAAGACGCCGATCTCCGCGACCTACGATCAGGTTGTGTATCCCGATCTGTCGCGCGAGGCCGCGAAGGACATCCTGGGCAAGTAGCATGACGCGACGCTTCGACCCGATCATCCTGTGGCAGATCGCGGTGGGAGTTCTGCTGCTGGCCGGCTGGGAATTCGTCGGTCGCGTTTCGGGCGGCACGTGGACCAGCCGGCCGAGCCTGATCGCGGCGAAGCTCGCGGTGTGGTTCCAAGGCAGCATTTACCCGGACATAGCGACGACCTTGACCGAGGTGGTCACCGGTCTGGTGGCAGGAACGCTGCTTGGCGTTCTCGCCGGTTTGCTGCTCGGCCGCTCGCCGATCACCGCGGGCATCCTGCGGCCGATCGTCGTCGCGTTCTACAGCGTGCCGCTGATCGCACTGGCGCCATTGTTCATCATGTTCTTCGGCCTCGACATGCTGCCGAAGATCGTGCTGGTGACGATCGTCGTATTCTTCCTGTTGTTCTTCAACACATTCGCCGGCGCGTCGTCGGTGGATCGCGAACTGATCGCGCAGGTGCAGTTGATGGGCTCCACACGGCGCGAGATCTTCCAGAAGGTTGTGGCACCTGCCTCCACGGCATGGATCATCGGCGGCATCAGGACGGCGCTGCCGTACGCGCTGGTCGCCGCCACCACCGGCGAGATGCTGGCCGCGCGGCGCGGATTGGGATTTCGGCTCAGCGATGCGGCGTCGCAGTTCGATATGACGTCGCTCTATTCGGCGCTGTTCATCCTGATGCTGCTTGGGCTTGCGGTCTCCGAGATCGCCACCTGGGGCGAGCGGCGCATGCTGCGGTGGCGTCATGCCGAGGGGTGACCTCGCCCCGAAGATCAGTCTGGCCGGCGTCGGCAAGACGTTCGTCACGCGCGACCGCGAGGTGGAGGCACTTCAGCCGATCGATCTCACGATCCAGGACCACGAGTTCGTGGCACTGGTGGGTCCGAGCGGCTGCGGCAAATCGACCATCCTCAACCTGATCGCCGGCCTGCTTCAGCCGAACAGCGGCGTCGTGTCGTATGACGGCGTTGCGATCGGCGGGCTCAATCGCGCCGTCGGTTATATGACCCAGAAGGACACGCTGCTGCCGTGGCGCACCGCAGCCGACAACATCCGCATCGCGCTGGAGCTGAAGTGCCGCGCGGTGCCGCGCGCCGAGGCGGAGGCCCGCGTGGCGCAGATGATCGGTCTGGTGGGACTGAGCGGCTTCGAGCGCCACTATCCTGCCGAGTTGTCGGGCGGCATGCGCAAGCGCGTCGCATTGGCGCGCACGCTGATCTACGAACCCGAGACGCTGCTGATGGACGAACCCTTCGGCGCGCTGGATGCGCAGCTCAAGCTGCTCATGCTCGATCAGTTGCAGGAGCTGACGCGGCAGCGCCACATGACGGTCGTGTTCGTCACGCACGACCTCGGCGAGGCGATCACCTTGGCCGATCGCGTCGTGGTGTTCAGTGCGCGCCCCGGCCGCATCCGCACCATCCGCACGGTCGACATGCCGCGCCCGCGCGACGTGTTCCGCATGCGCTTCACCGAGGACTTTTCCCATCTGCACGAGGCGCTGTGGGACGAGCTGAAGGACGAGGTCACGCGGGGAACCGACGTATGA
>CAWHVQ010000018.1:0-119153 GCA_963832895.1 uncultured Alphaproteobacteria bacterium | reverse complement strand
GCGCTGCGAAAGGGCTGGGAGGAGGGGGCATTGCCGCATCCCGGACCGCCTCTTCTCAATCCCTGTCGAACTTCCTCTCGACGACCGCCGGCCGGTCCCTCGCCCGCCTGATCCTGGCACTGATCATTCTGGCGATATGGGAGTACCAGCCCAGCGCCGACCTGCGTTTCTGGATGAGCGGCCCGGTGGAAATCGTCGTGCGCCTGTGGACCTGGATCCTCGACGGTTCGCTATGGGAGAACGTCGGCGCGACACTGCTGGCAATGTCGCTGGGCTACGCCATCGGCACCAGCGTCGGCATCGCGTTCGGTCTGCTGTTCGGCCTGGTGCCTCGCCTTTACCGCGTGCTGTCGCCCTACATCGCGGCGCTCTACGCGATGCCCAAGATCGCACTGGCCCCGCTGTTCGTCATCGTGCTGGGCATCGGCATCGAATCGAAGGTCGCGCTGGTCGCCATCACCGTGTTCTTCCTGGTGCTGAACAGCACGCTGGATGGCGTGCGCAACGTCGACCGCGACCTGACGCGCGCGCTGGCGCTGATGGGCGCCTCCCGGTTCGAGGTGATCGGCAAGGTCCTGGTACCAGCCACGCTGCCCTGGATCTTCACCGGCATGCGGATCGCCGTCCGCTATGCCTTCACCAACACGCTGCTGGCCGAGCTGATCGCTTCGAACAGTGGCATCGGCTTCATGATCGAGTACTATTCCGGTGTGTTCGATGCGACCGGCGCGTATGCGGCCATCCTGGTTCTGGTCATCATGAGCGTCGGTCTGACCGAACTGCTCACGCAGATCGAGGCCAGGATGTCGTATGGTCGCACCCAGTAGAGGAGAGACGGCATGACCCAGGCGCTGAGCGGCATCCGCGTGATCGACATGACGCACAATCAGGCGGGGCCTGCGTGCGCGCAGATCCTGGGTTTCCTCGGCGCCGATGTGATCAAGCTGGAGGAGCCGAAGGGCGGCGACGTCGCCCGCACCAACATGCGCGACCGGACCGACAGCGACAGCCTGTTCTTTCTGATCTTGAACGCCAACAAGCGCAGCCTGACGCTGAACCTGAAATCGGACGAGGGGAAGCAACTGTTCAGACAGGTGATCGCGCAGTCCGACGTTCTGTTGGAGAATTTCGGTCCTGGCGCGCTCGACCGGCTGGGGCTCGGCTACAAGGAGCTATCACAAGTGAACCCGCGGCTGATCTACGCCACGATCAAGGGCTTCGGCACCTACGGCCCGTACAGCGGCTTCAAGAGCTTCGAACCGATCGCGCAGGCGATGGGCGGCGCGATGAGCGTCACCGGCTTTCCTGAGAACCCTCCCACCTATATCTATCCGGCGATCGGCGACTCCGGCACCGGCATGCACATGGCGATCGGCATTCTGGCCGCGCTGCAGCAGCGGCATCAGACCGGCAAGGGCCAGCATGTCGAGGTGTCGATGCAGGACGCCGTGGTCAACCTGATCCGCGTCAGCCTGCGCGACCATCAGCGCTCCGGCCATCCCATGCAGCGCAACGGCAACCAGCTCGGCCGCACTGTCCCAGGCACCACCTATGCCTGCGCGCCCGGCGGTCCGAACGACTACGTGTATATCTTCGCGCAGCCACAGATGTGGAAGGCGTTGCTGAACGTTATGGCCCAGCCGGAACTGGCCGACGATCCGCGTTTCGCCACCGCCGATAGCCGCTGGGAGAACCGCGAGACGCTGAACGGTATCGTTGAGACCTGGACGCGTCAGCGCAGCAAGCACGAGGTGATGCGGCTGATGGGTGACGCCGGCGTCCCCTGTGGCGCGACGCTCGACACCGGCGAGGTGCTCGCCGACCCGCATTTGCAAGCACGCGACATGATCGTGGACGTCGAGTATCCCACGCGCGGCACCTACCAGACGGTCGGCTGCCCGGTGAAGCTATCGGATTCACCGGCCGAGGTGACGCGCCCACCGCTGCTGGGCGAGCACACGGCGGAGGTGCTGGAGGCTCTGTGTGGCGTTACCGCTGCCGACGTGCAGAAGCTGCGCACATCAGGCATCGTCTAACCTGGCAGTTTTTGCTGAAGAACCCCGACGGAGTAGTTACATCGGCCGCACCTCGAGCCCGATCTGCTTCATTCGACGGAAACAATTCTCGATAATCCAGGCGCCCTCGTAGCCGAGCGGCGATATCCTCCGCCGACAGCGTTTCATCGTTGCCGGCCACGACGCACTTGCCGTCGAACGTCTCTGCCACCTTGATCTTGGCACCGTCCAGCTGCGGCCGACCCGCCAGTCAGCACGCAGGTAACGGCCATCGCCGTGCTGGCGCAGCAACCGCGCGCGGCGCGCACGTTCGCGTTCTGCCTCGTCTGGGTTCAGGCACAGCACATAACGTTCGCCGCCGCTCGCTATCGCCGACCGAGACCCCCTTGACCTGCAGTTGTCAGCGACCTGTTCGTAGCGGTCTCCCGGAACAGGTCCATCAGCCAATAATCCCACGCGAAACCAGACAGTACGTCGGGCCGTGTATCGCCTTGGGATGGCCAGACAACAGTTGGACGACGACGTAGGGAAGCATATGCAACGGGTCCTCGCGAGGTATGACGCCTCGCCTCTCAGGTCACGCGGCCAGCGGCTTCCAGGGGCCGATCGGCTGCCGTGATCCCACATCCTCCCAGCGGGTCTTGATCCCAGCCGCGAGCTGGTCGAGGGACTGCGCAAGGTTCTCGTCGAACTGCCCGCCGGTGACGTCCTCCGCCACTGTCGCCATTCGGCCGGCGAGGCCATCTTCCGCGGCCTCAATCCTGTCGGCCTTGTTGGCCGCGGCGAGCCGCTGCTCGAGTTCCCTAACTCTGGGCGTCAGTACCTGCCGGATGGCATCCACCGCCGTGACCCGCAGCACGTCAACCAGTTTCTGCAGGTCCGACGGGATCTGGCCGACGGTCAGGCGCACGTACTTCTCGACATCGTCGATCTTGGCATGCAGCGGATGGTCAGGCGGCAGGTTGAACCGCGTCGCCTGGCGCACAAAGGCGAGCCGGCTGGCGGCGGGCTGCCTCGTCTCGGTTCCCGCATCCTGATCGCGGACATCCTGCATCGCGGCATTGCTTGCCGCGAAGAGCTTCAACGTCTCGATTGCCTTAGACAGCGAAGTGACATCGGCGCGCCGCAGGTTCATCGACTTGAGGGCCTCCAGCATTGCCCTCTCGCCGCCCAGGGCGTTGAACAGCCGCCAGCCTTTCAGCGCCTTGGCCTGTTCTTGATTGGAGCTGCCTTTTGACTGCGGCCACACGAGCTCGAGCTCACGCAGTTCCTGCTGCGCGTCCGGGCCAGCGACCAGGTCGCGGTCCGCCACATTGCTCATGACACCGTCGGCGGCGCCGAACGTGGTCGGTATCTCCTTCTTGCCCCCCAGGCTCTCGACGGCGCGCTTGATGGCCTCGAAGCCCTTCTGGCCGTCGAAGGTGAACCGCGTGATGACATCCCATCGTTTGATCGCCTCGCTCACCAGCTGCGGCTTGCTCCGGTCGGGCCTCTCGTTGGCCAGGGCAGCCTCCAGGTCCTTCAGCCGTGCATCGCGTTCCTCATCGCTGATCACGATCAGCGATTTGGCCCAGGCGATGCGCTCAACCGCGCTGTCCAGGCGGTTGCGCGCCGTCTTCTTATCCTCGGGCGTGGAGTTGAGCTTGGTTTCGGCGGCTTCCAATGCCGTCATGCCGCCGGCGTCGGTGAACCTCTTCCAGAAACCGAGGGCTGTCGACTCATCTGCAATCGCGTAGTTCGGAAATGCCGTGCGTATTGCCTGCAGCTGCTTCTGCCTTTCGTCGCCGGTCATGTCGCTGAGATCAGGCGGAAGGCTGGTTGGGTCGTCCGCGCGTCTGCGGATGTCCTCCAGCGTGCAGGTCTTGAGCAGCCGGTCGCGCAGGTCGGTGCCTATCTTCTTGCCCACCTCCTCCATGATCGCCGGGTTCCTGACGTTGCCCCGGTAGAGGGCGAGAACCTTCGACGGATTTGCCAGCAGCCATTTGCGGTCGCTCACCGGCCAGCCGTTGTCGCGCAGAGCCTTCGTCATCATGCTCTGCTCGCCCTTGCTCATGCAGAAGTACTCGGCGAGCCCGTCCTGTTCTTCCGAGGCCGCGAAGATGATCGCCCGCGCCTTCGAAGTGAACGCTGCATCATCCAGCGTTGGATCGAGCAGCTCGGTCGCGTTCTGACCGAATGCCACCTGAACCGCGGCAGGCGACAGGGTTCGCACGGCGAGCTTCAGAAACATCGCCGAGCGGCGCGACATCTCGATTGAGCCGTCGCTGATCGTGTTGCCGACGCCGGGAAAAGCCTGGTCGATAACACCGACTTCCGCCTTCATCGCAGCGGCCATTGCGACCGGATCGAGGCGGTCGATGCCCTCGACCATCTCCGCCGAGAACGGCTCGTGCGCGCCCGGCAGAGACAGCGTGGCGTTGAAGCCGTCGCCCAGCTGTCTGGCGATGCGCTCCCCCGCCTTCTCCGAGGCTTCGGGGAAGGTGAGGCCGTGGTCGATCGGCGTGAGCATGGGCGTGCCGGTCTTGTCGTGTTTCACCATCATGTTGCCGGCGTGCCGATCGAGGTTGAGCGTCAGCAGATCGAGCACCGCCATCTTCTGGCACTGCGCGGCAGGAACCTTGTTGCGATCCGCCAGGGGCTGGTCGCGCAGGTCGCCATCGGCGCTGGCGAACTGCTGGAGCGATCCGACCAGCGGGTCGGTCTGCTCGACCTGAGACAGCGCTCCCTCGGGAAAGCGGTTCCTGGGCAGCGCCACGATCTGCGTTTCGGGCACACCGAGATCGATGCCGGTGGCACCCTTCAGCAGATCGCCGAGCCGTCCGGCGGCTGCCTCGCGTGCCGTCTCCCCACCTTTCGGAACGCCATCGCCCGAGTGGGTGCTCTTCGGCTTGAACAAAAAGGTCTTCTCCTGCGTGCCATCTTCATCCGCCCGGTTGATCCAGAACGCGGGGAAGACGTGCTTTCCGCCAAGCACCTCCGCTTTTGCCTTGCCGGGGATCGATGCGAAATCCGTTGCGGCCTTGAGTGACGCGGCCTGCATCGCCTTCGCGCTGTCCCACGGCGGATTGCCAAGCGCCTGGACCTGATTGCGCAGTTCGTAATTCCGCAACCCGGCGAGGGTGTTTTCGCAGAGCATCTTCTTGCGCAGGTTCTGCGGCTGCTTCTGGATGAGCGCGGGATGGTCCTCGTAGTGGTCCAGGTAGCCCTGTGCTGTCGTCCGCAGCGTCTCGATAACCTTCGCTTGACGGGGAACCGGTGCCGACTCGTAAGCCTTCAGCGCTTTCAGGTAGGCCATGAACTCGGGGCCGGGCTTGAGACCCGCTGGCAGCGGCAAGCTTGCCTCAACGCTCAGATTGGCGGCGCAATACGGGTTCTCCAGCGGATCGGCCGACAGGGTTTGCTCCTCCATCTTCTTGCAGACCGCGAGCATGTCCATTTGCAGCGCGCCCTGTGTGTCGTGCTTGCTGGTTACGCCCAGTATCTGCAGGAAGGCGGCCGTCCAGGCGATCTTCTCCGGCGTTTCGTTGGCGTCCAGAGGTATGTCCAACCGAATCCCCGGCGTGCGGCGCACTGGCTGGCGCGGGTCGCGCAACATGGTCTCGCCCATGGAATATCTCCCTCAAGAGGTTCGTTTCGTGACGCAGGTCGTAGGTTGCGCTGCTAGCGCAGGGTGCGCTCGATCCGGTCCAGCGCGCCGCCGAGTGTCGCCTGGAAGGGGACATTCGCGCCGAACGGCGTGTCGGCGAGCAGCTCGACGGCGCGGCTTTTGGCCATCATCGCGCGATAGGCAGCGATCGCCTGGCGGAGCTGTTGTGCGGCAGTGCCGCGCCGCTCAGCCGATGCCCCGGTATATTCGATCAGCGCCTTGTTCAGGCCGACGTTCTCGGTTCGACCAATGCTGAAAAGGCCGAGATCAGCGATCTGATGCATGTCGGCGTTGCTATGCGCGCGCAGTTTGCCGGCCAGCGCATTCAGGCTGACATCGAGAGCCTCCTTCGCCTCACGCCAGATGGCTCGGGGATCGCTGTCGTCCTGGCTGATCTCCTGCCGCAGCGGTGCATCTCCTGCGGCGGGCGTTTCCAGCGCCCGGCGCAGCGCCTCGATGCCGGTGGCGGCGTAGGTCAGATTGCCGGTCTTGATGTTGACCTGTGTCGCGCGAGCCTGCTTCGCCAACGCTTCCTTAAGCGCGGGATCGGTGACCTCCGCGATGCGCCGGACCAGTTCGGTCAGTGCCGCGGCGAGTGCCGTCGCATCCGGCGTTGGCTCGGCTTCCGGAGGTGGGGCTGGTGGGGCGGGAATGTCAGACTGATCCGGCTGCGCATCGGCACCGTCCGTGGCCGAAACGGCATCCAGCGCGCGGCGAAGTGCTTCGATCCCCGCAGCGGCGTAGGCGAGGTTGCCGGTCTTTATATTGACCTTCGCTTCGCGGGCTTGCTTGGACAGCGCCTCCTTCCGGGCGGGATCAGCGATATCGGCGATGCGCGGAACCAACGCGGTCAGCGCTGCGACAAGTGCTGCCGCATCCGGCTGCGGCGCATCTGGGGCGCTGGTGTCTGCCTGCTCGGCGGCTTCCTCATCGGCGGCGACTTCGACCGGCGAGCCGTCCTCCAGCAGGATCTGCACCTTGCGGAACCCGGTGCCCTTCAGCGTCTTCACCAGCCGGCGCGCCATGCTGGTGACCGCCTTGTTCAGCATGAACTTCACCAGCGTCGGATCGTCGTCGGTGTCCACCATTGCGGTGCCGAAGCGGGTGTTGAAGGCGCTGGGGAACTCCTTCTGCAGATCGCCCTGCAGTGCCTTGGGCGAGCGGCTGCGTGCCAGCATCAGCAGCGCGACGCTCTTGTCGTCGCCGACGCCGATCGCGCAGTTGACCGGCTCCTGCTTTGACTTGAGCAGGAACCGCTTCATCTCGGCGCGGTCCATTCCGGTCTGTGTGTCGGTCGCCATGTCCATGGCCTCCTTCGTTCGGCGCTGGCGTTGTCACATGTGGCATCCGGCCTCGGGTATGACTGGAGTCACCGTCGGTCCTGAACTGTGCCTGGAGTTCGCAAAGCTCCAAGCGGACGCCGCGAGCATCGGAAGAAAACTCCGTTGAACAAGGAGAGGGAGGCTGGTTGAAAGCCGCCTGATGGGGGCAACGGCGAGGACCCGCAATACCGAGTGCCTTGCCGACGACTTATACCCGGCAAAGGTCCGGCATCACGAGGAGTGAGCTTCGGTTCTCAGCGAGACATGGTATAAGCCTGTCATCTGGTTAAACTCATTTCTCGTTCCACACCCGCGTATATATCCGCGCTCTCGACAGCGCGCCGCGCAGCCTGCGCCTTGCGGATTTCCCGTTCGTTGTCCTCGATCGCACCCCGCGACCTGAACGCGCTGTGAAGCTGGATCTTGCGCTCGATGGTTCCACGCAGCCTGTCTGCATAAGTCAGGTCGATCACCGCGTTGCCTCCCTCAGCTTCCCTCTGCTCGCTGTACAATTCATCGCAGCAGCGAAGAGTGCGTCCCCAACTACCGTTGGTGGGGTGACTATGTGGCCATTCGGGAGATGGGCGGTGACGGGAGTCACGTCGCCCGTATCATCCGAGGCGACGGATACAGTCAGAGTCAGGCACCTGCCACAGCGCATTACTGTCCTGCCCCCCTGTGAGGACTTGCCGAAACAAGCAAGCAGAAGGCAACCGGCTCAGATCGGTTCACTCTGTCCCTGTAGCCGGCGTGACCATATTCCCCGCTCACAGGCGCACGTGGTCCAACACGTGCAGGCGTTCGTCGCGCAGCAAGGCGGCGAATTCACCAGGTGAGGTGTCGGCGAGATGCTGCACCGCGACCCAGTCATAATCGGTCGGGCGTTGCTCGCGTGCCACTTCGATCGCCTGGCCGATCGCGGTCAGCCCATAGCGTGGCGCGGTGCCCAGCGGATCATCCGGCGTCGGCGGCATGAAGGCGCTGGCGAGCGTGGCATCACTGGCAATGACTGCCTCCACCTGGCTCACGACATTGTCGGGGTCGGCGTCCGGACGTCCGGCGCTGATCACCAGCGCGAAGTTGCCTGCCGTCACCAGGTCGTGCAGCCAGGTGTCGAATAGTTCGGCGCAGCGGCTGAATTCCGGTTGCAGCGCGACCAACCGGCTGCCCGGGCGCGCACCGAACGGGATACGATCGCCCAGATCCTCCAGTGCCATGGCGACGACCGTGGCGATTGCGGCATTGGACGCTGCCGCCGTGGACCGCAGCCGGGGAACCAGCACGTTGTGCGCGATCATCGCGCCGGCCAATCGCTCGGCCTCCGCGTCGCCTCGCCGGAACCAGGTGTGCGCCACGATCGAGGCAGCGAACATGCTGAGTTCGGCAGGCACGACGGTCTGGTACAAGGCGTCGAGCAGCCGATCGATTGCATCGAGGATGGCGGCCTTGCCGTCGGCGATCTCGGCCTGCGCCGGGAACGCCGCGGCACAGATCCGATCGGCGTAGTCTATGGTTGGTCCGGTCGCGGCGAACGCTGCGAATGAAGCAGCAAGTGCGTCTTCCGCGGCCTGGTCATCCTCTGCTGCGGTTTTTGCCCACGCGCTCACTTGGACCAGCAGGCGCGCAGCATCGGCGCAGCGAGCCGCCGACATCGGGTCATGTGGCATGATCGTCATCTCCTGCGAGTGATCATTCAGACGTAATGGCCAGGATTCGTATCACGCACGGCATTCAGAAACGCGTCGAAGAGCTCCTCCAGGTCGCCCTGCATTCTTTGCAGGATTTGACGACTGATCCCCACGCCCTTCATCACCTGCCACACTTTGAGAATCTCTGCCTTGAGCTCATCGCTCGCAGTGGTCGGGCCGCCGGCCTTCTGCAGGCAGTCGAGGACATCGGCCGCATGTGTCGCGACGAGATCGACTTCTTCCTGGCGCAGCGACGGCTTGATGAGGTCCGTTGTTGCCTTGGCGCGCACCGCTACCGCGAGTTGCTCGAGTTCATTCATGGCGCTCTGGATAGCGGGCTGCAGCTGGGCGATCTCCGGACAATTACGCGGCAAGAAGTTCTGTACATCGACCAGATCGCCGATCAGTCCGAGGATTTCCCCGCGCAGAGTGTCCACCGCGTTCCTGGCGTTGGGTGCCAGCGCACTCAACCTGGCTGCTGCCTCGGTGACACCCTGCTGGATCTCAGCGATCGCCTGCTTGGAGAGCTCGACCAGCTTTTCATAGGGCATTTCGTCGGGTTGCTGTGGAGCGCCGGCGAGATCCGGCGCGCCATCGCGTCCGGTCTGGATCAGGCCGACCAGCGCCGTCCCGTTGGCCGCGAGCATCTTCGCGTGGTCGAAGTGGCCACCACCGCTGTGCTCGCCGCTGACGTTCTGGTGATTCCTCTGCAGCTTCTTGCGCAGTTCGTCGGCCCGCTTGGCGAACAGACCTTTATCGCTGGTGATCACCATGGGCATGGTAGGGTCCATCTGCATGATGGCGCGTTCGCCCTGGAAGCCGCCGACCTCGTTCCGGGTCTTTGCCGCGAAGGGATGGAGAGCAGCGGTGTAGTGGCCTTCCACCCCATGCACGGCGCTGAGCATCGGACGGTCCTGGACCGCACCGCGGAACTTGGGGGGCGCCTGTCCGTCATCCCTCGGCGCCTCGTTGGCCCGTTGCAGCTCCGCCGCCACAGCAGCGCCCATCGAATAGCCGTGGATGATGATCTTGTCGGGATCGTAGCCGAGGTTGATCAGATGCTGCAGCATGGATTGCGCATCCTGCTGTTGGCTCAATTCGCTGGGTGTGCCGGGCGGCTGATCACTGCCACCGAAGCCGGCATAGTTCACCGAAAGCACGCTGGCGCCGTTCTTGGCGTAGAACTGAGCCACGTCGAAACCCTGCGCCTCGGCGCTGCCGCCCGAACCGGTCAGCAGCAAGACCACAGGGCGCGACGTGTCGACCTTGTCGCCATTGTCCTTGAGATTGTAGCCGTCGGCAGAGAAAAAGCTGCCGTTGAGCCCGCGGCCATTTTCGCCCTTGATCCGCACCGGTGCTGCTGTGCCCGCGCCCCACATCGCCCAGATCTGTTTGCTGTTCACATCGTGCAGACACACGTCCTTGCCGTTGATCTCTTCTAGTGTATTGCCCTTCCGAGCATCGGGACTGCCGAATAGCCGGCCGGCAAGCTTCTTGCCGATCCATGATTCCGGGGCGGGCTTGCCGTTGAACTGCACATCCGGCAACGGCTGATCGCGTGCGACTTTCAGATTGTTGAAGCTGTTAGAGTTTGCTCTCGCGTTCGCGTCAGCCTTCTCGCCCAGCGCTTGGTAGGTCTTCACCTGCCAGTCGTCGTAAACCGACTGCGATGGCAACTGATTGAGCGTCCCACTCATTGTTCTGATTCCTCAACCTGCAATGGTTTGGTCGATTTCGGTCAGGGCCGCGCCTAGCGTTGCCCGGATCGTGACGAGTTCCTTGAGCGGATTGTCATCGAGGAGCTGAATCAGCGGGTCGGCCTGCAGATAGGCACGGAATTCACCGATCACGCTGCGGGCCTTGGCGCGAGCCGCGGGTTGCCGGTCAGCCGGGACGCCATCCACTTCACTGAGCGCTGCCAACAGTGTCCAGCTTCGTTTACTGGTTGTACCGCTCAGGCTGAATGTCGCGAGACGCTGCAGCTCGGGATCAGGCATGCCGCTCAGGCGTTGTTTCAGCGCCTCGATCTGCTCATCGGCCTTATCGCGTGCCGTGCCCCAGATCTCGCGACCGCGGATTGACACATACGACTCGGGCGGCTTGCGCGATGCACGGCGGGGCGGCGCTTCGGTCGCCTTTTCCGTGGGACGATCGCTTGTCGGGACCGGGATCGCATCGAGCGCGCGGCGCAATTGCTCGATGCCGGTCGCGGCGTAGGTGAGGTTGCCGGTCTTGATGTTGACGTTGGCCACGCGTGCTTGCTTGGCCAACGCCTCCTTCTGCACGGCATCGGTGACCTGCGCGATGCGCGGCACCAGGATGGCGAGCGCCGCCGAAAGCGCCGCTGGGTCCGGCTTTGCCTCTTCCACGGGCGGCGGCGGCACGGGCGGTTGGGCTGATCGATCCGCCGGCTCGGCGGCAGCGCTGCTGGTGGCAGCCGCGTTGGCATCCAGAGTACGACGCAATTGCTCGATGCCGGTAGCGGCGTAGGTCAGGTTGCCGGTCTTGATGTTGACGTTGACCAGGCGGGCCTGCTTGGCCAACACCTCTTTCTGCGCCGGATCGGCGATGTCCGCGATACGCGGTACCAGCGTGGCGAGTGCCGCCGCGAGTGCCGTCGTATCCGGCTGCGGCGCATCTGGGGCGCTGGTGTCTGCTTGCTCGGCGGCTTCCTCCTCAGCGGCGACTTCGACCGGCGAGCCGTCCTCCAGCAGGATCTGCACCTTGCGGAACCCGGTGCCCTTCAGCGTCTTCACCAGACGGCGCGCCATGCTGGTGACCGCCTTGTTCAGCATGAACTTGACCAGCGTCGGATCGTCGTCGGTATCGACCACGGCGGTGCCGAAGCGAGTGTTGAAGGCGCTGGGGAACTCCTTCTGCAGATCGCCCTGCAGTGCCTTGGGCGAGCGGCTGCGTGCCAGCATCAGCAGCGCGACGCTCTTGTCGTCGCCGACGCCGATCGCGCAGTTGACCGGCTCCTGCTTTGACTTGAGCAGGAACCGCTTCATCTCGGCGCGGTCCATTCCGGTCTGTGTCTCGGCCGCCATGTCCATGGCCTCCCTGGATTCGATGCGGGAGGCGTCGCATGGGGCATCAGACGTCAGGTATGACTGGAGTCACCGCCGGTTGCGGGAGCGCCTCGTCGGCAGGCCGCACGACGTATGACCGGAGTCACCAGCCCTCCCCAAGCGCGCTGCTAAAGCCCCCGCACTCAGTCGGGAGTAACGTCATGCGCTACGAAGTCAGCTTTGGCAGCATCAGCCGTGCACCACGCGCCGCATCGGCGGGCACAAAATTCCGCCTGGCCCTGATCGGTGATTTCTCCGGACGCGCCAACTCAGGCAGGCTGGAGACCGGTGCCGCGCTCACCGTACGCACACCGATCAAAGTCGATGTCGACAACTTCGACCAGGTTATCGAGCGGATGCAGCTATCGCTCACGCTGCCGCTGGCCGAGGACGATGGCGCGGTCACCGTGCCCATCAGGACTCTCGACGATTTCCATCCCGATCAGCTCGCCGAAAACATGGAGCTGTTCGAGCAGCTCCTTGATCTGCGACGCAGGCTCGCCAGCCGCACGGGCTTCGATCGTGCGGCGAAGGAGGTGTTGTCCTGGGGCGGTGGCGCGCCGCTGCCGGATGCGCCACGCAAGGCACGCGGCGCTGCCGTTGCCTCCGACCGCCGGCTGTCGGATTTCGCCCGCCTGGTCGGCCGCCCGGCAGTGGCGGACGCGGACGAGGCTTCGGTCGACGACCTGATCCGCCGCCTGGTCGGCCCGTACATCCAGCCGAAGCGCGATGCGCGCCAGGATCAGCTCATCGCACGTGTCGACGAGGCGCTGTCGGCGGCGATGCGCCGGGTATTGCACCATCCCGACTTCCAGGCGGCCGAGGCGACCTGGCGCGGCGTCGAGTTCCTGGTGCGCCGCATCGAGACCGGCGCGCGCATGGAGATCGTGCTCTACGACGTCTCAGCCGAGGAGTTCGCCGCCGACCTCGCCGCGACCGACGCGCTGGAGGAGACCGGTCTGTACGGCATGCTGGTGGAGCAGCCGACGCTGGACGCGGCACAGGGGCCGCTGTCGGCGATCATCGGCCTCTACGGCTTCGAGCTGGCGCCGCCGCACGCTGATCTGCTCGGCCGCGTCGCCCGTATCGCCGCGGCGGCCCGCGCGCCGTTCGTGGCCGGGATCGATCCCGATGCGCTCAAGACCCGGTTCCACGACCAGCATCCGCTGATCAAGGACGCCTGGTCGGCGCTGCATGCGCTGCCAGAGGCGGCGTATCTCGGGCTCGCCGCGCCGCGCTTCCTGCTGCGCCCGCCCTATGGCCGCAAGAGCGACCCGATCGACGCCTTCAGCTTCGAGGAGTTCACCCCGCAGGGCGGCCTCGGCGCCATGCTGTGGGGCCATCCGGCGCTGCTGTCCGGCCTGTTGCTCGCCGAGACCTGGCTGCAGCAGGGCAAGGCTATGCGGCTGGGCACCGTGATGGGCGTGGGCGAGATGCCCTATTTCGTCTACGCGGGGGCGGACGGCGATCAGGTCGCCCTGCCCTGCACCGAGCGGCTCTACACCGAGCGCGAGGCGGTTCAGGTGGCGGCATACCGGGTGATGCCGTTGTTGTCGCTGCGCGGCCGGCCCGAGGTGCGGCAAGGCGGCTTCACATCGCTCGCCGGCGGGACGCTTGCCGGTTTCTGGGCGCCGGCGGAGATGGCTGCGCCGCAAGGTGCCACTGCCACCGCTCCCGCGCCGGAGCCCGATCCGTCAGGACCAGAACCGGAAGCGCCCGCGGTCACCGACACGCCGGCTCCGGCCCCCGATGCGACGGCGATGCCGGATGGCGCGGCGGGCGCAGTTGATGATCTCGACGCGATGCTCGCCGGCCTGAGTGCGCCGCCGCCGGCCGTGCCGGAGGCCGCTGCCGCTGCCGGGGGAGAGGTCGACGAACTCGACGCGCTGCTCGCCGGCCTGAATGCATCACCGCCGGTGGCCGCACCGGATGCCCCAGAGGCTGATCTCGACGCGCTGCTCGCGTCGCTGAAGTAGTTGCGAGGGAACCGAACCATGCAGCGCCCTCGCCCGTCTCGCCTGTCGCTATGGGCCGAGCAGAATGTCCACCCGCTGGCTCTCCTGCGCCATACCGGGCACCTCGCTCACCGCGCGCCGAACGCGGCTGATCCGTTCGCGGGCCACGCCGTGAGTGGCAAGCCGGTCCTCGATCAGTTGCGCACGCAGCCGCGAGAGATCGGCAATCGCCTGCGGGCCGGTCGGGTCCAGGTATTCGGCGAGCGTGACGGTTGCCGCGGGTTGCTGGCTCGCCTGGGCTGCGGCAGCCTCGATAACCGCCAGCGCGGCAAGGTCGAGCAACGCCGACCAGGGGCCGAACATGACCGCGTGGTCGGGCGATGGTTTGCGCGTCGCCCCCATGACGCGCTCCACGACGTTCGGATGCACCAGCCATGGCATGCCGGCCGAGGGGTCGCCGCCGTGTCGCGCCCACTGTTCGCGAACGGCGGCCACGCTTTCGCATGGCACCAGCTCGACGCTGACATCGGGCGACAGCGTATTGGCGAGCAGGTCGTCGAGATGCGCCTCGCCGCTGACCAGCCAGACGCGGCCTTCGAACTCGGCCAGCAGGATATCGGCCATGCAGTCCTCCATCACGCAGAGCGACTGATTGCACAGGAGGTTGAGTAAGCATCATGCCGCTGATTCTCACACTGGAACAGGTCAAAGCCTCCTCCGACGCGCCGATCAGCGGTGGTCGTGAGACCCGCACCTTGGATGAAGGAAGGCTGACCATCGGGCGGGGACCCGGAAATGACTGGGTGCTTGCGGACCCCCAGCACCATTTGTCCAGAACGCACTGCGTCGTGGCCTTCGTCGACGGCAGCTATGTGCTGACCGATCTCAGCACCAATGGCGTGTTCGTCAATGGCGCAGCTGACTCGCTCTCCCCGGATCGCCGCCTTGTGCTGGCGGACGGCGACGAGATCCGGCTCGGGAACCACAGGATCACCATAGCGGAAACCCTGCCATCGGTGACGCCCGAGGCCGACACGGACGACTCGCTCATCCCGCAATCAGGGGCCGGCTTCGCCTACCCGTTCGCTGCCCAGCCGGCAGTGCGCGAGGACGATCCGTTCGACCGCATCGACGAAGTACGGCGCGGCGGCCAGGCGGGTCCAGAGGATGATCTGTTCCGTGGCGCCGAGTCGCTCGATGTCTGGCAGGGACCGTCGCAGCCGGACAACGCGGACGCGCCGCTGCACGCCCTTGCGCCACCAAAGTTCGTTGCTTCCTTCCATCTGGATGACTCCGGCATCGACGCGCTGCTGGGGGACACCCCGCCGGGCGAAGTGGCGCGCCCACCCTCCACGATGCCGGCTGCGGCGCCGCCTGCCCGTCCGCCCGGCGATGCCACCGCACCGCTCGCCCAGTTCCTCGAAGGTGCCGGTGTTCGCCTCGATCCCGATACGGACCCAGAGGCCGTGCTCCGCACCGCGGGCGAAGTGTTCCGCGCCATGGTCGAAGGGCTCCGGGCGGTGCTGATGTCCCGCGCCGCCATCAAGCGCGAGTTCCGCGCCGACCAGACCCTGCTACGGCCCTCCGACAACAATCCGCTCAAGTTCGCCGTCACAACGGAGGAGGCGATCGCGGCGCTGCTGCGGCCTGGGCGGCCAGGCTATCTGCAGCCGTTGGCCGCGACGTCGGAAGCCCTCGCCGATCTGAAGGCGCATGAACTGGCCGTCATGGCCGGCCTGCAGACAGCGCTGACCAACCTGCTCCGGCGCATCAACCCCAACACGCTCGAGGAGCAGCACCGCGCCGGGCCGGTCGGCAGCCTGCTCCCGCTCGCGCACAAGGCGCGCTGCTGGGAGCAGGACCCGGGCCACCTACAAGGAGATCACCCGCGAGGCGGAGGACAGCTTCGCGCTCGCCTTCGGCCGCGATTTCGCCCGCGCCTACGAGCAGCAGGCACGGCGGCTGTGATGCGCCGGTTCATCGGTACTCGGCGCGCTGACCGCGATTGCCGCGTGCAGCACGCCACCCCCACCGCCGACGACCGTGCAGCTCACGCTGACCGCGACCTCGGACGCCAATCCCTCGCCGTCCGGCCAGGGCGCGCCTCTGGTCGTGCGCGTCTATCAACTCGGCTCGGCCAGCGCGTTCACCGGCGCGGAGTTCTTCCCGCTGTTCAACCAGGACCAGGCGACTCTCGGGACCGATCTGGTCAAACGGGACGAGCTGACTTTGGTGCCTGGGCAGACGAAGGCCCTGACGCTCACGCCGCCCGAACCGGTGAAGGCGATCGGCGTGTTTGCCGCCTATCGCGACTTTCAGCACGCGACGTGGCGCGGCAGCGCCGATGTGCCGCGGAACCAGACGACGAAGGTCACGGTGCGTGCCACTGCGGACGGCATCACCGTCAAGGCCCAGCAGTAACCGCGAAGGCAGGAGGGGCACGAAGATGGCGTGGGAGAACAAGGTCGTCTGGTCGGAAGGGCTGTTCCTCCAGCCGCAGCATCTGCAGCAGCAGGAACGCTATTTCGACCGCCTGGTCCGCGGCAGCACCGCCGGCCTGCGCCCGTTCGGCTGGGGCCTGACGCAGCTCGACATCGACACTGACCTGCTGGCATTGGGCAAATTCGCAGTCCGCTCGATCGCCGGCATCCTGCCCGACGGAACGCCGTTCAGCGCGCCTTTGGACACCGACTGTCCGACCCCGCTCGACCTGCCCGAGGGGGTGCGGAACAGCCAGGTGTATCTGCTGCTGCCGACGCGCCAGCCCGGCGGCGTGGAGACAGCGCCGCCGGAGCGGACCGAGACGGTGGCGCGCTTCGCCACCGCCGAATACGAGGCGACGGACAGCAACGCCGGCTATCAGGGCACCACGACGGTGCCGGTCGGCCGGCTGCGCCTGCGCTTCGCTCTGGAGGGCGAGCCGCGCGGCGGGCACGCCACCATCGGCCTCGCCCGGATCGTGGAGATGCGAGCCGACAAGAGCGTGGTGCTGGACGACGGCTTCATCCCGCCGCTGCTGGTCAGCCTGCCCTCCCCCGTGCTGTCCGGTTTCGCGACCCAGCTTCAGGGCCTGCTGCATCATCGCGCCGAGGCGTTGGCGGGGCGTGTGTCCGAGAGCGCGACGCGTGGTGCGGCCGAGATCGCCGACTATCTGCTGCTGCAGGTCTGCAACCGCTACGAGCCGCTGATGACGCACCTGGCCGCCACGCTGGGCCAGATGCATCCGGAAGACTTCTACCGCCTCGCGGTCAGCCTGGCCGGCGAGCTGGCGACGTTCACCGAGGCGCGCAAGCGTCCCGCGGCGTTTCCGGTGTATCGCCACGACGACCTGCAGGCGACGTTCCGTCCGGTGATGGCGGCGCTGCGTCAGTCGCTCTCGGCGGTGCTGGAGCAGACGGCGGTGCCGATCCCGCTGCAGGAGCGCCGCTTCGGCATCCGTGTCGGCCCGATCGCCGATCGCAGCCTGCTCAGCAACGCGACCTGGGTGTTGGCGATCAAGGCGCAGATGCCGCCCGAGGCGCTGCGCCGCAGCTTCCCCAACCTGGTCAAGATCGGCCCGGTCGAGCAGATCCGCGAGCTTATCAACGTGGCCCTGCCGGGGATCGCGGTGCGTGCGCTGCCGGTGGCGCCGCGCCAGCTCCCGTACTACGCGAACACCACGTATTTCGAGCTCGATCGCAGCAGCCCCTATTGGAACGCGCTCACCCGCTCAGGAGGGGTAGCGATTCACGTCACAGGGGACGTTCCCGGCCTGGAAATAGAGTGCTGGGCGATCAGGGGGTGAGCAGGCCATGACCGACGACGACGATCCTTTTGCCGAACCGGGAGACGTCAACGCGACCTTGATTCTGCCGCGCCCCGGGGGCGTCGCTTCCGCGCCGCGCGCCGCCCCGGTTGCTGCGCCAACGCCCGCCCGGCCCAGGCGACCCCAGCCGGAGTTCGTGCCGACCGTCGGCGCCAACGCGCTGATCGCCGCAGCGGCGCCGCTGCTGGTGGCGGCCGCACGCCTCGGCCGGGCACCCGATCCGGAGCAACTCCGCCGCAGCATGGTCGAGGCCGTGCGCGACTTCGAGTCGCGCGCCGTGGCGACCGGGCTCGACACGCACAGCCTGCGCGCCGCGCGCTATGCGCTCTGTGCCACGATCGACGATCTGGTGCTCAGCACGCCGTGGGGCAGCACCAGCTCGTGGGTGACGCGGAGCCTCACCAGCAGCTTCCACAACGAGGTCACCGGCGGCGAGCGCTTCTTCGGGATCCTGGAGCAGATGCAGAAGGATCCCGGCCGCCACGCCGAGGTAATCGAGCTGATGTATCTGTGCGCCTCGCTCGGCTTCGAGGGGCGGTATCGCGTCCTCGGGCGCGGCGGCGCGGCGCTCACCGAGCTGCGCGACGGCCTCTATCGCGGCATCCGCCAGCGCCGCGGCGAATTCGAGCGTGAGCTGTCGCCGCAATGGCGCGGGATCGACACCGGCGGCCGGAAGCTTGGCTGGCGTGTGCCGCTGTGGCTGATCGGACTTGGCACGCTGGCCGCCACCTGCGCGATCTACCTGGCCTTCAACCTATCTCTGGCCGGCCCATCCGACATCGCCTTCGGGCAATTCACGGCGCTGCCGCCGCACGGCCCCATCAAGGTCGTGCGGGCCACCGCCGTCGCCGTGCCACCGCCCCCTGCGGTCGCCAGCGCAAATCCGGCGAAGCCCTCGCTGCATCAGTTCCTCCAGCCGGAGATCGCAGCCGGTCTCGTGCAGGTGCTGGAGGACCCGCAATCCGTCACGGTGCGGCTGGTCAACCGCACGATGTTCGCCTCCGGCTCGGCCGAATTGAACCCCACTGCCCTGCCACTGCTGACCCGGATCGGCCAGGCGGTGCGCGACGAACCAAGCAACGTGCTGGTGGATGGCTACACCGACAACCAGCCGATCCGAACAGTTCGATTCCCGTCCAACTGGCAGTTGTCGCAGGCGCGCGCCGAGGCGGTGGCCAAGGTGCTCGCCTCACAGCTTCCCGCCGATCGCCCGCTCCAGGCCGCGGGCAAGGGGGACGCCGACCCGCTGGTCCCCAACACCACGGCCGAAGGGCGCGAACGCAACCGCCGCACAGAGATCGTGCTGCTCAGGACATCGAGGCTGCCATGAAAACCTTTTATGCCCGCGCCGTCCGCAGCCGCTGGCTGACGACGCTGCTCGGGGTGTTGCTGCTTGGCCTGGTGGTGTGGTTCTTCGGCCCGCTGCTTGCGGTCGGGATCACCCGTCCGCTGGAAACCGAGTTCGCGCGGGGTGGGGTCATCCTGGCCTGCCTGCTGGCCTGGGTCGCGTGGAACCTGATGCAGATGTGGCACGGCCGCAAGCGCGACAAGGCGCTGGTTGACGGTGTTGCAGCCACAGAACAGGCCGATCCGTCCGAGGCCGCCTCGGCCGAAGAAGTGGCGCTGCTGGGCGGGCGGCTGCGCGAGGCGCTGCATGCGCTGAAGCGCGCCAAGCTGGGCACCCGATCGGGGAGATATCTGTATCAGCTTCCCTGGTACCTGTTCATCGGGCCGCCCGGCGCGGGCAAGACCACGGCGTTGACCAATTGCGGCCTGCGCTTTCCGCTGGCCGACACGTTCGGTCCGGGCGCGATGCGCGGCGTGGGCGGCACGCGGAACTGCGACTGGTGGTTCACCGACCAGGCGGTGCTGATTGACACGGCCGGCCGCTACACCACGCAGGACAGCGACGCGCGCGTCGATGGCGCGGGCTGGCTGGGCTTCCTACGCCTACTGAAGCAGCACCGCCGCCGCCAGCCGCTCAATGGCGTCGTCGTGGCAATCAGCCTGTCCGATCTTGCCGCGCTCAACGAGGACGAACGGCTCGCACATGCCCGCACCATCCGCCGGCGCGTGCGCGAACTGCACGACCAGCTCGGCGTGCGGGTGCCGATCTACGCAGTGTTCACCAAGACCGACCTGATCGCCGGCTTCGTCGAGTTCTTCGACAATCTGGGCAAGGAGGAGCGCGAGCAGGTCTGGGGCATGACCTTCCCGCTGGACGAGGCGACCGACGAAAGGGGTGCAGTCGCGCAGTTCGGCCCCGAGTTTGACCGGCTGCTCGCGCGTCTGAGCGATCGGATGCTGGAGCGTGTGCATCAGGAGCCGGACATTGAGCGCCGCCGCCTGATCTATGGGTTTCCGCAGCAGGTAGCATCGCTGCGTGACGTCGCGCGGGAGTTCCTCGACGAGATCTTCCGTCCCAGCCGGCTGGAGGCCCGCCCGCTGCTGCGCGGCGTGTATTTTACCAGCGGCACGCAGGACGGCACGCCGATCGACCGCCTGCTAGGCGCGATGGCCGGGCGGTTCGGCCTGTCGCGTCAGGCGGTAACGGCGTTCAGCGACACCGGGCGCAGCTACTTCCTGACCCGCCTCGTGCGCGAGGTGATGTTCGTCGAGGCAGCCCTGGTCGGGCTGGATCGCAGGCTGGAGCGGCGGCACCGCTGGACCTATATCGGCGCCTACGCCGCGGCTGCCACCATGCTGCTGAGCCTGACCGGGTTGTGGTCCGCGAGCTTCCTCGGCAATCGCCTGATGATCGCCGAGGCGCACGAGACCGCGCTGCGCTACCAGGGACAGTATGCCGATCTGGTCAGACGAGGTCCGCAGGACGCCGACCTGACCGCCATCCTGCCGACGCTCGAGACCTTGCGGACCGCGCGCGGCGGCTATGCCGACCGGGCCGCGGCAACGCCGGTCGCGCTGACTTTCGGCCTCTACCAGGGCGCGAAGCTCGGTGCCGCCGCGACCGGTGCCTATGACCGCGCGCTGAACGGCCTGCTTCTGCCGCGCCTGCTGGCGCGCCTGGAAGGGCAGATGCGCACGCACCTTCAGCAGCCGGATTTCCTCTACGAGGCGCTCAAGGTGTACCTGACCCTCGGCCGCCAGGGCCCGCTGGATGCCGCTCTGGTCGAGCAGTGGGTGGCCGCCGATTTCGCCGCGAGCTTCCCGGGCGACGAAGGTGCAGCGACGCGTGAGGCGCTGGCGCAGCACGTCCATGCGATGCTGGCATATCCACTGGCGCAGGTGGCGCTGGACGGGCCGCTGGTTGCGCAGGTGCGCGGCATCCTCACGCGCCAGCCGCTCGCCGAGTACACCTACAACCGCCTGGTGCGCAGCAGCGTCGTGCAGTCGCTGCCGGAGTGGACGGTGTCCGACAATGCGGGACCGGCCGGCGCGCGCGTCTTCGAACTGCGCGACGGCAAGCCGCTCAACACTGGCGTGCCGGGGATCTTCACCTGGAACGGCTACCACACCGTGCTGCTACCGCTGCTGCCGCAGGTGACCAAGGACGCCAGCGAGGACGCCTGGGTGCTGGGACGTCCGCCGGTCAAGCTCAGCGAGAGCATCGGCCAGCTCAGCCAGCTTCGCCGTGACATCCTGGGCCTCTACCTCGACGACTACGCGCGGCGCTGGGATACGCTGTTGGCCAACGTCGCGCTGAAGTCGTTCGGCGACATCTCCCAGGGTCTGGACGAGCTCTATCTGCTGTCGGCACCGGAATCGCCGCTGCGTGACCTGCTGCAGGCGGTCGATGCCGAGACCCAGCTCAGTCGGCCGGCGGCGACCGAGAAGGCAACCAGCGAGGTGGAGGCAAAGGCCGCCAAGGTCGGCAAGAGCGTGGGTGGGTTCGCGGGCTACCTCGCGCGCTCCGGCCTGACGTTCCAGCAGAACGAGGCGGTGTCGATCATCGCCCAGTCGTTCGGCACCACGCCGGGCGGCAAGCCGGTCGATCCGGCGCAGCGTGTGGACCAACACTTCCAGGCACTGCACGACTTCGTCGCCGGCGCCGAAGGCAAGCCGGTGCAGCTCGAGGCGGCGATCGGCAAGATCGCGCAGGTCTACCAAGGGCTCAGCCAGGCCGCGAACGCGCCGAACCAGGGAGCTGCTCTGCTCGGGATGGTAGCCGGCCAGAGCAATGGCGGTGGTGCCGCCGGCGCCGCGGCACAGCTTCAGGAGCTGTCGCAAAGCTTGCCGAAGCCGGTCGCCGCGATGCTGCAGACCGTGTCGCAGAGCAGCGCCGCGGTGACCGCGAACGGCGCGAGCACGGAATTGTCCGACGCCTGGCGGTCGAAGGTGCTGCCGCTGTGCCGCGCCGCATTCGACCGCTATCCCTTCGTCGCCAACAGCAGGCAGGACGTGCCGCTGGACGACTTCACCCGCCTGCTCGGCCCGAACGGTCTGACCGATCAGTTCTTCGACCAGTACCTCAAGCCGTTCGTGGACACCTCGGAGATGCCCTGGCAATGGCAGTCGGCCGACCACACACGCCTCAACCTGTCGCCGGCGACGCTGGTGACGTTCCAGCACGCCGCCGATATCCGCGACGCACTGTTCGCCGCCGGTGGGCAGGTCGGCACGAAGTTCCAGCTCGTGCCGGAGACGCTCGATCCGGGCCTCGCCTCGGTCAGCCTCGAGATCGGCGGTCGCAGGGTGAGCTATGCGCACGGCCCGACCGAGGCCGCCAGCCTGCAATGGCCGGCAGCCGACGGGAACACTCTGGTGCGGCTCACCATGACGCCGGCGGACGGCAAGTCGGCAACGATCGTCGAGAACAACGGCCCCTGGTCGCTGCTGCACGTGCTGGACAGCGCGCACGTGACGCCGAGTGATCAGCCGGACAAGTTCCGCGTGACGTTCACCTCGCCCGCCGGCACGGCCACCTTCGCACTGAACGCCAGCAGCGTGCGCAACCCGTTCACGCTGGCGGCGCTGCATTCGTTCCGCTGCCCCTCCAACCTGTAAGGCGAGACGTGTGATGTCGGACAGCGATGCCAAGCCGAATGTCGAAGTGGCGATCAAGCCGGACCCGGGCTTTGACCTCGGTTTCACTGCTCTGCGCGCGAGCGAGGAGCTGGGTCGGCCCTTCATTTTCGAGCTGGATGTTTCCAGCGACACGGCGAAGGGCGATCTCACCTCCCTGCTCGGGAGTTCGGCCTCGGTCACCATCTCCGTGGACGACACGACGAAACGCTATTTCCACGGCATCATTGCATGCGCCTCGTATGAGGGGCTGAGCGCGGGCTCGCATCGCTATCGGCTGGAGCTGCGGCCATGGATCTGGCTGCTGTCGCGCATTCGAACCTGCCGGATCTTCCAGAACCAGTCGGTGTGGGATGTCATCACCACCACGTTCCGCGACGCCGGCTTCACCGATTTCAAGGACCAGCGGCAGAACGCCACCGGCGACATCGTGCTGGAGTACTGCGTGCAGTACGAGGAGACCTCGCTAGACTTCGTCACCCGGCTGATGGAGACGTACGGGCTCTATTACTTCTTCACGCACAGCGACGGCGTGCACACGCTGGTGATGGCGGATGATCCGAATTCCCACGCCGCCCTGGAGAAGGCGGTTCCGTTCAGCAGCGATGAAACGGAATACCGGCGCATCGACGATCATATCTGGCAATGGTCTTCGGCGCTGCATCTGCAGTCAGGCGGCGTGGCGCTGAACGACTACAATTTCACCACGCCGTCGGCTGACCTCACGGCAAAATCGCTCGATGCGGGGAGCCATCGCTACGGCTCGTACGAGATGTTCGACTATCCCGGGCCGTACGGCACGACAGGAGACGGCCAGAAGCTTGCAGCGGTACGCATGCAGGACATCGCCGCGCGGCGGCAGGTGCTGAGCGGGATCTCCAATTGCCGCGGACTGCACGCGGGCGGCAAGTTCACTTTGTCCGATTTCACCGACGAGGCGCAGAACCGCGAATACCTGGTGACGCAGGCGACCTGTTCGGTGGAGTTCGCCGAAGGTCAGTCGGACGACCGCGGTGAGCTGACCGACACGTTCCGCTGCGCCTTTGCCGCGATGAAGGGCGACATGCCGTTCCGCCTGGATCGGCGCACGCCGCTTCCGGTGATGCGGGGACCGCAGACCGCCAAGGTCACCGGCCAGCAGGGCGAGGAGATCACCACCGATCAGTACGGACGGATCAAGGTCAAGTTCTTTTGGGATCGCGGTCCGGCGCAGGATGAGAACAGCTCCTGCTGGGTTCGCGTGGCGCAGATCTGGGCCGGCGCTAACTGGGGCGGCCTGTTCATCCCGCGCGTCGGGCAGGAGGTGGTGGTCGAATTCCTCGAGGGCAATCCCGACCGGCCGATCATCACCGGCTCGGTCTACAACGCCAACCAGGGCGTGCCGTATCCGCTGCCCGACAACAGGACGCGCTCGGGGATCAAGACCCATTCGAGCACCGGCAGCGGCAACAACGAACTGCGCTTCGAGGACAAGGCGGGTTCCGAGGAGATCTTTCTGCAGGCGCAGAAGGACTACAACAAGGTGGTACTGAACAACGAGACGGTGAAGATCACCCAGGACACCACGACCACGGTGGAGAAGGGCAACCGCTCGGTCACGGTCTCGCAGGGCAACGATGGTCTGACCGTCTCGACCGGCGATCACACGATCACGGTCTCCGCCGGCGGCAGCACGATCAAGGCCGGCAAGTCGATCGTGCTGCAGGTGGGGGAAAACTCCATCCAGATCGACAACACCGGCATCACCCTGTCGGGCGCCAAGATCTCGCTGACGGCACAGGAATCGATGTCGGCCGACGGCGGCCTGTCGATGACGCTGCAGGCCGCGCAGATCGCGATCAACTGAGCAGGCGCCTTGATGGACACCGAATTCGCCGCCCTGCTCGAACGCGATGTCGGTTCCCTGAGCGAGACCGCACGCTCGGTGCTGGCCGAACAGGTTCCAGCGCACGGCGCGACGTCATGCCGCGTCGTCGAGGCGGCGATCGCGGCGATCGATCGGCGGCTGAGCGAGCAGCTGAACGTGATCCTGCATCACCCGGACTTCCAGCAGATGGAGGCCACCTGGCGCGGTCTCGATTTCCTGGTCGGCGGCATCGAGAACAGCTTCATGCACAAGATCAAGGTGCTGGACATCTCGAAGCAGGAGCTTGGCCGCACGCTGCGCAAGTTCCGCGGCACGGCATGGGACCAGAGCCCGATCTTCAAGAAGATATACGAAGAGGAATACGGCCAGTTCGGCGGCGAGCCGTTCGGCGTGCTGATCGGCGACTACGCGTTCGACCACGGTCCGCAGGACGTGCAACTGCTGGGCGACATGGCACAGATCGCCGCGGCGGCGCATGCGCCGTTCATCGCAGCGGCGGCGCCATCGGTGATGGAGATGGAAAGCTGGGGCGAACTCGCCAATCCGCGCGATCTGACGAAGATCTTCCAGACGCCGGAATACGCCGCCTGGCGCAGCCTGCGCGAGAGCGAGGACGCGCGCTACATCGGCCTCTGCATGCCACGCTTCTTGGGCCGCCTGCCGTACGGTGCCAGGACCGATCCGGTGGAAGAATTCGACTTCGAGGAGCAGACGGATGGCCCCGACTGCAGCAAGCACCTGTGGGCCAACGCGGCCTATGCCATGGCGGCGAACATCGCGCGCGCCTTCGAACAGTACGGCTGGTGCGTGCGCATCCGGGGCGTCGACACGGGCGGCATCGTTGAGGGGCTTCCGGTGCTGAGTTTTCCCACTGCCGACGGCGCGGTGGATGTGAAATGCTCAACCGAGATCGCACTGAGTGAACGGCGCGAGGCGGAACTGGCACAGGCCGGGCTGATCCCCCTCGTGCACCGCAAGCATACCGGCACGGCGGCGTTCATCAGCGCTCAGTCGCTGCAGATGCCGCGGCAGGACCGATGACCCGGCAGCGACGGCGAGCGCCAACCTCTCGGCGCGGCTGCCTTACCTGTTCGCATGCTGTCGCTTCGCGCACTACCTGAAATGCATGGTGCGCGACAAGGTCGGCTCCTCGATGGACAGGGCGCAACTATCGAAGTGGCTGCAGGAGTGGCTGCTCGGTTACGTCGACGGCGCGCCGGATCGATCGAGCGAGGAATGGAAGGCCGCTCATCCGCTGGTGAATGCCCGCGTCGCTCTGCTGGAGAAGCCGGACTTGCCGGGCCATTACGAGGCACGGTTTTTCCTGCGCCCCCATTACCAACTCGAAGGCCTGACGGCGGTGCTGCGCATCGTCTCGCGCCTGCCCGCCGCATAACCAATACGAGGAGGCTATCGTGTCGATCGATCTGCTGATGAAGTTCGTCAAGGGCAGCGACGCCATTGACGCGGAGTGCCAGACAACCGCCGATTCGAAGGATGATCTTCTGCACGACTTCAAGGCGGGCAAGTTCTTCGAGATCGACGAGTTCAATTTCGGCGTCGGCCTGGAAGATGACGATTCGGCTGGCGAGAAGCCCAGCGAAAAGCTTGGTGAAAAGCTGAAGCCTAGCCTGAGTGCGCATGCACCCCGGACGCGGTTCACCAACTGGCTCCGCGGCGAGCAGAAGGCCTATCCGGTCGATCTGGAGCCATTCACCTTCAGCAGGCAGATGGACCAGGCATCGCCGCTGCTGTTCGAGATGTGCTGCAATTCGCAATCCTTCACCTCGGCGACGCTGATCAAGCGCAAGGCTGCCGGCACCGATGTCAGCGGCCGGGCATTCCTGCGGATCGACTTCAAGGACGTGCTGGTGATCGGCGTCGATTGGGACAGCGGCGATGTCGTGAAGGAGAAGTGCAAGTTCATCTGCCGCGGGGTACAAGTCCAGTACAAGCCGCAGACACCGGACGGCATGCTTGGCGCTGCGGTTCCTGGGAACTGGAAGCGCATGATGCCGAAGAAGGGGTGATGGTGGGAGCGGGCGCCCACCGTCGCGCTGCGAACGCATTCACCCGTGGGTCAAGGGTTCATGCGCCGGCAGCGCGGTCATCTGTGTTCAGTAGGTCGCGCGGCCGCCGGAGATGTCGAACACGCCGCCGGTGGAGAAGCTGCATTCCTCGCTCGCCAGCCAGGCGACCAGCGCGGCGATCTCGGCAATCTCGCCGAAGCGGCCGAGCGGAATCTTCGACAGCATGAACTCGACGTGCTCCTGTGTCATCTGCGAGAACAGCGGTGTCCGCACCGCGGCGGGCGTGACGCAGTTGACGCGGACGTTGGTGTTCGCGAGTTCCTTGCCGAGCGACTTGGTCAGGCCGATGACGCCGGCCTTGGAGGCGGAATAGGCGGCGGCGTTAGGATTGCCCTCCTTGCCTGCGATGGAGGCGATGTTGACGATTCGGCCGTGATCGTTGCGCAGCATGTGCGGCACGACGGCGCGGTTGCAGTAGAACACGCCGTTGAGGTTGACATCGATAACGCGGTCCCACTCGGCCACCGGATAGTCCCACACCGAAGCATTGGGTCCGGTGATGCCGGCGCAGGCGATCAGGATGTCGATGCGGCCGAGCGCGGCGGCGGTATCGGCGGCGGCGCGGTCAACGGCGGCGGCATCGGTCACGTCGACGGTGGCCTTGTGCGGCGCGTCGGTCTTCGCGAGTGCGGCCGCATCGCGATCCCACAGGCTGACGCGCGCACCATCCGCTGCCAGCCGCGCGGCGATGCCGGCACCGATGCCGGACACACCACCGGTGACAATCGCGACGCGGTCGGCGAAGCGTGATGGCATGGAGCCCCCTGAAAATGCGCCTCGCCCACTGTGGGCTGACAGCGCAAGCCGTGTCTATTCTGGCCGCGAATGGGAGGCAGGATGGCCAGATACATCGGTGCGATCGACCAAGGCACCACCAGCACCCGCTTCATCGTATTCGACCGAGGCGGTGGGACGATCGCCAGCGCGCAGATGGAGCATCGGCAGATCTATGCGCAGCCCGGCTGGGTGGAACACGATCCGCAGGAGATCTGGCGCAACACGCAGACGGTCATCGCCGAGGCGCTGCGCAGCGCCGACCTGACGCATCGCGATCTCGCCGCGATCGGCATCACCAACCAGCGCGAGACCACCCTGCTGTGGGATCGCGCCAGCGGCGAGCCGGTGCATAACGCTGTGGTCTGGCAGGACACGCGTGTCGAGCCGCTGGTGGCGGAGTATGCCCGCGCCGGCGGTGGCCAGGATCGGTTCCGTGCGCAGACCGGCCTGCCGCTCGCCAGCTATTTTTCCGGACTGAAGCTGCGCTGGCTGCTCGACAACGTGCCCGATGCGCGCCGCCGCGCGGAGGCAGGCGATCTCGCGTTCGGCACGATCGATAGCTGGTTGCTGTGGAACCTCACCGGCAAGCACCTGACCGACGTCACCAACGCCAGCCGCACGCAACTGATGAACCTGGCGACGCTCGACTGGGACGACACGCTGCTTGCCGCATTCGGCATTCCGCGCGCCGTGCTGCCGCATATCATGCCGTCATCCAGCGTGCACGGAACCACACACGGCGTGTCGATCGCCGGCATCCTGGGCGACCAGCAGGCGGCATTGATGGGCCAGGCGTGCTTCACGCCGGGCGAGGCGAAGAACACCTACGGCACTGGCTGCTTTCTGCTGATGAACACCGGCGAGACGCCCGTGCAGTCCAACAGCGGGCTGGTCACTACGGTCGCCTGGCAGCTCGATGGGAAAAGACCGTGTTATGCGCTCGAAGGCTCCATTGCCGTCACCGGCGCGCTGGTGCAGTGGCTGCGCGACAATCTGGGCCTGATCAGCTCGAGCGCCGACATCGAAGCGCTGGCCGCCTCGGTCGCCGACAACGGCGACGTGTATTTCGTGCCGGCGTTCTCAGGCCTCTACGCGCCGTATTGGCGTGCCGATGCGCGCGGCGTCATCGCCGGCCTGACGCGTTATGCCACCGCAGGCCATATCGCGCGGGCCGCACTGGAGGCGACCGCATACCAGACGCTGGACGTGATCGAGGCGATGCAGCGCGATTCGGGAATCGCCATCAGCACGCTGCGGGTCGATGGCGGCATGGTGCCCAACGCTCTGCTGATGCAGTTCCAGGCGGACATCCTTAACGTGCCGGTGCTGCGCCCACGCACGATCGAGACAACCGCACTCGGCGCCGCCTACGCCGCGGGACTTGCCGTCGGGTACTGGAACGATCTCGAAGACCTGCGCCATAACTGGGGCATCACGCATACCTGGACGCCGGCGGTAGCCGACTCTCGGCGTCACGCCCTGGTTCAATCATGGCGCAAGGCGGTGGGGCGATCGCTCGACTGGGCCTGATCGTCCCCGAGATCATCCGGCAGCCGAACCGAGGATGGCGGCGATGTGGTGGACGTTGGCGGCGGACTCGATCTCGGTGATATGAGTCCTGAGCAGTTCGACGACGTCCGGCGAAAGCGCCCGCTTCGCGGTGTCAGTGAACTTCACAGCGAGTTCCTGCTCGCTCAAGGGAGCCTCCGGACTGGCGCGATTGACCAGCACCTCCTGCACCAGCCGCTCACCATTCCGCCTTGTAACGGTAAGGATCGCGGGTGCCTGATCGGGGAAGATGGCATCGCAGCGAGGATCGCTGCCAACGCTTATCTTGGACATCAGCGCGCTGCGCAGCGGATCGGCGACGAGGTCGTCGGTGAAGTCGTCGATCCCCAGTCCGAGGCCAGTTCCTCCGATCAGCGCCGCGGCGACCGTGTAGGGCGCGCTGAACTTGGCCTCATAGGCGGTGCGCGGCGTCTGCTTGCGGTCCAACGGTTCGCCGACGGTGTGCAGCATCGGGGTCGCAACGGCCAGATGCGCTGACGCGACATCCTGCGCCTGCAGACCTCCGCGTCTCAGCGCAAGCGCCGCATCGATCCCCGGATGCGTGTAGTAGTTGGACGGATAGGGCTTGAATTGCAGGCTCTGCATTCGCCAGTGAGTGCCCAATCCATCGGTGAGGACCGCCGCGTCGAATACGCCGTCGATGAAGCATTGATAGAACCCGTAGCGTCCCTCGAAGGCCCGCGCGGGACCTTCAACACCGAGACCGGCAAGCACCGCCGCCTGGATCGCAGACTTGGCCGCCCAGCCGGATTGGAATTGCTTGATGGTTCCGCCAGTTCTGTTGGATTCCAGGGAGCCTGCCGCAAAACTGACCGCAATGCCGATCGCGTCGGCAATTCCTTTGGCATCCAGCCCCATAACCTTTGCCGCCACGGCAGCGCCGGCGACTGCGCCGCAGATCGAACTGGAATCCTGGCCTCGCTGAAGGAACCGCGAGGTCCTCGCCTTGCTGTCGAACCCCGCCCAGCCGATACGCATGCACAGCTCGAGGCCAAGCGCGATGGCGGCGATCACATCGGTTCCCGAACTGCCCTGATATTCCGATGCGGCGAGCAGGGTTGGCACGACCACGCCGGCCGGGTGCAGGTCCGGCATCGCCATGTCGTCGAATTCGAGGCTGCGTGCGAGCAGCCCGTTCATGAACGCCGCCTGTGGCGCTGGCAGACGCCCAGGCATGCCGATCGCAGTCGCCTGCGCAACGCCGCCTTCCGCGAGCAGCCAGGTCCTGAGGAGCCGGCTGGTATCCACCTTGGTGGCTGCAAGGCAGCAACCGATCGTGTCGAGCAGGTGCTGGCGGGCGATTTGAACCACCGCGCCTGGCAGATCGCGCCAGGTGCTCCCGTGAACGAATTCGGCAATCGTCGCGCTCAGAGACGGGGCGGTTTCACCGGATGCCATTCAACTGTCTCGCCTCGTAGGCAACTTTGCGACCGACCGCTACATCCCGATCGAATAGCCGCCATCAACCGGAATTGCCGTCCCGGTCACGAAATCCGACGCGGGACTGGCGAGAAACGCCGCGATCCCCGCCATGTCCGGCGGCGTGCCCCAACGTCCCACCGGCGTGCGGTTCTCGACGCGCTCGTGCAGTCCCGAGACCTCGCGACGCGCGCGCTTCGTCAGGTCGGTGTCGATCCAGCCGGGCAGCACCGCATTGACCTGAATGTTGTCCTTGGCCCATGCAGTCGCCATCGCGCGCGTCATCTGCACGATGCCGCCCTTGCTCGATGCATACGGTGTCGCGTACGGCGCGCCGAACAGCGACATCATCGAGCCGATGTTGATCATCTTGCCGCCGCCCGCCGCCTTCATCGGCGCATACGCCGCCTGCGAGCACAGGAACGCGCTGGTCAGGTTGGTGTCCAGCACCTCGTGCCACTCGTCCTCGGTGTAGTCCTGCGGCATCTTGCGGATCGCAGTGCCTGCGTTGTTCACCAGGATGTCCAGCCGCCCGAACTCCGCCACCGTATCGGCGACCAGCTTCACGCAGGCCGTCTTCTTCGTGACATCGCCGGTGATGAACGCGCATCGCGCGCCCAGTTCGCGCAGCGAGGCGAGCGCCGGGCCCGCCTTCTCAGCATTGCGTCCGGCGATCACGATCGACGCGCCGCATGACGCCATGCCTTGCGCCATGCCCAACCCGATGCCGCCGTTGCCGCCGGTAACCAGCGCCACCTTCCCGGTGAGGTCGAACAGAACCACAGCTACGCTGCTCCGCGCTTCATCTCGGCGCGTGACTCCGCCAGGTGATCGAACTTCCGGCGATATGTGCCGAGACCCAAAGTCTGCGATCGCAGGTCTATGATCAGATCGTGCAGCTCCGCTTCTGGCACCAGCGCCACGACGTCATCCCAGCCCGGCCAGCCCTCCTTCTCGGAAAATCCGAGGATCTGCCCACGGCGTCCCGTCAGCAGCCGCTGTGCGCGCGGCGTGAACTCGCTCGGCACGCTGATGGTCACGTGATCGACCGGCTCCAGCAGGATCGGATCGGCCTTTGTCAGCCCCTCCTTCATCGCCAGGCTCGTCGCGGTCTTGAACGCCATGTCGGAGCTGTCCACCGAATGGAACCCGCCATCGACCAGTGTCACCGAAATATCGACCACCGGGAACCCGAACGGCCCCTTCTTCGCCGACTCCTCCGCCGCCTCCTCCACCGCTGGAATGAAGTTCCGCGGCACCGCGCCACCGACGATCTTATCGATGAACTCGAAGCCCTCGCCGCGCGGACGCGGTGCTATGTCGATCTTCACATCGGCGAACTGCCCGTGCCCGCCGCTCTGCTTCTTCAGCCGCCCGTGCTCGTGCACCGCCCGGCGGATGGTCTCCTTGTAGGCCACCTGCGGTTTGTGCGTGGCGACTTTGAGCCCATAGTCCTTCGCCAGGCGTTCCACCGTCGAGTTCAGATGCATCTCGCCCTGACCGAACATTACGGTCTCGCTGGTATCCTGCTGCTGCTCCAGCCCTAACGTCGGATCGGTCTCGCGCTGCTTATGCAACGCGCCGCTAAGTTTCGCATCGTCCTTGTGGTCCGATGTCGCGATCGCCAGCGAGTACACCGGCTGCGGCGGCGCGGGGAAGGGCAACTGTTCCGGAGCGGCACCAGGCGACACCGTGGCGCCGGTCGGCACACCATCCAACCGGCCCAACGCGACCAGGTCGCCCTCGACCGCCTCTGCGATCTTGGCAAGCTCGCCTCCCGGCATGCGATAAATGCCCCCCAGCCGCGTGCCACCGAGTGTGACGCCGTCCTTGATCGTGCCGCGCCAGATACGTGCATAGGACAGCTTGCCGGTGTGACCGGCATGCACCGTCTTGAAGATCTGCGCGAGCGGCGGCCCATCGGTTTCGATCGCCTTGCGCCCCGCAGTCTCCTGCGTCATCGGGGTGTCGTGACGCAGCGCCTTCCACAGGCGCCGCACGCCGCCTGAATTCTCCGCCGCCCCCAGCAGCACCTGGATCACCGCGCCCGCAGCGAGATCCTTGCGCAGATCGTTGTAGATCTCCGCCGTGGTCGGCTTCACGTCCTCGAGCACCTTCTCGAGCAGCGCGTCGTCGCGATCAGCCAACACCTCGACCAGCTTGTTCAGCGCATCCTGCTCGTCGTCCTGTAGCTCGGACGGAATCTGGATCAGTTCCGAAGGCTGCCCCTTGCGGTAGCGATACGCCCGCTCGCTCACCACATCGACATAACCGCCCACAGTCTCGCCATGCATGATCGGCACCTGGCGCAACACCAGCGGCGAGCCGGCAAACCCCTGCAAGGCGGCGAGCGTGTCGCTCACGCTGCCTTCCAGCGTATCGATCTTGTTGATGAACAGCAGGTGCGGAATGCCCTCATCGGCAAGCTGCTTCAACAGTGGCGCGACGGTTAGCGCGCGTGCCGGCGCCGGCTCGCACACAACCACGGCTAGATCGGCCATGGCCAGCGCGCAACTCGTTTCGTAGGCGAATTCCACGGAACCGGGGCAGTCCAGCACCGTCCACGCGTCGCCGAGATAGGAGCAATGACCGAGCCTGACCTCGGTGGTCGCCGGACGATTGCGTGGATCTGCCGGCCGCTTTACCGGCGACCCCGAAGCCTCCATCAGCGCCTCGAACAACGTCGATTTGCCGCTGCTGTATGGTCCGACCAGCGCCACCGAGCGGGGACTTCTGCCGTTCTGTGTTCCTGACATGCGGGCGCCCTCCCATGAGCTGCTTCACCCATGATCCTAGCGAAGTTTCTGTGACAGGCCAGTCCCGCCTTCAGTTCACGGACATGCCGTGACCGTCACCGCCTCGGGCGTCCTTGACGTGCAGGCTGAGCTTGTCGAGCGCCTTCAGCAATACGCTCCATTCCGAGCGGCTCAAGCCCTCGGCAAGCTGGCCCTCGAGTTCGCACGCGAGCGGCACCATGCCCTCATAGACCGCCACACCACGACGCGTCAGACGCAACAGTCGTCCGCGCCCATCCTGCGGATCCTGGGTCTGCCGTACCAGGCCGCGCGCAACGAGGCTCGCGGCGGCGCGGCTCACCTTCACCTTGTCCATCGCTGTCGCTTCACCAACCACGCTCGGCGATAATGTGCCGAGGCGGCCGACGATCGCGAGCACGCGCCATTCCGGAATGCTCAGACCGAACGCCTCGAAATAGCGGCGGGCAAACAGACGCGAAACACGGGTCGCGGCAACCGATAGCCGGTACGGCAGGAAATTCTCCAACTTGAAGGCCTCGCCGTTACCCGCCGGAGTTTCCCGGCGTGTCCTCCCTGACTTTGTTTTCATTGGGAATGATCCCCTGGGCTAGCTGCCCCAGATATATCTCGCTGAGGCGCTGCGCGCTAGGCTGGGCCAGAGGGGGAGCGCAAATATGACCGACGCAACGCATGATCCGAATCGCCCGAGCTGGGTCGCATCCGCCAATGGCCACACTGAATTCCCCCTCCAAAATCTTCCGTTCGGCGTGTTCAGCACGCATGGCGACAAACCACGTGGCGGTGTCGCGATCGGCGATGCCATTCTCGACATCGGTGCAGCGGTCGAGGCCGGGCTGTTCACCGGTGTCGCGCGCGATGCCGCCGAAGCGGCGGCGGGACCGGAGCTGAATCCGCTGCTGGCATTGCCGGCGACCGCGCGTCGCGCGTTGCGCCAGCGCCTCTCGGAGATACTGGCCGCCGATAGCGATGCACGCGGCCATGCATCGCGACTGCTGCACGATGCGGCTGCCTGCACGATGCATCTGCCGGCGAATGTCGGCGACTACACCGACTTCTTCGCCGGCATCCACCACGCGCGCAAGGGCGGACAGATCTCGCGCCCCGACAATCCGCTGATGCCCAACTACAAGTACGTGCCGGTTGCCTATCACAGCCGCGCCTCATCGGTGCGGCCGTCGGGCGACGACGTGCGACGACCGAATGGACAGCGCAAGCTGCCGAACGAGGCCGCGCCGATATTCGGGCCATGCCGCAATCTCGACTACGAGCTGGAACTCGGCGTGTGGATCGGCCACGGCAATCGACAGGACGAAGCGATACCGATCGGCCACGCCGCACAGCACATTGCCGGCTTCTGTCTGCTGAACGACTGGTCGGCGCGCGACATCCAGTCCTGGGAATCGCAGCCGCTCGGCCCGTTTCTTGGGAAGAGCTTCCGCACTTCGGTTTCGCCGTGGATCATCACGACGGAGGCGCTCGAGCCATTCCGCGTGGCCCAGCCCGCGCGGCCCGATGGCGACCCCGCACCGTTGTCGTATCTTCTCGACGCGGCCGATCAGTCACATGGTGCTCTCGACATCGACTGCGAGGTGTTCCTGTCAACGCCGGCGATGCGTGCCGCGGGCATCGAGCCGCATCGCATGTGCCGCTCCAATACGCGCGAACTCTACTGGACCGTGGCGCAGATGGTCGCGCACCATGCGTCGAACGGCTGCAACCTCCGGCCTGGCGATTTGTTTGGCAGCGGCACCATATCGGGAACCGATGCGACCGGTATCGGCTGCCTGCTGGAAATGACCTTCGGCGGGCGCGACGCGATCACACTGACCAATGGTGAAACGCGTCGCTACCTGGAGGACGACGACGAGGTTATTTTCCGCGCCCATTGCCGGCGGCCCGGCGCGGTGACAATCGGCTTCGGCGAGTGCCGCGGCAGGGTCGTCGGGGGTGCCTGATACCAACGACCGCTGAAGCGGCAGTCACTCAGCTGAGAGCACGGTAGAGGCCATCCCATCAGAACCGGCAGGGACCGCAACCATCGAAGCCCTGCGGCGCGGGAGGATGAAGTGGATGATGACGGCTGCGATCACATACACGCTGGCACAGGCGAAGAAAACGACGGTGTAGTTGTTGCCGGTTGCGTCAAGCACACGGCCGATGACCGCGGCGGAGAAGGCACCGGCGACGGAGCTTATGGCGCCGCCGAGCCCGACCGTCGAGGCGACCGCCCCGCGGGGCATGGTATCGGATACCAGCGTGAACAAATTTGCAGAGAAGCCTTGATGCGCTGCCATGGCGATGCCGATCAGCACGACGGCGGTCCACATGCTGTCAAGCTGTGGCGCAAGGAATACCGGGATCGTGCAGGCGGCACAGATAAGCAGCGTGATCTTGCGGGCGGGGAACACATCCATGCCGCTCTTGATCAGAGCCGAGGAGACCCAGCCGCCGGCGATCGAGCCTACGTCGGTGAGCAGGTAGATCAATATCAGCGGCAATCCCACAGCGAACAACGACACATGGAATTTTGAGTTGAGAAAGCTCGGTACCCAGTTGTTGTAGAACCACCAGGCTGGATTGGTCAGCACGCCGCCGGCGATATAGACCCAAGTACCGGGATAGACGAGCAACTTGCCCCAAGGAACCTTCTGCACCGAGACTTCCGGATCATGGTTGATGTAAGCGAGTTCGCTCGACGTGACGCGTGGGTGCTGCGCAGGATCGCGATAGCTTATCAGCCAGAACACGACCCAGACGAACCCAATCGCGCCGGTGACGTAGAACGCGGATTGCCAGCCGGACAGGGCGACGACCAGAGCACCGATCAGCGGCGCCAGCATTGCGCCGATATTGCTGCCTGAGTTGAAGATGCCGGTGGCGAAAGCGCGGTCGCGAACAGGGAACCATGTGGCGATAGTCTTGATGCAGGTTGGGAAATTCCCACCTTCGCCGAGACCGAGGACGATGCGGGCGAAGATGAACCCGGCAACGGAACTGACCATGCCATGTGCGGTGGACGCCAGGCACCATAGGATCGCGGCGGCGGCAAGACCAAGGCGGATACCGATCTTGTCGGTGAGCCACCCCATCCCTGCATAGCCGATCGCATAGGCGATAGAAAAGAAGAAGATGATGTTGCCGAAATCGGTTTCGGTAAAGTGCAGATCGCCCTGGATCGTCGGCTTGAGCACGCCGAGAATGTTGCGGTCCATATAGTTGATGGTGGTGATGACGAACAGCAGACCGCAGATGACCCAGCGGTAATTGCTGGCGGGTCTGGCCCTGGCTAGCGCGCCGGACATAGTCATCTCGATCCTCCCTTGGTTGGCTTTGGGCAGCGCCTATCTACAAGCGCACCGGTTTCATTGGCGAGGGCCGCCGCCATGGGGGTGTGGAACTCGCAATGACATGGTCCGGGTGGCCCGGCTATTTCAGATGGCGGTCCCACAAGGCGAAGATCTTCGCCCACGTCGTCTCGGACGCGAGCGTGTCGTACACTGCGCGCTCCGGGAAGCAGAAGCCGTGATGTGTGCCGGGGAACACTTCCACCGTCGCCTTCACGTCGGTCTTGTTCAGCGCCGCCTTCAGATCAGGAATCACGTTAGCCGGCACAGACTGATCATGCTCGGCAAAGGCATAATAGAGTTCGCCCTTGATATTGCCGAGTGACAGATGCGGTGAGTCCTCCTTGTCGGTGACAATGCCCACGCCATACAACGACGCCGCGGCCGCCATGCGATGCGGAAATGCTGCGGCGACGGACGTTATGTAGCGCCCACTCATGCAATGCCCGACGCAACCGACGGGCCCCGGCTTCACGCGCTCATTCGCGTCGAACCAGGCCAGCATCGCCGCGGTGTCGTCATTGATGAACGGAATGCTCAGGCTGTTCATCGACGCCCGGATGACGCCCGACATGCCGTCGTCGCGCCGGGGAATATCGAAGCGCACCGTGCCCAGCCGGTAGTACATGTCGGGCAGCAGGCAGACATAGCCGTGCCTGGCGACGCGACGCGCCATGTTGCGCAGCTCCTCGCGAATGCCCGGCGCGTCCATGTAGAAGATGATGCCGGGGTGAGGACCTTCGCTCTCCGGGGCAGCCATGAAGGTCGGCATCCGCCCATGCTTCGTTGTGACGATGACTTCGCTTTCGATCATCGGACGCCTCCTGTTTTGCGGGACAATCCATTGTCGCGCCGCTGGCCAGACGGTGCAACAGCGAGGCATACTGTGGCAAAACCTGGAGACCCGCATGGCAAACCCCACGGCGAACAACAACATCGACCACCTGCTGAACGACGCGGTCAGCGATGGGCGCGTGCCCGGTGTCGTTGCGCTGGCGGCGGACCGCAACGGCACGTTCTACCAGGGCGCCTTCGGCCGGCGCGGTGTCGCGGACTCCACCCCGATGCAGGGGGACACGATATTCCGCATCGCCTCGATGACCAAGGCCGTGACCGGCGTCGCCGCGATGCAATGCGTCGAGCGTGGCAAGCTGTCGCTCGATCAGCCCGCCGGCGAGATCATGCCGGAACTGGCCGAACCGAAGGTGCTCGAAGGCTTCGAGGCCGATGGCAAGCCGATCCTGCGGGCGGCGCGACGCAAGATCACGCTGCGCATGCTGCTCACGCACACCGCGGGCTTCGTCTACCACATCTGGAATGCGCAGCTTAACCGCTACTATGAGACGACCGGCCATCCCACAATCCTGTCCGGCCAGCTTGCCGCGCTGAACGCGCCGCTCGCGTTCGAGCCAGGTGAGCGCTGGGAGTACGGCATCAACATCGATTGGGCCGGCCGCATGGTCGAGACGGTGAGCGGCAAGGATCTCGATACGTATATGCGCGAGAACATCTTCGGCCCTCTCGGCATGCAGGATACCGGCTTCATGCCCAGCGCGGCGCAGTTCGCGCGCTTTGCCCACGTGCAGGCCCGCAAGCCCGACGGATCGCTGGACCCCATACCGCAGACGCCGCCTGCGCAGTCGGAGTTCTTCGCCGGCGGCGGCGCGCTGTTCTCGACCGGTCCCGACTACATGGCGTTCCTGCGCATGCTGCTGAACGGCGGCGCACTGGACAACGCACGCGTGCTGAAGCCCGAGACGGTGGCGCTGATGGCACAGAACCACATCGGCGATCTCGACGCTCAGAAGTTGCCGACGGTGCATCCCGCGGTGTCGAACGACGCCGAATTCTTCCCAGGCATGACGAAGAAATGGGGCCTCACCTGGCTGATCAATACCGAGGACGTGCCCGGACGGCGCAGCGCCGGCAGTCTCGCATGGGCGGGCTTGTTCAACACCTATTACTGGCTCGATCCAAAACGACACGTGGCGGGCGTGATCCTGACCCAGATCCTGCCGTTTGCCGACCAGCCAGTGCTGCAACTGCTGGATGACTTCGAGACCGCGGTCTATCGCACAACAACGGAGAATGCGTCGCATGGCTGAGCGCACCGAGGGCAACGCCAATCCCTATCTCGCACTTGGCGTGCGCCCCTTCATCAACTGCTGCAGCGTTCGCACCATGCACGGCGGCAGCCTGATGCTGCCGCGGGTGCGCGCCGCGGTGGATGCGGCGTCACGCCAGTTCGTCAACCTCGACGAACTGATGGAGGCCGCGGGCAAGCGTTTGGCCGAGCTGACCGGTGCGGAATGGGGCATCGTGACCTGCGGCAGTGCCGCGGCGGTGGCACTGGCATCGGCCGCGTGCATCGCCGGCAATGATCCGGTGCGCATGCTGCGGCTGCCGTTCACCGACGGCTGGGTGAATCGCGTGATCCTCCCGAAGAACCAGCGCTTCGCCTACGACCAGGCGATCCGCATGGTCGGCGCGCATATCGTCGAGATCGATTCGGCGGCGGACCTGGATGCGGCGTTGCGCGAACCAGTGGCGATGGTGGCAATCCTCGGCACCAACGAGGAATTCTCCAAGGTACGGCTGGAGGAAATCGCCGCACGGGTGAAGCCGCTCGGCATTCCGATCCTGGTTGACGCCGCGTCGGAGCATTTGCAGAAGCCGAGCCCGTGGCTGGTGCGCGGCGCTGACATGGTGATCTACAGCGGCGGCAAGTTTCTGCGCGGACCGCAGACCAGCGGCCTGCTGCTCGGCAAGAAGAACCTGGTACAGGCGGCGTGGCGCAACGCGTCGCCGCACCAGGCATTCGGGCGGCCGATGAAGGTCTCGAAGGAGGACGTGATCGGTGTGCTGGTCGCGGTCGAATACTGGCTGAACGAGCGCGACGAGGCAGCCGAGCTGCGGCACTGGCACGAGGATCTGCAGGAGATCGCGCGCCGCGTAGCCGCCGTGCCGGGAACCAGCAGCGAGGTGCTCGAACCGGCGGGCGTGGTGCGGGTTCCGGCGCTGCGCGTGAAGTGGGATGGCATCGCGCTCGATGGCATGGGCCTGCGCCAGCGTCTGCTCGACGGCTCGCCACGCATCATGACGGATGATACGTCGACGACCGCGAATTCGCTGGTGATCGATCCGTTCCAGTTCTCGCCCGGCGAGGCGGCACAGGTCGGCGAGGCGATCACCAACGCGCTGACGGCGGCGCACAACCTTCACCCGGCGACGGAGCCGACTGCGGCGAGCGACCTATCGGGCAACTGGGATGTGCGTGTGCGGTTCCTACATGGCGAGCGCAAGCACCGGCTGAAGCTGCAGCAGCAGGGCAGCCAGCTCAGCGGGAGCCAGCAGTCGGAACAGTTCGAAAGCAGCGTGATCGGCAGGCTCGCCGCGCAGCAGGTGCGCATGGAGTTCGAGACTCGCCACGAAGGCAGTGCAATCGCCTATCGCTTCGAGGGCACCGTCAATAACGGCAAGATGCAGGGCGACGTATTTCTTGGCAGTGCGACAGACAACCATCGCGGCCCGGTCAATCTCAGCCAGTTCGGCAAGGGTCAGTGGCAAGCGGAAAGGCAGACGACATGAACGATCATGGGGCGACCGGTGACGTGTTGCTCGATGCCGACCGGCGGCATCTGATCCACCCGCTGCATCACCCGAAGGAGCACGGGCAGGCGCGCATCTTTGTCGAGGGGCGCGGTGCCATGCTGCGCACCGCTGACGGCAGCGAGTACATCGACGGGCTGTCGGCGTTGTGGAATGTCAATATCGGCCATGGCCGCAAGGAGCTGGCGGATGCCGCGGCGGCGCAGATGGCGAAGCTCGCCTATGCGTCTGCCTATACGGGCTTTTCCAACGAGCCCGCCATCCGTCTGGCCGAGCGCATCGTCGGTCTGGCTTACGACAACATGGCGGCGGCGTATTTCACCACGGGCGGCGCCGAATCCAATGAAAGCGCCTTCAAGATTGCCCGCTACTACTGGAAGCGGATGGGCAAGCCAAACAAGGTGAAGATTATATCACGCCAGTACGGCTATCACGGCGTTACTCTGGCGGCGATGAGTGCCACCGGCTTGCCCGGTTATCAGAAGATGTTCGGCCCACTGGTGCCGGAATTCCTTCAGGTGGCGCCGCCGTATCCGTATCGCTGGCCAGGCAATGGCGATGCCGGCATCGAGGCCGCCGATGCGGTTGAGGCGGCGATCGAGGCGCAGGGCGCCGACACGATCGCCGCGGTGATCGCCGAACCGGTGATGGGAGCCGGTGGCGTGATCGTGCCGCCGCCCACGTATTTCCCGCGACTGCGGCAGATCTGCGATCGGCACAATGTGCTGCTCATCGCGGACGAGGTGATCACGGGATTCGGGCGCACCGGGCGCTGGTTCGCGCTGGGGCATTGGGGTGTGCAGCCCGACCTTATGTCGTTCGCCAAGGGCGTCACCAGCGGTTATCTGCCTCTCGGCGGCGTGCTCGTGTCGAAGCGAGTGCATCAGACGATGGAAGATGCGCCGATGGACGAACGGTTCATGCACGCGGCGACCTATTCCGGGCATCCGGTGTGCTGTGCGGTCGGCTTGCGCAACATCGACATTATCGAACAGGACGGGCTGCCGGAGCGCGCGGCGGTGATGGGCAGGAAGCTGCTCGCCGGCCTGGAGACGCTGCGCAGTCTGCCCGTTGTGGGCGACGTCCGCGGTCTCGGCATGATGTGCGCGGTCGAGCTGGTCGAGGATCAGGCAACCCGCAAGCCGGCGATCGGTCTCGGCGGTCGCGTGGTGGCCGAGGCGATGAAGCGCGGCCTCATCATCCGCCAGCGCGGCGGCGGCGGCACACCGGTCAGTGGCGATTCGCTGATGACCGCGCCGCCGTTGATGACGCCGGAGGCGACGCTGGATCGCATCGTCAGCATCATCGGCGAGTTGATACAGGCCGCGCTGTAGCGACGCATCGTCGTGCCCTGAGATGGGCACATTCGCGTGACCGGCCAACCCGCACCTGTCGCGGCAGTTGCGGTTGGCGTCACTCGCGAAGGACGATTGCCATGTTCATTCATCGACCCGACCCGCTGCATCAGGTGCGTGTGGATACGCCTGATCCGGTGTTCGCCGAAAAGCTGCTTGAGCAATTCGGTGGCGCGACCGGCGAACTGTCTGCGGCGCTCACCTACTTCACCCAGTCCTTCCACACCGAGGACCAGGGCATCCGCGACATGCTGCAGAACATCGCCACCGAGGAGTTCGGCCATCTGGAAATGGTCGCGCTGATGATCGAGCAGCATACCAAGCGCGCGAAGCAAGGCGCGCAGGAGAAGGCTTTCAACAGCACGCTGTTCGCGGTGCGCGGCTACGGGCCGCATCTGGTTGATTCGCGCGGCTCGACCTGGGATTCGCGTTATGTCAACGAAGGCGCCAGCGTGGTGCGAGATCTGCGTGCCGACATCGCGGCCGAGGCCGGGGCGCTCGCCACGTATGAGGCGCTGATCAGGATGTCACCCGACGAAGGCTCGCGCGAGGCGCTGCGCCATCTTGCAACGCGCGAGATCGCCCATGCACGCATGTTCATGAAGGCGCTGGAGGCGATGAACAAGCTGGACGACCCGAGCTTCGGCGATCTCAAGCCGGACGACACGGTGGACGTGTACTTCAACCTGACGGCGGGACCGGAAGCGGAGCGCCGCGGTCCGTGGAACAGCGAACCGGATTTCCGCATCCGCGATCTCGTGCCGCAGGCGGCGCAGGGTGGCGGTATGGGCGCCGAACAGCGGGTTCGGCACGCGCCGCCGAAGAAGTAGCGGCGACGGCGACCCCGGTCGAGGTGCGCGCCACCTTGACCCGGGGTCGCCGCGCTTCGCTCGCCATGACAGGGCGGGCAACGCACGTTAGGGTTCTCCTCGTCACCTGGGGGACCCAACATGCATTTCGGCGCTGCCATGTTCTTCACGGACTATTCAATGGCGCCGGGCGAGCTTGGCCGCGCGCTTGAGGAGCGTGGCTTCGAGTCGCTCTGGGCGCCAGAGCATTCGCACATTCCCGTGTCGCGGGATTCGCCTTTCCCAAATGGCGGGGAACTGCCGAAGCAATATTACGACGTCATGGATCCATTCGTCACGCTGTCGGCTGCCGCCGCGGCGACGCAGGTGCTGAAGGTCGGCACCGGGGTTTGCCTCGTGCAGCAGCGTGATCCGATTCAGACCGCGAAGCTGGTCGCCTCGATCGATCAGGTGTCGGCGGGGCGGTTCCTCTTCGGTGTCGGCTCCGGCTGGAACGCCGAGGAGATGGCGGACCACGGCACGCCGTTCAAATCGCGCCACAAGATCGCGCGTGAGCGCATCGAGGCGATGAAGCTGATCTGGACAGAGACCAGGGCCGAGTATCACGGCGAATTCGTCAACTTCGATCCGATGATGGCCTGGCCGAAGCCGGTGCAGAAGCCGTACCCGCCGGTGATCGTCGGCGGCGCATTTCCGTATGGCGCGCGACGGGCGATCCGCTACGGCGACGGCTGGGTGCCGCATGCCAGCCGGCCCGAATACGGCGATGTCAGCGACTTTCTGCCGCAGTTCCATCAGATGGCGAAGGAGGCCGGGCGCGATCCGTCTTCGCTGCCGGTGACGATGTTCCGAGTGGTGGAGGAATTGGATGCGCTGCGCCGCTACCGCGATATCGGCATTGCCCGCGTGGTGATCACGCTGCCGTCAGCCGGTCCGGATCAGGTGTTGCCAATTCTCGACCGATGGGCGGAGAAGATCAGGCAGGTGTGATCGGTTCCCGAAACTCCAGCGTGACGCCAAAGGTCTCGGCGGCGGGCACGACGATGCGGTCCGTCTGCCTCTGAACGCCGTTGATCCGGCCCGCCGCGAGTGCGGCCGCGGCGCGCTCCAGCGAGCGGGTGCGGATGGTAAGCGCGGCCATATACTGGTTGCGGCCAACCGCTGCGGGCGCCGCGTCGGCGAACTCGCGTGACAGCGCATCCGGCGTCATCACGTCAAACCGCGACAGGCCGACCGCGAGCGAGCAGCCTGTGCTGAATGGCCGTACCGCGTCCTCTCCGAACATCCGCGCGAACAGCGCGCCCAGCGCCGCGGGCTCGCGCGCGGCAATCACGGCACGTTCGATGGCGATCGCGCCATTGGCGTGGTGACGCCATTCGTCCCGCCATACCAAGTCGCGCGTGAGATGGTGACAGAAGTAAACGCGTCCCGCCGGCACGGTACCCGGCGTGACATGGACGGTGCGAAAAGTCGCGTCGCGTGAGCCTTCGGTGAGTTCGACCGGGCGCGAGAACTCGAGCGGCGGTTCCACCGGGACGCCGGCTTCACGCAATGCGGCGTAAGCGCTCGCGGAATTCTCTGTGCCGAACACGAGCCCGTTCAACCCAAACGGGGCAGCAAGAATCTCCGCCCGGCGAGTTTCGCCGGGAGCCGCAGCGATCAATTCCAAATACTCGCTGCCGAAAATCGCCAGATGGTTCATCGAACCCAGTGTGTGATAGCCGCGTGGCGTCATCGTGAAGCCAAGCCGCCCATAGGTTGCCAAACCCGTATCGATCTGGTCGCGCACATTGACCACGACGTGATCGAGCGTCGGCACTGGCAAATTTGCGATCATGGCGTCCGCGCTCCTCGCTGCGGCGCAATGCTATTGCGCCTCCGGAGACGTCGCCAGCCCATCATCAAATAACAAAATGACGGCGCCCCGAAGGGCGCCGCCAAGTTTGGGGGGGAAACGTCACGCGGCGATGGCGGGGAGCCATCCGCCGCGCCGAAGACATTGGGCTGCGCGCCGGTAAATCAAGCTCACTATTACGAGCGGCATGTTACCGTCGACCACCGACTTATCGCCGCGACACGATGCGTCCGCCGGTGTGATGTGTGCAAAACATGAAGCCGCGGTTACCGAAAATTTAGGATCGGACTTGGCACGTCTCGCCTGGTCGCAAGTCACCTCAGCGTCGGCGCTTCGGCCTGGGCGCGGTCACAATTGCCGACCTGCCCTTGCGCGGCGCCGCGCGCGGCTCGGCCGCAAGATCGGGCAAATGCTGACACAACGTTGCAAAGCCTTCCCATGGATCGGCGCGCAGGCGCGCGAGACGCTCCGGCACACTGCGCAAGGTGAACTTCGTCGGGTCCAGCTTGCGATCCACCTCATCCCACGCCACAGGCGTCGCCACAGTCGCATTGTCTCGCGCGCGCGGACTAAAGGAGGCGATGGCGGTCGCACCCAGCCCGTTGCGCAGCCAGTCGATCAGAATTCTGCCCTGGCGATCCGCCTTCCGCACCGTCGACAGGAACCGGTCCGGCTGCTCCTGGCTCAGCATCTCGGCGAACGCGCGGCAGAACGGCTTCACCACATCCCAATCCGCCGCCGGCTCGAGCGGCGCGACCACGTGCAGCCCCTTCCCGCCGGTGGTGCGGCAGAACGTCGTCAGGCCGAGGCGCTGCAACTGATCGCGAACGTCACGCGCGGCCTGCACCACATCGGCGAACGGCACGCCGTCGCCGGGATCGAGGTCGAACACGATCAGGTCGGGATGCTGCGGATCGGCCTCGGTCGCGCCCCAGGGGTGCAGCTCGATCGCTGAGATCTGCGCCATGGCGATCAGCCCATCCGCGTCGTCGATCGCGAGATACGGCTGGCCGTCCGCCTCGCCCTGACGCACCGCGGACGGCAGCGTGCCGTGCCCGTGCTTCTGGAAGAAGCGCTGGCCGCCGATGCCGTCCGGGCAGCGCACCACCGAGAGCGGGCGGCGCGTCAGCCCGGGCAGTGCGTGATCGGCGACCGCCTTCCAGTATTCCGCCAGGTCGCGCTTGGTGATGCCAGGCCAGAGCTCGCGATCGGGATGCGTCAACTCGATATTGCCCACGGTCACGCCCTTACGCTGTGGTGCGCGCGCCGACACGATGCGGCGGCGCGGCGGCACGGCGACCACCGGTCCGCGCTTCGCCGCCCGCGGATCGCCAGGCGGCGGTCGGACGGTCTTGCGCTCCGCCTCGGGGTCCGCCGGTCCACGCACCACCTCCGATGCCGCCTTGTCTTCGCGCAGCCCAAGGTAGGTCGCCTGCCGCACGCGACCGGAGCCGGACCACGTGGCGAACCGGATCTCGGCCACCAGCTCCGGCCGCACCCAATTGATCGTCTTCGGCAACGGATCGCCCGCCACGATCAGAGCCTTCGGCGGATCGGACGCCAGTTCCGCCAGACGTTCGCTCAGCCGCCCGAGCTCATCGTCGGAAAACCCCGTGCCCACGCCACCGGCGTAGTGCAGCTTTCCTTGCGGATCGTAATAGCCGAGATGCAGCGAACCCAGGCCGGTGCGGCTGCCTCCGGGCGGTGTCCACCCCAGCACCACCAGCTCCTCACGGCCGCGACACTTCACCTTCAGCCAGCCATGCCCCCGCCCGGCGCGATACCCTGCGTCGGCCTGCTTGCAGACGATGCCTTCCAGCCCCATCCCGGCTGCCCCGCGCAGCATGCCGGCAGCGTCGCCCACCTGGTGGTCGCTGTAACGCAGCATGCCGCGCCAGTCGCTGATGCCGGACAGCACGCGCTTGCGCTCGAGCAGCGTGCATTCCCGCAGGTCCCAGCCGTCCAGGTGGAGGAGATCGAACAACTGGAGATACAGCGTGGCGTCCCTGCCAGCCGACAGCGCCGCCTGCAGCGCCGGAAAGCTCGACGCGCCAGTCTTCTCGAGCGCCACCAACTCGCCGTCCACCAGCGCCGTCTCGGCGGACAGATTGGCGACCGCGCGTGCGACGGCAGGCAGGCGATCCGTCCAATCGAGGCCATTGCGCGTGAGGAGGCGCACCTTGCCGTGATCGAGCCAGCACAGCAGGCGGTAGCCGTCGAACTTGATCTCGCTGACCCAGCCCTTCCCCTCGGGCGGCTTGTCGATGACCGCAGCAAGCTGCGGTGCCTGACGCTGCGGCAGCCCGGCGCGCACCGCACCCTCCGCTGGAGAGTTTTTGCGCTGTTTGCGCGCCTGCCTTGGCATAGATGCCTGCTGTTCGATCGTGGGCGCATCGGCGCCTTTGCGCTCCGCCTCGTCATGGCCCTTGATCAGCAGCCAGTTATCCTGCCGGCTACGCTGACCAGGCCGCGGCTTCAGGCGCACCAGCGTGAAGCGTCCGTGCAACCGCTTGCCGTCGAGCACGAACCGAAGCTCGCCCTTGCGCATGCCCTCGTCGGGATCGTCCAGCGGTTGCCATGTGCCGCGGTCCCACTGCTCGACAGCACCGGCGCCATATTGGCCGTCGGGTATGGCGCCTTCGAAATCGGCATAGTCCAGCGGATGGTCCTCGACGTGCACAGCAATCCGCTTGTCGGCGGGATCGAGCGACGGCCCTTTGCGCACCGCCCAGCTCCACAGCACGCCGTCATGCTCCAGGCGGAAGTCCCAGTGCAGGCCTGCGCGATGCGCCTCGTGCTTCTGCACCACGAAGATCGGCGCCGGGCGCTTGCCTCGCCGTGGAGCTGGCGCCGGCTCACCGGTGATCGTGAAATCGCGCTTCGCGCGATAGGTGCGGATCGACGTGTCGCGTGTCGTGCTGGTGGAAGCCATGCGCGTCCTCGGATTTGGTCAACCGGCACCAGAACGGATTCTTCGCCGATTGGTCGCTTCCGCGCCAGTGCACGACCAATTGAAGCGCCGGTTCTGGCGGGAGACTGCCCCCGAGCCGGCCCTGGTGGAAAGCGGACGCTGTGCATAGTCTTGGCGGCAACAACGCCAGCGGGAGGGCGCGATGAAATTCCTCGACGGCGGGTTGATCAGCGGGTTGCTGCCGGCCGAGACGGCATCCTTTCCTTCCCCCGTGCCGACGCAGATTGTTTCGAGCGACGAATACCTGCCGGTGCCGCAAACCTCGCAGCAGAAAGAGGTCGAGGCACGGCTTATCGAAATAAGCGACCGGCTCGCCAAACGCCAAGGTCTGTCGCGACGCCGGTTCTTCCAGACCGCCGCGGGCATGGCAGCCTCATTCGTGGCGATGAACGAGGTTTTCGGCCGCTATTTCGGCGCCAGCGAAGCGGAAGCCGCCACGCCGGAGCTGGCGGAACAACTCGCAGCGGCGAACGCCGGTCAATTCATTTTCGACGGTCATACCCACTTCCTGCGCGACGACACGCGGCTCTCCGGCTTCGTCAAGGGCCGGGAGGCAGTCGGCCAGTGGGGCTGGAACAAGGAGCTGTCGGGCAAGGAACAGACGCTCGACGACCTCAAGTTCAACAATTACGTCAAAGAAATCTACCTGGACAGCGATACCAAGATTACGATCCTGACCAATTCGCCCTCGGTCGAGGCGCAGGACTGGTTCATCCCGCAGGACCAGGTGTTCAAGACCCGGGCCGCCGTCAATGCTAAGGCCGGCACACGCCGCATGCTGGCGCATTTCACGATCACTCCGGGATGGGATGGCTGGCTCGACAAGGTCGACGAGGCGATTGAAAAGTACAAACCCGATTCCTGGAAGGGCTACTCGGTCGGCGACAACACCCACAAAGAGCTTGACGGGCATCCCTGGCACGCCGACGACGAAAAGCTGATGTATCCGTTCTACGCGAAGATCGCGAAGGCCGGCATCAAGAACGTCTGTATCCACAAGGGCCTGTTCGCGCCGGCGGTCGCCGAGAAATTTCCGCGCCTCTTGCCCTATGCGGACGTCAGCGACATCGGCAAAGCGGCAAAGGACTGGCCGCAGCTCAATTTCCTCGTCTACCACTCGGGCTACCGCTGGGTCGGCGCGAACCCGGCCGACGCGATGGCAGAGTTCGAGCGGACCGGCCGGTCGTCATGGACCAGCGACCTCGCAGAGATTCCGGAGAAGTATGGCGTCACCAACGTATATGGCGATCTTGGGCAGATTTTCGCGTGGACTGCTGTCGCCCAGCCGCGCCTCGCCGCGGCGCTGATGGGGATGCTCGTCAAGGGCCTCGGGTCCGACCGCATCGTCTGGGGCACCGACGCGGTTTGGACCGGAGCGCCGCAATGGCAGATCGAGGGGCTGCGTCGGCTCGAGATCCCGGAGGAGATGCAGAAGAAGTACGGCTTCAAGGCCTTGGGCCCGGCCGACGGCCCTATCAAGACCGCGATCTTCGGCGGCAATTCCGCCAGGCTCTATGGGCTCGATCGACAGCATGCTGAGCGGGTCAACCATGATAGCTTTGCGGCGATGAAAACCGACTATCTCGCCAATGGCGGCGGCCGGAGCAATCTGCGCTACGGCTATGTCGCGGGGCCGGCGTGAGGAGGGCAGCTTTCGCGCCAATCGCCGTCTGATACGGCGTGAACTGATAACCGCGGCGCTGGGCGGCCTCTGGGCAGCGCTCCCGGCGCGTGCCGAGGAGCAGCCGGGACAGATGTCGTCGCAGATTGCCGCCGCGTATCAGAGCACGCCCAAAGGCCTGTTCAGTTGTGCCGTCTGCACGTTCTTCATCCGCCCGCGCGGTTGCAAGGTGGTGAGCGGCGATATCAGCCCGGCCGGCTGGTGCAAGTTTTTCGACCTGCCCGACTGACTGATTGAAAGGGGAGCGAATGTTCGTCCGCGCCTTGATCGTGATTGTCCTTCTCGCCTCCGCGTTTCCTGCGCTAGGGCAAGACGAGGCGAACAAGCCGAGCACCGACTGGGCCGGGTATCGAGAAGGCGATTACGTCATCCACGACTACAAATTCGTCAGCGGCGAGAGCCTCCCCGAGGTGAAATTGCATTACCGCACGATCGGCACCGCAAAACAGAATGCGGCTGGCGAGGTGGTCAACGCTGTACTGCTGCTGCAAGGCAACACCGGAACCGGCGCCAACTGGTTTCGGCCGACGCTGGCTAACGAATTGTTCAAGCCAGGCGAGCCGCTCGACCCGGCGAAATATTACATCATCATGCCCGACGCACTTGGCCGCGGCGGCTCATCGAAACCATCCGACGGCCTCAAGGGTCGCTTCCCGCATTACCGCTACCACGACATGATCGACGTGACGCACCGGCTGGTCACAGACGGGCTGAAGGTCGCCCATCTGCGCCTGATCATCGGCAGCTCGCTCGGATGCATGCAACAATTCCTGTGGGCCGAGTTGTATCCGGAATTGATGGACGGCACGGTCGGGCTGTCGTGCCAACCGGTTGAGATAAGCGGGCGCAACTACATGCTGCGCCACGCCGCCGCCGAGCTCATCCGCCACGATCCCGCCTGGAACAACGGCGAATACGATAAGAGCCCGACGCTCTACATGTATGCCGCGGCAGGCAACGACCTGACCGAGAGCCCGGTGCGCATTCAGGAAGAAGCGCCGACGATGGAGGCGGCGAAGGCGCTGTACGACAAGCGCCTTGCGGCGTTGATGAAAAACGGCGACGCCAACAACACGCTATACGAGATCGAGTCGATTTACGACTACAGCCCTGAGGCCGATCTGCCGAAGATCAGAGCGCGCGTCATGCTGATCAACAATGTCGAGGATTTTGCCGATCCGCCGACGCTGGGCACGGTCGACCGCGCCTTCAAGAAGATCGCGCACGGCACCTACGTGCTGACGCCCTATGGCAAGGGCACGCACGGACATTTCACCCATTATTACGCGGCAACTTGGAGGCCATATCTGGTGAAATTCATGGCCGACCTGCCGCCGGCGCCCAATGCAGCGCGATGATCGGAGCATATTGTCACCGCATCAGGAAATCACCGGTTGGCGGCGCTCAACCGTCGGCGCCGCGTCCGGCTAAGTCAGCAAATCCTCGACCCTGATCGGCACCTTCCGCACGCGAACTCCCATCGCGTGATACACTGCATTGGCCACCGCGGCTGCGACGCCAACCATTGGCAGTTCGCCGATCCCCTTCGCCCCCAGCGGGTTCGACGTGAGTTCGTCGTTCGGCACGATGATCGTCTGGATCTCCGGCACGTCGGCGTTCACCGGCACGAGGTACTCGGCGATATTGGCATTCACGATCCGGCCGGTCTCGCCATCGACGTGCGTCTCCTCCAGCAGCGCCATGCCGAGACCATAGACGATGCCGCCGATCAACTGGCTGCGCGCAGTCTTGGCATTCAACACGCGGCCGGAATCGAATGCTCCGACGAAGCGGCTGACGCGGATTTCGCCCAGATCGGCATCGATCCGCACTTCGGCAAACTGCGCACCGAACGCGTGCATCGCATAGCGCTTCGCCTCTTCGCCCGGCTTGGCCTCGCTGGTCGCCTCGACGAAAGGCGTGTTGCCTCGAGCGAGCAGCTCCGGCACTGGCGCGCCAGTATCGCCCTGGAGTTTGGCGCGCACCGCCTCACACGCGGCCTTTACCGCCGGTCCGACGCTCGCCACCGTCATCGATCCGCCGGACACGGGAGCATGCGGAAACGCACTGTCTCCCAGCTCGAACTGGATGCGCTCGACCGGAATGCCGAGTTCATCCGCCGCGATCTGCGACATTACCGTGTAGGTACCGGTGCCAAGGTCCTGTGTGCCCACCTGGACCAAGGCCGTACCATTGGCCGCAACACGCACATGCACACTCGCCGGCATACGATGCGTCGGATAGGTGCTGGTAGCCACACCCCAGCCAATCAGGACATTACCGTCTCGCATGGAGCGCGGTTCATGCGAGCGACGTGACCAGCCGAACGCATCTGCGCCCTGCCGATAGCACTCGCGGAGCGCCTTGCTGGCGAACGGCCGGTTCAGGTGCGGCTCCTGTTCGGTGTAGTTGCGCAGGCGGAATTCCAACGGATCCTGTTTCAGCGCCGCCGCCAGTTCATCGATCGCAGACTCCAAAGCGAAGTCACCACTAGATAGACCCGGCGCCCGCATATACGTCGGCAAGGAGGCATTCGTTGCGACCAGTCGATGCGTCACGGCGACGTTCGGACAGGCATACAGCATCTCGGTCGCCAACCCGACCGGCTCGGCAAATTCGCCAAGCACCGGCTGCGACATTTGCGAGAAGCCATCATGCCGCATCGACACAAGATGCCCCTGCGCGTCCGAGGCAAACCGCAGCTTCTGTATGGTGCGCGGGCGATAGCCATTGGAGGTGAACATCTGCGCGCGCGTCAGTGCAAGCTTCACTGGCTTGCCCACAACTTTTGCCGCCATAGCTGCGAGCGTTGCCGGTGGCCAGGTGTTGCCCTTGCACCCGAAGCCGCCGCCGACATAGGGACAGATCACATGGACATCGGCTTTATCGATGCCGAACAAACCAGCCAGCGTCTGCTGCGCGCCGGAAATGCCCTGCGTCGCGGTCCATACCGTAAGGCGATTGCCCTCCCAGCGGGCGATCGTGGCGTGCGGTTCCATCGGATTGTGATGTTCGATCGGCGTGATGTAGGTGGCATCGACCTTCACTGCCGCACCGTCGAAAGCCGCATCGGGATCGCCGCGGCGTGAGTCCGGTGACCGCTCACCATTGCGGAAATTCTTTGGCGCGTAAGCCTGGCCGAGCACAGCATCCATGGATGTGATCGGCTCGTCGCGACGATACTGCACGCGCACCAGCGCGCCAGCCGCGTCGGCCTGCTCCAAAGTTTCCGCCACCACGACCGCGACATGCTGCCCGTTGTAGTGGATGTCGCGATCCTGCAGCAGAGGCGCGCGAACGGTCTGTTGTGCGCCGCCTTGAGTATGCAGTTTCGGCGCATTGTCGGGCGTGATGATCGCGATCACCCCTGGCATCTTCTGAGCCGCTGCAAGATCGAAACCGGTGATGGCACCGGCGCCGATCGTGCTTTGCACCAGCACCGCGTGCACGACATCCGGCACTGCGAATTCCGCTGCATAACGCGCACGGCCGGTTACCTTCAGCCGGCCATCGACCCGATCGATCCCTTGTCCGATGTTTGCCATGAAAAGCCTCCGTCAGGCCGAAACCGTCTGCAACGCACGCTGTACTGCTCGGCGCAACAGGATTTGCTTGAAACCGTTCTGCGTAGCCGGGCGCGCGCCTTGACCCGCGTGCGTGGATACTTCGCGCAATGTTGCATCGTTGAGTTTCTTCCCACGCAGCGCCATCTCCACTTCCGGCAGTCGCCACGGTCGCGTGCCGACACCGCCTGCGGCAACACGCACGTCATGCACTGTTCCGTCGCGTGTCTCCAACGCAACGGCAGCGGACACCAGTGCGAATTCGAAGCTGGCGCGATCGCGTAGCTTGAGATAGTGCGAGTTACGCGCCGCAGCGCTTGCGGGCATCGTGACCGCGGTGATCATTTCGCCGCGGTCCAGCACCGTCTCGATCTGCGGCGTATTGCCGGGAAGGCGATAGAATTCGGTAATGGGCACATGTCGCACCACGCCGCCGGCACGACGCAACTCCAGGACCGCATCGAGCGCGGTCAGCGCCACGGCAAGATCCGATGCATGGGTGGCGATGCAGTGATCGCTGCCGCCAAGGATCGCCAGCATGCGGTTCTCGCCTGCAATCGCGGGACAGCCGGAGGCCGGCTCGCGCTTGTTGCAGGCGAAGCCGGTGTCCCGGAAATAGCCGCACCGGGTGCGCTGCAGCAGGTTGCCGCCGATGGTACCCATGTTGCGCACCTGCGGCGAGGCGGACGCCTCCAGGGCCTGCGAAATGACCGGCCAGTGCGCACGCACCTCGGGATGCGCGGCGACGTCGCTCATGCGCGCCATTGCCTCGAGCCGCAGGCCGCTTCGATCAATCTGAATACGCGACAGGCCGATGTGTTCGAGGTCCACGAGTTGGGCAGATGCCTCGACGTTGTCTTTCAGCAACTGCATCAGGTCGGTGCCGCCGGCGATGAACCTGGCATCATGCGCGCGGGCGGCGGTGAGTGCGGCGTCGAGTGACGTCGGCTGGGTGAGTTGGAATGCCTGCATGGCTCAGCCCTCCCGTGCCGCGTCACGGATTGCCGCGACGATGTTGGGGTAGGCGCCGCAGCGACAGATGTTGCCGCTCATCCATTCGCGTATTTCCGTATCCGAACCGGTGTGACCCTCCTTGATCAGCGCCGCTGCGGACATGATCTGGCCGGGGGTGCAGTAGCCGCACTGCAGTCCGTCGTGGTGCAGGAATTGGGCCTGCACCGGGTGCAGATCGTCGCCGTTGGCGAGGCCTTCGATCGTGGTGATCGCCTTCCCCGGGCAGCGCGCCGCCAACGTCAGGCACGACAGCACGCGTCGTCCATCGATATGCACGGTGCAAGCGCCACAAGCGCCGCGGTCGCAGCCCTTCTTGGTTCCGGTCAGCCCCGCGTGCTCGCGCAACGCATCGAGCAGCGACGTGCGGGTATCAACGGACAGCGGAACGCTGTTGCCGTTGATCCGCAGCGCCACGTCTATGCGGTTCGCCGACGGCGGTGCAGACGGGGGCGGCCTGGCAGGAGTTGTGTCGTCTGCGTGGCCCAGCAGCGGACGCGCCGCGAGGCCGCCGACTGTGCCGCCGAGTACGCCGCGGCGCGTAACGTTGGGTGACATGGTTCCACCTCCCGCTGGTTCAGCGGGTAGATGTGAAACGCTACGCGCAATCGCGCGTCACATTGGAGTGTGCAGCTTCCTCAAGGCGGCACTGCGCTGGCTCGCGCTGGCCATCAGAAACGCGGCGTCGTTACCGGACAGGATGAAGCGTGCGCCCATCTCAATGTAACGCTGCATGATCGCCTCGTTGTAAATGCCGGCCATTCCCGGGAATTTCTGGTGCTTCTTGCTGGCGGCGATCATTTCCCGATACGCATCGGCGACGCGTTCGTGGCCAAAGTCGCCAGGAATCCCCATTTCGGCGCACAGGTCATTGGTGCCGATCAGCAGCACGTCGACCCCGGGCACCGCGGCGATCGCCTCGGCGTTGGCGATGGCAGTCGGCGTTTCCAGCATCACGACCGTGAGATTGGCGGCGTTGAGTGCCTTGGCCGCATCGCCGGTGCTGGCCGAGCGCAGGCCGTAGTGGGGGCCGATGCCACCCATCGAGCGATGCCCTACCGGCGGGTATTTCAGCTTCTGCACCACCTCGCGCGCTTCTTCCGCCGTGTCGACATGTGGCATCACGATGCCGAGGACGCCGTTATCGAGCAGGCGTGTGGCGATCGCGTATTCTCCGTTCGGCACGCGGGCCAGTGGCGCGATCCCGGCATCCAACGCGGCCGTGGCGATCTGCGCCGCAGCGTCGATCGACATGGTACCGTGCTCAAGGTCAAGGAACAGCCAGTCGAAACCTGCCGTCTTCATCGCGATGGCGATCTCGACGCTGCGTGTCAGGCGCACGCCGCAACCGAGGGAGAGGTGGTTCTGTTCGAGCTTCTCACGCGCGACGTTGCGGACGGTGGCCATCGAAGGTTCCCTTTACGTTACCGCCATCGCGTGACGAGAGCGGTGGCAATGACACGGTTGAGTGCCACGAGATCCATCGGATGGTCGGTCTCATTGGCGACGGCCACGACAAGCCGATGGCGGCGCAGCACGAAGATGCGCTGGTCCGATGCTCCCGATGCCCAGGCTGTATCGGGTGGCAGATCGGGGAAGCTGCGATCGGCGTTGCTGCGGAAACACGCGGCATAGCTGCTGCCGGCGTGGGTCGGCGTCAGTGCGTAGTCGGTCCAGCCGGATGGCAGCAGACGTTCGCCATCCCAGACCCCGTCCTGCACATACAGCACGCCGAGCTTGGCGTAATCGCGCAGCGTGGCGAAGCCTGAGCCGGAACCGATAAAGTTGCCCATGCAGTCGGCGGAGTGCTGATACGTGCTCATGCCAAGCCGGTCGGCAAGCAGCTCGTACAAAGTGGTGTGGTATGGCAGTCCGCGGCGCTCGATGCGGTCGCGAATGATCGCGCCGAGCACGTTGATGCCGGCGTTGATGTAGCGGTACACCGACCCGGGCACGGTTGCGACGATGGAGCGCTGCGCAGCCTCGAACGCATCGGCCCCGTCCTGATAGACCGCGCTGTTCTCGAAGCCGATGGTCGCACGGCCATGCTCGCCAACCACCGGAAAGCCAAGGCCCGAGCGCATGCGCAGCAGGTGGTCGAGCGTGATCAGGTGGTGGATCGAGCGGGAGTCACGCCATAGCGGCGCCGGTGCGGGATCGTAAACCGAACCGAGCCAACCTTCGTGGATGAGCCGGCCGATCAACGTGCAGGTCACTGCCTTGGTCATCGACCAACTCGGCGTTGCGCGATCGGGTTTGCCGAACGCGCTGTAGCGTTCCGCCAGCACCCGGTCCGGCGATGCGATCAGGATGCCGTATATCCCGGTTGAATTGGCGAACAGGACATCGAGCGCCGCGGCGAGTTCCACAGGCGGCGGCGCGGGTGGCTCAACGGCATCGCCATGTGGCCACGCGCCGGTCGGGTTGGATCGGCGCGCGATCGGCACGGGTTCGAAGCCGGGAGCGGAACGTCCGCCGAGCAGGATGCCGCCGTAACCTTGGCGTGCGATCGCCGAGCCGGTGGGAGGCGCGCCGAACGCCGGATCGCTCCACTGCACCGTGACGCGGCGCTCCGCATCTTTGGTCTCGATCGTCAGGCGACCGGCGCGATGTGCGGCGTTCAACTCCGCGTTGCCCGCGGCCGGATCGGGCCGCGCGGACAAGCCGCCGGGAAGCCCGAGTGCGCGCCAACGAAAATGCCGTTCCGCGGTGCTGCGGTCGAGACCGGAGACATACATCATGTCAGCGAAGCGTTTGGCTGCGAAGTTCACCGTGCGCTGGCGCATGGCACGCTCCGATCCGTCATACACGACCGGATCGGGCAGGCCTTCGGCGAACAGCGGACGCGCGATGTCGAATGTGGAGTCGACGACGGGCGGCGCAACCGGCCCTGCGTCGTTCATTTCGCCAACTCGGGCTGCCGTGCTTCGGCCGGCACAGCAAAGTAGCGGCTCTTCATGCCCTTCTGATTCTCATAGAGAGAGCCTTGCAGTTTGGCCGGCGGCAGCGGCAGCCGCACCGGCACGTGCTCGAGCCGCGGCTCGCGATGGACGCCGCACACCATCAGTTCCTTGAACTTCTCGATGCCGGCGGGGAAGCCGAGTAGCGGCCATGCATCGGCGGTGCGGAACTGGAACAGCAGCAGGCGGCGGTCGTGGTCGGACACGTTGGGCGCCGAGCCATGCACGGCGCGCACATGATGCACCGTGACCGAGCCGGCCCTGCCGGTGAGCGGGACCGCGCCGGCGTAGTCCACGTCGCGATTGGCGGGGTCCATCGCGCCGCAGAAGATGCCGTCGGTGTGGTGGTCGTGGATCGGGCCACGATGGCTGCCAGGCACGATCATCAGCGGGCCGTTTGCCATCTCCATGTCGTCGAACATCACGCCGACCGCGGCAAGATCGTCGTTGGTGTGCGGATAGAACGCCCAGTCCTGATGCCACTCGACCGGCGCTCCGAACCCCGCGCACTTCAAGTTGAGCTTGGCGGTATCAAAGCGGATGTCGGAGCCCCAGAGATCCTGCAGGACGGCGAGAATTCTCGGATGCCGCGCCAGACGCGCATATTCGGCATGGTGCAGGTGCGCCGCCTTGATGCGGCGGACACGCGGGCTTTCCGGCGTGTGGCTGTCCTCGAGGTCGTAAATCTCGTTGTGCGCAGTGATGCCGCGGGCGCGTTCGACGAACTCATCGGTCACCCGGCGCAGCCGTTGCACCTCGTCCGTGCTCAAGACGTCAGGCACCACGATGGCGCCGATCTCGTTGTACTGGTCTATCTGGGCCTTGGTCAGCATGAGTTCCTCCCGAGGGAACCCAGGTTAGCGCATCCCGCTTGCCCTGTCATTGCGAGGGGGGCGCCGACGCTATCGGCTCTGCACCAGTTCCACCATGATACCCTCCGGACCGCGGACGAACGCCAGGCGCGTACCAGGGTCGCGCGTCAGCGGGCCGATCGCTATTTCGGCTCCCTTGGCGCGCAGTTCCTCACAGGCGGCATCGACGTCATCGACCGTCAGACCGATGTGCTCCAGGCCATAATACGGGAACTGCGGCGCGGGAGTCATAGGATCGTGTGGGTGCGCCGGCGCAATGAGCACCTTCTGGCCGCCGACCTTCATCGTGACGCGCATCTGGCCGGGATACAGCGTGCCGTCGGGATAGACGCTGCGGGTCACCTCCGCGTTGAACATCGTCTCGAAGAAACGCGCGGTCGCGTCCGGGTTCGGACTGCGCAGATGGACGTGGTCATAGTTGTAGGCTCGCATGTTCGTCTCCTTACCGCACGAACGAGTAGCGGAAGCGCTCGCCGTCCGCAGTCACGCGGCCGACGGTCGGCGACGGAAAGTGGATCGGCAGGACCAGCGTGCTGGTGTCCGCCACATCGCTCAGGAACTTCCGACGCGAAGCTGCCGCCTCCTTCGCATCCCAGTCGAAGATCGTCGACCATTCGGGTTCGCGGCACTGCAGCGCGTGGTGCATCATGTCGCCGGTCACCGACGCGCGCTGACCGCCGGAGCGTATGTTGACGCAGCAATGGCACGGCGAGTGGCCTGGCGTGGGCGTCAGCCATACCGTATCGTCGAGTGTATAGTCATCGTCGACCAGCAGCGCCTGGCCCGCGGCGACAATCGGCTCGCAGTTGAAGCGCCAGACATCGCCGGGTGGCTGGTCGCCACGTGCCGTGGCTGCTTCCCAGGCGGCGTATTCCCGCTTGTGGAAAATGTATTTTGCCTTCGGGAAGGTCGGCACCCAGCGACCATTGCGCAGCACGGTATTCCAACCGCAGTGATCGATGTGCAGATGCGTGCAGAACACGTAGTCGATATCCTCGAACCTCAGTCCCTCGGCTTTGAGCCCGTCGAGCCAGGGCTGCTTGGGAAAATCCATCGGCGCGGGATAGCCCTTGTCCTCGCCGGTGCACGTATCGACCAGGATGGTGTGATGCGGCGTGCGTACCACGAAGGTCTGGTAGGTGATCACCATGCGGTTGGTCGCAGGATCGTAGACCTCGGCGTCCATCTCCGCCAAATAGCGACGTCCCAGATCCCGATCATAGGCAGGGAACATGTCCTCCGGCTGCCGCCATGGTCCGTCTCGTTCGATTATGCTGGTGATCGTGACGTCGCCAATCCTCAGGCTGCGCATTGCGTTACCCTTCCCTCTCGTCTCACGACCGGTCACCGCGCCGGCCCGAATCAGAAGCTTGCTACCCCCCGGCGCGCGCCCCAGAACAGTGGGAACATTGCTTTCACGATGTCTTTGATGTCCGAACGGGACGCATTCGGCTGAATGATTTCAGGGCACTCCCATGCCTACACACTGTGCCATACAGACATTCAGATGCCGCCCGCCGACCCATCTGCGGCATCGCTGCAGTTAGGTCCAATGACGGCGTCGTTCCAAAGTAGGCATCGGACCCGCCAAACCTGCCCCGCTGCGCTGGCTCGCTGTAGCTGCCGCACGAGGCCATAGCAAAATCAGCGCCCTCAGTTGAATTTCAGACTATCGCGCCATGCCATGACTTCGAGCTCGCCGCGCACGGCGTCCTCGATCGGAATGACAGGTCGCGCCTCAAATTCGAAGGCTGGAAGCATAGAGCAGAGCTTGTGCACGGTGACCGGATCATCGCAGTCGGCCAGCATATATCCACCCCAATCACCAACACGGATCATGAACAGTTCGATCCTGAAGTTGGCGGGGGCTTTCCACTGGCGGAAGACATCCAGAATCCGCTGCTGGGCTTTCTCGTATTCGATGGCAGAGCCCTGTGAGCGCTCTTTCCACGTAATCATATATTTCATGCCGTTTCCCCTGCTTTCACTTCCAGCCTCATCAGGAGCCAAACATACCGCAGGTTGTGCCCGAGATGATGCTAGAAAGGTGCAACGAGACCCGAGCACCATGCAGGCGGTTGTCTGCTCGGAGTTGTCATCTGTCAATCCTGGCCACTCGCGCCGATCACATCAGCTCCGGGCATGGACGCTTCGTCGACGAGTTGCTCGATCCGCGTTGCCAAAAGCCCACCACACTTTCTATTCAGGCCAGCGGAATCGCTCCAGGTTGCAGCGGTCCCTGTCGTCGAATTCGACGCCTTCCTTTTCTAGCAAACGCCGCTGGAGGGCGTCGCTGCCATTGCGGGACAGGCTGTAGGACACCTCGCCCTTCGCGTTGACGACGCGATGCCAGGGAATATCAATTGCGGGCTCGAGGTGCTGGAGTACGTGGCCGACAAGGCGGGCGCGCTTCGGCAGGCCGGCCATCGCGGCGACCTGGCCATAGGTGGCAACCCAGCCCTTGGGAATGCGACGGATTACCGCGCAGATCGCGGCCGCGGCTCCATCGCCTCGGTGCGGCTCGGTCCCGAGCAGCTTGCGCTTCGGCTGCATCAGCGGCTTGCGTCCGATACCCGGGGTCATACGCATGGCATGGCTTTACCACGGCGGAGCGTTACCTAATAATTGGCGCCCCATGCATATCATCTTGGGATGCGAGCTGAATTTGCTCCCTTTGGCAGGCACAACGTGCTTGGAGGCGCGTTGACGCAAAACCCTGCCGGCCGCGTTCGCGCATGTTGGCGTCAGTTGCGCTTGCGACCGAGAAGTAAGTGAGGAGCCATGCCGGATCGGATCGTCTACAAGGTGATGTCGGCCACGGAGCTACAGCGGATGCAGCGTGACGGCGTATTCCATGGATCGCCTGCGGATATTGCGGATGGCTACATCCACCTGTCGTGTGGCTCCCAAGTCGCCGCGACGTTGGACAGACATTTCAGCGGGGTCGACGGCCTTATGCTGGCCGCTGTGGACCTGTCGGTGCTTGGAGATAACGTGCGCTGGGAGCCCGCGCGCGGCGGGCAGCTTTTTCCGCACATCTATGGCACTTTGCCTGTCGGAGCGGTGGTGGCGGTCGCAACGCTGGAGCGAACCCCTGATGGGGCGGTCAAGTTGCCCGCTTAGACCTCGCCGAAGATGGTGGTGAGGCGATGTCACGCTCTGGAGGCTTGCTCTGACGCACATCATGGGTTCCAGTTGGCAGGATGACGCGTTCCGGGCCGCCGGCCCGATGCAATGGGAGAGACGCCATGGCGGACAAGCAACCAGTAGCGATCGTATTCGACACGTTTGGCACGGTGGTTGATTGGCGAAGCAGCCTGATAGCCGAACTGACTGCGTTCGGCCGACAGCGCGACATCAACGCCGACTGGACTGCGCTCGTTGATGCTTGGCGGGCGGCCTATCATCCGTCGATGGACCGCGTGCGCAAGGGCGAGCAGCCATGGGCCACCCTGGATGAGCTACACCGCGCGTCGCTCGACAAGCTGGTGGAAGAGTTCGGCATTCGCGGCCTGACCGAGAGTGATCTGGGACACATCAATCGGGGCTGGCATCGGCTCAATCCCTGGCCTGATTCGGTGCCCGGCCTGACGCGGTTGAAGCGGAGGTTCATCATCGGGCCGCTGTCCAACGGGAATGTGTCGCTTTTGCTCAACATGGGCAAGCACGCCGGCATTCCATGGGACATGATCTTCGGCTCCGACCTGTTCGGACATTTCAAGCCTGATCCGGAGACGTATCTGGGTGCGGCGAAGCTGCTGGATATAGAACCGGGGCAGTTGATGATGGCAGCGGCGCACAACAACGACCTGGCGAACGCGCGAAAGTCGGGACTGATGACCGCGTTCTTCGCCCGGCCCAACGAGTATGGTCCACACCAGAAGCGCGACTATTCTGCCGATCAGGAGTGGGATGTGGTTGCGAACGACATCGAGGATCTGGCCACGAAGCTGGGCGTCTGAAGCTCTCACATGGAGGCGGCTCGCCACCGCCGGCACTGTTGCCGGCTTGTTGGCCACGTTATGAACACCGCGCAATGCTTCATCGCGGAACGGGAGAGGAACGATGGCATCCGACCTGCACAATCTCGAAGAGGCGCTACAGACCTACTTCGATGGCCTTTACGAGGGCGACACCGCAAAACTTGGCCGCGTGTTCCACGACGTGGCACATTTGTTCTACGTGACGGATGGCAACCTGGGCGACATGTCGCGCGAACAGTGGTTCGACATGGTGAGCAGCCGAAAATCGGCGCAGAGCCAGGACCTCAGGCGGCATGACTGGGTGGTGCAGATCGACCGCTCCAGCCCGGCAACCGCATTCGCCAAGGTGCAGTGTCAGATCCCACCGCGTTACTTCACCGACTATCTCACTTTCGTAAAGCTGGCCGAGGGTTGGCGCATCGTATCCAAGACCTTCCACACCGAGACACACTGAGCATGGAATACGACTACATCATCGTCGGCGGCGGCTCCGCCGGATCGGTGCTTGCCAACCGGCTGTCGGCACGTTCGGCGAACAAGGTGCTACTGCTGGAAGCCGGCATGGACACACCGCATGGCAAGGTGCCGCCAGCGATTCTCGACTCTTATCCGGGCACTGCTTATCTGAACCCCGCCTATACGTGGTCGACGCTGAAGGTCACCACCGAGGTCATTCCGCATAATCGGCCGGATGAGCCACGACCGAAGCTACGAACCTATGAGCAGGCGCGCGTTTTGGGCGGTGGTTCGTCGATCAACGGCCAACTCGCCAACCGCGGCGCGCCGACTGACTACGACGAGTGGCATGCGCGTGGGGCCAATGGTTGGAACTGGGACAGCGTGTTGCCCTTCTTCAAGAAGGTCGAGCGCGACATGGACTTCGATGGTCCCTGGCACGGCAACGAAGGGCGTATACCGGTTCGCCGCATCTTCCCCGATCTATGGCCGGAACATGCCAAGGCGGCGGGCGAGACTTTCAAGGCCGCCGGCTACAAGTTCCTAGTCGATCAGAATGCAGAGTTCGAGGACGGGTATTTCCCCATTACCATCTCGAACGCGTATGAGCGCCGCGTGTCGGCGGCCATCGGCTATCTCGATCCCGGCACGCGTATGCGCGAGAATTTGACGATATCCACCGATACACAGGTCGGCTCGCTACTATTCGACGGGCTGCGTTGCATCGGGGTAAACGCTCGGGTGGGCGGGCGCGAGACCGAGTTCCGCGGACACGAGGTTATTCTATCATCAGGGGCAATTCACTCACCCGCGCATCTGTTGCGCGCCGGCATTGGCCCGGCGGCGCATCTGCGCGACATGGGCATCGATGTACGCGCCGCAGTCCCGGGCGTAGGGCAGCGGCTGCAGGATCATCCGGCCGTGGCTGTAGCCGCATTCATCAAGCCTTTCGCGCGGATCGTCAACGACTACACGCGACGGCACATCTATCTGGCACTACGGTATTCGTCGAAGCTGGACGGCATTCCGCCGGGCGACATGTTCACCGTGGTCACCAACAAGACGTCGTGGCACGCGGTAGGCGAGCAGATCGGGTCGTTCATCATCACCGTGTACAAGACGTATTCCGAGACCGGCGAGGTGAAGCTCGCCTCGCGCCACTGGCACGACGAACCGATTGTAGACTTCAACCTACTGTCGGATCAGCGCGATCTGGAGCGGATGATGGATGGCGTACGCCGGTTCGGCGCGATGCATCTGACGCCCACCATGCAGACCGTGACAACGGATCCGTTCCCGGCGAGCTACAGCGACAAGGTTCGCCAGGTCGGTCTGGTGAGCAAGAAGAACAAGTGGATCACCGATGCCCTTGCAAAGGCGCTGGACGGGCCGCCGGCGCTGCGCAGCTACCTGATCAGGAACCTGATCATGGAGGGGGTAACGCTGGAGGGCCTGTTGCGTGACGACGAGCAGTTGGAAGCCTTCGTGCGGAAGGCGGCGGTGGGGGTATGGCATGCCTCGTGCACCTGCCGAATGGGCAGCGAGGACGACCCGATGGCGGTAACCGATCCGGCGGGGCGTGTGCGGGCGGTGGAGGGCTTGCGCGTGGTGGACGCCTCGATCTTCCCGGTCGTGCCCTGCGCCAACACCAACTTCCCGGTGCTGATGACCGCAGAGAAATGCGCGGATGCGATCCTGGCCGGGGCCTAGGGCTTCTCAAGGCTCACCGCACTTGCTATAGCGCGCGCCCTTGGGCGGGCGCATAGCTCAGTTGGTAGAGCAGCTGACTCTTAATCAGCGGGTCCCAGGTTCGAGCCCTGGTGCGCCCACCAACATAAGGCCTTGAAAATTTGGCGCTTCCCGAGAAACCACCATTCCGACCTTACAAGCGGGCGACCTGCGAACAGGACATTGACTGGACACGCACCCGAAAACGAAGCCATGGGTCGGCGAGAGCCGGCATCAGATCTGCGGGCCAATCGGCACTCACAACGTGGCGCTTTTCGTACCCCACCCACCCCCAAGGTTCCGAAGGTTCGCCTGATCGATGAGCCTCCCCGCTCTCTACGCGCGCCTCGCCGGCAGGTTCTTCCTGATTTGCGTGGCATCCTACACCCTGCCGTAAGCCGTACACTGTGCGTCAGCACGTGAGCGTCAGCCTAACATCGCGTCGACAATTAGAACGAATTTCACGAGTAGCATCAGTGTGTTACACTGCCTTTGAACACCCACTAGCCGGCGCTAACGGCTACCAACCGCCCGTGCGGAAAGCGTCTGAGGCTGACGCGTCTCCGGCCGTTGCCGGCTACTGGCTTCCCCTCAGCCGTCCGCTTGGCATTGCGCACGAGTGGCCCACGGGCGCGATCCGACCCTATCCCACCCCACCCCCAAGTTGTCCAAGGTCTCTACGTGGATGGGTCCCCCGGTTCTCCATGGGCGCCTCACTCCGGAATTCGTCCTTCCCTCGATGGCACATGCTTCCGCGGCCCACGGAGGAATTGGTTCGCGCGCGTTTGCCGCCGGTCCACCGCCTGGCCTGACGCCAACGGAGGAAGCCGAGAAGCTGGCACACCTTCCGCCGCTGCCGCCGCGTGGGGACATCGACCGTTCGGCGCAAGCAGAAGAGGCTTGCCTGCTGTTACGCGCACCAGTTCAGGAACCGGAAAAAGGCCGATGGCGCTTCAACTCGAATTCGGATGTGGCCACCAGCAAAACCCCGCCTCTCGGTACCACTGCGGAGCTGACCAACCCGAAGAATGGAAATCGGCGACGGTAAGGGTCGAGGACCGCGGACCGCATCAAGCCGGGCGCTGCTCGATGTGGCTCCAAAGGAGGCCGATCAGCTCGACATGAAGCAGGCCGGCGTTGCCCCTGTCGTGGTGGCTCCCGTCGCCGTGCCACAGCCGGACGGCACGATGAAGCTCGGTGCCGGGGCCGCAGAAGAGCTGACGACAGCGACCGAAACCGCGCGGGCTGCTGCGCACTGATCGTTTGCCGCCCGGTCAATTGGCGCCCATGCCGTCCGCGCCACATGGCGAGTTTAGCAACTACGTGCTCGCGCCATCGCCGCTAGTGTTTGGCTAGATCGTGCTTATTCAGAAACCCAATCGGATTGCTCGCAATAGGTCTGACCGCTGATCGGTCCACAACGACCGCGCACCAAATGGCGGAAGCAGCTCCTCCCAACCGTCCGCCGGCTTCAACCGGCTGAGGTCGCCGCCACGCCCCGCTAACGCCACAACGATGGCGGCTGAGCGCCGCCAAGGTGAGGCGCTTTGCGGCGGCCGGTCGTACATTACCCGCGTCGGTAGCAACCCCGCGTCCGCAGCCAGCGCCCCGATCACGGAGCGTAGGTCGAGCGTCCGACTGCTGATATGGAACAGCAGCGAACCGCCGGGTGTCAGCTTCCGCAAGTACAATGCTAGAGCCTCACGGGTAAGTAGGTGCATCGGGATACTGTCGGAGCTGAAGGCGTCAACGACCAGCACATCGTAGGTGCCGTCTGGCACGGAAGCTAGCGTTAACCGCGCGTCGCCGAGCACAACACGCGGTCGGTTCCCGCAATTCGCAAGATACTGGAAATAGCGGGAATCGCGGGCAATACGTTCAACGAGCGGGTCGATCTCATAGAATATCCAGTCCTGGCCGGGCTGAGCGTAGCAGGCAAGTGCGCCCGTCCCGAGGCCGATGACTGCGACATGCCTTACGTTGGCCGGGTTGAGAGCTGCGAAGAAGCGGCCGAACGGTCCCTCGTGGCTGTAATAGGTCAATGGCAGCGTTGCCTCGCCGGGCAGGAGGCTTTCAGCTCCGTGCAGCGTAGTACCGCTCATCAGCATGTGCGCGTGCCCATCATCGATTGCGTCGACGCGGTAGACGCCGAAGAAACTGCGGTCAGTGTAGATCGTATTGCCCGCCCCGGTTGCCACGGGGACTAATAGAATGGCGGCGATGCCGAGTGAGAAGCGCCACCGTCGTGGAGAAAAGTTCAGCAGTGCGAGCGCCGGTACGATGAAGGCCAGCATGACGCCGAACACCATCATCAGAGCAGGTAAACGGCTGCCATCTGCGAGGGCGTGACGGATCAGCAGCACGAAGCCTAGTAGCGCGAGCGGAAGAACAATGTCCCATGCGAGGCCGCGCCGAGCGTCAGCGGCTGTCACGGGCCTCAACAGGCATAGAGCTACCAACACCAGCGGATATTCCCATACGCCGGAGAAAACAAACGGCGCCAGCAACGCGTTAAACGCGCCTCCCAGCACCCCACCGATGGAAAGAAAGAGGTAGAACTCTGTCAGGCGCTCCGCCGGCGGCCGCAGCCTTGCCAACTCGCCGTGACAGACCATACAGGCGGCGAAGAAGCAGCCGAGGTGGAACGCCACCATCAGCGGCAGAGGCAACATGAACGGCAACCCAGGCGCCGCCAAGACCACCAACAGAATGAGTAGCAGCGGCAGCACACGAACCATCAACGCATGGCTTAATGGGGGGCGCCGCGCGAAGGTCAGGACAAAAGTGAGCAGGTACAGCATCAGTGGCACCACCCACAGCAGCGGTGCGGCGGCGATGTCCATTGTGATATGCGCGGTGACGCCGAGCAGCAGCGAGGATGGCACGAACGCCAGAGCGGTCCAGGTCAGACGCTCGCGAGTGCTCAACGGGCCAACTGCCTGCCGTGGCACAACGTCGGTAATGTGTCGCCCGCGCCACGCCGACGCGGCAGCACATAACGTGATCCCCAGCACCAGCACGCCGCAACCCCAGGACCATAGCGCCGCCTGCCGGTCCAGCGTCAAGGCAGGCTCAACCAGCAGAGGATAGGCGAGCAGCGCTAGAAGGCTACCGGCGTTGCTGCCAGCGTACAGGAAATATGGGTCGCTGGCGGCTTCGTGGTCTAGTTTGGCAAACCAGCTCTGTAGCAACGGTGCGGTCGCCGCAATGGCGAACACCGGCGGCCCCGCTACCAGCGCTAGCCGTATCAACAGCCACACTACCGGCGAATTGCCCGGCATCGGAGCGCCCGCGCCCAGATCGAGGGGCAGCGCAAGCGCCGCGAGCGGCAATGCCAAGCCGACATGGACCAGAATTTGTGCCCGCTGCGACAATAGGCGGGCGAGTGCGTGGGCATAGGCGTAACCGAGAAGCAGTACCGCCTGGAAGAACACGAGGCACGTGCCCCATACGGCTGGCGATCCCCCAAGCCGCGGCAGCACCATTTTGGCCACCATCGGCTCCACCAGAAACATCAGACCTGCGCTCAGGAACAGCGTAGCCGCGAAAGCTGGCAGCGCAATTGCGCGCGGCGTAAGCCGTATGCGTGCGAGCGCCTCAGTCTGCAAATTGGGCCCCCGATCATTTGTGGACCGAAAAGGCCAGATAGCTGGCTCATTAAATGGCCCACGACGAACTTAAGTGAAGAATGTTGCGAATGCGTTTCTGCTATGGCTTCGAGCTATCCGGTCGGACTCGGCGCTGACGAGATTCGCTCGGTGACCCGGAACTATGGTGACGTGGGCAGTGCACCTCAGGGTAACTCCGCCTGCATCAAAGCCATGTGCTGGATCTTGGGTGATTGTCGCCAAAGCTTGTCCGTGTCAGATGGTGCTGGACCAATGCGCGCCTACCGAGGTAGGTGCCTCCTCAGGCATGAGACGCGCCTAGCGGATAAAATCCGACGCTTGAGTCCGGCGGGTTTGGCGGATAATGGCCGACGGCGCTGGGTTCGGCGGCCGCCGCCGCCACGATCGCGGTGCGGTCAAGCGACATAACGACGGTGCTCGGCACGATGAGGAAGAACATCGATCGCCACCGCAGGCCGTGGGCTGTCCTCGTCACTTTTTACCCTCTCGAATCTGAGCAGCATCGCGAAAGACGGGGAAGGGGAAAGTCCGGGCGTCCCGGACTGTAGAACGGCCGCCGTGGAGGTGTACCAGAACCGGCCGTCTGCAACGTGACGCCTGACGGCTCAGTTCGACTTCGGACATTCCAGACCAAACGATCGAAAGGCCGGCCTCTTTCACGTGTCCAACGGCGCCAACCAGACGTTCGTCCATAGAAACTGTCGACGGCGACCCAGGGCTACTGACGTACCCTTGCACGCCTGCGGAACCACCGTAACGGCGGCGGAGTGACGGCTACTTGGTCGCGGCCCGGTTGCGCGAGCGAGCAGCGGGCGCCTTTCCATGATAGCCGAAAAGGGAGGTAGATTCTCAACAACATCGCCTGGAGGATCCATCGTGCTAGCGGATCGATACGACCTGCCCTTGTCCACTGTCTCCGTCGCCGCGCGGGACGCCTACGTTTAAGGCTGCGATCTGGCGCTGACCCTCTACCCGGCGCGGTCGAGGCGGTTGATCGCGCCATTGGCTTCGACCCCGGTTTTGCCCTGGCCCCATGCCGGCAAGGCCCAACTGCAGATGCGAGAAGGCGACGTGGCGGATCCCAAGGCCAGTCGCGAGTTTTTTCAACGGCGTCCCAATCGTGGGAAGGGGGAAGAGAGGACTAGCGATTGAGCGGCCAGGTGGCGGACGCGCTGCCGTTCGCCATCCATGCATCAGATCGCTCGGTTCGGTAGAGTCGAGGTGTGGCGCGGTTGCTTTAGGTCGAACATATCTGCTGCCGCCCCTTTCGTTTGGCGGTGCCTCACTGGTTCGGCCATGGCTCCGTCTCCACACCCCGCTCGTCGAACCGGACATTCAGATCTCCTGTATCCGGATCAGCGAACGGCGAGAACCAGCTTACCCCGCAGGTGACGCGTTTCGCTGACACGGTGAGCTTCGGCGGCGTCTGCGAGATCGTATCGCGCGATGGGCGGCGGCGAGACCGCGCCGGCGTCCAACAACGCCACGATCCGCTCCAGGTGCGCGCGGTCGCGGCTGACGGCAGGACGCAATACGGTGACATCCGATCGCGGTGGACGAAATCCATCCGGCGCTGGCGCTACCCAGACCAGCCGTCCACCTGGCTTCAAGGCGCTGTACGAGCGTGCCTGAACGTCGCCCCCGACCGTGTCGAACACCACGTCGCAGTCAGAGACGACCTTGGCGAAGTCCTCGGCGTTGTAGTCGACCACTCGGTCGGCTCCAAGCATGCGAACATAGTCGACATTAGCTGCACTCGTCGTGGTGACCACGGTGGCGCCAAGGTATTTTGCCAACTGGATCGCGAAGCCGGCGACGCCACCCGCGCCACCCTGTATCAATATCAATTCGCCGGACCGGAGCTGTGCCGTGTCCTCGATCGCCCAGATGGCAGTGATCCCGATCAACGCCATCGAAGCGGCTTGCAGGTGAGATAGGCGATCTGGTTTGCGTGCAACAATTGCGGCCCTGATCGCGAGCTTTTCTGCATACGCACCTTCGATCCCCGCATCCAGGACACCGAACACTGGGTCTCCGACTGCGAAATCGGCTACGCCTTCACCAGTCTTAGCAACCACACCTGAGAAGTCGCGGCCCAGGATGTGTGGAAACCGGAGATTATAGCCGCGCCCACCCAGCCGCACCTTGTAGTCAGCGGCGTTGACGCTGGCCGCATGAATATCGACGACGATCTCATCGGGCGCTGGCAATGGATCCTGTGTATCGCCATACCGCAACATTTCTGGCCCACCATGGCCAGTCAGCAACATCGCCTTCATGGATGCCTTCTCCCGTGTGTTCCGATCTTAGTCGCTGCGCATCAGCCCGGGGCACAGTAGCCGCCGAACCCCGGGCGGTCGGGAGTTTGCGTTCGCCCCGCAGCCTGTCAATGCACCGTGGCCTTGATGCGCTGCAATTGCATCGGCGTGTGCGGCGAAAAGCCGTCTGTGACGCGGGCTTTTGTCGGGACCGCCGTCGCCTCCATGTGTGGTTTGGCGAGCCCTGGCGGCAGGGCCGGGCTCTTACGAGCAGGTTGCGAGTAGCGAAGGCGCGCATCGGCACGTCAGCGCCGGTGGAACTGAGGCTGACAGGATCGTCTGGTGCAATGGACGGCACGGGTGATGGTTCTGCGACCGCGATCGCCGCCGTCAAGCCCTGCGCCTTCCGCGCACCGCAATGCAGCTTCGGGGCTTGACCGCGCCGCGGTCGAGCGTTGGGCATTGATGCCGTCGACGCCGCAGTCTGTCCTTCGCGGATATGCCGAGACACGATCCGTGGAGCGGCGTCTGGCGTCATGCCGCGATCTGCCTGGTCTCGGCTTCGCCCGCCGTCGTGATGAGCTCGGCCATCGCCTCGACCTGCATGTTGCAATGCACAGACACACAACACAAACACACACACAAATCATTGACAAACAACACACATGCGACACATAGCGGTGCCGCAGCTGCCATTCGTCGTTCTGTTCCAGCAGCACCGCGCCGATCAGTCGCGACTTCATCGACAAGGGCTTTACCGACCAGCACGACGTGGTCGAATACCTCGACAGCCCGCTGCTCAAGGTCTTCCATGGCAAGGTTCGGATGACCTTTGACGACCCGGCCATTCCGCCAGTCCGTCCGACGATGACCCACTTTTTCTACATGGACGAGCAGGACTCGACAAAGGTAAGCCGGTGGGTCGGCTCGGTCGACCCGACCGGCTTCTGACGCTGAAGTGGGTGGCGCGCGGGCGGCTGTTCGCCGCGCATCCATCCCTGACCACCCTCGTTGTCGACTGCGACAACATCGCCGAACCAAGGCGACTGGTGCTCCATAGTAAGCCAACTCCTTTGATTGCTCATTACCATTGTCGGACGAGCAGCTATTACAAAAAGGTGATGCTTCACCTGACGCAATCGACTCGTCCGCAGGCCGCCAAACGACTGAATTCGACCCAACCGCGCCGTGAGCTGCTGGAGTAGCGCAGTCCGAGCCAGCCTCCACATGCGTGACAGCGTTGACACTTCCTTCCCGGAACCGCCGGCACCGGAACCTTGTGTCAACAATGTCCGTAGTGTCACCGGCTCCAAACATACAAAAGACACGACGGGCGCCCGGCGGCCAGGCGACGAACTGTCAGCAGTGTCGACAGTGTCACTACCGGCAGAGTCCGAGATCTCCGCCACGGGCCCCGCACGGAGCGACTATGAGTACCAGCGCAACGGAACGGCCAACCTCTTCGCGCTGTTCGCACCGCTGGAAGGCTGGTGGTACGTCGAGGTGATCGACAGCCGCGCTGCCCGCGATTCTGCCCATGTTCCAAGGATCTGTCCGATACGCACGAGGCGAGGTAGATCGTGCTCATGCAGGACAATCTCCACAAACCGGCTTCACTCCACGAAGCATTCCCTACTGGCGAAGCGCGGCGGTTCGAGTGGCACTGCACACCCAAGCACGGCAGTTGGCTGGATATGGCGGATACCTAAGCGTCCTCTCCGTTCAGTGTCTCGATGAGTGACTCAGGGTCTGACGTGGATCAAACTGCCGACGACACTCAGGGAAAGAGAGCGGTGCCTCATCATCTCGAAGGTCGTCTTCCAGATGGGCGCGATTGTGGCGTGCTTCGTCCGTGTCGGCCGCCACCTTGGACGGGCCCCTGCCTCAATACTCGAACCACCCTTGCAGGGCCCGGTTCTTTTCGTCGGTGAAGGGCGAATATAGGTGCTCGATCGCGACGTCGGGCGGAGAGATCAGTATTGATTTGGCATGGGTAAGGGCGTCGAAGCCATACTTGCCATAGTAGTGGCCTATCCCGGCGGATCCGGTGCCGCCGAACGGCATGGTCTCGACGAACAGGTGAACGTTCACCAGGTTCACCCCGCCCCCACCGTAGGACAGCTCGCCGATGAACCGGTCGATGGTCTTCTGGTCGCGGCTGAACACGAAGCCGGCGAGCGGACGCGGTGTCGCCGCGATCCGCGCGAACGCCTCGTCGAGAGACTTGTAGGTCAGGATCGGCAGGATCGGCCCGAAGACTTCGTCCTCCATGACCTTGTCGTCCCAGGTGATGGGATAAAGTAGCGTGGGATCGAGGTAATGTGCTTCCAGATCTGACCTGCCGCCAGCGATCACCTTGGCGGGGTCAATGAGCGAGGCCAGCCGATCAACCGCGTGCGCATTGATGATGCGCGAATAATCGGAATTGGATTTCGGATCATCACCAAAGAGCTCGACCAGCGCCTTCTTGGCCTCGGCGACGAAGGCGTCCGCGGCGGACTCGTGGACATAGGCGTAGCCAGGCGAAGTGCACCATTGGCCGCCCCAGGCCATCGCGCCCCAAACGATCTTTTTCGCGGCGTCGGGGATATTGGCGGTCTCGTCCACAAGCGCCGGGTTCATCCCGCCAAGTTCGAGCAGGACGGGAGTGAGGTTTTCCGCCGCCGCCCGAGCGACGATCTTACCGACAAAGGTGCTGCCGGTGAAGAAGATGAAGTCGAACGATAGCTTCAGGAGTTCGGTGTTCTGCTCCTTACCGCCAGCCACGGCGGTCACAGCGCTCGGATTGAAATACTTCGGGACAAGCTCGAGCAGCACTTCGGTCGTTGCCACGAGCGCTTCACTCAGCGTGAGGATGCAGGTGTTGCCGGCCGCGAGCGCCGCGAGCGCCGGGCGGATCAGCAACAGCAAGGGTCCGTTGAACGGTCCGATGATCAACGCCACGCCATACGGCTCGCGATAGATCATCCCCTTGTGGCCGGCTTCGGCCAGGAAGCGAGGAACTGGCGCTTCGACCGGCTTCATCCACTCTCTGAGCTGGCTCTTCTGGACTTCCGTCTCGCCAGCCGACGCCGCGGTCTCGAAGATGTATTCCTGCGAGGCCGTCTTGAAATCCTTGGCCATCGCCTTCTGGAAGCGCCCCTCGTGCTCCTTGATCATGTGGGCCATGCGGTCGAGTTGGTCGACGCGCCATTCGTAGGTACGTGTGACCCCCGTGGCGAACAGCGCCTTCTGGGCGTCGAAGATATCCTGGAAGGTGTTCATGGGGCCTCGCTTAGATGTCAGGATTGCCGTCATATTGCTTTGCACCCGGAACAGGACTGACCCAGGGCCGGCGCCGCCCGACGAACAGCTCCCACACCGGGTGGAACCATTCGTTCGAATCGAGCGTCCCGGCCTTGACCATGAAGAGCTCGGGCGTCATGTCTGGCTCGGTAGTCAGGGGCGAACCGCAGTGCGGGCAGTGGCGGCGCAACACCCTCAGTCCACTCGTCCCAATGTCGTCAAAGACCGCCGTTTCTCCGGTGATCGCCAGCGAGCTGCGGTGGATGAAATGACCGTCGAGAACGCGGTCCCGGACTGTCGCCGGCAGCGGTTGCAATGGCAAATCCCGTCCACGAGCGGCTTCTCCGAAACTGCGTAAGTGACCGCGCCGCACATGCAGCGGCCCGTCAGCGTGTCGGGAACTCGGGGCGCGTCGTCGCTCATCGCTCTACCTTTCGACATTGAAACGCAGCGGGATCGGGCGCTCAGCCCGTCGTCAGAACCATCCTGAAGCGCGCTTTGCCTGACACCATCTTCGCGTAGGCCTCCGCGGTCCGTTCGAGCGGCATGGTTTCAATCATGGCGGCGACGTCGCTCATTGCGCTGAACCTGAGCGTCGCATCGCCGGCCGCCGGGGTCCCAGTGAGGGCGCCGTCGACACCAAGTTGCTTGAACAGCAGATCGAACGCCGACAGCTCGATCGGCTCATCCGTCGCGCCAAGCGAAATCACCACGCCGCCGCGCCGCAAGCCACCGAGGGCGGCGGCGACCGCCTTGCCTCCGGAGGCTGTGGCCAGCACCATCTGCGCGCCGCCAAGTGCTTGGAGCGCCTTAGCGGTATCGGTGGCGGAGCTGTCGATATAGTGGTGCGCACCCAGTTTCTTCGACAGCTCGGCTCGGTCGTCACCGCGGTCGATCGCGACGACCTCGAACCCCATGCGGCGCGCGTATTGCACGCCGAGGTGGCCTAGCCCGCCAACCCCGAACACCGCGACCAGGTCTCCCGCCCTTGCCGGCGAGTTCCTGAGCGCGCTGAAGGTTGTCAGGCCGGCGCACAACAGGGGCGCTGCTTCAACCGAGGAGAGATGGTCCGGCACGGCGATCAGCCCGCTCGACCTGGCGATCATCACCTCGGCGTAGCCGCCATCGTGCTGCACCCCGGTGTAGCCCTGGTTTATGCAGTTCACGAGGTCGCCATCGCGGCAGTACTCACAGTGCCCGCAGCTGCCGCCGAGGAAACCGACGCCAACGCGTTGGCCCACCGCCCAGCCTTCGACGCCCTCGCCGATCACATCGATCCGTCCCACCACCTCGTGGCCGGGAACCCGCGGCCACTCGATCGGCACAACCCCCTCCACTGTCGCAGTATCCGAATGGCACACGCCACAGGCCTCGACGCGTATGCGGACATGGCCCGGTCCGGGATCGCGAATGGGCTTCCGCACGAGCTCAAGCCGTCCCGGGGCCGCGGCCTGCACCGCCCGGTAGGTCGACGCGCTTTCCATCATTTAGTCCTTCGACAGCTACCCAAGGAACCAACCCGGCATGCGCATACCGCCGGGGCCTTCGGCGATTGAGGAGCAAGCGCACCGCCCGAGAGTCTACCGGTCTCAATCTCGGCTTCCGATCGGGCGCCGCGACGGTATGCGCTGATCTCGTGAGGTTGCTTCCATCCCCTCGACAGGTTCAATTGCCGGAAGGGTCAGAGTCTTGACCGGGAGGGACAAAGCGATGTCGGGAAGTCCCGAACATGAGATTGGAATCGTAGATTATCCGGGTGCACAGGTGGCCTGTATCCTGGGCCTAACCGATCTGTTCGGCATCGCCTCCAAGTTTGCACTGGATCAACGGCAATTGGGCGAGGCCGTGCTTCGCGTCACGCACTGGAGGCCGGTCGACAGCTTCGACGCCAACCTTTCATGCGTCTATGACAGCGCGCCTCACGGCAATCCACGACCACGGACCCTAATCATCCCGCCAACTATGGTCGACCCAGATGATCCTGAAGTACCCGCAGGCGTCGTCTCATGGGTTCGTAATCGCCATGCCGCCGGCGCTACCTTGGTTGCTTTGTGCTCGGGCACGTTTATCCTCGCCGAAACGAGTCTCGTGGATTGGCTGTCGGTCGCCACACATCAAATCTGCGCGGAGGCGCTGGCGAGGCGTTTTCCGAAAGTCGTCGTCGACACAAACCGGCGCGTCATCGACCACGGCAACATCATCACGGCCGGTGGATTCCTGTCATGGGTCGACCTTTGCCTGTTTCTTGTTGAGAGGATCCTCGGCCCAGCCATAAGAGCGAAGACCGCGCGTATTGCTTTTGACGACCCAGCAGCTAGTGAAGCGCGTTATTTTTCTGGCTTTGCTCCTCCTCAGACCCATGGAGATAATGCGGTGCTAAAGGCTCAGGAGTGGGCGCACATGAGGGACGGAACAGGCGTTTCTCTCGCAGCCTTAGCAAAGATAGCTGGTTTGGAACGGCGCACACTTCTACGGCGGTTCGCGAGTGCAACGGGCATGACGCCGATCGAGTATTGTCGGCGAGTTCGCATTGCGCGTGCGCGGGAGCTCTTAGAGGGAGGGGCGACCTCGCAGAAACGGATCGCTGAATCTCTCGGCTACAAGGACGTGGCCTCATTTGCACGTGCATTTCGCAAGGCCGTAGGCTCGGCGCCCGGAGACTACCGCAAGAGGTCTGGCCGCAAAGGCCTCTCGCCAGCCGATTTCTCAGCGCAAGATGCGTCGCGTCAGAAGCAGCTAATCGAAGACGACGCTCATAAGGGGTGACCAGCCCCTCACCATGGCACAGCGTACGCCGAAAATGGCTGCTTTCGGCGCGGAGCAGACGCTGCAGCTTCACGCCGATTATTTCTGCTTCCCACCCACTGCAGCCGTAGGTCTGGTCATGCGGAGTCCAACTGGTACCCGTCCGAAAACGATCAGGCACGCAGAACGACCGGCCTCCACCTCTCAGCGGCGGTAGGGACAGCTGATGTTTATGTCCGCTTTCGAGAAATGACCTGCCGCGCCTGAACGACTACAGTGGGAGCAAAATGGCCGAAATCGGTCGGTCGGCTCAGCCGCCCGTCGCACTGGGGATTTAAACCTACACAACTGGCAGGCTCGGTGGGACCCTGAGCAGTCGCCCGATGCTCAAAACTGCTCGGAGTTCTCTTCTGTGCAGAAGTCACTTGGCGTGCTGCATCCGGCAAGTTGCCTCCATCGCGTCAGTGAACGCCAGCTTAGCTCGCCTAGGCTAGCTTGCCCGCCCCGTTGCTCTCAACAGATCAGCACAACCGTAATTGATAAGGTCGCCAATGCGAGCGAGCTGAATATCGCCATGCGAATACCGAGACAGGATTTCTGGGTCCGTTGCATAGTGACCTTGCTGAGGGAAGATCGTGGTAAGCCGGTCGCCCCAGGTTTTCTTCATCGCGTCAAGGATACGAAGTTTGTCGTCAATCATCACGTAGTGCCGAGCAGGGTACAGCTGCTCGACATACCGGAGCTCTTCTTCTTTGTGCACGTAGATCAGAACATGACCATCGAATTCTCGCCACAGCCCGGCACGTTCGACCTTACGGGGCTGAAATACTGCATCTCCGTCCGACAGAATAACCGTTGGGGCAAACTGCTGCACATGTCTGACCGCCTCCAGCGCTCCCGGGTAGAGCCTCTTGACAAATGGGTACTCCGCCAGCCAATTGGAGATGCGCAGAAGTCGTGGATCGTGCATTTCCTCAAGCCGGTAGCGCTCGAGCGCTCCTAAGTAGTCAGCGTAGCCCAGCTCGTCCCGTAACTTTTCGAAAATCTCCCAATACCGATCGCGTGCTGCGATGCCGTGCTCGATACCGATATGCACGTGAAGATCCGCTTGCACACGATCGTTGTCTAGTAGGGTGTTGTCGACATCAAACAGAAAGACCGCCTCGTGCATCATCAGCTTTGCTCCTGCGTTCTACTGACACCAGTGATTCAGTAATTAGGTTAACGTAGCCGATATGAACGGTCCATGAGGAGGCATCTTTCCCGTAGTGGACTTCTTGGATTGGGCTCGTCCAGTCTCTTCGCCGGGCGGCGCTCCTGGTTGATCTTCCGCAACCGGATCAATAGTCTCGACCACTGTGCGTTTCCTTGTTGCCTTACTGGCCAATTCGCGACGGCCGAGGCAATCCCGGTTATCGGTTAAGACCAGCGCGCGTTATAGCTAGCAATGCAATCCACCGGTTGCAGACCCACCGGACTGGAACCTATCCTGCAGCCCATGTCCGGAAAGGTTCGTGTCCATCGGCGATCCCAAAGAAACATGGAGATATTTATGAGCGGCAGGAATGCATTTTATGCCCAATCCGGGGGAGTGAGTGCGGTGATCAATGCCTCAGCCTGCGGCGTCCTACAGACAGCCCGGCAGTACTCAGACCGCATCGCTAAGGTCTTTGCCGGTCGCAACGGGATCATTGGCGCGCTCACTGAGGACCTAATCGACACGAGTTCCGAGTCGGAAGCTGCAATTGCCGCTCTGAAATACACGCCAGGCGCTGCGTTTGGTTCATGTCGCTACAAGCTGGGGTCAATTGACCAGTACCGCGCGCAGTACGAGCGCTTGATGGAAGTGTTTCATGCGCATGATATCGGCTTCTTTTTCTACAATGGCGGAGGCGATTCGCAAGATACTGCCTATAAAGTCAGCCAGTTCAGCGCTGAGCTGGCGGATCCAATCATATGCGTGGGCATCCCCAAGACGGTGGACAATGACCTAGCGGTAACCGATTGCTCGCCCGGCTTCGGCTCGATGGCAAAATATGTCGCCACCTCTATCCGCGAAGCAGCGTTCGATCTGTCGGCAATGAGCCGTACTTCGACCCAGGTGTTTATCCTGGAAATTATGGGGCGGCATGCAGGTTGGGCGACAGCCGCCTGCGGGCTGGCCGCTGAAGAGGACGGCGATGCTCCGCACATCCTCTTACTTCCAGAGATAGTGTTCGATGAGACGCGGTTCCTGGCCAAGGTCGAAGCGACTTTGACGAAATACGGCCACTGCGTGATCGCGGTCTCGGAAGGGGTCAAGGGGCTGGATGGAGCATTTCTCGCCGCCGGCTCAAAGGATGCCTTCGGTCATGCGCAGCTGGGAGGGGTTGCGCCAGTCATTGCTAACCTCGTCAGCACTAAGCTGAATAGCAAGTGCCATTGGGCAGTTCCGGACTACCTTCAGCGATCGGCGCGTCACATCGCCTCCGCGATAGATGTCGAGCAGGCCTACGCTGTTGGTCGCGCGGCGGTGGAATTCGCGATTGCTGGCAGGAACGCAGTGATGCCAGCGATACGCCGGCTTAGCGACGTCCCCTATAGCTGGGACATTATTCAAGCGCCCCTTTCTGAGGTCGCCAACAAAGAGAAGCTGTTGCCTTCCGATTTCATCAGCCCTGATGGCTTCGGGATAACTGACGCGGCCCGTCGATATTTGGCCCCGCTTATTGTCGGAGAAGCATACCCGCCATACAGATCTGGTCTGCCCGACTACGCTAAACTCGAGAAAGTGGCAGTGCAAAAAATGCTGACCAAAGCGTTGGACTTCCAAGTGTAGGGACAGCTCAATAAATGCACCGGATCTCGGACTGTCGCGCGGAGAATAATTCCCAGCGCGGGTAGTGTTCACACTCCGGTAGGATCGTATTCTTCAGCGTTTGCTGCGGCCGCGGCCCGGCACACGGCCCACAGCAGCAGTCCGCATACCAGCCGCATACCCCTACCAGAGCCACGCTAGCACAGCCATCCTCGTTCCGAACGCGGCTGCGAAATGCCGGTAGTACGTGCTCAGTGACGCGCCGGATCGGCGCCGCGGCGTTTCCAGAATGAAATCACTGCCACGATAGCCTGCGGCAGCAGGACCGTCGCAGCGACGATCAGTGGGGCGAAGTCCGGAGGCTCAGCCTTGGTCCCGCCTCGGCGCCATCCCTCATGCACGAGTGGATGTCTCCGTCCCCCGCCGGACGCGCAGTACACCTTGGGGGACGGCGGCCGCATCGACCTCATCGAGGCTGGTGACGACCAGATCGGCCCCCACGGCGCGCAGCAAAGCCTCGTCGCCAAGCCGAGCGATGCCGACAGAGGCCATGCCGCCGGCGCGCGCGGCGGCGATGCCGGACGGTGCGTCCTCTACCACAAGGCTGTGCGCCGGAGGGACATCGAGGGCCTTCGCCGCCAGCAGGAACAGCGCGGGATCGGGTTTGCCGCGAGGCACGTCCGTGCCGCTCAGGTCGGCATCGAAGATCGACATCAACGGGCGCCCATCGGCCAGCCTGAGGTGGCGCAGCATGGCGGCGACGTTCTTCGACGAGGACGCCAGCGCCAACCGCAAGCCGGCCGCGTCGAAGGCATCGGCAATCCGCACCGCATCTGGAAAGGCCTCGAAACTGCCCTCGGCGATCAGCTGATCGATCAGCGCCTGCTTCTTCCTGGCATAGTCGGCGGCTCGTGCTGCGGCACCGGGAACACCAAGCCCCTCCAGTGTTGCGATCGCGCCGTCCAGCCGCGGCTTGCCGGCGACGCGCGACTGGTAGAACTCGGTGGTGAACCGGGCAGGGTCGGCGAAGCCTTCGAGTGCTTCCCGCCAGGCGCGCTCATGCGGCGAGGCGACCAGCACGCCATCCACATCGAAGATCGCGGCCGCCAGCCGCGTGCGTTCTGCGCCCGACATGCCGGAGTCAGACATTGTCGGCCTCCGTCGAGCCGGCGCGCTGAACGACGGCCGTCCGTCCCCAGGTCCAGCCCTTAATCTCCGGCATGTCATCGCCGTAGCGACAGATGTACTGCTTGTGCTCGATAAGCTTGTCGCGAACCGCCTGCTTCGCGTATGCGGCGCGCGCGCCAAGCTGCGGCACCCGATCAATCACGTCGGCAACCAGGTGAAAGCGGTCGAGATCGTTCATCACGCACATATCGAACGGCGTGGTGGTGGTTCCCTCTTCCTTGTAACCCCGCACATGAATGTTGTGGTGCCCGTGCCGGCGGTAGGTCAGCCGATGGATCAGCCACGGGTAACCGTGAAACGCAAAGATGATCGGCTTATCCGTCGTGAACAGATCGTCGAAATCGCGGTCCGGCAAGCCGTGCGGGTGCTCACTGGGTGGCTGCAGCTTCATCAGGTCCACGATGTTGATCACCCTGATCTTCAGGTCGGGCGCGTGCCTGCGCAGCAGATCGACGGCGGCCAGCGTCTCCAGTGTTGGCACATCGCCGCAGCACGCCATCACCACGTCCGGCTCGCTACCGCGGTCGTTGCTTGCCCATTCCCAGATGCCAAGTCCCGCCGTGCAATGTTTGATCGCCTGGTCCATCGTCAGCCACTGCGGTGCCGGCTGCTTCCCGGCCACCACCAGGTTGACGTAGTTGCGGCTGCGCAGGCAGTGATCGGTGACGGACAGCAAACAATTCGCGTCAGGCGGCAGGTACACCCGCACCACCTCGGCCTTCTTGTTGATCACGTGGTCGATGAATCCCGGGTCCTGGTGGCTGAAGCCGTTATGATCCTGGCGCCAGACATGAACTCGACAGCAGATAATTCAGCGAGGCGATCGGCCGCCGCCACTCAATGTCATTGCACACCTTCAGCCACTTGGCGTGCTGGTTGAACATCGCGTCGATGATGTGAATGAACGCCTCGTAGCAGGAAAAGAACCCGTGCCGACCGGTGAGCAGGTAGCCCTCGAGCCAGCCCTGGCATTGATGCTCGCTGAGCATCTCCATCACCCGACCATCTGCGGCAAGGTGGTCATCCCACGATTCGGTCTCCGCGACCCAGGCGCGGTTGGTAACCTCGAGAACGTCCTGCCAGCGGTTGGAGTTGCTCTCGTCGGGGCTGAACAGACGGAAGTTCTTCGCTTCCATGTTTCGTTTCATCACATCGCGCAGGAACCTGCCCATTTCGCGAGTGGATTCGGCTATCGCTGCACCTGGCGCCGGCACCTTGATCGCGTAGTCGCAGAAATCCGGCAGGCGCAGGTCACTTAACAGCAAACCGCCGTTGGTGTGCGGGTTGGCGCTCATGCGGCGGGCGCCACGGGGAGGAAGTTCGGCCAGTTCCGGCCGCAGTTGACCGCCATCGTCGAACAGTTCGGACGGGCGATAACTCTTCATCCATTCTTCAAGAATGCGGACGTGCTCCGGGTTCTCGTGCATCTCGCCCATTGGCACCTGATGCGCCCGCCAGTAACCCTCGGTTCGGCGGCCGTCGATTTCCTTCGGGCACGTCCATCCCTTGGGCGTGCGCAGAACGATCATCGGCCAGAACGGTCGCTGCGAGAAACCGTTCCTGCGCGCGTCCTCCTTGATGCGGCGTATCTCGTCGAAGACCCGATCGAGGGTGGACGCCATGAGTTCATGCATCGTGTCCGGGTCGTGGCCTTCGACGAAATGTGGCGTGTACCCGTAGCCACGCAACAGATGGTCGAGTTCCTCATGGCTGATGCGGGCAAGCACGGTGGGATTGGCGATCTTATAGCCGTTGAGATGTAGGATCGGCAGGACGGTGCCATCCCGCACCGGGTTCAGGAACTTGTTGGAATGCCAGCTTGTCGCCAGTGGTCCAGTCTCGGCCTCACCGTCCCCGACAACACAGGCGACGATCAGATCCGGATTGTCGAACGCGGCTCCGTAAGCGTGCGAGAGGGCGTAGCCGAGTTCACCGCCTTCATGGATGGAGCCGGGCGTTTCAGGTGCCACGTGACTGGGGATGCCGCCTGGGAACGAGAACTGAGTGAAGAGGCGTTTCATGCCCTCTTCGTCGCAGGAGACGTTCGGGTACACCTCGCTGTAGGTACCTTCTAGATAAGCGTTGGCGACCAGCGCGGGTCCCCCGTGCCCTGGTCCGGTCACATAGATCATGTCGAGGTCGTGCGCTTTGATAAGGCGATTCAAATGGGCGTAGAGGAAGTTCAGTCCCGGCGTGGTCCCCCAGTGCCCGAGTAGCCGAGGCTTGATATGGTCCTTGGTCAGCGTCTGCTTGAGCAGCGGATTGTCGTAGAGATAGATCTGGCCGACAGCAAGGTAGTTGGCGGCCCGCCAGTACGCGTCTATCAGTGCCCGTTCGTCGCTCGACAAGACGTTTGCCACCATTGCCTCCGTGATTTGCTGTCATTGAGCCACGCGTCAGGTGTCGGCGTAGGCTGGTCAATCGTCGAGCCGTAGGCCGCAACGCAGAGAGTCGCCGGCGACCGTGGCGCCCAGATCCTGAATCATGCTGCAGACCTCCGCTACTTCGGATGTTCCGCCGTCCTTCGCCGCATTGGGGTCACTCCGCAACACCCGTACCGGGCAGCCTTTCCTCCCACACTTGCGGCAGAATAATCACCCTTCGCGGCATCCTGCAATCACAGCGTCGCCTTACCCAGTCAGGGTTTAAGTGTGGGCCGGACAGCGGTGGGATTCGCATGAGTCAGGGTTACAACTTCGTCCTCGTGACGGAAGATGAGTTCGTCTCCTGTGAGCATCGTGTAGGTTGTTGAATCCGGGGTGATTTCAACCTCCAGAGCCCGCCCACGATAGGTCAGCGGGAACCGAAGCGACGCCCTGGCTTCCGGCGGTCTCTGGGGTCGGAACGACAGCATGCCGTCGTAGTCCCGCAGTCCACCGAACCCATAGACGAATGCCATCCAGGTGCCGCCCATCGACGCGATATGACATCCGTCTGTAACATTGCCACCAACGTCCGCGAGGTCCATGAGCAACGCCGCACGCATGTAGGTCACAGCCTTATCGAACTCGCCGACCTCCAATGCGATAATGGCCTCGATGCAAGACGAGAGTGACGAATCGCCGGTGGTGAGCGGATCGTAGAACTCGAAGTTCCGCCGCATTGCCTCCGACGAGAATTCATGGCTGAGCAGAAACATCGCCAATATGACATCGGCCTGCTTGATCACCTTAGATCGATAGATGTTCAAGGGATGGTAGAACAGCAGGAGAGGGTATCGGTCGCCCGGCGTGTTCTCGAAATCCCATGGCTGTCGATCGAGAAATCCATCGTCCTGGGGATAAATGCCGGTGTCAGCGTCGAAGGGAACATACATTTTGTCAGCCGCCCGCGCCCACATCTCTGTTTCATCAGGCTCCAAGCCGGTCTTTCTTATCAAAGCCTGCAGAATGTCCGGTTTCTCGGCCTTGAGAGTTGCCACTGTATCCGCCGCATAGCGGAGGTTCTCGCGAGCCATCAGATTTGTATATGTATTGTTATTGACCACTGTATTGTATTCATCGGGACCGGTCACACCGTTGATGCAGAATTTCCCTCCCTTTCTCGGCGAGAAGAATCCCAGACTGCACCATAATCGTGCTGTCTCCACCAGCATTTCTGCGCCGCATTCGAAGAGGAATTCCTGGTCGCCCGTCGCGTTCACATACTTGCGCAAGGCATACATGATGTCGGCGTTGATGTGGTATTGCGCTGTACCCGCCGCATAATAAGCCGAAGCCTCCTCTCCGCTTATGGTGCGCCAGGGGAACAAAGCGCCGCGGTGGCCCAACTCTCGTGCCCGGGCTCGTGCGCGGTCCAGCATCCCATACCGAAATCGCAGAAGATTCTTGGCTGTTCGGGGGGACGTGTAGATCAGGAAGGGAAGCAGGTAGATCTCCGTGTCCCAGAAGTACTGTCCCTCGGTACGCCTGCCCCGTCAGGCCCTTCGCCGCAACGCCGGTCGTTTCTGCTCTGGCTGAGGCCTGCAGAATGTGAAACAGATTGACGCGGATCGCCTGCTGGATTTCGACGGTCGTGAGTTCTTGCCCGCTCCATATCGATATTGCTCACATTGACGTCGCTTCGCTGCCAGAAGCCGCCGAGATACTGCTCTTGCTCCTGCAATAGGGTCGCGAACCCTTGTCCTGCCGTTCTGTCCAACGTCCATTCCACGCGGTCGCAAAGCGTTTCCGGGTTGGCTATCGCTGCAGTATGGTAAACCATATACTTTGTGAGATAGATGGGCTTCCCCGGCAGCGCAGCGACCGAGAAAACCACCTGACCAGAATTGTCAGGTACGTCCGCTTTTATAGGTGTGCGGACAGTCGGTCTCAAGTGCGTGGTCGATGCCGCAGGCCACGATCATCCGGCTGCGTTCCGTACCGTGAGCCAGCACAACACGACGGTCGCGCACATAGCCTGTGCGATGAAGTAAGACATCGCCGGCGAACATTTTCGCACGGCGCGGGTCGTCGTCAGTCTTTCGTACCTCAGGCGTCTGACAAAGCATCTCCGATGAAAGCACGACGGGTGCTTCCTGATTCAGGACGGTAACTTCGTATGAGATAGCCGCCACATGGCGGTGCCGGAAGGAGATCAGCCGGCGGGACCTTATACGCACCAGCTTGCCGGATGGGGTTTCCCAGTGCAGATCTCGGTCGAGGGTGCCAGCCTTCAGGTTCAGGCGTCGGTCGTAATGACGTATGTTCGCGTCGGCGACCCCGAATGGCTCATCATCCACGAACAGTCGGATGATCTTGCTGTCCGTCACGTTCAGCATGGTCTGGCCGGTGCGGGCGAATCCGTAGGCGGCCTCGCTGTAGACGATCGGCCACTCTTCATAGAACCCATTGATAAACGTGCCGTTTTGCACGCTGGGGTCGCCCTCCTCCGGCACGCCGCGCATGCCGAGATACCCATTGCCCAGCGCGAACAGGGACTCCGTCTGAGCAACAAACTTCGGACGGAAGGTCTTCTCAATGAGGTTCCACTCGTCGGGTGTATAGTCGTCGTGTGGTGGCCTCAGTGGTTCATGATGAAGCATCGCGTTCCTATCTTGTGCCTGTTGCGGCTTCCAGGGACGCCACCTTGCTCAGCCGACGCAAGTGCCGATCGGCCTGGCTGAACTGAGCGGCGAGAAAGGTCTGAACCAGGTCCCAGGCGACTGCCACTCCTACGGTCCGGCCGCCCATACACAGGATGTTCATGTGATCGTCCTCGACCCCCTGCCGCGCCGAGAAATGATCGTGGATCAGCGCGGCCCGGACACCGGGAAGCTTGTTGGCACAGACCGATGCGCCAACACCGCTGCCGCAGATCGCCACACCACGCTCGACCTGGCCGACCGCAACGGCGTGTCCAAGCGGGATGACGAAGTCCGGATAGTCATCATCCTGGCTCAGGCTGTTCGCGCCGAAATCGATGATATCGTGACCGGCCTTACGGAGCTGCTCGATTACTTCCTGTTTCAGGTCAAACCCTCCGTGATCCGAGGCAATGCCGACGCGCATGCGTCACTCCTGTTGCTGTACTCTGCCGCCCTACCGATGACGTTGCACCTTCACGTAAGCCCTCCGGTTGCTCCCAGGTCCGGTCGAAATGGCCCCCTGCAGGCGCTTTGGTGGCAGCGGATGCCAGCTAGGACCTCCAGTCTATCTCGTATCTTATTGACGAGCTGGCGTTTCAGTCTACATCGGCAAAAGCCATGCCCTTTCGGCACGAACCGCCGCTGGGTACTTTTGGTACACGGTTCGCGTATTTGTCGCTCAATATCTGGAGCGCCAGGGTGATACCCAAGATGGAGTGGCTGGATGACATCATGGGACGTCGGTTTCGCCTGAGCTTATCGCCACCTCGCTGGTTAGGCGCATCACAGGCGCGCGATGTCCGTCGATTGAGGCGCAAACATTATCGCTTAGCAGCCCGTTGACAAAGTCGATGGACGCTCACTTTAAGCAACAAAGGAATCCCACGGGCCGTAGATGCGACTCCCTTGTGCGTCGAGGAGCCGAGGCGCGATTCGATGTTGCTTCACTCGGACCGACAGGCGTTTTGTCAACGGCCTGTTAGCACACGTGAAGCGTTACGGACGCGCGGCGCCAAACGACAGAGCCCACCACACTGGAACCGCATCGGGAAACCGTCGCCGAACGAACCCTCGCGAAGATCGGCGGAGTGTCGTTGCGCATTGCTGCCGATTTGGCTGTCGGCAGCCCGGCAGCAGGAGCCGACTAACGATTATAAAGGATTCTGAGAACGACGAACCAAGAATAGCGCGTGTCAAGCACTTGGCCGTCGGCGTCGGCCAGCCGACCATCGGTGGTGACTGGCACATGCTTCATTGTGACGGCATGATCGACATTGCCACCAATGACGCTGATCTGCGCCTTGTCCCGAGCAACAACGATATCGCAATGCCCGATGAACCGCCGCCGCGGCAGCTTCTCGTACGTCAACTTGTGCTGTTCGCGCGAATAACAGATGAGGTCACCTAGCGCCGGTGCGTACTCGTTCACCCGCTCGGCCACCAGCGCCCACCCCGACGTGCGGCCCAGTTTCATTTCCTTGGCGATGTTGATGTAGACGTAGTGCGACGGCGAGTAGGGGAAGCGTGCTCCGGCCCCGGCCGTCCTCATGACATAGCTGATGAATGCGGCCGACCATGCATAGTAGTCGTCGCGGCTCGCGTCGATTTCGTTGCCATTTTCATCATGCATCCCTGTCCACGCTGATTCACGACGATCGACATCCTGGCCGAGCCACCAATACTCTCCGATCCTCTCCCAGTGTCCGGGAACACGCGCGGGGTCGTCGCCAGGCGCCGGATCGAAGCCGCCGGGAGGCGGCGGGTCGTCGTCCACGTGCTCGCCAAACAGGCGCCATTCCTGCACGGCGATTGCGACCGCCTCCGCGCGGCGGAACGCCTCATAGGGCGCGCGGGCAAATGGCGGCGAATGTCCCGCCTCGGCGATGAACCGAGCACCTGCCGGCTTAACGTCGGCATCCTCAACAATCGCCGTGTTGGCGTTGCACCCCGTCAGAAATAATATCAAAGCGTAGGATGATCGGATCAACGGGCGCACGCAAAACAGTATAGGCTCCCTTTGCATGACCGAATATGTGATAATTCGCAAAACCCCATCGCCATACGGACGTCCCGTGTGACCGCTGCCCACATCCTCGCCGCCGCGGTAGCGCCTGTTGTCCAGGCGGTTCCTACTCAGATACCGGGCGCGGCACTCGGCGTCGTGACGACAGCCGGCGATCGCGCGGTAGAGGTGTTCGGCCTGGCACAGCGCGAACCGTATCCAGTGCCGCTCGGTCGCGCGACGTGGTTCGATCTCGCGTCGCTGACCAAGGTACTGCTCACGACGCCAAGCATCCTGCACCTCGTATCTCGGGGCGACATCACGCTTGACTGTCCACTGACCAGAGCCATTCCAGACCTGCGGCAATACCATGAGGACGCCCCCGAGCGCCGCCTGACGTTCCGTGAATGCCTGAGTCACCAGACCCACCTACCCGCCGTCGAGCCGCTCTACACCTATGGGCTCGACCCGAATACCGCGCGTGCCTTCATTCTTCAGCGCGCTTGGCAGGCAGGTCCACCCGTCTATTCCGACATCAACTTCATGCTGCTGGGTATCGCGATCGAGCGGCTGAAGGCATGCAAGCTGACCGATCTGGATTTACCCCCAGGATTGACTTGGCATCCAGAGGCATCGGAGACCGCGGCGACCGAGCACTGCACGTGGCGTGGCCGTGTGATACGCGGCGAAGTGCACGACGAGAATGCTTTCGCGCTTGGCGGCGCTGGAGGCCACGCCGGCCTTTTCGGGACGATCGACGGGGTCCTCGATGAGGCTCAGCGTCTCCTGGGAGGCGTTGGTCCGTGGCTATCCGAACTCCGTACGCGACAAACGGCAACACGCTGTTTGGGGTGGGAGGCGCGACATGAAGGATGGTCCGGTGGCAACGCCTGTTCGGAGGCGACCATCGGTCACACCGGATTCACCGGCACTGGTGTCTGGATCGACTTTGCGCGGGGGCTGGCGTGGACATTGCTGACCAACCGCGTGCATCCAACGCGCCATCGGGACACCGGGATCGACACGCTGCGCCGCAAGGTCGGTGATCTGATCGTTGGTCAAGTGTCTTGACTGTCGGCCGATGGAGCCGTCGCGCCGCGATCACGTCGTTGCTGCTGGTCACCTCGGCTGCGAGCTTTGCAAGCTCAGCGGACGACCTGCTGCGCGCCTACCCGGGTGTCCTCGCCGGTTTCGACGGCATTGACCTGATCTGGCGTGACGGTAGCCGCATGCCGGTGGACGACGGGCATCCAGACAAACGTATGGAGGAGCAGTTTCGCCACGGCTCCATCCTCGATCAGATGCGGCTACCGTATCCCTCGGGTGAACCACTTCCGTCGGCGCCGCAACAGGATCCAGGCCGCGTTCGCAACGCAGCGTTCTTCGACAAGATATATGGCGACTGCAGGAAGGGGCAGGTGACACCGAGGCTTGTGCCCCTGGTCTGGTTGCCGAACACATGGGGCCATGTCGTTTACATCACCTCGGTGAACGAGGTCGATCGGAAGTTGTCAGCGATCTCGCACGAACTCGACGAACTGTCCGCGGATGACAAGAAATATCTTTACCCGGTAGGCGGCACCTATGTTTGTCGGCAAGTTGCTGATACTGGCCAGACTAGCATGCACGGCTGGGGCGCGGCCATTGATATCAACCCAGCCCTTGCCGACTACTGGCTGTGGCATCGAGCTGCCGGCGGCTACACAGCATACGTGAATCACGTCCCTTCCGACATTGTCGCCATCTTCGAGCGACACGGTTTCATCTGGGGCGGCCGCTGGGCGCATTTTGACACAATGCACTTCGAATACCGGCCCGAGCTTCTGGGCTCCAGTGCAATGGAAAAGCGGGCTCGGTAGAGTCCAGTGGATCAATACATTCTAGGCTAGATCAATGGCTTCGATCGCAGCCTCGCCAGAGGCTGTCATTGCGCCCACTGCCGGTAATGCGGACAATGACTGGAGTTGGCCGAAAGCGGCTCGGCCAGGCGAACCTTCTGACCTTCGAGCTGATGCCCGTTGGGCCGCTTACTCCGCTTGGAATGCTCATCAAGTGGCATTTTCAACCCAGACCTGAACGAAAACAGAACGGCGGATCCGAGCATGCCCCTAACTACGGACGAGAAACTACTGACGCTTAGCCGAGACATCATCGAACGATTTGACAAAGTCGATGGCGGTGTTCACCCGGGGTTCAGACCTGCTCATGCTAAGGGCATCCTTCTAAATGGCGTGTTTACGCCATCATCGGAAGCCGCCTCTCTCACGCGCGCCCCCATATCCAGCGGAATTCCACCCCGGTGACGGTGCGGTTTTCGAACTTCGCGGGAATTCCGACCATTCCCGACAACGACCCTCAGGGTGCCAGCCCGCGCGGTTGCGCCATTCGCTTCCATCTTGCCGACCATGTCCATACGGATATCGTCGCTAATTCGGTCGACACCTTCCCGGCTCGAACTGCGGAAGGGTTCCTGGAGTTTCTCAACGCGTTGATCGCCACCGATCCCGCGGGACCGCACCCTAATCCGATCGAGCAGTTCCTTCGCGCGCATCCCGCGGCCCTAGCATTTGTGCAAACCCCCAAACCGATCCCAATAAGCTTTGCGAAGGAGTCGTTTTTCGCGGTATCGGCTTTCAAGTTCACCAACGCGGGTGGCGTAAGTCGGTACGGCCGCTATCGGGTGCTGCCGGTAGCGGGCAATGAATATCTGGATGCGGCTGGAGCGGTAGCGCAGGAGCCAAACTTCCTCTTCGACGAGCTCAAGGCGCGGACGGCGAAGGAACCGGTTAGGTTCCGCTTCTCCGTGCAAGTGGCCGAAGACGGCGACACCGTCGATGATGCTACCGTCCGCTGGCCTGAGGATCGTCCTCAGCTCACCTTTGGCGAAATCAGTTTGACGGACATTGCCCCGAACAACGCTGGCGAACAACAGCACATCATCTTCGATCCTATCCCTCGCGTGGATGGCATCGAGACCTCAGCCGATCCTCTCTTTGAGCCCCGGGCAAATATCTATCTGATGACTGGGAGACGGCGCAGAGCGGCCGGCAAGCAGTAGATATCTACGGCAACCCTTGGGTCGCGATTTTGGGACCCAAGTTTCTTTGAGCCCGTGAGGGAAAACCATGCCGCAGTCTGTGCCCCCGTTGATCGAAGCCCGACATGATCAGATGTTCCCTGTCCTGGAGCCGGTAGATATCGAGCGACTGGCGCGGTTCGGTGAACGCAAGGCTTACGCGTCAGGCGAACGCATCGTCACCACCGGCGAAATCGCCCCGGGCGCCTTCATCATCGTGGAGGGGCAAATCGATGCCAGTCAACGTGGACTGGGGCACTCGGAGCTCATCGTAACCCATGGTCCGGGCTCGTTCATGGGAGAGCTGGCCCAGCTCTCGGGCCGGCCATCCCTGATCGACGCCAGTGCTGTAGGGGCGGTCGAGACGCTACTCATTCCGCCGCGGCGGCTGCGCGATCTTCTGGTGGAAGAAGCCGAACTTGGCGAGCGAATTATGCGCGCCCTAATCCTGCGTCGTGTAGGTTTACTCGAAACCGGAGCTGGCGGGCCGGTGATTGTCGGCGGCGCTGCTCATGCCGATGTTCTGCGGCTCGAAGGATTTCTTGCCCGCAACGGGCATCCGCACCAGCGCCTGGACCCAGAGACTGATCCATGTGCGCAAGCACTGATCGAGCGCTTCCACATCAAACCCAGCGAATTGCCAATCGTTCTGTGCCCCAGCGGCGAACTGCTGCGAAATCCCAGCGAAGACCGGCTTGCCCGTAGCCTTGGACTCGTCGGGCCGATCGATCCGAACAAGATTTATGACGTGGTCATCGTCGGCGCCGGTCCGGCGGGCCTCGCCGCCTCGGTTTACGCAGCCTCCGAGGGTCTCTCGGTGCTGGTGCTGGATTGTCGCGCGTTCGGCGGTCAAGCTGGCGCGTCGGCGCGGATCGAGAATTATCTGGGCTTCCCGACCGGGATCACCGGTATCGCCCTGATGGCGCGCGCGTTTAACCAGGCCCAGAAATTCGGGGTCGACATGGCGATCCCCGATGAGGTCCAGACCTTGCAGGCCCAGACGGCTTTGAAAGGCGGACGCTTTTTGCTCACGCTCGCCAACAAGGAACACGTCCGCGCGCGTTCCGTGGTCATTGCCACGGGTGCGCAGTATCGCCGGCTCGACGTCGACAATCTCGCACCTTTCGAGGGCTCGTCCGTTCACTACTGGGCGTCGCCGCTGGAGGGACGGCTGTGTGCCGGGCAGGAGGTGGCGCTGGTCGGCGCAGGCAATTCCGCCGGCCAGGCCGCAGTGTATTTGTCGAGCCAAGCGGCGAAGGTTTGGCTGATCGTTCGTGGTCCCAGTCTGGCTTTAAGCATGTCGCGCTACCTGGTCGCGCGCATTGTCTCGATTCCGAACATCGAGGTGCTGGCCCAGACAACGGTCGACGCTCTCGAAGGGCAGGCCGGCATTCTAGAGGCGATACGCTGTCGCTCTTACCGATCCGGGGAAGTAGTAACGCGCGCGATCCGACATCTGTTTCTGTTCATCGGCGCCGAGCCGCATACCGGATGGCTGTCGGGGTCGGGTGTGACACTTGATGACAACGGCTTTGTCCGCACGGGCGCGAACATTCCGAGGCCGCTCGAAACCACCCTGCCCGGAGCCTTCGCGATCGGCGACGTGCGCTCGGGATCGGTCAAGCGAGTTGCCGCTGCCGTTGGCGAAGGCGCGCAGGTGGTCGCGGCGCTTCACGCGTTCCTCGCGGAATCCGGCGACAAGCCCGCGTGCTCTATCATTGCTGGGAGACTGTGATGTCAGTGAATTTAAACTCATGCCGACGGAATCGCGACGTGACGCCCAGCGCACTCGGATGAAGTTCAGGTACGACCGCGGCATCCCCGAGATCCGCATTGGGGTGAAGGAATTCAAGTGCATCGGCAAGTCCCCACCCCAGAATCACCCGCACGTCTACATCGACATGGGCGAGGCGGACACGGTCCTCTGTCCCTATTGCGGGACACGCTTCTGCTTCGATCCCCGATTGACGCCGCTCGATGCCGACCCATCGGATAGTTTGTTTGACGACAGTCGCGCGGCCTAAGCAGCGCCGCGGCGCCGGACACATGGCCGAACGAAAGAGGGAAATGTGCAGCTCGACGAGCTCACGTGTTTCAGGCCGACCCAAGCATCTGCTGGCGAGGGCAAACGAAATTGCCGGAAGCGTCGCAACCAAGACCCATGTCGCTGCCCACCGATGTCGGCTTTGCAGCAGCGGCGGCATTTGCCAGAACGGCCGGGCATAGCAGACCTCTACGTCCGGCCTCCCCCATATCAGGCGTAAGTGGGCATTACCCGTTGCAGGTGAGGAACGTCCGGTATCGGGAGAGGAGGGGACCCCGTCTTGACGGCCGTGATATTGGCCGGGAAGGGCGTCTCTCCAGCCGTCCTCGTCATGCGGCGGCTCCTCGTCTCGGCAATCGGGGACACGACCGCGTGAAGCTTTCGAGTTGAATCGGCACACGGTTTCGGTGCTCACGAAGCCATGCCACACCCTTCACCCGATCGATCTCGCGAAGAAGGAGCCTCCAATCATGGCTGACGTCACGCCCACTCCGGCGATCAAGACGGTCCCCAAGCCCCGCGACAAGCACCTGCGGGATTTGGCCGACTGCATCCGGTTTCTCTCCATGGATGCCGTGCAGCAGGCCAAGAGCGGCCATCCTGGCGCACCGATGGGCATGGCCGACATCGCGACTGTTCTCTTCAAGGATTTCATGCAGTTCGATGCGGCCGATCCGCACTGGTTCGACCGCGACCGCTTCCTCCTGTCGAACGGCCACGGCTCGATGCTGCTCTACGGCCTGCTGTACCTGACCGGCGTCAAGGATTTGACGCTGGATGAGCTGAAGCGGTTTCGCCAGGTCGACAGCCGGACCGCCGGCCACCCCGAATACAAACACGCCGACGGCATCGAGACGACGACCGGCCCGCTCGGCCAGGGCATCGCGAACTCAGTGGGATTCGCCCTCGCCGAACGCATCCTGAACGCCAAATTCGGGGACGACCTGTGCAAGCACTGGACCTACGTCTTCATGGGCGATGGCTGCCTGATGGAGGGCATCAGCCAGGAAGCGATCTCCATGGCGGGCCACTACAAGCTCGGCCGTCTGATCGCCTTTTGGGATAACAACTCGATCTCGATCGACGGCGCGACCAGCCTCTCGGTCTCCGACAACGAGGCCGAGCGCTTCCGCGCCTCCGGCTGGCACGTGCAGGAGATCGACGGCCACGACACCGACGCGATCCGCGAAGCCATCACTGCCGCCCGCGCCGTGACGGACAAGCCGTCCATGATCGCCTGCAAGACCATCATCGGCTTCGGCTTCCCGACCAGGGCCGGCACCCAGAAGGCCCATAGCGACGCGCCGGGAGAAGAGGAAATCGCCGGCGCGCGGAAAATCCTCGCCTGGGATTCGCCCCCGTTCGTGATCCCCGAGCACCTTCTGCGCGAGTGGCGCGAGATCGGCGCCAAAGGCCGCGCAGCCCGCATGGCCTGGGCCGACCGCGCCAAGGGGGCGCCGGCCGAACTCCGCTCCGAATTCGAGCGCCGCAACGGCGGCGAGTTGCCGGCTGACTGGAAGAAGGCGATCGCGGCAGCCCGAGCCGGGTTCATTGCGAGCGGCAAGGACATGGCGACCCGTGCGGCGAGCGGCGCCGTGCTCGACCATCTCTCCGCCGCTATCCCGGAACTTTTGGGAGGCTCTGCCGACCTGACGCCGTCGAACAATACGAAGGCGAAGGGCATGATCGAGATCAGGCCTGGCGAATACAGCGGCACCTACATGCATTACGGCGTGCGCGAGCACGGCATGGCCGCGGCCATGAACGGCATCGCGCTGCACGGCGGCCTGATCCCCTACGGCGGCACCTTCCTGTGCTTCACGGATTACTGCCGCCCGTCTATCCGCCTCGCCGCCCTCATGCAGATCCGGACGATCTTCGTCATGACGCATGATTCGATCGGCCTCGGCGAGGATGGCCCGACCCATCAGCCGATCGAGCACCTCGCGGCGTTGCGGGCCATCCCACACCTCGCGGTCTATCGCCCGGGCGATCCGGTCGAGACCGCCGAGTGCTGGGAGTTGATCCTGGACACGCCGCGCCAGGCGGCCGTCATCGCCCTGTCCCGCCAGCCGATGCCACTACTCCGTCGCAAACCCGGCAACGAGAACAAGTCGGCCAAGGGCGGCTATGTTCTGCTGGAGGCCGAGGGCGGCGAGCGCAAGCTCACCATCCTGAGCACCGGCTCGGAACTGCATCTTGCGGTCGCGGCGCGGGACCTTCTCCAGAAGGAAGGCATCCCGACGGCGGTTGTCTCCATGCCGTGCCGCCTGCTCTTCGAGGAGCAGGACGCCGCCTACAGGAAGGCGGTTCTCGGCACGACCCGTGCGCGTGTCGCGGTGGAAGCGGCGGTGGAGATGGGCTGGGAGCGCTACATCGGCCTCGAAGGCCGCTTCGTCGGCATGCACGGCTTCGGCGCCTCCGGCAAGATCGCCGACGTCTACAAGAAGTTCGATATCAGCGCCGAGGCGGTGGTGCGCGCCGCACACGAGGCGCTGGCGGATGTTGCCGACCTCTAATATCGCCCACGCAATAGAGAACCTGGTCCGCCAGGCGATTCTCGATGGGGTCCGCAAGCAGTGGCCGCGGCAAAGCACCTGTTGGCCGATGGCCTCTATGATCGCCCCAACGTGCTCAACAATGGGACAACGCAAGTCGCGTTGCATCTGTTCCGGATTGGTGCGCTCGGGCCGCCGCTGCAGATGTCTGCACAGCTACCCCCACATTTGGGCGAACATCCGCATTCGAGTAACGGCGGGGTGGCTTGGAACGACCGCTATGGGCGCCAACTGGCCGAGAGCATCAACCCCAGCGAAGGCAGAAACAAGACTGCTATCGATCCGGAGCAGAATCTCTTGCAATTCACTCGTTGCAGCCACCGGTTGCCAAAAGGCCGGTTCTCATGCGTACGCGGGCGAATGCGGTCGCTGAGGGGGCGCGGCAGGCCGGCGCACATGTTGACATCAAGCGTGTGCCGGAGCTGGTGCCCGAGGACATCGCTCGCAAGTCGCATTACAAGTTCGATCAGGTAGCGCCGATCGCAAAGGTCGATGATCTCACTGCCTACGACGCGATCATCATCGGTGCCGGCACCCGATTCGGGCGAATGCCGTCGCAGATGGGCAATTTCCTTGACCAGGCCGGAGGACTTTGGGCGCGCGGAGCATTGCACGGCAAGGTCGGCGGCGCGTTTACGTCGAGCGCCACGCAACATGGCGGGCAGGAGACGACGCTGTTCTCGATCATCATCAACAATCTTCTGCACTTCGGCATGGTGGTGGTCGGCCTCGATTACGGTCATGCAGGACAGATGACGCTTGACGAGATTACCGGTGGCTCGCCCTACGGTGCCACAACGATCACAGGCGGAGATGGCTCGAGACTTCCCACCGCGAACGAGCTCGAGGGAGCCCGCTACCAGGGCCGCAAGATCGCGGAGACCACAAACAAGCTGTACGGATGATCAAAGTGATCGGGAGTGGAAACCGATGGACTCGAGAGCTCAGCACTTGCATAGTTAGACGCTGCCAGGTGACCGGGCCGCGGCAGCCTGCCAACATGACAAGCCCCTCGTCGGATGCCCTCGGCGTCTTCTCCATTACGACTTTCCTCTGAGGCGCGGTGTCTCGATGTTGCCAGAAGCTCCTATTCCGGCTTAGGCGGTATGAAGCCGACACGAGAGCCCGTTCGACCGTTTTCCGAAACCGCCCGTGGCCTTGCGGAATGGATCGCCCACGAGATTGCCGTCGTCGCCCTTAGCCAACCACCACAGCGGCCTTTGAGGCCCAGTTCCACCCTCTGGCCGAGCTCTGTCAAATGACCAAAGTTGGCCGAAAGGAGACCGACCGCTTTCGCGCGGAGAGCGCGACAAGGTGCCATCGGACCGTCTCAACAGGCAATGGCGATTGGTCAATGCGTTTGTAGGACCTTCCTCAGCTTGTCGACGCGAGAAAGGAACAGTCCGAGAATGGGCGAGGCGTTGGTCTTGTTGTAGCCGATGACAAGATCGATGAACGGTGCCTTACCATCGAGCGGACGGCTGGTCAGGGACCTTGGCAGGAAGTTCTTCGCATAAGCCGGCAGAAGCGCCACCCCCCGGGTCGATGCGATCAGCGACATAGCCATCGCGAGATTGTCCACACTATGCGCTGGTCGAAGACCCATGCCCGATCGTTTCAAGTAGTCATCTATGACCACTTGAAGCGTGGGGGCGGTGATCGAAATGCCAATGAATATCTCTCCCGCGATGTCTTGAGGCGCGACGGCGTTCTTCGACACCAAGCGATGATCATTCGGCATGACGACGACAAGCGGCTCCTTGACGATGACCGTATAGTGCAGGTCGGGCAGCCCCGCTTCGGGACGCATGAAAGCCAGGTCGAGCTTTCCCCTCAGCAGAGCCTGCGCGAGATCGGGAGAATACTGGCTGGAGACTGAGATCTCGATATTCGGTAGTTCGTCTCGAAGGATGCGCATGGCCTCCGGCAGCCAATCCATCTCTTGTCCAGTCAGAAATCCAAGGGCAAAGATCGGTTTGGCGGGGTGAGCGGCCCGCCGTGCCGCCTCGGTGGCTGCCTCGACCTGCACCAGCGCCAATCGCGCATGATCGAGAAAGGCTCGGCCGGAATCGGTCAACTCCACGCCCTGCGCGCTGCGGATAAGCAGTGGTACCCCGACCTCGTATTCGAGATCGCGCATCTGACGGCTCAAAGAGGGCTGGGCCGTATGCAACCGCTGTTCTGCCGCCACCGTGAGGCTACCTGCCTCGGCGACCGCGACGAAATAGCGGAGATGGCGCAGTTCCACGCCGTCCCCCATGCCTGTGAGGTATGACGGCGAGCCTACAAAGTCTTTCTCCGCCGCACAACGAGCGCCCAAGTCTTCGACCACGAGAGAGGCGGAATGCCTTCCAGGTGACGGACACATGGCGCCTGCGCAACGGCTTTCGAAGCTCAAACGCACATCGGTCAAGGAGTTCGGATCATGAGCACGCCTGTCGTATTGATCACCGGAGGTCTGACCGGCATCGGACGCGCCGTCGCCGTCGCCTTCGCCAAAAAGGGCGCGATTGTGGTTGTTGCCGGTCGGCGTGACGAGGCTGGCAAGGCGCTCGTTAAGGAACTGCGCTCTATCGGTTCGGAGGCCGAGTTCATCAATACCGACGTCCGCAACGAAGATGATGTCCGCACCCTGGTTGACCAAACCGCCGCACGCTTTGGCCGTCTCGATGTCGCGGTGAACAATGCCGGCACCGAAGGCCAGGTTGGCCCGATCACGGATCAGACCGCGGAAAGCTATGCCGCGACATTCGACACGAATGTTCTGGGCGTGATCCTCAGCATGAAGCACGAAGTTCGCATCATGCAGCGGCAGGGCAGCGGTAGCATCATCAACATCTCCTCGACCTACGGGCACGAGGGTGCCGCAGGTGCCTCTATCTATGTCGGCAGCAAGCACGCCGTCGAAGGCATAACCAAGTCGGTGGCGCTCGAGATCGCCAAGTCGGGAATCCGTGTGAACGCCGTGGCGCCCGGTCCCACGGACACCAACATGTTGACCCGTTTTACCGGCACATCCGAGATCAAGGCGGCCCTCATGGCAGGTGTCCCGATGGGTCGCCTCGGCCTCGCGGAGGAGCTAGCCAACGCGATCGTCTTCATCGCATCGGACGAAGCTTCATTCATCACCGGCCATATCCTCAACGTCGACGGCGGTCACACCGCTAATTGATCTTTTCGGTGTGACCAGACCATTCCATGAAGGCACAACAACAATGGACAATCCTGTTGTACTCATCACAGGCGCTCTGACGGGCATCGGCCGTGCCACGTCGCTTGCCTTCGCCAAAGAAGGCGCAACGGTCGTTGTATCCGGCCGGCGCGAGGCCGAAGGCAAGGCACTCGAAGACGAGCTTCATGGTCTCGGCGCGAAGGCCGCTTTCATTCTGGCGGACGTGCGTCACGAAGACGACGTGTGCAACCTCGTCGAACAGACCGTCGCGCGTTTCGGCCGGCTGGATGTTGCGGTCAACAATGCCGGAACCGAAGGAAAACCTGGCCCGCTGACCGAGCAGACGCCAGGCGACTATGCTGGAATGTTCGACACCAACGTACTCGGCACGTTTCTGAGCTTGAAGCACGAACTGCGGGTCATGCAATCGCAAGGTTCAGGCAGTATCGCCAATTTATCTTCGACCATGGGCGAGCGCGGTGCAGCGAACCTGGGGCTGTACACAGCAAGCAAGCATGCGGTGGAAGGTCTGACGAAATCTGCTGCTCTCGAAGCCGCCGCCTTCGGTGTCCGCGTCAATGCGGTCGCACCTGGTCCAACAGAGACCGCGATGCTCGATCGGCTGACCGGCACGCCCGACAGGAAAGCCGCCTTCTATGCCGCAGTACCGCTCAAACGCGGTGCGAAGCCGGAAGAGATCGCCAACGCCATCGTGTTCCTAACTTCAGACAAAGCATCCTTCATTACTGGCCAAATCGTCAGGATCAACGGTGGCAAAACCGCAACCTGATATATTCGGACAGCGACCATGAACACGTACACCCACCAAACTGCGCTCACCCAATATGTTGAAGCAAATGGCATTCGCTTCGCCTATCGCCGCTTTGGCAGACAAGGCGATGTGCCACTCGTCTTCAACATGCATTTCATGGGCACCATGGACCATTGGGATCCCGCAGTGACCGATGGCTTCGCCAGAGAGTGTGAAGTCATTCTGTTCGATAACGCCGGCGTTTCGAGTAGCTCTGGCGATGTTCCGCGCTCCGTTGCGGAGATGGGAGCCAACGCGATTGCCTTCATCAAAATGCTCGGGCTCAAGCAGGTTGACCTATTGGGCTTTTCGATCGGCGGTCTCGTCGCACAAGAAATCACGCTACAGGCTCCCGACCTCGTCCGCCGCCTGGTGCTGGTCGGCACCGGACCGCGAAGCGGCGAGAGAATGGATACCGGTACGCCAGAAGGCAAACAGATCTTCGGCGCAACCTATGAAAATCCGGACGATCTTTGGCTTCGTGTTCACTTCACGCCGTCACAAGTAAGCCAAGCGGCCGGACATAGATTTCTCATACGCTTTCAATTCGCACCAAGGATCGCGGTCCTGAAGTGACCGAGAAGGCAGCGCTGGCGCAGCGTACCGCAATTGCCGAATGGGGTGCCAAACGCGAACACGCCTGGCGCTATCTAAAAGAGATCAAGCAGCCAACTCTCGTCGTCAATGGCAGCGACGATGTTATCATCGACACGATCAACTCGTACATCCTGCAGCAGAATCTGCCGAACGCTCAGCTCGTCATTTATCCCAATTCAGCGCACGGCTCTCTGTACCAGTATCCCGAACTGTTCGTCCGTCACGTCTCGATGTTTCTCTCGGCCGCCGACCCTTGGGCTCCATGAATTTCCAAGCCCACCAAACAGCAAAGCAAGCGATTATGCTCTCCGGAAAGACCGCCCTGTTCAGAGAAGCCTCGCTCGGGCCACGCGCCAGCCTTTTCGTGTCCGCCGGTGTGGTCGCCCACACGCTCTGGACCAGCGCCGCACCGGCGTTGGCTTATCGGCTTTATGCCGATGAATGGCAGCTAAATCACATCGTGACGACCGGGATCTTCGCTATCTATCCAGTCGTCGTCGTTCTGACCCTGATCGGCGTCGGCGACATCTCTGATCATATCGGCCGGCGCGCCGCCATGCTGATGGGACTTGGCGCCTCGCTCGCCGGCACTGTGTTGTTCGCGGTGGCGCCTGACGTCGTGTGGCTCTTCTCGGCTCGAACCTTGATGGGCGTCGGCGTCGGCCTCTCCGCGGGTCCTTCGACCGCTGCTGTCGTCGAATTCGCTACTGTAGCCGCCGCGGGAAATTCGTCGCGGCGCGCCGCCTTGATCACGACGGTTGCGCAGGCTGCAGGCTTTGCCGCAGCCTTGCTGCTCGGTGGTGCGCTGATCGCCTATGCGCCTTGGCCGACCCGCCTTTCGTTCTGGGTCTTGGCCATGTTGCTGACGCTCCTTCTCGTCGCGACATGGTTCCTGCCGCGCCACACGACGGCCGGCATGGCCACGGTCTGGCGCCCGCGCCTGCCGTTCGTGCCACCCAACGTGCGCAATGCCTTCGCGACCGCATCGGTCGCGATGATGACGGCCTACACGCACGGCGTGCTGATCCTCTCGCTTGGCGGCCAGGTCGCCCACGATCTCATCGGGTCGCCGAACGCTCTGGTGAACGGCGCCGTCCTGTCGCTGTTCGCGATCGTCTCCGGGGCCGTCAGCACTGTTGCGCGATCACTCACCGCCCGGACAGCGATGACACTCGGCGCCCTCGCCTCCGCTACGGGGATGGGGCTGCTTGCCATGGCGGTCGCGCTGCATGGCCTACCCATATTCCTGCTGGCGACCGTCATGGCCGGGGCAGGATACAGCCTGCTCTTCCTCAGCGCGTTGCAGGTGATGAACACCGCCGCGCCGGCGCAGCACCGCGGCGCCGTGCTCTCCGCCCTCTATCTGCTTGCCTATCTGTCGATGGGCATGGTCGCCATCAGCCTGGGCATTGTTGCGACCGGTTGGGGGCTACGCCTGGCTACCGATTTGGGCGCGGGCGTCATCGCGCTCCTCAGCCTTGCCACACTCGCACTCTCGACCGCGATGCGACCGTCTACTGCCCTCCCTTCCCCCTGGCGCCCGCTTGCGCATGTTCCAACCCGTGAGGTCAACGATGCCTGAAGCACTCAAGCTGTATCACGCGCCAGCATCCCCCAATTCCAGACGTGTGCGTATGTTTCGTCGAGAAGGGCATCGCCCTGCCACTCGTCTCCGTCCATCTCGCCGCGGGAGAGCAACACGGCGACGCCTATCGCGCGATCAATCCGCGCCGTGTCGTTCCGACCCTGATGCTCGAAGACGGCACAGCGATCGGCGAGGTCCTGGCGATCTGGCGCTATCTGGAGGAGGCCTACCCCACGACGCCAATGCTCGGCACGACACCGAAAGACAAAGCGCTGGTGACGATGTGGGAGCGGCGTGCGGAACTGGAAGGCTTCGCCGCTGTGATGGAGGGCGTACGCAACGCTGCACCGAGATTGGCAGGCCGCGCGATCGCAGGGCCGCACGATTACCCGCAGATCCCGGAACTGGTCGAGCGCAGCAGACGCCGGGTCGCAAATTTCTTCAGCGACGTGGATGCGAGACTGGCGGATGTTCCCTTCATCGCGGGCAAGAATTTCTCCGCGGCAGATATCACCACTTTGGTGGCTGTCGATTTCGCGACGCGCGCACTCGACATGCCTGTTCCTGCCGAGAGCCGCGCGCTCAGGTACTGGTACGACACCGTCGCGGCAAGACCGAGCGCAACCGCATAGTAGGATTTTAGGAGCAAGACCAATACCAGAGCAAAACAAGGCCTCGTGCTCGATGCATTCGACACGATGTCGAACGAACGTGGCCAAAACGCAGCGGCACGGTTCTGACTGGTTGGGTTGGCTTCCAGCACCAATGCCGTTATGAATGCCGGCGCTCCACCCCGCATCAGACATTTGAGCGACTACCATCATACTTGCGCGAACGTCTGCATTCGAGCGACCGCCAAACGGCCTGGAACGTCCGCATCGGGCGCAGAGCTGTCCGACAGGATCTGGCCGAAGAACGAACCCGCTTCGCGGGAGAGGTGGTGGTGTTGATGTCGAGGTAGACGCGCCGCTGATGCACATCGTTTGAGCGTTGCCCAGGGTGGTCTGAGCATTTCGGCTTCCTTCAACCAAGAGGAGCCGACCGATGGACGAGGCTATTCGCACCGCTGCAATCAGCCCACTGCGCCAGCGACTGATCGACGATATGAACATGCGCCGGTTCTCGCGAGAGACGCAACGCAACTACATTCGGGACGTGGGGCGCTTTGCGACCTTCCTCGGCCGTTCACCCGATACAGCGACCGCGGATGACGTGCGCCGATTTCAGAACAGCGTGATGCCGGCGTGCCGACGCCGACCATGAACAGCATTGTGTCGGCGTTGCGGTTCTTCTTCACGCACACGATCGACCGGCCCGACCTGACGCGCAAGCTGATCCGGGTGGCGCATCCGCGCAACCTGCCAGCGGTGCTAAGCCGGGATGAGGTCGCGCGACTGCTCAACGCGACCACCTGCCTCAAGCATCAGGCGGCTCTATCGGTTGCCTATGGCGCTGGCCTGCGTGTGGCGGAGATCGCGGCGCTCAAGGTTGCCGATATCGACAGCGAGCGCATGCTGATCCGGGTCGAGCGTGGCAAGGGTGGCCGGTATCGCAATGCCATGCTCCCGACAGATCTGCTCACCCTGCTGCGCGAGTGGTGGAAGGTCGGACACCAACAGGGCCTGATGCATCGCGAGGGTTGGCTGTTGCTTTGCCACCCATCTGCTGGAAGACGGCGTCGATATCCGCGTCATCCGGGTGCTGCTTGGCCACGCCAAGCTGGAGAACACCGCCTTCTACACCAAGGTTGCGACCCGAACGGTACGCACCGTGACCAGCCCGCTCGACAAGCTCGGCATGTTCAAGACCGGAGCGATCGCTCCCGCCGGCTGAGGCGGTGCGCGCCTCGCTCGAGGTCGCCGATATCTTCCGTGCCGCCGGCCCCACTTATCGGGCCACCCATGCCGGACACCTGAGCCTTCATCAGCTCAAAGTCATGTCGGCGATCGAGCATTGCCGCACCGCGGCCCTGGGCGGTCATGTCGAGGCTTGCGAGGACTGCGGCCTCTGGCGGATCGCCTACAACAGCTGCCGGAACCGGCACTGCCCCAAGTGCCAGGGCACCGCCGCGCGCACGTGGCTGGCCGAGCGCGAGGCCGACCTGCTGCCGGTTGGATACTTCCATGTTGTCTTCACCCTACCGAGCGAGGTCGCCGACATCGCGCTCCACAACAAGGCCGTGGTCTATGACCTGCTGTTCCACGCGGCGTCTGAGACGATGCTCACGATCGCCGCCGATCCTCGACACCTGAGTGCACGGATCGGCATCACCGCCGTGCTCCACACCTGGGGATCGGCACTGACTCACCACCCCCACGTGCACATGATCGTGCCGGCTGGCGGCATCGCACTCGATGGGCAGCGCTGGCTCTCCTCGCGACCGGCGTTCCTCCTGCCGGTGCGCGTCCTGGGCAAGCTGTTCCGCCGCCTGTTCCTCACCAGACTGATCGCACTCCACGACGCCGGCAGGCTTGCCTTCTTCGGCAACCTCGCACCACTTGCCGACCACCGGGCCTTCCAGCGCCACCTCTCGCCGGTCCGCCATAAACGCTGCCGAGTAGATGGGGACGTTGCCATCCCCACCCCTCACAGACCCGGACGTGCAGATTTCCCGCATCCGGTCCAGCGACAATTCGGACAGATCGCATCACGTTCCGCGGCTCCCACTGCCGGTCGTGACTTCGCCACGCTCAGCCGAAAACAGAAAGACCCATAGACCATCGTCTGCGACCCGCGGGTTCGTTCCTCGCAGACTTTCGTGCGCCAAGTGGCGCCCGAAACTCTTCACGAAACCGGAACAGCCGCTCTGGAGTGCGCAACGGCAGCAAGCAGACGTTCGTGCATGGGGTTTGCCAACGGCAGCTGTCGACCCAAGCTGGTCCTACGCCGGCCCGAGAGCCGATCGCAGAAGCGGACGTTCAGCGCCGCCAGGTGCCGACGGCAACGCGCCCACGTCGGACTACGGCAGGATTTTCACCGCCACCCGTAAGCAGAATCGCGGTAGGGACGCCCGTTGCCGGGCGCCCCCCGCACAGATCCCAGCGAGCCCGATTCGGGCACTGGGCTCCTACCTCGGGTGGGTGACGGCGAAGCGCACATCTGGCCAGGGATGAAGGATGCGGGGCTTAGGGAGCCAGTGTCCTGATACCTGCGCGATGCGATCCCAAGTGCAACCGTCCTTTTGACTGCGCCGCCGAAGCGTGCGCCTCCAGATATCGGTCACATAATGCCGGAACGCCGACAGCGCCCGGATGTTTGTTGGAACAGCAAAGTAAGCAAAGTGCCCGGTCACGATCTGCCTCAGCCATTCCCCTTGTTCGGGAATTGGTTGGTGCATTCGACGCCTCAGCTCCCCCTTGATCTCCTGGAGCTTCGTCCGCATGCGGTCACGCCGGGTTTTCCGTTGAAGCTGGAATCGCCCGCGGCGTGTCTTTCCGCAGATGAACGTGAACCCCAGGAACGCGAAGGTTTCCGGTTTGCTAAGCCCTTGCTGTTTGCGGTCGGCCGCCGCATGGCGACCAAACTCAATCAGACGGGTCTTCTCCGGATGGAGCGACAGCGCGAACTCCTTCAGTCTCGCGCGCATCGCATCAAGAAAGCGACGGGCGTCGCCCTCGTGCTCGAAGCCAACGACCAAATCATCGGCGTACCGCACGATGATCATGTCGCCGGTGGTCTCACGCCGTCGCCAGCGTTTGGCCCACAGGTCCAGGACATAGTGCAGGTAGACATTCCCGAGAAGCGGTGAGATCACCGACCCTTGGCCTGTCCCCCGGTCGTCCACCGTCACGTCCCCGTCCTCAAGGATGCCCGCCTTGAGCCACTTCTGAATCAGGCGGGTGATGCGCTCGTCGCCAACCCTATGCTTCACGAAGCGGATCAGCCACTCCTGGCTGACCGCCCCAAAGAAGTTCTGGATGTCGGCGTCTACTACCCAGTTCACATTCCGCCTGTCGATTGCCACCGACAGGGCATCCAACGCGTCGTGCGGCCCTCTTCCAGGCCGAAACCCGTAGGAGAAACCGCAGAAGTCGCCTTCATAGATCGCGTTGAGTACCAGCACGGTCGCGCCCTGGACGATCTTATCCTCCAGGGCGGCGATCGCCAGCGGCCGAAGTCTCCCGTCCGCCTTCGGTATATACGTCCGGCGGGACGGTTGAGGCCGGTAAGCGCCTCGATGGACCCGTTTGTGCAGGTCCTCGAGCCGTCGCTCGAGGCCTGCCTCATAGTCCCGCCACGTCATGCCATCCACGCCGGGGGCGGCCTTGCGTTTGAGCGCGTAGAACGCCGTCCGCAGCGTTTCGACACTGACGTGGTGGAGGAGCGCGGTGAACTGTTCCTTTTTCCTCTCCTTTGCGACTTTCCGTACGCGATCCAGCGCCTGGGTCACGCGAGCCCGGTCCTGTGCCCGGTGCGTGCTTTGCTGTCCCGCGCTTCCCTTGGTCCCCAGCCTTGGCTCCGCCAACTCCGCCGCCGGTCGCCCGGCTTTGTTCGTCGACTTCACAGCTACTATGCCGGAGTCTGACTTCTCTGGATCGTACATCAGCGACTACGGCTCATCGCCTTTCCGCTGCGGACCATACGCCCCGAGTTGGAGGGCTTATGGCCGATCCAGAGATCTCCCGGTTCCCGTGCAAGGAGCTTCCGTACATGCCAGGGTCTATGACCACGCCGGGCCGGGCGGACACTCGCAATAACGCATCCTTCCGTGTTGCCTTCCACCCTAGTCACGGCGTCGGCACCCGAGATCAGAACAATTTCGCGGCTCAATGGCTGGCCTGCACGTACCCCTACCGACGCTTCGCCGACACCCTCGCGGATGCCTGCGCACGGCTCGGGGCCGACGTGGTTTGCTACTCCTTCATCGCAGTGGACTCTCACCACTTCCTCCTTACCGGTCTCCCGGCGCACGACCGGTTGTTCGCAAGGCTTGATCAGTGAAACGTCGGCTTCAGGGACAAAGCGGCCTTTCGTGAGGGAATGGGTGGCTGCCATTTGGTGGCGCGTCAGGTCCCGGTGGCTTCGCCGCGACCTGCGCGCCGGAGAAACTTCTGTAAGCCTTCAAGGAATTCAGTGGGATTTTCCTCTGCGATCCAATGGGCCGTGTCTGGTACCCGAAGTTCGGTCACGTCTTCGGCCACCTCCCGCATCATCTCCGCCATCAAGGGGCCGGTTGTACTATATGCGCCGCCAACAGCTAGAACCGGCACTGTTAGCTTCCCATTCTCGGCCAATGCGGTTTGGTTATGCTCGATGTCGTGATCGAACGCGCGATACAGCTCGAACCCTGCCCGCATCGCACCCGGGGCCGCATAGGCAGCGGCATAGATATCCAGTTCAAACTCATCAAAAGCCGATGGGTTATACAGGCGGGCGCCAAAGAATGCCTGAAGGTAGGGTCGTTCGCGCCCCGCAACCAGCATCTCGGGGACATCCCGCACGCCATGGAAGGCAAAGTGCCAGACGCGCGAATCGGTTCGTATGCGGTCGAATATAGCCGTCCCCGGCACCGGCGCATCCATTACGACGAGATGCGATACCTCGTCTCGGAATGCCTGGGCGTAGGCATAGGCGACCATGAGGCCGATGTCATGGCCGATCAAAACCAGCCGGCCAGTGGTGCCCAGGTGCTCCCGGACCAATTGATGAATATCTTCAGCCATCGTCCGCTTGTCGTAACCTCCCAGCGGCCGGGACGAATGGCCAGCTCCGCGGTAGTCAGGGGCGACGATCCGGAAGCCTGCTTCTGACAGCGGCCCGATCACGTGGCGCCATTCCTGCCAGGTCTGGGGAAAACCGTGCAGCAACACCGCCGTGCGATCACCGTTGCCGGCTGTCACGTAATGCAGCCGCAGACCAGGCCCGATATTCGCCATGCCGTGGCGCAGACGGAGGTGATGCTGTGTCGTTTCCATGATCACTCCAGCCGAGGGTTCTCTCTGTCGCCACCCAGCACACCGCAAATTCCCGAAGCAGGAAAGCCAGGCGGCCGACGTGCGTCTGGTAACCGGACGCACCGCGACTGTCGTTGTCCCGGCACCCAGTCAAACTGCACAGCGAGCAAACGGTTAGTAGCTGGCTGCCGCGTGACGCCAGCAGTTAAGCGGCCGAGCAGGATTGGCCGAACCGTGAAAGTCCACTTCAGCGTGCTGATCACCCACAGCAGACTGTCTCCTTGCGGCCATCTCTTTGCTCATTCTGCTTCGCGCCCATTGCAGATGCTCAGGCGATGATTGCCGTTCCTCCAAAGCGGCCGTTCCACTGGCGTGTGCTCCGGGTGGATTTCGGTCCTTCATCGATCCTCGTGTCGATGCCGAGGTTGCGCCGAAAGTCGTCCCCCGCGCGACCTAGACCAAAGCGCTGTTCGGTGTGCTCAAGGCGTCTGGCTGGCGAAGGTCAATCGACCGCTGTCGATGCCGCCTGGCGGCGCAGCCGTTCGACCTTAGCGATCGCGGCGGCCCCGGGCCACTCCTCGACGAGCCACTGGGGTAGCGGGTCGTCTGCGCTGCTCAGCGGCAGCACTTCGTCCTCATCGCCGCGGCCGTTCGGGAACAGCTGCAGCGCCCGCGGCATCTCATAATAGATCTCCAGGCCGTTGCCGTCGGGATCGGCGAAATAGATGCTGCGCTGGCAGACATGATCGGCGGCACGCTGGATCTCGACTCCGTTTTTGAGCAGGTGGGCGTAGGCTTCGCGCAATGCCGCATAACTGGCAACCTTGAACGCGATGTGCGCCAGCCCGAGCTGTCCGGGGTACGGCCTCGGTGCGTCCTGCGGTGCGGGATGCTGCGCAATGTCGATGGTATGAAAGCCGTCGCCCAGAGTCATGAACACGCCGCCGTGTTCTGGGTCCTGCTCCCCAGCACGTCGCGGTAGAACCGCTTTGAGGCTTCCTCGTCGGTGACCCGCAACAGAACGTGGCCGATACCGCTCAGGTTAATCATGTTGGGCTTCCCGTCTCGGACGAATGCATATTAGCTGAGCGATGTGGAGTGTAATAGCGGCCATCGGAACGGCCGCACTCAACCCAAGGCGCTCGTTGCTCGGCTACCCAGCCGATCTCCGGAGGGGACCCGATGCGCCGGGCTCAGAACTCGTGCCGGCGTTTCTTCAGCGAGCGCTTGTTCAAGCAACATGCGAATCTCATTGAGGGAATTGGGTGGAGGCCGGTGCTCCAACTCGAAAACCTCCTTGCTGTTGTCAGCAAGCAATTCTGCACGAGACGATGCCGCCAGCAGAAGGCGCGCAAGTCGGTCCATGTCGACGGCAGGCCATACGGTCTTCGCGCGCTTCCGCCAAGACTCGATAGCGTCCAATGTCATGCCCGCCAATGGCTCGCTGCCGCCGAACGCCTGGTTCACACGGGTCAGAAAATCGCGTTCAAGGCTCACTCGGGCCTCGAAGCGAGTTCTTCTCGTACTTCCGTCCACTGGCTTACTTCCTTTCCAGCATGTCGCACAACTCTTCAATCCACGGATCTAGTCTGCTGTAAGCGTCCAACACGAACGCGGCGTCGACGCCAAGCGGAGGTGCATTCCCTCGCTGTCCAGCCATGCGGCAGGCCATGGTGAGGGCGAACTCCTCCCTCGAAATAGGACATCCGCGCATATCACTAAGCTCGAACGGTGAGTGGCGGGTGAAGTTCGGGTGCTTGCAAAGTTGCCACGACGCCGCCATCGCGATGTTCCGCAGGCAGACATAAATAAGGCCAGATTCGTAGACTGCATTGCACTCGTTCGCGGATACCTGAGCGGGTATGCCTCTTAGGATCTTCTGAAAGGACCGGGTGTCGGTCACAGCATCGTGGTATGCTGCGGGCGTGCCCAGCCCGTGTAGGTAGCCTATTGGATCGTATAGGGGCAACGTCTCGCTGTGCAGGTGCCAAGCGAATAACTCGCCGTTTCGAAACATTTCTCGGAGACGATCCTCGCCATACCAGGAAATCGAAAGCTTCAGTTGCCGCAAGCTCGGGGGCACATATTCAGTCACCAACTGTTCGGCAATTTTGCCGCCGCCATTACGGACCACTGCCAGTACGTCAAGATCGCTTAGATCGTCCTGTTGACCGCGCCCCACTGAACCAAACGCATAGACGCCCAACAACCCTGCACTTCTAGTCATCGATGTGAGATCGACTTGTAAAGGATTGATATGAACAGCCCGATGTAAACGTATCTCATGACGACCGCCGCATAGTCGATCACGGCGAAGCCTCGGAACTTGGGGTCTATCGACATGTCCAGGAAAAGTTGAACGACGTACTCGAACACGTTCCACCCCGCGCCACTCTCCTTCCATCCGACCCGTGGCATAACGTTCCAGAAGTTGATGAATGCCAACACACCAAGCAACACGAAGCAACTAATGATGAGCCGTCCAGCCTTTTCTCCATGCCCCCATATCAGCCCGCTGGTGTTCAGCCCTGCCAGCTTGGCTCCGGCCCTGATCTTGGGGAAGACGCCCGAGTACTTCCTTTTGTAATAGCTGTCGTAGCCCCATAGAGCGTAGCTATAGTGGCGCTTCGCGGCGGCTACTTCCTCTAATACTAAGCGGGCCTGGCTAGCATAGTCTCCGACCTCCACCGCATTCGCGCGCAGGTTTTGAAGGACTTCCCGTCGAATGTTTGGTTCGGCAGGGAGTGACGCAATCACCTCGTCCAAGTCGAGTAGGCATCGCTGGAATTGAACAAACTTTAGGTCGCACGCATAGAAAGTTGCCCGTTTGAAATTGCAATCGTTGAACTTAGCTCCATCAAAGCGACAGTTCGTGAACTTCGAATCCCTGAAATAACCGCGCTGGAAGATGGAGTACCCTAAAGTCGCAGTCTTCGAACTCAGCACCTAGAGCGTTGAGGTCGGCAAACGACTTGTTGCGCCAATCAGCTCTGCCAACTCGCTTATGCGAGAGTGTTATCCGAGGTATGTCTGGGACAGCGGGCACACTCTTTGGGTCCAACGGGACAACGTTGGTAGCGCGAGCCGTAGTGTTGTTTTCATCACTCAATCTACCGTCCCCATGTGCGGCGGCACGTGAGCCATATCCTTCTATGGCGCGCACCTGCAACTCCGACCGCGCCCGAGGCCGCGCGAGTTCCATGAGCGACCGTCCGCTTGTCGCCGCTGAACACTCGAAAGCCGCCACTCTGCTCCCGGCCAGAACGTGCCATACGGTGGCCGGGCCTCAACGTGCGAGAAGGGTCTTGGCGGCCGTAAGACTTGGCCGCTCCGACGCATTGCCCAGCCGAACCCGCAGGTGAACCATGGCGTTTCACGGCTGCACCGGCAGGCGAACACCCCCCGGACCGATCAGGCCAGGATAGGGCGCCTTGAAGCGCCAGAAGGTCCCGCTGATGGCGCCCTCGAAGTAGATGTACTGGTTATCGGGGCCGCCGAATGCAAAGTTGGTCGTTGCGGCATCGCCGTTCGGGATCGGCACGAAGCCCAGGATCAGACCGCGCGGATCGATCTCGACAATGCCGCCGAGACCACCCAACTGCGCCCACAAATTGCCATGGGCGTCGTAGTGGATGCCATCGGGACAGCTGTTGCCAGGCACATAAGTGCCCGCCTTTACCCCAACAAAGGTCAGATGCAGCGGATCCTTGGAACATTGCGGGCAGCCCATCGTGGGGCCGGTAATGAAGGGACTATACCAGACGCGGCCTTCCCTGCAGTCGCCGATGGCCAGCATGCCGTTGTCGGGCGACACGGCAATGCCGTTCGGGAACGAACCGCTGTCCATCACCCGGCGCAGAACACCGTCATGCGAATACTGATAGACGGCACCCGTGCGGTCAGCCACGCTTGGGCCAGGACCGGTTCCCCAGGGGTCGGTGAAGAACAAATTGCCTTCGGCATCGAAGTCGAGATCGTTGGGGCCTTTGAACAGCTGGTTACGGTAGGTGTAAACCAGGGTGCTGACCTGCTTCGTCTGCGGGTCGTAAACTAGAATGCCGCGGTGCCGCGACGTGAGGTAGAGTTTGCCGTTGTACCACCGCGTACCCTGCGGCTCACAGGTTTGACCGAGATCAGCCTGGGGATTGCAATTGAATACCGGGACCAACTTGGCGTCCGGGGTCAGATATGAAACCCACCCGCTGCCGATAGCCACGAACCACAGATTGCCTTGAGTGTCGAACGCTCCGCCTTCGAGGAACTGACCCTGCGGCGTGTTGCTGACGTCGGCGAATTTCTCGACTGGACCGATACCTGCCGGCAATGGCGGTAGACCCCATGGCTGAACCGGACCGGGGGTCTGTGCCTGGGCAGCGCCTCCGACGTTGGCGATCGCAAGAAAGATACCGAACAGCGCGGCACTCATGGCCTCGGTAAAAGTATGGCGCTTGGTCATGATGTTTGTGCTCCTTCCTCCCACAGCGCCAGATATGCTGCCAATCGTTGGCGCCGCGCACAACTCTGCCGCCCGAACTTTCAACGGACCGCTCGGTCGTGACCTGAAAACCGCTCGGTCGTGACCTGAAAGAGGAGCGCACCGACTGGCAGCAAATGGCAGCTCAGGGTCGGAAGCGGTTGGCAGAGATTTCCGCCTATATGTCCGGTTTCACATATCGGCCGCCGAAACCTGCCATTCTGCTGCCGGCCAGACCTGGCCTTGAGCTGAATGTCCGTTCTCTACACTTCCTGGCCTGCAAGCGGACTGGCAGAAAGCCTGAAGAGTTTCGGGCGCCGGCGGCGTACGAAAGTCGCGGATGAACGAACCCGCGGCAAACGGGCACTGGTCTATGGGGAATGTGATTTTTGGTGCGGAGAGCGGTTCGACCGTCGCCGTTGCATGTCTGTCGAGCAGCTTCGTTGCGGTATTGGTGCACGGCGCGGCGGTTTCTCGTGCTGGAGTGATGGTCGAAGCAAACCATCGGATCGCAATTGCCGACATCGGGCACAAGATGGGCCATCAGCCGAAGCATTGTTGCTGCGGCCCGAGGGTGGTGCAGTCGGTGCCGGGTCACGAAGGAGTCCTCCCGGTTGGGCTTGGCCGATGCGGGGGCGCCCTGGGGTGACTCCAGCGCTCGAACGTCTCGATGATGATCATGTGTCCCCACAGCATGGGCAGGATGGGCGGACATCGCTCGGCTCTTTCGGCATGTCGTCATCGCTCGGCGGTGCGACGGCGAGGAGTTCGCGGGCACGTGCGAGGCTGGCCTTGCGCGCCGAAGCAGAGAGCAGGCCGTAGTGACGAATGCGGTGGAACCCGCGTGGCAGAAGGTGGAGCAGGAAGCGGCGGATGAACTCGTCGGTGCCGAGCGTCATGACGCGCTGGCGGTCCGCGCCATCGCGGCGATAATCCTTGTAGCGGAAGGTGACGCCTGCCGCGTCGAAGGCAAGCAGCCGCCGGTTGGAGATGGCGACGCGATGAGTATAGCGCGAGAGATAGGCGAGCACGGCTTCGGGCCCAGCGAAGGGCGGCTTGGCGTAGACCACCCAGCGTTGATGGCGGGACGGCGAGAGGTGGCGCAAGAAGGCGCGCCGGTCAGCGAGCGGCGCGAGGCTGCCGAAGAAAGCAAGCCTGCCGGCGTCGTGGAGTGCGATCAATCTGGTGAGGAACAGGCGACGAAACAACTTGCCGAGGACGCGCACCGGCAGGAGAAACGCCGGTCGCGAGGAGATCCAGCGCTGGCCATCGAGTGCGATGCCGCCGCCCGGCACAATCATGTGCACATGCGGGTGGTGCGTCAGTGCCGATCCCCAAGTATGGAGCACGGCGGTGATGCCGATGCGTGCCCCCAGGTGTCGGGGATCGGCGGCGATCGTCAGCATCGTCTCGGCCGCTGCGTGGAACAGCAGGTCATAGACCGCCGCCTTGTTGTGGAGCGCGATGTCGGCGACCTCGGTCGGCAGGGTGAAGACGACGTGGAAATATCCGACCGGCAGCAGGTCGGCCTCACGTTCGGCCAGCCAGGTGCGCGCGGCGGCGCCCTGGCATTTGGGGCAGTGCCGGTTGCGGCAGCTGTTGTAGGCGATCCGCCAATGGCCGCAGTCTTCGCAAGCCTCGACATGACCGCCCAGGGCCGCGGTGCGGCAATGCTCGATCGCCGACATAACCTTGAGATGCTGAAGGCTCAGGTGCCCGGCATGGGTGGCCCGGTAAGCGGGACCAGCAGCACGGAAGATATCGGCGACCTCGAGCGAGGTGCGCACCGCCTCAGGCGGCGGGGTGCGCCTCGCTCGGGGCAACAATCCCCAGCTTGTCGAGCGGGCTTATCACGGCCCGCACCGTGCGCGTGGCGACCTTGGTGTAGAGCGCAGTTGTCTCGAGCTTGCTGTGACCGAGCAGGGCCTGGATCACGCGGATATCGACGCCGTCTTCCAGCAGATGGGTCGCGAAGCTGTGCCGAAGCGTATGCGGGCCGACCCGCTTGGTGATCTCCGCCGCCTGCGCTGCCTCGACGACGATGCGATGCAGGTGCCGCGTGCTGATTGGCTTCGTCGTATGTTGACCCGGGAACAACCAGCCTCGTGCGTGCATCACGCCCTGTTGCCGACCAACCTTCCACCACTCGCGCAGCAAGGTCAGCAGATCTGCCGGGAGTATCGCATTGCGATACCGGCCACCTTTGCCACGCTCGACCCTGAGCAACATGCGTTCGCTGTCGACATCGGTCACCTTGAGCGCCGCGACCTCCGCCACACGCAGGCCAGCGCCATAGGCAACCGAGAGGGCTGCCTGATGCTTGAGGCAGGTGGTCGCGTTGAGTAGTCGCGCGACCTCGTCTCGGCTCAGCACCATGGGCAGGTTGCGCGGATCTGCCACCCGGATCAGCTTGCGGGCCAGATCAGGCCGGTCGATCGTGTGCGTGAAGAAGAAGCGCAACGCCGAGACGATGCTGTTCATGGTCGGCGTCGGCACGCCGGCATCACGCTGCTCGATCTGGAAGCGACGCACGTCGTCCACCGTCGCCGTATCAGGTGAGCGCCCCAGGAACGTTGCAAAGCGCCCCACATCGCGAACGTAGCTGTGCTGTGTCGCCCGCGAGAACCGGCGCATGTTCATATCGTCGATCAGACGCTGGCGTAGTGGGCTGATTGCAGCGGTGCGGATAGTCTCATCCATCGGTCGGCTCCTCTCGGTTGAAGGAGCCGAAACGCTCAGCCCGCACCGGGCCGCGCTCAATCGATGTGCATCAGCTGCGTGTCTACTCGCTCATCGATACCCAGCTCTCCTCCCGCGAAGCGGGTTCGTTCTTCCACCCGGAGCAGACATTGAGCGCCTACCGCCGCACTTGGCCGAACGTCTGCATTCGAGCGACGGCGAGACGGGCCAGGAACAACCGCCCCGGGCGCTTCGACGGCGGCCAGGTCAACCAGCGCGGTCTACAATTGGCATCATTGGTCAGTCGCTTATGACCTGATAGGTGGAGGAGAATATTGCTTCGACCGGTGGGTGCCCCCAGGTGCGGTCGGGATAGCGGCGAACCAGACCATCGAATTGCAACTGAGCCTGTGCATGCGCCGCCTTCACGTCGAACCCCGGGATCAGCCCGTTCTCCATCACAACCCGCCCTGCCACGAACACGCTCATCACGCGACGGCCGGCGCCCACCATCAGGGACTGGATCGGGTCGAGCGACCGGCCGATGTAGTCATCCCCAACGTCGAATACGACCATGTCGGCGGCGGCGCCCGGTTGCAGGCGGCCGAGGTCGGAACGGCCCACCGCATCGGCACCACCGATCGTCGCACAGATCCTCAGCGCGCACCGCACCCGGGTCTCCCTCCACAACCCGGCAGAGCATCAGGCCCAATTGCAGGTTCAGCAGCATGTCCGGCGGCCACGTGTCGGTGCCCATGCCCAACCGCACGCCCGTGGCTCGGCAACGCGCAAAGCTATTCAATGCCCGACCGCCGCGCGCCGACACCAATGCACGATCGTCGCACCCGCATCGCGAATGATCTCAAGGTCGCAGCCGGTCTGGGGCATGCCGCGTGAGCCGGACACCCAGGTGCCATGCGGCAACAGCGAGCGCGGCGACAGAAAGCCCAGGGAAGCCAGCCACTCTGGCGGGCTCATGCCGTAGCGTTGTAGCACCATGTCGACTTCCAACCGGGACTGGCAGCAATGCAGCCGAACCGGAACATCCAACGAGCGGCCGGCATCAGCCGTTCGCCGCAGCAGTTCCGGCGTGCAGGTCTCGATGCGATCGGGCGCCAACATCGTGCGCACCAGCCCTTCCTGCGTCCCTTCGTATGCCTGGCAGAACGCAATGGCCTCCTCCAGCCCACGCAAGCCCCGCGCCTCGTCGAATACCGGCACGATACGTTCGTCGTCCTCCACGACCAGGCCGCCGCTGCGATCGGCCGGGCCGAGATACACACGCAGCCCCAACTCGCCTGCCGCGGTGGCGGCAGCGCTGAACTCGGCGGTCGTTTCGCCCCATTCCCGATAGAACAGTGAGGCGATCGGCAAGGCCCTCGTGATGCCGTTCAGCAGCAACTGGGCAAAGGCATAGCGCTTCTGAAATGCTAGTTCCTCGGGCGAACACATCTCGTATGGCCCGCGCTCGACGTAGCTGCGCGGCCAAACCCGGCCCTTGCGCCAGGCCGGCTGGTTGTCAAAACCAAGAACCGTGGTGTCGAGATCACCCAGTGCGTCGAGGTCGACAAACCCAGGTGCGATCAACGCTATGCCGTAGTCGCGCCGTTCCTCCACTTCACCGGGAAAGCCGTGTCCGACGAACACCACCCGGTCTCCCTCGAACACCACCTCGCCATTGCGCAGCAGACAGTGCCGCGCGTCGCGGTGGCCCACCACCCAGCGGGCCGACAGCTTCGTGCGGCGGCCACGCATCAGGGCAAGGTCACGCCATCGCGGGCCACCGTACGGCCTCGCTTCACCACCGTGCGCCGTCCCGGCCGTTGTGCAACCGCCTCGGCGATGGTCTCGGCCTCCACTAGCACCAGATCACCGTTGCACCCTTGGGCCAGCCCATAGCCCTTCAGCCCCAATGCTTGCGCGCCGCCAGTCGTGACCACATCGAGCGCCAGGACTAGCTCGTCGTCCCGCCGCAGGTTGTAGCGCTGGCCTACGAACATCGCCCGCTCCAACATGTCTGCATTGCCGTACGGTCCCCAGGTGTCGTGGATACCGTCTGATCCCGCGCACACCACCACGCCAGCCTGCACAAGGCGCTTCAATGGCGGCACGGTCCGCGAGGCCGAAGCGGTAGTCATGATCGCGATCCGCGCCTCCGCCAGCGCGGCGATCAGCGGATCCACCATCGTTGAGTCCGGCATACCCAGGCAGAATGCGTGGCTGACGATCACCTTTCCCTGCATTCCGAGGGCGATCGTGCGCTCGATGATCAACTCCATCGAGAATGCGCCCATCTCGCCGGGTTCGTGCAGATGGATATCCACGCCGCGCCCGAACTTTTCGGCCAGGCGAAACACCGTATCGACGTGGCCCTTCGGGTCGCGATCGATCGCGCACGGGTCGAGCCCACCCACTGTCTCGGCGCCAAGCCGCAGCGCCTGTTCCAGCAGTTCCACCGTGCCGGGTCGTACCAACATCCCGCTCTGCGGAAACGCGACGAGGTCGATATCGACAATGTCGGCAAGCGCCTCCCGCGTCGCCAGAACACCCTCAATGCCGGACACGCCGCACTCCGTGTCCACGTCCACGTGGCTCCGAATGAACGTGGTGCCATGCGAAACTGAAAGGCGCGCCTGAAGCTCGGATTGCCGCCGCGGATCGATCGGCAGCGACTTGCGAACCTTGCGCTCGTTCTCGATCTTGTCGGTCAACTGAGGCCCCACCTCGTTTTGGTACCACGGCAGGCCCAGCAGCGATTTGTCGAGATGGGTGTGGGCCTCCACCAGACCCGGCAGCGCGATGCGTCCGTCACCTTCCAGAACAGGCACGCCGCTCGGCGCCGGTCCCCCAGCAATGTTCCCTGCCAATATCACGATATCCGCGAGATCGCCTCCAAGTGGACGAACGTTGCGGACAAGCAGATCAGCCGCCATCACCTATTTCCCATCCATGCGGGCCAGCCAATGCCCCCGCCATGCGCATCATCGAGCCGAATTGTATCCCTCGCGGTTCTCCTGGGCGCAAACGCTGCAGCGCCTAATGGTCCCCTTCAGACTGGCGGCGCGCCTCTGCAATTCCTCGCTCTTTTTGAAGACCGACATGTCAAGGCGTCCGGTGAACCAGCCAGAGAAACATCTCCCACACGGACCTTCCGTGTCCAGCCGCGTACCCTGGGACCGTGGTGGTGGAGCGCTCACGCGGTGCCGGTCGGCGACTGCCAGTAACGGACGCATCGCTCCGTACGGTTTCAGTCCAGCTTTTACCAGCTTCTACAGCACGGCCCTCGGGTATGGGTCTGCCCCGCCGAACTGCTTCCTTTTGCGACATCAACCGGGGTCAGTGGGCTGCTCGTTATCGATCTCAAGCGCCCCGTGCTTGAGGCGCGGGATCAGCTCGCGGCCGAACTCGATGGTGTCGCTGACCGGATCAAAGCCACGTATCAAAAACGACGTGACGCCAATACGATAATAGGCGAGCAGCGAATCAGCCACCTGTTCAGCGGTGCCCACCAGAGATGACGTGTTACCAAGCGCACCGGTCGCCTTGGTGATGCCCATCCACAGTCGCTCGTCGTGCACGTCCTTTTCCTGGGCCAGGGCGAACTGCCGCCGACCTGCATTGTCGACCGGTGCCCGGACCTCGCTCTCGTGCCGAGCCCATCCCAACTCACCTGTCATGCCGTCCAGGATACGCTTCGCCTTGTCCCAGGCCGCGCCTTCCGTGGTGGCGATGATGGGCCGGACGGACATGTTGAAGCCAACCTGGCGCCCGTGCCTGGCAGCGCGTGCCCGGAAATCGGTGATACGCTCGGCGGTCGTCGAACGCGGCTCGGCATAGATGGCGAACACGTCGCATTCGGCTGCCCCCATCTCCAGTGCCCCATCGGAGGCGCCGCCGAACATGATCAGTGGATGCGGCGTTTGCAGTGGGCGTACATCCGAGTGCGCGCCGCGCACCTGATAGAACCGACCCTCGAAGTCGAAGGGGCCGTCCGACGCCCAGGTTCGCTTCAGCAGGTGCAGGTACTCCTGCGCGCGTTGATAACGCTCGGCCTTGCCGGTGAAGTCGCCGTCACCTTCCTGTTCGGCATCAGTCTTACCGGTGATCACGTGCAGTGCGAGACGGCCGCCGGTCAGGTGGTCAAAGGTCGCGACCTTACGCGCGAACAGGGTGGGCGCCACGAACCCGGGTCGATGAGCAACCAGATAGGACAGTCGTTCGGTGCGGGCGGCCGCGTGCATCGCCACGAGGAAGCCCTCCGCCGATGACGAGGTATAACCAATGAGCACCATATCGAACCCTGCGGCCTCGTGGGCCTGGGCAAAGTCCGCGATAAACGACGGCGAGATCGCACCCTCTATGACGAGCAGGGTCGAGCTGTGTGCTGGCGGTGTGACACCGATCATACCGATGACGCGAACAGGCATGACTACTTTCCAAGGTGTCGGGGTTCACCCGAGAGGGCCGCGATACCGGTAGGCCGCTCCAGGGCTTGCACGCGCAGCACATCCTCGATCCAGCCGGCCACCGCGAACAGGCCCGCATCGTCTTGCGGAAAGCCTAGCACCTGCAGCCCGAGCGGTAGGCCGTCATCGTTCAGCACTGGCAGGCTGACGCCCGGAGCCCCTAGCATGGAGCCTGGCACGACAAAGATGGGGTTGCCTGTGGTCTCCAAGCCAACCGGCGCGGCCCCAGGGGCGGTGACGCTGACCACCGCATCGACCTGTCCTGCCAGCGCCGCATAGGCGGCCCGCGCCGCCTCACGCCGGCTCAGCAGCGCCACATACTCCGCCTGCGTCATCGCCTGCGATCGCGCATGCCGCTCGATCGCGCTCGGGCTCAGCACCGAGGCATCGCCTGCCACAAAGCTACCGAGCGGCCAGCGCCACTCCCAGGCATTGATGCCCAGGGTGATCTGCTGCGCCTCGGCCGTCGCAGCTTCCACGGCGGCGAGCGCGTCGCAGTCCTCCGGTGTCAGCACGATCACGTCGGCAGCACACAGGTGATCCAGCGCTGCCTCCAGCGAGGCGCGTGCGGGCGCCGCCAGGATCGGCCATCCGGTGGTGCGCAACAGAGCGAGCCGTGTCGGGCGCCGCGGTGGCGGAAGGGTCAGCGGACCGGTCAGGCCGGGATAGCCCGGATCGCCACCCACCCGATCGGCCACCGCGCGAGCCATCGCCCAGACATCCGCGAGGCTTGCGGCGATCGTGCCGGTGACGCTCTGGCTCAGATAGTCGAGGCTACCACCGCGATTGATCCCGCCCGCCGAGGGCTTGAATCCATAGGCGCCGCAGAAGCCCGCGGGCCGCAGGATAGAGCCAACCACCTGCGTGCCCAGGCCGCCGCACAGCATGCCGCAGCCGACCGCAGCCGCCGATCCGCTGCTGCTGCCACCTGGCGTGCGTGTCTGGTCCCAGGGATTGCGCGTCCCCCGAGGGTGGGATGAGGCGAATTCCGTCGTGACGGTCTTGCCGAGGATGACCGCTCCAGCTTCGCGCAACCCCTGAACGCTGGCTGCGTCGAAGCGTGGGCGGTAGCCATCGAACAGCGGCGAGCCCATGCCCGTGATCATGTCCGCCGTGTCGATCATGTCCTTCACACCGACTGGCATGCCATCGATTGCCGAGAGCGGTGTGTTGGCCCGCCAGCGTTTGGCCGAGGCTTCCGCTGCGGCGTGGGCCGCCTGCGCGTCGATCACGGTGAAGGCGCCGACGGCGGCCTCCCGCTGGTCAACATCCGCAAGGCATTCCTCCAGCACTTTTACTGGGGAGTCGGCGCTGCTGGCGAACCGAGCGCTGCGGCTGATATAGGGTCGACGCTGCGGTGTCTGGCTCATCAAACAAGCTCATTGCAAGAGCCCAGGCCGGTCAAGTCCATCGGGCTGGTGCAGTTGCGCTCACCAAGTGTGATCACCGCGGGTATGACGCTCCGCGGGTGATCTCCATTCTGAGCGATTGACGACTCTCTTGAGCGTCTCACGTTTCGGTTGACGATTGCCCAGCAAGGCGGTTGATTGCGTGAACAGAACATGAGCGGCGGATGCACCTATGTCCAGTCAGCAGCTAAACCCTCAACAGGTCGAATTCTTCCGACTCGTCTCGACCGGCATGCGTGGA
>CAWHVQ010000017.1:0-106797 GCA_963832895.1 uncultured Alphaproteobacteria bacterium | reverse complement strand
CGCTGATAGTCGAGCGTTGCCATTACCTGGATTCGCCGCATGTAGCGTGGTTCGTCCACAGTATAGTCACCGACGGCGTTGTGTATTGTGCCGATGTTGTCCCACATCAGCACATCGCCCACCTGCCAATGATGCGCGTGCAGGTAATCGGCACGCTCCTGGTGGCGGAACAGGAAGTCGAGGATCTCGCCGCTCTCCTGCGGGTCCATGCCGTCGATGAACATGGCATAGCCGACGTTGGCGTAAAGCACGTAGCGGCCGGTGATGGGGTGGCGGCGGAAGATGGGTTGCGACACTGGTGGCTTCTTGGCGCGCTGCTCTTGTGTCAGTGGTTTCCGCGTAGAGCCGGCCTTCGCCACCATCATGTCCCAGAACTTGGCAAAGTCGTGGGTGGCAGTGCGGCCTTCCAATTTGTGCTTCAGCGCGTCGGGCAGGTCGTCGTAGGCAGCGTGCATGTCGCGGAACTGCGTCTCGCCGAGCGGCTTGCCGTTGCGCGTCGGCACGTGCTGTGCGTGCAGGATGTTGGCGAGCGCGATGTCGCGGCTGTACGACATATCGGTGTGCCAACCCTGGCCGGCATCGTTGGCGCCGATCTGCTTCCCATCGCGCTTCATGTTGGACAGGATCATCATTTCGGGATGGTTGGGCTCGTGATAGGCATTGGCGACGTTGATCTCCAGCTCGCCGAAGCTCCGGCCGAATGCGCTGAGCTGATCCGTGTCCAGCGTCTGGCGTGGGAAGCACAGCACCCCGTGTTCGCCGAGTGCGCGGAGGATCGCGCGGAAGTCGCCGTCCGACAGCGGCAGGGCGAGATCGATGCCGGTGATGGTGGCACCGAACGTTCCGCTACCTGGCGTGATGTCCATCGGTATCTCCTGAGCCAATCCACCATCAATTCGCGCGGGGGAATGACCGGGTCAAGCCCTGGACCATCAGGCGGCGTCGTGGAAAATGACGCCGAGAGTCTGGCGGGTACCGGATGTCACGCGGCTGACCCCGTGACGCATCGTGACGCGATACACGCCGCGGGTTCCCTGGACCGGACGATGATGCACCGGGAAGATCACGGCCTCGCCCTGCGACAGCGGCACCACGGCGGGGCGCGATTGCGCACGTGGCCGCTGCTCGACCAGCACGAATTCTCCGCCGGAGAAGTCCTTGCCGGGCGCGCTCAGCAGCACGGTCAACTGCAGCGGAAACACCAGTGGGCCGTAAAGATCCTGGTGCAGACAGTTGAAATCGTCCTTGCCGTAGCGCAGCAGCAGCGGCGTCGGCTTCGTCTGGCCGGCCGCGTGGCACTCGGCGAGAAACCCGTCCAGTGTCGGTGGAAACCGAGCCGCTTCGTTGAGTGCCGCACCCCATTCATTGGCGATTGCCGCAAGCGGCGGATAGAGCGCGGTGCGTAGTTCGGCGACCGGCTCGGGCAGCGGGTATGCCAGATACTTGTATTCGCCACGCCCGAAATTGTGCCGCTCCATCACGACGCGGCTGCGGAAGCGCGTCCCATCGTCATACAACCCGGCCAGCTCGCGGCACGCTTGCGGGTCCAGCACACGCAGCGTGGTGTAGCCGTTCGCGTCGAGTTCGCTAGCCGCTCGGGTCAGGTCCAGAGTCATCGACGCAAGGTAGGCCCTGTGAGCACGGGCGGAAACTCCGGACGTTGCTTCCACTTCAACGATAGGTGGCCCGCAGATGATGTACCAGTGGATTGTCGCGGTCAGGCAGCATGTGGCGGCGGAACTGGCGGCTGGGCCGGCCGAGATATCGCTTGCGGTACGCCGCTGTGTCGAAATCCGGGGAGGGGTCGATATCCCTGTACGTGCCGGCCTGCAGAAATTGCGCGAACGGATCGCGGTTGCCGTTCAGTTCCCCGGGATGCCGCGCAACATACCAGCCGACGTCAAACAACGGCGTCGGGCTGAACGCCTGGCTGCGCCGATGCGTCAGGAAGTGCGCCAACGCTGCTTGACCAGCCGGTATCACGTAGGTCTCGCGATACCATAGTGGGTCAAAATACGGCACCGGCCGGCGGCCTTCCATCTCGCCTTCGCAGATATAGTGCACCACCGGATTGATCCTCAACCGGTCCACTTGCGGATTGGTCTGCAGATACCAGCGCGTATCGAAATAGCTGTTCGGCTTGCGGCTCTCGCGCCAGCCGTAGCGACAGAAATGCTCGGCCGGATCGAGCCGCGCTTCGTGCACATCGGCGCCGTTGATCAGGTAGTAGTTCGGATCGATCAGGCCGGATGCCGCGACGATGCCCGGGTCTGGGCACGGTTCGCGCTGCTCGCGCATCATGTCGTCCAGACAATGCGCGAACGGGTCCTTGCCGCGAGCGGGATCGCTGCAATACGGCGCCAGGTGCGGCACGGCCCACAGCTCCGGAGTCGGTGCGAAGCGACCCGAGCCCCGGTGTGTCAGGAAATGCGTCAATGTCAGCGTGTCGGCCGGTATGTCATAGGCGGTGCGATACCAGGCGGGATCGAAATGCCCGACCGGGCGGCGCCCCTCCCGGTCACCATCGCGCACATAGTGCAGCAGCGGATTAAGCTCGGGCGCGCGCACGTCGGGATTGCACTGAAGGTACCACGCCGGATCGAAATACCGGTTTGGCCAGCGGCCCTCGCGCCAGCCGTAGCGACAGAAGTGCAACAGGGGGTCTGACCCAGCGTCCCGCACATCCGGATTTATCTCCAGATACCAGGCGACATCGAACAGGCCGGATACGTCCAGTTGTTTCAGTTCGGCGGGATCGTCGGCTTGGTCGCTCACGGCGGGTTCAGTTGGCGGCAACAAATCCGGGTTCGGAGCACACGTCCTGGGCCAGCGCCGCGGCGATAGCTGCGATTACCGGATCCCAGGCGCCAGGTGTGATCTGGCGGAACAGCCGTGCGGTCGGATACCAGGGGCTATCGCTGCGATCCACCAGCCAGCGCCAGTCGCTTGCCTTCGGCAGCATGATCCACACCGGTCTGGCCATCGCACCGGCCAGGTGGGCAATCGCGGTATCGACCGTGATCACCAGATCGAGGTTGGCGATCAGCGCGGCCGTTTCGCCGAAATCGGCCAACTCGGCGGACAAATCGGCAAGTCCCGGAAGCTGCGCCACCGCCGGCAGGTCGGCTGGTGGCATCGGCTTTTGTAGCGAGACGAAGCTGGCGCCACCGGGGGCGGCGAGCGGTGCAAGGCGGGCCAGCGGTATCGAGCGCCGGCGGTCGTTGGGATGCGTCGGACGACCGCTCCAGGCAAGACCGATGCGTCTTGCCCCGTGCGGCAGCATCGCATCGAGTCTCCGGCGCCAAACACCGATGCGGGCGGGATCGGCGTGCAGGTAGGGTACATCGGCCGGAATTGTATCCAGCGTGGTATGCACAAGGTGCGGCACACTGGACAGCCGGCAATGCGCCGCATGGCCCGGCACGTCAGTCCATCGGTGGAAGTACTGTTTGACGCCGGGGATGTTCGCCAGAAGAGGGCCCATTTCGGCGCTGCAACCCACGATCAGCTCCTGGCAGCGGTCGGCGATCAGCGGGACGTAACGCGCGAACTGGATTGTATCGCCATAGCCCTGGTCGCCCACCATCAGCAGACGGCCATTCGGGATGCGCATGCCGTTCCAGGTGGCTGAGGTCATCTTGGGTAGCGTGCTCTTGCCGGCCTCGGTGAGATTGCGCCACTCGTATTCCTTCCAGCCCGGCTCGAAATCGCCCATTGCCAGCAGATTCTGGCCGAGCGCCAGGTGGCCATCAGCGTGGTCAGGCTTCAGCCCGAGTGCGCGCAACAGGCACGCGAGGGCGTGTTCGCGCTCGTCCGTGTCAGTGAACACCAGCGACAGATTGACGAGATGGTCTGCGTTCTGTGGGTCCAGCCTGACCGCCTCCTGACTGACCCGCAGTGCGTCCTGCATGCGGTAGACCATGCGGTACAGTGCGCCGAGGTTGGCATACCAGCTTGCGACGCCAGGCCGCAGGGTCGCGGCACGCTCGAGCAGCGTGATGCCGCGTTCGGGATCGTTGGTGTGGGCCGCGATCATGCCCTGCAAGGCGAGAGCCGGGGCATTGTCCGGCGCGCCGGCCAGCACGTCGTTGCAGATGCCCGCGGCCTCGCCGAACCGCTTCGCCTGAGCGGCCGCCCGGGCGCGGATGAGGGCCTCTTCCGCTGTCTCGGTTGCGGCAGGCGTAGCTTGCGTTGCGGCTCCGCTCATGCGGCCCGCTTAGCACTTCCTGCCCGTCCATTCATCCACTGTCGTGCAGTCAAGCGCCGCAAACGCGGTCGATAGCGGCCAACTCCTCCTTGGTGAGATGCCATCCGCCGGCCTTCACGTTCTGCTCGAGCTGCTCCGGCTTCGTCGCGCCCGCGATCACGCTGGCGACGGGGCGCTGTGCCAGCAGCCAACTGAATGCCAACTCCAGCATCGTGTGGCCGTGGCTTTCCGCCAGGTCGCCCAGGCGTTCGGCAATATGCCAATTCCGCTCGGTCAAATAACGATCTGCCAGGCGCTGCGTGCTGGCCAGCCGTGTGCCCTCCGGCAGCGTCACGTTGCGGCGATACTTGCCGGTCAGCAGACCGCTCGCCAGCGGGAAGAACGGCAGCAGGCCCAGTCCCAGCCGGCGCATCGCAGGCATCAGTTCGGCCTCCGGCTTGCGGAACACCAGCGAATATTCGTCCTGGCAGGAAACGAAGGCATTCAGCCCACTGGTCTTGGCGGTCCATTGTGCTTCCATCACCTGCCAGGCGGGGAAGTTGGAGCAGCCGATGTAGCGCACCTTGCCCTGGTGGATCAGGTCGTCGAGCGCGCGCAGCGTCTCCTCGATCGGCGTGAGCGGATCGGGCGCATGAATTTGATACAGATCGATCCAGTCGGTACGCAGACGGCGCAGGCTGTCCTCTACCTCGCTCATGATGTAGCGCCGCGAGCCGCCGACCTTCACCCCTTCGTCGTCCATCGGCATGCCGAACTTGGTGGCGAGCACGATGCGCTTGCGGTCGTCGCCGAGGATCTGACCCATGCAGGTTTCCGAACCCCCGCGCTCGCCATAGGTGTCGGAAGTGTCGAACAGCGTGATGCCGAGATCGAGCGCCTTGTGAATAACCTTGCGAGTCGCCTCGAGATCGATACGCCCACCAAAGTTGTTGCAGCCGAGACCGATCGCCGACACGCGCAGGCCGGATGCGCCGAGATTGCGGATTTCCAAGCGAGGCTTCCTTGTTCAGAAGTTGAGCAGGCGAGCCACATCCTTGCCGCGTTCGGCGGACTCGTCAAAATCGAGCAACGGTCCCGCGGGCACGATGCCGGTCGGATTGATTCGCTTGTGGCTCTGATAGTAATGGCGCTTGATGTGGCCCAGGTTCACTGTCGCCGCGATGCCGGGGATCTGGTAGATGTCGCGCGTGTAGGCCCACAGATTTCGGTAGTCGCTCAGCTGACGAACATTGCACTTGAAGTGGCCGTGATAGACAGAATCGAAACGCACCAGCGTGGTGAACAGCCTGATGTCCGCTTCGGTAAAGGTGTCTTCACACAGGAAACGCGACTGCGCGAGGCGATCCTCCAGCCAGTCCAGCGTCTCGAACAGCGGTGCCACCGCCTCCTCGTATGCTGACTGGGTGGTGGCGAAGCCGGCCTTGTAGACACCGTTGTTGACGGTATCGTAGATACGCGCATTCAGCGTATCGATCTCCCCGCGGCTCTCCCTCGGATAGTAGTCGCCCGGCCGCGCGCCAATCGCGTCGAATGCGCTGTTGAACATGCGGATGATTTCGGAGGATTCGTTATTGACGATGGTCTGCGTATGCTGATCCCATAGCACCGGGACGCTGGCGCGGCCCGAGTAGTGCGCGTCGGCCCGCGTATAGATCTCGTGCAGGTATCGGCTGTTGAACAGCGGGTCAGGAATCACGCCCTCGCCTGGCGAGAAGGTCCAGCCCTGCTCGGCCATCAACCAGTGCGTGACTGAGACCGGAATGATCTGCTCGAGACCCTTGAGCGCGCGCATGATCAACGTGCGATGCGCCCAGGGGCAGGCCAGCGAAACATAAAGGTGATAGCGGGCGGTTGCGGCGGAAAACCCGTCGCTGCCGGTCGGTCCCGGACGCCCGTCCGATGTCACCCAATTGCGAAACGCGGTCTGAGCGCGTTCGAAGCGGCCTGGCGTCCGGGCAGGCTCGGCCTTCGCGGCCTCCGGTTCCTGCTCCTGCCAGACGCCATCGATCAACCCACCCATAGTGGTCCCCCGTCGTCGTCGATATGGACCATTTTACCTCGCAACGCCGAGCGGTGCGATCACGGTGACGCGGCCAGATGCCGAGGCGTGCCACCCTCGGCGATCTCGGTGACCAGCTTGCGAGTCATCGCCTCGCCGAAAGTGTGGAAGTCATGCACCTCCAGCACGAAGCTGCTGGGGCCGCCTGTTACATTTTCCCGATAGTAGTTCGGCAGGCCGCCCGGTGGCTGGACATGAGCATAGGTCCACGACACCGGATGATCATTGATGATCGCAAGGCCATTGATGGTGATGCCAGCCTTTACTGCGTCGTCGCGCGACTCGGTCACGTCGCGGCCGGCGTTGTTGGTGCCGTCACCGCACACGTCGATCACCCTCCGTGGCGCTTCGAAACCGCTCTCCGCCAGCAACTGTACGGCGCGATCGATGCCCGAGCTGATCGCGGTGCGACCCCAGAACGAGCGTGGCGCCGCCTCGAGTTTGTCTGCGAATGCCCGCGCCGAGGCCTGGTCGCGGATCACGCTCCAGTCGAGCACCGTGCGGACTTCAAAGCTGGAGGCGAATTCGACGTAGGCGACGGCGATTGCACCGACATTGCCGCCTTGGATCGCGTCAATGACCTGCCGCGACGTGAATGCGGCCGCATAGCCTTCTTTCTCCAGGTTGAACTCCGAATCGTCGATGCTGCGCGAGACATCGGTTACCAGGACGAGCGTCAGATCGACGGTGTCGGCGGCGCGCGCCGGTGGGGCGAGTGCAAGACAGGCCGCGAACAGCCAGAGAATGGGACGCATAGCCGAGCTCTCCAGTAAGCGCTGCATCATGCGGCGGGTCCTCGAAACCTGCCAGGGGGAGAGTGTCGGGAGGAGCGCGGTGACGAGCGCCTCGGCTACTGGCTGGCCCAGACGATGCGGTGCATCCAGGCGACCTCGAGCAGATCGAAGCTGTAGTTGGGGTGTGCCGGGTTAAGGCTTCGCAGTTCGATGCGGCGAGCCGAGCGGCGGGCGAGCTGCTTGGTCATCACCTCGCCACGCTGGGTTCTGACCACTACCCGATCGCCACGCCGGATCGGCGCGGCGGGTGAGACGATAACCATGTCGCCATCGCGGAACACCGGTTCCATCGAGTCACCGCTGATCTCCAGCGCATAGGCGTTGGCATCGCCGATCTCCGGCAAGGTGACCTCATCCCAGCCGCCGCCGACCGGGTAACCGCCATCGTCAAAGAACCCGTCGCTGCCGGCCTGGGCGAAGCCGATCAGCGGGATGCGCCGGCCAGCACTGCGGGCGGCACCATTGCTGGCGAGTGCGCGTGCGCCGGATACCAGCGCGGTGAAGGCCTCGAGGCTCGCGCCGGTGGCGTCCAGCACCTTCGCGACACTTTCGGTGCTCGGCCACCGGGCGCGGCCGTCAGGCATGCGGCGTTTGGAGGGGTTGAAGGTGGTTGGATCCAACCCGGAGCGCTTGGCGAGGCCCGAGGCGGACAGGCCATTCTCCGCGGCGAGCGTGTCCAGCGCACGCCAGATGTCGTCATGCTTCATGCCCGTAGGTTCCGGTGAGGTCGAGTCGGTCGAGCCCAGTGTCGTAGGATTCCTGGCGGATTGGAATAGGAAAAAACGCTGGGATGTCGGACCTTTATCCTAGCGCTGTTCCCAGGTCAGCCGGATATTGCCGAAGGCATCGAGTGCTGCATTGACCCCGCGCGGAACCAGGCATGTCGCATCGTATTCCTGCACGATCAGCGGTCCAGTGCGCGGGCGCCCGGCCAGTCCCGCGCGGTCGGTCACCGGCGTATCCAGCCAGCCGGTCTCCGGGAACCAGGCGCTTCGGCTCAGGGGAACACGGTCGGCCGAAGGTGGGATGGTATCCGGCAGCCGGTCGCGCTCAGGAATACCGCGCGCGATAACCGACAGACCGATCAGTTCCACGGGCTCGTCTGATGGCGCACGGAAGCCATAGGTGCGCTCGTGCTCCTCACCGAACAGCTCGGCAAGGCGCGGCAGGAAATCCCCATCGGGCAGCCGGACTTCGATCTCGCTGGACTGCCCGACATAGCGTGCCAGAGCGGCGCGACGGAACGTGCGGCGCTCCGGCGGAAAGCCATCGCGCGCCAGCCGCTCTGCCCCGGTCGCACCGAGAGCGTCCAGCACCACCGTGACGCGCTCCGCATCGGCCTCATCGAGGCGCATGCGCAGGCTCTGGGTCGAGTGATGTTCGGTATCTGCCACCAGCAGACCGAACGCGCTGAACACGCCAGGCAGCGGTGGCACGATCACGCGTGCGATGCCGAGTTCTGCGGCGATGGCGGCGGCGAACAGCGGTCCGTTGCCGCCGAACGCCAGCAGGGCGAACTGCCGCGGATCGCGTCCGCGTTCCACCGACACGGCGCGAATTGCACGCATCATCGACGCGGACGCCAGTCGCAGCATGCCGAATGCCGCCTCTTCCACCGATCGATGCAGCGGCCCCGCGAGTGACCGCGCGATTGCCGAACGCGCGGCATCCACGTCCAGCTTCAGCGCACCACCGACCAGGCCAGCCGGGTCAAGGTAGCCCAGGACGAGATTACAGTCGGTGATGGTGGGCTCGCGACCGCCGCGCCCGTAGCATACGGGTCCCGGATCGGCCCCCGCGCTGTCCGGCCCGACCTTTGGCGCGCCACCCGCATCAAGCCGGCAGATCGAGCCGCCGCCTGCACCCACCTCAGCCAGATCGATTGCCGGCAGCTTCAGCAGATAGCCTGCGCCGACCAGCAGCCGCGATCCCGACATCACGCCGGCGCCGACCTCGAGCGCTTCACTGCGCAGCACCTCGCCGTTCTCGACCAGTCCTGCCTTCGCCGTGGTGCCACCCATGTCGAACGTGATCACACGCGGCTCATTGAGCTTCGTTGCGAGTGCGGCGCCGCCGACCACGCCTGCTGCCGGCCCGCTTTCGATGATGTGTGCCGGTGCGATCGCGGCGAACTCCGCCGATGCCAGGCCGCCGTTCGACTGCATCAACTGCAGCGGCGCCGTGATGTCGAGTTCGCGCAGCCGTGCGACGAGCGACGTGACGTAGGCGCGCACCACCGGCTGCACGTAGGCATTGATCACGGTCGTGCTGGTGCGCGGATATTCCTTGATCTCCGGCAGGATCTCGTGGCTGATCGAAATTGCCACGTTGGGCAGCGCCTCGCGCACCGCATCCGCAACCGCGCGCTCGTGCGCAGGATTGGCGTACGAATGCAGCAGGCAGATCGCCACGCTCTGCACTGCCTCGCCGCGCAACATGTCGATTGCTGCCGCAACGCTTGCCGCATCGAGCGGCGTGGCGACCGAGCCGTCCGGGCGGAGCTTCTCGGTCACCTCCAGTCGCAGCCGCCGCTCGACCAGCGCGCGCGGTTTCGTCCAGCGCAGATCGTACAGCACCGGCATGCGAAGGTCGCGGATCTCCAGGATATCGCGAAAGCCTTTCGTGGTGATCAGAGCGGTACGTGCGCCCTTGCCCTCCAGGATTGTATTGGAGCCGATCGTCGTGCCATGCAGCACGTCGGCCACTTTCCCGCTGTGCGGGTCCAGCAGCGCGCGCAGACCATCGATAATACCCTCGCCGTAGTCATGCGGCGTGGATGCGATCTTGTGCGTGATCACGCGCCCGTCTGAAGTCGTCGCGACGAGGTCGGTGAAGGTGCCGCCGATATCGATGCCGATGCGCTGAGGCATGTCGCGACCGCGTCTCCGTTTCGCTGGTCGGTCGACTATGCCGACCTACTCACGCGCGGTCGAGCGCCATCCTGATGGACTGCGCGAGATCGCCGCGACGATACGGCTTCAGCAGCAGCGGCACGTCCGGTCGATCGGCTCCGGGGCGGTGCACGTTGGCATAGCCTGACGTGACCAGCGTCTTCAGGCCTTGCCGGATAACGCGGGCACGGTTGATCAGCTCGAAGCCGTTCATGCCCCCCGGCATCACAATGTCGCTGAACAACAGATCGATCGGCTCGTCGCCCTGCACGATATCAAGCGCGGACGGCCCATCCACTGCGGTCAACACGCGATACCCCAGGTCGCCGATCGTGGCGACAGCAAGTTCCAGCACCTCGGCGTTGTCCTCGACAACAAGCACCGTCTCATGTCCTGTGGGGGTTACGTCCGACGTCCTGTCCTGGACATCCCCAGCCTGCGGAAGTCGCTCGCAGCGCGGCAGATAAAGCCGGAACGTTGTGCCGGCGCCGGGACAACTGTCTATCACGACGTGGCCGCCCGATTGCTTGATGAAGCCATAGACCTGACTGAGACCGAGGCCGGTGCCCTTGCCGACCTCCTTGGTGGTGAAGAATGGCTCGAAAACGTGCGCCGCGACATCAGGATCCATGCCCGTGCCGGTATCGGCGACGCGCACCAGCACGTAAGCACCGGCAGTCAGATCGGGTGACCGTCGTGCCTCTGCGGCGCAGATCACAACGTTGCTCGTGGTGATCTCCAGGCGCCCTCCCTGTGGCATGGCATCGCGCGCGTTGACGACAAGATTGAGGACCGCAGCCTCGAACTGAGACGCATCGATCCGGCAAGACCACAGATCCGGCTCGAAATTCAGGTCGAGCGCGTTCGTCTCACCCAATGCCCGCCGGAGGAACGGCTCGCACGCGACCAGCACTTCGTCGAGTGTGACGACATCCAGTGTGAACGTGCTGCGGCGGGCAAACGCGAGAAGCTGCTGTGTCAGTTTCGTGGCGCGGCCCGTTGCGGCCTCCGATGCCTTCAGCAGACGCAGGATCTTGGCACGCGGCAGATCGCCACCGGTTTCGAAAGCTGCACGGATCATCTCGACACTGCCGACAATGACCGCGAGCAGATTGTTGAAGTCGTGAGCGATGCCGCCGGTGAGCTGGCCGACCACCTCCAGCTTTTGGGTATGCCACAAGACATCTTCGGTCTTGCGGTGCTCCTCGATCTCGATTTTCAGTCGTCGATTGGACTCGGTCAGGGCGCGGGTGCGTTCCGCAACCAGCAGCTCCAGGCTTTCATTGAGCCGGCGTAGCTCCTGCTCCGCGCCACGCATCCGCAGCAGCGCCTGCGCCGTCGCGATCAATTCGTCAGGCTCGATCGGCTCCACCAGAAAGCCGTCCGCCCCGCCATCCAGCGCCACCGCACGATCTTGCGAGCTCGTCACTGCGGCCGAGGTCTGCAGCACGGCTATGCCAGGATTTGCCGCCTTGATCCGCCGGCTTACCTCGATCCCGTGAACGTCGGGCAGCATGACATCGAGCAGAACCAGGTCCGGCGCAGCGAGACAGCACTGCTCGATCGCCGCAATGCCCGATGCGGCCTCGGTGACATGGTAGCCGTGCTTGCGCAGCACATGCGCTTTCAGATAGCGACCGCCATCATCGTCATCGACAATAAGGATGCTGGCTTTGGCGTCGCTCATGCGCTCCCGACGGCCTCATTTACCTGCAGGACGCTGTTGATGGCGTCGACCAGCGTGCCCGGCGCAAGAGCGGTTTTCGGCAGGATCAGCGATGCGCCATGCAGCAGGGCGCGCTCTTCCACGGATAGGACAGTCGAGGTCACGACGATCACCGGCACCGCTTGAAGCGAGGCGTTCCGCCGCAGGTGGGCGAGAAACTCGAACCCGTTCATTCGCGGCATCCTCAGGTCTAGCAAGACCACGTCCGGCCTTTGATCGACCAGCTGAGCCAAGGCGTCCGTCCCATCGTTGGCAATCCAAAGCCGATATTGGGCACGCGGCAATAGCTGTCGAACGAGGTAGTGAGTCACCTCTTCGTCATCAACCAGCAACACTTTCGTGAGTGAATGGCGACCCGTCACGCGATCAAGAATGTCGATCAACCTTTCGCCATCGACCGGTTTCGCAAGGTAGTCGTCGGCGCCGAGATTTTTTGCCTTGCGGGCCTCGTCGATGGACGACGTGACGATCAGTGGTATGTCCGCGCTTGCCTCCCCATCGCGCAGTTCGAGAAGCAGCCGCCAGCTCTCATCGCCCATCAACAGGATATCGAGCAGAATGGCCTCGGGGCGAATCGATTGCATCACGCGCCTGGCCGCGCGGACCGTGCGTGCGCGCAGCGGCTGATAGATGGAGCCGGCGAGCAGACGCTCGATCGCGAGAGCATCGGCCGGATCGTCTTCAACCAGAAGCACCGGTATGCGTCCGGTCTCCATCACCCAGTCCTGATCGGAATCGGCGGGTTCGTCGACGGGATAGACTCGCGGGAGCGTGACGGAGAATGTCGAGCCGTTGCCTGGTGAACTTTCGACGGCGATGTTGCCGCCGAGCAGCTCGGCCAGCTTCTTCGCCAACGGCAAGCCGAGGCCTGTGCCCTTCACACGACCTTGCAGCCGATGTGCGACCTGGCCGAATTCCTGGAAGATGATGTCGATGTCCGCGGCTGCGATGCCAACGCCGGTATCCCGCACGTGCAGGCTCACCGTGTCGGCGACGCGATCCGCGGTGGCCCAGACACGCACCTCTCCGGACTCGGTGAACTTGATCGCATTGGAGATGAAGTTGCGCAGTATCTGCGACACCTTGGCCTCGTCCGTGTCGAGTGACGGCACATCATCTGGCTCCTCGAACACCAGGGCCACGGCATCGCCGACCAGCAGAGGCCGCAACATGCCGCGCAGCGCGCCAAACAGCGACGTCACGGTGAACCGCGATGGCACCACCACGGTCTTGCCCGCTTCCACCTTGGCGATGTCCAGCAGATCGTCGACCAGCTCAGTCAGGTTCTCCGCAGCCTTGTGGACAAAGCGGACCTGCGTCTCCTGCTCGGCTGTCAGCGCGCCATCACTGCGTGCCAGCAGCAGCCGCGACAGCGCCAGGATCGAGTTGAGCGGCGTGCGAAACTCGTGACTCATGTGCGAGAGGAATTTCGATTTCAGCTCGTCCGCGCGGCGCAGATGATCGGCGCGCTCGTCCAGCTCGGCGTACAGCGCGACGACGCCGCGATTGGTGTCCTGCAGCTCCTGATTGAGCCGCTCCAGGTCCTCCTGGCGCGATCGCAGCTCGTCCATCTGCAGCAGAATCTGCTGGTTCTGTCGAGTGATTTCGTCGATGGCGTCGCCGGTCCCTCCCGCGGACAGCGCATCCGTGATGTGCTTGAGAAACGACGGGGTGATCGAAGGCGCTGTCCGCGGCAGCAATTTTCCGAGCCGCACCGTCGTGCCCTCGCCTGCCTTCGACGTAATGCAGAACGTATCCATCAGGCGCCGCGCGCCGAGCAGACCGATGCCCATACCGGTCGCGGACTCGCGCGATCCCGACTGCACCGCATCCAAATCGGCAATGCCCTTCCCTCGGTCGCGCACGACAATCACGAAACTCGGTGGCGTTGTCTCGTCGGTCAGATGGAATCCGATATGGCCGCCACCGCCATGCTCGTAGGCATTGCGCGCTACTTCCGAAATTGCGGTGGTGATGCGCGTCTGATCCTGCGCGTCGAAGCCGATCAGTTCGGCAAGGCGTCGCGTCCGACTGCGAACCAGCACGATGTCCGTCTCGGCGGCGATCGCGATCTGTAGCAGGCAGATATCCATGGTATCCTCTAGGTCACAGCCCGCATCGCGACCACCGAGGCATCGTCGCGTCCGCGTCGGTGGTCACGCAGCAGCACGCCCGCGACCAGCGAGGGATGCTGGGCGGCAAGGCCCGGATAGGCGGCGAAATCCCAGCGGCTGGTCAGTCCGTCGGAATGCAGGATCAGCAACGGATCGGTGGTGAAGTCGTAGGTGAACTCACGGATGCGTGGCGCGATGTGTCCTGCCGTGCCGTTGTGCGAGACCATGTGACGCGTCTTTCCGGCACTGACGAGCATTGCGCTTATATTACCGACCCCGACGAAGCGGACGAGATGTGCGGCGGTGTCGATGCGCGCGACGGCCACCGCGGCGCCGCGGCCGCTCGCAAGCGCACGGTGCACACGGTCGACGATTTCCTCGCATGCCGCGCCGGCGTGCCGCAGGAACGTCTGCACTGCGGTGTCGGCGGCGCGCGCCGCCTCGACACCATGGCCAGAGCCATCGGCCAGCATGATCGTGCGACCGCTCGCGGCATTGCTCCACGCCCAGTTGTCGCCACAGACCGGCTCGCCCGGGTAAGGCGCGAGCACAGCGCCCAGCAACGCCCGGGTATCCCGCGTCGGTGGTCCGGCGAAGCGGACCATGACCGCACAGCCCTGACCGGGGCGCGAGTAGATCCGCGTGGTGTCGGCGAGGCGGGCGATCGCGCCGAGCCCGGTGCCGGGACTGCCCGCGGTGGAGTAGCCGTCCTGCATGCACCGATGGGTGTCGGTCATGCCGTTGCCGCGATCGAGCGCCAGCAATTCCAGTCCCGCACCATCTGCGTCGTCGCATTGGGAGGCGTGGATGTAGCCGCCGCCGCCGTGCTTGAGCATGTTCGTGGCGAGTTCGGTGACGACGATCGCCACCTCGTCCGTGCGTGCCTGCGCCAGCCCGGTGCGCCGCACAAAATCGCGCACCAATCGGCGGGCTTCGGCAACCTGGCTCGCATCCGAGACGGCGGTGAACACGCTATACCCAGCGCGCCAGAGTGACGACCGTTCCCTGGCCGGGGGCGGATCGGACGTCGAACTCGTTACAGAGACGCTTCGCGCCGCTGAGGCCGAGCCCGAGGCCGGAACCTGTCGTGTAGCCATCCTTCAGCGCCATCGAAAGATCGGCGATTCCTGGCCCCTGGTCGGTGAAGGTGAGGCGTACGCCGCGGCGCTGCCCGTTACGAACCACTTCGATCTGCACGGTGCCGCCGCCACCGTAATCGACGGTATTGCGGGCGATCTCGCTTGCCGCCGTGACGATCTTCGTCTGATCCACCAGGCTGAAGCCCGCGCCGACCGCGCGCGCGCGCACCGCCTGCCGGACCCTGACCACATCGTCGGAGGCACGCAGCGGCATCGTCTCATCCGATTCGGTCGGCATCGTCGCGCTCGGGGCTGTCGATGGCACGCCGGATCAGCGCGAGGCCTTTGTCCACGTTGAGTGCGGTGCGCACGCCGGTGAGGCTCAGACCGAGCTCGACCAGCGTGATCGCCACGGCCGGGCGCATGCCGACGACAACGGTGGTCGCGTCAAGCACGCGCGACATTGCCGCGATGTTGTTCAGCATGCGGCCAATGAACGAATCGACGATCTCGAGTGCCGAGATGTCGATCATCACGCCCCGTGCGTGATCGGCCACGATACGCTCGGTCAGGTCGTCCTGCAGCGCCATTGCCAACCGGTCGTGCATGTCGACCTGGATCGAGACCAGCAGGCAGTCGCCGATCTTGAGGATGGGAATTTCGCCCATCCGCTAGGCCTCCGGGGCGGCAGGCTGTTTCCGCTGGGCTATGGTCTTGCCTGTGCGGCGCAAAGCGAGCGCGAGTGCATCGGCCATGGTTGCCTTGGACACCACATTGAGCTCCAGGCCGAGATGCACGATCGTCTGCGCAATCTGCGGACGGATGCCGCTCAGTATGCAGTCGGCACCCATCAGCCGCGCAGCCGAGATGGTCTTTATCAGGTGCTGTGCCACCAACGTGTCGACCGTAGGCACGCCGGTGATGTCGATGATGGCGATCTCCGCACCCGAGGTGACGATGCGCTCCAGCAAACTTTCCATGACAATCTGCGTACGCGCGCTGTCGAGGGTGCCGATGAGCGGCAGTGCCAGAATGCCGTCCCACAGCGCGACGACGGGTGTCGACAGTTCCAGCAATTCCTGCTGCTGGCGGGTGATCACCTCCTCGCGGGTTCTCGCGTAGCACTCCATCGTATAGAGGCCCAACTTGTCGATCAGGCGACTAACAATCCAGGTTTCGCCGGCCAGCCGGGCGGCGTCCGAACCGAACTCACGACGCAAGAGAGCGAACAGCGGCTCCTTCAGCGAAAAGACAAAGACGGCGGTCTCGTTGGGGCTGAAGCCCTGCACCGCCCGGTCGCGGGAGAGGTCCTCCAGCAGCTCGCGCGCTGGCTGCCATTCGGCGGCCTGTATGTCGTCGAACTGCCCACCCCTCGCGCCGCGGCGGAGCTCCTCGAGGAAGCGACGCGCCAGCCCCGCGGTATCCGACCTCCGATCGGCATCGGCGATCCTCATGTCGCGCTCCAGACAAGCAAGCCACTCGGTCAACAACTGTTGGTGGTGCCTGTCGATCAGCGACCCAATGATGTTCCGGTCGTCGCTCATTCAGTCCCATGGTGTGTGTGATGCGCCGGATCGTGCGGCGCGCTGCGCCGAAAGTAAATGCCGCTTAGACCTTGCGTCGGTCCGCGTGGCGCCATAAGGATAGGCGCTCAAGAACGTGATGATCTTGCCTGCTGCCATGAATGCCATTGCGCCACATGAGGCTGACGTCGGCATGGGCCGCATCCTCGTGGTGGAGGATGACCGGACATTCGGCGAGGCGTTGTGTCAGGTTCTGGGCCGTGCCGGATACGTCGCCTCGCTGGCGACCGACTTCCAGACGGCGCTCGGAATTCTGGAAGCGGAACAGCCGCTCGACCTTCTGCTGGTGGACATCGTGATGCCGGACGGCATCAACGGGATTGCATTGTCCCGCATGGCACGGATGCGCCGGCGCGAACTCAAGGTTGTCTACATCACCGGCTACAGCATCCCCGGCGTGGAGCGGGAAGCATTGGGACCGGTTCTGCGCAAGCCTGTCGACAACCAGCAGCTGATCGACGAGATCGCCCGAGTGCTGGCGGAGTAGCCGGCTAAGCCGGGCCCTGCCACGCGACATCGGGCAGCCTGCCGCGCGTGATCCTGAGCTTCGAACGCAGCCTATCTGTCGCCGTAGCGTCGATCTCCGGCGGGTCGCCGCGTGCCACCACACCGTAGTCACGCGCCGCCCCCTCGATCGTCACCAGTCCGTCGCGCAGGTCCTTGGCAACCAGCGAGACGTCACGCTCGAGTGCATCGCCCCAGCCGCCGGCGCCGGGTAGTTCATGACGGAACAACTGGCCCCGGCGCAGCGTCATCGTCAGTTTCGCGTGCAGCTTCTGCTCGGTCGTCAGCGCAGGATCCAGCACATTGCGCCCCGCCGCGCCGGGACCGCCGCCCTGCAAACCATACGGCCGATGCGTCTGCCGATCGGCGCGCACCTGCAGGATCCCCTCATCCGCCAGCATTCGCCAGGTCTTCCGCTGCGACATGCCACCGCGGAACTTCCCCGCACCGCCGGTGTCGGGGACGAACTCGTAGTCCAGCACTTCGAGCGGGTTCTCCGCCTCGATCACCTCAACTGAAAAGCTCGCCATGTTGGCGAACATCGACGTGTTGCCGTCCAGTCCATCCGCCCATGGCCGACCGCCCCAGGCGCCGGACAGAAAATCGACGTAGATGAACGGCCGCAGCGCTGCGTCATAGCCGCCGATGGTGATGCCGGTGTTGCCGCCCTCACTCGCCGCGATCACACGCTCCGGATACAGCTTCGCCAGCGCACCGAAGCAGCAGTCGACGCCGCGGAAGCCGGTCAGTCCGCGCGCGGCACACGCCGCAGGCAGTTTGCCATGCGTGATCGTGCCCGGCGGGGCGATCACCTTGATCGGGCGGAACACGCCGTCATTGTTCGGCATGTTGATTGACAGCACCGACTTCACCGCGGTGAAGCTCATCGCGGCGGTATAGCTCCAGGTGTTGTTGATCGCGCCCTTCACCTGCGGCGCGCTGCCGGTCCAATCCACCTCCATCGCATCGCCGTGCTTGCGCACCGTGCAGACCAGTGGGATCGGCTTGCCGATATCGATCTGATCGTCGTCGATCCAGTCGGTGAATGTTGCCTCGCCATCCGGCAGTTCCGCGAGGCAGTGCCGCGTCAGCCGCTCGGAATAATCCATCGTCGTGTTCATCAATGCGACGACACCGTCGGCGCCATAGCGCGCAACCAGATCGGTCATGCCGCGCGCTGCGATCTCGCACGCGGCGAGCTGGCTGCGAATGTCTCCCAGCACGCGTCCGGGCAGACGCACGTTGCGGTCGATCATGCGGAACAGCGTGGTGTTCGGCTTGCCGTGCTCGTACAGTTTCAGCGGTGGGATACGCAGGCCCTCGGCATAGATTTCGGTGCTGTCCGACGCGTTTGAACCCGGCACGCGCCCGCCGACATCGGTGTGGTGACAGATCGTCGCGGCATAGGCGATCGGTTTGCCGTTCGCGAACAGCGGCTTGAAGATGAAGATGTCCGGCAGGTGCATGCCGCCATCGTACGGGTCGTTATTGATGAGGATGTCACCCTCGGCGATGTCATCGCCGAAATGCCGCAGCACCGCCTGCAATGCGACCGGGATGGAACAGAGGTGCCCCGGCAAGGCCAGACCCTGCGCCGCCAACCGGCCCTGCGCGTCGCACAGCGCGGCGCTGTAGTCCATGATGTTCTTCAGCACTCCCGAATACGCGGTGCGGTAAATCGTCAGGACCATTTCGTCGCCGAGGGCGGCGATGGCGTTGCGGAACAGCTCTTCGGTGATCGGATCGGGATTGGGCATGCCTGGCATCGGACCACCGATGGCAGCCTCTGACAACCAACGCGCCGCCCGCTGCACTCGACTTGGGTGCGCTGCCGCGGTAGCTGATCGTCCGGAACAATCGGGGTAGACCGATGCAGAAAGCGCCGCTCGATTTACCGCCATTGCTGCGCGATGGATGTGTCGAGTTCCCGGTACACCACGTGCGAGGCGGCACATCGACCGGCCTGGTGATCTCGGAGCGTTGGGCGCCGCGCGAGCAGCCCCTGCGCGAGGAATTGCTGCGTCATCTGATGGGCCTGCCGCTCGAGGGCACGCGTGCCGGCAACAAACAGATAACCGGGTTGGGCCGGATCGTCCCAACCGGCAACAAGGTGTTCTTTGCGCGTCTCGAGGCCGATGGGAACCGGCGGCGCATCGTCAGCACGTTTGCGCAGCTTGCGGCCGACAAGGCGGCGATCGATTGGAGCGTGAACTGCGGGAACATGACCGCCGCACTGCCGCTCTGGGCGTTGGACACCGGGCAGGTCGAGCCGGTGGTCGCCGGCGACGCGTTCGAGATCGACATATTCAACACAAACACCGGCGTGACCGCCGGCTCCCGCATGAGGCTCGGGTCCGACGGCCGGTTCATCGCCGCCGAAATACCCGGCGTCGACGGAGCGTTTCCTTGTGTGGATCTGTTCCTCGCCAACCCGGTCGGCGCCAAGACCGGACGCCTGCTGCCGACCGGTCGGCCAGTGGACGATATTGCCGGCTATGCGGTCTCCTGCGTCGATGTGGCGGTGCCGATGGTGATCGCGCGCGCCGCCGACTTCGGCAAGACGGCGCACGAGACGGTCGATGAACTGGAAGCTGATCGCGGCCTTATGGCGGCACTGCGCACGGTGTGGGTCGAGGCCGGGCTGCGCATGGCGCTCAAGGGCGCGGGCGGGCGGCCTATGACAGCCGACGAACTCGCCGAGAGCGAGACGATCCCGAAGGTGTGCATCGTGGGGCCACCACAGAAGGCGGGCCACATTGCGGTACGCTACTTCACGCCGCAGACCGCGCATCGGTCGATGGCAGTGTCTGGCGGCTGCTGCCTCGCGGCGGCGGCGTTGATCCCTGGTTCGGTCGCGCACGCGATTGCAGCGGGACTGCCATCGGTGGATGCCGCGTTCGCCGAGGTCGATGTCGGGATCGAAAACCCCGCCGGCGTGCTGGAAGCGACCATCGAGGCGAGGCTTGCGCCATCCGGTCTCGAGGTGCGGAAGGCGGCGTATCGGCGCAGTACCCAGATCCTGCTGCGGGGACATGTGCCGCTGTACCGCGCATCCGAAGCGTTGCGCGGTGCGTTAGAGGCAGTGCTCTGAGCCTCCTGTCAAGCCGAACCGGCGACCGCCAGCACTGTCGCAGCCCGGCGGCCATGCCACGAATTGACGGCTCGGGCGCCACGTCGATCCATTCCTCGAGTGAGTGCGCCCGCCCGCCTGTGCCGCCGGAGCCGATCTTGATGGCGGGGACGCCAAGGCTCATCGGAATGTTCGCGTCGGTCGAGGAGGTTTCGAACCTGGGCTGAAACCCATGCGCGCTGATCGCCGCGTGCGCCAGGCGCACGAGGTCGCTGCCCTCGTCGGTGCGACCGGCCGGCCGGTTACCGATCTTGGCGATGTCCGTCGTTACTGCTCCGTTCCGCGTCGAGCGTGCCGCGTTCTCTGTCGCGACCGACTTCGCCGTCAGATCGAGGAAGGTCGCCTCCAGCCGGGCCAGTTCGGCCGGTGACTCCGATCGGAGGTCGAAATCCGTCCACACCTGGTTGGGGATCGAGTTAATTGACGTACCGCCGCCGGTAACCGAGGCGCTGTAGGTTGTCTTCGGGCTGGCCGGCACCGTGACGCGGCCTAGCCGCGCGATCGCGTCGGCCATGGCGAACATCGGGTTCACCAGGCCGAACGCGCCGTAGCTGTGGCCGCCGGGCCCCTTGAAGGTGACGCGATACCGCTTCGAACCGACGCCGCCGGTGGCGATGTGCGCCATGTCCGGGCTGTCAACCGTGATAAAGGCACTGATGCGGTCCTTGTACGGGCCTTTCTGGAAAAGATGTCGCATGCCGCGCAGGTCGCCTGGACCTTCCTCCCCGACGTCGGCCACCAACAGCAGATCGGCGCGGGTTCGCACGGCGGCAGCATCCATCGCGCGAAGCCAGGCCAGCAGTACCGCCAGCGAGCGCGTGTCGTCCCCCACGCCCGGCGCGTACAGCCTGGTGCCGTCGCGCCGTACGGTCAGGTCGGTGCCGGCGGGGAACACCGTGTCGAGGTGGGCAGCGACGCAGATCAGTGGGCCATTTCCCACCCCGGGGCGTATCCCGGTGACATTGCCTTCGGTGTCGATTTCCAGATTCTCGAGGCCACGTGCCTTGGCCATCGCGAGGAAAGCCCGGGCGCGGGCTGCCTCCCCGAACGGCGGAGCAGCGATCTGGGTCAGCGTGATGATGTCCTCGATCATCCCGTCGTGCTCGGCGGTGAGGGTGGCAACGGCCTTGCGATATGCCTCGCTCGCCATGACGTCTTGGATAATCGACATGGCCCGAGTGGTCATGGCATTGGTTTCCCTTCGGCGTTCGCCGGTATTGGCCGAGGCCGGCGACGTCCGCAAGAGAGGCAACCCATATGGATCTGGTCAGCCGACTGCAACGGGACCTGCCGCCGCTGCCGCGATGGATGGCGATCACCATCACCGCAGCCGAACCTGACCGGGTGGTCGCCGAACTTACCGTGCGCGAGGAACTGTGTACATCCGGCGACATCATGCATGGCGGCGCGATCATGGCGTTCGCCGACACAGTTGGAGCGCTTGGGACAATCGTGAACCTGCGCGATGGGCAGGGGACCACCACGGTGGAGAGCAAGACGAATTTCTTCGCCGGCTCGTCGGTGGGCATGCGACTGATTGCGGAGGCAACCCCGCTGCATCGCGGCAGGCGGACGCAGGTCTGGGAGACGCGGATCACCAACGAGCAGGGCAGGCTGGTCGCGAAGGTAACGCAGACGCAGATGGTGCTGTAGGATCGCGACAGAGCGCGCGCAGGATACGTCGCTGGTGCGTTCGCGAGGCGCGCTGCGATCTTTGCCTTTCTGCCTGCCGAAGGCTAGCGTCCACCATTAATGCGATGGAGGGAATGATGAAGGCAGCCGTTTTCCACGAGCCGAACCAGCCGCTCACCATCGAGAATGTCGAGCACGCGCCGTTGAAGCGCCGCGAAGTGCTGGTGCGGACGGCGTATGCCGGCCTCTGTCACTCCGATCTGCATTTTATCGAGGGCCTGTATCCGTTTCCCGCCCCTTGCGTGCTGGGTCACGAAGCGGCCGGTGTGATCGAGGCAGTCGGCGACGACGTCACCTACGTCAAGCCGGGCGATCACGTCATTACCTGTCTGTCGGTGTTCTGCGGCGAATGCCCACAGTGCATGACCGGTCATCCCAACCTCTGCGAGAACACCGAGGTCAAGCTGCTGCCGGGTGCCGCGCGTCGTCTGACGTGGAAAGGCGAGGTGCTGAACCAGGCTATGAACCTGTCCGCCTTCGCGGAATTCATGTTGGTGCACGAGCACGCCGTGGTGAAGGTGCGCGATGACGTGCCGCTGGACCGCTGCGCTCTGGTGGGCTGTGGCGTGATGACCGGGGTGGGCGCGGTGTTTCATGCCGCAAAGGTTGAACCTGGCTCCACCGTCGCGGTGATCGGCTGTGGCGGCATTGGGTTGTCCGCGGTGAACGGGGCGGCGATGGCGGGTGCTTCGCGCATCATCGCGATCGACACCGTCGCATCGAAGCTGGATGTCGCGCGGCAGATGGGTGCCACCGATACGATCAACGCGTCGAACGCCGATGCGGTCGAGATGGTGAAGGACATGACCGGCGGCGGTGTGCCGTACTCGTTCGAGGCGATCGGCACCAAGACAACGGCCGAGCAGTCATTCGCGATGCTGCGGCCGGGCGGCACGGCGACGATCATCGGCATGATCCCGCTGGGTACCAAGATCGAGCTGCACGGAGCCGATTTCCTGCGTGACCGCAAGATCCAGGGCACCTCGATGGGCGGCAACCGGTTCCGTGTCGACATGCCGCGCCTGCTGGAGATGTATGTGCAGGGCAAGCTGAAGCTGGATCACATGATTTCCGGCCACATCAAGCTGTCCGAGATCAACGAGGGATTCGCGCGGATGAAGCAGGGCACCTCTGTGCGGCAGTTGATCGACTTTTCGGCCGGCTAGATATCCCACTCCGCTGCCCACTCTCAGAGTGGGCAAGTTTGTGGTTGACGCCTGACCCGTCGCGTCGCTGACTTCCCGGCAAGACGTTCCGGGAGGTCGTCCTATGAGCGAAACGCTCCTGCGCGACATTGCCGAATACTGCCGCAGTGCCCGCATGGCGGAATCCACTTTTGGCCGGCTTGCCGTGAACGATGGCAAGCTGGTTGGTCGCCTGCGTCTCGGTGGCCGCGTCACCACAGATACGGTGGACCGCGTGCACGCGTTTATCGCCCGGGAGCCGCATCGCGCTGTGAATGGAGCGCCTGCCCACGTCCCGCGGCCCGCACTGGAGGCCACCGGCACTGCCCACAACTTCCGCTTCTATGACAACCGGCAGAAATACCTGCTGTTCGTCACCACCTGCGGCGAGAAGTGGGTCATCGCCCAACGGGTCGGCATGGAGTTGGGCAACATCCATCCGCGGCCACCGGCGCTGCGGCTGTTCGACGCCGGCATGGGCGACGGCACCGTGCTCGCCCGCACCATGCGGGCCATGCACAACCGCTTTCCGACCATGCCGTTTTATATCGTCGGCAAGGAGATCAGCCTCGAGGACGTACGCCTCGTGCTGGAAAAGATGCCCGATCGCCTGTTCGAGCATCCCGCCACCGTGCTGGTGATGACCAACATGTACTATTCGGAGGCGCCTTGGCTGAAGCCGAACTCGGTCACCGCCGCCACCAGTCTCGTCTGGCACGAGCTCGCGCTGACCGGCAGCACGGCGCACGAGTTCGAGACACAGATCACTGAGCTGGGGCCGTTCCTGACCGACAACTGGCGCGCCCGCATGAGCCGCGCCTCCGGCAACCCGGTGTATGAAAAGCCCGTGGTCCTGGTGATCTACCGCGAGGATCACCGGTTCCTGCTCGATCAGGTGCGCCCGCGCCGCGGCTTTACCGACGCCGAATACGATCTGGTCATTGCATCGCAGCCGTATCGCGCCCGCGCACCGCTGGAGTTCAAGGCTCGACGCGTGGTGGCGCCTCTGGCACGGGCGCTCGCGCCGGGCGGGCGGCTGATCGCCATCCACTCGCACGGCAACGATCCGGGTCTGGAGATCATCCAGCGCATCTGGCCTGGGGAGAATCCGTTCACCACCGATCGCCACGCCTTGCTGCGCGCGACCAAGGCGGAACTCGGCAGCGCCGGGCGGGACCTGAATTTCGGCGCCTACGCCGACGCGCGCTCGCTGTTCCGCTACGACATGCACACGCTCCCCAGTGAGATCAGCGAGACGATCGGCACGTCAACGTTGTTCGCCGCATGGAATGCCGCCGTCTACGTCGCACAGATCGAGGACGAGCGACTGTCCGAAGCGATCAGCAGCGGCGCCTATCTCGACGCCACCAAGGCCGTGCTGCAGGACCACGGCGGTCTGTGGTTCTGGGACGAGTCCTATGTGATCTCGCGCAAGCGGGATTCCGGTTGATGGACGCGATCGCCCTCACCGCCGTGCAGCGCCGGCGGGCGGCGGCACTGATCGGCGATTGTTCGATTGAGCTGTCGCCACGCGACGAGCTCGCCGGCGAGGCGCTGCGCAAGCTGCTCGCCGCTGGCACGACGGTGTTCGTCAATCATCCTGCCAGCGTGACTCACCACGATATCGTGGCTGCCTGCGCGCAGCTGCGTCGCGCCGGTTTTGTGCCCGTACCGCATGTCGCCGCGCGTCGCCTGGCGAGCTTCACCCAGGCCAGCGACTTCCTGCAGCGCGCGGCGGGTGAGGCAGGGGTCGATCGCATTTTGCTGATCGGCGGCGATGACAGTCCTGTCGGGCCGTTCCGGGCCGGCCTCGATCTGCTGGCGACCGGCGTGGTGGAACGACAGGGCATCGCCCATGTCGCGTTCGGTGGTTATCCCGAAGGTCATCCGGCGATCGCTTCGCCCACGCTGAATGCGGCGCTTCAGGCCAAGGTGGGGCTGGCGCAACAAGCCGGCCTTGCCGTGTCCCTGGTCACGCAGTTTGGCTTCGATGCACAGGCGATCCTGCGCTGGATCGCCGGCCAGCGCGCGCGTGGCATCGACTGCCCGGTGCATGTCGGCATTGCCGGCCCCGCCAGCGTGGCAACACTTGCGAAGTTCGCCATCCGCTGCGGCATCGGAGCATCGCTGGGCGCGCTGGCAAGGGGCCATACTGCGTTCGCACGCGTTCTGGTGGAGGCCGGGCCGGATGCGTTGATCAACGAACTTGTCGCCGGCGCGGGCGAGCATGCGCCGATCGCGGGCCTGCATGTATTCACTTTCGGTGGCGTACGCCGCACCTCGGAATGGATCCGCGCGGCGAGCGAGGCCGCCTGACCGGCAAAGTGGAAGACCATCTCGGATCGCGCGCCAACCCCAGCTTTGCGCTGACCGCGAGGCGGCGTGCCAGCCGAGGCGCACAACCGGCTCACATGCCCGCGGATCCCCGGCTGCGACGTCCATTCACGACACGTGAGTGGGCCGCCGTCGGCTAGACGAGCGACTTCCGGTCAGGGTGCCGAAGTGCTCCACGCCTTGTAATCCGCCTCCGACACAGTCGGCAGCTTCTTGAGAAAGGCAACGATCGACCAGATTTCCTGGTCAGGCACGCCGATCGCGCCGAAGCTCGGCATGCCTGTCATTTTGATGCCGTTCTTGACCACCCAGAACAGCTCGCGCGGCTCCAGACCGCCAACGACATCCTTGAGGTCAGGTGGACCGGGGTTCAGGCCCTCGGAGAACTTCGCCCAGCCGACCCCCGGTCCGCCGTGGCAGTTGGCGCAGCCGCGGTCGGCGAAGGCGCGGGCGCCTGCCTTCACCGTGGCGGCATCTTCGAGCGAGCCGGGCGGCGTGTCGGTGGCGTGCCGATCGATCGAGGCCTCCCGGACGTGGACCAGCGCCCAGGCGACGACGCCGGGGTCCTGTTCGGTGGCGGCGATGCTATAGAAGCCGCCGAAGAAGAACGCCGCGGCGGCGACTGCGACGATGATCGCGAGGACGCCGATCAATGCCAGAAGTCTCACTCTGGTCCCTCCCGGTGGTAGCACTTTCATACAATGTGCCGAGAGGCACTATTCCCCGCAAGCAGTCGCCCACGGTGGTTTGACTGCCGCTCGTTTGGCTGATCATCCGAGCGGTTCCGACCCGGGGCGGGACTATCGCACAGACACTTTGATCCAAATCAATGTTCGCCAGGCCGTTGCGTGCAACAAGTAAAATTGTAATTGGGCTGGGAGGGTTCGATGCAGACCCTTATGCTCACCATGCCAGAGCTGGAGCAGGCTGCGCGTCAGTGGGCCGTCGACTTTCTGTCCGAGAAATGGGAAGGCGTGGCCGTGGTGACGGATCTCAGGCGCGTGCTTGACGCGCGGTGTGAGGACAGGAAGATCATTCTGTTCCAACGGGCGCCCGCCGCCCTGTTGCGGCACGTCCTGCAAAGCGGTGGCCGCCCCTGGCTTGTGAGTGACATTATCGGTTGTGGAGCGCCGCGGATGCGTTACACGACGTGAAGGCCCAGGGGGAACCGACGTGGACAAGGACGAACTGACCAGTTGGGCTTTGGCGAATGGCTGGCAGATGATTGCCGGCTGCCCGAGCCTGACCAAGCCGTCCTCGCCGAAGGAGGCGATCGTCCGTATGGCGTTCAAGACGACGGTCGTAAACCTCGAGGTGAAGAAGCCGGCCGGGAAATGGGAGAAGGTCGCGGGCCAGAGCTACCCGAGGGTCCAGCCGGACCCCGACACGGGGCTGCCGCTTGGTCTCGGCCTCGACACCATACCCAGCTTCACCGCGCTGATGCGCGAGAACAAGGACCGCATGGCCTTCGCCCGGATGACGGGCCCGCCGAAATCCTAGGCGATCACTTGCGACGGGCGCGTCGCGCCGCGTAACGCGCGTCGCGCGCCGCCTTTTGCTCCTGTGCCGCGGCTGCGGCGCGCGCCTTCTCCTCTGCCGCGCGTGCTGCCTCCTCGGCCGCGCGAGCCCTCTCCTCGGCGGCCAGCTTCGCCGCTTCGGCCGCTCGTGCGGCCCAGCGCTCAACGTTGCGCGCCTCACGGGCGCTGGCGATCGCCTGGAGTTCCGCCTGCCGTTCGAGAGCCTCCGGACTGTCGGGCGCCGGTTTGGCGCGGAACTTTGCCAACTGGGCGGCCTTCGCCTCCGCCGCCGTACTCAGCCGGTCATTGAACGTGTCACGCTTGGATGACTTCATGGGCCTGATTTACCAGAACCGCGGGGCGCGGGAAAAGACCGCGCCGCGGTTCTGTCCGGTCAGGTCCCGATGCCGCCCAAGGTCAGGTATTTGATTTCCAGGTAATCCTCGATCCCGTACTTGGAGCCCTCGCGCCCGAGGCCCGACGACTTCATGCCGCCGAACGGCGCGACCTCCGTCGAGATGATTCCCTCGTTGATGCCGATGATGCCGTATTCCAGCGCCTCGGCCACGCGGAAGATCCGCCCCACGTCGCGTGCATAGAAATACGATGCCAGGCCGAACTCGGTATCGTTGGCGAGGCTGATCGCCTCCTCCTCGGTCTTGAAACGGAACAGCGGCGCCACCGGTCCGAACGTCTCCTCACGGAAGATCATCGCGTCATTCGGCACGTTGGCGAGGATGGTCGGTTCGAAGAACGTGCCGCCAAGCTTGTGGCGATGCCCGCCAGTTACCACCGAGGCACCGCGCTTCAGCGCGTCCGCGATATGTTCCTCGACCTTCTTCACCGCATCGGCGTTGATCAGCGGTCCCTGGCTGACGCCCGGCTCCATGCCGTTGCCGACCTTCATTGCCTCCACCGCGGCCTTCAGCTTCGCCGCGAACACGTCGTAGACGCCGTCCTGCACCAGAATGCGGTTGGCACAGACGCAGGTCTGACCGGTGTTGCGGTACTTACTCGCCATTGCGCCAGCGACCGCGGCGTCGAGGTCCGCATCGTCGAAGACGATGAACGGCGCGTTGCCGCCAAGCTCCATGCTGGTCTTCTTGATCGTCGGCGCACACTGCGCGAGCAGCTTGGCGCCCACCTCGGTGGACCCGGTGAACGTCAGCTTGCGCACGAGCGGATTCGAGGTCAGTTCCGCCCCTGTCTCGCCCGACGGCCCGGTGATGACGTTGCACACGCCCGCCGGCATCCCCGCCCGCTCAGCCAGGACAGCGAGCGCGAGCGCGGAGAACGGCGTTTGGCTTGCCGGGCGGATCACGCCGGTGCAGCCCGCCGCCCACCCCGGACCTGCCTTGCGGGTAATCATCGCGGCCGGAAAATTCCACGGCGTGATGGCGGCGAACACGCCGATCGGTTCCTTCAGCACGAGGATGCGGCGACCCTTGGCATTCTGCGGGATCGTGTCGCCGTAGATGCGCTTGCCCTCCTCGGCGAACCACTCGATGAAGCTGGCGGCATAGGCAATTTCGCCCTTGCTCTCGGCGAGCGGCTTGCCCTGCTCGGCAGTCATGATCACCGCGAGGTCATCGGCATTCGCCAGCATGAGGTCGTTGATCTTGCGCAGGATCGCCGCGCGGTCCTTCGCCAGCATCGCTCGCCAGGCGCCCTGCGCGCGATGAGCCGCCTCGATGGCACGGCGCGTCTCGGCCGCACCGAGTGCCGGCACCTCGCCGATCGGCTCGCCGGTCGCCGGGTTCTTCACCACGATCGTACGTTCGCTATCGGCCTGTACCCATTTGCCGTCGACGTAATTGGCCTGACGGAACAGCGTCGGGTCCTTCAACGGCAGCGGAGAGGTCGGGTTCAGCATGGCGGGTCCTCCTTGCCCTGCCCCCGCCTGCGCGGGGGTGATGAATGCAAGATAGGACCGCCGGGGCGGAGTGTCAGGACCCCACTGGAGGAGGCTCTGTATCGGGCAGAGCCTCCTGGTCTGTCACCACCGCCCGACTGGTGCGGCTTCGGGACGTAGGCGGTAGCCGCCGCCCTCGGTCACCAACAGTGATGGGTGCGCCGGATCGGGCTCGATCTTCTGGCGCAGCCGGTAGATGTGCGTCTCCAAGGTATGGGTTGTGACGGTTGCGTTGTACCCCCACACCTCATGCATCAGGATCTGCCGGTTCACCGCCGCTTCCGAGCGATAGAGGAACTTGAGTACTGCCGTCTCCTTGTCGGTCAGGCGGATTCGCTTGTTGTTCGCAACATCCTGCAGCAGCTTCTTCGCAGGGCGGAAGGTGTATGGCCCAACCGGGAACACCGCCTGCTCGCTGCGGTCGAAGATCCGCATCTGTGCCCGCAGGCGAGCCAGAAGCTCGCTGGCACGGAACGGTTTCGCGACGTAGTCGCTGGCGCCGGAGTTTAGCCCGCGCACCACATCCGTCTCCTCGTTTGCGCCGGTCAGCATGATGACCGGCATGCTGTGCCCCTGCCGTCGCAGCCTGGCGCAATAGTCGCGCCCGTCGCCATCAGGCAGGCCGATGTCAAGGATCACTGCATCAAAATGCGTGTCCTCATGGCCAAGAATCTTTTCAGCTGCCTCGATGCTAGCTGCCGCGCTCACAGTGAATTCAAGCGTTTCGTCGAGGCATTCAGTAAGCATATTCCGCAGCGTTTCGTCGTCCTCGACGATCAGAATTGGTCTCCGGTTCGGCATGATGCTCACTCCCCCGCGAACAATGGTGCATGACTTTGTCGAAGGACGTTTCGACATTTGCAGAAGGGCCAGAGTTCGTGGCGAAATTCGGTCCGCGAGCGTTCGCTTTGCCGTGAGCGGCTCATGAGCGATCAAGACAGCGCGATCAGGCGCGGATGGCTCCGGCGACCTCGTGTGCGCCGTGCCAGATCATCGTCACGGCGATATAGAGCACGATTGCGAGGCCGATCCAGGAGATCCATCGCAGGCGCTCGAGTACGCTCGCGATCAGGTTGGCGGCAACCCCCATCAGCACAACCGACAGCAGCAACCCGACCGCCAGTACCCAGGTGCTGCCATGTGCAGCGCCGGCCACGGCAAGCACGTTGTCCAGACTCATCGAGACATCGGCCAGGATGATCTGGGTCATCGCCTGGCCCAGCGTCTTGTGCCCAGCGGTCTCCGAGGTTTCGTGACCACGCTGGCGGCGCAGTTCGCGAAACATCCTCCAGCACACCCAGAGCAGCAGCAGACCGCCGGCGAGAAGCAATCCGATAACCGCCAGCAGCTTCAGCGCGATGGCGCCCAGAGCGATGCGGATCGCCGTCGCGCCGAGAATGCCGAACAGGATGGCAGGTCGCTTCTGGTGCGCGCGCAGGCCGGCAACCGCCATCCCGACCACGATGGCATTGTCGCCGGCCAGCGTGACGTCGATCACGATAACCTGCGCCAGCGCGGCAAGGTCGGCGGTCAGTGCAATCTGGTCCAAGCGGTTTGCCCTTGTCAGCCACCGGCGCAACGGTCTAGCTGGCCTCTCACCAGCACGGGACAGGGCAGCGATGGTTCCGCGTTACACCAGACCCGAGATGGCGGCCATCTGGGCGCCTGCCAACCGTTATCGCATCTGGTTTGAGATCGAGGCGTTGGCCGCCGAAGGGATGGCCGAATCTGGTCTGATCCCGGCGAGCGCCGCCCACGCGATTCGCGAGAAGGGCGGCCCGAAGGTCGGGGCCATCAGCGAGGCAGACATCGAGCGGATCGACGCGATCGAGCGCGAGACGCGGCACGACGTGATTGCCTTCCTCACCTGGCTGGCCGAGGCTATCGGCGAGGATAGCCGGTTCCTGCACCAGGGCATGACGAGTTCGGACGTGCTCGACACCTGTCTGTCGGTGCAGCTCACCCAGGCGACGGACCTCTTGCTGCAGGACCTCGATGCGGTGCTGGCCGCGCTGAAGGCGCGAGCGCTCAAGCACAAATACACACTAACCATCGGGCGTAGCCACGGCATCCACGCCGAACCCACGACGTTCGGGTTGAAACTCGCCGGGCACTATGCCGAGTTCGCCCGCGACCGTGCGCGCCTGGTGGCGGCGCGTTCCGAGGTGGCGGTGGCAGCGATTTCCGGCGCCGTTGGCACGTTCGCGCATATCGATCCGGGCGTGGAGGAGTATGTCGCCGCAAAGCTGGGCCTGACCGCGGAGACTGTCTCCACGCAGGTCATTCCGCGCGACCGCCATGCGATGTTCTTCGCCACACTCGCTGTGATCGCCAGCGGCATCGAACGGCTGGCGACCGAGGTGCGGCATCTGCAGCGCAGCGAGGTGCGTGAGGCCGAGGAATTCTTTCACCCCGGTCAGAAGGGCTCCTCGGCCATGCCGCATAAGCGGAACCCTGTGCTGAGCGAGAATCTGACAGGCCTGGCGCGCCTGATTCGCGCCGCTGTGGTGCCGGCGCTCGAGAATGTCGCGCTGTGGCATGAGCGCGACATCAGTCACTCCAGCGTCGAGCGCGTGATCGGACCGGATGCGACGATCGCGCTGGATTTCTCCCTGGTGCGACTGGCAGGGATGATCGAGCGCCTGGTGGTGCATCCGGAGCGAATGGCGGTGAACCTGGAGAGCCTCGGCGGCGTCGTGCATTCCGGCGAAGTTCTGCTGGCGCTCACACGCACGGGGATTTCCCGCGAGGGCGCCTACGCAATCGTGCAGCGCAATGCGATGGCGACATGGGAAAGGCTGGGCACACCGGAGGGGCGCAGCTTCCGCGACAACCTGCTCGCCGATCCGGACGTGGCGCGGCACGTTTCGGCGGCGGAACTTGATGCGGCGCTGGACGGGAAGGCTCACCTGGCGCAGGTGGACCACATCTTCGGCCGTGTGTTCGATTAGGCGTCCAGGCCTGTTCCCGGCAGAGTCCCAGCTGACTTTCTGGTGCGGCCGTGCGTGGTATGATGAGCCGCTTCGCTGTCCATAGCTGTCTGCAGTTGGGTGGGCAGCTACCGCCGCAACCGTCCGCAGGAGACGATCGGGGCGGCCGCGTGAACATCCATTCACGAACATCCGCGAAAAGGAGGAAACAATGCCGGACATTGTCGGAACCTGGCGTCTGGTCGCAGCGAAGTCGCTCGATGCCGAGGGTCGGCCATTGCCGTTGCCGTACGGGCCGCAGGCGATCGGTCGCATCGTGTTCACTGCGGACAGGCGGATGATGGCCGCGCTCTCCGACGGACGCGCGGACCTGCCCGCTGGCACCAGGCGCGAGTATGGCGGCTATTGTGGCGACTACACGTTTGACGGCGCGACCTTGACCACACATGTCGATGCCGCACCCAACCCGGCGCTGATCGGCACCGCACAGGTCCGTGGCGTGCGGTTCGACGGTGACCGTATGGTCCTGAAGCCGCCACCGCGCGACATCGACGGCGTGCTGCATCATCGCGAGCTGACCTGGGAACGGATCAGCCCGGTCTAACGGTCCACCAGTTCTTACCGGGCTCGCGGCGCAGATGGATGCAGGAACACTTCGTCGCGTAGCTGGCAAACTCCTCCCAGGATCGTCCCGCCCGAGTGACGGATAATCTGGAAATTGACGGGCATTGCCAGTTGTGACGTATGGCCCGGACCACCTCCGTCACCGGCAGTATGTGCACCGTCGTCGTCCTGATCCGTCCCGGCCATCCCTGGCCGCTCGTGCTCGCCGCCAACCGCGATGAGATGCTGAACCGCGCATGGGATCCGCCAGCCGAACACTGGCCGGACTACCCGGGCGTCATTGCGGGACGCGACCGTTCGGGGGGCGGCACGTGGATGGGCGTGAACCGCGAGGGCGTGGTCGCCGCGGTCCTGAACCGTCCGGGCAGTCTGGGGCCGGCCGCCGGCAAGCGAAGCCGCGGTGAACTGCCGCTTCTGGCACTGAAGCACCAGTCGGCCGATGCGGCCGCCGCAGCCATCGCCACTGTCGATGCGGGCGCCTGGCGCAGCTTCAACCTGGTGCTGGCCGACCGGGCCGGGGCGACCTTCGTGCGTGGCCTCGGCCACGGCCATCCCGAGGCCAGGCGTCTGGCCGCGGGCCTCCACATGGTCACCGCGCATGATCCGGACGATCCGGAAAGCCCCCGGGTTGCCCGCCACCTGGCGCGATTCCAGGCGGCCGAGGCGCCCAGGGCGCCCCCGGACACGATACGGGGCTGGCAGGCCTGGCAGGAAATCCTGGCCGACCGCGGCGGAGATGCGGGTGAGCAGATGAACGTGGTGCCGCGGGCCGGGTTCGGCACGGTCTGTTCCTCGCTGCTGGCTATCCCTCAGGCTGGTCCCCCGGTCTGGCTGTTCGCAACCGGAGCACCAGACGAGGCGCCGTTCAGCCTTGTCTGATGAGCCACGGCATGGCGGCCGGGGCCATGCGCTGCTATATCCAACCCAGCCGTCCCGGCCACGCCGGGCGGGACGGCGGTACTGCCCAAAGGGGATCGCGATGGCCCGCCGCCGCCAGCTCTACGAAGGGAAGGCCAAAATCCTGTTCGAGGGCCCGGAGCCGGGCACCCTCGTGCAGTATTTCAAGGACGACGCCACCGCCTTCAACGCCCAGAAGAAGGGTGTGATCACCGGCAAGGGCGTGCTCAACAACCGCATCAGCGAATACCTGATGATGCGGCTGGCTGAGATCGGCATCCCGACCCACTTCGTCCGCCGGCTGAACATGCGCGAGCAACTCATTCGCGAGGTGGAGATCATTCCGCTCGAGGTGGTCGTCCGCAACGTCGCGGCAGGCAGCCTGTCCAAGCGGCTCGGCATCCCGGAGGGCACAAGGCTGCCGCGCTCCATCATCGAATACTACTACAAGAATGATGCGCTCGAGGACCCGATCGTGTCCGAGGAGCACATCACCTGCTTCGGTTGGGCCAACGCCGCCGATATCGACGACATCGTGGCACTGACCTTGCGGATCAACGACTTCCTGGCCGGCTTGTTTCTCGGCGTCGGCATCACGCTGGTGGACTTCAAGCTGGAGTTCGGCCGGCTGTGGGAGAACGAGGAGATGCGCATCGTTCTGGCCGACGAGATCAGCCCGGACAATTGCCGGCTGTGGAACTCGAAGACCAATGAAAAGATGGACAAGGATCGCTTCCGCCGCGATCTCGGCAAGGTCGAGGAGGCGTACCAGGAGGTAGCCAAGCGGCTTGGCATTCTGCCGGAGGCGGGCGTGCGCGACATGAAGGGCCCGGAGCTTATGCAGTGAAGGCCACCGTGACGGTGATGCTGAAGCCCGGCGTGCTGGATCCGCAGGGCAAGGCGATCGGTCACGCGCTGCACACCCTGGGCTTCGGCAATGTCGGCGAGGTGCGGGCTGGGAAGGTGATCGAACTCGAGCTGGCGGAGAGCGATCCGGAACGTGCCCGCATCGCCGCCGAAGAGATGGCGCGGAAGCTGCTGGCGAACACGGTGATCGAGAGCTTTCGGGTGTTGGTGGATGCGTGACGTTGCCCCTCCTCCCCCTCCCCCTGCGGGAGAGGGGTGGGTTGGGCGCCCATGAAGGTTGGCATCGTCATCTTCCCCGGTATCAACCGCGAGCGCGACATGGCGATCGCTCTGCGCCGTTCGGGGACAGAGCCGCGCATGGTTTGGCACAGGGAGACCGATCTCACGGGTCTCGACCTGATCGTGATACCGGGCGGCTTCTCGCACGGCGACTACCTGCGCTGCGGCGCGATGGCCGCGCATTCGCCGGTGATGGCGGCGGTGCGCGAGCACGTCGCGCGCGGCGGCTACCTGCTGGGCGTTTGCAACGGCTTTCAGATCCTCACCGAGGCCGGCCTGCTGCCGGGCGCGCTGCTGCGTAACGCCTCGCTGCGCTTTCTGTCGATGGACTGCCATCTGCGAGTTGACCGTGCCGACACCGTCTTCACCAGCCGGTATCAGCGCGGGCAGGTGTTTCGCGCGGTGATGGCGCACGGTGACGGCAATTACTTCGCCGATGCGGCGATGCTGGACCGGCTGGAAGGCGAGGGGTTGGTGGCGCTGCGCTATGCCACGTCCTCAGGCGAGGTTACCCCGGAGGCCAATCGCAACGGCAGTGCGCGCAGCATCGCCGGCATCCTTTCGCCCAACCTGCGCGTGCTTGGTCTGATGCCGCATCCCGAGAATTGCGTCGATGCACTGATGGGCAGCACCGACGGCAAGCCTCTGTTTGACGCGCTCGCGGCGGCCTAGAGCCTTGCCGCCAGAGTCAGACGAAAATGCTGGCGACTGGGATCGCCACGCCGGGCAATGCTTCGACCTGCAGCGTGCCGGACATGTCGACGCTGGTGACTGATCCGTAACTGCCGTCGCTCGGGTGGCGGTGCACCAGGACACGGTTGGCCGTCAGGTCCACCACCCAGAACTCGCGGATACCCGACCGGGCGTATAGTTCCAGCTTGGCGCCCAGATCGAAGTCGAGACTCGAATCCGCCACCTCGACCAGTAGATAAACGTCAGGGGGACGCGGATGCTCGTTGGGATAACCGTGCCAAGGCCGCCGCAGCAAGGTGAAATCGGGCTGGGGTTCCGAAGTATCGTCCAGCACGATAGGGTTCTGCACACGTACCAGGGCTTGGCCCGCGGCCGCCATAACCAGCAACTCGTTCAGTGCGTCGACTGCCAGCGCGTGGCGTGGCCCGATCGCGGCCCTGTCAACCAATTGCCCTTCCAGCAGTTCGATGCGGTCGTCTTCACCGAGCACGCCGGCCTCGGCCAGGCGGTGATAGTCGCGTACCGTCAGGCGATGCCGAGGCACCTGATAGCGGCTCAGGATGTCCGTCTGGTGAACGTCGTCCATGCGGGCTGATTAGCAGGTTTGCCGGCACGATGGCAGTACGCGGTCCGAACGGTTATATCAGCCTCGCCCCCATGACCAATTCAACCATTTCATCCCCAGTGGTCTCGCAGGCGCTTGCCGCCGAGTTCGGCCTGTCCGCCGACGAGTACGCCCGCGTCCTGGAGACCATGGGACGCACGCCGACGCTGACCGAACTCGGCGTGTTCAGCGTGATGTGGTCGGAGCACTGCAGCTACAAGTCCTCGCGCGTCTGGTTGCGGCAGCTACCGACCAAGGCACCGTGGGTCATCCACGGCCCGGGCGAGAACGCGGGCGTGGTGGACATCGGCAATGGACTCGCCGCCGTCTTCAAGATGGAGAGCCACAACCACCCGAGCTTCATCGAGCCCTACCAGGGCGCGGCCACCGGCGTCGGCGGCATCCTGCGCGACGTGTTCACCATGGGCGCCCGTCCGATTGCCAACCTCAACGCGCTGCGCTTCGGTTCACCCGGCAAACCGGCGACGAAGCGGATCGTGGATGGCGTGGTGCGTGGCATCGGCGGCTACGGCAACTGCGTCGGCGTCCCCACGGTGGGCGGCGAGATCAACTTCCATCCGGCCTATGACGGCAATCCGCTGGTCAACGCGATGACCGTCGGCATCGCGCCGAAGGATCGCATCTTTCTCAGCGCTGCGGCCGGCGTCGGCAATCCGGTGGTCTATGTCGGCTCAAAGACCGGGCGCGACGGCATCCACGGCGCCACGATGGCGTCCGCCGAGTTTGCCGCCGACGCCGAGGAGAAGCGGCCGACCGTGCAGGTCGGCGATCCGTTCACCGAGAAGCTGCTGATCGAGGCATGCCTGGAACTGATGGCCACCGACGCGATCGTCGCCATCCAGGACATGGGCGCCGCCGGCCTGACCAGTTCGTCCGTCGAGATGGCCGCCAAGGGCGGCGTCGGCATCGAACTGGATCTGGATCAGGTGCCGGCGCGTGAGACCGGCATGACCGCTTATGAGTTCATGCTGTCGGAAAGCCAGGAGCGCATGCTGATGGTGCTGCGCCCCGAGCGTGAGGCTGCAGCGCGCGCGATCTTCGAGAAGTGGGAACTGGACTTCGCAGTGATCGGCCGCCTGACCGACACCGGCCGCATCGTTGTGCGCCACCACGGAGCCGTCGAGGCCGACATTCCCCTGGCGCCGCTCAACGACGCGGCGCCGCTGTACCACCGCCCGACAGCGGAGACCGCGAAGCAGCCGCAGATCAATCCGGCAAAGGTCGAAGATCGTGTTGGCCTGACCGCGGCGCTGCGGAAGCTGGTCGCCTGTCCCGACCTCGCCTCGCGTGCCTGGGTGTGGGACCAGTACCGACAGTACCGTCGGCGGCCAGACGGTGAAGCGACCAGGTGCCGCGGATGCCGCGGTGGTCAATCTGGAGGGACATACCCGCGCGCTCGCACTGACCACCGACTGCACGCCGCGCTACTGCCTTGCCGATCCCGAGGCTGGCGGGGCGCAGGCCGTGGCCGAGGCCTGGCGCAACCTGACCGCGGTCGGAGCGCGTCCGCTGGCGCTGACCGACAACATGAACTTCGGGAACCCCGAACGACCGGAGATCATGGGTCAGTTCGCGGCAGCGATCCGCGGCATGGCCGCTGCCTGCGATGCGCTCGATTTTCCGGTCGTGTCGGGAAATGTGAGCCTCTACAACGAAACCCGCGATCCGTCGGGCCTGGTGCGCGCCATCTTGCCGACGCCCGCAATCGGCGGTCTCGGTGTGCTGGACGACGCGGCAAAGGCGGTGGGACTTGCGCTCGGACCGTGGCTCGACGTCGTGCTGGTCGGTGCCACGAAGGGCTGGCTTGGCCAATCGCTCTGGCTGCGCGAGATCGCCGGCCGTGAGGAGGGTGCGCCGCCGCCGGTCGACCTGCCAGCCGAGCGGGCGACCGGGGACTTCGTGCGCGCTCAGATCCTGGCCGGCAACGTCCGTGCCTGCCATGACGTATCGGACGGCGGGCTACTGGTCGCGTTGGCGGAGATGGCGATGGCCGGCCTGACAGGCGTCCGGCTGTTCACCGGCCCGCGGGAGATTCCAGGCCACGCCTACTGGTTCGGCGAAGACCAGGGTCGCTACCTGCTGGCCGTGCCAGATGCCGGCCTGCTGATCCGAGCCGCCGAGTCGGCCGGGCTGCCGGCGGTGCGGATCGGAACATCCGGTGGACAGGATTTGACACTGCCCGATGGGGGCACAATATCCGTCCGTGCGTTGCGCGCGGAGCACGAACGCTTCTTCCCGTCCTGGATGGACGGTACCGGCTGACCGGGAGGGAATCGCATGGCGATGGCGGCGAACGAGATCGAGGCGCTGATCAAGGCGGCGCTCCCCGATGCGCGTGTCACCGTCGAAGACCTTGCCGGCGACGGCGACCACTACGCAGCCACGGTGGTGTCGGAGCAGTTCCGTGGCATACCGCGCGTAAAGCAGCACCAGATCGTCTATGCCGCCCTGCGTGGCAGAATGGGGGGCGAACTGCACGCCCTCGCATTGCAAACCTCAGCCCCAGATCAATAGTTCTCTCCAGGAGTCCACGGTTATGGCCAACGACGTGTTCGAACGCATCCAGGGTGAAGTCGGCGAAGCGCCGGTGATGCTCTACATGAAGGGCACCGCGATGTTCCCGCAATGCGGGTTCTCCGCGCGAATCGTGCAGATCCTCACGCACATGGGGGTGCCGTTCAAGACGGCCAACGTGCTGGAGGACATGGAGTTGCGCGAGGGGATCAAGCAGTTCTCCCAGTGGCCGACCATCCCGCAGCTCTACGTGAAGGGCGAGTTCGTCGGCGGCTGCGATATCGTGACCGAGATGTTCCAGTCGGGCGAGCTCGAGACGCTGCTCGCCGAGAAGGGCATCGAGCACAAGACTGAGGCGTAACGCTCGCCGCACTCCGTTAAGGCTTTGTTGGTGAGCCGACGCGCACGCTGATGGCGTGCGTGTCGGCGTCGTTGTTCCTGCCTACAATGCTGCGCCCTGGATCGGCGGCGCGATCGGGTCAGTGCTGGCACAGACGCACGAGGACTGGACGCTGGTTGTCGTCGATGATGGATCGACTGACGGGACCGGCGAGATCGTCGCAGGCTTCGTCGATCCACGCATAAGCCTGATCAGACAGACCAATGCTGGTGTCTCCGCGGCGCGGAATCGTGGAGCGGCTGAATTATGTCGCACCGCCCCCTCCCCCCAACCCCCTCCCGCAAGGGGAGGGAGAGAACGCATGGCACTCCCCCTCCCCTTGCGGGAGAGGATTGGGGGGAGGGGGAACTCGGTCCTGTACCTGGACGCCGACGACCTGCTCGCCCCCGATGCGCTGTCGCGACTCGTGGCGGCCCTCGAAGCCTCACCGGCCGCCGTCGCAGCCAGTGGCGCCTATGCGTTCGTCGATACAGGCACTGTCCGCCGTCCGCCCCCCGGCGATATTCTGCGCCGCCTGCTGGTGGGCAATCTGTTCGCCAACGGTGGCCACCTTCTGGTGCGCAGTGAAACAATCCGCGCGGTCGGCGGCTTCCTCCCGGGGATTGCCTACGGCGAGGATTGGGAATTCTGGGTCCGCATCGCTCTGCGCGGCCCATTCGTCGCGGCGCCGGGTTATATGCCGGTGCTGTTTGTCCGCCCGCAGGCCGGCGGGGCTTACCATCGTCTCGCCGCCGACCCAGCCGCCTTCACGCCCTGTATGGACGCGATCTTCAGCAACCCTGCTCTGCTTGCCCGCTTCGGTCCGCGGCGCCTGGCCGCAATCCGCCGACGCACCGAGGCCGAGAACAACTGGATCATCGGCCGTGAGTTGCTTCGCCACGGCCGCAGGCACGAGGGCCTTGCCCGGCTGCGCTGCTCTATAGGTGCGGCGTTCAGCGTCAAACGGGCCGCGTTGCTCGCCATCGCCCATGCGCTGCCCGTCTTGCCGCCCGCCTGGCGCGGCCTGTTCCGTCCCTATCCGCGGGCGGCCGAGACACGCGCGAACTTTGCCTGCAGCGTGCCGACCGACCACTATGGTGGGAAGATGATGTAATCGCCGCGCTGAGCAGGCTGATCATCAGTTTCTCCCACGTCACATGCGCACCCGACGCCGCGGCGTCCTCACCCCCGACGATCGCCTCCAGCGCGTAATATAATGCAGCGTGCTGCGATCAACCCGGAACCGGACGAACAGTCCCACGCCCCTCACATCGCGAGAGCGATCAACTCCCAAGGCCGCCGACTACGCAGATCATGAAGACGGTCGGCCCAAAGGTAGGGCCAATGAACGGGTGCACGTCGTATTGCAGCACCAGTAGAGGGGTGGTGAGGCCGCCAGCGAATCACTGATCGCCGAGGTGATGACGTAGATACGCTGCGTATCGACGCCCATCAGTGGCGTGATCTGCCGGTCCTGGGCGATGGCGCGGATCGCCGTGCCGGTATAGGTCCGCGCCAAACACAGATAAAGCACCACGATGCCACCGAATGCGAGCACACAAGCGTGGCTGATATACATGTCGGCGACGTCCAGCACCGGCAGGCGGATGCCCGATTGCGGAAGTCGATGCCGAACATGACGGTGGCGGCGTTTTGCAGGAAGAACAGCACGCCGCCGGTGGCGAGCAGCTGGTTGATTGGCGCGGCGCCGAGCAATGGGGCGATGGCCAGCAGGTGGAGGACAAAGCCCAGTACGCCGACGCCGGCAGTGCATAGCGCCGCCGCGAGCTGAAACGGCATTGCAGATCCACACGACGTCGATCACACCGAAGATCAGGTTTGGCCCGAGCGCGACAAGCGCCAGCACACCGCCTAGCAGGACGCCCTTGATCGGCGCCTCGAGCAGGTAGATGTCGAGATGTCGGGCACTGTGTTATTGCGTCGTCGTGCGACTTGTCGCCGACGAATTTCTTCCGGCCGCATAGCCCTGGTTATACGAGGCCTGCTCGTTCTTCTTCACCGAGTCGAAGATCAGGCCTCCCGCGAGGCCCGCCGCCGCGCCGGCGACTGCACCGAGGGCGGCATTGCCACCAATGGCACCCAGCACCGCGCCGCCGGCGGCGCCGATGCCCGTTCCGGTCACCGCGCGCTGCTGCGTGTCGGTAAGACCCGAACAGCCCGCCAGTGCGAGGCAGGCCACCAGCAGCATGACAATTGTCGATTTCATGTGTTCTGTTCCTCTGCGATCACTTGCCGCGCTTGCACGGGAACTTGCTGACGAGATAGCCGGTCAGTCCGTCGGCAGGAGCCTGCGACAGGACATTCGGGGTTGCCTTCGCCCATTGCACGAAGTCGGCGACTGCCTCGTTGCGGGTCATGGTTGGGGTATCAGGCACGCAGAACAGCCTGCCCATACGTTGGGCAGCGGCTTCCTCCGACAGCACCCGATAAACGCCGAGGGTGAAGCCGTGACAAAAATTCAGCGCCGCGATGCCCATCGGATCCGACGGCGCAGTGGAGCAGAGCTCGACGAGATCACCCGTCGTGTGCAGTTGGAACGTATCTTCGGTGACGGCAGCGTTGCCGGTGGCGGGTAACATGGCCGCGCACAACGCAAGTCCGGCCAGCCAATGCCTCCACAGCATGCTCGATTCTCCTTTGCTGGAAACGACTTCTTGTAGCCTGACTTCAGACACCAAGATAGGCCTCGAGAAGGCGCAGAGCCTGACGGACATTCTGCTCGACGATCAGCACTGTAAGGCCTCTGGCACGGATGCGCTCGACCGGACCGAACACCTGCTGCACGCGGGCCGCCGGGATATAGCCACCGATGCGGAGGTTGTCCTCCACCGTCATGCGCGGAAACAGGCGACGGTTCTCTGGTGCGTGCGCTATGCCGAGTTCGTCGACGGCGCGGAGCTGCAGCATCCGGGCGCGATCCGTCGCGTAGGCTTGCGTGGCCGCGGGCCTCGGCCAATGCGAACGCAGGTCGACGCCTGGGCCGAGAAGAACAAGGTGGACGTGACCATCGACTTCATCACCTCGAACGGCAACAAGATCGAAATCACCCAGGCAACCGAAGCGCAGGCGCGCACCGGCCACGACTTCCTGCCGTTCTACAATTGGGAGGTGAACACCCACGCCGGACAGCTTGAACCGATGGACGATGTGGTGAAGGCGATGACTGCCAAGTACGGTGAGGAAGCCCGATCCACGAGTGTCGAAGATCAAAGGACGCTGGAGCTTGCGCAGTTCCTGGAGGAGCGCACGCAGGTAGAGGAACGTGACTCCGCCGCAAATGGCTACGACCTGCTGCCGTTAATCAGCATGTCGGACTTTGCGATCTGGTCCGAGGCCGAGCCGCCAAAGGCACAGTCTATGTTTATCCGAGGCGGCCATGGCACGACGCGCACGAAAACATCACCGCGTATCCGGCGCCACCGGACATCGCGGCGCAGATGTATTCGCGCGCCACTCATCCGACGCTGATGGCGAAGGTGTGCTCCGGCCAGTCAAACAAGGAAGTTATCGCCTGGGCAAAGAACGCGCTGGAAGGCTTCATGCGCTGAAGCCCCGCAGATCCCGCCGGTCCGGGCGCTGTCCGAACCGGCGAGCAGTTCCCTGAGGCGCGGTCAACTGTTGGTGATCCTGTCGCCCCGCAGCACGTGGCTCGTCGACATCCGCTCCTTTTAGAAACCGCGCCAAAAGATCGAACGCCACGACTTTTGTGGCTTGGATATGCCATTGCCGGGATCAAACCGGGTTGGTGTAGGAAAACGCCCGCCTGCACCTCCGGCCGAGACCGCCGAATTACTGGACCTGGTTGAGCGGGAAGTTGAATGGACCGCAGGCATTCGCGCAAAATACAACTAACCAAATGCAACGAGCCTGAAGCGGAATGAGAACCTTCCTTCGCGCTGCCAGGCCGCGATTTGCCGAGTGGCCGCCGGCCAGGAGTTAGTTCATGGACCTGAATGACCAAAGCAACGTCGGCACCCCTCCAGTCGATGATACCGAGATGGCGATCGCGAGCACCGTCCTCGAGGGAGGCAACGGCCGGCTGAACGGGCATTCCTTCGGCATGCATGAGTTGCTGCATGCCTTGCAGGGAATGCGGATCGGCGATTTCTCAGTGCGCCTGCCGAGCGACTGGACCGGATTGGAGGGCAAGATTGCCGACACTTTCAACGAGATCGTCGCAGCGAACGAACGCATGGCCTCTGAACTCGCGCATGTGGGGCAGGTGGTTGGTCGCGAGGGGAAGACGCGCACACGGGTGAAGTTCGGGGTCCAAGGCGGTGCCTGGGCGGCGATGGAGACCTCGGTCAACGATCTGGTCGATGATCTGCTGTGGCCAACCACCGCGGTGACGCACGCCATTACCGCGGTGGCGCAGGGCGATCTGCTGCAGACGGTTCGGCTCGACGTGGATGGCCGCCCACTGCAAGGCGAGTTCCTGCGGCTGGCCACCATCGTCAACACGATGATCAAGCAGTTGTCGGTGTTCACCTCGGAAGTGACCCGCGTGGCGCGTGAGGTCGGCACTGACGGCAAGCTGGGCGGACAGGCGCAGGTGCGCGAGGTGACCGGCGTTTGGAAGGACCTGACAGAGTCAGTGAATTCCATGGCGTCGAACCTGACGGCGCAGGTGCGCAACATCGCTGACGTGACGATCGCCGTGGCGAACGGCGACCTGTCGAAGAAGATCACCGTGGACGTCCGCGGCGAGATTCTGCAGCTCAAGGAAGCCATCAACACGATGGTCGATCAGTTGCGGTCGTTTGCCTCGGAAGTGACTCGCGTCGCGCGCGAGGTGGGCACCGAGGGCAAGCTGGGCGGGCAGGCGGTGGTGCCTGGCGTCGCCGGGACATGGAAGGACCTGACCGACAGCGTGAACGCAATGTGCGGCAACCTGACGGATCAGGTGCGAAACATCGCTCAGGTGACCACGGCGGTGGCGCGCGGTGACCTGTCGCGCAAGATCACCGTCGACGTGCGCGGTGAGATCCTGGAACTGAAGGACACCATCAACACGATGGTCGATCAGCTCAATGCATTCGCCAGCGAGGTGACGCGTGTCGCCCGCGAGGTGGGCACTGACGGCAAACTCGGCGGTCAGGCGATGGTGCCGGGTGTCGGCGGGACATGGAAGGATCTGACCGACAACGTCAACTCGATGGCGTCGAACCTGACGGCGCAGGTGCGAAACATCGCCGAGGTGGCGACGGCTATCGCCGGTGGCGATCTGTCGAAGAAGATCACGGTGAACGTGTCGGGCGAGATTCTGCAGTTGAAGGAGACCATCAATACGATGGTCGATCAGCTCAACGCGTTCGCCGGCGAGGTCACCCGCGTGGCGCGCGAGGTTGGTACCGACGGGCGGCTGGGCGGCCAGGCGAACGTGCTCGGCGTCGCGGGAACCTGGAAGGACCTGACAGAGTCGGTGAATTCCATGGCATCGAACCTGACGGCGCAGGTGCGTAACATCGCCGAGGTGTCCACCGCGATCGCCAATGGCGACCTGTCGAAGAAGATCACGGTGAATGTGTCGGGCGAAATCCTGCAGTTGAAAGAGACCATCAACACGATGGTCGATCAGCTCAATCGCTTCGCCGGCGAGGTCACACGCGTGGCACGCGAGGTGGGGACGGAAGGTCGGCTTGGCGGTCAGGCACTGGTGTCGGGTGTGGGCGGCACATGGAAGGATCTGACCGACAGTGTGAACTCGATGGCGTCGAACCTGACGGGCCAGGTGCGCAACATCGCCGAAGTGGCGACTGCGGTGGCGCAGGGTGATCTTTCCAAGAAGATCACGGTGAACGTGTCAGGTGAGATTCTGCAGTTGAAGGAGACCATCAACACGATGGTCGATCAGCTCAACGGCTTCGCCGGCGAGGTGACGCGCGTGGCGCGCGAAGTCGGCACCGAAGGGCGACTGGGCGGACAGGCGAACGTGCCGGGTGTGGCCGGCACCTGGAAAGACCTGACCGACAACGTGAACTCGATGGCGTCGAACCTGACGGGCCAGGTGCGCAACATCGCCGAAGTGGCAACTGCGATTGCCAACGGTGACCTGTCGCGCAAGATCACGGTCGATGTGCGCGGTGAGATCCTTCAGTTGAAGGAAACGCTGAACACGATGGTCGATCAGCTCAATCGCTTCGCCGGTGAGGTCACTCGTGTGGCGCGCGAAGTCGGAACGGAAGGACGACTGGGCGGACAGGCGCAGGTGCCCGGTGTGGCCGGCACGTGGAAGGACCTGACCGACAACGTGAATTCGATGGCGTCCAACCTGACAGGTCAGGTGCGCAACATCGCAGAGGTCACCACGGCGGTCGCGCGCGGCGACCTGGGTCGCAAGATCACCGTGGACGTGAAAGGCGAAATCCTCGAGCTGAAGAACACCATCAACACGATGGTGGATCAGCTGAACGCATTTGCCTCGGAAGTGACGCGCGTTGCGCGCGAAGTGGGTACCGAGGGAAAGCTGGGTGGACAGGCGGCGGTGCCGGGTGTTGCCGGCACGTGGAAGGACCTGACCGACAACGTCAATTTCATGGCGTCCAACCTCACGGGCCAGGTGCGCAATATCGCCGAGGTGGCAACGGCTATCGCGAGTGGTGACCTGTCGAAGAAGATCACCGTTGACGTGCGCGGTGAAATTCTGCTGCTGAAGGAGACGCTGAACACGATGGTGGATCAGCTCCGTTCCTTCGCCGGCGAGGTGACGCGCGTGGCGCGCGAGGTCGGCACGGAAGGGCGCTTGGGCGGTCAGGCCGTGGTGCCTGGTGTCGGGGGCACGTGGAAGGATCTCACCGACAACGTCAACCTGCTGGCGGCGAACCTCAGCACGCAGGTGCGCAACATCGCCGAAGTCACCACCGCGGTGGCGCGCGGCGACCTCTCACGCAAGATCACCGTCGATGTGTCGGGCGAGATCCTGCAGTTGAAGAACACCATCAACACGATGGTCGATCAGCTCAACGGCTTCGCCTCGGAAGTGACACGCGTTGCGCGCGAGGTTGGCACCGACGGCAAGTTGGGCGGCCAGGCGCAGGTGCCCGGTGTGGCCGGTACGTGGAAGGACCTCACCGACACGGTCAATGTCATGGCGGCCAACCTGACCGAGCAGGTGCGCGGCATCGTCAAGGTCGTGACCGCGGTTGCCAACGGCGATCTGAAGCAGAACCTGACGATGGCATCGAAAGGCGAGGTCGCGGCGCTCGCCGAGACCATCAACAACATGACCAACACATTGGCGACATTCGCCGATCAGGTGACCACCGTCGCGCGCGAGGTGGGTGTGGAAGGGCGGCTTGGCGGCCAGGCAAACGTGCCTGGCGCTGCCGGCACGTGGAAGGACCTGACCGGCAACGTGAACCTGCTGGCGGCGAACCTGACGACCCAGGTGCGCGCGATTGCCGAAGTGGCCACTGCGGTCACCAAAGGCGACCTCACGCGCTCGATCCAGGTGGAGGCGCGCGGCGAAGTCGCGGAGCTGAAAGACAACATCAACACGATGATCGACAATCTGCGCCTCACCACCGACCGCAACACGGAACAGGACTGGCTGAAGACCAATCTCGCGCGGTTCACAAACATGCTGCAGGGCCAGCGCGATCTGGCGACTGTCGGCCGCATGTTGCTTTCCGAATTGGCACCCCTGGTCGAAGCCCAGAACGGCGTGATCTATCGCGTGGATCAGGAGGCCAATCCGCATCTGCGATTGCTCGCTGCCTACGCGGACGATGGAGCTGCGGGTCACCCCACCGATCTGCGCATGGGGCAGGGGTTGCTCGGCCAGTGCGCCGTCGATGGCAGGCGATTGCTGATCACCAGTCTGCCGGCGGACGTGACTCCGATCCGCTCCGGCCTGTTCAGGGCGACGCCGAACAATGTCGTCGTGCTGCCGGTGCTTTACGAAGGCCAGGTGAAGGCGGTGATCGAACTTGGCTCGGTCGGCTCGTTCACCGATCTGCAGATTTCCTTCCTCGAGCAGCTGACAGCCGGCATCGGCATCGTGCTGAACTCGATCGAGGCCACGATGCAGACGGAGGGCCTGCTGGAACAGTCGCAGCAGCTTGCCACCGAATTGCAGACGCGCCAGCGCGAGCTGCAGCAGACGAACGAACAGCTCGAGCAGAAGGCGCAGCAGCTTGCTGAACAGAACGTCGAGGTGGAGCGCAAGAACCAGGAGATCGAACAGGCACGCCGTGCACTGGAAGAGCAGGCGACGGAGCTCGCGCTGACCTCGAAGTACAAGTCAGAATTTCTTGCCAACATGTCACACGAGCTGCGCACGCCGCTGAATTCGATTCTGATCCTTGGGCAACAGCTTGGCGACAACCCCGATGGGAACCTGACGCCACGTCAGGTGGAGTTCGGGCGCACCATCCACGGCGCCGGCACTGATCTGCTCAACCTGATCAGCGATATTCTCGATCTGTCAAAGATCGAATCCGGCACGATGTCGGTCGATGCCGAGGAGATCCTGGTGTCCAACCTGCAGGAGACGGTGACGCGGCCGTTCCGCCACGAAGCGGAAGGCCGCAGTCTGTCGTTCAACGTGCAGGTTGATCCGATGCTGCGCAGTATCACGACCGACAACAAGCGCTTGCAGCAGGTATTGAAGAACCTGCTGTCCAATGCGTTCAAGTTCACCGAGCACGGCGGCGTCCAGCTCAGCATCAACGCGGTCGCCGGTGGTTGGACTGCCGGCCATCCCAACCTCGACCACGCGCCAACCGTGGTGGCGTTCGAGGTCAGCGATACCGGCATCGGTATCCAGTCGGAGAAGCAGCGCATTATCTTCGAGGCATTCCAGCAGGCCGATGCATCCACCAGTCGCAAATATGGTGGCACCGGCCTCGGCCTTGCGATCAGCCGTGAGCTGTCGAATCTGCTCGGTGGCGAGATCCAGTTGCGCAGCAAACCCAATGTCGGCAGCACGTTCACGCTCTATCTGCCGATCGCCTATAGTGGTCCGGCGACCGCCAACCGCGCCATCGGCAGCGAAGCGGCGACGCGGACCGAAGTTGCGTTGCCGACCCCGGTGCGGCTGGCCGAGCGTCCGGTGGAGGCAGTGGCTGATGACCGCCACGGCATCGAGCAAGGCGACACCGTGCTGCTGATCGTGGAGGACGATGCGCACTACGCGCGCGTGCTCGTTGATCTGGCGCATGACCACGGATTGAAAGTACTCGTCGCCATGCGTGGCGAGGACGCGCTGACGCTGGCACGCGAATATCAGCCCAGCGCGGTATCGCTGGACGTCTTCTTGCCCGACATGCTGGGTTGGACGGTACTGAGCCAGCTCAAGCAAAATCCTGCGACGCGGCATATCCCAGTGCAGATCGTCACCCTGGACGAAGATCGCCAGCACGGCCTGGCGCGCGGGGCTTTTTCATTCATGACGAAACCCACCACGACCGAGGGATTGCTGGAAGCGCTCGGTAAGATCACCGACTATGTGAAACCGCGCCGGAAGAAGCTTCTGGTGGTGGAGGACAATGCGGCTGAACGTCTCTCGATCACCGAGCTGCTCGGTCACGACGATATCGACATCGTCACGGTGGAAACCGGTGGCGAGGCAATTGCGACATTGCGTGAGATGCCTGCCGATTGCGTCGTGCTCGATCTGCGTCTGCCTGACATGTCGGGCTTCGAGGTGCTGGAGCGCATCCGCGACGACGACGACCTCGCCAACGTCCCGGTCGTCGTGTTCACCGGCCGTGAGTTGTCGCCCGAAGAGGATGCGCAGCTCCACACCATGGCCCGCAGCGTCGTGGTCAAGGGCGTCGAGTTCGCCTGAGCGTTTACTGGATGAGACCGCGCTGTTTCTGCATCGCGTGGTGTCCGACCTGCCGGCAGAGAAGCAGCGTATGCTGGAAAAGCTGCACAGCTCGGATGAAAGCCTGGTCGGACGGAAGGCGCTGCTGGTGGATGACGATGCCCGCAACATATTCGCCCTAAGCTCGGTGCTGGAGCGGCGGGGCATGGAAGTACTCACCGCGACCACCGGCAGCGAGGCAATCGATTTGCTGGAAGCCACACCGGGTGTCGCAATCGTGCTGATGGACATCATGATGCCGGAGATGGATGGCTACCAGACGATGGAGGTGATCCGCGCAAACTCTGACTTCCGGCGCCTGCCGATCATCGCGCTGACCGCCAAGGCGATGAAGGGCGACCGGGAGAAATGTCTGGAGGCCGGCGCTTCGGACTATCTCGCCAAGCCGGTCAACACCGAGCAGCTGCTGTCGGCCTTGCGCATCTGGCTGCATCGTTGAGGCACGGCCATGAGTCCGGGGGATAAGGTCAACATACTGCTGGTCGATGACCAGCCGGCGAAGTTGATGAGCTACGAGGTGGTCCTCTCCGAACTCGGAGAGAATCTGATCAAGGCGAACTCTGCCAACGAGGCATTGCAGCACTTGCTGCGGCATGAGGTCGCGGTCGTGCTGATCGATGTTGTAATGCCCGACCTCGATGGCTTCGAACTGGCGGCAATGATCCGCGAACATCCACGCTGCCGGCGTACGGCCATCATCTTCGTCTCGGCTATCCAGATGAGCGAGCTGGACCTGCTTCGTGGTTATCAGGCGGGCGCAGTGGATTACGTGCCTGTTCCTGTTGTGCCGGAACTGCTGCGCGCCAAGGTCCGGGTGTTCGCCGACCTGTATCGCAAGACCCGCCAGCTGGAACAGCTCAACAGCGAGCTGGAACGCCGCGTCGAAGAGCGCACGACGGAACTGGCGCAGGCAAACGCGGATCTTGAACGGCGCGTGGAGGAGCGCACGCGTGAACGCGAGGCAGCGCTGATGCAGGTCCAGGAGATGCAGAAGCTGGAGAGCATCGGCCAACTCACCGGCGGTGTCGCACACGACTTCAACAACCTGCTGATGGTGATCCTCGGCAATCTGCAGCTACTGCGCAAACGCCTGCCAGACGATCCTCGCCTGGCGCGGCTGGTCGATGGTGCGATGCAGGGTGCCGATCGTGGTGCCACCTTGACCAAGCGTATGCTCGCCTTCGCGCGTCGCCAGGAGCTCCGACCGGAGACGGTGGACGTACCGCGGCTGATCGGCGGCATGGAGGAGATGTTGCGGCGAACGCTCGGCCCCGGCATTCAGATACTTATGACGTATCGCCCCGATCTGCCGCCGATCCGGGTCGATCCGAACCAGCTCGAACTCGCACTGCTGAACCTTGCACTGAACGCGCGCGACGCGATGCCGTATGGCGGACGGCTGGTCATCGGCGGAACCCGTATCACGAGCGAGGCAGGTGCTACCGAAAGAGTTGGAAGCAGGAAGTTATGTATGCCTGACGGTGTCCGACTCCGGCGCAGGGATGGATGAGGCGACGCTGAAACGGGCGACGGAACCGTTCTTCACCACCAAAGGGGCGGGCAAGGGTACCGGGCTCGGTTTGTCCATGGTGCACGGTGTCGCGGCGCAATCGGGTGGCGCAATGCGTATCACCAGCCGACCCGGCGACGGCACCACGGTCGAGCTGTGGCTGCCATTGTCCGAGACAACTCTGTCCGCAAGTACAACGCCCCCGACAGCATTATTAGGCAGTGCCGGCCGCCCATGCCGCATTATGGTGGTGGATGACGATCCGCTTGTCGTCGCCAGCACCGCGGCCATGCTGGAGGATATCGGTCACACGGTGACCGAGGCGCTCTCGGGGGCGCGTGCTCTCGATCTGCTGCGGCTCGGCACCAAGGTCGATGTGGTGGTGACTGACCACGCGATGCCAGGCATGACGGGTGCTGAGCTCGCGCGGCAGATCAGACAGCGATGGCCGGACTTGCCGGTTATTCTGGCGACAGGCTACGCCGAACTGCCGAACGGCGAAGACCCGGGCCTGCCGCGTTTGTCCAAGCCTTATCTGCAGGACGAGCTGGCGGCACAGATCGCGAGGGTCATGAGTGCCGCACCGACCAACGTGATTCCGCTGGACTCAGTCCGCCGCGCCTGAGGATGTCCACTGCCACATCGGAATGTGGGCTAGCCAAGACGTGGCGCTTTGGTCAGACTGGCCCGCATAATGGAAATGTCCTTCGATCTTCTCGGCAATGCCGTGGTATCCGGCTTATTGCTCGGTGGCTTCTACGCCGCCGTCACGATTGGCGTGTCCATCTCGTTCGGCATGCTGGACATCGTCAACATCGCCCACCCGGCCTTCATCATCCTGGGCTCATACATCGCCTTCATAGGCAACACGACGTTTGGCATCGATCCGATCCTCGCGAGCGTGATTGCGCTGCCGGCGTTCTATCTTCTCGGCGCGGCAGTCTATCAGGTGTACTACGTTGCCTTCGAGCGGCGCGGCGAGGAAGCATTGCGTGGCCTCGCCTTCTTCTTCGGCCTCCTGTTCATCACCGAGGTCACGCTCGTGCTGGTGTTCGGCGTGGATTATCGCCTGGTCGAGGCACCCTATATCGGGCCGAGCCTGCATGTCGGCGTGATCGATCTGCCGCTGCGGTTGCTTGTACCCTGCCTTGTCGGATTGGCGATGGTCGGCGGGCTGCAACTGTTCATGTCGAACACTTTCCTGGGTCGCGCGATTCTCGCTGTGGCGCAGGATCAATTGGCGCTCCGGCTCATGGCGGCAAATCCGACGCGGATCAAGCGCATCGCGTTCGGGCTATCGATCGCCACAGCCTCGCTGGCCGGCGCGGTTCTAATTGTGATCCAGCCTGTCGAGCCGTCGATCGGCCGCGACTACATCGGCCGTGTGTTCGCGATCTGCGTATTGGGCGGCATGGGTAGCTTTGCAGGGACACTGGTCGCGGCGTTGGCCTTGGGCGTTGTCGAAAATCTGACGTCGACCTTCTACGGCCCTTCCTGGTCGCCGGCGGTAGCCTTTGGCTTCCTGCTGATCACACTGGCGGTGCGGCCCGCTGGTATCTTCGGACGCTAGCGCGTGAGCGGAGCCAAGTTTGTCATCGCGCTGCTGATCGCTGCCGGGATGGTGTTCGCTGCCGCCTGGCTGATCGGCAATGCCTACGTGTTCTTTGCCGGCTATGTCGTGCTGCAGTACATTGCGCTCGCAACCGCGTGGAACATTCTGGGTGGCTACACCGGCTATGTGAACTTCGGCACGGCCGCATTCTTCGCGCTGGGCGCCTACACCACCGTGGCGCTGCATAAGCTGACCTCTCTGCCACTGCCGATCATGATGCCAATAGGTGGCATCGTCTCCGGCATCGTCGGACTTGGCACCGGCTACCTGACGCTGCGGTTGCGCGGCGCGTTCTTCTCGATCGCAACACTGGCACTGGCCGTCGTGGCGCAAACGCTGATCACCAACTGGGATTTCGTTGGTGGCTCGCGGGGCGCCTACATCGTGCGCCCGCTGACCGTGCCGCTGCTGGGCATGGACTACATCCAGTATCTGTTTCTGGTAATGCTGGGGCTCGTGGTGATCGTGATCGCAACCGCGCGGGCAATCGAGCGGTCACGTCTCGGCTATGGGCTTGCGACGATCCGTGACGACGAGGTCGCGGCCGAGGCATCGGGTGTGCCGACGCTGCGATTGAAGCTGGTCGCGACGACGTTGTCCGGTGCCTTCATGGGTATGGCCGGCGCACCATTGCCGTACTACGTGACATATCTCGACCCTGCGTCCGGCTTCAACCTGGCCTATGCTGTGAACGGAGTCGCGATGCCGCTGGTGGGCGGCACTTCAAGCTGGCTGGGGCCGGTCATCGGCGCTGTTCTGCTGGGCACTCTGCAGCAGGTGGTGACAGTTACCATATCGTCGGCGGTGAATTTATTGGTCGTCGGTCTGGTGCTGGTGGCATTTGTCATCGTGGCGCCGAACGGCATTCTGGGACTGTTGCGGTTGCGGGGCGGCAGGCACGGCCATGACTGACGCTGCACTGCTCGAAGTCACCAATCTCGGCAAGCGGTTCGGCGGCTTCATCGCATTGCAGGCGATCGAACTCGCAGTTCGCGACGGCGAGCGCGTTGGCCTGATCGGTCCCAATGGCTCTGGCAAGAGCACGCTGGTGAACTGCATGTGCGGCACCTTGCGCAACGAGATGGGCAGCGTGCGATTTGCCGGGCGCACGCTGGACGGCCTGTCCGCACATGAGCGCACGCGACTGGGCCTCGCCCGCAGCTTCCAACTGCCGCGCCCGTTCAACACGCTGACGCTGGCCGAGAATCTGCGCATCCCGCTGCTCTACACGGTCAACGCCCGACCGGGAGCGACGCTTTCCGCGCCCGCGATCGACGAACGCTGTGCGGAACTGCTGCACATGGTCGGCCTGGCAGGCAAAGGCACACGAATGCCGCGCGATCTCACCCAGATCGAGATGCGCAAACTGGAATTGGCGCGTGCAATGGCCGCGTCGCCGCGCCTGTTGATCGCGGACGAGGCGATGGCCGGACTGTCGCATGGTGAGGTGGATGACATCCTCACGTTGCTGATCAGGCTGAACGAGCAGGGCGTCACGGTCATTCTGATCGAGCACATCATGCGCGCGGTAATGCACTTCTCACAGCGTTTGGTCGTGCTCGTGGCAGGCCGCAAGATCGCCGATGGCGAACCAGGCGACGTGGTGCGGGATCCCGACGTCGTGCGGGCGTATCTTGGCGAGTAGCCTCGACATTTCCGGCCTCGATGCCGGCTACGGTGCGGTGCGTGTGCTGCACGACGTGTCGCTAACGGTCGCTGGCGGCGAGACGGTGGCGCTGCTGGGCACCAACGGCAACGGCAAGAGCACGCTGCTGAAATGCGTGATGGGCATTGTGCGGCCGTCCGCGGGCAGCATTGTCGCCGAAATCGACGGCACACGCCACGAGTTGATTGGCATTTCCACCGAGGCGATCGTCGAACTTGGCGTCGCATTCGTTCCCGAGGGGCGCAGGCTGTTTCCTCGATTATCGGTGACGGAGAACCTGCTGCTCGGTGCATTTCGTCGCTCGGCGCGCGCCGCGATCGCACGCAATCTGGAGTTCTGCTTCGAAACCTTCCCGCGACTACGCGAGCGCAGCCGGCAACTGGCGGGCAGCATGAGCGGCGGAGAGCAGCAGATGCTGGCGCTGGCGCGTGCGCTCATGTCCGCGCCGCGCATTCTGCTGATCGACGAGCCTTCGGTGGGGCTGGCGCCGTTGTTGGTCGCGCGCACGATCGACAAGATCAAGGAGCTGAAGGAAGGCTATCAGCTCACGGTGCTGATGGCGGAGCAGAACTTTACCCAGGCCATTCGGATCGCCGACCGGGGCTATGTGATCGTGCACGGCCGCATCGAGTTCGCCGGCAATTCAGCGGCTGAATTGAACAACAACGAGCTGATACGGCAGTTCTACCTGGGCGTCTGATGGCACTATACAACCGGGTGCAGCGTCCAACTGGTTGCGTTGGGCCCGGGCGGGTCACAGAAGATCGGCACGGCGTTCTGCGTTCGCATGTTGGGCTGGATGCCCATCGCTGCGCGCAGCGAGCGGAACAGCGCGCCGTGCGCCACGACAAGTACTGCGGGCGGCCGCTCGATCGCCCGATTGGCTGCGGCGACCGCGCGGCGGCGCAAGGCCGCAAACGTCTCGGCGCCTTCGGGTGTGAACGCGCCGCTGACCCAGTCGGCGAACCAGTCGCTCATGCCTTGGCCTTCCTGCACCCCAAACGAGACTTCGCGCAGATCAGGGTCCAACGCGACGGGTAATCCCAATGTCTCACCGACGAACTCCGCGGTCACCCGTGCGCGCGAGAGCGGCGACGCAATGATCGTGGCGATGCCGCGATTGCGCAGTTTTTCCGCCGCCGCGCGCGCCTGCGCCACGCCGACCGCGTTCAACGGAATATCGACGTTGCCTTGCGAAATGCCCTGGGCGTTCCAATCGGTCTCACCGTGCCGCAGGAACCAGAACGCGATCGGCGAAAGCGTGGCCTCCTGGAACGCCCCGTGCACCTCAGTTCAGGCCTTCCTGCTGCATCACGCGCTGTACCGCCGGCCGTGCCAGCATGCGGTTGAGGTGCGCGTCGCAGTTTGACGGCAGCTTCATGTTCATGCGCTTGCCGCCCCAGAACTCGACATAGAACAGCGCCGAGTCAGCAATCGAGAATGTCCCGGCTACGTAGTCCTTGCCCGCCAGCGCCTTGTCCAGCACTGCGAAGCCCTTCTCCACCATCTCCTTGCCGCGCTCCTTCACCTTGTCCTCGTCCGCCGGGTTCGGTGTGTAGTTGGACGCGCGGAACAGTCGTGAGAACCCCTGCATGTGGACCGTGGCAACCGCATAATCCAACGCCTCGATCGCGCGCACCTGCGTCTCGACATCCTCCGGCAGCAGCTTCTTTTCCGGATTGGTGCGAGCCAGCCAATAGGCGATCGCAGGATACTCGGTCAGCACGGAACCATCGTCGCGCACCAGCGTCGGCACTTTCGACTTCGGATTGACCGAGGTGAACTCTGGCTTGAACTGCCCACCTTCGCGCAGGTTTACCAGTTGCGCCTCATACGGCTTGCCGATCTCCTCCAGCAGCACATGGATACCGATGGAGCAGGCCCCTGGCGAGTACATCAGCTTCATAACTTCTCTCCTCGTTGAGTGACGAACCTCGCGTCACGCGCCGATGCGCGGACGCTCGAGACCGAGGTTCTCGCGCAATGTGGTGCCCCGGTAGTCGTTGTGAAGGACTCCACGGCGTTGCAGTTCGGGGACGACGTAGCGGACGAATTCCTCATAGCCGCCGGGCACGTGCGAGGCAGCAACCACGTAGCCGTCGCAGGCACGTGTGGCAAACCATTCCTCCATGCCGTCGGCGACGTCCTTGGGGCTGCCGACGAAGCGCGGATGATCGCGGAATGTGCCGCGGTGACTGACCTCCATGAAGTCGCGCGTCGTCGGGTTGCGCTTGCCGAGGATGCGATACACCCGATCGCGCAGACCCTGCGCACCGGTCCAGCTCATGATCTCTTCTTCGCTCCACGGCTCGTCGAGCGGCTTCTTTGCAAGATCGACGTTCAGTACTTCGCAGAGCAAGGACAGCTGATCGATCTCCTTCGGCAGACTGTCGATCAGTGCCACCTTGTCCTCGGCCTCGGCGCGCGTCTCCGCGACCACCGTGTATACGCCGGCAGCGACCGCCACCTTCTCCGGATCGCGCCCTGCTTCGGCAAGCTGCTGCTTGAACGCAGCGTAGTCGGTACGCGCCTGTTCCAGAGAATGGTAGTTGACGAACACCAGCTCCGCCCAGCGCGCCGCAAACCGACGCCCGCGTCCGCTCTGTCCCGCCTGGATCAGCACCGGGTGTCCCTGCGCCGAGCGCGGCACAGTGAACGGCCCGCGCGAACGGAAGAATTCGCCGGTGTGGTCCAGCCGCCGCACCTTGTCGGGATGCGCGAAGAGTCCGGCGCGCTTGTCCAGCACGATGGCGTCGTCGTCCCAGGAATCCCAGTGCCCGACGACAACCTCCAGGAATTCATCGGCGCGATCATAGCGCTGGTCGTGCTCGCCGTGCGCGGCGTGCCCCATGTTCAGCGCCTCGCCATCATTCATCGACGTCACGATGTTCCAGGCGGCACGGCCATTGGTCATCAGGTCCAAGGTCTGGAACACGCGTGCGACGTGGAACGGCTCGAAATATGTGGTGGAGCAGGTCGAGCCAAGCCCGAGCCGTTCGGTCGCCATCCCCATCACCGTGAGGATGGTGATCGGATCCATCTTCACGCAGCGGATGCCGTTGGCGACGGTGTGGGCATGATCGCCGCCGTAGCGGTCAGGCATCGCCAGGCGATCGTCGAAGAAGCCGACATGGAACTTCCCGGCCTCCAGTACGCGGGCGATGTGACGATAGTAATCGGCGGTCATGAAGCCGGGCGAGGCTTCGGGATGGCGCCAGGAGCCGACGAAGTTCGTGCAGTTCTGGGCCTGCAGGAAGGCCACAAGTGTCATCTGGCGCATCGCCTGTCTCCGCGTCGTGGCGGCTTGCCACCGTCTCTCCCTACCATGCTCCGGCCATGCTGCCCACGGCGGCTACGGTTGCCGAGGACCTGGCGCATGCCCTACACATGATCGATGCTCGCGTTGGGTCGCGCTGCCATCGATTGGCTCGTGCAACTGCGGCTGGCGCCGCACGGCAGGCCTCGTCGTGTGACAGAGGAGGCCTGGGCGCTCGCCGGCAACCCGATCGCCGGTAGCTGTCCGGTATGCGGCACACAGCGCGTGCTGTTCAGCGGCTTCACCGAGAACCTGCGGGAGTCCGGCGCCTGCTCCAAGTGCGGCGCGTCAAACCGGCAGCGGCAGATGGCGCTCGCGCTGCGCAGGAGCCTGCGCCTTGCACCGGTCGGGCGGCTGACCTTGCCGGAGGGCTGCCGGCTCTATAGCGCGGAGGCGAACGGGCCCTTGCACGCAGCACTGGCCGATCTGCCCGGCTACGTCTGCTCGGAATACCTGGGAGAGGCGCATACCGCGGGCGTATCGGTGAACGGTGTGCGTCATGAGGATCTGGAACGGCTCTCGTTTGCCGATGCAACCATCGACGTCATGCTGTCGAGCGACGTCCTGGAGCATGTCGCGGACGCCTATCGTGCGCATCGCGACATCTTCCGCGTGCTGCGGCGCGGTGGCCTGCACATCTTCACTGTGCCCTTTGCTCCAGGTGCCGCAGATGACGACGTGCGTGCGCGGCAGGTCGATGGCCGGATCGAGTATCTGGCGGAGCCGCTCTACCACGGCGATCCGGTGCGGCCGGGTCAGGGCATTCTTGTCTGGCGTATTTTCGGCGCCGCGATGCTGACGCATCTACAGGAGATCGGTTTCGCAACAACAACGCGGCACCTGCATGAGCCGCGCCACGGCATTATCGGCGACAATGGCTGGGTGTTCATAGCACGCAAACCGTGACCGCGTCGGGTCCGGGTTTTCAGTCGAACAGTGAACTGACCGAACTCTCGTCGGAAATTCTTTGCATCGCCTGCGCGATCAGCGGTGCGATGGTGATCTGCCGGACATTGGGTGCCAAACGCACGGCCTCGGTTGCCAAAATCGAGTTGGTGGTCACCATCATCTCGATCGGTGAGGATGCAATGCGAGCCACCGCGCCGCCCGACAACACGCCATGCGTCACATACGCACTGGTGGAGCGTGCGCCCGCCTTGATCAGCGCCTCAGCCGCGTTGCAGTGAGTTCCTCCGGAGTCGACCAGATCATCCACCAATATGCAGTCGCGTCCCTCGACATCGCCGATCACGTTCATCACCTCGGAATGCCCGGCGCGCTCGCGGCGCTTGTCGATGATGGCCAGGTCGCAGTTCAGGCGCGTCGCCAACAGCCGCGCGCGCAACACGCCGCCGACATCGGGCGACACGATCATCAGGTCACGGCCCTTATAGCGTTCCTGGATGTCGCGGTTGAACAAGGGTGCCGCGTACAGATTGTCCACCGGAATGTCGAAGAAACCCTGGATTTGCGCGGCATGCAGATCCATCGTCAGAACCCGGTTCGCGCCGGCCTCGGTGATCAGGTTGGCCACGAGCTTGGCACTGATCGGCGAGCGCGACGCGGTCTTACGATCCTGTCGCGCATAACCGAAATACGGGATCACCGCCGTCACCCGCCTCGCCGAGGAGCGGCGCAGCGCGTCAAGCGTGATCAGCAACTCCATTAGGTTGTCGTTTGCCGGATACGACGTGGGCTGGATCACAAACACATCTTCGCCGCGCACGTTTTCCTGGATCTCGACGAACACCTCCATGTCGGCAAAACGTCGGATCGAGGCGCGGGTCAGCGGCAGCTGCAAGGTGGCGGCGACCGCCTCGGCGAGCGGACGGTTGCTGTTGCAGGCAACGATTTTCATGCTGGTCGGCCGCAAAATGGGATCATCGGACCGGCTCAACGCCGGTTGTGCGGCCTTCTACCAACGGCTTTGCCCCCTGTCCATGAACCGGCTCGCCAGGTTGTCGCCCGGACTGGCGCGTGATCACGTCATTTACACCCCCCGCCGCCTCGGTCGCCACTACAACTGCAACGTCGGCCCAGTAATGGTTGAGCGAGCCGGCCGGGATATTGTTGAGCTGCACGACCTTGCCCCGTTCGTCGCCGCTCGCGGCCTTCACCGCCCATTGAATCTCCACCCGCTGCTGGCCGTTGGGGATCGGTACCATGCGCACGCTGCCCTGCACGATGAAGTCGGCGCCATTGGCATCGTCCTGCACCATGGGGCCCAATGCCGCGAGGTGGTGCCTCATCTGAGTCGTGAGCGATTCGTCTCCGTCGCCAGGTGCGCCAGTCACCGGCGCGACCTCAACCTTGGCGATTTGGTTGTACAGGCTGTTCGGGTCGGCGTGCTGGATCCCGGTGAGCAGCTTGGTGATCTTCGGTGCGGCGTCGATCGCGGTCTGACCGAGGGTGGCGGGCGTCGCGGCGGCCCAGGCCGCGGTCGGCACCGGGCTTCCCTCGGTGAGGCCCTTGTCCTCGCCCTTCGGATTGAGCACGCGGAACATCGGCACAACAGTCCCATCATGCTGTTCGGCGGTCGCCACAAGCTGCCAGTCGTTGGCGTGCACCCGATCGGCGACCGCCGGCACCTCCTGCGCCTGGAGGCCACCTGCCAGCGCGTCAGCGAACTGTCGGCTGGCCGCGTCGGGCAGCAGCGCGTTGGTCGGTGGAGGAACCGCCAGCCGCGGCGTGGGTGGCTGGGCGAGCTGCCGGCCCACCGCACCGGGATTGCCCAGGAAGGGCTCAGGCAGATCACCGCAGGATGCAAGTAGCAGCAGGAGCAAGAGGCTGAGGCGCGATACCATGGCTATCGGGGAGCAAGCGAAATGATGGAAATCTGGTGTCCGATCGGCCCGCCACCGCCGAGGGTACGACGGCGGTAGGAGAAAAATCGTGACTTATCGGCGGCCGTGTCGGCGTCGATGACGGTGACTGCGCTTACGCCGCTGTCGGCCAGGCGTCTCGCACAGTAACCGGATAGGTCGAACTGCCACCGCGCTTCCCGGCGACCTGGGGCTATGAAGCGCTCATGTGCGGGACTGTGTGCGACGACGGCGTCACGGACATCCGCGCTGACCTCGTAGGAAACCTGGCCGATGCACGGTCCGACCGCCGCGACAATTGTCTTTGGATCGGCACCCAGATCGATCATGGCGGCAACGGTGGTCTCGATCACGCCGCCCACCGCGCCGCGCCAGCCGGCATGGGCGGCCCCCGCGATGCCGGCCGTGAGGTCGGCCAATAGGATGGGGGCGCAGTCGGCGGTGATGATGCCCAGGGCGATGTCTGGGCATGTCGTCACCATCCCGTCAGCGCGCGGGCCGTTGCCAGCTTTCCACGGTGTCGTCACCCGGACGACCTCGGCGCCATGCACCTGCATGAGGCCAACCAGGCGATCCGGCTCAGCACCGATTGCGCGTGCGGCGCGGGCGCGGTTTTGCAACACCGCATCGCGCTCATCTCCCCCCGAGAGGCTGCAGTTGAGGCTTGCGTAAGGTCCGCTGGAAACTCCGCCCAGGCGAGTGAAGAACCCATGCGGTACGCGGAGCGATTCGGCGGTCAGCGGCATGGCAGGCTTTTGACCGCGGGCCGAGAGGTTGTCCAGCGCCTCAGGCTTCGAACCCAGGTGGCGTTGGACAGGCCGGATTGCACAGCGTCAGAGCCTTGAACAGGCGGCCCATTCTGTTCGGTTCGGCGAGCCGGCGTGCCGCCTCGATCAACGCGGATGCCCGTGCGGGCGGCTGGGTTCGTGCCAGGCGGTCAGTGCGCTGGAACAGGCCGAGGCGCGCGAGAAATAGGCCCTGAGGAAGCGGGCCATGGATTGCCGCGCCTGCGCCGCGAGCGGCGGCCGCGAAGGCGGCGAAATCGACGTGAGCCGTGAGATCGGCGTTGCCTGCCGGCGCCAACGGATCGGCGGGGCGGCCATCGCTCACCGCCTGGAGGCTGTCGCCAAAAGTGCTTTGTTCAGGCCCGTAGTCGAGGAAGAGTGCGGCGCCCGGCCGGGTGGACAGGCGCGAGCCCAATGACCGCGCGATAGCCAGTGCCGGTTCATTCAGTTCGAAGACCGTTAGGCCCGTCGTCCCCTCCCCCTGCCCCCCTCCCGCAAGGGGAAGGGGAGGATGCACCCACTCCCCCTCCCCTTGCAGGAGGGGGGCGGGGCGAGGGGTCAGTGCGGGACATTCCACAAAGCGCCCACCGTCCACGAACCTCTCCATCCACATCCGCTCGTGCCGAACGAACTGCCGGATCGGCAGCGCATCGAGAAATTCGTTGCCCAGCAAAAGCATCGGCCCATCCGGCAGCGTGCCCAGACCGTCATGCCAGGTCGCCTCGGGCAGCCGTTCCGCCTGGATCGCGCGCAGCCTCGGTGACGTCTCGACCAGATGCAGGCGCATCGCTGCGTGAAACCCCCGGGCCACCTCGCGGATCGCCCTTAGAGCATCGGCCATCAGTGTGCCTCGCCCGGGTCCCGCTTCCACCAGCAGCACAGGATCCGGCCGGCCCATCAGCTCCCAGGTGACCGCCGCCCAAAGTCCAAGGACCTCGCCGAACACCTGGCTTATCTCGGGCGAGGTGGTGAAATCGCGATACGGATCGTGCGTCGCGTAATACGCGGCGTTGGCGCGTGTCATGAAATGATCGAGGCGCTCCATCACCGGCTGCGCAGGATCAGCCACGCTCCTGCGATCAGCATCGGGATGCACAGCAACTGGCCCATGGTCACGCCGCCGATCAGGTAACCCAGGAAAACGTCAGGCTCGCGGAAGAATTCGCCGGTGATGCGCGCAACTCCGTAGCCAATAAGGAATGCGCCGCTCAGCCAGCCGAAGCGAGCGCGCAGGCGTTCGCGGCGGGACAGCGCGAACATCACGAGAAACAGCACCACGCCCTCCAGCAGCGACTCGTAAAGCTGGCTGGGATGCCGAGGAACCGGTCCGCCGTTGGGGAAGATCATCGCCCAGGGCAGCCAATCGGGCGCAGGCCGCCCCCATAGCTCGCCGTTGATGAAGTTGGCGATGCGTCCGAAGCACAGACCGATCGGCACGGCTACCACGACACGATCGGCGAAGCCGAGCAGCGGGATGGCGTTGCGTCGGCAGAACCAGATGATCGCGACGATGACGCCGAGAGCGCCACCGTGGAAGCTCATGCCGCCTTCCCAGACGGCGAGGATCATGAGGGGATGCGCCAGATATATGCTGGGCTGGTAGAACAGCACGTAGCCCAGTCGGCCGCCGAGAACGACGCCGAGAGTGGCCCAGGTGAGGAAGTCGTCGACCTGAACGGCGGTTGCCACCGCAGGCGACTGCTGCACCAGGTAGCGCACCAGACGCCAGCCCAGTACCAGCCCGGCGATGTAGGCCAACGCGTACCAGCGGATGCCGAACGGCCCGATATGGACGATAACCGGGTCGAACTGCGGAAACAGCAGTACCGGGATCATACGTAGGGGTCGGGCTGCGCCAGATGGTCCTGTACGTAGCGCCTCACGCCTTCTTCCAGCGGCGTGAACTGGCCCGCATAGCCTGCAGCGCGCAGCCGGGTCATCGAGGCTTCGGTGAAGGACTGGTACTGCCCGCGCAGCGCATCCGGCATGTCGATATACTCGATCTTGCGCGGCGCACCGGCCGCGTCGCACACCGCATTGGCCAGATCGAGGTAGGTGCGTGCCTGGCCGGTGCCGACGTTGAACAGGCCGCAGACCTCGGGCGAATCTTGCAGCCACAGCAGCACATCGACCACATCGCCGACCCAGATGAAGTCGCGCCGCTGCGCACCATCGGCCAGGCCCGGCTCTGTGGAGCGGAACAGTCGCGCCGCCCCGCCGCCCGCCACTTCATCGTGCTTGACCTTGACCACCGAGATCATGCGGCCCTTGTGATACTCATTGGGCCCATAGACGTTGAAGAACTTGAGCCCGACCCATTGCGGCGGATGCGGCTGGCGCGTCGCAACAGCGCGCGCGACGCGGAGGTCGAAGGCATGCTTGGTCCAGCCATAGAGATTGAGCGGGCGCAGCTTCTCGAGCGCGGCGAGGGATGCGTCGTCGTCGAAGCCGGCCGAACCATCGCCATAGGTGGCCGCCGACGATGCATAGATCAGACGGATGCCGTGATTGGCGCACCAGTGCCAGATGTGCCGCGACAGCTCGACGTTGGTGGCCCAGGCGGCATCACCGTCGGTCGCCGTCGTGTCGGACACGGCGCCCAGGTGATATATCATTTCGAGCGGAGGGCGGCTGTCGAGGAACGCATCGATATCGCCCGGTGGCAGCAGCCGCGCCGGCGCATGCTTGGCCAGGTTGCGCCATTTCCCCGCGCTGCCCAGATGGTCGATGATCACGGTCTCGATGCCGCGGCGCACCAGGGCCGCCTGCAAATTCGAGCCGATGAAGCCGGCGCCACCGGTGACCAGGATCATGGCGCGCGTTATACGGGGCGAGGCGAGTCCGCGGAAAGGGGCTGGCAAGAATGAGCGATCGACCGCGTTTTTTCGACGATCTCGCCGGGGTGGCCGGCGGGGCCATTTCCGCGCTCGCAGGCCTCCGCGAAGAGATCGAAGCCTTGGCGCGCGCGCGGATCGACGAGGCGATCCGGCGACTGGACCTGGTGAAGCGCGAAGAACTCGACGCGATGGCGGAGTTGGCCGCCAACGCGCGATCCGGCCAGGAGGCAGCGGAGGCGCAACTACAGGATGTCGGCCAGCGCCTGGCCGCTCTGGAAGCGCGTGTCGCGGCCCTCGAGACGCAGAAAGGTACCGGGTGAGGCTTGCGGCGCGGCGTGTCCGCTCGGTAGGCTGGGTTTCGTGGTTAACCTGGTCCCGTAACCCATAGATGCGGAGACCTCGAAACCGTCCGGCCTTCCTGCACGATGGGAGACCAAGCATGTCCATGACGGCTCTCAGCCACGATGCCGCCGCCAATCCGCTCGACACAATGGAGCAGATCGTCAGCGCCAACGACTGGGCGTTCGATCGGCGCAGCGATTCGGAGATGGCGGCCGAAGCGCCCGGCCGCTGGTGCGATTACGGCCTGTGGTTCTCCTGGTCGCACGAAATCAGCGCGATGCACTTCACCTGCGCGTTCGATCTGAAGGTGCCGGAGAAGCGCCGCTCTGCGTTGTACGAGCTGCTGGCGCTGGCCAACGAGCGGCTGTGGATCGGCCATTTCGGGCTGGAGAGCGAGGACGGCATCCCGGTGTTCCGTCACGCTGTCCTGCTGCGCGGCGCGCCCGGCGCCTCGGCCGAGAGCCTGGAGGACATGGTCGATATCGCCATCACCGAGTGCGAGCGATTCTTCCCCGCTTTTCAGTTCGTGCTGTGGGGCGGCAAGTCGCCGCAGGACGCTCTTGCGGCGGCGATGCTGGAGTGCGTCGGCGAGGCATGAGCATACCCCCGGTCCTGCTGGTCGGCTGTGGCCGGATGGGCAGTGCCATGCTGTCCGGGTGGCGCGAGCAGGGGCTGGCGCCATCGGTCGCGGTGGATCCGGCGCCGGCGGCCGCCGAGTGGGCGGGGCCTGATCTGACGGTGGTGTCGGACGTCGCCGGGCTACCAAAGGAGTTCGCGCCGGCAGCCGTGGTGTTCGCGGTGAAGCCGCAGAACGCAGCCGAGACCCTGTCGCTGTACCGTCGGTTCGTTGGGGATACCGTGTTCCTGTCGATCATGGCAGGTCGCACGATCGCCGGCATGCTTGGGCTGCTCGGCGGTGAGGCGGCGATCGTGCGGGCGATGCCGAACACGCCTGCGGCGGTTCGTCAGGGCGTCACGGTCGCGTGCCCGGGCCTTGGCGTGGATACGCCGCAGCGCGTGCTGTGCGAGCGTCTGCTGCAGGCGATCGGCGTGGTGGCCTGGGTCGAGGATGAAGGCATGCTCGACGCCGTCACGGCGGTGTCGGGCAGCGGGCCGGCGTATGTCTTCCTGCTGGCCGAGCTGATGGAGCAGGCGGCGCGCGAGCAGGGCATCCCGCCGGATCTCGCGCGGCTGCTGGCGCGACAGACGGTATCCGGATCCGGCGCGCTGATGGCTGCGAGTTCCGAGGACGCCGCGGCCTTGCGTGTCGCGGTCACCAGTCCCGGCGGGACCACGGAGCGCGCGTTGGCTGTGCTGATGGCGTCGGAGGCCTGGCCGGCGGCGCTCAGCAAAGCCATAGCCGAGGCGACGGTTCGTTCGCGCGAGCTTGCGGGGTAGCGATTCGGGTTGTTCGGTGCCCGCAGGCGCTATCACCTGCGGGCACCGGCAAAGACACTCGTGCCGTGTCTACACAACCAGTCGGATCGCCCGCGCCCTCTCATGGGGTGACGGCCACAGGACGAAAGCCTCGACAGGCTGAGCGATGTGCTTCAGCGCCAGTGGGCCCAGGGCTTCGAATGGCAAACCAAGCCGATCGCCTCCCCGATCGTGCACCGCGCGGGAGACGCACACCGCACCTGGCGGGCACACCTCTTGCAGCCGCGCGGCGACGATGACGCCGTCGCCATGAAAATCGCCTCCTTCCGCGATGACGTCACCCACATCAACGCCCATTCGCAAGCGCATTGCATGGTCGTGCGGCCAGCGATCATTCTCGATGGCGAGGCCATGCTGGATGGCGACCGCGCATTGGACGGCCTCGGTGATGCTGTCGAACGTGATCAGCATTGAATCGCCGGCGGTTTGCACAAGGCGACCATGATGGCGCCGGATAGCCGGCGTGATCAGGCTTCGCCGCATGTCGCGCAGGCGGGCTATCGTTCCGGTATCGTCAAGCCGGAACAGCCGGCTATAGCCCACCATGTCGGCGTGGACCGCGGCCATCAGGCGACCTACATGGCCAGCCCGTCTCGCGATGCGATCGGCCAGGACGCTCGACCAGGCACGTCTGGGCGCGCGACCGTCCACGCCAGAAGACGCGTTCCCGGAGGATAACGCGGGCACCGGCTTCGGATGGTAAGGGACTAAGAACCGCCGCAGCATTGGTAGCCTCGCCGGAACGAGGTGTGGGGCGGACGGAGATGGTGGACATGAAAAAGCCCCGTCCGACGATCGGCGGGGCTACGAGCGCTGCCGGCTATCGCCAGCTACAACGCGCGCGACCCCCAGCCCTCTTGCGAGAGGGCCGTGCACATAATGCGGGCAGTGCGGTGGGGAATCCTTTCCATGCGCGGCCGCATAGCATGTCGCTATTCGCGGTACCAAACGCATTCGGAGCGCACTCCATCACAGAGTCGCGATGATCTGTTGTCCAGCCGTCGGGCGGACACTACGGTCGTAGCTACGAAGCCGTGCCCCAGACGATGGTGTTGCGCAGCAGCGCAACGAAAGCATCGCTGTCCCACGCGCCATGAAATGTGGCCGGCGTCGTATCGCTGGAGTCAGCGGATCGGCCAGCGCGGATCGCGGGGTTATGGCAGTGGCCGAGTGCAAAATAGGTGGCGCCGCCTGCGCCGATCTCGCGTGTATAGCCAAGCACGCGGGTCCTGCCGTCAGATTGCAGCGAGGTGTCCGAAGGATACAGGGTTCCGATGCTTGGCGACACCGCGGCCGGGCCGTAGTCCGCGGTCAGCAGGATGCGGGTCGACGCCGGCTCTTGCAATTCGATGAAGTACGGCTCGTCTTCGACATCGAACGACTTACCTAGCCCGCGGGTGATGGGATGATCGGTGTCGCGCACGTCGACATGAATTTTGCAGATCGGAGGATGGGTCAGGAAACGGCTTCCGAGCAGAGCATGGTGCTCGGTCTTGACGGTGCGCCGTTGGCGCGTGCCCTCCACCCGTTCGGCGCGGCCACCGCTGGTGCCGTGCAGGCCAAGCCATTGGCCGCCCGCCTCCAGCCACTGCCGGATGGCGCGGCATTGCGCCTCATCGGGGTAGGGGCCGGCCACATACGTGATCAGCATTCGGCTGACCGGCAGCCACTTCTCGATATCGGCAAAATCGTTGGCGACCGAGGTCGGAATGTCCTGCTCGGCCAACAGACCCAGCAGTCTCAGGCGGGCATAGTCGTGATCGTGCCCGGCGGCCGAACCCGGCGGAAAGCCACCGGCAATGAGATGCGCGCGGCCGGACTTGTTCTCGCTCATTGGATCACCTCGCTCCCCGCTTCGGCGCTGCGAGACGCCGCGCCACACGCTGGCTGCGTTGTAGGCCTCACCGCAAGCAAACATCAAATTGCTGCCGCCGCATTTACCCTGCGCTGCGATCGTCCATGAACAGTAGAGGCGTCGCTCGCATGTCCGAACCCAATAGTGCCTGACCGGCCATCTGATAATTCGGCGGCGCCACGGTGAGGTGCTGACCTGCCGCAAGGATATCGCGCATGCATCGTTCAAGCCCCGCGTTCGTGTAGGGAGAGGACGCGCCGCCCGCACTGAACATCAACTCGGTCGCTTCCTTGGCTGCGGTTGCAGCGTGCGTTGACGCCAGCCAAAGCATGGCGCGCTGCGCGACGCTGAGCGTTTGCCCCGAGCTGACCACCTGCCATGCTTCGTCGAGCGTTTCATACAGAAAGGCGCGGCCTGAGCGCAGCAATGCTTCGGCACGTCCCAGGCCAGCCTGCATCGTGACGTCCTCGCGCAACGACTGGCGCGAGCGACTGGCAATCTTGGTTCCGGCAAGCCCCAGCAGGATATCAATTGCATGACGGGCGATGCCGAGCGGGACCGCCGCCAGGATCGCGCCGAACAGTGCTATCGACGGCATCGCATAAAGCGGCCCTGGCTCCACAGGTGGTTCGCGGAACGAGAATGAGCGATTGGCCGGAACAAAGATATCCGCCACGGCAACGTCATGGCTGCCGGTCCCGCGCAGCCCAATGCTGTTCCAGGTATCGACGATTTCGCAGTCCCCAACCGGGAACAACAGGATACGCGTTGCCACCGTGCCGTCGGCCAGGAGGCGCGGTTCGGCACCGTCAAAAATCCGGCAACTACCAACTATCCAGGGGGAATGCTGACAACCGCTTCCCAGCGGCCACCGGCCGGTAACCCGGCACCCCCCATCGACAACCGCAGCCTTGCCAAACGGCCGAAATGCCCCGGCCATTCTGACATTCGGATCGCTGCCGTAGATTTCGCGCGCGGCGGCCGACGGGAGATACCCGCCGAATACACCAGACCCGCCGCCAATCGCCGTGCACCAGCCGACGGAGCCATCGGCTCGTGACATCTCCTCAACAACGCGAACGAGCGTCATGGGAGCGGTCTCTTCGCCGCCCAACCTGCACGACACTGAAATGCGACCGACCACCCACCATGCTTCGGCGGCGCATCTCGGCCCGAGGCATGCATGGGTGGCCAAGTCCGTTTTCAGCCATCATGATACAGCCATGGACGATGCTGCATTCGATCGCGCCCTGATCGCCGCTGCGTTCCAGATTGCCGCGGAAAGCGGTTGGCGCGCGGTCAACGTTCCCGCGGCAGCACGTGCCGCAAGCCTGCCGCTGGCGCGTGCCCGGGAACGCTTCCCCGGCCGGGCGGCAATTCTACTGCGGTTCGGCCGGATGGCCGATCAGGCGGCCTTGGCCGAGGCGCCGTCCGACGGACCGGTTCGCGACAGGCTGTTCGACCTGCTGATGCGGCGCATCGATGCACTACAGGGCGTTCGCGCCGGCGTGCTGGCGCTGCTCCGCGCCTTGCCGACGGGACCGCCAACGTCTCTGCTGCTCGCTCTGGCGACGCGGCGCAGCATGCGGTGGATGCTCCAGGCGGCCGGTGTCCCCACGAGCGGCGTTCGTGGCGAACTGCGCGTGAAAGGCCTGGTGGCAGTCTGGCTGTGGACCATCCGCGCCTGGCGGAGCGACGACAGCCAGGATCTGTCGACGACGATGGCGGCGCTCGATGCGGCGCTGCGCCGTGCCGAAAGTGCGGCCGAATGGCTCGGCTGGCGTCCGCGACCAGCGGAACCCGCGCCCGACACTACCGCCACCGAGGAACCCGCGCCGGACGCGCCGGCTTGAGCGTCGTTGCGCTGCCGCCTATCAAGGACGCGCAGCCGGAGGTTGGGTGATGGCGACGCGAAGCGTGGCAACGGTGTTCGGCGGGTCAGGCTTCATCGGCCGCTACATCGTGAAGCGTCTGGCCAAGAAGGGTTTCGTTGTGCGGGTGGCCGTACGCGACACCGAGCGCGCGCTGTTCCTCAAGCCGATGGGCGCCGTGGGACAGATTGTGCCGCTGTATGCGTCACTCACTCACGAACCCACCGTGCATCGCGCGGTGGAGGGTGCCGATCTCGTCGTCAATGCTGTCGGCATCCTGAGCGAACGGCGGTCGGGGGATTTCCAGCGCATCCAGGCCGATGGGGCAGGTTTGGTGGCGCGCCTCGCCGCTGCCGCTGGTGTCGCGCGCCTGGTGCACATCTCGGCGATCGGCGCGGACCCGCACGCAGCCAGCCGTTATGCCGCCACCAAAGGCATCGGCGAGGCAATGCTGCGCGAGGCCTTCGCCGGCGCCACGATCGTGCGGCCGTCGCTCGTGTTCGGCCCGGAGGACATGCTGTTCAACCGCTTCGCCGCAATGGCGCGGATCCTGCCCGTGATGCCGGTGATCTGCGGCGATACGCTGTTCCAGCCGGTCTATGTCGGCGATGTCGCTGACGCTGTGATGGAGGCCCTCGCGCGTCCGGATGCGGCCGGAGCGGTCTACGAACTCGGCGGCCCGCGTGTGTGGCAGTTCCGCGAATTGCTTGCCTATGTCCTGCAGGAAACCGGACGGAAGCGCCGGATGGTCGATGTGCCGATGGGGCTGGCACGTCTGCAGGCGCGCATCATGGAATTGCTGCCGGGCAAACCGCTGACCCAGGATCAATTACTGATGCTGCAGCATAACAACGTGGCGAACGCCGACATTCCCGGGCTGAAGGAACTCGGCATCGTGCCGACGCCCGTCGAGCTGGTTGTACCCGTCTATCTGCGGCGATTCCAACCGGGCGGCGGCAGGCGACGGGTGCTGCCGGACGACCAGATGGGCGGCGCCACCGACCTGTCATTTCAAACCAAAGACTGACGTCGCAACGCGCTTGGCGCGACGCGGCGCGCGGTGTCATAAGCACCGGCGATGCGAACGCTGTATCATCTGCCTCTGTCGCCATACTCCCGCAAGGTGCGCCTGGTTCTCGCGGAAAAACGCTTGCCGTTCGATCTGCGAACGGAAAAAGTGTGGGAGCGTCGGGCCGAGTATCTCGAGCTCAATCCGGCCGGCACCGTTCCGACGCTGGTCGAGGACAATGGACTTGCGATCCCCAATTCCGGCGTGATCTGCGAGTACCTCGAAGAGGCCTATCCGGATACGCCGCTGCTCGGCCAAACGGTAGCCGAGCGGGTCGAGGCACGGCGGCTTGTCGCATGGTTCGATGGCAAGTTTGCCGCCGAGGCGACGCGCAATCTGTTGGGTGAGAAGGTGCTGAAGCGAATGACGGGGCGCGGCAACCCGGATGCGTCCGCCATGCGCACCGGCTATCTCGCGGTGCGCTATCATTTGGAATATCTCGGCTGGCTGGCGGAGACGCGCAAGTGGCTGGCCGGGAGCGCCATGACATTGGCCGATTTCACCGCCGCGGCGCACTTGTCGTGCCTCGACTTCATTGGTGATGTGGACTGGACGGTTTCCCAGGCAGCAAGGGACTGGTATGCGCGGATGAAGTCGCGCCCAAGCTTTCGCGGTGTGTTGGCGGATCGCGTGGCGGGCATGACGCCGCCGGGGCATTATGCCGACCTCGACTTCTGACGCAGCATCCGCCCCCTCCCGCGAGAGGAGGGAGAGGGCGCGCGACGCTACGGCAACGGCGTCGTGTTCAGCAGTTGGTCAATCGAAGTGCCGATATCGTCCAGCTTCGGCGATGTGTTCGGCGGCCAATCGCGGGTGTTGATAACGTAAGCGCAGTCCACGCCGTCGCCGCGTGACCATGCGAGAGTGGACGAACCGGGCGTGCTTCCTGACCGCGCGGAATTCGGTGCCCGCCCGCCATTGCCCCATACCGCATGCAGGTGGATGAACTGCGTCAGCGCCTCGGCGGAAGCCGACGTGCCGGCGCACGCGGCCGCGACTTCCTTCACCTGTCCGTCGCCGCCGAATATCGCCGGCACCAGCAACGGCGATAGCGGATCGAGCGCCGGGTTTCCAAGCCCTTCATCCTCGATCATCGCCTCGGTCGGCGGCTGCTGGTTCGCCGCGGTGGGACGAACTTCCACCTCGGTGATCCCCTCCGGCTCCAGCAACGCGTTCTTCACATACGCGAAGTAGTCCCCGCCGATAACCTTCTCGACAACGGCGCTGGCGAGCAGGTAGCCGAAGTTGGAGTACTGGCTCCGCGCGCCAGGCGTGAAGTCGAGCATCCTGGCATACATGTAGCGGCACACGTCGAGCTTGCTCACCTGGTGCCCGAGCACTTCGTCCAACGCGATCTTGCGCATCTGGTAGGTCGGATCGAACCCCGAGCCGGTCGCGGTATCGTCGTAGCCTCCCATGTGGTCGAGCAACTGCTGGATGGTGATGTCGTCGCTGCGCGGATCGGCGGGATGCGAGAAGCCGAGCAGCGGATATACCTTGGTGGATGGCACAAGCTTGGCTGGTTTCGCATCGTAGAGCGACTGCACCGCCGCTTCGAGAAACATCTTGCTGCAGCTTGCCAGCAGGAAGCGGTCGGACGGTTGCGTGATGCGATAGCCATCCTCGGCCCAGGTATAACCCCGTGTCAGCTTGGTCACGCCGTTCTTGGCGATCGCAAGCTCTGCGGCGCGCACTCCGTTTGCCTGCATGAAGCTCTGCATGATGTGGTCGAGACCGGCAAGCTGAGGCACCTCGGTTCCTGTCGCGTGCCAATTCCGCGGCAACGGAATGTCGCGCTGCGCGAAGATCGCGGCGTAACGCGTGCCACTGCCGCCGCCACCCCCCTGCACCGAGATCGGATAGAAGCCGCGTGCATTCTGCTGGTCGAATTCCGTCTGATAGTCCGCCGACGTCATGCCGTGCCGCGCGACCCAGGGCCCGACCATGTCGTCCTTGAACAGCGAGCAGTAGAGCTGGTCGCCGGAGACCGCGACCTCGGTTGGGCGATAGAACGGATTGGACGTCTCGGCATTGAACACGGTCTGATAGCCCGCGGCATCGTCGGCGTAATGCACATGCCACTTCGTGTAGCCTGGATTGGCGTGCCAGACGCCGATAAAGCGACGATCGCTCGCCGAGCCGTAGCTTGCCATGGAACGCAGGATCATCTTGCCGTCGTGCGCCACCTTGTTCTGTTGCTGAAAGGTGCCGACATTCGCCTCGGGTCCAGACGTCATGCCGTGACGGGCGAACCACGGACCGGTGATACCCTGCTCGAACACGGCGGCGAACACCGCGTCACTGGCAGTACCTGTGGCGGAAACCAGCACAGGCACGTAGCCATGCGAGGTCTGGTTGTCGAAGAAGCTCTGATAGCCGGCTGCATTGACGCCGTGCACCGCTACCCAGGCCGGACCGCTGCGCTGGACCCAGACCGCCGCATAGCGTGCATCGCCGGGGTCGCCATACACACTGAGCGAGATCATGCGGTAACCCTCAGCCGACAGGTGATCGAAGTTCGACTGGTGCTGGCCTGCCGTGACGCCGTGATAGGCTTGGAACATCCTCGCGCTTCCTTTGGATTTGGGGTGACGGAGAACGATGAACGATCGCCTGGAAACGCCTGTGACGGAGGCTGTACGTTTCGTGTTAATAACAGAATACTCACGGAACCGTGAGCGCATCGGCTATGGTTGAAGCGCGTCTGCTGATCTTCGGCCTGGGCTACACGGGAACGGCCGTTATGCGCGTGGCCATCCGTGCCGGCTTCGCCGTCGCAGGGACCGTACGCTCGGCTGGCGCAGGAATCCCCTTCGGCGACGCCGCCGCGTCGATAGCGCGCTCGACGCACCTGCTCTCCACCGTGCCACCGGACGCGTCGGCCGACCCGGTGCTGTCGCGCTATGCCGACGCGATCGCTGAGGCACCGCGGCTGCGTTGGGTCGGCTATCTGTCCACGACCGGCGTCTACGGCGATCGAAAAGGCGACTGGGTCGATGAGGGCACCGAGCCTGCCCCGGTATCCGATCGCAGTCGTCGGCGGCTCGCGGCAGAGCAAGCCTGGGGTCGCCTGGCCGATAGACGCGCGGTGGATGTGTTTCGCCTTGCAAGCATCTACGGGCCGGGGCGTTCAGTGCTCGACGATCTGCGCGCCGGGACAGCGCGGCGTGTCGGCAAGCCTGGTCATGCCTTCGGGCGCATTCATCGCGACGACATCGTGTCCGCCGTGATCGCGGCGATGCGGCAGACACGGGTGAGCGGTCTCCGCGTCCTCAACCTGGTGGATGACGAGCCCGCGGAAAGCGCGGACGTGATAGCCGAAGCGGCGCGATTGCTTGGTATCGCTGCGCCGGAAGCCACGCCGTTCGAGTTGGCATGGCCGACGATGAGCCCGATGGCGCGCAGCTTCTGGGCAGAGCATCGCAAGGTCTCCGGCCAGCGAACGCAGCAGATGCTCGGCTTGCGCTGGCGCTATCCGAGCTACCGCGAGGGACTACGCGCCATCCTGGCTGAGGAGAGCGGTGAGCGTCCGGCGTAACAGAAGGATGTCCTGCGGGCGCGAGAGGCGGTGGTCGCCGTCCTTCACCAGGATTACCTGAACGTCATTGCTGCTGATCCGCTCGGTAATCCGCAGCGCCGTCTCCCAGGGCACGTCAGGATCGTTTTGCCCGTGCAGCAGGCGCACCGGACAATCGAGTTCTATCGGCGCGTTCAGCACCAGTCTGGTGCGTCCGTCCTCGATCAGCGCGCGGGTGATCGGCGTGGGTTCGCCGGTACTGACTGGGTCTGTGCACGACACCGTCCCGCTTTAGAGCGGCCCGCTGCCTGACGCTCATTGCCGGCCACATCAACGCCTCGGTGAAGTCGGGCGCGGCAGCGATGCCGATCAGGGCGGCGACGCGATCGCGGCGGGCGAGGGCTGCGAGCAATGCGATCCAACCGCCCATCGAGGAACCGACAAGGATCAGCGGACCGTCGGTCCGGCGATCGATCGTCGCCAGGGCGTCGTCGGTCCAACGGCTGATGGTGCCATCCTCGAACCGGCCGCCGCTCGCGCCATGGCCGGAATAGTCGAAGCGCAGCATGGCCTGCCCGCACTCGGTGCAGAACGCCGCAAGCGCCGTCGCTTTCTCTCCGGTCATGTCGCTGCCGAAGCCGGGCAGGAAAACCACCGTGGGGCTTTTCCCATCCTGCCGCCTCCAGGCCAGTTCAATGCCGTCGCCGCGATCGAGCCGTCCGGTGGTATGCATGGCGTCAGATCCCGAAGAACAGCCACTCAAGCGCGCTGGTGATGTCATCGCGGTGCTCAGCGATGGAGCCGATCGATGAGCCGAGCTGACGCACGGGCAGAAATCCGAGAAGACGCATCATCACCACGTAGCTCTGACCATCATGCATTACCCGTGGCAAGACCCGGGTCGGCGGATCGGGCACGATGGCCGTCGTGGTCGATGGAGCGACAATTCGGCCTTCGCCACCTCCGCTTCCTAAAATGCCTTGATTAGCGCGGCCTCGGCCGTGCGAGGTATATTGACACCCAGGGCCGAGGCCTTGCTCACAAGGTCGGCGTTCAGCGTCTTGCGGCGTGCGTGAACGTCCTATAGAGGCGCACGCATGGAAGAAATGCCACCTGTAAAAAGACCCGTGTTGGTATAGGTATTGGGCGCTGCGGCTGGCAATATCACCGTGCTCCAGGTGCTGCCGTCACTCGTCACGGGCGGTGTGGAGCGCAGCACTATCGAGATGACTCAGGCGATAGCGGCAGCCGGCGAGACCGCTCTCGTGGCCAGTGCCGGAGGGCGCCTCGTGCCCGCGATTGAGCACGCCGGCGGTCGTCACTTCACTCTGCCGCTGCTCAGCCGTAACCCGATGACAATCTGGGCAAATGCAGCGCGGCTCGAGGAACTCATCCGCACAGAGACCGCGACGATCGTCCACGCCCGGTCGCGCGCACCGGCCTGGTCCGCCAATCTGGCGTGCCAGCGCACCGGGGCACATTTCGTCACCACGTATCACGGCACCTACAACGAGGACCTGCCGTTCAAGCGCCGCTACAACTCGGTCATGGCGCGCGGCGAGAGGGTGATCGTGGCTAGCCGCTTCATCGCCGACCTGATCGCCCGGCAGCACCGGACCGATCCGGAACGGATACGGATCATTCCGCGCGGCGTGGATCCCGCACTGTTCGATCCGGGCGCGGTCGCAGGTCATCGGGTGGCGCGGCTGGCGCTGGAGTGGCGGTTGCCCCACGGTGCCTCGGTCGTATTGCTGCCGGGGCGGTTGACTAGCTGGAAGGGGCAGGCAGTGCTGATCGAGGCGCTGGCGAGCCTTTCCGGCCGCAATGTCTGCTGCGTGCTGGTGGGATCGGATCAGGGGCGACACCGCTATTCCGCAGGCCTGATCCGGCAGGCCGAAGCACTGGGCGTTGGCGACCGGCTGCGTCTGGTGGGTGAGTGCAATGATATGCCGGCGGCGTTGCTGCTGGCCGACGTGGTCGTCCACGCCTCGACGCAGCCGGAAGCGTTCGGCCGCGTCGTGATCGAGGCGCAGGCGATGGGGCGACCGGTTGTCGCCTCGGACCTGGGCGCCCCGATCGAGACGGTCGAGCATGGCGTTACCGGCTGGCGCACGCCGCCCGGCGACGCCGGCGCTCTCGCCGCCGCCATCGAGATGGTACTGGCACTGCCGTCCGAGGAGCGGCAGGCTCTCGGCTGCCGGGCGCGCGCCGCAGTGCTGCGCGGCTACACGGTGGGCGCCATGCAGGCGGCGACGTTGGGCGTTTACCGGGAGGTGATGGGACTTGCGTAGCAGTGGCCTCGACGCCATAGACAGGCGTTTCCGCTGAGGAAGGAGCCGAAACGACCATGCCCGCCATAACCCTGCCCGATAAATCCGTGCGCCGTTTCGACGGGCCGGTGACGGGCACGACGGTGGCGGAAGCGATCGGCCCTGGCCTCGCCCGCGCGGCCCTCGCCATGAAGCTCGACGGCAAGCTGGTCGATCTGGCCACCGAGATCGAGCGCGACGCCGATGTCGTGTTCGTCACCCGTCGGGATGCTGATGCGCTGGAACTGATCCGCCATGACGCGGCGCATGTGTTGGCCGAAGCCGTGCAAGAGCTGTATCCTGGCACCCAGGTTACCATCGGGCCGGCGATAGCTGACGGATTCTATTACGACTTCGCCAGGAACGAACCGTTCACACCGGAGGATTTCGGCCCGATCGAGGCGAAGATGCGCGAGATCGTGGCAAGGGGTGAAGGGTTCACCCGCCAGGTGATCGATCGTGACGACGCCATCCGCCTGTTCGAGGACAAGGGCGAGAAATACAAGGCCGAGATCATCCACGACCTGCCGCGCGGCGAGACCATCACGCTGTACCGCCAGGGCAATTGGCTGGACCTGTGCCGCGGCCCGCATATGCGGTCGACCGCCGATGTCGGCCCCGCGTTCAAGCTGATGAAGGTCGCCGGCGCGTATTGGCGCGGCGATCATCGGAACGCCATGCTGTCGCGCATCTACGGCACCGCGTGGCGCGACCAGAAGGAACTCGACGCCTACCTCCATATGCTGGAGGAGGCGGACCGGCGCGACCACCGCCGCATCGGCAAGGAGATGGACCTGTTCCACCTCCAGGAAGAGGCGGTGGGCAGCGTGTTCTGGCACCCGAAAGGGTGGAAACTGTACCGTACTGCCGAGGCCTACATGCGCCGCCGCCTGGACGCGGCGGGCTACCAGGAGGTCAAGACCCCGCAACTGGTGGACCGCTCGCTGTGGGAACGGTCCGGGCACTGGGAAAAGTTTCGCCAGAACATGTTCATCGCCCAGGTGGAGGACGAGGACAAGGTCCTCGCGCTGAAGCCGATGAACTGCCCGTGCCACATCCTGATCTTCCGCCACGGCCTCCGCTCGTACCGCGAGCTGCCGCTGCGGCTGGCGGAATTCGGCTCCTGCCATCGCTATGAGCCGTCCGGCGCGATGCACGGAATCATGCGAGTGCGGCAGTTCACCCAGGACGATGCGCACATCTTCTGCACCGAGCAGCAGATCGCGGCCGAAACGGTGCGGTTTGTCGAGCTGCTATCGTCGATCTACCGCGACTTCGGCTTCCCGGAGTTCAGCGTCAAGTTCTCCGACCGCCCAGCGTTGCGGGTCGGCTCCGACGTGGTCTGGGATCATGCGGAGAATGCGCTCAAGGAGGCCTGCGCCACCGCCGGCGTGGATTACACGTTGAACCCCGGTGAGGGCGCGTTCTACGGCCCCAAGCTGGAGTTCGTGCTGCGCGACGCGATCGGGCGCGACTGGCAGTGCGGCACGCTCCAGGTGGACTTCAACACGCCGGAACGGCTCGACGCGGAATACGTCGGTGAGGACGGCGCCCGCCACACCCCGGTGATGCTGCACCGCGCCATCATGGGCAGCTTCGAGCGCTTCCTCGGCGTGGTTATCGAGCATTATGCCGGGCGCTTCCCGCTATGGCTGGCGCCGGTGCCGGCGGTGGTCGCGACCATCGTCTCGGACGCCGACGCGTATGCCGGCGAAGTGGCAGCGGCGCTGCGGCAGGCGGGCCTGGCGGTGGAACTGGACCTCTCGAACCAGAAGATCAACGCCAAGGTGCGTGAGCACAGCCTGGCCCATGTGCCGGTGCTGGCGGTGGTCGGGCGCAAGGAGGCGGAGAGCCGGACCGTGGCGCTCCGCCGGCTGGGCGGATCAGCGCAGGAGGTGGTTCCGCTGGATGAGGCTGTGCGGCTTCTTGCGCTCGAGGCCACGCCACCCGATCTCAGGGCATGAGGAAGTCCCTCGCGCGGAGCACCGACCCCGGGGCAGTCCCTGGGAGTAGTCCCCGGGGCACTGCCGGGTGACGACCGCGTGAAACTTTTCCTTTAGCTTGATCCGCTACCAATGGATCGGCCAGACTTGCCGCCGGATTACCTCAACCAAGACAGGAGAAGACCATAGCAAGAGGACCAATGCCCGCATCGCCGACCCGCGATGGGCCGCGTGTGAACGACGAGATCAGGGCACAACAGGTGCGGCTGATCGATCAGGACGGTGAGATGCAGGGGGTGATGACCGCCCGCGACGCTTGGCTCCGGGCACAGTCGGTTGGGCTTGACCTGCTGGAGATCAGCCCCAACGCCGATCCGCCGGTGGTTAAGATCCTCGACTTCGGCAAATACAAATACGAACAACAGAAAAAGCGGAACGAGGCCAAGAAAAAGCAGAAGGTTATCGAGATCAAGGAGATCAAGGTCCGTCCGAACATCGATGAGAACGACTACCAGGTGAAGATGCGCGCCATGAAGTCGTTCATCGAGGAGGGGGACAAGGTCAAGGTGACGCTGCGCTTCCGTGGCCGCGAGATGGCGCACCAGGAGATCGGCATTCGCGTGCTTGAGAGAATCAAGAACGAGATGGACCCGACGTCAAAGGTCGAGCAGATGCCGAGGATGGAGAACCGGCAGATGGTGATGGTGCTGACGCCGCGGTAAGCTGGGGCGGCGGCGGGTTACCCGCCTGCACTGGGGGGACTATGAACCGGACGCCGCTGAACCGGATCACGGCGGATGATCGCCGACAGTTTCATGCCGACGGCGCGATCTGCCTGCGCGGCATGTTCGATGGCGAGTGGCTCGAGCGGATGCGTCGGGCGACGGACCGTGTGATGGACGCCAATGACCCGCAAAGTCGCGCGCGCGAGGTGACCAAGGCGCTCGGCGGCAAGAGCGGCCGTTTCCTCATCAATTCCTTCATCTGGCGGTGGGACGACGATTTCCGCGACTGGGCCATGCACAGCCCGTGCGCTGAGATCGCCGCGACGCTGATGGACGCCCGCGAGGTGCGGCTGTTCTACGACCAGCTATTCGTCAAGGAGCCAGACACGCACGAGATGACCGACTGGCATCAGGACCTGCCGTTCTGGCCACTGCGCGGCAACGACGTGCTGTCAGTCTGGGTGGCGCTGGTGGATGTCGATCATGACAACAGCGCCCTGGAGTACATCGCCGGCTCGCACAACTGGGGCAAATTCTACGCCGCCGCGATCCCCGACAAGGACCCGAAGTTCAGGTCGGAACTCGAGCCGTGTCCGAATTTCTCCCAGCGGCGCGGTGACACGAACCTCCGGTTCCTGTCCTGGGACATGCAGGCTGGCGACTGCATCGTGCACCATCCGCTGACGGTGCATGGCGCTGAGGGCAATTTCTCGCCCAAACGACGGCGTATGGCCATCTCGACCCGCTACATGGCGCGCGACGTGGTCTGGGACCCGCGCCCGGCGACGATGACGGTTCCGCAAAATCCGCAGCTGCCCGTGGGCAAGTTTCCCGCGGACGACGCGTTGTTCCCAGTCGTCTGGACGCGCCCCCCGGCCGCGCTTCCCTGATGACGGCTTCCTTCTTCCTGTTGAGTGCCGCGCTTGCCTTTTCGCGTCATGCCGGTTCGCTACGCCTGTACCCCTTTCAACAGTTATCTCCCGGCGAATCCTCAGTCCAATTCCGCAGCCCGGAGATACAGGGCCAGTTCACCCAGCGGCGCTGTTAACGGCTGCTCGGGGCGCACACCGAACATGAATGCGCTGCTTCCGTCTGCGGCCGCCTTGGCATGGGTGTGACCGCGAATGACGACGGCCGCCATTAAGCCGTCTTCCTTGATCCCAAGAAGCGCCTCATCCAGTGCGTGGACCGACTTACGGTTCATCCCGTCCACAAGATCAAAAGAGCCGAACATGAACACGGGGGCTGTATCGAGCGGGTCGGGGTAGACAAAAACAGTGGACATTTCGCCGGACAGACCTGCCGGACGCCTGACGTACATAACGACCATATCCTCTCGCTGTATTTGCTGAACGGCAGTGTAACTCGCTTGGGTGACGAGGCGGTTAAGCGGGCCGCGGCACTGGCTGCCAGGTCGCGGACGAATTGCGCAGCCCTCCCGCCACCAGCCACCGACACCGCGGACACGCGTGGCGGTCATCCGAAGCACGGCCAAGGCGGCCACGCCGTCGCCTGATACGCTGTGTTCGGCCGGTCAACCGCCGCATGACTCCGGACGGTGGCTGACCGTCACCCGCAGCGTGAGGGCTCTCATCGCGACTTCGGTTCTATCGCTCGGCGCCTGCAACCTCGGCGCCTATCCGTGCCGAGGTCCTTTCGGGGAGCCCCGTGGTGGTCCGCGCTCCGGATGGCCGGGTGCCTCCACCTGCCCCTCCTGCTGAACCGCCCGCCGATACAATCACCCGCACCGTCACCCGCCACTACTTGCCGAAGCGCGCCCAGAAAGCACAAGCCGCCGCGTGTTGGCGGACCACCAGCCCCTCGGCTATCTACGAACCCGGTTGGCCCGAAAGTCTAATATTCACCCCGCCCGGGGCGAGCGTCAGGCGAACCCCTTGAGCTGTGGTGACCCCATCGATCACCACACCATTCTGGTTACGGAGTGTCCCCACGGAGCCGCCGCCGGCGAGAGCCGCCCCCGCGGAAAACGCCACGTAATTGCCGCTGAAATCAGCGAGCTGCCGCAGGTTGCGTACCGTCCCGCTGCCGGTAACCCGGGTCACGCCGACATCCACCACCGACAGCCCATCCAATCGGAAGGGATACTGTTGGCCTTGGTATGTCAGAGTTCCGCTGCCCCATTGAAAGCCAATGCCAATGGCGACAGCGCCACCGCTGAAGGTGACGGTTCCTTCGGTCGGACCAAGAGGCGCCGTTGTCGCGGGTGGCGGCGGATTTGATGCGCAGCTTGCTAATGCGCCGACGATCACTGCCGCAAGCGTAATTCCCATAAGGCGATGCATCTGTTTCCCCCCGTAATTCGTCCGAGTGTGAGCCGGTTTCCCGGAGGAGGCAATCGAGGGCAGCGAATCCCGCACTGTGCAAGTGATTTTCGGTGCGACACGACTGCCAGTAACTTCGATGGGGCCTGTCAAACCGCGGGCGCACACGTCGCCGCCGCCGCGACTTGTCTACCACTCCAATTGATTGGGACGACATTTTTTGCGGGCCACCCAGGGTTGAACGGGGACGAAGCGGAGACGCAACCGCCTCGGCGCGCCATGAAACTTTCATTACACGCCATGCTCAGGGCTAGCACAGCGTTGCGGCTGGTCGGACAGTCGCATTCACGCCGGGCCGGTTCAATCGGGAAAAACTGTCATACATCCGCCGACCATGTTCGTTCTGATCCTGTGTCTTACCGCGCTCGCGGTCATCATCAAGATCGCGGGGTTGGATTAGCGTAGGCGCGGAATCAGTCCTAAAAGCGCAGCGGCGTCAGCCGGCAACCAAACGGTGCGTCTCAACGAAAGACGCTCGGCAATGGGTCGAAGACCAGGTCGATCACAACCGCGACCGGGGTTCCGTCAGAAACGGCGACCTTCCTGAGACGCGCTAGCGAATTGCATGGCGCCGATCATGCGGGCCGCACGACAGCGCAAACGAACCGCCTCGCGGGTACCGGATCACGTCGCCAACGTCTCATCCATTTGGCGTAGCAACGGGATCGAACGTCTCACTGCGCCGCCAATGCAAAATTCCTCTTCAGCCTCTCCAACTCGCCGTGTTGTTCGGGGGTGAGCATGTCACGTCCGAGACGGATCACGACCTTGTTCAATACGCCGGTGAACTTAAACGGCATCTTGGCGTCATAGTCGTCGATCACTGGCGTTCCAGTGTCCTGGCCAACGTCGAAGCTTTCATCGAGCGTGAATTTGCCGACCGGAGACGTTCGCTCGATCCGGCTTTCGGCCACCTTCACGCCATCGACCGCAAGGGTTCCAAGGCCTCCCTTGCCGAGCCCACCGCCGTCGTACTTGAAATCGAAGTCGATCGTGTGCTTGCCGGGCGTCAGTTTCTCGCTGCCAACGATCCGGGTCTTGTCCGCGTTCTGGTTCTTATACCTCGCCCCGTCCTGATTGGTGTAGGCGTAGGCCAACATCGGCTTTCCATCCAGGACCAGCAGGCTCCAGCCGCCGAAGCGTCCGCCCTGGGTCGCCAGAACGCCGTCCGCTGCGCCTTGCGGGATCTCCACGTCGGCAGTGACGCGGAATGACTTGTTGTGGACACTCGGAGAGTTAGCCTCTGGGATGCGGATCATGCCCGGATAGTAAGTGAACTCTGTCTGACCGCGCAGAAGATTTGGTCGCGTGGCCGGATCCATGCGGTCGGCGAAACTGGAATCAAGAGGCAGGACATTGAATTTGGTCGCTTCGATCAAGAACAGAGCTTGCAAATCGCGAAGCTTGTCCGGATTGTCCTTCGCGACATTGTTGGCTTGGCTGAAATCGTCGGTGAGATTGTAGAGCTCCCACTGGTAGTCATCCGGGTCGGGCGCCGCGCCGAGGGTCTCCCAGGGCAACCGCGCAGGCGTTGTGCTTGCGATCCAGCCATCGTGATAGATCGCGCGGTTGGCCGTCATCTCGAAATACTGGGTTGTGTGCTGCGTCGGCGCTGTCGCGTTATCGAAGGTGTAGACCATGCTGACGCCCTCGAGCGGCTTCTGCTGCGTCCCATTCAGCAGCAAAGGCGCCTCTATACCGGCCGCCTCCAGCACGGTTGGCACGATATCGATGACATGGTGGAATTGTGAGCGGATTTCGCCGTGCGCCTTGATCCGCTTCGGCCACATAACCGCGAGCCCGTTACGGGTGCCGCCAAAATGCGAGGCCACCTGCTTGGTCCACTGAAAGGGGGCATCCATCGCGTGGGCCCAGCCGATGGGATAGTGGTTGTACGTTCGATCGCTGCCGAGCTCGTCGATCATCGAGACCAGAAACTCGATGGACTCGGGCGCAAACTGAGCGGAGACTTCGTTGGTCGTCCCTTGCATGGTGCCTTCTGCGCTGGCGCCATTGTCGCCCTCGATATAAATCACGAGCGTGTTGTCGAGTTGCCCGGATTCCTGCAAGGCGTCGATAACCCGCCCGATCTCGTAGTCCGACTGAGCTGTGGCCGCGGCGTAGACCTCCATCATCCGCGCGTAGACCTTCTTCTGGTCGTCGCCGAGCGAGTCCCAGGCCGGGATTCCTTTCGGGCGAGGCGTGAGGCGAGTGCCAGCGGGGACGACGCCGAGCCTGATCTGCCGCGCGAGCGTTTCCTCGCGTACCTTGTCCCAGCCTTGGTCGAACTGCCCTTTGAATTTGGCGATCCAGTCCTTGGGCGCATGATGCGGCGCGTGACTGTTACCCGGCGCGAAATACAGAAAGAACGGCTTGCCTGGGGCGGCCGCATGCTGCGTGCGAGTCCATCTGATCGCACGGTCGGCCAGATCGTGGATCAGGATGTAGTTCGGGTCGTCGGACGGGGGCAATACCGGCGTCGTGTTCTCGAACAGCGCTGGGTGCCACTGGTCCGTATCGCCGCCGAGGAAGCCATAGAAGTACTCGAATCCTAATCCCCCAGCCCACTGGTCGAACGGCCCGCCCGGACCTTGCATCCACTCCGGAACGAGGTGGTGCTTGCCGAACCATGCGGTGTTGTAGCCGTTATCGACCAGAATATTGCCGATCGTGCCGGCGCTCTTGGGGATGATCGAGGTGTAGCCCGGATATCCCGTGGCGAACTCCGTGATGTTGCCCATGCCGACGCTCTGGTGATTGCGGCCGGTGAGAAGCGCGGCGCGAGTTGGCGAACAGAGCGCGGTGGTGTGGAACTGGTTGTAGCGCAGGCCATTGGCGGCCAGACGTTCGAGGGTCGGCGTCGGGATCGGGCCGCCGAAGGCGCTCGCCGCGCCAAAGCCAACGTCGTCGGTCATGATCAAAAGCACGTTCGGCGCGCCCCCTGGCGCCGTCACCGCCTTGGGGAAGTCGGGCTTCGACTCGCTCGCCTTCCGGCCGATCACGCCGCGAAACGGCTGGTCTGGGACCGGAAGAATCTCCGAGCCGCTCGGCAACGTTTGCGCGAGGACGGGCTTCGCAACGGATAAAGCGGCCGCGGCTGCCGCGAGTGCCGAACCGCCGAGCAGGAGATGACGACGTGTCGCCCTGGCTGTTGGCGAAGCGGTCGGCGACAGTGAAGCGGACAGCCGGCTCTCATCGGCCTTCGACATCGGCTCCTCCTGCCTGGGTCCACGGTGCCGGTTTCGCCAGCGCTCTGTCTTCGTCTGGCAGATCGACAGGGAAGGCCCGCTTCTAACCCGACTCTACCCCCGCCTAGCCGCTCGTCAAATAACCGCTGCACGACACCCCTCGCGATAGCGGCACCAGACGGGTGAGGCGCAAGGACCTCAGCCGACCCGCTCCCAAACCAGCGCTAATTCAGGTCTGACAAGGTAGCCCAAGGCCAACGCGGTCATCGCCGCAACCGATCGCCGCATCGAGATCACCTGGGCCGCCCTCACTATCACCGGTTTTCCTCCCGGGGTGGGCCTGGCGATGATTAGCCTTAAATAGTATGCGCGCCGACTGGCCGGGATGATCATCTCTACTAACTATTGATATCGCCATATCTAACACCAACATCCACCCCCTTCGCCACCACCGCCAAGGGGCCGGCACGCCATGCAAACCCTCCCGAACCTCCCTCCCGCCATCGCCCGCGAAGTCTTCGCCACCCTCTGCGCTGCCCTACCGTCACCGGCCACCGACACTCCGGACGCCCGCGCCACACGCGACGAAGCCGCCATGGCCGCGGTCGCCGCACTGCATCCCGCCGACCCGCTGGAGGCCAAGCTCGCAGCCGACATCGTCGTGGCCGAGGCATACGCCATGGACAGCTTCCGCCTCGCCGGCGAGTTCCGCAGCGACTTCGCCGCCACGACCAAATGCCGCGCCCAGGCCAACGCCACCCTGCGTCAGATGCGCGGCCTGCTGCGCGACTACCGGCGCACGCAGGCTGAACGCGACAAGGCGCTGGCTGCAATGCATCCGGCCGCGATGGAGCGCGCCGGCTACTGGTTTCACGAAAGCACGGTTCCCGAGCCCGCGCCGCCGCCCAAGCCATCGGAGGCGGGCGAACCCGTGCCACCGCCCACCCCCGTCACAGCGAAATTCGAGTCACTCTCCGAGGCTGAGCAATACGCGGTACTCTACGCCGATCGCGCCGCGCGCATCCGGGCCGCGGGCGGCCTGCCGCCCCGCCTCGATTTCGCCCCGCCAGAACCCGAGATCGTCGAGGCCCTGGTCAATGGCACCAGTCCCATCCTGCGCGCGCTCGACCGGCATCCAGCAGCCACCGTCGCGGCGTGACGCTCGTCTCGCCAGCCGCGACATTATCCCACAGAGCGAGACCGCGAGACGCTTCTGACGTCAGGCGGTCCTCATCACCCGCCCCACCGCCTCCCCCAGCAACTCCACACCCAGATCCACCTCTGCCTCGCTTACCGTCAGCGGCGGTGCGATCCGCATCACCCCCTGCGACGCCCCCGCCCGCACGATGTTGGCCGATAGTCCCAGCTCCAGCGCCAGGTCCGTCACCGCATCCGAGATCGCCGCGGCATCCCGCCCATCGCTCGCGCGGAACTCCAGCCCGAGCAGCAGCCCCCGCCCGCGCACGTCGCCGACGCAATCGAACCGCTGCTGCAAGCCCCGCAGCCCCGCCGCCAGCCGCGCGCCCATCACCTTCGCCCGCTCTGCCAACCCGTCGCGCTGCACCACCTCCAGCACCTTCAGCCCCACGCTCGCCGGCAGCGGATCGTTCACGTGCGTGGTGTAGAACAGGAATTCCCGACGCTCCGCCTCCGCCGCCAAGGCGTCCGACGTCAGCACGGCCGACAGCGGCAGCCCCGCGCCCAGCGTCTTCGACAGCGTCAGAATATCCGGCACCACGCCGTCGCGCTCGAACGCGAACATCAGGCCGGTGCGGCCCACGCCGGTCTGCGCCTCATCCAGGATCAGCTTCATGCCCCGCGCGCGGCAATGCGCCGCCAGCGCCGCCAGATATCCCACCGGCAGATCGATCACGCCCCCGCTGCTCAGCACCGGCTCGGCGATGAACGCCCCGAGGTTCCCGGTGCACATCCTGTCCAGCCCCTCGAACGCATCGTCCAGCTCCTCGCGCCAGCCCACGCCGGCAAAGCGCGGCCGATACGCGTTCGGGGCCGGGATGGCGAAATTGCCCGGCATCAGCGGCCCGATCCCGCGCCGCCCGGCCTTGTACGTCGCGGCTGCCGCGCCGCCAGTCATGCCGTGCCAGGACTGCGCGAAACCCACCACCTCCCACTTCCCGGTCACCAGCTTGGCCAACCGGATCGCCGCCTCGTTCGCCTCGCCGCCAGTGGAGAGCAGCATCACCCGTGGGAGATCAGGCACCAGTCCGGCGAGCGTCTCGGCCAGCGCCACCACCGGCTCGCACAGCATCGAGGAGAACAGATGGTCCAGCGTCCCCACCGCCTCGCGTACCGTCGCGACGATCTCCGGGTGCGAATGGCCAAGGATCGCGCTCATCTGGCCCGAGGTGAAGTCCAGCACCCGCCGGCCCGACGCGTCGTACAGAAATGCCCCCTCCGCGCGCACCGGAACGAACGGCACGAAGTCGCCGCCATACCCCAGCATGTGGCGCCGCGCGCGCTGCCAGAACCTCTGCTCAGCCGAATGCGTCATGTCGTCCATCCAGAGGCCCCCACTGCGTCGCGCGTCACTGCGCAAGCGATTTCAGGTTCATCTTCATGCCGTTCGGGCCGATCATGTCGCCCGGCTTCATGTCGGCAGGACACGTGCCGGCCCACTTCGCCTCCTGCGTCATCGACGACCCGCTGCGACCCATCATCGGCGGATCGAAGTGCGATTGGATGTCGGTGTGGTAGGCCGAGTCGCCGGTGAACGTCATCACCGCGCGCGACGTCATCTTCGTGTCGCCCATCTGGCACTCCGAATCGATTGTGACGATGTTGCCGTTCCGCTGGATGTCGTGGCGGCTGCAAACTCCCTGCGCCGCGTTCAGGCCGAGCTTGTACAGCGCGGCGTCGGTTTCGGCGTCGGTGCAGAACTTCATCATCCGCGGCGGCATATTGCCGCTCGCCATGTGCAACGTAACCTCCCACAGACCCGGTTTGCGTGCGGGCAGATCGACCGCCAACACCGCGGTGGCGGCACAGACGAGAACACCCGAGACCGCGACGGCGGCAATAACCTTTGTTCGCATGGTCCCGACGGTAGCCCGTCGCGCGATCGCGGCACAATCGAGGGGTTCCTTGCCGGCAGGGGATTTGACAGGACTCCGGCCCCTTTCGGATGCTCCGCGGCAACTGTTAGGGCGACAGGGAGGAGCCCATGCGCTCGATAGAGCCATCGTCACGGCGCACTGTTCTCGGCTTCGTCGCCGGCGTGATCGCTGTCCTGGTCTTCCACCAGGGCGCCTGGGCAGCCCTGCACCTCGCCGGACTGATGCCGCCGCCCTACCCGATGGGAGCCACCCCTCCCTGGGGCGTGCCGGAAACTCTGAACTTCTGCTTTTGGGGCGGGCTCTGGGGCGCCGCCTATGGGCCGGTCCTGCCGAAACTGCCGCTGCCGGCCTGGCTCTCCGGCCTGATGCTGGGCGTGATCGCCAACCTGGTCCTGTGGTTCGTCGTCTTTCCACTCAAGGGACAGCCGGTCGCTTCGGGCTGGGCGCTCCGCAGCATGCTGGTCGTGCTGGTCATTCACCTTGTGTGGGGCATCGGCGTCGGCGTGATCCTGCCTATGCTGACGGTACGCGCACCGCAGCGCGCCTGATTGGCTCAGGCTCCAGCCGCCGCCGCACCATCGCTGGCGGTGCCATCGAGCGGCCTCGAATGGTGTGTCCGGTGCTCGCCGATCTGGCCGTAGGCCACCAGTCCCGCCTTGATGCGGGCCGTCGTGTCATACGCCGAAATATGCTGTTGGACCGGCACGCTGGCCGCCGCCTGAGCACTGGCCGGCACGTTCTGCCCGGCAGCCTGTGCCGCGAGAGTCGCCGCGAACTGTGACATCCTTGCCGCGGTCGCCGGCGTTGCCGCCGCCTTGCCGCTGGCCGAGGCGGCGCCCTTCGTCGGATCGAGCTGACCCGACAGCCACGACGCCCCTTTGGCGGTCGACATCAGGGCACCAATGACGCCGCCGATGGCTAGGAGTGGTAACATGCTGCATCTCCCGTGACTGGGTCGCGGGGGATGCAGCGCAAAGCGTGCCAGATGTTACCGAAGCGGCGAGAACGCCGCAGGCACGACCAGCATGTTCTCCTGCTTCAGCAGTGCGCCCGGCGGCCCACCCGGCGGCCAGACCCCTTTGGCAACCGCCTCGGCGCGAATGCGCGAGCGTTCCCCGGCATCCTTGTAGGCCCAGATGTGGCACCACTTGTTCAGGCCGCCCAGCTCCGAATGCCAGGCGCCGACCAGCGGCGACAACGCGATGCGCCCCGGCACCTTCTCGGCCCACCGCTCCATCACCGCCGGCAGCGTTCCCGGCGCATAGGTGTACATTCGGATCTCGTAGATGCCGCCGAGCTGCCGCGGCTCCAGTGGCGGCGAGAACGGCGCCGGCAGGAAGATCTCACTCCTCTGCTCCAGCGTGAGTTCGCGCGTATTCGGCGGCCAGCCTTCCGCCTTCGATGCCTCGGCGCGCACCTTGGCACGCTGGTCCAGGCTGTCATACGGCCAGACATGGATGACCTGATTCAGTGGCCCCACCTCGGTGTGCCAGAATGCGGCGAGCTTGGAGTACTTCTCCCGAATGGCGAGCGCGCCGCCAAAGCGCTCCTCGAAGGTCGGGATGTTGCCCGGCTTCAGCGTGTAGGTGCGCATTTCGATAATCATCGGTCGCCTCCCCTTGCGATGGATGCAGCGACGTTAGTGCCCGCAGCCTCGCATAGGCAAGCGAAGCGCGGTAGCGTGGCGCATGGACGACAGAACCATGATCAACGATCTGTTCGTGCGCTATACGACCGCGCTCGACGCCGGCGATGTCGAGACGATCGTTGGCTGCTTCACCGAGGATGGCGCGCTGGAAAGCCCCGCGGTCGGTGTCTATGCCGGAAGGCAGGGCATACGCGAATTCGCCGAGCGCTTTGCGCGCTTCCACGAGCGCGGCGCGCAGTTGCGCCACTTCATCTCGAACCTCGCTGTGCAGGTGAACGGCAATGAGGCGCACGCCACCTGCTATCTGCTCAATGTCATCACGCGCGATGGGAAGACCGAGCTGATGCCACCCGGACGTTACGATTGCCGGCTTGCGAAGGTCGATGGCCAGTGGCTGTTCGCGCACCGGCTGGTGGTGCTGGATGGCGAGGTGGAGCTGACGGGGATCTGAACCCTCACTTGAAGCTGGCGAAGCACAACCCCGTGCCGCTCAGCGCCGGTGTGCGATAGCCAGGCACATAGCTCACCCAGTCGAGCTCCATGGAACCAAGCGTTCCCGCCAGACAGATCCAGTTCCGCATCTCCGAACTGCCCGACATCAGCTTGGTCAGCGGCGCGTTGCGGAAGAACGCCTTGTCCTTGCGCCGCAGCGCCTCGATCACCGAGTGATCGAACGCCTCGTCCACCACGAAGTGACTGAGGCCGCCGGATGCCAGCACGCCGATCCGCGCATCGCCGGGGAATGCCTCGACCGCACGCCGCAACGCTTCGCCGAGTGCCACGCAACGAGCTGGCGCGGGCTGGTTGGGCGGATAGTACGCATTGAGGAACACCGGCACGATCGGCACGCCGTCGGGCAGATAGAACCGGTGGATGAACGAGAACGCGTGTCCTTCGCGGCGACCCTCGGTCAGCGAGCGCATGACGGAGAGATCGAACCCATCCTGCTGCAACGCCGCGATCAGATGGCGTGCCAGTGCGGCATCGCACGGGTAGTCGGACTCGACGATCTCCTTCTGGTACGGCAGCCGTCCGTGGATCGTCTCGCCATAGTAGATGCCGATCGCCGGCATGTTGTCGTGCTGGAACAGCTCCTCCTGATCGTCGCCGACGACGATCAGCGTGTCCAGTCGCGCGGCCGCAACATCGTCGCGCAGCCGCGCCATCGCCGCCATCGCCTCGCCATGCCGCCGCGTCAGTTGCTCAGGCGCGATCCGCTCCAGCGCATCCACCGGCGCACGCTCTAATAGCGTCGCGAAGTCGCAGGCGTTGCCGTCGAAATCGACGAACTGCCGCGCCTTGTCGCGGGCGAGGAAGCCGGTCTGCCAGTCCTCGATCCGCGAGGCGAGCATCGGGCTGTGTGACGAACCGAACGCAGCGACCAGTCGGGCCATGGCACGTCCCTTTTCAGACGATCAGGCGGGGATAGTAGCGCCGCGCGAGCCCGGTGTCTCCGGTGAGGGACTTGCCCGGCCGGCCCGCACCTGCTGTAGCATCAGTTTCCGACAAAGGGGGAAACGCGAATGCCCAAGACCCGTGGCACCGGGCTGCTGATGGCGTGGATGGACGTCGATCCGACCCACGAAGACGCCTTCAACCGCTGGTACAACGAGGAACACATCGGCCGCCTGCTGGCGATCCCCGGCTTTCTTTCCGCTGCGCGCTATGTCGCGCTGCGAGGCGCTCCGAGATACCTGGCGATGTACGAACTCGAGGACCACAACGTGCTGCGCAGCGCCGCGTTCCTCGACACCGTGCGCTATCAGCCATCGGCCGAGCGAACCCGCTTCTCCGGCGGCTTCGTCGGTCGCAACTACCTGCTCAACGGTTATCGCCAGATCTTCCCCGCGCGCACCGATCCGATCGACAACACCATGGGCCCCGCGCCGTTCCTGCAGATGGGCCGGATCAATGTCGCTGCCGCGATGGAGGAGGAGTTCAACGACTGGTACAACACCACGTACATCCCGGGCTATCTCACCGTCCCCGGCTGCATCCGTGCGCGCCGCTATCTCGCGGTCGAAGGCCAGCCGAAATACCTGACGGTCTACGAATTCGAGAACGCCGGCGTGCCCGATACGCCCGAATGGTCGCGCGCGCGCTCCGGCAATCCATGGAACCTGCGCATGCGGCCCCATGTCCAACTGGACGAAGGCTCGCCCGCGGTGTTCCGCCGGATCTTCCCGACATGACACTTTTCGCGCGAAGGACTCTGTTGACCGCGGCCGGCGCCCTCGCGGCCGTTCCCTCGCGCGCGGCCGAGAAGACCCGCATCACCTTGTGGCACGCGATGGGCGCCACGCCGGGCGAAGAGATCGCCAAGTTGATTACGGCATTCAACGCCGGCCAGGACCAGATCGAGGTGATCGGTCTGTTCAAGGGCGTCTACAAGGACCTGCTGACATCGGTCGCCGCGGCGTGGCGCGCCGGTCAGGCGCCGCACATTGCGCAGGTGTTCGAGGTCGGCACGCAGATCATGCTCAGTTCCGGCCCGGTTATCAAACCGGTCTGGCAGCTTTCGCAGGAAACCGGCGTGAAGCTCGATCCGAACGCCTACATCCCCGCGGTGCGCGGCTACTACAGCCAGGCCGACGGCAAGCTGATGTCGATGCCATTCAATTCCTCGACCTGCATCGTCTGGTACAACAAGGATGCGTTCGAGAAAGCCGGCCTCGATCCGGACAGGTTCCCGGCGACATGGCCGGAGGTCGTATCGCTCGCGCGCACATTGCGCGACAAGGGCGCGATACAGTATCCGGCCATCACCGCCTCGGTCGTCTGGGCGCACTTCGAACAGTTCAGCGCGATCCACAACATTCCCTACGCCACCGAGGCGAACGGCTTCAGAGGCCTCGACGCGGTGTTGAAGATCAACAGCCCGGCGCATGTGGCGAACCTGCAGCGGCTGCTGGACATGGCGAAGGAGGGCACGTTCCATTACACCGGACGCGACGGCAGCGGCGACGGTGCGTTTCTCAGCGGCCAGTCAGGCATGACGTTCAGCTCGTCCGCCCTGCGTGGCGATCTGGTGCGCAGCGCCAAGTTCCGCTGGGCGCCGGCATTCCTGCCGTACGATCCGGCGGTCATTCATGAGCCGATCAATTCGGCGATCGGCGGTGCCAGCTTCTGGGTGCTCACCGCGCCGCAACGCGGTGCGGCCGAGTATCGTGCCGTGGCGCAGTTCCTGCACTACCTTGCCGAGCCGGCGCAGGACTTCGAGTGGAGCCGCGCCACGGGCTACGTGCCGATCACGCATGCCGGCTACGATCTGGCGAAGCAGCAGGGTTTCTTCGATCAGAACCCGGGCACTGAACTACCGATCCGTCAGCTCACCCGCGGTCAGGTTACCGACAACTCGCGTGGCTTCCATCTCGGCCGCATGCCGGAGATCCGTACCATTATCGAAGAGGAATGCGAGCAGGCGCTGGCCGGCAAGCAAGGCGCGAAGCAGGCGCTCGACACTGCGGTCGAACGCGGCAACAAGGTGCTGCGCGACTTCCAGAAGTCGGTGCACACCTGAGATGGTCGTCGGCGTCTGGCGCGAAGTGGTGGATCGCCTGACCCCGGTGCCGCTTGCGGAGCGGCAGCGCTTTCTCGATCTGCCGCCGACGCGCGAGGCGCACGAGGCGGCGCATGCCTCGGTCGCAGCATTCCATCAGATCGAGTTGCGGACTGGAGAATCGCCAATCCTCGCCGGCGCCATTCGGATTGCCGCGTGGAACCTGGAACGCTGCCTGTATCCACAGGAGGCGGCGCGCATCCTGCAGCGCAACCGCGTCGACCTCGCGCTGCTGACCGAGATGGATGTCGGTGTGATGCGTACCGGCCAGGCGCACACGATCGGACGTATCGCCGCACAACTCGGCCAGGGCTATTGCTATGGCTGCGAGTTCCTCGAACTTCTGCCGATGGCGCCGCCGCCCGGCTATCCGCCTAACGGCAGCGACAACACGGAAGGCTACCACGGCAACGGCATTGTTGCGTCGCTGCCGCTGCAGGCGCCGATCGTCATTCGCCTCGACGAAGAGGCGGACTGGTACACGCCGCCTGATCGCCAGCGTCGCATCGGCAATCGGATGGCGATCGCTGCCGACTTCAAACGCTTCGTCGCCTGTTCAGTGCATCTGGAGAACCGCACCGACGGTCCCGGCCGCGCCCGGCAGATGCAGACCTTGCTCGATGCGCTCGATGCGTACGCGGGCAGATTGCCGGTGGTGATCGGCGGCGACCTCAACACGCATGTCGGCCCCGGCGGCTGCCACGACGCATCCGAACCACTGTTCGCACTGGCTGCATCGCGCGGTTACGACTGGGCTGCCGGCAACCTGGCGCAACCGACCACGCGCACCAGCACGTGGAGCACGAGCGAAGGAACCCGCCAGCTCGACTGGTTCTGCACGCGCGGCCTGTCGGTGCGCGATCCCGCCGTGGTGCCGGCACTCGGCGAGGACGGCAGCGTGCTGAGCGACCACGAACTCATTCTGCTGACACTTGATACCGGCTGAGCGACTGCAAGAAGGAGGAAATCATGCCACGACACACGACCCGCGCGTTGGCGGCGAGTCTGCTTCTAGCACTGCCCGTCGCGGCGCGTGCCGACATCGTGCTGTCATCGAACGATGGCCACACCGTGCAGGACGATCAGAAGCATCTTGTCGCGCCCAAGGATCTGCATCCCGACACGATCAGCATCATCGACGTCGCACATTACCCGCCGCGCATCATGGCCACGGTTGACGTGCCCGGCAGCGTCGTCGGTCCGCCCACTGCGGCCTGGGTCGCCAAGGATGAAAGCTGGGCGATCGTTACCTCGGCTACCAAAGCGGACGCGCAGGCCAAGGGCGGCATATCGCCGGATGACAGGGTGAGTGTCGTCGATCTCACCAGCAAACCGCCGAAGATCACGCAGAGCCTGACCTCCGGCTTGGGGGCGACCACGGTGCGGCTTTCGCCGGACGGCAAACTGGCGCTCATCGCCAACCGTACCGAGGGCACCGTCTCCGTGTTCAGCGTCGCGGACAAGACGCTGACCGCGGTCGGCAAGGTCGATCTCGGCAACAAAGGCTCGCTGCCGAGCGGCATCGTGTTCAGCCACGATGGCCGGCACGCGCTGCTGTCGCGGGGCGGCGACAACATGGTGAGCGTGCTGAACATCGACGGCACCAAGGTCACCGTCGATCCGCGGCCGCTGACAACGGGCATGGCGCCTTACACGATGGACGGCAACGCCGCCGGCACGCTCGCGGTCGTGTCGAACATGGGCCGCGGTGACGGCGATGAGGATTCGGTCAGCCTGATCGATATGACCGCGACGCCGTTCCGCGTGGTGGAAACTGTTGGCGCGCCGAGTGGCCCGGAGCCGATGAAGCTGTCGCCCGACGGGAAGTTCCTGGCGGTCGGTGCGGAAAACGGGACGACCAAGCTGCCGAGCCATCCGTTCCACCACGACAAGGGTTTGCTGACGATGTTCGCGGTGGAGGGACAGACACTCCGCAAGCTGGACCAGGCGCCGCTTGGCGCGTGGGATGAGGGGATCGCGTTCTCGCGCGACGGCCATACCATCCTGGTGCAGGGCATGCAGGATCGCGTGATCTACGTGTTCCGCTGGGATGGCCACAAGCTGACGCCGGGCAAGTCACTGGCGGTCAAGGATGCGGGGCCGGCGGCTTTCGCCACTTCGTGGCCGTAGCTGCCGGCGCTCAGGCGGTCTTACGCAGCGCCAGTCCGAACTGTATCCACGACACGCCGTGCACGATAAGCTCCACGGCGATCAGCGTGCCGACCACCCATAGCGCCGACCACGGCAACATCCAGACCAGCATCACCCCAACCAGCAGGCTGATCACGCCTCCCGCCAGCAGCAGTCCCCATCCGGCCATGTGCCGGTGCTGCACGCCTATGACGATGCGCAAGATGCCGCCGACGACGAGTGCCGCTGCCACGAAGATGGTGATCACCAAGGCGCCCGGAAACGGATCGTCCATCAGCAGCAGGCCGCCGATCACGTAGAGAACCCCCACCAGCAGATGCAGTGCGAACCCACCCCACTGGCGATCCATAAACGCGTGCACGACCTGAAACACGCCCGCCACCAGCAGCAGAGCACCCAAGAAGATGACGCCGGCAATGGTGAAGGCGATGACGTCGAACCACGCAATGATGCCCAGCACCAACTGCGCAATACCGAGGGCCACGAACCAGCCCCAGCGCGTCCGCGGACGGGGTTCAGTATGGGAGGCGGTCAGGTCACTCATGCCAGCAAGTTAACGAAGCTCGCGTGATCATGGCAAGCCGGCGCTTGTTTCACCCAGACGGGGCGCGTATGCGTCCGTCCATGACCCCGATGCACGTCCGGCCATGACCGTGGCTGCCGCGGCCGGAGGGCTGCGCAGACCGTTTCCGGCCGTTGGCGTGCTGCTCGCGGTTCTCGGCGTGGTCTACGGTGACATCGGCACCAGCCCGCTCTACGCCTTCAAGGCCAGCATGCAACTGTTCGGTGGCGTGCCGATCACCGCGACCGAGGTGATGGGCATCCTGTCGCTTATCTTCTGGTCGCTCGTGCTGATCGTCACCGTGAAATACGTGATGCTGGTCATGCACGCCGACAACCGCGGTGAAGGCGGCATCCTCGCCTTGATGGCACTGGCACAGCGCGTGTCGGTCGGCACCGGCATCCGCAACGCCCTGACACTGGTCGGGATCGCCGGCGCCTGCCTGTTCTTCGGTGATGGCGTTATCACGCCGGCGATCTCGGTGCTGTCGGCGGTGGAGGGCCTGGAGGTATCGACGCCCGAACTGCAACAATACGTCCTGCCGATCTGCGTGGTGGTTATCGTGATGCTGTTCGCGATGCAGTGGCGCGGCACGGGCAGCGTCGGCCGCATCTTCGGCCCGGTCATGGCGGTGTGGTTTGTCGCGATCGGCATTCTCGGCACCCTGGAAATCGTTCGGCATCCGTTCGTGCTGCTGGCGATGTCACCCAGCTACGCGGTCGGACTGTGTGTCGAGTACAAAGGTCTGGCGTTCATCGTGCTCGGGGCCGTGGTGCTGTGCGTGACCGGCGCCGAGGCGCTGTATGCCGATATGGGCCATTTCGGTGCGCATCCGATCCGGCTCACCTGGACGTTCTTCGTGCTGCCCTGCCTGGTGCTGAACTATTTCGGCCAGGGCGCGCTGACGATCAGCAATCCTGCGGCGGTCAGCAATCCATTTTTCCTGATGGTACCCGAATGGCTGCGCCTGCCGATGGTGATTCTCGCGACGATTGCGACGGTCATCGCCAGCCAGGCGGTGATTTCCGGCGCCTATTCGATCGCGCGGCAGTGCATGCAGTTGGGCTTTCTGCCGCGCATGACCGTGCGCCATACGTCCAACACCGAGGAAGGCCAGATCTACGTGCCGCAGATCAATGTCATGCTGGCGATCGGCGTGGTGATCCTGGTGCTGGCGTTCAAGACCTCGGACAGTCTCGCCTCTGCCTATGGCATCGCGGTGACCGGTACATTCCTGTGCACCTGCGTGCTGGCGATGGTGGTGTTCCGCCGCCAGTTCCACTGGTCACGACCCGCCGCGATCACCGTGTTCGGGCTGTTCTTTCTGATCGACCTCGTGTTCTTTTCCGCCAATACACTGAAGGTGCTGGAGGGTGGCTGGGTGCCGCTTGCGCTAGGCATCGCACTCACCGCGCTGATGACCTCGTGGAAGCGCGGGCGCGATCTGCTCCTGGCGCGCTGGAGGCAGGACAGCCTGCCGCTTCCGCCGTTCCTAGCGCGGCTGCCGCAATCGCGCACCATACGCGTGCCCGGCATGGCGGTGTTCCTCACGGGCAACCCCGACTACGTGCCAACGTCGCTGCTGCACAACCTGAAGCACAACAAGGTCCTGCATGAACGCGTGCTGTTCGTCACGGTGCAGAACGTCGACGAGCCGGAGGTGGCCGGCGACCAACGGACGCAGGTGGCGGAGTTGGCGCCCGGCATCCATCGGGTGATCCTGCGTTACGGCTTCATGGAGAGCCCCAACATCCCGCGTGCGTTGGAGGACCTCAATCAGTTCGGCGTCCCATTCGATCCGATGCAGGCGAGCTATTTTCTTGGACGCGAGGTGCTGGTGCCAGGGACCGTCCCCAAACTGCCGTGGTGGCGGCACTGGCTGTTTCTGGTTCTGGCGCGCAACGCGGTACCCGCAACCGAGTTCTTTCGTATCCCATATGATCGCGTTGTGGAGCTGGGCGTTCGCGTCGCGATTTGAGTTGTGGCGACGTCTGCGAACAACTCCTGCGAGCAACTATTGTTGCGCAATCCTCTAGCTGTCGGAAATGTGATAATTGCACCGCGGTCAACGCCGCGTCCTGACGGCGCCGTAATGTGGCGGCATGACTCCCGCCACGCCAAGTGGAGGATAGTACCTGCTCCTGCCGTTGGGAGGCGCAGGAATGTTGGCCGGCACGACAGGTTGCAAAGCTGCTCCCCTGGCGGCAAGCGGCCCGTCGGGCCGGTCTTCATTCGCACCAATCCTCAGCGGTAACATGTTCTGTCACCCACTCGTTACGCGACATGAATTCATAGCTTGTGACAGGCTTGGCTGGTTTGGTTGCCTCGGGGTCGGGTGAGGCGGCGAACATTACAGTTCAGGAAAGGTCTGGACATGATCACAAACGAAGTCAGCGATGGGCTGGCCGGCATTCTGCGCACAGCGATTGTCGAGCTGGTCCGACGGGATGGCCCTGATTTGTCGGCGCGGCAATTGGGGGTGTTTCTAACGTGCTATCTGGAGACCGAGGCGCAGACCGTGCGCGGGCTGGCCGCCAAGCTTGGCGTCTCCAAGCCAGCCATTACCCGCGCGCTCGATCGTCTGTCGGAATTCGATCTGGTGCGCCGCAAGACCGATCCGTTGGATCGGCGCAGCGTGCTGGTACAGCGGACAGCGACAGGCATGGCCTTTCTGCGCGAACTGCGGACGATCCTGCGGGATGCCGCCGCGGCAATGCGCATTACCGCGGAGCCGGCACCCGCCGGGCGTCAGCGGGCAGGCAGCGACGTCAGGGCGGCGGCACACTAAGCGGCACATAATACAGTGTGGCTCCGACGGCGGTAACAAGAGAATCCACCGCCACCGGGGGCCTGAGCGATGCACGATCCAGCCAGATCTACGCCGTGGACATCGGTCCACCGCGAGGTGGACAAGGCTGCCCATTACGTCGACCTGACGCGCGAGCTTGATGCGCTGCTGAGTGGCGCGACCGACCCGGTCGCCAATGCCGCCAACGCGGCGGCGGCCATCTATCACGCTCTGCCTGGGCTAAACTGGGCGGGGTTCTACTTCCTCCGCCAGAACGAACTGGTTCTGGGCCCGTTTCAGGGGCTGCCTGCATGCGTGCGCATCCCGCTGGGCAAGGGCGTTTGCGGCACCGCGGCGGCAGAGCGCCGTTCAGTCCTGGTGCCGGACGTCGAGGCGTTCCCCGGCCACATCGCCTGTGACACCGCGTCGCGTTCCGAGTTCGTGGTGCCACTGCTGAAAGGCGAGGCCTTGCTCGGCGTACTGGATCTCGACAGCCCGATGCTGGGAAGGTTCGACGATGCGGATCGACTGGGATGCGAGATGCTGGCACGGGTTATCGCGAGCCACATCGTCTGAGGGTCTCTCGGTCCAGCGACCGACCGCCGAACTACCGATGTCCGAAGATAGCGCTCCCGACCCTTACCCAGGTCGCGCCGCACGCGATGGCGATCTCAAAATCCGCCGACATCCCCATCGACAGGACGCCGAGCCCGTGCCGCGCCGCCCGATCGGCCAGCCACTCGAAATGCGGCCGCGGATCCTGTTCGAGCGGCGGCACGCACATCAGCCCGACCAGCCGGGATCCGAATCGCGCCTTGCACGCGTCGATGAACCCATCGGCATCCGCGCGCCCCACCCCTGACTTCTGCGGCTCGTCGCCGGTGTTGACCTCGATGAGCAGAGCCGGCGAACGGCCCTCCTTCGCCATCGCCGCCGCGACCGCATCGGCAAGCCGCGGCCGATCGAGCGTCTCGATCACGTCCGCCAGCCGCACCGCTTCGCGTGCCTTGTTGGTCTGCAGGCCGCCGATGATGTGCAACTGAAATCGCTCCGCCCCCCGCAATGCCGGGAACTTTGTCGCGGCCTCCTGCACGCGGTTTTCGCCGAACACGGTCTGGCCGGCAGCCAGCGCCACGCGCACCGCCTCGATCGGCTTGGTCTTGCTCACCGCGACCAGCGTCACGTCCTCCGGACGCCGCCCTGACTTGATCGCCGCGTTGGCGATCCGCTCGCGTACCAGGCGCAGATTGTCCGCGATCGTGACGGTCGGCTCGGAGGCGAGATCGGCCATGGCGGTCAGGCTCGCCACTCGGGGCGGCGCCGTCAAGCCGCTCGTTCGACCAACGCGACCCGCAGCCGCTCGACCACGCTCTCCCAGTCGCCGGGTTTGGGCTGACGAAACTGCCGCAGCGTTGGGTACCACGGGCTGTCGTCGCGATCACGCAGCCAGCGCCAGCATGTGTCGAACCGGTTGAGCAGCCAGACCGGCTTGCCCATGGCGCCCGCGAGATGCACCACGGCGGTATCGACGCCGATAACCAGGTCCAGCGTCTTCACCAACGCCGCGGTCTCGCCGAAGTCGGTCAACTCACCAGTCCAGTCGACCATTGCGGTGCCCAGTGCCGAACCTGTCAGCTCCGCCGGGGCGGCGCCCTTCTGCAGCGATACGAACGACACGCCGGACACATCGTGCAGGCAGTCGAGGCGATTGAGGGCGATCGAGCGCCGGCGGTCCATCCGCATCCGCTCCGGATTGCCAGCCCAGACCAGTCCGACCCGCAGGCCGCTCAGCGCCGCCGTGCGACTGCGCCACCGATCCACCAGCGATGGCTCAGGGCGCAGATAGGGCATCTCCGGTGGGATGTCCCGTTCGCTCGCCATGCCCGACAGATAGGGCAGACTCAACATTGGGCATTGCACGTCGAACGGCGGCAGCGGATCGCCGAGACCTACTGTGCCGGCGACACCGGGAAGCTGCGCCAACAGGCCGACCAAAGGCCGGTGAACCTCGACCAACAGCCGACCGCCGCGCGCCGCCGTCGGCAGGAAGCGGCAGAACTGCAGCATGTCACCGATGCCCTGCTCAGCGTGCACCAGTAGTGTACGTCCGTCCAACGCCTCGCCCTGCCAGCGCGGTTTGGCAAACTGACGCTGGGTCGCCGGTTCGGCGAGGAACCGCCACTCCCACTCCCGCCATCCTTCGACGAAGCGGCCGGCCGTCAGCAGCGACACCCCCAGATTAACGTGTGCCGCGGCATTATCCGGATGCCGCCGCAGAACGTCCCGATACATGGCCTCCGCCTCATCCAGTCGACCGAGATCCTTCAGGATGCCGGCCAGGTTGCCGATGAGCTGCGGATCGTTCGGCGCCTGGCGCACAGCGACGCTCAGCGCCGCGGCGGCATCGTCCAGTTGGTTCGCCTCGCGCAGCGCCAGCGCCAGGTCATTATGGCCGTCGCGCAGGTCGGGCTTCAGCCGCAGTGCCTGGCGATAGCTGGCGATAGCCTCCTCGGGCCGGCCAAGATCGCTCAGCACGTGTCCCATCATCTGATGGGCCTCGGCCAGATTGTGCTTGAACCGCAACGCCTGCCGGCAGGCATCGAGCGCGGCATCGAACTGCCGCAGCGCCAACAGCGCGGTGGCGCGGTTGACGTGGAACATAGCCGTCGACGGCCTGATGCGCGATTGCCTGGTCGATGCAGGCAAGCGCCGCCTGCGGCTGGCCGCATTGTGAGGCGATCACGCCCAGCATGTGCAGGCTGTCGGCGTGCCCGGGCGCCGCGGCGAGGACCTGCCGATAGACGCTCTCGGCCTCCTGGAGGCGGCCGGCGCCGTGCAGCCGAACCCCGCTCTGGAAATACGCCTCGATTGCGTGCTTCCGTTTGCTCATGATCGGCGACCCGTTAGCACACCCTGGCCTGCCGGACGATGGATAGGCGTCTGCTCGACTGGGCGTGTGCGCGGCGCCGGCGAGGCACGGAACTTCCCGCCCTCTGGCTATTCACCGATGCACGGCGCCTGCCCGATCCACGCCAGGCGGTTGCGCGCCTGCCCTGTGGACTGGCCGGCGTCGTGCTGCGCCACGATGGCGAACCGGGCCGGGAGAGGCTTGGACACGACCTGGCGAAGCTCTGCCGCGCGCGGCGTCTGGCCTTTGTCGTGGCCGGCGATGCCAGGCTGGCGGCGGCGCTGGGCGCGGGGATGCACCTGCGCGAGGGCCATTGGCCGGGCGTTCAACGTCGCCGCGGTCTCGTCACCAGTTCCGCCCATGGACTTGCCGATCTGTTGCGCGCGCGGCGGGCCGGCGCCTCACTTGCCTTCCTCTCCCCTGCCTTTCCCACCCTGAGCCATCCAGGTGCGGCGACCCTGGGTCCGGTGCGCTGGGCACGACTGGCACGCTCGGCGCGATTGCCGGTCGCGGCCCTCGGCGGCGTCGACGGCATCACGGTTCGGCGCCTGCCGAAGCGGGCCTGCCATGCAATCGGAGCGATCGGCGCCTTGGCCTGACGTTTGTGGCTTTCCAGTCACAGTGTTTCGAAAATGCCATGAGGAATGCTTATCGCCCGTTGCGAGATCGCGAGCGGTCGTCTCATACTTCCCGAGGTTTGCTGCCCTTCCATCAGCTTATCGGGGTGGGGCTTCAGCGTTCGCTGGCCTGGCCGGCGCAAATAGGAGGACGAAATGCGTAAGTTTCTGCTGGCAAGCGTAGCCACGCTGGGGACGACCGGGGGGTTGGTGGGTGCGGCTCTGGCGCAGAGCCCGCCGGGAGCACCGGTGCCGACACCTCTATCGGCACCAGCACCGATATCAGGGCCTATCGGCGCACCGAACCAGGGGCAGCAGGCGTGGCCGGCAGCTCCGGCGCCGGTGGCCTATGTCAACTCCAACAACAACTACCAGGGCCCGATGCTGCCGGGCGCGCTGGCCAATCCGACGCCTGGAACCATCGTCGTCCACATCAACGCCAAGGTGCAGGTGGATGTCGGCGGGGTGTGGTCCAGCGCTGATCAACGCGCGTTCACCGCGCCGAACGGCTCGCCGGGAGCCGCGCCGATCACCAGCATCGGCAGCGGGTCATTGGCCGCCGGCACTGCCACGTCCGCCAGCGCGACACAGAGTGCCATCTTGGGCGTTAACGGCACTGGCACAGCCAAGCTGCAGCCGCAGGTTATCGGCAGCTTCGCCCGTCTGTATTTCGGCGGCGACGGCATGGCGACCAATGGGCTGCGCTACGGCGCCGCCATCGAAATCCGCGAGAACTTCAGCGGAGAGCCCAGCGGGGCCAGCGCCAGCACCTATTCATCGCTGGAGACCTTGTACGTGCGGCGCGCCTTCACCTACATTGCCGGCGACAACTGGGGCATCGTGCGTGCCGGCCAGGCTGACGGCCTGATCGGCATCTTCGACAACGGCGTGACCACCTTCCAGTTCCTGCCGACCGGCAACTTCAACGGCGGCGACACGCAGTCCTTCATGCCAGGAAATGCAGCGCCTGCATGGATTTGGCTGTCCCAGGCTGGCGGCGAGTATGACAACACCAAGCTGGTCTACATGTCGCCGCAGATCGCCGGCTTCGACTTCGGCATTCAGTATGCGCCGAATACCTCGAACGCATACGGCTCGGATTCCGCCGCCCTTGGTGCGCTGGGGCAATCGATCATCGGCAGCGGCATCGGCACCGGCCTCACCTGCGGAACGGCGACGTCAGGCTGTCCCAGCCTGAGTTCCGGACCAGGGTCGCTCGACGGCGCGCGGATCATCAACCAGTACGCGGCCGGTGTGCGCTATCAGGGGGCATTCGGCGCCCTGGGCGTGCTGGCCTACGGCGTCTACGAGGGTAGTGGCACAGCGGACTACACTGGTCCCGGCGCTGGGACGCTTGCCGGCCAGGCCAACCTGGGCATCTCGGCACTGCCGGGCAGCAAATACAACGGCAAGTACGACGGCTGGAGTATCGGCAGTGGCGGCGTCGCGCTGACCTATGCCGGCTTCACGGTCGGCGGCAACGTTCTTGGCGGACAAAAGAACGGCTATGCCAGTCCGATGCCGCAAAATGCGGTGCACCAGTTGGGTGCTGTCTTCGGTGTGAAGTACGTGAGCGGACCGTGGACGGTCGGTATCGCCGCGATGGAGTACTGGGATCAGGGCAACGTGCAGATGACCGGCCTGACCCAGCACCGCGCCAGGGGCATCAACCCTGGTCTCGCTTACACGGTGGCGCCCGGTTACCAGGTCTACGCCGAATACCTGTGGAACGATCAGACCCAGAACGGCGTGAACCAGATCACTGGCGCGACCGGTTCGAACGCAAACAACAACATCAAGGCTCAGGGCTTCGTGATCGGCAACGTCGTGAACTTCTAAACCGAGCAGGGCCGATACCCAACGGGCGGCGGGGAGCGATCCCCGCCGCCTTTTCTTTATGCGGCAGCGGCAGTGGAACGCAGCGGGGTCCGCTGCTAAGACCCACTCATGGGGGAGGCAATGGCAGCCTGCGGACTCGCCGTGGCCCGTCAGGCGCGGGGGCGGTGGCTTCGCGCCATCGCAGCCTCCCGCTTCACCGTCCGTACCCATGTCCTCGGCCTGATCCTGGTCATCGTCACGCCGCTATTGGTGTTCAGCGCCTTCCTGGTGCTCCGCTCGGCCGCCCACGAGCAGGAGGTCATGGCCAACACGGTGCGCGAGCGTACCCGCGAAGCCGCCGCCTCGCTCGATCACGATCTGGGTGCGCTGAGGACCCGGCTGTTCATGTTGGCCGGTTCGCACTCGCTTCTGGCAGGCGACTTCGCCGCGTTCCGCGAGCAGGCCCTCGACGTGACCAGGCCGCATGGGTTGAGCCTCGGTACTCAGCGACCTTGACGGCCAGGAGTTGGTCGATACCAGGGCCGGGCCAGATCAACCATCGCCTTTACCCAACGATATCGAGGCGATTTGGGAGGTCGTTGCCACCGGCGAGCCGGACGTCTCGAATCTCACGCGCAGCGCCGTCACCGGCGAGCCGTTCATCGCCGTCAACGTGCCTGTCCTTCGCGACGGCAGGCTGACCTATGTGCTCAGCCTCAACATCGCGCCGACGCTCGCCGCAATGGTGGCGGCGCTCGACCTGTCACCGGATTGGCTGGTTACCATCGCTGATCGGGCGGGCCGGACCATCGCGCGGAGCCGCGATGCCGAGCGGTTCGTCGGCCAGATGGGCCGGCCGGCAGTCCTCGAACGGTTGCGCCAGGCCGACGAAGGCTGGTTACCGCTGATCTCCCGCGATGGCATCCCGATCTACAATGCGTTCGCCCATGTGAGATTCTCCGGCTGGACGGTTTCCGTCGGGATCCCCGACGACGCGCTTTACGAGCCGGTCCGCCGCTCGACGCGGATCCTGATCCTGGCTGGCGCCGTGACACTGGCCATGGCGCTATTTCTGGGTATGGTTATCGGGCGGCGCATTGCCGGCGCTATCACGGCCTTGGTGGGCTATGCCGATCTGGTCGGACGCGGCGAGAGTGTCGTTCCGCAGGATACCGGCATCCAGGAAACCGATTCAGTGGCTCGATCGCTCCACCTCGCCGGCGAGCGGTTACGGCAGAGCGCCCAGGAACGCGCCGTTCTGCTCGACCGCACGATGATCGCGCAGGAGGCCGAACGAAAACGCATCGCCCGCGAGCTGCACGACAGTCTCGGCCAGTATCTCACCGCGCTGCGTCTGGGATTCAATGCGATCGACCCATTCTGTGCGGCCAACGAGACCGCGCAGCAGCGACTGAACCAGTTGAAAAAGCTGGCAGGCGATCTCGGCCGCGAGTTGAACCGGATGGCGTGGGAACTCAGGCCCATGGCGTTGGATGACCTGGGCCTGCGCCGGGCGGTTATACAATACCTGGAGGAATGGGCCGAGCGATCGCGACTGCAGATAGACATGGAGATCGGCGGTCTCGATAACCGTCGCCTGCCGCAGGCGGTCGAGACGGCGCTGTTCCGCGTGCTCCAGGAGGCGGTCACCAATGTGGTGAAGCACTCCGGCGCCAGTCGGGTCAGCGTTGTGCTGGAGGCAACGCATGGCGGGGTCTGGCTGACCGTGGAAGATGACGGCCGGGGCTTCGACATCGACAGTGGTACCGATGGGGGGGATCTCCGCGTCCGGCAACTCGGCCTGCTCGGCGTGCGTGAGCGTCTTGCGCTGGTTGGAGGCAGCCTGGACGTTGAGTCGGCCGCGCAGAGCGGCACGACGATCTACGTCCGCATACCCCTCGTGAGAAGCGTATGACCCCGGGACCGGTGCGCGTTCTGATGGTTGACGATCATCCGGTCGTGCTCGCCGGCCTGAAGGCTCTGGTCGGCGCGGATGCAGGCCTCACCATCGTCGGTGAGGCGCGCGACGGCCGCACCGCGCTGCGCATGGCGATGGAACTGGTGCCTGATGTCGTCGTGCTGGACATCTCGCTGCCCGAGATGAATGGCATCGAACTCGCCGCGGCCCTGCGCGCCGGGCAGCCGAAATGCCGCGTGCTGGTGCTCACGGTGCATGAGGAGAGGGCCTACCTGCGGCAGCTCGTGGAGCTCGGCGTCGGCGGCTACCTGCTGAAGCGCTCGGCCGCCGATGAGCTCCCGCGCGCAATTCATGCGGTGGCATCAGGCGGGATGTATCTGGACCCGGCCATCGCTGGGAAGGTGGTCGGCGGGCTGGGCCGACAGACGACGAACCCGCAGTCCGGGCAGACCGCGGAGCTGAGCGAACGCGAGTCTGCCGTGCTGCGACTGGTGGCCGGCGGGCACAGCAACAAGGCGATCTCGGCGCGGTTGGACATCAGCGTCAAGACCGTGGAGACCTATAAGGCGCGCGCCATGGAGAAGCTCGGCTTCCGAAGCCGTGTGGATGTGGTCCGTTACGCGGCCGGCCAGGGCTGGCTGCAGGAACACTAACCCCAATCTAGCGGCGCATGCTTCCCCCGCCCCTTGCGGGACGGGTCGGGGGGAGGGGGTTACCGGCCCTATGTCGGTTATTCCCCCTACATCAGCCCACACGCTTTCCCGTCACCACCCGCCGCGCTTCCCGGCTACCTGACACCGCTGAACTGCCGCTCCCTCTCCCTGCGGCTGACTACGCCTGCATGGCGTGGCTGGCCGGGTGCCGCGCGCGTGCGGCCCAGGGGGCGCCAGCGGATGAATGCCGTCACGTTTCCCGTGCTCGCCGATCCCGCCACGCGACAGAGCGAGGCGCGTGAGAAGGCGCTTGGACTGCGCGAACTCCGGTATTTCCTCAGCGTTGCGCAGACCGGCAACCTCGGCCGTGCCGCGCGCGATCTGAACATCAGCCAGCCGGCCATCTCGCTGCAGCTCCGCAAGCTGGAGGAGGGATTCGGCACCCCACTTATGCTGCGTCACGGGCGCGGCGTGACGTTGACGCCGGCGGGCGCCAGCCTGCGCGACCGGCTGCACACCGTCATGCGGCTGCTTGCCTCGCCGCTGGATGACGCGCCGGCCGAGACGATGCCGAGTACGATCTGCCTGGCTGTGCCGGCGGAGACCAGCGCGCCCCTGATAACGCCGCTTGCCCTGGCGTTTCGCGCCCGCTGGCCGGACGTGACGCTTGATATCCGTGAGGGCAGCGGCGCCGATCTCGAGGAGTGGCTGCTGCATCGCCACGTCGATCTGGCGATCCTGCAAGACCCGCCGTCGCTGCCGGACATCGAGATCAAACCGATGCTCACCGAGAGCCTTGGCTTCGTTGCACCGGTTCACTCGAAACTCGCGGCCGACACGCGGCCAATGTCGCTGCGCGAGCTTGGCGGCGATTCGCTCATTCTGCCTGGTCCGCAGCACTGGATCCGGCGCCGAGTTCGAGATCGCCGCACAGCAGAGCGGCATGCGGCTGAACATGGTGCTGCAGGTGAACAGCGCTGCGCTGGCCAAGGTGATGGTCCGCAACGGCCTCGGCTGCACGATTCTGCCGCGCAGCTTTGTACAGGACGAGATTGCGCGCGGTGCCTTGGCGTTTCGGCCGATCGGCCAGCCGCAGCTCACATGCACAAGCGCGATCGCATTTCACCGCGCGGCGTCGAACACGCTGGTGCCGGCATTCGCCGACATGGCGTGCGACGCGATGGCCACGCTGGCCGAGAGCGGCGCGTGGCCGGACGCACAGATGATCAGGCCACGCACGAGCACGCTCCCGCGGGCGGACAGCCGTGCAGCCTGGCAGTCACCAGGGGAGGCCCGTGAACCGGTAGCTGGATAGAGGCGGGGGACAGTAAGCCGGCCCCGGCCGGCGCGGCTAGGTATAGGACGCGTGCAGTATTTGCTTATTACTGCGCGCTATTGGCGTTGTTACGAAGTATTTTGATTGTCTATTTGCAGAGTGTTGCACTGTTGCCACGGTGTCTCAGTAATGTCGCGACATAGAGCGGAACATTATTTGCGCACGCGACAGCCGGGGATATGGTCCTCGCACCTGAACGTCGCTGGGTCGAGCCGGCGCAAATAGGAGGACGGAA
>CAWHVQ010000016.1:0-63157 GCA_963832895.1 uncultured Alphaproteobacteria bacterium | reverse complement strand
TGATTGGGACGCCAGGGCAAGCTCATTCGAGGACCGGCGCGCCATGCCCTGGCACAGGGACAGCGCAACCTAGCCGTCACGCGGTCGCTTTATACCCAACGCGTACAGCCAGCAGCCGACCACCAGCACCGCCAGCAGCAGAAACGGCGTCGCAATCCACGCCGCCACGCCGCGCAAAACCTGCTGTAACGGTGCCGCCACAGATTCGCTCTCGCCGACCGGGTCGCTAAGCCTATGCTCCATGTCGTCGACCCACTCCCAGACTGAACCTGCGACCGCCGAACGGCTTGCATACACGCCATGGCAGCCACATGAGTTTCCGCCGGGCCAGGGGTCGCCTCAAGGCTTGCGCACGCATCATCTCATCGACCGAGTCGGTTGAAATCATGGCCCGCTAGCGAACCGATTATTCAAGAACAGTGCTGCCCGTGATTAAGTCGAACGACAACTAAATCGCCTGAATACAATGGGTGAACCGGTGTGCGTGCACTCAATTGTGAGTAGGCGATTCGGTTTGAGTTTCCGATCATGAACGAATGCAGACGAGCGCACAGGCGTACGGCCGTGCCCTCACTGTGTGGGGCCAATGGCTCCGCCAGTTCAGTCACACGCGCGCGCCGCGTGCACTGCAGACCGCCCTCACCTGCCGCGAGATCGCGGCAGAGAAACTGGTCATGTGGCATGCGGACCTGAAGTTGAGCCAATCAGCCATGCAGACCGAACGAGCCGAGCGTGCCACAAGCACCGAGCTGTCTCTGGACAAGATCAGGCGTGAGATCGAAGGCGACGAGCAGGCGCTGCACGCGACGGGGCTGCCGCCTGACGCGGCGATGATCGCGTGGCCGGGCGAGTTCGCTGCCGATAACACTGCAGACGATCCGGACGCGGCCCAAGCGGAAGTGGCCCACTTGGGGCCCGTCGCGGATTGAGGCTGCGATTCGCAAGTGGCCTCCCCCTCCAAAGGCGAGGACGGCGGCCCACGCTCTGCCATGACGACGAAGTAAGATCCGTTCCGGGGTTGATTCACTTATTCCCAAGCAAGCCCCTATCGTAACGCCCGACGCCTGGCATCGCAGCCGCCACCGCCTCAGCGCACCACGCGCAGCGCAGGGCGTACCCGTGCGGCCAGGCGGCGATACAGCGCCAGATAGTCCTCGGCCATGCGCTCCGCGCTGAACCGCTTCTCGAAGCAACGACGAACCTCGGCGCGGGACAGATCCGCAACCTGACGGAGCGCCGCGACCGCCTCCGCCTCGTCTTCCACGATCATCCCGGTAACGCCGTGCTCGATAATCTCCGGCACCGAGCCGCGATTGAACGCGATCACCGGTGTGCCGCAGGCCATCGCCTCGATCATCACCAGGCCGAACGGCTCCGGCCAGTCGATCGGCACCAGGAGTGCCATGGCACCGCTGAGGAAGTCCGGCTTCTCCGCGTCGCTGATCTCGCCGATCAGTTCGACATTGCGACCATCGATCATCGGCCGGATCGTGTCGCGAAAATAGGCTTCGTCCACGCGGTCCACCTTGGCGGCGATCTTCAGCGGGATGCCGGCGGCGCGCGCGATCCGTATCGCCCGATCCGGCCGCTTTTCCGGGCAGATGCGACCGAGGAAAGCCAGGTAGCTGGGGGTGACATTGCGCGGCCGCAACAGGTCCACCGGCAACCCATGTTGCACGGTCGCGATGAAATTGGACTCCGGCAGAGGGAGCCGCTGGGCGTCTGAGATCGAGACCAGCGGAACGTTTGGGAAACACTCATAAACCGGCCGCAGCTCGGGCAGGTCGAGCCGGCCGTGCAGCGTGGTCAGGAAAGGCGTGTCCTGCCGGCTGAACACCGAAAATGGCCAGTAGTCGAGGTGGCAATGCAGCACATCGAACTCACCGGCGCGCTGACAGACCTGCTCCATCATGAGCATGTGGGGGGCGATCGCATCCCGGATCGTGGCATCGAAGCGCAGCGCGCACGGCCACATCGGCGCAAGCTCCGCGCTCGTGCGTGAGTCACCGCTGGCAAACAAGGTCACGTCATGGCCCATGGCAACCAATTGCTCGGTCAGGAACGAGACGACGCGCTCGGTCCCTCCGTAAAGCCGGGGGGGCACTGACTCGGTCAGCGGAGCGATCTGGGCAATTCGCATGATCGTGAAGCCTCTCTCGGTGTAATGTCACGCAAAGGCGATCTCGCCGGAAGTTCGGGCTTTTCTGCGGCAGGACTTGGCGCTGGTCGCGACTCACGGCGAAGTTACCGGGCAGCAGGCATCGGCACGGTATCGTTGTGCGTTGTCTCCGCGGTAAGGCACGGCAGCGGCCGGGAGGAAATTTGGGGCGTCTCGTTATAGTGTCCAACAGAGTTCCGTTGCCTTCCGAGCGGGGGCCGCGGGCTGGTGGATTGGCCGTTGCACTTGCGGACGCATTGACCCCCGGATCGGTCTGGTTCGGCTGGAGCGGCAGGCGTTCCGGCTCGGCCGATGGCGAAGTGCGCATGCAGCGCGCCGAGGGCACGACCTACGCCACGATCGACCTCACTGAGGCAGAATACCGCTCGTTCTATGTCAATTTCGCCAACGGCGCGCTGTGGCCGCTGCTGCATTTTCGCCTCGGGCTCGTGCAGTTCCGCCGCGAGGACTACGAGGGGTATCGCGCCGTCAACCGTCGTTATGCCCAGGCGCTGGCCAAGCTGTTGCGCGACGACGATGTGATCTGGGTGCACGACTACCACCTGTTCCTGCTGGCCGAGGAACTTCGCCTGCTGGGCGTGCGCAATCGCATCGGATTTTTCCTGCATACCCCATTTGTTCCGCCGACCCTGCTGCACGTGCTGCCGCGCGCCGCGGAACTGCTGCGGGCCATGTGCGCGTTCGATGTCGTGGGCTTTCATACCCAGACCTATCAGCGTGCCTTCCTCGACTGCGTGCAGGAAATCCTCCCTGGCACGCGGGTCAGAGACGACGGGTTCATGTTTGGCGGCCGCCACGTGCTGGCGATCGTCGATCCGATCGGCATCGACGCCGCCGGCTTTGCCGACACCGCCGCGCGCGCCGACCGAAGTGCCGAGACGGCACGGTTGCGCGATAGCCTGGGCGGCCGTGCTTTGGCCATCGGCGTCGATCGGCTCGACTACTCGAAGGGTTTGGTCAACCGTTTCGAGGCCTTCGGCCGTTTGCTCGGGAAATACCCCGAGGATTGCCGTCAGGTCAGCTTCCTCCAGATCGCAGCGCGATCGCGCGAGGAGTCCGGCAGCTACCAGCGGCTTCGACGCGAGCTCGACCGGATTGTCGGCGACACCAACGGCCGTTTCTCTGAATTCGACTGGGTGCCGTTGCGCTATATGACGACGACGGTGCGCCGGAATATCCTGGCTGGCTTCTTTCGGATCGCCCGCCTCGGGGTGGTGACGCCGCTGCGTGACGGCATGAACCTGGTGGCGAAGGAATACATCGCAGCCCAGGACCCGGCCGATCCCGGCGTGCTGATCCTTTCGCGTTTTGCCGGCGCGGCAGAGGAGCTGACCGAGGCGTTGATCGTCAATCCGTTCGATGCCGACGAGATCGCCGATGCGATGCACGAGGGCCTGAAGATGCCGCTGGCCGAGCGGCTGCGTCGTTATGGCGCCTTGCGGGAACGCGTGTGGGATACGACGGCGCACAAATACTGCGCTCGGTTCCTTGCCTACCTCGAACACGAGGAACGGCCGCTGCCGCGATTGAGGCTGCAGGTCGCGTCATGAGCCCGTCAATATAGGTCGCGGCCAATATAGGTCGCGGCGGCGAGACCTTCTTTCCTCCTCATTCCCGCCGCAGTCCTGTCATCGGTATCCGCTTGTCTCGTGGTGTGCCGTGGCCAGTTTTGCACCTGCGGGGCGGCAGCGGACTGCGCGCGGACCACCGAAGGGAGACATCGATATCATGCAGCGCTCGATCGCACCCATCGCAGCGGCTCTCGGGATGGTGCTGGCGTTGTCCGCATGCACCAACCCATACGACCCGGGCCAGCGCGCAGTGGGTGGCGGGCTGCTCGGCGCCAGCACCGGTGCGGCAATCGGCGGCCTCGCGGGTGGCGGACGAGGTGCCGCCGCGGGAGCGCTGATCGGTGGCGCGGTTGGCGCCGTCGGCGGTGCCGCTACCACGCCACGCCCGCCGCCGCCCGCGTATTATGCGCCGCCACCGCCGCCTCCCGGCTACTACCCGCCTCCGCCGCCCAGCTACTAGGCGTCGGCGAATAGCGTGACCGGGGTACCCCGTACCGGTGCCTCGATGCGGAACAATCCACCGAGTGTCGGGAATTGCGCCAGTGCCTCAGGCGAGCGCCCCTCGCGCAGCGACGTCACGTAGAGGTCGCCTTCCGCGAAGCACGGCATGGTCGGGCCGGGAACCGGGAACGGCAGCTTGCTCAGCAACGCGCCCGACGGCGAGATGCGGTTGATGCACCCGGCGGACGGTCCCGCCGACCAGTAGACGCCAGCCACATCGACCGCGGCGCCGTCGGGGCGGCCCTCCTCGTTGGTCAGCGTCGCCAGCACGCGGTGGTTCGCGAGCGCTCCGTTTCGGGTATCGAAGTCCCATGCCTCGATGATACCGGCGGTCGAATCCGAGTGGTACATAACACTCCCGTCGGGTGACCACGCGAGACCGTTGGACACCGCGTAGCCCTCGGCCTTGCGCTCAACGGTGCCCTGCGGCGTGACCCGGTAGAGTGTTGCGGTCTTCTGGCGCGGCGAGTTCTCATCCATGCTGCCCACCCAGAAGCAGCCGTCCGGCCCGACCTTTCCGTCGTTCAAGCGATTGGTCGGCGGTTCGTTCACCGGGTCGGTCAATTGCTCGATCGCCTTGGTGCGCGGATCGAACAGCACGACGCGATGGCGCAGCGCGACGACAATGCGGCCCGACCGGCAAAGACCAAAGCTGCCGACGACTTCAGGGAAATCCCATGACGTGTGGGCGCCGTCATCCACCGAGAGTGCGTTGATGCGTTTGCCGGGAATGTCGCAGAACAGCAGGCGCCGGTTGGACGCATCCCATACCGGTGACTCGGCGACGCCGCAGCGGGAATCCCAGACGAGTTCGAATTCGGCCATGTTCAACTCCGCTGTAGGTTCCAGAATACGGGACTGCCTTGCAGCATTCCGGTCAAGTTCGCCTGATATGCAGTCGGGATGAAAGACTGGCCGAGTGGGATGTAGGGAACATCCTCGAACGCCTGCAGCTGGAGCCTGTCGGCCAGCACCTTCTGCGCTGCGAGGTCCGGCGCCTTGAACCAGGCATCGCGGAGTTCCTCGATCTTAGGACTGGTCGGCCAGCCCACCGTGGCGGCCTTGCCGTTGCCGCGCAGGAACACGTGGCCGGCGGGGTTGAGCATGTCGAGGCCGCTCCAGCCGGTGTGGAAGATGCTCCAACCGCCCTGCTCCACCGGTTCGGTCCTGGCACGACGCTGCACGAGCGTCGCCCAGTCCATCGCCGGCGCCTCGACATTGGCGCCGAGGCGGTGCAGCAGGTCGGCGGTGATGTCGGCCAGCGCCCTGGACCAGGGGATGTCGGTCGGCGTCAGCACGACAATCTTCTCGCCGTTGTAGCCGGCGGCCGCGATGTCGCGCTTGACCTTGCCCAGGTCGCGTTTGCCGGTGAGCACCTCCATGCCGACCTGCGTCGCCAGCGGCGTATCGGGACAAAACACACCGACCCGGTCGCGCCACAACGTCTCGTCGGTGCCCACGGCACCGGTCATGTATTCCGACTGATCGACCGCACCCAGCATCGCACGCCGCAACGCCGGATTGTTGAACGGCGGATTGAGGTGGTTGAACCGCATGGTGACAATCGTGCCGGTGGGATTGACGTTCTCGACCTTCAGCCTCTTGTGCCGACGCAGCACTGGCAAAAGATCGGCGTCCGGCATCTGCCACCAGTCGATCTCGCCATTCTGCATCGCTGCTGCGACCGTGCCGGCGTCGGGGATGATCTGCCACTCGACGCGGTCGAAATGCGCGACCTTCGGCCCGGCGGTCCCGTTCGGCGTGCCGTCGGGACGCGGCACATATTTCGCGTTGCGCTCGTAGACCACGCGCGAGCCAGGGACGCGTTCATCGGCCTTGTAGCGGTAGGGACCGCTGCCGACCATTTCGGTAACCTGCTTGTAGGGGTCGGTGGCGGCGAGCCGCTCGGGCATGATCGGGCACATGCTCGGAGGCGTCTTCGCCAGTGCGTCCGGTAGCAGCGGGAACGGATATTTCAGCCGGAACCGGATGGTCCTGTCGTCGATGGCGCTGAGTTCGTCGGTGGCGGCCAGCAGTGCCTGGCCGAATCCGTCGCGCGCGCCCCAGCGCCTTATGCTGGCAACGCAGTCACGCGCCAACACCTTGGTGTCGTCGTGAAACATCAGGCCGGAGCGCAGCGTGATCCGCCAGACCGTGCCGTCCGCCTCACCGACCGCCGCCTCGGCCATTTGCGGCTGCGGCCTATACTGGCTGTCGAGGCCGAACAGTGTGTCGAACACCAGGAAACCGTGGTCGCGCGTCTGGTAGGTGGTGGTCCAGATTGGATCCAGCACGGCGAGATCCGCTTGCGGCACGAACTTCAGCACCTGCGATGCCTCGCCACGAGCGATGGCAGGCACAGCGAGGGCGGCAGTGGAGGCGAGGAAGGTGCGGCGGCGCATGGTAGTCTCCGGGCGGCTGCGAAGGCGGGTATGATACACTACATGCGAGATGAGGGCCGACCATGAGCGAGATCAGCATTTCGCCCGCGCCACGCCGGCATCAGCACGTGTTCCTCGGCGCCGAGCACGCGGCGAGCGAACGCAGGACATGGGCCGTGATCTGGCTGTGCGGCGCAATGATGATCGCCGAGATCGTCGGCGGTCTGCTGTTCGGCTCGATCGCCCTGGTGGCCGATGGCATGCACATGAGCACGCATGCCGGCGCGCTGCTGCTCGCAGCACTCGCTTACAGTTACGCGCGCAGGCATGCCGATGATCCGCGCTTCACGTTCGGGACCGGCAAACTGGGCGACCTCGCCGGGTTCACCAGCGCGATCATTCTGGCGATCATTGCCGTGCTCATCGGCTACGAGTCCATCAGCCGCATCTTCGCGCCGGTGCCGATCCACTTCGCCGAGGCGATTCCAATTGCCTGCCTGGGGCTTGCCGTCAACATCGCCAGTGCGCTGCTGCTCGGCGGCGGCCGGCACCACGACCATGTCGACCACCATCACCATGGTCACGACCATCATCATGATCATGACCACGGCGCAGCCCACCGCGACAACAACATGCGGGCCGCCGTGGTGCACGTGATTGCCGATGCGACAGTCTCAGTCATGGTCATTGTCGGTCTGCTATTGGCCCGCGCCTTCGGCTGGCTGTGGATGGACCCGCTCGCCGGGATCATTGGTGCGTGCGTCATTGCCAGTTGGTCGTTCGGCCTCATTCGCGACACCGGGGCCATCCTGCTCGACATGAATCCGGACCGGCACATGGCGGAAAATCTGCAGAGGACCATCGAGAGCGACGGCGACACGCTCACTGATCTGCATCTCTGGCGCCTGGGTCCCGGCCATCTTGGCGCGATTGTCTCGGTGGGCACCCACGCGGAGCGCGGTCTCGAGTATTACCGCGCAAAGCTGGCGAGGTTCCATTCGCTGTCGCACCTCACCATCGAGGTACAAAACTACTAAATCAAACCTGATCGTAGTCGATCACCACCCGGTCGGTGAGCGGATGTGACTGGCAGGTCAGCACATACCCCGCCTCGGTCTCCCACGGTTCCAGCGAATAGTTCACTGCCATCTCGACCCTGCCCTCCACAAGTTTCGCGCGGCAGGTGCAGCACATGCCGCCGCGGCACGAGAAGGGCAGACTGCGGCCGGCCCGGATCGCGGCATCGATGATCGTTTCAGCCTCGGCCACCGGAATTTCGAAGCGCGCACCTTCGCTGATCACCGTGGCGATCGACTTCGGCGCGGCGCGTGGCGGCACGACCACCGGATGTGGCCTACCTCCGACACCAGGGGTGAATCGCTCGACATGCACCCGCTCGTGCGGCATGCCGACAGTGGTCAGCGCCTTCTCCATGCCTTCGATCATCGGCTGCGGACCGCATACGAACGCCTGATCCACCATCGCGGCCGGTACGACGGACCGCATCAGCACCACGACCTTCTCCGAATCCAGATGGCCATTCAGCATTTCGATGTCCTGCTGCTCGCGCGACAGGACGTGGAACACCGACAGCCGCGCAAGATAGCAGTCCTTCAGGTCCTCCAACTGCTCGCGGAAGATGATGTCGGCAGCAGTGCGGTTGCCGTAGAACAGGAAAAAACGTCCCGCCTCACGTCGCAGCACGGTCTTCAGGATGGCCATCACCGGCGTGATCCCGGACCCTGCGGCGAACGCCACGAGCGTGCGCGGCGACCCGGGCTCGACCCCCATGCCGAAGCGTCCATCCGGCGTCATTACCGACAACGCGTCGCCCGCATGCAGCTGCTCGTTCACCCAGGTTGAGAACGCTCCGCCCGCCAGCCGCTTGACCACGACCCGCAGTTCGCCATCGTCGAGGCCGGAGCAGATCGAGTAGGAGCGCCGCAAATCCTCGCCGTCGACCGTGGCACGCAACGTAAGATACTGGCCTGGCGTGTAGCGATACGCCGCCCGCAGCCGCTCCGGGACGGCAAACGCGAGCGACACCGCGTCCGGCGTCTCGCGACGGACATTGCCAATCGTCAAGGTGTGAAAGCGCGGCCGGGCCATGGCAGGCGTCTTGCGCGTTCAGCCGGTCAGGCACAAGTCTTTATCATGCGCCAGGCAATGCATCGACTGACGGTGGGGACCCATGGTCAGGGCCTCGTCGATATCACGGAACCCGTGTGCCGTTGGGTTGCGACGCAGCCGATCGTGGTCGGGCTGCTGACAATCTGGTGCCGACACACGTCGGCCTCCCTGCTGGTGCAGGAGAACGCCGATCCCGATGTGCGGGCCGACCTCGAAGCATTCTTCAATCGCCTGGTGCCGGAGAAGGCCGGCTACCGTCACGAGGACGAGGGGCCGGATGACATGCCGGCGCACATCAAGGCGGCGCTGACGCAGACGCAGCTTGCCGTTCCGGTCGACGATGGACGCCCCGTACTCGGCACCTGGCAGGGCATCTACCTGTTCGAACACCGCGCCGCGCCGCATCGGCGGGAGATCGTTTTGCATCTGATCGGCGAGTGACGCGATCGCGCTAAGCCTCATTCGGCGTCACGATACGCTCTATGCAGCGCGGACAGATGCCATGGCTGATGACGACCTCGCCCAACCCGCCGCGGCGATAATAGTCCTCGATCGCAATCCAGATTTGATTTTCCGGTCGAGCACCGATTGGCCATGCGATATCATGGCAGAATGAGCAAAGAGCCACGTGTTCTTCAGAGGACTGCACCGCCGTCGTGACACCACGATGTTTCATCGACAGCAACCCCAACGGCAGTCGCGGCGCCTCAGCCAGGAGTTGGGACTGGTACAATGCCATGACCACGTTGCCGTTGCCCGCGACCGGGCTGATCGACATGCGCATTCGACGCTCGACATCGGGTGCGTCGCAGCGATATTCGTAGGTGACCGCCGGTCGCTGTCCCTGGCATACAGAGTCGTGCAGCCGCTCGCAGGCCGCACGGACATCGGGTCCGTCGATGCCGGCGAAAACGGACGTCCCGATCATGGAACCGGCAGTCAGTGCCGACGCATCGTTCTGCGCTGCGAAGCGTTGCCAGGAGATGGCACCGATCGCGCGGATGATGCCACCCGCATCGACCACGTAGGTGACCCCGTCGATCGCGTCGAGCAACTGTTGTGTGTCGATGTCTCGTATCATGACCTGTCAGGCAACACGGGGCGCCTGTCGCGCCAACCCGTCGAACAGGTCCAGCATGCGCTCCCGCCAAAGCGAGATCGGATCATCGCGCTCGAGCAGCTCGAACCGACTGACACAACGCGGCCACTGCAGGCTGCCGAACACGATATAGTCGGCGTAGCTAGGCGCCTCTCCACCCAGCCAGGTCTGCTTGCCAAGCACCAGCCGCACCGGCAGCAGCGAAGCGCGAAACTCGGTCACCCGTGTTTCGCGTCCTGACTGCACCGCCTCCAAGGTCATGCCGAACCGCGCCTCGCGGCTTTGCCGAAAGTAGGCCCGATCCTGTGGCGCAACGACGTCCTGCAGGTCACGCAGGATCAGCCGCGCGATGCCGCCCATCATCACGCTGTCCGTCCAGGCATTGACGAACCTCGCATGCGCCAGACCGGTTGCCCCGCCGAACAGGCTTGGCCGATCCGGATACGTCGTCTCGAGGTATTCCGCGATCGCCCAACTGTCCGACACCACCCGGTCGCCGTCACGGATCACCGGCACGCGCTCCTGACCGGAGAAGGCCACTGCGGCCTTATCGGTGAACCGCCAGGGGATTGTCTCCACGGCCAGCCCCTTATGGGCCAGAGCCATGCGCGTTCGCCAGCAATACGGGCTGAACCGCAGCGCCGGATCTGCTCCAGCGAGATCATGCATCACGATCGCCATCACCGGCTCCCCTTGCTTCGCCGGTCGTGATACACAGAATCCTACCGGGGAGAGAAGCGGTTGGACGATCAGACTGTCTTGGCCGATGGCGACCAGCTCGACGAGGCGGCCCCTGTGTGCGAGCCGTTGAGCCGGCAATGATCGCGCTATGAACGTCCTCGCACCACCGAAGGCGCGCCTCGGCGTCGAGATCGTCCACGATCTGGTCTGCCCATGGTGCTATCTTGGTGTGCGCCGGCTGATGCGAACCCTGCGCCGCCGCCCGGACCTGTTGTTCGACCTGACCTGGCGGCCTTTCCTGCTCAATCCTGATATGCCGCGAGGCGGTATGGCGCGGCCGGACTACGTGATCCGCAAGTTTGGTGGCGAGGACCGTGCGCGACGGCTTTATGCGTCGATTTCAGAAATTGGCCGCGGCGAGAACATATTGTTCCGCTTCGACCGCATCCGCCGCACGCCGTCCAGCGTCGACGCCCATCGGCTGGTGCGTTACGCGGCGCGCTTCGGCCAGGCCGACGCGATGGTCGAGGCGCTGTTCTCGGCGCATTTCACCGATGGTCTGGATATCGGCAATCACGCCGTGCTGGTGGCGATCGCCGCGGCGTGCGGCCTGGACAGTGCAGCCGCACGACGTTTCCTGGTCGGCGGCGAGGAAGGGGATGCGGTGCACGCCGATAACCTGCGAGCGCATCGTCTGGGCATCAACGGCGTCCCATGCTTCGTCATCTCTGGCCGCCATGCCATCGCGGGCGCGCAGGAGCCCGAGGTGATCGAGCGCCTGCTCGACGTGGCGGCGGTCGAGGCGGCGGAGACTTGATCAGCGCGGCCAGTCTCCAGACCATGGGTGAAAATCGCGAAGCAGGCAGATCACAGGGCCTGCGATGGCCGCTCTATCGCGGCGGGAAAAGCAGCAGCAAAACGAAAATGCGACGCTCCTCGGCAAGCGCTTCGCTCCAATGGCGCAGCGCTTCCCGTGCCTGATTAATCGCGAGAGTCGCATCGGATTTCAGCTCGCGAATAGCTGGATCATAGTCGGCCGAGTGCCGCTTCTCTTGCAGTCCGACAGTGAGAGCGGCAAACGTCTTCAGGTGCGTACTGAACCCATCCGGGACACAACGCATGTATTTCTCTGGAAGGGTTGGGTGAAGAGAAGTGTTGCACATCTCCCGCAACCGCCGGTGATCGATACCGCGGTACACCAGATTGTATTGTTCCCACGGATGGGCAAAGCCCACGACCTGGTTCGCAGCATCGGTCAGTATTTTGTGGAATACGGCGTAATATGCTGCTGAGATAGCTCGACGTAGGTCGACCTGCAAAGGTGCGCCCGGTCCCGATTGAGTGCCGAGCTTCTCAGCTTGCGCCAGTAGGTGGTCAGGGTTCAGAATCGCCATTGGCGGCCAGTTCTGCGTCAGAATCGCCATCGGCGGCCAGTTCTTCGCGTGTTGCATACTCGACGATCGGGAACCGGTCCTCCCCCGCCAGCTCCAGCCGCTGACCGAGCTCGAAGTGAGCGGTAGAGACTGCCTCGCCGTGTTTCAGTTCTTCCACCGCCGATGAACTGATGATGACGCGAACTCGCAAGGCATCATTGCCGAGCGAATTGGTGCGAGGTTCGACCTGGACATCCTCAACCCGCATTGAACCGAGCGTCTTGCGGAACACTTCCTGGGCGATCTCAGCGATCCGAGGGATTTCCAACATGGGAGGACTCTAACACAAGCGCGTGGCTCCTGCACGCGGTTCGCCCTTACGCCGCCTTCGCCTGTCCCGCAATCCGTTCCAGATTACCCAGCGCGTCGCGCGCGAAGCGCAGGCGTGTCGCCACATCCATCTCGCGCGAGATAGCCAGCTTGTGGTCGGGGCGCAGGCGCACCAGACCGCCCTTGCTGGCGAGCCAGACCACCAGCCCCGCGGGATTGGAAAATGCATTGCCGCGGAAGCTGAGCAGCATTCCCTTCGGCCCGGCCTCCAGCTTCTCCACGCCCGCCTCGCGGCAGGCGCGCTTCAGTGCCACGACCTGCAGCAGGTTCTCCACTTCCTGCGGCAGCGGTCCGAAACGGTCCACCAGTTCCGCCGCCATCGCCTCAGTCTCGGCATCCGAGGCCAAGGCGCCGATCCGGCGATACAGCCCAAGCCGCACCGGCAGGTCGCGCACGTAATCCTCCGGGATCAGCACCGGCAGCCCCAGCGAAATGTTCGGCGTCCAGTCGCGTTCCTGTCCGCCGCGCCTTCCCTCACCGGCCCGCAGCTCCGCCACTGCGTCCTCCAGCATCTGCTGGTACAGTTCGATGCCGACCTCGCGGATATGCCCAGACTGCTCGTCGCCCAGCAGATTGCCCGCGCCGCGGATGTCCAGGTCGTGGCTCGCCAAGGTGAAGCCGGCGCCCAGCGCATCCAGCGTCTGCATCACGGTCAGCCGCTTCTCCGCCGCCGCCGACAGACGCATGTTCGGCGGCCAGGTGAGGTAAGCGTAGCCGCGCTGCTTGCCGCGCCCGACCCGGCCACGCAACTGATAGAGCTGCCCCAGCCCGAACATGTCGGCACGGTGGATCACCAGCGTGTTCACCGCCGGCATGTCCAGGCCGCTCTCCACGATGTTGGTGGACAGCAGGATATCGAACCGCCCGTCTCCGAATTCGGTCATCACTCGTTCGAGCTCGGTCGGTGCGAGCCTGCCATGCGCCTGCGCCATCCTCGCCTCCGGCACGATCTCGGCCAGGCGTTCGCCGATGCGCGGCAAGTCCTCGATGCGCGGAACGACGCAGAACACCTGGCCGCCGCGGAACCGTTCGCGCTGGATCGCCTCGCGGATAACCACCGCGTCGAACGGCATGATGAACGTGCGCACTGCCAGGCGATCGACCGGCGGCGTGCTGATAAGGCTCATCTCCCGCACGCCGGTCAGCGCGAGCTGCAGGGTGCGCGGGATCGGCGTCGCGGTCAGCGTCAGGACGTGCACATCAGCCTTCAGCTGTTTCAATCGTTCCTTGTGCGCGACACCGAAATGCTGCTCTTCGTCCACCACCAGCAGAGCGAGGTCGGCAAACTGCACCGATTTCGCCAGCAGCGCATGCGTGCCGATCACGATGTTGATCGTTCCGTCGGTGATGCCGCGCCGCACTTCTGCAGCCTCCTTCGCCACCACCATGCGCGAGAGCTGCGCGACCTTCACCGGCAGACCGGCAAAGCGCTCGGAGAAGGTACGGAAATGCTGCCGTGCAAGCAGTGTCGTCGGCACGACCACCGCGACCTGGCCGCCTGACATCGCGGCGATGAAAGCCGCGCGCAACGCCACCTCGGTCTTGCCGAAGCCGACGTCGCCGCAGATCAGCCGGTCCATCGGCCGCCCCGACGCCAGATCCTCCAGCACATCGGCAATCGCGCGCGCCTGATCGTCCGTCTCGGCGAACGGGAAGCGCGCGCAGAACTCGTCCCAGGCGCCTTCGCTTGGCGCCATGATCGCGGCGTCGCGGATCTTGCGCGCCGCCGCAATGCGGATGAGCTGGTCCGCCATGTCGCGGATGCGCTGCTTCATGCGCGCCTTGCGCGACTGCCAGGCGACGCCGCCCAGCTTGTCGAGCGCAACGCCCTGAGACTCGCTGCCGAAGCGCGACAGCATCTCGATGTTCTCGACCGGCAGGAACAATTTCTCGCCGCCGTCGTAGATCAGTCGCAGGCAGTCATGCGGCGCACTGGTGACCGTCAGCGTTTCCAGCCCGTCATAGCGGCCGATGCCGTATTCCTGGTGCACCACCAGGTCGCCCTCGGCGATTTCCGTCGCCTCCGCGATGAACTGGTCGGCCCGCTTGCGCCGCCGCGGGGGTCGGCTGATGCGCTCGCCGAGCAGGTCCTGCTCGCCCACGAGTGCCACTTCATCGGCGACAAAGCCGCGCTCCACACCCAGCGTGACCAGCGACACCGAGCCCGCAGGCTTGCGGCGGATCGTCGCCCAGCCGTCCTCCTGCGCCGGGTCCTTGAAGCCGTGCTCACGCAGCAGGTTGGCGAGCCGCTCGCGTGAGCCGCGGGTCCAGGCGGCGACGACAATCCGACGGCCCTCGCCGCTCCAGCGCTCGGCCTGGCCGCGCAGTTGTTCGAAAACATTGCTGCCGGGACCGCTGCCGCCCTGGAAGAACACCGGCCCCGGGCGGCCACCGCCATCGACGCCGACCGCACCATCCGGCCTGGCGAACGGCGAGAACGCGAATACCGGTCCGTCGGCCAACATCGCATTCCAGTCACCCTGGTCGAGATATAGCCGCTCGGGCGGCAGTGGCCGGTAGGGAACTTCGCCGTCGCGTGGCACCAGGCGGCGCGCGGCGTAGTGGTCCTCGATCATCTCCAGCCGTGCCGCGAGCACCTCGTCCGCCTGGTGATCCAGACTGACCGAGGCGCCGGGCAGATAGTCGAGCAGCGTCTCCATCCGCTCGTGGAACAGCGGCACCCAATGCTCCATGCCTGGATGTCGCCGACCCTCCGAGATTGACAGATAGAGCGGGTCCTCGGCCGCGGGTTGGCCGAAGGTGTCCCGCCAGCCCGAACGGAAGCGGGAGATCGCATCCGGGTCGAGCGGCACTTCCGACACCGGACGAAGGGTCAGGCGCTGCCGGCGATCGGCGCTGCGTTGGGTACCGGGATCGAAGATGCGGATCGATTCGATGGTGTCACCGAACAGATCGAGCCGCACCGGATCGCTCTCACCGGCGGGAAAGACATCGATAATGCCGCCGCGCATGGCGTATTCGCCTGGCTCCATAACCGTGCCGGCGCGGCCGTACCCGCTGGCTTCCAGAAAGCGCGCGAGCTTCTCGGGCTGCACGGTGCCGTTGGTTCGCAACTCCAGGCTGGCACCGGCGAAGGCCGCGCGCGGCGGCACGCGCTGCACCAGCGCGTTCACCGTCGTCAGCACGATTCGCGGGCCGGTCGGCTTCTCGAGCAGGCGCGCCAAGGTGGCGATCCGCTCCGACACCAACGCAGGGTTAGGCGACACGCGGTCATACGGGAGGCAGTCCCAGGCGGGGAAGCGCAACACCTCCGCCTCCGGCGCCACGAACGCCAGCGCCTCCGCCAGCCGTGCCATCCGGGCGTCATCGCGGGTTACGTGGACGACGGGCCCTGCGAACTCGCCGCGGCGGCGTGCGAGCAGGAAGGCATCCCACCCCTCAGGCGCGCCGAAGACCGGTGTAGCGCTCATGCTCCTCCCCCTCCCGTTGCGCGAGGGGGTTGGGGGGAGGGGGAAGACCCAACCTCCTCCAGGTACGCGCCGCAGCATCGGGCTGTCCGCGTCGGCCGGGATCGGCAGGCGCCCGGTCAGCCAGTCCGCCAGGTCGTTCTCCGGCAGCTCGAGCAGTGCCTCCAATGCGGCAAGCTCCGACTCGCGCATTGCGTCTATGTGCCGTTTCACGAAGCCACCGAGCAGGATGTCGTTCTCGTACGTCCCGCGATGGGTGGCGCGATACAGCAGACGACGGCGCCTCGCATCGAAGGAGGCTGATTCTGGTTCACTCATCGGCGCGGTGTCATATAGCCGTGCAATAGCCCCATGTCAGCCCGTGGACCATGATCCCCTCACGCCGCTGTTCTCGCCGCTAACCACGCTGAAGGGCGTCGGCCCGACGGTCGGCGCGCTGATCGCCAAGGTGGCCGGCGGCGAGCGCGTGATCGACCTGCTGTTCCACCTGCCGGAATCCTACCTGGATCGCCGCCAGCGCCCGACAATCGCCCAGGCGCGGCCGGGCCAGGTCGTCACGCTGGCAGTTGAGGTGGTGCGAATCGAGCCGCCGGCCAATGCGCGCCAGCCGTGGCGGGTGGTGGTGACCGACGGGACCGGGTCCGCCGATCTGGTCTTTTTCAAGTTCAATCGGGAACGCCAGATGCCGGTCGGCGCGAAGCTGCTGGTGTCCGGCAAGATCGAGCTGTTCAGCGGCCGTCGCACGATGTCGCATCCTGAGCACGTGGTTCCCGCCGACCGGCCCGAATTGCTGCCGGCAATCGAGCCCGTGTGGCCGCTGACCGGCGGCCTCTGGCCGCGTCAGGTGGCGAACGCCATGGCGCAGGCGCTGCCGCGGCTGCCTTCGTTTCCCGAGTGGCACGACGCGGCGCTGTTGCGGCGCGAGAAATGGCCGGGCTTCGCCGAGGGCCTGCACGCGATCCAGGCGCCACCGGAGATGCCGGCTGGGATCAACCGGTCCCGGCTCGCCTATGACGAACTGCTGGCCGATCAGGTCGCGCTCGCGATCATCCGAGGCCGGCTGCGCCTGCGGCCTGGCCGTGGCCTCACCGGCGACGGCACGCTGCGCGCCAAGGCCCTGTCGCGCTTCGGCCATCCACTGACCGCCTCGCAGCGTCAGGCGCTGGCCGAGATCGATGCCGATCTCGTGTCCGATCGTCGCATGCTGCGGCTGCTGCAGGGCGACGTGGGCTCAGGCAAGACGGTGGTGGCGCTGCTGGCGATGCTGCGCGCGGTGGAGGCCGGCAGGCAGGCCGCGATGATGGCGCCGACCGAGGTGCTGGCGAAGCAGCACCATCGCACGTTGTCGCGCCTGTCGCCCGCTCCGGTGGCATTTCTGACCGGCGGCGTGAAGGGCCGCGCCCGGGCGCAACTGCTGCGCGGACTGAAGGATGGCTCGGTGCCCCTGATCGTCGGCACCCACGCCCTGTTCCAGGAGAGCGTGGAGTATCACGACCTGGCGCTGGCGGTGATCGACGAGCAGCATCGGTTCGGTGTCGATCAGCGTCTGCTGCTGGGTGGCAAGGGCGAACTCACCGACGTGCTGGTGATGACCGCGACGCCGATCCCGCGCACCCTGCTGCTGACGCAGTGGGGCGAAATGGAGGTCAGCCGCCTCACCGAGAAGCCGCCCGGGCGGCAGCCGGTGCGAACGTCGCTGCACTCGCTCGGCACCTTGCCCGATCTGTGGGATGCGGTGGCGCGCAAGCTGGACGAAGGCGCGCAGGTCTATTGGGTGTGCCCGCTGGTGGCGGAGAGCGAGGCGGTCGATCTGGCCGCGGCCGAGGCACGCTTTGCGGTGCTGCGGGAACGGTTCGGCGACGTGGTGGGACTGGCGCATGGCCAGCAGGACGCTGCGGTGCGTGATGCGACGCTGGCCGCGTTCGCCGCGGGTGGATGCAGGCTGCTGGTGGCGACGACGGTGGTCGAGGTCGGCGTCGATGTGCCGGCCGCGACAGTGATGGTGATCGAGCACGCCGAACGCTTCGGCCTCGCCCAGCTGCACCAGTTGCGTGGCCGCGTCGGACGTGGCTCGGCTGCCAGCTTCTGCCTGCTGTTGCACGAGGAGTGGGTGAATGACGTGGCCAAACGCCGGCTGACGTTGCTGCGCGATACCGACGATGGGTTCCTGATCGCGGACGAGGATTTCCGGCTGCGCGGCGGGGGGGATTTGCTGGGCACGAAGCAGTCGGGATTGCCGGGGTTCCGGTTGGCTGATCCGATCGAGCATGAAGGGCTGCTGCACATGGCGAACCGCGACGCGGCGGTGCTGCTGCACAAGGATCCCAAGCTTGCGTCGGACCGCGGGCGCGCGGTGCGCGTGCTGCTGCGGCTGTTCGAGAAGGCTGCGGCCATGCGGACTCTGGCGGCTGGGTGACACCCATTAGAGGACCTGGAGCGCCCCTCAGTATTGGGAATAATTTCCTTGACACCCCGCGCCATCTCATGCTCAGCTTGCCCGTATGTCCGCCGCGGCCACCGCCCCTCCTCCCACCACAGAGCCCAGCCGCTCCGGCCGCCTCCTCAGCCTCGTCCGCAAGCTCATCGAATACGGCAAGGAACTCGCCGCCACGATCCGCCGACGAGCCGTCACCGACCCCACCTCCATTAGGATCTGCTTCGGCACCACCGACATCGCGCTGATCCTCGGACGCATCAATCGCGGCCTGCAGCGCGCCAATGAGCTCGAAGCGCGCGTGCTCCGCTGCGCCGACACCCTCGACGCGCCAGGCACGCCCGCCAAAGCGCGATCCGCGCTCAAGGTCCAGCCTGCCCCGCCGGCCGAGCCAGCCGAACCGCGTGTCATCAGACTTCCCACGCCGGAACGGATCGCCGCCCAGATCCGCCGCCGGCCGATCGGCGCAGTGATCGCCGATATCTGCCGCGATCTCGGCATCATCCCCAGCCATCCGCTCTGGCGGGAGCTCCAGCTCGTCATCATCAGGCACAATGGCAACTACGCCGCCCTGGTGAAGGACATCCTCGACCAGGCCTTCCCGCTGTCAGCCCCGCCCGCGTCAATCGGCGCCCCGCCCGCGTTGCGAGGACCCACCCTGCGATACCAGGCCCCATCCTGCACCGACCCGCCCTGAGCCTTTCGCCGCCACCAATCGAAGTGACGCCCGATGCGCACGCTGGCGGCTGGGTGGCAAAGGAAGAATTAAACGCAGATAAGAGGCTGGAGTGAACCCCTGAACTGAGACACGGAAAAGACGCACACTGTTCCTTGAGGAGAACGAGTGTGTCGAAGACCAAGGTCACCAGCGGGAGCAAGCGGCGCTGGACGCGAGAGTTCAAGCTCGCGGCTGTGATGCGCATGAACGCTGCGGCGAGCATCAAGGCTTTGGCGGAAGAGCTCGGTGTCCGCGCGGAGCTGCTCTATGACTGGCACAGGCGATATCGATCCGGTGGTGCGGACGCATTGCGGGCGATCGGCCGGCCAGGAGCCAACGCACCTCCGCTCGAAGCGCCGTCCCTTCCGTCGTCATCGCCGCTGGCCGGCGCCGAACAGCGGCGGATCGAAGAACTGGAACGGAAGATCGGCCAGCAGCAGCTGGACCTGGATTTTTTTCGCACAGCCTTGCGGCATGTCGGGGAGCAACGCCTGAAGAAGGGCGGACCTGGCGGGAGAGCGTCTTCGCGGTGATCCGCGCGGAGACCGGGCGGCAAGGCGACATGGGGATCGAACGGATGTGCGTATTGGCTGGGGTCAGCCGGGCGAGCTACTACCGGCATTGGCGGGCGTCGAAGCCGCGCGAGGAAGAGATAGCCGTGCGCGATGCGATCCAGCGCTTATCACTGGTCCGCAGCGCGAATGGCTACCAAAACGGCTACCGGCTGATCACGATCCAGCTTCAGCGCATGGGTTGGGCGGTGAACCACAAGCGGGTGGCGCGGATCCGCCGTGAGGACAATCTGCTTTGTGTGCCGAAGCAAGCGTTCCGCCCGGCCACGACGGACAGTCGGCACAGCTGGCGGGTCTGGCCCAACCTGGCGCGCCATATGGTGCCGATGGCGGTCAACCGGCTTTGGGTGGCGGACATCACCTATGTGAGGATGAACGAAGAGTTTGTTTATCTGGCGGTGATCCTGGACGCGTTCAGCCGGCGCGTGGTGGGTTGGGCGATGGCGGATCATCTACGGGCCGAACTGGCGTTGGCGGCGTTGGATATGGCCATGGGCCATCGTTGCGTGACGTCAGGGGAACTGGTGCATCACTCGGATCAGGGTGTGCAATATGCTTGCGGCGATTACCTCGCGCGGCTGGAGCGGTCGGACATTCAGCCTTCGATGAGCCGGCCTGGTTGTCCGTGGGACAACGCGATGGCGGAAAGCTTCATGCGCACGTTGAAGCGCGAGGAGGTGAACGGGCGGGCGTATCGGGATCGGGCCGAAGCGGAGGCGTCGATCGGCGCATTCATCGAGAAGGTCTACTGTATTAGCTATGACTTGATCCGACGGTCAGTGTTGGCTGTGCGAGCCGTGGTGAGTGTTGACGATGGTCATGCTGCCATGAGTTTCTCCTTTGCCAAAGGCAGTGCATCAATCAGGGTCTGAATTGGAGTCTTGCCGTAGCACCAGCGCCCTTGATGAGGGCGCTGGTGGTTGTACTCGACGACCCAGGCATCGAGGTCGGTCTGCAGTTCCTCGATGGTGCGATAGATCTTCTTACGGAACGCCACGCGGTAGAACTCGTCAAGCACGGTGCGGTGGAAGCGCTCGCAGATACCGTTGGTCTGCGGGCTCCGGGTCTTGGTGCGAGTATGGTCGATATCCTCCACCGCCAGGTAGAGTTCGTATTCGTGCCGCTCAGGACTGCCGCAATATTCGGTGCCGCGGTCGGTGAGCACGCGGCTGAGGCGGATGTCATGGTCCTCGAAGAACGGCAGCACGCGGTCGTTCAGCACGTCGGCGGCGGTGATCGGTGTCTTTCGGTCGTAGAGTTTGGCGAAGGCCACCTTGGCATAGGTGTCGATGAAGGTCTGCTGGTAGATGCGTCCCACCCCCTTCAAGGTGCCGACATAGAAGGTATCCTGGGCACCGCAGTAGCCCGGGCACTCGCTCTCGAACTCGCCGTGCGCCTCTTTCTCGGTCTTGGCGCGTTCCAGTGCCTGCACTTGAGCTTCGGTGAGCACCAAGCCTTCCTGCGCCATCTTCGCCTCCAGCGCTTTCAGCCGCTTGCGCATGGTTTCCAGGTCATGGCGCTGCCAGACGCAACGCACGCCGGCCGGCGAGATGGACAGCGCCTGCCGCTTCAGCGCCTCGGCGACGCGAACCTGCCCCCATGCCGGCTGCTCGGTTGCCACCGCGATCACTGCCTCCTCGACGGCGACAGGCGTGCGGTTCTTCAGCACCGGCTTGCGGCGGCTGATCTCCTGCAGGGCGATCTCACCGCCTTTGTCGTAGAGTTCCTTGAACCGGTAGAAGCTGTCTCGGCTGTAGCCCATCATCTTGCAGGCCTGACTGACGTTACCGAGCTGCTTGGCCAGCTCCAGCAGCCCAACCTTGGCACGAATGATCTTCTGCTCCTGGGTCATCTCCTGGTCTCCGTTCCGCCGGTGGGCGGGCGCGGTTCCTGCCGTGGGTGAGAACCCCGCCCGCCCACCGGCTCCGCTTCCGAAAACCAACAATGTTCGTCAGATTAAGTCTTGGCTAGTGCAGGTCTACAACCGGCAACGGCTGCATTCGGCGCTGAGTTATCTCGCGCCGGAGGCATTCGAAACGCACCAGGCCGCTTCATCCGGTATGGCGTCGCTGATCGTCCGGCAGGAAGCGTCGCTTCCGGCTCTATCCACCAGTCTGCCTTGATGAGCGGGTCTGTGTTCATATCAACACGGGAAAACGGACGGCGGTCGCATGGTCTGTTGGCGTGAGGCCGACCTCAAGCCCGGCGTCTTCGACGCCCCGCTACGCGGCTTCGGGGCTTGACCTCGGCCTCACGCCAACAGCCAGGCATCGGTGCCGTCGACGCCTGGCTGTGTCCGCTGCCTCCAGCCGAGAGTCCAAGTTCATGCTGACGTGATGCATTCGCCGCTTGCGGCGATCAGCAGAACGCCAGCAGAATCGTCTTGTGCGTAATTAACGTGTCTCACGCTTGGGGTTCGTCAGGCGGATGAACGCAAACCACGCAGATGGTCCTGCGCGCTTCACAGGCCGTGGACCACACGCCTTATCTCGCTCCCGATCACATGCCCCGTCAGAACATTCAGTCTGTCGCTATCTGCGTGTTCCGCGTGCATCTTCTGCTTATCTGCGTTGAATACTTACTTCCTTCCCACTCCTGCCCATTGCCTCCCACCCGCCGGTGCCAAAGCAAGAATTAAACGCAGATAAGAGGCCGATGAACGCAAACCACGCAGATGGTCCTGTGGACCGAACCCCAAGCGTGAGACACGTTAATTACGCACAAGACAATTCTGCTGGCGTTCTGCTGATCGCCGCAAGCGGCGAATGCATCACGTCAGCATGAACTTGGACTCTCGGCTGGAGGCAGCGGACACAGCCAGGCGTCGACGGCACCGATGCCTGGCTGTTGGCGTGAGGCCGAGGTCAAGCCCCGAAGCCGCGTAGCGGGGCGTCGAAGACGCCGGGCTTGAGGTCGGCCTCACGCCAACAGACCATGCGACCGCCGTCCGTTTTCCCGTGTTGATATGAACACAGACCCGCTCATCAAGGCAGACTGGTGGATAGAGCCGGAAGCGACGCTTCCTGCCGGACGATCAGCGACGCCATACCGGATGAAGCGGCCTGGTGCGTTTCGAATGCCTCCGGCGCGAGATAACTCAGCGCCGAATGCAGCCGTTGCCGGTTGTAGACCTTCTCGATGAATGCGCCGATCGACGCCTCCGCTTCGGCCCGATCCCGATACGCCCGCCCGTTCACCTCCTCGCGCTTCAACGTGCGCATGAAGCTTTCCGCCATCGCGTTGTCCCACGGACAACCAGGCCGGCTCATCGAAGGCTGAATGTCCGACCGCTCCAGCCGCGCGAGGTAATCGCCGCAAGCATATTGCACACCCTGATCCGAGTGATGCACCAGTTCCCCTGACGTCACGCAACGATGGCCCATGGCCATATCCAACGCCGCCAACGCCAGTTCGGCCCGTAGATGATCCGCCATCGCCCAACCCACCACGCGCCGGCTGAACGCGTCCAGGATCACCGCCAGATAAACAAACTCTTCGTTCATCCTCACATAGGTGATGTCCGCCACCCAAAGCCGGTTGACCGCCATCGGCACCATATGGCGCGCCAGGTTGGGCCAGACCCGCCAGCTGTGCCGACTGTCCGTCGTGGCCGGGCGGAACGCTTGCTTCGGCACACAAAGCAGATTGTCCTCACGGCGGATCCGCGCCACCCGCTTGTGGTTCACCGCCCAACCCATGCGCTGAAGCTGGATCGTGATCAGCCGGTAGCCGTTTTGGTAGCCATTCGCGCTGCGGACCAGTGATAAGCGCTGGATCGCATCGCGCACGGCTATCTCTTCCTCGCGCGGCTTCGACGCCCGCCAATGCCGGTAGTAGCTCGCCCGGCTGACCCCAGCCAATACGCACATCCGTTCGATCCCCATGTCGCCTTGCCGCCCGGTCTCCGCGCGGATCACCGCGAAGACGCTCTCCCGCCAGGTCCGCCCTTCTTCAGGCGTTGCTCCCCGACATGCCGCAAGGCTGTGCGAAAAAAATCCAGGTCCAGCTGCTGCTGGCCGATCTTCCGTTCCAGTTCTTCGATCCGCCGCTGTTCGGCGCCGGCCAGCGGCGATGACGACGGAAGGGACGGCGCTTCGAGCGGAGGTGCGTTGGCTCCTGGCCGGCCGATCGCCCGCAATGCGTCCGCACCACCGGATCGATATCGCCTGTGCCAGTCATAGAGCAGCTCCGCGCGGACACCGAGCTCTTCCGCCAAAGCCTTGATGCTCGCCGCAGCGTTCATGCGCATCACAGCCGCGAGCTTGAACTCTCGCGTCCAGCGCCGCTTGCTCCCGCTGGTGACCTTGGTCTTCGACACACTCGTTCTCCTCAAGGAACAGTGTGCGTCTTTTCCGTGTCTCAGTTCAGGGGTTCACTCCACCTGCGCGCTTCACAGGCCATGGACGACACGCCGTATCTCCAGGCGCGATCTGCCGAAATTCAGCAGCAGGCAAAGCCGCAGTCCGGTCGCCCTGAGATAATTGGTGCATTGCATCCGATGCGCGTCGCCGAGCGCCTTGACGCACTTCAGCTCCACCAGCAGCACGTTCTCAACCAAAAGATCCGCGAAATATTCACCCACCACCACGTCATTGTACCGAACCATGACGCTGCACTGCTGCGCAACCGCGAAGCCCCCGGCGCGCAGTTCGTAAGCCAATGCATTCTCATAGACCTTTTCGAGAAACCCTGCCCCAAGCGTGTTGATGACAGTGAGCGCGCAACCGATCACATGCCCCGACAGATCATTCAGTCTGTCGCTATCTGCGTGTTCCGCGTGCATCTGCTTCTGATCTGCGTTTAATACTGACTTCCTTCCCAATCCTGCCGACCAGACGGTTACGGAAATATTGACGCTATTGCCCCCACCCGCCCCCGGATTTAGCGTCACCGCCCTCGGAACCAAAGGAGCCCCACATCATGCGTTCCTGGATCCACCACACCAAGGGCCGCCACGTCCGCCAGGCCCGCGTCGGTCTCGGCGACCTGCGCGAAGAGCACATCAGCCGCCAGGGTTTCTTCGGCCCGGTCGCGATGATCTACCGCGAGCACGGACCCAACGAGATCGTGCGCGTCGAAGGCACGCTGCATCCGCGCCGCGTCGCCGACACCGCACGCGCCGAGCCCTCCGACATGACTGACCCGCGCGGCATGCCCGAGGTGATGCTGTCCAACGCCGATGTCAGCGTCTCCGTCAGTCGGCGCACCGCGGCGATGCCCTACGCCTACCGCAACACAGACGGCGACCTGCTGTATTTTGTCCACCTTGGCACCGGCAAATTCGTCACGGAATTCGGGCCAATCGTGTACGAACCCGGCGACTATGTGCTGATCCCCAAGGGCGTCACCTTCAGCGTCGTGCCCGATGCCGGCGACAGCCACATGCTGATGGTCGAATCCCCTGCCCCGCTGTCGCTAACCGAGCATCAGCAGGTCGGCCGCCACATGCCGGTCGACCCAACCGTCCTGGTGCTGCCCGAACCGCACGACCAGCGCTGGCCGCAGCGTGACGAATGGGAACTCCGCGTCAAACATGGCGGCGCCCACAGCTCCATCTTCTACCGCAACAACCCGCTGGCCTCGGTCGGCTGGAAGGGCGATCTGTTCCCCTACAAGCTGAACATCCGCGACATCATTCCGATCAGCTCCGATCGCATCCACATCGCGCCTTCCGCCTGGTGCACGTTCCAGGCGAGCGGGTTCGTGGTGATCAGCTTCGTGCCGCAGATCGCGGTTGCCGATCTGAACGCGGAGGAACTGCCGTCCTATCACCGCAACGTCGACAACGACGAAAGCGTGTTCGTCCACCACGACGAATCGGGCAGCCGCAAGCCGGGCATGCTGTCGCACACGCCGCAGGGTATCCTGCACGGCGCCGACGAAGCGACGCGCGACGCCTTTCAGAAGCGGCGCACGCCCGGAATGCGGCGAACACTCTGCGGGGTCAGTGTCGATACCGACCGGCCGCTGATGGTGTCAGCGGCCTATGAGCGCCTGACCTAATAGCCCAGTCAGTCCTTGTAGTCGGGCTCCTGCTTGTCGAGAATCCGCTTCAGCGCATCGAAGTGCCACTGGTACGGCGGCCGGGCGCCATACCCTTCGCCCTTGCGATAGGCCGCGAACGTCGCCTCGATCACGTCATCCGGCAGGAACCTCAGCGGCCGTCCGCTCGACATGGCGAGAAGCTGAACCTGCGCCACGCGCTCGGTGTAGTAGAGCAGATCATACGCCTCGGCGACCGACTTGCCGACCGTGGCGACGCCGTGGTTCGCCATCATCAGCACCTTCTTGTCGCCGATCACACCGGCCAGCCGCTCGCCCTCCTCGGGTTCGATCGCCGGCCCGGCGTAGGTGTTGTCGTAGCCGGTCACCATCATGATGCCGAGTTCGGTCTGGCCGATCGGCAGAATGCGCTGGTCCTCCAGCCGTGTCAGCGCGCTGGCGTATGGCATGTGCGTGTGGAACACCGCCGCGCAGTCCGGCAGCAGACGGTGTATCGGCGCGTGGATGCAGTAGGCCGAGCGCTCGATCTCGCCCTCGCCCGCGAGCAACGTTCCGTCATAGCCCACCTCCATGAAGCAGCTCGCGGTCACCTCCGACCAATGCAGCCCGAACGGGATCTGATAGTAGCGGTCGTTACGTCCTGGCACGCGTAGGGTTAGGTGATTGAAGATGCCTTCGTGGAAACCGTGCATCACCGCCAGGCGATGCGCCGCCGCCAGGTCCACCCGAGCCTGCCACTGCGTCGCGGCCAGATCGGTATCCACATCCCGTTCGATAAATTCCAAAGGCATCGCGATCTTCCCTCCTGCTGCCGGTGCTGCGTTGCAGCATAATGGCGTGTTAAGCCTTTGTCATCATTGGCCCCCACAGCTTGCATTGCCGCAGAATTCCGCTATTCCCGCCGCCCGACTGCATACGATGGGAGGTGCGCGGTGAACGGCGACGGCCAACCCGTGCTGATCGAGATCGCCGGACTGACCAAACGTTTCGGCAGCTTCACTGCGGTGGACAACGTCTCGTTCAACGTGTCCCGCGGCGAGGTGTTGGGCTTCCTCGGGCCGAACGGCGCGGGCAAGTCCACCACGATGCGGATGCTGGCGGGGTTCATGATCCCGACTGCCGGGACCGCGCGCATCTGCGGCCACGACGTTCAGACCGACGGCGTCGCGGCGCGGCGCGTCCTGGGCTTCCTGCCGGAGGGCGCGCCAACCTATCCCGAGATGACGGTCACCGGCTTCCTCACGTTCTGCGCCAAGGTGCGCGGCTTCGCCGGCAAGGAGCTGACGGAGCGACTCGAGCACGCCGTGGAGCTGACGCGGCTCGGCGGCGTGCTGCTCCAGCCGGTGGAGACTCTGTCGAAAGGCTTCAAGCGCCGCGTCGGCCTGGCGCAGGCACTGCTGCACGATCCGCCGGTACTGGTGCTGGACGAACCGACGGACGGGCTGGATCCGAACCAGAAGCACGAGGCACGCAGCCTCATCGCTCGGATGGCATCGCAGAAGGCGATCGTGATCTCGACGCATATCCTGGAGGAGGTGGACGCGGTGTGCACGCGCGCGATCATCATCGCGGCGGGCCGTGTGGTGGCGGACGCGACGCCAGCCGAGCTGCAGCGCAGGCATCCATCGGGAAAGCTGGATGACGTCTTCCGGCAATTGACGATGGAGGCGGCGTGACGCGCCACAATGCTCCCCCTCCCCTCGCGGGAGGGGGCAAGGGGGAGGGGTAACCGTGCGCAACGTCTTCATCGTCGCGAGGCGTGAACTCGGCGGCTACTTCGCGACACCCGTCGCGTCGGTCTTCATCGTGATCTTCCTCATCCTGCAAGGCGCACTCACATTCAACCTCGGTGGCTTCTTCGATCGTGGCCAAGCCGACCTGAACCCGTTCTTCACCTTCATCCCATGGGTATTCCTGCTGCTGGTCCCCGCGATCACCATGCGCCTCTGGGCCGAGGAGCGGCGGCTCGGCACGATCGAGCTGCTGCTGACTTTGCCGATCACGCAGACCCAGGCCGTGCTCGGGAAATTCCTCGCTGCCTGGGCGTTTTGTGCGATCGCGCTGGTCCTGACATTTCCGTTCGTCATCACCGTCAACATCCTGGGGCAGCCGGACAACGGCGTGATCGCCTCAGGCTATGTCGGCGCGTTGCTGGTCGCCGGCGCCTTCCTCTCGATCGGCGCGGCCCTCTCGGCGCTGACCAAGAACCAGGTGATCGCCTTCGTCCTCGGGGTCGCCGTCTGCTTCGTGTTCGCCGTCGCCTCCTACCCGGTGGTCACCGACTTCCTGTCCCGCAACACGCCGGCGCTTGCCGAGATCGCACGGCGCATCGCGGTGATCGACCGCTTTCAGGACTTCACCCGCGGCGTGGTCAGCCTGCGCGACCTGATCTTCTTCGCAACCTTCATCGGCTTCTGGCTGTTCCTCAACGCCGTGATTGTCGAACAGCGGAAGGCGGACTGACATCATGCGCCGCCGCATCTGGTTCTCCATCATCGGTGTGATCGCCGTCGCCGCGATCGCAATCGGCATCAACATGTTCGCCGACGCACGCCTGGCGAACCTGCATGTCGATCTGACTCGCGGCCACATCTACACGTTGTCCGACGGCACCCGGAAAATCCTGGCTGACCTCAAGGAACCGATCACGCTGCGCCTGTTCTACTCGCGTCGTCTTGGCAGCACGGTGCCGGTGTACGGCGCCTACGCCGACCACGTGCGCGAGATGCTCGGCGAATATGCCGCGATCTCCGGCGGCAAGGTACGCCTGGAATTCTACGATCCCGAGCCGTTCAGCGATACCGAGGATCGCGCGCTGGCATACGGCCTGCAGGGCGTGCCACTCGATCAAGGCGGCGTGCAGGTCTATTTCGGCCTTGCCGGCAGCAACCTCGAGGACGATGAACGCACCATCGCCTTCTTCCAGCCGGAGCGCGAGCGCTTCCTGGAATATGATTTGACGAAGCTGATCTACGACCTGTCCAACCCGAAGCGGCCGGTGATCGGGGTGATGTCGTCGCTGCCGCTGGATGGCGATCCGCGCGCAATGATGGCGGCGATGCGCGGCCAGCCTGCCGCCGGGGGCCAGCCCTATGCCTCGGCGACGCTGCTGCGGCAGACCAATCAGGTGAAGACCGTCGCCACCGACGCGCAGGTGATCGATCCCGACATCCAGGTGCTGCTGGTCGCCGAGGCGCAGAACCTGTCTGACGCCACGCAGTATGCGATCGACCAGTTCGTCATGCGTGGCGGCCGGCTGATGGTGATGGTCGATCCCTGGAGCGAGGCGATGGCCGCCACTCCGTCGCCCACCGGCATGCCGCCCTCCGATACCGGCTCGAATTTGAAGAAGCTGTTCGACGCCTGGGGCATCCAGTTCGATCCCACCAAGGTGGTCGGCGATCTCACCGGGGCGTGGCGCGTGCGCGCCAATGCAAATGACGAAGTGCAGGCGGTGAACTATGTCGCCTGGTTCAACATCCGCGACGGCATCAATCACAACGATCCCGCGACCGCCGACCTCCAACAGGTCACGGTCGCGTCTGCCGGTTCGATCAGCAAGGCGCCGAACGCCTCGATCGACTTCACGCCGCTGCTAACGAGCAGCTCCAGCTCGGGTGAGCTACCGGTGGACCAGGTTAAGATGCCGGATCCAGCCAAGATCCTGGCGGACTTCAAGCCGTCGGGAGGCCCGCGCGTGATCGCGGCGCGCATCCACGGCGTGCTGAAATCCGCCTTCACCGGACCGCCGGAACTCGCGAAAGACCAGAAGCGGCCGGAGAACTTCCCTGCCTATAAGGCGCAGACCGATGGCCCCGCCAATCTCGTGGTGGTGTCCGACAGCGACATCCTGGCCGACCGGTTCTGGGTGCGGGTATCCGACTTCTTCGGCCAGCAGACGGCGATGCCGTTCAGCGACAACGGACCGTTCGTGGCCAACTTGATCGGCACGCTCGCCGGCGGCGACGCACTGATCGGCTTGCGCTCGCGTGGCGACAGCAACCATCCATTCATCATGATCAACCAGATGCAGGGCGAGGCGGAGGCAAAATTCCGCCAGACCGAGCAGGCGCTGCAGAAGCATCTGGACGCCACGGAGAAGCAGTTGAGCGCGCTGCGCCAAGGGCCTGCGGGCGCCGATCAGGCCCAAGCGCAGGCGGTGATCACGCCGGAGCAGCGCACCGCCATCGACGCCGCGCGCAAGGATATCGTCGATACGCGACAGCAGTTGCGCGCGGTGCAGTACGACCTGAACCGTGACATCTCGCGGGTCGAGACCGAGCTTCGCGTGTTCAACATCGTGCTCGTGCCCGCGGTGCTGGTCATCCTGGCGATCGTGCTCGGTGTCATGCGCAGCCGCCGCCGCGCGAGGGCCAGGGCATGAGACCCCGCACCCTCGTCGCACTCGTCGTCATCGGCCTCGTTGCTGTCGCCGGCGGCTGGTATTTCGGCACCGCGCAACAGCCCGGCGAGCAACGGACCTACAGCGAAGGCCGGCTTTTGTTCCCCGGTCTGGCGCAGAAGCTACAGGGTGCCGCGCGGGTTGAGATCAGTCATCAGGACAAGACCACCGCCATCGTGAAGCACGGCGACACCTGGGGTCTCGAGGACCGCGGCGGTTACGCGGTCCAGGCGAGCAAACTGCGTGGCATGCTGACCGCGCTCACCGAGCTGCGGCTGGTCGAGCAGCGCACCGCCGATCCCGAACAGTTCAGCCGCCTCGGCCTGGAAGATCCGAACGGCAAGACAGCCACTTCAAACCTGCTGCGCGTGCTCGACGCGTCCGGCAAGCCGATCGTCGCGCTGATCGTCGGGCATCGTCGCGTGCGGACGCAGGGCAATGTGCCGGAGCAGGTCTATGTGCGCCGGCCCGACGACAATCAGACCTGGCTCGCCGAGGGCAGCCTGCAGGTCGATGCCGATCCGCAGCTCTGGCTTGAGCGGGATATCATGAACATCGACCACGGACGCATCGCCAGTGTCGCAGTGACCCAGGGCGATGCGACGATCGACCTGTCACTCGATGGCCAGAAGCTGGTGGTGAAGACGCCGGCGGAGCATCCACCGCTCGACGACTACAAGCTCGATGACGTTGACCGCGGGCTGGAACTGCTGACGTTCGAGGACGTGCAGACCGACAAGCAGCCGGTCGGCGACAAGATCGGCCAGTCGGTGTACACCACGAGCGACGGCCTGGAGGTGACGGCGACGGTGTTCAAGGGCGACAAGGACATCTGGGCGCGATTCTCGGCCAAGGGAAGTGACAAGACCAAGGGCGAGGCGGACAAATTGAACGCACGGCTGGCTGGGTGGACCTATCAGCTTGGGGCCTGGAAGCAGAAGGCCCTGGTGCCGTCGCTCGATGACCTGAAGGCACCGCCGCCGGAGAAGCCTGCCACCAGCCCGCCGGCCGAAGCACCCAAGCAGTGAGCGATCGCGAATATCCCGCCCGGCCGATCGTCGGGATCGGGATCGTGGTCATCAAGGATGACACCGTTCTGCTGGTGCGCCGCGGCAAGCCGCCCAATGTCGGCGCGTGGACACTGCCAGGCGGTGCACAGGAGGTTGGCGAGACAGCCGAGGAGGCAGCGCGCCGCGAACTGCTGGAGGAGACGGGCCTCGAAGTGGATTCGCTGCACTTCGCCGCCACGGTGGACAATATCCGTCGCGACTCATCTGGGCGCGTGCGCTTCCACTACACGATTATCGACTTCGCGACCCGCTGGGTTGCTGGCGACCCGGTGGCCGCGACCGATGTCACCGAAGCCACGTGGGCGAAGCTGGATGCGCTCGGCGAGTTCAACCTGTGGAGCGAGGCGCACCGGGTGATCGCGATCGCGCGAAGGTTGGTGGGATGAACGACACGCTGACGAATTGCGGGTCGTAACGCAGGAGCTGACAGACCGAGCCGTTGGGGGCTCGGGGCAATCGACGCGACGGCATCACCACTCCTCGACATCGCCGGCCGGATCAGCACAAGCTGCAACCATGCGCGCTGGCTTTCGAGTTGCCGCACCACCTGGCCTTCAGGAACGCCACACAGAATGTCATCCGCCGAGGGCTTCGAGACGATACGCGATCCCGTCAAGCGAGCACGCCTGACAAGCGATGGCGCACTCCGTGCGATGGTTGGCATTGGCACTGCGATACTCGTGGTGGCCGCGTTGGGGATTGCCCAGGCCGTCTTCGCGCCCCTGACTTTCGCGTTGTTCATCATCGCGATCGTCTGGCCGTTGCAGGCACGGCTGCAGGCACGGCTTCCGAAGCTCGTCGCTCTCGCGATCAGCATGCTTGCGACCATCGTGGTGATCGGTGCATTCGCCTGGACGATCACCTGGGCCTTCAGCAGGGTCGGCCGCTACATCGTCACCGACGCGGCCCGGTTCCAGCTTCTCTACAACCAGATGGCCGATTGGCTCGCAGGGCATGGCATCGTGGTCGAGAGCCTATGGGCCGAGCATTTCAACGTGGGCTGGGTGCTCCGCGCCTTCCAGGAGATCACCACAAGGATAAACGGCACGCTGAGCTTCTCACTGGTTGTACTCATCTACGTCATTTTGGGCCTCATGGAAGTGGACGACGCGGCCCGCAGGCTCCGGGGCATGAAGAACCAGGAGGCCGGGCGGGTCATGCTGACCGGGGGCTCGCTGACCGCCGCGAAATTCCGACGCTATCTCCTGGTCCGGTCCCTGATGAGCGTCGTGACGGGTTTCCTGGTGTGGGGTTTCATCTCGCTCTGCGGACTTCCGCTTGCGAAGGAATGGGGCGTGATCGCCTTCGCACTCAACTACATTCCGTTCATCGGACCATTGGTCGCAACGGTTCTGCCAACGCTCTTTGCCATCGCGCAATTCGCTGCCTGGCAGAATGCGATCCTGGTCTTCGGATGTCTGAACCTGATCCAGTTCCTCGTCGGCAGCTACCTCGAGCCACGCATCGCCGGCAGCGTTCTTTCGATGTCGCCGTTCATGGTGCTGTTCGCGGTGTTCTTCTGGACCTTCCTGTGGGGCATCACCGGCGCGTTCATCGGCGTTCCAATCGTTATCGCGGTCCTGACCATCTGCGAACAGAATGCGTCGAGCCGCTGGGTTGCGGAGCTGTCCGGAGCGCCCGCTGGCGCGCGGGACTGACGGGCGCCCGTCGGCCAGCGCCCACAAGGAGAAACCGATGACGCCGATCCTCGATCCGCGAAACGGCGACATCGAAGACGATGCTTCCAGCACCAAGAAGCGATCGATGCTCTCGCTGGCGGGCAGTTTGCTCGCGGAGATAAGCCTTCCGAAGCTCGCAATCGCCTGGATGCTGCTGATCGGCTTTCCCGGCCTGCTGCTCGGGGCAGCGCCGCTTCTGGTGTCGATCTGGCTCGCCGCGGTCTGGTCCCATGCCACGAACGTCTTTTACGAAATTCTGCCGGCGCTGTTGCTTCCACTGCTCATGGCAATTGGCTGGTTCGCGGGCCGGCCACTGCTTCGGCTCGCCGAAAGCAGCTTCTGGTCATTGAACGCGCTGGCTGTCCAACCTGCGTATATCGTGTTTCGCGAGGGCATCCGGCATCTTGCCGAGGGGCTGCTTGCGTCGCGGATGAGCGAGGCCCGGCGCGGCGCCATTCGAGCAGGTGCTGCAGCGGCGTCGGGCCTTCTGATCTGTGGCCTCGGCTTCGGCATCATCATCCTGGTGTGGCCCGTGACCCGATGGGCCGGCAGCCTGGCGGATCTTACGCCGGTGCTCCGGATGGTGCCCATCGGTACTGGCGAACAGTGTTGTGCTCATCAGCGGATATTTTGCGACGGCAGCGCTGGTCTGGGGCATTGCCGATGCGACCATGGCCCAGCCGCGGGATTTTCGCGACTTTGCCGCGGCGACGGCCGGCGACCGAACCTGGCGCGTCGCGCACCTGTCGGACGTCCATACGGTCGGCGAGCGCTACGGATTTCGCATCGAGAGCGGACGATCGGGCGCACGCGGCAATGAGCGGTTGAGGGAGACACTGGCACGCCTGGATGAGATCCATGCAGCGCACCCGCTGGACATCATTCTGATAACGGGTGACCTGACCGATGCCGGGCGTTCGGCGGAGTGGGCCGAGTTCTTTGCCGCGTTGGCCGCGTATCCGCTTCTGGCCGACCTGGTGATTGCGCTGCCGGGCAACCACGACGTCAACGTGGTGGACCGCGCTAGTCCGGCCCGGATGGATCTGCCGACGAGCCCCATGAAGCGACTGCGTCAGGTCCGCACGATCTCGGCTCTCGGAGCGCTGCAGGGCTCGCGGCTCCATGTCGTGGAGAGCAGCGCCGGTAAACTCGGCGACACGTTGACCGATGCATTGAAATGGCACCGCGGCGACATGGCGGCCTTCGCGGACAATGGTTCGCTGCGCCTGTCGCGATCATTGGCCGGACTGTGGGCGACGATCTTTCCCATGGTCATGCCACCTGTCACGCATGATGGGCTCGGGGTCATCGTGCTGAACTCCAACGCCGAGACGCATTTCTCGTTTACCAATGCGTTGGGCCTGGTGTCAGCCGAACAGGCGCGTGCTCTTGAAGTTGCCGTCAGACAATACCCGCGCGCCTGCTGGATCGTCGCTCTGCATCATCACGTTATCGAATATCCGAAGCCAGCCAAGGCGTTGTCGGAGCGCATCGGGACGGCGCTCATCAACGGCAGCTGGTTCATCCGTCGGCTGCAGCATCTGGCCGGCCACGCCGTCATCATGCACGGTCATCGGCACATCGATTGGATCGGAGAGTGCGGGGCGCTCTTGATCGTCTCCGCGCCTTCCCCCGTCATGGCGCCAGTCGATTGTCTGGAAACCTACTTCTACGTCCATACCTTTGCCATTGGCCCGGATCGACGGCTCAAGCTGCTGGCTCCTCAGCGGATCAACGTGCTCGGACAGAAGGTGGCCGATGAAGCTATGGTTGCGGAGCGGATGAACTGACGGCCACTATGGGACGCGGTAGAAGGGGTCCGGCAGCAGGAACTTCTTCTCGGCGTGTCCGCCCAACAGGTCGGAGGGCTGATCGCCCATATTCTCGATGATGGTATAGCCCTGCTGCTCGATCTCTGCGCGCACCGGGGCCTTGAAGTCGGCCGCCGAGGTGAAGTGTGCACCATTCGGCACCATGTAGAGCTTCTCATATCCCTTGTAGCCGACTGCCGCGAGATTGCGCTCGGTGGCCGGGCGCTGATTCTCCGGGCGGCCGGTTATGAAGAACACGGCGACGTTCAGCGCGCGTGCCCGCTGGAACAACTGCAATGTCGGTTCGATGGCCGTGTCACGCGCAAGCTGATCCCACGCCGCCCAGCCACAGGGCGCATCAAGGGCAGGATTGCACGCACCGCCGATAGGGCGGCCAAAATCGTCCCGCTTGATGACGTCCCAGTTCGACAGCGCGGTCTCGTCGATATCGAGCACCAGGGCAGGCCGGCTGGCCGACACGGCCCGGGTCTGCAGCCAATCGTCCGCCTGCCCGGCAACCTGTGCGAGCCCCCGGGCATATTCGCCCGAATCGTGGTACTTCAGGGCGACAATCCTGGCATCTCCGACATTCGCGGGCTGCGATGCCACAGTGACGAACGACGCCGCCTCGTCAGGCGGCGCGACCTTGTCGGGGGTGGCAGCCTTGTCCGCGCAGCCCGCGGTCGCGAGCAGCAACAGACCCGCCATCAACCCGCGCCCGCTGCCACCGCCGCGCACTGTCAGCGACACTCTCATGCCGTTGCCCCTCCCCTGCCCCGCGCGTAGCTACTAACTGCGTCGATGCGACCGGTGCGCGGTCTTCCGCGTGGACAGCGACAAAGAGACGCCGCCGCAGATCAGCCCGAGCCCGGCCGGCACCAGCCAGGCCGGACGCACCATCAGCGGCACGATCAGGTAGTCCCAGAGCCACGCCGCTATGTGCGTGCCGATGAAATTGTGCGTGGCATCCATGAGATCGTGATCGATCATGAACAGCAACTGCCCCAGCGGCACCTCGGGCGGCCCAAGCATCGCCACGGCGACGGCGCCGACCAGAAACATGGCGGCCACTACGGCCAAGATTCGTTGGGCAATCACATGAACAGTTTCTCGTTTTTCCGGTCGCTGTAAAGCGATGCGACGAACTCACCATAGCCGTTGTAAATCTGCGTTGGCACCATTTCGTTGCTGCCCAGCAGACGCTCCTGCGCCTGGCTCCACCGGGGATGCGCGACCGCCGGGTTGACGTTCGCCCAGAAACCATACTCCGCCGGCTGGATCGCCTGCCAGAAATTCATCGGCCGCTTCTCGCTGAAACTGATCTTCGTCAAGGCCTTGCAGGACTTGAAGCCGTATTTCCACGGCACCGTCAGCCGGATCGGGCCACCGTTCTGCGGCGGCAGCGGCTTGCCATAGAGCCCGGTCGAGACGAATGCCAGGTCGTTCGCCGCCTCGTCGAGCGCCAGCCCCTCGATATACGGCCAGGGATAGAACGGCGAGTTCAGCCCCGGCATCGTCTTGTCCTGCTCCGTTTCGAACACGATGTATTTCGCCGAGCCCAACGGCTCGGCGATCTTCAGCAGCTGGCTGAGCGGGAAGCCGGTCCAGGGCACCGTCATCGCCCACGCCTCCACGCAACGGTGGCGGTAGACCCGCTCCTCGAGCTGGACCTGCTTCAGCAGGTCATCGATCGCGATGGTGCGTGGCTGCTTGAGCTCGCCCTCCAGACTGATCGTCCACGGCCGCTGCTTGAGGACCTGCGCCGCCTCCCACAGGTCCTTGCCATCGCTGAACTCGTAATAGTTGTTGTAGGTGGTTGCGTACTTCTCCGGCGTGATGTCGCGGCCAGGGACATATTTGGGATTGCGCTCCGGTGCGGCTGCCGCCAGCACCACCGAGCCGGCACCGGCCAGCGTGGCGCGACGGCCCAGCACCAGGGCCTCCGGCGTCACCAGGCGCTCCGACAATTCCCAACCGCGGCGTCGCACGATGTGCATAGGTCTCTCCACCAAGCCAGACATCTCCAAACTGGGGTCTCGGCGCCGTTTGTCACCGGGACGTGGCAGCGCCTCCCAGCCGCATTGTCCGACACGTCAGGATGGGGAACATTACATCCGGTTCGCGCCTTTGGCAGGAGATTTCATGCACCTCGCCCGTTTTCCCCGTGTACGGCTGTTTCCCACCCCCACACCATTGGAGAAGCTGGCCAATCTCAGCCGCCACCTCGGCGGCCCCGAAATCTGGATCAAGCGCGATGACTGCACCGTGGTGGCGACCGGCGGCAACAAGGTGCGCAAGCTGGAATGGCTGGTGGGCGAGGCCCAGGCGCTGGGCGCCAACCATCTGGTGACCCAGGGCGCCATCCAGTCCAATCACGTGCGCCAGACCGCCGCCGTGGCGAGGCGGTTCGGCATGAAGTGCTCGGCACTGCTCGAACACCGGATCGACACCAACGACCGCGACTATCTGAACAGCGGTAACGTGCTGCTCGACCGGCTGTTCGACACCGCGATCGAGTACCGCGCCGGAGGGACCGACATGAACGCCGAGGCGGAGGCGAAGGGCGCGGCGTTGCGAGCCGCCGGCGAGAATCCGTACGTTATTCCGGGTGGCGGCTCCAACAGGGTCGGCGCTCTGGGCTATGTCTCCTGTGCGCAGGAACTGATGCATCAGGCCGATGAAATGGGACTCCGCATCGACCGCGTGGTCACCGCGACGGGCAGCGCGGGAACCCAGGCGGGGCTGCTGGTCGGCCTCGAGGGCGGCAATGCGGGCATTCCGGTGCTGGGCATCGGCGTGCGGGCGCCGAAGGACCGGCAGGAGGCCAACGTGCACCTGCTGGCCGAGGCGACCGCGGATTATGTCGGCATGCGCGGCGGCATTGCGCGCTCGGCGGTGATGGCCAACTGCGACTATGTCGGTCCCGGCTACGGTCAGCCGACACCTGGCATGACCGAGGCGGTGCTCATGTTGGCGAGGCTCGAGGGCGTGCTGCTTGACCCGGTGTATTCCGGCAAGGCGATGGCCGGCCTGATCGACCTGATCCGCAAGGGCGAGATCGGCAAGCGCGAAACCGTGGTGTTCCTGCATACCGGCGGCGCGGTCGGCCTGTTCGGCTATACCGGCGTGTTCGAACAGGCGATGGCCGAGAGGGCGGGCTGAGAGAGCGACGCTTCGGCCAACGGATAGCCATAGCCGAAGTCCCAGCGCAGATGGCGATGCACGGCCGCATGGACGAAAGCCGCATCGGCAGGCGTGAATACCACCTGGTTCCGTATGTACCCGGGTGGCACGACTGCGTCGGCGTCGGATGGATCGAGCTGCGCCCGGATGGAGTCGCGGCCCACATATCGGAGCGCCTCGGCTATGGCCTGGTCGCCAAGCTCGATGCCATAGTGCGCCGCAATTCGGCGGAGGCAGGCTTCCGGCATGGCGAGAAGGTCCTCGTAGCGGACGACAAGAACATGACCAGGCTGCGCGCGCGCAATGTCGCCCCAGCGGTTGAAGAAATGCATGTACCACCAGAGATCGGCAACATAGCGTCGGCCGGTCGGATCGCCGCGCACATACTCCGCGATCGATCCGCCGTAGCGACCGCGCCATTTGCAATAGTTGGAGAGCATCGCTGCCTCGATGTCGCGCACCAGCACGACGACGGGCGGATGGGGCAGCAGATGGATCAGCCACGCCCAGGCGAATGCGATCGAGGGAATGGTATGCGAGCTGCCGATCCAGGGAACATTGGCGGGCCGTCGCCATTTTGGATGGCCGATGAGTTGGTCAGCCTCCCGGCCGCTCGAGTGCGATGGTGGCGCGACATTGAACTGCCGGGCGATCGCACAACTCAGCATGAACTTGAGCCAGTGTGTGCCCGAGTTCTTGCCGGTGATAAGGAAGCCATCAACGCATCGGTACTGAAGCAGAAAGAAATTCGCCAGATCGGCGCGCAGGACGCGGACGAAGAACTGCATGTTCTGCCAGCAACTGGGACCGGCAACGGTGGGGGGCAGATAAGCCAGCGCAACCAGTTCCGCTGGAAGCAGGCGACGCGCCGCGACGAATCCAAATACAATGAAGCTGACCTCATCCAGATGTCCCAGGACAGGGATGCGATCCGGAATCAGATCTATCGGCACGAACAGGTAGGACACACCAAGCAGAAGCGTGAGTTTTGACAGATGACAAGATCGCCAGCTGAACAGGATGCAGCGCAGAATGCGCAATTCGCGATGAAGCGCCCGTGACATCGTTTCCCCAGCAACCGACGAGAAACGTTGTCACGGGTTTGCAGCTGTCAGTGTTAAATAGTGTTTCTCGAACTTCACCTATTCGAGCGTTCAGCTACAGGGGGGAACATCACGATGCTGGGAAGCGAACATCGTATCCTCACAACCCACACCGGTAGTCTGCCGCGTCCGCCCGCGCTGACATCGCTTTATGTGCGCCGCTCGCGTGGCGAGGCGATCGATGCCACGGAGCTCGACCGAGAGGGCAAGATGGCGGTGCGGGAGGTGGTGGCCAAGCAGATCGCCGCCGGCGTCGACATTCCCAACAACGGCGAGCAGCAGCGTGAGGCGTTCTTCCTCTATGTGCGCCATCGCATGACTGGATTTGGCGGCGGCTGGACGCGCAAGGTGTTTGCCGACGTAACTCACTATCCGGCCTTCATGGCGTGGAAGGCCGCGCATGATGCGGTCAACGAGTCGATCAGCAACGTTGGCGGGATACCCGAGGCAGTTGGCGAGGTAAGCTACCCGGATCGCACCCCGGTCGAGGCCGAATGCGCGGATTTCCGTGCCGCGCTGGACGCTGTGCCGGGTCGCTACGCCGAACCATTCATGACCGCGCCCTCGCCCGGCATCATCGCCGCGGCGATGCGCAACGCGTGGTACGACACTGAGGACGCCTATCTTGCGGCGCTCGGCCGTGCGCTGCAGGTGGAATATGAAGCCATCGTTGCAAACGGCTTCGTGCTGCAGATCGATGCGCCCGATCTCGCCATGGAACGGCACATCTCGTACCAGGACCGGCCGCTTGGCGAATTCGTCGGCTTCGTCGAGCGCGTGGTGGCGACGATCAACGCGGCACTCGCCAACGTGCCGCGCGAGCGGGTTCGGCTGCACGCCTGCTGGGGGAACTACGAAGGCCCGCACGACTGCGATGTGGCTCTGCCGGATGTGCTGCCGACGATACGCCAGGCGAAGGTCGGCGGCTTCGTGCTGCCGTTCGCCAATCCGCGCCATGCGCACGAATATCGCTGCCTGAAGGACCTGCCGCTCGACGATGGCCAGGTTATCGTCGCCGGCGTGGTCGATCCGCTGACGAATTTCGTCGAGCACCCCGAGGTCATTGCCGACCGCATCGAACTGGTGGCGCGTGCGGTGGGCGATCCACGGCGGGTACTCGCCGGTACCGATTGCGGCTTCGATACTTCGGCCGGCCGAGGGCGCGTCGCCGATGATGTAGTTTGGGCGAAGCTGGCGGCGATGACGGAAGGCGCGCGCATCGCCACCAAGCGATTGTTCTAGCTGGGACGCGCGACCTGCCCGAGCACGCGCGCCATGTTCTTGCCGACCCTGCCGAGCGCCTCCTCCCACGTGAACACCCCGAAGCGATCGAACTCCGGCACGACCGCGCCGCCAGGCAACGCGAACGTCGAGCGGCAAATCAGCGTGTCGATTGGCGGCATGTCCGCCCGCATCCAGACAAACAGCGCGAGATCCTTGTCGCGTAGATACCCATACACACCAAGCGGTCGCAGTTCCGCCTCGGACACTGCCAGGCCGGTCTCCTCCGCCAGCTCGCGCATCGCGGCGCCGATCAGCGATTCACCGGGCTCCGCCTGACCTTTCGGAATGTCCCAGCGCGGCGAGCGCGTGGCATGACCCAGCAGAACGCGGCCGCCGTCGGTGACGATCACGCCGCACGAAACGCGCTTCGCCATCAGCAGGGATGCGCGACGAAGCGCATGGCAGGCGAGACGAACTCGTCCTGCGCCGCCACGGTCAGGATCTCGCGCGAGCCGGCTTCGGCCGTGCGACGCAGCAGGCCGTGCACCGCGGAGCCCGCCTCCTCCATCGCCTTCACCGCATTCCCGGTGTTGAGGCGATGGAACAGGAACAGCGCGGCGATCGCATCGCCGGCGCCGTTCACCGATATTGGCAGGCGCGGCGTCCGCAGCAGGTGGAAGCGCCCCCCCTCCCCCACCAGCAGGTCGAGATGATCGCCCGGCGTGTGCTCGGTCTCCAGGCTGGTCAGCAGCACGCAGTGCATCCCGTCGGGACGCATCATGGCAGCCAGGCGTTCGACCGCCTGCTTCGCCACCGCCAGCGTGCCGCAGTCGAGACCCGTCAGCCGTTCCAGTTCGAACCGATTGGGCGTCGCGATATCGGCGTGTGCCAGCGCATGATCGCGCAGGAATTCCTCGATGCCTTCCCGCACATACACGCCTTCCTCAACATCGCCGATCACCGGATCGCAGCAATAGATCGCGTTCGGGTTCGCTTCGCGCACGCGTGCGACGGCGTGCAGTATCGCCTCGCCGATGCCCGCGTCGCCCATGTAGCCGGACAGCACGGCGTCGCAATGCCGCAGCACATCGCGCGCCGCGATGCCGTCCACCAACTCGCGCACCGCGTCGCCTGAGTAGACCTGCCCGGTCCAGTCGCCGTATCCGGTGTGGTTGGAGAACTGCACCGTGTTGATCGACCACACCTCGGCGCCCAGGCGCTGCAATGGGAACACCGCGCTGGCGTTCCCGACATGGCCATAGGCGACCCAGGACTGGATGGAGAGGATGTTCATGTCGCACACCGATACAACAGGGCAACCGGCCAGCAAAACGACGGTAGCAGCGTAGGCGTCAACCACATGGCTGCCCTTGGGTCCCGGGCCACTGGGCCTGAACTGAACCTGCCGCTATAACCCCGACCGAACCGGCCGGGGGATGGACATGCGACGTTACGGGCGGATCGCGCTGTGCGCGGGGTCGTTGACGCTGTCGTTGCCGGCGTGCGCCCAGACGCTACGGGTCGCGGTGAGTTCGCCGGTGACCAGCATCGATCCGCACTTCCACAATCTCGCTCCCAACATCTCGCTGTCCACCCAGATCTTCAACCGGCTGGTCGAGCAGGACGAACACGCCCGCCTGATCCCGGGCCTCGCGGAGTCCTGGAAGCTGGTGGCCCCCGACACATGGGAGCTCAAGCTGCGCGATGCGAAGTTCCAGAACGGCAATGCGTTCGTCGCTGACGATGTGGTCTTCACCATGGACCGTATCCCCAAGGTGCCCAACAGCCCGAGCAATTTCGCCGCATACACCAAGCCGGTGGTGAGCACCGAAGTGGTGGACGAACATACCATCCGGCTGCACACCCGAGGCGCATTCCCGCTGCTGCCGACCTATCTTTCGCTGTTCTTCATCGTTAATCGCAAGACCGACGAGGGCATGACGACCGAGGACTTCAACAGCGGCAAGGCGGCCATTGGTACCGGGCCATTCCGCTTCGTGTCGTTCCGGCCGGGTGACCGCGTCGAGCTGGAGCGCAACGAGAGCTACTGGGGACCGAAGCCGGTCTGGCAGAAGGTCAGCTATCGCTTCATGCCGAATGATGCCTCACGCACGGCGGCACTGCTTGCCGGCGATGTCGATTTCATCGACTTCGTGCCGACCGAGGATCTCGAGAAGCTGCGCAAGGATCCGAAGGTGAAGCTGTGGGAGACGCTCGGCCTGCGGCTGATCTTTCTCGGCCTCGATCAGTCGCGCGACGGGCCGAGCCCTTATGTGTTCGGACCCAACGGTGAGAAGCTGGACAAGAACCCGCTGAAGGACCGGCGGGTACGCCTTGCATTGTCGATCGCGATCAATCGCAAGGCGATCGTCGATCGCGTGATGGAGGACGCCGCGGTGCCTGCCGGGCAGTACCTGCCGCCAGGCGTGTACAGCTACGATCCCGACATCAAGCCGCCGCCGTACGATCCGGAGCAGGCGAAGAAGCTGCTGGCGGAGGCAGGCTACCCAAAGGGTCTCCGCATCGCGCTGCACGGACCGAATGACCGCTACGTAAATGATGCGAAGATCATCCAGGCGGTCGGCCAGATGTGGACGCGCATCGGCGTGCAGACCGAGGTAGATCCGCTGCCGTGGTCGAGCTTTGTCGGTCAGGCCAACAAACAGGCGTTCTCCGCCTTCCTGTTCGGCTGGGGCACCGGCACGGCTGAGGTGTCGGATGCGCTGATCGCGCAGAACGCGACGTTCGATCCGGCCAAGGGCTGGGGCGCCGCCAATCGAGGGCGCTACTCCAATACTGCACTCGACAAGCTGATCGGCGAGGCGCTGGGCACCACGGACGACGCGGCGCGGGAGAAGCTCCTGCAGCAGGCGCAGCAGATGGCATTCGACGATGTCGCGATCATTCCGCTGCACATTCAGAAGAACATCTGGGCGACACGCTCGGGGTTCACCTATGTGCCGACGGTCGGTGAGGACCTGCACCTGGTCAACGTGAAGCCGGTCAAGTGACTACGCCAACCAACCTCCCCCTCCCGCAAGGGGAGGGGGAGAATAGCGCCGTGACGATTTCTCGCTGCGCCTGGGCCGCAGGTGCCGATGCCGCGATGCGCGACTATCACGACCGCGAGTGGGGCGTGCCGCATCATAACGACAGCGCGCTGTTCGAACTGCTCACACTGGAAGGCGCTCAGGCCGGGCTTTCCTGGCGGACAATCCTGGCACGACGCGACGAGTACCGCCGCGCCTACCACCGCTTCGACATCAAGCGCATCGCCGGCATGCGCGATCCTTCGTTGGAAAAGCTGCTGACATCGTCAGGCATCATCCGCAACCGGCTGAAGGTCTGGTCGGTGCGCGACAACGCCCGCACGGCGCTCGATGTGATCGCCGAACACGGCAGCCTGGACGCTTACCTGTGGTCCTTCGTCGGCGGCAGGCCACTGATGAACCGCTGGCAGGAAAGCAAACAGGTGCCGGCAACCACCGCGCTGTCGGACCAGATGAGCAAGGCACTGGCCAAACGGGGCTTCCGCTTTGTCGGCTCGACCATATGCTATGCCTTCATGCAGGCGACCGGGATGGTGAACGACCACCTGGTCTCCTGCTTCAGATACGAGGAGTCCGGTCATGCAGAACACTGAAGAAATCTGGCGTCTGGTGGATGCCAGCAAGGACGACTTCGAAGCGCTCAGCGATCGCGTCTGGGGCATGCCGGAACTTTGCTACGGCGAATTCCGCTCCTGCGCCGAGCACACCGCGATGCTGCAGCAGCACGGCTTCCGCGTTACCACCGACGTCGCCGGCATCCCCACTGCGGTGATGGGCGAATCAGGCGAAGGTGGCCCGGTGATCGCCATCCTCGGCGAATACGACGCACTGCCCGGCCTCAGCCAGGAGGCCGGCGTGGCCGAACCGAAGCCGCTGCCTGGTGATGGTTATGGCCACGGCTGCGGTCACAACCTGCTGGGGTCCGCGTCGATGCTGGCCGCCGCGGCGGTGAAGGACTACCTGGCGGCACACGGCATCAAGGGCCGCGTGCGCTACTATGGCTGCCCGGCGGAAGAAGGCGGCGCGGCGAAGGGCTTCATGGCGCGAGCCGGTGCGTTCAGCGATGTGGATGTCGCGATCTCCTGGCACCCCGCGGCGTTCGCCGGCGTGACCGAGGCGATGTCGCTCGCCAACACGCGCATAGACTTCACCTTCCATGGCCGCGCGTCGCACGCCGCCGCGGCACCGCATCTCGGGCGCAGCGCACTCGATGCGGTTGAGCTGATGAATGTCGGCGTGAACTACATGCGCGAGCACATGCCGTCCGACGCGCGAGTCCACTACGCGCTGTTGGACGCCGGCGGCATTGCGCCCAACGTCGTGCAGGCACGCGCCAAGGTGCGCTACCTGATCCGCGCCCGCGAGCTGCCGGAGCTGACGCGGCTGATCGAGCGCGTGCGCAAGATCGCCGACGGTGCCGCGCTGATGACTGAGACGCGCGTCGAATTGCAGGTGGTTAGCGCGGTGTCGAACCTGCTGGCGAACACGCCCTTGGAACACGCAATGCACGACAGCCTTCAGCGCCTCGGCCCGCCACCGTTCGACGACGCCGACCGCGCGTTCGCCGCCAAGATCCAGGCAACGCTGACCGACGAGGACATCGAAGCCGCGTATCGCCGCGTCGGCGTGCCGATGCAGAGCGGTGTGCCGCTGTGCGACCTGATCGTCCCGCTGGATTCGAAGAGCGCGCCGATGATGGGCTCCACCGATGTGGGCGACGTGAGCTGGGTGGTGCCGACGGTGCAGGCGCGCGGCGCCACCTACGCGATCGGCACGCCGGGCCATTCGTGGCAGCTCACCGCGCAGGGCAAGATGCCGGCGGCGCACAAGGGAATGGTGCACGTCGCGAAGGTGATGGCCGGGACCGCGGTCGATGTGATCCAGGACGAGGTGCTGCTGGCACGCGCGAAGGCAGACCATCAGGCGCGCATCGGCCGCAATCCTTACGTGTGCCCGCTGCCCGACGACCTGGAACCGCCGATCGAGATGTCGGCGTAGTTCCCGCCGGACGCAGCGGTCAGAACCGATATGCCAACGCCAGTTGCCCGCTGACACCGGAGCTGCCGTCGCCGTGCACCGCGTTCAACCCTGCCCCCACCCCGAACGCGCCGTGCTGCGCGGCAGCACCGAGGCCAGCAGATAGCGGCTGTCATATGCGGCGTATTGGTTCACCGTGAAGCCATACAGGCTGCCGCTGCTGGCCACCTGCGGGTTGCCCAGCGCCAGCTCGGACCCCAGCGTGGCGGATGGTGTAATAATAAGGCCGCTGTCACACTGACGGCTTCTTCGGAGTTCCAACCATGTGCTGCGTCGAGTTGAGCCACGATATGAACGGCGCATGAACGTCGGGGCGACGAAGCAATCCCGGTTATAGGTTTGCCAGAACCAACGAGCTTGCTTCGTCGCTTCGCTCCTCGCAATGACAATGCCAGGCGGACCGGCAGCCATTGCTAAAATGAGTATTCCAACCCGGCAGTGGCGCCATGGAAAAGCACACTCGATCCGCTCCTGACACCAACTGCGCTTACATTCGTTGGGATCGAAGTAAAGGTCTCCTGAACCTGACCAGGCGCCAAGGCAACGCCGTCGAGCCACAGCACTTCATAGCCTGCCTTCAGCGTCAGTTCCTTTGTAACTGCGTATTTCAACTGCAAGCCGACTTCGCCCACGAAGGCGGCGTGGTTGGTCGTGGCTTTCGATGGATACTCCACTTTGGCGAGACTGACTCCGGTTGATTGTTTGGCGTCGTTGTCAAAGAGTCCGATCTTTATTAGCCCGACAAGCGACAGGTGCCCAAGGTCCAGCAGTCTTCCATCCACGCCGACCTGGACGCCATAAAGGTTGTTCGTCGTGCTTGTATTCCAGAAGGGGGCGTAATTTCCTGCGGGGCCGCCGGGTGTGATCTGAAAAAGATTGGTCCGAGGATTGGACTTCCAAGTAGGTGCAGTGAGATCCGCAGGCGTCAATGTGCCCAGGAGATTGTCATTCAGTTGCAACCAGCGGAATCCCGCCAGCAGTGTCACTCGGCTGGAGAGGTCCAGCCGCCCGTTGGCCTCGGCGCTATAAAGCGAAGTGGTGGCTTGCCATGCCATTGCCTGGTACGGGAAATCCTGAGTTTGCCAAAAAGCGCCGGGAGCTTTCATTACCAGCCAGTCCGGCGGAGTGTCGGGACCAATGGCTTTGGTGCTGCTCTGGTCGAAGATATTGAAATACGACAACTCCGCACCGTAACCGGAATCGCCATGGTAAATCAGACCTACCTTTGGTCCTGCGGAAAAACCCTGTTGAAACTGGTCGCTGTTGAAAGCCTCGGTGCCAGGGGCAATTGACGTGTCGTAAAATGGTACGCTGCCCGGCACTCGTTCAACGAGGGTCTGATTTACGCCGCCTATGCGGCCCAAGACGATAGTCTCGGCTGAGAAAATCCACCGCGGCGTGCTCTTCGACTTGTCAGCCGAAGTCTGGGAAGACGATGGGGGCAACCCGTCACTATCCGTCGATTTGCCGCTTGTAGTGTCTTGGTCTCCTGCTGAGGCTGTTATCGGCACGAATGATGTAGCGAGCAGACTACAGATGAAATAGGCGGCGACAGATCCATGTGAATGAAAGAAGGGTCTAGATAGAGTTCTCATGGTTGCCTTTGGCGATACGCCGCGCCCGCATCTCTGTTGAGCGCGGACCAGCGTGCCGCCACTCGACCAGGCTGCGCCGGTGCCGGCTACCAGAACGACCTTATCGAGTGGTTAAGACAGAAGTTAATTCTGTCGATGCACGTCGGTGTGCTGCCCACAATTTTGCGCGCGCCGCGATACCGCCGAGCAGAACGCGTCACATCCCCGGCGTTTGGCGCGCCCTCATCCAACTGTCATTGCGACCGGAGCGAAGCAATCTCGGTCACGCAACGCTCTGGATGTAGCGTTGCGCGTTGGATAGGATGCCCCGCACGGTTTATTGTTGGGGAACTGTCATGAGTTTGTCACGCCGCGGTGTGCTGGCCGCAAGTGCGGCCGGTGGAGTTGCCATGACTACAGCGCTGGCGCGCGCAGCCACGTTCGGCAATCCGGACCAGCCCCCAGAGGGCGCCGTCAATGCCACAAACCCCGAGGCACTGACCATTCCGGGGCCGCATGACGCCGGGCTGGCCGGCACCATGCCCACCTTTCTAGACCCACCGGCGACCGACGTGGGCAGCATGCCGCAATTTTGGGCCTCGTTTAACCTCGCACCGCGGCGCATCCAGGACGGCGGCTGGGGGCGACAGGTCACCGTGGCAGACTTCGCCATCTCTACCGAGATCGCCGGCGTCAATATGCGCCTCTCCGCCGGAGGAATACGCGAGCTTCACTGGCATCAGCAGGCCGAATGGGCAATCATGACCTACGGTCACTGCCGAATCACCATTCTCGACGCTCTTGGCCGTCCTTACGTGGCGGACGTGAAGGAGGGCGATCTTTGGTATTTCCCGGCAGGTCTGCCGCATTCGCTGCAAGGTCTCGGTCCCGATGGCGCCGAGTTCGTGCTTGCCTTCGACAATGGCGTCTCGTCGGAGTTCAACACGCTGCTGGCGACCGACTGGATGGCGCACACGCCGCCTGAGGTTCTGGCGAAGAATTTTGGCGTGCCAGCCGAGGCTTTCAAGAACATTCCGCTACAGGACCGTTGGATCTTCCAGGGCAAGGTGCCGGGGCCGCTGGCCGAGGTGCAGGCTGCCGTTGCAAGCAAGGCCGGCACGCCCGAATTCCCGTTCACCTTCTCGCTCGCCGATGCGCCCAAGATCAGCGATAATCGAGGCGGATTCGTGCAGATAGCCGACAGCTCCAACTTCCATGTCTCCACGACAATCGCCGCTGGACTGGTCACGATAAGGCCCGGCGCCATGCGAACAATGCACTGGCACCCGAATGCTGATGAATGGCAATACTACCTCAAAGGGACCGGCCGGATGACCGTGTTCAATGCCGGGCCCTCGGCGAACACCGCGAATTTCCATCCCGGCGACATCGGCTACGTGCAGAAAGGGCTTGGCCACTACATCGAGAACACCGGCAACAGCGACCTGATACTCGTCGCGGTGTTCCGCTCGCCGCGCTACGAGGAGATTTCGTTCTCCGACTGGCTGGCGCACTCCCCGCCGGAGATGGTCGCAGCCACGTTCAACCTGGAGCCTGAGCTGGACTTTGGCCATTTACGCAGCGTAGCAGGCGGCGTTGATCAAGCGATTGATGGTGGGCTGTGAGATTTTAGTGCCATCTAGTGTATGACTCGATGTTACGAAACTCTGTGGGGCCCATAGCTCGCGACGAACTGCTGCCAAAGCGTCACTGAATGTGGGCAACGGCTTTGGATACCAACTGGCTGTGCGCGGCGCCGGTGCATGAGTGGCATAGAGCTCGTTGGCCCACAACGTTATCAAAGAGAACAAGCCGAGAAGGGCGGGGGTCGTCCGCGCGATGGCGGGATCAGACCATTGCCGTTGGCTCTCCACACCGAGATGACGGCGGACTTCGGCGAAGGTGACCTCGATGGACCAGCGGCGGACGAACCACCGAAGGATGTCGAGCGGGTCGGCATCGAGATCGGTGCATAGAAAAGCCTGTGGTTTGAACTCATCGGCAACGTCGCGAACTAGTACATAGCGGATCGCCACCAGGCGGCCGGGGTGGTGCCAGATGGCGGTGCCGGAAACGATCTGCAGTAGTCGCTCGCTGCGGCCATACCATCCGTTCACCTTGAAGCGTCGCCAGCGCGTCCGAGAATTCGCGAGACGCTGAACCAGCGTTGGCTGGCGCCTGCCGACGACGCGTGGCCGGCCGATCGTGCCGGCTCGGCGATGCGCCGGCGGGTCGAACAGCCGGGCATCGAGACGCAGGCGGGTGATCATGCAGAGGCGATGTCGAACCGCATTGAGCAGCTCGATGGCAGCGAAGCCGCTATCGGTCACCGCTATGATCTGCCGCTCCGGCAGCCACCGTGCGACCTGCAGCATGACCTGCCGCCCCCAGTCAGTGAGCTTCTTATGTCGCCGCTTGTATTTGCGAGCATATCGTTCTGACGGTGCCAGGACAGTCAAAAATGGCAGTGCCCAGATGCGCCCAGCCCATGGGATCTCGGGCAGCAGCATGATCGACAACCATCGCAGGCCGCTCGCCTTGACGAAATGACCATGCGAAGAGCGGACCGGGTCTCGATAGATGCCCCGGGCTTTGATCTTGGCACCCCATCGCCGCTCGATCGTGTCGTCGAGGCCCATGATGACCGGGCCGGTTGGTACCAAGTTATTGACCAATACCCGGAACAGACATCGAGCGACCCAACGGCTTGACCAGCGATTGCGGTTGAGCACGCGGTGATAGTTGGCGAAGTCCATCGCCTGCTCGAACCCCACCACGCGCAAGGCGGCAGCGACGGTACGTCGCCCGGGGGTGAGGATGCTGCCCACGATCAGCACAAGAACATGCTCCCATGTCGGTGCCGTGAAACCCTCTCTGAAAGGCTGCAACCATAGCGCCAGGCTTGCAGGTACAAGGCGGCTTGAACTCACGTCCCGCATCGCTCCCCCGAATCGACATTCGGGAGAGACTCGCCCGCAGAAGATCAGCCGCGAATCCGGCGTTCGATCACATTCGATTCAACCCAGGTCAACCCGAAATTGGCCAAAGTCCAGCTGAGACGGTCGCTCGCTTTCCGAAGAATCGTCCGAACCTCATGCCTGAGTGACCTGACCACAGTCGTTGCGAGCGCAGTGAAGCAATTTCGGTCGCGACTGCGGTCGCTGCCTCGCTGCGCCTGGCAATGACTGTGCGCGTCTATACCGCTGGCGCCACATCCAGCCGCACGACAACACCCTCCAGCTCCGGCCGCGGCGGCGGATAGCGACGCATGACCTCGGGATCGTGTCCCGGCACGATGTGCTGCGGCGACGGCGCGTGTGCGCGCAGCGCGTCATACGCATCCAGCATCTCGCCGATATTGAAGGCCGTCGTGAACGGCCGCCCGGTCTCCATGTTCTCGTAGAAATGCGTCACGTCCGACGCGAGCACCACGACGCCGCGACGCGTGTTCACTTTGACGAACTGCAGTCCCACCGAGTGTCCCCCGGTCGGTACCACTGAAATCCCCGGCGCCACCTCACCTGGCCCGGTGCGATACACCACACGCCCGGCGAAATTCAGCCGCACCACCCCGCACACATCGTCCGGTTCGAAACTCCTCGCCAGTTGCCGATGCTTCATATAGCGGCCGACCGCGTAGTGCATCTCCGGTTCCTGCAGATGGAATCGTGCCACCGGAAAGCGATGGAAATTGCCGACGTGATCATAGTGCATGTGCGTCAGGATCACATCCTCGACCTTCGCCGCATCCACTCCGACAAGTGTCAGAGCATCGATCGGATCGCGAGTCAGCTTCCGCCCCCGCTTGGCGCCGCTCTCGGCGGTAAAGCCGATATCGATCACCACCGCCCTCTCGGCGTTCCGCGCCACCCAAACGAAATAGTCCATCGGCATCGGACCGTCGTGGGGATCGCCGCCGATGAAATGCTCGGCTCGCCGCGCCTCGCGCGTCGCATAGCGAATCGCGAAGACCTCGTATTCAGCCGACATCAGGCATCCTCCCGCGCCGACGTGATCGCGGGGCGCACATGACGCTCGAACAGTTCCACCGATTGCAGCGCCTCATCGCACGTGATGTCGCCGAACGCGAAGCGGCAGAGTAGATAGTTCAGCCCGCTCTCGTCGATCGACGTCTGCAGCGCCTCGCGCACATGCTCCGCGGTGCCGGCGACAGCGCGGCCTTGCGCCTCCGCCTCCTCGAACTGCTCCGGAAACAATGCGTTGGGATTGGGCAACTGGATGTCGTGCTTGCGCCACAACAGCAGGAAGCTGTCGCGCCATTTGCGGTAGCCGCGTTGCGCAATCTCCAGCGCTTCCTTGCGAGTTCCGGCAATCACGATGTGCCGGCTCACTCCCATCAGCGGCAGCTCATTCGCCGGATTGCCGAGTGCCTTCCATTCCGCGCGATAGCGGTCGGTGATCGCACGCATTCCCTTGCCGCCGAGATTGGCGACCACATTGACCCGCCGTTCCGCCGCCCACGGCACGGCATCCGGCCGGCCGATCCCATACCAGAGCGGCGGATGAGGCTGCTGCAACGGTGCGAGTTCCATGGGCACATTGGCATAGCGGTAGTATTTCCCTTCGAAGCTCAGCTCCTTGCTGGTCATGCCGCGCAGGATCACCTCGAGCGCCTCGGCGTACATCGCGGGCGCCGCGTCCGGATCGATCCCGTAATACCGCAGCTCGATCGGGGAAATCCCGCGCCCGACCCCGAGCAACATCCGTCCGCCGCTCATCTGATCGAGCATGCAGATCTCTTCCAGCAGCTTCAGCGGATGATACAGCGGCAGCAGATACACCAGCGGCCCGAACCGCAACTGCTTCGTGCGCTCCGCCACCGCGGCGAGCCAGATGCCGGGCGACGGCGCCACACCGAGCGGCGTCGCGTGGTGCTCGGCCACGTGATAGCCGTAGAAACCGGCCCGATCATAGGCCTCCACCAGCCGCAGCCGATCGGCATAGAATTGATCGAGCGAAACCGGTCCGCGATCCATGTGGTCGAACACGCCGAACTGCATCGAACGGACCTCCCTTGCGCTCAAAGTCGAGCGTGCCGCAGGCGGTTGGTACGGTCGAGTCCGGCGGGTTTGGACTGGCAGTTACACCGGAGGCTGACCACTCCTGGCTCTGTCAGTGATGGAGGCCGACATGCAACCACGAATCGATACCGCACGCGTCAGCCAGGATGCCTACAAGGCCATGCTGGGCCTGCAATCCTACGTCAACTCGAGCGATCTGGAGCCGCAGTTGAAGGAACTGGTGAAGATCCGCGCCTCGCAGATCAACGCCTGCGCGTTCTGCCTGCACATGCACACGCGCGACGCACGCAAGGCCGGCGAATCACAGGAGCGCCTCGATCTGATCGGCGCATGGCGTGAGGCGCCGGTGTTCTCGTCGCGTGAGCGCGCCGCGCTGGCATGGACCGAGGCCGTCACGCGCGTCGCCGATACCCACGTGCCGGACGATGTCTACGACATGGCGCGGGCGGAATTCAGCGAGCGCGAATTGGTCGATCTCACCATGGCGGTGGTGGCGATCAATGGCTGGAACCGCCTGTTGGTCGCGTTCCGGGTTCCGCCCGTTGTCTCGCGCAACGCCTGAGCGGACTCAGTGCCGCGGCTCTGACGCCATCTGCCGCAAGGCCGCACCGTCGCGGATCGTGATGCGGCCGGACTCGACCGTGACGGTGCCTTCGCGGCGCAGATGCGCCAGGACCCGGCACACCGTCTCGATCGTCAGTCCGAGATGATCCGCGATGTCGGTGCGGCTCATCGGAAGGTCCAGCACCAGTAGGCGCGTTTCCGGCAGCCGCTCCGCCATCTCCAGCAGGAATGTGGCGATGCGCTCCGTCGCGGTCTTGCGTCCGAGCACCACGAGGCGGGCATGAGCCATGCGCAGGCTGATGGAGGTCAGATCGCGTAGCCGGCGCGTCAGCGCCACATTGCTCTCGGCCAGCAAATCCACCATCCGGCGCGGATAGCGCCGCAACACGGCATCCGACACCACCTCGGCCGCAAAATCGTGGGTGCCCAGCGCATCGAAGCCGATCAGGTCGCCCGCCATCAAAAACTCGCCGACCTGGCGCCGACCGTCCTCCATCAGCTTTACCATCCGCACGCAGCCGCTCAGGATGCGGTAGCAGCAATCTGCCAGTACGCCCTGGCCATGAATCTCCCGGTCACGCGCCACCGTGATGGTGGTGCCGAACTGCTCGAGAAGATCGAGCGCATCGCGTGGCGCCGGCTGCAGCCGCGGCCGAATGACGGCATTGCGGGCACTCGCGTCGCTAAAGCGCTGTTCCGTCCGCTGCATGGTCGCCTGCATCCGTCTCTCCATCACCCGCTATGTGTTTTCGATGGTCCCGGGTGTATCGGCCGCCCACGACGGGCGAAATTCGGAAACGGACGTACGTAATGCTACGTATTGCGTCCGGAATGCTCTGGCGGGAGTCGCCCGATGGCTGAGGCACCTCTGGTCCATATCGTTGATGACGACGACTCGGTGCGGGATTCATTGACCGTCCTGCTGGAAACCGCGGGCTTCTCGGTGCGCGCCTACGCTTCGGCTGCCGCCTTCCTCGAGTTGGCATCCCATGCAGTCGGCTGCGTGCTGACCGACGTGCAGATGCCGGGCCTCAATGGCCTGGAACTGCAGCGCCGCATGAGCGAGCAGGGCATCCGCCTGCCGGTGATCGTAATGACCGGCCATGGCGACGTGCCGATCGCGGTGGAGGCCATGAAGGCCGGCGCCGCGGATTTTCTGGAAAAGCCGTTCGACGATGAGCAGTTGCTGACGGCGGTCACCAGCGCCATTGCGGTCGGTCAGCGGGCACGCGACGAGGTTGCGGCGGTGGCGGAGACCGTAAGGCGCCTCGCCACGCTGACCCCGCGCGAGCATGAGGTGCTGGACCGGTTGGTGGCCGGTCAGCCGAACAAGACGATCGCCTACGATCTCGGCTCCAGCCCACGCACTGTCGAAGTGCACCGGGCGCGCGTCATGGAGAAGATGGCTGCCCGTAGTCTGCCAGAGCTGGTGCGCATGACGATCGCGGCGGAACCGGCAAAAGCGTCGGGCCGTTGACCTAGGTCAAGGCGGGCTATTCCAGATTCGACGACATTACCGCCATGCTGACCCACAACATCTGCGCGACGGGCGCGGGAGCAGACAGGATGCAAAGCGGTTCGCGCCGGCTGGTCGCCGTGGTCGACGATGACGATGCGGTGCGCGATTCGCTCCGATTCCTGTTGGAGATCGTCGGCCACTCCGTCGTCACCTACAGCTCGGCCGCACAGTTCTTGCTGGAGGCGCCGGTCGACCAGCTCTCGTGCCTGGTGGTCGACCAGCACATGCCCGACCAGACAGGACTGCAACTGGTGTCCCGTCTGCGCAGCCGGGGCATAACCCTGCCAGTTGCCTTGATAACCGGCTCGCCCTCCCCCGACATGGTCCGGTTGGCGCGCGACCTCGACGTCGCGAAGGTGCTGGAAAAGCCGCTGGACGATGAGGTGCTGCTCGACTTCATCGAGCGCGCCAGCGACTGATTGTAACAGACCCCGCAGCGGAACTCTTGCCCCGCGGACATCGCATTGCTCAAGTTCACCGTTCCATGAAGGAACCGGACGCCCCTCCCCAGTCCGTCCCGGGCGCCAGCGGGTCGGCGCTGCTACGCTCGATCCTGGACACCGTACCGGACGCGATGGTCGTGATCGATGGACTCGGGACCGTGCAGTGAGCGCCGCGTCAGTGGTGCTGCTGAACCTGATCCGCAACGCCTTGGAGGCGATGGAAAACTGCCAGGTCCGCGAACTCGCGATAACCGCGTCGGTGCGCGACGATCATTTTCTGGTGAACGTGAGCGATAGCGGCAGCGGAATTTCCCCCGAGATCGCGGCGAGGCTGTTTCAGCCCTTCGTCACGACAAAGGCTGAGGGCATGGGAATAGGCCTCTCGGTGTGCCGTACCATTGTCGAAGCGCACGGTGGAGTGCTGTGGATGGAGCCGAATTCAGGTGGCGGCAGCACGTTTCGTTTCACGCTGCCGGTGGGTTGATCTGCACTAGCCAAGACTTAATCTGACGAACATTGTTGGTTTTCGGAAGCGGAGCCGGTGGGCGGGCGGGGTTCTCACCCACGGCAGGAACCGCGCCCGCCCACCGGCGGAACGGAGACCAGGAGATGACCCAGGAGCAGAAGATCATTCGTGCCAAGGTTGGGCTGCTGGAGCTGGCCAAGCAGCTCGGTAACGTCAGTCAGGCCTGCAAGATGATGGGCTACAGCCGAGACAGCTTCTACCGGTTCAAGGAACTCTACGACAAAGGCGGTGAGATCGCCCTGCAGGAGATCAGCCGCCGCAAGCCGGTGCTGAAGAACCGCACGCCTGTCGCCGTCGAGGAGGCAGTGATCGCGGTGGCAACCGAGCAGCCGGCATGGGGGCAGGTTCGCGTCGCCGAGGCGCTGAAGCGGCAGGCGCTGTCCATCTCGCCGGCCGGCGTGCGTTGCGTCTGGCAGCGCCATGACCTGGAAACCATGCGCAAGCGGCTGAAAGCGCTGGAGGCGAAGATGGCGCAGGAAGGCTTGGTGCTCACCGAAGCTCAAGTGCAGGCACTGGAACGCGCCAAGACCGAGAAAGAGGCGCACGGCGAGTTCGAGAGCGAGTGCCCGGGCTACTGCGGTGCCCAGGATACCTTCTATGTCGGCACCTTGAAGGGGGTGGGACGCATCTACCAGCAGACCTTCATCGACACCTATGCCAAGGTGGCCTTCGCCAAACTCTACGACCGAAAGACACCGATCACCGCCGCCGACGTGCTGAACGACCGCGTGCTGCCGTTCTTCGAGGACCATGACATCCGCCTCAGCCGCGTGCTCACCGACCGCGGCACCGAATATTGCGGCAATCCTGAGCGGCACGAATACGAACTCTACCTGGCGGTGGAGGATATCGACCACACCCGCACCAAGACCCGGAGCCCGCAGACCAACGGTATCTGCGAGCGCTTCCACCGCACCGTGCTTGACGAGTTCTACCGCGTGGCGTTCCGTAAGAAGATCTATCGCACCATCGAGGAACTGCAGACCGACCTCGATGCCTGGGTCGTCGAGTCCAACCACCAGCGCCCTCATCAAGGGCGCTGGTGCTACGGCAAGACTCCAATTCAGACCCTGATTGATGCACTGCCTTTGGCAAAGGAGAAACTCATGGCAGCATGACCATCGTCAACACTCACCACGGCTCGCACAGCCAACACTGACCGTCGGATCAAGTCATAGCTAATACAGTTGATCTGGCGGAGTACTCACGCTGAGTCGCCGGTCGGCGTGAACCCTTTGTTATCAAGTTCTCGGCTTATGTGCGGCGGGATGAACCACACCGCATAAGGAGTCCCTCATGTCGCACATGCCACGTGCTGTCCCCAGGACCGCCGCGGCGGACTGCCAGTCCTCTGGCAACCACTCCGTCCCAACAGCCAAGCATCACATGCCGTCATTTCCTGGCACGCATGCGCGCTATGTTCCTCTGTCACAACGTACGGCTGATGAGTTGCAGGCCAACGCGAACCAGCTGTGCCGCATGGCCGCGACTGCCACCACCGCCGATGTCGCAAAGGCGCTGCTGACTCTCGCGGACCGTTACGCCGCGCTCGCCGCGAACCGGCGAATGGCGGCGGTCTTGTAGGCGTCGCCTACAGTGCACCGCCGCGCAATTCCCGAAACCGCGCCTCCACGTCGACACGCCGCAGCCTTGCCGTACCGGCGCAGGCGACGGTAGCGGCTCCCGCGGCGGTGCCCCACGCCAAGGCTTCCGTAGGCGTCGCCCCACGCGCGAGCGCGAGGCTTGTCGCTGCCAGAAACGCGTCACCCGCGCCGACCGAGCTGTGCATCGGAACATCCATGGCCGGCATCCGGATCACACCGTCCGGCGTGGCCAGCAGGGCGCCCTCCACCCCGAGCGTGAGCGCCACCATGCGAGTGGCACCCCGCCGCACCAGCGCCATCGCGTGCCAGTCCTGCTCCACAGGGCCCTTCAGGGGCCGTCCCACCAGGTGTTCCAGCTCGCCGAGACTCGGCTTGACCAGTTCGCATCCACCCTGCTCCAGAGCCGCGACCAGTGCGGCACCCGAGGTGTCCAGCACGAAGCGCTGTCCTTTGCCCGCGGCGATCCGCGCCACCTGTGCATAGGTGTCATCCGGGATGCCATTCGGCAGGCTGCCACTGGCAATCAGCCACTCCCCGGGCTCCTGCGCGATTGTCGCCAGGCAGGCCTGGAACTCGGCCGTGGTCAGGGTCGGGCCCTCCGGCACAAAGCGGTATTCCAGGCCGGTGCTGGCGTCCTGCACGTTCAGGCTGACCCGGGTGCGCCCCCTGATCAGCACGCTGTGCCGCTTTACGCCGGCCTCATCCAGCAACTCCTCGAGCACGCGTCCGGGCGCACCGCCGGCCGCCAGGATGGCGAGCGTGTCGCCGCCCAGCTCGTGGAGCACCCGTGCCACGTTCACGCCACCGCCGCCGGGATCAGCGTGCTCATGGTGCATTCGGATCTTGTGCGTCGGCACAACGGCGTCCGCATCCGCCGCAAGATCGAGTGCGGGATTCAGGGTCAGAGTGATCAGGCGTGGTTCCATGGCGACCGAAGCTAGCGATTGGCGCCTGACAGTGGGTTGATCCACGTCAATGATTTGCTAACGGACCGGTGGCCACATGCGCGGCATGGACGAAAATCAGCGAACAGCGTCACGCCCTGCGCATGACCTGACCCCGGCGATCGATCTGACGCTGCATCATGGCTCGGGGCCATTCCGGACCCGGCTGCCGCACTATGTCTCGCTGAAGCCGCCCTGCAATCACGGCTGCCCTGCCGGGGAGGACATCCAGGCATGGCTGGCGTTTGCGCAGGCAGGCGAGTATCGCCGCGCGTGGGAGACCCTGATAGCCGACAATCCGCTGCCGGCGACGCACGGGAGGGTCTGCTATCATCCGTGCGAGACCGCCTGTAACGGCAGCGGATTGGACGCCGCGGTGTCGATCCACGCGGTCGAGCAATTCCTGGGCGACATGGCGCTGGATGAAGGCTGGACGGTGCCCGTGGCGCGAGCCACCGGCAAGCGCATCCTGGTCATCGGCGCCGGCCCGAGCGGGCTGTCGGCCGCCTACCACCTGACCAGGCTCGGCCACGTGGTGGAGATCCATGAAGCAGGGCCGGTGCCCGGTGGCATGCTGCATTTCGGCATTCCCGCCTATCGCCTGCCCCGCACCGGCCTGCTCGCCGAGATCGCCCGCATCAGGCGCATGGGCGTGCACATCGAACTGAACCGCAAGGTCACCGACCTGCTGGCCGAACGCGACGCCGGCCAGTTCGATGCGGTGTTCGTCGCAATCGGCGCGCATGTCGGCAAGCACGCCGACATCCCGGCACGCGACGCGGTGCGGGTTCTGGATGCGGTGGCGCTGCTGCGCGAGACGAGCACCGGCAGCAAGCCGCTGCTCGGACGGCGGGTCGTGGTTTATGGCGGCGGCAATACGGCTATGGATGCCGCCCGCAGCCTCCGCCGCCTGGGCGCCGAAGAAACGCTAATCGTGTACCGCCGCGACCGCGCTCACATGCCCGCGCACGAGTTCGAGGCCGACGAGGCGCTCGCCGAGGGCGTGAAGATCAAGTGGCTGACGACGATCAAGGAGATTGTCGGACCGACGCTGACGATCGAGCGGATGGCACTCGACGACAAGGGCTGGCCGCAGCCGACCGGCGAGTTGGAAACTCTCGAAGCCGACGCCGTGGTGCTGGCCCTCGGCCAGGACAGCGACAGCGACTTCCTTCGCAAGGTGCCGGGCGTCGAGTTCAAGTGGGACACGGTGGTGGTGGATCGGCAGATGATGACCGGCCATCCAGGCGTGTTCGCCGGCGGCGACATGGTCCCGGCGGAGCGTACCGTCACGGTCGCCGTCGGGCACGGCAAGAAGGCAGCACGCTGCATCGACGCCTGGCTGCGTGGCACGAGCTACGACAAGCCGGCCTCCTCGCCACTGGTGACGTTCGACATGCTGAACCTGCCGGTGTTCAGCGACGTCGATCCGGCGGTGCAGCATCATCTGACGAAGGCGGAAAGCGTCTCCGGCTTTGACGAGGTGATGGCCGGCCTGAGCGAAGCCGAGGCGCGGCACGAGGCACAACGTTGTCTGTCGTGCGGCAACTGCTTCGAGTGCGACAACTGTTTCGCCGCCTGTCCCGAGCAGGCAATCGCCAAACTGGGCATCGGCCTCGGCTACAGTGTCGATGCCATGAAATGCACCGGCTGCGCCACGTGCTTCGAGCAGTGCCCCTGCCACGCGATCGAAATGGTCGCGGAGAATAGCTGACCATGACCTCCCACTCCCCCGCCGAATCCCGCGCCGTGATGGACGGCAATACCGCGGTCGCCCACGTCGCCTACCGGGTGAACGAGGTGTGCGCGATCTTCCCGATCACGCCATCCTCCACCATGGCGGAACTGGCTGACGAGTGGTCCGCCAAGAGCATTCCCAACATTTGGGGCAACGTCCCCATGGTGCAGGAGATGCAGAGCGAAGGCGGTGCCGCCGGCGCGGTGCACGGCGCACTGCAATCCGGTGCGCTGACCACGACGTTCACCGCGTCGCAGGGGCTGCTGCTGATGCTGCCCAACATGTTCAAGATCGCCGGCGAACTGACGCCGACAGTGTTCCACATCGCCGCCCGCGCCGTCGCCACCCAGGCGCTGTCGATCTTCGGCGACCATTCCGACGTAATGGCGGTGCGCGCGGCCGGCTTCGCCATGCTGTCCTCGGCCTCGGTGCAGGAAGCCCACGATTCTGCGCTGATCGCGCAAGCGGCGACACTCGAATCGCGCATCCCGTTCCTGCACTTCTTCGACGGCTTCCGCACGTCGCATGAAATCGCCACCATCACGCTGCTGAGCGATGCGCAGATCCGCGGCATGATCGACGATGGCCTGGTGCGCGCGCATCGCGCACGGGCACTGTCGCCGGAGCGGCCGGTCGTGCGCGGCACGGCGCACAACGCCGATACGTTCTTCCAGGCACGCGAGACCGCAAATCCGTTCTACGCGCGCGTGCCGGAGATCGTGCAGCAGCAGATGGACCGTTTCGCAGCCGCGACGGGCCGGCAGTATCATCTGTTCGATTACCACGGGGCGACTGACGCCGATCGCGTGGTGGTCATGATGGGGTCAGGCACCGAAACAGCAAGCGCCACCGCGACCGCATTGAATGAACTGGGAGAGCGGGTCGGCGTGCTGCAGGTGCGGCTGTACAGGCCGTTCGCCGCGGAGGCGTTCCTGGCGGCGCTGCCACGCAGCGTCCGTGTCGTCGCCGTGCTGGAGCAGACCAAGGAGCCCGGCGCGCCAGGTGAGCCGCTGTATCTCGACGTGATCAGCGCGCTGGCGCAGGCGGTGTCACGCGGCCGACGGCGCAGCATGCCGCTGGTGGTCGGTGGCCGCTACGGGCTGTCGTCGAAGGACTTTAATCCGGCGATGGCGAAGGCGGTGTTCGATGAGCTGCGCAGACCTGAACCGCACAATGGCTTCACTGTCGGCATCGTCGACGATGTCTCGCACACGAGCCTGACACCGGACGCGTCGTTCCGCATCGAGCCTAATGACATTGTCCAGGCAGTATTTTACGGGCTTGGCGCCGACGGCACGGTGGGCGCCAACAAGAACAGCGTGAAGATCATCGCCGAGGATGCGGGGCTGCACGCGCAAGGGTACTTTGTCTATGATTCGCACAAGTCCGGCGCCCAGACGATCTCGCATCTGCGCTTCGGTCCGCGATCGATCCACGCGCCGTACCTGATCCAGCGAGCCGGATTCATCGGCTGTCACCAGTTCCAGTTCGTCACCCGCCATGATGTGCTGCGGCTGGCGGCACCTGGCGCGACCGTGCTGCTGAACGCACCGTACGGCCCGAATGAAATCTGGGATCACCTGCCGCGCTCGATGCAGGTGAAGATCATCGGGCTCGGGCTGCGACTGTTTGTCATCGACGCCTCCCGCGTGGCACAGGACGTCGGGTTGCGTGGTCGCACCAACACGGTGCTGCAGACCTGCTTCTTCGCAATCTCGGGCGTGCTGCCACGCGAGCGGGCGATCGGCCACATCAAGGAGGCGATACGCAAAAGCTACGGCAGCAAGGGCGAGGCGGTGGTGAAGGCGAATTTCCGGGCGGTCGATGATACGCTCGAGCGGCTGTACGAGGTCACCGTGCCGGAGGCGGCGACCGGCCGCTTCGACCTCGCGCCGCTCGTGCCGGATCACGCGCCGACTTTCGTGCGCGAAGTGACCGCCGTGATGTTGGGCGGCCATGGTGACGAGATTCCAGTGAGCGGTTTGCCGGTGGATGGCACCTGGCCGTCCGGCACCGCCGTCTGGGAGAAGCGCAACATCGCCGACGCCGTCCCGGTATGGGACGCCGACACCTGCGTGCAATGCGGACAGTGCAGCTTCGTCTGCCCGCACGGCGTAATCCAGGCAAAGTATTTCGACGCAGCGAAGCTCGACACCGCTCCGGCAGGTTTTCGCTCGGCGCCGATCAACGTGCGTGGCTTTCCCGACGTCCGCTTCGCGCTCGACTTCGCGATCGAGGACTGCACCGGCTGCGGCCTTTGTGTGGAGGCCTGTCCCGTTGTGCCATCCAAGTCGCTCGCGATGCACGACAAGGACGCGTTGGTCGAAGATTCACGCGTGGACAACGCCTTCTTCGCCGCACTCCCGATGAACGATCGCGCGCGCGTGGACTTCGCCAATGTTCGCGGCGTGCAGTTCCTCGAACCGCTGTTCGCCTACTCCGGCGCCTGCGCCGGCTGCGGCGAGACGCCTTACCTGAAACTGCTGTCGCAGTTGTTCGGCGACCGCCTGCAGATCGCCAACGCCACCGGCTGCTCGTCCATCTACGGCGGCAATCTGCCGGTGACGCCGTGGTCTACCAATAGCGAAGGTCGTGGACCCGCCTGGTCGAATTCGCTGTTCGAGGACAACGCGGAGTTCGGTCTCGGCTTTCGCCTGGCTGCGGACAAACACCTTGAAATGGCACAGAGCCTGACCCGCGAGATGGCGCCGGCACTGGGAGCGGATCTTGTTTATGCCGCGCTGAATGGCCGCCAGGTGAATGAGTCTGACATCCGCTTGCAGCACGAACGCGTCGGCGAACTGAAGCGGCGGCTGCATGCGCTGGATGATCCGCGTGCGAAGGACCTGCTTTCCGTGATCGAACAGCTGGTCCGCCGCAGCATCTGGATCGTCGGCGGCGACGGCTGGGCGTACGACATCGGCTACGGTGGGCTGGACCACGTGCTCGCCAGCGCGCGCGACGTCAATGTGCTGGTGCTCGACACCGAGGTTTACTCCAACACCGGCGGCCAGGCCTCAAAAGCGACGCCGCTTGGAGCGATCGCCAAGTTCGCCTCCGCCGGCAAGCGGGTGGCGCGCAAGGACCTGGCCTTGCAGTCGATTGCCTACGGCAATGTCTATGTCGCGCAGGTGGCGATGGGTGCCAATCCACAGCAGACGCTGCAGGCGTTCCGCGAGGCAGAGGCGTATTCGGGGCCATCGCTGATCCTCGCCTATTGTCATTGCATCGCGCACGGCATCGATATGCAGCGCGGCATGAAGCAGCAGGACCTGGCAGTTGCCTGCGGTTACTGGCCGCTGTTCCGCTACAATCCCGCGCTGCGAGAGGTGGGCGAGAACCCATTCGGTACTGGACAGCCCGCGGCCCACACTGAAGTTCCGCGATTACGCCTACAACGAGACGCGCTATCGCGCGCTGGCGCAGAGCCGGCCCGAGGAAGCCGCGATACTGATGGCACAGGCGCAAGCGGCGCTGGAGGAAAAGTACCGCAGCTACGAGGAGATAGCCGGCTGGTCTGCTGCGCGCTTCCATCCCGCCGGCCTGCGCAACAGCGGCATCGCCGCCCGCGCCGGCGAGCGCGTCGAGGAGGATGCGGAGTGATGTCAGGTAGCTTCCGCCGGTCCGCGCCTAGGGCTTGGTGATCACGTGCATCGGCGCGACGTCCATCGCGCCACCAGCACCATCGTCAGGATCGTGCTGACCGCCGCACTGCGGCTGCCCGAGGGCGTCTGCCCTTGGCACTGCCGTTCGGCTTCGCCTTTCACGGCGACGCGGTGCAAGGGGTTCTGCCTGACCGAACCGTAGCAGTAGCCCCTGGCTCAGGGTCCAGCTTTCGCCGCAGAAGATGCCGCCGAACGCACCATTGATCCCGATGACCTGGTGTTTCCCGCTGCGGGGGCCAGTTATGGCGACCGAGCCGGGCCTCGGCCTGTCGTCAGTCACGTCACCGGCCTCGGCGATGCCGATCCCGCGTTGACCCTGAAATCTATCAGCACGTGACAGAACAGGCCGCGCAGCTCGCCGTCCAGGCGTTGGACCGCGCACTCGCTTCCCCATCATCGGATGCAGCAGATGCAATGACAGTCAGGAGTGACGCGCGGGAATTCGTGAACGCTGCCGTGGACTCAGCGCCGGGCAACGCAACGGGACAATCCGAGGAGCGCCAGGGAACCGCTTGAATT
>CAWHVQ010000015.1:0-479806 GCA_963832895.1 uncultured Alphaproteobacteria bacterium | reverse complement strand
CTCATCGGCGTCGGCGGTATTGCACCACGGCAGGATCAAGCCGACGGCCTTGCCCTGCTTGGGACAGATGGCGCCGAAGATGTAGGTCGAGGCGGTGTGCGCTGGTCGGATGGCGCCGACGGACGACTGCCGCGCCTGGCCCAGCGGCGGGTGATCTTGTCTTTTGGCCAACTCTGGCCTCGTCGGCAAACCAGACCTCTATGTTGCTGGGATCGAGGCCTCGCTCCTGCGCGATTGTCTCCACTGTCGTAGGCCACTTTTTTTGAAAGCCTCGACGGCACCTGCCGCTTGCGCGTGATGACGTGGCGCGCCGATATCTTGCGGTAGCCCATCGCCCGCAATTCGCGGCTCAGCGTCTGCTTTGACACGCTGATTTCGTATTCCTCCCAGAGCCACTGGCACAAGTCGATGATCCGCCAGCGAACCACCTCATGCACGGCGGGGATCGGACCGTTCTCGACCATCGCCGCCAGCGCGGCACGATGTTCGTCGTTCAGACGTGACGGCTGTCCGGGTGCCTTGCGGTCGATCAGACCCTCGGGGCCATGCGCGTTGAACCGGAGCACCCAATCGCGCACCACTTGCAGGGTGACGCCACCGACTTCGGCCGCCTCTGTGCGGCTGCCTCCCTCATAGATTACCGCCAGCGCCAATAGCCGCCGAACCTGGTCCGCATCCTCGCTCTCACGGGCAATCTTGCGCAGCCGCGTCGCATCGTAATCCGGCCTCAACGGGATTGGCTGACGCATGGCGAACCTCCTATGTTCGCCAGTCTTGAATCAGATCAACGCCGCGTCGGGGAATCCCAAGTGAGTCGCCGTCATAGGGACTTGGTATAACACAGGGCGCAGCGCGGACAGGACAGATACAAGGTGGCCACCTTGGCTTCGTAGCCGCTGAACAGCCACTCGCCGCCGACGAAATCCTGACCGATCAGCGCCATGCTCATGACCACCACTGCCGCGTCCAGCGCTGAGAGCGCAAAGACGCCGAACAGTGGCGGCAGCACCAGCGCATAGGCGGCAACCGTCAGGAGGAGAGTTGCCACCTGAGCAGGCTTATAGCCGATCACCATACCACAGCGCCGAGAGTCGCATCACTCAGCGTCCTGTGCGGCGACGTATCGAACACAGCGGTTTCGCGCGGCCACGCACTGCCGTCCACGAATCGCTCGGCCAGTGCGAAATAGTTTTCCTCGTTGTCCGACAGGATACCGTGCGGTGGAATCAGTAGGAGCAGGACAACGGTCAGGACCGTTGTCCCGGCTATCTCACCAATGCGGCTAATGTTCCGAGTGACGCGAGGCATGTGCACTTGCCGAGACCTCACCTAACGAAACCGCGACTGTGCCGCGCGTACACCTGTCTCCTGGACCCGACGCTTTGGATAAAGAGGAGGGCCGATACCCGCTCCGGACCCCGGCAGGCCGACAGCTCTGCTACGATTCGAAAAATCGAATTCGGGCCCTGACAACTATGCCCACGCCCACACAGGGTGCGGACGGGATGGAGGCCATGCGCTGCATTCTGATACGGCCAGTTTGGCAGGCCGAAACCGGTGGAAATGCTCATGGATCCAAGAACACACCATCGGTGCGTCACTACAGTTCAGAAGTCTCTGGCATACCGGGTCGGCCAGACCGCCGCAGTCGGTTATAAGGTCCCGGCAAAATAGCCGTTGATTTCCATGCCTATGCACGTTTCGCGCAACTTCGGGCGTGCCCAGGCCATCGGATCTCTCCTCGTTCTTCCCGTTCCGCGAGAACGTCGGGCCGGCCATCGCGCCGACACGCAACAGGATAGCAGATGGGCGCGTGCCGCCAAGTCTTTCCCAACCACGGCCATTGGAGGCAAGATTTCAGGAGTGACGCAGTAGCGCGGCCAGCCGGACTGACTTGTGACCGTTCAGAGGACATTCAGGGGGCCCGGCACCAACGAGTTGCGTAGTTTGAACTTGAAGATCGTACTTGGGTGGATCGATGTTGGGTGTATTCGGGGTTGGCCTTGCAGCAGCGTTCGCACTCATTGCAACGTGTGCGGAGGCGGCGAGCGACGGCGGCGTGTTCCAGTGGCAGAGCGTCGGCGAGCAGACCTACACGACTTATTGCGCGGCCTGCCATCAGCCGAACGGCCAGGGCGTGGCCGACACCGTCCCCGGTCTGGCAGGGCATGCGCCGGTGCTCCTGGTGAAACCGGTGGGTCGAGACTATCTGGCGCGCCTTGTGCTCTATGGACTACAGGGGCAGATCACCGCGAACGGAAAGACGTTCAACGGTTCGATGCCGGCATGGGGCGAAACGCTGGACGATGCGCAGCTTGCCGGGGCACTCGACTACGTGCTGCACAGCTGGAACAATGACCAGGCGTTGCCCAGTGGCTTTCGGCCGTTCACGCCCACCGACATTGCTGACGCGCGCAATCCGAAGTTGACCGCCGATCAGGTGTACTCACTTCGCGGCAAGCTCATGCCAGCGGTTTTGGTGCCCGCCGAGGCCACCGCAGCGCCTACTTTCACCCAGGAACAGGCGGATCGCGGACAAGCCATTTATCGTCGGAATTGCCAGGATTGTCACGGCGCCAATCTGAACGACGGCGAATTCGGTGGCGCACCATTGAACGGCCAGTACTTCGTCCGACACTGGGGCAACGGCAATGTCGCGGCGCTATATGGCTTCATGCGGGCGAAGATGCCGCCGGATCGTCCGGGTAAGCTGAACCCACAGACCTATGCTGACCTCACGGCGTTCCTGCTGGTCAAGAACGGCTTCCAGCCCACGCCGACCGAGTTGCCGCCGGACCCCCCCGCACTGGCGCACATGGACCTCAAACGGTAGCCGCGGGTGCGCGATCTGACCCTGCAGCAAGTCATGCTGCGTATCGGAGCAGTTCTGTTGATAGCCTCGGTGCATGGTTTTGCGATCGCGGCCACAGCATGCGCGATGGGCGATTCCGGGCCGCGCTATGATGATCGGCTGACGTTGAACCCGTTGCGACATATTGATCCGATCGGCGGGTTGTTGACGGTACTGTTCACCGTCGGCTGGATCCGTCCTGTTGCCGTGGATCCCGGCCGGCTTCGGGCCGGGCAGGCCGGGCTGTTGGCCATGGTTGTCGGCGCATCATGCGCAACCATCGCACTCGCGGTACTGCTGCGGCTGATGCGGGCCTTCGTGTTGAACATGTTGCCGGATACGGCCGCGGCGACTTTATTCGTCTTCGTGGAGACTGTCGGACAGCTCTGCGTCTCGTTCACAGTGTTCAACCTGCTGCCGCTGCCGCTGCTGTCGGGGCAGCATATTCTGGTGGCGGTGTTACCTCAGAGGCGGGACACGCTCCGTCGCGCTCAGCCCTATTTTGCTGTGCTGCTCGCGTTGCTTATTGCAACAGGCGTAGTTGCGCGGTTGCTCGCCCCTGCCGAGGCTGCCATCGCACGTGTCATCTGGGACGGCTGATCGCATGAGGTCGCGCCAGGTGACGCCGAGCGAAAGCTAAAGGTCGTCAACGCCTGGGTAACTGGACTGCAGTCGCTCCAAACTGTCCGGGGTCCTTGTCCTTGAGCGCTGGGTCATTGCGGTATGCAAACTTGGCTTCGAGCGCCCAGGCGGTGTCACCCACAACCGTCACTGCGGTGGGCGTGAATTTGAAACCGTCCTTGATTGTTACTATTTCCGCCTTGTTACCCTCTATGGTCACGACATCAATCTTGCCCGCACGGTTCTCGGCAAGGATGATGCGCCCATCCGTCAGCGTCCGCATGCCATCGGGCCCACCGATCGGCTGCGAAAGTTCAAGTTGCGTCACGGTGCCTGCGGCACCGCCGGGCTTGATTTCCACACGCACAAGCTGATTCTCGCGCACATTGTTGAAAAGCACCGCGCCATCCGTCAGCACCACAATCCCATCAATCCCAACCCATTTGGGGTCGGTCCATAAGACATCGAGCGCGGTAGCGCCACGCTTGAGGATAAGGATGCGCCCACCGCGTGTGTCCGTGACGTATGTCGTGCCGTCACGTGCCACGGCAATGTCATTGCACAAGCCGTCGCCGGGGAATGGATAGTCCCCTTTCGGTGCGGCGTTCTGCAGGTCGAAGGCCTTGAGTCCGGCCTTGCCGCCATTCGGGTCAGGATCATCCGTGCAAACCCACAGCGTGTTCGTGGCATCGTGCGCCAATACACCCAGCACACGGGTAAGGCCGTCGGATCCCGGAGCAATCCAAGCTGTCGCCTTTGCGGCGCCGGGCGCGGCGCGATAGATCGTGCCATGATCAAGGCTGCCGATGATGACCGTTCCGTCAGCGGTCGAGGTCAGGCTTTCCGGAAAGACCCGCGTGTCGTCGATGATGATCTGTGTCGGCTGCGCGAGTGCCACCATCGGTGTGCAGGCCAGGCCCACAAGGGCGGCCATCGGCAGTGCTGTGCGATAGAAGTGGTCCAATAGCCTAAATTGCGCTTGCATGATTGGTCCCCCATTGAGGCGACGCCATGACCGCGGCTTCATCGGCCGGCGTTTTCCAATCGCCGGGCGATTTCAGGGGTCATCGTGTTCCCATCGGACACTTCTGACAAGCTCACCGCGTCGCGGTCTGGGTTCCTCAGCTGTGCACATCATCCTGTACGACCGTATCGTCGGGGATATATCGCGCCATGATAGTTGCCAACTCGCCGTCGCGCTGCATCCGCCCCATCGCGGAGACGATAGCGCGCTTCAGTGTCAAATCACCTTTCCACAGCCCGAGCACGATCGGATGGCGGCCCAGCTTGGCTGGCATCCAGCCTACGCTCCACCCAAGCGGACTCGCCAGTTCAGTGGCCAGCAGGCGTTCCGTAATCCCGGCATCAAAACGTCCGTCCTTGAGGCCCTGCACCAACTCGGCCGCATCCAGCGTGATGGTAACCTGCGCCTTCACAGCTCGTAGCCAAGCAGCCAGCGCGACGCGATCAAGGCCTGATACACCAACCAGGACACCGACGCGCCGGCCTTCCAATGCCACGGTGGGACGGGGGGAGATCCACGCCCAACCGGTCTCGGCATAGGCCCGTGTCGTTTCCAGGAAGGATCTCGTGGTCGCGGACCCGACGACGCCACCAGCAACCACCTCGCACTGCGCCCTGTTGATGTGCCAGTCCCGCGGATTGAAGTCCCGGCCCATGGCCGGGTTCACGACGGTCACCAGACTGACATCGAGTTCCCGCGCAATCACCCGCAGCAGATCGACATCGATGCCAGGCTTCGCCGGATCCCCAGTAACCAGCGGCGGATAGGCTGGCGGCAGACACACACGCAACGTCCCGGCCGCGCGAACCTGCCGCAGGGCGGTGTCAGGCGGCAGAAGGTAGACGGCGCCGAGCAGACCGAACACGACGGCAAACGAAATGACGTCGCGACGTTGTGGCAACCACATGGCCATTGTGCGTTCAGTACCTGCTGAAGCCGTGTAGCGCCAACGCGAAGAACAGCACTGCCATACCGACCAGCACCGCCGGCCCCATCCATGGCTCGAACTGATTGAAGTGAATGAAGGCGCCCCGTAGTGCATCGACCGCATAGGTCATCGGGTTCCATCGTACCAAAACCACCAGCCATTCCGGATAGAGCACACTGGTCTGCGCGCCGGTGAGCGATGGGTCCAGGGGAAAGACCGAACTGGATGTGAAATACAGCGGCAGTATCACAGCGTTGGAGAACACGCCGAAGCCCTCGAAGCTGCGGATACGGCCGGCGATCACGACGCCTAGCGACGTCAACCCGAACGCGAGCAGCGCCATCAGCAGCAATCCCCAGGCGATGTCGCCCAGCGACAGCGACAGATCGGCGAATTGAGCGAGCGCTAGCACCAGACAACCATGAAACAACGCCACCGTCGCACCGCCGAGTACCTTCCCCAACAGGATTGTCGCGCGTGGCAAGGGTGATACCAGGACCTCACGCAGGAAGCCGAACTGGCGGTCCCAGATCACGGACACAGCCGATTGCACCGACGTATACATGATGTTGAGCGCAATCACCGCTGGGAAGATGAACTGTAAATAGGTGTAGGGCACGACGAAGCGAACCTCGCCGTAAACCTCACCGCGAAAATAAGGATTGAGGCCGATGCCCATGATCAGCACCCACAACAGCGGTCGGCTCACCCCACCAATAAGTTGACCGCGGTCACGTATCGCGCGCTTCACCTCGCGGAACCAGATGGCGTAGAGGCCACCGAATTGCAAACGGATCGCACGCCCAAGACGATCGTGCGCAATCGCCGTTTCGTCATTCATCGCGTGTGCTCCCCGCCTTGCCGTCCGAACGCCAGGGTCCGTTCGCGCGCGCCAGCCGCCTGGTCACGAATTTCGCGGCCGGTCAGGGCAAGGAACACACTTTCGAGGCTCGGCTCTTCAACCGAAAGACGGCGGATTCGGCTGCCATAGCGCGACAGGAAGACCTCTGCGAATTCGTTCCCGCTTGATTGAACAATTATCTCGTCGTCGCGCCGGACGGCCGTGTCGGGATAGGCCAGCATGATCTCAGAGGCGATGGCATCCTCTCGCGGCACCACGCGCAGAAGCTGCTGACCGTGCGCAACTTTTAGCGCAGCCGGCGTGTCGATTGCGAGGATTGCGCCACGGTCGATGATACATACGCGATCACAACCCTCGACCTCCTCGATATAGTGCGTGGTGACAACGACGGTCAGTTCGCGCTGGCTGCGGAGGCGGCCAAGATAATCCCAGATCCGCTCTCGTGATTGCGCGTCCAGTCCGATCGTCGGTTCGTCGAGGAATAGGATATGGGAGTCGTGGACTAGCGCACGGGCAATCTCAACCCGACGTTTCATGCCAGACGACAATGTGCGCACTAACCTCTCGCGCCACTCGGTCAATTCTACCAGTTCGAGCAATGCCTCGATCCGCTGTCGCCGCAGTCTGCGAGGGACACCATAAACCAAGCCATGAAAGTTCAGATTTTCGTACACCGTCAGGCGGTCGTCGAGACTTGGCTCCTGAAAGACTACGCCGACATCGCGACGAGCCCGCGTAGGGTGCGCGATCACGTTCAAGTCCCCAATGTGCACTGTGCCGCTATCGGGTTCCAGGATGGTGCAGAGGATGTGCAACAGCGTGGTCTTGCCGGCACCATTGGGACCCAGCAACGCGAACAACTCCCGACGCTGAACATCGAAGCTCACGTCGGTCAGCGCGACTGTACGGCCGTACCGCTTGCCCACATGATCGATTCGGATCGCGGGGATCATGGTGACGCAGGGGCTCCCGGGAAATTCTCGTCCCTTAGGATGCTTGCGATGGTGCCATCGGCAGTCAGCGAGGCGATAGCCTGATCGATATTACTACGTAAGAACGCCTGTTTGCTTAGCAGAATTGCGCCGACATCGGCGGTCGATACCGGCAACGGAGCTGGCGCTATTTCATGCAATTTCGCCATGTCGGCATCAGTCTTCCGGAGCGTCCAGAGCGCCGGTGCCCAGACCAAGGCTACACCCGTTGTTCCACGCATCACCGCCTGGAGCGCCGCGTCATCGGACGACATCGGGTATTTGTCCCAGCGTTTATCGGCGGAAACAGCCATGAGATATTGCGTCAGCCGCATATCCGCGCTTGTACCGATGGTGGTACCAATTGGACGCGCTGTCGGTATGTCGCCCAGTGATTTCCAAAGCGGTTCGGACGCCACATAGACATAGGCGCTGCGATAATAAGGCCGCGTGATAGTGACCCAGCCCGGATAGGCGTACTGCACCAGTTTGAAGCCGAAAAACACGTCACAGTACTGGATCAGCGTGCGGTAGGTATCATCCAGGTCCTCCCCGGACATGTCAGTGCTTCGCGGATCGTCGCCGATCAAGTATTCCTTCGCCTGCAGCAATAATGCGCTGGCTACAGCGGCGGCAATCTTGCGTGCAACTGGCCAATCCGGATCGCGTTCATCGATGCAGTAACGCAGCGTCGCCTTGGTCTCTCGCGTGCCAAACCGCCACTCGTCCACGACAAACGGGGTGTCAGCGTATGACGGCATGCGTCCAAGGCACAGGAGCATGGCGGCGCATAATAGACATATGCGCGTCAGCGAATGGGCGCGGCTACGCAAAGGTCCACCCCACCTCGTACTCGACGCTATTTCTTGTCGGGCAGAGCAAAGACCCACAGGACCGATCCGCCGTCCGGCGCGACAATCTCCGGTGTCAGAGTCGCAAGTGACTTGGCGTGACTTGAGCCGTTTCCGACTGACACCGCAACATATTGCTTACCGTTTACACTGTAGCTGACCGGGAAGCCGTTGATGGCGTTGTTGGCCCTAAGCTGCCACAACACCTTGCCCGTGGCATCGTCAAACGCGCGGAAGTAGCGGTCCCACCCACCTTCGAACACGACGCCTCCCGCTGTCGGCAACACCGCGCCGGTAGCAGCTCCACGCTCGCGGTAGGACCACGCGGTCGAACGGTCGGTCAGCTTGATTGCGTCGATCCGTCCCACGTTCCCGTCGCTGCCCGGAACCAAAGTGCGGGCGAAGATAGCGCGGCCACCGCCTGTATAGGCTTGGCCGGGATCGAGCGGCGTCGGCGTGGTGTTGGAGCAGAACTCATTAAGCGGCAGGAACAAGGTCTGAGTATTCGGGTTGTATGCCGTGGCCGGCCAGCCGCGGCCACCAGGGTCCGCAGGACAGTTCACCGTGGTCTGGCCGATATGCGGGATCGCCGCCGGGTTGATCGTTTTGTCACCTGTCTTTGGGTCGATGTTGGCAACGACGTTCTGCGGAACGGTCTGTTTCGCCCACAGCCACTCACCGGTAGTACGGTCGAGCGCTTCGATAATGCCGAGCTTGCCGGTGGTGACGACCATCTTACGTGTTGCGCCGTTGAACGGGAGGTCAACCAGCATCCGCTCATACACGTAATCCAGGTCCCACGTGTCGTCCTGCAGATACTGATGGTACCACTTCACCTTTCCGGTCGCTGGCTCGATGGCCAGAGTGGAATCCGAGTAGAGCGCCGTGTTCGTGATCCCTGGCGCGTTCTTCTTCTTCGGGAGCGTGCCGCGCATCTCAGCGATCCAGGGATACGGCTGTCCGACACCGTAGAACACCAGGTTCTGCTCCGGGTCGAACGAGCCGGCGACCCAGGCGGAGGCGCCGAAGCGGCTCTCCAGTGGAACGCCATTCCAGGTGTTAAAATTGGGATCCTCTGGATGCGCGATGGTCCAGACACGCCACTTCTCCGCACCGGACTTAAAGTCGTGCGCAGTGATGAAGCATCCGCCAGGTTCGGCATTGCCACAGCCCGTCATGCCTTGCAGCACCATCCCATCGACGATGAACGGGCCCGCGGTATAGCGCCAGCCTTTGCGCCAATCAGCGGTCTCATGGTCCCAGGCGACATCGCCAGTCTTTGCGTCCAGCGCCACGAGATGCGCATCGGACGTCGCGATCACCAACTTGTCCTGATAGATGGCCATGTTACGCTTGGCCATGTTGTTACCCGCCTGATCGATGATCGTCTGCGGCAGATCACGGCGGTACTCCCAGATCAGGTCACCGGTCGCGGCGTTGAGCGCCTGCACTTTGTCGGCATAATTCCAAATATAGAGGATACCATCGTGCACAATCGGCGTGCTCTCTGTCGCGCCATTCGTCAGCGACCACGACCAGGCAACCCTCAGGTCCTTGACGTTGTCCCTGGTGATCTCGTTGAGCGGACTGAAGCCAAAGCCGTCATAGGTGCGGCGCCACATCAGCCAGTCGCTCGGATCCGGGTGGAGCAGCATCTCATCAGTCACAGGGCGCATCTTCTGTGTCGGATCGGCGACCAGCGCCTGTTGCGCTTGTGTGGCCGCACCTGGGAGGAGCAGCAGCGGAAGGTACACGACCGTTGCTGTCCAGAACCTGGATATCGAGATGTTGCCGACTGGCATCCCTATTGTTTCCTTCCCGTCATTCCCTGATCGCTCATTCGCCCAAGCTGCGCACGGACCTCAGTTTCGTCTGGAATCTACACATTGGATGACGGACGGGCAATGCGACCTGGACACATGCGCCCTGGACACCGGAGACTGCGGGGGCAGTTGCCGGAGTCACCGCTGCAGAACGACTGGCGTCGTTAGTCGCAAGCTGCGCAATTGTCACCAGGGAACGCACGCATCTCGCCCCTCTTGTCTCCACATAATCGCTGGCAGATCACGCCACCTCCTACTTCGCAAGGCATCGGTCGAAAGGGGCCAGACATTGGATTAGACCCAGTCCGCCGCACGCCTCGTTAAGGGCAGCTTCTGGCCCCGCCGCTCCGAAGCCGCCATTCCGCCTCCGGCCAGCTCGTGCCATACGGTCGCCGGTCTTGATGTCCGAGAGGGTCGGGTCGAGCGATCGATCTGATATAGACGCCTGTGAACAGAGTGGAAGTGCTTGATCGGCAACATGTTTTGCTGACCGGCCGGCCAGGAAGAGGATGAAGATCCCGCGGCCCTTGTCCATCACTCAAGCTACGAAAGGCCGGTCCGGCATGCCTGACAGAAACACTGACACGCTGAATGCGCCACCTTTCATGTCCAGCGCCCCCCGCGAGCCGATCGCCAGGCTCATCAATGCCAGTGCCAGGCTTTGGAGCCGTCCTGCCTATCCCCCCGACACTAGAGGACACGCCTTGTTCATCGGACCGAACGCCTCCTGACCCGGCAACGTCTCGACTAGCTTGAAGTAGTCCCATTCGCCTTTCGATTCCTCTGGCGACTTCACCTGGTACAGATAGATCGGATGAATCACGCTGCCATCTTCGCGAACCCTCCCCTTGCCGAACAGCTTGTCGTCCGTCGGTATCGCCTTCATCTTCGCCACCACCGCGCGACCATCGCCTTTGTCACCCAGTGCGGCGACCGCCTTAAGATAATGCGTCACCGAGGCGTAGACGCCCGCCGTGAACTCATTGACGTAGATCTTCAATGGATGCCGCACAACGAAGCGGGCGGCGAAGGCCCGGGTATCGTCATTACGATCCCAATAGAATGGCGTCGCGGTATACAGTCCCTGCGTCAGCTTCAGTCCGACCGCGCGCACGTTGTTGATGTCCAGCACGAAGGCCGCGATCTGTTGGCCACCCTTGAGCAGGCCAAACTCGTTCGCTTGCTTGAGAAAATTGGTGAGGTCGGCACTGTAATTCGCCAGTCCGACAACCTGAGCGCCGGACGAACCAGCCTGCACGACGAACGACGAGAAATCGGTGATGCCGAGCGGATGTGCGACCGTTCCGACCACCCTGCCGCCTAGCGTGGTCACTGCCTCTGTCGCGTTGCGGGTTAGGTCGCGGCCATAGGCGTTGTCAGCGTGCACAAAGAACCACGCCCTGTCGCCGCCGTCCTTCATCAGCGCCGCCGGTAAGCTGTGCGAGGTCGCCCAAGTATCAATGGTCCAGCGGACCGTGTTCGGCGAGCATTGTGATGCGGTGAGTTCCAGTGACTGCGAACTCGACGGCAGCAGCACCTTGTTGGCAGCGCGCGTGATCTGGTTGATAGCCAATGCCACAGAGGAGTTCGGCACATCGGCCACCGCGTCGACATTCTCTTGATCGAACCATCGGCGTACGATAGTGGCGCCGACATCGGGCTTCTGCAGGTGATCGGCGAACACGATCTCGATCTTCATACCTGCGACGATTCCGCCCATGTCCTCGGCAGCCATCTGCGCGGCAAGCACCGAGCCCGGCCCCATATCGTCCACCGCCACGCCCGACATGTCGGTGAGGACGCCGATCCTTATCGTCTGGTCGGCCGCACCAGCGCCCCTGCCCAACAGCAGCGCCACGAGCGACAACGCGAATAGCAATCCGCCTGTTCTCGACGTCATGGTTTCCCCCGTTCTTCGTGTCACGCCGGTGATCGACGTAAGACGGAATTCAACAACGCAACCGGAAATGCGGCATCACGTCGCGAGCGAAACGCGTCAGCCAGTCCTGCCGCAAGGAGGCCGGCACGCTCGGAATTGACGGGATCAGGATGACGTGGCTGTAGCCGACATCGAGCAGGTATTGCAGTTTGACGTGTACAGTTTCGGCACTGCCGATGAGTGACGCGTCGATCAGCGGGCCAAGGTTGTCGGGGTTGCAAAACACCTGCCGCCGCTTGTGCGTTTCGTGGAACGGCTGGTAACCCGGCACATTGGCATGGCGCTCAGCGTCGAACGCGTAGTGTTCGACCTGTAACTGATACCAGCGCGGAACGTAGCGGCGTGCTAGTTCGTCGGCCTCGCGGTCGGTGTCCGCCATGACCAGGATCGACGAACCGACCTTCGGCGCGGCTGTATCGCCGCCAATCTGTTGCGTAGTTTCATCCCACGCCGTCAGGATCTGCCGCTGGGCCTCCAGCGGCGAATGCCCGGTGAGCATCGGCGGCAGACCGAGCTTGGCAAGCTTTGCTCCACTGCTTGGCTGGCCGACCGCGCCGAGGAACATCATTTTGTCGAGCCGCGGCGTTGGACGCAGCCTGATCTCGCGCGGCACGCGCAGATATTTGCCTTTATAGGTGAATGGTTCGCCCTGGAGCGCGAGGCGTACGATCGCTAGGCACTCATCAAATCGATCGTTGGCCTCGGCCATGGCGACGTCGAAGGCTTCATACTCAAGCGGCGCGTTGCCTCGGCCGAGACCGATGTACAGCGGCGCGTCGGTCAACAGGCTGAGCATGGCGATCTCCTCGGCCATGCGGAGCGGTTGATGCCACGGTGTGACCAGCACGGCTGTGGCCAACCCGAGCCCGGGACAGCGCGCGGCGATGTGCGACAGCAGCAGCAGCGGACTCGGCGTCGGGTAGTAGTCGGAGAAGTGGTGCTCGACGACCCAGGCGGCGTCATAGCCAAGCTCGGCGCCAAGTTCGGCGTCGGCGTGGACTTGCCCCGGTTTCGTGGAGGGGTGAGAGCTTGGGGTCATGCTATCTGATCTGACGGCATGTTGGCGTCGGCTTTCGAGACATTCTTTGGTTCGGCCCCTGGCGGAGCCATTCTTCCGCCCCGACCCGCAGGATGATGCGGCCGTGGCGCGCAGCGGCGGTCAAGGACGGCCGCATCTTGCGGCCGCCCGGGGGGCTTGTCCTTGACGGTCGCGAGCACGACGGCAGGCTGGTGCGCGTCGGGATCGACCGCCAGCGCGTGATGCCGGCGCTCGTAGTTGATTGGTGAGAGATATCCGATCGAGGAATGGCGTCGCCGCCGATTGTAGAAACCTTCGATGAACGCGAAGGTGGCATTGCGCGCTTCGGCCTGTGTCTTGAACCGGCAGCGATCGAGAAGCTCGCATTCGAGCGTGGCGAAGAAGCTCTCGCACATGGCATTGTCGTATGCGTCGCCGACCGAACCCATCGAGGGGCGCACGCCGGCGTCCCGGCAGCGGTGGCCGAACTCGATCGAGGTGTATTGCGAGCCTTGGTCGGAGTGATGGATCACGCCCCTGGCCTGCCGCGTCATCAGTGCCATGTTCAGAGCGTCAAGCACCAGTTGCGTGGCGAGCGTGGTACCCATCGACCAGCCGACGATGCGGCGACTGTACGCATCGAGCACGACAGCGAGATAGAGAAAGCCCGCCCATGTCGGAATATAGGTGATATCGGCGACCCACAGCCGATCAGGCGCTTCCGCCGTGAAATTGCGCTCGACCAGGTCTGGTGCCTGACGGCTGTCGCTCTTGAGAGTGGTGACGACGAACTTGCGGCGACACACACCGGCAAGACCGGCTCGCGACATCAACCGCGCGACGCGTTTGCGGCCAACCTGAATGCCGTTGGCCGCAAGCTCGGCATGGATGCGTGGCGCACCGTAGGTACCGTGCGAGGCTCCGTGCGCCACACGGATCTCCGCGATCAGTGCAGCGTCTGTCTCTGCCCGCCGCGATGGCCGCCGCTTCGCCCACGCGTAGTAGCCGCTAGAGGAGACACCCAGCAGCCTGCACATGGTGACGATCGGGTAACTCGCCTGGTGATCGCTCACGAACCGGAACCCTTCGCAGGGATCGCGTTCGTCTCCCGAGCGAACCAGGCCGCCGCCTTTGAGAGGATCCCACGCTCAACTCGGAGTTGACGGTTCTCACGCCTCAGTCGGTTGAGCTCCTCGCGCTCCGATGTTGTCAGGCCGCCGTCGCCACGCCCAGCATTGCGCTCGGACTGCGCAACCCAGTTCCTGATCGACTGTGCCGTCGGTTCAAACTCCGACGCCAGCTCCTCCGGCGTACGGCCAGCACGCACCAGTTCTACCATTTGGCCGCGGAACTCAGGTGCATAGGGCAATCTTGTCTTGGCCATCGTGGACTCCTTGAACGCAAACGGTCCGGTGTCCACGAAACCGGGTCAACTTCAGCGATCATCTGCCGGTACAGCGCGGCATCAGGTTCACTGTCGGCGCCAACAGCACCCATCATCCAGCCGAAATGTGGGGCGGATGATGTCATGGCGCTGTCCCTTCCAGTCGCTGGTTGCGTGTCTGCTGACTATGCGGGGGGGCATGAGGACAAGCAAGGCAGTGAGACGGTGCGGTTGCGCTGACGAAGGTTCACGCCTGGTGGTTTGTTGACGAAGCGCTCTGGGTTGTTGCGGAACGCGCGATCGAGTGTGTTCTGACGTGCGGCGTGAATGGCATCGGTCTGACCGTAGTGGACCTGGTCCGGTGTCATCAAGCCGATCCCGGCATGGTGATGCTGCTGATTGTACCAATCGAAAAAGCGGCGACAGAAGCTTTTGGCGTCCTCGATGCAGCCGAAGCGTTGAGGGAAGCGCGGCTGATACTTGAGGGTTTTGAAGTGGCTCTCGGAGAACGGATTGTCGTTGGAGGTATGCGGTCTGTTGTGTGAACGGGTGACGCCGAGGTCGGCAAGCAGCAACGCGGTAGCCTTGGCCTTCATCGGGCCGCCGCGGTCGGCGTGCAGGGTGAGTTGACCGGGAAGCACGTTGTGTTTCGCAATGGCATCATCAAACAACGGCCTGAACAGCGCGGCGCTCTCTGCATCAGCCACGCACCAACCCACCACGCGGCGACTGAAGATGTCCAGAATGACGTACAGATAGAAGTAGCTCCACTTCGTTGGTCCCATAAGTTTCGTGATGTCCCAGGACCAGACCTGGTTGGGCAGTTCGGCGATAAGTTCGGGCTTCCGGTAGGCGGGATGGCGGAGCTGCTCGCGGCGTTCGCGGACTTCGCCGTGTTGTCCAAGAATGCGATACATGGTGCGGATCGAGCAGTGGTAGACGCCTTCATCGAGCAGGCTGGCGTAGATTTCGGCCGGCGCCTGGTCTGCGAAGCGCGGCGCATGCAACAGCTCCAGTACCACCTGCTGTTGCGGATCGCTCAATGCCCGGGTCGGCTTCGCTCGCTGGCGGTCGATTGCCGGTGGCGCGGCCAGGCGGGAGCGGCGGCGCTGGACGCTGGCACGTGACACCCCAAGCGCGGCGCAGACCGCGGCGGTCATGCCGCGGGCGGGTGCGAGTGCAACGACAGCCTCGGTCAAGCTTCGCCGTCGCTGGGCGTCAGCGGGATGCCCAGCAGCGCCGCAACTTTTTTTTGGATATAGAGGAGCGGAGATCACAAGATCTACGCTTCGTGGTGTCTGAGTTCCAATGTCGCCTAAGTGACCCAAGCTGCTATTCGTAGGCGCGTCAGCAAACGGCCAGCCGGCTGCGATCGATGAACGAACGTCTGGTTCCACGAAGAGAACGTACCTGCCGCCTTCACCAGCCACGGCAGCAGATTCGTGATATTCATGGTCCAGACCCGCTCTCCGGTTGTTGTTCGGCGCACGCAGGATGAGCTTGCGGCGACGGTGTCGGCAGCTCGGGACAGAGCCATGCAACTGGCTGCTCCGCAGGTTAGTGCACCGCCGCAACCCCCGCAACGGGAACGCCGGAAGTCCAGGTCGCCGCGCGCTAAGCAGATGCCGTGCCTCCTCCAACCGATCGACCTCGAGATAGGCCTTCAACAAGGTGAACTCGATCAGGTCGTGCTGCGCTCGGCCGCCGCCAATGCGCTCGCCTTCCCCGGCCAGTGGGGCAAGCACCTCGATCGCCGTGGAGAAATCCCAGCGTTCGTACGCCGTAAAGCGCGACAGTACCCGGAAAATATGAGCCTGACGGGTAACGCCTCTCGCGCGCCAGATCCTCCATCTGGCGGGCACGGACGTCGAGGGCCGCATCATCGCCCATGACCGCCTGTGCCAGAATGACGTGCAGGTCGGCGAGCCCACTACTCGGCGGCACTAGCGCGCTGTTCGCATACTCGCACATTGCACGCCAGGCCGCAGCATCGCGCGGGTGGCCGGCGAGTTTGGAACACCGCAAAAAAGACGCTGCCGCATCCGACATTTTCTGTTGCGGCCGCATCATGCGGCCAGCTCCGCAGGAGTCTCCGTCGCGGCGAGCTGGTCAATCTGGTCAAGCGCCGCCTGCAGATCGGCAATGCGGCGCGACACACTTTGCACCGTCGCCGCGGCCAAGCTGTGCGCGCCCGTCATCCGACGCAGCACGTCCTGGCGCTCCGGCACGCGCGCCGAGAGTGACGCGGCTAGGGTGATATGCTGCGGGAGAGGCGACACTACGTCCGCCAGCTCCTTCGCCGCAGCGCGCGCCGCAACGGCCGCGTCGTTCGCCCTGGCAACCGCGATGCGCGCCAGGACAAGGGCCTCACGGGCCGCGGCCAGGTCCCGCGTCAATCTCCTGCCGCCAGGTGTTCAGCAGCTCGTGCACCTCGCCGGTCATGGCAGGAGGCTCATTGCTTCAAGCCGTCGACGCAGGGTGCTGATCTCGCTGTCGTATGCCGACTGAGATCCCAACATGGCGCCGCAATGCAGCCCTGGTCGCTGCAGAATGTCGGGCCGAGGCGTATAGCCGCGGTGCGGCGAACAATTCACGCTCTCGATCAAGCGCGGCCGACAATGCTGCAGCTGCTTGCCACACCCTGACCAGCACAGCGCGGTGTGTCGGCTGCAGTCGTCGGGCGACCTCCAAACTCTCCGCATCCCGCAGCGCGTCCTGTGCCTCGTCAATCGCGCCAGGCCCGTCCGCGAGCAAACGCTCCTCCACGCGAAGGCGCGCGATGCGCTTGCTGTGATCCTCGGGCTCCACCACCTCTGCGCGGTCGGCCAGCTCCAAAGCTCGAGCGAGTGGCAACGGCAATGCGTCGGGCGTTCGGTGTCCGTGGCGCCTCGTGATATTGCAGGAACTTGTGCAGCGCGTTCGCGCATCTGCGCAACACGCTGACCCGTGGGCGATGCTGCCGGCGGTTCTCAAGCGCGGTCCTGATGGCAATGCGCATTGCGTTCAGCTTCAGAAACTCCGGGTGCGCGTCGATGGGCGCCACCTGGTCATCGGCTATATCGGCTGCTGCAGCTGCCGTGCGTGGTCTGAATGCCATGCGGATCAAGCTGCATCTTCGGCTGGGTAATCGCGAGAGACTTCAATACCCGGCAGGCTGCGCACCGTTTCGGACGCCGGCGGCTGTCCAGCATTGGCGATCAAGAAGTCATACGCCAGGCCGTGCACTGCATCGGACGGCCTGGCGCCGCCGATGCGATCCGCTTTCCACGCCGTGCTGGCATAGGCCGTGATCGCCGCCGCAACGCGCTCGGCAGCCTGGTGGGCGCTGCAGGACCCAACAACACCGCGCCAGGGCGCGCAACGCCTCAGCACGCGCGCGCTGCCGGGCAGAGGCACGCCAGCCAGGTGCGGCGCCGAGGGCAGCTGGCAAGCTGTCGGTGTGATCGCGCATGATCAGCAGCGCATCTGCGACGGCATCATGGCCGCCGAGTTCGGCCAGGGCGCGAGACGCGTTACCGAGCAGTCCGGCAATGGCATCGGCGCGCGCCATGGACGCATATATGCGATTGCCATGTTCCACTGAAGCTACCGATCCTGTGGGCGAATTTGCGGCGGCGACCTACTCGGCGGAAGCGGCGCGAATCAGCGCGGGCTTATCTGGCCCCCACAGCCCCTGGGCGGTTCAGTGCCCGCCCGGCGGAAGATCCCTTTGTCGTGCGGTCGCCTGCCCTGAGCCTGCCCGGGCCATGAGAATAATTTGCAACGATATGCTAGCGCTTTGCAAAGCTTGGCGTCCCTGGTGCGACGAAACTGAGAACTGGTCTCTGACCGTCTCAGCGCCGCCTGCCCGGGGAAAATAGGACGTCCCCGCCCCGCGCAGCCTAAAAGGGTTCTCTCCCCGCCTGCATTTACCCACGGGGTTGCGGTAGAGGTAGGCGGTTGCGGGGGCACGCAACCGCGATCCCACCATTCGACCGTGCCGCTATGAGGGGCAAGGTTGCGCACGTGCGCCATCCGCCACCGGCAAGCCCCGGAATCCGCATTACCCAAGGCACCGCGGCCTAGGTTAGTCCGCCTAATGTGCCACGGCGCCACTCAACTGTTGCACCAACCGGCGAATCTGCTCGTCGTTAGGCTCGAGCGCCGCCAGCTCCCGAGCATGCCGCAGCGCCGTCGGCTGATCGCCCTGCTGTTGGGCGATCGATACCAGTGCTACCAAAACATCGCGATCGGCCTGATGCTGCTGGTGCGTGTGTTCCAGCAGCATCATCGCCGGCGCTGCGGCGCCGGTCGAGTTTAACGCAACGGCATAGACATAGGCGTACCGGGCGTTGGCCGGTGCCAGCTCGTTGGCCTGGCGCAGCTCCGCCATCGCCGCCGGATCATGCTGGCGCACCAACAGCAGGCCGAACGCGTAATGAACATCCGCGTTGTCCGGCTCGATGGCGATCGCCTTGCGCAGCAGCGCAGCGCCCTCTTGGTCCATACCGCGCGTACGATCCAGGTCTGCGAGATTGAGCATCGCCGGAACGAAGCTCGGATCGAGCCGCAGCGCGGTTTGGTACTGCGCCTCGGCCTCGTCAGCCCGCCCTTGCCGCACCGCCAGCAAGCCAAGATTCAGATGTGCCTCCGGCCGATCAGCGTTGATCATCTCGGCGGCAACCAGTTCCTTGTTGGCGGAATCATAAGCACTCCGCTGCGCCGAGGTCAGCGTGCTCGGATCGACACCGGCAAGGGCACGCGCGGCCTGGATCCGCACCGCACGGATGGGATCGCTCAGCAGGGAAGTGACCTCTTTTATGATCGTCGGGGAGGGCCGCCCTGCCAGCATCGCCGGCGCCGCGAGACGAACGAGTGGCTCGGGGTCGCTGACCGACGCCTCGACGGTGAGCTCGGATGCGGCCGTGGCGTAGGGGGGCAGCGCCTGCAAGGCACTGGCGCGTGCGATTGCTGGCGCGGTGGTGTTACGGATCAGCGCGTCGAGTTGCGCCTCGGTATCCGCCAACCCGGTCCTTCCGACATCCAGCGCGAGGCCATAGTGGGACGTGGCCTGCCGACCCTCCGGAAACCACGCCGCGATCGTCTTCGCCGCCCAGTCCGCGGACTTATCCGCGTGGCACTGGGTGCAGGTGTTGGGGACGCCAATCGTCATCGTCAGGTCCGGACGCGGCACCCGGAAGCTGTGATCGCGCCGCAGGTCTACACCCATGTAGGTCTTCGTCGGCATGTGGCAGTTGACGCACTGCGCGCCGGGGCTATCCTGCTTGTGGTGATGGTGCTGTGCGATGTCGAACTTCTGCGGCATGTGGCATTGTGCGCACAGTGAATTCCCCTGCTCTCGCAGCCTGGCTGTGTGCGGCTCGTGGCAATTGGTGCAAGTGACGCCGGCGTGAAACATTCGGCTCTGCACGAACGATCCGTATTCGAATACCTCGCCGTCGATCTGGCCGTCAGCATGATACTGGCCGGGCTCGAGCAGCGCGGGCAGATATGCATCTAGGAACGCCGTGGCGCCACTGGCGATGACCGATCGGCGCGCGTGACAGCCGCCACAGGCGTTAAGTTCGGCAGGCGACGCCAGCTCGGTGCGATGCGCGATGCCGGTTTGTGGGTTCATCTCCCACTTCCCGCGATCCGCTGCGGTCAGCCACACCACTAACCCCTTATGCGGGTCGCCCGTGCCCGTCTTTGCCCAGGTGATGTGGCGGGAGCCGGGACCGTGGCAGGCCTCGCAGGCGACGTTCACATCTGAGAATTTGGTCGCGTAAGTGTTAGTCGCAACATCGAAGTTCTTTTGTAGATCGGTGGAGTGGCAGGCGGCGCACTGATAATTCCAGGTCTGATCGCGCCCGGTCCAATGCAACCGGTCGCCAGCGTGCAGGGGCTGGTCGGGATAGAGGTAATACCAGCGCTGCCCACCCTGGTCTTTGGGCCGGCTGTCCCACGCGATCCCGAGCACCTGGTAGCGGCCACCCGACAAGACAATCAGGTATTGTTGCAGCGGGTAGACGCCGAAGGTGTATGCGATCGGGTAGTCGTGCAGCATGTGGTCGGGCCCGTCGATGCGCACCATGAAGCGGTCATCGTCGCGGAAGAACCTTGCCGTCATCCCGAAATGTTCGAGCGTGGCGTTGGAGAAGTCGCCGAGCACGGTCGCAGGCAGGGCCGGCTGCATCGCCTGCGCGTGGTGGGAGCGTTTCCAGGCATTGGTCTCCGCGGCGTGGCACTCGGCGCAGGCTTGCGCCCCGACGAAGCGCGGCGCGTCTTCAGCAGAAGCCGGACGCCCGGCGAGCGCAAGCAGGAGCGGGACCGCCAGAACAGCGTGCAGCACCCTGTTCACCAACAGTCAGACCCCGTGAAAGCGGTCATTGTGCGCGGAACCGGGTCAGCTTGGAGGGCCGATGTTTGAGACGCTTTCGAGGCCAGGCGGCCAGGCGACGCCGCGCATCCACGAACCGATCGTGAATGACATGCATGCTCCTCAATGCGTTGCTTGGGGCATAATCCGTTTCATGCTGTAAGCGCGAAGGGTGCTGGTTGGGGCTTCGGATGGGGACGGATAGTCGAGCTTCGGCTCCTTTGACATGACCTGCCCCGCGTGACTGGCGCGGATCGTTGTGCTTGCTGACGCCCACTGCGAGACGTGGTTTACAGTGACCTATTCATCGGGAGCCTGATCGAACTCTGTGCCCGCCCATCCCGGCACCTGCTTGATGGCCTCGGCTGGATCAAACGGCAGCCTTGAGGGATCCACGCGCGGCTGGCTGGCCGCCTTGGTTGCCGGACGCGGGTTCTCCAGGCCGACGTATGGGAAATCGCGAGCCTCCGGCGTGTTCGGATACTTCTCCATCCATAGCCCGTGTCGGGCTTTCATCATGCTGAACATTCCCTTGGCCGACAGCATAGGAACCAGCTTGCCGTTCTCCTCGCGCGGATCAGTATAGAGATCGAAGAAGGCAGGCCCCGACAGGCCGGGCATTTCGCCCATCCAGTGGCGCTTGTAGCGGCCCTTCACCGTCGCCGCCAGGACGTTGCCGGTGTAAATGAAGACGTAATCACGCCGGCCATGCGTATCGCCGTTCACCAACAGCGCGGTCTGATCTATGCCGTCAATGATGCGATCCGTCGGAATGTTGTCTGTCGCACCGCCAAGGCGCGCAAACGTGGGGAACAGATCAGTCGCGTGGATGATGTCGCCGACGAGCTGACCGGGTTCGATCGTGCCGGGCCACCAAGCCATCGCCGGCACGCGCACGCCGCCTTCGAGAAAGTCGCCCTTGCCGCCGCGGTAAATGGTATCGACCATGCCGGGCGGGCCGTTGTGCACCATCGGGCCGTTGTCGGCCATCAGCACAATCAGAGTGTTTTCGGCGATGCCGAGGCGCCTCAGCTCACCCATCAAGGTACCGATCCGGGCGTCGAGCGGGGTGACCAGCTCTGCGGTTATGCCGCCATTGGCCGTCAACTTCTTTGGCGAGGGCAGGAAGGAACCGAGCGCCGGCCACCAAGCGACAAAAAACGGCTTCTTCGCTGCCGCATTCTTCTGAATGAAGGCCAGGGTTCGCTTCTCGAACTCGCCCTCGAGCTTCAAATATTCCTCGACACTCGGCGCTGTGCCGAATTCGCGCACCGGCCCACCCTTGGTGCCTTCCAGCGCATTCACGAAGCCGATCGGACGCCAGCCCGGATCCATGTCGTAGGGATCGGGCGGAAACATCTTCGGGAATAAGACCGCCGGGGTCAGGACCGCCGCCTGTCCTTGCGGCGTAAACACGCTCGCAAGCTGGTTGTACGGCATCCACAGGGCCTCGTCGAAGCCGTGCCTGGTGGCGTAGCTGGCTTGGATATCCCCCAGGTGCCACTTGCCGTAGAATGCCGTCGCGTATCCGGCTTTGCTGAGCAGATCCGCTATCGTGACTTCGCTCGCGGCCAGCCCGCCCGATTCATACGGAAAGCCCACGTTGTACATGCCATTGCGCACGGCGAGCCGGCCAGTCATCACGGCTGCCCGGGTGGGGGTGCAGGACGGTTCGGAGTACATCCTGGTAAAGTTGATACCCTCGTCAGCGAGACGGTTGATATTTGGCGTCTCCCAGCCGCGCTGCTTCTGGATGAAGGGAATGCCGACCTCGCCGACCGGCGTATCGTCGAATACGATATTGATGATGTTGGGCGGTGCGCCGTATTTCTGCCGAAGTGCCGCCAGCTTGGCGTCGAGATCGCGGTCCTCGGCGGCCCATTGCTCGCCGTGCTGGGCTTCGAGGATGTAGTACTCGGAAGTCGTGGACGATTTGGGGTTTGCTGCCCTGCGCGCGCACCGTCTGGCCTACGAGCAGCAACCCAGCAACAACTGCCAGAGCGCCCCGGGCCGCTTGCATCCAGTATCGCATCATTATTCCCCTTTAGCGGTTCGCGTCGGCTCACTTCATCGGTTCGACCGAGATCGCCAGCGCTTCCTCGTAGACGATATCCACCTGCTGGCCGACACGCAGTTGACGCACGAAGGCCAGCACGTCCGCGTTCTTCGCGACTACCGTGCGGGGCAGATTGTCGGGCGCGATAAAGCTGACAGTTCCAGTCGCCGGATCGACCGCCGTGATGGTCACGCGACCGCTGCGAACCCGGGTGATCTCACCGCCGGGTCGCTCGGCCGTGTTGTTGCGATCAAGCGTCACGCCCGCAAAGGGCTGAGTGCTTCCCGCGAGCGGGCTGACAACTTTGGCCGCCAGCGCCTGGTAGTATGTGACAGTCACGTGATCGCCAGGATGCACTTCGTTCAGCCGTGTCACATGACTACCGACCATCATGGACAACAGCCGGCCGGACTGGGCCCCATTGTCGCCGCGGAGCAGCAGTTCCCGCGAAACCGGGTCTACGGTCTCCACAACGGCGTTCACAGTGGTGGTCTGCTGGGTATCCACCGACGCACATGCTGCGAGTGCCGCCACTACGCAGAGCATCAGAGTGCGACGGTTCATTGCGTCGGTTTCCTTCGGTAGAATGTTAACTGGCCTGACCGCCGGTTTCGGGCAACCGAATCCCTCCTAGACTGCGAAGCCACGGGTCACTATGCGGTTTTGGCACGTCGCTGTGTCATTAGCCGCTTTGTATGGGTCCCTCTCTGGCGGGCGGGCCGACGTTAACCAGCGAAAACCGAGCATCCGTCGGTTCGGTGTGGATTCTCGCGCCGAAGTTGCATAGTTGCACCGTAACCGGAGCCCGTCGCATCTCGCTAATCTCGAAATGCCGCTCGATTGGCGCCGGCAGCAGCGAGGTAAATCACGGGCGAGCAGATTGGCGTGCCAAATCTGCATAGCCGCACCCCAACTCAAGTCCGTAGCGTCACGCCAGGCTCGAAACGCCAGCTCGATGACGACAACTGACGCTAATCGGGCCGATAGGTCGCGATATAGGAGAATGACTCAACGTCAACAACGGATGCTGGGCATCGGCACAACGTGCCGGCGCGATAGGACCAGCACGAGTCGCGGTCAACCAACCGAAGGCTCCGACGACCACCTCGTCTGCATGCGAAGCAATATTGGCATAAAAATGACATACTTCCAAACCTGGGGAACCATCACATGCATGTCCGTGGCGCGATCTGCACGGCGACAATAATCGTGATCCCGATGCTCGCAGCGGCACAACCCGTCTCTGGCCTCTACGTCAGCCTTGGAGCTGGCGCGGACTTCATCCTGGATCAGAACCTACAACCGCAGAACATACCGGGAGGGTTCCAGGCCGGGAAGTTGAATTACGGCTACAACACCGGCTTTGCACTCCAGGCAAGCCTCGGCTACGGGCTCGGCAACAGACTACGCGTGGAGATCGAAGGCAACTACGCTGCCGCCAAAGTTGGCCGCCTTCAGAATCGGGGCTTCAACGCGGGCAACACCGTCAATACGCTGAACGGGACCAGTAGTGGCGGTACCAACGAGCAGTACGGCGGATTCGTCAACATGCTCTATGACATCGACCTTGGATCGCCAATTGTACCGTACCTCGGCGTTGGTGTAGGCGGGCAGGAGATTGCGCTCAGCAGCCGGAATGTCGGATTCCAGACCATTCAGGTGCCGAACAACACACGCACGTCTGCCAACTTCGCCTATCAAGGCATTGTCGGGGCCGCCTATTCCCTGGCTTCGGTGGCCCCCGGCCTCGCGCTCACGGCCGAGTACCGCTTTGTTGGCATCCTGCCGACGAATTTCGGACAACAACAGTTGGCAGGCCCCCTCGGAGTGACAACCAGGACAAATGTCAGGCTCAGCGGCACGTACAACAACGAGCTCTTGCTCGGCCTCCGGTACGCCTTCTACACGCCTCCGCCTCCTGCCCAAATCCCGATAGCGGCTCCGGCGCCCGCGCCATCACGTTCATACTTGGTATTCTTTGACTGGGATAAGGCAACACTCAGCGACCGTGCCCGACAGATTATCAAGGAAGCCGCCGATAATTCAACCCGCGTTCAATACACTCGGATTGAGGTCAATGGTTACACCGATACCTCTGGTACACCTCAATACAACAAAGCGCTATCGATACGTCGAGCTCAATCAGTCTCAGCTGAACTCACCAGAGACGGCGTGCCACAGAGTGCGATCACAATTCAGGGTTTCGGCGACACCAATCTGCTGGTACCGACCGGCCCTGGCGTGCGTGAGCCTCAGAATTGCCGCGTCGAGATCATAATCAAGTAGACAGCAGGGCTGTAGGCGAAAACCGGTGGGCGCCTCAAGTTGTAGCTTGTCGGTTTCACTCGTCTCGGTCTCTGCTCATGGCGACAGACGAACAGCGCGTTGAGGGCGATGTCGGACCACCTGCAAGGCGGTTGGGCGGAAACACCTCTGCATTAGGAACAACCCGATGAAATTTGCAGTCCTCTCGGTTCTAACGGCGCTCGTCATCGTGACCGTTGCGGCGGCTCCGGCAGAAGCGGTCGCCTGCAAGGCCGTTGGGGTGCCAAAGGGATGCGTTGCCGCCCCAGCAGCAAGGCCAGGAGCTCCGGCAGCAGGGGCCGCCGCTGCCCGGCCTGGTCGCGGCGTCGGCGGTGTTGGCGGCGCGGGAGCGCCGGGCGGCGGCGCGGGGGCCAACAAAGCCGGTATCGGCCGCTAACTGGAAGCGGCGCTGGTATCATGAGTAATTCGAATGCCTTGCGAAAGCGAAAGCATATTAAACTCCGATTTACCTCTCTGCTTGTAGTTGGCATCATGTCAGCAGGCATGGTGCGAGCAGATGAAAAGCCTATCAGCGAAGCGGCAAGCAGCGCTTTGCAGGCTATGGGCGAGACACTTGCCATGGACGGGTTCTCTTTCCGCAGCCACACGATCCGCGAGTACACTGATGCCAACGGTCAGCCGCTCCACATTGTCCACGACAGCAGCGTGTTGGTGCATCGTCCCGATCGACTCGCCGTAGATGTAGTGGGTGATGACGGGACAACGAAGACCACGTACGACGGCAAGAGCCTTACCATCTACGATCAGGAGGTCAACAAGTATGCCAATCTCCCGGTGAAAGGTGACCTTGAGGCAATGATCAAGGCGACCTCAGATCGGCTGGATGTCGACTTTCCGCTTGCAGATTTCCTGATGACATCGCCGGACAAGGCATTTCTGACCGGGATAACGTCGGGCACCGAAGTAAACACGGTTACCATCGGTGGTGTTGCATGCCGACACTTGTCGTTCATGCAGCCGCCGGGCATCGAACTCGAACTGTGGCTGGAGAAGAATGATCGCGCTCTGCCGCGTCGGTTGATCGTCACTTATCGTTCGCTGCCGGGCGAGCCTCGCTTCATTGCCGAGATGTCGGACTGGAAGCTCGGTTTAAAGCCTGCGGATGTCACGTTCACCTTCCGCATGCCTGTTGGCGCCTTGAAGGTCGAGCTCAAGGAGAAGTCTCAGTGAAATCGCTAATTGGAGTGGCCGTTGCCCTGGCCGCGCTATTAGCTTCTCAGGATGCATTCGGCTGGGGCGCTGTGCGCGGGCCATACGGCGGTGCTGCATATCGCGGACCCGCCGGTGGGATCGCCGTGCGCGGTCCATACGGCGGCGGCGCTTATCGTGGGCCGGCAGGTGGTACCGTCTACCGGCCGCCCGGATATGCCTACGGTGGTGCGTATCGACCCGGATATCCCGCCGGGGCAGCCGTTGCTGGGGCCGCAGTCGGCGTAGCCGCAGGCGTGGCGATTGGCGCGGCGGCAGCCCGACCGTAGTATCCGCCTCCGCCATACTATTATCCGCCACAGTGGTAACCATCTGATTTGCTCAGCGTGTCGCCGCGACGCAAGATCAACTGGCTGCCTTGTCCGCCGAAAGGACCGTTCCAAAATCCGGTCTTCAGCCCCGATGTCCGCTTTGGCTTGCGGATCGCTGAGAAGTTAGAACCGGATGTTGCCGGCAAGAATCACGCCGCCGAGGTTGAGCTTTTCCACACCCTTCGTCTTGCTGCCGCCGTCGAATGCCAAGTAGCGATATCCCACTGAAACGTCCAACCACGTCACCGTTTTGTAGGCCACGCCAGCGTAGACCTGCCAGGTGAACGGCACGGCCCCGCCGCCCGCGTCCACGTAGAAGGGTAGGTAGAAACTGCTGTTGGGAATGTTGATACGGCCGGTCACGCCGCCGATTCCTTCGACCTTCGTCACACCCAGGTTGAGGCTGCCGGTGCGGCCTAGGGCGATCGTTCCATCGGGTGCATAGATGGCGGCAGCAAGCGTGTAGTTGGTCGTGGTGCCCAGGAACAGCGTGCGTATGCCGCTCACAGCATCAAGGTTGCCCCAATCGCCTTGCAACAGTGTGTATCCGCCGGCAACCGACCATATGGTCGTCGCCATCCGCGTCCCGGTGCTCACTTGAAACTGGCGGGGGATTTCGATGGGGGCCAAGCCCAAATTGACCGACGAGAAATGGCTGTTTTTGGTTGTGATGCTGGCATTGGCGTAGACCAGGTCGGTCATGATGGTGAAGCGGTCGTAGCGCGCTTCGCCGCCAACCATGAGTCCGAAGTTGAGCTCCGAAATGTAATCGTCGATGCCGGCACTGATCGTATTGGTGACGCTAGCGCCACGTGGCCCAGTGTAGCTGTATGTGGTCGATACGGTCGGCAGCCAGGCGTAAGGCGTGATGGAGAAGGACCAACCGGCCGCCGATCCACCGGCGGGCGGTGTGGAGGCGACCTGGGCGCGTGCAGCTGAAGCGACGACAACGAGGCCAAACGCAGCGGTGACGAGGCAAACTTGGAACCGGCGTCTTGCTTTCATCACCAACCCATTCTGACCGAAGCTTCATCGCGCCGAAGCCTCGGCTTTGAGCCATTGCCCTGTCCCGACGGAATTAGCGCGCCAGACAAGGCGTCACTATGCAATTTTGGCGTAGTTGCTGGCCGCTCATGTGATAAGCGGACTCGCGTCGCGGCTGCGTGCTGCGCTCATACACCGAATTTCTGCACCGATGACTGTCACAAGCGGACCCCAGGCAATCGCGATCGCTGCACTGATCAGGGCGGGGTCGGCAAAGGCCACTCGGGCCAGAATGGTACAACGCGACCCCGGCTATCCGTGCCAAGAACTCACCAGTCTTGATACGAGCTGGGAGGGTTGCCCGACGCTAAAGGGCAGTCTGACGAAGCGTCGTGGATGGCGACTTACCAAAGAGAGATTTATATTCGCCGGCAAATCGGCCTAGCTCCCAAAAACCAAATTGCATTGCAATCTCGGTAACGCTTGCCAAGGTTGGATTTGCGCCGCGCAGCGCTCGCCGCGCAAAAGCCATACGCCGGAGATATAGATATCGCTTGGGACTTACCCCAAGGTGCTCCTGGCAACACAACCGCAATGTCCGATCCGACACGCCGATCGAAGCACAGAGTTCCGGGACGTAGACGGCTCGCTCGCCGCGTTCATCCAGTGCCCTCCGAAATTGTGTCATAACCGTCGTATGATGGCGCTGCGCCACTGTTCTGTCGCTGGGAGGAGCTGTCGCTACGCAGTCCGTGATGGCCTGGAGTAAGGCCTGTTCGAGCCCATGCGCTACTTCGGGATTTGCGATCATCTCGGGAGCGGTTTCAGCGAGATGCGCGGTTGCCAGGTGCAGTCGCTGTAGGGTCGTCAACGCTGAGCGATCTGGGGTAACAATCATGCTGCGTCGGACGGGTAACAGTTCTCGGCCAGCGATTACCGACACTACCTCCGACCAATCTTCGAGCGACAAAGAAGCGCTTCCCCAATGAGCTGCGTGGCGCAACCGCTGCCAGACAGGTTCACCGCGACACTTCAAGGAAATCTCGTTTGCAGTCGTTTCGACGCCTTGCTGCACAGCCAATCCCGGTCGCGAAAGGAAACTCACAGAGCCACGGTCTGCTGGTACTTCAGCGTGCCAGGTTCGCGGAAGGGTTTCCCTCGCAGATTGCATCCAGAGTTGATCAAAGGTAACACGCACAACGGTAGCCTCGAAACGGCCACGCGCCGTAACTGTAACTTCGCCGTCACCGGGACGAAGCGCGGCCCGGAATTCGTCCACCTCTGTGGCTACGCTGGTTGAGCACGAAGACATTCATTTCCCCAGCGACCATTGTCTAAGGTCAAGTCCCTCCGTGTCAATGCCCTCGTTGGGGAACGACATCGAGTTACTCAATTTGTGGGTCTCGCGCATCCTCGAATGGCTCACCGAACCCTCCGTTCAGCCGCCCATGCCATGGCGCAATGTTGCGGAAGGCAGCTCGCCGAAGACTTCTCTGTACTCGCTCGAAAAGCGACCAAGATCTCTGAATCCATAGTGTAGAGCCACACGTGAGACAATGGCAACACCAGGGTCTGCGGTACGGAGAGCGCGGCGAGCCAACTGCATACGGCGCAGGCGCAGATACCTTTGGGGGCCCATACCCAACTGTCTGTGGCAGCAAGCGCGCAAGGTGCGACCCGCAACGTTGAGGCACGCACATAATTCTGTCGCAGGATTAACCTTTCGCAGGCGTTTCTGGATCAACCGCTCAAACCGGATGGCTAGTTCCGTGTCCCGCTCGGCCCACGAGGTATTGGTGTTCGTGGGCTTTCCCGACAACGATTTAACCAGAACCTCGATTATTTCTTGCTCCAATCCATGAGCGGCCTCGGCGGTGGCCGCTCTGCCAGGCTGAGCATTCGCAACTCTCGTCGCGGCCGCGTGCAGCGCGATCAGACGTCGAAGCGCTGCCCCAGGCGGTCGCCACAGGCGAACCCCGGGCGGCACCACAATCGGCGCACCAACAAGGGCGCGGCTGTAGAATTTGAGCAACCGCGCTGGAATTGTGATGTCCCTCCAGCCGCAATGTCCGGTTATCCGTTCATGCAAGCAATAGCTGGAGCAATGGGTAACAACGTCACCCGCAGCGAGCTTGATTCCGCCCAATACAAGCTCACCCCGTTCTGCAGTCCACGTTATCCTTACCAAGCCGGGTGGCAATGAAATAACGGCAACCCTGGATAGACGCTCGTCAGCGGCTGTCAGCCATAGATCGTGCAGTGCAACCCTGGTGAGGCGTGCCCAAAACTGGCCAGCTTCAGTAACAAGCAGTTCCGTGCTTCGGGGCGATCGCAATGCCGTCTGGAAGTCGTCCGGTTCGCTGAAGACGGAGATGGTGCTGCCTGGCATGGTACAAAGGAGAGATACATGCTCTAGCTGCGGCGTGCCTATGCAGTTTTGGCACGCGGCCTCGGTCATTGAGCGAGCTCGAGCCGTTGGAACAATGCTGATGCGATGTTGCGCCCAGCGGCAGAGCGTCAGAAGGCGCACGTGTTCGCCAAAGATCTTCTGGTCTTCGGGCCATGTGCCAAAACTGCATAGTGAAACCTGGCATCGCGGGCTAATCCCGTTGATGACAGTGGCGGCTCTGCGCGGATCGCTCCATCCGCCATCCGGGTACTGTTGTGCCAACAGCCTCTGCATCGCTGCGTCACACCGCAGTGAAGGGATTAAGTCTGGATGTTCAAGCGAACCAGCAATGCCGACGAGCCGCACGGCGGCAATCAACCGAGCGAACCCGCGGTAAATCGGCGCGATGCGTTCAGGGGCCTGGCTGCAACAGCAGCAGCGGCAGCCGCTCCTGTGGCGGTTGCCGCGCCCGCGGCAGCCGCGGGAGACATGGCCTGGATGCGCGAAGTCAAAAATCCCTATGGAGGTGGTCCAAACACCGGCATCACTCTGCCACCGTACTACCGGCCGACGCCCTCGGTCGTGAACGCCAACACGTTCTTCCCGGGCGTGGAAGATCTCGGCGATGACGAGATGCGCATCTCGTTTATCGGCAGTTCCCCGGTTCCGCCCACACGCTCCCAGGCGGGCACCGCTATCATGGTCGAGCTGGGCAATGGGAAGCGCTTTTTCTTCGATCTCGGCCCCGGCTGTCTGCGCAATATCGTGGCTCTCCAGGTCCCGCTGCAGATGGTGAACGACATCTTCATCACTCATCTGCATGTCGATCACTATGGCGAACTCCCCTACATCTATGCGTTCTCGGCCTGGATGGGTCGCTGGAAACCGCTGCGCGTGCATGGCCCCTCAGGTCGCACACCCGAGAATGGCACCAAGGCCATGATCGAGGGTATGAAGGCAATGACCCACTGGCACACGGACAGCTTCAACTTGTTTCCGATCGGGGACGGTTACGAGGTTGATGTCAACGAGTTCGATTATCAAGATGACAACGGCATCTGCTATGAAAAGGATGGCGTGGTCATTCGACATTGGCGGCGTGCACACGGTAAGGACGGAGCCTCGGCCTATCGTCTCGACTGGAACGGTCTTTCTTTTGTATGGACTGGAGATGGCCGACCCGATGCCAACACCACAAGATTCGCCAAGGGCGTAGATGTCTTCGTGTCGGAGCTGCAGCCAGACACCATGAACATCCAGGCGCTGAAGTTCGGCATCCCTCCAATCATGGGTCTCGTCCCCATCGATGTCGCCCATACTGTCCACTATGCGGCGGGCTACATGTTCAAGCAGGTGCAGCCGCGCCTCGCGATGGCCACCCATCTCAGCTACGATGAGGAATTGGTCCCCGAGATGGTCGCGGGGGTACGAACCCATTGGGATGGCCTGTTCCAGTTCGGCGCCCCGGATGGTGTGATTGTCAATGTTACCAAGACCGCAATCTGGACGCGCAAGGCGGCACTCCCCGAGTCCACCAACTTCGCGCGCCCCTCAGCAAAGGAAGCGATCGAACTTTTTGACCTTTCGCTTACAAAGACCACCGTCGATTTCCCCAATGCTCGGCAGAATTACACAGACATCGAAGGGCCGGTCCCGCGCAATGTGGAATATGATCCGAAGCTCTACTACCCACCGGATGTTTATCGCAAGCCCAACCCGATCTGGCCGAACGGCTTCAAGATCGACATCAAAAAGATGGTACGTGACAGGATCATATCAAAGGTCAAGGCAGTATTCGGCAGCGACAACTGACCCCACTGAAACAGCGGCATTACGCCGACGTGTCAAAACCGACTGCCTCGATGAAGGTGCCACATGGAACGCGCTGATGCCAAAGTAGTTCCCATCACCATCCTGACCGGGTTCCTCGGTGCAGGGAAAACCACATTGCTCAATCGCATACTGAACGGCGGTCACGGCCTTCGGGTGGCAGTGCTCGTCAACGATTTCGGCGCGATCAACATCGACGCCGAGCTGGTGGTTGGGGTCAAGGACAACGTCGTAAGCCTCGCCAATGGTTGCGTATGCTGCACCATCCGCGGCGACCTCCTGAACACAGTCATGGAGACAGTTAATCGGCCCGAAGCGCCCGAATACATCCTGCTCGAAGCCAGTGGTGTGGCCGACCCTTCAGGTATTGCCATGACGTTCGTCGATGACGCGGTGAGGGACCGCCTCCGGTTGGACAGCATCATATGCGTGGTAGATGCGGATCAGGTATTCGCCGTCCCTGAAAACCCGGATGTCGAACGACTCAAGCTCCGGCAGATCGCGTTCGCGGACATGGTGATCCTGAACAAAGTTGACCTGGCCGGATCGGAGCAGGTCGCCAAGGTGCGCACGTGGATCGATGATCATTTCAACCGCTTATGGGTTGTGGAGGCGATCAACTGCGATGTTCCCCTCGAAGTGCTGCTCGCGGTCGGGCGCCTCGATCCGGCAGCTTCGTTCGACGGGTCCAACGCCGATGACCGCGTCGGTGGTCATGCCCCGTGTGACTCCCACGATCACGACGATGATCGCAGCCACGACCCGGACGCAACCTTCAGCACCTGGAGCTTCGAGACGGATCATCCTGTCTCGCTCTATGCCCTGCAGGAGACCGTGCGCCGAAAACTTCCGGCATCGATCTATCGCTGCAAGGGAATCGTTCAAACCGCTGAGGCGCCGCAAGACCGCACTATCCTCCAGGTCGTCGGACGGAGGACTGAGGTCTCTATCGCGGGCACTTGGGGTAATGAGGTTCCGCGTACGCGCATCGTAGCGATCGGCGCTCGCGGTGCGCTCAACGTCTCTGATCTCGACGCTCTGTTCCGGCGCTGTTTGGCCACCACTGCGGGCGTCGCATGAGACGGCCAGTACCTGCTGCGCGATTTGTAAAGGCCCGTTGGTGTGCAATGCGCACCAAATCGGTCCAGCTTGCGCAAACATTTGTGCTTTGGATATCGAGGTCGCAGCGGTGCGGTGCCGCAGGACCGAGCGTAGAAGGAGAGACTCGATTGCTTCTTTATAGACGCGGTTTATTTGCCAGCTTGGTCGCTGTCGGGTCCGCTGGCACTGCATTCGCCGCAACAGGCAAGTCTGACCCACAGGCCGACCAAGCGGCCACCAACGCATTGCGGCGTTTGGTGATCAGCAACGCGGCGGCGCGGCAATTGAATGACAAAGCTGTTGCTGTTTTGGTATTTCCGAAGATCGTCAAAGTCGGCTTTCTCTTGGGCGGTGCATACGGCGAGGGCGCGCTCATCCGGGACGGCCGGATCGTTGGCTACTACAACTCGGCGGCTGCTTCGTGGGGTCTGCAAGCTGGTGCGCAATGGTTCGGCTACGCCCTGTTTTTCATGAACGAGACGGCGCTAAGCTATCTCGACAAGTCCTCTGGCTTCGAGATCGGTGTTGGTCCAAGTGTTGTGGTCGTGGATGCTGGTGCCGCGAAGAAGTTCTCCTCTAGCACGCTGACACAGGACATTTACGCGATCATAGTTAACCAGAAGGGTTTGATGGCCGGCCTCGGGATAGAAGGGTCGAAGATTAGTAGAATTTAATTGCTATCCAACGACTGTGAGGGGTCCGGTGCGGCCTCGCGCCGGGCATGGCATGCTCGTCGGCGACGAAGGGCCCACAGATTAGTGTGTCCAACAGCAAGGTGTGGTCACCGCCGACCAGATCTTGCACCTCACGCCAGAGTAGTGCGGCAACGGCAGCAGCACGATGTTCTCCGGCAGCTAGAGCTGTGGCTTGCTCTGCCGCCGTCGACCTGCAGGCGATGGCGTGCACGGCGACAACGCGGTCGATCTCTGCCAGGCGCTCATTCATGGCCGCTATATTGATCTAGGCAGGACGATGGCGGCGGCAATGCTGCGTCGCGGACAGTTCGCGCCAAATAGATCGGGCCATTCAGAGTGGCGATCGGGCGGGGGGGGTGAGGCGCGCACGCGCATCAAATTCGCTCGCTAACCGACGCGAGCCTACGGCCGACTGGCAGGTTGCCGCGGTCCGATCACAGCGGATCAAGTGCAACGGCGAACGCCTCCGTGGCGATGACGGTCAGCGAATCACCGATCTTCACGTGCCTCAGTGCCGCAAGCCGCCGTGGCTCGGTAACGGCAAAGGTATGCACCACCCCCCCCGACGGATCCACGAGTGAGATGGTATTGGCGTTGAGATCGACCCCGACCACTGTGCCGGTCACGACCGCTTTCGGTACTGACCGCGGCGGCGGGCAGCTCGCCCCTCGCCGCACGGGCCGCTGCAGCGTTCACCCGGTTGTCCGGAATTATGGATCCGGCTGCGGACAGCACCAGCACCGTCGAGGAATAATAAGTCGCGACAACAGTGTCGCCTACCTTGACCTTGTCAAGGTTCCGCACCGCGTCGCCTGCATGCACGACGAAGACATTCCCTTGCGGACCGACCAGCGCGACTTCGCGTGTGCCGGGTTCGATCGCCTTCACCTGGGCGCGCTCCGTGACCGTATGCGACTCACCTATGCCGCCCATACCGGCCGCCTGTCCCCAGGCTGGGACGGGAGTGGTCAGTCCAGCAGTACCCGAGGGCAAGGCACGCGGTTAGTGCGAGGCAGGTTTTCCGCAGCGAGGCATGCGGTCTCATGGCTACTTCTCCCTGTGGTAATATTGCGAACTGGCGGCGCGATTAGCTGGCGCGAGCAACATCACCCCTGTGCAGCGATTCCGAGCTCAGCCCTTCGGCGGCGCGTTGGCTGCTATCGTGTCGGAGGTTCGCGACCCGGGCGGGCCTACGCTGTCAGTACGAGAGCGGAGAACGCAACCCTAGCGGTCGCAGTGCGATTCGCGCCCCTCACGGCAGGAAGCCATCAAGCTTTTCGACCTCCGTCTCACGACGACCATCGTCGATTTGATGCGCGGTAGTTTACTCTAATCGGTCTCGCCAACAGCTGCATGTTTTGCTGCCGTCCAACAGCCCGTGAGCGACGTCGCTCGCGCCCAACATCGCTCCTCCGGTTGTCTCCGGGCCATCAGTATCCGGGCGGGGCGGTTGTCGCGAGGTAGGCAACGGAGCCGCTAACATACGCCGGCGTATACCAGGTCGAGCCGCATCTGAGATATGTCGCGTTGCCGACCGTTACCGACGTCGCAGCGCATGGCACCGTGGCGACGGGTGTGGTGGCCGCCGTGCCAGCCGCCGCTCCGACCGCGGCGGCGGTTCCCACCACCAGGGCGGCTCCGGCCGCGCTGTAGCCATAAGGTGTCGCATAGTAACCGTGGCGATAGGCGGGGGCCGCGTAGGCACCGGTACCCACTGCACCGACAGCGCCGCCACCCACGCCAACCGCACCCACGCCGCCTGCACCGACAGCGCCGCCGCCGACGCCAACCGAACCACGGCCACCCACACCGGCACCGCGGGCCCCTCCTGCGGCGACGGCACCGCCGCCAACCCCGGCCGCACCCGCACCGCCTGCGCCCACGGCACCGCCACCCGCACCGACCGAACCTCTGCCGCCCGCACCGGCACCACGAGCGCCACCGGCACCGGCACCGGCACCGGCACCGGCGCGACCGCCGCCCGCGCCTCCACCGCCGAAGCCGCCACCAGCTGCAGGTCCCGACTTGGAAAAGCCGCCGCCACCGCGTGCGCTGCCGCCACCGCGTCCGCCACCGCCGCCGCGTCCGCCACCGCCGCGCTGCGCCAGCAGATCGCTACTTTGCGCAATTAGAAAGATGCCCGCCAGCAGAGCGACCAACACCCGAGGCGCCAAATGTCTTCGGATTTTCATCGGCTATCTCCCGGCCCCGGGCGTCTTGGGCTTGGCGGTGACCCGGACCATGAACGGGATCGGCCGCGCGTCGCCTGGCGGTAGGAATGTGAAGGCTGAAGTGTCGATTTTCGGGGCGAAATTCCAATCTGACAGGTTAGCGGCAAATTGAGGCTGTCCGGGAGCCTTCTTGTAGCTGATCACAACGCGCAGCGGCACAGCAGGAGCGCCTTTGGCGACCCAGACCTGAAAATCAACCTCCTCGGTGCGGGCCGCCAGGTGATCGACTTCCTTGCCGCCCAGGGTCTCGTTGTCCACCAAGTCAATTTCCTGGATCCGCTTCTCGAGTTCCTGGGTCACGGTCGTCACCAACAGCAAGGAGAGCGGAATTGGCGTTTGCAGCTGATAGGCTATGTAGAAGAGAATGTCGTCGACGCTTCCCGGATGCTCCAGAGCAGCATAAAATGGGGTCCCGGGAGTGATCATCGTCAAGGCATTGCCGTTGAAACGGATCTCCTGCCGGGTGCCGTCGCGCCCTTCAACATTGATGCGCAGATCATTGGGGCGGCTGAGCAATATCTGCCGGACTTCGCCGAACTCGACCTTCTCACCAGAGCCCTGCACGACATCGTAGGTGGCGTTCAGAGTCACAGAAAAGCTGGTGGCCGTGGCCAGAGTGTCGGTCATGCGCTTGAGGATCGTCATGGCGTCCGCCTGTTCCTCCGGCGCGGTGACCGCCGGCGCGCTGGGCGGAACCTGTGCCACGACCGAGCGATCGGCGCCGACCGTCAGCAAGCAGGCAAGCATTATGATCACAAGTCGCTTCATCACAGGGCACCCGTCATTGGCAAAGCTTCTGCTGAGTCGGTTTTGGCGTCAGGCTCGGCGATGCCGCCACGAAGCAAACAAAGGAGGCGCGGAAATCCTGCCTCAGTCAGGCGCTGCGAAACGGTTATGACGTAGCCCTTCTATGGGACGATATAGACCATTGGTTCTGACCGCCGTCATTTTCGTGCTTTCTTGCGGTAATCACACCCTAACCGCCGCAACTCTCAGAGGGCTGTCATTGTCACCGCCGATGAGTAGCCTGTCGGGCCAGCCTTCACTATGCAATTTTGGCACGCGCCCGGAACACCCAACGATTTTTTGGCGCGGGCGACCAGCTTTCCGACGCCCAATTGGTTCGGGCCGTACCCGCTTCAAGTCAATGTTGGCTTTGTGCGAAGCGAATATCCACTCAGCTTGGGCGGAACATCAGATCAGCACGTATAAGTGGTCCGAGCTTGCTCACTGACGGGATCGCGTGCCAAAAGTGCATAGGCACCGGCTAATACAGCCTGTATCGACGCCGTGATTCCGGTGTCGGAATACCCAGTCGAAGTAGCCCTGAGCACCAAGAAAGCCGAGCCAGATACCACTATGAAGCAGGAAACCACGATCGAGCGGCGCAGCACGCTGAAGGCGTTGACCCTCGCAACGTCTACTACAGCAATGCTACTGGCAGGTATTGGTGCAGCACACGCGCAGGACAAGCCCAACATCGTGCTCCTGTTTGCCGATAACTTCGGTTATGGCGAACTCGGGTCCTATGGCGGTGGTATCACTCGCGGTGCAGCAACACCCAACCTTGACGCCCTGGCACGAGAGGGCACGAGACTGACAAACTTTAATGTCGAGCCATCTTGCACGCCGTCGCGTTCGGCGCTGATGGTCGGTCGCCACCCTGTTCGCGATGGGACCTACAGCGTACCGGCCAACGGCCAACCCTATGGTCTAGTGCGGTGGGAGATCACGATCGCCGATCTACTCTCACAAAGCGGCTATGCGACGGCCCTCTACGGGAAATGGCATCTTGGCGACAGTGAGGGGCGGTACCCGAACGATCGTGGCTTCGACGAGTGGTACGGGATCCCTAATTCTTCCGACGAAAGCCTCTGGCCGCACGACGCGAACTTCGATCCCACCTTCGCGCATCTTGAATACGTGATGGCGGGCCGCCGCGGCGAGAAGACGCATCAGATCAAGCTGTATGACACGGAAGTTCGCCGTGAGATTGACGATGAGATCACCGATCGGACGATTGATTTCATCCAGCGCAGCGCGAAGAGCGGCAAGCCTTTCTTCGCCTATGTGCCATTTACCCAGCCGCACATGCCTACCGAGGCGTCGAAGGCGTTCACGGGCAAGACCGGCAACGGCCCCTTCGCCGACATGCTAGCTGAGATGGATTACAATTCCGGTCGCATCCTTGATGCAGTGTCCGCGCTCAAGATCGAGAACAATACGATCGTGATTTTCAGCAGCGACAACGGACCCGAGGACACTATCCCATGGCGAGGTTGGGCTGGTCCTTGGACTGGTACTTATGTAACCGCGATGGAAGGTTCGCTGCGCGTGCCTTTCATTATCCGCTGGCCAGGTAAAGTTCCTGGCGGCCGAGTGAGCAATGAGATTGTTCACATTACCGATCTCTATACCACGCTCGCGAAGCTGGGCGGTGCCGAAATTCCCCACGATCGCGCGGTCGATGGAGTGGACGAGAGCGCGTTTCTACTCGGTCAGCAGGAGAAATCGGCGCGCGATTGGTTCCCAATCTTCCAGGCTGGCGGATCCGCCGGCAGCCCCGACCTGTATGCGATGAAATGGCGCAACTACAAGATGCACCTGATCTGGCAGGAGCGCGAGTATGACGCCGCGCAGCGACTCCCAGTCCCGCGGCTTATCGATCTGTACGACAATCCACAGGAACGTCCTGAGGAAACGACCGGCGAGTTGGCCATCGTCACCCATGGTTGGGTAGCGCATGCGATGTTTGCACATCTTACCAGGTTCCAGGAGAGCCTGAAGAGGTATCCGCCGATTGCACCGGGAGCGCCGGATTCATATGAGCCGCCGAAATAGGCCTGTGATTGAAGCAAGCTTTTCCATCGACGCTGTGCAACAAGCAAGGCCGGCCGATGGTCTCGCGGTGGCAAAGAAGGTCCACTGATTGAGCAACTGGTTTCCGGCCAGCGTCTTACTCGGCGCGGCCGCGCTGGCGCCGGCAACAGCATTCGCGGACGAAGGCGGCACCAGTGTTTGGCTGCCAGGCTCGTTCGGCAGCCTCGCCGCGGTTCCGCAGACGCCCGGCTGGTCGCTGGCGACCACCTACTACCACACCTCGATTTCGGCCGGTGCGAATGTGGCTATCGCTCGTGAAATCGAGACCGGACGGTTCACTGGGACGCTCAACCCAAACCTGAATGCGAGTGCGAATCTGGCTTTACTGGTCCCGAGCTACGTGTTCACGACGCCGGTTCTCGGTGGCCAAGTCGCGGTGAGCCTGACTGGAATATTTGGCGGCAGCAGCGCATCTCTTACAGGAACCCTCTCGGGATCCTTGGGGCCTGTGGCATTTTCGCGCTCCGCGAACGCAAGCGACTCCGTCACCGGCGCCGGTGACCTGTATCCGCAGACATCGCTGCGTTGGAATTGGGGAGCGCACAATGTCATGACCTATTTTCAGGCGGACGTTCCTGTCGGGTCGTACCAATCGACGCGCCTGGCGAATCTCGGTGTCGGGCATTGGGCCGTTGATGGCGGAGCGGGCTACACTTATTTTGATCCCCAATCGGGGCACGAATTCTCAGCAGTAGCTGGGGTCACCGGAAATTTCGTCAATCCCTCTACCGACTACCGGAATGGCATCGACTTTCATCTCGATTGGGGTGCCTCGCAATTCCTTTCCGAGCAGTTGCACGTTGGCGCTGTCGGCTATTTCTACGATCAGATTACTAGGGACAGCGGGGCAGGCGACCGGGTCGGGGGCTTCGAATCACGTGTGATTGGCGTAGGGCCGCAGATCGGTTACATATTCCCGATTGGCCATCATCAGGCCTACCTGAACCTCAAGGGTTACAAGGAGGTCGACGCAACGCATCGGCCGAGTGGTTGGAATCTGTGGCTGACCCTATCGATTTCGCTTGGGGCATCGACGAAATGACGCTGAAGGAGACGCGGATTGGATCAGCCGCTTGCGCAGATATTTGTTGCCTCGCAGGCTGATCGTGACCGGCTTTTGCCTTCCTCCGGTCATCGCCTGGCGTCGTTCTAGTCCCCAGCTATGAGATCGATACGCGCGGGGTTCGAGGTCGAGGTCAACGAATTTGACCATCGCGAGGAAAACGATCTGTTATGAGCAGGGATGGCGTTACAAACCGAGCATTGACTGCGCTCGCATTGCAATGGCCCAGTGCCCAGCCGGCGCCTTCGCATTGGCGGTGGTCCTAGCATGGACGCGATCTACCGGCACTAGTGGATAGAATCTAACACTTGGTGCCCTCTTTTGACGGCAGCGATGATTTTGTCTGGGTTCTTGGTCCAGCGGAAGGGACGTGGATCGTCATTGGTCTCGCGTAGGAAGCGATTGATGGCGGCTTGAAGCTCGACGATTGAGCGGAACACGCCGCGTTTGAGCCGGCGCCTGGTCAGCTTGGCAAAGAAACCCTCGACCGCGTTGAGCCACGAGGCAGAGGTTGGCGTGAAGTGGAACGTCCAGCGCGGATGTCGAGCAAGCCACTGCTGCACCTTGGGATGCTTGTGCGTCGCATAGTTGTCGGCGATGGCGTGGATCAGCTTGCCGACCGGGACACTGGCCTCGATGGCGTTGAGGAAGTGGATGAACTCCTGGTGCCGGTGACGCTGCATGCAGCGCCCGATCACCTTTCCGTCCAGCACGTTGAGTGCGGCAAACAGCGTCGTGGTGCCATGGCGCTTGTAGTCGTGGGTCATCGTGCCACAGCGCCCCTTCTTCATGGGCAGGCCCGGCTGGGTACGATCCAGCGCCTGGATCTGGCTCTTCTCGTCGATCGACAACACGACAGCGTGGGCGGGGGGATCAACATAGAGCCCGACAATGTCCCGCAGCTTGCTGGCGAACTGCCGGTCGTTGGACAGCTTGAACTGGCGCACCCGATGCGGCCGCAGACCATGCCGCCGCCAGATGCGCTGCACCGAACTGGCACTGATGCCATTCTCCTGGGCCATTGCGGCGGCGGTCCAGTGCGTGGTCTCACCCGGCGGATCGGCCAGTGTCCGGGCGACAACGCTTTGCTCGACTGCAGCAGTCAACGGCGGGATGCGCGACGGACGGGTCTTGTCGCGCAGCAAGCCGTCGACCCCCTCGGTCATGAACCGCTCCTGCCAACGCCACACTGCCGTCTTGCTGGTGCCCGTGCAGCGCATGATCTCCGCTGTGCCGCAACCATCCGCCGTCAGCAGCACGATGTGAGCTCGCCACACATGCTTCTGAGCGGCGTTCCGATCTGCCACGATCGCTGCCAGTCGCTCGCGGTCACTGGCGCTTACCTCGACGATGATCCCTGTGCGCATGCCATAGATTCGCATCCTCGCACGGCGTCAGGGAATCCTAATTCGGACTCATTCGTAGGACTTTGTCCACTAGGAAATCGATCCGACCAAATAGACGCTGACAGACCCTGCAGTTCGGCCTGACTTCCCTTGTCACACTTTGGGAGATGGTCCCGCGGAATGATGACGCTCTCTTGTAACCGTGCTCACTTGGGAACTCTTGTCGCCCTGCTGCATGCCGCCCTCCTCCAATAAGATAACATGGCGCTGCCGGGAATTTAGACTTGAGGGCGCGGAAGGATGATCTCGCACATGCCCATGCAGCAGACACCTGATGGCGAGGCTGGCGCTGCCGCCAGCGGAGGCCGTAGGCCGACGGTGGTGACAGCGCCAGCCTCGCCATCACCCGAATTATCGGACCGTCCGCGCCGCCGGACGTTCACTGCGCAGGACAAGCTACGCATCCTGGCGGAGACCGATCGCGCCACGGCGACCGGTGGTATCGGCGCGATCCTACGTCGCGAGGGACTTTACTCATCGGCTCTCACTGACTGGCGACGGCAGCGTGACGCCGGGGCCTTCACAGCACTGGTTCCCGGCAAGCGCGGCCCGAAGGCTACCGACCCGAGCCCGCTTTCAGCCGCAGTGACCGCACTTCAGCGCGATAATGCCCGTCTGGCACTGCGCCTGACGCGAGCCGAAGCCATCATCGATATCCAAAAAAAAGTTGCGGCGCTGCTGGGCATCCCGCTGACGCCCAGCGACGGCGAAGCTTGACCGAGGCTGTCGTTGCACTCGCACCCGCCCGCGGCATGACCGCCGCGGTCTGCGCCGCGCTTGGGGTGTCACGTGCCAGCGTCCAGCGCCGCCGCTCCCGCCTGGCCGCGCCACCGGCAATCGACCGCCAGCGAGCGAAGCCGACCCGGGCATTGAGCGATCCGCAACAGCAGGTGGTACTGGAGCTGTTGCATGCGCCGCGCTTCGCAGACCAGGCGCCGGCCGAAATCTACGCCAGCCTGCTCGATGAAGGCGTCTACCACTGCTCGATCCGCACCATGTATCGCATTCTTGGACAACACGGCGAAGTCCGCGAACGCCGCGAGCAGCTCCGCCATCCCGCCTACCGGAAGCCCGAACTTATCGCCGAACTGCCCAACCAGGTCTGGTCCTGGGACATCACGAAACTTATGGGACCAACGAAGTGGAGCTACTTCTATCTGTAAGTCATTCTGGACATCTTCAGTCGCCGCGTGGTGGGTTGGTGCGTGGCTGATGCAGAGAGCGCCGCGCTGTTCAGGCCGTTGTTTGATGATGCCATTGCGAAACACAACGTGCTTCCCGGTCAACTCACCCTGCACGCCGACCGCGGCGGCCCGATGAAGGCCAAGGCTACCGCGTTGCTGCTTGCCGACCTCGGCGTCACCCGTTCACACAACAGACCGCATACCTCCAACGACAATCCGTTCTCCGAGAGCCACTTCAAAACCCTCAAGTATCAGCCGCGCTTCCCTCAACGCTTCGGCTGCATCGAGGACGCCAAAAGCTTCTGTCGCCGCTTTTTCGATTGGTACAATCAGCAGCATCACCATGCCGGGATCGGCTTGATGACACCGGACCAGGTCCACTACGGTCAGACCGATGCCATTCACGCCGCACGTCAGAACACACTCGATCGCGCGTTCCGCAACAACCCAGAGCGCTTCGTCAACAAACCACCAACACCGCCTGACAAACCAACCGCTGCCTGGATCAATCCACCAGCGTCAACGCTGAAGATCCAAGCCTAAATGCCGATCCAGGATGTATCAAAGTCGTTGACACGTTCCGCCGGAGCATTTGTTGCTGCCTGTGAGGGGCCGGTGGTGCCGGTCGCATTCAGTTCGGAGGAGCAGGGTCCCATTTGCGCGCGCGAGCAGGTTGTGCAGCTCATTGCGCGCGAGATTTGCCGCCATGAGCCCTATGGCGAGCTGCTGCCGGGAGCGATCGGCGAACGGCCGTCATCCGATCCCAGTGTCGTGCTCTGCGTGGCGACGGTGGTGAACAGGGACTACGATTACGTTAGGTATTGGTCCCAAGCTTGGCTGGGCTACCAAGAGTATAGTGTCCGTCGCCTCAATGACGGCTACAAAGTGGACATGCATGCGCGTGTCCGCCCCTTCCCTCCCTGACGTAGAACCCAAGCCCATCTATATGGCGTAGACCATCGCCAAATTGCGCGGAGCGTGGAACCCGCGTAGGACAATCTTGTCTTGGTCATCATGGACTCCTTCAACGCAAACAGTCCGGTGTCCACGAAACCGGGTCATATGTGGACGGCCCCCACTGTGCAAGAGAAAGATGATGCTGATGACCGCTCGATCGCGCGCAGACAAATAAGGCCCCGCAACGCCTCACGTGCCAATACGGGCACATCAGCGTCGCCGGCATCCCGCAGCAAGTTGATGAGATCTACGACACGGTGCCGTCCCGCCGGTGCAATGATGCCGAACTCCCCGAGATGGCCGCTCAGTGCATTGATGAGCATGGTCCGCTGCCGGACCAACGGGTCACGCACGCGATGATGCAGGAGCGCGGCTTTCTGAGCCGCCGACTTCACCGGGACGAAGCGCATGCTCGGGCGGCCAACCGCCTCACCGATCGCCTGTGCATCTGCAGCATCAGTCTTGCTGCGACGAACATAGATTTTGACGTAGGACGACGGGATCAGTCGCACCTCGTGCCCGGACGCTCCGATCAGGCGAGCCGAGTGATGCCCTGTCGCGCATGCCTCAATGCCCACCAGGCACGACGGAAGATCAGCGAAGAAAGCTGCAATCTCCCTGCGCTGAAGTTTTCGTTGCATGACGACACGGCCACCGGCGTCCACGCCGTGGACATGGAATACTCGCTTCGCAAGATCAACCGTGGTAACCTGCGTGGCGGAGCTCCTCCCATTGTGATGTCGTCCAGCGACGACCATGTCAGGCACTCGATGCCGTTCAGCAGGGGCCCTCCACCATCAACTTCAAACCTCTCGCCATGCGTCAGTTACTGTCGCGGCTTGCTCTGCGCTGAGCATCCCGAGCCCAAGCGTAAGGCCGCACCTCTCGGCAAGCCGCACTACATCGACGAGCAACGCGTGCTTGGCCGCGCGCTCTTCGCTGACGGTCGACACGTTCAAGTAGGTCGTCACCTCCACCTGCATGCCGGTCTGCGCGATGCCGGCGAGGCCGACATCGGTGCGGGTCGCGACGAACGAGTTGTCCGCGGTGATGCGACGGCGCACCTCGTCGGCAAACAAGTCCAGTCTCCTTGGCGTGCCGCCGGCGGTCACAATAAACTGCGTCTTGAGCAGACGGTGGCGGCGCGTGCCGAGGTTGTTGATCGTGGAATTGGCGAGCTTGCCGTTGGGCACCACCATGACGCTGTCCTGCGCGGTGCGAACGCGCGTGGAGCGGATGCCGACATGCTCGACCGATCCGTCGATATCGCCGCTGCTGATCCAGTCGCCGCGCTTGAACGGGCGGTCGGCGACCAGAATGCCGGCACCGAACACGTTCGATAGGGTTTCGCGCGACGCAAAGGCGAAGGCCAGACCGCCGATGCCGAGGCCGGCGAGGATGCCGCTGGTCGGGATTGAAAGGAAGTAGGCAATGCCCAGGAAGGCAGCGACGATCACGCCGAGGCGCGCGCCGGCGAGCAGAAGGGTAAACAGGATATCGTCCGTGGCGATGGCGGTGCGGTCGGATAGTCTTTGCAGAGCCACGCCGGCGACGCCCAGCAGATGCCAAATGGCGACGCAGCCCGCCACTGTCAGCACCGTGCCCATGACGGGATAGGTGTAGCGACGCATTTCCTCGGGCGCGCCCAGGTCCGCCGCGAAGCGAGCGATCACCAGCAGCATGACGGTGACCGCAAGTGCCCAGGTAAGCAGGCGCGACTTGCCCACGTCCTTGCCGGCCAAACGGTCGGTACCCAGCCGGATCAGCCGGGCACCCAGCATGCCGATCAGGCCCGCGAGGAGGATCAGCAGTGCGGCACCGATCATCTGCCAGTATTCGGCCGAGCCGACGCTGCGAAGGAGGCCAGGCGCATGGGCCTGAATGAAATCTCGCATCGTGAAGAACGGCGTGGCGGGGATCAGTCCTGGAGGCGTGGCCAGCGGCGGCGGCAGGCCGTTGATCGCCCTGAACAGATCGTCAATGTCCGCCACGGTGGCCGCGGTGAACTTCCACTCGGCACCCGGCTCCGGCCCGCTCGGGGCGATCACCACGCTCCCGGCGGGATGGTCGAAATGGACATAAGGCGTACGATCCGCGCCGTCGTTGGGGATGGATTGCAGGCCGATCAGCCCAATCTGATCGAGCACGCGGCGCAGGTACTGGGCGGCGAGTGCGCCTTGCGCGTCGCGTAGCGCCTCTGGGATTCCGGACAGGTCCAGAGCGGAAAGCGCCAGCGCGCGTCCCGGTCCGCTCCAGTCGGTCATGCCATCGAGGAATGCGCGCATCGTGTCGCGCGGATTCTGGAGGCGCCGGTATGCGTCTGCGGCGGGAGCTCGTCCGCCGCGTCCGGCCAGCAGCGCACGGCGATCGGCGGCGAGTTCCGCCTGGCTGGGCATCTTGATGCGCCAGTGGCCCTCGGCGTCGCGCGTCATAGTCAGCGTCACTGAGGCATCCGTCCCCGACTGATCAAACCGGACCTGAAGGGTGCTTCCAGGCACCATCTCCGGAATGGACCAGACGCGGAAGGTGGTGAGGTCGAGCATCCCGAACAGGTTCCGCACGCGTTGCAGTTGCTCACTGCGCGGCATGGATGACGCGTCGGCGCCGAAATCGATCGTCTGAAGTGCGACGCCCCATGCATCGGGTCGCACCGACCGGCCGAGATTGCAGTAGACGATGAAGCGCCGGAACACCTCGCGTGGGCTGGTCAGTTCGGGCTCGACCGAGTTATCCGGCCCGTTGGTGCGGGTGCCGGTCCACCATTCGCCCGTATCGTAGCGGCCGCTGAAGCTGGTGCGGTCGCGGCCCATGACAAAGATGAAGCTGCCACTGTTATCGCCCTCGAACCATCGGCCTACCAGGTGCGACCCATTGGCCACCGCCTCGATGCGCCCGCCGTAGAGTGGGTAGCTGCCGCTCACTTTGTCGCCTTGCTGGTCGAGCAGAAGGCTCGCGCCGCCATCCCGCCACGTGGTCGCCCAGTAGCCTGACCATAGTCCATCGGCGAAGGCTGTGCTGCTCCAAGCGAAAATGGCCGCCAGCAGCAGCACACGCAGCGGCCGTGCCATGGTCCGATGGACTCGCCGGCGCTGCATCACATGGCCTCACCTAAGCGTCTGGTCACAACAAAGGTTCCACAGCCGAAGCGTTTGGCAGTTGGCAACGTGTCCGTCAATGTGGCCCGATTTCTGCACGAGCCAGTCATTCTCCCAAACTGGCTCTACTTGAAGTAGAGACCAAGCCATGCATTCAAGCGTTGATCTAACCTTGGTTTTTTAAACGAGAGAGGTGCATCGGGGCTGAGAATCTGAGAAAAGTGCTGTGCGAGAGCAATTTTCCTAGACGAGACCTCAGCAGATCGCGTGGTTACTCTATTGCATCGCGTGCGACTCCCTATCGACCACGATGCTGAGCGGGCGCATGATCCGGCTCCTCCGTCGGGCAAATCATCCTCATGATCCGCCTACCGCGCGCCTTTTGTCGCCAGCTCGGTCTGCTGGCGTGCCTCCTGTTGGCCGTCGCCCTCGCCGCCTGCAGCGCACCGGTGAAGGTCGACCGCGTGGACCTTCGCACCGCCTACGACGAGCTCAACCGCACCGCGCTGTCCAGCGACCAACTGAGTGAGGCAACGCGCACCGTTCTGCGCCGCGCCGCTCTGCTCGAGGTGTTCGACAATCGGCCCGAAGATGCCATCGCCGCGCTGCGCGCCCAGGCCATCGGCACGGGTATGCGCTGGCCAGATCTCTACGCGCTGGCAGAACTTAACTACTACGAAGGCCGCCGCACCAAGTCCAAGGCGATGCTGCTGGCTTCGGCGCTCTACGCCTATGCTGTGCTGTTTCCTGCCGGCGATGCCGATCGGCCGAGCCCGTACAGCGCGCAGTTCCTGCAGGCGGCGGACTTCTACAACCTCGCGCTGACCCAGGTACTCAGCGGTGCGGGCGCCGAGGGCGTCGCCAATCTGCAAAGCGGCCGCTGCGATCTGCCGTTCGGTGCAGTGGATGTGACGGTCGATCAGGCCAGCCTGACTTTCGCCGGGCGCACCATGACCTCGTTCGTGCCGACGATGAACCTGGAAGTACAGGGTTTCCAGAACGACTACCGCAGCGACGGAATCGGCGCCCCGCTGGCCGCCGGCCTGGAGCCTGCGCCACAACCGGACAGCGGCCTTGTGCTGCCGGCGAAGCTGCGCATTCCGACCTCGGCCGTGTTGCAGATGGATGACCCGCGCCGGCAACTGACCGGATCGACGCTGACCGCGCGGCTGAAGCTCTACACCATCTACGACACCGCCAATATCGCAATCGATGGGCACAACGTGCCGTTGGAATACGACCAGACCGCGGTGCGCGCGCTGTTCGCGGTGGAGGGAAAGGGCTGGACCAGGGAACTGTCGGGCCTGCTCAACAATGTCCTGGCCGGCCCCAACGGCACCGCCAACGACAACCTGTTCGCGCTGGAGCCGCATCGGCATGGCCGCATCCCGGTGGTGCTGGTGCATGGCACCGCGTCCAGCCCGCTGCGCTGGGCCGACATGGTCAACGACCTTCTGGAGGACAAGGCAATCCGCGACCACTTCGAGCTCTGGTTCTTCACCTACAACACCGACAACCCGATCCCGGTCTCGGCCAACGTGCTGCGCCATTCGCTGGAGGACGCCGTCAAATCCCTGGGCGGCGTCCAAGCCGACCCGGCGCTCGGCCGGATGGTGGTGATCGGCCACAGCCAGGGCGGGCTGCTCACCAAACTGATCTCGATTGACTCCGGCACGAAGCTCTGGGACGCGATCAGCGACAAGCCTCTGGATGAGCTGAACCTGAAGCCGGAGACGAAGGCCCTGCTGAAGGAGTTGCTGTTCGTCCAACACCTGCCGTTCATCGAGACGGTGATCTTCATCTCCACGCCGCACGGGGGCAGCTATCAGGCGAGCCTTACGATCGTCGACCTCTTCACGCGGCTGGTGACGCTGCCGCTCAGCATTGCCGCCGCCTCGGCCGACGTACTGGCCAATGCCGGCAACGCGCTCAAGCTGGGTAAAGACTACCGCACCTTCAACAGCATCAATGGCATGTCGCCCGGCAATCCAGCTATCCAGGCCTTGCGCAAGATCCCGGTCGCCCCCGGCATCCATGCCCACTCCATCATCCCGACGCTGCAGGATGGCCCGCTGGTGGACCGCAACGACGGCGTGGTGCAAGAGCGCCCATATCGATGGCGTGGAGTCAGAACTGGTGATCGAACATCAGGGCCATTCAACCCAGTCCAACCCTCTGGCCGTCCGCGAGGTGCACCAGATCCTGCTGGAGCACCTTGCGCGGTGCCCGCAAGGGTGCGGGGTGCCGCCGCCAGTGGCGATCGTCGCGGGTACGCCTGGCAAGCGAACACGAGGGTGGCAAAAGATTGCACTTCCCGTGAGCCAAGTTGCGGACCCGCGGCATTGAATTGGCGTACAGTGAATGTGCTGCGGGTAGCCCGCTGGATCGGCAGCATTCTGCTGGCGATAGCGGCGCTGCTGGTCGGAGGGTGGTGCGCGCTCGCGGTATGGTTCCGCTGCACCGGTGGCGAGGTGGCACGCGGCGCCCTCGTCGCGGCAATTGCAATTCTGGCTCTGGCGGTGGTGACGAACTTCGCCGGAGTCCGGGCACACGCCACGTATGGCTAATCCAGCCTCGTACGCCCGGCCGACCAAGCGCCCAAGGGCGAGGCGTCAGAGCCCCGCGCCCCAGCGGTATTGCAACAAAATTCCGATGAGGTTGTAGCTGTTATTGGTACGGGCCGCGACGCCGGAACTGGCAAAGAACTTGAGCGAGTAGTTGCGGCTCAGTGGCAGAGCAAGCGTGCCGCCGAGGCGCCAGTTGCGCTGAAGGTCGTGGTCCCCCTCGCCGTCGACGGAAGTGGAACCGCCAGTCCAATACTGTGTGTCGAGTGAAGCCCAGATGCCAGAGCCAAAATCGTAGATGGCGTGGGCTTGGCCGGAGAATACCGGGTCCTGCGAGCGGTTGTGACCATTGATGAAGTTGGTGTTGTCGGTGAAGAAGGTAGGACCGACGGAGAGTTCGAAGGTGACAGGCCCGAAGGCCTTGGACGCGCCGAGTTCGGGGCGGATGGACCAGCGGTTGGTGCCGAGGTTCACGAGGCGGGAGGGATCATACTGGCCGCTGGGCACGGTGACGGTGAGACTGCCGCCGAGGATGAGATCCTGCTGATAGTTCTGGAATTCCTGCAGGTCCATGGCCGGGGCGCCATAGAAGTTGACAGAGCCCTTGACGAGTAAGTCGGTGAAGCCGTTGACGGAGCGCTGGATCTGTTGGCCGTTGACGACAGCATTGCCGCCGAGCCAGCTATAGGGGGCCACCACGTTGATCTTGGCAGACTGCCCCCAGAGTTCGAAGACGTGGCCGTAAGCAAGCACAGCGCTGGAGGTCGTTAGGTTCGAACTGGTGATGGGGAGGGAGGGGTTGGTCGGTAGGCTTCCCTGGGTGTACGCGTAGCCGGCGCCGAGGAAATTCACGCCGATCGGCGCGTTGGAATAAGCGCGCGGCTCGATATCCTGCGCGCGGGCAGCGGTCGTGGCGGCAATGTGCGCCGTGAGGAGAGCGAGCGGCCAGGACGTTCGACGGTAAAGCATTCCTTTGGGCTGAGGGTTCCATTCGGGCGTTTGCCGGGGTCGCAAAGTCCAGACGTTGTTAGCGAGCGCTACTGCGAATTGAAATGCGGTTGGCAACCCGCGAATGCTCTCCAGCAACCTCGCCGTTTGCTCTGGTTTCGCCGGATGGGCGCCGAACCAAAGCGACAATGGTGCCTCGCGAAATCACCGCCCTTGATCGTCCCATTCAACAAGGCCGTTCATCAGGCAGGCAAACGATAGTATTCACCGCAGCACTTATCTTGGAATTGTTCACCCTGAACCTCTGCTGACACGTGTCACCAAAGCCCGCTGAAGTAATCATAGGCTCGCTGCGAGGATTTGCCCAGGCTGGTGAGCGATGGCCGTGACGTTTCGCGGTTTGTCGCTTTTCACGGGGTTCCTAGCGGTAGCCGAACGGTAGCTTAGGATCAACCTTCTCGGCGGAGAGGTATGTCGATGAATCAACTTCTGAGAGGGCATTCCCGCCGGGACGTTTTTGGCATGGCGCGGGAGCTGGCACGGCCGCGCTGCTAGCAGGGATGCGCAGCGCTCCGTCGCGGCACGGCCGTGCCGCCCGGGCAAACCACAAAGGCGACCGTGCTGGCCTGCTCCATGAACGTTTCTTCCCCGCCTACAGGTCCGGCCCGTTGTATGCCGAGGTCTTCTCCGCGATGCAGCGTCGGCAACGTATGCTCGGCCTGGCGCCAGACCAGCCGCCGCCGGAGATGCAGATCCTGGCGGTATCGGGCGGCGGCGAGAACGGCGCGTTTGGCACCGGCCTGCTTTGCCGCTGGACCGAGGCCGGCACGCGCCCCGTGTTCGAGTTGGTTACCGGCGTCAGCACTGGCGCTTTGACCGCCCCGTTCGCGTTCCTCGGCTCCGCCTTCGATGCGCAATTGTGTGCGAAAACACGGAGCTCAGACCGGCTGACGTACCTGGAGTTCGCGCGGCCTCGTGGCCAGCATCCTGTTCCACGATGCAATGGCTGACAGCTCACCGCTGTTCAAAACCATTTCGCGTTACCTGACTGCGGATATGCTGGCGGCACTCGCCAAGGGCTATGGGGAGGGCCGTCTCCTCCTAATCGGTACGTCCGATGTGGACGCGCAGTTGCCGGTGATCTGGAATATCGGCGCCATCGCTGCCAGCGACCACGCGCGCGCACTCGACACGATCCGTCGGGTCCTTCTGGCGTCCACCGGCCCTGGCGCATTCCCCCGACCAAGTTCGATGTCACCGTCGACGGGGTGACGTATCAGAAGTTGCACGTCGATTGCGGTGCCTTCACGCAAGCCTTCCTCTACCCCGCCTCGATGACTCAGGGCCGGCGCGAGCGCACAAAGCAGGGCAAGCCCGTGATCGACAAGCGCGTACGTGATTCGCAGCGCCCGGCTCGACCCCGATTGGGCCTCGGTTCAACGGGGCACGATGGGCATCGCCGCACGCGCCATTTCGACCATGATCGCCTCCAGCGGCTATAACGACGTAGTTCGGATGTACAACACCACGCATGCGGACGATGTCGGCTACAACCTCGCCTATATCGGCAGGGATTTCACCATGGCGTTGCCGGAACCATTTGATCCCGGTTTCATGCGCCGCTGTTCAACTACGGCTACCAGAAGGCTCGCAATGGCTACGACTGGAAGAAGAAGCCGCCGGGCAATTAGCCCGCATATCTCACACTGTGTAGGTGCATCGGGGCCCCGAATTGGCGAAAGTTCTTTTGCGAGAAGGACTCTTGCTGAAGCGGAGGAGTTCCGAAATGCCGACAGAGTGTAGCCCGACGCTGTTTGAATTTGCACCTGTTGCGGGCCGTGCGGTTGTCGCGGCGTTCGATGGCGGCGCGATCACCTCGGATGCGGGAGGTCTGCTGCTGGGAGCGACCGACCGGGCGATCAGTTTGGTGGATCGATTTGCGGCCTGCTTCACCGACCATCGCTGCGCCGATCTGATCGAACACGAGGTCAGCACACTGGTTGGCCAGCGCGTGTTCGGCATTGCGCTCGGCTACGAAGATCTGAACGACCACGACCAACTGCACCACGACCCGATGATTGAAGTTGACCCGGTTTCGTGGACACCGGACCGTTTGCGTTCAAGGAGTCCACGATGGCCAAGACAAGATTGCCCTATGCACCTGAGTTCCGCGGCCAAATGGTAGAACTGGTGCGTGCTGGCCGTACGCCGGAGGAGCTGGCGTCGGAGTTTGAACCGACGGCACAGTCGATCAGGAACTGGGTTGCGCAGTCCGAGCGCAATGCTGGGCGTGGCGACGGCGGCCTGACAACATCGGAGCGCGAGGAGCTCAACCGACTGAGGCGTGAGAACCGTCAACTCCGAGTTGAGCGTGGGATCCTCTCAAAGGCGGCGGCCTGGTTCGCTCGGGAGACGAACGCGATCCCTGCGAAGGGTTCCGGTTCGTGAGCGATCACCAGGCGAGTTACCCGATCGTCACCATGTGCAGGCTGCTGGGTGTCTCCTCTAGCGGCTACTACGCGTGGGCGAAGCGGCGGCCATCGCGGCGGGCAGAGACAGACGCTGCACTGATCGCGGAGATCCGTGTGGCGCACGGAGCCTCGCACGGTACCTACGGTGCGCCACGCATCCATGCCGAGCTTGCGGCCAACGGCATTCAGGTTGGCCGCAAACGCGTCGCGCGGTTGATGTCGCGAGCCGGTCTTGCCGGTGTGTGTCGCCGCAAGTTCGTCGTCACCACTCTCAAGAGCGACAGCCGTCAGGCACCAGACCTGGTCGAGCGCAATTTCACGGCGGAAGCGCCTGATCGGCTGTGGGTCGCCGATATCACCTATATTCCGACATGGGCGGGCTTTCTCTATCTCGCTGTCGTGCTCGATGCGTACAGTCGCCGCATCGTCGGCTGGTCGATGGGTACCACGCTCGCCACGCAACTGGTGCTTGACGCTCTGAACATGGCACTGATGACGCGGCAGGCCAGGGGCGTGATCCATCACTCCGACCAAGGCTCGCAATACACCTCGATCGAGTTCGGCCACCGCTGCCGGGACGCCGGCGTGCGCCCCTCGATGGGTTCGGTCGGCGACGCATACGACAATGCCATGTGCGAGAGCTTCTTCGCCACGCTCGAATGCGAGCTTCTCGATCGCTGCCGGTTCAAGACACAGGCCGAAGCGCGCAATGCCACCTTCGCGTTCATCGAAGGTTTCTACAATCGGCGGCGACGCCATTCCTCGATCGGATATCTCTCACCAATCAACTACGAGCGCCGGCATCACGCGCTGGCGGTCGATCCCGACGCGCACCAGCCTGCCGTCGTGCTCGCGACCGTCAAGGACAAGCCCCCCGGGCGGCCGCAAGATGCGGCCGTCCTTGACCGCCGCTGCGCGCCACGGCCGCATCATCCTGCGGGTCGGGGCGGAAGAATGGCTCCGCCAGGGGCCGAACCAAAGAATGTCTCGAAAGCCGACGCCAACATGCCGTCAGATCAGATAGCATGACCCCAAGCTCTCACCCCTCCACGAAACCGGGGCAAGTCCAGATGGCGATCCTGGCCGGCCAAGCTCGAAGCCCGCCGTGCCGACTGCGCGCCGGTCGCTGGCAAGAGCACGCTGAACCGGCTGGAGCTGAGCCGGCCGGAGGCAACGCGCTACCATAAGATCAGTCATGACCCGGCGGCGATCGAGACGCTGTTCGTCGATCTGTTCCTGGAGGCACACGCCAAAGCACCGGCGCAGATCATCCTCGACGTGGACGCCACGGACGATCCGCTACACGGGCAGCAAGTAGGCCGGTTTTTCCACGGCTATTATGATTGCTACTGCTACCTGCCGCTTTACGTGTTCTGCGGCCGTCACTGCTGGCGGCGAAGCTGCGGCGGTCGAACATCGATGGGGCAGCTGGTGCGATGGAGGAAGTCGCTCGGATCATTGGCCGCATCCGCTGCCGCTGGCTGAAGACGCGCATTCTGCTGCGCGGCGATTCCGGCTTCGCCCGCGAAGCCTTGATGGCATGGTGCGAGGCCAACCGTGTGGACTACCTGTTCGGCCTGGCGCGCAATGCACGGCTGGAGGAAACGGTGAAGGCGGAGTTGCTCGCCGCCGCGCTCGATGCCATCCGCACCCGCCGGCCGGCGCGCCGCTTCAAGGACTTCCGCTATGCAACGCTGGACAGCTGGAGCTGCGAACGCCGTGTCATCGGCAAGGCCGAGGTGACGGACGACAAGGCCAACCCTCGCTTCATCGTCACCTCGCTTGCGCCCGGGGAGATCGACGGTCGGCGCCTCTATGAGAAGATCTACTGCGCGCGTGGCGAGATGGAGAACCGCATCAAGGAATGCCAGCTCGATTTGTTTGCCGACCGCACCTCGGCCGCCACCATGCGCGCCAACCAGCTCCGCCTGTGGTTTGCCTCAATGGCCTATGTGCTGCTCTGCGCGCTCCGCCGCATCGGACTGGCACACACGCAGTTTGCCGATGCCACCTGCGGCACGATCCGGCTGAAGCTGCTGAAACTCGCTGGGCTGATGCGCATCAGCGTCCGGCGAATTAAACTCGCGATGGCATCCGCCTGCCCTTGGCAGGATGAGATTGCGCTTGCCCATCTGCGGCTCGCCATGGCCGCCGCCTGACCCGAAACAGACAGCGCACAGACAACGTTCACCACGACAACGCTGCCCAACCGGTGGCGATGGCGCCGCATGAGCGAAATGCCGCTGTCGTCCCTCCCGCTTGATCCTCACGAGCCCGGTGGCGCAATCCAGCCAAATCTGCCCCAGCGTACTCCCGGCTGTGAGAAATGCGGGCTAGGCGATGAGAAAAGCCGCGGGGACTAGGCGATCGGACGGGGGATTGAGCACCAAAATCTACGCCCTGGACCGATGCGCTCGGTAACCCGATCAGCTCTTCCTGACCGGCGGGGAGGCGCATGATCTGGTAGCTGCCGATCACCATTTGCCCTCGATGCAAGCCGACATGCTGATCGCCGATAAGGCGTTCTATGCCGAGGCGGGTCGTCGCGCCGCTCGCCGCCGGAACGACTGCCGCGATCCCGCCCAGGGCAATCCGGCGACTGCCCTGGGAGCGGAGGTCAAGGAGGCCGCAGGCTCTCGCGTGAACGCGCCCCTTGGCCTTTGACCGCAGTGAGTTTGCCGGCGATCGGCAACCAGGGTAATCTACTGCGATCCGCGCAATCGTCTCAGCTCCGGCGAGCCCGACGATACTGCGAGGCCCAGCATACCTATCAACGGGTACTGCATAGCATGGAGGTCATCGCCCACTTCGCGGGCCTAGTCTGACACCGCTTCGAGCAGGCTGAGCGCCGCCGTGGTCGGGACGGCGCTGTCACGGGACCAATAGGTTGAAAGCTATGCGCGCCTGCGTCGGTTGCGCGACCTGCTCGTGAAACGAGCCAGCCGAGTACCGCAACCGCAAACGCCAATCTGGCCCTGCTATTCCTTGCGTTGCCGCCTGCGGACGTCGGCGGTGGTCAGACACAGGAGCCCTCGATGCCGCCCAATAGCCGTTCGTCGCCTCAGTACGGTGACTGGAGCAAACCGATGAGGACCTACCAGGAGGCTGCGGACTTGGTGGTGATATCGCCGCGCACGCTGCGACGCGGCCGCTGTGGGGAGTTGGCGATCGTTCGCATCGGCCATTGCACCGTCCACATCCGCAGGGAATATCTCGATGCTTGGATTGCAATCAAGTACAGCTCCAATATCGGGGAGGCTTAGGTGCCCGAATCAGCCACATCGTGACGGTATTACCAACGTAATTCTCCAAATTCCACTGCTACAGTCGTCACGATGTCACGTATCTACCACCACCAACACTTGGAGGCTTCTATGGACGCGTATCAGAGAGAATGCGATATTCTCGAACCCTGCACCGACCTTGCCGCGGCTCCCCAAGGCCTCGGCACTTCCTTGACCCTGGGCGGTCTTATGGCCGCCGCCTCGGTCGACCTGTCAATCACGCGCAAACAGCTCGACAACGAGCTCTCGGCGCTCAGGCGCTTGGCGTCAGCGTTAGGGCATGAGCCCAGGTACAGTTGAACTCTCGGGCGATCCCAGCCAATTCGAACACCTCTTGCGGCGCCTCGCTTCGGCGCCACGGCCTATCACAGGCCGAACACTGCGCAACATCCGCTCCCGTTGCCGCAGCGCATTTCGCCGCTTCGTTAAGGTGCACAGCATAGTGCCGCCCGCAGCGCCCGTCTCACTTCCTTGGCCAACCGCGTGGCAGGGCGTGGCCGATGCATTCCCGCCCAGCAAGGGCTTCTCCCCGAAACGATTTATTACCTACGCAGTCGAGAACCACTGGGGACCATCTGACGTACTGGACGCCATCGTCGAGCGTTACGCGACGACACTGGCGGACCTGAAGCATCCGCGCCCCCATCTCAGCCGCCTGATCGCGGGCTGGAACATAGTGGCGGCGGAAGCCGCGCGTGGGCTATCGAAGTTGGCCCCTCTGCCGCCCATTCGCCAGCCCTATTCCCCATCATTGGATGAACTGAGCCCAGAGCTTCGCGCCGACATGCACGCCTACTTTGACGCCCGAAGGGTCAGGCGGCGTGCCTCCATCCATGACACGAACCCACTTCCGGATCTGGAACAGACGAGCATCGACAAGGCTGAGCGGCTACTGCGCCAATTCCTCGGCCTGCTGCGTCGTCAGGGGACCGACATCTCTGTCTTCAAGCACCTCGCGGACGTCGTGACGCTCGACCATGTCGGGGCTGTGACCAACGCTGAGCTGGATCGGACCGACGACGTGCCGTCGAGCCAGCTGCGCAACATGCTCATCACTGTCAGCGGCATGGCACGGCACTGGACTGGCATGCCGGAAGAAGACCTCGACCGGCTAGTCGCTTGGGTCGCCGACCACACCCCAGCCTATCACGGCATGACATCCGGCAATCGGGATCGCCTGCTGATGCTGAAGGACGCGCGGCACCGCAAAGCGCTCCTGGAGCTGCCGTCTCGGCTTATGGAGATTGCCGATCGCCAGACACCGAACGCGGCGCCTACCTAGCTCAATACGCTGTTGCAATCGAGCAGTTGCTCCAGACGGCGATGCGCATCAGCAACCTAGCCGAGCTGCGGTTCGACTCGCAAATCATTCAGACGGGAATCGGCAAAACCAGCAAGGTCTTCGTCCTGGTCGATGCCGACGACGTCAAGAACAACGAACCGATTGGGGTCGAGCTTCCGCACGAGGCGGCGAAGATGCTGCGCACGTATCGTGAGAAGTATTTGCCCCGCCTGCGTTATCCCGACGCGACCGCGCTCTTTCCCGGTAGGAATGGCAAGACCAAAGGTCCCGGATCGCTCGGAATGCAGCTGAGCGCGGTGATCAAGGAACACACGGGTCTCCTCATCAATCCGCACCTGTTCCGGGCCATCGCCGTCTTTATCTACCTTCGGCATCATCCCGGAGACATGGCGACCGTGCAGCGGGTGCTCGGCGACCGACAACTCGCGGTTGTCATGAAGCACTATGCATTTCTTGATGAGATCGCGGCTCGTTCTGCGCACCAGGAGACGATCGCAGCCGAAAGACGCAGCCTAGGTGGCGCGAGGACCAAAGCTAACCGGGGGGCTGTCCGATGAGCGCGCCGAATCAGGTTCTTTCCAGCTCCGCGTCCCGACTTTGCATGCCGATGGACGAATGGCCCGAGTGCGACCGTTGCCGTTGGGCGGAAGCCCAGCAACCAGCGATGCGCCGCCGCAGCATTCATGATCCGGTTCCGGTTGGGAGGGGCCGGTGGCGTCGCAAGCCGGGAGACAAGCAGCCGGTCCAGCAAACCCAACGTAAGAAGTCGCCGACGCCGCAGCAGCTTGCCGATTTCGAACGCGCTTACGGCTTGTGGCTGCGCTACCTTTCCGATCGGGGTGTTCTCGATCTCATAAAGGGGCCAGGAGCAGCCGCGATCAACGAGCACGTTGACGGCTATGTCGCCTGGCTTCAGGGGCACCGCAAACCGGCGACCGTTCACACGTACTTGCAGCGTTTGCTGTCGGCATTGCGGATTCTGGCCTCGGCCGATGACTGGTCTGCTCTCGCCAATCTGGTCCGCCGGCTGACCCCGCCACCACCCGATCCAACACGTCGCTTGGCCGATGTGAGGCATCCCGCTGAATTTCTTGCCCTCGCGGAGCACCTCATGGCCAAAGCAGAAGAGGATGCCGTGGCCGGACGCAACCCGCATCACGCCGCCATCCCTTATCGCGATGGGCTCATGCTGGCAGTCCTAGTATTCGCCGCGCTACGCCGAGGCAGCCTGCTGCACCTCGCCTTGGGCACAACGATACGCCAGACGGACCAGGGGTTCATCATCGTCCTCGGCCCAGAGCACACCTGGACTTGCCCCGGTTTCGTGGAGGGGTGAGAGCTTGGGGTCATGCTATCTGATCTGACGGCATGTTGGCGTCGGCTTTCGAGACATTCTTTGGTTCGGCCCCTGGCGGAGCCATTCTTCCGCCCCGACCCGCAGGATGATGCGGCCGTGGCGCGCAGCGGCGGTCAAGGACGGCCGCATCTTGCGGCCGCCCGGGGGGCTTGTCCTTGACGGTCGCGAGCACGACGGCAGGCTGGTGCGCGTCGGGATCGACCGCCAGCGCGTGATGCCGGCGCTCGTAGTTGATTGGTGAGAGATATCCGATCGAGGAATGGCGTCGCCGCCGATTGTAGAAACCTTCGATGAACGCGAAGGTGGCATTGCGCGCTTCGGCCTGTGTCTTGAACCGGCAGCGATCGAGAAGCTCGCATTCGAGCGTGGCGAAGAAGCTCTCGCACATGGCATTGTCGTATGCGTCGCCGACCGAACCCATCGAGGGGCGCACGCCGGCGTCCCGGCAGCGGTGGCCGAACTCGATCGAGGTGTATTGCGAGCCTTGGTCGGAGTGATGGATCACGCCCCTGGCCTGCCGCGTCATCAGTGCCATGTTCAGAGCGTCAAGCACCAGTTGCGTGGCGAGCGTGGTACCCATCGACCAGCCGACGATGCGGCGACTGTACGCATCGAGCACGACAGCGAGATAGAGAAAGCCCGCCCATGTCGGAATATAGGTGATATCGGCGACCCACAGCCGATCAGGCGCTTCCGCCGTGAAATTGCGCTCGACCAGGTCTGGTGCCTGACGGCTGTCGCTCTTGAGAGTGGTGACGACGAACTTGCGGCGACACACACCGGCAAGACCGGCTCGCGACATCAACCGCGCGACGCGTTTGCGGCCAACCTGAATGCCGTTGGCCGCAAGCTCGGCATGGATGCGTGGCGCACCGTAGGTACCGTGCGAGGCTCCGTGCGCCACACGGATCTCCGCGATCAGTGCAGCGTCTGTCTCTGCCCGCCGCGATGGCCGCCGCTTCGCCCACGCGTAGTAGCCGCTAGAGGAGACACCCAGCAGCCTGCACATGGTGACGATCGGGTAACTCGCCTGGTGATCGCTCACGAACCGGAACCCTTCGCAGGGATCGCGTTCGTCTCCCGAGCGAACCAGGCCGCCGCCTTTGAGAGGATCCCACGCTCAACTCGGAGTTGACGGTTCTCACGCCTCAGTCGGTTGAGCTCCTCGCGCTCCGATGTTGTCAGGCCGCCGTCGCCACGCCCAGCATTGCGCTCGGACTGCGCAACCCAGTTCCTGATCGACTGTGCCGTCGGTTCAAACTCCGACGCCAGCTCCTCCGGCGTACGGCCAGCACGCACCAGTTCTACCATTTGGCCGCGGAACTCAGGTGCATAGGGCAATCTTGTCTTGGCCATCGTGGACTCCTTGAACGCAAACGGTCCGGTGTCCACGAAACCGGGTCAACTTCACTCATGGATATGAAAGACCCCGCGTTGGCGGAGCGTCTACGGCATCACAAGACGAACCGGCTCAGACTGACTGACGAGATGGCGTTGGACTCTGGGGCGGAGATTCCTGGAAAGATGTCCGTCACTTCGGCGAAAATCGACCGGCTCTCGGCAGTCACGCAGGACGCCCTGAAGACGGGTTCGATCGAGTTCCGCCGCTCCTACCTTCGTATGTTTGTCGGGCGCGCTACAGTGAGCCGCCGAGAGGTGAGGATATCGGGACCCAAGGCTGCCCTCGCCAAGGCAGCCAGCTCTGACGTGCCGGCCCCCGGACCAGGAGTTCTTAGTTTCATTCGGGAGTGGCGTCCCCTGCGGGATTCGAACCCGCGTTGCCGCCGTGAGAGGGCGGTGTCCTGGGCCTCTAGACGAAGGGGACATCGGTCCGGCCGCGCCTTCTAGGGCAGCACGCGGGCAAGTTCAACCCGGTTCACGGCGTGCGCAGTGCGATCCGCCCGGCAACAGTCCCGTTGCGCGGATCGACAAGCAGCACACGATCTGGGCCGCCGCCTTGCAACTGCACGGCCAGCCGATCGCCTGCCGATGCGATCGCCGCAATCCGCGTGCCCGATGGCTCGTCCAGCAGCACCGCGATTGAAACCGGTGGACCAACGCCACCGCCAACTCGGCGCACGATCAGCACCACAAGCACTGTGGTTGCCACCACGATCAGCACGCCCATGGCTACTGTCAGGACTTTCAGGAATCGCATGTCGGGCCTCGCCGCTTCCCTGCCAGCACCAATCGCGTTATCCGCTGCTTGCATGCAAGACCGCGCGCCACGCGCAGCGCCGTTCACCACCGTCGCCGAACCGGCGGCACGCGGCCAGCGGCTCGATCGCTTCCTGGCCGACGCCATCGGCACGCTGTCACGATCGCGCGTCAAGTCGCTGATAGAGCAGGGATACGCCAGCGGCGATGGTCGCGTGCTCAATGAACCGGCGCAGCCAATCCGGCCCGGAGCCACCTACCAGCTCGAACTGCCCGCACCGGTGCCCGCCACACCTCAGCCGCAGGCTATCCAGTTCACGATCCTCTATGAGGATGCGGACCTGATCGTCCTCGACAAGCCCGCCGGTCTCGTCGTGCATCCGGCGCCGGGCAACGAGGACGGCACGCTGGTCAATGCTCTGCTGGCGCATTGCGGTGAGCAGCTAACGGGTATCGGCGGTGAGCGCCGACCCGGCATCGTGCATCGGCTGGACAAGAACACCTCTGGCGTCATGGTGGTGGCCAAGACCCAGTTTGCCAACGCCGCCCTGACCGCGGCCTTCGCCGCCCGCGACCTGGACCGCGCCTATCTTGCGCTCGTGTGGGGCCTGCCCAATCCGCTCGCTGGCGAAATCGAAGGCGCCATAGGCCGCGACAGGCGCGACCGCAAGCGAATGGCGGTCCTCACCCATGGTGGCAAGCCGTCGCTTACCCGCTACCGCACGATGCGCACGTGGCAGGTTGCGGTCGCCCAGTTGGAATGTCGGCTTGCCACCGGGCGGACGCATCAGATTCGTGTGCACCTCGCCAGCCGCGGCAACCCGGTGGTCGGAGATCCACTCTATCTTCGTCGGGTGCCGGCAACCGCCTGCTTGCTGCCCGAGCCGGTCCGCTTCAAGCTCCTGGACTTCCCCCGCCAGGCGCTGCACGCGGCCCGGCTCGGCTTCGCGCACCCGCGCACCGGGGCGGCGCTGAGCTTTTCCACGGAGCCGCCGGCTGACATACTGCGCCTGATTGACGCACTCGGTTGTGACCTGCGGCCAGCGCAGGGCTGATATAGGTCAGATTTCTTGACAGGACTAATGCGGTCCAGTATAGGACCCACGCTGATACGAACGGGTGTTTTGTATCGGTGGGGACGTCCGGAAACACCGCCGCCAGGATGGGGTGGATATCCGGGACGTGATGTCCCTCCCGCACCCATGACTGGTTCAGTCACAATGAGGCCTTACTCTTGCGCCGGAATGGGCAAGAAGCAGGCACGACGAAAGGAGCCTTCCCTTGGCCTCTGCCGTCATTAACGTCGCCCCTGAAGGCAACCTCTCACGGTATCTTCAGGAGATCCGTAAGTTCCCCATGCTGTCGCCGGAGGAGGAACTCGCTCTCTCCAAACGCTGGCGCGACCATGAGGATATGGAAGCGGCACACAAACTTGTCACATCACATCTGCGGCTCGTGGCGAAGATCGCCATGGGCTACCGCGGCTACGGCCTGCCGGTCGGGGAGCTGATCTCCGAGGGCAATGTGGGCATGATGCAGGCGGTGAAGCGCTTCGATCCCGACCGTGGGTTCCGCCTTGCCACCTATGCCATGTGGTGGATCCGCGCGGCGATCCAGGAATACATCCTGCACAGCTGGTCGTTGGTGAAAATGGGTACCACCGCGGCGCAGAAGAAGCTGTTCTTCAACCTGCGCCGGCTGAAGGGCCAGATGCAGGCGATCGATGACGGCGATCTGCAGCCCGAGCAGGTTGCGAAGATCGCGCGGATGCTGGACGTGCCGGAGCAGGACGTGGTGAGCATGAACCGTCGACTCGCCGCGCCGGACCACAGCCTGAATGCCACGGTCCGCCAGGACAGCGAGGGCGAATGGCAGGACTGGCTGGTCGACGAGACCGAAAGCCAGGAGTCTTCCTATGCCGACCGCGAAGAGCTATCAGGACGCAAGGCTCTGCTGTCGAGCGCGCTCAAGACACTGAACGAGCGCGAGCGGCACATCCTGATCGAGCGGCGCCTCAAGGACAATCCGACCACGCTCGAGGAGTTGTCGCAGCAGTATGGCATCTCGCGCGAGCGGGTACGCCAGATCGAGGTCCGTGCCTTCGAGAAACTACAAAAGGCGATGAAGGCACAGATCGCCGAGCGCCGGTTGCAATCGCAGTCGGCAGTTGCCGCGCGTCAGGCATCAGGCCGGCTAGCGATCGATCACTGATCGTCCTGGGGCGCACCGAGGCCCCAGATCTCGATCAGCCGCGCGCGCTCGGCATTCAGCCGGGACGCGCGGGCGACGCTCACTCCGTCCAGTGCCGCCCGCACCCCGAGCGGTATGATCTCGGCCAGTAGCCAGCCCGCCGCGGCAGCACTCCACGCCATTGCCACCACGCGGACGTTGCTTACCAGCGCCGTCGCGGTGGCGATGGTGTGACCAGCTGTCCATAGGGTTCGCAACGGATCGATCGCTGCCGCCAAACTGCACAGCGCAATGCTGCGGGCTCGCGGTCGGCCCGGCTCGTGATCCAACAGGATCGCCAGCAGTGCTGGCCCGAGCAGAACGCCGAGAAGCAGCGCTGTCGGAGTCGCCAACGTCGCCATGGCGCCACACAACAGGCCCTGCAGCCAGACCAGCGAATGCTGCCTCGGTTGCGGCTTGGTGGCCGAGGTCGGAACTGTCTTCTGCTTGGCCATCGCCAGCTCACCTCAGCCCAGCGCCGCCACGGCGAGTGCGGCGGCCAGTGCGGTTAGCCCGAATCCGGCCGCGATCTCCTGTCCGACACGCGCCGCTGCGGCTGCTCGCTGCTGTGCACCGCCGGCTATCTGCGCCAGTTCGTGATCGATTCGGACAAGCTCTCGCGCGGCCTGGTTCGCCTCCCTGGTATCGGAATCACGCCCGGCTGGATTTTCGAGCAATGCCAACATAGGTGCCAGAAAGCCAGCCGACATCAGCCGCTGCAGCTGCTCCTCCAGAGCGGCACGGCGTTCGCGGTTGCGCCAGGTTGCCAGCACCGGTCCGGCCCTCGCGGCCAACCAGGCGGCGATCGCCGGCAGCGGCCTTGGGTGCAACCGCGACTGCAACTGTGCCAGCACTCGCAGCTGTGCAAGGCAGGCCGCCGCAACATGGCCGCCGTCAACTGCGCTTGGCTCGAGGTCCATGCGCCTTTCCAGGCGAGCCGCGATGAAGGCCGTGGTATGCGTATCCACCGGTTCGGTGCGCTGGCGATCGATCTTCGTTGCCGTTGCCTCCAACGCCGGCAGCAGGTCCGCTAGCTGCGCGACCCAAGTATTGCCCACCAGCGGGCTGGCGCAGGGCATAAGTGGATTGAGCAGATACGTCAGACACGGCATCCCGCCCTCACCGCGCTGTTGCAGCCAGCCATGGTGCTGACGAGCCTCGACGCGCAGCACTGCGAGGTCGCATCGATCGGGCCGCAACGCCCCCCAGTTGCTGGCCTCCTCGCGGGTGATGATTTCCTGCAGTCGAAGGGTCAGATCCGGCTCGCTTCCTTGGGTGGCCGCAAGGGCCGAGCCTATTCCGTCCGGCCACAGGGACACCCCGCGCCAGCACAGCGGCGCAAGCGGATCGAGCAGTTCGATCGAGCGCATCACCAGCCCCGCTTCGCCCCCGGCGTCATCCGGCAACGTGTCCAGAACTCCGATGACGCACTAGCTCTTCTATACGTGTCGCGAGTGTGGCGTCGCCCAGTACGCGCCGGAGCCATTGTTCGACGGCACCGCTCCGCACCGCGTTCACGCCGGCCTCGGGCTCGTCTGCAAGCGCGTAGGCCAGCGACCGGGCATTCCAAACCTCGTGGCCCGCCATGATGATGGGCCGCTGCGCCCGCCGTGGCGGCCGAGCGGCAACCCGACGCCCACGCGCGCTCGCCGGATCGAGTAGCAGCGTCGGTGTCGGCCGATGCTCGGGGTCCTCCGCCAGCATGCCCCGCACCAGATCGCCGATGATCGGCGGCAGGCGGTCATCGCGGGCCAGCGCAGCGTATGTCCCGAGCTCAAGCTTGCGGCGCAGAAGTGCCGTATCATCCAGCTCCGCAAGCGGCGCACGCCCGAGCGCCAGACATAGCAACAGCACGCCCAGCGCATACACGTCATCGGCGATGCTGCCGTCGCCGCGCCCGGCTGGCAGGCACATCGCCGAAAAGGTGGCTCGAACAGCGCCGGCTGAGCCATCGCCGGTGGCGTCTCCCAGGCAGGGCCGAGGACGACCGGCTGCCCCGGTGCGCTCTGAAACACATTATCGAGCCGGATACCGCGATGAGTGATGCCTCGTCCTTGCAGATGCTCAAGTACGTGGGCAGCGGGACGCAGCACACATTCCAGCAGCTCCATTTCAGGCCAGGGCCGCGATCGGCTTTTTACGCTCACACCCGGTGGCGTCGGGCAGATCGTGTAGCAGGCACTCCCGACGGGACCGTAGGCAATGGGCGTCAGCAGGCCCTCGATCGGTGTCGTCAGTGCCTGAAGGGCGCGCGATCGTGGCGGCCACTGCCGACTAAGCTGAATGGCCATCAGATCGGTTCGGGCGGTGAGGTGATCGATCACACCGAATGCGGCCAAGCCGCTTACGAGAGGCAGCTGCCTGTTTCGGTCAACCTGGTATTGATTGGCGACCAGAGTGCCGTCGGGTCGAGTTGCGTCAGGACTGGCCATCTCGGGGCCATCCTTGGTGACAAAGGTTGATGATCGGTGATCGTCAGCGGTCGACGGGCGCGCCGAAGTGAAGTTAACCTTCGAACGGATCCTTCATCAGGATCGTGTCGTCGCGCTCCGGGCTGGTGGAGAGCAGCGTAACCGGCGCCTCGACCAGTTCTTCGATGCGCCGCACATATTTTATCGCCTGCGCAGGGAGATCAGCCCAGGAGCGTGCGCCGCGTGAGGAACCGGTCCAGCCCTCGATCACCTCGTATTCCGGCTCGGCCGCCGCCTGTGCGCCCGGAGCGGCGGGCAGATACCGGTAGCGCTCGCCGCCAATCCGATAGCCGGTGCAGATCTTCAGCTCTGACAGCCCGTCGAGCACGTCCAGTTTGGTCAGCGCGAGGCCATTGATACCGCCCACCTTGACCGCCTGACGCACCAGCACCGCGTCGAACCAGCCACAGCGCCGACGGCGTCCGGTGTTCGTGCCGAACTCATTGCCCCGGTCCCCTAGCAGTTGCCCGGTTGCATCGGTCAACTCGGAAGGGAAGGGGCCAGATCCGACCCGCGTGCTGTACGCCTTCGCAATGCCCAATACGAAGCCGACTGCTGCCGGCCCTACGCCGGCTCCGGACGCAGCCGTTGCCGCGACGGTGTTGCTCGAGGTGACATATGGATAAGTGCCGTGATCGACATCGAGCATCACGGCTTGTGCGCCCTCAAACAGGATGCGGCGACCGGCCCGCCGCGCCTCGTCCAGTCGCTCCCACACAGGCTCGGAGAACGGCAGCACCTTGGGCGCCAACGCGGTCAGTCGCGCCAGCACGTCCGCCTTGGCAAATGTATCAGCACCCAGCCCTTGCAGCAGCGTGTTGTGATGGAGCAGCAACTCGTCAAGCTTGTCGTCCAGGGTCTGCGGCTCGGCCAGATCGGCGATCCGGATGGCCCGGCGCGCGGCCTTGTCCTCGTAGGCCGGGCCGATGCCACGTCCGGTGGTGCCGATTTTGCGGTCGCCGCGCGCCGCCTCGCGTGCCCGATCGAGCGCCGGATGCATCGGCAGAATCAGCGTCGCGTTCTCGGCGATCCGCAGCGAGGCCGGCGTCACGGTGATGCCCTGCGTCCGCACCTTCTCGATCTCGTCCAGCAGCGCCTCGGGATCGACGACCACACCGTTCCCGATGATGCCGATCTTGCCGCGCACGAGGCCCGAGGGCAGCAGCGACAACTTGTATGTCTCGTTTCCGACCACCAAGGTGTGGCCCGCGTTGTGGCCGCCCTGGAAGCGCACGACGATATCCGCGCGACTGGCGAGCCAGTCCACCACCTTTCCTTTACCCTCATCGCCCCATTGGGCGCCGATAACTGCGACATTCGCCATGCATCAGGTTCCAGAGGCCAGGGGTACGGCACTGCCGTTCCTGAGTATATGTGAACACAGCAACCGGCGCGCCTCGGCTACAGGATCTTCGTCCGGCGCTAGTCCTGCGATCGTGGCATAACCCAGACGCCGCATGCGCGCAGCCTCGTCGGGATCCGCGCCGAGAGGGAGGTAGAGTTGCTGCCTTGCCATCTGCAGCGGAGCGGCGCGCAGCAGCGCATCCGGGAACAGAGTGAGGCCGGTCGCCGGCTCCGCCTCGCCGCAGATATAGCGCCCGCCACGCCCCAGCTCCTCATGGCGGCCAAGCGCGTAGATCGTGACCGAGACGCCGGTTTCGTAACGGAAGCCGCGGAACTCGACGGGATCGACCGTCAGGCGCAGCGCCGGTGCGCGGGCGCGGATCGCCGCAATTGCCGCGGCCAGGCGATCGGCGAGGTCGCGTCCCGCCCGTGGCAACCGGGCTTCCGCCAGAGCCAGCAGCGCACGGTCCGCAGGACCTGCCGCCAGCAGCAATTCGGTCAACGTCGGCGCCAGACTGCCGCCGTCACGTGCCACCGACGCGGCGTCCTTTCGATCCAGCGCGCGTGCCAGCGTGGCCCTGGTTGAGCCCGTGATTCCCGCATCGTCGAGAAGCACGGGAACCAGCGTCGGCAAGGTCAGATCGAAGCTGGTTCGCATGAGGCCCGTAGAGGCCAGCGCCTCCGCTCCGACCAGCACGATCTCGGCGTCGGCGGCAGGATTATCGCAGCCGATCAGCTCGATGCCGGCCTGGGCGATTTGCCGATCGGGTGCAAGCTGGCTGCCGCGCACGCGCAGACACTGACCGGCATAGGACAGCCTCAGCGGCCGTGGCGCCTGGGCCAGCCGGGTCGTTGCGATACGTGCGACCTGGGGTGTCGTATCGGCACGCAACCCCATCATACGCTGGCTTTCCGGGTCCATCAGCCGAAAGGTCTGTTCGGCCACCGCCGCACCCGAGCCCGCCAGCAGGCTGTCCTCAAACTCCAGCAGCGGCGGCTTCACCCGCTGATACCCGTGGGCCGCGAATACCTCCATCAGCGCCTCGACCGAGCCGGCCTCGGTCTCGGCATCCGGCGGCAGCAGATCACGCAGCCCTGCCGGCAGCAGTGCGCGGTGGTTGGAAACATCGTCGCTCATCGCGCCATCCAGCTATCAGCTATCGCGTCGCCGCGAAACCACCATTTACCCTTGGTTATGCCGACAGCGAGACACTCGCGTCTCGCACGTCATGCTGTTCAATTCACCCGAATTCGTCGTGGGTTTCCTGCCGCTCGCGCTGGGCGGGTTCTTCCTGGCGGGGCGCGTAGGGGGGGCGCGATGGGCGCTCTGCTGGCTGGTCGTCGCCAGCCTGTTCTTCTATGGCTGGTGGAATCCGAAATTCGTTTGCCTGCTGGTTGGATCGATTCTCGCGAACTACGGATTCGGTCAGCAGATCCTGCGTCGTGCACGCTGTGGCCGGCCACGGGCAGCGCGACGCTGGCTGACCGCGGGTGTCGCCGCGAACCTGGCGCTGCTCGGTTGGTTCAAATACGCGAACTTTCTGGTCCAGGGTGTGTTGCGGCTGCACACGCCCGAGCTGGACATTTTCCTGCCGCTGGCCATCAGCTTCTTCACCTTTCAGCAGATCATGTTTTTGGTGGAGAGTGAAAGCGGCAATCGGATCGATGCCGGACTGCTGCCTTACGCGTCCCTCATCGCGTACTTTCCGCATCTGATCGCTGGCCCGATCGTTCGGCCGCGCGAGATCATGCCGCAACTTCTGGCCGTCGACCTGGTGGTGCCGCGCGCGGAAAACATAGCCGAGGGCTCGACGATCTTTCTGCTCGGGTTGGCGAAGAAGGTCGTGCTGGCTGACACCTTTGCGCGCTTCTCGGACGTGGGCTTTGTCGCTGCCGCGCATGGTGCGCCGCTCAGCTTCATCGAGGCCTGGTACGCCGCGGCATCCTACGCGCTGCAGATCTACTTCGATTTTTCCGGCTATTCCGACATGGCGATCGGCTTGGCGCGCATGCTGAATGTGCGCTTTCCACTGAACTTCGCCAGCCCTTACCAGTCGACGAACATCGCCGACTTCTGGCGCCGCTGGCACATCACGCTCAGCCGCTTCCTGCGCGACTACCTCTACATTCCACTTGGCGGCAACCGGCACGGCGAGGCGAGGCGCAACCTCAACCTGATGGCCACCATGCTGCTGGGTGGCCTGTGGCACGGCGCGGCGTGGAACTTTGTTCTGTGGGGCGGGCTGCATGGGTTGTATCTGGTCGTGCACGGTCAGTTCCGCTGGCAGCTTCCTGCGATTGTCGGCCGCGCATTGACGCTGCTTGCTGTCATCGTCACCTGGGTGCCGTTCCGCGCAAGCGGCATGGGCGCGACAATCGCAATGCTGCGAGGCATGCTGGGATGCAATGGCATCGCATTGCCGCAGATGATCGTGCATGCTTTCCCGCCACTGGCCGCGATTGCGACACCGGTGCCACTGCTGCCCTATCTCGGCGATGCGCGAACCTTGAGCTTTCCGGAGGTCACGGCCTGCCTGGCCGTCGGCTGGACGATCGTGCTGGCGTTTCCTGCGGTGCATGAACTGTCAGCACGCGCGCGCGGCTGGGCCCTCACCGGCAGCTTCGCGTTCACCGTGCAGGCGCTGTTCTTCGCGCCGCACGTGACGCCATTTCTGTACTTCCAGTTCTGATGGGAGCCCCCGCGGTCAATGTGCGACGCTCAGGCTGCACCCGCCTCCTTGCTGCCTGTCTCGCGTCATTGCTGATCTACGCCGTGGCATTCGGCTTCATCCTCGACCGCCCGCTCACGCTCGGAGACCTGCAACATCAGATCGACGCGAAATTGGCGCGCGCCGCAACGATCCCCGGGCCGAAGCTCGTCATACTTGCCGGGTCCAATGGCGCCTATTCGCATCGCTGCGAGACCATCGAGCCGATCCTTGGTATGCCCTGCGTCAACGGTGGCGTGGCCGTCGGCATCGGCCTCGACTACCTCTTCGCCCGCTGGCAGCGCGTTCTGCACGCCGGCGATTTTGTATATTTGCCGATGGAGGAAGCGCAGTATGTCCGCACACGTGCCGCAACCGTGGTGGGACCTGACGCTGCCATCATGTTCCGCCATGACTGGCGAACGCTTGCCGCGCTCCCCCCCGAACGCTGGCTCGCCGCGGTGTTCTCATTCGATCTGCGTGCCGCGCTGATGGGGCCGATCGAAGCGGCCCTCATCGTCGCACACTTTCATGATCCACGCCCGGAGGCCACTGGCACGCTAAACGCGTGGGGCGATCACATTGGTCACACTGCCGAACTCGCCGCGACCAGCCAGGCGGTGCTGGCGACCGCATCGTCATACCATGCGCCGGCCGAACAGATCAGAACAGGCTATGGCACCACGCTGATTGCCGCTTTTTCCCGTTGGGCCGCCGCGCACGGGGTGCACGTCATCGGTGGACTGCCAACCGAGTTCGCCGACGCGCCGATGCCGGGCACCGCGTTGCAGGCCATCCGATCCGTATACGAGCAAAATGGCGACGACTTCATCGCTTTACCAAATTTCAGCCGCTATCCGCGTTCCGCGTTCTTCGATACTGGCGAACACCTGAACGAGACGTGGCAGGTCGTGCACTCGAAGCTGCTCGCCGAGCAGCTGCGATGGCATTGCGCACCCAATGCAGCAGCTCGTCCTGCTGATCCAGCAGGCCCTCAGGCACCACGTAATAGGCGGACAGACTGACCTCCCGCTCGCCACGCCGGTAGGTGAATGCGCCGCTGCCCGCACGTTCGAATTGCTCACGCGTCGTCTCGTCAACGCGCAGGTACAGCGTGTCGCGCACCATGAGGCCGAACATCACGCCGCCGTGGAACAGCCCGACGCCACTGAACATGCGGCGGGACGCGGGGTTGAGCGGCTCAAGCAGGTCCAGGATGAAATCCTGGAAACCGCGACTCACCGCCATCGCTCAGAACGCCAGCGAGGTCGCCTGCACCACCAGCGGCAAGGTGCGCACCATCGACAACACGTCTTCCGGCACGTCCCCGTCCACCGACACCAGGCAGATCGCATCACCGCCCTGACTTGCGCGGCCGAGATGGAACGTCGCTATGTTGATCCCCGCTCCCGCCAGCGTGGCGCCGAAGCGGCCGATAAATCCAGGCTTGTCCTGATTGGTGACATACAGCATGTGCGGCGCGAAGTCGGCTTCGACCTTGATGCCCTTGATCTCGACGATGCGCGGTCTCGATCCGGCGAACAGCGTGCCGGCAACCGAGCGCATGAGTTGATCCGTCTCGACCGTGACGCGCACCAGCGTCTGGTATTCGCTGTCCCGGTCATGCACGGTCTCGGCCACGTCGATGCCGTGATCGCGTGCGGCGACCGGGGCGTTCACCATGTTGATGCCTTCCATCACCGGCGTCATCAGTCCGGCGAGCGCCGCGGCGCCCAATGGACGCGTATTGAGCGCCGCGGCCTGGCCTTCGAACTCGATCAACACACGACGGATCACGCCTTCCCGTGCCTGGGTCAGCTGCCCCGCGAACGCCCCGAGCAGCCGGCATAGCTCCATGTATGGCTTCAGCCGCGGCGCGTCCTCCGCCGACACGGACGGCATGTTGATCGCGTTGGCGATTGCGCCGGTCAACAGAAAGTCGCTCATCTGCTCGGCGATCTGCAGTGCCACATTCTCCTGAGCCTCGGCGGTGGCAGCGCCGAGGTGCGGCGTGCAGACAACATTCTCCAGAGCGAACAGGGGTGATTGCGTTGCGGGTTCGGTCTCGAACACGTCAAGCGCCGCGCCGGCGACATGACCCGATTCGATCGCCTCGGCTAACGCCAATTCGTCCACCAGGCCGCCACGCGCACAGTTGATGATGCGCACGCCACGCGCGGTCTTCGCCAGCGCTTCACGCGAGATGATGTTGCGCGTCGCATCCGTTAGCGGCGTGTGCAGTGTGATGATGTCGGCGCGCGCCAGCAGATCGTCGAGTTCGGCCTTCTCCACGCCAAGATCGAGCGCACGCTTTTCGTTGAGGAACGGATCGTAGGCGAGAACGCGCATCTTCAAACCGACTGCTCGGTCGGCAACGATGGAGCCGATATTGCCGCAGCCGATCAGGCCAAGAGTCTTGCCCGTCAGCTCCACGCCCATGAAGCGGTTCTTCTCCCATTTGCCGGCCTTGGTGGAAACGGATGCCTCGGGAATCTGGCGAGCGAGGGCGAACATCATGGCGATCGCGTGCTCGGCAGTGGTGATGGTGTTGCCGTGCGGCGTGTTCATTACCACCACGCCGCGCGCGGTAGCCGAACGAATGTCGACATTATCGACGCCAATGCCGGCACGGCCGACAACCTTGAGGTTGGTCGCCACGTCAAGGAGTTCGCGCGTCACCTTGGTGGCGGAACGAACCGCTAGCCCATCATAGGGGCCGATGATGGCGCGCACATCGGCTGGCGACAGGCCGGGCTTCAAATCCACGTCGATCCCGCGGCGGCGGAAGATGTCCACTGCGGCCGGGGAGAGTTTGTCGCTGATCAGGACTTTGGGCATGTGATCACTCACTGAATGTGGCCCCCAAATCGAGGGGAGTATTTACAGACGGAATACTCCTCCCCTTGCGGGAGGGTGGGGCAGGGGGCCTCGCTTATTCTGCCGCCTTCGCCGTCGCGTACTCTGCCGACACGACGTCGTGCGCCCAGTCCAGCCACGGGAGCAACGCCGCAATGTCCGCGGTCTCCACCGTCGCACCGCCCCAGATGCGCAACCCCGATGGCGCATCGCGATAGGCCGCGATGTCATAAGCAACGCCCTCTTTCTCCAGCAGCGCCGCGAGCTGCTTCGCCGCCGCTGCCTGCCGATCCGCAGGCAAAGTCGTGAACCACGGCGCCACCAGCTTCAAACAGATCGACGTGCAGGATCGCGTCTGCGCATTCTCGGCCAGGAAATCCACCCAATCGGTCCGCGCCACCCAACTCGCGATAGCGGATAGATTCGCCTCCGACCGCGCGATCAGCCCATCGAGCCCACCAACCAATTCCGCCCAGCGCAATCCGTCGAGCGCATCCTCGACGCAGAGCATCGATGGTGTGTTGATTGTCTCGCCCTTGAAGACGCCTTCGATGAGCTTCCCACCAGACGTCAGCCGGAAAATCTTCGGCAACGGCCACGCCGGCTTGTAACTGACCAGACGCTCCACCGCGTGCGGCGACAGTGCCAGCATGCCATGCGCCGCCTCGCCACCCAGCACCTTCTGCCAGGACCAGGTGACTACATCGAGCCTGTCCCAGTCGAGCCGCATGGCGAATGCCGCCGACGTGGCGTCGCAAATCGTCAGCCCTGTCCGATCCGGCGCGATCCAATCGCCGTTCGGTACCCTGACGCCGGACGTCGTGCCGTTCCACGGGAACACCACGTCGTGGCTGAAATCAACCGAACCAAGGTCGGGCAGTCGCCCATACGGTGCCGACAGCACGCGCGCGTCGGACAGGCGGAGCTGCTTGACCACGTCGGTGGCCCAGCCTTCGCCGAAACTCTCGAATGCCAGCACGTCGACGCCCCGCTGGCCGAGCAGCGACCACAGTGCCATCTCGACTGCGCCGGTGTCCGAAGCAGGCACAATCCCCAGCCGCCAATCGCCTGGCATGCCAAGGATGGTGCGCGATCGCTCGATGACTTCGGCAAGGCGGGCTTTGGGTTCGCCGGCGCGGTGGCTTCGCCCCAGCATTGTACCAGACAGAGCACCAGGCGTGTAGCCAGGGTGCTTGGCACAAGGACCGGAGGAGAAGTTGGGATTGGCCGGACGCATGTCCGGTTTCAGCTTGATCGCCATCTGCGGCTCTCCCTTACAGAAGAGAAGCGCCCCGGTGGGGGGGCGTGACCCGGCGCGGCGTATAGCGAGAAGGTTTCCACCGCGTCAACAACATACCTCGGTTGGCAGAGAATGATGCCAGAAAGCAACCGTTCTATTCCGCCAACAGCCGGCGCAGCGTGGCCCCGGGGTCATTGAGGAAAGCACGCGTCACCCGCACGTGTTCCAGGTCGTTCCAGGGGTGCGGCCGCAATCGCCCATCCTCGGCAAGCAGGATTGTCGCGTCAGGCAATGCCATCAGGATGGGCGAATGCGTGGCGATGACGAACTGACAGCCTTGGCGTACACGCTCGGCGATCAGTGCGATCAGCGCCAGCACCCGCGTCGGCGACAGTGGCGTTTCCGGTTCGTCCAGGATATACAGCCCGTTCGGCACCAACCGCGTCTGCAGCAGCGCCAGGAACGTCTCGCCGTGCGAGCGAGCGTCGGGATCAACACCGTAGCGGTGTGCCAGTGCCCCTCGCTGGCCACGAGCGACGCCCATCGCGCGGTCGCGGCCGGGCCCCTCGGGCAACTTCGCCAGGTCCTGTTCGATCTCGCCGAGTTCCGCCATGTCCGTCGTCAGCCGGCCAGTGTAGCCGAACACGTCCTCGGCTCGCAGGAACAGCCGCGTTCGAGCATGGCGGCGGCGGACGAAGACGAAGCCGGCGGCAAGGTCGCGAGCAGTCTGCAGGGTGGGATCGCGCCTCAGATCGTGGGCACCGGCGGCCACGGCGTCCATGCCGGCGGCGATGCCTTCGAGCAGTGTCGACTTACCACTGCAATTCTCGCCCACCAGGAACGTGACTGGCGTGGTAAATTCGAGCGTCTCGAGATCGCGAACCAGGGGCATATTCCAGGGGAACCGTCCGGGGTCCGTTGCGGCGTCAGGCCGGCGCCGGATGGCTGACAGGAACACCATGGAGTTTCAGCCAGCGATTGAGCCGCAAAGCGTTGGCATAATGCAGCACTAACCAGCGCACCGAGGCCGGTCAACACCATGATTCGTCATTGGCATGGCGGCAGCACGCATGCGATGAGGGACAGGTTTCTCCGGAACAGCGAATTGCCAATGGACGAGGTCCGCACGCGGCATAAGGTGGCGCCGGTCTCCGCGGCCGAGGCCGGCGCCGAACTGATCGCGGTGATCGTCGCGGTCACCGATGGCGAGCCGCGCGTGCTGACCATCGACAATGGCCAAGCACTCCCGTCGGGGCCGTTCGAGCTGACGCACCGGTCGCTGCAATCCGGCATGCGATCCTGGGTGGAGCGACAGACACGCCACCCGCTGGGCTATGTCGAACAGCTCTACACCTTCGCCGACCGTGACCGGACGCGGACCGGCCAGCGCATGGTGTCGATCAGCTATCTGGGTTTGGCGCGGGAGGCGCGGGCTTCTGGCGAGCCGCGCGTGGGCTGGCAAAGCTGGTATCGCTATTTTCCTTGGGAGGACCACCGTGTTGGCACACCTTCGGTGGAGGAACCGATCGCGGCGAAACTCCGGGCGTGGGCGAACGACGCCGACGAAGTGGCAACTAGGCATGAGCGCCAGCAGCGGATCGGCATCACATTCGGCCATGACGGCTGCACCTGGAACGAGGAGCTGATCCTGCAACGTTATGAACTGTTGTGGGAGGCAGGGCTCGTGCCGGAAGCCCCTCGGGCGAGCGATCCGGTTCAAGGCGAGCCGATGACGCACGACCACCGCCGGATCCTCGCCACCGGCATCGCGCGACTGCGCGCCAAGATCAAATATCGTCCGGTGGTGTTCGAACTGATGTCGCCACGCTTCACCCTGTTGCAATTGCAGCGCGCGGTGGAGGCGCTGGCCGGGCGGCGGCTTCACAAGCAGAATTTCCGTCGGTTGATCGAACAGCAGGACTTGGTGGAGGAGACCGGCGACGTGGCGACCGAGACTGGCGGCCGGCCGGCCAAGCTGTTCCGTTTCCGCCGCGACGTGGTGGCGGAGCGGGCGGTCTCGGGCAGCAAGCTGCCGCTGGCCCGGTAGGCAGCCTTCCCCGTCATCGCGAGCCGACGATAAGGCCCCGGGACGATAAAGCCCTTGACACCCTTATGCTCAGCACTAGTATAAGCAGACGAAATGCTCATATAGAGCATAAGGGAGAGGTCCGCATGTCACATGCTGAAGCGTTGGCCCGTACTGCACCGCTGTATGACCGGGTCAAGGCGTTCGTCCCGCCCATGGAGTGGCCGGTATTCGCCGACGACATCGAAGCCATCCTGGCGCTGAAGCGCCGGCGCAACGCCGTGATCCTGGGCCACAACTACATGACTCCGGAGATTTTCCACTGCGTCTCGGACATCGTGGGTGACAGTCTGGCCCTGGCGCGCGAGGCGATGAAGGTGGATGCCGATGTCATCGTGTTGGCCGGCGTACACTTCATGGCGGAGACAGCGAAGCTGCTCAATCCGGCGAAGACCGTGCTGATCCCTGACCTGCGCGCCGGATGCTCGCTGGCGGAATCGATCACCGCGGCGGATGTGCGGCTGATGCGCGAGCGCTATCCCGGTGTGCCCGTGGTGACCTATGTCAATACATCGGCGGCAGTGAAGGCGGAGTCTGACATCTGCTGCACCTCCGGCAACGCCCGCAAGGTTATCGAATCGCTGGGCGTCGATCGCGTGATCATGCTGCCGGACGAATTCCTGGCGCAGAACATCGCAGCCCAGACGGGGGTCAAGATCATCACCTGGGCCGGCCATTGCGAGGTCCACGAGCGCTTCACCGCCGCACAGATCCGCGAACTGCGCGCCGAGAACCCTGGCGTCGTGGTGCTGGCGCATCCCGAATGTCCGCCGGAGGTCGTGGCCGAGGCGGACTTCACCGGCTCGACCGCGGATATGTCTGGCTATGTCGGTAAGCAGAAGCCGGCGAAGGTGGTGCTGATCACCGAATGCTCGATGGCCGACAACGTGTCGGTGCATCATCCGGACGTGCAGTTCGTCCGCCCGTGCAATCTCTGCCCGCACATGAAGCGCATCACGCTGGCCAACATCCGGTCCGCACTGGAGGAGATGCGCCACGAGGTGACGATCGATCCGGCGGTCGCGGTGGGTGCCCGCCAGGCGGTCGAGCGCATGCTGGCCGTGCCATGATCCCTCCCTTGCCCGCCATCATGGTCGAACCCTCGGTGCGCGCGGCGCTGCTGGAGGACCTCGGCCGCGCCGGCGACCTGACGACGGATGCGATCGTGCCGGCGAGCGCACGTACCGAATGCGCGCTGATGGCGCGCCAGCCCGGCGTAGTGGCAGGACTGGACTACGCGATCACCGCGTTCCGCCTGATCGATCCGGCGATCGCGGTGATCGTCGAGCGCGCAGATGGCAGCCGGCTGGCGCCGGGCGATCTGATCGCGGTGATCAGCGGGCCGGCTCGGGGCATCCTGACAGCCGAACGGACGGCGCTGAATTTCCTGTGCCACCTGTCGGGCGTCGCGTCCGCGACACGCGGCATCGTCGATGCGATTGTCGGGACGAAGGCTCAGGTGGTGTGCACACGCAAGACCATGCCGGGATTGCGTGCGGCGCAGAAATACGCCGTACGCGTCGGTGGCGGATCGAACCATCGGTTCGGTCTTGATGATGCGGTGTTGATCAAGGACAACCACGTCGCGATCGCCGGCGGTGTGCGGCCCGCAGTGGAACGCACGCGCGCCGGCGTCGGGCATCTGGTGAAGATCGAGCTGGAGGTGGACACGCTGGCGCAGCTTCAGGAGGCAATGAAGCTGGGCGTTGATGCAGTGCTGCTCGACAACATGGGGCCTGACATGCTGCGCCTGGCGGTCGAGATCGTGGGGGGCCGGGCGATCACTGAGGCATCCGGACGCATCCGATCGGATACCGCGCCGGGGATCGCTGCATCGGGGGTCGATCTGCTGTCGGTCGGCTGGCTCACGCACAGCGCGACTGTCCTGGACATCGGGCTGGATCATCGCGGGTAGGCGACGCAATCCCGGGCGAGGAGCGCATTGCTTCGTCGCTGCGCTCCTCGCCATGACAGTGTGAATTAGTTCAGCGCCTTGCTCTTGGTGTCGATTGCACTGAGCAGATCCTTCCAGGAATCGACGAAGCCTTTGGCGCCTTCGTCCTGGAGCTCCTTGGCCAGCGCGTCGACATCGACGCCGGCTCGTGTGATGGCAACCAGCACCTGCTCAGAATCGCTGCCGTCCCGGGGCATCGTCCGATCGATCTGGCCGTGGTTGCCGAATGCCAGCAACGTCTCTTCAGGCATCGTGTTGACCGTGTTCGGCGCAGCGAGTGCGGCCACGTAAAGTACGTCCGGCGCCTCCGGATCCTTGGTGCTCGTGCTGGCGAACAACAGCCGCTGCGGACGCGCGCCCAAGCCTTCAAGCCGTTGCCACCGATCGGACTCCAGGAGATCGCGATACGCCTTGTAGCTCTGCTGCGAGACCGCGATGCCCAGTCGGTCCCTGAGGGCCCGCGGTACCTTGTCCAAGACCGCCTTGTCCCAGCGGCTCACAAAGACCGAAGCGACCGATCGCACATCCGGGCTTAGGCCCGCAGCGACCCGACGCTCGAGACCCCGCAGGTAGGCGTCCGCCGCCCGCACATAGTGATCGCGCGAGAACAGCAGCGTGACGTTGACCGGCACACCCGCGAAGATCGCCTCCTCGATGGCAGGCAGCCCCTCCAGCGTGCCAGGGATTTTGATGAACAGGTTTGGGCGGCCGGCCTTGCCATGCAGTGCCCTTGCCTCAGCAATCGTCCGCGCCGTGTCATGCGCCAGCAGCGGTGAGACCTCAAGCGACACCCAGCCATCGACGCCGGCGGTTCGCTGATGGATCGACGCGAACATGTCGGCAGCCTTGGTGAGATCCTGGATCGCCAATTCGAAGAACAGTGCCTCGTCCGATTTACCCGCGTCCACCAGGCGTTTGATCTCGGCGTCATACGATTTGCTGTGCGTGACGGCGTGGTCAAAGATCGAGGGGTTCGAAGTGAGGCCGGTCACCGACAATTCGTCGATGTAGCGCTGCAGTGTGCCGCTGGTCAGCAGATCGCGGGTGATGTTGTCCAGCCAGATGCTCTGGCCAAGGTTATGGAGTTGCTCAGTCGCTTTCGCCATCCCGCCCTCCCGTCACTGTTTCAGATAGTCGGAAAAGTCGTGGTTCACGAGGTCTCCGACGTGATTGAGCTGGATCTCGCCATGCGGATATTTCGCCAGGATTTCCGGGTCAGTGGCGTAGTGTCCCTGACGCGGGAACACCGTCGTGACGCGCGTGCCCCAGATCTTCTTCATCGTATCCAGAATGCGAAGCTTGTCGTCGATCATCACGTAGTGTTTCGCCGGGTATAGCCGTTCGACGTCGTCCAGCTCTTCTTCCTTATGGATGTAGATCAGCACGTGACCCTCGAACGCCTGCCACAATCCTGATCGCTCGACCTTGCGCGGCTGAAACACCGCGTCGCCATCGGACAGGATTACCACGGGTCCCCATTGGCTCGCGTGCTTCACTGCATCGAGCGCACCTGGGTACACCCGTTCGGCGAACGGATAGTCCACCAGCCAGTTTGACATTCGCAGCAGCCGCGGGTCGTGCATCTCCTCCAAACGGTAGCGTTCCAGCGCGCCGAGATAGTCAGCGTAGCCGAGCTCGCTGCGCAGCGCCTCGAAGATCTCCCAGTAGCGATTGCGTGCCTGAGTTCCATGCTCCACGCCGATGTGCACGTCGAGATCCGCCTGCACCCGGTCATTGTTCAGCAATGTGTTGTCGACGTCGAACAGGAAGACGAGGTCGTGCATCATTTGGATTGCTCCATCTCCGGGTTCGGATTTCGCCACGGCCCATCGGGACCGATCAGCGCCTCGGCTTCGTTGGGACCCCACGTTCCCTTTTCGTATGGATAGACCGGCGTCACGTCGTCCAGGATGGGCTCGACGATACGCCATTGCGCGTCAACGATATCGTCGCGCCCGAACAGCTCGCCCAACCCGCGCACCGCGTCACCGAGCAGACGCTGATACGGCGGCAGCATGCTTGGCGCGTGCTCCGTCAGAATCATCTCTACATCTTCGCCAACCATGCGTTCGCCGGGCAGCTTGACGCGCACGCCCATTGCAATACTCACGTCGGGGCTGATGCGCATCCGCACATGACCTGAGCTAAGTGGCACGAGCTCGTCGAAGGTCTCCCGGGGCGGACGTTTGAAATGCACCACAACCTCGGTTGCCGTCACCGGTAGTTCCTTGCCGGCACGGATGTAGATCGGCACGCCGGCCCAGCGCCACGTCTCGATGAACAGCTTCAGCGCGACGAATGTTTCGACGGTAGAACCCGCGCGAACGCCCGGCACGGCCTGATATCCGGCAAATTGTCCGCGCACCACGTGCGCCGGATCGAGCGGGCGCACAGCCTTCAGCAAAGCCGCCTTCTGATCGCGCATCGCCTCGTGTTCTTCCCCGGTCGGCGGGTCCATTGTCAGCTGCGCCAGCACCTGCAGCATGTGGTTCTGCACCACGTCGCGGATCGCGCCGGTTTCGTCGTAGAAGTGGCCACGGTCCTGGACACCAAAATTCTCCGCCATCGTGATCTGGATGCTGCTGACATGCTCACGGTTCCACAGTGGCTCGAACATTGAGTTGGCGAAGCGCGTGTAGACAATGTTCTGGACCGGCTCCTTGCCGAGGTAATGGTCGATCCGGAATATGTCTTCCTCGGAAAAGTACTGCTCCAACAGTCTGTTCAATGTGCGGGCAGTTTCGCGGTTATGGCCAAACGGCTTCTCAATCACCAGACGGGCGTGGTCAGCGCACCCCGACTTCGCTAGCGCCTGGGCCACGGTCGCGAACAGACTTGGCGGCACCGCGAGATAGTGCAGCGGCCGCTGCGCCTCACCGAGCTGCTTGCGCAGCTCGGTGAAGGTCGCATCGTCGTTATAGTCGCCATCGACATAGCGCAGCAGCGACATCAGCCGCTGCATTGCCTGTGGGTCCGCGCCGCCGTGGTGCTGCAGGCTGTCAGCCGCGCGCGCCTTCAGTTGATCGAGATTCCACCCGGCCTTGGCGACGCCGATGATCGGGACGTTCAGTCCCTCATCGCGTACCAGGCCCAATAGTGATGGGAAGATCTGCTTGTACGCCAAATCACCGGTGGCGCCAAAGAAGACAATTGCGTCCGACGCCTGCTCGGTCATGTAGCTATGCCTTCTTCTCGACATGGCCGCCGAAGGCAAAGCGCATTGCCGACAGGACCCGGTTAGCATAATCGGCGTTGCCACGTGATTCGAACCGCGAATAGAGTGCCGAACTGATCACCGGGGCGGGCACACCTTCGTCGATCGCGGCGAGCACCGTCCAGCGGCCTTCGCCAGAATCCGAGACGTGGCCCTGGAAGTTCGCAAGTTCCTTATTCTCGCGCATGGCACCAGCGGTCAGGTCAAGTAGCCAGGAGCCGACAACGCTGCCGCGCCGCCATAGCTCGGCAACCTGCGCGACGTCTATGTCATACTTGTAGTGGTCGGGATCCCGGAGCGGCGTCGTCTCGGCATCCACCTCATTCGGCTTCAGGCCGATATTGGCATTCTTCATGATGTTGAAGCCCTCGGCAAATGCCGCCATCATGCCGTACTCGATACCATTGTGTACCATCTTCACGAAGTGGCCAGCGCCGTTCGGGCCGCAGTGTAGATAGCCATGCTCGGCCTGGCTCGGGGCGCCGGTTGCGCCGGGCGTGCGCGGCGCGATCTCGACACCGGGCGCCAACGATCGGAAGATCGGATCGAGATGCTTCACAGTCGCGTCCTCGCCACCGATCATGTGACAATAGCCGCGCTCGAGTTCCCAGACGCCGCCACTGACGCCGACGTCAACATAGTGAATCCCTTTGGGCTTCAGTTCGCGCGCGCGGCGAATGTCGTCGTGATAATACGAGTTGCCGCCTTCTATGACGATGTCGTCAGAACTCCAGCAGCGGCACCAATGAATGCAGCACTGCATCAACTGCGGCGGCCGGCAGCATCAGCCAGACGGCGCGCGGCTTCGATAGAGACTTGACGAAATCCGGCAGACTGGTGGTGCCCTTGGCCCCTTTCGCCACCGACTGCTGCACGGCGTCGGCGTGGTTGTCGAATACCACGCACTGATGCCCGGCTTTCATCAGCCGCTCAACCATGTTGGCCCCCATGCGGCCAAGGCCGATCATGCCCAGTTCCATTGCTATCCTCCTCAAACTGCGTGTGTATGGCCCATGGCCGTTTTGGCCGCTGCAACGACGTTGTCTGTTGTAAAGCCGAAGTGCTCGGCGACCACCTTCATTGGAGCGGACAAGCCGAAGGTGCGCATGCCCAACACGACGCCGGACGTTCCCGCATAGCGTTGCCAACCTAATGGCGAGCCCTCTTCGACGGTCACCCGCCCCGTTACCGAAGGCGGCAGCACGCTGTCGCGGTACGCAGCATCCTGTTCTTCGAACAGCTCCCATGACGGCATGCTGACGACGCGCGTCTTGACGCCTTCCGCCACGAGCTTGTCGCATGCCGTGAGGCATAGCGTGACTTCGCTGCCGCTGGCGATGAGGATCACGTCCGGCTTGGCGTCTGGCGCATCGGTCAGTACATAGGCACCTTTCGCGAGTCCGGCAGCCGGCGCGTACTTCGTGCGATCGACGATCGGCAACGGCTGCCTTGAACAGATCAGCGCGGTCGGGCGGTGTTGCAATTGCAAGATGCAACGATAGGCTTCCGACATCTCGTTGGCATCCGCGGGACGGATCACAACCATGCCCGGGATCGCTCGCAATGAGACCAGTTGCTCGATCGGTTCGTGGGTTGGACCGTCCTCGCCGACACTGATCGAATCGTGGGTCCAGATGTGCAGGACCGGCAGGTCCATCAACGAGGCAAGCCGGATCGCACCCCGAGCATAATCCGTGAAAATCAGAAAACCGGACCCGAAGGCGCGCAGTCCGGTCAGAGTCATGCCGTTGACCGCGGCAACCATTGCGTGCTCGCGAACACCGAAGTGCATATTGCGGCCGCTATAATCGCCGACTGGTCCACCGGGCTGGAAATCACCGGCGCCTTCGAACGTAAGCCGTGTCTTGGTGCTCGGCGTCAGGTCCGCCGCGCCGCCGATGATCCACGGTATCCGCTCAGCGACCGCATTCAACACCTTGCCGGAGGCGTCGCGTGTGGAAAGCCCGGTCGCGCTCGGAGGGAAGACCGGCAATGCCGCCTGCCATTCTGGTGGCAGTCCACGCTTGCTCATGCAAACGACCTGTTCGCCCAGGTCCGGATACTGCTTGCAGTAGCGCTGGAAGGTGTCTTGCCATTCGGCGTTCAAGCGTGCTCCGCGCGCCCCGAGTTGTGCGGAAAAATGTTGGCGCACGCCATCGGGAACCACGAAATATTGAGCCGGATCGAAACCGAAGAATTGCTTGGTGAGCCGCACTTCCTCCTCGCCGAGCGGCTCGCCGTGCGCTTCTGGTGAATCGTGCTTGTGGGGAGATCCATAGCCGATGTGGCTGTGCACAATGATCAGCGTCGGTCTGTTCTCGGTGGCCAGGAACTCGTGATAAGCTCGTTCGAGCCGCTCGGTGTCATTGGCATCCGTCACGCGCAGGACGTTCCAGCCATAGGCCAGGAACCGTGCCGCAACATCCTCGGTGAAAGCGATGTCGGTATGGCCCTCGATGGTGACCCGGTTGCTGTCGTAAATCCAACACAGATTGGACAATCGCAGGTGACCGGCCAGCGAGGCTGCTTCGCTGGCAACCCCTTCCATCATGTCGCCATCACCACAAAGGGCATAGATGTTGAAGTCGAACAGGTCGAAGCCAAGCCGGTTATAGTTGGTGCTCAGCCATTGGCGCGCGGCCGCCATGCCGACGCTCGTCGCCACGCCCTGACCGAGCGGGCCCGTTGTTGTTTCTACGCCCGAGGTCCAGTTGTACTCGGGATGTCCCGGACAGCGGCTTCCGGCTTGGCGAAACGTTTTGATATCGTCGAGCGTTACGGCGTCCCTGCCGACCTCTTCGTAGCTCGGGTTCACGGCCTTGATGCCTGCCAGATGGATCAGGCTGTAGAGCAGCATCGATGCGTGACCGCTGGATAGGACAAAGCGATCACGATTGATCCATGCGGGATCGGCGGGGTCATAGCGCAGCACGCGCTGCCATAGGGTGTACGCTGTCGGGGCCGCATCCATCGGCGTGCCAGGATGGCCGGATTTCGCCTTTTGTACGGCATCCACGACCAACATTCGAATGGTGTTGATCGCAAGCTGGTCGATATCAGGCTGCTTTCGCATCTCTTGACCTTCGCAAGTTAGCCGAAGTGCTTCCCCTAGGGCGGCTGATCGGATGCGCCCAATCCGCGCCTCATTGCCAGCTGCTTGCACACAGCAAACAACGACGCGCGGGCCACGAGACTCGATCGAATGTGCGTTCGCAAACTGGCAGCCACTTCCCAGGCAAGGCCACGGTAACATCGACAGAGGAAGTGCCTCAAGTCCGCCCCCGCAGGAGGCAGAGCCGAACGCTTACTAAGCCGTTCCGCTGTCCATGGAACGAGGCAACACGGCAAACGGGCTATGGCAATGCCACAGCCATGACAAACGGAAAGTCCGCATTGCCAGGCGAAATGGTGCCGTCCACGGGAAATGGCGGGTGAAACAGGGCGCCCGACAACCCAGTGCCACCGATTTTGCCGGGCAATCAGGCTTCCACCGAGCGGTGGCCTGAGCTGAAAGAACCCGTCGCGCGGCAAGGTGATCGTAAGGTTTGCCATGCCGGCCCCGAACCGAATTGTAACGCCCTTGCAAGAAACCGTCCGGAGGCGGCGAATTTCTGACCCCAGCCCAACGTGGGGGGCCATAAGTGATGCTGCGAACAGGAAGGCCCGAAGACGTTAGACGCCCGTTAATCGCCGGTTCGAAAGTCGTCTCACCGCAGATGTTATCATATCGTATTATTAATGTGTCCTGGTGTGCGGCTCTCTGTTACGTTTGGATGAATGCGCTGCCGAGGCCGGGCCGGTGACCGGCGTCGTGTCTCATCACGAGACGGATTCCAGGAGTCAAATGCCAGATTTTATCGAATGTCTCCTGCACCGCCACAGGCAGTCTCCCAGGAATACCAAAGCATCTCACCTGACCGCCGGCACGGGCAAGGCGTCAACCGGTGTCCAGCCAGTCAACGACGTCATAGCGGTCAGGGACTCAGGCTTATTTGAGGCTGACTGGTACACCGTCACATATCCGGATGTAGCAGAATCCGGAATGGACCCATTGATCCATTATTGTCAGTCAGGCAGGTTTGAAGGCCGTAATCCCAACCCTTACTTCAGTACGGACTGGTACCTTCAGCATAATATCGACGTCCACTCGAGCAGGATCAATCCTCTATTGCACTATGCGCTTGGCGGAGAACGCGAGGACAGGCAACCGTCAATCATATTCGACCCAAAGTGGTATCGGAATATAAACAAAATTGCACTGGAGGCGTCTTGCCTGCGGCACTTCCTGGAGCGCCGAAGGTCAGGTGTTGTTAGTCCTATCCCCGAGTTCGACGTGCAGTATTATCTGGAGCAGTACCCTGACATCCGGGCAGCTAAGGTCGATCCGTTTGAACATTATCTAATCCAAGGCTATAAGGAACTCCGCAACCCTTCTGGCACATTCGACACCAAATTCTACGTACAGCGCTATTTGCGAGACCGACCTTCCGAGCATCCATTTTTGCATTTTCTGCAGCACCGTGGGCAACCCGGCATCTACACATCACTGCCGCTTGATGAAGCAACTGCTTCCCGTGAGGTGCGCCGATTTACCCAAAGAGGGCCGGCGTTTGAGGATTTCAGGCCGATTTCGTCCTCGGCGTCTCGCAGAGCCAAAGTTCTTGCCTACTATCTCCCGCAGTTCCATTGCATCCCGGAGAACGACAAGTGGTGGGGTAAGGGCTTTACCGAATGGACCAACCTCGCCCGCGGCCAGCCGCGCTTCGTAGGGCACTACCAGCCGCGGATTCCACGAGACCTGGGGTTTTACAACCTCAATGATTCCGAGGTCATCCACCGTCAGATCGAAATGGCCCGCGGTGCCGGGTTGTTTGGCTTCGTGCTCTATATGTACTGGTTTAACGGCAGACGGTTGCTGGAAGGACCACTCGACCGGTTTGCCAATGACAGTTCGCTCGAGTTTCCATTTTGCCTGATGTGGGCGAACGAGAACTGGACGCGTCGGTGGGATGGATCCAACTCTGAGATCCTAATATCCCAAGATTATGCGATCGGCGACGAGGAGTCGCTCATTGCTGCGTTTGCAGGATATTTCAAAGACCCACGGTACATCCGGTTGGTCGATCGGCCAGTTTTGATGATATATCGCCCGCGATTGATACCCGACGCGGCGAGGACCGTTGCCCGCTGGCGCGCGCTATTTCGTTCTCACTACCAAGAGGACCCCATAATAGTCAGCGCGCAATGTTTCGGCGATAACGACCCGCGTGAATTCGGGCTAGATGGCGCCGTTGAGTTTCCTCCGCACAAACTGGTTGACGAAGTGAGTCCGATTAGCGGTCAGCTGGAGTTCCTGGATTTCGAGGCGACGTCTCAGGTCTATAGCTACGAAGACATCGCCAAGGCGTCGCTCGAAAGCGTGCCTGCGAGCTTCCCACTGATCAAGACAGTGGCGCCTGGCTGGGATAACGACGCGCGCCGGCAGGGCAGGGGCGGCGTTGTGCTGCATAACTCTTCTCCAGCCAAATATCAGGCATGGCTGGAGGGGACGATAGAGCATGCGAATCGGCACAAATTCTTTGGCGAGGCTCTTGTCTGTGTGAATGCGTGGAACGAATGGGCAGAGGGCGCCTACCTGGAGCCCGACAAATACTTCGGCTCAGCTTATCTCAATGCGACTGCACGGGCCGTCACCAGGGTCGGGTCAGTGGCCGGCCACGGAAAGATTCTGCTGGTTGGTCATGACGCATTTCCCGGCGGCTCGCAGCAACTTCTGCTGAATCTCGCCCGTCAGTTCTCGCGCGCTCATGGCGTCACCGTCGCTATACTGCTGCTGAGTTCGGGTGAACTGCTCGACGCCTATGACGAGATTGGCGCCGTTACCCTTGCGTCTGGCGAAGCGGCGCTTCCAGCGTTGGCGCGTGATTTCTATGCGCGGGGATTTCGTCGCGCCATTGTCAACACGTCTGCCGCGGGGAACGCTTGTGAGCATCTCGCAGGTGCGGGGATTACCTGTACTCTGCTCGTTCACGAACTCCCGCGCATCATTGCCGAGAAGAATTTGCTCAGTTCGGCGCGCACCGGGCTCGCAAATGCCCAATGCACAGTCTTCGCGTCGTCCTTCGTCCGGGACAAGTTTTTTGAACTCTGCGGCACGGTTGCTCCCAATGCCGTGGTTATGCCGCAGGGCAGTTATAAGGATATCAGAATTCTCTCATGTTGCACGAGAGGCCATTCGCAGTCGTCTTGGCATCGGAAGCGACGCATGCCTGGCGATCGGCGTTGGCTACGCGGACCTCCGAAAAGGCATTGATCTCTTTCTGCAGGTGTGGATGGCAGCACAACGCGCTGGCTCGGAGATGCACTTCTGCTGGGTCGGCGGCACGGATCCCAATATCGCGGCCTATCTCAGTGCTGACATCGCCGCGGCCGAAGGCACTGGCCGGTTCCACATGGCGGGTTTCTGTACGAATGTTGCAGATTACTATTCGGCCGCAGACATTTTCGTCCTGACGTCGCGAGAGGATCCTTTTCCAACGGTGGTTCTTGAGGCCATGATGGCGGGGACGGCCGCGGTGGCGTTCGATGGTGCGGGCGGGATTCCGGACATGCTGCACCGGGTCGCAATCGGTGCAGTGGTGGATTTCCCAAATGTCGGCGAAATGGCGCAGCAGGTCGTCATGCTTTCAGAGACGGGACGTAGCGCTGCTGAGCGTGAGCGCGTTGCCTCGATTGCTCGGCAAAATTTCTCGTTCCGTTCCTATGCCAAAGAGCTCTTCCTTCTCGGGGAGCCATCGCCGCTGCGGATCTCTGTTATAGTACCAAACTACAACTACGGGAAGCACCTCCGCAGACGGCTCGAATCGATCTTCAATCAGACCCATCCCGTGAACAAAATCATAGTGCTGGACGATTGCTCAAAAGATCAAAGTATTCAGATCGCTGCCGAGGTGGCGGAAGAGTTCCAGCGCGATATACAACTGGATGTCAACGAGGTGAATTCTGGCTCAGTCTTCGCTCAGTGGCGGAAGGGTGCAGAGCTGGCCGAAGGTGACTACGTCTGGATTGCTGAAGCCGATGACGAATCCGATCCCCAATTCCTCGAGCAACTCGCGCAGGCGATTTCAGGGTCGCCCGATGTTGCTCTTGCGCTGACGGACTCGCGAGCGATAGACGCCACTGGCGCGGAAATCTGGCCAAACTATCAGGAATATTATCGCCAGGCGGGGGCTGAGGCGTTGGCCCATGATGGCATCTGGAGTGGGCCAGAGTTTGCGCGACGCTTCATGGCTGAGCGTAACCTGATCCTGAATGTGAGTAGTGTGCTCTGGCGCCGGGAGGACCTGTTGGCGGCTCTGGACCGATGCAAGGAAGAACTGCGTCGCTATCGGCTGGCCGGCGATTGGCACCTTTACATGGAAGTCTTGACCTCGGATCGTACAGAGGTCGCATACGTTGCGCGGCCATTGAATATTCATCGCCGCCACGCGGCCAGTGTGACCCATTCGTTGGATCCGGCAGTCCATCTGGACGAGATACAACGGCTGCACAGGTTCGCCGCCGACCGCCTAGGTCTGGACCGGGACATGTTGAACCGACAGCGCGCATATCTGAACAGCGTGGCCGAAAGCCTCGGCAGTGCCCGCGCGCCATCGAGTGCACCGAACAGGGCAGCCAGTGCGGCCGGTGGTGGGTTCGCGAAGAGAAGTTCCACCAAGTCACACCGGTCTGCGTCGAAGAAAACCTCAACGTGCGCTGCGGCCCGGGGTCGCAAGAAAGGCTTCATCCGTGCGGCGGCGGATCCTGCGAGTTGAGGATCGCGGAACCCGGCGATGGCCCGATCCCAACTGCTCTTAAGCCGATGCAGTATCCCCGTTACCCATTAGGCCTATATTGGAGTTGCCATGTTTGTGCCACCTTATCAGGTGCTGTGCGGCGTCCTCGGGTTCAACCCGAAGGGCGAGTCCAATTCAGAAAAGATCGAGATCCCCCGGCGTCTTTTTGAATTCCTCTTGCAATGCATGTTGATCCATGCGGATTTTGATGAGGATTCATATGTGACGGAGAACCTTGATGTTCGGGCTGCGTTGAAAACGGCCGCGCTGGAAGATCCCAGCATTCACTTTGTCAAGTGGGGCTATTTCGAAGGACGGGCAGGTGGCACTCCGAAAGTCGACGAACATTGGTACAATTCGAAGTACCCCGATGTTGCGAGCGCTATTGTGCATAAGGAGATTCCGTCGGCGCAATACCACTACTTTGAGCAAGGCTCATATGAGTGGCGCGTCCCCAATAGGGAATCAGAAGCCGATATAGCCGCGTGGCTCGAAGCGCTGGGCCTGACCGGCGCGTGATCAGGATCCGCGTCTCGTCCGTGCAGGGAGCCGTAACCGGACGAGGTGCGCTGGAAAGGCATGCACTCGCTACATTCCGTGGACAATTCGCTGGTCTTTGCGTCAGAATCACCTCGCTGCCGCACCCACTCTCGGCGTGGTCATGGGTAGCAAAAGTTCCAATCTTGAGCCCCGAGAATGGGCTGATACTTAGTCAAGAATCTCGGAGAAGGTGACCAATGTCTCGTTCGTACCAGACCCACTGCGACGCTGATCCGGGCGTTTCGGACTCTCGGGAAAAGCTAAGACGATTGCAGATTCCGGAGGACCTTAAAGGAAAGTCGTTTCTGGACATCGGCTGCAACGAAGGTTTCTTTTGCAATGTTGCAGCGCAACGCGGCGCGTCGCGTATCGTGGGTATAGATTTCAGCCCACCCAGTATCGCGGCAGCAAAAGAGCGTTATGATAGCTCTATTATTGAATTTAGAGTCCAACGGTGGGACGCTTTACCGGATGAGATCTTTGATGTCGTGCTATGGTCATCGGCCATGCACTATGAGCTCGACCCGGCTCGCGTTATTGGCAATCTGGCTCGGATCCTTCGACCGGGGGGCTTGTTTGTTCTGGAATGCGGCGTCGCGCCTGGCAGCGATCCCGAGATGGTTATAGTTCAAAGGCACAACGATACCAGATGGTATCCAACGGCGGCATTTCTGACCGGTCATCTTCTGAAGGAATTCTCATTCAGGCAAATTTCTGGCTGGAAGGTCGTCGCTGGCGATCCGATACCAAGGTTTGTCTACCACTGTCGCAATCGGACCCCAACTGTCCTTCTGTGCCGGGGCGCGAGTGGACATGGAAAAACTTCCTTCGCACGTTCATTTGGCTCGAACGCCACAAAAATCATTTCGCTCGATTACTTTGTTTACCGGATTTCCGTGGCAAAGTATCAGCATGATGCGGTGCAGACCTATATAAAGCATCATTTCCAAAATAACGACCTGTCGAGTCTATATGAGGGTATCGACGAGGCCGGGCTAACGGAGGACTACATCGGCCATCTGGTCAGTGGAATTGCGCCGTCAGATGGCACGGTCATTATCGAGGGTTACATGACCGACAAACAGGCGAATGTTGTCGTCCAGGAGCTTCGCGGACGCGCTTTTGTTTGGGATGCCCGACGGCTCGGCGTTTCAGCGTCGAATGGCGTTGTGTCGGGTGTTCTGGACAACGATATACGCTGAGTTCGTGAAACCCTGCTGAGGTCCACAGGCCCGACCGGTAGGCAAATAAGTACCTCGCGCGCGACGTGCGGCTTGCGCAAGGGGCTGCGCCGTCGAAATGGAAGAGACCGCTTGTTTGGATACCGGCACCTCAGAGCAACTGACCCACGTGTCCCCTCGGCGGGCCGTTGAGAAGCCGTAGTTTCCCGACGGCGCCGCCTGCCAACCCAGCGCAGTGCGTTTATCCCGAGCAGGTCTTGTTGTCCGCCGGACGGAACCCACTGGTCTTCGCGGCTTGCTCCGACATGTATTCACCCTGTTTGGTCTTTCCGTACCAACGGGTGCCTGAGCAGTGATATACTTTGCTGTCGGTATTCACCCAGACCTGTCCAACGCCGCCGCCAGGCTTCGCGGTTGCCACCGTGGCACTCTTCGTCGGTGAGGGGGCGGTGTTCGCACCAGCCGCTGGCGTGGCTGCGGCTGCATTTGTGCCCCAGGTCTTCACCCCGCCATGACCAGAGCAGGCGCCCTTCTTTGAGTTGCCGGAAAATGCAGTTCCGTCCTTGCAGGTCGCGGCGACGGCTCCGGGGGTGCCGGGCGACGGCGTCTGGCTGTGAGCCTGCAAGCCAAGCGCAAGTAACACGCCAACCGCGACAAAAACCGATCTGGCATAATTGTTCATACGTATCCCTTTCATTGACGATTGCAGCCGTCGCTCAGCCGCTCGCGCGTGGCGTGCGTGTTGCCGGCCGCTCTTTGCTAGGAATTTGCGGCGCAGGGGTTTTCGGCCGCCGTGCCTCGGATGCGGCCCGGTTAGTGCGCGCCGGTGTTGAAGAACCGGGAGACGAGGGACGACAGATCCGGAATAGCGTCGGGCGCCGGGACCTGCCCACCAGGTGTCACGTGGTCCACCGCGTGCGGCAGCGCCTCAGCCAAGACTGCACACAACTTCTCCGGTGTAGTCCCCGCCTGGGTTGACCATGCGTTGATCTGTTCGGGCGAGAATACCTTGCCGATCTGGTCGGCGGAGACGGGCTGGTTTTCGCCGGTGGAGACCCACGACTGCGCTGTGCTGCCCAGGCCGGCGGCCTGGAAGCGCGAGACGACAGAAGCCACGCCCCCTCCGTTCGCCGTCAATACTTGCTGCAGAATGGAGGCAATCGCCGTCGGTTGGCCCGCCTGCTGGCCACCCATCACGCTGCCAAGTATCTGGCCGATAAGACCACTCATCGTTGCGTTCTCCTTTTAGTCCGCCGGGATTGGACGGTTGTCGGGCTCGTCGCTTGCGGACACGGCCGGCGAATTTTCAGTCGGAGGACGGTGCGCAAGCCGAACTAGCGTTAATGTTTGACTTAAAATCAAGCACTAAGCGGTCCGCGGGCAATCAAGTCGCGAGGAAGTGTTGGATCACAGCCCGCAATGACGCTTTTATTGGCTCACGGTCGCCGTGAATGGGGCGCAGGCGGGTGCCTGCGAGTATTGTCAGCAGAAGAAAGCGTGCCTGGCCCGTTCGCGCATCCCCGCCCCGGCGCTACTTCGAATACCCTGAAATTTCGCGCGCCAGCCTGCTCTCACTGGCCGCAGGCTCATTGCCAAGCCAGGCTGGAATGCATGCCGGTCGGACGTTCGTTCCGCCGATTGGATCGGATGTCGGCCGAGGAGGCGGCATCATGTAGGGCTCGCCGAGGGGCCGCGCTGACGACCGCTACAACGCGAGGACGAGATCAATTATTGCTGCCAGCGTTCGCGGTGGGCGGAAACAGCCATGTGCCACGGTGAGACTGCGTGACATAGGCACTCACCGGGCTACGCCGGCCGTGACGCCAGACGTGCTTGCTTGGTCGTTCGGGACTGGCTGGGGGCGTAACGGCTGACATGGCCGCGAGCGTCCACGCGGGCGGGCTTTGTGGTGCCGCCACAGCCGCCTGGCGTGCAAGGTCGGGACGGCCTTTTTCTGCCTCGTCGTGCTCGACGGCCAGTTCCACTTCAAGGCGTGCGGGAGTCACTGCCGGTTGCGAAACCGGAGCGTAGGCATCAGCGATGGTCGAGTACAGATCTCCCATTGTCGTGATCGGATCGCCGAACGAACCGATGAACAGCAGAATCACTGCGCCAAGGCAGGCCAGTCCAGCCAGCAAAGACCGCCCCATATGACCACGGTTCGGCATTGTTGCCTTGTTATCAACAGGGAGTGCTGAGCCTCCGGTCACCTGCACGTTATTGGACGACCTGGCCAAGATCCTGCGACCGGTAATGCTGAACAGCCACAGGACCGGGATCAGAAGCCCACTCGCAACCCAGGCATCAATCAGCCACCACACCATCATCGTCACCACATGCTTGCTCCGCTTTCTCATCGACTGAGGCGCGAAGCACCAGCAACCTGCGGGTAGGAGCACATTGTTTTTACAGGGCCGCCTCCTCTTCGGGGTGTTGTGGTTGCAAGTCAGCCACAGCAAGATAACCTCCGGCAGAATTTGATGTCGTTTCGGCCAGCGAAGTGGGGATAGGGATTGGAAGCTCAATCACCGCTACGACCAGTGCTCGGTATTGCGAACGCCATCGCGATGTCGGCGCCATTTTGGGCTGTCGTCGTGGAGGTGGTCTGGAGGCTGGCCTGATGCGATCCTTACGGTGACGTTGCGAGCGATCGCGCCAGCGCCTCGCTTCGCGTCAGGCTCATGTCAGCAGAAGCACAAGACTGATCGGCCACAGCATCGCCAGAACGACTGCGCCGGCGACATCCGCTGCGTCCCATCGGCCCGGCCGGCCATCGCTTGAACGCATCAAGGCGACGTTCAGCCGTACCACAACTGCTTCCGTCGCGAAGGCGATCAGCAGGTAGATTGCGAGGGCGTGGCGCCACATGGACCATGGATCCGCCTTGGTTGTGTTTCATCCGCAATCAGGACGTCGCGATCGCTCATGACTCAGCCATTGCTGGCTCCGCCGGAGTTGCCGCGAGAGGATCGGAGAACCCGGGGGCGGCGCGATAATCCGGTGGCCTGGCCGGTTCAGCTGGTTGAGCGGCAGCAGCCTGTGTTCTGGCTATTGCTGTTACCGCGGCGCTCTTCCGCCTGGTAACAATCCTGTCAGGCTCGCGCTGTTCCGGAACGAGCCCGTAGGCCATCAGCAGGTAAGCCAACGACATGACCTGTTTCTCGATTACCGGGTGGGAGACTGTCTCCGGCAAGACGAAGCCGCGACGCAATGCTTCCCTCGCCATCTGCATTGCGTGACGGGTTGGCTGGTCGGCTGAACATCTCCGTCGGAGCGTCACCATCGCCGCCTCCTCCGAGGCCTCGGCGTCACGGCAGTAGACCATGGCTCCGGGTCACAACCTTCATCCTACCGGATAACCGGCCCGTCTTTGATCTAGATCATGTTTCGGAGGGCGTCTGGACAGATTTTCGTGATCCACGCCGATCCGTGCGCGGCCAATCACGGCGCGATGGCCGCGCATCATTGGCCGCGCACGAAGCTCTCGAAGGCCGCGCCATAGTCGCCATGCCATCGCGATAGTGCGGGACGGTTCTCGGTGATGTCCTGTGCCGCCCACAGGATTTGCCGGTTGTCGATCTCGCGCGTCACGTCGTTGTCCGGGCAGATAATGTAGAAGTCGCCGCGATGCATGCCGTCGATCAGCATGTCCACCACCTGATCAGGAACCCAGGCGCCCGGCGGCTTGTCGGTCCGGTCACGGCTTGTCATGCCGGTGAAGGTGGAGCCAGGGATCAGCAGATGCGCGGTAATCCGCGCACCCTCGACATTGCGCAGACTGTGGGCCAGCGCCTCCGTCAGCACCTTCACACCAGCCTTGCTGACGTTGTACGCAGCGTCACCCGGCGGACAGGTGATGCCCTGTTTCGACCCGGTGTTGATGATCGCGCACGGCGTTCCCTGCTCCAACATGTGCGGCGTAAAGGTTTGCACACCGTTGATGACCCCCCACAGGTTCACCTCCAGCACGCGCCGCCAGCGATCGATGTGCTCCCACGGTCCGCCACCGGGCGAAGTGCCTGCATTGTTCATCAGCACGGCAATTTCGCCGAACTTCGAGTGGACCGCATCGCGCAGCCTGTGGATGTCGTCCAGCTTGCTGACATCGGTCGACACTGCGAGAACCGCGTCACTGCCGTTTGGCGCAGCCGCCGCGACCTCCGCTGCGGCCGGCTCAAGTGCCTGCTGCGACAGATCGGCCAGGCACACCTTGAGGCCCATGGTGGCAAAGCGCTTAGCCGCTGCAAGACCAATACCACTGGCGGCACCAGTCACGACAGCGACGCGACCTTCAGCCAGGGCGGGATGAGTGCTCATTGCGTTACTCCGTGCGTCGTGGCGTGTTCAGGTTGGCCGCTACGTTCTTTCGCTGCGTGAAGCTGCCGAGCATGCCTTCCCGCGAAAAATCTCGCCCGATACCGCCCGGCAAAGCGTGTGCTATGAGCAATGGGATATAGAGACAGCGGCGAAGAGGGTCCAGATGACGCCAAGCACCAGACGATTGATGCGCGCGCTCGTGGCAGTGTTCGCGGTCACGTCACTGCGATGCGCGCTGGCGGAGCCGCTGCACATCTATGCAGCCGGAAGCCTGACTGGTGCATTCATCGACATCGTGAAGATATTTCCCGCCGCTGAAGGCGATGTGGCCGCACCGGTGTTTGGTCCCTCTGGCGTCCTGCGCGAGAAGATAGAGCACGGCGATCGCGTCGATGTCTTCGCGTCCGCGGATATGATACAGCCACGCACGCTGGCGCGCTCCCACAGTGGATCATCGGTCGTGATGTTCACGCGCAACAGGCTTTGCGCGCTGGGACGAGTGAGTGTTGGCCTAACCTCCGACAACCTGCTCGAAAGATTGCTGGACCCATCAGTACGGCTGGCGACCTCCACGCCCGGCGCCGATCCCGGCGGTGACTACGCATGGGCGGTTTTTGCGCGTGCCGAGGCAGTGCATCCGGGCGCAGAGGCAATCTTGCAGGCCAAGGCCATGAAATTGGTGGGAGGACCGAGCAGCGTCCCACTGGTGCCTGGGCGCGGCGCAGTGCGGGGCATCTTTCTGGCGGATCGTGCCGACGTGATGCTTGGCTACTGCAGCAGCTCGGTGCCGGTCATGCAAGAGATACCGGGCCTCGTGAATGTTCCCCTGCCGCCCTCGTTGACTGTCGGGCCGGCCTACGGCCTGATCGTTCTGTCCGATCAACCGCTGGCCGCGCGTTTCGCGCTATTCATCCTGTCCGAACAGGGTCAGGCGATCCTGCGACAGCACGGCTTCGATCCGATCGCCTTGCCATAGGTCGTCATGCTGGCAGTCGCCTGGCAAACTGGAAGCGGCAGCTTCAATGAATTGATCTGTTCGCGGTCTCGCGCGTCGAGCCATACGTCGCCACCGTCGCCATACCCTGAACCTGCCAAGGCTTGACGGTGAACGCGATGGCCATCCCCTCAGCTGTGCACAATGTCAGGATCATGTCCTGGCCGTTCTCGGCCATGACCATGCTCCACGTATCCACCGCATGCACGGTGCCCGCTTCTGCCGACCGTGGGGCTGCCGTCAGCACGGCGTTGAGACAGGTCGTCGGCAGAGAGAGTGACACCTTGTGCCCCTCCATGTCGTGCAGAAGCAGGATCAACCTCGATCGATCCGGCGACAGCCGAACACCGTCCAGCTCAGCGTCGATCCTGCTGCGCTCGGTCATAGCGCGGCGGCGACTGCCTTTGTCTCGGTATACAGTTCCAGCACTTCCTTGCCCATCTCACGTCCCCAACCGGACTCCTTGTAGCCACCGAACGGCAGCGCCACGTCGCCGAAATTGTGTGTGTTGATCCACACGGTACCGGCCCGGATGCGGCGCGCCAGCTTGTGCGCGATACCCAGATCGCGCGTCCATACGCTCGCCGCGAGGCCATAGTTCGTATTGTTGGCCTCCTTCGCGATCCGGTCCAGGTCATCGTCATCGAACGGCATCGCACACACCACCGGGCCGAAGATTTCGTTGCGCACCACCGACATGTCGGGGCGCGTGTCGGTCAGCACCGTCGGCGCCACGAAGTACCCGGCGTTGCCGACACGTTCACCACCGGTAACGAAACGAGCGCCTTCTTTGCGGCCCGATTCCAGGAAGCCGGTCACGCGCGTGAATTGCTCTTCCGACACCAACGGACCCATCTGGGTGTCGGGATCAAGGCCCGGCCCGATGCGGATTTTGCCGGCCTCTGACGCGATGCCCTCCATCAGCTTGTCAAACACGCGCTTGTGCGCGAACAGGCGCGAGCCTGCCGTGCAGCATTGGCCCATGTTGAAGAAGATCGCGCTTGCTGTGCCACGGATCGCGACGTCCATGTCGGCATCGGGGAACACGATGGCTGGCGATTTTCCCCCAAGTTCGAGCGACACCTTCTTCAGGTTGCCGGCGGCAGCCTGCAGGATGAGTTTGCCTACTTCGGTCGATCCGGTGAACGCAACCTTGTCCACGTCTGGATGCGCTGCCAGCGCCGCACCTGCGGTTTCACCGAACCCGGTCACGATGTTCACGACGCCGGGCGGGAAACCCACCTCCTGGATCAATCGGCCAAGCCGGATGGCGGATAGCGGCGTCTGTTCGGCCGGCTTTAACACGATCGTGCAGCCTGCCGCGAGCGCCGGCGCCAGCTTCCATGCCGCCATCATCAGCGGGAAGTTCCACGGAATGATCTGGCCCACAACGCCGATTGGTTCACGCAATGTATAGGCATGCCAGTTGCCGGGGGCAGATACCGGCACGGTCTCGCCGTTCAGCCGGGTCGCCCAGCCCGACATATAACGGAACATCTCATACGAACCCGGAACATCGACCGCTCGCGCGTCGCGGATTGGCTTGCCGTTGTCCAGCGCCTCGAGCGCGGCAAACTCCTCGGCCTTCGCTTCCATTGCGTCGCCGAGACGGTAGATAAGCTTGCTGCGCTCCAACGGCGACATACGCGCCCACGGGCCGCTTTCAAAGGCACGGCGCGCGGCGGCGACCGCTGCATCGATATCCGCTGCGTCACCTTCCGCGACCTTGGCAATCTCGCGTCCGGTGGCTGGGTCGAAAACATCAAAGGTCTTGCCGGACTTCGCTTCCACCCAGTCGCCGCCGATCAATAATTGCAACGGGCCGGCGATGAAGCGCGCTGTAACGTCGGGGACCGGTGCAGGATGCAGAATCACGTTCATCGGCTTCCTCCTGGTGTGCTACGTAATTCCCTCCCGAACATAGCGTAGAATGCAGGCCTGCACCATCCCCCAGTCAGGTGCCGGGTGCCGTCTGGATCGCCTGCCAGATACGCTGTGGGGTCGCAGGCATGTCGATGTGAGTGATACCAAGCTCCGACAGCGCATCGACTAGGGCATTCATTACCGCCGGCAGCGAGCCGGCGCAGCCTGCCTCGCCACAGCCCTTGGCGCCGAGCGGACTTGTGCGTGCCGGCACCGGATGGCTTTCGAAACCCAATCCGGGCAGATCGGACGCGCGGGGCAGACCGTAGTCCATATAGGAGCCGGTCAGCATTTGCCCGTCCTCGTCGTAGACGACGCTCTCCATCAGTGCCTGTCCGGCACCCTGCGCGATGCCACCATGCGCCTGGCCTGCGACGAGCATCGGATTCACCAGGACGCCGAAGTCATTCACCGTCGTGTAGCTGACAATTTCCACCACGCCGGTATCCGGATCGACCTCGACTTCAGCTATATGGCAGCCGTTGGGAAATGCTGACGGCACGCCTTTGAAGATTTGGCTGACATCCAGTGTCCGCGGTACGCCATCGGGCAATTCCCCGCCGAGACGCAGGCGTTCCACAACATCCATGATATGGATGCCGAGATCCGTCCCGGAGATGTTGAAGCGCCCGCGGACGAACTCGACATCTGCGGCATCGGCTTCCAGGAAATGCGCCGCGGCCTGCTTGCCCTGCTCGATAACGATGTCGCTTGCGGCGATGATGGCCCCACCGCTCTGCATTATAGAGCGCGAACCGCCGGTGCCGCCGCCTGCAATCAGTTCGTCGGAATCGCCTTGCAGCAGCTTGATCCGCTCGAACGGTATACCAAGCCGATCAGCCAGGACCTGGGCAAAGGGGGATGCATGCCCCTGGCCGTAATCCAGCGTGCCGGTGATGATCGTGACGGAGCCGTCGGCCTCGAAGCGGACGCCGCCCATCTCATTGCCATCGCCAGCGGTCACCTCCAGATAGTGGCCGATGCCGCGTCCTCGCATCTTGCCGCGTGTTCGGCTCTCGGCCTGGCGTGCTGCGTAGCCGTTCCAGTCAGCGGCGATCAGCGCCTTCTCCATCACGGTGGGGAACTCACCGCTGTCGTACAGCATGCCGGACGGCGCTCGATACGGCATCTGATCCGGACGGATGTGGTTGCGCCGCCGCAGTTCGACCCGATCGATGCCCATCTCGCGCGCCGCGGTTTCGACCAGGCGCTCCATGTAGTAGTTACCCTCGGGCCGTCCTGCGCCGCGATAGGCGCCGACCGGCGTCGTGTTGGTGAACATGCACTTCGTGGAAACCTCGATCAGCGGCGTGGCATAGACGCCGATGATGTTCTTCACTGTGTTCATCGTTGGCGGGATCGTGGTGGCGTTGCTGAGCCAGGCGCCAAGATTGCCGTAGCCGGTAACGCGAAGCGCGAGGAATTTGCCATCCGTGTCCAATGCCAGTTCCGCGGTCATCTCATGATCGCGGCCATGGCTGTCGGACAGGAAGCTTTCCGACCGTTCATCTGTCCATTTCACCGGGCGGCCGAGTGTGCGAGCCGCATACAGGAGACAGATATACTCCGGATAGGCGGACGACTTCATGCCGAATGAGCCGCCGACATTGCCCGTGAGAACCCGCAGCTTCTCCACTGGCACGCCGAGGATGCCGCTGAGCAGATTGCGCTGACCGAACACGCCCTGGCAGCCCAGCCGCAGGATGAGCCGATCGGCTTCCGGATCGTATTCGCTGATCGCGGAGCGCGGCTCCATGGGACACACGACGATACGGTTGTTGCGCAATGACAGTTTCGTGACGTGCGCGGCGCGCGCGAAGGCAGCAGCAACCTTCTCAGTGTCGCCGTAATGAAAGTCCAGGCAGACGTTGCCGGGAGCATCCGCGTGCAGTTGCGGCGCATCCAGCGCCGCTGCGGCGCCTGCTGTTGTCACTGCGGGCAGGGCATCGAGGTCGACGAAGATCGACTCCGCCGCGTCCTTCGCGAGCTTGATCGTCTCGGCCACCACCATGGCGATCGGCTCGCCGACATAGCGCACCCGCTCTGTTGCGAGCGGTCGCTGCGACGGACGTGGCGTGGGTGTGCCGTCACGATGCTTCCCCGCTGCAGCCGGCATGTTCCTTATGCCTGCCGCATCGAGGTCTGCCGCCGTGATGACCATGTGCACGCCAGGCATCTCGCGTGCGCCGTCGGCGTCGATCGAGCGTAACTCGGCGTGGCCCATCCGGCTGCGCACCATGACGCCGTAAAGCTGGCCAGGGCGGTTCAGGTCGTCCGTATAGCGTCCCTCGCCGCGCAGCAGCACGGGGTCTTCCTTGCGTGAGACCGGCTGGCCGACGGCAAATTTTTCGTTCATAAGCAACGTTGGGTCGAACGGCGCATTCATCAGGGCAGCTTTCGTAAGGATGGCGCGGCAATCCGCAACGTCATATCCAACAGGTTATAGCGGGTGACTGCAACCTGTGTCCCACCACGCCTGTAGTGACAAGTGATCTAACTCCGAGGAGGCTGCATCGGGCAGCTTTTCGCCGGTGACCGCTTTGCCGGGGTGTCCGATCAGTCGGCGGCATCCGCGAGGCCTGTCACCTCTGGTCGCTGCAATGCGGCGAGCAAAGAGGTGGCGCTGGCCGACCGAAGCGGAATGAACCGCTTGCCTGCCTGATGGCACAGTTGTTTGGCGATCTGTGCCGCATGGTGGCTGATGCAGTCCACCGGGAACACCACCAGATCCGCTTGGCTCGCAAGGCCGGCAAGCAGGTTCAGATGGTGTTCGATGCCGCCGTCATGGTGCACGAACACGGCTCCCGCCGCCTCAGCGATCGCGCGCAGACGCACCACGTGATGTGGCCGCCCGCCGACATAAAGCAGCGTGACGCCATCAAGCCGGGGACGTGACGGAACCTCGGAGGCGCTGTCGCGGCAGCTCGCATGCATCGACGCCTCGATGGCCTCGAGGTCGCGACGCAGGGCGTCATTCTCGCGTTCCGCCTTCATCCGTGCCGAGTGCTCTTCGCCAATCGCAGCCTTTGCGCCCGCCAGCCGCTCAGCCAACGACGCGGTGCGCCGCATCTCTGCGGCAAGGCGACGCTCCAGATCGACGACCAAGTGGTGCAGCGCGGGGTCGTGGTCTCCAGGCTTGGCCGGTTCGGCGGTGACCTGCTGGGCCAGTGCCCGTCGCAGTTCCTGGATCGACACGTCCCGCGTGACGACCGCATCGCGAAACGCAGCCTGCTGCCTGTCGAGTCGCGCCCGCAACTCGGATGTCTCTTCTTCCAACTGACAGAGCCGTCGTATATCCGCACGATTGGCCGCTCCAACGAGGTGCGAGAGCATATGCACTTCGCCGAATGCATCGCGCATTACGGCACGGGTCGCCGCCGGATGCGTCAGAGCGGCCCAGTAGGCGCCGGGTATCTCGCCGCGTCGGACGGCGTCACGCCAGAGCGACCGGACCGCCTCTTCGCTACTCGCCTTGGCAAACTGGTTGATCGAGATCCGATGGCGTTCATCGAGCGCCTTGTTCAGCACCTTGGCCGCCTTGTCGTGCCGTCCGGCGAGGGTCACCGCGGCGCTATGCAGTTCGTGATCGGTGTGCTCCGGCGACGCAAGTCCAAGTTTCTTCAGGAGCTGGCGCAGTTCTGCTGTGGACAGGCACGTGCCGAGGATGGAGCAATGCAGGTTGGTGTTGAATTCCCAGATCTTGGTGCGACGCGCCGGTCCCAGTGCGGGCTGGGCGTCGTCTCGCATCACCAATGCGGGAGCCAGTGACGAAACGTCGATCGTTCTCTGCGGCGACGCCGGGGCGGCGGCGGTTCGGGTCACGACGGGCGATCCTGCCATCCTCACCGGCCGTCGCCTCTGGCTTACAGGCCGGCCTGGGTGACGAACTTCGTATTCAGATAGTTCTCGATTGCCTCCAGTCCACCCTCGGACCCGTAGCCGGAATCCTTCACGCCGCCAAACGGCACTTCCGGCAATGCCAGGCCGTGGTGGTTGATGGAGATCATGCCACTCTCGACCGCCGCCGCGATGGCATTCGCTGTCCTGGCCGATCTTGTATATGCGTAAGAGGCGAGCCCGTAAGGCAGGCGGTTGGCTTCCGTCACCACCTCATCGAACGTGCCGAACGGGGAGATGACGGCGAGCGGGCCGAATGGCTCCTCATTCATCACGCGAGCGTCTTTTGGCACGTCGGTCAGGACCGTCGGCTCGAAGAAGTTGCCTTTGTTGCCGATCCGGTGCCCACCAGCCTGTAGCCTCGCCCCGTGCTGAGTCGCATCGCCGATGAATGTCTCCATCGCGGTGATCCGGCGGGCGTTCGCCATCGGTCCCATCGTGGTGCCTGACTCCAGTCCGTCGCCAACCTTCATCGCCTTGCTGTGCTGCACGAAGCCTGTCACAAACTGGTCATAGACACGTTCCTGCACCAGCACGCGCGTCGGCGACACGCAGACCTGGCCGGCGTTGCGGTACTTTGCGGTTGCCAGCAGTCGGCTGGCCGCATCCACATCGGCGTCGTCGAACACGATCGCCGGCGCGTGCCCACCGAGTTCCATCGTCACGCGCTTCATGTGTGCGCCTGCGATGGCAGCGAGTTGCTTGCCAACCGCGGTAGAGCCGGTGAACGACATCTTCCGGATGATCGGATGCGGGATGAGGTACTCGGAAATCTCTGACGGCACGCCATAGACCAGGTTGATCACGCCCGCCGGCACGCCGGCATCGGCAAAGCAGCGGATCAACTCGGCGGGCGAGGCAGGCGTTTCCTCCGGCGCCTTAACGATGATGGAACAGCCGGCGGCCAGCGCACAGGACAGTTTGCGCACCACCTGGTTGATCGGGAAATTCCACGGTGTGAAGGCAGCCACCGGACCCACCGGTTCCTTCACCACAAGCTGATAGATGCCCTCAGCCCGAGCAGGAATAACGCGGCCATACGTGCGGCGTGCCTCCTCGGCGAACCAGTCGATCACATCCGCGCCGGCCAGCACCTCGCCCTTCGCCTCAGGCAGCGGCTTACCCTGCTCCATGGTCAGTAGCGGCGCAATCTTGTCGGCTCGCTCACGCAACAGGTCTGCGGCCTTGCGCATTACCTTGGAGCGGTCGAAAGCGGAAACCTTCCGCCACGTTCTGAAGCCCTTGTCCGCCGCTTCCAGTGCACGATCGAGGTCCGCGCGTTCGGCATGCGCCACGGTGCCGATGCTGTCGCCGGTTGCCGGACCAACGACGGGAAGCGTGCGTCCCGCCGCCGCTGCGGTCCAGGTGCCATCGATGAACAGGGACACGTTCGGGTACATCGTCTGTCGTTCCTCCATGGCGGGCGGACTCGCCTCGCTACGCCGTATGTGTTTGGATACAACGATACTGCCTCGGCAGCAGACATTTGCCAAGGGGCGGTCAACCAGGCAGGAGGGACGCTTATGGACACGATCGCACTCGACCCGAGGTTGCGGCACTCGACCGGTTTTCTTGGCCGTAATCCGTTGATGCTGATCGACGGCAAGCAGGTGCCGGCTGTGTCTGGCAGGACCTTCGCGGTCTACAATCCCGCCACCGGCGGCGTGATCGCCAATGTGCCGGAGGGCGACAAGGCAGACGTCGATCTCGCGGTTGCCGCTGCCCGCCGCGCATTCGACGAACGGCGCTGGACGAGGATCAGTCCGTCGGAGCGTGGCCGCATCCTGTGGCGCATCGCCGATCTGATCGAGCGCGACCTGGAGCAACTGGCCGAGCTTGAATTGATCGACAACGGCAAGCCCTACGCGGTGGCGCGTGTCGCCGATTTGCCGCTGGCCGTGGATATTTTCCGCTACATGGGCGGTTGGGCCACCAAGCTCACCGGTTCGACGCTGCCATTGTCACTGCCCGGAGAATATCTGTCCTACACCGTGCGCGAGCCGGTCGGTGTGGTCGGGCAGATCATCCCATGGAATTTCCCTTTGTTGATGGCGGCGTGGAAGATCGCACCGGCGCTCGCGGCCGGCTGCGCAATCGTGCTGAAGGCGGCCGAGCAGACTCCGCTGACCGCGTTGCGGCTGGCCGAGTTGATTGTCGAGGCAGGTGTCCCCAACGGCGTGGTGAACATCATCACAGGCTTTGGCGAAACCGCTGGGGCGGCGTTGGCGGCGCACCCAGGTGTGGACAAGGTAGCGTTTACCGGATCGACCGAGGTCGGCAAGCTGATCGTGCAGGCCGCCGCCGGTAATCTGAAGAAGGTATCGCTGGAACTCGGAGGAAAATCGCCGGCGATCATCCTGCCGGACGCTGACATCGACCTTGCCATCGCCGGAGCGGCGAGCGCGATCTTCTTCAACCATGGTCAATGCTGCTGCGCCGGGTCGCGCCTCTATGCGCACAAGTCAGTGTATGAGCGCGTGGTCGCAGGCGTTGCCGACATCGCCGGCAAGATCAAGGTCGGACCCGGCCTTGATCCTGCGACCGAGATGGGGCCGCTGGTGTCAGACGAGCAGTTTGCCCGTGTCACCAGCTATATCGAGGATGGCCGTCAGTCCGGAGCGAAGGTTGCCGTCGGTGGCAGCCGGGTCGGCAACCTTGGCTACTTCGTGCAGCCCACTGTGCTGGAGAACACGACACCTGACATGAAGGTGGTGCGTGAGGAGATCTTCGGCCCGGTGGTGTGCACCACACCGTTCGGCGACGAAGACCTGGACGCGATTGCGAAGCAGGCCAACGACACGATCTATGGTCTGGCCGCCAGTGTGTGGACGCGCAATGGCGGGACGGCACACAAGCTGGCAAGTCGCATCCGGTCCGGCACCGTGTGGATCAACTGCCACAACGTGTTCGATGCCTCATTGCCGTTCGGCGGCTACAAGCAATCCGGGTGGGGCCGCGAGATGGGCGAGGAAGTGCTCCATAACTACACGGAGATCAAGGCCGTCACAGCGGCCTTGTGAGGCTGCCTGCACTGCGTGTCCTACGCGCCGGCTTCCCGGATGCAAAAGACACGCAGTGCGCCCTTTCAGTGTGGCGGCAGCGCAATCGCGACCGCGCTGAATGGGCCCGGGTCCTGGTCTCTCAACTTCGGATCATTCAAATAGGCGAACTTAGCCTCGGTGACCCATGCCGTTGCTCCAATCACCGTGACCGCGGTAGGGGTCAGCCTGAAACCGTCCTTGATCGTTTCGATGGTGGCTTTGCTCCCGTTGACGCGGACGATATCGATCTTTCCGCCACGATTCTCGACCATGACGATCCGTCCGTCCGGCAACGCCCGCATACCGTCGGGGCCATCGATTGGCTGCGAGAGCTCCAGGACTATACCGGCACCGGCGGAACCATCGGGCTTCACCGCCACACGCACCAACTGATTTTGCCGCACGTTGTTGAACAAGACGTCGCCATCAGGAAGCATGGCAATGCCATCGATGCCGCCCCATTTGGCATCTTCAGCCCATACCGCCAGAGCCGCGGCGCCAAGCTTGAGCGCAAGAATTCGGCCACCGCGCGTGTCGGTTGCCAGGGTCGTTCCATCACGCATGACCTCGATATCGTTACAGAAACCCCCTCCGGGAAATGGGTACGTGCCCTTCAACTCGGCGGTCTTCAGATCGAACGCTCTCAGGATAGTGGTGTTTTTGCTCTGATCGGGATCGGCGGAGCAGACCCACAGCGTATTTGACGGCTCATGGGCGAACACGCCCACGCCACGCGTAAGGTCGGTAGGACCGGCGGGTATCCATGGCGTCGCCTTCGCCGCTCCCGGCAACGCGCGATAGACCGTGCCGTGCACGAAACTGCCTATGTAGATTGTTCCGTCCGCGGTCGAGGTGAGACTCTCCGGAAATGCGCGTTTGTCGTCGATCATGATCCGGGTTTGCTGAGCGAATGCCGGCGCTGTTCCCGCAATGACGGACGTCAGCGCGGCAACCCATCCCCAACTTCGCAGGACATGCCCCGACATCCCGAAACGCTGTAGCATGGAAGCTCCTCCTTTTTATCTGTCGTTTACAACGGCTATCGCGCCGGCAGCATCTGGTATCGATGGCCGGGCTCCATCGAATAGTGGAGCGATGGAGTAAATTCGACAAGCATCGTCGGCCGTGAGGTTGGACAGGTTTCGGCTATACCCATTCGGGAATAGCGCTGTGGGTGACTGATGGATACTGCGCCACCGGACGAGCGTTCGATCGAAGGCGATGAGCTTACCACCTGGGCGGTTCTGACGCGCGGTACTCACCTGAGGATGGACTTCATCGGAATCGCTGGCGTAGCTCACAGAATCGTGCTGCCGTTCGACGTTCTCAGCAGCCTGCTGATGACCCTGCCGAGTATGCCGCAGACCGTGCTGGATGCGCGCTTTCCCGATGGGTCGCGGCGCTTCGTGCACCAACTTGGCACCTGGCGGATCGAGCAGGCAGCAGCAGGCGCCGGTCTGATCTTGCAGCTCTGCACACCCGATGGATTTGAGGTGGCGTTCGCCTTGAACGACAGCGGCACGAATTCACTCGGCGCGGCGCTGACGACAGCACCTGGAAAATATCGATCCGACATTGGGAGACCACACTGATGAACGTAATGACCGAGGTGCATCCATTTCTCGATGGCAAGGCCAAGCGCATGCTGATCGATGGCAAGTGGCTCGAGGCGGCGTCCGGCAAGACCTTCGAGACACGCAATCCTGCCACCGGCGAAGTCCTGGCGAACGCTGCGGAAGGCGATGCCGAGGACATCGATCGCGCGGTCGCTGCGGCCCGCGCTGCGTTCAATGGTTCGTGGAGCAAATTCAAGCCGGCCGAGCGGCAGCGCGTGCTTTTGCGTCTCGCTGATCTGGTGGAGCGCGACATCGAGGAATTTGCCGCGCTCGACACGCTCGACATGGGCGCGCCGATCAGCCGTACACGCGGGGGCCGGCAGCGCGCGTTGGGCATGCTGCGGTTCTATGCCGGTATGGCGACTGCGCTACATGGCGAGACGATCGATAACTCGCTGCCCGGCGAATACGTGTCGTTCACGCTGAAAGAACCGGTCGGCGTTGTCGGTGCGATCATCCCGTGGAACGGCCCGCTGTCGGCCTCGATCTGGAAGATCGGGCCAGCGCTCGCGACCGGTTGCACCATCGTCTTGAAGCCGGCAGAGGAGGCGCCGCTGACGCCGCTGCGTCTGGCCGAGCTTTGCCTGGAAGCGGGTGTACCACCGGGAGTGGTGAACGTCGTGCCGGGCTATGGCGAGACAGCGGGGGCCGCACTCGCCGCGCATGCCGATGTAGACAAGGTGGCGTTCACCGGCTCGCATCTCACCGGTCAATCTATCATCCGCGCCTCGGCGGGAAACCTGAAGCGTGTGTCGCTGGAACTTGGCGGCAAGTCGCCCGACATCGTGTTTGGGCGGCAACAAGACCCAGTTCGGTCTGGGCAGTGGTGTATGGACGCGCGATGTGGGTAAGGCGCATCGCCTGGCGAAGGGCATCCGGGCCGGCTCGGTGTGGATCAACTGCTATCAGGCAATGGATCCTGCGGTCCCGTTCGGCGGCTACAAGATGAGCGGTTACGGCCGCGAGTTAGGCGTGCAGCACCTGGAGGAGTACCTGAACGTCAAGTCAGTGTGGATCAAGACCGACTGACGAGGCTGGCCGATGCGGTGCGCCCGGCGGCTCCGGGGCACCGTATCGTCCGCACCGCTGGCTATGTTCGGGCATAGCAGGGCGACACGGCATACCGGCCGTGCTACATTGCTTCTGGTAAGAAGTAGTGCGCCTTGGAGTGTTGACCGCATGCAGACCGAACCGATCCTCGCAGAGACCGCCGCGGGCATTCAGCGCATTCTGGGCGCTGACCTGGATCGCATCGTCATCGAACGCGCGGTGATCGGGTTGTTCTTCACCGGCGTGAAGCTGAACACGGGTGTCGCCGGCGCCTGCGCGACGCCATTGCGCTCGATCCCCGAAGCCGTCTGCTGTCCGAGCTCCGCAATGGCAATGCCATTTCCGCGCAAGCTGCGCGGGCGACCGGCCAGGGAGTTGCTGAAGGAAACAGGGGCATCCAGTGGCATTCGCCGCGCGGTTGGCGTCGCCACGATGAACGCCTTGGCCGACATGTGTTGGCAACGGCGCGCAATGCCGGACGTGGAACTCCGCGCCGGTGTCGATGCCTATGATGCCGCGGACATCCAGTCCGGCGAACATGTCGTGGTGGTCGGTGCCTTCGTGCCGTTCCTGAAGGCGCTGAAGCGCAGCGGTCACAGCTTTACCGTGCTGGAGATGGACGCCGCCACGCTGAAGCCGGACGAGTTGCCGCATTTCCGCCCGGCCGACGAGGCAAGCCTGGTGGTGCCCAGCGCCGATGTCGTGCTGATCACCGGGACCACGCTGCTGAACGACACGCTGGAGAACTTGCTCGCGCTGTGCCGCGAGGATACGCGGGTGGTGATGGTCGGCCCAACTGTCGGTCTGCTGCCCGATGCGTTGCTGCGTCGCGGGGTCGATGTGCTGGGTGGAGTGCGCGTCACTGCACCCGACGCATTCCTCGATGTGCTGGCGGAAGGTGGCTCGGGCTATCACTTCTTTGGCCGTTCGGCGCAAAAGGTGGTGCTCGTGCGCAAGGCAATGGCATTCGCCTCATGCGCCGCTTGATCCCGATCCTCTCAGGCGCCGCCTTGCTGGCGATCGCAGCAGGCGCTCTGGTGTCGCGCTCCAATGCCGAACCGGCCAATGTGGTCGCGTCGCCTGTGCGCGACGAAGCCAGACCCGCAACAGCGACAAGCGAGGTAGCGGTGCTCGCCGGCGGGTGCTTCTGGGGCGTGCAGGGGGTGTTTCAGCATGTTGACGGCGTGACCAGCGCTGTTTCGGGCTACGCTGGCGGAGATCAGGCTACCGCGCACTACGAGACGGTCGGTACCGGAGGGACCGGGCATGCGGAATCCGTCCGCGTCACATTTGACCCAAGGCGCATCAGCTACGGCCGCATCCTGCAAGTCTACTTCTCTGTCGCGCACGACCCAACCGAACTCAACTACCAGGGTCCGGACCGAGGAGCGCAATACCGCTCAACGATCTTTCCAAGCACCCCGGAGCAGGCGGACATTGCCGACGCTTACGTCGCCCAGCTCAACCAGGCGCACGCATTCCGCGCCCCGGTGGTGACAACGGTCGAGACCGGCCGCGAGTTCTATCCGGCGGAAGCCTATCATCAGGATTTCCTGACGCAGCATCCGACCAACTCCTACATCGTCTACAATGACCTGCCGAAGATCAGGGAACTGCAACGCCTGTTCCCTGATCTGTATCGCGCCGACCCCGTGCTGGTCGCGGCTAAGCAGTGAGGTGTGAGACGTTCTTCACCACGGTGTAGCACTGCAATCCCTCGGTGCCGCCTTCCCGTCCGAAACCGCTGTCCTTGACGCCGCCGAACGGCGTTTCGGCGCTCGATGCCACAAAGTGGTTGATCGAGAGGTTGCCGACTTCGACGCCCTCGGCCAGCCGATCCACATTGCGCGCCGAATTCGTGAAAGCATAGGCGGCCAGGCCATACGGCACCGAATTCGCCTTCACGATCGCCTCGTCCACGTTGCGCACGCGGCTGAGCAGGGCAAGCGGCCCAAATGGCTCCTCGCGCATTGCACGCGCGTCATCCGGCACGTCGGCAAGCACGGTGAGAGGGAAGAAGTAGCCGCGATTGCCAATACGTGACCCACCAGCAGTGATGCGGGCCCCTTTGGCCTTCGCATCGGCGACCAGCGCTTCCATGGCGGCCAGGCGGCGATCGTTGGCAAGCGGCCCCATCTGGTTGTCCGGATCCAGGCCGTTGCCGACGCTGATGGTTGCAGCCTTCTCGGCGAAGGCATCGGCGAACCTGTCGTAGATCGCATCCTCGATAAAGAAGCGCGTCGGCGAGACGCACACCTGTCCGGCATTCCGTGACTTGGCGATTGCCGATGTCCCCGCGCGGCCGACCGGGTCGATATCGTCGCACATGATCACCGGCGCATGGCCACCGAGTTCCATGATGGCCGGCTTCATATGCGCGCCGGCCATGGCGGACAGATGTTTGCCGACCGGAACCGAACCGGTGAACGTCACCAGCCGCACAGATGGCTGCGGGATCAGGTATTCCGAGATCTCGGATGGCCTGCCGAACACAAGGTTCAGCACGCCAGGTGGCAAACCAGCATCGGCGAATGCCTCAACGAGTTGCACGGCACCGGCTGGGGTTTCCTCTGATGCCTTCAGGATGATCGAACAGCCCGCGGACAGGGCACCGCCGACCTTGCGAGCCGGCGAGCTCATCGGGAAGTTCCATGGAGAGAAAGCAGCGACCACACCGACGGGCTGGCGCAATACTGAATGCCGCATGCCAGGTTCGCCAGGAATGATACGGCCATAGATACGCCGGCCCTCCTGCGCATCCCATTCGATGATCTCGCAACCGCGCAAAATCTCCAGGCGTGATTGGGCGATCGGCTTGCCTTGCTCAAGCGTCATCGCAATCGCCATCGCTTCGGCGCGCTCGCGCATGAGCTGTACGGCCTTGAGGATGATCTCGGCCCGCTTCGCAGGCGCGGTGCGTGACCACGTTTTGAAACCCTGTTCCGCGGCAGCGAGCGCGTCGTCCAGATCGGCCCGGCTTGCGTGCGGGACGGTTGCCAGTATGCTTTCATCGGCTGGATTGATCACCGGCTGGCCGTCGGCCTGCCGCCACTCACCGGCGATGTACAGCTTGAGATCGGGATAATTGGATATCATGATGTGCCTTCTTTTGTTGTATCCATATTGGTATAGCGAACGGAGACTGTTGCCACCGTCACGGGGCTGACGCGGTATCAGCAGATCGGTCAGCGCGCCCTGATCAACGGGCCGCCATCTCGCATTCCGCCATCACAGGACGGCGAACCGCCGATCAACGAACTCCGCAGGATTACTCTGCGGCAGCCAACAGCGGCGGTATGGAGGCCGCATCGATCGCAGCTCGCAGCTTTGGTGGCGAGATCGGCAGGTCTGGCATCCGCAATCCGCTGGCGCCACGAATTGCATTGGCGATCGCTGCCATGGGGGGAACGATCGGTACCTCGCCGACGCCACGGGCACCGAACGGATGGCGCGGATTCGGAACCTCGATGAGAACCGCTTCGATCATCGGCAGGTCCGAAGCGACAGGGCAGCGATAATCGAGGAAGCCGGGGTTATCCATCCGGCCCTGCTTGTCGTAGATGTATTCCTCGCTCAATGCCCAACCAATACCCTGAGCTGCTCCGCCCTGGATCTGACCCTCGACATAGCTCGGATGGATGGCCTTCCCGACATCCTGGAACGCCGTGTAGCGCTCGATAGTAACGTGGCCGGTCTCCATGTCCACGCTGACATCGCAGAGATGCGCACCGAAACCCGGACCGGCACCTTGAGCGTTCAGCGATACCTCGGCGTTGATCGGACCGCCCGTTCGCGCGGCCTTCACAGCGATCGCGCCCAAGTCCAGCGGATCGAATTCACCGGCGTTGGAGCCGGCGGGGAACGCCTTGCCGTCGCGCCACTCGACCGCTTCGACCGGGATTTCCCAGATCATCGCGGCGCGTTCCTTCAGCTTCTCCACCACTTTTTCTGCGGCTTGTGTCGCGGCCATGCCGGTAGCAAATGTCACCCGCGAGCCGCCGGTCACGTGAGTAAAGCCGATCGAAGTCGTGTCCGCCACCACTGTGCGCACGCGCCAAGCTGGGATGCCCAGAACCTCGGCCACCATCATGCCAATGGAAGCGCGCGAGCCACCGATGTCCGGACTGCCCGTCGCGGCCGTCACCGAACCATCTTCGTTGATGTGAACCTGTGCCGTCAATTCGCCGCCCACGTTGAACCAGAAGCCGCAGGCAAAGCCGCGGCCATGGCCCGGCTTCACCGGGGACCTCCAGTGCGGATGGTTCTTGACCGTTTGCAGGACCGTCTCAAACCCGATGTTCTGATGGCTCGGCCCGTAATGCGTCTTTGACCCATTCCGTGCCGCGTTCTTCTGCCGCAATGTCAGCGGATCTATGTGTAGTTTGTGCGCGAGATCATCGAGCAGGCTTTCCACCGCGAACGACGTGATCGGAGCGCCTGGGGCTCGGTACGCCGCGGTCTTCGGACGATTACTGACCACGTCGTAACCGACGACATCGACATTCGGCAGATCGTACAGCGCGAAGCCGCACATGCAGCCCGGTTGAACCGGCGAGCCTGGGAATGCACCAGCCTGGAACTTCAGCACCTGCTGCGCGGCGACGATGGAGCCATCCTTCTTGGCCCCGATCTTCACCTCGACGGTCGCACCCGAGGTCGGACCAGAGCCGCGGAATACTTCCTCGCGGGTCATCTGAATCTTGACGGGCCGCCCGGACTTCTTCGACAGCATGACGGCCACGGGTTCCAGGTAGATCAGCGTCTTGCCGCCAAAACCGCCACCGATTTCGGCGGGATTGACCTTGATGTCTGCGATGTCCATGCCGAGGAGCTTCGACGTGTAGGCACGGATCATGAAGTGACCCTGGCTGGAGGCGTGTATCGACACCTGTCCATCCGGGGCATAGGTCGCCAAGCAGGCGTGCGGCTCGATGTAGCCCTGATGCACCGGCTGCGTGGTGTACCGCCCTTCCACGATCACGTCCGCCTCGGCAAAGCCGGCTTCGACGTCGCCTTTCTTGAAGGCAACAACTTTGGCGATGTTGGATGGCTTCGCGGGCTTCGGGTCGACGCCGGCGGTGAACAGGTCTTCGTGCAGGACCGGCGCGCCCGGCTCCATGGCCTCCTCAACGTCGATGACGAACGGGAGGACCTGGTACTCCACGTCGATCAGATCCAGCGCCTGACTGGCGATTGCCGGCGTCGTGGCAGCGACGGCAGCCACGGCATGGCCCTCGTACAGCGCCTTGTCGCGCGCCATGACGTTGCGCGACAGGTCACGGAAGTTCATCGGACCTTCGCCGACGAACGCTTCCTCGGAGGGGATATTGGGGAGGTCTGCAGCAGTCAGGACTGCCATGACACCCGGCAACGCCGCAGCCTTGCTGGTATCGATCGATACGATCCGAGCATGCGCATGCGGGCTGCGCTTGATCTTGCCCCACAGCATCCCGGCAGCGCGGGTGTCGGCGGCAAATAGCGCCCGCCCGGTAACCTTGTCCACGCCGTCGGGACGGATCGGTCGAGTGCCAACGACCTTGAGGTGGGATTCGAGATAGTTCATCGGGCGGCTTCCCCTGGTGTGTGACAGCGCCGGTGTCGGTGGCCGGCTGGTGCAACTGACGGTTCGTAATATACGAACGGGAATGGCGATGGTCGCACGGGAGGTGGCCTGGCGCAAGGTCGGGTGCACTGGCGGCTGAGATCTCCGCGCTGCGGCGGGCGCTCCCGCCGGCGATGCTCCGAGGCCTTATGGGAGTAACCGATCGGGACGCCGGCTCGCAATGGCTGGTGAACTTTGTTCGGTGCGATACCGCGCGGAGCGATTGGGCGGCGCGGACGCCAGGTCGTTGTAAAGGTCAGCTACACGCTCGGCCCGAGCTGCTGGCTGCGCGCTGGTACAGGATCATCCGATGATCGCCAGGGGCTCCCAGAAGAGGCGCGTCGACCAGCCACTGAACGTGGCTCACGGATGTCGCAGCTTTCGAGCCGAGTTCCGATGTCCATCTCCGCCGTGCACTTGCCGTGACGGCCAACTGCGCCGCCCCCTCGTGTCACGTATCAGGTGACTGGCTCGATGTATCGATCGTGCCGTCGAATTCCGGCGGTATAAAGTTTCTCGGATCAACCAGCTTTCCACCGCGGAAAAGCTGGAAGTGCAGGAACCCGCCATTCCTGATAGCGTAGAGTTCGCCGCCGTCTTCTACAAAGGTCCCCAGCGTTGGGAGGACGGACGCTTCGCCTGCGGCCAAGTGCGGCGTCTGGTCCACAATGGTGTAGCTGCTTTCGAAACCACCATCATGCCGGATGATGATCTCGTATTGCCGTGCGATGCGCCTCGTCGAGATATTGCGGACCTTGAGTATCCACCCCTTTCCGATCGATCTCACGATGCCCCTGTCGGCAAACATGATCTTGACGTTGCAGCCACCGCCCGGAAGCGATGTCACTTGCATCGCCCCGGCGGCTGGCCATACGAAAGAGATTTCGTCACGCACTGGTCATTCCCCATGCACTTCTCTTGGGCCGCGGCGCCAGACTACCGCGGGGAACAACAGCGCACCACGGCGTCCCTGGACTCGCCTGCGGCGTGTTTCGATCTCCTTCGGCGTGACGGTGTAGACCATATCGTTGTAATCGGCCGGCACCTCCTCATGCAGCCGCTCAGAGGCGGGTGCCAACAGGTTGCGGTGCACGTGCACGGTACAGCGCATCAGACCACACTTGCGGTCGAGTCGCACTCGGTTCCGTCGTCCATATCGATATCCGCCTGATCCGCCTGCTTCTTCCGCCGACACCGAGCGGCGATAGCGCGACCGGCCAAGCGCCGCGTCCAGCCCCTCATCTAAAAGCTCCTCGATGAACCCACGCACCCGATCCCGGACGGCCGCCTCGACCGGATTGAACCAAGCAGCGTCAATTCGTTCGGCCGGCCAGCTCGGGTCGTTCAGCCGTTCCTGTAAGCCTCGCCCCAGCGATCCTGATACGCCACGCTCTCCAACGGCGCGCGCCGAACCGGCCCGAATTTCCCCACCGGATATCCGATCGGCAGGATCGCATAGGAATGCACGTTGTCCGGCAATCCCATCGCCGCCTCGGCTTCCTTCTCGAAATTCAGATGAAGTGTGGTCAGCGTGGCGCCGAGGCCGAGAGCGCGACAGGCCAGAAGAATGTTCTGCACGGCCGGAAACACCGACGATCCGGTGTTCCTGGGACCCGGCGCGCAAGGCACGATCCAGACCGGCGCCTCGTGGAAATGCTCGGCCAGGTATTCCGCCGCCGCCAGCATCCTGGCGAAGCGTTCGGGCGTTGTCCCGGGTGCTGGCGCGCTCGAGCGATAGCGCGGTCCGACGATCTCGTGCCAAGCTTTGGTGTACCAGGCCCCGGCCGCAGCCTTGATCGCCGGCTCGCGGATCACCAGGAACCGCCAGCTCTGCATGTTCCCACCGTTGGCGGCGCACGTCCCCGCCTCCAGCACCTGGCGCAGCGCTGCGTCGGGGACGCGATCCGGCTTCAGCCGTCGCATCGAACGCGTGGATCGCATGATCTCGAACAGGTCTTGCGACATCGGATTTTTTCCCTCCGGCATGTTCGTATAGGCCCTGTGGCATCCACCGGCTCAGGCCGCAAGGCTTTATGGGGTCTAGGCATTCACCGCGCGAAACGGTATCGGTTGGCGAATTCAGAATTACGACCGAGACAACGAAGCTTGGGAGGGCCGCATGGCGATCACGGTGACACCGACGGGCGCCGCGCTTGGCGCGGAGGTTGGCGGGGTCGATCTGCGCTGCATCTCGGAGGTCGACTTCGCGGCGATCCATCGCGCATGGCTGGATCATCTGGTGCTGCTGTTCCGGGGGCAGACGCTGAACGACGACGATCTGAGCGGGTTCAGCCGACGGTTCGGCGCGCTGGACTTCGCGCCGATCCAGGAGAACGGACGGCGCTTTGTCGAGGGACACCCGGAGATCTACGTGGTATCCAACGTGATCGAGAATGGCGTGGCGATCGGCAGTCTCGGTGCCGGCGAGGCGGTGTGGCACACCGACATGTCGTATCTGGACGATCCGCCCAAGGCGAGCATGCTGTATGCGATCGAGATTCCCCCGGCGGGCGGGAACACCGGGTTCACCAACATGTACCAGGCCTATGAGGAATTGCCGGAGGCTTTGAAGCGGCGCGTCGCTGGTCGGCGGGTGAAGCACGACGGTACCTTCAACAGCGGCGGCTATGTGCGACAGGGTGTGACGCCGACCGACGATCCGCGCGAGGCGCCCGGTACGTATCACCCGATCGTCTGCACGCATCCGGAGACCGGGCGGAAGTGTCTCTATCTGGGCCGGCGCCGCAATGCGTATATCGAGCGGCTGGAGCTTGCGGAATCGGAGGCGCTGCTGGACGAGGTGTGGCGTTACGCGACGCGCGATGAACTGACCTGGTACAATACGTGGCGTGTCGGCGATGTTGTGCTGTGGGACAACCGCTGCACGATGCACCGGCGCGATCCGTTCGACGCGTCCAGCCGGCGGATCATGCATCGCACCCAGATGAAGGGTGAAGCACGACCCGTTATGTAGCGTGCAGTCGGGCTGCCGCGACGACAGCATCAGGGCAGGAGATCGACCCGCGACCCGACATGCCGAACATATGATTCAGCGTACCGGCAGCCTGATTCGGTGCCACGAAATTCGGCGACACGCGACTGCAAAGCGTAGAAGAAGTCCGGCTGCTGCGAGGCATGTGCATAGCAGGCGCTGCGCTTGATCGGTTCTGTCTCGGTAATATCGACATAGTCCGTCGGCGTGAACATCGAGGTGTCCAGGCCATCAGAGACCTCATAGAAGTAAAATGCGGCTTTGCGACCGAGGCGGCTCCATGCTTCGAGGGTCAACGTGAACGTCGCACGATGATCCGGATGGCTGTCGATCGGCCATTGAGTAAACATGACATCCGGCCGCAGCGTCGCGAGCAGTTCGGTGAAACCTTCGTAGTGCGCATTATCCACAATTGAAGCGCCATTGCACTGCGGTGCGAAAACGGGTTGTGCGCCAAGGATGCGGCACGCCGCCATCGCTTCTTGGACACGTGGCGTTGCGCGGTTGGCGGCAGCCGCGGCGGCGCAGGCGGCAGAGCCTTCCTGTGGGTCTCCGCCACGGTTGAGATACAGCAGCGTAACGCGGTGACCTTGCCTCGTGTACCGCGCGACCGTTCCACCGCAGCCGTATTCGGGATCGCCGGGGTGACCGCCGGTCACCACGATGTTCAGTGCGCCGCTGCGAGGCGTGTCGGCTTTCACCGAGCCATGAACGCAGAGTGCGGTGCCGGACAGGCCGGCAAGAAACAGCCTGCGCGATCGAAACAAACTCCGTCCTGCGTCAGGGGGCACAATGGGTCTCCGGCATGCGTGGGTGCCATGCTCAGCCGCTCGCTCCGACAACGCTATGCAAACGGTCGTCAGGCCGGAAGCCACTCAGCATCTTGCGCCCGGTCTGCGGGGAGCTACGCTGGTCCGCCGCGCTAACGGCCGTCCGTCGCGGGGCGGCAACGAACCGAGGAAACGTCGCAATGAAGACCACCAGGCGCAGATTCTGGGTCTACCTCCTGCTGCTCGTGTTCGCAGGTATTGCCTACGTCGACCGCGTGAACATGTCGGTTGCGGGCAAGCCGATCGCACACGAACTTGGCCTGTCGCCCGTCATGCTGGGCTACCTGTTTTCCTCATTCCTCTGGGCGTACGTCGTCATGATGCTGCCGGGCGGTCGTTTGATCGACCGCTGGGGCGCGCACGTGGTCGCTAGCGTGGCCACCGTGGTGTGGTCGGCTGCTCAGATGGCGACCGGTGCTGCGGTGGGCGTCATGACGATGTTGTTGGCCCGGTTGGGTCTCGGTATTGGCGAGGCGCCGTTCTCGCCGGTGGTCTATCGCAGCGTTCGAGCATGGTCACCCTATACCGAGCGTGGCACGGCAACCGCCTTCATCAGCGCCGGCAGCAGTCTCGGTCCTGCACTGGGCGCGCCGCTTGTGGCTTGGCTGATCCAGACATTGTCATGGCGCTGGTCATTCCTGATCACTGGTGCGATCGGCTTTGCCTGGGTGGCAATCTGGATGGCTCTGGTATCGACGCCGGAAAAGACTCCCTGGCTGCCTGAGCCGGAGCGCCAGCGCATCCTCGCCGAGCGCGAGGCCGGTATCGCGGTGCCCGATCACGACGGAGTTGGGTATCCGGCGCTGCTGCGGTGCCCGGCGATGTGGGGTCTGTTCATCTCGCAGGGCTGCCTCGTTTACTCGCTCTATTTGTATCTGAGCTGGCTGCCGAACTACCTGCAGACGTCGCGGGGGATGTCGGTGGTCGATTCAGGCCTCTACACCTCTGTTCCGTTTTTCATTGCGACGGCGGTGAACATCATCATCAACTGGGTCGGCGACCGGCTACTGAGCGCTCACGCAGTACGGAGCGGGCTGCGGCGCTATCTGGTTGCTCTGTGCCTGTTCCTGACTGCCGCGGGCTTGATCATTCCCTACGTCGAGTCACTGACGGCAATCATCATCTTGATATCGATCACGGTTTCCTTCGCCAATGCCGGTCCTGCGGCCAACGCGACACTGACCAGTGATCTGCTGCGTTCGCCAGCCGATGCAGGACGCGCTTTCGCGTTCCTGGTTCTCGGCGGCAACGTGTTCGGCCTGCTTGCACCTATCGTCACCGGATATCTGGTTGAAGCAAGCGGCAACTTCAGCAGCGCATTCATTGCAGCCGGCGTCCTGGCGCTCATCGGCATGACGGTAACGCTGGTGCTGTCGCGCGGCGCGATCGGGGAAGCGGTCGTCACGGCAAAGCCATTGGGCGCGACGGGTTGAGTTTTGCAAGCCGACGGTGCGGGCTGCTGTGCTCAGCGATGCTCGCTGAGCGCCAATCTCCGGCCTGGTTCTTGCCCGCGTGGATGTGATATCGCGGCCAGCAGCGCCGGGACAAAGATCAGGCTCGCCACCAGCGTGCAGCCCAGGCTGATCAGCAGCAACTCACCCATCGACGCGGTTCCGGGATGCCCTGAGAGGGCCAGCGAACCGAACGAAGTACCGGTGGTCAGTGCGGAAAATGCCACCGCACGGGCTGTGGCCGAGGCCAGCATCTCGCGTCGCCCCGCGCGCCAGTTCATGACGAAATAGATGTTGAACGACACGCCCACCCCAAGCAGCAGCGGCAGGGCGATGATGTTGGCGAAGTTCAGCGGCAATGGCAGTAGCACGATTGTCAGAAGTGTCAGCGCCGCGGACAGCAGCAGGGGCGCCAGAACCAGCGCGGTATCGCGCAGGCGACGCAGTGCGAAAAACAGGATCGCAGCAATCGCCAGCACGGCTGACACAGCAGCAGAGCGGAAGGCACTGATGATAGTGGCACTGGTTGCGACGATCGTCACCGCAGTGCCGCCCGCATCGGGTGCCACGCGACTGACCTGTTCGACGAAGTCGTGTAGTCCCTGGCTGCTGCGGGACGCGGGCTGCGGCAGCACCTGCACGCGTGCCCTCCCGTCGGGAAGCAACCAGTCGCGTGCGATGCCCGGCGGTATTGAGGACAGACTGGCCGGCTGCGCCCCGAGTGCGTCGCGCAGTCGATCCAGTTGACCGGGCAGGAAGCGCGTCAGTGCGCGGTTGGTGGCCAGGAGCGTCTGATCGGATGCCGTTGTAAGCTGTCGCAGGTCACCGGCAATGGCGGCCAGCGGATGATCTGCAGGCAGCGAGGCGAGTGCCGGAGCGATCGTGTTGAGGGCCGCGCGTGCGGCCGCACGAATCTGCGCTGGCGTCACCGGAGACGTGGCATCGGGTGCCAACAGCGTAGGTCCAAGTATGTCCGCCGCGTCCTGCACCAGCGCCAGCTTCCGGGTCTGATCCTGCGGCACGAAACTCTCGATGGTGAGCACACTCGACACTGTGGGCAGTTGCTTCAATCGGGCCGCGAGAGCCCGGGCCTGATTGGTCGTCGGTGCAAGAATGTCGATGCTGTACGGATTGGTCAGCGGGTCGTTCATTAGATCGCGCAATGTGCGCATTGCCTCGGTGTTCGGGCTCTGGGTATCTAGCGGATCGGCATCAAATTGCAGGCGTGGAGCCAGCCCGAGCGCAAGCACCACGAGTGCCCCGAACACCAGCAGAATAGCGCTGTGCCACCGCGTCACCAGTGCATCGACCCTGCCGCCCCAGGCGAAGCCAATCTCCGCCTGCTCACCCGCCGGCCGGCACAATGTGATCGCTGCGGGCAGGAAGGTGACCGTGCACAGGAATGCGATCAGCATGCCGAAGCCGGCGATCAGGCCAAGCTCCGCCACGCCGCTGAATGCGGTTGGCACGAACGCAAGGAACCCCGCCGCGGTAGCGAGCGCGGCCACCAGGATCGCGCCTCCCGCACGCTGCGCGGTCTGCCGGAGTGCGGCCGCCGCATCGGCGAGATCGTGACGCGCCTCCCGGTAACGCACGGCGAACTGGATGGCGAAATCGACCGCTATGCCGATGAACAGCACACCGAAACCGACCGACACCAGATTGAGCGTCCCGATCGCGGCTGCGGCGAACAGCAATGTGAGCATCAGCCCGACGCCGAGCGTGCCCAGGATCGGCACGATCAGTCGCCAGGTCCGCACGGCCAGCAGCAGCCAGAGCGTGATCAGCACCACGCTGCCGATGAGCCCGGCGACGGCACCCTGTGCGACCGTCGCGAACTGCGCGTCGGCCAGGGCGACCGGCCCGGTGATCCGCACATGGGCGGTGCCGTTGCGGACGAATTCCAGCTTTGCCGCCGCCGCGCGTATTGCCTGCGTCGCCGCGCCGCCAGGCTCGAGCGAGCTGAAATCCAGCTTGGGCTGCGCCAGGACAAATCGGGTACTGGCCGCCCAGATCACCCACCTTGCCGCTCAGCAGGCGCTGCCACGACATGTCCTGCGGATGGCCGCCGATCGCAGCCGCCATGGCGGTGTGGAAGGTTCTCAACTGCCCGAGATACGGCGTGAGATCTGCATCACCGCTGGTCACCCCCTGCCCGAGGAGCGACAGCGCCGAGAACAGGCCGCGCAGGGAGGGATCGGCCGCGAGCTTGCCTAGGAATGGCTGCGCATCGATGGTGCGATTGAGCAGGTCGGTAAGCTGCGGCACCGACAACAGCAGCAACCCCTCCTTGCGGAGGTATGGAGAGGCATCAGGGCGTCGGACTGTCATGAAATGCGTATGGTCGCCCGACAAGGCCAGCGCCAGGCCCTGGGCCGTTGCATCCGCGGCCTCCGGCGTATCGCCGTCGATGACCGCGACCAGCAGGCCCTGCGATTGCGGAAAGGCGCGGCTCAGAGCCATCGCATGCTGGCGCCAGGGCAGGGAGGCCGCGAACATCTGGTCGGTGTCGGTGTTGATGCCCAGATGCCGGCTGGCATAGAGGCCGGATGCCCCGGCCAGCAGCATGCCGACAAGCACCACGAACCACGCGTGCCTGCGAGATCGGTCCACCAGCCCGACCAGGGCGCGCTGCAACAGCGTTGCCTCGTCTGGCATGGCGCTGACCGGGCGTTTCGTCATCGCTGCATCCCCTCTCCACGTGGCCAGAGGCTCACGCCAGACCACACTCGGCGCCGAGGTGCCCGGTGAAGGGCCGCCATACCTGCGTCGAACCGAACAGCGAGATGCCGAGGAAGCCGCGCAGATGCAGGTAGCCGCTGTCATCCACCCAGAGCTTCGCCCGATATGTGTCGCCGTCGCGCGGGTCCGTGATCGCGCCCAGCCACGTGCCATCCGCCTCAGGCTTTGCATCGGTGAGGATGGTCAGGTCGCATTGTGGACGCCCGTTCACGTCCGTTGGCATCGGGGCTCCCGGCTCACGGTCGATGCCGACGATCCGGCCGCAAAGCGCGTCACCGCATGCGGCGATCGCCACCACACCATGACCGCTCTCGGTTAGCCAGGCGCCGAGAGGGCTGCCCGCCGGGCGGGCCGAAGCTGGCGATCCGACCGCCAGCATCGCAAGCATCGCCGCACAAAATGCAACGGCGCGGAAACGGATACGCGTGCACACTGGCTTTCTCTCTCGCCATCACAGACTTGTGGCGGAACATTGTCAGCCAGCCCCGGCAGGAGAATGCAGGCTCTGGTCAAAAGACAATTGCTATAATCGCATGAAATGGCAGCCGGAGCTGCCGACAAACTGGACGCAGCTGATACGCCGCCGCTACGGTCACCCCTTGGACGCCCTTAGCCAAATCACCGGAGATCAAGCCCAATGACCGGTTCGCCGGCCCCGCGTCGGGTCAGGAACGCCTCGCCGCGGGCAATCGTGCTCACTTCGCACCCGCCGCGGCCCGGCCGTCTCGTGCCCCTGCGTTGGGGCGCCGCCGAGCCGCTGGAACGTGGCCCGGTGATCGCAACCCTCAGCGACCCGGAAGTGCGCAATGTCATCGGCACTCATGCCGGGTCATATGCGCTCTATCGTGCGCTTGCGGTCGCGGCCGGCCAGCTCGCGTCCGACCATCGCCCCGACCTGACAGACACCATCCCGGCCGAACCCATCGGCCCGTTTCCTCAATGGAGCGACCACGAGCGCATCGTCTCGCTGGATCCGTGGGGCCATATGACCAGCCAGGTGTTCCATGACCGGATCGCCGCTGGCTGGGACATCCGACCGACCATCGCGGTGACCCGCGCGCGCATCAACATGCCGGAAATCGCCCAGGCAATCCGCGCCGGCCGGCTCACGCCCGACGGCACGGTGCTGACCGGCACCGCGGATGTGAGGGTGACGAAGATCGCCATCGAACCGGTCTGGTATCTTCCCGGTGTCGCTGGCCGCTTCGGCGTCAGCGTCACCGACCTGCGACGCGATTTGTTCGAGCATACCGGCGGGATGTTCCCCGAACTGGTGACGCGGCCCGACCTCAATGTGTTTCTGCCGCCGATCGGTGGCACGTCGGTTTACATCATGGGCGACCCCGCACTGCTCGGGCGCGCCGGCATACGGATCGCCTGCCGGGTGCATGACGAATGCAATGGTTCGGACGTGTTCGGCTCCGACATCTGCACCTGCCGGCCCTACCTCGCGCACGGCGTCGAAGTCTGCGTGGCGACCGCACAGCAAGGCGGTCTCGGCGTGGTGGTCTACAATCGCAAGGAAGGCCGTGCGCTCGGCGAGGTCACTAAGTTCCTGGTCTATAATGCGCGCAAGCGTCAGGCCGGCGGGGACCGTGCCGAAGCATATTTCCAGCGCACGGAATGCGTTGCCGGGGTGTCCGACATGCGCGTTCAGGAACTGATGCCCGATGTGCTGCACTGGCTGGGCATCACGCGGATCGATCAGCTCGTCTCGATGAGCAACATGAAATATGCACCGATCGTGGCAAGCGGCATCGAGGTGATCGAGCGGGTGCCGATCCCGGACGAACTGATTCCGCCGGATGCCGATGTCGAGATCGACGCCAAAAAGGCAGCCGGCTACTACACGATGCGCGTTCCCGATGCTGCCGAATTGAAGCTGGCCAAGGGCCGTGCGTTGCGGGATTGAGCGCGGTGCGAGAGGCCCGGGCCGACGCCTGGCTGATGACGCCGGATGCGGTTCGCCAGCAGTGCAATGCGATGCTGGCTCTGGCGGAGCGGGACGCGCTCTTGCACTTCACGCTCGACCTCTCTCGGCTGGACGATGCGGCCGATTACGTCGCGGCGGTGACGCGGGCAAATTATCCGGACCTCGCCATCCCGTATCATGCGCGCTGGCGGCACTTCGAGGCCGGCGGGATCGACCGATGGGGTGCACTGCAGCAGCGGCTGCGCGGCTGCGGTGCCACGGAACTGGCGCGCATTCGCATCGATCTCTGCACCGTCAGTGTGCTGCTCGATGCGGGCGCCGGTCCTGCCTGGACGTTCCGCGAAGCCGACACAGGCCAGGTGCACGCCCGATCGGAGGGGTTGGCGATCGCCAGCCTGCATGCGTTCGCGTCTGGCTTGTTTTCCGGTGACCCCGCACATCCGCTTCGCGCCGATGCGGACGGGTTGTCGCGCCTGTCGGATGCGGCATTCGCCACGGCGTTCCAGGTTGCCCCGGACAAGCCGATGGTCGGAGTGACGGGCCGCGTGGCCCTGTTGCGCAATCTTGGTACCACATTGCGCCGCCGGCCTGACCTGTTCGGCGCAGAGGCACGGATCGGCGGACTGCTTGACCATTGGCGACCGTGTGTGGCGGCGCGAACGATCCTGACGACGTTTCTGGAGGCACTTGCGGCGATCTGGCCCGGCAGGCCGGGTGATATGTGGCGGCATCCCGTTGTCGGCGTTGTGCCGTTCCACAAGTTGCCGCAATGGCTGACCTACTCGATGGTGGAGGTGCTCGAACAAGCCTCGATCAACGTTGACGGCGTCGATGACCTGACCGGACTTGCCGAATACCGCAACGGCGGCTTGTTCCTGGACATCGGCGTGCTGCGGTTGCGCGAGCCGTCATTGGCTTCGGTGCCGCTGCCTGTGGATCACCCCGCCATCGTCGAGTGGCGCGCCCTTACCGTGGCTTTGCTGGACCGACTGATGCCGCTGCTGCGTGACCGTCTGGGTTTATCGCCAGCGGAACTGCCACTGGCCCGCGTGCTGCAGGGCGGCACATGGGACGCCGGTCGTAGGATCGCCCGTGAGCGGCGCGCGGACGGCGGTCCCCCGCTTGCAGTGCAAAGCGACGGAACAGTGTTCTGAGCAGTGCCGCGTCGTGTGGTTCAGCCTTAGGGGTCGCAATGTCGCATTCCAATAGTGTCACCGTACTCGACCATCCGCTGGTACAGCACAAGCTCACGTTGCTTCGCCGCAAGGAGACATCGACCTCGGAGTTTCGTCGCCTGATGCGCGAGCTGAGCCTGCTGATGGCCTATGAGGTCACGCGCGGTCTGCCCACCGAGACGGTTGCGATCGAAACTCCGCTGGAAGCCACCGAGGCGCCGCTGCTGTCAGGAAAGAAGCTGTGCTTCCTGTCGATCCTGCGGGCCGGAAACGGCATGCTCGACGGGATGCTGGATCTCGTGCCTTCGGCTCGCGTTGCCCATATCGGACTCTATCGCGACCCAAACACCCTGGTTCCGGTCGAATACTATCTGAAGTTCCCGGATGACATACAGGACCGCCAGGTGATCGCGATCGATCCGATGCTTGCCACCGGGCACTCTGCGATCACTGCAATCGAACGGCTCAAGCGGGCGGACGTGTCCCAGATCACCTTCGCCTGCCTGCTCGCATCACCCGAAGGACTGGCAGCGCTGACCGAGGCGCACCCTGACCTGTCCGTCTACGTCGCCATGATCGACCGCGAGCTCGACTCGCACGGCTATATCCGTCCCGGCCTCGGCGATGCCGGTGACCGGCTCTATGGAACGCGTTGAGGCATTGCTACATCCGGGTCAGTGAATAGTGCAGTTGGCAAGCGCGCCACTCGGCGTCAGCTTCCAACGATTCGCCAGTCCGCGCGGAGGGCCGATCATACCGCGATCTGATCGAGCTCCATGCGCGCGTGCTCCGGGCTGTAGAGCCAGATGATCGCTGCCATGACAACGAGGATCACCGGTATCAGCAGGAATGCAGCGACGAATGAGCCTGTGGTCTCGCGCAGATAGACCGCGACGAACGGCCACAGCACCGCCCCGATCAAGAACGCCACGGCCCACGAGAAGCCGTTGCCGACGCCACGGATCCGCGTCGGATACATCTCGGCGGTGTAGGCCGTCACGGGGCCCCACACGCCGATGAAGCCCCATGACCACGCCATGCCGAGAAGCCACAAGGACAACTTGTTCGTGGCGAAGATCCAGATCGTCATGAATACCGCGGCCTCGAGCAGCAGGATGGCAAACCCGAGCCGTCGCCCGAAGCGGTCAATCATCCACCCGCCGGCCCAGAAGCCGGTCGTGGCGAACAATGCCCAGCAGATATAGAAGCTGCCGTACTCGGCGGTCGACCATCCGTGCTGCTGCGACAGGAACAGCGGCATCCACAAACCCACCGTGCTGTAGGAGACCAATGCCAGACTGGCGACGAAGGTTGCCATGACGGTGTTGCGCAACAGATCGGGCAGAAACAGTTGCCGCCAGCCTGGCTGCCGTGTCTTCGCGATCCATTCGCGGTCATCCTCGTTGAGTGCGAGGTCGGCAGCCATGTCTTCGGCGATCCGCCGCTTGCGGTCCTGCGTGCGCACCCAGTAGGGCGACTCCGGACACAGCAGCCGGACATAGATTGCCAGCAGGGCGATCACGACGGGCGCCAGGAACGCGGCGCGCCATCCCCATACTGTCACCACGAATGTCACGATCGTACCGGCAAGCGCGGCACCGATGCCCCAGGCCGAGCGATCGAAGCTGAGGACGAGGCCGCGCAGTCGCGCGGGCCAGGTCTCCGCAACCAGCATCGAGCCGACAGCCCATTCGCCGTTCAGTGCGAAACGGACAACGGTATAGGCCGCAACGAACGCACCCCATGTCGGCGACAGCGCGACCAACGGCATCGCCAGCGAGAACACTGCAATGTTGAGCGCCAGGATATTGCGTCGGCCAAACCGGTCCGCCAGCCACGGCCAGAGATACAACCCGATGATGCTGATCAGCGCGGAGAGCTGCACCCCGTTGCGGTAGGTGGCGAGATTGATGGCGAACTCCCGCATCAGCAGCGGCGCCACCAGTGCCAGGATCGCACCATCCATGCCGTCAAATCCCCAGCCGAGTCCATTGGCCCATGCGATGTGCCAATGCGTCGAGGTGATGCGGCTTGTATCGGCGACATTCCGGTAGAGGCGTGAGCCCAGATACTGCGCCTCGAGTGGTCCGATAACTGCGCCCGTAGCCGGAGCGGCAGCAAGAGCTTCCTCCATCGCCACGTTCTCCTCCAGCTGGATCTGGTTCCGTCACAGACCCATCATTGGGGCATTGACGCAGAGTCATGCCCTTGGCCGCGACGATAACATGGGTTCTCCGCGATGGCCGAGCCAAATCCTGCCATCGCGGAGAAGTGTCGCTAACCGACGAGTCGTTCGGCGATCTGCACCGCGTTCAGTGCCGCGCCCTTCAGCAACTGATCGCCCGCCACGAACAGTGCGAGCGAACGGCCTGTCGGGTCGCTCGTGTCATGCCTGATGCGCCCCACCAGAATATCGTCCTGTCCCGACGCCTCGTTTGGCATCGGGAAGTGGTTGCCCGCGGCATCATCGACAATCCGCACACCTGGCGCGGCGGCCAGCACCTCGCGCGCGGCCTCTGGCGCGATGGGTCGCTCGAACTCGACGGTCAGCGCGATCGAATGTGCCCGCAGCACCGGCACCCGCACGCATGTCACGCCAATGCGCAACTCCGGCTCGTCCATGATCTTGCGAAGCTCGCGCATGACCTTGGTCTCTTCTTCGTTGTAGCCGTTCGTCGGATCCACCTTCGTGTCATGGCTGAACAGATTGAAGGCATAGGGATGCGCCAGCACCCGATGCTGATATGCCGCGCCTTGCAGATAGGCTGCGGTCGAGGCGCGAAGTTCCTCCATCGCCGCAGCCCCCGCGCCGGACGCCGCCTGATACGTGGCGGCGATCACCCGGCGAATGCGGTTGTGCCGGTGTAGCGGCCAGAGCGGCACCACGGCCACGATCGCCACGCAGTTCGGGTTGGCGATGATGCCGATATGGCGGGTGATCGCACGCGGGTTCACCTCGGGCACGACGAGCGGAACGCCGGGCTCCATGCGGAACGCCGAGGAGTTGTCGACCACCACGGCGCCTTGCCGAACCGCGATCGGCGCGAACCGCCGCGACACGGTACTGCCGGCGGAGAACAGCGCGATATCGACGCCGGGAAAGCTGTCCTCGTTCAGTTCCTCCACCGCGATGCCCTGACCGCGGAACAGCAACTTCCGCCCAGCCGATCGGCCGGAGGCGAACAGGCGCAGACGTTCCAGCGGGAAGTCGCGGCTCTCCAGGCAGCCGATCAATTCGCCGCCGACTGCGCCGGTGGCGCCGACGATGGCGACAGTGGGATGGTACAGGCTCATGACACTCGCTCCGTTCATTGGGCCGGAGGACGGGTGCCTGAGAAAGTAAAGGCCCCGTCCGATGCCGGCGGGGCCTTGGGGTGGTGCTATGTCGTTGCCGTCAACATGCGCACGTCCAGGACACCCGGCCAAAGGGCTTCCAGTTCGTCATCGTGCGCTTGTTCACGGTGCAAGACATATGGGCACTGTAGCGCATCGAATTGCGTTCGTCGAGTGAAACGCACAGCGCGATTTGCCGAACCGGCCGAGCCCGCGCAGCATGCGGCGATCGTGGTCCAACCGCGGGAGGTTGAACGTGCCGAACAAGGTTTCGCTGTATGCCAATGTCGGGCCGGAACTGACGCACTACGATGTGGATGTGGCCGCTGCGACGCTCGCACGCCGTGGCACGGTCAGCCTGCCGGCAAACGTCCAATATGCCTGGCCGCATGCCTCGCGGCGTTTCCTTTATGTCGCCACCAGCGACAGCGCGTCGGGCATGGGGGCCGCCGGCAACGCGCACCACGTGTCCGCATTGGCGATCGATCCGGCGACCGGCGCGCTGCGTCCGCATGGCGCACCGATCCGCCTTCCGACGCGCCCGATCCATATGGCGACCGACATGCCCTCGCAGTTCGTGCTGGTCGCGTTCAACAATCCAAGCGCAATCCGTGTGTATCGCATCAACTCCGATGCGACACTGGGCGACGAGGTCGCGCAGCCGGGGGCGATCGATCCGGGGATCTTCGCGCACCAGGTTCGCGCCGCACCCGACAACCGCCAGGTGATCCTGGTCACCCGCGGCCACGACCCCGCCGGCGGCAAGCCGGACGAGCCCGGCGCTTTGGAGGTGTTCGACTTCAGCAACGGGGTGCTGAGCAACGAGGTCTCGATCGCGCCCGATGGCGGCTATGGTTTCGGCCCGCGGCATCTGGATTTCCATCCGTCGAAGCCATGGGTTTATGTGTCGCTGGAACGGCAGAATGCGCTCGACCTGTTCGAGCTTTCCGGTGGCGCCTTGTCGCCGACACCACGATTTCGGAAGCCGACGCTCGGTCGTCCGGCCGCCGGCCGCCAGGCCGTCGGCACAGTGCACGTGCACCCCAACGGCCGCGCGGTCTATGTCGCCAACCGCGCCGCCAATGCGGAGGGCGAGAACTCGCTGGCGGTCTTTGCGATCGATCAGTCCACCGGCGAGCCCAACCTGATCCAGCACATCGACACGCATGGTGTGCATCCGCGCACCTTCCATATCGATCCCAGCGGACGGCTGATGGCCGTGGCGCACATCACCGGCGCCGTGCTGTCGCTGTTTCGCATTGCCGATGATGGCCGGCTGGAATTCGCGCGCGCCTATGATATCGATGTGGGGCAACGCACCATGTGGTGGATGGGCATGGTGGAACACGCAGCATAGGACAGGGCCATGAAATTCGGCGCCTCGATGTTCTTCACCGACTACTCGATGACACCGGCCGAGCTTGCCATGGCGCTGGAGCAGCGTGGCTTCGACATCGTCTGGGCGCCCGAGCACTCGCACATTCCGTTGTCTCGCAAGACGCCCTTCGTACTCGGCGGCGATCTGCCGAAACGCTACTACGATGTGATGGATCCGTTCGTTACTCTCAGCATCGCGGCGTCCGCGACCAAGACGCTGAAGATTGGCACCGGTGTCTGCCTGATCGCGCAGCGCGATCCGATCCAGACCGCGAAGCTGGTGGCCTCGATCGATCAGGTGTCCGGCGGACGCTTCGTGTTCGGCGTCGGCGACGGTTGGAACCAGGACGAGATGGAGAACCACGGCACTGACTTCAAATCGCGCCACAAGCTCGCGCGCGAACGCATCGAGGCGATGAAGGCGATCTGGACCCAGGACACCGCCGAGTACCACGGCGCGCTCGTCGATTTCGGTCCGATGCAGACCTGGCCGAAGCCGGTGCAGAAGCCGCACCCGCCCATTCTGGTCGGTGGCGCATTCCCCTACAGCGCGCGCCGCGCTGTCCGTTACGGCAACGGCTGGATGCCGCAGATCACCTCGGCATCACCGACGCCGCTGACCGAGCTGATCCCGCGCTTCCGTCAGATGGCCGCAGAGGCCGGGCGCGATCCCACCAGCCTCGATATCTCGATCGGCGGCCAGGCGGAGGACACCGACCTGATCAAGCGCTATCGCGATCTGGGCGTGAACCGTGTCTCGACCAGTCTGCCGTCGGAGAAGGCGGACACCATCCTGCCGGTGCTCGACCGCTGGGCCGCGATCATCCGCGCAGTAAACAGCTAACCCCGCACCCTCGCTCGCCGCGCGGCCGCGATACGCTACCTGCGCATCGCACGCATCGCCTGCCACACCCGGACCGGCGTTGCCGGCCCATCGAACTGGGTGACACCGAGCGTCGCCAGCGCGTCCACGATCGCGTTGCCGATCGCCGGTAGCATTGCGACCGCGCCGGCCTCGCCGCAGCCCTTCACACCGAGCGGATTGGTAGTGCAGCGCGTGCCGCTGAACTCCAGCATAAACGGTGGCAGATCGTCGGCGCGCGGCATCGCATAGTCCATGAACGACCCCGCCAGCAATTGACCGGATTGCGCATCGTAAACCGCATGTTCCAGCAGCGCCTGCCCGACACCCTGCGCGATAGCGCCGTGCGCCTGTCCCGCGGCAATCATCGGGTTCACCAGAATGCCGTAATCGTCCACCGCCGTGAGCCGAACCAGCGCGACAAGGCCAGTGTCACGATCGATCTCAACCTCCACCACGTGCGTCCCGTTGGGGAACGTCATGTGCTCGCGGGTCCATGCGTGATAGGTGTCGAGTGGCGCGCCTGCTTCGCGAGCCCGCGCCGCCACATCCAAAAGCGATATCGAGCGGTTGGTGCCGACAACTGCGAAAAGCCCGTCGGTGAACTCGACATCCGTCTCCGCCGCCTCCAGCGCATCGGCGGCGATCGGGCGGCCCTTCGCAACGATCGTCTCTGACGCGCGCCAGATCGCGGTGCCACCCATATAGGTCGCGCGCGAGCTGCCGTGTCCGCCGCCCATGGGGATCAGATCGGTATCGCCCTGGCGCAGCCGAATGAGCTCGTTCGCAACACCGAGACGGTCCGCCAGAATCTGCGGAAATGTCGTTTCATGGCCCTGGCCGATGGTCTGCGTGCCGGTGATCAGCGATACCGTGCCATCTGATTCGAAGCGGATATCGACGTTCTCGTGCGGCGAGCCACCGGTGCCCTTGATGTGATAAGCAAGACCAAGGCCGCGCAGCAATCCGCGTGCCTCGCTCTCACTGCGCCGCGCAGCAAAGCCGGCAACATCCGCCAGCGCAAGCGCGCGATCGAAGGTCGCCGCGAAATCGCCGCTGTCCACCGAGAAACCAAGCGCGTTGGTCATCGGCATCGCTGTCACGGGTACCATGTTGCGGCGACGCAATTCGGCGCGGTCGAAGCCGCATTGCCGCGCCGCCTGGTCGATCAGCCGTTCGATAACATTCACCGCCTCGGCAAACCCAGGTCCGCGCGTGACGCCGATCGGCGTCGTGTTGCTCAGTACCGTCACGACGTGCAGCGCGATGGTTGGGATCGTGTAGATGCTGCCCTGCAGATTTACATACTGGTTGGTCTGCACCGCGCCCGCACCGCCCGCCATATAGGCGCCGATATTCGCCACGCTGCTAACCCGCAGCGCGAGGAAACTGCCATCCGCATCGAGCGCCAGCGAAGCCTCTGCCTGGTGATCGCGAGCCTGATGATCCGACACGAAGCCCTCGCTGCGTGTCGCGATCCACTTCACCGGGCGCCCAACGCGACGCGCCGCCCACAGGATCAACGCATGCTCGGCGTAGGTGAAATTCTTCGCGCCGAACCCGCCGCCGACATCAGGCGCGATAAACCGTACGTCGGCGGGCGGCACGCCGAGCGCGCGGGCGGTCGCGTCGCGGTTGCCGTGGATGTTCTGGCTCGAGACATGCAGCGTGTAGCGGCCTTGCGTCGCATCATACATGCCGACCGCGCCGCGCGGCTCCATCGGATTGGTGACGATGCGGTGGTTGTCGAGGCGAAGCGAAACGACGTGCGCGGCATTTGCCATCGCCGCGTCGGCCGCATGCGCGTCCCCCCACCGCCAGTCCATGCAGACATTGCCCGGCACCTCGACCGAAATCTCCGGTGCTCCCGATGCAAGCGCGTCGGCCGCAGTGGTGACCGCGGGCAGCGGCCGGTAGTCGACCACCACGCGTTCAGCAGCATCGAGTGCCTGCGCGCGCGTCTCGGCGACGATCAGCGCGACTGGCTCGCCGACATGCCGCACCTTCCCGCCCGCCAGCAGCGGCTGCGGTGCGAACGCGAAGCTTTCCCCGGTCTGCGCGTTGGTTTCTGCGGTCGGACGCATGGGCTGTAGGCCATCGGCGCGCGCATCCTCGCCGGTCAGCACAGCAAGCGTGCCGGGCATTGCCCGCGCCGCCGCCGTGTCGATTGGCCCGATCAGCGCATGCGCGTGCGGCGAGCGCACCACCACGGCATGCGCCAGGTCATCGAAACGCAGATCGTCCAGGTAGCCGCCCTGACCGGTGGTGAACCTGCTATCCTCCCGCCGCCGGGGCGTATCGCCTATATTGAACCGACTTGCCATGAAACTCCCTCAGCCCGAACCAGGAGTGGACAGAACACCATGACCGCCAAACGCCAACTCCGTCTCGGCGCCTTCATGCGGCCGACCACGATCCACACCGCGTCCTGGCGTTATCCCGGCGCGTACCCCGACGCCAACTTCAATCTCGCGCATATCAAGCGCTTCATCCAGACGCTGGAGCGCGGCCGGTTCGATGCGTTCTTCATGGCGGACCACCTGGCCGTGCTCAACATGCCAATGAACGCTCTGAAGCGCAGCCATACCGTCACGTCGTTCGAGCCGTTCACCCTGCTGTCGGCGCTCGCGATGGTCACCGAGCATATCGGCCTGATCGCCACCGGCTCGACCACCTTCGATGCGCCGTTCCATGTCGCGCGCCGCTTCGCCTCGCTCGATCATATCAGCGGCGGGCGCGCGGCGTGGAACATCGTCACCACGTCTAACCCGGACGCGGCGCTGAACTTCGGCATGGACGATGCAATGGAGCACGACGAACGCTACCGCCGTGCGCGCGAGTTCTACGATGTCGTCACCGGCCTGTGGGACAGTTGGGCCGAGGATGCGTTCATCCGCGACGTCGAGACCGGCGAGTTCTTCGACCCGTCGCGCATGCACGTGCTGGATCATCGGGGAAAGTACTACTCGGTGCGCGGGCCGCTGCACATCGCGCGACCGGTCCAGGGCTGGCCGGTGATCGTGCAGGCGGGCTCCTCCGACGCCGGCCGTCAGCTTGCCGCGGAGACCGCCGAGATGGTGTTCGCCGGCGCGGGCGACATCAACGGCGGCCGCGCGCTGTATGCCGACATCAAGGGCCGCATGGCCAAACTGGGCCGCGACCCCGAGCATCTGAAGATCCTGCCCGGTGCCTTTGTGGTAATCGGCGATTCCTTGGAAGAGGCACGCGAGAAGCGGGCGAAGCTCGACAGCCTGGTGCACTACGACAGCGCCATCGCCTCGCTGTCGATCGCGCTGGGCACTGATGCGTCTCGCTTCGATCCTGATGCGCCTTTGCCGGAAATCCCCGAGACCAATGCCAGCAAGAGCGGCCGCGAGCGTGCCATCAATTTGGCGAAGCGAGACAATCTGACGGTGCGGCAGCTTGCCCAGCGGCTCGGCGGCTATGCGGGGCCGGCGCTGCTCGGAACGCCGGAAATGATCGCCGATCAGATGGAGGAGTGGCTGCTCACCAATGCCTGCGACGGCTTCAACATCATGTTTCCGTTCCTGCCGGCCGGGCTCGACGATTTCGTCGAGCGCGTGGTGCCTGAACTACAGCGGCGCGGCATCTTCCGTCGCGAATACGAGGGCTCGACATTGCGCGAGAACCTCGGCCTGCCGCGGCCGGAGAACCGCTTCTTCCGCGACTGATTCGTCTCGGAATCAGAACTCAGGAAATATCCTGTGCTCCACGCCGGCACCGCCGACCGCGTTCGTCAGCAACTGGAGATCCTCTCCGGGCAGGATCAACTCGGCGTTGCGGCCGCAATCCGAAGCCTGGCTGCTGGTGCGCCCGCCGGCCCAGTGAACCTGGAACGCGCGTGGCGTCGTGAAGCGCTGCTCGACAACCAGGCTGCCGCCTTCCAAGGCCATGGTCAGCGGAACCAGGGTACATGTCGCGCCGGTGCTGGACGTGGTGGTCGCCGTGAATTCCCAATCGGCCGGCATGCGGGCACCCTGATGGAATACCAGGATGTCACCGACCTTCGGGCCTATATCGATGGCCCTCGCCGCCGACACGACAGCCACCGAACTGGCCAGCAGGGCGGCGATCAGGCTGGCGAGCACCGCTGTCCTGACGATATCGCTCGAGGGCGCTGTCTGTGTGTTTGTCGGTGTCTTTGCGCCACCTCATGGGTCGCCATCCTGGCGGCGGACCGCCTCTGGCGCACGGCACAATGAAGGACGTTCCAGGCCGAACGGCGCCTGGTGCATATAGGTATCCACGGCTGAACCTCTTCTTGCGGCGTCGGGTTGGGTTCTGCCTCTCGGAAGAATTTCCCGATTGTTGCGACAGGAATATTGCCATTCTCTTCGCAATCGCAGCATCACGATCTCGTGAGCTTGACCCAGTCTGCGAGATGGCCGATCTGCAATCTGATGTTAGCTCGAGGAACCGAAATGCCAGGACCGTTGCACGGCTACCGCATCGTTGACCTGACCTCGATGGTCTCGGGACCCTCGGCCACCATGCTACTGGCGGACCAGGGTGCCGACGTCATCAAGGTGGAGAACCCGCAGGGCGGCGACCATACGCGCGCCGCGGCCAACCGGCGGGCCGGGTTCTCCGCCTCTTTCCTCAACAACAACCGCAACAAGCGGTCGGTTGTGCTGGACTTGAAGGCACCTGACGGTGTCGCGGCGCTGCAGCGGCTCATCGGCGGCGCGGACGTATTCATCCAGAATTTCCGAACCGGCGTGATCGACCGGATGGGGTTCGGCGAGGCCGCCGTTCGCGTGCTGGCGCCGGAGATCATCTACGTCTCGATCAGCGGCTTCGGCGAGGCGGGGCCGTTTGCGCAGAAGCCGGTCTACGACCCGCTGATCCAGGCGCTGTCCGGGCTTGCGAGCATCCAGGGCGGCTCCGATCAGGACCGGCCGCGGCTGGTGCGCACCATTGTGCCCGACAAGCTGACCGGCGTGGTGGCCGCCCAGGCAATAACCGCCGCGCTGCTGGCGCGCGAGCGGACCGGGCAGGGCCAGCACGTCCGGCTGTCGATGTTGGATACGGTCGTGGCATTCCTGTGGGGCTCCGATATGGGCAGCCAGACCTTCGTGGGCGACGAACTGCCGCAGCAGGAGGCGGCCAGCTTCATCGATCTGATCTACGAAACCGCCGACGACTATATCAGCGCGGCGGTGCAGACTGACCGCGAGTGGACCGCGCTGACCCGGGCGCTGGATCGGCCGGAATGGCTGGAAGACCCGCGTTTCAACACGCCGGCGCTGCGCCACAAGCATATCAACGAGCGGCTGGCGATGACGCAGGACGTGCTGCGGACGCGTCCCGCCGCGGAATGGCTGCAGCGGCTGACCGCGGCTGGCGTGCCCTGCGCGCCGGTGCTGACGCGCAGCACAATGATCGAGCATCCCCAGGTGGTCGCGAACGGCATCGTGGTCGAGACTGAGCACCCCGGCGCCGGCCTGCTGCGCCAGGCGCGCCCCGCGGCCCGTTTCTCCGCCACACCCACCACCATCCGTCGCGGCGCGCCGGCCCTCGGCGAGCACACCGACGAGGTCCTGGCAGAGATCGGCCACAAGGAAGGCATCGAGGCATGATCGATTTCCACTACTGGCCGACACCGAACGGTTGGAAGGTGTCGATCATGCTGGAGGAATGCGGCCTGCCGTATCGCGTGGTGCCGGTGAACATCGGCAAGGGGGACCAGTTCAAACCCGAGTTCCTCGCGATCAGCCCGAACAACCGCATGCCCGCCATCGTCGATCATGATGCGGACGGCGAGACGGTCGCCGTATTCGAGAGCGGCGCCATCCTGCTGCATCTGGCCGAGAAGTCCGGCCGCTTCATGCCAACAGACCGGCGCGGGCGGAAGGAGACGCTCGAGTGGCTGTTCTGGCAGGTCGGCAATCTTGGGCCGATGGCGGGCCAGCTCAGTCATTTCGTCAACTACGCGCAGGGTGAGCACCCGTACTCGCACCAGCGCTACGCCAACGAGTACAACCGCTGTCTCGGCGTTCTGGAGCGGCGATTGGCCGGGCGCGCGTATATACTGGACGACTATTCGATAGCCGACATGGCGTCGTTCCCCTGGGTGCTGATCTCGAAGCCGCTCGGCCAGGCGCTCGACGAGTTTCCCGCCGTCGCCCGCTGGCGCGAGGCGATCAAGCAACGGCCGGCGGTGCAGCGTGGGATCGATCTCGGCAAGGAGCTGCGCCGCCGCGCACCACCCGGCGAGGAGGAGCGGCGTATCCTGTTCAATCAAACGGCGAGCCTCGTCGACAAGGCAAGTTCGGCCTGACAGCGAATTTGGGAGGGAGGCGCATCAATGAAAATCTGGAGGTCTGCCGTCGCGGCAGCCTGCATGGCCGCCGGCATCGCCACGGCCGGATACGCGCAGACGGTCAAGCTGGGGATCGTCGACACCTATTCGGGACCGTTCGCCGCCGTGGGCGAGCAGTTGGATCGCGGCATCCGGCTCTATGTGAAGCAGCACGAGAAGGATCTGCCGCAAGGTGTGAAACTGGAGATCATCCGCCGCGATGACACCGGGCCCAATCCGGAAATCGCGAAGCGCATGGCGCAGGAGCTGATCACCCGCGACCGCGTGCAGTTACTGGCCGGCACTGTCTATACGCCGAACGCCTTGGCGATCGCGCCGCTGGCGACCGAGGCGAAGATACCGTTCATCGTCATGAATGCCGGGACGGCGATAATCACCACCAGGTCGCCCTACATCGCCCGCACGTCGTTCACCATGTGGCAGTCGAGCTATCCTTTGGGCTCATGGGCGGCGAAGAACGGCATCAAGAAGGCGTTCACCGCTGTCACCGACTACGGTCCGGGCATCGACGCAGAGGCGGCGTTCACCAAGGGATTTACCGATGCAGGTGGGCAGATCGTCGGGTCCGTACGCATGCCGCTGCAAAATCCCGACTACGTGCCGTTCCTGCAGCGTGCCAAGGATGCCGCGCCGGGTGCCGTGTTCGTGTTTGTCCCAGGTGGCAAGGATGCGACGGCGCTGATGAAAACGTTCGGCGACCTCGGTCTGAAGGCGGCCGGGATCAGGTTGATCGGCACCGGCGACGTCACGACGGACGAAGAGCTGCACAACATGGGTGATGAGGCATTGGGCGTCGTGACGGCGTTCCACTACTCCGCAGCAGGTAACAGACCTGCCAACGCGGACTTCGTCAGGGCGTACAAGGCGGAGTTCGGCGCGAATGAGGAGCCGAGCTTCGAGGTGGTCGGTGCCTATGACGGCATGGCCGCGATCTTCCATGTCATCATCGCACAACAGGGCAAAATCGATCCGGACAAGACGATGGCGCTGCTGAAGGGCTGGAAGGACGATGCCAGCCCGCGCGGACCGATCATGATCGACCCCGACACCCGCGACATCGTGCAGAACGAGTACATGCGGCGGATCGAGAAGGTCAACGGACAACTCGAGAACGTCGAATTCGAGACCATACCGATGGTGAAGGACCCGTGGAAGGAACTGAACCACCAGAAATGAATCAGATAAATTCTCCCGCTCCCCTTGCAGGAGGGGGGCGCGGGGAGGGGGCCCCGCAGGACGCACCGCCCCCTCCTCCCAAACCCCCGCCGCAAGGGGAGGGGAGAGGCCAGTCGCTCGACGCATGGAAGCGCTGACCTCCATCCTGTTCCACGGCCTTGCCTACGCGATGATCCTCTACATCATCTCGGTCGGACTGTCGGTAACCATGGGCCTGATGGGGTTCGTCAACCTGGCGCACGGCGCCTTCGCCATGGCCGGCGGCTACGTCACCGTGACTTTGATGAACACTTACGCAGTGCCGTTCGGCCTCGCGTTGCTGGCGGCCTTCATCGGGATTGCGCTGATCAGCATCGTTCTCGAGCGCACGCTGTACGCCCGGCTGTACGGCGCGAGCGAACTCGATCAGGTGCTGTTCACCATCGGTCTCATCTTCATGTCGGTCGCCATCGTCCGTTATCTGTGGGGCCCGCTGCCGCAGCCCGTGTATCTCCCCAGCGCACTCAGCGGCCAACTCGATGTCGGCTTCCGAACCTTCCCGATGTATCGATCCTTCCTGATCGCCGTCGGCTTCGTGCTGATCGCCCTGCTATGGCTCGGCGTCGAGCGTACCAACTTCGGCGCACAACTGCGCGCCGCTGTCGACAATCGGCGTATGGCCGAGTCGATCGGTATCGACACACGCCGCCTGTTCTCGCTCGCCTTCGCGCTCGGTTCCGGACTCGCCGCCCTCGGCGGGGGCCTCGGTGCCGACATCCTGGCGATCTATCCCGGCTACGCCACCGAGTATCTTGTCTACTTCCTGATGGTGGTCGCCATTGGCGGCCTGGGCTCGTTGCGTGGTCCCTTCGTCGCCGCGCTGCTGCTCGGCTTCGGCGATACCGCGTGCAAATACCTGGTGCCGGAACTCGGCGCGTTCTTCGTCTTCGCCGCGATGATCGGCCTGCTGCTTTGGCGGCCCGCCGGCCTGTTCGGTCGCGCCTGAGTGTCGCCTGTCGATACACTGATCCGCCGTCATCGCCTGCGCGCGATCGAACTGCTGCCCTGGGTCATCGCGCTCGGTGCGTTCTTTGTCTTCGGCGAGTACCTGCCACTCGGCAGCCAGATACTGATCATGATCCTGTTCGCAATGTCACTCGATCTGGTGCTGGGCTACGCCGGCATCGTCACTCTCGGCCATTCCGCTTTCTTTGGCGTCGGCGCCTATGCCGCAGGCATCTATGCCGCGCGCATCTCCGGCGAACCGCTGTCCGGCCTGCTGGTCGGAGCACTCGCGGCCGCAGCCGTCGGCTGGGCATCAGGTCTCGTCATCCTGCGCACGCGTGGCCTCACGTTGTTGATGCTGACACTCGCCGTCACCGCGCTGCTGGCCGAGGTGGCGAACAAGGCAAGCTTCATCACCGGCGGGGCGGACGGGCTGCAAGGCGTGGATATCGATCCTATCCTCGGCATCTTCCGATTCGATCTGTTCGGCCATACCGCCTATCTCTACTGCCTTGTCGTGCTGTTCATCACTTGGTTGTTTGCCCGCCATCTGGTGCACTCATCGTTCGGTCGCTCGCTCGTGGGCATTCGCGAGAACACGACACGCATGCACGCGATCGGCTCGCCGGTACGACGGCGCCTGCTGACCATCTACACGATATCCGCTGCGCTCGCCGGCATTGCGGGCGCGCTGCTGGCGCAGACCACGCAGTTCGTCGGCCTCACCGTGCTCGGTTTCCAGCGATCGGGCGAAATTGTCATCATGCTGGTGTTCGGCGGCATCGGCCGACTGTACGGCGCGTTCGTCGGCGCCAGCCTCTACATGATCGCGCAGGATCAACTGGCCAAGATGGACCCCGAGTTCTGGTATTTCTGGATCGGCCTGCTGCTGGTGTTGCTGGTGATGTTCGCGCGCGGCGGTGTGCTAGGCCTGACCGATCGGCTGCTGCGCCGATGACGCCGGCGCTCGAAACCATTGGTCTTCACAAGCGCTTCGGCGCGCTGATCGTGGCGAATGATATTCATTTCCGTCTCGAGGCCGGCGTGCGCCATGCGTTGATCGGCCCGAACGGCGCCGGCAAGACGACGTTCGTCAACCTCATCACCGGCCGTCTGGCGGCTTCGGCCGGGCGTGTCCTGCTTGCGGGCGAAGACATCACCACGCTGCCGCAGGCGGCACGCGTGCGACGTGGTCTCGGTCGCACATTTCAAATCAATGCGCTGTTCCGTGGTCTGTCGGTCCTGGAGAACGTCTGCCTCGCCGTCGGCGAGCACACAGGCATCGGCGGTGATATGCTGCGCTCGATTAGCAAGCGGCGTTGTGTGCTGGAAGGCGCCTATGCGCTGCTCGAACGCCTCGGCATCGCCGACGACGCACTGACGCCGGTCAGGCAACTGCCCTACGGCAAGCAGCGCCTCGTCGAGATCGCAATCGCGCTTGGCTTGCAGCCTACAGTGCTGCTGCTGGACGAACCCGCTGCCGGCGTGCCGACGGCGGAAAGCGGCATCATCCTCGATGTCATCGAGCAGCTTCCGTCCAGCATCGCTGTGCTGATCATCGAGCACGACATGGAGCTGGTATTCCGCTTCGCCAACCGCATCACCGTTCTGGTGCAGGGCAGCGTGCTGGTCGAAGGCACGCCGGCGGAAATCGCCGCGGACGCGCGCGTGCGCGAGGTCTATCTCGGTCAGCGGCAGCATGGCTGACTGTCTCGCGCTGTCGGATGTGTCGTCCGGATATGGCGAGACCGTGGTGCTGGAGCGCATTTCCATCGACCTCGTGGAAGGTGGCACCTTGGCGGTCCTGGGGCGCAATGGCGTCGGCAAGACAACTCTGCTGGCGACAATCCTCGGCCATACGACGCTTCATGGCGGAACAATCGCATTCCGCGGCCAGCCGATCGAGCGGCTGCGACCATTCCAGCGCGCGCGTCTGGGCATAGGCTATGTTCCGCAGGAGCGTGAGATCTTTCCGTCGCTGAACGTCGACGAGAATCTTGGCGTCGCAGCACGTGGCGGTACGCGCTGGACACGCGAGCGCGTCTACGAATTGTTCCCGGCGCTCGCGATGCGCCGTCGCAATATGGGCAATCAGCTATCCGGCGGCGAACAGCAGATGCTGGCGATCGGCCGTGCGCTGATGGGCAATCCCGCATTGCTGCTGCTCGATGAGCCGCTGGAAGGGCTGGCACCCGTCATCGTCGATGCGCTGCTCGCCGCGCTGCATCGTCTGCGTCAGGACGAAGGACTGACGATGGTGCTGGTGGAGCAGCACGCAGGCCTGGCGCTGGCGTTCGCCGCCCGGACGGTCGCGCTCAATCGCGGCAGGCTGGTCTATGACGGCGACAGCAGCACGCTAGCCGATGATCCGCAGAGGCTTGCGGGGTTGGTCGGGGTGGGTTGAAGCGCGCATTTACGCGGGCGCCAGGCGTCGCGCGCCACGTGTCAGCAGAGCCAGAACAATACAGGCGTTGAAGAGGTTCCACAGCGCGCCGTTGGCGAATGCGGCGCGATACGAACCGGTGACATCGAAGATCACGCCTGAGAACCAGCCGCCGAACGCCATGCCGAGCAGCGTCGCCATGATAACCACGCCGAACCGCATGCCCGCCTCGCGCGCCGGCAGATATTCGCGGATCGCGATCGCGTAGCTCGGTACAATCCCGCCCTGCACCAGGCCGAACAGCGCGGAGATCGCGTAGAGCGAACCCAGACCACTGAAACCCAGATACAACAGCAATGCCAGCATCTGTCCAATCGAACCGAGCAGCAGTGTCGGCAGTCCGCCGATCCGGTCGGCGACGAAGCCGGAACCGACGCGGCTGATGATGCCGAGACCTAGCATCAGCGACAGCATCTCGGTCCCGCGCGTGACGCCGTACCCGAGATCGCCACAATACGCGACGATATGCACCTGCGGCATCGACATCGCGACACAACAGCAGAATCCCGCAACCGACAGCGCGATCTGCAGCGTGGCCGGTGAGATGCCGAGCGAGGCCCGTGATGATGTGGCGTGTTGTGTTGTTGCCTGTGGCGCCGGAGGCCGGCGACGCAGCATGAGCGCCAGCGGTATCATTGTCACGGCGCACACGATGCCGATGCCGAGATGGGTCTGCCGCCAACCTACCGTCTGCACGAAATGCTGCACCAGCGGCGGCCAGATCGTGCCCGCAAGATAATTGCCCGATGCGGCGATCGCCACAGCGATGCCGCGTCGTCGCGTGAACCAGTGTGACACGTCGGTGACGATGGGTCCGAACGTGGCTGCGCCCCCAAGCAGCGCGATCAGCAGTCCGTGTGCCAAGGCGAACTGCCACAGGCTGGTCGCATAGGCAGCGGCGACATAGCCCAGGCTCAGCGCCGCCGCGCCGATCAGTGCCGGCAGCATGATGCCCAGCCGGTCTGCCATGCGCCCGATCACCACGCCGCCCACGGCAAAGCCGATCATCGTCAGCGTATAGGGCAGTGCGGCGGTGGCGCGATCGACGCCGAATTCGGCCTGCACCGCAGGTAGCACGACGACCACGGACCACAGGCTTATGCCGCCGATGGTGCTGAGTGCGGTGCAGATGCCGAGGCGCAGCCATGCATAGGGGGATTCCGCGCCCGAGTTCGTCGTCACGGTTGTTCCATCCCGGTCACCTTCTCGTTGCGCGCAGTAAGTTATGTGACAGCTGTTTCACCTGCCGTCGTCCATTTGCGGCATAAACATTGGTACCACCGCTGCTTCATGTCGCCCCCGGTGGAAAGTTCCGCAGACCGAACCGCATGGGGTTTCGTGCGTTTCTCGGATGAGTACCGGCGCTTCGCTGGTGCCGAACGCGAGAGGTGACACTATGCGTTTGATCGCAGGAGCAGCGTTGCTAGGCCTGATTGCGACTGCCAGTGTAACTGGGCCGGCGCTGGCCGAGGGGTGCCTGAAGGGCGCCGCGGTCGGCGGGGTAGCAGGACACGTGGCGGGCCACCACGGTGTGTTGGGGTCAGCCGCCGGTTGCGCCGTGGGGCACCACGAAGCAACCAAGCGCGACCGGGCACAACAGGCGCAGACCATGAATGACCGGAACGACACAACGGAACCGCACCATTAAGCAGTGCCGGCGGCGGGGATTGCGATCGCAGCCCCGCCGTGGCTTGCCATGATCAATCATTGACACGTCGCTTTCCCGGGCGTTCGGATACGGTCCGCGTCACACGAAAGCGTCTGCCATGGCTGACACCAACACCAAACCCAGGATCAAGGACGAAATAAAGGTCGAGCGGCCTCGTTTGCATAAAGTCATTCTGGTTAACGATGATTTCACCCCCCGAGAGTTTGTCGTCACGGTTCTGAAGGCGGAATTCCACATGACCGAGGATCAAGCGCTGCGGGTGATGATAACCGCTCACAGGCGGGGCGCGTGTGTTGTTGCGGTCTATACGAAGGATGTCGCTGAGGCCAAGGCAACCAATGCAACGGATGCGGGTCGTAGCAAGGGCTATCCACTGTTGTTCACGACCGAGCCCGAGGAGTGAGGCTCCGTCGATCTTAGTGTGACCCCTCCAACCACGCGGGCACGCGAGACAGCGCATCTTCTCGTCCAGGCTCATTGGTTCCGACATGGGCACGGCCGCCGACCGCTGTTGCGGCACCGTCTGGTACACGGACCGGCCGGTTTGGCACATCGAAATCATGGTATGCGCCCGGATAGGCGACGAGGGTGATCTCGTTCGGAAATCGGGATGCGAGTTCGTGACAAGGCGGCGCGGGCGTCCAGTCGTCATCCTCGCCCATCAGGATCATCAGGGGCGCGGCCGGCTTCCAGTCGGGGTCTTCGCTCTTCGTGGGACACCCCGGATAGAACGCCACGAATCGCTCAAACGTACCGTGCGGTAGATCGTTGGCAGCGCGCGCAGTCTCAAGCACGGTGCTGCCTCCATTCGACCATCCAATCAGATCGATGGCGCCTGCTGGCGTTTGCGGCTGGCCTCTCAGCCATTGGGCCGCGTCGATCGCGTCCAGGCGACGCAATCCCCACGATGTCACCTCGCGATCCTTCGTGCCGCATTGCGAGCCCAGCCCACGCGAGCCGAAGCTATCCGGCAGGAGAATAATGTGCCCGGCTTTGGCCAAGGCCACAGCCCATTCTCCGTCGCGGGAAGCGAAGGGGCCTCCGCAACCATGGAGCGCCACGATAGAGGGCGGCTTTGGCGTCTCCGGCATCACCAGCGCGGCATCGAGGCTGGCGCCGTCCGCGCCCGCAACGGTCACCCGCTCAACGTGGACGGCGGCGGCTTGCAAATATGCGAGGAGAGCCAGAAACGCCTTCATGTCCTGTCTCGCTATGCAATCTGAGTGGGGCCAACATGGCCACCTCTAGCGGGAGCTGAGCAGATCCAGGCATACCTGTGTCCCTCACAACACCGCAACTGTGGTGACAGAAAGCTCTGCACTCGGTCAACGAAAATTTCTGCCGCCTCGCGACCGGTGCAAGGGTCATCCGTACGGCCGCACCAGTTTACCAATAACACCGTGCCTTGAGGCTCAGGACTACCGGCGACACGAGCCTGATCCCGGAGCGAGCGCGCGTCATCCGCAAACCCCTTTGGGGCCGCACAGTGACCCAGAGGGCAAACAGATGCCCCATCCGAATATCGTCCGCTGTCCTCGCTCCTTGCTGACGGGAACCGTAACGAGCGATCAGGTGCCGGGCGTTGATATGTGCCTCGGCGCCGGCGGGAGTCGATTCGCCTGTACGCATCCACCGATGGTTCGAGACCCACGTCGGTTAACTCATCCTGCTGTTCCATCCGCCGACCGTGTCAGCCATGCCACCGGGTGCGCGGCCGTAGATGCGAGCAGAGACGCGGCAATGCCGCCGGCCTTTTTGAAGCGACGGAGTCTGGTCTTCTGGTCTGTCGTCTAAGGGCGCGCCGGCAGCGGCCGATCCTCTCGGCTTCATCCCTGACGGGAACGGCAACAACGGCCCTTCTTGCTCGTGTTGTGCACGGCGTTTGGCGCAACGTCCGGCGGGCGCCTTCGGTTCGCATTCTCGTTTTCGTCGCCGACATTTCATGTCGGTGCGAATCCAACGCGCCTTAGTGCGGCTACGGCGCCCCATCGGGGAACCACTGCCCTAACTCCCACTGGAAAGCGGCCGCGCCACGTCCTCAAGGGACTTCCCTGCTGCCTCGATGCCGAAAAAAGCTTCGCACACCGCTGCGCCAATCATCAGCGCTGCGGCTCCGACATAGCCTCCAGCTACTGCCCACTCACTGCCCATACCGATTAGCTGGCCGAACAGGAATGGGCCGGTGACGCCGCCTAACAGCGTGCCTAGCGCATAAAACAATGCGATAGCCATTGCGCGGGTCTCCAGAGGAAAAATCTCGCTCGCGGTAAGGTATGCCGAACTTGCCGCCGCCGACGCGATGAAGAAGATCGCGATCCAGCAAAAAGTCTGCGTCCAAGGGCCCAGGACGCCGTTTCCGAACAGCACCGCCACGGCAATCAGCATACAGCCGGACATGCCGTATGTGCCGACGATCATTGGTTTGCGCCCCACGGTGTCGAACAGACGCCCGAGCACTAAGGGCCCCAAAAAATTCCCCGCCGCCAGTGGCAGGATGTATATGCCGATCCGCGAGTCCTGCACATGATAGAACGTCGAGAGCACCAAGCCATAGGTGAAGAACACGGCGTTGAACAGGAACGCCTGCGCCACCATCAAGGTCAGCGCCAGAAAGCTGCGCGCACGATTCTCATGCAGCATCGCTGCAAAAATGATTCTGAAACCGAACACCTTCCTCGGATGCACTTTCAGAGTGCCCTTAGGCGGCGGCAGGTCGTGTCCCTCACGTCCGACCTTGCGTTCGATTTCATCGGTGTTCCGTTTTGCTTCCTCGTCGCGTCCGTGGGTTACCTGCCATCGCGGACTTTCCGGCACGAAACGTCTTAGGAAGAGGATAAAACCGCCCAATGCCGCACCGATGCCGAAGCCAAGTCGCCATCCGAGATCGATCCCGACAAGGCGTCCGGACAACAACAACAGCGACCCTGCTGCCCCAAGGGCGGCGCCTGCCCAATAGCTGCCATTCACAATGAGATCGACCCGTCCGCGCAGTCGCGCGGGGATCAGCTCATCGATTGCCGAGTTGATGGCTGCATATTCGCCGCCGATGCCGAACCCGGTCAGGCAACGAAAAATTGCGAAGCTCCAGAAGCTCCAGGAAAACGCTGTCAGCAGCACGCCTGCGAGGTAGATTCCGAGGGTCACGTTGAAGATGAGCCGCCGGCCAAATCGGTCCGTCAGCCAGCCAAACAGAAGAGCGCCACCAACCGCTCCTGCGACGTAGCAGGCAGCGATGCTGCCGATCTCCTGGTCCGAAAGGCCCAGCGTCTGCCTGTTCTTCAGAATCGGTCCGATCGACCCGACGATGGTGACTTCCAACCCGTCGAGCACCCAGGTGATGCCGAGCGCGACGACGACGAGAAGGTGGAACCGGCTCCAGGGCAGCCTGTCAATTCGCGCGGGGATGTCAGTTGTGATCTCGCTCGCGCTCACTCGGTACGGTCCGTTCTGATAGCGTGCTCCCCTCGTTCACCTGCTGTGAAGACATCACAAGCACCTGAGCAATGGAGTTTGTCGCCCGCATCGCCAAGGCGCTCCCGCCGAGCAGGTGTTGAACTCAACTGGATCAGGCGAAGATCCGTTGCACCGCTCTCCGCTAAAGTTGAGCGACAGCCTGCTGTTTTGTCCAATTGCGGTCGCGCACGAATGCGTAGCGCCCACGTTTCGTCTCGATGGCGTCGAGAACTATAATGCTTCGGATTCGGAGACCGAGATGAGTCGCTATTTCAAACCTGCCCTCACGCGGTTGGGAGCGCTCATCGCACATCCCACCGCATTTATCATTTTCGTCTGCTACATTGGAGCCTGGCTCATCTCCGACCCCAGAAGCTTCAATTGGCACGCGGTCGCGACTGTCGCCACATTGCTCATGACGCTATTCATCCAGCGCGCCGAGCACCGGGACACGCAAGCGATTCATGCCAAGCTGGATGAGCTGCTGCGGGCGGAGGGGAGGGCGCGCAGCGAATTGGCGCAACTCGATGACGAGGAGCCTGAGGTCATTGAGCAGCACCGTTCGGAAGAACGGCGGAAGAATTAGCCTGTCAGCTATTCGAGCTTCGGTCAGGCGACGCCGGCAGCGGCAACGATGCGCGGAAGACGATCATGGATGGTCGGGGTCGTTGTCACGAGTTGGGCGCCTGGCGATGGACGGCAAGCACGAGTGGTCCATCTGCGCCATCTCCCGAATTCGATGCCAGCATAGGTGGAACCTTCAGCCTGCAACCAGCCTTGGTTCATTCCCCCCGGAACCTGTCCAAAACGACCGGGAACAAGGCAATGTCCGGTCGGCGGCCAACAGCTGCCGTGCCGCGTCCGCGAAACCCGCGGCCTTCAACTAAAATGCAACCCTATTCCGATACAGTGCGCGGAAGGCAGGTCCGGTCCAGTTGCCGCTGCCTTCGCCTGGCCCGGCATTCTCGCGAGGGGATGCTGGGCCAGGTTCCCGTCCGGTGGGACAAAGTGCTCGACAATATCCTCGCCGCCATCGACGCCAATGCCGTCGGACCTAGTCTAGGCTGCCTGGGTCAAGACACCGCGTTCATCGTTCCGCGGTGTCAATTCCATGGAGCGTGCGGCCACCACAGCCTCTGTCCGGTTCCTGACATGCAGTTTTCGAATAATGCTGTGCATATGCGCCTTCACAGTACTCATCGACATGCCCAGCCGATACGCGATGATCTTGTTCTGGGCCCCGACGGCGAGAACGCTCAGGACGGCCAGTTCCCGCGGGGTTAGCTTCTCGAAGTGTCGGCCAGCGACCGCCGGCTGTCCCACGGCGGCCACCGCCAATTCCGACGGCTGAGCCGCATGCGGAGACGTCGGAAAGTACTGCCCGCCGGCCACAACAAGTCGCAGCGCGGCAACGGCCACATTCAGACTGGTCGATGTCGTGATGCAGCCCTGCACGCCCAACTGTCTCGAAATTGTCTCAACGGCCCGTGATTCGCTCGGATCGGGCGCTTCCATCAGCAGAGCGATTGGCACCTCAGGGCACCTTGCGCGCAGCCATTCGACCTGCCGGCTCAACCACCCATCGGCCCGCTCGGCGCGGCCGGCGCCGATGAGCACGGCCGCGGCCTCCTTAAGGGGTGCTTCGTCCTGGGCCGTCTCAACATCTGGCACGGCCAATGTTGCGAATTCGTCGCTGAACTGGCCAAGCCAGTGGCTCAGGCAGCCGCGGAAAAAGTCCCGCCGTTCGGCGACGATCAGCCCAGTCGGCCGAGGCGCCGAATTGGCAGTCATCGTGAGCGCCTGCGCAACGGGGTGAACTCTTTCGGTCGATTGCACGTCCATCGACTCGGCCCTCCAATGCGAAAAGCTGACGGCGCGCGATGGTCGGGAGCACGCCCTTCGCCGTTAAGTTCGCTATCCCAACGACGACAATCGAGTTATACCTCAAAAATTGTCCGAAGTAATCAAATTTTTACGATCCTATTATGAATGCCCCGTCTTTAGGCCGCCTCTTGGGCCGTCGGCACCCTGCTTCCTGCCCCCACAGGAGGAGCGGGCCGCGTCCTCGTGGTTGGACGGTATCAATTATTGGAATAAGATATAGGATTGCTATACAACCAAGGCGAGGATCGCAAGTCTTGCCCGGCCTTTGCGCCAGACCACCTAACAATGGTTTGCGGATCACCGCCTCCGTCGGCTCATCAATCCTCACTTATTCGTGTTGATGGTGCGGCTCGAAGCCCCCCGCTACCATGAATGCCTCGAATCGGAGGTAAGACGATGCGGACAACGGCCGTGGTTGCCGTCGCAATCCTGCTCAGCGCCTGTGGGACGACGCAGCCGGACCGAACCCAGGGTGGCGCGGCCGGAGGCGCGGCAACGGGTGCCGCGGTGGGGCTGATCGGCGGCCCGGTCGGTGTCGTGGTGGGCGCGGTGATCGGTGGCGGAGCCGGCGCACTCACCGGCGCTTCTACGAATGCGAACGATGTGAACCTCGGTGCTCCACCTTGGAGCGGCACCAACTGAGGGGCCGCGCATCGCCCCCTGTGCTCCACCGCCTACGACCTGGGACCGGAGATGCGCCAGTAAGGTCCGCTACCAGACCGCTCCGACGTCATCTGCGTCGCAGACTGAGAATGTAGGTCGCAAGATCGTCGGTCTCGGTCCGGCTCAGGTGCAGATCAGGCATCCGCGCATGCGGCGTCTGTAGAAACACTCGTAGGGACATGGCAGTCGTCGCCTTCATGTCTGCAATGGCAACGAATGTCGGGACGCCGTTGCTGGTGCCTTGAGCCGTCGTGGAACCGACAACATGGCATGAGCTGCACCAGGTCTCGGCAAGTTTTCGGCCGGCTGCGACATCGCCGTTCTCCTGCGCGTTAGAGTCGGGCATCCAGGCGGCCGAGAGAACCGCAATCAGCGGAATGGCCGTCCAAGCCAGCCCCGGGTTGCTCCATCCGAGCGTCATTGATGCACCCATATTGACGTTTGAGACGTCACTTGTCTCACGTCATGCCGATTCTCGCGCATCCTCCAGGATCATGTCGGCCGCCTTCTCCCCAATCATGATAGAAGGCGCATTGGTGTTGCCCGCCGGAACAGTTGGCATGATGGACGCGTCAACCACGCGCAGCCGTCCAACCCCGTGAACCCGCAGGCGCGCGTCGACCACCGTGTCGCCTTCCTGCCCCATGCGGCACGTGCCGACCGGGTGCAGATTGGAATTCGCGTTCATGCGGATGTTCGCCTCGAACTCGGCGTCGGTGTTCACCGCAGGCCCAGGAAGGATCTCCTCGGCCACATAGGGCGCCAGTGCCGGCTGCCGGGTGAACCTGCGCGCCAGCCGCACGCCGACCGTGAGTGCTTGCAGATCGGATTGGGTCTCCAGGAAGTTGAACCTGATGGCGGGCGGAGCCAGTGGATCGGGGCTCTTGATGTTTACGGTGCCACGGCTGTCCGGACGCAGATGCACAGCGCTCACGCTGAAGCCGGGAAATGGATGAGCCACGGCGCCCCTGGCGTCACGTGCGGCGTAGCTCCAAGGCGTGAAGTTGAACTGTAGATCAGGCCGCTCCAGACGCGGATCGCTGCGCGCGAAGGCACCCGCGGTAACGCCGTTCGCTGCGAGCGGGCCGGCGCGAAACAGCATGTACTGCGCCATCGCGATCACCTTGCGCGGCACGCTGTTGGCGAGCTCGTTCATCGTGATCGGCCTGCTGCAGCGAAACGCCAGCCGGACGTAGAAGTGGTCCTGCAGATGCTTGCCAACCGCCGGCATATCGCGGATCACCGGGACGCCGATATCCTGCAACAAGGCCGCTGGACCTATGCCGGACAGTTGCAGCAGTTGCGGCGAGTTGAAGACGCCGCCGCTGATGATCACCTCGCCACCGGCACGCACGGTATGGGTCACCCCGCCGCTGACATAGATGACGCCGGCGGCGCGCCCGTCCTCGATCAGAACGCGGGTGGCATGCGCGTCCGGGCGCACCACCAGGTTGCTGCGTCCGCGCGCCGGGCGCAGATACGCCGTCGCGGTGCTCCAGCGGCGGTGCTTGCCTGTGGTGCTCTGGAAGTATCCCGCCCCTTCCTGGCGTCCGTCATTGAAGTCTTCGATCGCCGGCAGCCCCGCCTGGACTGCAGCCTCCACCAGTCGATCCGCGAGTTCCGAACGGTACGGCTGATCAGAGACATGCAACGGGCCGCCGGTGCCGTGGAACTCGTTGGCGCCGCGCTCCTGGTGTTCCGCCTTCTTGAAGTAGGGCAGCACGCTGTCCCAATCCCAGCCGGTGCAGCCTCGCTGTCGCCATTCGTCATAGTCGGCGGCATTTCCTCGCATATACACCATGCCATTGATCGAACTCGTGCCGCCGAGCACCTTGCCGCGCGGCTGATACAGCCTGCGGCCGCCGAGTTGCGCCTCGGGCTCACTCTCGTACATCCAATTGACGCGCGGATCGGCGTAGACCCGGGAGAAGCCCATCGGGATGTGGATCCAGGGATTGCGGTCCTTGCCGCCAGCTTCCAACAGCAGCACCCGATACTGCCCCGATTCGCTGAGCCGAGCCGCGACAGCGCAGCCCGCCGAACCGGCGCCGGTGACAATATAGTCGAAGCTCTCCGCATCCGCCGCCATTGTTTCCCCCCGGACCGCTTCTCGATCTGATACGCCTCATGCGCCGACGGGGCCAGTACGGGCCGGCAGCAGACTGCGCTGGCGAACCGCCGTATCGGGCAGGCGGATAACCGGTGGAGCCTGCGACGTGACAAGTGGAGTGTCGCAATACGGATCGTGGTCGCGGCAGAATTGCGTGAGACCCTTGCATGCAAGCTCGTCGAATGCAGCAAGACAGAGCGCGGGAGCCTCCCTGAACGATTTGTGGCTGAACCCGGCGAGGATGCGCTCATACTGCGCATGACTGAGCCGATATGCGTGTACGACGACGGCGTCCATTGCCGCGCGCAGCCGCCATCGGTCGGCTTCATCCTTGATCACCGGCCACGAATGAAGCGGCGATGACTCCCGCCACGTGTCAGCGAGCTGCTCGCGCCAGAGCGGCGTGAAACCGCGGTGGTTGCAGGACAGTCGCAGGCTGGCGTGGGCCAGAAACCGATCAGCACACGTTGCGAAACCAGGCACCGGCAACTCGGACAGGATGTACAGACTCACATGGATGGCCGCCTTCTGACGCAACAGCCAGTCGAAGGCGAAGCTGTTCATGATGCCGACCAGCGAGAGAGCTGCGGCGTTGGGTCTGCGGGCCGGCCGGCGCTCGACACTGATGGTGTGACCACAAAGCACGCCCGGTGGTAAGATGGCTGCAATAGCCGTGCGCTCATCGGTCGACCTTGCGATCTCGCGGCACGCCGCACGATAATAAAGTGCGCTCTCGACAGACGTGGGCTTGTCCGCCAATTCGGCCAGACTTATCGCGTACCGAGGCAAGATTGTCCGCCGGTCACTGAACTGGTGGATCGTCTTGCCCTCGTGGAGCACGAGATAGTCGCTTCTGCGAATTTCGCGGGTCGTGTCTGGACTTATCAGCCATGGATCTGACCGCAATGGCCGGCGCAACAAGGTAAAACGGTCGGCGTCGTCACTCATGTGAATTTCGCGGCTGAACACTATGCCAACATCATGCATCCAGGCCCCGAGACCACGCCGCCCGAGGAACATTCGCCGCGCGAGCGCCAGGTCCGCGGGCTCGCGCAACTCCAACAAAGTAGCGTAGGCGCCACCTGAGGCAGCAATGAAATCACGATCGTACTTCATCCACCGGTTCTGCTCCTCGAGGTCCCGGAAGTCCGTCAGATAAAAGCCACAGAGCATCTCGCTTGTTGGTCCTGGTCGCCGCGCGATGATCAGAGCAAACTTGTATCTCGCGTGAATATCGAACAGGCGCTTCCGGTTTTCGAACGACAGACATTGTTCAATCCGCGTGTGCTGTAGAAAAAGCCTGCGGATTCCGGTTGCGCCTTCATTCGCGTGGAACGCGGACGGGACAATCATGCCGATTGCGCCGTTGCCGCCAAGCAACCCCACCATGCGTTCGGCGAACACGCGATAGAGGTCGAGCTTCCCACCCGAAACGCCGCTGCCGCCCCCCACCTTCTGATGTAGATACAACCTGTCCACCAGCCTTTGCCCTCGGGTAAACACTGCCTGATAGCCGCGCCAGGCTTCCGCCACCAAAGGATCAGCCAACAAACGGTCCCGAACCGAATGTTTCTCATGCCGCCCCGCGGTATCCAGAATCGAAAGATCGAGCCCCGCGAAGAACTCGGCTGTATTCGGTTGCATCATGTCCCAGGGCGGGTTGCTCAACACCGCATCGAATCCGCCCTCGCTGATGCCTTCACGCCAGAACACTTCTGGAAAGGTCAGGTCCCATGGTACTGTCTGGCTCCCGGCGGTCAGCATCGCTTCCTGCCGCGCATTCAGAACCTCCGGCCAGGTCCCCGTCGCCGCGACCGAGCGTGCCAGCGCCAGCCATTCGTCATCTACTCCTTGCGTTGCCAACATCACCGCACCGGACCAGGTCTGTGCCAGGAGACGCAACGGTTGCAGCGCCATGTCCAGCCGCCGCTTCGCCGAAGCCTTCAAAGCGAGATCGGCGGCATCAGCACCAACGCTTGCCTGCAACGCGCGAACTTGATGGAGCGCCGCTTGCAGCGCCTCACTCAGGCGGGCACTCACATCGTGCGCCAGCAGCGGGTCCAGCGGCGCGCGACCCGCAGGCAGCGTCGTCAGCTCCGTGAAAAACGCCCCTGAAATCGAATCACCGTGCACCAATCGATGGTCGAGGAATGTCAGCGGCAGTCCCTCGGCATAGGACTCCAACCAGAGCGACAGCTTCGCCAACTCCACCGCAAGCCGATTGCTGTCCACCCCGTACAGACAGTGCACCGCGACCATTCGTCGGCAGATTGCCAGCGCGCGGGATTGCGAGACCCCGTTGGTAGTTCCCTCACTCGCGCGGCTCGGCAGATAAGCCAACAGCAGTCCGTCCGGATCGGGCAGGCTCGCCACACGTTGACGCAGTGCCGAACCCCGCGCCAACAGAAGCTCACGATCAACAGGCGACTTACGTGCTGCGTTCTCTTCCGCGGCAGTCGCCAACTCGTCGCATCTGCGGCAAGCGGCATACAGCGCGTCGCCGAGATATCGGCACGCTTCCACCAGGAAATGCCCGCTACCTGCCGCGGGATCAACCACCTTCAGCGCCAGTATGGCACGAGGGTCCGGTTCCCCGTCCGGACTGCGGTCCGCAATCTGGGGCGCCAGCGTCTCGCGTACCAGGAAGCGAACGAACGCATGTGGCGTATAGTAGGAACCGGTCATCTTGCGACCTACGCCAGCCCGCACGAAAAACTGGCCTGCTTGGATGTCCTCGACCCACGTCGTCCGTGTCCGCGAGCCACTGGCACCGCGGTAACATGCAGCCTGCTCGGTCGGCAGGACCACTTCGAGCTTGGCGCGCTTCAGCCGCGACATCGGTATGGCCGTGATCCCGGGCTCGAGTTCCAGCAGTGCTTCGTAGATGCGGCCCAGGTCCTCGACGTCCAGCGCGCCGTAGTGAACTCGCTCGCGTGGCCGGCCCTTCGGCGTTGTCCATAGCAGCCGATCCAGCAGCACCGCGACAGCGCGATCGCCCCATGCCAGCCGATCCAGCAGCGGGGTTGCCTGCGCGCCGAACAGCGCACCACCAAGCGCCGTCACCGATAGCTCGCTGCACGACAGCCCGTCACGAAACACGCGGAACACCAGGCGGATTCCATCTTCCAATATCCGCCCAGTGTGGTGACCGTGATCCAGCAACCGGCGCACCAGCGGCCCCAGCGCTCGATTCGGCGACAGCGCGGTGCGCCACAGGCTCGTAGAGGCAAAGCCGAACGCGCATGCTGGATCGCCGTGGCTTTCCAGTTTCAGGATGAACAGCAGGCGATAGACGAGGACCAACCCTTCTTCCCAGAGCACGGCGGCGCGCTGGTGCAGGTCGTGTTCGGTGGCGTTGGCGGAGTTGTCGAGCACCGCTTGCAGAAAGCCTTCGATTGCGGTGCGCGCCTGCACGCGCAGATCCTTTGTGATCCTGCTCTGGCTGAGTCGAGCCGCCTCAAGCACATCCGGCAACGCCGCAATGCCCTTCGGTGTGGCCAATGCCAACAGCAGACGGTATGAATCCGGTGCGAAGTTCTGCGCTCGCCACCCCGTGCCGCCGGCGAGCGGCATCGCGATATGGCTGTCCGGGTAGGCAGGGTCGCACAACAGCAGGCGCAGCTCTTCGCCATCGGTTAGCAATCCAAGCCGTTCGCCAGTCGCCAGCAGGACCCGTTGCGAACTGCGCATCGGACTGAACCGATAGGCGCGCCCGGCCCGATGCGGCGCATCGAGGTCGGTGCCGGACGCGTAGGACCAGGCTCGCAGACGCGCCCCGCATGCGGCCTGCATAATCCAACCGGCATCCTCGACGCCCTCGCGCGTCGAGACTTCATTCGCCTGCTCCGGACGATCGAAGCCTAGACGTGTGGCCAAGGGTGCGATGATGTGATTGCAGAGACTCTGTGGACCACCCCTGGAGCGGAACTGCCGACGCAGTGCGGCCCAATCCTGCTCGAAAGCCTTGCCCTGCGTATTGGCCAACAACCCCAATCTGGCCAGTTGCGCGGCCAACTCGAAGCCCACGAATGGTTCAGGAAGCGCCGGTCCGGTGAACGTGCAATCTCGCAGATCGAGATTCACGAGCGCAGCGCCGGCGGCACCAGCATGAGCTTACCGATCGGACGCAGAACCGGCTTAGACAATGTTGCCCGAGCTGCCTGCTCCGTGACGCGGCGCTGGTATAGTTCAACAATGCTGTTTGCCTCGCGCCGCCGTGCCGGCGTGTTGCTGTCGTCCGCCGCAAACACCGCCAACCGGTCGAGCGGTGACGGCAGCAAATGCCATGCAGGGTCATGTGCGGCGGCGCCAAACAGGTCGCCCGTCTGAGCCTCGAGCGCACCGCAGACACTGTTGGCCCTTCGGCCGAGCCAGTCTTGCAGGTCGGTCGCCTCGCGTTGGCCTTTTTGTTGATGATCCGCTGCGACCTGCGTCATCTCGCGGAGCATGACAGCATCCGCGACCCCCTCTGCCTCCACCTGACGGCTTGGCACCCAGCACGCAAACAGGTCGCGCCAAACGTTCATTCGTGAGAGCATTCGACCCGGAGTTGCGAGCCGCAGCCAGAATTCCGGTTCGGTGATTTCAACGGCAGCGCCGCTCACGGGCAGCAGGACTGCAAAGATCCGCTGGAACTCGATGTGCGCGCTACTACGCATCTCTGCCCCGTAAGTAAGCAGCAGCGCGAGCGGTGCCCCCTCGTCGGCCAGCGCCACGCTCACCCGGTTGTCCCACTCCTTTCCCGCAAACCTCCGGACGCTGGATATGGCATGGCGAACCGCTGGATGGGCACGGCCAAGAACCACCAGCGAACGCCCCCTCTTGTCGCGAAACCTGGCGTGGTCGCGGGTAAACCGAAGCGTGCAATGTTCGCGGTCAAAACCTGGCAGATCATCAAGTCCTGTGGACCAGTCAGCAGGAAGCCGCAGCACGCCTCGACCCGCAGGCTTGCCACCGATCTCCATCGCAATCGCCGCCGCGACAAAATGCGGCAGATCGATGTGGCCCAGTAAGACATCGCTCCGCCGTTTCGCCAACGCAGTCGCCATGCTCTGCGACGTGTCGGTGCCCGGCGCGTGTTCGGCGAGCCAGCCATGGCGCGCGGCCGAGCGATCGAAACCATTGAACGCTCGGTCGACCTCATGCAAGAGATCACGATACGCACCCAGATTGGCCTCTTCCGCTTCCCGATCCAGCGTCCGAATCGCGGTCGGCTCATCGTCGAACAGGCCCGCCTGTCGTTCGGCGAATCCAGCAACCAGACCTGAACTCCATGCCGCTTCGTCCGCTGTCACCCCAAGCGTGTCCGGCATGAACGTTAGGTTAGCGCGCGCCTTCTCGTATTTCGCGATCAGACGCAGCAGCAGGCGCTCTTCGAATGTGCCGGCCAGATAGAGATAACGAATCTGCGGGTCACGCTCCTGGCCATATCGATCGATCCGCCCATTGCGCTGCTCCAGACGGTTCGGATTGTACGGCAGATCGAGATGGATCAGATTGAAGCAGTGCTGATGCAGGTTCAGCCCCTCGGCCAGCGAGTCGGTGCTGACCAGAATGATACCATCCTCCTCGGCACAGCGTTCGGCGACCCTTGTCCGCTCGCGCTCGCTATCTACTCCACTGATCGCCAACACTTCGCCACCACACAAGCGCAGTGCACTCAGCGCGGCCAACTGACTGTCGGCATACTCGGTGTATACCAATACATTGGTTGCCGGGTGCGCGGCACGGATCGCACGCACCTCCCGCCCAATGATATTCAGCTTTGGATCGGCAAACTCCGCTGCCTCCCCCAGCCGGATCAATGCATCGAGCGCCTCGATGGTTGCATTGCTGCGCGTCAGCGCCACCAATTCGGTCGCAGAGAAACTGAGCAGGTCGGTCGCCATGCCATCGGCTTCAAGTTCAGCGAGGTCGCTCTCATCGGCCTCGTTGAGCACTCCGAACCGCTGCAACCGCTTGCGATACGCGCGCAGCGACCGCGCCCGTTCTCGTCGCAATACCTCAGCCTCAACTTTGTCCGCCTGCCGATAGCGCTCGGCGACGACGCGCAGTGTGTTGACACATGCGCTGACCGTGGAGACCGAACGCTTCAGCAAACTGATGAATGCAAGCGCGTCGGCGTGCTCCGAACCCTGCGCCGCCCGTCGCAGCCGCGGTGCGATCAGCGCCGCGAGCGCCCGGTGGAACAGCCGCACAGGTTCCAGGGGTGCGCCCTCAAGCTCGACCTTCACAGGGATCACCCGACGCTCACGGAACAGTGGCGCGCCCGTCGCGGGATCGTGGATTTGCGACTTCAATCGGCGTACGACATGACGCCGGTAGACACTCCCCCGGAGACCGCCACGCCCATCGACGAGGCTCGGGTCAAGCAGCTCGATCAGTGATGCAAAGTGCGAATCGTAGCCGTCATGCGGCGTCGCGGTGAGCAGCAGCAGTCCGTCGCTGCGTCGCGCGACGACCTCCGCCAGCCGCCTTCGCTGAGTATCTTCGCGGTCGGTGCTGCCGGCGCTGATGCAATGATGCGCCTCGTCAATGATTGCCAGGTCCCATGCCGAACGTTCAAGCTCCTCCAGCACGCGTTCCTGCTTGGCGAAATCCAGCGACGTCATGCAGAGCGCGATCGCGTCGAACGGATTGCCGCCCAACTCCAACTTTCGCCGTTGCCGCTGCAATGACACGGCATCGGTGACGGCGGTAAACCGCAAGCCGAAGCGCTGGCGCATTTCCTGCGCCCATTGCACGAGCAACGGTCCCGCAGGCGCAACGATCAGCACACGATGCGCCCGTCTGCGCGCGATCAGTTCGCAGGTGATCAGACCCGCCTCTATCGTCTTGCCAAGACCGACGCCATCGGCGAGGAGCAGGCGCGGTCGCGGCAATTCCAATGCACGCATCAACGGGACGAGCTGGTAGGGTTCAACCCGAACCCGACCTGGTGCGCCCAACAGTATGTCTGCCGGACCAGGCACCTGCTCGAGCAGGCAGGCCTGATGGTAAAGCCGTCAGGCCGCCAGCGGGCCCGGCGCACATGGCCGGAACTCTGAACGCGCCATTTCGACTGGTTCGGCCGGATGCAGGATGTCCCATTCCAGGCCACCGAGATCGCCATCCGTGCAGCGCAACCGAAGCAGCGTTTGCGCGCCCAGCGGCGACACCTCCATCACGTCCCAGGCCAGACCACGCGCGCTGACGCGGCTTCCCACCGCGAATACCTCGCCCATTCTGATACCGCCGGTTCACAACGGAGGCGGAATGTCGCCGCGAGGGGTTAAGCAAATCGAAACGACGGTGGAGCGCTAAATCCGGTAGCGGTCGGGCTTGCCCTGTTCGGCAATAACGCGCCATCCATGAACACTCGACACCGCGCGTTGCACGGAGGCATGCTCTGTGGGCGGAAAAGGGAGGGTTGCGATGAACGATCTCGCCACGTCGCAAGGCACGTCATTGGTGGAGACGATGGCGGGCCGTATTCGCGGTGCCACAGTCGAAGGTGTCGTTGCCTTCAAGTCCATCCCCTATGGCGCGCCGACCTCTGGCGCCAGTCGGTTCATGCCGCCACGTAAGCCGACACCCTGGGCTGGTGTGCGGGATGCGCTGGAGTACCAAGGGCATGCGCCGCAGCAAGGCCTCCGCCCGGCCTCACGACCCGAACTCGCCGACTTTTCCGGACCGCCGGACACGACGCCGGAAACCGAGGATTGCCTCACTCTCAATGTATGGACGCCCGGTCTCGACCAGACTGCGAGACGACCGGTCATGGTATGGTTCCACGGCGGAGCCTTCTCCTACGGTACGGCAAACGTCGCCCGCCTACAGGGCTCGCGGCTCGCCAGGCGAGGTGACGTCGTCGTCGTCACCGTCAACCAGCGTCTGAACATATTTGGCTTCCTGGATCTGTCCGCGGTCGGTGGAGCGGACTTTGCGGCATCCGGCAACGCCGGCACGCTCGACATGATCGCTGCGCTGGAATGGGTGCGCGACAACATCGCTCGGTTCGGCGGCGATCCCGGCAACGTGACAATCTTCGGCGAATCGGGCGGTGGCGGAAAAGTCTGCACGCTGCTTGCGATGCCGTCGGCACGCGGCCTGTTCCACCGTGCCATCGTGCAGAGCGGCGCCGCCATCCGCCTGCGCGAACCCGACCGTGCCGCCAAGCTGACCGATGCTGTGCTCAAGACGCTCGGTTTGACCTCGCGCGATCTCGGCAAACTTCAATCGCTGCCGATGCAGCAGCTTCTGGCGGCGGTCGAACCTGCTCTGAAGGCAATCGGACCCGCGTCACTGCCGCTCTTCGACCGCTATCCATTCGGCCCCGTGGTGGACGGGACGATTGTGCCGCAGCATCCCTTCGACCGAGGAGCACCCGCGGTCTCGGCCGACATCCCGCTGCTGATCGGCGACATGAAGGACGAGATGGCGAGCTTCCTCGCCCGCGACGACAAGGTGTGGTTCCGCACGCTGACCGAACAGGAGATGCACGACCGTGTCGCCGCTGTCGCCGGCAATCACACCGACAAGGTGATCGAAACATACCGGCAACTCTATCCCTCGGCGAACGCGGCGGAACGCCTGATCGCCACGTTGACCGATGCGAACTTCCGCATCCGCTCGCTCATCGTGGCAGAGCAGAAGGCGAAGCAGGCCGCCGCGCCGGTCTACATGTATTCCTTCGAATGGGAGACACCGGTGCAGGGCGGGCGTCTCAAAGCGCCGCATGCGCTCGACGTGCCGTTCACCTTTGACACGATCGATTTGACCAATGCGACCGACCGTAGTGAGGCTGCGCATCGCCTGGCAGCGACGATGTCCGGCACCTGGGCGGCATTTGCTCATACGGGCGTGCCCGAGCATCCTGCCATTCCCCGCTGGCCGGCCTATGACCTTGCCAGCCGTGGCACCTTGATGCTGGATGCCGAATGTCGGATCGAGAACGACCCGCGCAGCGAAACACGGCAACTCTGGCAGACCATCACGGGTCGCTAACCCGGCAGGAACTCCGATGAACGATACCGCAGTCGCGCCATCAACCGAACGCCAGGCATTCTACGACAGCATCGGCGAACATTCGCTGGCCCCGTTATGGGAGCGTCTGCACTCGATGGTGACACGGCAGCCAGTGACTCCGGCGTTGCCCGCCCGATGGGATTACGATGAGGTGGTCCGGCCATTTCTGATGCAGGCCGGTGGGCTGATCACCGCGAAGGAGGCGGAGCGGCGCGTCCTCATCCTGGAGAATCCCGGATTGCGCGGACAGACATCGATCACGCATTCGCTGTTCGCCGGACTGCAACTGATCATGCCGGGAGAAGTGGCGCCGGCACACCGGCATTCGCAGTCAGCGCTGCGTTTCATCATCGAGGGCCACGGCGCCTATACCGCGGTCGAAGGCGAGCGCACGATGATGGAGCCCGGCGACTTCGTCATCACGCCGAGCTGGACCTGGCATGACCATGGCAACGATACCGATCAGCCGATGGTCTGGCTCGACGGGCTGGACATCCCGATCGTGCGGCTGTTCGACGCCGGCTTTGCCGAGCCGGCGAATGCTGACAGCCAGACGGTGACACGTCCGGAAGGCGACAGCCTGGCGCGTTATGGCGCCAACATGCTGCCCGTGGACTGGCATCCGACGACGAAAAGTTCGCCGGTCTTCAATTATCCCTATGCGCGCTCACGCGAGGCGCTGGCTACGCTGTCACGCAACGGCGACCCCGATGACTGCCACGGTTATAAGCTGCGGTATGTCAATCCCGCGTCCGGCAAGTCGCCGATGCCGACGATCGGCACGTTCATGCAATTGCTGCCTGCAAGGTTCGCTTCCGCGCCGTATCGCTCGACCGACGGCACCGTGTTCGTCGCAGTCGAAGGCGAAGGCGAGACAGTGATTGGCGACACGACATTCCGCTGGAAGCCGCGCGACATCTTCGTTGTGCCAAGTTGGCACTGGCACCGCCATCGTGCCAACGGTGAGGCCGTGCTGTTCAGCTTCTCCGATCGGCCAGTGCAAGAGAAACTGGCGCTGTGGCGCGAGGAACGCGGCAGGGCATGAGCTGTGGAGCGGCCCCTCCCTCGCTTGCGCGGTGGAGGGGCCGGCCCGTCAGCCGTCAGCCTTCAGAGTTCTGGTCCAGGTTCACACCAACGAAGACCGGCTCGCCGTTGCGAATGATGCGCAGCGCGACCGCGTGATCCTTGCTGGCCCCACGGATCGCGGTGGCCGCTTCGGACGGGGACGTCACTTGCTTGTCACCCACGCCGACGATGACGTCGCCAGCCTGCAGGCCGGCCTGGTCAGCCGGTGACCCAGGCTCGACGTTGCGCACGACCGCACCATGCGTACCGTCCGGCACGTCGAGCTGGTTGCGCAGATCCGGCGACAACGGCGCCAGCGCCAGGCCGATCCGCTCGTGCGACGATGGCCCGGTGTCGTTGCTGGCGGTCTGCTCATTCGGCATCTGGCCGACCTTCACCGACACCGTCTTGCTGTCGCCATCGTGCATAACCTGAAGCTTCGCTTCGTCACCTGGCTGCACCGAGGCAACGTCCACCGCGAGATCGCGTGGATTCTTCACCGTCTGGCCGTTCACCGCGGTGATCACGTCACCCGGCTGCAGACCAGCGTGCGACGCCGGCGCATCGCTCTGCACACCCGCGATAAGCGCACCGGACTTCGCGTCAAGATGCATGGCCTTCGCCATGGTGTCGCTGACCTGCTGCGCCTCGACGCCGATATAGCCACGGGTGACCTTGCCGGTCTTCTCAAGCTGCGACACCACGGTGTGGATCATATCGGATGGAATGGCGAAGCCGATCCCGACCGAGCCGCCGGAGGGTGATAGGATGGCAGTGTTCATGCCGATCACCTTGCCGTCCTGGGTGAACAGCGGCCCACCGGAATTGCCCTGGTTGATGGGCGCGTCGACCTGAATGAACTGGTCATACGGACCGGCGCCGATATCGCGGCCGCTGGCCGAAACAATGCCGGCGGTCACCGATCCGCCCAGACCGAAGGGGTTGCCCATCGCGACCACCCACTCGCCCGGCTTCACGTTCGCCGAATTGCCGAGCTGGATGTAGGGAAGCTGCTTGTGCGCATCGATCTTCAGCACGGCGATGTCGGTGCGGGCATCGCGCCCGATCACCTTGGCCGGCAACTGCGTGCCGTCGTCCAGTGTGACGGATACCGACTTCGCGTCCTTCACCACATGGTTGTTGGTCACGATCGTGCCGTTGGCATCGACGATGAAACCGGAACCGCGCGCCTCGATGGCGTGCGCTTGCGGTCCCATCTGCGGGCCCATACCGCCGAAGGGGAACTGCCGGAACGGCATCGGCAACTGCGGTCCGTCCTCGTCGGAGGCGGGGCTGGCCTGAAGCTTGGTTGTGATCGAGACCACCGCAGGTTTGACCTGAGTGACCAGGTCGGTGAAGTCGGGCAACGTGTGGCCGGTCATGCCGCTGCCGGGCGGATTGACCGGAGCGCCAGGAGTGGCCTCGGTTGCGGCTAATCCGGCGTGGGCGGCGGCGAAACCGCCAAGCGCGGTGCCAGCCAGTAGAACAGCGGCTATCGCGCCGCGGCGCCACAATCGTGGTGTGCGGGTCGTCTCGTTGGAAAGGCTCATAGTTCCTCCTAGTGGAAAATGCCGGGTATTCAGGCGGCAAGCCGGACGACTGCCGCCGACACACGGAAAATGCCGCTTGTCGGGTAACCGTTCCCCCGCTGCAGCGATTAAACCGGCGTCATGTCAGTTAAATTTATGTCATTCGTCGAATAGATCAGGCATCGGCAACATCACGGTCGATGGTGGGTGCCGCTGATTTCGAAGCTGCAATCCCCGACTTGGTCATGCTATCAGCCAGGCCTGTCCCGGCGGACGAGAAGTCTTCAGATGCCAGCAGGATCTGCTTCCCACCGAACTCTCGCCGCCGTCACCTTCGACGTGGACGGCGTCCTTATTGATTCGCCCCATGAGCGTGCCTGGCGGGAGGCGCTGCAGGGGTTCACCGATCCTGCCCGCTTCACGACCGAGATCTATCAGGCGCACGTCGCGGGCAAGCCGCGTTTCAGTGGGGCTCGCGCCGCGCTGGAACAGTTGGGTGTCGCCAACGTAGCACAACGCACTGAGGCTTACGCCGAGCGCAAGCAGCAGATCCTGGAGGCGTTGATCGCCGCGCGCGACTTCACCGTGTACCCCGACGCGCTGCGCTTTGCGCGTGCACTCGTGGGCAGAGGTATCCCTCTCGCGGTGGCGTCATCGTCGAAAAACGCCAACCAGATGATGCGCCTGATCCACCTGTCGCAGGATCAGACGCTGCTTGATCTCTTCGTCGCCAATGTCTGCGGTCGCGATCTGTCCCACGGCAAGCCGGACCCGGAGATCTTTCTCATCGCAGCGCAAGAACTGGGAGTGGCACCCGCGACCTGCCTGGTCGTCGAGGACGCGCCGGCCGGCATCGCCGCGGCACGTGCCGGCGGAATGATGGCGCTGGGGATCGCGCGGCTGGGGGATGCGGCTCTTCTGCGGGCAGCCTGCGCCGATCTGGTCGTGACCAGTCTGGACGACGTCGACCTGGACGCGTTGATCACGGGCCAGCTCCGCGCACGAGAAAAGTGAGGCATCATATGGATTTGCAGCAGGCGCTGGAGCCGAGCCAGGATAGCGACTGGCTGCTGGTGGAACAAAGTTACGATCCCCTGCGCGAGAGCAGCATCGAATCGCGCTTCACTGTCAGTAACGGCTTTCTCGGCGTCCGTGCGGCTCGGGAGATCAGCCGAGGACCTACCTGGGTATCCTGGTCGCACACTCTCAGATGGGCGTCCTGGCCGCGCACCTATGTGGCGGGGCTGTTCGATACGCCTAACATCGAGCCGCCGGTCCCGGCCCTGGTGCCGGTGGCCGATTGGCTCCGATTACGGGTACTGATCAATGGCAGGGTCCTGTTGCATCACAACGGAGATTCGCTGCGCCACCAGCGGATCCTCGACATGCGTCGGGGAGTGATGCTCACGGAGTGGCAGCAGCGCGATCCCAGCGGGATTGTTGTCAAGGTCAAGACGCTCCGCCTTGTGTCTATGGCCGATCGCGCGCTGGGGCTGCAACTTGTGCGTCTGGAAGTGGAGCAGGCCAACGCGGAGATCGTCATAGACGCACGGTTCGACGAATCGGGCTCCGGGCTGGACCCACAACACCTCGAGCAGGATTTCGGTGTATGGCGCACCGAACAGTCCGGCAAAAGCCTCGCCATGGCCTGTGCCGCCTCGTTGCAATTGAATGATGCCGAACTGTCGCCGCAGGCGCTGAGCCCGTTTCGATGGTCCTGGACGTGGACATCGGCGCCTGGTCAGGCCGCATCTTTCCAGCGCCTGATTGCCGTGACACGCGGCGACAGTCCTGTCGGCGATCCTGGCAACCAGGCGCGGGACGCGCTCGATCGAGCGGAGCGGATCGGCTGGCGTGGTGTCCTCGCCGCACATGAGGTTGCCTGGGCAGAACGCTGGCGCGTCTGCGATCTCGAAATCAAAGGGGACGACGCGTCCCAACGGGCTTTGCGCTTTGCGATGTATCATCTGAACAGTGCGGCCAATCCGGCGGACGAAAGGGTCTCCATCGGAGCCCGCGCGCTGACGGGAGATGGCTACCTGGGGCACGTGTTCTGGGACACGGAAATCTATGTGCTGCCGTTCTACATCGCGACATGGCCTGAGGCCGCTCGGGCTCTGCTGATGTATCGCTATCACACCTTGCCTGGTGCTCGCGCCAAGGCAGTCCGGATGGGCTGGCGCGGGGCGATGTACGCCTGGGAGTCAACCGATACCGGCGATGAGACAACCCCAGAGCAGCTCACTGGTCCCACCGGCGAGCCGATCCAGGTGCTCTGCGGCACTCAGGAGCAGCACATCACTGCCGATGTCGCCTATGCGGTCTGGCAATACTGGGAGGCGACCGGCGACGACGCCTTCATGATCAGCGCCGGAGCTGAAATTCTCCTGGAAACCGCACGGTTCTGGGCTGACCGCGCCGGTCCGGAGGCGGATGGCAAATGCCACATCCGTGGCGTCATCGGCCCGGATGAATATCATGAGAGCGTCGACGACAACGCCTATACGAACGTCATGGCACGCTGGAACATCAGGCGCGGCGTTGAGATGGCGGCCGCGTTGCGCGACCGTTGGCCGGATCGCTGGGGTGAACTCTCGAAGCAGCTCGACCTCGACGACGCCGAACTCCAGCAGTGGGCGGAGGTGGCCGATTCGCTGGTTACCGGATTCAATCCGGACAGTGGACTGTTTGAGCAGTTTGCCGGCTTCTTCGGTCTCGAAGAGATCGATCTGCTCCGATACGCCGACCGCACAATGCCGCTTGATGTCCTGCTTGGACGCGAGCGCACTCAGCGATCCCAGGTGGTGAAGCAGGCCGATGTCGTGGCCCTGCTGGCCCTGCTGCCGGAAGAATGCGATGCACAGGCGAGGCTGGCGAATTTCCGCTTCTATGAGCAGCGCTGCGGCCATGGCAGCTCGCTCAGCCGCGGTATGCACGCCTTCGTTGCTGCCCGACTGGGCGATATGGATCTCGCGACCCGCTACTTCCGAGAGACGGCCGCGACAGATCTTGCGGACACCTCGGATGGTAGCGCGGGCGGCGTCCATATCGCCGCGCTCGGCGGGTTGTGGCAGGCAGCCTTGTTCGGTTTTGCCGGCCTGTCCTTGCGCCCCGATGCCCTTGGCGTGGATCCCCGCCTGCCGCCTGCCTGGAAGCGCTTCGGCTTTAGCGTCCATTGGCGCGGTCGCGTTGTCAGGATCCTGATCGATCAGGCGGCGGACGAAATCAGTGCCACCCTCCTCGCGGGCAGCCCAATGTGCCTCGCCCTGAGAGGCCGGCGGCACATACTTCAGCCGGACAGTACGCTTCGCCTGGATGCCGCCGATTCGCTCGCCGCTTGTTGACTGGCCCGTGGACTGCAGGAGCCTGGACAGGCTACGGGCGCCTGTCTTACCGATTTGTCATGCAACCGACGATGACAACTGCGGATTGGCTGCGGCGAGCAGCGGACGCGTGGTCCGAGGCCGATACGACGCAAGATCCAGAAGTGAGACGCGTAAAGGTAATTCTCGCGGAAGGATACGAGCGTTTGGCGAAGCACGCCGCGTATCTGGCGAGCCCGGACGCGCACGCCGCACGCGGCCGATTGAGCAACAACGCGCGCTTCCTGGACCGCGTCTGTCGGTATCTGTCGATAGGTGTCAACCGACGGTTGCGCACGGCCGGTGGCCGTCCGTAGCACCGTCGGACTCGCGAGACGCGGCGCCAAGGCGGATGGCGTTGCGGCAAGCTGCGTCAGCCTCGGGCGAAACAGCCGGGACATTCCTCAGCGGCCATCCCCATAATGCGGGCCGAAGGCAGGATACACGTTCACGTGTGTTATCTTAGCAGAGCAAGCACCCATCGCTGACAGGGCCGCCAGCAGGAGTGCAATCCCCAATGAATACCTCACCGCTGCCCGCTACCCTCTGCAACTCCACGCGAATCCGCATCATCGTCGGAAGAGAAATCCGCCACTGACCGCCGAAAACGTCAAGTTCCCTTGCAGCGGGCGGTCGCCCGGGATCGCTACGTCAGGCTCAGCTTGATTGCTTATCTGCATCAAGACACCGGATGAGGGGTTCTGTAACCATTTGACACTTGTGTGCGGGCCGCGGCGGCAGACGTATTTCTGAAAGATAATCTCCGGCCGCCAGGCTTATTGCCGCTCCCGCAGACCGGCTATCAACCCCAAGGAAACCATCGATGAGTACGATCGGAACACCCAAAGAGATCAACTATCGCCGCCGCCGCTTGCTCGGAACGGCGGCGATGACTATTGCCGCCACGCAGCTCGGGATGATCGAGGCCGCGGGTGCGCAGAGCGGCAAGACAAAATCGACGCAGTTGCCAACAATCAAGCCGGGGACCAATGTCTCGTTCGCCTCACTGAAGCAGATCGACGCTGGCCTCCTGAATGTCGGATATGCCGAGGCTGGACCGGCCAACGGGCCGCCGGTCATTCTTTTGCACGGCTGGCCCTACGACATTCACAGCTTCGTCGATGTCGCCCCCTTGCTGGCATCTGTGGGTTATCGCGTAATCGTCCCGTATCTGCGCGGCTATGGCACGACGCGGTTTCTTTCAAGTGAGACGCTACGGAATGGCCAGCCATCGGTCGTGGCTGTCGATATTGTTGCCCTGATGGATGCTCTCAAAATCGAGAAGGCGACGCTTGCCGGTTTTGACTGGGGAGCGCGAACGGCCAACATCATCGCGGCGCTCTGGCCGGAACGGTGCAACGGCATGGTCTCCGTGAGCGGTTATCTGATCGGCAGCCAGGAATCCGGCAAGATGCCGCTGCCGCCAAAGGCCGAGCTCGAATGGTGGTACCAGTTTTATTTCGCGACGGAACGCGGTCGGGTCGGCTACGAAAAATACCGGCACGATTTTGCCAAACTCATCTGGCAGCTCGCTTCACCGAAGTGGCACTTTGATGATGCAACGTTCGATCGGTCCGCTGCGTCATTCGCCAACCCCGATCACGTCAGCATCGTGATCCACAATTATCGTTGGCGGCTCGGCTTGGCTGAAGGCGAGCCGAAATACGACGGATTGGAAAAGCGCCTTGCCGCAAGCCCGGTGATCACTGTGCCGACCATTACCCTAGAAGGTGATGCCAACGGCGCACCGCATCCGGATCCTGGTTCCTATGCCAAGATGTTCTCTGGCAGGTATGCGCACCGGACCATCAAGGGCGGGATCGGGCACAATCTGCCCCAGGAAGCCCCGAGGGCTTTTGCCGAAGCCGTCGTCGACGTTGCCGAAATTTGATCGGCTTCGCCCCGCGGACCGACATCCAGTGTCCGCGGGGCACCTGCTTATATCAGCTGTTCCCGTGCACATACATGTAAGCACTGCCGCTGGCGGGATCGGTGCCGAACTGGACGGAAAGCCGACCGTCGCTCAAGTCAGCCATAGTGTAGCCCGCTAATGTCAGTGACGCAGTCGGCTGCCCCGCCGCAGTGGCGTGCAGTGTCAATCCAGTATAGCCCGCCGCTCCTTGGCCGGCGACCCAAGTCAAGTTGAAGTCCTGTGGCGTCACCCCCCAGATTGTGGCGGCATCCCCGGCGTGGAACCCATTGACCGTGCTCCAGATGTCGGCCGTGGGTCCGCGATCATCCACGAAGAAGGTGTCGGTTCCACTGCCGCCCGTCAGGAAGTTGGAGCCAGTGCCGCCATCCAGCACATTGGTGCCACTGCTGACAGCGATCGCGTCGGTCCCGCTGCCAGTGTGGATGAACCAGTTTGGCGTGAAGGCGCTCACGTTCAAATTGTCACTGGTGACGTTGATGTATTCGTTCTGGAGGCCGGCGACCGGCCCTTTATATGCCTCGCCGATGGCAGGAATGGATTGCCCTTTGGTGACGTCGAACACAGCAAACCCTTCCACATCCAGGGTGCCGGATGGATTGGCAACCGCTCCACTCAAATTCACCGGATTGCCTGCCACATCGGTCACTGTGGCGCCGTTCAGGTTGGCAGCAGTCACCGTCAGGTCTGAAACATGCTCGCCGACGCCAACAGTATAGCCGAACGTCAGCGAACTGGTCCCGGAACCTGACTCATACGTGGCGATTCGTCCGTTATCCAACGAAAGAGTTGGAATGCCGCCCGCGGTGTCAACCGTCACCGGCTCGCTCAGCCCCAATGACAAGGTTACCTGCGCATCACGGCCAAGAACCGCGTCGGATGGCTGCGCCGTCACTCCAGTTACCACCGGATCTGAGGCATCGATGGTGACCGGCAAGGCTCCCGACATGGCGCTGACATTGCCGGCCACATCCGTCGCCTCGGCGGTGAAGTTCTGGACCCCGCTCGCCAGGGCCGGCGTGGTGATTGACCAACTGCCGCTTGCCGTGGCGACCGCAGTACCGACGGCGGTGACACCGTCGAATAAGGTCACCGTACTTCCAGCCTCGGCCGTGCCCGTGAAGGTCGGCGTGGTGACGTTGGTGACATTGTCCGTGCTCGACACTCCGCTGTCTGAAGCGGCAGTAAGGTCCGGAGTTGTCGGGGCCGCGGGCGGGGTTTGATCCAGCACATATGCCTGGACCAATGCCGTGCTGGCCATGCCATAAGAATTCTCAACCTGGACCTTCAACGTACCACTACCGAGCAGAGTGACTCCGGCGAGCGAGAAGGTGGTGGCCCCTGCTGCGGCAGTCGCTGTCTGCCATGTTGTGCCGCCGTCGAGCGACACCTTCACGACGTCTCCCGCCAAGAGTGCCGAGCTCAGAGTGCCGGAAATGGTCTGTGCCGCAATGTTGGTGATGAAATCGGAGGCGCTCGATCCTGTGTCGGCGGAGAAAGACACCGTGCGGACAAACTCCGCCGGAGCAATGTACACCGCAACGTCATTCTCACCTGCCGAGGCGAGCGAGAGCGTCAGCACATTGCCGATGTCGCTGACAACCGTGGCGCCAGTGACGATGGGCGCCGAGGTAGCGGTATCGAGGTCGATGACGACCTGACCGGTGCCATCCATGGCGAAGCTAAGATCGCGACCGTTGCCAGTGACCGAGAGAAGATCACCACGCATCGGCAGTGATTCGATGTGCGTGACCGCATCCTGTGTGGTGCCGAGATTGATCGTGAATGTGCCACCGTGGGTCGGCAGGAACAGCTCCTGCGTGTTGTAGGCGTACCAGTTGGTGACGTTCTGAATCACGTCCGTGCCGCCGTTGATAACGTCGAGCGCCATCCCGCCGACATCCGGCGCCGTGGGGTCTGGGGTGACCGTCGCGGTGATCGTGTTGCCGACGGTGGTGTAGTTGATGGCCGCCTTCTGCTGCGCTTCGGTGCGCGCCGCCAGCTCCTCGAGCGTCAGGAACTCGTAGTTGTCGGCATAGGCTTGCGCGATGAATTGCGTGTACATCGCCGTGGTGTAGGGCGAGCCTGTACCCGTATCAGTGGTCGTGTTCCAGGCCGCAACACCGTAATCGTGGACCGGCAACACAACGACGGGCGTGCCGGCGGCATTGGCCGTGAGCGCGTTGAACTGCGCCGCCCAGTCCGCCTCGGCTTGCGCCACGGTCTTGCCTTCGTACTGGATCTCGGTGAAGTCGAACGTCATGTTCGGCGCGATATAGAGCGAGCCCTCGTCGGTCGCGCTCGGGCTCATGTAGCCTATCGCGCTCGGGTAGCCTGAACCGACGCCGGTCCAGCCACCGGTCAGGAAACCGGTGTATCCCGGCGTTGTCGCTGTCGCGGCGACCGATTGGTAATAGGGGAGGATGTTCTGGTCGGTTGCGAATGTTTCGTTGGCGCCCGGAATAGCGGCACCCTCGATCGGAATACCGAGTTCCTGCGACTCCAGCGCAGCCGACTGTTGAAACTCGTATGCGTAGGTGAAGGGATTGCCGGTCGCGCTTGTGACCGTGCCGGTGGTTTGCAGGAAGTTGGTGTTTTCTGCCGGAATCGAGAAGGTCAGTGTCGTGCCGGCAGGAATGTCGGCGATAGTACCATCATTCGCGGCACCGTAGCCGCCTGGCACGTAGCTGATGGTGATGGTATCGCCTGAAACCGCGGTGACCTGAGAGTTGGCGATGGAGCCACCCTCTCCGGCGGCGCCGGGGAGCGGCGTGTTCGTACCAAGTGCGCCGTTGGAGGCCGTGACGAACATGCCCACCGTGACGCCCGCGAACGAAGGTGGCGCACCGGTCAAAGTGATCGTGGTCGAGCCGGCCGGCGTATCGCCGGAGGTGGTCGCCGTGAATCCCGTAGTGGGAGGATTGATAAGGTGGGTGTAGGAGTGGTTGCCGATCTCGCTCCCCATCGCCAAGAGCTCTTTGTAATAGACCGAGTTCACGGTCCAGTTCGTCGTCGATGGGTCGGCGCCGTTCGGATTATCGCCGATATTGACGAAGTAGGATCCCACGAAATCGTATTGCTGATTCCACTGCTGCAGGATCGGTATCAAGGTGTCGTAGATGCCGGGCCCGCCGCCCGCTGGCGTCACGTCCGCAGGGAACTGCGACTGGTCCATGTCCATGCGCACAGCCACGATGCCGGCGTCACGGGACTCATGCAGTGCAACGCCCGGCTGCGTGCCGAGTGACACGGCCTGGATGGCGTTCGACAACAGGTTGCTGTCGCCGAGCAGATCCTGGCTGGCGAATTCCACGTTGGTGCCGCCGGTCGTGGTCTGGATGACGCCGGGGATTGTTTCCGTGCCGGTGCCGCCGAGTGTCGGGTCAGTGACGGTCTGATTGACGAGCACATCCGTCGCGGTGCCGCCGACGGCCTGATAATCCGCATAGCCTTCACTGGGGTAGGTCTGGATGACCTGGCCAGCGGTGTAGCTCTTCATGATCGGGTTGGTGACGTCGTTGGCGGTGACCGATATGGCTCCGCTGTTGCCGCCGGAAACCCTGGCAAGCCCGAGCAGGGTCTCCATGTTGGAATACGGGTTGCCGGGCAGTGGTGCGCCGGTTTGATCGTTGGTCAGAAAGTCGCCGGCGGTGATGATGCCGATGTGGTAGTTGTAGACCGCACTGATGAGTGTCGACATGATCGCCGGCAGTTCCGCGGTATTTACGTCCGCCATCGACGGGAAGATTATGGCATCGTAACCAATTAGGTTGTTGATATTCGTCAGTTGTGATTCATCGATGATGTCATACGACACCCCGGCCATGCGGGCCTGGTTCTGTGCCGCCATGAACAGATCGGAATAGGCGGTCTGACTGAAATAGAGGGCCGCGGTGGTGTCCGAGTAGACGATGGCAACCTTGTGGGTGGGTGCCTGCACCGCCAGCGTCGCGGTGTCGGTGATGGTGTATTGCGGATTGACGGCAAGATCGGTAGGCAGACCCTGTGCCCCGTTGAGGGCGACGAAATTGATCGAGGTCGGTGCGGCGCCGCCGACCGGCGTCAGCAACGCCTGCGGGATCGCGACCTCGAGGCTTTCGCCATTGCTCGAGAAGCCGTAATCGAGCGGCGCCCCGCCGTTGAGCAGCGCCGTGACGCCGGCGGATGTGACTGAATACAGAAAGGGCTCGAGCGCGGCATTGGAGCCGTAGGCGAACTGCACCTCATACTCGGCGCCAACGTTGGCGAATGACAGGTTATAGCCGGTTGCGGCATTTTGATCGGTGTTCAAATAGATGGTGTCGAGTAGGCCGATGACCGGGTCCGTCGCGGCGGTCGCGTCAATTCCGATCACGTAAGTGTTGCCGAGCGTCGCATCGTTGAGGAAGGCACCGTAGATTTGATACCCTGCGGCGACGTTTGCCGGATTTGTGACGATGTCGGCTGCCGGCCAATCCGAGAATGTCCCGTCGAGCGCGATCAGGTTGCCAATTGTTGTTGGCAGGACCGCGGGATCGGTGATGGTGTATTCCGGATTGTTGGTGAAATCGCCAGGCAACCCCTGTGCGCCATTGATCAGGGTGGCAAAATTGATCGAGGTCGGCGCGACGCCCCCGGCCGGCGTCAGCAACGCCTGCGGGATTGCGAGTTCGACGCTCTCGCCGTTGCTGGAGAAGCCTGCATCGAGTGGCGCACCGCCGTTGAGCAGGGTGGCGACGCCGGCGGATGTGACCGAATACAGATAGGGCTGCAGCGCTCCGGTCGAATCCAGAGCGAACTGCACCTCATACTCGGCGCCAACCTTGCCAAACGGGCTATAGCCGGTCGTGTTGTTTTGATCCGCATTCAAATAGATCACGGTGCCCGCGGCGATGGCCGCGTCCGTCGTGGCGGTCGCGTCGATACCGATCACGTAAGTGTTGCCGAGCGTCGCGTCGTTAAGGAAGGCGCCGTAGACCTGGTATCCTGCGACGGTATTTTGTGAGGTCATGACCGCGTCGGTCGCCAGCCAGTCCGTGAACTGTCCGTCGAGCGTGATCTGGTTGCCAATTGTTGTTGCCATCGTAGTTATTTCCTCAACGATCTCAGCCAGGGCTCAGCGTGACAGCGGGCGCGCAGGGTGGACGCTCCTGGGAACGGCTCCCCGCGCAGGTTCAACTTGATCGAGATGCGCTGCCGCTCGCCTTGATGAGGCAACGGCAAGGGCGGCGTGCAGCTTGGGAACAGCACCACCCGCGCCCGGCCCGGACGGAGAGGCCGTCGCGGGTACGGCGGGCTGCGGGCTGCGGCGACGGTGATGCGAAAGCGTCGAAAGGGTCGCCACAGTCGGGTCCTCATGGAGCAGGTTTCGACATCATATCGTTTAAATTTCGAGAAAAGTCAAGCACAATGCATCGAATGATAATGAACTTTGGTCTAAAACTTGAGACCGAAGATGCAATGCACCTTCTGAGGCAATGCCACGGCCTGCAAAGAGGCTCGATTCAGCATTAAGGCTCAGGCAGAAGCCAAGGCTGGCGACGCGCGGTTGGCCGACGATGGCGGCCCATGGACGGGTCGCAGATCCGGCATGTGGAACGACACGCTTGGCGCTGGATGAGGAGACTTGGAGCTACCCTCGCGCGAGTTTCTCGGGCAGGCTGGCGCCATGAGCCATGCAGCTGACGGCACCAGGCCAGCTCCACCGAAGGCACCAGCCCCTATCGGTGTCGGCGTCACGGCTTACCGTCCGAATCTGGACGCCCTCGCCAGCCTATTGGCGGTCATCTCGCAGGGCGGAAGCAAAATCTGGCTCTTCTTGAATTCACCATTGTCACCTGAGCAGAAGGCGCGGCTGCGCACCGCCGCTCCATCCGGCCTGCAGTTCCTCAACGACGGCAGAAATCTTGGGCTGGGCGTGGCCTACAACCACATCGTCGAGGCGGCGCGCGCTGCTGGAGCGCGCCAGCTCATGATCCTCGACCAGGATTCTTCCCCTCGGACCGGCATCGCGGCGGAGCTATGCAGCACATACGAACTGCTCCGCTCGACAGGTGAGCGACCGGCTGTGGTCGGTCCCCTCGCGGTTTCGGCCGGCGGCGAACAGTTCAAGCCGCCCCGCATATTCCGCAATAGAACGGAGCGGCAGTGCGGCAGCGCCTGGCCGGCGACGTTCGTGATCTCGTCAGGGTCTCTGCTCGACCTCGACGCCTGTACGGAGATCGGTCCCTTTCGTGAGGACTTCTTTATTGACGCCATCGATATCGAGTGGTGCTTCCGCGCCTGGTCACGGGGCTTTTCCTGCTGGATCGACAGCGCAGTTCGGATGCCACATCGCCTAGGCCAGGGCACGATCCGTCTACCGCTTCTTGGTATCCATCTGGTCCGCCAGCCGCCGTCTCGACTCCACACATACGTCCGCAATCAGGTCGCAATGTTGCGATTGCTTCACATTCCTGTTTCATGGCGGCTGCGCATCGTGCCGTATCTGTTGTTCCAGGGGCTGGTCTACTTCGCGATGTGTCGAGGGCGTCGGTGGGAAACCGTGCGTGCCTTTACATCCGGCCTGGTTGACGGACTGCGGTTTCGATTGGGTGCCGGGCCCCAGAACCGTCGACAATTGCCTGGCGACAACGCAATCGATCAGGTGCGCGTCGTCGAGCCAGCTGACATGACGTTCGCCCGGGCCCGCTGAGCCGCCGCGCCATGGTCCGTCAGACTCTGCCGGTTTCACCTCCGTTTCTTCAACGATGACCTGTTCAGTGCCGCAGCGGCGCGTATGAGGGCCTTGAAGGCACCCTCATGTAGTTCATCATCCTCATGGATATCGATGGCGCGCCTGGTGTTGCCTTCAAGGCTGGAGTTGAACAGACCTGAAGGGTCCTCGAGCGAAGCGCCCTTGGCGAAGGTCAGCTTCACGACGCTCTTGTAAGTCTCGCCGGTGCAGATCAGTCCATCGTGAGACCAAACCGGAACGCCTCGCCACTTCCACTCCTCGATCACCTCCGGGTCAGCCTGTTTGATGAGAGCGCGGACATGGGCGAGCGTCCTGCCCCGCCAGTCGTCCAGTTCCTTGATCCTCGCGTCAATCAGCCGAGACGGCGATTCGCCCTTTGTCGTAGCGCTGTCTTGCATGTTGTTCGCACCTCCGTGCCAGCCTGCATCGTGCCGACAGCCTTCAATCCATCCGCGCCAATACCTGCTCCAGTTTCGCAAAGAACTGCGGCCACCCGCCCTTGGCGCCCTGATAGGCCTGCCGCTGATCCGGCCGGAAGCCCGACTGCTCCATCCGCAGATGGGTCCCCGTGCTCGTCGGGGTGAGAGTCCAGGTAACCACACTCTCGAGACCATAGGCCGCCCAAGTGTACGACAGCGTCTTGTTTGGCTCGACTGCCATGACCCGACAGTCGACAGCGCCCCAGTCCGCGCGAAGATTGAAACTGTGCTCCACAACAGGCTTGAAGTCATTCTTCATGAGCCACTCCTCGATCAGGTGCGGCTGCGTGAGCGCGCGCCAGATCTTGTCCGGCGGATAAGGCATCTCACGTTCGACAACGACGGAGAGCGCTTCGGTCGACGTTGCGTTCATTGGTCCATCCTCTTCAACAGGTCTTCCAGGCGTTCCAAGCGCTCATGCCAAAAGGCGCTGTAGAAAGTGAGCCAATCGACCAACGGCGCGATCCCGTCAGGGCGAACGCGATAATGCGCTTCGCGCCCCTCGCGGCGGAGCCGCACCAGCCCGGCGAGCTTCAGTGCTGCCAAGTGTTTTGACACGGCGGGCTGCGACACGCCGGAGAATTCCGTCAAGACATGCACTGTCTGCTCACCTCGCCGGCTGAGTTCCTCGAAGATGGCCCGCCGCGTTGGATCGCCCAGCGCTTTAAAAATGCTGTTGGCCGACGGTTTCATTTTGTCCAACAACCCCACGTGAACCTGACTTCAACTCATAACCCCGGGGTTATTGATATGTCAACTGAACGTGGCAATTGGATTGGCGCCCGGCCGTCGGGGCGGAGGAGACCGCAAATTGTGCGGTGGCTCCAAAATCATTCGGCTATGCGATGCGCTCGAAGCCTGCTGCCGATTCGGTTTCCTTGGTCAGAGCGATGCGCTCGAGCGCGGCCGGATCACTCAGTGGTGCGGGGTCTGCCATCGGAGTGTCCAGCAGATGATGCACACCTAGGCGAAACGCGGCGCGGAACAGCTCGGCATTCAGCCGGTTGAGCAGCGGGCTGCCGGTCATCGACGGGTTGCGCTGCACTTCCAGCAGCCAGGGGCGGCCGTCCCGATCGACCAGCACGTCGAGCGCGAACAGCATGGGCGGGAAGCTCCAGCGCGGATGCTCGCGCGCCTGTGCCACGAACACGCCGGACTCTGCCACGCAGGCGATGAAGCGGCGGGCCAGCATGCGCAGATCATCCCATGCCTGCGCGCGCGCCTCAGGCTGTGGATAGAGCCGGCGCAGGACGGCACCGAGGGCGCGGACATGGCCGACATCTTCGGCGCTGGCGTCATCGGCAACATGCAGCGCTGGGTGCCCTATATGCAGCGCGGTGTTCGTGATGTGCGCTGCCGGCCGCGCCAGCGCCGCATCATCCGTGGCGTAGAGCTCGGGCGCCAGGCGAACGATCCCTTCGCCCCACAGCCACGCACGCGTGGGCGCAGCCGAGGTGATGAGGATGTAGAGACGGATATGGAACTTGTGCCCCTCGATCAGCGCGGGCGGATCGACGTAGCGCTGCGCCACGCAGCCACTGGCATCCTCCGGCGGCAGGGCGCGCGTGACCGTTATGCCGCGGCCGCCGAACAGATCATTCGGCTTGATGGCCAGGATCGCGCCAGGATTGGCGGCGTACCAATCCGCGAGGGCGACGTGTTCCTGCGGCAGACGGAAGGTTTCCGGCCAGAACACCGGATCGTCCGGCCTGCGCGCATGAAAAGCGCCGAAGGCCTCGGCAAGCCGTGCCTTGTCGAGAAACCGGTTCCAGCCCGGGTAGGCGAGGATAATGTCGAAGTGCAGCGCCATGGAGGCGACACGCGCGGGCTGTGCCGAGAAGCGCATCAGCAGATCTTGAATCACCCGCTCGGACTCTTGCCATCGCCCGGCATCACGCAGCGCATAAGCCAGGCCGCGGAGGCTGGCATAGAAGGGAGTGACACCCTCAGCCGGCAGCGAGATTGCATGGCGCAAGGTGGCGATCGCCGCGTCGATCATGCCCAGTCGATGCTGGCAACGCGCGAGAGTATCGAGTGTTGCCGGATTGGCCCCGAGCCCCACGGCCTCGCCAAGCGGTGCCAAAGCCTCGCGCGGCCGCCCTAGATGCAGCAGCGCGCCGCCAAGCCAGAAATACAAATTCAGCGTGCGGTGTCGTGATAGTGCGCGCTGTGCCGCCTCCACCACCTCCGCCATGTCGTTGCAGCGCAGCTGCGTGAGGATGCGCGCCTCGATGAGCGCGATACTGTCGGGCTCGTGCGCCAACAGCGCGTCGATCTGCGCGCGCGCGCCCAGCGGGTCCTGCTGGATGGACTGCCGCAGAACGGCAAGATCAGGAGGCGTGGTCACCTGCTTATTGATTTCCCCACACAAGAAGGTCGTCAAGTGGATATTGGCCCGTTCTGGTGCAAATGCGCAGTGCGAGTACGAGCGGTTCTGTCGTCAGTTGCTCCACGCGGTAGGTGTAGCACACGTGTGGATGCCTTTTGAGACACCACCAATCCGGGTGGGATCGAGCGTTGGATTGTGTTGGAAACCTGTTCGAGAATTGCCCGAGAGACGGCTGCGAAAGAATAGCGTGGCGGCGAGGCTTCATATATTGGCTGCTCATGCTGAACTTGCCGGGACCCCACCATGCTGCCGGCTTCCGGGCGGCTCGCGTGGGGGACGCTGGTGGCTGACAACACACAAACGTCTCGGCTCGCTGAACGGTTCAACAACTCGTACGCCGCCCGGCTTCGGAGTGTTACGCTGGAGCGCGTCCACCGGACGGCATTTGGCGACGATTACGCCGTCGACACATACACGAACGGCTTTTATTCGGGCACGACGCTTCGGCATCTCCGCGACGCGTTGAGGCTCGCGCCACATTGCACTCTGGCGGATCTGGGTTGCGGCCATGGCGGCCCAGGCTTGTGGGTTGCCAAACAGACAGGGGCACACCTGATCGGTATCGACATCTCCACCGTCGGCGTGGATTTGGCGCGCGAGCAGGCCGTTCGTTTGGGCATTGCCGATCGCGCGCGTTTTCGGGTCGGCGATCTGACCGCGACAGGATTGCCCGATGCGTCCTGTGATGCCGTGTTGAGCCTCGATGTATTGGTCTTCGTGCCGGACAAGGCTGCAGCGGCACGCGAGTTCGCGCGTATCCTTAGGACCGGAGGGACTTTGGGGTTCACGACCTGGGAACAGTCAGGTTACTCCGCGAGGCTCGATGCCGAGCAACTCGCGGACCACCGCCCACTATTAGAAGCGGCGGGCTTTATTATTGACGCCTACGAAGAGCCACCGGATTGGCGACGCCAACAAACCGCGCTCGCGGAAGGTCTCATCGCGGCTGAGGCAGCATTGGCAAAAGAAATGGACAAGGCGAACGCAGCCGGTTTCGCCGCGATGGCTCGTGGTATATTGGCAGATATGCCTATTCGGCGGTACGTCTGCGCGATTGCGACAAAGCGATGATTTACAGATCGATCTTTGTAGTGGCGCAGGGAAAGCGAAGCGATCAACCCTTTGAGTTAAAGCAGGGGCGCAAATGAAGGTGACCGGCGGGTGCCATTGCGGGCACATCACATACGAGGCGGAGGTCGACCCGGGGACAGTCAGGATTTGTCACTGCACCGACTGCCAGAAGCTGACCGGCACGGTGTTTCGTGCCGCCATCCCGAGCCTGCCAGAAACGTTCGTGCTGAAGAGCGGAACGCCGAAGACTTACATCAAGACCGCGGAAAGTGGGAAGCAACGCGTCCACGCCTTCTGCCCGGAGTGCGGCACCCCGATCTATGCCACCTCCTCCGAGCCAACCCCGTCGATTTATGGATTACGGCTTGGCGGCATCGACCAGCGCCATCAACTCGCCCCGCCGGCGCGTCAGCAATGGTGCCGCTCGGCCCTGCCCTGGTCGATGGACCTGACCAAGGTCGAGCGGATCGAGCGGCAATAGCAGCCGGTGCTGCGCGCCCGGGTCGAGATCGAACGGCGATGACGGGCGCAATACCGCATCGGCGAAAGCCCAGGAATTACCCGGCGCAACGCGCAACCCAGACCAACCCTCGCCAGGCTTTCACGCCGTCATAGTCTGCCGTGAAATCGCGTGACGCGTCGCGCTGCAATTGCAATCGGGTCATCACTGCCTGTGACCTCAGATTGTCGGCAGCGGTATAGGCAACGGCTTCGGCCAACCCTACACGAATGAATGCATCGTCCGCCGCTGCCTCCGTGGCATATCCGTGGCTCCACGCGTGCCGCACCAACCGAGCGGATAACCTGCGCGGGATGGCATGATGCCAGTGCAAGGGTGGGTCTGGTGCCGTTCGTCGGGTGAGGTTCCGAGATAATGGTACACAGCGTGCGTGTGGTGGACTGTCAGCCGCCGGACGAGAATCAATAAGCGATGTACTCGCGCCCCCTGTCACGCGCCGCCGCGAACGCCGGATCGAACACCCGAGCGAGGTCGGATCGCGAAAGGCCGATATCCGAGAGCTCACGATCTGTCATCAGCGACATCTCCTGCATAACGGCGCGCCGGTGCCGCCATTCACGGAACATCGACATCAACCGCGCAACCCAAACGGAAATCCGGCGATCCAGCGGCTTCGCGGAAACATACGGCTCATCGTATGCGGAATTGATATAGCTCAGGTTGCCAAGCGAAAAGTCAAAATGGTCATTGGCGACTGGAGCGCTCATCGGTTTCACTTTCAATTTCAGAGGTGACCCGAAGAAGGCTACCCCCTGTCAGTCAACACGAGCTTAAGGCGACACGCAGGGGCACTCGCACCAAGGAGGGGCGATCCCCGCACCGACGCGCGCCCGCCCCCAGTCGCTCGAACTAGGCGGCGCCTTCGGCGGGCACGGTCACTGGAGCGCCAACCGGTGTCACACTCACCGGTACCCCGTTGATTGTCTTACATGCTTCAATCACCGCGGGGTGCACCAGCAGGTCCACCTGTGCGACAGTGGCACCCACCGGGCCCAGGGTGGCCACGATCGGCTGCGCCACCGGCACAACCACGCCGTCCACGTTGCAGGCCACCGTCAGCACCTGCCTGATCGTCGCCTGCTGTTCCGGCGTCACGTTGCCGCACGCGGACAGGCAGGCGAGCAACGGCAGCGCCAAGATGCATCGCATGGTGATTTCTCCGGATTGTTGCTGGGGTTCAGGCGACCGGCGAGGCGCCGATCGACACGTTGGGATCGGTGGCCAGGAGCCCTCCGAACCGCGCCTCGACCATGTTCCGGACGTGCTCGGGCGTGACGCCGATCGCCGTCAGGGCTTCTGGTGTCGAGGCGACAACGTGCTGCACGCCCTTGGCGATGGCGGCATCGCGGATCGCCACATCGCGATAGCTGGCAGCATGCGCTGCGATGTAGCCGTAGGCCGCCTGCGCGCCAGCATCGGCAGCGGTCTGGATCGCGGCAGCCTGGGTCGCGGTGAGCCTGATGTGCAGATAGCGGCGCAGGAGCGGCGTGAGGTAGGGGGTCGCCCCACTCATTGCCGCCAACGCAAGCGCAGCCAGCGCCTGCACCAGCGGTGTCAGGTCGATGCTCATGATATCTCCGGTGGTGACAAGGCGCTCTGATGCGTGTGGGCAGAGTCTGCCTGTTGGCGTCGCGCTAGTTATCTAAACTAACTATTCGTGTCAAGAAAGATCAACCAATGGGGACATGGATCAGCCAGATCTACAGCCTGGAATAGTCGTAGATCGCTCGCCCGGATCACGTGGCGATGGAAAAGGCCGCTCGGGGACGGCGAGCCTCCGAGCCGCTTCCGATACGACGCTGAGTTGCCGCAGGACCCCATTCAGCAGGATCTCGATCTGCGAACGGTGCGGCAGCGTTTTGGCGGAACCCGCGGCCGGCGCTCTTCCGTGCTCGATCGCGTCCGCGGCAGCCTCGGCCGTTCCTTGAAGATACGGACGGATGCCGGCAATGCGCGCCATTGCCTCAGGCACCGGTGGCGACTGCACGACGAGCGCGGCCATGCCCGCAAGCCGCCGTGCCGCAGCGGTGATCGCCATGGCGGCCGCAATCTGATCGGACGGGTGACGCCGCGGTTCGTCCATCGTCCTGCGCAACGACGCCTCGGCGTTGTTTCCGGCGAGGCCTGCTTGTCGCCGGGCGTCATCCGTCTCCCGCAAGGTCGCGGTCCCCAGCCATGCGTCGAGCGCCGCCATCAGGAAGCGGGCGTTGGCACGCAGGTCCTCGGCAAGACGGCGGCGCAGGAAGTGGGCTTCCCAGCTCGGCCACAGCATGAAGGTGGCGAGCATGCCGATCGCCGCCCCCACCAAATTGTCCAGTATCCGCAACTCGCCAAGCGCAGGCGACAGCACCCCGCCGTGGTTGACGAGTTCCGTTATGAGAATGAAGAGCGGCGTTATGCAGACGATGTAAAGTGCGTAGCTGACTCCGCGGAACGCCATCGACAGCAGGCTGAGCGGGATCACGACGATAACGATCGCCGCCGGTCCATGCAGGAAGAAGGCGGTGCCGGCGGCGATCAGGCCGCCAAGCACGGTACCACCGACGCGCTGGATCGCCCGCTGCCAGGTGGCCGACGGATATGCCTGCAGGATGATCACCGCGGTGATGGTGATCCAGTAGCCCATGTCGATGTGCAAGCCTTTGACCAGCATGGTGAGGGCCGCGCCGGTCAGCGCGAAGCGCGCGGCATGCCGCAGTGACAGCGACTCGGTGTTGAGGTTGTCGCGGAGCTGGCGCAGCCGGTTGGTCGGCTGAACCGCCTCCGGCTCACAGGAGGCGGCGGCCCAATCCGGCGGGTCGGCCAGGTGCCACTGGGCGGCGGCGATCCAGCCGGTCGCCGCGTGCAGCGCGACGGCGACGGCGTCGGCGTCGTCCCCCGCATGGACTGGCGAGGCAATGACGGCGATGGGGCGACCATCAGTCAGCGCCGTGGCCGTTGCGTCCAGGCGATCCGCGAGCGCGCTCACAGCCGGCGCCTCGGTCGGCGAGCCGTCGTTCAGTGCCTCGCGCAATGCGAGCAGGGCCCGCAGGACGCCCTCAGCATCGCTGAGTAGCAGGCCAAAAGACTGCGTGGCCATGCTGCCGCCGAACCACTGGCGGCGTGCGGAAACCAGCATGCCGCGGGCGTGCTCGATCGCTTCCCGGACCGCGCCGCGGTATTGCTGCTGCGGTAACGCGCACCAGATCGCGCACGAAAGCAGCTTCCGCCCGAAAAACCGCCGCCAGCGCCGCGCGCAGAGGTGCCTCGGGACGCCGCCCGCCGATGCAGAACGCGAGAAGCAGCCCCCAGAGGCCGCCGCCGATGGTGACCATGGCCATCTCCGCCGCCGCGGTGGCGGAGGAAGGCTGGTCGGTCCCCAGAACGATCAGCGTCGCAATGGCTACCAGGTTTCCGCTGCTGCCGGCCGTGTCGCCCCAGATCCGCGTCAGGATCGCCGCCAGGCACCACACCAGCGCGAAGGCGCCCGACGGCCAGATGTAGGGTCGCAGAAGTATGGCAAGGAAGCAGCCGGCGGCGCTGCCGGCGATGAAGGCGCCGATCGTGACGATACGGCTTCTCGGCGGCCAGCCGGGATCGACCAGGGCGACCCAGAAGCCGATCAAGGCGGCCCAGGACAGCGCCGGGTCCCGGAACCATTGGGCGGCAAGCAAGGGCACACAGCAGCCCAACGCGCCCCTTACCCCCCGCAGCAGGCTCAAGCCGTGCGGGTCGAATGCCGCCAGAGCGCGAACGGGACTTCGGAGCGCGTTCATCGGTCGATCTTTTGCTCCATGCACGTGTATAAGCGCCGGCTCACTGTCCGGCGAGGTTGGTGCGGGCATCGCTGGCGAGGCGGAGGGATGCGTGGCGAGGACGATTGCGTATGTCGCGAATGCTGAGAGCAAAGACATTTTCGTTTTCGATATGGATCGGCAAAGCGGCGCGCTGAGCTTGGTCGAGCGCGTGCCGGTGCCCGGCACGGACCTGCCGTCACCGACCAGCCTGCCAATGGCGGTCAGTCCCGACCGCAGGTTTCTCTACGCGGCGCTGCGCAGCCCGCCCTTCGCGGCATCCAGTTTCGGCATCGACGCCTCGAGCGGCCGGTTGTCGCACCTCGCCACGACGCCACTGCTCTGTGCCATGGCATATATCGTCATCGACCGTAGCGGCCAGTTCCTGCTGGCGGCTTCCTATACGGATGCTCGGCTCGCGATTTATCCGATCGATTCCGCCGGACGGATCGAGGGGCGCACGATGCAGGTCACACCGACCGGTCCGAACGCGCATTGCGTCGTGGTCGATGCGGCGAACCGGTTCGCCTACAGCGCCGTGCTTGGTGCAGATCATGTGATGCAATTGGTGTTCGACCCCGACACGGGAACGTTGGGGCCCAATACGCCATCGACCGTCACGACGCGCGCGCGGTCTGGACCGCGGCATCTCGCTTTCCATCCGACCGGTCGGTTCATCTATCTGCTCAACCAGACCGACGCCACCATTGTTGCGTATCGGATCGAGCCGGGATCGGGCGGGCTGTCGGAGATCGAGACAGTGGCGACGCTGCCGGCGCATTTCCTCGGCGAAGCCAACGCCGCCGACATCCATGCTACGCCGGACGGACGATTTCTCTATGCCAGCGAGCGGCAGACCAGCACGCTGACCGGGTTCCGCATCGACTCCGCAAACGGCTTCCTGGCGCCGATCGGACGCTGGGATACTGAAACCACGCCTCGCGGCTTTGCCATCGACCCACGCGGCGGGTTCCTGCTCGCGGCCGGCCTGGATTCGAACCGGTTGAGCGTACACGCGATCGATCCGGAGGACGGCAGCCTGAGCCCGCAGGCACAGTATCCGTTGGGCGGCATGCCCAACTGGGTGGAGATCGTGGATCTGCCCTGACACCGGCTCGCTTCAGAGCATGTCCGCTTTAGCGGCATTGACGAGAATCGGACAGTCGGTGCGACCAGCCCGCAATGCCCTCAGTGGCGGCGCTGCAACGGCGCCAGCGCGGCAAAGGGCTGCGCCTCAGGGTCGTCCGGAACGTCCGGCAACACGGCGTCCGGGCTGCGTGGATACGGATCGAGTGCCAGCGCAAGTTGCTCCGCTGCGGCTTCGCCCAGGTCGAGAATGCCATCGACAAAGGTGATCTCGTCGAGCGCCTCGGGGTCGGCTTCATCGGTTTCCTCGCCGTCCGGAACGCAGCGTACCGCGAAGCGCTCCTCGACAGTGCTGGCAAAGTCATCCAGCGAGACGACACAGGTTTGCATCACGCGAGCGACGAGGCGTCCCCGCGCCAACAGCGTGCCGGCCGCATCCCGGTCCAGATGGAAGGCGCAGGTCAGTGCGAGGACCGCCGGCAGGCCCATGCGTTCGGCAAGCGCTGCGCATTCCGCGGCGGTGGCGTCCACCGTCGTGTCCAGGCCGGCAGGCCCGATACGCTCGACCGCGACTGGCCGGTGCAGTTCCGGAATCATGGCAATGCCTCCGTCGCTGGCAGGAATTGTGCCTGCCCCGATTCCAAGGCCGCAAGTGACTGCGTGGCAAGATGCACCGCTTGCGCCGTCACGACCCTGGCCAATGAAGCGGCCGCCCCGACCGGCGCCGCGCCACGCCAGACATTGCGCGCGAGCGCGGCCTCGAGTGCCGCTCGATCGCCCGTCTGGAAGGCCTCGGTATAGACTTTGGCACGGCCGTGGAACGCCTCCCACATGGCCCGCATGCGCTTGCCCACGCTCAGGTCGCTCACGCCGATCTCGCGCAGGTTGTTGTCCATGTCGGTGAACATGGCGTCGAACACCGCCTGCGCCAGGGCCGGCCCAGGCTCCGGCGCGTCCTGCAGGCGGTGGATCAGCAGGAAGGCATGCAGCGCGACCAGATCGAACCGTCCGTCCAGAGTGTCCGGCACGCCAAGTGCCCGATAGAACCAGGGCGCGCGTGCCGCGGCGACCGCGGCGCCATAGAGCGCGGAGCCGGCCCTTTGGTGCCGGTTGGCCCTGCGCAGACCCTTGAAGCCAAGCAGCCCTGACACGTTAGCGATCACTCCTTCCGCCGCTTATGCCGTCGCCACCGTGCGGCGATTGACAAGCATCGAGCCGTCGTGACACCGAGGTGACATACCGCGGAGCGGAGGATACGCCCAGGTGAACCGAGACCATTCAGCACCCTTGTTGCCATCGCTCACGCTGCTTGCCTGCCTGTTGGTCGGCGGCTGCAGCATCTTCCAGGCCCAGTCACAGCTTCGCGGCAACCATGTGGATGCCGATCAGCTCAAGGAGCTGGTGCCTGGCACATCGACGCGGGCCGATGTCACCGCGCTCATCGGTTCGCCGACCGCGCGGGCCACCTTCGATGACAACACCTGGCTCTATATCAGTGAGGTGACCCGCCCGAGAATCGCGCGCACCCAGGGCATTCTCAATCAGAACGTGACCGTTCTGAGCTTCAATGATCAAGGCGTGCTGCAGGATGTGAAGCTCCTGAACAAGGATGACGCGATACCGGTCTCCGTCGTGGCGCGCTCGACGCCGTCGCCGGGCACCGAGGCGTCGTTCCTGCAGCAGTTGTTCGGCAACATCGGCCGGTTCAACGCAGTTGGCCAGACCACGACCACCGGGCCTGCCGGCGGTGCCCCGACCCCGGCCTATTGAGCCGCCGCCGGCGCCAGACGCGCGCGGGCCGCCCAGTGCCAGATCACCAGCGCCGCCGCGATCAGTGTCGGCGGCACGACGACCAGGTTCAGCGCCGCCCAGCCGCCGGTCGCCTCGATCGCGCCTGAAGCGAAGGCGGTGCAGGCCACCGTGCCGAAAACGATGAAGTCGTTGGTGGCCTGTACGCGGACCCTTTCGTGCGGATCATGTGCGGTCGCCAGCAGAGTGGTGCCGCCGACGAACATGAAGTTCCAACCCACGCCCAACAGCATCAGGGCCACCATGAAGGTGGGGATCAGTGGCGGAAACAGCAGATTGGTGGCAACACAAAGCGAGGTTAACACAGCGCCGATACAGACGATGAGATGCGCCCCGAAGCGGTGGATCAGCCGTCCGGTCACGAAGCCCGGCAGGAACATGGCAATCGAGTGCGCGCGGATCACATCGGCGCTGGCGTTAACCCCGAATCCGCAGAACAGCATCTGCAGCGGCGTCGAGGCCATGACCAGGTTCATCGTGCCGTAGCCGACCATGCTGCAGACGACGGCGGTCAGGAAGCTCGGGCGCGCGATGATGGTGCGGAACGGCACCGGCTCGATAACCTGCCGTGTAGCGGGCGGCAGCTGGATGAACAGCAGCAGCGTGGCGCTGATCAACGGCAGGACGGTCAGGCAGAGGTAGGTGCCGAGGAACATCAGCGGTGGCAGCAGCATGTTGCTGCGCTTGACGATCTCGGGGCCGATGATCGCGGCGAGCACGCCGCCCGCCATCACCAGCGCAATCGCGCGGGCGCGCGCTTCGGAAGCCGCCACCTCGGCCGCGGCGAAGCGCAGGTGCTGGGCGATGCCGAAGCCCAGACCGGCAAAGACGGCACCGATGCAATAGACCTGGAAGTTCTGCATCCAGACCCCGAGCGCGAATGTGAGGCTGCCGAGCAACGAGCCGACGCAGCCGAGCCAGAAGCCTGGCTTGCGGCCCAGCCGGGCGAATATGATGCCGGCGGGGATCGACGCGGTCATGGTGGCCGTCATCTGGATCGCCATCGGCAGCGTATTGAGCGACTTGTCCACTGCGAGCGCGTGCCCGATCAGAGCGCTCATCACGGTCTGGCCGGACATCACGGCGTTCATCAGCGCCTGGCAGCAGAACAACAGCCAAACGTTGCGATTCATCGAATTATGATAACCATATCAATCATTTGCCGGCCTGGTTCAACCCGTCGGGTATTCGGTGGACGAGCGCCGCATTGAAGCAGGCACTATGGGGCGGGGAAAGCCGCCGATCATCTCACTGCTGCCCGGCGGGAGCATGGCTATCATGCGGCGCTCAGGACCGTGCCGATCCCCCACAAATGAATTGCTTCCCTGAATCAGAATAATACCGCAACTGAGCGAAATATCGTTACCGTAAGGGCCGATGGTGCACCGATGGCGCGTGGCCGCTGATTTCCCGCAATCTGATGATCGATGGGTTCGTAATGGAAAGACAACGGATAACCCCCGCTGAGGTGGGGAACAAACGGTGAGCGAACCGTTGACATCATCCGCGCACGAAGCTGCGCTGCTCGCCAAGGCGGTCGCTGATTACGCACTCTTCATGCTTGATCCAGAGGGTGACGTCAGGAGCTGGAGCCCTGGCGCCGAGCGCATCAAGGGCTATGCAGCGGCCGAGATCGTCGGCCAGCATTTCTCGTGTTTCTTCACAGATGCTGATCGCGAGGTGGGCGTGCCTCAGCGTGTCCTCGCGATTGCCGCCGAGCGCGGAAGATATGAAGGCGAATGCCTGATCGTGCGCAACGACGGTTCGACCTTCTGGGCGAGCCTCGTCGTTGAACCAATCAGGGACGACGCTGGGCGGCTTATCGGCTATGCCAACATCGGACGTGACATCACCGAGCACAAGCTTGCTGAAGAGCGGCTACTTGGCGAGCAGGCGAAGTACCGGGCAATCATCGAGTCTGCGGTCGATGGCATCGTGGTGATCGACGAGCGCCTGACAGTTCAGGCGTTCAACCGCGCCGCCGAGATGATCTTTGGCTATGCCGCTGACGAGGTAATAGGCCACAACGTCAGTCACCTCATGCCGGAGCCAGACCGTAGCCGGCATGACGGGTATATCGCCGACTACCGGCAAACCAGGAAGGCAAAGATTATCGGCGTTCGCCGCGAGGTGACCGGCCAGCGCAAGGATGCCTCGGTCTTCGCTCTCGATCTCTCGATCGCCGAATGGCACGCTGGCGGGCAACGCTATTTCACCGGCATAGTCCAGGACATTACGGCGCGCAAAGAAGCCGAAACAAAAATGCAGCAAACGGTCGCGATGCTCCATCGGGCGCAGAAGATGGAGGCAGTGGGCCGGATCACTGGCGGCGTAGCACATGATTTCAACAACATCCTGCAGGTCATGATCGGCAGCCTGGACCTGGCCGATGCGCTCACCGCCGGCAACGAGGAACTGCGGCGTCTCCTATCGGCTATCCGGCGCGGCGCCGTGCGCGCGGAGCGTGTAACCCAACAACTCCTCGCATTCTCACGGCAGCAACCGCTGCATCCGGAAGAGGTCAACGTCTCGGCGCATATGCGCGAGGCTGTTGACCTTTTCGCTCGGACGCTGCGTGGCGATATATACGTCGAAGTCGATTTCCCCAGCGATCTGTGGCCCATCATGATCGATGTGAGCCAACTCGATCTCGCTGTGCTCAACGTCGCAGTCAATGCGAGAGACGCTATGCCGAACGGCGGCACTTTCAAGATATCGGCGCGCAATGCGACCTACCAGGGCTTGACGCTTGAGCAGGGCAATCATGGCCTCGATGGCAGCTACGTGGTAATGACCTTGTCCGACACTGGTGTGGGAATCGCCCCCGACGTGCTCCCTCATGTGTTCGAGCCGTTCTTCACCACAAAGGACGTTGGCAAGGGAACCGGACTTGGATTGAGCCAGGTCTATGGCTTTGCACTGCAATCAGGCGGCGTCGCGACGGTCACGAGCAACGTCGGCCAGGGCACCTGCATAACTCTCTATCTTCCAGCACTCGATCACGTGACTCATGTGGGGACGCCAGATGAGACCGCCGCGACAACATCCAACAAAGGCACTGTGCTCGTCGTCGAGGACGATGCCGATGTCGCAGAACTCGCGACCAAGGTGTTGAAAGATGCCGGTTACGCCGTCGCACAGGCTGAGCACGCACCCGCCGCGCTCACTGCTCTTGCCTCCGGGGCACCTATCGATCTCGTCTTCTCCGACATCGTCCTGCCCCACGGCATGAACGGGATCACGTTCGCGCACGAGGTGCGGACGCTCTATCCAAAGCTGCCGGTATTGCTGACGACTGGCTATGCGGAGGCGTTGGCCGATGCGGAGATTGAGGGTTTGACCATCCTGCGGAAGCCATACCCGCGCCAGGACCTCCTGGGGGTTATCGATAGCATGCTGGGCGGCCGCAATGTTGTCACCGCACGGGGCGGACTGATGGTATCAGAAGTGACTCCAGCCACCGCGGTCGAGGGACATGGGCTCCCCGTCCGTGCCGCGGACCACGACCTCGGGCGGCCCTGACCGGAAAGCGCCGATGCGCGTGATCGCCACGCGTGCGGCCCGGGCGGCTTGGTGCAGCGCTGCCTCGTGTTCCGAGGGAACTGCAAGCAGCAACTCGTAGTCGTCACCACCCGTCAGGCACGCGGTCAGCCATTCCGGCCCCGCCGCTCGGGCCGGGCTGGATAGCGGCACCTTCGCCGCCTCGATCTCGCCGGCAACATTGCTGGCGCGGCAGATGTGGCCGAGGTCCTGCACCAGCCCGTCCGAGATATCCATGCCGGCAGACGCGACGCCGGCGATCGCCAGTCCGACGCGCGGTTGTGGCAGGCGGTAGCGCCACAGCAGGTGGCCGGACGGGTCCGTGAGCCTGCCGTGTGCCACCGCAAGACCGAGTGCGCCATCACCGATCGTGCCGGTGACCCAGATTCCGTGACCGGGCGTGGCGCCGGCGCGGCGCACCGCCCGGCCCGGTGCCACATGGCCCAGGATCGTCAGCGACAGCGAGATCGGACCAGGCGTCGAGGTAGTGTCACCGCCGAGCAGCGTGATGCCGTACTGTTGCTGGTCCTGCTTCAGTCCGGCGCAAAATCCTGCGAACCAGGAGTCCGGTATGTCGCGCGGGGTCGAGACCGTCATCAGATAGCCAATGGGCGTCGCACCTTTGGCCGCCAGGTCCGACAGGTTCACACGCAGCAGCTTGCGGCCAATCAGTTCGGGCGGGTCGTCATGCAAAAAGTGGACACCGCCGACCATGGCGTCGCAGGTCAGCACCAGTTCGCGGCCGGGCGGCGGCGCCAGTACCCGCGGCATCGTCCTGGAGGTTGAGCGCGCCCGGTCCGGCAAGCGGCCGAAAATGCCGGGCGATCAGCGCGAATTCCGCGGGAAGTTCGCTGGCCACCCCTCAGGCCAGGTCGACAGCGAATTTCTTCAGGTCGGCCAGGCTGCAGTGCTCCAACGCGCCCTCCTGTGTGGCGCGCAGCACGACGCGCGGTGCGGCGCCCGCGTCCAGCGCTTCTTGCCAGCGCGGGGCGCACAGGCACCAGCGATCGCCAGGTTGCAGGCCCGAGAAGCCAAATTCGGGATGCGGCGTCGATAGGTCGTTGCCCGAGGCCTTGCTGAATGCCAGGAACTCCGCGGTCATCACTGTGCAGACGGTGTGACTGCCGAAATCCTCGGCGCTCGTGTCGCAACAGCCATTGCGGAAGAAGCCGGTCATCGGCTTGATCGAACAGATATCGAGGACGCCACCCATCACGTTGCGCGACGGACGGCGCCCGGGTTGGCGCGAAGTTTCATCGAATGGCATGGCTTGCCTCCTTGCCGGGAGCGCGTGGAGGAAGCTTAGCCCAGATCACCACCGTGCGGCACTCCCCCGGCGATTCAGAATCCCGCACCCGGTTGGGCCAGATATGCCAGCTCATCCGGCGTGCAGGCGCGCCCAAGCGCCGCGTTGCGATGCGGGAAGCGGCCGAACCGGCGGATCACGTCGCGATGCTCCTCGGCGTAGCGGGTCATATCCTCGCCCAGCGCCGTGAACAGGCGCACGGATTCATCCTGATCGGCGAGGTCTTCCGAGTGCTCGAATGGCAGATAGACGAACATGCGCTCGACCTCACCGAGCATCTGATCGATGCCGCGCGTGAGTGCCGTGCGAGCGACCTCGCGCGCCTTGGCATCGGCCGCGAACGCCTCTGGCGAATTGCGGTGGAGATTGCGCGGGAACTGGTCGAGCAGAATGATCAGTGCCAGCGTGCCGCGCGGTGTTTCTGTCCAATGGTCGAACGCACCTCTCCTGGCGTCGCGCAATCCGTCGGCGAAGCCGGTGCATGTTGCATCGAATTCGGCAGTCTTCTTGAACCACTCCTTGCGATGAGTTTCGGGATCACCGGCGAACCAGAAATCCAGCACGTCGTCTGGTGTCATGCCGCCAAGGCCCGGTCGAGCAGTCGAACGGAATGAATCGCCTCGCGGCCGGCCAGGTCGCGGATCTGGTGGCGGCACGAGGTGCCGTCAGCGATCAAGATGTCATCGCTCGCGGATTTGCGTACCGCGGGCAACAGGCCGGCCTCGGCCATCGCACGTGACTCGGCCTGGGTTTCCGCCTGATAGCCGAATGCGCCGGCCATACCGCAGCAGGACGATGCGATCGGCGTCACGGCGAGTTCCGGGATGCGTTTCAGCATGGCAAGCACGGTCGGAAAGGCGCCAAAGGACTTTTGATGGCAATGACCGTGCACCAGCGAAGTGGCTGGCAGCGGCTTCAGTGGCAGATCGGGCTTTTCGCGTGCCAGGAACTCGCTGAACAGGAAGGCGCGGCTGGCCAACGCCTCGGTCTCCGCACCCGGCAGCAGCGAGCGGTATTCGTCGCGCAGGGTCAGCAGGCAGGACGGTTCGAGGCCGATCACCGGGAGATCGCCGGCAAGGTGGTCGAGCGTGCGACGCGCCTCATCACGTGCCTTGTCCACCATGCCCGCGGACAGAAAGCTGCGGCCGCAGCAGAGCGGTCGACCGCGAACCTTCGGCATCCGCACGCGATATCCGGCGGCGGTGAGCACGCGCAGTGCGGCGCGCAGATTCTCCGGTTCGAACCAGCGATTGAATGTGTCCGCAAGCAGGATAACGTCGCCGCGCGCGTTCACCGGTGCCGACGCCTCCGCCTCGCGGTCACGGAACGCGTCGCGACGCCAGACGGGGAGGGGACGTGCGGCCGCGAATCCGGTGAAGCGCTCGCCGAGGCGGCGCAGCGGAGGGATGCGGTTCCGCAGATTGACCAATGGGGCAAACGGCGCGACCAGTCGTGCGTAGCGGGGCAATTCGGCAACCAGCCAGTCGCGACGTGTCAGGCCGTGGCGGTCGAATCGTGTCGCGAGCACCTCGATCTTCATCTTCGCCATATCGACGCCGGTCGGGCATTCGCGCTTACAGGCCTTGCAGGATACGCAGAGCGACATCGCATCCGCCACCGCGTCGGAGGCCATCGCATCGGCACCGAGCTGGCCGGTCAATGCCAGCCGCAATGTGTTCGCACGGCCACGCGTGAGGTGCGTCTCGTCGCGTGTCACGCGATATGACGGGCACATCACGCCGGCGTCGAAGGCACGGCAGGTGCCGTTGTTGTTGCACATCTCGACGGCGCCGAGCATGCCGCCGAGTGGTCCTGGATGGTCCGACCAGTCGAGCTTCGGCACGAAGTCGCCGATCGGGGCGTAGCCGGGCGCGTAGCGGAACAGCGTCCGATCGTCCATGCGCGGTGCTCGCACGACGCGGCCGGGATTGAGTATATTGTGCGGGTCGAACGCGTCCTTCACCGTCTCGAACGCGCGCACGATGCGTGCGCCGAACATCGTTTCGTGGAATTCGCTGCGTGCCAGGCCATCGCCGTGTTCACCGCTGTGCGAGCCTTTGTACTCTCGCACCAGGGCGAAGCACTCTTCCGCCACGGCGCGCATGGTGGCGACGTCCTGCGGGTCCTTCATGTTCAACACCGGCCGGACGTGCAGGCACCCGACCGAGGCGTGGGCGTACCATGTGCCTTTGGTGCCGTGCCTATCGAACACTTCGTTGAGCCGCCCGGTATAGTCGGCGAGGTCTTCAAGATCGACGGCGCAGTCCTCGATGAAGGACACCGGTTTTCCGTCGCCCTTCATCGACATCATGATGTTGAGGCCGGCCTCGCGCACCGCCGCGATATCGTTCTGGAACGCCGCATCGGTGGCGCGAACCACGGCGCCGGGATAGCCGAGATCGCTCATCAGTTCGTCGAGGTCATCCAGCTTGGCCGTGAGCGGCGCATCCTCGTGGCCATGGAATTCGACAATCAGCAGCGAGTTGGGTTCGCCGATCAGCATGCGGTCGATGGTGGCGCGGAAGATCGGGATACCCCGACCGAGATCGATCATGGTGCGATCGACCAGCTCGACCGCCTCAGGGTCGAGCTGCACGATGTGCTGCGCCGCCTCCATCGCGCTGCGAAATGCCGGGAACTGGCAGATGCCCAGCAGCTTGCGCGGCTTGATCGGATGCAGCGCGAGTTCGATCGCCGCGGAGAAGGCGAGGGTGCCTTCCGATCCCACCAGCAACCGAGCCAGATTTTCCTGACCGGCGAGCCGCGCGACCGGTGTCAGCACTTCGATGTTATAGCCACCCACGCGGCGAAGCTGCGAGGGAAACCGCGCGGCAATCTCCTCTGCTTCCGCCGCACCCAATGCCCTGAGCCGCTGGATCAGCTCGGCGATGCCGCCGGGCACGTCGGCGCCGATATTGTCCGGCAGCAGGCCGAACTTGTGCTGCGTGCCATCGGCCAGGATCGCGTCGATCGCGCGCACGTTGTCTGCCATCAGCCCGTAGCGTATCGACTTCGAGCCGCACGAGTTGTTGCCGGCCATGCCACCGATCGTGCAGCGGGCATGCGTCGAGGGATCGACCGGGAAGAACAAGCCGTGTTCACGCAGTGCGGCATTGAGATGCCCGAGCACCAGTCCCGGTTCGACCAATGCCGTCCGGGCATCGCGATCGACATGCAGGATGCGCCGCAGATGTTTCGAGCAGTCTATCACCAGCGCGCGGTTCACCGTCTGGCCGCACTGGCTGGTGCCGCCGCCACGCGGCAGAACCGGGACGCCCTCCTCGCGCGCGATCGACAGGGCGGCCGCGACGTCGCCGATCTCCTCCGGCACGATCACGCCGATCGGCTCGACCTGATAGATCGACGCATCGGTGGCGTAACGGCCGCGGTCGGCACGGCTGAACAGCACCTCGCCGCGAATCTCGCGCCGCAGCCGATCGGCCAGACGGGAATCGCCCGGCGCGACGGTGGTGCCACTCATCCCGTTTGCCTCATGTGAGGAATCTGCCCCAATGCAGCCGTTCGGTCGTGCCTAACATGCTGGCGGGCATGGGTCACGCCCGGTGCGCGATCTGATCGCCGGATGGGATTGCCCGATGCGGTTGATTGGCACGGCAGGCGATCGGCGCCAATCTGCCGGCTCGCGCGAGGAGGCTCCATGACGCAGTACCACGCCGGCCGGCACTTTCTGCAGATCCCCGGCCCCACCAACGTGCCGGATCGTGTGCTGCGCGCGATCGACAGCCCGACCATCGACCATCGCGGCCCCGCCTTCGGTCGGCTTGGATTGGAGCTGCTAACCAATCTGCGCGCGATCTTCCAGACCAGCGGTCCGGTCGTGATCTATCCGGCGTCCGGCACCGGCGCATGGGAGGCGGCGTTGGCCAATACGCTGTCGCCTGGCGATACGGTGCTGATGTGCCGCACCGGCTGGTTCGCCACGTTGTGGAACGAGATGGCGCAGCGGCTCGACCTCAAGCCGATCTTCATCGACACCGACTGGCGTCGTGGTGCCGATGTGGCGGCGATCGGCACGGCACTCGCCGACGACCGCGCGCACCGGATCAAGGCGGTGTGCGTCGTGCACAATGAGACATCGACCGGCTGCACCAGCCGCATCGATGAGGTGCGGCGCGCGATGGATGCGGCGCACCATCCGGCGCTGCTGATGGTCGACACCATCTCCTCACTTGCCTCGATCGATTACCGGCATGACGAATGGGGTGTCGACGTTACCATTGCCGGCTCGCAGAAGGGGCTGATGCTGCCGCCGGGGCTGTCGTTCAACGCGATCAGCGAAAAGGCGCTGAAGGCGACGGAAAGCGCTCGTCTGCACCGCAGCTACTGGGACTGGCGGCCGATGCTGGAGGCGAACAAGACCGGCTACTTCCCCTATACGCCCGGAACCAACCTGCTGTTCGGCCTCAATGAGGCGGTAAAGATGCTGCTCGAGGAAGGTCTGCAAAATGTGTTCGCTCGCCATGACCGCCATGCCGAGGCGACGCGCCGTGCAGTGCGAAGCTGGGGGCTGGAGGTGCAGTGCGCCGATCCTCGGCACTATTCATCGTCGCTAACCGCGGTGCGCGTGCCGGAAGGGCACAGCGCGGACGCGCTGCGGGCGACCATCCTGGACAAATACAACATGAGCCTGGGCAATGGGCTCGGCATCCTGAAGGACCGCGTGTTCCGCATCGGTCACCTCGGCGATTTCGGCGACCTGCAGCTTGTCGGCACGCTCGGAGGGGTGGAAATGGGACTGCGCGTGGCCGGCGTTCCGCACAGGTCAGGCGGTGCGCAGGCGGCGATCGACTATCTGGCAGGCAATGCCTGAACACGTCTCAGCACTTACCTGCGTCTGATTGCGTCCTGCATGGCCACTTCCGGCACAGCATGTGTGGCAATGGCCGGCGGCCGATCATGCAGGTTGCCGCGGCTCGGGGGCGCCGCCATCTGGTCGTAGAAATCCCAGGCTAGATTATTGACGAAGAAGATCACCGAGGCGCCGGCCGTTGCGGCTGTGCCATACGCCAGGGCGGTCACCGCCGATCCGGTATATACATAGAGCGCGGCGATCTTTATCGACGCCACGACCGGCTTGCCGGTCATGTACTTCAGTGAGGTGTGCCAGAAGCTCTGTTTCACATCAAACGAAGCGGCAGCGTCCTTGCTTGTCGTTCGGGGATAGAGCCACTCCCAGAGATAGTCGTTCGTCGTATAGACAGTCCAACTTTGCAAGGTGTTGAACGCGGTCAGCAACACGCCGCCGGTAAGCACGCCTGGTGCCGACCGTCAAAAAGGCGAAATTGTTCAGCGTGTTGCCGATTTCGTAAGTGACGGTCTTCAGCCCCGAATGGGCAAATGACGCCTTGGTGCCGGGAGCGCCGTCCAGCGCCGGCGAGGGATCGGTCGGCGCCGCGCTCCAGGCCGAAGCGAACGGCGTGAGAAGGCTCGCGATCACCAGGCAGGCCGGCAGGCGCGGGAACGCCGACATCAGACACACTGACCGCGGATTGAGGGCCTCCGACACATGGGCTTCGCTTCGGCGCATCGGACCCACCCTGATCTCCGCAACGGCGTATGACACCGACCATCGAAGCGTGCCTCGGTCACGGATGAGGAGGAACTCTGCCTCGTTCTGGCGGCGATGTCTGAACAAGACGTGAAGGATCTTATCCCGCAGCGACGCGCAAGCGATGGTTGCCGCAATGGCTATCTGGCGGGGGATGCCTGACTGTCGCAGACTGGTTTGGCGGTAAGCAGCCGGAGGAACACATGATCGAGGTCTGGACCTGGCCCACGCCGAACGGCCACAAGGTGCACATCGCGCTCGAGGAACTCGAGCTTCCTTACAAGGTCATCCCGATCAACATCGGCAAGGGCGATCAGTTCAAGACGAAATTCCTGTCGATAACGCCCAACCATCGGATACCCGCGATCGTCGATCCCGACGGGCCGGGCGGCAAGCCGCTGACGCTGTTCGAGTCGGCCGCGATCATGATCTATCTGTCGGAGAAGACGGGCGGAAAGCTTGTTCCGAATGATCCGGTCGGCCGCTACAAGTGCCTGGAATGGATGATGTTCCAGATGGGCGGCGTCGGCCCGATGTTCGGCCAGTACAATCACTTCGCGAACTACGCGGTCGAGAAGATACCGTACGCGATCGATCGATATACCAACGAAGTCGCGCGGCTCCACCGGGTGCTGAACAAGCGGCTGGGCGAGGCGACCTGGCTGGCGGGCGATGAATACAGCATGGCGGACATCATCACGTTCCCCTGGATACGCAATCCCGAGCGCCGCAACGTCGACCTGGACGAGTATCCGAATGTGAAGCGTTGGCACGATACGATGGCGGCGCGCCCGGCGGTCCAGCGCGGCGTGGCAGTGCTGTTGGAGGAGCAGCGCAAGGGGAAAATGACCGACGCCGAGCGGGAGATCATGTTCGGCAAGACGCAGTTCGCCGTGAGGTAGACCGCGGGGCTGCTCAGTCAGGCTGACAGCGTTCCAGGCACCCGGCGGCTTACCATCCAGCATCCGACCGACGAGATGATCAGCCCGAACACCGTCAGCGCCGACACCCGTTCGCCCAGCAGCGCCCAGGCCAGCAGTGCCGCCGTCCCCGGCACCAGGTAGAAGTTCGCCGTCGCCCGCGCCGCCGTGCCGCGCTTGAGCATCAGGTAGTACAGCGCCATTCCCCCGAGAGACACCGCGCCGGCATTCCAAACGGTCGCAACAACCGCAGGCGCAATCCACTCAGCATGCGGCGTCTCCAACACAATCGTCGCCGCCGCACAAGCGACGGCGGCGGCAAGGAGTTGCACGGTGGTGCCCTCCAGGATCGCCACCCCGCGGCAGAAGCGGCCGAAATACAGCGTGCCCCCGCACAGCCCGGCCACGCCACCGGCGGTCAGCAGCAGGCCGTGCAGTTGCAGCGGGCTGCTCATCGCAGCCATGCCGACGATCAGCACGACGCCGGCGGCACCCAGGCCCAGCCCGAGGAACTGCACGGGCCTCAGCCGCTCCCCCAGCAGCGGCCACGCGAGCACCGCTGTGAGCAGCGGATTGAGTGTCTGGACCAGCGCGATCTGCGCCGCTCCCACATGCACCATGGCGTAATGCGCCGTCAGCAGCAGCACGCTGTTGGTGAGCACGCCGGCAACCGCCAGATGTCCCCACCGGCCCGCAAGGACGCGCCACGACCGTCGCAGCGCCACCATCACTCCGACCAGTACCCCGGCAGCGAGCACCAGGCGTACCGTGACGAACAGCATCGGCGACAGATATCGCAGCCCCACTCGCGAGGCGATGAATGAGGACGCCCACAGCAGCACGAAGCCGAACGGTGCCAGACGAAGCATTGCGGCCGGTCAATAGCACTGACCGCCGCCGGCTTATCGGTCCACTATGAGCCGGGAGCGTACCGCCACACGCTGGCCGGCGGAAAGTTGAGCGGCGTCCAGGCCTCGCGCCGGGCCGTCAGCGCGTGCTTGCGCCATGGCAGCGGCGACGTGACGCAATAGCTGTATTGCAGGAAGCCCCGCCCCGGTGCGACCGCCTCGATCGCGGCGATGAACCGCCGCTGCTCGGCCAGTGGCAGCAGCAGCAGCGGAATACCGCAGACCACGCTGCCGATCCTCCCGTGCCAGCGGTGGGGCAGCAGGGCGGGCAGGTCCCTTGCGTCGCCCTCGAGCACGTGTACGCCAGGCAACACGCCGCGCAGGTGGTCGGCCATTTCGGGCACGATCTCGACGACGATCAGTCGTTCCGGCGGCACGCCACCAGCCAACAGCGCTCGCGAGACCACGCCGGTCCCCGCCCCCAACTCCAGCACCGCCTCGTCCGCGGCGCGCCTCGTATGCTTCACGATCCGTTGGCACAACGCTGCCGACGAAGGAATCATCGAACCCATCTGTAACGGGTTCGCCAGCCAGCGGCGGAAGAACATTGCTGGATTGGCCACTCCGCGCCGCACCCGTCCATCGAGTGTCGCGATGTCGTCAGCATCCGTATTCATGGCGTTTGTCATGAAGTTGACACTCTTTCTTCATAAGTTACTTGAGTGACGACGAGGTCTACAGAAAACTTCCGGAGAACGGAAGTTCCGATTAGTTGCCGACGCGGGCGTTCCGCGCATTTTGAAACTGCAACCGTCGGTTAAACTGATCAGGTGTATTGGGGTCCGCCAACGCCACTCCAGGCCAGCAAAGGGCGAAGCCGCCGCCGATGACCGCCAGGATCCTGATCGTAGACGACGTGCCGGCGAATACCCGACTGTTGGAGGCCAAGCTGTCGGCCGAATACTATCAGGTCGCCAGCGCCAAGGACGGCTTCGAGGCGCTGCGCATGGCGCTTGACTGGCAGCCGGACCTTATCCTGCTCGACGTGATGATGCCCGGGATGGACGGCTTCGAGTGCTGCCGGAGGCTGAAGGGCGACCCGACGACGCTGCACATCCCTGTCGTGATGGTGACCGCGCTTGGCGAACCAGGCGAGCGGCTGCGCGGACTGGAGTCGGGCGCAGACGACTTCCTGACCAAGCCGGTCGAGTACGAGACGCTGATGGCCAGGGTGCGCAGCCTGATCCGTCTCAAGCGGCTGCTCGACGAATGGCGCGCGCGGGGCGAGACCGCTCGGGCCATGGGTCTGACCAGCGAGAGCGTGACGCCGCCATCGGTTGCCGGCGCCCGGGCATTGGTGGTCGATGACTGGGACCTCGGCGCTCAGACCATCCAGGATGCACTGGCGCGCGATGACATCATCGCCGGTCGCGCCCGCACGGGCGCCGAGGCCACGGAGCTGACTGCCGCCATCCCATTCGATCTGATCGTGCTGAGCCTGTCGCTCATCGAGGAGGATCCGCTGAAACTCGCCTCGTCTCTGCGTGCGGCCGACGCCACGCATGAGATCCCCATGCTGCTGATCGCCGAACCCGAAGAGCGCAGCCGGATCCTGCGCGGCTTTGACCTGGGCGCGAACGACTGGCTGGTCCTGCCGCTCGACGAAAATGAACTGCGTGCGCGCGCTCGCAATCAGATCCGGCGCAAGTTCTACCAGGACCGGCTCCGCACCGACCTTGGCACCGCGCTGGAGATGGCACTGATCGACCCGCTGACCGGGCTGTACAACCAGCGCTATCTGATGCGTCATTTGCGCGGGCTGCTGGAGAGCACGCAGAACCCGGATCTCGGCGTGCTGATGATCGATGTCGATCACTTCAAGGCGGTCAATGACGAGTTCGGCCACGCCACCGGCGATCAGGCGCTGCGCGTTATCGCCGATGTGCTGCGCGCCGGAACCCGAGTGTTCGACTCGCTTGCGCGCTACGGCGGCGAGGAGTTCGTGGTGGTGATGCCGGGCACCGGCCTCGCCGACGCATTGCTGGCGGCCGAGCGCGTGCGGTCCGCCGTGGAAGCCACCCGGTTCACGTGGGGACCAGGGAGGAAGCGCCAGCTCACGGTGAGCATCGGTGTAGCCACCAGCAGGCAATGGCCTGGAACCCCGGAAGCGCTGCTGCACGCTGCCGATCTGGCGCTTTACACAGCCAAGCGAACAGGGCGCAATCGGATCGAGATCGCGACGCCGGTCGCGCCAGTCGCCTAATCCGGCTTACTTGATCTTGGCTTCCCGGAAGGGAACGTGTTTGCGCACGACCGGATCGTATTTCCGCATCTCCAGCTTGCCGGTCTGGACGCGCGCATTCTTCTTCGTCACGTAGTAGAAGCCGGTGTCGGCACTCGAGACGAGCTTGATCTGGATCGTATTGGTCTTCGCCATGGCGGGTCCCTTTCAATCAGCAGAACATGCGATTCCGTCGGCGCACGGTCAAGGATGGATCATCGCGTGGCACCAGCTCCACTTGCCGCTGCCGCCTCGCCGGACGACCTGAGCGGCGGCAGCAGGGCCGCAGCATAGGCTGCCGGGTCGTGAATGAGGGCACGAGCCGTGTCGAAGTCCGCCTCGCGACCCTCCGCTGCGGGGCAGTTATTGCGGATTGCCAGGATCTGCGCCGGTTGCAGCGGCGCCCTGGCTGCCCGGTGGGCGTCCAGCGCCTGCGCCATCGGCTGCTGCCCCTGCGCCAGTGCCGCGAGCTGCCAGCTCAGAGTGCTCTGCCCCAGGCTGGTGCAGACCTGAGGCAGCACGCCCAGGCCCTGGATGGGCCAGCCGCGCGGAGCGAGCACGCGGCTCCACGTCACGAACAGCTCCCCACCGTCCGGCAATGCCGTGATGGTCTGCACCAGCCCCTTGCCGAGCGTCGAACTGCCGATAACCACGCCGCGGCCTCGGTCCGCCAATGCAGCCGCCAATATCTCGGCCGCGCTGGCGGTGCGACCGTCGACCACGATGACAACGGGCGCGCCTCCCGCCAACTCGCCAGGGTTGGAGCGCCAGATCCGTGTCGCCTCTGGATCGCGTCCGACAGTCATCGCCACGACCCCGGCGGACAGCAGCGTGTCGGCCGCGCTCACAGCCTGGCGGAGCAGCCCGCCGCGATCGCCACGCAGGTCCAGGATAATACCCTCGGGCGGGTGAGTGCTGGCGAAGCCCTGGCCGATAACCTCCGCCAGGTGGCTGTCGGTGCTGCGATTGAACTCGGTGATCTGAATCAGCAGCGAATTGCCGCTGCGCTGCGCGAAGATGGTCTCCGGCGGAACCATGGCGCGTTCCAGCTCGGCCGAGTGCGTCCGCCGTTCCTGATCGCGCCAGGCAATCGTCAGCTGTGTCTCTTCCGGGCCGGCGATCCAGGCCGTCACGGAGCCCGCGTCCTTGCCGCGGGTTGACTTGCCATCGACCGACAGGATCGCATCACCAGGCCGAATGCCGGCGCGCGCGCCAGGCCCGTCGGCGATGGCCTCCGCCACCACGATGGCCGATCCGCGCCGGCCAAGGCGCAGGCCCGCGCCAGCCTGGCCAATCCGGCGCTCGCGATCCTGGCTGGCATCGCGCGGCGACACGTAGCGAGAATATGGATCGAGGTGATTGAACAGCTCGTCGAAAAAACTCTGAACGATGCCCTGTGTGCCGGCTCTGTGGACCGGCACGGACGCGCCGGCGGCGGCAACGGCAAAGTCCGTGGCGACGCGCGCCCAGCCGGTGACGTCGGCTTCGGCGGGCGGTGGCCGCGTCGCAATGAGATGGTCCCGTACGGTCAGGCGGAGGCTCCCGTCGTACACTTCGGTCGCCAGGTCCGGATCGAGCGCCGTCAGTCCGTGCAGCCCCCAGATGGTGAGCTGCGAGACCGCGACCGGTTCCAGCGTGCGTGGGGCCATGAAGGCCAGCGCGGTCGCATAAACATCGGTGACGAGATGCGGGTCGATACCTGGTGGGGCGACGACAGTCTGGCCGTGCGCAGGGACGACCAGCAACAGGGCCCACAGGACGCCGACGCGGATCACCTGGGCCTGAATCGCACCCCCTTCTGCGGTCTGCCGCCAGGGCGATCTGGAACGCCCTGCAGGATGTGGAAAACCAGGCCGCCGTTGATCGGACTCGCCTCGGCAAGTCGCACGTCGACCTCCTGAGCCAGGCGGAACGCGAGGCGGGTCCGACGTCCTGTCAGGGTCTGGCTCCTTTCGTCGTGCTGCCAGAAATCATCCGGCAGCGAGCGGACCGGCACGAGGCCACTCGCGCCGTTTTCGGCAACTGTGACGAAGAGTTCGAATCGCGTCACACCAGAAATTCGTGCAGCGAAATTCGCACCAACTTTGTCGGCCATGTATGCAGCCAGGTAACGGTCGATGGCGTCGCGTTCAGCGAGTTGGGCGCGCCGCTCGGTTGACGTTATGTTCAAGGCCGTGTCGGCAAAGTGCGCGGCTTCGTCGCGGGCCAGGGCGCCGTCGCCGAGCCGCAGGCCTCCGATCAGCGTGCGATGCACCAGCAGGTCGGCGTAGCGGCGGATCGGGCTGGTGAAGTGTGCATAGCGCGGCAGGGCGAGGCCGAAATGGCCGATATTGTCGGGACTGTATTCCGCCTGCGACTGGCTGCGCAGCATAACCTCGTTGACCAGCGGAGCCTCCGGGGTGCCGGCGACACGGCGAAGCACGCGGTCGAGATCGCGGGGATGAACCTGGTCGCCGGGTGGCAGCGAGATGCCCAGCCCGTGCAGGAAGTCGCGCAGCGACGCGAGCTTCTCGTCGGATGGTGGGGCATGAATGCGATACATTGTTGGCTGGTGAAGGCGCTCGAGTTCCTCAGCGGCGGCGACGTTGGCCAGAATCATGAATTCCTCGATGAGCCGATGGCTGTCGAGACGCGGCCGAGGTGCCACACTGCGCACAACGCCATCGGCATCGAGGACGATGCGGCGCTCCGGCAGGTCGAGGTCGAGCGTGCCGCGCGCGGTGCGGGCGGCGGTCAACGCGCGGAATGCCGCGTACAGATGCATGTGGCTGGTGTCGCCCGAATCATGCGCGTGCTGCACGCTGTCATAGGTGAGGCGCGCCGCGCTGCGCATCAGAGCCCGGCCGAAACGATGTGATGTCTTGCGTCCTTGCGCATCGATGCGGAGTTCAGCGAACAGGCAGCCGCGTTCCTCGTTCGGCCGCAGGCTGCACCAGCCGTTCGACAGTGCCTCCGGCAGCATGGGCACGACGCGATCGGGAAAGTAGACGCTGTTGCCGCGGGTGCGCGCCGCCTGGTCCAGCGCCGATCCGGGGCGGACATAATGGGCGACATCGGCGATGGCGACGATCAGCCGAAAACCCGACCCGTCCGGTTCCGCGAACACGGCATCGTCGAAGTCGCGCGCATCCTCGCCGTCGATCGTCACCAGCGGGACGTCGCGCAGATCGGTGCGGCGGCCGAGCGGCGTGGGATGGGCGCGTTCGGCCTCCTCGAGTGCGGCTGGGGAGAATGCCTGGGGAATGTCGTGGGTATGAATGACGATGAGGCTGACGGATCGCGCATCGCCCATGGCGCCGAGGCGCTCGATGATGCGGGCCGGCTTGAGGCCCAGACGATGGTGCGGCAGCGGTTCGGCGAGCACGATCTCGCCGGGTTCCGCGCCGGCGTCCTGACCGGCCGGCACGACCCATTCCGCTTTGGCGCGGCGGTCGGTAGGGATAATGCGGCCGTGGCGATAGACGCCAAGCACGCGGCCCGGCGTGTCGGCCAGGCGGCGCACCGTGCGGCCTTCGTAGCGGCCTGAGCCGGTGGGCCTGAGGCGCGCCAGCACGCGCTCACCGGGAGCCAACGCGGGATGACCGCGCGGTTCAGGCAGCATGAACACGGTCGGTGACGGCCCATTGGCGGCGTCCCAATTGGCCGGCCGCGCGATGGCGTCGCCGTCGGGGTCGGTGCCGGTGATGACCACGATAGCCGTGCCCGGAAGCCGGCCCCTTCCTCCCGCACTGGGAGGGGGAGTCGCGGCACTGTCCAGGCTCCCCTTCCCCTTGCGGGCGGGGGTTCGGGGGAGGGGGCCTGTCAGATCAGCGCGGTCGCGTCGCTGTCTTGCCACGCGCCGCGGCCTTCTTCTTCGGCGATGCCTTGGCGGATTTCTTCGTCGCGGGTCGCTTGGCCTTTGCGCTGCGCCGCTTGGCGGCGGCCTCCTTCTTGCGTGGCGCTGGTGCCTTGGGTTCAGCCGCGGCTTCAGGCTTTGGCGCCACGGCACCCCGACCTCGCCGTCCGGCCGCGCCGCGTGGCCGCAGCGGCTTGCCCTTCTCCTTCAGCAGCGCCACGGCGTCATCGAGCGTGATCTCTTCCATCATCACGCCGCGCGGCAGATTGGCGACTGTCTTGCCGTGCTGCACATAGGGACCGAAGCGGCCCTTGCGGACCGCGATCAGTTCCTTGTTCCCCGGGTGCGGTCCGAGTGTTCGGACGCTCGCCATCTTGCGCGCAATCAGATCGACCCCCCGGTTGATGCCGATCGCCAGCACGTCGTCGTCGCGATCAAGCGAGCCGAACACCGCGCCCATGCGCACATACGGACCGAACCGGCCGATCCCCGCCTCGATCGTCTCGCCGGTTTCCGGATGGATGCCGATCGCGCGCGGCAATGACAGAAGGCCGAGCGCCTGCTCCAGGGTTATCTGTTCGCCGTCCATGCCGCGCGGCAACGCGGTCCGGCGCGGCTTTACCTTCTTTCCCTTGTCCTCCCCGTTCTCGCCTTGCTGCACATACAGCCCATAGGGCCCGCGGCGAACCGTGATCTCCTCGCCGGTGTCGGGGTGGGCGCCAAGGACGCGCATGCCCTCCTTCAGCGTCTCGCCCTGATCCTCGCCGTTCTCGATCGCAAGTCGCCGCGTGTACTGGCAGGTCGGGTAGTTCGAGCAGCCGATGAAGCTGCCGTAGCGGCCGAGCTTCAGGCCGAGCCGGCCGGTCCCACAGGCCTGGCAGGCACGCGGATCGGTGCCGTCCTCGCGCGGCGGAAAGAAGTGGGGGCCGAGGTCCTCATCCAGTGCTGCGATCACGTCGCTGATCTTGAGGTCCTTGGTCTGATCGACCGCCCGGGAGAACTCCTCCCAGAACGCGTGCAGCATCGCCCGCCACTCGGCATTCCCACCGGCGATGTCGTCGAGCTGTTCCTCCATCGAGGCGGTGAAACCGGTATCGACGTAGTGCTCGAAGAAACTCACCAGGAAGGCGGTGACCAGCCGCCCGCGGTCCTCCGGGATGAAGCGGCGTTTCTCCAGCCGGACATATTTGCGATCCTGCAGCACCGACAGGATCGAGGCGTAGGTGGAGGGCCGGCCGATGCCGAGTTCCTCCATCTTCTTGACCAGGCTGGCCTCGGAATAGCGTGGCGGCGGCTGCGTGAAGTGCTGGGTTGCCATCACCTCGCCGAGGCCCAGCGGATCGCGCTCCGCCATCGGCGGCAGCATGCGGCCCTCGTCCTCTTCCGCGGCATCGTCGGTGTCCTCGCGATACAGCTTGAGGAAGCCATCGAATGCGACGACCGATCCGGTCGCACGCAAAATGGTGCCGTGGCCGTCTGTCACCTCCACGCTGACCTGATCGAGTTCGGCGGACTGCATCTGCGATGCCACTGCGCGCTTCCAAATCAGCTCGTAGAGGCGGCGCTGATCGTTGGAGAGGAAACGCGCGACACTGTCCGGGGTGTGCGCGACGTCGGTTGGGCGGATCGCCTCGTGTGCCTCCTGGGCGTTCTTGATCCGGGTCTGGTACTCGCGCGGCGCCGACGGCAGGTAGTTGTTGCCGTAGGTGGCAGTGACGTGCTCACGGATCGCGGCGACGGCCTCGCGCGCAATCTGCACGCCGTCGGTCCGCATGTAGGTGATCAGACCGGTGGTCTCGCCATCCAGGTCGACGCCCTCGTACAGCTGTTGCGCCAGGCGCATGGTCTGCTGTGCGCCGAAACCGAGCTTGCGCGATGCCTCCTGCTGCAATGTCGAGGTGGTGAATGGGGCGTTCGGGTGCCGCCGGACGCGCTTCTTCTCGACCGAACCGACATGGAAGCGGCCAGCCTGCACGCGTCGCTTCGCGCCCAGGGCCAATTCCTCGTTGTGCAGATCGAACTGGTCGAGCCTCTTGCCCTCGAGGTGGGTCAGCCGCGCGGTGAATGGCGCATTGGCCGGCGTGGTGAAGTCGGCCTCGACGGTCCAGTATTCACGGGCGCGGAACGCCTCGATTTCGGCTTCGCGATCGCAGACCAGCCGCAGCGCGACCGATTGCACCCGGCCAGCCGAGCGGCTGCCGGGCAGCTTGCGCCAGAGCACCGGCGAGAGGGTGAAGCCGACGAGGTAGTCCAGAGCGCGGCGCGCCAGATAGGCCTCGATCAATGGCTGGTCGAGATCGCGTGGGGCCGCCATCGCAGCCCGCACCGCGCTGCGGGTGATCTCGTTGAAGGTGATGCGGCGTACCGTGACGCCCTTCAGCGCCTTCTTCTCGGCCAGCATTGCCTTGACGTGCCACGAGATCGCCTCGCCTTCGCGGTCAGGGTCGGTGGCGAGATACAGGGTGTCGGCCCCCTTCAGGGCTTTGGCGATGGCGCCGACCTGCTTCTCGCCCCGTTGATCAGACTGCCAGGCCATGGCGAAGTCCTGCTCGGGGCGCACCGAGCCATCCTTTGGCGGCAGGTCCCGCACGTGGCCCAGGCTCGCCAGCACCGTGAAGCCGCCACCGAGATAGCGGTTGATGGTCTTGGCCTTGGCCGGGGATTCGACGACGACGACGTCTGACATAATGATCCTTGGTGTGACCTGGAACCCGGTCTCCGGCAGCAATGCCACCCGGCCGCCGGGGAGCGTCTCTATCCTGCCGGCGAGCTCCAATTCCAGCAGTACCGCCATGACCGCAGCCGCAGAGAACTGGCAGCGACGCACGACGTCGTCAACGGCTGTTGGAGAACTTCCAAGGAGATCAACAACTTGCCGACGCGCTGTGGCGAGGTCTGCGGCGGATTCCGCAGGTTCCTGCCACGTCGGCGGCGGTTCGGCGAGTCCAGGTGTGGCGTCCCGAGCGAACAGTGGCACACGGGCCAGCCCTTCGCGCGATGGGTGGTCGGGAAGGTTGTCGAGCACGTCCTGCGCCGTCTCGGTGAGATGGGCGCCCTGGCGGATCAGATCGTTGGCGCCACGTGAGCGCGGATCGAGCGGCGATCCCGGCACTGCGAACAACTCCCGGCCGGCCTCCTGGGCGAGGCGCGCGGTTATCAGGCTGCCAGAGCGCAAAGCTGCCTCCACCACCACGACGCCGAGGGCCAGGCCGGCGATGATGCGGTTGCGGCGCGGGAAGTGGCGCGCCTGGGGTGCGGTCCCGAGTGGTGCCTCGGTCACCACGGCGCCGCCCTCCGCGATGCGCCGTTGCAGATCGGCATGTTCCGGCGGGTAGGGATTGTCGAGACCGCCGGCCACGGCCGCGATCGTGCGACCGGTCTGTAGGGCGCCGACATGGGCCGCGCCGTCAATGCCGCGCGCGAGGCCGGACACCACCACCAGCGAGCGAGCCAGCTCGGCAGCCAGGCTCTCGGCCATGCGTTGCCCATTGGCGGAGGCGTTGCGGCCGCCCACCAGGGCGATCGCACGGCTTGCCAGCAACGCCGCATCCCCGAGGACAATCAGAGCCGCGGGCGCATCGTCCAGCAGGGCCAGCAATGGCGGGTAATCAGGTTCTCCGGCGAAGATGATGCAAGCGCCCAGCCGGTCGAGGGCATGCAATTCGCGCTCAGCGTCGTCCGCCGAGGGGACAGTCGGAGGCGCCGGGCGTCCACCGGCGCGAGCCAGCACTGGTAGCGCATCGAGTGCCGCCGCAGCCGATCCATACCGGGTCAGCATACGTCGATACGCGACCGGCCCAACCCCCTCGGCGCGGGCAAGTCGCAGCCGATCTATCGCGTCGGCGGAGGGCGGTTGCTGCAGCTCATGCTTTTTGACCAATGCGCGGCTCGGTGCCTGCGATCAGGCGGCGGATGTTCGTATGATGACGGGCGAACACCAGCACGGCGATTACCAACGCAAGCTTAACGATGGTCACGTCGCCCAGGATGGCGGCAAGGACCGGCGCGAGCGCGAATGATGCGAGGGCGGCGAGGGATGACATGCGCGCCAGCGCCGCCGTCGCCAACCAGACGGCTCCGGCGCACAGTCCAACCGGCCACGCGGCAGCGATCAGCACGCCGTAGGACGTGGCCACTCCCTTGCCTCCCTTGAAGCCAAGCCAGACCGGGGCCGCGTGTCCCAGCACCGCACCGACGCCGGCCCAAAGAATTGCCGCATGACCACCCCACCACAGGGCGATCAGGACAGCGGCGGCACCCTTTATGCCGTCGAGCAGCAGCGTGGCCGCGGCCAGCGCCTTGTTGCCCGTGCGCAGAACGTTGGTGGCACCGATATTGCCGGAACCGATGCCGCGGATGTCGCCCAGTCCGGCGGCACGGGTGAGTATCAGACCGAACGGGATCGAACCCAGCAGGTAGCCAGGAAGCAGGAATGCAATGGGCGCCATCTAACCGAACACCCGCCTGCCGGCCTTCCAGGTTCCCAGAACCACTCCCTCCAGCGCTCGGCCGTCGAACGGCGTGTTCTGCGCCTTGCCGGGGAGCCGTCCGGCTTCCACCTGCCAGATGCGCTCGGGATGGAACAGGCAAAGATCGGCGGGGCGGCCTTTCGCGAGGTGTCCCGCGTCGATGCGCAGCAGTGCGGCCGGCTGGGCAGTCAGCAGCTCGATCGCGCGTGGCAGTGTCAGCGCGCCGCTATGAACCTGCGCGAGCGTCACGCCGAGCAGTGTGGCCAGCCCGGCACCGCCCGGTGTGGCCTGGGCGAATGGTTGGCGCTTGTCATCGGCGTCGCGCGGCTGATGGTCCGAGGCGATCGCATCGATTGTGCCGTCGGCCAAAGCCGCGACCACCGCCAGCCGGTCCACCTCCTTGCGCAGCGGCGGAGACAGTTTGGCGTAGGTCCGAAAGTCGCCGATCGCCGTCTCGTTGAGGTCGAAATAGGGCGGCGCGGTGTCGCAGGTCACGGCCAGCCCGTCGGACTTGGCCTGGCGGATCAGCGCCAGCGCCTCAGCCGTTGATATATGAGCAAAATGCAGCGCCCCGCCGGTTAGCGCGGCCAGCCGGATATCCCGGGCGACCAGGATTGCCTCGGCCGCCGCCGGGATGCCCGGAAGGCCGAGCCTGGTTGCCAGCTCGCCCTCGGTGGCCGTGCCGCCGGCCGCGAGCGATGGTTCCTCGGGATGCTGCACGATCCGGGCACCGAAGCCCCGCGCGTATGTCAGTGCGACGCGCATCAATCGGGCCGAGCCGATGGCGCGGTTTCCATCGGTGAACGCGACCGCGCCCGCCTCGGCCAGCAACCCAAGCTCTGCCAGCTCTTCACCGCGGCAACCGGCAGTGACCGCGCCATAGGGGACGATGGTCAGACTGCCGGTTTCCTCGCCACGCGCCCGCAGCAGACGCACCAGGGCGGGGTCGTCGATGGCGGGGAGGGAGTTGGGCAGGGCGGCGAGCGTGGTGATGCCGCCGGCTGCTGCCGCCTCCGCAGCGGAGGCAATGGTCTCGCGGTACTCGTACCCCGGCTCACCGAGAGCCGCCCGCATATCGACGAGGCCCGGACAGAGGATCGCACCATCCTCGGCAATCACCGTCGCACCGTCCGGCCGGCCCAGGCCGGGTCCTAGATCGACGATCAGGCCGTCGCGGACAACCAGATCGCCATAAAGATCAACGCCTGACGCCGGGTCCAGCAGGCGGACGCCGGCGAAGAACGTATCAGGGCTCATTACGCCCGTATCCACGCGACAGCGTGTCGAGGACCGCCATGCGGACTGCGACGCCCATTTCCACCTGCTCGCGGATCACGCTCCGCTGTGGATCGTCGGCGACGGCGCTGTCGATCTCGACACCGCGGTTCATCGGCCCAGGATGCATCACGAGGGCATCCGGCTTTGCGACGGAGAGCTTCGCCGCATCAAGGCCGAAGAAACGAAAGTACTCGCGCGCGCTTGGCACCAGACCGCCCTGCATCCGTTCGCGTTGCAGCCGCAGCATCATCACGATGTCGGCGTCGGCGAGGCCATGTTCCATGTCGTGGAACACCTCCACTCCGAGCCGCTCCGCCTCGGCCGGCATCAGTGTCGGGGGCCCGACCACACGCACCCGGCTGCCCATCGTCGTGAGCAGGTGGATGTTGGAGCGAGCGACCCGCGAGTGCAGAATGTCGCCGCAGATCGCCACCGTCAGCCCCTCGAGCCGTCCCTTGCGCCGGCGGATGGTCAGGGCGTCGAGCAGCGCCTGGGTGGGATGCTCGTGAGTGCCATCGCCGGCGTTGATCACCGCGGCATCGACCTTCTGCGCCAGCAGGTTGGGCGCGCCTGACTGATCGTGGCGGACGACCAGCAGGTCGCAGTGCATGGCGTTCAGAGTTGCCGCTGTGTCGAGCAGCGTTTCGCCTTTGCTGACCGAGGAGGTTGCGACCGACATGTTGATCACGTCAGCGCCCAACCGCTTGCCGGCCAGCTCGAAGCTGGTGCGCGTTCGCGTCGAGTCCTCGAAGAACAGGTTGATCAGCGTGCGCCCGCGCAGCAGGTCGCGTTGTGTCTTGCCCGAACGGTTGAGCAGCACGTAGCTCTCCGCCAGGTCGAGCAGATGGCCGATCTCGGGCGGGTGGAGGCCCTCGACCGCCAGCAGGTGCTTTTGTCGGTACGACACGACCCTAGGTCGCAGAAACCTCCGAGGGCCGTCAATGTTTGCGGCATTGCCGGCAGGTCACTGTGCGGCGGTGGCGGAACCCAGAAGGAGGGCGACATGCTTGCTCGCCGGAGCGCCATAACCGCCGGCTGCCATCGCCAGAAGCTCGACATCATCGAGGTTTACCAAGAGGTCGGCAGATGCGCCGCAATCGGCGCCGTCATTGCTGCTGTGCGCTCCAGCCCAGTGCACACGGTAGCCGAAACTGGGTTGCGGCTCCCGCAACTCGACGATCACGCTGCCGCCGTTGGCGTGCATGGTCCGCACGTCCAGGACGCAGGCCACGCCTGGCTTGTCATCGACCGGCATCGCGGCCACGCGCGCGTGCATGTCGTGCGAGATCGGGTCGAGCGGATCGAAGGAGACGATATCGCCCACCTTCGGGCCGAAATCATCGATCTGGTGGACCAGCCCGATGGTGCCGACCATCCCCGCCAGAGCAATCGCAACGATTCCAAGGAGAAGGGTGCCTGTACTACTGGAGTGTCCGTCATTTGCGCGCATCGCCAGGGTCCGCCCGCTTCTCTGCCTGCCAACCGACTATCGCCGCCGGTGGTTCACAATTGATGAAGTCACTTGGCAAAAACAGTTGGTAAAATCCCGTATTGAAAGAAAAAAAGCGGCGCCGAAGCGCCGCCAAGGGTATGGGGAGGAGTCCAAGAGAGAGGCAGGAGCGGGTAGAACCCGCCAACCTCACGCCGCGTAGAATGCGGCGTCAGGCCGCCCGCGGCATTGATCCAGATCAAATTCGAGAAATTTATTTTCGCGAGCGTCAGACGACCGCGGCGAGCCTCGCCAGCACCTCTTCCTTGCCGAGCGCCGCCAAAGTCGCATCGATGCCTGGACTCGCCGTGCTGCCGGTCAGCGCCGCGCGCAGCGGTTGCGCCACCTGGCCTAGCTTACGCCCGCTCGTCTCGGCAAACGTCCGCAGCGTGGCATCGATCGCCAATGGGGTGAATTCTGTCGCGGCTAGTGCCCCAGAGACATCGCGCAGCATCAGCCTCGCCTCCGGCGTCAGCAATGCGGCCGCCTTCGGCTCCATCGGCAGCGGCAGCGGGCGCGCCAGGAAAGCAGCAGCATCTGCGAGTTCTATCAGAGTCTTGGCGCGCTCCTTCAACGCAGGCATCAGCGCGCGGATGCGGCCTGCAGCGCGGGAACCGAGTGCCAGGTCGGTGCGATGCGCGAGGCGCTCGAGCACCTCGCGGGTCAGTCGGTCGTCGTCGGCGTGACGAATGTAATGTCCGTTCAGGTTGGTGAGCTTCGCATAGTCCATCCGGCTGGGCGCGCGACCAACTCCGTCGAGATCGAACAGCCGGATCATCTCGTCGCGATCGAGCACCTCCGCATCGCCATGGCCCCAGCCGAGGCGCAGCAGGTAGTTGCACAGCGCTTCCGGCAGATAACCCTGCTCGCGAAACTCCAGTGCCGACACGGCGTGGCGCCGCTTGGACAGCTTGGTGCCATCGGGCCCGTGGATCAGCGGAACATGCGCGAACCGCGGCAGGGCCCAGCCCATGGCCTGATAGATCTGCACCTGGCGGAACGTGTTGGTCAGGTGGTCATCACCGCGGATGACATGGGTGATGCCCATGTCATGGTCGTCCACGACCACCGAGTGGTTGTAGGTTGGCGTGCCGTCGCTGCGCAGGATGATCATGTCGTCCAGTTCGGCATTGGCGACACGCACCGGGCCCTGCACGAGATCCTCGACCACGGTGTCGCCGTCGCGCGGTGCCTTCAGACGGATCGCGGGCGCCACGCCGGGCGGCGCTTCGGCCGGGTCGCGATCGCGCCAGCGCCCGTCGTAACGTGGTGAGCGGCCCTCGGCCAGCGCCTGCTCGCGCATCTGCCGCAAGTCCTCGGCGGTGCAGTAGCAATGATAGGCGTGGCCGGCGGCCAGCATCTGACGCGCGATCTCGGCGTGCCGCGCCGAACGCGTCGACTGATATACCGGTGGCTGGTCCGGCGTGATGCCGAGCCAGTCCAGGCCTTCGATGATAACCCGCGTCGCCGAGTCCGTGCTGCGTTCGCGATCGGTGTCCTCGATGCGGAGCAGAAATTCGCCGCCATGGTGGCGAGCGAACAGGTAGTTGAACAGGGCCGTCCGGGCGCTGCCGATATGCAGCAGGCCGGTCGGACTGGGTGCGAAGCGCGCGCGAACAGTCATGGCGCTGATTTAGCACGTGCCTTCACCGGCTGTAGAGGCGGCGGCGATAACATCGCGCATGTGCAGCAAACGGTCGTGGCATGGCTGAACGACTGGCAGGCGGCTGAACGAGGACGTTTCGCGCCATGGCTGCCGGTGTTCATGGGCACCGGCGTGCTTTGCTATTTCGCGTTGCGCACGGAGCCGGCACTGTGGCTGGGAAGCGCGATTGCGATCCCGGCTGCCTGCGGCGTGGTGCTGCTGAGACGCCACGATGTGTTGCGTGCCGTCGCAATGAGCCTTGCGGCAGCGGCCATCGGCTTCGCCGCAGCGCAGTTTGCCACGGCGCGCGCGTTGCCCCGGGCAGCGTTGCCGCGGCATGCGACCATCCTGACCGGCACAGTCCGCTCCGTGGAGCAGTTTCCCGAAGGAAGACGCATTGGACTGGAAGCGGTGCGACTCGACGGTGGCGACGAACTACAGCGCTGGGTCCGGATCCGGTTGAAAAAGGGCGACTCGCAGGCGGTCGCGACCGGCGACGCGGTCCGGCTGCGCGTGCTGGTCCGCCCTCCGATGCCGCCCGCCTATCCCGGCGCCTGGGACCTCCAGCGCGATGCCTGGTTCAGCGGACAGGGTGGCTCCGGATACGCGTTGGGTCCGGTGGAGCGGATCGCTGAGACGCCACCGAAAGGTCCGCTCCGCCTGGTTCAGCGCCTGCGTGAGACGATCGTCCAGCACATCTCGGCGGTGGTGCCCGGTGCTGCCGGCGCGGTGTCGGTCACTCTGCTCACCGGGATCACGACCGGCATTCCGCCGCCCGACCACGAGGCTTTCCGCGCCTCGGGGCTGGCGCATCTGCTGGCGGTCGCGGGACTGCATATCGGCATCGTCATGGGCTGGACGCTGGCATTCGCGCGCCTCGCGTTTGCGGCGTCCGAGTATGCCAGTCTGCACTGGCCGACCAAGAAACTGGCCGCTCTGGCGGCTTTGGCTGCCGGTGGCGGCTATATGGTGCTGACCGGCATGCATGTGCCGATCGTGCGCAGTTTCGCCATGGCGTGTCTCTACACCGTTGCCGTGCTCGCCGGGCGAAGGGCGATTTCGCTCCGGGGCCTGGCGCTGGCGGCCATGGTTCTGATGTTGCTGGAGCCGGAGCAGGTACCCGGCGTCTCGCTTCAAATGAGCTTTTCCGCTGTGCTGGCGCTGATCTCCGGCTACGAGGTGCTGCGACCCGCGCTGCACACGCTGCGCGGCAGCGGCGCCTGGCAGCGGCGGTTCGCATCGCATCTCGCGGCACTCGCGTTGACGAGCGCACTCGCCGGCACAGCTTCCGCGCCATTCGCGGCGTACCATTTTGGCCGGATCCAGATCTATTTCGTGGCCGCAAATATGGTCGCGGTGCCGTTGACGGCGCTCTGGGTGATGCCGGCTGGGTTGATCGCCCTGCTGCTGTTGCCGTTCGGGCTCGATTGGTTGGCCTTCGTGCCCATGGGCTGGGGCGCCGAAGCGATTCTTTACGTGGCCCGCACCGTCGCCGCGTGGCCCGCCGCGACGCTCGACGTGCCGCATATGCCACCGTGGGGTTTGGCGGTAACCGGTTTCGGCATCGCCTGGCTTGGCCTCTGGCGCAGCAGGCTGCGGCTGATCGGCGTGCCGGTCATCATGCTCGGCCTGGGATCGCTGCTGTTGGTGCGACCGGCCGATCTCATGATCTCGGAGGACGCGCGCCTGATTGGCGTGCGCGTGCAGAACGCGGTCTACCTGCAGCACGAAAATGGTGCGTCGAGGTTCACGCGAGATGCCTGGCTGCAGTATTGGGCGGCGGGCGCCCCCGTGCCGATACCCGCCGATGGCGCCCAGATGGACGGAGCCATCACCTGCCGGGAAGAGGCGTGCCTGCTGCGACCCGTGCGAAATGCAAAGGCTGCTCTGCTCGTGCGAGGCGCATCGCACCCGGAAGGCTGTGTCGAGGCGTCGGTGATCGTATCGGCGGAGCCGGCGCGCGGTCTGTGTCCGCGACCATGGCCAGCCCTGGTCGATCGCTTCACGGTGTGGCGCTACGGGGCGACCGCGATCTGGCTGGATGGGCCGCGCGCGACAATCCTCACAGATCGTGCCTATCGGGGTGACAGGCCGTGGGTGACGCCGCCGCCTTCGCCACGTGCCCGCGCTGTACCGGCGCTCCCCGTGGCACAACCGGGCAGCTGACAGCGACGCCTGGACTTCCGACGATAAGTGTTAAGGATATGTCCGCCCGGGACATTGTCTGAGGGCCACGGAGGAAACGATGTCGTGGTCATGCAGCTGCGGCCTCCATGTGTAGCGAAGGGCGCGTCCGACGCGTGCCCGCTGCGCAACTGACGCTGGTGACAGGGCGCCGCAGCGCGTGACCGCCTCGTCTGTCTCCGGCCTGCGTTACGACACGACACCCCGGGTGAGCCATCGGCAATTGGCGCCATTGTTGCGGATCCGGACGATCCAGCATCGTCGGCGTGCCCTCGCGACGTCTCTACTGGTGCACGGCCTCGCGCTGTCGCTTATCACAAGCCTGCCGGATCGGGGGGCGGCCCCTGTGGCGCCGTCCGAGCCTACCGTCGCGCTGGTGTTCGCGACACCGTCGCCACGGATCGAGGCGGCGCCTGCCGCCCCAACGCCACCCACTCCGGAGCCGCCACCGCCAAAGGCCGAGGTCGCACCGCCGCCTCCGGCCCAAGCTCCGCCGCAAGCAACGCCTGAACCGGACGTGCAACAGGACGAAGAATCACCGAAGCTGCCGGCGCCTATCATGCCGCGGCGCTCCGTTGCCTCGCATCCGGTTGAGCATCCTTCGCCGGCCAGGAAGGCGATGCCGTCCGTGCAGCCGCCCGCGGCTGATACGACCACGGCCGCGGCGATGGCACCCCTAGTCCCGGCCCGGCCTGTCGCGGGAATGGAGACGGATCGGCCGCCAACCTATCCGGAAATTGCCCGCCGCCGCGGTGAGCAGGGACGCGTGTTGCTGCGGGTCGCCGTCTCGCCAGCCGGGTTGCCGGTCAACGTCTCCGTGGCCGAGAGCAGCGGTTTCCCACCCCTTGATTCCGCCGCGGTGAACGCGGTGGAGCGGTGGCGCTTTGTGCCGGCCACGCGTGCCGGCGAACCGGTCGCCGCGACCGCGGAAGTCCCCTTGAGGTTCCGGCTAGTCGATTGATACGCGATCAGTATTGGCGAAGCAGTGCCACAAGCCTCCCCTGCACCTTCACCCGGTCTGCCGGGAAGATGCGTGTCTCGTGCCGCACGTTGCAAGGCTCGAGCGCGATCGAATTGCCGCGCCTGCGCAGCCGCTTCAACGTCACTTCCGCGTCGTCCACCAGGGCCACGACAATCTGGCCGGTTTCCGCCGCCTCGCTCTTGCGGATGATCACGGTGTCGCCGTCGAGGATGCCAGCCTCAACCATCGAATCGCCGGCGACTTCCAGCGCGTAGTGTTCACCGTTGCCCAGCAGGTGCACCGGCATGTCCACGTAGCTGGCGGGATCGCGCAATGCCTCAATGGGCAGTCCTGCGGCGATCCGGCCGTAGAGCGGCAACTGGATCGCCGTTGCGTCGTTGGCCGCCTGGACCCCGGGGATCTTCGGCGTGAAGTCGCCGCGGATCACCGTGGGCGAGAAGGCCTGACCGGTTGCCTCGGCAGGCGCCTCGCGGCCGCCCACGTTCTCCGGCAGCTTCAACACCTCCAGCGCCCGCGCCCGGTGATGGCGGCGGCCGAGGAAGCCCCGCTCCTCCAAGGCCGAGATCAGCCGATGAATGCCGGACTTCGACTTCAGGCTGAGAGCGTCCTTCATCTCCTCGAAGCTCGGCGAGAAGCCGGTCTGCTTGAGATGCCGGTCGATGTACAGCAGGAGCTCGTACTGCTTTTTTGTCAGCATGGCAGGCGGTCTTTCCCCTCGGTCGGCGCCGGATGCTCACGGACGGAACAAATCGGCAACTATATGGCGTTCTAGATAGGTTCGCGCCGTGTCGTCAAGATTTCCTGAACCGTGAGTTGAGAAATCCGCGTTAAAGGCCGAGTGAATCGAGACGAATCACCGTCACCTCGCTGCCTTCCGCCACCGCTGGCGCATTCGGGGCGCGCAGAATCAGTGCGTCCGCCAGGGCAAGGCGCCGCAGCATCGCAGAATCCTGCACCGGGAACGGGGTGGCCACGATGCGGCCGTGCGAATCGAGTGTGACGGTGGCGCGGAGATGATCGGCGCGGTGGTCATTGGCGCGCAGGGCAGCGCCGGCGACCGCCTGCACAGCCGGCGGAGGTGCCGCGGGCAGGCCGCACAGCCGGCTCAGCGCCGGCAACAGGAACAGGATAGAGCACACCATCGCGGAGACCGGATTGCCGGGCAGTCCCAGCACTGGCACTGCATCGAGACGACCGAACAGCAGCGGCTTTCCCGGCCGCATGGCGATCTGCCAGAAGTCCAGCTCCAGACCACGCGACTTCAGGCTTTCGATCACCAGGTCATGGTCGCCCACCGAGGCACCACCGGTGGTCACCAGCAGATCCATGCCGTGCACCGCATCGGCCACTGCCGCGACGGCCTCGCGCGTGTCGGCCGCGACCGGCAGCACGACGGGCTCGCCGCCGCCGGCGCGGACCAGTGCCGCGAGCGCATGCGAATTGGAGCTGACGATACCGCCCGGGGGGATGGGCTCGCCCGGCATGGCGATCTCGTCGCCGGTCGCGAGAATGGCGACCCGCGGGCGGCGATGCACGGTGAGCCAGGGATGGTTGGCCGCGGCAGCCAGTCCGATGTCGCGGGCGGTGAGGCGACGGCCGGCAGGGACCACGGCATCGCCGGCCGCAAAATCCTGGCCGGCACGCCGGATGTGGCGGCCGGCGGCGACCGCTTCGTTCGCACGCACCGAAGTGCCGACGGCGGTTGCATCCTCCTGCAACAGGATGGCATCGGCGCCACGAGGCACGACGCTGCCGGTGAACAGACGCACAATCTGGCCTGGGCCGACCATTCCCTCGAACGGGTGGCCGGCCGGGGCGCTGCCGATCACGTGCAATTCGGCGCCGAGCGTCCCGTCAGCCGCACGCAGGGCGTAACCGTCCATTGCCGAGACATCGGCCGGCGGCTGGGTCAGGCGCGCGATCACCGAAGCGGCGGTAACCCGGCCCCACGCGTCGGCGAGCGCGACAATCTCAGCCGGCGTGGGACGGAGGTCGGCCAGGATGCGTTCGCGGGCTTCCTCAACGCTGATCATGCAAATGTCCCGTCATGGCCGAGGGCAAGGTCTTCCCCCTCCCCTTGCGGAAGGGGCAGGGGGGGCGCCACGAGCGGGAGGGGGCGCCACAAACGGGTAACCAGCACTCGCATCAGTTCACACCCGCCAGTTCCAGCAGATTGTCGTCAGTCATCGTGCGGCGACCTTCCTCCACCTCGTGGATCATCGCGACCAGCCTGCGTGTGGCGCGGCAGTCAATTCCGTGGCGCGCGCCGATCTCGGCGATGGGTGCGATCTGCACATCCACCTCGGTGCGCCGCTTGCGAACGGCAAGATCGCGCCACACGCCGGAATGCGTCTTCGCGCTGGTTCTGTTAAACGCCACCATGGCACCGACGCTCCGTCGCAACGCGCCCTCGTCGGCACCGGGCTTGAACGCCTCAACGTCGTAACCGTTGAAACCACGCGGTTCGACACCCTCGGCCCGCGCAACCAGGATCGCCTCCTCACCGAGCCTACGCCACAGCCCGAGCAACTCCGGCCGTGCCAGACAATCGGCGATGCTCTTCTGGCCGAGCGCCTGAGCAAACAGCATCGCGCCGTAGCCCAGCTTCCCCCATAGAAACGACCATATGTCCGGTGTGGTGATGGCGTCCGGCTCGAAGTCGCGCATCACCGCGAGCAGCGCTTCGAGCCGCGGCGTCATCGCACCGTCGAGTTCTCCCAGCACGACGGCACCGCGGTTGCCGAACATGATCTCGCCAGGCGCCATCCAGTCCGCGCCGAAATTGATGAACGCACCGATCGTGCGGTCGCGGCCCACGACGCGCTGGATGATCAGTTCGTTCAGCCCGTTCTGCAGCGAAAGCACATAGCCGTCCTGAGCGAGATGCGGCGTGAGAGAACGCATAGCCGCCTCGGTGTGCTGCGCCTTCACCGCGAGGAATATGCGCTGCCATGTGCCGGTGAGTTCTTCCGGTGTGCAGGCCGGCGCGCGCACGATGAATTCCTCCACCGGGCCGGTGATGCCCAGTCCTGTGTCGCCGATTGTCGCGACGTGCTCGGGCATCACGTCGACGAAGGTGATTTCATGTCCCGCGCGCGTCAGCCATGCGCCGACCGAGCCGCCGATCGCGCCGGCACCGCAGATCAGAATCCTCTCCGCCATCACCAGCTCTCCAGCAACGCCCGTGTCTCCTGCACGGCGACGTCCCAGATCTCCAACATCTCGGAATCGTCACGCTGGTAGAGGCCGCCGAAGTTGCCGTCGTCGATCAGTGTCCGCACTTCGAATGGCGGTAGCATTCTAAGGCGTTCGGTATCGACCATGCGCTTGATGCCCTCCTGCGGCGGGCGGTTCGCGAGGCGGGTCCAGGGGAAATTCTCCATCCAGCTTGCATGGCTCGCCACCGGATCGATCGCGCGAACCGCGGCGGCGGTAAGCGGCGCGCGCCACCAGTCGTGGAAGCGGACATGTGCGTCGGGGTTGTCCATCATCCACTCCTGCGCGACCGATCCGGCCGGCGCGTTGCCGCCATGGCCATTGACGATCAGGACGCGGCGAAATCCGGCATTCTTGAGGCTGTCCAGGACATCGCGCACGACCGCGGCGTAGGTGGCGACACGTAGCGTGACCGTGCCGGGAAAGGCGGTGAAATAGGGTGTCAGGCCGTAGGGCAGGGCGGGGAATACCGGCACTCCAAGTGGTTCGGCCGCCTCAGCCGCAATGCGTTCAGCGAGGATCGCATCGGTGGCCAGCGACAGGCCGGCGTGCTGCTCGGTGCTGCCCAGGGGCAGGGCGCACCTGTCGTCGTGGCGGACCCAGTCCTCCACCATGCGCCAGTCCATCTCTGAGATCCGCATGACAGTCCTCGCACCGGAAGGGCCGTACGCTGAACAGAGATGCAGGCAACGTCAATCGGCCGTCGCGGGCTCGGTCGGGGGGCGGCTAAAGGTGACCCTGCACCAGCCAATCACACTGCATTCGCCCTGCCAGCAGGCAGTCCTCGATCGCCACCTTGGCCTCCAACTGATGCACCAGCCAAAGTCCGACCACGAGCAGCAGCAGGGTGATGACGACGCCGACAAGGCTCGCCGTCTGGCGATTGGCCGCCTCGTCGTCCTGCTCGACAATCCAGGGGCGTTCTTGTTGCATGCTGTGTGGCATCCTACTGCCGGGTAGGGGGGCGTAGGCAAATCACGAGTTGCAGTTTGCCAATGAGGTGACGATGCCAGCGAGGCGACGATGAGTGGGCGCCATGATTGAAGACGCGTTGCGCCACCTTCGGCGCGACAAGGCGTTTGCCGCGCTCATTCGGCGCGTCGGGCCGCCGCGCATCGGCATCCTCCGGCGATGCAGCCCGTACGAGGCGCTGATGCGTGCGATCGCGCACCAGCAACTGCACGGACGCGCGGCACTGGCGATCCTCGCGCGGTTCGAGGCGCTGTATCCAGCCGACAGCTTCCCCGCGCCGGAACTGGTATTGGCGAGTTCTGAGGCGGAGCTGCGCGCTTGCGGCTTCTCGGGATCAAAGGTCGCCGCGATGCGGGCAATCTGTGCGGCCGCCTTGGATGGTACCGTTCCGACGCGGCGCGGCTCAGCGCGGCTTTCGGATGAGGCCTTGATCGAGCGATTGACCTCAATTCGCGGCGTCGGCCGGTGGACAGTGGAGATGTTGCTGATCTTCACGCTCGGTCGGCCGGACGTGCTGCCGGTCGACGACTTCGGCGTGCGCGATGGCTACCGGGTGCTGAAAGGGCTGGACGTTTCGCCGAAGCCGAAGGCGTTGGCCGAGATCGGGCAAGCCTGGTCGCCGCACCGTTCCATCGCGGCCTGGTATCTGTGGCGCGCGTCAGACGAGGGTAAGCGTGCGAGGCAACCGACGTCGCGGGCGTGAGCCGATCAGGCGCTCGCCAGTTCGGTCAAAGTCTGCGTCAGCACACATGTCCCCGCCACCAATTGCGACGGTTCGGAGTATTCGGCGGGGTTGTGACTGATGCCTTTGCGGCACGGGACGAAGATCATCCCGGTCGGACATACCGGTACGACGAACTGAGCATCGTGAAACGCGCCCGACGGGAGGCGCATGTGTCCTCGGCGCTGCTGTGTTGCCGCGCGCTCCACTGCATCGATAACCAGCGGCGAGAACTCCACCGGCAGCGCGTGAAAATTCTCCTGCACCGTCACGCCCGCGCCGCGCACCGCTGCCTGCACGACGCCGGCAATCGCATCGCCACGCGCCAGGAGCACGTCCTTGTCAGGATGGCGGAAGTCGATGGTGAAGCTGGCGCGGTTCGCCACCGAGTTCGACGTGTTCGGCTCCACCGCGATGCGCCCGACGGTGAAGCGCAGCACGTCCTGTGGGTCATGCATCAGCGTGTTCAATGCAGCGATCGCGCGCACCATGTCCTGCACCGCATCGCGTCGCATCGCCAGCGGCGTGGTGCCAGCGTGCGCGGTCTCGCCGGTGAGCGCCACGGTAAACCAGCGGCTCCCTTGGATGCCGGTGACGATCCCGATATCCAGCCCCTCGGCTTCGAGCCGCGGTCCCTGCTCGATGTGCGCCTCGACATAGGCGTGCGGCCGGCCACCGAGAGGGCGATCCGGGAGGTCCGTCTCACCGGCGCGATGCGAGGCGAGTGCATCGGCAAATCGCACGCCATCGGGATCGACGACATCGGCGAATTCCTCGATTTGCCGGAAGCCGCTCCAGGACATGCTGCCCATGCAGCCGGGGGCGAAGCGGCCGCCCTCCTCATTGGTCCAGGCCACGACCTCCACCGGGCGGCGCAGCACCGTGCCGGAGCGGTGCAGCGCGGTCAGCGCCTCGAGGCCGGCGATAACGCCGTAAATGCCATCGAAGCGACCGCCGTTCGGCTGGGTGTCCATGTGGCTGCCGGTGACGACCGGGGCGGCTCGCGGGTCAGTGCCTTCGCGCCGCAGCCACAGATTGGCTGCGGCATCGATCGACACGCCGGCGCCGATCTCGCCGGCCCAGGCGATCAGCAGGCGCCGCGCGGTGCGGTCAAGTTCGGTCAGGCAGGCGCGGTTGACGCCGTCACCTGCGATGGCCCCGATCCTCGCCATCGCCATCAGCCGGTCCCATTGACGCCTCTCGTCAACCGCCGCCACTGCCTGATCCATCCATCCGCCCTTGCCGTCTGTCGCCGAAGACTGGCACGCGGCGCTGGCGCGTCAATCGCTCAGGCGCGGATCAGACCGGTTATCGGCTGCACCGTCGCGCTGTCCGGGAACACCGTGGCGAGGGCCTCGGCGGCAAGACCCAGGTGCCGCGCCAGCAGGCCTTTGGCAACGGCGCGCAGATCCCCGGTCGGTTGCAGGTCACGGTTCTCGAGCAATTTGCCGGGACCGAGGCCCGGCCAGTCCGCCGCGACGCGCCCCCCCGCCACGGCGCCGCCGAGTACGAAGGCGACGGTGGCCGTGCCGTGGTCGGTTCCCTTGGTGCCGTTCACCCGAACGGTGCGGCCGAACTCTGTCATCACCAGCACCGCCGTCTGTTTCCACGCCGGCCCCAGACCATCCTTCAGTCCAGCCAGCCCGGCGTCGAGGTCCGCCAGCACGCGGGTCAGCCGCGGCACCTGTGCCACGTGCGTGTCCCAGCCGCCGATCTCCATCGCGGCAACGCGTGGACCGTCAGCTGCGCGCAGCATTTCGCCGCCGGCGCGGGCCAACGCAGGAAAGGCATAGCGATTACCGGCCGGCTGCTCTGTGCCGTCAGCCGACAGGACCTCGCCGGTGAAGCCACGTTCGCTCAGACCCTCGACGATCGCTGGGCCGGTGACGCGGTCCGCCTGGTTCAGCGCGGCGATCTGCGTGTAGAGATCGGCTGGCGGCGAGATGATGCCGTGCGGTGCCCAGTTGCCGACCGTCGCCGGCCCGCGCAGCAGGAGCGGCACGGAGACGCCGATCGCCATCGCATCGCTGCCCGACCGATTGCCTGTGTCAGCCGGCATGGCGGAAACCGCACGGTTCAGCCAGCCACTGGTCATGCGATGATCGGCGCCACTCTCCAGGCAGTCCTGCGCCTCGAAATGACTGCGCACCCGCGTTGGACCGGCGACCGCGTGCACTGGCAGCAGTTCGCCGTCGCCATACATCGTGTGCAGATTGGCCAGTGCCGGATGCAGGCCATAGAAGCCGCCGAGGTCCAGCAGCCCTTCGGGAACCAGTTCGGCGCGCTGTCCGGCGAGCGCCGGATCGCCATGCGGCACCACTGCCGAGAGCCCGTCCAGAGCACCGCGCAGGATGACGACGACGAAGCGTTGCTCGGTCGGTGCCGCCGCCAGCGCGAGCGAGGCGCGGCCGAGGGTGACTGCCGATGTCAGGCCAAGCAGGGCGGCACGGCGGGAAAGCTGCAACATCATCGCCTCTGGAATTCCGGAGCAGTCAGCAACAAGGTCATGGCGTCGCGACGCGAGCCGGCGCGCTGCACCGCCTGGAGGGTTTCCGCCCGCACCAGTGGTCCAAGGCTGGCATCGGCCAGTTCCGACACGTCGCGCGTGCCGACCCGGCCCGACATGGCATAGGCCCAGTCGATCCGCCGCATCATCGCTTCGGGCGTCGCCCAGTCGCCGGCACGATCAGGCCAACCGTTGGGCTGCGGGGCATTCTGGAATGGCTGCCCCAGGCCCGCCAGGATGCCCTGAAGCGGCACCGTCTGCCGCTGATCGTCCGGTAGATCGAGCGCCCGCAGAGCCGCGACCACGAAGTCCTGCGGCGTGCGCAACTTGCTGGCGGGCTCCCAGGCCGCCTCCAGCGTGATCAGCGCCGCGGCGGCGGAACCGAGATTGCCGCCGGTATCCCGCAGCACGCCCTCGATCTGCCGAACCGCGGCCGGAGGTGGGTCATCGGCAACAAAATACCGCACCAGCTTCGTCGCCAGGAAGCGGTGGGTGGAGGGCTGACTGGCCAGGAAGTGCAATGCCGCGACGCCGCCTTCCTCGCCGTCGGGGAATGTGCGGCCCATCAGGACCTGCGCACCTGGTTCATGCGCCCGCGGACGGAAGCGAAACCCTGGCGGATCCCCGCGTGCGTCCACCGACCAGCCGGTCAGGATCTTGGCGAAATTGGTGACATCCGCCTGGGTGTACCCGGCAGCAGGGCTGACGGTGTGCAGTTCGAGGCACTCGCGTGCCAGGTTCTCGTTCAGCCCTCGCTTGCCGTCCCGTCCCGCTGGGCTGTCGGGGCCCACTGAACCGGCGTTGTTCAGATAGAACAGCATCGTGGGGTGATGCATGACGGCGAACAGCATGTCGTCGAAACGTCCGGTGACGTGGGGCCGGATCGCCTCCTCCACGAAGGCGCAGGCGCCCGCGGCGATACCGCCCCGCGCCGAGACAGTGAAGTGGTTGGACCAGAACCAGACCAGCCGCTCGCGGAATGGCGCCGGCGTGGTGAGCGCGTTATCGAGTTCCGCCCTCACTTCGGCGCGGAACAGCGCCCGAACCTGGGACTCCTCGGGCTTTGGCTTGTTCGCGCGATCCGCCAGCAATGCCGCGGCCGCACGCGCGGTGCTGGGGCGGGCGTCGAACCGAGCGGGGTCGGGCTGCGACAACTGCTCGCGCAGCCACACGGCCGGATCGGCCGGCAGCGGCTCGTTGCCGCGCCGTCCGAGGCCGAAGCGAACCAGTGCGTGTGCGGTATTCAGGTCCATGGCCATACGTTACACGGGCACCCTGTGTCGGAGGGTGACAAACGGTTAGCCCACGGCTCCGCCGTATCAATGCATGCGTGAGTTGCACGGTGTCATACTTATAGTGCTTGCAAACCCCGCCGCGGTGCAGCATTTGTGGGAGGACTTACGGGCGCGCGGAACAGGGGTTCCGGGGCGCCCGTCGTGGTATGGAGGTTCACCGTGCCTGGCACGCCGCTAGACAAGATCCGCAATATTGGCATCACCGCGCACATCGACGCGGGCAAGACAACCACGACCGAGCGGATCCTCTATTACACCGGAATGTCACACAGGGTCGGCGAGGTGCACGATGGCAACACCACGACCGATTACATGGAGCAGGAGCGCGAGCGGGGCATCACCATCACCTCGGCTGCGGTGACCTGCGAGTGGCGCGACCACCGGATCAACATCATCGACACGCCTGGCCATATCGACTTCAACATCGAGGTGAACCGGAGCCTTCGCGTGCTCGACGGCGCGATCTTCATTATCGAGGGCGTTGCCGGCGTGCAGCCGCAGTCGGAGACCAACTGGCGTCTGGCCGACCGCTATAACGTCCCTCGCGTCATCTTCATCAACAAGCTGGACCGCACCGGCGCCGACTTCTTCCGCGCGTTCGCCACGCTGAAGGAGAAGCTGGATATTGTGGCGCTGCCGCTGCAGTTGCCGATCGGCATCGAGGACAAGTTCCTTGGCGTCGTCGATCTCGTGGAAATGCACGCCGTGATCTGGGAGGGAACCGAACTCGGCGCGAAGTTCCACATCGAACCAATACCGGCCGATCTCGCCGAGCAGGCCAAGGAATACCGGCAGCTCCTGCTGGACACCGCATTGTCGGTCGATGACGCGGCGATGGAGGAGTATTTCGACAAGGGCGACGTCGGCGTTGAGACGCTGAAGCGCTGCATCAAGGCAGGCACGATTTCCGGCGTCTTCCGTCCGGTGCTGTGCGGCACCGCATTCAAGAACAAGGGCGTGCAGCCGCTGCTGGATGCAGTGATCGACTACCTGCCGAGCCCGATCGACGTGCCAGGCATTGCGGTCGCGTTGGAGGAAGGCGAGGACGAGCACGCGGAACGCCGGCGTATCAAGGCTGATCCGAACGCCTCATTCGCCGGGTTGGCTTTCAAGATCATCAACGACAAATACGGCACGCTGACTTTCGTGCGCGTCTATGCCGGCATGCTGAAATCCGGCGACACGGTGATGAACACCACCAAGAGCCATCGCGAGCGCATTGGGCGGATGTTCCAGATGCACGCCGACAAGCGGGCCGAGATCAAGGAAGTGCACGCAGGCGATATCGCAGCCTTCGTCGGGCTGAAGGACACCGGCACCGGCGATACGCTGGCCTCGCAACAGGACCAGGTGGTTCTGGAGCGGATGGCATTCCCGGTGCCGGTGATCGACATCTCGGTCGAGCCACGCACCAAGGAGGCGGTCGAGAAGATGTCTCTCGGCCTGCAGAAGCTGGCGGCCGAGGACCCGTCGCTGCGGCTGCGCACCGATCAGGAGACCGGGCAGACGATCCTTTCCGGCATGGGCGAGCTGCACCTGGAGATCATCATCGACCGCCTGAGGCGCGAGTACAGCGTCGAGGCGAACATTGGTGCCCCGCAGGTGGCGTATCGCGAGACGATCAGCCGGCCGCACACCGAGACCTACACGCACAAGAAGCAGACCGGTGGGTCCGGCCAGTACGCCGAAGTGAAGATCTTGTTCGAACCGCTCGCCCGTAATGAGGGTGTGGTGTTCGAGAACAAGGTGGTCGGCGGGTCGGTGCCGAGGGAATACATCCCGGCGGTGGAGAAGGGAATCAAACAGCAGGCTGAGACCGGTGTGCTGGCCGGCTTCCCGACGGTGGATTTCAAGTACTCGCTGCTGGACGGCAAGTACCATGATGTCGACTCATCCACATTGGCGTTCGAGATCGCCGCGAAGTCGTGCTTCCGCGACGGTATGAAGCGGGCCGCGCCGATCATTCTCGAACCGGTGATGGACATCGAGGTCACGACGCCGGCCGATCACGTCGGCGATGTGGTGGGCGACCTGAACCGGCGCCGCGGCATGATCCAGAACCAGGAGAGCACCGGGACCACGGTGATCGTCCGGGCCCATGTTCCCCTCAAGGAGATGTTCGGTTATATTTCAGATCTAAGAAGCATGACCAAGGGACGAGCGTCTTTCACCATGCAGTTCCACCACTACGATCCGGTGCCGCGGGCGATCGCGGACGAGATCATGGCCAAGAGCGCATGAGGGCGGCCTTCGCATGAAGGGGGCAGCCTAGTGCACGCCCCCCGCCTCCACTGGATGCGGGGCCGGCAGGAGGAGGGGACCGGTGTCCACCGGACCCTCGAATGGATCGGACACAACGACGCGGGCGAGGCCATTGCCCGCGTCGTTCGCATTCTGGGACCGGTGTGGTCCGGCTGGCGAGCCTACCGGGCGGTGGCGCTCGACGATGATGCGAAGGTGATCGAGCTGCGGCCCGGCGGACCGCCGGACGGGGCAGGGTGGCTTGCCTGCGTCGGCGGTCAGGTGGTGGGGCGCGCCTCCGTGCCGCTGCAGGCGGTGCGCGCCGCGGAGGCGGCATTGGGCGGCGACTGAGCAGCAGCTTACGGCAAAGGGCTTCTTGCCGGCTGGCGGATACGCTTGTATGGACGACGCGAAGGTCCACGGCGGGGAGAAAACATGGCCCGGGCGAGCAGCAAGCCAGCTTCGAAATCCAAGGCGAAAGCAGGCAGGACAGGAGCGAAGAAGCCGGCGGCATGGACCAACCTGAAGGTCGCCTGGCCGCAGCCGAAGCAGGCGATCTCGCTGCGGATCGATCAGGACATACTCGACTGGTTCCGCGATGGCGGCCCCGGCTATCAGACTCGCATGAACGCCGTGCTGCGTGCCTTCGTCGACGCCCAGCAGGGGCGGCGCTAACTGACTATACGATCGGTGTCGCTGGAGGCCCGTCCTTCTCCCACACGTTGAACGTAGCGTCCCATAGCGCGATGCGACCGTTGCGCACGACCCAGATTTCGGTGCCGCGCCCGAGCATCGGCTTGCCGGTCTGGGCATCCTGCCAGCTCGCGTCCCAGGTGTTCGCCAACGTGTCGCCCATCAGGCAATGCAGCGTCTTGGTCAGCCGGTAGCCCTGCGTCCTGGCAAAGCGGGCTTGCAGGAAGCGCATGATTGCCTCGCGCCCGCGCATCTCGGGGAAGTCGGCGAAGCGGGCGACGGCGTCCTCGGTGAAGCCCCGCTCGATCGCTGCCAGGTCCGCCGCGCCGAAGGCGTCCTCCACCGACTGCACCAGTTGCTTCGCCTCATCCCAGTTCATCGCCTCATCCCTCCGGTCGCACGATCAGCACTGTGCCATCGACACGCTCCACGCGCAGCCGCGATCCGGAGGTTGGTTCGGCGACATCGGGTGGCACCCGCGCCGCCCAGTCGCTATCGCCGACACGGACGCGCCCCTCGCGGCCCTGGAAGGTCAGCGCGGTGGCCCTGCGGCCGGCGAGCCCGGACTGCTGGCTGTTGAGCCTGACGGGGCGATGGCGCAGGCGCAGCCCGACGGCGAGTGAAATCGCCGCCAGCACGGCGCATGTCACGACCTGCAGCTCGAAGCCGATGCCAGTTGCCAAAGCGACCAGCCCGGTGCCGCAGGCGGCGAGGCCGAGCCACATCATGAACGCGCCGGGCGCGTGGATCTCGATCCCCAGCAGCGCCAGACCGGCCACCAGCCAGATGATCCAGTCCCTCATCCCGGCGACCCGGTTCCCCAGGGCGAAGCGACCGGCACCGGTGCGTGCGGCGGCATCGGCATTGGCGCGATTGGGGGCGGGGGCGGCGGTTCGGACGGTGGCGGCGCCTGCGGTGGAGCGCCGTCCGGCGACCCGTCGTCGCCGCGCAGCAACTGCATCGCCTGCACGATACCGCCGGCCAGCGCCGCGGATTCCATCGGCACCACGACAAGGCGCGTGTTCGGTGCCGAGGCCAGCGCCTGGAACGCCCGGACGTAGCTCGTCGCGACGAAGTAGCGCAGCCCCGCCTGGCCATGCTGCGCCGCGGCGTCGGACACCATCTGTGTCGCCTGGGCTTCCGCGCCGGCCAGCGCAACCCGCGCCTCCGCGTCACGCAGCGCCGCCTGCTGGCGGCCCTCGGCGGACAGGATCAGCGCCTGCTTCTCGCCTTCCGCACGCAGGATCGCCGCCTGCCGCTCGCCCTCGGCGCGGGCCACCGCCGCACGGCGTTCGCGCTCTGCGGTCATCTGCAGGTTCATCGCCCGGATCAGATTCTCCGGCGGCTCGATCTTGCGGATCTCGACGCGGCTCACCTTCACGCCCCACGGCTCGGTCGCACCATCCAGGATGACCAGGAGCGCCGTGTTGATGCGCTCGCGCGAAGACAGCGTGGCGTCGAGCTCCATCTCGCCGATCACGGCGCGGATATTGGTCATCGCCAGCGTGGTCAGTGCGAGCGTCAGGTTGGTAACCTGGTAGGCCGCCTTCTCCGGTTCCATCACCCGGTAGTAGATGATCCCGTCGACCAGCACGGTGGCGTTGTCGCGGGTGATGACGCTCTGCTCCGGGATCTCGACCACCTGCTCCTGCACGTTGAGCCTGCGCCCTACTTGGTCGACATAGGGCAGGACGAAGTTGAGGCCGGGCTGCAACATGCGCGTGTATGCGCCGAAGCGTTCCACGGTCCAGACCTGTCCTTGGGACACGGTCTTGACGCCCGCGAACAAAGTCACGACGACCAGGATCAGAACCAGGACCCAGACGACAACGACGGTTTCGAACATGCGTGACTCCGCGATGGTCGATGAACCCGATCACCCTCCCTGACGGAAGGGGATGGTTTCCAAACCGTGCTTAGTCCAGGTTCAGTTTCCTTTCCATTGAAGAATATACAGGCCGGCGTCGTAGTCCGTGGCGTAGATCAGTCCGTCCTCGGACACGAACACGTCCGCGGTATGTCGTATCTTGGCGCGGCCGCGCATCGGCTCTGCCCATTGTGTCGGCTGCGGCGGCACGAAATAGCCGACCTCCTGCGGCCGGTATGCGTCGGAAATGTCGAACACGCGCACGCCCGCGCTCTGCCAGGTGGCGAAGATGGTGGTGCTGCTCTGGAACGATCCGGGCCGGTTCTCGTGCAGATTGTGCGGACCGAACTGGCCGCCCATCTTGACGTAGTCCTGATCCGACGGCGTGGGCAGTGTGGCGATGGACACCGGGTTGCTCTTCTCGCGGATGTCGAACACCCAGGTGCGCTTGTGCTGGCCTTCCTGGTCGAGGTTCAGCACCGCCTCGTCAGCCACCACCAGCAGTCCCCGGTCGTGCAGCGGGAGTGCGTTGTGCGTGCCGCCGCCATACGGCGGGCACCAGTTGCGATGGGCGATCAGTTTCGGCGCCGACTTGTCCTTCACGTCCAAGATGGTCAACCCACCGTCGCGCCACGAGCCGTAGGCGAAGTCGTCCACCACCACCGCGTGATGAAGGGCGTGGCGGTTCTTCCAGGTCGGCGTCTCGCCGGCGGCAGCGTTCATGCCGGGAATCCACCAGCGGCCCACTTCGTGCGGGCGTGTCGGGTCGGCCATGTCGATAACCATCAGGATGTGGTCGGTGAAGCCGTCGAGCAGCGCCGAGGCATAGGCATAGCGGCCGCCGACCCACCAGATGCGGTGCAGGCCGAGACCTGGCACCTCCATCGAACCGATCTTTCGCGGATTGGCCGGATCGGCGATGTCGTAGACATTCATGCCGGCGGCGTAGTCCTCGCCGCGCTTGCCGAAGCGGCTGCTGTCCACCTTGCCGGAACCGCCATCGTACTCCTGCTGCGAGAGAAGCGCCCGCTGATCCGCCTCCTGGATGCACAGCAACATGTCATCGGCCGCCTGGAGATGCATGCTGACCGAATTCGGATGCATCGCCACGAAGTTGACCGGCTTCGGGTTGCGCGGGTCGCGCACGTCGGTGACCATGACGCCGCGCCTCACCCGTGTACCGACGTATGCGTGGCCGCGAGCCACCATCACCTGGACGCCGTCGCCGCGGCCTCCCTGGTCGGTGTGGCCGACAAATTCAATGTTCCGCGCGCCTTCGGGGACGATCATGACTTGCTTCCCTCCCTGATCGGTCGTCAGCTTAGGCCGGGTTCCAAGGACTGAGTAGGAGGGACGGACCATGCCGACCTATGTCATGCTCGCCAACTGGACCGAACAAGGCATGCGGTCGATCGGCGAAAGCCCGAAGCGTGTTGATACTGCGAAGAAAACGCTGGAGGAGATGGGCGGGCAGTTCCGCTCAGTCTATATGACGATGGGCGACTACGACCTGATCATGATTTACGACGCGCCCGACGATGCGGTGGCGGCGCGGTTCACCTTAATGTTGGGCAGGCTGGGCAATGTGCGCACCACATCGCTGAAGGCGTTCCCCGAGGAGGCGTTCCGCCAGATCGTCAACTCGCTGCGCTGAGTCAGGATGCCAGCGATGGACGAGGGGGAATGATAGCCGCCATAAGTCTGATGCAAAGGCGACAGGACGTAGCACTGGCTGAGTTTCGTCGGCACTGGCTTGACGTGCATGGTCCCCTGGTCTGCCGGTTTCCCAGCCTGCGTCATTACGTGCAGTACCATGTCATCGCGTCGCCGGCGATGAATACACGCGCGCAGGACATGCGTATCGACGGCTTCCCGATCCTACGGTTCGATAGCGACATCGACAGGCAGCGCGCTCATGCCTCGCCGGAAATGGCGGCATGCAATATTGATTCGCGGGCGTTCATCGGTGCGGTTTCCCGCGTCATCTGCGAGCCACACGTGGCTGTGCCGGAATCGGGAGAGGTGTCGCGCATCAAACTGATCGCGTTGCTGCCGGGCGAGTCTGCGGACGACCCTGCGCTGCAGCGCTATGCGGCCTGGGCCCGCGACCTGCCTCGGCTTACCGGCATGGTCCTTTACAGGGTGCTCGATCAGGGACGCGCACCGAACAGCACCATCCCGCATTTGCCCGTCAGCACAGGAGGTATCGCGGAGCTGGCGTTCCCCAGTCTGGTCGATCTGGAATGCGCCGTGCCGAGTGATCACGCAGACGCGGCACACTTCGTGGTCGAGGAGCACCGTCTGGTCTGATCCCGGTTGCCTCGCTGGCTTGAGCGGATGGCCGCCACGGATCAGACTGGGCCCGACAATTCGCGGGAGGAACAGCGATGCAGATCGGATTTATCGGGCTCGGCATGATGGGTGCCGGCATGGCAAGCAACCTGCAGAAGGCAGGCCATCAGCTCATCGTGCATGATCTGTCGCGCCAGGCTGCCTCGCGTCATCTGACGAACGGCGCCACCTGGGCCGAAAGTCCGCGTGCAGTGGCGGAGGCGGTGGATATCGTCTTCACCTCTTTGCCGACGCCGGCCGATGTCGAGAAGGTCGGCACTGGCGAGGACGGGCTGTTGTCCGGTTTCCGCAAGGGTGCGGCGTGGTTCGATCTGTCCACCAACGCGGTCAGCGTCGTGCGCGCGCTGCATGCGCAGTTGGCGGAGCACGGCGTGGAGTTCCTCGACGCGCCAGTCAGCGGTGGTCCACGCGGTGCCAACAGCGGACGGTTGGCGATCTGGGTCGGCGGCGACAAGGCGGTGTTCGATAAATACAAGCCGGTGCTCGACGCGATGGGCGATGCGGCGCGCTATATCGGTCCGATCGGTGCCGGATCGATCGCCAAGCTGGTGCACAACGCCGCCGGTGCCGCGGCGAACATCGCGATGGCCGAGGTATTCACCATGGGGGTGAAGGCCGGCGTCGATCCGCTGCCGCTGTGGGAGGCGATCCGCCAGGGTGCCGGTGGACGCGCCAGGCTGTTCGACCGGATGTCAGATCATTTCCTCACCGGCAGCTACGAGCCGGCGGACTTCGCACTGCGCCTGCTGCACAAGGATGTGTCGCTCGCCTGTCAGTTGGCGCGTGACGTGGGCGTGCCGATGCGCCTGACCAACCTGGCACAGCTCGAGCTGACCGAGGCGCTGGGCCGCGGCTGGGGCAACCGCGACAGCCGCGTGGGCATGCTGCTGCAGCAGGAGAGGGCAGGCATCGACAAGATCGCGGTTCCGCCGGACAAGCTGAAGGCCGTGCTGGACGCGGACAAATAAGGAGCAGGCAGATGGAACTCGGCGCACTCATTCCGCTTGGCGACATCGGTGGCGATCCGGCCGTGGTGCGCGACTATGCCCAGGCGGTGGAGGCGATGGGCTACGACTTCCTGGAGGCGCCCGACCATGTGCTGGGCGTGAACGCGGCCTCCCGTCCCGACTGGGATCACAGCCGCAACACCTCGAAGGACCTGTTCCACGATCCGTTCGTGCTGCTCGGCTTTCTCGCAGGTTGTACCAGCAAGCTTGGCTTCTCCACCGGCGTGCTGATCCTGCCGCAGCGGCAGACCGTGTTGGTGGCGAAGCAGGCGGCGTCGCTGGACGTGTTGTGCGGTGGGCGTTTTCGTCTCGGCATCGGCGTCGGCTGGAACGAGGTGGAGTTCCTTGGCCTCAACGAGAACTTTCGCAATCGAGGCCGGCGCTCGGAGGAGCAGGTCCAGGTGATGCAGGCGCTGTGGGCTGAGGATCATGTCACGTTCAAGCGGCGCTATCACACGATCGACGACGCCGGGATCAATCCGCGGCCAGCGTCAGGTCGCGTGCCGGTGTGGTTCGGCGGCCATCACGACGCGACGCTGACGCGCATCGCGAAGTGGGGCGACGGCTGGATGCCGAACGCCTATGCGCCCGACCAAAGTGCCATCGATGTGTTCGAGAAGCTGCGTGGCCTGACGCGCGCCGAGGGCCGCGATCCGCAGGCGATCGGCATCGAGGTATGGACGTCGTGTGGCTCCGGCACACCGGCTGACTGGCGCAAGGAGGTGGCCTTCTGGAAGTCGGCCGGTGCCACACACATCGCGCTGACGACCACGTTCAACCGGCGTCACCACCATCGTATCGCGGGACGGAAGCCGGCCGATCACCTGGCGGCCCTGCGCGCATATCGTGACGCGGTGGCGGACGCGCTGTAGCAACGGGTGGGTCAAGCCGGCCCGAGTATCGCCGGTAGATCCAACCCGTGTTCGCGGGCGCAGTCGAGCGCCGCATCGTAACCCGCGTCGGCGTGCCGCATCACGCCGGTCGCCGGGTCGTTCCACAGCACGCGCTCGATCCGTCGCGCGGCCGCTTCAGTTCCGTCGCAGACGATGACCATGCCAGCGTGCTGCGAATAACCCATACCGACGCCTCCGCCGTGGTGCAGCGACACCCAGGTGGCGCCCGACGCGCAGTTCAGCAGCGCGTTCAGCATCGGCCAGTCGGACACTGCATCCGAACCATCCCTCATCGACTCCGTCTCGCGATTTGGTGATGCGACAGAGCCGGCGTCGAGGTGATCGCGGCCGATGACGATCGGCGCCTTCAGTTCACCGCGTGCCACCATGTCGTTGAATGCCAGCCCAAGCCGATGACGATCGCCCAGCCCGACCCAGCAGATGCGCGCAGGCAATCCCTGGAACCTGATGCGCGAGCGCGCCATGTCGAGCCAGTGATGCAGATGCGCATGGTTCGGCAACAGCTCCTTCACCTTGCTGTCGGTGCGGTAGATGTCCTCGGGATCGCCCGACAGCGCGGCCCAGCGGAATGGGCCGACGCCACGACAAAACAGCGGACGGATGTAAGCCGGCACGAAGCCCGGGAAGGCAAATGCGTCGGCCACGCCTGCATCTTTGGCGACCTGACGAATGTTGTTGCCATAGTCCAGCGTCGGCACACCCATCGCGTGGAACGCCAGCATCGCGCGCACGTGCTCTGCAATGGAGACACGCGCGGCCGCGGCGACCTCGTTCGGTGCCGCCTCTCGCCGGCTTTCCCATTCTGCGACGGTCCATCCCTTCGGGAGATAGCCGTTGGCCGGATCGTGCGATGAAGTTTGATCGGTCACCACGTCCGGTCGGACCCCGCGGCGCACAAGTTCGGGGAACACATCGACCGCGTTCCCCAGTAACCCGACCGATACCGGCTTGCGCTCACGGCATGACCGGTCGATCACCGCCAACGCGTCATCCAGCGTGGCGGCCTGCGTATCCAGATAGCCGGTCTGCAGCCGCATCTCGATTCGGCTGGGCTGGCATTCGATTGCCAGCAGTGACGCGCCTGCCATCGTCGCTGCCAGCGGCTGCGCGCCGCCCATGCCGCCCAGACCCGCGGTCAGGATCCAGCGTCCAGCGAGATTGCCACCGTAGTGCCGCCGGCCAATTTCGACGAATGTCTCATACGTGCCCTGGATGATCCCCTGACTGCCGATATAGATCCATGAGCCGGCCGTCATCTGGCCGAACATCATCAGGCCTTTGCGATCGAGTTCGTTGAAATGCTCCCATGTCGCCCAGTGCGGCACCAGGTTGGAATTTGCGATCAGCACGCGTGGCGCGTCAGGATGCGTGCGGAATACCCCGACCGGCTTGCCCGACTGCACCAGCAAGGTCTGATCTGTCTCCAGCCGGCGTAGCGTTGCCACGATGCGATCGTAGCTGTCCCAGTCGCGCGCTGCGCGGCCGATGCCGCCATAGACAATCAGCTCGCCGGGTCGCTCCGCCACTTCGGGATCGAGGTTGTTCATCAGCATGCGCAGCGGCGCCTCGGTAAGCCACGACTTCGCGGTTATGTCTGTGCCGCGCGGCGCACGCACGGTTCGGACATTGCTGATCTGTGTCATGCCACCTCCGGTTTACTGAGCGACGCCTGGCAGGCCGGCCTGCTGTGCCGCGTCGGCCAGCCGACCGGAACGCACAAGTGCAGTCGCCTTGGCGATGTCCGGCGCCATCTCGCGATCCTCCTCCAGATGGGGAACTTCGGCTCGCACCAGGGCGCGTATCTGTTCGAGCATCACGCTGGACTTGAGCGGCGCATGAAAGTCGCAACCCTGTGCGGCGGCCAGCAATTCTATGCCGATAACGGCGGCGACGTTGTCTGCCATCGGCAGCAACCGGCGCGCCGCATGGGCCGACATGGACACATGATCCTCCTGGTTGGCCGAGGTCGGAATTGAATCGACGCTGGCGGGAGTGGCGCGCTGGCGGTTCTCCGCGACCAGCGCGGCCGCGGTGACCTGCGGCACCATGAAGCCTGAATTCAATCCCGGTCTCGGTGTCAGGAATGCCGGCAGCCGCGACAGCGACGGATCGATCAGCATTGCGATGCGGCGTTCGGCTATGGCGCCGATCTCGCACAACGCGAGCGCCATGATGTCGGCCGCGAAGGCGACCGGCTCGCCGTGGAAGTTGCCGCCGGACAACGCCTCCGGCGGATCGCCGCAGATCAGCGGATTGTCCGATACGCCGTTCGCTTCGACCCGCAACGTCGCAGCCGCATGACGAAGGATATCCAGCGCAGCCCCCATAACCTGCGGCTGGCAGCGCAGGCAATAGGGGTCCTGCACGCGATCGTCGCCGGTAAGATGCGATGCGCGGATCGCGCTGCCGGCGATCAACGTGCGCAGTGCGCGAGCCACGTCGATCTGTCCGCGATGACCGCGGAGTGCGTGGATGCGGGGATCGAACGGTGCATCTGATCCGCGCGCAGCATCGATGGAGAGCGCCCCCGTGATCAGACTGGCCTGCAGCAGCGTTTCCGTCTCGAATAATCCAGCGAGCGCGTAGGCTGTGGAGAACTGGGTGCCATTCAGCAGAGCAAGGCCTTCTTTGGGCCCAAGCACAATCGGCTGCATGCCGGCCCGCGACAGCGCCACGGCAGCGGGTATGCGTTGGGCCGCATACGTGATCTCGCCAGCGCCGATCATCGCTGCTGCCATATGCGCCAGTGGCGCGAGATCGCCAGAGGCTCCGACGGAGCCTTGCGTCGGCACGACCGGCAACAGTCCGCGCGACAACATCGCAGCCAGGAACTGCACTGTTGCCAATCGCGCCCCTGAGGCTCCTTGCCCGAGGCTGGCCAGTTTCAACGTCATCATGAGCCGCACAAGCGGCGCGGGCATCGGCTCCCCCACACCGGCGGCGTGCGACAGCACGATGTTGCGTTGGAGTGCGGCGAGATCTGCCGGTTCGATGCGCACGTTTGCCAGGCGGCCAAAGCCGGTGTTGATGCCGTAGATCGGCTCGCCGCGCGCGAGTATTGCCTCGACCGCTTTTGCGCCAGCCGTTACGGCTGTATGGCAAGTCGGATCGAGCGTTACGATGGCTCCGTGATAGATCGCACGCCAGTCCGCCAAACTGGTCTGACCGGGCCGCAGCACAACGTCGGCCATAGCGGCCTCACGGTTCCAGCCGGACGTCCAGCAAGGCGAGGTGGCCCTGTTCCACCGCGCCGATGGCGCTGCGGATCGCCTGTTCGAGGCGCGCAGGTTCGGTTACGCACTCGCCGTGCGCGCCGAATGCCGGTGCCATTGCGGCGTAGTCAGGGGTTGGTTCGATCACGCGGCCATACGGGTTGTTGTCGCGCAGCGCATAACCGGAGGGGAAATATTTGTACAAATTCCACTCCTGCGAAACATAGCCCTGGTTGTTACAGATGACGACCAGAATTGGCACACCATACTGCTGAGCCAGACCCAGGCAAGCCGGCACGGGATTGTAGTTGAACGCGCCGTCGCCGATGACACAGACGACGACATCGTTGGGCCGCGCGAGCTTTACCCCGAGGGCGGTCGGCATGCCGGTGCCGAGCGCGCCTGCCCAGCCGCGGATGTGACCGATATCGCGATCACGGAACAGATGCCGGATCATCGCCGGCACCTGTGCAATGATCTCATCGACAATTACCGAACGATCGGGCAATAGCCTGTGCAGTGTGTCGAACAGCAACGCCGCGTGAATGCGATCGTTGTTGCGGACCGCCTCGCGCTCTTTTGCCGCCTCGGTCTTGCCTATGGCGTTGTGTGCCTGCCAGCGTTCCGTGCGGCCTTTCACCGCCGCTGTGGGCGGCTGCCCCTGCACCAGCGCGGCGAGCTGCGCGAGATTGCTGCTGATATCACCGGCGATGCAGTAAGCAGTGCGGAATCCCCAATAGGGTGCGCGTGGCCTTAGCGGGTCCTCCTCGATGTGGATGACCTTGCAGCCCTCGGGCAGTGGGGTTTCCTGGGGATGCCACGGGCCGTGGGCGCCGATGACGAGTATGCAGTCGGCATCCTTCAGATGCGCCTCGATGGGGTCGGTTGCGTAGAGCGGATGTGCGCGCGGGAAGTTCAAGTACAGCGGCATCCAATATTCGAATACCGGAGCGCCGATGCCCTCGGCGATAGTCACCAGTGCGGCCTGATCCTGCGCGGTGCGCGCAGCGTGTTCGGTTACGATCAGCGGTGCGTGGCTCCGCATCAGCAGTTCAGCCACCTCGCGAAGGCTGTCGATCGGCGCGACGAGTTGCGCGGCCTTGGTCTTGTCCCCTTGTGGCACCTCCGTTTGGCTCATCAGGAGATCGAACGGAACACCGAGCAAAGTCGGGCCACGAGGCACGCTCTCGGCGAAATACCACGCGCGGCGCACGTCAGCGGCAAGGTCGCTGCTGATCTTCACCTCCTTCGCCCATTTCGTCACCGTTTCGCTGTTGCGCACCGGCCCGGAAAGGTCCACCAGGAGCGTTGGCCACTCCGGGCCGGGGTCGAGGTTGGGCATCGCGCCGTGGGACGCCGTGTCCGGTGACACGATCACCATGGGGATGTGTTCGTGAAAAGCCGAACGCATCGCCATGGCGCCATTCAGCACGCCGAGCCCGGTGGGCAGCAATACCACCTGCGTCCTGCCGGTGGCCTTGTAATAGCCGGCTGCCAGAGCAACCGCGAGAATCTCATGACGGCAGTTGAGATATTTCGGACTCTCAATGTTGGTTGTTGCCTTGCGCTTGGCAAGAGCCTCCCATAACGGCGCCCATGCGGCGATCGGCGAGCAGAAGATGTAGTCAGCGCCCTGGGTCCGAAACAGGTCGAGCAGGGCTTCCGCCCCATTCACGGTCTCCGTCTGGCTCATCAATGCCTCCTGCCGTCTAACCTTGCACAGCGGCTGCCTGTTGGCGAAGTACAAAGCGCTGCAGCTTACCGGTACCTCCGCGCGGCAGTGATGGCACGAACTCGATCGCGCGTGGATATTTGTATGGTGCTATCGCGGACTTTACGTGGTCCTGCAAAACCTGCACCAGTTTGGAGTCTTCTGTGTCGGCGTCACGCAAGACGACGTAAGCCTTCACGATCATGCCGCGCGCCGCATCAGGCGCTGCCACAACGCCGCATTCCGCGACCGCAGGATGCGTCAACAGTGCCGCTTCGACCTCCGGGCCGGAAATGTTGTAGCCCGACGAGAGAATCATGTCGTCCGAGCGCGCCTGAAACCAGAAATAACCGTCCAGGTCCTGATGGTACGCGTCGCCGGTGACATTCCAACCGTTGATGACATACTGGCTCTGCCGTGCATCGGCGAGATAGCGACACCCGGTCGGACCGCGAACCGCCAGCCGGCCAGTGCTGCCGCGCGGCAGGTCGTTGCCGTCCTCGTCGATCAGCTTCGCCTCATAGCCGGGTACAGGAATGCCGGTGGCACCTGGCCTGATCTGCTCGACCGGTGCGCCGATGAAGATGTGCAGCATCTCAGTGGCGCCGATGCCGTCCATGATCGAAATCCCGGTTGCCGCATGCCAGGCGTCCCATGTCGACTTTGCCAGCGGCTCGCCAGCGGAGACGCAGATCCGCAAGCTGCCGACGTCACCCGGCTGCATCCGGCCCAGCATAGCTCGATAGGCGGTTGGTGCAGTAAAGCATACCGTCGGCCGCATGGTGCGGATTGCCTCCAGGAGAGGTTCGGGGGACGCCTGCTCAAGAAGGATCGAGCTGGCGCCGACGCGCAACGGAAACAGCACTGCCGCACCAAGGCCGAAGGTAAACGCTATCGGCGGACTGGCAATAAAAATGTCGTCAGGTCGCGCACGCAGGACCTGCGCGCCATACGTGTCGCAGGTTGCCAGCATATCCCGATGAAAGTGCATGGTGCCCTTCGGCTCACCGGTCGTGCCGGAGGTGAATGCGATCAGGCACACATCGTCTGCTCTGGTGGGACAGGCGGAGAAGCTGTCCGATTCGTCCGCCATCATTGCCAGCAGATCATCCGCTCCCGCCCCGTCCATTGGGATGATGCGCAGCCCGGTCTGCGTCCGCTGCACGGTCCGGAGATCAGTCAGCAAGCGGTGATCGCACAACGCGAGCGTAAGGCGCGCCTTGTCGATGATCGTTTGGAGCTCGCCCGCGCGGAGCAGCGGCATCGTGGCCACCGCGATCGCGCCTGCCTTGATCACTGCGAGGTAGGCAGCGACCATCATCGGCGTGTTCGGTGCGCGCAGCAGCACGCGGTTGCCAGGGATCATGCCGAGTTGCCGTGTCAGCACGTTGGCGATGCGATTCACGCGCGCGTGCAGGTCGGCATGGGTCCAGGTCTCGGCAGTCGAGTGCAGACACGGCCGCGCGCCGTTCCCGGCAAGAATTTGATGATCCAGCAGTGCGGCCACGCAGTTGAGCTGATCCGGATAGTGCAGCCCTTCCAGCAACAAGTCGGGCCATTGCTCATGCGGCGGCAGATTGTCGCGGGCAAAATTGTCACGAGCGCGGGAGGCTATCCCGGTCGTCATGTCGGCAGTACCGCGGTCGCCTCTATTTCCACCAGCGCACCACGCTCCACGAGGCAGTGAACGCCAATCACCGACATTGCCGGAAAATGCCTGCCGAGGACGCGACGATAACCTTGTCCGATCGCTTTTGTTTCCAGTCTGTACAGCTCCATGTCGGTTACGAACCAGGTCAATCGAGCGATGTCGGTCGGCGAGGCATTTGCCTCGGCCAGAACCGCGACGATGTTTCGCAATGCCTGCTCGACCTGCGCCGCCATGCCTTCGACTACACGGCCGGTTGTCGCATCCCATCCGATCTGTCCAGCGAGATACACGGTAGGTCCCTGGGCAACGATGCCATTGCTGTAACCTGATGGACGTGGCCATGCTTCAGGCAGCAGGATACGAAGTGTCTCGCTCATGTCACCTCTCCACCGGCCACCACGATCGCCTGGCCGGTGATGGCGGAGGCCGCGTCGCGACATAGGAACGCAACAGCCTCGGCGACCTCCTCAGGCCGCACTAGCCGCTTCTGGGGATTATAACGCGTCAGCGTCGCTCTGGCTTCTATTTGGTTGCGCCCGGTCTGTTGCGCGATGGTATCCGTCGCGCGGCGCACCAGGTCGGTGTCGGTGAAGCCGGGACACACGGCGTTCACGGTCACGCCTGTCTGGGCGAATTCCATCGCCAGGCTCCGCGTCAGGCCGATCACACCATGTTTCGCTGCGCTGTACGCCGCGGTATAGGCGTAGCCCTTCAGACCAGCGGTGCTGGCAATATTGACGACACGCCCCCAGCCACGAGCAATCATGTGCGGCAGGACGGCCTGGCATGCAGTGACAGTCGCGGTGAGGTTGACGGCAAACATGGAAGTCCAGTCCTGCGGCGTGCTTTTCAGGAATGGCTGCGATGAGGCTGCACCGGCATTGTTCACCAGAATGTCGCATGGACCGAGCCGCGTGATGGCGGCGGCGAGCGCCTCGGTGTCCGTCACGTCCGCGAGCTGATATGTGGCGTTAAGTTCACCGGAAACGGCCTGCAAAGCATCGCGGTCGCGGCCGAGCAGTGCGAGGGTAACACCGTCCTGCGTCAGACGTCGCGCAATCGCCAATCCGATACCCTTGGCACCGCCTGTGACGATAGCGCGGCGGGGCGGCTCCCTCATATGATGATCGCCACGTCACCGTCGCGCTGCAGCGTGCGTTCGAGCTGTGCCTTGCCGGGTAGGTACTGGTTGGGCCACGCCTGTTCGGCATAGCCAAGTTCTGCCGCGGCGTGCAGTGCGAAATGGGGGTTGGACAAATGGGGCCGGGCGAGGGCGCACAGATCCGCGCGACCCGCCGCGATCATGGAGTTCAGGTGGTCAGGCTCAGTGATGTTCCCGACCGCCATCGTGGCAATGCCGACCTCGTTGCGGATGCGGTCGGAGAACGGCGTCTGGAACATGCGGCCATAGACCGGTTTTGCCTCGATCGATGTCTGGCCGGCGGACACGTCCAGCAGATCGACGCCCGCTTCCTTGAAGGCACGCGCGATCAACACCGCATCGTCCGGCGTTATGCCGCCCTCCACCCAGTCGGTGGCTGAGATCCGCACCGACATTGGCTTGTGCGCGGGCCAAATAGTGCGCATCGCGGTGAAGACTTCCAGTGGAAAGCGCAGCCGGTTTTCCAGGTTGCCGCCATAGTTATCGGTGCGGCGATTTGTCAGTGGCGAGATGAACGACGACAGCAGGTAACCATGCGCCGCGTGCAGTTCGACCATGTCGAACCCGGCCTGTTCAGCGTAACGCGTGGCTTGCACGAACGCGTCGCACACTGCACTCAGGTCGGCGCGAGTCATGGGGCGCGGCACCTGATTGCGGTTGCTCCAAGGCACCAGGCTCGGCGCGATCACCTCCCAATTGGCTGAATCGAGCGGCTCATCCATGCCTTCCCAGCCAAGCTTCGTCGATCCCTTCAGTCCGGAATGGCCGAGCTGCAGGCAAATCTTCGCTGCGGCATTGCCATGCACAAAATCAACGATGCGCTTCCAGGCTTGCATCTGGGCATCCGTGTACATGCCGGCGCAGCCAGGGGTGATGCGACCCTGGGGTGTCACGCAGGTCATCTCGGTGAATAGCAGACCGGCGCCTCCCAGCGCTCGCGCGCCGAGGTGCACGAGGTGGAAGTCGTTTGGGAGGCCGTCGTGCGCGCTGTAGGTTGCCATCGGCGACATCACCACGCGGTTCACGAGTTGCATGTCACGCAGGCGGAATGGCAGGAACATTGGCGGAAGCGGACGGTTTGACGTGCCGCCATTGGCACGCGAAGCAAGCCAGCCCTCCATTGCCTCGAGCCCCGCGCGATCACGCAGGCGAAGGTTCTCGTGGCTGATGCGCTGACTGCGCGTCAGCAGGCTGTAGGCGAACTGCTCCGGCTCCAGGTTTGTGTACCGCGCGACATTCTCGAACCACTCGGTCGAGTTGCGCGCGGCGGATTGCAGCTTCAGCACCTCGACGCGGCGTTCGGACTCATAACGAGAGAGCGCAGTTGCAATGTTATCGGGAGATTGGTCGATGCACTGGGCAAGACCAATGGCATCCTCCAGGGCGAGCTTTGTCCCTGATCCGATGGAGAAATGTGCCGTGTGTGCCGCGTCGCCCATCAGCACGACGTTGTCCATTGACCAGTTTTCGTTGGATACGCGGTGGAAGTTGATAAACTGCGATCCGCGCAGATGACGCATGTTGGTCAGTAGCGCGTGCCGGTCGAGCCAAGGCGCAAAAAGCCGTTCACAGAAGCCGACAAACTCGGCCACGTCCATCCGGTCAAGGCCCGCCGCACGCCAGGTCGCGTCACGTGTCTCCACAATGAAGGTCGACGTGTCGGCATTGAAGCGATAGGCGTGCGCCTGAAACCAGCCGAATTCAGTTTCGACAAAGATGAACGTGAAGGCCTCGAACAGTTTGTGTGTGCCGAGCCAGGCGAATCTGTTGGTGCGAACCTCGATCGATGGCTTGAAGCGATCAGCGTACCGCGTGCGGATCGCGCTATTGACACCATCTGCTGCCACGATGAGGTCGGCGTCGTCGAACCCGGAGACGTCATGCACCTCGCGGTTGAAGACCAGATCCACGCCAAGATCGGCAGCGCGTTCGTGAAGGATGTTGAGCAAGTGTCTGCGTTCGATGCCGCAGAAGCCGTGCCCGCTCGATCGAATGATGCGGCCGCGAAAATGGATGTCGATATCGTCCCAATGCGCAAAATCTGCGCTGATCCGCCTTTCGGTCTGGGGGTCACCACCGTTGAGGTTGCGCAGGGTTTCATCAGAGAACACCACGCCCCAGCCAAACGTGTCATCCGGCCGATTGCGCTCAATCACGGTGACACGATGCGCGGGGTCGCGCAGCTTCATCAGTATCGCGAAGTAGAGACCGGCCGGGCCACCGCCGATGCAAACGATCCTCATCGCGTCTCCGTGCTTGACGAGCGGTCCTTACATACCTGCATTATCCGCCGGGCGGCAAGGAGGCTTTTATGGTCCATCCGATGCATGGTCCCAATCGGTTCAAGCTGGGGATCTTTTCTGCCAATGCGGATGGCGGCCTGACGCTCACGCGCGTGCCCGAGCGTTGGCCGGCCCGCTGGAACGAGGTCGTGGAGGTCGCGCAGATGGCCGACCGCGCCGGCATCGAGTTCTTCCTGCCGATCGCGCGGTGGAAGGGGTTCGGCGGCGAAATGAACAGCCGGGAGTGGAGTTTCGAAACGCTGACCTATGCCGCCGCACTGGCCGGACTCACGCAGCGGATCGCGCTGTTCTCCACGGTGCATGTGCCGATGGTGCATCCGGTGTTCGCCGCCAAGGCGTTGGCGACAGTGGACCACGCGTCGGGCGGAAGGGCTGGGCTTAACATAGTCTGTGGCTGGAGCCCGCAGGAATTCGCGCTGTTCGGCTTGACGATGATCGAGGACCGCTACGCGCAAGGTATCGAATGGGCCGAGATCATGGAACGTATCTTCGCCGGCGGGCCGCCGTTCGATTACGACGGACGCTTCTATCAACTCAAGGGCGTATCCGGCCAGCCGATGCCGTTGCAGCGCCCGCGGCCGGTTACTCTGAACGCTGCATTCTCGCCGGTTGGACGCGATTTCGCGGCGAAGACGGCGGATTTCCTGTTCACCACCTTCGTCGATATCGAAGGTGGGCGCCCGCATATTGCCGACATGGCGGCGCGGGCGCATGCGGCTGGCCGCGAAGTCGGCGTGTTCACCACCTGCCACGTCGTCTGTCGTCCGACGCAAGGGGAAGCCGAGGACTACTATGAGCACTATGCGGTGCGGATGGAGGATACTGCGAGCGTGGACTTCTATATGGGCGCCAAGGAGAAGTTTTCCTCCTCACATGATCCCGAGGCGTATCGCCTGCACCGCAAGCGGTTTGTTGGTGGCGCCGGCACATATCCCCTGATCGGCACACCGCACATGATTGCCGAGGAGATGGTGCGGATGAGTGAAGTCGGCTTCCTCGGCACCACGGTGTCGTTCGTGAACTTCAAGGATGAACTGCCCTATTTCATTGAGACGGTGCTGCCGTTGCTGCGTGAGGCAGGACTGCGGCAGGCGTAATGGCGCGAGCGGGCAAAATCCCGTGGCGCACGGCGGGTTCGACCGCGGGCGAAAATTTGTCTAAGATCAAGACAAATGCAGGGGGGCACCGACATGTTGCGTCCCGAGACGCGCTACGCCCGCAGCGGCAATGTGCACATCGCTTACCAGGTTGTAGGCGATGGCCCGTTCGATATCGTCTTCGTGCAGGGGTTCATCTCAAATCTCGAAGTGCATTGGGAGGATCCCGGCCTAAGCCACCTGTTTAATCGTCTGGGCTCGATCTCGCGGTTCATCGTGTTCGACAAGCGTGGCTCTGGCCTGTCTGACCGGGTTAACGACATGCCGGATCTCGAGACGCGCATGGATGACGTTCGCGCCGTGATGGATGCGGCAGGCTCGCGGGAAGCCGCGTTGGTCGGCGCCTCGGAGGGCGGGCCGATGTCCATCCTGTTCGCCGCAACCTATCCGCAGCGGACACGCGCACTGATTCTGTATGGCGCCTATGCGCACTTCTACTCGTGGGTGCTGTCGCCGGAGCAGGTCGAGCAATTCGTCGCATCGGCCGAAGAGAACTGGGGGACCGGCACGAGCCTCAAGAGTTTCGCCCCCAACATGGTGAACAACGAACGGTTCCGTAACTGGTGGGCCCGGTTCGAGCGGCTGGGAGCCAGTCCGGCAGGCGCGATCGCGCTCGCTCGGATGAACGGTCAGATCGATGTGCGTGACGTGCTCTCGACGGTGCGCGTGCCGACACTGGTGATCCATCGTGACCATGACCCGCGGGTGAAGGTTGCGGGGGGCCGGTATCTTGCGGCGCATATACCGGATGCGAAATACGTGGAAATACCCGGAACCGATCACCCGATCTGGGTCGGTGACACCGATCGCGTGGTCGACGAGATCGAGGAATTCCTAACCGGCACGCGGCCGACACCGGAGCCCGACCGCGTGCTCGCGACAGTTTTGTCGATCGACGTCAGCCAACGCGCGGGGGTCAGACGGTCATGGCTCGATCGTGTGGCGCGGTTGCGCGAAACCGTCGGGAACCTGCTCAGGCAGTACCCGGGGGCGCGAGCTCGGCCAGCGGCCGGATGGCACGACCGCTGTGTTCGACGGTCCGGTGCGCGCGTTGAACTGCGGCCTAGCCATTCGCGAGGCGGCTGAACAGCTCGACATGATCGTGCGTGGCGGCGTCCATACCGGCGAAGTGGAGATTGCCGGTGAAGAGATCGGTGGTGCCGCGGTGCATGCTGCCATGACCATTGCGGGAATCGCGCGTTCGGGTGAGATCCTGGTCTCGACCACCGTCCGCGACATCGTTCCAGGCTCCGGGATGCGCTTTGCCGAGGCGAGTGATCGTGTCGCCGCTGGCCAAACCGATATCCCGCGGCTTCTTGTACTCGGTGGCAGTGGCGCGTCAGCCACCAGCGCTGCAGCGCGGCGCGGGACGGCCGTGGCGCAGCTCAGTCCGCGCGAACGCGAGGTTCTCGTCGTGGTGGCCCGCGGCATGACCAATGCGGAGATTGCCGCGGCGCTCGTTCTGAGCGAGCATACCGTCAAGCGCCACGTCGCCAACATTCTGACCAAGCTCGATCTCGCCAATCGTTCGGCGGCCGCGGCATTCGCCGTGCAGCACGGCATGCTCTGAACCGGTTCGTTGGTGATTGGGGGGGCCCGAAAGAGCCATGCGTGACTGGCTCGTTCGGGCGAAGCGCCATTGGTGTGGCCACGCCATCATCGCCAAAGTTGGAGGGAACCGGCGATGGCGGCGCAGGCAGAAGTCAATGAAGCGCGGCTGAACAGCTTTCTCGGGCGCATGCTCGGCGACATGGGAGCCACGCTGAGTGCGGCACTTGTGATCGTGGGTGACCGGCTGGGGCTGTACAAGGCACTCGCCGACGGTGGCCCCATGACTGCCGCGACGCTCGCCAGACGCACTGGCACCGCGGAACGCCACGTCCGTGAATGGCTCGCGGCCCAGGCGGCGTCCGATTACGTCACGTATGATGCCGACGCCGACATGTTCCGCCTCGAGCCGGAGCAGGCGATGGTGTTCGCCCAGGAAGGCAGCCCGGCGTTTCTCGCCGGCTTCTTCGAGATTGCCGAAGCGGCATTCCGCGCCACGCCACGGGTCGAGCAGGCGTTCCGCACCGGTCGCGGCGTCGGCTGGCATGAGCACCATCGCTGTCTGTTCTGTGGCACCGAACGGTTCTTCCGGACCAGCTATCGTCACCACCTGGTCTCCGAATGGCTGCCGGCGCTCGACGGTGTGCTGGCAAAGCTGCAGCGCGGCGCGACGGTGGCCGATGTCGGCTGCGGACATGGGGCATCCACTATCCTGATGGCGCAGGCGTTTCCGGAGTCGCGCTTCTTCGGCTTCGACTATCACCTGCCATCGATCGAGGCGGCACGCGAGGCAGCCGAAACAGCGGGTGTGGCCGATCGCATCGTCTTCGAGGTCGCGTCGGCGAAGGATTTTCCCGGGAGCGAATACGATCTGGTCGCCTGCTTCGACTGTCTCCACGACATGGGTGATCCGGTCGGCGCGGCTGCGCATGTGCATGCCGCTCTCGCCGGTGACGGCACATGGCTTGTCGTCGAACCGTTCGCGCACGACCGGCTGGTGGACAACCTCAATCCCGTCGGCCGCATCTACTACGCCGCGTCAACGATGATCTGCACCCCGGCATCGCTATCGCAGGAGGTCGGCCTCGCACTCGGCGCGCAGGCGGGAGAACTGCGACTTCGCGAGGTGATCACCGGTGGCGGGTTCAGCCGTTTTCGCCGCGCGACGGAGACGCCGTTCAACCTGGTGCTGGAGGCTCGTCCGTAATCGAACACTGCAACAGAAGGACATGACAAAGATGGCAATACTCACTGTGCCGGCACTGCGCCGGGCGATCGAGACCCGCGACGGCGCGACGCTTGCCGGGTTCTATACCGACGATGCCGTGCTGCGGATTGTGGACCAGATCAATCCGCCGAGCCGGCGAAGCGAGATCAAGGGACGCGACGCCATTGCCGCGTATTATGATGATGTGTGCGGGCGCACCATGACGCATCGGGTTGACACTGCTGTCGCTGACGGTGACCGGCTCGCGTTCACCCAGACCTGCACCTATCCCGACGGCAAGCGGGTGTATTGCGCGGCGACGCTGGAGCTTGTCGGCGGCAGGATTGCGCGCCAGACGGCGATCCAGGCGTGGGATGAATGAGGAGAACCGCCATGTCGACATTCAATGTCGTGAGGTTCCGGGTGAAGCCGGGGCAGGATGAGGCTTTCCTGGACGCCCATCGCGCCGGCAAGGCCGACTGGCCGGGACTGGTGCGCGGCGTGATGCTCAGGACAGGCGAGCGAAGCTACTGCCTGGTGGGCGAGTGGGCGGACGCTCATGCACTGGCGAACGCACGTGCCCCGATGATCGCGACGCTCGACAGTTTCCGCGACACGCTGGAGGGTCTTTGTGGCGGGACCGGTGTGACGGACGCGGTGTCGGGGCCGGTCGTGCTCGATCTGAAGGGCTGACGTCACTGATGGACCACGGAGAAGGCAGGCGCTTCGCGCGTGTCCTCGGTGGTTAGCGTCTGCCTTCTCGACGTTTGATCAAGAGCTGCCGCCAACCGCATGGCTCGCGGCAAGCTGGGTGTCGAACCATGCAAGGTCTGCAAGCAGTGTTGGGTTGTCCGGCAAGCGCTGGACAAGCTGTGCGATGATGCCACGTCCTTGCCGAAGTGCGCTGTCAGCCTCGTCATGCCCGCCTTGCCGCAACCGGGTTATCCCGAGGCGGCCATGGCTCACGGCCAAATCGCGTTGCCAAGCGGCATTGCCAGGATCGGCCTTGGCCAGGCGGTCTCTGATCGCGAACGAGTGCTGGTAGCTGCTCAGAGCCGCCGTCAGCTCGCCCTGCTCACTTTGCACGTCGCCGATCTTTTCGTGCGAGACAGAGAGGTCGCGTTGCCACGAGGCATTTCGCGGGTCCGCCGCGGCCAGATGATCTCTGATCGCGAGCGAGGCCTGATAGCTGCTCAGTGCGGCCGTCGGGTCGCCCTTCTCGTGCAGCGCGTCGCCCAACTTGTTATGCGAGACAGAGAGGTCGCGCTGCCATAGGGCGTTCGTCGTGTCGGCTTTGGCCAGACGCTCGAAGACCTCGTGCGCGGCCTGATAGCTGGCCAGCATCGCCGCCGGATCGCCGCGCGCGCGTTGCATGTCGCCGATCTTGTTGTGCGAGACCGAGAGATCGCGCTGCCAGGTGGCGTTGCTCGGGTCGGTTTTGGCCAGATGCTGGAAGATCTCATGCCCGGCCGCGTAGCTGGTCAGTGCCGCGGCGAGATCGGCGCCTGCCCGTTGCATGTCGCCGAGTTTGATATGTGAGACCGCCAGGTCGCGTTGCCAGATGGCATTGCGCGGGTCAGCCCTGGCCAGGCGGTCGGCGATCGCGAGCGAGGACTGGTAGCTGGTTAGCGCCGCGGACGGATGGCCCATCGCCGCCTGCACTTCGCCGATCTTGTCGTGCGAGACCGACGTGTCGCGCTGACGTTCGGCGTTTGCGGGGTCCGCTTTGGCCAGACGGTCGCGGATCGCGAGCGCGGCCTGGTAGCTTGTCAATGCCGCCGATAGATCGCCCTGGGCACGTTGCACATCGCCGATCGCATTGTGTGCGACCGAGAGATCGCGCTGCCACGACGCATTGGCGGGGCTCACGCTGGCCAGACGGTCGAGCAGACCCTGGGAGGCTCGATAGCTTGCCAGCGCCGCCGCGAGGTCACCTTGCGCACGCTGAACATCGCCGAGCTTGTTATGGGCAACCGAGAGATCGCGTTGGCAGACCGCACTGGCCGGGTCGTCCTTGGCCAGACGGGTAGCGATCGCGAGCGAGGTCCGGTAGCTCGTCAGCGCTGCGTTCAGGTCCCCGAGCTGAACCTGCACGTCACCAATCTTGTTGTGCGACACCAGGACGTCGCGCCGACCGGCGCCTCGGGGGGTTGTCTCGGCCAGACGGTCTGCGATTGCGAGCGAGGCCTGGTAGGCCGTCAGAGCCGCCGACAGGTTGCCCAGCCCGACCTGCACATCGCCGATCCTGTCGTGCGAGACCGACACGTCGCGCTGACGTTCGGCATTTGCCGGCTCCGCCCTCGCCAAACGCTCGAAAGCGTCGTGTGAGACCCCGTAGTCTGTCAGTGCCGTCGCCAGGTCGCCGTTCGCCCGCCGCACATCGCCGATCTTGTTGTGCGCGACTGCGAGTTCCCGCTGCCATATGATGTTCGCGGGGTCCGCATTGGCGAGACACTGCCTGATCGCGAATGACGCCTGATAGCTGGCCAGCGCCGCTGCGAGGTCACCCTGCGCACGGCGCGTATCGCCGAGCTTTTCGTGCGCGAGCGAAAGGTCGCGCTGCCCGGTGATGTTTCCGGGGGCCGCTTCGGCCAGACACCCGGCGATCGCGAGCGAGGCCTGGTAACTTTTGAGTGCTGCCGGCAGGTCGTTCAACTCAGCCTGCACATCGCCGATCCTGATGTGGGAGGCGGCGAGGCTGAGTTGTTTTCCGGCATCTGCCGGATGCGCATTGGCCAGTCTTTCGACGACATCGTGCGAGGCCTGGTAGCTTTTCAGCGCCGCTGGCTGGTCGCCGCGTATGAGCTGCACGTCACCGAGTGAACCGAGAGCGGCTGCATCCTCGACTTCGGTCAACGACCACCCTCCTGGGCTCGGGGATCAGCGTGGCTCCGTACGTAGGCGAACAACAAGCGCCACGGGCGGTTTCAACTGATCCATGAAAGCCGGGTCATATGCGTATCAACTCGTCACCGGCGATGCAACAGCGAGTTGAGAGCTGTCGGTCAGGCGGCGAGCGTCGCCGCCGATGGACCGTTCCTGGCAAGCGCATGGTCCATGACCGGGATGTATGGTGCATCTGGCTGTGTGGCCGGGACCGCGGTGGTGGGATAGGTCGGCGGCTGCGTGGCGGGCAGGTTGTTCGCGATCGGCGGTTCGGGGGCCGCCTGCGGTAATTCCGCGACCGGATACGCGGGCGGCTGCGCCTGGCACTTGCGGAGTTCACGCAGCGTGCGCATCGCCAGATTGGCGAGCGAGATCGCCTTGCCCTGGAGACGCAGCGCCGCGTTGTCGTCGATGTCGTGGCGGGCGGCGCGGCGGAAGCATTCCATGGCGGCATGGTGGGCGGAGACGATGCGGGCTGCGAGCATCGCCTCCATCGGGTCGCGCGGACAGAGCGCCATCACGGCGAGCAGCGCGGCCTCACGCTGGGCGTCCCGATCTTCGGCGGAGGCGTCGGGGTCGATCGGAAGCGCGGCGACCGTGGCACGAAGCATGTCGGCAAAGGTGGCGGGGTCGAGCTCCGGAAGTGTCTGGGACATTGGGCGCTCCGGCTGTGCGGCGGGCGCGCAATGTAGCTGCACGTTAGAATAAGTGTCAAGGAAATTATTCCTTTGACGCTTAATAATCTATACTCCCATCCGAAGGCCAACTCCGCTGCTAAAGGTCGAGTGATGCGAACAATCCGACCACGCATAGTGCCATTACGGCAGCCGTGATCCAGCCAACAGTCTTCAGCCAGAGCGACAAGGTGAAACGTCCCATCACGCGAGGGTTGCTGGCCAGGTTCATCATCACAACGATGATCGGGGCCGCCATCACGCCATTGATGACCGCGCTCCAATAGAGTGCGCGGATCGGATTGATCGGCAGGAAGTTGATGGCCGTTCCCAGTGCCGTTGCCACTGCCAGCGTGGCATAAAACGCGTGGGCTGCCTTGGGCTGACGTGCCAGTCCTACCGGCCAGCGCAACGCCTCGCCGACGGCATACGCAGCAGAGCCCGCCAACACGGGTACTGCCATGAACCCGGTGCCGATTATTCCCAATGCGAAGATGAGGAAGGCGAACTCGCCCGCGATGGGCCGCAGCGCCTCGGCAGCCATCTGCGAACTGTCGATGTCAGTTTTGCCGGCGACATGGAGCGTCGCGCCGGCGGTCAGCATGATCGCCAACGCGACCAGGTTGCTGAGCGCCATGCCGATCCAGGTATCCACACCAATTCGTTGAAAGGCCGCAGGGGCTTGCTCGGGCGCCTCAGTGAGCTTCTCGCGCAGCGGCTGCTCGCGTTGGTCTTCGGCTTCCTGGGACGACTGCCAGAAGTACAGGTAGGGCGAGATCGTCGTGCCGAGGACCGCCACAACGAGCGAGATGAAGTCTTGCGCATTCTGCCACGTTGGCACCAGCAACCCGTGCAGCGCCTCATGCCAATGAATGGAGACAGTCAGGTACCGTTCCGAAATAGGCAAACAGTGCGAGTGTCAGCCACTTCAGCACTGCCACGTAGCGCGCGTATTGCAAGAACACCTGCAGTCCGACACAGATCAATCCAAAGCCGACGACGTACGGCCAACGGGGACCGCCGATCAGCATCTGCGTAACGTCGCCCATTGAGCCGAGGTCAGCGCCGAGATTGATCACGTTGGCGATCAGGAGAAGGCCGATGCAGCTCTGTGCCACCCAGGCTGGATAGTGGCGACGGATGTTGCCGGCCAGGCCCCGGCCCGTCGTGCGGCCTAACCGTGCGCTGATCTCCTGCGTCACAGCCATCAGGGGGTAGGTGAACGGCATCAGCCACAGCAGGGCGAAGCCGACCTGTGCGCCAGCCTGCGAATATGTGGCGATCCCGCTGGGGTCGTCATCGGAAGCGCCGGTGATGAGGCCCGGCCCAAGGATGCCGAGCAGGCGCGGCTTAGACGGACCGACCACCGGGTCAGGGCCATCGATCGCCTCAAATTCCGGATCGTCTTCAGTCGCTTCGGACATGGCACTGACAACCACGAATCACATCGCGCTCCGATTCGACAATTCAACGATCTGTGGCGGGTTGCCTATGGCGTGCCAGTGGCGGCATCTGGTTCGAATAAAGGCGAGCAATCAACTCGCGGGGAGTTCGGGGAGGAAAGCGGTGGACAGCACATTGAGGTGGTTTGGCGACAGACCCAGTTATCTGTCGTCACCGCCGATGGCCCAGGCGGCAACAGTCAGGGCCAGCCCGATCACCACGCTGATCTCGGCCCAGAAGAAGACGAGGTGGTCGCCGTGCACGCCGAGTGGCGGGTCGCCGGGCATGAGGCCGCGCAGGCCTGGAAGCGTGAAGATCATGGCAGCGAGCACGGCGGCCATGGTGGTGTCCATGCGGCGGATTCTGAGGAACAGCAGCGAACCGGTCGACAGCGAGATGATCGCCATCACCGCCATCGCACAGTAGATCGTCGTCGCGAAGACAATCGGGAGGGGGGCCCGCCTGATGGCGAAGGTCAGCGCGACCGCGGCGGGGTTGGCCTGTAACTGCGTCGCGGTCGTCGCGATGTCCCAGGCGGGGAGACGCTTCCAGACGGTCATTTGCAATGGGAGCGGGATGCCGCTGGCTGCATCGGTGCCCTCGTAGGCAGTCACGGTGAGCGTCGCGGTGTATCGGTCGAATGGATAGTCCTCGACGTTGCCTGTGCTGAGGTCGAATGATAGCGGCAGCGTGGCCATCCGTTGCCCGCGGTGCCAGGTGACCTGCTGTTCCGAGTCGCCGTCGCCGATCTCGACGACCATGTCGCGGTCTGCCGGGACGCCGAAGCGGACGCCGAGCCGGTCGCGGTCAGTCGCGAAGTCGAGCCGCAGATCGACCGCATCGCGCACGGCATTGACCGACAGGAGCTCGGCGTAGACATCGAGGGGGCGGCCGGACAGGTTCGATCGGGGCGTGAATGTCTGCTCGTCGGGCGCCTTGGTGTGGATGACCAGCAGGCCGACGGTGAGGTAGGCGGCGAACAGGATGCCGAAGCCGAGGCTCAGCGCGATCGTCCGGCGTCGCTTTCGAATTGTGTCGTGTTGCGGCATGCCTGCCGCGCGATGGTGGCGCGGTTCGCCGCGGTGGTCGAGTGGGGCGGCGCTTTGGCCTGGCCGGCGCCATCGCCTATCGTGTCGTTGCACACGAAAGGAAACGTCCATGCCTCTGTCACGCCGTTCGCTGCTTGCTGCCACGGCCGCGGGTGCGGCCATCCCCGGGCGCCTGCGCGCCCAGACCCGTCCCGTCGTGCGGATCGGCGTGATGAACGACATGTCCGGGCCGTATCGCGACGTGAACGGGCCCACGGGCGTGGCCTGCACCAAGCAGGCGGTGCAGGAATTCGCCGCCGGCGCGTTCGACGTTGAGGTGTTATCCGCCGACCACCAGAACAAGCCGGATGTTGCCGTGTCGCTGGCGCGCGAGTGGTTCGACCAGCGCGGTGTGGACATCGTCATCGACATTGCCGCCACCTCGTGCGCGCTGGCGCTGGCCGGCGTGTGCAAGGAGAAGAACAAGATCATGATCGCGACGAGCACGGCGAGCTCGGACGTGACGGGCAGTGCGTGCACGCCGAACTCGATGCACTGGGTGTTCGACACCTACATGGAGGCGAAATCCACCGGCGGCGCGATGGTGAAGGCAGGTGGCGATTCCTGGTACTTCATCACGCCGAACTACGCCTTCGGTGCCGCGACGCAGCGCGACACGACGCGCTTCGTGGAGGCGGCCGGTGGCAAGGTGGCGGGTGCCCAGGTGTATCCGTTTCCGGAGACCACCGATTTCTCGGCCTTCCTGGTGAAGGCGCAGGGGTCGGGCGCGAAGATCCTCGGCATCTGCGGCGCCGGCGCCGACCTGATCAACATCGTCAAGCAGGCGCATGAGTTCGGCCTGACCCGCACGATGAACCTGGCCGCGATGGTGGCCTACACCACGGACATCCGCTCAATCGGCATCCAGATGGCGGCCGGCACGCGGCTGTCCGAGACCTATTACTGGGACCTCAACGAGCGGACGCGCAGCTTTCAGAAGCGCATCCAGCCGAAGGTGACGCTGTGGCCGAACATGGCGCAGGCGGGCGATTATTCCTGCACGCTGCATTATCTGAAGACGGTCGCCGACATCGGGGCCGTGGCGGCGAAGGCTGACGGTGCCGCGACCGTGGCGCGCATGAAGGCGATGCCGACCGACGATGACTGCTTCGGGCCGGGCAAGATCCGCGAGGACGGGCGCAAGCTGGCGCCGGCCTATCTGTTCGAGGTGAAGCAGCCGGCCGAGAGCAAGGGCGAGTGGGACCTGTACAAGCTGATCGGCACCACGCCGGCGGATGAGGCGTTCCGGCCGCTTTCGGAGGGGGCGTGTCCGATGGTGAAGGCTTAGGGCGTTGGCGGGGTCGGGCTACGGTAGCGTGTCCGCTCGGAGGTATCGATGACAGGCGCCGCGCGTGTCCCGAAACAAGGCTGGACCGCCGAGCGGTTCCTGACGACCGGCCAGCACGAATTCGGCGATGCGTGGCGCTACGAACTGGTGGACAGACGGATTGTCGCTCACGCGGCGCCTTCGCCGGAGCATGGCGCCATCCTGGCGGGGCTGACCGGGGCACTCGTCAGCCGGCTGCGCGGCAATCCGGGCGGCTGCCGCCCGGAGAGTGGGAGTGGCGCCGTCCCATGTTCGGCACAGCGTGCGACGGCGCGGATTCCCAACGCACTGATCCTCGGCGGCGAGGATCCCAAAGTCATGTTCGAGGTGATCTCACCGTCGGAACTGCGGCACTGGACCGAGCGCGATGCCAGACGTGGCGAATGCATTCGCCGACATGCCTGAGCCGGGAGGTGGCGAGGCGAGCGCGGAGGACTGACCAGCTCCGCCTTACCCGCGGGTAGCGCGACGCGCCGGCCGGGCGCACAATCCGCTGGCTCGCTGACGACGTCCAAGGAAAAATGTCGGAAACAACCCGCGTACCTTACCGCGGCCTGATCACCGCCTCGGCCATGCTGGCGATGTTCATGCAGACGTTGGACACCACCATCGCCAACGTCGCGCTGCCATATATGCAGGGCAGCATGTCGGCGTCGTACGACGAGATCACCTGGGTGCTGACGTCCTACGTGATCGCGGCTGCCATCATGACCGCGCCGGTGGGCTGGATGGCGGTCCGCTTCGGCCGCAAGCGGCTGTTCATCATCTGCATCATCGGCTTCACCGCCGCCTCCATGCTGTGTGGCGCTGCGCAGTCGTTGGAACAACTGGTGGGCTTCCGCCTGCTGCAAGGCATGTTCGGCGCGGCATTGGCGCCTTTGTCGCAGGCCACAATGCTCGACATCTATCCGTTCTCGCGCCGCGCGCAGGCGATGGCGATCTTCTCCATGGGCGTGACCATGGGACCGATGATCGGCCCGACCCTCGGCGGCTACCTGACCGATCTGTACTCCTGGCGCTGGGTGTTCTACGTCAACCTGCCGTTCGGCATCCTGGCATTGGTCGGCATTTCGCTGTTCATGCGAGAGACGCCGGCACGACCGCAACTCACCTTCTCCTGGTACGGCTTCGCCATGCTGGGGCTCGCCGCCGGCTCCTTCCAGATGCTGCTGGACCGAGGCCAGGAACTCGACTGGTTCGGCTCGCGCGAGATCATCGTGGAGGCTGTCATCGCGGGCCTCGCATTCTACCTGTTCGTCGTCCACATGTTCACCGCCGACAAGCCGTTCCTGCCGCCCGGCCTGTTCAAGGATCGCAACTTCGCCTCCGCCATCATCATGATCTTCTGCGTATCGTCGTTGATGCTGTCGACCTCGGCACTGCTCGCGCCCTATCTACAGAACCTGGCGGGCTATCCTGTCTATACCGCTGGCTGGGTGATGGCGCCGCGCGGGATCGGCATCATCGCCTCGATGTTTCTCGCCGCGCGCATGGGGATGCGGGTGGACCAGCGCAAGATCATGGCGGTCGGCCTGCTGGGCCTCGGCTGGGTACTCTACACCATGAGCAACTGGACGCCCGACGTGACCGCGGATGAAATGGTGCTCACCATGATCATGCAGGGCTTTACCGTCGGCCTCGTGTTCAACCCCATGACGGTGATGGCCTACACGACGCTGCCGGCGTCGCTGCGCGGTGAGGCGACCTCCATGCAGTCGCTCGCGCGCAATATCGGCTCGGCGATCGGCATCTCGATCACGTCGTTCAGCCTGACTCGCGGCATCCAGGCGACGCATGCCGACATCGCCGCCGGTATCACGCCGTTCGACCGGGTGCTCCAGGGCAACGACACGGTGCAGCACATGCTGGACCCGGCGACGAGGCACGGCGCGGCGCTGCTCGATCAGATGGTCACGCATCAGGCGCAAATCATCGCTTACAACAACGACTTCCGGATGATGATGCTGACGGTCATTCCGCCGCTGCTGCTGTTGTTCCTGATGCGCAGGCACGACAGGCCGGCGGTGGCAGCGGGGGATTGAGGGAGGCGAGCGGCGCATGGGACGCAAAGGAGCATCCGATTTTCCGCAGGAACTTCTGAACCTGTTCGATGGCTACGTGCACGGGCGTATGAGCCGTCGCGCCTTTCTGGATAAGACGCAAAAATTCGCCGCCGGGGGTGTCACGGCGGGAATGCTGTTCGACATGCTCAAGCCGAATTACGCATGGGCCACGCAGGTTTCGCCGGATGACAAGCGGATCAGGGCGGAATACGCCACGGTGGCGTCGCCGCATGGAAACGGCACCATCAAGGGCTATCTCGTGCGACCTGTAGCCGCGACCAAACTCCCCGCGGTACTTGTCATTCATGAGAATCGCGGCCTCAATCCTTACATCGAGGATGTGGCACGCCGCGTGGCTCTTGCCGATTTTATCGCATTCGCGCCAGACGGGCTGACATCGGTGGGAGGTTATCCCGGCGATGACGAGAAGGGCCTGATGCTTTTCCGAGAAGTCGATAGCGGCAAGATGCGGCAGGATTTTCTGGCCTCGGCGATGTGGCTGAAGTCAGGTGCGGACTGCACCGGGAAAGTCGGCGCCGTAGGCTTTTGCGCCGGGGGCACCATGGTCAACCAGCTCGCGGTGCTGATGGGCGCCGACCTCGCAGCCGCGGTTCCGTTTTACGGTGTCCAGCCCAATGCCGGCGACACGGCCAAGATCAAAGCGCCGATCAACGCGCAATATGCCGAGCTCGACACACGTATCACTGACGGTTGGCCGGCGTTCGACAACGAACTGACGGAGGCACGTGTGCCACATGAAGGCCATATCTACAAAAATGCCAATCATGGCTTTCACAATGACACGACCCCACGCTACGACGAGGCTGCAGCCAAGGAAGCGTGGCAGCGCACACTGGACTGGTTCAACAAATATCTGCGCACCTGAACTCGCGAGGTCTCGGTTCCGCTGAAATAGTGTTGGCAAACCGCAGCTTGTTGCCCACGGCACCATGTCCTAGCGTCCGCATGCAGAGTTCCACCGAGTGACGCTCATGCGCTCGTGTCGCTGAACGCGGCGAGCGACCGAACAGGAGGACCCGACCATGGCAGGTGAGTCAGCGCATTTTGGCCTGCGGCAACGGGCGCCAACACCCGCGGTGCGGCCATTCGAATTGCCGCCGCGCCTACAGCCGATGGGCGAACGGGCGAAGGCGGCGCTTGCCGAACCGTTCCACGGTATTGCGCCCGACGGCAAGCTCGCATCGGGCGTCTTCTCGATCGAGAAGACCGGCATCTCGCTTGCACCCGTGCTGGAGGCCGCGCGCACCTTCCTTGCCACGCTCAGCCCGGCGCAACGCAACGCAGCATGCTTCGCCATTGGCGACGAGGCGTGGCGGATGTGGTGCAACATCCATCCGTGGGTGATGCGTCACGGCGTCTGCCTCGCCGATCTGGGACACGATCAGCGCGAGGCCGCACTGGCACTGCTGCGCGAAAGCATGAGCGATGCGGGATACCGCAGCGCGCGCGACGTCATGCGGCTCAACGAGCATGCGCTGGAGATCACAGGCAAGCCCGAGGAATACAGCGAGTGGTTCTACTGGGTCAGCATCTTCGGCGATCCGTCGCTGGATGGACCGTGGGGCTGGCAGATCGATGGCCACCACCTCAATCTCAATTGCTTCGTTCTCGGTGATCAGCTTGTGCTGACGCCCGCGTTCATGGGGTCCGAGCCGGTGCTAGCGCGTTTCGGCAAGTATGCCGGCACGCGTGTGTTCGCCGCGGAAGAGGAGCAGGGACACGCTATGATGCGCGCGCTGTCGGCGGATGAACGGCGGCGCGCGACGGTGGGCAAGGACCTGCCATCGGAGTTGCTCACTGCCGCGTTCCGCGACAATCAGCGGATCGACGCGGTCGGTATCCGCTATGGCGACCTTTCGGCAGAGGGACGCGAGCGTCTCCAATCGCTGCTTGGCCTTTATACGGGGCGCCTGCGTCCCGGACACGCCGACGTGCGGTATGCCGAGGCGAGGCGTCATCTTGGCGAGACGCAGTTCGCCTGGGTGGGTCCGTTCGACGATGGCAGTCCCTTCTATTATCGCATCCTGAGCCCGGTCATCCTGGTCGAGTTCGACCACCAATCCGGTATCGTCTACGACAACGACACGCCTTCGCGTGACCACATCCACACAGTGGTGCGCACGCCGAACGGCAATGACTATGGCAAGGACCTGTTGCGCCAGCACTACGCAGAGCACACCCATTCGCATCCTGGGGCGGGACACCATCACCACCATCATGGCAGGGCCGCGTGATGGGACCGCTCTCGGGCATCAAGGTGATAGAATTCGCAGGCATTGGGCCTTGTCCCATGGCGGCGATGATGCTCGCCGAGATGGGCGCCACGGTGCTGCGCATCGACCGCATTGCCGACAGCGATCTCGGCCTGCCGCTGCCGACGAAATTCGAGGTGCTGAAGCGCAGCAGACATATCATCCGCCTCGACCTCAAGCGCCCGGAGGCCGTGGCGCTGACGTCGCGGCTGATCGAGCAGTCCGATGCGTTGATCGAAGGCTTCCGTCCCAAGGTGATGGAGCGGCTTGGTCTCGGCCCTGATGTCTGTCTCGCGCGCAATCCACGCCTGGTGTTCGGACGTGTCACAGGCTGGGGCCAGGAAGGACCTCTGGCGCACTCCGCCGGCCACGATCTCAACTACATCGCGCTCACCGGCGCGCTGTATACGATCGGCCGCGCCGGTGGGCCGCCGACGCCGCCGCTCAACCTGGTCGGCGACTTCGGCGGCGGTGCGCTGTATCTCGTGGTGGGCGTGCTTGCGGCGATCATCGAGGCGCGGCGGTCGGGCAGGGGGCAGGTGGTGGATGCCGCCATGGTCGACGGCGCTTCGTCTCTGATGACCTCGATCTATGGCGCCAAGGCGGCGGGCCGGATGGATGGCGGCCGCGGCGGCAACGTTACTGATTCAGGCGCGTATTTCTACGAGGTCTACGAGTGCGCCGATGGCCGCTACGTTTCGGTGGCGGCAATCGAGGCGAAGTTCCACGCCGAACTTCTGCGTCTTTTGGAGATCAATCCAGCGACGTTGCCGCCGCAGATGGACCGCTCACGCTGGCCCGAGACGAAGCAGCGCCTCGCCGAGCGTTTCCGAACCCGCACGCGCGATGAATGGTGCGCGCTGCTGGAAGGCACCGATGCGTGCTTCGCGCCGGTGCTGTCGATGGAGGAGGCGCCCGACCATCCGCACAACCGCATGCGCGCGGCCTTCGTCGAGGTCGATGGCGTGCGGCAGCCCGCCCCGGCACCGCGCTTCAGTCGTACGCCGCTCGATCCGCCGACAGCGCCGGAGGCAACCGGTGAGTTGGATCTGCGAAGCGTGCTGTCGGAATGGGGTATCGGCGACGCGGACGTGGAGATTGCCCAGGCAACCGGGTTGCTGGCATGACAAAGCAGCATATTGCCCAGATTGGATCGGCCACCTATCCTGCCACAGTCAATTGCGAATGACTCGCAACAAAGAGGACCGTCCGTCGATGGGTAATGACGTCAGCCAGATCGCCAGGCGCTGCGAGCGCGCGGTGGTCACCGCCTATCGTGACCTGCGTCAGTTGGGCTCGGATGACATGACCGCATTCCGGGCCTGCACCGCGCTGTATCGCATTCATCATCCCGAGGCTTCACTGAACGAGGCGCGGCGTTTGGTGGCCGAGTGGATCGATCACCACGTGGTGCGCTCCGGTGGTGGCCCTACGCCGGGGTGCGCGTGCCTTTAGGGGTGAAGGAAAGCGCCGCCCTCTGACCAGAGCCGGGCGTGCACCGGCGTGAATGTCTTTCGCGCGGTACGCGTCAGCAGCGCCGAGGCCTCGTCTAGCAGTGCCTGTGCGATCATTCGCTGCTCGCCTCGATGACCCCGGACTTGATTGCCTCGACGAAGACCCTCCAGTCGCTTTCCACCTGGCCGGAATAGGCCAAGGCAAAGTCGGCGATCGCCATATCGAACGAGCTACCAGATCCCATGTAGCCGGCAATCCTCGCAGCGTCGCCGGAGCGTGCATGCGCGCGGGCCAGCGCCATGCCGCACAACGTGGCGTAGCAGGGCAGCGCGCCGTCAGCGATCGTTTCGCCGATCGCCGCGAGCCGTGAGTCCTTCAACTGGCGCACGTAACAGTACCTGATCACTGACGTGTTCCTGCGTCCATCCCAGAAACTTGTCGTTCTCGCCCTGCATGATGCGCTGCCCGGTCACCACGCGCTGCCCCTGATTGAGATAGACGCTCGGTGCGGCATAAGGCGCCAGCACCGATTGTTGCGCCTCCTTCAGTTGCAACAGCAGTGTGGCACCATCGCGGTTGGCGAAGAGGCCGAGGGCGCAGAACGTGCCAACGCTGCCGATGCCGACGACCTTGAATGCGGCGTCGGTCAATCGGTAACGGTCGAGCAGTACGCCGCGTTCCTCCGGCTGGTTCACTTTGTAGGCCTCGAACGCGGTGTGGGCGACCAGTTCCAGCGTGTCGTCCTGTGGCGCTACGAAACGCGGGATGAGCGGCGGCCGCGGTCGAATGCGCCAGCCGGACTTCCGACGCTCCAGCAGTTTGCGATAGCCGCTGCGATGCGCCTCAACCGCGATGTGCAGGCGCTTCAGTTCGCGCTGGCGTAGCTTGGCGTCGCCGATGCGCTGCAACAATCTTGTCACATCGACGCGCAACATCCATGCGATTTGCGGATCAAGCCGCATGAGTTTCGCCATGTGTTGACGATATGCCGTAACCACACCCGCAGCGAGCTCGCGACAGGCATGCTCCGGCATTTGACGGCCGTGCGCATCGACCACAACACTGGTGGCCAGGCGTTTCAGATCCCATTCGAATGGCGCCGGCAGCGTCTCGTCGAAATCAATGACGTCGAAGATCGGGGTGCCGTCCGCTGCCGCGTAGACGCCGAAATTCGCGAGATGGCAGTCGCCGCAGGACTGCACCCAGATACCGCTTGTCGGCGTTGTGGCAAGGTCCGCCGCCATGATCGCTGCTGATCCGCGCAGAAAAGCGAATGCCGATGGCTGCATGCGGCCGTAGCGGATCGGCAGCAGCGATGAGATACGATGACGGCTGGTATCGATCAGTGTGTCCAACGGATCGCGACGATCCGCGAAGGTCTTCCAGGTGGCATGAAGCCGACGCGGTACCAGCCGGCGCAGGTCATGTCCGGCCTGTCGCCGTTCCGCCATGGGCAGCAAGTTGTCGGGCTGGACATACTCGAGCGGCATGCGCGTGCTCCCCGACTATTGTGGCGATGACACCGCAGGGAGTTGGCAAACGCAAGGCGGGCCATGTGAATATTCTTGTATTGTCACAATAACAATGTCGGCCAGGTTGAGCCGATCGCCCATACGATGCCAGCGGTGATCACGCCGGCAATCACATCGTCCGCCATGATGCCTGCCGCGCCGTTCTGTCGATCGGCCCAACCGATCGGTCCGGGCTTTGCCACGTCGAGAAAGCGAAAAACAAGGAATGCGACAAGCAGGCCGGCCAATGATGCCCGCGCCAGTCCGCAAAGAGCGAGGAGCTGGCCGGCAACTTCATCGATCACCACCCAACCGGGGTCGCCATCAACCTGCGCTGCATGGATGGCCCAGAGTCCTCCGACTGTCGTGACCAGAGCGGCGGTGGCCAGCAGGGCTGGCGAGGCGTGCAGCAACAAAGCACCTGGCAGCAGTGTCGCAGCCGATGCGATCGTGCCTTGGGAAATCGGCACAAAGCCGCAGCCAAAGCCACTTGCGATCAGGCGCGACGGTCTCATTCCACCTGATCGATAAAGGTGCGTAGCGCCGCGAGTATCTCGGGCTCGGTCAGCGTCGGCGCATGGCCAATGCCGGGAAGCGTCGCGAGCATCATGTCGGGACGCATCTGCTGCATGCGCATCACCGTGGCTGGCAGCAGGATGTCACTCGCTTCGCCGTGCACCAGCAGCAACGGCAGATGCGCAAGTCCCTGGAACAAGGCCCAAAGATCGGGCGTCGGGCCGTTCAGCAGCCGAGCGATGCGCGTGTCCCATATAGGCCGCAGCGTGCCGCGAGCGTCGGGCGCGTAGGTGAGCGCTGTCATGGCTCGCCAGGCCTCGTCACCGTCCAGCGAGAGCGGCGGCAATACTGCGCGCAGATGCGCGACGGCCGTATCCATGTCGCGGAATGCGGCGTCGTGGCCGATGAAGCGCCGCACGAATTCGGTACCGCTGCTGCCGAATTCCGGGCCGATGTCGTTGAGCACGACAGCTCTGAATAACGACGGACGTGCTACCGCGAGACCCATGCTGAGCAGTCCGCCGAAGCTGGTACCGACAACGATCACGCTGTGCAGGTACAGCGCGGCGCAGATGTCGAGCACGTCGCGCAGGCAGGCCTCCGGCGCATATCGGGCGACGTCGCGCGAACGTCCCGACTGGCCGCGGCCGGGATAGTCCGGTGCGACCACGCGCCGGCCGGCACCCAGCGCATCTGCAAGTGTCTCGAAGTCGCCCGACGTCCGCACGATGCCAGGGAGGCAGAGCAGTGGCGCACGCGCATCGCCGTCGCGCCATTCGCGGACGACGAGGGGAAATCCGTCCCAGGCGGAGATGCGATGTACTATTTCGTCCATTGCGCGAGCAGCGTCGGCGTGCTCTCGCCGCGTCGCGCGCGGTAGACCACCACGTTCTCCAGCACGCGCTGCACGTAGTTGCGCGTTTCGTTGAGCGGGATCAGCTCGATCCAGTCGAGCATGTCGATCGGCCCTGCGCGCGGATCGCCATTGTCCGCCAGCCACTCATCGACGCGACGCGGCCCGGCGTTGTAAGCGGCGACCGCGAGCGGCAGAGAACTGTCGAAGCGGTCCAGCATCTCGCGGAGATAGGCGGTGCCAAGGCGCATGTTGTGCGCCGGATCGGCGGTGAGAGAGACCAGCGACGTGGCGGTGCCGATCTGCTTCGCCACCGCCTGCGCGGTAAATGGCATGAGTTGCATCAGCCCGCGTGCGCCGGAGGGGCTGACCGCGCCGATGTCGAAGCTGCTCTCCTGGCGGATCAGGCCGAGTGCCACCGACCCATCGACCGGTCCGTCGGGTGGCGGTTCGGCGGCGATCGGCCAGCCGGCGTCCGGCAGGGCCAGGCCGTCGCGGCCCATGCGACGCGCCACGAAAACCGCGGTGTCGGGCAAGCCGACACGGAGAGCGAACAGCGCTGTCAGGGCACGGTCGGCGGGATCCGGCGCAAGCTCGTCCATGCGAAGCAGGAAGGTGCGCGCCCGATGTGGATCATTCCACGCAACCAGCATGGCAGCGGCTCGCACCACCTCGCGGTCGGTGAACGCCAGTACCTGGTCGCGTGTGTAGGCGGGGTCGTGCAGCGCGGTGATGCGGCGTGCGAGCGCTGCGGGGTCGTCGCCGAGCGCCAATGCGGCAAGCTGACCGTAGAATGTCATCGGCCACGCCGCCGCGCGCTGATAGTCCGGCTTTGGATCACCGCCCGAGGCGGCGATCGCGCGGCCGAGCCAGTAATGCGCCCGGCTTTGTGTGATCGCCGCCTTCGACAGCCCGGCGAGCGCCGTGAAGTGCCGCGTTGCCGCCGCGGGATCGTTCAGCCGGCGCAGCGCGATGAAGCCGGCAAGAAACTCCGCGTCCAGCTCCTGCTCCGGGGCGATGTGGCCGTGTCGGTCGGCGAGCGCGTAGGCGTGGGCGGCATCACCATCGTGCAGCAGGCGGCGTGCCAGCAGGTTGCGTTCGGTCCAGAACCCGGCGAGCTGATCTGCCGGCGCATCATCCTGAGCCGCTTCACCCGCCCGCTGCCATAGGGCGAAGGCGTCCGCAGTGCGATCGGCATGGCGGAGCCAGCGGGCGTGATCGAGCATCATGCCCGGATCGCGCCGCAGTGAAGCGGGCACGGCGGCAAGCAGCGCGTCGGCATTCGGTGCATCGTGCTGCAGCGCGAGCCGCGCTTCGGCGGCGGCGCGGTGGGGCGGGTCGAGCCGTGGGACCTCTCGCGCGGCGGCCGCGGCGTCATGCCAGGCAAAACGCTCGAAGCGTTCCCAGGTGTCGTCGGGGCGCACGGCGCCCGCCCAGCGGCGCAGGAAGTCGGGCTCGTCGCCGACGCCGGCGATCCAGGCGCGGCGCGCTTCTTCCGCGGCCTCCGCGTTGCGGCCGGCATTCGCCAGCGCTTCGGCGCAATGCAGCATGGTCTGCGGCACAGTGAGTTGGTTGTGGTCGCACTGCGCCAGGGTGGAGGCGAGGTCCGGGTCGGTGGCGATCGCCTCCTGCCGCCGACGCTCGAGCAGCGCCTGGTTCGGCCAGTCGGGGCTCTGAGCCATGAAGGCGCTGATCTCGTCGGCCGTCGCGGCGCCCGGTGTGAGGAGGCGGTAATAGGTGACCAGCTTGTTGGCGACCGGGTCGGCATAGCTGGCGGCCGCGCGCTGGGCGTCCGACCAGTCGTCGGCTCGGATCGCGGCGATCGGATCGGCCTGCTGCGCCAGCGCTGGCGTCGCGGCGAACACGGCGAAGAGAGCGGAACGGAGGCGAATCGAGGCGACCATGCGCCCTCTTCTAGCGCAAGCGGACCTTGCGGCGCACCTGTTCTGCGCCTAGCCTTCCCGGCCCGCAAATCGGGGGAGAAGACAATGTTCAAGGGATCGCTCGTCGCTCTGATCACGCCGATGCATGCGGACGGATCGGTCGACGAGAAGGCCTACGCCGAGTTCGTGGACTGGCAGATCAAGGAGGGCACGGACGCGGTCGTTCCGGTGGGCACCACCGGCGAAAGCCCGACCCTGTCGCACGACGAGCACAAGCGGGTGGTTGAGATCGCGGTCGAGGTGGCGAAGGGCCGCGTGCCGGTGATCGCCGGCGCCGGGTCCAACAGCACCGAAGAGGCGATCGACCTCGCGCGCCATGCCAAACAGGCCGGCGCCGATGCGACGCTGGTGGTCACCCCCTATTACAACAAGCCGACGCAGGAAGGGATGTACCTGCACTTCAAAGCGATCGCCGATGCGGTCGACCTGCCGATGATCATCTACAATATCCCGCCGCGCTCGGTGGTGGACATGAGCGTTGAGACCATGGCGCGGCTGGCGAAGCACAAGAACATCGTCGGCGTGAAGGACGCGACGGCGAACCTGACGCGGCCGCTGCACACGCGGCGGGCCTGCGGCGATGATTTCTGCCAGCTCTCGGGCGAGGACCATACCGCGCTGTCGTTCAATGCGGCGGGCGGAGTGGGCTGCATCAGCGTGTCGGCGAATGTCGCGCCGCGGCTGTGCGCGGCGATGCAGGATGCGTGGATGGAAGGGCGGTTCAGTGAGGCGATGGCGATCCAGAACCGCTTGGTGCCGCTGCACGACGCGCTGTTCACCGAGACCAGCCCGGCGCCGGTGAAGTTTGCCGCGAGCCTGTTGGGCAAGACGTCGGAGAGGTGCCGGCTGCCGCTTGCGCCGATCATGGAGAGCACGCGGGCGAAGGTGCGTGCGGCGATGACGGATGTGGGGCTGCTGAACTGACGCGAAGCTTCATGGCGGGCGCCGGCTTGTCGTCCACGACTTTGCCACCTTCATGAGGATATAAGTCGTGGGTGACCGGGCCGAGCCCGGCCATGACGGTTGGTGGCATGGCAGACGCGAAGACCAAGAAGGGCCTGATCTCGCACGGCATTGCGGCGCAGAACCGCAAGGCGCGGTTCAACTACGCGATCAAGGATACCGTGGAGGCCGGCCTGGTGCTGAAGGGCCCCGAGGTGAAGTCGCTGCGCCATGGCCGCGCCACTTTGTCGGAGGCCTGGGCCGGCGAGCGTGACGGCGAGATGTGGCTGTTCAACGCCTATATCCCGGAATACCAAGGTGGCGTGCTGTCGCGCTTCGAGCCCCGCGCGCCGCGCAAGCTGCTGCTGTCGCGCAAGCAGATCCGCTCGCTGGCCGGCTCGGTGGCACGCGAGGGTGTTTCGCTGGTGCCGCTGCAGATCCACTTCAACGATCGCGGCCGCGCCAAGGTGCTGCTGGGTCTGGGCGAAGGCCGCAAGAAGCAGGACAAGCGCGCGGTGATCGCCGATCGCGACTGGCAGCGCGACAAGGCGCGGCTGCTGCGGGCGCGCGGCTGAATGGACGACGAGCGGAACGACAAGCTCATCGAGGCCAAGCAGAAATGGGCGCGCGAGGGTCGGCTGCTGACCGGCACCACCGCGGACCCGGAGGTCGACCGTCTGCCGCCTGGGCAGCGCCTGGTGCGCGACTGGCCGGTGCTCGATCTTGGTGCCGAGCCTGATGTCACGCCGCAAAAGTTCCGGCTGGATGTCGATGGCGCGGTGGAGAACCGGTTCAGCCTGACGCTCGACGAATTCATGGCGCTGCCACAGAGCGAGAGCGTGTCCGACATTCACTGCGTCACACAATGGTCGCGCTACGACAATCGCTGGAAGGGTGTCGCGGCGCAGACATTGCTGGCGATCGTGCGGCCGAAGCCGGAGGCGCGGCATATCGTGTTCCACAGCTTCGACGGCTACACGGCGAATGTGCGGCTGGAACAGTTCGACCAGCCGGACGTGTTCCTGGTGCATGAATGGGAAGGCAGGCCGCTGTCGCGTGCGCATGGCGGGCCGGTGCGGATGCTGATCCCGCGGCTGTATCTCTGGAAGTCGGCGAAATGGCTGCGGCGCATCCAGTTCACCGTCAGCGACCGGCCGGGCTTCTGGGAGCAGCGGGGATACCATAACAATGGCGATCCGTGGCAGGAGGAGCGCTACGGCTGATGGCGGCAGAGGGCAGGAGGCTGTCATGGCGGCGGGCAAGGAAGCGCTTGCGTGGGACTTCGGTTTTCCATCGATCGATGAGGGACAACTGGATTTTGCGGAGTTCAGGGGCCGCGTGCTGCTGGTGGCGAACACGGCGAGCTTCTGTGGCTACACGTATCAATACGAAGGACTGGAGAAGCTGCACCGGGCGGAATCGCCGCGCGGGCTTGCGGTGATCGGCGTGCCGAGCCGGGACTTCAACCAGGAGTTTGCCGACAACCGGACGGTAAAGGCATTTTGCGAGGCGAAGTTCGGGGTGCAGTTTCCAATGACGGGGATCGCACACGTGCGCGGACCCCAGGCGGCGCCATTCTACGCCTGGGTGCGCGAGCAGAGCCGCTGGGAACCGGACTGGAACTTCAACAAGGTGCTGATCGGCCGCGACGGACGTATTGTCGGCACGTTCGCTTCCGGCGATGAGCCACAGGGGAAGCGGCTCGCACAGGCCATCGAGGCGGAACTTGCGAAGGACTGATGGCCGCGACCGGCCGCGTAAGGCGGCGGTAACGGCGCCCGCTTAACTGTTCGGCGTGTGCGGGCTGGTGGCCGCCTGGTGGTGCAGCGTGTGCTGAGTCTTGTAGAAGGCGCGGATGTCGTCCTCGGTCACGTAGCCCTTCTTGTCCTGGTCGATCGCATCGAAGTGGCGAGCGACCGATTTATAGCCGGTCTTCGCCTGGTCCAAGGTCAGGTGGCCGTCGTGCGTGACGTTGGCCTGCTCGAAGCGCTGCTGCATCGTCGCATGCGGATGCGTGGGCTTGCTGGCTGCCGTCTGGGCGGTGGCGGTGATGGAGAACACGACTGCGGCGAGCAGAGGGAGCAGGGTGCGCATGGCGGGACCTTTCTGGTAGGGCGATGCCCGGCAACGTGCCCGTCCAACACTAATGGATTGCTAATTCAGCTTGCGGCCGGCGTGGTGGCACCCTGCGGAACGGTGGGGGGACCATAGACTTCGCGCGCGCGCTTGTTGAAGGAGCCGACCATGCGACGGACCGCCTCATTGAACACCACGCCGATCGCGGTCTGGAGTATGCGGCTGCGGAACTCGAAATCCACGAAGAAGTCGACTTCGCAACCTTGCGGGTGGGGCAGGAATTCCCACTGGTTGTTCAGGTAACGGAACGGTCCCGTTTCGTAGCGCACCTTCACGCGTTGCGGCCGCTCGAGGGTGACGCGGCTCGTGAAGGTTTCACGGAATGGGCCAAAGCCGATGGTGAGGTCGGCGACGAGGTCGCGCTCGGAGCGGCTGCGGATGCGCGCGGCGGCGCACCAGGGAAGGAACTGCGGATATTTTGCGACATCGGCCACCAGGTCGAAGAGCTGGTCGGGCCGATACGGAACGATCTGGCGCTCGGCGTGGGTGGGCATCAGGCGGAGGCGGCGCGCTGCGCCTCGCGGGCGGCGCGGAGCGCGGCGAAGTCGGCGTCCGCGTGATAGGAGCTGCGGGTGAGCGGCGTGGCGGATACCAGCAGGAAGCCCTTGCCGCGTGCCAGGGCGGCGTAGTCGGCGAACTCGTCCGGTGTGACGAAGCGGTCGATCGCGGCATGCTTCACGCTTGGCTGAAGGTACTGGCCGATGGTGAGGAAATCCACCTCGGCCGAGCGCAGGTCGTCCATTACCTGCATGATCTCGACGCGGAATTCGCCGAGGCCGACCATCAGGCCGGACTTGGTGAAGATCGACGGGTCGAGCTGCTTCGCCTGGTGTAGCAACGACAGCGAGGCGAAATAGCGCGCGCCAGGGCGGATGGTAGGATACAGGCGCGGCACCGTTTCCAGGTTGTGGTTGTAGACGTCGGGTCGGGCCGCCACCACGACTTCGGCGGCGCCTGGCTTGCGGAGGAAATCGGGGGTCAGGACCTCGATCGTGGTCGCCGGTGCCGCGATTCGGATGGCGCGGATGGTTGCGGCGAAGTGGCCTGCGCCGCCGTCCGGCAGATCATCGCGATCCACCGAGGTGACGACGACGTGGGCGAGCCCGAGTTTCGCCACGGCATCGGCGACGCGGACGGGTTCGTCGGTGGCAAGCGGGCCGGGCTGGCCGGTGGCGACGTTGCAGAAGGCGCAGGCGCGCGTGCAGGTGTCGCCCATGATCATCATGGTCGCGTGGCGCTGCGACCAGCACTCGCCGATGTTGGGGCAGGCGGCCTCCTCGCAGACGGTGACGAGGCCGTTGGCGCGCATCAGGGCGCGGGTCTCGTGATAGATCGGATGGGTGGGCGCCTTGACCCTGATCCAGGCGGGCTTGCGCTGGATGGGGTTGTCCGGCCGGTGCGCCTTCTCGGGATGACGCTGCGGCACGGTGCGATGGTCGATGACGAGGCGAGTAGGCATGTCCGGGAGATGTGGCGGGGGAGGGGAGGGGCGTCAAGCAGAGGCTTGCCGCCAGGGGGTTAGTTGCGCTCTTCTCCGTTTCGCATCAGGGAAGGTGCGGTATGGACACAGTCTCGACACAGCACCACTGGTCGGAGGTGCTGGAGGACGACATTTACCGGGATGTCGTCAGGCGTTTCGCGCCCTATTTGCCGTTGGTGCGTACGGCTCCGGCGCGCGCGGCGATGACGGCGTTGGAGATCGAGGGGATCTGTGACAACTGGATCTGGACGGCAGGCCATGATTCGCTGATCGTGCAGGCGGCGTCCAAGGCGCTCGATCGGTTGTTCCCCAATCTGGACGAGCAATACTTCCTCGCCCGCCAGATCGGCGATGACGGGTTTCATGCGGAATTCGTCCGAGATTACGTAACGCATCGGCTCGGCCGTGACCCGATCCGGCAGATCAGCGACATCGTGCGCATGCATTGGGAGGCGCTGGGCGATCTTCCCTATCGCGACGTCCTCAGCTTCTTCGCGTGGGAGTTGCATTACGAGCTGCACATCCTGTCACGGCTGCACACCGAGCGCCGCACGCGCCGGATCAACGATCCGGCAATCAAGCATTTTGCCGAGGAGCGTGTCGGGCCGGATGAGACGGTGCATCGGCTGCGTATTCTAAACTGGTGGACGGGCTATTACGCCGGGCATTCGCCGGCCGAACGAGCGGTGATCGCGAGCCGGGTGATTGCGCTGGACGATGAGATACAGCGTCGGCTCAATCCGTATCTGCAATTGCGGTATCAGCGGTCGGCGGTCAATTTCGGCGCGGACATCCGGGGGAAGGATGCGGTGTACGACAATTTCCGCCGGGAGGTGTTGGCGCGGTTGCTCGAGATGCCGGCGGAGCGGATCGGGCGGCTGACCAGCCTGGCGGAATGAGGGCCGCGGTTGCGTCCTGTTGTTTCCCGAGGCGTGACGATTATTCAACTGGCCGTCGCATCAGGCGGTGACGGAGATTGGCCCGGATGCGGGCCGCGACGGTCGGGGTAAATGACCGCGTATCGCTCGGCCTCGCTGAGATTGCTGAGCTTGTCGTCGTCCTTTTGGGGTTCGGGCTTAGCGTCCGGATCAGGGGAGAGGTTGGGCCGGCGGCGGGACGGGGACCGAGGCGTCACGGAACCAGATGGGCTGCATAGTTCGCAAGGTTGCGGGCAGCGCAGGAAACGGGATCAATCTTGAAGGCAATGAATTGACGCACTCGGCAACCAAAAACCTCTCGCCGGACTGGCAGCTTCACCGAGGCGAGGGCGGCAGCGTCCTTGCTGTTGCTGGCGACTGGATAGCGCAATCAGGACGTGTTCCCGAATTTCCCGCTAGTGATCTGCGCGGCACCCACGCCGGCGACACGCTTACCTTCGACACCGTCAGGCTGGGCAAGTGGGACACTGGACTTGTCGTCTTCCTATGGGATGCCAGGCGCGCCGCGATTAACGCGGGCCTCACCGTGGATGACAGCGCTCTACCGGATGCCACCCGCAAACTGCTGGACCTGCTGCCCGATCAGCTTGCCGAACCGCAGAAAGCGCCGCGACATGGTTTGCGGCCATTCAACTGGCTGGGCGGCAAGACGATCGGCGTGTTCTCCGAACTCGGCGCGGTCAGCCAGTTACTAACAGCGACCGTCAAAGGCGGTCTGCGCGCCATCGTTGCGCAGGCACTGATGCGCGCCGTTGATCTGGTTGCGAACACCCGCGCTGCCGGGCCGTCCGCCCTTGTCATCGTCAGCGTGGTCAATTTCCTGATCGGTGCCATACTTGCCTTCGTGGGTGCCGTGCAGCTCCGCAGGTTCGCTGCCGATATCTTCGTTGCGAACCTGGTCGGACTTGCAGTCGTGCGCGAAATGGCAGCCGTGATGACCGCCATCGTCATGGCGGGCCGCACCGGTGGCGCCTACGCTGCGCGGATCGCGACCATGCGTGGCAACGAAGAGCTCGATGCTCTCGAAGTCGTCGGCATTCCGCTTTCCGACTATCTCATTCTGCCGTCAGTCCTTGCCCTCGTCTTCGCTATGCCGCTTCTCTACCTCTACGGATGCCTGGTCGGCATGCTCGGCGGCTTTGCAGTCTCAATCTCGATGCTCAACATCACGTCGCTGGGCTACCTGCACCAGACGATTGACGCAGTGCCGATCGACCAATTCATTTTCGGCTTCGTCAAGACGATTGCCTTCGCGGTTATGATCGGGCTGATAAGCTGCCGGATCGGACTCACGGCGGGGCGTAGCGCTGCGGATGTCGGTGTGGCCGCGACCAGGGCAGTCGTGGCCGGCATTGTCGGCGTGATCGCGATGGATGCGATGTTCGCTGTTGTTGCCGATGTGATAGGGATCTGACCAAATGAGCGATCCCCGCCTCACGCCAACGGGTGAAATCCCGTTACTCGCCATGCGCGGTGTGACGCTTGCGTTTGGGCCAAAAATCATCCAGCAGGACCTGTCATTCGACGTACGCCGAGGCAGCATTTTCGCGGTGATGGGGGGCAGCGGTTGTGGCAAGAGCACTGTGCTCAAGTCCATGATCGGTCTGCTGCGCCCGCGCGTCGGCCACTTTCTTGTCGAGGGCGAGGATTACTGGGCGGGCGGTGAGAAGCTGAGGATCGAGATCGGTCGGCGGCGCTTCGGCGTGCTGTTCCAGAACGCGGCGCTCTGGAGCGCGATGACAGTCGGCTTGAACGTCGCCCTGCCGATGCAGATGTTCACCAGTCTGGATGGCAGCACCATTCGTCGCCTGACCATGCTCAAGCTTGGCCTCGTCGGCATGGAGCATGCCGTTGACCTGCTGCCGTCCGAACTTAGCGGCGGCATGCGAAAGCGCGCTGGCCTGGCGCGGGCACTGGCTCTCGATCCGGATATCCTCTTTTTCGATGAGCCGTCGGCGGGGCTCGACCCGATCACATCGAGCCGCCTCGACGATCTGATTGTGAACTTACGCGATGGTCTCGGTGCCACCATAGTCATGGTCAGCCACGAGCTACCAAGTCTGTTTGCCATAGCCGACGACGGGGTGTTTCTTGATGCGCAGACCAAAACGGTGATCGCGCACGGCTCGCCATCGGCGCTGCGGGAAAACTGCTCCGACCCACAAGTGCGGGCATTCATGCGGCGCGAGCAGGCCGACTCCGCTGTTACCAGCAAAGGGTGAGTGCAATGATACCGGACAGGCAGACGGCCATCGGTGTTTTCGTGTTCGGTGGGTTCATTCTGGCGTTGGGGGCCATCGTCCTGTTCGGCAACTTTCGTCTGTTCAACCCGACCGTACGGGCGGCGGTTGTTTTCCAGGGTTCGGTCAGCGGTCTGTCGGTCGGCGCTCCTGTGACATTCCGGGGCGTACGGGTCGGCGCCGTGGAAGGTATCTTGCTGCAATTCGATCCGCAAACACAGGCTGCCTATATCCCCGTGACAGTTCAGCTCGAGCCTGAGCGCGTTCGTGTTGCGGGAAACGACAACGCGACCCGTGAGTTACTTACGCTGTCGAACCTCGTGGCGCGCGGCCTTCGAGCACAGCTGATCACACAGAGTTTCGTGACGGGCCAGTCGCAGATCGACCTCGACTTCGATCCGGCATCTTCCCCAGTTCTGCATCCGAACATCACCAGCCTCCCGGAAATCCCAACGCGGCTGTCGACGGTGCAGCGGGTCCAGGAAGAACTCAGCCAGCTCCCGCTGGCCGAGTTGGTCGGCAATGCCAAAGGTGCACTCCAGAGCATGCACGATCTGTCCGAAAGGTTGGATCACGACATGCCGCCGCTGATTGCCAGCCTGCAGGTCACGTCAGAAAGATCGACGCGCGCAGTCGACATTGCCGCCGACGCAATCACCGATCTGCGTGGCCGGTTGGACGACACGCTGACCCACGTCACGGAATTCATCGCCACAGGCGATCAGCAGATGGGCCAACGCGGCGCTGATCTCCACGCGGTGCTGGCGTCCTTCAACCAGACCGTCCAGCAGGTCCATGAGATGCTGAACGACTTGAAGGGCCTGACGTCGAGCCGAGGAGAGTCCCGTGCCAACCTCGATTCGACGCTGCGCGATCTTGCTGCGGCTGCGGCATCGTTGCGAGGCTTTTCCAACGACGTCGAGCATAATCCGCAACTGCTCCTGACAGGGCGCCGTCCGTGAGCGTCGCACGGTCGAGGCACTATCAAGATATCGCTGCGATCCTGTTGTTCGCAGTATCATTGTTCATCGCGTCGTGTGCCTCCCCGCCGCTGGCGCTTTACACGCTGGCGCCACCGGACCGGTCGTCACAGGCTGCGGCGCTGGCTCGACGGGCGATGGTAATCGAGATCAGGCGAGTGGCGATCCCCGACTATCTCGATACACAGGATATCCTGGTTAGAGACGGGAGCACGCTCCAGCGCAGCGCGCATGGACGCTGGGCCACTCGCCTCTCGCTCGGCGTTACCCGCTATCTGACCGGCCTTCTTGCCTTACGTCACCCGGAGGCGTTGGTCACCGACCAGCCACAGATCGAGACGCCGGACGCTAGGATCCTTGTCACGATCAGCTCGCTGGACGTCACCAGCGCCGGTGTGGCGACATTGGAAGCAGACTGGACGCTCGTGCCTCGCGACCCGGCTCGGCCCACGCGCCGTCAGCGCGCGCGCTTCGTTGCCAATGGGTCAGTGGCGACCGATCAAGACGTTGTCAATCTGATGCAGGCAGTGCTCACCCAACTCGCCGACGCAATCGTTATCGGCCGCCTCCGTTAACAGCGCTGCGGCACCGACAGCCAATCGCTACGGCTGAAAACAACCGACGAACGCCCCTAAAATCGGAGTCCAGTTACAACCCACCTATGGATTGCAGATCATGCCGGCCTGGCTTTGCTCTCCGTTTGGACCGCTAGAGCAAAGGTCGTAATCGTGTTGCGCGCGCTCGGACGGGCTCCGGTAAGTGTAGGCACGGCTCCAGGGATCGAGCGGTACTGTATCACCTTTGAGATACGGGCCATTCCAATTCTCGGTACCTGCTGGCCTTTTCACCAGCGCCGCAAGCCCCTGTTCGGTCGTGGGATAAGAGCCCATATCGAGATCATAGAGGTCGAGAACACTCGAAAGCCGCTCGATGGATTGCTTGGCTACCGACACACGCGCCCCGCTCAGTTGGCGCAACGCTGCTGGTGCGACCAAGCCGATGAGCAGCCCGATGATGGTGATGACCACTAATATCTCAAGGAGCGTGAAACCGGCATCACGCATGTCCTCCGAGAACTGAGGCCTTGGACGCGATGAAAAACCGGGAGGTTGGGCTTTTGTCAACTCCTTGCCTCCGTCGTTGGGGTACGCCGACCTTGCGAGCCAAGCTGGCCGCACCCAATGTGAACCGCGCCGGCTGCCAAACCGACGCCAGCAACGCGATAGCAAATGGCGCGGCAAACGTCATAATACTCGGCAGTCGGTAATATAGGCGATACTGGGCGGCGGGCTATAGCGGTGGCTCTGAATGAGGATCCCGGCGGACGGTTTGGATTTAAGATGCTGGCTTGAGGTCGGCCTGATGCGCGCGAGCTTCTTCAGGGCACGGCTGCGGGCGGGCGACAGAAATCGTGGCGGTCATATATGGATAACCTTCCCCCACGCATCCAGCACTGCCTCATGCATCGTCTCGCTCACCGTCGGGTGCGGGAATACCGTGTGCATCAGCTCCGCCTCGGTGCTCTCCAGCGTCCGTGCGATGGCGAAGCCCTGGATCATCTCCGTGACCTCCGCTCCCACCATGTGGGCGCCGAGGAGCTCGCCGGTCTTCGCGTCGAATACCGTCTTCACCATGCCATCCGGTTCGCCCATCGCGATCGCCTTGCCATTGCCGATGAACGGGAATCTTCCCACTTTCACCTCGTGTCCCGCCTCCTTCGCGCGCGCCTCGGTCAGGCCCACCGACGCGACCTGCGGCCGGCAATAGGTGCAGCCAGGAACGTTCGTCGCATCCAGCGGGTGCACGTCGTTCAGGCCGGCGATCTTCTCCACGCACACCACGCCCTCGTGGCTTGCCTTGTGTGCGAGCCATGGTGGCCCCGCGAGGTCGCCGATCGCATACACACCAGGCTCGCCGGTGCGACAGTATTCGTCGATCGCCACGTGCGTGCGATCGACCTTCACGCCGGTGCCTTCGAGGCCGATGCCCTCCACGTTGCCGACGATGCCGATGGCGGAGATCACCCGGTCCACCGTGATGTCCTGGCTCTTGCCGCCGGCCTCCACGGCGACGACGACATTGTCGCGGCCCTTCTTCGCGCCCTTCACCGTGGCGCCGACATGAATGCGTATGCCCTGTTTCTCGAACGCCTTGTGCGCGAAGGCGGAAATCTCCTCGTCCTCGACTGGAAGAATTCGCGGTAGCACCTCCACCACCGTCACCTCTGCGCCCATGTTGCGATAGAAGCTGGCGAACTCGATGCCGATCGCGCCGGAGCCGATCACCAGCAGCGACTTCGGCATCGCCGGCGGCACCATCGCCTCCTTGTAACTCCAGATCAGCTTGCCATCCGCTTCGATGCCTGGGAGCTGCCGCGCACGCGCACCGGTTGCCAGAATGATGTGCGGCGACTTCAGCGTGGCCACGGGTTTGCCATCCTTCTCGACCGCCAGCGTCTGCTTGCCGGCGAGCTTGCCGGCGCCGTCGAACACAGTGACCTTGTGCTTGCGCAGCAGGAAGCCGACACCCTGCGAGAGCTGCTTCGCCACCGCGCGAGAGCGCTTCACGACCTTGTCGATCTCGAAGCGCGGTTCCACGGCGGCGAAACCGAAGTCCGGCAGGTGGTGCAGCAGGTGGTTGATCTCGGAGGTGCGCAGCAGCGCCTTGGTCGGGATGCAGCCCCAGTTGAGGCAGATGCCGCCGAGATGCTCGCGCTCCACGACCGCGGCCTTCATGCCAAGCTGTGCGGCGCGGATCGCTGCGACGTAGCCGCCGGGGCCGCCGCCGAGAACGACGAGGTCAAAATTCTGGTCAGCCATTGCGGGTTCCTTCGGCCAGCGTGATCAGGGCGTCGCCGCTCAACTGCTGCGGGATCCAGCCGCGCACGGGCTTGGCGCCGATCCGGCGGTAGAACTCGATTGCCGGCGTATTCCAGTCGAGCACGTTCCACTCCATGTCGGCGCAGTCGCGATCGAGCGCGACCCGCGCCATGTGGCGAAACAGCGTCAGCCCGATGCCGCGGCCGCGGTGTGCCTGCTCGACATAGACGTCCTCGACGAACAGCGCATAACGGCCGGTGAAGGTGCCGAACAGGAAGTACCAGATCGCGAAGCCGACGGTGGTGTCGCCGACCTCGGCCAGGATGGATGCGAGCGCAGGCCTGGCGCCGAACAGCACATCATGCAGTCCGGTCTCGGTGATCCTGAAGCGCTGCTCAAGCCTTTCGTAGGTCGCGAAGTCGCGCATCAGTCGATGCAGCGTGGGTATGTCGGCAGGCGTCGTGGGGCGGAGCGTGCAGACGGTCATGGTTGGTCATACCCTGGGGCGGTTATCGCGCCTTCATGGCGCCGCCGCATCCCATGCGGCATGGCGGGCCAGGTGATCAGCCCGGAAGTTCGGTCGGATACGTGTCCGCCACGCTGATCGCGATGCCAGGCGGATCGAGTGCAATGTGGCCGAGATCGCCCACGCGTTCGTAGCGGCCCCTGCGAGCACCCGCCCATTCCTGAAGCTGCTCCCGGATCAATCGGCGCGCCATGGTGAACTCCTTGGATCGCGGTAGCCGATGTAGCACCGCCGATTTTGGATTTCTCGACCTTGCGCCATGTAACTCTGCCACAGGACCATCGTCACAACAGCAGGCTCAACGGGTCCTCGACAATGCGCTTGAACTCGCGCAGCCACCGTGCGCCCAGCGCGCCGTCCACCACGCGATGATCGACGCTCAGCGTGACCGTCATCACCGTGGCGATCGCCAGTGAATCGTTCTTCACCACGGGCCGCTTCTGGCCGGCGGCCACCGCCAGGATCGCGGACTGCGGCGGGTTGATGATGGCGGCGAACTCTGTGACGCCGAACATGCCCATGTTGGAGATGGAGAACCCACCGCCCTGGAATTCCTCCGGCTTCAGCTTGCCCGTGCGCGCGCGTCCGGCCAGATCCTTCATCTCGCGGCTGATCGTCGCCAGTCCCTTCTGGTCGGCGCGTCTGACGATCGGCGTGATGAGGCCATCCGGGATGGCCACGGCAATGCTGATATCGACATCGTCGAACAGCGCCATTCCGTCGTCGGTCCAGGCCGCATTCACCGTCGGCACACGACGCAGTGTGACGCCTGAGGCCTTGATCACGAGGTCGTTGATGGTGATCAGGTAGGCGTCGGGACCCTCCTTCGGCGACTTGGCGTTCAGGTCGTTCATGAGCTTTATCAGCGCGTCGATCTCGACGTCCATCGACACGTAGAAATGTGGGATCGTCGATTTTGCCTCGGTCAGGCGCCGCGCGATGACCTTGCGGATCGAGCTGTGCGGCACCAGCGTGTGCGGCGCGGCGATCGGCGCGGACGGCCGCGCGGGGGGAACCGCCGCGGGTGCCGTAGCGGGCGGCGGGGCAGGGGGCGCGCCCTTCTGCAATGCCGCCTCGATGTCTGCCTTGACGATACGGCCATTCGGTCCACTGCCCTTCAGCGCTGTGAGCTCAAGACCGGCCTGCTTCGCCATGCGTCGCGCCAGGGGCGAGACGAAGATGCGCTCGCCGCCCGCATCGTGCCCGTTGCCGCCGCGCGGTGCTTGCTGGGGTGCGGGCGTTGCTGGCGCCGCCTTCGCCGCCGGAGCAGGTGCCGGCGCGGACGTCGGGGCGGCCGCGGGCTTCGCCGCCGGCGCGGAAGCCGGCACAGCCTCACCCTGATCGACGAGGATGGCGATCGGCTCGTTCACCTTGACGCCTTCCGTGCCGTCGGTGACCAGGATCTTGCCCAACACGCCTTCATCGACCGCCTCAACCTCCATCGTGGCCTTATCGGTTTCGATCTCGGCAATCACGTCGCCGGCGCGGACATTCTCGCCTTCCTTCTTGAGCCAGCGCGACAGCGTGCCCTCGGTCATCGTCGGCGACAGCGCCGGCATCAGGATGTTGGTCGCCATGAGCTGCTCCCCTCAGACGAGCTTCTTCACCGCGTCCACCACCCATTCGGGCTGCGGCAGCGCGAGCTTTTCCAGATTGGCGGCGTAGGGCAACGGCACATCGGTGCCGTGCACGCGAACCGGCGGCGCATCGAGCCAGTCGAACGCGTGCTCCACCACCTGCATAGCGACCTCTGCACCGATCCCGGCGAACGGCCAGCCTTCCTCCACCGACACGAGGCGGTTGGTCTTCTTCACGCTCTCAACCACCGTCGCAGTGTCGAACGGACGCAGCGAGCGAAGGTTTATCACCTCCGCCTCGATACCCTGCTCGGCCAGCGCCTCGGCTGCCTTCATCGCCACGCCGACCATGATGCTGAATGCGACGATCGTCACATGCTGGCCAACTCGCTCGATCTTGGCGCGACCGAGCGGCAGGATGAAGTCGTCATCGGTGGGGCACTCGAATGTATGGCCGTAGAGGATTTCGTTTTCCAGCACGATGACCGGATTAGGATCGCGGATCGCCGCGCGCAGCAGTCCCTTCGCATCAGCTGACGACCACGGCGCCACGACCTTCAGTCCTGGCACGTGCGCGTACCAGCTCGCATAGCACTGCGAGTGCTGGGCGGCGACGCGGGCCGCCGCACCGTTGGGACCGCGGAACACGATCGGGCAGCCCATCTGACCGCCAGACATGTACAGCGTCTTGGTTGCCGAGTTGATGATCTGATCCATCGCCTGCATGGCGAAGTTGAACGTCATGAACTCGACGATGGGCTTCAGGCCGTTGAGCGCGGCGCCGACCGACATGCCGGTGAAGCCATGCTCGGTGATCGGCGTGTCGATAACCCGCTTCGGACCGAACTCATCCAGCAGGCCCTGGCTGATCTTGTAGGCGCCCTGGTACTGCGCGACCTCCTCGCCGATCAGGAATACCCGGTCGTCGCGGCGCAGTTCGGCGGCCATCGCATCGCGCAACGCCTCGCGCACGGTGATCGGCTTGGTCGGGCCCCAGTCCTTGTCCGGTTCCGCGCGCGGTGTGGGCTCTGGAGCGGTCGCAGCCGGCCGCGGCTGCGATGCCGGTGCTTCGGCACGTGGCGGCGGCTTCGCTGTCACCGGGGCAGCCGATACGTCCTCGCCGTTGCCTGCCAGCACCGCGATCGGCGTGTTCACCGCCACGCCATCGGTGCCCTCGTCAACCAGGATCTGTGCCAGCTTGCCCTCGTCGACCGCCTCGACCTCCATGGTGGCCTTGTCGGTCTCGATCTCGGCAATCACGTCGCCGGCGCGCACCTCGTCGCCAATGTGCTTGAGCCAGCGCGACAACTTTCCCTCGGTCATGGTGGGCGACAGCGCGGGCATCAGGATCTGAGTGGACATCGTTCAGCCCTCTACCAACACGTCGGTCCAGAGTTCCGCTTCATCGGGTTCCGGGCTGCTTTGTGCAAAGTCCGCGGCATCCTGCACGATCGCCTTCACCTCATCGTCGATGTGCTTGATCGCGTCCTCCTCGACACCGAGAGCCTCCAGCTTGTGCCGCACGCCGTCGATCGGATCGTGCTGGGTGCGCATGGTCTGGATCTCCTCTCGCGTGCGATAGCGCGCGGGATCCGACATCGAGTGGCCGCGATAGCGGTAGGTCTTCGCCTCGATCAGGAAGGGCCCCTTGCCGGCGCGGCAATGCGCCACTGCCTGGTCGCCCGCCTCCTTCACCGCGAGCACGTCCATGCCGTCGATCTGCAGTCCTGGAATGCCCCAGGGGGCGCCGTTCTTCGAGAGATCGCGCGACGCCGATGCGCGCTCGACATGCGTGCCCATGCCATACTTGTTGTTCTCGATCACATAGACCACCGGCAGCTTCATCAGCGCGGCCAGGTTGAAGCTCTCGAATGTCTGGCCCTGGTTTGACGCGCCTTCACCGAAATAGGTAACCGCGACGCGGTCGTTGCCGCGATACCAGTTGCTGAAGGCCAGCCCGGTGCCGATGCTCACCTGGGCGCCGACAATGCCGTGGCCGCCGAAGAAGTTCTTCTCCTTGCTGAACATGTGCATCGAGCCGCCCTTGCCGTGCGAGTAGCCGGTGGCGCGGCCGGTCAACTCCGCCATCACGCCGCGCGGGTCCATGCCGGTTGCCAGCATGTGACCGTGGTCGCGGTACGATGTGACGACCTCGTCGCCGTCGGACAGCGCCATCTGCATGCCGACGACAACCGCCTCCTGGCCGATGTAGAGATGGCAGAAGCCGCCGATCAGGCCCATGCCGTAGAGCTGGCCTGCTTTCTCTTCGAAGCGGCGGATCAACAGCATGTCGCGGTAGGCTTGCAGCAGCTGCTGCTTGTCGGCCGCTGGCTCCCGGGCCTTGCCGCTGCGCTTCCTGGTCTCGGATGTGTTGGCCATAGCACCCCCCTGCCGCAGACGCAGAGCTAACGTCCGGCAACCCTGTCGTGCAAGACGAAGTGGGCAAAAAAGCGTTATGGTGCAATGCAATAGCAACAATTAACCGGAATATGGTTAATCCTTTGGCGCCACCGGAAACCTGACCCAGACGCTAGGTCCACATTGCGCGCAAGGCTGGCGCGCGGACATCTTCTTTCGCGGTCAGCCGGCATTTTGCAGCGAGATTTCTGCTTCCTCCCGCTACTCGATCGCCCAAACGCCACGACGCGCCGCCCGCGCCGCCTGTTCAGCGCTCTTGAGTTCGGGATTTGCAGTGTCGGCACGCGCCCATCCGGCCGCGATCACGGCGCTGTTGAGCTCGGCCCCGTTCGCCTGGCAGATGGCATAGGGACGACCAAGGCCGTCCATGCCGGTGATCCGGCAGACAACGGGGAGGTCCCGCAGCATCGCGGCGAGGGCATTGGCGGCCGCCGCGGCACACTCCTGCCCGGTGTCGTCGCGCGCGCCGCAGGGCGTGCCGCGCGAGGGCGGCTCGACGCCGAACAGCCGGACCACCCGATCGCGCAACTTCAGAGTGCCGCCATCGATCACCGCGACATCGGCGGACTGGGCGCTGAGTTCGTCCGCGGCTGCGATCGGCGCGGGTGGCGTGGGCGGCACCGCGTCACGGTGCGGCCGCACGGCGAGCGAAACGCCCGCCGCAACCATAAGGCCGGCAACAAACATCATCACCAGACCCTTGGGTGTGGGCCGGGTCATTCCCGAGCGGAAAATCCGTCGCGGCTGGCCGATCGGCAAAGGCTGTCTTCCCGTGACTCGTTGCCGATGGCGGATGCCGCCGCGGGGGGCGCCAGGTCAAGCGCGAATTCACAGCCAATGGAGAAAAATCAGTGGGCAGCCGGCTACAGCACACCATCACTCCGCAGCGCCGCCACGTCGGCCTCGGTCAGATCCAGCCACTTCCGCAACACGTCATCGGTGTGCTCGCCAAGCACCGGCGAGGACGCGATCCGCGAGGGCTTGCCGTCCACCCGCACCGGCCAGGCCGGCATCTTGAAGTCGCCGTGCAGCGGATGGTGCATCACCTGCATGATGCCACGCTGCTCGAAGCTGGCATCGTTCTGCAGTTCCATCGTATCGAGAACCGCGCCGGCAGGAATGCCGGCGGCACCGATCACCTGCATCGCATCGTGCTTGGTGTGTTGCCGGGTCCACTCGGTGATGATCGCGTCCACCTCGCGCTCGCGCTGCAGCCGGTCCATCGGCGTCGCGTAGCGCGCATCGCCGATCAGGTCCTCGCGGCCGATCAGCTTGAGCAGACGATCCCAGTGGTCGGGATTGGCGCGGCTGGTCATCAGGTAGACGTAGTCGTTCGGCCCACCAGGCTTGCACGGGTAGAGCCCCATCGGTGCGTTGTTCACGCCGGGCACCTTGTCGCCGCCGCGCTGTGCCGGTTTGCCGGTCAGGCCTTGGGTCGCGAAGTTGATCCGCATGTAGTGCATGATGGCGTCCTGCATCGCGACCTGCAGCCGGCTGCCCTGGCCGGTCGCGTCACGTTTGCGCAGCGCGCCGAGGATGGTGATCGCCATCAGCATGCCGGTGCCGGTATCGCCCAGCGATATGCCGGGACGCGTGGGCGGACCGTCCGGCGCACCGGTGACGCTGAATGTACCACCGCAGGCCTGTGCGATCATGTCGAAGGCGAGGTTGTGCTCGTACGGGCTGCCCTCGCCGAAGCCCTTCACCTGCGCGTAGATGATGCGCGGATTGATGTCGCGGACCACGTCGTAGCCGAGACCCAGGCGCTCGATCGTGCCTGGCGCGTAGTTCTCCACGCACACATCGGCGCGGCGTAGCATGTCCTTCACCAGTTCGAGGCCGCGCGGCGATTTCAGATTGAGCGTGATCGACTTCTTATTCGCGTTGAACACGTGGAAATAGTATGGGTCATCGTCCGGTTGGCCGGGCCGCAACCGCCGTCCCGGGTCGCCCATCTTCGGGTTCTCGATCTTCACCACTTCGGCGCCGAGCCAGGCGAGCGCCTCGGTGCAGGAAGGACCGGCCTCGAACTGGGTGAAATCGACGACGCGAACGCCGGCGAGCATGTCGAATGCGGCGGTGTTGTCTGGCATGGTCGCGGTTCCTTCCGAAGTCGGATGCGAGCGTGCCACAAGGCGAGGGTGCCGCCAAACCGATTCACTCGGCGGTGTGCCTCTGACCCGAGGCGAGCAGCGCACGCAGCACCGGAGCCGGCGCGGCCGGTGGGCCAGACGTTGGCTCGATTATTGAGCAGGTCGTCATGGGACTCGTGACGCGGTTCATGGGCGGTCAGAGCTCACCAGCGTCCGATCCCGAGGTTGGCGCGATAATGTGACGTTGGGTATCCGCCCTAATCGTCTAGAGGTGCGCCTGCTTCCAATTCGCGAGGAACGTCAAATGAGCATCTTCGGTTCCATTCTGAACAAGATTTTTCACAGCGGGCCGGCAGCGGAGCCTGCGGCACAGCCGGCAGCCCCGGCGGCCGATGCGCCCCTCGCCTCAGCGCCGGTCTCGGCGTCTGCGGGGACGCCCGCGGAAGCTGTGGACGTGGAGGCGGTGCTGAACGGCATGGCAGCGCAGAAGGGCGGCGGCGGGAACTGGCAGACGTCGATTGTCGATCTGCTGAAGCTGCTGGACCTTGATTCCAGCCTTGCCGCTCGCAAAGAGTTGGGCGGCGAGTTGGACGTCCATGCCGGCGCAGATGGCACGGCGGAGCAGAACATAGCGCTGCATAAGGCAGTGATGCAGAAGCTGGCGGAGAATGGCGGGAAGGTGCCGGATAGTTTGAGAGGCTAGCTACAGCTAGGCTAGCGCTTGCGACCAGAGCCATAGACGGCGGGTCTGCCTCGACGGTTGCTCGCGGTTTCGGCGTAAAACGGCTCAGTTCGCCGATCTCCGATCTCCCTAAAGCGGCGGACAGGTGACGCATATGGGGCACCCGGCCATACGGCTGAGTGGGCCGCCATAGGCTGTTGCGTTTGTCGTGCAAGGTACAATTCCTGTCATGTTGACATGATCACTGGCTTCGATGGCGTTTTTAGCCATTGAAGCATTTCTGTTCCGGGCAACACGACCCTTGCCGTCCGCCGATCATCGCGAGCCGCAGGACCGCGCATAATCCTTGATCAGCGTATCGGGACCTGTCAGTGACCAGCGCCCTCTGCCAAATGGAGCCACGGCAGGCGTTCTTCCGGAAATATATGCCTTGTCGGCTCAAGCCTGGCGGCGTCATCGAATGCACCAACATGGAAATGCATTTCCAGCGAGCTTTCGCCTTCGCACGTCAAGGTGGACCCGCACCTCGCGCAGAATCCGCGCAACCTGCCGGGGGACGAATTGAACTTCGTTATCTCTCCTTCGGTCACCGTATAAGCATCATGCCTGAATGCCACGAACACGGAGACCGGCGCGCCACTGTGCTTTCGACAGCTTTGGCAGTGGCACCATGCCACGCCTATCGGTTCACCGGTCGCGACGAATTGCACTGCGCCGCACAGACACCCGCCCTCAAACTGTTTGCTCATGTCGTAGTCACTCCCTTACGCAGACCCAGCGATCGCTCTGTCGAGCGGACTATGCGGCCGTCACGGCTTCAACCAACAGGACATAGTGAAGGTCCTTGGCAATATGCGACGATCCCAAGATTGTAGCGGCTCTGCCGGCCCTTCCGTGGACGCCGAAGCGGATCGTATGGTTCCGGCGAATTCCGCGACGAGGATCCCGTATGCTGACCGACCGATACGATCTTCCCTTGTCCACCGCCTCGTCCGTGGCGCGGGACGCCTACGTACAGGGCTGCCAGGCGAAGCTGACCATGTACCCTGGTGCGATCGTGGCGTTTGATCGCGCCATCGCCGCCGATCCCGGCTTTGCCCTCGCCCATGCCGCGAGGGCACACGTCCTGCTGGAACGCGGAGACGCGCCGGCGGCACGCGAGTCGATGGCGGTGGCCAATTCGGTGGCCGGCGGCCTGCCGGCGCGGGAAGCCAGCCATATCGCGTTCTTCGACCGGCTTTCAGTGGGCGACACCGAATCCGCGCTTGCTGCGTTACCTGCGCACCTGGACGGGTGGCCACGAGACGTGATGGTGCTTGGCACCACCGCGTTCACCAACGGCCTGATCGGCAGTTCCGGCCGCGCCGGGCAGAAGCGCGCGCTGCTGGACCTGCTGGACGGGCTTGCCTCGAGCTACGGTGACGATTGGTGGTTCACGGCCCATCACGGCATGGCGTTCTCCGAGAATGGACAGCGAGACGCCGCTCGCCCGAAGATCGATCGATCGTTCGCGCAGAACCCGAACAACCCCTGGGCAGCTCACGCCCGTGCGCACCTGTGCTACGAGGAGGGCGATCCGGACGCCGCTCGCAGCTTCCTGGCGTCCTGGCTCACCACATATCCGCGCAATGGCCTGTTGTTCAGCCATCTGAGTTGGCATCTCGCGCTGGGCGAACTCGAGGCCGGCAACGCGGCGGTGGCGCTCCGGCTGTTCTCGGAAGCCTTCTCGCCCGATGTGCACAGCGGCCCGCCACGTGGGAAGCTGAACGATGCGGTTTCGTTCTTGTGGCGCTGGGAACTTGCCGGGCATCCGCGTGACCGCGACGCATGGCGCATGATGCACGACTTTGCGCACGGCGCGTTCCCGCGCGCCGGCGCGGCCTTCTCCGACATGCACATCGCGCTCGCGCAGGCCGTGGCAGGCGATGACGCCGCGCTGGAGGCACGCGTGCGGCAGATGGAGGAGCTCGCGCGACAGGGTCGTTATCCGTCGGGCCACTTCGTTCCAGCCGTGGCGCACGCCTTCGCCGCTTTCGAAGGGCGAGACTTTTCGGCCGCGATCGACGCGCTTGAACCGATTGCCGGCGAACTTGAACGAATCGGCGGCAGCCACGCGCAGCTCGACCTGGTGAGGTTCACATTGTTGAAGGCCTATCTCAACGTGGACCGTGTGGACGATGCGCGTCGGCTGTTGCACGGGCGGCGTGCGGGCAACGCGGGTGTTCCTGTTGGCGGTGGATCGGCTTTGCACTGAACGACAAAGCGGCACGGCGCACGCCGGCCGATGTTCAAAGAGTTTGGATAACGCGGTGCGCATTATGCAGTGGTGCCCTTTGTCGTTGCCACCGCGACAACCGCCTTCTACATAGCCGCAATGCTGTTCTACGAGCCGCTGTTTCTGTTTGTCTTCTTTCCGACATTTTACCTCATCTACCTGCTCGGCGAGCGGCGCGAGGAAGTGCGGCGAGGCGTCATTCTTATCGCCAGCGTGCTGTTCTACACCTGGAGCGAACCGCTGTTCGTGCCACTCGTGGTGGCATCGGCAGTGAGCGACCACCTTATCGCCAAGCGCATCGACGGCCTATCGCGCCAGTCGCGGCAAGCCAAACTGCTGCTTGCCGTTGGCGTAATCGTCAATCTTGGAATCCTCGTCCACTACAAGTACACGCGGTTTCTGATCGAGAACCTGAATGGGATCCTGCACGGACTAGCGGTCAAAGCGATCCCCGTGCCGTACATCATTTTACCGGTAGGGGTCTCGTTCATTGTTTTCGAGAAGATCACCTATCTCGTTGACATCTACCGCAGGATCAGCCGTCCCGCGCAACGGTTCGCCACCTACCTGCTCTATGTGTGCTTCTTTCCGAAACTGCTCGCCGGCCCGATCATCAAATACCATGAGATGGAGAGCCGGCTCTACGCGCTGCCGGTGGCGCGCTACGATGACATTTCCGTTGGATTCCTCCGCTTCATGATGGGGGTGGCCAAGAAGACGTTGATAGCCGACACCTTGGCCACCGGGGCCGACCAGATCTTCGCGCTGGACCCTGGCGGTATCGGCTTCAGTGAGGCCTGGGGCGGGGTGCTTTTTTCGCGTTCCAAATCTACTTCGACTCCTCGGGGTATTCCGACATGGCAATCGGCATCGCCCGTATGCTGGGCTTCCGTCTGCGGGAGAACTTCGACATGCCATATATCTCCTGCAGCATAACCGAGTTCTGGCGCCGTTGGCACATTTCGCTCACCCTGGTTTTCGCCAGCCCGGGATGCACGCTTGCGATGCAGACAGCGATATCGCTGGTGTTCGTGCTGGCCGTGGGGAAGGCGGTTGCCGATCCGTTCAAGCCGTTCCTGTATTTCCGGTTCTGACATGTGGCGCCGGCCCGCCTGGCTGAAACTACGCTATCTGCCGCTCATCGTCGGAGCATCGTTGCCATTGATCTCGTGGTTCTACCTGATGTGGAACACAACGGCCGGCGAAATCAATCCGTCGCTTCGTTTCCGTACGAAGACGACGATTGCCGGTGTCATCGGGGAAGCTGCACCGATATTGTCGCTCGACGCGGTGCTCACCGGGACATACCAGCGGTGGGTTTCGCGCTCGATTGGCCAGCTCTCGCCAGTGTTCAAAATGGCGGTCGGTTGGAAAGGACAGATCTACTACTCGCTGCTGGGTATGGTCCCGGAAGCAGGCCTGGTCGGGCCGGACTCTGTCATTGTTGGGCGGGACCAGCAGCTATTCGAGATGAATTACCTGAACGAGTATTGCGGTCGCGATCCGGCAAAATTGCAGACCGCGGGCGGAGACTGGGCTACGCGGATTTGTCGGGTGCAGGACTTCTTCAACGCGCGCGGCAAGGTTTTCCTCTATATCATCACACCGTCCAAGGTGGCACAGGAGCCGCAGATCATTCCGGACCGCTACGCCTGCCCGGGCAATGCCAAGAACCGAGCCGAGAAGCTCGACCTGTACGACAAGATATTGACGCGTCATGGGGTGCAGTTCGTCGATACCGCATCGGAGATGACCGCCGCTCGCGAGACATATGGCGTGAGCATGTTTCCACGTGGCGGTATTCACTGGAACTCGTTGGGATCCGCGCTCGGGACGCAGAAGGTGATCGCGGCCGTGAATGCTCAGCGACCTGCGCCACTCCTGGCAACGCTGAACTTCACCTGGCGGATATCGTATCATCCACAGGGCAGTGATCGCGATCTGCTGGACATCATCAATCTGCCATACCCGGATACGCATTATCCGGTGCCGATATTGACCTACCAGTCGAGCCCGCCGCCGAATGGCTGTCATACGATATCGATCACGGAGGTTGGGGGCAGTTTTCTTCGCCTGCTCAACAGCACGTTGGAGAGGCTCGGCTGCCCGCCCGAGATAATCGACTGGTTCTACCGGGATCATAATCATATCCGCTACGCCGTCGGTCGATTGTACGATCTGCCGGTCGATGCTGACGCGCGCCGCGCGTCCCTGCTCGACGCTGACGTGATATTTCTAGAAGAGAACGACGCGACGGCGCCGAACAGTATGCAGGGTGAGCTGATGATGCGCGAAGTGGCAAGACTTGCCGGGACTCGCGATGATCACTCTGCCGGGCTGATCCCCTTTCGTGGCATGCGCATCAGCAACAGCAGCAACAGCGCCGGCAAGGTTGTCATGATCAGAAGGACGTAGTCGTCGGCATAGGCTACGATCTGCGCCTGCTGGTTGACGACCCGGTCCAGCAGTGCAGCACCGTGCCGCGTCGTCGGATCGAGCCAATGATGCGGCGTCTCGAGCGCCTGCAGCGCGCGATTGAACGGCGTGACCGACGCACCGATCATCTCATGCATCGCCTGGGAATTATGCGCCAGTGCCGACGAAAAGACCGAGACGCCGATGGCCGCGCCGAGGTTCCGCAACAGGCTGAACAGCGACGCGCCCTCGGTCCGCATCGTGGGCGCCAATGTGACGAAGGCCAGTACCTGGAGCGGGGAGAACACCAGGCCCATCGCGGCGCCCTGGATCACGACCGTGATGATGATTTCGCGCTCCGACACGTCGGGCGTCCAGCCGGTCATCCGCCAAAACGTGTAGGAGAGCATCAGCAACCCGCTTCCCACCAGCAGCCGTGCGTCAACCCGCCCCGACAGCCGGCCGCCGATCATGGTGGTTACCAGGCTGCCAATTCCGCGCGGTGCCATTATCAGCCCAGCCGTCTCCACCGGATAATTGCTCAGCACCTGAAGCCATGGGGTCATCAGCGCGAGGCTGGACACCATAAGGGTGCCGACCATGAACATCAGCACGAGACCGGACGAGAAGTTGATGTCCTTGAACAGCTCGGGCCGGATCAGCGGTTCACGGGCGTAAGCGATGTGGATCAGGAACAAGTACAATCCCAGGCTGGCGAGCACCGCCTCGGTGATGATCTCACGAGAGGTGAACCAGTCCTGGTCCTCGCCGCGATCGAGCATCAGTTGCATGGCGCCGATCGCCAGTGTCAGCACGCTGAAGCCGAGCCAGTCGAAGCGCAGTTTGCCCTGCCCACTGCCGCCGGGCAGGAACACCATCAATCCGGCGGCGGCCAGCAGGCCGAATGGCAGATTGATATAGAACACCCAGCGCCAGCTATAGTTCGCGGTCAGCCAACCGCCGACCGTCGGGCCCATGATCGGGCCGAGCATCACGCCGACCCCCCAGATCGCCATGGCGAAACCGCGTCGCTCATAGGGGTAGATGTCGAGCAGAGTGGCCTGCGACAACGGTACCAGGGCGGCGCCGAACATGCCCTGGAGCACGCGGAACGACACGATCTGGCCTAGCGACTGCGCCGCGCCGCAGAGCATGGAGGCGATGGTAAAGCCGATGATGCAGCCGACGTAGAGCGGCTTGCGCCCGAAGCGTGCCGCCAGCCAGCCGACCGGCGCGGTCATGATCGCGGACGCGGTGATGTAGGAGGTCAGGACCCAGAGGATCTCGTCGAAGCTGGCGGAGAAGCTGCCTTGCATATACGGCAGCGCCACGTTGGCGATGGTCTGGTCGAGCAACTGCAGCACCGTGGCGCCGATCGCGCACGCCGTGATCATCGCCCGATGCGGCGTCTCGTGGTGGACAGTCTCTCCCGGCATGATGGCGACCTGTCGTCGTCCCGTCATCTGCAGTGCAGGCCGCGAGCATGCGGACAAGGGTTGGTCGCAGTCAAACGGTAATAGAGTGCTTGCCGCGGTGCACCATGATGATCGGGAAGGCGGATCTGCTCACATGCCGGTTGTGAGCACCATGCGGAAGCGGGCCTCGCCGCTCATCATCTTGTCATAGGCCTCCGCGGCGCGTTCTAGCGGGACGGTCTCGATGGTCGGCCGCACACCGGTCAGTGTGCTGAAGGCCAAGGTGTCCTGCGAATTGATCGAAGCGCCAGCAGCATGGCCGGTTACCGTGCGGCTGGCGCCGATCAGGTCGAGTGGGGAGACTTCGATCGGGTCCATCCCGACGCCGATCACAACGAGCCGGCCGCGGACCGCCAGGCCCGGGATCATCGCGCTCATTGCCTTGCCGCTGGTTACGGTCGCCAGGATCGTCTTGGCGCCGCCGAGCCTCATCAGTTCCATCGCCACGTCCTGTGAGTCGCTATCGAGATAGATATGGGCGCCGAGCTGCCGTGCCAGCGCTTCTTTGTCGCGACCACGGGCGACGGCGACCGTGCGAAACCCCATCTTCGCAGCGAACTGGACGCCAAGATGGCCGAGGCCGCCGATGCCGAAGATGGCGACGAGATCGCCAGGGCGCGCCCCGCTTTCGCGCAGGGCGTGGAAGGTCGTGACGCCCGCGCACAGCAGCGGCGCCGCATCCGTCGGCGCGAGGTTATCCGGGATCAGCGCCAGCGCATCGGCGGGCGCGACCATCGCCTCGGCATAACCGCCGTCATAGGTGATGCCAGGTATACGCAGGTTACGGCAATCGATGAGATAGCCACGGCGGCATGGCTCGCACCGTCCGCAATGGCCGCCGAACCAGCCAACACCGACACGCGTGCCCTCTGTCCAGCCGATCACGCCGCTGCCGACCGCGTCAATCACCCCGGCGATTTCGTGCCCCGGCACGATCGGATACGGCACTGACGGTAACAGCCCTTCCTTGGCGATCGAATCACTGTGGCAGACGCCACACGCCTGCACTTTGACGCGCACTTCTCCCGGCCCAGGCTGCGGCAATTCCCGCTCGACCAGCTCGAAGGGAGCGTTTTTCTTGCCTAGTTGAACGACGCGCATCTTCGGCATCAACGGCCTCCTTGTATTGGATCGAAGATTTGGCATGGGCTTGCGGGCGCGGATTGTCGATGTTCACCGTAGATTGTCAAATACCAATCGAGACGTTCTCTCCCGCGCGGCATTGCTATCGCCGACCGCGAACAGTACGCTCGAAAGTGTCAGGAAAGGTTTGGTGAATGGGTGTGACGCACGCCGCTTCCAACGAATACCGGATCCCAGCCACCATGAAGGCCTGGGTACTCGGCGAGCCTGAGGAGCTGGCCCTGGTCGAAAAGCCGGTTCCGGAACCTGGCCCTGCTGAAGTGCTTGTGCGGATAGACGCGGTTGCGATTTGCGCGACCGATCTTGAGATCATCCGGCACGGTCTGCCGGCCTCGATCGAGGGGGAACTACCCTTCAACAAGGGTTATACGCCTGGTCACGAATACATGGGCACCGTGGTCAAACTCGGGCCGACCACCGACGAATTCCAGCTCGGCGATCGCGTTGCGGTGGAGATTCATGCCGGGTGCGGCCGTTGCCAGCGCTGCCGCGAAGGCATGTATACCTCCTGCCTGAACTATGGCTTTCACAGCCGGGGCCATCGTGCGAACGGATTCAGCACCGACGGTGGATTTGCCGAATATGCGGTGAACCACGTGAACACGATGGTTCATGTGCCGCGCGAGATGTCGGATGAAGAGGCAACTTTGATCGTAACCGCCGGCACGGCCATGTATGGTCTCGATGTGCTGGGCGGCATCATCGCTGGGGAAGGTGTCGTCGTGATCGGGCCGGGTCCGATCGGACTGATGGGTGTCGGCGTTGCCAAGGCGTTGGGGGCGCAGCCAGTCATCCTGACAGGCACGCGTGAACGTCGGCTCGAGATGGGAAAACGCCTCGGTGCCGACGCTGTTGTCAACATCAGGAACGACGATGCCGTGACTGCGGTTCAACGGATCACCGGCGGCAAAGGCGTGCAGTACGTTCTCGAATGCTCCGGCGCGCCTGATGCGCTGAACGAGGCGGCGCGGATGGTGAACCGTGGTGGCCGCATCTGCCTCGCGGCCTTTCCGCACGAACCGGTTTCCGTCGATCTGGCCTACATCGTTCGCAACAACATCTATGTCCTGGGGATAAGGGGCGAGGGCAAGAGCGCGACCCATCGTGCCGCTGCCTTGATGGGGCAGAGGCGGTTCGATGCGAAGCTCATTCACACGCACACATTCCCGCTCGAGCAATTACCGACCGCGCTCAGATATGCGCGCGACCGTGTCGAGGACGCGATAAAGGTGGTGGTGAGGATGCGGGGCGAGTGAGCGGTTGTATCAGCTCACGGATCGACGCACCCCTCGCCAGCCTGCGGATACGCGGTCCAACCATGATTGGCGGCGAAGGCAACCCAACGCCGCTGATACGCCACCGACAGAGCCATCGTGGGGCACGCGACGTTGAATGCCTTCAACCCGACGATGCCGAATAGATTGCGGTCCGGATTGAAGCATCCTGGTCCGGCCTCGGGATAACGTGGCCAGCCCTGCTGCATGGCAAATCCAGCCAGACGCTCTCGGTCCGACTCCGGAATGTTTGTATCGATGCAGGCGACGTGAAAGATGTTGACCCGCGAGAGCATCGTCCGATCGGGCACCTGCCGCACGGCGATCTGGTCGGCGCTCAGGAACAGCCGTTGGACGCAGTAGCCGATGTCATCGGCGAGAAAAGCCGGGCTGATCATGATACCCATCATCAGCAGAGCGCGGGTGCGCCGCGACAATTGCGGCCATCGAAGCTTCGGCATCGACATATGCGGAAAGCGGACGTCGGCGCGCGCCAAACTCATGCTTGCATAGGCCATTTCGACCTCCTCGGTGCGGGAGCATGCTGCTCACCGTCGCTGCCTTGCATCACCGTGTTGCTGGCGGTTGTCACCAGTGCGGTCGGATTACACCTTGCGGCGAGATACGAGGCAAGGACGCTGTCCGTGCCGTTCAGCGAGTAACGAGCTCAGCCCCAGAACGGCTCCAGGGTGTGGAATTTGAGCCACGCCTGGTCGATCCGCTTTCGGGTGCGAGCGCTGTGCGCGCCGACGAAGCCCAGCACGAGGCCGATGGCAAAAGCGTGGTTGCCGCCTGACAGTTCGTCGAGCAGGCTCGCCGCAACCGCGGCATCATTCAATGTGCCCAGCCGGTCCTGCAGTCGGCCCAGCCTACGAATGAAGCGATGCGTTGGCTTGCCGGGGTAGAGCGGCGCAAAGATTTCGGCAGCATAGCGCAATCGCTTGGCATGCAGACGGATCGCGTGCAGCGCGGAGGGCTCCAGGCCTGAGAGGTCGTCATCGATCTGGGTCAGTCGCTTGAGCCGCTTGTCCAGCACGCGGGCCGCGAAGTCGTCCAGCGCGACGACGAGTTCTGCCTGTCCCGACTCATCGACGATCGTAGGCCAGTCCTGCACACCGGCAAGGCAGGCGAGCTCGATGCCAAGACGCCGGAACTGGACGCTGGCCAGGAAGGCGCGGAGTTCGTTGTGACACGCGCGCCGCCGGCGCTCCACTGCGGCAAGCAGCCGCTGCAGGCGGGGCTCGGTGGTAAACGCAGCGGCGACCGAGAGGGCGGTCTCTGTCGCAAAAACGTCCCAGTCCCGCGTCGGTGCCAGCTTCGCGGCGAGCGCCTTCAGGCCGGCGTCGGCCGCATCAACCGCGGGCGAGCTTACTGCGGGGCGAAACACCTTGATCGCCGAGCGCAGCCGGCGGACCGCGACGCGCATCTGATGCACTGGCTCGGGGCCCTCGCGGCCACTGGCAGCGGTTGGTGCGAAGTGCACGACCACGTCGCTCAGGTGACCGACGACATGAGCGAATGCCTCGGCGACCGACAGGCCGGGCGGCAAATCGGGCGCGCCCTTGTGCCGCGGTTCCGGCGTCTTCCCCGAGGCGACCGCGAACGCCTCGGCGGCCAGGCTGCCGGGCGGCAAGGTGAGGCGAACCTCGCCCGCGAGCGCGACCGCAAGTGGCTGCACTGCCGCTGGGGTGCCCTCCAGCCGGACCCGGCTAAGACGGTGCTCAGCGGCGACCGCGCGGACTGCGCCGTTCAGCAAGGTCATGTCCACCGGACCGTGTTCCGTCGCAAGGCTTAGGCTTCCCGCCCGGCCTTCGAATGCAGCCACCGGAATCAGTGGCTCAGGCAGGATATGGCCGAGCGCGGATGCCGTCCGACCTGTCGCCACCACCGGTGCCGGGCTGCCCGGTGGCCAAGTCTGGGCGCCCGGAACCAGCCGCTCCAACCGCCAGAGCGGACGTTGCTCGGCAAGTGCCAGTCCTTGTTGTGCCAGTGCGCGATCGGGGCTGTCGTGCCAGATGATCCGTGCCACCCGGCTGCGCGCCTTGCCGTTCCTCAGAGGTGCGAGAAGTGCCAGCCTGGTGAGCCGCGACGCATCATCCGGATCGAGGCCGAGCTCCAGTTCCATGCGTTCAGGTCGCCGTCTCCTGGAGGTCGCGTGGCGTCAGGAAACGGACCAGCCTGGTGCCTGCCGCGTCGAGTTGCTGCCACTGCGTTGCGACCGCAAACTCGGCCAGCGCCGTGGTGGGAAAACCACCATGGAGCCGGCCGTCGGAACCACCGGCCAGCAGCAAGGCGAGTTCCTGCATGCCGGGATTGTGCGCGATCAGCATGACGCTGCGCACCGTTTCGTTGACGTCGCGCAGAACAGCAAGCAGTTGCGGGGCGCTCGCGAGGTAGAGCACCTCCACTTGTTCCACCAGCGGCGTGTCGTCCCATGGCTCGAGTGCCGCCAAGGTTTCCTGCGTGCGGCGGGAGGGCGAAACAAGCACCAGGTCCGGCGCCAGCCCGAGGTCGATCATCGCCTTGCGCATAGCCGTGGCCGCGCGGCGTCCACGCTTGCTCAGCGGACGATCGCGATCGGCCAGTTTCGCGTCGTCCCAGGACGACTTTGCGTGACGTAGAAGCAGGAGCTGATGCATGACGCGAGGGCTCGGTGCTGGCGAGCACCGATCCTGCCACGATGCGGGTGTGGTTGGCTAACGGCGGTTGCTGCCGGCCTGGGCAGTACGGGTTACGGCAGCGGCCGGGCAGGCCTCGATCGCAATCGGCTGCGGCAGTTGCTTGCTGGCGGCGTACCCTGCCAGCTCGGTGCCGCGTGCCAGCGCCAGGACCTCGCCGAAGATGCCGACATTCTGTTGGCAGAACAGCGTGCCCTGCTGGATGCCGGTCTCCGACAGGGTGTTTGCCAGACTGGTGATGTAATCGTCCTGTTCATGCTGCGCGCGACCGCCGAACGTGCGGGCGAAATAGGCATGGAGTGCGCGCTCATGGGCGACCAGCTCACCTCGGAAACGCTGCACGAAGTCGTTGTAGCGGTCCTGCTGGTTGCAGGTGAGCGCCGTGACCATCAGTTTGCTCTTCAGTCCGGCGACATCGAAGGCAGTCACGTCGGCGGGCTTCGCGCATGGCTTGGCTGCGGCAATTCCGGCGGCAGACAGCAAGGCGCCAGCGAGCAGAGCTGCGAATTTGATGTTCATGACGAATCCCCCGAATCGGGCGGAGTGTGCCGAGCGGCCGTTGGGGAAGCAAGTCGTTCTTCTGTGTGAGAGGCACAGGCCGGCGCGGCCCCTCGCCCTGGCCGCGAGGGGAGGGGGAGTAGCACCGCAATGTGCGGATGGCGCACCGGCGGTGGGATGACCAGTATGGGTGGCATGAAAGAGACACACATGATTGATCGGCTGTCGCACGATCAGCTCTGGGATCAGGTCATCCGCCGCGAGCCCGGAGACTTCCTCTACGCCGTCAGCACGATGGGGGTGTATTGCCGGCCGGGGTGTCCGTCGCCGCGTCCGTTGCCCAAGAACGTCCGGTTCTTTCGTAATATCGGTGAGGCGGAGGCTGCCGGGTTCCGAGCCTGCAAGCGCTGCGATCCGAAGGGGGAGCGCGCGCGGCTGGCGCAGGCAGTGGTGCAGGACGCCTGCGCCTTCATCGAGGCATCCGAGGACATCCCTTCGCTGGACGCGCTGGCGGACCGTTCCGGCTATTCGCGCTTCCATTTCCTGCGCATGTTCCGCGACCACACCGGGTTGACCCCGCGCAGCTATGCGGAGGGTGTGCGAGCGCGCCGATTGCACGCCGCGCTGATGGGCGGCGCACGGGTGGCCGACGCGGTCGCGGAGGCTGGCTATGGCTCGGAAAGCCGCGTTTACGAGAAGACCGGCGAGCTGCTTGGCATGACGCCGGGCGCGCTGCGGCGCGGCGGTGCGGGAGAGGTGATCCGCACCGCGTTCGCGGACTGCCCGTTCGGTCGGCTGCTGGTCGGCGCGACTGACCGCGGCGTATGCTTCATCGGGTTCGCGGAACCGGACGAGGCGCTGCTTGGCGATCTGCGCCAGCGGTTTCCGCGGGCACGCATCGTCGCCGATGACAGCGCACTGGCGAACGAGGTGCGCGCGGTTCTCGACTTTCTCGAGGAACCGAAGCAGGCGCTGGACCTGCCGCTCGACCTGCGCGGTACCGCGTTTCAGCAGCGCGTATGGCGCACGCTATGCCGCATCCCACCGGGTGAAACGCGCACCTATGGCGAACTGGCGCGCATGGTAGGCGATCCGCGGGCGGTTCGTGCCGTGGCACGTTCCTGCGCACGAAATCCGGTGTCGCTGGCGGTGCCGTGTCATCGCGTCATTGGCAGCGATGGCAGCCTGACCGGTTATCGCTGGGGCGTGCCACGCAAGCGCGCGCTCCTGGAGAAGGAGCGCGCGGCCGCGGGCGATTGAAGTCCTAGCGGCCGTACAGCCGGACGCCGTTGGCATCCCGATCGGCGTCATGTTGCTGGTAATGCGAATCACGCCAGTCCTGGTGAGCCTCGCGTTGCTCGTGGGCTGCCGCACCATAGTGGCCCGTCGCGGCATCGCGGTGGGCCTCGGTTGAATCGCGGTGAGCCTGCATCCGATCCTGCTGGGCGCGCTGCTCGTGGCGTGCGGCGTCGTTGTCGCCGCCGATCACCACCTGCGCCATTGCCGGGGACATCACAAGAAATGCTGCCAAACCGATGGATAATGCCTTTCGCATTCATTCTCTCCTGGTGAATTGCACGTTCGCGTCGCAGCGAATGATCTGCCCGCGGTCTCGGCTGCGGGTTACGCTGCCTCGGGTGATCGCTTTGTCACCCGTGCGTCAGTGTTGGAATGATTGCTGGCGAGAACGTGGCGGAATGACCATCTCACCGTAACGTGCGCCGTCGGATCATGGGTTGACCGGAGGCGCAGGCTGGCCTACCTGCAATTGAGAATTCGTCGCAATTGAGGCGCCGATGCTGGCTAGTCTGGTCATCGTCTTCCGTGAGGTTATCGAGGCCGGCCTGATCGTCGGCATCGTGATGGCGGCAACGCGATCCGTGCCGCGTCGCGGCTGGTGGGTCGCAGGCGGTATCTTGGCCGGCACGGCAGGTGCGGGATTGGTCGCGGCATTCGCCAGCCAACTCGGCGCGCTGTTCAACGGCTCCGGCCAGGAGATGTTCAACGCCACGATCCTGTTGATCGCCGTCGGCATGCTGACCTGGCACAACGGCTGGATGGCCAGCCACGGTCGCGAGCTTGCGCGGGAGGTGCGCGCGGTGGGGAGTGCGGTCGCAGCGGGCGAAAGGCCACTGACCGCGGTTGCGGTAGTTGTCGCTGTCGCGGTGCTGCGGGAAGGCTCCGAGGTGGTGCTGTTCCTGTATGGCGTGTTTGCCTCCGGCGGGACGTCCGTGTCAGGCATGATGGCTGGGGGCGCCATCGGCGTTGCACTCGGCGCGGCGCTGTCGGCGTTGATCTATCTCGGCCTGTTGGCGGTGCCGGCGCATCGTCTGTTCTCGGTCACCACGGGACTGATCACGCTGCTCGCGGCTGGGCTGGCTGCGCAGGCCGTGTTCTTTCTGCAGCAGGCCGACTATCTGCAGGGTCTCGCAACACCGGTGTGGGATACGTCCTGGCTGCTCGGTGACGACAGCATTCCCGGGCGGCTGTTCCATACGCTGGTGGGCTACACTGCGACGCCGAATGGGGCGCAGCTGCTTGCCTATGCGCTGGTGATCGCGATGATGCTGACGACGATGCGCCTGGCGCGCGGCAGGACCGCGACGACGCACCGGGCGGCGCGTTCGGCTCACTGACTGCGGTCCGGCGTGGGCGGCCCGATGAAGGTCTATGAGGGCGGCCGCAGTCTCGACGGCGCGGTGGTGACGGTCGATGGCGCACCGCTCGATCCGCGTTTCGACATCCGCCGTTTCAGCCGCACGGGCTTCGAGTGGACCTATGAGGGCGATGGCCCGCGTCAGCTGGCGCTTGCGCTGCTGGCTGATCATCTGGGCGATCCGCAACGCGCGCTGGCGCTGACCGAGGGCTTCATGCGTGGCGTTGTGGCTGAGCTGGATAATGCGTGGCGGCTGACGAGCGCCGATATCGAGGCCGCTTTGCGGCTTCCTCCCCCCTGACCCCCTCCCGCGAGGGGAGGGGGAGCACCAGGACATATCGCTAATCGAACGCCAGTCCCATTGTCTCGGCTACCAGCGCGGGACGCGACGAACCTTCCACCTCGATCTGGCTATCGAAGGTCATGCGTACGCCGCCTTCGATGTCTTCCACCTTTTTCAGCGTCTGGTGCAGCCGCACACGCGAGCCGGCCGGCACGGGCGCGGTGAAGCGCACCTTGTTCGACCCGTAGTTGATGCCGCGCGAGCGTTTGTGGATGGTGTAGATGGCGTGCGACAGGCGCGGCAGCAGCGACAGCGTCAGATAGCCGTGCGCGATCGTCTTGCCGCCGGGCATCTCGCGCTTCGCCCGCTCCACATCGACGTGGATCCACTGATGATCGCCGGTTGCCTCGGCGAACTTGTCGATCATCGCCTGATCGACCGTCACCCATTCACTGGTGCCGATCTTCTCGCCGATATGGGATTTCATATCGGCCGGCTTCTCCACCTCCAGCATCGCGCTTCCTCCGTCGTGATGGCGGCGACTATGGCAGGACTTGTCGCGGCCTGGAATTCCGTCCTATCACTCGGCGATGGACAAGCCAAAGATGTCGCAGCGGCAAGCGGCATTTCGTGCCGACTTCCGCACCCGAATTGCGCCGGCCTATTTCGGCTGGGCGCACGTGGCGCTGATCTACGCGCTGGGCTTTGCCGCCATCTGGTATTGCGCGCGGCAGATCGCGGCACCGGCGTGGTACGAGTTCCTGGTGATCCCCGCCGCATTCTGCATCTCGAACGTGTTCGAGTGGTGGATTCACCGCTACGTCATGCACCGCCCGGTGAAGGGGTTCCTGGGCATCTACAAGCGACACACGCTGGCGCATCATCAGTTCTTCACCCACATCGAGCCGACTATCGACAACGCGCGCGACTTCCGCATCGTGTTCTTTCCGCCCTATGCGTTGGTCGCCTTCATGGCGCTGTCGCTGCCGCCGGCGGCGATACTCGGCCTGCTCGGGACTGCCGAACGCCGGCTGGCTGCTGCTGATCACCAATGTCGCGCTCTATCTGAACTACGAGCTGTTCCACTACTGCTGCCACGTGAAGGACGACCACCTCGTACGGCGTGTCCCGCTGGTGAACTCGATCCGCCGCCATCATATCGCGCACCACAACACGGCACTGATGATGGAGCGCAACTTCAACCTGACCTATCCGATTGCCGACTGGTTCTTCGGCACGTCTGACCTTGCCTGCGGCCTGCTGCAGCACGTGTTCAACGGCTACGACACGCGGTTTGTGCGGCGCGATCTGAAGCGCGTGCGCAACACCAGCGATGATCCACGCGCGGGCCATGTTCAGCTGGCCGCGGAATGACCACCCAGCCGATCAAGCAGGGCAGGGCGAGTCTGGTCGGAGGAGCCGCCGTCGGGGTTGCCGTGCTTGTTCTGTGGACCGCGATCGCTCGTGAGGTTGGTTCGGATACCATCCCGATAATCATTGCCGGCGTGCTGGTTGCCGGCGGCATTGCCACGTGGATCAGAGTCGCCGATCTTTGACGCTCTGAATTCACGAGGGGTGGGAATGGCTGAGGAAGCGGACACCTATGACTTTATCGTCACCGGCGCGGGCAGTGCCGGCTGTGTGATTGCCGCGCGTCTGTCAGAGTCGGGCCGCCACCGCGTGCTGTTGCTGGAAGCCGGTCCGCCCGACCGCAATCCATGGATCCATATCCCGCTCGGGTTCGCCAAGACCTATGTCAATCCAGCGGTGAACTGGAAGTTCGAGACCGTGCCGCAGCCCCAGCTTGCCAACCGCCGGCTCTATCTGCCGCGCGGCAAGACACTCGGCGGCTCCAGCTCGATCAACGGCATGGTGTATATGCGCGGCCATCACGCCGACTACGACGAATGGCGGCAGCGCGGCTGCGAGGGGTGGGATTGGGATTCGGTTCTGCCGTACTTCAAGAAGGCCGAGAACCAGACCAATGGCGCCGATGAGTTCCACGGCGTCGGTGGGCCACTCAATGTGTCGGATCAGCCTGGATACTTCGAGCTTGCCGATGCCGTGATGGAGGCGTGCGTGCAGGCCGGCATTCCGCGCAATCGGGACTTCAACGGCGCGCAGCAGGAGGGCTGTGGCTATTACCAGACCACGACCAGCAACCGCCGGCGCTGGAGCACGGCGAAGGCGTATCTGCGTCCCGCGCGGCAGCGCGCCAATCTGGTGGTGCAGACCGGGGCACATGCCACGCGCGTGTTGATCGAGAACGACCGCGCGGTTGGCGTCGAGTACCAAACGGCGTCGGGCCGCCACGCCGCACGTGCCCGCGGCGAGATCATCGTCTCGGGCGGTGCCTATGGCTCCCCGCAGCTTCTGCTGCTGTCGGGTCTCGGTCCGGCCCAGCATCTGCAGGACATGGGCATCGGCGTGGTCCGTGACATGCCGGCGGTGGGCTCCAACCTGCATGACCACTTCAACTCCTATGTGAGCTGGCGATGCAGCAAGGCGATCACGCTGAACGACCTGGACCGCAGTCCGTTGCGCAAGCTTACGGCCGGTGCGCGCTATGCACTGTTTCGCTCCGGGCCGATGGCCAGCAATGGCATCCATTGCGGCCTGTTCACCCGCTCCGATCCGCGGCTGGAGCGGCCCGACGTGCAGATCAACGTGTTCGAGTGGAGCACGCTCCAACGCGATAAGGAGCGGGTCGTCCCGCATCCGTTCCCCGGCTTCACGCTCAGTCCGGTGCATCTGCGCCCCGATGGTCGCGGCACAGTGCGTCTGGCGAGCGCCGATCCGTTCGCACCACCCGCAGTGCTGTTCGACTATCTCCGCACTGATTACGACATGCAGGCGGTGATCTTCGGCATTCGGCTTTGCCGGAAGATTGCCGAGCAGCCGGCACTCAAACCGTACATCGTGCATGAACTGCAGCCAGGACCGTCGCTCACGAATGACGGTGACCTTGCGCACTACATTCGCCAGAGTGGCGTTTCCAACCAGCATCCCACGAGTTCGTGCGCGATGGGGAATGGTCCAAACACGGTCGTTGATCCGCGTCTGCGTGTGCATGGGATCGATGGGCTGCGTGTGGCGGATGCATCGATCATGCCGGTTGCGGTGGGCGGAAATACCAACGCGCCGACTATCATGATCGGCGAGAAGGTCTCCGCGATGATTCTGGAAGATGCTGCGGCGAAGCCGACGCATGCAACGCCGCACCGTGCGGCCGCCTGAGGGGTAGGGAATGCCGAACGACGCCGACACGTACGACTACATAGTCACCGGAGCCGGGTCAGCGGGGTGCGTGCTTGCATCGCGGCTGTCGGAATCCGGCCGTCATCGCGTGCTGCTGCTGGAAGCCGGCGGCAAGGACAGCAATCCCTGGATCCATGTCCCACTTGGTTATGCACGGACATTCTGCGACCCTCGGGTCAACTGGATGTTCGACAGCGAGCCGGAGCCCAATCTCAACAACCGCGTGATGTATCAGCCGCGCGGCAAGGTGCTGGGCGGCACCAGTTCGATCAACGGCATGATCTACATGCGCGGCAACCACGCCGACTATGATGAGTGGCGCCAGCGCGGCTGCGAGGGCTGGGATTTCGATTCGGTTTTGCCGTATTTCCGCAAGGCAGAGAACAATGAGCGTGGCGAGAGCGAATTCCACGGCAGCGGCGGTCCGCTGCGGGTCTCCAACCAGCCCTATGACTGGGAGATCGGCAAGCTACTGCTGCAGGCGTGCATCGAAGCCGGCATTCCGCGGAATCCGGATTTCAACGGCGCACAGCAGGAGGGCTGTGGCTACTACCAGACGACAACCAACAATCGCCGTCGATGGAGCACCGCTGCCGCCTATCTTCGTCCGGCACGCAAACGAGCGAACCTGATCATTCGCACACACGCCCATACCACGCGTGTGCTGATCGAGCAGGGACGCGCGGTCGGCGTCGAATTCCGCACGCCGGCTGGGCTCGAAACGGCGCGGGCGCGTGGCGAAGTCATCGTCTCCGGCGGCGCTTATGGTTCGCCGCAGCTCTTGCTGCTGTCGGGCATCGGTCCGGCGCAGCATCTGCAGGATATGGGCATCCAGGTGCTGCATGATCTGTCGGGCGTCGGCTCTAACCTGCACGATCACTTCAATACCTACTGTGCGTGGCGCATCTCGCGCTCGCTGTCGCTCAATGTGCTGCACCACAGCATCCCGCATCAGCTGTTTGCCGGTGCGAAATACCTGTTCTGGCGCGGCGGCCCGATGTCGGGCAACGGCCTTTATGTCGGCGCGCTGGTGCGCAGCGATCCCGCGCTGGAGCGGCCGGATCTACAGATGAACATCTCGGCCTGGAGCACGATCGATCGCACGCGCGACGGCATCATCTCGCATCCGTTCCCGGCATTTGCCATCAGTCCTGTGCACCTTCGGCCGGAAGGGCGCGGCACCGTCCGGCTGAAGAGTCCGGATCCGTTGGCGCCGCCGGAAATCCGCTTCAACTTCCTGCGCAGCGATTACGACATGCAGGCGGTCATCACCGGCATTCGCGTCGCGCGCAAGATTGCCAGCCAGCAGGCGCTGAAAGGGCTCGTGGTCGAGGAGGTATTGCCGGGTCCTGGCGTGATGACCGACGAACAGCTTGCCGACGAGGTGCGGCTGCGTGGCGTGTCCAACCTGCATCCGGTGGGAAGCTGCGGCATGGGGCATGGCCCGAACGCGGTGGTGGATCCACGGCTGCGCGTGCACGGCATCGATGGGCTGCGGGTGGCGGACGCCTCGATCATGCCATCGATCATCGCCGGCAACACGAACGCACCGACCATCATGATCGGCGAGAAGGCATCGGATATGATCCTGGAGGACGCGCGGGCCGGGTCACTGCGCCACGCCGCCTGACAGTCACCATTCGGCTACCTGATCGTTGCCACGCGCAGCGAATTGGTAGTGCCGGAATGGCCGAACGGCACGCCGGCGGCCACGACGATTTCGTCGCCGTGTTGCGCGAAGCCCTCGGTCTGCGCGACACGCGTCGCGCGGGTGACTGCCTCGGTCATCGAATGGGCATCGGCGGCAACCATCGCATGCAGCCCCCAGACGACGGCCATCCGCCGCGCCGTCGCGATATTGGGCGTCAGGCCGATGATCGGCGCCTCGGGACGCTCGCGCGCGACCCGGAGCGCAGTCGAGCCCGAAGCCGTGTATGCCACCACGGCCTTCGCCCCGATCGTGTGACAAACCTGTCGTGCCGCCGCGGCAATCGCGTCCGCGGTGACATGCTCCGGCTCCGCGCGGCTCGCCTCGATCATCGCTCGCCAGCCGGGATCCTGCTCCACGCGGGCGACGATGCGGTCCATCATGTTGACCGCCTCGTAGGGGTACTGGCCGGCCGCTGTTTCCCCCGACAGCATCACCGCATCCGCGCCGTCGAACACGGCCGTCGCGACATCGGATGCCTCTGCGCGAGTCGGCGCCGGTGCGCTGATCATGCTCTCCAGCATCTGCGTGGCCACCACGACGGGCTTGCCCAATTGACGCGCCAATCGGACGATGCGCTTCTGCGCCAGCGGCACCTCCTCGGGCGGCAGTTCCACGCCAAGATCGCCGCGGGCCACCATCACTGCGTCGGTGAGCTGCATGATGGCGTCGAGGTTGTCGAGCGCCTGCGGCTTCTCCAGCTTCACCATCACCCAGGCACGGCCGCGGATCAGCTCCTTTGCCTCCGCCACGTCCTCCGGTCGCTGCACGAAGGACAGGCCGATGAAGTTAGCGCCATGCTCCAGCGCGAACGCCATGTCGTTGCGATCCTTGTCGGTCAACGCCGGGATCGGCAGCACGATGTCGGGTACGTTGACGCCCTTGTGGTCGGACAGCGGTCCGCCGACGACGACCTCGGTTTCCAACGCATCGCTGCGCTTGCGCGCGACACGCAGGCGGAGCTTGCCGTCGTCCAGCAGCAGCGAGCAGCCGATCGAGGCCGCCTCGATGATCTCCGGGTGCGGCAGGTTGACCCGCGAAGCACTGCCTGGCGTGGGGTTGAGATCGAGCTGGAATCGCTGACCGGTCTGCAGGAACACGCGTCCGCCGGAGAAATTCCCGACGCGCAGCTTGGGGCCCTGCACGTCGGCGAGGATGCCGATCGGCCGATCGAAGCGTGTCTCGAGCTGGCGGATCATGGCGAAGCGCGCCGCGTGATCGTCATGCGTGCCATGGCTGAAGTTGAGCCGGAACACATCGGCGCCGGCCTGGAACAACCGCGTCAGCACCTCGGGCGACGAGCTTGCGGGACCCAGGGTTGCGATGATCTTGGTGCGCCGCCGACGGCGCAATTTTGGTCTCGTGGCCACCTTGCTTTCCTCAGGCGATCAGGATGGCGCGGACGTCGTTGACGTTGGTCAGCGTGGGTCCGGTGCGGATCGCGTCGCCAATCTTGTCGAATAGCGTATGGCTGTCGTGGCCGGAAAGCATCGCCCGCGGATCGAGACCCATGGCACGTGCACGGGCCAGCGTATCAGGGGCGATGATGGCGCCGGTGATGTCGTCCATGCCGTCGATGCCGTCGGTGTCGCCTGCGATCGCCCAGATGCTCGCGGTGGCGCCCAGCGCGACCGCGAGCGCCAGCAGGAATTCGGTGTTGCGACCGCCGTGACCGGCCGTGCCGTCGCCCAAGGTGACGGTCGTCTCGCCACCGGACAGCACCACGGCAGGCGGCGCGAGCGGCTGACCGTGCGTGCGGATGCTGTGAGCGATGCCTGCCAGGACGTTGCCCATCTCGCGCGACTCGCCTTGCAGTGCGTCACCCAGCAGCAGCGGCGCGAGTTCCAGGGTGCGTGCGGTCTCGGTCATGCGCATCAGCGCCATCATCGGCGTGGCGATCAGGTGGAATTCGCTGCCCGGCAACTCACCGGGGCCCGGTGTCTCGTCCGTCGCCTGCCCCAGGCGCGCGGCGACCGCCGGGGATGGCCTGATGCCGTAGCGGGCGATGATCGCGCGTGCGTCGGCGAATGTGGTCGGATCCGGCACCGTGGGACCCGAGGCGATCACCGCTGGATCGTCGCCCGGCACGTCGCTGATTGCCAGAGTGACGACCCGTGCCGGCCGTGCTGCGGCAGCGAGCCGGCCCCCCTTGATGGCCGAGAGGTGCTTGCGCACGCAGTTCATTTCCGAAATATTCGCGCCTGACGCCAGCAAGGCACGGTTGATCGCCTGTTTGTCGGCAAGCGTCAGGCCGGCCGCAGGCGCCGCGCACAATGCCGATCCGCCGCCCGAGATCAGCGCGAGCACGAGATCGCCGGGACCAAGCTCGCGCACACGTTCCAGCAACTGGCGCGCGCCGCGCTCGCTGTTGGCATCCGGGACGGGGTGAGAGGCCTCGATCACCTCGATGCGTCGAGTCGGCACGTGATGGCCGTAGGGGGTGACGACGGTGCCTTCGAGCGCAACGTCGGGCCAGGCGTCCTCCACGGCGGCGGCCATCACGGCCGCCGACTTGCCGCAACCCACGACGATGCAGCGCCCTCTGGGCTTCGGCGGCAGGTGCGCAGCGAGCACCTTGCGCGGATCGGCTGCCGCGATGGCGGCATCGAATAGCGTCCGCAGTGCGGCTCGGGCGCGCGTGTCGTCCCAGACCATCGGTCTCGATTTCCCTTCGACCGCCAAGGCGTAAGTATGGCGAAGCTAGCCCGGACGCGCCATGTTCCGAACGGTAGAGGAGGCCAGCCATGACCGCAGAGCAATTCGACGAAAAGACCCGTACCGAGCTGGAGGCCGCCGCGTTCCGCCGCCTGGTGGACCATCTGCGCGAGCGGACCGATGTGCAAAACATCGACATGATGAACCTCGCCGGGTTCTGTCGGAACTGTCTGAGCCGCTGGTATCGCGAGGCGGCCGAGACGCAGGGAATCGCTCTCGCCGATCCCGACGCGCGCGAGATCGTCTACGGCATGCCGTACAAGGAGTGGCAGACGAAGTATCAGAAGGAGGCGAGTGCCGAACAGAAGGCCAATTTCGCGAAGGCCAATCCGAATCATTGACCGCGGCGTAGCCGACCGCTATCCCCGCGCGCCTTGCGGAATCGGGGAGGGGAACGATGGCGCTGCACGCGGTGGAGACTGACACCAAGACGGGCGGGATCGCCGCCGACCGCCTGCGCAGCATCGTCGACCGCATCGAGCGGCTCGAGGAGGAGCGCAAGGCTCTCGGCGGCGATATCCGCGACATCTATGCCGAGGCGAAATCGGCTGGGTTCGATGTGAAGGTGCTGCGCCAGCTCATTCGCGTACGTCGGCAAGAGACGGCGGATGTGGAGGAGCAGGAGACGCTGCTCGACGTCTACCGCCGCGCACTGGGGATGTGAATCGATATTGCAACGGAGCGGTGGGCACCCGGCAGGTTCACCAAAAGGCAACGCCGCCGGGGCCGGTTAGGTAGGACGTCGGCGGATGAAGAGTGTGATCTTCATAGACCACCGGAGACACATGGCAATGCGTAGCGTTGTCTGTTCTCCGATGGCGGCCTTAAGGCCGCAACCTGGACTTTCAGTTCATTCTTCTCAAGCGTAGATCTTCACCATCTCCTCGTGGGCCCATTTGACGGCGTCCTCGGCCGATGTTCCCTGGACCGCTTTTGCATACATGTCGACGATGATGAACTTGCTGATGGCCTCCGCTGCGGCGCGCCCTGCGGGTCCGGCGTAGCCGGCGAAATGTCCGCTTTCCGCGGCCGTGCGGAACGGCGCCATCACCGGGTCCACCTTCCATACCGGATCATCTTCCCACATCCTCGTGGTGCCGGTGGAAAATCCCTGCTGTGACGTGAACCACTGCCCGTAGATCTCCTTGGTGTGGAACCAGCGCAGGAAATCCTTCGCCGCCTTCTGGTTCTTGCTGTAGATCGGCACGAGATTGGAGAATGGCACATGGTAGCTGAATTGGCCGGCGGGTCCCTTCGGCAGCGGTGAGTGGAAGATGTCGTCCTTGAGTGGTTTGTCGGTCTCGGTCATGTAGGTGTCTGCCTTGGCCTTGGCCAGCAGATAGATCGAGGCGCCGTTGCTGGTCGAACTTATCGTGTTGGCGAGGAAGGCACGGTTGTTGCCGGCGTCGTCCCACGACATGGCGCCTTCGTCGAATGACTCCTTCCAGAAGGCAACTGCGAACTTGACCGATTCGACGGTTTCCTTGCTGTTCAGTGCGACTGTCTTGCCATCGGCCTCTACCTCCTTGCCGCCCCACGACCACAAATACGGATACCAGAAGGCCGGACCATCACCGAAGGCATGGGCGAGAGTCTGGCCGTAGGGATGGTTCTTGGGTTTCATCAGCTTGCCGATGGCGCGGTATTGGTCCCAGGTGGCCGGAAACGTGTCCGGCTTGATGCCAACCTCGGCGAACCACGAGGTGCGGTTGGCGAACAACACGCCCAGGATGGTGAACGGCATGGCGATCCAGCGCTTGCCGTCAAAGTCGATGTCGCGCGCGGTCTGAAAATAGCCGCCTTGAGCTTTGCCCACTTCATCTGCGATGTCGCTGACATCGACAAGGCTGTCGGCGTAGAGCTGCGCCCAGTTGCTGACTGCCATCATGATGTCGGGGCCGGCCCTTGATTGGATGGCTGCGCTTATTCGTGCCTGGACGCCGTCGCCGTTGATTGTCTCGACGCTGAGGTCGATGCCGAGTGCCTTCTTGCATTCATCCCTGATCTTGCCTTTGAGAAGCTGATCGGAGACCGGCACGAAATCCACGAATTTCAACCACTGCAGGGTTGTCCCCTGAGCGAAGGCGGGTGCTCGCCCGGAGGCGAGAATGCCTGCGAGGCCGCCGGTGCCTGCGGCCAGTGCGCCGGCACCGGACACCCTGAGCAACCTGCGTCGACCGATTTGCCGCATCGTCAATCTCCCTGCGCCATTTTCTGATTGGGGAGTTGGTCTGCGCCGAGCTCCTTTACGCGTTGACCTGTACTCTCAATGCGAATGACTCGCTGCACGTGCGATTGTCATGGACGGACGAATGTAACTCATGGGCCATTCTTATTGAGCCTGGTATTACGCCGAGTAGATCTTCACCAGCTCGTCATGTGCCGCTTTCACCGAGGCCTCGGCCGGCATGCCCTGGATCGCCTTCGCGTACATGTCGACGATGATGTACTTGGTCTGCACCTCGGCGGCCCTCTGACTTGGCTTCCCGGCATAACCGGTCAGTCGGCCGGTGACAGGGACATTCTTGAACGGGGCCATCACCGGATCGAGATTCCACACCGGGTGGTTCTCCCAGATCTTCGTGGCGCCACAGGTGTAGCCCTGCTGCGAGGTGAACCACTCATCGTAGATCGGCTTCGAATGTGCCCACGCCAGGAATTTCTTCGCCGCGTCCTGATTCTTCGAATAGCCCATCAGCATATCCGTGAACGGGCCGGGCAGATTGAACTGACCACCGGCGCCGCCTGGAATACCCGCGTGAAGGATGTCGTCCTTCATCGGCGTGCCCTTGTCGGTCACATAACTGTCCGGCTTCTTCTTGGCCTCGAGATAGATCGAGGCGCCATTGTTGGTGGCGCTGATGCTGCCAGACAGGAAGGCGCGGTTGTTGCTGGTGTCATCCCAGGCGAGACCGCCTTCATCCATCGTCTCCTTCCACAGAGGAACCGCGAATTTGACCGACTCGATTGTCTCCTTGGTGTTCAGCACGACGGTCTTGCCGTCGGCCTCGACCTCCTTACCGCCCCATGACCACAGATACGGATACCACCAGCCCGGCGCATCGCCGAATGTGTGTCCGGCGGTTTGCCCGTATGGATGACCCGCCACCTTCAGCTTTTTGCCGGCAGTTCGGAAATCGTCCCAGTTGGTCGGGAACTTGTCGAAGCCAGCTTCCGCCAGCCACGACTTGCGATACGCGACCAGTCCACCGCCGGTGCACCAGGGGACACCGATCCAGTGGTTATCGTAAGTGCCGACGGTGGTGCAGATGTCGTAATAGCCACCGCCCTCCTTGCCGAGCTGCTCGGCGAGTTCACTGACGTCGGCAAAACTCCTGGCATAGAGCTGCGGCCAATTGTTCAGCCCCATAACGATGTCGGGACCGGTACCAGATTGAATCGCGGCGGTGACGCGCGCCTGGATGTCGTTGGCGTTGATCGTCTCGACGGTCAGCTTGATGCCGAGATCCTTCTGGCATTGTTCGGTGATCTTGCCCTTCAGCAACACGTCGGAGGCGGGCACGAAATCAGCCCAGCGCAGCCAGTGAACCGTTGCCGTCTGGCCGTAAGCGGGCGCCCGTGCGCTGGCCAGGATGCCAGCCAACCCACCGGTTCCGGCCGCGAGCGCGCCGGCACCCGACAATTGGGTAAACCGTCGCCGATTGATGCGGTCCATCGTTCACTCCCATTTATTTCGCGCTGCAAAGCGCTATTTTCAGGCGCCTCGGCTGGCCGATCAGTCAGATCGCCGCCTCGGTCTCGTTGTCGAAGAAATGCAGCCGCTCGGGATTGACTGCCAGACGGAGCTTTTCATGCACCTTTGCGGTGGCGGTCGGTTCGACTGAAGCAACCATTGCCGACGAACCGACGGCAACGTCGAGCAGGATCTCCGAGCCGAGCCGCTCGACAACTTCGACCGCGGTATCAAAGCTCAGGTCCTGTGGATCGCCGTCGCGGGCGATATGCATGTCCTCCGGGCGAACCCCGAACGTGACCTCCTTGCCGGCATAGGTGCCAAGACGCGGCGCGATCGGCTGGGGAACCTTGATGCGGATGCCGTCGCTTTCCGCCCAGAGCGAGCCATTTTGCGCCGCGATGCGCACACCGGCGAAATTCATCGCGGGGGAGCCGATAAAACCGGCGACAAAGCGATTGGCCGGGCTGTTGTAAAGGTCCATCGGGTCACCGACCTGCTGCACCCTGCCGTCGCGCATGACGACGACACGGTCGCCGAGGGTCATCGCCTCGACCTGATCATGGGTCACGTAGATCGCGGTGGTTCCGAGTCGATCGTGCAGCTTCTTCAGTTCGACGCGCATCTGCACGCGCAGTTTGGCGTCGAGATTGGATAGCGGTTCGTCGAACAGAAAGACCTGCGGATGACGGACGATCGCCCGGCCCAAGGCCACGCGCTGCCGCTGGCCACCCGAGAGCTGACGCGGCTTGCGCTTTAGCAATTCCTGAATGCCGAGGATCTCGGCCGCCTCCCGGACGCGCCTGGCAATCTCCGGCTTGTCGAACTTCCGCATCTTGAGACCGAAGGCCATGTTGTCGTGCACGCTCATATGCGGGTAGAGCGCGTAATTCTGGAAAACCATCGCGATGTCACGATCCATCGGCGGCAGTTCGTTGACGACCTTCTCGTCGATCGAGATGTTTCCAGAAGTGATGCTTTCGAGTCCCGCCACCATGCGCAGGGTCGTCGTCTTGCCGCAGCCTGATGGCCCGACCAGAACTACAAATTCCTGATCGTGGATTTCGAGGTTCACGTCGATGACCGCGTGAACCTCGTCATATTTCTTGTTCAAGCTGCGCATCACTACACGGGCCATGTGCTCAACCCTTCACCGATCCAGTGATGCCGGACACGTAGTATTCCACGAAGAACGAATAGACGAAGGCGACGGGGATCGATCCCAGCAGGGCTCCCGCCATGAGCTCGCCCCAGAAGAACACGTCGCCGCGCACCAGTTCCGAAGTGACGCCCACCGGCACAGTTTTCTGTTCGGGCGAGGACAGGAACACCAGTGCGTAGATGAACTCGTTCCACGACAGGGTGAAGGCGAATATTCCGGCCGACAGGATGCCCGGGATCGCCACCGGGAATATAATGTAGAGCATCGCCTTCCAGCGGGGAGCGCCGTCGATGCGGGCGCATTCCTCCAGCTCTTTCGGGATCGACTTGAAGTAGCCCATCAAGAGCCAGGTGCAGAACGGGATCAAGAAGGTCGGGTAGGTCAGGATCAAGGCCCAAGGCGAATCGCCAAGCCTGAAATTGCGGATGATGTCGGAAAGCGGGATGAACAGCAGAGTCTGCGGTACCAGGTAGGTGATGAAGATTGCGGTGCCGATACTGCCGGCGAACGGGAATTTGAGCCGGGACAGCGCGTAGCCGGCCAGTAGCCCGCAGAACAGCGAAATAGCCGTCGCCGCCAGCGAGATCAGCATCGTGTTCAGCATCCAGGTGGTGAACAGCGTCTCCGTCAGCAGGTCGTGGATATGCTCAAGGGTCGGCTGCGTGGTCCAGAACGGCGCGTAGTTCGGCGCGTTCCAGGGTCGGTACAGCTCCCTGTCCGGCCGCAGCGTGGTGATGACCATCCAATAGAACGGAAACAACAGCGCGACGACGAACGCCGTCACCGGGACATAGAAGAAGACCCAGCGCCGCCAGGAGGCTCCCTCGATCATGGCCTACAGGGTCTCCGTCCGGCGGATGTACAGGAGCTGCACAATCACCACGAGCAGCAGGATCGGGAAGATTGCCAGCGAGATTGCAGCGCCCTGGCTGAGCAATCCGGTGCCGATGCCAAGCTGGTAGGCGTAGGTCGCAAATAGTTGGGTGGCGTTGGCCGGGCCGCCGCCGGTCAGCACGTAGACAAGTTGGAAATCGGCGAAAGTCTGAATTACCGAGAACAGCACGATGACCAGTGTCACCGGCAGCAGAAGCGGCCAGGTCACATGGCGGAAGCGCTGCCAGGCCCGGGCACCATCGATTGCCGCAGCCTCGTGCAATTCGGGACTGATCGTCTGCAGACCCGCGAGCAGGCTGATTGCGTAGAACGGTACGCCGCGCCAGACATTGACGATGATCACCGAGACCATCGCGAGAGTCGGATCGCCCAGCCAGTTGATGCGGGTACGGATGATCCCGAGATGGAACAGCATCCAATTGAGGACGCTGAATGTCGGGTCGAACATCCATTTCCAGGCAAAGGTCGACAGCACGGTTGGGATGATAAATGGCAAGAGAATGAAGGCGCGCATCAACGCCTTGCCACGGAAATGGCGGTTGAGCAGCAAGGCCAGCCACAATCCAAGCGCGAGTTTGAAAACCGTCGTGACGAAGGTGTAGAGGCAGGTATTCCACACGGCGACCTGGAAGATGTCATCGTGCCAGATTTTGACAAAATTATCGAGGCCGACGAAGTGGCCGGGCACCCCGACCTTGGTATCCGTCACCGACAGAAGAATGCCATTGATGAACGGATGGGCGATGAACAGCCCGAGCAGAATCACCGTCGGCAGCAACAGGCAGGTTGCAAGCCAGCGTTCATCTTCGAGCAGGCGGGTGATCGGCCCACGCTGCGGAGAGCGGACATATTGCAGGCGTGGAGCGACAACTTCTGCGGTCGCCATAGGCGTTTCCTTCCGACGTTTCCACGGCGCCTGCCAGTTGTCCTGACCGACGAAGTTTCTGTTAGCCGTGACCGACGAATTTATGAAGGAACCCTAGAGACTACGATGGGGACGCACAAGAGGAGGTCGCGCCGCCCAGCGCCTTCAGGCTGAGCCGCTACTCGGCTGCCTGTGCGTAGGCTTCGAGCGGCGCGCAGGTGCATATCAGGTTGCGGTCACCGTAGACGTTGTCCACCCGCTTCACCGGCGGCCAGTATTTTGTCGCCGCGATCCATGGCAACGGGAATGCCGCCTGCTCGCGCGAATATCCGTGTGTCCATACATTCGCCATGACATCGCGGGCAGTATGCGGTGCGTGCTTCAGGGGGTTGTCCGCTTTGTCCAGTCTGCCGGCGGCGATCGCTGCGATTTCCGCGCGGATCGCGATCATCGCCTCGCAGAAGCGGTCCAATTCGGTCTTGCTCTCGCTTTCCGTGGGTTCGATCATCAGCGTGCCGGCGACCGGCCACGACATGGTCGGCGCGTGGAAGCCGAAGTCCATCAGCCGCTTGGCGATATCCTCGACCATCACGCCGGCCTCGGCCTGGAAACTGCGGCAGTCGATGATGCACTCATGCGCGACCATCCCGCCGAGACCGGTGTACAGCACGGGGTAGTGTCCGCGCAGACGGTTCGCGATGTAATTGGCGCTGAGGATTGCCACCTCGGCCGCACGCTTCAGCCCGGCAGCGCCCATCATTCGAATATATGCATACGAAATCGGCAGGATCATCGCACTGCCGAAGGGGCCAGCCGACACGGGGCCGAAGCCGCTCGCCGGTCCGGCATCCGCGCTCAACGGATGGTTCGGCAGATGCGGCGCAAGATGCGCGGCCACACCGATCGGCCCCACGCCAGGGCCGCCACCACCATGCGGGATGCAGAACGTCTTGTGCAGATTGAGATGACAGACATCGGCGCCGATCGCCGCCGGGCTGGTCAGGCCAACCTGAGCGTTCAGGTTCGCGCCGTCCATGTACACCTGGCCGCCGCGTGCGTGGACGATGTCGCAGATCTCGCGGATCGCCACCTCGAATACGCCGTGCGTGCTGGGGTAGGTGACCATCAGCGCCGCTAGTTTGGCGGCGTGCTTGTCGGCCTTGGCGCGCAGGTCGGCCACATCGATGTTGCCGTCGCGGTCGCAGCCGACCACCACCACCTGAAGGCCGGCCATCGCGGCACTCGCTGGGTTGGTGCCATGCGCGCTGGAGGGAATGAGGCAGATGCTGCGGTGCTTCTCGCCGCGTGCTTCGTGGTATGCGCGGATCGCCAGCAGGCCGGAATACTCACCTTGCGATCCGGCGTTCGGCTGCAGCGTGACCGCGGCATAACCGGTGATCACCTTCAACCAGTCCGTCAGGCGCGCGATCAGTTCGGCGTAACCCTGGGTCTGATCAGGTGGTGCGAACGGATGGATCGCGGTGAAGCCGGGCAAGGTGATCGGCATCATCTCGGCCGAGGCGTTCAGCTTCATCGTGCACGAACCGAGTGGGATCATGCTGCGATTGAGCGCGATGTCCTTCTCCTCCAGGCGCTTGAGGTAGCGCAGCATCTCGTGCTCGGAGCGATGCTCGGTGAACACCGCCTGTTCGAGGAACGCTGTGTTGCGCGCAAGCTCCGCGGGAACCGACGGTGCCGCGCCGCTCAGCGTGCCGCCCAGCACCGCGGCCAGGCTTGTCAGCTCTTCGCGCGTGACTGTCTCGTCGAGCGCGATGCCGACCTGTGTGTCACTGATGCGTCTCAGATTGAAGCCCTGTGCCAGTGCCTGCTGCATCAGCGCATCGGCACTCGCGGTCTCGATCGCGATCGTGTCGAAGAACGCGTCGTGCAGCACGCGATGACCGCCTTGCCGTGCCGCATCGGCCAGCATCCGCGCTTGCAGATTGACGCGCCGTGCGATGCGCTTCAGTCCCTCCGGCCCATGCCACACCGCATAGCATCCGGCGATCACCGCAAGCAGCACTTGGGAGGTGCAGATGTTCGATGTCGCCTTCTCGCGCCTGATGTGCTGCTCGCGCGTCTGCAAAGCCAGCCGCATCGCCGGTTCGCCGGCTGCGTCGAGCGACACGCCGACAAGCCTTCCCGGCATGTGCCGCTTGTAGGCGTCCCGCGTTGCCAGATAGCCCGCATGCGGCCCGCCGAATCCCATCGGCACGCCAAAGCGCTGCGACGAACCCACCACGACATCGGCGCCCATCTCGCCCGGCGGCGTCAGCAGCGCCAGCGACAGCGGATCGGCGCACACGATGACAAGTGCATCCAACTCATGCGCGGCGCTGATCTCCGGCGACAGCTCGCGCACCGCGCCGGTGGTACCGGGATATTGCAGCACGACTGCAAAAGGCTGTGCCGCGCCGATCGCCCCTGTATCGCCTGGAGCGACATCGATCAGCATAATCCCGATCGGTCCGGCGCGCGTTGCGAGCACTGCACGGGTCTGCGGATGCAGGTCCGTTGCGACCGCCAGCACGTCGGAGTTCGTCTTGCTGACGGCATGCGCCATCGCCATCGCCTCAGCGGCCGCGGTGGCTTCATCGAGCAGCGATGCGTTGGCGATCTCCATTGCCGTCAGCTGGCAGATCATCGTCTGGAAGTTGAGCAGCGCCTCGAGGCGGCCCTGGGCGATCTCGGCCTGATAGGGCGTATACGCAGTGTACCAGCCAGGGTTCTCCAGCACATTCCGTTGGATGACCGGCGGCGTGTGGGTGCCGTGATAGCCCATGCCGATCAGCGACTTCTTCAGCGTATTCCTGCCGGCCAGCCCACGCAGTTCCACCATTGCGGCCGCCTCATCGATCGGCGGCGGCAGATCGAGTGTCTGATTGGTGCGGATCGCGGGCGGCACCGTCTTCGCCGCGAGCTCATTCAGCGTCGCCGCACCCACAGCGTGCAGCATAGCGGCGATGTCGGCTTCGGACGGACCGATATGACGCGAAACAAAGCTGTCGGCCGCTTCCAGAGCGGCCAGCTCGGACAGAACGTCCATCAATCCAGGGTCTCCACATATTCGTCGTACGCGGCGGCATCCATCAGGGCGTCGAACGTATCGGTGTCATCCAGCTCGATGCGGAAGAACCAGCCTTCGCCCTCGGCATCGCTGTTCACAATCGAGGGGTCGTCGATGATGGTCTGGTTGATCTCCACCACCTTGCCGGTGAGCGGCGCATACACATCGGAAGCGGCCTTCACGCTCTCCACCACGGCGCAGGCCTCGTCCGCGGCGACGTCGCGGCCGATCTCCGGGAGCTCGACGAACACCACGTCGCCGAGCTGTTCCTGCGCGTGATCTGTGATGCCGACGGTGGCTATGTCGCCATCCAGTCGGATCCATTCGTGTTCCCTGGTGAACCGGATATCCGCGGGAGGTTTGGCCATGAGGAGGATCCTTGTGTCAGCGGGCATAGCGGTGAGGCACGAACGGCAGCTTCACGACGCGCGCGGGCAGTGGCTTGCCGCGAACCATCAGATGCAGCGCGGTGCTGTCGGCGGTGAGGTCCTTGCGGACATAACCCATGGCGATCGGCGCGCTCAGCGTGGGGGAGAACCCGCCCGAGGTGACTGTGCCGGCCTCGGTGCCATCGTCGGCGACGATCTCGGTCAGCGCGCGTGCGGGCGCGCGGCCGTCCGGGCGGATGCCGACGCGGCGGCGCGGCGTGCCGTGGTCCAACTGGTCGCGGATCACCGCAGCGCCAGGAAAGTCCCAGGCATTGCGGCGGCGTCTGCCGATCACCCAGGCGAGGTCGGCCTCGATCGGCGACGTCAGCTCGTCGATGTCATTGCCATAGAGGCATAGACCCGCTTCCAGCCTCAGCGAATCGCGCGCGCCGAGACCGGCCGGGATGACTTCGGGTTCGTCCAGAATGCGCTGAGCCAGTGCCTGTGCGCTTTCGGCCGGCAGCGAGATCTCGAATCCGTCCTCTCCGGTGTAGCCGGAGCGCGCGACCAGACAGGGAATCCCCGCGAGTGTGGCCGCAGCCATGCCCATGAACGGAAGTTGAGCGGCCTCGGCGCCAATGCGCCCGATCACCGACGCGGCGTCAGGACCTTGCAGCGCCAGCAGCGCGCGATCCTCGTGCTCGTGAAGCTGCACGCCGGATGGTAGATTGGCCGCGATGTGTGTGAAGTCGATCTCCTTGCGGCTCGCATTCACCACCAGGAACAGATTCTCGCCGCCGGGATTCGCAACCATCAGGTCGTCGAGGATGCCGCCCGCCTCGTTGGTCAGCAGCGTATAGCGTTGCCGCCCAGGCTTCAGGCCGAGCAGATCGCCGGGCACCAGCCGCTCCAGCGCGGCGGCCGCGGTGGCGCCAGTGAGTGTCGCCTGGCCCATGTGAGAGACGTCGAACAGCGCTGCATGCTTCCGGCAGTGCAGGTGCTCGGCCAGCACGCCCTGGTACTGCACGGGCATCGCGTAGCCGGCGAACTCCACCATTCGCGCACCGAGCGCACGGTGCCAGGCGTCCAGCGGCACGGTCCTCAGCTTCTTGGGTGTTGGATCATCCGGCAGCGTGTTTTCGATCAATGGTCGGCTCCGCAAGGGTCATGCGCCGGCGATCCGTGCCGGTGTCGCTGACCCCCCTCTGTCGCGGTACCTGAAAAATTCACGGCGCTGTGCGGCGCCCCTTACCTCGTCGGTGCGGCAGGCAAGTGGTGCGCCGGCCGGCTTTCCAGAGATCCCTGATCCCGCCGCGGTCCTTTTGCCTGAGCGTTTCCGGGGGCCGGTTGCGCCTTCGGCGGCGGAGGCGACTCCGCTCTCTCCCGCGCCGGGTGGCTGGGACTCGCAGAGGATGCCGGAAAGGCGGTTAAGAGACAATGACGGATTGAGGTGTTCAGACGAAACGTCCCGTATTCCACGACGCACGGCCGCGAAATTAAGTTTGGCTGATCAAACGATTTGACCTGCCGTGCCGGACGGCGGAAGCATCGCCCATGACAGAGATCGAGTTCGCGGTCGTCGTGCTGCTGGCCGTAGCCGGCGGCTGGCTGATCGGGATCATCGGGTTCTTCCACGCGATCATGGCACGCAGGGAGATCGCGCAACTGCGGCGCGCCGTGGCCGATATCCGCGCAGCGCCGCTGGCGTCACCGGGGATTCGATCGCCCGAAACTCCGCCATGGCGGGCGTCCGAGCGGCCTGTCGCGCCGGCGCCCCTACGGTCCGCCGAACCAGCCGCTCCATCGCGCGACCTCGAGGCCGTGCTGACCACGCGTTGGGGCGTGTGGCTCGGCGCCGCGGCACTGGTGCTCGCGGGCGTCTTCCTGGTGCGATATGCCGTGGATCAGGGATTGCTTGGCCCCGGCCCGCGCTGCGTCTTCGCCGGTCTGCTTGGCGCTGCCCTGATCGTCAGCGCGGAGTGGCTGCGGCGGCAGGAAGTTGTCCACCCCGGCATCGCCGATCAAACTGCCCCTGGCCTCGCCGCCGGCGGTGTCGCCGTGCTGTTCGGTGCCAGCTATGGCGCCGGCGTGCTCTACGCTCTGGTGTCGCCCGTGGCGGGGTTCGTGCTGATGGCAGGCGCCTCGCTGATCGGCCTCGTCATTGCGCTGCGGCATGGGCAACTGGTCGCCGTGGTCGGACTGGTCGGCGCCTTCGCCACACCGGCACTGGTGCAGACCGAGGCTCCCTCGCTGCCGGGCCTGTTCGCCTATCTGCTGTTCGTCACCGGCACCGCTTTCGGCGTGGTGCGCTACGCGGGCTGGGTCTGGCTGGGTTGGGCGACCGCGATCGCCGGAGCCGTCTGGATGTTGGTCGCCATCGCGAACGGGACAGGCAGGGAGGCGTGGGCTCCGGCGCTGTTCGCCCCCGCAGCCGCGATGCTCAACCTGACGCTCCTGCCGCGCGAGGCGCTCGATCAGCCGATCGGCCGGCGTCTCGCCTGGGTGCCGTGCGCGGCTCTCGGCGCTGCCGGGCTGTTGTTGGCCATGCTGGATCAGGGCTGGGACACCAGGATCGCGGTGCTGCTGTTCGTGCCGCTGACGATCTGGCGTGCGGCCCGCGAGGACCGTCTGCGCCTGCTGCCTTTCCTCGCCGCCGTGCTGTTCTTGCTGATGCTCGCCGGCTGGTCCGTCGAGATGCGCGCGCTGCCCGGCATTGCTGTCCCGCCGGCGGTGCAGGATCTGCTGGCGACCGCCGCTTTCGTGTCGGGTTGCTTCGCAGCCAGCGGATTGTGGTTCGAAAGGCGGTCGCGCGGTCCTCTCGCCTGGGCCAGTCTTGCAGCCTCCGTTCCGGTGCTGACACTGGCGATCTGCTACGCGCGCGTGGCAGAGTTCCGGCCGCGCGCGGGGTGGGCGGCATTCGCCGTGCTGCTTGCGGCCGGGCTGACCGCTGCAGCCGCCCTCTCGAAGCGTGAACAGTCCACGGATCGCCAGGCTGCCGCCGGTGCTTATGCCGCGGGAGCTGTGGCCGTGCTCGCGCTCGGCTGCGCGATGCTGCTGCGTGACCAGTGGCTGACCATCGCCATCTCACTGTTCCTGCCGGCGCTTGCCTGGGTCGCGGCCAAGGCCGACCTGCCCGCCTTGCGCCGTGTCGGCCTCGCGGTCGCCGCCTGCGTCGTCGTGCGGCTGCTGCTGAATTGGTACGTGCTCGACTATGGCCTCGGTCAGTGGCCGGTGGTCAACGATCTGGTCGCGGCCTACGCCGTGCCGGCGGCAGCCTTCGCGCTCGCCGCCGCGATGTTCCGCCGCGACGCCGACGACCTGACGGTCGCCGTTCTGGAGGCAGGCAGCGTTGCATTCGCCACCGTGCTGGTGGCGCTGGAGATGCATCGGCTGTGCCGGCCTGCGGGAGATGGGCCGCCTATGCCGGATTTCGCTGAATCGGCGTTGCAGCTCGCATCTATTGCCGTCCTCACCATCGTCACCATGCGCATCGCCGAGAGGCTGGAGCGACCCGTGCTGCATCTGGCCTGGCGGATCCAGGGTGCACTGGCGTTGAGTGGCGGCTTGCTGATGATCCTGTTCAACCCGGCTGTACTCGACCTGCCGGTTGGCAGCCTGCCGTTGCTTGACTGGCTGCTGCCGGCCTACCTGCTGCCGGCACTGCTGACGGTGGCCGCGCTGCGCGAGTCGGCGACCGCACGGCCGGCCAGGCTCCGCACTATGTTGGCGGGTTACGCCGTGCTGGCCGGTTTCGTCTGGCTCACCCTGGAGGTGCGGCATATGTTCAACCCGGGTTCGATCGGTCTGCCGGCCGTACCGGTGCGCGACGGCGAACTGTGGGCCTGGTCAGGCGCATGGTTGGCCTACGGTGTCGCAGTTATGGCAATCGGCATTCGCACCAGAGCACGACAATTGCGCCTGACCGCGCTCGGCATCGTCGCGCTGGCCGGAGCGAAGGTCTTTCTGGTGGACATGTCGGGACTGGTGGGGCTTTGGCGCGTGCTGTCGTTCCTCGGTCTCGGCCTGGTGCTGATCGGTCTTGGCGCGGTCTATCGGCGCCTCGTCGCGCCCTTGCCGCCGCGCCATGCCTGACCCATACGGTCACGGCAAAGGAAACCGATGAATTCAGCCCTCCCGCTCGCCGGCATCCGCGTGGTCGATCTCACCCGCGTGCTGTCGGGTCCATTCTGCTCCATGCTGCTTGGCGATCTCGGTGCCGACATCCTCAAGGTGGAAACGCCGGGCGAGGGCGATACGATCCGGCAGCAGGGGGCGGGCAGGGACGGTCTCTCCTGGTATTTCGCCAACTACAATCGCAACAAGCGTTCGATCACGCTCAACCTGCGCAACGACGAAGGGCGCGACGTCCTGGCGCGGTTGATCACGAAGGGCGACGTGCTGATCGACAACTATCGCCCTGGTGTCCTCGCCGCGATGGGTTTCACCGAGGCACGGGTGCATGAACTCAATCCGCGTCTCGTTCGCGGCAGCGTTACCGGCTTCGGCGACACAGGCCCATATCGCGACCGGCCGAGTTTCGATTTCATCGCCCAGGCGATGAGCGGCTTCATGAGTGTGAACGGTACTGCGGACCAACCGCCGATGCGCTCGGGGCCGCCGGTGAGCGATTTGATTGCCGGTCTCTACGCCGCTCTCGGCATCGTCGCCGGCCTGTTGCGCGAGGGGCGGACGGGGCAGGGAGGTTCAGCCTCGGTCAGCCTGACCGGCGGGCTGATCAGCTTCCTCGGCTTCATGGCGACCGACTACCTGGCGACCGGCCGGCTGCCTCGGCGCACCGGCAACGACCATCCGATCGGCTCACCCTACGGGCTGTTCCGCACCGCCGACGGCGAGATCGCCATCGCGCCGGCCGGCGACGCAATGTATCAGCGCCTGCTGCGCGCGCTCGACGCCGAGACGCTGCGCGAGCGTCCCGAATTCGCCACCAACGCATTGCGGGCCGAGAACCGCGCGGCGATCAACGCCGAGATCGAGGCCCGCACGATGCGCGAGACCAGCGCACATTGGATCCGCGTGCTGAACGAGGCCGGCGTGCCGTGCTCGCTGGTGATGCACCTGGACCAGGTGTTCGCCGATCCGCAGGTGATCGATCAGCAGGCGGTGGTGACCGTCGAGCATCCAGGGCACGGGCCGGTTTCGATGCTCGGGTCAGCGCTGCACGTGGATGGCACGCCGCTGCCGGTACGGCGTCCCGCACCGGAGCTTGGCCAACACACCGCTGAGGTGCTGGCGGAACTCGGCTACTCAAGCGGCGAGATCGATCAGTTGCGCGAACGCGGTGTCGTCTGAGAAGTGGGTGCCTCGCCTGGCGACGGTGCATACATGCCTAACGACCTGGCAGCTCTCACCAGCTCTGCATCGAGGCTGATGAGGTCCGCTGCGCGATCGCGCGCAAGCTGAGGCGCTCTGCCAGGTCGTCTGGCACGTTCTTGATCGACAAATTGACGGTCATCGACGGCTCTTGGTAGCTTTCTGGCGTCCATATGGTTGCGCTGCACGGCAATGGCATCGGCGACGCGTAAGGGTGTAGCCTGCACTGCGCACGCACGAAGGAACCGCCATGGAATTCGGCTATTTCGCAATGCCCTCGCATCCGCCCGAGAGAGGGTTGAAAGCAGGCCACGACTGGGACCTCCAGACGCTGCGTTGGCTGGATGAATTGGGCTACACCGAAGCCTGGATCGGCGAGCACTACACCGCGCCGTGGGAGCCCCATCCCTCGCCCGATCTGCTGATCGCGCAGGCGCTGCTGCAGACCAAGCGGCTGCGGATCGGTCCGGGCGGTTTCCTCCTGCCCTACCACCATCCCGCCGAACTCGCCGCTCGCGTGGCGATGCTGGACCATCTTTCCGAGGGCCGGCTCAACTTCGGCGTCGCCGCATCGGGGCTGCCGACCGACTGGGCGATGTTCGATGTGGATGGCACCAGCGGTGTCAACCGCGAGATGACCCGCGAGGCGCTGGATATCATTCTGCGCATGTGGAGCGATGAGCCGCAGTTCACCTACCGCGGCAAGTTCTGGAACGCGGCGAAGCCCGAGTTGATGTTCGGCTTCCTCAAACCGCACATCTATCCGCTGCAGAAGCCGCACCCGCCGATCGGGGTTGCCGGCTTCTCGAAGCAGTCCGACACGTTGAAGCTTGCCGGCGAGCGTGGATTTCTGCCGCTGAGCCTCAACCTCAATCCCGCCTACGTGGCGAGTCACTGGGAGGCGGTGGAGATCGGTGCGGCCCGCACCGGCCGGACGCCGCACCGCTCCGATTGGCGGCTGGTGCGTGAAGTGTTCGTTGCTGAAACGGACGAGGAGGCATGGCGCCTGTCGGTGGGCGGCATGATGGGGCGCATGATGCGCGAGTATTTCCTGCAACTGCTCGGCAATTTCGGTTTCCTGGAATACCTCAAGCATGATCCGAACGTCGCGGACTCCGATGTGACGCCGGAGTACTGCGCGAAACATAACTGGCTGGTCGGCTCACCGAAGACGGTGGCGGAGAAGCTGGAGCGCATCTACCACGAGGCAGGTGGCTTCGGCGGGCTGCTGGTGTTCGGCTTCGACTATGCCGACAATCCGCAGGCTTGGCATAACTCGCTGCGTCTGCTCTCCGAAGAAGTCGGACCGCGCGTCGCGCATCTGCGACCATCGTAGAGGGACAGATGCCCGAACATGATCTCGCGGCGCTCTGGGAAGCGCATTGCCGCTACGAGTTCGAGACGCGCGATGTGGACGCGACCATGGCAACGATGGTTGCATCGCCCTATGTCAACCACATCCCAAGCATGGCGGGCGGCGTCGGCCACGATCAGCTCAAGCGGTTCTACAAGTATCACTTCATCGGTGCGAACCCGCCGGACACCATGATGATTCCGGTCAGCCGGACGATCGGCGCCGATCGCATCGTCGATGAAGTGATCTTCCGCTTCACCCACACCGCGGCGATCGACTGGATGCTGCCAGGCATCGCTCCGACGGGACGCACGGTCGAGGTGCCGCTGGTCGCGATCGTGCAGTTCCGCGACGGCAAGGTCGCGCACGAGCACATCTATTGGGACCAGGCTTCGGTGCTGGTGCAGATCGGCAAGCTTGATCCGCAAGGACTGCCGGTGGCGGGTGCGGCAACGGCGCACAAGGTCCTCGATCCGAATCTGCCCAGCAACACCCTCCTGCACGACGCCTGGCAGCGCAGCGAAGGCAAGCCGGTTTGATGGCTGTCATTGCGAGGAGGACAGCGACGAAGCAATCCCGTTCATGATTGCGCACCCTCACCACACGCCCTGCATCGAGATATTCCAACGACAATGGGTCCAAGCATCATGACCAGCCGCGTCCTGCATCGCTCTGGCGCAATACCGCCCACCGCCGTCGGCGGCGATGGCATCTATCTGCACCTGGCCGACGGCACGAAGATCATCGACGGTTCCGGTGGTGCCGCGGTGGCCTGTCTCGGCCATGGCAACCAGCGCATCGCATCCGCGATCGGGCGGCAGGCCGCCAGCATGGCGTACGCCCACACCGGAACGTTCAGCAGCCAGCCGGCCGAGGACCTCGCGCATATCGTGCTCGACGGCGAACCCGGCGGCCTGACGCATGCGTATTTCTGCTCGTCCGGGTCGGAAGGCACCGAGGCCGCGCTGAAACTGGCGCGGCAGTATTTTGTCGAGATCGGCCAGCCGCAGCGCACGCACTTCATTGCGCGCCGCCAGGGCTACCACGGCAACACGCTCGGCGCTCTCGGCGCCGGCGGCAATATGATGCGGCGCGCGCTGTATGAACCGATCCTGGCACCGGCGTTCAGCCTGGTATCACCCTGCTTCGCCTATCGCTTCAAACGCGACGACGAGACCGACCAGCAATACGTCGATCGGCTGGCCGATGAACTGGAGGCGGAGTTCCAGCGCCTCGGCCCCGAAACGGTTATCGCGTTCATCGCCGAGCCCGTGGTCGGCGCGACCACCGGGTGCGTGGCAGCACTGCCCGGCTATTTCAAACGCACGCGGGAAATCTGCGACCGCCATGGCGCGCTGCTGATCCTCGATGAGGTGATGTGCGGCATGGGGCGCACCGGCACGATGCACGCCTGGGAGCAGGAGGGCATCGCGCCCGACCTTCAGGTGGTGGCCAAGGGTCTCGGCGGCGGCTACCAGCCGATCGGCGGTGTGCTGATCAATGGCAGGATTGTGGCCGCGATCAATGCCGGTTCCGGCGGTTTCATGCACGGCCACACCTATCAGGCGCATCCGGTCGCCTGCGCCGCGGCGCTGGAGGTGCAGCGCATCATCCGCGAGGACAACCTGCTGGAGAACGTGCGCGCTCAGGGTGCGCGGCTCGAGACCGCGCTGATCGACCGCTTCGGCAATCACCGCCATGTTGGCGATGTCCGTGGTCGTGGCCTGTTCTGGGCCCTGGAGTTCGTGACCGACCGAGCGACGAGGCAGGTGTTCGACCCGAAACTGAAACTGAACGAACGGGTCAAGCAGGAGGCGCTGGCGCGTGGTCTGGCGATCTATCCGATGAGCGGCACGATCGACGGCACACGCGGCGACCACGTCATCGTGGCGCCGCCGTACATCGCCACAGCCGCCGATATCGCCGCGATCGTCGATAGGCTAGGTGCCGCTGTGGACGCTGCCGTGTCAGGCTAGACCTGCTGTTGCGAGGCATTCGCATCGTTGCGCCGCTCACTTGACTGCGGACGTTCGCCGGCCAAATTGCTGCTATGCGCAATTTCTCCGATCTCACCGAACGAGAGGTCCTCGCTCTGGCGATTGCCAATGAGGAAGAGGACGGTCGTATCTACACCGACGTCGCCGAGGGCCTCCGCCAGGACTATCCGGCGAGCGCCAACGTCTTCACCGAAATGGCAGGCGAGGAAAGCGAGCATCGCCACCGGCTGATCGAGTTGTACCAGGAGAAATTCGGCGAGCACATCCCGCTGATCCGTCGCTACGACGTGCGCGGCTTCATCCAGCACAAGCCGGTGTGGCAGATCCAGCCGCTCAGCCTCGACCACGTGCGCGATCTCGCCGAGAGCATGGAGACGGAGGCCAAGCGCTTCTATCGCCGTGCCGCGGCGCGGTCGGAAGATGCCTCGATCCGCAAGCTGCTGGGTGATCTGGCCGAGGCCGAGGCGGTGCACGAGCAGCGCGCCGACCAGATCGTGGAGGAAAATCTGCCCGCCAACGTGCGCGCCGGCGAGGACGCGCATGCGCGGCGGAATTTCGTGCTGCGGGTGATCCAGCCTGGCCTCGCAGGCCTCATGGATGGCTCGGTCTCCACGCTGGCGCCGGTGTTCGCCGCCGCATTTGCCACATACCAGGTGAGTCCAGAACATGCCTCATGGAATGCATTCCTGGTCGGCATCGCTGCCTCGGTCGGCGCTGGCATCTCGATGGCATTTGCCGAGGCCCTGTCGGACAACGGCAGCCTGACCGGGCGTGGCGCGCCGGTGATCCGCGGCGCGATCACCGGGCTTATGACCACACTAGGCGGCATAGGTCACACGTTGCCCTTTCTCATCCCCCACTTCTGGACCGCGATCACAGTGGCGATCTGCGTCGTCGTAGCGGAGCTTGCCGTGATCAGCTGGGTGCGCTGGAAGTACATGGACACGCCGCCGATCTCCGCCGCATTCCAGGTGGCATTTGGGGGCGCCCTGGTGTTTGCCACAGGGTATCTGATCGGCAGCAGCTAGCCGCAGCCTGTCGCGTTCTGTCATTGCGAGAAGCGTAGCGACGCAGCAATCCGTTCATGATTGCCCCGCTATTCCCGACAACATTGGAACCGAACCTCGATGCGCCAGACGATCGTGATGCAGCCTGCCGAGACGCAGGGACTCCGACATGACCCCACGACCATCACGCTCCACTGGATCAGCGCCGTCCTGGTCGCGGTGCTGTGGACGATCGGGCAGACCGTGGACTTCGCTCCCGACGGTCCGCTGCGCATCGACTATCGTTCGCTGCATATCGTGCTCGGCGTTTCGCTCGGCGTTGTGCTGATTACCCGGCTCGCCTGGCGACTGACGCGGCGCGAGACATTGCCGCCGATCGACCGCGGGCTGCTGCTGCTGATCGCGCGCTTCACCCACTGGCTGCTCTATGCCCTGCTGATCGTCACTGTGGGGCTGGGCCTCGCCAACGTGTGGGTGCGCGGCGATGTAATCTTCAACCTCTTCCAGGTGCCAGCCTACGATCCGGGGAACCGCGCGCTTATGCACCTGATAGGCGGGTGGCACGCGCTCGCCGCCAATGCTGTGCTGATCATCGCCGGCGTGCACGCCGCAGCCGCGCTGTTCCATCACTACATCCTGCGCGATGCGACCCTGCGCCGGATGCTGCCGTGGCAGATGCGATGACGCTCAGTCCAGCGTCTCGCGGTACATGCTGACCGAGATCGCGCCGACGACCACCGCGAACACCAGCATCGGCCACAGGTCCGGCCAAATCTGCGCCAGCCCATTGCCCTTCAGTAGCATCCCGCGACAGATCCGCAGCGTGTGCGTCAACGGCACGGCCTCGCCGATAATGCGCGCCCAGGCCGGCATGCCCTGGAACGGGAACATGAAGCCCGACAGCATCATCGACGGCAGCAGCCCGAACTGCGCGAGCTGCTGTGCCTGCATCTGGGTCCGTGCCATGGTGGAGAAGGCGAACCCCATCGCCAGGTTGCAGGCGATGAAAACCCCCAACGCCAACAGCAGCAGCGGGATCGACCCGCGTACCGGCACATCGAACACCACGACCGACACCGTCAGTATAAGCGCGGTCTGCACATAGGCCAGTCCCACATACGGGATGATCTTGCCCAGCATCACCTCGACCGGACGCACCGGCATCGCCAGCAGGTTCTCCATCGTGCCCAGCTCACGTTCCTTCGTGATGGCAAGAGAAGTCATGACAAGCGTAGATACGGTCAGGATCAGCCCGATCAACCCGGGCACGATGTTGAGCGCGGTGATCTGCTCGGGGTTGTAGCGTGCGTGCAGCACGATCTCGAATGGCGGCTGCGGCGGCTGGACGCGCATCGCCACCGGCAGGTCGCGATTGAGCACGGTTGCGTTCAGCGCCACCACCGCCGCGGTCGCATTGGCGATGGCGGTGGGGTCCGTGGCATCGGCATCCATCAGCACCTGCGGCCGCTCGCCGCGATCGATGCGACGCGAGAAGTCGGGCGGAATGTTCAGCACGAACAACACGTCGCCGCGCGCCAGCGCCTGCTCGGCCGCGGCTTCGCTCGCGAACGGGTGGATGTCGAAATACGCGGTGTTCTGCAGCGCTGCCACCAGTGTCCGCTCATACGTGGAGTGCTCGGCGGTGATAAGGCCGGTGGGCAGGTGACGCGGATTGGCATTGATCGCATAACCGAACAGGAAAAGCTGAATGAGCGGCAGCGCCACCGTCAATCCCACCGTGGCGCGGTCGCGCCGCATCTGCACCCATTCTTTGCGCAGCATCGCCACCAGGCGGGCAAGCGAAAATCCGTTCATGCCTCGGTGTCCCGCAGCATATGGATGAACACGTCGTCGAGCCGCGGCTCGACCTCCTGCCAATGCAGCGTGCTCTCGCCCAGGCTGTCGATCGCGGCACTCAACGCGGTGCGATCCATCCCGGCGATCCGCATTGCGCGACCGAATACTGCCGCAGTTTCCACGCCCGGCAGATGTCGCAGTCGCCGTACAGCCTGTTCAATGCCATCGCCGGTCGCCTCGAATGTCACCAGCCTGGCAGCATGCACGACCTCATCGGCGGTGCCTTGCACGACCAAGCGGCCGCCGGCCAGATACACCACCCGCTGGCACCGCTCCGCCTCGTCCATGTAGTGAGTGGACACCAGCACGGTCATTCCGTCCGCCGCCATCTCGTGGATCATGTCCCAAAACTCGCGTCGCGCCTTGGCATCCACGCCGGCGGTCGGTTCGTCGAGCAGCAGCAGGCGCGGCCGGTGCAGTACACATGCGGCGAGCGCCATGCGCTGCTTCCAGCCACCCGACAGTTCCTGCGCCAACTGATCGGCGCGATCGGCAAGCCCGATGCGCTCCAGCACTGCATCGATCGCACGCCGGTAATCACCGATCCGGTAGAGCCGCGCGACGAATTCCAAATTCTCGGCTACCGTCAGGTCGCCGTAGAAACTGAATCGCTGCGTCATGTAGCCGATCTGCAGTCGAATGCGCGGCGCATCGCGCAGCAGGTCCATGCCAAGACACGTGCCGCTGCCGCCATCGGGCCGCAGCAGTCCGCACAGCATGCGGATCGTGGTGGTCTTGCCGCTGCCGTTGCCGCCGAGAAAGCCGCAGATCTCGCACTCCGGCACCTGCAGCGTCAGCCCATCGATCACCAACCGCGAGCCAAAACTCTTGCGCAGGTCGTGCACGTCGATCGCGAGCGCGGTCATCGCCGTACATCCACCGGCTGGCCGGGCTTCAGTTGCGTCGCCTGATTAAGCGGCGGATGCGCCTCGATCAGGTACACCAGCTTTTCGCGGTTGGTTTCGCTGTAGATCACTGGTGGCGTGTATTCGGGTTGCGGCGCAATGAATGTGATGCCGGCCGTCAGGTCCGCCGCGCAGCCATCGCAGCCGAGCTTCAAACGGTCGCCGATATGCAGCGTGGCGAGTTCAGTCTCGGGGACGAAGAAGCGCACGAGGATGTTCTGCGGCGGCAGCAGTTCGATCACCGGGTTGCCCGCATTGATGGTCTCGCCCGGACGCGCATAGGTATCGGACACCAGTGCCGCGACCGGTGCGGCGACGTGGCGTTGCGCCACCTGCCACTCCGCTTGGGCGAACCCGGCCTTTGCCTGCGCCACCATGGCGCGCTGTGCGGCGATCTCGTACTCGCGCCCGGTCGGCGATTCCATTTGCGCGAGCTTCGCATTGGCCGCCTCGACGCGCGCGGTGGCGGATGAGAGGTCGGCGCGCTGCTGGTCTACGACCTGGTGGCTGGCGGCGCCGGTGCGCAGCAATTCCTCGTTGCGCGTGAGATCCTTGGCGATGCGATCCCTGGTCGCCACCAGATCGGCGAGGTCGGCCTTCGCTTGAGCAATCTCTGTGTCGCGGCTGCGGGTCTCCAGGTTGGCCAGCCGCGCCTGCTGTTCCGCCAGCTTGCCCGCCGCCGCATCGCGCGCGCCGACATCGTCTGCGTCGTCCTGGGTGAACAGCGGCGCGCCGGCGGCCACCTGCTCACCGCGTGCGACCGCCAGGCCGGTGATCCGGCCGGTCAGCGTGGGAGACACACGAACGTATTCGGCATCGACATAGCCCTGCCATGCGCCGGTGTTCGGCGCGCGGTGCAGCCACCACCAGCCGGCGCCGGCGGCCGCGGCCGCGACCAGCACTGCCGCTGCGAGCGTGCGCCTCACGACGGCGCCTCCGCAGCGAGGCCGCGCAGCAGCACGTCGAGATGTGCCTCAGCGACCGCGTGCGGTTCGAATGTCAGGTCGGTGTGGCGCCCGAGCGAGTGCTTCCATAATGCCAGCAACAGGAACGGCGCGGCGAACAGCGGCAGGACGGCATGGACGTCCATCCGGCGGAACTCGCCGCGTTCCATGCCGCGCGTCAGGATGCCCTCGATCAGCGTGAAGGCGCGTCGAAGCACGGTGTCGGCGTAGAACTGCGCGATCGCGGGGAAATTGCCGGACTCCGCCACAACCAGCTTGGGAACCGCAGTCAGGTCGCTGTCGAGCAGTTGCAGGAACCGCTGGGCGAGTAACCGCAGCAGGTCGGCGCATGACCCCGCGTGATCGGCGAACTGCGCCTCGGCCGCCTCGAGGTTCGGCAGCACCGCCTGGTGAACGACCGCGCGGAACAGGTCCTCCTTGGTGGGGAAATACAGGTAAATCGTGCCCTTGCTGATCCCGGCCGCCGCGGCGACGTCCTCCAGTTTGGTCGCGGCGTAGCCTCGCTCGGCGAACGAGGCGAGGGCGGCGGCGACGATCTCGCCTGGCCGCGCGTCCTTTCGGCGAGAGTGGGTTGCCATTGCTATTACTTACTGACCATTCAGTCAGTTTCAAGCGCTATCGTTTCGGTCGGCACCGAACTGTGGCCAGTTGTGAACTGATGCCTGACCGGCCAGCTTGCGCGCATGCAACACGCCGGCCTGCTTGCCGTTGCCGGACTGCTGGCCGGAGCGATGAACGCAATCGCAGGCGGCGGCTCCTTCGTCAGCTTCCCCGTGATGATCGCGGCCGGACTGCCGCCGGTCATCGCCAACGCCTCCTCCACGGTAGCGCTGTTCCCTGGCACGTTGGCGAGCACTTTCGCCTACCGCCGCGACTTCTCGCATGTGTTCGGCCTGAGGTTGCGCGCGCTGCTGCCGCTCAGCCTTGCGGGCGGGCTTGCGGGCGCAGTGCTGCTGCTCGCCACGCCGGCCCGCCTGTTCGACGTGGTGATCCCGTTCCTGCTGTTGTTCGCCACGATCACCTTTGCCGTGGGCGCCCGAGCCGGCCTGCTGCTGCGCCGTTTCGTGCGGGTACGACCCGGCACGCTGCTGGTCCTGCAGTTCGCCATCTCGATCTATGGCGGCTATTTCGGCGGTGCGGTCGGGCTGATGATGCTGGCGACCTGGAGCCTGGTGAATGCGACCGGCGATCTGAAATCGATGGCGCCGGCGCGCGTGCTGCTGGTCAGTGCGGCCAACGGCGCCGCCGTGCTCTGGTTCATCGCCGCAGGGGCCGCGCGCTGGCCGGAGACGCTTCCCATGCTGGCGGCGAGCGTGGTCGGCGGCTATCTGGGCGCGCGGATTGGGCGGTGGCTGCCGGCACGGGTCGTGCGCGGCTTTGTCGTGGTGTTAACGGCGACGGTGACGGTGGGCTTTTTCGCGCGCGCGATGTGACGGTCACCGCGCGACGCTGCGACGCGGCCCTTCTATGTTCGGTAGGAATGCCGTGAGCAGCCCGATCAGCGGCAGGAACGAGCACAGCCGATACACCGTCTCGATGCTGGTCCAGTCGGCTACCTGGCCAAGTGCCGCCGCGCCCAGTCCGCCCAGGCCGAACGAGAAGCCGAAGAACATGCCGGCCACCGTGCCCACCCGTCCCGGCAACAGGTCCTGCGCATACACCAGGATCGCCGAGAAGGCCGAGGCCAGGATCAGCCCGATCGCCACGGTCAGGATGCCGGTCCAGAGCAGGTTCGCATAGGGCAGCATCAACGCGAACGGGAAGGCGCCGAGGATCGAGAACCAGATCACCGGCTTGCGTCCGAACCGGTCGCCGATCGGCCCTCCGGCGAAGGTGCCCGCCGCCACCGAAGCCAGGAACACGAACAGGTGGATCTGCGCGCTCTGCACCGAGAGGCCGAATTTATGGATCAGGTAGAACGTGTAGTACGAGCTGAGCGACGACGTATAGACGTTCTTCGAGAACAGCAGCGCCACCAGGATGGCGATCGCGAACAGCACCCGCCGGCGTGACAGCACGGCGTAGGCGGCGCCGCGAGCGCTGCCCGCACCGGCGCCTCGAAGCGACAGATGCCGGCTGTACCACAGGCTGACATTGGCCAGCAGGACGATCGCCAGCAACGCGGCGGCCGAGAACCACGCTACGCTGCCCTGGCCGCGCGGTACCACGATGAACGCCGCGAGCAGCGGACCGATCGCCGATCCGGCGCTGCCGCCGACCTGGAACAGCGATTGCGCGAAGCCATGCCTGCCGCCCGAGGCCATCCGCGCCACACGCGACGACTCCGGATGGAACACCGAGGAGCCGACGCCGACCAGAGCCGCTGCCGCCAGGATCGTCGGGTAGTTGCCGGCGACCGCCAGCAGCAGCAGTCCGATCAGGCTGCAGCACATGGCGACCGGCAGTGAGAACGGCTGCGGACGACGGTCGGTGACCATGCCGACCACCGGCTGCAGCATCGAGGCGGTGAGCTGCGAGGCCAGCGCGATCAATCCCACCTGGCCGAAATCCAGCCGGTAGGTCTCCTTCAGAACCGGATAGAGCGCCGGAACCAGCGACTGGTTCATGTCGTTCAGCAGATGGCAGACCGAGAGCGACACCAGGATCGCGAAGGTCGTGGTTTCGCTGCCCGCTGGCGTGGCGGTGTATGGCGCGGCGAGTGTGTTCTGGCTCACGGTCGATCCAGTTGGAGGAGGCGCAACCATTATGCGGGCGCTGCGGCCTTGGACCTATGCGTCAGGCTCAATTCTGATCCGCGCAGGCAAAAACCTGCCGCAATCGCCGCGTTAATTCTAGATGATTACAAGTCTCGGTACGCCGGGAGAAGTAGCTATGGCCGGATCACACATCACCGATCCCGATCGCCCGCGCCGCGCGGGCCGTCGCCACGCGCCATTCGCGCCTTTGGTCGGGATCATTGTCCTGCTGGCGTCCTGGCTGCTGATCGTCGAGTGGCAGACTCTGCCCGATTTAGCCAACGCCGCCCTCGCAGCGTTGCCCTGATCAGCCGGCCGGCAGGTCGACAGCACCGAGGATCCGAAGATCCTCCGATCGCAGCAGGATCACCTGTCCCTGACCGGGACCGGGCGGTGCCACGGTGAAGCGGCGGGGGGCGCCGTCCCATGCGGCCAGCGTCGCAGCGTCCCGCACGACGCGGTACTCGCGCAGTCGCTGGCCGTCATTCTCGCCGGCGTCCACATCCGTCGCCTGCTGCGGATCGTAGACGATGCGCTCGGCACGAACTGCGCCGGGAGCGGCCGTCGTCTGCACCGTAATGCCGTCTTCGGTGCGGCTGAACGTCAGAATGGAAGGGAGCGCGCCTGCGGCCGCGATCGCTGCCGCGACCGAGGCCCGGTCAGAGCCCACGACAACGGCCGTGCCGTCCACCACGAGCGCCGGTGTGAACACCTCATTGCCGAGCCGGCGCGCATAGGCCTGCTGACGAACGGTTGCCGCGCGGCTGGCAAACCGGTCACGCCACCCCAGGCGGTCCCAGTAATCGACGTGCCAAGCCAGCGCGATCACATCGGGGCGTTGCGCTAGTTGTCCCAGCAGGGCATCGGCCGGCGGACACGAGGAGCAGCCCTGCGACGTGAACAGTTCAAGGACCACGCTCTTCACCGCCGCCCGCGCCGCCGGCGCGATACCGCTTGTGAGCGCCGCCGCAATCAGGTCTCGTCGTCGCACGGTCCGCCTCCGCTGCCTGCCCTGTGTGAGACCGGGCACGTGACCGGACGTTACACCCTTTGCACCGTCGCCCTATGGGGTTGGCAGCAGACTGGCGGGCGCCTCCAGAGCAGTCTCTAGGACTTGGGCGCGGTCAGGTCGGGCAGGTCCGGGCACTTGCCAAGCTGACCATCGAAGCTGTTCTCGCTCGTGTTGCTGTCGAGCAGTTTACCGGCAGGGCCGAAGTCGAAAGCAACCGACGTGGTCCTGATTGTCACCTCACCGCCCGCCCAGCGAGCAAACGGAACATAACTCGTCGCATTCGAAGTACGTTCCCTGTGGACGTAGGTCAGCGTGGTGCCGCCGTCCGTCTTCTGCGCTGATTGCTGCGGCTCACCAAGCTTCGCCTTGACGTCGGTGACGGTCGCCACCCCGGTCTGGAATTGTTCGATCTGTGCTTGATCGCCCCCCGTTCCGGCATCGCCGCCCGAATACAAACCCGATGCTGCCGAATGCCATGACAGTTTTCGGCTTTCTTATCTTGCGCTTGGCGACAGCGCTACAGCACCACCTTGAGAAGAGTTCGAGTTTTGCCCCGACAGATTTGTGGACACCACGTGCTTCCGACCATGGTTGAGCGCCTCGGTGAACTGGTTGGCGGCTGCCTTGGCCAAGTATTCCACAAAATGTTCGTACGTCGTCCCATCGGCCAGCGCATCACCGATGCGCCTGCATCACTTCGTCAAGCGTCAAGCGATCAATCGCGATACCCGTCGCATTCTCGTCTTCTTTCGTTGGCTTCGATATGCAGCAATTCTGCGGTAATCAAAGGCACTGAACGATCAGAAGCCGCTGTCCGTCCTCAACGGACAGCGGCGTTCCAACCCTCTAGCGCTTGGCTAACCGCGCACCGAGGTCGTCGTCATCGATAGACGATGGCAGGTAGACCGCAATGCAGCCATTCATCGGACAGGGATTGGTTGGATCCGTGCCGGCCGGGCTACCCGTAGGCACAAAGCCGATCGGCACGAAGACATGGTGCGAGAACTTATCAGCCGCGACCGAGTGCGCGGTAGTTGATGTCGCCACGCCACCGTCGAACATGAACGTATTGGCGTCGACCGTGCCAAGGATCGGTGTCACCTTACCGGTACTACTGTCCACGGTGCCGCGCGCCGCGAGGTAGTAGTGCTGCGTCCCGGGATCGAACCAGACTTCGTCGTTCCCGCCTGCCTGGGTTATGTTTGCCAGGACGTCCCCAGTGTCGAGATTGATGATGATTGACTGGGTGGTTGCGACCGTGCTCGGCGGGACCGTAAAGGACGCACTGCAACCGATTAACGCCTCGTGCCGCGGTCCGAGTGCAAGGCCGGCCGGTGAGCAGTTCTGCACCGGATAGACGGCTATAACCTTCATGCTGCTGGGATCGATCACCGCGACAGCACCCTGCGCGGATTCCGGGCCCAACTGCGGTATCGAGACGTAGAACAGGCCGGTCTGCGGCGACCATTGCGATTGCTCGATACCGTTTGTTGCGTCGACACCGGCATGGGCCGTGTCGAACACGATCTGTCCGAGGATTTTGTGGGTGTTGGTGTCTACCATCGTTATGAACGGCGGCGTATTGGCGTTGTTCGCGGCGGCCAGGATGTGGTCACGCGAATCATAGGCCATCTCGTCGACGCGCATCTTCACGCTCGGATCGGTCGGGTCAGTGACCGTGATCGTATCGGTCAGATTGAACGTCTTGATATCGATCACCTTGAGCGTGCTGTCGCCATCGCCTGCCCAGACCGTACTGCCGTCGACGATGACGACGCCGTCAGGCCCGGATATGGCGTTGTTTGCCGCGGGAGCTGCCGGCGGTGTCGGGGTAGTGCACTTGACGCCCTGAAAGCCACCGACGCGGCCAATATAAGTATCGTCGCTGGCGTCGAAGAAATCGACCGACCCGTTGGTGCGATCCGACAGGACATACAGATCAGTCTTCGGGTCCGCGAAGCTGATATCGAACGCACCGAGGCCCGTCCCAGGCACGCAGGTGGACTCCGGGAGAGTGCCCTGCGGCACGACGATCTTATCGACCAGCACCATGTGCTCGTCCGCGCGCGTCGCGCCGGTGCCGGCGAATAGCAACGCCCCGGCGATCGTTCCTAACAGCAAGGCTGCCTTCGCGGAACCTTCCATCGACCTGCTTTTGTACAAGTTAAGACTTCATACCCTTCCTCCCCTCTAACATTTGAGACACAGCGCAAGCGGCCCGCACAACCGCGGCGATACGAATAGCTCTCAAGAGCCACGGCAAGCTGAAGTGCGAGGTTATTCAGAGCCAGACGCTATTCAATCTGACCCGCACGACTCTCCGTCCAGCCGGAACGCGACGATGTTGTTCTTAGGGATATGTGACAAAACGCCACAGTTACCGATTCGGTCTATCAGACACACGGTTAGTGAAAGCCTCAAGTAAAATTAATGCTAACCAGTGGCCTCAATTGATCACGCGGATGCATCGTCTATTACTCGTATCACGGCTATGGCCCGCTGCTCCAGAATTGCTCGTGCGCGAGAATCTCGTATCGTCGTCCTTCCGCCTGTGCGTTCGTTCGCACAACTACGTGCACGGTAAAGTGTGCGCGGCCTCGTCCGCGGGCATCAGCCGTGATCGACACCAATCCGGTGACGCCTTCCACACCTGCCGTGCCGCCTTGTCCCGCCAACACGAGGGCTTGCGCGACTATTGGATCGCGGGTGGCCATGTCCGGATCATCATCGGTGAATATTGTCAGGTGCGGGCGCAGGCGGCCCAACATGTCGGGCGTCATGCCAAATACCGCTTCGAGCTCGTCCAGGTTGGTGAAGGGCGTTCCGGGTGGCGCATATTCGCGTCGCGCTGCAACATAGCGCGCCGTGACTGCGTCGGCGCCGCCAGCCACTGCGGACGCCTGGCGCCATTCCGCAATCGAGGCCGCCACTGCCGCAGCAGTGACACGATCGATGCCGAGTGCCGTCATCAGCGCTTGTAGCAGTGCCACCGATGCGATATTCGGATTGACCTTCTCCGCCTCGTCATCCAGTTGCACTGCGACCGGGATGTGCCCGACTCGGATCACGCGCGTGATACTATCGGCATCCCAGTGCTTGTTTGACATATCCAGGCTCGCGAAGATCGCCTGCTGTGCCGCGCCGTTTGCTGCCGCTTCCAGTTCCGCGGCGTCCACCAGGTTGCGCGCAAGCTGTGTGTCCTGCCGCGCGGTGGCCAGCAGTTGAGTTCCCAACAACGCCAACAAACCCAGCGTCCACAACACGATCAGCAGGGCGAAGCCGCGTTGGTCGGTTTTGTTGCGCTTCATGGAGGGTCAAGCAACGGTGCCGCCACGATGTCCGGCCAGTGACGTGCGTCGCCAGCAGGGAACTGCAGTCGGATGCGAACCAGTGTCGGCAGACTTGGTGCGCGCCATGCACTGACCCAACCGCCGCCGGGACGCCAGAACGCCAGCTCCATCCGTGACACGCCGCGCAGTAATTCGGTGTCCGTCGGCGACGCCGGTGGTCCTACGCGCTTCGCATGCAGATAAGGGAGCCAGCGGAGCACGAGCCGATGCCCCGCATCGACCAGCAATGTGGCCTGCATGCGTCGGCTACCCGTCGGGTCACCCACGCTGGGCAACGCCGTGACGCAATCCAGCCTGTCACTGCTGCCGACGAACGGCGCAGGGTCGAGATCATCCCCCGGATCAGCGCCTTCAACCAGATGCCGCAGGGTGCTATCGAGCGTATTGAAATCGTCGTTGCTGTTGGTCAGTCGGTACTCCGGTGCGCCAGGCGAGCAGGCCGAAATGCACGCCTTGCGCAAGCCCCGCGAGCAGGAAGCCGAGTACCGTCAATGCGATGAGGAGCTCGAGCAGTGTGAAGCCATTCGCCGGACGGACGAGTGCCGCCGCTTTCATCGCGTGCCCTGACCGATCTGTTCGGTATCCAGCCGCACCTCGCGTGCAACGCCACCGTCGCGCCACGCGACCGACAACGTTACGGCAAAAAGTGTCAGCGGGAAGCTCGCCGAGCCACGCAGCGTCACGGCGTTGACCGGTTTGACGGTGGTGCTGGCGACCGGTGTCACACGTAAGTGCCAGCGGAAGCCCCCACCGTCGTCACCCTGCCAGTCGCCAGACACAAGCGGGCTGGCGTGCACGGCCGCTGTCAGGTGTGATCGGGCGCGCGCAATGGCCTGCTCATAATGTGCCGCGGCCTGGGTGGAGTGCAGACCGGCCAATCCGGCGTTGAACAGCACAGCAAGGGCCAACGCCGCGATGATGAAGGCGACAAGGACCTCCAGCAGAGTAAAGCCGCGCTCGCCGGACGCGCAAACGGGGAAGCACCGGTGCTCCCCCGCTACCGATGACAGCTGAGACTTTAGTGTCGCGTCAGTCTTGGCTTCCATCGCCTCCGCTGGAGTTGTCGAAATGGAACGCGTCCATCAGGTCGCCGATCGCCGGGCTGTTGGTCGGCACGTACGGATTGCTGATGTCCTGCTGCGGATTGGGCATGTTGTCCCTGCTGCGCGGCGAGATGGTCGGTAGCTGCCAGTTGGCCTCGATGAACTTCAGAATGGACACGTGGTCGGTGTAGCTGTGGCTGATGTGGCCGCCGGTCGAGAACGGCGACACGACCAGCAGCATAATGCGGGGACCGTCGCCGAAGAAGTCCAGCGGCTGGATGTATCCCGAGTTGTAGTAGCCACCTGCTTCGGTCCGTCGTGATGAAGACCGCAGTGGAACTCCACAGGTCCGGTTTCTGCCGCAGCTCTGTCAGGATTTTGCGAACGAACGCCTCGAAGATACTGTACTTCGACGAGGCCGGATGGCCATCGTTCAGACCGCTGAAACGACAGCGGGCAAAATGCCGTCCTGGAGGTCGGTGTAGAGATTTGCGGTGTCCTGAATGACCGAGGTGCGAAGCCCCTCATTGGTCATGATCGAAGTCTGATAGTGGAACGGATTGCAGATGTTGCAGTAGACATCGGCCGGGTCGTTCGGATCGTCGACATACTGGTTCCAACCCTCGCCGTACCAGCGGAACGATACCTGCGCGGCCAGCAGCACATTGCCGATGCTTGGCGTTGAGCTCGGCGGTATGGTGAACGGATTGGCAGTGGTATCCGCCACCGTGCCGTCACCGTAGTATCCTGGATTGTAATTGTTCAGCAGGTAGTAGTGATTGGGTTCGCAGTTCGGACTGATCTTGGTTGACAGGCTCTGGAGGTAGCTGACGACCGAGCCTACTCCGGGCTGGCTGGTATCGGCGCACATGCTGTAGGTGCCGCCGGAATAGCCGTCCTGGGTATACCAGTTGTTGGTCCCGGCTTGCGGATCCGGATCTTCGATCTGATTGGTCGGTGGGATCTGGGCGGTGCCGTTGCCGTCACTGTACCAGAGCGCATCAGCGAACCCAGCGAAGATGCTGTCCAGGCCGGTGCCCCCCATCGTCGGCTGATGGTAGTTGTCGCTGAGCGTGTATCGATCCGCCAGCCGTTTGAAATACGGCATATCGCCCTGCTGGACATTGTAAAATCCCATCGCAGTGGCGCCCTCGTTGGTGCTCTGGTCATTGAACCCCGCGGGCTGCGGTTTGCCGTTATTGCCGGCGCCGATCGTTACCTCGACCCAGGGAAACAGATCGCTCAGACAGCCGCTCGGGTTCTGCTGCGTGGCGTGGCTGACGTCGCAGTCCGACTGCTGGTAGTTCTGGTAGTAGCGATGCACCGGACTATTGGCGTAGGCGTCGTAGGGCACGCCGGGCGTGAGCTGGAACGGCCCCGGCGGCAGGTTGTTGGTGTTCTTGATGCGCGTATCGACCGAATCCGCTGGCAGACCGGTCGCTCCCGTGGTCAGCAGCCGCAGGTCGCCGGGCAGCAGGCCGTAATCAACGGCAGCAGCGGCTGCAATGGTCGCAAACGGCGGCGGGCTCTCGTCGCTGGCTGATTCCGGAGCGCTTCCGGTATTCGGCGGCGGCAGCGTCGCGTAGGGGCCGCTCTTCATCGGAGCAACACTGTACTTTGAGGTGGCGCTCGCCTGGTATTGCAGCGCCTGCTTGAAGTTTGGGCCAGGCGAGCCGTCCGCGTTGATGATGCCCTCCGACAGGAGGTTCTGCACCTTGTCCCCGCCCGGGGAGACATAGGTTGCGAAGAGATGGTCGAAGCTGCGGTTTTCGCCATAGATCACGATGACGTGCTTGATCGGAGTCTTGGTGTTGTTATCGTTTGGCCCGAGCGGCGGAGCCGCCGAAGCGCGCGGACCCCAAGCCAGGGACGCCATCGCCGCAAGTGAAGCGCAGGCGAGCAGCCGAGTCTTGCAGATACTCATCATCCTGTCCCATCCCCTGATTGCTGAAAGAACGGCAGGAAGGTGACTGCAACGTTTTACCGGGCCGTGACACTAGGCTGACCATCCCATGACTCACGTGCAATTGCTTTCGCCACTGTGATGTTACGGCGGGCGACGGGCGGCAACTGCTCAATTCCTTGCGTAATCCTTGCCACGGGCGAACAATCGATATGCTGAGGCCAACACCTTGGATTGGTAGTCCAGGTTGAGAGCCGGCGTGTGTGAGTGATAGTACCCGATCGCCAGCATCAGATCGCCCTGCGCCTCGTTCAGATACGTGCGCATGATCGCTCCCGCCGCGGCAATGTTGAAACAGCCATCATAGACCAGGCGCACACGCACGCTCTCCGGCGTGATCCTCGCCACCGCCGCCAGCTTGGTGACCCAGCTCGTGTTGACCTGCATGATGCCAAGGTCCTGCGAGCCGTCGCTATTCAGATGAACGACGCCGACGGCGCCGCCTTCGACGGCCTGGATCGACGGCAGCACGCGCGGCGGCAGATGATTGAACGCGGCGACGCTGGCCATGCAGGCGAGCAGCGGGATGCTCATGGCTGGAGTTGGAGCTTGCTGCGCAGGCGTGCGCCTGGATCAGGGGAACCGGACGGTCGCAATGAGTTCAACCTGTCCGGCACTGCGGCGGCATTGATCAGTTGATCGCGCAGATCTTCGGTCAGCGCCCGCGCGTCGCGCTGATCATGTATGACATGCGGCGTGATCAAGATCAGCAGCTCGGATCGCTGGCGGGTATTGTTCTGATTGCCTGCCAGGAAGCCCAGCAGCGGCACATCCTTCAGCCACGGTATGCCCTGATTGCCCAGAGTCGCGTTGTCCCGGATCAGCCCGGCCAATCCCACCGTCTGACCGTCTTGCACCACGACGCGCGAGCTGACATTGCGATCATCGAAGGTCGGCGAGTTGATGCCCGGTGTGGTGATCACTGTGGATACATCGCTTACATCCTGCATGACGTCGAGTGTCACCAGGCCGCCACTGTTCACTCGCGGTGTCACCTCCATGACCACACCTGTCTGCTGGTAGTTGACCGAATTTACCACCGGTGCATTCGCCGTGATTTGGCTCTGTGATGACTGCGTCAGGTAGGGTACCACGTTGCCCACCTGCAGCCGTGCCGGCTGATTGTCCAGCACCAGCAGCTCCGGCGAGGACAGCACGTGAACCTGCGTGACCGCCTGCAGCGCATTTATGGCAAATGGCGCGCCGCCCTGACCATGGCCGCCGATGAAGAACCCCGGAAAACTGAGGTTCAGTTGCGCCTGTGCTGGCGTCAGCGTCGGCGTGGTGCTTTGCGTCGCGTCGCTGAGGATGCTGTTGAGTCCGCCTGACTTGAAGAAGAATTGCGTGCCATACTGAAGGTTGTCGTTGAGCTGCACTTCGGCGATCACGGCGTCGATGCGCACCTGGAGAGGCAGGATGTCGACCTTGCGCAGCATCGCCTCGATCGTGTCGATCTCGCGCCGGGTACCGTACAGCAGGACTGCGTTGTTCTGGTCGTCCGGAATGATGCGCAGAGCATCGGTGTTGGCTTCGGTGGCGCCAGGCTCCAGCGGTCCGAGCAACGGGTTGCTGCTCTGTGCCGGAGCCTGTGGTCCGGCCGACTGGCTCGGCGGCGCGGCAACGGTCAGTCCACCGCCCTGCGTTGCCCCGGTCGGAACGCCGCCGATACCGCCGATGCCACCAGAGGCGCCGGTCGCGCCAAAGCCGCCCCCGGAGTACCCACCTTGCATGCCACCGCCGCCGCCCGAGCCACCGCCGCGGCCGAACGTATTGCCCAGGCCGCCGACAGCATTGCTCATGCGTTGCGCGCCGGCTTGCGCGTTGGTTGGTTGCGCGGTGACATTGTTGGGCGTGAACGCCTGCTGCAGCACGTAGGCGATGTCCTCGGCGTGGCTGTTCTGCAGGTAATGAACGTGCCAGCTACGGATCGTCTGCTGCCGAGCACGATCGATCAGGGCATAGACCCTGCGTGCCTGGTCGATGTAGCGCGGCTGCGGCGAGATCACCAACACCGCATTGATGCGCGACATCGGCACCACACGCACCATGCCCGCCAACGCGCCGCCGCTTTGCCCGCGGAACGCGTCCTGCAACGCACTGGCGAAGTCCTTCACGTCGCCAGTGCTGACCGGCAGAAGTGCGTAAGACTGCCGTGCGAGGACATCCGTATCGAAAGCCTGTACGAGACCCTGTAGGCTCTCTCTGGCCTGAGGTTCGCCGCCGATCAGCAGCGCGTTGTGTCCTGGATCGGCGATTATCTTGCCACCATCACCAACGTAGGGCTGCAGCACCTTGGCCAAGTCCTCGGCCGCAGCATAATGCAATGGTACTATGATAGTGCCCGCTGTTGCGTCGGATCCCAGAGCGGCGGCCGCCTGCGCGGCTGGCAGGACCCGGTACAAGCCGCCAGATTGTACCAAAGCTGCACCATTCTGCGCGAGCAGCGATTGCAATACCGGCAGCAATTGCGTGCGCGCCAACGGCTTCACGGTGCGCAACGTCGCGCTGCCATGCACCGCCGGATCGATTGTGTAGTTCAGCTTCAGTATGTTGCCGAGAATCTGCGTCGTGACCTCGCGAATGTCCGTATCTGCGAAGTCCAATGATATGTCGCCTGCTTCACTCGTGGTCGCGGAACCTGGCAGGGTCACGTCCCCGGGCGTGCCGTACGAAACCTCGGCCGGTGGTGAAGCTTGAGGGGCGCCAACGTCGCCGTTGATGCGTGGAGGCGCAGGGTTCGGCGTACCGGGCAGCTCCGACAACGCGGGTATCGCCGGTTGCTCGGCATGCTCGCAGCCCACCAGGACGCCAAGCAAAACGAACAGCGGCAGCAGGCGCACACTCATCGCGATAGCGGAGCCTGGGCGGCGGGCCGGCGTGCCGGAGCCGCGGCAGGCTCGAAGCTCGGATACAGCACCTGCGCGCCATCGGGGCCGAGCAGACGAACCTGAGTCGCCTCGATCGATTTGATTGTGTAGGCGGCGACGCGTCCGCCCTCCTGCACGACGATCGGCTTGGCGCCGTTGGTCGCAAAGATTGCGCTACGACCGAATGGCCCGACAAGAATACCTGCCAGCCGCGGCAAGCCGGGAACGGTTCTGCCGCTCGCGACGGTCACCGCGTCGGCTGTGGGGCGGCGATCGGGACTGAACAGTGGCCGCGCCAGCGTAATCGCAACCCAATCATTCATGTGACTGGTCGTCGTGGACAATATCGGCGGAGTTGCCACCGCACTACGCGTCTGCAACCGTTCCACATCGTCGCTGGGCGGATTGCTGACTTCCAGCGCGATGACCGCGGCGAGCGCAGCGGCGACCAGCAACGCTCCCCCGAGGCCTGTCATTGGCCGCCGGCCGATGTCGCGGCGCGAAACGCCACGATCGTGAACGAGGCGCTGATCGGCGTATTCGCCGCACGCATCGCGACCGGAGGCGCGCGCAGTTGCAGATCATCGACCAACATGCGCGGCGAGCCTTGCTCGACCGCTTGCAGCAATTCGACCAGCACCGGCCATTGCGCCGCGGTCGCCACGCGCAACCCGATACGGCGATAAGTTCCACGTTGCTCGGCTGGCAGGATTTCCATGCTGTTGAGTTCTGCCCCCGCCATCGAGGCCATGTGCTGCACCAAGCTCTGTAGGGCGGCACCTGCGATCGCATCGGACGCGCCCTCCAGCAGCGCCGCTGCCGGCGCATGCTCACCAGAGGCCTGGCGTTGCAATTCCGGCAAGGTCGCAGCAAGCGTGGCCATGCGTTGCAACAGCGCGCGCCGCTGGTCGAGTGTGGCGGCACGCGCAGCGTGCCAATCGATCAGGGGCTGCACGCAGCCGGCCCACAGCGCGGCCAAAATCGTCACGGTCAGCGACAGTGCCAGCAGCCGCCCGCGAAGACCTTCGGGTAGCGCGCCCTCCATCTCAGGGATTCAACTCGGCGCGGATGACGAAAGTATCCGCATTGCCATCAGGTGTACCGAGTCACCGGCGCCGCGAAGGATGGATTGTGCAGCGTAGGATCGCCGGCCATTGCCGGAATCAGCAGCGGCGCGGCGCGGGAGCGTCCGCTGATGCTCAGCTTGCCCTGACGCAGCGACAGGTCGGCGAGTACCGGTATCGTCAGGCAACAACTCGGTGACGGTCGCCAGCACCTGCAGCGCATCGCCGGTACCGGCGTGCTCGGTCGCGATCACGTCATTCCCGGCAGATCCGGCCGCGAGCCGCCGACGCAACGTCTCCACCTGCGTGATTCGCGGCTGGAGGTCCGCGATGCGCGCCTCAACTGCGCGCCGTGCCAGCGACTGCGTGACAAACGGGGTTGCGAGTGCGATCAGCGCCAGCACGCCGCACGCGCCCCATGCGATGGCGAGCGAACGCCGGCGTTGCGAGGACTGCGGAGCCAGATCGATCAGTCGCGCTACACCGTTGCGGCTTACGGTCTCGATCGCGCTGACCTTGAGATCAAGTGCTTCTAATGCCGCAAGAACCGGCTGAACCGATAACTTCGGCAACAGAGACAAATTCAACTCCAGCCGTCCCCCAGCCCGGTCGCGTCGTTCGATGATTGCCGACCAGAATACCTGTTCGGCGGTGAACGGCGTCAATCGATCCATTTCGTAGCGCAGTACCCGTGAAACGTCCTGCTCTGCAGCCAGCGGCAGCATGACCTTGCGCTCCAGTACCGCCGCAGGGTCCGGCCGCAGGATCACGCGCCCGGCACGCTGGCGAATCGCAGCCATCGCGGCGCGGCGCCCCGCCTCGTCCAGGCGAAAACTGCCCAGAGGTGTTTCTCGCCGCCGCCGCCTCAAGCTGAGATGGATCTGCGGCAAGACCGACGTGCCGGCGGACGCAACCAGAAGCGCATCGCTCTGGCTGGCATCAAGCAGCAAACCTTGCGGCAGCAAGGCACGCATCTGCCTTGCCCACCATTGAAGGACGTCATGCAGCATGGCAGGGCCACCGGGCATCCGCTATCCCGATACCACACCGGTTCCGGCCCACCGGTAACATCCGCGCCATCATCCTGCTGCGAGGTCGTTCAGGCTGAGCATGGCTGTCAGCAGCGATGTGACTATGCCAGCGACGGCAATGCCCATAATGATGGTGATGGCGGGGACCAGCAGCGCGACGATACGCTGCAGTGCAATGCGTGTGCGCTCTTCATGAATGTCGGCGGCACGCAGCGCCATCGGGCCAAGTTCGGCGTTCTCTTCGCCCAGTCGCAGCAGATGGGTCGTCCGCAGTGGAAACACCCGCCCCTCGGCGAGCGGCAGCGCCAGTCCTCCGCCGGCACGCGCGCTCGCTGTGGCCCGCTCGACGGCCGCCATGGCGGCACGGTTGCCCACCGCATCGCGCACGAACCCCAAGGCCGAGATCAGTGACACGCCATTCACCAGAAGAGTACCCAGCACGCGCGTGAAGCGCGCAGCCAGCACCTCGCGCAACAGCCCTCCCACAATCGGTACACGCAGCAGAAGTCGATCCATTGCCAGACGAAACCGCGGCAATCGGAACGCGGCGCGCACGACCAGCGCCATGACGGCCAAGCCGAGCAACATAAACACGCCATACCGCGTAACGAAGGCGCCGGTTGCGATCAGTAGTTGTGTCGAGGCGGGTAACTTCGCGCCACTCTGCTCGAACAACGGCACGAACTGCGGCAGCACTTCGGTTAGCAGCAGCGCAATGGAGCCGACGGCCACGACGGTCAGGAGGCATGGGTAGATCAACGCCGAGGTGACCGAAGCCGCCAGGCGCTGCTGACGCTCCAGCAGATCGGCCAAACGCGCCAGGGTCGGCGCGAGCTGGCCACTCGCTTCGCCGGCGCTCACCATTGCAACGTGCAGGCGCGAGAAGGCGCGCGGATAGCGCCCTAGCGCGGCCGCAAGCGGGCTGCCGTCACGGACGACGTCGCGCAGTCCGGCGGTCATCGTGCGCACCCGCGTGTTCGGCGCCGTCTCGTGTAGATACAGAAAGGCACGGTCCAGGTCCTGACCCGCTGAGAGCATGGTCGCCAGCTCGCGTATGAAGTCCGCTGTTTCCTGTCGCCGCAGGCCCTGACGTGTGGCGAATTCGGCATGCCACAGCGCGGTCAACCAGGACTCGCGTTCGGCCGGTTCGGCGCGCATCGGCATCGCGCCCTGACGCTGCAACCGCGCGACGACCTCGGCTTCCGTCGCGGCATCCATTGTGCCGGTCTGGACGTCGCCCGTTGGGCCGATCGCACGATAGCGAAATGTGGGCATCGCTCAGGTGTCCGTCCGCACGCTGCGCACGACTTCCTCAAGCGTCGTCTCACCGGCCTGCACCGCATCCAGCCCGCATTGCAGCAGCGGCCTCATGCCTGCGGCGATCGCGGCCTTCTCGATGCTGTTGTGGTCGGCGCGCCCGAAGATGAGATGTTCGATTTCCGGATTGAGTGTCAGGAATTCCGCGATGGCGAATCGGCCGCGATAGCCGGTGTGACGGCACTCCGGGCATCCGACCGGATGCTGCAGCGTCAACTCAGTGCCGTTGCAGCGCTTTGTAAGATCGAACCGCTGGATCAGCTCGACCGGCGCCGGCGCCGCGCGGCGGCACGCTGGACAGAGCCGCCGCACAAGCCGTTGTGCCAGCACGCCGCGCAGCACCGCCGCGAGCAGATAGTCCTCCAATCCCATGTCCCGCAGCCGCGTCACCGCGGCGGCCGCGGAGTTGGTGTGCAGCGTCGACAGTACCAGTCTGCCGAGCAAGGCGGCCTGAGCGGCGACCTGCGCGGTCTCCTGGTTGCGGACTTCGCCGACCATGATGACGTCCGGATCCTGCCGGACGATGGCACTGAGAAACTCCGCGAATGTCAGGCCGATCTGTTCATGCACCTGCATCTGGGTAATGCCGTGCAGCCGGTACTCGATCGGGTCCTCCACCGTCACGATCTTGCGTTCGATGGAATTCAGCGCGAGCAGTCCGGTGTACAGCGTCGTGGTCTTGCCGCTACCGGTCGGGCCGGTCACCAGCACGATGCCGTTCGGCAGCGCAAGGGCCTCCTGGAAGCGGGCGATCACCGGCGGCGGCAGCCCCAGCTTCGCGTAATCGAACGCCACGGCGGCGCGGTCAAGAATGCGCAGGACGACCGTCTCGCCGTGCAGCGACGGCACGGTGGAGACGCGAAAGTCGATCTCCTGGCCGCGCACCGCCAGTCTGATGCGGCCATCCTGCGGCAGGCGCCTCTCGGCGATGTCGAGCCGGGCCATGATCTTGATCCGCGAGGTGATGGCCGCGGCGAGCCGGATCGGCGGATTGTCCGCCTCGTGCAGAACGCCATCATAGCGATAGCGCACGCGCAGCCTGTCCTCGAACGGCTCGACGTGGATGTCGGAGGCGTTCGTCTCCACCGCCCGCGTGATAATCTGGTTGACCAGCCGGATCACCGGCGCTTCGCTGGCGAGGTCCTTCAGGCGTTCGGCGTCCTCCTCTAGCGGCGCTCTGGCCTCGGGTTGCGCCTCCTCGGCCCGACCGTCGGACGGGTACAGGCGTTCCAACGCCGCCTCCAGTTCGATGGGCACGGCAACTTCCAGCCTGACGCGTTTCCCGGAGGCCGCCGCGACGGCGGCGGGCGTGAAGTCGTCGAGCGGGTCGGCCGTGGCCAGCACCAGCGCGTCATCCTCGACAGCGACCGGCAAGGCGCGCGCCTGGCGCAGGAAGCGTGGAGACAGGCAATCAGCCAGCAGGGGTTCGGTGGTCGGATAGCGGCTCGGATTCGCTATCGGAAGCTTGAGCAGGGTGGCATAGCTCTCTGCTAGGCCGCGTTCCGTCAACAGGCCTAGTTGAATGAGCACGCTGTCCAGCCGCTGCCCGGTTTCGGCCGCCACCCGGCTGGCACGCTCGATGGTCCTGCCGTCGCATTGCCCGTTGGCGACGAGCAGGCCGGCAAGCGCGTCGATCGACTGATCGGCCGATGTCGACTCCAAATGGGACGTTCCCGCAAGTGTTCTCTGCTCGCCGCATTGTGTTTGGCATCGCCGGCGAGGCAAATGACACCTTGGCGACCAAGAGCGGGCACTCATGCTGGTTCCGTTATCCTGGCCGATCGGTACTGATCGCGGCGCCGTTCATTGGCAGCTTCCTTGGAGTGCTGATCCGGCGCTTGCCGGAGGGTCGGCCGGTGAGCCTCGCCAGGTCGAAGTGCGAGGCATGCGGCGTCACACTGACGGTTGCCGAACTCGTGCCACTGGGAAGCTTTGTATTGCAGCGCGGTCGGTGCCGGCGATGCGGCGCGGCGATCGACCCTTTCCACCCGATAATCGAGATAGCCGCGCTCGTCATAGCGCTGTGGGCGATTCTGGCTGAGACGGACCCCGCTCGCCTGTGGGCCGACTGTCTGCTCGGCTGGGCTCTGCTGACCCTGAGCTGGATCGACTGGCGCTGGATGCGGCTGCCGGACGTGCTGACCCTGCCGCTTTTGCTGGTCGGGTTGCTGATCACGCTGGCGATGCAACCAGAGGCTATGACCGAGCACGCCGCCGGCGCGGCAGCAGGGTATCTGGCGCTGCGTGGCGTCGCCTGGTGCTACCGACTGGTACGAGGGCGCGAAGGGATCGGCGCGGGCGACGCCAAGCTGCTTGGCGCGGCCGGCGCCTGGCTGGGTCTCGCGTGGTTGCCGTATGTGGTACTGCTCGCCGCATTGCTGGGGCTTGTCGCAGCGGCATGCCTCGCGCTCGGGGGGCGCCGGGTGCGGGCCGACACAGCGTTGCCGTTCGGACCGTGCCTGGCGCTCGCTTTCTGGCTGCTGTGGCTGCACGGCGATTGGCTGATGAACAGTGGAGGCGTGTTGTGATCCGGGCAAGCGTGACGCTGGTGTTGATCCTGTTCCTGCTGCCCGTGCCACGCGCCAGCGCTGGTGAAGACCGGCCTATCTGTCGTGTCCTGTCGGTGTTGGATGTCATGGCGCGAGAGGTGCAAGTGCGCGACTACTATGCACGGATCGAACCGAGGCTGGTCGACGAATTCCCCTCCTCCACACCCAACACCGTGTTGTGCGGCGTCACAGTGTGGACGGTCAGCTACGACGCGTCTCGCGCCGACGGCATGCCAATCGGACGCTGCGAAAACTACCTGTTCAGCGTGCAAGCGCTGTCGCAAGGATTTCTCGTGCGCTATCTGCGCAGGGGCGGTTGGCCGCAGGCGCAACGATGAACCGACGCGGCACGGCAGGCTTCACGCTGCTCGAGATGATCGTGGTGCTGGTCGTGCTCGGGCTGACGCTGGGTCTGGTGATGACGCATGGGCCGGTTCGCAGCCGACGTCTGGAACTTGATGCGACGGCTAGACAGGTCGCGGGTGCGCTGCGCCTGGCGCGCTCGCGGGCGATCGCCGAGGAACGCGGGGTGGTCGTGGCATTTGGAACTGGTGGGTATCAACTCGATGGGGGCGCAGCGGTTGCGTGGTCCGCCGATGTCTCGCCGACAGGCGACCGCTTCATCAGTTTCACCCCGGATGGCGGATCATCCGGCGGCCGGATTATGTTGCGCGGGGGCGACCGCCAAGTCGCCATCGGTGTGGACTGGCTTACGGGACGTGTTCTCGTACGATAGTTCAAGGAAACGCCGGTAAGCCACCAAGTGGTCATTCAGTTGGTTGCCAATACGACCACTCATACCCGAAGAGAGGCGCGCCATGACTTACGAGTTTTACTATTGGCCAGAAATCCAGGGACGTGGTGAGTTCGTTCGCCTCGCGTTGGAAGATGCCGGGGCCGCCTATATCGATGTGGCGCGTGGCTTAGAGAGCGAAGGGCGCGGCGTTCCGGCTATGCTGGCTCTGCTTCGCGGCGAGGGCGCATCACGCATCCCGTTCGCCCCGCCGTTCCTGCGCGATGGTGACATGATTGTCAGCCACACCGCGGGGATCCTGCTATACCTAGGCGGTCGGATCGGACTTGCGCCAACCGACGAAGACGGCCGGCTATGGACGCATCAGATCGAGCTCACGATTACCGACATCGTCAAGGAAGTGTATGATTCGCACCATCCAATCGATGAGGATAAGTGGTTCCATGAACAAAAGGATGAGGCGGTCGCGCGCGCCACGGTCTTCCGCAGGGATCGCATGCCGAAGTTTCTCGGCTGGTTTGAGCAGATTCTGAATGCGAACCCGGCCGGCGCCGATCACCTGGTCGGTAGCTCCGTCACCTATGCCGATCTGTCCTTGTTCCAGTTGGTCGAGGGATTGCATTTTGCATTTCCTCTTGCGTGCGAGCGAGAATTGGCGAAGCTGCCGCGTCTGATGTCCCTGCACAAAGCGGTGGCGGAACGGCCGCGCCTCAAGGCTTATTTGGCGAGCGAACGGCGCGTACCGTTCAGGGAGACCGGGATCTTCCGCCGCTATTCGGAGCTGGATGGTTAGGCTGTGGACACCCTACCGACAGTCAAGGAGAACATGCGGTGGCCCGTCTCGTTAGGTACTGCGTGAGTTGTCCGGCAGAGTCCATCTGGGTCGTAACAATCAGCCCGACGCCGGCAAATCCCGGAATGAGGAGAAGGATCTGCTGCAGGCTTGACTGGCTGTCGCCGGGCAGCGTCGCGTCGAGAAGCGCAATCCAGAAGGGTGTCGTGGCGAGCGGGAGTGCGGCGATGCCGCTTGGAACGTGTTGCTGCGCCTAGGCAAGAAGGCCGTGGCAGCTGACGAAGAAACGCACGCCGCATTTGCTCGCGCGCGTCCAGGCGGCCGTTGAGGCAGCTGGGCATCCGCTCCATCGCGCTCACGACGAGCACCAGCCAGCCCGCCGAACACCGATCGGCTCCCCATCCGGAGAAAGAGCGGAATCGCTCGATCTTATCCGGCCGGTTCGCGCTGTCGGCCGCTGAGCTCATGACGGGCAGCCGCACACGCAAAATTCGACGGTGTCAGGACGATCGCGGCTGCGGCGGGCTGTTCGTCGATGAAAGCCGGCTCCAGAATTGTCCCTGGTGCTGCATGGGCGACTGCGGCAAGCTCGCAAAGGCGCGTCGCCATGGGGAACGTGCTCCCGGCTGACGGAATCAGAGAGTCCCGCCCCGTCGCCCCGCTATCGCTCCAAGACGCAGGCGCAGCGCATTCAGCTTGATGAAGCCCTGCGCGTCGAACTGGTCGTAGGCGCCCTGGTCGTCCTCGAACGTCACCACGTCCTGCGCGTAGAGGCTGTTCGGCGACTGCCGGCCGATCACCGACACGTTGCCCTTGTAGAGCTTCAACCGCACTTGCCCGGTGACGCTCTTTTGGCTTTCGTCGATCAGCGCCTGAAGCATCCGCCGCTCCGGACTGAACCAGAAGCCGTTGTAGATCAACTCGGCGTAGCGCGGCATCAGGCTGTCCTTCAGATGCGCCGCCTCGCGGTCGAGCGTGATGCTTTCGATGCCGCGATGCGCCGCCAGCAGGATCGTGCCGCCCGGCGTCTGGTACACGCCGCGCGACTTCATGCCGACGAAGCGGTTCTCCACCATGTCCAGCCGGCCGATGCCGTTGGCCCGGCCGAGTTCGTTCAGCCGCGTCAGCAGTGCCGCCGGCGACAGAGGCACGCCGTCGATGCCGACCGCATCGCCATGCTCGAAATCGACGGCGATCACCGTCGCCGCGTCGGGTGCGTCCTCCGGGCGGATGGTGCGCTGATAGACGATCTCGTCGGCCTCGACCGCCGGGTCTTCCAGGATCTTCCCCTCGGACGACGAGTGCAGCAGGTTGGCATCGACGCTGAACGGTGCCTCGCCGCGCTTATCCCTGGCGATCGGAATTTGATTCTGCTCGGCGAACTCCAGCAGCCGCGTGCGGCTGGTCAGCTCCCACTCACGCCACGGCGCGATGATCTTGATGTCGGGCTTCAGCGCATAATAGCTGAGCTCGAAGCGAACCTGGTCGTTGCCCTTGCCGGTCGCGCCATGTGCCACCGCATCGGCTCCGACTTGTTCGGCAATCTCGATCTGCCGCTGCGCGATCAGCGGCCGCGCGATCGACGTGCCCAGCAGATACTGGCCTTCATAGAGAGCATTGGCGCGGAACATCGGGAAGACGAAGTCGCGCACGAAGGTCTCGCGCAGATCGTCCATGAAGATTTCCTTCACGCCGAACATCTCGGCCTTCTGCCGCGCCGGGCCGAGTTCCTCGCCCTGGCCGAGATCGGCGGTGAACGTGACCACCTCGCAGCGATAGGTTACCTGCAGCCAGCGCAGGATCACGCTGGTGTCGAGGCCGCCGGAATAGGCCAGCACGACCTTCTTCACATCCTTCACGCGCATGGATCAGCAGTCTCCACGAGGGGCTATCGCAGGCCGGAGTAGCCCCGGAAAACATAATTGCGCAAGGCGGGCCGGCCGGCGCATGCTCGATGCGTCGACGCATCGGAGGCGCGGGCATGCGGTTGGCGGTGGCACTCCTGGTCATTCTGCCATGGCTTTCCGGAGGGGTGTCCCGGGCGGCTGAGCAATGGGCGATACTGGATGTCGCCGCAGTGCCATACCTGACATCGCAGGGACGCGACAGTTACCAGGATTTCCTGCTGATGGACGTGCCTCGCGCCATGGCTGTCGCCTCGCATGGCCAGTATGGCTGGTACGGTGGCGGCCACTCGATCGAGGACGCGCGAGCCAGGGCACTCAAGTCGTGTGCCGACAAGGGCGGCACAGATTGCGCGATCTATGCCGAGGATCTGCAGGTCGTGTGGCAGGGCAGGGCACCCCAGAAGCTTCCGTCCGTGCCGGGGCCATTGATCGCAACGCGCGACTACGCCTTCGCGCCGGATACGCGCTTCTTCTGGTGGGGCCCGCAATCAGCACGCGGTGTGCTGGTCTGGGGGCACGGCAAGGGCAACGGCTATGACGGGCGCGGCCAGCAACCGCCTGACTGGGTGCGCGCCTTCAACAACAGCGGTTTCGATATTGTTCGGTTCGAGCGTGAACCCTTTGCCGACACTGCCGACGCAGCGGCGGAGTGGCTGCGCAAGGGGCTGACGACGCTGAGAGCGCGGGGCTGGCGCATGGTGGTGGTCGCGGGCCAGTCGCGAGGTGCCTGGAACAGCTTGCAGGTGCTCGACACGCCAGGGCTGGCGGATGCGGTGATTGCTGTTTCGCCGGCCAGCTTCAGCAGTCAGGGAACGCAGGAGGCTGAGCTGTTCCGCATCTTGCACGGCATTCGCGCGTCCACCGCGCGGGTCGCCGTCGTCCAGTTCAAAGGCGACGCATATGTGCGCGGGATGCCGGATCGGATCGATTTGCTGAACACGCAATTGCCGCCGCGGGTCGCGGCCGCGCTGGTGATCGACCAGCCGGAGGGCATCTCCGGGCACGGCGGCGGCAACTCGGCCGGCTTCGCCCGGCGGTTTGGCCGTTGTCTGCTGCGGTTTGTCACAGCACGTGTGGCGCCGAAAGATTGCGGGACGGCCGCAGCCTCCTGATCAGGCAGCCGGGTGGTTTCGGCGGCTTTCGGTCCGCAACTGACCGCACGCCGCCAGGATGTCGCGCCCCCGCGGAGAGCGGATCGGGGAAGCAAAACCGGCGTCCATAACAATCCGCGCGAACCGATCGATCGCGCTGTTGCTGCTGGTCTCGAACGGGCTGCCGGGCCAGGGGTTGAATGGGATCAGGTTCACCTTCGCTGGGATGCCGGCGATCAGCCGCACCAGTTCGCGCGCATCTGCCTGGCTGTCGTTGACGTCCTTGAGCATGACGTATTCGAAGGTGATGCGCCGCGCGTTAGATGCCCCCGGATAACGCCGGCAGGCGGCGATCAGGTCGGCGATCGGATATCTGCGGTTGAGCGGCACCAGTTCGTCGCGCAGCTCGTCACGCACCGCATGCAGCGACACCGCAAGGTTCACCCCGAGTTCGGCGCCGGCACGATCCATCATCGGCACCACGCCGGACGTCGACAGCGTTATGCGTCGGCGCGACAGCGCAATGCCCTCGTTGTCCATCGCGATCGTCATCGCCTGGGCGACGTTGGCGTAGTTGTAGAGCGGCTCACCCATGCCCATCAGAACGATCGTGGAAAGCAGACGAGGTGCTTCACCGGTAGGCGACGGCCACTCGCCGTATGCATCGCGCGCCGCCAAGAACTGGCCGACGATTTCCGCCGCACCCAGGTTCCGCGTCAGGCGTTGCGTGCCGGTGTGGCAGAAGCGGCATGACAGCGTGCATCCCACTTGCGAGGAGATGCATACCGCGCCTCGATCCTCAACGAGGTCCGGGATATAGACGGTCTCCGCCTCCTGCCCGTCACGGAAGCGGAACAGGAACTTCCGCGTCGCGTCCTCGCTGCTCTGCACCGTGACGACTTCTGGCCGGCCGATCACGAAGCGCTCGGCAAGCCGCTGTTGCAACGGTCGGGCGATAGATGACATGCGGGAGAAATCGGTGACGCCCTGGTGGTAGATCCAATGCCAGAGCTGCTTGGCGCGGAACGGAGCCTCGCCGATTGCGGCGACCTCCGCGGCCAGTTCAGCGCGCGACAGTCCGACGAGGTCACGCCGTCCATCAACGAGCTGCACCGGCGGCGGATCGAACTGCGCCGATTTGGCGAGGATGCGGTCGCGCTCCGCCTCGGTCAGATCGAGAGCCGGGTCGCTCATCAGCGTGCCGGACATGCCTTGTTGATTGCCGTGTAAGCCGCGCTAAAGCCACGCAGGCTGAATGTGTCCACGATCGTCTGGCCGTCGCGCGGACCCGGTGAACGCGATAACGCCTGCCCAGCCTTCAAGAATGCGGCGACCGCCGCTTTGCCGTCCCGCGCGAAGGCGCTGCTCTGCGCGGTGTAGAAGTCGAGGCCCGTGGTATCGACCTGCACGGTCACCGCGGCGTCCTTGCGGAAGGGAAAGCCGGCCGAGATCGCCACCGTGTCCCGACCGCTCGGGCGCTCTGTGACGGTCAGCACGACCTCGCCGCGACCAGGCAGCGCCGGCACGGAGTTCTTGGCTCGGACGAATGCGTAACACACGGTCTGACCGGACTCCTCGTGCGTCGCCGCGATCCAGTCATCGAACTTGCCGAGTTCCTTGGGGCCCGGCGCGGCCTTCTCGGTGGTCGGGCGCTTCGGCTGTGCCTGTGCGGCGAGTGGGATGACGAGCATGAGACAGAGCACGGTGACGATTCGGCGCATGCGGCAAGAGATACGGCGTGGGGTATGGTGCGACAAGCGGCGATGGGTCAGGAACTTGGCTTGCGCTCTACCCATCCGGGGATGTTGCGGCGAAAGCGCGGTGCGCCGTGGCCGCGGGGCAGAGGTTGCGCCGTCGTCTTGCCTTCGCTGCCGACCGGGCGCTCAGCGAATCGGCCGTGCTGGAGGAGGCGATCGTACAGCACCAGCGCGCCGACCACCGCCAGATTGAGCGAGAAGCGAGTGGGTATCTTCACGACATGCCGGCATCGCTGCAGCATGGCGGGCGACAGGCCCGACCGCTCGGGACCCAGCACATAGGCGGCGTTCACCGGATGACGGAATGACGGAAGCTCCGTGGCGTCGTCCAGCAGTTCAACTCCGACCAGCACGCAGTGCTGCGGCAGGCGAAGCGTATCGATATCCGAAAAGCGCCAGAGCGGCACGTGTTCCGGTGTTGCGGCGGTGTCGGCGAGTTGGCCGGCGCGCGCATCGAAGCCGGCGCCGACGATGAAGCAGAACGCCGCGTCGAAGGCGTGTGCGGTGCGCAGCAGGGCGCCGACATTGGCCGACTTCGAGACCCCCTCGACGCCGATGCCGAAATAGCCGCGTGATCTGGCTTCAGCCATCCCGGCGGTCTATGCCGGGCGCATGACCGACGCAACCGACGCCAGGCTGGCGGCGCAATACGAGGCATTCCCGTATCCGCGGCGCGATCCGCGCGACGAGGCCAAGCGGCTGATCGTGGGCAGCCCGGGGCATCTGCGCGAGATCGATTACTGGGTGTTCGGCGCGCGTCGTCCGGCATCGGTGCCGTTGCGCGCACTGATCGCCGGCGGCGGCACGGGCGATGCGACGATCATGCTGGCGCAGCAGATGGCGCGCGAGGGCAGGGGGGGCAATATCACCTGGCTCGACCGGTCGACGGCGGCGCTGAGGATTGCCCAGTCACGAGCGGCGGCGCGGGGGCTCAGCAACATTGTGTGGGAGCAGCGCTCGCTGTTGGACTTGCCAGGATCGGGGCTCGGACCGTTCGACTACATCGACTGCTGCGGTGTGCTGCATCATCTGCCCGATCCGGCGGAAGGCTTGCGTGCGCTGCTATCGGTGCTGGCTCCGGGCGGCGGGCTTGGGCTGATGGTTTATGCGCCGCACGGGCGCACCGGCGTCTATATGCTGCAGGATGCACTGCGTTTGCTGGCGCCGTCGGAGCAGGCGGTCATCGAGCGACTGGATGTGGCAAAGCGCGTGATGCGCCACCTGCCGGAGACTGCGTGGCTACGGCGGAACGGTTTCCTCGACGATCACATCAATGGCGGCGACGCGGGACTCTACGATCTGCTGCTCAACCCGCGCGACAGTGCATTCACCGTGAGCGAACTGCACGCGCTGCTGGCGGGTGAGGGGCTGACCATCACGTGCTGGGTCGAACCGGCGCGCTATGATCCGGTACCGCTGCTGCCTGATCCGCGGCTGCGCGCGCGGATAGCGGCGCTCGACCCGATCGATCGGGCTGCACTGGCCGAAGCGCTCGCCGGCAATGTCAGTGCGCATATCGTGTATTGTGTGCGTGCGAGCGAACAGGTGGAACGTGCGGACTGCATGGCCGCCGATGCCGTGCCGGTGCTGCGGGAACTGTCCGGGCCGGAGCTTGCGGGAGGAATTGCGCCGGACGGCACGATCACCATGGTGTTCGACGGGCTGCGTCAGCCGATTGCGCTGCCGCCACTGGCGGCGGCCATTCTGCGGCTGGTCGATGGGCGGCGAAGCGTGGGCCAGATCGCGGCAGCGCTGGCGGAACGTGGAACTGGCGCCGAGGCATTCATGCGGGGCTGGCGGTCGACGTTCGGCGCGCTGGAGCGGATCAACCGGTTGCTGCTTGCTGCGCCTATCGCCTGAGGATTATGCGCTTGTGCGTTGCCTGCATCGCGCTGTGGCGCATGTCATGCCCCGGCGGTTTGCACGAGCGCGGCGCGGCCGAGCAACCCGTAAGGCGACGCGAGCGTCTCGGCGATCTCGAAATGATTGTAGTAGCTGCCAACCAGCAGTTCGACAGGCTTGCCGGCGGCGCGGAGGGCGGCTGCGAAATCCCGGCTCTGGCGTTGGAACTCCGGCGTTTCCAATGTGCCAAAGGCCAACACGACCGGTGCCGTGAATTGGTCGATGTGGCGCTGCGTGCTGAGCGCCGCCTCCATGTCGTCGGTGAAGTTCACGTTACCGTGAGCGCGCCGAAAGTCGCACCGGTCGGAGGTCGTACATCCCGCTGCAAAGCAGTCCGGTCTTTACCACGTCGGTGGGGAGATCATACTGGCCACGCCAGTCCGTAACCATCGCCACCCCGGCCAAATGCGCTCCGGACGAGTGACCGTAGAGATGGATGCGATTGGGATCGCCACCAAAGCTCGCGGCGTTCCGGTAGACCCAGGCGATGGCGCGCCGCACCTGATCCGCCATCGGCATCAGATCGCCGCCCGCTTGGATCACGTTGACGAAGTCCAGGACGACATGATGCGCGCCAGCACGCACGAACAATTCGGCTGCGAATGCATAGTTTTTGGCGAGACCACGTTGCCACGCGCCGCCATGCACGAAGATGCTGATTGGCGCGTCCGTGGTGGCCGCCGGATACAGATCGAGCGCCTCGTTGGCGGTTGGGCCATAGGCGATACGGCGTGGCGCCCCCAGCCGCTCGCGGGCAATGTCGCTGTTGCTGGCGTAACGCTCCAGGGTCTGTGACCGGTTGAGCGCGTATTTCGATTGATCGTAGGCGTCGTCCAACGCCTGCTGGTCCAGGTCCAGCCACACCGCCGGACCGGACGCTTTCGCCTTGTCCCGCTCCGGCGGCGCTGGCGTGCCCGGCGCCATGAGGTCATTCCGCCTTGCGAGGTCCGTCATCATTCACCACTGGCTCATGCGAGCGGATCAGCTACTCCGTCAGGGTATGCAGGACAACATTCGCTCGTTCATGCACACTGACTTTAGGCAAGATCATCACCTCATAGCCGAGCGAGGGATATATACCGAGCAGACGCTGATATTCGGCGACGGCATCACTGAAACTATGACGCCGTTCAGAGTCAGTCACATAGATTTCAGGCCAAGGCGGTGCAAGGAAAACCTTCCGGTGATAGCGATGCGCTTCGCCGAGGGTTGTCAGCGTCGGCTCACCTGTCAGGTGCTGAAGGGCAGCTGCGGCATCAAGCAAGCCCCTATCAAAGAAGACCCAGCCGGTTTCACCGCTCGCTGCAGCGTGGTCAGCAAGGGCGATCTCAACAGCACGGCGTGCGAAAGCGGCCTCGTCCACCCACGGCAGTGCCGATCCGGCGCCGAGCATCTCTTCCTTCACGATCCTTCGGCCGGGCTCCTCCACTGTGGCGTAACCGCGTTGGCCGAGTTCGATCAGCAGTGCTGATTTACCGCCACCGGAGCACCCGGAGATCACCACGAGACGATTGAGGTCCATATTCCCTAACTGAATCACCAACCCGAGAGCACATTGCTGCAAGCTAGCCGCTGCGTTAAGGTGCATTTCCAATACAGCTTTAGGCATGCCATGAGGCTTTGTCGCCTGTCTAGCAATCTCTCTGCCGATTTGTCGGTGGTCTGTGCCGCGGTATTCTTCCCATGAGCGCGGCCTTCGACGTAGTGACCGAGGCAACGATCCGGGTGCTGGTGGACAGCTTCTATGCGCGAGTTCGGCGTGACTCGACGCTGGGGGCGATTTTTGCCGCCGCGATCGCAGATGATGCGTGGCCACAGCATCTCGAGCAGATGTATGCGTTCTGGTCGTCGGTCATGCTGACCAGCGGCCGCTACCGGGGCGATCCTGTCAGTACGCACCGCGGAGTTTCGGGCATTGAGCCGCCAATGTTCGGCAACTGGCTCGACCTGTTCGAGGCGACCGCGGCCGAGCTTTTCGTTCCACCTCTCGCGGAGCGTTTCGCAGGCAAGGCGCGGCGCATCGCCGAGAGCCTGAAGCTTGCGGTATTCCAATGCACCTGACAGCTTTCAGCGACTACACGCTGCGCACGCTGATCTATCTGGCGTTGCGCCCGGACAGCCTGTGCACCATCGAGGAGATCGCCACAGCCTACGACATCTCCACCAACCATCTGACCAAGGTGGTGCATCAGGCGGCGCGCGCCGGCGAGGTTGTTACAGTTCGGGGTCAGGGCGGCGGACTGCGGCTCGCGAGGAAGCCGGCGTCGATCAATGTGGGCGCGGTCCTGCGCCGCACCGAGCCGGATTTCGATATCGTGCCGTGCTTTGGCTCCGGCGCCGTTTGCGCCATTCACCCGGCCTGCGTGCTGCAGGGGGCTTTGGCGGACGCAGTTGCGGCGTTCCTCGCCGTACTGGATCGCACGAGCCTCGCTGATCTCATCCGTCCGAGGCAGGCTCTGTCCCGGTTGCTGCATCTTCAACCGTCTGCATGACGAGGTGGTAATGACCTTTGATCTGCAACAGTTTGCAGTCGCGCTGCTGAAGGCCACGTCCGATGCCGTGGTGTATGCTGATGCTGAGGGACAAATACGATACTGGAATGCCGGCGCGCAGCGGATGTTCGGCTACGCGGCAGACGAAGCACTAGGTCGATCGCTGGACATTATCATTCCCGCCTCGCTGCGATCCCGTCACTGGGACGGCTACACGAAGACGATGCGGACGGGCGCGACCCGCTATGGCGCCGGGGACATCCTCGCAGTGCCTGCCGCTCGCAAGGATGGCTCGCGCGTCTCGATCGAATTCACCATCACGCCGTTCCGCGACGCGTCCGGCGCGATCCTCGGCATCGCGGCGATCATGCGGGACGTCACCGTGCGCTTCGAGGAGATGAGGGCGTTGCGACAACGCGCTGAGAGGCCGCCCCATTAGAGCCGGGCCTGAAGGGAGTCTTCTGCGTGCCCTTACGCCCGCATCTCCCGCGCAGTTCCCCGCATCAGGATCTGCGCGAACCTGCTGGTGACCGCCGCGTGGTGGGCGATCGCCGCCGGTGACATGTCGGCATCCGGGCGCTGCTCATGCTCGAAGTGATGGTGACGGTCTTCGCCCCGCACCAGCGTCGCGCTGTCGGCGCTGCCGGCGACCTGGCGCACATACGTTGGGATATACCGGATCGCGAAGCCGATACGCCGATCGTCTGACGGATTGGGATCGGAGCCGTGGATCAATCGCACATGGTGCAGCGACATCTCACCGGCGGCGAGTTCCAGCATCGCGGCCTGCCGCTCATCGACATCTACCTCGATCTCCTGGCCGCGTGACAGCACGTTGTCGGCGGCGAAGGTGTCGCGGTGAGGCGCCTGGTCGAACAGATGGGTGCCGGGGATCACCCGCATCGCGCCGTTCGCGGCAACGCTGTCGGTGAACGCCACCCAGGTGGTGATGATGTCCGGCGGCTCCAGTCCCCAATAGGTCGAGTCCTGATGCCACGATACAAAGCCCGGACTGCGCGCCTCCTTGGTGAAGAACGACGTGCCCCAGCAAAGAATGTCTGGGCCGATGATGTCCTCCACCGCGTCGAGGATGCGCGGATGGCGGACCAGATCGTTCAACCACGTGAACAGGAGGTGCGGCTTGTGGCGCACGGGACCCTGCATCCCGTCCCCGGCTGCCTCGAACGCTTCAAGCCTGTGGCGAAGCTCGCCGGCATCCACTCGGCTTAGGACCGGGATCGGCGCGTAATAGCCAAGTTCGCGATACTGCCGCACGGCGGCTTCCGACAGGGATTTCACTGGCTGATCCTGTTCCGGGCCGAGATGGACAAAGCCGATACTCCCGATCCACCATCACCGGCAAGTCAGGGAGGAAGCAACAACAACTGGGAGAACCAAACATGCAGAGACGCACTTTCCTCGCCGCCTCGGCCGCGGCCCTGGCACTGCCCGCAGTCGCGCGGGCACAGAAACAGCAAGTCCTGAAATTCATCGCACAATCGGACCTGGCGATCCTCGATCCGATCTGGACCACCGCCTACGTGACGCGCAACCACGGGTTCATGGTGTTTGACACGCTGTACGGCCAGACCGGTCAGAAGGACGGCTTCAAGGCAACGCCGCAGATGCTCGCCGGCCACGTTATCGACGATGGCGGCAAGACCTGGAAGCTCACGCTGCGCGACGGCCTGATGTTCCATGACGGCGAGCGGGTGCTGGCGCGCGACTGCGTCGCCTCGATCAAGCGCTGGGGGGCGCGCGACGCGTTCGGCCAGGCGTTGATGGCGCGCACCGACGAATTGTCTGCCCCAGACGACAAGACCATCCTGTTCCGCCTGAAGCAGCCCTTCGCGCTGCTGCCCGACGCGCTGTGCCACGGCGCCTCCAACATGTGCGCCATGATGCCGCAGCGCATCGCCGAAACCGATCCGTTCAAGGCGTTCACCGAGGTCGTCGGCAGCGGACCGTTCAAATTCAACACGAGCGAGCGGGTGCAGGGCTCGCTGTTCGTCTACGAAAAATTCGACAAGTACAAACCGCGTGAGGATGGCGAGGTCAGCTTCACCGCGGGTCCCAAGATCGTGCATTTCGACCGCGTCGAATGGCACGTGCAGCCCGATCAAGCCACCAAGGCGGCGGCGATGCAGGCGGGCGAGATGGATTGGTGGGAGAATCCGTCGGCCGATCTGCTGCCGGTGCTGCGCAAGGCCGGCATCCAGACACCGATCACCGATCACACCGGCGCGCCCTACCTGCTGCGGCCGAACCATCTGTATCCGCCGTTCGACAAGCCGGCGGTGCGTCGCGCGCTGATGGGAGCGATCGACCAGAAGGAATATATGACCGCGATGATGGGCGAGGAGACCTCGCTCTGGTCGGCGCCCTGCGGCTTCTTCCCGCCCATCTCGCCGCTGGCGAGCGATGCCGGCCTATCCTCGCTCACCGGCAAGCGCGACTACGCCGCGGTAAAGACCGCGCTGGAGAAGGCCGGATACCAGGGCGAGAAGATCGTGCTGATGGGTGCGACCGACCAGCCGACCAACTACCCGCTGGCCGAGGTCGCCGCCGATATGCTGAAGCGCGTCGGCATGGACGTGGACTACCAGGCGACCGACTGGGGCACCGTGGTGCAGCGCCGCGCGCTGACCAAACCGCCGGCCGAGGGAGGCTGGAACCTGTTCTGCACCGGTTTCTCTGGCCTGGACTTCTTCACCCCGGCGAGCCATCTGCCGCTGCGGGGCAACGGCAAGGGCGCCTGGTTCGGCTGGCCCACCGATCCGAAGATCGAGTCACTGCGCGACGCCTGGTTCAACGCGCCGGACCTCGTGGCGCAGAAGCAAATCGGCGCCGAGATCCAGCTTCAGGCGTTCGACAACGTCCCCTACTATCCGCTCGGGCTCGCGCAGCTTCCCACCGCGTTCCAGAAGGACATCACGGGCGTGCCCGAGGGTTTCGTGATCTTTTGGAACGTTCGTCGCACCTGAGCCCCGACGCTGTCATTGTAATCTTCGGCGCGGCGGTGCGCCCCGGCGGCCGGCCCAGCACCACGCTGGTCCTGCGCGTCGAGGCCGCCGCCGCGTTCGCCGCCCGCTTCGCCAATCCCCTGTTCGTGCCGACTGGCGCGGTCGGGCGTCACGGCCCGTCGGAGGCGTCGGTGATGGGGGCGTTGCTGGAGGCACGTGGCGTGCCCGCCGAATGCATCGTGCTGGAGGAGACCGGCCTTGATACGTTGTCATCCGTCCGGGCGGTCACGGCGCTGCTGCAGAGTCGCGGTGTCGCCGCGCCGGTGTTCGCCGCCAGCAGCCTATACCATCTGCCACGGTGCATCCTGCTGCTGCGATTGATGGGAGTGCCGGCGCGCGCCGCGATGCCCCCAACGGTTCCGGCCGCGACGCATTGGTATCGACGCTGCTGCTGGTGGCTGCGCGAGGCGCTGGCGCTGCCGTACGACACCCTGCTCGCCCTGCTGTTGCGTCTGCGCGGGCAGCGGTGAACGCTGCGCATTGCATAAGGGAGCGACACAAATGGCTGACACGATACGCGCGCCCGCCCTCCATGCGGCCGACACGCCATTGCGGGCGCGTGCCTCGGGCTATCCTGCAGATCTGGCGGCACGTGTGGCTGGGCGTGAGAAGCGGCCGCTGGGCGACCCGTTCGGGCTGACCGTGTTCGGAGTGAACCTGACGCGCCTGGCGCCCGGCGCATGGTCCGCGCTGCATCACCGGCACAGCCGTCAGGATGAATTCATCTATGTGCTGGAGGGGACGCCGACACTGATCACCGATGCCGGGTCAACGCAGCTCTCACCTGGCATGTGCGCGGGCTTCCCGGCCGGCGGCACCGCGCATCATCTCGAGAACAACAGTGGCGCCGATGTGGTGATCCTGGAGATAGGCGATCGCACGCCTGGCGACGAAGGGTCCTATCCGGACGACGATCTGAAGGCCGCGATGGGTTCGGACGGCAGGTATGGCTACACCCGCAAGGACGGCTCGCCGCTCTAGGCCGTCAGCGCTCCGTCTCGTCGGAATCCGGCTCGACCTCGATATCCGGGCCGATCGCATCGGCGTCGTCCTCCAGATCGGCGGCATCTTCGATGATATCTTCCTCGCCTTCCTCCTCGACGCCCTCCACCTCGATGTCGGCTTCCTCCATGCCCGGCGCCGGGACGGGCTTCTTCGGGCGTCTCTCCTCCACCACATTGCCGCCGGTGCGCCGAGGACGCGGTTGCTCGATGGGCTGCTCGGTGGCGCATTTCGGGCAGACCGCCGGGACCTTGGTGAGGTCATAGAAGCGGGCGCCGCAGGCGACGCAGACACGCTTGGTGCCGAGTTCAGGCTTCGCCATCCAATTGGCCTCGCGTGGGTTGGCGGTGCGGGAAGCCGGCGCTCCTGCCACCGCCCGGGCCGGGTGTCAAATCAGCGCCGGGTATCGGGTTCGTTTCCGATCGGGAGCAAAGCAATCTGGCCGATGAATTGCCATAGGTGGGGGCGGCCGGTGTCCCCTCCCAAAACCCCCTCCCGCCAGGGGAGGGGGAGGAAGAGTGATTATTGGCTGCTTACGCGCCGTTCCAGCATCCGGAGACGTGCGGCCGCTGAGGTGTCGCCGAGTGAAAGCGCCTTTCTGTACCACGACGCCGCGACATCGGGATCGGGCTGTATGCCGCGCGCGCCCATCTGTGCCAGCACGCGTGGATCGTAGGTCTTCGCCATACCGGTCGCGCCACGGGCATCTCCTGCCGACGCCGCCCGCTCATAGAGCAAGCGTGCCGCGGCGAGATCACCCAATGCGAGCAGCTCGTCGCCACGGTGGAGTATCAACTCAAGCGTGTCGGCTGGCAGAGCATGAGCCGCCGGCGGCAATTCTGCCACCGTGTTGGTGACCCGCGGCAGAGCTTGCGATGTTGGCGCCGCGTCCGGAATAGTCGAACTGATCGCGGGCTGAACCATCGCCACGACAATTGGCTTGGATGCAGGGGTCGTTCCCTCGTTGGCCTGTTGTCTGGGCGGGGGTGCCGCGGGTTCCGAGCCGGTCACGCGCGCGTTCGACGGACCGACTGGACCGGTCATAAGTCTCTGTCGCGCCAACTGGAAATCTTCGGTCGCTGCTCCGTATTGCAGCTTCATCAGTGCAATCTTGCCTAGCAGTGTCAGCGCCTGAGCGGCCGCGAATTGATGCGCACTGGCAAGCGGCAGGTGCACGCCACTGCCGTCGGCCGATTGGGCCGCCGATGCGATCTCTCGGTCCTCGAGCTGCCGGATCTGTTGCTCGGCATCGCTAAACCTGCCGGCGTTCATGGCAGTTTGAGCCTGGGCGATCATCTGTTGTTCCGCTGGATCCTCGAGGCTCATGCCGGCGAGGTCGTCTGATACGGCGTGATACAGCGATGCTGACTGCGCGAGGTCTTTGATCAGTTGGTCCGTTGCGACGTTCTGCTGGTCGAAGATATGCAGCAATGCGACAGCGACCCCGTCGCCGACATTTAGAACGTGCTGGAGTTGTTCCAGTGCGGGAGCTGTATTTGTGGCGTCCGCTGGGATATGTCCGGCGGTACCGGCGATCAGTGTGGATATTGTTGCGGGGTCGAAATCCCGGGATATTGCATCTGCGAGCGTCATGACCGGGTCAGCAGCCGCAATGGTAGAGCTAACCAGGCCGGTATACACGCAAAACGCGAGCGCTGCGCCGAACGGCGCGGTCCATTGCCGTGGATTGCTCATGGGTAATCGACTGCTCCGTAGCTCATTCGATCGCGGACGCCGTGCAACGAATGCAAGGGACGTAACGCGATCGCGAGCTTATCGGCCGAGTCGGACTATGACCATCTTGTGTAAATGAAATCACGCGCAAGTGATGCCCGGTATCTTGCGGATGCTGTTCTTTCTTCCACGCGATCAATGTGGCGATTCAATAAGTCGGCAGGATCCCATTGCAGGTGAAGCCGTCCATTTGACGCACCTGTGAAAACCCTCAATGGCATGCTTTAGTGGCGTACTTGGCCGGGACACTCACGCATGGATGCCGCCCAAAAACTGTCCTCCCGCCGTCCCACGACGCCGCTTACCGGCCGCATCGCTGTTCCTGGCGACAAGTCGATCAGTCACCGCGCCCTAATGTTCGGGGCACTGGCGGTGGGCGAGACGCGGATCACGGGATTGCTCGAAGGCGAGGATGTGCTGCGGACCGCGGCAGCAATGCGCGCTGTTGGTGCCGAAGTGATGCATGATGCCGACGGCACCTGGCGCGTGGCGGGACGCGGCGTGGGCGGGCTTGTCGAGCCACCGGACGTGCTGGACATGGGCAACTCGGGTACCGCCGCGCGGTTGCTGTGCGGTATCCTGGCAAGCCATCCGCTGTTCGCGGTGATGACCGGCGACGCCAGCCTGCGTCGGCGACCTATGCGCCGGGTGATCGATCCGCTGTCGGCCTGTGGCGGACGCTTCGCCGCCCGCGAGGGAGGACGGCTGCCGCTCTCCATCCAAGGACCGAAAGAGGCACTCCCGCTGGAATACCGCGTGCCGGTGCCTTCGGCGCAGGTGAAGTCGGCGGTGCTGCTGTGCGGGCTGAATGCGCCCGGTATCACGCGGGTTGAAGAGCCGGAGGCCACGCGCGATCATACCGAGAACATGCTGCGCCATTTCGGCGCGACGGTGGACGTGGAGGAGGCGGGCAGGGGCCGGGTTATCACGCTGCAAGGCCAGCCGGAACTCCATGCAGCCGATGTCGAGGTGCCGGGCGATCCTTCGTCGGCAGCTTTCCTGGTAGCCGCGGCCCTGCTGGTGCCGGGTTCTCGGCTGACCGTCACGGGCGTCGGGTTGAACGAGTTGCGCTGCGGGTTCTATGCGGCGCTTGCCGAAATGGGCGCCGATATTGTTGTGGAGAACCGCCGGCTCCAGGGTGGCGAGTCGGTCGGCGACCTGGTCGTGTCGCACCGCGAACTGCGTGGTGTCGACATACCATGGGAGCGTGCCCCGACAATGATCGATGAGTACCCGGTGCTTGCGGTCGTCGCCTCTCGCGCGGTGGGAACCACGCGGATGCGCGGGCTCAAGGAGCTCCGGGTGAAGGAAAGCGATCGCGTTGCTGCCACGGCGGCGTTGCTGGCGGTGAACGGCGCGCGGGTCGCGGTCGAGGGCGACGACCTTATTGTGCATGGCGACGGCCGTCCGCCGCCGGGCGGGGGTTTGGTCGAGACCAACATGGATCACCGCGTCGCCATGGCTGCCTTGGTGCTCGGCGTGGCCACTGAACAGCCGGTGACCGTGGACGAGACGGCCTTCATCGATACCAGCTTCCCTGGCTTCGCCGAACTGATGAACCGCGCCGGTGGAGCATTGTCGCCGGCGTGACCCGCGGGGCGGTCATTGCCATCGACGGTCCCGCCGCGGCCGGCAAGGGCACGCTGGCACGACGGCTCGCCGCGGCACTCGGTTTGCCCTATCTCGATACCGGTTTGCTATACCGCGCCGTGGGCCGACTGGTGCTGGATGATGGCGGCGATCCCGCCGATCCGGAGGCGGCCGAGGCGGCGGCGCGTGGGCTGCGGGCTGCGGACCTGGAGCGTGGCGACCTGCGCGGACCTGCGCCGGACGCGGCAGCGGCTGCGGTGGCGGCGATTCCGGCCGTGCGTGCGGCGTTGCTGGACTTCCAGCGCAACTTCGCCACTGGTCGTGGCGCAGTGCTGGATGGCCGCGATATCGGCACGGTGATTTTCCCGGATGCTCCGGTGAAGCTCTACGTCACCGCGTCGCTGTCCGAGCGCGCGCATCGACGATGGCTGGAGCTGCGGGCAAGGGGTATCGAGGCCGATCCGGCCACCGTTGAGGCGGAGATGCTGGCTCGCGACACGCGCGACGCGCCGAACATGCTTCAGGCGGCCGACGCGGCCTTGCTCGATACGACGGCTCTGGACGCGGAAGGCGCCTTCGAGCTGGCAATCGCGGAGGTAAGGCAAAGGTTGGCAAAGACGGGCCGCAAAAACGGTCGCCAAGCTTGACTTCGCTCGCTCCGGGCGTATGTCTCGGGTGGACCTCGCTTCACGAGGACTTCGGCAACTCCCAACCTGGCCCGCGGTAGCTCTCCGCGGGCAAGACGTGTTTCCACAGTGGAACGCGCACACCAACGGCCAAACCGGGTCCGCCCGGTCTCTCCGTAACGGAACACAACCAGCACATGGCTCTATCCGCCACCGTCGCCCGCACCGCACCCCCGCCTGCCCCCATGCAGGACCATTTCCGAGGCGAGGACTTCGCCTCACTCCTCGATGAAACCCTCGGCCAGGATACCGGCTTCGACGGCTCTGTCGTCACCGGCCGCGTCCTCCGCCTCACCGACGAGTACGCCATCGTCGATGTCGGTCTGAAGTCGGAGGGCCGTATCGCGCTGAAGGAGTTCGGCCCGCCAGGCACCAAACCCGATGTAAAGCCTGGCGATGTTATCGAGCTCTATGTCGAGCGTTATGAGGACAGGGACGGCGCCATCATCCTGTCGCGCGAAAAGGCGCGGCGCGAGGAGGCCTGGACCAACCTGGAAAAGGCATTCGAGACCCAGCAGCGCGTCAACGGCACCATCTATGGCCGGGTGAAGGGCGGCTTTACCGTCGATCTCGGCGGCGCGGTTGCGTTCCTGCCCGGGTCGCAGGTGGATATCCGCCCGGTGCGCGACGTGGGCCCGCTGATGGGCACTCCGCAGCCTTTCCAGATTCTCAAGATGGACCGCGCACGCGGCAACATCGTGGTGTCGCGCCGCGCCGTGCTCGAGGAGACACGCGCCGAGCAGCGCTCCGAGCTGATCCAGGGCCTCAAGGAAGGCCAGATTCTGGATGGCGTGGTGAAGAACATCACCGACTACGGGGCATTCGTGGACCTCGGCGGAGTCGATGGCCTGCTGCACGTCACGGACATCGCCTGGCGGCGCATCAACCATCCGTCCGAGGCGCTGCAGATCGGCCAGCAGGTCAAGGTGCAGGTTATCCGGTTCAACCCGGAGACCCAGCGTATCAGCCTCGGCATGAAACAGCTCGAGGCGGATCCGTGGGATGGCGTCGCCGCCAAGTATCCGGTCGGTGCCAAGTATACCGGCCGCGTCACCAACATCACCGACTATGGCGCCTTCGTCGAACTTGAGCCGGGCGTCGAAGGCCTGGTTCACGTCTCCGAGATGTCCTGGACCAAGAAGAATGTGCATCCTGGCAAGATCGTCGCCACGAGCCAGGAGGTGGACGTGATGGTGCTGGACGTGGACGCGTCCAAGCGCCGCATTTCGCTTGGCCTGAAGCAGGTGCAGCGCAACCCGTGGGAGCAGTTCGTCGACGAGCACCCGATCGGTGGCGAGGTGGAAGGCGAAATCCGCAACATCACCGAGTTCGGCCTGTTCATCGGCCTGTCCGCCGACATCGACGGCATGATCCACATGTCCGACCTGTCCTGGGACGAGCCGGGCGAACTCGCCATGACCAAGTACGAGAAGGGTCAGATGGTGAAGGCCAAGGTGCTCGACGTCGACGTCGAGAAGGAGCGGATCAGTCTGGGCATCAAGCAGCTCAGAGACGATCCGGCCGCCTCGGTGCTGGAATCTGTGCACAAGGGCGAAATTGTCACCTGCGTGGTGACGGGGATCCAGACGAACGGCATCGAGGTGAAGGTCGGCGACGTACTGACCGGCTTCATCCGCCGCGCCGAGCTCGCCCGCGACAAGTCCGACCAGCGCCCCGACCGATTTGCCGTGGGCGAGAAGGTGGACGCCAAGATCGTCGCGGTGGACCGCGCCGCCCGCAAGCTCAGCCTCACCATCAAGGGCAAGGAGGTCGAGGAGGAGAAACAGGCGATGGCCGAGTTCGGCTCGTCCGATTCCGGCGCATCACTCGGTGACATCCTCGGTGCGGCCATCCGCCGTCGCAACCAGCAGGCGCAGACAGAGAGCGACTGAAGCCGGTCGGGGGTCACTTATCACCGCCGATGAGTCTTGAGACGGACCTGCTGCTTGACCGGCGGCGGCTGAAGCGCCGGCTGCTCTTCTGGCGCAGTTTTGCGGTGCTTGCGGTGCTGGCCGCTGTGCTGGTGGCGCTGCGCGGCGAGCACATCGGTTTCGGCCGTTCCAGAGTCGCTCGCCTCACCGTCAGCGGGGTCATCAGCGACGACCGCAAGCTCGACGAAGCGGTCACCAAGCTGGCCGACAATGCCAACGTGAAGGCGCTGATCGTGGCGATCGACAGCCCGGGCGGCAGCGTGGCGGGCGGTGAGGGACTGCACGACGCGATTGCCCACGTTGCCGAAAAGAAGCCGGTCGTCGCAGTGATGGGCGGCACCGCGGCGTCGGCCGGCTACATGATCGCAGTGCCGGCTGCGCGGATCTTCGCGCGTGAGGCCACGCTGACCGGTTCGATCGGCGTGCTGCTGGAGACCGGCGAGGTGTCCGGTCTGCTGAAATCGATCGGCGTGAACGCTGAGGCGATTACCTCAGGGCCATTCAAGGATCAGCCCAGCTTCACCAAGCCACTGTCGCCGCAGGGCAGGGACGTGCTTCAGGGTCTGGTGATGGACATGTACGACCAGTTCGTGGGCATGGTCGCGAGCGGGCGGCACATGGATGATGCGCGGGTGCGCGAGTTGGCGGATGGGCGGGCGTATACCGGGCGGCAGGCCCTGAAACTCGGCCTGATCGATGCGATCGGCGGCGAGCAGGACGCGCGGTTGTGGCTGGCAAAGCAAAAGAATATCTCGGCAGATCTACCGGTGGAGGATGTCTCAACCAGCAGCCTAGCCAGCCGAGCGTTCTCCTCGAGCCTGGGCTGGATGTTCGATGCGCTATGGAAAAGCCTTTTCTCCCAAGGAGTTATGCTTGACGGCACGCGATTGCTCTGGCAACGTTTCGGGGGCTGAACTGCCACTCGCCTGTCGGGGTCATGACAAAATCGGAACTCATCGCGGAACTTGCCGACAACAACCCGCATCTGCGGGGCGCCGACGTCGAGCTCATCGTGGCGACGATTTTCGATCAGATTACCATCGCGCTGGCTCGCGGCGAGCGGGTCGAGTTGCGCGGCTTTGGCGCCTTCACGGTGAAGCGGCGCAATGCGCGCACTGGGCGCAACCCGCGCACCGGCGAGGCGGTGCCGGTGGACGAGAAGGCCGTGCCGTTCTTCAAGGCCGGGAAGGAGCTGCGCGACCGGGTCAATCGAGGCAGAACAGGGTCGCAACGCGCGGTAAGTACGGGATAACCTCTTCCACTCCCCCTGCGCCGCTCCCGCAAGGGGAGGGAGAGAATAGGATTGGTGGGTCATGCGGCTGCTGATCGCACTGCCGCTGCTGTTGTTGCTGGTGCTGTTCGCACTTTCGAATACAGTGCCGGTCCGCCTGGGGCTTTGGCCCAGCGACTACACCCTGGAACTGCCACTGTCGCTGACGGTACTCGGGGGCATGGCAATCGCCTTCCTCGCCGGGGGCGCGATCGTCTGGCTGTCGGAGCTGGGCCAGCGCCGTCGCGCACGCCACGCGGAGCAGACGGTCCGGCTGCTGGAAGCACAGGTGCAGGACCTGAAGGCGCGGCTTCCCCAGGCGCCGCCGCCATGACCGTGCGAGTGAAAATCTGTGGCATCAATGATCCGATGGCATTCGACGCCACGATCGCCGCCGGCGCCGACTGGGTGGGCTTCGCGTTCTTTCCGCTCTCGCCCCGCTACGTTACCCCGGCACAGGCTGCGGTGCTGTCGGCCCGTTCTCACGGCGGCCCACCGCGCGTTGGGTTGTTCGTGGACCCCACTCCCGAGGCGATTGCCCGTGTGCTGGATACAGTGCGACTGGATGTCCTGCAGCTCTACGGCAAGCTGGACCTGCCGGCGTTGCGTGCCCGCTTCGGTCTGCCGCTCTGGCGCGCAGTGGGCATTGGTTCCGCCGCCGATCTACCCATTGAAGCCGGCGGTGCCGACCAGCTGCTGATGGAAGCCAAACCGCCACGCGACGCCACACGTCCGGGCGGCAACGCCCTCCGGTTCGATTGGTCTCTGCTACGCGGCTGGGCTGCGCCGGCGCCTTGGATTCTCGCCGGCGGACTGACCGTCGACAATGTCGGTGAGGCAATCCGAAGCACGAGCGCCCAGGCGGTGGATGTGTCTTCAGGTGTGGAAAGCCGGCGCGGCGTCAAGGATCCGGCGCTCATTCGCGCCTTCATCGCCGAGGCCCGCCGGGCGGCAACGTAGAAGAGAGGATCAGGGCTTGGTCTTCGCGTCCTCGAGTTGCTGGCGCAGGCTCTCCACCTCGGCGCGCAATGTTGCGATTTCCTGTGCCTGGCTGGTGTCTCCCGTTTCGGGGCCTCGATAGAACGGCGTGAAGAGGCTGAGCGCCCGCTCCATCATCGCCATGTTCTGGCGCCCCACTTCCTCCATGTTGCCGAATGGGAACATCGTGCCGATCGACCCCATGGTCTTCTGCATCGCCGCCCTCATCTGTTCCTGCTGCTGTGCGAACGCCCCCATCGCCTGCTCGAGGAACCGCGGCACGAGGCTCTGCATCTGGTCGCCATAGAAGCCGATGAGCTGGCGCAGGAACGCGGTCGGCAAAAGGGCTCGCCCCTTGCCCTCCTCCTCCACGATGATCTGGGTCAGGACACTGCGGGTGATGTCCTCGCCCGTCTTGGCGTCGTACACCACGAAGTCGCGCCCCTGGCGTACCATGTCCGCCAGGTTGTCCAGCGTGATGTAGCTGGAGGTCTCCGTGTTGTAGAGGCGCCGATTGGCATATTTCTTCACCACCACGACCGGTGACGTGTCACCCGTCTTGGTTTCCGGAGTGGCGTGGACGGTCTCGGCCATGCATGCCTCGGTATTCAGATTGGGGCTAGCATGGGGCTTATGCCGCACCTGCGAAAGTCCTTTCGCGCAATCTTCGCTATTCTGGCCCGCGGTGCCGCTGGCGAGGTTTGCCCCCATGGCTCGCATGGCCATGGCATTTTACCCTATGAGTTCGTCCATTCGCGAGGGCTTTATCGGGCTCGACCCACCCGGCATCGAGCTGACCGGATTGTTCCTGGCTTGACCGCGCTAACTTTCCAGGAATTCCGCGAAGTACTCGTCCGGACTGATGCGCCTTGCCACGATGCCGGCGAGATACGCCTGTTCCGCGAACACCTCGATTGTCGCCCGGTTTCGTTCGAGGCCATCGGCATGGAAGTCGGCACCCATCAGGGCCTCGCTCTCCTCGAGCTCCGCGTCAAGCCAGGGCGACACATACGGGAACGACCTCTGCGCCTTGGCGAATCTCTCCGTGCAGCGGGCGAATGCGTCGGTCAGGGCGCGCGCGATCCACTTGTTCTGCTGCCACGTCTCGCGTCGCAGAACGATGAGATGCTGTGGCGGGAACATGCGCGTGGCACGGAAATACTGCCGCTCGATCGTACGGATGTCGGGAAACAGACGCGCGATCGGTCCGTCCACCGGATGGTAGCGCCGAGGCCGCGGCGGGCTGTAGATCGCGTCCAACTCGGAGGCGACCAGCATTTTGGACAGCGCCCGGCCCCCCGGAGCGGCACGCACACCGTCAGGCAGCGTATAGACGTGACTGGTGATGTTCGGTTCGTCGACCGGGCCGATGGTCCATTGCAGGTCGTCGGGTGGTACCCCGATAAAGCGCAGGAAATGCCGGTACCAAATCGAGCCGCTCGCCACCCAGTCGTACATCCCGACGCGACCGCCACGCAGATCCGCCGGCGTCTTTATCGGCCCGGCTTTACGCACATACAGATCGCGCCCGGTGAAACTGCGCAGCGGGAACACCGGCAACGCGACCAGGCTGCGGTCGCCCTGGTCGATCCGGCGCAGATGTCCGGCCATTGATGACTCGCCGCCATGCACGGTCGGATCGCTCGCGGCACGACGCAGCATCTCCGCACGCGCCGGCCATGAACCTTCGCGCCCCAACATCATTGTCAGATCAATGCCGTCCGGCTTCACGTCACCGACCGCGAGCGGCATCACGCGCGCATAGTCAGCGCATGTCAGTCGAAGCGGCAGATCGGCCATGTCGTTGCCCTCAGATGGGTCGATGTCCTCAGATGAAGCGGATTGCCAGCGCGGAGAAATCGTCCTCCAGCGGGCCCGGTCGCGCCGTCATGCGTACTTTGTCGTACAGGTGGCGTGGGCCGCCCGGCCCGGCCATGACCGGCAGCAGCGACAGTATCTGCGAGATATCCCACTCCCGCCCCGCATGATCGGTGATCTCGAACACACCGTCGCTGAACAGGAACAGTGAACTGCCAGGCGTCACCGGGGCACGCGAAGCGGCGACGTCGCGATCCGCGCTGATGCCGATCGATGGATTCCGCGTGCCCAATGGCAACGGCTGCGACGCGTCAGGCGCCAGCAGATAGGCCGGATGGTGACCCGCCGTCGCGAAACTCACCATGCGATCCGCGATGTCGTAGACGCCGTACCACATCGTAAAAAAAAGATTGTTGTGCTGTTCCATGGGGAACATGCGATTGAGCCCGCGAATCACCGCGGCGGGATTGCGGAAATCCACCTCCGGCAGCATGCGTTGACGGAGCACATTGGCCACTGTCACGGAGAACAGCGCGGCTCCTGCGCCGTGTCCCGCAACGTCCAGCATGAATGCGGCGAAGCAACGGGAATCCAACATCTGGTAACCGAACGCGTCGCCGCCGAGTCGCGTGCAGGGCTGATAGAACCATTCCGCCTGCACCGGCCCCGCGATGATGGGAGGCGGAAGTACAGAGAGCACGTAGTCGCTGGCCTCGCCGAGTTCGCGATCCAGCGCCTCCCAGCCCGCCAGTTCCTGCTGGCTGCGCCGATGGTAGCTTAGCGCATGCGCGCCGACTGTGATCCGTGCACCATCCTCCAGCATCACGGGGTCGCTGACACGTTCGCCATTGACGAATGTGCCGTTGGTGGAGCCCAGATCGGTCAGCATGACACTGTCGTCCTGACGTTCCAGCCGGCAATGTCGGCGCGACACCGAGCTGCCTTCCAGAAGCACCTCGGCCGGAACGGTGCGACCGACGGTCAATGGCAACAGCCCTAACGTGACATGCCGGGGTGGCGCGTTGTCCGCCAGGATCAGCAACAGGTGCGCCGCCGTCTCGGCCTGCGGCCGCGGCGTAATATCGCTGCGGAAGCTGATCGTTCGTTCAGTTAGGTCCTCGTCTGGCTCCGCCACCGCCACACCGTCCACGCCAACAAATCGACGTTACTCTGGACGGTTGTGGCGAGGCAGGCAAGCATGCGAGCCTATTGCGACGACGCGGTCGCTGCCGGGATCGCTGACTGAATAAGCTGCATGGCCTGCGCGCGATCACGCGAGGCGAGCGCCTGCAGGGCCTGCGTGATCTGCACCACCGCTGGATTGTCGCTCGGGTTGTTGGTCTGGCCCAGCGGGACGGAACGGCTGAGCAAACGCGTCTGCGCCATCTCGAGTGATTGCTGCGCCTCACCGGTGCGGCCCGCCTGGAGCGAGGCCTGCGCGGCGCGCAGGAGATCGGCTGGGGTGGCATCCGGACCCACCGACGGGCTCGGCAAATTCGGCGCGATCGTCGAGCGCGTGTCGGCCGCGTCGATGTTGCTCGCGCGTGTACCCATCGGCATCGACATGCCGGTGCCGACGTCGTTGCCGGGTCGCGCGCCGGTGACTGGATTGGTGCCGGGCGGCACGCCCTGCGCGTTGGTGGGGACCGTGGTCTGGGCCAGCACGGGTGCTCCGGCAAGACCGGCCAGCGCGATGAACGACAATGCCAGGGAACGCATCTTGGAGTTCTCCTTTACGATTGTGGCGATCGGTTACGGGTGCGTCGCAATTGTGGCAAGTCTCCGCGTCGCGCAATGACATGCCTGTGAGCGTCAACGCCAGCGACGATGAAACCACAGCCATTGGTCCGGGTTTTCCCGCACCCAGCGCTCGATCACGGATGTGATCATCTGGGTGGACTGGGGCACATCGATCCGGCCGTCGGCGCCGCGCGGCAGATCGAACGGACCCTCGGCCGCGATGCGGAAGCGATGGCCCGGCAGGCGGATCACCCTTACCCCGACGACCGGGCAATCGAACTGGCGGGCGAGGCGGGCGATCGAGGGGTTTGCCTTGCAGCGTCTGCCGAAGAACGTGACGTCCACACCGCGCGAGAAGCGCTGATCGACCAGCATGCCGAGGTGCTCGCCGCGTTCCAACGCGGCGGCCATCTCCAAAGGCGCCTGTGCGCGGCTACGAATCAGATGGCCCATCAGCGGTGTTCGGATGCTGGCAATCTCGCGCGCGACAGCCTTGTTGTTAGGCATGCGATAGAGCACTGCGGATGGCAGGCCGTGCGCCGCTGCCATCACCGCCGGCAGTTCCCAGTTGCCGAGATGCGCAGCGAAGCACAATGCTGGCTTCCCGTCGTTCTGCAACTCGATGAAGACATGCTCATCGTCGGTAACGATGCGGCCTGAGTGCGGATGCGCCGGGTCGTAGTCCCACAGACGACCGAGATGCACATATTCGCCTGCGACCCGGCCGAGATTGTCCCAGGCACCGCGCAGTGTCGCAGAGATCCATGCCGAGTCCTTTTCCGGGAACGCGGCGCGAAGATTGGCGCGGCCGATGCGATGCGCCGGGGTCAGCGGGCCAATGCGCCGAGCCATTGCGCCACACCAATCGGACGCACGGTCTGGATTGCTGCGACGCAACGCTGCCAGCGTATACTTCACCAGGCGGCCAAGCAGCCGGTCAGCATAGAGCGATACGTAACGAGCCAGTTTAGAGCTCGACAAGGAGCTTCCCGAAGACGTCGCGACTTTCCAGTCGCGCGAGGCCGACACGGAAGTCAGCCAGGGGATACACCGTGTCGATCACCGGCCGCACGCCGGAGGCGATGCGATTGAGCGCGCGTCCAAGTGCGTTCAGCGGTGATCCGAACGAGCCGATGATGCGGTACTGCTGCTGGAAGAGCTGCATCAGGTTGATGCTGCCGGATGGTCCTGATGTCGCACCGCACGTGACCAGGCGACCGCCGCGCCGCAACGACAGCAGCGAGCCGTTCCACGTGTCGGCGCCGACATGCTCGAACACCACGTCGACGCCCTTGCGGGCAGTTAGCTTTCGCACCACGCCCTCGAAGCGGTCGCTGCGGTAGTTGATAACGTGATCAGCGCCGAGGGCGCGTGCCTTCGCTGCCTTGTCGTCGCTGCCGACGGTGGTGATGACTGTGCAGCCGAGCGCCTTCGCCACGCGGATGGCGATGCTGCCGATGCCCGAACCGCCGGCGTGCACCAGGATCCACTCGCCTGGTTCAAGTCGTGCATTGTCGAACAGCATATGTTCGACCGTGGCATAGGCGACGGCGACACAGGCGGCGTCACGAAGACCGACCGCGTCGGGCAGCTTGGCGGTGAGTCGCGCAGGGTGATTGGTGAGTGCCTGCGCGAAGCCATCGACGTGGAAGCCGCGCACGCCGGCAACGTTCTCACACAAATTCTCGCGGCCGTGCGTGCAGGCGGGGCATGTGCCGCAAACCAGCGCGGCGTACGGCACCACGCGATCGCCGGGCGCGAGCGTGGTGACGCCATCGCCGATCGCAACCACCTCACAGGCCGATTCAGCGCCGACCGTCAGCGGGAACTGGCGTTTGGCGAAGGCCATGCCACGGAAGCCCCACACGTCGATATGGTTCAGCCCGACATAGCGGACACGGAGCTGCACCTCGCCAGGAGCAGGCGGGGGAGGGGCCGGCCGCAGGGTCAACGCGAGCTCGCGATCGGCCAGCAGTTGCAGCGCGTTGATTGCCGACAGGCTGGACGCAATCACCCTTACGGGAGTCCCATCACCAGACACACATTCTGCCCGCCGAACCCGAACGAATTGGAAATCGCATGCTGCACCTGCGCGTCGCGCGCAACATTGGGCACGCAATCGACCGGCAGCGTCGGGTCGGGCGTCTCGTAGTTGATGGTGGGTGGCAGTCTGCCGTGCCGCATCGCCAACAGAGTGAAGATCGCCTCGACGGCGCCGGCCGCTGTCAAGGTATGGCCGATCATCGACTTGTTGGACGAGATGGGGATGGCGCCGGCGCGTTCGCCGAACACGGCGGACACGCCGACCCATTCCATCTTGTCGTTCTCTGGCGTGCCGGTGCCGTGCGCATTGACGTAGCCGATGGCATCGGGTGCCAGTCCGGCGTCATCGAGCGCGCCACGCATGCAGGCGATAATCGGCTTGCCGTCCGGCGATGAGCGCGTGCGATGGAACCCGTCGGCCATCTCGCCGCAGCCCTCCAGCACGCCGAGTACCGTGGCGCCGCGAGCGCGCGCATGTGCGAGGGTCTCCAGCACCAGCGCGCCGCCACCTTCCGCCATCACAAACCCGTCGCGGTCCTTGCTGAACGGGCGCGCGGCGCCTTGCGGCGGATCATTGCGCGTGGACAGCGCGGACAGCAGCGAGAAACGGATCAGGCTTTCGGGATTGACCGACGCATCGGTGCCCACCACCAGCGCCGCCTCTGCTTCGCCGCGCCTGAGCGCCTCGACACCGAGTTGAATGGCGGTGGCACCTGACGCGCAGGCGGTGGAGGTTGCCACAGGAGAGCCCTTGGTGCCGAAGCGTACCGCCAGGTTCTCCGCGACCGAGCCGAACAGGAAGCGCTCATAGCAGTGCGTGAACTTTCCGCTTCCGGCGACGCGCAGCAGGTCATCATAGGTGACGCTTTCGTTGGCGCCGGAGGCGGCGGCCAGCGCGAGGCGCTGCGGCCACTCCAATTCCACCGGCGGCAACGCCAGAAACATCGGTCCGGGAAAGTCGCCGCGGGCGCCGATGCCGGATTCTGTCAGCGCCTCTTCGACAACCAGTTCCGCCATCCGCTCGGAAAGTGCCGGCGCCGACAACTCGTCGACCGGTACAAAGTCGACCGTGCCGGCGATGTTGGTACGCAGGCCGCCGATCGGAAATCGTGAGATGCGTCGTATTCCCGAGTGCCCGGCAGTCAGTTCGCGCCAGTTGTCCTGCTTTCCCGCGCCGAGAGAGGTCACGACACCAGTGCCTGTCACCACAACGACCGGCCGGCCGCGACTATCCGTGTCTGCGCGTCTCATGCCCGCCTCCTAACCGGCTTCGACCACGGCGAGCGCCTCACCGCGCCAATGACCCCACGACGTCACCAGCACCTGGCGCAGTTCGTCGGTCATCGGCTGTTCGTCAGGTTCGAGTGGTGCGAACAGCCGGCGGCGCGAGAGGGACAATGCCGCCAGCGCGAGATTGGCGGGAAATGACGGCTCGAGCGAGTGGCCAACCGCGGTCGCCGTGCCGCGAACCGGCAGCCCGAGACCGCCCAGGAGCGCCATCTCCTCAGCGGTGACCGCAGCAACGCCGGTGGCGCCGGAAATCACGGCGGCATGCGGTGGCTGCAGATGATGGCGTATTGTCGCAAGCTGCCGTTCGGCGATCGCGGTAGCCTCGCCTGACCGACGCCGGCAACGATCGGTGGCGAGTGCCGCGATGTGCGCCATCGCGGGCGTGCCGCGCCTGGCGGCGTGCTCGCGACTCTCGATCACCAGGAAACAGGCCACGGAGCCCAGCACCATGCCACCGCCAGCCGCCTGACGCGCCCAGACACCGGCGATAGGCCGCTTCCACAGCAACCGACCCATCTCGTAGTGCAGCAGGATGTCCGGTCGCTGCGCGTTATACGAACCGCCGACCAGGAACAGATCGCCCTGACCCGCAGCGATACGGGCGCAGGCGACACGCACGGCATCGGCGCCGGATGCCTCTTCGCCCATGAAGGTCCGCGATGAGCCAACCACGCCATGCACGATCGAGATATTGCCGGCGAGCAGGTTGGAAAGCTGCGCGAGGAACAGCGTCGGCCGCAGGTCCGACAGCAGGTGCTCATTCAGGAAGGTGCCTGGATCGGGCGCCGATGGCAGCGCCGACAGGATCGCAGTATCCACCGCGTAATCGCGCTCACCGCCGCCGGCGGCGACGATCATGTCCATGCGCGACAGCATGTCCGCATTGCCTTTGACGCTCGCGGAGTCCAATGCGAGCCCGGCGGCGTAGGTGCCGATGCGCTGCCATGCCTCCATCTGCCGCTGATCGCCACGCTTCGGTATCTGTTTGTCGAGGTCGAGCGGCGCCATCGGATGAACCGACCAGGGCGCGAAGGTTGTCGCGTCGACCACCGGCACGAATCCACCACCGCGGTTCAACGCTGACCAGTGCGCCTCGATCCCCTCGCCAAGGCAGGAGACAAGGCCGATCCCGGTGATCATCGCATCGCGTGGACTAGCCATGCAGGAATGCCTCGGGCACGGCGACACGCCGCGCGGTCTCCAGCATTTCAGCGCGCAGCGTGTCGTTGGGGAAGGGCACGACGCGATAGGTAATTTCGGCGTCGGCGACCCTCTTGCCTGCGGAGCTTATGCTGCCTTTCACCACAGCGTAGCCCGAGCCGTCGTGCAGCAGGTGCGCCTCGGCCTGCAGCCTCTGGCCGGGGACCACGAAGGCACGCAGCTTGGCCTCTTTCACCTGCACGAGGAACGCCATGCGCTGGAAGCGCAGCACAGCCAGCACCAGCCAACCGCCAGTCTGTGCCATGGTTTCGATCATAAGCACGCCGGGTAGCAGCGGATAGCCAGGGAAATGGCCCTCGAACACCGGACTGGCCTCGGGCACGACGCAGTCGGCTCGGACGGTTCGCGCCTCCGGATCGAGCGCTGCAATCCGGTCCACCATTTGGAAGTATTCCAACCGCATGGCGGATCAGGCCGCCTTGGCAGCCACCAGCGCATCGATGTTCTTGCAGAGATTGCCGAGAACGAAATACTCGTCGGTCGATACCTTTCCGTCGTTCACTTCCTGCGTCCATTGCTCAAGTGGCATTTTGATGCCGAACGCTTTGTCGATGGCGAAGGCGACGTCCAGGAAATCCAGGCTGTCGATGCCGAGATCATTGATCACGTGGCTCTCCGGCGTGATCTTCTCACGCGGGATGTCGCACGTTTCCGCAATGATCCCAGCGACGGTCTCGAAGGTCGACGACATCGATCAGCCCCTGCAAACGCGGGCGGGCACTAACACCGCAACGGAGGTGCCGCAAGAGCGCTACCCAAGCTACAACCAATGCGCCGAGTGCCACACCCAGCCCAAATCGGTCCTCTCCCAGTAGGGCGGCATCCAGGTCCCACTATTGCCGGCCGCGTCGACGTACTGGCCGGGCACCCAGACATATGAACTGCCGGTCCAGTCCCAGTGTCCCGGTTGCCAGGTCAGCGGAACGGCACTGACTGGCGGCTTGGGAATCGTCTCCGCCATTGGAGCCGGCATCGGGGCCGGAGGTGCAGAACTGGTGCAGGCGGCCAGCAGCAGCAGGACGGCAATAGCGCAATACTTCATAAGGCGGAACCTCCTCAGCCGGGCAACAGCACGGTGGCGACGGCCTGTGCGGCGATGCCCTCGCCACGACCGGTGAAGCCCAGCTTTTCGGTGGTGGTCGCCTTCACCGAGATGCAGGACGCGTCAGCCCCAAGGATGCCGGCCAGTCGCGCGGCCATCGCCGCCGCGTGTGGGGCGATCTTCGGCCGCTCACAGATCAGCGTCACGTCGGCGTTGGCCAGCCTGCCGCCTCGCGAGGCGATGCGCCCGGCGGCATGCGCCAGGAAGCGGGCGCTGTCGGCGTTCTTCCAGGCGGCCTCGGAGGGAGGGAAGTGGCGACCGATATCGCCTTCGGCGAGCGCACCATAGATTGCGTCGCACAGAGCGTGGATGCCGACATCGGCATCGGAGTGGCCCGCAAGACCCTTGTCGTGTGGAACGGCCACGCCGCACAGCATCAGGGGAAGCCCCGCCTCCAGCACATGGACGTCGAAGCCGGTGCCGACGCGCGGGATCAGGGCGACGGTCATGGCGCGCTCCAGCCGGAGCAGGTCCTCGGCGTAGGTCAGCTTGATGTTGTCCTCCGAGCCGGCGACGATCGCCACGCTCTCTCCCACCGCCTCCAGCAGCGCCGCGTCATCGGTGGCAGCCACGTCGGTGACGGTACGATGCGCCGCCAGCAGTATTTGATAGCGGAACGCCTGCGGCGTCTGAGCCCGATACAGGCCCTCGCGTGGCACAGTGGCAGCAATCGTGCTGTCGGTCACGCGCTTCAGCGTATCGGCAACCGGGACGGCGGGGATCGCTCCGGCAGCGCGTTCGAGCGCCTCCAGGAGGGCAGGGATCGTCCCCACGGGGATCAGCGGTCGTGCTGCATCGTGGACAAGGACGACGTCAGGCTCCGCCGTCGCCAGAGCCTCCAGTCCGGCCCGCACGCTCTCCTGGCGAGTCGTGCCGCCTGGAACTGTTGGCTGGTGTCGCAAGCCGATTAGCGCTGCATCAATCGCTACGGCGTCACCGACCGGTTGCAGCAACGCCACGTGTGCTGCCAAAGCCTCGGCGGCATGGCGGATTACCGACTTGCCCGCCAGCGGCGCGAACTGCTTCGGCATCTCGGCGCCGAACCGGATGCCGGTGCCAGCTGCTACCAGGATCGCTGCTACCTGCATTGTGGCACCGTTGCCGGGCAGATGGGCCGGCGTCAATCGGCAACCGTCATGGTGGTTGCCCGGATTTGTTCCTGACAGGAAACGGCACGGCCGGCTCAGCATTCAGCCACGACGGCTTTTAGCAGCTTTCGCATTGCATCCTGGTAGGCGTGTCTGTAATTTGCCCAATTGATGTGCAAGTGTCATAGCCAAACCACAATCTCGGCTTGCGAACTGCCACCGATTGACCTCGGCGGTGGCGTTCGGATCGACACGCCGGTCATCCTCGCGCCGATGTCCGGTGTCACTGATCTGCCATTCCGGCACCTCGCCAAGCGACTCGGTGCAGGCATGGTGGTGTCTGAGATGATCGCGTCCTGGGCGATGATTCGTGAGAACGAAAAGACTCTGGCGATGGCGGAAGTGGATGGCTGCGGCGGGATCAGCGCGGTGCAACTGGCCGGTTGCGAGCCCGCGGCGATGGCCGAGGCGGCGAGACGGGCGGTGGACCGCGGCGCCGACCTGATCGACATCAATTTCGGCTGCCCGGTGAAGAAGGTGGCGGTTGGACAGCAGGCCGGCTCCGCGCTGATGCGCGACGAGACGGCCGCCGCGGCGATCCTTGAGGCCACAGTGCGCGCCGTGCCAGTGCCGGTGACGCTGAAGATGCGGATGGGCTGGGACCACGCCAATCTGAATGCGCCGCGCATGGGCCGCATTGCACAGGACTGCGGCATCCGCATGATCACCGTGCATGGCCGTACTCGCCAGCAGTTCTACGCCGGCTCAGCCGACTGGGATTTCATTGCGCAGGTGAAGCAGGCGGTGGACATCCCGGTGATCGCCAACGGCGACATCGTGACTGAGAAGGATGCCGCGGAGGCACTGCGCCGTTCTGTCGCGGATGGACTGATGATCGGCCGCGGCTGCTATGGCCGGCCGTGGTTCATCGCCCAGGTCGTGCACTTTCTACGCGCGGGCTCGCGCTTGCCCGAACCGCCGTTGCTGCAGCAGAAAGCTGTGGTGATGACCCATTACAGCGCTATCCTCGACCGTTTCGGCAGCCAGGCGGGCGTACGCCTGGCGCGTAAGCACCTATCATGGTATTCGCGCGGCCTGCCCGGTTCGGCCGAATTTCGCGCCGCAATCAATCGGTTGCCGGATGCCGACCCGGTCATCCAACTGATCGATGCATTCTATGACCGGCTGATCGCGCGCGGCGTGGCCCGCGCTTCGCCCCGCCGCGACGAGATACTGGCCGAGGCGGCATGATCAATCCCGTCACTCGCGCCGCGCTGGCTCTGCGGGAACGCCGCCGGGCGCCCGACATCGCTCACATCATGAGCGCTCTGCCGGTGCCGGTGGTGCTGCTCGACACCGACAATCGGTTCCGCTACGTCAACCACGCAGCCGAACAGTTCCTCGGCATCTCCGCCTCGGGCCTGTCGCAGCTTCGCTTGCGCGACCTGGTGCCGGAAGACAATCCTCTGTTCCTGCTGGTTGAACAGGTTCGCAACAGCGATGCGACCGTGTCCGACCATGACCTGTCGGTCGATAGCCCGCGGCTGAACAAGAAGGGCATGACGGTCCAGGGATCACCGCTGCCGGAGGAGCCAGGTGCGGTGCTGCTGGTCCTGCAGGATGCGTCTGCCGCCCGCGCGCTGGACCGCCAGCTTGCCTTCCGCGGCGCGGCGCGCAGCGTCACCGGCATGGCGGCGATCCTTGCGCACGAGGTGAAGAACCCGCTCTCCGGCATTCGCGGCGCGGCACAATTGCTGGAAACCAGCGTCGACGCCCAAGATCGTGAGTTGGCAGTCCTGATCCGCGATGAGGCGGATCGCATACGGGCGCTGGTCGATCGGATGGAGATTTTCGGCGAGAAGCCGATCGCGCGCACGGCGGTGAACATCCATCGGATCCTGGAGCACGTGCGCAAGCTGGCGCAGTCCGGCTTTGCCCCGCATGTGCGGTTCCAGGAAATCTACGACCCGTCCTTGCCACCAGTCTGGGGCAACCGCGACCAACTCGTGCAGGTCCTTCTCAATCTGGTGAAGAACGCAGCGGAGGCCGCGACCCAGGAGGAGCAGGCGAATCCAGAGATCACCCTGATGACCGGATTCCAGCACGGCATGCGTCTGACCGTGCCTGGCACCACGGCACGGCTCGACGTGCCCCTGCTGGTTGTCGTCCGCGATAACGGGCCAGGTATTCCGGAGGATATTCGGCCACACCTGTTCGACCCATTCGTGACATCGAAGCCCTCCGGCAGCGGGCTTGGCCTGGCTCTGGTTGCCAAGATCATTGGCGATCACGGTGGGCTGATCGAGGTGGACAGCCGGCCTGGGCGCACGGAATTTCGCCTGCACCTGCCTGTGCTCAACGAGGACGAGACCGACACCGGCATTTGATCTCTGGAGTTGCGATGACCCCACCAACCGTCCTGGTCGCGGATGACGATCGCTCCATCCGCACCGTGCTGACCCAGGCACTGGGTCGCTCGGGCTATCAGGTCCGCAGCACGGGGAACGCCGCAACGCTCTGGCGCTGGGTGGAGGATGGCGAGGGCGATCTCGTCATCACCGACGTCGTCATGCCAGACGAGAACGGCCTCGATCTAATCCCCCGCATCCGCAAGATCCGCCCTGATCTGCGTGTGGTGGTCATGAGCGCGCAGTCCACGCTGATGACAGCAGTTAAGGCAACCCAGCGCGGCGCCTTCGAGTATCTTCCCAAGCCATTCGATTTACAGGAATTGCTGTCGGTGGTCGGCCGCGCCCTTGCCGTTCCGGCGCAGGTGAGCGCCCGGGCGCCCGAGCCGCGCGACGCCGATGAGCGGCTGCCGCTGATTGGTCGCAGCCCGGCGATGCAGGAAATTTATCGGACCATCGCACGGCTCACCACCGCCGACCTGACGGTGATGATCAACGGCGAGTCAGGCACCGGCAAGGAACTGGTCGCGCGCGCGCTGCACGATTACGGAAAACGCCGAGCCGGCCCGTTCGTGGCCATCAACATGGCGGCGATCCCGCGCGAGCTGATCGAGAGCGAGCTCTTCGGCCATGAGCGCGGCGCCTTCACCGGCGCGACGGCGCGCAACCAAGGCCGCTTCGAGCAGGCCAATGGCGGCACGCTGTTCCTCGACGAAATCGGCGACATGCCGCCGGAGGCTCAGACACGGCTCCTCCGCGTGCTGCAGGAAGGCGAGTTCACCTCGGTTGGTGGGCGGCAGCCGATCAAGGCGAATGTGCGCATCATCGCGGCCACCCATCGAGACCTGCGCAATGCGATTCGGCAGGGACAGTTCCGCGAGGATCTGTTCTATCGCCTGAATGTCGTGCCGATCCGCCTGCCGCCGCTGCGCGAGCGCGTCGAGGATATCCCGTTCCTCGCCCGTCACTTCCTGGAACGCGCGCAGGACGACGGTCTGCCGGCCAAGTCGCTCGATCAGAGCGCTGTCGATCAGCTCAAGCGCTACTCCTGGCCGGGCAATGTGCGCGAACTGGAGAACCTGATGCGGCGGCTTGCCGCGCTTTGCCCGCACGAGGTGATCGGTGCGGACCAGGTTTCCGCTGAGCTGGTGGAGACCGCGCCGGTGCCCTCCGAAACGCCGGTCGCGGCCGGCCCAGAACCTCTGGCCCGCGCGGTGGAGCGCCATATTCGCGACTTCCTTGCCGCGCATCACGATGGCGGCGTGGCGCCGTCCGACATCTACGACAGGGTGATTGCCGAGGTCGAACGGCCACTCATTCGACTGACACTGGCGGCAACTCGCGGCAATCAGATCAAGGCTGCGGCGATGCTGGGCCTCAACCGAAACACGCTGCGCAAGAAGATCCGCGACCTCGACATTCCGGTGGTGCGAGGGCTGATGTGAATGTTGCCCCGCCACCTGGGTCGTTGAGGCCCGAACCGCCGATCGAGCAGCCACCGGCAGAACTGTCTCGTGCGAGCTCGGGTACTAGGCAGGATCGCCAACATTTTGCTGGGCAAGGTGGCGACGCTGGTGCTCGCCACGCTCGCGTTCGCGATCAGTGTCGCAACCTTCATTGTGCTTACACGCGGGACACCATTTGGTGTGCAGCCCGGCGTCGGCGTCGGCCTTGTTTTGGCGAACATTTCCGCGGTGCTGCTGCTCGTCGCGGTTCTGGCCGGGCGCCTGACGCGGGTCTGGGTCGAGCGCCGCCGAGGGTCCGCTGGGTCGCGATTGCACGTGCGGCTCGTGCTGCTGTTCGGCGGGGTCGCAGTGGCGCCGGCGATCGTGGTGGCGTGTTTTGCCGTGGCGTTCTTCCACTACGGCATCCAGGCCTGGTTCAACGACCCGGTACGTCAGGCGGTCACCGAATCACTGCAGGTCTCGCGCGGCTATCTCGAGGAGCACCGCGACAATATCCGCTCGGTGGCCCTGGAGATGGCCAACGACCTGACGCGCGCCGGCCAGTACCTCACCGCCGATCCATCGGTGTTCGTCGAGGTGCTGGGTGCGCAGACCACGCTGCGCGGCCTGACCGAGGCGGTGATCTACGATCCGCTCACCAAGCAGGTGCTGGCCGCTGCTGGCCTATTCGCCGGTCTGGGTGTGGAGTTGCCATCCCAGGCGGTCACCACACAGGCACAGAGCGGCGATGTCGTGGTACTGGCTGCCGGCGACGGCACGCGCGTGCAGGCGGTGGTGAAGCTCGAATTCGACGCCACCGCTGATGCTGATGATTGGCCGACCTGTTGATCCGGCAATCCTCGAACACATGACACGCACCGAGCAGGCGGTGTCGGAATATCAGCGACTCGACCAGAACCGTTCGTGGCTACAGATCGCATTCGCCTGGATCTTCGCGATTGTCGCACTGCTCGTGCTGCTGGCGGCGGTACTGATCGGTCTGGTGCTGGCGAACCAGATCGCAAGGCCGATCGGTCGGCTGATCCTTGCCGCGGAGCGTGTTCGCGGCGGTGATCTGAATGTGCGCGTGACGGAGGCCCCCACGGGCGACGAACTCGCCGGGCTGTCGCGCGCGTTCAATCGCATGACCGGCCAGCTTGCCGCGCAGCGCCGCGAGCTGATGGATGCCTATAGCCAGATCGACGAACGCCGGCGTTTCACCGAGACAGTATTGTCGGGTGTTTCTGCCGGGGTGATCGGGCTTGACGCATCGGGCCGCATCGAGCTGCCGAACCGTGCCGCTGACGACCTGCTCGGTCTTGATCTGCTCTCGTCGCTCGGCCGCGAACTGGCCGACGTGGTGCCGGAGTTCGCCGACCTGCTGCATGAGGCCGCGGCGTCGCCCGAACGCGCACGAACCGCCGAGATCCAGATCGGGCCGCCTTCCGCGCAACGAACGCTGCTGGTGCGAATCGGCGCCGATCTGTCCGGCGGGCGCACCGATGGTTTTGTGGTGACGTTCGACGACATCACTGAATTACAGGCGGCCCAGCGCAAGGCTGCATGGGCAGATGTCGCGCGCCGCATCGCGCACGAGATGAAGAACCCCCTCACGCCGATCCAGCTCGCCGCGGAACGGTTGAAGCGGCGGTTCGCCCGGGAAATAACCACTGATCCCGACACGTTCACGCAGTGTGCCGACACTATCATCCGCCATGTCGGCGACATTGGTCGCATGGTCGATGAGTTCTCCAGCTTCGCGCGCATGCCGCAGCCAATGATAAAACCGGAGGACGTCGGCCGCATCGCGCGAGAGGCGCTGGTGCTTCAGAGGACCGCGCGGCCACAGATCACGTGGCGCAGCGAGATCCCGGATCGGGGACCAGTGGCGCCATGCGACAGAAGGCTGCTCGGCCAGGCACTGACCAATCTGCTACAGAATGCCGCCGATGCGGTGGCGATGCGCGATTCGGCTGGTACTATTGGCCTCTGCGTGGAGGCGAACGACAACGACGTTCGCATCATCGTGACCGATGACGGTGTTGGCTTGCCACAGAACGATCGTGCGAGGTTGACTGAACCCTATGTAACGCACAAGCCAAAGGGCACTGGATTGGGTCTTGCCATCGTTAAGAAGATCATGGAGGACCACCACGGACGGTTGACGCTGGACGACAGGCCCGATGGACCCGGCGCAGTAGCTGCGCTGGTGCTGCCCGTGAAGGTGTCGGATGGCGTATGACATCCTGATTGTCGATGACGAACCTGATATCCGTCTGCTGATCGACGGCATCCTGCGAGACGAAGGCTATGAGACGCGAGGTGCCGGCGATGCCGATACTGCGGTGGCCTCCTTCCGCATGCGGCGGCCGTCGCTGGTGATCCTGGACGTGTGGCTGCAAGGCTCGCGCATCGACGGCCTTGGGCTGCTGGAAGCGTTTCGCAGCGAGGAACCGCAGGTTCCCGTTGCGATGATCTCCGGCCATGGCAACATCGAGATGGCGGTGCAGGCGATCCAACAGGGCGCCTATGACTTCATCGAAAAGCCGTTCAAGTCCGATCGTCTGCTGCTGGTGGTACGCCGCGCGCTGGAGGCTGCGGCGCTGGCGCGGGAGAACGCCGAACTGCGCCTGCGCGCCGGACCCGAGACCGGCCTTACTGGCGAGAGTGGTGTCATCTGCAGTCTGCGTGCAGGTGTCGAGCGTGTGGCGCCGACCGGTTCGCGTGTGCTGATCCAGGGACCGGCAGGCAGCGGCAAGGAGGTCGTGGCACGCATGGTGCACGCGCACTCGCGCCGCTTCGATGGGCCGTTCGTGGTGCTGAACTGTGCCACACTCGCGCCAAGCCGGTTCGAGGAGGAGTTGTTCGGCCTGGAAGCAGGTGCCGATCCGATCATGCAGCCGCGGCGTGCCGGCGTGCTCGAGCGCGCGCATGGCGGCACGCTGCTGCTGGACGAAGTCTCCGACATGCCGCTGGAGACACAAGGCAAGATCGTCCGCGCACTACAGGATTCGACCTTCGAACGACTCGGCGGTTCTTTGCGGGTAAAGGTAGACGTGCGCGTGCTGTCGACCACCAACAAGGACCTGCAGACCGAGATCGCCGCTGGTCGGTTTCGCGAGGACCTTTACTATCGTTTGGCGGTGGTGCCGCTGAAGGTGCCAGCGCTGAAAGATCGCCGTGAGGACGTGCCGGCGTTGGCCCAACTGTTCATCACCCGCTCTGCTGAAAATGCCGGCATGCAGTCGCGCGAGCTGTCGGCCGACACACTCGCGGCGCTGCAGGCCTACGACTGGCCAGGCAACGTGCGGCAGTTGCGCAATCTGATGGATTGGCTGTTGATCATGGCACCCGGCAGCGCGGCTGATCCGATCCGTGCCGAAATGCTGCCGCCGGAGGTCGGCGCGAACGCACCGGCGCTGCTGAATATCGATCCGACGGCGGACATCATCGGCCTGCCGTTGCGCGAGGCGCGCGATCTGTTCGAGACGCAATACCTGCAGGCGCAGTTGCTGCGGTTTGGCGGAAACATCAGCCGGACAGCGCAGTTCGTCGGCATGGAGCGGAGCGCGCTGCATCGCAAGCTCAAGCAGCTTGGAGTCAATTCAGACGAAAGGGTGGGGGGATGAGCGACTTGTCGGAACGCGGACAATCGCTGGGCCGCACGGAGCGCCTGCGTATCCGCTCGGGCACGTTTACCGGGCCAACGTCTGGCATGGCCCCAGGCAACGTTCAGGCAAACCTGGTGATCCTGCCACGTGCGTTGGCGAACGATTTCTTGCGCTTCGCCCAGGCTAATCCGAAACCCTGTCCGGTGCTGGCCGTCTCCGAACCCGGTGAACCGACATTCCCCACGCTTGGACACGAGCTCGACATCCGTACTGACCTGCCGCGCTATCGGGTCTGGAAGTACGGTGAACTGGCGGAGGAACCGACCGACATCAGGGACGTCTGGCGCGATGACCTCGTGAGCTTCGCAATCGGCTGCTCGTTCTCGTTCGAGGAGGCGCTGATCGAGGATGGCATCGAGGTCCGCCACATCGCGTGCGACCGCAACGTGCCGATGTACCCGTACGTCGATTCCGTGCGTGCCCGCCGGCGTGTTCCACGGACCGCTGGTGGTGTCGATGCGGCCGCTGCGTCCGGCGGACGCGATCCGCGCGGTGCAGATCACTTCGCGATTTCCCTCAGTGCATGGCGCGCCGGTCCATCTCGGGATGCCTGGCTCGATCGGCATCAAGGACATCGCGAAACCGGACTACGGTGACGCGGTGCCGATCGCGCCCGACGAGCTACCGGTGTTCTGGGCGTGCGGTGTCACGCCACAGGCGGCGATCGCGGCGGTAAAGCCGGAATTCTGTATCACCCACGCCCCCGGATCGATGCTGATAACCGACCTGCGCAATACGAAGCTGGCGGCACTTTGACGCGATCCCCTTCCCCCAGCCCCCTCCCGCAAGGGGAGGGGAAGTTCGTTCAAGACTTTCCCTCCCCTTGCGAGAGGGGATTCGGGGGAGGGGGCCCAGCCGTGGCGGTGGACCGGATCGAAGCACTGATCCACGAGGAGGTCGGGCGCAACATCGACGGCCTGTTCACTGCGGCCAAGCGGGGTCTTTGGGACGCGGCGTCCGCGCTGGCGGCAGCGCATAGGCCATCAGTCGGCATCATCACCGGCTTCTACGTGCCGCTGGGCACACCTCCGGCGGCGGAGACGGACGGCCCTGTCGGTGCAGCGATGCTGGCCGCCGCGCTGACCCGACTTGGCATCCCTTGCCGCCTTGTCACCGATGAGCCCTGCCGCACGACATGCGCGGCAGCGCTGCACGGCATCAACACGCCACTCGACGTTGTGCCGCTCGGTGGCGGTGTCGATGTTACGATTGCGCTATGGCGGCAGCTTGGCGTCACCCACGCGCTGTCCATCGAACGCTGCGGCCGCAGTGCCGATGGCGCACCGCGCAACATGCGCGGCGAGGACATCAGCGCCTTCACCACGCCACTGGACGAGCTGTTTCTCGCCGGCCCTTGGCAGCGCATCGCGATCGGCGACGGCGGCAACGAGATCGGCATGGGATCGGTGCCCGCTTCGGTGATCGGCGCACACATCGCGCATGGCGAGACGATTGCCTGTGTCACGCCGGCGGACCATCTGATCGTCGCCGGCGTGTCGAACTGGGGTGCCTACGCGCTGATCGGCGCGCTGGCGGTAATCCGCGACGATTGGCGCGCCACGCTGATCGATTGCCTTGATGCCGCGCGGGATGCGGCGATCCTGCGGGCGATGGTGGATGACGGGCCCGCTGTGGATGGCGTGACGCGGCAGCGCGCGCTGACCGTGGACAGTCTACCGGCCGAGGTGCATCGCGCCAAACTGGACACGATCCGTGCGGTGGTCGAGGCCTATGCAGCGGCGTGAGTTCGTCTGCGAGGGTTATCGTTTCGCGTCAGATACCGGAACACTCTCGCTGCACTACGCATTCGATGGAGGCCCGCGCTTCGAAGAACGCATCGCGTTGCCGCCTGCGACGCGATTGCTATCGGATGATGAACACGAGGCACTCCACAGGGTGTTCCGTCTGCTGCTGCTGGCGTGCGGCGTCAGCTACTACAAGGCGTTTGCGCCGCGACGTATCCGCTGCGCGGCCTTCCTGCTGGAACCCGCAACCGCCGCCTTCTTTACCGATTTCTACGTGAAGGGACTGGCCGAATTCGCCTGGCGGAACGGCATCGATCTCGCAGGGCTGAGCTTCGCGACGGAAGCGGTTGAGGCGGCATCGGCGTTGCTCTTGAACTTGCCGCGGCTTACCTGCGTGCCGGTTGGCGGCGGCAAGGATTCCATTGTCACCATCGAATGCCTGAAGCAGGCGGCCGAGCCGCTGGTGCTGTTCGAACTCGGCGACGCGGCACCGATCGAGGCGACGATCGCGCAGGCCGGGCTGCCCGCGATCCGTGTGACGCGCAGGCTCGATCCGGCGCTGTTCGCGCTGAACGAGGCGGGTGCGCTCAACGGACACGTGCCGATCACCGGCATCCTCAGCATGCTCGTGCTCGCCTGCGCGATCATCCGCGGCTTCGATGTGATCGCGATGTCCAACGAGCATTCGGCCAGCGCGCCCAACCTTGTCGCGGAGGGGCGCGAGGTCAACCATCAGTACAGCAAGTCGTTCGAATTCGAGCATGCGTTCGGCCAATTCGTGGAGCAGCATGTGGTGCAGGGCGTGCGTTACTTCTCCCTGCTGCGGCCGCTGTCGGAGATTGCCATCGCGCGACGGTTCGCGCGCCATGCAGCGTATCTTCCCGTGTTCCGCAGTTGCAATGCGGCGTTCCGCCAGTCGGCGGAGCGCAGGGCCACGAACTGGTGCTGCGATTGTCCGAAGTGCCGCTTCGTCTTTCTGGCGCTGGCGCCATTCGTTGAGCGGCAGCTTCTGATCGCGACGTTCGGCCGCGACATGCTCGATGACCCAGTGCAGATCGATGGGTTTGCCGAGTTGTGCGGGCTACAGCGGCACAAGCCATTCGAATGCGTCGGCGAGATCGAGGAGAGCGCGACGGTGATGGCGCACCTCGGCACTCTGGCAGACTGGCGCGATGACGAAGTGGTGCGTGCGCTTGCGCCGCGCCTGCCGCCTGGGGACTTCGCCGCGTTGTTTGCGCCGTGCGGGCCACATCTGGTTCCTGAGCGATACCTGGCGATGCTCGATGCGTGTGGCTGAACTGCGCGGTCGGCGCGTGGCGATCTGGGGTTTCGCGCGCGAAGGACAGGCGGCGCTGCGATTTCTCCGCGAGCAGGACCCAAGCGTAGCGACCACCGTGCTGGACGACGCCGATGGTCCGCGCGATGCCGATGTGGCGCTGATCAGTGGGCGCGACGCGATCGCCGCCGCGATCGGCGGGTTCGATGTGGTGGTGAAGTCGCCCGGGATCAGCCTTTACGATCCGCTGGTTTTGCGGGCTCGTGCGGATGGCGTTCGGTTCACGTCGTTAATCAATCTGTGGTTCGCCACGGAGCCGGCATGCCGCACGGTCTGTGTGACCGGCACCAAGGGCAAGAGCACCACAACGGCACTGATCGCGCACATGCTGCGTGGCGTCGGCCGGAACGCCGTGGCGGCAGGCAACATTGGCGTCCCCGTGACCGAGCTGCCGCGTTGCGGGCTCGATGCGGCGATAATCGAGGTGTCAAGTTATCAGGCGGCGGATTTCTCGGGACTATGCGACATTGCAGTGCTGACCTCGCTGTTTCAGGAGCATCTGGACTGGCACCGTAGCGTGGCGACGTATCGGCGCGACAAGCTGAACCTGCTGCGCCATGCGCGTCGTTCGCTGATCAATCGCGAAGCGCTTGCCGCGGTGGCCGAAGTATTCAATCTCGCGCAACTGCAGCATGACACGTTTGCCGCGAGTTCCGCGCTGCACGTTGGCAACCGTTATCTCGCGCGCTCGCACAACCTGGCCAATCTTGCCGGCGCGCTGGCGGTGACCCATTTGCTTGGCGTGGATGAGGCTGCAGCGCTGCGCGCGGCGGAGAATTTCCCACCTCTGCCGCATCGCCAGCAGGAGATCGCCGAAGTCGATGGGGTGCTGTATGTCGATGACAGCATCTCAACAACGCCCGAGGCGACCATGGCTGCGCTCGATGTGTATCGCGATCGGGCGATCACGGTGATCATTGGCGGTCATGACCGCGGTATCGATTACGCTGCGCTGATCAGGCGGCTGCGGGAGGAACAGCGCCTCGGCGTAATCCTCATGGATGCCAGTGGCAGGCGGATCCATCCGCAGCTTGGCTGCGGCGCGCGTGTCCGGCTGGTCGATTCGATGAGCGATGCCGTGGCGCAGGCGCGCGCGATAACCCCGCGCGGCGGCGTCGTGCTGTTGTCGCCGGCGGCGCCAAGCTACGGCAGGTACAAGAGCTTCATCGAGCGCGGCGAGGACTTCGCGCGCTGCCTGCGCTAGGCGCCCGCGGCCACCTTCGCACCCCTCCCCCAACGCGCTCCCGCAAGGGGAGGGGAGGCCACGCGGCTACTCCCCCTCCCTGCGCGCCCCGTGATCCCGCGCCTTGGTCGCCAGCGCATCCGCCCGATCATTCATCGGATCGCCCGAGTGCCCGCGCACCCAGCGCCATTCGATCCGATGCGTCTTCGCCGCCTCGAGCAATCGACGCCACAGCTCCACGTTCGCCACCGGATCGCCCGCAGAGTTGCGCCAGTTCCGACGCACCCATCCCGCGTGCCAGCGTGTCACACCGTTCTTCACGTACTGACTGTCGGTGTGCAGCACGACACGACACGACCGCTTGAGCGCTTCCAACGCCATCGTCGCCGCGGTCAGCTCCATGCGGTTGTTGGTGGTGGCCGGATCGGCGCCGGACAGCTCCCGCTCGACACCTCGGAAGCGCAGGATCGCCGCCCAGCCGCCAGGCCCGGGGTTTGGCTTGCAGCCACCGTCGGTCCAGACCTCAACCACCTCCGAAGCCTGTGGGCCGGGGGTGATCGTGACCTGCTCAGATGCCATAGGCGTGCTCGTCATGTGCAGCCAGATGGAAGCGCAGCCGTCGCAGGTATTCCAGCGGGTCCTTGCGCGTCACCAGCGCCCCCGGGGGTGTGTTCAACCAGTCGTAGAGCCGCGTCAGCATGAAACGGATCGCCGCACCCCGGCACAGTACCTGGCAACGCCGCCCGCTCTGCATTCGACAGCGGGCGAATGGCACTATACGCGCGCAGCATCGACCGCGCCTTGGTGACATTGAAGGAAAAATCCGGCTCGAAGCACCATGCGTTCAAGCAGACCGCGACGTCGTATGCCAGGACGTCGGTGGCAGCGAAGTAGAAGTCGATCAGGCCCGACAGTCTACCGTCGAGAAAGAACACGTTGTCGGGGAACAGGTCGGCGTGGATGTGGCCGATCGGCAGCCGCTGCGGCCATCCTGCCAGAATGCCGGCGAGCGCGCATTCCAGCTCCTTCGCGAGGTCCGGCTGCACTTCGTTCGCGCGCGCACGTGATCGATCCAGCAGCGGCGTCCAGCCGTCCGGCCCCAGCGCATTGCGCCGTGTCGGCGTGTAGTCGCGGCCGGCAACGTGCAGGGCCGCCAGCGCGGCTCCCACCGGCGCGCAATGCTCCGGCCGCACACGGCGTGGCCAGACTCCCGGTAGGAAAGTGGTGATCGCCGCATGTCGCCCACTCAGATGGCGCAATGCCCGACCGTCGCGCCCGCGTACCGGCAACGGGCAGACAATGCCGCGCTTCGCCAAATGCTCCATCAGGCCAAGGAACCAGGGCAGCTCCGCCGGATCCACACGCTTTTCGTACAAGGTCAAAATGTAATCGCCCGATGTCGTGCGCAGCGAGTAGTTGCTGTTCTCCACACCCTCGGCGATGCCGCGGAACGCCACCATGCTGCCGATATCGTAGTCTGCCAGGAAGGCGGCAAGCGCCTCGTCGGTCACCTCGGTGTAGACCGCCATGCGGGCTTAGGTCACGGCGGCAGAATGGTAGAAAATGCTGGCCTCCTAGGCGGTTGTCGACCGGAACCGCGACGCGCACTATGCCGGCGCTCTCGATTCCCGGCAACGAGTCCCTGATGCCCGCACGACTGCCATACCTTAGATGGGCGCCGCGCGCCGCCCTGCTCGCCGCTCTGCTGCCGCTGCTGGCCGAGTGTGGGCCGACGCGCAACCAGTTCGCGCCGCCCTGCCCGGGACGCGCAATTCTGGGGGACGCGGCGAACCTCGACGTCTACCGGACATCGGGCACGGCGGGGGCGGCGCGCGACCTCACGGATCTCGTTGTGCACGCAAGGATTGTTGGCATGCAGGGCAGCTGCAAGGAAGGCGATGAAAAGAACCAGCTCGCCGTCACCGTCAACGTGGGGGTCGAACTGACCCGCGGGCCGGCAATGGCCGGACGCGAGACAGATGTGCCGGTGTTCGTCGCCGTGACCCAGGGCGACACAATTCTCGACAAACACGTCTACCGGATGCACGTCGTTTTCCCATCCAACGTTGACCGCATCACGCTGACCCCGGGTGAAGCGAACCTGATCCTGCGGGTGACGCCGACGAAATCGGGGGCGGCCTACACCATCCTGGCGGGCTTCCAGCTCACGCCGGATCAGATGGCGCGAACCCCGCAGACCGGCACACCATGACCCGTCACGGCTCGCGTACGCCCGGCTGCAGCGCCTCGCGTACCGCCACCCGCACATCCTCGGACTGCGAGGAGAGTGCGCGCAGGATGGCGTTCATCCGGCTGCGCAACTCGTAGACCTGATCCAGCAGCGACAGAACCAGCGGGATGGCGTCCTCGCCGATCTCCATATCGCGACGGAGGTCATGGATCAGGCGAACCCGCGCCACATCGATCTCGTGGAAGACCAGGCCGGCGTCTGCCGTATCCGGCACGACCCAGCCCTGTTCGACCCATTGGATGATCTCGACCGTTGTGAGGTCGGGAAACAATGCTGCGACCGCGATCACGTCCATCACTCGGTCTCCAGGCCGGCGCGCGGGTTGATCGGGTGCCGGGGCTTCCAGTTCTTCAGGAATTCGGCGAGCTCAGGTTCCTCGCTCGGCGGCAGGACGGGATGGAGTTCCACGAACTGATGGCCCTTGCCTTCGATCCCGCGCCCGCGCAGACGCAGCCGCGTGCCGCGGCCGGAATTGGGCGGAATGGTCAGGCGTACAGGCCCCTTGATCGTTGGCACCTCCAGCGTGGTTCCGAGTACCGCCTCCTGCAGGGTTACCGGCAATTCGACGATGATGTCGTCGCCCTCGCGTCGGAACAGCGGGTGTGGTGCGACGGCGACCTCGACTAGCGCATCGCCAGGCGCCCCGTCGCCGATACCCGGCATGCCCTGGCCCTTTAGCCGGATCACCTGACCGTCGCGAACACCGGCCGGTATGCGCACATCCAGCGTGCGTCCGTCCGGCAGCGTGACCCTGCGGGTGGTGCCGTTGACCGCATCGAGGAAGTCGAGCGTGAGCTGGTACTGGGCGTTCTGGCCGCGCATCGAGAATCGCCGTCCTCCAGCCGTGCCGGACCGTCCGCGGAATGCCTGCGCGAACACGCTCTCGAGATCCTCGGGATCGAAACCCGCATCGGCGTGGTATTTCTCGCGGCCGGCGGCATCGCCGAAGTCGCGATAGAACGGCCGCTGCGGCGGCACCTCGTTGCCGGCCGCATCGATCTCGCCGCGGTCGTAACGGGCGCGCTTCTCCTTGTCCGACAAGATGTCGTAGGCGGCGCTGATCTCCTTGAACCGCTCCGCCGCCTCAGGCTTGCCAGGATTGACGTCGGGGTGGTGGCGCTTGGCGAGCTTGCGATACGCGGATCGGATGGCCGCATCGCTGTCGGTCTTCTGCACGCCAAGGACTTCGTAGGGATCTGTCATCTGACAGCAGATCAATGATCAGCGATGTGCGAAATCAAGTCCCGGTCCACACCGGCTGGCGCTTCCCAAGGAAAGCGTCGATTCCCTCGCCGGCATCGCGCGCCAGCATGTTCCGCGTCATCACCTCCGAGGCATAGGCATAGGCATCGTCGAGGCCCATTTCGGCCTGGCGATAGAAGGCCTGCTTGCCGATTGCCAAGGTGAGCGGGCTCTTCGCCACGATCTGGCCGGCCAGGGCCGCGACCGCCGCATCCAGTTCGTCATCGGCCGCCACACGGTTGACCAGGCCGAGCGCGTGCGCGCGCGGTGCGTCGATGTGTTCGCCGGTCAGCAGCATCTCCATGGCGGCCTTGCGCCCAACCGCGCGTGACAGCGCGACCATTGGCGTCGAGCAGAACAGGCCAATATTCACCCCCGGCGTCGCGAAGCGTGCGCTATTTGCCGCCACCGCCAGATCGCAGCTCGCCACGAGCTGACAGCCCGCCGCGGTCGCCACGCCGTGCACGCGGGCGATCACCGGCTTGTTCAGCCGAACGATACTCGTCATCAGCTGCGAGCACAGCGCGAATGTTGCCTGAAAGGCGGCGCGCTCCGGGTTCGATCGCAGCTCGCGCAGATCATGGCCCGCGCAGAAGGCCGGCCCCGCGCCGCCGATCACCACCACCTTCACGGCAGGGTCCTGGCCGACTGCCGCGAGTTCCTCGACCAGCGCCCGCATCAGCGCCATGGAGAGCGCGTTGCGTGCCGCCGGACGGTTTAGCGTCAGCCAGGCGACGCCCGCCGCGTCGTGTCGCAGCAGCACCCGCTCGATCACGGCCGATTGCTCGTTCATACCTCGCCCTCCGCGGTATTCCGCTGCACGATGTTGCAGATCCTAGCAGGAGACCGCGCGCCATGACGAATGCTGCGACGCAGCCAACGGGCGAGCTTGCGCTCCGCACCGTGGCGATGCCTGCTGACACCAATCCCGCCGGCGACATCTTCGGCGGCTGGATCATGTCGCTGATGGACCTTGCAGCCGGCGTCTCCGCCGGCACGCGCGCCAGAGGCCGTGTCGCCACGGCCGCCGTCTCCAACCTCAGCTTCCTCCAGCCGGTGAAGGTCGGCGATGTGGTGTGCGTCTATACAGACGTCATCCGCACCGGACGCAGCTCGATCACGCTGGGCGTCGAGGCCTGGGTGTTGCGCCGCGGCCAGGGAGAGCGGGTGAGGGTGACGGCCGCCGAATTCGTGCTGGTGGCGGTGGATGAAAACGGACGGCCGCGACGGCTGCCGGATAGCGCATAGAAAGAAAGGCATAAACACAAATGTTAAGCGGATTCACGCAAACACGCAGATAGAGAGGTCGCTGCGAACTGCACGGATCCATCTGCGTGCTTTGCGTACATCTGCGTTGAATCCTTCCTTCTTCTATGTGATCACAAGGCCGGCACAATCAGTGCATCGACTGCGGTGATGCTGTCGCCGGCGCAGATCAGAGGATTGACATCCAGCTCGGCGATTGCGTTGCGATGATCCGCGGCGAACGCAGCGACGCGACAGATCACTTCGGCTAGGCGGTTGCGATCGACCGCCGGCATACCTCGAAAGCCGTCGAGCAGCCGCGCGCCCTTGAGTTGTGCCAACAGCGCAAGCGCCTCGTCGTGCGTCACCGGCGCGGGCGCGAGCGCAATGTCCTGCAATAGTTCAACCAGAATGCCGCCCAGTCCGACCACCACCAGCGGTCCGAACAGCGGATCGATGCGCGCGCCCACCACCATCTCAACTCCTTGCGGCATCATCTTCTGCACCAGCACGCCAGCGATGCGCGGCGGCGGCGTGACCGCGTTCGCGCGCGCTATGATCGTCTGATACGCCTCGTGCACCTCATCGGCGTTGCGCAGGTTGAGCCGCACGACGCCAGCCTCGGTCTTGTGCGGCAGGTCGGGCAATTCGACCTTCAACACCACGGGATAGCCGAGCGATCCGGCGGCATTCACCGCCTCGTCTACGCTTTGCGCGACACGTTCTCCAACCACCGACACGCCATACAGTGCCAGCACCTCCTTTGCCTCGCGTTCGGTCAACGCCCGCTTGCCTGCCGCAGCGAGCATCGCGCCTGCCTGCCGTACAACGTCGCACGATGTCGCAGCGGGAGGCGCCGCGCCGGCAGCGCGCTTTGTCGCTCGCCATTGCCACGCCGCCAACGCCGCGAAGCACGACGGCATCGAGCGGAACAGTGCGACATGCTCCGCCTCTTCGGCTTCCTGGACACCGGGGCCTTCCAGCCACTCGCTCTGCCAGGCGATGCAGGCGATCTTGCCGTGCTTCGCCGCCAGCGAATCATAGACCGGGATGCGCTTTGCCGAGGGCGCGTAACCGTAGGTCTGCGGCACGACAAGCGCACCATATGCGGCGTCGCCAAGCAATGCATCGGCGCAGGCGTTGAGCGATTCCGGATTGGCCAAAATCTGCGCCGTCACGTCGCACGGATTGCGCGCCGAACCGAATTCCGGAATGTGCGCCAGCAGCACATCGCGCACCGCATCAGACGGCTGCGTAAGTGGCACATCGAACTCCTCGGCGCGATCGGCTGCCATGATCGCCGCACCACCGGACGCCGCGACCACGGCGACGCCCCGAGCCTTCGGTGGCTTCGCCTTGGCGAAGAACGCAGCGGTCTCGCACAGCGCCTCGTAGTCATCCACCAGGATCGCACCGGCGCGACGGAACACCGCGCGATACGCCGCCTGCGATCCGGCCAGCGAGCCGGTATGCGACATCGCCGCCGCGGCACCCTGCTCGCCGGTCGCCGTCTTGAACACGATCAGCGGCTTGTCGCGCTGCCAGGCATTCTCGGCAGCGATCAGCATGCGCTCGGGCTCTGCCATGCCTTCGAATACACAGGCAATCGCGGCGCAGGACGGATCGTCCGCGAGATATGAAATGTAATCGGCCATGTCCACGTCGCAGGAATTGCCAGACGTCAGCACGTGGCTGAACGACACGCCGCGCACCACGGCCTGCGCCAGCGCCATGCCCAGAGCGCCCGACTGGCTCACCATGCCGATCGAATGTTTGCGTGGCGGTGGAATCGGCGTGATGTCCATGAAGGTCACGCGCATGTCGAGCGGCGCATTCACCACACCGATGCAGTTCGGCCCGACAATGCGCATATTGCTTTCGCGCGCAATCGCCGCGAGGCGCTGCTGCTGTGCGATGCGGTCGTCCTTGCCGGTCTCCGCATAGCCGGAGGCGAACACGATCACCCCGCCCACGCCGGCGGCGGCGCATGCCAGCACGATCTCTTCCACCGCCTCGCGCGGCGCGGTCACGACGGCGCAGTCTGGCACCTCAGGCAGAGTGGCGACATCTGGGTAGCAGCGCTGATCGCCGATCCGTTCGTAACGCGCATTCACCGGATACACGCGACCGCCATAGTGCTGGAGATTCACCACCACACGCTCGCCGAACGAGCCGGCGCGCGTCGAGGCACCAATCACGGCGACGCTGGCGGGATGCAGCAGGCGCGTGAGGTCGGCATGGCGATAGACGGTTGTTCGTTTCGACTGCATGGTGTGCTCGATTGACGTTTCCAGATGGCCAGCATACTGATCGGTAGCTCTCCGGCAAAGGACACCAGGATGTCGTCGCTGTTCGATCTGACCGGCAAGGTCGCCGTTGTCACCGGCTCCAGCAAGGGGATCGGCCGCGCCATCGTTGAACGCCTGGCGGAGCATGGTGCGAAGGTGGTGGTGTCCAGCCGCAAGGCCGATGTCTGCGAGACGGTCGCTGCCGGCATTCGCGAGCGGGGCGGCGAAGCCACGGTGATTCCGTGTCACATCGCGCGCAAGGAGGAACTCCAGAAGCTGGTCGATCAGACCACCGCGTTGCTGGGCGGCATTGACATCATGGTGAGCAACGCCGCGGTCAATCCCTATCTCGGGCCGGCGACCGGCGCGTCGGACGAGGTGTATGAACGCGTCATGGGAGCCAATGTGCGCAGCAACTTCTGGTTGGCGAACATGGTATGCCCGCATATGGCGGAGCGCGGCGGCGGATCGTTCATCTTGATTTCCTCGATCGGCGGACTGCGCGGCTCGGCGTCGCTCGGGCTGTACGGCATCTCCAAGGCGGCCGACATGCAATTGACGCGCAACATCGCGGTGGAGTGGGGACCAAAGAACGTGCGCGCCAACTGCATCGCGCCAGGTCTGGTGCGCACGGATTTCGCGCGGGCGCTGTGGGAAGACCCTGTGCGCTATCGCAAGACCACGCGCGACAATCCGCTGCAGCGCATCGGCGAGCCGGACGAGATCGCGGGAGCCGCAGTGTTCCTTGCGTCGCCCTCGGGAAGCTTCGTCACCGGTCACACGCTGGTGGTCGATGGCGGCACCATGGCAGGCGTCGTGCTGCAAAAGGATGACTGAACCGACACGCGAAGACGCGGCGGCGCTGGACCGCGACGACGAACTGGCGGCGTTTCGCGAACTTTTCGTGTTGCCGGATGGCGTGATCTACCTTGACGGAAACTCGCTCGGTCCGTTGCCGAAGGCAACCCGGACGCACGTGGTGGAGGTGCTGGAGCAGGAGTGGGGTCAGTCGCTGATCCGAAGCTGGACCGAGCACGGTTGGATCGACCTGCAGTTCCGCATCGGTGAGAAGATCGGCTACCTGATCGGTGGGGCGGCGGGTACGACGGTGGTGGCGGATTCCACCTCGGTGAACCTGTTCAAGCTGCTCGCCGCGGCGCTGCATCACCGGCCGGGACGCAAGGTGATCCTGACCGAGGAAGGCAATTTCCCGAGCGATCTTTATGTGGCGCAGGGTCTCACCGCGCTGCTGCACGACGGCCACGAGGTGCGCGCGGTTCCCGAAGTGGCCGCGGCAATCGACGAGCAGATTGCTGTGCTGATGCTGACGCACGTCAACTACCGCAGCGGCGCGATGCATGACATGGCGGCGTTGACGCGTGCGGCGCATGCAGCGGGCGCGCTCGTGCTGTGGGATCTGTCGCATTCAGTCGGCGCGGTGCCACTGCGGCTTGATGCCGACGAGGTCGATTTCGCCGTGGGGTGTGGCTACAAATATATCAACGGTGGTCCCGGGTCTCCGGCGTTTCTGTACGTCGCGAAGCTGCTGCAGGACGATCTACGGTTGCCGCTGACCGGCTGGCTTGGTCATGCCGAGCCGTTCGCGTTCGAGAGTGGCTATCGGCCGGCGAGCGGGATTGCCCGCACGGTGGTCGGGACGCCGCCGATCCTGTCACTCGCCGCGCTGGAGGTGGGAATCGATATCGCACTGGATGCGCCGATGCGGCTGGTGCGTGCGAAGTCGCTGCGGCTGGCCGAGATGTTCATCGCGTTGATGGAGCGGGAGTCTGAATTCAGGCTGCTGACCCCTCGCGAGCCTGCCAGGCGCGGCGGTCAGGTCGCGATCTCGCATTCGGACGGCTACGCGATCATGCAGGCGCTGATCGAGCGCGGGGTGATTGGCGATTTCCGTGCGCCGAATGTGCTACGGTTCGGCCTCGCGCCGCTGTACTTGCGCTATGTCGATGTGTGGGACGCGGTGGCCATGCTGCGCGATGTGATGCGCAGTGAGGCTTGGCGCGACGCACGGTTTCTGCAGACGTGGAGCGTGACGTAGAGCCTTTCGGGGGATGAGGCGGCCCCTCCCCGTATCCCACCCGCAAGGCGAGGAAGAATTATCCGTTCTTCGCCTTGTTCTCCAGCGCCTCGGCGAGACGTTGGGGATCGACTTCGATCTTCACGCCGGCTCGTTCAAGTTGGCATAGCATGATCGCGCGGGAGTCACGGTCGGACCAGCCGCGGTTCAAGCCCTCGGCCAGGTCCGCCAGCGCCAGATTGGCCAGGCGCATCGGCACGTTCAGTTCACGCCCCAGCGCGGTTGCCAGCGACACGTCCTTATGCGCCAGGCGAAGCGCGAAGGCCGGCGGCTCATACTTGTTCGGCAGGAACTGGTCGGTCAGCGAGTCGAATGCGCCGCGCCGGCCGATCGCGCCCTGACGCACCGCCTCCCAAATCGCCAACGGCTCGATGCCCGCCTTCACGCCCATGCTAAACACTTCCGCCGCGGCCGCCGTCGCGATGTAGCCGAAGCAGTTGTGCACCAGCTTCGCAACCGAGCCTGCGCCGATCGGGCCGATGTATTTAGCCGCGTCGCCGATCATGTCGAGCACCGGCTTCCACTGATCGAACACATCCTCATCGCCGCCGCACCAGATCGCCAGCTTGCCGCTTGCAGCACCACGCGGGCCGCCGCTCACCGGAGCGTCGAACAGGAACGCGCCTTTCGCAGCGAACGCTTCATGCGCCTTGCGCACGACGGTGGGCGAATTAGTGGTCAGGTCGAAATACGCTGTGCCCTTTTTTATCCCGGCCAGCAGACCGGCGGCGACCGATTCAAATTCCGGCGGCCCGGGGAGCGAGGTGAATATAACCTCGCTCTGCTCGGCCACAGCCTGCGGCGAGTCCACCCAGATCGCACCGTCCTTGATATGACGCGCGGCTGCCTCGCGGCGGATGTCGTGCACCACCAGCGTGTCGCCGCGCGCCTTCAGTCCCTTTTGCAAGTTGGCGGCCATGCTGGCACCCATCGTGCCAAGACCGATGAATCCTGCCTGCATGACGCGCTCCTTCTGCTAATTCGCCTCGAACACCTCACGCGCGATGTTCGCCGCTGTCATCGCCGCCGGCCAGCCGGCGTAAAAGGCGAGATGCGTGATCACCTCGGACAGCTCCTCCTTGGTGACGCCGTTCACCAACGCGCGCTGCAGGTGGCCGCGCAACTGCTCCGGCCGGTACGTTGCGATCAAGGTCGCACACACGATCAGGCTGCGATCGCGCTTGGAGAGCTGCGGCCGCTCCCACACATCGCCGAACAGCACCTTCTCGGAGAGGTCGATCAGCTTGGGAACCGTGCCGCGGACGCGGTCGCGTGATTCAGTCGAGGGTGCCTGAGCCATGATTTCCTCCTTCGGTTGGTGTCATGCTACTGAACTCTCACTTCGGCTCCACGTCCAGCCGCGCCACGATGCCCTCAAGGCCTGGTCTCGCCGCCGGATAGCGTTGCAGCACCAACGGGTCGTGGCCCGGAATGATCGCGTTCGGTGCGCTTGCGAGCCTTTGCATCGTCGCGTAGCCCGCCAGCGTGTCCTCGTGACTGTGGATGATCGGGAACGCACGGCCTTCCTCCATGTTGGCGTAGAAGTGGCTGGCATCCGACGCGAGCACCATCCAGCCGCGATGCGTCCATACGCGCACCACCTGCAATCCCTTCGAGTGGCCGCCCACGTGATGCACGCTCAGCCCCGGCGCCAGCTCCTCCACGCCGTCATGGAACACGACGCGGCCCTCGAACAGCTTGCGCACGATCGCCACCACGTCGGCTTCCTCGAACGGTCCACGCAGACCCGCGTGGCACATGCACCGACCGGTGCAATACGCCATCTCGATGTCCTGCACGTGGTAACGGGCGTGCGGGAACAAATCGTAGTTGCCGCAGTGGTCGTAGTGCATGTGCGACAGTATCACGTCACGCACTTCGCTGGGTTCCACGCCGATCGCTTTCAGCCCAACCGAGGGCGATCGCACGAACTGTCGCTGCCGCTTCTCGCCCATCGGCGCGTCGAAGCCGGTATCGAACACAAATGAACGATCCGGTCCCTTGATCGCCCAGACGAAGTAGTCAAGCGGCATCGGGCCATCGTGCGGATCACCGCCGATGAAATTGCTCGCTCGCCGTGCATTCGCATTGTGCGCGTAATGCACGGCGTAGACCTCGTAGGGCGTAGGTTCGGCCATCACGAGACCTTCGGCCACAGCGCGTCGGACGCCGCGATCGTCGCGGGGTAGACCGGCGTCGGCCTGCCCTTCTGCCACTGCACGATGCACAGCTTGGCGCCGACGCGGCGGCCTTTCTCGTCGTATTGCAGGTGCCCGTCGGGGAAGAACAGCGCCGGGCCGGTGTTCATGTTCAACTGGCGGATTGCCTCAGCCACCTTGTGCCGGTCAGCCATGCCCGCGCGCTCCAATGCCTCCTTCAGGATCAGCACGTGCACGTAGGCGAACACCGAATCATGGCCGAACCACGGCTCCTTGGTGCGCTCGACGAAGCGCTGCGCCACATCCGCGACCGCTTTACCGGGCCAATTGGCAAGGCCAACCAGCACGCCTTCCAGGTTGTCGGCGCCGGCAACCTTCACCAGTTCGGGCACGCACCAGTGCCCGCCGCCGCCCACCATCGGCAGCTTGCTCGCAGTCAGGTTGTATTCGGCGAACTTGTCGATCAGCAGTTTGTCGTCCGGCACGTTGGTCGATTGGATCAGCATAAAATCCGGTCGTGCCGAGCGCACGCCCTGCACCAGGGTCGTCGCATCGGTCAGCGGCGGCGTGTAGACCTCATCGACCACCAGATTGAGCTTCTCGTTCTTGAATACGTGGTCATGGAGCGGCTTGTAGAAACTCACGGCGGCGGCAGTGTTGTCGCCGACAATGCCGACCTTGGTGGGACGCTTGCCGCTCGCCTTCGTGGCGAGATCGATGATCATGGGTACCAGGTCCTCCGCCTGCGCATCGGCGGTGGGCGAGGATTGGAACACATAATGGAAGCCGCGGCCGGTGATCGCATCGGAATAGGACAGAGTCAGCCATGGCAGCTCCGCCCGCTCGGTCACCTCGGTGACGGCCAGCGTGAAGGTGGAGAGCCAGCATCCGAAACCGCCGACGACATCCGGGTTCTGCGCCAGCATGCGCTGTGCCGAATCCTTGGCCTTCTCCGCGCTGTCCTGCGTGTCGTATTCCAGCAGCTTCAGTTTGGCACCGCCGAGGGACTTGATGCCGCCGGCATTATTGACGTCGTCGATCGCCATGCGCGCGCCCATCTGCTCGAGAATGCCTTGGCGCGCCCACGGGCCGGACAACGGCACCAGCATCGCGATCGGCACCTCCTTTGCCTGAGCGCGGGCGCGGCGCGGTGTGATTGCAGCGGCACCGGTGGCCAGGCCGAGTCCGAGCGCAGTGCGCCGGCCGACCGTGGATACGTTCTTCATGATGGCGTTCTCCCTCCGTGGCTATGCGTCAGTCAGGCCGAGATACGAGCGGCGCACCCGATCGTCGGCAAGCAGCGTTTCATATGAGCCGTCCAGCACCACGTGTCCTGTCTCCAGCACGTAGCCATGATCGGATAGCTCCAGGGCCTCGGCAACGCGCTGTTCGACCAGCAGGATGGTGACGCCGTCCTCGCGATGGATCTGCGAGATGCGTTCGAAGATCGTGTCGGCGATCGCCGGCGCCAGACCCATGGACGGCTCGTCGAGCATCAGCAGGCGTGGTGCGGAGGCGAGACCGCGGCCGATTGCCAGCATCTGCTGTTCGCCGCCCGACAGTGTGCCGGCAAGCTGTGTCGCGCGCTCGGCGAGGATCGGGAACAGCGTGTGTATACGGTCGAGCGAGCGTTGCCATTGGGCACGGCCGGTTTTGGTGTAGGCGCCCATCTCCAGGTTCTCACGCACGGTCAGAGTGCGGAACACCTGGCGGCCCTCGGGCACGTGGGCGATCCCGAGATGCGCGCGCGCCGCGGCCGGCATCGCTAGCAGGTTCCGGCCAAGAAACGAGATGTCGCCCTGAAGCGGCGGCACGATGCCGCAGATGGTTTTGAAAAGAGTCGATTTGCCGGCGCCGTTGGGACCAACCACGGTGACGAAACGTCCTTCGGCAACCGACAGCGACACATCGATCAGCGCACGCAGGCCGCCATACGCGACGGAGAGGTTGCGAACCTCAAGCATAGGGGTTTGGGATAAAGAGAATCCTCCCCCTCCCCCCAACACCCTCCCGCAAGGGAAGGGGGAGAGCTGACACCGACACAGCGCGCGCCGGGTTATGCATTCTGGCGAGCCAGAAACTTCTTGCCGAGATACGCCTCGATCACCGCGCGGTCTTCGACCACGTCACGTGGCAGGCCGGATGCCAGCACCGCGCCGTGGTCCAGCACCACGAAGCGATCGGCCAGCCGCATCATCGCGTGCATCGTGTGCTCGATGATGGCGATCGTCAGGCCCTCGTCGCGCAACTTCGCCAGAACGTCGAGCACCTCGTTGCACTCGTCGCGGCCAAGTCCTGCCAGCGTCTCGTCGAGCAGCAACAGGCGCGGCTGGCCGGCGAGCGCTCGCGCGAGTTCCATCAGCCGCAACTGCTTGTTGGTGAGCTGCCCGGCATGGCGCGTGGCAAACTGCAGCAGGCCGGCGTGGCGCAATGCCAGTTCCGCCGCCGCCATGGCGTCGCGATCCGACAATCCGGCGCCGTAGGCACCCACCACCACATTGTCCAGCAACGGCAGGCGGGGGAAGCTGCGTACCACCTGGAAGGTACGCCCAACTCCCATGCGGCATACCTGATGCACCTTGCGGCCGAGCATCGGCTGGCCCGCCAGTGTGGCGCTGCCCTCGTCGGCCGGCAGCACGCCGTTCAGCAGGTTGAAGAGCGTGGTCTTGCCGGCGCCGTTCGGACCGATAATGCCGAGGATCTCGCCACGTGCGACGGTGAAGCTCACTTCGCTAACCGCGCGCAGGCCGCCGAACGAGCGCGAGAGGTTGTGCACCTCCAGTAGCGGATCCGATGCGCTCATCGCGGCGTAGGCGCGAGACGGTACTGGAAGGGCGGGCAGGGCAGGGGGCGGCGGTGGGAGTGCGCGGCGGAACCAGCGGTCGCGGATGGTCCAGAACAAGCCATCAGGTGCTGCCAGGATGATCACGATGATGGCGGCGCCGTACACGACGCCCTGAATCCCGGGCAGTACATTGCCGAGCTGCGCGTTCAGCGATTCCGCCAAAGGCACCAGCACCGCGGCGCCGATCACCGGACCCCAGATCGACGCAACGCCGCCGAACAATGTGACCACCACGGGCTGCGCCGATACCAGCAGACCGAAGACCGAATCAGGCGTGACGACCAGCAGCACGCAGGCATACAGCCCGCCGGCAGCCGCGGCGATCGCACCCGAGGTGATCAGCGCGCGCATCTTCCATTGCCGTGCGTTTATCCCGGCTGCCTCTGCTGCCAGCTCGTTCTGCCGGATCGCCAGCAGCGCCAGGCCGAAACGCGAGTTCTCGACCAACACGCAGACCACCACGCCCGCGGCAAGCAAGCCCATCGCGACAACGGTGTAGAGACGCGTGTCGAGGAACTCCAGGAACGCTGCCGGGTGCTCGCGGTGCATCGGCAGCGACAGCTCCTGAAAGCCGAGATATTGCAGGAAATACAGAATGGCGAGCGGATAGGCGAGCATCGACAGGGCGAAATAGTGTCCGCGCAGGCGGAACGTGGGCGTGCCGATGATCACGGCGGCAACCGCGCCGACCAGCATGCCGAGAGGGATGCCCAGCCACGGCGTCAGGTCCCAGTAGATCAATGCCAACGTGACCGTATAGGCACCGATGCCGAAGAACGACGCATGACCGAATGAAAGCTGGCCGCCATAGCCGGACAGGATGTTCCACGAGACGCCGAACAGCGCCCAGATCGGCACCAGTGTCAGGATCAACTGGTAATACGGATTGGTGACGAAAAACGCGAGCGCCAGATAGGCGACAGTGACGATGGCGAGCGCGACGCCATCACGTCGCAGGCGCGCACCAGCTCCCTGTCTCATATGCAGTTTCTCATGCGCGTTCTGCCGAACGGCCGAACAGCCCCTGTGGGCGAAGCATGATGATCAGCAGGAAAACCACGAAGATCGCAGCGTTCTGCAACTGCGGCGGCAGCACCAGTGCCGAGCATTGCTGCACGAAGCCCACGGTGAGTCCGCCCCAGAATGCGCCGAGGATGCTGCCCATGCCGCCGAGGACCACGCCGGAATACATGATGATGACGTAGTCCAAACCGATGAACGGGCCGAACGACAGATAGGTGGCCATCAGGCCGCCGGCGATGGCGGTGATGCCGCAGCCCAGCGCGAAGGCGGTGCGATAGGCGCGGTCGACGTCGATGCCCATATAGGTCGCCGCGGTCGGATTGTCGGCCGCGGCGCGCAGCGATTTGCCAAGGCGCGTGTATTCCAGCGTCAGGTAGAGCGTGACCGCGATGACGATCGCCACCGCGCAGGCGATCAGCCGCGCCTTGTTGAGGAACACGGTGGCGTCGCCGTAGAACCCCGAGACCTCGAAGGCGCGCGATGCGAGTGGTGTGCGCACGGTCTGCGGCGTCGAGCCGAACACGATCAATCCGCCGTTCTGCAGGATCAGCGAGATGCCCAAAGTGACGAGGAGCTGGCCGAAATGCCCATCGTCGATGCTCCCTGCCGTGCGCAGGCCGGAGACCCGGGCGATCAGGAATTTGTGCAGCAGCGCACCGCCGGCGAACACGATCGGGCCGGCGCAGAGCGCGCCGATGAACGGACCGAAATAGGGCCCCAAGAAAGCGAACACGCCGGCGCCTGTGACCAGGTAAAGGCTGGCGTACATGCCGAGCATCAACAGTTCGCCCTGGGCGAAGTTGACGATCCGCATAATGCCGAAGATCAGCCCGAGCCCGATGCACATCAGGCCGTAGATGCAACCGATGGTAAGACCGGCGGCAACCGCGTTCAGCGTGTTCTCGATGAGGACCTCGGGGTCCACCAGTTTTCTTGTGCCTCCCGGGCGCCTTATCGGCGGCTGTCTTACTGGCTCCCCGCGTCCGCCTCAAGCGACCATCCGGCGATCAAACTCCCCAGCTGTCGCGGCGCCTCGCCGGGCCACAGCAGTTCGCCGTCGATCGTGGCACCCCAGGCCGCCGCCACGCCCATGGCACGCAGGCCGTCGGGCGCCACGGCGCGATACGAAACATGGTGGTGGCCGTGCACGATCAGGCTCGCCCCCATGGCGCGCGCCAAATCGTCGAGCGCCGCATTGCCGGATGGATGGCTGCGCGGGGCCTCGTGCGTCACCAGGATGTCGGCGCTCTGGCTGGCGAGGTAGTCGTAATCCTCCGGCCAGATCGCGGTGGCACCAAGCGAATGGATCAGCGCGGCGACGTGCTCTTCGCCCCAGTTGAGGGCGCTTAGGTCCTCGGGCAATTGCGCTCGCCGATGCACGCGCGGCGGATCGGGCGGCTCCCAGATACGCGGGCGGAACGTGCCGCCGAGGCCGGCGATGCGTACTCCAGCAATCTCGACAACCCGCGCGTGCAGGGCGCCCTGCGCGGTGCGAGGATTGCGGTCAGCCTCGACGAGGTTGGCCCACATCTCGGGCCCACCGTCATTGTCATGGTTGCCGAAGATCCAGTGCACATCGATGCCGCGATCGAGCAGCGGCGCGGCCAGGTCGTCGAGCGGTCTGTCGCACTGTATGTCGCCCAGCAGGATGGCAGCGCGCGGCGGCGGATCCAGGCTGGTGAGGCCGCGCTCGACGCTCTGCCACTGCTGGTGGATGTCGCCGATGAAGACAATCGTCATGGTTCCGTATGTTCCGTAACTTTGGGCCTGACCTTGACGATGTCGCGGCGGCGTCCCTAGCCTTCCACGAATACCAATAAAATGGAAACCGGATGAACGATCGGGTCGAACTGGAGCCGGCGGCATTTCTGGACCGGCTTGAACGGAGCGCCAGGCGGGCGGAAACGCCGTGCGGCGACGGAACGATGGTATGGCGGTCCTGGGGCGAAGGTCCCTCGCTGGTGCTGTTCCACGGCGGGGCGGGATCGTGGCGGCACTGGGCGCACAATATCGACGTGCTGTCGCGCACGTATCGGTTGCTGGTGCCAGACCTGCCGGGGCTCGGCCAATCGGCGTTCCCGCCAGATGGCGACGATGCGATGCAGGTCGCACAGATCGTGGCCAATGGCATCGACACCGTGCTCGGGGCGGACGCGCGCTACGACGTCGCGGGGTTCTCGTTCGGCGGCACGATGGCAACCTGCGTGGGAGCGATCCACGGCGCTCGCGTGCGGTCGGTGACGATCATCGGCTCGAGCGGCGTGGGACCGTCGGGCAGCGCGGTGGAGCTGCTGAAGGTGCGGCATCTCACCGGCGACGAACGCGTCGCGACGCACCGGATCAATCTGAACCGGCTGATGATCGCCGACCCGGCGAAGATCGATGCGCTCGCGCTGGCGATCCAGGAATGGAACACACGGCACTCGCGGTTGAAGACGCCGACGCTGTCGCGCAGCGGGGCGCTCCCGAATGCACTGAAGCAGGTGGTGGCGCCGGTGAACGGTATCTGGGGCGAGTGCGATGCGCCGGCCAATCCGCGCGCGCCGCAACGCGTCGTGGCACTGCGTGAGATGCGGCCCGATGTCGATGTGCGCATGATTCCGGGTGCCGGCCATTGGGTGGCCTATGAGGCGCCGGAGCAGTTCAATGCCATGCTGCTGGAGATGCTCAAGCGCACCCGGCCTTAGAGCGGGTTGAGCGCTCAAGGGCGCGCCTCAACCCGCTCTAACTCTTTGTTTGATTGCGTGAATCAGACCTCCGGCGATTCCGCCTTCGGTCATCGCGCTCTAGGGGAGGAACCACAATGTCGGACGCTGGCGAGACCGCGCGGGGCCCTGGCGAGATGATGGGCAACGCCGGCCCAGGAATGCTGGCGGGGCTGCGGGTCATCGAGGTGGCCGACGAATGCGCCGAATATACCGGGCTGCTGCTCGCCGGGCTCGGCGCCGAAGTGGTGAAGGTCGAACCGCCCGAGGGCAACGCGACACGGCGGATCGGGCCGTTCCTGGAGGATGAGCCGGGGCTGGAACGCTCGCTGTTCTTCTGGAACTACAACCGCAACAAGAAGTCGGTGGTGCTGGATCTGCGCGAGACATTGGCGCGCGAACACGTGCTGCGCCTGCTGGAAGGCGCCGACGTGCTGCTCGACGCAAGCTGTGGCGCGTTGAACGCGACGCTGGGGCTGGATCGCGCCGCGCTGAATGCGCGCTTCCCGTCGCTGGTGACCGCGCGCATGACGCCGTTCGGCGATGACGGGCCGTGGCAGGATTTCAAGAGTTCCGATCTGATCCACCTTGCGCTGGGCGGGATCATGATGAACTGCGGCTACGATCCCGATCCGAACCTGGAATACGACACGCCGCCGATCGCGCCGCAGATCTGGCACGCGTATCACATCGCCGGCGAGCAGCTTGCCACCGGCGTCATCGCGGCGCTGATCCATAGGCATCGCACCGGCCAGGGGCAGGACGTGTCGGTTTCGGTGCATGAGGCGGTGTCGAAGAATCCCGAACTCGACATCATGCATTGGGTGATGCGGCGCGTGCCGATCTGGCGGATGACTAACCGGCACGCCGCGGAGACGCCGAACCACTCGCCGAGTATCAGCCATACCAAGGACGGGCGGTGGTTCATCTCGCACGGCATGGGTGCGCGCGATCTGAAGAACCTGGTGCCGCTGCTGGCGAAATACGGCATGGAGGCGGATTTGCAGCCGCCGCCACCGGATGCCGACCTGAGAGCGCGACAGGTACCCGGCTCGCAGGCGGGAGACGAGACGCGCGCGCATATGCTGGACGTGGTGCAGCGCTTCATCCGCGCCTGGACCTATGCCGACATGCCGTGGCGCGAGGCGCAGGATGCCGGCCTGCTATGGGCGCCGCTGCGCAAGCCGCATGAGAACGCGCTGGACGAGCACTGGCTGAAACGCAAGAGCTTCGCCGACGTGTTTCATCCGGAACATGGGCGCAGCTTCCGCTATCCGTCCAGCAAATGGCTCAGCAACAAGACGAGCTGGCAGGTCGGACGGCGCGCTCCGTTGTTGGGCGAGGACACCGCCGCCGTACTGGGCGAAGCGGTGCGGCGGCCCAGTGTGCCGGCGGAGCCGCGCGCCGCGGCGAACCCACGACTCTCGGCGCTGCACAACAGGCCGTTCCCGTTGCAGGGCGTGAAGATTCTCGACTTTGCGTGGTTCCTGGCCTCGGCCGGCGGCACGCGTTTCCTCGCCGCGATGGGAGCGGAAAGCTACAAGGTCGAATGGAAGGACAATCCGGACACGCGGCTTGCCGCGATGGCACCGGTCGGCGGTCGTGCGGCGCGTGATGCCGCGACCGGCCCGTTACCCGGAGTTCGCGACGCCGACATGGGCGGGCAGTTCAACAACAAAAACGCGGGCAAGCGAGGCATCTCGCTGAACATCCGCCATCCCAAGGGACTGCAGATCGCCAAGGACCTGGTGCGGATCTGCGATGTCGTGGCCGAGGGGTTTTCTCCAGGTGTGCTGCAGCGCCTCGGTCTCGGCTATGATGTGATGAAGAGCATCCGGCCGGATGTCATCTACATCCAGCAGTCCGGCATGGGCGTGCACGGCACGTATGGACGGATGCGCACCGTGGGTCCTGTTGCTGCGGCGTTCGGCGGCCAGGGCGATATGTCGGGACTGCCCGAGCCGGCAATGCCTGTCGGCTGGGGCTACTCGTTTCTCGACTGGATGGGCGCCTACGGCTACGCGTTGGCACTGCTCGGTGCGCTGTATCATCGCGAGCGCACGGGCGAGGGTCAGTGGATCGACGCGTCGCAATGTGAATCCGGATTGTTCCTGACCGGCGCTACGATTCTCGACTGGTCGGCCAACGAGCGCGTGTGGCGGCGCTACGGCAATCGCTCGCCTTACAAGCCGGCGGCACCGCACGGCGCGTATCGCTGTGCGGGAAAGGACCGCTGGATCGCTATCGCCTGCTTCACCGATGCGGAATGGCGGGCATTGGCTCAGGTGGCGGGGCAGGGGGCATGGCTGGACGATCGGCGCTTCAACACGCTGGAGCACCGGCTGCTGCATCAGGATTCGCTCGATGCACTGGTGGAGGAATGGACGCGCACGCAGGACCGCCATGACTGCATGATGAAGCTGCAACGTGCCGGCGTGCCGGCAGGCGTGTGTCAGAATGCCGAGGACCGCTGCGATGCCGATCCGCAGTTGCGGCATCTGAAGTGGCTGACGGAGGTCACCGGCACGAAGATCGGCACCTGGCCGGTGTATGAGCTGCCGATGAAGATGAGCCGCACGCCGGCCTATATCGGCGGCCCGACCAACCGCGGTGCGCCCGGTTATGGCGAAGACAACGAGTGGCTGCTGACCGAGATGCTGGGCATGTCGCGCAGTGACGTCGAGCGGCTCGCCGAAGAAGGCGTCATATGATCCTGGTTACCAACAACGAGGGCACGCTCGGCGTGCCGACGACGACGCGGTTGCTGATGGAAGGCTCGCACGCGCTTGATGCGATCGAGGCGGGCATCCGGTTGATCGAGGCCGATCCGTCGGTCCGCACGGTGGGACGCGGCGGCTGGCCCAACCTCTTGGGCGAGATGGAACTCGACGCCAGCGTGATGGACGGCACGACGCTGCGCTCGGGCGCGGTCGGCGCGCTACAGGGGTTTCTGCATCCGGTCAGCGTCGCGAGGGCGATCATGCGCCATCTGCCGCACGAGTTGCTGGTGGGCGCCGGTGCAGCCCGGTTCGCGCACGAAATCGGCGCCGAACCTGCGGACAATCTGACCGAGGACTCGCGGCGTGCCTGGCAGGCCTGGTTCGACAACGAAGTGCCGCGGGAGCAGCGGCGCGACTGGCCCGATACGCCGCTCGCTGCACTCTGTCGTCATGCGATCGATCCGGAGGTCGGCCGCGACACAACCGTGTTCCTGGCGCACGATGCGGCCGGCAATATCTGCTCCGGCACCAGCACGTCTGGCTGGGGCTGGAAGTATCCAGGCCGTCTCGGCGACAGCCCGATCATCGGCGCCGGTTCGTATGCTGACACACGCTATGGTGCCGCGGCATGCACGGGCGCCGGCGAGATGACCATCCGCTGCTGTACCGCGCGTTCGGTCGTGCTCTACATGAAACAGGGTGCAAGCGTCACCGACGCGGTGCACGAGGCGGTCGAGGACATGCGTGCACTGCAGGGTGGTCTGATCAGCCGCGTGACGATCCATGCGATCGATACGAAGGGCAATCACAAGGTGGTCGCGGTGAATGGCTCCGGCGACAACAAATACTGGCTCTGGCAAGGGCAAGGGCAGGCACGCTCGCTGCCGGCCGAACCGATCGTGATCACCCAAGGCACCGCACGACTGACTGCGACATCGCGCTACACCAGCGCGCGGTGATCGCCCCTGGGTGCTGATGCGCAGGCCAGCCCTCGACTTCGCTCGCCTCACCAACCTGGCCGACGGGATCTTCGCCGTCGCCATGACCTTCCTCGCGTTCACCATCCAGCTTCCGGCGACGTCGTCGCAAGGCCCTGACGGGGGACTGGCGCTCAAGATGCTGGCCCTCCTGCCACAGCTTGTCATTCTGGCATTCAGCTACGGTCTGGCGGCGCGCTTCTGGATCCTGCACTACAAAATGCACGTCTTCATCGTCCGCGGCGACGACTGGCTGCTGATCTTCAACCTCTGCTTCCTGTTCGGCATCGTCCTCCTGCCGTTCAGCGCCGACATCCTTGGCAATTTCCCACTTTCGCCTTTGAACGTCACCGTCTACGCGGTCAACATCGCGTTCGCCGCGATGATGCTCGCGGTGATGTGGAGCTATGCTCTCGTGTGTCCGCACATCCTGCTGGTTGACGAGGGACGACGCATGGGGCGCTACTACCTGACCTTCTCCGCGACACAGGCATTCGGGTTCGCGGCGTCGATCGCCGTGGCGCAGTTCCGTCCGGTATTCGCCATAGCGTGCTGGCCTGTGCTGTTTGCGGCCGGTCACATTGTCGGTCGAAGGCTGTCGCTGCGCGGCGAGGGCTAAGTTTCAAACCACCTTCTGCTTGCGCAGCGTCGCGATCTCGGTGTCGCCGTAGCCCAGTTCGCGCAACACGTCGTCGGTGTGCTCGCCTGGTTCGGGGGAAGCGCTCCTTACGCTCCACGGTGTACGCGACAGCTCGACCGCCTGTCCGACCACCTCGACATCGCCCAGCATCTTGTGCTGCACGTGGCGCGTGATGTTCAGGTGTTGCACCTGCGGATCGGCGAACACTTCGTTCATCCGGTAGATCGGTCCACACGGAACACCGGCCTCGTTCAGCAGAGCGATCCAATCGGCCGTCGTCTGCTTTCGGGTGATCTCGCCGATCGCCTCATTCAGCCGCGCGCGGTTTTTCGAGCGATCGGCGTTGGTGGCGAAACCCGGATCAGTCGCCAGTTCCCGCGCGCCGAGCACCTTGCAGAACCGCTGGTAGATTGCCTCGCCGGCCGCGCCGATATTCATATAACCGTCGGCGGTCTGGAACACGCCGGTCGGAATGCTGGTCGGATGATCATTGCCCGCCTGTCCTGGCACATCGTGGCCGATCGTCCAGCGCGCCGCCTGGAAGTCCAGCATGGCAATCTGCGCAGCGAGCAGATTGCTCTGGACCCATTGGCCTTCGCCGGACTCCTCACGCTCGAGGAGTGCGACCAGAATGCCCATGGCACAGAAGATTCCGGCGGTGAGGTCGGCAACCGGAATGCCGACGCGCACGGGCCCCTGTCCCGGAAGTCCGGTGATCGACATCAGCCCGCCCATGCCTTGCGCGATCTGATCGAAGCCGGGACGTTCGCGATACGGGCCGTCCTGGCCGAAACCGGAAATGCTGGCATAGACCAGCCGAGGATTGATCGACCGCAGAGTTGCATAGTCGATGCCCAGGCGGAATTTCACATCGGGGCGATAGTTCTCCACCAAGACGTCGGCATCGCGCACCAGGCGCTGCAGGATCGCCACGCCTTCCGCGGACTTCAGATTGAGCGTCATGCTGCGTTTGTTGCGGTGCAGGTTTTGGAAGTCCGGCCCATGCCGCTCGCCCCCCATCCCTGCATCACCTTCCGGCGATTCGACCTTGATGACTTCAGCGCCCCAATCGGCAAGCTGCCGCACCGCAGTTGGTCCGGCACGCACGCGCGACAGATCGATTACCTTGAAGCGGGCGAGGGGACCCTGGCGCAGCGGAGTGTCCATTGGGCGTTATCCTCGTGGATACAATTCGTCAAAAACTCATTGCACGAATTGCATGTAACGTCGAGATTACGGTGATAACGCAGACGTTCCGAGTGGTCGCGCGGTTGTGATTGAACGTCACGGTATTGCACCATGATCGGCGTGGGCCGTAAGCAATTTGTAGTGCTAGTGAGGTCGGCCGGTTGCCGCCATACTTGTGGACATGGCGCGATAGTGGCCTGAAGGGAGAACGAATCCCTTCCTCATTCGGGGAGCGAGCGTTGTCCAGCGTGACGCAAAGTGAGGCTGCCTCTGCCATCGACGGGCGCGCGCGCCGTCCGAAGCTGATGATAGTGGACGACGATCCCGAAGTCCGAATCATCGTGGCCGAGTTCCTGCGGGATATCGGTTACGAGGTGATCCAGGCGCCCGGCGGCGCTGAGGCACTTAATCTGCTGGAGCACAATCCAGACCTGCGCATGATCATTACCGATATTCGCATGCCCGACATGTCGGGGATCGAACTTGCCGATCTCGCGACGCGGCGCCAGAGCGATCTGAAGATCATCCTGATCTCGGGCTATTTCGTATCTCAGCAGGTCCAGCGTCGGTTTCTGAGAAAGCCGTTCCGCATGCGCGATCTGGCGGCGGCGGTGAAGGCCGAGCTGAACGCATAACGTCCGCCCCCCTTGTCAAGCAGCCGCGCGGCGAACCGACACGCAAGCCCGCGCCAGGCGCGGGAATCACAATCGACGCATGGGCTGCAGCACTGCTGTCACAACCATCGTAGACTTGTGAGTATCTACGATCAATTTGCTGAACGGGGCAGTCGGGTGAGTCGCCACCGGAGAGCGCCGGGGCTATGGTTACCGCGTGATGGATCGGCATGTGATGTCGAACGGAACTCTGTCCGCCGAGATCAAGGCGGATGGCGCGGAACTTTGCTCGCTGCGTGATGCGGGGGGCGCCGAGGTGCTGTGGCAGGCAGGTTCAATCTGGCCGCGTCATGCCCCCGTGCTGTTTCCCATAGTCGGTCGGCTGAAGGATGACACGCTGCGCCACGAGGGCCGGGCCCACCGGCTCACGCAACACGGCTTTGCCCGCGACAAGCGCTTCGCCTGGCTCAATCGAAGCGCCACCGCCTGCCGCCTGGTGCTGCACGAGGATGCCGAGACGCGCGCAGCGTATCCGTTCGCGTTCAGGCTGGAGATTGCCTACGCGCTCGACGACGACGCGATTGAACAGCGCTTTACGGTGACAAATCCCGGGCGCGGGGTATTGCCTGCGTCACTTGGAGCGCACCCTGGATTTGTCTGGCCGTTGGCCGATGGCGTAGACAAGACGGCGCATCTGCTCGAATTCGCCGAGCCGGAGACGGCCCCGGTACGGCGGCTGACCGATGGATTGTTGCGAGCCCAATCGGAACCGACGCCGATCGCTGGCCGAACTCTCGCACTCGAACCGGCGCTATTCGCTGCCGACGCGGTGATCCTGCCGGACCCTGCCAGCCGGTCGGTGCGTTATACCGCACCTGGCGCGCCGGCGATCGAGGTCGCCTGGGAGGGCTTCCACCAACTGGGTCTCTGGTCGCGCGCGGAGGGGGAGTTTCTGTGCATCGAGCCCTGGCACGGCACAGCCAGCCCGGCCGATTTTGACGGCGAGTTCCTCGACAAGCCCGGCCTCATGTTGATCCCGCCAGGCGAGGGTCGGACACTGTGGGTTCGGATCAGGCTTTGCTGATCCTTGTGAAGGTCAGGTTCCCAGATCTTTGTTGTGTTTCACTTTTTGCCAGTCGCTCTCCATTTCCTCCAGCGACATCTCAACCAATGCCTTTCCTTTAGCAGCAGCTGAATGCTCGACGGCTTTGAACCTCTTGTAGAACTTGAGGTTTGCCTGTTGCAGGCAAACCTCAGGATCCAGATCAAGCTTGCGCGCCAGGTTCGCGAGCACGAAAAGCATATCGCCCACCTCGTCCGCCAGCCGCTCCGGCCTCGCATCGGGTAGTTCCGCACGAAGCTCGGCGACCTCTTCATCGAGCTTGGCCAGTACGGAAACCGCATCCGGCCAGTCGAAGCCGACCCGTGCGGCGCGTGCAGTGAGCTTGGCAGCACGCGTCAGGGCAGGGAGCGCGGCCGGCACGCCCGCCAGCGCTCCGGTCTCAGCCCTGGCAGCCCGCTCAATAGTCTTGTGCGCCTCCCAGGCATCTGTCTGTTGCGCAGCATTGCGCGTCACCGCGTCGCCAAACACGTGGGGATGGCGGCGGATCATCTTATTGGCAATCGCCCGAGTGACCTGAGCGAAGTCGAACCGATTTGCTTCCTCCGCCATCCGCGCGTGGTAGACGACCTGGAAGAGCAGATCGCCAAGTTCCCCCTGCAAATCGCCGAAATCCGCCCGGCCGATTGCGTCGGCTACTTCGTAGGCTTCCTCAATCGTGTATGGCGCTATCGTCGCGAAGTTCTGTTGCTTGTCCCACGGACAACCCTGATCGGGGTCACGCAGGGCGGCCATGATGTCGAGCAGGCGGCGGAGCTCGGTTTCGGCGTTCAAAATTGCTCCTCCGGCATTCGACGGATCGGCATCTCGGTCCCGTCACCGACCACGGAGCGCCTACCTCGCGTTGCGGCCGCGGGATACCCGCTGATCAACCGCGAGCGCCCCGGCCATATCGTCCGGTGTGAGGTCGCGCGCCGACTCGATCGCCTCCTCGTCGCGCCTGATTTGGACCAACATCTGGTCCAGGGCCCGTTCAGTACGCGCGACACGCATGGACTGCCGAGCCGATCGGTCGGCCCGCAATTCCGCTCTCCAGGCGGCAAGTCTTTCCGACGCGATCTGCTTGCAGGTGAGGGCGGCGTGAAGCGCGCGCGGCGCGCCGGTGCGTCGCCACTGCCGGAGCCATTGGCCCCACACATCCAAGGCACGGGCATAGGCTTGCGCACGCGTCTCCTGGACCCCACCAACCGAGCCGGTAGAGGACATTGGTCACTCCCAAAAGATTCATCAGCAGCAGGCTGCCAGGGAATGATACTGACGCCCGTTCAGATCGCCATAAGTCAGCGGTGAACCCGCGTGCGCGCACACAAACGTGACCGGGCTTTCCCGCCAATCCCCGGCTTGCCGGCACGTCTTGAGCCTCACGCAAGCCGAACGCGCATGCCAGTTTCCCATGAATATCTATCGGGGAAGGGAGTGACATCTCTATCGGTGATCTACAGCTCCGCGCCGCATAAGATATATTATGTTAAATCGATCGTCATGCCGTCATGCCCCGGCTCAACGCCGACCGGCAGGTTCGCGCGAAGCCAAGCCCAATCCATGTCGGTGCCCATGTGCGTCAGCACTGTCCGCCGCGCACCGACGCGCCGCGCCCAGTCGATCACCTGCGGCAGATCGGCGTGGGTCTGGTGAGGTCCGCGGCGCAAGAAGCAGCCGACAACCCAGGTATCGACGCCAGCCAGTACCGCCAGCGCGGCATCGTCCAACCGCACCACGTCGGTTGAATAGCCGAAGCCACCGATGCGGAGGCCGAGCGTTGAGCTGAAGCCGTGGTCCTGCTCGAACAGCTTCACCGGCAGATCCGCCGTCACGACCGTCTCGCCGGCTTCGACTTCGCGCGCCACCAGCGCCGGCCGGAAGAACCCCGGCGGCTCCCATGGACGAAACGCATAGCCGAACCTTCGCGTCAGCTCTTCCAAGGTGCGCCTGGTCGCGAAGGCGTCCAGCGGCCGGCCGCTGATGCGGTTCAGGATCCGCACGTCGTCGAGGCCGGTGATGTGGTCGGCATGCGCATGTGTGTAGAGGACGGCGTCCACACGCGGCACTCTGCACGTCAGCAGCTGTTCGCGCATATCTGGAGCAGTATCTACCAACAGGCGCATTCCCGTTGCGCTCTCGACAACGATGCTGGCGCGGGTGCGTCGGTTGCGTGGCTCGGATGGACTGCAGGCGCCCCAGTCGCCGGTGCCATCCTCGCCACCGATCATCGGCACGCCGGCCGAGCCGCCGGTACCGAGGAGGGTCACTCGCATTGCGATCATGCTGCCTTGCGAAACAGGCGGTGGAAGTTCGCGGTTGTCAGTTCGGCAATGGCCTGCGGTTCCAGCCCGCGCACCTCCGCCAACACGCGCGCGGTATGCGCAACGAATGCTGGTTCATTGCGCCTGCCGCGGAATGGCACCGGGGCGAGGTACGGGGCGTCGGTCTCTACCAGCAACCGATCTGCAGGAAGGTCGCTGGCGATCTCTCGCAGTTCATTGGCTTTTGGAAAGGTCAGGATGCCCGAGAAGCTGACATGGCCGCCCATCGCGACAGCCGCCTCGGCGAGCATCCGTGACGAGCTGAAGCAATGCAGCAAGAATCTGAAGTTGCCCCCGCTATCGAGTTCGTCTTGCAGGATAGCGGCAATGTCCTGGTCAGCATCGCGGGCATGGATCACAAGCGGTACTCCGGCGAGTCGCGCGGCGCGGATGTGGGCACGAAACCCGGCCTGCTGGATGTCACGCGGCGAGCGATCGTAGAAGTAGTCCAGCCCGGACTCGCCGATGCCGATAACCTTCGGATGGCCGGTCAAAGCTGCGATGGCCTCGGGCTCCGGCACCGGTTCCTCGGCCGCATGATGCGGATGGACACCCACGGTGCACCAGAGGTTCGGATGCGCCTCCGCGATCGCCGGCAGGCGTTGCGACTGCGCGAGGGTGGTACCGATGGTGACCATCTCGCCCACCCCAGCCGCAATCGCGCGGGTGAGCACGTCCGGACGTTCATCATCGGTGTAGTAGTCGAGATGGCAATGCGAATCGATCAGCATAACGTCCTGTCACTACTGCAAAATCCCGCTTCCCCAAGCGCGACTGGGGAGGCCTCGCCCAGCACTACGCCGCCGGCTCCACGTAGCGTGGGAAGACCCCTTGCGGCGCCGGCAGCGCAGTCCCGTCATCCAGTGGCGTGGTCAGATCGGCCAGTTGCCTGGTATTGGCCGGCACCCCGATCTGATCCAGCACCCGCCCCATACTGTCAGGCATGAACGGCTGCAGCACCGTGCCGATCACCCGCAGCACATCGGCCAGCACCCGCAGCACTGCTGCCATTCGCGTCGGGTCGGTGCGGCGGAGCGCCCACGGCGCCTGATGGTCGATATAGGCGTTGGCTGCCCGCACAACCTTCCAGACATCGTCGAGCGCCTCGTGGAAGATCTGCCGGTCCAGCCGCTCACGCAGTGCGGCCGGCAATGTCTCCGCCATCGCGAAGAGTTCGCTGTCGGCCTCGGTAGCAGGCCCCCTCCCCGGCAGCCTGCCCTCGCAATTGCGCGCAATCAGCGACAATGAGCGCTGTGCCAGGTTGCCGAGGTCGTTGGCCAGCTCGACATTGGTCCGCGTGATCAGCGCCTGGTGCGACAACGTGCCGTCACCGCCGAACGGTTTTTCGCGCAACAGGAAATAGCGCACCTGATCGAGCCCGAAAGCCGCCACGAGCTGCCGCGGCTCGATGACATTGCCGAGCGACTTGCTCATCTTCTCGCCGTCGACCGTCCACCACCCGTTCGAGGTCACCCGCTTCGGAACCGGCAGCCCGGCCGCCATCAGGAACGCCGGCCAGTAGACGGCATGAAACCGCAGGATATCCTTGCCGACGAAGTGCGCGTCCGCCGGCCAGTATTGCCACTGCGGTGCAGTCTCGTTTGGAAAGCCGCAGGCCGTGACGTAGTTGTTCAGCGCGTCCAGCCAAACATACATCACGTGGCCAGGCGCGCCGGGCACCGGGATCCCCCAGGTGAAGCTGGTGCGGCTGATAGACAGGTCCCGCAACCCACCGCGAACGAAACTCAGCACCTCGTTGCGGCGACCCGCGGGCAAGATGAAGTCCGGATCATCTTCGTATAATTTCAGCAGCCTGTTCTGCCACTCTGACAGCTTGAAGAAATACGAAGGCTCCCTCACCCACTCCACCGGCGCGCCGCTCGGTGCCAGCTTGCTGCCGTCCGCTCGTGTGGTCAGCTCTTCTTCGTCATAAAATGCTTCATCCCTAACGGCGTACCAGCCTTCGTAGTGACCAAGGTAGATGTTGCCGCTGGCCTCGATCCGCCGCCACAGTTCGGCACACGACAGCTTGTGGCGCTCTTCCGTGGTGCGTATCCACTGGTCGAACGACACGCCCATCTTCACCGTCATGTCGCGAAATTCCGCCGAGACCTTGTCGGTAAAGGATTGCGGATCCATGCCCGCGTCGCGCGCGGCCTTCTCGACCTTCTGGCCGTGCTCGTCTGTCCCGGTCAGGAAGAACACGTCGAACCCGTCCAGCCGCTTCCATCGTGCCATCACGTCGGCCGCGATCGAGGTATAGGCGTGTCCGATATGCGGCGCGCCGTTGACATAATAGATCGGGGTCGTGACGTAGTACCGCGTGGTCATGGTATATTTCCGCTGAGCATCCCGAGACCGGCCACGACTGCCTGGCGCTTGTCCAGGTTGAATCGCTCCGTCTCGTCCTGCAGCCGCGTCAGCCCGTGCCACACGTCGCCCCAGGCATCAAGGGGACGCAACGCGACCAGCCGCGACTGCTCTTCGTCGCCCAGCCCGCGCACCACGTCGCGCACCGCCGCGGCGATGCCTGCCCGCAGCAGGTCCATGAAGTTGGTGAAGGAAGTCTCGCCGCGTGCCAGCGTATCGGCCACCGCATAGGCGCGTGTCGGCTTCAGACCGGGCAGCGCAGTCAGCACCTCATTCACCAGGCCGGCGATCGCCAGACCTTCCTCCTGCGCCAGCAGCAGCGCCCGGCCCGGCGAGCCTTCCGCCACCGTCACCAGTCGGCTGCGTTCGTCGGCGCCCTGCTGCGGTAGGTAGATCGACAGCAGCCGCTCCATTGCCTCCGGCGCCAGCGGGTCCAGCCACAACCGCCGGCACCGGCTGCGGATCGTGGCGAGCAGCCGGCCGGGCGCGGCGCACACCAACAGCAGGATCGCACGTCCGGGCGGCTCTTCCAGGATCTTCAGCAGCGCATTCGCCGAGGACTGGTTCATCTCCTCCGCGCCATCGACGATGGCGACGCGCCAGCCGCCCTCGGCCGGCGTGAGGCTCATGAAGGCGCTGATCTTGCGGACATCCTCCACCGCGATCTGCGTCCGCATGCGACGGCGCTTTTCGTCAAAGGCCCGCTCCACAGTGTGCAGGTCGGCGTGCGCGCCGGCGGCGACGCGGCGGAACACCGGGTGCGTCGGCTCCAGCGCAAGGTCTATTTCCGCCGCTGTCGGCACGCCGGCTAGCAGGCGCCGCGCGAAGCGGTAGGCCAGCGTCGCCTTGCCGACGCCGTCGGGGCCGGTAATCAGCCAGGCATGGTGCATGCGACCCGAGCGCATCGCCTCAAGCAGCGTGGACTCGGCGGCTTCATGACCGAGCAGATATGGGTTGGCGCGAGGTTCGGGAGCCATGTGGCCGTTATAGCGCAATGCTGCGGCGCGGCGTCAGCCCATGGGACTGGACTGTCAGCGCGTCATTCGCCCGATCGTCTCGACCAGCTCCTCGACCTTGTGCCGCTGCTCCACCGGGTCGCCTGACGAAAACGCATCGGCGACGCAATGTGACACGTGGTCCTGCAGCACCTGCTCCTCGACCTTGTGCAGCGCGGCCCGCACCGCATCGATCTGCGTGAGCACATCGACGCAGTAGCGGTCGTCCTCCACCATGCGCAGCACACCGCGCACCTGCCCCTCGATGCGCTTCAGCCGCACCGCCACTTTCTGTTTTGTCGCCGCATGCATCTTGTTACCATACCCCAGAAGGGTATATGTCGCAAGTCATGGACCACAAAGATTTCTCCCCCTCCCCTGGCGAGAGGGGGGCCGGGGAAGGGGGCGACTCCAACCCCACGACCGACCCTGTCTGCGGCATGACGGTGGATCCGGTCACATCGCGCCACCGCTTCGAGCACGCCGGCAGCACCTTCCATTTCTGCTCCGCAGGCTGCCGCGAGAAATTCGCCGCGAACCCGGAAGAACATCTGGCGCCGAGGGCTCAACCGCCCGTCCCACCGGGTGCCGTCTACACCTGCCCGATGCATCCCGAGATCCGCCAGGCCGGCCCGGGCAGCTGCCCGATCTGCGGCATGGCGCTGGAGCCCGTGACCGTCACAGCCGAGCCGGAGGCCAACCCGGAACTCGCCGACATAACCCGCCGCCTGTGGATCGGTGCCGCTCTGTCCGTACCCGTTGTCGGCTTGGACATGCTCCCGAATCCCGGGTTCAACACGAGCTGGCCGCAGCTCATTCTAGCCACCCCGGTCGTGCTGTGGGCCGGCTGCCCGTTCTTCCGTCGTGGCTGGGAGTCGCTGCTCCGCCGCAGCCTCAACATGTTCACCCTGATCGCCCTCGGCACTGGTGCGGCATGGGCGTACAGCGTGATCGCCACGCTCGCGCCCGGCCTGTTCCCCACGGGCTTCCATGCTCCCGACGGCCAAGTTGCGGTCTACTTCGAACCCGCCGCGGTCATCACGGTCTTGGTTCTTGTGGGCCAAGTGCTGGAACTCAGGGCGCGTGCGCAGACCGGCGGCGCTATTCGCGCTCTGCTGAACCTGGCGCCCAAGACCGCCCGCCGCATCTCGGACAGCGGCGACGACGATGAGGTGCTCCTCGAGCAGATCCATCCGGGCGATCGGCTGCGCGTGCGACCTGGCGACAGCGTGCCGGTCGATGGCGAGGTGCTGGACGGTACCAGCGCTGTCGATGAAGCGATGGTGACCGGCGAGGCGATGCCCGCGGCAAAACGCCCCGGTGATCAGGTGATCGGCGGCACCATCAACGGCACCGGCGCGCTAATCATTCGGGCCAACCGCGTTGGTTCGGAAACCATGCTGGCCCGCATCGTGGCCATGGTCGCAGAGGCGCAGCGTTCACGCGCGCCGATCCAGCGTCTCGTCGACGTTGTCGCCGGCTGGTTCGTACCCGCGGTGATCGCTGCCGCGCTGATTGCATTCACGGCCTGGGCTGTCTGGGGACCGCCCCCTGCCCTCGCCTACGCGCTGATCGCCGCCGTATCGGTGCTCATCATTGCTTGCCCCTGCGCTCTCGGTCTCGCCACTCCGATGTCGATCATGGTCGGCATCGGCAAGGGCGCGGGCGTCGGTGTGCTGATCCGCTCAGCCGAGGCCCTGGAGCGCCTTGAGAAAGTCGATACAATCGTGCTCGACAAGACCGGAACCCTCACCGAAGGCACGCCGCGCGTCGTCGCGGTGGTGCCGACGGGCGAGTGGTCTGAGACCGATCTCCTGACCGCGGCTGCATCCGTCGAGCGGGCCAGTGAGCATCCGCTCGCCGCCGCCGTCGTTGCCGCGGCGCAGGGGCGCAACGTGCCCCTGGTCGAACCGGAAAACTTCCGCTCGTTCACCGGCATGGGTGTCACCGGCGAAGTGAGCGGCAAGGCCGTCGCGCTGGGCAATACCAACTTGCTGCGTGATCTCCGGATTCCGCTTGGAAAGCTGGACGTTACAGCAGAGCCGTTGCGGCGTGACGGCGCGACGGCCCTGTTCCTGGCGATAGACGGCAAGGCTGCCGCCGTGATCACCATCGCCGACCCGATCAAGCCAACCACCTCCGACGCAGTGCGTCGGCTGAAAGCGCTCGGGTTACGGATCGTCATGCTGACCGGTGACAACCGGTCTACCGCTGAGACGGTCGCGAGCCGCCTCGATATTGGCGAAGTCGTCGCCGACGTGCTGCCGGCCGGCAAGCATGACCTCATCCGTCGCCTGAGGCGCGAGGGCCACGCCGTCGCCATGGCCGGTGACGGCGTCAACGACGCTCCGGCGCTGGCTGCAGCCGATATTGGTATCGCCATGGGCACCGGCACCGAGGTGGCGATTGCGAGCGCCGGCATCACCCTGGTGAAAGGCGACCTAACCGGCATCGTTCGGGCAATATTGCTCAGCCGCGCCACAATGCGAAATATTCGGCAGAACCTGTTCTTTGCCTTCATCTACAATGCGATTGGTGTTCCGATTGCCGCCGGCGTGCTCTATCCGGCCGCCGGCATTCTGCTCAGCCCGATCATTGCCGCACTTGCCATGTCGTTCAGCTCCGTCTCCGTGATCGCCAATGCGCTGCGGCTGCGCCGCCTCCGGCTTTGAGCGCCGAAACGCTGCTGCAACCGCCCGCGCGCTAGGTTTGGCAAACCGCGCACGCACAGGGGTCGTATTACATGACAACGCCAGGTCAATGGGCGACCGCCTCCCGGATGAACTCGGAGTTGTCGAGAATTCTGTGCTCGCTGCGCCACGAGGGCAGTACGGCCCAGATGATGGCGGCCGGCCTCGATGCGATCATGGGGTCTCTCGGCGCCGAGGGGGTTGCGGTCATTCGCTGCATTTCCGATGCCGCCGGGGCGGAACCCGAGGTCTTGCATCGCGCCGGCATGATAGGGCTCCCGGCGACATCAGCCGCCAAGCTTCTGCAACGTGCCGAGATCGGCACGCCGGTGCCGTCGGTCGAACCAAATACGCGCCCAATCGTGGTTGCGATCTGCCGTCAGACCGGCGACGAGAAATTCGGCATCGTGCTCTGGCGCCGCCGCGGCGCCCGCGAGTGGACGGGCGACGACATGCCGTTGGTCGACTCGCTCGCTGGGATCGTCTGCCTGCTGATGGATCGTGGTGGAGGCCCACGCGACGTGTTTCACTCCGCGCCGACCGATTCGCTCACCTCGCTGCTGAGCTTGCGGACCTTTATCACAGAGGTAACCCGGCACATCGCAAGGCTGGACGGCGACGGCCTCCCTGGCACGCTGATGCTGGCAGAGGTCGATAACCTGGCGAAAGCCGGTCCGTTGCTGGGCCCGAATGGTGGCGATCAGGTGCTGAGCCGCGCGGCCATGCTGTTGCGGAGTACGGTGCGGCCGTCGGATCTCGTTAGCCGAATCGGAGCCGCGGAGTTCGCCGTGTGGATCAGCGGCGCGGACCATATGACCGCGGCCGAGCGCGCCGAGGACCTGTGTCTGCAGGCACCCTGCCGGGTCGTCGGACCAGACAATGCCACGCTATGCGAGGTCAGCTTCTCGATTGGGATCGCCACTCGCCAGACCGGCGAGAGTTTCTCTGATCTGGCCGGCAGGGCGGCCGTGGCGATGCAGCAGGTCAAGTGCGAAGGTGGCGGTTACTGGCGCGTCTCGCTAAGCAGTGCCGCCTGAGCGCAGACCGCCGTCAGTTTCAATGAAGGCGGCAATCTCTGGAACACCGGTTCCGGCGCGGATATTGGCGAAAACAAAGGGCCGCCCGCCGCGCATCTTGCGTGCATCGCGATCCATCACGTCGAGGCTGGCACCGACAAAGGGTGCCAGGTCGATCTTGTTGATCACCAGCAGGTCGCTGCGCGTGATGCCGGGACCGCCCTTGCGTGGTATCTTGTCGCCGGCCGAGACGTCGATCACGTAAATCGTCAGGTCTGCAAGTTCCGGACTGAACGTTGCGGCTAGGTTGTCGCCACCGGACTCGATCAGGATGAGGTCGAGTTGAGGGAAGCGGCGGTTGAGCTGCGCGACACCGGCGAGGTTGATCGAGGCGTCCTCGCGGATCGCGGTGTGAGGGCAGCCGCCGGTTTCGATGCCCAGGATGCGCTCGGGTGCCAATGCTCCGGCGCGGGTGAGGAATTCCGCATCCTCCTTGGTGTAGATGTCGTTGGTGATCGCCGCGATGTCGTAGTCGGCGCGCAGTTGCTTGCACAACGCGTCCATCAGCGCGGTCTTGCCGGTGCCGACCGGCCCGCCGATGCCGACACGCAGGGGGCCGTGATGCGAATGCTTCATGAGCGGAACAGCCTCGTATACTGGGTCTCGTGGTGCATGGCAGCGAGGTCGGAACGGAAGGCGCAGCCGCCAAGATCGTCGAGCGTAGCCGCACGTGTTTCCATAGCGACATGCAGGATGGTCGGTTCGAGTGAGGCGAGAACGCGAAGGCCGGTGCTCTGGCCGAGCGGGACCAGACGGACTGTGGCGGAGATCAGGTTGACGGTGAAGGCCTGAAGATAGGCCGCCGTGGTTGCGTCTTCATCAATGCCGTGGCGGACGGCAAGCGCGCCGACCGCTACGGGGTAGGCGACGCGTTCTGGCAACTCCGGGGGGTACCACGCGGCGGCCGCGGCGATGAATGCGGTGCCCTGATCCAGCGTTTCGACGCGGCGTTCGCTCGACGGCGCGATCGCAGCGGCCAGGTCGTTAAGTGCGGCGCAGTCACCGCCGGCGCGATGCGCGTGGCGGAGCAGGATCGCGTCATTCCGGCCGGAGCCATGCAGCAGGGCATCGGTGAGCCAGATGCGCAGTGAGTCGCCGTCCGTGATGTCGCCGCATTCCACGGCCCATTCCAGACCGTGCGAATAAGCGTACGCACCAGTTGGAAATGCCGGGGAAAGCCACGCAAGCAGCCGCAACAGAGCGGGAGCAAGAATCTCCCCCTCCCCTTGCGGGAGGGGGGTCGGGGAAGGGGGAGGCGCCGATCCTGGCAACGCCCCCTCCCCCCAGCCCCCTCCCGCAAGGGGAGGGGGAGAGGCTGGGTGTTGTCCCCTAGTCATCATGGTGGTGGTGATGGCCGCTGGCATAGGCGCCCGCTTCGGGATCGAACGGTGCCTCGATCGCTTCGACGTGGCCGCCAAGTCCCTCCACCATCTCGCCGATCACATGATCGGCGCGAATGCGAATGCGATCGCCGAGCAACTGCACCGGCAGATGGCGATTGCCGAGGTGCCAGGCGATCCGCACCAGTTCGCCTTCGTCGTCCGCGTGGATCTCCAGCAGCGGTTCCGGCTTCGCGCACACCCGCACCACTCGGCCATCCACCGCCAGTCCGTCGCCGTCGCGCAGGCGCACGGCCTGCGGCAGATCGAGCAGCACCTCCCTGCCCTCCTCGGTGCGCAGCAGAATGCGTCGGCGATGGCGGCGATCGAAGTCGATCAGCACGCGGTCGAACTCCGCCGCCGCGTCCCAGGTGCCGGCCGGCAGGACAGCATCGGCACGCATCAGAACAGGAAGTAGCGCTGCGCCATCGGCAGCACGGTCGCGGGTTCGCAGGTTAGCAGCACACCATCGGCGCGTACCTCATAGGTCTCCGCATCGACCTCGATCATGGGCGTGGCGTCGTTGTGGATCATCGACCTCTTGCCGATTCCGCCGCGCGTATCGGCGACCGGCACCAGCCGCCGTTGCAGTTTCAGTGCCTCACCGATGCCGGCGTCCAGTGCGGCAGCCGAGACAAACGTAAGGCAGTGCTCTGCCAGCGCGCGGCCGAACACGCCGAACATCGGGCGATAGTGCACCGGCTGCGGTGTGGGGATCGACGCATTCGGATCGCCCATCGGCGCGCAGGCGATCGAGCCCCCCTTGATCACCAGATCGGGCTTCACCCCAAAGAACGCGGGTAACCACAGCACGAGGTCCGCCAACTTGCCCGGCTCGATTGAGCCGATCTCGCGCGCCATCCCCTGCGCGATCGCCGGATTGATGGTATATTTCGCGATGTACCGCTTCACCCGCGCGTTGTCGTTACGCTCGCTATCGCCCGGCAGCGCGCCACGCTGCGTCTTCATCTTATGCGCGGTCTGCCAGGTGCGAATGATCACCTCGCCGACGCGGCCCATCGCCTGACTGTCAGACGATATCATCGCCAGCGCGCCGAGATCGTGGAGGATGTCCTCGGCCGCGATCGTCTCTCGGCGAATGCGGCTTTCGGCGAATGCCACATCCTCCGGGATCGTCGCATCGAGGTGATGGCACACCATCAGCATATCGAGATGCTCATCGAGCGTGTTCGCCGTGTAGGGCCGCGTCGGATTGGTCGAACTCGGCAATACATTGGCGAGCGAGGCGACCTTGATGATGTCGGGCGCATGTCCGCCGCCGGCGCCTTCGGTATGGAACGCGTGGATGGTCCGGCCCTGGAACGCGGCGATGGTGTCCTCGACGAAGCCCGACTCGTTCAGCGTGTCGGTGTGGATCATCACCTGCACGTCGAAACGATCGGCAACGCCGAGAGCGCAGTCGATCGCTGCTGGCGTGGTGCCCCAGTCCTCGTGCAGCTTCAGACAGGCGGCACCGGCGCGAATCATCTCTTCCAGTGCGGCGGCGCGCGACGCGTTGCCCTTGCCGGCGAAGGCGATATTCACTGGTAGACCCTCCGCCGCCTGTAGCATGCGAGCGAGATGCCATGGTCCCGGCGTGCAGGTGGTCGCCGCGGTGCCGGTGGCGGGACCGGTGCCGCCGCCGATCAGCGTGGTGATGCCCGAGGCGATCGCATCCTCGACCTGCTGCGGACAGATGAAGTGAATGTGCGCGTCGATGCCCCCGGCGGTAAGGATTTTGCCCTCGCCCGCGATGATCTCCGTGCCGGGACCGATGACGATGTTCACGTCCGGCTGGATGTCGGGATTGCCCGCCTTGCCGATCTTCGCGATGCGGCCATTGGTGATGCCGACATCGGCCTTCACGATGCCCCAGTGATCGATGATCAGCGCATTGGTGATCACCGTATCGACCGCGCCTTCGGCCTGCGATGCCTGCGACTGCCCCATGCCGTCGCGGATCACCTTGCCGCCGCCGAACTTCACTTCCTCGCCGTATGTGGCGAGATCGCGTTCCACCTCGACGATGAGATCGGTGTCGGCGAGGCGCACGCGGTCGCCGGTGGTGGGTCCGAACATGTCGGCATAGGCAGCGCGGGGAATGCTGGCCATCAGTCGAGCGCTCCCATGACGGCGGCGCGGAACCCCTGCACGATGCGCGCCCCGCGATATGGCACCAGCGCGACTTCGCGCGTCTGACCTGGTTCGAAGCGGACCGCAGTACCTGCCGCGATGTCGAGCCGCTTGCCGCGTGCAGCGGCACGATCGAATGACAGCGCCGGGTTGGTTTCGGCGAAGTGATAATGGCTGCCGACCTGGATCGGCCGGTCGCCGGTGTTGGCAACCGTGAGCGTGGTGCGCGCGAGCCCGACGTTCAATTCGATCTCGCCGTCGGCGGGGAGAATTTCACCGGGGATCATCGTCTTATCCTGTCATCTGCACCGCGTCGGCGCGTACTACTGACCGGGATTGCTTCGCTGCGCTCGCAATGAAATTGGTTCATCGGACCGGCTCGTGCACCGTGACCAGCTTGGTCCCGTCGGGAAACGTCGCCTCCACCTGCACGTCGTGGATCATCTCGGCCACGCCATCCATCACCTGAGCGCGGGTGATAACCTTGCCGCCGGCCTCCATCAGATCGGCGACGCTGCGGCCGTCGCGCGCTCCCTCGACGACGAAGTCCGTAATCAGGGCGACGGCTTCCGGATGGTTGAGCCTGACGCCGCGCTCCAGGCGGCGACGCGCGACCATGGCGGCCATGCTGATCAACAGCTTGTCCTTTTCCCTCGGCGTCAGGTTCATCCGCTTCCTCTCAGCACAGCCAGACGCGCGGCAAGGGCCGTCCGCCGCGCAACACCCGCAGCGCGTCTATCACGCTGGCACGTAATGTTGCACTGTCGGCGGCAAGCATACGAGCGATCAGCATGCTGTCCCAGGCGCTGGCGCCGAGCCCCAGACCACGCAGCGGATCGAGCATGGTCTCGGCGTCGGATGCCACATATACCAGCGTCGCTACAGCGCGCGCGCCATCGGCGATAGCGGGGCGGCGCAGGATTGCTGCGACCTCACCCTCCAGCCGGATCGCATCGTGCAGCAGCAGGCGGCCGCCGCGATGCACCTCGTAGAGATCGTGCAGCGAGGCGTGCTCGACGACCTCACCCATGGCCCCGCGGCCAAACACCAGGCTTTCTAAGCCGAGGAACCAGGCATTATCCGCGAGTTCGATGTACAGGCGACGGCGCACGGCGCAACGATCGAACAGGATCGTCTCCTGCGGCAACCACTCCGCCGCTCCACCATCCGCCACGGCGATCCGTGTGGTGACGTTCGATGCAGGCGTGCCGGGCAATGCACGGTAGAATCGCTCCGCCGCCTGCGAGGCGATCGTCGCGCGTGCTCCCGCACCCACCACGAACCTGCTGTCGAGTGCATCGCCGCCGGCAATCCCGCCCGAGGTGTTCAGTGTGACCACGTTCAGCCAGCGAGGGTCATCCGGCCGCGGAAATCGCGCCTTCAGGCATCCCGCCTGGCGCAGCCCATCCAGCACCGAGTGCGGGCCCCGACGCTTCAGCGACACGGCAAGCTGGCCGAATGACCGTTGCAGACTCTGCGGCTTGGAATGGACGGTGACAGCGCCCACGACTCCACCGCTATCGCAGGACGATGTCGCGCAACAGCACTACCCGAGCTGCCAGCGACGGATGCGCCACTACCGCGGATTGGAACCGTCGATCCGCGGTGACAACGACGGCGTCCTCCTCGAGTACCAGAGCCAGGTAGCAGCAGTCATAGTTCGGATGTGCCAGGCCGTGTGCGATGGTCAACGCGGCAAGGACGGCATTGCCATCGAGCGGTCTGGTGCGCAGCGGAGCACCTTGCAGATCGCGCAGAGCGTCGTTGCCGCGCACACGGTCGATCTCGCCGCGACGGACGCGGGTGGCAATCGCATTTCCGGCCTCCGCCCAGAACAGCGCGCTGGTCAGCAACTCACGCCCTGGACCAAGCGCCGTTGCCCGGTCGCTGTGCTCCCCGTGCAGGACCCACTTTAATGCCAGGCTCGCATCCACCACGATGCGTTCCGGGACTACATGAACGTGCATCACGGCCTTTCCGGATAAGCTCCGCGCTTTCAATCGGGAACTGCTTCGGGGTCCTCGCCGACCTCCGCTTGCCGAGCCCGGCCCACCAGTCGGCAGCGCGGCGCGGCGAACAGGCGGTTGCGAGGATGTGCCGCGCCTCGGCTTCGACCCTCCGTCCCGATGCCGCCGCGCGTTGCCGCAACGACGCCTGAAGATCCTCCGGAAGCTTCCGAATTGTGAGCACCGATGCCATTGCCATCTCGCAGGCGACTGCATGCGATGCATGCAGCAGGCGAATCTGGTGAATGCAACCAGCGCGGTCAACCGGTCATACCGAGAGGCGACGTCGCACGTCCGCCTCGTCGAGGTCCTCCCGCCGGCCTGCCAGCACGACGTCGCCGCGATCCATCACCACGATGGTCTGTGCGAGTTCCTGGGCGAAATCGAAATACTGCTCGACGAGCAGGATGGCCATGTCGCCGCGTGACCGCAACAGCGCGATCACGCGGCCGATGTCCTTGATGATACTCGGCTGGATCCCCTCGGTCGGCTCGTCCAGGACCAGCAGGCGCGGCTTCATCACCAGCGCCCGCGCGATCGCGAGTTGCTGCTGCTGGCCGCCCGACAGATCGCCGCCGCGCCGGCGCAGCATCGTGTTCAGCACCGGGAACAGTTCGAACACTTCGTCCGGCACGCGGCGCTGCCCGTGCGGCAACACGGCAAAGCCGGTCTCCAGGTTTTCGCGAACCGTGAGCAGGGGGAAGATGTCGCGTCCCTGCGGTACCCAGGCGATGCCGCGCCGTGCGCGATCGTGGATCGCAAGACGCGTGATGTCGGCGCCCTCCCAGCGAATCGCTCCGGCGCTGACCGGATGCGCGCCGGTGATCGCACGCAGCAGACTGGTCTTGCCGACACCGTTTCGCCCGAGCAGGCAGGTGACCGCGCCGATCTCGGCGGTCAGCGACACCTGACGCAGCGCGATCGCGGCGCCGTAGTGCAGGTCCACATGATCGACCTCGAGTGTCATCGTCCCAGATATACCTCGATGACCCGCGGGTCCTCGCTGACATGGTCGATCGAACCTTCCGACAATACCGAACCCTCGTGCAGCACCGTCACCTTCACGTCCAGGGCACGCACGAATGCCATGTCGTGCTCCACCACCACCACGCTTCGCGTCCGGTGGATCTCGCGCAGCAGTTCCGCGGTCTGCTCGGTCTCGGCGTCGGTCATGCCGGCCACCGGCTCATCGACCAGCAGAAGCTGCGGTTCCTGCGCCAGCAGCATACCAATCTCCAGCCATTGCTTCTGGCCATGCGACAATCCCGCCGCCAGACGATGGCGCTGGTCGGTAAGCCGCGTGGTGACCAGGATCTCCTCGATGCGCTCTCGCTCCCGCGGCGTCTCGTGCGCCCACAGCGTAAAGCGCGGCCTGCGGTCCTCGGCCAGCGACAGCAGCAGGTTGTCCCACACGGTGTGCGGCTCGAACACCGTGGGCTTCTGAAACTTCCGACCGATCCCCAGCGATGCGATCGCCGGTTCGTCGAGGCGCGTCAGGTCGGTGTCCTTGCCGAACACCACCTTGCCCTCGTCCGGTCGCGTCTTGCCGGTGATCACGTCCATCATCGTGGTTTTGCCGGCACCATTCGGGCCGATCACCGCGCGCATCTCGCCGGCCTCCAATACCAGCGAGAGCGCGTTCAGTGCCCGGAAGCCGTCGAAGCTGACGGTGACACCGTCTAGATAAAGCAGCGTGTCATGCAGTTCGGCACTAACGTCGCTCATCCGGTCGCCTCGCGTGGCTCGGCCTGTGGTGCGGCCTGCGCCGGTACCGGTTCGGGTGCGATGGCCCGCTCGCGCCGGGCGAACAGACCGACGATGCCGTGTGGCAGCAGCAGGGTGACGAAGATGAAGACCGCACCCAGCGCGTAGAGCCACAGCGAGGGCAACGCACTGGTGAGCCAGGTCTTGCCTAAGTTGACCAGCACCGCACCAAGGATTGCTCCCGACAGCGTGCCGCGGCCACCCACCGCAACCCAGATCACTGCCTCGATCGAATTCGCCGGCGAGAACTCCGACGGATTGATAATGCCGACCTGCGGCACATAGAGCGCGCCGCCGATCCCGGCCATCACCGCCGAAAGCACCCACACCACCAGCTTATAGGACTCAGGGCGATAACCCAGAAAGCGCGTGCGTGCCTCCGCATCGCGCACCGCTATCAGCACCTTGCCGAACCGTGAGGTGACCAGCCAGCGCGCCAGCAGGAACTGCGCGCACAGGAACGCCGCGGTGATGACGAGCAGCGCGCAGCGCGTGGTCTCGGTCTGTATCGGAAAGCCCAGCAGGTCCTTGAAGTCGGTCATGCCATTGTTGCCGCCGAAGCCCATGTCGTTGCGAAAGAACGCCAGGAGAAGCGCATAGGTCAGGGCCTGCGTGATGATCGACAGATACACGCCGGAAACCCGCGAACGGAAGGCGAGCCAGCCAAACACCAGGGCCAGGACGCCCGGCACGAGCAGCACCATCAGCGCGGCGAAGCCGAACCATTCGAAGCCGTGCCAGTACCAGGGGAGTTCGTGCCAGCCGAGGAACACCATGAAGTCGGGGAGGTTGGCGTTGCCGTAGACGCCGCGCGCGCCGATCTGACGCATCAGGTACATGCCCATGGCGTAGCCACCGAGCGCGAAGAACGCCGCGTGGCCGAGCGAAAGGATGCCGGCGAAGCCCCACACCAGATCGACCGCCAGAGCCAGCATCGCGAAGCAGAGATACTTGCCGGTCAGCGCCACGACATAGGTCGGCACATGCAGCGCTGCGGACGGCGCGGTCGCCAGGTTCAGTACCGCGAGCAGCACTGCTCCGCCCAGCACCAGCGATAGCGTCAGCAGCGATGCGCGGTTGAGGATCATCGCAGCGTCCTCCCCCTCCCGCAGGGGGAGGGGGAGATCAGGGCGTTGTTCATGCTTCTGCCGCCCGGCCTTTGAGCGGGAACATGCCGCGCGGGCGTCGCTGGATGAACAGGATAAGCATCACCAGCACGGCGATCTTGCCCAACACCGCGCCAGCCACCGGTTCGAGGAACTTGTTGACGATGCCCAGCGTCAGCGCACCCATCACGGTGCCCCAGAGATTCCCCACACCACCGAACACCACGACCATGAAGCTGTCGATGATGTAGCTCTGCCCGAGATTGGGCGAGACATTGTCGATCTGGCTCAGCGCGACGCCGGCCATGCCGGCAACGCCGGAGCCAAGTCCGAAGGTCAACGCGTCGATCCAGGGCGTGCGAATGCCCATCGCCGCCGCCATTTGCCGGTTCTGCGTCACGGCACGCATCGCCAGACCCAGCGAGGTGAAACGCAGCGCCGCCATCAACGCCGCCAGAACCAGGAAGGCGAAGACGATGATGTAAAGCCGGTTATAGGTGATCGTCAGGCCGCCGAGCTGCGTCGCGCCGCTCATCCAGTCCGGCGTGCTCACGTCGCGATTGTTGGGGCCGAACAGCGAGCGCACTGCCTGCTGCAAGACCAGCGACAGCCCCCAGGTTGCCAGCAGTGTCTCCAGCGGTCTGCCATACAGCCAGCGAATCAGCGTGCGCTCAATGGCGATGCCGATCAGCCCAGCGACGATGAACGCGAGCGGCACGGCGATCAGCAGGCTGCCGCCGAACAGTCCCGGTGCCGCGCTGCGAATCACCTGCTGCACCATGAAGGTCACATAGGCGCCGATCATCACCATCTCGCCGTGCGCCATGTTGATCACGCCCATGACGCCGAATGTGATCGCCAGCCCTGCCGCGGCCAGCAACAGCACCGAGCCCAATGACAGTCCGTAGTAGATGCTCTGGATCACGCTCCAGAGCTGCAGATCGCGATCGATCGCATTCACCGCCGCGGCGGCGGCCTGGGCCACAGCCGGCTTCTGACCGGACAGCGACGCAAGCAGGCTGCGGCTGTCGATATCGCCGCGGGCCCGCAGCACCGTGACAGCGGCGAGCCGGTCAGCATCGCTGGTATTATCGGCGAACAACAACGCGGCGGCGCGCGCCTGCTCCATGCGGCGCTTCACCTCGGCGTCGCTTTCGTGCGCCAGCGCGCGCTGCAATGCCGGCAACGCGGCTGGGTCGTGCGAATGGAACACCGCCTCAGCGGCGTCGAGACGCGTGGACGCATCCGGTGCCAACAGGCGCAGACTGCCGAGTGCCGCCTCGACCTCGCCGCGCACAGCATTGTTCATGCGCACCTGTCTCAGCCCGCTCGACATGACGTCCGGTGCCGGCTTGCCGGTCGCCGCGTCGATGAACGAGCCATCGGCTGCTTTGATGAACAGCACCTTGTCGGCGGTCCGAGCGAACAGGCGATTGTTCTGCAACGCCGCCAGGATGGCGGCTGCCTGCGGATGGCCTGACACCGCGAGCGTGCTGACACCCTGCCGGATCGTCTCGTAGCTCGGAGATGCCAGTGCGGCGAACGCATCGTCGGCCGACTGCGCACGGGACGTCACGGGTATCAGAGCCAGTGCGGCGATCAGCAGCAGCGAGGCGAGACGCTTCATCGGCGCGCTTTCAGTGGTCGTTGGGGGTGGCCCGGGGAGGAAACGGGCCACCCCCTGGAGGGTGGTCGGCTCAGGCCTCAGGCCTTCTTGCCGCCACCGGCTCCGCACTTACCGGTCTTGACGTTGAACGCCCCGCAAGACAGCGGCGCACGCCAGTCACCGATCAGGTCCTTGGTATCCTCGACATACGGCGACCATTCCTGTGCCACCACGAGGCCAGGCGTCTGCCAGACCGTGTTAAACTGGCCGTCACCCTGGATTTCGCCGATCAGCACCGGCTTGGTGATGTGGTGGTTCGGCATGATGGTCGAGAAGCCGCCCGAGAGGTTCGGCACCGACACACCGATCAGCGCGTCGATCACCGCATCGGAGGCCGTGGTGCCGGCCTTTTCGACGCCCTGCACCCATTGGTTGAAGCCGATGTAGTGCGCCTCCATCGGATCGTTGGTGGTGCGTTTCGGGTTCTTGATGAACGTGTGCCACTGGTCGATGAACGCCTTGTTCGCGGGCGTGTCGACACTTTCAAAATAGTTCCACGCGGCCAGGTGGCCGACGAGTGGTTTGGTGTCGAGGCCGGCGAGCTCTTCCTCGCCGACGCTGAACGCGACCACCGGGATGTCGGTCGCCTTGATCCCCTGGTTGCCGAGTTCCTTGTAGAATGGCACGTTGGCGTCGCCGTTGATGGTCGACACAACCGCGGTCTTCTTGCCGGCTGAACCGAACTTCTTGATCGACGCCACAATGTTCTGCCAGTCGGAATGGCCGAACGGGGTGTAGTTGATCATGATGTCGTCAGGCGCGACGCCCTTCACCTTGAGATAGGCTTCCAGGATCTGGTTGGTGGTGCGCGGATAGACGTAGTCGGTGCCGGCCAGCACCCAGCGCTTCACCTTGCTCTCGCTCATCAGGTAGTCGACTGCGGGGATGGCCTGCTGGTTCGGCGCCGCACCGGTATAGAACACGTTGCGGCTGCACTCCTGGCCCTGGTCCTGCACCGGATAGAACAGGATGCCGTTGAGTTCCTCGAACACCGGCAGCACGGATTTACGCGATACCGAGGTCCAGCAGCCGAACACCGCGGCGCACTTGTCCACTGACAGCAGGCCGCGCGCCTTCTCGGCGAACAGCGGCCAGTTGGAGGCAGGATCGACCACGACAGCTTCCAACTTGCGACCTAGCACGCCGCCCTTGGCATTCTGCTGTTCGATCAGCATGAGCATGACGTCCTTCAGCGTGGTCTCGCTGATCGCCATGGTGCCGGAGAGCGAGTGCAGAATGCCGACCTTGATCGGTCCCGTTTGCGCGGCGGCCGGCGAAAATGCCGCCTTGACGCCGCCCATCGCGGCGACCGTTGCGGCGGCAACGCCAAGACCGCCAAGGCGACGGCGGGTGAGCATTGTGTTGGTCGATACCATAGTCCTGTTCCCTGTCCGTTCTGTTTTGTGGCGAGGCGGCTGCCTCGGATCACCATCGCGAGAGGTGCAACCCTCATGCCACAAAGCCGTGAGGCGCAGGGCCCCGCGACCAGGCGAATCCCGGGCGCGCCGAATGCGGAATAATCAGGCATCGCGGCGGCCCCTGAACAAATTTTAGGCTTCGCCAGCCGCTTGCCGAATGCCTCGGTCTGAGGTCCGATAACCCCACACAACCCAGGGGAGCAGCAGTCCATGATCCACGTTGTCGCCATCATCACGGCCAAGCCGGGCATGCGCGAAGCGATCCTCAAGGAGTTCCGCGCCAATGTCCCGGCGGTTCACGCCGAACAGGGCTGCATCGAGTACGGTCCGGCGATCGACGCCGACGGGTTTCCCACCAAGTTCGGCGATGACACCTTCGTGGTGATGGAGAAGTGGGAAAGTCCCGAGGCATTGAAGGCCCACGCAGCATCACCGCATATGGCTGCCTACGGCGCGAAGACTCGCGAGATGGTGGCGAATCGGGTCATCCACGTTTTGGCGCCGACCTGAAAGCAACGCTCCTCCCCTGCCTCGTGGGGGAGGAGACGCCGAAGATTCGCCGCGTCGATTCGTCGCCCACAGATTTCTCCACAGGATATGACGAAATATCCCCAGTTCTTTCTTCTTGCAGCGTAATTCGTGGCAGTTCTGGTTGACCGTCATACCGTGCGCTTGATACGCCAAATGGGTGCCCACAGCCGATTCGCGTCCGTTCATCCGAGTCCGCGGCCGTTCGTTCATGGCGCTCGTTCTTGCGCCCGAACCGCCCGTGGAGGATTGGCTTGATGCGCTGGACTCGCAGATCAATCGCTCGCCGTCGTTCTTCGCCGGTCGTCCCGTCGTGCTTGACCTCGGTTCTCTGCCGAGCGAGCAGCCGGATGTCGCGGGTCTGCTGCAGCGCCTGAACAGCCGCGGCATCCGCATCATCGGCACCGAAGGCGCGCACCCATCATGGCAGGGGCTGGAAGCCTGGGCGCCGCTGCACGCCACCGGCACGCGTCCGGCGCGCGCGGTTGACGTGCCCGATGAGCGGCGCGCGGCGCAGTCTCAGGAAAGTTCGTCGCTGCTGATCGACCAGCCGGTGCGATCGGGTCAGTCGATCGTGTTCGAGAAGGGTGACGTCAGCATCGTGGGCTCTGTCGCCTCAGGCGCGGAGGTGATCGCCGGCGGTTCGATCCATGTCTACGGCACGCTGCGCGGTCGAGCGATCGCCGGGCTCACCGGCAACAACCGCGCGCGCATCTTCTGTCGCAGGCTGGAAGCTGAATTGCTGGCGATCGATGGCGTGTACCAGACAGCAGACGATATGGACGCGAAGCTGCGTGGCAAGCCAGTGCAGGCTTGGCTCGCCGGCGAGGCGATGATGTTGGCAACGTTCGACTGAACGAGGAGAGAAACTGATGGCCACGGTCATCGTCGTGACATCCGGAAAGGGCGGCGTCGGCAAGACGACATCAACCGCCGCACTGGGCGCTGCGCTAGCGCAACAGAATCAGAACGTGGTCGTAGTCGATTTCGACGTCGGGCTGCGCAACCTGGACCTGATCATGGGCGCTGAACGCCGCGTCGTATTTGACCTGATCAATGTCGTGCAAGGTGACGCCAAGCTCCCGCAGGCACTGATCCGCGACAAGCGGATCGACACGCTGTCACTGCTGCCCGCCTCGCAGACGCGCGACAAAGATGCGCTCACTGCCGAGGGCGTAACTCGCGTGATCGGCGAACTACGTGAGAAGTTCGACTGGATCATCTGCGATAGTCCGGCCGGCATCGAACGTGGGGCCACGTTGGCGATGCGGCATGCCGACGCGGCCGTGGTCGTGACCAATCCGGAAGTTTCCTCGGTGCGCGATTCGGATCGCATCATTGGCATGCTCGATTCGAAGACCGCGAAAGCCGAGAAGGGTGAGCGAGTCGACAAGCACCTGCTGCTGACGCGCTACGATGCGGCGCGTGCCGCGCGCGGTGAGATGCTGAAGACCGAGGATGTGCTCGAGATCCTGTCTATCCCGCTGCTCGGGATCATCCCGGAGAGCGAAGAGGTGCTGCGCGCATCGAATCTCGGCTCACCGGTGACGATCGGCAGCCCCAACAGCGTGGCGTCCAAGGCGTATTTCGAGGCGGCACGACGGCTGAAGGGGGAGACACTTGTTGTTACCGTGCCAGCTGAACGCCGCAGCTTCATGGGACGTCTGTTCGGCCGGAGGGCCGTTGCATGAATTTGATGAGCCTATTTCGGCGGCGCGACTCCGCGCCGGTTGCGCGCGAGCGACTACAGGTTCTGCTGGCGCACGAGCGTGCGTTCGTCGGCAAGTCTGATCTGCTGGCCGTGCTGCAGGAGGAAATCATCTCGGTGATTGCCAAGCACGTCACGATCGAGCGCGAGCGCGTGCAGATCAAGCTCGACAGAGGCGATCCGATCTCGATCCTGGAAATCGACGTGGAAGTGCCCAGTGCAGCTGCCGCCGCGGCATTGCGCGAAACACGGGCGGCGATGGCCGGAGGCTGAACCGCTAGTCGGCCGTCAGCAGCGCGACGGGGAACTCTGCGAGAATCGTCTCGAGCGACAGATGCCGGTCGCGCGGACCCAGTTGGCGGCCGCTGATCCTGTCGCGCAACCGCCGTCCGGTCACGTCCTCCGGCAGATGCATCGTCGTGGACCGCCAGACGTCTGCGGGAATCGTGATCGATGTTCCATTCGCGGAATTCGGCAGCCCCAGCAGTCTGCTCGCCAGACGCGGCACCACGACGATACAGAACGCATCCCCGTGTGATCGCTGAAAAGCCACGGTGTGCGCTGCCAGTGGCCCACTTACTTCGAGCGGCTGATACTGCCCGCGCGCGAACAGCTCCGGAACCTCGCGGCGCAGCGCGAGCGCGCGACGGATCACTGCCTGCTTCACCCTGCCGTCCCGCCATCCCCCCGCAACTTCGACCGGTGACGCATCGGCACCCAAAGCTTCACAGCGCCGTTTGAAATCCACCGGCCGCCGATTGTCGGGATCCACCATGCTCAGATCCCAGAATTCGGCACCCTGGTAGATGTCCGGAACGCCCGGCACAGTCAGCTTCAGAAGCGTCTGCGCCAGGCCGTTCACCGCTCCCGCCGGCCCGATGCGCCGGGCAAACGCGGAAGCCTCCGCAACGAACCCGTCATCCGCCATGATCGTATAGAGGAACGACCGCGCCGCGTCCTCGTACTCCAGATTTGGTGCCGTCCAATCGGTGGCCAACTTCGCCTCGCGCAGCGCCTTGAGCTGCCAACCGGCCAGACGTTCCGTGTAGTCCCGCACATCAAGTTCGTCGGTGGGCCAAGCCCCAACGATCATCTGGTATAGCATCGCCTCGTCACCCGGCGAAGGCATTGGTGCATCGCCAAGCCGTCGATGTGGTGCGTTCAGCTCGAGCCAGCGTCGCACCGCGCGTTCCCACTCGTCTGGAAACTCGCTTAGAACCGCAAGCCGTGCACGGAGATCCTCGCCGCGCTTGTGGTCATGTGTGGCCGTGGCGAGCATCGCATCGGGAAATTGCTCACGCCGTTCGAGACACGTGGCATGAAATTCCGCCACCGAAGCGCTGAACCGTCGCACATCGGCGCCAACTTCGTTGCGGGAGAGCAGAATTCCGTAGCGGTAGTAGGCAGTGTCTTCAACCGCCTTCGCCGCAAGCGGCGCACTCAACTGCTGGAAACGGACCGCGCTTTCCGGTGTCGCCTCTTCGCCGAGCCAGCGCTCGAGCAACGCCAGCGCCGGATGATCGGCGGCAGGCACATGCTTCATCGCGGCAGCCACCGCGCGCGCCAGTGCATCGGATCGTTGCCCGACGCCATAGCTGCGGTAGACCGGGAAATGCGCGAGCAGAGCGACGAGTGCGCGACGGATTGCACCCGGCGTGATGTCCCGTGTCTCGAGGCGCCTGACCGCGGTGCGATGCAGCGATCCGATCAAAGCGTCGAGTTGCGCGCCAAAAGAGCGATCGAGTACGTCGCGCCGCGCCGCTTCCTCCTCCTCGGCGAAATATTTGGGACGACCGCTCACCTCACCCCACAGGTGCCGCAGTGCGCTTTCGCCTGAACCGTCGTGCAGCAGCGCGCTCACCTCGTCCATGAAATCGTAGCCGCTGGTGCCATCCACAGCCCAATCTCCGGGCAGCCGCTCACCGGCACCGAGTATCTTCTCGATGACCAGCCACGCAGGACCCTTCGGCGCGTCAGACGGTCGCTGCGGCGCCAGCTCATCGAGACGCGCGCGGAGTTGGCGGCAATACCCTGGCGGATCGGCGAGGCCATCGACGTGATCGACCCGCATGCCGTCGATCAGGCCTTGCTGGTACAGGCGAAGCAGTGTGGCGTGTGTCGCCTCGAATACCGCTGCGTCTTCCATACGAAGAGCGACCAGGCCATTGATGTCGAAGAACCGTCGCCAGTTGATTGCATCGCCAGCGCTGCGCCACCAGGCGAGCCGGTAGTGCTGGCGTTCAAGCAGATGATGTAGCCGCTGCCTCCCAAGCATCGTCGCCGGATCGAAGGCGTCCGACCGAGCCGAGACAACCTCCGCGCGATCCTCCGGACGGATCGGGAATTGATTATCGAAATACCGGATGACAGGTTCAGCGCAGTCGCGCGCGAGGGAGATGGTGCCGTCGCGCAGTGCTTCGCCATACGGTTGACCGAGGAAGGGAGCGAGCAGCTTGCCGGATCTGTCCCAGCCGATATCGAAAAACGCCGCATAGCGGCTGTCACGCCCGTGCCGCAGCACATCGGCCCACCAAGGGTTCTCGATACCGCCCGCAGCCATGTGATTTGGCACAATATCGACGATCAGCCCGAGCCCGGCGGCACGCAGCGCCGCGACGAGGCTTCGCAAGCCTGTCTCGCCGCCGAGTTCTTCATTGACCCGAGTGGGATCGATCACGTCATAGCCATGCATCGATCCCGGACGCGCCGCGAGGATCGGCGAAGAATAGAGGTGGCTGATGCCCAATGACGCCATGTAGGGCACCAAATCCGTCGCATCAGCAAAGGTGAAGTCACAGTGCAACTGCAGGCGCATCGTTGCCCGCAACGCCCTCATAGTCGTGGCCGCCGCGTTGCCAGCTGCGCCACTCTTCGCGCGGTGCGCGGTTCATCGAGCAACGTGCGTGCCTCTGCCGCCAGCCGTCGCCGCCAATTGGGGTGCTGGTCAATCGTCCCCGGAAGGTTCGGCTGTTCTTCGATTCCGAGCAGGTCCTCAATCGGCGGCAGGCAGAGCGGCGACGGTGCGGCGGCCACAAGCGCCAGTGCCGCGTCAACCACCGGTTGCGTGTCGTTCGACGATGGCGCATCGCCATCGCCGACCCTGGCCTGCGCGAATGCGTGCCATAACGCACGGCGGTCGTCTGTACGCTCCGCCGATACGTCTGCCTCTTGCACGCCTACGCCGAGACGTCCGCTTTCCGCGCGCGCGGTGATGTCGCTGCCGTGCCACCAGCCTGCGACCGTCGGCAGATCGTGCGTCGAGGTCATCGCCACGGCAGAGTCGCTCCAAGCGTCAGGTTGGTTGAACGCGTGGCCATTTCGCTCGAACCACAGCACGCGCATACCATGGATGCCGGCGGTCTCAAGTGCATCGCGGAATCCGTCGGGCACCGTGCCAAGGTCTTCGCCGACAACGATCGCGCCATGCCGCTGCGACTCGAGAGCCAGCAGTCGCAACAGATCGGTGAACGGGAACGTCAGATATGCGCCGTCGGCGGGATCCGCACCCTGGGGGATCAGCCAGAGGCGAGTCAGACCCATGGCATGATCGATGCGCAAGCCGCCAGTGTTGCGCAGCGCCGCGCGAACCGTCGCGATGAACGGCCCGAACCCGCCCGCAATCAGTGCGCGAGGCGAGAAGCTTGTCAACCCCCAGTCCTGGCCACGCGGATTGAACAGGTCAGGCGGGGCGCCAATCGAGAGACCGCCCAATACGTCGCCCTGTCGGCTCCATGCGTGGCTGCCGCTCGGGTCCATGCCGACGGCCAGATCGCCGATCAGGCCGATGCGCATTCCCGCCCCTAAAGCGCGGCTCTGCGCCATGCCGAATGATCGATCGGCAAGCCATTGCAGGAAGCTGTGGAACAGTACCTCGCGCTCGTGCGACGCCGCGAATACCGTGACCGCAGCACTGTTTGGATCGCGCAGATCAATCGGCCAATGATGCCAATCGCCGATATTGGCCGCGGCTTGCGCGGCATGCAGCGTTTCGAACACCACGTGCTGCGCCAGCAATTCGCCGCCATTGGCGCGAAAGCGGGCAAAGTCCAGATGGAGTCCGCCGTAGGCGCCGGGCGCATCAATGAAGGGTTCGAATAGTGCCCGCAGCAGCCGATGCTTGGCACGCGCTGCCGCCGGCCAGTCGATCAGCGACAGCGCCTCCAGTCGTTCAAACGTCTCGCTCAACCCTTCCGCTCGCAGCGTATCGGCCACATGGGCTTCGCCGAACACCAGGGCGGGCGATGCATGCAGCGGGTTGAGGAAGAGGCGAGTGGACGGTGAATATGGACCGAAGCGCGAGGGATCGGCACCAAACAGTGCGTGCAGCGGACTCAATGCCAATGCGTCCGCGCCGCGCGATCCGGCTGCCTCGGCGAGCGCCGCGATGCCCGTAGCGTCACCAATACCGCCGTCACCGCAGTGGCGCAGTGAATAGACCTGTGCCGCAATGCCCCACAGGCGTGCATCCGGCACCGCATCATCGATGGTACGGCACCGTGTCGGCGCAACCGCCAGAACAAATTCACGATCTTCGATCAGCAGCCGGTGGTAGCCAGTTTCGCTGATCGCGGGCACGCGCAGCCGTCCGCGAATCGGCGAGACGGCAATGTCGCGCGTGCCACCCCCTTCGAGGCTGAGCCGTGCCTTATGCATGTCGCTCGCCCCGACATCGAGCCGTGTGGGACGTCCGGCCATCGCGGTGATCAGCGGCGGCAGCGCCTGCACATTGGAGCGGCGCTGCAGCAGCCTGCGGCTCCCGAGTAGATCGCCGCGAGTCTTGTTGTGCAGGCCGAGCGCCTCAAGGACGTTACGCAAAACGTCGGGTGTGACGGTCTTGGGCCGACCGGCAAAGTCATGCCACTCGACGGCAATTCCGGCGCGATGCGCGAGATCGCGTATCACCTCGTCAGACATTGGCCGAACGTGACACATCGAGGAACGTGCAGGTGCAATGCCCCGGTAGCAAGCCTGGCCGCAATTCCGAGTTGGCGAACAGGAGCACCCCGGCAGGCGATTCAAGCTTGATCGCCTGTGCGTCGAGATTGGTCGCCACAGTCAGGACCGCGCCATCGCCAAGTCGCCATCGCGCGATCACAGCCTTTGGCCCGATCGCTTCGGCGGTCAGCGCGTGCGCCCCATCCAAACGCGGCACGATCTCGGCGGCGCGCAGTGCGATGAGATGGCGGTATAGCGCCTCGCGGGCGGCTCCAAGCGACGGGTCTGCCTGCGGCCGCGAGGCAGCGAAGGTCGGTAATGCGTTCGGGTCCGGAATGCGTTCCCGGTGGACCGGATCGGCGAACTCCTGGAACTTGGAAAACTCGTTGCGCCTTCCCTCGCGTACAGCATCAGCAAGCTCAACGCTATGGTCGGTGAAGAACAGGAATGGTGTACGACTTGCGCTCTCCTCGCCCATGAACAACAGAGGAATCTGCGGGCACAGCATCAGCAAGGCGATCGCCGCTTCGAGCGCCGCTGGCTCTACCAGCGTCGTCAGCCGCTCGCCGAATGCCCGGTTGCCGATCTGATCATGGTTCTGCAGGAACAGCACAAAGGCAGTCGGTGGCAGATGACCGCTGGGCATACCGCGTGGTTCGCCCAGGTAGCGGGAATGTTCTCCCTGGTAGATGAAACCTTCAGCGAGACAGCGTGCCAACTTCCAGGCCGGCTCATCAGCATAGTCGAGATAGTAGCCGCCGTCTTCGCCAGTCAGCAGAGCGTGCAGAACGTTGTGCCCATCATCGTTCCATTGCGCATCGATCTCCTTGCTGAGGTGCAAAGCATCGTTGTGGTGCTCAAGGACCAGATGCACATGCCGGCCGGGTTCGACAGTGGCACGGACTTTCGCTGCCATCTCGTCCACCCAGTCCTGATCCAAAATGGCATGCACGGCATCGAAGCGCAGTCCGTCGAAGCGGTACTCCATCAACCAAAAGAGCACGTTGTCAGTGAAAAAAGAGCGGACTTGCGGGCGGCCGAAGTCAATCGCGGCACCCCATGGGGTCTTACGATCCTCTCGGAAGAATTGCGGTGCGTAGAGCGATAGATAATTACCATCTGGACCGAAATGGTTGTAGACAACGTCGAGGAAGATCATCAGTCCAAGATCGTGCGCCTTATCGACCAGCGCTTTCAGATCATCGGGTGTTCCGTAGGCCGCATCAGGGGCATACGGCAAGACGCCATCATATCCCCAGTTGCGCTGGCCCGGAAAATCATTGACCGGCATCAACTCGACGGCGGTGATACCAAGGTCGGCCAGCCTTGGCAGTTCTCGCGCCACACCTTGGAAACCGCCAAGGGCACCAGCATGAAGTTCGTATAAAACCGTCTCGCGCCATGGTCTTCCGCGCCAGTCCGAGTTGCGCCACGCATAGGAACGCGAATCAACCACGAGGCTCGGGTCATGCACGTCATCTGCCTGTGCCCGTGAAGCAGGATCGGGCACCAATACTCCGTCCGCCAGGCGATAGCGATATTGCGTGCCGGCAGGACACTGCGCGGCCGCTTCGAACCAGCCGTCGGGCGAGCGCGTCATCGGGAAGTTGGGTCCGCTTTCGATCGCCACGGCGACGGTCTCCTGCGCGGGCGCCCACAGGCGAAAAAGCGTCGACCCGTCGCGCAATAGCCGCGCGCCAAAGTGGGTCTCAAATGCATATCTTGGGCTCATCCGAGGTGCTCGGCGTACAGCAGTAAGGCACTGTGGGCCGCCACGCGGACCTCCTGCCCCGTGACAGGGCGTTCGTTAGTCTCTGGCTCGGCGCTGTCGAGCACTACGCGGGCAGACAGGTGAGGTTCGGGCAACCGAAAGTCACATGGCAGATCGCCCGGGTTCAGCAGCAAGCTCAGAATTTCAACCTTTCCTTCGGGAATCCGCATCGCACGACGCAAAATCAACGTTCGCTGCTCGATGTCGTTCCAGGCCTCCACTGGAATTGTTCCTCCGGACTGATCGAACCAGGCAATGTCGGCAATCCCTGGCGCAGGATGCGCCCTGCCGTGCAGAAAATATGGATGGCGCAGGATTGGATGCTCGCGGCGGAGTGCGATGAGGCGCGCAACATACGCGGTCAGCGCAAGTCCCGGCGGCGAGGCCGCCATGCTCCAGTCCAGCCAGGATATTTCGTTGTCCTGGCAGTAAGCATTGTTGTTGCCACGCTGGGTGTGGCCGAACTCGTCACCGGCCAGCAGCATTGGTGTGCCGGCGGCAAGGAACACGGTGGCCAGCATCGCGCGCTTGACACGATCCCTTACTCCGTTAATCGCCGGATCGTCGCTCGGCCCTTCCTCTCCCCAGTTGCTCGTGTAGTTGGCTGGATGTCCGTCGTGATTGCTTTCGCCATTCGCGCCGTTGTGACGTTCGACATAGCTCACGGAGTCCGTGAGCGTGAACCCGTCATGCGAGGCCGCATAGTTGACCGAAGCCCACGGGCGTCTGCCGTGGCGCGCAAAGACATCGGCAGAACCAGCTAATCTTGCGGCAATCGCTGGTCGGTGGCCGAGATCGCCGCGCCAATAACGTCGAACGCCATCTCGGAACCGGTCGTTCCATTCAGCGAAGCCAGGGGGATGGTTACCAAGCTGATAGCCTCCCGGACCGATGTCCCAGGGTTCGGCGATCAGTTTCACACCTGCGAGAACCGGATCCTGACGGAGGGCGTCGTAGAAACCGGAGCCTGGATCGAATCCATGGGGTTCGCGCCCGAGCGTGGCACAGAGATCGAAGCGGAAACCATCGACATGGAACGAGGTCACCCAATGGCGCAGTGAATCCATCACCATTTGCAGGACTCGCGGATGCGAGAGATTCAACGTGTTGCCGGTGCCCGTATCATTGACCGTGCGGCGTTGATCCCCCGCCTCCAGTCGATAGTAGCTCGCGTTGTCGAGGCCGCGGAACGAGAGCGTCGGACCGGCTTCGTCGCTCTCCGCAGTGTGGTTGTACACGACGTCGAGGATCACCTCGATACCGGCAGCATGCAGCCGGCGCACCGCCACCCGCAGCTCATTCGGAGAGCCATCCGACAGATAGGAAGGTTCCGGTGCGAAAAAGCCAAAGGTGTTGTAGCCCCAGTAGTTTCGTAAACCGCGCTGCTGCAGAGCCCGATCCTGCAGGAAGGCCTGCACTGGCATCAGCTCGATCGTGGTGACCCCCAGGCGACGCAGATGGTCGATCATGCCAGGGTGGACGAGCCCAGCGAATGTGCCGCGCTCCGATGAACGAATGTCGTTGCGAAGCATGGTGAGCCCGCGTACATGCGCCTCATAGATGACAGTATCCGACCATGGCATGGCAGGTGGGCGATCGTCTCCCCAGTTGAATGAATTGTCGGTCACGACACACTTCAGCATCGACGGAGCACTGTCCCGCCGGTCGAACGACAGATCGCCGCGCGTCGAATGCTGACGGTAGCCATATAGCGCGTCGGACCAATGCAAAGTGCCTGCCAACGCGCGCGCGTAGGGATCAAGCAACAACTTGTGATGATTGAAGCGGTGCCCATGCTCTGGCGCGTAAGGGCCGAATACACGGTAACCATAGCGCAGGCCGGCAGTCGCGTTGGGCAGGTAGCCGTGCCACACCTCGTCGGTGTACTCCGGTAACGTATAACGCGCGATCTCATGCCGGCCGGATCGCTCGAACAGGCAAAGATCGACCCGTTCGGCATGCGCCGAGAACACCGCGAAGTTGATGCCGAGCCCGTCCCATGTCGCACCAAGCGGGAACGACCGGCCCGGCGACAACGCATCAGGCAGGTGCTGCATGCGTTCGGGCCGGTCAGTCGCCCTGGCGCAGGAACACGGTAGCCAGCGGCGGCAGGGCGATTTCCAGCGACTGGGCTTCGCCGTGGCGCTGCACGGGCACGGTCTCGACCATCCCGCCGTTGCCGATATTGGAACCAGCGTAGCTGGCGGAATCGGTATTGAGCAACTCGCGCCAGAGTCCCGGACGCGGCACACCAATGCCGTAACCCGATCGCGGCACCGGTGTCATGTTACAGACAACAAGCACCGGCGATGCGGTCTCATCGCCGTAACGCAGGAACGCGAACACCGAGTTGTGCCGGTCGTCGCCGACAATCCAGCGGAAACCTGTGGACACCGCGTCGCGCTGATGCAGAGCGCGCTCGTGCGCATAGAGGCGGTTGAGATCGCGCACCAGGCGCTGAACGCCTCGCCGCAACGGATCCTCGAGTGCCCCCCAGTCCAGCTCGCTGTCGTGGTTCCATTCGTGTTCCTGCGCGATCTCGCCCCCCATGAACAGCAGCTTCTTGCCGGGATGGCCCCACATGAAACCGAGATAGCTCCGCAGGTTGGCGAAGCGCTGCCAGTTATCGCCCGGCATCTTGCCGATCAGCGAACGCTTCCCGTAGACGACCTCATCATGCGACAGCGGCAACACGAAATTTTCGGCGAATGCGTAAAGCAGTCCGAACGTCATGTCGTTGTGGTGCCATGGTCGATGGACCGAATCATGCTCGATATAGCGGAGCGTGTCGTGCATCCAGCCCATGTTCCACTTGTACGCGAAGCCCAGACCGCCCTCGCGGATCGGTCTTGAAACTCCGGGCCATGCGGTCGACTCCTCGGCAACGGTGATCGCGCCGACGCAGCGCTCGCCGACGACGGCATTGAAGTGCCGCAGGAAGCCGATCGCCTCGAGGTTCTCGCGGCCGCCGTAGACGTTGGGGATCCATTGTCCCTCACCGCGGGAGTAGTCGCGGTAAAGCATCGACGCTACCGCATCGACGCGCAGGCCATCCACATGGAAGTGCTCGAGCCAATAGAGGCCCGACGCGATCAGAAATCCCTGGACCTCGCGACGACCGAAATTGTAGATGTAGGTGTTCCAGTCCTGATGATAGCCCTCGCGCGGGTCTTGGTGCTCGTAGAGCGCCGTGCCGTCGAATCGCGCCATGCCATGGGCATCGGTCGGGAAATGCGCCGGCACCCAATCGACGATGACACCGATATTGGCTCGGTGACAGGCGTCGACAAAGCGCGCGAAACCATCGGGCGACCCGAATCGCGAACTCGGCGCGAACAGGCTGAGAGGCTGATACCCCCAGGAGCCGCCGAAGGGATGTTCGGTCACCGGCATCAGCTCGATGTGGCTGAACCCCATCTCGCTGACATAGGGCACCAATCGCGCCGCCAGTTCGTCCCATGTCGGAATGCGTCCATTCGGATGGAACCACGACGCGGCGTGCATTTCGTAGATCGAGATCGGTGCGTCGGTATCATGCCGCCGCACGCGTTGCCGCATCCAACCTTCGTCGTGCCAGACATGCGGCGTGGGATCGCTGACAACAGATGCGGTCGCCGGTGGCGGTTCGGTTGCGCGCGCCAGGGGATCTGCCTTGAGCGGCAACCGCCAGCCGTCCGGACCGACGATGGCAAACTTGTAGCGGGTGCCTGGCCCGAGCCGTGGGACGAACAGCTCCCACACGCCAGAGGGATAGCGCAAACGCATGGGGTGCCGCCGAGGATCCCAGGTATCGAAGTCGCCAACAACGGAGACCGCGCGTGCATTCGGCGCCCAGACAGCAAAACGCACACCACTGATGCCATCTATTGTCACAGCGCTGGCGCCAAGATGCGACGCCAGTTCAAAATGCCGCCCTTCATTGAACAGATGGAGATCAAGGTCGCCGAGCAATGGACCGAAGGAAAACGAATCTTCGGTTTCCTGCACGGCGTCCGGCCAAACGATGCGAAGCAGATACGGATCGGTGCCGCTCACCCTGCCGACAAACAAACCTTGCGGCATGGTGGGTGCCAGTCGCCCCAGCGGTTCGCCAGTTTTGCGTGCCAGTACCTCGACTTCCAGCGCGCCGGGCAGGAAGGCGCGGATTTCGCGTCCCACCAATGTGTCGTGCGGGCCCAGTACTGCGAATGGATCGCCAAGCGTGCCGGCGGCGAGCGCTTCCGCCACGCCCGATGGCAGACCGGAAAATTCAGCCATGTCGTTCATGCTGGTACCTGCGCGATCAGTTGGGCGAGGCCGTGCAGCGGCACATCGATCCAAGCCGGCCTGTTGGCCGCCTCATAGGCAACCTCGTAGGCCGCCTTCTCGATCAGGAAAAGCGTCAACAGATCTCGCTCGGCTGCCGCGTCCTTGGGTGGCAGTACTTCGGCATAGCCGGCCAGGAAGCATTGCGCCGCGCGTTCGACGAACGTCCGCAAGAATGCGTCGCGCTGTGGATCGGCGACATGCGCCTGGGTGGCGACACTCCTGCGCTTCATCACCGCGGCTGCATAGTCGAACGAACGAAGTATACCGGCCACGTCGCGAAGCCGGCAGTTCTTTCCCCGGCGCAACGCAACCGGCTTAGCCGGCTCGCCCTCGAAGTCGATGATGTAGATGTCGCCGTTGGCCACCAGAAGCTGGCCGAGATGCAGATCACCATGAATGCGCGTGAGCACCTCGCCGTGACCGGCCTCCGCGAGCCTCCGTGTTGTCGCAGTGATTCGGCCGCGGTCCGCCATCACGACAGACAGGTCCTGGGCAGCATCGGCGTCCCATTCCCGCGGTGGATCAAGTGCTGCGAAGGCATCGGCAAGCTGTTGCTCCGCCCGGTTCGCCCATTGCTGAATCATGTCGGCGCTCGCCTGCTCCGGCGCAAACACCGGATCGTCGGTATCGCGTGCCAGCACCGCATGCATCTCACCCAGCCGGCGCCCGAGCAGGGTGGCGATCGCGCCGTAATCTTCGTGTTGTTCAGCCTCGGTCGCCTGCGTCTCTTCGGTTCCGGCGGTGAGATCCGCCAGGCCACGCATCAAAAGATCCAATGTCCAGGTCCAGGCGTCGCCCTGGTTGCGAATGAAACCTTGAGCGACCGCAAGTGCATGACGCTCGCCATCGGCATCGATACGCACGACCTCACCGAGCAGCGGCGCGATATTGGCAAAGCCCTGCTCGGTAAGGTAGCGGCCCATTTCCGCCTCCGGATGTGGGCCCGCCGAGACTTGCCGAAACAGCTTCAGCATCGCCACGTCACCAACGATCATCGAGGAGTTGGACTGCTCCACCGACAGCCATTTCATCTCGGCGTCAGGAGGAACCACCGTCTCCGCCATACGTGAGGTCGGTTCGAAGTGGATCTCACCGACCTGCATGGACGCTGACAGCCCCGCCAGAATGGCATTGGCGAATTCGGGCAACGCGAAGGCATCAGTCAGCAGGCCAACGCGCGAACCACGCCGTACTCGTGCGAGGGCGAGTTGCGTAGGCAACGGCCCGGTCTGCCGGTCCTCCCACGCGACCGCCAGCGGCAGCAGCCATTGCGAAACGCCAGCTTGCGTTTCGGTTTGGATTTCCGCCAACAGCAGCTCCAATTCGGGGTGCGGCAATGGTGCAATCGATGCCAGCCGCGCCGCCTGCAGTGGCTGGTCCTTCAGGGCGAACCAACGACGCTTGGCGAGGTAAGCTGGCAGAATGTCATGTTCCAACGCCGAACGATTGCTCAACAGAGCATCGGCCAGACGGGTTCGCAGAACGATAGTCTGATATTCGGGCATGGGTTCCGGCGCGGGCGTATGGGTTGTCGGCCAGCCCGCCTCCTCATCAGCGAGATGAAACCAATAGAAACCGTACGGCGGAAGCGTGAGCAGATAGGACAGCTGACCGATCGGTGGAAATGTCGAGCCACCATCCAATTCAACCGGTGTGCGGCCGGCGAATTCCGACAGCTCGAGTTCCACCGCCTGCGGCGTCCGCGCCAGATTGGCGACACACAGAATTGTGCGGCCCTCGTGCTCCCGCAGATACGCGAGCACCTTGCGGTTCTTGGGATACAGCAGCCGAAAGTTGCCGCGGCCGAACGCCTGATATTGGCGGCGGATGGCGATGGTGCGACGCATCCAGTTCAGCAGCGAATGCCGGTCGCCGGATTCCGCCTCGACATTGACCGCCTCGAAACCATACAGCGCATCCATGATCGGCGGCAGCACGAGACGCGAGGGCTCGGCACGCGAGAATCCGCCATTGCGATCGCACGACCATTGCATCGGCGTCCGCACGCCGTCGCGGTCGCCGAGGTGGATATTGTCGCCCATGCCGATCTCGTCGCCGTAGTAGATGACCGGCGTGCCCGGCATGGAGAGCAGCAGATAGTTCATCAGCTCCACACGCCGGCGATCGTGCTCGAGCAGTGGCAAGAGCCGCCGCCGAATCCCCAGATTAAGCCGGGCGCGGCGGTCCGCGGCGTAGGTTTCCCAGAGGAAATCCCGCTCGCTCGACGTCACCATTTCCAGCGTGAGTTCATCGTGGTTGCGCAGGAAAATCGCCCACTGGCTGTTGGAAGGAATGTCCGGTGTCTGACGCAGGATATCGGTGATCGGAAAGCGATCCTCGCGTGCGATCGCCATGTACATGCGCGGCATCAGTGGAAAGTGGAACGCCATGTGGCATTCGTCGTCGTTACCAAAATAATCTTTGGCGTCCTCCGGCCACTGATTGGCCTCAGCCAGCAGCATGCGGTCCGGGTAATGGGCATCAAGCTCGGCACGAATTTGCTTTAGGACCGCATGGGTCTCCGGCAGGTTCTCGTTGTTGGTGCCTTCGCGCTCCACCAGGTAAGGAACGGCGTCGAGCCGCAAGCCATCAACGCCGAGATCAAGCCAGTAGCGCAGTACCCGAAAGCACTTCCTTCAGCACGCGCGGGTTATCGTAATTCAGGTCTGGCTGATGTGAATAGAACCGATGCCAGTAGTAGGCACCCGCGACCTCATCCCATGTCCAGTTGGACCGCTGCGTATCAACGAAGATGACCCGCGTCCCAGCGTATTTGTGGTCATCCGCCGACCAGACATAGAAATCTCGGTAAACTGAACCAACTTTCGCCCGTCGCGCCCGCTGAAACCACGGGTGCTGGTCCGATGTATGGTTCACCACCAACTCGGTGATCACCCGCATGCCCCGTGCATGCGCCGCGGCGATGACGCGCCGGACGTCAGCAAGCGTGCCATAGTCCGGGTGGACGCCCCGGTAGTCGCTGATGTCATACCCGTCGTCCAGGCGCGGCGAGGGATAGAATGGCAAGAGCCATATCGTGTTCACGCCAAGGTCGGCGATGTAATCGAGCTTGGAAATAAGGCCTGGAAAGTCGCCGATGCCGTCGTTGTTGGCATCGAAGAACGACTTGATGTGCAGTTGATAGATGATCGCGTCCTTGTACCACAGGCCGTTCGTGCTGAACGCGACGGGGTTCGTGGTCTCTGTCGGTGTGGCGACGGCTACGTCCATTATGGCGCACCCGTTGGCGCGATCTGCCAAATGGCGTACGGCAGATCAGCGGGATCGAGGCGGACTTGCTGCTGCTTGCCAGTCCAGACGAAGCGATTGCCTCGCACAAGATCAGAGGCCGCCAGCGATTCGTGGTCCGGCAGTCCCCATTCCCACAGCGGGATTTCGATCGCAGCCTCCTGCTCGTTGTGCGGGTCTAGATTGACCGCGATCAGGATCATATCGCGTCCACCCGGTGTTCGCTTGCCATACAGCAGCACCTGATCGTTGAAGGCCGGATAGAATGTCAGACCAAGATGGGTCTGCAACGCGGGGTGCGCCCGCCGGATGCGATTGAGTACGGAGATTTCGGCCACGATGTTCCCTGGCGTACCGATGTCGCACACGCGGATCTGATACTTCTCCGAGTCGATATATTCCTCGCGTCCGGGCAGCGGTGCCGCCTCGCAGAGTTCGAACCCTGAATACATTCCCCATAGACCGGACAACGTGCACGCGAGGGCCGCGCGGACCAGAAATCCCGGACGACCCGAGGTCTGCAGAAATGGCGGGTTGATGTCCGGTGTGTTCACGAAGAAATTCGGGCGAAAGAACTCCCTCACCGGATGGGAATTCAGTTCCGTGAGGTACTCGGTGATCTCCTGTTTCGTATTACGCCAAGTGAAATAGGTGTAGGACTGAGTGAAACCTACCTTCGCCAGCCGATACATCATCTTCGGCCGGGTGAACGCCTCCGCCAGGAAAAGGACATCGGGGTTTCGACCGCGGATATCTGCGATCATCCAATGCCAGAACGGCAGCGGCTTGGTGTGTGGGTTGTCGACCCGAAAGATCCGCACGCCCTGGTCGACCCAGAACTGTACCACGTCACGCAGCGCCAACCACAGCGCCGGATTGGCCGCCTTGGCGTAGAAGTCGGGATTGACGATATCCTCGTATTTCTTCGGCGGATTCTCCGCGAACCGCATCGACCCGTCAGGGCGCCAGCGGAACCAGTCATGGTGCTCGCGCAACCACGGATGATCCGGCGAACACTGGATGGCGAAGTCGAGCGCGATTTCCAGTTCGTTGTCCTTCGCCGCGGCGACCAGCGCGCGGAAGTCGTCCAGCGTGCCAAGTGCCGGATGGATCGCATCATGGCCGCCCTCGGGGCCACCGATGGCGTAAGGACTGCCGAGATCGCCGGGTGCGGCGCGCAGGGCGTTATTGCGGCCTTTGCGGTTCGTCGTGCCGATCGGGTGAATCGGCGGGAAGTACAGCACGTCGAAACCCATCGAACGGATCAGCGGCAGACGCGCTATCACATCGCAGAATGTGCCGTGCCGCTCGGGGTCATCTGTCGCGGAACGCGGAAACATCTCGTACCAGCTCGCGAAGGCAGCCTGCGGACGATCGGCATCGAGCGGAATTGCCGGCGTGAGCTCGGTGGCAAAGGGCTGATCATCAGCCGCGTGCATCACGTGAGCGGTGTCCTCCGACAAAAGCAGGGCAATTTGCTGCGCGGCGTCGAGGGATCGAATCCGCGTGGCGATATAGGCACGATCGGCCGATGCCTCGATCATGTGGCAGCCTTCCTCGATTTCCAGGCTCACGGCCTGGCCGGCTGCATGCTTGGCAGCAAGATCGTGGCGGAAGGTTTCCCAGGTATCCCACCACGCCCGAACGGTGAAGCGATGTCGGCCGACACGCGCCGGCACAAAACTCGCCTCCCACCGATCGTTCACCACAAGCCGCATCGGGACACGCTGCCATCCTGTCTCATCTTCCGCGCGCCACAGCAACACCGCCGCCAGCACCTCGTGACCTTCGGCAAAGATATCGGCGCTGACCGTGACGCTTTCGCCGACCAGGCGCTTCACCGCAAATGCACCATCGGGCACGCGCGGCTCCACTGCCTCGATGGCGATTCGCGTGGCGGCAAGTCGCAACGGGCCCAGGTCCTTATCGCGGACCAGCGGATGCTTCACGGGCTGCGCGGATGACGGATAGAAGTGAGTGCGCACCTCGCCCGGACCCAGCGGCGCGTCGACGCCTTCCGGAGTTTCCTTGAGGGCGAACGCCGCGCCCGCCTGTGGCGGCAACGGCGATACCGACAGACCGAGCGGAGCAGCCCGGCCGATATCCGGGTTCGCCAACACCAGCACGGCGCGCGACGCGTTGCGCGCGTCAGGTGCATCGACCCGCAGCAACGCGGTGACTGGAGCTTCTGCATCGGTCAGTTGCCGCACCTGGCCGTTCACCCTGCAGGCGGCAATCCGATCGACTAACACATTGGCGCTCGCGATATCGGCCGTCAGATTGAGCGGCGCCTCGTCGCGGGCGCGTTGCAGATCCTCCGGCCCAGCCAGCGCGGCGTCGAAAGGCCGGCGCGTTGCATACTCGAAGCCCATCGGTACGAACAGGCCATTCGCTGCGGCGGCGGCTAGCCGCAATCCGAAGCGGTAGTCCACGGCGATATCGCCGCCTGATGGCACCCGAACCGTGCGGCGTTCGAAAAATGACGGCTCCGGCGAGGCGACGAACGGAGCGATGCGCCGGAGTATCTCCATCTCCTCGACAAGCCAGTTCGCGTGCCCATCCCACCATGCGAGTGACGAACACACATGGTCAAAGCCAATCCCTTCGAGCCGCGGCAGCACGGAGCGCTCGACGCCCGGAGTCCATGCCAGGAACTCACAGTCATGCTCCTGTTTCAACGCCGTGATGATCCGTCGCCACAGCGGGGCCGGCGCATGGTCGGGATCGAGACAGCGAAAGCCGGTGACACCCGCCCGTACGAGGCGCGTCAGCCGATCCAGCCACCACGCCGCTATCGCCTCGGCAATCTCGGTCTGCTGGAGCCTCGCGTAAGCGACGTCGAGCCGGTGCGGCGCCCGCCAAGGGGTGGGCAGCGCGCCACAGCCCCCCGGGGCGAACCAATCGTGCTCACGGCCGCGAATCGCGGCATCTATGGCGACCTGGTCGATGGAGAGATCAAGCCAGATGCGCAGGCCATGCTCGGACGCCTGCTGCGCCATGCGCGCGATGCCGGCATCGGCGGGCCCCGTCCAGCCCAGCGCCGGATGCAAAACCTCATGATCTGCAGTGATGAAGATATCGCCGCTGGCACCTGGCAGGAACGGTGGTGCGACGCACACCGTGTCGAAGCCCATGGCCTGGCAGAGCGCAAAGTGCGACGGCCAGTTGGCGAGATCGCCGGCCACCAGCGGATGCAGGTGATAGATCTTTGGTGCCATGCCGTGCGTGGTTCCGTGTGCCTGGGGAGTTCCTGATTGCGACTCTCGAACGCCTCGGAATGATGCAAACGCCAATTTGCGGCAATCGGTTGGCAACCCCTGTAACGTTCGGGCCCGTGCGCGTTCACTTAACCCGGAGCGCCGGGGACCGCAATTATTCGTGAAGCTTGCGCGCCGGCATACGCCTCGATATGGCCCCACTCCCCCGGCGCTTCACCGAGATGACGGCGAGACGACGAAAAATTACAACGAATTGATGGTAGCCCACAATCGGGCACGGCCCTATGGCACTGCCACGGCTGAGATGGGATGCTGTCCGGATGCACCGAGTGAAGATCGAGGCGGTTCAGGCACTCCGCGCGGTCGCCGCACTCAGTATCGCCATCCTGCATGTGCTCCACGATGCGATCGGCCTGGACCCCACCGGGGTGATGGGGCACCTGCACAACGCATTGCCCTGGGATGCCGGCGTCGACCTGTTCTTCGTGATCTCAGGCTTCGTGATGGTCTATGCCTCGACCGGCCTGTTCGGTCGGCGGGGCAGCGCCGCGCTGTTCATGACGCGGCGTCTCATACGAATCGTGCCGCTCTATTGGGCGGCAACCACGCTGTTCCTCCTGATGGCACTCACAGCGCGTTCGGTGGTGACCGAGGGTGCCGGCAGCCTCGCCAACATCCTCATGAGTTATGCGTTCCTGCCGTCGCGAGCTCCGGATGGCGCCATTCAGCCGATCTACAGCCTGGGCTGGACGCTGAACTACGAGATGTTCTTCTACGTCGTGTTCGCGGCATTCATCTGTCAGGTTCGGCACCGCGCACTCATCCTGGTCACGCTCACACTCGGAGCCGCGATTGCCGTGCACCCGCTCATACCAGCGAACGCCACAGCCTTGGTGTTCTGGACTGATCCGATCGTGGCCGAGTTTCTGTTCGGCATGGCCATCGCGGCCCTCGCCACAACAGGGATCAGCCTTTCACTCAGGGTCAGCGTCGGGCTTGCCTTGCTGGCCCTGCTCTGGCTGATCGGCGGCTATGTGTCGGGGATTGGCGGCAGCAGGCCAATAACGACGGGCTTGCCGATGGCGATCCTGGTGACCGCGGCGGTGTTCGGACGCGGCATGCGGCTGCCAACCGCCCTGGTCCTGCTCGGTGATTCGTCATTTGCACTTTACCTCGTCCACCCCTTCGCAATGCGGGCGGTGCAGCTGTTCTGGCATTGGTTGCGTCTGACCGGGCCGGGTGCGGCCGTCGCCTATGTAGCCACCTCGCTGCTGCTGGCGGTCGCTGTCTCGGTTGCGGTCTATGAGTGGTTCGAGCGGCCCATCGGTGCCTCGATGCGTGCGCGCCTGGCAAAACGCCGTGCGCGTCAGGCTCCGCTACCCCGCGGCGCGACATGAGCCAAACGAGCGGAATTGCTTGCGATGTCAACGGATAAGCTCTTACGATTGCTCACCGAGTGCTGTGAGGGAAACGTACTGTGAAACATCAAGGTCGGACGACTGCCGGAGTGTCAGGTGTGGTGGCACTCGGGCTCCTGTTGTCAGGGTGCGCGCAGACCCCGTTGGGGCCGACGGTGCAGGTTATGCCCGGGCCGGGGAAGTCGTTCGACGCGTTCCAGTTCGATCAGGCCGGCTGCAGGCAGTTCGCCGAATTGGCGGTGGCCGGTCAGGCGCAGAATGCCAATAATCGGGCGGTCGGCGCCGCGGCCATCGGCACGGTGCTCGGTGCCGGCCTGGGAGCCGCGATCGGCGGTGGTCGCGGGGCGGCGATCGGCGCTGGCAGCGGCGCCATAGCCGGCACCGGCCTCGGCATGGGAGGCAGTTCGAACGAGCAGTACGGCATCCAGCAGCAATACGATAACGCCTTCGCGCAATGCATGTATGCGAAAGGCAATATGGTACCCGGCTACGGTCCGATGATGGTCAACGCGCCGCCGCCGCCGCCGCCTGGCTATGGTAATCTGACAGCCCCGGTGCAGCAGCAGCTGATCCGGCTGGGCTATCTGCACGGCGTGGCGGATGGGGTTTCGGGACCGCAGACCAGCGCCGCCATCAGCCAGTTCCAGAGCGTTTCGGGCCTGCCGGTGGATGGTGTCCCCTCACCGCCGTTGCTCGCCAGGCTGCAGTCCACACCTTAGCCCCATCGCGGGGCCTCCCCTCTCGCCATTCGGGCTGAATTGGACTATCTAGAGGCGTATGATGCAGTGCAGCGTCCGACGGCCGGGCGCGTGCTGCCGAACCACTGAATCGAGTCGTTCTTGAGCGATACCCCCGACGACGCCCCCCCGGGTCCGCCCGAGGACACTCCGCTTGTAACGCTTGAGGAGGAGATGCGCCGCTCCTACCTCGACTACGCCATGAGCGTTATCGTGGCGCGCGCGCTGCCGGATGCCCGTGATGGGCTGAAGCCGGTGCATCGGCGCATCCTGTTCGGCATGCAGGACGCCGGCTATACGGCGGATCGGCCGTACCGCAAGTCCGCCCGCGTGGTCGGCGATGTAATGGGCAAATACCATCCGCACGGCGACGCGGCGATCTACGACGCCATGGTACGTATGGCGCAGCCGTTCTCCATGCGTGTGCCCCTGATCGACGGACAGGGCAATTTCGGCTCGGTCGATGGCGATGCACCGGCGGCGATGCGCTACACCGAGGTGCGGCTGGCGCGTGCGGCCTCCCTGCTGCTGGACGACATCGATCAGGACACGGTCGACTTCCAGCCGAACTACGACGAGACCGAGAAGGAACCAAAGGTCCTTCCGGCGCGCTTTCCCAATCTTCTGGTCAACGGCGCCAACGGCATCGCTGTCGGCATGGCGACCAACATCCCGCCGCACAATCCGGGCGAGATCATCGACGCGACGCTGGCGCTGATCGCGGAGCCGGACACACCGCTCGAGGAGCTGATGCGGATTGTGCCGGGGCCGGATTTTCCGACCGGCGGCATCATCATCGGCCGCTCCGGGATCCGCACGGCGTTCGAGACGGGACGCGGCTCCATCACCATCCGCGCCCGCGCTGAATTCGAGGAGATCCGCCGCGATCGCGAGGCGATCGTGATCAACGAAATCCCCTATCAGGTGAACAAGTCCACGCTGCTGGAGCGCATCGGCGAGCTGGTGCGCGCCAAGCAGATCGAGGGCATCGGCGAGATGCGCGATGAGAGCGACCGCTCCGGCATGCGCATCGTGATCGAACTGAAGCGCGACGCGACCCCCGAGGTGGTGCTGAACCAGTTGTACCGCTTCACCCAGCTTCAGGTGAGCTTCGGCGTTAACATGCTCGCGCTGGACGGCGGCCGGCCTCGGCTGATGGGGCTGAAGGACGCGTTGCAGTGCTTCATCACGTTCCGCGAAGAGGTGATCCTACGCCGCGCCCGCTTCGAACTGGGCAAGGCGCGCGATCGGGCGCACCTGCTGGTCGGCCTCGCCATCGCGGTCGCCAACATCGACGAAGTGATCAGGTTGATCCGTGCCAGCGCCGACGTGGCCACGGCTCGGCTGGCGTTGATGGAGCGCGATTGGCCGGCCGGCGACGTGGACGCGCTGCTCGCGCTGATCGACGAGCCGGGCAACGTGATCACACCCGAGGGCACCGTGCGCCTCACGGATGAGCAGGCGCGGGGTATACTGGACCTACGGCTGCAGCGACTGACCGGGCTGGAGCGTGAAAAGATCCAGGAGGAGATGGGCGAGGTCGCAGCGAAGATTGGCGAATTGCTGGAAATCCTCGCCTCGCGCCCGCGCCGCATGGAGGTGATGCGCGACGAGTTAGTCAAGGCGCGCGTCGCAATCGACTCGCCACGCATGACCGACATTATCGAGGCGGATTCCGATCAGGACGATGAGAGTCTGATCGAACCCGGCCAGATGGTGGTGACGATCACGCGCGATGGCTTCATCAAGCGCACCACGCTGGAGACATTCCGCGCGCAGAACCGAGGCGGGCGCGGACGTTCCGGCGCATCGACCCGCGGCGACGACATCGTCACGCGGAGCTTCCATGCGCATACCCATCAGTGGGTGCTGTTCTTCTCCTCCGGCGGCAAGGCGTTTCGCCAGAAGGTCTGGCGTCTGCCGGAGGCTGGGCCGACGGCGAAGGGCCGAGCCTTGGTCAATCTGTTGCCCGAACTTGGCTCGGACACCATTACGACGGTACTGCCGTTGCCGCAGGACGAGACGTTGTGGGACAGCCTGCATCTGCTTTTCGCGACCGCCTCGGGCAACGTGCGGCGGAACCGTCTGTCGGATTTCCGCAACGTGCGCGCAACCGGCCTCATCGCGATGAAGCTCGATGAAGGGGATCGGCTGATCGGCGTCGCGACGTGCCGCGAGGGACAGGATGCACTCCTCGCCACGCGCAAGGGGCGCTGCATCCGCTTCGAGCTGTCCGATGATACGGTCCGAGTGTTTGCCGGCCGCGACAGTTCAGGTGTCCGTGGCATCCGTCTGGCTGGAGGCGACGAAGTCATCAGCCTGTCGGTACTGAGGCATGTCGAGGCGGGAAACGATGAGCGCGAGGTTTTTTTGAAATACGCGAATGCCAAGCGTCGCGGCAACGGCGATGAAGATGCCGATCAGGCCACCGATGCAGAGGAACCTGCCGTCGATATGCAACTCGACGAGGTGCGCATCCAGGAGCTGGAGCAGGCGGAGGAATTTCTGCTCACTGTGACGAATGCCGGCTTCGGCAAGCGGACCTCGGCGTACGAGTATCGGGCGACCGGTCGCGGCGGACAGGGCATCGCCAACATCACTTTGGCGCCGCGCAACGGCACGGCCGTGGTCGCGACCTTCCCGGTGGAGGACGGCGATGACGTCATGCTGGTGACCGATGCGGGGCGGCTGATCCGCGTGCCCGCCAATCAAGTTCGCCGCACCGGACGCCAGGCGATGGGGGTGACGCTGTTCCGCGTGGACGCGGATGAGCACGTCACGAGCGTGTTTGCGGTGATCGAGGATGCAGGTGACGAAAACGGCGTGTCGGAGGAAGAAGGCTGAGATGACTCAGCCTGTGAAGAAGCTGCGTGTCGGTCTGTATCCCGGCACGTTCGATCCGGTCACCAACGGCCATCTCGACGTCATCGCCCGAGCTGCGCGACTGTTGGATAAATTGGTGGTGGGCGTAGCGATCAGCACCGGCAAAGGGCCGCTGCTTTCGTTGGAGGAGCGGGTCGAGCTGATGCAGGCGGAGATAGCCCGCATCGCCACGCAGAACGGCATGGTGATCGAGGTATTGCCGTACGACACCCTGCTGATCGACTTTGCCCGCAAGGTCGGCGCATCGATGATCGTGCGAGGCCTGCGCGCGGTGACTGACTTCGATTACGAGTTCCAGATGGCCGGCATGAACTACCGTATGGCGTCGGACATCGAGACCGTTTTCCTGATGGCAAGTGAGCGCCATCAGTTCATCGCCTCGAGACTGGTCAAGGAAGTCGCAATGTTGGGAGGCGACATTTCATCCTTCGTCCCGCCACTGACACTCGAACGCGTGTTGCAGCGTGTCCGCGGCTGAACTATCCCGCTGCCATGACGTTCAAGGGAGGGCGCCGATGCACCGACGCAGTCTGATCGCGGGCGCCGCGATCGCAACCCTGACAGGGGGCACCATCATGAGCGACAACGCAGACGCCCAGACCAAGACCGACCCTGAGAACACGCTGTACATGGACCTGAAGCAGGGGCGCGTGGTGATCGAGATGTTTCCCGACATCGCGCCGAAGGCGGTGGAGCGGATCAAGACGCTGACGCGCGAGGGATTTTACGACAATACGCCGTTTCACCGGGTGATTGAGGGCTTCATGGCACAGGGCGGCGATCCGACCGGCACCGGGACCGGTGGTTCCAAGCTGCCTGACCTGCCGGCGGAATTCACCACAAAAAGGCATTTTCTGCGCGGCACCTGCGGCATGGCTCGCACCTCGGAGCCGAACACTGCGAACAGCCAGTTCTTCATCATGTTCGCCCCGGCGCCGCATCTGGACGGGCAGTACACGATCTGGGGTCAGGTGATCCAAGGCATGGAACTCGTCGATCAGATCAAGCGCGGCAGCGGTTCCGGTGGCACTGTGCAGAATCCGGATCGGATCGTGCACATGCGGGTTGCCGCCGACGTGAAGAGCTGACGGGGCGTATTGACCGGCGACGGCGCTTGGCGTTCTAAGGCGCCGGGCGAGCCCGTAGCTCAGGTGGTAGAGCACGAGACTTTTAATCTTGGGGTCGAGGGTTCAAGTCCCTCCGGGCTCACCAACAAGATCAACGAATTACATGACATTCCTATCGCTCGCGGAGAGTAAAGCCGGTCTTCCGACCAGACACTGACTAGACACGAGGCGGTGGTTCGCCGTCTGTCACCGCCCCAACAACGAGGCAAGACAACGCCAACGGTCAGCGGGTCTCCGGATCCAGTGCCCACAGGGATCCGGCGCACGGGTTGCCTCCCGTCCGTATGGACTTTTCCGACATCCGACAGCGCCAACGCCTGCCGCCGGTGTACCCCGACCAGTTGTGTTGCGGCACCACTTCCTGGAGCCGCTCGGGCTTGTCCGCTCCGCAGCCTTCACTTGCCAGTCGTCTGCATCCGCGCGGTTCCTGGCTGGCGTTCGCCATGGCCCTCAGGATCCCCAGCGCCGGCGCCGACAGAGGGACACGGTGCGGGCGGGCCGCCTTCATCCGCGCTGCTGGAATCGTCCACGTGCGGGCGGACAGGTCGAATTCTTCACAGGTAACGCCGCGCACCTCGCCACTGCGGACGCCCGAAGGCTCGTGCGCCAGTCGCGCCCTGCGTGATGCTCCACAGCCGTACCTTGCCCTTCGCCGGCAGCATGAGCTGTAGGTGACCACGCCAGACCGCAGGGTTCGGGCCGTCACGCCAGCCGCGAGAATGCCGTAGGACAGAACTTGCTCGACCCTGCCCCGCACACGGCTCGCGGTCTTCGGCCTCGCGCGCCAGATCGGATTGAGCACCTCCAGCACGCGCTCGGTCGTCACTGCCCCCACCGGCAACTTGCCGATGACCGGTTCGGCGTAGGTGGTAAGCGTGTTGCGCCACTGCTGGCGGTGCTTTGGGTTGCGCCAGCCAGGTCCGTGGCCGGCAGCAATGTGGTGCTGGGCCGCCTCGCCAAACGTGGTCCGTTTCGCCTGCGCGGCTGTCTCGGCGTCCCGGCTGGCCCGACGCTTCAGGCTGACACCCTGAGCATCGCCCAGGGCCATCGTGCGCGCCTTGCCGTTCCGCATGTAGCACAGGAACCAGGCGCGCCGCTGGGATGTCGCCACCTCGAGCCACAGCCCGTCACCGTCGCCATACCGACCTGGCTCGCGCTTGCTCTGCACCCCCGACGCTGTGAGCTTTGCCATAATTGCTTCCGCCTGAACCCACAAAATCACCCTCAAAATGCTTGCGGGTAGTGGTGGATTTCAGCGGATCAGGGTGGACACCACCAACAAAAAAAGCCGCAGAAATCCGCCACTCTTCGGACCGTGGTGGGCTGTGCTGGAGGGGCTTCTGGCGGAGGGAGTGGGATTCGAACCCACGGTACGCTTACACGCACACACGCTTTCCAAGCGTGCGCCTTAAGCCGCTCGGCCATCCCTCCCGCAGTGCGTGCACATACCAGCGACCGGCCTCATGCGTCCATCTTCAGCGCCGCCAGGAACGCCGACTGTGGGATCTCCACTTTGCCAAACTGGCGCATCCGCTTCTTGCCCTCCTTCTGCTTCTCCAGCAGCTTGCGCTTGCGCGTGACGTCGCCGCCATAGCACTTCGCCGTCACATCTTTCGACAGCGCGCCCAACGTCTCACGTGCGATGATCCGACCGCCGATCGCCGCCTGGATCGCAATCTTGAACAACTGCCGCGGGATCAGATCCTTCAGCTTACCGCAGATCGCCCGCCCGCGCGCCTCGGCCGCATTGCGATGCGCGATGAACGACAGAGCATCCACTAAGTCGCCGTTCACCAAGATTGAAATTCGCACTAGGTCGCCCTCGGCGTAGCCATCCATCTGGTAGTCGAAGCTCGCGTAGCCGCGCGACACCGATTTCAGCCGGTCATAGAAATCGAACACCACCTCGTTCAGCGGCAGTCGGTACACCGCCATGGCGCGATTGCCGACATAGGTCAGGTCCGCCTGTTCGCCGCGTCGCTCGTTGCACAATTGCAGCACGGCGCCGAGGTAATCGTCCGGCACCATGATGGTGGCGCGGATCCAGGGCTCTTCGATGTGGTCGATCACGCTGCCGTCCGGCATATCGACCGGGTTGTGCAGCTCCTGCGTTTCGCCGTTGGTGCGGTGGATGCGGTACACCACCGACGGCGCGGTGGCGATCAAGTCCAGATCGAACTCGCGCGTCAGCCGCTCCTGGATGATCTCCAGGTGTAGCAGCCCGAGAAACCCGCAGCGGAAGCCGAAGCCAAGGGCGGCCGATGTCTCCGGTTCGTAATGGAAGCTCGCATCATTCAGCCGCAGCCTGCCCAGCGACACGCGCAGCTTCTCGAAGTCGTCCGCGTCCACCGGATACAGACCGCACCACACCACCGGCACCGACGGCTTGAACCCGGCCAGCGCTTCGGCGGTCGGGGCCCGGTCGTCGGTGATCGTATCGCCCACCGAGCAGTCGGCCACCGTCTTGATCGCGGCAGTGATGTACCCGATCTCGCCTGGCCCCAGGTCATCGACAGGGGACATTTTCGGGCTGAACACGCCCACCTGCTCGACCTGGTGCACCGAGCCCTTGGCCATCATGCGCACGCGCTGTCCACGTTTGATGCGTCCGTCCCTGACGCGCACCAGGATCACCACGCCCAGGTACTGGTCGTACCAGCTATCGACCAGCAGCGCCTTCAGCGGTCCGGCGCCATCACCCTTGGGCGGCGGCAACCGATGCACCAGCGCCTCCAGCACCCCCTCGATATTGAGCCCGGTCTTGGCGCTGATCTCGACCGCGTCAGAGGCGTCGAGCCCGATCACGTCCTCGATCTGCTGCTTGACCTTCTCTGGTTCGGCGGCGGGGAGATCGATCTTGTTCAGTACCGGCACGATCTCGTGGTTGGCCTCGATCGCCTGATAGACGTTGGCGAGCGTCTGTGCCTCGACGCCCTGGGACGCGTCCACCACCAGAAGCGAGCCCTCACAGGCGGCCAGGCTGCGCGAGACCTCGTAGGAGAAGTCAACGTGGCCGGGCGTATCCATCAGGTTGAGCTCGTAGACTTGGCCGTTCTTGGCCGGATAGGTCAGCCGGACGGTCTGCGCCTTTATGGTGATGCCGCGCTCGCGCTCCAGATCCATGTTGTCCAGGACCTGGTTGGTCATCTCGCGGTCGGTGAGCGCCCCGGTCGCCTGAATCAGGCGGTCGGCCAGGGTGGATTTCCCGTGGTCGATATGCGCGATGATCGCGAAGTTGCGGATGTGGTCGAGCGGGGTGTCGGTCATGTCCGGCCATCAGTGATCGGTGGGCACGCAGCGCGTCGTAGCAGGAGATAGAGGGTCCGGGTGCCGGTGTCATCCGCGAGTGGAGGGGGCGTGGCAGATTGTGCCGTTGGTCTCCCGCTGACGCGAGACCTTGCCTATGGCGGCAGGCTAGTGCCCTGCGTCGTTGATTCTGCGGCCGATCCCTGAATCGATATCTCCGGTAGCGCGGAGATGCGTCGTGATCGCGAAACAACCTGCCGTAAAGAGATACATCGTAACGCTCAGCGCTGAGGAGCGGGAACACCTCGACACGCTAATACAAAAGGGCACAAGTCCCGCACGGCAGGTGCTGAAGGCGCGCATTCTGCTGAAAGCCGACGCGTCCGATGCCGGTGATGCCTGGAGCGACAGCCAGATTGCTACGGCTCTGGACACCAGCATCGACACCGTGGCGCGGACGCGCCAGCAGCTGGTGGAGGAAGGGCTGGAGGCGGCGCTGACCCGCAAGCATTCGCCAGCGTCGGCCCGGCCGCGCATCTTCGATGGAGCCGCTGAAGCCAAGCTGATCGCTCTGGCCTGTTCCGAACCACCCAAGGGTCGCGCGCGGTGGTCGCTGAAGCTGCTGGAAGGGGCGGTGGTAGAGCTGAACATCGTTGCCCGCGCCAGCGACAATACGATCGGGCGAACGCTCAAAAAATACGCTCAAGCCGCGCCTTCAGAAGCAGTGGGTCATCCCGCCGGACGCCAACGCCGCTTTCGTAGCCGGCATGGAAGATGTGCTGGAGGTCTATCACAGGCCGCACAATCCAGCGTTCCCGGTGGTCTGCCTGGACGAGACCTCGAAGCAGCTGGTCGCCGAAACACGGGTGCCGATCGCGGCGAAGCCGGGATATCCCGCACGTCATGACTATGAGTACCAGCGCAACGGAACGGCCAATCTCTTCATGCTGTTCGCACCGCTGGAAGGCTGGCGGCACGTCGAGGTAACCGGTCCGCGATTATGCCCAGAGTAACAGGGGCAGAACCCCGGGCAAGGGTTGAGATTTTGCTTGTGCCGACGCCGGGCAGTTCGATTCAACCTGGAAGTGACCGCCCCGGCTGACATTGATGGCCTATCGCTCGCAGCGCTGAAAGCGCTGGTGGTGCAGTTGCTGAGCAAGGTGGCCGAGCAGGAGCAGTTGATCGCGGACCTTCGGAAGGAGAACGCTCGACTGAAGGGTCTGAATGGCCGGCCGCGGATCAAGCCCAGTGGCATGGAGAACACGGCTGAGACGAAACCGCCGGGCAAGCGTGGCAAGCAGCGGCGTCGCGGGAAGATCACACCCCGCGTTGCGGTTGAGGATCGGGTGATCAAGGCGCGGGTGCCGCCAGGCTCGCGCTTCAACGGGTACGAGACCTACATGGTGCACGACGTGGTGCTGCGTGCCGAGGTGGTACGCGACCGGCGGGAGCGCTGGATCACGCCGGATGGGACCACGGTATTGGCTGCTTTGCCACCCGGCGTGGTCGGGCATTTCGGACCGGAACTGCGTCGTTTCGTGCTGGCGCAACACCATCAGGGCCAGGTCACCGTTCCGCGGCTGGTGGCACAACTGCGGGGGATCGGTGTGAGCATCTCCAAGCGACAGGTGATGCGCTTGCTGATTGCTGGGCAGGATGGATTCCTGACGGAGGCCCGCGACGTGCTGCGGGTTGGCCTTGAGACGGCGGCCTGGATCTCGGTGGACGACACCGGCGCGCGTCACGCGGGCCGGAACGGGTTCTGCACTCAGATCGGCAATGACGACTTCACCTGGTTCGGCACGCGGCCGAGCAAGAGCCGGTTGAACTTTCTCGATCTGCTGCGCGCCGGACACACAGACTACGTCATCAATCAGGCGGCGCTGGACTATATGCGTGGGCGTGCCCTGGCCGGACCTGTCATCAACCAGTTGGCGGCACCTCGGCAGATGCGGTTCACCGATCAAGCGGCCTGGCAGACGCATCTTGGCCGCCTCGGCATCAGCGCGTTGCAGGTCACGCCCGACCCGGTCTGCATCGCCACCGAAGGTGCATTATGGGGCAGCGTCCAGGCGCACGGACTGCTGCGCGATATGGTGATTGTCAGTGACGACGCCGGCCAGTTCGCCGTCGGCCAGCACGCGCTGTGCTGGGTGCATGCAGAACGGCTGGTCCACAAACTCGACGCGTTCACCGATCCGCACCGCAACGCATGCGCGCGCTGATCTGGTGGTTCTACGATGACCTCAAGGCGTATCGCGCCGAACCCACCGCACGGCGCCGTGGCGAACTGCGTGCCCGCTTCGAGCGCATCTTCCGTCGACGCACCGGATTCGTTACGCTCGATCGCCTGCTCCAACGGCGGCACGCCAACAAGCCAGAGCTGCTGATGGTGCTCGATCGCCCCGAGATCCCACTGCATACCAATGGCTCCGAGCGCGACATCCGGCTTCATGTCACCAAGCGCAAGGTCAGTGGCGGCACACGCAGTGCCGATGGCCGCGACTGTCGCGATGCGTTCCTCGGATTGATGCGCACCACTGCCAAACTCGGTGTCGCGTTCTGGGATTATCTCGGAGATCGGCTCTGCATCCCAGGCCAGCCGGTCATTCCATATCTGCCAGACCTCATTCGCTGTCGCGGACAGCCAACCTGAACACCGCGGCCGCCCGGAGTTCTGCCCCTGTTACGCGAAACACGAGTAACTCATTGATAACATTGGCATCCCGGGTGCGACCAAACTGAGAACTGGTCTCTCACCATTCCAGCCCCGACCGGCCGGGGCAAGTGAGGCAGCCCACCTGTTGTGCGGGCTTCCGAGCTGGCACGGGACCGAATAGCCCCCGGGAGAGGCCAGGTAGGCGGTTGCGAGCGCACGTTCCATCTCGACCCTGCCGAATGGGGGACATCGAGAGAGCGCAGTGTCGCGGGGCCCTGCGGCAGGGGGCGATCGCGATTGATGGGAAACCTTGCTCCGATCGTTCGACGAGGCTGGCAAGCAGTCACCGCTGCGCCTGGACGGCGGGTTGCCGGCTGGTTCTAGACCGGTCGCGACCGACGAAGTCGAACAAGATCACCGCAGTGCCGAAGCTGCCGGAGATCCTGTCGCTGCGTGGCACGATTCTCACCGCTGACGCGCTGAATTGCTACCGCACCATTCGCCGATCGTTCGTAGTTCGGCTGACAAAGGGCAGTCGCACTGAACGCGGTCCCCCAAGGGAGCGTGCCCTTCCGTCTGCAACCATAAGTTGAACAAGTTCGACCCGGGCTCAATCAGAACAAAGACAACCGCCTGGGGTGTGGCTCGGTCGCCGGGAGGAATGTCGGGCCGCGACATGGGATACTTACGGTCCCAGGAGCATGGTGTCCGTCTGCATGTATAAGTAGAACATGCTCACCAACACTTGCGGACCCCTGGGGGCACTGAACGCGGTGATCAGGGTATGAAACAATAACATTGCAGCGCCTCAAAGCCCTCGGCGCCTGAGCCACAGAACTGTGAGGAGCACGCTCGAGGCAGGCAACAACAGACCCAGCACCACGAAGGCAACCAGACTGCCAAGGGCCTCGATCATCCAGTTGAAGTTCATGCCGAAGAACCCGGTAAGAAATGTGATTGGCAGGAAGATTAGCGATACGATTGTCAGTCGGTTGATCTGCTCGCCCTGACGCTGGGCAATGGCCGCCGAATAGTCCTGCAGTATGTCCGACCCCCATCGGCTGCGTTCCTGGAGGCGATGTTCCACGTCTTCCACCTCAGCGGCGTATTCGTTCAGTCCGGCGACACTGCGTTTGTCGATACCTGGCAATGCTTCGATGCCGACAATGCCTGTCCGAACAGCACTGCTGTAACGATCTATATCAGACCACGCCGACTGCAGCTTCCGGAGGCGGTCAGTCAGCGTTGCAAAATTCAGTGAACTGGGGTTCTGATAGAGCTGATCTCGCAGGTCCTGAAGTCGTACGTCCAATTCGCTGATTTCCCGGTGCAGCGTGCCAAGTAGCAACTGCAGAACGATGCCAGCGGCTTGATAGGGGCTCTTTTGGAGTTCTCCCGCACATTCGGCGAAATGCTCCCTGATTTCGTCGAGCGTCCTGCCATCGCCGTTCCAGACAGTCAGTATGAACTTGCCGGTGCACAGAAGATGGATTTCCGTCAGTACATCATGGTGTTCGGCCAACCAAGTGACGGTCCGCAGTCTTTGCCGATCTATCACCATGCAGCCCAGCTGTCCGAAGCGCCGCGCCCAGGTAATGTCGGCATCCTCCAACCCCAGCTCACGGAGGAGAGTTGCGCACGCCGCCTCATTGCTGCCGATGATATCGATCCAGAAGAACTTGCCAACTGTGACAAGCTCGCGCAGATCGGCTGTGGCTACCATCTGCCGAACCCCGTCGGCACTGACAACGATTGCGGTGAGGGCTGTCGATGGCCTGACCGTTGCGGCAGGCCCAGCTACGAGTGACTCATCCATGGCTCATTGCCGCACGCTGCGGCCTCCGAAGGTTGTCGATCAGGATGCCGGTGCTGACCAGAAGCACCCACCAAGAAATGTAAACAACATCCGGTAGCGCCCGCGAACCTGCCGAAAGTGCGAGGAGCCGAACCCTGTGGCGACTCCAGTCACTGTCTGTAGCCGCACCTACAGCATGCCGCACCAGAAGCAAGCTTCGCGTTACGTCTCCGTGGAACAAGTTTACGCATCAACCATCACAGCAATTAGGGCAGTCTGGCGATAGCCGACTGACCGATGAGTGCCTAAACCTCGCCGGTTGCCCGGGCCTCCTCGTGACCGATCCGCTCGCCCGCGGTTGGCTGACCCTTGCGCTTCCGCCTTTCATCGACCCGCTGCAGGACCGCGAAAAACGACGGCACGAACAGGACTGCGAGGCAAGTCGAAGCGATCATGCCGCTGAACACGCTGATGCCGAGTGATTTTCTTGCGTTGGCGCCCGCACCGGTCGCAAGCACCAACGGCAGCACGCCCAAGATGAAGGCGAACGAGGTCATCAGGATCGGGCGGAACCTGGTACACGACGCCTCTACCGCGGCCTCCAGAATGGATTTTCCGTCGACGATCCGCCGTTCCCGCGCGACCTCGACAATCAGGATGCCGTTCTTCGCGGATAGCGCGATCAGCAACATGAGACCGATCTGAGTGTAAAGATTGTTCGCAGCACCCAGGCCGGTGAGTGCCAGCACCGGTCCGAGCAGTGCCAGCGGCACCGCCGACAGCACGGCCAATGGCAGGATCCAGCTCTCGTACTGACCGGCCAGGCAGAGATAAACGAGCAGGACGGACAGGCCGAAGACATAGTAGAGCTGGTCGCCGGTGATCTTCTCCTGGTACGACATCGCCGTCCATTCGAAGCTGACGTCACTCGGCAGAACCCGCCTGGCGATCTGCTCCATGGCGGCAATTGCCTGACCCGAGCTGAAGCCGCGCGCAGGACTTCCGACGATGGTGGCCGATGGGTAGAGGTTGTACAGCGTGATCAGTGGTGGTGCGACCACCGGGCTGAGATGGGCAACCGCGCCGATCGGCACCATCTGCCCATCCTGGCTGCGCACGTACAGGTTCAGCAGGTCGTCTGGATGCAGGCGATACTGCGAATCGGCCTGCACATAGACCTGCAGCGAAAGGCCGAACTTGTTGAACTGATTGACATAGGTCGATCCCACATAGTCGGTGAGCGTCGCGAATATGTCGCCCACGGACACCCGCAGGGTTTCCGCCCTGGCTCGATCCACGGTCAGTGCGACATGCGGCGCGTCGGGCTTGAACGTGGTCAGCACGTTCGCCAGCGCGGGATCGCTGCTCGCCTGCTTGACGATCTCCTGCGTCAGATTGTTCAGCTTCTGATAATCGAAGCTGCCACCGAGCAGCTCGAGCTGCATCTGGAAGCCGCCGGCATTACCGATGCCCTGGATCGGCGGCGGCGGCAGCACGAACGCCTGTCCGTCAGGCAGCGAGGCTACCGCCTTCTGCAGGCGCTGGTAGATCGTCAGCAGATCTTGGTCGCCGGCCTTCAGGCGTAAGTCGAACGGCTTGAGCATGACCCAGCCGGTTCCCGCATTGGCGAGGTCGGCGCTGTTATCGAGCACAGAGACCCCTGAAAGTGCGATAGTCTGCTGGACGCCAGGAATCTCGCGTGCCGCCTTGGCGGCCTGCTCCAGCGCTGCTGTCGCGCGGCCGAGCGACGCGCCCTCGGGCAACTAAATCGCCATGATCAGATAGCCCTGGTCGTCGATCGGAATGAACGCCGTCGGCAGACGGGCGAGTCCCCAGATGCCTACCCCGGCGAGCAACAGGGCGATCACGACCATGATGCCGCTGTGGCGCACCATGCGGCCGATGAATGCCGCGTAACCACGCTCCATCGGGTCGTAGATACGGTTGAAGCCGCGGTAGAAGAAGTTGCGTTGCTCCGGTGGCACGGGGGTGCGTAGCCATAGGGCGCACTGAGTCGGCTTTAGCGTTGCCGCATTCACCGCGCTGATCAGTGCCGTCGCCGCGATCACCAGCGCGAACTGGGCGAACATGTTGCCGGTCAGGCCGGGAACGAAGGCGGCCGGCAGAAACACGCTCATCAACACCAGCGTGATCCCGACGACTGGTCCGAACAGTTCGTTCATCGCCTGGATGGCCGCGTCATGGCCGGACATGCCCTGTTCGATATGCTTGGAAACGCCCTCTACGATGACAATGGCATCGTCCACCACGATGCCGATCGCCAGCACGATGCCGAAAAGGGTGGACAGGTTGACGGTGAACCCCATCGCGGCCATTGCGGCGAATGCGCCGATGATAGTGACTGGCACCGTGGTGGCCGGCACCAGCGTCGCGCGGAAGTTCTGCAGGAACACCAGGATGACGATCAGCACCAGGATGCCGGCCTGGTACAACGTCTTGTAGACCTCGTTGATCAAGTCGTTGACGAACGTCGTGGTGTCGTAGGGGATGGAATAGTGCAGTCCCTGCGGGAAGCGGCGCGCCATACCCGCCATCGTTGCCGCGATCTCCTTGCCGACCTGCAGCGAATTGGACTCAGGAGTCTGATAAATGGCGATGCCGGCGGCGGGCCTGCCGTTCAGCTTGAAGTCCTGCGCATAGGTCTGCGAACCAAGTTCGATGCGCGCGACATCGCGGACGTAGATCAGGCGGCCGCCTTGCACCGTCTGGTCCTTGACCACGATGTCGCCGAACTGGCTTGGATCGTTCAGCCGTGACTGGATGTCCACGGTGTACTGGAATTGCGTGTCGTTCGGCGCCGGCGGCATTCCGACCTGTCCGGCCGCGACGTTCTGGCTCTGCTGGCGGATGGCGTCGATCACGTCCTTCGGCTGCAGACCGAACGAATGGAGCTTCTGCGGATCCATCCAGACGCGCATGGAATACGTGCCCGCGCCGAACACCTTGACACTCCCGACACCAGGCAACCGCGCCAGCACGTTGGTCAGGTTGATGGTCGCGTAGTTGCTCATGAACAGGCCGTCATACTTCCCATCCGGCGAATCGAGCGTGACGATCTGCAGGATGGCAGTGTTCTTCTTCTGGACGCTGACCCCCTGTGCCTGCACCGGTTCCGGCAACGAGGCCACGGCAAGCTGCACCCGGTTCTGCACCAGGACCTGATTGATGTCCGGGTCGGTGCCGATCGCGAACGTGACCGTCAGGTTATAGGTACCGTCGGAGGCGCTGGTCGATTCCATGTAGAGCATGCGATCAACGCCGTTCACCTGCTCCTCGATCGGCAACGCAACCGTGTCGATCACGGTCTGTGCGCTGGCGCCCGGATAGCTTGCCGTCACCGAAACGGTCGGCGGCACTACGTTGGGATATTCGGACACCGGCAGGCGGAACAGCGAGACGGCACCGAGGAGTACCAAGACGATCGCCAGCACGTTGGCGAGGACGGGGTGCTCGATGAAGAATTTCGAGATCATCGTGGCGCGCCCTATCCACCGATTGTGGTCAGCTGCGGCACTACCTTCGTGCCGGGGGTCGCGCGCCAGAGCTCGCCAACCACCACGCGATCGTCCGGCTTGAGACCGCTGGTGATGACGCGCAGACCGCCGGTCAACGCGCCAAGCTGGACATAGCGCTGTTGGATCACGTCGTCCTGGGTAACCACCAACAGGTAGCGGCCACCCTGATCCTCCTGCAGCGCGTGGTCCGGCACCAGCAGCGCGCTCTGCACGACCTTGCCCATCGGCATGCGAACTTTGACGAAGATCCCGGTACCAAAGTCCGATCGGGATTGCGCATGATACCCCGGACTAGCAGCGTGCCGGTTGCCGCATCGATCTGTGGCGCGACGTATTCGATCGTGCCGCGGTGAGGGAAGCCGGTTTCATCCGACAGCGCGGCCTCGATCGGCACCTGCTGCAGCTCCGCCAGCGTGAGCCGCCGCTGATCCAGGTTGGCACGAATCTGCAATGCCTGTTGCGAGCTGATGTTGGCCACCACGTAGATCGGATCGAGCTGGGTGATGTCGGCCAGGGCGGCTTCCTGCCCATTCCCGCCGACCACGTTGCCCACATCGATGAGGTGCTTCCCCATCTGGCCGTCAAACGGAGCCCGGACCTCGGTGTAGCCCAGATTAAGTTGAGCCAGCCCGATCTGTGCCTGTGCCGCCAGGATGTTCGCTTCCGCGCTCGCCCGCTCGAAGTTCCAGTGATCGACATCGACCTGGGTGGCCGCATCCCGCTTGAGCAGTGCCGTATAACGGACCACCTCGGTCTTCGCGCACAGCAACGCCGACTGCTGCAACTGAAGCTGGGCCTGCGCCTGTTGCAGTTGCGCCTTGTACTGGTCCTGCTGGATGGTGAACAGAAGATCGCCCTTCCTGACCAGTGCGCCGTCCCCGAAGTGGATCTGCTCCAGAAAGCCGACGACGCGCGCAATGAGCTTCACCTGATTGACGGCCGCGGCGTTGCCGGTGATCTCCAGGGATTCACTGACTGACTGCACCCTTGGACGAACCACGGGAATTGTCGGCGTCTGTGGCGCAGTCGCCGGAGCCTGCGCCGCCTGCGACGACACTGGCGGGGATGCCTGGGCGGGGGCGCGGCGTGATCCTGCGAAGCCGTCGCGCCTTCCTGCGTCTTTCTGCCAGTTATGTCGTCCCACCAGCGGTCCAGAACGCCGGCGGCGCTGATCTGGCGGCTCGGTAGCATGCCGCCGAGTACCGACCATCGCCGCAACAGCGATGCCTGCCCTCAAGGCTCGGGCAGCGTGTTTCACCGGCCTTACCATTGTGGCACCCGCACATCCGGTCCCCTGTCGGCGGGACCGGGAAGGCCAGGGGTCGAGGGCTGCGGTTGGCCGGCCGCCGGCAACAGTTTCCCCCAATCCGTGCGGTTGCGCATTTCATTGCGCGTTGCGTCGTTCACGAAATCATTTCCCTCTCTCATCTGCCACCCGCCGCCAACAGCCCGGTACAAGGATGCGAGGCTTGTGGAGAGATTGCCTGACGCGGAGACAAGACTGCTCTGTGCCTGGTAGAGGTTCTGCTCCGCGGTTAGAACGGTGGTGAAGTCCCTGGTCCCGAGCAGGTACTGGTCAATCGCAATGCGCAGCGCGGCGTTGGCTGCGGCGACGCTCCGCCGCAGAAAAGCGACCTGTTGCCGGCCTTGCAGGAACGCGCTCAGGCTGTTTTCGACTTCCTGCTGCGCCTTCAGCACCGTATTCTTATAGTCGATCAGCAACGTTTGCAGGCGCGCATCCTGCACGCGCACATTGTTGGTGATCTGCCCGTAGTTAAGAATGGGCCAACTGAACGAAGGGCCAAACGCGAATTGGATCCCCGGGGCGGTGAACACGTCATTGAGCCGGTTGCTGCCGGTCGTTCCAGCCACGGTGCCGAAAGCCCCGCCGAGGGTGAACGCCGGGAACAGATCTGCCTTGGCCATGCCGATCTGCGCGCTCTGGGCCGCGGCCATCAGCTCGGCGCTTCGGATGTCCGGCCGCCGCCGGAGCAGGTCGGCGGGGATCCCGATGGCGACGTCTTTGGGCGGTACCGGTATGGTCTGCGGACCTGCCAGCAACGAAGCCAGCGAAGACGGTGACATGCCGAGCAGTACGCGGAGGGCGTCCTCGCCTTGTTGGAGCTGCGCCGTCAGCTGCGGAACTGTGGACTCGGTCTGTGCCAGGACATTTTCTGCCTGCAGGACGTCAAGCCCGGTCGCGGTCCCGCCTTGGTTGCGGTCGCGAGCAACCTGCACGGCCTTCCGCTGCTTGACGATGTTTTCGTGTGAGATGGTAAGCTGCTGTTGCAGTGTGCGGATGCCGATATATGTCGTTGCCACATCGCCCAGCAGGGTTACGAGCACATCGTCGTAGGTGGCTACCGATGCCAGATAGGCCGCATCCGCCGATTCCACCCCTCGACGGAACTTGCCCCATAAGTCCAGCTCCCACGCGATCTGCGTACCAAGGGAAGCGCGCCAGTAATTCCCTAACGCGTTCGTCGGGTTCGAGGTCGGATCGACCCGGCTGGCCTGATTGTAGGTTACGTTCGTGCCGATCTGCTGGGTCTGCGGGTAGACTCGCCGATCGCGACACCGAGCTTTGCCCGCGCCTCCAGCACTCTGGTGCCGGCAGCCATCAGCGGCAGATTTTGCTGGTAGGCCAGATCGATCAGGCGATCGAGTGTCGGATCATGGTAAACAGTCCACCAATTCTGATCGTCCGTACGGTCGGAATAAACCGAGGCGTCCGCGACTCGAGCTAGCTGGCGGCAACCGGGGCGTTGGGTGTGGGAAATCGGGCCCGACCTTGCAGCCTGCGAGCAGTAGCAGCAGCCCAGTAACAATCAATGGGGCTAGTGCAAGCGGTCTCGATACCAGGCGTGCCTAGCTTAAATAGGCGCCGGTCAGTCCAGCACAGGCTGATTTGCCCGGCGCCCGATTGCACTGCCAAGTCGGTGCAATTATATAGTCGACGTCATGAGGCCGGCAGATACCGTTCACCAGCTGGCCCACTAACGCGCGCTCTCGCGACACGGCCCCACGCCTTCCCCACGATATACTCCATTAGAACAGGTTCCTGAAAGACGACACGATACCGTCCGAACCATCGCTGGGCATTGATCTGGATCAAGCATCGCCTAACGAAAAAAGTGATATCTACTGTTTTCATGCACGTGGCAACGGGCGGCTGGACGGACGACTGGCTTTGGGGGCTATCGCTGATAGTTTCCTCAGTGGTGATGCATGTGTTTGGTTTAGCCATGATAGGCACGTGCCTGGTGAAGGTGTTGCCGTTCACACAGCGGCGTGCCACCCATCCCCTC
>CAWHVQ010000014.1:0-341988 GCA_963832895.1 uncultured Alphaproteobacteria bacterium | reverse complement strand
CTCGGCTGCGATGCCGTCTTGCATCTCCTCCAATGTCTTCGGTTCGCCCTGGTGACGCAGGCAGCCGAAGACCGCCTCGGTCGTGGTGGGCGGGAAGGCCGGCGCCGGCCGCAGTAACACGCCGTCGGCGGTTTCCTCGACCGTCAGCCTTGTGCCGGGCCGCCAGTTGTGCCGCCGACGGATGGCTGCCGGGCAGGATCACCTGGCCCTTGGTCGACAGTGTCGTCGTGGATCTGGCTGCATCGGCCATGGTTGGAGCCACAGGGTAAGACGAACGTAAGATAGTCAGGCAGGTGACCGCCGGCAAGTGAAATTCGCGGGCGGTGCCAGTGCCGCTGAGCGTTGTCAGGGTGCCCCGCCGATCCGGATGAGACGTATCGAACGGAGCCGTGGAGATGCGGAAGTCGCCCCGAAACGGATTGCTCAGCGCGATGATCAGTACCAGCACCAGGACCCCGGAGACAGCGAGCAAGCAGCACATGCCGAGGTGTATCCGTACGCTTGGCGTGCCGAGGAACGAGCTGAAGGCAATCGTGATCGCGCGGCCCACGATCACGACCATCCAGACTATCCCAGGGATTGTGGTCTCCGCGGCCAGAAGCCTTTCCTGTCTGCGTCGCGAAGCCGCATCAGAGATTGCAGGAGCAGCGCGTGAAAGGTCGCGTCCGCCTGGCTGGCTGGCTTCAGGTCGATCGCGATACCCTGCAAGTCGTCGAGTATCTGTCACTGGCGCGCACCACATGGCCTTCGGCCTGCGCCGGCCACTCGATGGCAATCACGGCCCGCGTATAGCGGTTCATGTCATCGAGCAGTTTTGCCCTGGCCGGCTCGGCGAGACCGTCTGCCATCTGAACGATATCCAGAACCACGGCTGCCTCGGCATAGCTCGCCGCTTTGGCTTTGTTAAAGCCCTCCCACGCAAGCATGGCGACAAATGCCAGAAGCACGGCATAGGTCACGCCGATGATCGAGAAGATGGCCGCCGCGACGTCGTTATGCTGCCGGCGGAAGGCCGCTGAAACGAAGTGTCTGACCCCCAGCTCCAGAACGATGGTGCCAAGCACGGCAATAATCGCGAGTGAGAGGCCAACCGCCCAGATCGGGAACTGGTAGACCATGTCGGGGCGCATGATCACGTCGGTCGCGTCCGACCGGAATGCTCGGAATGTGCAGAGGGCGCCGGATCGTGGTGCGACAGGGGATTATCCGCCTTGCACATCCTTGGTCAGCAATGCCGGCATATTGGCATCCGAGCGGCCTGCGAGGATCTTCTCTTCGTCCTCCATGAACTCGTCCGTGGGTTCATTGCCGGACTGTTCGCGCGCGGCCAACAGCCAATGCGCTTCGGCCTGCCCTTCGGGACAACCCTCGCGCTCCCAGATGTAGTAAGCCCTCTCGCGGAGGGTATGCTCGCTATCTCGGTCCGGCGCCGGCAATTGTCGCTCCCCGGAGTGTGGATACGGCACCGTCAGCCGCACGGGGTACCGATGTAGCTCGGATCGATTGGGCCCGGCAAGGAAGCCACCTGCCCAGGTCCGGCAGATGTCCGCCCCGGCGAATCAACCACCGCAGGCCGATCAGGCGCGCGCTCCGATCCCCACGCGCCTGCCCGCGGTCACGCCGTCCGGTCGCTTTCGACCCCCAGCGCTGCCTGCGCGGCCGCCAGACGTGCCACCGGCACCCGGTACGGGCTGCACGAGACGTAATCCAGCCCGACCTCCTGGCAGAACGATATCGACGCAGGATCGCCGCCGTGCTCGCCGCAGATGCCGAGTTTCAAGTGGTTCTTGGTCTGCCGCCCGCGCTCGGACGCAAGCCGGACCATCGCGCCCACGCCCTCGACATCGATCGACACGAACGGATCCTTTGGCAAGATCCCCTGCTCGACATACTGCGGCAGGAACTTGCCCGCATCGTCGCGCGACAGGCCGAATACCGTCTGCGTCAGGTCGTTGGTGCCGAAGCTGAAGAAGTCGGCCACCTCGGCGATCTTGTCGGCCACGATCGCAGCCCGCGGCAGCTCGATCATCGTGCCGACGCTGTACTCGATGCGGCGGCCGGCCGCCTTGAACACCTCCTCCGCCACGCGATCGACCTGCGCGCGGGTGAGCTCCAGCTCCTTCTTCACGCCCACCAGCGGGATCATGATCTCCGGGTACCGGGGCTTTCCCGGTCTCCTTCGCCACCTCCAGCGCGCCCTCGAAGATCGCGCGCGCCTGCATCTCGTAGATCTCGGGATAGGTGACGCCCAGCCGGCAGCCACGATGGCCCAGCATCGGGTTGGCTTCGGCCAGCTCCGCCGCGCGCCGGCGCATCGCCTCGATATTGGCGCCGAGTGCCCGCGCGACATCCTCCAGCTCCGCGTCCGCGTGCGGCAGGAACTCGTGCAGCGGCGGATCGAGCAACCGGATGGTGATCGGCAGATCGCCCATGATGCGGAACAGCTTGTGGAAGTCGTCGCGCTGGAACGGCAGCAACAACGCCAGCGCCGTGCGGCGCCCGGCCTCGTCAGGCGCCATGATCATCTGCCGCACCGCGCTGATGCGCTCAGGGTCGAAGAACATGTGCTCGGTGCGGCACAGACCAATGCCGTCGGCGCCGAACTTCTTCGCCGTCTCGGCGTCGAGCGTGGTTTCGGCGTTCGCGCGCACCCCCATCGTGCGTGCCTCGTCCGCCCAGCCCATCAGCGTGGAGAAGTCGTCCGACATCAAGGGCTCGATCATCGCGACGGTGCCGACGAAAACCTCGCCCGCGGCGCCATCCAGCGTGATGGTTTCGCCGGCTCGCACCGTCTTGCCGCCGGCCGACAGCGTCTGCGCGCCGTAATCGACCGAGATGCCGCCGGCACCTGCGACGCAGGGCCGTCCCATGCCGCGTGCCACGACCGCGGCGTGGCTGGTCATGCCGCCGCGCGTGGTCAGGATGCCGCGGGCAGCATGCATGCCGTGGATGTCCTCCGGGCTGGTCTCGATGCGCACCAGGATGATCGCCTCACCCTTCTGCGCGCGGCTTTCCGCCTCGTCGGCGGTGAACACGACGGCACCAGAGGCGGCACCGGGGCTGGCCGGCAGTCCCTTGGCCAGCAGGGTGCGAGGTGCCTTCGGATCCAGCATCGGATGCAGCAACTGATCGAGCGACGTCGGGTTCACGCGCCGCACCGCCTCGGACTGGTCGATCAGGCCTTCGCGGGCCATGTCCACCGCGATCCGCAGCGATGCCGCGGCAGTGCGTTTGCCGTTGCGCGTCTGCAGCATGTAGAGCTTGTTCTGCTGGATCGTGAACTCGAGATCCTGCATGTCATGGTAGTGCTGCTCGAGCTTCTCGCGCACCTGCAGCAGTTCCGCGTACGGCTCGGGCATCGCCGCTTCGAGCGGCGTCTCGTCCGGCTTGGCGCGGTGCTTCGATACCGGCTGCGGTGTGCGGATGCCCGCGACCACGTCCTCGCCCTGCGCATTCACCAGATATTCGCCGTAGAACACGTTCTCGCCCGTGGACGGGTCGCGGGTGAAGCACACGCCGGTGGCGCAGTCGTTGCCCATGTTGCCGAACACCATGGCCTGCACGTTCACCGCGGTGCCCCATTCGGCGGGGATGTCGTGCAGCTTGCGGTAGGTGATCGCGCGATGGTTCATCCAGGAGCCGAACACCGCGCCGATCGCGCCCCACAGCTGTTCCTCGGGATCCTGCGGAAACGGCTTGCCGGTCTCGCTCTCGATCAGGTCCTTGTAGCTCTGGGCGACGCGGTGCCAGTCCTGCGCCGAGAGCTGCGTGTCTTCGGTCACGCCGGTGTCGAGCTTGGCGTGCTCGATAATCTCCTCGAACCGATGGTGATCGACCCCCAGCACCACCGAGCCGTACATCTGGATGAACCGGCGGTAGGAGTCCCAGGCGAAGCGCGGGTCATCCGCCGCCTCGCCGAGCCCTTCCACCGTCACGTCGTTCAACCCCAGGTTGAGGACTGTATCCATCATCCCGGGCATCGATACCCGCGCGCCGGAGCGGACCGAGACCAGCAGCGGCTTGTGTTTGTCGCCGAACTTCAGCGCCTGTGCCTTCTGCAGTTGATCAAGCGCCTGATGGACCTGCCCGCCCAGGTCGTTCGGGTATTTGCGCTGGTTCTGGTAGAACGCGGTGCAAACGTCGGTGGTGAGTGTGAAGCCTGGCGGGACCGGCAGGCCGATATTTGCCATTTCAGCCAGGTTGGCGCCTTTGCCGCCCAGCAGGTTGCGCATGTCCGCGCCGCCCTCGTTATGGCCGGCGCCAAAGCTGTACACCCATTTTGTCATTGCAAATCAGCCCTCGATTTTTCCGAAGTCGGCAATGCGGTCCATCGTTGACCGGACTTTATGAAGAAGACGCAAACGATTCTGGCGCAAATCAGGCTCCGGTGCGTTCACGGTCACCTTATCAAAAAACCCATCGAGCGGCGCGCGAAGGTTGGCGAGAAGCCTCAGCGCGCTCTCATAGTTGTCATCATGGAGGCATTCCGTGATGTCTTCATCCGCACCTGCAATGATGCGGGCAAGGCCGCGTTCCTCCTCTGTTCTCAGCCGATCCTCGTTCAACGGGCCATCGTGAGGGCCATCCTTGCGGTTTTCGATCCGTAGGATATTTGCGGCTCGTCGATAGGCCGTCAGCAGGTTCGCGCCGTCGTCGGTGGCCAGCAGGGCTGCCACCGCATCAGTGCGCGCCAACAGACGCGTGATGTCATCATCGGCGCCGGCGGCGAACACTGCTGCCAGCACGTCGTGGCGCGCCCCTTCGGCGCGAAGCTGCACGCGCAGACGTTCGGCGAGGAAACCTAGTATTTCCTCGGGCGGTATCGGATGCACGCCGCGGTGATGCCAGCCCTGGGCCGCCAGATCGATCAGCGGGATCAGATGCAGCCGCAGCCCGTTTTCACGGATCATACGGATAATGCCGAGCGCCGCGCGGCGCAGAGCGAAGGGGTCCCCGGCGCCCGTAGGCCGTTCGCCGATCGCGAAGAAGCCGACCAGCAGGTCCATCTTGTCGGCCAGCGCGACGGCTACGGAAACCGGCGCGGTGGGAACCGCGTCGGCCGGCCCGCGAGGCGCGTAGTGATCGCGGACGGCGTCGGCCACCAGCCGTTCCTCGCCGTCGTGGAGCGCGTAGTAGCGGCCCATCACGCCTTGCAGTTCGGGAAACTCACTGACCATGCCGGTGACGAGGTCCGCCTTGGCGAGCCGAGCGGCCTCGCGTGCCAGTGCGGCGCCGGCGCCGACCCGCGGCGCGATCTCTTCGGCCAGGCGCTCCAGCCGACGCACCCGCTCGCCCTGAGAGCCGAGTTTGGCGTGGAACGTGACGTGGTCGAGCAGCGGCACGCGCGATTCCAGCCGCGCCTTGCGGTCGAGGTCCCAGAAGTGGCGTGCATCGGCGAAGCGGGCGCGCAGCACGCGCTCATTGCCGGCAATTGACGTCGCACCGCCGTCCGCTGGCGCGATGTTGGCGACGAAGCCGAAATACGGCGCGGCAGAGCCGTCAGGGTTGCGGAAGGCGAAGTAGCGCTGGTTCACCCGCATCGAGACCTGCCGCACTTCGGCCGGCAGATCCATGTACGCGTCGTCGATGCGGCCGAGCAACGGCACCGGCCATTCCACCAGTCCCGTGACCTCATCGAGCAGTCCGGGATCGTCCACCACCTGCGCTTCGTTGGTGAGCGCGGCGACCCCTTCCGCGATGACGCGCTTTCTCTCCGTGGCATCCACCAGGACGCGCCGGTCGCGCAGGCTGTCCGCCCAATCCGCGCACGACGTCACCGCAAAGGCGCCGGGCGCATGGAAGCGGTGGCCCTCCGTCAGGTTTTCCGAAACGAGTCCGTGCCCATCGTCCGCGCCGTCGCGCAGGTCGAATGGCACCACCGCGCCATCCAGCAGGCAGACGATGCGGCGCAGCGGGCGGACCCAGGTGAAATCGCTGCTGCCGCCCCAGCGCATCGACTTCGGCCAGGGGAAACGGCGCAGCAGCGGCGGGATCGCCTCCGCGATGAGCGTGGCGGCGGGTACTGCGTCGGCGGTCTTCTCCAGTACCCAGTAGTCGGCCTCCTGGCGCAACTGCTCGCGCGTTGCGCCGTGCTTGCGCAGGAAGCCGGCCAGCGCCTGCTCGGGTGCGCTGGTGCGGGGGCCGCGCTCCACCGTGCTGTTGGCGGCGACCATCGGTGCCACCTCCGCTGCGAGGGCGATCCGTCTTGGGCCGAAGAAGGTGCGGACATTGGCCGGCGCGAGTTGCGTCAGGGCCTCACCGCACAGCCTGCTGAGCTCCTCGGCCGCCCGCGCCTGCATGCGCGCCGGAATCTCCTCGCTGAACAGCTCGAGGAACAACTCCGGCATGCTCAGTCCTTCAGCGCCGGTTCGATGTCAGTCTGCGAGAAGTCGTTCCCCTTGAACAGGAGCGGCTCGCGCTCGGCTTTTGCCGCGCCATACACGAGGCAATCGCCGAAGTTCAGACGAGCAGGATGTTGTCTTCTGCCGTCCACTCTCCGAGCCTCACGCGCGGACTCCGCATGCTCGGCAGTGAACGCCATCAGCTCGATCCCCAGGCTACGTACCGCATCATTAAATCTGTGGCTGGCCAGATCGTCCCCTCGGGTATCAACAGCGAGAGCTGCTTCAAACCAAGTCGGCGCTGGCATCCTCGCCCTGGGTGCTGATGCGATCATCTCGGCAAAACGCCGACCGTCCGGCTCGCTGAGCACAACTGCCAAAAGCGCGGACGCGTCCACGATCATTTCGGCAGCCCTGTTTCATCATCGTACATCCAACTTGTGTCGGAACTGACCGGCTCGCGGATGTGGGCGCGGATCTCGCGCGCGATCTCCATTACGCGATCGACCCGCGCCTTGATGTCGCGCTGCTTCTCCTCCCGCTCCAATTCCGCCCGCAGGGCCCTGGTGACAACTGAAGTCAGACTTTCGCCGGTCAGCTCCGACAGACGGGACGCCAGCCGGCAGGCGTCCTCGCTCTTGATATTCAGTTGAACGCCCGTACCCGCCTCCTTTGTAGAAACTGGGAGCGTCAGGTAGAACTAGTCCCGGGGTCGTCGAAAGTCACGTTTTCGCTCAACCGGCGCGACGCTCGCCTATGCGGCGCTCAACGCGATTTCCCGGGTGATCGCCATGATCCGGTCGTGTCGCCGCCGCCGGACCAGCGCACGGTCACGTTCCTCACGCAGCGCTGTGATCACCGCCATCCGCAAACTATTGCCTGTCAACTCGACCAGTTCGGCCGCGAGTTGGCAGGCCTCCACATCCTCGATCACCAGTTCTTCCATGACGTTTCCCTCCATTTCGATAGTCATTGATTGTCACCCTCCACCCAGGCCTCGCAGCAGCCCCTCGCCAGTGTCCGCACGCGGCCGATATAGCTCGCGCGCTCGGTCACGCTGATCACGCCACGCGCATCCAACAGATTGAACAGATGGCTTGCCTTGATGCACTGATCGTAGGCCGGCAGTGCCAGCCCAAGGTTCAGGAGCGACGCGCATTCGCCCTCGGCATCGGCAAAATGGCGCGTCAGCAGCGCCGTATCGGCGCGCTCGAAGTTGTACGCGCTGTATTCGCGTTCGGCGCGCAGGAATACATCGCCGTAACGCACGCCGGCGCCGTTGAAGTCCAGGTCGAAAACGTTGTCGACGTCCTGCACATACATCGCCAGCCGTTCGAGCCCATAGGTCATCTCGAAGCTCGGCAGGATCACCGGGATGCCGCCGACCTGCTGGAAGTAGGTGAACTGACCGACCTCCATGCCGTCGCACCAGACCTCCCAGCCCAGTCCCCAGGCGCCGAGTGTCGGGCTTTCCCAGTCGTCCTCGACGAAACGGAAGTCGTGCAGCAGCGGGTCCAGCCCGAGTTCGCGGTAGCTGCCCAGCAGCAGGTCCTGCGCGTCCCCGGGCGACGGCTTCATGATGACCTGGTATTGGTAGTAGTGCTGTAGCCGGTTTGGATTTTCACCGTAACGGCCATCGGCGGGCCGCCGGCTCGGTTGCACATAGGCGGCCCGCCATGGTCCTGGCCCCAGCGCGCGCAAGGTGGTCGCCGGATGGAACGTACCGGCGCCCATTTCCACATCGTAGGGTTGCAGAATCACGCAGCCTTGCCGCGACCAGTAGTCATGCAGCCGTAGGATCAGTGCCTGAAAACTGGGCTTCGTGCTTTGCATCCGACCGAGTTTGGATTGATTTGCGGCGCCACATAGAGCAGAGACGCGCGGCCGGCAATGCCAGGGGGCTCGGGGGCCCCCCGCGCCATTGAAGCAACGAGGCCGCGAAGCCACATCGCAGGCCACGGAACCCAGAGGGTGCCCCAATGACAAACGAAGAACGCGATATCATCAACCAGTTCATCGCCCGCGTTGGTGGGGGCCAGCCGCAGGCCCAGCCGGGGTTGGGCGGCTCGGTGCCGGCGACGACGACCCCGGCTATGCCGCCGGTCGATCCCGAGGCGGACCGCCTGATCGGCGACCTGCTCGGCCGCTACCCGGACGCGCGCTATCGCATCACACAACTGGCCTTCGTGCAGGAACACGCTCTGGCCGAGGCACAAAACCGCATCCAGCGGCTGGAGTGGGAGGTGCAGCAGGCGCGGCAGCAGGCCCAGCAGGCACAGCAGCAGCAGAGCAGCCCCTCCGGCGGAGGGTTTTTTGGTGGCCTGTTTGGCGGCGGGTCACGCTCCGCGCCGCCGCCGCAGCAGGGTGCGCCGGCGTGGAACCAGGGCGCACAGCCAGGCTACCAGCAGGCCCCCCCGCCGCCTCCGCAATACGCGCCGAGCTATCAGCCCGGCATGTTCCAGCGGCCCGGCTCGGGGTTCCTCGGTTCCGCGCTGACGACTGCGGCCGGTGTCGCCGGCGGGCTGGTGGCGGGCAATGCGCTGATGAACCTGTTCTCCGGTTCGCACGGCGGCGGATTTGGCGGGGGCCTGGGCGGCGGCTTCGCTCCTGGCGCGCCGATGGCCGACAGCCCATGGGGCAGCCCGCCCGCCGATCAGGGCTACGTTGACCAGGGTACCTGGACGGACAATTCAGGCGGCGGCCAGCCGGATCCCGGCTACGTCGACAACGGCTCGTGGGACACCTCAGGCAGCGACCAGTCGTCATTGCCGGACGACAGTGGCGATACCGGCTGGGACAACAACAGCGGCGGTGGGTCGACCGACGATACGTTCTGACCTGATGGATGTTCTGACCTGATGGGCGGCGCCTGACGCGCGTCGCCTTGTCCGGGGCGGGTGGTTCCGCTCGCCGCTCCGGGCGACCGACGGCATTCCCGAAAACGACGACAGGACGTAACGCGTGCACGACGCTGTGGCCCAACGTGCTTGGAGCAAGGTGCCGGAAGTCACCTTGTTCTTCTGGATCATCAAGATCGCGGCCACGACGCTAGGAGAGACCGGCGGTGATTCCGTAACGATGACGCTCGGCTGGGGCTACCTGGCGGGCACCGCTCTGTTCTTCGGCGTGCTGATCGGTACTGGTGATCGCGCAGATCCTGGCAGGCAGGTTTCGCCCTATCCTTTACTGGGCCACGATCGTCGCCTCGACCACATTCGGCACCACCATGGCAGACTTTGCCGATCGCTCGATTGGCATCGGCTACACCGGTGGTTCGCTGCTCTTGCTGAGCCTTCTCATCCTCGTGCTGGGGGTTTGGTATCGGTCCGAGGGGAGCGTCTCGGTGAACACCGTGGCGACGCCGAAGGTCGAGGCTTTCTATTGGGCTGCCATTACATTCTCGCAGACCCTTGGCACCGCGCTTGGCGACTGGGTGGCTGATACGAGCGGGCTCGGTTACGTCGGCGGAGCGTTGGTCTTCACAGCAGGTCTGGCGGTGATCGCCGGGCTGCACTTCTGGTCAAACGTTTCGAACGTCCTGCTCTTCTGGGCCGCCTTCATCCTTACGCGGCCGCTTGGTGCCACGGTCGGCGATCTGCTGGATAAGCCGGTGCATGAGGGCGGCCTCGCATTCAGCCGGCCGATCGCATCGGCGGTGATCGCGGTATTCATTGTTGTTTGTGTGCTCGTCCTGCCGCAGCGAGCGGGGCGTCATCCCGGCGCACCCCACGTCGCTGCCAGCGGCTAACGCGGCGATCATTGGGTCGGTTGACATCCCGGTTCACTGCTTGTCAGGCTGGCCTATCGCAGGCCTGACACGATCGAGGCATGATAGCCAGCAGCAACGCCATGCCGTCGGTTCGCAATCGCCACGACGCCATGGCGCGCATAGCCGAGCGTGCTGTTGTGCTCGCCCTGATCGTTTGTGGTGCAGTGCTGATCATCGTGCCGCTGCTGCTGACGATTTACCTCTCGCTGTTCGACGAGAAGCTGATCCTGTTTCCGCCGCGTGGCTACACGCTCGACTGGTACTCCGCCATCGTGCCGAACTTCGGTGGTGCCATTGTCACCAGCCTCCAACTCGGTGTGCTGGCGGTGCTCGGCAGCCTGGCCCTTGGCGTCCCCGCCGGCATCGGCTTGGCACGCCATCGCTTCCGCGGACGCGGCGTGATCTCCATTCTGCTGTTGGCGCCCCTGACCGTGCCGGGCATCGCGCTTGGCCTCGCCATCTACGTGGCGCTGGTGGCGCTTGACGAACAGTTCAGCTCCGCGCTCACCGGCTCGATGGCCGGACTGGTGCTGGCACACATCATGATCACGACGCCCTGGGTGGTGCGGCTCTGCCTCGCGAGCCTGACCAACCACGAGCGCGCGGCCGAGGAGGCGGCGGCCAGCCTGGGCGCCGGACCGCTCACGGTGATCTGGCGCGTCACCCTGCCGGCCATGCGCGCGGGCATTATCGCCGCTTCTCTGTTCGCCTTCGTCATCTCGTTCGAGAACCTGGAGCTGGCGCTGTTCCTCACCGGCCCCGGCGTCACCACGCTGCCGGTCGCCGTGCTGCAATACCTGGAGTACCACATCGATCCGCTGGTCTCCGCTGTTGCGGTCGCGCAGATCGTCGTGGTGGCAGCACTGCTGCTGGTGCTCGATCGCTTCGTCCGGCTGGGCCAGATGGTGCGATGACGGCCGCTGCGCTCGCGCTCGACAATCTCGGCAAGCAGTTCGGCACGCACACCGCGGTGGATGCGGTGACACTGAATGTGCAGCGGGGGGAACTGATCGTGCTGCTCGGCCCGTCCGGCTGCGGCAAAACCACGACCCTGCGCATGATCGCCGGCTTCGTGTCGCCGTCGGCTGGCGACATCCGGCTCGACGGCGCCAGCATTACCGCGTTGCCGCCGCACCGGCGCGAGATGGGCATCGTGTTCCAAAGCTACGCGCTGTTCCCGCATCTCACCGTCGCCCGCAATGTCGCGTTCGGGCTGGAGATGCGGCGTATGGCGACCGACGCGACGCAAGCGCGCGTGGCCGAGATGCTGCAGTTGGTGAAGCTCGAGGCGTTCGCGCAGCGTCTGCCACGGCAGCTTTCCGGCGGCCAGCAGCAGCGAGTGGCGCTGGCACGCGCGCTCGCGATCCATCCGCGCGTGCTGCTGCTGGACGAGCCGCTGTCCAATCTCGACGCGTCGCTGCGGCAGGAGATGGCGCGCGAGATCCGTATCCTGCAGCAGCGCGGTGGGATCACCACGATCATGGTGACGCACGACCAGACCGAGGCGATGGCGCTCGCCGACCGCCTGGTAGTGATGCATGATGGCCGCGTGCAGCAGATTGGCACGCCGGAGCAAGTGCATTCGCGCCCCGCCAATCCGTTCGTCGCGCGCTTCATCGGCGGCAGCAACATCGTGACCGGCCGGCTGGACGGCGACCGCCTCGTGCTGCCCGACGGCACCGTGCTCGCGCTCGCCAATCGCTACACGCGCGGCGGCGAGGCGACGCTGGCGGTGCGTCCCGACAGCGTGCGCCTGGTTGCTCCCCGCGATGGTTGCGTCGAGGCAGAGGTGGAGCTGTGCACCTGGCTGGGTTCGGTGGTCGACCACGCGGTGCGCATTGGACCGGACGTCACGTTGGTGGCGAGAGGACCTGGGCTTGGCCCCGATGCGGCGCCCCGCCACACTGCCGGCACACGCGTGGCACTGCGCTGGGGGGCGGAGGACGAACGGCTGTTCGATGCGGCCGGACATGTGATGCAGGCGGATATCAGGGAGACAAGTCATGCGTGAATTCACCCTGTCGCGGCGCGGCGTGCTGGGCGCTGCGGCACTGCTCGCGGCGCCGGCGATCATCCGCCACGCGCGCGCCGCCGAGCAGTGCGTCGTTGGGACCTGGGGCGGCGACTACGCGCGCCTGCTGCGCGAGAACATCGATGATCCGATCCTGAAGCCGGCGGGCGTCGAGGTGGTGCAGGACATCGGCGACGAGACGCCGCGGACGTCCAAGATGTATGCGCAGAAGAAGCTGCCGCATGGCACGATGGACATCGCCTGTCTTGGCGCATTGTGGGGCTACCGGGTGAACGAGGCCGAGCTGGTCGAGGCGCTCGACGAAAAGACGGTGCCCAATCTGAAGCACGTGCAGCCTGATCTGCGGATGCCGGGCTTCGTGCCGCACATCTATAGCGCGCAGGTGCTGGTGTACAACCCGGACAAGGTCAAGGAACCGCCGCAGTCGATGAGCGACCTGCTCGATCCGAAATGGAAGGGCAAGGTCGGCGTGGTCTCGACTGCCGGATCGTGGGTGCTGCAGGCGGCAAGCCTGCTCGAAAGCGGCACCACGACCGATTTCGACAAGGCCAAGGCATTCGTGGCGAAGCTGAACGACAATGGACTGCGCTTGTATCCCGAGACCGACAACCTGGCTCCGGCGTTCAAGTCGGGCGAGATCGATGTCGGCATGATCTGGCTGGCGCGCAGCTTCATGTGGCGCAACGGCGGCTTCCCGGTGGCCGGCAGATTCCCGAGGGAAGGCTCGGTCCTTTACGTGTCAGGCATGGTGTTGCCGAAGAACGCGCCGGACAAGGAGGCGGCCTATAAATACATGAATGCGCTGCTGGAGCCGTCGGCTCAGCAGGGCTTTGCCGCGCATATGGGCTACCTGCCGACGGTGGACAATGCGAAGCTGTCGGGCAGCGTTGGCGAACAGCTGTCATTGCCGGACCCGAGGCCGAAACTGGTCACGCCGGACTATGCCGTGCTGTCGAAGGCACTGCCCGATCTGAACGACTGGTGGCTGAAGAACATTCAGCGCGGATGAGTATCGCCCCCTCCCCCCAGCCCCCTCCGGCGAGGGGAGGGGGTGTCAGTTCCGATGTCCCTCTGCCCTTGGGGGAGGGGGTGGGGGGAAGGGGGCTCCTGGAGCCGGCGCTGATGCTCGGCCCGGCTAGCCTGCTGATGGTCCTGCTGTTGCTGTTGCCGCTCGCGCTGCTGTTCCGCGACAGCCTGAACCGCTTCGATCCCACCGAGCTGATGATCGCGGCGGTCACTCCCGCCAACTACCTGCGTTTCTTCGCCGATCCGTTCTATCGCGCCGTACTCGTTACCACCGTTCGCGTCTCGCTCGTCGTAACCGCGCTCTGCCTGGTTCTTGGACTGCCGATGGCCTGGCGTCTCGCGCGCACCAGCAGCCGATGGAAGTCCGCTCTGGTGGTGCTGACGGTGCTGCCGCTGTTCGTTGGCTCGACTACGCGCACCGCCGGCTGGATGATCCTGTTCGCCCGTGGCGGCATGCTGGATACGCTCGTTGGCCTGCGCCTGATGTATGCCGAGCCTGCGGTGATCGCGGGCATCGTCGCGATCAACCTGCCGTTCACCGTGCTGACGTTGCAGAGCGTATTCGAAGGTATCGACCCTCGCCTCGATGAAGCCGCCGCCTCGATGGGTGCGGCGCCCTCGCGCGCTTTCTGGCGTGTGGTGTTCCCGCTGGCGCTTCCCGGCATCGCGATCGCCGCGGTGCTCTGCTTCATTCTGTGCATGAACGCATTCGCCACACCGCTGCTGCTCGGCGGACCGCATTTTCAGATGATGGCGCCTCTGCTGTTCTGGGCGTTCAGCACCGACAACAATTGGCCATTCGCCGCCGCGATCGCTTTCATCCTGATGGCGACGACGCTGCTGCTGACTGCCGCCGCGAGTCACCTGATCCCACGGCGCTACCGCATTTGATCACGCCGCCTTCACCTCCGTCACGAAGTGCTGCACGTCTCCGCTGAGCCCCTCGGCCTGCTTGGACAGCTCGCCCGCCGCGTCGCGGACCTCCGTGGCAGCCGCGCCGGTCTCGCTCGCGCCACGGCTCACACTGGCGATACTCACGCTGACCTGGTGCGTGCCGCTCGCCGCCTCGTGGATGTTGCGCGCTATCTCCTGAGTTGCAGCACCCTGCTCTTCCACTGCGGCGGCGATCGCCGTGGCGATCCTGCTCACCTCGCCAATGGTTTGGGTGATCGCCTCGATGGCCGTGACGGCCTCCTTGGTCGCGAGCTGGATCTGCGCGATCTGTCGGCTGATATCGTCGGTCGCCTTCGCTGTCTGGTTCGCCAGGCTCTTTACCTCGGATGCGACGACCGCGAAGCCTTTGCCGGCGTCGCCGGCGCGCGCGGCCTCGATCGTGGCATTCAGCGCCAGCAGGTTGGTCTGCCCGGCAATGGTGCTGATGAGGCCCACGACGTCGCCGATCTTTTGCGCGCCTTCCGCCAGGGTCTTCACGATGGTGTCGGTGCGGTTGGCGTCCTGCACGGCCCGGTCGGCGATCTCGGAGGATTGCGCCACCTGACGCGCGATCTCGGAAATCGATGCCGACAGCTCCTCGGCTGCCGACGCAACGGTCTGCACATTGACGCTCGCAGCCTCGACCGCTGCCGTGACGTTGGTGGCCTGTGCGACGGTCTCGCCGGTGGTGGACGCCATGGCCCGCGATGTCGATTCCAGCTCGGTCGCTGCCGAGGCCACCATGCCGACCAAAACGGCCGTCCGGTCCTCGAAGCCACGCAGCAAGACGTCAAGCCGCTGGGTCCGCTGCACCTTTTCGGCGATCAACGCCTCCTGATACACGGAGATTGCGATATCCATGTCCAGCATGACGCCGGCATTCACCGCGGCAATCAGCGACGCCTGCTTTTGTGGCGACCAGCGATGCGTGCGCACCGCCAGTGCAACGAGGCGGTTCAGCACGTAGCCGTAGCCACCGATGTACCAGCGTGGCTCAAGGCCGATCTTGTGATGCACGTGGCCGATGGTCTGCACGCCGTTGAAATATTCGGCGTCGAAGCGCCCGGAGAACAACCGCCGCCAGTGCGATGCCTGCGCCTGCTTAAGGCGAGGGATCTGCTCGCCGACCATTTGCTTGAGGTGCGGGATGGTCAGGAGGTGCCGGTAGAACCCGTCGATGATCTCGGAGAGTCGAGGCTCGATCGTGGGCCAGAACGCCGCGAGCAACCGGCATGCATCGGCGTCAAGTCCGAGGAAGCGCCTTCGGACGTCAAGATCGCTGTCGTCTGTTGTGGCCATGTTGCCAAATCTTCCAACCGAATGAGGCGTCCCGGCGCGCCGGTCGGCATGCTGGTGTCTCAGCCAGTCTCGTGTCGGTTCATCAATTTACGGTAAACGGCAGCGCGCCCTGATGTCCGCCGCTGCGCCAATCGCCGTGCACACATCACGCGGCGGCCATGCTGCGCTGCCTGTCGGCGGGCACCTGCCGTCCTGCTCTGATGGTGACCGGGAATTCGCGGCCAAACACGTCGAGACCCTCCAAAACCTCGCCTGATGCCTTGCGCATCGCGGCGACCTCGCGCTGCGCCGTTGCCATGTCGTCAACCGCCAAAGCTGCCAGCGCCTTGCGACCGGCGTCGTGCACCGCGTGATGCGGTTCCTGGAGCGCCTTGAACGAGGCCAGCGCCAGGGTGGCCGAATCGCTGACGCCATCGTACCAGCGGCCCAGGCGGCAGCGATGATCGGTCGCCAGGCTGCCCGGTGGCTGCTTCTCGCGCGCCTCGACGGCGTCGACCACCGTCTTAACGAAAGCGACATGATCGTCCTTCGTCAGCCTTACCAGGTCCGGGATCGTGTCCAGGCTGATGCGGTCGGCGTCGCCGGCTTGCAACCCGTCATGGTCGAAGGCCATGCGGAGTTTATCCTCGGATGCGTGCACGACGCTGCCCTGCAGCCGCTTGCTTAAGCGGCTCAGCTTCAGTTCGATCCGTTGCCCAGCCTGCCAGCGCAACGATGTTTCCACCAGACAGCCGCCTTCCGAAATGTCTCGGATCACCGCCTTCCCCGCCTGTCCCTGGCCATCGATCGTGGCATCCGCCAGGCACGGACGGCGTCGGTGGCCGCGCCGATCCACCTCGGTGCTGGAAGAGCGGACCACCTGGATGACGGCGCGCCGCAACCCTTCGACCGAGGAGTTCAGAACGGTCGTATTCTCGAGGTACATCGAAGGCTCGCTGCCCGGTCTGCGCCGCCTCGGTGGAGACCTCGGCTGTGCGGGTGGTCATCGTGTCGGCTGCCGCCGCGGTCTCCGCGACGTTGCGGGCGATCTCGGCTGTGGCTGCCCCCTGTTGCTCGACTGCCGCAGCGATCGAACCGGCGATCTCATGGATCTCACCGATCGTCTGCTCGATCTCTCTCACCGAGGTTACCGATTCTCCCGTGGCGGCGCGTACCTCGCCGATGTGGCGGGTGATTTGCTCGGTGGAACGCGCGGTCTGCGTTGCAAGCTGCTTCACCTCGCTGGCCACCACGGCAAAGCCTTTGCCGGCGTCGCCCGCGCGCGCCGCCTCGATGGTGGCGTTCAGCGCCAGCAGGTTGGTCTTGGCAGCGATCTCGCCGATCATGTCGGCGACCGCGCCGATGCGCCCGACCTGCTCGTTCAGCGCCTCCATTTTCGCCCGTGTCTCGCTGCCGGCGGCGACCGCACGGCTCACCACAGCGTTGGACTGGTTGACCTGCCCGCCGATCTCGCGGATCGAAGCGCTGAGCTGCTCTGCGGCGCTCGCCACGGTCTGGGCGTTGGCCAGGGCCTGGCCCGCAGCCGTCGCCGCGCTCTGGGCGGCGTCGCCGGTGCGACTGGCAGACATCCGCATTGCCTCGGCCGTCGCCGCCATGCTCTCGCTGCGGGCACCGATACCCTCGAGCGCATTCCGGGTCTCAGCTTCGATTTGCTCCGCCATGCCGATCAGAGCGTTTTGCTTGTCCTGCGCCGCACGCTGTTCCTGCTGCTTCTGTTCGGTCTCCAGGTGGCTACGCTCGATGGCGTTTTGCCTGAACACCTCCACAGCCTTCGCCATCGCGCCGATCTCGTCGCCGCGCCCGGAGCCGACAATCTCCACCGCCGTATCGCCCTCCGCCAGTCGACGCATCGCTGCGGTCATCGCGCCGATCGGCGCGGAAATGCCGCGAACGATCGTCCAGCCGACGCCGGTACAGAGCAGGGCGGCGAGAACCAGCACCGCCAGGATCCAGCGATGTGCTGACGCGCCGAGTGCCGCGCCACCATCGGCGGCCTGCGTGCCCTCATGCACGTTCAGGTCGATGTCGGCCTGCAAGGCCGCGCGGAACTCCGCCATCACCTTCGCTGCATCGCCCAGGAACAAGGCAATCGCCGCATCACGCTTGCCTAGCGCCATCAGCCCGGAGCTGGCGTCGCCGAGCGCCAGGTAGCGCTGCCACGCCGCGTCGAATGCGTCGGTCAGGCGCTGTTCTTCACCTGGTGAGATGAGCGGCTGATATTCTTCCCGCGTCCGCGCATAAATCGCAGCCTGCTCCTTGATGGTCGCTCCATACTGCGTGCGCTGTGCATCGGTGGTCGCCAGCAGCAGGGACCCGCGGTTCGATCGAACGCGCTCGCTAACCTGCGCCAGACGCCCGAGGATCCGCGTGCCTGGCAGGTAGTTGTCCTTGATGTCCTGCGCATTGCCGTTCACGGCGTCCAGCCGCTCGGTGGAGAACAGGCCGAGACCGATGGTGCAGATCAGGACGGCGGCGAACCCGGCGATGATCTTGCTGCGGATGCTGAGATGAGCAAACAGATGCGACACGACTTCCTCCACTCGGCAACCATTGGTGCCGATTGTGCAACGCTCTGGTTCATGCATCCGAGAGCTTAAGAAAGTGTGATGCGGTCCGCGCGGCTCCGAACGCGCCAGGTCGCTAACTCAGCCGCCGCCGTTGATCGTCAGCACCGTGCCAGTGGTGTAGCCCGACAGCGGGCTGGCGAGGAACGCCACCGCGTTGGCGATCTCGCGCGGCGAGGCGGCGCGGCCGAACGGCATGCCCGCGGACAGTTCGCGCCAGCGCTCCGCATCGCCGAACTTTTGCTGGGCTTCGGCGCGACGCAGCATGACGAGGCGGTCGGTCTCGACCGGGCCAGGGTTGATCGCCACCACGCGCAGGCCGTCAGCCGGCGCGCCCTTGCCCAGCGCGCGGGTGAACGCCATCAGCGATGCATTGCCTGCCGCACCCGCGATATAGCCGGTCGGGAAACTTTCCCCGGCGGCGCCGATCACGTTGATGATCACGCCGGCGCGGCGTGCCTTCATCTGTGCATACACGACCCGGCAGAACGAGATGTAGCCGAACACCTTCAGATCCCACGCGTGGCGCCATGTCGTGTCATCGACCGACAGCAGGTCGCCCGGCGGTATGGCGCCGGCATTGTTCACCAGTATGTCGAGCTCGCCCGCCTCGGCCGCGACGCGGCGCACCGCGGCGTCGGACGAAAGATCGGCCGAGATGGTGCGCACGTTGACCTGTCGCCGCGTGCGGATCGCGGCGGCGGCCGCATCCAAGGCACCCTGGTCGCGCGCTACCAGTGTGACGTCGCAGCCCTCGTCCGCCAGCAGCTCAGCGGTGGCGCGACCGATGCCCTTCGACCCGCCGGTGATCAGCGCCTTCTTGCCGGATAGTTGGAGGTCCACCTCATGCCGCCTTTCGCAATTCCGTTCGATACGTCACGCACGCCTCGCCGAACGCGCGGAAGATCGCCAGGCTCGCGCTGTCGTCCGCGTAGCCCCATTCCGGGTGCCACTGAACGCCGAAGGCAAAGCCGCGTGCGCGCTCCACCCGCACCGCCTCGATCGTGTCATCGGGCGCCAGTGCTTCCACGGCAAGCCCCGGTGCCGGTGCGTCGATCGCCTGGCCGTGCAGCGAGTTCACCAGGATCTTCGTGCTGCCCACAATCCGCGCGAGCTGGCCGGACAGGAACACGAGATGCCGGGGCGCGTATTTCTCCTCGAGCGTGCCCGGGCCAGGGCGATGGTCCATGCGTCTCGGCACCTCGTGCACCTTCTGGTGCAGCGTGCCGCCGAGGGCGACGTTCAGCTCCTGGATACCGCGGCAGATCGCCAGCAATGGCATGCCGCGCGCCAGCGCCTCGGGGATCAGCCGCAAGGTGGTGGCGTCGCGTTCCAGATCGTGATGCTCGGGGGTGAGGCTGTCGCCGCCGTCATAGTGCGATGGATGCACGTTGCTGGGGCTGCCGGGCAACAGCAGGCCATCGAGGCGATCGAGCACCGCGAGCGAGGCCTCGCCCATCGGCGGGATCATGATCGGCACGGCCTTGGCGCCGCCCAGCACAGCCGCGGCATAGCGCGCCGGCGTGTCGTGGCGGAGCTGACCCTTCTCCAGCCTGGCACAGGCCGGAATGCCGACGACCGGGTGCATGCGGCGCGGACCTCTTTCCATGGCGACCTATGTTTTCAGCCAGAAATCCTTACAGACGCAAGTCGTGCGAGTGCGCGTGAGCCTGCGGCTCAGGTCATGTCCGCTCTTCCGATGCAATGATAGTCGAACCCCGCCTGGCGCATCGCGATCGGGTCATAGACATTGCGCAGATCGATCAGCACCTGTCCGCACATCGCAGTGCGCAGCCGGGTCGGGCTCAACGCACGGAATTCGTTCCACTCGGTGATGACGACCAGGACGTCCGCGCCCTGCGCGGCATCGAACGCATCGCGGCAGTAGATCACCCCGCCGGGCAGCAGCGGCCCGGCCTGTTGCATTCCTTCCGGATCGAAGGCGCGGATCGTGGCACCATCGCCGGCAAGCCGCGCGACGATCGACAGCGAAGGGGCGTCGCGCATGTCGTCGGTCTCCGGCTTGAAGGTCAGCCCGAGCACCGCGATGGTCTTGCCGCGCACAGATCCACCGCACGCCGCGATCACCCGCATTGCCATCGCCGACTTGCGCGCGTCGTTCACCGCGACGGTGGTCTCGACCAGGCGTGATGGCGCCCCGTAATCCTGTGCGGTGCGCATCAGCGCCAGCGTGTCCTTGGGGAAGCAGGAGCCGCCGTAGCCGGGGCCGGGATGCAGGAACTTGCGGCCGATGCGGCCATCGAGGCCGATGCCGCGCGCCACGTCATGCACATCGGCGCCAACCTTCTCGCACAGGTCCGCCATCTCGTTGATGAAAGTGACCTTCATCGCCAGGAAGGCGTTGGCGGCGTATTTTGTCAGCTCCGCCGTCTCGATGCCGGTGAACACGATCGGCGCCTCGATCAGGTAGAGCGGGCGATAGAGCTGCCGCAGCACGTCGCGCGCCCGTTCGCTTTCGGTACCGATCACCACGCGGTCCGGTCGCATGAAATCGCCGATCGCATTGCCCTCGCGCAGGAATTCCGGATTGGAAGCAACGTCGAAGTCGAGATCCGGGCGGACGGTGCGGACAATTTCCTCGATGCGGCGGCTGGTGCCGACCGGCACAGTGGACTTGGTGATGATCACAGCGTAGTCGCTGAGGGCATGGGCCACCTGCTCGGCGGCAGCGTAGACGTAGGACAGATCGGCATGGCCGTCACCGCGCCTCGTCGGCGTCCCGACCGCTATGAACACCGCCTCGGTGTCGTGCACCGCCGCGGCGAGGTCGTCGGTGAACGCGAGCCGGTCGGCGGCGACGTTGTCTGCCACCAGCTTGTCCAGGCCTGGCTCGTGGATCGGCATGCGGCCTTCATGCAAGGCGGCGAGCTTCCCGGCATCGGTCTCCACAACAGTGACGTCGATGCCGAACTCGGCGAAGCAGGCGCTGGAGACCAGGCCGACATATCCGCCGCCGATCATCGCAATACGCATGTATGCGGGTCCTTAGGCTGATGTCGCGGGGGATAAAGCACAGGCAGGGGCCTCGCTTCCAGCGTTGGCTCCGGCACCTCGGAGACCGGACCGCTCGCCGCAATAGTCTCGGAGGCTTGCCGCTGTTAGAATGCCGAACGGTCGACAATCTTCGTGGACAAGCCCACGATCGACCGGTGGGCGCCGGATGGCCCTGGGGATTCAATTCGTAACCGGATATGTAGCGAAATGTTAACTATTTGGAAAAACCCCTAGCCATATCAAAGTGGTATGGATTGCTGGGGGAGGCCGGGCGGCTAGGTCTGGCTGTGGATATTACAGTGGATAGGTGTGTAGTTGTCTACCGTCATGTCCTCTCGTAGCCGACCGTCTGCGCGAACATGATGAACTGTGTCTCGCCTAACCCCAGCGAACGGGCGAGGCGCTCCGTGTCGAGCGACGCACGGAACACGCAGGCAAGGCCTTCCGATGCGCAGTAGAGATAGACGTTCTGGCCGATGAAGCCGATATCAGCGGCGGCCACCCGATGCTGCTCCTCGCGCGACACGCCGCTCATGTGCTCGGCATTCGACACATAGATAAGATTGAGCGGCGCGGTGCCGACGAAGTCCTGCACGCCAGTCTGCCCCCGCACATCGGTGGCGAGCTGTGGCACCAGAACGTGCTTGATCGCGTCATAGCGCCAGACGCCGTCCGCCGTGGCGGCGTAGACGTCGGTCTCCCGCGCGTGTCGCCATGAAGGCGCGGTGCGATCCGCGGTGGTCGGCCGGTTGACGCCGCAGGCGGCCCACAGCAGTTCCGACAGCACCTGCGGCGGCAGGGGACGCGGATCGAACGAGCGGATCGAACGGCGCAGTCGCAGCGCCTCGGCCAGCGATTTGCCGAAATCCGCCCGGGGCGGTGGCAGAACGATGGTCTGCTGCGTCTGTGCCGCAGCGATGCGCGGTGCCATCGCCAGCGCGGCGGCTGACAGTATGGCGAGACTGGCGGCGCGGCGTGTGGTCATCGTGCGTTCTCCTGTTGGGTGACGCCCGATGCCTGCAGTACGGCACGGCGCACCAGGGAGGTGAAGATCGGCAGCTTGTAGGCGTTGTGACGCAGCGGCGCGGCACCGGCGATCGCGGCCTGCCCGGCCTTGCGCGCCACCGCGTCGTCGATGGTTTGTCCGGTCAGCGCCGCCTCGGCCTGCACCGCACGCCACGGTATCGGCGCGGCGGCGCCCAGCACGATTGAGGCGCGCCCGCAGCGCCCGTCGGCCGCGCAATCCAGCACCACCGCGACATCGGCGATCGACCAGTCGAACGACGGCTTCTCGGCCTGCTTCAGGAACACCGAACGTGTGCCGGCCGACACCGGCGGCAACACCACGGCGGTTAGCACTTCGCCCGCGCGCAAATGGTTCTCGCGCGTCATGTCGGTCTCAGGCCCCAGCAGGAAATCGGCAAGCGGCATGCCGCGCGATGATCCTTGGGCGTTCGCCAGTTCGACATGCGCGCCGAACGCAACCAGCGCGGTGGCCGCGGTGGATGGATGCACGATGGCGCAGCCGTACTGCGCGAACACCGCGTGGTATTGGTTCTCGCCGACGAAGGCGAAGCACGGATCGCCGCCCTTGCGCGCGCAGTAGTGCGCGGCCGAGCGAAAATACCAGCAGCGTGGGCGTTGCAGCAGGTTGCCGCCGAGTGTCGCCACGTTGCGGATCTGCGGACTTGCCGAACTGCCGGCGGCATCGGCCAGCGCGGCGTAGCGCCTGCGCAGCAGTGGATGCGAAGCGATCTGCTGCAAGGTTGCCATCGCGCCGATCCGCACGCCGGCATCGTCTTCGATGATCGCATCGAGGCCCGGTATTTCGCGCAGGTTCACCAGGCGAGCCGGCCGCAGCAGGTCCTCCTTCATCAGGTCGAGCACGTCGATGCCGCCCGCCTTCAGGATGACGCTTGTCTCTGTCGGATCGGCGAGCATTGCGTCGGCGACCGTGGTCGTGGCCAACGCGGCAGCCTGTGGAACCGAATGCGCCGACTGCCAGGAAAAGCGCTCCATCGCTTCAGCTCCTCGCAGGCAGTTTGCCGAGTGAAGTGAGCACCGCGGACGGCGTCATCGGCAGTTCGCGCAGGCGCACGCCGATCGCATTGAACACCGCGTTGGCGATCGCCGGCGCAGTGGCGATGTTGGAGGGTTCCGCGATGCCATAGGCATCGGTGGCACTTTGACCCTGGTAGTTCTCCAGCAGCACCACCTCGATCGGTGGCGTCTCGCGCGCACCGACCAGCTTGTACTGCTCGAGATTGGCGTTGACCATGTGTCCGGTGTGCTGGTCCATCAGGCGCTGCTCCAACAGCGCGTAGCCGATGCCCATCAGCACGCCGCCCTGCACCTGGCTTTCGATCAGCCTGGGATTGATCGGCCGGCCGCAATCGTGCACCGCGACCATACGTTCGACACGGATCGCGCCGGTCTCGGTATCCACCGCCACCGCGGCGAACTGCACGCCGCCGATATCGCTTTGCGCGCCGGCTGAATCGCCCAGGTGCCGGCGGAAACCGCCATAGTCGTCACTGCGCGCCGACGTTGCGCTGATCGCATCGGTGCGCAGGCCGGCGGTGGCTTCGCGGAAGCTCATGCCGCGGGATGCGTCGTCACGCACGGCGATGCGGCCGTCCCGCGCGATCAGGTGCTCGGGTGCGACGCCGAGCCGCGGCGCCACCTGACGGAACAGCATCTGCCTGATCTGCCAGGTGGCGCTGCGCGTCGGCGGCGTGAGAGAGGCTGTCGTCTGGCTGCCCCAGGACGGCGGTCCGGCGGGAAAGTCCGTGTCGCCGATGTGCACGGTGATGTCGTTCGGCTGGAGCCCGAGCTCTTCCGCGACCACCTGCGCCAGGATCGTGCCGATGCCGGTGCCGAGGTCCTGCACGCTCGACAGCACCAGCACCGAGCCGTCTCGCTGGAGCCGCACCTCGCAGGCTGCGTTGGTATATACGTTGGCGCCCCACAGCGATTGTGCCATGCCGATGCCGCGCTTGATCGGCCCCACATCGGCGTCCGGCCTGTGACGCCGTTCCCAGCCGATGCGTTGTGCCCCAATGCGGCGTTCCTCGCGGCGCACCGGACTGGGATCGATGCGTTCGCGCAGCGTCAGCGCATCGATGCCGATCTTGTCGGCCAGCTCATCGATCGCCTGCTCCATCGCGAACGCACCCGGCGTGTTGCCGGGTCCGCGCATCGGCGAACCGCGACCGGCGTTGATGAACACGTCGTTCTGCGCGGCGGAGAAATTCGGGCAGGTATAGAGCGCCTGGGCGAAGTTGCCGACGCTCGCACCCACTCCTATCCCGGCAGAGCCGAATTCCTGCAGCGAGATCGCTGTCAGCGTGCCGTCGCGGAGCGCGCCGATCCGCAGGTGCTGCCATGTCGCCGGTCGATTGCCGGTGTCGAGATGCTCCTCGTCGCGCTCCAGGACCAGGCGGACCGGCGCGCGCGCCTGCCGCGACAGCATGACGGCGAAGCGGCCGTAGGCGCCGAGTTGCGACTTCGAGCCGAAGCCGCCGCCCATCGCGGCGACCTTCACACGCACCTGGCTGAGCTTCAGCCCGAAGCTCTCGGCCAGTTCGCGCCGCACGCCGGCGGTGAACTGCGTGGACATCCACACTGTCAATCCATCCGGCCGCCAGTCAGCCACGATGGCATGCGGCTCCATGCAGCAATGGGTCTGGGTCTGCGTCCGATATTCGCCGTCGACCACGATTTCCGCCTGAGCGAAGCCCTGCTCGACATCGCCGCGGCTGCCCTGAGTTTCGGGCCCGCGGACGTTGCCGGCGATGGCGAGGTTCTGCGCGACCGGTATCTCTGCGACCGCCAATGGCGGCGACTCGCCACGCTGGTACACCGTGGGCGCATTCGGCCGCCGCGCTGCGTCCAGATCGACGGTGAACGGCAACGGCGCGTAGTCGACGCGGATCAGGCGAAGCGCCGTCTCGGCAATGCCCTCGGTCATCGCCGCAACCGCCGCGACCGGCGCACCGACATAGCGCAGCACCGCGTCCTTCGGCGCGACCAGCAGCACGGCGCGCACGCCCGGCTGGTGCGCGGCGGCATCGGCGTCGATTGCCTGCACGCGCGCGTGCGGCAGTGGCGAGCGCAGGATGCGCGCGTGCAGCATCCCTGGCAGCTTGATGTCGACCGTGAACCGTACGGCGCCGGTGACTTTGGCGCGGGCGTCCTGGCGTGGCACCGGCTTGCCGATCACCCGCAGCGCGTCGTTCACCGGCAGCGGCGGCGGTTCGTCGTCAGGCACCTGGCGTTCGATCTCGGTGAGTTCGACGCCGGCAATTCCGGCCGGGAATTTCTCCGCGCGCATGCTCAGGCTTTCCCGACCGACAGCACGGCCTCGACGACGTGCGGGTAACTGCCGCAGCGGCAGATATGACCGCTGATCGCCGCCTTCACGTCTTCCGCCGTCGGCTGCGGCATGCGTTCGAGCAAGGCGGCGCAGCTCATCACCATGCCGGGCGTGCAGTAGCCACACTGCATGGCGTCGTGCGCGATGAATGCCTCCTGCACGGGATGCAGCGTGTCGCCTTTGGCCAGGCCCTCGATGGTGGTCACCGCGCGGCTGCCGACATCGATCGCCAGCACCATGCAGGACGCGACAGGCGCGCCATCGAGCCACACGGTACAGGCGGAGCACGCGCCGCGATCGCAGCCGATTTTCGTGCCAGTGAGATCGAGTGGACCACGCAGCACTTCGGCCAGGGTGGCGTTCGGTCCCGCGCTCAGCTCGCGTGCCACACCGTTGACCGTCAGGGTGAGGGGGACAGGGGCCGGCCCGGCGATCGGCGGTTCGTCTGCCGCGGTGACCGGGCGCACCTCGCCGATCAGCGCGACGCCGCCGGCCGCGACGCTCGCGCCGCCGAGGAAGAGACGGCGTGATACGGCGGTCATTGCGAATCCCTGTCGTGCGGGAGGCGGAGGCGCCTTTCGACTTCCAGGCGCAGCTCCTCGATCATGGTCTCGGTGGCGGGATCGATGGCCTCGATCGCTGTCAGGATCGTCTCGCAGGCCTCACGCAGCGTGAGCAGCAGCCCGCGCTCGATGGTGTGCAGGGACAGCAGCCGCGCCAGATGCTCGGCCTCGCTGTGATGGCCGCGATCGCGCAGCCGCTCGACAAGATCGCTGGCTCGCTGGGCTGGGTGCTGTGCCATGGGCGGCAGGGTGCCGGTTCGGCGCAGCACCAGCATTGATCTCGATCAATCGGGAGGATTGCGCGTATACGGGCGGGTCCCCTTATTCTGCCGGTCAGATGGACCCTGCATCCCTGTTTCATCCCGCCGTCGCGGCGTGGTTTGCCGGCCGGTTCGCACGGGCAACGCCGCCGCAGGCGCAGGCGTGGCCGGCGATCCAGGCGAACCGCCACACGCTGATCGCCGCGCCCACCGGCTCAGGCAAGACGCTCGCCGCGTTTCTGGCGGCGATTGACGGGCTGGTGCGCCAGGGGTTGGAAGGGAGCCTCGGGGACGTCACGCAGGTCGTCTACATCTCGCCGCTGAAGGCGCTGTCCAACGACATCCAGCGCAACCTGGAGGAGCCGCTGGCGGGCATCCGCGCGGCGTTGTGCGAGCACGGTCTGCCGGATGTCGAGATCCGTACTTGGGTGCGCACCGGCGACACGCCCGCGGGCGAGCGGGAGCGCATGCGCCGGCGTCCGCCGCACATCCTCGTCACCACGCCTGAGTCGCTCTACATCCTGCTCGGCTCGGCGTCCGGCCGCACGATGCTGGCGAGCACGCGCACGGTTATCGTCGATGAAATCCACGCCATGGCGTCGAACAAGCGCGGAGCGCATCTGGCGTTGTCGCTGGAGCGGCTTGCCGCCCTGTGCGGCGACCGGCTGGTGCGCATCGGGCTGTCGGCGACGCAGAACCCGATCGATGCCGTCGCGCATCTGCTGGGCGGCACCACCGCGACCGACGTGACGATCGTCGATACGGGCCATCAGCGCCCGCGCGAACTGGTGCTGGAAGTGCCCGACTCGCCGCTTGAGGCGGTGATGTCGGCGGAGGTCTGGCTGCAGGTCTATGAGCGGCTGGCGCGGCTGACCGAGGCGCACCGCACCACGCTGGTGTTCGTCAACACGCGGCGCATGGCCGAACGCGTTGCGCGCCAGTTGTCGGATCGGCTGGGCGAGCAGGCGGTCACCGCGCATCACGGCAGCATGGCGAAGGAACAGCGTCTGTCGGCGGAGCAGCGGCTGAAGCGCGGCGAGCTGAAGGCGCTGGTGGCGACCGCGTCGCTGGAACTCGGTATCGATATCGGCGACGTGGACCTGGTGTGCCAGTTGGGCTCACCGCGGTCGATCGCGAGTTTCCTGCAACGTGTCGGGCGGTCCGGCCACGCGGTGGGCGGCACGCCCAAGGGACACCTGTTCCCGCTGTCGCGCGACGATCTGGTGGAATGCGCGGCGCTGCTCGACAGCGTGCGCCGCGGCGAACTCGATCGGCTGAGCATTCCGAATCAGCCGTTGGATGTGCTGGCGCAGCAGATCGTTGCCGAGGTCAGCGCGCAGGATTGGCCTGAGGCGGAACTATACGATCGATTGCGCCGCGCGTGGCCTTATCGCGCGCTGTCGCGCGACGATTTCGATGCAGTGGTTCGCATGTTGGCCGAGGGCTTCGCCACCAGCCGTGGGCGACGCGGTACGCTGGTCCACCACGATGCGATCAACCACATGCTGCGTGGCCGGCGCGGGGCGCGGCTCACCGCGCTGACCTCGGGCGGGACGATCCCGGACAATGCGGACTACCAGGTGCTGCTGGAACCCGAGAACCAGACCATCGGCACCGTCAACGAGGACTTCGCCGTCGAAAGCCTGGCCGGCGATGTGTTCCAGCTCGGCAACAACGCCTATCGCATCATGCGGGTCGAACGCGGCGTCGTGCGGGTGGAAGACGCGCAGGGCCAGCCGCCGACGATCCCGTTCTGGTTGGGCGAGGCCCCTGGACGCAGCGACGAACTGTCCGCATCGGTGTCCCGCCTGCGCGCCGGCATCGTCACACGGCTGCGGCGCGATGCCTCCGGCGGCAGCGCGCACCGTTGGCTGACCGAGGGGATCGGCATCGCCGAAGCGGCGGCGGAGCAGTTGCTGGAGTATCTGACGGCGTCGTTCGCCGCACTGGAATGCCTGCCGACCCGCGACACCATCGTGCTGGAACGCTTCTTCGACGAGGCGGGCGGCATGCAGCTTGTGATCCACTCGCCGTTCGGCAGCCGGATCAACCGCGCCTGGGGCCTCGCGCTGCGCAAACGCTTTTGCCGCAAATTCAACTTCGAACTCCAGGCGGCGGCGACCGAGGACAATATCGTGCTGTCGCTGACCACCACGCACAGTTTCGAACTCGCGGAGGTGGCGCAGTATCTGCGCGCGGACAGCGTGCGATCGCTGCTGGTCCAGGCGGTGCTCGATGCGCCGATGTTCGCGACGCGGTGGCGCTGGGTGGCGGGCGTCGCGCTGGCGCTCCCGCGTTTCCGTGGCGGCAGGAAGGTCGCACCGCAGCTCGCGCGCATGGAGGCGGAGGATCTGGTCGCCAGCGTGTTCCCCGACCAGATGGCCTGCGCCGAGAACGTGGCCGGTGACCGCGAGATACCCGATCATCCGCTGACCAACCAGGCGATCGCGGACTGCCTGCACGAGGCGATGGACATCGAGGGACTGGAGCGGCTGCTTGCGCGTATCGAGTTGGGTGATGTCCGGGTCATTGCCCGTGACCTGACGCAGCCTTCGCCGCTGGCGCTGGAGGTGCTGTCGGCGCGGCCTTACGCATACCTCGACGATGCGCCTCTGGAGGAACGGCGGACGCAGGCGGTGATGAGCCGGCGCTGGCTGGCACCGGAGAGTGCGGCGGACCTGGGCAGGCTCGATCCTGAGGCAATTGCCCGGGTGCGCGCCGAGGCGTGGCCCGATCCGGTCAACGCCGAGGAACTGCACGACGCGCTGCTCTGGCTGGGCTGTCTGAACGAGGAAGAAGTGCAGGCCGTGCCGGAATGGCGCGGCTGGCTCGGCGCATTGGCAAACGAGAACCGCGTGATCCGGACGATCGCGCCGCAGGCGACGCTGTGGGTCGCGGCCGAACGGGCGCAGCAGTTCCAGTCGCTGTCTGCTGGCAGCGATGCGTTGGCGGACATCCTGCGAGGCAGATTGGAGGGGCTGGGGCCGGTGACCCAGGCCGCGTTGGCCGCGCCTTTGGGTCTGGAGGCGGACGCCATCGGCGCAGCGCTGGCCGCACTGGAGGTCGAGGGCTTTGCGCTGCGTGGCCGCTTCACGCCCGGCAGCAACGCAGAGGAGTGGTGCGATCGGCGGCTGCTCGCCCGCATCCACCACTATACCGTCCGTCGCCTGCGCGCCGAGATCGAACCGGTCGCCGCACGCGATTTCCTGCGCTTCCTGTTCGCCTGGCAGCGCGTGACCGACGAGACGCGGCTGGAAGGGCCTGACTCGGTTCCTGCCGCGGTCGCCCTAATGGAGGGCTTCGAGGCACCAGCCGGTGCCTGGGAGACGGAAATCCTGCCGGCGCGCATCACCGGCTACGAACCGACCTGGCTCGACGACATGTGCCTGGCCGGGCGCGTGGCCTGGGCGCGACTTACGCCGGGGTCCCGGGTCAGCTCGCCCGTGCGCACGACGCCGGTAACGCTGCTGGCGCGCCGCCACGCCGCGTTCTGGACAGCGCTCGCCGGTCCGGCGGACGGCGCGCAGCCGAGCGGGCGGGCATTGGCGGTGCTCGAATGCCTGCGCACACAAGGCGCGTTGTTTTTTGAGGAACTGGCCGAGGCGAGTGGCCTGCTGCGCCAGCAGATCGAGGAGGCGCTCGGTGAGCTGGTCTCACTGGGGATGGTGACGTCGGACAGTTTTGGCGGGTTGCGCGCGCTGCTGGTGCCGTCTGATCGGCGCAAACCGTTTGGCGGCGGCACGCGACGGCGCCGCATCATGAGCTTCGGCATGGAGGATGCCGGTCGCTGGGCGCTGGTACGCCGTTCCGCTACCGATGCCAGCGAGCCGCAGGCCAGGGCCGCTGCCACCGAGCACGTGGCGCGGACGTTGTTGCGCCGCTACGGTGTGGTGTTCTGGCGCCTGCTGGCGCGCGAGGCCGAGTGGCTGCCGCCGTGGCGCGATCTGCTGCGCGTCTATCGCCGTCTGGAGGCGCGGGGCGAAATCCGTGGCGGCCGGTTCGTGGCCGGCTTCTCCGGCGAGCAGTACGCCTTGCCCGACGCGATCGGCATGCTGCGCGAGGTGCGGCGTCGGCCGCATGACGGCGGGTTTGTCTCGCTCTCCGGCGCGGATCCGCTGAACGTCGTTGGCATCCTGACACCGGGGGCGAAACTCGCGGCGCTCACCGGCAACCGGCTGCTGTTCCGCGATGGGTTGCCGGTGGCGTGGCTGGCCGGCGGCGAGGTGCAATTTCTCGCCACGCTCGATGCCGGTGAACAGTGGCAGGCGCGCAAGACGCTGTTGCGCTCCGCGGCCCCGGCGCTGCTTGCCGATCTGGCATGACGAGCAACTGAGCGCCGCCCGGCGCCACGAGCAAAACCAACGCGGTGGCGGTGTGGCCAGGGCGGTTCGAGCTGCCTCAGACGCCTTGATCCAGGTCAATGCACGCAATCGCAGTCCGAGGCACGAGGCCCTGTCGCATGGAGGCAGTGGTGCTGAAATTCATTCTTGTTCCGGCTACCGGCGCGGACGGCGATGCGCCCGTGTTCGCGACAGCGCTCGCGGTCGCTCGCCTGTTGGGCAGCCATCTGGAATTCCTGCACGTCCGATCCGACGTCCGGCAGGCTCTGATCGCCATGGCAGCCGCCGACACGGGAGGTGGCGTCGCATACGGCGAAGTCCTCGCGTCGCTGGAACAGGACGCGGCTGGACGGCAGAAGAAGGCTGAACTGGCGTTCCACGAATTCTGCGAGCGGGAAAAGCTCGCCATATCGACCGACCTGACCACCTATCTTCCCTCGGCCGAGTGGCGGCTGGAGGTGGGCGATGAGCCGGCATGGCTCGCCCGGTATGGGCGGGCAGCGGATCTGCTGGTGGTTGGGCGCGCCCGCGAGGGAGAGCCTGTGGCCATGAACGTCCTGGAGGCTTGCCTCATTGCGACCGGCCGTCCGATGCTGATCGCACCCGCCCGCGCGCCAGCCCGCCTGTCAGGAACCGTCGCCATCGCCTGGAAGAATCGACCCGAGGCTGCCAGGGCCGTGGAAGCCGCACGGCCATTCGTGGAGATCGCGGACAAGGTTGTGATCCTGTCGGTCGCCGAGGACGGCCAAACCGAGGAACCTTCCTGCGAAAGGCTGCGATATGCGCTTTCCTGGCATAATCCCAACACGACCGTGCAGCGCCTGAAGCAGGACGGACGTCCTTCCGTCGAGATCTTGCTGGCTGCCGCTGGTGCGGCAGGAGCCGACTTGCTGGTGATGGGCGGTTACGGCCATAGCCGCGTGCGTGAGGTGATATTCGGCGGCTTCACACGCCATGTGCTGTCCGGCGCCGACCTGCCGATCCTCATGGCGCACTGACGCGCGCCGGCCGCTGAACGCGAACTTATTCCGGGGGGGCGCTCATTCATCTCGCTTTAACTTGAATATCACGGCAGGAAACCGTATTAGAGGCCCAACGACCATCGGGGAGCCTCGGGGGATGCTACAATTTTTGGTTGTGGATGATGATGAGCATGTAGCTGACGTCTTGAAGACCGGACTGGAGGAATATTGCGGAGTTTCAGTCACCTGCGTTGACAGTGGTGCGATCGCGACGCGGGTTCTGGACACCGATCCTCCCGATCTCGCGGTGATCGACGTTATGCTGCCGGACATGTCCGGTCTTGAATTGGCCGGACACGCAGCGGATCGAAAAGTGCCTGTTTTGCTGATCAGCGGGCATCTTGACCTGCAGGACGCCGGCGAAATGCTGGATTGTCCCATTCTGGCCAAACCGTTCTCGCTGAGGACATTGGCGGACGCGGCTACCACGGCGGTCCGTGATTCGCGCGAGAACATCGCCCGCCTGCACCGGTCTCGCGCGCGACTGCAGGAATACTCGGGCGACACTCAGCGATTTGCCTAAAAAGAGCGATTCAGCCGTCCAAACACTCCCGTCAAGCAGCCGCCAAGCTGCCGCCGACCAGTTCCACCAACTCGGCAGTGATCGACTCCTGCCGCACCCGGTGCTCGGACAGGCGTAATTCAGCCAGAATGTCCTGAATTTTGCCGCGCGCCCGTACCATTGTGGCGGCACGTGCTTCGTTCTCCGCGACAAAGGCATGCATTGCCGCCTCGCACAGTGATGCAACGACATACTCCTCCGCCAAGCTGGCGAGCAGTTGGTCTGGTGGCAAGGTGGTTAGCGGCGGCATCGTTGCCGCCGCAGTCGGAAAGTGACGCATGTCGAGTGGCAGCAGCGACCGACATTGCACGCGCAGGCCTTCGCCCGGCTCCCACATCGCAAATACCACTTCGACGGTCGCAATGCGTCGTGCCAGAATGAGCTGATACAGAGCGGCGGCGATCCGGTTACACAGCGGGGCGACGCCGTCCGGCTGCGTGGCCATTGCACTCTGCCATGCCGGCGCGACATTGCGTGCGGCGGCGAGAGAAAGACCTCGGCTGCCGATCAGAAAAAGCTCCGCCGGTCCACGTCCCAGGGCGTCATCGAGAATTCGTTCCGCGAATCCGCCGACAAATCCTTGCTCGGCACCGAACACGATTCGCGCACATGGCATGTCCGCTGATCGCGGGGGTAGTGCCTCATCGCGAAGCCGCGCTGCCGATGCGATCGCTCCTGCGATCACGTCGGCATAGGCGCGAAACCCGGGCAGCAACTGACGACTCTGTTGGGCATGCGCCGCCGCGATACCGCGCATGGCGCCCACCACCGTGTCGAGCTGCCGGACGCCGTGGATGCGTGTGCGGACCGTGGCGAGATCGTCAGCCATTGCCGCCCTGTTGTTGCACAAGCTCGGCGACTGCACTGCGCAGCGATATCGCCTCGCCATCGGTCATTGTCCCGTTCCGCTCGATGTTGGCCACCGCGACGCCGGCATGCTGATCCAGCCAGCGCGGCAAGGCCTGTCGCAGATCGCTGATGGCATTGGCAGGTACCGCATCGAGCAGCCCCTCGCGCAGTGCGATGGCCAGCGACACCTCATCCGCGAGCCGCAGCGGCGCGAACTGCGGTTGAGCCAGCAGGGCGCGAAGGCGCTCGCCATGAGTGATTCGCGCCTGCACGCGCGGATCGGGCACGCTGCCAAATCGGGTGAACAGCTCCAGCTCGAGGAACTGCGCATAGTCGAGCCGGAACATGCCGGTCGTGCCGCGCAGTGCCGGCGCCTGTGTCTTGCCGCCGACGCGGCTCACGCTGGTGCCGATGTCGATCGCCGGCTTCTGCCCGGCGTGAAACAACCGGGCATCCAGCACCAGTTGTCCATCGGTGATGGAAATCAGGTTGGTCGGGATATAGGCGCTGAGATTGCCGGCATCGGTCTCGGCGATCGGCAGCGCGGTGAGTGAGCCGCCGCCCAACGCAGGGGCCAGCTTCGCCGCGCGCTCAAGAAGCCGCGCATGCAGGTAGAAGACGTCGCCGGGATAGGCTTCGCGTCCTGGCGGCTGACGGGTCAGCAAGGCGATCTCGCGATGCGTCGCCGCGTGCTTGGTCAGATCATCGATCACCACCAACGCGTGCTGGCCGCGATCGCGGAAGTACTCGGCCATCGTCATGCCCGCGAAGGGCGCAATCCATTGCAGTCCAGGTGGCGCGGCAGCCGATGCAACGACGAAGATGCAGCGCTCCGGCGCACCTAGCCGGCGCACCGCGTCGATCACGCGCGCAACAGTCGCTGACTTCTGCCCGACCGCGACATAGATGCAGATCATGTCGCTGGATTTCTGATTGATGATGGTATCGACGGCGATCGCCGTCTTGCCGATCGAGCGATCGCCGATGATCAGCTCGCGCTGGCCGCGGCCGAGCGGAAACAGCGCATCGACCACCAGGATGCCAGTCTGCACCGGCTCGGTGACCAACGCGCGATCGAGGATCGCCGGCGCGGGCCGTTCCACCGGATCATGCCGCTCGGCGCTGATCGGCGCACCTTCATCCAGCGGACGCCCGAGAGGATCGACGACGCGACCCAGCAATGCGGCACCGACCGATGTGCGCACAACTTCGCCGGTGCCATGCACGATCTCGCCGGCCTCTAAGGTGCCGTTGTCGTCCAGCAATACGCAGCCGATATGGTCCGCTTCCAGGGTCTGCGCGAAGCCGACCTGACCCGAACCGAAATGCAGCACCTCGTCCAATCGCGCGCCCGGCAGACCGGAGATGAGGGCGATGCCATCGCCCACACTGATCACGCGACCGATCTCCGCCAGATCGGGCCCGACCGCGGCCGTGGCCACACGACCGCGGGCGCGGTCAAGCCACGTGCTGGGGAGCGACTTCATGGCCGGTATCTTCATGCAATGCGTGAGCGACCTTCGCCAGATCATCCCGCCAAGAGTTGCGAATCACGGCATGCGGCGAGGCGAGTTCGATGCCGGCGACGAGTGTCGGGTCGGTTCGGAAAGTTATCTCAGGTGTGGCGCCGAGCAGACGCGCCAACAGGGCGCGGCAGTCCGCCTGAAGTTTCGCATCCAGCGGGACTGCGCTGCGAACTTCGATAGGGGCAGTCAGCAGCGATGCGCGCGCCGGATGCGTGGCCAACACTTCGGCCAGCCCTTCGAGGAAGGCGCGATTGAGGAGCTGAGGCGGCATCCTTTCGAGCAGGCGCATCGCAATCGTTAGCGCGAGATCCGCAGCGTCATGTTCAAGGGATTCGCGCATGGCCTGCTGGTCATGCGCGATTGCCTGTTGAGCGTCGGTGCGCAGCTGCGTTGCGACCTGGTTTGCCTGGCGCAGCACGGTCGCGCGTTCGGCTTCGGCCGCGGCACGCGCAGTCGCGGCGATGCGGTCTCCGTCGTTGGCGAGCTCCTGGCGCTGCTGCGCCAACGCGGCGGCTTCGGTTGCGGCTTTCGCCCGCGCTGCCTCGGCGTCGGCCATCAGCGCGTCAGTTGCAGCACGTCGCGCGGCGATGATTCCAGCCACTGGACGGAACAGGAAGTGCGCAAGCAGCCATACGAGGACGAGGACGTTTATCGTCTGTAGCGCTAGGGTCCAGGGATCGAGATGCATTACCGCACAAAGGGGTTGGCGAACAGCAGCAGCAGCGCGATGACCAAGCAGTAGATCGCCATCGTTTCGATCATCGCGAGGCCGACGAACAAGGTGCGGGCGAGCGTGTTGGCCGCTTCCGGCTGGCGCGCGATCGCGTCCATCGCTGCCGCGACGGCGCGACCTTCGCCCAGGGCCGGCCCAACAGCACCGAACGACACTGCCAATGCGGCTCCAAGAATGCTGGCGATTTCGATCCAGTTCATCGCTTTTCTCCGTCGCGTTGTGACGCCTCGCCGACCGCGCCGCCAATGAAGACCATCGCCAGGACGCTGAAGATGTAGGCCTGAACGGCGCCGGTCAGCAGTTCGAGCGCCATCAGCGGTACCGGCACCAACAGGCCGGCCAGTGACAGCACGATTCCGATGACGAACACGCCGCTCATCACGTTGCCGAACAGCCGCACCAGCAGCGAAAACGTGCGGGTGAAGCTCTCCACCAGATTGAGCGGCACCATCAGCAGGTTCGGTTCGGCGAAGCTCGCCAGCCAGCCGATCGCGCCGCGCGCGCGGATGCCGAACCACGCGATGGCGACGAACACGATCAGCGCGAGTGCCGCATCGGTCTCGATATGCGCAGTGGGCGGCTCGATGCCAGGAACCAGCGAAGACCAGTTCGCGGTGAGGATGAACAGGAACAGCGTGCCGATCAGCGGCAGATAGGGAAGTGGGTCCGCGCGCATCGTGTCGCGGATCTGGCCGGTGATGCCGTCGACGAGCAGTTCGAGTACTGCCTGCGCGCCGGTTGGGCGCAATGTCAGGCGACGCGTCAGCAGCCACGACCCGCCGCCGAGCAGCGCCATGATGCCCCAGGTTACCAGCACCGGTCCGGTGATCGGCACGGGGCCGAGATGGCAAACGACCGGCATGGACAATGGCGATTCGGTCATGGCGCGACCTGCATCCTTCGCAGCACCAGGTGGCGCGCCACCATGATGCCGAGAGCGGCGAGGAGCAGCGGCAGCGCGCCCTGGCGTGCGGCGAAACCGAGCAACGCCGCGATTGCTGCCAGACGCAGCACCTGAAGTGCAATCGCCTGCGCCAAGGACGACGAAACGCGATGAGTTGTCACATAGAGCATCGTGTTGCGACGGAGGAGGCCGAAGTAGGCAACGCCGGCCGCCAGCCCGACCAACAGCCAAAGCGCGGCGATCATCGTCCGTGCATCCATCGCCATGCCGTCCAGCAGCCGATCGCCAGACCGACAATCAGCAATGGGCCGGTCCAGAAGATGCCGGTTCCCAGGCGCTGATCCACCCAGCGGCCAAGGAAGACGCCCAGCAAAGTGGGCACAACGATCGTCCAGCCGAGAACGCCCACCTGCGCGAGATAGCGCCCGAAGGATGGCTCGCCCTCGCGCTGCGCACGTTGCCGGCGCGCTTCGCGCAGGCGGATTGAATTGATCAGATTGTTGTCCTCGCCTGGAGACTTGTGGGTCATGTTGCCGGGCGCCCCTCAGGCCGCAGCGCGCGGATGATTTGGCGGATCGCGGCGGTGTGCAGTTTGGTTGCGGCAACCCGGGCACGCCTCTCGGCGTCGAGTTCGGCGCGAAACCGCGCCTGCACGGCGAGCTCCAGCGCGGCGAGATCGTCGCCGAGCTGTGCCTGGCGGGTGGCGATTGCGACCCCGTCTCCTGCGCGCATCGACAGCACGCCGCCACGCACCGCGCACCAGCCGAGCCGTCCGTCCGCGTGGCGCCAGGCCACCACCGAGGGCGTCAGCACCGTGATGAGATCAGCATGGCCCGGCAGGATTCCGAAGCTGCCGCTGGCATCTTCCCCGCGCACCGACACCACATCGTCATGGACAGCGATCACGCGGGCGGGCTCGGTGATGGTCAGGCGCATCATGCGGCCTTTGCACGTTGTCGTGCCTCGGCGAAATTGCCGAGCATGTAGAGTGTGCTCTCTGGCCAATCGTCTGCCTCGCCATCGAGGATCGCGCGACAGCCTGCCAGCGTGTCGGTGAGGCTGACGGAGCGTCCTGACACGCCGGTGAATGCCTGGGTGACCGTGAATGGCTGAGTGAGGAAGCGCAGCAGCTTGCGGGCCCGCGCCACGATCAGGCGATCCGCGGCGCCGAGTTCCTCCACGCCGAGCAGGGCGATGACGTCGGCCAGCTCCTGATAGTGCGCGATCGCCTCGCGGACGCGACCGGCCAACGCGAAATGCTCCGCACCGACCACCAGCGGATCGAGCAGGATCGAACCGGAAGCCAGCGGGTCGATTGCCGGATACATTCCCTCTGCCGCCATCGTGCGTGACAGCACGATGTTGCTGTCGATGTGGCTTGAGATCGCGGTCACCGCGGGATCGGTGAAATCGTCGGCGGGCACATAGACGGCCTCGATGGCGGTGATGGCGGCGCCGGCCACCGACGCGATGCGCTCCTGCAGTGCTGCCACTTCCGTGGCGAGCGTTGGCTGATAGCCGACACGCGATGGCAGCCGGCCCAGCAGACCGGAGACCTCGCTGCCGGCCTGCACGAAGCGGAATACGTTGTCGATCAGCAGCAGCACGTTCTGGTGCTTCGCGTCGCGGAAGTACTCGGCGATCGTGAGGGCGGTGAACCCGACACGCCACCTCGCACCGGGAGGCTCGTTCATCTGGCCAAACACCAGCGCGGTGCGGCCGAGCACGTTCGACTCCTGCATGTCGGACCACAGTTCGTGGCCTTCCCGCGATCGCTCGCCGATGCCGGCGAACACCGAGATGCCCTGGTAGCGCTCCACCATGGCGTGGATCAGTTCCATCAGCAGGACGGTTTTGCCGACGCCGGCACCGCCGAACATCGCGGCCTTGCCGCCGAAAGCGAGCGGCACCAGCAGATCAATAACCTTGATGCCGGTCTCGAAAACCGTTGTCGCGGCGGTCTGGCTGGCGAGCGGCGGTGGGGCGCGATGAATGGGCAGCCAAGGTGTATCGGCAGGCAAGGGCGGTCCGTGGTCGTGCACCGACCCACTCACGTCGAGCAGCCGGCCGAGCACTGCGTCGCCGACCGGTGCGGTCAATGGTCCTCCCGTCGGATGCACTGGCGTTCCCCGCGCCAGGCCGGCGGTGGAATGCAGGGCAACTGCCCGCGCTGTCGCAGTGTCGATATGGCTTTGCACTTCGGCGATCAGCGGACTACCCAAGCCGGTGTCGACGTGGAGTGCCTCGCCGATCGCCGGCAGGACGTCACGCGCGAAGCTGACATCCACCACGGCGCCGCGGACCGCCCTGATGCGCCCCGAACGGTCGGCCACAGCGGCCATTCGGTCAGGCCTGGTCCGCGACCGCCTCAGGCGATCGGGCGATTGCGCGGATCACGTCCGCCCGGCTGACGATGCCGACCAGCTTGCCGTCGCGGACGATGGGCAAACGTTTGACGCGATGCTTCGCCAGCAGTTCAGCCAGATCGGTGATCGGGGTGGTTTCGCTGGCGATGATGACTGGTTTGGTCATCAGGTCGCCGACCTGGTGACGGTCGACCCGAACGTATTCGACGAATTCCGGGGCCAGGTCCGTGCCGTCGGCGAGCAACGCGAGCCACCAGGCGCGGCGCTGAATGTTGCTGCTGAGGTACGGGCGCATCAGATCGCCCTCGCTCACCATTCCGAGCAATCCACCGGAAGGGTCGCATATCGGCACGGCGCTGATCCTGTGCTGCGCGAGAACCTGGGCCACGCGCGCCACCGTGTCCTCGGGGCGGGCTGTCACAACGTCGCGGCTCATGATGCTGGCGGCGTCCAACATGACTTGTCTCCTGTGTCTCGCGGCACATTCGACCCGGCCGCTGGCGGCGGCATTGACCCAGGTCAATGCGGCGGCCGCGCTGGGACCGCTGCGGCCTCGTTCACCAGACGTCAAGCAATCAGATGGATACGGGCTTCCGCGCCAAGCAACCTCGCGGAGAAGACGATGGGAGAACGTTCCCAGCCACGGCGACGGATTTTTGGCCTGAACATCACGGAAGGGGAGTCGGGCGACGTGGCCCGCCACGTTGTCCGGGTTCGGCCCACGCGGGTCGAGCTGATGGTGACCCCCAATATCGACCACATTGTGCATCTGCGAAGCAATGCAGCTTTCGCGCGTGCCTATCGCAGGGCTGCCATTGTGGTGTGCGACGGATTTCCGGTTCGCTATTACGCGGCGCTCTGCGGCATCCCTGTTCAGCGTGTGACTGGTGTCGATATCCTCGAAAGGCTTATGAGCGGCCCGCTCTACGGCCATCGGCTGTTTTTCGTGGTTGACAGTGAGGCGACGGCGAGCGCGATCCGTAGCTGGGCCAGGCAGCGGGGCGCCGTGGTGAAGACAGCGGTCCCACCCGTCATGTTCGAGAGCGACGAGAATTTGTGCCGGGGGCTGGTTAGGCAGATCAATGATCATGACACGTCGATACTGATCATGGGCATCGGCGCCCCAAAGTCGGAGATTTGGGTGGACACCCGGCGCAACAGCCTGCCGCCTTGCTGGGCGCTGTGTGTCGGTCAGGCGACCAGGATTGCATGTGGCCTCACAATGCGCGCTCCGATCCTGGTCCGCAGGTTGAACTGCGAGTGGCTGTGGCGTGTCTGCCAGGAACCGAGGCGGCTGTGGTGGCGCTACCTGCGCGGGTTCACGTTGTTTCCTCTGGCGATCATCGAGGACCAGCTAAACCACTGGTTGAGCCGTCTGGCGTGGCGGCAAGCCGACGCTCCGCCTGAGCGCGTTGCTCCGGTGCACCGCGCTTCCAGGCTGGCCAAGACAACGAGCGGCTCGCTGCAAGTCGACGCTCTCCCCACTCCTGCCGAAGGGATGCCTGGCGCAGGTTCGATGGACCAGCAAGCGCGCGGATCGTGATGACCACTCGCCCTGGATGGTAGAATTCCTTCTGGCACCGATCTTCATCTCAGGCAGAGGTCTCGCCGGGCCGCGCAGCCGCTTCACGGTTTAGCGAGGGGGCCCTGCAATCGCGGCTCACCTGGCAGGCTCAATGGCCATTCTAAGGCAAGCAGGCGCCGTGCTGACGTGCTCCCACAGGATAGTCACCGCGTATCCGGGAACTCGCGAGGCCCAGCCCTCTTATTGCCATGCTGACGGACCTTGCTGGCGCCGTTGATGGACCAACGCACGACGGTTCGGCGGGTACGCGAGCGGGTGCTTAACCTGACGGGTGAGCCAGAGGACACAATGACGTTCACCGGTGGCACTATGCGGGTCACGGGCGTCTGTATGTGCGATACGTCTTTGGTGCCTAGTGTGCCCTGCGCGAACAACCTTCCGGTCGTCACCATGGCCGAGATGGAGACCGCCGTTGTACGCACCGGCGGCTGACTCCTCGGACATGACGAACAACACTATGCTGGACCAAAAGTCGCCGTTAGGAACTACACCCATGAGAGCACGCCGCAAGCTGATCATGATGTTCGCTGGTGGTGGCCTGACCCATGCGTCCGGTGGTGTCGGAACGTTCATTCGCTATCTGACGGATGAGTGGGCGACCAAGCCGGGCACACCTGAGGTCCGCGTGGTGGATACGCGCGGCACGGGCGGCAAGGCCGATATGGCTCTGCACTTCTTCAAGGCGCTCGGGCTTCTGCTCTGCTGGGGCTGTCTCGGCCGCATCGACCTCCTGCACATTCATTTGGCCGCCTACGGCAGTGCGCTGCGCAAGGGCGTGCTGATCCTGATCGGGGATATACTGGGCATCCCCGTGGTCGTGCACATGCACGGCTCCAACTTCTACAAGTTCTACGCCGACCTGCCCGGGCCTTGTCAGAAAGGCCTCCGGTTCATCCTGGGCAGGGCTCGGTATGTCGTGGTGCTCGGCGACGATTGGCGGCAATTCCTCATCTCGAGCATCGGCCTTGCGCCAGACAAGATCGCCATCATCGCCAATGGCGTTCCGGGACCAGGCGATATCGACCGATCTCAAGCAGCACACGGGGCGAGTTGCCGCATCGTTTTCCTCGGCCAGCTCGGCGAGCGAAAGGGCGTGCCGGACCTGCTCGCCGCATTCCTGACCCCTCGGCTGCTGGCGAGGTCCTGGACCGCGACGGTCGCTGGCGATGGGGAGGTGGATGAATTTCGCGTGGCCATCGCGGAGGCTGGCTTGCAGGATCGCGTGTCGGTGCCCGGATGGGTCGGTCGTGAAGCTGCCAGCGAGCTACTGCGCGAGGCGGACATATTCGTGCTGCCATCGCATTTCGAGGCAATGCCGATCGCCATTTTGGAGGCAATGGCGCATGGCGTGGCAGTTATAGCCACACCGGTCGGCGCAATTCCTGAGTTCCTGACCGACGGTCAGACGGCACTTCTGGTGCCGCCGGGAGCACCCGATAAACTCGCCGACGCGATCGTGCGGCTGATCGATGATGAGGACCAGCGTCGGCGTCTTGGGGCCGCGGGCAATCAGGTCTTCGCCGAGAGATTTGACATCCGTGTTGCGGCCGGTCGGATCCTGGCACTTTACGGGTCCGCAGTTCGGCCCGCCCATACAGTGAAATCTGCCGGTGGTGGCCCGGGACGCATCGCGGCGGCGGAGTGATGACGGCGCCGCGAGTCCGTCATAGCGACTATTCGGTCGCCGCCGATCGGAACCAGTCCGCCGACAGTGCCAATCCTCGCTGCAGCGGTGTGTGACGCAGTGCCAACGTGTCGTCGGCCTTTCGAGAATTCAGCCGGATGCGTTGCCGCCACAATGGCAGCAGCGACGGCGTGATCGGCTCCGGGATGGCTCGTGGCGGCACCCCGAGCCGTCGACCGACGATTTTGGCGATTTGCAGTGGCGGGGCAAGAATAGCGGTCTCCAGAGCCAGTCGACGGCGGGACACGTGCCGCAAGGGAGCGCCGATCTCGCGGCCAAGGCGCAGAAAGTATTGGTCCCAGGTGCCTGGATCGGAATTGGCGATGTTAAAGGTCTCTCCCGCACCCTCGCGGGTCTTCGCTGCCGCGATGACGGCACCCGCTAGGTCATCATTGAATGACAGATTGCAGTATCCGTCCGCCAACTCGCCAAGCTGGCCAAGCCGACCCGCACGCAGCCAGCGTGCGATGCGTCCGACCCATTGCTCACCGCCCGGCCCGTAGACGCACGCAGGGCGCAGCACCACAGCGTCGCCGCCGGCGGCGATAAAGTCGCCGACGATGATCTCGCACTCCGCCTTGGCCAGACCGTAGCCGCCGACCGGCTGAAGCCTCGCCGTCTCATCCACCGTGCCGGTTATACGACCGTACACCGCCATGCTGCTTAGGTGGACGATCCGCCGCAGGCCAAGCTGGCGCGCGGCTCCGCATAGGTTGCGCGTGACGGCGAGCATCGTTGCCCGGCTGCCCAGGACGCAGTTGACAGCATAGGTTACGCCCTCCAGCGCGTGCGTCAGCGCGGCGGGGTCGCTCGCGTCGCAGCTTCTGGTTTCGATGCCAAGGGAATCCAGCGCCTGGCTCGATCCTCTCATGCAGGCAACCGGACGCACATCGTTGCTCGCCATGGCGGCCCGCACTATCGCCGCGCCGACGAACCCGCTTGCGCCAATTACCAGGATCTTGGGGAGGCTCTGGTCACGACCGCCGGTCATGCCCCCGAGTGGCTCGGGAGCATTGGATAGTGCGCTCGCTATGGAGCCATCCGCAACCGCATCAGGTACCATGCAAACGAAACGCCCCCCAGCAGATATCGGCGCCACAGGCGCCTCGGTTCGTGCAGCAACCGGAAGACCCACTCACAACGGGCTCGCCGCACCCACAGTGGCGCGCGTTCGAAGCGTCCGGCAAGGAAGTCCGCAACGGCCCCGCCATTCACGATAACGACTGGGCTGCGCACCGACGAGGAGATGATTCTTGCGACAATTTCCTGCTTCGGATTTCCCATTGCCAGGATGATGAGGTCGGGAAGCGCCCGCACGGTTTCGGCAACATAGTCCGTCTCCGGCTTGAACCCGTCCATCTTCGCGACGACCTGGCATCCCAATCCAGCCAGAGCTTCCGCCGCTCGGCCGATCCAGGGTTCCTCGGTTCCGAAGATCGCGGTTCTTCTGCCGGCGAACGCGGCCGCGAGGCGTGGGGTGAAGTCAGTCCCGTTCATGTTCCGGCCAGCCTGGCGTCCCAAGGCCGCCAGGCACAACTCAATCCCGATGCCATCGCGGAATAGGATATCGCTGTCGATCAGGCAGGCGGCGTACTCCGGCGAGCGCCAAGCGAGGTTCATGACGTTCTGATTGACGAACGAGATTACCAGCGGAGTGGCGGTGCTGGTGATGCGCGCGATCAACGCGGCCTCATCGGCCTCATCGGCAATCACAGTGATCTTGTCGAGTATTTTGTTAGCCAGGGCAGTGCCGGCCCGACCTTCGGATACCGCCGACTGCAGTTGCATCATCGCCGCCATTGTTTTCCGATCTGCCCAAATAGAGTGCCAACGTGATGATCGCGTAGAACACCACACACCGGCCCAATCGAGCCCAGATAGCTCCCCTCAGGTTTTGGCCCGAAGACGAACACCATGCTAATTCCCACTGGACAGATGCGGCACGCCGGGGGCCGAAGAGTCGGGCACATCTGCCTGGATGCGACCGCGCCGGCCCTCGCCGCGCAACCGGGCGCGCCATCGATGCGCGGCCAGCGCGGCTCGACCAACACTTGTCCGCGCCCCGAAGTAGCTGTTCAGATTTATTTCGGCATTCATCAGGCGTAGCTTGAACGGCTCGTCGCCGCGCAGGAAGTCAACTTTCCTGAGGCCATTGTCGAACGCCCATCTCGTGTATTGCACAATGAGAATCATGCCTGGTGACGCCCTTTCGAACTCGGGATCATAGGACGTCATGTATGCCTGCAGCGTGTCGCCGCAGATGAAATTCACCGAAGCCGCCGCCACTCTGTCACCGCACATAAGCAGGAACAGTCGCATCTGGCCGATGTCGGTGATCGCATGCAACATCGCATTGAGCGTCGTTTCGCCGCGTCCAAGAAGCGGCGATGACTGCTGCGATGTCCGCAGCCATTCCTGCTTGAGCGCCATGACGTGCCGCAGTTGAGCTTCGATCGATTGCTCAGTCGGGTCGAGGCAGCGGAAGGCGACCTCGCCGCCGTACCCAGCCAGGATCCTCTCGCCACGCCAAAAGTTGTTGCGTCCCTTTTTACCGAGGCTACGGAACCAAGCCTCACTGTTGGGCCACACGCAATCGATCGCGAAGCACCGCTCCTGGCGATCTCGGCGCCTGGCTACAGCGTGACCCATCCCTTCCTGATCGAGCAATGGCCGCACGAGAGCGTCCGGTCTCACCTGCGTCAGATTGACCAGGTCGAACCGGCCAACCTGCCAGACCGCGGTCCATAATTGCGACAGATTCGATACAGCCTCTGGCAGCGCGAGGGCGTCGCAATAATCGCTCACCGATAGCGCCGGCCATTCCAGCGTTCGAAGGCCGAATCCCCGACGGACCACGAGTGGGATAGCCGCCACGATGTCATCACCTTGCCACGCGACCGCAATCCGCGGCGTCACGGATCCACGTGATGACTCCAGCCACGTCGCAATCCACGCATGAGTTCGGAAAACATCGGCCTTGCAGCGCCGCCAAAGTGCGTCCCAGTTCGGCTTGATTTCCGCGAACCGCTTCCGGGACGTGATGACCTCAAACCGGGGTGCCATGACATCCCTATCAGTCGGCGGTTGGAAGCAGAGGGCCACCCGCAGGCAAATTCGAACGCAGGCGGCGCCGTGCGAGGAGCCCGATCTTTTTCAGCGGCACGATGTGCAGTCGCGCGAGTGATTGATACTCCTCAGCCTCTCCGTCGGGCAGACCGAACGCGAAGTCCTCGCCGGGCTTCGGCGCAACGAGCGTTCCGAACATTTTGTCCCAGATGCTCAATGTCAGCCCAAAATTCCTGTGCCAGTGCTCCTTGGCCACACTGTGGTGCAACTGATGGTAGTGCGGGCACAGGAAAATGCAGTTGATCCAACGCCCATATGAAAGCTTCAGATGCGTGTGCCGGACGAAATCCATCATCAATACGGCGTTGCGGAGAAAGTAGACATTGATTCCGAAGACCGTCAGCTCGACCGGGTCCAGGGCGAAGAACAGCCATGCGCCATAGGCCAGTCCAGGGATGATCCCATCCCACCAGCGGTTCATAATCTCGTCGAGCGGATGTACCCGATCCTTGGTCACTCCGACCATCACCTCGGCCGAGTGATGGACCTTGTGCAGTTCCCACATGAACGGCACACGATGCTGCAGCCTATGGTACAGATAATACGAAATATCGTAGGCAAGGAGCATCGTGATGGTGAATGCCAAGAGCATCCACGGTCCTGCCGGGCCCGGTGACCGCACGGGATGGCCGATCGCATGGCCGAGCAGCCAATAGGCGACATGTCCGGCGGTTACGGTGGAGAACACAGTCGGTAGGACAAGAAGTGGCATGAAGACCCGGCGCGACAGCCAGAACAGGAAGTCTGCCCGCGCCGAGGGATGGCGGAGTGTTGCTTGCGGAAGGACGTGACCGAACAGTCCGCGGATCGAGCGTGGCGCAGGCACCTGGAAATAGGTGAACACGGCCGCAAAAGCGACGATACCCCAGAAGATGGCGAGCATCACGCCGTTCGTGCCTGACACATGGGACCAAGCCTCACGTGCCACGCGATCCCAGAAGGCCTGGTTCATGAAAGCGCCAAGGTTCATGCTGAATGCTCGCTTACCGCTTCGGCCAGCAAGCCAGGTTGCGGTATATGCGCGTTGGAGTGTGCTGCGCCGAGGGCAGGGGACTGGCGTAGATTGATCGCAGGCCGGCGCGCCTCTGCCTCGACGTGGCGGGCGAGCCTAATGGCGAGCGCCACGAGCGTCAGCGTCGGATTGGCCTGTCCCGATGTTGGGAATACGGCGCTGCCGGCCACGTAAAGATTGTGGACGCCGAAGACGCGGCAGTCTTCGTCCACCACGCCCTGCGCCGGTTCGTGAGCCATACGTGCAGTGCCGATGTGGTGCCCGCCGTAGGCGCCATCGCGCCGGATCACCGTCTCGATGTCCGCTTCATCGGGATCGAGCCTCAGTTCCCCAAGCGCCGATTGGGCGATGTCTCGCTGCAGAAGTCCGAACGCGGTGGCGACAGTTCGCACATCCAGCTTCGAGTAGCGCCAGTCAATGTGCAGCCGTGGCATATCGAACCGATCGGTCTGCTCGGCAAGCCGCACGTGGCTGTCCCAGTTCGGCACCTGCTCGGCATTGAAATCGAGGCTGAACAGATTCTTTCGTGGTCGGATGATGACTGTGGGGAACTTCCGTTCAGCGAGGACGCGGTCGCGCAGCCAATGCCACAGGAACCGCGACGTCCCGAAAACGTCGAGGCCGGCATTCGCAACGTGCTGCAACCATGCCTGGGCATCAACTGGCTGCTGCGTTACCAGCCGTTTGCCATACTCGTAACTGATGAATCGCCGGGCCAGAAAGATAGCCGACAGTGCACCCGTGCGGTGTCGCGGATCCGGAATGCGGGGATGATGCAGGCGGAACACGGCATTGCCGATGGCTTCGCGCCGCTGCGCCGCCTCGGTCAGAGCGATACGCCTGCGGCAATAGACGCCATCCTCGGTGCGATCGTAGCCTTGCCACACATGCCCGGTCGGACTGTCGATACGAAGAGTTCCGATCGAGCCCGCGATGTGGCACATGTAATACCGCCCCACCAGCCCACGCGCGTTGCCGATGCCGTCCGCGTGCACGTCGCGCGATGCCAGCAAAAGGCGCGCCGCCTCCAAGGCTCCGGTCGCCAGAATGAACCGGGTCGCGACAACGCCAAACCGATTGCCGTCGAGCGTCTCTATTGTTGCCTGCTCGATGCGGGCCCCATCCGCCGACGCGAGAAGGCGCGTGCAGTTCGCGTGAAGCAAAACCCGCACATTCGGCGCTGTCGCGAGTCGATCCCGATAACGCCTGCCAAAGTCGGTTGGACAGCTGAAGCGTTCGATGCGTCCGGTGGTGAAGTCCGCCGGCGAGAAGTCTTTCAACAGAGGGCGCATGCCGCCTGGCATTGCGCGCTCCGCGTCGTAGACGCAGTCTCCCGCCTCACACACGGCATTCGCACGCGGGTAATGCGCGGCCAGCTCCTGGTAGGATATCGGCCAACCGCTGTCGGGGATCCACGAGCGATGCTCGAGCTCTATTGCGTCGAACGGCACGCAACGGCCGCCCCAGATGGTTGTCGAACCGCCGAACCGACGCTGTCGGTATTTGTCCGGCGGGCTATGCAGTAAGGGATCGGCGACTTCGCCTTCGTAAAGCGCCTGGTCCTCGGGATCCTCCGTCGTCCCGCCTGCCTCCAGCAGCACAATCCGCATACCGGAGCCGAGCAATTCGAGCGCGACCGTAATGCCGGCCGCTCCCGCCCCGACAATGCAAATGTCGGCCTCTATCCTTGTGCCGCGAACGACGCTGCGGGCGTCACCGATCATCGCCCTACCTCGTTGTCCGGCGATCGGGCGGCGCACGGAGCTGAACGTCGCGCCCCGGCTGGACTGCGTCGAGGGTCCGTTGGCTGCCTCTGTATGCCGTGACCTCCACCACTGAGCCGTCTCGTCGATCGCCCGGTCCAGCGGCGTATGCGCTATGTCGATCATGGTCGCGGCCTTGGCGCCGCTGACGGTGATGTTCTGCCGCAGAAGACGCACGAACGATGGTGTCATCGCATCTGGAACAAGTCTGCCGGCACCGACACGGCCAGCCATCAGGGCAGCGCCTCGCAGCAAGGGCGCGAGAAGCTTGACTTCCACCTGCAACCTCCGCGCCGAGATCCGTTCCACCGGAGTAGTGCCAATGGCGCGGGCAAATCGAATCAAGAACTCGTTCCAGGTTGGCCGCGGCCCGTCGGCGCTAGCATTGAACGTCTCGCCGGATACGTCCGATGCGGACAGCATCGCAATCATCAGGGCGACAAGGTCGTCGACGTGGATCAGGTTGCAGACCCCGTCACCTAAACTTCCGAGGTCACCAAGGCGTCTGGCTGACAGCAGGCGGGCGATGCGGCTGGCCCATGCCTCACTGCCAGGCCCGAACACACAACTCGGTCGAACGATCACCGCGTCGCCGCCGTCCGCAACATACTCTCGCACCAAAGCTTCGCATTCAATCCTGGCCTTGGCATAGGCGTTGAGCGGTGGCTCAGGCCTCGTGTCCTCGTCCACCAGACCCTCGGCTCCACCATACACGGTCATGCTGCTGAGATGAATGATGCGGCGCGGCGGGCTGCGTCGTGCCGCATCGCAAAGCGCCTTGGTCGTGGCGAGGATGGTCCCTGGATTGCCGGCAATGCAGTTCACCACCATGTCCACCTCGGCCAAGGCGGTGGCGATGTCCGAGGTCTTGGTCGCCTCGTGATCGCGCGACTCACTGTGCGAACCGTCACCCTGCTCGATGGTGCGTCCGAGAATGATCCCCCGGTAGGCAGGATGCGCAGTAAGCGCATCCATCAGCCGGGCATCGGTGATTTCGCCACCGCCGATCACCAGAACCGTCTGTATCGCATCGCCGCTTGCGGACATGGCCTCTTACCGGAAGAGAGCCAGAATGCGCGTAACGACTGGCGAACGCAGCGGGTGATTCATTGTGGAGTTACCAGGACAACCGGGCTCGCCAGGGCCCTATGATCAGGCACGACGGCGAGCACTGCCAATCCAGTATCGAGCTCCAGGGCCTCCGGGCGCAGGTAGACCCCGCGGAAGAAACCCGACATCAAGCTGGTGATCAGGCTCACGACCAGTCCAACAATTGCGCCGACCAGCAAGATCTCCATGCGGATGGGCTTGGGGTTTTCTGGGACACGCGGCTGTTCGACGATGCGAACCGACGGCTGTTCCTTGGCATCGACGTCCTCGATGACCTGCCGATCCGTGGCGACCTTGGCGATGGCCTTGTAGTTGTCCTCAAGCACACCGCGCGTCCGCTCGAGCTCATGGAGTTGGGCTTCGTTTGCATCGATCGCGGTCAGCTCGTCCGCAATGCTTGTCAGCTGAACCTTGACGGCATCACGCGTCGCCTGGCTGGTGCGCAGGTCGGCCTCGGTCTTGTTGAACTCCTGCTGAATGTTGTACGCCTGGGTGGAGCGCATTTTCGCGATCTCCTCCTGGGCCTTCATCATCTCGGTCCTGGCTGTGTCGTAGGCGGGTGAGCCGCGATAGGTCGTCAAGGCTTCGTTCTGCCGCTTCTGGTAGGCCTGAACCATACCTTGCAAAGCACCCGCGGCGTTCGGGTTGCCCTTTGCGTTCGGCTGGCCGCTCGCCAGTTTGAGTTGCACGGAAAGGCCGTCGAGGCGTGCCTGCAGCCCTGCCGTGGTGCTCTCCGCCTTCGTCAGCTGGTCCTCGAGCGAGCCCTGTTCCGCCAGCAGGATCTTCTGGCGCTCGGAGAAATCGCCGACGTTGTGAACGCGCTTGAAGTCGGCAAGTTTTGCGTCCGCCGCGGCGAGCTGGAGCCCGGCTCTGCTCTGATCTGCCTCCACGATTGCCGCCTGCTTATCAGCGAACAGCTTTGCACGCAGCACGAAATACTGAGCTTCCAGCACTTTGAGCGTCTCGGCTGCCAACGCAGCATCGGGGTGCTCAAAGTATACCTGAATGATATGCGACTTCCTGTCGACGTTGACGCCGACGTTATCCGCGAACTTGCGCTCGGCCGCCATCATCGCCGCGGTGGCTGCGTCGGCAGGCTGACGAGCGTCCGTCAGTCCCAGGGAGTCCTTTATGTAGGACTTCACCTGCTTGAAGGCCTGCCCAATCGGTCCCGGGGGCTTCAAAAGCTCAGGGTATAGTTTTGCTACGCCGATTTGCTCGATAACGCTGCGGTACAGATCAAGGCTGGTAAGAATGTCGGATTCTGTGTGCAGCAACTCGTCCGGCATCACATTGATGGAGCTCGTGAGCTGCTGGTTCGCCACCGGACGCAAAGCGTACTCCGGACCGAGCAGGACGAGCATCGACGAGTTCGACTGGTATTTGGGCTGAACCTGGAGTGCCGCGTAGGTGGCGATCGCCATCGCAACGATCGTAATCAGGAATATCCGCCCGCGGTTGAACCAGAGGGTCAACATCAGATCGCGTATGACAACGCTGGACGGGAGACCGACGGTCGCGCTCATGGCCTGACTAATCCTAACAAGGTGGCGGTGAACCGGCACGAAGTCGCCAGCGCAGTCTTGCGCGGCGCAGTGGGGCAGACGTGTTCATGGAGTTGCCGATGCCATCTCGCACCGGGGCACGAGTTTGTTGAACAGCGCCAAATAACCGGCAGCGCAAGCCGCGTAGCTGTATTCTGCGGCCCGGGCCTTCAGCGATTCAGGCGGAAAGCGCGTTCGCATCTCGCCGACCGCACTCAATGCAGCCGCCATCGCCGCCGGGTCCTTCGGCGGCACCAGGATCCCATGGCGGCCGCGCGCAAGGATCTCCGAGGGCCCGTGCCCGCTGTCGGTCGAGATGACAGGCGTGCCGCATCCCAGGGCTTCGGCCAGTGCTATCCCGAAGCCCTCGGTGCGCGACGAGAGCACGAACACGTCGGAACGCCGGAACCATGGCAGCGGGTTATCCTGGAAGCCCACGAAATCGACTGCGTCGGCAATCCCGAGCTCGCGCGCAAGGCTCTCGAGATGCTCGCGCAACAGGCCGGTACCCAAGACCAGAAGGCGCCCTTGCCCGCCACTCTGACGGTGGATTGCCATAGCCCGCAACAGCGTCTCATGGTCTTTCTGCGGGACCAAACGGGCTGCCGTGACGTAAATCGGCGACATCCCGTCACAGAACCATGGATGGGCCACCGGCATGTTGGCGCGTTCCTCAAACCCCGGACCAATTACCGCATTGTAGATCGTCACGACTTTGTGCTCAGGCACGCCTCCCAGCGTCACCAGTTCCCGCGCGATTCCATCTGACACGGCGACCGCGGCGCTGATGAAGGGAGCCAGAATCCGATAGAGCGGTGCTACGGCGCGGTATTGCCGGCCCTCCGCCGAAAATTCCTCAGCGAGCGGATTGTGCTGCGTGATGACAATCTTCGTGCGTGTGGTCGAAAGTATTCCAGCCACCGTGGCGGCAATGTTTATGAAATCGACGTTTGCCAGCAATATGTCCGGTCTCCGCCGCCGGAGGTGCCGCGCGAGCGGCAACACGTCGTCGCGAGTCCGTCTGCGGTCGAGGTTGACCAGGCAGGTTCCGGGCGGCACCTCATCGACCAATTCTCCAAGTGCCTGATGCAGAATCAGCTCCACCGTGACGCCGGCTGTGAGCAATTCGCGTATCAGCGTCAGACATTGACGTTCCGCGCCCCCGCCGCGAAGGTCATAAAGATAGACCGACACGCTCAGTGGCGATTGCCGCGAACTGCTCGTCGTCATTCTTGCCACGTCCGTCGCACGTCCATTCGTTGGGGTCGCCCGAGTGTGTTCATTCCTGGGTACCCCTGCTGCGATCGGCACCTTTTGCCTTGCGCGCGATCTTTCGCACCAGCCCGGCAAAGTCGAACACGAAACGCTTGCCATCGAGCCAGACCCACTCCTGGTCGGCCGCGAGAGTGTGGAGCCCGTGAGGAAATGGCCCTGCCGGGTCCGGGAGAGCCCTGGCGACCACGGTCTCCCGGTAATGCTCGGGTGACAGTTCGTCGACGCGATGGATGACCACGGCCGCGCCGTAGGTGCGTGCGCAGTCCTGACCAGGTCGGAACAACTCAGACCCGAGCCTGAACAGCGGGCCCGCAGGTCTGGCCCCGCAGATGTCGATCTTTACCGGGGTGCACCGATGGGGCAGCCACGGACCGCTCGGCTCGCGAGCATGCAACAGGCACAGATTATCATGCGTGCCGATGTCGAGATCCGTGCAAGCAATCCAATAGTGCTCCGCGTGCCTGAAGATTGTCGGATCGGCCAACCGCCGCCCAGGCGCAACGACGCAGAGCGGCATTGGTTCCTTGTCGGGCAACAGGCGGTAGAGCGTCGTGGCTCCCCGATTCGTAGCTTCCGGCATGAAATAAATGTCGTCGTCATCCTTGATCGTGCAAGGATAGGAGTGATGGTTTCCTGTTTCGAGCACGACGGTGGAATGGCGCCACAACCCATCCCGGTCCGGCGCGAGCGCGACAATGCGTCCGTTGCCGCCGGAGAAGGGCATCTCCTCGCATAGCAACCTGTCGGTCCCCGGCCAAGGGAAAGGATCTGCCAGATAAGCTTTGCCTCGGCGCGGCGATAGCCATCGCACGGAGCCGGTCGCGCCCGTGCGCACGATGTCCCTGAGTGGCGTCGCGGTCATCCCGACACTCCACCACTCGGAGAACAGCCGCGTGTGCCACTTTGCGATTGCGTGATCGATCGCCGCCGAGCGGCAACGGTGGCGTGAACGCAATTCGGCGGGATCGAGCGAAAGGCCCGCATGTCCGCGGCTTGCTCCGATAATCGCATCCTCAATCAATCGAGCAACAATGCTCTCCACGCGCGCGCCAAATTCGCTGCGCTCTCCGCGTGTGCCGATGACCGCAAAATCCAAGACCTCGGGCTCAACGGACAACGGCGCATATCGCGCCAGCCGGAGCGGAAGCGCGTAAGGTGGACGATGCCAGCGCCTGCCGATCTGGAGATCGCTCAACGGCGATCCGTCCATTGCCTCGACGCGGAGCAATTCGTGAGCACATGGCAGAGAGGCATTCGAATGATAGTGAACCAGGGTCGCATGCCGCATTCCTACGTCGTGCAGCATATCCGGGACCGACCCCGTCAGGCTGGGACCTGCTATCGCGACTTTCCGCCAACTCTGACCGCCGACGATCGGCAGCACTCGATCACGGTGGTCATGACCCGTGGCGTCCATCGTCTTGTCTGACATCATAGTCTCAGGCGAACTGAACCGACTTCCCTCGGAGTGCGCGCCGCTCACGGTTGAGCACGACACCAACAGGCAATCCGCCGAACTGCCGGATCCTTTTGCAGGCAGCATCCATCTGCAGGTGTGATGTGACCCCAGCCTCGAGCACCAGCAAGGTACCGTCGCAGTAGCGGGACAAGGCAGCCGCTTCGGGCCGCTCGATTGACGCACTGTCGAAAATGATCAGTTGATGCCTGGCCCCCAGCAGGTTGACCAGGTCCTGAAGCCGGTCGCCCCCGAGCCCGAGCAGATCATCTGGGTGCCCGCAGAGGCGTGCCCACAGCAGGTTATCCGCGTTCTTGGCCGGGACGATGGCCTCGTTCAGAGCGCCACCGTCGTCGAAGGCCTCAATCAAGGTGGATGTGTCGGGCCCGCCGAGATCATTTTTGTTCGGACGGCAGGAAGCATCAACAAACAGCACCGGCGATGGCCGCCCGGTCGCGGCGACCCGTGCGTAGCCCGACGCCACGGTGCTCACCCCTGCTCCTGGCGAGGGAGAGACGAACTGCACAACCATAGAGGCAGTGGGTGATGTGCGCCTCGCCTCAAGCGCGTAGTAGAGTTGCACGAATGAGGGATGATGCGCTGTGCTGAGGCTGGACCTCAGCCGCGCAATTGAACGCGATTCGCCCCGGCGCGGCCGCTCGGCAACCTCCCGAGGTAGCGTCTTATTCATCCAAGGCTCGTCCACTGCTCTCTAACTCCTGGCAATGCTCAATTCTAGACTGTATGGCGGCGCGGTCTACCCGCCGAAAACCGCCCCCAGCACAGCGAGCGCGAAAAGCCCCGACCGCTGCCTCACTGATGCGTCACCGGAGACCGTCCGGCAAGTGCCGAATGAGGCAATGTCTTCATGGCATCAATTGGCATTTCTGTCATTGATCAATAAGCCAATAGTCAGCCACATGATCTTCAAATCAAACGCAAGCGACCAGTCTCGAATGTATTCAAGGTCGAGGGTTATTCTGTCCATTCCTTCGTCGCAGGCGTGCAACGAATGCCGACGGTTGCTGACCTGCGCCCAGCCTGTCAGGCCGGGTCTCACCCGTTGCCGCAACAGATACGCCGGCGCTGCCTGATCGGGCAACACGTCGCCCGCAGTCGTATCGGCAGAGTGAATGTGCGGTCCCACCAGGGACATATGACCGAGCAGAACATTGATTAGTTGGGGGAGCTCATCGAGGCTCTTGCGCCTGAGCCAGGCGCCAAATGGCGTGACCTGAGGATCCCCTTGTCCTGCGCGCACGGTTCGAAACCTGAGTTTCTGGAAGACCTGGCCCCGGTAGCCGAATTGCCGCTGGCGGGAGAGCACCGGACCGCGCGAGGTTAGCTTGACCAGTGCGGCTATTGCCAATAGGGCAGGCGCAGCGAGCACGGTGAGCGCTCCGGCAATCACAATGTCTTCTGTGCGCTTCACAAAAGCCTTCCACCCGACCAGCGGAGGGTAGATGGCGCGCAGCAGTGGGACGCTGGCAGCCTCGACCGTCGAGGTTGCAAGGGGTTCGAAGGCGCCGAGGTCAGGGGTGAGGAGCACATCGACCGCAGTACCCTCGACTGAACCGACGAGTTCCCGAATCTTTGTGCCCTCCGACCACGGCAGGGCGACGATGACAACGTCGACCTTGCCTCGCCGGACCATATCGAGGAGATCATCGAGTTCGCCCAGCGCGGACAGGCCATAGCGCCTCGCGAATTCCGCGGGCTCGTTGCCGGAGCCAGCCTCGTGATCGACAATGCCAAGGATTCTCATCGATCGACGCGGCGCCTGGCGCAGGCGACTGATCAGACGGCCGCAGCGATCAGCCTCTCCCACTACGACGACACGCCGTGGCCGCGCCAAGGGCGCAGTGGCTATACGGCCAACCAGGCGCACGGACAGTACTGCCACATAGGCGACGGTCACGAAGGAGAATACCCACACGATCAACGTGGCCGGGTCCATTCCGCCGATCTCGAAAGGCGTGGGCGATTGTCCCAGGAAAGGCGTAGCCGATTGTCCCAGGATAGTTGCCGCGACGATGATTGAAGGGCACGCCAGAAGGAGTACAGCCCCCGAGGTTTGGAGGGCGGCTTTCGCGAGGCTCCACGGTCGAAGGCCGCAGTCCAGTATAACTCCGGCACCGTAGTCGCCGCGTTCCGCGATGCTCGCGACCATCAGGGCGCTTACCAGTAGCCCGAACCAGGATTGGGGTGGTTGAAATTCGGGGACCCAGGCGGTGCAGACGGCGAAGGAGATCCAAAGCGCACCAGCGACGGCGAGCGCCTCGCTCATGAATGCAATGGCAGCCAAAGCCACCAGGTTAGGCCGTTTGGCGAGGACGCCGGGGAACGTGGCCGCTATGGGCCCCGGCTCTGTGGACGTTCCGATGACCAGGGGCGAGAAATCTCGTCGCGCAGCTTCCGACATGACAACTCCCGTCAGCCCGTGTCAGATGATGTCGACACGGGGTAATGCATTCAGCCTTAACTCACCCGCGCTCGTTTCCTGTCGTCATCGCGATGCCCATCGCCCTCCTTTGAGTCACTTTTGTTGCTGTATTGCAGCAGATTCAGTCGGCCAACGAGCTAGATGGTAGGCGGCCTTCAGTGTGATTGAGAACTGAATTTCTCGTGTACTGGTCGTAAGTTACGGGTGAGAAGGAGGCTCCGACCCAACCACGGTCCCAAGCTGAAACTTGAGCCCGCGTCGCGTCAATCACATCGACAGTCCATCATCGCGCCGATTTTGCGATCGGGTGAAGCGATCCGGTTATGGAGAGAGGATCATGCCCCCAAGCCGGAATGGCCGCCCAACTAGGTCAAATGCCTGCCGCGTTCGATCCGTAATCGGAACGCCATAGTCCAGCGCAGGCCATGGCCGGGCGTGGCTAGGAGAATGATCGCAGTATTGTGATGCTACTGCGGCGCCGCAAAGTCCGGCAGGGCTACAGGTCCTGCTCACGACAACGCAGCAGCGGGCTTGCGAGCTCCTCGCTCGCAAGCCCGCCCCTGCGCAAAGCGTCTACTCTACGGGTCGTTATGCCCAGACGATGTTGCTGCTCGGCAGCGCGGCCAGCCCATGGATATCGACGCCTTGGCTGGTGTTGGTGCCGAACGTGAGCATAGTGCCGCCCTTCGCGTCGGAGGCTTCATGCAGCGAACCCTGAAGTGACTTGTCGACGGTTAGCGTGTCGCCCTTCGCGAGCGAGAAGTCCTCGAGCGTAAGCAGGCCGCTCGTGGTGTGGAAGACGTAGGCGTCCTTGCCGGCCCCGCCCGCGACATCGAGGCCACCGGTGCCGGCGACGAACTTGTTGTTGCCGGCATCGGCGGTCACGGTGGCCTGCCCCGAACCCCCGGTCAGCGTGACCGAACTGGGCCCCACGAACTTGATCTGGCTGGCTCCGGTGCCCAGCGTCACCGTGGCAGCGTTGCCGCTGCCAAGCACGAAGGTATCGCCACCAACGGAGTAGTTGCCGGTCTGCGACAAATTCTTCTGTAAAGACCCGTGATCGCCCGTCTCGCTGACAGACGGTGTCGTGCCACCCGAGACCGAGAAGGTCTTCGCACCCGTGCTCATGAGCGCAGCGGTCTGGCCGGTGTCGGTACCGTTGTAGACGATGTCGTTCACGTAGAGGTTCCGGTCGGTCGCGGGTGTTCCCGCCCAGGCGTCGTTGAGGAAATTCACCGAGACCGTGTGCTGGCCGGAACCGAAGTCACCGGCGAAGGCGAAGGTCTGGCTGTTGCCGGAGGAATGCACTGTCGTCGCGGTGAACGTGCCGCCAAGCTGCTTGCCGTCGATCGAGACGGTGAACTGCGCGTTGGCCAGGTAGTAGTCCTCGGACACCTTGACCACCAGCGAGTCGGAGCCTCCGCCGGTGACCACGGGCGGTATCGCCGTGCTGTCCGTCACGCTGAAGGTCTGCGTCCCGGTGCTGTAGAGCGCCGCGCTCTGTTTGGTGTCCGTTCCGTCATAAGTGACGTCGTTCACGTATAGGTTGCGGTCGGTGCTCGCGGTTCCGCCCCAGGCGTCATTGAGGAAGGCCACCGTGACGGAGTGTGCGCCAGGCGCCCAGTCACCCTTGAGCGTGAAGTTCTGGCTGGCTCCCGCGGAATGCGATGCGGTGGCATAGAAGGTGCCGGCGAGCTGTTTGCCGTCCACCGATACCGTGAAAGCGGCGTCCCCGTTGGCGTCACTCGTGCCGTCGCCGTTGGCATAGGCGTCCTCGGAGATGCTCAGCACCAGCGTGTCCGAGCCACTTCCGGTCACGACTGTCGCCGGCGCCGGCGGAGGCGTTGCCGGATTTGGGTTCGCAATCTGCGCCCACGAGTCGTTAGGCGTGGTCTCGGAGTACCAATTGCCGGCGGTGTTTTCCTGGACCATTGCGCCGTTGAGGGTTTCGAGCAGCACGACGTTGGCCGTGGGTGTGTCGACCGTGCCGTTCACGGCGATCTGCAGACCATTCGCCGCGGACTGAACCAGCGTCCAGGCGTTGCCACTCTGGTCGATAATCGGGTTGGCTGCGGCGGTGGTGATCTCGGTTCCAGACGAGCTGGTTGAAGGCGGGGCGGCAGGGGCTGCGATCTGGGTCCAGGCTCCGCCCTTGCCAGGCTCCGAGTACCAATTCCCAGCAGAATTCTCCTGTAGCATATTTCCGTTCAGGGTCTCCAGCAGGACAACGTTGGCGGTACTCGTGTCGACCGTTCCGTTGATCGCGATCTGGAGGCCCTGCGTCGCTGATTGGACCAGCGTCCAGGCCCTGCCGGCCGCGTCGACGACCGGGCTACCCGAAGCGGTCGTGATCTTCGTCCCGTTCGAGCTAGGAGGCAGGGCCGGTGCCGGCGGCGCTGGCGGCGCCAGCGGCGAGGTTTCTGCCGCGGCGACCTGCTGTCCGAATGCAGTCAATGAGTTGCCGTTTGTCAGCTGGTCGCCCGAGCCGCCGGGGTTTATCCCCCAAGCCGTGGACCCGTAGCCGCTCTCCAGGACCGCTGCGATAGTGGCGGTGCCACCTCCATCGATGCCGGTTCCCGTGGTCGAGTTACCGTACTCTCCGATGATGACCGGGATAGTTCCATCGGCATCTTTGTACACTTGCGACCCTGCGACTTCTGCCTGAAGAGCCGACAGGTTGTCCGCGACACTGCTGGAGTACGCCGACAGCCAATTGTAGTAGTGATCGTCCCAATGGACATTGGTCATTCCGGCGATGTCGCCGGCGCTGATGCTGGCGGAAAATGCCTGCTGACCGTTGATCGACCACTGGCTGTTCTCCAGCCCGATCATCGAGGTGCTGCCGGTGGCGCGGATAGCATTGTAGACGGCGAGCTGTTCGGCGCTCGTCGCACCACTGTAGGTGTACTGATCACTTGGCTCGTTGTCGGTGCTGAACCAGACGTACGGGTTGCCCTTGAAGGCTGTCGCGAGGCTCGTGAACCAAGCGAGCTCATCGGTGAGTGCCTGGCCGGTGCCGACATTGGAGGTCAGTGCAGGATTATAGTTGCCGATTTCGACGACGATGCCCTTGCTCGTCATCAGATTGATGAAGGGCGTAAGCGCAGCGGCGCTGTCTGCTGCGTAGCCGTCGCCGGCAGCGACCCGCACCATGTTTGCGTTGGGGAAAAGGGACGCTATCAGGTTTGCCGACCCGGTTGGATCATTGATGACCTGACCGGCCCAGATGTCTACGCCTCCTGCAATAAATGGCTGGCCATTGGGGCCGATAATCTGACCGTTTGAAACGCTGAAACCCATGTCACTAGCTCCATTTGGGACATTTTAGTTTCGAATATGCATCTTTGTGGTCCACGGGTGACCGTGAACCAGGTTCGAACTGTCGGCGTCAATTGTGTCGGCGATTTTCTATGGTGCTAAGGCAATGCCATCGGCAGCCGTTCGCATGCGGCGGCGCGCCTCTCGCCAAATGCCGCTGACATCTTTCTAAATAGCGCGTGATGTCACTTCGATATGGCGCGACATCCCGCAGGACCTTCTTCCACATTCTCTGGCGCTGCGTTCCTCCTTCAGAGCGTGTGCCTGGACGAACTGTGCCAGCCAAAAATTAAGGACGCGTTGCCCCTCTCGAGGGCTCCCATTATGTTATGGACTGGCAACGTATGGCGCACCGTCAGGGCGGCGAGCAGTTCCTTTCACGGAACGCAAAATACAGTCGCACTGAGCTCTGTTCGAATAGACAGACATTCCGGACTTCTCCTTGACTCCATCACCCCCCGAACAGACCAACCGGCAACCATTGTCCACACGCATATTTGATACTCAACTTATCGTGAGGTCAACGAAGATTCCCGCTAAACAAGCGTGAATCGCACCGCATGTCCGGAAATTATCGGATGAGCAGCTTCATCGAGGTTTCTGTGTATCCGGCGCGGATCACGCGAAGTCCCGAGCGGCGAAACCCAGGCCGTCACGCCCCGCCGCGTGCGCCGCTCCCGCTTCGGCCTTCGCCAATCAGCGCAAAGGGCGCCCAGTAGAACGGATGTGCCAGGTAGGCCGGCAGGTCGCGCCCCGCTCGATCGATGAGACCAAGTTGCGCTGCGCGCAACGCACCGGCGAGCCCCGTCCCGGACCCTGAGTTGCCCGCCGCGCCGGATGCCAGGCGACGCAGCGTGTCCGCCACAAGGAATGCCGAGGTCTGGTCATTGATCGACCAGTGGGTCACCAGCATCGATCGAGCACCGGCAAAGAAGAAGGCGCGCGCCAGGCCCGACAGGCTCTCGCCCCGCGCGCTATTGCCCGGACCTCCGGTGTTGCAGGCGGAGAGGATCACCGCGTCTGCGTCGAGGTCCAGCCCGACGACATCGCCCGCTGTCAGCAGAGTGCCGGACGCGTCGTGCGCATTCGGCGGCGCGGACGTGACGATGGCCGGTTCGTTCTGACAGCGCAGTTCCGCCGGCAGCAGGGCATGCGTGGCAAAATGCAGGATGCGGTAGTCCTTCAGGGCAGTATGTCGCACTGCATCGGCGGTGAAGGCGGCGTTCAGCAACTCGTCGGACGGCGGCGCGCCAAGCAGGGTCCGGGCCGCATCAAGTTCGCGCTGCGCGAACGGCAGCGTCGGCAACGAGGCGAACAGCTTCGCGCTGTCGGCACAGGCCGCGCCGGGGAAACTTGCCTCTGCCTGCGCCAGCGTCACTGGACGGAACCCGCCGAAGCCGAACCACGGATGCGCCGCACGCGACGTGCCTGCCTTGCGCAATGCGACGAAGTTCGCCGCCGATGGCACGTGCGCGATCGTCATCTGCCGGATGAGCCACGGCGCCTCGGCGAGGTTGTCCGGATCGCCTTGTCCGGTCAGCAGCAGCGGGAACGGCAGCGACAAAAGCGCGCCTGACGGTGCGACCACCAGTGCCGTCACGCCGTGGAGCCGCGCGTCCACCGGTCCGAGCGTTGCGTTGTACAGCGCCTGCGCGGCTGTGGTGTCGAACTTCGGCGGTGTTCCGGTGGGTGATTCGATGCTCGCCCGGACCCGCTTCACCAGGGCAGTGATCGCAGCAGTATCGCCCCTAACCGGCGCTGCATCGATGGCGCCTGCGCGCAGCAGAAAGCTCCAGCCGCCGTGCGGCGTGAGCGTAATGGCGGCCAGCGCCTCGTCCGGTCCGAGTGCCCCGAGCACGTCGTCAGCCGGCACCACCTGCTGCACGAGCTGTCCGTAATTTGGCGACGCGGTCTGCAATGCCGCATCGGCATCCGCGAGCTCCGACTGTGCATCGGTGATCCGCTTGTCGAGGTCTGCCGGGTTGGTCGGCACTCCGAGCGACACACTGCCCGGCGGTGCGTTTCCCGTCAGTGTGTCGCGCTCGCGATAGAGGTCCGCGAGCCTGTCGCCCGCGTCCTGCCGGCGGCGGATCGCCGTCGCCACCTTCGGATCACGTGCGTTGGCCGCCAGCCGTGCCGCCGCCTCGTCGATCTCCCGGCTGGTCACGCTGTCCTGGGCCAACTCCGCCGTCTCGAACATCTGCCCCAGTAGCGCCTGACGGTCGCCGGGACGACGGTCGGCCTCGGCGGCGTACGATGCCAGGCACGGTTCAAGCAGCGCCGGGTCGGTGCCCGAGCGTAGATCGCGCAGCAGCGCCGCGCCGATACGGCACAGTTCGACAGCGCGCGCCGCATTGCCCTGCTTGGCTGCCACGCCGGCCTGCAGCAGAGCGGTCTCCGCGACCGGCCGTGTACTCGGCACGACCTGAGTGAAATCCTGCCGCGACGATGTCAGGCCGGCGTCAGCGGCAAGCTCATTGCCACGGACGTCGTCAGTGGTCGCCGAGGTGCGAGTGAGGCGCGCGGCGACCAGCGGCACAGCCATCTGGTTTGCCCGCGCCAATGTCTGCGCCGAAGCGATCGCCGCCTCGCTTTCCGCCGGACGGCCGAGTTGCCGCAGCACGATCCCGCGATAGCGGCGGACCTCGATCAGGCCGATCAGCGCCGACTGAGCGGTCGGATCGATCATCAATTGCTGACTTGGCAACACCGCGGGGATGTCACCGGCCGATGCGAGCTGCACATGCTGGACCGGCGCGATGGCCTGCAGGCTCTCGCGCGGGACCAGCGTGGCATAGCCGGTCTCGGCCTGCCCCAGCAGCGTCAACGCCTGCTGGTCGTGACCCTGGTTCAGCGCGTGCAGCGCCTGGTAATGCCACAGACGCGCGACCGCCGCCTTGTCGCTGGCGCGCGGGGCGCGGGCGTCCGACTGCCTGAACAACGTGTCGGCCTCGGCAAAGCGGCCTTGATCCGACACCTGCAATGCCAGATGCATCAAAGCCGTCACGGTGTCGGGGTTGTCGCGACCGAGTGCCTTCTGCTGCAAGGCAAGCGCGGCGCGATACGCGGTCTCGGCTGCGGCGAAGTTCTCCGCGAGATTGGCGCGCGCACCGAGCGCCATCAGTCGCTGGTATTCACCGACATCACCGGCACTGAATGCGCGCGCTGCCAGTTGCGATGCCAGCAGCGTGTCGGCGGCCGATGAGGGCAACACTGCCGCCGTTGCACTTACCCGGCCCGACAGCACGCCGATCGAGCGCTCCATAACCGACAGTGTCGGCAGGATGCCGTCGGCTTCGTACAGCCGGCCATCTACAGCGGCGACCAGCGCCACCTGCGGCCAGCCGCCGATGAGTCGCCTGCATTGGAGCACCGCCGTCTGCGCGTCGCCGAGTATCGATGTGGCAATCGGTGTGTCGCACGCGAAGCGAAGGTTGATGGTGTCGCGCCAGTCACCCGATGTGGCGACGCTCATCGGTGTCACTTGTGTTGATGCGCCATCGGTGCGGATACGTGCGGCCGGCTGCTGCCACGTGCCGCAGAAGACGGCCACTGTATTCGGGGCATCGCCTGGCAACTGATTGCAACTTTCGCCGCTGGTGTTCTTCCCGAGACTGATTCCTTCGATGCCTTGCCCCGCCGCCCCGCCGACATAGTCGGATGGCTGCGGCTGAGCGCATCCGGCCAACAAACCAAGAATCGCGACCTGCAAGAGCGCTGCGCGCATGCTCAATAATCCAGGAACGTGATGTTGGGCGGCACGACGTCCGGATCGGTCAATTGCGGTGGCCGCGGCGTCAGCATCGGCAGGGCGATGAGCGTGAGTTTGGGCGGATTGGTGATCGCTGCCGGTGCGAGCGATAGCAGAGGATAGATCGCACCGAGCGTCGCGGTCAGGCCGGTGTTCAGGTTGACCACTACCCTCGGAGCCGGTGTGGGAGTTTGCGGCGCCAGCGGATGACACAGCGCGGCCGCGATGATGCAGCCGTTGAACAGATAGTTCGAGTCGATCGCCGGCTCGATATTGCCGACTGCGGCGGCGGGCCCTCCGCTGATACCGGCGATCGTGCCGGTCAGGTTCGTGCTCCCCGGTGTGGTGTAGGAGACATCGAGGGCATTGACGAACACGTTGCCTGCGGCGGTCCCGTTGGTGAGGTTCAGGATCAGCCACGCGGAGGGACCTTGTAGACCGAGCGGTGGATCGAACTGCGCATTGCCGGTGATCGAGATTTGCAGCGTGGCGGGTCCACCGCCTTGCCCGACGACCAAGCTGCTGCCGATCTGCGTGAAGCTCGCGGCCTGGAACAGCGTGCCAGGAGCGCCCGTGCTAGGTTCCAGTGCGGACTGTATTGGTCCCGCTGGCCGAGCGCTGCCACCGGTGGTGATGACCGCGCCATCCGCAGCGCTGATCCTGTTGGCCGGGTCGCGTATCGCGATGTGCGGTCCGTTCAGTGCGGAGGCGATCAGCAGATCGACGTTGTCGTTCAGCGTGAGGCCGGTGCCGACAGTGAAGGCGCCGAGTGCGGCAATCCGGTTGGCTCCGGTCAGACTCGCCGCGGTGGTCGAGCTGCCGGTGAGTTCGTCGGTGACCAGCACGCCGGTCGCATTGATCGCACCGCCGTTGGCGTTCAGCGTAATCATCCCGGCATCCACCGAGCCGGCTATGTCGATGTCGTGGGCGTTCAGTTCTGCCGCGCCGGCATTGACCAGACCGGCGACGGTCACGGTGAGGGGATCGGTGATCGACACGGCCGCGGTCGCGTTCAGCGTGCCGGCGACAGTCAGACTGGTGCTGTCGAACAGACTGAAGCTCGCGGCCGTCACATTGCCCAAGGTCGCGACTGCGTTGGCGGCATTGTTCAGCGTCCAGGCGCCGCCGGTGCCGGTCAAAGCGGTCACCGTGAGCGGGCCACCGGATTGACCGACAGGACCATTCGCGTCCAGACGCAGCGTCGAGGCGATTGCTGTCAGGTCGAGCGGCGCGCCGATGTCGATCGCCGTGGTAGATGCCGCGGGTGTAGCCGCGCCGGCTGGCAAATTGGTAAAGCCGCCGACTTCCAGTGTGCCGCCGTTGGTCTGGATGATCGACAGCATGGTCGTATTGATGAGGAGACCGCTGCCGGTCAACAGGCTCGTGTTGGCGGTGGTGGAGAATGGCGCCAGTTCCACCGTCGGCGCAGTGATTGTGCTGTCGACCAGCTTTGATCTCGGATTCGGCAGGATGGCGTAGTTGTCGGCGACCAGCGAAATGCGCTGCGTCGCCGTCAGGATTGCCGGGTTGGGAACACCATCGCTGCGTGGATCGTTGTCGCTGAGTGTCAGCGTACCGTCGCCGGCGGCGACCTGGAAGAACAGATTGCTTCCGCTATGCGCGCCGGTCAGCGTGAGGTTCTCGCCGCTTACCAGGACCACATTGCCATTGGTGGCAATATTCCCGTCGCTCTGGGCGATCAGGTTGGTCTTGTTCGGGAGCGATATGTCGCCGCCTGTTCCCAAAGTGCTCGCAGCCAGCAGGTTGGCGGTGATTGATCCGGCGGGCGCCTCGGTGATCGCACCGTTGGTCGCTGTCATAAGCAGGTCGCCGGTGGTCGTTACGGGTCCTGCAATGCTGACGCTCGATGCGCTGAGGTTGAGAAAGTCTGCCGACACGCTGCCGCTGATTCCCAACGGTCCGGCGTTGGTGATGTTCAGGAAGGTGCCACCATTCACCGCACCGGTCACCGACAGTGGAGGAGTATTCGAGAGGATGAAACCTGTCGTGGCAGTGAAGTTTCCCAGGTTGCTGATCGCATTCGTTCCTACGAGCGCGGCGTTGCCCACGACATTTCCGGTCATCGTCGCCGCCGCCAACGAACCACCTGCGGCCTGGCTAACGTTGCCCGCCAGCGCGTTGATGTCCGCCACGTTGGCGACGGTTATCACCGCGTCATTCAAGTTGATGCTGCTGCCGGCACGCAGCGTCAGGTTGACCGCCTGAAGCTGTGGCGCGGCGCCCGTGCCGGTTGTGCCAAGATTGATCGCTCCGGGCAGATCGACCTTGCCGCTGGTGAAATCGAATCCGGCATCGAGCTCCAGCGTGTGCGCCTTGCTCTGGAGCACGACGCCGCGGTCCACCAGTAGGTTCCCGGCCTGCAGCAGAAGGCCGTTCGCCACTGTGACGTTACTCTGCACATCGATGACGCCGATGGCCTGCACCGTGACGTCTCCACCCGCACTCAGTGTGGCCAGCTTCGCGGCTGAGATGGTCGAGGGGGGCGGCACCGCGTCGGTGGCGGTTCCAGGCAGCGTGTCGCCAAGGAATTCGCCGTCGATACTGCCAGGCGATGCCGCCACGATGTTCAGATTGGTTGGGTCGAGCAGCAGCGTTCCCGCCCTGCCGGCGGCCGCCGACTCATCAGCGGTGCCGCTGATCGCTACGACGTTGCCGGAGACCTCGACGAAGCCGCCATTGCCTCGGCTCGGCCCACCCTTGGCGGCGATCACGCCGTCCATTTGCGTGATCCTGCTGGACAGCACGGTGATGCGCCCGCCATCGCCTTTTTCGGTGGCGTTCGCCGCAATCTGCGCGCCCTGAGATACCTTGACGTTGGCGGCTACCCGCGTCGGCGTGACATTGGGCCCACCTTTGGCACGATCCAGCGTCGTGCCGATCGCCACCACGCCACCGCCGGCCTGCCCCGACGCGTTGATCCTCGCCGTCGAGGCGAGGCTGACATTGCCGTCGGAGACGACTTCAACGTTGCCGCCGGTCGTCCCTGGCGCACGGCCCGGCGCGGACAACTGTCCCTCGACCACGATCGAGCCGCCAACGCCGTTCAGCGCGATCGTGCCGGTCTGATCGCCCATCGTCGCGGCACGGATCTTCCCGCCGGCCTGCACCAGGTTCTGCACGATCCCGTCCGCCGCGCGCGCGGTGAGTTGCACCGTGCCGCCATCGGCAACCAGCACCCCGGTGTTGGTCACCAGCGCGGTCACCGGCCTGCCGTCCGGACCCCTCGGCGCCTGCGTCACCTGATCGGTCACGTCGAGCGACAGCAGGCCGTCGCCATACAGATCGAGCGTCGCGGTCCTCGCACCCGCCAGCACGACATGGCCCAGCCGCGCGGTGATGGTGCCGGAGTTCGCCACCTGGGGTGCCACCAGCGCGGCCAGCCCCGCCTGCTTCACCGTGATCGTGCCCGCGTTGCTGACCTTGGCGTCTGGCTTGCCGGGCTGGTCGAACTTCATGACGCCCGCCATGAAATTCTGGTTGGTGATGCCCGCGGCGCTGACCATGACCCCGGCGGCGTTGACCTGGGCGCCCTTGTAGAAATTCACCCCCGACTGGTTCACCAGGATGATCTGGCCGTTGGCGTCGATGCGTCCGGCGATCTGCGACGGGTCGGGGCCGGTGACGCGATTGAGCGCGACCGCACTGGCCGAGGGCTGGCTGAAGGTGACGCTCTGCTGGCTGCCGACATTGAAGCTCTGCCAGTCGATGGCGGCGCGCTGGGAGGCCTGATCGATCCGCGTGTTGCTGCCGGTCCGGCTGATAGCCGCGGTGCCACCCACCACACTCCCGCCGGTCGGACGCGCATTCGGTGCCGGCTGCGCAGCGGCCGGAAGCGACAGCGCCGCCGCCATGAACGTCAGCCCGGTCTGCAGCGCCGTGCCGAGCAGTAGCTCTCGTGCCATGGGAGATCCCCCACCGGCACGCTAGCGGATCGACCTGCGCGGGCGTGTGATGCATCACACGGGATATTATCACGTCCCCGTGATCGCCCCACTCCGCTGCGCTGCCTCGTCGATCTCGGCCTGCGCCCTGCGCTCGGCCTCGGCCCGCACCACGGCGGCTTGCTTCTCCAGCGTCTCCTCTACCGCCTGCACTGCAGCCCGTGTGGCTCCCAATACCCCGCGGGCTTGCGTCGTCGCTGCTTCGGCCGCTTCGGCGGCGGCCAGCGCCGCACGCTGCTTTGGCCGGATCCGTCGCAGCCAGGCGGCGAATGCTTCCACCTCGGCATCGCCCGCGGCGAGGCTGGTCGCGGCTTCGGTCTCGCAATCTATCGCGGCCTCGATCGTGGCAACCGCCACGGCTGCCTCGCCCTCGGCACGCAGGCATTCGGCCAGTCCGCGACGCGCCTCGTCGGCCGCCAGCCGCCGAAGCCTCAACAGTGCCTCCAGCGGATCGTGGCTCATGGCTGCTCCATCGCCGCGCGCAACAGCGCGAAGCTGTCCTCGATATCGGTGTGTTCGTCGCGCGCCTGTCGCAGCATCGTCTCGATGCGCGGGGCCAGCGCCACTGCCTCGTCCACGGCCGCATCGCTGCCGGCTCGGTAGGCGCCAAGGCGCACCATGTCCGCCATGTCGGCGTGCAGTGCGAGCAGCGCACGGGCGCGGCGGGCCAGAGCGTTCTCCTCCGGTGCGTTGCAGCCGGGCACCGCGCGTGACAGCGAGCGCAGCACGTCGATCGCGGGATAGCGGCCTGCCTCCGCAATTCGGCGATCGAGCACGATGTGACCGTCGAGGATGCCGCGCACCGCATCAGCCACGGGTTCGTTGTGATCGTCGCCCTCGACCAGCACGTTGAACAGCGCGGTGACATAGCCGATCGAGCGATCCGGTCCGTCGAGTCCAGGACCCGCACGCTCCAGCAGGCGCGGCAATTCGGCGAATACGCTCGGAGGATAGCCCTTGGTGGCGGGCGGCTCTCCCGCCGACAGTCCGATCTCGCGCAGCGCCAGGCAGAACCGCGTGATGCTGTCCATCAGCAGCAGCACCGACTTCCCCTGGTCGCGGAAATGCTCCGCCACGGTCATTGCCGCGAAGGCCGCCTGGCGGCGCAGAAGCGGGGGCGAGTCCGAAGTGGCTACCACCACGACGGAGCGCGCCAGCCCCGCCGCACCCAGATCGTCCTCGAGGAACTCGCGCACCTCCCGCCCGCGCTCGCCGACCAGGGCGAGCACCGCGACATCGCATGCGGTATGGCGTGCCAGCATGGCCAGCAGGCTCGACTTGCCAATGCCGGAGCCGGAGAACAACCCGAGCCTTTGCCCCTGGCGACAGGTCGCGAAGCAATTGAGTGCCCGGACGCCGACATCGAGACGCGGACCCAGGCGCGCCCGCAATGTCGCATCAGGTGGCAGGGCGCGCACGCGGCGAGCGGCGGGGCCGGCCGGCAGCGCCCCGTGCGCATCCAGCGGTCGACCCAGCGGATCCAGCACGCGGCCGAGCCAGGCGTCGGATACTGACAAGGTCCCGCCGCTCGGCTCGCCAACGGACCGCGGCCGGAACCGGGCGGCGCTGCCGGGACCGAGCCCGTCGAGGGCGCCGAACGGCATCGCCTGCGCCAGCCCCTGGCGAAATCCGACGATTTCCGCCGGGATGTTGTGGCCATCACGTGCCGCGAGAAGCAGACCGTCGCCCACGCAGACATGTCCGCTGAGCCCATCGATATCGACCACCAGGCCGGATAGTCCGCTTACGCGCCCTTCGATCTGCAGCGGTGCGATGTCTCGCAAGGCGGCCCGCCCTGCGGCAGCTCGCTCCACGGTTGTGGTATATCTCATTGAGAACCATCAATCCCACTGATTGATACGATATCCTGATAAGAAGCGGAATAAGCTCGCGTTTAATCAATAGGCTGTGAGAATATGCCCCAAAAAAGTGAAGAAACTACTGGCAGAATACACGTTATAGTGGTAGAAGTATTCCCGGACTAAACCCGGGGAAGCATCTCAATGCGAATCCTGCTCATTGAAGACGACCTTGTCGCGGCGCGTGGCGTCTCGCTGATGTTGAGGTCCGTTGGCGCCGTGGTCGATCATGCCGACACCGGCGAGGAAGGTCTCGAACTGGCCCGCCACTATGACTACGACATCGTGGTGCTCGACCTGATGCTGCCCGACATCGAAGGTTTCGAGGTCGTGCGCCGGATGCGCATCTCGCGCAATGACACCCCGGTCTTGATCCTGTCGGGGCTGTCACGCCCGCAGGTCAAGGTGAAAGGCCTCGGTCTGGGAGCCGATGACTTCATCACCAAGCCGTTTGACAAGGCGGAGTTGCTGGCTCGGATGCAGGCGATCGTCCGACGCAGCAAGGGCTTCAGCCAACCGTCGCTCCGCGTCGGTCCGCTGTTGCTGAACCTCGACAGCCACGAGGTCGCGGTGGACGGTCAGGCGGTGCACCTGACCGGGAAGGAATACGCAATTCTCGAGCTGCTTGTTCTGCGCAAGGGGATGGTGCTGACCAAGGAAGCTTTTCTGAACCACCTGTACGGCGGCATGGATGAACCGGAGATGAAGATCATCGACGTTTTCATCTGCAAGCTGCGCAAGAAGCTGGCCATGGCTGGTGCCGACAATCTGATCGGTACGGTGTGGGGTCGTGGCTACATGATCCGTGAGCCGTCGCCCAGCCACACAGGCGCGCCGACCGATCCGGTCAGTCAGCTCACCGCGGCCTGATCCTGTCGCAGCACCCAGCTGCGAAACAGCGCCAGATCGATATTGCCGCCGCTGATCACCACGCCGATGCGCTTGCCCGCCATGCGTTCCCGCTCCGCCAGCAGCGCGGCGAGTGGTGCGGCGCCGGCGCCCTCCACAAGGTTGTGCGTATCGGTCCAATAGGCGCGGATCGCCGCCGCGATCGCGTCATCGGACACGGTGACGATGCGCGAAGCACCGGCGCGGATGAAGGCGAACGCGCCGGCATCCGGCTGACGCACTGCCACGCCGTCGGCATAGGTCTCGGCGCGATTCAACGCCACCACGTGACCCTCCTCGAAGGAACGCGCATAGGCCGCCGCACCGGCCGCCTGCACGCCGATGATCTCCGTCCGCAGGCCAAGCAGATCTCGCACCCGGATCGCGCCGCATATGCCGGAGCCGAGACCGATCGGCACATACAGCGCATCGAGCAATGGCACGGCGCGAAACAGCTCCAACGAATATGTCGCCACGCCCTTCACCAGATCCGGCGCGTACGACGGCGCGAACTCCAGCTCTTCTGACGCCGCAAGCCGCGCCGCCTCCTCGCGCGCCATCTCGAAATCGTCGCCATGCTCGATCACGCGGGCACCGAAGGCGCGCATCGCGGCGTTCTTTTCCGTGCTGTTGCCGTGTGGCACGACGACTGTCACGGCGATGCCGTAGCGCCGTCCCGCCCAGGCCAGCGATTGCCCATGATTGCCGCGTGTCGCCGAGACGATCCCCTGCACATGGGGCCGTTCGCGGCGGAGACGTTCAGCATAGATCAGCCCGCCGCGCAGCTTGAAGGCGCCCGTCGGTGTGTGATTCTCGTGCTTCGCCCATACCTCGGCACCGCAGCGTTCGCTCAGTAGCGGCCATTCGTATTGTGGCGTGCCCGGAAAGCTCTCATGCACCAGCGACAGTGCGGCTTCCAGTTCCGCCAGCGAGAACATCGCGCATCACCCTGAAATGCCGAAGCGGACCGTTACCGGAGCAATCGCCCCGGCTGCGGCCCGCTTCGTCAGTGGTATGTGGTTGCCGTCAGCTCAGCTTGAGATTGGTGGCCGCAGCCTTGCCGCGTTCCATCGCGACCTCATAGCTGACCTTCTGGCCATCGTTGAGGCCTTTCAGCCCGGCTGCCTGCACGGCGGTGATATGGACGAACACGTCCTTCCCACCGTCCTGCGGCATGATGAAGCCATAGCCCTTCGTTGCATTGAACCACTTCACGGTTCCACTGGCCATCGTTGTCACTCCTTCCATTGCGCGTCCCCTGTCGCGCTATTGGGGATGGGTGAATGCAACGCGGCGTATCGCCGCCGCCTCAGGCGAGTTTGAGGTTCGTCGCTGCGGCTTTGCCGCGCTCCATCGCCACCTCGTAGCTGACCTTCTGACCTTCATTCAGGCCACGAAGACCAGCCGCCTGCACTGCTGTGATGTGAACAAACACGTCCTTGCCGCCGTCCTGCGGCATGATGAAGCCGAAGCCCTTGGTCGTGTTGAACCACTTGACTGTGCCGATAGCCATTATTTGCGTCACTCTCCGTCAGGCGCATCGTGCAACAGCGCGCGATGCTGGTAGACAACCGGCCCTTTGGACGTCTTGAGGGCACCCGATCAGACGGAGGCGCAGCAAGCCAAGCCAAAATGCGATTGCGTTGCGCAGTTGGCACAGAAAGGCCGTAGGCTGTCAATCACAGTTGCGCTACGTTGACGCGTCTGTGTGGGTCGCTTGCAGGAAGCGAGAACCGTCGCAAAACCCGAGAACGGACTGATCAGAATCCGCTGCGTGTGCCACGCGATGTCATGGCACGTGCGAACTCGCCACCGGCAGCGATGGCGCGTCGTCCCGCCGCAAGTTCGGCAAAGTAGGTGTGCCACACATGAATCATTTCCGGCCAGATCTGCAGATCAACGGCTACGTCTGCGGCGCCGGCAACCTGCGCAAGGCGGATCGCATCATCGAGCAGCGTCTCCGCCGCGCCAACCTGGATGAGCAACGGTGCCAGTCCGCGCAGATCGGCGTAGAGCGGAGCGGCAAGCGGCGAACGCGGATCGGCGCCATTCAGATAATGCTTTGCCATGTCAACGATGCCTGCCTTCTGCACCGTCGGATCCGTCGCCGCCTTGCTGACCATGCTGTCGCCGATTGCCTCCATGTCGACCCAGGGAGAGATCGCCCAACCGCACGCAGGCTGCGGCAACTTTGCATCGCGGATCGCCAGCATCGCCGCGACGACAAGTCCGCCGCCCGCGGAGTTGCCTGCGATGGTGATGCCATTCGGTTGCACGCCGTTGGCCAGCAGGAAGCGATAGGCCGCAAGTGCGTCATCCACGGCGGCCGGGAACGGATGCTCCGGCGCAAGCCGATAGTCGACGGCAAGCGCGCGCGCCCGCGCGGCACGGCCAATCTCGGCGACGAGATGCCGATGGCTGTCCAGCGAACCAATGACGTAGCCGCCGCCGTGCAGAAACAACACCGCCTTGCCACGATCGGCGTCCGGCGTGGAGGTCCATTCGGACTTCACACCATTGGCAGCGACCGGTTCCACCGTGACGTCGGAGGGCAGCTTGTTCTGCAAGCCGCGCGCGTCGATGTCCCGGCGGCGCTGGGCGATGTCGTCAGAACGCCCCCGCTTCGCAATCACTTCGCGTAGGGCAATGATTTCCGGATCGCTCATCGCGTCGTCTCCTGTGTGTCGTGCTTGCCGTCCACGTCGTTCTTGCGCAGCTCCGCGACCGGCAGCTGGAAGAAGCGAGCGAACTCGAACACCGTGGTGTCTTCCTGGTTCCAGCAGACGTAGCCTCGGCAGTCACGCGGCCGCGCTTCGTAGACCGTGCAGCGGCGGTTCTCGCCAAGGAACTGGCAGGTGCCGAAGCCGGACTTGATGCGCTTGCTGCCTTTGCGGGTGCGCTCGACGATATGCCGTGTCTCGAACTCGCGCACGGTCAGACCGAGGAACTTCGCCAGTCGCCTGATGTCGTTGCGGCTCACCTCGACGTAGCCGGCGGTGCGACAGCAGAACGCCGGGCATTTCAGGCAATCGAGCGACTCGCTGGTCATGTCGCCAGTTTGATCATGCGCGGCGCGCCCGGCAAGGGAGGATTGGCGCCGCCCCGCGCCAATCCTCGCCCCAGTTAGGTCTCAGGCCCGCGTCACGTCTCAGGTGTTTCCGGCAACCGACTGCTGGGCCTGTAGCGCGGGGTTCTGCTGGTTGAACGCGAAGTTGCCGGCAGTCACCTGCGATTCCGACACACCGGTCAGCTGCACGGTATTGCCGTTCACCTGCAGGATCGCGGACCCGTCGGGCGCCGATGACCAGGTGACGTTGCTGAAGTCCATCGGACTCATGGTGTTCTCGAAGTCGAGCGTGTCGGTGGCAGGGTTGAAGTCCGTCACGGTATCATTATGCCCGGAGCCAAGGAACATGAAGGTGTTGCTTGTTCCGCCGCCGGTGAGCTGCTGATTGTTGCCGAGCCCGGCAACGATCGTGTTGTCCACGCCTGGCACGCCGGCGATAACCGCGTTGTCGGTATCCACGCCGATTACCAGCTGCGGCGCGTCCGGGTTCGGCGACGCGACGTCGCTCGAGTGCCGCTGGGTGGCGGTGAACGCGTCCGCCTGCATGGCGGTGGTGTCGGTGTCGCGCACGATGAGATCCGATAGCGTGGTGTTCTGGATCTGCGTCATGAGCTGCGGGCTGAACCCCTGGTTCTGGTAGAACAGCGGATCGCCGTCGCGCAGATTTTCGAACTGCTGCGCAATGATCGCCTGAAAGGTCGGCCCGACCATCGAGCCGCCGGACGCCGGGTCCTCGGCGAGCCCGCCGACGAACAGATCGACCTGATCGACGCTGCCGTAGACCTGCTGCAGTTCGCCGGCGAGCGTCGGGTCGCTGGTGATCTGATTGAACGAGGTGTAAGGCGTCATGCCGAGCGCCTCGCGGGTCTGGTTCAGTGTCGCGATGCCGAGGTCGCGCTCGCGCAAAATGTCGATCGCGGCAAGGTCGCCCACATCGCCAGGCGGATTGGCGTTGAGCATGTTGCGCAGGTCATGTTGATCGTCGCACCTTCCTGCTGCGAGTAGTCCTGCGCCAGGTTGCGCAACAACGCATCGGCGCCGCCGTTGATCGGATAGTCGCTCGGTGCGGCTCCGCTGAGGCTGCGATCAGATCCTGCTGCTCCAGAACAGTGCCGTCGTTGGCGATCTTGGTCTCGGTCGGCGAAATGATCGAATGGCCGAAACGGTAGGCGGCGGTGGAGAATTCCTCAAAGATCTGCGGACTGACGTTCGGGTTGTAACCCTGATACTGGGTGAGCGTGCCAGGACCGAGCAGGCTCGGCAGGAACTCGGTGTAGACGATGTTCTGGTATTCCGCCGTGGTGATCGCGCGTGCCATCGAATAGAGCTGATCCCCGGTCAGGCTCGGATCCTCGGCGTGCAGTTGCCCGACCCAGTAGTTGTGTTCGCGCACGAAGAGCACATCGAGCGAGGTGAGATCCGGGTTCTCCGCCGCGCGCACATCGCCGCCGACATACTGACCGTCGACGATCGGCAGGTAATCGCCCGGCGAAGTCTGCAGGGTTCCGTCGGGGTTGCGCAGGCTGGCGGCGGTGGTCGGATCCGAGCCGTAGACCTGCGACAGGTCAAGGTACTGGGTTACCGAGTTTACCGCGTTGCCGTTTGCCGGGTCCACCTGGCCGCGCGTGATGTTGATCTGGCTGCCCGGCGGCAGCGAAGGATCGTCGCGCGGAATGGTGATGCTGAGCACATTCGAGCCATCAGCGGCGGTGGTCTGGTCCGTCGTTCAGATCGATGTCATGATCGATGAACTGGCCGAACGCGTACATGTAGGCCGACCGTCCGCCCGGATCGTTGGCGTTCTGGTCGTTGGCGAAGATCGCGTTGCTGATGTCGCGGGGGTTTGGGCCGTCGACCGGCGTACTGGTCGTGCCCGGCGCGAAGTTGGCCGGCGCCAGCCTGGTCTCGTCGGTACCGGCGGCGCCGAGATCGGGATTTGTTTGGTTGTTGCCGGTTCCGTCGACTGAGTAGGCGGTTACGCTATCGAAGCCGACCGTCGGGTCAACGAGGAGGCTGCTGTTGTCGGTGGGCTGTGAAGTGGAAGGCGGCTGCGAACTGGAGGGTGGCGACGAGCTTGAAGGGGGCGATGAGTTTGATGAGTGCGATCCGTGGTGATGAGCGCGCTTGGCAGTTTCTGACATGTCTCTTTTCCCCATTGTTGTGTGTGCTGTGGCGCCTGGCGGCGGTCGGTTTTTCGTTTCGTATACGGACCGTAAAGGCCGACGCGCTCCCTCGATCGACAGCCGTTCGGGCAGCTTGTGGCGGTCGGTTGAACTAGCTGGATCGCAGAGTCAGTCTTTGACCTAAGGTATTGGTTTTATCCAAAGTACTGGCTAAGTAATCCGATGATCTATTACCTAGATCTTTGGTATTCGTTGGATGTAACTTCGGTGGGTGGCGGGTGACGCACGAACTGTGCAACCTTCAGTTGACCTGATTGATAGGCTATTTCTTTCCGATTGAAGGTTCGGCATTACTCGGTCTCCCAGGATTATTGCCGGAAAAAGTCCCGGGGCACGTCAAAGCGTCGATTTGGATTTAGTCAAACCCCTCCGACCACAATCCATGCACGGTAAGCTGATTCCTTACAGATGACGTTCGTGCCAAAACATCTTTTAGGAGCGTTTTCACATTTTCGCTCGGAATCGTATCTATTCCCGAACCATGGGTGGCGCGCCGCGGATCGTTACCGGAGCCCGAATTCGCCCCGTGGCGTCGCGACGGCGCGCGCGATGGTTGCGGTGTGGCTCCGCCCAAAGAAAACGGACAGGCATCGGGCTGGGCCCATCGGCCAGGCAGCCCAGCCGATCATTCTCCTGGCAGAGTCCATCGGTCTATGCGAGACATGGAGGTGCGGCGAGGCACAAGGACGGAACCAGCGGCCCGGACCGCTGACAGGGCGGCGGCGGGTCATGGCCGGAGGGCGGCGTCACCATTTGACGGACCCCGGGGGTCTGAATAGAGTCGCGCCCAAATACGCTTTCGTAAGTAACCATCGCGCCGGCAGATCAGTGACCGGCCCACAGGGAAGGAGAACGGCCTTGGGTAGGATGAGCCGGCGTACGGTGATTGGTGGTGCTCTGGGTGTGGCGGCAGCCGGAACCCTGGGGCGGCCGTATATTGCCAACGCCCAGGCAAAGACCGCGGTCTGCTGGCTGAACCAGGGGTTCATTCCTCAGGAAGACGAGGCGATGCGGCAGGTGGCCGAGGATTACATCAAGGCCAGCGGCAACAAGCTCGACTACAGCATCATGCCCTTCATGGCGATGAACCAGAAGACGATTTCCGCGCTGACCAGCGGCGACGTCCCCGACCTCGTCTTCATGGACGCGCCGTCAACGATCATCCCGCAGAACGCCTGGGACGATAAGATCCTTGACGTCAGCGATGTCGTGAAGCCGCACGAGTTGCAGCTCTCGGAAACCGCGAAGCTCGGCTCGACCTTTTACAACAAGGTGACGAAGGCCCGCAGTTACTACCTCTGCCCGATCAAGCAGGGTGCCACACCGTTCCATATCTGGGGCGACCTGGTCGAGAAGGCCGGCCTCAAGATGTCGGAGATCCCCAAGAACTGGGATGGGGTCTGGACCTACCTTAAGGAGGCCCAGAAGCCGCTGCGCGCCAAGGGAATGCGCAAGGTCTACGCCTTGGGCCTGCAGATCACCACGGTCGGACCGAACGACGGCAATAACCTGTTCACCCATTTCCTGATCGCCAATGGCGGTGAGGGCATAATCACGCCGGATGGCAAGCTGCACACCGACGACCCGAAGATTCGCGAGGCGGCGATCAAATCCGTCGAGTTCATGACCAACCTCTACAAGGAAGGCGTTGTGCCGCCGGAGGCGCTGAGCTGGAATGACGCCGACGACAACAACGGCTACCATGAGAAGCTGTTCGTGATGGACTTCGACGGCACGCTGTCGACCGAATTGGCGATGATCAAGGACAAGCAGGCCTTCTTTCATGATATGCAGACGGTAGCTCCGCAGCTCAAGAATGACGGCACGCCGATGAAGACCCAGATCAACGCCGGGGGCGGCTTCATCCCGAAGGGTGCGAAGGGTGTCGAGGTTGCCAAAGACTTCATGAAGTACTTCATGCAGCCGAAGGTGATGAACGAAAACCTGAAGGCTGGGCTGGGGCGTTGGGTGCCGGCGATCCCGCAACTCGTGCACGACGATCCGTTCTGGCTCAGCACCGAGATGCCGTGCCTGAAGCCCTACGTCACCGAGGCGGTGCTCAATCCAACCCTGCCGGTCTTTGAGGGATACACTCCCGCCTGGGGCCAGGCCAACGCCGAGCAGCTCTGGGGCCAGGCCCATGCCGACGTCATCAAGAACGGCATGAAGCCGGCCGACGCCATCGATAAGGCGTTCAAGCGGTGCAATGAAATTTTCGCGAAGGTCGTGATGTAATACGGGCGAGGCGATCATGAGCGTAACACAGCAGACACTTGGCGTCGGACGTAGCCTGGCCGCAACGCGTCCGGTGCGACGCGCATGGCATGGCGGGCTGCAAGGCTCGGACTACGTCTGGGCAATCGCCTTCGCAGTGCCGTACGCGCTGGTGTTCTTCGCTTTCGTCCTCTATCCGATCTGTTACGGGCTCTGGCTGGGCGGCCAGCCGGAGCTCTACGCCCAACTGTTCGCCGACCCCCGCTACCTGACCGCCGTGTTCAACACGGTGATATACGTGGGCGTCGGGGTGAACCTGAAGATGCTCCTGGCATTCCTCCTGTCAGGTTTCTTCATGCGCAAGAGCTGGTGGACGAAGTCACTGCTGCTCGTGTTCATCCTGCCCTGGGCGATGCCGGCACTCCCCGCCTACATCTCGATCCACTGGCTGATGAATGGTCAGTGGGGCATGCTCAACAATATCCTGTACCTGTTGTTCGGCATCGACGGCCCGGTCTATTTGAATGATCGCTGGATGGGGCTGGCGTCCAACATCGGTGCCTATATCTGGAAGACCTTGCCGTTCTGGACGATCATACTGCTGGCCGGCAGGATGGCCGTCCCGCAGGAGCTTTACGAGGCAGCGGCGGTGGATGGCGCGACCGGCCTGAAACGGTTCGCGCACGTAACGCTGCCGCTGATGGCGAACCTGTATATCGTCTGCGTGCTGCTCGATACCATCTTCGCCCTCGGCGACTTCAACTCGACCTACTTCGTCTCCGGCGGCGGGCCGGCGATGTCCACCGAAGTGCTGGCGACGCTGGGCATCCGCTACGCCTTCACCACCGCGTTGCCGCGCCTTGGCGTGGCCGCGGTTATGACCGCGCTGCCGTTGCTGATTCCGCTGGTCTTCATCCTGATGCGCAAGCTACGCATGAATGAGGTGCAGATGTGAGCGCGACCACGGCTGGCCGCCGGATACATTCGCCGCTCACCTACCGGCTGCGACGCTATGCCGTCGAATTGGCGTGCATGGCGCTGGGCTTCGTGATCCTCGTCTGGTCGCTCATGCCCATCTACAACATGGTGATGATCTCGTTGGACAGCCATGACGACATATTCAGTGGGTCGGTCTGGCCGGAGAATCCGTCACTGGAGAGCTTCCGCGTCGTGGTGACCCAGGATTTCTGGTACCTCGCGCGCTTCTGGCATCAGTTCGGCAACAGCTTCTTCGTCGGTCTGATGACGATGTTCCTAACCTTGCTGATCGGCACGCTCGCCAGCTTCACGGTCGGGCGGATGCGCCTGCGCAAAGGCTGGATGCTGACCAACGCGGCGTTGATGACCTATGTGATCCCGGCGTCGTTCCTCGCGATCCCGCTGTATCGGATCATGCAGATCTATGGGCTGACCAACAGCCTCTGGGCCGTGATCCTGTCGATTGTGACGTTCTCCACGCCATACGCGATCTTCATCTTCTCGCAGTACGGCAAATCGATTCCGATGGAGCTTGACGAGTTGGCGCGCATCGATGGCGCCAACCCGCTGCAGATTTATTTGCGCATCTATCTGCCGCTGATGGCGCCGGCACTGGTTGCCGTCGGCACTTATGCGCTGCTGCTGGCGTGGAACGAGTACCTCTACAATTTCCTGATGCTGTCGACGCCGGAAAGCATGACCGTCGCGGTCGCGCTGGCGCAGTTCCTCAACAGCGATGAATCGCCGTGGAACTACATGATGGCAACGGCAGTCATCTACGCCCTGCCGCCGCTGATCCTGTACTACGGTTTCCGTCGCTACATGGCGGCCGGTCTGACCATGGGCGGCGTCAAGGGATAGCAGCGCGGCGTCAGGCGATGCCCAGCGTCATCGCCAGCCGCACCAGATCGTTCGTGCGTGCCACACCGAGCTTGGCCTTGATGTGGCTGCACGCGTTGGCCACCGTCTTGTAGCCGATGCCGAGAGCGTCGGCGATTTCGGTCAGACTCAGGCCTTCCGCCAGCAGCCGCATGATCTCGATGTCGCGCTCCGTCAAGTCCTGCACGCCGCCGCCGGGCGAGACTTTCTGCAATGCCAGTTCCTGCGCGATCGCGTTCTCGATGTATCGACGGCCTTCGGTGATACGCCGGATAGCTGTCAGCAACTCGTCCGCCGAGGCGTTCTTGCTCAGGTAGCCACGGGCGCCAAGCTCAATCGCGCGCGCCGCATACAGCGGTTCCGCATGCATGCTCAGCACCAGAATCCGCACCGACTGGTCTTCGACCAGCATCCTGCGCAGCAACTCCAGACCGCCTATGCCCGGCAGGTTCAGATCGAGCAGCACCAGGTCCGGACGCTCCTGGCGCAGCTGCAGCAGCGCGTCGCGTCCGGTCGCCGCCTCGAAGATCCGCGCGTCCCATGTGGACGTGAGCAGCGTGTGCAGGCCGCTGCGCACCACCGCATGGTCGTCGACCAGCAGTATCTTCATTCCGGCACGTCCGCATGCTGCGAATGCTCGCACGGCAGCTGAACCACCAGCGAGAGCCCTTTCCCGTTGCGCCCCGGTCTGATCACCAGCGAACCCGCCATCGCCATCACGCGCTCACGCATACCGATCAAGCCAAGCCGTGTGGAGCCGCGCGCGGTCACCCCGTCCGCCGACATGCCAATGCCGTCATCCGTCACCTCGACGCAGATCGCTTCGGCGCCGTCATGGATAATCGTAATGTCCAGGCGCGTCGGCCGGCCATGGCGGATGGCATTGCTGGTGGCTTCCTGAACCACGCGATAGATCGTCTCCTTGAGGTCGTTGCAGATCCTGTCGTCCTCGATCGAAACGGTGGCACTGAAGGCGATGTCGGAGCGGCGGCTGCGCCAGAAGGCTGCCAGTCGATCGATCGCAGCGTTCAGTCCGATCGTCTGCAGTGGCCGCAGGCGTCCCAGGATCAATCGTATATGCCGCTGCATCCGCCCGACCAAATCGTGGATCGCCTGCACGTGCCGCGGTATCTCGGTCTCGCGCTCGCTGCCGGCAAGTCGCTCGATCGCCGCGGCGGTCATGTCGATGGCGAACAGCATGGGGCCGATTTCATCATGCAGGTCGCGCGCGAGATCGGCGCGTTCCTCGGCCTGCAATGTCAGCAGCCGCTCGTTCAGACGGTGGTTCTGCGCCGCCACCGTGGCGAGCCGTTCTGCCATGACATTGAAGCCGTTCGCCAGGCGCCTCAGCTCACGCGGACCGTGTGCCGGTAGCGAGCCATGGTAGTCGCCCTTGCCGATATGATCGAACGCGGCTGACAGAACCTCGAGCGAACGCAGAGCTCGGCCGAGGACCGCCGACATCAGCAACGCGCTGAGCACAGCAAAGCCGGCGAGCACCAGCACGGCGTCGCGTGACTGCGTCCAGACCTCACCGATCTCGTTGGTCGGATCGGCCTGAAGGACGATGGCACCGCCATCATCGACCGCTGTGGGCACCGGCAACCGGATAGTGGTCGGCGCGTCCGCGATCAGCCGCAGAAACCAATTTGGGACTTGCTGCGTGGGAGCAAACAGCCTGGACGTTGCTGCTGGCCGGCCCCCCACATCGAACAGCGTCGCACGCACGTGGCGGTTGCCGTTGAACGTGGCGACCAGATGCCGCAACTCCTTTGCGCGATCATCCGATCCCGCCAGGTCGTCGAAGCCGTTGTGGATCGTGTTTGCGCCGACATCGAGTGCCGCGCGCAACTCCGTCTGCACCGAACTGGCCGCGTGCCAACCGACCAGCACGCTGCCGCCGCCCAGGCACAGCAGCAGCACCAGACCGACCAACGCAATGAGCCGCACGCGCAGCGGCATGATCCATCTCCTCCTCACAGCTTGTTGCGCTCATCGCGCGCCAAGCCGTTATTTTGGGAAACATTCTGACGAAATCCGGGAACTTGCACCATAGGCAGCGCGCGCCTCAGCCGTCTTAATCGAAACCAGATCCAAGCCTCAGGAGGTTTGCAGCGTGCGACGCGCCCGGTTTATCGCGCCAATCCTGCTGCTGCTCACCGGCACCGCCGCGGCGCAGACCGCGCAGCCGCCCGCCGACACCTCGCAACAGACTGCACAACCGGCGCCGCAGCCCGTTACCGAACTGCCGCCTGTCGAGGTGATTGGGGCCTCACCGCTCATCGGCTCCGGCATCGATCGCAACGCGGTCCCCGCGGAAACCCATGTGCTCGACAGCAGCGACCTCACGCGCCAAGGACCCACGGAACTGCTGAATTCGCTGAACCGCCAGGTAAGCGGTGTCAGCCTGGATTCCGCTTCGGGCAATCCATATCAACCGACGTTCTTCTATCATGGATTCGCTGCCTCAGGATTGCAGGGAACCCCGCAGGGGCTCGCAGTCTACGTAAGCGGGGTTCGATTTAATCAGCCGTTCGGCGACACCGTGGATTGGGACCTCATTCCCGACATCGCCATAGATCGGATCAATCTCGAGGGCTCCAACCCTGTATTCGGCCTCAACGCCCTCGGCGGCTCGGTGAACGTCCAGCTCAAGAACGGTTTCACCTGGCAGGGCTTCGAGGCCGACGTCTCAGGCGGATCGTTTGGTCAGGTCCAGGGAGAATTCCAGTACGGCAAGCAGATAGGCAACGAATCGACCTATGTCGCCGGCACCGCGCTGCACCAGAGCGGCTGGCGTGATCTGCAATCGACGGATCTGCAGAATTTCTTCGGTGACGTGGGTTGGCGCAGCGATCGTGCCGAGCTGCACCTCAATGTCACGGCCGCGCATTCCGTACTCAACGGCCCGGGAACCTCCCCGGTTGAGCTGCTGGCCGCAGACCAAGCCGCTCAGTTCACGGCGCCGAATCAGATCACCAACCAGTACGCCTCGGTCAGTCTCAATGGCACTGTGGATGTGACCGATACCACCTCGGTACAGGCGCTGGTGTACTACCGCTATCTGCTCCAGCGGGTCACCAACGGCAATGCGCCCAACGACGCACCCTGCACCGATGGTTCCGGGTTGCTGTGTTTTGACGGCGGTTTCAGCACCACGCTGGGGGGCGCCTTCATCCCCGACTTCCTGAATGGCGGTCCCTATTCCGAGCTGGACAACCAGACCACCAATACCAACGCCTATGGCGCCTCTGCCCAGATAACGAATACCAACGACATCTTCGGACTGAAGAACCACTTCGTCGCGGGCCTCAGCTTCGATGGGGCGCAGACGATGTTCAGTGCCGTGTCGTATATCGGTGGCCTGACAGCGCTTGACCGCGTATTTATAGGACCCGGTGTGGTGATCGACGAACCAGGCACCAATTCGCCGGTCCGCGTCGCGATATCCAACGCGACATACGGCTTGTACATCGCCGACACGCTGAACCTGACGCCGCAGCTTGCCGTGACACTCTCAGGCCGATTCAACGCAGCGCTGATCGACCTCAACGATCAGAATGGCGGCGACCTGACCGGCAATCACAGCTACAACCATTTCAATCCGGCCGCAGGCGTCACCTATCAGTTCGCCCCGTGGCTCACCGCGTATGCCGGCTACGCCGTGGCGAACCGCGCGCCCACGCCAGCCGAGCTTTCGTGCGCCGGCCCGGATAACTCATGCAGCCTGGCCAACTTTTTCGTCGGCGACCCCAATCTTCAGCAGGTCGTGTCGCACACGCTCGAGGCCGGCCTGCGCGGCAACGTCACACCGTTCGAAGGGGCACGACTGAGCTACAACCTCGCGCTGTTCCGCAGCAACCTCGACAACGACATCGCCTTCATCAATAGCGTGACACAGGGGCGCGCCTTCTTCGCGAATATCGGCCAGACGCGCCGCGAGGGCGTCGATGTCGGTGCGCAGTTGAAGACGGATCGTTGGCTTGCCTATGTCGCCTACACTTACATCAGCGCCACCTTCGAGAGCGGATTCGTCGAAGCATCTGGCAACAACCCGGCAGCAGATGCCAATGGCAATCTGACCATCCGACCCGGCAACCGGTTGCCTGGCATACCGGCGAACCAGCTGAAAATCGGTGCCTACTACAAGGTGACGGACAAATGGACTGTGGGTGCCTCGGCCATTTATGCAAGCAGCGCCTTCCTGTTCGGTGACGAGGCCAATCTCACGCCGCCGCTGCCGGGCTATTTCACCATAAACCTCACCACGAGCTACCAGTTGACCAAGAATGTTCAGTTGTTTGCCTGGGCCGAGAATATTACCAACGCCCGTTACTACACTTTCGGTACATTCTCACCGACCAGCTCGGTGTTCCTCGCCCAGGCGCCCGGTGCAACCAATCCGCGGAGCTTCAGTCCCGCTGCACCGATCGGCGGCTTCGGTGGTGTGCGCGTTACATTTTGACAGCTTGCCGTCTACGGCGTCCGGTTCCCGCCGGCCAGCCATTGATCTACAGTGCCGATAATCAAGCTTGGGAGACAGATCGGCGCCACGCTACTCTTGGGTCAGGTCCACAGCCCGTCGTTGGGCTGGACCGATCACAGCGTGGAGCCGGGGAGGCGGCCATGAGCAGCACACAGCAGGCTCTCGCGATCGGACGTCCCATTGCGGCCAGCCGATCACGGCGTCCACCTTGGCACGGCCGCCTGCAGGGCTCGGACACCACCTGGGCGATCGCGTTCGTTGTCCCCTACGTGGCCGTGTTCGCCGCCTTCGTCATCTACCCCGTCATCTACGGGCTGTGGATGGGCAGCGATCTGTCCTTGTACCGGATGCTGTTCTCCGATCCGCTGTATCTGACCACCGCGATGAACACACTGATGCTCGTGGCCATTGGCGTGAACGTTATGATGTTTCTGGCCTTTCTGTTGTCAGGTTTTTTCATCAACCGGAGCTGGTGGGTACGCTCGCTGCTGGCGATCTTCCTGATACCCTGGGCGTTGCCCTCGATGATCGTCTTCACGTCGATCCATCTGATGCTGGTTACTCAATGGGGCCTGCTCGACAGCCTGATCCGTGCGGTCACCGGACAGGACGGACCATTGTTCCTGGTGAACGAATGGATCGCGAGAGGGGCCAACATCGTCTCGTATATCTGGAAGTGGATGCCGTTCTGGACCCTGATCTTCGTCGCCGCCAGGATGGCAATCCCGCAGGACATCTACGACGCGGCCGACGTCGATGGCGCCAGCGGCTACCGGCGCATGATCTACGTGACGTTCCCGTTGCTGGGAAATGTCTATCTCATCTCCACCCTGCTTGCCTCCGTCTGGACGCTGGGCGACTTCAACACGGTGTTCTTCGTCACCAGCGGCGCACCGGGCAGGCTCACGGATGTGTTGGCGACCTACGGCTTCAACGAAGCATTCAATTTTGGTTATCCCAACCTTGGCGTGGCGGCGATGATGACCGCGCTGCCGCTCATGATCCCGCTGGTGATCCTGCTGATGCGGCGTGTTCGCGCAATGGGGGTGCAGCTATGAGCATCGCACTGGCGGTCCCCGCGCCGGCACGGGCGTCTCGTTCACGCTACCGGCGGCGGCGATTGTGGGCGAAGCTGGGAGGAGTGACGCTCGGCATCGTACTGCTGATCTGGACGCTGCTGCCCGTCTACAACATGGTGCTGATCGCGCTCGATTCCGATGCCGACGAATTCACCGGTAGCATCTGGCCTCCCGATCCAGACTTCTCAAGCTTTCGCTCGGTCTGGACTGAAGACTATTGGCTGCTGGAGCATTTCTGGCATCGCTTCGGCAACAGCATCTACATGGGCGTGATGACAATGTTGCTCACCGTCCTGCTCGGATCGCTGGCGAGCTTTTCGCTGGGCCGCATGCGATTGCGCAGAAGTTGGCTGGTCACCGATTTCGCGCTGCTAACCTACGTGCTGCCGACGACGTTCCTGGTGATTCCGTTCGTCCATATCATGCATCAGTACGGGATGGTAGACAGTCTCTGGTCGGTCATCGCGGCGATGGTAGCCTTTGCCACGCCTTACGCCATCCTCATCCTGCACCAATACGGCAAACTGATTCCGATGGAGTTGGACGAGTTGGCCAAGATGGATGGTGCGTCGCCGCTACAGATCTATCTGCGCGTCTATCTGCCGCTGATGGCACCTGCGTTGGTCGGCGTCGGGGTCTACGCACTGCTGTTGGCGTGGAACGAGTACATCTACCAGTTCCTGCTGCTGTCATCGACGCGCAGCATGACTGTTGCGGTCGCCCTCGATCAGTTCTTTGACAGCGATGAAGCGCCATGGAACTACATGATGGCACTCGCCATCATATATTCACTGCCGCCGATCGCGATCTATTTCGCGCTGCGCCGCTTCATGGTGGCGGGGCTGACGATGGGTGGGGTGAAGGGATAGAACTCACCCGCACGCGAACAGTCGCCCCGCGCCCGGCACCGTATCGCTCACTCCTGCGAGCCGCAGACTGTGCCAGGCCAGCGCGTGATCGCTGGAGGTAACTGGGATACCCACCTCCGCCTCGATCGCCGCCACATTTTCGGCCAGCCGCAGACTGGTGCACGAGACGAACACCGCATCCAGCCGCGCATTGCGCGCCAGCGTGGCGATCCCCGCGGCGATCGAGTCTACCGTGATCCGCGCCGCCTCACGATCGTCGCGCTTGTCAAACGTCGCGAACGCCGCGACCTGAGGGCCGTGCGCGTCGAGATACGCCCGCACCACGGCATTCACTTCCGGCGAATAGGGTGTCAGCACGCCGATGCGCCGCGCACCCAGCGCCTTGAACGCGGCAAACGCCGCGGTCACCGGCGTGGTGCAGGCCACGTCCGGCCGCGCGCGGCGAATCTGGCGAAAAACCTCCGTCTCCCCGAGCGTCATGCTGGCCGAGGTGCAGCCGAATGCCACCACGTCGAGATGCATCGCGGGCAGAATCAGCTCCGTCGCCGGCGCGATGCGGTCGCCGATCGCGCGCAGCGTGTCCGGCGTGATGTCGGCGTCGTTGAACAACCGCGCGCCATACACCGCGACACCAGGCAACCGGATCAGATGGCGGAACTCGTGCTCCATCGTCTGATCGGTCGCCAGCACCAGCAGCCCGATCGCCGCACGCGCCGCTATGCCGGCATCGAGCGTGCAGGGCAGAATGCCGAGATCGATGAAGCCGGTATCCGCATCCATTCGCCGCTCCTTCTCAACCCTGCTCGACCGGAACCGCCGGCGTGCGCCCGTCGATCAGGTCGGCGGTAATGCGCGCCGTGCCATGCGACATTGTCCAGCCGATGTGGCCGTGGCCGGTATTGAACCACAGATTGCGATGCTTCCTGCGACCAAGCACCGGCAGGTTGTCGGGCGTCATCGGCCGGAGTCCAGCCCACATCTCGGCGCGATGATAGTCCGCGCCGTCCGGATACAATTCCTGTGTCACCGACTTCATGAACGTGAAATCCGCAGGTCGGTGGCTTGCATCGTAGCCGGCAAACTCGGCCGTCGCGGTCACGCGCACACGGTCTCCGAAGCGCGAGATCGCCACCAGATTGGTTTCGTCCACCGAGCCGATCGTCGGCGGCGCCTGATGGTTGCCAATCGGAATTGTCAGCGAGTAGCCCTTGATCGGATAGATCGGCAGATCGATCCCGATCGTGCGCGCAAGCTGCGGACTGTAGCTTCCCATCGCCATGACATAGCCATCCGCGTTGAACGACCGGCCGTTGGCGCGCACGGCGGTCACCGCATCACCCGACGTATCGATCGCAGTGATCGTCGTATCGGTGTGGATCTCCGCCCCCATCGCGACGCATCGTTCGGCCAGCCCGCAGGTGAACTTGTGCGAATCACCGGTCTCGTCAGTCGGACAATAAACTCCGCCCGCGATCTTCCCGGCCGCGCCTTGCAGCGCCGGCTCGAGCTCCAGCACCTGAGCGCGATCCAGCACGCGGATCTTCTGCCCGTCATCGGCCAGGATCTGCATATGGGCGACACCAGCATCCAGCGCCGCCTGATCGCGATGGAAATACAGCACGCCGCGCGCATTGCGGTCGTAGTCCACCGGTTCGGCCGCGATCACCTCATGCAGCACGCGCTGCGAGTACATCGCGATCTGATGCTTGCGCAGCGTGTTGCGCCGCGCCTTCGCCGCCGTGCACTCCGCCAGGAACTTCAGCGACCACGAATAGAGCCGCGGATCGGTCGAGAAGCGAAACCGCAGCGCCTGGTCCTTGCGGTACAGCGACTTCAGCAGAATCCACGGCGCCCGCGGCGAGGACCAGACGAACGAGTGCCCCGGCGCGATCATGCCGGCATTGCCCCAGCTCGTCTCGCGTGCCACGCCGTCCTGGCGCTCCAGCAGCACGACCTCGTGCCCGTCCTTCAGCAACTGATAGGCGGTGGTCACGCCGACCACGCCGCCACCCATGATCAGAATGCGCATGGCACTCCCTCACATGAGGCAGGATAGTTGTCCAGACAGCGGCGGAGGCTCAAGCCCCGCGGGCGCAGGCGTTGGTGTTTGTCGGGCTGTGGCGCGCGGTCCTCAGGCAGCCATGGTCGCTGCGACGCGATCGCCCCAGGCCGGCGTGGTGCGTGGCTCGTCCTTTCCGACCTCGGCTGCCGGCGACGGATCGCGGAGGATATAGCCGCATCCCCATACCGTATCGATCAGTTTCGGGACGCCCGCCACGGCCAGCTTCTTGCGCAGACGGCAGATGATGACGTCGATCGTCTTCATCTCGGGCTCATCGCCGCCGCAGTAGAGATGGTTGAGGAACGCGTCCTTGTTCAGGACGGTGCCCTGCCTGAGGAACAGCAGCTCTAGGATGGCATATTCCCGCCGCGACAGATGCAGCGACGCGCCACCCACCAGGACTTCGCGCCGATCGAGCCACAGCTCGACTGGCCCGAGCGTCAGAGCCGACTTGGTGTGCCCCTGACTGCGCCGCACGACCGCGCGGATACGAGCCATTAGCTCTCGGATGTCGCATGGGGTCGCCAGGAAATCGTCCGCGCCCTGGTCGAGAACCTTCACCTTCGCCTCAAGCGGTGCCGCAGCGTCGGACACGACGAGGACGGGCACCTTGTGCAAGGCGGCGCGCATCGCGCGCACGATCTGATGCGCCTGGCCATCGGACAGCCGCAGATCCATCAGCACGAGGTCATAGTCATAGAGGCGGAGGAATTCCAGCGCCTCGCGCCCTGTGGCCACGCATTCACTGCGGATGCCATGGGTCCGCATGGTTTCCTCGAAACTCCCCGGTACAAGAGGGTGGGTTTCGCCGACCCGCAAAATCATCATTGCAGCCAACTCCGTTGGTTGGCAAAACATTACAACTTCCTTTACGTAATTAACAATTCGGCCACACGGCAGAGGATGATGGGTGTCTGCCTAATCCGAATGGCCGATGCAGCCCGGCTCAGTTGCCGTGGACGCCCGTCGGCCCAGCGGCCAGCGACGCCGCGATCGCTCCGGTTGGCGCGATATCGGTCACGACACCCGCCTTGCGGAGTTCGGCGAGGTCCGGAACCCACAAATCCTGCGGTGGCGTGCGCAGCACGTGCGAGATGAAGGCAGGCGGCAGCGAATAGTTCTGGTATGCCAGCCGCAGCAGCAGGTTGCTGTCCGCAGGCGTTAGCCCAGGCCCGTGCGCCTGGTGGAAGCCAAGCCGCGCAGCCTCGGTGGCGAACCGATGATGGCCTGCCAGGAAAACGATGGTGCAGGCCGAGGCGCACATCCGCCCCACATAGGTATCGAGATGGCGGGCATGGATCATGTCGGCCACCTCGAGCGCCGCCTTGATGTGGCCACCGGGGCTATCGAGCCGCACGAGGCGTGCTTCCGGTGCCTCCGCCAGCGCTACGCCCACCTGCTGCGGCAGTGCCCAGGAAAAGGTCCCGCTTATTTCGATTTCGGAGCCCTGGTGAAGCACCCGCACTGCATACGGACCTTCGAATTCAAAGGTCTCTGCCTGTGCCCGTTGCGCGAGCATCGAGGCAAGGAAGGCAATCACCAGCCGGGACACGCGTTTGCCGTGGCGTGAGCGCTCGTTCAATCGATTGGTCGTTTCGCCGGACCGCCGCCTCATTACACCGCCGTCTCGCCTGCTCAACCGTAGATAATGTGCCTTTCGGGCCGCATTCGCAACAAAAATTCCGGTTGCGAATCGCAATTATACCGGTGATTGTCCGACCTGGCCGGCCACCGGCTTGGCAAGGAGTGGGAAATGAAGCTGACCACGCGAGCGGATCCGCGGACATGGCGGCTGCCCGAGCGCCTGAAGCGGCTCGGCCTCCTGCCAACCACAACCCTCCTGGCGCTCGCCCTCACAGGCTGCACCGGTGTGCAGCAGGCAGGCCTCTCCCACCAGCCGTCATTGCGGGTGGCTGACGCTGCCCTCGCGGCAGGCGCGCCCGAGGTCGCCGTGCGTGTCGCGGACCTGACGCTCGAGCGCGAACCCCGTAACACGCGGGCGCTGGTCACCAAGGGCGACGCGCTCTATGCGCTTGGCCAGCGAGAGGAGGCACGCGCCGCGTACCGCCAAGCGGTCGCCATGGAGCCGAAGCTTGCCTCGGCGCAGTTGGGCCTCGGGCGGACGCTGGTCCAGACCGATCCGGCCGCCGCCGAAACAGCCTTCCTGGCGGCCCTGGCGGCGGTGCCCGACGACAGTGCCGCTCTCAACGATCTCGGGATTGCCAGGGATCTGCAGGGTCACCATGCCGCGGCGCAGGACGCCTATCGACAGGCGCTCGCGACTACCCCGGAAGCCACCGATGTGAAAATGAACCTCGGTCTCTCCCTGGCACTCACCGGCGACAAGGATGCAGCGGTCGGGGTTCTGCGTGAGGCCGCCGCAGTGCCGGCCACGGCGCAGGATCGGTCGAGGGAGCTGGCCGCCGCTCTGTCGCTGGCGGGAGATCAGACGGATGCGGATCGGGTCCTGAGCAACGGATCCGTGGGTCCGGTGGCGGGCAAGGTCGCCTCAGCCGAGATCGCGCTGCCCCCGCTTTCGGCGAACCGCCAGACGCTGGCGGCGGTCACGCCAAGGCAGGAACGACCCCCCGGTAATCTGTCTGTCGCAACCCACCCACCTGCGCCGCCTCGGCGGGATGCGCCGTCGTCGATTGCTTCCTCTGTCGCCGCGGCACCGGTCGCCGTTGCCCGCGTGAACCTGGCGCCAACATCTGATGCAGTTCCAGAGTCCCTGGTCGGCGCGTTGGCAATTCCGGCGCTCACGTCCGTCACCGAACCCGCGGAGGACGCCTCGATCGCGAAGCCCGCACCAGCAGGTACCGGGCTGGACATGGGTGTCTATGTCCAGCTCGCGTCGCTGCGCTCTTTCAAGGCCGCGTGGTTCGAATGGCGCCGCCTCGTCAGGCGTTTGCCCGAACTGCTCGGCGAGCATGAGCCCGTGATCGTGCAGGCGGATGCGCGTGGCGAAACATACTGGTGCTTGCGCACCTTCGGATTTGTCGATCTGGCCGCCGCAACAGCGATGTGCTCGGAGGCGCGTGGTGCATCCAGTCTGCGCTGTTGGGCCCGCGCAGCGTCCTGACGACCTCGCCGGCCCTGGCTTGCGCTTCCCACGTCGGTACCTGAGAGCCTGCGGCGCCACCATCGCGGTTGGCACGTTCGCGTTGCTGCCCCTCAGCCAGGCGGCCGGTCAGCAACCATACGACGGATCCTCGTCAGTGTGCGAAAGTGCGGCCGGCCAGGCGGAACGCGAGTGGCGGCTGCCCCAGGGTCTGCTTGCGGCGATCGGCGTCGTCGAAGCAGGCCGGCGGGCGCCCACCGGGATGTTTCCGAGCATCTGGCCATGGACGCTGAATGCCGAGGGGCAGGGGTACTACCAGCCGAGCAAGGCGGCAGCCGTCGGAATGGTGCGCTCGCTGCAGCTACGCGGTGTGCGCGTGATCGACGTGGGCTGCTTTCAGGTTGACCTCTATTACCACCCATACGCGTTCGCGAATCTGGAGGAGGCGTTCGACCCCGGTGCCAACGCGCGTGCCGCCGCACGCATTCTGACCCTCGGCCGGCTAGGCGGCACCGGGTGGGACGGCGCCATCGCCGCTTACCATTCGGCGATACCATTGCTCGGCGCGGTCTATCTGCAGAAGGTTCGTGCGGTCTGGCCTTGGATCAGAGCGCACTCGCCCTGGGCCCAGCCGGACGTCAGCGAATACGCGGTGCTGCTCTCGCCACAGGCGCGCCTTGTGCGGGTGGTGACGCCGTTCGGTCCTGTCGCAAGTTCACCAGCCGACGGCAACAGACGACCTGATCGGATGGTACCCACCGTGCAGTGGCTGGGTCAGCCTGTTGCTGACCTGCCGCGCGTCGTCACGCCGTACAGCTCGAACTGAACACTTGTACTGTCATTGCGAGGAGCGCAGTGACGAAGCAATCCCGGTCAAAGTTGCACCGGCGTCCACTTTGATTGATCCGAAACGTCGACAGCGCAGCCTTGCGACTGCGCTGTCCGATAGTTTCCGTCCAACGGGCCTTAGTTAGTGTTGTCGGGCAGCATGCGCGCGGATGTCAGGCTGGTTCCGATGTTCTTGAACAGGTTGTTCAGCCCCGACGTCGCGTTGGCTCCGGCAGGGCAGGCGGCAGTGGTATCGGCGTAGAACTTGGTCGCGTCGGATGCGATCGCCAGCAAGGCTGCGCACGGGGTGATGGTCGGCGACTTGTCGGTGCTGCAGCCTGACGACGGTGAACCGTAGGAGACCGTGTAGATCCAGGTTCCCGCGGTCTTCGCGACCTGCGCGGCGGTAATCGCCTCGTGACATTCGTTGGTGCCCAGGGCGGTTGTTATCTGGCTGGGTGCGCTCGAGCTGGCATCACCATCTGTAACCATAATGATCGCCTTCTGCACGCCTACCCGGCCAGTGGTCGTGAGGGCGAGCTGCGCTGCCGTGATGGCATCGGCGTAGAAGGTGCCCTCACCGCCGGGAGCCTTGATCCCCGAGCAGCCGGAGGCGCCGCCAACTGCCTTCACGACATTGGAGGTTGGATTGAGGCTGGTTGTCGCGTCGGATGTTTTGTAATCGGTCGACAGCCCGACGATCTGGTACACCGGGTACTGGCGCTAGGTTGCCGTATGACACGATGGTGGGATTGCTGGTCGGGCAGGTGTAGTCCTTCGAGACCGTCGCACTCGTCATGCCCGGAAACGCCAGCAGGCCGACCTGGTCTTGCGACGGCCAGAACCCGCTCAGCATGGCCTGTACACCGCTCAGTGCGCAGGCGATTCGTGTTGCGCCGCTGCAGCTCGAGTCAGCGGTGTTCATCGATGAGGTCGTATCCACAATGATCATGACGTCCATCGGGGTCGCCTTGCCGCCCTTGGCACCCGCGGTGGCCGTCGCCGAGATGCTCAGGGAACTGATGCCGATCGCGTTGCCAAAGAATGTCGGCACGGTCGCCTGCTGCTTCACCTGGATGCCGTTGGCGGCCGGCACGCCGGATTTTCCGGACACGCACGTCACGCCGATGCTGGTGTAGCACTTCAACACGGGATAGCCGCTCGCCATGGTGACGTTGACATTGGAGGGAGCGTTCTTGTTGCCGGCAACCGCGCTGTAGCTCGTTGCAGTGGCGACCGGGTCGTTGGTAGTGGACCCGATGTCCCGTGCTCCCGCCAACGCTGCCGCGTCGGCCGAGGCCTGAAGTTGCCGTTGTGCATTGACGGCATAACCGACGTCAACCGCGACAGCGCCCACTCCGGCGAGGGCGACGATGACGGCGGCGGTCAGCATGGCTACGGCGCCACGCCGATCGCGATGCAGTCGGGAGAAAAATGGCAATATTGGCTGTCTCATTCGACACTCTCCGTCGATTGCGCGGTCAATGTGCAACCCGGGGCGAAGTTGTAACCATAGACCTGCAGATTGCATGGATATGACGTCGTTACTGTGGCGGGCTGTCCTTGCCCGTTGGTCAGCGCGGTCGTGCATGCACCGTCGCCCGTGCACCCAATCCCATTCACCTTCAGTGCGATTGTGATGCTTGCCTGCGTGAGATTGGATGACGCGTTGTACAAAGCGGTTGTGGCACTGCTGGATGGCGTCGAGGTGCCGCGGCTCATTGAAAACTGCCGAGCAGCCACCTCGGTGGCGCCAGTCAGCATTTCGTAATTGTTCAGTGTTATCCCGAACTGGGTGATGCCCAAGATCAAGAGAAACAACACTGGCGCAATCAGAGCGAATTCCACCGCCGCAGTACCGCGGTGATCACGACGGAATAACGCAAAGACTTGCTGGCGGTCGCCGGCAGTCATCATGTCAATCCTATACTCACGTCCGCTCCACTAGCAGACGGGAACTTTCTGATGAGTTTCATAACGTATGTATATCGCAATGAACTGGGGAATGCCAGATTTTTCGTTTCTTGATACGAATTTAGACGGGCCGTCGCAGCCGTCGGGACAATCCATTTGAAGTAAAGTCGTAACGTTCCGTATACGTTTTGAGAAAGTGTAGTGACAATTGTGATGCGGACGTCAGAAAGCGCTTGCGTCGGCGCGAATTGCTATGATTGCATCAGGCGTTCTGTTTCGAATGGAGCCAGTTGGCCGTCTGCCTGGATAAGGCAGTCACAGCCGGGGCAAGCAAGGAGCAAGAAATAATTGCGCGGCTCTCGTGTGACTGGCAGTCATCGGGCGCGGATCGGTCGCGTCAAGAAACGTCTGTGGCAGGGTGGATCGCTCGTGTCGCTCCGGCTTCGGCAGGCGCCACTCCCATCTGTGTCACGGCGCGGCGGATGGCCGGTAAGATGCGTCGTCGGCCTGTTGTTAGCGCTGCCGCTGTGCGGACCTGGCGTCGCTCACGCTGATCCGCCCGCCGCATCAATCAATCTGTCCGGGGTCGTGGCGCAGGCGGCGCCACCTGCGTCAGCTCCCACGAAACTGACGCCGCCTCCGGGCACGCCCGCACCGGCCGCCACACCTCCTGTGGCCACCATCAGCCAGCCGATCACCGTGCAGACCGGCACCGGCGTGTTGCTGCGCCTGCCGCAGCCGGCGGCCACCGTGATGTCGGCAGAGCCCGGTGTCGCACGTGTTCAGCCGGCCTCGCCGACCAGCCTGTTCCTGATGGGGGTCGCACCCGGCCGCACCACGGTGATCGCGACGACCGACGCGGGGCAGGCCATCATCCAGTATGACGTCACCGTTTCACCGGGACCCGGTGGGGCTGCTCCCGCCGCCGCGGCACCAGGCACCATCACTCCGGCGATGGCGCTCGCCATCCAGGCCGCGATTGCGCGCACCGTGCAAGGTGCATCGGCCGTCCGCGCCCAAGGCCTGGGAACCGACGCGATCCTCACCGGCACTGTGCCGAATGCTGCCGCGGCGCAGCAGGCAGAGGCGATCGCGCGCGGCTACGTTGGCGACAAGGGCGGCGTGGTTGACAACCTCGCCGTGCTCGGCGCCATCCAGGTCAACGTCCGGGTCCGCATCGCTGAAATCAGCCGCTCGGTCACGCGTCAGCTTGGGTTCAACTGGCAGGCGCTTGGCAATGGTCCAGGCTGGCGTTTCGGATTGCGGACCGGCGCCGCCGCCACCAGCACGATCACGCCGCTATTGCCGCTTGGCCTCGCGCCGCTGGCGGGTGCCACCGCCACAGTCAATCAGCTCGGTGCAGGCTTCACCTCTGGCAACGGTCTGTGGGACGTCAACAACATCATCGATGCGCTGGCCGGTGATCAGCTCATCACCATCCTGGCGGAGCCGAACCTCACAGCGCTTTCGGGCGAGACCGCGAGCTTCCTGGCCGGCGGCGAGTTCCCCATCCCGATCGCCGGCAGCACCACCAACGGTACGACCAGCATCACCGTCGAGTTCAAGACGTTCGGCATCAGCCTTGCCGTGGTGCCGACCGTGATGTCGTCCACCCGGCTCAACCTGCGGGTCCGTCCCGAGGTCAGCGAGCTTACCACCAACGGGGCAGTGAGCGTCCCCATAGCCGGTGGCACGCTGACGATCCCGGCGCTCACCGTCCGGCGCGCAGAGACGACAGTCGAGTTGGGCAGCGGGCAGAGCTTCGCCATCGCGGGCCTGCTGCAGAAGACGACGCTCGACCAGACGAACGCATTGCCGTGGATCGGCGAGGTCCCGGTGATCGGTTCGCTGTTCAAGTCTAACGACTTCCAGCGCGGTGAGAGCGAGTTGGTGATCATCGTCACGCCTTACGTGGTTCAGCCTGCCTCCAGCCCGGCCGCGCTGCGGACACCGATGGATGGCTTCCGGCCGGCAACCGACCTGGATCGGATCCTGTGGGGCCGTCAGGTGGCACCCGGCCCAGCCGGGGCGCCGCCGCTTGATGCCGGCTTCATCCTGAAGTGAGGAAAGCATGCACCGCATCGCTTGGCTGATTGGCGCGCTGATCGTCTCGGGTTGTTCATCCTATGACCTGACCGACCCGTATAAACGGCCCGGGACATACAACCCGACCGGAGTCAACGACGCGAACCTGCGAACCATGGTGGTCAATCCGCATGACCTGGTTGAAGGCACCGGCGAAAGCAAAAGCACCGGTGCCGTGGCGGCGCCGCCGGTTGCGCGGCTACTCGCCGGCAAGCGCTATCCCCTGCCGGATCTGAATGCTGCGTCGGTCAACATCGTCAGCGAGCCAACTCAGCAGGGGCCCGCCAATCCAGGTTCAAGCCAGTAGCATCGCGAAAGGTTTGGCGGCCATGCGCCCGCTCCAGCACCTCAGATGCCTTTGTCGCCGAGAGCACTCGGTCGCCGCACTGTTTGCTGTGGCGCGTGGAGTTGTGGCGTGCTGCGCTCTGACGGCCTGCGCGTCCCTCACGTCTCCCTCGCAGCACACCCTGTCGACGGACGCGCGGCTGCAGGTGGCCGAAGCCGCCGACGCCTCCGGCGACAGCGAACTCGCCAGCTCGATGTACGTCGAAGCCGCGGCGAGCGAGCCCAGCAACATCGCACTGCAGATGCGCTGCGCCGATGCACTTGCCCGATTTGGCAAGCTTGCACAGGCGCGTCAGATACTGACCGAGCGGCTGCGCTCGAACCCCGGCCAACCCGGTCTGACCCGGGCACTCGCGCTGATCGATCTCATCGGCGGACGGCCGGAGCAGGCGATCGCCGGACTGGACCAGGTACTGACAGCCAACCCCGCGGATGTGAATGCGCTTGTTGACAAGGCGGTGGCGCTGGATCTGCAGGGACAGCACACGGCGGCGCAGGCGATCTACACGCAAGTGCTCGCGACGACGCCCGACGACGCCGCCACCAGAAACGATCTCGCCATGTCACTGGTGCTGGAAGGGCGCACCAGCGAGGCGCTCCAGACGCTCGCACCGATGCAGAACGCCGACACCTCACCACAACGGCTGAAGGTCAACCTCGGAATTCTCTACGCCGCCACCGGGAATCACGACCGCTCGCGACAATTGCTGGGTGACCGCGCCTCCGACGGTAATGTCGAGGCAATTGCCCGAGCCCTGGCGTCTTCTCCGCAGAACTGATGCGCCGGTCCGTGCCGGGCCATTCCGCCAGCGATCAGTGCATGCTCGAGAACAGCGACATGATCTGCATGGCCGGGCGACCCATCAAAATGATGAAGAGACAGGGTAAGATGAACCCGATCATCGGCAGCACGAGCAACGCGGGAAGCTTGCCGGCCCGCTCCTCGAACTGGATCATCCGTTCGTTGCGCATCTCGGAGGCGAGGGAGCGGAGCCCCTGTCCCAGTGGTGTGCCATATTTCAGTGTCTGCGCGATGGTGCCAGCCAGACGCTTGAAGGCGGGTTGACCCGAGCGCTCTGAAAGATTGGTCAGGGCAATCCTGCGGTCCGGAAAGATCCGCATCTCGTGGTTCAGCAGAGCGAACTCGACGCTGACAGGCCGGTTTGACCGCCTCATCTCCTGCGCCACACGTTCGACGGCTGATTCGAGCCCCAGGCCCGCCTCGGCACAGACCACCAGCAGATCGAGCGCATCGGGGATCCCGCGCCGCAACGCCTGCTGGTACGGCCGGCGCATCATCGAGATCACCCAGTTCGGCAGCATCATCGCGACCACAAGCGACACGACCGTAAGCAGCACCTGCCTTCCCGTCGGGTAGCCTAGGAGAACCGCTGTCAGATAGGTCAAGGCTGGCAGCAAGAGCAGGCAGGCGATCTTTGCGCCAACGAAGATCGGCATGGCCTTTGATGGCTCAAGGCCCGCTGCGGCAAGGCTCTTCCCAAGCGTTTCGGTATCGCGCGCCGACATCATCCGATCGCGCATGGCGCTGCCAAGACGGTGCACCAGGCCAAGGAGCATAGGCCAGAGACGGGGTGACCGCTGTTGCGCTACTGTCGCGCCATCGCGCAGCCCGCCGATACGGCGCGCGATCTCCTGCTCACTCGCTCCGTGGAAAAGCAACAGGAACGCGGCCGCGACCAGCGCCAGGATACCACCGCCAAACATGGACAGCAGAAGAAGTCGATCGTGGTTCACGGTTTCAGGCTCCGGCGAATGAGTTGACGCATCACAAATATGCCCGTCGCCAGAAAGCCGAAGGCCGCCATCAGCAGGTGATTACCGGACGGCGTGCCAAAGAAGAAATGGATGAAGCCCTCTTGGATAAAGCTGAGACCGAGAAAGGCGAAGAACGGCAGTGCTCCCAGAATCATGGCCGACATGCGAGCTTCCGCCGCGAGGGCCTTGCCACGCTTGGACAGCGCCACGCGCCGGCGAACCAGGTCCTGCAGGTTCTCCAACGTCTCGACCAGGCTGCCACCGGTCTGCGCCTGCAGTCCGATGGTCACCGCAAAGAACGCATACTCTGGCAGATCGACGCGATCGTGCAGCTTCCACAGCGCGGCTTCGAGCGGTTGCCCGATCGACACCTCGTTGACCACGCGCACGAACTCCTCACGTGACGGGCTGGTGGCATCACGCGACACATTGCGCAGTGCCTCACCCAACGGAATACCTGCAGCGACCGCCCGGCAGATCAGGGCCATCACATCGGGGATCTGCTCGAGCAACGTCTTCTGAAAGCCCGCGCGTTCCCAGCCGAAAATCAGCCGTGCCATGAACACTGCATCGACCGGCATCAGAAGTGCGGCGAGCCACCATCCCAGGAACTCATGGCCGTAGAACAGGCCGCCCAGCGCCGCGGCGCAGGAGATGGCGATCACCAGTTTCCAGGGAATGACGTTTTGCAGCGCGATGTCCGGATTGAGCCGCAACAGGCGCATGAATTTCGCCATGTACGCGCTGCGTTGGCCGGTTGACCGGAGAGCTACAGACTTGACCGGTGCGGATGGCCCCTCGTCAGATCTAATTCGAATCGAACCGACGCGTTCCCGCAGACGGCCGGCAGCGACATCCCGCACCAGCAGTGCGGCACTCGCAGATGACACCAGCAACAGGACGATCGCGGCCAGGATGAGAGGGCTCAGCATGTCAAATGCTCTGCAATGCATCCATCCAGGCGTTTTCCAGGCCGAAGTAGGCCAGCCGGGTAGCGAACGAGGGACGCGCACCTGCCGTATGGTATTTGCCGACAATCGTGCCGGATGCCGATTCCCCCTCAAACTCGAATGCAGCCACGTCATTCATGGTGATGACCTCACCCTCCATGCCGCAGATATCCGAGACCTGCGAGATCCGGCGTACGCCGTCCCGCATGCGCTCGATCTGGATGATCAGGTGGACCGCGGCGGCAATCTGGGCGCGGATCGCGCGAGCCGGCAGGTTCACCGTGGCCATCTGAACCATGTTCTCGACACGCGCCAGTGCATCGCGCGTCGTGTTGGCGTGGACCGTGCTGATCGAGCCGTCATGGCCGGTGTTCATCGCCTGCAGCATGTCGTACGCCTCGGCGCCGCGGACTTCGCCGACGATGATCCGGTCGGGCCGCATGCGCAGCGCGTTGCGCAGCAGCTCCCGCTGGTTGATCTCGCCACGGCCTTCCAGGTTCGCGGTGCGCGTCTCAAGCCGAACCACGTGAGGCTGCTGCAACTGCAGTTCAGCGGCGTCCTCGATGGTGATGACGCGTTCGTCGTGCCCGATCATGCGGCTGAGTGCGTTCAGCAGCGTGGTCTTGCCGGACCCCGTGCCGCCTGACACCAGAATGTTCAGCCGGCACCGCGATGCAATCTCCAGCAGGCGCGCAACGGCCGGGTTCATGCTGCCATTCGTCACCATGGCAGCGAAGTCGAGCTTCTTCTTGGTGAACTTGCGGATCGAGATGGTGGGTCCGTCAAGCGCCAGCGGCGGGAAGATCACGTTGACGCGGCTGCCGTCGGGCAGGCGCGCGTCGCAGAGCGGGCTGGATTCGTCGACGCGGCGGCCAATCGTCGCCACCATCTTCTGCGCCACCATGGCGGCATGGTCCCAATCGCGAAACCGCACGTTGGATTTCTGCAGCTTGCCGCGCACCTCGATGAATACCGTGTCCGGCCCGTTCACCATGATGTCGCTGATCGTGTCGTCCCGCAGCAGCGGTTCCAGCGGGCCGAAGCCCACCATGTCGTCAGTCAGTTCCTGCGCGAGCTGGGCCTGGTCCCGCGCCGAGAGCTGCACTCGCTCCTGGCCGGCGATCTGGTGGATCACGGGTTCCAGTTCTGCCCGCAGGATCTCAGGCGGCATCTCGGCGACGGCGCCCGAATCGAGTTGTTCCATAACCTTTGCACGCAGGCGAAGCCGCAGCCCCATGTCCGTCGCTTCCGCGGCGACGGGCGAAGGCCGCGGCTTTACAGCGACCTCGGCTGAGGTGACTTCCTCCTCCAGACGGCGACCGAATGGTTTCATCGGCCGAATATCCGGCCAAGCAGTGATCGACTGCCGCCACGCGACATTCGGCTGGCAGCGGCACCCGAGAGCTCCTGGGCCAACTGCGCGATCGCCGTCCTGAAAGATGCACACTCACCGAGGGCTGGCTTGCCCAGGTTGGCCGCCCGACCGAGCTGCTTGCCGAGCTCGGGGATCTGTATGGCAGGCTTTTCGCCGAGCCCCTGTTCGATCAGCGGCAGCTTCAGGCTGCCCGGCATGCCCACACGGTTCAGCACGATCGTCGTGTGACTGGTGCCCAATCCCGCGGCTAACTGACGCAGGCGGTCGGTGTCACGGATGCTCGCGAGGTCAGGGGTCATCACCGCGATCAGATGGCGCGCGCCGCGCAGCGCCTGCATTTCAGCCGGCGTAGCGGGCATTGGCATGTCCATAACCACGTAGTTGAATCGCCGGCGCAGCAGATCCAGCACGCGCCGCACGCCGTCCGGAGTGGGCGCGGGAGTTCCGTCGAGCGACTCATCGGCCGCGACCAGGCGCAGACGTTCGTTGATTTCCACGGAAACTCGGTCGAGGAACAGGGCATCCGCGCGCTCCGGCTGCTCGAGCGCAGTCCGCAGGCCGCCGAGCGGCTTGACGCCGAGCATCAATGCTGTGGTGCCCTGGCGCAGGTGCAGGTCCAGCAAGGCAACGTGACCGCGCGTGCCGGCGGTGAGCTGCAAGGCCAGATTGGTCGCAATGGTCGTCGTGCCGACGCCCCCGCGCGCGCCGCACACCGCGATCACGGTGCCGCCGCGGGCAGCGTTCGCATCCATCGTGACCCCGGCGATCTGTGGCACCAACAGCCGAGTGACATGGTCCCGCGTAAGCGGCTTATGCACGTACTCGGCGACCCCCATGTTGCGCACCAGTTCGCGATAGAGGCCGACGTCGGCGTCATCACCTATCACAAGTACCCTCACGTCCGGCGTGCAGACCCGAGAAAGATTGTCCAGCTCGTCCAATGGATTTGGCACCCGGGCGATATCTACGACTAGCGCGCGCGGTGTCGGCTCCTTGGCCAGATGCTTGATGGCGTGCAGGATTGTCCCGCGGTGGACCTCGACGCTCTCCACGGTGTTGAGGAGACCACCGCGGAGGGCGGCCTCGGTATCGTCGTCGGATACGAACGCCATGAGCGGCGCTCGTGCGTGCGACGAATCCCTCACCGGTCCCGCTTTGGCAACCTCGGGAGCGGCTGTATCAAGATTGTTGTCCAGCATCTATTGCGCCTTCATGCAGCGACGAGCACCAGATCAAACGCGTTATTCATGCGCGATTGTCTGCGAGAGTTTTGGCCGGCAATGGTTTCACTGTCATTGCCAGATAATCACATGCCACTTGTCACGTTCGCAGCCTGTGACATGAACTTTTGCAGATTGCGGGTCACGGGAACCGCACCTCGCGAGCATCCTTGCCTTCGATGATCCGCATGTGCGGAGAGTTGGACGCGCTGCCATCGGCGAGTGCGGGCGAGATGTCGCCGCCATAGACTGAGCCCCGAGGGCCGGTCGCGTCCGCCACCGCGTCCGCCGCACGAATTGCGAGAGTGATCTTGCCAAGGCGGTCCGCGAGGGCCGCTCGCTCGGCTTGCTGTGGTGTCACTTCCAGTGTGACCGTGCGTGCCAGTCGCCCCGTCGTGTTGTCGCCAGCGGCGACGGCGCCCTGGGCGATGCTCTGGTCCACCGCGACGACCCGCACGTCGCTGAGCACTGTTTCGCTGACAAAGCGCTTTGCCAACGGCGTGTCCTTGTCGTCCATTTGCTGGGTGAGAATCAGATCCACTCGATCGCCTGGCCAGATGAGGCCGCCATCGCCTGTGATTGCATCGACCCCGACAGAGATCGCGCGCATGCCGGGCGTCAGGTCCTGCCGCGAGAAAGCCGCGGTCCCGTGGATGCAACACGTCGCCCGGCATCAGAACGTTGTTTGCGTCAAGGTAGTGACGCAACAACGCGCCGCGCAGGTCACCGCGGGTCTCTGGGGTATCCGTCAGAGCCCCTTTCGGCACATCGGCCGAGGGGACCGCCCGCTTGGTGAAGTCCTCTTCCTTCATCAGTGTGCCCGCCGGAAGGCTGCGGGCCGCGACGAGAACATCGACGGTGAGCGGTTGAAGCGGCACGTCGGGGACAGCGGCGACTGTCACCGTTTTTGGCGGCCTGGTTACCTGATAGCCGATGAGGCCCAGGCCGAGGGCAGTTAGCAGCAGGAGGCCTGAGAGGAAAATACGGAGCGGCATGGTTCACAAGCTCCCAGTATGAAGCAACACAAAGGTGCCACCGGTGGCGATGGCGACACCGTAAGGCAGTGATCCTCGTCTGCGGGCGCGCCAGAATTCCACTGCCATGACACGGCGAGGCAACGATCTGTCGCTGGCCGGATGTGGCAAATGCGTGCTGCGCGAGAGGACGAGGTAGGCAATTCCGAGGAACCCGCCTGCGACCGCCGTGGCGACCACGAAGTGGTAGCTGTTCAGCGGCGAGAGGCCGATTGCGAACGCGGTCATGAGCTTCACGTCACCTCCGCCAATGTACCCGCGCGAATACGCGATCATCAGCAGCGCGAAGAGAAGCAAGGCAGCGCCGGCCGATGTCGCGAGAGCTGATGGTCCCTCGAACAGGCGGGACAATCCGCCGACCGCAAGAAGCAGCAGGGCGACGGCGTCAGGAATTGTCCTGCTCACCACGTCGCGCCATGCGGCTATGACAAGCAGCAATGCCGATGCCGCGAGCAGAAGTGGCACGGTCATGACCGGTTCTCCGCGTCATGGTCGACGCTGATCTGGAATTGTCCCGCGTGGTCTTCGACCAGGGAGGCAGGTCGCGCCGCCGCCTGGTCGCGCGTGTTCAAATTTTGCTGCCGAAACTGTTGTACAGGGCCGAAATGCTGCTGCCCAATGAGATGGCGGCTGCGGCAACCACGAAGATGATACCCGCGGCGATCACGCCGTACTCCATGGCGGTGACGCCCTTGCGGTCGGCTCTCAGGGAACCGAAAAGCGCCAGACAACGCGCGACCATCAGTCGGTTCCTTTCATCGACAGCGAGCCAGCCACGGCGCCGCGCGGTTTTGTCCGCGAGGTCAGCCCTGGCTGGTGCCCGCTTCACTACGGATCAGAGCTTTCCGGCGATGTTGGTGAAGAGCGCCGAAACGTTGGTGCCCAGTGTGGCGGCAGCCGTTGCGACCACCAGGACGATGCCGGCGGCGATCACGCCGTATTCCATGGCGGTGACGCCCTTGCGGTCGACCATCAGGCGTCCCAAGAGAGAGTAAGCGTGTGCGATCATCAGTCGGTTCCTTTCGTTAGAGTAAGCGCCGGCTACAGCCGGGAGGTCTCATCCATGCTCAAGCTGGCACCGCCACGGCCACGGAAGGAACGGGCGGTTTCAACCGGCGCGCCGGGCTTGGATCAGCGCACAATCGGGATATTACCCGCGCGCCCTTGCAGTATCGTTTCAAAAATGTCGGAAATGCTCACCTGGCGTGGCGAAAGATATAGTTTCGTCGTAAATTTGTTACGGCGCGCTTGGTGCCGACTATCGTTGGAATGCGAGTCACGCCGGCATTGTCGTTGCGAACTCCACCCCGGCCTGACGGCGGAGCCGCGCTGGACGAAACCGCTACTCGTCGTCGCCGGCGAAGGGCCGCCCACGTCTTCTCTTGATGCGCGCGGCACATTGCTTCGCGCGTCGCTCCTCGCAATGATAGCCCACATGTTTCGCCGTCTCGCTGCTAACCAGCGATCTGTCCGGCCTGCGACCCAATAGGCTCTTGTGGGTGCACGAGAGTAGATGGACTGCCCCAGGTCGTGCGCGTGCTGTGTCGAACCTCTCGCCAGACCAACCATGCGACAGACGCCATGCTGGCCACTGACAAAGGCAGCGGGATTGGCAGAAGCACCACGGCTCCAGGCCAGAACCAGGCAATGCCAAGTAAAGCCAATGAGGGCCGGCGCGTCGTTGTGGCAAGCACCACGACAGCCACGGACAGTGGAATCATGTCGTAGGTGTGGACCCAGGGCGCGGCTGCGACAGCGAGAAGCCCAGTCAATGCCACAAGTGGGATCCGCTCAAACTTGGGCGTCCGCCACGTCCACCAGGCAACCGCGCCACATAGCAGCATCACGGCCATCTGAAGGCCGTAGGCGAACTGCATGCTTGCTCCGATCGACCGAGCGGCCATCAGAGGGCTCGCGAAGTTCTGTTGAGCTGGCAACGCCCGCCATGGCGCTTCCAGTATTGCCGCAATCATCGGTCGCGTATGTGCAAGGAATCCGATCCAGGCATCGATGCCAAACAAAAGAGCCGAGGCCGCGATCAGGAGGCTCGCAGAGGTCGCCATCGCGAGGAGCGCGCGCCAATTACCCGAAGCGATGAGGCACAGAGGAACCAGCATTCCCAATTGTGGCTTGATAACCAGCGCGCCAAGGATGACGCCTGCCAGGACCGGACGAAGTTCCACAAGAAACAGACCACCAAACAGTAGTGCTGCCGTCAAACTACCGTTCTGGCCGGCAAGTGCATTGTCGGCGAGTGCCGGACTGAGCAGCACCGCTGCGCACGCCGGTCTCGTCAACCCCCCAGAGCGCAGCGCAAGCCATAACAGCGCCGCCGTGGCCGCCGTGTACAGCAAAAATCCGGGCACCAGCGGGAGCCAGGACAGCGGGACGGCAAGCAGCAGGATCGGCGGCGGATAAGGCCATACCTGGTGAGGAAAGCCCGCACCGAACATGGAGTGCAACGCGGCATTGAACGCCGCCAGATCGAACAGAGTATCACCTTGTCCGAGCGCGACGAGATGACCGGCTGCCCACATGTCCGTGTAATCGCGGGCCGCCATCGCGCTACGGTCGACGCTGAGGCCGCCAACGGGTAATATCCACAGCACGGCCGCCGCGAATAGCGTCGGGAGCAGAGCCGCTGCGATGAAGACAGTGCTCGCGTATTCTCCTCGCAGCCATCTCAGCCCGCTTGGCGACGGTCTGATATTGCTCATGGTGCTGGCCTACGGTCATGACACACGGTCCACCGCTTGATCTCTGGAGATCGGCGAATACGGCGCGGTTGCCGCCATAGCTGACTCCGACTGAAGCCCCCGCGCAGCAAGCGCATCAGCGGAAACTCGACAAGCCGCGACATCAGCATTCCGCCGCCGACGCCGCCGATAACAAGTGGCAGAAAGCTCGTCGAGGGTGTCATCGACTTATCAAGCCCGGCCGCAAGCCAACACGCCCACACAAAGATGATGAACGGAAGGTGGAACAGGTAAATCGAGTAGGATGCGGCTCCCAAACTTCGAAAAATGGCGGGCACAGATATAAGACCGCGCTGCTCCGATCCCACCAGGCCCACCACTATGACAGCGGCGGCTATTCCATAGGGGATTCGGCAAAGATTGACCGAATCCAAGTTCTCGGCACGGTCGGCAATCGCCACCGCACACAGCAGACTAAACCCGACGACGAACACTGATCGCGGTGCCGGCACGGGGCAGTTCCGAAGCCAATAGGCAGCACCCATCCCCAAAAAGAATTCGATATTCAATGGTCCATAGAGGAACTGCGGCACCCAAGGGCTATTTTGCCCCCACAATGACGCGAAGATCCACGCCAACCAGACAACAAATACGGCGCTTCCCACCCTTTTGGAGACGATGAGAAAAGCAAACGCCGCATAAAACACCAACTCGTACTGGAGCGTCCAGGCGACAATGACGGGTGATCCGTGGCTGGAAGGTAGCAGTAAAGCTGCGCTCGCCATGTCGAATGCAGACAGCGCGTACCCTCCCAACGTCAAGGTCAGCGCCAGGGCGATCCAATAGGTCGGCATAACCCTGATAAACCTACGCATCAGGTAGTGACGAAGTTGCGCGGGGCAACCGAGGTCCTTACGATGCGCGTAGGCAATGATGAATCCACTCAAGACAAAGAAGAAATCGACCCCAACCCGCCCGAATTCGAAGACACCGACAAAGGTGTGAGCGTCATAGGTCTTTGTCAGGATGAGGGCGACATGGCACAGGACAACGCCGATCGCCGCAATGCCGCGTCCCGCTTCGATGCCCGCAAGCCTGTTCATACGCTGCTCAGGCCCCTGAGCAAACCCCGACTACAATGCATCACGGGCACCCGCCAGGCCGGCGGAACAGGCAAATTTCGGCGTGCCCCAGAGTATCCTTGCCATAGCAGCCTATGCGGGAGAATCCCGGCAGTGCGCGGTTCTCGGGCGCGATCAGCAGGTTGAAACCTCTGCTGGCGGCAGCGAAGTCGGCATCCGGATGTTGCGGCACTTCCGCGCCTCCCCGCATCACCGATATGGCAAGGCGATAGTCCAGACCCTCGAGGTGCTGAGCACGTTCAAATGTCTCGAAATAGATCGGGACATCGCGGTGCAGATAAGCGTAACCACCAGTAAGATACCCCCAGAATTCCCTGACACCGACACCGCATACGTTCGGGGTGGCGTGGGCAGCGAAGAATGCTCTGGTCATGGATCTGTCGATGCGCCAAGCCTCGGCAGGCAAGACATGTGCCCGGGCAGCTACGGCATCGACAACCGGGAGCAGAATGACAAGGATGCCCGCCGCTGCGGCTGCAACGGGACGCCCGCGCAACATCGGCAGCGCAAGCAACCTGGCGCCTCCTAAGCCAATCAAAATAGGCGCCGTCGCAATGGCGAGGTAGATGAAGCGTACCTCCTTGTGCGGGGTTAGCGAATGCAACACAATTGTCATGACGGCCGCGACGGCAAACGCCGGCGCTCGCGCGGCACCCACCGTGGCCAGGACAAGGAACAGCGGGAAAAGCGCACCCCAGGCAACCAGGAAATATGCGGTCGGATAGAACCATGGCTCGACGCCCATCGCCCCGCTCAGACCATCCACCGCATTGCGCTGAAAGTTGAGCCAGACCGATTGAAATGGCGCGCCCAGGGTCAAGGCGTCGAGCATGCCCAACCCGACCGCCACAACTGCAAATCCGACGCCACCGACCAACAGCAGGCGTCGCCGGTCGCCGACATGTTGCCACAACGCAGCCGCCGCCAAAGCAGGGCCATATTGGTAGCGCAGACACACGGCGAGCCCGAACAATGCGCCGGCCAATGCCAGCCGATGAGACGGCAGTTCAGAACGGTCAGCAAGTGGTTCGCCAAGCCAGAGCGCCAGCAAGGCCAAGTGTGTGGCTGGCTCTTCTGTCATCGTAACTGGCGCGTAGTAAATCAGCTCATACCAGAGCGCGCAGACGAGACCAGCCGCCACGGCGGGTCCACACCCGAAATGGCGGTTTGCAATGCGAAATCCGACGTATGGTACCGCGAGCGAGACGGCAATATTGGTGACACGAACAAGCGTGATATAGGCTTCCGGTGCATCTGAGAAAATCGCGGCTATGCGCATTAGTCCCGCGATGACTCCGGGCAGCAGCCAAGAACGGACCCCCTCGAGATACTCCCAAGGCACGACGCCGGAGCCGAAGGCGAGACGGTGAGCTTGCTCGAAATATTGGTATGTTTCATCAGGGTGAATAACATAGGTCTGTGTCAGAACTGCCCATACCCGTACCACGAGTGCGACAGTGAGGACGCCCGCGATGGCGAGGGATTCCTGGCGGTTGCTCGCAACCACCGCATTGACTACGTTGCTTGTCGTACACAGTGGTTCAGGAGCCGTCACGACGGTGCTGTGTGTCATCATGGATCTATGTGAGGACGAAGCCCATGAGGCCACAGGTGGACCGGTAATCGCGGCACATTGTGGCCGCTCCGTTGCAAGGGAATGATCGAGCTGTTTGCCGGCGGGAACGCCATTGCAAGGTATACGTTCCCGTGTGACCTTCTAATTCTGTGCGCATTTGAAGCCCGTACGTCATGGCACGCGAGCGCTCTGTTCCAAGGGAACGCGCTGGCCAGGCGACGCGGTCAAAACATACTGTGCACCCATTGGCAGCCGGGCTAACTGAGCTTCCAGCATGTCGGGTACCCGCATGCGTGGCGGCGTGAACATGAGATAGCGTGTACGCACGCTCGTAGCGCCAGCCGCGGTAAGGCCGCTCGCGACCTCCCGCGCCCGCAGCAGCACGGCGTCACGGTCGATCGGTGTGCGTGAGACGACGAAGCGAGTTACCGGGTTGAGAGGATTATGTTCGAAGACGACGATATGGCCATCGGGACGTGCGACCCGACAGAGCTCCGCATAGACCAATGGACGATCCATAGGAGGCACGTGGTGGAGCACGGCACTGATCACGACCAAATCGAATTCCCCATCGTGAAACGGGGTACGCGCCGCTTGCTGCAGGTAGAGTGCGGGTTTCGTGGCACACAGGGGTTCCGGCCACCGGTCTTCGGCCTCCTTCAACATATGCGACGAAACGTCGCAACCAACCAGCGTCGCTCGAACACCAGCCGCCGCCATCAGCCTCAACAGCGTGGCTGTACCGCACCCATAATCGAGGACGCGAACTGCAGCGCCCGCCGCGCGCAGCGTTGGGAAGTGGCGTAACAACCAGCGAAGTTTAACTTCAATGTATTGGTCGGCGCGTTTCCCAAGCAGCGCCTTAAGAGAATTCTCCATCCCCGCAGCATAGCTTGGCGCGTACTCGTCGAATTCTATGCCACGTAGGGACGCACAACTCTGAGATATTGTCTTGTGGCCAAACGGCATGGCGGGTCCCCGGCATCTTAATAGCGTGGAAGGATCGGTCACTTGAGTCCGATAGACATCACATTGAAGGGCGCCGTCATCGGCACGGGCGGAACGAGAGGCAAGACCCTCGTGGGGCCGCCGCGTGTGGCCTCCCAAATCTCCCGACGGGCGGCAGGATCGAGGCTGGCGAATTCAGGCGGCAAGGAAAGGCTGCAGGTCCCAGCTACGATTTCATCCACCAAGAAAAGTGGCCGCTGCTTCGCCTCCAGGAAAAGGCGTCCCACATATTCGCCAAGAATGCCGAGCACGATAAGCTGCACGGCGCCGAAGAACACGATGGCCGTCATAATGCTGCTCCAACCCAGAACAGTCTGACCTGTTGCCCAACTCCAGCTTGTGACGATCAAAAGCCCAAACGCAACAAGAGCCGCGCCGAACCCGAACCAGGTTGCGAGCCGAAGCGGTATCGTTGAGAACCCCGTGACCGCATCGAGCGCGAAGCGCAGCATTTTCGGCAACGTGTATTTGGAGCCGCCGGCTATCCGAGCCTGCCGTTCGTAGCGCAGCGCCACTTGGCGGCCGCCAACCCAACTCACCATGCCGCGAACAAATCGATGCCGCTCCGGCATTGCTGCCAACGCATCGACGATCCGGCGCCTCATAAGCCGGAAGTCGCCCGTGTCAGCCGGGATTGGCACTGCGGCCAGGCGAGAGAGAAGCCTATAAAAGAAGGCGGCAGAAGCAATCTTGAAAAGAGTCTCACCCCGACGCCCTATCCGCTGACCAAACACGACGTCCGCTCTTTCTTCGTCCATTGTCCGCATCATGGGACCGAGCAACTCTGGCGGATCCTGCAGGTCGGCATCGAGGAGGAGCACGCGGTCTCCGCGCGCAAGGGCAAGGCCGGCACTGGCGGCGGCCTGGTGCCCATGGTTTCGCATCAATCGCATACCCACGACGTTATGCTGATGTGCGGCGAGGCGCTGAATCACACTCCAGGTCCCGTCGCTAGATCCGTCATCTACAAGTATAATCTCGTAGCTCTCGGCGCACACCTCAGCGCACGCGCCAACGGCCCGGCGATGAAATTCGGTCAGAATGTACTCCTCGTTGAAGCAAGGAGCGACAATTGAGACTGCCGGGATACGATCAGTTTCCCGGAAATGCATTGAGTTTCACCAGTTTCGGCCGTTGAGCCGCGAACTTTAGGGTTCAGATTCTTACGAAAGCGCTTCAGCCTGGGAGCTCGACCAATACTGCTGCCGCCGTCCTCGTCGAATTCGGCCAATGGACTGGTGGGAAGAACCGCATCCGACGGCGGCTGAGGAAGCCGTCACTCGGGACGGAGTTGCTCACCCTCCTCCCTCGCGCGCCTTGCATCGAGAAGAACAGCACGTGACGCGCCGTCCAAAAGCTCGCTGCACAGAGCCATGTCCGGGGTAATGCTGCAATGCGCCTCACCTGCCTTGTCTCTGACCTGCCTGAACCCTTCAGAGCCATGGAGGTATATGCGCATCTCGCGAGCGTCGATCCGCGGTTCGACATCTTGCTCGGTCACGCAATCGCCCTGGTGCCGGCCCGTATATACTGTGTTGGTCGGCACGCCAGCCACGGCAGACAGGAACTGAACCTCCATGGCCACTTCACGATCCCAGGTTGCGCGGATCGCAAGGCATCCGAAGGAAGGTAACACCCGAACAAAGTTGTGCCTTGCGATAGCCGGGCTCCAAGAATCCGCATTGAGCGGAAGTGAGGCGGGAGCGGCAGCGCTGGTTGCGATCGCGGCGCGTAGCGGCGCGGTGTCAAACCATTGGAGGACGGACGCCGCGAGCAAAAGGAGCACCGTACCACGGCCGCTGCGCCGCGCTGTTGCAACAATGGTCATGGCCGAGATTCCATACAGAACTGGCCAAATGAAGCGGCCGCTGGAACGGAACACTCCAGCAAGCTTTAGAACCGCTTCTGGCAGTGGTATGATTGGCATCGGCCAGGCCCCGACGTAAATCTGGTTCGAAAGAGCAAACGCCGTGAACGCGGCGAGTACCGTGACCAGGATCGGGTAGCGTTTCCATGCGCTGACGGCATGCGCAGATATTTCCGGGATCGCAGTGAAAAGCAGAAGGAGGATACCGAGGCCAAGATAAGCGAACCCCTCATATTGGCCACCGGTAGCGTCCAGAATTCCATTTCTCCACGTAAATATTCCGCTCGCCTGTACTGCCAGTGGTGAGAGCAGATTCATAGAGAAAAGACCAAACCCCATGTCGCTGAGCGAGTGCTTGCCCGAAAAATAGCCTGATAACAGCATTGCACCTAGAATCACGGCGGCAAGGGTCGTAATCAGCCCGAGACCAATGCGTGGGCACAAGGATCGGTCGAGCAGCGCCTGCCCGATAGCAGCGCCGACAATGCCGCTGACCATCACGAACAGGTACGCATTTGTCCAAAGCGCAAGCAAGCAGAGAAGCGCGGATGCGATAAGATGGGGAAGCGGCCTACAGTGTCGTTTGCTGGCTACAGCGAACCCGAGCGCCAGAACGATCTCGAACTGCGCCATCAACGCTAAGTGACCCCATCGGAACAACAGCGCCGGCATGCACAATCCGAACACCGTGGCGATGACCGCGGAAGCAATGCTTCGTTGCCCGAGTAGAGCAACCAACCATGTCATCGACAGCGCAGACGCGACGAAGCAAAAAGCCGTCCAAGCTCCGTAGGGGTTCACTGTCAGTCCGGCGACGCGATACAACGCTCGTCCAAGCAGCGCGAGCAAGGGAATACTGTCGGTGAATATTATGTTGGTGCCGTCAGCCCCTCCCAATCCAGCTACATGGAATAGCGGCAAACGCCAACCGTCTCTAATGAAATAGAAATAACCGCTGAGGGCCGTCGGCATGTCTGCCCAACTATTCGTCACGACGCCGCGGGCATTACTCCAGACAGGCGACGTGCCAGCGAGGAAGCTGAAGCTGAATAGAAGAAAGCAGTAGGCAATGGCCGTTAGCACGACGCCCGCTAGCAGAAGTGGCAAGGGACGGGGCGCGCTGAGCGTATCCAGGATCCGAACCACGCCTCGAGCGAACTGACTATAGGCGGCCGAAACCCTTCCGTGATCGCTGCCAGCATACGTCAATGGAGGATCAATCATCCGGGCGGGAAAGGAGCAGGTACGCTTTAGAGGAGCGCGAGCCGTGCTGATGCCCTACCTACATGAGGCGGGGACGCTCGCGCGACGTCACCAAAGTCCATTTCTTCGCAGCACGAAGCCCGGCGCCGCGAGGCAGTGGACCCAATCGCTCAGCCGCTGAACTCATCCACCAGCGCCGCCCTATCCGGCAGCTGCACCGCCTGCATATACCCGCCACCGGCCTTGGCAATCGCCTCCACGCGGTTATGCGCGCCGAGCACGCGATAGATCCCTGCCAGGTGCACCTTCACCGTGCCGACCGCAAGCCCAAGCCTGCGTGCGATCGTCTTGGTGGCACAGCCTTGCGACAACAGGTGGAAGACCTCCAACTGCCGCTCAGTGAGCTGCACCGCCAGGCGGATCGCCTCCGGCTCACGCGCGGGAGCGGCAGGCTGTGTCAGACCAGCCAGCGCCGCCGGCGCGAATACGCCGCCCGACAGGATGGTCTCTATCGCCCGCAGGAGCTGCCCCAGCGTGGCCGACTTCGGGATATAGCCGTTTGCACCAGCGGCGAGGCAGGCGAGAATCACCTCGCGCTCTTCGCTGTCGGCCACAATAGCGATCCTCTGATCGGGGAACCGCTCGCGCAGCCGGCGCAGACCCGTCAACTCGCGACCGCCTGCAAGCTGCAGATCCAGCAGAACCAGATCGACCGGCTCGACACTGAGATGTGCCTGAACCTCTTCCGCCGTCCCTGCCTCGGCAAATGACCAGGCGGTTCTGCGCTCTTGCAGCAGGCGAATGAGTCCATGGCGGAATAGAGTGGCCCGGTCGGCGACGAGGGCGGTAATGTCGGCGAACTCTTCCATTTCTAGGGCCATCCTGGCGAACAGAGTAGGAACGGAAGTGCACCACCCCCCGAAGGTTTTGCATCTTCGTGTCGTTAACTAAGCCTAAAGATGGATATATGCGGAATCGAGAAGAATACGCAATGAAAAGTTAGCCGCGTCCCAACTGCACCACCGTCCCGCCGCGCTCATCCCACCAGGTGACAGGCTACCGAGCGGCCGGGCGCGGGCTCGGTGAGCGCGGGTTCCTGTTCCCGGCAGATCGGCATCGCGTGCGGGCAGCGCGTGTGGAAGCGGCAGCCCGAAGGTGGGTTCAGGGCACTCGGAATGTCGCCGGCAAGCTGTTCCCGCCGCTGTCGCCCGCGCGACCGCTCCGCCGGATGCCCGATCGGCACCGCGGCGATCAGCGCCTTGGTATAGGGGTGCTGTGGATCGGCATAGAGGCTGCGTTTGTCGGCGACCTCGACGATCTTGCCGAGATACATCACCGCCACCCGCGTCGAGATGTGCTTCACCACGCCGAGGTCATGGGCGATGAACAGGTAGGTCAGCCCCAGCTCGCCTTGCAGATCCTGTAGCAGGTTGACGATCTGCGCCTGGACCGAGACATCCAGTGCCGACACCGGTTCGTCGCAGACAACGAATTTCGGCCGCAGCACCAGCGCGCGGGCGATGCCGATCCGCTGGCGCTGGCCGCCGGAGAACTCGTGCGGAAAGCGGTCGCGCACGCGGATGGGCAGGCCGACGAGATCGAGCATCGCGTCGACCCTCCGGCGGGTCTCCGCGCCCGCCCGTGCCCCGTGGATCAGCAACGGCTCGGCAATGATGTCCGCGACCGACATGCGCGGATTGAGCGCGCCGTAAGGGTCCTGGAAGATGATCTGCATGCCGCGCCGCTTCTCGCGCAGCTCGGCCGGCGCGAGCCGCGTGATGTCGGCGCCGTCGAAGATGACGTTGCCGGCGGTCGGCGAAATCAACCGGATCAACAACCGCCCAAGCGTTGATTTGCCGCAGCCGGACTCGCCAACCAGGCCCAGCGTCTCACCCGGCTCGATCCGCAGCGCCACGTCGTCCACCGCGCGCAGCGGGATGGTGTGTCGGTGCAGCAGACTGCCGACGCGCACCGGGAAGTGCTTGGTCAGAGCGGCGGCCTCGATCAGCGGCTTCACGTCAGTTCCGCCACGCGGATGCAGGCGGCGGTGTGGCCTCGCTCGAAGGCGGCCAGCGGCGGCAGGGCGGCGCCGCAGGCGGCCACGGCATAGCGGCAGCGGGGCGTGAAGCGGCAGCCGGCAGGGCGGCGTGCCGGGTCGGGCAAAGCGCCCTGGATCGCCACCAGGCGCTCGTGATCCTGGTCGAGCGAAGGCACGCACTCCAGCAGACCGCGCGTGTAGGGGTGCAACGGATGGTCGAACAGACGCGCGACCGGCGCCTCTTCCACGATGCGTCCGGCATACATCACCAGCACCCGGTCGGCAGTCTCCGCCACCACGCCCATGTTGTGGGTGATGATGATGATCGCCATGCCGAACTCGTCGCGCAGGTCCATCATCAGATCGAGGATCTGCGCCTGGATCGTGACATCGAGCGCGGTGGTGGGCTCGTCGGCGATCAGCAGGCGTGGGCGACAGGCAAGCGCGATCGCCAGCATCACGCGCTGGCGCTGGCCGCCGGACAGCTGGTGCGGATAGTCGGCCATGCGGCGCGCCGCCGACGGAATGCCGACCTTCTCCAGCATCTCCAGCGCCCGCGCGTACAGCGCACGCTGTGACAGGCGTTCATGCGCCCGGATGGTCTCCATAACCTGGTCCCCGATGGTGAACACCGGGTTGAGCGAAGTCATCGGCTCCTGGAACACCATGGCGATGCCGGGCCCGCGGATGCGCTGCATGCGCCTATCCGAGAGTGTGGTCAGCGCCTGACCGGCGAAGCGAACCTCGCCGGCGGCGACGCGCGCGGGAGGCTGCGGCAACAAGCCCATAATGGTCAGGGCAGTGACGCTCTTCCCCGAGCCCGATTCCCCGACAATGCCCAGGATCTCGCCTTCGTCGACGCTGAAAGACACATCCTCGACCGCGCTGATTTCGCCGCGCGAAGTGGCAAACGCCGTGGTGAGATTGCTGACGGAAAGCAGCGGCATTTCAAAAAGGAGGCCACAATGAGCCCCCCCTCCCCCTGCGCCGCAAGGGGAGGGGGGACCCGCGCCGCCACTGCCGCCTCACTGCTGCACCCTCAGCCGCGGATCCAGCACATCGCGCAGCCCGTCGCCCAGCAGGTTCAGCCCCAGCACCGTGACCATCAACGCAGCCCCGGGTATCGTGATGATCCACGGCGCATCGATCATGTACTGCCGCCCCTCCGCCATGATGTTCCCCCAGGTCGGGGTCGGCGGCACCGCGCCCACGCCAAGGAACGACAGCGTCGCCTCGGTCAGCACGGCGTAGGCGAACAGGAACGACAACTGCACGATCAGCGGCGCCATCGCGTTCGGCAGGATGTGCCGCCGCAGGATGCGCCAGTGCCCCGCGCCCGCAGCCACCGCCGCCTGCACATACTCCATCTCCCGCAGCACGATCACCGACGACCGCACGATGCGTGCCGTGCGCGGCGTATAGACCACGCCCAGCGCGATGATCACGTCGTTCACCGACGGCCCCAGCACTGCGGTGACACCGATCGCCAGCAGCACCGCCGGAAATGCCATCAGCGCGTCATTGATCCGCATCAGCACGTTGTCGAGCGCGCGGAAATACCCTGCCGCCGCGCCGATCAGCGTGCCGAACACCGCGTTGATCGCCACAACCGACGCACCGATGATCATCGACAGACGCGCGCCCCACACCACCCGCGACCACAGCGAGCGCCCGAAATTGTCGGTACCGAACAAATGCTCGGGTGACGGCGGCAGGAATTTCTGGCGCATCGCCAGCTTGTCCGGATCGACCCACGCGATCCACGGCGCCAGCGCGGCCACGATCGCGATGATGGCGAACAGTGCCAGACCGGTGACAAACAGCCGATGATGCAGCAACCGACGCAAGGTCGCCCACGCCGGATGATGGTGGCGGACCGGAACCGCGTCTTCCAGCTCCGCCGGCAGAGCGATCGTGGCGGTATCAGGCGCCATCGTAGCGCACCCGTGGATCGAGCAGCGCATAGCAGACATCGACGCCGATGTTCACCAGCACCAGCAGCGCGGTGGTGATCAGCAACCCGCCCTGCACCATCGGATAATCGCGGTTGAGTACCGCCTGCGTCAGCAACTGGCCGATCCCCGGAATCGAGAACAGCGTCTCTGTGACCACCGCACCGGAGATCAGCAGGCTCACGATGATACCGATCACCGTGGTGATCGGTATCAGCGCATTGGTCAGCGCATGCTTCACCACCACCTTCCGTCGCGGCAGTCCCTTGGCGCGCGCGGTTCGGATGTAGTCCTGCCGCAGCACCTCGAGCATCGTGGAGCGCGTGATGCGCGCCAGCAATCCCGCCAGCAGCAACGCCAGCGAGACTGCCGGCATGGTGGACGTGGCGAGCCAGCCCAGCGGATCATCGGTGAACGCGACATAGCCGCCGGTCGGCAGCCAGCGCAGCTCGACCCCGAAGAAGATGATCATCAGCAGGCCAAGATAGAAGTTCGGCAGCGAAATACCGATCATCGCAAACAGCATCGCCACCTGATCGACCCAGGTGTTCTGCCGCAGCGCCGCGGCGACGCCGCTGACCAGTCCGATCAGCAGCGTGATCACCAGCGCATAGGCCGACAGCGCCAGCGTCACCGGCAGGCGCAGCATCGTGGCGTACACCACCGGCTGGCCCAGCAGCAGCGAACGGCCGAGATTGCCGTGCAGCAGTCCCCCGTACCAACGCCAGAGCTGCGTCAGCAGTGGCTGATCGAGGCCGAGATCATGGCGGATGTTGGCGATCTGCTCAGGCGTGGCAGACAGCCCGGCGATCACCACCGCCGGGTCGCCAGGGATCAGGTGGATCATGGCGAAGGTGATCAGCGAGACGATGAGCAGGATCGGCAGCGCGCTGCCCAGTCGTCGCAGGATGATGCCCGCCATGCCTTCGGCTCAGTTCGCGAACCACACGTTCGACACGCGCGGGATGCGGTAAGGCACGTAGCCCTTCACGTTGGACCGCACCGCCTGCACCTTGGTCAACGAGCCCAGGGGCAGCGTGTAGACCTGCTCCAGCACATATTTCTGCATCTTGGCGAACGCGTCCTTGCGGCCTTCCACCGTGGGCAGGCTGTTCATGTCGTTCCACAGTGCCAGCACCTGAGGATCGTCCTGCCCGCCCTTCGGCATGTATACCGCGCCCGGCTGCACGAAGAACTGCATGGTGGCGAGCGCACCGAGGGCAGGCTGCGTTCCCCATCCCGTGTAGAAGATGTTCCAGCCGGTATCCGGCTTCAGCGCCATGTTGGCTGAGGTGGGCCAGTCCACCACCTTGAGTTCGGCGTTGATGCCGATCGCCTGCATCTCCTGCTGCATGACCAGCGCCGAATTGTACATCGCCGGATAGTCCTTGTCGGTCAGCAGCACGACCGGCTCGCCTTTGTAGCCGGACTGGGCCAGATACTTCTTCGCCAGCTCCGGGTCCTTGATGTTGTAGGTCTCCTTGCCGGCATCCGAGTAGAACGCCTGATTGGGATACTGGAAACCGACATTCAGCCGGTAGTTGCCGTCCGACGCCGCGTCCATGATCTCGTCCATGTCCAGCACCGCCTGAACCGCTTTGCGGAACATCAGGTTGTCGGTCGGCGGCACCGAGACATTCGGCTGCGCGATCTGGATCCACCAGTTCTGCAGCGGGATGATGGTGATATTCTTGTCGCCCTTCAGATCCGCCAGCGATTTGGTGGGAAGGTCCTCGACACCTTGCAACTCGCCGGTTCTCAGACCGGCGACGCGCGCCTGCGGCTCGGTCACGATGCGGAAGGTCACCGTGTCGAAGCAGGCCTGCTTGTAGCCGCCGAAGCCGGTCTTCTGCTCGAAGTTGGTGTTCGGCTTGTAGCCCTCGTAGCGCTTCATCTTCACGTAGCCACCCGGCACCGACTCGACCAGTTGCCACGGCCCGGTGCCGATCGTCTTGAGCTGCATCGGCGGATCGTCCTTGTCCTCCGCCGGAATGATGACGATGGGGGCGCTGAATGCGCTGAGGATCTCCAGGAACGTCGGCTGCACTTTCTTCAGGTGGATCACGAAGGTGTATTTGTCCGGCGCGTCCCAGCGATCGACGTTGGCCAACGAGCTGCGATACAGGCCGACCCTGGCATAGCGGTCGAACGAGGCAACCACGTCAGCCGATGTCATCTCCTTGCCGTTGTGGAACCGGATGCCCTGACGCAGCTTGAACGTGTAGGTCAGATGATCCGACGTCTCCGCCATTGAATCGGCAAGTTCCAGGATAGGATTGAAATTCTCGTCGCGCGTCATCAGCGATTCGAACATGTTCATGGCGATGTTGCGCGTGGAGATCGTGCCGGACGTCATCTGGTCCAGCCCGTTGATGTTGGCTTCCTGGCCGAAGGTGAAGTTGCCGCCGACATGCGGGCATTTGAATGGCTCCGTTGAACCCGGCACCGCGGCGGCCGCCAGACCTGCCAGAGCGCTGAACGCGGTGAGGATGGCGCGTCGAAACATGTGAACTCCCGTAGCCGGTCGCCGCCCCTGGCCCGCAAACTGTTCGCTGCTTGCCCGCACCGTGACGAGACCGCCATAGCGCGTCAAGGCCGCGTCTCCCTGTGATTGCGAGGAGCAAAGCGATGCGGCAATCTCGTTCGTTGGCTGATCAGCTTGACATCGCCGATCTCCGCCCGCCAGCCTTGCCCATGGCTGATACAGAACTGCCGATCACCGGCTATCTCGACCGCTTCTCGCACCGGCCGGGCGAGACCTTCACCGCGCACGTCAGCGCACGCGATGGCGGATCGTACCGCGCGCGGCTGGTGCGCGTGCTGAGCGGCGACCCCAATCCCGATGGTCCCGGCATGCGCTTCGAGGACCTCTCGCATCGCTTCGATCAGTCGTTCGAAGGACGCAGGCAGCCGATCCATCTCGGTTCCTACGGTGTCGTCGATGCAGGCCCGACGCGCGATACGAATGCAGCCTGCACCTGGACCGTGCTGGTGCAAGCAGGTCTGGCCGATGCCGGACAGACGCTCCTGGCGGAGGAAACCGGCGACGCCGGCATCGCTCTGCTGATCGGCGCGAAGGGCGCGACGGCGCGCATCAGGTCGCAAGGTGCCACGATCGAGCTGGCCACCGGAACGCCGATGCAGCCCGCCCGCTGGTACCGTGTGTGGCTCGCCGCCGATCCGACCGGTGGACGCATACTCGTCGGCCAGCAGCCGCTGGACGGCGCGCCGGTCACGGCACAGGCATCCGCACCTGGCGTTGCCCTGTCGTCGCGCGGGACGCTGCTGATCGCGGCCGAGAACGCCGCGGCCCCACAACACCATTTCACCGGCAAACTGGAAGACCCCGCGATTCTGCGCAGTTTCGTCACGACATGGCCCGATGCCGGCGCACCACTCGATGCGCTTCCTGGCGATCTGCTGGCAGGCTGGGACTTCTCGCGCGGCATCGACACGCAGGAGATCAACGATATCGGCCCGCAGGCCTGCCACGGTCGTCTGGTGAACATGCCGACACGCGCCATGGTCGGCACACGCTGGACCGGCGGCGAGCAATGCTGGCGTCACGCGCCGCGCGACTACGGTGCGATCCATTTTCACGCCGACGATCTGGGCGACTGCGGCTGGCAGGCGGATTTCTCCTGGACCGTGCCGGACGATCTGGGCAGCGGCGCCTATGCGCTGCATCTGACCTGCGATGCCGGCGAGGACTGGTTGCCGCTCTACGTTCTGCCGCGCCGTCAGGGGCCGTTCGCACCGATCGCCTTCCTCGCCTCGACCTTTACCTATCAGGCCTACGCCAACCACGAGCGCAGCAGCGCCGATGCTGGATACTACGAGCGTCTCGCGGCATGGCGCGCCTATCCCTACAATCCGCGCGAGTATCCGATCTACGGACGCTCGACCTACAACAAGCATAGCGACGGCAGCGGCATTTCATTCTCGTCGCGCCATCGGCCGATCCTCACGATGCGCCCGGGCTTCCTGACATTTTGCGATCCGCGCGGCTCCGGCATGCGGCACTATCCGGCCGACCTGCATCTGTTGGCGTGGCTCGAGGCGAGGGGCTTCGACTTCGATATCGTTACAGACGAGGACCTGGACGACGAAGGTGTCGCGCTGATCGCGGCCTATCGCACGGTGCTCACCGGATCGCATCCCGAATACCACACGCTCGGCACGATCGATGCGCTCGCCGCCTATACGCAACAGGGCGGCCGGCTGTGCTATCTCGGCGGCAACGGCTTTTACTGGCGCGTTGCGCGGGACAAGGCGAACCCGCATTTGATCGAACTGCGCCGCGCCGAAGGCGGCATCCGCACATGGGCAGCCGAGCCGGGCGAGTACTTCCATCAGACCGACGGCCAGTTGGGCGGCCTGTGGCGGCGCAACCGAAGGCCGCCGCAGATGCTGGTGGGCGTCGGCTTTTCCTGCCAGGCGGCGTTCGAGAGCACGCACTACCGTCGCCTGCCGACCTCGCGCGAGCAGCACTTCGCCTGGATGTTCGACGGCATCGAGGAGGACGTGCTCGGCGACTACGGATTGTCCGGCGGCGGCGCGGCCGGCTTCGAACTGGATCGTGCCGATCCGCTGCTGGGCACGCCGGACAACGCGGTGATTTTGGCGCGCTCGGAAAACCCGCTGCCGTCTTTCTTCACCGTGCCGGAAGAGTGGCTGTCCAACGTGGTCAGCATGAACGGCGAGCCGATCAAGGACCTGTCGCGCGGCGAGATCGTGTATTTCGACACACCCTCCGGCGGCGCGGTCTTCTCGGTCGGCTCGATCACCTTCTGCGGCAGCCTGTGGCGCAGCGGTGGCTTCGAGGGGCCGATCTCGCAATTGCTGGAAAACGTCGTCCGCCGCTTTTCCGCTGCGTGATGGCGATGCCCGACAACGCAGCACAGCGTCGTTCGCAGAGCTATAAGCTGCCGGTCGAGGACCTCGATTTCCTGCTGCGCGACGAGGTGCGCGACATCCGTTTCGCGCTCGAATATGCCAAGGCCGAGTTGCTGCTGCGTGACTGGGGCATCCGCTCCACCGTCATCATTTTCGGCAGTGCGCGCACGCCGTCACCCGAGCAGGCCGAAGCGGCGATGGCCGCCGCAGCCACGGACGTAGAACGCACGCATGCCCAGCGCATGTTACAGCGCTCGTCGCACTACACTGCGGCGCGCGAGCTTGGGCGGATCATCTCGGAACGCGGCGGCGCCTTCGCACCGCACGATCGCTGGCGCGACAACGTCATAGCGACCGGCGGCGGCCCAGGCATCATGGAGGCCGCGAACCGCGGTGCCTTCGATGCCGGCGCGCCAAGCATCGGCTACAACATCACGTTGCCCAAGGAGCAACAGCCCAATCCCTACAGCACGCCCGAGCTGACCTTCCAGTTCCACTACTTCGCGATGCGCAAGATGCACCTGGCGATGCGCGCGAACGCGCTGGTTGTGTTCCCTGGTGGCTTCGGCACGATGGACGAACTGTTCGAAATCCTCACGCTGGAGCAGACGCGCAAAGCGCCTGCGATGCCGATCGTGCTGTTCGATCAGGCCTATTGGCGGCGCATGGTGAACTTCGACGCGCTGCTTGAGGAAGACGTGATCGAGCCCGCCGACCTCGCGCTGTTCGAATTCGCCGACACACCCGAGGCCGCATGGCAGGCAATAGCAAGCCGTGGCCTGAAGGCGCACACGCCATAGACCGAGGGGTCAATGGGGCTGCGGCATGGCTTCGAACAGAGGCCCCAAGCCCTCGGCGACGGTGAGATGCGCAAAGACGGCGTCACGCAGTTTCGTATAAGGCAGATCAGCGAGCATCGCCGTCTGTATCGCCGCCATCACCTCGCCTGCCTCGGAGCCGATCATCGTAAAGCCTAAGATCCGATCGTCCGTTGCCCCAACCAGCACTTTCATAAATCCTTCGGTCTCGTCGGTCGCATTCGTCCGCAGGACTCTGCGCATCGGCAGTCTTGCCACGCGGAAAGCGATGCCCTGGCGCTGCGCCTCCCCCTCCGACAAGCCGACACGCGCGAGCGGCGGATCGGTGAACACCACATGCGGAATCAGCCGGTCATTCGTCTTGCGATCACCCCCCGCCATGTTGTCCCGAACGATCCGGAAATCATCGACCGAAACATGCGTGAACTGCGGGCTGCCGGCGCATTCGCCAATCGCCCAGACGTCGGGTGCGGTCGTCCTCAGCCGCTCGTCCACCTTGATGAAGCCGCGCGCGTCCAAATCAATTCCAGTCTCGTCGAGGCCAATCCCCGCTGTATTCGCGATCCGGCCGACCGCTACCAGCAGATGACTGCCTTCGATCTTCCGTTCTCCCGCCTCAGTCCGGACGGTTACCGAAACAGATTCTCCATTCAGGCCATCGACCCGTAAAGGCTGGGCGCTCAGAAAAATCGCGATGCCTTCCGCGGCCAGAACCCTGCCCATCTCCTCGACGACGTCGGCGTCCTCGCGTCCCATGATCCGAGGGCCGGGTTCTATGATCGTCACCTGGCTGCCGAAGCGACTGTAGGCTTGTGCCATTTCGATTCCGGTATAGCCGCCGCCGAGCACGATCAGATGCGCCGGCACTTCGTCAAGTTCGAGCGCCTCGATATGCGTGAGCGCGTGAGCCTCCGTCAGGCCCGGAACATCCGGCATAGCGGCATGCGAGCCGACGTTGATCACGACCTCGGTGCCGGCAACCACGCGCGTGCCGCCTTCGTTCAGCGCGACATCGATTGTCTTCGGGCCGATGAAACGGCCACTGCCCATGATAAGTTCGGCACCTGTCTGCTTGTAGGCATTCAGATGCAGCTCGATCTCGCGATCGATCATGTCCTGCTTACGGCGTCGCACCCTCGCCATGTCGGTCCTGGCCCCATCCACGATCGTGCCGAAGCTGGCCGCATTCCGAACGAGATGCGCCACTCTCGCGCTCCAGATTTCGTTCTTGGAGGGCAGACACGCCACGGCGGGGCAGGAGCCGCCGACCCAACGGCGCTCCACGACGGCGACCCCTTTGCCGGACCGCGCCAGGTGCCAGGCAAGGTGCTTTCCGCCCTGGCCGCTCCCGAGGATGACAACGTCGAATATTTCAGGCTGGGACATGTCTCATTTCGCTCCTCGGAATCACGTCGTGGCCAAATCGATGGCTCTACCGTACGTGTCGCCTGATAAGTTGCTCGGCAACATCGTTCAGGTCATCGCCGACGATCTGCGGCTGCGGGCCAACCCCCAAAACGTCGTTGCCGACGCGCTTGATCAGCGCTGCTTCCCAGCCGGCTGCTACAGCACCAAGCGTATCCCATGTGTGGCACGCGATCAGACAGAGCTGCGAGGGCTCCACCCCAAGCTCGCGCTCGACGTAGCCATAAGCCTGGCGCGACGGCTTATGATGCTTCACGCCATCCGCGCTGAAACGCCGCTCGAAGAGCTGGACAATGCCGCCATGTTCAAGCTGCCGGGTTTGCACCTCAAGCAGATTGTCGGTGAGCGTGAACAGCCGGAAACCTGCATCGCGCAGCTTGGCAAGTGCTGCCGGCACCTCCCGGTGCGGCGGCATCGTCGAAAACTTCTCCGTAAGCTCGTCCTTGTCGGCATCACCGATTTTGATGCCCTGCGTATCCGCCAGCATCTTCATCACGGCCGCACCGATATCGGTGAACGGAACGTAGCAGCCTGCCACAGTGAGCGCCGCAGAATACATGATGAAATTCGCGAACCAAAGGCGCATGGCCCGCTTGTCGCCGAAGATGCGCTGGAAGACCGGCTCCATGGTCTGGAGGTCGAGCAGCGTCTCATTGACGTCGAACACGATGAGTGGAAGCGCGGGCATGTCAGTAACCTCCGGTTTGCGAGCGTCCGATCATGGCTCAGTGAGCCAGGAAGTCGCGGATGGCCGCCGCGATCTCCGCGGCATGCGTTTCCAGCGCGAAGTGACCGGTGTCGATGAAGCGCACAATCGCGTCCGGGATGTCGCGCTTGAACGCCTCGGCGCCCGGCGGCAGGAAGAAGGGATCGTTCTTGCCCCACACCGCCAGGAGGCGCGGCCTGTGCGTTCGGAAATACCGCTGGAAGGTTGGGTAGAGCGCGACATTGCTCTTGTAGTCGCCGAACAGGTCGAGCTGCAGCTCATCAGCGCCCGGTCGAGTGAGATAAAAATTGTCGAGCGAATAGCCGTCAGGCGAGACCCTCGTCGCATCGGGAACGCCGTGCGTGTACTGCCACACGGTCGTTTCTGGCGTCAGGAAGGCGCGCAGCGCCTCGCGGTTGGCCGGTGAGGCGTCCTGCCAATAGGCCCGGATCGGATTCCAGCCGTCGCTCAGCCCCTCCTCATAGGCATTGCCGTTCTGCGAGATGATCGCCGTGATCCGGTCCGGATGCCTGACGGCGAGCCGGAATCCGGTCGGCGCGCCGTAGTCGAAGACGTACAGCGCATAACGGTCGAAGCCGATGATGTCGGTGAAGCGGTCGATCGCGTCGGCGAGCCGGTCGAATGTGGCGCCCTGCGCCGGCGCGTCGGATTTGCCGAAGCCGGGCAGATCCGGGGCGACGACGTGGAAGCGGTCGGCCAGGAGCGGGATGAGATCTCGGAACATATGGCTGGCGCTCGGGAAGCCGTGCAGCAGCAACAGCTTCGGGGCGCCGCGCGCGCCCGCCTCGCGATAGAAGATGGTGCGGCCGTCCGCGATGGCGGTGCGATAGTTGATCGCAGTCATGGCAATTTTCCTTCGCTGAAGGGGTAGCGACCTTGGGTCGCGTCAGCCGGCGACGGCCTGGTCGAGGGCCTCGCGGATGATGTCCACGACGACCGACGGCGCGGTCACCAGCGGCATGTGATCGACCGGATGCGAGCGCGTTCGGGCCCTCATGCGTCCGGCCATGAAGCGCTGGTTCTCCGGCACGATCATGCGATCCTGCTCCGCCACCAGGAACCAGGTCGGCCGGTGCTTCCACAGCGGCCGCTCCGCCGCGACAGTGATGCAGGCAAGCGAGATCGGCCGCTGCACTGCCGCCAGCACGGCCAGTTGCTCCGTCGTGGCGTGCTGCGCAAAGGCGGCGGCGAAGGCCGCCTCCGGCAGATAGATCAGCCCGTTTCCATCGGGCGCAAGCTTCGGCGCCTGTGGATGCGGCTCGGCCCGGTAGAAGACATCAGCGACCGTCTCGCCCTCGTCCGGAGCGAGCGAGGCCACGTAGACGAGCGCCTTCACCTTCTCGCTGCGGGTCGCCGCGATCACGCCTCCTGCATAGGCATGGCCAACGAGAACGACCGGCCCGGTCACACGCTCAATGGTTCGATCAAGCGCCGCCACGTCGTCGCGAAACGAGGTCAACGGCAGCGGCGCCGCCACCGCCTTGATGCCGTCGGCCGCCAACGGCCCGATGATCTTTGCCCAGCTCGACCCGTCGGCCCAGGCGCCATGGGCCAGCACAATATTCGGGGACATCGTCGCTCTCCTTCTGAACAGGAGTGAATTGTTGGTAACCCGTTCATAGGGGACATAACGGTTACCCCAGCGTCGTAACTTGTCAACATCCACCGGAGAGGTTATTTCGTAGCCGATATTCACGGATGGGTGATCGGGCGGCTTGCTGCCTGGAGCCCGGGCAGGAGTTGGTCATGGGCCGGCGCCCCTCTGCGTTTTTTGTCGGCAACGCGCTTGGGTTGGATTTTTTGAATTCGATCGCAACGCCGGTCGACACTCCCATCGACTGGATCGACGACGGCGAGGGATTGCTGAGCTGGCTGGAGCAAGCGCAGCTCGTACCGCCCGAGGCGCTCAGCAGCATCCGGGCGCACGCTCTTCCGGGCGAACTCGACAAGGTGGCAGATCAGGCCAGGAGTTTGCGCGAGTGGTTCAGAGGCTTTGTGCGCCAACACAAGGGACGGCCTCTGACAGCGGACGCTCTTGTGGAGTTGGAGCCGTTAAGTCGACTGCTCGAACGCGACGAAACCTTCAGCCGGATAATCCCCGGTCGCCCGGGCAGAAACGGGCCCTTTCAGCTTCGGACGGTTCGTAGGTGGCGGAGCCCTGAGGCGCTTCTGCTGCCGATCGGCGAGGCGCTTGCACAGCTCGTCTGCGCCGAGGATTTCTCAAACGTGAAGGCCTGCGAGGGCCATCCCTGTACGCTCTTTTTTGCCGATCACACGCGAGGTCGCGCACGGCGGTGGTGCAGCATGGCGATATGCGGCAACCGGGCAAAGCAAGCCGCGCATCGCCACCGCACGAAGACGATGCAAAGTTCGCTTAGAGATTCAGGCTGCTGAATTGACCATCCATGCCGGGGTGGCCGTCTGGGGCGACGGCCAGATCCCGGGCTGTGGGAATGGGTTGCAAATCGGCGCCGGCTAGCCTCCGGATGGCGGCGGCGGGACGAACCACGGCACGATGACGCCCTGACAGTTTACCGTCGGTCCGGATATATTGGCGACGAGATACCCGTCTGACCTGACCATACCACTAACCGTGGCGGTTCGCCCCTGGCCCCCGACTTCTTGCGCCGTCATCTGGAATGTTCTGCTCTGCGAGTTAAGGCTTCCGACGGCATGGGCCATGGACCGCATGTCATTCCAGGCAATCATCCCGTCGAGGGTGCCGTCCGCCTGTAGCGCGACGTGCCAGTCAAGTGCGGGGCAGCTGGACTGCGCCGTAGAGTGGAAGACGTAGACTCTACCTGGTGGCAGCTGTTGCATCGCAGCTGCAGCTGGTGGCGGCGGCGTTTGAGGAGTGCAGGCTGCGGCAGAGATCAGTGCCACACCGGCAGCCATGTATGACTTCAACAACGTCATTTGTTGCTTTCCCCCCCTGTATCCTGGCATTGGTGCCTGAGGCCACTCTGCCGAAAAGCCTCCCTCCCTGCAATGCACCTCGGGCCTCGTTAGCGGGCAATTCCCATCGCTGGTGCGCGCTTACAACAGCGACAATTGCACCTCGCCCACCTTCGCCTTCCCGTCGTCGGGCACAGCGAACCGCCCGCAATCCAGACCCTCGCGCGCCTCATCCAGACCCCATTGGCGCGTCGCCCGCATGAACCGGCGCAGCAATAGATCGGCATACACACCCTGTCCCGAGAACCGATGATGAAACCGCGCATCGCTCAGCGCGCCCGACCGCGTCTCGCGGATCAGGTTCAGCACGTGCTTCGCGCGATCGGGAAAGTGCGTCGCCAGCCAGTCCTCGAACATCTGCCGCAGTTCGTGCGGCAGGCGCAGCAGCACATAGCCGGCATGTCGCGCTCCCGCGCGGGCAGCGGCTTCGACGATCTTCTCCATCTCGGCGTCGTTCAGTCCTGGGATCATCGGTGCCACCATCACCCCAGACGGCACACCCGCCCGCGTCAGCTCCGCGATCGCGTGCAGCCGCCGCTCCGGCGTCGCGGCCCGCGGCTCCATGCGGCGTGCCAGCGCGGCATCCAGCGTGGTGACAGATACATACACACGCGCCAGCTTGCGCTGTGCCATCGAGCTCAGGATGTCCAGATCGCGCAGCACGCCGGCTGACTTGGTGACGATGCCGACCGGATGATTGAACCTGTCCAGCACCTGAAGCACCGATCGCGTCAGTTTCAGCGTGCGTTCCACCGGCTGATACGGATCGGTGTTCGACCCCAGCGCCAATGTGCGCGCTTTGTATCCCGCCTTGCGCAGCTCCTTCTCCAGCAGCTCGGCTACATCAGGCTTGAAGATCAGCTTGGTCTCGAAATCCAGGCCGGGCGAATAGCCGAGATAGGCGTGCGTCGGTCGCGCATAGCAGTAGATGCAGCCATGCTCGCAGCCACGATACGGATTGACCGCACGGTCGAAGCCGATGTCCGGCGAGCTGTTCCAGGCGATCGCCGACTTCGTGGCATCGCGCGTCAGCGTGGTGGCAAGCTTGGGCAACTCGCCGAACTCGGCACTCAGCGTGTCCCAGCCGTCGTCGAACGGGCTGCTCACCTGGCTGTCGAAGCGCACCGGCGGATTTGTGACGGCGCCGCGGCCCTTGCGGGCGAGCGAGGGCATGTTGCCAGCGTCCTGCTGATCGCGCATGATATGTTCCCTTTCCGTTCGCAGGAAGACTGGCAAACCAATGCTGGCCGGTCAAGAACAATATAGGAACACACTCTCGGTCGTGGTCCCGACGCTGAACGCCGCGGCGTCGCTCGCCGGGACACTGGCGTCGGTCGCCGAGGCAGACGAGATTGTGGTCGTGGATGGCGGCAGCAGCGACGGAACGCAGGCCCTGGCGACCGCGCTGGGTGCGCGACTGCTCGGGGCGCCGAAGGGGCGGGGAACGCAACTGGCGGCCGGGGCGGCAGCCGCACATGGCGAATGGCTTCTGCTGCTGCACGCCGATACGCGGCTGACCCCGGGGTGGCGCCGGGCGTCGGTGGACCCGGGCCGCGCCGGCTATTTCCGCTTCGCGCTGGATGCCGATGATCCCCGTGCACGGCGGCTGGAGCGCCTGGTCGCCTGGCGCTGCCGGGCACTGGCTCTGCCTTATGGTGACCAGGGCCTGTTGATCCATCGCGATCTGCTGGCAACCGTCGGCGGCATACAGCCGCTGCCGCTGATGGAAGACGTCGACCTGGTCCGCCGCCTTGGCCGCCCCCGGCTTGTGGCGCTGCAGGCATCCGCGGTCACCTCGGCCGAGAAGTGGCAGCGCCAGGGCTGGTATCGCCGCTCGCTGTGCAATCTCGCTTGCCTGACGCTGTATTTCGCCGGTGTTCCGCCGCGGCACATCGCACGGCTCTACCGATGAAGGACACGGTGGTGGTGTTCGCCCGTGCCCCCCGCCTCGGCGCGGTCAAGCGGCGGCTGGCAACCGACATCGGCGACCGGGCCGCCTTGCGGTTCCACGTCGCGACCATGACCCGACTGGTGCGCGCCCTGGCGGCCGATAGGCACTTCCGAACGGTGCTCGCGGTTACGCCCGACCACGCCCGGTTCCGCCTGCCTGCCCGCGTGCCACGGCTGGCCCAGGGCGGCGGCGACCTCGGCGTCCGCATGGATCGTGCCTTCCGGCGGTTTCGCCACGGTCGCGTGGCGATCATCGGCTGCGACATCCCCGACGCCAGGCCGCCCGACGCGCGCGCAGCCTTCCGTGCGCTCGGCAGCGCTCAGGCCGCATTCGGACCGGCGGCTGACGGCGGCTACTGGCTTGTCGCGATGTCGCCACGCCGCCCCGCGCGACCGTTCGTCCAGGTGCGCTGGTCCACCGGGTTCGCGCTCGCCGACACGCTGGCCAACTTCAAAGGCCGACGCATTGCCATGCTGCGCACCCTGCACGACGTGGACACCGCCGCGGATTGGCACAGGTCGCGCTCGGCGGAACGGCTCTGGCGTTAACCCCGCCGTGTGGCACGATCGCGCTGCCCAGCAGGAGAATCCCCATGCCGACGCTACGGATCGGACTGTTGCTGTTCCCTCGTATGACGCAGCTCGATCTCACTGGCCCGTTCGAGGTGTTCGCTCGGCTGCCCGATGCCCAGGTGCTCCTGCTGTGGAAGACGCTGAAACCGATCGAGGCGGATTCCGGCCTGCGCCTGCTGCCCCACGCCACGCTGCGCGACTGCCCGCCGCTCGACGTCGTCTGTGTGCCCGGCGGCCCAGGCGTCAACGCGCTGATGGAGGATCCCGAAATCCTCGACTGGCTGCGACGGCAGGCGGAGCACGCGCGCTACGTCAGCTCGGTCTGCAGCGGCTCGCTGGTACTCGGCGCCGCCGGCCTGCTGCGCGGCAAGCGCGCGACGTCGCACTGGGGCGCCCGCGACCTGCTTGCCGCATTCGGCGCGACGCCTACCGAGGGCCGCGTGGTGCGCGACGGCAACCTGTTCACCGGCGGCGGCGTCACCGCCGGCATCGATTTCGCGCTGACCATGGCGGCGGAACTCGCCGACCCACACGTCGCACAGGCAATTCAGTTGCAGATCGAATACGCGCCGGCACCGCCGTTCGACGCGGGAACGCCCGAGGCGGCGCCCACCCATGTCGTCCACGCCGCACGCGCACGCGGCACCGCCATGCGCGAGGCCCGCGAGGCGATCGTGGCTAGGGTGACTGCTACCAACTCTCAGAACAAATGAACTCGCCGTCTCCTTCGACCGTCACGGCCGGCCGAAGTGCGGATGGTGAATAAACCAGCGGTGCGTTGGGCCGTTTTGCAACGGGATTTGCCGAAGGCGGACGGGTACTCTTCCACTCCAGCCCCCGCGCTTCCTGTCGTGATTCGGCCCTGCGGCGGCGGCGCGATCCAGGCGGCGCTTCCAATCGGCGCACCGGCACCGCACTGTACGGTCCTGCACCGGACATCAGGAACCCCATGCTTGCAACCACCCCCTTGAGCGATGGACCTCACTCCGCCCCCACCGCCGGACCCACGCCGATGGTGCTGATCGTCGGCGCCGGGCCGGCCGGATTGTTTGCGGCCTGCGAACTGATACGTCACGGCATCAGGCCGCGGGTGGTCGAACGCAGGACCGAACCACATCACGAGGCTCGGGGCACCGCCCTTCAGCCAGCGGTGCTGGAGATGCTCGAACGGGGCGGCCTGATCGAGCCGTTCCTCGACGCCGGCGTGCGCATTCGTCGCATTCAGCTCCTGGGTCCAGGCCAGCGGGAGATCGCCACCGAGGAGTTCGCCGGCGCCGGCTGCCGATATGAGTTTCAGTGCAGTTTGCCCCAGTGGCGCACCGAGACGATTCTGCGCAATCATCTGGTCAGCCTTGGCCTCGAGATCGAATTCGGCACCGAGGTAACCTCGATCGAGGATGCGCCGGACGGCGTGCGGGTGACGCTCGATCGCGGCGGCAATACAGAGACCATCGCGGCGGCTTACGTGCTGGGCGCGGGGGGCGCCCACAGCGTGACACGCCATTCGATGCATGAGCAGCTCGCGGGCGATACGTATGACGGCCGCTATTTCGTTGCCGACGCGACGATCCGTCTTCCCGGGCCACCCGAATGCGGGCGCCTCATTGTCGGGCCGACAGGATTCGTCCTGTTATCGCCGCTGCCCGACCAGCGCATGCTTATCTTCGTCAATCGCGACCATGACGATATACAGCGCGAACTTCCCACCAAAGCCGAATTTGGCAACTTGCTGAATTCCCGGACCGGCATCGAGGTTGGACTCGGTGATCTCCGCTGGGTTTCTCCTTTCACGATGCACAAGCGCGAGGTCGCCCATCTGAGCGACGGACGGCGCTTCATGATGGGTGATGCTGCCCACCTGTCCAGCCCACTCGGCGGCGAGGGCCTCAACTCCGCGTTCATGGATGCTGGCAATATCGCCTGGAAACTCGCCCTGGTCCTGCACGGGGCAGCGAAGCCATCTCTGCTTGACAGCTACACAACGGAGCGCGGGCTTGCCGATCACCACGTGCTGGAAGTGTCTGACGAGGTGCATCGCCTGGTAACGGGCCTCGTCTCGATGTGCCGTGACGGTGGCGCACCGAGTGTGTCGCCAGGCGATCCGGCACAGAACATGGCCGGCGCGCGACGGCGGTTGATGCTGGATGTCTCCTACGCCGGCAGCACGCTTATCGGTCAGGCCGGCGCGTTCGCCGGCGGCCCCCCGCCCGGAGAGCGCTTCCCGTTCAGCCACCGCCTGAAGGGGACGCTCCACCATCTGATCGTGTTCGGTGGGGCCCCTCGCCTGGAGAATCTGCGGGAACGATGGGGCGGACTGGTTTCGATCATCGACGCTGCCGAGGGTGAGTTCGGCGCAGCCGAGTGCGGACTACCCGACACCGGCGTGATCCTGGTTCGGCCGGATGGCTTCATTGGATTCCGTGCGACGCCGGTTGATGGCTCGATGGTCGAGGCCATTCATGCACATCTGGAAACCTACCTCGTTCCCAATGTCGTCGGTACGAGTGACCAGGGGCCGGCTGCGTGGCGATGACGTGAGCTAAACGTTCCCTCTTCTGGATCGCTTGGCGCGCCTCGCCGCAGCCGCCCACCGCACCACCACGCGCGGGCGGCTCCTCGGCTACGCCGCCGCCGTCCTGAGATGCTCCTGCAGCCGGGGCATCAGCTCCACCAGGTTGCAGGGACGAAACCGGTTGTCGAGCTGGAACACCAGAATATCGTCCCACGCGTCCTTCACCGCGCCCGTGCTGCCGGGGAGCGCGAACAGGTAGGTCCCGCCGGCAACGCCACCCAGCGCGCGCGACTGCATCGTAGACGTGCCGATCTTCTGGTAGCTCAGCATCCGGAACAGCTCGCCGAAGCCCTCGATGCGCTTCTCCAGCACGCGGTCGAACGCCTCCGGCGTGACGTCGCGCCCGGTGATGCCGGTGCCTCCCGTCGTGATGACGACATCGATCCCGCCATCCGCGATCCAGGCGCGCAGGTGCCGCTCGATTGCGCCCGCGTCGTCCTTGTCGATCGCACGCGTCGCGACGTGGTGGCCGGCTTTGCCGATCCGCTCTGCCAGCGCATCGCCCGAGGTGTCGTTGGCCAGCGTACGCGTGTCCGACACGGTGAGGATGGCGATGTTCACCGCGATGAACGGTCGGGTCTCGTCGATGCGTGCCATGCGAGTTGTCTCCTCATCTTACCAAATACGGCAGCCGCGTCTTCACGGCGCTAGGCCGCCCGTGCCGTGACCACCCCGTCCGACGCACAGGCGAGAAATGCCCGCAGCGCGCTGGACATGAACCTGTGGCGGTGGCGGACAAATACCGTATCCACCATCGCGTCAGCCCGCGGCAACGTGTGGGCACTCACCCGCCCCGCCTCGCAAACGCCGCCAACCAACGCGCGTGGCAGCAAGGTGATGCCGAGACCGGCGCTGACACACCCGAATATCGCTTCCAAGGTGCCGAACTCCAACTGGCGCTGCACGACGATGCCGCGGCGCGCCAGCAGCGCTTCAAGCATCTGGCGGTACGAACACCCTGCCCGAAGCACGACGAGCCGCACTTCGCCGGCATCCAGCGCGGCATCGAGCGACGCGACGTGGGGAGCCGCCAGCACGACCAGTTCCTCGCGAAACATCGTCCGCTCTTCGAGGTCGGGATGCGCGACCGGCCCGCAGACGAACGCAGCGTCCACCCGCTGTTCCAGCACCTGGCCGATCAGTTCGCAGGTGGTGCCGGTGCGCAGCACGAGATCGACCGCCGGATTGTCAGCCGCAAAGCGCGTCAGCGACGGGGTCAGGCGCAAGGCAGCCGTTGTCTCGAGCGACCCGATCGTCAGGGTGCCGCGCGGCGCACCGTCGTCACGCGCAGCATGCATGGCATCCACCAGCAGCCGCGACAACTCACCGGCATACGGCAGCAGCCGGTGACCCGCCTGGGTCAGGCAGACACCCCGGCTGTGGCGCTCGAACAGCGCGCAGCCGACCTCTACCTCCAGCGCCTGGATGCGCGCGGTCACGTTGGACTGCACGGTGTTGAGCTCGGTTGCCGCCCGGTTCATGCCACCAAGGCGAGCCACCGCCTCGAACACTCGAAGATCGCGGACATCCATGCGCGGCACCTATCTGTTTCAACGATAGGACTTATCACATCAAATCGCTTCTTGGAATTGCGGGCGCGACATATGTGCGCCCAATGCAGACAGAACCAAATTCAGCCAGCCCCGCTCGACCGTTCACACCCGAGCCCTATTCCAGCGCGCTTGGCGGCCTGATCGCATTGGCCGCCGCGCTCGGCATCGGCCGTTTCGTCTATACGCCTATCCTGCCCGCAATGATCACGGCGCTGGGTCTCGGCAGATCCTCCGCCGGCCTGATCGCCTCCGCCAACTTTCTCGGCTACCTGTTCGGCGCAGTGCTGGCGGCTTGGCCGAATCTGGGGGGATCCCGGCGCCTTTGGCTGGTCGGTTGTCTCGCCATCAGCGCGATCACGACCGGCGCCATGGGCTTGGCGCATTCCCTGTTGCCCTTCGTGGTCCTGCGCTGTCTCGGCGGTGCCGCGAGCGCCGTCGTTCTGGTCTTCGCGACCGCGATGGTCCTGGAGCGCCTCGCCGAAGCGCGCCGTCCCGGGCTGTCAGCGCTCCACTTCGCCGGCGTAGGCACCGGAATTGCCGCGTCTGCCATCCTGGTCGCCGCGTTGACCGGCGCCGGCTGCTCGTGGCGATCGCTGTGGCTTGGCAGCGGTTTGCTGTCGCTCGCCGGGACGCTCGCCGCGGCCCTGCTGATCCGCGAGGGTGCGGCGCACGCACCACCAGCAGCAGCGCGGCCACAGGCCGGACCAGCCACCGATCCACGTCTGCGTCGTTTCATCACCGCCTACGGGCTGTTTGGCTTCGGCTACGTGATCACCGCCACATTCATCGTGATCATCGTCCGCGGCACGCCCGCGACCAGTGCCCTGGAACCCGAAATCTGGCTCGTGTTCGGCCTGGCCGCCGCGCCATCCGTCGTCCTATGGACATTGGTCTCATCACGCCTCGGCGCTCCGATGGCCTTTGCCCTGGCATGTCTGGTCGAGGCCGGCGGCGTGCTGGCCAGTGTCGCCTGGCCCACAGTGACCGGTGTGTTTCTCGCGGCGATCCTCGTGGGAGGGACCTTCATGGGGCTCACCGCGCTGGGCCTCGTGCAGGCGCGCGCTCTGGCACCCAGTGATCCCCGCCGGGCACTGGCCCTGATGACCGGCGCCTTTGGCCTGGGCCAGATCGCCGGCCCCAGCTTCGCCGGAGTGGTGTCCGACGCACTCGGGAGCTTCACCGTGCCGTCGATCGCGGCGGCAGCCGCATTGCTGATTGCCGGTGGCCTGACGCTATTCCCCGGCAGACGCCGCGTCCTCATCCAGCGTGGCGCGTAGCAGGCGCAGATCGTCCCACGCGGCGCGCCGGTTGCTCGGGTCGCGCATCAGCTCCGCAGCGCTGAATGTCGGCAGCGCCGGCAACACCAGCGACGTGCCCGGCACCGCGACATCCATCCACGCCCCGCGCGGCCGGCGACGCGAGGTCGACTGCGGCAGCAGCGACCGCGCGGTGAGCAGTCCCATCAGCAGCAGCCGGCGCGGCGCGATCAGAGCGATCAGCCGATGCAGAAACGGCAGACACATCGCCAGTTCCGCCGCGCTGGGCGGCCGGTCGCCGGGCGGCCGCCACGGGATCAGCGGCGTCAGCATGAGCCTGCCGCGCTCCAGTTCGATCGCAGCGAGCATCCGGTCCAGGTAGGCGCCCGCCGCTCCCGCGAACGCCGAGCCCGACCGGTCATCGTCCGAAGCAGGAGGTTCGCCGATCAGCAGCAGTCTCGCCGCCGGATCGCCCTCCGCGAACACCAGGTTGCTGGCCGTATCGCGCAAACCGCAGCCCGTCAAACGCCGCAATGGCGCCGCGCAACTCCTCCAACGTTGCCGCTGCACCAGCGCACTGCAACGCGCGCTCCACCACCCCCGCTGCCCGCGGAGGCGCAGCCGCCAAAACCTGCTTCTCCCCTTCCCCTTGCGGGAGGGGGATGGGGGGAGGGGGCGCCGCCAACCGATCCACCGGCGCATCCTCCAGCGCCTCATCCGCCCCCCACTCGATCTGCAATCTCAACGCACTGAGCGCATCCATCCCCTATCGTTACTCCGCCGCCTCGGCGCGTGCATAGTCGATCGGCTCCGCGCACCACCCCTCCCGCCGGAACCGCCAGTAAGCATCGTGCAGCCGCTCGGTCACCGGCCCCGGCCGATCGTTCCCCAGTATCCGCTCATCCAGCCGCGTCACGCCCATCACTCCGCCCGCGGTCGACGAAATGAACACCTCGTCCGCATTGCGCAGCTCCGCCAGCGGCACCGTGCGCACCTCGCAGCGCAGCCCAAGCTTCTCGCACATCTGGATCACCGAAAGCCGCGTGATCCCCTCCAGCACGCCGCGATCCGGCGTCGCCACCACGCCATCGGTCACCGCGAACACGTTGAACCCCGGCCCCTCGGTCACATTGCCGTCGAGATCGAGCAGCACCGGATTGTCCGCCCCCTTGTCCTGAGCTTCGAACAGCGCCCGCGTCATGTCCGCCCAGTGAAAGTTCTTCGCCTTCGGATTGACGCACACCTCCGGAATGCGCGGCGTCGACGCGACAATGAGATGCACGCCGCGCTCGATCACGTCGCGCGGCATCAGCCAGACATACGGCACCGCGAACGCCAGCATATAGTTCCGCGCATTCGCCGGATGACGCCGCACGCTCGGCGGCGCCGCGCCGCGCAGGCAGTCCATCGCGACATACGCCTCGCGCAGCCCGGTGCGCCGCACCAGTTCGCGCAGCACGCCCCGGATGTCGTCATCGCTCTCCCGCGGCGCGAGGCGCATCCAGTCCATCGACGCACGGAACCGCCGCAGGTGGTCGTCCAGCTTGAAGAACGCCCCGTCCCACACGCTGACCACGTCATACGTCACATCCGACCTCCGATAGCCCCACTCGGTTACCGGGATCATCGCCTCGGCCACCGGCATGAAGCGGCCATCGACATAGGCGGCGCCGGCGGGCCACATTGCAGCGGTTGCGGACATCGTGTCGGCTCCTTCCCTGGATCACCGCGGAATGGAGACACGCATGAACGCATTCGCCAAGGGGCATGTCGTGGTGCTCGGCCCGGACGAGGGCGAGTCCTTCTGGCAGCCGCTGCCTCTCGCGCGGCTACATCGTCAACAAGCTGACGCCGTACAACACGCCGTATGACGACTTCTCGCTCGGCATCCAGGTGCTGGAGCCGGGCGCCCATATCCGCCGCCATGCGCACGAGCGCCAGCACGAGGTGCTGTTCTGCTACGCGGGCGAGGGCTGGGCGGAGGTGGACGGCCAGCGTCACGCGGTGCGGCCGGAGACCACGCTGCTGATCGGTCGCGCCGCCTGGCACACCGTGCACAACACCGGCAACACGCAGATGCGCCTGTTGTGGATGATCGCGCCGGCCGGCCTCGAGGACTGGTTCCGCGCCATCGGCCGCCCGCGTCATCCGGGCGAGGCAATGCCACCGCCGTTCGAGCGTCCGGCGGATGTCGCCGAGATCCAGGCGCGACAGCGATTCGTCCGGGAGGGATAGTGGCAGCGTATCGCAGAGATGGATGCGTCAGGTAAGCTCGTTCTGCTGCGTGAGGGTGACAACGGCTTCACCTGCATGCCAGCAGCAGGAGATACAACACCAGCGCTGTGTGCCGATGCCACCTCGATGCAATGGTTCGCGGATTTCGCCGCGCGACTGAGCCAGTTCGGGCGCTATGATCTCGAGCGTCGAAAGCGCCCCCGACATTGGCGAGGCCGAAGAGCGGCAACATTAAAAAGGCAACTCCCGGATCGACGCCGTGACGGCCGAGCGCAAGGACTATCGGCCCGGACCGCTGCCTGGAGGTTCTGACCGCTTACCCGCCTTATCCGGCGACAATCTGTGATGACAGTCCGGATAGCAGATACAGCCAGATAACGAGCGAGACGACAGAAAGCAGAGTCGTCATCGAGACGGTCGAGGCTACCATCATTTCCTCACAGCGATACTCACCGGCAAGAATGTAGACTGTCTTGGCAGTGGGCACCGCGGAGCAAATCACCGCCGCAATGGTGTAGAGAGGGTCGATCCCCAATGACACGCTCAACCCGTAAACGATCAGCGGCAAGACCACGAGTTTGATTGCTGAGAGCGCCGATGATCGCCCGGCGTTGGCGCGCAGTCCGTCGATCGACAATCCCAGTCCGATAGCGAACAACGCACACGGTGTAAGTGCATCGGCGAGGATGCCGAGATAAGCCTTGATGGGTCCAGGTATGGAGACATTGAGGGCCGACCACAGCATTCCGATCAGGGTCGATAAGACCAGTGGGTTCATCACGATATGCTTCACCGTGCCCATCGGGGCCGTGCGTGAGCCTCGCGCATCACGCTGATCGCGTTCGAGCAAGAATACGGCTGCGGGGAACATGACAACGGCGACGAATACCGTGGCGATCGCCGCCGGTAACACCGCGCGCTGCCCATAAACTGCCTGCAAAATTGGTAGAGCAACGAAACCGGTATTGGTCATTGACGCTGCCATCCCATGCATCGTCCGGCTTGCTAGGCTACGGGACGCACGAATGCTCATGATCCCAAGGACGAGCGAAAAGCAGAGGAGGGAGCCGCCGCCAAAAGCAACCAGAAAGCGCCAATTGATCAACGAACGAGCTGGTTCCTGGGCGATGGTAACGATCAGCAGCGCTGGCATTGCAACGTTGTAGGCGAAGTGGATCAGTGCGTCAGACAACGTCCTCGGCAAATAGCCCATGTAACCAACGATCCAGCCCGTCACGATCACGGCAAATACTGGTAGGATAAGGTTGGCAATTTGCACTGAGGCCGCTCCTCCTTGGTTTCGCAACATTCCATGGCTGGCGATAGCGCGCCTTGATACGGTGCTCTTCACTCCAAGCGTCCGCCGATATCGGCGCTTGATACCATCCTGGGGGGGCCCGGTCAGTCGGCGAGACGGGATGCCGTATTTTTCCGGCGCATAAGTCCGATGCGAAATCCTGATGTGCCGACATTACGCTAGCCCGCGCTAATCCGGTTCTCTGGCCAGTCGGCGTAGCTGTGCGGTGGTAGTTAGTCATACAGACCGGTTGACATCATTCATACTAACCACCACATCCGCCCTTTCCGCATCACGGGCGCCATCTCATGCAACCCACACCACCCCCTTCCAACCCCTCCGGCTCCAACTACCGCGAGACCTTCGCCTACCTCTGCCCCATGCTCCCCAAGGCTTCCCGACGACACGCCCGACGCCCGCGCGACCCGCAACATGGGCGCGATGGACGCCGTCGCCGCTCTCAATCCTGCCGACGCCTTCGAGGCCCGTCTCGCCGCGCGGATCGTCGCCATGGACGCCCACGCCGCCGACAGCCTCCGCCTCGCCGGCCTCGCCATCAACGACTCCGCCGAGATGCACCGCTGCCGCGCCCAGGCCGCGTCCATGTCGCGCCAGTCGAACGCGGGGCTGCGCTCGCTGCTGTGTTTGCAGGCGACGCGTGAGAAGCAGATCGCGGAAACCCATCCCGCCGCCATGGAGCGCGCCGGCTACTGGTTCCACGAAATCCCCGCCGCGGCGCCCGCACCGGAACCCACGCCCCCAGCCCCCGCCCCGTTCGACCAGCTCACCGAGGCCGAGCGCTACGCAGTGATGTACCCGGACCGTGCCGCGCGTATCCGTGCGGCGGGTGGGCTGCCGGCGGCGCCGGACTTCGGCCCGCCCGAGCCAGATCTGGTCGACGCCATCGTCCACGGCTCCAGCCCGCTGCTGCTGGCGCTCGACCGCCAGCGCCATAACGGCGCCGCAGGACCACCACGAGTCACTGTTTCTGCGACCGCGTCTCACGGAGCGAAACTTTGAGACAATGCCGAGAGCGCCCGGCAGCCGGTCCTACGAAGCGCCCGCCAGCGGCACCAGATGCGACAAAAACACCTCCGCGCATGCGCGCCACGAATAGCGTTCGGCATGCGCCCGGCACGCCGTCCGATCGGCCGTCAGCGCCGCCAACGCGGCCGCCCGCAGGTCGACATCCACCGCCCCGACCATGCCTTGCGCGTCAGCCAGAACGTCGATCGGTCCGGTAACCGGAAACGCCGCGACCGGCGTGCCACAGGCGAGCGCCTCCAGCAGCACCAGCCCGAACGTGTCGGTCAGGCTGGGAAACACGAAGACGTCCGCGCCCGCGTACGCACGCGCCAGCGCCTCGCCGTACCGCGGACCGGTGAACAGCACGTTGGGATACTCGCGCCGCAGCCGCGGCAGGATCGGTCCGCCGCCGACCACCACCTTCGATCCCGGCAGATCGAGATCGAGAAACGCATCCGATGTTCTTCTCCACCGCCACGCGGCCGACACAGAGGAACACTGGCCGCGGCAGCCCCCACGCCTCGCGCGGCTCTGGCTTGAACAGGCCCAGATCCACCCCGCGCGACCATGACCGGATATTGCGGAATCCCCGCGCCGTCAGCTCGTCGCGCAACGACTGCGTCGCGACCATGGTGCCCTGCGCAGCGCTGTGGAACCGCCGCATCCAGGCATACAACGGCCGTACCGGCAGACCCGTCCGCGCCTTGATGTACTCGGCGAACCGCGTGTGGAACGCGGTGGTGAACGCAAACCCGGTGCGCTTCGCCCAACTCCGCGCCGCCTGTCCGAGCGGGCCCTCGGTCGCGATGTGCAGCGCCTCCGGCTGGAACGCCTCGATCATGCGCACCAGACTCCGGCGCGGCAGCAGCGCCAGCGGAATGTCGCTGTACGTCGGGCACGGGATCGTGCGGAAGCGGTCCGGCGAGATCACCTCAACCACATGGCCCATCGCGCGCAGCTCGGTCACCACCGTGGTCAGCGTGCGCACTACGCCGTTCACCTGCGGCAGCCACGCATCCGTAACGATCATGATCCTGTGCGAAGGCGCGGGAGGTAGCATCGCGTCGCAGCAGGTCGGGTTTTCGAGGGTGAGCGCGTCAGGCAGCTTCGCTCAGTGCGGTTCGGCGAGGTGCGAAGAACGACAGGCGGTTCGCCGCCGCCCAGTCGATCAGCTCCAGCCGTCCGTCATGATGTTCCACCAGCGCGGTGCAGCTCTCCACCCAGTCGCCGTCGTTCAGATACAGCACGCCCTGCACCTCGCGCATTTCGGCCTGGTGGATGTGGCCGCAGACAACGCCGTCGAAGCCGCGCCGCCGTGCCTCGTTCGCCAGCGCGCTCTCGAACCGATCGACCGCCTTCACCGCCTCTTTCACCTGCCGCTTCAGCCAGGCCGAGAGCGACCAGTAGGGATAGCCCAGCCGTCGGCGCAGCGCGTTGAACCAGCGGTTGAACGTCAGTGCGGCGGTGTACGCGCCGTCGCCCAGCAGCGCGAGGAACTTTGCGTAGCGCACCACGCTGTCGAACTCGTCGCCGTGCATCACCAGCAGACGCTTGCCCGCCGCGGTGACGTGCTCGGCTTCCTGCCGCAGCCGGATGCCGGCGATCTCCAGGCCGCCGGGAACGATCGGATCCAGCCACGCACGGAACATCTCGTCGTGGTTGCCGGGGATGTAGGTCACCTCCGCGCCGCCACGCACGTGCCGCAGGATCTGACGCAGCACCTCGTCGTGATACTCGTCCCAGTACCAGGACTTGCGCAGCCGCCAGCCGTCGAAGATGTCGCCGACCAGGAACAGGTGCTGACAACTCGTGCGGCGCAGGAAATCCGCAAGGAAGTCGCAACGCGCGCCTCGCGTGCCGAGATGCGTATCCGACAGGAATACACTGCGATACAGTGGCCGCGCGCCGGGAATAATAGGAGCATTCATGCGAGATCAGGCAATACCTGCGAATCTCTGTGGATAAAGTTAAGATTACATGACGAAACATAATATTGTGGCCCGAAATGAAAGTCATTCTTCAGCAATAATTTTGTCATCATGCTGTAATGAATAGGATGGCAGATTCTTAGCTTCGCATCGCAGATGCTTTCGAGTCGATTTCGCCGATGATCGTTGTATTCAACCCTGTCGCCGGGATGCGGCGTGCCAGCCTGATGTGGCGCGTGCTCGACGTGCTGGTGGCGAACGGCATCCGCATCGAGCTGTCAGAGACCCATCGACCAGGCCACGCCGAGGCGCTGGCGCGCGAGGCGGTCTGTCGCGGGACATCGATGGTGGTCGCCGCCGGCGGCGACGGCACGATCGCCGAGGTTGCCAACGGCCTGATGGGATCAACCGCACGCCTGGGTGTGATCCCACTCGGCACCGCCAACGTGATGGCGCACGAGCTTGCACTTCCCTTCGAGCCGCGCGCCGTGGCGGCTGCTCTGGCCTTCGGGCGGACGCGGCCGATCTGGCCCGGCGTGGTGCGCACCGCCGCGGGCTCCCGGCTGTTCGTGCAGATGGTCGGCGTCGGGTTCGACGCACAGGTCGTGCATCATGTGCCCGTCGTGCTGAAACGCATGTTCGGCCGCGGCGCGTATGCGATCCAGACACTGCGCGAGCTGGCCGGCTATCGCTTCCCGATGATCCATCTGCGCCTGGATGGCGAGGAGACGCAGGCTGCCAGTGTCATCGTCAGCAAGGGCCGGCTGTACGGTGGCCGCTTTATGCTCGCACCGTCCGCTCGTCCCGCCGAGAGAGGTTTTTCCGTCGTGCTGTTCGATCACGCGGGCGTTGCCGCCGCTTTGCTGTACGGCGCCGCATTGCCGCTCAACCTGCTGAGCCGCGCGCCTGGCGTGCGGCACCTTCGGGCGCGTCAGGTGGACTTCATCGACAACGAGGCCTTGCCGGCGCAGGCCGACGGCGACGCCGCGGGCTGGACGCCGATCACCGTCAGCGACGCGCCGGCAGCCATCCCGGTGGTGGTCGCGTGATCTCCCTCAGCCGCCCGCCGTCTCCAGCGCCTGATCGAGATCGGCGATCAGATCCTCCGCAGTCTCCAATCCGATCGACAGCCGGATCACATCGGGTCCCGCGCCCGCGGCAAGCCGTTGCTCGTCCGTAAGCTGGCGATGCGTGGTCGAGGCCGGATGCAGGATCAGGCTGCGTGTGTCGCCGATGTTCGCCAGGTGCGAGAACAGCCGCACGTTCTCCACCAGATTCACGCCGGCCGCGTAGCCGCCGCGCACACCGAAGGTGAACACCGCACCCGCGCCGCGCGGCAGGTACTTGCGCGCCAGCTTGCGATACGGGCTCGACTCCAGTCCGGCATAGGTGACCCACGCCACGCGCGGATGCCGTTCCAGGTATTCCGCCACCTTCTGCGCATTCGCCACGTGCCGCTCCATGCGCACGTGCAGCGTCTCTATCCCGGTGATGGTCAGGAACGCATTCATCGGCGCCAAGGTCGGGCCGTAGTCGCGCAACGCGACCGCGCGTGCCTTGGTGGTGAATGCGAAGTCGCCGAAGTTCTCGTAGAAGCGCAGCCCGTGATAGGCGGGTTCCGGTTCCGTCAGCGCCGGGAATTTCCCGCCCTGCGACCAGTCGAATTTTCCCGATTCCACCACAACGCCGCCCAGCGAATTGCCGTGGCCGTCGAGGAACTTCGTCGTTGAATGCACCACCAGATCGGCACCCCATTCGATCGGTCGGCACAGGAACGGCGTCGCCAGCGTGTTGTCGACGATCAGCGGAATGCCCGCCTCGTGCGCGATCTTCGCCACCGGTTCCAGATCGACGACGATGCCGCCAGGGTTGGCAAGGCTCTCGAGGAAGATCGCCTTGCAGCGTGGCGTCAGTGCGCGGCGGAAGTTCTCCGGGTCGTGCGGATCGACGAAGTGGCACGTCCAGCCCAGCTTCTTGAACGACAGGCCGAACTGTGTCAGCGATCCGCCGTACAGGTTGCGCGACGCGACGAACTCGTCGCCCGGTTCCATCATGGTGACGAAGATCAGGAATTGTGCCGCATGGCCCGACGCGGCGGCACACGCGGCGCGCCCGCCTTCCAGGTTGGCGATGCGCTCCTCCAGCACCGCGACGGTGGGATTGGTCAGGCGCGCATAAATGTAGCCGAAGTTGTGCAGGTTGAAGAGCGACGCCGCATGCTCGACGTCGTCGAACACGTAAGCCGCGGTCTGGAAGATCGGTGTGATCCGTGCGCCGGTCGTCGGATCGGGTGACGCGCCGGCATGGATCGCGCGCGTCTCGAAACCGTAGCTGACATTGGCCGACGGCAGCACCTGGGGCTTTGCTTTGCGTTCAGTGGGTGCCTCGGGCGCGCGATTGCGGATGATGCCGGAATTCACGCCGCTCCATGACAGCTCGCCGCCGAGACGGCCGAACTCGATCTTCGGACAGCGATCCATGATCACTTCGATCCCGGCTGCCTCGGCGCGCACCGCGGCATCATCATTGCGGACGCCAAGTTGCATCCACACCACCTTGGCGCCGATCGCGATCGCATCGTCGACGATCGGGCCGACCTGGTCGGACGCACGGAACACATCGACCATGTCGATCTTGTCGGGAATGTCGCGCAGACTGGCGTAGATCTTTTCGCCGAGCAGTTCCTTGCCGGCTGTGCCGGGGTTTACCGGGATGACGCGATAGCCCTTGTTCTGCAGATACTTCATCACGAAGTAGCTCGGCCGGTTCCAGTTGGACGATGCGCCGACCATCGCGATGGTGCGCACCGTCGAAAGGATCCGGCGAATTTTCGCGTCGGAATAAGGGATCGGATCGATCGCCGTCATCTGCACATCCTCCCGTTCGCACCCATGCCAGGACTTGACCCGAGCATCTGCTGAAGTACGCAGGTGGCGAGGTCAAGTCCAGCAACAGGGAGACACAGCATGGCGAAGCTTCATCGCCGCCAGCCGGTCCACGGCGTCAGCATCGGCATCATGATGCTGGACACGGGGTTTCAACGCCTGCCCGGCGACATCGGCTATGCGCCCACCTGGCGATTTCCCGTGCAGTTCGCCGTGGTGCGCGGCGCCACGCCCGACCGCATCGTCAGGCCGAATGCCGACGGCATGGTGGACCTGTTCCTGCGCGCCGCCGATGAACTGGTGGCTCTCGGCGTCGACGGCATCACCACAAGCTGCGGCTTTCTCGCCATCCTCCACCCGGAGCTCGTCGCGCACTGTCCGGTGCCGGTCGCGACCTCCAGCCTGCTGCAGATTCCGCTGGTGCAGAGCATCCTGCCGAAGGGCAGACGCGTCGGGGTGCTGACCGCCGACAAGGATGCGCTGTCGCCGGCGCATTTCCACGCCGTTGGTTGTCCGACGGATCTTCCTGTGGTCGGCATGCCGCCCGACGGGGTCTTCCGTCATAACAACCGCTCGGGCCAGCCTGTCGTGGACTATGCCGCGCAGGAACGCGAGGTACTCGCCATGGCGGAACAGTTGCTGGGCGAAAACCCCGACGTCGGCGCCATCGTTTCCGAGTGCACCAACCTGCCGCCCTATTCGGCGAAGATCGAGGATACCTTCGGCGTGCCGGTGTACGACATCATCGGCTTGGTCGAGTGGTTCCATGCCGGGCTGAAGCCGCGGCGCTACAACAACGGGGGCTGACCATGCAAACCCGACGCAGGCTGGGCACCGCTTTCGGCGCTGCCGCCATCGCTGTCGCCGGCGCCGCCGCGGCGCAGACACCCCCGGCCGAGGCCACGCTCGATCGCATCCGCCGCACCGGCGTGCTGCGCATCGCCACGCTCCCGGGCGAGATGCCGTTCTTCCACAAGGACCTCGCCACTGGCGAATGGTCTGGTGTCGCGATCGACATGGCGAAGAGCATCGCCGCGCCGTTCAGCGCCCGACTGGAATACGTCGAGTCCACCTACGCGAATTCGGTGCTGGACCTGCAGGCAAACAAGATCGACCTGGCGTTCGCGTTGAACCCGACGCCGCCGCGTGCGCTCGCGATCGGGTTTACCCACGCCTACTACATGCATCCCTTCGGCTTCGTCGCCCGCCGCGGCTTTGCCGCGCGCACCTGGGACGACCTGAACAAGCCGGAGGTTCGCGTTGTGTCGCTGATCGGTTCTCTGACCGATGTGCTGCTCGCGCGGTATGCACCGAAGGCGCAGGTGCTTGGCGCGAAACAAGGCGACGATGCAGTCTTGTTGATGCAGGCAGGACGCGCTGACTGCATCATGTATGCGTTGATCCAGGCGCTGAGTGTCAGTGCGCGGGCACCGATGCTGGAGCAGGTGGCGCTGCTGCAGGGGCCGTATGTGGCGTTGCCGAGTGCCATGGGTGTGCAGATGGAACCAGACCGGCGCTGGCGGGATTTCCTGAACAGTTGGACCGACTACAACACCGGCACCCGCCAGGTCGGCGCATGGATGCGGCAGTCGCTGCTGGCGATGGGCGTGAAGGCGGAGAGCATACCGGTGAACGCCGACCTCTGACAATTCGAAACGGAATCGATACTATAACGGCGAATTCTCTCCTGCGCGTTCACCGCGGTGTGCTGCAAGCATTCGTGAATGTTATGAGCTGGTCGTGAATGACCCCAAGGAGTGCTTTTCGGCATTGCGGCTGTTAAGGTTTCATTAACCTAATCAAACGCACAAAACATGCGCCACCACGCCCCTGGAGCAACATGAAAGTTCTGTTCGCGACCAGCGAGCTTGCCGACTATGCCAGGGCGGGCGGGCTGGGCGAGGTGTCGGCGGGTCTGCCGCGCGCGCTCCAGCATCGGGGCATCGATATCCGCGTACTGTTGCCGGGCTATCCGGAGGTGATCGCCAAGGCCCGAGACATCGTCGTGGTGGCACACCTGCCTGGCCGCGCCGGCATCAATCCCTGTTGCATCGGCGAGGCACGCACCGCTGATGGGCTGACGCTGTACATCGTTCTTGAGCCGTCGCTGTATCAACGCAGCGGAAGTCCCTACGCCGGACCGGAAGGCCACGACTGGCCAGACAACGATATGCGGTTTGCCCGCCTGTCGCTCGCTGCAGCCGACATCGCCGCCGGCCGTGCCGGCATGAACTGGCAGCCGGACCTGCTGCATGTGAATGACTGGCCAGGGGGTCTCGCGCCGGCGTACCTGCGCTGGCAGGGCGCGCGCGTGCCGACCGTGCTCACCATCCACAACATTGCATACCAAGGCCTGTGCGACCGTGAGCGCATGGGCGCACTCGGCATCCCCGACTGTGCGTTCCAGATAGACGGCGTCGAATTTCACGACCGCGTGTCGTTCCTCAAGGCCGGTCTGTTCTATGCCGACCACGTATCGACGGTCAGTCCGACCTATGCGCGCGAGATCACCACCGAGGCTCTCGGCGCTGGCCTCCATGGCCTTACACGCGGGATTGCCGTTGAGGGCCGGCTGTCCGGCATCGTCAATGGGATCGACGAAAGCTGGGACCCAAGCTGCGACCCGCATCTGTCGCACCACTTCGAGGCGGACGACCTGTCCGGCAAGCAGGCGAATGCCGAGCTGGTGCGCACCGGGCTTTGTTTGAAGCACTCCGATGGCCCGCTGTTCGGCGTGGTCTCGCGATTGGTGCACCAGAAGGGCCTGGACATCGTAGCCGACACCGCGCGTGACATCGTCCACGAGGGTGGTCAGATCGCCATACTCGGCCTTGGCGATCCGGATACCGAGCACATGCTCAGCCGCCTCGCGCGAAGTCATCGCGACAACATCGGCCTGCTGATCGGTTACAACGAGCCGATGGCGCGGCGGATCGTCGCCGCCAGCGACTTCTGTCTGATGCCGTCGCGCTTCGAGCCGTGCGGGCTGACGCAGATGCAGGCGCAGCGCTACGGCGCGCTGCCGATCGCCCATCGCACCGGCGGCCTCGCCGATACGATCGAGGACGGCGAAACCGGCTTCCTGTTCTCCGACCTGTCGGGCGAGGGCCTGCTCGGCGCATGCCGCCGCGCCTTCTATGCCTACGACGATCCCGACGTGCTGGCCGAGATGCGCCAGGCCGCGATGGCGCGCAGCTTCCCCTGGTCGGGCGCGGCGGCGGAATACGAGCTGCTCTATTCGCGGCTGATCGGGATGCGTCCGACCCAGGTCGTGAAGACGCCAGCGCGACGCCGGACACGGCGGGCAGTGGCCGTCGAGTTGCCTGCGGCGGCGTAGGCGCAGGACAGGCTTGCGTTCAGGCGCCCAACTGTTCCGCCAGTTGCTGGAAGTCGGGCACGACCAGATCGGTGGCGGGGTTGGGTATCGGATCGGGCGGGCCGGCTGGTCCCCATTCATCCGGACGACGGACAAAGCAGGTTCGGTAGCCGACGCCCCTCGCGGCGTTGAGGTCGAAGTTGTGACACGCCACCATCAGGATATCGCCCGGCTCGAGCTGTAGCAGCCTGGCCGCACGCTGATACGCTTCCGGGCGAGGCTTGTACACATTCAGCATCTCGCACGAGATCACCGCATCCCAGTGCAGCCCATTGCGCCGCGCGGTATCGATGATGAGCGAGACGCTGAGGATGGTGAACGACACAGTGATGTAACTGCGCCTCAGCCGCTGCAGCGCGGCGGGAAAATCCGGCCAAGCGTCCAGTGAATGCCAGCGCTGAGCGATGGCCGCACGATCCGCGTCCGACAACATGCCGAGTTGGTGCTCGGCGGTAAGCTCATCGAGGACTGTCCGATGCACATCGTCAATGTTGAACCCGGGGTTCGCCTGGTTGGTCATGCGCTGCAGCGAATGCCGGCGATACGCGTTGGTGATCGCCGTCCAGTCGCGGGTGACGCCGTACCGTGCTCCGGTCTCGGCGAGCGCGGCACGGATGCCGGAATGCCAGTCCAGCACCGTGCCGCCGGTGTCGAAGGCGATTGCCTTGATCCCCGCGATCGCCACTACAGGCCGCGCAGCACGTCGAGCGTCGTCTCCGGCTCCGGCCGGTGTGTGTAGTCCGGATCAGCCTCGGCCGACGCCACGATGCCATCGCGCCCGATGACAATCCGCGCGGGCATCGACAGACGCCAACTCTGATCGCCATTGAAGCGCGGCAGCTCGATGCCGTTCTTCGTGTAGACCTCGATCAGGTCGTCCGGCAGCCGGAACGCCAAGCCGAAGGCCTCGCCGACTTTGTTGTCGGGATCGGTGAGGATCGGGAACGTCAGCTTTTGCCGCGCGGCACCTGGCTCGGTGAACGCCTGCAACTGAGGCGACAACACGATCAGGCTTGCGCCGAGTGACTCGATCTCCGGAAGTACTGCTTGCAGAGCATCCAGCTCATGCCGGCAGTAGGGTCACCAGAAGCCGCGGAACACGCTCATCAGCACCGGACCGGACGCCAGCAGAGCCGACAGCGTCACCGCATTGCCGTGCTGGTCGTTCAGCGTGAAGTCCGGCGCCTTGCTGCCCGGCTTGATCACGCGGTCCATGATGCCGGACTGCCGCAGCCGCTCGGTGGCGTCGTGCATGATGGCAAGCCGGTCGGGCGAGATACGCTTCGCCGATGCGTCGCGGACTGCGGCCAGTTTCTCCTCGAGGCTCATCGGACTCGTCCCTGGTTGTTCACTCGCCAGTCTGACCCATGCCGATGTGGTCCGCCAGCTCCCCTGCGGTGAAGCCTTCGCCAAAGCTGTCGGGGATTTCCGGCAGCATCGCTGCGTTCCACTGAGTCCATGCCGATATCAGCCGCTCGAACACGTCGGGGTGCCGGTGCTTCAGGTTGCCCCGCTCGCGCGGATCAGCCACGACGTCGAACAGGAAGCTGTTGTCGCGGATCTTCAGATACTTGAAGCGGCCGTCGCGCACGGCGCGCTGCGCGTTGGTCTTGTAGCGCCAGAACAGCCTGCGCGGCGCGACGGTGCGCCCGGTCAGCACTGGCAGCAGGCTGATCCCATCCGGTGGATAGTCCGCGTCGGGCTCGGTGTCCGCGGCGTCCAGCAGCGTGGGCAGCCAGTCCATGGTGATCATCACCTGCTCGCTGACGCCACCGGCGGGAATGCGATCGGGCCAGCTGATCAAAGCCGGGACGCGCAGGCCGCCTTCCAGCAGTTCCGTCTTCACGCCGGTGAAGGGCCAGGTGTCAGAGAAGCGCTCGCCGCCGTTGTCGCTGGTGAAGATGACGATGGTGTTGCCCGAAAGGCCGCCCGCGTCGAGCGCCTGCAGCACGCGGCCGATCTGGCGGTCCATCGCCTGCACCATGCGTGCATAGGTAAGCTGCGTGCCGCCGTCATAGTGACGCAGCCGTGTGGTCCGCAGCCGCTCGGATTCCGCCTGATCGCCGGGCGCCTCCCACGGCCAGTGCGGTGCGTTGAAGTGCAGGCTGAGCAGGAACGGGCGCTTGTTCTGTGCATGCCGCTCGATGGTATCGACGGCCTCGTCGCCGAGCAGGTCGGTCATGTAGCCGGTCCGTTCGATGGCGACATCGCCGTTCCAGAGGTCGGCTTCGTCGCGGGCGTTGCGGTGCGAGTAGTAGTCCAACGCGCCGGTGCGGAAGCCCCAGAAGTGCTGGTAGCCGCTTTGCAGCGGCCCGAACGCCGGCAGCATGCCGAGGTGCCACTTGCCGATCAGCGACGTGGCATAACCGGCGTCGCGCAGCAGCGACGGCAGAGTGGGATGCTCGGGCGGCAGCCCGACATCGGTCTTGCCGGCGAGCGGTTCCTCGAGACCTAGCTTCAGGCGGTAGTGATAGCGGCCGGTGATCAGCGCGAGCCGTGTCGCGGAGCAGACTGCCGAGTTGGCGTAGGCCTGGGTGAAGCGCACGCCGCGTTCGGCAATGCGGTCGATGTTCGGCGTCGAGAAGTCGCGTCGTCCGCAGCAGGAAAGGTCCGCGTAGCCGAGGTCGTCAGCCATGATGAACACGATGTTCGGAGGCAAGCGGATCTCCATCGCTGGATGCAGGCTGGCACCCGGGGGACCATACGGTCCGGCAACCCGCTGCGAAAGCCTCCGGCGCGCCGACGGATTTGACCAGGTTCGTGCGTGTGTTGATATGTGCGCATCATGACCATGACGGACAACACGGAACGCAAGCCATGAGCCGGCCACCGCTGCCACCCTTTACGATGGAGACCGCCGCACAGAAGGTGCGTATGGCCGAAGATGCATGGAACACGCGCGATCCGGCGCGCGTCGCGCTGGGCTACACGGAGGACAGCAAATGGCGCAACCGCGCGGAGTTCCTGCAGGGTCGCGCTGCGATCGAGGCCTTCCTGACACGGAAATGGCATCGCGAGCTCGATTACCGCCTGATCAAGGAACTCTGGGCCTTCCGCGACAACCGCATCGCCGTGCGCTTTGCCTATGAGTGGCATGATGACAGCGGCAACTGGTGCCGCAGCTACGGCAACGAGAACTGGGAATTCGACGAGCATGGGCTGATGCGGCTGCGTATTGCCAGCATCAACGATCTGCCCATCGCGGCTGGCGAGCGCCAATACCATTGGCCACTCGGTCGCCGTCCGGATGACCATCCAGGCCTGAGCGATCTGGGCCTGTGATGTCGCGTTCATGCCGCCGCGCGAAGATAAGCGGATACTCGCCGTGCCGTGTGGCGGGCGGTCCAGCCTAGCAGTAGCAGGTTTGCGGCGATGCCGAGCGTTGGTGACAGCAGGACATATTCGGCGTGTGGGAGATGGATGGCGAGTGCGACGTGCACCGCAATCATGATGACGAGCCCGCATCCCCAGACGGTGGTGGCGACGTAGAATACGCGGCCTTTGTCCATCATCACCTTGCAAGCCTGCGAGACGTTGCCAAGCTCGCTTGGCGAGTTCCAGCAAGGCCGGCCTTGGCGCGAATGATCTTCTGGTCCTTGGTGATGGTGCCGAACAGACACCATCCGTCAGATTAAATCGAGACTTCCACAGATCATCTACGTTGGCCCAATGCCTTCTTCGCTACGCATGGGTTGTTCATCCTACACGCACCCCATGCAGCGGCGAGACACTCCCGATGAGGAAACCTACGACTGGAGAGCCGTGTGCGGGAAAACCGCCGATATCACTCCGCCGCCTCCGCCGCCGCCTCCGTCTCGTCGTTCGTCGCCAGCATGGTATTCGCCACGACGCCCGACTGTTCGCGGATGCGAAGCTCGATCGCATCCGCCACCTCGTGGTGGTCGCGCATGAACTGCTTGGCGTTCTCGCGCCCCTGGCCGATCCGCTGGCTGTCGTAGCTGAACCAGGCGCCGGACTTCTCCACGACGCCCGCCTTCACCCCAAGGTCGATCAGCTCACCAACCTTGCTGATCCCTTCGCCATACATGATGTCGAACTCGACCTGGCGGAACGGTGGCGCCAGCTTGTTCTTCACCACCTTCACGCGCGTCTGGTTGCCCACCACCTCGTCGCGATCCTTGATCTGTCCGATCCGTCGGATCTCCATGCGCAGCGAAGCATAGAACTTCAACGCGTTGCCCCCGGTGGTGGTCTCCGGATTGCCGAACATCACGCCGATCTTCATGCGGATCTGGTTCAGGAATATCAGCGTCGTGTTGCTGCGCGACACGCTGCCGGTGAGCTTGCGCAGCGCCTGACTCATCAGCCGCGCGTGCAGGCCCATGTGACTGTCGCCCATCTCGCCTTCCAGCTCGGCGCGCGGCACCAGGGCGGCGACGCTGTCGATCACCACCACGTCGATCGCGCCCGACCGCACCAATGTATCGCAGATCTCCAGCGCCTGCTCCCCGGCATCCGGCTGGCTGATCAGCAGATTGTCCACATCGACACCGAGCTTGCGGGCATAGCCGGGGTCCAGCGCATGCTCCGCATCGATGAACGCACAAGTGCCGCCGCGCTTCTGCGCCTCGGCGATGGCGTGCAAGGCCAACGTCGTCTTGCCGGAGCTTTCCGGGCCGTAGATCTCCATGATCCGGCCGCGCGGCAGCCCGCCGATCCCCAGCGCCAGATCGAGCCCAAGCGAACCGGACGGGATGACCTCGATCTGCTCGTCGATGCCACGCGAGCCCATGCGCATGATGGAGCCCTTGCCGAAGGCCCGTTCGATCTGCGCCATCGCGGCATCCAGCGCCTTGTTCTTTTCCATCCGAGGCTCCTCGTCTACAACCTTCGATTTTAGGCGTCCGGAATTTCTTCGCGTATAGATTGCATCCGTCCGGCCGCGCCAGCAAGCGAACAAAGTAGCAACATATTGCCCGCCGGTTCGTCAAGCCACGTTTGGCTCGCCGCCGCCAATTCCTTCACCGACAACACGAGTTGTTGCAATGGAGCTGTGCATCGGCGCTCGCCAAATTAAGGGCCGGTTCATCAATTGCAGCTAGCGGATGGCACATGCCGCCGCCGGAACGGTTCCGTCGGTCCGGCCAACATGCAGCAGGAGGCAATCATGCTCGTTCGCGAACTGATGACCCAGAAGGTGGAGTGGACGACCGCGGACACGACGCTCGCCACGGCAGCGCGCAGGATGCGCGACCTCAACATCGGCTGTCTTCCCGTCGGCGACGGCGACAGCTTCATCGGCATGCTCACTGAAAAGGACTTCACCGCCCGCGCAACCGCCGAGGGCTTGAACCCGACAACCACGACCGTAAGCCAGATCATGACCAGCGGCGTCACCTATGGCAACGAGGACGACAGCATCGAGGATGCATTGAGCACAATGCGGCAGCGACACATCCACCACCTTCCGGTTCGCAACAGCTCGAACCTGGTGGTCGGCATTGTTTCGTTGTCCGACCTTGCCCTGAAAGGCCCGCAGAACCTCTATCCGGATATAGCCAGACTGGCATCCCAGAGTGCGGCACTCAATCAGAGCCAGACGAGCTCCAGCTCCACGCGAAGGGCGAACTGATCGATCCGCCACCACGGCGGAGGACCACCTGGGTGGCCCTCCACCGTGGGCGGGATTGATGGTGTTTCGCGCCGTAGCGGCTCGCCCGTTCCGCCGCCAGATGCTATGGCACGCGCAGAATGGCGGAGAGCGACCACATGGCCACCGGAGCGACCGATTTCGACATTGCAACCCTTCGCGCGCGCCGCACCAACAAGTGGCACAAGTTCCCCGACGACGTGCTGCCCGCCTGGGTCGCCGACATGGATTTCGGCGTCGCCCCGGCAATCTCCGAGGCTCTCGCCCGGCTGACCCGCGACCAGGAATATGGCTACGCCGCCCGCGAGGGTGCGCTCGCCGCCGCCTTCACCCGCCGCATGCAGCGCCGCTTCGATTGGCAGACCGATCCCGCCGATGCGCATCCGATCGGCGACCTGGTGCAGGCCAGCTTCTCCTCGGTGATGGCGTTCAGCGACCCGGGCGATGCGGTGCTGCTGCAGTTGCCGTCCTATCCGCCGTTCATGGCCGCCATCAATGACACCGGTCGTCGCCTGATTGCCAACCCGATGCGCGACAGCGGCACGCGCTGGGTACTCGACCTCGCCGCCTATGAGGCCGCACCCGATCCGCGCGCCCGCGTGCTGATCTTCTGCCACCCGCAGAACCCGACCGGACGCGCCTACAGCCGCGCGGAGCTTGAGCAGGTGGCAGCGTTCGCCATACGTCACGACCTGGTCGTGGTGTCTGACGAGATCCACGCCGACATCGTCTATCCCGGCAACACGCACATTCCGCTGGCGTCGCTCTCTCCCGAGATCGCCGCGCGCACCATCACCATCACCTCGGCCACCAAGAGCTTCAACATTCCCGCGCTGCGCTGTGCCGTGATGCACTTCGGCGCGCCCGCGCTGAAGGAACGCTTCTTCGCGCGTATCCATGCACGCCTGCTGGGCTCGCCGGGCGTCACCGGCGTTGATGCGACGATCGCCGCCTGGGATGACGGCCAGCCCTGGCTCGATGAGATCCTCGCGCAGCTTCGCGCCAATCGCGACTGGCTGGCGCAGACCCTCGGCGCCGAACTGCCGGGCGTGACCATGCGGCTGCCGGAGGCCACCTATCTCGCCTGGCTCGACTGCTCCGCGCTGAAACTGCCATGCCCCGCAGGCCAGTTCTTCCTCGATCGCGCGCGCGTCGGCCTGAATTTCGGCGAGACCTTCGGCCCTCAGGTACCTCGAATTACGCCCGCCTCAACTTCGCAACCCCGGCGCCGGTGCTACGGGAAATCGTCGGCCGCATGGCCGAGGCGGTGCGGCGGATCTAGGCCTGCTCCAGGACATGCCGCCGGCTTGCCATCAGTGGCTGGATCCGCTCGCCAAACTTGTCCATCCCCTGGACGAAATCATCGAACGTCAGCATGACGCCGCGCACCGCCGGCACCGTCGCATACTCGTCCAGCAATGCGGCGACGCGTTCATAAGAGCCGATCAGCGCGCCATGCATTGTCGGCATACGGTTGCGTAGCTTCTCCGCCCACCGACCGGCACCGGCGTATTTGTCGCCGCCCGGATCAGCCTCCGCCTGCGACTGCCGCCAGCCGAGCGCTTCCATGTCCATGCCATCGCGATAGTGCTCCCACTTCGCGAAGGCCGCCGCATCGGTCTCTTCGGCGATCACCATCATCACGACCAGTGCCCCGCAGTTCCGCCCCGCGCGCTCATTGGCCGCGACCAGTCGCGCGGTACTCGGCGCGACCGCATGCGGGTCGTTGATGCCGAAACTGGAGCAGAAATTATAATCGGCATGGGTCGCCGCAAATTGCGTCCCTCGGTCGCTCTGGCCCGCGCAGATGATCGGTATGCGCGCGGTCGGCAGCGGCAGGCATCGACAATCGTCCATACGGAAGAAATCGCCCTGGAAATCGCTCCGTCCGGTCTCCCAGAGCTCCTGCATGACCGTCACGTATTCGCTGCAATACTCGTAGCGATGCTGGTAGTGCCTGTCGCCAGGCCAGATGCCCATCTGCGAATACTCTTTCTCCTGCCAGCCGGTGATCATGTTGAGGCCGAACCGGCCGTGCGAGATGCTGTCGATCGTCACCGCCATGCGCGCGGCGATCGGCGGCGGCAACGTCAGCACCGAGCAGGTCGCGAACAACTGTATGCGGCTGGTGACCGCGGCAAGCCCGGCCATCAGCGTGAAGCTCTCCAGATTGTAGTCCCAGAACTCCGACGGCCCGCCGAACCCCCGCAGCTTGATCATCGACAGCGCGAAATCCATGCCGTAACGCTCGGCTCGCTCCACCACCGCGCGGTTGAGATCGAACGTAGGCATGAAGCGCGGCGAGGTGGTCGAGATCAGCCAGCCATTGTTGCCGATGGGGATGAAGACGCCGACCTGCATTGCGTGGGCTCCCGTCGTGTCACTGGGGCGATGAGCCAGTGTGACCTGTCCGAGCGCCCAAGCGCAAAAGTCAGCTACCCTTACCGAACGAGAAGGCGCGCCAGCTATTCCGCCGCCCGTCGCGCCCCCAACGCATCGATCGCCGCCTGCACCGCGGCGGCCGACTGGCCGGTGAACTCCTCGTGGCGGTCCCGCGCATAGGCATACGAATCGCGCCGCAGCTCGCGCGACCGCTGGAAGTGCGGGTGCACGAACCGCGCCATCAGCTCGTAGTGCCGCTTCGTCGCCTCCCAGTCAGCCCAGTTGTGCGCCAGCTCCATGATCGCGCCGAAGCCACCTGATCCCTTCAGCAGATTCTCGATATAGGCGATCGCGTCATCCGGTGTGCCGATGCATCCCGCACCGCTCTCCACGAAGAACGAGTAGGGATCCTTGATATCCGGAGGCACGATCGGGAACGTGCCGACATCCGAGAAGTAGTCGCGGAAGGCATCGATGCCGAACCTCACGTTCTCCCGCGCGCGCTCGCGCGTTTCCGCCACATGGATCAGTGTCACCAGCCGCCACTTGCTGCGATCCGGCACGTGTCCATTGAGCCGCGCCTGGTCCTCATACAGGCCCCAGTTCTGCGTATGCTTCTCCATCGCCTCCGGACTGGTGCCGCCGATCGAGAGCATGCCGATGCCATGCCGCCCGGACGCCAGCGCGCCGGTAGGCGACCGCGACGCCGCCACCGCAGTCTCCATGATCGGCTGCGTGTAGCAGGGCAACTGCAACTGCGCGTCCACCAGGTTGTACCAATCGGTCTTCTCGGTGATCATCTCGCCGCGCAGGAGCCGCATGATCACGTCGAGCGATTCGTTCATCATCCTTCGCTGATCCGCCGCCTTGATGCCGATCTTCAGTGCGTCGTGCACCAGGGCCCCTGGCCCCACGCCGAACATCGCGCGTCCGCGCGTCATGTGGTCGAGCTGCACCATCCGATCGGCGAGGATGAACGGGTTGTGGTACGGCAGCGACGCGACCCCGGTGCCCAGCCTGATATGCCGCGTGCGCTCGGCGGCCGCGGCGATGAACATCTCCGGTGACGCAATGATCTCGAAGCCGCCCGAATGGTGCTCGCCGATCCACGCCTCGTGATAGTTCAGTTTATCGAGGTGCTGCAGCAGCTCCATGTCGCGCTCCAGCGCGAGCGTCGGATTCTCGGTCAGGTTGTGGAACGGCGCCAGAAAGATGCCGCTGCGCAGATAGCTCATGGCTGGCCTCTTGAGAGTTACTGGCCGGTAGGATACGCCCGCAACCATCATCCGACCAGAAGGGACCCCATCCATGACGATCCGCTTCAACGACCGCGTTGCCATCGTGACCGGCTCCGGCTCCGGCCTCGGCCGCTCGCACGCCATGCTGCTGGCAAGCCGTGGCGCCAAGGTCGTCGTGAACGATCCGGGCGGCGCGGTGGATGGCCGGGGCGGTCAGAATGCAGTCGCCGACAAGGTGGTGGCCGAGATCAAGGCGGCGGGCGGCCAGGCGGTCGCCAACTACAATTCCGTCGCCGACATGGCGAGCGCGCAGGGCATCATCGACACGGCGATGAACACCTGGGGCCGCTGCGACATCCTGGTGAACAACGCCGGCATCCTGCGCGACAAGGCCTTCAACAACATGACGATGGAGGATTTCGAGTTCACCTCTCAGGTGCACTACATGGGGACGGTGTACTGCACCAAGGCCGCCTGGCCGATCATGCGCAAACAGCAGTACGGGCGTGTCGTCGTCACCACGTCGGGCTCCGGCACGGTCGGCAATTTCGGCCAGAGCAACTACGGCGCGGCGAAGATGGCGGTGAACGGGTTCATCAATGTGCTGCGGCTGGAAGGCGCGAAATACAACATCCTGTGCAACGCGATCTCGCCCTCGGCGCGCACGCGCATGACCGAGGACCTGATCCCGGCCCATATCGCTGTGTTCATGAAGCCGGAACTGGTGTCGCCGGCGGTGGCTTGGCTGTGCAGCGAGGAATGCGATGCGAACGGGGAGATCATCGCCGCGACGGCCGGAAACTATGCACGGGTGCAGTATTTCCAGTCGGAGGGCGTGCAGTTCGATCCGGACGAGCCGGTGACGGTGGACATGGTGGCGGAGAGGATCGGCAAGATCCGCGACCTGTCGAACGCCAAGCCGTACACCGGGCTGATGGGCACGGTGGAGCAGGAGCTGCGCAAGATGGGGAAGATCGCCTGATCCGTGATGGCTGGGCGCCGTGCCGGCGGCTTCGGAACCCGCTCCCTTGCGAGAACCGCGAAGGAGCGTTAGCCAATCGGAAGCAATCCCACCGGAAGCCTTCAGGACACGACCCAAGATCAGGAGGAGAATGCCAATGGATCGTCTTGAATTCGAAGCAGCATTGCGGAGCGATGGCTTCAGCGTCGTCAACGCCAGCCTGAGGCCGAACACGAGGGCAGCCAATCATTGCCACGATTTCGACGCCAGGCTGTATGTGCTGGGTGGCGAGATCACCATCACCCGCGATAATTCCCCGGAGACTTTTCGCGCCGGGCAGTGCTGCGAGGTTTCCGCAGGCTGCATGCACACCGAGGAGGTGGGTCCTGAAGGCGTCGCCTTCGTATCCGGTCGTCGACGTCAGGGACCGTTGAGCCGTGAGGCTTTCGAAAGCGACCTGCGCCGTGAGGGCCTGGAGGTTGTGCATGGTGGCCAGAAGGCCGGTTTCAGCGAAGATCTGCACGCGCATGACTTCGACGTTCGGATTATGGTGCTCGGCGGCGAGATCACAGTGACCAGAGACAACAAGCCCGAGACTTTCCGAGCTGGCGATCACTGCGAAATCCCGGCGGGATGCCTGCACACCGCGCAAGTGGGATCGGAGGGCGTCGCCTATACCGTCGGGAAGGGGGCCGCCAGCGCATCGGTCAACTGAGTTCGACCGAGCGCCACGCCTTCAAACCTAAGCGCCGGCACGTCGGCTCCGAGCATGGCGAAGCGATCTCTTTGCGGGATCGCTTCGCTCGCATCGCGACCGGGCGTCAGACCGTCATCTCCAGCACGTACAGCCCGCCGGCGAAGCGATCCACCGCATAGACCAGCCGGTTCTCATCGACATAAACATCGTTGATCATGGCCGCCTTCATCGGCGACCCATCCGGTGGGTCCGGTATGAACGACGCAACCTCCTTGGGCTGCAGCGGATCGGTGATGTCATGCACCCGCAGCCCGCCGCCGAAATACGTGCCGAACACCAGTGTGCTGGACTGGAACGCAGGTCCCGTCCGGTTCTCCCACAGATTGTGCGCGCCATAGCGGCCGCCGATCGCATAGTCCTCCATCGGCGGCAACGGCAGGGTGGACACCGACACCAGATTGTCCTCCTTGCGCGCATCCAGCAGCCACACCAGCTTCGGCCAATCTGCGCCTTCCGTCCGCACGCACTCGTCGCTCACCACGTATAGGTCGCGATCGAACAGCGGCATCACGGTATGCGTGAAGCCAGGGAACGGCGGATGCGGGTTCCAGTGCCCCACCAGCTTGGGCCGGCCGATATCGGAAATGTCCAGCACACAGGCGCCGCCATCGATATACCCCACATACGCGCGGTCCGGCCGCTCCGGATATACGTTTGTATTGTGCGCCCGCCATCCCGTATCGAACTTCGGATGCCGCGGCACCGGCGGCGCCTCGTCGCGCTCCTCGGTCCCCGGATACCACCACCGCCCAACCTCGCGAGGCTTCGCCGGATCGCTCACGTCGAACGCCGTGTACGCCTGATCGTCCTTCAGGTTGCGTGGCATGAAGTCAGCCGCACCGCTGGAACAATGGATCGTCTTGCCGTCGATGAACCAGAGCTGGTGCACGCCTCGCGACCGCGGCCCCGAGCGATCGATGAAGCTGATGCTGCGCGGCTGCTCCGGCGTGGAGATGTCGAACAGCTCGATCCCCGCCGGCGTCGCGCCATGCGTGCCGGTCTGGTACGCCACCGCCATGATGTTGTCGCACACCTCGAGCGAATTGGACCGCACGTTGCGATGCGGCAGATCGGTCTGCACCACCACGTGCGGCTTCCTCGGATCGGTGACATCGACCGCGGTAAAATTCTTCGGCGCGCATTCGTGCGCCATCCACATGATGCGCCGCCCGCCCTTCGCGAGCTGGAGGCTTATCCCCTCGCCGACATTGCCGAAGCCGCTCATCAGGTCGTGTGAGATCAGGCGGAAATTATGGGCTTCCGGTTGCGCCATGGACTGTTCTCCCCGAAGCTGCACGCGATGAGCGAGGCAGCGAACACTGTGCCGGTGACAATACTCACCGGGTTCCTGGGCAGCGGCAAGACCACCGTGCTGAACCACCTGCTGCGCCAGCCGTCGCTCGCCGACACGGTCGTCATCGTCAACGAATTCGGCGCGGTCGGGCTCGACCACCTGCTGATCGAGCAGGCCATCGAGGACGCGGTGCTGCTGAAGAACGGCTGCATCTGCTGCACGGTGCGCGGCGACATCGCCGATACGCTGGATACGCTGTGGCAACGCCGTGAGGCGGGCGAGCTGCCGCCGTTTCGCCGCATCGCGATCGAGACGACGGGCCTTGCGGACCCGGCGCCCGTGGCCCACGCGCTGCTGGCCGAGCCCGGCGCGCGCTACGCCTGCCGGCTGGACGGCATCGTGACCACGGTGGACGCGCTGCACGGCGCGATGCAGCTCGATCGGCAGCCGGAGGCGCGGCGGCAGGTAGCGATGGCCGATCGCATCCTGCTCACCAAGACCGACCTCGCGATTGCCGCTCAGATCACCGAGACCGAGGCGCGCATCGCAACTTTGAATGCCACCGCGCCGCTGCGTCGGGTCGTTGCCGGCGCAGTGGATGCGGCCGATGTGTTCGATCTCGGTCCGGACAGCGCGCGGCTGGAGCAGTGGCTGCGGCCACTGGATGCCCATGGCCATCGGCACCTGCCGTTCCAACACGGCGAGCAGATCGGTTCGGTGGTGTTGCGCCACGACGAACCGATCGCGTGGCCCTTGCTGCAGCGCTGGCTTGAGTCGGTTCTGTCGCTGCGCGGCGACAGCGTGCTGCGGCTGAAAGGCATCGTCTGGCTGCAGGGTGAGACCCGCCCCATCGTGCTGCAAGGCGTGCATCACGTGCTGCATCCGCCGGCGTATCTCGATCGTCCGGTTCAGCCGGCGGGAGCGACGCGCATCGTGCTGATCACGCGCGGCCTATCTCCGGCAGGGCTGCGGGCAAGCTTTGCGACGGCAATCGCCGGGACTGTCCCGGCTCATCGGGCGTAAATCAGCGGCCAAGCCTTTTCGTTGCTGTTGCTAGACATTTCATTCAAGTCCACCATCGTTTGGCCAAGAACAGCGCCAGGCAGGGGAGGGCGATGGAGGTCGCGGATTGGCTGCGACAGCGGGGGCTTGAACAATACGAAGCGGCATTCCGCGAGCATGACGTCACGCCGGTGGTTCTCGCCAGTCTAACGGCGGAGGACCTTAAGGATCTTGGTATCACCTCGGTCGGTCATCGTCGCCAGCTCCTGGAAGCGATCGCCGCACTGCGCGCTGAGGTAATGCCGGCGGCCAATCCAATCCAGGCCTCCCCGTCGCCATCGACCGCGGAGCGGCGCCTGCTCAGCGTTATGTTCTGCGACGTAATCGGTTCGACAGCGATGTCCTATCGCCTGGACCCCGAGGATCTGAGTGCAGTCATCCGCGGCTACCAGTCCTGTGTGGCCACCACGATTGCGCGATTTGGAGGCTTCATCGCCCGCTATGTGGGCGACGGCGTGTTGATCTATTTCGGCTGGCCCGAAGCGCAGGAGATGGACGCGGAACAAGCGGTTCGCGCCGCCCTCGCGGTGATCGACGCAATCAGTCAGGCGCCCGCCCCAATGGAATCGCTGCAGTTGCGCATCGGGATTGCCACCGGCCTCGTGGTGGTGGGCGAACCGATCGGTACGGGCGAGGCACGACAGCAGACCGCGATTGGCGAGACGCCGAACCTGGCCGCTCGCCTGCAAGGACTTGCCGAGTCGAACAGCATCGTCATCGATGCCACAACCCGCAGACTGATCGGCGGTCTCTTCAACTGCCGGGATCTCGGAACGGTCACCCTGAGGGGGCTGCCGCAGCCGGTGCGGGCTTGGCGGGTGGTGGACGAGTTTGCCGTCGAGGGTCGGTTCGAGGCATTCCACGCCGGTTCGATGACACCGCTAATCGGCCGCGACGAGGAGTTCGACCTGTTGCTGCGGCGTTGGCGGCAGGCAAAGGGCGGCGAAGGCCAACTGGTGCTGCTGTCCGGCGAGCCTGGCATGGGAAAGTCACGCTTGATCGCCGCACTGGAGGATCGGCTCCGCGGCGGGCCGCAGCAGATCTTGCGCTATTTCTGCTCACAGCATCATCAGGACAGCGTCCTCCACCCGATTGTCGCGCGGTGGGAGCGCGACTTGAGGTTCACCCGCGGCGACACGCCGCAGGAGCGACTGGACAAGCTCGAGGCGGTGGTCACGGGAAGGTCGCAGGAAGAGATCGCACTGATTGCCGACATGCTGTCATTGCCGGTGGATGGTCGCTATCCGAAGCTGAGTTCCAACCCACAGCGCAAGAAGGAGAAGCTGTTCGATGCGATGCTGCGTGGGCTGGGCAATCGCGCTCGACGGCGACCGGTGGTCATCCTGTTCGAAGATGCACACTGGGCTGATGCCAGTTCCCTCGAGTTGCTGGACAAGGCGGTAGGCCTGCTGACGAACCTGCCCGTTCTACTCGTCATGTCGCATCGTCCGGAATTTCAACCGCCCTGGGTCGGCCTTGCCGTCACCAGCGTGATTACACTCAGGCGGCTGACGCAAAGGCAGGCGGCGCAATTGGCCGAACGGATCGCGGCCGAGCGAGTATTGCCCTCCGCGCTGCGCGAGCGGATTGTCGCTCAGAGCGACGGGGTACCGCTGTTCATCGAAGAGCTGACCAAGGCCGTGGTGGAGTTTGCCGCGCAGCCGGACAGCACCTCGACGCCGCTGGTTCCAGCGACTCTGCAAGGCTCGCTGATAGCGCGGCTCGACCGCCTCCCGGCGGCCAAGCAAGTCGCCCAAATCGGTGCGGTGATCGGCCGCGAGTTCGCGCACACCCTGCTGACAACCGTCGCCGACATGCCGGAAAAGCAGCTCGAACAAGGCATCGATATGCTGCTTGAATTGGGGCTGGCCTTCTGCCGGGGTGTGCCACCAAATGCGGATTACACGTTCAAGCATGCCCTGGTGCGTGACGCCGCGTATAGCACATTGCTCCGGAGTCAACGCCAGGAACTGCACGCACGTATCGGCAAGGCACACGAAGAGCATTTTCCGGAAACCGTCGCAAAGAAACCGGAGCTTCTGGCGCATCATTTCACGCAGGCTGGCTTGCTAGACCAGGCAATCGGATATTGGCGCGCAGCCGGCCTGCGCAGCGTCGGGCGGTCCGCTCACTCCGAGGCGGGCGCTCACTTTGCTTGCGCGCTCGATCTGCTCGCGAAGGTGCCGCCAGGAGAGCAACGTGACGCGCGCGAGCTCGATCTGACGCTCAACCTCGCCGTGTCCCTGATTGCCGTACAAGGTTTTGGCGCATCGCGCGTGGAGGAGTGCGCTCTTCGAGCAAAGGACCTGGCGGACAAACTGCACGGAGTCCCGACCCGGTTCGCGGCCCGCCGCCTTGCCTGGAACTCCTGCCTGATGCGCCAGCCGGTTCCCAGGACGGTCGCATTGGCGCGTGACCTGATTGCATTGGCTGAGGAAGACCACGCGCCAGCGAAGCTTGCGCTCGCACACAGAGCGCTTGGCTACTCGCTGATGATCGCGGGTGAATTTGCTGAGGCCGATGCGATCCTCGCGCGAGGAGCGGCATTCGCCGATGACGTTTCGGATCAGGAATTCGTCGTGTACGGCGAGCATCCCAGCATGGTCTGCCGAGCCTATGGCGGGCATGCGAGGATCATAATCGGCCTCCCGACCTCGGGGGCGAGGCTCGTCGAAGAGGCGGTGGAATATGCGCGGCGCGGAGAAAGCGCACATAGCCTTGCCTGGGCGTTGGGCGTGACCGCGCATGCGTTCCAAACTCAGCATGAGGCGAAAGCAACTCTTCACTTCGCAGCGGCGACCATAGATGCGGCGCGGGATCATCACTTGCCGCAATGGCTCGCTCTCGGTGAACGATGCATGGGCTGGGCAATGCATCGACTTGGTAGTTTCGCTGCGGGACTGGACCTCCAGCGGCAGGGCATAAAGCGATGGACCGATACCGGAGCGATGCTCCAGATGACCCATTGCGAGGTGCATCTGGTCGATAGCTTACTTCGGGAGGGCCAGATCGCGGAGGCGCGAACCCATCTGGATAGTGCGCGCGCGCACTGCACGCGCTACGGCGAGAACTACCTGGCCGCCGAAATCGACCGATTGGAGGGCTTGCTGCTGCAGTACGAGCACGCTTCGCCCGAGATCGTCGAGGAATATCTGGCCAGATCCTTGAACACAGCGCGCCGACAGGGGGCCCGCTTATTCCAACTTCGGACGGCTACGACGCTCGCGCGGTTACTGGCCGACAAGGAACAACGCCGTAGGGCCGTCGATCTGCTGGCGCCGGTCTACGACTGGTTCACCGAAGGGTTCGACAGAACCGATCTGAAGCAGGCGAGGGCGTTGTTGGATGAGCTTCGCTGATCACGGCTCCTCCGCCTCCCGCATCGCCTCCGCCTCGCGCTTCAACCGGCGGAAACTGCGCACGCTGAACGGCAGCATGCCGAGATACATCAGCCCGCCCGCTGCCAGTGCGGCCCAGGGATCGGCGACCAGAACGGCCGCGAAGGTGACGGCGCCGAGCAGCAACGGCAGCACGTACTCGTGCGGCACCTTGAAGTTCTTGAAGCTCCAGACCGGCAGTGTGGAGATCAACAGGAACGCCGTCCCGGCCAGCACGAGGGCGCAGAACAGCGGAAACTGTGCGACGCTGAGCAGCCAGCCCAAGCCCAGTGCCTTTGCCTCCAGGCCAAGGAACAGCGGGAACAAAGCGACGCCCGCACCGGCGGGTGCCGGAACGCCGGTGAAGAAGTTGTAGGCATAGGCAGGCCCCGGTGCGCTATCGAGCGATGCGTTGAACCGGGCTAGTCGCAGGGCCATGCAGACTGCGAATATGAGGCAGGGCGTGTAACCGAACCCACCCGCCCTCTGCAGGGACCAAAGATACAGAATGAACGCCGGAGCCACGCCGAAGCACAGGAAGTCGGCCAGGCTGTCCAACTCGGCGCCGAAGCGCGACGTCGCCTTAAGCAGTCGCGCCAGCCTGCCGTCCAGCCCGTCGATCGCACCGGCCACCACGATCGCGACCGCGGCTGAGCCAAAGCGGCCTTCGAACGCGAAGCGCATCGAGGTCAGACCGGCGCACAGGCCGAGCAGGGTTAGCAGATTGGGGACGATGCGGTTGAACGACTGTCCCTTGAAGCGAGGGCGTGCGCGCGGGCGCAGGCGGCGCAACCGGTTGATCGGTGACACACGGCCTGCGCCGTTGTGCCAGTCGTGGCGTGGTGGTTCGTGGCGTGGCGATCCGCTCATGGTGTCAGTTCCGCTATGACGGTTTCGCCACCGACCATGGTCTGGCCGACGGCCACCAGCGGGCGAACTCCTTCCGGCAGGTAAAGGTCCGCTCGGCTGCCGAAGCGAATGATACCGAGGCGCTGGCCGGCGTGCACCGTATCTCCCTCACGCAGGTCGCAGACGATGCGGCGGGCGACCAGGCCGGCGATCTGCACCACCGCGATCTCGCGGCCGTCGGACAGGCGAACTGCCACGGCATTGCGCTCGTTGACCTCGCTTGCCTTGTCCGTGCTGGCATTGAGGAAGCTGCCGTGACGGTAGGCGATGCGGGTGATGGTGCCGTCCGCCGGGATGCGGTTCACGTGCACGTTGATGATCGAGAGGAAGATCGAAACCCGCCAGCGCGGTATCGCGCCCAGCCCAAGCTCCGATGGCGGCACGGCGGGCGTGACCGAGACCACGCGGCCGTCCGCGGGCGCGAGCAGCGCGCCGGGACGGCCGGGCGCCACGCGCTCCGGGTCGCGGAAGAAGTACAGGCAGAACAGGGTGAACAGCAGGCCGAGCCAGGCGAGCCACGGGGCGACCGCAAGGCCAAGCACCACAGCGACCAGGCCGCCCAGGGCGAATGGCCGCCCGGCTGGATGGGGTGGGGCGAGCACATGGCCGATGTCATCGACGAGGGACATTCGCGTCGGGGTTTATGGAAGCTTCACCTTGGTGCGGCAAGACTGGCAACAACCAGGAGCGTTACGCCATGTTTTTCGCTGCGCCGTTCAAAATAGGGCCATTCTCGGTGGATCCCGAGGGGCGCCTGTCCCCCTGCGACCCGGCGGCAGCCCCGGCATTCCTGTTCCGCTGGCACGACCGCGTCGTGCGCGCCCGGTTAGACCAGACGGATGCAAACCCCAATGGTGGGCGGCTGGCTCTCCAGACAACCCTCGCGCGCGTGAGCAGCACGGCCGATGTCTCCGACGAGACCCTGCGTCCGCGCTCCTTCGCGCTGCTGCGTTGGCTCGAAAGGACGGTGCCGCCGACCTGGCGGCTGAGTCTTCTGGCGGACCATCGCGTGTCGCTGGAGCTCGATACGCCAATTGACCTGCCGATCACGGCGGTCCGGCTGATCACGGAGATCACCCAATTCACCCTGGACCTCACGCCTTATCTTGCGTTGATGGACGAGATGGGGCTGACGCTGTCCCACGGCAGCGAAGCCTAGCGGCGCAGGAGCTGTCGCACGACCCAGACGCAGCCGACGGCAATCGCGCCCGCCAGAAGCCCGCCGGCCAGGGGGGCCGCTCGGCCGATGCGACGCAACCGCTCTTCCGCGCGTGGCAGGAGCCAGACCGCCAGTAGCGGCGCCAATGCAGCGGCATCGACCGGTGCGAACCCAAGTCGTGGCAGGCGTCCGATGGCGATCACCGACAGGGAGGCGAGGCCTGCGATGTCGACCGCGACCGGCAGCGCCACCAACCCGGGCGCCGCCGGCAGCGTGAACATTGCCAGTGCAGCCACCCCGGGCACCAATGCCAGTTGAGTCCAGATCGGCGGCGATCCGGCAATGTGCAGCGCTGCCGCGAGCGTCAGCCCGGCCAGCGCAAGCCGCGTCGGATCGGTCAGCGCGCGCGTGAAGACCAGCCCCGCCAGTGCAACGCCAAGTCCGATCGGCCAGCTCGCCCGCAACGCCGCCAGATTGCGAGGTGCATCGGCCATCAGCCAGCCGGCCACCATTGCCGCAACCACCATGCCGATCGAGGCGATGCGCTCATGCCCGCGCCAGACGCATAGCAGGCCGATCAGCAGTATGGCCGCGGCGAGCACGGTCAGTGTGTCCGCCGACACCGGCGGTGGGACTGCCCAGAGCCGGCCGGTGAGCACAAACCAACCCGCGAGAACACCTGCACCGCCTGCCGCCGCGGCCACCAGGCCGACCCGCAGGAAGCGTCCCAGCACGGCGAGCCCGAGCGCCACGGCCAATGCGACGAGCGGTCCGTGAAAATGCTGCCAGTCAGCGATGCGAATCGGCATACCGATTGGGTGACGCCGCACCGTCAGTGCGTCAAGCTGGGTTCCGCCTGACGATCGAGGTTCCTTGTTTGAGCGAGAAGCGCCTGCCGATGCGCGTCTGGGACGCGCCCACCCGCCTGTTCCATTGGGCAATCGTCGTGCTGCTCGGCATCAGCTGGCTGACCGAGAGCCGCGGCTGGATGGAACTGCACTTCCTGTCCGGCTACAGCACCATCACGTTGCTGCTGTTCCGCGTGGCATGGGGGTTTGTCGGCAGCGAGACGGCGCGCTTCACGCACTTTCTGAAAAGCCCGCTCGCGGCGCTGCGACACCTTGCCCACCTCCACCGGCGGGAGCCGGATACCGCCGTGGGTCACAACCCGGCGGGCGGCTGGATGGTGCTGGTGATGCTGGGCCTGCTCGCGGTGCAGGCGGCGACAGGCCTCTGCGCGAACGACGACGCCGACACCGAAGGGCCGTTGTTCAATTACGTGGGCAAGGACTGGAGTGACTGGCTGTCGCACATCCATGCCGTCAACTTCAAACTGATCCAAATTGCCGTCCTGGCGCATATCGTCGCGATCCTCGCCTACGCGGCGCTGAAGCGACATGACCTGGTGGGGCCGATGATCACCGGGCGGAAACATCTGCCGGATTCGATGACTCCCCCGGCACTGGTCAGTCCCGTGCGGGCCGTCGTGCTGCTCGCGCTCGTGGCCGGTGCCGTCGGTCTCTTCATCAACTCGCTGTAGCGGCGCTCAGGCCGCCAGGCGCGCGGCAAAGCTCTGCCGCCGCCACTGCATCAGTCGCCAGGCGGCCTTGGCGGACAGATCGGACAGCCTCCCGCGCGGCGGCAGGCCGACCGCCTTGAAGATCATGCCCATGCCGCGCTCGATGTGACGGAAGCGGTAGAACGCCATGGCCCGCGCCATGTAGGCAGCGGTGCAGCGCGCGTGCTCGTAAGGCAACCCTTCCGGCTCGTTGCCGCAGTGCCAGGCATAGGCCAGTTCGTCGTCCTCACTCTCACCGATGCGGCTGGCGGCGATGCGCAGGCGACGCAGCAGGCCGATGTTCTCGCGCGCCAGATAGCGGCGCATGTGGTCGTAGAACAGCTTGAAGTGGCGGAACTCGTCGGCGGCGATGTGGCGGCAGATCTGCTGCAGCACCGGCTCCTTGGTCGCGTCCGCGAGCGCCGTGTAGTAGCTGGAGGTGCCGGTCTCCACCATGCATCGCGCGATCAGCTCACCGGTGCGCGAGCCGCGGATCGAGGCCTCGGCGTCCAGTTGCAACTGAAAGCCCGCCTTGTAGCGCGCGAACGCGGCCTGGTAGTCCCAGGTCGGATCAGCGAGCATCGCCCACTTGCCGAGGGCGTCGCCGTGCTGCACCTCCTCCGTGGCCCAATAGTCGGCCGCCCGGCGGAAATCAGGATCGTCGCCGAAGACCCGGTTGAGGTAGATGGCGTAGTCTGTGCCGTTCCGCTCCACCATCGCGGCGGCCTTCACCAGAGGGATGAGCTCGGGGTCGGCTTTGGCCGGATCGAACCGGTCCCACGCCACGTCCTCGATACGCCAATGCTTCATCTTTGTGTCCGCACTGTTCGAAGCCGTGTCGGCAAACTGCCATTTCCGGGCGGGATTCGAAAGGGTAGCAGCCAAAGTGCGCCAAAGCGTTCCCCAGCCGGCTGCGTGGCGGCCAGATTGCCGTTAGGATCGGCCGATGAGTTCCGCCACCCGCCGCAGAGCGCACACCACATGACCGTGGAGGAGTTCGTTGCCTGGGCTGGCGACGGTCGCTGGCAACTGGTCGATGGCGAGCCGCGGGCAATGTCACCGGCCAGTGCCACGCACGGCATCATCCAGACGAACGTCGGCTACACTCTGACGCACCATTTGCGCGCAACAGGCAGTCCGTGTCGCGTGGTAACCGAGCCTGCCATCGTTCCCCGCGTGCGCGCGCGCAGCAACATGCGCGTGCCCGATTTGGCCGTTACCTGCGCTGATGTCGGCGCCGGGCTGACTGCATTGCCCGACCCGGTGCTGATCGTCGAGATCCTGTCGCCGACGAACGAGTCGGATACGTGGGAGAACGTCTGGACCTATGTGTCGATCCCAAGCGTGCAAGAGGTGCTGGTGCTCCGCTCGTCATCGGTCGCCGCGGATCTGTTGCGGCGGAACTCGGATGGCACGTGGCCCGGCGAACCGATCCAGATCAGCCAGGACGGTACATTGCACCTCGAAACGATGGCCCTGACCTGCCCGCTGGCCGAGCTTTACATCGGCACCTATCTCGCGCGCGGCGCTCGGCCGGCCACGGCGTGAGCTATCGGCCGGTCAGCAGCGAATCTGCCGCCTCGATCAACGCCTGCGCCGACTGGACGCGCTCCAGAGCCAGCTCTTCGGCCACGACATCGGATGCCTCGACCTGCGACAAGGCGGTCTCCGCCTCGGCCAGACGCCGCTCGCCTTCCTCGCGCGAAAGATCGCCGGGCGCCATCACCTCGTTCGCCAACACGGTGCAGCGCTCCGGCGTCACTTCGGCAAAGCCGCCGGCGACATACATCTGATCGGTGATCCGATCGCCTTCATAGAGCGCAATGACGCCGCCACGCAGTATGACGATCACGGGCGCATGGCCTTCCAGCACGCCCATGTCGCCCTCGCTCGCCGGGATCACCACCATGTCCACCGGTCGCGACAGCAGCAGCCGCTCCGGCGAGACGATCTCAAGGTTGACGGCCATTAGGCGGTGGCCGTCAGGGTCTCAGCCTTCTTCACCGCGTCCTCGATCGTGCCGACCATGTAGAACGCCGCCTCCGGCAGGTGATCGTACTCACCGGCGCAGATCGCCTTGAAGCTGCGGATCGTGTCCGCGACGGGGACGAAGATGCCGGGGAAGCCGGTGAACACCTCGGCCACGTGGAACGGCTGCGACAGGAAGCGCTGGATTTTCCGGGCTCGCGCCACCACCAGCTTGTCCTCCTCCGACAGCTCGTCCATGCCGAGAATGGCGATGATGTCCTGCAGCGACTTGTAGGTCTGCAGGATGCGCTGCGTCTCGCGCGCCACCTCGTAGTGTTCCTCGCCGCAGATGCGCGGGTCCAGCGACCGCGACGTTGAATCCAGCGGATCCACCGCGGGATAAATCCCCAGCTCCGCGATCTGCCGCGACAGCACGGTGGTCGCGTCCAAATGCGCGAACGACGTCGCAGGTGCGGGATCGGTCAGGTCGTCGGCCGGCACGTAGATCGCCTGGACCGAGGTGATCGAGCCCTTCTTGGTCGACGTGATCCGCTCCTGCAGCGCGCCCATGTCGGTGGACAGTGTCGGCTGGTAGCCCACCGCCGAGGGAATGCGGCCCAGCAGCGCCGAGACCTCAGCGCCCGCCTGGGTGAAGCGGAAGATGTTGTCGACGAAGAACAGTACGTCCTGGCCTTCCTCGTCGCGGAAGTATTCTGCAAGCGACAGTCCCGACAGCCCGACACGGGCACGCGCGCCCGGCGGCTCGTTCATCTGGCCGTACATCAGCGCCACCTTGGAGCCTTCGATAACCTTGTGGTTCTCGTCCATCTTGATGACGCCGGCGTCGATCATCTCGTGGTAGAGGTCGTTGCCCTCACGCGTGCGCTCGCCCACGCCGGCGAACACCGACACGCCACCATGCGCCTTGGCGATGTTGTTGATCAGTTCCTGGATGATAACGGTCTTGCCAACGCCGGCGCCACCGAACAAACCGACCTTGCCGCCCTTCAGGTAGGGCGCGAGCAGATCAACCACCTTGATGCCGGTGACCAGGATTTCGGCCGACGTAGCCTGTTCCTCGAAGCTCGGTGCCTCACGATGGATCGGATAGCGCTTCGTCGTGTTGACCGGGCCTTGTTCGTCGATCGGCTCGCCGATGACATTCAGGATGCGGCCCAGCGTCTCCGGCCCAACCGGCACGGTGATCGGGCCGCCGGTATCCACCACCTCCTGGCCGCGCACGATGCCGTCAGTGCTGTCCATCGCGATGCACCGGACCGTGCGCTCGCCGAGTTCCTGCGCGACTTCCAGCACCAGGGTGTGACCGGCGAGCTTGGTGTGCAGCGCGTTCTGGATGTACGGCAGTTCGCCGTCGAACTGCACGTCAATCACCGCGCCCATCACCTGGGTCACGCGTCCGACGATGTTGCTTGCCATTGCTGTTATGCCCCTATCAGACGGCTTCGGCGCCGGAGATGATCTCGATCAGTTCCTTGGTGATGTTCGCCTGGCGCGCGCGGTTGTAGTTCAAGGTCAGGCGCTTGATCATGTCGCCGGCGTTGCGCGTCGCGTTGTCCATCGCGGTCATGCGAGCACCGTGCTCACCCGCGGCACTTTCCAGCAGCGCGCGGAAGATCTGGATCGCCAGCGCCTGCGGCAGAAGGCGCGCCAGGATGGTCTCCTCGTCCGGCTCGAACTCGTAGCTGGCGCCGCCAAGATCGTCCGCTTCGCCTTCAGGCGGCGGTGGCGCTGGGATCAACTGCTGCTCGGTGACGATCTGCGAAATCACGGAACGGAAGCGGTTGTAGATCAGAATGCAGACGTCGATCTCGCCGGCGGCCAGCATGGTGGTAATGCGGCTGCCGACCTCCTCCGCGTCTGAGAACTCCAGACGACGCTTGCCTGCGTAGGAGATGTCGCCCGTGATGCGGCTGGCCAGTTCGCGGCGCAGATAATCACGCCCCTTGCGGCCGACCGGGAGGATCTTGACCGTCTTGCCTTCGGCCTCGAGCCGCCGCGCGAGCGTTCGCGTGGCGCGGCCGATGCTCGAGTTGAAGGCGCCTGCCAGACCGCGATCCGCGGTGACTGGCACCAGCAGATAGGTCTGATCCTTGCCTGTGCCGGCCAACAGCGCCGGGGCGTTCGGCATATCCGCCGCCGAGGCCGCCAGCGCACGCAGCATGCGCTCCATCCGTTCGGCGTAAGGACGCGCCGCCTCGGCCTGCGCCTGTGCCCGGCGGAGCTTCGATGCCGCCACCATCTTCATGGCGGAGGTTATTTTCTGGGTCGACTTGACGCTGTTGATGCGCGTGCGGAGTGCCTTCAGGCTGGGCATTTTGATCTCCTCCCCCTGACCCCCTCCCGCAGGGGGAGGGGGAGGCTTTGCTTCGTTCCTGCCACGATCAAGCGAAGCTCTTGGAAAAATTGTCCATGAACGTCGTCAGCTTCTTCTCGGTGTCCGGCTTGATCTCCAGGTCGGTGCGGATCAACTCCAGGATCGTCGGTTCGCGTGACTTCATCTCCGACAGCATCTGCAACTCGAATGCGCCGACCCGGCCGATATCGATCTTGTCGAGATAGCCGCGCACGCCGGCGAAGATCACGACCACCTGCTCCTCGATCGGCACCGGCTTGAACTGCGGCTGCTTCAACAGTTCGGTCAGCCGCGAGCCGCGCGCCAGCAACTGCTGCGTCGATGCATCGAGGTCCGAGGCGAACTGCGCGAACGCCGCCATCTCGCGATACTGCGCCAGTTCCAGCTTGATGCGGCCGGCGACCTGCTTCATCGCACGCACCTGCGCGGCGGACCCGACGCGCGAAACCGACAGGCCGACATTCACCGCCGGTCGGATGCCGCGGAAGAACAGCTCGGTCTCCAGGAAGATCTGCCCGTCCGTGATCGAGATGACATTGGTCGGGATGTACGCCGACACGTCGCCGGCCTGCGTCTCGATCACCGGCAGCGCGGTGAGCGATCCCGAACCCTCCGCGTCGTTCATCTTCGCCGCGCGCTCCAGCAGGCGCGAATGCAGGTAGAACACGTCGCCCGGATACGCCTCGCGCCCGGGCGGGCGGCGCAGCAGCAGCGACATCTGGCGATACGAGACCGCCTGCTTCGACAGGTCGTCGTAGAAGATCACCGCATGGCGGCCGTGGTCGCGGAAATGCTCGCCCATCGTGCAGCCGGTATAGGGCGCCAGGAACTGCATCGGCGCCGGATCCGACGCCGTGGCGGCGACGACGATGGTATAGTCGAGCGCGCCGTATTCCTCCAGCGTTTGCACAAGCTGTGCCACCGTGGAACGCTTCTGCCCCACCGCGACATAGATGCAGTACAGCTTCTTGCTCTCGTCGCTGCCGGCGTTGATGGTCTTCTGGTTGATAATCGTGTCGATGATCACCGCGGTCTTGCCGGTCTGACGATCGCCGATGATCAGTTCGCGCTGACCGCGGCCGATCGGGATCAGCGCGTCGATCGCCTTGAGCCCGGTCTGCATCGGCTCGTGCACCGACTTGCGGGGAATGATGCCAGGCGCCTTTACCTCGACACTCTGCCGCTCGGAGCTGACGATCGGACCCTTGCCGTCGATCGGATTGCCGAGTGCGTCCACCACGCGACCGAGCAGCATGTCGCCCACCGGCACGTCGACGATGGCGCCGGTGCGCTGCACAGTGTCGCCCTCGCGGATCATCTTGTCGTCGCCGAAGATCACCACACCGACATTGTCGGTCTCGAGATTCAGCGCCATGCCGCGCAGGCCGGCACCGGGGAACTCGACCATCTCGCCGGCCATGCAGTTCTGCAGGCCGAACACGCGGGCGATGCCGTCACCGACGCTCAGCACCTGGCCGGTCTCGGCGACATTGGCCTCGGTGTCGAACGCGGCGATCTGCTTGCGCAGGATCTCCGAGATCTCGGCTGGGCGGATCTCCATATCAGGCGGCTCCCTTCATGGCGTACTGCAGGCGCTGCAGGCGGGATTTGAGTGAGGTGTCGTAAAGCCGGGCGCCGATGCGCACGACGAGACCGCCAAGCAGATCGGCTTCCACTGACTCGACGATGTTGACATTGCCGTAGCCGGCCTCGATCAGCCGGGCGCGGAGTTGCTGGCGCTGGACGTCGCTCAACGGGTGGGCGGAGGCGACATGCGCCGTGACGATACCACGCCTCTCGGCCACCAGATGGGCAAAGGCCGCAACGACCTCGTGCAGATTGCGTAGCCGTCGGTTGGCGGCGACGACGCCCACGAAGTCACGCACCGGCTTGGAGAAGCCTTCCTGCTCCAGCACGGCGAGCGCGGCCCTGGTGGCCTGGTTCACGTCGATCAACGGCGATTCGATCAGGCGGCGAAAATCGGCGCTGGCGCTGATCAGGCGCCCCAGTGACTCCATATCCGACACCACGGTATCGAGCGCGTGCTGCTCATCGGCGTGTGCATAGAGTGCCGCGGCGTAGCGGTCGGCGAGGCCGCCGCCGGATGCAATCGTCGTAGCGCCATTGGCCACGTGCCGTTCCCTGTACTTGGCCGCGCGTGGGCGCGGGCGTGGATGGGAGACCGGCCCCCGACCGGCGCGGCGGCCTCTAGCATGGGGTCCAGGAGGGCGCAACACACCGGGGGTCCGTCAACACCGACCCTGCCGCAGCCGTTCGAGCCGCCGCTCGGCAAGCGGGTGCTCCATTGCCTCAAGCGCGTTGACGGCTGCGGCGGCAAGGTCGGGTGCGGCTCCCTCAGCGATGCGGCCGAGCAGGACGATGCAGTCGTGGTCGGCCACCGCCACGATGGCCCGGATCACCGGCGCGGTCGGTGCCTGGCCCAAGGTCAGCTTGAGCAGCGGCATTGCCTGCGCGCAGCCCATGCGGCCAAGTGCGCAGGCAGCCTCGGTGCGAACCTCCGCATGGAGGTCCCCGAGCAGTTCGGTGAGCGTGGCGATGACCTCGACGCCGCTGCGTGCCAGACCGCAGGCGTGCCGACGGACGGTCGGATCCGCGTGGCGCAGCAGGGCGAGCACGGTATCTGCCGGCAGGTGCGATCCGAGCCGCGCCGCGGCGGCGGCCGCGCTGGCCACCCCCGGTCCCTGCACCCATCCCTGCGCCATGATCCGTGCGACGCTTCGCGCAGCGTCAGGGCCGCCGATTGTGGCAAGCGCGTCCAGCGCCGCGACTTGTTCGGGCAGCGCGCGGCTCAATCCGAAGCCGGCGAACCGGCGGCAGTAGTCTTCCAGCACCGGGATGGCCGCGACCAAACGACGGCGCCCGGCCTCCGCCGCGAGGGATGGGCCATCGGCGATACCCGACGTAGGAATGGCCGCCAGCAAGGCCGTATCGTCGAGTTCTGCCGGGCCGATAACAGTGGTCCTTGGAAGCGGCGCCGGTTGGGTCGCCGGAAGGAAGCCAGATCCGGCAAATAGGTCGAGCTGGCCGTCAGGCGTTGAATTGTTATTTCCCGAGGGACCGCTCAACTTGCCTGCCCCGATCCGCGGCACTTGAGCACCCTGTCGGTTAGCTCCGCCTTCACGTCGAGCGAGGACTGCTTTCCGAGGTCGTCGCTATGTGCGCCCAGCCAGGTCTCCGCCGTCTGATATCCGACATCATGCAGGCGGGACAGGAAGTCCCACGAGGTGCTGTTCTTCGAGGCAAATCCAAGCTGCTCGACGAACGCGTCATTGCGCACCGCGTGCAGGCGGATTGGCTTGTACTGCCCGGCGTAGGTCACGCCCGATGCCGCCAGCTCGGCGAGGAGGCGGTTGACCGTCTCGATCGCATTGATCTCCAGCACGACGGAGGCGTTGAAGGTGACCTCGTTGAGCCGGTCCATGATTGCGGGGGCAGAGTGTGGCGGCATGCCGTCGCGGTGGAACGCGTTCACCAGGACCAGCATCAGATCCTGCGCGTGGTCCAGCAAAGGCGCGAGCGCCGGATTGCCGAGATAGCCCCCGTCCCAGTAGGTCGCCCCGCCGATGGCGACCGCCTTGAACTCGGTCGGCAGGCAGGCAGAGGCGCGCAGCGCATCGATGGAGATGTCGGGCTGGGTGAAGATCACGCGGCCGTTGCTGACGACATCCGTGGCGCCGACGAACAGCCGCGGCGCGATGGCCGCGTTCAGCGCCGCGACGTCGGCGGCCGGGAAGGCCTGTGCGAGCAGTGGGGCCAGCGCGTCGGCGTAGAACGGATTGGTATAGGGTGATACCACCAGGCCGATCGCCTCCATGGCGATGGTTATCGGCGACCAGTCCAGATTGACGCCGCCGAACGGGCCCGGTTCGCCATAAATCAGCGGATTGCCTGCCAGGAAGCCGCGACGCGACAGCGTGTGCCAGAAGTCGGTCAGCTTCTGCCTCGCGATGTCGGGGCCACCTTGGACAAGACCGCTAACCGTGAGGGCGGCGTTGATGGCGCCCGCACTGCTGCCGCTGATGGCGGCGATACGGAGGCGGTTCGCAGTGACCTCCTGGAGGAGGCGGTCGAGCACACCCCAGGTGAAGGCGCCATGCGAGCCGCCGCCTTGGAGGGCGAGAGAAATCGTGGGGGGCGAGCTTGCCATAGGGTCGCTCCATGGTCAGGCATCGGTGGATGCAGCCTGCACGATAGCCGCCGCCGCGGCAGGCGCCAGCGGTGCAGTGGCCGGGGTGTGATCTGAGCCATTGGCAAACGTGATGCAGCCTGTTGTTTGTTCCCGGGATGGACGCCTCGTCGCCAATTCAGGCCTATCTCTCCGGTGATATCGGCGAGGGTGAGCTGCTGTCAGACGTTGACCGCGTGCTGACGGACGGTTCTGTCCTGGCCAGGACAGTTTTGCTCAATGACTGGCGGACCAAGTCCGGCAGGATCCGCGCCTCTGCCATCCGCGAACAACTCGACACCAGGTTGCAGGCCTTCACCTCCATGGCGGGAGGCCACGATGCCGGCAGTGCCGAGGCGGCCAGGGGTTTGGCAAGAAGCCTGCAGCCCGGTGACGTGCTGGCCCAGCGCTTCGTCATTCAGGAGATCATCGGCTCCGGAGGGATGGGCACAGTCTTCAAGGCCCGCGACCTGCGCCGGGACGAAGCGCAGGACCGGCACCCGTACGTAGCAGTGAAGACGCTGAACATCGATGTGCTGCGACGCGAGGATTCGCTGAAGATCCTGCAGCGAGAAGCCAGAAAAGCGCAGAACCTGTCGCATCCCAACATCGTTCGCGTCTATGACTTCGATCGCGACAATGAAACTCTTTTTCTTACAATGGAACTCCTGGAGGGATTGTCCCTCGAGGCGATGATCCAGGCGAACGGCCTGACCGGGGCCAAACTGCAAGATGCGTTGCCTATACTTGAGCAGGTGGCATCTGCATTGGAGTTCGCTCATTCGGAGGGGATCGTACATTCCGACCTGAAACCGGCGAACATACTGATTCTGCCTAACGGACGCGTGAAAGTGATCGACTTCGGAATCGCGCGGGCCATCCCGACCGGCGGCATGGAGACAATCGATCGTACCACATTCGACGTGCAAGCGCTGGGAGCGCTGACCCCCGCCTACGCCAGCCCCGAGATGATCGAGGGCAAGGATCCGGATCCGCGCGACGACGTATTCGCGCTGGCGTGCATCGCATATGAGCTGCTGACCGGATCGCATCCGTTCGGCAGGACTCCGGCGCTGGCCGCGCGCGCCGGAAATCTCAAGCCCAGGCGGCCGGCGCGGCTGTCAGCCAGCGCATGGCGGGCGCTGCAGGGCGGATTGGAGTTCGACAGAACGAGACGCACATCCAGTGCGAAAAGCCTGGTCGCAGCGATGCGGACGAAGCCTGCCATTTGGCAGAGCCGCAGACTTGCCTGCCAGGCAGGTGCAGGCCTGCTCGTCATCGGTGTCCTCGTCGGCCTGTGGGCCTACTCGGCTGACGTGCTGCGGATCATCAAGCCCGTATCGGTGAGGACAGCTGATCAAACGGGCCTTGCCGCGCCTCAACAACATGCCGTGCAAGGTCCTGACCAGCAGCCGCTCGACGAGACTTCGGCGAAGCGACTTGCGCAGCAGCAGGACGCGGAAGCATCAGCCAAGCGGCTCGCCCAGCAGCAGGCCGCGGAGGACGAGGCCAACCGACTGGCTCAGCAGCAAGCCGAGGCGGACGAGGCAGCCAAGCGGCTCGCCCAGCAGCAAGCCGAAGAAGATGCCGCCAAGCGACTTGCTCAACAACAGGCAGAGGATGTTGCGAAGCAACAGGCACAACTGCAGCCGGTCGGCGTGACCGCTCCCTTGGACATTGCTGAGTTGCAGCGGTTATTGAACGCAATCGGGCTCAATACCGGTGCACCGGACGGTAAATCCGGAGCAAGAACACAGGAAATGGTAAAGGCATTTCAATTGATCGCCGGCGAGCCGCCGACGGGAGATGCAACGCCAGCGCTATTGGAATCGTTGCGCCAGGCAAGGCCGTCAGCTCAGGTAAAAGCAAAGAGCCTGTTCACTCTGGCAGCAGCCGCAAGCCAATCGCGACGCTTTGGCGACGCGATCCGGTTGTACGAATTGGGGTTGACATTCGCGCCGGCCAATTCGGACGCACTGCTCGCGCTGGGCGATCTCTATCGCGACAGGAACGACGACGACGGAGCGCGACGCCTTTACGAATTGCTGCAGAAGAATGGCGGCTCCGCAGCCGACCGTGCGCGCGAGCGGTTGGCTGCATTGCCCAGGCCACCGGAAACGCCGGCAAAGCAGACCGCGACGGTCGCTCCGGACAATGCCTCGACGCATCCGCCGGGTAACGCGGTTCCACCGCCGTCGGCGGCCCAACGCGAGCCAGACCGGCTGTTGGACGGCACCTATATCGGGGCAAGTCAGGTTAGCGAATCAAGTTCGCCGAACTGCGTCCTCGGCACGGCTCGCCTGGTCGTGCGGAACAGCAAGCTTTCATTAGGATGGAACCGACAGGTGGCCGTGGCGGGCGATGGAGCATTCAGCGGCACAACCACGATCGGCCTGCCACCCGTGGTGCAATTCTGGGACGGCAAAATCCTTGATGATAGGATCGAAGCCACCGTCAGGGACCCCGCCTGCACATATCATATCTCTCTGAAAAGGGTCGCCCCATAACCTGCCGGTGTCGCACGCCAACCGCAGACGAGCGTCGCACGCAGATCGGTGATTGAGGCGCTGATGACGGGATGCGGATCTTCGCTATTCCGCATCCCGCATCATGATCAGCTCGCTGCCACACCTAGTTCCGCGGTGAGGTGCTTGCCGCGTGTTTCCGGACCAAGAGCCAGCGCCAGAATGAAGCTGACCAGGCCGCCCAGGGTTCCGATCGCCATCGGGATGGCAAAGCCAAGATGCCAATTGATCGAGAAGAAGGCGATGATCGGTACGGTGATCCCTCCGAAGATGGCGCCCTGGTGATAGCAGAACCCCGCGGCCGTTGCCCGCACTTCGGTGGGGAACCGCTCGGACAGGTAGCTGGGATTTTGGCCATAGATGCCGCCTGCCGCAAACAAACCCTGAAGGCCGAAGAACACCACGATCATCGTATAGTCCCTGGTGAACAGATAGAACGGCGTTATCACGACGCCGGCGATCGCGGGCAGGATCATCGACCAGCGTCGGCCAATACGATCCGAGACCCATCCCCAGATGAACCCGGAGACGAAGAACAGCAGGCTCTGCAACATCACGGGCAACGCAACCAGGCCCGGGCTCAGGCCTAAATCCTTTTGCAGATAGGTGGGAAACAGGCCGCCGATCGAGTAGCCGATGACAAACCCGCTGGCCATCCACCAACAGGCATTCATCGTGTTTCCCAGGGCATTCCGCTTGAAGATGTTCAGCAACGGTGCCCGCACTTCGCGTTTCTGCTCACGCTGGATTGCTCGGTTCTGCGCCCAGATTTCCGGCTCTTTGACATAGCGGCGGACATAGACGACCAACAGCGCCGGCAGAACGCCGATGATCAGCAAGCCACGCCAGCCGATCGCGTCATACAGCAGTCCATACGCGGCGCTCGACAGCAACGCGCCAAGCCCCCACGATGACTGCAGCACGCCGGCCATGAGACCGCGTGAGCGTTGCGGCCAGGTTTCCATCGCCAGTGCCGCGCCGACCGGCCACTCCGCTCCCATGCCAATCCCGAGCAGGGCGCGGAACAGGAACAGCAACCCGAAGCTCGGTGCCAGACCGGCGAGCAGATTGCACACCGAGAACCATGCGATCGAGATCATCAGCGGCTTTTTCCGGCCGATGCGATCGGCGAGCCAGCCCGACGCGGTGGCACCCACCAGCCGCAGCCAGAGCGTGATGGTGAACACCGCCGTGACGGCGGTGAGCGGCACGTTGAATGACTGGGCGATGGGCAACATGAGCAGCAGGAAGATCGTGAAGTCGAACGAATTGAGCGTCCATCCCAACCACGCTGCGATCCAGGCGTACCATTGGTCCCTGGTTGGCTCCCTCCACCAGGGGATCGTTCCTACCGATGTTGACATGGTTGGTTACCTCCCTTGATCGCTTTTGGTTCGAGCGGCAGGTAGTTTCCCGCGAGGCTGTTGCGACGAAACGAGACGGCTGGTGCCGGCGGGCTTGCGTCGGGGCGAGCCGCAAGCAGTTATCGGTTGCGTCAGACAGATCTGCAGTGGGCCGATCATGTGCCGGCCGGTACAACAGCGTCTATGCTTCGCATTATTGATGCAGATCATTAATCTGCATAAATAACCACGATTGCCGCGCTTCTCGGGCGGAGATGCCAAACTCGGCGACCAGGATGGAGGTTCTGACCGGTCGAACCGAGGAGCAGCTTGCAATGACCCCCAGCAATGGCAGCAACTCGACCGAGCTGCACTTCGCGCTGTTGGCAATAGCTACCGTGATCGTTATTGCCATAACACTAACGGCTGGCCTGTTGCGGCTGGCAGATAATTTGGGACCGCAGATAGGCGATATCATCGCATTCCCGATCGCCAGGGCACCATCAGTCAGCACGACCGTGCTCATGGTCGATCCGGTTGGTGCCTCGTCTCGTCGGCGCTGCGCCCTTGACGTGCCGGTGATGCAGAGGTCTGGGGGAAGCCTGATGATTGAAGCGATGCAATTGAAACCTGATCGCAGGTTCCAGGTTCATTGGGCCGGCACGCGCACAAGCGGTGGTCAGCAGGACTGCGGCAGTTCGGCCGATCTCTTACTGAACCAGTTCCAGATCACAACGTTGGTTTTCGCCGCCGGCGGCAAAGGGGTGAAGGTTGCCGAACATCGGTAGCCCTCAAAGGAACGACACCGGGTCCACATCCACGTCCACCCGCGCCCCGCGCGTCACCGCCACTTTCCGCAGCCATTCCCGCAGGATCGGCTGCACCGCGACATCCCGCCGCGTCTTCAGCAGCAATCGCCGGCGGTGCCGTCCCCGCAGGACCGACAGCGGAGCCGGCGCCGGCCCCAGCACCTGCATCCCATCGCCATGCGGCGCCGCGCGCCCGAGATCGCGCGCCAGAGCATCCGCCGCCGCCGCGCTGTCCGCGGAAACGATGAGCGCCGCCAGCCGTCCATAAGGCGGCCAATGCCCTGGCCGCCGCTGCGCCGCCTCGCGCGCCATGAACGCCGCCAGATCGCCCTCGACAAGCGCCTGCATTACCGGATGCTCGGGCGAGAATGTCTGCAGCAGTACCCGCCCCGGCGCCTCGGCGCGGCCCGCGCGCCCCGCCACCTGATGCAGCAGCTGCACAGTCCGTTCCGCCGCACGCAGATCGCCACCCGCCAGGCCCAGGTCGGCATCCACCACGCCAACCAAGGTCAGGTGCGGAAAGTGCCAGCCCTTGGCGACGATCTGCGTGCCGATGATCAGGTCCACTGTGCGCGCCTCGATCGCGTGCGCCGCCGCGGCCGCGGCGTCTGGGCCAGGCAATGTATCGCTCGCCATGACCAGCCGCCGCGCGTCGGGGAACAACGCCGCGGCCTCCTCTGTGATGCGCTCCACCCCCGGCCCGACCGGCACCAGGCTGTTCGCCGCACCGCAGGCGGGACACTCCTCGGGGATCGGCACGGTGTGGCCGCAATGGTGGCATTGCAGCGCGCGGCGAACGCGGTGCTCCACCAGCCATGCGGTGCAGTTCGGGCACTGCATGCGATGACCGCAATGCCGGCACAGCGTCAGCGGCGCATAGCCGCGTCGGTTGAGGAACAGCATCGCCTGCTCGCCGCGCGCCAGCGTGTCGCGCACCGCGGCGATCAGCGGCGGCGCGAGGAAATGCCCCCGCTCTGGCGGCGCGGCACGCATATCCACGGCGGCCACCAACGGCAGCACCGCTCCGCCGTGCCGGGTCGGCAGCGTGATCCGGCGATAGCGGGCCGCCTCGACGTTGGCCAGCGTCTCCAGCGACGGCGTCGCGGACACCAGCACCGCCGGCGCCGCGCAGAAGCGGGCGCGCACCACCGCCATGTCGCGGGCATGGTAGACCACGCCCTCCTCCTGCTTGAACGCCGTCTCGTGCTCCTCGTCGATAACCACGAGGCCAAGGTCGGGGAACGGCAGGAACAGCGCAGAGCGCGCGCCGACCACCACCGGCGCCGCGCCGGCGGCCACCGCGTGCCAGGTCACACGCCGCAGCCGCGAGGTCAGATCGGAGTGCCACACCGCCGGCGCGACCCCGAACCGACGCTCGAAGCGCTCCAGCCATTGCGAGGACAGCGCGATCTCCGGCAGCAGCACCAGCGCCTGGCGGCCGTGGCGCAGGCATTCGGCCACCGCCTCCAGATAGACCTCGGTCTTGCCGGAGCCGGTCACCCCGTCCAGCAGCGTGACGCTGAACGCACGTGCCGCCACAGCCTGGCGCAGCGTGGCGGCGGCGGCCTCCTGGTCCGGCGCCAGGACCTGCCCCGGATGCTCAGGGTCGGGGATCGCGAACGGTGGTTCGACCGGCAGCACGGCGGGAACCAGCAGTCCCGCATCCGCCATGCCCCGCACCACACCGGCACCGACCCCTGCGGCGCGCGTCGAGGTCGCCGGTGGCGCGCGGCTCGTATTGCGCCAGCGCGCCCAGCACCCTGCGCCGCGCCTCGGTAACCCGGGCGTCGGGCGGCGGTTCGGCACGTCGCCAGCCGCTCGCCGGCCCACCGACCCCCGGCGCGACAACGCGCAACGCCATGGCCATCACTTCTCCAGGCGGGGCAAGGTTGTAGCTGGCCACCCAATCGACGAACCGGCGCAGCGCGGAACGCATCGGCGGTGTGTCGATCACGCCTGCCAGCGGCTTGAGCTTGCCGTCCGGCACGCCCTCGTCGGCTTCGGTGTCCCATACCACCCCCACTTCCTCGCGGCGGTTCAGGGGAACCAGGACGACATCGCCGGGTTGAGGGTCCATACCGGGCGGAACGCGGTAGTCGAACGGGCCGGGCAGGGGATAGGGCAGCATGACCGGCACACGCCTTACGTCATGCGACGTTCGCTTCCGGTCGGTGGCCTGCATCCTATATGATCCACATGGAGTTCCGCCTGGCCTTCAGGCGTAGCCGCAAATCGGAGCGATGGCATGAAGTTCTTCGTCGATACCGCCGACACAGCGGAGATCCGGTTGCTCGCCGCCAGCGGCCTGCTCGACGGCGTCACCACCAACCCTTCCCTGATGGCCAAGACCGGCAAGAAGTTCCAGGACGTGCTGGCCGACATCTGCGCACATGTCCCGGGGCCGGTCAGCGCGGAGGTCGCGGCCACTGAGTTCGACGGGATGATGGCGGAGGCGCGCGTGCTGCGCAAAATCGCCAAGAACATCACGGTGAAGGTGCCGCTCACGCCGGATGGGCTGCGCGCCTGTCGCCGCCTGACCGAGGATGGCGCGATGGTTAACGTGACGCTGTGCTTTTCGGCCGCGCAGGCGATCCTGGCGGCCAAGGCCGGCGCCACCTTCGTCAGCCCATTCATCGGGCGGCTGGATGATGTGGGCGAAAACGGCATGGGCCTGATCGCCGATATCGTCACGATCTTCCGCAACTACTCCACCTTCAAGACCGAGGTGCTTGTCGCCTCGGTGCGCAACCCGACCCACGTGGTCGAGGCCGCCAAGCTGGGCGCCCACGTAGTCACCGTGCCGCCGGCGATTTTGCGCCAGTTGTTCAACCATCCGCTGACCGACAAGGGCCTCGCGGCATTCCTCGCCGACTGGGCCAAGACCGGCCAGCAGATCGCCTGATCCGTCGCGCATGAGCCTGCCAGCCAGGGATGCGGATCCCCGGGTCGAAAGCCCGGGGACAGAGGCAGCCGACGCGGCCCTCGTTGAGGGCTTCCTGCGCGCCAACCCAGCCTGGCTGGCCGAGCATCCCGAATTGTATCGGGTGCTGGAGCCACCCGTGAGGGTGCATGGCGACGGCGTGACCGATCACATGGCAGCGCTGCTGCAGGTCCAGCGCGAGCGCGCCGATACGCTGTTGGCGGCAGGGCGAGCGACCGCCGGCCTCGCGGCCCGGGTGCAGGATGCGGTGCTGGCGCTGTTCCGCGCCACGGATCCAGCCGAGTGCGTGAGCCATGAAATGCCGGGCCTCCTGGCAATCGACGCGGCGCAGCTCTGCGTCGAGGCGGAGCATCCCGGCGCGCGCCGTTTGCCGACCGGCACAGTCGCGCGGCTGCTGGACGGGCGACAGGTGGTCTTCCGCGACGCGCCCTCCGATGCTCGCCTGCTGCACGCCGAGGCGGCGGGACTGGCGCGCCACGATGCGCTGGTGCGCGTGCCAGGTGAGGGACCGGCGGCGCTGCTCGCGCTGCTGACGCGCGACCGGCACATGCTCGATTCGGCGCGCGGGGCCGGTCCCCTCGGCTTCCTCGGCCGCGCCGTGGCCGCTGCACTCGGCCGCTGAGGCCGTGACCGGCGAGGAGGCACGGCAGACCTTCCTCGAATGGCTCGGGCAGGAGCGTCATGGCGCCCCCTTGACGGTCGAGGCTTACGCCGCGGACATCGCGGGCTTCCTCGGATTTCTGACCCAGCACCTTGGCAGCGAGCCCGATCTGATGGCGCTCGCAGCGCTGCGGCAGGCAGATCTGCGCGCCTGGCTGGCGCACGAGGCGACCGAGGGCGCCGGCAATGCCACGCGCGCCAGGCACTTGTCCGCGGTGCGCAGCTTCTTCCGCTTCCTTGCGCGCCGGCATGGCGTGGACAACCCGGCGCTGAAGCTGATTGCCACGCCACGTGCCAAAGCACCGGTCCCGCGGGCGTCTGGCGACGGCTCAGGCGCGCGATGTCACCGAGCGGATCGCCGAGATGTCGGATGCCGCCGCGATGCAGGCGCGGGATACGGCGCTGTTCACCTTGCTGTACGGCTGCGGTCTGCGCATTGCCGAGGCATTGGCGCTCGATGTGCGCGACGCGCCGGGGACGACGCTGCGCGTGGTCGGCAAAGGCGCCAAGGAACGCATCGTGCCGGTGCTGCCGGCGGTGCAGGAGGCCGTCGCCGCGTGGCTGGCGCTGCATCCCGATCGGCAGCCTGATAGCCCACTGTTTCTCGGTGCGCGCGGAGGGCGCCTCGATCCTGCGGTAGCGCAGCGCACGCTGCGGAACTTCCGCCGGCTGTACGGCCTGCCTGAGCATGCAACACCGCACGCGTTACGGCACTCGTTCGCGACGCATCTGCTGGCGGGTGGCGCTGACCTGCGCTCGATCCAGGACCTGCTCGGACATGCCAGCCTATCCACCACGCAGCGCTACACGGCAGTGGATGAGGCGCGGCTGGTGGAAGTATGGCGCAAGGCGCACCCGAGGGCGTGATCCGAGGCAGCGAAAGTCGCGGCTAACTTTCGGGCGCGCGAACGAAGCAAAGGATGCCCACCTGTGGCGTCCAACAGACGATTGCACGGCCGGTTGGATTGTCATTGCGATTTAGGATCAGATGATCGGGCACCCGGCGCCATTCGCCCTCGATCAGTGCCTCGTAGTGGCCATCGTTGAGTCGCGAATTGACCGGCCTGCAATCGGCCATTGAGCAGCACAGCGCGTTGGTCCAGGGCTGGCGCAGGCTATTGAACCATGGCGCGAGTGCTGGATCGGCATCGGGCGGTGGCGCTGCCAGGACCGGGTGCGCGACGAAGGCCAGCGCAACCACGCCGACCTGCAAGCGCATTACTATGGAATTGCGCGCTGCATTCGGTCGGCTCGCTGTTGGCATTGGTTGACCTCCTGGTCCCCACCACGCGGTATCGTAGCGCGGCACCGAAGGATTGCACGACGGAGCCAAGGGCCGATGCAACCAGAGTTGTGCTGTGCGAGAGTGCAGCGCCGACCTGAGTGACGCCACTTCCCAGATGCGATCGGTTCATGCGCCGGTCGGCCGAGCCGCCGGCCCCGCGTGTGGGGATGCTACAATCTCTCGTGAGCTGGGATCGATCGTTGCCGCAGACGGAGGAACATCAGTGCAGACATTTGACGCCATCATCATCGGCAGCGGCCAGGCCGGTCCACCTCTCGCCAAGCGTCTCGCAGGCGCCGGGCGGCACGTCGCAATCATCGAACGCGGCGCATTCGGCGGGACATGCATCAACACCGGCTGCACACCCACCAAGACGTTGGTCGCCAGTGCCTATGCCGCACACATGGCGCGCCGCGCCGCCGAGTTCGGTGTGGTGGTCGGCGGCGGCGTCACGGTGGACATGCGCCGGGTGAAGCAGCGCAAGGATGAGATCGTCGGGTCGTGGAGCGCGGCGACCGAAGCATCCCTGCGCGCGACCGAGAACTGCACCGTGCTTCGCGGCCACGCGCGCTTCGTTGCCGCGCACGAGATCGAGGCCGGCAGCGAGCGTCTGACCGCACAGCAGATCTTCATCGATGTCGGGGGCAGGGCAGCGGTGCCTGCGGTGCCCGGTATCGACAGCGTGCCCTATCTCACCAACTCGACAGTGCTCGACCTCGATGCCGTGCCGCGCCATCTGATCATACTTGGCGGCAGCTACGTCGGACTGGAGTTCGCGCAGATCTTCCGCCGTTTCGGCGCGCAGGTTTCCGTGCTGGAAGCCGGGCCTCGGCTGGTGCCGCGCGAGGACACCGAGATCTCCGACGCCATACGGGACATCCTGGGCAGCGAAGGCGTGCGCATCGTCTGCGCGGTACGCGATGTGGCGGTGTCGCCGTCACAGCAAGGCGTCGCACTCAGTCTGACCAGCGGCGATACGCATCTTACGCTCGATGGATCGCATCTGCTGCTCGCGACCGGACGGCGGCCGAACACCGACGATCTCGGCCTCGAACGCGCCGGCATCACGGTCGATGCCCGCGGCCACATCACCGTCGATGATCAGCTGCGCACCAACGTACCGGGGATCTGGGCGCTCGGCGACTGCAACGGTCGCGGCGCATTCACCCACACGTCGTACAACGACTTCGAAATCGTCGCCGGCAATCTGCTGGATGGCGAGACGCGCACGGTGAACGACCGCATCGCCACCTACGCGCTCTATACCGACCCGCCGCTCGGGCGCGCGGGCATGACCGAGGCCGAGGCACGAAAGTCGGGCCACAACGTGCTGGTCGCCAGCATGGCCATGGCGGACGTGGCACGAGCGATCGAGAAAGGCGAGACTGCGGGGCTGATGAAGCTCGTCGTGGATGGCGACACTCGCAAGATCCTCGGGGCGGCAATCCTCGGCACCGGCGGCGATGAGGCCATCCACTGCATTCTCGACCTGATGTATGCCGGCGCGCCCGACGCGGTGCTGCGACGCGCCATGCACATCCATCCGACAGTGGCGGAACTGCTGCCGTCGCTCGCTGAGGAACTGGCGCCGGTAGCATAGCGGCGGCGCCAACAGCCTTGACACTAGGCCCGGCCTCCGGCGGGATACTCGGCAGTAGGTCAAGGAAAATCGCATGAAATTCGGCATCTTCTACGAGCTGCAACTGCCGCGCCCTTGGGGCCCGGACGATGAACGCCAGCTCTATCAGAATGCGCTCGATCAGGTGGAGTTGGCTGACCGGCTTGGCTACGACTACGCCTGGGAGGTCGAGCACCACTTCCTCGAGGAGTACTCGCACTCTCCCGCACCCGAGGTGTTCCTCGGTGCCGCCAGCCAGCGCACCAAGAACATCCGGCTCGGCCATGGCATCGTGCAGCTCACCACCAACCCGCCGCAACGCATCGCCGAGCGCATCGCGGCGCTCGATCTGGTCTCCAACGGCCGCGTCGAGATGGGCACCGGCGAGTCCGCCTCCGTCACCGAACTCGGCGGCTTCGACCGCGACATGGAGACCAAGCGCGAGGTCTGGGAAGACGCGCTCCGCTGCATCATCCCGATGTTCAAGGATCAGGGCGTCGAGCTCGACACCAAGTGGCACAAGATGCCGATGCGCAATGTGCTGCCGAAGCCGGTACAGAAGCCGCACCCGCCGTTGTGGGTTGCGTGCTCGCAACTCGAGACGATCGAGATGGCCGGCCGCCGCGGACTGGGCGCGCTGGGCTTCCAGTTCCTGAGCGCGGACGCCGCGCACGCCTGGGTGCACGCCTACTACAACATGTTCGTCAAGCAGCAGGAGAAGCTGGCCGACTACCAGACCAATCCGAACATCGCGCTGGTCAGCTACTTCATGTGCGCCGAGACCGACGAGGAGGCGCGGCGTCGCGCGGACGGTGCGACGTTCTTCCAGTTTGCGCTGCGCTTCTACGGTTCAAGCTCCGGGCGGAAGCGGCCGGATCCCTACACCGTCAACATGTGGGACGAATACAACAAGTGGAAGCGCGAGAACCCCGAGGCGGCGGCGCGCGCCATCTCGGGCGGGCTGATCGGCTCGCCGGAGACACTTCGGAGAAAACTGCGCCGGTTCCTCACCTCGAACATCGATCAGGTGATCCTGCTCAATCAGGCCGGCAAGAATTCGCACCCGCACATCTGCGAAAGCCTGGAGCTGTTCGCGCGCGAGGTGATGCCGGAATTCCACGCCGACGAACCGGCGCACCAGGAATGGAAGCGCCGCGTGCTGGCGCGCGAGATCGAACTCGAAGAGATCGATACCACGCCGTATCGCGAGCGGTTCGGCCCGAATACCGTGCCGGTACCGGCGCGGCCCGCGGCAGAATAGGCCGAATCCTGCTTCACCGCACCGGATGCAGGACCGCGTCCGGTGCGGCGTTGCGGCCTATGCCGGCAGGCCGGTGAACGCGAGCGCCACCGCGACAGTCGCGACAAAGATTCCCACCGCGACAAGGAACGGCGACAATTGCGGATGCGCTGATGCAAAGCCATGGCCGCTGACTGGAGCGAAGCCGGTAGACGGATGGGTCACGCTCATGCTGAATTGCCCTCGATCTGCTGCACAGATGCGATGTGTGCACCACGCGACATCGGCCTGGCTTTGATCCAGATCAAAAGGTAAGGACTGCTGCCTCAGGGGGCGGGCGCCTCAGGTCCGTCGCGCGCCGGATTATCACCCATTATTAACGCGCCATTCGTCACATCTGGCGAATGAAACCATTTGGATCGGTGCTAGAACCACCCGCTCGAACGGCATCGCAGGAAGCGATGCCGCTCGCGGCGACGTTGCCCAACGCAGGAGCGATCCAATGGCCTTTTTTGGTGTCTGCTATTCGCCATACCGGCTGGAAACCACACCTCCTCCTCATCCGGTGCCCGAGAGCCAGGTCAATGCCGACATCAGGCAGATCGCCGCCGCCGGCTTTAAGTGCATTCGGACATACTCGCAGGGCGGCACCACAGACGGTAATATCTGGAACGTCGCTGCCGCTGCAAAGCACGGCCTCAAAGTTGCCCTCGGGGTCTGGATAGTGCCCAACAACGACGCCTTGAATAAACAGCGGATCGATACCGCATGGGCTGAACTGCAGGCTCATCCAAGCGCGGCGATGCACCTGGTGATCGGGAACGAGGTCAATCGCACCGATGTCGGAGTGTATAATCCAAGCGACGTCCTCAAGGCCGTTAAGTATGCGATAGCAACGCGCCCGAACTATTCTGCTGTTCCGGCGAACACCTCTGTGACCGTGTGCTTCAGTGGAACCGTATTGCAGGACCCGAACTCGCCGTGGCAGGGCGTCGTGGAGGCCTGCGAGAGCGTCGTCTACCTGACCGTCTATCCATGGTACGGCGGTGCCCAGCCCAACAACATCGACGCGAACATGGCGTGGTCATGGAGCAACGGGATGCAGCAGGTGGCGGCACTCGGCAAGCGGGTCATCATTGCTGAGATCGGCTGGCCCAGTGCCGGCGGCCGGGAGACATCCATCGCAAACGAACAGACCAACTATATAACAACGAGAAAATGGGTATCGGGCCACAATAGCCTCAGCATGTCATTCGATACCTTCTGGTTCGAGATGTACGACGAGCCCTGGAAGACGGCGGAGGGTTCATGGGGTCCCTACTGGGGATTGTGCAATAAGGCCGGAGTGCCGAAATTCCAGTTCTCAGCAACCGCCGACGAACGACCGCTCAGCGCGGTGGAGGCTTAGGCGGGACGCAACCGCCACCCGTCATGGCCGCCGATGGCCGGCCGTTCACGTTTTCCCTTGATGCGCGTGGCACAGTCTGCTCATGGTTCCTTGTCAGGAGCAAAGCGACGAAACGGGTCATCGAAGGAGAATGCTTGGCGCGCCTCATTCGCGAGCCTGGTGGCGGGGGGCAGCCAGGCGGTGCTGCTCTCTCAGCTAAGCCAACTCGATAGCGCGGGCGGACGCCAGGCGATCGCCCCGTGCGCCCGAGCGGCATTCTGGCAGCGTTCAAGAAAAGGCAGTGGTGGCAAAACGGATGGTTTCAGGAACGGTCGCCGGGTCACTGGAAACAACGGTTGAGAGCCAGCTTTTAATGGTCGGCGACGAGGGAAATTTCTGAAGTGGTAAAGTGGACGCGCCCCCCTGGTCGATGCCGCGGTCAGGACGGACAGGGTGATCGGCGACTTCCGCAAAACGAAGCAAGTTGCCGAATACGGGACGCAGTTGGCGGAAGCTCGTGTGGTATCGCTCCAGCGTCTTCGGCTTCAGAGTTGGCAGATAATTGTAGCTGAAGCGTTCCAGAGCTTTTAGTACGTTCGGCGGCGATTCCCGCCCCGGTCGAGACGCCGATGTTCATCGAGAGGCCCGACGCGAAACTCCTGGGCAGTGGCCTTGGAGATGGTATGGGCGGATCGCCTGACTTCCTTGCCGCGCCACTGGAAACACCCCCAATAGGTCGAATTGAGCTTATAGACGGTCGCCACGTGCCGGTCTGGTCTCAATCCTACGCCAAATGTCGCCTTGATGCTCGCCGCCTCGGCGTTTCCTGTTCAGGATGGCTCACGCATATTCCCCTTTCCGACCCGATCCTGTTGAACTACCTTGCAGTAGCTATTCTAGCTTTGAACTAGAGGTGCGGTCACGGATACCATCCAGTCTTATAAGCTCACTCCGGAACTCCGGGACATTGCGCTCAATGCATTGAGCGAGTACCTGGCCGCACCGGCGAGCGGAGAGGGTCGCACGCTTGTGGATTCCGAAGCGGAAACAGATAGCATGCGTATCGAGGTCATCGAGCAGAAGCTGAAGCCTCTTCTGGGTCGATATTTCGATGGCTCGCTCGCCGCCGCCGACCTCCAGCGTCAGGTCGATGCCACAAATAGACAGAACCCACTGTGGGGATTTGGTGGGATCAAAGGCCAGATGTTCTTTAACCTGCTTATGAAGACAGCGGAAGACTTGTCCGAATTCGATACCCAATTTAGATCAGCAATACGTGTACCAGCAGGGGAAGAAGATGCCGCGACTCGTCTACGAAATTTCAAGAGCTACGTGGTACGCATTGGCCAACAATTCCTAGAAGCTGGCGGCGACGTTCGCAAGCGCCCTAATCCAAACAGTAGTGCGTTCTTCGTATCCTATTTCTGGCAAATCCAAGAACGTGAAGTTTGGCCGGTATATTACACTAACTCTGTTCAAGTGATAGAAGGAATGAATCTCTCGGAAGAGACCGGAGAGATAGGTCAGGATTATCTAACTTATAAGCGGCTGCATGAAACTCTTAGAGAGCTATTTTATAAAGCCGCCGGTAGAGATTTTGGCCTGTATGACGTCGAGCATGTTTTTTGGTTCAAGGGGAAGTTATCCGTTGGTAGCCCTCAAGTTCACGTTGGGAGAGACGGCGACCGCCGCGCGCCCGTAACTCGCCCGTCCGTCAAGATCATTACGACGAGGTCAGCAGGTGAACACCCATCGCTGCCAGAGAGCTACGTGCCGCCAATCGTCGCGATTATACCCAGTTTGGGGCGCAATGAGCCCGAATTCAGAGAAATGGCGCAGCGGTCAGGAACGACACTTGATCGGGCGTTCGAGAAGTGCATAAACGCTGCCTTTGCTGTTTTGGGATTCGAGGCTCAACTGTTGGGCCAAGGTAAGGGGCGGGTGCCTGACGGTCAGGCGATAGCGGTTGATGAGTCATACGCCATACTGTGGGATGCCAAAGCTCGCGCTGACGGATACAAAATGGGGACTGATGATCGTGCAATCCGGCAGTACATCGATTCCCAGAGTCGAGTCCTCAAGCGGGGTCGCGGACTACGCAATATATATTATGTGATCATCTCAAGCAGTTTTGCGGACGATTTCGACGATCTCATCCGCTCCCTAAAGATGGAAACGAATATCAATGAGGTGTGCCTCGTAGAGACGACCGCCCTTGTATCCATCGTTGATCAGCGACTGCGAGCGCCACTAGCAGTCGCCCTTGGGCCGGATGGTATTCAACGGTTGTTCAGTGCCAGTGGGATCATTACGGCAGATGATGTGTTGGAGCATCTGGTATAATCGGTGCACCGCCGAACCGGTCGCTCGATCAGTTGCGAGGCGGCAGAAGGGGTGTTTTCACCAGGGTGACCACCCTGACCACGGCATCGACCAGGGGGCGCGTTCGCCTTATCCGTTCAGAAATCTCCCTCGCTGACCGTCGCTGAAACGGCTGAAAGCTGGCTCTCAACCGTAGTCTCCAGCGCCCCGCCGACCGTACCCAGATACATCTGTTTTGCGAACAGGGTCTTCTGAACGCATTTCTGCACAGCGCCTTTGGCGCCCCGTCGCCAAGCAGCCTCCTAACCATTGACTTTATCCCTACTAACCACCACCTCCCGGGATTTCCACCCAAACCCGGCGAGCGCCATGCACCTCGATACCCCCGACGCCAACCCCTCCGGTGCCAACTACCGCGAGATCTTCGCCGACCTCCGCGCCCAGCTCCCGCCGCTCCCGGACGAAGACCCGGCGACCCGCGCCCGGCGCGAGCAGCGCGCGATGGACGCCGTCGCCTGCCTCACCCCCTGCGACGCCTTCGAGGCGCGTCTCGCCGTCCGCGCCGTCGCGGCCGACGCGCACGCCGCCGACGCCCTCCGCTCGGCCGCCCTCGCCACCGCCGACCCGGACAAGGTCCGCCAGTGCCGCGCCCAGGCCGCCTCGATGGCCCGCCAGTCCGATGCCGCGCAGCGCGCCCTCGCGCGCATCCAGGTCAGGCGCGAGAAGCTGCAGGCCGAGATGCACCCTGCGGCCATGGAAAAGGCCGGCTACTGGTTCAGGTCGGTCGTCGTGCCGCCCGCGCCCGCCGTGGCCGAGACGCCGCCGCCCGACGCAGCCGAACCCGAGCGCACCCAGGCCACGATCGACGCCGACGCCGATCTCTACGCCGTCATGTATCCCGACCGCGCCGACCGCATCCGCGCAGCGGGCGGCCTCCCCGCTCGGCTCGACTTCGGCCCGCCGGAGCCGGACATCGTCGCGGCACTGCTGCGAACCCCCGCGCCCGCGCAACCCGTCACGGCAACCGCCGGCTGAGCAAAATCCCGCAATCGGAGACTATGAGACATCCGCGAGACCCACGATCACACCGTGAACTGCTCGGCGATGATCCGCTCGGACAGCACGCGGTCCGGATCGAACAGCACGGTGATGCTGATCGAGCGGTGCTCGCTCACCGCGACCGAGAGCACGTCGCGCACCTCGGTGAAGTCGGCCACCGCCGCCGTGGGACGCTTGTCCGCTTCCAACACCTCGAACAGCACCTTGGCGGTGCTTGGCAGCAGCGCGCCGCGCCAGCGCCGCGGGCGGAATGCCGAGATCGGTGTGAGCGGCAGCAGATTCGCCGACAGCGGCACGATCGGCCCATGCGCCGAAAGGTTATAGGCGGTCGATCCCGCCGGGGTGGAGATCAGGATGCCGTCGCACATCAGTTCCGCCAGCCGCACGCGTCCATCCACCGTGACGCGGATCTTGGAGGTCTGGCGCAACTGGCGCAGCAGCGACACTTCGTTGAACGCCAGGGCCTCCGCCTCGTCGCCATCGGCGCTCACAGTGTGCATGCGCAGCGGATAGAGCACCGCCTCCTGCGCGCGCGCCAGACGGCCGGGCAGATCGTCCTCGCCGAACGTGTTCATCAGGAAGCCGACCGAGCCGCAGTTCATGCCGTACACCGGGATGTGCAGCCTCAGTACCCGGTGTATCGTTTCCAACATGAAACCATCTCCGCCCAGGGCCACGACCACCGCGGCCTGCTCGAGCGGACAATCCCCCCAGAACGACACCAGTCGTGCGCGCGCCTCGGTCGCCAGCACGGTCGCGGAGGCGCAGAACGCGATGCGGCCCGCGACGAAGCCGCGCGCGCGGACAACCTGCGAAGCGGGGTCGAGATCGTTCAAACGCGCTTCCGGTGTTCCAGCACCGGCATGTCGCGACGCACGCGGGCGGTCACCTTCTGGTCGATCCGAGCGGTCGCCCAGCCGGTGCCGTCAGACACTTTTGCGACGCTGTGCCCCCATGGGTCGACGATCATCGAGTGGCCGTAGGTGAAGCGTGGCTCGCCCTTGCCTTCCAGGTGCTTGCCCCAGGTGGCGGGGGCGGCGAACCAGCACTGCGTCTCGATCGCGCGCGAGCGGATCATCACCTCCCAATGATCGCGGCCGGTAGCGAGGGTGAATGCCGACGGCAGGAAGATCACCTCGGCACCCTGCTCGCGCAGCTTCCAGAACAGGTCGGGAAAGCGCAGGTCATAGCAGATGGCACAGCCGACCTTTACCCCGTCCGCCTCGTAGGTCACGACCTCATCGCCGGCGCCGTAGGTGTTGCTTTCGCGATAGCCGGTCCCGTCGGGCGCGACGATGTCGAACAGGTGCATCTTGCGATAGCGGGCGATCTCCTGGCCGTCGGGATCGAACACCACCGTGGTGTTGAACAGCTTCTCCGGCCCCTGCTCGATGATCGAGCCGCCATGCACGTGCACGCGTGCGGTTCGTGCCGTCTCGCGCAGGAACTCGTAGGCGGGGCCACCCGGTTCGTTCGAGCCTTTCGCCGGCAGCATCTCGGCGTTGGCGTTGCGTATGGTGCGGTCGCCGCCAAGGCTGTCCCACACCTCGGGGAGGGAGACGAGGTTGGGGCGATCGGCCTCCACGGCCTCGCCGATGAGGCGACGTGCCTGGGCGATGTTCTCCGCCTTGTCGGCGCCTGGGTTCATCTGGACAACGCTGATGCGCATCCCTGGGCTCCAATGCGTCAGTTCCCCGGGTCCAGGCCCGGGCCTTCGGTCAGAAGAACCGAACCTTGCGGCAGACGCAACACCGCCCATCCCGCGTCCGCGACATGTTGGGACTTATCGCGGCCAATCCACCCTTGGTTCGGTGCGTCCCCCAGCGGGTTTGCGATCATCATCACGGCGGGTCACGCGCGGCAGCTCACGTGGCTCCTGGTCCTCCAGCTCGTGCGAGGCGGGCGGAATCGGTGGCCGCGTCATCTCCGGCTGCGGCCTTCGCGGCACGGTGGGTTCCGGTGCATAGATCTCTTCATAGTCGGCGGCATGCCCGGTCTCCGGCAGGCGCAACGCCAGGTGACGGATCTCACCCTGGATCTCGTCCAGCCGCGCCTCGATCACCTCCAGCCTGCTCTTTATGCCGATCACGCTGAACGGCATGAACAGGAACGCCAGCGCATAGAGCAGCGCCGGCACCAGCAGCACGATCGGTACCCACCAGGGAAGCCAGTCCGGCAGCGTGAACGGCAGGGTCATGCAGGGAACATTAGCACCGTGGGCGCGGCGCGATCCATGCCGAGTTCGGCCACCGGCGCCTTGAGTGTGATTTGACTTGCCGGCGGATCGCCCGCCCACTGGTCGGCCGGAGGAGCAAGCAATGGCCAACCTCGAGAAGCGGCGCGTCGGACGCACGGACCTGCATGTGACATCGCTCGGTCTGGGCACCGCGACGATGGGCGGCAGCCGGATTGCGCTGACCAACGAAGAACGCGTGAAGCTGGTTGATGCCGCGTGGCATGGCGGCGTGCGCTATGTCGATACCGCGCCGTTCTACGGCGTCGGTGCGGCGGAGCGCGCCACCGGCGATGCGCTGCGCGACAAGCCGCGCGACGAGTGGGTGCTGTCGACCAAGGTGGGGCGTCTGCTGCGGCCGCGCAGCGGCGGGGACGGCGCGACCGATGGGCGACTGGCGCCGCTGCCATTCGAGGTGAAATACGACTACTCGTACGACGGCATCATGCGCTCGGTGGAGGACAGCTATCAGCGGCTGGGGCTGGCCAAGATCGACATCCTGTTCGTGCACGACATCGGCGTCTATCAGCACGGCGCGGAGGCGAATGCCGCGCACATGAAGGTGCTGCGCGAAAGCGGCTATCGCGCGCTGGAGGAGTTGAAGCACTCGGGTGTGGTCAGCGCCTTCGGTCTCGGCGTGAACGAGAAGGAGGTGCTGCTCGACGTGCTCGGCTGGGGTGAGTGGGACGCGTTCCTGCTCGCCGGACGCTATACGCTGCTGGAGCAGGGACCGCTCGATGATCTGCTGCCGATGTGCGTCGCGCGCGGCACATCGATCGTGGTGGGCGGGCCGTTGAACTCCGGCATCCTGGCGGGGCGCGACACGTGGAACTACGCGGCAGCGCCTGCCGACGTGGTGGCGCGGGTGAACTCGATCCGCGCGGTATGTGACGCGCACAAGGTGCCACTGCCGGCGGCGGCGTTGCAGTTCCCGCTGGCGCATCCGGCGGTGGCGGCGATCATCCCGGGTCCGCGTGCGGCGGCAGAGTTCGACGAAAATCTGAAGCTGCTGGCAATGAAGATACCGTCGGCGCTTTGGGCGGAACTGCGCGACAGGCAGTTGCTGCATCCGGAGGCGCCAACTCCGTCGTGACAACAAGGGGAAACACGATGATCAAGGACGCCCAGGGACAGGCCGTATCCGGAGCGACGAGCGAGGCCGTTGCGCTGTATGACAAGGCGGCGCGCGCATTCAACCTTGGCTATGGCGATTCTGCCGGCCTGTTCGACGCAGCGCGAGAGGCAGCGCCCGACTTCGCGATGGCGCATCTGGCGAAGGCCTGGCTGTTCGCGCTGGCCAACGATCCGCTCATGCTCGGCCACGCGAGGACCGCGCTTCAGGGCGCCGCAGGCCTGACGATGAATGAACGCGAACAGGCGCACCTCGCGGCGCTCGAGTTGGCGGTGGCGGGTGCGCGAAACGCGGCGGCCTCGGTGCTGGACCGGCATCTGATGAGCTATCCGTTCGACCTGGTGGCGCATCAGGCCGCGACATTGCTCGACGGCTATCTCGGGCGCTTCCGCTGGGTGCGCGACCGCACGGCCCGGGCATTGCCGCTGTGGTCCAAGGATATGGCCGGCTATGCGGGCATACTCGCGTTCCACGGCTTTGGCTTGGAGGAAGCGGGCGATTATTCCCGCGCCGAAGACGAGTCGCGCGCGGCGGCCGAACTCGAACCGCGCAGCTTCTGGCCGCATCACACGGTGGCGCATGTGATGGAAATGACCGGGCGCCCCGAGGACGGGCTGGGCTGGATGATCGCGCGCGAGCCATTCTGGTCGGCACCCGAGAACATCACCCAGGTGCATATCTGGTGGCACAAGTCGTTGTTCCATCTCGAACTGGGGCAATACGAGGCGGCGCTCGCGCTGTACGACGGCCCCTTACTGCACACGCTGCGGCCGCTGGCGCTCAACCTGTGCAATGCGTCCGCGTTGCTGTGGCGGCTCGACACACTTGGTTGCGACGTCTCCGGGCGATGGCGTGACCTGCTGACACAGTGGGAGGGTCACGCCGACGGCAAATGCCTCATGTTCGTCGATCTGCACGCGGCAATGGCCGAGTTGCGCTCCGGCCAGGAGGCGTTGGCCGAACGGCGGCTGGCGGCGATGCGTGAAACGGCAGCGAGCAACGCCGAGGGCGCGTCCTGCTACCGCGACGTCGGCATTCCGCTCGTCGAGGGTCTGACGGCGTTCCATCGTGGCGCGTATGAGCGGGCAGTGGCGTTGCTGCAGCCGGCGCGTTTCGATCTATGGCGCATCGGCGGAAGCAATGCGCAGCGCGACATCGTCGATTGGACCCTGACCGAGGCGGCGATCCGCGCGGGCATGCGCGACGTTGCGCTGGCAATGGCGTATGAGCGTCTGGGTTCCCGCCCGCGCAGCGCGGTCAATCAGAACTTCCTTCGGCGTGCCGAGACGATCGCGGCATAACCGCGGTGGAGCGATTGCACTATTGTGGTTCCTGTCAAATGGGAGAAGAGCCATGCCGGAAGTCTATGTGCATGCCATCGAGGGCCGCTCGAAGGAACAGAAGCGCGCGCTGATCAAGGACATCACCGACGCGGTGGTGAAGAACTTTGGCGTCACCGCCGACGCGGTGCTGGTGGAGATTCTGGAAAGCTCGCGCGACAACAAGGCGAAGGGCGGCGTCCTGTTCAGCGAGCGCTGAGCAACGCCAGCAGTCCGTGCAGCAACTGGATCGGTGTCGGCGGGCAGCCTCGGATCACCAGGTCGACCGGCACAACGTTGGCGACGGCACCGATGCAGGCTGGGCTGCCGGCGAACACGCCGCAGCCGGCGGCGCAGTCGCCAATGGCTACCACCCATTTCGGATCGGGTGTCGCGCGCCAGGTGCGCTCGAGGGCTTCGCGCATGTTGCGCGTCACCGGGCCGGTGACCATCAGGACGTCGGCATGACGCGGTGAGGCGACGAAGCGAAGGCCGAAGCGTTCCAGGTCGTAGAATGCGTTGTTGAGGGCGTGGATTTCCAGCTCGCAGCCGTTGCACGAGCCGGCATCCACCTCGCGGATCGCCAGGCTGCGTCCGAGCCGGCGCTGTGCCGCGCGGTCGAGGTCGGCCGCGAGCGCGGCAATGTCTGGATCGTGGGGCGCTGGTTCCGTGACAGGCGAACGCAGGCCCTGGAGAAGGGTTCTCAGCATGGTCCAAGCCTCCGCCTCCCCCTAACCCCTCCCGCGCGGGGAGGGGGAGTGTTTGATTGCGAGGTCATAGGTCGTGCCCTGAGTACGAGCAGTTGAACGACTTGTTGCAGAGCGGGAAGTCGGCGACGATGTTGCCCTCGATCGCGGCTTCCAATAGCGGCCACTGGAACCACGATGCGTCGCGCAGATGACAGCGATCGATGTGCCCAGTCCTGTCGATCCGCAGCCACACCAGCACGTCGCCGCGGAACGCTTCGGCAAGCGCGATACCCTCGCCCGGGCCGGTCGGCTTGATCGCGACGCGCACGTCGCCTTGCGGCAGTTGGTCGAGCATCTGCTCGATCAGCGACAGGCTCTGGTCGATCTCCTTGATGCGGATCCATACACGCGCATTGACGTCGCCCTCGGTCAGCACAGGCACATCGAAGCGCAGCGCATCATATGGTGGGTAGCCGATCGACCTGCGTGCATCGAAGGCACGTCCAGACGCGCGGCCGACATAGCCGCCGGCGCCGAAGTGGCGCGCCAGATCAGCTGACAATCTGCCGGTGCCTACCGTGCGATCCTGCAGCGATGCGGTCTTGTCATAGAGATCCACCAGCGCGGGAAAGCGCGCTCGTATCTCGTCGATCAGCGAGCGGATCTCGGAATCGCCGGCAAGATCCACCGCTATGCCGCCCGGTACGACGCAGTCCATCATCAGACGATGACCGAAGCACCCAGCCGCACAGCGCAGCACGCGTTCGCGCAGTATGCCGCAATGCGCCAACATGATGCTGAACGATGCATCGTTGCAGATGGCGCCGAAGTCGCCGAGGTGGTTGGCGATGCGCTCCATCTCTGCCATCACGCCGCGCAGCCAAATGGAACGTGGTGGAATATCGATGCCGAGCGCAGACTCGACCACGCGGGCGAAAGCGAGTGAGTAGGCGACCGTGCTGTCGCCCGAGGTGCGGGCGGCAAGACGCGATGCCTGCTCCAGCGTCACGCCATGCATCAGATGGTCGATGCCCTTATGCACGTAGCCGAGGCGCTGTTCGAGCCGAACCACTGTTTCGCCGTCAGCGGTGAAGCGGAAATGGCCTGGCTCGATGATGCCGGCGTGAACCGGGCCGACGGGAATTTGATGCAGGCTTTCGCCTTCCACCGGCAGGAATGGATAGGCGGTCGGATCTGCACCATGATCGAGCCACGGGCGCGTGTCGGGCAGTCCGATCGGATCAAGTCCGAACAGATCGCGCGCCGCACGCTCCAGGCGAATGGCGGGTGCGTGAAGTTCACCAACGGACGGGTAGCGATTGTCCGGGCAGTCGAGGCTGAGCACGACAACGCCGGTGTCGAGCACGGCCATGTGGACCCGGCCAGGCTCGCCCCAGAGGCTGAGCAGCGTTGCCTCGCCGGCAGCGATACATCGCGTCGCCTCCTGCCAGTAAGCAGTATCGACCATGGTCATCCCAGCAATGCCGCCACGTGTTGGAACCACACGACCAGCGGGGCTGGCAGCCAGACGCCGGCGGTGAGCACGAGTGCCAGATGCGCGAACATCGGCACATAAGATGCGGTCACGGGCCCGGTTGGCCCCCGTGGTTCGCCGAATGCCACCGATGTCAGGCGCAGGAACAATGCGCCGAACGACACGAGAAGACCGAATACGAACAGGATTGCCAGCAGGGGTTCGCGCGCGAAAGTGGAACTGATCACCAGGAACTCGCTGGTGAACACACCGAACGGCGGCAGTCCGGCGATCGCGGCGACGCCGGCGATCAGACCCCAGCCGAGCAGCGGATGCGTCGCTGTCAGGCCGCCCATGTCGGCGATGCGCTGGGTGCCTTTGACCTGGGCGATATGGCCAACAGAGAAGAAGATCGCTGACTTGGTCAGGCTGTGCATGGTCATCTGCAACAGGCCGGCAAAGTTGCCGAGCGGACCGGCCATGCCGAAGGCGAACACAGTGATGCCCATGTGCTCGATCGAGGAGTAGGCGAACATGCGTTTGATGTCGCGACGGCGATACAGCATGAAGGCGGCGAAGATCAGCGAGATCAGGCCCAGCGTGATCATCAGAGGGCCGGGCGCCAGGGCACCGGGGTTGGCTGCCAGCAGCATCTTGAAGCGCAGCAGGGCGTAGAGGGCCACGTTCAGCAGCAGGCCGGAGAGCACGGCGGAGATCGGCGTGGGGCCTTCGGCGTGGGCGTCGGGCAGCCAGGCGTGCATCGGCGCGAGGCCGACCTTGGTGCCGTATCCGAGCAGCAGGAAAATGAAGGCGATGTTCAGCAGGGCGGGGTCGAAGTCGTGCGCTTTGGTGATCAGAACGGTCCAGACCATTGCGTCGAGGCCCTCGCCGACCGCGGGGCGCGCGGCGAGATAGACCAGGATGGTGCCGAACAGCGCGAGTGCTATGCCGACGCTGCCGAGGATGAAGTATTTCCAGGCGGCCTCGATCGCTTCATGGGTGCGATAGATGCCGACCATCACCACTGTGGTGAGGGTGGCCAGTTCGATAGCGACCCACATCAGGCCGATGTTGTTGGCGAGCAGCGCCAGGTTCATGCCGAACAGCATGAGCTGGTACATCGCGTGGTAGAAGCGCAGGTAGTTGGGCGTCAGGCGGCCGGTTTCGAGTTCGTGGCCGATGTAGCTGGCGCTGAATGCGCTGGTGGTGAGTCCGACGAAGTTGTTGAGCAGGATGAAGACGACGTTCAGGTCATCGACGGCGAAGAATTGGCCGGGTGCGGGGCGATCGGCGAGGAGAAGCAGAGCGGCGAGCAAAGAGAGCGCGCTGGCGGCGACGTTGATGCGCGCGGAAAGCCGGTAGTCGGTGATCAGCGACAGCGCGGCCGCGGACAGCAAAGGCACGAGAAGGACCAGGGGTTCCGTCATGTTCTCCCACTCCCCTCGCGGGAGGGAGTTGGGAGGAGGGGGCGCCGTGTAAGATCGAAGCGCCCCCTCTCGCTGGCCCTCCCCCGCGAGGGGGGAGGGGAGTGCACCGGTATCGTCATCCGCGTTCTCCGCGGAACTGATCGAGCACCTGTAGATCGACTGTGTCGAAGCGTTCGCGGATGCGGAACAGGAAGATGCCGATCACGATAAACGCGATCAGGATGGAGAACGCGACGCTGATCTCGACCACCAGCGGCATGCCCTGGGCGCCGGTGGCTGCGAGGTTCACGCCGTTCTCCAGCGACAGGAAGCCTGCTACCTGGCTGACTGCGTTGCGCCGCGTCACCATCATAAGGAGGCCGATCAACACCACCGACAACGCCAACGCGATGTCCTCGCGCGCGACGGGATCTGCGTGCGCGGTGACCGGCAGCATCACCATCAGCGACAGCGCCACCAGAGCGATGCCGGCGAGCATGGTGAGGCCGGTGCTCACCACGGTCTCGATCTCGCGGTGGATGCCGAGACGGAACACCATCCGGCGCAGCGCCATCGGGATGGCGATGGCCTTGAAGCCGAGTGCGATCGCGGCGGTGATATAGAGATGCGGCGCATGCTGAATGTGCGCCTGCCAGGCGACCGAGGCCGCCAGGACCAGCGCATGCACTGCCAGCACGTTGATCAGCGCATAAAGCCGATCCTGGTACAGCATGGCGAAACTGACCAGCACCAGGCCGCCGGCGAGCATGTGCGCGACATCGAAGTTGAAACCGTGTGTCACATGCCCCCCGAGACGAACAGCAGCAGGACGCCGAGCAGGCTGAGCATCAACGCGGCACCCAGGAAGTTGGGCACGCGGAACACGCGCATCTTGGCGATCGACATCTCGAACACGCCGAGCAGGACGCCGGCCACCGTGAGTTTCACCAACCAGGTCATCAGGCCCAGGGCATAACTGCCAGCGAGGCCGAACGGGAAAAACAGGCAGGCGATGACCGAGACGTAGAGCAGCAGCTTCAGCGATGCGGCGAGTTCGATCAACGCCAGATGACGGCCGGAATACTCCAGCACCATCGCCTCGTGGATCATGGTGAGTTCGAGGTGCGTCGACGGGTTGTCCACCGGAATGCGCGCGTTCTCCGCCAGAGCGACGATGATGAATGCCACCAGCCCGAGTGCCAGCGACACGCGCAGGCCGACGGCGGAGAACGCCATGTAGTCGGCGATGGTGGAGAGCTGCGTCGAACCGGCGACCAGTGCGACGGACAGGACGATCATCAGCATCGCGGGCTCGGCCAGCGAGGCGATCATCACTTCTCGCGAGGCGCCGATGCCGCCGAAGCTGGTGCCGATGTCCATCGCCGCCAGCGCCTGAACGAAGCGCGCACTGCCCAGCAGCGCAGTGATGGTGATCAGGTCGCCCGACCAACTGAACAGCAGGCCCGTGGCGAAAGTCGGCACGAGGGCGGCGGCCACCCAGGTGACGGCGAAGATGACGTAAGGCGCGATGCGGAACAGCCCCGAGGCGTTATCGGCCAGCACCACTTCCTTGCCGAGCAGACGCTTCAGGTCGCGGTAGGGCTGGATCAGCGGGGCCCCGCGGCGACGCTGCAACCTCGCCTTCACCTTGCGCACCAGGCCGGTGAGCAGTGGCGCCAGCAGCAGCACCAGCGCCATCTGCGCGCCTTGCACGAACAGGCCCTGCATCACTGCCACAGCGCCAGCACCAGCAGCAGGATCACGAGAGCGGCGAAGACAAAGCCGAGATAGCGGCGGATGGTCAGGAACTGCAGGTGGTTCAGCACCAGCGACAGGCGCCACACTGCGCCGGCGATGGGCGCGTAGAGCGTGTCCCAGATCGGGTCGCTGATGTGCTTCTCGATGCGTGCCGGTGCCATGTCGCCGGGCGGTGGCATGGTGACCGTCTCATGTGTGCGAAATACCACGGAGCCGTACACGCGGCGGATCGGTTGCGCAAAGCTGGCGCCGGTGTACTGCGTCGCGGGCCGCGGATCGGGAAAGCCGCAATCCCAGGCCGGCGCGCGGCGTAGCCCGTGCGAGGCGAAGCAACGCACCACCAGCGCGGTCAGCGACGCGGAGGCCGCGATGAACAGGAACACCAGAAACCCGTTGTATGAGCTGCGCGCGCTTTCGACCGGCACGATGGACAGCCACGCGACATCGAGTTGCGTCGGCATGCTGGCGCCTGTCAGCATCTGCGTGACCGGCGCGAGAAGATCGATCACGACGCCGGGAAGAATGCCGCCAAGCAGGCATAGCGCGGCGAAGCCGAACATCGCGAAGAGCGAGAAGCTGTCGACTTCGCGCGCATCCGCCGCGGCGCGCGTGCGTGGCCGGCCAAGGAAGGTCACGCCGAACGCCTTGACGAAGCACGCGGCGGCGAGTGCAGCGGACAGCGCCAGCAGCGCGCCGTCCGCCGGGATCGCGAGCTTCAATCCCCATTGCGGCAGATTGGGATGCAGCAGGATGGCCTGGAAGGTGAGCCATTCGGATACGAAGCCGTTCAGCGGCGGCAGCGCCGAGATCGCGATGCAGCCAATCAGGAACGCGACGGCGGTCTTCGGCATGCGGTGGATGAGGCCACCGAGATGATCCATGTCGCGCTCGCCGGTCGCGGTGAGCACCGCGCCGGAGCCGAAGAACAGCAGGCTCTTGAAGACCGAGTGGTTGAGCACGTGGAACAGAGCGGCGGTCAGCCCGAGCGCCGCGGCCACGGGGAGCTGATTGGCATCGAAGGCCAGCGCCAGGCCGAGGCCTATGAAGATGATGCCGATGTTCTCGACCGTATGATAGGCGAGCAGACGCTTGAGATCGTGCTCCATCAGCGCATACAGCACACCGAGCACGGCGGTGATGCCGCCGACCACCAGCACCAAGGTTCCAGACCACCATGCGGGCGGGCCGAGCAGATCAAAGGTGATGCGCACGAAGCCGTACACCGCGACCTTGGTCATTACCCCGCTCATCAGCGCCGACACGTGGCTCGGCGCGGCGGGATGTGCGAGCGGCAGCCAGGCGTGCAGCGGCACGACACCGGCCTTGGATCCCGCACCGATCAGCGCAAGCACCAAGGCGAGCGCGGCGATCCCAGGTGTCGGGTGCGCGGCACGCATCGCGTCGAAGGCGTAGCCGCCTGTCGGGCCGGCAAGCAGGCCGAAGCACAGCAGCAGCGCCAGGCCCGAGAAGCTTGCCATGATGATGTAGACGTAGCCGGCCTGGGCGTTGTTGCTCTCGCGATGGTGCGACATCACCAGCGCCCATGAGGCTAGCGACATCAGCTCCCAGGCGAACAGGAAGCTGAACGCATCGTCGGCGACGACCACGAGATTAAGCCCGGCGAGGAACGCCGGATAGAACGGCAGCACGCGTTGCGGTTCGTGTTCGTGCCGCCCGTAGCCCAGCGCGTAGAGGCTGGCTCCGACGCTGCCGAGCCCGACGACGACCAGAAAGAAGGCGGCGAGCGGATCGAGCCGGAAATGCGCGCCGGTCCACGGCAGGCCCAGCGGCAGCGTCACGGAAGAAGGCGCGGCGCCGAGCGAGAGCAGCGCGACCGACAGCGACGCGGCCGAAATGGCAAGGCTGCCGCCGTAGACGATGCGCCGGCCGGCCGGCGACAGGGACACAAACGCCGCGGCCACCGCGAGACAGAGCAGCAGCACAACGCCGATGAGCGTCAGCGCGATCATGCGCGATGCGATCCCTGGCGTTGCCGCAGGTCGGGATTGGTCAGACGCACGCCGCGCCCGCCCTGGCCGCTGGCCGCGCCGTCGGCAATCAACTCGATGCCGGCTTCCTGCAAGGCGCCGATCAGCTTCATCAGTGAGTCAACGTTACCCCGCACCACGCCGTCGCTTGCCTCCATACGCTGGATGGTGGGCACGGACAGTCCGGACAGGCCGGCCAATTCTCGTTGGTCGATCCCCAGCATCGCCCGCGCCGCCCGCATCTGCGCCGACGTGATCAAGACGGTGACGGAAAAGTTGATCCTTCATGCATCATAAATGAGTATGCAACTTTGATTCTCATGGCTCAAGCAGGAAAATCCATATCTGTTGCGTTGACAGCGAGTTCGTTGCGGAATTGCGAGGGGCATCAACTCTTAACTAGTACTTCGGTGCCAGGATGGCGGGTGTTGCAAGGACAACCGGCATGCGCTCGCCGACACTCTTGCGTGGCATGCTTCGCCAGATCGCATTGTTCCGCACCGGGACGTGGCTGACGGGCGGCGCGCTCACGACAGCCTGCTTTGTCGCCCTCTGTTGCGCCGCGCTGGTCGCGGCAAGGTCCGACGCCGACCAACGAGCGGAGACGGGCGCATCGCAAACGGCCGCGATAGCCGCGCACGACATAGGGCGCACGATCGAACGGTTCGACGTGGCGTTGCAGACCACGGCTGACCGGTTGCGGTCGCCGGCGGTGACCGCACTCAACGAGCCGGTTCGCAGCCTCGTCCTGTTCGACGCATCGTCCGGCCTCCAGTCGCTGCGCTTCATCAATGTGCTGGATGAGAACGGGGTGGTGACAGAATCAGCGACGCCGTCGGACAAGGGGGGACGCTGGGGTGGTCGCCCATACTTCACCGACCAACGCGTCAATCCGTCACTTGGGCTCTATGTCAGCGAACCGTTTGGGCAGGGGGAGTTTGCCAGCATTGCACTAAGTCGCCGGGTCTCGCACGACGACGGCACATTCGGCGGTGTGGTGGTGGCCGCTCTGCGGCTCAGCTACTTCCGCGACCTGCTTGGGCAGTTGGCGGTGGGCCCGCACGGCACGATCTCGGTGCTGCGCAATGACGGCACAGTGTTCATGCGACTGCCGTTCGATCGCAACGACATCGGCCGCGTCGTGGCCCCGGATACGCAGACCGATCAGGTGCGGCGCCGCTTTGCCGTGCAGCAGATCGGCGAGTTGCCGCTGTCCGTTCATGTCGGCGTCGCGAACGAGGACGTGGCGGGAGCCTGGCCGGACTGGACGATTGCGCAGCTCGCCGCAGGGGCGCTGCTCGCCTTGATCGGCAGCGCCCTGATCGTCGCGGTAAAAAGCGCGGCGCGGCAACGCAAAATTGCCGAACGGGACAACCGCCGCAAGTCCGACTACCTCATGATGACAAGCCATGAGCTGCGCACGCCGTTGCACAGCATCCTGGGCAACGCCGATCGGCTGCGTGTGGCCTCGCATCTCGACCCTGCGAATGCCAGACGCGTCACGGCGATCATCAGCGCAGGCAACCATCTGCGCGGCGTGGTCGATCGTGTACTCAATGAGCTCCAGATCGAGGCGCGCGTTCCAACCCCACGCATGTGCCAGGTCCCCCTGGCGAAGCTGCTCGACGCGTGCATCATCACCGTCGAGTCGCATGCTGCTCAACGGGGCCTCGCATTACGTTATGATCTGAAGCCAGGTGCGCCGGAGCGGTTCGTCACGGATTGCGATTTGCTGCGGCAGGTGCTGGCCAACCTGCTGAGCAACGCTATCAAATTTACCCTGCCAGGCGGGGCTGTGGTGTTGGAGGTTGCCGGGACCGCCGATGGAATTGTGCTCGAGGTGAAGGATACCGGCTGCGGCATACCGATGGATCGGCGCCATAAGCTGTTCCAGTTCGGCGAGCGGCTGGGTGCCGAACAGACCGGGATTCCGGGTAATGGCATCGGCCTGGCCATGTCGCGGCGTTTGGTAGAGTGCATGGGCGGCGATATGGGATACCGCGAGAACCCAGGTGGCGGAAGTGTCTTCTGGGCCACTTTGCCCGCGGGCAGGTTGGCGAAGCAAGCCGCGCCGGCGGCGCCGTCCTCGCTGCCTCCGGGGCAATTGCTGCGCGTGCTGCTGGTGGACGACGTTGCCGGGAACCGCGAGGTCGCGCGCGGCATCCTGATCGAGCGAGGCCATGTTGTAGCCGAGGCAGAGAACGGTGCGGACGCCGTTCAGCTTGCCACTGACAATGACTTCGACGTGGTGCTGATGGACATGCGGATGCCGGGGATGGACGGATGTGAGGCGACGAAGCATATCCGCAAGATCGTTGGCGAACGCGGCGCTGTACCGATTGTCGCGGTGACGGCGAACGCGTTGGATCAGCAGATCGTCGAGGGTCGGCATGCCGGCATGGTGGAGCATCTGGTGAAGCCGTTCACTGCGGAGGATTTGCTGATAGTCGTCGAGCGCGTTGCCGCGCGATGCCCGCCCGTGCCGCTGCGCGAGCCGCCAACGTTCGATTCCGATGTGCTGGCACAACTGGCTCCCTGCATGGGTTCCGCCGAGATGGAGCGGCACCTGTGGGACCTTACGCGCAAGGCGGAGGCTCTGCTGCGGGAGATGGGAGGGGTCGACACGGCCTCGGACTCGCGCCGCCTTGCTGATCTGTCGCATGAATTGGCTGGTATGGCCGGCATGTTCGGTTTTGCTGCACTGGCGGCCGCAGCGCAGCGTCTCGATGCCGCACTGTTAGATGACCCGAAGCCGCCGCCGAACCTCGCGGATGCGCTGACCGTCGCGGCCCGCGCGGCACTTGTGGAATTGCGTGGCCTTACCTCAGCGGAACCAGTCGGATCGGCGTGAAGGCTTCGCGGAGACATTGGCGCGCCGATAAATCTCCATCAGCCTGCGTCCCTGCGCCAGTTCGTGTGTCTCGCCATACGCTGGCGACGGCTCGGGCTGGCGCTTCCATTCGAAACTCACTGCCTGCTGCACAGGTGCCGCACCCAGCAGCGGAAGTATCGCCTGCATGAGGGCGAGGTTCGAGATCGGCTTGGTCAGGAACAAGTTCGCACCGGCTCGCTTCGCGGCGGCACGCATTGCCGTATTGCCATAGCCGCTAAGCATGACGATAGGCACGTTCTCATAACCAGGTAGTTCCCTGATGCGAGCACAGGCCTGAAGCCCGTCCATGTGGGGCATTCTCACGTCGAGCAGTACCAGCCGCGCCGAGGTAGTGCTTGCGATCTCTAGCGCTTCCAAACCATCCCAGACCAACAATACCAGGAAGCCGCACTCCATCAGTGCAGTGCGCAGAGTGTCGCGGCATTGGCCGCTATCGTCCGCGACGATGACACTGTTCAGATCAGCATGAGATGGCACCTAGTCACCTCCTGAAAGGTGACCGGCATTTTGCGCTCGTGACGTTGCGGCGCAGTTAAACCGGATGAATGCCCCAGAAGCGTGCCACGCGATCGACGGCGTCGGGCGGCCACGCATGCGGCAAATCCGGTAACGTCCAGAGTTCCACCGCAGGGCGCCGCGGCGAGCCCCAGATCGTGCAACGCGAGCCGTCGGCTTCGCTGTGGTCTGTGCTGCTGTCAAGTTCATGTACAGCCGACCACTGCTCTGCCAGCAGGCGCGCATTGGCGGGATCCACCACGTCGTCTGCCAGGCCATGCCAGATCGAAACGCGCGGCCAGTGGCCGGCATAACCTGGCGGTGCGGCCAGACGCACCTGCCGCGCCCAGTCGTCGCGCGAGCGCTTTGGACCAGCCTCTGCCATGCGCACCAATGCCTCCGATACAGTTGTCGCAGCCCCGACCGGCAGGCCGGCGATGGTGGCACCCGCGGCGAAAACGTCCGGATAAGCCGCCATCAGGGCAGCGGTCATTGCGCCACCAGCGGAGAGGCCGGCGACGAAGACCCGTGCCGGATCGGACCCAAATCGATCGATCGCCGCAGCGACCATCTGCCGGATCGACAGTGCCTCACCGAGGTCGCGGCCAGCATGAGCCGATCGGAACCAGTTGAAGCATCGCCCGCGGTTATTGTCACCGGACTGCTCGGGCAACACGAGCGGGATACCCAACCGATCGGCGAGTTTGCCCCAGCCGGTATCGCGGGCGAATGCGGCGGCGGTCTGCCCGCAGCCATGCAGCAAAACGATAAGCGGCGCGCCGACCTCGGGCGGACGCATTGGATGATGGACGAACATCGCCAGCTTGCCTGGATTGCTGCCAAAGTCGGCCACCTCGGTCGGCGACTCGTTGGCGACGAGCGGGGTCGGCACCGACCAGGATGGCATTTGCAGCGTTGCGGGCAGTTTGGCGCGAGCCTTCGCCACCGACGACGCGGCCTTGAAGGCCGTTCGCATGCTTCGACGGGCGATGCGAAGTTCGCGCGACCACTTCATGATGGGCCAGAACTCCAATTGGCAGAGCGGTGAATAAAGGCATTTGCTGCACTGCACAAAGACCTTGACACGACAGCGGACCGACCAGTCAGTCTCACATCGCCGTGATGCGGCGCGATCGGAGCATCGCTAACCGTCCGTCATTGTTTGCAGCGTATCCCGAGGTGGCTTCCGGCAATCATGCCGGGAGCCACTGGAGAGACCACAATGCTCGATCGCATTGTTTGGGAACTCTGGTGGGGCCGGTGGCGAGTGCGGTTTGTGATCGTAAGCCGTCGCTAGCTCAACCAGGGGGCGGGGCCGCTAGAACGGCCTCGCTTCCTTGTTATGTATCATGCTCGAGATCCCTTGGCGAGAACATTTCATGCACGCTATCGTACCGCGCCGAGCACCCAGGCCAGCACGCCCTTCTGCGCGTGCAGCCGGTTCTCCGCTCCGTCGAACACCACCGACTGCGGACCATCGATCACCTCGGCAGTGACCTCCTCGCCGCGATGCGCCGGCAGACAATGCATGAACAACGCATCCGCGGCCGCCTTCGCCATCAGCGCACTGGTGATGCGATAGGGCGCCAGAGTGTTGTGGCGATTGGTGTTCGGATCGTCCGCCATCGACACCCAGGTGTCGGTCACCACACAGCGTGCACCGGCGATTGCCTTCTCTGGATCATCGGTCAATTCGATCCTGCCGCCCTGCGCCCGAGCCCACTCGATCAGCTCGGCCGGCGGGCGTAGCGTATCCGGCGTCGCCAGCCGCAGCGTGAAACCGAAACGCACCGCCGCCTCGATCCAGCTTCGCGCGACGTTGTTGCCGTCGCCGCTCCAGGCCACGACCTGCCCGGCGATCGGACCGCGATGCTCCTCGAAGGTCAGCACATCGGCCATAAGCTGACAGGGATGCGACGTGTCGGTGAGCCCGTTGATCACGGGGACAGTCGCGAATTCCGCCAGCTCGTGCAGCTTCGCCACATCGTCGGTGCGCAGCATGATCGCGTCGACATACCGCGACAGCACACGCGCGGTGTCGGCCGGCGTCTCGCCGCGGCCACTCTGCATGTCGCGCGCCGACAGCACGACCACATCGCCGCCCAACTGGCGCATGCCCACCTCGAACGAGACGCGCGTGCGGGTGGACGGCTTCTCGAAGATCAGCGCCAGCGTCTTGCCGGCGAGCGGCCGCGACGACACACCGCCGCGCTTGTAGTTGGCCGCGACGTCCAACATCCGGCGCAGCGTCGCGGGATCGAAATCCCGCAGATCGAGGAAGTGCCGTGGGCCGGCCCACTCGTCGGCTGACTGGCCCTCGGATCGTTCGGTGCGACGCAGCGAGGCGCTCATTTCGCCGCTGCCTTGGCGCTCGAAGGCAGCACGCGCCGCGTGGCACGCCGCAGCATCGCGACAGCCTCGTCCAGATCCGCATCGGTCACCACGAGGGGCGGTGCCAGGCGCAGCACATTCTCGCCGGCGGTGATCGCCATCAGCCCTTCCGCGACACAGGCTGCCTGGACTTCACCGACCGGCAGCACGCACTTCATCCCGAGCAGCAGGCCCATTCCGCGCGCGTCCTCATAGATCTGCGGATATTCGCGGGCGATCTCGTCCAGCTCGGCGCGCAGCCTGCGACCCTTGCGTTCGACCTCGGCCAGGAAGCCGGGTGCCAGAACGATGTCCAGCACTGCGTTGCCCGCGGCACAGGCGAGCGGATTGCCGCCGAACGTGGTGCCGTGCGTGCCGGGCTTCAGCGCCTTGGCGTACTGCTCCTTGGCCAGCACGGCGCCGAGAGGGAAGCCGCCGCCGATGCCCTTGGCGGCCGACATGACGTCCGGCGTGATGCCGGCCCATTCATAGGCGAACAGCTTGCCGGTGCGCCCCATACCGGACTGCACCTCGTCCATGCCGAGGATCAGGCCATACTCGTCGCACACCGCGCGCAGGTCGCGCAGGAACTGCATGTCGGCCGGACGCACACCGCCCTCGCCCTGGATCGGCTCGACGATGATGCCTGCCGTCGCGGGGCCGATCGCGTTGCGCACCGCGTTCATGTTGTTGAACGGCACCTGGTCGAAGCCCTCGACCACCGGGCCGAAGCCTTCCAGATACTTGGCGTTGCCGGTGGCGGCGAGCGTCGCCAGCGTGCGGCCGTGGAACGCGCCCTCGAAGACGATGAAGCGGAAGCGCTCGCCTTTGCCGGCGTCGAACATCGCGCGGCGCATCATCTTGATCATGCCCTCGTTCGCTTCGGCGCCCGAGTTGCAGAAGAACACGCTGTCCGCGAACGTCGCATCGACCAGCCGCTGTGCCAGCCTCTCGGCGCCCGGGATGCGATACAGGTTGGATACGTGCATCACCTTGGCGGCCTGCTCGGCGATCGCGCCCGCGAGGTGCGGATGCCCGTGGCCCAGCGACGCGGTGGCTATGCCGGAGCCAAAGTCGAGAAGTCGTCGCCCATCCTCCGTCCACAACCAAGCGCCTTCGCCCCGCTCGAAGGCGAGGTCGGCACGAGCGTAGTTGGGCAACAGAGCGGAAATCATGGGAGTGCAACCCTTCCTGCAGTTTCCCCAATGGCTCCTCACCCGCGACCGTTCGAGGCGGGTTCGGAGGAAACGCGGATCATTGGCGGTTGGGCGGAGAGGAGTCAAACGAGGTTCATCGTACCAGCGGCATCCGGAAGGACCGCGGTCATTCCTGTACCGGCTGCATCATGCCATCGTCCGCCGATGACAGGCACATCGCATCGCCGTGCCGCTGGCCCCGCGCCGGAGGCTGCTGCCCTGCACGATGCAGCGCTGAACTATCTGGCGCGCTATGCCTCGACCGAGGCCGGGCTTCGCCGGGTTCTCGAGCGGCGTGTGGAGCGCTGGGCGCGCGTGGCCGCCGGCACGGCCGACGCCGATGTCATTGCCGGTCAGGTGAGCGCCGCGCGGGAGGTGATACGCGGTGTGGTATCGCGGCTGGTCGCGGCCGGCGCGGTGAACGATGCCGCGTTCGCCGAAAATCGCGCGCGCAGTATGGCCCGCGCCGGGCGCTCACGCCGTGCCGCGGCGGCACACCTGGCGGCCAAGGGTGTCGATCCTGAGACGGCACGCGCGGCTCTGCCGGTCGACGACGAGAGCGAGCTGGCGGCGGCGCTGATGCTCGCGCGGCGGCGGCGCATCGGACCATTCCGCTCCGGCGATGCGCCCGACGCGGCCGGTTATCACCGCGAACTCGCGGTGCTGGCGCGCGCCGGCTTCGCTCAGGACGTCGCCCGGCGTGCGCTGGCCATGGCAGCGGACACTGCCGAGACCTTGGTGAACCGGCTGCGACGCTGACCGAGACCTAGCGTCGGGACTGCCGTGTCGGGTCGGTGCAGCCCTGAAGGTCGTGTCCGGCCCTGATCCCGGTTTGCACGGGTGGCTGGCCACAGACAACAGTGCTGCGGGTCGCCTCGTGATCGGTCAGCATCTTCATTCCGCCCGTATTGTGATCGGCACCGATGAATTCGCCGGCAAAGTCACCCTCAATCGTGCTGGCGGAACACGATACCCTGGTCGGGGCCTTCTTGTTTGGACTGGAGAACGCACAGGAACCGACGGCGACCAGATCATCCGTTCTGCCGTCGAAGGTGACGTAGACCCGGTGAACCGGCAGGACCAAGGCTCCCTTATGGTGCGCCTCGTGTCGCGGCTTGGTGCCGAGGAAGGACATGACGAAAGGTCCCATCTCGGCTTGCGGATGCAGCAGGAACGCATATCCCGACTGGCCGCTGCCCAATTTGATGTTGGTGATTTTGTCCGAGCACAGGTTCGGATCGGTCTGAACGTTCATCACCGTCACCTTGGTGCATTTGCCAGCGAATGTCGCAAGGGTGGTGTGGTCGCGCGCGGAGACCTCGGTGGCACCTGCCACTGCCATGAGAAGCAAAAGTGAATATGGCAATATCTTCAAAATAGCACTGCACGCTCCAGCGGCCGTCATCGTGCAAGGGCTGCCCGCGTCGTACATACTCACTTTTGAGTCATCTCACCCGGCGAGACGAGAGGCACGATGCCGGCACGTCGGCTGAGTGCGATGGCCGGCCGGTCGACCAGACGCTCAAAGGCGATGGCGGCGGCGAGGGTGAGCGCGAGGAACAGGACGAACGCGGCGGCCGTCGACGGCATCAGGGGGAAGGCGACGCACACCACGGTGAACAGGATCGGGAAGTGCAGCAGGTAGATGCTGAACGACAGGCGGCCGATATGGCGGAACGGCGCGCTCTCCAGCAGCGGCCACACCAGTGGGCACCACAGCACGCCGAAATACAACGCGACCGCGCCAAGCTGGCTCTGGAACTGGAACAGGTTCGGGGCGGAGGCCAACTCGAAGCGGGTGAGCGTCAATCGGCACCATTCGACAGATTGCCAGTCCTTGGTGGCGCATAGCGCGAGCCCGAGCGGCAGCAGGAGCCCACCGATATATCCCCTCGCGTGCCGCGCATCGGTTCGCGGCAGAGGGCGGACCAGGTGGCCGAGTACGAACAGGAACATCGGATGCGTGCCGAACGCCAATGCGGCGGCCGCAACCGCGGCACGGTGCGCCCAGACCGAATGGGCGCGCAGCGATACCAGGCACAGCACCAGCAGCGAGCCGTAAAGTTCCAGATGCAACGACCAGAACGGCGCGTCGAGTGACAATTCCATTGGCGGCAGTTGTCCGGCGAGCGGCGCGAACAACGTCGCCTCGCGGTAGCCGAGCAGGAGACTGTCGAGGCTGATCTCACGTGCAAGATGCCCGAGTGTCGGGGCACCGCTGGAGTCCATCGCCAGCCACCGCGATCCGGTGAGGGCGGCTGCCTGGCGGTGTGCATCCGGAAATAGTGCGAGCAGCACCGTGGCGATCGTGGCAGCGGCGGCAATGGGGACGCCGAGCCGCACCACGCGCTTGGCGATCTTGCCGATGAACGCGCCGGGCCGGGCGAACGACGGCGTCAGAACCGTGCCGCTGATCAGGAAGAACACATAGACGGCGGTGTGGCCGTCGAACAGCACGCGGAATGGCGGCCACGCATGCTCCGCGGTGTACGGCAGGAAGCCGGTGACGAAGTGCAGCAGCACCACCTGCATCGCTGCGATGCCGCGCAGGCCTTCCAGATACTGCACCTTGCGGGTCCGCATCCTGGCCGGTTATCGCGCCTTGGGCTCCGCCGCGATAGGCTGGTCATCATCCACGGCGGCGGAGCAATCAGGTGACCAACACCTCCATGACCGAAAACCTTACGCTGTTCGGCAGCTTTACCTCGAGTTCGACCTACAAGCCGATGCTGTATCTGGCGCTGGCACGGCTGCCATTCAGCTTCCGCACGGTGAACCTGAAATACGGCGCTCAGAAGGAGGCCGACTATCTGGCGGTGAACCGCTACGGCCAGGTTCCCACGCTGCGTCATCGCGGACTGACCATTGTGCAGTCCAACGTCATCCTCGACTACCTGGCGCGCACGACCGGGCACTTCGCGGGGAAAACGGAACAGGAGCAATGGACTGCGCGCGAATGGCTGTCGTGGGAGGCGGACAACATCACCAACGTCGCCAAGGTGCGGCATTACAGCCGCTTCCGTCAGGTCGATCCGGCGGTGATGGCGTATTTCCGGCCGTTGGCCGAGGCGGCGATCAGTTTCGTCGATGCGGCATTGGCGGGGCGTGAGTGGCTGGTGGGCGATGCGCCGACGATTGCCGATATCGGCTGCTGGGGACGTATGGTGTTCATGGCCGAGGGCGCCCTCGATATCACGCGCTGGCCGAATGTGCAGGCATGGTCGCATCGGCTGGCAGCGATGCCAGGGTTCGCGTTGCCGTACGACCTGATCCCGAAGAAGGATCGCGAGGTTGGGCCGGTATAAGCTGGAGAATTGGGAGAGGCTGCGATGCAGTGCAAGACGGGGGCGGAGCACATCGAATCGCTGCGCGACGGGCGGACCATCTACATCGACGGGAAGCTGGTTGACGATGTCACCACGCACCGAGCGTACCGCAACTCGGTAGCCTCTGCGGCGCGTCTCTATGACTACCAGGCGCGCCCTGAAAACCTGGAGACGATGACGTTCACGCCCGAAGGTGGCACACGGCGGGTGAATCGCTGCTGGCAGATGCCACGCAGCTACGAGGAACTCGTTGCGCGGCGCAAGGCGCTCCAGGCCTGGGCACGGCTCAGCTACGGATTCATGGGCCGCTCGCCCGACCATGTCGCCTCTGCGGTTATCGGCCAGCGCATGGGCATCGAGGTTTTCGTGAAGCATGGACCGGCGCGGGCCAGGGCGTTTGCCGACTATGTGGATTATGCGACGCGAAGCGACCTGTTTCTTACCTACGTGATCGTCAATCCGCAGGCGGATCGCTCCAAGGACTGGGGCGGGCAGGCGGAAGAGCTGGTCGCGCAGATTGTCGATGAAGACACCACCGGATTGACGATCCGCGGCGCCAAGATGCTGGGCACCAGCTCGATCATGGCCAACGAGGTGTTCGTGGCCAATCTTCAACCGCTGAAGCCCGGTGACGAAGCCCTGGCATTCTCGTGCGCGTTGCCGATGAACGCAGCGGGCTTGCAGGTGCTGTCACGCAAGAGCTACGAGGCGCATGCGATATCGGTGTTCGACAATCCGTTGTCGGCACGCTTCGACGAAAACGATGCGGTGCTCTACTTCGACGACGTGAAGGTGCCATGGGAACGCGTGTTCGTGCATCGCGATACCGACATGTGCCGCGCCCAGTTCCATGACACTCCTGGCCATGTCTTGCAGAACTATCAGGCACAGATCCGGCTGTCGGTGAAGCTGAAGTTCCTGGTCGGCCTCGCGCACCAGGTCACGGAGGCGATCGGCACCACCAACATGCCGCAGGTCCGCGAACAACTCGGCAGCCTGGCGGCGAGCGCAGGCATGGTGGAGGCGATGCTTGCCGGCATGGAGGCCTCAGGTGGCATGCGCGGCGAGTTCTACGTGCCGGACCGGCATCAGCTCTATGCCGCGCATGCGGTGACGCAGGAGCTTTATCCGCGGCTGATCAACCTGATCCGCGATCTGGCTGGCGGGGCATTGATCATGCTGCCATCGTCATTTCGCGACTGGGCCAATCCGGAGCTCGTGCCGATCCTGCACAGGACGCAGCGATCGCCGAATTTCAGTTCTCAGGACAAGGTGAAGCTGCTGAAGGCGGCGTGGGACGCCATCGGCTCGGAGTTCGCCTCGCGGCACACGCAATATGAGATGTTCTATGCAGGCGCCCGCTTCGTCACTACGGGCCACAGCTACCGCACCTTCAATTGGAGTGCGGCACGCGGCATGGTGGACCAACTGATGTCGACCTATGACCTGGATGAGGTCACGCCCTTACCAGCATGAGTTCATGCGCGGTCAGGCGGCGATGCAGCAGATACATCGGCACTGCAAGCGCCGACACTGCCGCGGCGGCCAGCAACGCACCCTCCGGGCCGCCCGACATGTCGGCCGCCCAGCCGCACATTGCCGGCACCACCGCACCGCCGGCGTAGTACATCGAATAGAACAAACCCATGCCAACGGCGCGGTTCTCGGGTCGCGCCGACAGCGTGCCGACCGCCATGATCACGCCGGGATGGAACGAGCCCACGATGCCGATCACCACGGCGCAGATCACCGGCCAGTCGAGCAGCGCGGTCCCGATCATTCCGACGACCAGCGCGACGGTACCGAGCAGGAAGATGCGGAACCCGCCGAGCCGTGCGGCAAGGCCGGCGCCGAGGAGGGTCGCCGGCACGTTGCCCCAGGTCGCGATGGTCAGCACAACGCCGGTCAGCACGAGGCTCTCGCCCCGCGCCGCCATAAGGGACGGTACATAGGCGGTGTAGCCTGAATAACCAGCGGTGTAGGCGGTCCAGATCAGTCCCGCGACCACCAGCAGCAGGCACTCCCGGCCGCCCGGCAGCGAGAACCGGGGCGGCGTCGGCGCGGCATGTGGCGACGGGCGGAAACTGGCCAGGAACATCGCCGTCGCGGCGGCCATCGGCAGCGCGCCGGACAGGAAGGCGGCGCGCCAGCCGTACGCCAGCGCCAGCGGCGGCAGGACAAGCTGCGCGAGGCCGACGCCGATCGGGTAGGCGGCGACCGACACGCTGATCGCCCACATGAAGCGACGGCCGGCGAACCAGTCGGCGATAATCTTGTTCTGCAGCACGATCATGGCCACCGCGCCGACGCCGGCCGCGCTGCGCCCAGCGCCGATCCCGGCCGGCCCTGCGGCAGCCGCGCTGACCGCCGGGCCAAGCACCATCAGGGCGAGACCGGCTCCCAGCACCAGCCGGTCGCCTAGCCGCCGGGCCAGCAGGCCAAGCGGCAGCGCCAGGAAGCCGCCGAGCAACATAAACGCGCCGATCAGCGTGCCGAGGCCCGCATAGTCCAGCCCGTACCGTTGCATCAGGTCGGGGCCAAGCGTCGCCACGGTCTGGTACTGGTAGCCGAAGCCGACGCGGGCCAGTGCCACAGCCGCAAGGATAAACCAGGGCCGCGTGCCCATTCTTATAGCGTCTCGGTTGCGTCGAGCGGTTTTTCCATATTCACGAAGGTCGGTTCGGCGTAGCCGGGATGGGTCTCGCGCGTCGTCTCGACGAAGCCGCGGCCGGCGAACAGCCGTCGGTTGTCCAGCAGCACGAGGCGCGTACTCAGATGCAGGCGCGGCAGGCCGATCGCGCGCGCCGCCGATTCTGCCGCTGCCACCAGCGCCTTGGCGATACCGCGGCCATGCCAGGCCGGGTGCACTGCCAGCCGACTCAGATACAGCCCGCCATCCTGATCGACCCACAGCGCCGCGCCGACCGGTTGGTTTGCCGCCTCGGCCACCGCGCCCGCTCCGGTCCGCAGGTGCGCTGCCACGTCGGCGTCGGTGACCCGCAGGGCTGAGGGCAAGGGATCGGTCACCGCCGACTGGGCGGCGAAGGCGGCGCGGATCAGTGCCGCCACCCCGACCGCGTCCGCCGCCATTATGGGACGCAACGCATATGTGTCTGCTGGCATCTGGCCGACGGTAGCCCGCACGGCAGCCTGTGCCTATGTTGGGGCGATGTCCGAAACTCCTGCCTTCCTGGACGGCGAGCGCCCGCCGGTGCCCGACATTGTCGTGCCGCGCGGCGTCACGTCATTCCACCTCCCACGTCGGCCCGTGCGCGGCCGACTTGTGCGGCTTGGGCCGCTGGCGCAGGCGCTGCTGACGCGGCACCCGAACCACCCGGCGGTGACCCGCCTGGCCGGCCAATCGCTGGCCCTGGCGGCGGCATTGTCCACGGCGCTGAAATTCCGCGGCTCGTTCAGTGTGCAGGCGAAGGGCGACGGCGCCGTGCCGATGCTGCTCGCCGACTGCACCGACACCGGCGCGCTGCGTGGCTACGCCCGCTCCAATCCGACGAAGCTGGAGGAACTGCTGCGGCAGGATCCGTCTCCGGCGGCGGACCGGCTGCTTGGCGGTGGCTATCTCGCCTTCACCGTTGACCAGGGGCCCGACCAGAACCGCCACCAGGGGATCGTGACCATCGAGGGCGGCAACCTGGCAGAGATGGCGCTGCACTACTTCAGCACCAGCGAACAGCTTCGGTGCTTCGTGTATCTCGCCTGCGACGAGACCGCGGATGGCTGGCGCGCCGGCGCGCTGGTGCTGGAGAAGATCGCCGGCGCCGGTGGTATCGATCCTTCGCTGGATGATGACGCACAGGAGGAAAGCTGGCGCACCGCGACGATGCTCGCCGCCACACTGACCGATGCGGAACTGCTGGACGATGCGCTGCTGCCGGAACGACTGCTGTACCGGCTGTTCCACACCGAGGGCGTGGCGACCGACCGGTCGCGCGCGCTGTCCTACGGCTGCCGGTGTTCGCGCGCACGGCTGGTCGGCATCCTGGAGGGCTTCCCTGCCGACGACCTGGACCACATGGCGGTGGACGGCGACATCGTAATGACTTGCGAGTTTTGCAATTACGACTTCCGCTTCCCGCGGCAGGATGTGCGCGGCCGCGGTGCCCCGGCATGATGACACGGCGAGCGTCATTGTTGCTGCCGTGGCTGGTCGCCGGCTGCGGCGGCAGCCAGCCACGGGAATATCTGCCGCTGCGCTACAGCTATCTGACGCCGCTGCGACTGAACGTCTCGACACTGCAGATCGAGCAGCGTTTCGTACCGTCGGGCGTCCCACCGGATGTCAGCCAGTTCGACCCGGTGCCGCCGGTGCAGGCTCTGCGCGACATGGCACAGGATCGGTTGCAGGCGCTTGGCGCCGCCGATCTCGCCGTGTTCGTCATCCAGGATGCTTCGCTGACACGGCAGGGTGACACCATCAACGGCAACTTCGCGGTGCAACTCGATATCTACAACACGCCGACCACCCGCGCGGCTTATGCGCAGGCAAGCGTGTCATCGACCTACACCGGTGATCTCGACGATCTCCCGGGGCGGCTGTACGACATGACGAAGACCATGATGGATCGGATGAACGTCGAGTTCGAATACCAGGTTCGCCGTTCACTGGCTTCCTGGCTGCTGACCGCGGGGAGTGTGCCGGCGCCGGTAGAGCAGCAGCCGCTGACGCAGACACCGCCGGGCACCGAGCCGCCGTCGACCATGCCGCTGCAGCCTGACATGCAGCCACCCTCTGATATGCCGCCGCAGACGGTGCCGCCACCGCCGATGCCACTCTCGACACCCTGATGCAAGCGTGGGAGGACAACCATGACCATCGCCGAAGCCCTCGCTGAACGGATTGCCAGCGTCCGCTACGATGCATTGCCAGATGAGGCGGTGCATTGGGCGCGCGTGGCGATCATCGATACGGTCGGCTGCACGCTCGCTGGTGCAAGCGAGCCGTGTGCGCGCATCGTGGCACGCGTGACCGCGTCGGGTGGCCCATGTCTGATATTCGGCACCGCTCAGCGGACGGCGGCGCTGGATGCGGCGCTGATCAACGGCACCGCGTCGCACGCGCTGGATTTCGATGATTGCAGTGACACACTGGGCGGCCATCCATCGGCGCCGATCCTGCCTGCCCTGTTCGCTCTCGCGGAGACGCGCGGCATCGATGGGCGATCGCTCGTTGCGGCTTATGTGGCCGGTTGGGAAACCGAGACGCGCATCGCACGCGGCGTCAATTTCCATCACTACGAAAAGGGCTGGCATCCGACAGCAACGCTCGGCGTGTTCGGCTCGACCGCCGCCTGCTGCCATCTGCTGGGGTTGGCACCGGAGGTCACGGCGACAGCGCTGGGCCTGGCAGCGTCGTTCTCATCGGGGGTCAAGGCGAACTTCGGCACGATGACCAAGCCGCTGCACGTCGGGCATTGCTCGCGCAACGGAATGCTGGCGGCCCTGCTTGCTGCGGACGGGTTTACCGCCAACGCAGGCGCGCTGGAGCACCGGCAGGGGTTCCTGCACGTGTTCAACGGCGAGGGGAATTTTGACGCGGCGCCGATCCTGGGCGAATGGGGCGAGCCGTGGGACATCGTCCGGCCTGGTGTGGCGATCAAACAATATCCGTGTTGCGGCAGCACGCATCCGGCGGTGGACGCGATGCTGTCGCTGGTGCGCGAACACGGGCTGACGCCGGCGATGGTCGAGCGCGTGGACTCATGGACGCATCCGCGACGGCTGGCGCACACCAACCGGCCGGACCCGCAGAGCGAACTGGATGCCAAGTTCAGCGTGCAGTACTGCCTGGCGCGCGCGTTGCTGGATCGCCGCGTGTCGTTGGAGCACTTCGAGGGCGACAGCTTCCGTGATCCCGCGATCCGCGCGCTGCTGCCACGCATCCATGCGGCGCCGCATCCCGAGATGTCCATGGCGAGCACTGAACATTTTGGCGCCGAGGTGCGGGTGACGCTGACGGACGGGCAGGTGTTGGCGGCGAAAGTGGCGCGGCCGCTGGGGCGTGGGCCGGAGCACCCGCTGCCGATGGAGTTGCTGGAGGCGAAGTTCCTCAACTGCGCGACGCGCGCGCTGCCGATGCATACGGCGGAGCGGCTGCTCGCGACGCTGCGATCGGTGGATGCGGTGGCGGATATGCGCACTGTGCTGGACGCGATGGTGCCGGCAGCCGCGTTGGCGGCGGACTGAGCCGCCTCCCTCCGCCGCTTCGTGAGAGAATGGCATACCTTCGAGGAGGGCACGTTGCTTCAACGCTAGACTAGGCCTTGCAGAATGTGGGAGCCGTTCTGCAATGCGATCTGGGTGAACGTCGCTTCGGTTGCGATAGATGGTCCTTTCCCCGCCGGTTGTCTCCATCGATTGCCGTCGTGGGGTGTGCCGCGGCTTTCTTTGCATAGGCACATTCATGCCGGGATGCCGGCCACGGAACATGCTGCGCGAGTGCTTAGGTCCGCACAGCAACGGGGCCCAGCATATCAGCTACAATGGCGGCGTAGCAGGCGATCCACGCCTTGCGAACCTCTTGCGTAAAGTCGTTGCCGAGCCCCTTCTCCAGCGTTGCAATCAGCGCAGCTCCCACCGTGTCGTAGTCCGCCGGCTCAACCCCGTACGCGACATGCCGTCGGCCAAGCGCCTGAACCGCCGCGGCGATCTTTTCCCACTGCCGAAGATTGGCCACAGCCGTGCCGAGCATGCTCATCAGCTTTTGGCGCTGCTCAGTCAGATCGTCCTTGAACAAAGCGCGCAGCCGCGGATTGCGCTGGAAGAGATCCTCATAGAACAGGGTCGCCGCCATATCGGCTATCGGCGCGACTTTGGCAAAGCTGGTCTGCACGAGAACCTGTTGTTCGGGCGTCATGACAACCTCCGTGGCTAACGGCAACAGCGACACGGCGGGCAACCACCTCGCCGATCAACAGAAGAGCGGGACCGCCGGTGCTCCACCCCGACGCCTGCATCACCAGCTCCGGCAATGTGCCGTTCAGCACACGCCGCTCGCGCGTGCCGCCACGTTCCACCAGCGCCGCCGGCGTGGTCGGATCGAAGCCATGGCGCGCAAGTCCCTCCGCGAGCAACCCCAGCGTATGTATGCCCATATAGACGACGAGTGTTGCGCCCGGACGTGCCAACGCGGCGAAGTCCAGGCCGAGCGTGCCATCTTTGGTATGACCGGTGACGAAGGTCACGGAGCGGCTCTCATCGCGATGGGTCAGCGGAATCGCGGTATCGGCCGCGCAGGCGAGCGCTGCGGTGACGCCTGGCACGATCTCGAACGCCACGCCGGCCGCAGCCAGTGCCTCGGCTTCCTCGCCGCCGCGGCCGAAGATCAGCGGATCGCCTCCCTTCAGCCGGACTACGCGCTTGCCTTCGCGTGCCAGGCGGATCAACAGCGCGTTGATGTCCTCCTGTGGCATGCAGTGATTGGCGCGCGCCTTGCCGACGAAGATGCGTTCTGCATCACGTCGTGCCATGTCGAGAACTTCGTCGCTGACAAGCCGGTCATGCACGATCACGTCAGCTTCGCCGAGCAGGCGATGCGCTCGCAGCGTCAGCAAATCGGCAGCGCCGGGACCGGCGCCGACGAGATGAACAATACCCGGCGTTTCGGCGTCGAGGGCCAGTTCATCGGACAACGCGGCTTCGGCGGCGAGTTCCTCCCCGGCGAAGATCAGGGCCGCGACACGTCCGGTCAGGATACGCTCCAACACACGGCGCCGCGCGGAAAAGTCCTGGTAGCGACGACGGATTTCGCCAGAGAAGCGGCCAGCAAAGCTGGCGAGACGGCCGAATGCGGGCGGCACCGCGGTCTCGATCCGTTGCCGCAGCAATCGTGCCAACACTGGCGCCATGCCAGCGGTGGAGATTGCGATGGTGATCGGATCACGATCGACGATGGCCGGCATGAGGAAGCTGCACAGATCCGGACGATCGACGACGTTGACAGGAATGCCGCGTGCCTTTGCAGCGGTGGACAGCGCCTGCTTGTCAGCATCCGGTGCGTCCGCGCCGATGGCCAATGCGCAGCCATCGAGGTCCGCCGGATCGAATGTGGGGCGCAGTCGCACTGCGGCTCCGGCGCGACGCAGTGGTTCGGCCTTGCGTTCCGCCAGGTCGCCAGCACCCAATACGAGGGCCGTGCAGCCAGCCAGGTCCATGAACAGCGGAAAGTGGCGCATCAGTACACGTCCCGCAGATAGCGTCCTTGCCGCGCGAGAGCGACGATCCAATCGCGCGCCTGGGATTCGTTGAGCCGACCTTCGGTCATGGCCAGGCGACGCAGTGCCGCATCGACGTCTTTCGCCATGCGGGTGGCATCGCCGCAGACGTAGAAATGCGCGCCGTCCTGCAGCCAACGCCACAGATCTTCGGCATTTTCCGCCATGCGATCCTGCACATAGATCTTGCGGCGCTGATCGCGGGAGAACGCGATATCCAGCCGCGACAGCGTGCCGTCATTGCGCCAGGCCTTGAGCTCTTCCTCATAGAGGAAGTCGGTCGCACGGTTGCGCTCGCCGAACAGCAACCAGGTGCGTCCGCGTATGCCGGCGACAGCGCGTTCGGCAAGGAAGGCGCGGAATGGCGCTATGCCTGTGCCCGGCCCGACCATGATCACCGGAACGGTGGGATCGCCCGGCAATCGGAAGTGGCTGGTCTGTATATAAGCATCCACCGGGCCGGCCGAAGCCGCGCGGCTCGCGAGGAATCCGCTGCCGACACCGTTGCGCACCCGACCGCGCCGGTTGTCGCGCACGATAGCCGCGCAGAGGTGCACCTGTCCCGGGGTGGCACGCAGCGACGACGCGATCGAGTAAAGCCGCGGCCGCAGCGTGGGCAACGATGCGGCGAGATCCGGCAAGTTTGGCCGTGCGGATGGAAACTCCTGCAGCAGGTCGAGGAGATCGGCGTCCGCGGGTTCGGCGCCGTCCACGCCCTCGCTCAGCTTCCGTAGTGTCTGCGCATGGCGTGGATACCTGGCGCTCATCGCCAGCAGGTCGGTGGTGCGGTCGAGTGGACGCGCGATGTCGAGGTAACGCATGAAAGCTTCGCGGATCGGACGCGTCGTGCCGTCGGCGCACGGCACCGGTTCGTCGCCTGATGCGCCGAGTGCGGCGAGCGTTGCTTCCACCAATGCCGGATCGTTCGGTGCGGCGAGACCTATGGAGTCACCAGGCTCATAGCTCAGCCCGGATGAGGCCAGGTCAATGACGACATGGCGCACGTCCTTGCTGGATCCCGGCCGGGTAAGCGCCGCGGCTGACAGCACCTTCACCGCGCGGCCGATTGGCCGGGATGCGAGGAGAGGCGCCGCCACAGGTGCGACCGGCGCTTCCGCCAGCAACTGCTTCAGCAGCCGCGCCGTCGGCCTGGCACCGGGAACGCAGAGCGAGCTCGAGGTTTCCCGTCCTTCACTCAGCGCCGCGGCGTAGCTCTGACACAGATAGCCGCACTGGCCGCAATCGAGCTGTCCCATTGCCGCCATCAGGCGCTGCCGTAACGGCTGACCTTCGGCGAGCCGCATGCGCTCATCCAACTCCATCGCCGGGTCGTGCAACGGAAAATCCTCCGGTTCCGCGGGCGGCTGCATGGCGGTGGACAAGCCGCCAGCACTCGTGCCGCCACAGAGACCGGCAATGAATCCATTCAGCCAGGCACGCTGCGCCGGCGTGAACGGCGCGTTCTCCGGGATCAGCGGGACGGGTGGCGACATGGCGTTCACCACACTGTCTCCAGGCTGGGCTCGCACAGCGCCGACAAGGCATCATCGGACAGGTGGGAAGTGAATGCCTGGAATGTCTCGTCCGGTGCAGCCCGATCTCGCTGCCATGCGTGCAGCAGCGACAGCACCATCGGCGGCAGATCGTCGAACACGACCTTCGGCCGCACCAGCCGCCCAAGCCTCTGCTCCACGCCGGCGCCGCCGCCTATCAGCAGGTCGTAGCCTTCAACCATATCGTCGCCTTGCTCGATCTTGGTGGCAAGCAGACCGATATCCGCGACGTAGTGCTGCGCACAGGAATGATGGCACCCAGTCAAATGGATGTTGATCGGCTGATCGATCTGGATACGGGCTTCCAGCCAATCCACCAGCGCCGCTGCGTGACGCTTGGTGTCGGATGCGGAGAACTTGCAACCGGCATTGCCGGTACACGCCACCAGGCCGCCGCGCAGCGCGCTCGCGCGCCAATCGAGGCCCAGTGCCGCAATCGCACCCAATGCCGCATCCAGCCTTGCATGGGGAATGTCGCTTATCAGCAAGTTCTGCCAAACTGTCAGGCGTAGCGTGGCGGATCCGAAGGTCTCGGCGATGTCGGCGAGACCGCGCAACCGTTCGCTGCTCAGACGCCCAACCGGACAGACGACGCCGACGTAGTTCAGCCCGTCCTGTTTCTGTGGATGCACTCCGATATGGCCATGTTTGTCAGACGTCGGGCGCGACAGGATCGCCACCGCATCCGCACGCAGCAACGGTTCGCCGAGCTCCTTTTCGACTTCCGCGAGGAACGCCGGCATTCCCATGCGGTCGAGCACGTATTTCAGGCGAGCCTTGGTACGGTCGGTGCGATCGCCGTGCGCAATGAACGCGCGCACCACGGCGTTGCACACCTGCACGGCATCGTCTGGCGGCACGATCACGCCGGTCGGGCGCGCGAAATCGCGGTGACCCGTGATGCCGCCCAGACCGAGCTGAAAATACACGCCCGTTCGATCGGCGAGCTGCACCGCTGACAACGCGATGTCGTTGGTATCCTCCAGCACAGCAACGCGGCCGCCGCCGTCGAACGCAACGTTGAACTTGCGCGGCAGGCCGTACAGTTCGCGATGGTAAAGAATGTGGTGATGCACGGCGCGGCAATAGGGCCGCGTATCGATCAGCTCCTGCGGATCGATGCCGGCGGTGGGGCTGCCGGTGATGTTGCGAATGTTGTCGGCGCCGGCGCCGCGTGAGGTCAGGCCAATCTCTGACAGTCGCAGCAGAATCTCCGGTGCGTTCTTCGCTGGAATTTCGCGAAGCTGCAGATTGGCGCGCGTGGTGATGTCGGCGTAGCCGCCAGCCAGCTCATCGGCGATCGATGCGATGCCGCGCATCTGATGCGATGTCAGGATGCCGCCGGGGATGCGCAGCCGGCACATGAACGCGTCCTGTGCGGGTGCGACGTAGAACAGTCCGTGGAACTTCGCGAGAAAGATCTCCAGTCCCTTCGGGAATTTGCCTGCTGCCGCGGTCGCGCTGATCTCATCGAACCGATCGAGCGGGTGTTTCTGGCGCTTCGCCTCCTCTTCGGCGGTGAGCTTGCCACCGGCAGCGACGGTGCGGTCCTGCGCCGCGCGGTGAATGTCGCTTACGCTGGCTTCGGCCACCGGTGAGGCTGGCAGGCCAAGCGCACCACGTCGCACCTCGACACCAGCCATGAAGCCTTTCAGGTATTCCTTCTGCTCGGCGGTGAACGGCTGATCGCTCATGATAATCAGTCCGCGTTGGCCGTCAGAGCGTCCGGCACGGCGGCAGGGCTGCGGGCATAGGTGACGTAGAGCGCAAGACCGGTGAACAGCAGCCCGCCCACCAGGTTGCCAAGCGTCACGGGAATCTCGTTCCACAGCCACCAGTTGGCGACGGTGACATGGGCGCCCATCAGCATCCCGGCAGGAATGACGAACATGTTGACCACCGAGTGTTCGAAGCCCTGCGCGAAGAACACCAGTATCGGCATCCATGCACCTGCGATACGCCCGATGGTCGAGGTCGAACTCAACGCCATCACCACGCCGAGGCAGACCATCCAGTTGCACAGTATCGCCTTGACGAACACGGTGATCATCCCGGCGGTGCCAAAATGCGCGTAGCCCGTGGTCTTCAGTTCGGCGATCTTGACGATGCTGGCGGCGACACCGGTCGGATCGACCTGACCGGCCATGGTCAGCGCGATCGCCAGCAATCCAGCATAGAGCAGGCTGCCGAGCAGGTTGCCGACGAACACCCACGTCCAGTTGACCAGAACGTTGCCAGCACTGGTACGGCCTTGCAGGAAGGCGAGTGGCACCAGCGCGAAGCTGCCGGTCACCAGTTCCAGCCCGAGCAGCACGATCATCACGAAGCCGACGGGGAAGATCAGTGCGCCGACGATCGGTTGGCCGGTCTGCGTCGTGGCGCCGATCGCGAGGCTGGTGGCGAAACCCAGCAACGCCCCGGAGAGCGCGCCACGCACCAGCAGGTCGAACGGCCCGAGCGCGGCCTTGGCGATGCCGGCCTGCACCATGTTGGCGACGATGTCGGCGGGTTTCAGCGAGTCCATTCTACTGTCTCCTTCTCACGCAGGATTGCCCGCAGTTCGGGCAGGCAGGAGCCGCAATTGGTCCCGGCGTTGAGGCGCGCGCCGATGTCGCGGGTGGTGCGCAACGAGTGCTCCTGCACGGCGCGGCAGATCGCAGCGTGGCTGACGCCGAAGCAGACACAGACAAGTTGTCCATCGTCGACGCTGGAGCCAATGCCGGCGCCCGCCAGCACGCGCCAGCGCTGGTTGTCAGGGATGACGGTGCCCAGCAGCGGCGCAATCGCCTCATGTCGTGGCAAGCCGTCGCGATCGCGCGACAGCAGCAGGCACGCCTCGAGCATGCCGTCGATCAATGCGGCACGACGCAGCACGCCGCGCGCCGCGTCTTCCACGTCGACATACTCGGTGTGTTCGGGCAGCGTTCCGAACAGCGCCGCGTCCGGCGGCACTCCATCGCCCGCCAGATGATAAAGCTGGCCGTTCGCCAGCGGTACTCGAGTTCCAGTGGCACAGCGGCGGTAGCGCGCCGCCGGTCCGACGCAGCAACAGACCATGGAAACGGGTCGTCACGCGGCTGATCGACGCGGGCGTCGCCTTCAGCTCCGGCTGGCCGGAGTGCGGATCTAACCGTGCTGCCACCGCGCGACCGATTGGTCCACTGGCACTGAACTCATCGGTCCAGTGCATTGGCACGAACAACTCGCCCGGACGCTGCGCAGCGGTCACGGTGACACGCAGCACAACGTTCCCGGTGTCAGTCTCGATCCGGGCAAGATCGCCTTCTGCCAGATCCAATCGCACCGCATCGGCCGGGTTGAGCGCGACCATGGGTTCCGGCGTGTGCATCATGAGTTGAGGTACATGACCGGTGCGGGTCATGGTGTGCCATTGGTCGCGCACCCGGCCGGTATTGAGCAGGAACGGCCCCGCGCTGTTGCGGCTCAGGCCGCGATACGGCGTCGGGACGAAGCGCGCGCGGCGATCCGGCGTGCTGAAGCCGCCATCGACAAAAGGCCTGCTGGCACGCAGCGGCCAGCGGCACGGCGCCATCTCGGCGTAAGCGTCGTCGTCATTGTGGGCCAGCGGCGCGATGTCGAAGACGCGTTCGCGGTGGTTTTCAAACCCGGTCAGCGCCGCATGTTCGCGAAAGATCGCCGCCGGCCCGTCCCAGGCGAAGGCGTGCGCAAAGCCCATCCGACGAGCGACCTCGGCGAACATCCACCAGTCGGGACGTGCCTCGCCGGGAGCATCGCGGAATTTGCGCTGACGGGAGATGCGACGCTCGGAGTTGGTGACGGTGCCGTCCTTCTCGCCCCAACCAGCCGCTGGCAACACGACATGTGCATAGCGCGTGGTGTCGGTGGGCCAGCAGTCCGACACGACGACAAACGGGCATGCATCCAGCGCGGCGCGGACACGGTCGGCGCGCGGCATGCTGGCGGCGGGATTGGTCGCGACAATCCACAGCGCCTTCACGCGGCCGTCCAGCACCGCGTCGAACAGCTCCACCGCCCGCAGGCCAGGACGGGTTGCGAGCCGCGGCGCATTCCAGAAGCGACACAGCTTGTCGTGGTCACCGGGGCTGTCGAATTGCAGGTGCGCGGCAAGCTGGTTCGCCAACCCACCCACCTCGCGGCCGCCCATCGCGTTCGGTTGACCGGTGACCGAGAATGGTCCCATCCCTGGGCGCCCGATCCGCCCGGTCGCCAGATGGCAGTTGATGATTGCGTTGACCTTGTCGGTGCCGGTGGATGACTGATTCACTCCTTGAGAGAACACCGTCAGGGTTCTCTCGGTCGTCGTGAACCAGTCGTAGAACGTCGCCAGAAGTCCAGGATTCAGGCCGCAGCCCGCAGCGACAGACTGAAACCCGGCGGCCGCCAGCGCGTCGATGAAACCGGTGGTGTGACGGGCGATCCAATCCGCATTCAGTGCGCCGTTGGCCGCGAGATGCGCCAGCAGGCCGTTGAACAGCAGCACGTCACTGCCGGGTGCCAACTGCAGATGCAGGTCCGCATCATCGGCCGTGGCCGTGACGCGCGGATCGACCACTACGATCCGTGTCCCGTGCGCGGCACGAGCAGCGAGCAACCGCTGATACAGCACCGGATGACACCATGCGGTATTGCTGCCGACCAGGACCACGAGGTCCGCCTCATCCCAATCCTCATAGACGCCCGGCACGATGTCCTCGCCGAATGCCCGCATGTGGCCGGCAACCGACGAGGCCATGCAGAGCCGCGAGTTGGTGTCGATGTTGCCGCTGCCGATGAAGCCCTTCATCAGCTTGTTGGCGACGTAGTAGTCCTCGGTCAGGCACTGGCCGGACACGTAGAAGGCGACACTGTCCTGGCCATAGGTGGCGATGGTCTCGTTGAAGCGTGTCGCGATCAGATCGAGCGCGGTTTCCCAGGTGGTGCGCGCGCTGCCGATGCGCGGCCCGGTCAGTCGCTCGCTGTCGTCCAGTGTCTTTGCGAGGGCGGCTCCCTTGGCGCAGAGGTGTCCCCGGTTCGCCGGATGGGTCTCATCACCGCGAATGGTGCCATCCGCCAAGGCAATCACGCCGCACCCGACACCGCAGAAGGGGCACACGGTGCGTACGCCGTCGTGCATCATGCGGGCGAACCGAATGCCAGGGCATCGCGCATTGGCGACACATCGACGCCGCTTCGGAGCAGATCGAAATACCAGCGGGCGTTATGCGCGTCGCCCACCATGGCGATCCCGACGACACGATCGTCGCGCAGCACCAGTCGTCTGTGCACGCCACGCGAGATGTCGCGGACCACGATCGCGTCACTGGTGTCATCGCCGAGGAAGTCGCCGGCGGAATAGGTATCGATCCCGCCTATCTTGAGATGTGTGCCAACAGCCGTGGCGGCATAGAGCGCATCGTTGTCACCGGTGATGTGTTGGGCGAAGACGCGCGCCATATCCCAGATCGGCGCGACCAGGCCGACGAGATTGCCGCGATGTTCGGCGCACTCGCCGATGGCGTAGATCGACGGATCGCTGCTGCGCATCACGTCGTTCACACGCACACCGCGGCCGTATTCCACGTTGGCGGCTCGGGCCAAAGCGATGGCTGGGCGCACGCCCACTGCCATGACCACCATGTCAGCTTCGACGTCGCGGCCGTTCGCGAGCGACACGCCACGCACACGATCGCCACCTAGCACGGCGGTAGTGCTCGCCGCAGTCAGCACCGTGACGCCGCGTGCCTCAATCGTCTCGGCCAGCAGTTCGGCCGAGACAGCGTCCAACTGCCGCTCCATCAGGTTCGGCATCAGGTGCACGACCGTCACATCCATGCCGTTACGGTGCAGCCCGTGTGCGGCCTCGAGCCCCAGCAGGCCGCCACCAATGACCACAGCGCGACCTCCGGCCTGACAGGCAGCGCGGATGGCGTCGACGTCGGCGATGTCGCGGAAGCTGAATGCGCCGGGCAGTCTGGCGCCCGGTATCGGCAGGGTGACCGGCTCCGAACCGGTCGCCAGCAGCAGAACATCGTAGTCCCGCACCGCGCCATGCTCGCCGCGAACCAGGCGGGCAGCGCGATCGATCTCCAAGACAGTCTCGCCGGCGATCAGCTCAATGCCGTTGCCGGCATACCAGGCGGCGTCATGCGTTATGATGTCGGCGAATTGCGCCTCGCCGGCCAGCACCGACGACAGCAGGATACGATTGTAGCTACCGTGCGGTTCAGCACCGAACACTGTGATGTCGAACCGGCCGGGTGCACGCGCGATGATCTCTTCAATCGCTCGGCTGCCCGCCATGCCATTGCCGATGACGACGATGTGCTGCCGTGGTCGCGATAGCACGTTCATCAGACGCGTGCCGCGCTGTAGGCGGCCGGCCAGGTGGTGCGCCAACGCCGCCGCACGCCGCCGATGCACACCAGCGCCGTCGCGGCGAGCAGGGCGAACACCAGGAACCCTGCGCCGTAGCTGCCGGTGAGTTGCTTTGAGTAGCCGAGACTCGATGCCAGGTAGAAACCGCCCAACCCGCCGGTCATTCCGACGAGGCCGGTCATCACGCCGATCTCACGGCTGAAACGCTGCGGCACGAGCTGAAAGACCGCCCCATTGCCCATGCCGAGGGCCAGCATTCCGAGCACGAACACCGGCATGGCGAGCCAGATCGTCGCGATGCCGGTGGCCACGGTGGCGAATGCCATCGCAGCCATGGCGTACATCAGGCTGAGCGCCCGCACGCCGCCGACACGATCAGCCACCGCGCCACCGAGCGGGCGCACCAGTGAACCAACGAACACCACCGCGGCCGTGCAGTAGCCGGCGATAACCGCAGGCAGATGGTACTGGTCGTTGAAGTAGATGGTCAGCGACGCAGCGAGGCCGACGAAGCCACCGAAAGTGACGCTGTAGAAGAACATGAACCACCAGGCGTCGCCGATGCGCAGGAGGCGCAGGTAGGCCGACACCGGCCTTGGCGGCGGCGGGTTCGGACTGTCCTGGGCGAGCAGCAGGAACACGGCAAGCGCGACGCACATCGGAATGGCGGCGAGGCCGACGACGTTCTGCCAGCCCATGGCAACGGCGAGCCCTGGTGCGAACAGGGCGGCCAGCACGGTGCCGGAGTTTCCTGCCCCGGCGATGCCCAGTGCGGTGCCCTGGTGTTGCGGCGGGTACCAGCCGGAGGCGAGCGGCAACGCCACCGCGAAAGAGGCTCCCGCGAGACCCAGGACCATGCCAAGCAGCAACGTCCCGGCGAAGCTCTCGACACCGGCGAGCCAGGCCGTCACGAGGCCGGCGATCACCAGAATCTGCGCACCGATACCGACCCGTCGGGCACGGAAGCGGTCAACCAGCAAACCCAGCGGAAGCCGAAGGAGCGCCCCCGCCAGGACCGGCGTCGCGACCATCAGGCCTTTGTGTGCGGGTCCAGGGTCAGCTGCTTGGCGATAGCCACGCCGAGCGGGCCGAGCAGCACCCAGACCATGAAGCTGAAGTCAAAATACAGGAACGCGGCGAACAGTGTGGGCAGGTGGCCTGCCTTCAGAAAAGCCTTCGGCACGGGGAAGCGCTCCGGCGGACCATGAGGGGTCCATGCACAGGCCGTCGTTGGCCTGCGGGTCACTGTCCGGGAGCGTGGTCTGCTCCCTGTTGCGGATTGCACCCACCGTTGAGTAAATCCGGTTGCGCAAGCATCTGGGCTTGGCTCTGTGCAGAGCAGCAAACTGCATGCCATGCCGATGAGCGCGCCCTGCCGGCAACCGCAAAGGCGGTACTGCCCAAATTATAGGCCGAATAGGATATATTATAGGCTTATGACCTTATATTGGGCTATTTCGTATCAAGCTTGATCGAAAATTGCCCCATCACAGAAGCCGTTCTCGCGCTTGTGGTCGGCGCCGGGCCAGGGGAGGCCTTCCGCCGCGACGGCCGCAGTCAGCAAGTCGGGCCGATAAACGCACTCCGCGGTGAGTTCCAGGTCGACATCCGCGCCCAGCCATCCCCAGCGACGCATCTGCGCCAGGAACCAGGCAGCATGCGAACGCCACGGAAACCAGGCCATGCCGGCATGGAAGCGGACTCGCTCCACTGCCGAACCGCCCGGAAGGCAGGCGCGGGAGGCGGCATGGGGCAAGGCCAGCGGCGGCTCCGCCAGCAGCTGTGAGACCGACGCGCCAGCCCCTGGCTGCTCGCAGAGACGCTGCGCCTGCAGCAAGCCGCGCAACAGCGCCTGGACCGCCGTCGGATTGGCCGTCGCCCAGGGCGCCGCGACGGCCAGGCATTTTTCGGGATGGCTGTCCCAGATGTCCGACGTGCCGAGTAGGAGCCTGCCTGATCCGCGCTGCTCCGCAAGTTCTCCCCATGGTGCGCCGGCGCAGAAGCCGGCGATCCGGCCCTCCGCCAGCGCTTCCTCGACCTGCTCGGGCGGAATCACGACGGCTGTGACGTCCCGGTCGGGATCGACCCCGGACGCCGCCAACCAATAGCGCAGCAGCAGATTGTGGGTGGAGAACGCATGCACGACTGCGAAGCGCGGCGGCGTTGGCTGCGCGCGCAACCAGGCACCGAAATCCCGACCGACTGCCAGTGGTTCGCGCGCTTCGCCGCGGCGCAACACTGCCTCCGCCGCCACCCGGCCGAGCGTGATGGTGTTGCCACCACTGCTCAGCCCCATCGGTACCAGCAATCGCCCCGGCGGCCCACGGAGACCGAGCGCAGCGGCCAGTGCCAGCGGTGGCAGCATGGAAGCGGCATCCAGCAGCCCATATGCGAGCTTGTCGGCGATATTGGCCCAGGACGGCTCCACCGACAGCTCGACCTGGAGACCGAGCTCACGGAACAGGCCGCGCCTCAGTGCCACCACGACGGGGGCACTGTCGGCGAGCCGCAGCAAGCCGAATCGCACCGGCGCTCCCGTCGCTCGTGTCATGGTTTGGCGTCCTCTCCTTCGCGCAGCACGCGGCGCGCCACGTCGATGATTTTTCGCCCGCTGCTCATCGCGTTGCGGCGTAGCCAGTGATAGGCATCCGGTTCCGACAGGCGCCGCTCCCGTATCAGGCGCGCCTTCGCCTGATCGATAACGGCACGCTCTTCCAGCTTCGCTTCGGCGGAGTGCAGTGCCGCGCGTGTGTCCTGGTGCTGACGGAAGAGCGCCACCGCGGCTCGCAGGATGGGCTTCACGTCGGGCGGCGGCGTGCCAGCGACGTTGTATGAGGACACGCCGGCAGCGATGGCTGCCTCCATGAACCGGGGGTCGTCCTGGTCGACGAAAAGTGCGATCGGGCGGGGATTTTGGGCAGAGAGTTGACGCAGGCTTTCCAGCGCATCGCGATCCGGGCGCGCCATGTCAACGAGCACGACCTGTGGCTCGTGCGCGGCGACCGCATCGAGCAGAGTTTCGCCGGGTGCCAGGCGAAGGACTGTGACGCCAGGATCGGTATCAAGCGCCTGCATCAACAGGCGGACACGGTCCGCATCATCGTCGGCCAGCAAGATCTTCACGGAGGCGTCCGAGCTTCGCTTGGATTCCACAAGCAATCTTCAGGCCGGGAGCGAGGGGCGTTGAGCCGTAGGCCGACCGGCCTAGGCACTGAGGCTGAGAGGGCCGTCGTCGACTTTCGTGCGATTTCGCAATATAGCCAGTTGCATGCATGCAGCCAGCGGCAGAGCGTCGGTTCGGCACGCGACATTGTCGTTTGTCGTTGTGGCAGCGCTCGTTGGATGCGCTCCGCCGACGGATGTTATCGATCTGAGTTGGGCGCCGCAGGCGACGCTCGATGCGATGGTGCATGTGCCGGTTCTGCCTCTCGGCATGCCAGCGCCACTGGGGGTTGGCTCGGTCGGTCCGATATCCGCCTTTGGCTGCGGGGAGTCTGCGACGGCTGCTTCCAGCGATGCCGTGCAGCAACTGCAGGTGAAGGCGCTGCGCATGCAGGCGACCGCGGTCGTGGATGTGCTTATCGGTCCGGGCGGTATCATCGGCCCGTGTCAGTTAGGCTACAACGCCACCGCAAGCGGCATTGCCGTGGCGGCGAGGGGTGTGCCGCCAACATATTGATCATACGGAGCAAAAGTTCCGCCGTTTCTCGCCCGACCGCGTGCGCCAGTGCTGTGTCCGAGAAGGGCATGGATAGCCGGCACAAGGCCGGTCATCACGATAAGCCTGAGCGACAGACGATCGGCTTAGTCCGCCGGGCCCAAACCCGGGCGGGGGATTCTGAAAGCTCGCTGCAATAAATCTCACGTAAGCGTGATCTCAGTTGCACGAGCAATCCGGACGCAAAGCCGCTCCGGCACACCGTTTAGGGGGCGATAGCCAGAATGGCTGACATCGGAGTGTCCTTTGTCGATGTGTCGGATTTAACTCGGCCGCTCGAACGTAGCGATCGCGCCCGGCGCGCGAGACTGCCGCTCAATAATTATCCTGAATGGATGCCGATCGAACTGGATCTCGGGGATCCTGCGTCGCTCGCATTGCTGCGCAGGATCGATCTGGCGTGGCCACAGCTGCCGTCCGAACAGCGGACGCACTGGCTGCAGTGCCTGCGCGTGACACTGCCGATCAGGCAGGTCTCGACTGGCGACATAGCGTTGTTGCCGGGCGGTATCGTCGTTGCACGGCATCCCCAGGTCGTTCTGGTTGGCGACCCGCTCGGAACGGTAACGCTGCGCCATGTCGAGGCGGATCGGGTCCGCCGTGTGCTCACCGGCCGACCTGGCGCGGTCAATCTGATACATGCTGGGGATGGCGTGCTGCTACAACCGTGGCTGCCGGAAATGCCATCGCCGCAGAGCGTCACAATCGTCCCCGAGGCGGGCAACCTGCCGGGCATGGCGGCCTGCACGGGACCGGCCATCATTCAATGGTTTACCACCGGCGCGACTGTCTGGCCGCTGGTGTCGGCGCCGCCGTCGCTGGCACTGGCCGCAAGTGTTGCCGCCGTGCCGGTCGGGCAGAATGCGCAACCGGTTCCGGCCGAATTCTGGGACGCCTGGGACGACGATACACGCCTGCAGCTGCTGGCAGCCGGCCTGACCGATTATCTCAGCGAGTTGCTGCCGGCCGAGCTCAGCGACGGCCTTCGTCTCGCCCTGACGGATCTCTGCGTCGAGGGCAAGGACAGTCTGGCGAGCCAACTGGCCGATGCTCTGGCTGCGGTTCCGGCCTGTTTCCTGGGCGATGCGGAAGCCTGCCCGGGCGAACTGCCGCCTTCCTGGCACGTCGGTGCGGAATTGCTGCGCCGGACATGCCCATCGCTCGCGCTGTTGGGCCTTGAAGGCTGCCCCGAGCCACGCCGTGCGATTGCCGCCTTGCGCGAGGCGATCCAGGACACGTCCGCGCTGGTGTTCCACGAGGCCGGCGATGGGCAACGTGTTGCCACCGCATCGCTTGGTAGCGATGCGGCGCTGTTCGTCGCGCGTCGGGCCGGAGATGGCGGGCGCATGGGGGTGTTGATCGAGCTGCCGCCGGCGCCACTCGAACTCTACACGCTGGCAGCTGACATTGCGAAAGAGGCCGGCGGTAGCGTGGTCGCTGCGGCCCCGAGCTGGGGATTCTGCCATCGTATTGCCGCCAGCGGGCGGGAGGCTGGCAACGCGGCGTGGTTTGGCATGGGCGCCGGCCTGGACGAACTGGATTCGCCGGTCGCCAATTTCGCCGCTGCAGTCTAGGTCGCCCGATGGCGGCCGGAATGGTGCTTGGCCAGACTGCCGTGCCTGTGGCCCCGGGAAGCGCGCAGAGCGTGCCGGCACGCGCCGGCGGCGGCTTTACCGACCTGATTGCAGGGCTGACGGCCGGCGCCGAGGAGGCGGTGCCGCCGCAGCCTGCGCTTGCTTCGCCGCCGCCGGCATCGGCCGGTGCAAAAGCGGCAGCAAAGCCGCCGCTCCGGGGGGAGCCCAACACGACCGGGTCGGGCCAGTCCGATCTCCGTCCACCTGCAGAAACGGGCGTAGGCAAAGCGCAGCCGGCCACTTGCAAACCGCGCGAGCGTGGCGCCCCCGCGGTGGTGCCTGGAGCCGTGCCGTTGCCGGTGGCCGGCGTGCCACCGGCGCTCTCGGCGGTGCCGGCCAAGCCATCGCCTCCCGCCAATCGTCACGATGCGCGGCTTCAAACTCCGCGAGCGTCAACTGCGGCGAGCGGGGACGAAACGCGCGCGCCAACACCCACGTCCGACCACACGACGAAGCAGCAGCCGCCGACGCCCGCCATGCCGTCGGACCAGCCGACGGCGGCGCCAGCGTTGCCGGTTCGGCCTGCGCCTGCGCCTGCGTGGGGTGCAGACGACGCAGCGTCAACGCCAACGCGGCCGGTGGGTGCTGTCGGAGATCTGTTGCCGGCGCAGCCTGCCGAGCCGACACAGAAGCAGCAGCCAGCCGTGGCCGCCACCAACATCGAGACCCCACCGCTCGGCTCGTCTGTGCCGCATGCCGCGCCACAAATTGCCGGCGTGGAGCGCAGCCATTCCGAATCTCCCGCACTGCCCGCGCAGGCAGCGGCGGAAGTCACCGCGACAGTGGCGGCGCGGATCGGGCGCGCCGTGCAGGACGGCACGCACGTACTCACTATGCAACTGCATCCCGCCGAATTGGGTCGCGTCGAGGTCAGGCTGGCCTTCCACGACAGTGGGGTCGGCGTGCAGATGACGGTGGATCGGGCGGAGACGTTCGATGCCTTCTCGCGCAATCGCGGTGCGATGGAACAGCACCTGGCTGATTCCGGTATCAACCTGGGCACCGGGGGGCTTAACCTGCGGTTCGGCCAGCAACCGGACCGCTCTCCACAACCGTTCGCTCCCGCTGTCCGCATCGCGCTTCCGGACGGCGCGCAGCCATCCAACCAGCCCACCTCGTCACTGTCGACACATGACGGGCTGATCGACATTCTTGCATGAGGGAATCATGAGCACCGTTGCACCGACCACCGCGGCATCGTCCCTGCTGAACACTCTGAGCGCCACGCCTGCGAGCACCACTGTCGGGGCGCAGGCCAACGATCCGCAGATGAATGAATTCCTGCAGTTGCTGACGGCGCAGCTGAAGAACCAGGATCCGAGCTCTCCCACCGACCCAACGCAGTTCGTGTCACAGCTCGCGCAGTTCTCCACCGTCGAACAGCTTGTGCAGAGCAACACCAAACTGGACACCATCTCCACGACGTTGTCGGGACTGGCGCTCGGGCAATATTCGGGTTTGATCAATCACACTGTCAGCGCGGCTGCGACGTCGATTACGGTGCCGACCTCCGGCACCCAGTCACAGATGACGTTCAACGTTACTGCCGCCAACCTGTCTGGCGTCCATGTTCAAATTACCGATGCATCCGGCAATCCGGTGCGCAGCATACCAGTGACCGGCAGCGCCGGGGCGGTTGCGTTTGACGGGCTCAGCGACAGTGGACAGCCGCTGCCGGCGGGTCAGTACGGTGTTTCCTTGGTTGGCATGACAAGCCAAGGCACGTCACAGTCGGCCGGCGCTTTGAACACCACGGGCACGGTGTCCGGCGTATTGCAGGGTGCGAGTGGTGGCTGGCTGCTTCAGTTCAACGACGGCCGCACAGTGGATGCATCGACGGTCACCACTGTGTCGTAGCGGTCAGCCGTACAGCAGTCGCGTAATCAGCACGTCCCGGACGCTGTTCGGTTGCACTGCGGCAACGCAGTCGAGCAGCGATGCCTTGACGACAAGTGGATCAGTGTGTCCTGGCTGCAGAACGTGGCGCTCGGCCATGATCAACAGGCGGCGCATCATCGCCTCCTTCAGCCGCGGCTCCAGCGCCTTGAGTTCCGCCGCGGCACCCGGGGCAACCTCCAGCGTAATGCTGATGACGACGTAGGAGAGCTGGTCGCTGTCCTCGGGCAGATTGATCGTGAAGTCGCCGAGTGAGAGGAACGCCGGCTTGACGACCTGCTGCTGCTCGGCCGCTGCCGGCAGCATGATGGCTGGGCAACTCAGGCCGAACAACACAAGCGAGACGAAGCGAAACGGGCGGATCATGCGGCGCGCTCCAATGCTCAGAATGGTGAAATCCGGTTGAGCACGTCCTGTCCCCACGTCGGCCGCTGCAGGTCCGAGGAGATGCCGCGCCCGCCATAGGCAATACGCGCCTCGGCGATCTGATTCGATGAGATCGTGTTGTTGGAGAGGATGTCCTCCGGCCGCACGATGCCGCGGATCTGCAACTGGCGCAGTTCGTTGTTCAGCCGAATTTCCTGGCTGCCGGCGATCTCGAGGTTCTTGTTCGGCAATACCTGCACGACAGTGGCGGCAACATTGACCAGGAGGTTCTCGCTCCGTTTGATGTCGCCCTGGCCGGCAGTGTTGTCATTGCCCGAGGTGTTGATCACCGGACTGGTGGTGTTCAGCAGGGGGAAGATGCGTGAGAGCGCTGCCCCCATCGTCGTGGTGTTGGGGATAGTCAGTCCGTTCGCCGTGGTGCGACTGAGAGTGGTCTGGTTGGCGAATTCCGCCTGATCCTGCAGGTTGACAGTGACGGTCAGCAGGTCACCGAGGCTGCGCGCGCGCGGATCGCGAAAGAACGTCTTGGATCCCGGTCGCCATAGTGAGCCCAGGCTCGCAGGCGGGAGCGGCGGCACATCGGCCGCCGCAATGGTTTGCGCATCGGAGGAAGTCGGCGGAATCTGGCCCATCGTGCCCGGACTGCTGAAGTTCGGTGGCTTCTGGAAGTGATCCCAGGTGTCGCAGCCGGCTAACAGCATGGTGCAGGCCAGCGTCGCCATTCCCAACCTCGACATGCGTCTCTTCGCTCCAGCCGGGTGGCCGTCGAGCGTCATGTCCGGCCATGACGATGCAAAGGGCATTATCGGCTTCATTCCCCGCTCCGAATTTCGACCATCCCATCGCCGACCACGGTGCCGCGGATGGTGCGTGAGGTCATGGTGTTGAGGACGCGGATTTCATCGCCGATCGCGCCGGGCTCCAGTGCACGCGCGGCCAGCTCGAGCGACAGCCCACCGTCCTTCCAGACAACGTTGACCGGAGTGTTGGATTTCACAGCCGAGCGCGGTCCCACGTCGCGCCCCGTCAGCACACGGCCATCGGACAGCCGGCGCTTGACCTCGAGGCCGATAACGACCTGACTGGCGGGCACCGCATCGGGTACCGGACGAATCGGTGCGTGCGCCACCACATCCTCGGCGCGTACCGTGTCGCCTGGCATCAGCGTCCGTGTGGCGTGCCACACGTCGTCCGCGAAAGCCGGCGGGGCAGCCGCCAAGATCAGCAACGCCACAGCTGATGTCTGCATGAAATGCATGTCGTTGTCCTCAGCGTATCTGCGATGTGGTCTGCATCATCTGGTCGGCGGCCTCGATGACCTTGCTGTTCAGCTCGTAGGCACGCTGCGCGGTGATCAGGTTGGTGATTTCCTGGACCACGTTGACGTTCGAGGATTCCAGATAGCCTTGGCTCACCGTTCCGTAGCCGGCCTCGGCAGGCGTGCCGGCAATCGGATCGCCGGAGGCGTCGGTCGCCAGGAAGTTGTTGCCGCCTTGCGCCTCGAGGCCCGACTCATTGGCGAACAGGTAAAGCTTCAACTGGCCAACCGTTGACTGCTTGCCGTTCGCCGCTGTGACGATCACCTGACCCGCCTGATTGATCGTGACGGAAGTGGACGTCGGTGGGACCGTGATGTCCGGCTCAACCGGATAGCCTTCGTTGGTGACGATCTGTCCGGTCGATGAAAGCTGGAAGCTGCCGTCGCGCGTGTAGGCAGTGTCGCCGCTCGGCAACGTCACGCCGAAATAGCCGCGGCCGTTGACCGCGACGTTGAGCTGATTGTCGGTCTCCGTCAGGCTGCCCTGCGTCACTATGCGGGTGGTTCCTGCCTGACGCACGCCAAGACCCATCTGCGTTCCAGTCGGCAGCACGGTACCTGTTTCCGACGAAACAGTGCCGACGCGGCTGTTCGACTGATAGAGCAGATCGACGAACGCCGGCATCGAACGCTTGAAGCCGGTCGTGCTGACGTTGGCGATGTTATTTGATATGACTTCAACGTTTGTCTGCTGGGCTTGCATGCCGGTTGCGGCGATGCCGAGGGCTCGCATCATGGTGGTTGGCTCCTATGCTCAGGAGGGTTTGCCGAGAGCTTCGATCATCTTGCTCTCGCGGTCGTTGTCGTCACTCAGCAAGGTCTGCAACCGCTCATAGGCGCGGCTGAGCTCGGTCATGTTGGCGATCTCCTTCACCGGCTGCACGGTCGAGCCTTCCAGCGATCCTTGCACCAGGCGCGTCGTCGGATCGTTGGTATCGATCGGTTGCATCGCGGCGGGCGATGCGGTGAAAAGGTTGTCGCCGCTCTTGCGCATGACGAGCGGATCGCTCGAGCGGAACATGCCGATCTGGCCTACGTCCTGCGACTGGTTGTTGACCCGCACGGTTACGGTTCCGTCGCCTTTGATCTCGACCTGCTGGTAGCTATCGGGAAGCTGGATCGGCTGGCCATCGGCGGACTGCACCGCATTGCCATTGGAATCGAGCAATGTGCCATCGGTTCCGGCGTGCATTTGGCCGTCGCGCGTATACATGGTGCCCTGAGGCGCGGTGACCGCGAGGAACGCATCGCCCTGAATGGCAACATCGAGCGGATTGCCGGTCGGCTGGATGGGACCATTGGTATGGTCGATGTAGGTGGCGCGGTCCTGCACAAAGGCGACGCTGTCGCCGCTGCCGGACGCGCGAGTGATATACGACTGGAACAATTGCCGATCAGCCTTAAAGCCGGTCGTGTTTGCATTCGCGACATTGTTGGCGACGACCTCGAGCTGCCGCTCCAAGGCGACCTGGGCCGACAACGTGACGTAGGCGGGCGCCTCCATTGCTCAGGATCCCTGTTGCTGGGTTGGTGTGGGGGAGAGCAGTTGCTCGATGCGTTGAGCGTGATCGAGCGCGTCGCGTACGGCATCGCCGGTTTTAGCGGTGCCATCAGGTGGTGGAACGACCGCGAGCAGGTTTGTCGGCTGATCGGGCAGCGCCGGCAGGTTCTTTGCCGGCGTGCCGCCCGACAGCGCCAGCGCCAGCGCGTAGCGTTCCGCAATATCGTTGCGTGCGTCGCCGGCGACACCGGCATCCGCCAACAGCTCCGCATAGGCTGTCGCGGCATCGTTCCAGCTTTCCGCCTGGAACAGCAGCGCTGCGCGGCGTTCCTTGTCGATAACGTCGATCAAGCCGTCGAGCCTGTGCGCGGCATCGGCGAAGCGCCCGAGTTTGGCCAACGCGGTGCTCGCGATGCGGCGTGGCTCGTTGCCATCCGGCATGCCTGGCAACACTGCGAGCGCGAAGTTCGGATCGCCGGCGCGCGCTTCGGCCGTGGCGCGCAGCAACCGCGCCTGGCTTTCGGCCGCGGTGGCCTCTGACAACTGACGCAGCAGTTCGACTGCCGCGGCGGGAACACCTGTGGCCAGCATGAGCCGCGCTGCGCCCATACGTATGTCATCGCCTTTCGCGCCCGGCGTGGCATAGCCTTCGTAGCGCCAGTAGAGTGCGAGGCGATCGGCGGGGGCGGGAAGGGAACCCGCGCCAGGTGCGTCGGCCAGCAGGACGCGCAGGATCCGCGCCGCCAGTCCGGCGCCGCGACTGTCGCGGATCCGGCTGCTGGCGGGGCCGGCTGTCTCGTCCGCGATCGCCAGAGCGGAGGCATAGTCGCCGAGCCTGAGGCGGCGTTCGGCGTAGTTCTCTGCGGCTTCCTGTCCCACCGGTTCTGAGCGATACGTGCGTGCTATATCGGCGAGGATTGCTTCGCTACGAACCGCGTCCGGTGAGTCTTTCGCAATGCGTAGAGCGGCGAGCCGCGCCTTTGCGATCAGGCCTGGCGCGGTGTGGTCGTGCTCTGCCGCCTTCTCGAGGAAGCCACGTTCCTCGTCTGAATCGCCGCCCAGTCGCGCGATGCGCGCCTGCAGGAGGAATCGCCCGGCCTCATCCTCAGGCAAACCAACGTCCGTGTTTCGCAAGGAGCCGGCCATGGCTTGAAGCGAGGCAAGGTTGTCACCCGCAGCATCGGTGATGCGGAACACGACAAGCTCCAGCAGCGGATCGGGCACAAGCCGCAGCGCCGCCGTTGCCGCCGCCTCGGCGTTGCTTGCGACAATGTCCGCATCACCCGCCGCGGCAGCGGTGAGGGCGCGCCAGATCGGAGCATCCGGGGTCTGGCAGTCCGGAGAAATGGCGGGCATCGGCGCGTCAGGATCGAGGGGCTCGCGTAGCAACAGGCGCGCAATACCGCCGGTTGCCGCCAGGCGCTCGCGGTCCTCGGGGCTAACATCGCCAGCCAGCGCCTCGGTGGCGACGCTGAAGCTTTCGCCAGGCAGCCCATTGAGCAGGTAGAAGTCCGCCAGTTCCGCCATGGCCGCTGAGCTGTCTTGCGTCGTCGCGACCTGGGCGCGGAGTTCCTTGAGCCGGGCGACGAAGCTGCCATGGCGGGTCCAGCCCGAAGGGTCGAACTGCGGCGGACAGACCGGGGGGCCCGAGGGCGCCTTCGGTGCGTCGGTCTGTCCGGCGATGCTTTGGAGACTACGCGGAACCGGCGGTAGCGAGGTGGATTTCGCCGGGGACTGCCCGCCGTTCAGGACTGCCAACCTGGCAGTCAGCGCTTCGCGTAGCTTGTCCATTTCAGGCGTGCTCGCCGGTGGTTTCGCAGCGACAGCGGATCGCTTGGGGTTCCCCTTTATGTCCAGTCTCAGTTGGGTTTTTTGTGACACCGGTGTCGCGGTGCAGTCGCAGGCAAAACGGATCACCACGACGGTCCCACCGGGGTCGTCACGAAGATCGATCCCGGACACCTGGCGGACGTTCATCTTGGGCGGAAGAACTACATGGGTGCTTTGGGGGAAATGCAGCTCGATGCCGCCATCGAATGTCTGGATCGTGGGCTCGGCGGTCGCCTGGAGCCGGACCACGACCCGACCCAATGTTGCGTTTCTTGCAGAGGTCGTCAGCCTTGCCGTCGGGGTTGTGCCGCGTGCCGCGCTGGCTGAATGCAACGCAAGCGATGCGAGCAGCAGTGCGCCGCACCAGCGGGCGAGGTGGCGGATCACGCCGCCTGCTCCGGCTTCGTGCGGGTGCTGCGCGCGGTTTCGGTGAGAACCTGGTCGAGCTCTTCGAAGCTCGGCTGGAAGCGCACAGGGACTGACTTCCGGCCCACCTCGACGGCGAGCTGCGGGCCGAGCCCTTCGAGATGCGAGGTGATCACCTGACGCACCACACTGAACATCATGCACTCTTCCTGCAGCACGCCGCGCAGGCGGGCGGCGATGGGGCCAACCAGGCCGTAAGACAGGAAGACGCCGAGAAACGTGCCGACCAACGCGGCGCCAATCATATGGCCGAGGATGTCGGGCGATTCATTGATCGCCCCCATCGCCTTGATGACGCCCAGCACCGCGGCGACGATGCCCAGGGCTGGCAGAGCGTCCGCCATCGTCGAGAGGGCAGTGGGAGCGCGCAGCTCGTCGTGCTGGCGGGTGTCGATCTCGGTGTCCATCATCTCGCCGACCTTGTGCGGGTCGGTGAAGTTCAGCGTGATGGCGCGGAACACGTCGGCGAGGAACGTCACCAGTCCGGCGTCGCTGCACAGCCGCGGATAGCGGGTGAACAGTGACGAGTTGGCGGGGTTCTCGATGTGGCGTTCCAACGCCAGGTTGCCCTCTTGGCGCGCCACCCGAACCAGCAGGTAAACAAGGCACAGTGCGTCGACGTAGTCGCGCTTGCCCCAGCAGGGTCCGGTGGCAATTTTTCGCATGCCACTGATGATGGCCTTTACGGTACCGATCTCATTGCTGACCAGCAGCGTCATGGCGCCGGAGCCGAGAATGATCAGCAGCTCCGGCCCCACTGCATCGAAGACCACGGCAAAGCTGCCGCCCTCGATCGTGTAGCCCACGCCGATTGCCGCAAAGACCCCGGCTATCCCGATCAATTGCCACATGGCCGAATTTTTGCGCCCGTATGCTTGGTGGACCAGCGCATTTCGCGCTGCAGGGCGATCTTTAGCATTTCGCATACCTCAAAGCTAGTGTAGAATTTCGCAGAAATCGGAAAACGGGAGAACCTGATGGTGTTCCGAGTTCCCGGGTCTGACGCCGTCGCGGCCGGTGCGCAGCAGGTGGGGCGGCTGTCCGCCGATCCCGCAGTGCTGGCGGCCATGCGAGGGACGAGCGCGGCCAACGGGGCGAACTTCGATATGCTGCTGTCGTACGCGGCCATGGAGAGCGGACTGAATCCGGCCGCTCACGCCAGCACGTCGTCAGCCAGTGGCCTCTACCAGTTCACCGAGCAGACCTGGCTCAATGCGGTGCGCGAATATGGTGCTGCGCACGGGATGGGCGCCGAGGCGGCGCTCGTGACGCGGCAGGACGGCCAGTTGACTGTCGAGGACCCGGCGGCACGGCAGCGCATCCTGGATCTTCGCAACAATCCGAAGATCTCAACCGAGCTGGCGACCGAGCATCTGCGCAGTCTGGCTGACAAACTGACCCCTGTGCTCGGCCGCCCGCCGGATCCGGCGGAGACCTACCTGGGGCACTTTCTCGGCGCCGGTGGGGCAACGCAGGCACTGCAGGCGTTGCAGGCCACGCCGAACCGACCGGCGGCCGATCTCCTGCCGGCCGCCGCTGCGGCCAATCGGGCGATGTTCTATTCGACGAACGGAACGCCGCTGACGATGAGTCAGTTCGTGCAGAACATTCGCGACCGCGTGCAGCGGACCTATGCGTCACTGGGCGCTACAATGCCGGCCTCGGTGGTGGTCTCGACCAACGGCAGCAAGGCCGATGCGCCAGAGGCCGGCGCGTCAGGTTGGGGTTCCAGTTCACCCGTGCACCGCGCATCGATGCCGCAGCGCGTGTTGCTCGCGACGCTGGCGGAGGTGTTCACCCGCATGGACCATCCCGGCGGGCGTTCGCGCCGACAGCATGGGCTGCCGGAGGCAGTGGTCTCGGCGCTTGGCGCCGGGGTGACCAGCTAGGCTTAACCCGGGAAAGACCTCGCTTCCTCTCCCCCTCCCTGCGAAGCGAGGGGAAGCGCTATGCTCCGTCAGATGAAATCAAGCTCCGCGTGCAGTGCGCCTGAGGCACGCAGCGCGTTCAGCACCTGGATCAGATCACGCGGGCCGAGGCCCAATGCGTTCAGCCCATCCACCAGTTCGCGCAGCGTGACACTGCGCGACAGCATGCGGAGCCCGCGATCCGCGTGCGTATTCACGTCGATCTCGGTGTTGGGGACCACGACCGTCTGACCGTTGGAAAACGGCCCAGGCTGACTGACCTGAGGCGTCTCGGTCACCCGGACCGTGAGGTTGCCGTGGGTGATTGCCACCGGATCCACCTTGACCTCGGCGCCGACCACGATCGTGCCGCTCTTCTCGTCGATCACCACGCGGGCGGGAGTTCTCGGGTCTCACCTCGATGAGTTCCACCTGCGCCAGAAGTTCGGTCACGCGGTGGGTGAAAGCCGGCGGAACGTGCAGATCCACGGTGCCGAGATCGGACGCGACGGCGGTGCCTTCGCCAAACCGCGCGTTGATCGCCTGCTCCATGCGCGTCGCCGTGGTGAAGTCGGGCGAGCGTAGCGCGAGGCGGACCGATCCGAGATCGTCCAGCGTGTTGGCTATCTCGCGTTCGACGGTGGCACCGCCGGGAACGCGCCCCGCGGTCTGCACGCCTTGCTTGATAACCTGCCCAGCGCCGGCGATGACAATTCCGCCGACCACCACCGGGCCTTGCGCGACGGCATAAACCTCGCCGTCGGCACCCATCAGTGGCGTAACCATCAACGTACCGCCGATCAGCGACTTGGCATCGCCCAGCGAGGAGACCTGCACATCGAGCGGCGAGCCTTGCCGCGCGAACGCCGGCAGCGTTGCCGTCACCACGACGGCCGCGGTGTTGCGGGTCTGCAATTGCAGGCCGTTCACGTTGACGCCCATCCGCTCCAGCATTGCGCTCAGCGACTGCTGGGTGAACTGCGAGTTGCGCAGGGTGTCGCCGGTCAATTGCAGACCGACCACCAGGCCATAACCCACAAGCTGGTTGCTGCGGACGCCTTCGATCGACACGAGGTCGCGCAGCTTGATCTGGGCCTGAGCAGAAGTGACGAGGAGGAGCAGACCAGCGGCAGCACCGATCGCCACGCGCTTGATCGTCAGACGTTGTCTCATCAGGTGCGCCTCCACCTCGTTCAGCCCATCAACGTGGGCAGGTAGTGCGTCAGCGTAAGCTGAGAGATCTGTGCGGTGAGCGCGTAGGTTGCCTGCAGCTGCGTCTGCAATGTCGACAGCGTTGTGGCATCGGCGGTGGTGTCGGCCTGTTCGAAGCCCAGAATCTGATTTTGTGTGGCGTTCGCCGCCGCCTGCTGCTGGTCGGCAACATTCTGCAGGCTCGCCTGGGTGACGCCCAGCAAGCCCTGCTGCGTCGTCAGCTCATTCTGCGCCTGGCCGATCAGGGAACTGGCCTGAGTCTGCAAGGCAGCCTTGGCGCTGTCGTCGAGCTGGCTCGACGGGGCTCCAAGCATGGTCAGCATCGACAGACCTTGCATCAGGTCGCGAAATCCCTGTTGGTTGGCCTTGACGTTGTATTGCATGGTCTGGGTCGCGCCGATCAGCACCGTGGTCGGCTTGCCGTCATCGGCAGCGGTATAGAACGATCCGCTGTAGTTCAGCGCCGGGTTGCTGTTGGTGTTGCTGAACACACTGGCAAGCCCGTTCGGACCGCTAATGAAGTTGCTTATGTCGCTTGCCGTCAGTGGCCCACCTTTGGCGCTGACCGCCGACGCCAGAACGCTGTTCACCGTCGCCAGCGGGCCGCCGGCGGAATCTGCCGCCTGCATTGGTGCGGTGTTCGTGTTGTCGCCGGCGAACAGCGAGCTGCCTTCATACTGTGTGTTCAGCTGGCTTATAACCTGGGCCATGGCATTCTGTGCCTCGGTGGCGAGCACCGACTGGCCTTGGCCGTCGCTCGAGTTTGGAGTGAGCGCATCGTTGGCGATGCTCTGAACGGTGGTGCCGACCGCACTGAGCGCTGTCTGCGTCGCATCCAGTCGTCCGAGCGCATTGGTGACCGTGCTCTGGAACGTGGTCTGCTGATCCGACTGGGCATGCAACTGATACAGCAGTGCTGCGTTGCCTCCGAGCGGGCCGAGCGGATCGGATTTGCGGCCAGAGGCGATCTCTGCCGTGAGCTGGTTCATCTGCGTCTGCATCGACTGGATCTGCCAGTTGTTCTGCAGCATGGAACCCAAGGTGGAAATGCCGCCAATCATTGCCGTCGCTCCGTCAGTTCAAGGCATTCAGTGCGTCGAGCATTTTGGCTGCCGCCTGTAGCACCTGTGCGCTGGCCTCGTAGGTGTGCTGCACGAGGAGCAGCCGCTGCATCTCGTCGTCCACGTTCACGCCTGTGGCGTTGCTGAGCGTGGACTGCGCATCCTGCATCTGCTGGGTCCGCGTGGTGTTGCGATCGGTCCACGTGGAGAGCGCGACCTGCTGCACGCCCGCTATTTGCGATGCGGCATTGCTGAGCGTCATGCTCCCCGGCAGGCCAGTGGTCGTGTCGTACGACTGCGGCTGCTGCAAAGCATTGACGAAGCCGAGCACGGTGCTGTTGTCGCCGGCAGGCCCCTGGGCGGTGGCTTGTGCGCCGTCGCGGATACGCCAGTATTGACCGCCCTGTGTGGGATCCAACGACGCATTGACCTGGATCTTCCCGGCGAGACCGGAGATCGCGGACGGGTCGGTCGGATCGAGCGCGGCGCCGGCCACTGTGAAAACGCCGGTCTGGCCGGCTGTCACCGAAGGGTCATTCTGCTGGAAGGCGGTGATGAGATTGCCGGCCATCTGATCGAGCTGATTGGCAAACCCGGGCAACGTGCCGTCACGCAATTGCAGATTGGCGGCGATGCTGCCGGTCTGTGACATCTGGATCGGCGCCCCGTCCACCGTGACAGGGGACAGGCCGGCGGTCTGCGATGCACCGATGTTGGGTGAGGCGTTGAAGGCCAATTTGTGCTCGCTGCCATCCCATAGCGTCGTGCCCTGATCGGTGGTGACGATGATGGCGTTGTTGTCTGACTGGAACACCTTGATCGGCAGGTTTTGCGAGAGATTGGCCAGCAGGTTGGCGCGCGTGTCCTCGAATGGGGCGGTCGAATCGCCGCGTGCGGCTGCCTGTTGGAGCTGGGCCTCGTTCTGCGCGAACTGGTCGAGTGTTGTGTTGACCGAGGTGACGTCCGAGGCGATGCCCTGGTCGGCCTGCTCGCGTGCGCCGGCGATCGCCGTGTCGAGACTATTGAACGTCATGGTGACGGTCTGAGCCGCAGCGACCGTCTGCGCCTGCGCTGTCGTGCTGTCCGGCGTGGACGACAGTGTGGTCAGCGCCTGCTGGAACGCTGACAGCACTGACGGCAGCGAACTGCTGTCCGCCGGCTGGCCAACAGTCTGCACGTAGGAGCCGAGTGACGTTGACCATCTGCTGGCTGTACGCCTGCGAACCGTTCGCCTGGTTCGCGGCATCGGCTGCCACCGCATCGCCGAGACGCTGGACGATGCCGGCGACGACGCCCATGCCGACGCCGCCGTACACCTGTTCCGACTGCGGCAATTCGCGTTCCACGTAGCCTGGCGTGCTCGCATTGGCCACGTTGTTGGCGATCAGATCCGACTGTCGCTGGGACATGTCCAGCGACGAGGCGGCGATCAGCATGGCTCCTTGGATGGACATCAGCCGCTCAGGTGGTTCACGACATCAAGCATGTCCGTCGCGCTCTTGATCACCTCGGCGTTCGACGAGTAGGCGCGCTGGGTCTCGATGAGATTGGTGAGCTGGGTTCCGAGATCGACATTGGAGCCTTCGAGCGCACCGCCTTCGGTGGTGCCCGTGGGGCCCTGACCCGCTTGGAAGAGCTGTGGTACGCCGGCTCCTGGCGATAGCGCGTAGGCCCCGCCGGAAACCGGGGTCAGCGAATCCGGGGCAGGTACCGTCGCGAGATCGAGCTGATAGATCGGTCGCGTCGAGCCGTTGGTGAACGAGGCAACCACCTGGCCGTCATTGCCGATAGTGACGCCTTGCAGCAGGCCAAACGCATTGCCGTTCTTGCTGATCGACGACGTGGTGTAGGCACCGTCGAGCTGCGTCATGCTGCCGCCCGTATCGGGTGAGCCGATGGTGATCGGCAATGCCTGGCCGCTGCCTGTCGTGATGGTGAGCGTGCCGGCGGCGGGGTCGTAGGTGCCGGCTGTTGCGTTCACCGATTGCAGCAGGCCGGCGTTTGGACCAGTCGATTCGAATGCCAGCGTTGCGGTACCGACCGGGGTGGTTGGCGTCGCCGAAGCCGAGTCGTAGACGTCCATCGTCCAGGTGTTGCTGGGCGGACTTCCCGCGGTGGCCGGCACCGTTGGCGTGAACGAGAATTGCAGTGACTGCGTCGCGCCGAGCGGGTCGAAGTATTGCACCGTTGAGGTCGAGGGCGCCGGAGGTGCCGCAGAGTAGGCGGTATCTGCACTCGGCAGATTGGCGGTGAACGTCATCTGCGTGGTGGGTGTGGCCTGAGCGGACAGATTGGCGATGTTGACCGTTGACAGGTCGTTCAGTGTGTCGGCGGCCGTACCGGCCGGCACGCCAGCCTGGTTGAGTGGCAATCCCTGTAGATAGTAACCTCCGGTGTTGACCAGGTTGCCGTTGGCGTCCGGTCGGAACGATCCTGCTCGCGTCAGCAGATAGTTGCCCTGACTGCTGTCGACCTTGTCGTTCACCACAAGAAAGCCGGCACCGTTCACGGCGACGTCGGTGGCCACACCGGTGGTCTGAATCTGCCCCGCCGTGCTGATGTTCATCTCGGTGAGGGCCTGGGCGCCGGCCAGTGCCGTGTTGCCTGAACCGGTGGCACTCGACGCGAGGACCATGCTCTCGAATTGCGAGTCGGCTTCCTTGTAGCCGACGGTGGAGCTGTTCGCGACGTTGTTGGAAATATTGGACAGGGCGCTCGCCTGGGCATTAAGCCCGGCCAGCGAAGAGTTCGATGGCGGTGAGCAGGCTCATGGTATGCGAAGTCTCCTGGTCATGGTGACGTTATGTCGGCGATTTGTCTTGCGAAGAAGTTTCAGCTTCGCCGCGCAGCACTGTGACGGCGATGCGGCGGTTGCGCGGGTCGGCGGGTGTCTGCGGCAGCAGCAGGTCCATCGCGGCGCGGCCTTCGACGCGCACCGTGCGATTGGGTGACAGACCATCGGCTTCGAGCTGTCGGCGCACCGCATTGGCGCGGTCGGCGGACAGTTCCCAGTTCGTATAGAGGCCGCGCTGCATCACCTGGCCGTCGGTGTGACCGGCGAGGATCACCTTGTTCTGCACCGTCTGGAGCACCTGGCTGATGACCATGAGGATGCGTGAGAGCCGCGATGTCGGATCGGCACTCCCCGGCGCGAACATCGACTCGCCGTCACGATCGAAAATCTGGATGCGCAGCCCCTCCGGCGTCATCTCAATCGAGAGATTATTGGCGAGATCTCGCAGCTCGCCCTGCCGCATCATGCGTTCCAGTTCGGCCTTCAACGCCTCGAAGCGCTGGCGCTCCAGGCGGTCCTGGACGGCGTGCGTGTCGGGTGCCGGCGCGGTCTGGGTGTTGTCGCGTGCGTGCGGATCGCCACTCCGGCCTTTGGGAGTGAGGCGTTCGGATTTCTGCGTTGCCTGGTCGATCATCGACTTGCCGCCGTTCAGCACGCCGTTGCCGGCGGGCAGGTCGATCAGCGACGTGGTGCTGAAGTACTTCGCGATGACGGCGCGCTGCGTCTCGGTGGCGGACGATACCAGCCACATGATCAGAAAGAACGCCATCATCGCCGTCACGAAATCGGCGTAGGCGACCTTCCACTGCCCGCCGTGCCCGGCCTCTTCGTGGCCGCCGCGTCGACTGCGTCCGCTCATGTCTGACACACGATGACGATGCAGTTGCGGGGGCGGCCCGCCACCCTCACCCCGTCGCGCGAGGGGAGGGAGACGGCGACATGGCTAAGCCGCATCGCTCGAACTCCTCGCCATGCTCGAGCAGGAAGATCCGCCCTTCCTCGGCCAGGCGTTTGGTAAGCTGGATGATCTCCGCCTGCGCATCCTCCACCGCCTTCTTTCGTGGCGTGGGCATCGTCTCGATCTCGTCGCGCAACATGTTCGCGGCACGTTCCGACATGCCTGACAGAAACAACTCGCGGATCGCCGGTGTGGCGGCGGACAATGCGACGGCCAGCTTCTCCACTGCGCATTCGGAGATCAGCACGCCAAGCGTCGCGGGATCGACGCGCACCAGGTCGTCGAACGTGAACATCGTTTTGCGGATCCGGGCTGCTGCCTCCGGTTCCGCTTCCTCCAGTGTCGCCAGCACACGGGCGACCAGCGCGCGATCGGAGCAGTCGAGCAGCTCGGCCAGCACCGATGTGCTGTCATGGCCTGTGGTGCCACCCAACGAACCGACAAGTTCGCGTTCCAGCGTCTGCTCGATGTCCGCCAGCACCGAGTTATGGATGCTTTCCATGCGCACCATGCGCAAGGCGACCTCATCGGCGAGAGGTTCCGGCAGCGATGCCATGGCGCGGGCGGCGTGTTGCGGCGGTACCCGGCCGAGGATCATCGCCACAGCCTGGGGCGACTCGTCGCGCAGATAATTCACCAGTGTGGGGATTGGTATGTTGGCAAGTCTGTCCCATACCGCGCCGCTGTCAGACCCTTTGATGCCGCCCATGATCTCGGCGACCTTTTCGGGCGGCATGATGCGCAGCAGGATCCGTTCGGTACCTTCGGCTGTGCCGAGTACGTTGCCGGTGCGGCCGACCTCCTCGCGGAATTCTCCGACCGTCTGCTCGATCAGCTCCATCGGCATGCGCCCCAGCCGCGCCATCGCGTGGCTGACACGGCGAATCGCGTCTTCGTCGAGCTCCGCGAACAAGCGCTGCGAGCGTTCTTCATCCAGTGCGAGCATGATGATCGCCGCCTTCTCCAGCGGCCCATGACTCCGCGAACCATCATCGCGACGTGCTACCGCACGCGACACGGTTGTGCTCATGCCACGAAACTCCGCACCAGCGAGCCAGCCACCATTTCCCAGCCGCTGACCAGGACGAAGAAGATCAGCTTGAACGGCAGGCTCACCACCACGGGCGGCAGCATCATCATGCCCATGCCCATCAGAATCGAGGACACCACGATGTCGATCACCAGAAAGGGCAGGAACAACAGGAAGCCGATCTGAAACGCCTTCGACAGCTCGCTGACCAGGAACGCCGAACACAGCACGCGCAGTGGCACCTCTTCGCCGGCCTTCGGTGCGTCGGGAGCCTTCAGGCCTGCGAGGTCCCGGAACAGCACGATGTCCTTCGCGCTGGTATTGGCCGTCATGAAGTTGCGGAATGGCTGCGTGCCGCGGTCGAATGCCTGTTCCTCGGTGATGGTACCGTCGATCAGCGGCTGCACGCCTTCGCGATAGGCGGTCTCGAATGCCGGCGCCATGATGAAACCGGTGAGGAACAGCGCCAGGGCGATGATCACAGAGTTTGGCGGCGTCTGCTGGAGGCCGAGCGCAGTACGCAGCATGGAAAGCACGACCACCAGTCGCGTGAACGAGGTGCCCATAACCAGGATGCCTGGCGCGATCGCCAGCACCGAGGTGATGGCCACGATGCTGACCAGGCTGGAGGCGAGGCTGCCGTTGCCGTTGGCGCCCAGGTTGAGCGACAGGCTCTGGGCCATGGCGCTCGCTGGCAGCCACGCGACCATACTGGTCGCCAATGCTATAAGGTGCCGACGGGCCATTCAGGCGGTACCCACCGACGCGAGTTCCGTCATCGACACCGCCAGTCTGCCGTCTTCGCCCAACTGCATCTCGCCGCGCGCGACCAGGCGATCATTGACGAAGATGTCGACCGGCTCGCCGACGCGCTTGTCGAGCTCGATGACGGCGCCACGCCCGAGAGCGTAGAGCTTGCCAAGCGAGATCTCCCGCTCCCCGAGTACCACTGTGAGGGTTACCGGAATGTCCATGACAGAGGCGAGCCGGTCCTCGACAATTGTGGGAGGAGTGACGTCGCTCATGTGGCTGGCTCCTTTTCGACGGGGGCAAGGATATTGACGACGCGTGCGTGCAGCGCTGTCGGATCGAAATTCAGGCCGCCGCCCGTCCAGGCGATCTCGGCCGTCCCGAATGGCAGCGCGGCATCGGCCTGCATCGTGAGTTGTGCGGCGTGGTCGCCTGGCAGGCGCTGCTCCACGGCTCGTAGCGTGTCGGGATGGGCGCGGAGCGTTAGCGCTTCGGGGGCCCGCTCGGTCAGCGCCTCGGTCAGCAGGGCGGCGATTTCTTGACCTGAAGTCTGTTCCAGCAGGGTGGGGAACAGCATCCGCAGGACCGCCACGATGGCGGTGCGGGTAGCGTGCTCAAGTGCCTGCCGATCGGCCGACCGCGCATCGAGAACCTGCTCCAGCGCTGTGGTCACTGCCAGCGTAGCTTGGTGTTTCGCAGATTTTTCCTGCAAGGCTGCCAGCTCGATCTGATGGGTCGCAGTGGCCGCGGCCTCGCCGGCGTGCAGTCCTGTTGTATGGCCCTCGCGCTGACCGAGTTCGCGACCCTCCGCGAAGCCGTCATCGCGCGCCTGCGCCAGCGTTTGTGCCAATTCGGCGTCGGGGCCCTCACCGAACGCGGCGACCGCGGGAGGGACGAAGCGGCGGATCATGCGGCCTCGCTTTCGCTGATCCAGGCGCGCAGCACCGCAAGCGCCTCGTCGTGGCGGGTATCGACGACATGGTGCAGCGCGGCGATCAGTTGGCGCTGCGGCGAGGTCTCCTCACTGGCAAGCAGCAACGGCTCGGGCGGCGCGTTCACTGCGAGCGTTGGCGCTTCCGCTGCGACTGGTGCGGCCAGAGCGGGGGCCCTACGGCGGCGCAGGAGCAGGAATGCACCGGCAGCGACGACGACGACGACGGCTGCGCCCGCCAGCAAGGGCCAGTTCTGCGTGGCGGGTGCGGTTTGCTCCGCTGCGTCCGCCGCCGGCTCCGGTGGCGCGATGAAGCGCATCGTCTCCACCGTCACCGTGTCGCCTCGTTTCGCATCAAACCCGACAGCCGAACGGACGAGTGCGGCAATACGGTCCATCTCTTCCTTGGACCGTGGCTGATATTCGCCCTTGTCGTCTATCGTGCCGTCTACAACGGCGGCGACGGCAACTCGCCTGATCTCGCCTGGCTCGCGAACGCGCTCGCTGTGGGTGGAATTCAGCTCGTAATTGACGGTCTGGCCGTCGTGCGAGCTGGACGTGGTGGTCTTCCCGGCGCCGCCCTGCTGCTGTTGGTTGGGCAGATTCTGCCCGACCGAGACCGGATCGCGCGGTTTGGTCTCGTCCGAATTGTCCTTGTCCAACTGGCTCTGCTTCGAGCGCTCGACCTGCGACAGTGGATCGAATTTCTCTTCCCGCGCCACCTCGCGTGTGGGGTCGACATCAACCGATACCGCAACCCGGACCCTGCCGCGGCCGATCAAGGGCTCCAGAAGCTCTGTGGCGGCGCGTTGCAGCGCCTGCTCGCGGCTGGTCTTGATCTCGTCCAGCCGATTGCTGGCCATCGCGTCCGAGCCATCGGCGGCCAGCACGACGCCAGACGGGTCGACCACCGACACCTCTTCCTGGCGCAGTCGTGGCACCGCGCCGGCGACGAGCAGGCGTATCGCGGCGGCCTGGCGCGCGCTGATCCGCTCTGCGCCCACCATGGTGATGGCGACCGAGGCGGTGGGTTGCGGCGCGTCGCGCGAAAAGCTCTCGCGCTCCGGCAATACTATATGGACGCGTGCGGTCCGGATCCCGTCGAGCGTCAGGATGGTGCGGGCCAACTCGCCTTCCAGCGCGCGCACTCGCTGCACACGCTGCATGAACGAGGTCATGTTCATCGGCGACTGCGAGTCCAGCAGCTCATATCCCGCCCCCGCCTGGTGCGGGAGGCCGTTGGCAGCCAGCTCCATGCGAACCCGCGCCACTTGCGAGGCAGGCACCTTGATGGAGTCGCCGCTGCCGCCGGCTTCGAAAGGGATCTTCAATTCGTCGAGGCGCTGGCCGATACGACCTGCCTCGGCCGGATCCAGCCCCGAGTAGAGCAGAGCCATGGACTCGGTGGATCGGGTGGCGATCCAACCGAGCAGCACCAGCATAGCCAGCGCGACGCCTCCGAGACCTGCGAGTTTCGCAGGCTCCAGTCGTGCCAATGTGGCCTTGAGGCTGGCGATATGCTCCATGACCCGTTTTTGGCATTCCTTCTTGCGAAAATTCCTCTAGCGTATTTTCGCGAAGCCGTCTATAGCGAAACGCGTAGGCGGTCTTGCGAAAGATGGCCCGCTGACGAACCTTGTGAGAGGGAGCCGATGCCGTGGCAGAAGCCGGGCGGGACGAGATACAGGGCGACGGCGCGCCGGCCGAGAATGCGCCGGCGCCTCGTCGCAAAGGACGCCGTGGGATGTTACTGGCCGCGGCAGGAATCGTGGTTTTGCTCGCGGGCGGTGGCGGGGCGTACTTCTTCGTGCCACAGGTCGGCAAGACCGTTCAGAGTCTGATTGGCACCAAGGCTCAGCCGGGCCCGACGGCGACCGCCGGGCCGGTGTTCATCGACATGCCGGAGATGGCGGTGACGTTAGCGAACGGCGGCCACAGCCGACAGATGCGGATCCGGATGTCGATTGAGCTTGCGAAAACCGCGGCTGACATGCCCGTGAGCCAGTTTCTGTCGCCCCGCGTCTATGATGCACTGCTGACCTATCTGCGCACGCTGCGGGACGGCGAACTGGACGGTGGCTTGGCGATCGACCGGATGCGCGCGGACCTTTACCGGCGGCTGAACCTTGTGTTCGGCCCTGGCGTGGTGGCCGACGTGCTGATCACCGGTCTGGTCCTGGCATGAACGCTACGGGGATCAACGCCCTGATCGCTGTGGCGATGCCGGCAATCGAGCGTCTGCCGGCGCTTCGCATCGTGGTAGAGCGGCTGGCACAGCACATGACCGCAAGCCTGAGGGCGATCTCCGGCGAGGAAGCCGAGGTTACTGCCGAGCGGCCGCGCGCCATTCGTGTCCGCGACTACCTCGCCGGCTTGCCGTTGCCGAGCGTCATCGCGGTAATTCGCATGGAACCGTGGGACGGGTACTGCCTGGCCGCGCTTGATGGTGGCCTGATAGGTGCGGCAATCGGGCTGTTGTTGGGCGGCCGTCGCAATCAAACCCAGGAGGGTCTGTCCCGGCCTTGCACCGCGATCGAGCGGGCGGTCGTGGAGCGGCTAGTGACGGATGTGCTCGCACGCGATCTCAGCCGTGCCTTCGAACCGGTCAGTCGCGTGGATTGCCTGCTGGAGCGCACCGAGACCGCGCCCGCCAGCGCAGCGATTGCCAAGCCGTCTGCTGCGGCTGTCGCGTTCCGCGCCGAAGTGTCCGTGGCGAGCCATCGTGGCGTTGTCGATTTCATGATCCCGCTGGCGACGCTTGACCCAGTGAAGGATCGTCTCACGCAGGACATCTCCGATCGCAAACCAGGCGGGGATGCCGGTTGGCAGGCACACCTGCGCGCGGAACTTCCGCATGCGAAGGTAACGCTGCGTGCTGTCGTCGAAAGCCGCCGCGCCTTGACGTCCGAGGTACTGCGCTGGCGCATTGGTTCGACCTTGCCGCTCAACTGCCGGCACGACGAACCGATCGAACTGCTTTGCCGCGGGCTTCCTGTGCTGGACGCGCGCATCGCCGAAAAGGATGGCCGCATCGCGCTGCACGTCGACGCGCGCCGGTTCGCTGAGGACTGGCCGAAGACCACCTGATCGATCACCCGAACAGCTCGAGGAGAATCCCATCATGCTGTATTTCTTGCTAAACGCCGCAGGCTTTGTGCTCCTTGCCATGGTCGCGCTGCATTCGGTCCTGCTGCACGTCAGGCTGCATCGGCTGCGGCGTGCCCTCGCGGATGCCGGCCGGGTGCTGCCGGCGCTGGATGCCTCGGTCGGGCGCATGGTGGACATTGCGGATGGATTCGCCCAGCGGTTGCAAACTGAGCTGGCGACCGTAGAGGTGCGCCTGGCTGCATCGCGCCGGATGTCGGTGGAGTTGGCGTCCGCCAACCGTACGGCCGAGGAGACGGCATCGGCGCTCGATCGGCTGCTTCGCCAGCATCGCCGCCTGGAGGGTGCGCGGGCTGCTGCGCTGCCACGCGAGCTGGTGGAGCCGAAGGGCTTCGCGGAACGCGCCGGCGCGGAAGCGTGACGCCATGCGGATCAAACCGCTGAAGCCGGGATATTCGCTGCCGCTGGCAACGGCTGGTCTGGCGCTGTTGCTGCCCTGGCGGGCCGCAGATTTGTTGCAGCAATGGCATGGCCTGTCGCCAATCGCACACGCAGTGGCCCAACCGGCCCCGGCGCCGGCTCCGGTGCAGCCGCCATCCGACCCGCCGGCGCGGGCGGCTGCATCCGAAAACACGCCGATCATCGACGGCAGGCTGCTGCAGGAGGTTTCGCGCCGGCAGGCAGAGCTGGACCGCCGTGAGCATGACCTGCAGACGCGGGCGGCTCAGGTTGCGGCGGCCGAACAACTCGCCCGGCGCGAAATCGGCGAACTGGAACGCCTGCGGCATGAGGTGGAAGCTCTTGCCGCGCACGAATTCTCGGCCGCCGATGCGGATCTCACCCTGCTGGTTGGGCTGTATTCGAATATGAAGCCGGCGCAGGCGGCGGCAGTGCTTGGCAAGATGGATGCGGCGAAGTCAGCCGCGATCCTGCAGCGTCTGGACACCAGATCGGCGGGCCCGATCCTGGCCGGCATGGACCCCCAGGCCGCGCTGGCCGTCACCGAAGAGCTGGCACAGCGCCACGCCGGGTTTCGGCGCTGATAGCAACGGCCGACGGTTCGTCGTCATGACGCGACGACGCACGCGCAGGTGGAGCGCGTAGTCGTACCGGAAGGACCGACGGTTCGTGGCGATCAGGCTGGCGGCAGAGCAGGACGCTCGCTGCGCTGCGCCCAGATCAGGCCGATGATCCGGGCGACCGCCTCGAAATGCTCCTGCGGAATGACCTCGCCGATTTCCACGGTGGCGTGCAGCGCTCGGGCCAGCGGCGGGTTCTCGACAACCGCGACGTCATGCTCGCGGGCAACCTCGCGGATTCGCGCGGCGACCAGATCGGCGCCCTTGGCGACCACGAGAGGCGCGGGATCCTTGCCGCGTTGGTAGCGTAGCGCGATGGCGAAGTGGGTGGGGTTCGTGATCACCACGGTGGCCTGCGGGACGTCGCGCATCATGCGCCGCTGCGCGCGCTTCTGGCGCAACCGACGCTGGCGCGCCTTGATTTGCGGATCGCCTTCAGACTCGCGCAGTTCCTTGCGCATCTCCTCGACGCTCATGCGCATGCGGCGGCGCCAGGCCCAGTGCTGGTAGGGAACATCGATCCCGGCAACCAACACCGCGACCAACGTCGTGGCCAACAGCACCGACACCAGTGACTGCTGCAACATCGCCGACATCGAGGGGACTTCGACGGAAACCAGGCTCGCCGCGTTCCGGTAGAGCGGCAGCACGACCACGAAGCAGGCGACGCCGACGGCGACGAGTTTCACCATGCTCTTGGCCATCTCGAACAGCGTGCGCAGGCCGAAGATGCGCTTGATCCCGCGCATCGGCGACAGGTGGGAGAATTTTGGAATCATCCGCTCGGCCGAGACGGCGATCGAGTTCTGCAGTAGGTAGGGAAGCAGCGCGCCGGTGACGACAAGGGCGAAGAAGGGCACGATGGCAAGTGCGATGGCGATTGCCACGGCACTGCCTGCGTCGGTCCAGCCCTGCGGCGTCGCGTCCAACAGCGTTTCCGGTCGTTCCAGCATGGGCAGAACGATTTCACCGAGATGGCGCGCGATCAGGCCGCCGGTCAGTACGATGCCGACGAGGGTGGCGATGTAGATACCGGCGGTGGAACCTTCGCGCGAGATCGGCACCTCGCCACGCTCGCGCGCCTGCTCCAGCTTGCGCGCCGTGGCGTCGAGTGTCCGTTCTTCGTGCTGGTCTTCGGCCATGGGTCAGCGCGCAAGCAGCGAGGGGAGGTCGGTCCATGCCGTCAGGCTTGCGTCCAGAATGCCGGGCATCGTCGCCGCCAGCAGGTAGAGACCGGCCGCCACCAGCGCGGGGCTTGCGATCATGAAGACGGGCATGGAGGGCAGTGCGCGGTTCATCGCTCCGAGCGTGACGTTGAACACGAACGCCAGCAGCAGGAACGGAAAAGCAAGCTGTATGGCGAGATGGAAGCTGCGAAGTCCGGCCTCCACGATGGAATGCGCGGAGGCATCGACACTGGGAAAGTGTGCCGGCGGGATTAGCGAGTAGCTGCCGACGAGCGCACGCAGGATGGCGAGGTGGCCGCCTGATGCAAACAGCGTGGCAAGCAGTCCGGCATACACGGCGGCGCCAATCGTCGCAGCCTGATCGACGATCATGCCGGTGGCGAAGACGTTGGCGAGACCGATGTTCTGGCCGATCACCTGACCGGCGACCAACACACCCGAGATGATGGTGCGCGCAATCGCCCCAAGCAATGCGCCGCTCGTGGCCTCGGCCGCGACACCGAGCAGAATCGCCCAGACATTAGGCACGACGGTGGGCATTGCGACGATGGCGGGTGACACCGCGGCGGCGATCGCCAAGCCAACAAGGATGCGGATGCGCGCCGGTACCGTTGGCTCGCCGAAGCCGGGCATCAGGAGGAACGCGGCCGTGATGCGGACGAAGACCAGCAGCACGTGATAGATCTCGAGCGAAAGCCAGTCAGTGAGGTCGAGGGTGATCATGCCGACCTGGCATTGCGATCACCGCGGAAGCGGTCGGAAGCAATCTCGGTCAGGTTACTCCCCTCGGCCGCGATTGCTGCGTCGCTACACCCCTCGCAATGACAAGATGCCATGCAGGTTCTCAGATCTGCTCCAGCGTCCGCAGCCTGGCGCGGGAATGGATCTCAGCGTGCGAAAGCACCGCAATGGTCGGGTTGATGCGTTCGACCAGGCTGCGCACGAACGGTCTCGCCTCGGTGCTGGTGAGAACAGCGGGCCAAGTGCCGCGCGCCGAGACCTCGGCCAGCTTGGTGCGTACCGTCTGGATGAATTCCTGAGTGCGCGAGGGCGCCAGTACCGAAGCTGCGCTGATCGCCATCCACGATGATCGCCTCGTTGATCTCGCGCTCCCATCCCTGCGACAGCGGCATGACGGCAATGAAGCCATCTTCGCCCTGCAGCGTCTTGCAGATCTGTAGCGCGAGCCGGGCGCGAACGTGCTCGGTGATCAGCCGGACATTGCGGGTGAAGCCGGCGGCCTCGTGCAACGCTTCCAGAATCAACGCGAGATGACGAATGGACACGCGTTCGGCCAGCAGGGTGGCCAGCACCTTCTGCACCGTTGTCATCGGCAGCACTGCCGGCACCAGGTCCTGCACCAGCTTTTGGTTTTCCTGACCAAGGCCATCCAGAAGTTTGCGTGTCGCGGCATACGTCATGAGCTGAACTCATGTGCGCCTTCACCGTTTCGGACAGATGCGTGGTGAGCACCGTCTCGGCATCGACCACCGTCAGGCCCTGGCGGATCGCGTCCTGCCGCAAAGCCGGGTCGATCCAGCGCGCCGGGATGCGGAATGATGGCTCGGTGGTATCTGTGCCGGCGACGAGCAGTGGATCACCGCCGGGCGAGAAGGCCAGCAGCCGTCCGATCATCATCTGCTCGCGCGCGATCTCGACGCCCATCAGCTGCAGCGAATACTCGCCGGCATCGAGGTCCATGTTGTCCTTGAGGCGCACGGCCGGAAGCAGGAAGCCGTAGTCGAGCGCGATGGAGCGGCGCAGCTTGCGGATCTTTTCGGTGAGACCGCCGTCCGGGCCGGAGGTGAGCGAGACCAGCCCCATGCCGAGTTCGATCCTGATGTCATCGACCCGCATCATGTCGGCGATCGGTTCGTCGCGTGAGCTGCCGACTTTCTCCTCGGTGCGTGCTGCGGCGGCTGCGGCTTTGGCGCGGCGTTCGGCCGCGCGGCGCGCCAGCACGGCACCGCCACTGCATGCAAGCGACAGCGCGGCGAACGGCAGGAATGGCAATCCGGGCAGTAGTGCGAACAGTGCGGCGAGACCCGAGGCGAGGAACAGCGGCTTGGCGTGGCCGCCGAGCTGGGAGATGAACGTGCTGTGCGCAGAGCCGCGCACCGAGCCCTTCGACACCAGCATGCCGGCTCCGAGACTGACGATCAGTGCGGGGATCTGGCTGACGATGCCGTCGCCGATGGTCAGCGTCGTGTAGAAGGTGGCCGCCTTGTCGATGGTGAGGCCGTGGCGCAGCATGCCGACCACGATGCCGCCGATCGCATTGACCAGAGTGATGATGATCGCTGCGATCGCGTCGCCGCGCACGAATTTCGAGGCGCCGTCCATGGCGCCGAAGAACGAGCTTTCCTCTTCGAGTTCCTTGCGACGCCGGCGGGCGTCTTCCTCGGTTATCATTCCGGCGGAGAGGTCGGCGTCGATTGCCATCTGCTTGCCCGGCATGGCATCGAGCGAGAAGCGTGCTGCCACTTCGGCGATGCGGCCGGCACCCTTGGTGATGACCATGAAGTTGATCACCACCAGGATGGCAAACAGCACGACACCGATGACGAAGTCACCGCCGACCACGAAGGCGGCGAAGCCCTTGATCACCGAACCGGCGGCGCCAAGACCCTTGTGGCCGCCGGCCAGGATCAGCCGCACGGTGGCGAGGTTGAGCGCAAGGCGCAGCAGCGTGGCGACCAGCAGCACGGTCGGGAAGCTGGAGAAGTCGAGCGGCTTCTCGATCCAGATTGCCACCATCAGGATCAGCACAGAGAGGGTGATCGAGGTGGACAGGCCGATATCGACCACCCAGGTCGGCATTGGCAGCACGAGCACTGCTACCAGCAGCGTCAGCGCGCCGGCAAACAGGAGGTCCTGGTGCTGCAGACCGCTGCGCAGTCGCGATGCGATCAGTCCGAGCAGTCCAGCGGTCGACTGCGGTGTCGTCGCGGACACGGCCTCAGATGCCCACGATCAACTGCATGACCTGGTCCATGTAAGAGCGCAGCGCGGCGAAGGAGAGCGGCAGGAAGAGCATGGTGACCAACAAGGTCACGAAGATCTTCGGGATGTAGGCGAGCGTCATCTCCTGCACCTGGGTCAGCGCCTGCATGATGCTGATGACGAGTCCGGTCAGCAGGGCACCGAGCAACGCGGGACCGGCGGCGAGCAGCGAGGCATAGAAGCCACTGCGCACGATCTCGATGACGTCGCCTTCATTCATCAGATCGACATCTTCATGATGTCGTTGTAGGCGCCGAGGATCTTGTCGCGGACCGCGACCACAGTCTGCATGGTGACCTCGGCGTCGCCGAGCGCCGTCACGACGTCCTGCACATCGGCCTTGCCTGCGACGGCGTTGACCGTGGTCTGTTCGGACTGCCGAACGGTATTGAGCGCGGATTGCGCCGCGTCGGCGACCATCGTGCCGAAGCCGGTCTCGCCGGTCTCGGCGGCCGGGCGGGTTCGGCTCGTGCTGTAGGCCGAGAGGACCTGGCCGATGGGGGCGAGGGGGGTCATGACTTCAGGATGTCAAGGGTTTTGGCAAACATGCTGCGCGCTTCGGTCAGCGTCGCGAGGTTGGCCTCGTACGAGCGTTCCGCTTCGCGCATATCGGCCGCCTCGACCACCTCGGACACGTTGGGCAGCTTCACGTAGCCGTCGGGACCGGCGGCCGGGTGGGAGGGGTCATAGACGGTGCGAAACGGTGTGTTGTCGAGCACTGTCCGACCGGTCCGCACGATGGCAGCGCCAGTTGCTTTGTCCACCGCCTGCTCGAATGTCGTCATCTTGCGCTGGTAGGGGGTGTCGCCCGGCGTGGCGGCCGTGGAGTTGGCGTTCGCGAGATTTTCAGCCACGGCGCGCAGGCGCAGCGTCTGAGCCCGCATACCTGACGCTGCCGTGGCGATGGTCTGGGAGAGGGCGCCCAGGCCGGTGACGGGGGTGATGCTGCTCATCGGCCGTTGTCGATGCCGATTTTCATCAGGCTGATGCTTTTCGAGTAGGCCGCGGAGGCGAGAGCGAAGGAATTCGCCACATCGGCCGTCTTGACCATCTGCTCCTCGAGCGAGACGGAGTTGCCGTTCGGCTTTTCGCCGTAAAGGCTGGACTCTAGCGGCTGCCCCGTGGCTGCCGCGGCGACATTCGGCGAGCTGAGATGGCCCGGATCGGTACGGGCCAGAGCCAGAGGACCCGTCGTGGCGCCGGTGGGCGTGAAAGCGGGGACATCCAACGCCTTGTAACCTGGCGTGTCCGCGTTCGCGATATTGCGGCTTATCACCGTCTGGCGCTGGGTGAGATAGCGCATACGGTCTGCCGCAGTGCGGAATAGGTCGATACCCGAAAGCATGGCTCGCATTTCTTGCGAAAGGGGGTCGTCGACGGCTTGCATATCGCAGGGCCCTGCCAGTTGTCTACATATTTTCGCAGAACCACTGGTAGATGCTTTGCAGACCTGTTAGAGGGTGCGGTTGCAACATTTCGCAAGGAATGCACCGCAATGCTGCGAGCCAGCGCGCCTCCGATCGGCCTTTCCGAAGCGGTCGGTCTCCTGTGTCGGCTTCCGCGCGTGGAACGGTGGGGGCGCCTGGAAGCCGTCCACGGCGCGTCGATGACGGTCGCCGGCTTTGGCAGCCGAGTCGCGGTCGGCGACCGGGTGTTGGTGCAAGCTCATGGTTCGAACCTGCCCGGCGAAGTGGTCGCATTTGCCAATGGGCAGGTCACCGTCATGCCGGAAGGTCGCGCCGAGGGCCTGGCGCCTGGCGCTCGTGTATTGCTCTCCGATGCCCCATCCCTTTATCCGTGCCAGGCTTGGCTTGGCCGCGTGATCGATGGTCTCGGGCGGCCGCTCGACGGCAAGGGGCCGCTGCCCCATGGCGATCAGCCGATGCCACTGCGGCGTGCCGCGCCGGAGGCATTTGGCCGCCGACTGATGGGTCAGCGCCTGGAGGCGGGCATCCGCGCACTCGATGTTTTCGTGCCGGTGTGCCGCGGCCAGCGGCTGGGCGTGTTCGCGGCATCCGGCGTCGGCAAGTCGATGCTGCTGGGGATGCTTGCGCGTCACATCGCCGCCGACGTTGTGGTGGTCGGCCTGATCGGCGAACGCGGGCGCGAGGTGCGCGAGTTCCTCGATGTCACGCTCGGTGAGGCAGGGATGCGGCGGGCCGTCGTGGTGGTGGCCACTTCCGATCAACCGGCGCTGGCCCGGCGGCGTGCCGCGTATGCGACACTGTCCGTCGCAGAGTGGTTCCGCGGCCAGGGCAAGCAGGTATTGTGCCTGCTCGACAGCATCACCCGCCTGGCGCACGCCCAGCGCGAGATCGGCCTTGCCGCTGGGGAGCCAGCGACCGCGAGGTCCTACACGCCGTCGGTTTTCGCGGAATTGCCGGCACTGCTGGAACGCGCGGGGCCCGGGCCGGAGGGGGAGGGGGACATAACCGGCATTTTCACCGTGCTGGTGGACGGCGACGACCACGACGAGCCGGTATCGGACGCGGTGCGCGGTATCCTGGATGGGCATCTGGTGCTCGACCGGAGGATCGGTGAACGCGGGAGGTGGCCGGCGATCGACATCCTGCGCTCGGTGAGCCGCGCGCTGCCGCGCTGCCATTCGGAGGAGGAGAACATTCAGTTGACCGAGGCGCGGCGTCTGCTTGGAAGCTACGACAACATGGCGGAGATGATCCGGTTGGGCGCCTATCGAGTGGGGTCGGATCCGTTGGTGGACCGAGCCATGGTCAAGCACCCTGAGTTCGAGGCATTCCTCGGCCAGGGGGTCGATGAGCGGACTCCGGCAGGGGAAGCGTTCGCCGCTCTGGGTCGGATCCTCGACGGACAATAGGCAATAGCCATCATCGGTACGGCCGATACATTTCGCAGCAATTTTGAGGGCGCTTGAAAGAATGTTGGAACCGTTCATGACCCCAATGATGTCCACGCGGCAAACGCCGCTGAAGGCCAGCAGAAGGATGGTACGAGATGTCGATGTCGATTAACGCGACGGCCGGGTCCACGCCATGGTGGCCGCCTGCGGCTCAGAATACCGGCAGCAGCCAGAATGTCTCGTCATCCACCTCGTCTTCGGCAAGTGCCGCGAATCTTTCGGCGGTATTTCAGCAATTCTCGACCGATCTGCAATCGATGCTGGGCCAGACCACCTCGGCGACCGGTTCATCACCCGCCGCGTCATCCGCGAACACTTCGTCGGCGACGTCGCAGAACGGCGCAACTCCGGCGGCCCCGCAGCAGGCCGGCGGCGCGCATCATCACCACCACCATCACCACGGCGGCAGCGGCGGGTCCACGCAAAATGCGGCGAACCAATTCGTCAGCCAGATTGCTCAGCTTATGGACAGCGGCAACGCCGCCACGACAGCGGCTTCGACCACGGGCAGCACCCTTGCCGCCGATGTGATGAATGCTCTGCAGAATTATGGTGCAGCCAGCAGCCAGCAAGCCGCTAGCACAGTTTCCACAATCGCCTGATCGTTAGAATAGCGCTGCCGCAAGCAGCCGCGTCGGGGGACTTACCCCCCGGCGGCTGTGCTCAACAACATCGCTGCTACCGACGCACTCGAATAGCTGTCGGTGACTGTTGTCTGGGTCGGCAGTGTCAGATTGATGATGCCGGTCGAACTGGCCCCGCTCAACAACTGTACCGCGGGGTTCTGTGTCGGATCCTGCGTTTGCGCGGTGCTCAGTGCGACGAACTGGTTGAGCAGCTTGCCGAGCTTCGTGGGGTCCTGGAAGTCGGCGATGTTCATGCGCGATCCCAGTATCTGGGCCTGCTTGTCGACATTGAGCATCCCGAAGCTCTGAGGCAGGCCCAGCACCGTCTGAATGACGTTGGCCAATGGCTGGTTGCCGATGACCGAGTACCAGTTGGTGATCGTCGGCAGTTCGTGCTTCGCATATTCCGCCTCGCGCAGCGTATTCGACGTGTTGCCGATCACTTGTTCGAACTGTGCCTGCGTGTACTGCTGCACGACCTGGTTGATGAACGAGGAACTGGTGACGTTCGGGCCGCCTTGCTGCGGCTGCGCCACAGCGCCGGCGATCACATTGCCCGGGGATGAAGCGGTCGGCGCTGTCCCGGTATTTGCCGGATTCACCGTCCAGGCAAAGGATGTCGCGGTGCCGCGTCCCTTGGCATCGGTGAGCTTCAGGTTCAACCCATCCAGCGTGACCGAGATATCGCTTCGATTGCCATCGGCGCGGCGAAACGCAGCTTGCAGCGTATTGGCCAGGCCTTGCCAGGTGGTGACACCGGTCAGGTCGACATTGCTGAGCGTGACACCGCCGAAGGTTCCACTGAATGTGGCGAAGTTGCTGCCGGCGAACAGGCCGTCGACCGAGACTGCGGCACTGGACGGCGTGGCAGGAATCGCCGGCGTGACCGGTCCGCCATAATTGAATGCATTGGCAAACGCCGTGTAGCGGGTATCCGTCAACTGCTTGGCAAATGAATTCGGGTCGGATGGACTTGAGTTGAGCACCTTCTGCAACAGAGCGGTCATGCCGTTCTCTGAGCTCAGGCCATAGGCGGTCAGCACGAAGTCCTGCAGCCGTGGGTCGGCAAGCAGCGCCTGGGCAGTGGCTGCCTGTGGCGCGTTCTGCTCAAAGTAGGCGACTTCCCGCTGCACCACGGGATCTTTGGTGAGCGCAGGGAAATCCGCCGGCGTCTTCGTCTGCAGGATATCCCAGCCGGCCAGGCCGGTCGGAATTCCCAGGCTGGATAACAGAGGATTCATGGTGTTCAGTTCGCCGCGGCGAACTCCGGCTCGGGCGTGGGGCGGGACTGGCTCACCGGTGCCGGCGGTTTCGCGCGGCGCCATTCGTGCGAGGGCACCTGCAGAAGTTCCGCCTCATAGTCGATCAGCGGATGCAGCTTCATCAACGCCTTGTAGAAATCGCCGGCATCGACCAGGTGCGCGACCTCCTGCAGCACCTCCAGGCTCTGCGGTCGCATATAGGCGAGTGCCAGCTGCGACATCAACTCGGCGAAGCTGTCCAGCAATTCGCCCGAGGGCGGCGGCTGCATCAGCATCGCCTGCACCACGAAGTAGAGGCGTCGCGTCGGCGTGTTGGCGTCGGCTTCCTGCAGCACATCCTTCTCGCGCATGATGTGAGCGAAGTTGCGGATGATCAGCGATGTACGGCCGCCGCCATTGACCATGACCGCGCCGTTAACCACGAGACGCTCATGCGCCGCGAGTTTGAGTTTGAGTGGCATCAGCTTGCCTCGTCCGGTTGGGGACAGAGCCCTTGCATGATCGTGCGGTTGACCTCGATAAGGTCGGTGAGCGGCAGGTTGCTGCGTAGCACGTGCCGCGTCTCGCGGTTGACCCAGAGCGCCAGGCTGATCAGCTTGGCACGGAGTTTCTCTGGCAATGCGTTCTCCTCGCAGGCCAGCAGGCAGGCCAGCGTGTCCCAGAGTTCGCGATTGCGGTGGGTCGCGGCGATGCGGGCGGTGAAGTGCGCATCGGGCAGGTCGGCCTCTTGCATGGCCGCGGTGGCCTGGGCGAAGACCTGGTACTCGATGTTGCGTGCACTCTCGGTCGTGCGCATGACGAGGCCATAGGCTGAGGCAGCGTTGCGCGGTGTCGCGATGGCGAGATCAGTATTGGCGTTGAGCATCGAACGGGCCTTCTTCCTCGTCGAGCATTTCTACATAGCGCCGACGCTTCGCGCGTCGGGTGGGCTTGGGGCCGGTCCAAGGGACCGGCCCCGTGTCCAGTCAACCGAACAGCTTGAGGATGAGCTGCGGCGCCTGGTTCGCGATGCTGAGCGCCTGCGTGCCCAGCTGCTGCTGGACCTGCAACGCGCTGAGCCGTGCGGACTCGGTGGTCATGTCAGCGTCAACCATGTTGCTGACGCCTGACTGCAGCGACTTCACCAGGTTGTTGACGAAGGTCTGCTGGCCTTCGACGTTGGTCTGCACGGCGCCATACTTCGCCGCCGCGCCGTTCACCGTGGCGGCCGCCGTGTCGACCGTCTTCAGTGCATTGTCCAGCGTGGTCGTGCCTGCCGCTATGGCCGCCAGACCGCCGCCGGTTCCGCCGCTGTCAACCAGATTGTACAATGCCGCCATGGTGGCATTGGTGCCGGTGCCCGAGGTCGTGAGGTCGACCGCCGCTCCGGTGCTGATTGTGGACGAGGTCGCTCCGGCCGCGGTGTAGTCGTTGGCGGTCGCCGCCACGAAGGTCAGACCGTTTGCCGCGGTGTTGCTGCCGTTCAACAGGTTGACGCCATTGAACGCGGAGCTTTGCACGGTGGCACCGATCTGCTGGACCATCTGGTCCACTTCGGCCTGGGTCGCCGCGACGTCGGTCGACGGATCGCTAACCGAGGCGACCTTGGCACGGATCTGCGCGACGAGGCCCGATACAGTGGTAGCGCCGGCGACGGCCGTGCCGAGCATCGAGTCGGCATTGCCGAGGTTCTGGCTCACCTGCTGCAGGCTGGAGATGTTCGAGTTCGTCGTTGTCGCGGTGACCCAGTCGGAGGCGTCATCCTTGGCGGTGGCGACACGTAGGCCCGAGGAGACCTGGTTCTGGGTTTGCAGCAGGGCGGAATTTGTCGCCTGGAGGCTCTCCAGGGCTGCCATGCTGCCATAGTTCGTGAGGATTGAGCTGATCATTGGTGGTGGCTCCCATTCAGGGTGGATTGCGGGAGCGCCATTCTGACGCGGGTGTCGCGCGCCCTTGCGGTTTTTCGCACAGCGACAGTTGTGAGCGGTATCATCGTTTCGCGTTTCTGTAAATCAAACAAAGCCGCTTTTCGCAGGATTAGGCCATCAGGCCGATGCGTCCAGTCGAGCGGCCGGAACGTGACCGACGCGGCGCCCGACCGGTCCATAGAGCCCGGGATCGACCATCGCCCCCAGCGCAGCTCGCAGACCGGCGGACAGCCTCTCCAGGGTGGATCGCACCGCGTCGAGCACGTTCGCATTCTCGTCCGCAGCCGCCAGCAGGGCGCGTAGCGCATCACGGTCAGAGTTCGCGTTGGCCGAAGCGCAGCCTTGCGCCTGGCTTACGGCGCTGAATTCGGCGAAGGCGGCCTGCTTGGCCTCGGCTGCCTCGGCGAGTTGGTTGACCGCGCCGCGCATGGCGAGTTCGGTCTCGCTTTGCAGGGCGGCGCGGAGGCGCTTCGCGGCCTGTCCGAGAGGCGAGAGGATGTCGGTCATTTGCGGCTCCCAGGGGTCTGTGCGGCCTTCATGCCCTGCTCGATTTCGCGCGTCAGGTCGCTGCCCGACTGGCTGGCCGCGGCTTGGCCCAGTGCCTGGTCCATAAATACCTGCCACGACTTTTCGCCTGCGCCGGTGGCAAAGACACCGGTGGCCTTGGGCGCCGGACGCGCCTGGTGGAGCATCTCGGTCATGAACATGGCCTCGAAGTCCTTGGCCGCGCGGTGCAATTTGGCATCGGCGGGTTTGGCGGCCGCCGGGGTCTGGGCAACCGGATTGACGGACGACATGTCGCCTCCTTCGGTCCTTGCGTCAGAGGTTTTCGCAGCCTCCGCTGGATTTTGCAAGGACTTATGGTCGTCGGTTCGGCATACTCGGAAATCGCGGCCTTCTTGGGCGAAAAAGAATGGCTCCGTCCGGGATTAACCTTGCATTTTGGCAGATTGGGAGACATTTTCGCGACGAATGCCGGTGTCTGAAGGACCGACTGCGTATGCCGACTGTCGGATACAGCGCGAAGGCCGCGGCCGCGCGCCATAGAGGGGCCCTGATGGCTGAGGACGACCACCGCGACAACGCCACCGGCGCAAGTTCGGCGCTCGGGCGCGTTGTTCAGGTGGAGCAGGCCGGGCAGGGGCAGGCGCGCTTCAGCATCGTGCGGATCACCCCGGAAACCGCCTCCAGCTTCCTGGCGGTGAAACGGCCGGCCGGCCGGCGCAACCAGACTGCCGTCGCCGCCTATGCGCAGGCAATGCGCACCGGCGAGTGGGTGCTGAACGGCATGCCGATCATCCTTTCGCGCAACGGGGTGATGCTGGACGGATTGCAGCGTCTCTATGCCTGTATCGAAGCCAAGACGCCATTCGTGACCGTGCTGGCGGAGAACGTGCCGGACGACACGATCCACACCATCGATCAGCAGCGTCGCCGCTCGTTCACCGGAGTGCTCGAGACGCGTGGCATCCCGCATCCGGCGGCGGTCGCGAGCCTCCTCGCCAAACTGATCCGCTATGACGACGAGACGCTGACCCGCGGCACTTCGACGCCGCCGTGGAGCAGGATGGAGCGTGCGCTGGAGGCGAATCGCACGGAGATCGACACCGCGGTCAAGTTCAGCTTCGACCACCCCGCACGGCTGCTTACCGAATTGATCCGGACGCCGCTGAGTTTCATGGGGCTGCAGGTCGACCGCGCCGCGATCCGGCATTTCCTGGACGCTATCGCGCACCCGGAGCGGTTCGACGCGGATGAGCCCGGGGTACTGATTCGCCGCAGGCTGGTCGAGGGCCGCAACGACCCGGCGCGGCGGCTGACCGCGGTGATGCTGTTTGCGCTGTGCGTCAAGGCGCTCAACGACACGATCGCCGGTGCGCGGAGCGAGGCCTATGTCTGGCACGATATTGCCCGCAATCCGCGAAGCGGCGAGCCGTTTCCGCGGCTGGCCGGCTACGCCGGACTGAAGGACTCCGAACATTCCAGCGCACGCGACGAGATTCAGTTGCGCCTGGTGCAGGAAGCCGAGGAGGCGCTGCACGATCCGAGCGTCTATGCCATGACGGTGGAGACGATCACGCCGGAGCGCGCCGAAGAATACCTCGCGGCCAACCGCGGCAACCGCAACATCGTCCAGTCGCATGTCGCGGCCATGGCCCGCGACATCCGCAACGGTCAGTGGATGTTCAACGCGCAGCCGATCTGCTTCTCACGCTCCGGGCGGTTGCTGAATGGCCAGCATCGGCTGTCGGCGGTGTTGGAGGCGGGCCAGCCGATCGAGGTGCTGGTGATGCGCGGCCTGCCCGAGGAGGCGTTCGAGACCTACGACAAGCAGGCCAAGAAGGCGCCGGCAGTCGATGAGATGTTCGAGGACTTCGGCGACAAGGCACTGATCTCCGCGACGGCGGTCCTGTTGTGGCGGCGTGAGCTGAAGCCGGCCGGCGAGCCGAACGCGCGGCCGACGGCGTCCGAGATCCGCGATGTCATCACGGCGCATCCGGAACTGATGCGGCTGCGCGGCTTTGCGCGAAAGCTGGTGCATTACGGGCGTTCGTCGGCGCTGGTCTATGCCGGCTATCGGGTGATGCGCGACGACCCGGAACTGGGCCAGGTTTTTCTCGATCGCCTGGAGACCGCCGCGAATTTGCCGGCCGGGCATATCATCCTGCGGCTGCGCGATCGGCTGATCGATCTCCGCAAGGCGGACCAGAACGCACAGGTCGATGAGATTCTCGTGGCATGGGGTCGGTTCAGGAAGCGGCCTGGCATTCCGATCTGAAACAGAGCGGCAACCAATGGTTGCTAGCCTTGTTGCGTAGAACGGGGCGAACGACTGATGCGGCGGGGTATCCCTTTACTGGTACGGCTTGCGCAGCAGAGCGCGGACGAGCGACGTGGCGATCTCGGCCAGATCGCACGCGCCTCGTCCGATGCGGCGGCGGCGCTCAATCACCATGATGCGACCGCCGCGAGTGAGGCCGACCGGGCGCTGGCAGATCCCGACGCGCGTGCCTCGTTGGAGGGCTGGACCCTGCATGCCGCGCGCGGTCGGGCGCAGCTGCGGCAGCGAGCGATGGAGTTGGACCGCAGCGAGCTCGCGGCGCGTGAGGCGTTGCGCGAGGCGATTGCGCGGACCAAGCAATTGGAGCTCGCCCTGACCACCATTCAGGCAGAGCACCGGCGCGCCGCGGCACGACGGGTCGATCAGCAGGCCGACGAACGTGAACTGACGCGCTACACGCCGGTGAAGACGCAGGAGTGAGCTACCGGGCGGCGGCGCCTCGACCGTCATATTGTCCCGCCCGGGCGCAGTCCCATTGCTGGTTGAGCAGCGGTTTACCGTTGATGTGCTCGATTGCTGGCGTGCGAGGCTTGCCATGCAGCCATTGATGCATCCTTCGCTTCGAGCGCGCGGCGCCATGCCGGCAACGCGGCGAGCGCGGCGTACCAAAGTGCGATCTCAGGATATCTCTTTACCGGAAGCTGCATGCGATCTGCCGACGGCACCAGCCCGGCGATCGAAAAGTCAGCAATTGTGAGGGCATCGCCTGTCAGCCAGGCGCGTCCCCTTAGCGATTCGTTGAGCACTGTGGCGAAGCGCGCGAAATTCTGCTGGCCGCGTTCGACAAACGAAGGATCGGACGGTCCGAGACTCAGGACGACCTTGGAGGTCGTCTCATAGGCGACCATCCCCACAGACTCCGCATCCCAGTGGGCGCTTTCCCAGACAAGCCAGCGCAGGACGTCAGCCTGTTCCCGCAAGTCGGAGGGCCACAGTCCGCTCTGCGGCTTGTGGTTCGCGAGATAGAACAGGATTGCGTTCGATTCCCAAAGTACGAAGTCGTCGTCTTCAAGCATGGGCATCTTTCGATTTGGGTTCCTCGCGACGTACTCTGGCGTGCGCTGGTCGCCTTTACTCAGATCGATGGGTACAATCTCGCATTCGATGTTCAGGTAGTCTTTGAGCGCGACTATGCCGAGCACACGCGCGGACGGTGGAAAGACGAAAAGTCTCATTTGGTGTTTCTTCCCGGAGAGGTTCACCGAGCGCGGGTGCGGTATTTGGACGAAGGTTGAGGAAATGGTCGGTGCGGTTCAGCGCCTGCCGGTTCCCAGATCGTCGGAATACCCAGCCTGCAGGCGAGGCCACTGGGTGATGGGGCGTCCATCGATACGGTAATTGTGCTTGCCTGTCGGCCGTTGTGGCCAGTCGGCCGGCGAGTCCTCCCACGTCTCCTGCCGTCCGTAGACGGTCAGGTCGAGCAACGCATAGTTATTGCCCAGCACCTCGACGCCGCGCCTCGTCGTCCAATAGGTCTCGAACACATTGGATCCTTGTCGCAGGTAGCAGACGATGTGCATCATGCCCACGCGGCGTCCAACCAAGAGAGTGTCGAGCGAGTCCTGGGGTGCCGAGTACCAGGGCATCTGAAAGCCCATGAAGTCGCGGTACCGGACGCTCTCTTCGAACGGGCCCTGGCAGAACGTGGCGTAGGTGACGTCGCGGGAATGAATGAAGGACAGCTCGCGGACCTGGGATGTATACAAGGTGCACCCCTCGCACTGCTGCGGCGCGGGGTGGCCGGTGTGCCACATGAAGTAGTAGGCGATGAGCATCCGGCGCCCTTCAAATGCATCCACCAGCGTGACCGCCCCGTGTACGCCAATGAGCGGTGTCGCGCCATCCACCTCGACCATGGGCAAGCGTCGGCGGCCGGCCGCGATGGCGTCGCCTTCTCTTGTGTGGGCCTTCTCTCGAACGCGCAACGCGTCCAGTTCCGCCTGGAAGGTGCTCCGATCGACTACCTTAGGGGTTCCAAGTTCATCTCTCATGAAGTCTTGCATCGTTCTCTCCGTTGGCCTCATCGCTCGTGCCCTTGAATTAGTTGCCGGCACTGGAAGGTGGGAGTGACAAGTGTGGCGGGATTCCGATGGACTCGCTGATCACTGCCGCTGCGCGTGCGCTCGCGGCGGGCGATCTTCTGGGCGTACTGAAACGAGTTGCGTTGCGCGACGACCCGCCTGCGCTCGCGCTTCGAGGCATTGCGATGGCGCAACTCGGCGATCTCGTTCGGGCGAAGGCACTCCTGCGGAGTGCGGCGCGCGCGTTCGGTCCGAGAGAGGCGGTGGCCCGCGCGAGGTGTGTCGTCGCCGCGGCCGAGATCGCACTGGTTTCGCGCGACCTGGGTTTTCCCCCGAAGGCGCTCGACGCGGCCCGGACGACGCTCGAAGCGAAAGGCGACCTGGTAAATGCCGCGCACGCCCGAACTCTCGAGGTGCGTCGCCTGCTCCTGATCGGGCGGCTCGACGAAGCCGAACTTAGGCTCGGCGCGCTTGATCCCGCGCCCTTCCCGCCCGCGTCTAGGGCCGCGCACGAGTTGGTCGTTGCGGGGATCGCGATACGACGCCTTCGGACGAAGACGGCGCGCGCGGCGTTCGCTCGGGCCGAGCGTGCCGCGCGCGACGCAGATATCCCGGCGCTGACGGCGGAAGTCGAGAGCGCATCCCGCGTCCTCAACACACAAGCGGCGCGCCTGATCACGCGTGGCGATGAACGACTGCTGCTGCTCGAGGATGTTGAAGCGCTACTGGCATCGGAGGCGCTCGTGGTCGATGCGTGCCGTTATGTCGTGCGTGACGCACGCAGGGTGGTCTCGCTCGCGACGCGACCGGTATTGTTTGCGCTTGCACGCGCGCTGGGTGAAGCCTGGCCGGGAGACGTGCCGAGGAGCACGCTCATCGCAGGCGCATTCCGGGCGAAGCACGCCGATGAATCGCATCGCGCACGGTTGCGGGTCGAAGTCGGGCGGCTTCGCGCGGAGCTTCCGACACTGGCAGACGTGAGCGCGACGAAGCGAGGCTTTGCGCTGACGCCGCGCGGCGCACGCGAGGTCGTCGTATTGGCGCCGCTGGTCGAAGAACAGAATGCGGCGATGCTCGCCTTCCTCGCAGATGGCGAGTCATGGTCGAGTTCGGCTCTGGCGATTGCGCTTGGAGCCAGCTCGCGCACCGCGCAGCGGGCGCTCGATTCGCTTGCGGCAGCAGGGAAGGTGCAGTCATTCGGCCGCGGGCGAGCGCGTCGTTGGATGGCCACACCCGTGACGGGATTTCCGACGATCCTTTTACTCCCGGGTCCACTGCCTAGCGACTAGACTAGTGGACAAAATCTGTCGCTTGATACCCAGTCCGAAGGACTGATCGGGCGGAGCGGCCGCTCATGATTCGGCGCCTGCTGCGGGCTTTAAGTGTTCCGAGAAGGGAGTGGCTTGCCATACCCGCTGATAATGCCTCTATTGTCGAACCCTTGGTTCAACGGGGAGAAGTGCAGATGGCAATGACCGGCGGCTGCCTCTGTGGCTTATTACGATATTCCGTGTCTGGTGCTCCGATTTTTCAGGTAATCTGTCACTGCAGGATGTGCCAGAAAGCATCCGGCGGGCCCTTTATGGCTTTGGCGTTTGTGCCGCCCGAGAGCGTCGAGGTGACGAAGGGCACCACAAAGACTATCCAGACTTCATCAGATTCCGTGCGACACTTCTGCGGGGATTGTGGCTCTCCGATCTTCTTCCAACGCCCGCAAGTTCAGCGCATCGCAGTGCTGGTGGGCACACTTGACGAGCCGTTCGACTTCAAACCCAATTTCCACTGCTATACGGAAAGCACGATGCTGTGGCTGAACAACCTTGATAACGAGACGCCACGGTTCGAAACCTGGAGCGAGGGTGCCGGTATGGTGCCTCCAACGGACTACAATCCGAAGCAAGGGCTCAACAGGTAGTTTCGGTCCCTGGTGCTCTCATTCGGACGCTACAGGCAGTTTTTGCAAGCTTGGCGAGGATGGAGGCGGCGGACGCGGCCCAGATGATGGCTGACGGCATCTGCGCCGGGCTTTCATGCAGTCAACAAAGACGTGGGAGACGAAGGGGCACGACCCGTGCCCAACTCGGTTGACTTATACCAAGGCCCGCGGGTGCTGACTCAAAGGACTTCCCCGACGCGGGGCTGATGTGATTCACCATGGCGAACAGCAGGATGTTGGCCATGTCGGCAGCGGTAGCACTCCGCACGGACTTCACGGGCTCTGCGCTGCGTCACGTGGCGCGTTATACGCGGGACGCAAATCAGGCACGGCGATTGTTGGCGTTGGCGGTGATCTACGATGGCGGCAGTCGTAGCGAAGCCGCCCGCGTCGGCGGTGTCGGTCTGCAGATCATCCGCGACTGGGTGCTGCGGTTCAACGCCGAGGGGCCGGAGGGGATGATTGATCGCAAGGCTCCTGGTCCAACGCCCCGGTTGAACGCGGAACACCGCACAGCACTGGCGGCAGCCATCGAAAGCGGTCCGATACCCGCCATTCATGGTGTCGTGCGCTGGCGACTGATCGATCTCTGCCAGTGGTTGTGGGAGGAGTTCCGTGTCGCTGTCGCGCGGCAGACGGTGAGCCGCGAACTGCGCGCGCTGGGCTACCGCAAGCTCACCGCGCGGCCGCGCCATCACGCTCAGGCGGCGGGAGCGATCGAGCATTTTAAAAAAGTTTCCCCGCCATCCTGGGCGAGATCGCGCAGGACAAGGGTGTCGATCCTGCCGCGATAGAGGTCTGGTTCGCCGATGAAGCCAGGATCGGACAGAAGAACAAGCTCACCCGTCGCTGGGCCAGACGTGGAACACGGCCAGCCGCGCCGTCCGATCAGCGCACCGCTTCCACCTACATCTTCGGCGCCATCTGTCCCGCGCTCGGCAAGGGGGCAGCGCTCGTGCTGCCCCGATGCAATACCGAGGCGATGAACCTGCACCTGGCCGAGATCGCCACAGCCGTCGCGCCTCGCTGCCACGCCGTACTGCTCCTTGACCAGGCGGGATGGCACCTGTCGCACCAGCTCGCCATACCGCCCAACATCACGCTCGTGCCACTGCCCGCGAAGTGCCCCGAACTCAACCCGGTCGAGAACATCTGGCAATTCGTCCGCGACAACTGGCTCTCCAACCGCGTGTTCTTCTCCTACGACGATATTCTCGACCACTGTTGCGACGCCTGGAACAAACTCGTCGATCAGCCGTGGACCATCATGTCCATCGGTCTGCGAGATTGGGCACATAGGTTCTGATCAGAGGACATTGGTATTATTCAGCAGCGGATCGCTGTGTCAGGCGTGGATCAGCTCAGCCGCACCTGCACGTAGCTTCCGGGCGCGTCCTCGATCGAGTTCAGCTTGCTATCGCCTGGCGTCCGTGCAGGGACCTGCTCCTTGCCGAGTGCGGTGACCCAGCGGTGCCAGTCCGGCCACCAGGAACCGGCGATCTCGGTCGCGCCCTTGAACCACTCTTCCGGATCAGCCGGCAGATCGGGATTGATCCAGTGACTGTACTTCCCGCCGTCCGGCGGGTTGACCACGCCGGCGATATGGCCCGACGCCGCCAGCACGAACCGCTTCGGACCGCTCAGCAGCTGCGTGCCGCGATAGGTCGATTTCCACGGCGCGATATGATCCTCGCGCGTCGACAGGAAATACGCCGGTGTCTTGATCTTGCGTAGATCGATCGGCACGCCCGCCAAGGTGATCCCGTTCGGCGCCGCCAGCAGATTCTCCTGATACATCTTGCGCAGGTAGAAGCTGTGCATCCGTGCCGGCATACGCGTCGAATCCGCGTTCCAGTACAGCAGGTCGAACGGGAACGGATCGTTCCCCAGCAAATAGTTGTTCACCACGAACGACCAGATCAGGTCGTTCGCGCGCAGCATGTTGAATGTCGTGGCCATCTCGGAGCCTTCGAGGTAGCCGCGCTTGTTCATCTTCTCCTCGAGTGCGTTCAACTGCTCCTCGTCGATGAACACGCCAAGCTCGCCGGCTTCGGAGAAGTCCATCATGGTGACGAAGAAGGTCGCCGACTTGATCCGGTTGTCCTTCTTGGTCGCCATGTAGGCGAGCGTGCTTGCGAGCAACGTGCCGCCGAGACAGTAGCCGATCGCATTCACCTCGCGCTCACCCGTCGCGCGCTCGATCGCATCGAGTGCCGCGAGATACCCATCCATCATGTAGTCCTCGAAGCCCTTCTCGGCGAGCTTCTCGTCGGGGTTCACCCAGGAGATCATGAAGACGGTATGGCCCTGCGACACCGCCCAACGGACAAAACTGTTCCGCGGCCGCAGATCCAGAATGTAGAACTTGTTGATCCATGGCGGTGCGATCAGTAGCGGTCGCTTCAGTACCTTGTCAGTACTTGGCGTGTACTGGATGAGCTGCATCAGGTCGTTCTGGAACACCACCTTGCCTGGCGAGACACCGATATTCTCACCCAACTTGAAGGCCGCCATGTCGGTCATCTTGATGCGGAGCTTGCCTTTGCCCTGCTCAAGATCGCTCAGCAGGTTGTTGAGGCCCCGCAGCAGGTTCTCGCCGCCGGTCTCGGCGGTCTTGCGCAGCACCTCAGGATTGGTCAGCAGGAAGTTCGACGGGCTCATCGCATCGACGAATTGCCGCGCGTAGAAGTCCACCTTCTGTGCGGTCTTCGGGTCGAGCCCGTCGACCTGCTTCACCACATCCTGCACATAACGCGCCGACAACAGATACGACTGCTTGATGAAGTCGAAGACCTCATTCTCCCGCCAGGCGTCGTCCTTGAAGCGCCGATCCGTGGACGGTGCGGCGATCACCGGCTCGGTCTCCCCGCCCATGATGCGGCGCGCGGTGTTCTGCCAGAGGGTCATGTAGTCCTGCCAGAAGCCGAGCTGGGCGGCGACGAGCCTGGCTGGGTTGGCGATCAGCCGCGCGGTCATCTCCATGAAGGCGCTGGCGATGTTCAGCGGGTCGGGCGCATGCTCCTCGTTCGCCTGGCGTTTCAGCCATTCGCCGACGATGCGCTGCGAGCGCTCGGCGATGTCGGCCATCGAACGACCGATCTCCGCCGGGTCGGGCAGCTTGAACCCAGTGGTTTCGGTCTTGGTCTCGTCGGCCATACGCGTCCTTTCCGTCGGCACCACCACCAGCTACATCAAGGCACGGCGTGGAGCGGATTCGACGATGCTGAGCAGCGACAGTGGCGGGCAACCTAGGGGCGCGGGAAGGGCGGTTCAAGCTGGTTGCGGCCTCGAATCCGGCACCTCTGGCCTGCGTTACCGCCAGTTCGCGTCACTGTGTGTGCTGGCGCTGGCGGGATGCTCTTCGTTTCCCTCATCGATAAACCCGGTGAGTTGGTGGCATGGCCTGGAAGGCGGCAAGATCGCCGAGGAACGGCCACCGCCACCCGGTGCCGACCAACCGTATCCCAACCTGGCCACTGTGCCGCCGAAGCCGGCGCAGCCGGACCGCGCGGCGCTCGACAACATCGCCAGCGCGCTGATCGCTGATCGCAGCAACGCGCAGCACGTCGCCGCCGAGGCACCGATCGCCGATCCGTCGGTGCCCGGCGCATCGCCCGCCCTGTTCGGCCGAGGCACCGTGCCTCCGCCACCACCGCCTTCACCATCTGGGACCGCGAAGGCGAGCGCCACCATGGCGGCCGCCGAGGCACCGCCTGCCCCGCCCACACCCAGCCAGCCAGCCACCGGAGGCCAGACGGCGGCAGCGCCGGCCAAGGCACCGGTGGGTGCGGTGCAGAGCACGCCGCTTGCCCCGCCGGGTGCCGCGGCGCAGCCGCCTCCCGTCCAGGCCGCGGCGCCACCTCCACTGCCAGCCGCGCCCCCGGCGCCACCCAACCTGCCGGGCGTTCCGCAAGCCACAGCATCGTCGGCTCCTGCGGGCGGAGCACCTGGTCCTGGATGGAAAGCCGAGCCGCCGCCACCGCCCGCAGCCACGAAGGTCGCTACGGCAACGCCGACATCCGCACCTCCGGCCAAGCCGACCGGCTCAGCCAATTCCGTCAGCGTGACGTTTGTCACCGGCTCCGCTGAGCTGCAGACCTTCGCCGCCGATAACCTGAGGCAACTTGCCGCGCGGCGTGGGAACGGCATCATCGGGGTTACCGGCTACGGCGATGCCACCTCGGACGACCCGGCCACTCAGTCCGCCGCCCTCACTCTCGGACTGTCGCGCGCCAAGGCGATGGCCGCGGCGCTGACCTCCGCCGGGGTGCCAGCCTCCGCCGTGCAGGTGGATGCCGCTGCGATCGGTCGCGGCGGCGCAGCACGATTGATACAATGACTCCAAGCCGCGAGAAGCCAGCATGAGCTCCGACCCATCCGGTGAATTCCATCGCATCCGCCGACTCCCGCCCTACGTCTTCGCCGAGGTCAACACCGCGAAGGCAAAAGCGCGCGGCGCCGGCGAGGACATCATCGACCTCGGCATGGGCAATCCGGACAGCCCGACGCCGCCGCACATCGTCGCCAAGCTGGTGGAGGCCGTGCAGGACCCGCGCACCCATCGTTACTCGGTGAGCAAGGGAATACCCGGCCTGCGGCGCGCGCTCGCCGGCTACTATCAGCGCCGGTTCGATGTGGGGCTGGACCCCGAGACCGAGGTGATCGCCACCCTGGGGTCGAAGGAAGGCCTGGCGAATCTGGCATCCGCGATCACCAGCCCGGGCGACACGATCCTGGTGCCCAACCCGTCCTATCCGATCCACCAGTTCGGCTTCATCATAGCTGGCGCTGCGGTGCGGTCCGTGCCAGCCACGCCGGACGACGACATGCTGCGGGCGCTGGATCGCGCGGTGCGGCACTCGGTCCCGAAGCCGACGGCTCTGATCGTCAATTTTCCTTCAAATCCCACGGCTTATCTGGCGGATCTGGAGTTCTATCGGGAGATCGTCGGGTTCGCCCGGCGGCACGATATCTGGGTTATGTCGGACCTTGCCTACGCGGAGATCTACTTCGGCGACAAGGCGCCGCCTTCGCTGCTGCAGGTGCCGGGCGCCAAGGAGATCGCGGTCGAGTTCACCAGCCTGTCGAAGACCTACTCGATGCCGGGCTGGCGTATGGGCTTCGCCGCCGGCAATCCGCGGCTGATCAACGCGCTGACCCGGATGAAGTCGTATCTCGACTACGGGGCCTTCACGCCGATCCAGGTCGCCGCGGTGGCCGCGCTGAATGGCCCGCAGGACTGCGTGGAGCAGCTTCGGGCAATGTATCGGGAGCGCCGCGACGTGTTGATCCGCGGCCTTGCCTCGGCCGGGTGGGATGTGCCGAGCCCGGACGGCTCGATGTTCGCGTGGGCGCCGGTACCGCCTCGGTTCGCCGGTCTCGGCAGCGTGGAGTTCTCCAAGCTGTTGCTGGCGCGTGCCAAGGTGGCGGTCTCGCCGGGGCTTGGCTTCGGCGAGCACGGCGAGGGGTTCGTGCGCATTGCGCTGGTGGAGAATACGCACCGATTGCGGCAGGCGGTGCGGAATATCCGGGCGTTTCTGCAGGCCGGGTCGAACCAAGCCGAGCCGCCAGTGCTGACCGAGGCCCCGGCACCGTAGCGAGCCCTGGTCAGCCGGACGCGAGCATCGCATGTAGCGCCTGGGCGTGCGGGTTGAGGAGTTGCTCCAATGTGAACGGGCAGGCCGGCGGGAACGGCAGGGGAGGCCGACCGTCATAGTCAGCCACCGCGACCTGTTCCTGAGCGGCCTCGTAGAGACGATCCACGTCGATCCTCTGGCGCATCGAGGGCGCGAACCGCTGCGCCGCATCCCGCTGGAAGGACACGATCTTACCCCGCCAATGCCCGGCCGAAAGGCTCTCTGGCCAGCAATGCACCTTGAGCAGATGCACCAGCATGAGGCGGAGGTAGCTTTGGACCGCGTTGAACGGTGACAGGCCCACGTCCTCGATCTCCTCGATGACATGCTCCCAGTCCACCTCGTTCACCCGCTCACCGCGCGCGACACGGCGCAACAGGCCGGCTTGGTGTTCCGACCAGGCGAGCGCGTCTTGGTCGTGGAGATCGTCCGGCACGGCGGGATAGTAGCGGAAGCAGGGAGGCCGTGCCACTCGTGTCAGGATTGTGTGGACCCTTCAGACGCCGCCGCGTGCTGTCGTTCCGGTGCCGCACATTCCTCATTGAGGAGTTGATCGACAGTGAACGGACACTCGGCGGCCCATAGGGTGGATCGATCGCCGCCATTGAGCAACGCCACCTGCCGGCTCGCGCTCCGATACGCCCCGCGATGTCGATGCGCTGGGGCATGGATGGAGCAAATCGCCGGAACGCGTTGCTTTGGAAGGAGACAAGCTCCGCGCGTCAGTGATTCGCCGTGTCGCTCCCGGGCCAGATCCTGAGCTTCAGCGGGTGCAAGAGGACGCGGTCCAGATAGCTCTCAACGGCGATGCAACGCGGAGAGCATTGTCGATGAACGTCGAACCGACGGCCGCAGCACTTGCCCGCAAGCTTCCATTGAGCGCACCTGCCAGGGCGCTGCTATGCTCCCCTTGGGCTGCTATGCAGCCGCTGCCCCCAGCCAGGAGGCTACTACGATGCCAATGAGTTTAGCGCCGCAGCACGCGGCTCCGCACAAGTGACCCGTCCTCTCTCTGTTGCGGTCGCCGGACTGGGCACGGTGGGCGGTGGCGTACTGAAGCTGTTGCGCGACAACGCCGACGTGGTGACTGCGCGCGCGGGACGGCCGATCGCGGTGACCGCGGTATCCGCGCGCGACCGCACGCGCGACCGCGGCGTGTCGCTGTCCGGTTTGCGGTGGTACCGAGGACCCGGTGGCGCTCGCCGCGGACCCGGCAGTCGAGGTCGTGGTGGAACTGATCGGCGGTTCCGACGGTCCCGCGCACGCGCTGGTTCAGGCGGCGCTCGCCGCCGGCAAGCCCGTGGTGACCGCAAACAAGGCGATGCTGGCGGTGCACGGCGCGTCGCTTGCTGCCGCAGCCGAAGAGCGCCAGGTGCCGCTGGCGTTCGAGGCGGCGGTGGCCGGCGGCATTCCGGTGATCAAGGCGCTGCGCGAGGGCCTCGCCGCCAACCGCATCCTGCGCATCGCCGGAATCCTGAACGGCACCTGCAACTACATCCTGACGCAGATGCGCGAGCGCGGCCGCGAGTTTGCCGAGGTGCTCGCCGATGCGCAAAAGCTTGGCTATGCCGAAGCCGATCCGTCGTTCGACATCGACGGCATCGATGCGGCGCACAAGCTGGCGATTCTCGCGGCATTGGCGTTCGGTCGGCCGGTCGCGTTCGACGCCGTGCATGTCGAGGGCATCCGGAAGGTTTCCGCCCTCGACATCGCGTTCGCGACCGAGCTTGGCTACCGCATCAAGCTGCTCGGTATCGCACGGCAAACCGACGGCGGCATCGAGGCGCGCGTGCATCCCTGCATGGTGCCGCAATTCGCGCCGATCGCCCGCGTTGACGGCGTGTTCAACGCGGTGGTGGCGGAAGGCGACTTCGTGGGACGGGTTATGCTGGAAGGCCGCGGCGCCGGCGCAGGGCCTACCGCGTCCGCTGTTGTGGCTGACCTGATCGACATCGCGCGCAATCGGTTTACCCCGGTGTGGGGTGCGGCGTCGGCCGAACTGTCGAGCGCGCCTTCGGTGCCAATGAGCGCGCATGTCGGTGCTTATTATCTGCGTCTGATGGTGGTGGATCGGCCGGGTGTCATCGCCGATGTCACGGCGGTGCTGCGCGATCAGCGCATTTCGCTTGAATCGATGCTCCAGCGCGGCCGCTCGCCGGGCGAGGCGGTGCCTGTCGTGCTGGTGACGCACGAGACGCAGGAGAGCGCCATGCGGGAGGCGCTGACACGGATCGCTGGTCTGAACGCGGTGCTCGAGGCGCCGACACTGATCCGCATCGAGCCTGAGTGATTCAGCCTCTCTTCCGCAGCGGGCATGCCGAGACGACGAGGTGAGCCACCAGCGATAGTGTCCGCTACAGCTCGATCACGCCGCCGCGCAGGCCCTTGGCCACCGCTTCGGCGCGGCTGGTCGCATCCAGCTTGGCGAACAGCGCCTCGAGGTGGAACTTCACCGTGTGCACCGAAATGCCGAGGGCGCGCGCTGCCGCTTTGTTGCTCATCCCCTGTCCCACCAGGGTCAGGATCTCAGCCTCCCGCGGGGTCAGCAGCGGCGTGGCATCTTCGGCCGCGGGACGGAACCCATCGGCCTGAATGCTCCCAGGCAGGTGAACCAACAGCCCGACGGCCGCCGCTCGCAATGCCGCGTCGAGCTGTTCGGCGCTGACGGCACGTGGCAGCACGCCGGCTGGCTGTTCCCCGGGCAGTGGCCGGTCGGTCAGCACGATCACGGGGGCCTCCGCCTCGCCCGGATGGCCTGTGCCACGTGCCAGGTCGCACAGAATCACATCGGGCGTGTCGGGCACCAACCTGTGGCCCGCCACCTCCAACATGACGGCTAGGCCCTGCCGGCGCACCGGATCGTCGGCGCGCAGCAGGATGCGCAGGCCTTGGCTCATGCCTTGGCGGGGCGTGCACCGATCGTCACGGTGACCAGGTGCACCTCGCCGGCACGCAGCAACTTCAGCGTCGTTGGCTGGCCGATGCGCTCCGGTGCCAGCGCTGTTGCCAGGCCGCGGGCCCGGCCGGTGCGGCGGCCGTCCACCTCCAGGATGATGTCGCCCGGCAGCACGCCGGCCTGCTCGGCCGGAGCGCCCGAGGCGAGGCCGACCACCATCATCCCGGCATCACGACCCGCGGCCTCGCGGAAGCGATCCGGCACCAACACCTGCTGAAGGCCGACGCCCAGCCAGCCGCGTGCGATGCGGCCCTCGGTGAGCAGCGGGTCGAGCACCCGCTCGATCGTGGCGGTCGGTATCGCCAGCGCGCGGCGTCGCGGGCCCGCGGTGGACATGCCGATCAGCCTGCCACCAAGCGTCAGAACGGCGCCGCCTTCGTCCGCGCCGAGCCGCGCGTCGAGCCGCAGCAGCGTGTCGATGCGGCCGCCGGCCTGGCTGTGCCACTCCGGCCCAGTGGCGTGCACCATGCCCAGACGCCCCGTCGGAGCACCGCTGTGGTCCGCGCCAACGATGAGGGCGAGCGAGCCGGGGCGAGAGGAGGGCGCGGCGACCGGCAGCGTCGTGCCGAGCTTCTGCGACAGGCGCAAGACGGCGACGTTGGTCCCGGGGTCGCGTCCCGCCAGTTGCGCGCGCGCCTCCGTGCCGCCGCGGACGACGGTGAATTCGGCCCCCTCTGGCAGCATTTGCTCCGATGTCACGACCACATCGTCGCGCCAAAGAATGCCGCTGGCAGCGCGGCGGCCGGTGCGGATGGCGACGACGAAGGTGGCCGCGGCGAGACGATCTGCCAGCGCTTCTGAGAGTTGTTCGAGTTGGTCGATGGTCATGGCTGCAAACTCCTGTGCCTGTGCCGGCACACTGCCCCATGGCGAGCGCCGGCGGCATCGGCCGGATGACCGGTGCGCCACCCGGCCGCGTGGCCGGGGTGCCGCGCGGCGGTACCGCTCCCATCTGGTGCGCCGCGAAGGAACTTCCCATGCCGCTCGATGCCACTGGCGCGCCGCCTCTCGACGAACTCGACCCCTATTCCGCACAGGTCGTGCACGCGTTCGAACGCGTCGGGCCGGCCGTGGTGCATGTCATCGCCTTTGGTGCGGATGGCAAGCCGAAGGGGCAGGGGTCCGGCGTGATCTTCACCCCCGACGGCTATGTGCTGACCAACGCGCATGTGGTGGCGGGGGCCGCGCGCCTGCGTGCCTCGTTCACCGACGGGCAGGCACTGGATGCGAATCTGGTGGGCTCGGACGCCGATACCGACACCGCGGTGCTGCGCCTGTCCGGCAGCGGGCTGCCGCACGCCGAGTTGGGCCAATCCGCGACGCTGCGGGTGGGGCAGCTTGTGGTGGCGATCGGCAATCCTCTGGGCTTTCAATGCACCGTCACCGCCGGCATCGTGTCCGCGCTCGGCCGCACGCTGCGGACACCGTCGGGCCGAATGATCGAGAGCGTTATCCAGACCGATGCGCCGCTGAACCCGGGCAATTCCGGCGGTCCGCTGGTGAGCGGCGCCGGCCGCGTGGTCGGCATCAACACCGCGACGATCGCGCCGGCGCAGGGCATCTGCTTCGCAATCGGCATCGACACCGCCGTGTGGGTTGCGACGCGGCTGATGCGCGACGGGCGGGTGCGGCGGTCGCGGCTCGGGCTGTCGGGGCAGACCGTGCCGATCGACACGCGCGCGCGGCGGTTTCATGGGCTGACGCAGGCGAGCGGGATGCTGGTGCTGGATGTGGCAGCGGGTGGCCCGGTGGCGGAGGCCGGCGTGCAGCGCGGTGACGTGGTGGTGGCGCTCGACGGTGAGCCGATCGCTGGGGTGGACGACATGCACCGTTCGCTGACGGCGGAACGGGCAGGGCGTGCATTGACGATGACGCTGCTGCGGCGGGCGGAGAGGCTGGAAGTCTCGGTAACTCCCGGGGAGGCGTGAGCGACGCCACAGCGCTTGCATAGGCGGCAGACTTTTGGCCACGCGTCGCCAAGTCGGCGCTTTATGCTAACCTGAGACCTGTGAGCGCGACAGGGATCGATCCAGAGCCCGTTGGCGGCGCCGCGGGCCGCCGCAGACTGATTGCGATCGTATATGCCGACATGGTCGGCTATAGTCGCCTCATCAGTTTGGACGATGCCGGCACGCTACAGCGGCTGCGTACGCTGCGTCGCGCGCTGATTGACCCTGCAATCCGTGAACACGGCGGCAAAGTGGTACAGACTGGCGGTGACTCGCTGCTGGTCGTGTTCGACAGCATCGATGGCGCAGTGCGTTGCGCGGCCAAGGTGCAGCAGCAGATGCCGGTCTACGACGGCGACCAGCCTGCGGATCGTCGCATCCGATTTCGTATCGGCATCAATATGGGCGACGCGATCCCGCATGGCACCGACCTGCACGGTGAGGGGGTCAACATTGCGGCCAGACTGGAAGCGGCGTGTCCGCCCGGCGGCCTCTGCGTCTCGCGTGCGGTGCGAGACCAAGTGCATAGTCGGCTCGGTCTGACTTTCGAACCCATCGGTTCGCTAACACTGAAGAACATCCCGCAGCCGGTGGAAGCCTATGTTGTACATCTCGATTCGACGCCATCCAGGCCACCACGTCGCGCACGCGGCAAGTTGGTTGCAGGTCTCGCCGGGCTGCTGCTCATTGGGGCGGCCGGCACAGGGTGGTGGCTATACCGAGGAGCGGCGCTCGTCGCCGGCTTGAGCCAAGCCCCATCAATTCCGAAGGCGCAGACCGATCCGCCCCTGAATGTTGGTTTGTCGAATGCGCCGCCGCTATCGCTTGTCGTGCTGCCGTTCGAGAACACCGGTGAAGTCGCGGCGGATAACTATCTGGCGACCGGCATCACAGACGACCTGACCACGGAGCTCTCGCATATCCCCGCCGCCTTTGTCATTTCGCGTGCAACGGCATACACCTACCGTGGCAAGGCGGAGGACATCAGGCAGATCGGTCGGGACCTTGGCATTCGCTACGTGGTTCGTGGCAGCGTGCAAAGGCTTGGGCCGGTGCTGCGGATCAACGCCGAGCTGGGGTCGACCGAGACCGGCGCGCAGCTTTGGTCTGCCGGTTTCAATCAGAAGATCGATGATCTGGCTGAGGGGCAGGACCAGATCGTCATTCGCATGCGCTCTGCGCTCAACGTCAGCTTAGTAGACATTGAGGCTGCACGTAGCCTGCGCGACCGCCCAACCAATCCGAATGCGTTCGACCTGATTCTGCGGGCGCGTGCCGTATTTTTGCAGCCTATGACGAAGGAAACCCTCACACAGGCGATGTCACTTTACGAAATGGCCCTGCAACGCGACCAGGATTTGGTGCTGGCGCTGTGCGGGGCGGCCATGACAGTGCTGAACGAGCTGTTCTACGAAATAGTGCCGTACGATGTCGCGATCGAGCGCGCACATCAGTACGTCGAGCGCGCGCAAAGACTGCAACCGAACGCGGAGCAGGTTCTGATTGCCCAAGCCAATTTATTGGATTGGCAGCAAGATGGGTTGAACTACCGACGAGTTCGGCATGAACTGGAAGCTGTCGCGAAACGACTTATCGAGTACTATCCCAACAGTTTTGCCGGTTATAATGAGCTTGGCGTTCTTGGGCGCAATCAAGGGCGCTACGATGAGGCGATCAACTTCTTCAAAGAAGCGATTCGCCTGAATCCGCGTGCCGCCGCCATCAAAAACCTGTATTGGGACGTGGCTTTCTGCAATGTCTACCGCGGGCATGATCGGGAAGGGCTGGAGTGGGCCGATCGTGCGTTGGCCGCTGCCGGTACGCTGCCATCATATCGTATCAGCAGTATGCTTGCGTTCCGGGCTGTTGCGGCATATCGCACTGGAGATGTTAACACGGCGGAGCGCCTGGCCAGGGAATTGAACGATCAATTCCCCTTCAACACTTGGCGTCAGCATAGCCCGGACGATCCTGAATCGGATACCAACCGGGAGCAAATCCAGAGTTTGCAGCGGGCCTTGAAGGCCGCTGGTAACCGCGACCATCTTGATCCAGACGCGGATTTCGGGGTGCCCCCCGACGACGTACTGCACGAGGATATGCTGGGCAAAACCCCAACGACAGCCCCAGGCGTGACGACGCTCAGCACTCAGCAATTTGCGCAGATGCTGGACGACGAGAAACCGCTGGTGATCGATACGATGAGCAATTCGTGGTATCGCTCGGTTCAGGGAGCAGTCGGTCTCGACTTCCGCGGCAACACTCACGGCACGTTCGATGATGAGATACAGAAGCGTCTCGACTTGAAAGTGCGGGAATTGACCGGCGGCAACATGGGAAGGCCGATTGTTGCGATGAGCTTTAACGTCTCGTTTTTTGATGGCTACAATCTCGCGTTACGGTTGCGCCATGCTGGCTACACAAATGTCTATTGGTACCGCGGAGGCCGCGAGGCATGGGAGGTGGCGGGCAGGCCCGAAGAGGTGGTACGACCGGCTGACTGGTGAGCAAGGCTGCGCCCCAGTCCACAGCCGGACGGCGGCGAGACGCCTGTCTGCGCGAAGCGGCAGGGATGCTGTGCTCAGGAGGCGACCGTCTTGCGTGAGGTGCATCTCGGCCGGCTCTGTGATGCACTGCATACGGCGAAAGGATTTTTGAGCACAATGCGCACCATCAACATTCTTGCCATCCAACGTCTGAACTCCGTCGATCGCGGCAGGATCGAGGCAATCGATCCTGCCGTCCGCATCACCGACGCCGGCGGTTGGTTCGATGGCGAGATCCGCGACACCTGGTCGGCCTATGCCGGGTCGCGCTACCTCGCGCCGGGCGCCACCGGGGCGGGCACGCGCGCCGAACGCGACAGGATGCTCGCCGAAGCTGAGGTGGTGCTCGGTGGCTTCCCTTTCCCGCTCGATCTGCGAGCGCGGGCGCCGCGACTGAAGTGGTTCCATCAGCGTCCCGCGGGTGCCAGCAACTTGCGGACCGGCGACCTGTGGGGCAGCGACGTGACGGTGACGACGTCGCGTGGCATGGGAAGCACGCTCGCCATGGCGGAGTACACGATCGCCGGCATCCTGCACTTCGCCAAGGAACTGGATCGCGCCATCGACGACCGTGCGACGGGCACGTTCAACCATCGTGCCTACCGGCCGCTGCTGCTGGAGGGGAAGACGATCTGCGTGATCGGCGCAGGCGGGATCGGTCGCGAGGTCGGCCGACTGGCCGCCGCCCTGGGCATGCGTGTTATCGGCACGCGGCGCAGGCCGGAACCTGGAATGCCGCTGCCGGCAGGTTTTGCGATGCTTGGCGGCACCGATGATCTCGACCGGTTTCTCGGCGAGAGCGATTTCGTGGCGGTCTGCTGCCAGTGGACGCCGGAGACGACGAACCTGATCAATGCGGCGCGGCTGGCGGCGATGAAGCCGGGCGTCGTGCTGGTCAATGTCGCCCGCGGTGAGATCGTGGACGAGGCGGCGCTGGCGGAGGCGCTGGCACGCGGGCATCTGCGCGGCGTGGTGCTGGATGTGTATGTCGGCGAGTTCGAACGCCTGCCGCCCGAAGCGCTATGGCGCGATCCGCGCGTGCTGATCACGCCGCACACCTCGGGTCACAGCGACGAGAATCGGCACGGCGCGATCGATCTGTTCTGCGAGAACCTGCGTTCGTATCTCGACGGTGCGCCGCTGCGCAACGTGATCGACTGGGAACGGGGCTACTAGTACTCGCGATGGCTACACCGCAGGGCAGCCTCGGCCGGAGGCCAATGAGTACCGTTGCGGAGCTCTTGGTATTTGAACAACAGTAGCAAAGCGGCATTGACCCGGCGCTGACCTGGCCAGAGGCACCGCGCCATGTCCGAACAGCGACACCCACCGTGCGACCTCCCAGTTGCCAACCAGTCTGACGAGATCGGAGAGGCCGTCCTCCCGATAGTTTCGCAGCCGGAGGCGGCTGGTTTCGATCATGACACTGCACATCGGCGTCTCTGCCACATGCCTGCATTCGCATCGCAGATGAGCGGCAGAATTCGCCAATACTGCAATCCCCTCCGCGGTGCTGCTCGAATCTTGAGCTTCTTGGCGCCGACTACTTCGACCGCCGCTCGTCTGAGACCAAAGCCCGACGGTCGGTCGCTCAGCTCTGTATCCCTGCCATTGTGTCCGGGTCAGCCGCCACTCCATTGGCGCGAGATCGCTTCGTCGTTACCCTCCCTCGCAACGACACCGGGACACCATGCCATGCGCACCGACCTGCCCTCCTGGCGCTCTCTCCTCTTCGTGCCCGTCACGGCCGAGAGGTTCGTGCGAACCGGCGCCGACCGCGGCGCTGACGGCATCATACTCGACCTCGAGGACGCCGTCGCACCGTCGCAGAAGGCCCATGCCCGCACCTTGATCGCTGATGCCATCCCGCAGGTCGCGCGCAACGGCGGCGACGTGCTCGTGCGGGTGAACCGTCCGTGGCGCCTGCTGGTGCGCGATCTGGAAGCCGCGGTAATCCCGGGCATCGCAGCCTTGATGCTCACCAAGGTGGACAGCCCCGAACATGTCCACGCCGTCGCCGACATCGTCGAGGAACTGGAGACCGAACGCGGCCTGCCGCCCGGAAAGATCCAGTTCGTCGTGCTGGTTGAGACATCTGCCGGCTTCTTCCGCATCGAGGCGATCGCGAAATCCCACGCGCGCGTCGTCGCGCTCAGCCTCGGCACCGAGGACTTCACCGCCGATGTCGGCATGCTGCCCGATCCGGAAGCCCTGCTTTATCCCAAGCAGCACACACTCTTCGCCGCGCGCTCCGCCGGCATCCTGCCGTTCGGCTTCATCGGCTCGATCGCCGACTTCCGTGACCAGGACGCGTTCCGCGCCATCGTGCGCCGCTCCAAGCGCTTCGGCTTCGTCGGCGCGAGCGCGATCCATCCGCTGCAGGTGCCGGTGCTCAACGAGGAATTCTCCCCCACCGACACGGAGGTCGAACGTGCCGAACGCATGGTCGCGGCGTACGACGCCGCGTTCGCCCAAGGCCTCGGAGCAGTGCAGTTCGAGGGCGCGATGATCGATGTCCCGGTCGTGCAGCGGGCGAAGACCGTGATTGCGCGCGCGACGGCGATCAGGCGGGCAGGAGGAACCAAGGCACCAGCCCGACCGGCATAGTCCGCGCCGCTCGTTTCTGTGGAACTCCAGAGCGAAAAGGCCGACAGTCGCCGCTTCACGCGTGTGCGAGGCCGGGCCACCACCATGACGAACCAGGAGGATTTGCCGCCGCCTCCGGAGCCGGCGGCCGATGAACCCTACCAGTCACCGGCGCCTGCGGTGCGCTCTGCGCCGACGCAGCACAGTTTCGCACTCGCGGCGGCCGCGCTTGTGGTGGCGCTGACCGCGCCATTCTGGGAGGACGCAGCACTCGCGACATTCGGCATCCACACCCCACTCGGTCGGGCCGCCCAACAGAACACGCTCGCGGTGATGCGGCAGGACCGGAGGACCGAGGACCTTTCCCAGCGCCTCGCCGCCGCGACAGCGAAGATCGCGAAACAGCAGGCAGAATTCACCACGGCGACGCAGCGCGCGGATGCCGCGGCAACGTTGATCCGCACATTGTCGCTGGTCCGGCTCAGCGACACGTTGCGCCGGCCGATGCCGTTTGCCGCCGAACTCGCCATGGTGCGCGCGGACGGCACCGACCTGGGCGACCTGAGGACTCTGCTCGACAAGATCGAACCCTATGCCAATACCGGCATCCCCGGCACGACCCAGCTTCGCCAGGAGTTCCGCACGCTCCACGATCAGGTGTCCCGCAGTGGTCCTCAGTCCTGGATGACGAACCTCGCTGTCTGGGCGCGCCTCCGCGGCACGCCGCCGGCGTCCGCCGTTGCGGATCCGTCGCTCGATCTGCTGCAGTCGGCGTCAGCGCGGCTTGCCGATGTCGATATCGCGGGCGCGCTGGACCAGACGCGTCAGTTGAGCGACGCGTATCGGCAGGTATTCGCCAACTGGAGCGATGACGCACAGGCGCGCGTCGCCGCGGATGCCATCGCCGCCCGGGTCAGCGACACGGTGACCAGGACGCTGCGAACGCGGGCGGCGAACTGATCAGGCTAAACCGCGTCGTTTGCCTCATGCAGCCAGCGTGAGACCACTCCCGCGATTATCGCACCGACGATCGGCGCGAGCCAGAACAGCCAGAGCTGTGACACATAAGCGCCGCCGGCGAACAGTGCCGGCCCGGTGCTGCGTGCCGGATTGACCGACGTGTTGGTCACCGGGATCGACACCAGATGGATCAGCGTCAGCGCAAGCCCGATCGGAATGCCGGCGAAGCCCACGGCCGCGCCCTTCGATGTGCAGCCGATGATGATCAGCAGGAAGAAGAACGTCATCAGCACCTCCATCAGGAGGCACGATCCAAGGCTGTACTTGCCGGGGCTCAGATCGCCGTAGCCGTTTGAGGCGAACCCGTCGGGCACCCAGCCCGGCTTGCCCGACGCAATCAGGTAAAGTACCGCGGCGGCCAGAATGGCGCCGACCACCTGCGCGACGATGTAAGGGACGACATCGCTGGCGGCGCACCGCTTGCCTGCCCACAGACCGATGGTGACGGCCGGATTGAAATGGCCACCCGAGATATGGCCGACCGCATAGGCCATCGTCAGCACCGTCAGGCCGAACGCCAAAGCAACACCGAGAAAGCCAATTCCCAATGCAGGAAATGCTGCGGCCAGCACTGCGCTGCCGCAGCCGCCGAAGGTCAGCCAGAAGGTGCCGAAGAACTCGGCACCGGCGCGGCGGGTCATGTTCATGCTAGTTTCCCCTCTTCGAAACCGGCGGGGCCATCAGTTACTTAGCCGGTTATCTTGTGCGGCCCGCCAGTTGTCGCACCATAAGCATATTCCACCGTAGATAGCCATGCTGCACGAAGCCCAGCCGGTCGCGCATCGCAACATGCGCGTCGGGAAGCCGATGGAAGGGGATCGACGGATACAGATGGTGCTCGGCGTGGAACGGCATGTTCCACATCAACAGCCGAACCGCTCGGTTGGTCAGCGTGGTGCGAGTGTTGGTCAGCCCATTGCGGTCCATCGAGCATCCCGTGTGTTCCGCCAGCACATAGGCCCGCAGGAACGGCTGACAGAGCAGTTGCGGCAGGATCCAGAAGACAAACGGCGTCGCCCAGCCGAACAGCAGCGCCGAAGCCACCGACCCGCCCACCAGCACGCCACTCATCGCGCGCACGCTGCGGATGATCGCCGGGGTCGCCTGTGTCGAGACATACGGATAGCGACTGAGATCGCCGCGCCAGCAATCGCCGATCACCAGCAATCGCAACCGCCAGTACGGCACGCCCAGAATTCGTCGCACATACGCGCCCAGATCGTCGGGCGCCGCCATATCGAGTTCCGGATCCTGACCCGCTATCTGCGTGTGCCGGTGATGCGCGAAGTGGAACGCCGTGTAGAAGTGGAGGTTGAGCAGCGACGGACATGCCGCCAGCCAGCCGACGATCAGGTTGGCGCTGCGCGAGGCGAACGCGGTCTGATGCGTCGCCTCGTGCGCCGGTGCGAACAGCGCGACCTGTATCAATCCGAACGCCAGCATGGCGGGGACCAAGGTCACCGGTCCGGATATCGCAACCAGCCAGCCGGTGCCGATCAGCAGGGCCGCATGGATCGCAGCACGCCGCGTGCCGTCGGCGTTGTTCCGGCCGGACAGCGCACGCAGTTCAGCAGGGCTGAGGACACGATTGAGCACGGTCTCCATGGAGCCAGGGATCGAGCAAGTATTATGCCATCAGCCCGGAGGCGGCCAGAAGCGCAGCCCCCTGGCCCGGAACACCGCCACCGTCCGCAACGTGCGTCCGGCATGACGGATCGACGCATCGGGAAGCGACTCGATGCTGTCGAACACGGGACCCAGTTCGGCGTCCACACGCTCGCGGTGCTCGGGCGCCAGGATCAGCATGTCGGCACCAACAAAGCGCGCCGGCGGCGAGGTGATGCCGAACTGCCGGCAGTCCCGGTTCAGGCACAGCACCGTCACATCGGGGCCGAGTGCGTAGGCGATCTTCCCGGCGTCGCGCCAGTCCGGCACGCCGACAATCGTGCCAGGGGCCACACTGTCGCGCAGCGAGGTCCACTCCACCGCCTCGGTGTCGGGATCCTCGCGTGCCACCGCGGCGATCGCCGGATGCAGCCAGTCGAACCGCACCTGCGTTGCGATGACCAACATCGCCAGAACCACCAAGACCGCCGTGCCGTAGAGCGCACGCCGCACCACGGGCTGGCCTAGCCGACGGGCCACCGCCTCGCCCAAAAGCGGAAACAGCATCAGGTAGCCAGGTGCGGCCCAATGGAACAGCACACGCTGGCTCGACCAGGCTGAGATCAGCGCAAACACCACGATCGGCGGCGCGGCCAGGCAGCACAGCAGCCAGGACCGCCACTCGCTCGGACCACGTCGCAGCGCCATGACGAACGCGACCATCATCGGCAGCCAGAGCCATGGCAGGACGAACAACGCCTCTCCGGCAAGTGTCGCCAGCGGTTCAAGCGGCCGAAGTCGCATCCCCTCGGCACGTCCCCCCTGGAACGCGAACGACGCCCACCCATGCGTCGCATTCCACGCCAGCACCGGCGCGAACATCAGCAGTGCGACCAACGCCGCGAGCCACGGCTTCGGGGTCGCCAGCCAAGGCCGATGCACGCGGCTCGCCAGCAGATAGAACGCCGCGCCAATCATCGTCAGACCAGCAGAGTACTTCGACAGCAGCGCCAGGCCCGCGCAGCCACCGGCACCCAGCCACCACGCCAGCGAGTCGCGCTCCAATGCGCGGACCAGGCAAAGCGCTGCACCGAGCAACGCGCAGTCCAGCGGCCCGTCCGGCAGCACCCACGCGCCTGTGGTCACGCCGAACACCGGCGACAGGTTCAGCAGCACCGCCGCCCACAGCCCGGCACGCGCGTCGGCGACCGCCGTGCCGAGCCGGTACATCAGCCAGGTCGACAGCGCGAACAGCGCGATGAACGGCAGGCGCACCACGATGGGCGCCTCGCTGCCGAACAGATGTGCGGCACCCCAGCTCAGCCACCACGCCGCGGGAGGATGGTCGTAATACCCGAGGCTCAGCACCCGCCCCGACGCGACCATGTAGCTCTCGTCAACACCGAGCCCGAGCGCCGCCCCGAATGCCAGCCGCACCCCCGTCGCCACGAGCAGCAGTACCGCGACCTTCTCCCCCTCCCCTCGCGGGAGGAGGGTGGGGGGAGGGGCCACCAGATCCGGCTTCTACCTCACACCCCGCCCCACACCTCACGAGCAACCTCGACGCACAGCCGCAGCTTGGCCCACTGCTCGTCCTCGGTCAGCACATTGCCTTCCTCCGTGCTGGCGAAGCCGCACTGCGGCGACAGCGCAAGCTGATCGAGCGGCAGATACTTCGCCGCGTCGTCGATCCGGCGCTTCAGTTCGTCCTTGCTCTCCAGAGCGCCCGACTTGCTGGTCACCAGCCCGAGCACGACCACCTTGTTGCCGCGCGGCACAAAGCGCAGCGGCTCGAACCCGCCGGCGCGATCACTGTCATACTCCATGAAATACGCATCAGAGTTGATCTGGTTGAACAGTGCCTCCGCCACCGGCTCATAGCCACCCGACGCAACCCAGTGCGAGCGGAAGTTGCCGCGGCACAGATGCATGCTGATCACCATGCCATCCGGCCTCCCCTCGATCGCGCGGTTCAACATGCCGGCATACGCCGCCAGCAGATTCTCCACATGCTCGCCGCGCGCCTTCAGCCCGGCGATCTGCTCCGGGTCACACAGATACGCGATGTTCACCTCGTCGAGCTGCAGGTAGCGGCAGCCCGCCGCGCCGAACGCCGCCACCGCCTTGTTGTACGCCTCGCCCAGGTCGGCGAAGAACCCGTCCATGTCGGGATAGGTCTTGGCATCGATCGCCCGCCGGCCGCCGCGGAAGTGCACCACGGAAGGCGATGGGATGGTCATCTTCGGCGCCGCGCTTTTCACGTGGCCGGCGACGAAGCGGAAGTCGTCGAGCATCACCGGCTTGTTCCAACCGATCGGTCCGGTGACACGCAGTGCAAGCGGCAGGGGCAGGCCGCCCTTGAACTGAACCTTCTGCTCCGGCTCGTACAGTTCGACGCCATCCAGCCCGGCGACAAAATCGAAGTGCCAGAAGGCGCGCCGGTACTCGCCATCGGTGGCGGCGCGCAGCCCCAGCTCCTCCTGCCGGCGAATCGCCGTTGCGATGCAGCGGTCCTCCACGGCGTGCAATGCCTCGGCTGACAGGGTTCCGGCCTTGTGTGAGGCGCGGGCCTCGGCCAGCTCCCGAGGCCGCAGCAGGCTGCCTACATGGTCGGCGCGGAACGGCGGCAGGCTGCGCGGCCCGACCCGGTCTTTCGCTGCAGTCGACATGGACATGGGAACCGCCTCCTGTTTATTCGGCGCATCTCCTACTGCCGGGGCGATCGCGTGAAAACCGCCGAGGTGCGGCATGGACCGTCCGCGCCCGAGCGACTATCACACGGCGCCCGCAACCGCCGGGCCGCCACACTGCTGCGACCCGGGATGATTCTGAACCGCCTCATCGTCGGATTGGCCGAATTCAGCCGCCGCCACGCACTCTTCGTGGCGCTGGGCGGCCTGTTGCTGGCCGCCTTCTCCGCCTGGTACGCGGTCACACACCTCAGCGTTAGCACCGACACCGACCGCATGTTCTCCAGCAGCTTGCCCTGGCGGCAGCAGGCCGCCGAGCTCGATAAGGCGTTCCCGCAGTTCACCGGCCTGCTCGTGGCGGTGATCGATGCGCATGAGCCCGAGGAGGCAGATGCCACGGCCGCCGCGCTCGCCGACGCGCTGGCCAAGGATCACGTGCATTTCAACTCGGTGCGCCGTCCCGACGCCTCGCCCTTCCTCCGCAAGGAGGGGCTGCTGTTTCTCGATACCAAGCAGCTGAGCGATCTGATGGATCGCACCATCGACGCCCAGCCGTTCCTCGGCCAGCTGGTCGCCGATCCGACCGCCCGTGGATTGTTTTCGGCGCTATCGCTGCTTGGCATGGGCGTCAGCAGGGGCGACGTCGATCTCGGTCCCTATCTCCCGTCGCTTGAGGCTTTTCACCAGGCGATTGCGGACGCGCTGTCCGGCCATCCACAGCCGCTCTCCTGGCAGGCGCTGCTGGGCGGCAGCGCGCTCAATAATCTCGCCGGCAAGTACACCTTCGTGCTGGCGCAGCCCAAACTGGACTTTCGCGCGTTGCAGCCCGGCGGCGAGGCGACCGACGCCATGCGCGACGTCATCGCCAACCTGGAATTCGTTAAGTCAGGCGATGCACGTGTGCGCATCACCGGGCAGGTGGCGCTGGCTGACGAAGAGTTCGCCACCGTGGTGCATGGCGCCGTCTACGGCCTGATCGGCAGCGTGGTGCTGATCACGCTGTGGCTGTTCCTCGCCGTGCAGACCTGGCGGCTGATCCTGCCGATCCTGGCTACCCTCGCGCTCGGCCTGATGCTGACGCTGCTGTTCGCCTCGGCCGCGGTCGGCACCCTCAATCTGGTCTCGGTCGGCTTCGGCATCCTGTTCGTCGGCATCGCCGTGGACTTCGCCATCCAGTTCTCCGTGCGCTACCGCGAACGGCGCTTCGAATATCCCGATCCGGCCGAGGCGATGCGGCAGAACGCGGTCCGCACCGGCGATCAGATCCTGATCGCAGCGATCGCCACGTCGTCGGGCTTCTTCGGCTTCGTGCCGACCGACTTCTCCGGCGTGGCGGAGCTCGGGCTGATCGCCGGCGTCGGCATGCTGATCGCCTTCCTCTGCACCCTGGGCTTTCTGCCCGCCATCATCACGCTGTGCCGTCCGCGCGGCGAGGCGGCGGTGGTCGGTTTCACTTGGCTGGCGCCATTCGATCCGATCTTTGCCCGGCATCGCCGGCCGATTCTGGCGGTTGCCGCCGCGCTCGCGGCGCTGGCGATAACGCTCTCGCCCCGCCTCGAGTTCGATTCCGATCCGCTACATACAAAGAACCCGAACACCGAGGCGATGCGCACGCTGTACGACCTGATGGACAATCCGGTCACCAATCCATACAGCATCAGCCTGATCGAACCGAACGTGGCGGCAGCCGAAACGCTGAAGGCCAAACTGGTCAAGCTGCCCACCGTGTCGAAGGTGATCGACATTCAGAGCTTCGTGCCGGATGATCAGCAGGCGAAGCTCGCCATCATCGCCGATGCCAATTCGATTTTGGCACCGACCCTGCTGCCGCATGCACCGCCGGCGCCGATCACGCCCGAACAGATACGTCTGGCGGCAAAGACCGCGCTTTCGCAGATCGATCCGGCACTGGCGAAGTTGCCGAAGGACCACCCACTTGCCGCTATCGACGCCGATCTGCACAGGCTGCTGACCACCAACGACGACGTGCTGCTCACTACCGATCGCGATCTGACGCGCTTTCTGCCCGATCAGCTCGACCGCCTGCGCACGGTGCTGAGCGCCGAACCGGTGACGCTCGGCTCGATTCCGCCAGACGTTTCGCGCGACTGGCTGTTGCCCGATGGCCGGGCGCGCGTCCAGGTGCTGTCCACGCCGGAGGCGCGCACCAGTCAGGGGCTCGCGCAATTCGTGGACCAGGTGACGGCGATCGCACCGAACGCAGGCGGATCGGCGGTAACCATCGAGGCGACCAGCAGAACCATCGTGAATGCCTTTCGCAATGCGGCGTTGATCGCGATCGTGTCGATCACGATCATCCTGTTGATCGCGCTGCGGCGTGTGCTCGATGTCGGCCTGGTGCTGGCCCCGCTGATGCTGTCGGCCTTGCTGACCCTGCTGGTGGCTGTGCTGCTTCCGTTGCCGCTCAACTTCGCGAACATCATCGCGCTGCCGCTACTGCTAGGCGTCGGCGTATCGTTCAACGTTTACTTCGTGATGAACTGGCGTGCGGGACGGCGTGCGGTTCTCGGGTCCGCCACGGCGCGGGCCATCGTGTTCTCGGCGCTGACCACCGGGACGGCATTCGGCTCGCTCGCACTGTCGGAGCACCCCGGCACTGCCAGCATGGGACGACTGTTGCTCATCAGCCTAGCCTGCACATTGTCGGCGAGCCTGGTGTTCATTCCCGCGCTGCTGTCCACCGTGCATGCACGAACCGAGCGTTAACCCGCGCGGCCTACGCTTTCCCTCATGCGTTCAGCGCTTGCTATCCTGCTGCTGGCGGCTGCGTCGTGTGGTGCCGCCGCCCAGCCGGCCGACTGTCCCTCCGAGCCGCAAGTGGAGCCATCTTCCGGCCAAACGCTGCCGTTGGCGCTCGACCTCGCGGGCAGGAAGGGCGTGCCGGCGGGTACGACCGGGCAGGCCTACGTAACTGTCCCGCTGACACCACCCGGGATGGCCTGCCATGACGCGCATCCGCCACCATCCGACGTCCTGCGCGGCGAACCCGGTGATCTGCTGCGCGGACCAGGCACACCGCACGTGGAGGTCGAGCAAGTGCGATGAAACCCACACAGCCTTGTGAGGCGACAGTGGTTGGCCGCTACCGGTAGGTATCACCCCGCAATGATTGGCTGCCGAGGAATTTCGCCCATGCGCATGTTGCTGTCTCTTCTGTTGCCGCTTCTGCTCGGCGGCTGCCTCAGCTTCAGCAGCAGCAACCCGCCGCCGCCGTCGCACACCACGGTGGTCGTGCCGCCAGGTTCGACCGCGGTCTGCGCCAATGGCACGGCGCCCCCCTGCTGATCACTCGGCGCGCCCCTGCATCTCGGCGATTTGCGACACTTGCCGCATAACCTGTCCGGCAAACAGCACATGCGTATTCATCGGCAGGCCGCCGTCGCGCAACACCAATGCGGTCCAGGTGTTGCATGTGTGGAACCCGTCATAGGTTTCCGTCGAGGCGTAGAACATGCTGCCGACATAGGGCCCGGTCGCGAGCCGCCAGGCTGAGCCGTCGGTATGCTTCTCCAGCCCATCCCATAGCCGCGCGGCAATACGCGCCACGTCATTGCGCGGCAGGTGCAGCACCACGACCTCGTGGTCCGCGAACGCCTCCGTCGGCGGCGCGTTCAGTGCGGTCATCAGGACTGCGCTCTTGCTCGGCAACAACGCAGCCAGCATCTCGCCCGAGCCTTCCTCGCGCTCCATGTGGTACTCGCGCTCGCCGAAGCCGAACACCATGAAGCGAACGCCGGGAAAGTCGCTCTCCAACGACGCGAGCGGGCCGGTCACCTCGTCCACTGGCAATCCGATATCGGTGTGCCAGCCGCGGCCCACGACATAGACCGTGGCCTCGCCACGCGGCACCGGACCCGCCATGGGCGTGACGGCACAGCCGGCAAGCCAGCCGGCCAACAGCGCGACGACCAGCGTCCTCACCGCATTCGGATCAGGATGTAGTGCATCGTGAAGTTGAAGGTGATCGGCTCCGACTCACCCAGCAGCGGCGGTAGATCGGCATCGCGGAACAGCGCAATCAGCGCCATGTCCAGCCATTGCGAGCCGGAGCGCATCTTCATCTCGACCGAGGTGACGTGGCCGCTCGGACTGGCGACGACCTGCACCATCGCGTCGCCGTCCTCGCCGTTCATCGCCGCCTGCTCCGGGTAGTAAGCGTGCGTGCGCACCCATGCGCTCAGCAGGTTGCGCCAGTCCGGACCGACACGCGCGCCGGCCACGCGTGAGAACGGCGAGTTGTCGGTGGCGCCCTGGCGTGGCGCGAGCGAGAAGTCGAGCGTGTTCGGTGCGTGCGGCGTGGTCCGCGTCGGCGCGCGCTCCTGCGGCATAGCCCGGCCGAAAGAGAAGTTCATCGGCGTCGGGAATGCCGGTGGTCTGGCTGGTTCCGGCGGTGCCGCCGGAGCGCGCGGCGTGAGTGGCCGTGCCGGTGATGGCGGCCGCGGCACCACCATGGCGAGCGGCGGCACCGGCTTGGGTAGCGGGATTTCGGCGGTGGTGGCCGGCGGCGGGGGCAGCGGAGGTGTCGGCAATGCTTCCGGGGCGGTCTCGGCGGGAGGCGCAGGTGGCGGCGGCGCCATTGCGACCGGTGGCGGTGGTCTGAGTGCCGGTGGCGCGGGTGCCGGCAATGGCGGTGGTGCCGGCAACGGCGGTGGCGATCTGGCAGCCGGCGGCGTGGGCGGTGGCGCCGGCGGCTCGGATGGCGCAGCGACGTTGGGCTTCGGATTCGGCAGTGCCGGACCCTTTGGCGTCCCGCCCTCGAACACCATGGCGACCTCTGACGGCGGCGGCAGTTCCTCCTCCCCCTGCGGGTTGAATTTGACCGTCACCAACATCAGCAGCAGCAGCGTCAGGTGCAGCCAGAGCGATATAACCAGCACCGGACCAAGCCGCCGCGCGCGCCGCCGGGAGCCGAGCCACGGACGCCTGACCTCCGTTACGGGTATGGTGACTGCCTGATCCAAGTCGCTTCCCGAGTGTTGCGCGCTCAAGTGTCATCGAGACATGGCACGCTAAGCGCCCGTGCGCTTCTGCCAAGCCTCCGCCAGCAGACAAAGTATTTCGAAAAGTATCGAAGCGCCGTTGAACGACGTGATCGTGCCGACATCGAACGGTGGCGCCACCTCGACCAGGTCGCCGCCGACGAAATCGATGCCGCGCAGCGCGCGCAGCAGCCGCAGCGCCTCCAGCGCCGTGATGCCGCCCGCCTCGGGCGTCCCGGTGCCAGGCGCCTGCGACGGGTCCAGACTGTCGATATCGAACGTCAGATAGGTGGGGCCTCCGCCCGCCACCCGCCGCGCCTCCTCGGCCGCGTAGTGCCAGCCCTTGTCGTGGAACTCCTCCATCCCCAGCACCCGCATGCCCGAGCGCGTGGAGAACCCCCACATGTCAGGATCGTTGGTGGTGCCCCGGATGCCGATCTGGATCACCCGCTTTGGATCGAGCAGCCCCTCCTCGGTCGCCCGGCGGAACGGCGCGCCATGGTGGAAGCGCGAGCCCAGGTAGTCATCGCCCGTGTCGCAGTGCGCATCGATGTGGATCATGCCGACCGGCCGCTCTGCGGCGACCGCGCGCAAGATCGGCAGGCTGATCGAATGATCGCCGCCGACCGACAGCGGCACCACCTTCGCCGCGACGATCGTCGTGTAGAACGCGGCGATCTCGCCCAGCGCTCCTTCCAAGGTGTAGGGCTGTTCGATCCAGCAGTCGCCGAGGTCGCGGACGCGGGCGATGTCGAACGGCGCGATGCCATGCGGATGGAGCCGCCGCAGCAGCGAGGACTGGTCGCGCACCGCCCGCGGCCCGTGCCGGGCTCCGGTGCGGTTGGTGACGCCGCCGTCATACGGCACGCCGATCACGCCGATATCGGTGTCCGCCAGCGACTCGCTGTGTGGCGCGCGGAAGAACGTGGGAATGCCGGTATAGCGCGGTCGCGACTGTGGGTCCGTCATCTCCTGGTAGCGGGTAGGGCGCTTGATCGGGTCCATCGACTCCTCCGTCTGCCGCTCGGGGCGCCAGCCAATCGCCCCATCCCCGGACCGAATGCAAGGGCGATGTGCCGGACGCTCCTCACGCGGTCCCGCCTCGCGCGTGGACACACCAACGCCAATTGACCAATTTCAACACGGAGGCAGTTCTGAGAGCCATGAGGGGCCGCGGCGAAACAACAGCAGCCGCGTCGCGCGAAGCGCATTCCCTGTTTCCTCTGTGGCCCTCCGCGCGGCCTGCGTGTTGAATCCAAAAGTCTCGCCAGGCCGCCCACCCTTGAGACCCCCTCCGCTGCGGTGCACAATTCAACAGCCGCAATTCCAGGAACCCCCGAATGCCCGCCTCCACCCGCTACCGTATCGGTTTCGACATCGGCGGCACTTTCACCGATTTCATCCTGTTGGATACGCAGCGCAACGAGATCCGGCTCCACAAGTGCCTGACCACGCCGCACGATCCCTCGGTCGGCGCTCTCGAGGGCCTCGGCGAACTGCTGCACGCCGCTCGGCTCACGCTGTCCGACATCGGCGACGTGGTCCATGGCACCACCCTCGTCACCAACGCCCTGATCGAGCGCACCGGCGCGCGCCTCGGCCTCATCACCACACGCGGCTTCCGCGACATCCTGGAAATGGGCACCGAGCAGCGCTACGACATCTACGACCTTTTTCTCCGCTTCCCCGACCCGCTGGTTCCGCGCCGCCATCGCCTGGAGGTGACGGAGCGCCTCGACCGCGACGGCAACGTGCTGACCCCGCTCGAGCCTGACGAGGTGCGTGCGATGGCGCAGCGCCTGATATCCGAAGGGATCGAGGCGATCGCCATCTGCTTCCTGCACGCCTACTGCAATCCAGCACACGAACGGCAGGCCGCGGCAATCATCCGCGCGGCATTCCCCGACATCGCGGTCTCCATTTCGTCCGACGTGGTGGCCGAGCTGTGGGAGTACCAGCGCTGCAACACCACCTGCGCCAACGCCTACGTGCAGCCGCTGATGAGCCGCTACATCGCGAAGCTGGAGCGCGAACTGCACGTCCGCGGCTTCCGTGGCGAACTGAGCTTCATGCACTCCGCCGGTGGCCTGCTGTCGCCCGCGACGGCGCGCGACTTCCCGATCCGCATGCTGGAGAGCGGTCCCGCCGGTGGTGGCCTCGCCACCGCCTTCTTCGGCGAAGCCGCGGGCCATGCCGACGTGATCTCGTTCGACATGGGCGGCACGACAGCGAAAGCGTGCCTGATCCAGGACGGCCGCGCCGAGATCGCGCCGATGATGGAAGCGGCGCGCGTGCATCGCTTCAAGAAAGGCTCCGGCCTGCCGATCAAGGCGCCGGTCATCGACATGATCGAGATCGGCGCCGGTGGCGGCTCGATCGCCTCGATCGACGAGGTGGGACTGCTGCGCGTCGGCCCGCATTCGTCAGGCGCCGATCCGGGGCCCGCATGCTACGCGCGCGGCGGCACGGAGCCCACGGTGACCGACGCCAATCTGCTGCTGGGCTACTACGATCCCGGCTTCTTCCTCGGCGGCCGCATGGCGCTGGACCGCGACGCCGCCGAACGCGCGCTGGCGAAGGTGGGCGAAAGCCTGGGCCTCAGCGCGGTCGATACTGCCTGGGGCATCCACCGCATGGTTGTGGAGAACATGGCCGCCGCGGCGCGCATCCACATCGTCGAGAAAGGCCGCGATCCGCGCGCCTACGCAATGGTCGGCTTCGGCGGCGCCGGCCCCGCCCATGCCGCGCAGGTGGCGCGCATCCTCGGCGTGAAACAGGTACTGATCCCGCCCGCATCCGGCGCCGCATCCGCGCTGGGCTTCCTCGCGGCACCGCTGTCGTTCGAGCAGGTGCGCAGCCATCCCGTGCTGCTCGACGCGCCAGGCGCGGCGGCGACCATCGATGCGATCCTGCGCGACCTGACGGAGGCTGCGCGTAGCCGGCTCAGCGGCGAACGCAACGTGGTGACCGAACGCCTGGCCGACATGCGGCTGGAAGGCCAGATGCACGAGATCAGCGTGGTGCTGCCGGACGGTCCGATCAGCGATGCCAACATGCCCGCGATCCGTGATGCATTCGTCGCCGCCTATGCGACGCGATATACTTCTGTGTATGCAGGTGTCGGCATCATGGCGGTCTCGTTCCGCGTGCGCTGCCGCGGTCCATTGCCGCTTCTGTCGCTAACCGAGGCCGGCACCCGCCCGGCCGGCGCGGCACTGAAGGGCACGCGGGCCGCCTGGTTCGACGGCGGCTTCGTAGATACATCGGTCTATGACCGCTACGCCCTGGCGCCCGGCGCGCGCATCACCGGCCCCGCGATCATCGAGGAACGCGAGGCGACCACCATCGTCCCGCCCGGCGACACCGTCAGCGTCGATGCCACCGGCACCTTGGCGATCGACATCGGGCTCGCCGCAACGCCTGTCGCGCGGATCACCGCCGATATGCCGATCGAACAGGCCGCCACGCTGATCGAGGCCGATCCGGTTTCACTCGAAATCATGTGGAGCCGTCTCGTCACCGTGGTCGAGGAGATGTGGCATACCATTTGCCGCACCGCCTTCTCGCTGATCGTGTCCGAGGCGCAGGACTTTGCCTGCGACCTGCTCGACGCGCGCGGGGATTCGCTCGCCCATTCGCCGCGCGCCATGCCGGTGTTCAACCTCACGCTGCCGCGCGCGGTGAAGGCGCTGCTGGAGAAATTCCCGCCCGACACGCTGCGTCCGGGCGACGTGCTGGTCACCAACGACCCATGGCTCTGCGCCGGCCACCTGTTCGACATCGCGGTCGTCACCCCGGTGTTCCGCAGCGGCACGCTGGTGGCGCTCACCGGCACGGTCGGCCATGTCGGCGACATCGGCGGCACCAAGGATTCTCTGCGCGCCCGCGAGATCTACGAGGAAGGCATCCAGATCCCGCCGATGATGCTGTATCGCGCCGGCGTCCCCAACGATGACCTGTTCACCCTGATCGCGGAGAACGTGCGCAAGCACGAGGAAGTGCTTGGCGACATCCACTCCTTCATCGCCGCCAACGCCCTCGGCGCCGAACGGCTCCTGGCATTCATGGACGAGTATGGCATGCACGATCTGCGCGCGCTCGCCCGCGTGGTGCAGACACGCGCCGAGAACGCCATGCGCGACGCGATCCGTGCACTGCCGGACGGGGTGTACCAGTCGGAGATCTGGAACAACCCGCTGGGCGAGCGCCTGCACTATCCGCTGAAGCTCACCGTGCGGGGCGATGCGATCGAACTCGACTTCGCTGGCGCCCCCGCGCAACTGCCGCAAGGCGGACTGAACTGCACCTACAGCTACACCGCGGCGCACGCGACCTACCCGATGAAGTGCATCCTCAGCCCGCAGGTGCGCAGCAATGCCGGCTGCTACCGCCCGTTCACCGTGAAGGCCCCGGTTGGCTCGATCCTGAACTGCACGAAGCCGGCGTCGGTGAACCTGCGTACCCGTGTCGGCTGGTACATCGCGCCCAATATCTTCCGCGCTCTCGCCGATGCGGCGCCGACACAGGTGCAGGCCGCCACCGGACTGCCGGTCGCCATCAACGTCTACGGCCGCGAGGCCAACGGCACCGTGTATGCCGACCACTTCTTCATGGGCGCCGGCCAGGGCGCATCGCGCCACGGCGACGGCAAGTCCGCGCTGCTGTATCCCACCTCGGCCGCCAACACGTCCGTCGAGCTGATGGAGGTGCGCGCGCCGGTGCTCGTGCTGGAGAAATCCTTCGTCACCGATTCCGGCGGACCGGGCGAACATCGCGGCGGCTGCGGCGTGCGCACGCGCCTTCGCAAGCTGCACGACGACGGACTGCCGACATTGGCGTCGGTGTACCCCGAAGGCGTCGGCGTCACCGTGCAGGGTCTGCACGGCGGTCTGCCTGGCGGCGGTGTGCGTGGCGTGGTGCTCGACCCCGACGGCAACGTGACGCACGATTGCGGTACCGGCGAACTCGTCACATTGACGCGCACCGACCAGATCGTCGAAGTCCGATTGGCGGGAGGCGCCGGCTTCGGTGATCCGCACGCGCGATCCGCCGCATTGGTGCAACAGGACGTGGCAGAGGGCATCGTGTCGCCTGAAGCCGCAGAACGCGACTACGGGTTGACACAAGCCGCCAATAAAGCGGCCGAATAACACCAAACTCCTCCCTCTCCCCTTGCGGGAGGGGGGCGGGGGGAGGGGGCGACGCAAATAATCCGCACCCCCGACTCCCCAACATTTGCGGGGGCACACAATGAGCGAACTGACAACAGACCGACCAACTACCGCCCCACGACCCGGTTCCCGCATCCACCCCCGCTTCTTCGAACTGTTCTCACTCCTCCTGATCGCCCCCCTCTGCGTGGTCGGCGCGATCATCGGCGTGCAACTCATCGTCACCCTCGGCATTACCGCTAACACATCGCTGATCGGCGCGCTCGGTGGCATGGCACTCGCCCGCATCCCACTCGCCGCCTTCACGCGCTATCGCTCCGTCCACATGCAGAACCTGGCGCAGAGTGCCATCTCCGCCGCAACCTTCGGCGCCGGCAACGCATTGATGCTGCCGATCGGCATCCCCTTCGTGCTTGGCCGCCCCGACCTCGTGCCCGCGCTGTTCGCCGGCGTGTTCATGGCAATGCTCATCGACGGCTATCTGCTCTACCGCATGTTCGATTCCGAGGTGTTCCCCGCCACCGCCGCATGGCCGCCCGGCGCCGCGGCAGCCGAGGCAATCCGCGCCGGCGACGAAGGCGGACACAAGGCGGTGATCCTCGGCGTCGGCGTTATCGTCGGCATCGCCGGCAACTGGTTGATTGCACCCGCGGTCATGTCGGCATTCGGCGTGGCGTTCATCGGCAACATCTGGGCGCTGACCATGTTCGGCATCGGCCTGCTGATCCGCGGCTATTCTACGCTGCTGTTCAACCACGCCTGGTTCGCCTCGTTCATCCCCGGCGGCGATATCGCCAAGGCCTATGCGCCGCACGGCATGATGGTCGGCGCCGGCATCGTGGCTCTCATCCAGGTGGCGATCATCATCATGCGCCGCGGCAGGGTTCACAGCGATGCTACCAGCGCCATGCGCACGCCAGCCGAGGTGCGACGCTCGATCGGCCTGGGCAGCGTGATCTACCTGCTGATCGCGGTGGTGATCGCCACCCTGGGTGGAACTCGTGGCGCAACTGCCGGTCGGCATGCTGGTGGCGTTCCTGATCTACGCTGCATTCGCCGCGCTGATGCACGAGCTGATCGTCGGGCTCGCCGCGATGCATTCCGGCTGGTTTCCCGCCTTCGCGGTTGCGTTGATCACGCTGGTGATCGGCATGCTGATCGGCTTTCCGCCAGTTGCCCTGGCGCTGCTGGTCGGCTTCTCCGCCGCCACCGGTCCGGCGTTCGCCGACATGGGCTACGACCTGAAGGCCGGCCACATGCTGCGCGGCTATGGCAGCGACCCGGCTTTCGAGCGCGACGGCCGCCGTCAGCAGCTCTTCGCAGCGATGTTCGCGTTTGTAATTGCCGGCGTCGTGGTGCTGATCGCCTATCCCGGCTTGTTTGCGCAGAACCTCGTGGCACCGGTCGACCGCGTCTACGTCGCGACCATAAAGGCCGGCGCCTCGGCGGAAGTCGCACGGTCGCTGGTCGAGTGGGCAATCCCGGGAGCGATCATCCAATACCTCGGCGGCCCGCGCCGGCAGCTCGGTATTTTGTTGGCAACCGGGCTGCTGATCCCGTTCCCACTCGCCGGCTGGGCCGTGCTGGTCGGCATTGCCTGCCGCATTATTTGGGAACGCTTCGCCAAGGCCGAGGGCATGGAGGTGTTCGGCGCCGGCGTGATCGCCGGCGATGCGCTGTTCGCGTTCTTCACCTCCACCTGGAAGGCCGCATTCCGATAGCTGCTGCAGGCGCTGTCATTGCGCGGCCGATGCACAGACGGCGCCGCGTCAGATTGCGTAAGCATCCGGCAAGCCATACGCTGACCCCGCCTAACCAATAAAAAATGGGGTAGTCGATGAGCAGCCAAAGGATGCTGACGATCGCGATTTTTACCGGCGTGTTTGCCGTCGTGGGTGGCTTGGCCATGTCCGCGCAGGACAAGTACACCCTGAAGGTACCAAATGGTCTCGCGTTCGCGGAGTTCAAAGGATACGAAAATTGGCAGGTTGTCTCCGTCAGTCATGACGGCGGCCTGCTTGCCGCAATCCTTGCTAATCCTGTGATGATCGATGCCTATCGGGCTGGCGCTCCTGGCAACGGCAAGCCGTTCCCCGATGGCGCCAAGTTGGCGAAAATCCATTGGAACCCAAAACAGATGGAAACGTCCCCCGCAGCGACGGTGCCGGGCACTCAGCATGATATGGATTTCATGGTGAAGGACAGCAAGAGATTCGCGGACAGCGGTGGGTGGGGCTGGGGTGTGTTCGACTATGACGCGGCAACTGACACGTTCAAGCCCGGCACCTTGGCTGACCATCCGCCGCAAGCGAACGACGCCAAGTGTGGGTTCGCGTGCCACACGAGCGTGAAGGCAAGAGACTACGTCTTCACGGACTACAGTCACAGGTGAAGCGGTACGCCCCTCGGCTACAGCCACCGATGAATACGAAAGAAGCTGTAGCCGCAGGTGCCGGTTTCGTACGACAGGTTGCCGAGTTCAGGGGGCGCTGTAGCAGTATTTCCTGAGCGTGGCCGTCATCGGTGAATCTGGCGTCGGCGGTGACGTGAAGTCCGTCAGGAATGCGACAAAGGCAGACAGTTCATCATTTTGAGCCTGCGAACGACGCTGCCTGATCGGAATACCAGCCTGGGTGAGCGGATTGTAGCTGTTGATCAGCACGGAGGGACTCTCAGGGCTGGCTTGGACGGGGAAATACGCCAACGCACTCGTGCCTGACGTCGGATATTTGCCGTTCAAACAAATCGCCGACATTGCCACAAAACCAACCGGATCGGTCCGCGCGATAACCGCGTTGTAGGCGGCAGTGATATTGGGATATTGGTGAACAGAGCTGTTGCTGGAAAGCGGCGGCGTCAGACCATAGGTGCCGATCAACACCGACTGCGCCGCTACACCATATGGAGCTAGCTCCGGGTCGGCTATAGCCACCGATGAGTATTTGGAACTGTAGCCGCAGGTGCCGGTTTCGCATGACAGGTCGACGCCTTGTGTATTGCTCAACAAGGCGAGAATGCCCCCAGCGTAGTTGAACGTGAACAGTGGCGGACGTCTTGATGAATTATATGAGGCAACAAGTTCAAAATGGTTGATCAGCAGATCTTGCGGGGTCGCAGTGTCTGCGGCGAGAAAAAGATCCACCCCCGCTGTATTGCCGTTGATGATGTTGCTCTCAAGGGTGGCCGTGGCCCCATTGTCAACCACGGCAACGGTCCAGCCAGGGTTAAGGGCTTGGAACGCACTGATAAGGTCGGTTATCGCGCTGTTCGACGGCGGAACACCGTAGAAATTTGATGCGACCGCTAGGTTTATGTTTGCCGGCTGGTCCCACGCGAAGGCTGCAACCGAAGAGCACATAAGAATTGACGCCGATATTGCTCCCACCAGTCGCTGATGTTGTCTGCTTGACATTGCCCCATCTCCGCTCTCGTTTCGTTATTCCCGAGCGCTTACTGCCTGGGCACCGAAAAGCTTTGACCAACGGGAATCTGCGGCGGGTGCCGGCCGCGTCGAGTTTTCCAGCCACTGCGCTAGGCCCGCCAGGGCTGATGGCACCGGCAGTCGTTATATTCTTTTGGATATAGCCGAGTAAGTCAAGGTCTCAGCGTCCAGCGTCAAACTGCCGCAGCCGTTGACGCCTGAAAATCAAATTCGTCTGCACGCCGCGAGTTCCATCCCCGCGACAAGCGTCCGCATTTGATGGCGTTACTGATTTATATCCTGGCAGCACAGGGCCGCCTGTGACTGGCCGAGCTTGGCTACGCCTCGATCTCGAAATGCGCCTCGGTCGGTTTCCCGGCGCGGCCATTGATCGGCAGAATGTCCTGCGGGCACGCGGAGAACGCGATCACCAGATCGATCTCCGCGCGTAGCCGGACATAGCTGCCCGGCGTGGACACTGGCGGTTCGAACGACAGCACCCCATCCACGGTCCACGGGATATTCATGAACAGGTTGAGCGGGCTTGGCGTCTCTGGCGGCGTCAGTCCCAACTCGCGCAGCCCCTGCGCCAGATTGTCGGTGCAGTTGTCGTGGTATCCGGTGCAGCCGAGCTCTTCGTAGCGATAACGATCGCACGCGGCCATCAGCGTGTCATGGATGCCGCCCGAATTGTCCTCCAGCACGGTCAGGATCGGCCGCCGATGATTGGTCAGCAGCGCATCGCCAACACGCGGGATCAGCCGATGCATCGTGGCACGGCTGTGCTCCATCGACATGAACTCGGTTATGTCGTGGCGGTTGAACGCCCAGGTATCGACCACCTGCTCGCCATGCGTGTTGATAACGCGGATCACCTGGCCGGCTGCGACTAACGCCGCCTTGCCACGTCGCGCCCGTATCGTGATGACCGGCATCAGCGTGCCGCCATCACGGCACACGTGCCGTTACGCGCAGTGCCCGCATCAGCGCGAACCAGCCGCGGGTAGCGTCCGGCCGCCAGCGCATCCAGGCTCGAGGCCGGCATGTGCAGTTGCGCGGCATAGTGCCAGGAATACACCAGCGCGTTCTGCACCGAGCCGCGGGTGAATGTGTCCGGGATCGCCTCGACGAACATCAGCGGGTCTCCCTGATCGCGCACCGTATCGACCCACTTGCGCAGCCCGCCCTGGCCCTGTCCGTAGCTCGCCAATATCCGAATGAGGTCGCCATCGATCGCGTCATCCTGCGCCAGCGCCAGCAGATATTGCTGCCCGATCGCCAGATTGACCGCCGGGTCCTGCAGTTGCTCGGCCCGACCGCCCGCCACCGCCTGCGCCGTGCTGGGCATGATCTGCATCAGACCGCGCGCGCCGGCGCTTGAAACTGCCGCGGGATCGAAATTCAATTCGCGGCGGACCAGCGCATAGACCAGCGGCGGATCGACCAGGAAGCCGCTGGCAGGCCGCAGCCGCGCGAGACCCGCGCCATTTGGTCGCGCCACGCCTCGTTGCTCGATCTCCGCAGCCAGCTGGGCGAAGCCCATCGCGCGCGCGGCCAGGACCAGTGAGCGATCGAACACGCCATCCCGCTCGGTATCCGCCCACAGCGCGCGCAGTTCCGCCTCGGCCAGCAGGTTCTCGCCCACCTGCAGCAGCGCGAAGGCGCGACGGCCCTGAGGCGTCGCCTCGAGCGCCTCCAGGTCGGCGTTGCCGATCGTCTCGCCCGGGACGCAGCCGATCGCGGGGCCAAGCGCGCGGCGGGCGATCAGGCTATAGAATGTGCCGCCTTCCTGCGTGGCGCGACGCATCCAGATGGCGAAGCGGCCGCGATCACCGCCGCGCTGTGCCACGTGTCCTGCCCAGAAGGCGCCCGCGGCCCGCAGCGCCGGGGTCGGCGCGGTGCGCCAGACGGCGTCGAACAGCCTGGTCGCGGTGTCAGACTGGCCAAGCCGCACCGCGGCCAGCCCACCGGCAAACAGCCCCTCGGCATCCGCCGGCTGGGACTGGGCGGCGGCCATCGCCTCGGCATCACGATTCTGCACGAACAGCAGGCGTGGCGAGCCCAGAACCCGTCGTGCCGCACGTTGCGGCGTCGGGAGCGGATCGGCGACCGCCGCCGTCGTGCCCGGCGCCACGAGCTCCAGCAGGGTCCGAATGGCAGGAGCCTCCGGCTGATCGCCGAACCTGGCAAGCCAGCCGGCGAGCTCGGCCGAGCTGGTCACGCTGCGCAGATAGCGGTCCGCCAGAATGGCGCCAAGCAGCAGATCGTTCCCCAGTCGCACCGTTTCGCGAGTGGCATCAGCGACCGAACCGCTATCCTGGAGAAGGAAAATTCTCCGAACCTGCACAGCCTCGGATGGGGAGAGCGGCTGCGGAAGACCCACCCCTGACGCGCCGCGCAAGCCGATTCGCGGCACCGCCAGCGCATTCTGGTCGCCCGTCTCGCCCGTTCTCTGCGCTTGCGCAACAGTATAGTCGCCCATCGTCACAAGAACAGCGACGAGCATCCCCGCACAAGTCCCCAGAGCACGGGTCAGTTGTGACCCTCGCCCCCGCATTCATCGCCAATACACGGTGGAATCAGGGTTGGCAACACTGGCCCGGATCAAGTCAGGGCTAGGCATCCACGGCGGTCGTTGCATGCACGCGTCCGTACGTGTGCCGGCATGGCCGCGGTCCACTGCCGAATTATTCGCTATTACTTGAGCAATACACGAGTGCAGGAACTGTCTTTTGCGACGACTTGGCGGACCCAGTCAAACATTGACCTCGCCAGTATCGCGACCGCACATCGGCATATGCGCCTGATCCGCCTGTCGCTCACCGAGTTCCGCAGCTACGCCGCTCTGACCTGGCGGCCGGCGGCGCGGATCAGCGTGCTGTTCGGCCCCAACGGCAGCGGCAAGACGAACCTGCTCGAGGCGGTATCGCTGCTGGTTCCCGGCAGGGGCCTGCGCGGTGCGCGTAACACCGATCTGCCACGGCACGGCGGGCCCGGCGGCTGGGCGGTCGCCGGACGCTTCGCCACGGCGGACGGCGAGGTGGACATCGGCACCGGCACTCCGGCCCCGGCGACCGAACCCGTCCCTCGGCCGGAACCCGGAACTCGTCGGGTGTTCCGCCTGGACGGTGCCGCGCCGCGCAGCCAGGCCGAGATCGCCGCTCGGGTCGCCGCTGTCTGGCTCACGCCGCCGATGGACCGGCTGTTCCAGGAAGGCACGTCCGGCCGCCGGCGCTTCCTGGATCGCCTCGTGTGGGCGCTGGAACCCGGCCATGCGCGCGAGGTCGCCGCCTACGAGGCCGCCTCGGCGCAGCGCAACCGCCTGCTCGCCGAGGGCGGCGCCGACCCGTCCTGGCTGGCGGGCCTGGAGGACGCCATGGCGCGGCATGCCGTGGCGGCCACCGCATCGCGCCAGGCCCTGGTCGCGCGGATGAACGCCGTGCCGGCGTTTCCCGGCTTTCCGGTCGCGCGCATGGCGCTGGCCTGCGCCATCGCCGAGCGACTGGAGGGCGCGCCGGCGCTGGCGGTCGAGGACTGGCTGCGCGACAGCCTCGTCCGGGCGCGCAGCCGCGATGCCGCCGCGGGATCGGCGGCGATCGGCGCGCACCGCACCGATATGCTGCTGGCCGACGCGGCGACCGGCGTTCCCGCCGCGCGCGCCTCCACCGGCGAGCAGAAGGCGCTGCTGGTCGGCGTGGTCCTGCGTCACGCCGCGCTGATCGAGCAGGCGCGCTGCTTCGCGCCGCTGCTGCTGCTCGACGAACCGGCGGTGCATCTCGATCCCGACCGCCGCGCGGCGCTGTTCGCCGCCCTGGTGGAACTGCCGGCGCAGACCCTGATCACCGGCACCGACGCCGAGACCTTCCTGCCGCTCGCCGGCATCGCCGAAGGTCTGCGTGTGCATGCTGGAGAATTGCTGCCGGATCGGCATTTTCCGCCGCCGGAATCGACCGATACCCCTGTGCCTGGGACGCTGTAGCGGCTATATATCTAGAGTATCCGCTCAGCCTCTGGAGTCACCCGTCGGCATGTCCGAAGACACCGCGCCGCAACCTGATGCCGACGCCTATGACGCCGCCTCCATTTCCGTCCTCAAAGGCCTCGATGCCGTGCGTCGGCGGCCCGGTATGTACATCGGCGACACCGACGACGGATCGGGTCTGCACCACATGGCGTTCGAGATCATCGACAACGCCGTCGATGAGGCGCAGGCGGGTTTCGCCTCGCGCGTCGAACTGGTGCTGAACGGCGACGGCAGCGTCACGGTGCGCGATGACGGGCGCGGCATCCCCACCGACATCCACGTCGAGGAAGGCATCTCCGCAACCGAGGTCGTGCTGACCCGGCTGCATGCTGGCGGCAAGTTCAACCAGAACTCCTACAAGGTGGCCGGCGGCCTGCACGGCGTCGGGGCCGCCGTGGTGAACGCGCTCTCCGAGTGGATGGAGGTGCGCGTCTGGCGCCACGGCATCGAGCACTTCATCAGGTTCAGGAACGGCGACGCCGAGGCGCCGCTCGCCGTGGTCGGCCCGGTTCCCGACCATGTCCGTGGCACCGAGGTGACGTTCAAGCCAAGCCCGGCCACCTTCACCCGCATCGAATTCGATTTCGCGGTTCTCGAACGGCGCCTGCGCGAGCTGGCATTCCTCAACTCGGGCCTCATCATCGTGCTGCGCGACGAGCGCCATCCGCCGGCGACCGAAAGCGTGCTGCACTACGAGGGCGGCCTGGTCGCCTTCGTCGAATACCTCGACCGTGGCAAGACCGCGGTGTTCGCCCCGCCGATCAACCTGCACGCACGGGACGAGGCGGAGGGCACCCGCGTCGAGTTCGCGCTGTCGTGGAACGACAGCTACCACGAGACCATGCTGTGCTTCACCAACAACATCCCGCAGCGCGACGGCGGCACGCATCTCGCCGGCTTCCGCCAGGCGCTAACCCGCGTGGTGACGAAATACGCCGAGGGCATGGGCAAGAAGGAACAGCTCCAACTGGTCGGCGAGGACATGCGCGAAGGCATGACCGCGGTGCTGTCGGTGAAGGTGCCGGACCCGAAATTCTCCTCGCAGACCAAGGACAAGCTGGTGTCGTCCGAGGTGCAGCCGGTAGTGCAGGCCGCGGTGGCCGACGCCGTGTCGCACTGGTTCGAAACTCACCCCAAGGAGGCCAAGTCGGTCGTCCAGAAGGTCATGGACGCCGCCTCGGCGCGCGAGGCCGCCCGCAAGGCGCGCGAACTGACGCGCCGCAAGGGCGTGCTGGACGTCTCGACCCTGCCCGGCAAGCTCGCCGACTGCCAGGAACGCGACCCGGCAAAGTGCGAGATCTTCATCGTCGAGGGCGACAGCGCCGGCGGCTCCGCCAAGCAGGGACGCGATCGCAAGAACCAGGCGATCCTGCCGCTGAAGGGCAAGATCCTCAACGTCGAGCGCGCCCGTTTCGACCGCATGCTCGGCAGCGTCGAGATCGGCACGCTGATCACCGCGCTGGGCACCGGCATCGGCCGCGGCGAGCCCGAGCAGGGCGGCTTCGACATCGCCAGGCTGCGCTACCACCGCATCGTCATCATGACCGACGCCGATGTCGACGGCTCGCACATCCGCACGCTGCTGCTGACGTTCTTCTTCCGCCAGATGCCGGACCTGATCGACCGCGGCCATCTCTACATCGCGCAGCCGCCGCTGTACCGCGCCAAGCGCGGCAACGACGAACGCTACCTCAAGGACGATGATTCGCTGGAGAGCTTCCTGCTCGACAAGGCGCTGGCGGATGCGCGCCTGACCTATGCCGACGGCACGACTTTCGAGCGTGAGGAACTGCGCGAGCATGTCCGCTGGCTGCGCCATGTCGCGTTGCTGCTGCGCCGGCTGTCGGTGACCGCGCCCATCGCCTACCTCGAGCAGGTCGCCATCGCGGGTGCGCTCAAACAGGACCCGTCACGTGCCATCGAGGCATCTCCCGCGCTCGCCGCACGGTTGAACGCCGTCTCGCTGCCCACCGAACAGGGCTGGGTGGTCAGCGCCGATGGCGGCCTGACGATGTCCCGCATGGTACGCGGCGTGGCCGAGCGCTACACGCTGGATGCCGCGTCGCTGCGCAGCGAGGACGCGCGACGGCTGGACGGCCTGGCCGAAGATCTTGCCCGCCGCTTCGCCCAACCCGCAAAGCTGAAGCTGGACGCGCAGGAGGTGGCGGTGCCAGGCCCCGCCACCGCGTTCGACCGCATCATCGCACACGGCCGGCGCGGTCTGACGGTGCAGCGCTTCAAAGGCCTCGGCGAGATGAACCCCGACCAGTTGTGGCACACCACGCTCGATCCGGCGGTGCGCACGCTGCTCCAGGTGAAGGTCGGCGACACCGAGGACGCCGCCCAGGTATTCAGCACCCTGATGGGCGACGTGGTCGAGCCGCGCCGCGACTTCATCGTCGGCAACGCCCTGAAGGTCGCGAACCTCGACGTGTGAGGAGTACTTCGTAATGCTTCCCCCTCCCCCTGCGGGAGGGGGGCGGGGCAGGGGGCTGGACCGAAACACATGGCCGACAGCGCGCGCCAACTGCACCTCAACCTCTTCATCCATGGCCGCGGCCACCACGAAGCTGCATGGCGCCATCCAGCCGCCTCGCCGCTGCCTCTGACCGACATCCGCTACTACACGGACCTCGCGTGCAAGGCGGAGGCGGGACTGTTCGATTCCGTCTTCCTGGCCGACACCCTCGCCGTGGGCGACGATGTGGCCCGTGCGCCGCGCTCCTGGCTGGAACCCATCACCGCGCTCGCCGCCCTCGCCGGCGTCACCACGCGGATCGGCCTGATCGCCACCTGCTCCACGACCTACACCGAGCCGTTCAACCTGGCGCGGCAGTTCGCCTCGCTGGACCACATCACCGGCGGGCGGGTCGGCTGGAACATCGTGACCACATGGCTCGCGACGGCCTCCGGCAACTACGGCGGGCAGGGACCATTGGACCATGCCGACCGCTACGAGCGCGCCGAGGATTACATGCGCGTCGTGACCGGGCTGTGGGACAGTTGGTCGGACGACGCGGTGCTCGATGACCGCCCCGGCGGTCAGTATGCGCGCCCGACCGGCATTCGTGCCCTGCGCCACGCGGGGCCGCATTACCACGTGACCGGCCCGCTGAACCTGCCCCGCGGTCCACAAGGCCGTCCGGTCTTCGTCCAGGCCGGCTCGTCCGAAACCGGCCGCCGCTTTGCCGCGCGACATGCCGAGGCGGTGTTCACTGCCCAGATGGAGAAGGCGACGGCGCGGGACTTCTACGCGGACCTGAAGACGGCGGTGGCCTCGGCGGGTCGCGCACCGGAGGAGGTGCTGATCCTGCCGGGCCTGAGCCCGGTGATCGGTGCCACCGAGGCCGAGGCGCAGCACCTGGCCCGGGAGCTGAACGATCTGAGCGATCCGGAAGTAGGGCGCAAACGGCTGTCGGGCCGTTTCGGCGGGCATGATTTCTCGCACCTTCGCCTCGACGCGACCTTGACGCCCGAGGACTTCCCCGATCCCGGCACCGTGGAAGCGGCGCGCAGCCGCACCGAGGTGATCATCGGCCTGGTGCGTCGCGAGAAGCCCACCTTGCGGCAGTTGCTTGGCTACCTGGCCGGTGCGCGCGGCCACTTCGTCACCGCCGGCACGCCGGAACAGATCGCCGATCTGATCGAGGACTGGTTCCACGATCGCGCCGCGGACGGCTTCAATCTGATGCCGCCGGTCTTGCCTGCGATGCTGGAGGTGTTCATCGCCGAGGTGGTGCCGCTGTTGCAGCGCCGCGGATTGTTTCGCACCGCGTATTCCGGCCAGACCCTCAGGGCGCATTATGGGTTGCCGCGGCCGGACGTGCGCTTCCCTTAAGCCTATCGCAGCCCGCTTTACCCGACCTTAAACCGGTTGGCGTCTGATGGCGCCATGTCCGCCAGCTCCGCCCGCCTCGAAGAGCTCGTGCGTACCGTCGTCCGCGCGGAACTCGACGACCTTCGCCGCTTCGTCGACCGCCGCATCGCCGAATTGAGCATGGAAATCCATGCCACAGTCCAACTCGTCGACTTCAGCGAGACAAACCTGTCGGCGAGGCTCGCCGGCATCCACGACCAGATCGCCGAAGTTCTCGCCCCGCCGGTGGCCGCGGCCCACAACAGCGGCGTCGAGTTGGAGGCGGTCGTTCAGGCCACCGAGAATGCGGCCAACCAGATCATGGAGGCGGCCGAAGCGATCGGCAATTGGCTCCAGGCCGGCGGCGATCCGGCGGCGCTGCCGGCCGTGACCCGCCAAGTCAATGCGATCTTCGAGGCCTGCACCTTCCAGGACCTGACCGGCCAGCGGGTCCGTCGCGCGATCGAGCACCTCCAGCAGGTCGAGTCCATGCTGTCGGGCATGGTGCAAGGGCAGCCGATCGAACAACATTCCGGCCCCCCGCCGGAGCTCGAGCAGATCGACATCGACAGCCTGTTCGCCTGAACCGGCCAACAATACGTTGCATAACCGACCCGTTCGGATTATTAAACAATATGGTCGAGAACCGGCGAGATATGCCAGACCACGGCACATCTCGTTCCGATAATCACGGTCCCGTGAACCCGGCCGGTGCGAGTCGCGCCAGCGTGAGTATCTGCAGTAAATTCGCCCACGTGACTGCCAGATTTACCACTCTGTCGGCCGATGCCCAGGCCATCCTGGAAAGCATGGGGGACGCCTTCTACGCGCTGGATGTCGACTGGCGCTTCGTCTACGCCAATCGGCGCGCCCTGGCATTCTGGAACACGACCGCTGACGAGGTTATCGGCCAGGTGATCTGGCAGCGGTTTCCGCAGATGGTCGGCTCGCTGAATGAACAGGTTCTGCGCCGTGTCCGCGACGAACAGCGCATGATCACCTTCGAGGCGCCATCACCGACGACAGGGGTCTGGGTCTCGGTCAACGTGGGGCCGTCCGGCGATGGCGTCACGGTCTACTGGCGCGACATCAGCCAACGCATCGAAGCCGAGAACGCGCTCCGTTCGTTCGCCGGCAAGCTTGAGCGCGAGGTTGCCGAGCGCACCCGCGTTCTGCACGAAGTGGTCGCCGAGCTGCGCCGGTCGCGCGCGCGCTACAGTGCCATCTTCGAGCACTCGCCGGTCGATCTCGTCGTCCAGGCGGTCCAGCCTGACGGCCGGCTCGTCTGCGAGGATGCCAATCCCGCCTGGGAGCGCCATTCCGGCTATCCCCGCGACTTCGTGGTCGGCAGGTCGCTGCAGGAGATCCTGCCCCCCGAGCAGGCGGAATTCGCCACCATGCAGTACCGCCGGGCGATCGAGACCAGAGAGCCGGTTGAATACGAGTACAGCGCGCAGTTCCCGATCGGCGAAGTGTCGCGTCGCTCGTTTCTGGTGCCCCTGCCGGGGCCGAGTGGACGCATCGAGCATGTGCTGCTGGCCGCCGTCGACATGACCGCGATGCGACGCGTTGAGGCGCAACTCCGCCAGGCGCAGAAGATGGAGGCGATCGGGCAGCTCACCGGCGGCATCGCCCATGACTTCAACAATCTGCTCACCGCGGTGATCGGCAATCTCGAACTGCTGCAACGCCGCTTGACTGATGAGCGCGCGCTGTCCCTGGCCGACGCCGCCATGCGCTCTGCATTGCGCGGCGGAATGCTTACTCAGCAACTGCTGGCGTATGCGCGTCGTCAGAACCTGTCCCCCCGTCCAGTGGACGTGAACGCCGTGATCACCGGCATGGGGGACCTGCTGCAACGCAGTCTCGGCGGCCTCGTCCAGGTGGAGACTGACTTGGCTCCCGACCTGTGGCCGGCGACGAGTGACCCGACGCAGCTCGAACTCGTCGTGCTCAACCTCGCCATCAACTCCCGTGACGCGATGCCGAACGGCGGCCTGCTGCGCATCGTGACCGGCAATATGCATCATCGCGAGGTCGCCGGGCTGGATACACTCGACCCCGGCGACTACGTGCGGATCGCGGTGATCGATACCGGAGCCGGCATGTCACGCGAGGTCCAGGAGCGCGCATTCGAGCCGTTCTTCACCACCAAGGACATCGGCAAAGGGAGCGGTCTCGGGCTGGCGCAGGTCTACGGGGTGGCCACACAGTTCGGCGGCACGGTGCGGATTGCCAGCGAACCCGGCGTCGGCACGACGGTGCAGGTATTGCTGCCACGTGCCCCGGAAGAGCAGGACACCGTCGCAGAGTCCGAGCCGCACGCGGCCGACACGCAAGGTGACGGTGGCACCGTCCTCGTCGTGGACGACGATCCCGAGGTGCGCGGCCTTGCGGCAATCTTCCTGCGTGAAGCAGGCTATGCCGTCAGGGAGGCCGGCAGCGGTCCGGAAGCGTGCGGTATCATCGCATCATGTCCGATCTCGCTCGCCCTCGTCGATTACGCAATGCCGATGATGTCAGGCTATGAGTTCGTCCGCATAGCGCGCCAAAGGCAGCCAAACCTGCCGGTGATCTACGTGACCGGCGCCGCCGATGCGCTGGAACCGGGCAGGTTGCCGCCGGGTGATCGCATCCTCATGAAGCCCTATTCGCGCGCGTCCTTGCTGAAGATCGTCCGCGAGCGGGCGCTGCCGGCAATGGTGTCGGCCTAGGCTACAGCGCCAGCCGGCCCTGGCGCTCTGGGCGATCGGCCGTGGCACCCACCTCGCCGTCGGCAAACCGCAGCCGGAGCCGCGCACCCGGCGCCACCCTGGCCGCGCTGGTCAGCGGATGGCCGGCGGCATCCGACACGACCGCATAGCCACGCTGCAGCACCGCCAGCGGCGACACCGATTGAAGCCGTGCCGCCGTTCCTTCCAGCCGCGCGCGCGTCTCACGCGACAGCGCACGCAGCGGCGCATCGGACAGCCGTCCTAACGTGCGCCCGGCGCGGCCGTGGATGGTGGACACCGCTTGCCGCAAGCCGCCAACCAGCTTCTGCCCGCATAGATCGAGCGCCGCGTGCCGCCGTGCCACGACATTTGGCAGCGCGACGATCAGCCGCACACCGCGCTCCCGCACCCGCTCGCGACACGCGGCGAGCATCGCCGGCAGATCGGGCTGGCGCTGTACCGAGGCTTCGAGCGCCGCGCGCCGCTTATGCATCAGGTTCGGCAAGGCGAGCACCAGCCGCTCGGCGCGATCATCCAGCCGCTGCCGCGCGCCGCCCACCAGCGCGGGGAGGTCCGGCAGCCCGCGTTCCGCCCGCGACAGCCGCAGCCGGCGCTCCTGCGCCAGTCGGTTCAGACCGCCAATCAGGCGCGCCGCCTTATGCTCCAGGTCGGCGACAAGGTCCGACCGCATCGGCACCGCAAGCTCCGCCGCCGCGGTCGGCGTAGGCGCGCGGCGATCGGACACGAAATCGATCAGCGTGGTGTCCGTCTCGTGCCCCACCGCGGAGATCAACGGAATGCGGCAGGCGGCGACGGCACGCACCACGGCCTCATCGTTGAACGCCATCAGGTCTTCCAGGCTGCCGCCGCCGCGCGCCACGATCAGCACGTCGGGGCGCGGCAGCACGCGCTCGAAGCCGGCAATGGCGGCGGCAATGCGTTCCGCCGCACCTTCGCCCTGCACCGGGACCGGCCACAGCAACACGTGGCGGGGGAAGCGCCGCGCGATCGTGGTGCGGATGTCCTGGATCACCGCGCCGCGTTCGCTGGTCACCACGCCGACCACCCTGGGCAGCACCGGCAGCGCCAGCTTGCGCACCGCGTCGAACAACCCTTCGGCCGCCAGCCGCACGCGCAGCATCTCGATGCGCGCCAGCAGCGCGCCGGCGCCGGCATACTCCATTCGCTCGGTGATCAGCTGATACGACGAGCGTTCGGCGTAGGCGGAGATGCGGCCGGTGGCGATAACCTCGACGCCGTTCTCCGGCACCATGCCCAGCCGCCCCACCGCCGACTTCCATACGACGCCGGAGATCTTCGCGCCCTCGTCCTTCAGCGAGAAATAGATGTGGCCGGATGGGTAGCGCTTCAGTTCGGTGATTTCGCCGCGCACACGCACGCGGCCGAAGTTGCCCTCCAGCGTGCGCTTCACCGCCCCGGAGATCTCCGAGACGGTGTATTCGGGGACGTTGGAAACGCTCGGGACGGGCAGGTCGTTCATGCCGGAAGAGTAGGCGATCGGAGCACGCGCGGCGAGCGCGATGCGACGGTCAGCGCTCACTGTCACCTCAGCCTGAACATCGGGAGCCAGTTCGCCGCCGCCGAGCGTGACCTGCTTCATAGTTTGCACACGTGCTACATGCGGTACGCTTCAGGTCCCGCCGCGAAGGAGAGGGGTTATGGCACTACCGGTACGAAGCCTGACCAACGGAGAGAAATCCCTTCTGCGTCCGATATATGAAGTAACGCTGCCTTACAACTCGATGCAGGTATCTCGTAACGACATGGAATTGGGCGGCTCGGACAATTCCATAACGCCAGGCGATACGCCATTCATGGCGAAGTCGGTCTGGTGTGCTGACTTCAGCGATACCAGCGTTTCAGACGACGACAGAGGAACGTTTATCCACGAGTGTATGCACGTCTGGCAATATTTTCATGGCATTACCAAGCTTTCTGCGATCAAACTTTTCGTTTGGTATCGCGGCGACTATTTTCCCAAAGCCTACCGATACGATCTATCGGATAACGATGACCTTACCGACTATAACATGGAACAGCAGGCTGCTATCATTGAGGATTGGTGGCGGATAACAGTCCGCCTAAATCCGTTGTTCAACGTGGGTGGAGATCGGAGCTTGACAACTTATAACCGCTTCGTTGATCAAATGCGAAGCGCAGGAACACCAGTCAAGCCAATACTTCCCACACTCAGATATCGGCACTGACGAGTTAGGCGCCCAACTCGATCCGCACCAGAATGCGACGCGTGTCCGGCAAGGTGCCGACTGCGCGCAATGCTCACCGCCAGCTATGCTTGAACACCCTGAGCCAGTTCGCCAAGGCGAGCTTGCGCACTGCGCTTTCGCCAAAGCCGTGCGCCCGCAGCGCCGCGATCAGATGCGGCAGACAGCTTGCGTCCCCGATCGGGCGTGGCATCACCGCGCCATCGAAATCCGACCCGAGAGCCACGTGGTCCTCACCCACGCGATCGACCAGATAGCCCAAATGATGCACGACCGTGTCGAGCGGCGTGTCTGCGTCGAGGTGCGCGTCGGGGCGTACGTCGTTCACGCTGAAGTTGAAGCCGACCAGGCCGTTCGATTGCCGGATCGCGTCAAGCTGCCGGTCGGTGAGGTTGCGCGTCGAAGGGCAGATCGCATGCGCGCAGGCGTGCGTTGCCACCAGCGGAGCGGTGCTCAAACCCGCCACGTCCCAGAAGCCGCGCTCATTGAGGTGCGATACATCGATCATGATCCCGAGCCGGTTGCACGCGCGCACCAACTCCTTGCCCGCCGCGGTTAGACCGGGGCCGGTGTCGGGCGAGCGCGGGAATGCAAACGGCACACCGTGCCCGAAGATGTTCGGGCAACTCCACACCAAACCAAGCGAGCGCAATCCCGCCGCGTACAGGTGTTCGAGGTTCGCCAGATCGGCACCGATCGCCTCGGCACCCTCCATGTGCAGCACCATCGCGAAGGCACCGTCGCGCCGCGCCGCCTCGATTGCATCCACAGCGGTTGCCCAGCGGATCCTCCCCGCGGAGCGCTCCACGACGCGATTGAGCGCGGCCAGCTGGGCATCGATCCGCTCGCGCGCATACGCCGGGTCGAGCGGCTCAGCGAGGCGTACCTCGTAGCCATTGGCCGTGATGCTGAGGTCATCCACCGGAGGCCGCGCCGGCCTGGCGAACATGGCAAACAGGCCGCCAATCAGACCGCCTTCCCTGGCGCGCGGCAGATCGAGATGGCCGTCGTCCGAGCGAACCAGGAAATCGCGGCCGCCCGGCCGGTATTCGGCCAGATGCTGCACGGCGTCATTATGTCCGTCGAAAACCGCGACCTTGTCGACATCCTCCATCCGCGATCTTCCGTTGCCGAATTTGAAGAAAGAAAGGCTTAAACGCAGATGAGGGCAGATGCACGCAAAACACGCAGATGGTTCGGCGCGGTTGGCCTCGACAGATCATTCAACCCGTCGCTATCTGCGTGCTTTGCGTGCATCTGCTCTCATCTGCGTTGAATTCTTTCTTGCGCTGCCGCCGGCAGGTGCGGTTTGCGTTGACCAACTGAATAACCAACAGTGCGCCGCCAAACCGGGAGGAGCCTCGTATGCGCGTTCTGGTGATCGGATCGGGTGGACGCGAGCACGCGCTGTGCTGGGCGATCGCTGCCAGTCCGCTGCTGACGAAGCTGTGGTGCGCGCCTGGCAATCCCGGCATCGCGCAGGTCGCCGAGTGCGTGCCGATCGGCGTGCTGGATTTCCCTGCTCTGATCGCGTTCGCCCAGGACAATGAGATCGACCTGGTCATTCCGGGCCCCGAGGCGCCGCTGGTCGCCGGCATCGCCGATGCGATGGAGGCGGCCTCGATCCCCTGCATCGGTCCGTCGCGCGTCGCCGCCCAGCTCGAGGGCAGCAAGGCGTTCACCAAGGAGCTGTGCGACGCCGCCGGCATCCCCACCGCGCAGTGGGAGCGCTTCGACGATGCGGACGCGGCGCGCGCGTTCGTCCGCCGGCGTGGCGCGCCGGTCGTCGTGAAGGCGGACGGCCTGGCCGCCGGCAAGGGCGTCGTGGTGGCCGACACCGAGGATGCGGCGTTGGCGGCGATCGACGCGATGATGCAGGCCCACGCATTCGGTGACGCCGGCGACGCCGTGGTGATCGAGGAATGCCTGACTGGCCAGGAAGTCTCGCTGTTCGCGCTGTGCGACGGCGAGACCGCGCTGCATCTTGGTGCCGCGCAGGACCACAAGCGCGTCGGCGAAGGCGAGACCGGACCGAACACCGGCGGCATGGGCTCCTATTCGCCCACGCCATCGTTTCCGCCGGCGCTGCAGGAGGCGGCGATGGACGGCATCATCCGTCCCGCGCTCGCCGAGATGGCACGCCGCGGCACGCCGTTCCGCGGCATCCTGTACGCCGGGCTGATGCTCACGGCCGAGGGGGTGAAGCTGATCGAGTTCAACGTCCGCTTCGGCGATCCGGAGTGCCAGGCGCTGCTGCCGCGGCTGATGTCCGATCTGCTGCCGGCGTTGCAGGCCGCGTATGACGGTGAGCTGCGGAACTTCGACCTGCGCTGGAACGATGTCTCGTCGATCGCGGTGGTGATGGCGGCGCGCGGCTATCCGGAGGCGCCGGAGCACGGCAGCGAAATCCGCGGCCTCGACCGCGCCGCGGCGCTGCCCAATGTGCAGATCTTCCACGCCGGCACCGAGGCTGACGCGGCCGGCCACATCCGCGCCACCGGCGGACGCGTGCTGAACGTGTGCGCCACCGGCACGGACATCCGCGCGGCGCGCGACGCCGCTTATGCGGCGGTCCGGCTGATCGACTGGCCCGAGGGCTTCTGCCGCCACGACATCGGCTGGCGGGCGCTGAATGTATAGCGCGATAGCCTCTTTCTAAAAAATCTTGGGTGCCGTGCCGTAGGCGTTGCGATGCCCCACCAAACTATTGGGAAGATTGAGAGCCTTCAGATGTTTCCCGGTGGCAGTGAAGCTCGATCCCAGATGGGTCGTATGGGTCGTCGAGGACGAGCGAGTAAACGAACGTGACAGATACACTATGGGAATCGGTCCGGACTGATTGAGACGTGGGATGCGAAAGCCGATCCAGCATTGCACTCATCGTGAGGGCGCGCCAACGATGAGATCACATTGGTCATTGTCTCCATTCGTGTTGTTTACGTCTACGTTAATGCCGTGCAAGCGAAAGATCGACGCGAGTAGCCTGGGTGCTGTTTGATCGGCCTTTCTCCCCACTAAGATCGAAAGATCAAAGACAGAACCGAAGTAGTATTCTGCTGCAGGCCCCTCAACCTGCCATCCTCCTCTCCTCAGTATATCAACGATATTATCGGCGTAGCGTGCAGATGCCTTGTCACCAGTCGCGTAAGTGACCCTAATTCTGTAGTGGATTTCGGCCTTCAGCCTGTCCACTATCTGCGCAGCCACATCTGGGGGAATGTGCCTCTCTTGTGACGCCAGCTTTTGACCTTCGAGGTCCTTCTGCGTCGCGCTGAGCTTCTCTTTGTAATCATCTCGCTCGCGCTGGAGCAGAGCTATTTGGTCGGCACGACTCTGTAGGCTTGCCTCATACACCCAATTTATGCTGACGCCGAGGACCAAAGCGATTAGCACTGCAGATGCGGCGATCGTCCATGGAGCCGCCCGAATCACGGGCCATTCCTTGGCGACCTTGTTGAGGAAAAAGTCCCACATAGACGCACCTTCGTAGCGCCTATGATAATAACCCGCACTTCTAATCCAGAACCACGGTTAATCCGGAAGGAGTTTGTTCCTTCAAACTGAGGCTCTACCCTTGGCGCTTCCCCCCAAAGAACCCCCGCAGCAACGTCCCCGCCTCAGCCTCCCGCACGCCACCCACGACCTCCGGCCGATGCGAACAGGACGCTGCGTCGAACACCCGCGCCCCGTGCTCCACGCCGCCACCTTTCGGATCGTAAGCGCCGAACACCAGCCGGCGCACCCGGAAGAAGCTCGCCGCCTGGGCGCACATCGGACATGGCTCCAGCGTCACCACCAGCTCGCAGTCCGGCAGCCGCGTCTCGCCCCGCGCCGCGGCCGCGGCACGGAGTGCCAGCATCTCGGCATGCGCCGTCGGATCGTGCCGCGCCTCCACCTCGTTGCCCGCACGCGCCAACACCGCGCCGGCCCCATCCAGCACCACCGCCCCCACCGGGACCTCGCCGCGCGCCGCCGCAGCGCGTGCTTCGGCCAGTGCGATCTCCATCGGCGTCATGCCACACTGTTCCCGAATGCCACACCGTTCCCGAACAACGGAGGAAGCCCGATGCCCCGCATCCCCCTGGTCACCGAAGCCAGCATGACCGACGCGCAGCGCCGCGTATACGAGGCGATGATGAACGGTCCGCGCCGCTCGCCGCCGGTCGGTCCGCTGGCCGCCGCCATGCACCGCCCCGACCTCGCCGAGAAGTGGTCCGACCTCGGCCTGGTGCTGCGCTTCAACTCCAGCTTCCCGCCGCGACTGCGCGAGTTCGTTATCCTGCTGACCGGCCGCTACTGGGACTGCCAGTCAGCAGGTATTGACCATTTCCGCCTATCCACCTGAGTCATTTCAATTACTTACGGAATAGTGCTTATTTCTTCACTCAAGTAATAGTTTCTACAGTCGGTCTCCAGATGTGCCCATCGAGAACCCCTGCTTGTTCCCATGGTATGGAGCCTGCGTGAGGAATGGCGCTTGGAGGAGTTCGGGTGAGCGATTGGATGCTTGGTGGCCCCGGCCGGCGGCAGCAGCCGGAGGTTGGCTACGACGTGATGCAGGTGTGCCTGAACGGCCATCAGATCACGGATGTGGCGGAGACCTTCCCGCACCAACGCAAGCAGTTCTGTCCCTCCTGCGGCGAAAGGACGATTGACGCCTGCCCGGAGTGCAACGCGCCCATCCAGGGTCACCTGAAGGGGGTTCTCTCCCAATCCACGGATGTCCCAAACAACTGCCACAACTGCGGCACGGCTTACCCCTGGCGACAGGGAGCCATCGCCAATGCCATCGAGGTCGTGCAGATGGAGATGGATGCGGCAGACGCCGCGTCCGTGCCCGAGTTGGTGCAAATGGTCACCATCGAGGCTCCTCGAACCCAGGTGGCAGCCCTCAAGTTGAAGATGCTGCTCGGCAAACTAGGGAAGCCTGCCTACGACATCAGCATCCATGTCCTGTCTGATCTCATGTCAGAAACTGCCAAGAAGACCTTCGGTATGAAGCCGTGAGGTGACGGTGGTGATGTCAGTCCCCTCGCTTTGGCAGCGAAAAACGACCGCGCATGATCTCCTTGAGGCCATCGAGCGGATTGGTCTCGCAGATGTCGAGGATGGCGTGGACGTTGTCTGCCGTGACCCACGGGACGACCACCTGGAGCTTCACCCACTGCGGCTGATCCTGCACCCGCTTGATCACGTCGTCGCCGAACTTTCGAAGCACACGCGGACGTCGATCATCTTGAAAAGGGTGCGCTGGTCGTAGTCGGTGCCGACGTTATCATTGTGACCCGGTCGGTTAACGCAGCGTTTCGCAGCCGCAGAGGTTTGCCTGACAGCAGACGGTAGAGTTGCACGTAGGTCTGTGCCAGCCGCCAGCGATGCTTGGTGACGTGCTGCTCATGGAGGCGCGCCGTGGTGGCGAGTTCCTCGATATGCTTGATCTGTTGCTGGGGATCGCTCATGGCTCACCACTCAGCAGCCGCCGTATGACGGTATCTCGCCATTCGGGATCGCCCTTGATCTTCATCTCTTCGGCTGCCCTCTCCAGCATGGCAGTTTGGATAGGGAGCGGCAGGAACACCGCCCGGTTCTTATCATCTTTCAGGATGAAGCGGCGATCGGGAACCTGTGCAAGATCGGACAAGGCCGGGTAGCCGGCCTCCAAGATGATCTCGATGAGGCGTCCGACGAAGCTACGGCCGGTCACCCCTTCCAATGGCAGTCCACGGTAGGTCCGCCGTAACTCATCAAGCCGCTCCTTCAACGCGCGATCGCTGTCAAACTTGGCAATCAGTTCAGCATTCCACTCGCTGCTCATGGCGTTGCTCTCCTAGTGGCCCCACAACCTAATCCACTCGGCCAGTCGCGGGCTGCACATCTCCGGGCCGAGGTAGCCTTGCTCGATCAGTTCGTCATACAGCCCGGCGAAGAAAGGGATGGCGGCGTGGTCGAAGTCGGTCATCTCGCGCGGCGGCTCCATGCCGCAGTTCACATCGAAGTGCTGTGCAAGGATTTCCAGCACCGCGATGCCGCAGCGCGCATCCACATCAAGCTCGACGCGGCCCGGCCACTTGCCGCCGAACTCCTCAGTCGCCTTGCTGATGTTCTTGCCCAGCGTCTTCGCGGCTTCACGCGCTGGGGCGATCATCCGCTTAAGGACGAGACTCTCCGGGTCCGGCGTCGGTTCCTCGAACGGGAACATCCACTCACAGCTTTCCAGCGCGATGCGGCAACTGGCGACGCGCTTGCGGTCCACGCTGTGCGCAATCACCAAGGCACGGCCGGTGTAACGCGTCGCCTTATGGGTGTGCTTAGGGTGATACCAGAACGGCGCTGACTCCGGCGCTGGATTGCGGCACAGAAACAGGTCGTGCAGCGCCATGATGTGAGCCGATTGTCATCTTCCACCTCGACCGTGGTGATGTCGTCGGTGCAGAGTAGCTCGATGATGCCCTCCCGGAGTTCGCCGCGTGGCAGCTTGCCTTCGGTGTGTGCGCGCGCCACCGGATCAATCAGGATGTACCGGACGAATGGCGTGCCGAGATAGACTGACGGCGCGCCACTGTAGCGCGGGTCGTAGAGGTTCTCCGCCATGCAGCGCAACCCAGACGCAGAACGGCGGAAGGCCATGATGGTCTTCCGCGAAGGGCGCGCACGCTATTGGGTGGAGGGGGCGTGGTCAACACCACGATTACTGCCCGTCATTGACGCCTGACAATGAAACCCACCGGTCCTCGCCCCCGTCAGAAGTTCACGGGAGCGTGGGGCTACCAGTTCGTCTGAACCTAACTTTGAGTTCCAGACGCGAGACCATGGTTCGTTACTATCTCTATACGTTCTGGGATTGACAGGCTGCGGCGCAGCGACCACATCCGTTGGCAGCGTGACCGTTATCGCTGCGCAGCGCGATCGATCAGCAGGACCAGCCAGGGCGTTGGGCGATTCACATTTTGCAAAATCGCCGCCGTGCGAAGGCCGTGCCGTAGCAACCGCGCGGGCCAGCGCTTAGCCCTGTAGCCGATCCCCTGCCGAGGTAATCCTCGGTGACATGCCTTGCCTACGCCGTGCCGAGGTGCCATCGCAACTTACTTCCAGCCTAATTGCGTCCACGACGAAGTCGGTCTTCCGCAACTTCAGTCGGTTCTCAGCCTCTCAATGCCACGGATTACCGTGCGCCGTAACAATGAGGGAGAGCCGTGACCGATCATTCCGTAGGTGGGACAAGTGAAACGCCTTCAGACGTTCCGGGGCTGAACCAGATCGGCGCCATGCTGGATGATTTGGGCAAAAACATCCTGCAAAACCAAAAGTGGGCGCTCCAAGATTGGGTGCTGGGCGCGAAGTTGCTGGTCATCGTGACGGACATCCATGGATTGCGAGGCGACGACTACGTGCAGTTCGCCGTCGCTCACCTGCCAATCTGCGGCGAGAAGCCAGGGAAAAAGAGCAGGGCGACGGTATACCAGCCGGTCAAGATGCCAACAAGCCGGCCGAGCCGGTCGCGGACACGCGAGTCGATCCGCCGATTGATCCTGTGGCACAGATATTCGAGGAGAACCAGGCACTCCGTGCCGAACTCGACGCCGCACGGCAGAGCTTCAGGTCAGAGCGGGCGGCACGCGAGGAAGTGCAAGATGTGCTGCACCAGATGCGGGCTGACATCACGCGGCTGCTGAGCGTCTCAGAGAAGGCGCTTTGGGATTCGATGCCACCGCCACCACCGCCGCCAGAGAAGCGTGCAGAGGAGCCGGAACGAGAAGTGGCCGGTAAGCCAGCCCCGGAACCAGGGCAGCCCAGGCCCGATCCAGAGCCACCACGCACTGTGGAGGAAGCCCTCAGCCTGATCTATCGACGCAAGGAAAGCGAGACCTGCGCGACTGTCGCCGAAGCCCTGCACTTGGTGCCAATGCAGGATTGGGAGCCGGAAGAGTTCGACCGGCTGAAGGAAGCGCTGGACCCTGTCGCCGACTGGTTGGGGGATCACAATGACCGCGCGCACACCCTGTTCCTGTTTGAACAGGCGCCCATCCTGTTTGGCACCTCAGACGGTGTCCTGATCTACGAACATGGCCTCAAGCTCCTGACATGGGCGGCGGCGATGGAGCGCATTGCGCCGGAGGTGGACGAAGCCCGGCGTCAGCGCGAGCTTGCGCAACGCCAGCAGGAGATGGCGAAGATCATGCGCGCGAGACTGCCCCAAAAACGCAAACTCCAAAAAATGAGGTTGCTGCTTGAGGACTTGATGGCGCTGCGGCCGACGACGATCAAACCGGAAGTAGAGCGGGCGGTCTGCTTCATTGGCGACATGAAGAGGGACGATGAGCGGTTCGCTCACTGCCAGACCTTCGAAGACTACTTGCTGGCGGCAGCCGAGATCACCGCTCCGCCCAAATCAGCAGCGGCGCCGGAACCAGTCACTGAGCAGAACCCACCAGCAGTTAGTGAATCTGTTGAATCCGTTGCTCCACCGGAAGTCAGTGGGTCCGTTGATCCACCGGAAGTCCGTGAACCCGTTGCTCCACCGAGCAGTCCCGGATCATCGGACGCGCTCCTGGCGGAAATCTTGGCGGCTGACCTCGGCACCGACGCTGAGGCGCGCAAGGGCGGGTTCTTCTCAGCGATGCGGACCGCATCTGAAATGGGAGTTCTGACCGCTGATCTAGCGGCTCTGCTGCCGTCGATCCGCGCGATCATCGCCCACGACCCAAGCAAGACCCGCCGTTTGTTTGGCTTCATGAATGCCAAAGGCATCCTCGGCGCTGCGGCGGAGATGGTGCCCGACGGTGAGCCATTGCGTTCAGAGGGAGACGAACCATGACCGTGCAGTGTAATTTGATCTCTGTGCGTAACTTGTCCGCACGACGCGGACAAATTCTGCCACTGGATCAATTGCTGCGAGAAGGTCGGGCCAGCAAGAAGCGGATCGATAAGATGGGAACGGGCATTAGGCGATACAGAAAGGCTGTCCTCATCGAATGGTTGGCTCAGGCCGAACGTCTTTGGATCGCAGCGGAGATACACGGGCTGAAAAACATACGCTTTCAAGTATTTGCTCGACAAATCGGCGTCGATCGCCCCAGTGCCTACGAAGTCTTGAAACTGCACCCGCATCGCAAGGAGATTCTGGCCCAATGCCGGAAAGATAAACATTGGCCGGGCTGGAGGGTCTGCGCAGATTGGTTCAAGCCAGACGCTGGGTCCAATGACACAGGGTACGAGATCGATGACACAGGGTACGATATCGAACTTGATGCGCCTATCACCCGAAACAAAGGTCTGCTGACGCCGACTTGGCAGCGGCACAAGGTTAGCGATGATGAATACGGCACGCCGCAAGCGTTGTTCAACTATTATGATAATATCTACCCCTTAACCGTGGATGTGTGTTCGACCCGGAAACTCGCCAAGTGCAAGAAGTTCTACACACCAAAGCAAGATGGCCTTTCAAAGGAGTGGGTCGGCGTGTGTTGGATGAATCCGCCATACTCATCGCTTGGTGCATGGGTCAAGAAGGCGCACGAAGCCGCGAAAAACGGTGCGGTTGTGGTGGCCTTGCTGCCGATGTTCACCGATACTGCTTGGTTCCATGATTATGCGTCACACGCGACTATTGAAGCGTTGAAGGGTCGGCTCCAGTTCGAAAATCGGCCGGATAACGGCTACTCGTCATTCGGCCACGCGATTTTCGTGTTTCGTCAGAAATCAGCACGGGCGGGCGACCAGTTGGCGATCAGCGTCGCCGGACATCGGATCGGCACCCGGCTCGGTAAGTGACGTTGAGGTCGGCGCAGTTCTTGGTTGCAATCGTGGCTTGTTGGCGCAGCGAGTTCACGAGGAGCAATTGCGCTACGAACTCGCACTCGCCGACTGACAGGCTGATCATTGAAACAGTTCATCTGCTGAAACGGGCCGCGACAGAGTTCGTGAAGCGTGAGAGTTCGTGGCCCGCTTTTTCTTTTGTGCCGCGGATTCATATTGCACCGCCGTCGTCAAGGAACTGGACCCCGCCGGGCTATCTCTGACCGGAACCGCCATCGGGTTTGACAGTACCCGAGGCCAGCTTCACTACGCCGGACGGCCGTCATCTCACCGTATCCATCTCATTCGACCTCGTCGATTAAGCCACTTGGTACGGGGCGGCATGATGATAGAGACCGGCGGGGGGAACATCTCCGCCGGTTTTCTAATCAGAGCAAGGCCAGCCGCACGCGATTCGGTAGGTCCATGCGGACGAGGTTCTCGACGATGGTGGGACCAAAGCGTTCAACCTGACCCAGAGCATCGGTGAAGTTATAAGGTCTGGTGCCTGTCCAAGGACCATACCAAAGCTCGCCGAGCGGGTGAGCCGTCCGGTTGCCAGTCTTCGAACAGGCCCAAACGAACGTCGGCGGTTGCGCTTGCCATCGCACGGGGGGCAATGCCATGGCGACGACAAGAAGCTCAGCGCGCGCATCGAGGTGGCGCCAGTCGCCACAGGAAAAGTCGATCAGTTCGCCGTCCATCTCCAGCCAGACATGGCCGATGAAGTGATCATCGATCATCTGCCCAGCGTTGCCCGGCCCGCAAAATGCCAAGGTATCGCGCAATGGGTCGGGGCCGGCGCGGAACAGCAGGCTGCCGACACAGAACTGTGGCCCGAAGCCAAGCAGCCCCAAGGCGACGTAGCCGATGCCAGCCCGCAGCAGGCAATCGCCACCGATCGCTCCCGTGAACTTGATCGGACGCGCCGCCCGCGCGATGTCGGTCTTGATGTCGTCCGGCACCGCAGAACGCGAGCCAAGGACAGTATGGCCTTGTGCGCTCCGTTGCAGCACATTCGGCATTGGCCCATCCAGTCGCGGTTCGCATCAGGGGTGGCATTTCGGATTTAGCGAACCAGCCCTAACGGATCATCCGTCATCGGCCGCGACGGTTGCGTCACAAATATTGCAGAGCGACAGCCGACTGTGAGATAAATAGAGTGTCGGATTGATCCCCGATCCTGTCTCCACAGGTAAGCTCTCGTTCAAGCAACCCCGCCGGAATTACCCGGCGGGGTCTGAGAGCGAAACCCGTGGAAGCGATTTGAACGAGACTATTCCATGGAGACTTTCAGTGCTGCATTTTCGGACATGCGCCGGGCCAACAGGCTCCGGTAAGACTTATGCTGCCGCCACTTTCGCTTGCGAGCGCATCCCGCGGAACGTAAAGAGCGCCTTCATCCAGCCGACCATCGCGTTGTGTAAGCAGTCCTGCCTGGACGCTCGCGCTCGCTTTCCTGACATCAAGAACCGGATTAGGACGATCGTTACCAGACGCGGCTCCGACGACAAGATTGCACATCAGATCACACGGTATCTGAACGACCGAGATGAGACCGGTGATCTGCTATACGTCACTCATGCCGGCTTTTTGCGAACTCCCCACTGGCATCGGGCGGATACGTGGAGCCTGTTTGTCGATGAGGCGATGGAGGTCGCATATCACCGAGAATTCCGTCTCAGGAAATATCGCGATCTTCTGCTCAATCTGTTTCACGTTCGTCCGTCACGCCATGAACGTTATGGCGCTCTCGAAGCACGGGATCATGGCCAACTGGACGAAGCCCTGGTCCAGATGGAGGACGACGAGATTTATAGACATTTCGCGGATTTCATCTGGCGCCTCCGGCATGATCATTGGAACCTCTATGTGGATCACGAGGCATTCCAGAAGTTCCAAATGGGCGAGACCCATACCCTTGAGGTCCACGGTCTGCTGGCTCCCTCCATATTCGGGCCATTCGCCTCCGTGACGCTTATGGGCGCCAACCTCAATGACTCGATCATGTGCAAGTACTTCACCAAGGAAGGATGCAGCTTCTCCGATCACACTGCGATCAACAAAGCGCTGAGATACCAGAGCCACAACAACGGGTCACGTCTGCTCATCAAGTACCTCACCGATGGGAAATGGTCCAAGACCCTCCGCGATCGTAAGTTCCACAGCGACGACGACCCGGATGTCGCCGAAGACATCTGTGGTGTCTACATGGACCTGTGCCAGCAGGAAGCAGCCAAGCACTCCAAACTACCGCCGCTCTGGATCGGGAACAACGACATTCGCGGCGACGAATTCGAGGGTGAGCGGCTCAAAAACGTCCCGCATGGGATGAACGGGTACAAGACGCACGACGTCTGCTGCATTTTCTCGGCACTGAATCCGCCACAGGCTCATCGCAAGTTCCTCCAAGACCTTTGCGGAATGACCGAACGGGAGGTACGTCGTGCGCTGCTGAGCCAGACCGCCTACCAATCTTGTGGTCGCGGAATCCTTCGCGATCCCGACAGCACCGGCGTTTTCCTGCTCATTGTTCCCGATCGCGACACGGCGGAGGACATTGCCAGCTATTATCCCGGATGCCAGATCGAAAAGCTGGTCAGTGACATCGAAGAGCCGAAGATCGGCCGCCCGTCCAAATACGCATCGGATGTGGAGAGGATTGCAGCCAAAAAGGAGCAGAACCGGCTTAGTCAGCGCCGTGTCAGAAGAAAGTCCCTTTATACAGGGGATTCATCTGACATAGCTTGTTTGCCGGCTCAGATCAGGCACACACTCGTCCAAGTGCTCGATGAATGGGCGGAAGCAACGCCTGACACCACAGGGATCAGCGCGTTCGCTCGCTCCAACTGGCTCAGCAAATCGGACAGGACCGGGCAGAGATGCGCCATGTTTACCGCGACCAGCGATCTGCTCGCCGAGATGAAACGGAGGCAGGAGGTTGTTAGTGTCTGCAAGGAAGCGGCGTCACTCATGTGTCCCACGATCTTCGACAAGCCATTGGAACTGCCAGATCACCTCGCGGCAATCGGCATCACGATAGAATCATCTGTACGAACAAAAGAGAACGCGTTGGCTTGCAGAGGTTTCATTCTCGACATCGAGAATGGCGACATGGCTCCAGAGGATTTTGCTGAGGCATTTCCTGACCTGGAGTTCTTTGCGTGCTCATCCTGGTCCCACACGCCGAACGCACGTCGCTATCGCGTTGCAATCCCAAGTACTCAGCTTATCCCGCCAGAAATCCACTCGCTCATCTTGCACACTATGATTGATCGCCTTGAAGCGGCCGGCTGGGGGGACGTCCTGTCAGACGGCAAGAAGCATGGCGTAGACATTGGCAAGCTGCACGAGGCTGCCATGTTTTATCTGCCGAGCAAGCGGCCGGACTGCTTTCTCACGCACATTACTGAGGGACGCAAACCTCTCAATCCGTCCGAATGGGTAAACCACATCCCAAACGACCTGCTGATCTCACCACCACCGCCGGTTCCGCCGGAAATCTATAAGCACGGAGATACGCCAGCGCACAAGGACAAGCAGGTCGAATGGGCAATCGACTACTGGCGAACGTGCGGTTGTTTGCAGGGCAAGGGCAGGACGCAGCTATGGCTCCTTGCGAAACGTCTTGCCGAATCCGGTTGTGTTGACTCGGAGATGCGCCCCATCCTCCATGAGCAAGCAGGTTTCGCCACCAACCCGAGGGAGCGACGCGAGGAAATCGAAGCGTTGCTCCGAGATCGCAATGTCATCGCCGCAAGGTGCGCGGCGTGACGGCTCGAAGATCAGGATTTGGGGCGACCCGGCGGAACGGACCTCAAGCATCGCCGTCGGGAATGCCGCAAGCGCCCAACCGCTCGTCCAGCAGTCGCTTCAACGTCGCGGCAGTTTCTGACTGCCGCTCCTTCGGAACGTGCTCGACCAGCGTTTGGACCGTGCCCTCGACCAGCACTCCCAGGATTGCGTACGGGTCGGCACCGCCAGGGCAAGCCATACTGATCGTCTGAGCGAGGATACGGGCTGGATCGGGTCGGCCAGCAGCAACACGCTGGGCACGCCGGATCAGATGATCGACAACCGGGAAAGGACGGTCTGGCATGGCGCAAGATTGTCAGACCGTCCGGCAGCGTGGCAAGTAGCACGTCGCTGTCTCTTCGTTGGGCGCTCAATTGTGATTGATGGCAGCTCTCCCGGTCACACGAGTGGGTTATTTTCCCAAAGCGAGCGAGCGTGCTAGATGGCTTGGATGAACCATCGCATTGGAACCCATTGGTACCCGCGGCAGCGTGGGGCGATCTTCTCGAAGGTGTTGATTGGCATTGGGTTCTGTGTGGCGGTCGCGCCGGCCTCGGCAGACGTCGGTAGCCGCCAAAGCACGTTCGAAACGCTGACCGGCGAATGCACTAAGGTGATGCTGATGGACGTGCTGACCGATCCAGCAGTGTGCTATGATCAAGTTACTGCGATTAGGTCAGGCAGCGGAACACTCGGGTATGCGTTCACCATTGCCTCGCAAGGCAACCCCAAGCCATGGATCATATCCTTCTCGGGAGCCAAACTGAGGCACGAAGGTCGCAATGGCGGTACTAATACCTTCTCCGTATACAAAATTTATCTCACCATCAATGGTGAGACGAATGATATGGTTGGTCTCGGCTCGTGCGTACTCTCAAATGCATATGGGGAAATTCCAGCCAAAATCTCCTGTTCTGCGTCAACGATAAAGGGAAGCTTTGCTGGCGAGTTCGTCATTCGCCACATTGCCACCGATACGTCACCGGACTAGCCAGTCTTGTCCTCTGCCGATCGTCTGGCCAGGCCTCGGCAAGCAGAAGTTGTGGTCGTTGGTAGAGTAGATGGTCGCCTGCCCGACCCACCGGCCGGTGCTCAGCGATTCTTCGCCATTTGATGCCATCCCCACAATACAATGAGGGCACCGATGATGGATGCGATGATACCTGCACCTTGATCAGGGCCATACAGGTGAATTGCACGGCCGAGAAATGTCGCCACCGAACGAAGCCCTGTGGGTTGTGGGGGGAAGGCGAAATCCATCTGGCGATGAAGCCCGCGACGGCCCCTACAATTATTGCCCAGACGATCTGCATGCCTTGCCTTCATCCTATCGGATCAATGATCCTTGGCCCAACCGTGGGTCGGTTTGCAGGAACGTCAAGACCCTCGCAGCCCAAGCATCCTGTTTGCTATTGTCGCTCCTTCGGACAGAGCACGCAACTTGGCCCACATGATCGAGGGATGGACCCGCCGTCCGAATGGCCCCTGCGCAAAGCCGCAATCGGTGCTGGCGATGACTCGTTCTGGGCCGACCAGTTTTGCCAATCGCACTATGCGCTCGGCTACAAGCTCGGGATGCTCGACCACGTTGGTAGCGTGACTGATGACTCCGGGCAGCAGCACCTTGCCGTCCGGCAACTTCACAGTCTCCCAAACGCGCCATTCGTGCTCGTGGCGCGGGTTCGCCATTTCGAGCGAATAGGCTCCTACATTCACCCGCAGGATGAGATCGGCAATGTCCTTCAGCGGCACATCGTTAGTGTGAGGTCCATTCCAGCTTCCCCAGCAGACATGGTAGCGGCACCGCTCGGCTGGTATGCCACGCAGCGCATGGTTGAGCACATCAACCCGCAGCGACGCCCATCTGCGGTAATCCTCCAAGCTGCGCGGTGGAACCATGACATCATAGGTGCTGGCGAGGAATGCATCATCGATTTGTACCAGCAGTCCGGATTCAGCAATGGCTGCATATTCCTCGTGCAGAGCATCGGCGATGGCGAACAGTGCCTCTTCCTCGGTCTTGTAGAATTCGTCGGTGCGATTTGGCAGGACGCTCGCGGGCGCGACAACAGGGAGGAACCCTGCCGTCACACCGTTGCCTTCCATCGCGACCTTGAGGTTGGCGATGTCGCGGCCGATCTGGGCCTGCCCCGTGTAGCGGATCGGTTCAGTGATTGCATAACCGCCGGCTGGCACGATCGACCTGCCCAGACCGGCTGCGCCGTGCTCGCTTTCGTACTCGATATAGAAGTCCTCAAAGTCGCGGTAGTCCTTGCCGCGTATGGACGAGATTGAGGCAATGGCATTCGGCCTGAACTCGATGCCCGCCAGCCTTTCCACGACGTAGCGCGACCAGCTTCCTGTCTTGCCGAACTCGCCGTCACTCACGATGTCGATCCCGACTTCCACCTGCTGACGGACGACATCGCCAACGGCCCTCCGGAGCGTTTCAGCGAAGGCCCATTCATCGACGGGCTTGCCATCTTGCCTTGTGTTGATCAGCGCGAGCAGGTCGGGCGGCCGGATTAGACTGCCGACATGGGTGGTCAGGATGCACTTCTTGCTCTGGGACATGCGACGCTCCCTCTCGCCAGGATGGCACGACACGCCAACTACCCATCTTCGTTCAAATGGGCTTCTGCCAGCAATCCTGGCCACCAACGGTGGAAAAAGGTCGGCTTGGGTGTGATCCTTGACGGACGGCCGTCGGCCCAGGCAGCGTGAAGACTCAGCCCTCCCAGGAGGATCGGAGCATGGCCACATTCATCATTCATACCCACGGACGGTTGCAGGAGTGGGTGGCCGAGGAGAAGGGCTATTTCGCAGCCGAGGGTCTGACCGATTACATCCTGGCCTCGCATGGGTTGTTGTCCTCGACCCAACGCCGCGCGCTGGCGGCGGCGATCACCCCTGACGACCGTCAAGGAGCGTATCAGTCTTACGAGCAAGGCCGCGATGCGTCGGTTAGCTGCGCGTGCCATTGGACCGTGAACAAGGCTGCGTCGGCGGAATTGGGCCGACTTTGGGGCGAGTGCTACACGATCACCCCGTGCGGCATATTCGTTCCAGCCGGTTCGAGCATCCGCGCACCCGAGGAGCTTGCCAATGTCGCCGTCCATGTTGGCTATCAGTCAGGTAGTCACTATACGACGCTTCAGGCACTGGAACCTTTCCTGCCGGCCAACCAGATCAAGTTGGCCTTTGGCGGGTCCCCGGCCGATCGGGTCGATCAATTGCTAGACGGCAGCGCGGCGGCTGCCACTGTGTTCGGTGCCCAATATTACCTCATGGAGCAGCTTGGTTTCCGCAAGATCGTGGACGCCACCTTTATGATCGCAGCGATGGTGCCGCGTCAGGTCGAGATTGCTGCTGTCCGCAACTATTTTGCTGCACTGCGTCGCGCACAAGCTGACATCGATGTGATGCACCAACTGTATACGCGGTATTACGCCGAGGAATTGCCCGAGCGACACAGGAGGATCGTCGATGTGCGGCGTTTTGGTCCAGGTGAGCGATTCGTTTTCGAGCCGTACACCCAGGATATGTACGACCGCACCCAGACCTGGATCGACGAACACGGCATTTTCCCAGCGCACGATGCAAGTGCGGGCACCTATTCGGACGCGGTGATCCGCTTGGAGGCGGTGGAATAGGGTTTCAGCAAATCCAAGCTGCTCAGCTATCGGTTGTTCACGGCGCTTTATCAGGCCGGTGTGTGCTGACGAGCGCGCCATCCATGGCAGTGACGAACTGGCTTCCATCGATCAGGACGACGCCGGCCGTCTGGGCACGCGCGAGGCAAAGAGAGCGCCTGCATGATTTTCGGCGACGTCGGCGCCGGAGCGCTCGATAGGGCAGTCGGCTGCCGTGCCAGGGCTGGCGCCGTGTCCGCGCAAATCGACGGCGACCATCTGGTGGCGTGAGGAGAGGTGCGCCGCCTGGGCGTCCCAGTCGCTGTGCGCGCAGCCGAGGCAAGCCGCCGTAGAGATGTCCACTCTCAGCCAGCGTTCCTCGGCACGGCGGGAGCGTGTATGACATGTCAAACACGAATTCACTGGGAGGCGGTCATGCTGAGGAAAACCGGAGTCCTGCTGATTGGTGTGGTGGCGCTCGCCACTTCGGTGGCCGCACAGTCTACGCCACCGCCTGCCGCGATCACCCGAACAGTGATCGCCACAACCAAATTGCCGACCGTGACAGAGGCCCCGCTCTATTTCAGGGCAGTGAGCGTTACCATCCCACCGGGCGAGAAGTGTGGTGTCTCTGCGGCCAACGGCATCCTCTATCAGATGTCGGGATCGACCGAGGTAGCGGTTGATGATCAGGCAGCGACACTGAAACCTGGAGATGGGGTGTTCATCGCCGCGGGGAGAAAGGTGACGCTGACGGCCGGCAGCGGGGTTCCCTCGACCTTCCTGCATTTCATTCTTGTGCCAGCCAATGAACTTGACCGACCTGCTGAAACCACACCTGCGGCAGTCAGGGAACTATATCGTACGGCGGCAGCCATTCCCGACCTGAAGCCGGGCGGGTATGACATGAATCTGACGCGGATTACATTTCCTCCGCAGATGCCATCCAACCCGCCGCACCATCGATCGGGGGCAGCTTTATATTTCATCATCTCCGGAACGGGGTCCAACACGGTGGACGGCAAGACGGAGGCCAAGGGGCCGGACTCGTTGATCTATGAGCCATTCAACCTCGTCCACCAATGGGGAAA
>CAWHVQ010000013.1:0-140107 GCA_963832895.1 uncultured Alphaproteobacteria bacterium | reverse complement strand
CCTCGTCACGGAATAATCGCGCCGTCTCGGGCGGCGCGGGTTCCATTCGCCGCTCCGACGGCCACCGCTGTATCCGCGACCACCTTGCGGCGTGGCGCGAGTTTGTTGCGCTAAGCCAGCAAACCGCCGAAAACATGCGCCCAGGACATGGGAGAAGACGACCGTGAAAAGACGTGCCTTCATAACCGCCGCCGCGGCGGCAGCGCTGCCGCTTGCCCGTCCGGCGATCGGCGCCAACGCCAAGACACTGATCTTCGTGCCGCAGGCCAACCTGACCAGCCTCGATCCGGTGTGGACCACCGCCACCGTCACCCGAAACTTCTCGCTGATGGTCTACGAAACGCTGTACGGTCGCGATCAGGCGTTCAATCCGCAGCCGCAGATGGTCGCAGGCCACACCATCGACGACGACGGCAGGCGCTGGACCATGCAACTGCGCGAGGGCCTTTGGTTCCACGACGGCACGCCGGTGCTGGCGCGCGACTGCGTCGCCTCGCTGCAGCGCTGGCTGAAGCGCGACGCGGTCAGCGAGACGTTCAATGCACGCGTCGATGCGATCGAGGCGCCTGATGATCGCACGCTGGTCTGGCGGTTGAAGAAGCCGTTCCCGCTGCTGGCGCATTTTCTGTCGAAGGTGCAGCCGCAGCCGGTGATCGTGCCGGCGCGACTCGCCGCGACCGATCCGTTCAAGCAGCTCACCGACATCGTCGGCTGCGGGCCATTCCGTTTCCTGCCCGACGAATTCGTCTCCGGCAGTCACGCGGCGTTCGCCCGCTTCGACAAGTACGTGCCGCGGCAGGAACCGGCATCCTACACGGCGGGTGGTCACAAGGTGCTGCTGGATCGCGTCGAGTGGCGCATCATCCCCGATCCTGCCACCGCGGCGAACGCCATGAGCGCCGGCGAGGTGGACTGGCTGGAACTGCCTTCACCCGACCTGATCCCGATGTTGACACGCGCATCCGGCGTGACGACTGGATTGCTCGACATCTATGGCACGGTCGCAATCCTGCGGCCGAACAGCCTGATCGCGCCCACCAGCAACGTCGGGGTCCGTCGCGCGATGATGGCGGCGGTGGACCCGCGCGAGGCGATGATCGCGGCGATGGGCGAGGATGAGTCTGGCTGGCGAGCACCGATGGGCTATTTCCTGCCGGGCTCGCCCGCGGCCAACGACGCGGGAATGGATTTCCGCAATCGGCGCTACACCATCGACGACGTCAAGGCGATGCTCGACAAGGCGGGCTATGGCGGCGAGCGCATCACACTGCTGCATCCGACAGATCAGCTGATCTACAACGCGTTCATCACCGTGGTGGCTGACTCGTTCCACAAGGTCGGGCTCAATATCGACGAGCAGATGGTGGATTGGGGCACGGTCGTGCAGCGCCGCACCAGCAAGGAGACGGTGGACAAGGGCGGCTGGTCGATCTTCCCCGCCGGCGCCCCTGGCCCCGAGTTTGTCGATCCGATGCTGGCGAATACGCTGCGCAGCCCTGGCGCCAAGGCATGGTTCGGCTGGCCAGATGACCCGAAGATCGAGGCGGCATACGAGGCATGGATCGATGCACCGAACGACGCCGAGAGGCACAAGCACGAAGCGGAGTTTCAGTTGGCGGCGTTCAACTACGTGCCGACGATCCCGCTCGGGCAATATCTGCCCAAGGCGGCGTGGCAATCCAATGTGACAGGACTGCTGAAGGGTTCGGCACCGGTGTTCTGGGGCGCCGAAAAGACCTGAGCTATTCGGGTGGCCGGCGCTGCACCCACGGCCGCGCGCGCTCGAAAGCCGCGGCCACCCGAAGCAGCCCGGCGTCGTCGCCCGGACGTGCGATCAACTGAATCGCCAACGGCATGCCGGCCGCATCGAAGCCGCACGGCAGGCTGATCGCGGGATTGCCCGTCAGGTTGAACGGCATCGTGTAGGGATACCACGACGCGCGGATGTTCTCGACCGATTGGTTGTCGATCTCGATCGGTCCGAAGAAATCCTGGTCGATCGGCACCGCGCTGCGCGACAGCGTCGGCATCGCGACGATGTCGCAGGTGTCGAACCACGCTTGCACCTGCCGATAAAGTCGCGTGCGCTGGAAGATCGCGTCGTACAGCTCCGCCGCTGAGTAGTTCGCCACGCGGTCCATCTGCCGCACGAAGGTCGGGCACATGATGGCGCGATGCTGCTTCAGGTGATGGCCGAACTGCGCCATGCGATAGGCGCCGTTGTTGACGAACCACACCGCCTCGGGATTCTCGAACGGTACAGTCAGTTCAGACACCTCCGCACCAAGCTCGCCGAATGTGGCCAGTGCAGCCTCGCAGCTTGTCAGCACATCGGACGCCACCGCACCGTTGCCGAGCCGCGCGCGCCACACGATGCGCAATCCCTTCAGATCGCCGCCACGTGCCGCGGCAACGAAATCGGCTTTCGGCCTGCCCGTCGTGAGCGGATCGTGCAGGTCTGTGCCAGCCATGGCATCCAGCATCATTGCGGCATCCAGCACCGTGCGCGTCATCGGCGTGATGTAGGATATGTTGCCGAACCCGTCCTGCGCGTACTCCTGCGGCACCACGCCAAGGCCCTGCTTGAATCCGACGACGCCGTTGCACGCTGCAGGAATGCGCGTCGATCCGCCGCCGTCGGTGGCAACCGCGATCGGCACCAGACCGGCCGCAACCGCAACCGCCGATCCACCGCTCGAGCCGCCAGAACTGCGATCCGCGCGCCAGGCATTGCGCGTGCGTCCGAACAGCGGCGCCTGCGTCAGGCATTGCTGACCGAACTCCGGCGTTGTCGTCTTGCCCACGACGATGGCGCCGGCCTGCTTCAGTCGCGCCACGGCAACCGCATCATGATCGGGAACGTGGTCTTTGAAGATCAGCGAACCCCAGGTGGTGCGGATATTCGCTGTCGGGATCAGGTCCTTCACCGCGACCGGAACTCCATGCAGCGGTCCGAGCGCCGCCCCCTGCATCACCGCCGCCTCGGCTGCGCGCGCCACATCCATCGCGGCATCGGCGGCGATGGTGATGAATGCGTTCAGCACCGGCTGGCTGCGCTCGATGCGATCGAGTGTCGCCTGCATGACCTCGACCGGCGACACCGCCCGGCCACGGATCAACCCGGCCAATTCGGCGGCGGACGTATATGCGAGGTCCATGTCTGCTCCCTGACCGTGGCGGATCATGTTACACCACGGCGAACAGGGAGACAGCATCATGCGCACCGGCGCCGAGTACCGCCAATCGCTGCGTGACGGACGTCGCGTCTGGGTGATGGGCGAAGGACTGATCGACGACATCACCACGCATCCCGCCACGCGCGCGATGGTCGACGAATATGCCGCCTGGTACGATCGCCATGCCGATCCGGCCTGGACCGACACCGTACTCGGCGCTGACGGCACGCCGCTCTCCTACCTGTCGCCCAAAAGCTCCGACGACCTCGTCCGCATGGGGCGCTGCTTCTCCGCCACGACATTTCTCAGCGCCGGCAACATCACGCACACGCCAGCCTACGGCCACCTGATCGCTCTCGGCATCCTCGCCACCGTGCAGGAGCGCAATGTATCGGCCAGGCAGATCGCCGATGCAGCCGCCTATCTCGAAATGATCGACCGGACCGGGCGGTTCCTCACCTTCTGCGGCGGCGGCGCCACGATCGGCTATCGGATGCGCGAGGACCCGGCCCAGCGTGCCGCCTTCCGCATCGTGCGCGAGACCGATGCGGGGCTCGTCATCAGCGGTAAGGTCGGCATGCACACCAGTCCCGCCTATGCCGAGGAGGTCTTCATCGGCGGCGCCCAGACGGGCATCGAGATCGGCGCGCATCGCGCCACGTTCGTCGTCCCGGTCGGGGCGCCTGGTGTCACCACGGTGTGCCGCAAGATCGCGGTGCGCGACGCCAATCCGTTCGTCGCACCGCTGTCCAGCCGTTATGATGAACTCGATGGTCAGATGTGGCTGGACGAGGTTTTCATCCCCTGGGAACGCATCTTCCTGCTCGACATACCGCCGGAGCCGATCGTGCGCTGGCTGCTCTGGCACCAGCTCTATTGTTGGCTCTCGAAGGGCGAGTTCACACTGGGTCTCGCCCTCGCCTGCACGCATGCCATGGGTCTGATGCAGCATGACCAGACGATCGACTACCTGGTCGATCTGGTGATCGATGTGCAGACGGTGCGCAGCTGCCTGACCGCGGCGGAACGCGATCCGCAGTTCACCCCGCAAGGACATTGCTATCCGAACCATCTGCATCTTGCCTCAGGCAGCATCGCGATACTCCGGGCGCGGCAGCGCATGAGCGAGATCATGCGGATCGTGCCCGGCTCGTCGCTGGTGGTTGCGCCGACGGATCGCGACATCGCCGCGCCCGAAATGGCCGCGGGGTTGGAGGAGTCGTTCGGTGGTGGCGGATACAGCGCGTTGCAGCGCGCCGCACTGTTGCAGATGGCGTGGGACCACGTGTCGTCGGCCCTGGACGCACGCGAATCAGCGTTCGAACTGCACGCCAACGGCGGCATGCCGGTCTGGCGCGGACGCATCAGGCGCAACTTTGATCGCTACAGCGAGTTGGCCAACGCAGTGCTGCGGCAGATCTCGGTGCCGATGCCGGAAATCGACCTGGCCTCGCTGCGCGAGATGGCGTACGCGCCGAGGCGGGTGGTCACGCCGCAGCCGCAGTGAACTTCAGCGCCCGCGCCCCATTATTGCGAGGCGGCGATGCAACCTCGGTCAAGCGCGCACGGCCCGACCGAGATTGCTCCGATGCTGACGCCTACACCCGGCGCAGGAAGCAGCGATCCTCGACCTGGATGCACTGCGTCCGCACCGCGTGGTGGAAATTCTCCCTCGCCTCGGGATCCGCGCCCAATGCTTCGCGATACTGCTCATACGCCGCCAGGCTATCGAACTCGATCAGCGCCATGGCGAAGTTGTTGGGACCTTCCTTTGGCAAAAAATACCCCACCAGCGCGCCGCCACACCGCGCGATGATCGGCGGCCAAGTCGTCGCATAACGCTCGAAGTCCGCGATCCTATGTGGATCGAGCGTATAGCGAATGCAGCACGCAATCATCACAAAACCGCATACTGCACACGCTCGCGCTTCGCCAGACGCGGCACGCCCTCGCCAACGATCAGCGCCTTGAAGTGCGGGGTCTGCTGATGCGCCGCGAATGCCTCTGAATCCTCGAACAGTTCATAGAACAGGAACTGTGCAGGGTTCTCCATTGCGCGGTGCACGAGGAACAGCTTCACGCCCGGCTCCTGCCGCGCCTTCGGTGCGAAACGCGCGAGGATGTCGGCCACTGCGTCGGCTTCGCCGTCACGCGCTTCCCACATCGCCGTCACCGCGAGCCCACCGTTGATCTGCTCAGTCTGCATGTTCGCCTCCTTTGCTGGAACACGCAGAAACATAGACCGCAGATCAAACCGTATCAGCACGCATCGCTTCGGCCGCGAACGAACAGTAGGCCGCGGTTTCAGTGCCCAGTGTGGCTGCCGGAAAAGTCCGGCGCCGGCATGCCGGATTGTTCAAGCTGCTTCACCAGCGCCTGCTTCAACCGTTCGAGGCCTGCCTCGGTCGCGGCCTCGGCACGCGCCACCAGCACTGCCTGCGTATTGGACGCCCGCAGCAGCCACCAGCCATCGTCGGTCAGCACACGCACGCCGTCGGTTTCCGAAACCTTCGCTCCTTCCGTGCGCAGCCGTTCCGCAACCTCCTCGATCACCGAGAACTTGCGCGTGTCGTCGCAATCGAAGCGGACCTCGGGCGTATTGATCACCTGCGGCAGCGCATCGCGCACCTTGGACAGCTTCATGTCCAGGCGCGCCAGCACGCCCAGCATCCGAACCGAGGCATACAGCGCATCGTCGAAGCCATACCAGCGATCCGCGAAGAAGATATGCCCGGACATCTCACCGGCCAGCGGCGAGCCGGTCTCCGCCATCTTCGCCTTGATCAGGCTATGGCCGGTGCGCCACATCAGCGGATTGCCGCCGGCGCGCGCGATTTCGTCGAACAGCACCTGGCTTGCCTTTACATCGGCAATGACCGTCGCACCCGGATGCTCGCGCAGCACGTCACGCGCCAGCAGCACCATCAGCTGATCGCCGAACAGGATACGGCCCTTGTCGTCGATCAGGCCGATGCGATCGGCGTCGCCGTCCAGCGCGATGCCGATATCCGCCCGACGCGCAGCGACCTCCGCGATCAACTGCTGCAGATTGGCCGGCACCGTCGGGTCCGGATGATGCGCCGGGAACCGGCCGTCGATGGTGCCATTCAGCACAATGTGCTCGCCCGGCAATCCAGCGACCAACCGCCGCAGCACCTCGCCGGCCGCGCCATTGCCGTTGTCCCATACCACCTTCAGCAGGCGATCGCCGCCGTCCCAGTCGGAGAGCAGGCGCGCAACGTAGTCGGCGGAGACGTCGACGTTGCGTGCCGTCGCCGTGGTCTCCGCCACCACGTCACCCGCCAGCGCCTGGTCACCCAGCGCACGGATCTGCTCGCCGAAGAACGGCTTGCCGGCGAGCACCATCTTGAAGCCGTTGTAGTCTGGCGGATTGTGGCTGCCGGTCACCATCACCGCGCCATCGGTCTTCAGCGTGGTCGAGGCGAAATACAGCATCGGCGTCGGGCCGCGACCGACGCGCACCGCGACGATGCCGCTGGTGCTCAGGCCGTTGACCAGCGCCTCCTCCAGTTGCGGGCTGGATAACCGACCATCGTAACCGACGGCTGTCGTGGTGCCGCCCTGACGCGCCACGATCGAACCGAAGCAGCGCCCAATGGCGAATGCATCAGCCTCGGACAACGTGCGGCCGACCGTGCCGCGGATGTCATACTCGCGCAGGGTGGTCGGATCGAAGCGGTGATTGAATGCCATCGTCAAATCGTCTCGCGCGAGGCCGCGCTCACCACGCAATCGGATGGATCGACATAATGCCGCAGGAAGCTGCGCACGGCATCTGCCATGTCCGGCCGCTTCAGCGCATAGGCGATCTGCGCCTCCAAAAAGCCGATCTTGTCGCCGCAATCGAACCTTTGGCCTTCGTAGCGCAATCCATGGAATGGTTGTTTCCCGATCAGTTTTGCCATCCCGTCGGTCAGTTGCACCTCGCCGCCCGCGCCGCGTTCCATCCGCCCGAGATGGCCGATCACCTCGGGCATCAGCACGTAGCGGCCGATAATGGACAGGTTCGACGGTGCGTCCTTCGGGGCGGGCTTCTCAACGAGCCCCAGCACCTCGACCAATCGGCCGTCTTCTTTGCCGGTGCGCAGGATACCATAGCGATTGGTCTGTTCGCGCGGCACCTCGGTGACGGCGACGACATTGCCGCCGGTGTCGCGATACGCATCGGCGAGCTGACGCAGACACGGCGTATCGGCCAGCACGAGGTCGTCCGGCAACAGGATGGCGAACGGATCGTCACCGATGAAGGCACGCGCGCACCAGATCGCATGGCCGAGCCCCAGCGGCACCTGCTGGCGCACGGTGACCAGCGAGCCAGGCTCAACCTGGGTCTCGCGCAACAGATCCAGCGCATCGGACTTGCCCCGCTCGCGCAATGTGGCCTCAAGCTCGAATGCAACGTCGAAATGCTCCACCAGAGCGGTCTTGCCGCGCCCGGTGATCATGCAGAACTGTTCTATTCCGGCGGCGCGTGCCTCTTCGATCGCATACTGGATCAGGGGTTTGTCCACGACCGGCAGCATTTCCTTGGCGGTCGCCTTGGTAGCAGGCAGAAATCGCGTGCCGAGGCCGGCGACTGGCAATACCGCCTTGCGTAATGGTTTGATCACGATTGGGCTCCCCCTGATCGTCCGAGATCCGGCGGCAGCAAACATTGCCGGCAGGCGGAAATGTGGCGTTAGCAGTGCAGCGGACACCGCCACATAGCGGCGAACCGTATCACGTTGCCGCGCGGGCCGTCACGCATTCCCGCGTCGGCCGGTGCCGGTTCGTCCCAGCAGCACGTCGCGCGCAAGGTTGATGCGGGTGGCGAGCCAGTCGGAACCGCCGCTATCCGGATGGGCAGAGCGCATCAGCCGATGATGGGCGGCCCGGATCTCGGCCTCGGTGGCCCCCGGACGCAGCCCGAGGACCTGATATGCTTCCTCTTGTGTCATGCCGGTCTGCCGTCGCGGCGGCGGCTGGCTGGAGCTGCCCGATGGCCGCTGCTGCTGTCCGCCGATCGATGCACGATAGGCTCGCCAGCGCTGCCAGATCAGCGGTCCGAACATGGCGAGGGCGCCAAGCGCGATGCCCTCGCGACCGGTAAGAATCAGCAGCAACGCGAGCGTGATGCCACCGAGTGCCGCGATCCAGGCCAACAGCGACTTGATCGTGGTCACCGATGCCCGCTCGAAGGCACGCAGGCCGCCGAGGAATAGGAACAACGTCAGGCCACCGAGCACGAGCCAGAGCATGATCAGTGCACTCTACTCCCCGTCCTCTCGCGGGAGGGGATTAACGGAGGGGGTCGCGACCTGCGCCTCAAGCACCGCCAGCGCGCTCAGGTTGACAATGCCGCGGGCGGTGACGCTCGGGACCAGGACGTGAATCGGCTTCGACATCCCAAGCAGCATCGGCCCCACCGGCAATCCGTCCGAGGCGGCCTTCAGCAACGTGAACGCAATGTTCGCGGCATCCAGCGTGGGCATCACCAGCAGGTTGGCGGTCCCGGTCAGCCGGCTGTCGGGCAAAGCCCGCTCGCGTATGGCCTCGACGAGCGCGGCGTCCGCGTTCATCTCACCATCTACCTCGAGACCCGGAGCCCTCTCGCGCAGCAGCGCCAGGGCGCGGCGCATCTTGCGGGCGGACTCCGAATCGCTGGCGCCAAAGTTCGAGTGCGACAGCAGCGCAGCCTTCGGCGCTATGCCGAACTGGCTCACCGCCTCGGACGCCAGCACGGTCATTTCGGCGACCTGCTCGGCGGTCGGATCGACCACCATCTGCGTATCGCACAGGAACAGCGTGCCGTGCGGCAGGATCAGGCAGCCCAGCCCATACACACGCGTGACGCCCGGCCGGCGCGGAATGATCGGCAGCAGGTACTGCACCTGCCGCCACCAATTGGCACTGCCGCCGCAGATCGCCGCGTCCGCCAGGCCGGCATGCAGCAGCATCGCCGCAGCGACCGTGCCTCGCCCGGTCAGGCGATGCGCCGCCTCCTCCGGCGGTATGCCGCGGCGGCCCGCCATGCGCTGGTAATCCGGCAGCAGCGGGCTGAACACATTCGTATCCTGTGCCGGATCGAGCACGCGCACGCCGTCGGAAAGGTCGATGCGCAACCCCATTTCGCTTATCTTGCGCTTGATCACCGCGCGCCGGCCGAGCAGGATCGGCCGCGCGATGCCCTCATCGACGAGCGTCTGTGCCGCGCGAAGCACCCGCTCGTCCTCGCCTTCGCCATAGACGATACGGCGTGGCGCCTGTTTGGCAGCCTCGAAGACCGGGTGCATGAGCTGGCCCGAGCGAAATACGAAGCGTTCGAGCCCACTGCGGTATTCCATGAAGTCGCGGATCGGCCGGCGCGCCACCCCACTGTCCATGGCGGCGCGCGCCACCGCTGGCGCAATCTCCAGGATCAGCCGCGGATCGAACGGCTTGGGGATGATGTATTCGGGACCGAACACCGGCGCGGCACCGCCGTAAGCCGCGGCGACCACCTCGGACGCCTCCATCCGTGCCAACGACGCGATTGCTTCGGCGGCGGCGATCTTCATCGCCTCATTGATCGTCGTGGCGGAGACATCCAGCGCACCGCGGAAGATGAACGGAAAACACAGGACATTGTTGACCTGATTGGGAAAGTCGCTACGCCCCGTGGCGACGATGGCGTCAGGCCGTGCGGCGGCGACCAACTCGGGCAGGATCTCCGGGTCTGGGTTGGCGAGTGCCAGGATCAGCGGTTTTCGCGCCATCAGGCTGAGCCACTCCGGCTTCAGAACCCGTGGCGCCGACAGGCCCAGGAAGATATCGGCATCCCCGAGCACGTCACGCAGCGTACGCGCGTTCGTATCGCGTGCGTAGCGCGCCATGTTCGGCAGCATGCCTTGGCGATCGCTGCCAACCACGCCGTCGACGTCGGTCAGCGTCACATTCTCCGGCCGCAGTCCCATCGACACCAGCAGATCGACGCAGGCAAGCGCAGCAGCTCCCGCACCCGAGGTCACCAGTCGCGCATCGACAAGCGCCTTGCCTTGCAGCACGAGCCCATTGCGCACCGCGGCGGCGACCGTGATCGCCGTGCCATGCTGGTCGTCGTGAAACACCGGGATGTGCATGCGTTGGCGCAGCTCTGACTCGACGGCGAAGCACTCCGGCGCCTTGATGTCCTCCAGGTTGATCGCGCCAAAGGTGGGCTCCAGGGCTGCGACCACGTCGCAGAAGCGCTTGGGGTCTTCGGCATCGACCTCGATATCGAACACGTCGATGCCAGCGAACTTCTTGAACAGGACGGCCTTGCCCTCCATCACCGGCTTGCCGGCGAGCGCGCCGATATTGCCCAGGCCCAGCACCGCCGTGCCATTGGAGATCACCGCGACAAGATTGCCGCGTGCCGTGTAGTCATAGGCAGCGTGCGGGTCAGCGACGATGGCCTCGCAGGCCGCCGCAACGCCGGGAGAATAGGCCAGCGACAGATCGCGCTGTGTGGCCATCCGTTTGGTCGGCTCGATCGCCAGCTTTCCCGGTTGTGGCAGTCGATGGTAATCGAGCGCTGCCCTGCGGAAGTCGTCGTCCATCGGCAACCCACCCTCAATCGGTCGCCAACCAGGATGAGCGAGCAGACACGGGCTTGCAACGGATGGCTGTTGGCCCTCGATCGGGTCTGGCCTTTGCCGCTCTAGGGCAGGCGTCGCCGCGCGGGAGGCGAACGGAATGCCGCGCTCACGCGACGCGCGTGCGACCGGATACGGGGGAACCTCCCGCATGTTGAGGTCGAGGAACGCCAGATCGAACGGCTCGCTTCGCGCCAGCGACGCCGCTTCATCGAGCTGACCAGCTGTGGCGACAACGTCGCAGCCGAGATGCGTCGATATCACACACAGCCGTAGCCGATCATCGCCGGCCACACCAGCACAGCCCTTCTGACGTGGACAACACACGGTATTTCGCGGCGTTCGTGCACTGCTCGTTTGGGGACGGCGTCAGGCTGGATTTGCGTGGTAGTAAGCCAATTGACGGTGTCGTCACGCGGTTAGTGTCGAGCTGACAGACAGTTGATCGCGATACTCGCTTCGTATGCGCCGCCATCGGAATGTTGATCTGACAAATCGCAAATGACGGCATACCGCTACGTAAGCTTGCGGGGGAAAGCTCACTATGGTGGAGGTAATGCCATGGCTGTTGGAGCGCGAGTACCGACAGCATCGAAATCTTGACTACAGCGGGTTGCCCGAGACGTTCGCGATGTGGCGCGAAACGGCTAGTGTCGCGGGATATCGCGTGCGCGCGCGCCGCAGGCGAGTTGTGAAAGTGATCATTCATCCCGGAGAACTTGAGGAATGGGCGCGCCAAACGGGGCAGGTTGTCAGCGCGCGAGCGCGCTCCGACTTCGCGCAAATGCTATGGCAGGCCGAGGCCGGCAGGGTCATCGCCGCCTAGGTCTCGGCTCCTGATCGAGAATCTCGCGTCGCTCAGAGGCGCGGCGCGAGCGTAAACCTGTTGGAGCCGACGCAACGCGGCAATGCGCGTGCTATGACTCCATGGCAGCTCACGCGATTGCTGCGGCGGATAATTTGCCGAGGCCCGTTGTTATGTCACGCAGGTTTCACAAACCGCGTTTGTCATGATGGCTTGGTCCCCGTCCATCCCCCGCATTGCACATGCTGCATCCCTATGCATCTTGCGCCCCTGTGGTTCCCACCTTCCTTCTCAACTGCACCCCGCCCGCGCTCATCACACGACCGCGAGATACCCATCGCCGCGGTGAGCGCCGACGCGCATGAGCCCCCAAGACCAAGACGCCGAAGCCCGGCGCACGCTGCGCCGTCATCGGGCCTTCGCCACCACACTTCTCGTGCTGATGGCAGCCCTCACCCTGGGCACCTATGCCCTTCCCGTCTCCACCGCCACCGACCTTCTCCAGGCGGCCGCGAAGGCGGGCTTCGTGGGCGGCATCGCGGACTGGTTCGCGGTCACCGCGCTGTTCCGTCACCCACTCGGCATCCCGATCCCCCACACCGCCATCATCCCGCAGCAAAAGGAACGTCTCGGCGCAGCACTCGGCCGCTTCATCGCCACCCATGTGTTCACGGCCGACGAGGTCGCCGGGGTGCTGGCCCGCCTCGACCTGCCAGGCATCCTGCACCGCTTCCTCGCCGACCCCGTCTCGGCGCGCCCCGCCGCGACGGCGCTGGCCGCCATGCTGCCGCGCATCCTATCCACAGTGGAGGACGGCCGCGCCCGGCGCCTGATCGCCCGCATCGTGCCGCGCATGCTGGGCGGGCCTGGCGCCGGCCAGTTGGTGGCGCGCGCCCTGCACGGCCTGGTCGAGGGCGGCCGCCATCAGGAAGTGTTCGGCTTCGTCCTCGGCCAGCTCCGCGACTTGCTCAGCGCCAAGGAGGACGCGATGCGCATCGCCATCGAGGAGCGTGTTCGCGAACAGGGTGGCCGGCTGGTTGGCTGGGCACTGGGCGCCTCGATAGCCCGCCGTGTGCTGGTCACGGTGAATGCCGAGCTCGACAAGATGAAGCCCGACGGCTCCGAACTGCGCGCGGCCTTCGACGAATGGGTGCGCCGTGAGATCGCCCGACTGGAGGAGGACCCTGCGCGCGCCGCCGAGGTCGGCGCCGCCATTCGCCACGTGGTGGCGCACGAGACGGTGCAGGCCTGGTTGTGGGATGTCTGGGCACGGCTGCGCATCGCATTGGAGACCGATGCCGCGCGCCCGAACGGACGTACCGTCGCGTATATCGAGGGTGCACTGGCGAATGCCGGCGCAATGCTGGAAGCCGATCCGGCCGCGCGTGAGCGCGTGCATGTCGCGGTCGAAGCAGTGGTCGGCAGCCTGCTGCCCACCGCGCAGATGCGGCTCTCGGAATTCATCAGTCAGGTGATCGCGAACTGGGACACCGACACCATCGTGGAGCGCCTGGAACTCCGCGTCGGCAAGGACCTGCAATACGTGCGGGTGAACGGCACGCTGGTCGGCTTCCTGGTCGGCGGCCTGCTCTATTGGATCCTGCTCACGACCTTCGGTCACGTCAGCTTCTAAGCCCTGCGCAGCCGGCGTAGAGTAGGCCATCCAGTCGGAAGGAGGATGCAGATGGCGACGACCTACAAGGAATTGCTGGCGGCGGCCCACGCCGCGGTCCCCAAGGTCACGGCGGCCGAGGCGGCCGGGTTGGTTGAGAAAGCCGGCGCCCTGATCGTCGATGTTCGCGACGGCACGGAGGTCCAGGCGAGCGGCAAGGCGAAGGGTGCGATTGCGGTGCCCCGCGGTTCGCTCGAATCCCGCGCCGATCCCGATTCGCCGAACCATAATGCCGCCTTCCGCAAGGATCGCCCGGTTATCCTGTATTGCGCCGGCGGCGGTCGCGCGGCGCTGGCCGGCAAGACCCTGCGCGACATGGGCTTCACCGATGTCCGCAATCTGGGCGGCTTCAGGGACTGGGTAGCAGGCGGCGGAGCCGTCGAGCCGGGCTGAGCCTCAGGCGTAGACGAAGGGCTGGTCGTCCAGGTCGATCGCCGGGAACTGGTCCTTCTCGCGCCAATAGTCCTGCGTGTGCTGCCATTCCGGCTTGTCGCCGCGCTTCGGCAGCAGATGCATGCCGCGCAGCACGTAGCCTGGATTGAAACTTTCGGTATCGATCCACGGCAGCAGGTGCATGTCCTTGTCCTCGGGACGCAGTGCCACGGTGACGCGCCGCGCGCCCCTCTGCTTCATGTGGTTGAGCAGCCGGCAGACGAAGTCGGCGACGAGATCGGCGCGCAAGGTCCAGCTCGCGCGGAAATACCCGAACACCCACGCCAGGTTGGGCACGCCGGTGAACATCATGCCGCGATAGGTGACCGTATCTGAGAACACCAGCGGCCGGCCGTCGACGCTGAAGTCGATATCGCCGAGGACGCTGAGATGGAATCCGGTCGCGGTGACGATGATGTCGGCATCGAGCTGCGCGCCGGATTTGAGGAGGATGCCGGTCTCGGTGAATTGCTCGATCTCGTCGGTGACGACGGACGCCTTGCCTGAGCGGATTCCCTTGAACAGATCGCCATCCGGCACAAACGCGATGCGCTGCCGCCACGGCCGGTAACTCGGAGTGAAGTGGGTCGCCACGTCGTAGTCGGGGCCGAGGTGCGCGCGAACCCCGGCGATGAGTTCCTGCTTCGCGACCTCCGGTTCCTCGAACGTCCGGCGCGTGAAAGTGTCCTGGTCACGCAGGATCTTGCGGCGCACGATTTCGTGGATCCACGTCTCGTCGACCTGCAGATCCCGCAGCAGCTCGGCCAGCTCATCGGCATTGCGCGCGGCCCTGAAATAGGTCGGCGAGCGCTGCAGCATCGTGACGTGGCCGCACTCGGCTGCGATCGCGGGGATGAGCGTCGCCGCAGTGGCGCCGGAGCCTATCACCACCACCTGCTTGTCGTGGCAGTCCAGATCCTCCGGCCAGGTCTGCGGATGCACGATCTGACCCTTGAACTTCTCCATGCCGTCCCAGTGCGGCGTGTAGCCCTCGGAATGCCGGTAGTAGCCCTGGCACATCCACAGGAAGTTCGCGGTGAAACGCACCGTCTCGCCGGTGCCGCCGCGAACCGCCACGATCGTCCAGAGGTTGTCGTTGCTGGACCAGCTTGCCGAGGCGATCTGGTGCCGGTATCGGATGTGCCGGTCGAGATCGTTCTCATCGATCACCTCGCCCATGTAGCTCATGATCTGGGCGGCCGTCGCGATCGGAGCGCCGCGCCATGGCTTGAAGCGATAGCCGAAGGTGTGCAGGTCGCTGTCCGAACGGATGCCCGGATAGCGATGGGTGAGCCACGTGCCGCCGAAGCTCGTCTGCGATTCCAGCACGACAAAGCGCATCTCGGGGCACTGTTTGGTCAGGTGATATGCGCCGCCGATACCGGAGATTCCCGCCCCGACGATCAGGACGTCAAAGTTCTCGGTCTTTGCCGGGGCTGTCCCGGAGAGTGCCGGTGCGTCGTTCATGATGTCCGATCTTCAGTTCTGGGGCAGGAATTGCACAGTGAGCGGTGCCTTCGGGAGATCGTGCGAGTCCCAGGCCTCCCACCCGCCGCGATACCAGTAGACATTCTTGTAGCCGAGCGCGATCAGTCGCAACACGAGATTGCGACTTTGCCAATGGTTGATGGAAAACGAGAACGCCACGATCGGCCGTTCCTTGTCGCCGTTCGTCGCCTGACCCACCAGAGCTCCCAGGGTTGTCTGCCATTCGTCGTCAAGTTTGCCACTGTTTGACGAACCGACCTCAATCGCGCCCGGAATCGTCGGGTTCGCGGGTGTAGTTGTGAGAACCAAGGGTTTTGGAGTGCTTTCGAGCAGGCGCTGCATTGCATCGGTGAGGATCGTCGTGCCCCCGGGAACACTGACCGGCGTCGGTCCATCCACAGCGTCCTGAAGGCCCTCTGTCGTCGCGATTTGAAAGTTCACCGACTCATCGAGATGATCGCGCAAGCCTGCCAGACGCAATCCGTCGGCAATCCGCCGCTCCTGTTCCTGGCGTTGCGCGTCATAATAAACCGGGATGCTTCGCACAAACGACCTCACTGTGTAGTCCATCAGCCGTTGGGACGACATCGCCGACGCCACCAGGGCATGGGCGTCATCCGACTGACCGGTAAGAGCGTATGCGGCTGCGAGAGTTAGTTTCGTCTCTTCAATCGCAGTGTCCCATGGTTCGCGTTCCGCTATCTGAGTGGCCGTCAGTTCTCTGGACGCCCGCATTCCACGTTCCAGCCATGCTATTGCGTCAGTATCGCGCCCAACCAGTATCAGCATCCGACCAAGAGCCAGATATATCGCCTGGCGACTTGGAGCGAGCGGGTTCAGACGAGCCGTGCGTTCGAGCAATGGAACGGCGTCTTCGGGGCGACCCCAACGACGGTAACAATAGGAACATTCAAGGAAGTCAGCAGCCACCCCGGCAGCGCTCGAGTCAATGTCGAGCAACTGCCTGAACGTGGCGACCGCCTCGTCCTCCCGGCCACGTCGCATCAGCAGACGAAATCGAACCGCCAACACATCTGGCGAATTCGGCGCCAGCATTTGCGCCTTGTTGAGCAGGTTGCTGGCCCGGCTCAGGTAGCGATTGGCTTCAATCAGCATCATCGCGGCTCCGGCCATCGCTGCCACCGAGCCTGGATCCTTCCGCAGTGCTTGTTCGAAGTATCCAGCCGCGATGACATTACGGACGTAGCTGATGCGCTCCTGCATCGCCGCTCTTCCACGTAACACGAGATCGTAGGCGGCCGGGTCAGCCGCCGAACTCTTCGGTTGCTGCTTTCGCTGATCGAACCTGATGTCGAGCGCCGCGCCAATGCGCTGGACCGTGTTGTCCTGGCCATCCTGCAAAGCACGCAACGGCTGGTCGAACCGCTCGGCCCATACGTGTGCGCCGTTATCCGCGGCAATGAGCTGTGCATTGACACGAACCGCATCGCCAATCTTGCGGACGCTGCCCTCCAGCACATAACGGACGCCGAGTTGCCGACCCACGTCGCGAAGGTCGACTTCCTTGCCGCGATACGCGAAGGCCGATTCGCGCGCGACGACCACCGCGCCGTCGAGATGCGACAGGTCGGTTGTCAGATCCTCCGAAATACCATCTGCGAGATAGTCTTCGTTCCGATCGCTGCTCAGGTTGGTGAACGGCAGAACCGCAATGGAAAATGGTGCGGCACTGGCCTCAACAGGCGGCTTCGAACCAGGCACCCGCTGTATCAACCAGCCGACCGCGCCAGCGGCGAGCAGACAAAGCACGACGCATGCCGCCAGAACCTTGCGTGTGCGGCGATATCGAATTGGCCGCCACCCGGCGGGGCGATCGAGACGCACCACGAAAGCTTCGACGGATTGCGCAATGTTCTTGAGCTGAACGGTCCCCATCGGCTCAAAGCGCAGATCAAGTTCCTGGACATGATTGCGTACGACAGCAGATACGCAAACACAGCCGGGCGGGCAGATCGCCTGCAGCCGCGCGGCGATGTTGACGCTGTCGCCATGGAGGTTCTGCTCATCGGGGATCGCATCGCCGATGTTGATGCCCATACGGAAGCGAATGCGGCGCTCAGGTGGTTCGCCGTTGTCGAATTCCGGTATGCGGGTCTGAATCTCGACCGCAAAGCGCACGGCCGACAAGACGCTGGAGAACTCCATCATCAGCGAATCGCCGGCGGTGTTCCGGATTTTCCCGCCATACCGTTCAAGCGCGGGGTCGATGAGGGCACGGCGCAATCGGGCCAGGCGCGAATACGTCCCGGCATCATCTTGACCGATCAGTCGGCTATAGCCCGCCATATCGGCGTGCACGAAGGCCGCCAGTCTCCGCGGTTCTGCCCCCCTGACCACAGGTAGCCCGCTCGATGCGGCCTGCATTTGAGCGCCCCGTATGCAGAAATTTATCCTATGACAATTGATTCGCGTTGTCACCGGCAGCGAAGCGGCCAAAAGGGGCGACCGCCCGTGCCAAACGCTCGTTGCATCCACATTCGTCGCGGATGACATCGGCTTTTGATGCCAGATGCCATGATCGGTTCGCCGTGGAGCTGGTCACGCCGTGGATGAGTGCCATATCAGCATGGACTGGCCGGGGCGGCGGAGTAATGCCTTAATGGCCCAGGCACCTCGGCGCTGGACAGGCAGGGAGCAGCACAATGGGACGCAGGTTCGCCAACATCCTCGAGACGGTCGGCAACACGCCGGTCGTGCGGATCAACAAGCTGGCGCCGGCCGACGTCAACCTGTTTGTCAAGATCGAGGCCTTCAATCCACTGGGCTCGGTGAAGGACCGTCTCGCGCTCGGCGTTATCGAGGACGCAGAACGCCGCGGCGAACTGAAGCCGGGTCAGACGGTCGTCGAGGCGACCAGCGGCAACACCGGCATAGGCCTCGCGATGGTCTGCGCGGCAAAGGGCTACCCGCTTGTGGTCACCATGGCCGAAACATTCAGCGTCGAGCGCCGCAAGCTGATGCGCTTCCTGGGTGCCAAGGTTGTGCTCACGCCGGGCGCGCAACGCGGCATGGGCATGGTGAACAAGGCGAATGAACTGGCCAAGATGAATGGCTGGTTCCTCACCCGGCAGTTCGAGAACGAGGCCAACGCCGACGTGCACTCGCGCACCACCGCGCGCGAGATCGTCGAAGACTTCAAGGACACCAAACTCGACTACTGGGTCACCGGTTATGGCACCGGCGGCACGCTGAAGGGTGTCGCACGCGTCCTTGCGAAGGAGATGCCGAACACCAAGATCGTCGCATGCGAACCGGCCGACGCGGCGATGCTGAGTAGCGGCGAGGGTCAGCAACGCAACCCGGATGGCTCACCGGCGACGGCGCATCCCGTGTTCAAACCGCATCCGATGCAGGGCTGGGCGCCCGACTTCATCCCGAAGCTGACCGCTGATGCAGTGGAGACCGGCGTCCTGCACAAGATCCTCCGCATTGCCGGACCCGACGCGCTGAAATATAGCAAGGAACTGGCGGCAAAAGAGGGCATCTTCGTCGGCATCACCGCAGGCGCGACGCTCGCAGGCGCGCTGCAGATCTGCGCCGAGGCTCCGAAAGGGGCGAACATCCTGGCGATGCTGCCCGACACCGGCGAGCGCTATCTCAGCACGCCGCTGTTCGCCGACATCCCGGCTGACATGACGGAGGAGGAGGTGGCGATCTCCAAGTCCACACCGACCGCGCAGATGCCGCCCACAGCGTGACCGCGACGGCCGGCCTCGGAACAACCGCGACGGCGCGTCCTTCCTGACGCAACGAGGCTGCTAACGGATGGAAGCCGCCGGCCTGTCAGCATCCTGCGGAGCAAGGTGCCGCCTACGACCCGATCCCTATTTCAGCTTCCGGCAGGCGGCCAGCCTCGCGCCGCCGATCGTGAAGGCATCTCGCATCACCACCTTATAGCCCGCATGGGCTTCGCAGTCCGTGGCAGCGATGTAGCAGAATTGGGTGCCCACTCTCCCCGACACTTTGCCTCCCATGCCGTCACAGTTCTTCAGCGCAACATCGTATACGACTGTGGTGGGCCAGCTTTCACGTGGAAGCGCTATGGAATTCTGGCTGTCCGCCGCGATGGCGCTTGCAGCCACGGTCAGAAGCGGCATTAGGCTCACCATTTTCCAAGCCGGCATGGCTCTTTTCTCCTCCGGGCGGAACAGTTTGCCGAGAAAGTCGGGGACTGGAAAGGGGAATGATACGGAGGCGCAATGCGGCCGGCAGCACGCACAGACGTATCTGCAAGAAGCAGTCAAAGCCAACTGTCAGATCGCTCCCGAACGGCTCCTTCCAGCAATCTCTCAATAGCGCGCGCCCGCGCAGGACAGGGCGGCGCACAGGAACTCGCCTTGACGACGACGCGGCAGCCATCGTCGATGATGCGGGTGAATTCCGCCAGCGCTGCATAGCGCCGTTAGCGGGCAACGATCAGATCATTGGGCTCGACAAAGCACAGCAGATGCGAACGGGGATTTATTGGCCTTATGGCTTGGTGATGATCAGAACACGAGCGTGCCGCCGACCACCGCCAGGGTCGCTGCCATCACCGGCCGCAACACGGTATCCGGCACGCGCACAGCGAACAGGCTGCCCAGCACGATACCCGGGATGGAACCCAACAGCAGCGACCCCAGTATCGGCAGATTGACCGAGCCCAGCATCCAGTGCCCCAGTCCGGCGACAAGCGTGAGCGGTACCGCATGTGCGATGTCGGATCCCACAATCCGCGCCATCGGCAACCTGGGATAAAGCAGCAGCAGCGCGGTGACGCCGATCGCCCCCGCACCGACCGAGGAGATCGTCACCAGCAGTCCAAGTGTCGCGCCGATGGTCACGGTGAGCAGCCCGGTCTGCCGATCCGACACGTTGGCCAGCCGATCGCCCCCCAGTTCGAGCAGTCTGCGGCGGAACACCAGGGCGGCCGCCGTCATCAGCAGCATCACGCCGAGAACTGTGGTGATAACGCCTGAGGCCGCGCGGCTGGTAAGATCGAAATGCGATATGGCCAGCAAGGTCAGCGCGGTTGCCGGCACGCTGCCCACGGCAAGGCGCGCCACGATAGGCCATTGCACGGTGTGGTTCGCCCCATGCACCGCTGTACCCACGGCCTTGGTAATGGAGGCGTAGAGCAGGTCGGTGCCGACAGCCGCGGCCGGGGAGATACCGAAGATCAGCACAAGGATAGGAGTTAGCAGCGAACCCCCGCCCATGCCGGTCTGGCCGACCAGCAGCCCGACGAAGAAGCCGGTCAGGGTGTAGAGCGGGTGGAACGCCGCCAGGATGCCCATTGCATTCGCATCTTAGCACATCGGTCAGGGCAAGGGACACGGCTTCCCAGCGGGCCCGGAACTTTAGATTTCCCCCGCCTCCGTTAGCACCCGCCGCGCCCGCAGCTCGTCCCGGGCCCCAACCGCCAGCCGGCGCGGAATCGCACCAATGCTGCCCTCCACCGCGCTGGTGTGTACATCCAGCACGAACGCTGGAATGCCGGCATCCGCCAGCAGCGCCGTCAGGAACGACAGCCGCACAGGATCATTGGACGTCGCCAGCACAATCACCGCTCGCTATCCCTCCCGCGTTTGCTTGACCCTGTTTCCGGCACGCCGATATGGTGCCTTGTCCTGCCAGACATGCAAGCCAGGAGACCAGCTTGGACGAGGTCGTCAGTCCGTCCCCGGCCAATCCGGCGCCCCCCCCGCGCCTGGACGCGCATGTCTCGGCGGCCGAGGACGCGCTGACCGCCCTGGTCACCTTGCTCCGGCCCGATCTGGAGGCCTGCAACCGCACCATCGTGGCCCGCATGGATAGCCCGGTTGCGCTTATCCCACAGCTCGCAGCGCACATCGTCGCCGCCGGCGGCAAGCGATTGCGCCCGCTGCTCACCCTGGCCTGCTCGCGGCTCTGCGGCTACACCGGCGAACGCCACGTGAAGCTCGCTGCCTGCGTCGAGTTCATCCACACCGCCACGCTGCTTCACGACGACGTGGTTGACGCGAGCCTGCTGCGGCGAGGACTGGCCTCGGCCAATGCGGTGTTCGGCAACCAGGCTCCGGTCCTGGTCGGCGACTTCCTGTTCGCCCGCGCCTTCCAGTTGATGGTGGAAGACGGCTCGCTGGTCATACTCGGCATCCTCTCGCGCACCGCTGCGACCATCGCCGAAGGCGAGGTGCTGCAACTCGTTACGCAGAATGATCTCGCCACGTCCGAGGCGCGCTACCTGGAAGTAATCAAGGGCAAGACCGCCGCGCTGTTCGCTGCCGCCTGCGAGGTAGGCGCCGTGGTGGCCGATCGGCCAGCCCCCGAGGCCGCGGCGTTGGCGGAATTCGGCATGAACCTGGGCATCGCGTTCCAGTTGGTGGATGACGCGCTCGACTACACGGCTGACCAGGCAGTGCTGGGCAAGACCGTCGGCGACGATTTCCGCGAAGGCAAGATCACCCTGCCGGTGCTGGTCGCGTACCAGGCCGGCGACGCGGCCGACCGCGACTTCTGGCGCCGTACCATCGAGGCGACAGATCAGAATGAAGCCGATCTCGATCGTGCGCTGCATCTGATGCGGCACTGCGGCGCGATTCGCGCCACCCTCCGACGCGCCGGTGGTTTTGCCCAGGCGGCGAAGGCAGCCCTCGCACAGTTCCCCGACGGCGCAATGCGGAGCGCTCTGCTGGACGTGGCGGACTACACGGTGAACCGCGCACGATAGCGTCACCTCGGGTAGATGTGCGGCCAGTCCTTCGGAAAGGGCAGTTCGTCTTCCGTTTTCAGATCAATGTGGGTCAACCGCCACGCGCCCTTGTCCACCTGATACAGGTAGCGGACGAACAGGAACGCCTTGTCGAAGTCGATCTTGAAGATGATGTCCTTTTCCGTCCGGCCGTAGTCGCGCGCATAGATCAGGTCAGTGTACTGGCCCTGCCCAAGACCACGCACAAGCTGAAACAGGTCCTTCAGCTTCGCGGGCGAATTGCCTTCCATCAGCCGCGATGTCGCCTCGGCCGCACCATCGAGGTCACGCCGCGCCAAAAGGTTCGTGACCTCCGCGCTGACCTTCACCGCATCGAAACTGTCGGCCGTCTGCTGCGCGGCAACAGGCAGCGCAAGGCACAGCGATGCGGCCGCCGCGATCAGCTGCGACCGCATCGCCGTCGCGCCTACTGCACGACGACGATCTGCTCGCGCCGTAGCTGCACGGTCAGTTCATCGAGCGCCCTGCCGACGCGGTCCAGCATCTCGTCCACCTCCGCCGTGGTGATGATCAGCGGCGGGCTGAAGCACAGGATGTCGCCTGGCACGGTGCGACCGATAACGCCCTGCTCTTCCACCAGCTTGGTCAGGCGACCGCCGACCCGCGCTGCCGGTTCAAAGTTCTGGTGCTTGTCCTTGTCGGCCACCAGTTCGATCGCGCCGATCAGGCCAATGCCGCGCGCCTCGCCCACCAGAGGATGCTCGGCGAAGCGCCGGCGCAGCTCGCTCTGCATGTGCGTGCCGACAGCGCGGACGTGCTCGCCGATGTTCATCTCGTCGTAGATCTTCAGCGTCTCGATCGCGACCGCGGCCGGCACCGGATGACCGGAATAGGTGAAACCATGGCCGAACGTGCCGATCTCATGGCTCTGCTTGGCCAGCCCCTGGAACACGCGATCATTCACCATCACTGCACTGATCGGCAGATAGGACGACGACAGCGCCTTGGCGCATGTAAGAATGTCTGGCTGCATGTGCAGCGTCTGGCTGCCCCAATAGTTGCCGGTGCGCCAGAAGCCGCAGATCACCTCGTCCGCGACGAACAGCACATCGTATTTGCGCAGCACCGCCTGGATCTTCTCGAAATACGTCCGCGGCGGCACGATGACGCCACCGGCGCCCATGACCGGCTCGGCCCACATCGCCGCGACGGTGTCAGGACCCTCCGCGAGGATCAGCTTCTCCAGCTCATCGGCACAGCGCGAGGCGAACGCCTCTTCGCTCTCACCCGGATTGGCGCCATGGTAGTGGTGCGGGTTCATCGTGTGCACGAAGCCGGGCAGCGGCAGATCGAACGCCCGGTGGTTGTGCGGAATGCCGGTCAGCGACGCCGATGCAAGCGTGATGCCGTGATATCCCTTCAGCCGCCCGATGATCTTCTTCTTGTCCGGACGACCCACGGCATTGTTGAAATACCAGATCATCTTGATCGCGCTGTCGTTCGCCTCGGAGCCCGAGTTGGCGAAGAACACCTTGCTCATCGGTACCGGCGCACGCTGGATCAGCATCTCGGACAGATCGATCAGCGGCTCATGCGACTTGGCGGTGAACGCGTGATAGAAAGGCAGCTTCCGCATCTGGTTGGCCGCCGCCTGCACCAGCCGCTCGTTGTCGAAGCCCAGCGAGGCACACCAGAGTCCCGCGACGCTTTCAATGTAGTCCTTGCCCGTATCGTCCCACACGCGAACGCCCTTGCCGCGAGTCACCACCATCGGGCCGACCTGCTGGTGCGCCTGCAAATCGGTATACGGATGCAGCACATTGGCGATATCGCGCGCGGCGGCCGAATTGGCGCCGAAGGGCGGAGGTGGTGCCATGACTTGTCTCCTGGGCTGGGGCGCGCACTCTAGTCTGCCGTTCAGGGGGCGGAAAGGTGCGGACACTGCTGCTGGGGACGGCGAGACTGCGGCGCCGCCAGCAATACCAGGCACATGAGGGAGCTGGCCATGAGCGAGGCAATGGCGATCGGCCGCCTGCTGGATACGCTCGACGCACTCGGCTTCATCGCGCGGCATCTGCATCCGCCGCGGCTTGAAGAACTGGTAGCGACGTTGGGCGACCGCGATGCGGTGCTGCGCGAGGCGTTGGCCGATGCCGTCTGGCCCGACCAATTGCGCGACCATGTTGAGCGCGCGGCCGAGGCAACGCTGCGCGCCTGCGACGGGCTGCGCGCGGCCGTTGCTTCGGGCGAATTGCGGCAGGCGTATCGCGCGCTGCGGCAGGTGAGCCGTGCATTGGAGGCGCTGTATCCGCTGGCGGCCGTGATGCCGACGGTAAGCCGCTGGTTCCTCGCATCGAACAATGCGGTGATCGGCGCAGCGCGGACCGATGCGCCAACCGGCGTGATGCACGTTGCGAACGAGACCAGCGAGCGCGGCGGTTTCTCGATGTATGTGCCGGAGGATTACGACCCGGCACACGCCTATCCGCTGGTGATGGCGCTGCATGGCGGCGCTGGGCACGGCCGACTTTTCCTGTGGAGCTGGCTGCGTGAGGCCCGGGGTCGCGGGGTGATCCTGGTTGCGCCAACGGCGATCGGCGACACGTGGTCGCTGATGGAGCCGCAGGTGGACAGCGACAATCTGGTGCGGGTGCTGGAGAAGATCGCGCAAGGCTGGCAGGTCGACCGGTCTCGCCTGCTGCTCACCGGCATGAGTGACGGCGGCACGTTCACGCTGCTGAGCGGGTTCGACGATGAGTCGCCGTTCACCCACCTCGCGCCGGTCGCTGCGAGTTTCCACCCGCTGCTGCTGACGATGGCCGATCCAGGTCGTGTGAAGGGGCTGCCGGTCTATCTGGTGCATGGTGCACAGGACTGGATGTTCCCGGTATCGACAGCGCGCACCGCGCACCGCGCACTGACTGCGGCGGGAGCGAAGGTGACCTATCGCGAGATCGCCGACCTGTCGCACGCGTATCCACGCGACGAGAACAGCGGAATGCTCGACTGGTTGCTTGCATCAACAGCGTGATGCGCGTCGGACCTTGTTGTGATCCGGCCCACCAGCACTCTAAAGTGCACGCATGAGCGGAACGGAATCGGTGGCGGCACCGACGGCTGCCCTGTCGGGTCCGGCATCGATTGCATTGTCGGCGACGAGCCCTTGGGGACCATTCGCGCGCGAGCGCACCCTCGTGCCGATCCGGCCGATCAGATTCTCCGTCGCGAATATCGGCGCCGAGGAATTCGCACTCTCACCACCGCTCATCGACCGCCTGCGGCGCAGCGATGAGGGTGCCGGTGCGGAGGGCGGCTTGCGCGGCAGCGTGATCTCTCCAGCAAGCGGCGTATTGGCGCCGGGCGATGAAGCGTTGATCGAGATCAGTGGCTCTGTTCCGGGACGACCCGGTATCTATGCGTCGACGGTTCGATTCGGAACGGCTGGCGTTTGGCCTCTGGCCATCCCCCTCACGGCGGCAGTGTCCGCAGGCCCGTTGTGGGGCATTGCCTGCATGCTGCTTGGCCTTGCCGTCGTCGGCACAACAAACGCACTGACCGGCGCGGGTAGTGTCACGTCCCAGTTGCGCGAAGCACTGGCGGCACGGCAACTCACGCATGAATGGCTCGAGCGCCACTCACCGCCCGAGCGCTTCAGCCGCGACATCGATGACATGGACCGTGACTTCGATGCGGCGGTGACCGCACTCAGCCAGCCGCATGCCTGGTCATTCGTGGATCACCGTCAGGAGGAAGCGAGCGCGCACCTGCGGAGCGCGCTCGCAATCGCCGCGACGCTGCGTGGATCCCTCGGGGATGCCAGCCCGGCCGCGGCAGAGGTCGCGGACCTGTCCCGCGACTGGCAGACCTTGCAGGCACAGATGAAGGACACGGCAAGCGAGGCGCGACCCAATGCTCCGACCACGCCCGGATTTGCCGCGCGCCTCGATACCTTTCTGTATGACTGGAAGCAGCAGTTCGTTGGCGTGCCCATGCAGGCGGTCGCGCTTGAACTGACACCCCAGCTCGACCGGGTGCATCTGCTGCTCGCCGCGGGACAGGACGACGCCGCGCGGGTGCAGGCAATCGCTGTGCGACGCTGGATCCGGCGCGCAGCCGCCATGCTGGACGACCGGATGCACACGTGGATCGCATTCGCTGGAGCAGCCGGTGCGATCGCCGTTGCGGAATTGTCCATTCGGCGAAGGCTCTCGGTTGCGGATCTGCCGGAAGCCGACCGCATCGCCATTCAGGACAAACTTGACGGAGCCGCGGCAAAGCTTGGCGACGTCGCCACGCCCACCTCTTTCGCAGCGGCCGATATGGCGATCAATTCCGCCCAGACCGCGCTGATTCGCGAGCGCACCGCGCAAATGAAGCAGCGTTTCCAGGCTGCATCGGATCAGGCACTGGCGGAGACAAGCTCCGATCGAATTGGGCACGTGGTCGCCGAAGTGGTGGCGCAGAAGCCGACCTCGCCGCAGGACAGAATTGCCGGATCGACCCGGATTCTCACGGCATGGCGCGAGTTGATCGCCGGCGTGCCGGACGCTCATATGCGCGAGGTGCTGACGGGGCGCGCCGACGCGATCGGCCAGGCGCTGTCCTCGGGCGATTTGAAAGCAACGCCGCCGCTCTTCCGCGCTCTATTGAATGCCTGGAGCGATTGGCAAGCCCAGCATGTAAGCGCCCTGACTACGCCTATCCTACGCGCCGAATGCACGGAGGAGCGCGATGCGCTGCTGCGCAACGTGGCCGTGACGGAAGGGAACATCCGCCTCCAGCCGGCGGGACCCGGGCAGGGCAGCTGGGAATCCGATCTGGACCGCATCCGCTTCGAGACACTGCAGGCGGACGTCGATGGCGATCCGGCAAAGCACTGCCTCGATGTTCTCGGTGATTTGGAAATGCGGCGCATTGCCCTGTCCAGCGACGTGTTTGCCGCGATGCTGGCCGACGCACGGATCCCCGCGTCCGCACGCATTGCATCGGCGGAACTCTCCGGTGTCGCGGAGGCGATCACTCTGACGCGCCAGCTCGCGACCGAGCCACGGACACTGACCCTGAAAATTCGTACGCCGCCCGAAGAGCGTACCGTCGGGCGCCGGATTGTCTTCGAGGTGGCCGATCTCGATCCGCTCTGGGGTTCCGGCATCCAGATCGCAGTCGATTTCCAGGACGGCAGTCATCCATTGATCACCAGCGTCGAGTCGATCCGGCAGAGCGGCCCGATCGAGCACGAGTACGATGCACCGCGCACACTGCATCCGCGCCTGCTCGTCGCTGAACACATCGACGCCGCTCTGACAGCGCAGGGAAGGGTGCTCGGCGAGGGCGATACGACGTTGCTGCTCGGTCCGTCGCCTGTCACGAGCGCGCAAGCGCTCGCCGATGCGTTTCTGAATGCGCGCTTTGCGCTGGCGCTGCTGGTCGCGTCAGTCGTGTATTACTGGCGATTCAATTCGGGGAAGAAAGCCTTCGGCGAGAAGGGTTTCGACTATGTCGAGGCGTTCGCCGTCGGTTTCGCCATCAGCCTCGCGATCACCAAGCTGCCAGAGAAGATTGCCGCCTTCGCGCCGCTAAAGGAATAAAACCGTCACTCCGATACAGCACACAGGTTTCGCCGCTGTTGGCTTATGCCCCGGCACGAAGTACCGCCAGATCGCACCCCTCGTCCGCCTGCAATACCTGCTCGGCAACGATGCGGTCCCAGCCGCGCACGGGCTTGGCCGGCGGACGCCACACCGCACGGCGCCCCTCCAGCACATCATCCGCCACCAACAGATCGAGCCGCCGCTGCTCGACCGACAGCCGGATGCGATCGCCGCTCTCCACCAGCCCCAACGGACCGCCCGCCGCCGCTTCCGGCGTGATGTGCAGCACGATGGTGCCGAATGCCGTGCCGGACATGCGGCAATCGCTCATGCGCACCATGTCCTTCACGCCGGCGCGCGCCAGCCTCTGCGGGATCGGCAGATAGCCCGCCTCCGGCATGCCCGCGGGCGTCAGCGAGCCGGCGTTCTTCAGCACCAGGATGTCGTGCTCGCTCACGTCCAGCGACGGATCGTCGATACGACTGGCGAGGTCCTCCAAACCGTCGAACACGACGGCCCGCGCCTCTGTCTCGAACAACGACGGTGTGGCGGCACTGCGCTTGAGGATCGCCCCACGCGGCGCCAATGAGCCGAACAGAGCCACCAGCCCGCCAACCGGCGACACCGGTTCGTCGCGCGCACGGATGTAGCGGCGATCGACAAACACCGGCTCGCACAGGCGCGCGTGCAATGTCGCACCGGTGACATCGCGCGTCTCCAGGTGCAGCAGATCGCGCAGCTCCCACAGCAGCGCCGGCATGCCGCCGGCCGCATGGAAGTCCTCCATGTAGCCTTCGCCGGTCGGCTTGAGATCGACCAGTACCGGCGTGGTGTCGGACAGTTCGTTCAGCCGGTGCAGATCGACGCGCACGCCGCGCCGTCCGGCGATCGCCGTCAGGTGGATCAGCGCATTGGTCGAGCCACCCAGCGCGAGCAGCACGCGGAGTGCATTCTCGATCGACGCCGCGGTGATGATCTCGGACGGCCGGATCGGTGCCGTGATCAGCTTTACCGCCAGCGCACCGGCCTCCTCGGCGGCACGCAGGCGATCCGCATGTACCGCCGGGATCGAGCCATGGCCCAGCGGCAGCATGCCAAGTGTTTCGGCAATGCAGGCCATGGTGGACGCCGTGCCCATCACGCCGCAGGTGCCGGCAGTTGTGGCGAGCCGGCCCTCGATTTCGCCGATCCGTTCGGCGGTGACGCGTCCCGCGCGATACGCCGCCCAGTAGCGGCGGCAGTCGGTACAGGCGGACAGTCGCTCGCCCTGGTAAGGCGTCGCCAGCATCGGCCCAGTGACAAGCTGCACCGCCGGGATATCGGCTGACGCGGCGGCCATCAGTTGGGCCGGAACCGTCTTGTCGCAGCCGCCCACCAGCACCGCGGCATCCATCGGCTGCGCCGTCAGCATCGCCTCGGTATCGAGCGCCGCGAGGTTTCGATAATGCATCGAGGTCGGGAACAGCGACGGCTCGCACAGCGACACGGTGGGGAACGCGAGCGGCAATCCGCCGGCGGCCAGCACGCCGCGCTTTACCGCCTCGATCAGCTCGGGAACCGTGCGGTGACAGTTGTTGAAGCCGGAGCCGGTATCGACGATGCCCACCACGGGACGATCCAGCATCGCCTGCGAATAGCCCATCGACTTGGCGAAGGACCGCCGCAGATAGAGCGCAAAGTCGCGATCGCCGTAGTTGGCGGTGTTGCGGGCCAGGCCGCGTTTCGGTGCGGGTTCTTCATCCATGCGGGAGATGCTAGGCCAGGGACCCAGTGCGGGCAATTTCGACGGGGGAGAACAAGCCATGGCGGTGAACCTGAAGCGTCTGGTGTATTTCGACAGCTTCATGGACCCGATCGCCAACGCAATCATCGGGCAGCGCGACGATATCGACCTGGTGCGACTCCAATACGCCACGCCCGCGGCGGAGAACTGGGCGGAGATCAGCCAGGCGCACGGCTACCAGGTGCAGCCGCGCGGCGAATTGCGCGAACCATGGTTCGGCGATGCCGCGCTGCTGGCGCGCTGCCCCAACATGCTGGCGCTCAGTTCGACCGGTGCCGGCTACGACATGATCGATGTCGACGCCTGCACCGCGGCCGGCGTGATCGTGGTCAACCAGTCGGGCACGAACTGGGAACCCGTTGCCGAACACGCGCTTGGCATGATCCTTTCGTTGTCGAAGCGGATCGCGCTGTCAGAGCGGGCGATGAAGCGAACGCCCGACCTCGACCGCCGGGCCTATGCCGGCAATAACCTGCGCAACAAGACGGTCGGCATCGTGGGGCTCGGACATATCGGCCGGCGCGTCGCGGAGCTGTGCGGCGTGCTGTTCAACAACACGGTGCTGGCCTACGACCCCTATCTGACGGCGGATCAGATTGCCGCGCGCGGTGCGGCCAAGGTGGAACTCGACGAACTATTGCGCCGCTCGGACTACGTCACCGTGCATTGCCCGCGCAGCGCCGAGACGTTCGGCATGTTCGGTACCGCGCAGTTCGCGGCCATGAAGCCCTCGGCGTATTTCATCAATACCGCCCGAGGCGGCATCCACGATGAGGCGGCGCTGGAAGCGGCCTTGCGCGAGGGGCGCATCGCCGGTGCAGGGCTCGACGTGTTCCTGAAGGAGCCGCCCGATCCGTCGCATCCGCTGCTGAACATGGACAACGTCATCGCCAGTCCGCACATCGCCGGCATGACAGTCGAGACGATGGTGGAGATGTGCGAGGCAACCGCGTTGCAATGGCTGACCATCTTCGATGGCGGCGTGCCGCCACGGTTGGTCAATCCCGAAGTATGGCCGCGCTACGCCGATCGCTTCGCCGAGTTGCTCGGCTTCCGGCCTGCTGACCCGCCGGCGACGTGACCAGTGCCGAAGCCCGGCTCAGGTCTCCCAGGGCGGCCCTTTCAACTCCACCATGTTGCCCTCGGGATCGGGCACGTAGATCGACGGCCCCTGTCCTTTCGCGCCATAGCGCGACTCCACGGGCCCGGGTTCACAACCCTGCCGCTTCAGATGCGCGATGATCGCCTCGCCATCGAACGGTTCCACCTGCAAGCAGAAATGGTCCATGTTGCGGCCCTCGCGTCCCGGCGCCGCGCCACCCTTCTGCCCGGCCGGCCCGTCGATCGGCACCAGGTCGATCAGCGCGGTTCCGGCGCGGAGCTGCCAGAGGCCGATCTTCTCCTGCACCTTCTCCACCGTGCAGCCCAGCACGTCGACGTAGAAGCGCATCATCGCCTGCAGGTTGGTGACCCTCAGAACCACATGGTCGAGTTGCCTGATCTGCAGCATGGCTGCCTCCTTCATCTTGTTTCACCGACCGGCACGCGTGCGGGCGATGGGGCGGACGCCGACAACGTGGCGTCGATTTCCGCGATCGAACGCCCGCGAGTTTCGAAGCCGATGAACCAGAACGCAACCGCGCCAAGGACATACCAAAAGGCGAAGTAGTTGAACGCCGGGATCACTGCCTCGAGCGTGGCCTTCGGCGCGACGAAGTTCGCCGAACCGGCGATCAACGCGAGCCCGGCCGGCCCGATGAACTTGCCGAGATTGCCCACCCCATAGACCAGGCCCATGCCGCTGCCACGCAACCGCGACGGCCACAGCTCGCCCATGTACGGCCCGACGATCGAGTAGTTGCCGCTGCCGAAGAAGTTCTGCAGCACGATCATCACGAAGAACATCGAGACGCCACCGACGAACATGCTGTGCATATAGCCGGCGAGCGACATGAAAAGCGCGGCCACGAGGCAGCTCAACACGCCCGATGCGCGGCGGCCCATCGCGTCGGAGATCCACGCGCAGAAGAAGCGACCGGCCACCGCCGCGAGGCTGACCCAGATCGCCAGTTGCGAGGCCTCGGGCGCGGTGATCCCGAGCACCATGACGAACAGCGTCACCATCCACAATGTCAGTCCCACGCCACCGGTTTGCGTCAGGCCGGTCAGACAGCCCACGATAATGCTGCGCGGATACCTGAACAGTTCGAGCCAGCGCGTGTGCTCGACCGGAGGTATTGTCGCCGGCAGCGCGATCGATGCGGGGTCCACCTGCAACGCCCAGGCGATCGAGCGCCGCGCCTCCTCGGGCCGTCCCATGCGCATCAGCCAATACGGCGATTCGGGGACCCAGGCGCGGACATAGAGCGTCAGCAGTGCAGGCAGCAGCCCGACCGCGAACATGCCGCGCCAGCCGATGTAGGGCGTCGCAAACGCGCCAAGAGCCGCCCCCATCAGGACGCCGACCGGCAGCATCGTCGTGGTCAACCCGGTAATCCAGCCGCGCTTCGAGGCGGGCACGAATTCCTGCACCACCGTGATATCGACAGAGTAAAGCCCGGTCACACCGAGCCCGACGAGCAGACGGCAGAAGACCAGGTAGATCCATGCACCATCGGGTGTCAGCGCCATTGCGCCTGTGGCGAGCGAGAAGTTGAGCACGGTCAGGATCATAACCTTGCGGCGGCCGATCTTGTCCGCCAGCCAGCCGTAGAACAGCGAACCGAAGGGCGCGCTGATGCCGGAGGCGAGCAGGATCATCCCCGACTGTCCGTAGGTCAGATGCCAGTCGGCGACGATGAATGCGAGCACAAACCCGATCAGAAAGAAGTCGAAGAAATCGAGCATGTCACCGAGCGTGGCGGCGAGCGCGATCTTCCACTGGTTCGCGGTCAGCTTCTGTTGCCGATCGAGAAGCTCCAGCATATTGACACCTCCCTACGCGCGTCCGCATGACGGCGGCGCGGCCAAGTTCTCCGCTATTCGCTGCAGAGTGATTGATCGCAGTCGTGGGAAGCGTAACTCGGGGGAGGAATAGCGGCAATGCACGTCCAGGTGCCCGCCTGACAAGATTTGAGAACGCGCGTGACTGAAATCCCGACAGGCACGATGGACCAAGGTGACCTCACCCACGGCCATCTCTTCGACGGCCGGGTCCGGTATACGCAGCCCAGACACGGCTTCCGCAGCGGCATCGAGCCTGTGTTGCTGGCGGCGGCCATACCGACACGACAAGGATCGTTCGTGTTGGAGGGCGGCTGTGGCGCCGGCGCCGCACTGCTTTGCCTGGCCGCCCGCATGGCGGACGTCGACGGGCTTGGCATCGATCGGGACCCGGCCCTTGTGGCGCTCGCCAGCCAGAACGCCAGCGCCAACGATTGGCCGAAGCTCCGCTTCATGACGGCTGACATCGCGTCGCTGCCGCCCCTGGGCGTGTTCGATCACGCCTGTGCCAATCCGCCCTATCACAGCGAGATGGGAACACCGTCACCGGACGCATCGCGTCGGGCCGCAAAGCGCGGGACGGCGGGGACATTGGCGGTCTGGGCCGAAGCCCTCGTGCGGCCGCTTCGGTCAGGTGGCACCCTGACCTTCATCCTGCCGGCCGCATTGCTGCCGCAGGCCGCCGCGGCGTTCACCGACGCGGGCTGCCATCCCACCGGCATGCTGCCTCTGTGGCCAACGGCCCGGCGCCCAGCAAAACTGTTGCTGCTGCGCGGGATCAAGGGCAGTCGAGCGGCGTTCCGCGTGCTGCCCGGGCTCGTGCTCCACGGGCCCGATGGCTCCTTCACGGCGGCGGCCGATGCAATCCTCCGCGGCGGCAGCGCGCTCGATCTTTAGCTAGAGGTCGTCCCCGATATGCGGGTGACGCAGATGCCAAAGCCGCTCGTGCGCGGCGACCAGGCTCTCCATGTTGCGCCGACGCGTCCCGTCCGGCGTCAGCGGACGACGGGTCAGCATCATCTCAAGGATGTGCAGCAACTGCTCGGCCACCTCAAAATCGGACTGATCGCAGGCGTGGTGAAATGCGATCAGAATTTTGTCCGACAATCGGCGCGTATAACGCGGTGCCGCGCCGACGGCGGGCTCGCGTCCCGCACCTTCATCGGCCTGGTTCAAGGTATCCCCTATAGTGGTCGCCATATGGCCCGTCCCGTCTACTGGCTTCGGCGCGCGATCGGCCAACATCTGGCACTGCACGCGACAGCGCGTCATTTGCGCGTTATATTCTCGTTACTTGCTCAACATTGCCGAATTTGGACTCGGCTTCGCTCGTAGCTTTCAAATTATCGCGCAATTTCGGGCGACAGACAAGCTTTGTCTTGCGGGCAGCGGATCGTCGCTAATTTAAGACGACGCCTACGTGCCGGCGACAGTTGCCTCGACGGGCATCGGGTCGCCGAACGCCTCCTCCCACGTGCCGGTTGTGGATGCCTTGCTGTACTCGGTGGCACGGTTCTCGAAGAAGTTCGTGTGCTCCACGGCGTTCAGCATCTCATCGAGCCACGGCAGCGGGTTCTTCGAGACATGATAGAGTTGGTTGAGGCCAAGCTGCATCAGGCGGCGATCCGCGATATAGCGGATGTACTCCTTCACCTCGCGCGCCGTCAGTCCTTCCACCGCGCCCTGCTCGAATGCCAGATCGATGAAGGCATCCTCGTGGTCCATGATGGTGGCACACGTCAGATAGATGTCGCGCTTAAGTTCCTCGGTCCAGATCTCCTGGTTCTCCTGCACGAAGGTTCGGAACAGCCGGATGATCGAGTTGCAATGCAGCGTCTCGTCGCGCACCGACCAGGAGATGATCTGGCCCATCCCCTTCATCTTCCCGAAACGCGGGAAGTTCAGCAGAATGGCGAATGACGCGAACAACTGCAGACCTTCGGTGAACGCGCCGAATGCCGCGAGCGTCTTGGCGATCTCGAATCGTGAGTTCACCGTGAAGGTCTGCATGTAGTCGAACTTGTCCTTCATCTCCTTGTATTTGAGAAAGGCCTGGTACTCGAGCTCCGGCATGCCGATGGTGTCGAGCAAATGGCTGTAGGCGGCGATGTGCACCGTCTCGATGTTGGAGAATGCCGACAGCATCATCAGCACCTCGGTGGGTTTGAACACCCGCGCGTAGTGCTTCATGTAGCAGTTGTTCACCTCGACATCGGCCTGGGTGAAAAAGCGAAAGATCTGCGTCAGCAGGTTGCGCTCGGCAGCACTCAGATTGCGGTGCCAGTCCTTGACATCGTCGGCCAGCGGCACTTCCTCGGGCAGCCAGTGGACGCGCTGCTGGGTGAGCCACGCCTCATAGGCCCAAGGGTAGCGGAACGGCTTGTAGACCGGGTTCTCCGTCAGCAGATCGAACCGCACTGGATGTTCGTCGGCGGATCGGATCGTGCCGTCCATGCTGCGTCTCCGCGTAGGGGCAATTGGCCGGATCGGCCAATTCCCCATTAGCGCGATTACGGCGGTTATTGCAAGGGGTTACGGCACATCTTGTGGCGCGATTTAAGATGCACCCAATATGTTGGGCTAGAATTGCTCCTCGCCGCGATGGCGGAATGGGTCGGGGAAATCGCGGTACAGCGCGAATACGGCATTCCGCGCCAGCGAATTGACGCCAAAGTGCACGCTCTCCACCGGCTCGCGCCGTCCGGCGACCCGCTCGAATGCCTGTTCGAGCTGTGTCAGGTCCTTCACCTCGATCATCAGATGGAAATCGCCCAGCCCCGGCACGCCAAAGCCGAGTTTTCGCCGCGTCAGCCGCCAGGACTCGATCAATCCCTGCTCTTTCAGCCGGCCCATGTAGGCCGCGACGTTCTCCGCGAAGGTCGTGTCGCTGACGCCGGGCTTGAGGTCGCACCAGGCATGGTAGATATCCAGGTTCGCCTCCTCAGGTCCTGGCCCCGGACGCGATCACCGCGGCGATCGGTATCGCAATGCCGTCGGCACCGGGATAGCGCTCGGCATTTTCGGCGATATCGGCGATGATCGCGGTCATCGCCTCCGGCCGCTGCGCGTCGAGCATCGCCGCCATGCGCGCCGTTCCCGCCCGCAATGCCGTCACCAGCGCCTGCGCATCGCGATGCTGCCACGTCGCACGCACCAAACGTGTTGTGCAGTCGCCCAAGCCGACCTCGCCCAGCGCATCGGCGCATTGCGCCGTGGTGCCGAACCCGCCGCCGGGCGCAGGGGTCCGTGCCGCGGCGCGATCGCCGTGCCGTGCGACCGCGTCGAAGACCAGACCCCACGCTACGTTCTCGCCCGGCTCGGCCCAGAAGCTGAAGGCGACACGCCCGCCCACGCTCAGCACCCGATGGGCCTCGCGCAACGCGAACAGCGGCCGGGGCACGTGGTGAATGCCGAAGTTCGACACGACCGCGTCGAATGTCGCATCCGCATAGGGCAGCGCCTCGGCGTCACCCTCATCGAATTGCACCGCAGGATCACGCGCCCTCGCGACCGCCAGCATCGCCGGGGAAAAGTCGAGGCCCAGCGCGACTGCGCCGCGCGCACGCCCGGCGGAGGCGACAAAGCCGGGTCCACAGGCGATATCGAGCAGACGCGCCCCGCGCACCACCTGCGCCGCATCGAGCAGCGCTTCGATGAACGGGCGGGTCGCGCTGGCGAACGTCGCCTGGTAGACGCCGGCGGCACGTTGCCAGCTCCCATGCTCGAACGCGCGAACCGCCTCCGGGTCGAACGGCGCTGCCGCCACCTACACCACCGGCCCTGCCAGATGCTGCTTGTAGGCCGGCCGCTGGAGCAACCGGTCGTACCAGGCGCGCAGATGCGGCACCTCGGGACGATCGAAGTCCATGTTGAACCAGCGATGCAAATGCGGCCCCCACGGGATGTCGGCCAAGGTCAGATCGTCACCAGCGAGATAGGGGTGCTTGGCAAGCTCCGCCGATACCATGCCCCAGATGCGCGCCGCATCCTCCACCCCTTGCTTGATCGCCGCCATGTCGCGCTTGTCGGCCGGCGTCCGCACCAGGCCCCAGAACACGACGCCGATCGGTCGGCCCAGCAAGGTCTGTTGTGCGTCCATCCAGCGGTCGACGTTGGCGCGGTCGTGCGGATCCTGCGGCCACAGCTTGGAATGCGGCGCATGCGCGTGACAGAGATAGCGGCAGATCGCGTTGCTCTCCCACAGGGTGAAGTCTTCTTCCTGCAAGGTCGGCACCAGCCCCGTCGGGTTCATCGCGCGGTAGTCCGCCGTGTCGGTCTTGCCGAACGAGCCGCCGACATCGATGCGCTCATAGGGAAGCAGCAGCTCCTCGAGCGTCCAGATCACTTTCATCACGTTGCTGGACGTGGCGCGGCCCCACAGAATGCGGCGCATCTGGCATTCCCCTTCGCTGATCCGTTAACCCTAAGCCGCTTGCAAGCCCGGTGGAAGCAGGGCACATCGCCGGCATGACGCTGCCTGGCATTCGCGGCCTCGCCCTGCTGAGCGCGCTCGCCGCGGCATTCGCACTGGGGATGGCAATCGCCTCGGAACGCTGGGGCGGTCTGGTGCCTTGCGCGCTCTGCCTGCTGGAACGCTGGCCGTATCGCGTGGCTATCGCGCTGGGGCTGGTGGCATCGGTGATGCCGCCTCGGTGGGCGCGGATGCTGCTGGTGCTGGTGGTGCTTTCGATGCTCGTGAGCGCGGCGCTCGCCGTCATCCATGTGGGTGTCGAGCAGCACTTCTGGGCCAGCCCGCTGCCGGAATGCGCGGCTCCGCGTTTCGCCGGCGGCTCGATTGCCGAGCGCCTTGCAAACATGCCCATGCGGCCGGCGAAACCGTGCGAGGATCCGACCTACCTGATCCCCGGTCTGCCGGTTTCCATGGCGGCGATGAACCTGCTCTACGCGCTGGCGTTCGCGCTGCTGCTCGCCATATTCCTCTGGCGTGACAGGAGGGCTGCATGAGCGATGCACGACGACGTCTGCCCGGCGATCCGCGGCCCGATGCAAGCGTGGCGCGCATGCTTCGCGTCGATCATGCCGGGGAGTATGGCGCCGCACGCATCTACGCCGGCCAGCTTGCGGTGCTGCGACGTAGCGACAAGTCCCCGGTTCTGCGCGAGATGCAGGACCAGGAACGCCAGCATCTGGATAGGTTTGCCGATCTGATCATCCGCCGACGCGTTCGCCCGACCGCGATGCTGCCGCTATGGCACCTGGCCGGCTTCGCACTTGGCGCCGCGACGGCGGTATTGGGTGAACGGGCGGCGATGGCCTGCACAGTGGCGGTGGAGGAGGCCATCGACGCCCACTACACCGCTCAGATCACCGCACTGGACGACAGCGAGGACGAACTGCGCGATACCCTCGGCAAATTCCGCGACCAGGAGTTGCAGCATCGCAGTATCGCGTTGCAGCACGGCGCTGAGCAGGCGCCCGGCTATCGGCTGCTTTCCGCGGCGATCAAGGCTGGCTGCAAGGCGGCGATCCGGATCAGCGAGCGCATATAGGGGCTGCGATGAGGATCGAGCGGCATTCGATACGTGGCATCGACCTGGAGGTCCTTCGCGAGGGCACGGGTTCGCCGATCCTGCTGCTGCATGGTCTGCACACGGTGGACCCGGAGGCACCGTTCCTCAAACTGCTTGGCGCGCGCACCGAGGTCATCGCGCCGTCGCATCCGGGATTTGGCCACTCGTCGCGGCCGGCTGGCTTCGACACCGTGTACGATCTGGTGCATCTCTATCTCGACCTGCTTGAGGCGTTGCCCCACGAGAAGGTGACCTTGCTCGGATTTTCCTTCGGCGGGTGGCTCGCCGCCGAGATCGCGGCGGCGTGCTGTCACCGGCTGGCGCGACTGATCCTGGTGGACCCGCTGGGCATCAAGCTCGGCGACCGCGAGAGCCGCGACATCCTCGATCTGTTCAACACCGCACCAGCCGAGGTGCAGCAACATACATGGCACGATCCGGCGAAGTGGGCGTTGGACTTCAATGCGATGTCGGACGACGCGGTCGTGGTGCATGCGCGCAATCGCGATGCGCTGTGTTTGTACGGCTGGCAGCCGTTCATGTACAATCCGAATTTGCCGCGCTGGCTGTGCCGCATCGCGGTACCGACGCTGTTGCTGTGGGGGGCCAGCGATGGCGTGGTGACGCCCGACTATGGGCGCGCATATTGCAAGCTGATCCCCGGCGCACGGTTCGAACTGATCGAACAGGCAGGCCACCATCCGGAGATCGAGCAGCCCGCCGCATTCGCCGCCCGAGTCGCCGCGTTCCTGGCAGCAGATGATTGACCGTTGAACTGCCGCATCGCAGCGCTGCTTTGCGCTCTGGTTTTGCCATGCTGGGCCACGGCCGCGGAACTCAAGCTCGCGACCTGGAACCTCGAATGGCTCACCACGAGCGATCGCGATCTGCCGGCTGACGTCCGGCCCAAGCAGCCGGAAGACATCGACCTGCTGCGGCACTACGCCGATGAACTCGATGCCGATGTGATCGCCATTCAGGAGGTCGATGGCTCGGCGGTCGCTGCGCGCGTGTTCACGCCCGAGAAGTACTCGGTGCACATGAGCCATGACCATGTCGTGCAGCGGGTCGGCATCGTGGTGCGGCGTGGCATCCACTACAGCGTCAATCCCGACCTTACCGATCTCGATGTCGATCGCGACCGCCAATTGCGCAGCGGCGCCGATGTGACCTTGCAGCTGCAGCCGCCATTGCGCGTGCTCGCCGTTCACCTGAAGACCGGCTGTTTCGACCAGCGACTGAGCGGCCGCACGCATCGCGCGTGCACCGAGTTGCGTGAGCAGGTGCCGCCGCTGCTCGAGTGGATTCGCGCGCGTCAGGCGGAAGGCATCGCGTTTGCCATCATGGGCGACTTCAACCGCCACATGGACGGGCAGGATCAGCTCTGGTCAGCACTTCGCCAGGCCGCGCCACTGACGCGCGCGACCGAGGGTCGCTCCAGTCCATGCTGGGGGGGCGAAGCGTTCATCGATCACATCATTCTGGGCAACGCCGCGCGCGACTGGCTGCAACCTGATACGCTGCGCGTGATGACTTATCGCGAGACCGGCGAGGAGTGGAAGGAACGCCTGTCGGATCACTGTCCGGTCTCGGTGCGCTTGCGCCTGCCCGACTGACGACGTTGAATGCGGCGCGGAGAGTAGAGGCAGCGCCATGAAGATCACCGGCATCACCACCAAGGAGTACCGTTGGCCCCGGCACAAGCCGATCGCCAACGGCAAGCATACGTACACGCATGTGACCTTCGCCGTGGTGGAGATCGCGACCACCGAGGGCATCACCGGTATCGGCCTCGGAGGTGGCGGCGAAATCGAACGCGCCACAATCGCGCAGCTGACGCCGATGCTGATTGGCGAGGATCCAATCGACGTCGAGCGCCTGTGGCAGAAGATGTGGGAACCGAAGCTGATCGGCCGCCGCGGCCTGACCACGCGCGCGATCTCGGCGATCGATATCGGGCTGTGGGACATTCGCGCCAAGTTCGCCAATCTGCCGCTGTACAAGCTGCTCGGCGGCTTCCGCGATCGCGTGCCGACCTATATCGCCGGTGGCTACTACGAGGAAGGCAAGGGCCTACGCGAACTTGCGCGCGAGATGGAAGACAATGTGCGCATGGGCGCCAAGGCGGTGAAGATGAAGGTCGGCGCGGTGCCGATGATCGAGGACGTCGCACGGGTACGCGTCGCGCGCGAGGCGGTCGGGCCGAACGTGAAACTGATGGTCGATGCGAACTGTGCGTATCGCTACTACGAGGCGATCCAGCTCGCGAAGCGCATCGAGGAATACGACATATTCTGGTTTGAGGAACCCGTTGCGCCGGACGACTACGACGGCCATCGCAAACTGGCGCAGGCCACCAGCATCCCGATCGCGACCGGAGAGAACGAATACACGCGCTATGGCTTCCGCGACCTGATCAAACACGAATGCGCGGCGATCCTGAATGCGGACGCGAAGGTCCTGGGCGGCGTGACCGAGTTCATGAAGGTGGCTGCACTGGCGCAGGCCAACGATCTGGACATCGCCCCGCATGGCTCGCAGGACATCCACGTGCATCTGGTGTCAGCGATCTCGAATGGTCTGATCCTGGAGTTCTATCGCGACACCGTCGATCCGATGTGGGGCCGTGTCTATCGCCATACCTTGACCTTGAACGACGACGGCACGGTCAGCCCACCGAACGTGCCCGGCATCGGCGCCGACCCGAACTACGACACACTGGCGGAATACCGCGTCGCCTGACACCGAAGGGAAACCACCATGGCGAAAATCCTCATCATTCACGGCGCCGGCATGAACATGCGTGGCAAGGTGCAGACCGAAATATTCGGGCCGATGACCCTCCCGGAATACGACGAGCGCATCCGCGGCTATGCGAAAGAACTCGGCGTGGAGGTCGAGATCTTCCACTCCAACGTCGAGGGCCAGGTCATCGACAGGCTGTATGCCGCGAACGACCAGGGTTTCGACGCGGCCATATTCAATCCGGCCGGGTTCTCGCGCGGCTATCCGGCCCTGGTCGCCGCGATCAGCCAGGTGAAGTTTCCCACCATCGAGCTGCATATGTCCAACCCGGTGCGTCGCGGTCCAGTCTCCGAGACCGCGACCGTCAGCCAGGGCATGGTCACCGGCTTCGGCATCGTGGGCTACTACCTGGGACTGCGTGGTTTGAAGGAGACGCTGAAGAAGTAGCCGACATTACCCCGCGCGTAATCGCTTCGCGCGCGGCGGCTCGTCACGATGGGCACCGCAAGAGGGAGTTCCCATCGTGGATAGAAGTACATCGCCCCGCCGCTGGTGGACATTGACCAGCGTTGCCGCGGCACAGTTTCTCGCCGTCGCCGATGCGTTCATCGTCAACGTCGCGATACCGTCGATCCGCGCCGACCTGCACGCCGGCGCGGCCGAGATCCAGGCGGTCATCGCGGTCTACCAGATCGCCTACGCCGCACTGGTGATCACCGGCGGCCGTCTCGGTGACGTCATCGGGCGCAAGCGCGTGTTCATCACCGGCGTACTCGGCTTCACGCTGGCCTCGCTGTGGTGCGGACTATCCGGATCGGCACCAATGCTGATCTTCGCCCGCGCCGCACAGGGCGGAGCCGCGGCGATGATGGTGCCGCAGGTGCTCGCTACGATCCACACGCTGTTCCCGGACGGCGCGCGCGCCCGCGCGTTCGCCATCTTCGCCATCGCGATCGGTCTTGGCGCCGCCTTCGGTTTCATGCTCGGCGGCTGGCTGGTGACGCTGAACGTCGCCGGCCTCGGCTGGCGCAGCATTTTCTGCGTCAATGTGCCGATCGGCATCGGCATCGCACTCGCCGCCATATGGCTCATGCCGACGATGCCGCGCAACATCGGCACGCGGCTCGATCTGCAAGGGGCGGTCGTGCTGTTCGTCGGATTGCTCGGCGTGATCATGCCGCTGATGTTCGGACACGAACTTGGCTGGCCATGGTGGCTCTGGCTCGCCATGTCGGCCGGCGTCTTGGTGCTGGCCGGCTTCGTGCGACTTCAGCGCCGTACGGAACGCCGCGGCGGCATGCCGCTGATCGACCTCGCACTGCTCGAGGACCGCATCTTCATCGCCGGCATGTGCGCGACGTTCTGCTTCTTTCTCGGCAACCTGTCATTTTACTTCGTGCTGACCCTCTACATTCAGAACGGTCTCGGCTTCTCACCGTTCGACGCGGCGCTGACGGTTATGCCGCTGGCGTTGGCCTTTGTCGCGGGCTCGCGTGTCGGTGGCCGGCTGATCGAAGGCTGCGTCGTGCAGAGCATCGGCCTTGCCGGCACAGCACTGCTGGCAGGTTCTGTCGCGCGGCCGACGATCGGGATGCTGATGGTGCCGCTCGCAGTGTTCGGCTACGGCCAGGGGATGGTGCTGGCACCGCTGTTCAGCGCGGTGCTGACACAGGTGCGGCATGCCCATGCGGGATCAGGCGCCGGCATCCTCACCACGACGCAGCAGGTCGCGAACGGAACGGGCGTCGTCCTGGTGGGTGGCGTGTACTTTGCCGTGCAGGGCATGGACGGCGACCGGTGGGCGCTGTTGGCGGCGATGATCGCACTCGGCTGCACGATCGTTGCGACGATCGCGTTTCTTGTGCGCATGCGGGCTACTACATGTGGCTTGGCAAGTACAGTGCCAGCACGGGGAACGCGATAAGGATCGTGAGCCGTATGATGTCGGTGATGACGAACGGGATGACGCCGTAGAAGATCGTGGTGAAGTCGACATCCTGCACCACGGTCTTGATGACGAACACGTTCATGCCGACAGGAGGATGGATCAGGCCGAGCTCCACCGTCATGACGATGATCACGCCGAACCAGACGGGATCGAAGCCAAGCGCGGTGATGACCGGAAAGATGATCGGGATTGTCAGGATGATCATCGCCATCGCGTCCATGAGGCAGCCGAGGACGAGATACATCAGCATGATCAGAACCAGCACGCCGTAGCGGCCGAGCCCAAGGCCGGTGATGAACTCGGTCACCTTCTGCGGCGTCTGCGTCACTGTCAGGAAGTAGCCGAACAGGATGGCGCCGATCAGGATGGTGAACACGGCGGCGGCGGTGCGCGTGGCCTGCAGCAGCGAGGCCAGGATGTCGGCACGCGACAGCCGGCCACGCGCGACGCTGATCAGGAAGGCACCGGCCGCACCGACGCCGCCGGCCTCCGTCGGTGTGAACAGGCCACCGTAGAGTCCGCCGATGACGAACACGAACAGCAATAGCGGCGCCCAGACCTCGCGCATGCCCGCGAGGCGTTCACGCCACGAACTGCGCGGTGCCGCCGGCAGATAGTCTGGACGCACCGCTCCGATCACCGCGATGGTCGCCACGTACATGCAGACGGCGAGCAATCCCGGCACAATTCCTGCCATGAACAGCTTGCCGATGTCCTGCTGGGTGATCAGGCCATACACGGCGAGCACAATCGACGGCGGGAACATCGCGCCCAGCGTGCCGCCCGCGGCGATCACGCCGGTGGAGAAGGATTGCGGATAACGGTGAAGCCGCATCTCCGGATACGCGACGGTGGAGAATGTCGCGGCCGTCGCGACCGACGAGCCGCTGATCGCGGCAAAGCCGGCGCAGGCGGCGATCGTGGCAATGCCAAGACCGCCGCGCAGATGGCCGACAAACCGGTTGGCGGCCTGGAACAGCTCGCGGCTCATGCCTGAGCGCGAAACAAACGCGCCCATCAGCAGGAACATCGGAATGACGCCGAAGGTGTAGTCGGTGACGGTGCGCATCGAGGTCTGCCCGACCATTTTCAGCGCCGGCGTGCCGCCCACGAGGTAGCCGAACCCGCTGACGCCGACGAGCCCCATCGCCATGCCGACAGGCACGCGCAGCAGCATCAGCGTGAAGAGCACGACAAAGCCGATAACTGCGACGGCGTCGCTGCCGAGGTCCATCATTCGACCGCCCGTACTACACCGGCGTCGGCGACCTCGGCTGGATGAAAGATCAGCCGATAGGTGCGCACCGCGATCAGCAGCACCGCCGACACGTCGCCGAGCCATGCGACGAGCGCGAACGGCCAGGTCGGCAGCCGCAGATCGAATGTCAGCACGTTGTCGTCGCGCGTCAGCCGCACCTTGTCGAACAGCATCGCGGTCTGCACGCTGACCACGAACAGCAGTACAAGCGTTGCGAAGATATCGATCAGCCGCTTGCCGCGCGGCCCCGCCGCCGCCCAGACCAGGTCGACCGTGATATGCGTGCCGCGATAGCTGGTCGCGGCGATACCCCAGAAGATCAGGATCCCCAGCAGCAGCTTGCCGAAATCGTAACTGTCCGGAATCGACACGGCGAAGAAGTAGCGCAGCAGCACCGAGATGAAGATGTCAGCCGCCACGATGCCGACGAAACAGGCGGCCACCAGCTCGATGCCATCGATGAAGCGATCCATCCGGTTGCGGAGGACACGGCCATCCCCGCTCATTCGGCCAGCGCGCCGCGCTGCTTCAACTCGGCCTGCAATTCGCCGAACACCGCATCGGCATCCTTCACCTGCGACGCCCATTTCGCCTTCAGCGGCTCCGCCGCCTTGTGCCACGCGGCAACCTGCTCCGGTGTCAGCTTGTAAACATCGTGGCCGGGCTCGGCTGCCAGCAGGTCGCGCCCTGCGTGTTCCCAGTCCGCCCAGGGGCTGGCGACCTTCTCAGCCCACTCGGTCGTGCAATGGCTGTCGATCACTGCCTTCTGCGCCGCAGACATGCCGTCATACTTCGCTTGGTTCATCACCCACACGAACGTCGTGGTGAAGAACGGCATGTCCATGTCGTATTTCACCACCTTGTCGATGCCGAACAGGATGATCGAGTGCCATGGAAAGGTGATGGCATCCGCCACGCCACGTTCCAGCACCTCGCGCGCTTCGGGTGCAGACGCCTGCACATTGGTGCCACCCAGCAGTGTGACAAACGCGGCCATGGTCGCATCCGCCGGCCGCACCTTCATGCCGCGAATGTCCTCGGGCAGCAGGATCTTCTTGGTGCGCGAATGGAACGTGCCGGGATCGAGCGAGAAGGCGAAGCAGAAATGCACATCCTTCATCTCGGTCGCCGCGTATTTGCGATACCACGCGTCGAGAGCCGCCGATCCACCCTTCGCATTGGCGACCAGGAACGGCAGTTCGCCCGCGGCAATGATCGGGAAGCGGCCTGGCTGATAGCCCGGATTGACATAGGCGAAGTCGGCAATGCCGTCGCGCGCCATGTCGTAGTGATCCATCGCCTTGCCCAACTGCTCCGACGGAAACAGCGTGGACTTGATTGTGCCGCCGGATGCTTTGTCGATGTCCGCCGCCCAGGCCTGCAACGCGGGGTTGAGCGGATGGGCCGGCGGCACCCAGCTCGACAGCTTGAGTTGCACCGTCTTGTCCTGCGCCTGCGCACCGGTCATGCACAGGATAAGCAGAATGGCGATGGCGATGCGGTTGAACACGGCGTTCCTCACTTTGCCTGGGCTTTGTCTGGCGTTTCGTGGCTTATCCGGCACAAACTACGACCTGCCATTTCGCGAGGGAACCTGCAATGCGTCTTAACGGTCAGGCTGCCATCGTCACCGGCGGTGGCTCTGGGCTGGGCGCCGCGACCGCCCAACTTCTGGCAGGTGCCGGCTGCCACGTGGCAGTGCTGGACATCAACCAGTCGGCAGTCGAGGCGACCGCGCAGCGTATCGGCGGCATTGGCATTATCTGCGATGTCGCCGAAGCCGCATCCGCCGAAGCCGCTGTAGCGAAGGCGCGCAACGCTCACGGGCCGGCGCGACTATTGGTGAATTGTGCGGGCGTTGGCACCGCGGGTCGCATCGTCGGGCGCGACGGCCCGATGCCGATCGCAGCGTTCGAACGCGTGGTTCGCATCAACCTGATCGGCAGCTTCAATCTGCTGCGGCTTGCCGCCGCCGATATGGCCAAGCTGGATCCGTTGGACGAAGGCGAGCGCGGCGTCATCATCAACACCGCCTCGATCGCGGCCTATGAGGGACAAGTCGGACAGGCCGCCTATGCCGCATCGAAGGCCGGCGTGATCGGCATGACATTGCCGGCAGCGCGCGAACTCGCGCGAAGCGGTGTGCGCGTGGTGACGATCGCGCCTGGGCTGTTTCACACGCCGATGGTCGCGGGGCTGCCGGTTGAAGTGCAACAGAGCTTGGCTGAGGGCATCCCGTTCCCACAGCGCCTCGGCATGCCCGAGGAGTATGCCGCGCTGGTCGAGCACATCGTCACCAACCGGTTCATCAATGGTGAAACGATCCGTCTTGACGGCGCGTTGCGCATGCCGCCGCGCTGAATTGCCACTGCGCCTGGCCGGTCACGTCCAACGACCAACGGTTATCAGGACACGGCAACGCCCGACAAGTTCGGTTGTGTACCCTCATCGGCGCTGTGCATCAGGTTTATTGCGGGGATGCCGCACAGCGCCTCAGTCCACTCGCGCAGGGTCGGCGTATCGGTGCATGGGCCGGTTATCAGACTGATCGCCAGCCCCATTTCCGCAAGTGCCTGCTTCGCGCCCATCGCGCCGAGTGCATCCGCCGCAGCGAGGATTATCTTGAGGTCGGCGCGTCGCGCTTTCAGGCAGCCAAGCAGCTCCGGCGCATTGGCCGAAACTGGATCGCCCGCGCATTCAACCACCACCGCGTCTGCCGGCAGCGCAAGGCAGAAATCGAGCGCATTCGAGAGGATGTCGTTGATCCCGTTGCGACCGACCGGATATGTGCTCGGAAGACCGAAATCGACGCAATCGAAGGCCTCCGCCGCCCCGTAATCCAGATACCTCGCCAGCTCGGTGAACGATGAAGTGCCTGTCGCCTTCAGGGCTATCACATGCGTATGGCCCTTCATGCGCAGCGTACGCACGATGCCCGCGCCGGCCGTGGTCTTGCCAACCTCCGATGAGGTCCCGAGCATCAGATACAAGGGCGCGTTCTGATCCGTTCCCGCGGCGGCGGTCACAGCAAACTGCCGGATGTTCAGCGTCTCGCCGCCGTCCCCGCAGACCGCACCAAGATAGCGCACGCGCCCAAGAGGTCCCAATTGCGACGACGTATGGCTGATCAGTTCACCGACCAACCCGGAATCAGAAAGCACCCAGTAGTCGTCGCCTGGAACGAGCCCGCCAGCGGGAATGCCGCCAACAGCCCACAGCCTCGCTTTACGGTACCCTGGCGTGGCGAGAAAGACATCGCCCGGAGCGATTGTCATCACGCGACCGGCCGGCGATTCCGCCAATATCGGTGGGGCATCGCGCGGTAATTCGAAGGCGCAGATATCGCCCTCATCACCGCATTCCGATTGGAACCGAATCACCTCGAGCGCCGGCACGCGCCGCAGTGCGGATGTACGCTTGACGTTGGCGGGAAGGCTTCCGCCGCTCATTTCCGCTAAGGTCTGCCCCCGCCCGGTGTAGTAGGCGGAGTGCCCGATGCTGGCTGCGCGCCTGGCCGGCGGCCGCGATAGATAAGGATGGAGTTGGTGCCGGCAATAAATTGCTGACGCTCATTCGGCGGGATGCCGAGGGCCTCGGCGACTCTGTCAAGCGTTGCCTGGTCGACGGTAATCTGGCGGACAATGTGACGATCGCCAGTCGTTATAACGCATCCTCCCATCGCTTCCTCCCTGCTATTGACCTTGCCCCGACTTGCGTACCCTGACACGGGACCTGTGAGCTGGAGACATTACCCTAGCAACAGTTGCATTCATGGCAAGTGTCCCGGGCCATTTGCTTCGCCGCCGAGCACATCAGCCGTCCACATGCTGGCTCAGCGCGTCGAGCAGAGCCTTCGCGCCCTTGAGATCTTGTGTGTCGAAACCTTCGGTGAACCAGCCGTAGATCGGGGCGAGAATATCATGGGCTTCAGAGTAGCGACCGAGGTCCCTGGCGAGCTGGGCGAGGCTGACTGAGGCACGCAACTGCCAGAGCTTGGCGTCCTGCTCGTCGGCAATTGTCAGGGCTTTGCGATAGAGTTCCTCAGCAGCCTTGGAATGCCCCAGATGCAGCATCGACTGGCCTTTGTAGCGATACAGCTCCGGCGCGAACCAGCGCTCCCCCAATCTTTCAGTGATTTCCAATGCCTGGTCCAATAGGGACAAGGCCTCCTCGACTTCCCCCGCGATCTCGCAGGCCTTGGCCAGGAGCGCGATATGATAGGATATTCGCGTTTCCGCCCCCGTGGCGCTGTAAGCGCTCGAACCGCTGCGCAACAGAGATATGCCCTCTGCCACATCGCCTGTCCTGGCCCTGCCCCATCCGCGATAGATTGTCCCCAGCGCCCGATACAATGGGAAACCGTGCTCTGTTGCCACCGCAATCAATTGGCCTGCCCGCTCATCCAAAGCCGCGTTGTCACCGCCAAGGGAAAGCAACCTGCAGCCCTGCGCCAAACTCGCCGCCAAGGACGGCGGATGTGCCAGGGTCAGGGCCTCTGCAATCGCCGCGTCGATCTGAACCAATGCCTGGTCCGGAAAGCCGAGACAGAACAGCGCAATTCCTAATTGCCCCCGTGCTCCCAGCCGGGGATGGCTTCCGGTCTGATAGCCGAGCGAAGCATGGGTGCCCGGATCATAGAGCGTCAGAACCTGCTCCAGATGGGATCGGGACGCACCAAATTTGCCAGCGTACATCAGGGTTCGCCCGGAGGACGCATGACCCAGAACCAGCCCGGCCGTGTCGTTGCGCTGAAAACTCAGACGCAGCAGATCCTCGTCTATGCGCTGCGCCACATCGAATTCACCGCGGTATATGTGATAGAAGGACTGCCCATAGGGAATGTGAAGGAACTGCGAGGGAAAACCCAGCTGCTCCCACAATTCTCTGGCGCGGGCGAAGGCATGACCCATTTCCGTTGTCGCCTGGCCTTTGACAAATCGCAGCGCGGGCCCCAGCGCGCTCAAGAATTCAAGCTCCTGCTGCTGGCGCTCGCGGCTGTCCGGCAACAGCGCCAACTGGTCCAGGCCCTTTTGCAATTGCGCGGCCGCTTCCGTCATGGCCGAGCGAGTGGCTGATCTCCGACCGGCCGTGCCCCAATAGGCAGCGGACTTTTCAACAAGCCCGGCCTCGGAATAATGCTGCGCCAGGAGCTCCGGCTGACTGTCCATCAGCTCCGGGAAATCGGCTTCCAGCGTCTCGGCAATCTGCGCGTGCAATTGCTGGCGGATATTGCGCAGCAGACTGCCGTGCGCCGCGTCCTGCACCAATGCATGTTTGAATGTATATATCGCGTCAGGCGGCGTGCCCCGCTGGAAGACGAGCTCGGAGGCGACCAGACGAGCGAGAGCCGCTTGCAATTCATCCGGTGTCAAACGGGAGACTTTCCGTAGCAGCGAGTAGGAAAATTCCCGTCCGATCGCCGCACCGATCTGCGCCACGTGCCGCACAGACGCCAGGCGGTCGAGTCGTGCCATCAGTGAGTCATGCAGACTTGTCGGGATGGCAAATGGCGGCAGAGCGCGATCCAGCACATAGCGATCCGCTTCCTCGCGCAGCAGGCCGCTCTCCAAAACGCTTTTGGTCAACTCCTCGACAAACAGCGGCACACCGTCGGTGCGATCGACGATCTGATCGACTACCTCAAAGGGTAACGCCTTGCCGGCTGAGACGTGCAGCACCAAGGCGGTTCGGTCACGCCGATCCAGTCGGTTGAGCGCCAGCATGCTGACCCCAGGTTGGCCGGTCCACGGCGGCTGGAATTCGGGACGGAACGTCACGACCAGCAGCACCGGCAGGCTGCGCACCCGCTCCACGGTGAGATCAAGCAGCTCACGCGTTGTCGGATCGATCCAATGCGCGTCCTCGAAGACCATCAGCAGCGGTTGCTGGCGTGCCAGGCCCTCTATTTGCCTCATCAGCGCCTCGAGTGTCCGTTGCTTCTTGCGCTGCGGACCGAGGTTCGGCAGCGGGTGACGCTCCGAAGTGGGCAAGGAAAGCAGATCAGCGAGGAACGCAACATCCTCATCGTGCGGTGCGGCGCGTGCTGCCAGGGCCTCGAGCTTCTCCAGCTTGACCGCGGGCGTGTCCTCACGCGCAAACCCGGATGCGCGGCCAAGCTGGTCGACAATTGGGAAAAGTGCGCTGTCCTGGTGATAGGGGGAGCAGAAATAGCGCAGACGAGTAGCCGGCTCGGCAGCGAGATATTCGTGCAACGTCGCGACGATCCGCGACTTGCCGAGTCCGGGCTCGCCGGACACCAGCACCACCTGCCCCTCGCCGCTCTTGGCGCGCGCCCAACGGCGCTGCAGCAGGTCAAGTTCTTCCTCGCGTCCGACCAGTGGCGATAGGGTGGCAGTGTGCAGTGCCTCGAAACGGCTCTCGACAACACTCGGACGCAGCACCTGCCACGCGGGTACTGGTAATGCGATGCCCTTCACGACGATTGCGCCGAGCTCGCGATATTCGAAGAGATCGCCAACCAGCCGGCGCGTCCCTGAGGCAATGACGACGGTGTTCGGTTCGGCCATGGCTTGTAAGCGGGCTGCGAGATTTGGCGTCTCGCCGATCGCTGTCTGCTGCCGTGACTCGCCCGTCCCGATTGGTTCACCAACGACCACGAGGCCCGTCGCTATGCCGATGCGGACCCGCACGGTGTCGCTCAACGCTGGCGTCTGGCCGATCTCGGCGATAACCGCAAGCGCGGCACGGACCGCCCGCTCAGCATCGTCCTCATGCGCCCGCGGGTAACCGAAATAGATCAGCACGCCATCACCGACATAGCGGGCGATGAAGCCATCGAAGCGCGCGATCGTCGCGGCGACGCAGAACTGATAGCTGCGGATCACCGCACCAAGATCCTCTGGGTCCAGGCGCGTCGACATTTGGGTGGAATCTGTCATGTCGCAGAACATCACGCTCACCTGACGGCGTTCGGCGACTGACTGCTGGGGCCGATCCAGTTCATCGTCGGAGGAACCAGCGGTTGGCTCGCGTGTGCTCGGATTGTCAGCAAGCGTGCCGTTGACGCGCAGCTTCGCGATAGCATCCAGTAGCCGGCGGCGATGACCGACAGCGGTAATGCCAAGGTCCTTGAGGTCTTCCGCGGTAAGGCTGGGTAACAGGTCTGCGGCGACCGCATTCTCGTGGAATGCAGCCTCATATTGCTCAAGACCAAGCGTTCGCAGCCAGTCCGCGACGTCCATCGCGCCCCCCGGTGGGCTTGCCCCTCACCCCCCGGCCGAACATTGCTCAACCAGGAGGAGCTGTCCAGAAAGGCAGTCTCTGGCTTTCACGCACGGCGATCGGGCCAGCTCGATGCAGAGCATCATGGCGCGATGCAATGCCTTCTGGCGTGCGGCAGCATGGGGAACCTGGTCGCTCCGCCCATCGAGCCAACGGCGTCTGGCACCCGGTGGTTTCTCCTCCGTAGCCCACGGCTGCGAGCACGAACTCGCCTCAGGCCAGAATCGCCACCTCACGCGTGCCGGCGCGTGAGTCCTCGGCAAGACGTTGCACGGCGGGATAGTCAACCTTCCCAGTGCCGAGCAGCGGCACCGACGGCACGCAAAGCACCGCGCGCGGCACCATGATCTCGGGGATCATGCGCGCCCTGGCCAGTGCCAGAATGTCTCGCGTGTCTGCGTTCTGCCGAGTGGTCACCAGCAACAGGGATTCGCCCTTGCGCGCATCCGGCATGCTGATCACTGCATGCTGCGCATCCGGCCACATCGATGTCACCAGTGCCTCGGCCGCTGCCATCGACACCATCTCGCCGCCAATCTTGGCAAACCGCTTGGCCCGGCCGACGATAGTGACGAAACCTGCGGCATCCACCGACACGATGTCGCCAGTGTCATACCAGCCGTCCTCCGGCGGCTCCAGCGCACCCGGTGTCGTTTCATGCATATAACCGAGCATCACGGTGGGCCCACGAACATGCAGGCGACCGCCGGTGTCGATGCCGGCGACCGGCACCTGCCGCCATTCAATTCCCGGCAGCAAGCGCCCGACCGTGCCGGGACGACACTGCATCGCGGTATTCAACGCGAGCACCGGAGATGTCTCGGTTGCGCCATAGCCTTCCAGCACGCGGGCGCCGAAGCGGTCGGCGAACAGATGCCTGGTCTCCTCGCGCACCTTCTCCGCGCCGGCGAAGATGTAGCGCATGGCATAGAAGTCGTATGGATTGGCATAGCGCGCCCAGCCATTGAGGAATGTATCTGTGCTGAAGCAGATCGTCGCATCGGTGTCGTAGATCAGCGCCGGCACAATGCGATAGTGCAGCGGCGTCGGATAGTGAAACGTCCGCACACCGGATACCAGCGGCAGGATCGTCCCTCCGGTCAGGCCGAACGCGTGGAACATCGGCATGGCATTGAACGCGATGTCGCCGCCGTGAAAGTCGATCACCGACGCAAGCTGCGCGCAGTTTGCCAGCAGGTTGCGATGGCTCAGCACCACCCCCTTCGGCGCGCCCTCCGAGCCGCTGGTGAACAGCACCACCGAAGGCGCGTCCGGGTCCGTCGAAGCACCCGGCAGCCCGCGTGCCCGCCACGCATCACGTTTGGCTCGCAGTTTCGCACGCAGGCCGATCGAATCGCGCACATCCTCCAGCCAGACAAAGTGCACCTCCTGCGACATGTGCTCCACCACCCTCGCGAGGCGCCCCTTCTCCACGAACCCGCGGCTCGAGATCACCGTGCGCACGCTGGCAGTACGGCAGGCCGACAGCATCGCGGCCGCGCCCGCCGAGATGTTCAGCAGACACGGCACGATGCCGAACGCCTGCAGCCCCATGAACGCCACCAGCGAGGCGACCGCATTCGGCATCAGCAACGCCACATGCGTTTCGCCCGGCGCGGCGGCGGCAAGCGCGCGACCCAGCGCCGCCGAGCCGACCACAACGCGGTCATAGCCGATCGGCTTGCGCTCGATGTCCTCGGCAATGATCGTGCGCGCGCCAAATGCGTCGCGCGCGTCCAGCATTGCGGTGAATAAACTCCTGCCCGTGTCCTTCGAGCGGAACACCGCGTCCACCATCACGTCCTGCAAGGCGCGGCCGGTCACCTCGCGACGTTGCCTGGGTGTCAGGTCCTCGCTGTGCGGTGGCGCGAGCAGGACAGGCGGCAGGATGTTCAGGCGAACCGGTGGGAACCAGCGTAGCCGCAGCCTGCCACGCATGCGACCAAAATGGCTGAACTGCAGGCCCTCGATGCAGATCGGCACCACCTTCGCGCGCGACCTGTCGGCGACCATCGCGGCGCCTTCGTAAACCTTCATCAGCCCGCCGGTGCGCGTCATGCGGCCCTCGGGGAATATGATCAGCTTGCGTCCATGATCGCGCACCGCCTCGACCATGCGCTTCACCGAATAGGGTGACTTCACATCCACCGGAAACGTTTCGACAGCCGCGAGAAACGGCTTGAAATACCATTTGGCGGCCTGCGCCGTGTGGATCGCGAAGGTGGGGCTGTCGGGAAGACAGGCCGCGATCAGACAGGCGTCGAGATAGGACTGGTGGTTGGCGACGATAACCGCGCGATCGCCGGCGGCCTTGTAGTGCTCCAGGCCATGCACCTGCACGCGATGGAAGCGGCGGAAATACCAGCGCAGGATGGCGCGATAGACCTCGTGCGGCAGGATGCGCACGATCCACAGCGCGACGAACAGATTGGCCACGGCGGCCACGTGCAGTACCGCGGGCGCGCGCAGGCCCATGGCAGCAAGTGCCGCCGCCGCCGCGGCACCTGCCACCATGAACAGCGCATTCATGATGTTGTTGGCCGCTATCATACGGGATCGCTCGGACGGCGCGGCGGCGTCCTGGATGATCGCGTAGAGCGGCACCGAGAACACGCCGCCACACGCCGCGAGCAGGAACAGATTGACGATCATCCGCCAGCCGGCGAACGAGGACACCGCGTCCGCGGCAGTCGCGATGCTGCCCGCCGATGCAGCGGATGAAGCGAAGTCCCAGCAGAACAGCGAGATGCCGAGTGCGGCGAACGGCACCAGCCGGGCGGACACCTCGCCGTGCAGCAGCCGCGCGCACTGCATTGATCCAACGCCGACGCCGATCGCGAACACCGACAGCAGCAGCGTGAGCACCGTGCCATCGGAATGCAGCGTGTCGCGCGCCACGACGGGGAACTCGGTCATCAGCGTGGCGCCCATGGTCCAGAACCACGACAGGCCAAGCACCGACAGCCAGATCGGCCGGATCGCGGCGGCATGACGCGTGACGCGCCAGGTCTCGGTGAACAGATTGGGCGAGATGCGCAATGCAGGATCGGCGGCCTGCGATGCGGGAATCAGGAATGCCGCGGACAGCCCGATCAGGGCGAGCACAATACCGGCCGCGCCCACCCAGGCGGTGCCGTGCGACAGCAATATCAGTGCGCCGCCCGCGACGGTGCCACAGACGATCGACAGGAACGTCGTCGCCTCGATCACGCCGTTGCCGGCGACCAGTTCATCCGCGGCGAGATGCTCGGGCAGCAGTCCGTACTTCACCGGCCCGAACAGCGCGGCCTGCACGCCGAGACCCGTCAGCACGACCAGCAGGCCCGGCACGCTCTCGGTCAGGAACGCAGCGGCCGCCGCCACCATCAGCAGCACCTCGGCCAGTTTGTAGACCAGAACGACGCGCGGCTTGGGGAACCGGTCCGCCAGCTTGCCCGCGGTGGCGGAGAGCAGGATGTAGGGTGCGATGAACAGCGCCCCGGCGAGCGCCGACAGCCCGACGCCGCCGATGCTGAGCTCGAACAGCGCCAGTACGACCATCGCGTTCTTCACCAGGTTGTCGTTCAGCGCCCCGCAGGACTGCGCCAGCGCCAACGGCCACAGGCGACGGGTCTTCAGCAGGCCGAGGGGGGAGACGGACATGTCGGTGTCCCTTTCGTTCACGACAGAGCGCGCCAGCAAATGGCGACGATATCATCGGCACGTCGCGGCAGTCCGCCCTGCAGGTGGGCGGCGGCGTGCTGGACGATCAGCCCGATCAGCGGTTCTGTCAGCAATCACGCCCGGTGGTAAGGCCGTACAACGTCGCGAGAGACCGCTGAAACGGCTTGGAGGGTCGCAGTCCCACGGAACTGTCAAAGACGGCGGGCGTCGGCGAAGATGCATTGATAGCGGAACGAGCGGGCACAGAGGAAATGGGAAGTTTATCGCGTTGCGACAAAATCGACCGACCGAGGCGACGCTCCCGAAACCAGGCATGCATCATACGGTCCCCATCTGTCGCTCCGCCCGACCAAGTAGGCCGGGTGCTAGTGAGGACAGCCCACGGCTACGACCCGTCCCAGACTGGCGCGGTGGGAGGCATGGCGCACGCGGCCTGACGCCGCACGTCACGTATACACGTAGCTGAACTCGCTCTCCGCCACGCCGACCTGAACGCTGGCAACCTCGGCGCCCTCGGCCATCCGCTGCAGCATCGCGGCGCTGATCGCCGGCAGCATCGTGTTGGTCAGGATCGCATCGATCATCCGCCCGCCGCTCTCCGGTTCCGTGCAGCGGCTCGCGATCAGCTCGACCACGCCCTGCTCATAGCTGAACGCCGCCTCGTGCTGCTCCGCGATCCGCGCGGCGATGCGCGCCAGTTGCAGGCGGATGATGTCGCCCATCACCGCATCGCTCAGGGGATAGTAAGGCACCGTGATCAGCCGCCCCAGCAGCGCCGGCGGAAACATTTCCAACAGTGGCGCGCGCAGTGCCTGGGCGAGACGGTCCGGGTCAGGCCGGCGTGCGGGGTCGCACCCGGCCGACATGATCAGCTCGGTGCCGACATTCGACGTGAGCAGGATCAGCGTGTTGCGGAAATCGATCTGCCGCCCCTCGCCATCCTCCATCACCCCCTTGTCGAACACCTGGAAGAAGATCTCGTGCACGTCGGGGTGCGCCTTCTCCACCTCGTCCAGCAGCACCACCGAATAGGGCCGCCGGCGCACCGCCTCGGTCAGCACGCCGCCCTCGCCGTAGCCGACATAACCCGGCGGCGCGCCCTTCAGCGTCGAGACCGTGTGCGCCTCCTGGAACTCGCTCATGTTGATCGTGATCAGGTTCTGCTCGCCGCCATACAGCGCCTCGGCCAGCGCCAGCGCTGTCTCGGTCTTGCCGACGCCCGAGGGGCCGCACAGCAGGAACACCCCCACCGGCTTGCCCGGATTGTCGAGCCCCGCCCGCGCGGTCTGCACCCGGCGCGCGATCATCTCCAGCGCGTGGTCCTGGCCGATCACCCGCCGGCCCAGCGTATCCGCCAGCCCGAGCACCGCGCGCACCTCGTTGGTTACCATCCGGCGCACCGGGATGCCGGTCCAGTCCTGCACCACCGCCGCAACCGTCTGCTCGTCGACACTCGGCAGAATTAGCGGTGCCTCGCCCTGGGCGGCGACAAGCTCCGCGTGCAACGGCGCCAGCTCCGCCAGCATCGCCTCCCGGGCCGCCCGGTCGGCGCCATCCTCCCGCAGCGCCGCGCGCAGTGCGAGCACCCGGTCGACCAGCGCCTTTTCGGCGTCCCAGCGTGCCTCCAGCTCCGCCAGCGCCGCCTGCTCGCGCCCCAGCGCCTCACGCACCGAAACCTCCCGCGCGGCAACGCCGATGCCGATCGCACTCTCCCGCCCGATGATCGCAAGCTCTGTCTCGAGCGCCTGGATGCGCCGGCGGCAATCCTCCACCGCCGGCGGCACCGCGTGCTGGCTGACCGCCACGCGCGCCGCGGCGGTGTCGAGCAGCCGCACCGACTTGTCGGGCAACTGGCCGGCCGGGATGTAGCGATGCGACAGCCGCACCGCCGCCTCGATCGCCTCGTCCAGGATCTGCACCCGGTGGTGCGTCTCCAGCGGCAGCACGATCTCGCGCATCATGCGGATCGCCTGATCCTCCGCCGGCTCCTCCACCTGCACCACCTGGAAGCGGCGGGTTAGCGCTGGGTCCTTCTCCACATGGCGCCGGTACTCCGCCCGCGTCGTCGCCGCGATCGTGCGCAGCGTGCCACGCGCCAACGCCGGCTTCAGCAGATTGGCAGCATCGCCGGTGCCCGCCGCCCCGCCGGCACCGATCAGCGTATGCGCCTCGTCGATGAACAGGATGATCGGCCGCGCCGAGGACTGCACCTCCTCGATGACCTGGCGCAGCCGGTTCTCGAACTCGCCTTTCACGCCGGCGCCGGCCTGCAGCAGCCCGACATCGAGCACCCGCACACTGACGTCGCGCAGCGGCGGCGGCACATCGCCTTGCGCGATGCGGTGGGCAAAACCCTCCACCACCGCGGTTTTGCCCACGCCGGCCTCGCCGATGAGGATCGGGTTGTTCTGCCGCCGCCGCATCAGCACGTCGATCACCTGGCGGATCTCCGCGTCGCGGCCGATGATCGGATCGATCTCGCCGCGGCGCGCCTGCTCGGTCAGGTCGATCGAGAAGCGCTGCAGCGCCTCCTGCTTCCCCATTACCGCCGGGGCTGGTGTAGCCGCGCCCGTCGCTTCGGCCGCGACCGGCGAGGCCTCCGGCGAGCGCGCCAGGATGGCGGCAAAATCCTCGCTCAGCACCTCGGCCTTCACCCGCTCGAACTGGCGGCTGATGGCGGTGAGCGCGTTGCGCAGCGTGGGCGTCTTCAGCGCCCCCAGCACGAGATGCCCGGTGCGCACCTGCGTCTCGCCGAACATCAGGGTGGCGAACACCCAGCCGCGCTCGACCGCCTCATCGACCTGCGGCGCCAGGTCGGAGATCGCGCTCGCCCCGCGCGGCAGCCGGTCGAGTGCCGCCGTCACGTCACCCGCCAGCCGCGCCGCGTCGAGTTCGAAATGCCGCACGACGCGGTGCAGGTCGGAATCCTGCGTGGTGAGGATCTGATGCACCCAGTGCACCAGTTCGACATACGGGTTGCCGCGCAGCTTGCAGAACACGGTCGCTCCCTCGATCGCGCGGTAAGGCACGGGATGCAGCTTGCTGAACAATGCGGCGCGACTGATCTCGGTCATGCTGCGGCCTCCGCCTTTGCATCGATGGTGCGTGCGTGGCTGTCGGCGCTCGCATCCAGGAACAGGTCGGCCGCGTCGTTCGGCTTCTGTCGCGGCATGAGCCAGGTAGTCCAGCCGAGTGCGCCCCCACCGGTCTTCCGGTCGCCCAGACGCGTGGGCGGCACCTCCTCGCGCTTGAGGATGATATTCACGTCCCAGATCAGCGTGTCGCCGGCGTAGTTGCGCACGATGGGGATCAGCCGGTGAAAGCTGGTGCCGCCCGGCAGAAGCCGCAGATAGTCGGCGAGTGGCAGCGGCCCGATGACAATGCGGAACTTGTGCTGCCGGCTCCACACCCGCGCGCCCAACAGGGCGGTCTTGCCCAGCGTCCCGGTCTCCGGCGCATGCGCCAAGTGGGTTCGGTCGCCCTGCTGCAAGCCGAGCCAGGCGCCGACAAAACCCTCGATCCGCACCGGCGTGCGGAAGAAGCTGGAGAGGATGGCGCCGAGCCCCTCCGCATGCCGCGTCTGGTTTGCGAGATGTCCGGCGAAATGCAGCTTCGCCAGGTCCGGCATGGCGTCGCGGTCGCGCAGGCTGTCCATTCCGAGCCCGATCAGTGCGCCGAGATACAGCGCAAAGCGGTCCTCATCCGGGCGATCGAGGCTGACGGTCGGCCTCGCGTTGGCCCAGGCGCGATAGAACAGCGACAGAGCGCGATGATGGAAGATGTCGGCGAAGCGCTGAAAGGTCGGGTCGCGATGGTTGCGCCGCCGGTCGCGCGCGTATTCCGTCAGATGCAGCGGCAGCGCGCCATCCGAGCCGAACAGCCCAAAGAAGTGTACCAGCAGCCGCGCTGCGTTGCCGTCCTGCTCCGGCTCCAGTGCGGCGAGCGTGGCAGGGGCGAACACGACCGAGGGTTCCTGCGCGAGCCGCACCGCATCCTGCGCCGGCCGTACGCTGTCCCCGAAGCGCGGCCGGTCACGATACTGCGCCTCGAGCCGCCGCATCGCCTGATAGAAGCCGTGCTCCCACGGCACCTCCGCGAGCTGCGCAAGCAGCTCCGTCGCGGAGACAGGCTCGGATGGCGAGTTGTTGGCCATCACAGCACCGGCCGCTGGCCGAAGCGGGGCGGCCAGCGCGTCACCTCGCCGCGCTCGGGGCTGCGCAGCACGGTCTCGGTGAAGGCATTGATCGAGACATATTTCGCGAAGAACCGGTCCAGCACGCTGGCGAGCAGAATGCCGCCCGCGCCGCCGAACGGCGCCTCGTCGATGGTGAGCGTGATCTCGAGACCACGTCCCACCGCGATGGGTCCTGCCCCGGGGATGCGCCGCACGATCGGATGCGACGCGATCGAGGTCAGCCCCTCCAGCTGCCGCGCCGCGACCGAGGTCGCCGACGGCACATAGAGCCGCAGCATCTCGCGCAGCGCCGCGGCACCCTGGCGCGCGTCGGTATCGACCAGGCTCAGATAGTTGAGCCCGAGATGGCTGATGAAGCGCCAGGCATACTCGCCGCCGCTGCGGCAGGGCCGCGGCGCGACCGGGCCGACCAGGCAGCGGACCGAGGCCACCGGCGCGCTGACCGCGATGGTCAGATCGGTGTGCTGCTTGCCCACCGGCATTGCGAGCGGCAGATCGCGGTTGGTGCACAGCAGGTCGAGCCCGAGCTGGCGCAGCGCATGGTTCACCGGCGCCTGCTCGGGATCGACCAGCGAGATGTACACCTCGTGCCCCAGATAGCTCGAGCGCGGCCCGCGCTGGCGCGAGCGTGCGGAGAACTGCCGCGGCTCGCGGCGCAGCATGTAATAGGCTTGGTGCCCCGGCGTGCGGGTCAGGTCGTTGGCCGCATAGAACGGCAGGAACGGCTGCGGCGCGCTGCCGTCCGCGGCATAGCCCTCGACCGAAGCCACGCTGAACACCTCGAAGTCGAGCGGACGCACGCGGTCGGGCACCACGTGGTACTCGGCCTCGCGGCCATTGAGGTTGATGCGGTCGGCGCGTCTGGGAAACAGGTTGATCGCCGGCGTGCAGAACAGCCCCAGATGATCGGGGCCGAACGAGGCGGCGAGCACTGGCTCGCTTCGGTTGAGCAGCAGGACGATCTCCAGCTCCTGCCCGGCGCAGCGGGAGACCGCGCGATCGAGCCGGCCGATCTCCACGAACAGGAAGCGCTCCGGCATGGCGAAGTATTCCTGCAGCAGCCGGTAGCCCTCGAACGAGGCGGGCGTGCGCGGCAGCAGCGCCTCCTCAGGCTCGAAGCCGAGCGGGCGCAGCGCGGCGGCCGGCAGACGCTCCTGCCAGGGCAGCGGCCGCTGCGCGGGGCGCACATAGACCGCGGTGAGATTGGCGATGAGCTGCTCGTAGAGCCGCACCCGTGCGCCTTCCGGCCCGGCGAGGAACAGCGGCAGACGCTCCAGCGCCAGCCGCGCGAACGGTGCCTCACCGGTCGCGCGCAGCCGGAGCCGGATCGCCGCCTTCACGCCGGGCTGCTCCGGCAGACCGAGCGCAGTCAGCGCCGCCGGCGAGGCGATGTATTCGGCCTCCGCCAGCTCGATCGGCAGGAGCTGCACCCGATGGGCGGTGCGGAATTCGCAGTTGGTCTGGTCCTCGGTGCCCAGCAGGCTGCGCAGCTCGGTGCCGGGCGGCAGCGTGACACCCTGCGGCACGCCGCGCAGGCTGGCCTCCGGCGTGAACTGCACCACCGCCATCGCCGGCGTGGGTGCGAGGTAGTGCGGATAGACCATCTGCAGCAGCGACTGCGTGAAGGTCGGGAACTCCGCCTCCAGCTTGAGCTGAATACGCGCGGCGAGCAGCGCGAAGCCTTCGAACAGCCGCTCGACATAGGGGTCGGCGACATCGAAGCTGCCGAGGTTCAGACGCGCGGCGATCTTCGGGAACTCGCGGGCGAATTCCCCGCCGGTCTCGCGCACGAACGCGAGCTCGGCTTCGTAATGATTGAGCAGCGCCGGATCCATCAGCCGCGTCTCCTTGCGTCGGTGACAACCGCAAGCCGCGTCTCCAGCTCGATGGAGGTCTCCAGGAAGAGCTGTTGCGGCACCGGCTGCGTCCAGAGTTCGCCCTCGATCTCGAACACGATCGCGGGCGTCGGCTTGTCCTCGTGCGGCGGGCGCATCCGCACCTTCAACGTCTCCGCCCGGATACGCGGCTCATAGGCACGGATCGCTTCCACGATTCCGGCGCAGAGCGAGGCGATGCGATCGCTGGTGCCGACCAGTCCGGCGAAGCCACGAACACCGAAGTTGATCGTGGACTTCGCCGCCAGCGGTGCGGCCGAGAGATCCTCGGTTGCCGCCAGGTTGGTCGTATTCAGCAACCACGCGAGGTCGCGCAGCACCGCCTGGCGAAGCTGTTGCATGCCAAGCGTCTGCTGCTCGAAGGTCTCGCGCGTCTGCTCCGGCGCGGCATCGGTGAGCCGGTCGAGGAGTGACGGCTGCAGCCTCTCCCGGCTCGCGATGTCAGGCATCGTCCGATTCCTATGCCTTGCCGGAGATCGGAGTGGTGCTGTGGTCCTGGACGTTCTTGCAGCCGTTCCAGCCGCCCGGAATGGACGAGGCCAGGCTGCCGTCGGGATTCTGCTGGCAGTAGCGGATCAGCAGCCCGCCATACTCGAACGTCACCGTCTCCTTCGGGCTCTCCTCGTCATGTTCCCACTGGATGGTCTTCACGCCGACCAGCTTGAAGTCGAAGCGCAGGAAGATCTGGCCCGTGGTCATGCCGCCGGCGCTCTTGCGCAGCGCGAGCGTCACCTGTTTGAACGCCGTGCCCGAGCACGCCATGTCGAACAGCGTCGGCGAGGCGCGGTCGATCTTGCGGGTGATCGAGAACGCGTTGAACTTGCACTTGCCGGCGCCGACGCCGCTGCTCTGGCTGCCGATGTTGAGCACCTGCTCGATATCGAAGCTGTACTCATCGACCTCGAATAGCTGCTTGTTCGAAGCGAAGCCCTGCAGGTCCGGCTGCGCCAGCTCTTCGGTGTTGTGGCTCATATCCACCTGCGATTCAGCAAGCAGCGGTGAGCCGGTGTACGGCACGAAGGCCACATAGGAGTTGATAGCCATGGTATCCTCTCTTCACTTTTGGGGTTGCGTGTTGATGTCGGGTCGTCGCTACTTCGGCATGCGGGAGACAAGCCGGAGTGAGACGGTCAGGCCCTCAAGCTGATAGTGCGGCTTGAGGAAGAACTTGGCGTTGTAGTAGCCCGGATTTTCTTCGTTCTCCTCGACATCGACGCGGCCTTCGGCGAGCGGGTGCGAGGACTTCCATTCTTCCGACGAGGTATCTGGCGATCCGTCGACGTAGCGGTTCAGCCAGGTCTGCAGCCATTCGGTGAGCTGCGACTTGGTCATGGAGCTGCCGATCTTGTCGCGCACCATGCATTTCAGGTAGTGCGCGAAACGGCAGCTCGCGAACAGATAGGGCAGGCGGGCGGAAAGGTTGGCGTTCGCCGTCGCGGTCGGATCATCGGTACTCCTGCGGCTTCTGCAGCGACTGTGCACCGATGAACGCAGCGAAGTCAGAGTTCTTCTTGTGGATCAGCGGCATGAAGCCGTTCTTCGCCAGTTCCGCCTCGCGCCGGTCGCTGATCGCGATTTCGGCCGGACATTTCATGGCCACGCCGCCATCGTCGCTCGGGAAGGTGTGCGTCGGCAGCGACTCCACGGCGCCCCCGCTTTCCACGCCGCGGATGCGCGTGCACCAGCCGTACAGCTTGAAGGCGCGCGTGACGTTGGTGGCCATCGCGTAGGCCGCGTTGGCCCAGCAGTACTTCTCGCTGTCAGCGCCTTCGGTATCCTCCTCGAAGGCGAACTCCTCGACCGGATCGGTCTTGGCGCCGTACGGCAGGCGGGCGAGAAAGCGCGGCATGCACAGACCGAGATAGCGTGCGTCCTCGCTCTCGCGCAGGCTGCGCCAGGCGGCGTATTCCGGCGTCTGGAAGATCTTGGTGAGATCGCGCGGATTGCCCAGCTCGCTCCAGCTCTCCATCTGCATCACCGAAGGCGCCGCCGCGGCGATGAACGGGGCATGGGCGGCGGATGCAATCTGCGCCATGTCGCCCAGGAGCTGCACGTCCTGCGGACCGTGATCGAAGGAATAGTCGCCGATCATCACGCCGAAAGGCTCGCCGCCGAACTGGCCGTATTCCTCCTCGTAGACCTTCTTGAAGATCGGGCTCTGATCCCATGCGGTGCCGCGAAACTTGCGCAGCGTGCGGCCAAGCTCCTTCTTCGAAATGTCGAAGACGCGGATGCGCAGCATCTCGTCGGTCTCGGTGTTCTTGACGAGATGCTCGAGGCCGCGCCAGCTCGAACTCCATGCGCGCGAAGTCCTCGTTATGCATGATCGCGTTGACCTGCTCGGTCAGCTTTAGATCGAGTGCCGCGACGATCGCCTGAATCGTGCGCAGCGAGTCATCGGCGATCAGTGTGGTGTGCGCCAGCGCCTGTTCCGCCAACGTCTGCACCGCCGCCTCGACCGCCTCGCGTGCATGATCGGTCTTCGGCTTAAATTCGCGCATGAGAAGGGCGGAGAAGTCGCTCGCGCCTTCGGTGACGACACTCGCGGCCGGAATGGAGGTCTGGGTTTCGCTCATGACTATTCCTCCGCGCCGGACGACATCGCATCGTCAGTTGAACTCGTGGGCTTGGGTGCGGCGACGAGGGTCCGCAGCAGGGCGGGATCCCCGAGGATGTTGCCGATCAGCTCTTCAGCGCCGCTCTTGCCGTCCATGTAGGTCAGCAGGTTGCAGAGCTGGGTGCGTGCCTCGAGCAACTTGCTCAGCAGCTCGACCTTGCGCGCCACCGCCGCGGGGCCGAAATCGTCCATCTTCTCGAAGGTGATATCGACCGCGAGGTTGCCTTCGCCGGTCAACGTGTTCGGCACCATGAAGGCCACGCGCGGCTGCATCGCCTTCATGCGATCGTCGAAATTATCGACGTCGATCTCCAGCATCTTTCGGTCGGCGACAGGCGGCAGAGGCTCTACCGGCTTGCCCGAGAGGTCGGACATGACGCCGACCACGAACGGAAGCTGAACCTTCTTCTGCGATCCGTAGGTTTCCACGTCGGTACTCGATCTGCACGCGTGGCGCCCGGTTACGGGCGATGAACTTCTGACTGCTCGCTTTGACCATGACTGCCTCGCTCGGTTAGGGCGTGGCGCGAGCAATACCGGCAGTGGGTTTGGGAGCCTTATGACTCCAATCACTCGTCGCGGGAGCCGACGATCGTCTGGGCCTGGGTGAGCCCGTCAGGTGCCAGATCGCGCAGGATTTCCAGGAAGTTCTTGTCCACCAGGCCGCGGGCGCGCTGGAGCAGCATAGGCAGCGGGCTCGAAGGCTCGTAGCGCTCGTAGTACTCGCAGACGAGGTCCAGCAACAGGATGACCTCGCCGCGCGATCTGACCGGTGCGAAGCGCGCCGCTTCGCCAGACCCGCCGGCGTGGATCTGCGGAGCGGCCTGTGGAGGAACTGGCGTCATCGCGGCCATGGGTTCCGATACCTGCGCGGGGGGGGCGTCCTGGGAGGTGGTGGGAAACACGACATAGCGGTCGATGTCGCGGATCAGCTCGTTCAGCAGCTTGGTCAGCGGCTGGAAGTCGGGGCCGGTGCCGTAGCCGGTGCGGTCGTCGAATATCGCGGCGATCGCCGTCGCCTGCTCGGCCGCGACCAGCGTGGCGGCGCGCAGTTCGGCGAGCCGGGTCATGTCGCTGTCCTGGAAGGCCGAACGGATCATGGCCTCGCTCGGCCGTTCCTGATCCGGCTCGGCTTCGAGAACGCCGGTGGCGAGCGCGATATCGCGCCACGAGAACCGGCCCAGCCGCGGCGAGTTCGCCAACGGCAGATCGCGGATGTGACGGAGCACAAAACTCGGATGCGCCAGCCGGAGCAACGCGTTGGCTCGCAGGGTGGGGTCGTTGTTGTCCTCCGGGTCGAGCTGCGGATGGACCTCCTGCCAAGCCGCCGTCAGGAGTTCCCGGATCGATGAAAGCATCCCGGTAAAATCGGCAAACCCGGCGAGATGCAACCGCGCCACCGCGAGGTGCGTGAGCACCCGTAGATCGCGCGTGCGGTCCAGCAGCGCGAGCGCCTGCTCCTCGACGTCCTTCCAGTCTGGGTCGGCCGCGGCGATGATCGTGTCGCCATACTGCTGCTCGGGCTTGCCCTGGGCAGCACGTTCCAGCGCTCCGAACTCCGGGGCGAGTTCCAGGTTGGGACCGGCCACGGAACCGTCCACCACGGGTTCGGTCCAGGCACCGTCATCCGGCAACCCCATGCGTTACTCCCACCAGTCAAATCGTCGCCACGGAGCTCACAAATTGTCGCTGCCACGGGAAGGCAGGTATGCGACCAGTCGTCGCGTCAGGCAATGTGTCACCGGCCCAACATCGCAGGGGACAGTCCGGCCTTGCATTCGCTCCGCGTTCGTTTGATGCCGTGAATACCGCCCTATCTCTCGATGCGGTCAATTTCCTGCTCGCCGACGTACGCGGCGCGCTCGGCCCCTACCTCAACGTTTTTCTCGTCACGCAGCAGCACTGGAGTCAGTCGAGCGTCGGTCTGGTGACGACTCTCGGCGGCCTGCTCGGGCTTGCCGTGCAGACACCGATCGGTGCTGCGATCGACGCGACCCGCTGGAAGCGCGGCATCATCGTGGCGGCTCTCACCGTGCTGGGTGCGAGCGCCGTCATCATTTATGCGGTCCCGCGCTTCTGGCCGGTGATGGTTGCGAACACGCTGATCGCTGTGGTCGGCGACGTGTTCGGCCCGGCGATCGCCGCACTCACGCTTGGCCTCTGCGCGCGCACGGCTCTCGCACGCCGCATGGGCCGCAACGCGGCCTTCGATCACGCGGGCAATGTCGCGATTGCTGCCGCGGCCGGCGGTGTCGGATGGGCGTTCTCGCAGCGCTCGGTCTTTCTGCTCGTGCCGATCTTTGCGGCGCTTGCGGCCGCCGCCGTGTTGTCCATTCCAAGTGCCGCCATCGACCACGCGCGCGCACGCGGCGCCGATGCCGCAGACAGCACTGAGACACAGGCCGCGCCAGCTTCGCTATGGCGCGTGCTGAGCGGCTGCCGCCCCCTGCTCGTCTTCGGCTGCTGCGCGCTGCTGTTTCATCTGGCCAATGCGCCTTTGCTGCCGCTGGTCGGCCAGAAGCTCGCCGCGGCGCACAAGGATGTGGCGACCGCCATGATGTCGGCCTGCATCATCGCCGCGCAGCTCATCATGCTGCCGATCGCGATCGCGGTCGGCCGGAACGCCGACCGGCTCGGGCGCAAGCCGATATTGCTCATCGGCTTTGCCGTGCTGCCGATACGCGCGGTGCTCTACACGTTTTCCAATCAGACCTGGTGGTTGATCGGGGTTCAGTTGCTCGACGGAGTGGGCGCGGGGATTTTCGGCGCGATCACGCCGCTGGTGATCGCCGACCTGATGCATGGCACCGGCAGGTTCAACGCGGCGCAAGGTGCGGTCGCGACGTTCCAGGGAATTGGCGCCGCGAGCAGCGGACTGATCGCCGGCGTCATCGTCGATCACGCCGGCTACCCGGCTGCGTTTCTCGCCGCGGCGGTTATTGCGTCGATCGCTCTTGCCGCGCTCACGCTGCTGATGCCGGAAACCATGTCGCCCGCGAGAGGAATGCATTCGCCAGATCGCGGAGGACCGGCACGATACCCGATGCAGAGCGATCGCTGCTGTGGGGCTAAGCCAGGTTGGCCTTGCGAAAACCTTCCAGCAAATGCTCGCGGTCGTCGGGGCGCAGTTCGCGCAGATCGTCCAGGGGCAATGCCATGAGCGTCCGGAAGGCGTCTCCGAACAGCGCAAGCCCGTCGGTCATCACCGCGTTGGCGTCCCCTGTCCGGCCGATCTGCCCGAGTGCCGCCATCAGGGTGTTGTAGGGCTGGCGGAAGGCCGGAAACGACTGGCGGATCTGGCTGGCGACGGCGATCGCCGCAGCATAGTCCCGGTTCCAGTAGTGCGCCCGCGCCATGAAGTGCAGCCACAGCGGAGTCAGCGGATCGAACGGGCTGAGCCGCATCGCTGTCTGCAGCGGCTCGATCGCCTTGCCCGGAAAACCGCCCCAGACACGGGCGCCGCCGAGGGCGCCGTGCGCCGCGGCCGAGTTGGGCTCGAGACTGACCGCGATCTCCGCCGTGGCCAGGCTTTCGGCGTGGCGTCCCGACATCCAGAGAGCTCGCGCCAGTGCGGCGTGGCCCGTGGCATCCGTCGCGTCGATCGTCACCGCGCGCAGCGAATTTTCGAGCGCCAGCGGCAGATTGACAGCGCGGAGATGCGGTCGGAACAGCGTGATCTCGCTCAGATAGGTGAGAGCCAGGGCGGCGACCGCGCGCGCGAACTGACGATCGAGCTCGATCGAGCGCTGGAAGAAGAGGCGGGCCTTTTCAGTCTCCGTCGCCTCGACCTTGGAGAGGTGCCACATCCCGCGGTGGTAGCTTTCCCAGGCGTCGAGGCTGTCGGCAGACTTGCGCACGACGCGTTCGCGCTCGCTGCGCTCCATGGCAGGCTGGATGGCGGCGGAAACGCTGTTGGTGATCTCATCCTGGACCGCGAAGATATCCGCAAGTTCGCGGTCGTAGCGTTCGGCCCACACATGTCCGCCGGTGGTCGCCTCGATCAACTGCGCCGTGACGCGCACTCGGTTGCGGGCGTTCCGCACGCTGCCTTCCAGAACATAGCGCACGCCGAGTTCGCGGCCGACGTCCCTGATCGCCGCCGGCTTCCCCTTATAGGTGAAGCTCGAATTGCGGGCGATCACGAACAGCGACCGTGATCGGGACAGTTCGGTGATGATGTCCTCGGCGATGCCGTCGGCAAAGAACTCCTGTTCGGCGTCGTTGCTCATGTTGGTGAACGCCAGGACAGCGATCGAGGGCTTGTCGGGCAATGCGAGCGCTGATGCATCTTCTTCGGGCGACGTCTGGCCCCGTGCGGTCGCACCAGGCAGCACGCGATAGGTCCGGACCGGCCGGGCGATGTTCTTGAGGTTTTGCTCGCCCATGTCCTCGAAGCCGACGTCGAGCCGTCCGGCCGCATCTTCCTGGACCCGCGCCGAGACGCAGATCCCGCCGGGGCCGGCAAGCGCCTCAAGCCTGGCGGCGACATTCACACCGTCGCCGAAGATGTCGCCGTCCTCGGCTATGATGATCTCGCCGACGTTGATGCCAATCCTGAATTCGATCCGTTCCAATGCCGGCAGGCCGCTGTTGTAGGATGCCATCAGGCGCTGCACTTCGCTCGCGCAGCGGACCGCGTCGATCACGCTGGCGAACTCGATCAGCAGCCCGTCGCCCGTGGTTTTGACGAGGCGGCCATGATTGGCCGCGATCGTCGGATCGATCACCTCCGCCCGGATCGTGCGGAGCCGGTCGAGGGTCCGTTCCTCGTAAGCCCCCATAAGGCGTGAGTATCCTGCCACATCTGCAACCAGCACGGCTGCCAAGCGACGGTGGGTTGGCACGGAACGAGCCTCGGAGCCGGCGGCGAAACTTGGCCGTTCCGCGCGAGACCCGGGCGCAGAGCGGTGCGCCTGCCCGGCTTCCAGGTCGGATGCTGGCGGCTCACGAGGCATGGCCACCACGTCGACAGGCGAGGTCGATGATTTCGCGTGGATGCGAAGATTGTACCTCGCTAGCCTCCGCTGCGTGTGGCTGGTGCTCAGTGCAAAGGCGCACTTCGAGGTCGCTCCGATCGGCTTTGTTCATCACGGCGCGCATCAGGCAACCGGCCGACATCGTCCCCCCCGAATACGCGCACGAGTTTCAGCCAGATGGTCGAGGAACGCAACCAAAGCCCTCGACAGCGCGCACGCTTCATCGCTTCACGAGAGGTGATGATGCACGACGTTGGCGCAATCGGCGGATGCCCGCCCATTGCGACGCGCGGGGGATGCGCTAGCCAATCACGGCCGCTCGCGCGAGCAGGAACAGACCTGCGCCGACGGCAATAGCCCCGGTTGCTCGGGCGGCGCGCTCGCCGGTCGGTGCGATACGTTCGGCGGTGATGGCCGCCGTCACGACAGCCATGACGCTGAGGTTCATGCTCCCGATGACCAGGGAGATTGCCATCAGATTGGCACAGCAACGGCCGCAGTCGATTCCGAGGCGCAGGCCATGCCGCCAGGCCGTGCCGGCGTCGGCCAGCATTGCATGACCGTGCCACGGTGCCTCGCGGCAGCATGCAAGGTGATGTGCCTTCCACGCGGTGAACTGGAGCGCGCCGGCGATCACGACGACCACACCGACGGCGAGCGGAACGACACGCGCAAGTGCCGGCTGATGCATCGCGACCGCGGTCAACGCGATGCTCAGCGGAAGGATGGCCAAGCCAAACGCGGTCCACACAAAGAAGTAACCGGCGCCCACCAGCGCGGTCAGCCGACCAAGACGCGTCTCGCCTGTCCTGCCGACGGCGTGGCGATAGCGCAACAGGTTTGGCAGCACGGATGGCAGCATCATCGTCACTATCATCATGAACCACATGCCGAGGAATGACGCTGCCGTGCCGAGCAACGTCGGTCCACACATTGGTATCCACGCCATCGACATCGTCCAGCCGCCGGGCATCGGAATCTCGCCCATCGCCGACATGGACAGGCACCAGACGATCGTGACCGCCGCGCTCGTGGTGAACAGCAGAGCTGAGATGCCGAAGAAGGCTCGCTGGGAAATTTGATCTGACGCGGCCATGACCTGTGCATCCGGTCTCACAAGGGTTTTAGCCAGTATCCAGATTCGTGGGATTGTGGGCCTTCTCTCGAACCCGCAACCTCTCTCTCCCTTGCTATGCGGGCTTTGGGTCCGCCGCGTCGCGCTTGCGGAAGGTGGCTTCCCCAGCATCGGACACCTCGGCCCACTTCGGGTCGGGCGAGGCCTTGGCTTCGTAGTTGTCGTGCCAGTTCCACCACTTGTACGGCGGGGTCTGGGGGTAACCCGCCGGCGAGTCCTCCCAAGTCTCCTGACGCCCGAGCGGCGTGATATCGAGGTAGCTCCAGGTGGTGCCCATCGCCTCGTCGCCGCGGCTATTGATGAAGTAGGTACGGAACACGCGCTCGCCGTCGCGGATGAACACGTTGTGGCCGTGCCATTCATCCACGCCGAAGTCCGCATCGAAGCTGTCGGTGATGGTGTACCACGGCATCTTCCAACCCATTCGCGTCTTCATGCGTTCGATGTGCTCCTGTGGCGCACGCGAAGCGTACGCGAGCGTAGTGTCGCGCGCATTCAGATGAGCCAGGTCGGAGACCTGATCGGCGCCTAGGGAGCAACCGCGGCAGCCGTGCTCAGGCCAGCCGAACACCCCGGGCTCGAAGAACGCACGATACACGATCAACTGCCGGCGTCCCTCGAACAGGTCGAGCAAGCTGACATTGCCCTTGGGCCCTTCGAATTCGTAAGCCTTCTCGACCGCCATCCACGGCATCCGCCGACGCTCGGCGGCCAGGGCGTCGCGAGCGCGGGTGTGCGCCTTCTCCTTCACGAGGAGAAGCTCGCGCGCAGCCTTCCACTCCAGCTGCGATACGATCGGGGGGGTGTTCATCACAAAATTCCTTTCCCATATGCCGTGAGACAGATTGGGACCGGGATTGAACTCTGGGAGTTACAGATGTGGCGGGATTCCGAATTCATCATTCACCACACCTCGTTCATGACGGTGACGAAGCCGACATCGGTGAAATCGATGAGAGCCTGCGGTATTATCTTGCCCAAGCACGAGTGCCGGTCCCGTGTTTGCCAGCCATCGCCCTATCGCTCCCGAACCGGGGCAGAGCCTGACGATTTAACGGCATTGATGGCAGCAAGGCAGTCTTCCTTGTTGTAGTATTTTTCGACACTCTGCGCTGCCATCCGACCCAGCTGGTTGTAGAGTGTCCAGCGCCAGAGATTTGAACCCGGTTCCAGGTATATCAGATAGTGGTATTGCTCCTGATCCACCGGTGGCTCCTTGATCACGCCGCGTGGCTGGCGGCCGCATGCGTGTCGTCGCTGTCGAACGGGGTCTCGCCGGGCTCGGTCGCACGCATGGATGGCCGCCTGCGGAACCGCTCGTACCAGCGCGCGAGGTTGGGGGCGATGGCGCGCCAATCATCCTCGGGGAAGCGAAAATCCGAAAGGCCGCACGCGCATCCCGCGGCGATTTGACCGAGATCGACGTCGATGCGGAAATCGTGCGACAGCGCGTCCAGACGCTGATAGCAGCGGTCCATCCGTTCCATCATCTTCCGGACGAAGCTCGGCGAGAATTCCTGCTTGTTCTGCGAGGAGTCGCGCTTTCGCAGCATCTCCGCCCGGCGCATGACCTGGCATTCCATGATCCCACTGGTTGCCACCGACACCACGGACAGGATGTGCCAGCGCTCCCGCCCGCTTTGTGGGCACAGGCGATAATCGCCAAGCTCGTCGTTCAGGTACTCGCAGATCAGAGATGATTCGGTCAGACGTTCGCCATCCTCCGTCGCCAGAGCGGGAATGCGGGCGATCGGTGTCGCCGCGAGGAAGTCCTCCCGATACGGCACCGTCTCGGTGCCCCAGGAATGCGGCCATTTCGTCGGGATGATCTCCACCCGATCTTCGAGGCCAAGTTCGCTGATAGCGACTGAGCATTTGCGGACGAAGGGCGATGCCGGCGTGTGGCATAGCTTCATCATGGGTAAAACTGCTGCGTCCGACGCATGTGCTTCTGCTCCCCAATTGGCGCGAGTGTACGTCCTCCCTGGGCGCGGATCGCTACGAGCTTGAAGTTTGCCAGCCGATCCAGTCGCAGAACGCCGGGCCCATCACCAGGTCTAGGTCGGCGCCATGCAGCCAGGGCAGTTCCTCGGTGAACAGTGTCACGCACTGACGCCACGTACAATGCATGCGGGTGATGTCGGTGCCCCAGAACATGCGTCGCGGGCCGAACGCGTCGAATACACGATGCAACGGGTCGTGTATGCTGCGGAACGGATAGGGGTCCAGCGCATAGCCGGCCTGACCGGTCGCCTTCACCGCTATGTTGGGATGCCTTGCCAATGCCAGCAACTGCGGCAGGTTGCGATAAGCAGAGTCGGCCCCCTCAGTTGCGCGCGGCACTCCCATGTGATCGATGCTGAGCTTCAGTCTGGGATGACGCTCCGCGACTTCGCCAACCCGCGGCAGGAACGCCGATGCCTGAAGAGAAACCGGAATGTTCAGGCGTTCGGCCACCGGCCACAGCCATTCCAGCGTGCCGTCGTCCGGCCAGGACTGCGACCGCGGATCAGAGAAGTAGAACCGTAGTCCCTTCATGCCGGGCCGGCTTTTCCAGGTATCGATCGCGGCGCGCCGATCGGCCTGATCCAGGTAGAACCAGCCCATGATGGCGAAGCGATCCGGGTGAGCGTTTGCCGCTTCGACGGCAAGCTCGTTCGAATCAGGGTCCCACATCACCGGGTGGATCACCGCGCGATCGACGCCGGCGGCGTCCATGGCCGACAGCGCTTCCTCCTTCAGATAGGGTGTTTGGCGATGATGGGCGGACGGTGTGCCTTTGGCCCATAGGTGGATCTGTGCGTCGCAAATTATCATGTCGGCTGGCTTTCGTTGGACGATGGAGAACGATGCCTTCAGCGGGCGCCGTTGGCTAGACGGCCACCCCGGATTGGGCCAAGCCTTGCCTTCAGGCGCCGTGATCGAGGTTGCCTTCGGCAAGGCGTCCTAGTGCAGCGTTTATCTTCCGATCGATCTCGATCCCCTCGCGCACAAGGCGTGCGCGTGTAGCAGCGCTCACCCGGAATGCGGATCTCCGCTACCCTTATCTGTCGCGATTCGATGCACATGCCGATCGTACCGGAGGCGACGAACGGGTTGAAGGCGTATTTCGCCTTGTCGAAAAAGCCGAGCGCGATCGAAATCTTCTGGTGCGAGAAATTGCGGCCGATCTGCCCGCACCGGCGGTCGGATCTTAAATCTGGCCGATCCCCGACGGATCAACAGCGGCACGTTCCAAAGTTGAAGCCCGCAGAGAACCAATTCGGCCGATCGCCCGAACTGCCGACGAAGGTTACGTGGCCCAATCCGGCCGCGGCCTCGGCGAACAGCGTGTGGCTGAACGGCTGTTGCTGTGCCGGTGTGACTCGAAATTGGTGCGCACCATCACCGGTGGGGCGGAAACCTTCACGTCCACCCTGGAACTGAAACCCGCCAAGTAGCGGGAGGCCAATTGCATCCAGTTGCGGGGATGGCCGGCTTACCGGCAGCGATGTATGTGATCGGCAGCGTCTTCATTCGCCACCGGCACAGGAGGAACGATGTCCAACGCCGTAGACCAGCACGCTCTTCGCCCCTTGGTCGCCGGCCGATCGGCATGGATTGGCGCGGACCTGGCAAAACGCCCGGATGAATGGACCTACCGGCTGTCGCCCCACGAGATCGCCGAGATCGAAACGGCGACCGCCGGCGTGCTCGGCCGCGATATCGCGACGATCGCGCGGGCCGACTTCCCGCTGCCGGCACTCGGCCCCACCCTGGATCGACTGCGCGATGACGTGCTGAGCGGCCGCGGCTTCGTGCTGATCCGCGGACTTCCCGTGACGGGCCGGCCGATCGACGAAAGCGCGACGGCCTATTGGGGCATCGGTACGTATCTCGGCAACGCCCGATCGCAGAATGCGAAAGGCCACGTGCTCGGCCATGTCCGCGACCTCGGCCTGTCATCCAAGGATCCGAACGTCCGTATCTACCAGACCACCGAGCGGCAGAATTTCCATACCGACTCATGCGACATCGTCTCGCTACTATGCCTGAAGACCGCGAAGTCGGGCGGGCTGTCATCGCTGACCAGTTCGATGTCGGTGTACAACGCCATGGCGCAGCGGCATCCGGACCTTGTATGGCGGTTGTTCCAGCCGATGCCGACCGACCGGCGAGGCGAGGTGCCCGAGGGGAGGCGCCCATGGTTCGAGACACCGATCTACAACGATCATCTCGGTCTGCTCTCGGCGATCTATGCGCCGCATTATGTACGTTCGTCGCAGCGCTTCCCCGACGCGCCACGGCTGAGCGCCGCCGACATCGCCGCACTCGACTGCTTCGATGCGCTGGCCGAGGACGCGGAACTGCGCCTCGACATGGAGTTTCAGCCTGGCGACATGCAGTTCGTGCACAACCACACGGTGCTGCACGATCGCACGGCCTTCGAGGACTGGCCGGAGCCCGAGCGCAAGCGCCATCTGCTGCGGCTCTGGCTTGCCGCACCGGGCGCGCGACCGTTGCCCGCGGCCTATGCCGAGCGCTACGGCAGCGTGGAGATCGGCAACCGCGGCGGCATCGTCTGCAAAGGCACGAAGCTGCACGCGCCGCTGGAGGCGGTGTGACCGATATCGTGACCGCCGATGCGGCGGGGCGGCGGACGGGATCAACGAGCGAGACCACTGACAGAGCCAATGTGATCATTCATCCGCCGATCGCATCAGGGATCGCGTTCGTGCGTGGTCTTGCAATGGATCGGCTCTATCCGTAGCCGTTCGTTCGACGTCAGTGCCCAATACCGTTGGGGCGCGTGGCTCTGAAGCCTCGCATCAGGAGGCACCGCCTTCAATCCGTTGCGAGTCCCTTCAGCAGTTGCAGCAGTTCGGCTTCGGCCGGCGGCGCGCGGTCCGGGCTGGCGTCAACCAGGCCGGTGCCGGTCGCTGATTGTGACAGTTGACAGGGCGCGTCGCCGAATCGGACAAAGAGCCTCTATATGAAGCGCAGCCGTTCCATCAGATGCCTGCCGCGCCCGATCGGCCGGCTGACTGGCACCAGCAATCTCGCAATCGATCACCACAAGGATAACCAACCCATGAGACAACACGCCCCTCTGCGAAACACCTGCCTCGCACTGACCGCTTGCGTTGCACTCGGCGTTGCCGGACTGACCGCTCCCGTCCCCGCCTGGGGACAGGCCGCCGGTATGGGCGGGATGGGCGAGTCGCACACGGTCACGGAGCGTGCCCAGGTGAAGGCGATCGACCTCGCCACGCGCGAAGTCACGTTGGTCGGTCCCCAAGGCAATGTCTTCGGCGTTCATGCCGGTGACGCGGTGCGGAACCTCGATAAGGTCAAGGTGGGCGACACTGTTGTCGCGACCTTTTATTCCTCGACTGTGCTGGTGCTGTCCGCGCCCGGAACCAAGATCCCTGACAATCAGGTGAGCGCTGCCGCGGCTCGTGCGGCGAAAGGCGAGGTGCCAGCCGCCGCGGTCAGCACGAAAGCGGTCGTGACCGGCACAGTGGTCGGCGTCGACCTTAACGCCCATACCATTTCACTTGTGGATCCCTCGGGCGGTCTGGTGCACATCTTTGCCGTCACCGACCTGCGGCGGCAGGCGGCACTGAAGCGCGTGAAGATCGGCGATTTGTTGACCGTCATCGGCACTGAAGCCTTCGCCATAGCACTCGATCCGGTGTGATCGTGCCGCGGCAATCCGCTCACGCGGACGCCGCGTCCGGCAACCAAGGCCGCGAGTCAGCCGAGATGGGCGGGCACCGAATTCAACCGCGCAGACTGAGCTGTCACTAACGGCGCGCTCGACACTACCCGAATGTTGGCGGCTCAAAATGAGCAGGTCATGACCGAAGAGAACGGGATCAAAGCAAAGCGGTCCACTGCCGATGCGCCAACAACGAGCTATGTCTCGCAGCCATTCCGAAGAGTCGGCACGTCATCTTCTGGTCTTGGGAATATGCATACCCTGTCTTGTTGTCGCAGGTACGGCGCTTGGAGCTGATAGCTCATTCGATTGCAACTACAGTGGGAAGAGAACACTGACGAAAGGTCTAGCCCAAGGATGGCCGAATTTGAGTCCAGAATGGGCAATTCACATTCACCGACAGTACGTCATGGGCCCTTGGCGACCGCGATCGCACTCTCTTCGCCGACGCACCAACGTGCTGTGGACGCAAGGGCATTGATTTAGATCAATGCAATGCTCTCCGAGGCTGCTACGTGCTTGCAGAGTTCGGCGGGAAGGCAACACCGTTCATGCATGCGGCCATTTGCGGTCTGCTCAGTGGCGGCGAGATCAATAGCCTAGAGGAATGCTCATGCGACTGTGGTCCACACTCGGAAGATCGGCCGGAGTTCTCGCGGTTGCGGGATTGTGCGCGCTTACGACAGCTCCAGATGCAGGGGCTCAGAACGCCGTCGATCCGGACGCGCAAAGCGTGCTTGCGTCAATGTCGCATTATCTGAGCGGCCTGAAGAGTTTTTCCGTTGAATATTCGGCCGTTGACGAGGTGCTCACCACGTCCGGTCAGAAACTTCAATTCGTCCATTCTGGGGAGATTGTCGGGGAGCGCCCGAACCATCTCTTCGCAATTCGCAGGGGCGCGGCTGGAATTGCAGAACTGTTTCTGGATGGAAAGCAGCTCACTTTGTTTAGTAAGGGTGCCAACGTGTATCTGCAGTGGGACGCGCGGAGCATCGATAACGCTATTGATGTAATGCACGACCTGGGATTTGACGCGCCAGGCGCAGATCTTCTGGGGGCCAAGCCGCTTGACAGCGCGACGACGGACATGACCAGCGGTGCCCATATCGGGATGACGTTCATCGACGGTATCGAGGTTCATCAACTTGCGTTTCGCGGCGCCGATGTTGACTGGCAGCTTTGGGTAACGGCCGGTGACAAGCCACTCCCCGTCAGGTATGTGATCACCACCAAAGGGGCTGCCGGTGCGCCTGAATTTACCTTGCAACTCAAAAACTGGAAGACGGCGCCCCAGCTTGATGCCAAGGTGTTTGCCTTCATGCCTCCGCAGGGTAGCAAGAAACTCGACCCGAGTTCTGTCACGGTCAACAGCATCGGCGACCTAACCATCAAGGCGAAGTGAGTAGAGCCATGACGACTGTCGGAAAGTGGATTATCTTTGTGGTGGCCCTCGGCTGCTTCGTGCAGGTGGACCCTGTTTCGTATGTGTTGCATGGGTCGTGGACGTCGACTGTACAGGCGATCATCGGCCGTCCGGCCACGCCGGTCAGTGTTGCTGGGGTAGCACGGCGCACGACACGGCGGTGCGCGGCCGGTGTGTATCGCTGCTGACAGCAGGGGTGACAATTCGCCTCAGTCCAACAGCGGCTCGGCGGACGCGCCGGGGACAACAGGACACCCATGCTGCGCTCACGCGCCTTGTTGGCGGTGCCCGCGACCGCCTCAGACGAGCACGGCTCCAGTGAGTCAGGGCGTGGAACCCCAGCATTGATTCGGCGCGCACGGTTCGTGTTGCGGGTGGCCCGTTGGATTGGCGTTGCCTTGCTGGGGATGGCAGTGTTGCTGGTGGGCACATGGTGCTGTCTTGCCGTGTGGTTCCGTTGCTCCGGTAGCGAGGCGGTCTGCGTCGCGGTCATTGGGACGATTGCAGTTCTGGCCCTGGCGACGCTCGCAAGCCTCATGACATCGCGATGGCGACCTGCGATTGCGATGTATGCCGTCGCAATCGTGGTTGTGTTTGCATGGTGGTCGACGATCCAACCGTCCAATGATCGTGACTGGCAGCCGGACGTAGCCCGCAATGTCACCGCGTCGATTGCAGGCGACCGGCTCGTCGTCGACAACGTGCGCAACTTCAATTGGCGTAGCGATGATGATTTCGACCAGCGCTGGGAGCAGCGGACCTATGACCTGTCGCAACTCCGCGATGTGGATCTCATCCTGTCATACTGGAGCGGGGAAGCTATCGCGCACCTGATTGTCAGCTTCGGGTTCACTGACGGCCAGCGCCTCGATTTCTCCATCGAGACCCGCAAGGAGCGCGGCGAGGACTATTCAACGATCGCCGGTTTCTTCAAGCAGTACGAACTGGTGATCATTGCCGCGGATGAACGCGACATAGTGCGGGTGCGCAGCAATGTGCGCGGCGAGGATGTCCGGATCTACCACCTGCGGATGCCGCCGGAGTACGCTCGGCGTCTGCTACGCGAGTACGTCGATGACGCGAATGACCTCGCCCGAAAGCCGCGCTGGTATAATACCGCGACCGGCAACTGCACGACCTTGGTGTTCGGCATGGTTCGTACGCTCCGCCCCGGTCTGCCGCTCGACTACCGCATTCTGCTATCCGGCTATTTGCCCGACTACGCCTATGAGGTCGGTGCCACGGATACAAGCGTCCCTTTTGCGCAGCTTCGCAAACTCTCGCAGATTCATGACAAGGCAGTCCAGGCGGATGCCGATCCTGATTTCTCGACGCTGATTCGAGTGGGGATTCCCATCCCACACTGAACTACGCACGAAATACGACCCCAGGGTCGCTGAAGATCGCACCTTTCAGCGCGACGGCTATCGAGCCATGATCCGCTCCGGGAAACCAAGGGAGGGTTCAATGAAGTTCATCGTGAGGTATCACATCACCGACCAGGATAAGTATCTGCCTTCCGTCAGGCAGTGGCTTGAGCTGTCGCCCGAGCAGCGGACGAAGGAACCGGGGCAAGGAATAACAAAGATTGCGCATTGGCAGGATGTATCCGGGCGGCGCGGCGTTGTGATTATCGAGTGCAATGATCCTATCTCGGTCGGACGCTGGTTCGGGCGATGGAACCCCTATTTGGATGCGGAAATCACGCCGGTTGTCGATGAGGCAGAAGCAACAATCATTGGTCAGCATATTGTAGCCGACCTGGGGTAGTCCCGACTGCGGCTTCGCGGTTGAGCGGGCCGATCAATACGGGCGCCAGTCGGCCGGAGCATACGGCTGCTCCAGCCCATCCACCGGGACATTCCGTCCATTGATCCAGTGGGCGCGCGGCGAGGCCAGGAACACGATGACGTCGGCCACTTCCTCAGCCGTGCCAAGCCGCCCCATCGGAAAACCGTGACGGACGTAGTCGTCGTAGTTCGCCTGGTTGGCGATGCGGTAGCGGTCCCAGCCATTCCCGTCGACCAGAATAGATCCGGGCGACACCGTGTTAACCCGCACGCCATGCGCCACAAATTCCAGCGCCCAGCGCTCGGTGTCGAAGATCAGCGCCGCCTTGGCCGCGCCATACTGGCCGGAGCCGACAAGCTGCGGCGTCCAGCCGGAAATCGACGACACATTGACCACCGCGGCACCGCGGCGCCCACGCATGTGCGGCAGCGCAAGCCGCATCATGCGCACGGTCTGCACCAGGTTCCGCTCCAGCACATCGCGCCACTCATCGTCGGTGCTGTCGGCGATCTGTCGTCCGCCACCACCTCCGCCGACGTTGTTGATCAGGATGTCGATGCCGCCGAATGCCGCCACCGCGGCGAGCACGAGGCGCGCCGCGTCGTCCGGCTGCGTCACGTCGGCGACCTCGCTCATCACCGTCGCGCCATCGGCACGCAGCGCGGTCTCGGCCACGCGCAGCGCATCACCCGAGCGTGCCGACAGCATCAGTCGGCAGCCTTCCGCGGCGAAGGCGCGAGCCGTGGCGAGGCCGATGCCGCGGCTGGAACCGGTGATCAGCACAACCTTGCCCGTCAGGCGCAGGTTCATCAGACCACCGCGTCGCGCCGCAGCGCCGCAACTTCGTCCGGCGTATATCCAGCCTCGCGCAGCACCTCGTCGGTGTGCGCGCCGAGCGGCGGCGGCGCGTGGTCCAGCGTCCCGCCGCCATGCGCCATCTGAAAGCCGGAACCCATCAGCCGCAGCGGGCCATATTCCGTCTCGACACTCTGCACCGCATGGCGCGCCGCGATCTGCGGATGATCGATAACCTCCTCGATGCGCCAGATGCTGGAGCACGGCGCGCCGGCGTCATTCAGCCGCTTCTCCCACGCCTTCGCATCGGCATTCGCCAGCGCGTCCTCTATGATCGCGCGCAACGCCGCTTCGTTCTCCTTGCGCTGGAACCAATCGGCGAAGCGCGGATCATCCAGCACATCGCCGCGGCCGAGCGTGGTCAACAGCGCCTCGTACTGCCTGTCGTTGTTCACCGCGAGCAGCAGAAAACTGTCCTTGGCACGGAACAGGTTCGCAGTGACCTTCCGGCTGATCGCCTGATTGCCGAACTGCTCCTGCCGGTGGCCGGCAACGGTGTAGTCGGCAACCTGGGTGGAGAGGAACGCCAGGCTCGCCTCCAGCATAGACACGTCGATGTATTGGCCCTCGCCGGTATGCGTGCGCTGATACAGCGCCGACGACACCGCGAACGCGCCGGTCATGCCGGACAGCACGTCGCACACCGCGAAGCCCGCGCGCGTCGGACCCATCTCCTTGTGGCCGGTCAGCGACATGATGCCGGACAGCGCCTGGATCTTGCCGTCATAGCCGGCCTCGTTGCGGTACGGGCCGGTGCTGCCGAAGCCGGAGATCGTGCAGTAGATCAGCTTCGGGTTGATCGCGCGCAGTGCGTCGTAGCCGATGCCGAGACGATCCATCACGCCGGGCCGGAAGTTCTCCATCACCACATCGGCCCGGGCGACAAGCCGCCTGACGATGTCGATCGCCGCCGGCTTCTGCAGGTCCAGCGTCAGGCTGCGCTTGTTGCCATTGATCGCCAGCCACGCCGGCGCAATGCCGCGATCCGCCCATTCGCGCGACAGCGGCGTGCGCCGCATATCCTCGCCCTCGCGCCGCTCCACCTTGATGACATCGGCGCCCAGCAGCGCGAGCTGAAAACTGCCATAGGGACCCGCAAGCACCTGCGTGAAGTCGAGCACGCGGACATTCGCAAACGGACGGCTCATGCCCAACCCTCCCCCTCCCCTCGCGGGAGGGGTTTGGGGGGAGGGGGCCGCATCATGCCGCCTTCTCCACCCGCAATGTCCGCGCGACCGCCTTCTGCTCGTCGAACTCGCGCCGCCGCCGCGCCAGCTCCTCCGGCGAAATCCGCTCCACGTTCAGATAGTCGAGCTTCCACGCCGCATCCTCGCTCCACCGTACCGGCGAGACCATCGTGGTGCGCGGCCCCGGCGCCGTCTCGAGCACGCGCAGCGCAAGCTCCAGCGTCCGGTCCTGCGACGCGACATCGTGTGGCCTGCCGGCGCTGTTGCCGAGCGGGAAATCGCTGAACAGGAAGCGCGGCACAGCGGCGTGTTCGACGATATCCTTGGCGCAGCCCATCACCACCGTGGGGATGCCGTTCGCCTCCAGATGACGCGCGACCAGGCTGCAGGTCTGGTGACAGACCGGGCAGTTCGGCACCAGGATCGCGGCATCGGCGCCATCCTCCCGGCAGCGGCGCAGAATTTCTGGTGCATCCGTCTCCACGGTGACGCGGTGGCTGCGGTTGGTGGGCGCGCCATGAAAGCGCTGCGTCACCGCTCCGACACGCCCCGCGCCCACCGCGCGCAGCAACGCCGGCAGCGGGAACCATGTGCCGCTGTCCTCGGCCGAGGTATGCACACGGTCGTAGCCGATATGCGAGATGCGGAGGTCGTGTGCCTGCGACGTGTCGCCTGAATACACCTGGTAGAATTTCGCCCCGCCATTGTATGCCGCCCCTGGCCCCTGATCGCCCTTGTCCGACCGGTAAGGTGCCGCGGTGGTGACGATGGTCACCCGCGCGTCGGCGAGCGGCTTGCGCAGCGGGGTGAACGGCGCCTCGACGTAATGCGCCCAGCGGTACGGTGTGGTGTAGCCGATCGCCGCGTAATACTCGCGCGTCCGCTGCATGTAGGGGATCGGCGCGTCGTGGTCCGGCGCGAAGAGGAGGTCATCAAGGGCCATATTGGGGTCTCCCTGTGGCAGGGGTCAGGGTGTGCTGGCAGCGGTGGTGTGGCGCTACCTGTCGTCCGCAGTGCCGAAGATGTCAACGACACGGCTCCGTGGCCTCGTCCTTCGCCGTGTTGAATCCTTGGCAAAGTTCGCACCTCAAAACCGTTCGTCAGAAGGCTCTAATCGCGCAACGCCCCAAGCCGCAGCGCCAGCGGCTCCCACGGTGTCGCCGCGAGCCGCGCCAGCAGTCGCCGATCCTCGGTCACCATCTGCGTTCCCCGCAACTCCGCCAGTGCCAGGTAGAAGCAGGCGTAGGCAGGATGCGCCAGGATGCGCGCAATCTCCAACGCGCGTGCCGCCAGCTGCGCGGAGGGAGCAAGCTCGTCCAGCATATCCGGCAGCCCCTCCACCATTGCTGTCGCCTGTCCCAAGGCGATTTCGCCCCGTCGTAGCTTCAACCAGGCAACGTTGCACACCTCGGGAACGATGAGGTCCGGCGCCAGCAGCATCTGACCGCCCGCCACCAATGCCTCAGCTGCGTCGCTGGCGGCCTCGGCGATGAACCACTTGCAGGCAACGCTCGCGTCGACGACCAGCGTCATCGCGGGTCACGATCCTGGCGGATCAGTTCCGCACTGTCGGTCTGTGTGACATCCGCCGGTGTCAGGCGACGGATACGCCGCGCCAATGCGACGCGTTCCTCCGGCGTCATCCGTGCCGCGGCGGTCAGCGCCAGGCGCAGCTCCTGCTCCAGCGAATGACCGTGCAGCTCGGCTTTGCGCCGCAGCGCCATCACCACCTGATCGTCCAGATTTCGCACCAGCACTTGTGCCACGATCCGCCCTGACCGACGCTATCGAATTTGATAGCGCAGCCGGCGCCGATGGTCCAGTCATCCGAGACAGGGCAAACTTCTGGCCTCTCCCACCTCGCCTGTGCACTAATCGCCGGCTTTCGAATCCTGAGGCAGGCGTGGGACTGGTTCCGTCACCAACGGTGCTGAGCGTCGACGAAATGGGCCGCATCGCGCCGCCGATCTTCACCTCGGTCGGCCGTGGCGGCGCCAATGCGCCCGGCGATGTCTTCGTGATCCAGTCGTTGCTGAACGACCGGTTGCCCAAGCCGCACGCGCCGATCCCGGTCAACGGCACGGCCGATGTCGGCACCACGCTGGCGATCGAGGCGTACCAGGCAGTGATTATGCAGATGACGCCGCCTTCGGGTCGGGTCGATCCCGGCAGCGCGACCTACTACGCGCTCGCCGCCAGGCCGCTCGTCGCGAACGCCCTGCCATCCTCGGTCGGCCATTTCGGCGAGATACCCTCCGACGTTGCCGGTGCTGCAGTCGCCTCGCGTCTGCGTTGGACGGTGCCCGCGTCCGTCACGGTGGCACAGTGGGCCGTCGAGAGCGCATGGGGAGCCTCTATGCCGCCAGGCAGCAACAACCCGTTCGGCATCAAGGCGACCGGCGACCAGCCCGCGGTGGAAAGCCCCACCCGCGAGGTGCTCAATGGCGAGAACGTCACCGTCTCGGCCCGCTTCCGGGCGTTCGATTCGATCGCGCAGGCATTCGATGAACACGGTCGCCTGCTGGCGACGGCTTCCGTCTACAGGAACGCAATGGCCCAGAAGGACAACCCCGAGGCTTTCGCCGATGCCCTGACCGGGGTCTACGCGACCGATCCGAACTACGGCTTCACACTGAAATGGGTGATGGAGCATTACGGCTTGAGCCAGTACCGACCGCTAGACTGCGACGCCGGAGGAAGCGCCAGTGAGCGACAACCCGTTCGCGGAACCCGACGACGATCGGACAGTCATCCGCCCTGTCCCGGGCGGACGTCGCCCGCCGCCGCCGCTAGCGCCAACGCCAGCGCGGGCCGCGACGCCCGTGCCGGCGGTCGATCCAACCGCGGCACCGGCGATCAGTGTCTCGCCCTTGACCGTCGCCGCGTCGCCGCTGCTGCAACTGCTCGCCCGCCTGCGCGCGATGCGCCGCGCGCCGGACCCCGGTGTGTTGCGCGAACGAGCCGTGCAGGACCTGCGCGCATTCGAGCGCAAGGCACGCGACGTCGGCATCGCGATGGAGGTGTTGCGGCCGGCGCACTACGCACTCTGCGCGAGCATCGACGACGTGGTGCTGAACACGCCGTGGGGTGCTGCGAGCGGCTGGGCGAACCAGACACTGGTGGGAACATTCCATCCCGGCGCGCGCGGCGCGGATCTGTTCTTCGACCAGCTCCGGCAGATGCGGCGGACCCCGAACAGGTTCCTCCCCGCCATCGAGCTCATGTACATCTGCCTCTCGCTCGGCTACATGGGCCGCTACCGGCAGGTGCGCGGCGAGGGCGAGCTCGACCAGGCGCGGTCCGACACGCACGCCGTCATCGCCGCCCAGCGCCAGACCGCCTCCTCCGAACTCTCGCCGCAATGGCGCGGTATCGCCGTGCCATCGCAATCCGCGCCGCAGCGCCTGCCGGTCTGGGTCGCGCTTGCCGGTGCGGTGGCGCTGTGCGGCGGCCTGTTCCTCTGGACGTCTGCGAGCCTGAATGCGGCCTCCGATGATCTTCAGTCCCAGGTGCTGACCACACCGCCAACTCGCATGCCGCAGGTGACACGCGCCGCGATCGTGCAGCCGCTCCCACCACCACCGGCTCCGCCCGAGCCGACAGTGCTCGATCGCCTGCGCGCCAGCCTTCAGCCCGACGTCGACGATCGCGCGGTCAGCCTGCTGGGTACCCCGGCGACACCGATCGTCCGGATCGCCGGCCGTTCGATGTTCTCACCGGAGAGCGCGGTGGTTCTGTCAGCGTCGCGGCCGCTGCTCGAGCGAATTGCCGCCGCCCTCAGAAACGAAAGCGGATCGCTCCAGGTGATCGACTACACTGACGATCAGCCCGTCCGCACGGTGCGCTTCCCGTCGAACTTCCAGCTTTCCGTCGCGCGTGCCAACGCCGTGCGGGCCATCATCGTGCGCGATCTCGGTGACCCGGCACGGGTTAGCGCCGAGGGGCGCGCCGATGCGGACCCGATCGCCAGCAATGCTACCGCCGAAGGTCGCGAGCAGAACCGGCGGATCGAGATCGTGCTGCATCGCCAGGACTGACATTCAGTGACGCCGGCGGCCAACATCCTCTCCTCGCGCTGGTCCATCAGCTTCATCGGCACTGCCTTGCTCGCCGGTCTGGCGTGGTTCTTCGCGCCGCTCCTGCCCGGGTTCGAGGACTGGCCACCGCGTCTTGCACTCATTGTCGCGCTGCTGCTCGCCTGGGGCGGCGGCAACGCACTGCTCGATTTGCGCCGCCTGCAACGTGCCGCGGCACTGGCCCGCGGCATCATCGTCGCCGACGACACGGATCAGACCGAGGAGGCGCAGGCGCTGCGCACGCGGCTCACCACCGCGCTCGACCTGCTGAAGCAGTCGCTGGGCAGCCGCCACTATCTCTACGAACAGCCCTGGTACGCGATCATCGGCCCGCCCGGTGCCGGCAAGACGACCGCGCTGTTGAACGCCGGCCTGCGCTTCCCGCTGGCGGAGCAGATGGGGCAGGGCGCGATCGCCGGCATCGGAGGCACGCGCCTGTGCGACTGGTGGTTCACCGAGGACGCCGTGCTGATCGACACAGCCGGCCGCTATACCACGCAGGACTCGAACGCCGCGGTCGATCGCGCCGGGTGGGACGCCTTCCTCGACCTGCTCAAGGAGACCAGGCCACGCGAGCCGCTGAACGGGTTGCTGGTCGCGTTCCCGCTGAGCGAGCTCGCCCTGGCACCGCCGGCCGAGCGCAAAGCGCACGCCGCGGCGATCCGCAGCCGCCTCAACGAATTGCAGGCCCGGTTCGGTGTTCGGATCCCGGTCTATGCGCTGTTCACCAAGGCCGACCTGATCGCGGGCTTCACCGAATTCTTCGATGACCTCGACCGCGAGCGGCGCGCGCAGGTATGGGGCACCACGTTCGAACTGGCGGGCGACGGCGACGACCCGGTCAGCGCCTGCGCCGGCGCGCTGCATGGCCTGGTGGAACGGCTGAACGCGCGTCTGTTCGACCGGCTGCAGGCGGAACGCAACGCCGACCGGCGCGCCCTCATCGCGATGTTTCCAGGCCAGGTGGCGAGCCTCGAGCCGTTGCTCCTGGAGTTCCTTCACGCTGCGTTCGGGGCTACCAGCGACAATCCGGCGCCACTGCTGCGCGGGGTCTATTTCACCTCGGGCACGCAGGAAGGCACGCCGATCGATCGCCTTACCGGTGCTCTCGCGCGTTCCCTGGGTGTCGATCAGGCACGTGCGCAGACCATGCGCCCGGCGCAGGGGCGCAGCTACTTCCTCGAGCGCCTGCTGAAGGAGGTGATCTTCGGCGAGGCGTCGCTGGTCGCGCACAGTCCCGCCGCGTTGCGACGCCGTCAGGTGTTGCGGATGGCGGGCTATGCCGTTGCCGCCCTGCTGGTCCTGGTTACGGCAGCAACGCTGTGGCACGTGCGCAGCGCCGGTCAGCGCGAGATTGCGGCGGCGGCGACGGCGCTCGACCGCTACGAACAGACGGCGCGCATCCTGCCGTTGGATCCGGTCAACGACGACGATCTGGCACGACTGGCGCCACTGCTCGACCAGGCGCGCGCTCTGCCGCACGGTGGCGACGAACCGTCATGGCTCCCGGCCGGGCTGTCGCAGCGCGACAAGCTCGCGGCCTCCGCGCGGACTGTTTACCGCCACGCCCTGCAATGGGCGCTGCTGCCGCGGTTGATGTGGCGGCTGGAGACCCAGTTGCGCGGCAATCTCAATAACCCCGACTTTCTCTACGAGGCCACGCGCGTCTATCTCATGCTCGGCAATGCCGGTCCGCTCGACGTATCGCTGGTCCGCGAATGGATGAAGCTGGACTGGCAGACCGCGTATCCCGGTCTCGGCTATGCGGCGCTGCGCGATTCCCTGCTGGAGCACGTCGATGCGCTTTTGTCCGATCCGCTGCCGCAGGTGAAGCTCGATGGCGAACTTGTCGTCGCCGCGCGTGCGCGGATTGCCGCGGTGTCGCTGGCGCAGCGCGTCTACTCGCGCATCCGTCCCTCCGCAGCCGCGCAGCGCCTGCCGCCATGGCTGCCGAGTGACGCGCTGGGTCCGGCCGGTCTGCCGCTGTTCGTGCGGGCATCGGGCAAGCGGCTGACCGATGGCATCCCCGGCTTCCTCACGGTCGATGGCTTTCACAAGGTTCTGCTGCCGTCGCTCGCCGGCGCCGCCAGGAGCGTCGTGCTGGAGAGCTGGGTACTCGGCAATCGCGTCGCGTTCGACGCGAGCGACCAGCAGATGCAGGCACTGAGGCGGGACGTCATTGCGCTCTACGAGGCGGACTATGTCCCGGTCTGGGACCTGATGATGGCCGACCTGAACGTGGCGCCGCTGCGCAGCCTGTCGCAGGCGGCGCAGGACCTCTACATCCTCGCCTCGCCGGAATCGCCGATGCGCCAACTGCTGACGTCCATCAGCCGACAATTGGCGCTGTCTGTTCCGCCCGGTGGCACGCCGCGCGCTGCCACGCCGGAGGCGCCGGCGAGCGGCTCGGAAGATCGGTTCCACGGCCTGTTTGGCACCGCGCAGCCCGCGACGGCTCCGGCCGCACCTCTGCTGCCGGGCCACGAGGTGGACGAACGCTATCACGCGCTGCGTGACCTCCTTAGTGGCGGCGCCAACGCACCGATCGATCAGGTGCTGCGGGAACTCGGCGACGCGCAGCAGCAGATTGCCAAGATTGCCGCGACCCTGGTCAATCCCGGTGCTGCCGCACCGGCGCCCGGTGGCATCGACCCGCTGCTGGTGCTGAGGACGGACGCCACGCGCCAGCCGCAGCCGCTCGGACGCTGGCTCACCGAGATCTCGACGAGCGCCGTCGCATTGCGCAGCGGCGACCCGCGACAGCAACTGGCGACGATCTTCAACGCGGGCGGCGGCCCGGCCGAGCTGTGTCCGGCGGTGGTGAATGGGCATTATCCGTTCAGCCCGGATGCCACCGATGATGCGACGATCGCCGACTTCGCCCGCCTGTTCGCGCCCGGCGCCGCGCTCGACGGCTTCATGAACACGCTCCTGCGGCGCTACGTCGATACCTCGGCCAAGGCGTGGCGTCTGATCTCCGCCGATGCCGCGACGGCACCCGTATCGCCCGCGGATCTCGCGCAGTTCCAGCGCGCGGCGGCGATCCGCGATGCGTTCTTCGCCGATGGCAGCACACGGCCGCACTTCCGGCTCGACATCGCGCCGGTCAGCGTCGATCCGGCGACGAGACAGGTGACGCTCGATCTGGATGGCACTGCGATTGTGTATACGCGCGCAGTGCCGCGCTCGAACTCAGGTGACCTGGCCGAGCTTCTCCTTGCAGCCGACGATGCGACTGGTGTTCGACCCACCGCCTGCCGGCCCGACCGATGAGTTGCGTGACACGGGGCCATGGGCGCTGTTTCGCTTGTTCAGTCGCGGACGCATGCAGGCGCAGCCTGGAACGACGGATCGCTACCGGCTGACATTCCAGCAAGGCGGCCGTCAGGCGGTGTTCGATGTGCGGGTGCAGGCGTCGACCAATCCGTTCGCGCCGGCGCTGTTGCAGGACTTTCGCTGTCCAAGCGTGCGGCCAGGCTGACGAGACTTGGCCGCATAGGCGCTAACTTAAGGCCGAAGCTCGGCAACCATGAATACAAGTCGTCCCATTCCGGATTCTCGGCCGTCAGTAGCCGGACTTCCTAGGTGCGGGGCCAACGCTTCCGGTCTCTCGCTGGATTGCAGCGCGGATATCACCCAGACAGGGCGGATGAGGTCGTTCGTGACACCGACGCACAGAGTGTCGTGGCGCCTGTTCGTCATGATGTAGATCCAGCCTCCCCTGCAGGGAGGATCTGCTTGCGTGGTAAAGAAGACGTGGATGGCCAGGCCAAGCCTGGCCGAGCCCCGCCACAGCTACATTCCAGCGCTCCCTGGACTTTAGGGATTCACCCGTACGTACACCCCGGCCGAGCCCGGTGCATGCGTCATGGCCTGCCGCATGCGCGGCGAATTGGGCGAGGAATGTTGCTGTTGCTCCCTCCACTCCGGGCTTTCGGGCACGGCCGTACTGGCGAATTCGTAGACCGTGCTGTAGCCGCTGGTACCCTCGAGAACCCGATAGCGGCGGGCGTAAATCACTCCCGGCACCTTGCGATAGCCTGGCACATATTCCCCACTGTACCAGGCGTTCCACTCGGCATCGACCTCGGCGGGGACGGACATGCGGCCAATCTGCAACACCGGCGCCATGCCACGCTCCGGCATTTCCACGCCGTCCGGGTAAATCTGTTCCCCGACAATGCGTGTCAAATTCTTCCCAATCACGGTCGGCGAGACTTTCTGTCCCCACGGCGTCCGCGGTCGGTTGGTAAACGCCGGCGTCTGAATCACCGCCGCGCTTTCCAGTTCATAGCAAGCCAGGTATCGCGGGCCACCCTTGGCCGCCTCGTACCGGGCAGCAGAGAGAATGCCTGGCACCGACAGCAATTCCGGTAGATGTTCCTCATTATACCACTTGTTGAATTCCTGCACGTCCTTGGTGTCGATATCAACGTACACCATGAAAATCCCGCGACCTTTTTGTGGCATTGTTTCCGTCTCCTCTGTGATGCGTAGCCGCCATCGTTTGCCTCGTCTCGTTGCTACCCGGTCCTCACGCCTGGAGCCCAGGAAGGACACGAGACCACCAACTGGAGAGAAATCTTAGCCGACATTCCCCAAATTCGGGAGCTGTTGAGCGCGATCCTCGATCTCATCTAGGCACACCGCAATGAAATTCGGGCGCATCCAGCCTCAGCGGCGCACCATCATAACGGGTCCGCGCCGAGCAATGTGACGCCGCGGCCCCGGTTACGATAGTTCCGCCCGGCGGGTTCGATGAGCGACGAAAGGAAACGGAGCCACGCCAGCCGTGATTGAGGGAGTGCGCGAAAGCGACACCAACAACCCACCGAGCGGCTAACGTTACCGCGCCTGTCGTCGACTCTACCGATTGGATACGTGCGTCGATTTACGACGGCATTTGGCCGAGATAGTTGAGCTTACCGAGATTGACGCCGGTGCTGCGGATGATGTCGTACGCCGTCGTATCGTGGAACTGCACCTGCAACATCGCGAAATGGTACAGGTAGTTCTGACACTTGAACTCGCGCGGCTGGCCACCCATCGGAACCGTGATGACGGTATCTTCCTTGCCGTCGAGCTGATCCGCGCGCAGCCCTTTCAGGAAGTCGACGGTCTTGTCGATGCGCGCCCGCATCTCGGCGAAGCTGTTGTCCTGGTCGGGGAACGAGGGCAGGCTGATCCCGGCGACCCGACCGGCCCCGCATGAATGAGTGCAGACCTGCCGCACCTGCCGCTCGAGCGGGAACATGTCGGGAAAGAGCCGCAGGTTCAGCACTACGGTGGTATCCCATTTCTGGGCCGTGGCGTGCTCCTCGGCCTTCTGCAGCACAGTCTTGAGGCCACCGAGCAACTGCAGGCATACTGGCACAAAGCCGCTGTACATCGTGACTGCCATGGGACGCTCTCCTTGTAGGGTTAGGAAAGATTGCGGGCGATCTTAGTCCGTGCCATCGAGGAGACAAGCCCGATAAGGCTGCCGCAACCGCACCTGCGGCAATTCCGTGCGCACTGCGCGCCGGCGAGGGGTCGAACGGCCGGGACCGGTCATCGGATAGGGCCGCGGGTATAAGGCAGCGCCTTCCAGAATTCGGCGACAAAGCTGTGCGGATCGACGTGAAGTGTCTGTCGCACGATCTGCGGTGCGCCGGCGTGACAGCTCCATTCGTAGATCGTATCGTGCCCGGTCGCCACCGCGGGCACTACCGATGCATCCGGATTATCGCGGCACCATCGCATGACACCGGCACTCGGTGCGCGGTTCGTATTCGCCCTCCCGCACGGCAGATTGGCGCCCACCGTGCAGACCCACACACGCCCTCCGACGCAGCGGAACACCGTGGTATCTACGGCCACATGAGCCGGCATCCGCGTCCCGAACGCCGCGTTGACCGCCGGTACGAGCGCTTCGGTGATCGGCCGCGTAACGTCGTCGGTACCGACACGCATACAGAATGCCGCCGGCGTTTCCGCGAGCGCCGGCGTGGCCGACACCGAGGCAAGCAGCGCGACGAGTGCGGCATTTCGGCGAATATGGCGGATCCGTCTCGCCCTTGCGCCCGCATCAGTCAAAGTCAGTGGCCAGCGACGGCTCGCGCCGGTGCTCGAACATACGCTTGATCTGCGGCAGCAAAATGCGGCTGGTCGATAAATCGGCCGGCAACTCATGCTCCGCGAAGAATGCCACTTCGCTGGTCTCCGGTCCGGTTTGCAACTCACCGCCGGTGATCTCGCACAGAAAGAACAACCGCCAGACCTGGAATGGATGCGACCGCGTGTGTGGATGCCGCGTCCGGTCCCACACGGCGGCGAGCTTATAGGCACGAACCTCCAGACCCGCCTCCTCGCGCACTTCCCTGGCGACCGACTCGGCCGGCGCCTCATTCACGTCCGCCCACCCGCCAGGCAGCGACCAGCGATGCTCGTCTGCCGTCTCACGAACCAGCAGGATCTTGTCGTTGCGAAACACCGCGCCCCGCACGCCGCATTTCGGCGTGGCATAGCCGGTCTGTCGGCTGAACAGCAGTTCAAGCTCGCGGACATCGAGCCCGCTATGCTCCGCCATGATCCGTGCCGCCAGGGCGCGCAGCTGCTGGTAGCGGTCGCGATCATACGGGTCGCGCGTGAACGCGAGCCCGGTCTGTGCCAGCGCCTGCATCTCGCGCGCCCAAACCAGCCAGAGCGGTTCGGTCGGGCCTGCTGCATCATTGGTCATCGTCAGACCCCCGTTCCATACGGCTCAGTCAGTGTAGCGCGAGGTCTCCGGATGCAAAGCCGCACAGCCTCGCTGACTTGATGGTTGAAAGATCCTTGCAGCGCCGGCTAACCTCCCTCGAACCAGGCCAACAAGGTTGTCCTGGAGAAAGGCCCGCCTAAAGCCGCCTTCGAACCTACAAAAGCAAACGTCCAATCGGCGTCAGCCGACGCGACCGGTCAGTAAACAGCGAGGCATCAGCGCAAGAACGCTCTCACGTCCGACCACCTCGACACGAAACCAGCAAAAGCTGGCGCTGTGCCGCCTCTGCCACGCCAACTCCGGATTGGGCAAATCTGGGAGAACGACATGAGCAGTACCGATTTCGTCGGCAGGTCGTCAGTTCCGGCCAGCCACATACTTGGCCGCAAGCTCGATAGCATTCCGTTCAGCGCCTACCACGTGATGATAATCCTCGTCCTCGGCGCGGTCGGCTTCGTCGAGGGCTACGATCTGGCACTCGGCGGCTCGCTGCTCGTGTTGGCCAAGGCACCGTTGCATCTCACCAGCGAGCAGATCCGCTGGCTGGCGGTTGCTCCCACACTCCTCGTCGTCCTCGGCGGCTTCACAGCCTCGGCAATGTCAGATCGCATCAGCCGCAAGACCGTGATGCAGATCGGCGTGGTCATCAGCACCGGATTCACCCTGCTGATCCCGCTGGCGCAGACCGGCACGCAGTTGCTCATCATTCGCCTGATCACTGGCATCGGCCTCGGATTTGCCATCTCGGCACCATTCCCGATCGCGGCCGAACTGATGCCGAAGCAGCACCGGCGTACCTACGGCGCGATCTTCGAGGTCATGCTCGCGAGCGCCTTCACCCTGCTGCCGTTCGTCGGCTTCCTCCTCGCCGGCAACCCGAACGCCTTCCGGCTGATCGCTCTGCCCGGCGGCCTGGCGTTGGGAATCGTGCCTCTGCTGGTGCATTTCGGCCTGCCGGAGAGCGCGCGCTGGTATCTGCGCCGCGGCAACCCGCGAGCGGCGGTCGAGACGGTCAATCGGATGATCGTGAGGGCCGGCAACCAGGTGCCGCACCTGACCGTCGCCGATCTCGGACCAAACCTGGCGGATGCGGTCGAGGCTCTGCCGCCGTTCGCCGCCCTGTTCCGCCCCGGACAACTGGGCTGGACCGTGGTGGGAATTCTTTGCTACGCCGCTGCAACCACCGCTTACTACTGTTCGGCCATCCTGCTGCCGAAGGCGCTGGTCGATCAGGGCTCTGCCGTCAGCCTGAGCTTCGGCCTCGGCACGCTGCTGTTCATGGTGACGATCCCCGGCAAATTCTTCAACGGCTTCATCATGGAGATCATCGGCCGACGCTGGTCCATTACCTATTGCCTCGGCGGCTCGGTGCCCGGTCTCGTGCTGATGGCAATCGCGCACAACCTCGGTGACTACGCGACGGTGGCGATGACCGCGGGCGCGATCATCACCGGCTTCACCGTGCTGTCATCGTTCCCCGCGGTGCGGGTCTATCTCTCCGAGCAGTTCCCCACGGCACTGCGCGGTCGCGGTCATTTCTTCGGCGAGGCGACCGGGCGGATCTTCTCCGGCGTGCTGACGCCGTTCTTCCTGGAGCCATACACCGGTTCCGCCACCATCTTCTTCGGCACGATCGCCGTGGTGGTGGCGATCGGCGCCTGCATCCCACTGCTGTTCGGCAAGGAAACCGTCGGCCAGCTCGAACTGGTCACCGAGATGAGCGGGGAACCGGTGGCGGAACCCGCCTTCTGACCGAACGGGGTGGTGGAGGGCTCCTGAACCCTCCACCATCTCCGCGGCAGGCTATTCGGCAGCCAGGTTCGGCGTGAACTCGAGCGGCAGGCCCTTGTGGCCGGTCAATTTCTCGCCTTCCTCATACATCTCGAAGGCTCGCTTCTTCAGCCCCGGCAGGACCGAGGCGATCTTGTCCAGGTCAAGGTCGGCCGCGATCCCCGGGTAACCGGCGCGCTCGATCATCGGGCCGAGTTTGCGGCTCTCGATCTGCTCGAAGGTCCACTCCAACGGGTCGTCGACGACCGTCAGGTCCCAGTTGATCCGGTGGTTCTTGTTGCGCGGCCCGTAATGGTAATGCGCGCCCTGCCAGAAGCAGTCGAACGCCAGCAGCTCGGTTTCTTCCACGTAAGCCTTGCCCTTCGACCCGCCCACGTCGCCAAGGACATGGAGTGCCAGGCCACCGTCACCGTTCTTCTGCCGGCGCATCTCGAGGCCGAAACGGATATTCCCGGCTTCGAACATGTCCGTGCCGCGGTTGTGCTTGACCGTGTTCCGCTTGGCGATGAACGTGTCCCTGGCGCAGGCCTCCACGTCTGGCAGCACGCCGCGCACAGTGCTGAGGTCGGTTGCCTCAGCAATCTGCTTGTACCCGGCCCGGTCCAGCATCTTCGGTAGTTTTTGGCTCAGGGTCCGGATGGTCCAGCCGATCGGGTTGCCATCGACGATCGGATCCATGCGGCAGTGCACGCCCATGCCGCCGCCGACCCGGCCAGGCGTCGTCAGTTCGGGATTTTCCGGGCCATAGACATAGCTTCTCTCGACGTCGAAGCAGTTGAAGCGCAGCAGCGTGGTCTGCTTGCCGCCGACATTGGCCCCCACGTCGATGGACACACCCTGGTCCACGTGGTCCTCGACATTGCCATCCCACAGCTGGTGTCTGACGATGAAGGTCAGGGGATCGGCGGTGAATGTGGTTCCCGGCGATTGTGGCATGATTGGGCGCTCCTGTTTGGACGGATTTTTGCGAGCCTAAGATGGCGGCGCGGTGGTCGCAAGAGTGGCTGCTGCGGCGCCTCCAGCACCCTGTGTGGGCAGCTTGCTGGTGGTCCAGGCACGAGTTACGATTTTTGGCACGCAACGGGTCAGTCCGGCACTGGCGAGGGTACGTAGGGTATGGGTCCAACGCCTGGGCACAATCAGTTCAAGGAACCCTTCCGGGATCAGTTGGTCCTCCTGTTGAAAGAGGTGCTTCAGGCATTCGCAACGGCAACACCCGGATATGACCACGATAAGCGGTCGAAATGGGCCTATGCCTTCAACCCGATGGCCGACGGAGATCCGGAAAAGCCGGTGTATGCGACGATGGCCGCGCTCAGAGCACCCAATTTCGCGGCCTTGCGTGTCGGGATGACGGAAGGCGGCCAGGTGGTTGTCGAAGTCGAGTACCGCAAGCTGGTGGTTCCGTACATTACCAACGACGTGGAAAATCCACGAGAGTTCCCCAAAATCCAGAACGGACTGAGACACATCATCGAACATTTCGAGCGGGCCGCCGGTATCGCGCGCCACAGCCTCTTCAATTGTTTTGCGTCTGATCCCGAGTACCGGGAACTCGCCGAGCGGCGCCTTGCCGATGCCCGACGCGACCGGAACTAGTTTCTGAGCGCCGTGTGTCGACCGAGCACCACGGTGTCGCGCGGCCGTCAGCATGATGGAGCCCCGCCGGAAGTGCGGCTCACTCACTGTGCCGCGATGTCAACCAGCGCAAACCCTTCCCTCCGCATCGCATCGGCAAGGCGGTCGTCCAGCGTGACCACCTGAAGCGAGGCGGACGGCGTTCCGCAGCAACGAAGGCCGCGGCGAGCTGCAGCGCATCGGCGGCCCGCAGCGCATGCACACGAAAAAAACCGCACCGTATTTTCGCGGACAGGCTCGCTCGGTTCGATCTCGTGCCAGGCGTCGGCGACCAGCCTCAGCCGCTGGAAGGCAAGCTCGGCACTCTTCGGGTCGAGCGCCGCATCGCGTTCAAGACGGGCCAATGTGGAAGCGCACCCCACGGCCGATCCCCACCATGCCAGCATGTCGGGATCGCGCTGCCCGAGCGCTTGGAGGCGCTCCGTTGTTGTCTCGGCGACCAGCAGCGGCACGATCGCCGAGGCGACCCAGAATTTCACCGGCCCTCCCGGCGGTCCCTGGTCAGCGCATCGACCACTGAGGCGCCAGCGCTAATGTGGGGCAGCCGGCCACGGAACAGCGTCCGTGGTGGATCGCTGCGACGCGGCCGTGCCACCCCGTCGCGGAGCAGCCGCGACAGTCTCCCCCGTCCGGCTCATCCTGCGCGCTCCCGGTCACTGGCTCGAGCCGCGCGACGGGACGTCCCCGATCGACGATGAGCACCGGCGAGCCGGCCCTGAGGCCATCGATCAGCGCGCTCAGGCTGTTCTTGGCCTCGGTGATGCTGGCGATCTTCATCGGGCTGGAATGGGCTGTTACGGCAGGCTATTCAAGCTTGCAGCACCCAAAAACAGGGCGACGCCGACATCACCTGGCGAAGTCGAGGGGCGCTCTCCTCCGCTCGCGCAGAACGACTGCACTGATGGTGAGCGGCTCCTCGCACCAGATTACGGCGCGCGCGGAACGTTTGATCTGGCAGCGCATGCGCCAAGGCGCCCTCCGCTGCGACCAACCTCGGCAGGGCGAGTGACAATTTTGCACTAAAGACCAGTCCATGTTGGACTACAAAATTATGGCATGGCCGAGTGAGCATCCGACGAGACAACGCGCTCGCGCGGTTGCCGTCCTCAGTGTTGATCCGGATCCGATCGAGACACTGCGGCAGTTTCGAAGGAGGAGGCACAGGATATGCGCCGTCGAGCCATGCTTACCGGCAGTTCCGCTGCTCTGCTCACCAAGACGGCCATTGGCCAGGACTGGCGGGCGAACACGCTCCGTTTCGTTCCCCTCGCAAATCTCAGCGTTCTCGACCCGATCTGGTCCTCGGACGCAGGCGCGGGCCTCCACGGAACCTATATTTTCGATACGCTCTATGCAGTCGACGGTAGCCTGACGTCACGGCCGCAGATGGCATCCGGGCACGACGTATCGGACGACGGCCGCACGTGGCGCATCCGGCTGCGTGATGGCCTGACGTTCCATGATGCGACGCCCGTACGCGCGGCAGACTGCATCGCGAGCCTCCAGCGCTGGGGTGCCTGCAAGCCGTTCGGCCAGCTCCTCGCCCAGGCCGTTGACACATGGGCAGCTCGGGATGACCGCACCATCGAGATCCGACTGACACGGCCGTTCCCGTTGCTGCTCGACGCGATCGCCTTTCCCAATTCCCCGGCGTGGATCATGCCGGAGTATCTCGCACACACCGATCCGAATACGGCCGTGAAGGCGACGGTGGGATCGGGACCGTACCGCTTCATCGCTGATGAATACAACTCCGGCAGCCGCGTCGTTTATGAGAAGTTCGCTGCGTACGTGCCGCGCGACGAGCCGCCGGATTGGGCCTCGGGCGGAAAGATCGCGCATTTCGGCCGCGTTGAGTGGCATGTCATTCCCGACTCGGCCACCGCCGCCGCCGCACTGATAACCGGCGAGGTCGATTGGTTGGAGATACCGCAAGTTGACCTGATGCCAATGCTCATCGCGAACTCGGACATAGTTTCTCAGATCGCCAGTCCGTATGGGAAGCTGGGCTTCATGAGGCTCAATTGCCTGCAACCTCCGTTCGACGATGTGCGTCTGCGTCGCGCCGTGATGCGGGGGGTGGTGCAAGAGGATTATATGAGCGCCGCATTTGGCGACGACACCTCGACCTGGACGCAATGCAAGTGCCTGTGGCCGCGGAAGACGCCGTATTACTCGGACGATGATGCTTCGCTGATGTCTGGCAGCCTCGATGCCGGCCGCACCGCTTTGAAGGATGCAGGATATGCCGGCCAGAAGGTCGTCATCCTGAACCCGGCCGACCGTCCAAATTATAGCGCACTCGCTCAGGTAAGCGCCGATGCGTTGCACAACATGGGCATGAACGTCGATCTGCAGCAAACCGACTGGGGTAGCCTTGTGAAGCGCCGCGCAAGTCAGGAGCCGGCCGAGAAAGGCGGCTGGAGCATGTTCCTCGGTGCTCTTCCAGCCACGCTCTGCGCCAATCCTGGGTCATCGTTTCTTGTGCGGGGTCAGGGAGCCGCCGGGTGGTTTGGCTGGTGGGCCAACGCGCACGCCGAGGAACTGGCGAATGCCTGGGCCTACGCACCTGATCGGGCGTCACAGCGGCGGTTCGCAATGGAGCTGGAACACCTCGCGATGACGGAGGTCCCGACGATCCCGCTCGGGCAACCCTACGAGCGCACGGCATTCCGCAAATCGATCACTGGCATTCTGCCTGGTGTGACGTCGTATCCCTGGAACGTACGCCCGGCGTGATTATCGGTACGGCGGCCCTTTACTCCAACACCCAATTTCTGCGCATTTCCTTTGGTGCATAAACCGGTGTGAAGTTCCACCAAGCCACCGCGCCCGAAGTAGTTTCGTCCAGAGGTGGAGTTCAACGCGATGCACCATTTCGGCGTTCTCGTGCCATCGACCAACACTACCGTCGAAACAGAGTTTGGTCGGCTGCTACCGGCGACGTTGCAGGTCCATGTCGCACGTATACCGCTGCTCAGCAGTGGCGTGGAAACCACCTCGCGCGGCGGCGACGCTGATGTCGATTATCAGGCGCGGCTGCTCGGCGACGCCAAGGTCGCAGTGGTGGCCCTGGCTCAAACCGCCGCGAGCCTGTCCTCTGACGGCTTTGACGATCAGATCATCAAACGCATGAGCGAAGCGGCGGGTGTTCCGGCGATCACCTCAGCCAGAGCGATCGGATGGGCGGTGCGTGCTTTGGGCGCACGGCGGATCGCTCTGGTCGCGCCATTTCCGGTTGCGACTCTCAAACTGCTTGAACGCCACTACACCGCCAAATACGGGCTCGAGGTTGTAGCAAGCGAAAGCTTCTCGGGCACCGACTCGGTCATGTACCCGACGCTGGGACAGAAATTGGCGCGCGATGCGGTCACCCGGACAGATCGGTCGGACATTGAGGTCGTCATCGTTCCAGGCGGCAACTTTCCAACGATGTCGTTCATATCCGACTGGGAACGAGCGATCGGCAAGCCGATCATCACCACCAACCAGGCCACGCTCTGGGCGATGCTCCAGATCACGCGGGCCGGCAAGTCTCTCCCGGGCCTGGGGCGGTTGTTGGATGAGATGCCCGCGATCGGCTCATCCCGCGACTGATGGCTCTTCTATCTTTGTTTCGCACCGTCAGCCAGAGAACTCAGATACTCTGCGACCGGTCCTTCCCACAGCGCGGCAGCACCGAGGAGGAAGTGACCATTGCCGCCCGGCACATCGAGTTCCAGGAAGGTCCCTCGTCCGCCCGCGCCCTGAAACAAGCCGAATTTGTTCCGACTGTGCTGGATATCATAAAATGAGTCGTGATGGCCGTACAGCCAAAGCGTTGGCCGATCGGTTGGGAACCGGCTGCGACACCGCGAGTCGCGCCAACGGCACCTTGTTCGAGCGGCGCGCGCGTCTCGCAAATAGCACTGCGGATCACGAACAGACCATTCTTGCAGGTACTATCTGCTTGTTTCGCGCGCATCTTCTGTAATCGGCGTTTCATGCTATCTTTTTGCCATGCAGCCAGCAGCGCATCTCTGGCCGCAAAACCAGAGATGCCGACCCGTGGAGCTCAAGAAACAACACGCGCGGCGTATCGTTTGCCGCTCGCTCTTGCCATCTGCCCAACACTGCAAGGCTCACCGTCGGGCAGCCGCAGTACGACCGCAATGCCGCTCCGAATCATGCCGCGGTAGTGGCCATCGCGGCGATTTCCTGCCGTGCCAGCGCAACCGACGCGTTGATGGCGGCAGCGAGATGATCTCCAAGCGCCACTGTATCCGACGCGCCCGCGTCGGCTGCGACCTCGAACCGACGAGCCGCGGCGGCCACATGCAAAAAGCCGAATGTTCCCGCGCCCCCGGCAAGTTTGTGGGCAGCCTCGGCGAGCTCACAGGCCTGTGACAGCATATCGGGCGATCGCAACCTGCGCAGCAACGTCTCGCAGCGCATGATCAGAGTCCGCAGGTTCTCCGCCACGTCAACGGCGGTCATGGTGCTAATGATGTCCTCGAAGGCGTCGCGGTCAAAAGTCGGCAATTCGATGTCGTCCAGTGCGGCGGCTGGGGATGCAATGGTGGGTTCGGCATCCCTCGATGATGTCGCAATCTTCCCCAGCGTGGCGAGCAGCGCTGCCCGCCTGAACGGCTTCGAGATATGACCGTCCATGCCGACCTGTCGGCATTTCTCGATCTGTTGGGCGAAGGCCTGAGCGGTCACAGCGATGATGCGGATCTCGCCGCGCGGCACTGGCAACGCGCGAATGCGACGCGTTGCTTGCCACCCATTCACGCCAGGCATCCGCACATCCATCAGGATAACGTCGAAACTACCGGTCGCCGCCGCCTCCACCGCCGCGGCGCCGTTGTCGACGCAGACCACGTCATGCCCCGCAGTGCTGAGGAAACCGCTGGCAATGTTGCGGTTCATAGCTTCATCGTCGACGACAAGGACCCGAAGGTGCGCTCGGTCGGTTGATGATGGCGCGGCCGCCTTTTCGACCGGCGCTGATGCAGAAGCGCCGCACGGAAGTTCCACACGGAAGATGCTGCCGCCGCCCGGGTGGTCCGCGTAACCGATCTTTCCGCCCATGAGTTGCACGAGCTTGGCCGATAGCGCGAGACCCAGACCGGATCCTTCGATCCCACTAACGGCTTCGGCGTTGAGACGCTCAAATATCTGAAATAATTTGTTGCGGTGTTTGGCCCATATTCCCGGGCCCGTATCTGCCACTTCAATGCATATCCATGTCCCGGCTTCAACCGATTGCAGCCGGACTTCCACCGAGCCGGTTGCGGTGAACTTCACGGCATTGCCGAGCAGATTGAGCAGCACCTGTTGCAGCCGCGTGGGATCTGCGAAGACACGCAGCGGCTCAGTTGGTGCCAGCACCAGGGCAAGTCCCTTTGCCTCCGCCGCGGGACGAACGACATCGAGACAGCCGCAAACCAAGTCGGGCATCTCTATATCTACTGGCCGCAGCTCCATCTGGTCGGCCTCGATCTGCGACACATCGAGCACCGCGTTGATGGTTGATAGCAGATATTGGCCGGCTGCCATCATGGCGCTCAGGCGTTGTGACTGTGTTGAATTGAGGCCTCCCTCAAGACTGAGCAGCTCTGCGTACCCGAGTATCCCGTGCAGCGGCGTCCGCAACTCATGAGTGATCGCCGCCGGGAAGCGCGACTTTGCTTCGCTCGCCTGTTCCGCGACTTTCTTGGCGGCGAGCAAATCCCCTTCGGCAATCTTGCGTATGGTTACCTCTTTCTCCAGCTCTTCATTGATTTGTTTCAAGGCTGCGGTGCGTCGCATCAGCTCGGCTGTGATTTCGTGGCGTTGTCGAGCCTCGGTCATCAACAGCGCTGCCACCTTGTCAGTTTCCCGAAGTCGCGTGGCAATCGGGGTAGGCTCGCCGTCCGGGCTGGCGGCAAATCGAGTCAGTGCATAGATCGGACCCACCACGCTGTGGGAGACCCAATGAGCCAGCGCCAGCCCCACCGCCAAGAGGGCGAGCCCCACTCCGCAGGTTATAAAGGTCGAGCGCAAAGCAGGCCCGATCAGCTCGGCTCTGGTGACCCCAACCGCGATGGCCCATCCGAAATCTGGCACACGAGTGAATCCCCATACGGTGGCCTTACCGTCGGGCCCGACGACCTGCACAGTCCCCTCAGCTGCGTTCGTCCACGCCTGGAGGAAGACGGGCTGCTCCGGCTGTCCTGCCTCGCGCTCGTCAGGCGCGAGGCTTGCGATGCGTCGGCCGGACCGGTCGATCATGTCGACGAGCCAATTCTCTCCGGGTCGCTCGCGCGCAATGATGATTCGGAATGCGTCCAGCATGGGGGTCAACGACAGAACCATGTGGACGCTGCCGTCGGCCTCGCGAACGGGCACGTCGATCGCCACAATGGGGCGATGCAGCACCCGCCCGATATAGACATTGGAGACTGATGGAAGCTTGCTGGCGAATACGCGGCGCTGATTCTCCAAATCCAGCCGCATCGGCAGCGGCGCGCCAGGCGGGAGCGCGGTGTTCATCAATTGCTGCCCGTCCTCGCGCACCAGCAGGATATGGGTCCCCGGCCGTCGGTGCGCTCGGACTGCGTCTGCCTGGACGCGGAATGCGTCCAGATCGCCTTTGGCCAAAGCGAAGAAAGCGCGAGAACCTCGAGGATTGCGACGCGCAAACGAAGTTCGCCTTCAATCGCAAGCGCGATGCGGCGTGCGACATCCAACGTATTGTGTTCCGCTTGCGCCCGGTCGGCCCGGTAGTTGAAGTAAATGTTGCCGAGGTTGAAGCAGAGCAGCGGTAGCACTCCGACGAGCACCAGCACAGCCACCCGGACGCGCAGACTCAGCAGGTGCATGCCGAAGGCACCCCGCCGATCGCACACCACTCAATGTTCATGGCCACCTTGTCAGACGTGCCCGCAATTCCTGTACACGCAGGAGGTTAATGCCGAGTGGTCAGCCGCGCAGAGTATCGAGAAAATACTTTCCTCGGTCGAGCGAATCGTCCGATGGGGCGTTTGCGAGGCTTCCGTGGGGATCAGCCGGCTTGGGAGCAGTCTGTGCGATCTCGCTTACTCGCTCGGCCTCTCGACGAAGCGCTCCACGTACGGCATCGCTGATCGGCAAATACCTCACCAGTTCGTTCATGAGCAAAGACGCCCTGAAGGGCTTGGTAAAGAACACCGTGGCACCAGCCATCAACCCGGCGGCCTCAGCGGATTTCTCGTGTGTGCTGGTCAGGATCGCGATGGGTGTCTGAGCGTTGCAAGGCATCTGGCGAATGCGCTCACAGGCAAGGAGGCCGTTCAGCTTCGGCATCTTCAAGTCGAGGATTATCAGTGCAGCGAGGATACGCGAGGCGAGGCCGACAGCCTCAAGACCATCGGCCGTAAGAAAAACATTGAGGCCAAGCGTCTCCAACTTCGCCTGGAGTACACTCCGAATCATAGGGTCGTCGTCTGCAACGATGACGTTGCCGACAGTGGCGCGCTTCATGACTGGCCCCGTCCCGACCCAAGGTGCGGGCCGATGGATCTGATCAATCCTGAGGATACGGCCAGTGGATAAAAGAAACGTTCACGTCTGTCCGGGATCAGGACGCAATCGACGGCGCGATCATACTCCTTCATGGCGGCGGGGTTGGACCCCGCCACCACGTTGATCCCAGGCGTAGCCCCTATCAGTCGGCGGCCATCTCCCGCGCCACGCCCCCCACGACCCGCGCCATCATCGCGGCCGCATTCCGGCGCAGGATCTGGTCGCGTGCTTCCTCGCCGATCTGCGCGTCCTCAAGCGCCTTCCTGGTCCAGTCGACGCCGAACGCGCTGCCGTCGGTGCCACAGACAATCCTCTCGGCGCCATACAAACTCACCGCGGCCTCGATCGCGCGTGGACCGAACGAGTTGCAATCCACGTAAACCTTTGCCTTCCGGAAGCGCGACGACGGCAGTTCCTCCTCCGGCGTGTCGAGCAGGCTGCGGTGATCCATGCGCTCGACCTCGTAGGGAATATTGCCGCCGAGATTGTGCACGACGACCGTCACGTCCGGATACGACGCAAGCAGGTCGGTCAGGCACAGCGTCACCATCACCGACGACAGACTCGCCTGCATATCGAGCGTGCCATTCCGCCGACGCGCATTGTCGGTGTCGGCCGCGACCTTGGGATAAGCGTCGCCCGGCCGTGGACCGTGGTGGATCAACAGCGTCGCGCGGTGGCGGTTGGCAACCTCCAGCAGCGGACGTGCCGCTTCCGCGTCAGCGCGGGTGAGGAAGTAGTTCCCCGGCAGTTGCGCGCCTATCATGCCGGGCAGTCCGAGCGCCCGCTCGAGTTCAGCGGCAGCGGCGGATACGTCCGTCAGCGGCAGTGCGGCGAACGCGGCAAAGCGGCCAGGATGCTCCTGGCAGATCGCCGAAAATCCGTCGTTGACGCTCTGGCACAGCGCTCCGGCCACTTCCGGCGGTTGAGACTCGATCCAGCAGAACGTACCGAGGAGTGACAGCACGCTCGTCTCGACTCCCTGGCGGTCCATGCGGCCGAGATGAACCTCGACGTCATCGAACGCCTTGGCGAGCGGCTCTTCGCCCATCCGTGATTTCAGCACCTCGGCGCCCTCCTGATTGCGCAGGATGCGCGGCTCCTTGCTGCGGGCGCGCAGCGCGTCAGCTATTTCTGCGGGCTTCCAATGCGTGTGCATGTCGATCATGGCTGTCATGGCGGATTCCTTCCCAGGCCGACCGACAGCTTAGTCCCACGGCGGCCGGCCGCAACCTATGACGACTTTCAACCACCGACGCCCGATGACACTCCCTTCGGCTTCGCTTGCGAGCCGAAGCCAGCCCGGCCATCGATCTCGCCTGAAATGGTATCCTGTCATCCTCTCATCAGGAGTCCGCCATGATCGCCGAGTCGATAGGCTTCGTGCTTCGCAACCTCCCCGCCTTCCTTCTGGTGATCGCGCTTCTGGCCGCCGCTTTCCATCGTGGCCGCTGGTCAATGCCCGAACGGTTCCTGTCGTGGCTCCTGCTGCTGCCCGTGGGCGTGACCGGGCTGTGGGCCGGCGTGTTCCATCTCTTCTTCCCGTCCATCGCGGCGGCGGATATCGGCTGGCAGCTCAGCCCGTTCCAGTTCGAGGTCGGTATGGCGGACCTGGCGATCGGCGCGACTGCAGTCGCATCGTTCTGGTGCAGCCTCCCGTTCAAGGCTGCCGCGGTCTGGGTGTCGTCGATTTTCCTGCTGGGCGATGCCGTCGGCCATGTTCATCAGATGCTCACGACGGGCAACTTCGCGCCCGGCAACGCCGGCGTCCCGTTCTTCATGGACATCATCTGTCCCGTGTTGACCATAGCGCTGCTGGCAGCGGCATGGCGGCACTACCGGGCGGGCATGATGCTGAGGAGGAGTGTTTAGGGCTTGCTGGGGGATGAGTTTTCCCGCATCCGCGCAATGCCAGCCGATCGCTTGATCAACCCCGTGTCGATGAGGCCCCCAAATCATCAACGCGCGCATAGCAATACGCGCATAGCAATAGATGAGGAGCGAGGACGACACAGGCAAAGATGAACACGCCGATGATGGCGAACCCGAGCCCATTGAACGTGCTGTTCAGTGTGCCGACGCTATCCCAAAACCAGCCTGTTAGACCGAGCCGGTCGCCAAGCAGGCCCAGGCCCTCGATGCCGCCGATCAGCACCGCCGCAACGACCGACACGGCGGTTATCACGAGGTTGGGCTGTGCGGGTCTCGGCATCCTTGCTTCGTTGCGGCAGACCACGTAGCGCCGTCCGGCGACTTCGACATTCTTCACCGCCAGATCGGTCTCGCCTTTCTGGCGAGGGATGACGAGTGGCACCGCCACGCCGTCATCCTCGAGCACGGTCTGACGAATTTCGCGCAGCGTCCGCTCGCGCACGCCGAGGATGTAGTCGATGCCCTGTGCCTCGAGCCCAGCGATGGTGGCGGCACTGATCATGCCGCGGTCGGCGACCACACAGGCACGACTGACGCCGAAGCGGCTGCGCAGGCGCTCGACCACCGGCAGCAGTGTGGTGACATCGGCGGTGTTGCCGGGCCAGAGGAAGGAGGCGATGGGCCGATCATTCTCATCCAGCACGATGCCCAGAACGACCTGATGCAGCTGCGGGCGGAAATCCTTCGAGTAGCCCGTCGGCCCAGCGTAGCGCCGCCCCGGCCTTCGAAATACAGCGAAGTGGTGTCGAAGAAAGCCACCGACAGCGCGCCGAACAGCGATCTGCGGTGATGATAGAGCGCTTCTGAAGCCGAAGCGACGGTCAGCCAGATGGCGGCGCAGTACATCACGGCACCCGATCTCGACCCAGAGCCGGCCGAACACCAGATCAGGACCGATACTGCGCCGACGCAGTTCGCCAGCTCGCCACGATAGAAACTGGACAGCACGATCGATCGGCGGGAGTGACGCGCGGCGGAGGCGATCAATCCGTCGAGTAGGTCGGAGTTCTCGACGGCGTCCCGCCGTCCGAGTGCCTTGATGACGCGCTGGACATGGCGGCCGCCCTCGCCACCAGATGGAGGTATTCATACGGCCCGATCTTCTTGACGCGAACGAACATGGCGCGGCAACCTGCTGCAACCAGGACACTACGCAGAATCGAAACTGGTCAAGAGAATCCCCAAGCTATTTGCGGATAGTCAAGCCGACTTTTGCACCAAGATTTACGCTGCCATCGCAAAACACGCAGTCTTCCGCGCCTTTCGCGCGAGCCCGTCGGTCAAACTGTCGAAGTTGGGTCACACTGCACACCGACGCGATCCAGCCCCATGAACCCGGAGGATCAGCTTGTTTGGCGTGAAGGCTTGGCAAGTCCGGATACGCGCGCATCGCCTGAGGCAATCGTGCAACGAGAAGCCACGCCCTCTGCGTTAACGCACAAACCGTGCCCAACTTGACGGCGATCGGCTGGTTGCCAAAGGTGCCGCTCGCGATCAGGTCAGAAAGGAGATGCCGATGCCGCCTGTGATCCTCTCATCTGACTCGCACGTGTTCGAACCGCCCGATCTCTGGCAGTCCCGCATCGATGCGCCGTTCCGGGATCGTGCGCCGCGGATACAGCGGATCGACGGCGCCGATCAGATCGTGGTCGAGGCGGATCAGATCCTCTCCGGGATCGGCCTCATCTCGAACGCCGGCGCGCGGTTCGAGGCCCCCGAGACCATCTCCGCCCAGGGTCGTTTTGAAGACGTGCACAGCGGAGGCTACGACCCCGAGCAACATCTCAAGGACATGGCGCTCGATGGCGTCTCCGGCGAAGTCCTCTACCCCTCGCAAGGGCTGTTTTACTTCAGGGTGGCGGACACGGCCCTGATGTCCGCCATCTTTCGCGCGTACAACGATTGGCTCGCCGAATTCTGCCGCGTGGATCCCGTCCGGCTCAAGGGCATCGCAATGATCAACCTTGACGACATCCCGGATGCGATCGGGGAGTTGGAGCGCGCCGCGCGCCTTGGCCTGGCCGGGGCGATGATCACCGAGTATCCGTTCGAGCACCGGCGCTATGACCAATCCGAATACGAGACGTTCTGGGCCGCGGCGGCGGCGCTCGGCCTGCCGTTGAGCCTGCACACGGCCACGCGGCGGGAGGGCAGGATCCGCGGGGTCGGCGACGTGACCCTGCGCGACGCCAGCAGCCGTGCCACGAAGGCGTTCTATCCGGCGCTGTCGATGTGCGACCTGATCTTCTCCGGTGTCTTCGAACGTCATCCCCGCCTGACGGTCGCCATTGTGGAGTTCGAGTTGGCCTGGGTGCCCCATGTACTCTCCACCATGGACTACACCTACCGCGAGCGCCACGGCGAGGCGATCTATCGGTTCAAGGACGCCATGCTCCCGAGCGATTTTTTCCGCCGCAACGTCGTACTGGGCTTCCAGGAGGACGCCATCGGCATTCGGCTGCGAGACGTCATCGGCGTGGACAACATGATGTGGGGCTCGGACTACCCACACAGCGAGTCGACGTTTCCCCAATCGAGGAAGATCCTGAAGGAGATTCTGGCAGGGGTGCCGGACAACGAACAGGCCAAGATCGTCGGCGGCAACACCGCTCGCGTGTACAACTTCGATATGACGAAGCTGACCGTCCCTGTTTGAAGCGCCAGCCCTCTAATTGACGAATCATCTGGAGAGCCGCGCTTGCCTCTCCACGTCATGCCGGGCGCAGGCCCGACATGACAGTTTGCTTGATCTGATCCGGCGCTACTGGGCGGCGGCCGCCATGGTCCGTGCTCCCGCCACCGGCCGATACGCCCGCAGGAATGTGCGAATGTGGCGCACCGCCAGCGGGATCTTATCCGGGGTGTCCTTCCACGGATAAAGGCTGACTTGCGCGTTCGGCGCTAGATGCACGGTTTCCATGGCGACGGCATATGGATGCGCCGGTACGTCGTCCGGCAACACCAGGATCGGCGTCTGGCAGCCGCGTACGAAATCGCGTGTCACGGTGTAAACGAAGTCGGCGCGATTACGGTACATATTGGTCAGGAAGGTGTCGACCATGGCCATCGTGATGTCAGGCCGGCGGGCGCACAGTTCCGGACCCCAGCCTTTCATGTTGTTGTCGTAGGAAAGACTGGGCATCTCAGGGCGGAAGCCGCTGGGCTGTGCCGGCACCGCCGCGACCACGCGGTCGCTGGCGCGCGTGAGGAGGTTCCAGATGAAAGGGCCGCCGATGCAGAAACCGAGCACCAGGAAGTTCCGGATGCCAAGGTGATCCATCAGGCCGATATGATCGTCGGTATAGGCGTCCCACGGCCGGCCGGTCTCGAGCGGACCTGAGGACTGGCCGCCCTTGGCGTTGCGCAGATCCGCCGCGATCACGCGGAATTCGTCCTTGAACGCGTCGAACGGGTTGAACGGGTGGGTCTGGCTCGCCAGGCCCGCGATCGTGGAGTTCAGCCCGCCGCCGGGGATGACGAGCAACGGAAAGCCGGAGCCGGCCTCTTCGTAATGGATGCGGATGTCGCCTCTTTCGTAGAACGGCATGATGGTTTCTCCTTGCGCAGTGAGGTGTGTAGTAAGGCGCGTCGTGACCGGGCGTGTACCCGTCGAAACATGCCAGCGCGATCCGGCGCGGTTTCCGGGATGGCATGAGGAGTATCACCCAATTTTCGCGATCGCCAATGGCGGGATGGTTTGACCCTAGGTCTGGAGCGCACTCCACTGGGCCAAATTTCGATAGCCGGGCCACGGGCCTCGGCCTCCATCGAGTCGCCATGTTGGGCAGCGCGGACGCACAGCCGCTCCTTCACCGCCGGGTCGAGGTCGCGGATGGTGATGCGGCTCATTGGGATGGCATCGCTTGTAGTATGCGCATGCATTGTAAACCTATGATTCCATTGCTATCAATTTCGTGCTGCCGCCTTTGCTGCCAGTGAAGGTAAAGAAGTGGATGGCGTGCCTTCGCGCGCCATGACGATTGGGTGGGCAAATGCAATCCCCCCCGTGCGGCGCCCCGTCGCGGCAATGCTGGCACTTCTCCAAAATGCAGTCATCCGGAGCACTCCGGGTAGTCTGATATTGTGGCCTCGATCCCCGTCAGGAACGTACCCGATGAGGTGCATTATGCTCTGCGCGTGCTCGCCGCCCGGCACGGCCGCAGCACCGAGGCCGAGATCCTGGAGCGGGTCGTGAAGCCGGCAAGACGCGTTCGCCTCGGCGACGCACACCCGTGGCAAAGCTGACCTCTCGGCGTTATCGGAACCCCGGCCTGACCGGTGCGCGTCTCAAGGCGTCGGAACGCCGATCGATTTGAGCCGCGCATGCGCGCGGCCGGCACGCGCCTTCAGTCCATCCAGATACGTGCTGACGTCGGTGCCGGGCAGGTTCAACACCTTGCAGCCGAGCTGCCAGTACTCCTCGATCTGCGCCTCGGTCTCCGCCGACCCGCGGGCGAGTTTGCCGTGCGCGTTGCAGGCCGCCGCGATCCGGCGCACGGCTGCCCTGAACGTCGGGTGCTCGAGCTGGAGATGAACGCCGAGACGCGCACTGAGGTCCGAATGGCCGTAGGCGATCATGTCGATGCCCTCCACGGCCGCGATCGCCTCGACATTTTCCAGGCCTTCGAGCGACTCGATCGACACGCAGACGACGATGTTGGCGTTGGCCCATGGCGCATACTCGGTCGCGTGACGCGCGCCATAGCTGCGGTAGCCGGTGTGCATCCCCTGCCCCGAGATACCGCGATTGCCGATCGGCGGATATTTTGCCTCCCGCGCAATCGCGCGTGCCTCCTCGGCGTTATCGACCTCCGAGACCTGCACGCCCATGATCCCCTGATCCAGGATTGTGGGGATCAGATACGTGAAAGATTTGTGGATGCGCACGATCGCGGAGACGTTGGTGGCCTGAAACCACCCGGCGAGATCGGCGATCGTCTCGAGGTCGAAGGCGCCATGTTCGTGGTCGATCATGCAGTAGTCAAAGCCGGAGGCCTCGATGATCCACGACACGCCGCGCGACGCGAATTCCTTGAGCCCGGTCCCAAGTGCTGCCCGCCCCTCGCGCACCGCCCGCCTTATGCTGTTCTCTTTCATGGGTTGTAACTTCCTGCCTGGGCTCGTCGTTGATTGCCCAAAGTGTGACTTGGGTTGCCGCCACTGTCCAAACAGGGGCGCGATCCCGGTGCGCGCCTCAATGTGGAAGGCCCTCGACCAAAAGTTGACTTAGACGGCGCGCATAAAGCGTTTGGTAATTTTCAGAACTCAGCCGACATGCCGCCGCCCCGCGAATGTTCTCCCATAGCTTCTCGTCGCGGTACAGCCGTGTAACGCAATTCGCGAAGCTGCCGGGATCCGCCGCTTCTGCAGCAAGAAGCTCCACCTGGTGTCGCCAACCGAGTTGGCGCCGCAGTAGTTCCGTTGTCACAACTGGAATTCCAAAGGATGCAGCTTCATACACCTTGTATGGGGCACCAGCGGCAAACCGGGTCGGTGCCACGAAGACCCGATGGGAACCATAAAGGCCATCGGTCGCGGAAATCGGGCCGACCAGCGTAATTCTCGCATGGTCGCGGAAACGATCCAGCGTCACATCTTTTCCAAGGTATCCCGCAATCGTCAATCGGGTCTCCGATCCCAGATCTTCCTCTATCAATGGCAGCACCTCATCAATGAACCAGCAGAGGCTGTCGAAATTCGGACTTGCCAAAGTATGGATAGCGCCGATGAACAGGATACCAGACCGGGTTTCAAATCGGCGCGGTGTCAGCGTGACTTCACGCATGCTGCCAATCACCGACACACACGGCGAAACCAGGCGCCGCAGCTCCGCGGCTTCCGCTTCGTTGACAGCGACAATCTGCTGACAAAATGGTGCATTTTCGAATTCACGACGGATTTCCTCGTCCAGCTTCAATGCTGGCGCGGTGCCCGTCAGTGTCGCGCGCAGCTCGTCGCGAACAGCAAAGATCGCCTCAGTGTCGAGCACGATCTGTGGCGGGCGACCCTTGCCAACAATCATGGGCTCCAAAATCGGCCGCACACGATCGAGGTTGTGTGTCCGGACGATCCAGATCGTGTCGTAATACCCATCACGTTCCTGGAGGAACGCTCCGAGATCCTCGAACGAGCGGTCGTGCATGACCTCGACGGTCTCCGGCATATCCGCGTAAATGGCCGTGGGATCAAATGATGCATTGGACATCGGAAACACCGTGACGTGGAACCCCATCGAGGCCATCACCCCGATCAAGTCGTTGGACCGTACGAAACCGGACCCGAGCATCCGCAGTGGAACCTGGTCGTCGATGAACAGGATGCGCCTTCGGTCATCCTCGGCCGAACGCGCGAACACCTCCGCTCGCCGATCGGCAATGTAACGAAAGCGCAGGTAGCTCTGGTTACGGCGAATGAACACCTCGCGCGCCCGAGCGGTCTCTGCTTCCACGGCACGAAAACTGCTGGCACTCCCGTACTCGAAATGATGGATTACGACGCCGGGATCGTAGACGACCCGGAAGTCCGCCTGCCTCGCCCGAATGCACAGGTCGGCATCCTCGTAATAGGCAGGCGCGAACTCGTCCGAGAGGCCTTCCAGTTTCGCCAGCACCTCGCCGCGAATCATGAGGAACGCGCCAGAGCAGTAGTCGACATCGCGCACGAAATTGGCCTCGGGTGCCAGCGGCGGCGCATCGCGCATATAGCCAAGCGATGAGCCGTCGCGCCAGATGATGCAGCCCGCCTCCTGCAGCCGGCCATGTGTGCGGATGATCTTGCCACCTACGATGCCAATACGCGGATCCGAGTGCAGCCGCCGTATCGCGGCGGCGATCGCGCCGGGTCCGAGTTCGACGTCGCTGTTAAGCAGCAGCACCGTATCTATGGTAACAGCGGTCAGCCCCGCATTGCAGCCACGGACGAAGCCCAGATTGACGTCGAACCTCAGAAGGCTCGCGCCGTGCACATAGCGGCCGATGAACCGGGTCTCGTCACTGGAGCCGGAGTCGACCAGCACGAGCTCGATCGGTCCCGGCCAGTTCTGCCGCAGTGAACTCAGCGCCTGCATCGTGAATTCGAACTGGTTGTGCAGCACCATGACGACCGAGAGCTTGGGCTTGTCGGTGACCGTGAAATCCAGCGGCTGGCGGGCGAACAGCGGCAGCAAGTTCCGGGCGCGCGTCCGGAACAGGGTCTTGGCCTGCCCCTCGGTCACGTTATCGTCGGGCGGCGGCAGAATGGCGAGGCCGGCCGCGCGGCCGATCGTCAGGTAATGCGCGAAGGCGTGTGACGCGGCGCCGCTCTCCAGGTCCGTGCGGACGAAACGGTGCGCCGTCGCATAGTAGCTCAGATCGAACGACTCGCTGGGTGAGCGCAGTTCACGCGCACCGGACCGCAGGAAGTGTTCGTAGCCGTTGCGATGGCGCCCGGTCTCGACCGCTTTGGCGATGTCTGGGTAGCGGCTGAGGTAGTAGCGTTCAGAGAAGTGCGGGAGCGGATCGAACTCGGTCGGGCTGTCGTTCGCCAGGTAGTGGTGCAGCGGGCAGAGCCATAGTCGCGCGGCAATTGCATCTGCCACAGGGGGATAACGCTGCAGGTACCATTCCGGGTCGAAATATGGCGTTGTGCGCAGCGGGTTTCCGCCTTGGGGCAATCGCCGCAGGTAGTGGATGAAGGGGCCTTCTGCTTCGGCCTGGGCCAGGTCGTCGGGGGAGAGTTGGCTGAGGTAGGTTGCGCGGTCGAAGAAGGGGCTGGCGATGCGGCCTTCCTTGTTCCCGACGCGCAGGTAATGGTCATAGCCGTTGACCAGGCCATGCATCTGCAGGACCTCATCGGTGAGATCGGCGGAGCGTTCGCGGTACAGGGCCTCGTCGAACAGCCAGTGCGGCCAGCGGTGGCGGCCGGCGTCACGGCAGTATGTGTCAAACCCTGACGCCGCTTGTTCTGCCTGCACCGCGCTGGCTGCCGAAGGGTTGTTGGTGAGGAAAAACGACTCGTCAAAGAACAGGTTCGGCGCATGGCCGCAAAGTTGGCCGCGATCCAGATAGTATTGGAGTATGGTTGCTGGCCTCGTGTCGGCGAGTTCAGCACGCGCGTCAGGGTAGGCTTGGAGGTACCAGTTGGACTCGAAGGCCGCCCAGGTGAGCGTCCTTTCGCTGGAAAGACGCAGCGTCTCACGAGCGGCGGCATTACCTGCAGGTCTACTGGGGTCTTTCACAGTCAATCATCCGTCTCATCGCAGCCCCGCAGAGTGCAAGCCGGTACGGCATCCAACGTCACTGGGCTGCGCGCTTACGGCTTGGAGCCTCGCGGCACAAGTACAAACACTCGTCTGCCAATGTCAGCATACGCATAGCCGAGATGCTTGGAAGGCTCAATGCAAGCTGCTCCTTCCCTGATTGGTCCATTTCGTCGTAGTAGCCAAAAGTCCGCACTCGGTCAGAATAGTTGATCCGAGAGCTCCATCTCTAGATTGAAGCACCGGAAACCGTCCGTGACTTTGGGCGTGGTCTCGTACGCCACCACAAATATCATCTCGGCGTGCAGTCGCGTCTCTCGCTCGAGACTGCCACGAATGGCGCTGCTTCAGGCAGCGAAGTGCCATGCGCCGATGGGATAATGGTTCGTCAAGGGTTGTGTGAAGACACCCCGCGCCAATCCGATCGATGACATCAAAAAAGGCACGCAGAGCGCCTTCAGTGGCGCAGCTGGCGCGACAGCGGTGATGCGCCGACTGCCGGGCAGGACGGGCAGGCATTCGGCATGGGTCAGGGCATTGCTGGACGACCCCTCCGGCTCCAGGCGTTTGCCCACCACCGATGCTTCCGTGGTCCATGCCGGCGGCCATTCCATCGCACAGCCGGGCCGGGAACAGAAGCTCCACTCGGATCGACGACGACGCCTGCCAATCGTTCCTCCACATAGGTTCGCAATGCCCTGTCGAGCGCAAGCTGCGCCTGCTTCGGGGGACGCTACGTGCTTCTCGGGCGGCGAGCAGATCGCTCGGCACGCCATTGCGCTGACGTCCTTTCGGATCGCCTACTTTTGTGGCGGATCAGGGGTTGTTTTGGGGCGGCGACCACCCTGGCGACGCGATCGCGTGGCACTGGATGGCAGGTTGATGCGGTAGCGGGCGAAGCGCCGCGGCAAGTCCTGCCATTGCCGCACGGCCTCCACGTTTTCGCGATGTCCGGGCTGGCTCTGAACCATCTTCGCCTGGCCGCATTAATGGCGAGCACTCTTTGAGGATACGCCAATGAAGACATCGTTCCTTACAGCGCTGCTGGCGGCTTCAATTCTAGCCGAGCCGGCCCTCGCGCAGTCGCCGCCGACCACGGTGCCGGCACCGCCGCCCACCGTGGCAGCCCCAGCGGTACTTCCTGGCGCTCCCGTCGCACCATTGACCTCACGGGACGCGCAGTTCGTGCAGAGCCAGATCGAAGGCAATATGGCGGAGTACCAGGCGGGTCAATTGGCGCTACAGCAAAGCCGGAACCAGGACGTGCGCAACTTTGCGGAAAAAATGATCACGGATCACACCTACGCGCAGGACACGCTGGCGCCGATCGCGCAGTCGCATCATATGCCGTCGACGGCGACGCTGAGCGAGCAGCACCGCGCCATGCTCGGCCAGTTGGCCAAGCTCAGCGGCCCCGCTTTCGATCGTGCCTATGTCGACGACATGGTCCGCGCGCACGCAGTGATGGTGGACGAGCTCAACGCTCAGCTGATCCACGGCGAGGACCAGCATATCAACGCGTGGGTGCAGAACACGCGGCCCATCGTTCTGCAGCACTCTGAGATCGCCCAGCAGCTTCTGGCCAGTCTGCCGCGCACGGGCTGACCCGTCGGCGGGCCGAGGGCTCGCGGGGCTGCCGCTGAACGTGGCGGTCGCCCCCGAGCGCTAGAGCCAGAGCGATCTCAATAATCGTCAATAGATACGGATTTGAAACCACTCCCTGCTATTTTTTGCCCATCACGTCACCGCGTCCGGCCCGGTGTGCCGCGTCGGATCAGCGAGGGAGAGGGTTTCATGTTTCGTAGCGCCGCGTCGTTCAACCAAGACCGCTCGGATGTGCAGGCGCGGTGGCAGCGGTGCAAGCGACTGCCACCGCTGAGGGTGGGCGAGGCCGAGGCTCTGACCGAAGCCTTTCTGGCAAGCCGGGATGTGACCTTCTGCCCCGTCCGTTACGCGGCAGCGGTTGAGCAACGGACCCAGCTTTCGCGACGGGAACGAATTTGAGGCGAGCCCTTCCCGTGGTGCGCGCCTACCTCATCGTCAGCGGGATCGCCTTCGGGCTGTGTTCCGCCTGGCTGGTTCTCGTGCAATTCGCGGTTCCGTAGGACCGACCTGACGGCTGGTGGCGAACTCCGGTCTTCCCTGCAGAAACCGCATAGCCAGGCGAGAGTCCTGTCCGGCGCTCTCAGCGCTGGCGGAGCACCCAGCGCACCGCCGCCAGCGCCTCTGTGACGCTCGCGCAGCCGCGAGCCACAGTCTCACCACTGGATTTGGCGACATATAGCCCGTCGGGGTCCCTAGCGATCAGCAGGGCGGCTCGGCCGTCCCCCTCGGGGTCAATGAGGCCCGCGTAGCAGTTCCCGTCATCGGTGCACTGGCCGGACACCGACCAGGCGCCGGGCAGAGCCGTGGCGGCTTGCGTGATTTCGAAGAGCTCAATGGCGGTCATTGTGAACGTGGCAGCACCGGTTAAAGGAGCAGGTTCCTTGGCAGAGCCTCGCACAACCGCTGCCAGCGTCCAACCTGGGATTGAGATCTAGATCGATCGGGGACCAGCTCATTACCGATCCCAGAGCGCGGCTCTGGTTGGCATCGGCCGCAATTCGTTGACATCTGGCAGCCTGTCGCCAGCTACAGCGACGTGGCCGGCGGAGACACGTGATGCATCCCAGGTACGTGGCCTTGTGGGCCCTATGCACCCTGGCAGCGGGGTGCGTCCCGGGCCCAGACGCTTCAGACGACCCGGTGTCGGCACAGAACGGTGTGCCTCTCGGCTACCGCTACCACGATGCAAACCATCCTGACGGGGTCAAGGGTGCGTCCCCGCAGGCGATCTACAACGCAGCGCACGGCACCTGGCTGTGGCCGCCACAGGACGCCGATGTGCCATGACTTCGCTGGCTGGCAAGACTGCGCTCATCACCGGCTCCACCGACGGCGTCGGCCGCATGGTTGCGATCCGCCTCGGCGAGGCGGGTGCGCGCGTCCTGGTGCATGGTCGCGACCGGAACCGCGGCAACCGAGTTGTCGCCGATATTGCCCAATCAAGCGGCGCGGGGGAGTTCCTCGCCGCTGACCTCGCGTCATTGGCCGAGGTGCGGCACCTCGGTGAGACCGTGCGGCAGCGGACGGATCGCCTCGACATTCTGATCAACAACGCGGGCCTCGGCACAGCGGGCGCTTCGCGGCAGACCACCGCCGACGGCCACGAGCTTCGCCTCGCGGTCAACTACCTGGCCGGCTTTCTGCTGACCCATCTTCTATTGCCGCTGCTGCGGCAGAGCGCGCCGGCGCGCATCGTCAACGTGGCCTCGGCCGGGCAGCAGCCGATCGACTTCGCCGACGTCATGCTGACGCGCGGTTACAGCGGCGTGCGCGCCTACTGCCAGAGCAAGCTGGCACAGATTATGTTCACCATCGATCTCGCCGAGGCGCTCGCCGGCACAGGCGTCACCGTCAACGCGCTGCATCCGGCGACCTACATGGACACCGCGATGGTGCGGCGCGCCGGCGTGACGCCCGTGAGCAGCGTCGAGGTAGGCGCCGAGGCGATCCTCAATCTCGCCGCCTCGCCGGCGGTCGAGGGGCGCAGCGGCTGCTATTTCAATGGCCTCCACGAGGCGCGCGCCGAACGGCAGGCCTACGACGCGTCGGCACGTCGGCAGCTCCGGGCGATCAGCCAGGACCTCTGCGCACGCTATGGCGTCGCGACGGTGGCTCTCGTCGGTCCGGGCTGACGACGGCGGGTGCGGTCGGCGGTTGCGGGCTTATCCGCGCTGTATCAGTTCGATCGACACGTTCTGCGGCGCGGTCAGGAATGCGATGCGGACGCCGGGCCTGATGGTCTTCGGTTCCACCGTGAACGCCACGCCCTTGCCCTTCAGCTCGGTGACCGCGGCGTCGATGTTCTCGACGGTCAGTCCGAAGTGCTCCAGCCCCATGTATGGTGTCTGGGGCGACGCACCGGTCGACGCCGGGTCCGACCTCGCGATGAAGATCCTCTGCCCCGTCAGGTTGAGATCAAAGCGCGTCGAACCGTCAGGTAGTGGCGTACGGATGATCTCAGCGCCCAGCTTGTCCTCGTACCATTGTGCCGTCGCCGCCGGGTCCGGCGACTTCAGGTGGATGTGCTCCCAGGTGTACTTGGTCATGACGTTCCTCGCGATCGGCTACGCCACCATTAACCTCCCGGATCGCCAAACCGACAAGAGCGCCTTCCCGAACCGGCCATCCGACCCCACAATATCCGCATGTCCCGGCGCACAGTGGAGATCACGGCTGACCTCATGCTGCGGGCCTACCGGCACGGCCTGTTCCCGATGGCGGAGACCCGTCGTGGCGAACGCCTCTACTGGCTCGACCCGGAGCGCCGCGGCGTCCTGCCGTTGGACCGCTTCCATCTGCCGCGCCGGCTCGCCCGCACCGTGCTGTCGGACGCCTTCACCGTTACGGTCGATCAGGACTTCGCAGCGACCATCGCCGGCTGTGCGCAGTCTGCCCCGGGGCGCGACGACACCTGGATCAATCCGCAGATCGAACGGCTGTTCGGCGAGCTGTATCAGCTCGGCCACGCCCACTCGGTGGAGACCCGCCAGGACGGCCATCTGGTCGGTGGCCTCTACGGCGTGGCAATTGGCGGCGTGTTCTTTGGTGAGAGCATGTTCAGCATGGTGCGGGACACCTCGAAGGTAGCCCTGGTGCACCTCGTGGCGCGATTGCGTCTAGGCGGCTTCCGGCTGCTGGACACCCAGTTCGTCACCGCGCACCTGTCGCAGTTCGGCACCGAGGAGTTGGCACGCGATGACTACAAGGCGCGGCTTGCCCACGCGCTTACCGTGCCAGCCGAGTTTGCCGTCGATCCGGACCCAGCGGCGCTGGCGGCCGAGATCCGCTGCCTGGCGGATCACTGATGCATCGATCGGCTGTCGCCTCGCCGCAGGCGCCTGCGGCCGAATGAAGCGTGCCGTGGTCCTGGCGCTGAGCCCGACGTGGGCCCCGCGGTTTTGGCCGATGAGCCGCTGCGGCGTCCAAGAGATGTTGACGGGACCTGCTGCGCGGGCGCTCCGCGGGGGACTGCGATCGAGCGGAAGGCTGGCTGGACGCTGACCATGCGCATCGATCCGCCCGCTCCTGGGCCGCATGTAATGATCGACTACGTCGCGAGACGAATGGGCGTGCTGAGGGATGCGATGCGATCGATGGTCGAAATGGCGGGTCCAGACAACATGGCGAGGATGATCGGCGACAGGGCCGCGACGGCCCTTGTCCGCCGCGGCGAGGCAACGGTGGCGGGCCGGGTCCGCACCGAATGGCAGATGCTCGATCGCGCGGCGCGCCAGACGCCGGGAACCGCACGATGATCGCCAGCAAAATGATCGTTCCATGGCGCGACCGGCATGGCCGTTTCCTGCCGTTGAAGGCGGCGGTGCTCGCGGCGAGCTTCATTCCCGGCATGGTGCTGGCGTTCTGGTGGGCGAACGGCATGCTCGGCGGACGCCCGGTGACCGAGGTGATCCACGGCACCGGTGACTGGGCGATCCGCTACCTGCTGATCTCGCTGGCGATCACCCCGGCGGCGCGGGTGCTGAACTGGCCACGCCTACTGCTGGTGCGGCGGACCGTCGGTCTGACTGCGCTTGCCTACGCGCTGGCGCATTTCACGCTCTACATCGCGGACAAGAACTTTCGATTGGGCTTGGTCGCATCCGAGATCGCGCTGCGGTTCTATTTGACCATTGGCTTCACCGTATTGCTCGGGCTGGTTGTTCTCGGAGTGACGTCGACCGACGGCTGGGCCCGCAGGCTGGGGCGCCGGTGGAAGCAACTGCATCGGGCGATCTACGTGTTGGGCGCGATCGCGCTGCTGCACTACTTCATCCAGTCGAAGTCGAACGTATCGGAGCCGGTATTCTTCTCCGGCCTGTTCGGGTGGCTGCTGGCGTGGCGTACGCTCCCGGTGGCCTGGCAGCGGAACCCGTTCGCGCAACTGGCGTTGGCCGTCGTGGCGGCGTGCGCCAGTGCCGGCATCGAGTTCGCCTGGTATGGGCTGGCGACCGGGATCAACCCGTGGCGCGTGTTGGCCGCAAGCGAAACGCTGCACTTTGGTCTGCGGCCGGCACACTACGTGGCATTGGCCGGGCTGGCGGTGGTGGTGCTGGCCGGGCTGCGGAGGATCACCGGCATGACGCGTCCCGCGCCACGCATGGCGACCTGAGCATGCGCCGTTTCACCGGGCTCCGAAACATTAGCGGTTTGGGGAGACCACTCCAGACTAACGTGTCTGGGTCTCCGGGCTGTTGAAACCTGGCTGCTCTGCCGGTTAGCTTAAGATAAGCAAGCAATAAGGGCGAAGGAGGGACCGTCATGCACCGTCGGGCATTCATCGTTGCAAGCGCTGCCACTCCCGCACTCATGGGGTTTGGGGCAAAAGCAGATGCTATACAGGTGGCGGAGCGTACGCCCGTCGGGGCATGGCGACAATTCGTGATCACGACCAAGGTCACATTGCAAAATTCGTCCGGCCAGGCACGACTCTGGTTGCCTCTGGCGCAGACAGCAGCTGGCTACCAGACTGCCATCGATGTGGAGTGGCAGAGCAACGGCCGAGCTGAACTGGTACGCGATCCAACTTATGGCGCGCAGATATTACGCAGCACATGGGACGAAAGCGCGACCTCGCAGCACATTGAGGTCAGGCAGACCGTCGCAACCTGCGACCGGGCTGCGCTGCCGATGGTGCCGATCAACCAAGCTGAACGACAATTCTGGTTGGCCCCAACGGAGAGCGCGCCGACTGATGGTATCGTGCGCACGACGGCCGAGCGTATCGTTGACGGTCGCACGGACCCTCGTGAGCGGTTGCGCGCCATCTATGACTGGGTGGTGGACACGACCTGGCGCAACCCCGACACCCCCGGCTGCGGTGTCGGTGACATCAAGGCAATGCTTCAATCGGCCAATTTCGGCGGCAAGTGCGTCGATATCAATGGCCTGATGGTCGGCTTGGCACGGGCGGCAGGCATTCCGGCCCGTGACGTGTATGGGATTCGCGTCGCCGACTCACGTGTGTATCGTTCACTCGGAAAGGGCGGTGACATCAGCAAGGCGCAGCACTGCCGCGCTGAGGCTTATTTGGAAAATGCCGGCTGGTTTCCGCTCGATCCCGCGGACGTGCGTAAGGTCGTCCTGGAGCAGAAACTGGCGGTGGACAGCCCGGAGGTGCGCGAATTGCGTGAGCGCCTGTTCGGCAACTGGGAAATGAATTGGGTCGGATACAATAGCGCCACCGACATTGAGTTGCCCGGCGCCGGGCAGCGGCGGCCAAACTTTGCTTTCCTGATGTACCCGTGTGCATTCACCGCAGCAGGCCAGCCGAATACACTGGACCCGGCGCGCTTCCGCTACGAAATCACGTCCCTGGAGACGCAAAGTCCGTAATCCTCGTGACGCCCCTGAGGCTCACGTTCTCTTGAAGGGGCAGTCATCGAAAACTGCAGGTAAGTTTACCTGGTGGGAAACGTCATCGGCTGAAATGCTGGTCGTTCCCAGACGTGCCGAGTTGCAATAATCTATAACGGAGGCAACATGCGCACGATTCTGTCACGACGAAGACTCGGGTTTGGCGCGCTTGGAGCAACCTTGGTCGGCTCCAGGACCGCTGTCGCTGATGACAGACCAAACAGGCGTCAGGCACCATGGACGTTTGCGCCGATACCTGTGGTAGGTGGAACATCCGGTTTGAGTCCGATAGGCGCCTTTCACGTGTTCGGCGGTCCTGGTCAGGAGCCGTCCACCATCAGCAACTTCAAGGGTTCCTCGGGCATTGCGGTCCTAAGTGGGAATGTCACGCGGACCAACATCAAGACAGGCGATCAACAATCGTTTTCGTTCGATCAGAATACTGATATGCGGTTCATGACGGGAACGTTTGTCGGCGCCGACGGACAAGAGCACCAGGGAACGTTCGCGTTTGTTTGAGTGGAAGTCTTCCTGCCCGGTTCGGGCGGCGCACAAATACACGAATTCAACCCATCGCAGTTCCCACCGGTCGGCCTGTTCTGGACCGTGCCTCTACCTACCAGGGGTGTCGAGGTTGATCTGACCAACGGTACCGCGACGATGACCGCGAGCAAGGTACCCGTCTATGACTATACTACGGTGCAAAACGCTCTGGCCACGGGTAACAACCCGCCGCCGGTTCCTGGTTGGATATCGTTCAAGGTTGTCTGGCAGGGCGGCGTAACAATGATGCCCGTCAAGAGCACTGATCCGACGAAGGGCATCTTCTCCGGTACGTTCGCGGAAGCCTCTGCGCAGATGGAGTGGCAGGCTGCGGCAGGTGACTTCACCTTCCAGTCGGACCCCCTGGAAACCTCACAGAGCACATTTGCCGAAATCGGTCAGGAGACCAACGGTTCGTACTTGACCGCATAGAGACTCAACGAAGGTGGCTGGATGCCACTGGCCACCTTCGACCCGCCCTCGCCATCCTCGGACTTTCTTCAGGAAACCGCTTCCGCCTCGATCTCCACCATGAAGCGTGGATCGGCGAGCCCCGCGACGAACAGCAGAGTCGAGCACGGTGCGTGTTCGCCATAAACCGCCTCGCGTGCCGCGCGGAAAGACCCGAGCAACGCGCGGTCGGTCAGGAACACTGTCGTCTTGACCAGATTGGTGACGCTCATGCCGTTCGCCTCCAGCACCGCGCGCATATTGGCGAATGCCTGGGCGATCTGGCCCTCGCCGGTACTCGGCACGGAGCCGTCCGGTGCCACGCCGACCTGGCCGGAGACGATGAGGCGACGCTGCTCGCCCGTGATCAGCATGGAGTGTGTGTAGCCGGTCGGCGCACGCACGGTCGGCGGATTAATTGCGGTAATGACGGCCATGGCTGGGCTCCTTGGTTGGAATTATCGGGTGGGCGTGACGGTGCGCAAATGCCGCTACCGCGCTAGCCAGTCGCGCACGGCCTCTTTGACGAACCGCGCGTCCTCTGGGTTCGTTGCGGGGTTGCCGGCGCGGTGTCCCCAGATGCTGGGGATCGGCTTCAGTTCCGCCCGCGCCAGAAACGGCAATTCGGCCGCGTTGTCGGCGACGCGGAAATAGAGATCGGTCTCGCCAGGCATCAGCAACACGCGCGCGCGGATGGTTTGCAGCGCGCGCGGCAGATCGCCGCCATGCAACGGGTTATCGCTGATGTCCGCGGTGTCCCAGGTGCGCAGCTGCGCGTATTGGTTTGCGGCAGGACGCGCGCCGAACCGATCCTCCCAGTCGGTGCGCAGGAACGTCTCGAGATCCGGTGCGCCGACAAGATGCAGTCCCGCGCGGTAGAAATCCTGACTGAGGGCCCAGGCCGCATAGATGCGGCCGAACGCCCGCTTGGCAGCGAGTGGCTCGGCAGAGAAACGGCCGTCGCCAATGTGCTCTGGTGCCGCCTCCAGCGTCGCCATCAGACCGCGCAGGAAGACCTGGTTGTGCACGGCGGTGCGCGCCACGCCGCAGTTCACCACGATGCGGTCCACCGCGTCGGGGAACAGTGCCGCCCAGTGATAGGCCTGCAGCGCGCCCATCGACCAGCCATACACGCACGCCACATGCTCGATGCCGAACAAGGCGCGCAGCGCATGGCGCTGGACCTGGACATTGTCGAATATCGTCACCAGCGAGGGATAGTCCGCGGTATTCGACGGGCTGGAAGACAGCCCGTTGCCGAACATGTCGCAGATCACGATGAACCAGCGCGTCGGGTCGAGCACGCCATCGGGGCCGATCAGCCATTCCAGATCCGGATGCTGCGCGCCGTAGCTGGTGGGATAGACGATGACGTTGTCACGCGCCGGCGCAAGCGCGCCGTGCGCCTTCCAGGACAAACGCGCGTCGCGCAGGACGGCGCCCGATTGCAGCGTCAGGTCGCCGGCGTCGAAAATTCCCTGCTGCGTGGGCCAGGCCATCGCTTCCCCCTATGGTCCCGGCACATGCTTGAGCCTGCCGCGACCAATCGCAAGAGGAGGCCGAAGATGCTCAGTCTGTTTGCTGTCGGCCGGCTGCGCGACAGGCCAGAGGCCGAACTCTTCGCCCGCTACAATACGCGGCTGCGGCCAAAATTCGCGGTGACCGAGATAGCAGAAGCGCGCGGGGCGTCCGCGGAAGTGAAGCGGCGTGAAGGCGAGGCGCTGCTGGGTGCGCTGCCCGATCCGGCCTTTGTGGTGGCGCTGGATTCCGGCGGTGCCATGCCGAACAGCGAAGAGCTGGCACGGCTGCTGGAGCGCTGGCTCGCTGCGGGGCGGCCGGTCTGCTTTCTCGTCGGTGGTGCCGAGGGGCTGGACGCGCAGGTGATCGCTAGCGCCGATTACACGCTGTCGCTTGGACGATTGACCTGGCCGCACCTGCTCGCCCGGGTCATGCTGGTCGAGCAGGTCTACCGCGCTCGGTCGATCGCGGCGGGACATCCGTACCACCGGTCGGGGCGGCCCTGAGGCCGCCCCTGCCGCACTTACACCGTCGCGCCGGCGACCAGGTCACCGAAGCGTACCCAGGTCTTGCCGTCCCACTTCACGAACTGCATCGACGTAATGGGGCGGTGATCCGTGTGCGTCGTGTTGATCTTGATGCCCGGCAGCGTCACGGGCACCTCGAAATCATGCAGGCTTTCCGCCTGCTTCATGACATTCGCCCGTGAGAAATCGCCTTTGCACTGCTTCAGAACCTGCGTCATCGTCAGGCTGACTGCATAGGCAAACACATAGCTCGCGTCGGTGACGTCGCCGCCCGGCATGTATTTCGCCATGAAGTCGCGCCATTGCTTCATGCCGGTATCGTCCTTGAACGCCGGATCCGTCGGGTCCTTCAGATACTGGGTGCTCAGCATGCCGATGGCTTTCTCGGGTCCGGCTGGCGTCAATACGCCGCCGACCGAAATTGCCACGTTGGTCATGTAGAAGGCCGGCTTCCAGTTCAGCGCATAGACCTTGCTGATCGACTGCGCCGCGAACTTGGGAATCGCGGCAACCAGGAACACATTCGCGCCGGCACTCTGCGCCTCGACAATCTGCGAATCGATCGTCGGGTCGGTGGTCTCGTAGCTGGCGGTCTTGACGACGATCTTGTCCCACTTGTCGCCAAGGATATCGCGCACACCGGTCGGATAGTCCTTACCGAAATCGTCGTTCTGATAGAGGATCGCGAGCTTCGGATCCTTCACGTTCGCCAGCATGTGCTTGGCGTAGATCTGCGCCTCGGTACGGTAGCCGGGCTGGAAACCCATGGTCCAGGGATATTTCTTGATGTCAGCCCACTTGCTGGCGCCTGAACCGACGAACAGATGCGGTATCTGCTTGTGGTTCAGATACTCCGCGATCGCCGAGTTGCACGGCGTACCCAGGTTTTGGAAACAGAAGTCGACCTGATCCTCCTCGACGAGCCGACGGACCTGCTCCACCGTCTTCGGCGGGCTGTAGCCGTCGTCGTATGAGATGAAATCGATGCTATGGCCGTCGACGCCACCCTGCTCGTTGAGCATCTTGAAGAATGCGCTCTCGGTGCGGCCGATCACGCCATAGGTCGAGGCGGGACCGCTGTACGGCATTGTGTTGCCGATCTTCACCGAGGTGGCCGTGACACCCGGAGTGTTGGCGGCGCGGGCGCCGCGAAGCGTGGCGGCGGTTGCGGCAACGACACCGCCCGTGAGGGCAGCTCTGCGACTGATCATGCTTTGTTCTCCCTGAACGACAATGCTCCCTGCCGGATCGTTGACCGGCATTCGGACACTGCGCTGCCGCGCACTGCACGGTCAATCGCGGTTGCATTGCATCAGGGCCGCTGGCACCGCTACCGTCGCTCATGACAGCAATGCCGCGGAGGCGAGCGATGGACATCCCGGTGACGCGCGACCTTGCAAGCGATCTGCTCTGGCCGCGGGGCGGCGTGACACGCGTGCCGTTCCGCGTGTTCTCTGATCCGGCGATCTACGCCGAGGAGCAGAGACGGCTGTTTCGTGGGCCGATCTGGAATTTTCTGTGCCTGGAGATAGAGATTCCCAATCCCGGCGACTGGCGTCTTGCCACGGTGGGCGAAACGCCGGTTGTCGTCACACGCGACGAACATGGCGCGATCCACGCGTTGGTCAATCGCTGCGCGCACAAGGGGGCATTGGTGTGCCTGCAGGAACGCGGCAATGCGAAGGCGCTGACCTGCGTGTATCATTCGTGGAGTTACGATCTCGCAGGGCGGCTGCAGAGCGTTGCGTTCCGTCACGGCGTCCGTGGCAAGGGCGGCATGCCGGAGGATTTCGACAACGCGCAGCATCGGCTGGAGCCGCTGCGTGTCGAAGTGTTCTCCGGGCTCGTATTCGGCACGTTCTCGGATGCGACGAAGCCGGTGGAAGAGTATCTCGGCGAGACGATGGCGCGTATGATCCGCCGCAATCTCGGCCGGCCGCACCGGTTACTCGGCATGCACAGCCAGATCATCCACAACAACTGGAAGCTCTACGCGGAGAACGTGCGTGACTCGTATCACGCGACTTTACTGCACACGTTCTACACGACGTTCAAGGTGAACCGGCTCGACATGGATGGCGGCATGCTGCTGTCCGACGATGGCCGGCACTCGATCAGCTACGCCAAGCGCGACACTCTGCAACAATCCGACGAATACCAGACGGTGCGTTCGGCGCAGTACAAGTCGGGCCTGGCCGCGCCGCAGCTGCTCGATACGTGGACCGAGTTCGACGACGGCATCACTCACTGCATCCAGACGGTATTCCCGACATTGGTCGTGCAGCTGACCTTGAACTCGCTGGCGGTCCGGTTCTTCACGCCGCGCGGCATCGACAGGACCGAACTGTTCTGGATCTACCTGGGCTACCAGGATGACAGCGAGCAGCAGACACGCCAGCGCCTGATGCAGAGCAACCTGACCGGCGCGGCGGGACTCGTGTCGCTCGAGGATGGCTGCATCAACGAATTCGTCCAGCGTGGCACGCGCGGCAGCGAAGACCGCAACGCCTTCCTTGAGATGGGCGGCCGCGACGTCGCATCATCGGACGGGTCGCGCGCGACCGAGACCGGCATCCGCGGCTTCTGGCAGGGCTATCGCGAGCTGATGGGCTTCTAACCGTGCGCGAGGCGATCGAGGGGCTGCTCGCGGACTACGCCGAAGCGATCGACGACGGTGCGCTGGAACGCTGGCCATGCTTCTTCACCGAGGACGGCGAATACCAGATCATCACGCGTGAAAGCCATGATGCCGGGCAGCCGATCGGCATCCTGTATTGCGGCAGCCGCGGCATGATGAAGGATCGCATCCAGGCGCTGCGCACCGCCAACATCTACGAGCCACACACCTATCGGCATCTGCTCGGCCGCCCGCGCTGCGAACCGCTGAGTGTTGGCTTCGCGGTGCGGTCGAACTTTTGTGTGTTCCGCATCGCGCAGGATGGCGACACCGTGACCTTCGCTACCGGCCGTTATCTGGATCATGTCGTTCGGGACGATGAAAGACTGCGCTTCAGATCGCGCCACGTCGTGCTGGACTCGCGGCGGGTGGATATTCTTCTGGTATTGCCGCTGTAGCGTGGCTTGTCGCCTAGGGCTCTCATAAATAGCCATGATATCAGACATCAATGGACAAAGGTATGCGTACCCTCGTCGACATTCCGGACAGTCAGCTTCGCGAGCTGACAGTCCTCGGCAGACGCCGCAACAGGTCGCGCGGCCCTCATTCGTGAAGCGATTGCCGGCTATCTTGCGACCTATGAGCAAGGGACTGGGGTGGATGCGTTCGGGCTTTGGGGGCCGGAAGGGACGGATGGCGTAGCCTATCAGCGGAAGGCGCGCGCCGAATGGTGAAGGCGCTGTTCGATACGAACATACTGCTGCCAGACGCAATCATAGGGATCCGCGCAGGTGCACTCGATGTTGGTTGTAATGCGCAACGGCAGAAGCTTTCCTGCCGATGACCCAGGAGTACGAATACCGTACGCTGTGTGATTGCGTCGCGCTGTGCGTCTTGAGTAAACTAGCCGCCCGTGACGCTCATGTGGCGCGCAACCGCCGGGCGGTCGTGACGGCGATCGATGATGAAGTCGTGCCCCTTCGGCTTGCGGCTGATCGCCTCGCGGATGGCGTTGTCCAACTCGGTATCGCTGGCGCCCGCGCGCACCACCTTCCGCAGGTCCGCGTCGTCGTCCTGCCCGAGGCACATGTACAGCGTGCCGGTGCAGGTCAGCCGCACGCGGTTGCAGCTCTCGCAAAAGTTGTGAGTCATCGGCGTGATGAAACCAATCCGCCGGCCGGTCTCGGCCACGTTGAAGTACCGCGCCGGGCCGCCGGTGCGGTAGTCGGTGTCCTCCAGCGTCCAGCGCCGCCGCAGGCGGGAACGAATGATGGAGAGCGGCAGGTACTGCTCGGTCCGATCGCCGGTGATGTCGCCCATCGGCATGGTCTCGATCAGACACAGGTCGAAGCCATGATCGCCGCACCAAGCCAGCATGCCGTCGAATTCGTCCTCGTTCACGCCCTTCATCGCGACGGCATTGATCTTGATCGCCATCCCGGCCGCCTTGGCGGCAAAGATGCCGTCGAGTGTCGCGCCCATCTTCCCCCAACGGGTGATCCTGGCGAACTTGTCCGGATCGAGCGTGTCGAGCGAAACGTTGATGCGGCGCACGCCTGCCTCGTACAGGCCGCCTGCCAGCTTCGCGAGTTGTGTGCCGTTGGTGGTCACCACCAGCTCCTGCAACCCGCCTTCGCCCAGTCTGGCGCCCAGACTGCGGAACAGCGTCATCACGTCGCGCCGCACCAGGGGCTCGCCGCCGGTGATGCGGATCTTGTTGGTGCCCAGCCGGATAAAGGCAGCGCAGATCCGGTCCAGTTCCTCCAAGGTCAGCAGGTCGCGCTTTGGCAGAAACGACATGTCCTCCGCCATGCAGTAGACGCAGCGGAGGTCGCAGCGGTCGGTGACCGAGACGCGGAGGTAGGTGATGGACCGGCCGAACGGATCGATCATCAGAGGCAATGGCTCCTTTACAGACTGTGACTTGCGCTGTCCTGGTCGAGGGTTCAAGTCCTGGCTGCCCTCGACTTTTGCGTGGCAGGGGCCGTAAATTGCGTGTGAAATAACCGGCATATGCGTGTCGCTTCCTTGGGGAAGGGATTCCTGTGACTGGCACGAGCGAAGCGCTACGGCTCGCAGAACTGCTCTGCGCCCGCCTCTGCCATGATCTGAGCGGCCCGTTGGGCGCGCTGATCGGTGTGCTCGAGGTCGCCCGTGACGAACAGCCGGACAGCGAGGCGCTGGCGCTCGCCGAAGACACAGCGGTTCAGCTCGCTCAGCGCCTGAAGTTGCTGCGAGCTGCCTGGGGCCGGGATGGCGACGATCTCGACGTTGCCCGGCTGCGCGGCTTTGCGGATAGCCTGTTTTCCAGCCGACGGGTGCGGCTCGATCTTGAGGGACTGGAGAGCGACGCGCTCTTCCCCCCGGAGGCGGCCCGTGTCGTCCTCAACCTGCTTTTGCTGGCGTCCGAGAGCCTTGCGGGGGGCGGCATTGTGGCGCTGTCCGGCTCGCCGGCTGACAGCATTCTGGTGACGATCTCCGGCCCCCGCGCCGCTTGGCCCGCTGGGCTGGGCACCTGGTTGGTCGACGAGGCCGCCGCTGTGGCGGCGGTGATGGCTGATGCCCGCAGTCTGCAGGGACCGCTGACCACCTTGCTGGCACGCGGCCACGACTTCAGGCTGTCCATGCTGATGCCCGCCGGACCGATGAGCGAGGCCGAATTCTCGCCGCCATTGCTGCTGTCGCTTTCCCGACGATAGCCGCCGATCATTTACCGATTGTTCGTCAGCTTCTGACCAGATGGCGCTCCGCCCGGGGTCTGACCGGGCCCGAGAGGGCTGCCATGGACGATCTAATCGCCGACTTCCTCACCGAAACCAGCGAAAGCATCGCCGATCTGGATGTCGCTCTGCTGAAGCTGGAGCGCACGCCGGACGACCAGGACACGCTGTCACTGATCTTCCGGCTGGTGCACACGATCAAGGGCACCTGCGGTTTTCTTGGCCTCCCGCGGTTGGAGCACGTGGCGCATGCCGCCGAGAACGTGCTGGGGAAGGTGCGTGACGGTGTGCTGACGGCGACGCCGGATACTGTGACCCTGGTCCTGGCGGCCCTGGACCGGATCAAGGCGATCCTGGGCGGCTTGGCGGCCACCGGCAGCGAGGTGGCGGGCGACGATGGCGAACTGATCGAGGCGCTGAACGCCACGGCGGCGGGCGAGGCGCCGAAACCGCCGGCTCCGGTTGTCGCGGCCGAACCGGAGCCCGAGCAGGATGCTTCGCTGGAGCAACCGATCGCGCCAGTCGCGGAGGCGGCGCCGGGGCCAGTGTCACCGCGTGCCCTGGTGCCATCGGAGCAGCCGCAAGGCGAGCCGGTGGCAACCAACCAGACCATCCGTGTCACCGTCGATGTGCTGGAAGACCTGATGACCTTGGTAAGCGAGCTGGTGCTCACCCGCAACCAGCTTCTCCAGCTCGCCCGCACGCAGGAGAGCACCGGCTTTGCGGTGCCGCTGCAGCGGCTGTCGCACATCACCTCGGACCTTCAGGAAGGGGTGATGAAGACGCGCATGCAGCCGATCGGCAACGCCTGGAACAAGCTGCCCCGCCTGGTCCGCGACCTGTCCCGCGAAATGGACAAGAAGATCGACCTCACGATGCTGGGTGCGGACACCGAGTTGGACCGGCAGGTGCTGGAGCTGATCAAGGACCCGCTGACCCACATGGTGCGCAACAGCGGCGACCACGGTCTGGAGAGCGGGGCGGAGCGGCGTGCCGCCGGCAAATCGGAAGCCGGCCATATCACGCTGAACGCGTACCACGAGGGTAGCCATATCATCATCGAGGTGGCGGACGACGGCCGCGGCCTGCCGCTCGACAAGATACGGGCGAAGGTCCTGAAGAACGCTTTGGCCACCGAGGCCGAACTCGCCGGCATGAGCGATGTGCAGTTGCAGCGCTTCATCTTCCGTCCCGGTTTCTCCACCGCCACTGTTGTCACCGCGGTATCGGGCCGCGGCGTCGGGATGGACGTGGTGAAGACCAATATCGAGATTGCCAGAGGACTTGCACCACAACAAACAGACGGGTGAGATGACCGGCGCAAGGAGTCGCCGTGACATACCTCGCCTGTCCCAACTGGTTGCGGCCAAGGTCGCCATCCCGGCCATCTCCTATTTCCGCGTTTCCTCCGAGAAACAGTTGCGCGGCGAAGGACTGCGACGGCAACGCGAGGGCAACCTCAAGTGGATCGCCAAACACCCGGAACTGAATATTCGGGTGGATGACGAAAAGACCGATGAGGCGCGCAGTGCGTGGAAGGCTGACCACATCAAGGCGGATGGCGCGCTTGGCTCCATCCTTCGGCAGGTGCAGTCAGGCGCGCTCCACCCCCCGCTCATGCTGATCGTAGAACATCTCGACCGCTTGAGTTGTCAGAACCCGTGGCAAGCACAAGAGCAACTGGCCGGTCTGGTCAATCGCGGCGTCTTGGTCGCCACCACGAAGGACGACAAGATTTACAGCACCGAGAGCGGCATCGGTGATCTCATCCTGTCGGTGGTGTACATGTCTGCCGCACACGAAGAGTCTGAAAGGAAAGTCCGATCGGGTAAGCGAAACCAAGCGAATGCACGTGATGGCGGCTATGAGGACTAAGCATGTCATACACCAAAACTCCGTGGGTTGGACGCGTGTGAGTGAGCCGATCAGCAGCACCAACCGGACGACCCGCAAGTACGAACTCATAAACCACCACGCCGCTACCGTGCTGACCATGTATCAAATGGCGCTGCATCATGGCGACGGCTACATCTGTTCGTGGCTCACAGCGAGCAAAGTCCCCGCGATGGGGCGCACCGGCCAATGGGACATCCGCCACGTTAAGCGCATTCTACGCAGTCGCGCAGTTCTCGGCCACCTTGAGTCGAAACACGGCCTGATCGAAGACATCTATCCACCCATCCCTGGTTTGACAGGAGACTTATGGCTGCGCGTGCAAGCGGCTATCCGGCAGCGGTCTGGAGTCGGACTTGGGAGGGAACAAGGTGGGGAATACGGGCAACTTGCTCGCTGGTCTCGGCGTGTGCCACGTCTGCGGTGGCAAGATGCGCATCAACAACCATGGTCGAAGAGGCCGTAGCTACTACGAATGCGCCAACCATTCGGTCCTCAAGAAGTGCGAAAATCGCTCGCGCTATCGGGTGGATCGAATTGAGGACGCGATATTCGAGCATCTGGACTTTCTTGAGATCAGTGCCGCACCGGAAGCGCTAGGCAATCTGACGAAGTTGACAGAGGAACACACAAAGCTGGTTGCGCGCCAGAAGCGGTTGGAAGGCAAGTTGCAGGAGCTAGACGACGATGAGGAATTCGACTTAGTGATGGGACAGTTACGCGAACTGCGGAGCAAGGTTAAAGACGCCGCTACAGCGGTAAGTGTAGCACAGCAACAGAGCGCAGTGGCGGCCGCACCAATGACGCTCGAGTTGTGATGCGCACCGAAACGCGATCGCCACCGGCCTGAAGGCACGACTGGCGATGGCGCTGTTCGACAATTCGCGCAGCGTGACGGTACTGATCGCGAGCAGGAGTTGTACCTGCTTGTGCCGCCCGAAGAACCTGTCACGATGCTGTTCAGGTCCCCGACAGGGCAGGTCGCCAGCGTCCAAGGCGGAAAAGTGCTCATTGATCACCCTGCCTTCGTAGGACTGCTTGATCGACTCCCTTTCGCTTGACCGGAGAACCATCAACGAAATCCAGAAGACATCTCGCATTAAACCAATCAACGAGGAGTTCCGCGCGGGACGATCCTTACCCGGGCCGATTCCGCCCCTTGCTGTTTCAACATCACACGCGGCGGGTCGCCTCAGATGAATGCTAGCGATTCAGCCATGCTGCGCATTGTTATGACAACCGCGTGCACCCGACCGGACCGGTGGAGGTCAGACGATCTGGGTGGGGCGTGAAGTTCAAAACTGATTCGGCAATCGTCGAATTTGGCGACGCAGTAAGCCGTCGCAAACCGCGTGCTGGAGTTCTCGAACGTTATTTGGCAATGCAGCGTAACAAGGTAGTTCCCAGTCGGCGGCCAAATTCACGGAGTTCGTTTGACCAACTGGTAGGAGTGGGTTCGATCCGACGCCACACCGACCGGCGAAATCCAACCATCGCGAACCGGTCAAGCCATAATGGTCCGCGCGATGCACAACGGTGTCATTACATTCCATGACGGATCAAGACATTTATCGTAGCCAACCCCGAGTGTCCGCATGTTGCGGAATAGTAGCCACAGAGCGTGGCTGTACTGTGGTATTCCGACATAACGTGGCTTCATCATAGCCACCTGAAGTGGCTGATCCCGAATCTCCTGGCCTCCGCAAACTCATCGCAGCCATCCAGTGATGGCTGGCCCCAAAGCGTTTTCGATTGTAAATGAGCGTAGGTCAAACTAATTAGGCGGGCGTTGGCTAGTGTCTGGCAGGCAACTCGCCTTGTTGTGGCGTCATCAGACCATGCTCATTGAGCGTTCGGTGTATCTCGACGATGTAACGTCGATGCTCATGGACAAGCTCTCGCTCGTGTTTCAGACAGAGTTCCAGCAACGCAACCTTCCGTTCTGGATTTGCTCGCCCGCGCAATCGCTTCGTCATCGTCGGCACGACCCTGGGCGATAATCTCGTCCTGCCCCATTGCGGCTCCTGCGACGAGGGCGGGCGATTCACGGTCCTTTAGTACGGATCGCGAGGGCAAAATCAGCTTTGCTAACCGCAGCACGATGAACAACGCGCTGCGCGAGGGATGCGGCATGCCGGTGTGTGCGAATACGACCAAGACCGTGCCGTTTGTGGATTTCGGGCTGGGCTGGCTATTGCTGCGGCGGAGTGGAAATGGGTCGGGCGGCCTGATTGCCGCCCTCTCCTAATTATAGCCACCATCGGTGGCTCTTCTCTTTACGTTGCTGAGTTCCCGACTTCCTTGTCATAGCCACCGAAGTGGCTCACTCCTATGCGTCGCACCTTATTTTGTCATAGCCACTCCTCGGTGGCTTCGCCGTCTATGCCACGTTTTCAGAAAGGCTCCAATACTATCGACGCTCACCAGCGTGATGCCTTCCTTCCTTCTCCCGGTGATCTTCCCTGCCGTCAGCCCCGATAGACCGTCGCGACAGTCACTCGGTCGGCCTCTCCGACCTGTTTTGGCGCTAGATACTTCGGTTGTCCCGCGTCGGCTGCCATACACCGAACACACCACGTAGCACCGCCTGATCGCCAAGCGGAAAGCGGTGAGAGCCATGTGATTCTCAACGCTCATCTCCATAAGAGATGACGCATGCTGCGAGTGCCTTTCTCATAAGATGTGACGCATGCACGCAAGTGCCTTTCTCATAAGGTGTGATGCATGCACGCGAGTGCCTTTCTCATAAGGTGTGACGCAGGAAGAATCATGGAACTTCTTGGTGAGAACTGCGAGTTTCCGTAGACGGCACCGCGACGAGTGACCTAATCACACCCCCCTTCACCAACCTGGAGGGATGATCTTTGAAGCGTAAATCAGGTGTTGGGGCCGGGCGCGGGTTGCCCGGCTCCTCCGTTATTTCCAAGCGGAAGCCGAGCCGCCGTTCAGTCGCACCGAAGCGCAGGCGGAATCCGCGCATCACGGCTGCTATCTTCGCTGCCGTACGCGGCCACTTCGCATCTGCCGAGTTATCGAAGACCGGCGCCCGGCCCTGGACGTCCGGGCACACCGGCTCCGCACCAAAGGCGCTATGCACTTCTGGGAAAACTTTGATGCCATCAAAGCTGAATGTGACGATGAGGGAATCAGCATTGGCGATCGGTGCCAGATAGAGCTAGGCTGCGGCATCACCCTGCTCAAAATGCTGCGGAAGTTGTGGCAACGCTTTGACATCTACGAAACGAAGCGGCTGGCGTACTCTGGCGACCGCTGGGGCCTCCGCTTGGCGTTCGATTTGGCTGGTATCCCGAACGGATCGAACGCCAACGGTGTTGGCGATCGTGGCGATGGCCGAAACGATGAGGAAGAGACCCCACAGTGGCTGATCGATTTGCTGAACCCCTTGCTGCGCCGCTTCACACTTGACGCTGCGGCCTCGGCGACCAACACCAAGGTGCCCGAGAACTACCACGATAAGAAGAAGAATGGGCTTGTTCAGAAGTGGCGGCGGTGCGAGCGCATATGGCTCAACCCGCCATTCTCGTCCATCCCGCCGTGGCTACGGAAGATCATCGAAAGCGACGTCGAGTTGGTCGTGGCGCTGCTGCCGCCGCATTTCTCATCCGGATGGTGGCGCGAATGCGTCAGCCCTTACGCGACACTCATTATTACGCTACCGCGTCTGAAGTTCGGCGATCACGCGCAAACCGCGAGAGAGGATGTGGTTTTGGTGCTTTTTGCGCGCAACGCAACCTGGGCGCTGGACGCGCTTGCGCCGTACATCGCGGAAACCATCGCGCCAGTTCAGTATGATGAGGGTGGCAAACGGCTAGGTAATTCAGATGGCGACGCTGTTGCGAGAACCGCGAGTGATTGAGCCGGTGCACAAAGATGATGATGGTGTGCCGCCGCAGTATTGGATCATACCACCATCGTTGCGTGCCGAAATTGAGCGCTGGTTGCACGCGCGCGGACTAAGGATCGCGGCGTTCGACCCCTGTCCGTTTCCATTGCGCGAAGGGTTTGATTTACTGTCGATGGACGATTGGCCATGCGAGCCAGACGAAGTCATCCTGCCAAATCCGCCGTTTCATCGGCAAGACGAGCTTCACGGTCGCGGCCTCGCAGCGTGGGTCAAAAAGTGTCGGATGGAGGCAGCAAAGGGCAAGAAGATAATGATTTTTTTGCCGATGTTGCCTGCGTCGCACGATATGGTCGCGGCGGGGGCCGAGGTGCTCCCATTGGGTCGAGTGGCGTGGCTAGAGGCTAAGACAAAGCGGCCGTGGCCGAACCCCACTTTCACAGGCTTGTTCATGCTGGATGGGAATAGCCAACAAGGTGGTTGGAAGCCAGTCCGACCTCAGCACGACGCGGTCCACACCGACCCGGAGAGTGGTTGAGCATTTTCCAGCCGAGCGGCCGTTGTCGTAAATCCGAGCAGGGGGAAAGGCGGATTCCATCACCATCTGCCACGTGGCTCCGCATTCTGCGAAATCGCCGAAGGCCGCGACTTCCTCGCCCATCGAGAACACTACGACTGGATCATTGGCAATCTCCCGTGGTCCGCCGAACCTGTACCGGGCAATGTCGTCGCACGCATTCGAGCACGGGGACAACGTCGTCCTGCTCGTGAGGTTGCATAACGCTATCGGAACTCTCGCTCGCCACCAAGATTATCGCCAACACGGACACGGACACGGACTTAAAGAAATCGTCGCCTGCGACTGGCAAGAGGCCGGTTTCGCTGGCAGAGGGGTTTGTCCTCTGAGCGCTTCATTTCCAGCGTGGCTGGACCAGTGGCACGACGCGGACGGACGCGGGCTTCCTGTGCCTTGACCAGTCTGCGGACTGCGGCCGGACTGTGCTGATCGGCAATCAGATTGGGAGGAGGAGGCAAGTGGCGCGGTCGGAGGTGAACATCGTCAACTATCACGGTAGACGCCATGCCACGTTCCCTCCCGATCTGGTGCGGATGATGCTGTCCGTCTCCTGCGATGACGACTCACCGGTACTCGACCCATTCGGCGGCGCAGGTACAACGGCCATGGTCGCGCTCGAACTGCGCCACCGCGCAATCACCATCGACATCAACCATGGGTACACGGAGGAAGCCCGCGCGCCTTGGCGTCACCAATATCGACCAAGCGGCGGCGGCCGACTGACTTGCCGAGGCGCGGATTTACAATGTCAAAGAGCGTTTAGTGGCGCGATCAGATCGGTGCGCTCCGACGCGATGCAAGGGGATGCCGCACTATTTTTGCGGCAAGCGGTAGCACCGGCACCGTGGGACTGAATGGCATGTGCATGTCCTTTCTCTAGAGGCGATCAAACCCGCACAAAGGCGACCCGATCTGTGGACACGAGCGCTGTCTGCGAGGGGGTCGAAGAATCTTTGCCACGACCGCCAACAAACAAGTGACAACCCTGCCAAAGTGATCATAGAGATCGTGTACTGCGTGAAGGCATGAATATGGCGGACCCTGAAAGCGAAGCGAACCCGTCTGCACGGCACGGAACTTTGACCAATGCGCGAGAGCGCACATTTTCCGAGATAAACTCCCTGTTGGATAAGCTGCCAAAGCGTTACAAGATCGCGCTGTCTTCGATCAAGCAGAGCGTGGTTGGCGAACGCAGCTACGCCGACATGGCTATTGACCATGTACAGCACCTTGAGGATATGCTCGTGGCCAAGAACATGACGATCGATGCGCTGCGACAGACCGCCGATGGCTGGAAGGAAACCGCCCGGCGCCATGGCGCGAACGTCGAGGATGCGCCAGAACGGTCGCATTGAATGACGAACGCCTCCTGTGATGCGCCGTGACCAGCCTTGCAACGCTGCCATCGCTTCGTCGCCTGCTCTACTTTCGCGCTGCTCGCGGATGAGGTCACTCCAGACTTCAGGCACCCCAGATACGCGGCGATAAGCGGCGGCGAATGTGACGACGGACAGGTCACGCCAGCCATAGCAAGGTCCGCCCTACTCCCCCCCTCTTTTTGACAATGCGATCTGATCTTGCCGCCGACCACCAACTTCAGGCGTGGAACCTTTTGCCTGACGCCCACCCGGACACAGACCGCGATGGGGAACGAAGCCCGTGGTAGGGAGCAGCCAAGTGCTGCCCATGTCGGCGATCAATCGCGCAAAAGGACCGCCGATCTGCCACACCAGAAATTCTCAGGCGCGAGGGTCAACTAAGCCCTTGCAGCGGGGTGTTCCCAGATCGATCCGCTGTGTGGAAGTAGGCGATCGAAAACGATGTGCCGGTCGAATAACCGTGAGATTGCCACCCAAGTCGCACGACAATGCTGAGAGGACGAGAGAATGCCGATTTACAAGGTTACGGGTTACGTGATGACGCCAGAGGCGGCGATGACGCGCTACATCGAAGCTGATGATCCCAAGGAATCCGTCGCGGAGTACCGCGACGAGGACTGGACACCGGGCAATGTCACCGCCGACGAAATGCCCTCCGATGACAAAAGCGCGCGTCTCAAGATGCTGGAACGGCAAACTATCGTGACCGTCACCTTCGAATAGCGATGCCTCTTTCGCTGACCGTTCGCGCCGTGCCAACCATAAGAGAGGATGGAGAGCGATGAAACGGTACAAATTCGCGCCGATGCTCGGTCCGGCGCACGGCAAGCCAGTCGGTTCGTCGTCCCAGCGCGCCGAGTGCTGGGGCAACGAACTCGAATGTCATGTTGAGTTTTGCGAGCGTCCGGTTGACGACTGGCCGCGTTGATTATCCAGATGCGCGATGACGACCAACCACCGTGGACCGTGTTTGCCGATCCGCTGTGCTGCGATCTGCGATACCCGAAATCGTTGGTCCGAACGTCAGCTAAGCCTTTGCAGCGTGGCATCCGCGCTCCAGAGTCGATCGCCCGAGGGAAGGAGCGTTGAGTAGCCGCGAACCGTTGCCCCGAATTCGACCATCCAGGGAAAAACCTCAGAAACCTGCGGTGTTTCTGCTGCGAGCGACGGGCGCGCAGAACCGCCATGCAACAGGCGTTGCTGTGGCTGATCGACATGAGCAAGGGAGTTGAAAGATGAGTGAAGACCGCACCGTCAGCTTTCGTTGGACCTCGCGACGGATGCTGCCAGCTTCGCGCTGATGTCGCAGCACGATTTTGCCAAAGTCGCACACGCTGTATTGGTTGAAGTCGCTAGGAAGCTCGACGACTATCTGGAGATTGCGCCCACGGACCGGGCGCTGATCAGAGAGGGCCTACCGAAATGGTATCAGGGCACGTCATCTCCGATGGCGAGGTTATCAGCTATCGCTGGTCCAATGTCTAGCACGACTAGACAGGGGAATTGGGCCGCTCGCGTGGTCATTATCCGCCGCAGTAGGCCGTCTTAGTTCCCACGTTAGACACACTCTTCGCACGGAGAATTAGCTGAATAGCGCCATCGCGCAACTAACGATCACCTTATTGCTCGCCCGATGGACCTTCCGCAGTGGCATGGTGCATCAGGTCGTGCCGCCGATGGCGACAGACCTTCAGGCTATGGCCGACACCATTGACCAGGGCGAGGGCATGGGTTCGGTTGAATGCCGAATGCACGGCGAAGTGCGACTGGGCTTCGGGGCCGTTTCCTTGCGCTACGATAGGACGCGATGAGTTACGTTGCTAAATAGTGGCTTCCAGCAAGCGGTAGCTGGTATGATGGTGCATTGAAGGAGAGACCAGTGATTGAAGCGGAAAGTTGCTACAAGTTGATCACCTGGAAGGATGCAGCACGACATTGCGGTGTGCCAGAGCGGTACTCTCGGAACCAGACGAAAGCCGGAAACGGACCGAAGTACCTACAACCCTCGACGAGAACCATTTTGTTCCGTATCCAAGACCTCGACGAATGGGTGGCGAGTTGGAAGGTCGTCGGTCGAAGACGCTGCAAGGAATCAAAGACGCAGTGTGACCCGAACGTGGAGTTAGGCCGTGCGTTAGACTCTTATCTACTGACCGCATTGGGCGGCTGGCCCAATGCGAACGGCCGATACTATGCATTGAGACAAACATTGATTGAACACAAGGACTTTTTAACGTGCTGGACACATTACACGCTGGGGCGGCGTCGTGCGCCCTGACCCTCCTCACAACGGATAAGAGCGCATCCAAACTCTACACCGCCCTGCCAGACGGACGCTACACTAAGGTCCGCGATTACGATCTTGGCTTCCTGCTCCATGCAGAACGCCGCGAAGTCGCCGACCTCGACTCGCTCTATACCCTGCTCGATGAAATCCGCACGCGCGGCAACGTGGTGGCCGTGCGCGGCGACTTAGATCGAGCGTACTACGCCGCCAGGGAACACGACCCAAACTATAAAATCACGCGAAGGAAGAACGACAAAGGCGATGGCATCCCCGCGCACCTGCTAGAAGTCCAGCGACGCTGGATTATGCACGATCTGGATGACTACCCGCTGCCCCCTGACGCCGATCTCGCCATCGATCCAGTCGGCATTATCGACGCGGCCATACGCAACGTGTTGCCAGAAGAATTCCATGACGCCAAGTGCATCTGGCAACTCTCAAACAGCGCAGGAACTCGTGCCCGGCATCCTGAAAGCCCATTTGTTCTTCTGGACCGATGAGCCGTGGGATAACGCCAAGCTGCGGAAATGGATCAAGTCGAACGCGCCGCATTTGGACACCGCGCCGTTTTCTGCCAATCAGCCGCATTTCGTATGCGACCCGATCATCAAAGACCTCGATGGCCGCACCGCCATCGACCCGCTGCCCGCACGCTTGGGCTGGCGATCGGGCACGCACGAGGTAGTGGCCTTGCCGCCATTGCTTGAGACGCAGAAGGCGCGCGAAGGCCCGTGGCACGAGCGCCCATCGGACGCATCCGCCACGCCGGACTGTACGCCGGGTCGATTGACGAGTGCCTCGCCAAGCTGGGCGATGGCCCGGACTCGGCGGCTTCCACGGCGCGCTCGTTGCTGCCGGAATGCAGCACGCTATTCGCTGCGGTAAGGGCGGCGAACGCGACGACGTGGCGTATATCGCCAAGCTCAACGCGGCAATCGAAGCCGCGCCGAAGCGCGAGGGTCGCGACGTCAGCACTATCTCGACGACGCCTACCATGCGCGTGTGATCGATGGCGCATTTCGGCTGATCGAGAACACATATGATAAGCCCTCCGCCGCCGCCACCGTGGAATACCCGCCCGGCTTCGGCATGACGAGCGCTGGACTTTACCATACCGAGACCGATAAAGAGCCGCAGTGGATATGCCGTCCGTTCATGGTCGTTGGCGTTTGTGAGAACGGCGTCGGCAGCGATTGGGGGCTGGTGCTGCAATGGCACGACGACGCCGACCACCAGCATAGCTGGATCGTGCCCCGCGAGTTGTTTCACGGCGAGCCGCGCGTCATCGCCGCGCTCCTGGAGAAGCATGGCTTGCGGTGTGCGTTCGGCAAAACCGCTCACGCCGCCTTGTTGAGGTGTCTGGCCACCATGCGCTCGGATCGGCGGCTGGTGGCGGTGGAGCGCGGTGGCTGGCATGGCCTGAGCTACATCCTACCAAATGGCGAACGGATCGGCAGCAGCAATGTGATGTTGCGCCCGGAAGCCGCCCGCCACGGCCCGTCGTGCGCCACCGCTGGTACCTTGCAGGACTGGCAGCACAACATCGGTCGCTATTGCGTCGGCAACTCACGTCTCGCCCTGTTCACCAGTGCGGCATTCGCCGGGCCATTGCTCGACATCATCAGCGAGCCAAGCGGCGGTCTGCACCTGCATGGCGAAAGCCAGAAGGGCAAGTCAACCGCTGGCTTCGTCGCCGGATCGGTCAGCGGCAAAGGGGCGCGCGATGGCACCGTACATCAGTGGCGCAGCACCGCTAATGGCCTCGAAGGCATCGCCGCCCGCTGTTCGGATGGCTGTCTGGTGCTGGATGAAATCTCCCAGTCGGAGGCCAAGGAAGCGGGCGAGGCGATCTATCAGCTTGCCAATTCGCAGGGCAAACAACGGGCGGATCGCGATGGTGGTGTGCGCGAGCGGAAGACCTGGAATATCATCTTTCTCTGATCAGCGAAAGGACGCTGCAACAGCGGATGAGCGAGGC
>CAWHVQ010000012.1:0-374636 GCA_963832895.1 uncultured Alphaproteobacteria bacterium | reverse complement strand
ATCCGTCCGGCACGCGTCATGGCTGCGGAAGGAACCGCCCTGAAATGTCTCCGGTCACGCTTCCATTCACGCAATGTCCGGTAAACTTCTGCCCATCGATAGTGCCGCGACAACGGTAGAGTGAGCCATCGGACATGCCATAGAGCATGGCGTTGAACTCTCCCGACTCACACGTAACGCTGGCCCGACCGGAGATTGCGCCGAGCGGGCCGGTCAGTGTGGCATCACCACCACGCGTCGAGGCTTTGAGCTGAAGCGTGGCAGTGTCCGGCATCGTCAGCGTGCCATCCAACAACGGGGCGGGGCACAGATCGCAGCGCGCGCTACCTGTCCCGCTGGCATAAATCAGAAGCGCGACCATCCGGGTGATTTTTGTGCCCACAAGACGACCAGAGCCGAGCGCAGGCCGGGATGCAACCGGCAGCCCGCCTTTGTCGAGGTGAAACTGTGCGTTTCGCTAACTGAGCGACCCGAGGGCCACGCTGACGCACCATAAAATCAAGTCACAACGCATGACTTTGCCGACCTCGGCCGGACCGCGCGGCCGCGCCATCGTGCTCGCAATCTCGCGCATGATAACTTTCCCTGCCATCGCGCAGGACGCCCGCAAAACCAGCACCGGTCAGTCTGCGGTCGGTTAGTATAAAAGACCGATTGAAATCATTCACACTAACTACCACATCCGCCCTTTTCCGCATCACGGGCGCCACCTCATGCAACCCACACCACCCCCTTCCAACCCCTCCGGCTCCAACTACCGCGAGACCTTCGCCTACCTCTGCCCCATGCTCCCGAAGCTCCCCGACGACACGCCCGAAGCGCGCGCCACCCGCAACATGGGCGCGATGGACGCCGTCGCCGCCCTCAATCCCGGCGACGCCTTCGAGGCCCGTCTCGCCGCGCGCATCGTCGCCATGGACGCCCACGCCGCCGACAGCCTCCGCCTCGCCGGCCTCGCCATCGACGACTCCGCCGAGATGCACCGCTGCCGCGCCCAGGCCGCGTCCATGTCGCGCCAGTCGAACGCGGGGCTGCGCTCGCTGCTGTGTTTGCAGGCGACGCGCGAGAAGCAGATCGCGGAAACCCATCCCGCCGCCATGGAGCGCGCCGGCTACTGGTTCCACGAAATCCCCGTCGCAGCGCCCGCACCGGAACCCACGCCCCCAGCCCCCGCCCCGTTCGACCAGCTCACCGAGGCCGAGCGCTACGCCGTGATGTACCCGGACCGTGCCGCGCGCATCCGTGCGGCGGGCGGGCTGCCGGCGGCGCCGGATTTCGGCCCGCCCGAGCCCGAACTCGTTCACGACATCGTCCACGGCTCCAGCCCGCTCCTGCTGGCGCTCGACCGCCAGCGCCATAACGGTGCCGCAGGACCACCACGAGTCACTGTTTCTGCGACCGCATCTCACGCAACGGAACTTTGAGACAATGCTGAGCCTGGGGCCTGCTCGCGAGCGGTCCTTCGTCGTGGTGGGGCCCGGCCGCGCCAGCCCACCGATATCCGGCCGAGAAGCTCGCTTCCTCCGAATCAGATCATCAGTTCGATCAGAAACGGCCCGTTCCGCGCGTTCGCCTGGGCGAACAGGTCCGCGAACCGCTCGCAGGTCTCCGCGCGCGCTGCCTCGACGCCCATACCGGCGGCAAGCTTGGTCCAGTCGAGGTCCGGATTGCCAAGGTCCAGCATGTCGAGCGCCGTGCGGCCGGGATTTGCGCCGACATTTGCCAGCTCGCCCAGCAGGATCTGATACTTGCGATTGGACAGCAGGACCGTGGTGACATCCAGCTTCTCACGCGCCTGGGTCCACAGCGCCTGGAGCGTGTACATCGCCGAGCCGTCAGCCTGCAGCGCGATCACGCGTCGACCGGGGGCGCCGACCGCGGCACCGGTGGCGAGCGGTGGTCCGCAGCCGATCGCACCGCCCGTGGAATTCAGCCAGTCATGCGGTTCGGCGGCATAGGTGAACGGAAAGAACCCACGTCCGAAGGTGACCGCCTCGTCGGTGATCACCGCCTGCTCAGGCAAGAGTGCGGAAAGTGTGGCGGCGACCGACTCCGGGGTGAGCTTGCCGCGTTGCGGCTCGGGGCGCGGGCCGGGGTCGGGGACAGCGACGCGCGGCGCGGACAATTCGTCGGCCAGCCGGGCGAGCGCCTCGCTCGCATCCTGATCGGTGCGCGCCAGCACGTGGATGTCGGCATCCGCCGGAATTGGCGTGGTCGGCTTGTTCGGATAGGCGAAGAACGTTACCGGCTTGCGCAGCCCGCACAGGATAACGTGGCGTGTGCCGGCGAGCGCCTTCACCGCGGTCTCCACCACATACGGAATGCGATCGACCGGCACCCGTCCGCGGCCCCGCGAGATGCGGGCATTGGCACCCTGCGCGATCAGCCGCGCGCCGGTGGCGGCGGCGATGCGGTGGGCATTCTCCAGCGCCTCGGCGCGCACCGCTTCGCCGCCAAGCACGATCAGCGTGGGCAGACCGCGGCGCAGGATCTCGGCGGCCTTGATCACCTGCGCCGGGTCGGAGCGCGGCTTCGGCGGCACCGGCAGCGCCTCTGCAACCATGCCGCCGTCGTCCCACGATGTGTCCGACGGCAGGATCAGCGTGGCGATCTGCCCCGGATGGGTACGCGCGGCCTGTACCGCGACGGCGGCATCGGCACCCACGGTGGCCGACGAGGTGGCCGTGCGCACCCAGGCGGAAGCGCCGCGCGCCCAGCCTTCGGTGTCGGCGGTGAGCGGCGCGTCGTTCGGCCGGTGATAGGTCGCCTGGTCGCCCACGATGTTGACGATCGGCGACTGCGCGCGGCGCGCGTTGTGCAGATTGGCCAGCCCATTCGCCAGGCCTGGCCCACAGTGCAGCAGGGTCGCCGCTGGCTTGCCCGACATGCGCGCATAGCCATCGGCCGCGCCGGTCACCACGCCCTCGAACAGGCCGAGTACGCAGTGCATGCCGGGCACACGATCGAGCGCCGCCACGAAGTGCATCTCTGACGTGCCGGGATTCGAGAAGCAGGTATCGACGCCGCTCTTCAGCAGTGTGTGGACGAGACTTTCGGCGCCGTTCATGCGCGGGTCCTTTCGCGAAGGCGTGTTCGGAGGAAATTGCGCGAGGGCGGGGGCGTCTGGCAACCGCCGGTCAGGGCCGGACGGCGAAGGCGCTAACCACCCTGTCGGGTGTCGACCGAGCCGCGGAGCTCCCGGCGCCCTCTTCGATGTACAGCGTCCGTGTCGGGAACGCGAACTCCACGCCGGCGTCCTTCACGAGATCCATGATCTGCAAGAGTATCGCCTCTCGTTCGCGCAACTCGCTGGTGTAGTCCTGCACAACAAGGTTGAAGATCACCAGGATGTCGAGACTGCTCTCCGCGAAGTTGTTGAAACGTACCTGGCAGGTAGCTTCTTCCACCAGCGGATGATCGACGATGAGCTGCTTGATGCCGGCGACGATCTCTTTCAGCTTCTCACGCGGCGTATCGTACATAACCTGGACAAAGAAGCGCTGGCGACGCTTGGCCGTATGCTGAGGTTCTCGACCGCCGTGTTCACCACCGCGCTGCTCGGAATTGTCACCAGGGAATTGTCCAGCGTTCTGATGCGGGTGCTGCGGAAACCGACATCCTCCACCGTGCCTTCGCTCCCGCCGACCCGGACGACGTGGCCGACGCGAAACGGCTTCTCGATTGCAATGAGCAATGAACCGATAAGATTCGCGATTGTGCTCTGGGCCGCCAGGGCCACGGCGAGACCCCCGACGCCCAGTCCCGCGAGGATTGAATAAGCCGGAAAACCCAATTGGTCGCCGCCCTGGATCAGGATGGCGATAGCAGCGACAAGGCCGATCAGTCGCATGCCGAGCCTGATGAGCTGGCTGTCGAGGCTTCGGCTTGTCAGGCGATCTGACGCAACGATTGCCTCGCCGATAACGATCGAGATCGCTATCGCCAGCCACGCGGCACCGAGATACACGGCACCGGTCTGGGCGTAATCAATGGCGACCCGCGGCATCCCGCCAACGCGCAGCAGCGCCGTGAGCAATGGCACGAACAGACCAGCCACGAACATGATCGCCAGCGGCACCAACAGCGCGTGCCAGCGGGACCCCTCAGCGCTATCGCTGCCGTCCGCGCGGCTGCGCGTCGCGCGATGGCAGCCGAAGATAACCAGGCCGCCAATCAGCAGCCCGACGCTCAAGCCCAGCCACTGCCACGCGGCGACATCGACGATGCGAGCCTTCGCCCAGCCAGGCAGGCCAAGCATCCAGCGCGGTGGGATGATGTAGCTCAACCCGATGGGAGAGCTCAGGAAGGCGTCGTGGATGGTGGCGGACCCACCGAGACTGATCGCGCGATACACCCCGTACAGGTCCGCAGCAGGGCCGGACCGGTAAGGCAGATGCTTGACCCGCTGGTAGAACTCAGGAAGGCGATCGACCGTTTCAGCGGACACCAGGAATTCGCCCGCCTGCGGCCCGCTCTCGATCAGAGCAAAGTCGATCTCCGTGTCCGGCAACCGCCACCGCTTCGTCGACCGGGCCGCCATCGCTTCTCGATCCGGTATGTCGGCGAATGCCGGAACCTCGATCCGATCGAGCACCTCCCGCAGCTGCACAATACGCTCGCCGATGACGGTGTCCCGCAGCACTGGTGCGATGCCCGATACGTCGAAATATTGCCCGAGCTTCAGCGCGTCATTGAGCGCCTCTGACTGTTCGCGGCGCTCTTCGGCGCTGGGGTACAGCCTGCCAGACTTGCCGTACGAATCGAGCAGCTCCGTCATGCGACGATAGACATCGTCGGTTGTAGCGATGAAGCCTTGCAGTGTCGCTCGTGGACTGGATGTGTCAGGCGGACGAAGCGGATGACTGTCGGTCGCGTCGGCGCCATGCGCCACGCCCAGCGGTAGTGCGACCAGGCCGGCAAGACAGAGCCACCTCATATGGCGGCGGACAGATTTTAGGCCGGCGGTCACGAACGCTCCCCCGAAATTGCTTGCCCGGCATCGCTGAAGGGATGCCTGTGGATCGGCTGGTCCCGCGGAACTTGCGCGACAGGAGGGCGGCTGGCAACTGTTCGCGGCGAACGCGCCAGCAGGGGAAGCATGCCGATCACTGTGCTGTATTCGGAGAATGTCTACGGGGACGACCGCGTCGAGCGGGAGGTCTACGGACCCGACGTCAGGGTGATCCTGCCCGGCTCGACGAAATCTCTGGCCGATCTGCCGGATGCCGACTGCGCCGTGGCCGATGGACTGATGCTGTTGCGCTACCGCCTGTCCGCGACCGCCCTGGCGAGGTTCCCGAAGTTGCGCGCGGTGTGCCGCATGGGCATCGGCTACGACGGCATCGACCGCAAGGCGGCGGCCGAGCGGCAGGTGCTGGTGCCGAACGTGCCGGACTACGGTACGACCGAGGTCGCCGACCACGCGATCGCCCTGGCACTGGCGCTGCGGCGCGGCCTGATGCTGCACCTTGACGCACAACGGCGCGACCCGCCCGCGGTGTGGCCCTACGTGCGCGATCCCCTCGTGAAGCGGATGGGGGTGCAGACGTTCGGCATCGGCACTGCGGTGGCGCTCCGGGCCAAGGCGTTCGGCTGCCGCGTGGTGTTCTTCGATCCAAACCTGCCCAATGGCGCGGAGCTTGGCCTGGGCATCGGCCGGGCGCGCACGCTGGAGCAGCTGCTGAGCGAAACCGACACGCTGTCCGTGCATGCACCGTTGACACCGGAGAGGCGCGACGGCGTTTTTGTCCTTGAGATCGACCTAGATACCTTGAACCGGTGGATTGATGAGCGAGTGGCACAGGACCCAACTGACTGGGGCGCAAAACCGGCGGAGCGGGCAATCATTGCTAGATTGCATTAGACGAAAGCGGCCATACCTAGAGCATTTTCAGAATGACTAGAAATATCCTGAGTGTCGGAGGAGGTTGGCGCACTCGGCTGGCGAGAAGCAGGCGACAATATCGCCAAGCGTGTTCCAGAGTGCCTCGACGCTTCGCGATGCCTTGGCTCGGAGGAGGGCTTTGAGCTTGGCAAAGGCCTGCTCGATCGGATTCAGATCAGGGCTGTAGGATGGCAGGTAAAGCAACTTGGCGCCGGCGGTTTCGATTGACTTGCGGACCCCGGCGACCTTGTGGGAGCCGAGATTGTCCATGACGACGCGCCGCCGCCGATCAATGTGGGAACCAGAACCTGCTCGACATAGGCGAGGAACAAACTCGCCATTGATCGCTCCGTTGAACACGCAGGGGGCGACCAGGCCGTTCTGGCGCAGGCCGGCAATGAAAGTGGCGGTGTTCCAGTGCCCATGGGGTACCGCATCAACCAACCGGTGACCCACCTCGGCCCAGCCGTAGAGCCTGACCATGTTCGTCTTGGTCCAGGTCTCATCGATGAAGATCAGCCTGCCCGCTTCCAGCTTCGGCTGGTTCTCGCGCCATTCCGCCCGGGCCGTGGCGACGTCCGGTCAATCCTGTTCGGCGGCCCGGAGCGACTTTTTTTGAGCGACAGGCCAAGCAACTTCAACGTGTGCCAGATCAGCCCAACGCGTTCGGCAACGTATGCGCGGGTCGCAGCGTAGAACGGCGCCAGCTTCGGCAACTTGTGGCCATGCCGCGCGCGCACGGTTGTCTCACCCGTCGTGCGGCGCCGCGTCAGCGCCTTCGACACATACGCAACGCTTACCCGCAGCAGTTCGGCTATCTCACCAACCCGCTCGCCATCATCCGACGTCGCGAACACCCGCTCGCGCAGATCCTGCGAATAAGCCTTGCCCCGCTGGTACAGCATCCTCGCCTCCGGTTTACACCCAACCGGAGACCCAGGAATCATATATCAACCCCGTTTCGGAAGGCCCCCTCTGATTCCACCAAGCCTGAAAATGCTCTAGTGCGGGCATCCGTGCCATCCCCGAGCCACACGAGCGCCGCGCCCGCCTGCTCGCCCAGCAATGATGCATCCAAGTCCATCACCACAACCACCGTTACCGTCACCCCGGCTGCGGCCTCGGCGACAAGCCACAGCAGCGGGGGACAAAAACCACCGAGGACGCGGTCTCATCCAAGTACTTTTTGCCTCACACGCCTCTGGTGATTGTCAACCGGGCGGACTTTTCTGGACGCAATGAGTTTCGCCTCTTGGCTATACGGTCGAGCCAGCCCAGCCTCCATTTCCCCCTGATGCCTATGCGACAATAAATTCAATAACTGGGCATGCATCGCCCTGCCGACGACCGACGGGTTCAAAAGCCGTGCGATCTCCGCTTTACCGCGCTCCCCTATACGGCGAGCACTTTCTGGCTGCTCATAAATCGTCCGCATATGGCGAGCCGCGGTAGCAACGTTGGCGTCAGCCCAGTTCTGACCGTCGACACCAATATACTCTCCGGCAAGAACCGGAACGAGCGCATGATCCACAAGATAGGCACATTTGCTCGTCGCGAAATCGCGTGTTCCGGAATAGGCAGTCAGGATCGTCGGGCGGCCGAGCAGCATGGCCTCGGCCGGCCCGCGACCAAATCCCTCGGAGCGGTGTAGTGAAACGAAAGCGTCGGAGGCCTTGATGAGACCGATCAGCTCGTCACGGGCCATCCTGATGTCCCGCAGCGAAATTCGACGATCGGCACACAGCTCGCGCAGCTGCTCGAGACGTTCGTAGTTATCCTCGGCGCCCATCGTCTTGATGACCAGGAAAACCTGTTCGTCGCCCGACGGGAAGGCCTGCAGGAAGGCGCGCACGACTGCTTCGGGATTTTTCCTACTGATAAATGACCCAAAATGGAAAACGAAGAGAAACACCGTGGCATCGGCGGGCAGGTCCAGTTCACGGCGCCCGAGTTCTCGCCGCGTTTCTGGCACAAATACCGCCATGGGCATCAGACGAACCGGACGTAGTCGTTCACGCGAGAATGCAGCCGCCGCAAAACGCGTCGACGCCCAGATTTCGTCAAAGAAGGAAAATGAGTGGCGCCAGCAGCTAGGCAAACGCTCGAGCTCCCACGCCCAAAAACCAACGATCGTCTTCGCGAACACCCGTAATCTCTGCATTAGCCGCCAATCTGCATAAGCGGTGTCCGCATTCAGGTGCAAAATATTGATCTCGACCTTCACCTCGCAAGGAGTCGACAACGCGGAACCATCAGGCCGCAAAATCTGATGGGTGTCAGAATCAATGATCAGAAAATCAGAGAACCCAGCCATTTGCAGGGAAACCGCGGAACAGCGCACGTCCTCACCGCGTCCGGTCGGCGCAGACCATTGTCCTGTCAGTGCGACCTTGGCCGTGTACGTCGGCCTCTCCTGTTCGACCTCAATCACGTCGGTGGGACTAGAGAGTGCGGTTGCCGCTGCATTCTCCTGCAACCCGGTTGCATCATTCCACCACCAGGTCCTGAACGCGGCCCGCCCAGCCGCGGTGGTGATGTCGAACTGCTGCTGCAAATCGGCGCGCGTCTCGTAAAGCAATTCAAGTACCCGCTCCAAAATCGATTGCCGCGGCGACTCCGACAGCAAACAGCTCCGCAGCCCGTCACCGAGTTGATCGACGGAAATCTCCAGCTCCCGCAGCCCGAAGGTCAGTAGCCAGACGATATAGCTCCTTATCGAAACGCCGGTGTCGAGCGGAAAAATCTTCTGCACGTCATCGCGAAGGCTCCAGATCGCCAGCATGGCGTTTGTCAACTGGAATCCATCGACCTCGACACCACTGGGCGCCTCGAAATGGGCACGCAGCGGCGCCACGAGCTGTTCCGGCCAATTGAATCTTCTCGCGGCGACATAGGTAAACCAGAGGCCGTGAGCCAGTCGGCCGGCGCGTTCGACCGGGAATTGGCGCCGCGGGTCGTAGCACTTGTTGTCTGACTCGACGAACCTGGTTGCGACCAGGCCGGCCGTTATCGGAACGTCGCGGTAGTAGCTTGAGGTGGATGACTCATGTGCCATCTGCTGCAGGCATTGTGGGGAAAACTCCTGACAGTTCACGACGCCTTCCCTGACCCCGCTGGTCAACGCCCACCCCAGGAAACGATAAAGGTTATCGGCAGTCTCAAGCCTGAAATGCGCGCGCAGGTCCGAACGCAGCTCCCAGCTCAGGGCAACCTGGACCGGCACGAGGATCCGCTTGGCCTCTATCTGAGCCGTGACGTCGCCTTCAAGGAACCGGATCGCTTCGCTCGCTGGCCCCTGCCAGGCGGAGCGGCTCACCGATGGCCACGGCGGCAGGACATCGTCGACCGAGGCCGGACGGGCCTCCGGCTCGTCCCTAATCCGGCGAGCAGCCGCTATGCTGCGCCCGTCGACACCCTGCCTGCGCGCCTCGCCATTGAGGAACCATTCAAGGTAGCCACTGCTGCCTCGCGGCGTGAAGATATCGAATGCCTCCTGCAGGTCCCGACGGTTCAGCCAGAACTGGTACATGAAGCGTGTGACAGCGACGCCTTTCTCCGCAGCTTCCTCGTCCGGCTGATCGAAGAAGTTCGGCTCCACCACCACACGCGACATGGCGTCCACGCGTCCACTATCGACGGCGCGCCGCAACCACTGGCGCATGGCGTCCTCGATCGGACGGCCGTTGGGGAACGCGGCGAACCCATAGCGAAGCCGCGAGTGCTCCCGCCAGCCGTTCGCGATCACACACTGGCGGTAGAGTTCGCAAAGCGCCGACACCGGCCCCAGCGTCTCCGCCGTGAAGCGGTTCTGATGCTTGGAGAAGACCGTCGGGTCGTCGGGACTGATGCCACTGAAATGGAAGAAGACCAGTGGGCCGCCGTTGACCAGCCAGGTGCCGTCTCCGTCCTGTTCCATGCGACGGTGAGCGAGGTTCCAGTAAGCCACGTTATAGCCCGGGTGCCGCAGGATCAACGGATTCGGCACGAAGGCGGGTGCCAGGTCCATCCAGCGCTGGTCGGTGAACATGTGGCCCGCGACGTCCACGCGACAGTGCAGGTAGCACCGCTCGCCCCACCAGGCGATCAGGGCACGTGCCTCGGGATCGTTGCGCACGCCGAGAAAGCCCAGGTTGTAGACGCCAGACTTCATGATGCTGAGGTCTGACGGCTCTTTGCCGTCCTGCAGCGGCTGCATGATGTGCGGGATCAGCACGATGTTGTGCGCGCCAAGCCCGTCGAAGACCTCCACCATGGGACGAAACAGCAGGATGTCGGGATCGAGATAGACCACCTCGTCATAGGCGAAGCGGTCGAACAGATGGCGGAAGACGAACGGTTTGATGGCAGTGTTGAACTCGATCACCGAGTACCAAAGCTGCATGTTCGCGATCAGCTCGATGCCGATCTCGCCGCAGAAGATCAGGTCGGCCGCGGCGTCCAGGCCGGGGAACTCCCGGTAGCTGTCCGCAAGAACGATGAAGCGGTCCGCCTCCGGGTGGAAATCGCGGACCGACTGCATGAGGGTGACCGCGTAGGCGATGTAGTTGCACGAGACGATGGTGAAGATGGCGCGCCGATGCGGAATTGGGCTCGCAGCGCGGACTGGGGCCGACGCGTCGCCCGTAACGGCTTGTTGGGGCAGGACGCCGGGGTTGCTTCTGCGTCCCAATGTCAGTTCCTCTTGATAGCGCTCCCCGGCGGGCGACTCATTCCTTTACCACGGCCTGCCAGTGCTCCAACTCGACGAGCATCTCGGCCGTGCCGGCACGACCTTCGAAGTAGCCTGATATCAGGAAGTGAGCTCGCATGCCTTCGGGGTCAGACGCCGGGAACGACTCGGCTATATCTTTGTATTGCCTACGATAAAATTCGGGATCGAACGGAAGCTCGGCCGGAAGCCTGCCTTCGAAGTAACCGGCTGTCTTGAAATGCGCAAGAAGCGACTTGACGTCGCCAGCCAGACGTGCGCCTTCAACATCCGGGTATTTCTCAGCATACCACTCCTGGTCAAAATGCATGCGTCCCGCGAGTTCGCCAATGAGCGCGCGCAGGACGCTTCGAGATACTGCCACAGTACCGTGCCCACGGATATTCGCCGCGGAGATCCCTAGCTCTTCCAGCAGGAATGAGCACGGGGGGATATAATCCGAGCCCTTCGTCTGGTATGGCTCATTAGTCGCACAGTCCGTCCGTGGTCGCCGCAGGGATGATGATTCGGACATCTTGAGATATAACCCTGTCGCTGATCGGCATCCATGCCGGTTCCTAGGCAGACATAAAGCAAGCTTGAGATGAACGAAAGCTCAAATTGCTGCACCGCGTTAATGTCAACCGAAGTGAATCGGCTCGCGCGCAGTGAACTTTCAATCGTAGGCTGTCGAAGTGGGATTAACCATATTATAACGGTGATGTAATACAATATTAGCGTTCTGTTAAGGCTTGAGCGGGAATTTCATTGCCACGTGGGTGCCGGTTCTAGTAATGCGCCTTCGGACAGTTAATGGATGACGCTAACAGCTGGCGCCTCACGATAGCTTGACATCAGATGGTCTGTGGCCAGACTGCTTCCCTGTGTCAAACGACAGCGGTCTGGTGCAGCGCCGTGGTTGGAGGAAGCTCTGACATTGGCTCGACAAAGGGAGGCAGGGCACGGACACATAGAACCGATTCGGTTCAACCGTTCCGTGCAATGTGACGGTCATCCAAAATCTGACTACGGGGCGCTCGCTCCCCCGTGCGGCCAGATCCTCAGCTGTTGGTGCGTCCGCCTTCCGATCGACCTCACACCGTTCACGACAACCGGTTCCTCGCGCTCCTCGGCCGTCAGGGCGATCGACGTCGCGGCGAGTGGCGTCCTCAAGTTTGGGATGCGCTATGGCCAACCGTTCAATGACGGCTGGTGTCTGCAATGAAAGCAGTATTCGTCATTACCGGGGTATGCGAGCAAGGTCGAACCTTGAACCTCGATCTCGCGCGTTTCCTGGCTCACGATGATCACCGTCAGGTGCTCTGGGTCGACTTCAAGGGGCCGGACGATTTCTCCTCGTCTAAGCAGACGGTCACCGAGGCACTGCCGAACACACAGATTTGCGCTGCCCCAAACGCTGTATGGGGCGGCGCCTCCATCGTCAATTCCATGCTCGCGGCCGTTGCCCACTGTGCCCGACACATTCCCGAGTGGACACATCTGGTGTTCTGCGCGATGCACGATGTGCCGCTCGCGCCGAGGACGGTATTGATCTCGGCGCTCTCCGAGATTGCGGACAAATACGACTACGTCGGATCCAGATGGAATGCCAATGCATGGGATCTTGTCGGACAGTTGGAGCGTGCACCCTGCAGCGCGGACCTGCTGGCCGAGCGTCTATACGAGCGGTTCACGATCCGCGGGACCACGACGATTCGGCGCGAGGTCGCCCTGGCTGAAGAGTTTCCACCACAGAACATCAACTCCCTACGGCTGTGCAACGACCTGTTCGAGAGATATCTAGTTAGCGTATCGGAGAACGTGGTGAACCTGCAACTCTCGATTCACCGGATGACGCCGGGCCGTGCAACGGAGCGGTTTGCCTTCTTTTCCAGATTTGGGCTGCACGCCGGCCGACAGTGGTGCGTGCTAAGCCGGCGTCTGTGCGATCTTCTGCTGAGCGATTATGTTGATGATGTCTTTCATGATTGGTTTGGGGACGTGCTGATTCCCGACGAATGCTTCTTTCAGACGATTGCGAGCCACTACGAAAAAATTGGCCGTATCCGCGCATTCTGGAAAAACCTGTATCTCCATGACGCTCAGAATACGGCGGTCTGGCCGAATCAGCTGGCCAAAATTGCAGCGACGCGCGCACCACACGAATTGTTCGTGCGGAAGAGTGCCGCACCGGCTGATTTTGCCGCAATTCTCGACGAACGCCAGCAGGATAAAGTGACCTAGCTAGACGCCCTCTGCAGACACTGCTGCCAAAACCTGGGGTAATCCATGCAAAATTCTTTGGGCCGAGCCCCCTCGTACACACCGGCACGCTTAGCAAGTAGTGTGAGACTGAACACCCTGCAATGCGGCGACCGCGGGAGCGTCTTACTCTATCGGCCGCTGGGATGGTGTCGATGAGCGTCTCCCACGAGTGGGCAACACACACAATGCGGATTGCCGACCGTGCCCACGACATCCGGTATCGTCCAAGCACCTCGGACGAGAAGGTGATCAACCAGATATGTCAGGAGGGTAGATACGATCTGCGGAAATCGCCGTGCTGGAATCAGATTTGCCAGTTCTACCAACAGATCATATCCACTGGGAGACGCCCCCTTATCATCGACGGCGGAGCCAATATCGGGGCCGCATCATGGTGGTTCTCCCTGATGTTCCCGGAAGCAACTGTGATATCGGTAGAGCCGGCCGAGGAGAATCTGGCCGTTCTTCGGGAGAACGCGCTGCCGCCACCTTCAGTCATTTTGCCAGGCGCCCTCTCGTCAGTTTCGGGATGGGCATCGGTCGTTTCTGCTGGGGGCCACTGGGCGTACCAAACAGTGGCTATTCCTGCCGATCGCCCCGGAGCAGTACGTCGATACACGCTGAACGATATTCTTGCCCAGATGAGTGACGCTGATCCATTCATCGTCAAGGTGGACATCGAGGGCTTTGAGGCCGATCTCTTCTCCGCCAACACACAGTGGGTTGGACGCACACCGATTATCATCACGGAATTGCACAACTGGTTGATCGCGGACGCCGACGCCACGTATCGAACCTGCATGGTCTCCCGCATGAGGTCCGAGTTCGCACTCGGCGAAATTATCATCTCGCTCGAATCTGAGGCAAAGACCCGAGACGTCATTCTCTATCGTGCGAGAAGGCCTAACCCGCTGGTCGTCCGGGAGGTTCGGCGCTTACGATCCGAACTGCCTGACGTTCAAGTGCGCATCGTGTCGTATCAGGTGGATCACCAGGGGACGGGACCGGGGGAAGCGCATTACATCTATGGAAAGACTGCGTTGGAACGACTCCCGTATTCCAGGAAGCTTGCCGAAACAGACTGGACCACCCTTACGGGCAGTCATGACCTGCCAGTGCTTCAGTTTTGGTTAGAAAATCCCAATTACTCAAACTACTGGATTATCGAAGACGATGTCCGATATTCAGGTTCGTGGGGGGATTTATTTGGCAACTTAAACGAATTGAAGGCGGATTTGCTGATGACCGTCGTGCAAGATTATGATGAAAGCCCTGAATGGCAGTGGTGGTCAACGCTCGCCGGCCCAGAGGGCGAGATCGACGCGGGGATGCGCTTAAGAGCCTTCACACCATTTTGCCGTTTGTCTCACAGGCAGCTTCTCGCCATACATGAAGGATATTCCACAGGCTGGACTGGCCATTTTGAAGCGGTTTGGCCCACTGTCGCCAGGGCAGCTGGCTTGCGCGTGGAAGAGATCGGCGGGAGAGGGCGGTATACGCCTGAAAGCCGGCAGGGGAAGCACTACTGGAACACTCCAGCAGAGTGGAGCCTGTTTCCCGGCTCGTTCATATATCAACCATGGTTTCGCGATATGGGACGGAGCCGCTTTATGGCAGACCTTCCCTGCGAGCCGCTGCTCTGGCACCCGGTAAAGGCGGGCCTTGCCTAGACGCTCCTACGAAACGGAGGTTTCGATGCTGTTTCGGGCACTCGCATTGCTTGTCACCATGACAGTCGGAGCAATGGCTGACGAACCGTACCACATAGGTGTCTGGTATTTCCTCCGTTGGAGCAGCGCGGCGACCACCGCACCCGGCCTACATCGATACGGCGGCACAGACCCGTGGGCCGGTGTGCGTCAGTTTGCAGAGGGCAGGCCGCCATTCCAGATCGCGGGTGGCCCAAATTTCACTGATCGAAAACCGCTGATTGGGTTTTACGACCAAATGGACCAATCGGTGATTGATACGCAAATCAAGCAGGCGGCGAGTGAGGGAATTGAGTTTTTCGCCTTCTACTGGTACATCAATCCCATCACCGGCCAGGAGCTTCATGGCGTCGAGCCTGTGAAGAAGTTTTTCGGCTCCAGTGTACGGACGCTGAAATACGTGCTCGCACCACTGGTTGTTGACACGTACAAGGAGCATTTGGATCTCCACACGTGGACGACGGCTGTCGTCCCGCAGATCGTCTCCTACATGCGATCGGATGCCTATTTTAGGATCGATGGCCGCCCATTGCTGGTTGACTTTTGGCTGCCGTTTGACGGGCGTGCGGAAGCCTACGCTCAGCTGCGCCGCTCTGTCAGGGAGGCGATCGGCGTCGATCCCTTGATCGTTTTGCTGCTGGGGGGACACCCACATTACCAGGACCTTCAGTTCCAGGCATCTCACGTTCATCCCGATGGGTTCACCTGCTTTAACATGGGTACAACACGTCCGGAAAAGCCATATGCCGATGTGGTCCACGAATGGCTGGCAAACACATTGGCACAGTCCGGTACCCCTACTTCCCCATCAAATAGGAACCTGGTTCTCATCCCATGTGGGAGCCTAGGGGTCGACGCTCGCCCTTGGTATCAGGTCGGCTGGTCTGGTCCGAGCGCCGAGAAAAGGCCATTTACCACTGGGGTGACGCCAGATTTAGTGCGCCACCACCTGCAGGATATCCGCGACTTCATCGACGCTCGCCGCGTCAAAACATTACGTACGGCGATCATATACGCATGGAATGAATGGGGAGAGGCCGCGCAAAATATCGAGCCGTCAGAAGTCAACCGATACCGTTATGCTGATCTAGTGCGCGACGTTTTTCAACTAACGCCCAACGGTGCGAGGCCCTAGCGGGCATGTGCCCCGCGTGAGGCCGCCACTACTTCTTGCGCCGGAATAGGAACTTGTTACCGATCAATTCTGCCTCCCACCGCGGTTCAGCCGCCAGCTCGGTCACTGCTTGTTGGACGCCCGGAAACATGTAGTCGTCGCCGATGAGAACACCGCCCTCAGATAACTGCGGAAGCCAGCCTCGGAGGTCCGAAATGGCGGCCTCATACTCATGATCTCCATCGACATAGACGATATCTGGTTTGATATCGTAATGAGTGAAGAGCTTAACCGCGGCCATACTCGTTAGAGGCAACGGGGTGATCACGGCATCCATTTTCTCGATAAGGACGTTGGTCAGAAATTGCTGATATAAGCTGGGAAACCCGTTCTGAAGTCGGAGGTCCTCACGACTGCCAACTCCGTTCGTCCGTGCCCAATGCTGCCAGTTGCCAAGCCACGTATCCACGCAGACTATCTCCACATCCAGTCGCAGCCTGCAACATATTCTGGCCATGTGGACTGCGGACGCACCTTTCCATGTGCCGACCTCAACGATCAGGCTTGGCTTCACCTCGGCAATGACTTTGTCGAATAGCGGATTCTCGGAATCCCACCCCTGAAGATCGAGAGGTAGAACCACATCGAATCCGGCATATGGATCCTCAGAAAATATCAGACGGCGTACGCGCTTGTCCGGCACTGCGGGTTCGATCTGAACACCCTCTCTCCTGTCACGGAGGATTTTTGCAGGGTTCCCGCCAATAATTTGATAGGCTGCGAAGCTTGTGGTAACGACAGAGCCTGCTGCAACGACACAATGTGATCCAAGTTCCACGCCGTCCAAAATGACTGCGTTGGCGCCGACCCACACGTCCTCGTGCAATCGGACCCCACGGCTAACCAAACTCTGGTCTTTGATGGGTATGTCGATTCGGTCAATTCCGTGATTGAAACCATAGATGGATGCCATCGACGCAATTCTACAATTGTTGCCGATTCTCACGTTGCCCGCGATGTGGGCGTACGGGTTGACGGAGCAGTCGCTACCGATATCGACATACCCGCGAACGATTGCACCGCCCGCGATCCAGCTGCGGTCCCCTAAGGTGAGCCGTTGGGTGAGGACCCGCGATACTGGTGATACGTAACAATCGCTACCGATGGTCGCGCCAGCCTTCTTCCTTAATAGATCATGAATGATAGCTTGCTTTGCAAGCTCGGTTGGGCTCCTTTGAAGCCACGGCTGAAATGAGGCGCACGCGTCGTCAAAGCCTGCTTCCGACAGGTTGTCCATGGCACTTCCTCGGTGCAGCGCTCACATTACCACCCGAACGACTGGTTTGCATGTCCAATCGGAGGGTCGCAAGCGTGCAGGCAGTCGCCCCGTTCAATTCGACGCCCGTTGCAATTAATCAGGCCCGAACGCTACTGCAACTTGCAGACGGGAACGCCAACAACTGGACAGCCTTCTATACGGACCAGTATCTCCGTACTTACCCCGCTGTCCGGGACGATCTCCCTGATGCCGCCCCCGCGAGCGTGCTCCAGTGCTACCTTGATCGCGGCCAAGCTCTGGGCCATTCGCCAAATTCTTTCTTCGAGGAGGCCTTTTTCCTTGCCAGCGCCGGCGGAATGCGACATTGGAGTTGTGATCCTTTGGGCGTGTCTTGGCACACTTCTGGACGCGCGGACGTTTCGGAAGCCTGACGGAAGTCCTTATTCGTCGGGCACGGAATGGGAATACGAAAACGCGCTCAGTGCGAGGCCACTACCTGACATTCTGGTATATCGTCGAATGGATCAACCACAGATTGATCTCTATAGCCCAACACGAGCAAGAGACCTGGAACAGTTCGACAATGTCGCGAAGTTTATCGAGCGGTTGAGCGCTCCGGCCGCCTCGATCTTCTTCCACCTGTGCGGGATTATGCACGGCGGTCGTATCCGCCGTTGGAGGCGGATGCAGCTTGGTTTCAGCACTATCTTGCGCTGGTGACCAATGCCGGCCCCGGCATTGGTCTAGCCGCTCTTATTCACCGCATAGCTGGGATTCGCTGACGGGTGAGTACGCTGGTCGGCGCGTTCGCGGGCTTCCTTGAGCCGATACGATTCGCCTTCGATGGCGATGATCTCAGCATTGTTGACGAGGCGGTCGACCAGCGAGACGACGCAGCCGGCGTTGGGGAATACCTCGCGCCGCTCGGCGAAGGGGCGATTGGTGGTGACCAGCGTGCTCTTGTTCTGGTAGCGGCGCGAGATCAGCTCGAACATCAGAACGGCATGGCGGTTGCAGTAGGAGAGATAGCCAAGATAGCCAACCTCGTCGATCACCAGCAGCTGGCGGCGAGCATAGTGGCGCAGGCGTCGATGGCGGCGCGGTCGCAGCGCTTGGGCCAGTTCCAATCGAAGTCACACAGTGGCCTAAAACGGCCGATGTGGGCGGTCTTCAGCTGACGCTGCAGGCTGCGGCAGGCACGCTGGTTCTCCTCCCAATCGAGCAGCGGCGCGACCCAGGCTTTGGGGCGCTTTGGCCGCCGCTCATCTGCTTCACGACAAAGTAGTCGCCCATCACCTGGGTGAAGACCAGGATTGAACCAAGTGCGATGCCAGTCTTCGACAGCGGGATCACGACGTCGACCATGGTGCGCCAGCTACTGGCACCACCGTCACGCGCGGCCTCGAGAAGTGCCGGGTCGAGCTTGGCCATCGAGTTTGCGATCGGGCCGACCATCAGCAGGGTGAACAGATGGATGTAGGTGATGACGACGGCGAGGTCGGAGAACAGCAGGAAGGTGAGCGGATGGGATGTGATGTGTAGGTCCTGCAGGATGGTATTGAATTCTCCGTTGCGGCAAAGGAACGGTATTCAGGCAATGGTGCGGATGATGCCGGAGGTCCAAAAAGGTATCGCGCAGAGCAAGAACAGCACGGTACGGGTTGCGGCGCTGCGGACATGGTGGATCAGGAACCAGGCGATGCCGAAGCCAAGAAACAGGGTGATAGCCCAGACGGTGACAGCAAATTTCAGCGAGCTGAGATAGACGCGGAGCGTCCGCACCGGACCTTACCCGATCGCTTGCGGCGGCAATTGATGACCGGAACGGGCTCAGCCGTGACGGTGAACCACCCGCCGTGCGCGCGAGTCGGCTCACGCTGCCGCCTTGATCTCGCTCCTGCACCGCATCAGGGGGAGAATGCGTGTGCCAAACTGCTCCATGCCGATCACGAAGTCATCGAATGTCAGCATCACTCCCTGCACACCAGGCACCCCGGCAAGTTCGTCCAGCATTCGTGCGACCGACGCGTAGGAACCCACGAGCACGCCCTGGTTGGTCGGCAGCTTGTCGACGCCGAGCGTGCGGCGTTTGTGGGCCTGGGAATACGGGTCCTGGTTGGGATCATCGTCGGCCTGGGAATTGCGATAGGCGAGCGCCTCAACATCGGTTCCGCCCTTGTAGTGTTCCCACTTCGCCATCGCCGCGGCATCGGTCTCGTCGGCGATCACCATCTGCAGCACCAGCGCGCCGCACTTGCGTCCGGTTTCCTGTGTCGCGGCAACCAGTCGGGCGATGCTCGGAGCAACGCGGGTCGGCTCGTTCACGCCGCCGCTGCCGCAGAAATTATAGTCGGCATAGCGCGCGGCGAAGCGTGTGCCGTTGTCGCTCTGGGCGGCGCAGATGATCGGGATCCTGGCGGTCGGCAGCGGGAGGCAGCGGCAGTCGTCCATCTGGAAGAACGCGCCCTTGAAGTCGGAACGACCTGTCTGCCAGAGTTCATTCATGATGGTCACGTATTCGGCGCAGTATTCGTATCGACGCTGATAGTGTTCATGCCCGGGCCAGATCCCCATCTGGGTATATTCGCGGCGCTGCCAACCGGAGATGATGTTAACGCCGAACCGGCCGTGCGAGATCGAGTTGATTGTCACCGCCATGCGCGCCGTGATTGGTGGCGGCATGGTCAGAACGGCGCACGTTGCGAACAGCTGGATGCGCGACGTCACTGATGCGAGGCCTGCCATCAGCGTGAATGATTCCAGGTTATGGTCCCAGAATTCAGACGGTCCGCCAAAGCCGTGAAGCTTGATCATTGACAGCGCAAAGTCGAAGCCGAACCGCTCCGCCTTCTCCACGATGGTTCGGTTCAGGTCGAAGCTTGGTTTGTACTGCGGCGAGGTGGTGGAAATCAGCCAGCCGTTGTTGCCAATCGGGATGAACACACCGAGCTGCATCGTATGCTCCGTTACGACGTTATGAACTCATTCCAGCGCCGCGTCAGATAGCGGTCTTCATCCATCACCGAGTTCCACACCGCGATGTTGCCACGGCGTTGCCAAATGTCGCCGCCGTCCCGCACGTTGCCGCCCTTTTCCATCAGCTTGCCGAAGGGATTGACGATGTCGGTGGCGGCTGCCTTGCCGCCGTACCAGTAGTCCCACTCCGCCTGGGTCAGGTATTTCTTCGCATTTTCCGGTTGTGCGGAATAATAGCCCTCCCGCGCGATGAACGCGCCCTGGTAGCCGGCGACAGTTCATGTACTCGTAGAAGCAGTCGAGCTTCAGTCCGCTGACATGCTTCATCGCACCAAGTGTGTAGCCCGAGCCGCGATAGCCTTCCTTCAGCGGCTGGAATGCGCAGGGAATTCCCCGCGAGCGTACGGCAGCAACCGCGGGTGACCACATCGACTGGATCACCACCTCGCCCGACGCCATCAGGTTCACCGACTGGTCGAACGAGCTCCAGAACGAACGGAACTGGCCATCGTGCTTGATGGCCTGCATCAAGAAGATCGTCTTGTCGATCTCCTGCTTCGTCATGTTGCCCTTGTTGCCGTACTTGATGTCGCCCCGCGCCTCGACCGCCATGGCGACGTCGATGACGCCTACGGTAGGATTGTCCTGCAGTGCGGCCCGCCCCTTGAACCCGGGTGCTAACAGATCGGCCCAGGAGTTGATCTCGCGGCCCACCAGATCAGGTCGGATGCCGAGGGTGTCGCCGTTGGTGACGGTGGGAATGCCGGTGACGAATTCGGTCGGCGTGCCGCCGGTGACCTTCTGGCCATCCGGACGGGTGGCGTACAGGATCATCGTCGGAGTGATGCCCTGCTGCGGCGCCTTGCGTCCGTGTGGGTATTCGCCCTTGGTAAGCAGCGGGATTGTCTTGTCCCGATATTTTAATTTGCTGAGCGGAATCGCCTGCAACACGTCGCGGCCGATCAAGTAGCGCATATAAACCAGGCTCACGTCGGCGCAGTCGATCGCACTCGATTGCGAAAGGAAGCGGTTCAACAGGTCGGCGTTCTCCGAGGCCCGCATGTGGACGGTGAAGCCCAGATCCTTGGTCGCATGTTCGGCGACGGCGGGAATGGCCGTGACTGGGGGGCCGGCATGGTTCAGCACCACATCCTTACGTTCTGTGCCCAGATTGTCGGGAACCCTCGTATGGCTCCCGAGCCGGCGGCGAGACCTGTCGCCGCGCCCGCCCGCGCCACGCGTCGACGCGAGACCTTGCCCATCCTGATGGTCATCCGCGTGCCCCTTTTCGCGCCCGAATTGCTCATTTGCGCGTGTTGGCTCACGCGGCTGTCGCACCTCCCGCACGGATTGCCGCGCCGCAACATGAGCACGATAATAGCAACTCTGCAAGCGGCGGCACTGCGTAGATGTTTCCGTAGGCTTATTGCCTACCTAAGGTGCCAATACAGCCCTCTCAGTGGGCAGCTGCGTGTTGGCCCTGTTTTTGCTGCTTCCGAACGGAACGGGGAATTTGACATGTGCGGTAGCGCCAACTGCCTCAGCTCGTAACGAAGTCCGCCCCTCCCACACGCTCTGTGCCCAGGAAGCAGGCATGCCGCAAATCGACGCCGAACCATATCCCTTCACCTTCAATCCCGCTGCCGCCGCGCTCGTCATTATCGACATGCAGCGCGATTTTCTCGAGCCGGGCGGCTTCGGCGCCGCCCTCGGCAACGATGTGGCCCTGCTGCGCACCGCCATCGCCCCCACCCGCCGCGTCCTGCACGCATGCCGTAGCGCCGGAGTGATGGTCGTGCACACTAGGGAAGGCCACCGTCCGGACCTGTCGGACCTCGCGCCAGCAAAGCGCGTGCGAGGCAATCTCGCCGCCGGCATAGGCGACCCCGGGCCGATGGGTCGCATCCTGGTCCGCGGCGAGCCTGGCCATGACATCATATCCGAACTCGCCCCCGCGGCCGGCGAGCCGGTGGTGGACAAGCCCGGCAAAGGCGCGTTCTACGCCACCGACCTCGAAGCCATGCTGCGCGGCCGCGGCGTCGCGCAGCTTCTAGTCTGCGGTGTCACCACCGAGGTCTGCGTCAACACCACCGTGCGCGAGGCCAACGACCGCGGCTTCGACTGTCTCGTGCTGGAGGACTGTACGGGCTCGTACTTTCCTGAATTTCAGGTCGCGGGGATCGAGATGATCAAGGCGCAGGGCGGCATCTTCGGGTGGGTAGCTCCGTCGGCTGCGCTGCTCGCAGCACTCGCTTGAACAGGAGAACCCGATGAGCGCACGCATCTCTTCACCATCCTGGTGGGTCGCAGGCGACTGGAATGGCTTCTTCGGTCTGTTCACCAATGTCGCCCTGAACGTCATCGTCCTGACCGGACTTTGCCTCGGCGTGGTGAAGCTGCCTGAGGACATCGTGTTCGGCCGCGTGTTGCCCGCGCTCGCCATCGCTCTGCCGATCGGCAACCTGTTCTATGCCTGGCTCGCCTGGCAACTGGCGCGCCGCGAGGGTCGCGACGACGTCACCGCCCTGCCCTACGGCCCCAGTGTCCCACACATGTTCATTGTGGTCTTCCTGGTCATGTTGCCGACCTACCTGAGGACACGGAACCCGATCCTTGCCTGGCAGGCAGGCCTCGCATGGGCGTTCATCATCGGGATCATCATCCTGCTGGGCGCCTTCGTCGGTCCGACTGTCCGCAAGTACACACCGCGCGCCGCGATGCTGGGCGCGCTGGCCGGCATTTCGATCGCGTTCATTTCGATGCGCCCCGCCGCACTGAGCTGGCAGGTGCCGTGGCTCGCGTTCATCTCGCTCGGCATCATCCTGGTGAGTTGGTGTGCCCGCGTACGACTGCCGTGGGGTCTGCCCGGAGGACTGGTGGCTGTGGGGGTCGGGACAGTGCTCGCCTGGCTCGCCACCGCGACGGGACTGAGCCAGGTGATGGACGCACACGCCGTCGTCCTCGCTCTCGGGAAATTCGGTCTGCATGTGCCGGTTCTGTCTGGCGACTTCATGGCCGGGCTATCCGACATCGGCCCGCTTCTTGTCGTCGCCGTGCCACTTGGCGTCTACAACTTCACGGAAGGCATGAACAACGTCGAGAGTGCCTCCGCCGCAGGCGACAACTTCGACCTGCGCAAGGTATTGCTGGCCGACGGCATCGGAGCCCTTGCCGGTGCGGTACTTGGCTCGCCATTCCCGCCGGCCGTCTATATCGGTCATCCCGGTTGGAAATCCGTCGGTGGCCGCGTCGGCTATTCACTGGCCACCGGCGTCGTCATCTCGCTGGTGTGCTTCCTCGGCCTGACCGCGCTGCTGCTGGCCGTGGTGCCGCTGGTGTCGATACTGCCAATACTTCTGTATATCGGCCTCGTGATCGGGGCGCAGGCGTTCGAGACAACGCCGGCCCGTCACGCGCCGGCTGTGATCCTGGCCATGCTGCCCAACATCGCGTCCTGGGCGCAGAGCCAGATAGACGGCGCACTCGCCGCGGCCGGCACATCGGCGTCACAGGTTGGCCTCGACAAACTCGCCGGCAACGGCGTGATCTATCACGGGCTGCAACTGTTCGGCGGGGGTGGTACGTTGGCCGGACTGATGCTGGGCGCGATTGCGGCGTTCATTATCGACCGCAAATTCGATCGTGCCGCGCTCTACGCGCTCGCTGCAGCGGTGCTGGCGTTCTTCGGCTTCATCAACGGCACCTCATTGCAGTTCGCCAATTCAGCGCCCGTGGCACTCGGCTATCTGCTGATCGCATTGATCTGCGTGGGTCTCAGCCGGTACCCGACAGCGGCCGAATTGCCGATGACCGAGGTAATGGCGGAAGAACCGGCCGAATGATCGCCGGTGACCGGCCACGCGAGACGACGTGACGCCGGTCGAGGCGGCCGAAGGCGCGCTGGCGGCCGATCGCGCGCACGGCGATCCGGCGATCTGGATCACCCGTCTGCCGAACGAGGCGATCCTGTCGCGCGCCCGCGAACTTGAAACAGAGGGCCGCCAAGGCCGCCGGTTCTGGGGTGTACCCTTTGCGGTGAAGGACAATATCGACATCGCCGGACTGCCGACCACGGCGGCCTGCCCTGGCTATGCCTACACCGCGACAGCGACTGCACCGGCGGTGGCGCGCATGCTGGATGAAGGCGCACTGCTGATCGGCAAGACCAATCTCGACCAGTTCGCCACCGGCCTGGTCGGCACGCGCAGCCCGTACGGCATCCCGCGCAACGTCTTCAACGACGCGTACGTGCCGGGTGGCTCTTCCTCCGGATCAGCGTGCGCGGTCGCCGCCGGAATCGTGCCTATCGCACTCGGCACCGACACCGCCGGGTCGGGCCGCGTCCCGGCAGCCTTTGGCAACATCGTCGGCCTGAAGCCCACGCTGGGCAGCGTTTCCATGCGCGGTGTGGTGCCAGCATGCCGCTCGCTCGACACCATCTCGATATTCGCGCCAAGCGTGGACGAGGCGCTTGCAGTGCTGCGGACGATTGCGGGGTATGACGTTGAGGATCCCTATTCGCGTGCGGCGCCGTTCGCGCATCTACGTCGCGCCGCAGCCCCCAGAGCGGCACGGATCGCGACGACCGAGACGGTGGACATCTCGCTGTTTCTGGAGATTGCCAGCCTGCTCTACGACGGGCCATGGGTTGCCGAACGCACAGCCACGCTGCGGGACCTGGTGGAGCGACGCCCGGATATCCTGCATCCGGTAACACGCACCATCCTTCAGGGCGGACTGCTACGCCGCACCGTGGATGCCTTCGAGGCATTTCACCGCCTCGCCAAAGCGCGCCGCGCAGCGCAGCTTCTGTTCCGCGATCACGACGCCCTGTTGCTGCCGACGGCTCCGTTCTGTCCAACGCTCGCTGAAGTGACGGCCGACCCGATCGGCGTGAACAGCCGGTTGGGTACCTATACCAACTTCGTCAATCTGTGCGACCTTGCCGCCATTGCCGTTCCGGCAGGGTTCGACAGCAACGGCCTGGCGACGGGTGTCACGCTGATCGGACCGGCATGGTCGGAAGGCCGCCTCGCCGCGCTTGCTGACGACATCCATCGCGGCAATGTCGACCGGATCGGCGCAACGCACATGACACTGCCGCCACCCGCCGCCCCTGACGCGCTCGGCGTGGACGAGACAACACTGTTCTGTATTGGCGCGCACATGTCCGGCCTGCCGCTCAATCATCAACTGACGGACCTTGGCGGCCGTTTCCTGCACGCGGCGAAGACAGCGCCTCACTACCGGCTATACGCACTCGGCAACCGACCCGGCATGTTGCGCGCAGAGTATGGCGCAGCGATCGAAGGCGAAGTCTGGGCGCTGCCCACCGCCGCGATCGGCGTGCTCTTGGCAGGAGTGCCTGCGCCGCTCGGTTTCGGGACCGTGCAACTTGGCGATGGTCCATGTCTCGGCTTTCTTGCAGAAACCGCCGGCGTCAAAGACGCGCGCGACATCACAGAATACGGCGGCTGGCACGCCTGGCTGGCCAGTGGAGGATCGGCATGAGCGATACGAACGAACTCGACGCGTGGCTGGACGCCAGTGCGGCCCTTCTTGACATCGAGGTCGCGTCCGAATGGCGTGACGGCGTGCGCCTGCACTTGCGTTTCACGCGCGACCGGGCGCGGCACGTGCTGGATTTTCCGCTGCCGGATGAGGCCGATCCCGCACCGGTATTTCGCGCATGATCGACGTCGCATGGTCGTCGGCCGAAGCAATCGCGTCCGCCGTGACACGCGGCGAGGTCAGCGCGGCGCAGGTGGCCGAGCGGGCACTTGGCCGAATCGCGCAACGTGATGCCGCGCTGAATGCATTCACCGCGGTCACCACCGAACGTGCCCGTGCGCGCGCCGCAGCACAACCGAAGGGGCCGTTGGCCGGGGTCCCCTTCGCGGTAAAGAATCTGTTCGACATTGCCGGACTATCGACGCTGGCCGGTTCGAAAATCAATCGGGAGCATGCGCCGGCAAGCGCCGATGCCACATTGATCATACGGCTTGAGGCCGCCGGTGCCATTCTCGTTGGCGCGCTGAACATGGGTGAATACGCCTACGACTTCACCGGCGAGAACGTCCACGACGGTCCGTCGCGCAATCCTCACGACACCACGCGAATGACCGGCGGTTCGTCCGGAGGATCCGGTGGCGCCGTGGCCGGCGGACTGGTGCCGATCGCACTCGGCTCCGACACCAATGGTTCGATCCGCGTGCCGGCGTCGTTTTGCGGCATATTTGGGCTGAAGCCGACCTACGGCCGGCTGTCGCGTGCCGGCAGCTTTCCGTTCGTGTCTAGCCTCGATCACCTCGGTCCGTTGGCACGCAACACGACCGATTTGGCACTCGCATACGATGCGATGACCGGAGCCGATCCGCTTGATCCGGTCTGCACCGACCGCATGGACCCACCCGTCGGTCCGATACTCACCACTGGCATTACCGGGCTGCGCATTGCCTGCGCCGACGGCTACTTTCGTGCCGGCGCCGCCGAGGAAGCGCTTGCCGCCCTGGATACGGTGGCCAAGGCGCTCGATGCGACCCGGCGGATCGAATTGCCGGAGGCAGCGCGGGCTCGCGCCGCGGCCTATGTCATCACCGCATCCGAGGGTGCCGCCCTGCACCTGCAGCGTCTACGCACCCGGCCGCACGATTTCGATCCCGACGTGCGTGATCGGCTGATCGCCGGCGCGATGGTGCCATCCACGTGGGTCGTGCAAGCGCAGAAATTCCGCCGCTGGTACCGCGATGCGGTGCTTCGCCTGTTCGAGCAGGTCGATGCGATCATCGCGCCCGCCACTCCCTGCGTCGCACCACCGATCGGTCAGAAGACGTTCATATTGAACGGACAGGAGGTGCCGCTGCGGCCGAACATCGGGATTTACACTCAGCCGATCTCGTTCATCGGCCTGCCTGTCGTCGCCGTGCCGATTCCACTGCGCGCGGGCATGCCGATCGGCGTACAGATCATCGCTGCCCCCTGGCGGGAAGACGTGGCGTTGCGCATTGCCTACGATCTCGAGGCACGCGGCATCGTGCACGCAACGCGACCGCCGGAATAGCTGCGCGGCGATCGACCTGCTGCGACGGATCGGAATGATGGTCGCGACGCTGCGTTGATTGGCCCGCCGACGTCCGGAACCCTTCACCATGTGTGCCCGCCACGTGTTGCGCTCAGTATCCGATCGTCGAATACTGGTGGTGCCACGCCCTCGGGCCGCATGGCGAGTTCAGCCGGCTTGTCGATGACGGCGCGGCGTTCCGATGGCCCGATAGAAGTCCAAGACCCACGCCCATGGAGGAATATCTATGTCATTCTACCGAGGCATGACCTGCGAGAACGTGACCATCAAAGGCGACAAAGGAACGCCGATAACGGCCTATGTGGCCAAACCATCCGGTCGAGGCCCATTTCCGGGCGTCGTGCTGATCCACCACCTCCCGGGCTGGAGCGAGCTCTACATCGAAACGACGCGCCGGTTCGCGCATCATGGCTATATGGCGATCTGCGCCAACCTGTACGAGCGTGAGGGTGGCGGCAGCGATGGCAACCCTGACGACGTCGCCGCCAAGGTGCGGGCCGAGGGCGGGATCGCCGACTCCCAGATGGTCGGCGACACCGAGGCGGCCGTGAAGTGGATGCGCGCGCAGCCCGAAAACAACGGCAAGGTTGGTCTGATTGGCTCGTGTTCGGGCGGACGGCACGCTTTCATCTACGCGTGCCAGAAGAAGGACATCGACGCCGTGGTCGAACAATGGGGCGGCCGCGTGGTGATGGGCAAGGAGGAGCTCAACCCGAAGACGCCTGTCGCGCCGATCGACATGACGAAGGACCTGAGCTGCCCGATACTCGGCATCTTCGGCAACGACGATCGCGCGCCGAGCCCGGAGCAGGTGAACCAGCATGAGGCCGAGCTCAAGAAGCACGGCAAGAATTTAGAGTTCCATCGCTACGACGGCGCTGGCCACGGCTTCTTCTACTGGCACCGGCCGCTGTACCGGCCGGAGCAGTGCATGGATGCGTGGGACAAGATCTGGGCCTTCTTCGGCAAGCATCTGGCGAAGTAGGAGGGCTCGGACATGTGCACGTCCATCATCGAGATCTCCCGCGCGGAGGGCATGGCAAAGCGCGGGGACCAATGGTTCCCGCTATCGCAGGCGGTGGTTGCCTATGACCATGCGCGCCATGCGCCGCTGGGCGACGTCATCACGCTCGACTTCATCAATACCGATCTCGACGCAGGTGCGCGGGCCGGGATCGAGCTGACGCTGGAGACGGCCAAGGAGCTACGCGCCGCTCTCGACCGGGCAATTGCCGCCGCCGATTTCGAGGAGGCCGAAGTGCGGGGCAAGGGTGTCGTGTTCGGCCTCGTTCGAGCCGCGTGACGAGCGAGCCGCGATAACTTCGGGCGGGCGTGTGTCTGGCACCTGGTTAGGCTGCATCTGAAAGGCGTTCACGCCCGCCTCCTCCCCGGAGCTCACGCTCCCACCGGGGCAGAGCCAGCAGCGGCAAGGCGGCGCTTGGCTTCAGCGTACATATCCGCAGGCAGCGCTCCCTTTCGCAGGACTGCGACATTGTCCTGCAGGTGCGCGGGATTTGCCGTGCCGACGATCGTGGTGTCCAGATCCGGGTTGCTGAACGTGAAGCGCAGGATGAACTCCATTGGCGTCATGTCGCCAAGCAGATCGCCAAGTTTCGCCTGCTGCCATCGTTCCCATTGATGGCCGCGCTGCTTTCCCTCCGACGGTGCGCCCTTCGCAGCGCCGCCACGGACGACAATGCCCGCTCCGGCCTCGGACGCGGCGGCGATAACCGCCTCATGCTCGCGCTCCATCGCCGAATAAGGGATTTGAAACACATCGAATACGCCCATGGCGATGTGATCCCTCAGATGAGGCAGGGTGCCGGACATGCCGATGAACCGCACCTTCCCGGCCTCCTTCAGCTCCATCAGGGCATCGACGGAGCCATTCTCCTCCAATGTCTGCCTCGATGGGGAGATATGGAACTGCACCAGATCGAGATGGTCGGTCTTCATCCGTACCAGGCTCTGCTCGACACCGGCAATGATGTTATCGTGGGTGTACACGTGCGGACTGACCTGGCCGACGGGCGCCGTCGACGCCCCCACCAGGCAGCCACATTTGCTCGCAAGGTAGTACTCGGATCGACGATGCGAGATGAAGCGTCCGATTCGCTCCTCGCTCACGCCGTAGTCGATCGAGGTGTCGATGTAGTTGATACCGGTGTCGAGTACGGCGTTGAGGATGGTTTCGGCCTGCACATCGGTCGTTGGGCGCGCCCGTGGAGCGCCGCGCAGTTCCATCGCCCCGTAGCCAAGCATGGTGACCCGCAGTCCCGTGCGCCCGAGTTCGCGCTTTGGCAGATTGGTCATGATTTTCCTCCTGACGGCAGCGCAGCGTCTGCTCGTTGTGCTGTACCGTATACGACGCTACCGTCGGCTGCAATTCGACACATCCGTTGGCTCTCGACATACCAGGGGAACAATGCATTGAGCTTTTCGACCGTTTTCGCGCGTGGAGTCGCCCTGATCGGCGGTGCCGCGCTTCAGGTGCGACGATTGACGCAGGGCTCGCCTGAGCCGGCGTGGGGCGCCGCTCCCACGATACCAGAGGCAAGACCGCAAGGCAGCCTCCCGACACTCAAGATGCCCACCGCCAGGGGGTGGACTGAGGGACAGACGCCGGTCGCGGCGCCCGGACTTAAAGTCAACGCGTTCGCGACCGGTCTGAAGCATCCGCGATGGATCCATGCGTTGCCCAATGGTGACGTACTCGTCGCCGAGTCCTCGAATGTGCCCAGAGAGGTCATGCGGAGCATCTTTGACTACGCTATGGTCAGCACGATGAAACGCGCCGGCGCCGTGGGGACCAGCGCGAACCGCATCACGTTGTTACGCGACGTGGATGGCGATGGGGTGGCCGAAATTCAGGAGGTGTTCCTGGACGAGCTGAACCAGCCGTTCGGCATGGCGATGCTTGACGACACATTCTACGTCGGCAACACCGATGGCCTGGTCGCCTTTCCCTACACAACGGGCACACGCCGCATCACTGCGACGGGGCAGACACTGGCTAGGTTCAAGCCCGGTGGACATTGGACGCGTAGTATCCTGCCGAGCCCGGACGGGAAGCAGCTCTACATCGGGGTCGGATCGTCCAGCAACATCGCCGAGAACGGCATGGAAGCCGAAGAGGGCCGGGCGCTCATCCACGAGTTCGATCGCGCAAGCGGCAAGGGCCGCACTTTCGCGTCCGGTCTACGCAATGCCGTGGGCATGGCGTGGGAGCCGCGCACCGGCGTGCTCTGGACGGTGGTCAACGAGCGTGACGGGCTGGGCGACGAGACGCCGCCTGACTACCTGACGTCAGTAAGCGACGGCGCGTTCTATGGCTGGCCCTACTGCTATTGGGGGCAAACGGTAGATGACAGGGTTCCGCAGGATCCGGCCATGGTCGCGACGGCGATCACACCGGACTGCGCGTTGGGCGGCCACACGGCCTCGCTGGGCTTGTGCTGGCTCCCCGCCGGCACGCTTCCCGGCTTTCCAGATGGCATGGCCATCGGGCAACACGGCTCCTGGAACCGGAGCAAGTTGAGTGGCTACAAACTCGTCTTCATTCCGTTCGAGAACGGGCGTCCATCTGGACCGTCGCGTGATATCCTGTCCGGCTTCCTCGCACCGGACGAACGCGAGTCCTACGGCCGACCGGTAGGGGTGACGATCGGGCCCGACGGCTCCGTGCTGATGGCCGACGACGTGGGCGATGTCATCTGGCGCGTCACCGGCAAATAGCACGAGTGCGCGAGCCAGCACCGCTGTCGAGCGAATGGCAGCCGGCCGGCTTATTCCGACGTGAAGTTCATTGCGATACCGTTGATGCAGTAGCGCTGATGCGTCGGTGGCGGGCCGTCGTCGAAGACGTGTCCGAGGTGACTGCCGCAGTTGGCACAATGCACCTCGGTCCGCACCATGCCGTAGCTGCGGTCGGTCGAAGTTTCCACGGCGCCCTCGATCGGGTCGTTGAAACTCGGCCAACCTGTGCCGCTTTCAAATTTCAGACGCGATTCGAACAACGGTTGGCCGCAACCGACACAGGAGAATCGGCCAGGCCGCTTCTCCTGCAACAGTGCGCAACTACCCGGCGCTTCCGTCCCGTGTGCGCGCATCACGTCATATTGGTCAGCCGTCAGGATGCGACGCCACTCGGCGTCACTGTGTGCGACTGCGTAAACCTTGTCTGCCATCGGCAATCCCCTGCGTGGTCGAACTATATTGGCTTGCCCTCGCTGCTGCGCCAATTCTTGCCGGCGCGATCCAGCACACCGATCTGCGCGAGCACGGACGCCTGATCCCAGTAGATATGTCCATGCGCCAGCTTGTCACCGCTGAACTGCACAATCGCAACCAGGGGAATCTCGACCTTGCGCCCAGTCGGAGCGATGCCCGGCAGCATCCAATCAATCGCCTATGTGTTGGGCAAACGAGAACAGCATCTCATCGACAAGGCTGTTCGCATAGGGCTGATCGACCATGGTCACCACGGTGCCATCCACGTCGCGCGTTTCGAACTCGGTGCGCGTGTGGGCTTCCCAAAGTGCCACGAGGTCATGATCCTGCATGATTGCCTCCGATATTCCGCGCCGGTCGCCGAGACTTTCGAGGGCACGCCCACCGACGCAGATTCGCTCTGCTGACACCTGTACGCGGCGCTGCCCTGAGGCGCTTCGCGCAACCATAAATATCAAAAGCGGACACGCGACGAAATCAGACGAACCCAACGACAGCATGCGGCACATAGGGCTCTTCCAGAGCCGCTATCTCATCGTCAGATAGTTTCACCTCCACGGATGCGATCGCGTCGTCGAGATGCTGCAGCTTGGTGGCACCAACAATCGGCGCGGTAATCACCGGCTTCGACAGCAACCAGGCGAGCGCCACCTGAGCCCGCGGCACTCCGCGCGCCGCCGCGACCACGGCCACCCGATCCGCGACCTTCTTGTCAGCCTCAGTCGTTTTTGCAAACAGCCTGGTGACGGACTCATCGGTCTCCGACCGTATGCTGGTCATGCTCCAATCTCGCGTCAGCCGACCGCGCGCCTGCGGGCTCCACGGAATGACACCAATGCCCTCGGACGCGCAAAGAGGCAGCATCTCACGCTCTTCCTCCCGGTAGAGCAGGTTGACGAGGTTCTGCATACTGACGAAGCGAGTCCAGCCGTGCCGCTCGGACACCGCGAGAGCGCGGGCAAATTGCCACGCATGCATCGACGACGCACCGATATAGCGGACCTTGCCCGCCTTCACGACGTCATGCAGTGCCTCCAGCGTCTCCTCGATTGGCGTTTCGGAGTCCCAGCGATGGATCTGGTACAGATCGACGTAGTCAGTGCCGAGGCGGCGCAGGCTGGCGTCGAGCTCACTCATGATGGCCCGGCGGGACAGGCCGGCTCCGTTCGGCCCGGGGCGCATCCGTCCATAAACCTTGGTTGCAATAACCACATCGTCGCGTCGCGCAAAATCTCTCAGCGCCCGTCCCAGAATCTCCTCGCTGCTGCCGAGTGAGTAGCGATTGGCCGTGTCGAAGAAGTTGATCCCCGCTTCCAACGCGCGTCGGATGAACGGCCGGCTATCTTCCTCGCCGAGGCTCCAAGCGTGGTTGCCCTCGCCGGGGGTACCGTAGCTCATGCACCCCAGACAGATCCTGGATACTTCAAGGCCGGTACGGCCCAATTTCGCATATTGCATTTTTTCCGTGCTCCACGGAGACCGGCCGTCGTTGAGAGAGGCGCCCGTCTGCACGCACCTGGATGACGGGCTTGCTATGCAAGCACCATCGCCGACCGGCCTCCGCCGTCGCCTGGCCAATGCCACCGCACGCTCCGGCGACGAGTGCCACCCTGCCGCCGAAGGCTGCCGTCATCCTACCGTGCTATTTTGATCCAGGCCAAGCGCGCAAGGGCGGAGTTCGGGCCAGTGTAATAGTGGCTGTGTTCAAGCCCCACTCGCCGCTTCGTTATACTCAACGTCAGTGACGTGTGTACCCCAGGCAGTGCCCTGGCCTTGCTCGCCAGCTTCCGACAGCGCCAGATGCGAGAACAGCCGATCAGGCGATGCACCGTGCCAATGCAAGACATCCGGCGGGATGTTCACCGTATCGCCCGGGTTCAGTATCTGCGGCTTCTCGCCCTTGAAGCAGATGCGGCCTACGCCGGATAGACAGAAGAGCGTCTGTCCAACCGGGTGGGCGTGCCAAGCGGTGCGTGCGCCCGGCGTGAAGGTAACGACTGAACCTCCAAGGCGCGACGGAGCCTCGGTAGTGATCACCGGATCCTGGAACACTACGCCGGTGAAGGTCTCGGCCGCACCTCGCCTTGTGGTCCGCGCCCCGGCGCGAATGACTCCAGCTTTCACTGGCATGACTATGCTCCTCCCGTGACTTCGGCCTCACGACCGGCAGGTGTAAGCATAGCGCGCGCTCCACGCGACGCAATCGGACTCGATGACGGTCACTACGTGCGGCTGTCGTGGCACGGGAAATCCATCCCAGCCCTGCCTCGCGGGCGCCAGAGCCGACGCGCCTACTTCACCGACGAATACGGTGTCGGGCCGAGAATGAAGTTCTTCACATTGGCGACGATCGGGCCGGCTTCCTCAGTCTTGGCTCGCGCGGTATGCCATTCCGGATCAGCCTGGAACGCGTTCCACTTCTTCTCGCGATCCGCCAAGGAATCCCATTGCAGCATATAATACAGCGTCTGGTTCGACTCACCGATCACGGTGGTCCAGAACCCAGCCTGCCTGATGCCGTGCTTTTCCCAGATCTTCAAGGTAATCGTAGAGAACCGCTTGTTCAAATCAGGCAGCTTCCCTGGGACGCACTCATAAATTCGCAATTCGTAGAGCATGGTTTATCCCTTCTCACGCTGGACCCGAAGAGTGTGCCGCTGGTAGTGGACCGAGGCAAGACCGGTTGGGTGCTTAGAAGAACGGTGGCGCCGAGGTCGATACAGTGGATGGAGCCTCGGTATCAGCCCTCGTCGGCGGCAACTCCGACCGGCGCCGGCGACAATGTTCCGTCGGATGGGTCAAGCGGATCGTGTGCGAGCGAAGCCGCCTGCGGCGCCAGGATCCCGAATGGCCGCTCCAGGTGCAACGGAGGCGCCGTGGTCATACTCCGGACCGCGGCTACGAGAGCCAAAAGGACCGCAGCTGCGGCCATGAAGTAAAATACGCCGTCGATACCGAAATGCGCCATGATGCTTGTGCCGATAAGTGGGCCGATCACTGAACCGAGCCCGCTCACCAGGATCAGTCTGCCACTGACCGCCACCACCCGATCGGCGGGCATGCGGTCGTGCGCCTGGGCGACGCAAACCGGGTAAAGCGTCGACATAAAGCCACCCAGGAGAGCCGCCGTCGTCAGGACCATCGGCAGCGAGCACGGGAGCAAAACTTCGGCGATCGCGGTAGCCGCGAAGCCAGCGCCGAGAGCGGCCAATACGATACGCCGATCGAAACGGTCGGAAAGCCGGCCGACCGGGACCTGAAACACAAGGCCGCCTAGCACTGCCACCAGCATGAACAGCGCGATCGTCGTTCGCTCGATGCCCTCGCCCTGCATCCAGGCCGGCACGAGCGCGTAGAATGCGCTGCTGATCAGCCCGCTGACCGCGCAGCCGATCACTGCTACCGGCGCCGCACGCGAGAGCTGGCCGTAGGGAAGTGACTGTGCAGCAGTCGTTCGGGGCGCCTCTGCCCTGGTCGTGCTCACCATGACCAACGCCACGGCGAACAGGGCGACGATCACATTGAATGGTGAAGCGGTCTCGATCGCGGCGCGGCCGATCAGCAGTTGCCCCACCGCAAGGGCAAGGAAAGTACCGACCATGTAAACCGAGAAGATCTGTCCGCGTTCGGACGACTGCGCCTTGGCGTTGAGCCAGCTCTCGGTCGTAACGAAGATCCCGGAGCAACCAAACCCGATGACTGCGCGCAGCATCAGCCATGGCAATGGCCCAGTCCACAGAGGCATGGCCGCTGTCGCGGCGACAACGAGACCGCCGAACGCAGCGTAGGCACGGATGTGCCCGATCCGCTCGATGATTCGTCCGCACCGCAATGCGCCCAGAGTGAAACCGGCGAAGTAGCTGCTGAGCACCAGGCCCGCCATGGTCGCGTCAAAGTTCTCCATCGCGACCCGCAAGGAAATGAAGGTACCGAAGAAGCCATTGGCAAGCTGAATGGCGCTCGTCGCGATGACCAGCGTCCCGATCTGAGTGCGCATCGATCCGATCAGCCGCATCGCTCTCCACCATCTCGCGGGCCGATTGCGGCGGCCGGCCTTGGTTATGCTCACGCTCCGGGTCGTCGCGATCAACTGGCTCCGCGCCACGCCCGTTTGCACATGTCTGACCGTCCCGCTGCGGCAATTGGTAGATGCTCGCCTGGCTGGGCGCAGTCAATGTTCTGGTACTTCTCGTTCCAGTTCTGACCGCTGTATATCCGCTTGGCTGTATAGAGCTAACCGTCCGCAAAGGATGACATGAGCCCAGCGTCTCAACGCCGGGCCTGCTGTTCCATTCAACCAATGACGCCTGGAACGTTGCAGCCGGACATTGGGCAATTGCTTGCACAATAGCGATCCGAAGACTATCAGATATGTGACTAAGGGAGGTCATTGTACCATGGTCGCAAAATCCGCAACAGCGGCCGACGCCGTGCTCGCCCGTGTGGATGAGAGCCTGGACAAGGCTCGCGGACGTTTGTTTGAGCTGCTGCGTATTCCAAGTATCAGCACGCAGCCCGCGCACAAGCAGGACGTGCAACACGCCGCGGAATGGCTCCGTGACCAACTGGCAGATCTTGGCTTCGAGGCTGCTATCAAACCGACGCCCGGCCATCCAGTCGTGTTCGGTCATCATTCCGGCCCCAAAGGAACGAAGGCGCCGCGTATTCTGTTCTACGGGCACTATGACGTACAACCGCCGGATCCGCTGGACCTGTGGAACAGTCCGCCGTTCGACCCGCAAATCGTAGAGGGCCCGCGTGGTCCTCGCGTGGTGGCGCGGGGCGCCGTCGACGACAAGGGGCAGCTGATGATGTTCGTCGAGGCATTGCGGGCCTGGAAAGAGGCCGGCGGCGGCATTCCGGCACCCGTCACCATGCTGTTGGAGGGCGAGGAAGAGATCGGCAGCCCCAATCTGGAGCCATTTCTTGCTGCTAACAAAAGCTCGCTTGCGGCCGACTTTGCGCTGATCAGCGACACCAACATGTGGGACATCGACACACCCGGGATAACCACGCGGCTGCGCGGGATGTGCAACTGCGAGATCACACTGAAGGGCCCCGGCCTCGATCTGCATTCCGGACTATTCGGTGGCTCGGCGCTCAACCCGATCAATGCACTGGCAAACGTTCTGGGCGATCTGCGTGACACCCAGGGCCGGATACAGATCCCTGGCTTCTACGATGCGGTAAAAGCGGTCTCAAACGAGCAGCAGTCACAATGGCAGGCGCTCGGCTTCGATGAAGCAGCATTCCTCCGCGGCATCGGCCTGTCCAGACCGAGCGGCGAGGTTGGCCTGTCGGGACTGGAGCGCATATGGGCGAGACCCACGGCAGACATCAACGGAATCTGGGGTGGCTATACCGGCGAGGGAAGCAAGACAATCATTCCGTCCGAGGCATCGGCCAAGGTCTCGTTCCGCCTGGTTCCTGACCAGGATCCGCAGGCTATCTTCGAAGCGTTCAAGAAATTCGTCGCCGACCGGCTCCCACCGGATGCGCAGGTCACGTACCGGGCCTTCGGCATGACCCCTGGCATGGAGATCGAGGTCGATACGCCCTGGGTGAAGGCCGCGCGCGCCGCCATGATGCAGGAATATGGACGACCGGCCGTGATGATCGGCAGCGGCGGGTCCATCCCGGTGGTCGAGCAGATCAAACGCACGCTCAACATCGACACGCTGATGATGGGGTTCGGACTCGACGACGACCAGATCCACAGCCCCAATGAGAAGTTCGAGATGCGTTGCTTCCATAAGGGCACACGATCACACGCGCTTCTTCTGGGCGAGCTCGCGCGGAGCACTTGAAGGATTGTGTCAGAACCTCCAGAACAGAGGGACGACGAAAACAGCGACCACGAAATAAAGCAGCATCAGCGGCAGTCCAAGTTTCCAGTAGTCGTCAAACCTGTAGCCACCCGGGCTCATCACCATTAGGTTGACGGGTGTCGCCACGGGCGTCAGCAGCGCCGCCGCTGAGACTACCGCAACGCTCATGAGCACGGGACGTGGAGATATGGCGAGTTCACTTGCCGCCGCGGTTGCGATCGGGATCACAATGAGTGCGGTTGCCGTGTTGCTGATGAGCTGACCAAGGATGGCGGTCAGCACAAACAGTCCAGCCAGTAGCGCATAGGGACTTCCGCCGCCGACAAGGTGCACAAGCGCTTCCGCCATGAGATTCGCAGCACCGCTATTGGTCATGGCGGTCGAGAGAGGGATCATGGCGCCGACCAGAATGACCGTCGTCCAGTTGATGCCGCGATAGGCTTGTTCGACCGTAACCACGCGAAACAGCACCATCGCGCAGGCAGCGACCAGACCGGCGATTGCGGATGGCACGACGCCCGTCGCGAGCAGCAACACCATGCCGAGCAGCACTGCAATCGCTGTCGTGGCACGTGCCCCCATGGGCACCGCCTGACGACGAACGAGCTCCGGCAAGTCGACGACGAGTACATTGGGATCATCAAGGTGTTCGTCGAGCGCTTCCCAGGTTCCCTGCAGCAGCAGAGTGTCGCCGGCAGCCAGAACAGTCTCGTCAGGTCCCTGATCCTCGCCTCCCCGCTGTACCGCAAGGATAACCAGATCGCCGCTCGGTGTGACCATCCCAGGAAACACCGACTGGCTGATCATGCCGGACCGTGGGGGAACCACCACCTCTGCCAAACCAGAGCTACGATTGAACAGCGTGCCCGCGATATCCGTGGGCGCATCTTCCTCGCGGAAGGCCAGCAGCTTGTCTGACGCCAGGCTGGCCGCGGTTTCGGCGTCGCCTCGTACGATCAGGACATCTCCAGCGGCAAGCGCTGGGCGCCGAACTCGACCTGCGCCATCACCTGCCTGGATGGCGACCAAGCTGAGCCCTGGGTACTCTGCCAGGTCAACGCCACCCGACGCGGAACCGACATACGGGGAACTCGAGCGCACACGGAGTTGGAACACGCCGTCATTCAGCCGATATTGCTCCACGAGCGTACGGGCGTGCCGGCTGAGGTCGGACGGCAGGGATCGACCACTCCGTTCCGGCAGTAACCGTTGCCCAAACAGCACCACGATCAAAATTGTTCCGGCCACCAAAGGGATGCCGGCGATCGCGAAAGAGAAGAAACCGAATGGCGGCAGCCCGGCCTCTGTTGCTGCTTCAGATACCAGCACGTTCACCGGCGTGCCGGTGAGTGCCAGGAGCGATCCGCAGTGCGCTGAAAACGCCAGCGGCATGAGCAATTGCGAGGGCGAACGACCGAGACGAATCGCCATTACTACAACGACAGGCAGTAGTGCGGCGACCGCTCCGTTGACGCTGATCAGTGCAGTCAACACGGCAACCAGCAACATCATGAGAACGAGCAGCCGGACACGGCTTTGTCCGGCCTGGGCGATCAATCCCTGTCCTGCCCAGGCTGTCACTCCGGTGGCATCGAGGCCGGTGCTGACAACAAACAGCGACGCGATGAAGATCACGGCGGGATCGCCAAGTCCCCCGAGCAATTCCTGGAGATTGGTCACTCCGGTGAAATACAGCGCGAGCGCTGTGCCGAGGGCCACCAAGACGACCGGAATGCGGTTCCAGACGAACAGCACCACAATCCCGGCGACGATGGCGAAGGTGAGCGTGATGCTGCTCACGCTGCCTGCCTGACATGCGCAATCGTGGTTTCCTGCCGGCATAGAAACCGGTCAACCCACCCGCCCCAAACCATGATTGAATACCTTCGCTGCCAAGCGTCAAACGCCGAACGGAACCCCTATCAAATACCAAATGATGAGGAATACCGTCCACACGACATACAGCGCGGCGGTGTACGGTAACATCATCGCCACAACCGTTCCGACGCCTGCGTCCTTCTGGTACTTCTGGGCGAATATGACGATCATGCCAAAATAGGCCATCAATGGCGTGATCACGTTTCCTGGCGAGTCGCCCACTCGATACGCAGCCAACACGACGCCCGGCGCCACATTCAGCTTCATGAACAACGGCACGAAGATCGGAGCAAGGATCGCCCATTTTGCAATTGCGGCTGGGATAATCAGGTTGACGACAGCGGTGATGGCGACAAAGACGATCAGCAAGGGCAGCGAGCCAAGATTCGCGCTTTCAATGATGTCTGACAATCTGACCGCCGCGATCGTTGCAAGGTTGCTGTAGTTGAAGTGAGCGAGGAACTGACTGATCACCAGGAACAGGAAGAGCAATCCCCCGAGTCCTGAAAAGGTCTTCGTGATCGCAGCGATCGCCTCCGTCACGTTGTTGATGGTTCCTGCGGCTTTGCCGTAGGCAAATCCCGTGATGAGAAAAACCAGCATGATCATGACGATCAGGCTGTTCATCAGCGGCGAATCACCGATGAGCGCTCCGGTCACAGGATTTCGCAGCGGCGCCCCGGTGGGAAGTGTCAGCAAGCCAAGTACGATGAGAAAGCCGATCAGCCCGTACAGCGCGGCCCGCAAACCGCGCGCCTCTGCTGGCGACGTTCCCGCGTTCTCCTCGATCGGCCTCTCGCCGTGATACGGACCAAGCCGAGGCTCGACCACCCGTTCCGTGATCACTGTGCAGACCACGCAGAGCAGCACACTCGAGACGATCGAGAAGTATAGATTGGCGGTCACATAGAGCGAGTATCCCGGGTTGAGCAGGTGGATGGCGTCGTTGGTGATTTCGGTCAGCACGCCGTCAATTGGGGTAATGATCAGGTTCACGCCGAACACCGCGGCGACGCCGGAGAACGCCGCGGCCAGGCCCGCGATCGGGTGTCGGCCGAGGCTCAGGAAAGCAGCAGCCCCCAAGGGGATCAGCACCAGATAGCCGGCGTCAGACGCAACGCTCGACAACACACCCATCGCCACAATGATGAAGGTTATCGCCCGGCGCGGTGCCACGATCACGATCTTCCGGATAATCGCGTTGACCAGTCCTGCCTCTTCCGCCAGACCGACACCCACCATCGCAACCAGAATGATCCCGACCGGACCGAAGCCCAGGAAATTCCTGACGACGGATGTGATGATGAAGCGCAGGCCTTCCACCGTCAGAAGGCTGTTGACGACGGCTGTCGAATAGGAGGCCTTGTGGGTTTCCGGATCGATGACCTGATAAGTGACGCTGGTACCCAGCAGATGGAACACGTGTGACAGCACGATGACGATGACGGACATCAGCAGGAATATGATGGCGGGGTGGGGGACCTTGTTTCCCACGATCTCGACACCGTCGAGCAGCTTCTGCAGGAACGTCTTTGGCGCCGCTGTGGTCTCGCTCATTGGTTACCCCTTCGACACTCTGCCAGACGGCAGCGGTCCGCGCACGCCTTTGCCAACTCGTCCATGCATGCTCAGAACCGCCCGACTGCTGCTGCCAGGAAGCGATTGGCGACGCCCAGCCCGGAACCGGTTGAGCCCGCCGCCGCCGAACCACCGAACAGGTCGCGCCGCGTGTAGACATATTCGAGACCGACATCGAGCCAGCCGCTGCCGAACGTCCCATTGCGAACCTCAGCGAACGGGCTCCATATCAGATTGACGAACACTTGCTGCATGTCGCGGTTCAAAGCCAGGGCCGATGGCGAACCGGGTATGAAGTCGAGTGCATAGGATGGGTAATCTTCACGCGAATAGGCGTAGGAGATGTTGGTGCGAAGTTGCGGCAGCCAGAAGTGACGGTAGGCGACGATCGCACCATAGGTCGGCAGCGGATTCAGGCTGAAGCTGAGCGAGGAGCCAGGCAGGCCGATGTTTGACAACGCATCCTGGCCGGAGGTGTTGCCGGCAAAATAGCGCCCAATGCCTTGCCCATAATAGACCATGCCGAGCAGTTCATCCGGCCCGAACACATCGGACAGCCACCGCATCGGTACACGCGCATGCGCTGCGACCCCCCAGCCTGCGGCATTGCGCGTCAATGCCGGCGGCGCAGCCGCCGTGCCCGCCGTGCGAATGCTGAGCTGTCGCAGCAGCCCGCGCATGTCCAGCACAAGTCCGTTGTCGCGGTAGGTCAAACGACCGAGCAGATCGGGAGCGGCATTGAATGCGGGACTGGGGCTGCCGGTCACGCTGGAGTCCGGGGTGAACACGCCGGCGGCCGAGGTGTACTGGGTCTCCGGCGCCTCCAGGGAAACCTGACCGGTCAGTCGGGACGCGAGTTGTCCGGTAACACGGACCTGTGCCTGACGGGTGAACGATTGATTGAGGTTGGTCGCGTCAATCAGGGTCTCGAATATACCTTCGTTCCAAAGGCTGTTCGCCTGACCGACGAGAACGCGGAAACTTTCGTCACCCAGTTCAGCCCACGCCTGTCGGAGCCGGAAGACGGCGTTGCTCGATGTCGGCGATCCGCCGCCGAAATCGCCCTCGATGCGGGTTTCGAGTGTACCCCAGCTTGTCAGAGTGCGGGTATCCGCGCCGATCCGGCTGAAACGTGCGGTCATGCCGTAGTCACCGCCTTGGATGTCGGCGGGACTGTTGTTGAGCGGAATCGTTTGCGCCGTTGGCGCATCGGTTTGATTGCGGCCGTTGAAGTCGGACCACGCCGAAAGTTTCGCGAAGCCGTAGACGCGTACCTGGCTATCGGTGCCAGGAATGCGAATCGAAAGACCGGGCAGGTCGGATCGCAACGCATCCTCATTCGAGAACTGGTTGCCCATCGGTTCCGGCGGCATAAGCCCCGGAACGGTCGCTTCGAATGGTGACGTCGCGGGCTCGGGTTTCGCCGCGGCCGTTGCCGACGGTGCAGGCGCGGTGGCAGGTGCGGCGGACGCGGTCGTTGGCACAGCCTTGGAACCCGCGGCCGGTTTCGGTGCGGTCGACGTGGCGACCGCGGCATGATGCGCCTGGCTGGCCTGCGCCCCCTTCGCCCGTTCGCGGCCCTCGAGCTCGTCCACGCGATGCTGCAACGCCTCGATCTTCTTCATCAGGTCTTCGATGGTGGGTTGCGGCGTGGCGTTCAGCTGCTGCGCGAAGGCCGGTTCAGCAATAACGGCTGCGCCCAGGACACCGATGAGTAACCTCAAGCCTCTCACGTCCCCCCGCGATCATCGATCACACGTGCAGTCTTGTTGTGCTCAGCCTAGCGGAATAGCGAGACCAGATGAAGTCAATCACGCGCCCGTTCTGAAACGGACGGGTAGGTCGGCCCGCTGCCGTCCATGGCATGGCAATTCGCCGGGAAACCTAAACAGTTATGTTGCTTTCGGCGTGGGCCGTGTGTCCCAGGACTATGCAGGATGTCCTAAATCTACCGTCGACCGAACAGCGCAGGAGAAACCTAGGGCCGACTATCTCGCCTGCTGTCCGCTGCGGCAACCGAGTGTCCAGCCCCGACCATCGGCGATACCCGCGGGCGGAGTGGCGCACTGTGCGTTTGCCCCGTCCCTCTCGCCAATATCGAAGCCCCTCGTCCAGTCGTCTTCGGGCACCAGGGGAGCGGCGGCAAGGGCACTCCGGCTCTGCTCGGACCATCCGGCTGCCTGCATGCATTGCCGGTAAATCTGTGAGCGCGTCCTGGCATTGGCGTCGTATGATATGTTCATTGGGCGCGTGTATTGCCCACGCGACGTGACGCAGGCTCCGCTGAAGCCCAGACCGGAGCATGTTGTAAAGGACGGCGCCGCGACATCGCTGCCAAGAGTACGAACCGACGGGGCCGAGGGCGCCTGTAGATACGCATCGGACAGGCACTGTTCCATCGCCGCCTCGGATTCCGCGGACGTTGCTCCGGATTTCACCCAGACCGTCTGGGCGCATCCTCCAAGCAGCAGTAACAGCAACACCAAGGATGCGCTCGAGAATACGCCAGTGCAGCCTGAATCCCTAGTCTTCACCCGACACTCCCCAACACCTGCTCAGCGACGCTCGTGAAGCAGCGTCCACAGCATCAAATGTCCTCCAGCAGACGATCGATATCGAGCGAGGACCGATGCCCGAGGTCGTCGCGATGGGTCGTCAGGAAAGCCTCGGCGGCGTGCCGGCCCTGGTCGCGCAACATGGTGAGAAAGGGCCACTCGGCGTTCAGTTTGGATGAGTAGCCGAGTTCAGCCATGATCGGGTTTCGCACCATGTGAATGCGCATGCTTGCCCACTGCGCGCCCTCGCCGTTGCCAGGATCGGCGAGTTGGCGCAGCAGCGCGATCATCTTGAGCTCCTTCAGCAGCACCGCGTTGAACGACACTTCATTCAAGCGGTTCAGGATGTCGCGCGCCGAACGCGGTGTGCCGGGCCGTTCGATCGGGTTCAGCGGGACCAGGATCGTGTCCCGCGACACGCATTCACGCACCAGGGGCGTGATGGTAGGATTGCCGGCATAGCCGCCATCCCAGTAGGGCTCGCCGTCGATTTCGATGGCCTGAAACAGCGACGGCAGGCAGGCCGAGGCGAGCAGCACCTGCGCAGTGATTTCCTGATTTCGGAACACCCTGCCGCGTCCCGTGCGGACACTGGTCGCAGTCACGAATACCTTGATCGGTCCGCTCGCCAACGCCCCGAAGTCCACGACGTCGTTGAGCAGTCCGGTCAGAGGATTGCTGCCAAACGGATTGAGATCGTAAGGCGAGATCAGGCGAGCCATCAGATCCATGGCGATGAACATCGGAGAATTATCGAGCGTCCACCGATCGAGCAGGATATCAAGCGGGCCGCGCTGGAATGGGCTCAGCAGCGCGGCACGAGACACGCTGCGCCAGAAGGCTTCCAGCGCGGTGCGGGCCCGCTCCGCGCCGCCGACCGCATAGGCTGACGCCAGGACGGCCGCATTCATAGCGCCCGCCGATGTCCCCGAGACACCGTCGATGCGCAGCCAGGTCTCCTCAAGCAATCGGTCCAGCACGCCCCACGTGAAGGCGCCATGCGCGCCGCCGCCTTGCAGCGCGAGGTCGATCGGCAGCGGCTGACGATCACCGGGTTTCGGCACGTGGATCCTCGCTGGTTATTGACCGCCATCACTCGTTTCGGCGACATCAGTCGAGCACGAATTTCCCGCCCAAGGTGCTGCCGAATGTCGGTGCCGGTCAGTCCATCGCACGGGCCAATGAGGGGAGCAACCCCTTGCCAGTGTCAATCGCCGGCGGTCATGCGCACGGATCCGCGGCGTGCCGATGTCAGGCATTCGCGGGTACGTGGGAAACAGCCTCCTGCGCACCCGCGAGAGCCGCCTGCAGCACTTCTTCCTTCGTCTCGTCAAACGAACTTCGCAGTACCGTGCCTCCGGTGCCCCGAAGTGCTGCGGCCACCTTGTCGGTCGTCATCTTGCGGATCAGCAGGAACAGGGCTGCATTGCCAGACTGCAATGTCTTGCCGACGTCCTTCATGAACTGATCGTTGATGCCGACATCGGTCAGCTTGCCGCTGATCGCTCCAGAGGTCGTGCCTATCGCGGCGCCTGCCAACGGCATCATGAACAGAAGACCGACCAAGGTGCCCCAGAACAGGCGGGATACCGCACCCGCCTTCACCGGCTGAAACAGCTGGTTCAACCTGACGTGCCCTTCCGGGCATTTCGTGACAATCACGGCGTCGCCCAGCTCGATGAGATATTCCTGCTGCATCGCCAGCAGCTTCTGACGAACTTTGTCGGCCTTCGCTTCCGTCGGAAATTCTATAACCAACAGATCGGACATGATCGGTGCTCCTGCTCTACCGGGAACGATCCCCACAATCGGACCTACACCGCTCGACATCGACAAGTCTGGCCCGGCGATCGCCTCGGATCGCCGCGACCGCTTGTCAGCCCTTTATGGCCAGCGTCGTCGTATCGAAGCGCACCGGTTCTATTTTACCACCAGCCGTTTTGACGACCGCGATCCCGCGTGAGAAATCAAGCGCGACGATGCTGCTGGCCGGATGCTTAAGCTTGATGCTGTTGAGCAGCATGGTCTGCAACACTTCGTCTACCGTGTTGCCGTTCACCGCCCTGGCCTGCACCTCCGCTCTCTTGGCTGGCGACAAACCGGCAAGCTCCGCCTGCTCCAGGGTAGTCGCCACTTGCGCATATGCGGCCGGCGTGCCCATAACAGTGGCCGCGCACGCTGCCAACGCAATGGCTCGATAGTCGATTCTCATTTGATGGTCTCCTCGCAAGCAACGGAAGCGGACCACTGGCGTGCCGAATACGGCATCGAATCACCAGTTGCTCCCTGAACACCCTCATCGTTAGCAATGTTCTCACCACTTGGGATGTGTATGATATCCCAAGTGCATGCTTCGTGTTCCAATGGTCGAACCGCCCCGCATTCCGAGCAAGATCAACGGTCACCGAAGTGCAAATCTGTCAGGCTACGGCAGCAAGGAGTTGATACATGGCGGGATGGTTACATGAAGGTGTCGGTTCGTGGCTCTCACGAGGAGCAGTGGTCGCCCTGGGTATCGGGATCTCGGGCTGCACCGTCACCTCCAATGGAATGACCCCAACATCGGTAACCATTCGAACGCCAGGCACGCTGCCGAATATTCCGACGGCCTCACCGCCAGGCGCCGCGCCTGCACCACCGCCCAGCGGTACGTTCTCGGGCGTCGCCCAACTGAGCAGCCCTCCGAACAGCGGATGCAGGCGTCAATTCGCTGTTCGGGGTTTCGTGGTGACTGGCAACAACGTGCGGTTCCAGGCGTTCCGCGGGACGATCCAACCGGACGGTTATTTGGAGATGCAGGCGAGCAACAGGTTCCTCTATGGCACCTTCAATGGAGGCCGCTTCATTGGCAGCCTGTGGCAACCACATCCGAGTTGCACGTATAGCATTGCGCTCAATCACGAAGGGTGAGCGTACACCGTCGATTGTCGCCGCTTCCGCGCCGCGCTGTTCCTGATGAGCCTCGGTCTGACCGGCGGGATGCGCCTGCTCAACGGCCGATCTGCATGAGCCCGGCCAACAGGACGGCCAACGTGAGCAGCAACACGCCCGCGACAGGCCACTGACGCAGTACGGCGTCCAGCCGCTCCAGCACCAGGCCGACAACGCGGGCGAAGTGCGTGGAACCACGCACCATCGACCCCACGACATCACCCTCAGGCACAAGCGGCAGGCTATCGCCCCAGCGCCGAAGGCCCAACGCCAGAAGGGCACCCAACAGGACCGGCCAGGCCAATGACCAGAGCACAGCGGGCGACAGCGCGTCGTATGCAGTTCCGCCGATCACGGTCAGGAACAGCACCCAGGGAACCACGACCGAGGCAAGCGCCGTCACAAGCCACAGCATCGACAGCCGCCACGTCGGCAGCGCTGGCGCGCGGGCCCGGGTTGCCGCGAGCCGACTGAGAAAGTGGAGCATCAGCAACGTGGTTCCGACCGACGACATCGTCCCAAGCATGCCCGCAGCGCCATCGCCGAGTGGCGCCTTCACAGCGAGCTTCGCGAGCGCGCCACCGGTTAGCGGCAGCCCACCGAGACCGAGCGCCAGAATCGCCGCCGGCACGAGGACCTGTCCACACGCGCCGCGGCCCGGTCGTCTGCGCGACACCTACGGCGAGAAAGAGTGCGCCTTTCGCGAGGATGTGGTGCGCCGCGTAGAAGCTCGTTGAAAACGCGACATCGTTGTCGCCCACGGCAAGTCCCATGCCGAGTACCTGCGGCAATGACCCCCATCTGGCTGACGCTGGAATAAGCCAGCACCGTTTTCGGGTTGGACTGAGTGATACCGATAGCGACGCCGTAGAAGGCCGAGACAAAGCCTGCGGCAGTCAGTGCCTCACCCCATGCGGGCAGTGCGGTATGCAACGGCAGGAATTGAATGAAGCCGATAACTCCTGCCTTCACCGCGGCGCCACTGAGCACGGCGGCCGCGGGAATGGGCGCCGAGCGATACGCGAGCGGCATCCATACGTGGAACGGTACGATGCCGATCTTCGCCCCGAAGCCGAGAAGCATGAGAGTGAGGGTCGCGGTGCGCCAGGGCGATGTAGGCAGGGCGGCCACGGCGTCTCTGATCAGCAGGCTGTGGTTTGGCACGGCCTGCGCCAGCATGACGAAGGCCATCAGCAGAAAGGCTTCGCCCAGCAGCGCGATCGCAACGTAGATCAGGCCATTTCGCCGCGCGGATGGCGTTCCGTCGTCGATGATCAGCCCATAGCCGGCAAGACTGACCATTGAGAACACCAGATAGAAGCTCACCAAATCGGCCGCGATGAAGACGCCGATGCTGCCGGTCAGTGTCAGAAGCCACCACGTCGCGAAGCGGCCGGCATCAGGGCTGCCGCGGAGCCACGTCGAGGCGTAAAACCCTCCGGCAGTCCAGAGCAGCGCCGCAACTCCCAGCAGCAGCGCGCCAGGGGTATCGAGCGCGAACTGCAGACCCAACAGTATCTGCGGCAGGACCAGCGTTCCCCCGCGCGCCAGCATCGCGGCCAGCAGGGCGGGTACCGGCGCGATTGCCAGCAGCGATGGCATTCGCATCCTGATCCGCGACGACAGGCAGCCCAGCAGCATTGCAAGCGGCACGGCCAGCGAAGCACCGAGCAGCATCGTGGCGACTGCGCTCATCGCGACACGAGCGAAGGCGGCACATGGCGGCCGACCTCAAGAAGCAACGAAGGTCGCAGCGGTACGAGGCCCAGCAACAGTGCACAGATTGACAGCGCCAGTACCACACGCTGGCGTCCCTGGGCCACCGAGACGCGCAGTGCCAAGGGTGCGTTCGCGGCGGTCAGCGCCGGCGTCAGCACGCGAAACACATATCCGGCGGCGAGCAGACCACCGGCGAGAATCACCACAGCCCACCACCATTGGCCCTCGGCCACGGCCGCCATCAGCAGCATGGCTTTTGCGACGAAGCCGCCACTCGGCGGCAGTCCCATCAGCGACATTCCGCCGAGTGCAAAGGCGAAGACTGTCATCGGCATCGCCCGGCCGATACCGGCGAAACCCGCGATGCGGTCGTGACCCAGAGCCTCGGCGATCAACCCCGCGGCCATGAACATGGCGGCCTTCGCCACGGCATGGGAGACAAGCTGCAGCACACCGCCTGTCCAGGCGACGCCGTTCCAAAGCTGCAGCGCCCCCGGGGCGACGGCCGACTGCGCTCCGGCGAGTGGGAAAAGAAAGAACAGATAGCCAATCTGCGCGATGGTTGAATAGGCGATCAGCAGCTTCAGCCGTGCCTGTCGAAGCGCGAGAACGCTACCGAACACGATCGCCATGGCGCCAAGTGCAGCGAGAGCCTGGGCTGCCGCCTGGTCGAGCAATCCCGGCACGGCGTCGAACCAGAGCCGGACGATCAGGACGAACGAGCCCTTGACCACCAGCGCCGAGAGCAGCGCGCTACCGGCCGCCGGTGCGCCGGCATGAGCTGGCGGCAGCCAGAGATGCAACGGGAACAACGCGGTCTTGGCAATCAGACCGACTGTCATCAACGCGACTGCGATCCAGACCACGGGCTCGGGACGAACAAGACCGGCCAGCAGTTCGATATCGAGCGTGCCATAGCCACCATAGAACAGCGCAGCACCGAGCAGGTACAGTGCCGATCCGAGCAGCGCGAACAGCAGGTAGCGCAGCGCGGCTGCCAGCGTCTCAGCGCGGCCGTCCAGGGCCACCAGCGGAACGGCGCCGAAGGTCAACAGCTCCAGCGCGACGTAGAGGGTGAACAGATCTCCGCCGAGCCACACCGCATTCAGTCCCGACCAAACGCCCATCAGCAGTGTCCAGAAGGCCATTGGCGCGCGCTGTTCCTGCGCACCGGCCGGCACACTGAAGTTGTCCCGAGCAAACAGCCCGATCGCGCAGATCACCAGCGCCGTGGTCAATGCCGTGATGGCTGACAGACCGTCCGCGCGCAGCGCAATTCCGAGTGGCGGTGCCCAGCCACCAATGCGATAGACCAGCACCGTCCGCGTGAACCAGATGTCGGCGGCGATTGCGAGGGCGATGCAGAACCCGGCCGCCATCGCGACCAGGGCGACGCGTTCCGACTGACGGCCGCCCAGTGCCATCGACAGCACAACGCCGCCAGCGGGCACGACGATCGCCAGGACAAGCAAATACCCGGCAGTCTGCTGGATCAGCGACCACCTCCACTGGGATCAGGGCTCGCAGAAGCGTCGGTGCCCAGCGTTGCACAGCCGGAGATGAGGTAAAGCCGAAGCAGCAGCGCGATCGCCAGAGCCGTTGCCGAAAATGCGACGACGATGCCGGTTATGACCATCGCCTGCGGCACTGGATCGCCGCCCATTGCAGCCGCCGCACCCCTACGGGCAATGACGCCGAACAGCAGGAACACGCCACTCCCAAGCACATTGAACGCGAGGATCTTGCGCAACGGCTGTGGATGCACGATCGTACCGAATAGACCGAGGCCCACCAATGCGGCGCCGCAAAGACCGAACAGCGTTGCCGCGCTCATCGCTGCCGTTCGCTTTCTGGTGGGCCGGCCACCAGCAATCCAAGGATCGCGGCGATGGACAGCGTCAGCACCACCTCGACGGCGATGATCAGCGGCTTCGCGTATTGCTCCGGGTAGGAGAGGAAGCCGCCCGGCAAGGCGAAACCCGCAAGTCCGACGGCGAGGAAGACGGCCGGTCCAGCGACAAGTATAAGCCGCAGCCGCCATTGGCCGATCTCAGGCGCCTTCCGCAGGCCGGCGATCATGACCAGCAGCCACATGGCGGCGAGAATTGCGCCGCCCTGAAATGCTCCACCCGGCGCGACCGCTCCGACCCACAGGATGTAGACACCGATGACTATACCGATGGGCGGCAGCAATCGGGCGAGCAGGGTCAGCTCGCCGCCTTGCTGGCCGCCAGGCCGCAATCGTGGAGCGCCGCCCCAGAAGCGGTCCGGCGCGAGCGACCACACGCCCATCAGAGCGAGCAGCAGCACGACCTTCTCGAGCAAGGTGTCGAGCGACCGGTAGGCGAGCAGGACAGCGGTGACCGGATTCCCCACGTCCAGCACGTGAAGATACGCCGCGGCCGCGGGCGCCAAGGTGGGAGCCGGTTCCGCCGGAAGGAGCACAAGTGCAGCGAGCCCGGCCGCGACAATGATGGCTAGAATCGCGGCCGCATAACGCATAGCGAGGCCGGGCTGTTCCGCTGCCGCTCGTTGCTCCGTAGGGCGAAGCCGTGCAGCCGCGGAGATGAGAAGCGCCCCTGTTACGCCGCTGCCGACCGCTGCTTCGGTCAGGGCAACATCCACCGCTGCAATACGCACCCACACGAGTGCCAGCAGCAGCCCGTAAGCAACGAAGCCGATGACGGCAGCGAAAGCCGGGCCAGCGGCTACGGTCCAGATGGCCACGCCCAGCACCAGCAAGGCCAATGCTCCATCAAACACCTGCTCGGCGATCATACAGGCTGACCGTCGCGTCGGATTGCACGGGCAACAAGCTGGGTCACCGTTGCCCCCGCCAATTGTGCGAGCAGCCATACGACAACCAGCTTCAGCATCGCAGAAAGACTCTCAGTCTGTGGGAGCAGACCGAGCACAATCAGGCCGAGCCCCAGGTTGTCCGCCTTGGTGAGAGCATGCAGGCGCGATAGCGAATCGGGAAACCGCAACAGTCCGACCGTTCCGGCCATGATGAACAACGCGCCGGCCGCAACTGTGACAATGGTAACCAGATCCAGCAGCACGCGCATGATCAGCCGTCCGATGCGTCGCGCTCGCCCGCACCAGGACGGACGACGCTGTTGGCGAATGCAACGGCGGCGAACGCGGCGAGCAGTGCCAGCGTCAGGGCAGCGTCCACAGCAGCGGGGGTTTTGGTTCCCGCAGCCAGCAGCAAAAGCGCAGCAATGCCACCTGTGCCGAACAGTTGTGCCGCCATCATGCGATCAGCGACCGCTGGCCCGCGCAGAATGCGCACTAAGCCCAGCGCCACCATCGCCAGAACGAACGCGGCCGCAGCCATCAGAAACTCAGCCATCGCCCAGCGCTCGAATAAAGCGCGCCTCCTCCGCCCTGAGTTGTGCCGCCGCCGGCTGGCTTATATCGAGGCAGTGGACAAGCACGGATCCGTCGTCGTTCGTGCCGGCGGGAAGTGTGCCCGGCATCAGACTTGCCAGTGCACAGAATTCGTCGCGCGCCAGGCCCGGCGACAGGCGTGGCGAGAATGTCACGAATCCCGGGCGCAACGGCAGCCGTGGATCCAGTGCGCGTCGGGCGACATCAACACCCGCGGTGATTGCCTGGAACGGGAAGCGCAACACGAGCGTGGCGACGCCGGGGAGCGAAATGTGTCCAGCGCTCGGAGGCAGGAGGCGGAGACTCGCGAGAGTGGCACCGACAACGGCGACGACGGCTGCCGGTAGGTCGGCGATGTCGAAGCCGGCAAGAGCCAGCCAAAGGACAAGGAAACCGACGCCGCGCCTGATCGCCGCGGTAAACCATCCGCGGTTGCTCTCAGTCACCATGCGCGGGCACCAGTCTGTCGTCACGCACAACCGGCTCCTTGATGCGGAACCATGCCACGTAGAGCGCGGGCAGGAAGATCAGAGTGACGACCGTGCCGACCAGAAAGCCGCCCATGATGGCGAACGCCATGGGCCCCCAGAAGATTGTCGCCGCAATCGGGATCAGGCCGAGTACCCGTCGAGACCGCTGTCAGCATGATGGGGCGAAAGCGAGACACACTCGCCTCGATCACCGCCTCCCAGGCCGGTTTTCCCTCGCCCCGTTCCGTTTCGATCTGCTCAATGAGGATCACCGCATTGCGCGCTATCATCCCGATCAGCGCGAGGATGCCGAGGATGGCCACGAACCCGAGTGGCCGCTGAAAAATCAGCAGCCCCGCGACGACCCCGGTCATCGCCATCGGAACGACAATAAGCACGAGAAACAGCCGACTGAAACTCTGCAGCTGGATCATCAGGAACGTGATCATCAGGAACAGCATCAGTGGAACGACGGCAACGACCGATGCCTGGGACTGCGCGCTTTCCTCGACGGTCCCGCCGACGGCGATGTGGTAGGATTCAGGCAGGCTGGCGTTCAGTTCCACCACCGCAGGAGCGAGCGAAGCGACGATGCTCTCGGGCAGCGCACCCGGCGCCACATCGGCCTGTACCGTCAACGTGGGGACCCGGTTGCGTCGCCAGATCAGCGGGAACTCCTGGTCGAAGTCGAAGGTCGCGAGCTGGCTGAGCGGCACCGTTCGTCCGTTCGGCAGTGGAACCTGCACGTTGCGCAGAGTTGCGAGCGAGACGCGCTGTTCATCTGTCGCGCGCGCCACGACATCGACGAGATAGATCCCGTCGCGCAGTTGCGTGACGGTCGATCCGGTGACCACGGAGTTCAGCACGGTTGCCAGCGCCTGCGAACTGAGGCCGAGCAACCTGGCCTGATCCTGATCGATATTGATCCGGACCATGCGGGCCGGCTCCATCCAGTCGAAATTGACATGCCTCGCATCGGCATCACCGGACACGATTCCGGCCAATCGCAGGGCGATGTCGCGCACCTGCGTCAGGTCCGGACCGCTGACACGATACTGCACAGGCCACCCGACCGGCGGTCCAAGCCCGAGCGGCGACACACGCGCGACCGCGCTGGGGAATTGTGCGGCAAGGACCGTCTCGAGTCGCGTCTGAAGCCGCTTGCGTGCCGCCACGTCCTTGGCGATGACCACCGCCTGAGCGAAGAAGTCGTTGGGCAGTTCCACCGCAAGCGGCAGGTAGAAGCGGATCGCTCCTCGGCCGACATAGGTGCTCCAGCTTGCGACGTCAGGATCCTTGGTGAGCACGCCGTCGAGCCCCTTGGCGAGGTCATCGGTTGCGAAGATCGAGGCGTTCTGAGGCAGCCGGAGATCGACCAGAAGCTCCGGACGATCGGACGGCGGAAAAAATTGCCGCGGGATCAGTGGCGATGCGAGGACCGCAACCGCCAGGCAGGCGGCGGTGACGCCGATCGTGATCCACCGTGCCCGCATGGCGCCGACCAGGAGACCGCGAAACCCGCCGAGAATCCGGCTGGGTTTGGTCTGCTTGTTGGGATCCGGCTTCGCCAGCATCACCACGCCGAGCAACGGCGCGAACAGCACGGCCACGAACCAGGACATGATCAGCGCGATGCCGACCACCGCAAAGATCGAGAACGTGTATTCGCCGGCGGAGCTCTTCGCGAACCCGATCGGCACGAAGCCCGCGGCGGTGACGAACGATCCGATCAACATCGGCATCGCGAGCGTCCTGTAGGCATACGTCGCAGCCTGCTCCTTGCCGTCGCCGGCAGCGAGGCGCGAGGTCATGACGTCGATCGTCGTCATCGCGTCATCGACCAGAAGGCCGAGTGCGATGATAAGCGCACCGAGCGAGATGCGCTGCAGGTCGATCCCGATGAACTGCATGATCGGAAAGACGACGGCGAGCGTCAGCGGAATGGAAAGTGCGACCACCATGCCTGCCCGCATGCCAAGGCTGACAAAGCTCACGGCCATGATGATGGCGATCGCCTGCCAAAGGGACGTCGTGAAATCGCTGATCGCGTGGTCCACCACATGCGGCTGGTCGGCGACGAGAATCGGCGTGATGCCGAGCGGCAGATCGGCCGTGATGCGCTTCATCGCCTGCTCGACGTTGTTGCCGAGTGCGAGAATGTCGCCACCTTCGCGCATGGCGATGCCGAGGCCGATCGCAGGCTTGCCATTGACGCGGAACAGGGGCTGCGGTGGGTCGGCGAAGCCGCGACGGATCTCCGCGATGTCCCGCAGGCGGATCATGCGCCCGTTCGCGACGAAGTTGATGTTCCGTAGGTCCTGCTCGGATTCGAAAGCGCCGGTGACACGTAGCAGCAGCTTCTCGTCGCCTGTCTGGATGGTGCCGGCCGGGCTTACGACGTTCTGCGCCTGCAACGCCGCGATCAGCGCGGAACGGTCGATCCCGAGGCCAGCAAGCTGTTCCATCGAGAATTCGACAAAGACTCTCTCGTCCTGCGCACCGAGCATCTCGATCTTCGATACGTCCGGCACCAGCAGAAGCTGCGAGCGGACCTGATCGACGTAGTCACGCAGCTCACGAGGGGTGAATCCGTCCGCAGTGAAGCCATAGATGATCCCGTACGTATCGCCGAACTCGTCGTTGAAGCCCGGACCGATAACGCCGGTCGGCAGGGTATGCCGCATATCGCCGACACTCTTGCGGACATGGTACCAGATATCCGGCACCTCGCTGGCCGGCGTATTACCCTTCAGATTGACGAAAATGGTCGTCAGGCCGGGGCTGGTGTAACTGCGCAGGAAATCGAGATTTGGCGTCTCCTGCAGGGTTCGCTCGATGCGCTCAGTGACCTGAAGCAGCGTGTCGTTGATGGTGGCACCCGGCCACGCCGCCTGAACCACCATCGTCTTGATGACAAAGGCAGGATCTTCGTTGCGGCCCAGCGACTTGTAGGCGGCCAATCCCGCGAGGACAGACGCGATCATCATATAGACGACGAACGAGCGATGGCGGAGCGCCCACTCCGACAGATTGAAACCCACTAGGCCACCGGGCCGAGCAACCGGACTGTCTGGCCCGGATGCAGCGCCTGGACTCCCGCGGTGACGACGATATCGCCGCTATCGAGCCCGTGGGCGACAACGACGGTTCCCGGGTCAAAGCGCACCAACTCGATGTTGCGTAGGGACACGGTGAGCTTCGACGGATCGACGATCCACACCGCTGGTTGGCGGTTGAACTCGGTCAGCGCGGACGCGGGGATGGCAATCACCTTCTCCGATGCCAGGCCCACAGTGCCGTTCACCGTTGAGCCCAGTCGCATCGCGGCCGGCGGATCGGTCAGGCCGACCTTGACCTGGAACGTCCGTGTCACCGGATCGGCTTGCGGAGCGACCTCACGCACACGTCCGATTGTCGTCACGCTCGGATCGTCAGTCAGTCGTATCGTAACCTGCGGATCGCTTGGCGCAGACCGAAGGACCTGTGCGGGCACATCGAACACCGCATCCCGGCCGCCCTGCCGGGCGAGTTGCACGACCATCTGTCCCGGCTGCACGACCTCGCCAGGTTCCGCGCCACGCGCGGTGATCGTGCCGGCGGCGTCGGCCTGAAGTACCGTGAAGCTCACTCGATCGGCGGCGATCCGCACCTGCGTTTCGCCGTCGTCGACCTGCGCCTGCGCCGTGTGCAGTGCCTGCTCGGCCAGATCGAACTGGGCCCGCGGCGTGTGGCCCTGTGCGAGCAGGGTCCTCTGCCGTTCGAATGCCGCACGTGCCTGGGTCAGGCTCGCCTGCGCCGCCGCAAGGCTCGCCTGTGCCGAACGCAGTGCGTTCACCTCATTCTGGGGATCCAGTCTGGCCAGTTCCTGTCCGGGCTTGACCGTGTCTCCGACATTGACGAATCGCTCGACCATCCGCCCGCCGATGCGGAAGGCCATCGAAGCTTCATCTTCCGCCTGGATGTGCCCTGTGAGCGCGACCGTCTCGCCGGTATCCTGCAGCTTGGCGGTCACCGTTCGAACGGGGCGGGGCGCGGGAGCCTCGGCCGTCTTTTCCCGATTGCATGCGACCAAACCGAGTGCCACCACTGCCAGCAAGGGCAGCCAGGATTGCGAACGGCTTTGCGCAAGGAGTCGTTTGATTCCGCCGCGTGTCATGCCCTGTCCCCGCGCGCAGACGCCCTTGTACAGCGCAAACGCAGGCAAGTCAGGTAGCACCTGATGTACCCGGTGTGAAGGTGCTCGGCTTCAGCGCTATCGGCACAGAATCCCGGGATCGGTTCACATGTCTCAAATCGGGTCGCCCGCATCGCACCGGGAGAACCCCAACTACTGGGACGAGGCGTTACGGCTTCGTGACCAGCGTTGCCGGATCGAAGTTGAAGGCCCGCATCTGGCCATTCACGCCTTGGGTGACCACGACACCGTTGTTGAAGTCCGCCGCGACGACACGTCCACTCGCGAAGACTTTGGACACACTGTTCAACAACATGGTGTCAAGTATCTCGGATACCTTCTGGCCTCCGGCCGCCATGCGGGACTTTACCTCAGCCTGCAACGCTGGCGTCAGCATGTTGATCTCCGCCTGCTCCAGCGGTGTCGGATTGGCTGCCTTGGCATTACCGGACACGCCCATCGCGGCAACGAACATCAAAGCGATCATTGATTTTTGGATGTTCATCACTGTGGCCACCTCCTTCGCGTCGGTCGGACGAAAGCGAGCGTAGCGACTTTTATCAATCCGTCCCTGTTCTTCCTGTCCCAAAAAAAGCGCGACACGTCCCAATTACGCGCTTCCATCGCACGATATGCCGTTAGTGAGCTACTCGCTGGACGACCAATGGGGCAGCATGGCACCGCTTAGGTTCCACGTTACGCACTCGGTGAAGCCGCTTCGCTGGCCGATAACGTCAAATCCTGAAACCGGTCACCACCATTGCAATTGCTCGGAGACGATCTCATGACACGACGTGCGTCCGGCTATGCGGCCATTGCGGGAGTTTTGGCTCTCGGTGCATGCGCCCAGAACCCGATGGGACCGACCGTTCAGGTCCTCCCCGGTCCCGGCAAATCATTCTCCGCCTTTCAGAATGATCAGGCGCTCTGCCGACAATTCGCCGACCAGGCGGTAACGGATCAGGCACAGGGCGCCAACCTGCGAGGGCTCGGCACCGCCGCGATCACGACGGTGCTCGGCGCGGGATTAGGAGCGGCGATCGGTGGCGGCCAGGGTGCGGCGGTTGGCGCTGCCGCCGGTGCACTCGGCGGCGCCGGCTTGGGAGCGGCGAGAAGTTCAAACGCCCAGAACTCGATCCAGGCGCTTTACGACAATGCCTTCGTTCAGTGCATGTACAGCCTCGGCAATTCAGTGCCGAGCAGCGGCCCGATGATGGTGCAACCCCAGGCGCCCCGGCAGCCGACCACACGGTGACTCGGCCGACCTTCACAGCGCGCAGAATGAGGGCACCGGGTCTCGAACGCTATTCGCTGCATGTCGGATCCTCGCCCCTGCTGTCTCGGGTTCGCCGTCTGGCCCCGGCGGCAGCCATGGATACCTGCCCGAGTCCCGGATGCAACCACTCAAACGGGGCGCCGCTGAACCCGTTCCCATGACAAAATTGGGTGTGTATTGACAACGCCTGTTTCTGCTCTCAAACGTCGGATGTGGACTCACTCAAGCTGACGGAGTCACGCCTTGACCGCGAAAAGGCAAGCGGATCGTAGGCATGGGGGAGTACCGATGACACCGCAGGTCTTTTCAACGCAATCCTTGGCTCCGAGGGATCGGCACGAGGCTTGGCACGAATGGTTCCGACCGGTGCTCGATGTGGTGGCCGTGGATCAGTCGTATAGCGAATTCGTGGCCGAGAACAGCGCCTGGAAACTCGGCTGCCTGGTGATGAGCCGCGTGTCGGCGCCGCCTGTGCGTGTCGTGCGAACCAAAGCCCAGGTGAGACGAGACCCGGTAGACCACTGGGTGCTGACCTACGCCCAACAGGGCTCGATGTGGGTGAAAGACGACAAGGATTCATTTGAGGTGCCACCCGGCGTGCCATACCTGTGGTCGCTGGGCGAAGAATTGGAAAGTGAGCGGACGCGCATCGACCGCTTACAGCTTTTTCTGCCACGCGACGAATTTCGTGATATCGCAACTCAGCTCGATTCAACGTGCGGCTCGCTTTTGGATATGCCGCTCGGCCTTCTCCTCGGCGATTATATGCTTGCTTTAGAACGCAGGCTGCCGGCGCTGACGCCGGGAGAACTTCCGGCCTTGACGAACTCAATGCAAGCCATGATCGCCGCCGCTGTTGCTCCGTCGCCAGAACGCGTCGCCGTCGCGAGAAATCAGATCGAGTTCGGGCGAATGGAGCGGGTGCGAAAGGTCATCCAGCGGCACCTGCGCTCTCCCGTCCTCGGCCCGACAACGCTATGCCGGCTGGTCGGCATTTCCCGCTCCAATCTGTACCGCCTATTGGAGCCCGCCGGTGGAGTGGCTCACTACATTCAGAAGCAACGGTTGCTCGAGGCACACGCCGTTCTGAGCAACCCAACGGCCACCGTCAAGATTTCCGCGATTGCTGACGATCTCTGCTTCTCGGATGCATCGAGCTTCAGTCGCGCATACAAGAAAGAATTTGGGTACAGCCCAGGCGAGACGCGATCCGCCGCCATGGCCGGGTTTGCAATTTTCGCCAAAACACGCGACCGAACGGTGCGTGATTTAGGCGTTTTTGGCGACCTGCTGCGGGACTTCTAGCGCCACGCAATTGCGACGCGACGCCATGTAACGGGATTCCTGGCCCATCCCTCGTGATGCGAAGCTCGATATGCTGCCGCGACGAACGCGCGAATATTGGCGCTCGCGATGCAACCTTAACACGGCCATGCGCTGTTCCGATGCTGATCGGGCCGTTTCGGCCCTGGTATAGCCTGGACAGGCACAAGGCCAAAAGGTCGTAAGTATGTCGGACCTGCTCGTAATGGCGTTTTCGACCGAGGGGAAGGCGGAGGCGGTTCGCCGGACGCTCCTGGACATGCACGAGGATCTTCTGATCGAACCCTGCGATGCCGTCATAGCGACAAATTGCGCGTCGGGCCTGGTGAAGCTGAACCAATTGTTTCCACCTGCGAGGGGGCGCGAAGTGCCTCAAATGATCTGGGGCCCGTTGATAGAGCTACTGTTCAGGCCCCCTCTTGGCGGCAGTCTCGCAAAGCTAGGTATCGATGACGAATTCGGCCGGGCAGCGGGCACTACGTTGCGGTCAGGCAAGGCGGTCCTGTTTTTGTTGATCCGCAAGATGAGCACCGAGAAGGTCGCGGCTGCGCTTCGCGCCGCTGGCGGAAAAACCCTTCACAGCTCATTTGACGAGTCAAAAAAAACCGCGTTGCGGGCGGCGCTTGCGAGGACTGCGCGTACGGCGTCGGCCACACGCGTCAAGGTCTGATGAGCCGGTTACCTGAGGTCTTCGTGAGCCTCCGAGCTACTACCCACTATCGTTGGAGCGCGAGCCACCTGCATTGTCAGCCCACATGTTTCGCTGTCCTATGATGCTGTATATCACTGTCTAGCAGCAATATGACAGACCAGGTCGTCAGGTCTTCGTTAGGTACAGCCCGCTGATAAGGCCGAGTAGCAAGGCTTCTGCACAACCTGGCCGGATCAGTCACGTTGCAGGACGCCGCGAGACGTGTCGTCTACCGCGAAACTGCAACTCATACGCCTGGAGGACCAAGCATGAACACGGATCTCGTCGTCGTTCTCATTCTGCTGGCGGCAGCGATCGCGATGTTCATTGTCGGTCGTCCGCGCATGGACGCCGTCGCATTGATCATGATCGCGGTGATGCCGTTCACGGGAATCATCACGATGAATGAAGCTTTGGCGGGTTTTGCCGACTCCAACATTGTCCTGATCGCCGCACTGTTCGTCATCGGTGAAGGCCTGGTCCGCACGGGCGTCGCCAGACGACTTGGCGACTGGCTGAATGCATCGGCAGGGTCGAGCGAGACGCGCCTCGTTGTTCTGCTGATGTTGGTGGTCGGCGGCCTCGGCTCCTTGATGAGTTCGACGGCGGTCGTCGCAATATTCATCCCCGTTGTCCTGCGCATCTGCAGCACTTCAGGCACCCCACCTGGCCGGCTCATGATGCCGCTCAGCATCGCCGCGCTCATCAGCGGCATGATGACGCTCGTGGCGACCGCACCCAACCTGGTCGTGAACGCCGAACTTGCCCGGCACGGATTGGCAGGATTTCGCTTCTTCAGTTTCACGCCGTTCGGGCTGCCGGTGCTGATACTTGGCATATTCTACATGGTCGTCGCACGAAGAATGTTGCCCTCCGAGCCAGTAGAACCCACTCCCGCAAGCCGCCGGCCGAGCTTGCAGACATGGATCGATCAGTATCGACTTGCCGACCGCGAATACCGGATGCGCGTGAAGTCAGACTCACCGATATTGGGAAGGCGTCTCGAGGAGCTGCCTTTGCGAGCGTCCGGCATGAACATTGTGGCCATCGTCCGCAAACTCACACTCGGGACCGAGATGATCCGCCCCGTTGCCCAGACAGAGCTTCAGAGCGACGACGTGATCCTTGTCGACGCGCTCGCGCCGGATGTCGAGATGGCGGGGCTGCGCGATCGATTTGGGCTCGATGCTCTGCCGCTTGGCGACGATGGCGGATATTTCACCGACGCACGACATGAGATTGGCATGGTTGAGGCGATGGTTCCTGCCGACTCGCAACTGATCGATCAGACCGTCTTGGAAGCCAGAGTCCGCGCAGAACAGGGCCTGACAGTGATAGGCCTCCGTCGTGGTCGAGTTGCATTTGGACGTGGCCTTCTCGGCGAAAGACTTCATACCGGGGACATACTGTTGCTCGTCGGATTTTGGGCGGACATCAAGCGCCTGCACATCGAAGGCGGGAACATGGTGGTGCTCAACATGCCGGCCGAACTGGACGATGCGCTGCCAAATGCGGGTAGAGCATTGCACGCGCTGGCAGTTCTGACGCTCGTGGTCGGGCTGATGGTCACCGGGCTTGTGCCAAACGTGCAGGCTGCCCTTATCGGATGCCTCCTCATGGGTATGCTGGGCTGCGTCGATCTGAACAGCGCCTATCGGTCGATCAGTTGGAAAAGTCTTATATTGATCGTCGGAATGATGCCGTTTTCTGTCGCACTGCAACGGACTGGCGGAGTTGATTTGGCCGCTGATGGGATGGTGACCTTGATCGGTGACGCCGAGCCTCGAATTGTGATGGGAATGCTGTTTGTTGTGACGGCGTTGTTGGGCCTATTCATCTCGAACACCGCGACAGCTGTCTTGATGGCCCCGATCGCGCTCGCGATCGCTGTCGATCTCAAGGCTTCACCATACCCGTTCGCGATGATCGTGGCATTGGCGGCATCGTCCGCCTTCATGACGCCGATCTCCTCGCCGGTGAACACGCTCGTGGTCGGACCCGGCAATTATGCATTCGGGGATTTCGTCAGGATCGGCGTACCATTCACGATTGTCGTTCTGATCGTCAGCGTCTTGCTTGTGCCTTGGTTGCTGCCTCTGTACTGACAGTTCCGGCGCTGGGAGATCAATGCATCAAGCATGGTCTTCTCTCTCCCAAGCCGGCCTTTCGAGACGCATCCCGTGCGCGCCGCTATAATTCGCTACCTCCGGCGACTTCCATCCGGTCAGCAGACGCGCGTCCACCGCATACACCTCCACCCCCAGCGGCCGACACACATCGATCGGATCACGCGCATCAGGACCCCATAGCGGTACCGAAAGATCGCCGCCCGGACACGCCGAAATTGCGCACAGCAGATCGATCTCGGCAAAGAATTCCAGATGGTCGCCCGGCTTTGCCGGACAGGCACGCATGAAGTACTGATCGTCCGAATTCAGCCCGGTGACCTGAAACACATTCAGCACATCATGCACGTCGAACTCGGTCAGACCGTACGGCGCAACGGCGCGCACCAGGTTCGAATGGCAATGGAAGTCGAAGTCCACACCCATCAGCAGCCGGTTCACGTATGGATCGCAACGCGTGCCCAGCAGGTCGTGCACGCGGCCACCGACCTCATCGAGGCCGTAACCCGACAGGCTGTCATCGGTGATCGTCACCAGCGGCCGCAGATACGGCAGATTCGACCACAGGCGATCGAACGTGCTGACATGCGCCGCCTGCAGTTGCCGCGAACGCGAAGCCCACATCCGCTCGCGCGGATTGTGCGCATTCCAGATGTTCAGATCGCCGACCTGCGGGCCATCGATGGTGACAATGCGGAACACGTGCCCGGCCTGCACGCGCCAGGCGCGCCCTGAGCGGATCGGCACGACCAGTTGCTCGATCAGCCGGCGCGCACCCTGCTCCCGCGCGATGCGCTGATAGAACGCGCGATCAACATCGAGCGGTGAACCTTTGCTGGCCTGATAAGCCGGAGCGATGTTCGGCATCTGGTCACTCCTTACTCAGAGCGGGCCGCACCTCCGCAGCAAACAGATCCAGCGACCGGCGCGCTTCCTCCGTCGTCAGATCGCCCCATTGGAACGCGGCGCACAGGTAGTTGTGCTTCGGCCCGACCACAGTGACAAGGCGTCGTAGTTTGTCCCGCACAGTGGCGGCTGAGCCGGCAAGCACCTGCCCGGCTTCGATCATGGCTTCGACGTTGACGCCACCTTGTTGCGGCAGTGCGGCGGAAGGCGGCACGCCGCCTTCGATCCTGACCTCGGTAGCATGAAAATGCTCGGCGTAGGCAACAAACGCGCGGCGTGCCAATGACAACGCCTCGGCATCGGTATCTGCCACGACGATATGCCGCGTTGAGCCGACCAGCGGATCCTCACCCATAAAGCGAGGATCCTTCCGCGCGCGTCCCGCTTCCCAGATCTGCCAGTACTGCTCAACCATCTCGCGCGTCGGGCGTCCCAGCCCATTCATCCCCTGCTCCGCCGCGCGCTGGAGGTTGCCCGCATACCAAAAGCGCGGATACGGCTTCTGCACCATGTCAAAATGCACCGGCACGTCGTCATACTGGAACCGCTTGCCGTGATGCATGATCCGCCCGGTGCTCAATCCTTGCAGCACGATCGACAGCACCTCGTCGTACGCATCGCGCGTCTCGCGGATGTCGCTGCCAAACCATTCGTGTTCCACATCGCGTATGCCGCGGCCTACACCCGGCATGAAGCGGCCATGTGAGAGCTGGTCCATCATGCAGATCTCCTGCACCAGCCGCGTCGGATGGTACAGCGGCAGGCACAGCACCATCGTGCCCAGTCGGATCTTCGTCGTGCGTCGCGCCACCGCGGCGAGGAAGACGATCGGCGACGGCGCCATATCGAGCGTCGTGAAGTGGTGCTCGGCGATGTGATAGCCGTAAAATCCCAGCTCCTCTGCGTGTCGGATCAGCTCGATGCGTTCATCGTATTGCTGCCATAGCGGCATATCCGACCGCTGCTCGAAATGGTCCCACCAACCGAATTGCAATGTCATGGAGCTGCTCCCCAGTCTGACGCCAAGCTTGACCCTTCCTTCTCCGCTGGCAATCCTCCGACCGACCCAGGAGACGCCGATGCCGCTACTGTCGCTACAAGCCGTGTTCATGCGCGGCGGGACGAGCCGCGCGGTGATGTTCCATGCGCGCGACCTGCCGGACCGTGCCGAATGGGATCCGATCTTCCTGGCCGCCATGGGCAGCCCCGATCCGAACGGACGGCAGCTCAACGGGATGGGCGGCGGGATCTCGTCGCTGTCGAAGGTCTGCGTCCTGGCGCCGTCAGATCGCGCCGATGCCGACATCGACTACACATTCGCCCAGGTGCAGATCCGTGATCCGCGCGTCGACTATCGCAGCAACTGCGGCAACATGAGTTCGGCCGTCGGGCCGTTCGCCGTGGATGAAGGGATCGTGCGGCCGAACGGCGATATCGCCACCGTGCGAATCTTCAACACCAACACGCAAAAGATCATTCGCTCCACCTTCCCGTTGGAGGACGGCCACGCGGCCACCGATGGCGACCTGGCAATCCCCGGCGTGGCCGGCACCGGAGCGCCGGTACGGCTGGATTTCCTGGCACCGGGCGGCGCCACCACCGGCCGGCTCCTGCCGACAGGCAAGCCCATGGATCGGCTGGACGTCCCCGGCATTGGTCCCATCGAAGTCTCCATGGTCGATGCTGCCAACGCATGCGTGTTCGTCCGCGCGCAGGACCTGGGGCTGAGCGGGCGCGAACTGCCCGAGGAACTGGAGCGGGACCCCGCGCTGCTGGAGCGGCTCCAGTCGATCAGGCGTCAAGCCTCGATCGCCATGGGCATCGCGCGGGATGACGCCGAATCGCGGACGGTCGCCGCGGTTCCGATCGTGGGCTTCGTCGCGCCGCCAATGGATGCGCCTACCCTGTCCGGCGATCCCATTGCCGCAGGACAGGTCGATCTGACGGCGCGGTTTCTCTCGAACGGCCAGCCGCATCGGGCGCTGCCGTTGACCGCCGCGCTGTGCACCGCCGTTGCGGCCAACATCGCGGGAACCCTGGTGGCCGAAGCGCTGGCACCAGAAGCCGGGGCTCAGGTGCGTATCGGCATGCCTTCAGGCATTCTCACCGTGGGCGCCGAGGTTGAACAGGACGGCACCGGCCAGTGGGTGGCACACAGCGGCGCGTTCTATCGCACCGCCAGGCGCCTGTTCGATGGTCGCATCTACGTCCCGCGTTAATCGTTCAGGCCGCTTGTGCGCCGGTGTGAATGATCGTGCCAACGTGCTCGCCACGCAGCGCCGCCGTGAGCCGGCCAGGCACCAGCCCGTTTATAACCTGCACGCGCTCGATGTGGCGGGCCGTTGACATGACCTCGAGAAGCGCACGGTCAAACGGCAGCGTACCTTGGAGCTTTGCAAGATCGGCGACGTTTGTTTCGCGCAGCAGCTGCGCCCGCTCTCCGCCTTGAGTTCTTCGGGTCTACGGTGAACACTCCATCGACGTCCTCCACGATCGTGAGGCCGGCCGCGCCGAGCGCGTCCGCCAGCAGGAATGCACCCGTGTCAGCCCTGTGGATTGGAATGCGCGAATTCGGGAACTCGTGATGGTGATATGGAGGGAACGCGCTCCCGACTACTGCGCGGGCCGCGGTGAGGTGAATTGCGAGTTGGTTCGCGATCGTGGGATGCTCCACATAAGAGACACCTTCCGGCGCAAGCAGCGACGCGAGAATGTGGCCGTTCTGGCCAGCTTCGCTTGCGGCGAGCGGGGCAAGTGACCCGACCGGCAGGCCGAGGTCGAGGCCGACGCTGTAAAGGTGGCGGGCACGGATGCCAGCACCGGTCAGTATGAGCAGTCGGTGCTCTGGCAGCAGCTTCCGGAGCTCGTCCACGACCGGAAGGATCGCCTCCGGGCCGCGATCCATGATGGAGCAGCCGCCGATCTTCACGACCTGCAGCCAGGGCAGGATCCGGATAGGGCGCCTCCCGGCAACGGGGCGGGTGAGGTCGCTGTCCAGCAGGGTCTGGCGCGCGAGCGGCGAGGCGACGTGCTTGATGGTGTTTGTGGTTTCGGACATGGCGCGGTCCTCTAGCTCGCGGTGATGATGGTGCCGACGTGCTCGCCGGCGAGCGCACGGGTCAGGTTGCCGGGAACGAGGCCGTTAACGACCTGCACCTCGCGGACGTGGCGGGCCGCCTTGAGCAGGTCGAGCATCGGGAACTCAAGGATCGAGTCGTGGAGCCCCCGCGCCATCATCTCGTCCACCGAGATCTTCGGGATCAAAGTGGCGTCCTTCGAGGTTTTCGGATTCGCCGTGTAGAGGCCGTCTTCGTCCTTAACGAAGATCATCGCCTTACAGCCGAACTGCTCCGCGATCAGGTAACACCCGGCATCCGTGCGGTACGGCGGGATGACGCCCTCCGGAGCCGGGCGCATCCACATGCCGTATGGCGGCATGCCGCTGAAGACGACGGCGTTCACCTCGGCAAGGTAAAGCGGCACCGCCGAGAGCCCGGCGCCATCGACCGAGGAGATGCCATATTTAGCAAGGAGCGTGCCCAACATTACCGCGTTCTGATTGGCAACCGAGGCGCCAAGCTGCGAGAGGACACCAGCCGGCAGGCCCAACCGCGCCGCGATCGAGTAGAGGTGACGGGCCCGAGTACCTGCGCCGGTCCCGATAAGAAGCTTGTGGGTCGTGCGGACAGCGACGATCTCATCCATGAGCGGGTAGACGGCTGCGCGGCCGCGGTCGATGATACTCTGCCCGCCGATCTTGATCACCGTGGCGTCCGGCAGGATCCGGAAGTCTGCCGCTCCTTCCGCTGCCGCCAGCAGCTCCGGGTCGGTCAGCGACCGCTGCGTAAGGAGAGCCTCGAGCTCTGCCGTCGTGTCGGCCATGGGGGTCATTCCTTTTGGACACATAGCTGCGGCTATCGCATGGGCGAAGGAACGCCGCGCGTCAATCGGATTGCTTCATTTTTGATCGAACCGCCCCGCGCACTCAACCAATGCGTGCGGACAGGCACGCTCCTGGGGCACTCAAGCCTACCCGGTTCCTTCCTGGAGCCAGGGTTCGGTTGCCCACAGCTTCGCCAATTCGTCGTGCTCGTCGTGCGCTTCCGCTGTCCAGCCGGCGCCGTCCCGCCAATCAGCAACGAAGCCGCTTGTGTCGGCATGGTCACGGAACGCCGGGTCCTCAATCACTGCCTGCAAAGCGATCGTCACTTGTCGCACCAGCGCCTCGGGCAGCCCGACCGGGGCCGCCAAACCGCGGCGGATAACGGCCGACAGATCCAATCCGGATTCACGTAGCAGCGGCATATCTGGAAAAGCGTCCGCCCGATTGGCGGCGGCAAGGCCAAGACCGACGAGGCGCCCCTCGCGCAGGTCTCCCACCGTATTCGATAAGCCAAGCGCGGCGGCGGCGACATTGCCACTCACGGCAGCCTGCCGTGCAGCGGCAGCAGAAGGAAAGGCGATGATGTTCAGCCTCGTGCCCGCCAGCACCTGCAGCCGCAACGCCGCCAGGTGTGGCGGGCTGCCAGGAGGCGGTGTGCCGAAAGGAACCGCCTCGGCATCGTCGGCCGAACGGGCGACAATGTCCTGGACCGAACCGAGCGGAGTGGCGGTTGGGGAGACGATGGCAACAGGTTCCCTCTCCACCGCCCCCAGCAGGGTTATTCTCCGCATCAGGTCGTCGGCCCCGCGGTCCACCATGCGCGCGGGCAGCGTCGGCGTGGCGAGCCAGCCGAGCGTCGCGCCCTTCGGCTCCGCCTGCGCCAGCGCCTGCATCGCGGCAAGCCCAGCGTCGCCGTGAATATTGCTCACGAAAACATCGGTGCCAGGTAGCTGGCGGGCGAGCAAGGGGACGAAGGCGCGGGCCAGCGTATCCAGAGGAGAGCCGAGCTTCGCCCCGACCAGAAGGCTCAGGTTCTCCGACGCACGAACGGTCGAGGCGAACGCCAGCGCCGTGGCACCGGCCAGAGCGTGGCGGCGCCTGATCACGAGCGCGCCGCCGGTGCGGCCGCCGGCGCAGCCTCACGCCTCAGGCGATTCTCTCCCAGGAACAACAGGATAGGCGCCGCAATGAAGATTGAAGACGAGGTGCCGACGACAATGCCGAACAGCATGACCCAGGCGAAGCCCGAGATCGATTCCCCACCGAACAATGCCAGCGGCAGGCTGGCGAGGAACACCGTCATCGACGTCCCGAGGGTCCGGTTCAGAGTTTCATTGATCGAGAGATCGATCAGATCGCGCAGCGGCAAGGTCTTGTACTTGCGGAGGTTCTCCCGCACCCGGTCATACACCACGACCTTGTCGTTGGTGGAGTAGCCCAGGATCGTCAGGATGGCGGCAACCATGACAAGGTCGAACTCGATCCGCGTAAGCGCAAGGAACCCTATGGCCTTGGTTATGTCGAGAATGAGGGTGACGACAGCGCCTACCGCGAACTGCCATTCAAACCGGAACCAGATATAGACCAGGATCATGACCAGGCTGATACCGAGGGCCAGCAGGCCATTGCGGAACAGTTCCGCTGACACGGAGGCTCCGACCGCATCGGTCCGCAACACCTTGAACTCCTGGTACCGACTTTTCCAACGCCGTTCGCACCCGGGTCACCCCCTCCTGTACGGCGGCTTCGGTAGGCTGAGCGCCAAGCCGGATGAGCACCTCGGAAGGGTCGCCGAATTGCTGCACGCCCTGCTCGGGAATGCGCTCGGTCGCGAGGGCCGCGCGGATCTGGCCGAAATCGGCCGGCCCCGGCGTCCGAACTTCCATCACGACGCCGCCAGAGAAGTCGATCCCCAGATTCAGCCCCGGGTAGAAGAACAGTATCACCGAAGCCGTTGACAATATGGCAGAAACGACGAGGCCCATGATCCGGCCCCGCATGAAACGGATGCGCGTGCCGTCAGGAACCAGGCGGAATGAGGGGCGGAGGAACATTGGCGGTCAGACCGGCAATAGCTGCGGACGCCGCGCAACGTACCAGCGCGACACCAGCAAGCGGGTGAGCATCCAGGCGGTGAACATCGATGTGGCAATACCGACAGTGATGGTCACGGCAAACCCCCGCACCGGACCCGAACCGAATACGAATAGCATGACGTGGGCCAGGAAAGCCGCGACATTCGAGTTGAAGATCGTATTATAAGCCCTTGTGAAGCCGTGCTCCAGCGCCGACAACGGCGGACGCCCCAGGCGCTGCTCCTCGCGAATCCGCTCATTGATCAGGATGTTGGCGTCCACCGCCATGCCCAAGGTCAGCAGGATACCCGCCATGCCGGGCAAGGTCAGCGTCGCCTGAAGCAGCGACATGATGCCAAGCATGAGGACCAGGTTCACCACCAGGCATACATTCGCGAACCAGCCGAACAGCCCATAGAACGTCGCCATGAACCCGATGACGAGAATAAATCCGACCGCCAGCGAGAGCGCCCCTGCCCGGATCGAGTCGGCACCCAGTTCCGGCCCTACGCTCCGCTCCTCCACCACGGTCAGCGGCGCCGGCAACGCGCCGGCTCGCAGCAGCACCGCCAGGTCGTTGGCGCTCGCGGCGGTGAAGCTGCCGCTGATCTGACCGCGGCCGCCGGTGATCGGCTCGCGGATCACCGGCGCGCTGATCACCTTGCCGTCCAGCACGATCGCAAACCGGTGGTTGACGTTCGCCCGGGTGATGTCGCCAAACCGTCGGGCCCCGATGGAGTTGAAGGTGAAATTGACCACCCACTCGCCGGTCTGCGGATTGGTCCCGGCGCGGGCGTCGGTGAGATCGCCACCGTCGACGTCCACCCGCCGCCGCACCGCGATCTTCTGGTTCGGATTGTCCTGCATCGGCAGAAAGTCCACCCCGGGCGGCGGGGGCGTGCCGGCGTTGGCGTTCGCCGTCTCCTCCACGAGTTGAAACGTCATGTGCGCCGTCTTGCCCAACAGCTCCTTGATCCGATTGGGGTCACTGATGCCAGGCAACTGCACCACGATGCGCGTCTCGCCCTGCTGGGTGATCTGCGGATCGACCACCCCGGTTTCATCGATGCGGCGGCGGACGATCTCAATCGACTGCTGCACGGCGCTGCGGGCGCGGGCGTTCAGCGCCACGGGCGACAACGTCAGCACGATCGAGCCGTCCGGGTTGGAGGTCTCGTCGAATTCCGGTGTTCCCGTCGGTCCCTCGGCCGCGATCAGCGGACGAATCGCCGCGACCGCCGCATCTGCCTTCGTGGCATCGCGCAGTTTCAACAAAATGCGATTCTGGTCAGGCTGCGCTTCCAGCGTTTGGTAGAAGATCGATCCCGGCCGCAGCGCCTGCCGCACGGCATCGACCATGCTGTCCAGTCGCTCCTTCACCACCGCCTTCATGTCCACTTCGAGCAGCAGGTATGACCCGCCACGCAGGTCCAGCCCCAGATGCACGGTCCGCCAGGGAAGCCAGGAGACCGGGGCGGGGAACAGATTCGGGATGCAGAGGATCGCGCCGAGAGCGCAGAGGCCGAGGATGATCGCGGTCTTCAAGGGCGTGAAGTACATCATGGACGGTCGGCGCTTCCTCTGGGCGTCGCGCCCCTATGCGCCAGGGTTTTTCCAGCGTCCAGATGCCGCCGGTGGCTTTGGCGAGATGCGGGGAAGCGGCCGCTGAGCCGCAAGCAGCTACACGAACGCCGGATCGGCTGCCGCATGCCGCCAACCTAGCGCTTTCCGCGCGCCGGGCGCTGCGTGCACTGAACGTCAAGGCGGCGCATCGAGGCCAGTACTAATCGCTCCGCGCATGCGCAAAGACCACGATCTTGACCAGCTCTAGTCCGAGCGCAAACGCAAGCGTCGTCGCGAACAAAGCGCCGACAACGGCCGACGGCAGCGGTGTCATCAGTACGCCTCCGACCGCCAGATAGCTGACGATCGCCACGTCAATTGAAGAGGCGATGAGCATCACTGGGGCAGGATGCGATCGCCAAAAGTGACCGCTCGCGCAGCACATAGACGTTCGCCTGGCCGGCGAGAACGAGCATGAGAAAGGTTAGAGTTCTCATGTCCTGGAGTCAGGTGCAGGACGGACCACCCCGCGGCTAGCACGCTCAGACAGTACCGACAGCTTCAACAAGCCCAGCGGAACCGCGGCAATGGTAAGGTTGCGAACGCGCCACACATTGGGATAGGGCGACGGCGTTGCCCGATCGGCCGCCCTCGACATCGTCACAAGATCGCCGGTCAGCATCGACAGCGCCTGCAAGAGCGGCGTCAGCACGGCATGTCCTGTCATGATCAGCCCGGCACCCATGACGATGAGGGTGGCGCATTTGTTGACGAGTATGCTCAGCGTGTAGGTCAGCACGCGCTGGAAGCCGGAGCGTCAACGCTGTGCCAGTATCTGCACTGGCAGCGTCGCTTTACTGCCTTGGGACCGCATGCTCTCGGATGTCGCAAGACACCGACTGAGGATCTGAGCCATCGACGCGAGATAGATAGCTTGCGGATCGTGGTTCCATATCGAGTACAGCAGAATTAAGCACAGCAGGAATGCGCAGCTACCCCGCGTACAGCCCCTGCCAGTTCGGAAACGTCGGCTCCAGCGGCTGCATCAACTCGCCTATCGTGGCGTGCAGCCGCTCAAGCACGCGCATCTTCTCATCGATCGATCCGCTGAACGGATATCCGCACCGCAGCAGCACATCGCGCAGCGCTCCCTCCGCCAACACGCATACGTCGCGAGCGGACGCTGCCGGCAGCAGACCAGGCACCGCGAGAGCATGCAACAGGAGTACTGCGCATGACCGCCGCGCCGGTCGAGCGGGCGCCTCGGTCGCCAGCCTGATGACCCAGGCGACCGACGGCTGACCCGTCGGCTCCATCCCCAACGCCGCGGCACACTGCCCGACAATCACCTGCCGCGCCGCCCGCAGTCTTGCGTCACGGCCGCGCGCCTCATCGGCGGCCTCCAAGGCCGCCGCAAGTTCGCGCAGCGCTACCTCAAGGTTCATCCCACTCACTCTGGCTCCTGTCGGTGAGAGCCGGTCTCATAGCGCGATGGCCGGCCGCTCTTCCTCCGTCTCGCCTTCCGCCTCTCCGTGCAGGGCCATCGGCACCCCGTGCGTCTCCACACCCAGGATGCTGAACGACAGCCCAACGCATACCATCGCGAACGCCAGGAACATGAACGCCGGCAACACGGCGTCGGCAGTCGCGTGCGGCGAGACGATATTGCCGGTACCGGCAATCAGCGCCAGGCTGAGCGGCCCCAGGATCTTCCCGACGCCGTTCGCCGCCTGTCCCAGCCCGGACGAGCGCGCGCCCAGACGAACGCCGAACACCTCCACGGTGTACGGTGCCAAGTTCGAGAAGCTCCCGTCGATGCCGAAGGTGGAGCAGCACAGGAACACCACCAGAAGCGGCACACCGCCCACGAAGGTGTTGCTGAAATATGCCGCCGCCGCCAGCGAGATGGCGCCGAGGAACCCCCAAACGATGCCGCACCGCCGCCGTCCCATGATCGGCGAAACGACGGACACGACGATCTTGCCCACGATGCCGGCGGCAGGGACGAACACGAAGTACCCGGCGGCTGCCGGCACGGAGATCCCGAGCAGGAGCGACACGATCGTCGGTCCCCACAGATAGACGCCATAGGCGGCAGTCGACGCGCCGCCCCAGATGATGACAGTCTCCCAGAAGCGCGTGGGGTTTCGGTACAGTTCAGCCAGCCTGCCGGATGGCGGCGCGACCGGTCGCACGGTCGGCAGCGGCACTCGCTCGAGCGGCAGACCAAGCTGGTGTGCCACCTGCTCTCGCGCCTCGGCGAAGCGTCCCTTGGCAGTAAGCCATCGCACCGACTCGGGAACCACCAGCGCGATCGCAACGCCGACCGGTATCGTCACCGCACCCAGCATCGCGACGCCGCGCCAGCCCAGCAATGCCAGCAATGTCGCCGCGGTCGCCGAGGCCAGCAGCGCGCCGGCGGTGGCGAACACGACGTAGAAGCTGGACACCGCCGTGCGGTAGCGCGTCGGGGTGGTCTCGACGACGAGTGTGAGACAGGGCGTCACCGCGGCGGTCAGGCCAAAGCCGACGACGAAGCGCAACATGGCAAGCACGCCCCACGCGCCCTGCGGCACCAGACCGATCGCACCCGCGCCGATGCCGCAGATGAAGGTGCCCAGGACCAGTTGGCTCTTGCGCCCCCAGGCGTCGGACAGACTGCCCCACGCGACCGCCCCGCAGATCGCGCCCACACCGCCGCTGTAGAGGATGACCGCGGACTGCCCGTAAGTCAGATGCCATTGCGGTCCGAGCACCGCGAGCAGAAATGCTACGATGGCGAAGTCGAAAAACTCCAGCACCGTGATGAGGGACAGCAGGCCGAAATTGACCCAGTAGCGCGGCCGCAGCCGTGTGCTGTCGAACAGGGACAGCAAGGCCTCAGATGTCTGTTCGTTCATGGGCGCCTCCTGCTGACGCCTTGCCTGGCCAGACGCGTCGGGCCAGGACGGCGCTATTGCGAGAGTTATTGCGGCTTCATCAGACCGTCACGCGACGATAACCCCGTCACGCGACGCGCGCACCAGATGAGCGCCGGCCCGAAGCGATCACCGTTGTGTGTTTCGCAAGACCACATGCGCCAGCGCGGAATCGATACGCAGCAGCAGCCGCACCGCACGCGGGAGGTTATCAGCAAGTGATTGCTCCGCCACCTCAACCGGCTCGTCGTGCCGCGGGCTGGCCATGCGCGCGATCAAGGCGGGTATCGCAGCATCGATGCGTGCCACGGTCTCGCTCACCAGCCGGACCACCGCCGGATCCTGCAACCGTGCCGACTGCAGGCATATCTGCCCCAACTCCCGCGCCCAAAGCTCGCAACCTTCCAGTAGTAGCATGCGGCGGCGCAGCGCTTCATCGTGTGCCCTGGCCAGTCCCACTCGTTCGGACTGCGCAATCGCGCTCAGATCGCGGAAGCACTGCTCGGCTACCAGGATGTGGGCGGCGAGGTCCGGTGCCGGCCGGCCATCGAGCAACCCATGAGCGGCACTGTCGACCGACTGACCGAGTGCCAGCAGAAAGGCGCGCATGGCGTCGTCTGCCGCCACACGCTCGCGCCGCACGAGCACCAAACTGGCGACGGCGGCGCCGCATGCGGCACCCACCGCAGCCTCTTTGAGGCGCAGCAACAACAGTCCGGGCGCGAAGAAGCCCAACATGCCGAACAGCAGGCCAAGGATGACGGTGAGCCAAAACACCATCGCGCCGTACGCAGCCACGTTGGCCTGAAATGCGAGGAACACGGCAGCAACGATGGCACCGATCGTCAGGGTCTCGTGGCCGGAGAGCAATGTGGCCAGCAGCATGCCGAAGACGACGCCGGCGAATGTGCCGATGATGAACTGCGTGCCCTTGATGAGCGACTCGCCGCGTGAGCGAGTGCCTTGGAACATCACGAAGGCAGCGAACGCCGCCCAGTACCAGCGATTGGGCGACACCAGATCGCCAGCGACAATTGCCAGCGCGCTGGCAACCGCGGTCTGCAGGGCCGAACGGATTCCCGACGCGGCGCTGGCGGGCGGCGGCGCGGCCGCCGGAGCCGGCCCCTGCTGCGGCGCTTCGCGCATCACGTGGGCGAGCAGAGCCAGAGCGCCGCCGAGCGTCGCGGTGGATTGCACTGTAGGCAGCGCGGTATCCTGCCGCAGGGCGCTCAAGGTTGCGAGCAGCGGGCCTCTATCGGCTGGCGCGCCCAAGTCATGCAGCGCAATGCGCGCAACACGCTCGACACCGAGTTCAATCGCCAGCAGATGTAGCCAGCCGCCACCCTGACCGGGAAGTTCGGCGGCGAGCGCTGCGACGCGCGCCTGCGCCAGCATCACCACGTCGTCGAGATGATAGACGTTCCGACGAAGTTCCTCGCGCGCCGGGGCGGTCCAGTTGCCGGCGGTCACCGCAGCGGCGATTCGGTCCAGAACCCCGACGATGCCGGCGTGGATCGCGCGGCGCAGGCGCTCCAGTTCTGCCTGCGGCCGCTCGGGCAACAGAAGACAGCGAATCAGCGCTGCGTCGCCGGCAGCGAGCAGTAGCACGACCAGGCGCATCGGCAGCGTCGCCGGAGGATCATGGGTGACAAGCCCGAAGACGTAGGCAATCAGCGCCACGATGCCGACCGAAGCCCAGCGCGGCCCGCGCTGGGCGCCATAGGCGACCACGAACATGATAAACGGCAGCAGGGCTGCGGCGGCGATCGGTCGATCGAACAGCAGCGCGGCGAGTGCGGTGGCGACGAACGCGAACAGCGGCGCCAGGGCGATGGTGATCAACCGCTGCTGTCGCGTACTGTCGCGCACGTTGGCGGCGATGAACAATGCAATGGCGAAGCCGAGAATGCGATCGGTGACAGGCAGCGCAATGACCTTGCCCAGCAGCAAGACGAGAAAGAACGTCAGCACACCGGCGAGTGTCGCGCGCAGCGCGGCATACAGACGCAGCGCCCCAGGGTCAGGCGGAAACAGCAGTCGAACGGCCAGCACCCGACGAATCGCCTCTCGGTGTTACCCACCTGGTTATAGGCGCAGGAACCGTCACGGAAATGATGTCACTGCGAGTTCCACAGCCGCTGCCGAGCGAAGTCGCCCTTGATGCAACGGCCCTGTCGTCGTTCTCGCGAAGGCGGGACCCAGCATACCTGCTCTTGCCTGGGTTCCCGCTTTCGCGGGAACGACAATCAGATAGGCCACAGACCCGTCGGTTCTTGTGGGGGATGCAGCGACAAAGCCATCCGCAGCAAGACAAGGTCCGCAAGCCGCGGCTCGCGCTCCAACGACGGCACTACACGGAAAGATCGAGCAGTGATCCGCGGGGCAAGATCCGACCTTGCGCGGGGTCGCCATCTCGCCCTGGCAGTGCTGCGATCGCGGGCATAGTTGGCGCCGTGGGTCGCGATGGCTGGGTGTCCAACGCACGCACGCGCTGGACCGGGCCGGCCCCGGCGAAGCCCGGCACCACGCCAGCGGAGAGGGCAGCAAGTGCGGTGGACGAAGACATGCCGATACCGTAGCGCCGGCACGTTAACATTGGCTGAAGTCGGTCACGCCGCCGCGCGCGGCTTCCGTGGCGACGTCCGATCGCGCGTTGGCGGCCGCCAATTCGGTCTGGTCCTCGGCCTGGCTTCGCAATCGGCCCCGGCGAGCCCGCGTCAGAGCGCGGCGAGCGCGGCGTTCAGCGTTGTACTCGGCCGCATCGCAGCCGATACCTTGGCCGGATCGGGCAGGTAGTAACCGCCGATGTCCACCGGCTTGCCCTGCACGGCGATCAGTTCGGCATTGATCCTGGCCTCGTTGGCCGTCAGCGTCTCGGCCAGCGGTTTGAAGCGGGCTTGCAACACCGCGCTCTTGCCCTGCGCGGCCAGCGCCTGCGCCCAGTACAGTGCCAGGTAGAAATGGCTGCCACGATTGTCGATTTCGCCGACCTTGCGCGCGGGCGAGCGGTTGAATTCGAGGATCTTGCCGTTGGCGGTATCGAGCGTATCGGCGAGCACCTGCACGTCGGCGTTCTTGTGCGTCTGCGCCAGATGTTCGAGCGAGGCGCACAAGGCGAGGAACTCGCCGAGCGAATCCCAGCGCAGATAGCCTTCCTGCTGGAACTGCTCCACGTGCTTGGGCGCCGAGCCGCCGGCACCGGTCTCGAACAACCCGCCCCCCGCCATCAGCGGAACGATCGAAAGCATCTTGGCCGAGGTGCCAAGCTCCATGATCGGGAACAGATCGGTCAGATAATCGCGCAGCACGTTGCCGGTGACTGAGATCGTGTCCTGCCCCTTGCGGATGCGATCGAGCGAGAACTTCATCGCCTCGACCGGCGCCAGGATGCGGATGTCCAGCCCCGAGGTGTCCTGCTCCTTCAGGTATGTCTCGACCTTGGCGATCACCTGCGCGTCATGCGCGCGCTTGGCGTCCAGCCAGAACACAGCCGGAGTGTTGGTCAGCCGCGCGCGGCGCACCCCGAGCGCGACCCAGTTCCTGATCGGCGCGTCCTTGACCTGGCACATCCGAAAGATGTCGCCGCTCTCGACCGGACGCTCCAGCAGCACCTTGCCGTCATCGGCAATAACGCGGACCGTTCCGCCCGTGGCAACCTCGAACGTCTTGTCGTGCGAGCCGTATTCCTCCGCCTGCTGCGCCATCAACCCAACGTTCGGCACCGAGCCCATCGTCTTCGGGTCGAACGCGCCGTGCGCCTTGCAGTCGTCGATAACCGTTTGGTACAGCCGCGCATAGCTGCGATCCGGGATCGCCGCGATCACCTCGTGCAGCTTGCCGTCCGCGCCCCACATGCGCCCGGATTCGCGGATCATCGCCGGCATCGACGCATCGACGATCACATCGCTCGGCACATGCAGGTTGGTGATGCCCCGGTCGGAATTCACCATGGCGAGGCCGGGCCGCTCGGAATAGGCGGCCGCGATGTCGGCCTTGATCGCTGCCTTTTCGGCTTCCGGCAACGTCTCGATCCGCGCCAGCATGTCGCCCACGCCGTTGTCGGGATCGACACCGAGGCGCGCCAACGCGGCAGCGTGCTTTTCGAACACATCGGCGAAGAACACCGAAACGGCGTGGCCGAAAATGATGGGATCGGAGATCTTCATCATGGTCGTCTTCACGTGCAGCGAGAACAGCACGCCTTCCCGCTTCGCTTCGTCGATCTGCGAGGCGAAGAAGGCGCGCAACGCCTTGCTGCTCATCGCCGACGCGTCGATGATCTCTCCGGCCAGAAGCGGCGTCTTCGCCTTCAGCACCGTGACGGTGCCATCTGTGCCTGCCAGTTCGATGCGGGCATTGGTCGGCGCCGCAACCGTCGTCGCGACCTCCGCGCCGTAAAAATCGCCGGCCGCCATGGACGCCACATGCGATTTGGAATTTGCGCTCCAGGCGCCCATCTTGTGCGGATTGTTGCGGGCATATTGCTTCACCGCGCCCGCGGCGCGGCGGTCGGAATTGCCCTCGCGCAACACCGGGTTGACGGCGCTGCCCAATACCTTGCCGTAACGGGCCCGGATGTCCTTCTCAACGTCCGTCGTGGCGCTGTCCGGATAGTCCGGCACGTCGTAGCCCTTGTCCTGCAGTTCCTTGATCGCAGCCTTGAGCTGCGGGATCGAGGCGGAGATGTTGGGCAGCTTGATGATGTTGGCCTCGGGCCGCATCGCAAGTTGGCCAAGTTCCGCGAGTTCGTCGTTGATCCGTTGCGCTGGCGTCAGTTTCTCGGGGAAATTGGCGAGGATGCGGCCGGGCAGCGAAATGTCCTTCAGCTTCATCGTCACGCCGGCCGTGCCGACGAAGGCTTCAACGATCGGCAGCAGGGAGAACGTCGCGAGCGCCGGAGCTTCATCGACCTTTGTCCAGATGATTTCGAGATCTGACATGCTTGCACCTCTGTGCGCCGACCCGGCCTGGGCTGTGAGGAAATATCCACGGTTTCAACGCCTTGTCGCACCGGCGTGCGGGTAGGGCAAGCGGGGCCGCTCACCCGCATCCTCTCCCGGAGATGAGAAGGAGTCGTTCACCGCGACCTCGCGATCCTGATCGAGCCGGATCAGAAATGCCTCAGCACGCAGGATTTCCTGGCGAAGCTGGATGAGAACCTGAAGGAGGCGATGGGCTGACATTGCGCAATCCCGCTTCCTTCCCAACTGTGTGGCGAGCACACCGTGGGGAAGAGCCGCCATGAACGACGCAATAGAGATCACTGCCCAGCGCTATCCCCTCGCGCGCCGCAGCTTCGTGATGACCAGCCTGGTGACCGGATTCACTCTCGCCACCACCGTGGTCGAGGCCCAGGCTATTCACACCGACACTGCAGGCCTCGATGCCGGCGAAGTGCAGATCCCGGTGAAGGACGGCAAACTTCCCGGCTATTACGCGCGCCCGGCCAACGGCACTGGCTTCCCGATCGTCCTGGTCAACGAGGAGGTATTCGGCGTCAACGAGTACATTCGTGACGTCTGCCGCCGCCTCGCCAAGCTGGGCTATCTCGCCGTTGCGCCAGAAATATACGCCCGCATTGGCGACCTCTCGAAGGCCACCGATAGCGCGCAGGTCGGGGGCATCACCTCGAAACTGCCCGACGCCGAACTGATGAGCGACCTCGATGCAACTCTGAATTGGGCTGCGCACAACAAGGGCGATGCCAGCCGGATGGCCGAGATCGGCTTCTGCCGCGGCGGGCGCACGGTGTGGCTCTATGCCGCCGACAATCCCAAGCTGAGGGCCGCCGTTGCCTTCTATGGTGTGCTCGACGGCAACCGCACCGACATCCAGCCCCACACCGCGCTCGACGTCGCGGATCAGATCAAGTGCCCACTGCTCGGTCTTTATAGCGGCAAGGATGCCCTCAACCCTGTCGCCACCGTGCATGAGGCTGAGGCGAAGGCGAAGGCCGCAGGCAAGACCGTCGAGATCGTCATCTATCCCGATGCGCCGCACGGCTTTCATGCCGACTACCGTCCCAGCTACCGGCCGGCCGATGCCGAGGATGGCTGGAAGCGCGCGCTCGCCTGGTTCAAACGCTACGGCGTCTGATTCGGTTCAGGCGCCGAGTTCGCCGCTGCTGATCATCCGCACGCCGAGGCGCGCAAACCGCTCGCGCGTCTCGTCCATGGTGGTGCGGCCGTTGTCCAGCGGCATGCCGATGCCGCGGCACGCATCCTCGATCACCATCACCTCGTAGCCCAGGCGGACTGCGTCCTCGGCCGACCATGCAACGCAGAAATCGGTGGCCAGACCTGCCAGGAAGATGCGTCGGAAGCCGCGCTGGCGCAGCCACCCATCGAGGCCAGTCGCGGTACGGCGGTCGTTCTCGAAGAAAGTCGAGTAGCTGTCGATGTCGCGATGGAACCCTTTGCGAACGATCACCTCCACGCGCGTCAGGTCGAGGTCGCGGTGCAGCGCGGCATTGGGGCTGCCGTGGATGGCATGGTCCGGCCATAGCACCTGCTGACCGTACGGCATCGCGATCGTGTCGTACGGTTGCTGCCCGGGATGCGCGCTGGCGAATGAGCTGTGGCCAGGCGGATGCCAGTCCTGCGTGGCGAACGCGTGGCTGAACCGCGCCAACAGACGATTGATCACCGGCACGACCGCGCCGCCCTGGGCGACCGCCAGTTCGCCACCTGGCATGAACGTCGGCTGCACGTCCACCAGCCCGAGTATGTCAGTGGCTTGGTCGATCATCCGCCGCGTCCTCAATCAATCCGCGAATCTCGGGATAACCTTCTCGCCTACGATTTCGATCGAACGCATAATCTGGTCGTGCGTCGTGCGGCCGATCTGGAACATGAAGACCATCTGATCGATCCCCGTCGCCGCCCAACGTTCCACCTGGCGACAGACGCTATCGGCATTGCCGCCGATTGCCATGCCGGTCTGCAGCAGGTCGTCGTCCGAATAACCCGACATGCGCGCCTTGATCCGGGCGACGCCTTCCGATGAACCGAACCGCACATGGTTCAGCTCCGCGTCGTTGTCGCCGTAATAGAACCGCGCAGCCGCACAGCCGACATCGCGCCCTATCCGGTTATCGTCATGCACACAGCCGATCGCGAATACGCCGACATGGTTGTTGATGAAACGCCCGATCGGCGTCGCGGTACGAATCGCGGCACGATATGCCTCGATATGCGGCCTGATCTCGGCGTGCGTGTACCGAGTTACGCCGAGTACACCGACACCGGCTGCACCCGCGCGCTCGAATGTCTCCAGATTGGAGGCGGCGAACCACAGCGGCGGATGCGGGCGCTGGATCGGCCGTGGCACCACCTGGCGCGCGGGCAGATTGAAGTGCCTGCCCTGGTAGCCGGGGAAATGCTCGTGCTCGAGCATCTGCACCACGGCTTCGAGCGCCTCGCGACCCACCTCGCGGCCATGCTCTGCATCGGCGTTGAAGCCAAGACCTTCCACCACGTAGGCGGCGGTGCCACGACCGGCACCAAATTCGCAGCGGCCGTTGGACAGCACGTCGAGAGTCGCGACCCGCTCGGCGATCATGAACGGGTTGTGGCACGGCATCAGGATCACCGCGAAGCCGAGCCTGATCGTGCGCGTGCGCTGCGACAGCGCGGCCAGGAACATCTCCGGGCACGATGAATGGCCGATCTCGGCGAAGAAGTGCTGTTCGGTCAGCCAGAAATGGCTGAACCCTGCGTGCTCGGCCGCGACCACCTGGTCGAGATTCTGCCAGTACACGTTGCGCTCGGTGTCCTCGGTCCAGGGTTTGGGCACCTGGATCTGACTCAGCAGGCCGAATTTCATCGCTGTTCGAAACCTACTCGGCGGCGACCAAAGCTGGCCGCGAGCGTGCGATCCGCAGCACAAGCATCGACGCGAGCAGGCACGCGAGCCCACTCGCCATGAAGGCGAGGAGATAGCTGCCCGTCCAGGTACGCACGATGCCTGCACCGACCGCCGCCGTGGCGCCGCCGATCTGATGCGTCGCGAAAATCCACGACATCAGCACCGGCGCGCTCTTGCGGCCGAACACCTCGTTGACCAGCGCGAAGATCGGCGGCATCACCGCGATCCAGTCCAGGCCGTAGAACACCGCGAACACCGACAGGCTGACGCTGTCGAAGTTGGTGTAGGGCAGCACCATCAGCGACAGGCCGCGCAGGCTGAAAATCCAGAACAGCAGGATGCGCGGATTGTAGCGGTCGGTCAGCCAGCCCGAGATGGTCGAGCCGACCAGGCTGAACACGCCGACCGAGGCAAGAATGCCCGCGCCGGCGAACTGCGAATACCCGTGATCGACGCAGAACGCGATCAGATGCGTGCCGATCAACCCGTTGGTCGAGAACCCGCAGACACCGAAGCTCAGTGCCAGCAGCCAGAAATCCAGCGATCGGACGCCGCGGATAAGCCCGTCGATCGCCACGGTGAACGGGTTGCCGGTGCGCGGTGCAGCGAACGGCTCGGACGAGGTGCCAAGTGGGGTGAGACCAATCGCGGCAGGCGATTCGGGCAACAGCAGCGCGGCCAGCGGGATCAGCACCGCGATGGTCAATGCCACCGTGATGGACACGCTCTGCCAGCCATAGGTCTGCGACAGGCGACCGAGGATCGGCAGGAAGATCAGCTGTCCCGCGGCATTGGCCGAACTGAGCAATCCGATGGCAAGGCCGCGATGCGCCACGAACCAGCGGTTCGCGATCGCCGCCGCCATGCCCACTGCGCCTGCGCTGGCGCCGACGCCGACCATCAGGCCCCAGGTGGCGAACAACTGCCACGGCGCGGTGATGAACGTAGAGAGACCGGTGCCCAACAGCAGAAGCGACAGACACAGCAGCACCGTGCGGCGCAGTCCGAGCGTCTCCATCAGGCCGGTGATGAACGGTCCGGTCATGCCGAGCAGCAGTATGTTGAGCGAGATCGCGGCCGAGATGGTACCGACGCTCCAGCCGAATGCCTGCTCCAGCGGGACGATGATCACGCCGGGGGCAGCGCGCACGCCGACCGCACCGAGCGTGATGGTGAAGGCGACGATCAGCGCGACCCACGCGTAGTGGACGCGCCCCGCGCAAATTCTTGCCAGAGCGGCGGTCATTCACGATCTCTTTCTGCTACCGGCCAGTATGCCGGTGCACCTCGCTTTCCACCAGACCCCAGACCTGTGCCTTCAGCGCAGCGTAGGCATGCGAAAGCTGGATCGACACATGCCTCGGCCGCGGCAGCGTGTTTTCCAGGATCGCCTTCACCCGTCCCGGCCGCGCCGACATTACAACGATGCGGTCCGCCAGGATCAGCGCCTCATCGATGCTGTGGGTGATGAACAGCACGGTCTTGCGGCTGCTCTCCTGGATGCGCAGCAGTTCCTCCTGCATCTCCTGGCGTGTCATGGCATCCAGCGCAGCGAACGGTTCGTCCATCAGCAGCACTTCCGGGTCGGCCGCCAGGATGCGCGCCAGCGTCACGCGCTGCTGCATGCCGCCCGACAGCTCGGCAGGGTAGTTGCGCTCGAAGCCTTGCAGCTTCACCAGGTCGATGAAGCGAGCGGCGCGGCGACGGCGTTCGGCAGCGGGGACGCGCTGCATGCGCAGGCCGAACTCGACGTTGCCTTGCACCGTCTGCCACGGGAACAGCGCATAGGATTGGAACACGACGCCGCAGCGTGGCTCGATGCGGGTGATCGGCTCGCCATGCAACAGCACGCGGCCCTCGGTCGGCTGGATGAAGCCGGCGAACATGTTGAGCATCGTGGTCTTGCCGCAGCCGGAAGCACCGAGCAGGCAAACGATCTCTCCCGCCGCGACGTCCAACGAGAAGTCGCGCACCGCCACGACGTCGGGACCACGTCCGACGGAGAAGGAGCGCGTCACGTTCTCGGCGCGGAGGATCGGCGGCATTACGTGCGGCGATGCCGTTCCCAGGGCAGCAACAAGCGCTCGAGGCGCGCGGCAATGATGTCAGCGATCAGCACGGTGATCGAGATCGCGACCATACCGACGAGGACCAGCGGCAGGTTGCCCCAGTCCTTGCCCTGCCAGATCAGCGCGCCGAGGCCGGACTGCGCGGCGACCAGTTCAGCGGAGAGCACGCAGGACCAGGAGATGGCGAGAGTAATTTTGAGGCCGGCGATGATGCCGGGAAGGGCAGCGGGCAGGATCACCTGCCACATTACCGCGGCATCGCCCGCGCCGAGGTTACGCGCCGCGCGCACCAGCAGCGGATCGACGCGCTGCACGGCGGAGAGCGTGTAGATCAGGATGTAGATCCATGAGCCGAGAAAGACGATGGCGACCTTCTGCTCCTCACCGATGCCGAGCCAGAGAATGGTCAGCGGGATCCAGGTGATCGATGGCAACGGGCGCAGCAATGAGACGAATGGATCGATGATGGCTTTGGCTGGCCACCACACCGCCATCACGACACCGAGCGGGACCGCAACGAGACCGGCGAGCACGTAACCGGCGAAGACGCGTTCCGACGAGATCAGCACCGATTTCAACAGATCGCCGGTGGCAATCAGGTCCTGGGCCTGCGCGACGATCTGGGCGGGTGTTGGCAGAAAGACCGGCGAGATCTCGCCGGAGGTGGTAGCGAACTGCCAAGCCAGCAGAAACACCGCGACAGATGCCAGACTGATGGCAATCCGCTTGAAGCCTCTCCCGCCCCTCGCAGGAGAGAACCGGGGGGAGGAGGCTGGGCGGCACTGGCGCGGCCCCCTCCCCCCAACCCGCAAGGGGCGGGGGAGAAGCTTCGAGAGCCTCACTGCTTCGGCATGAAGCTGGTGTTCTCCCACTTCGCGACGTCGGGCACGCTGGGGATCTTCTTGTTGTCATACAACCACTGGGCCAGATACTGCATCTGAGCGGCGTGCAGCTTCATGTGCTCTTCCCACCCCTTGGTGCCGAAGAACTTCAGCGGCTTCATGCCAGCCAGCACCTCTTCCGGCGTCTTCTTGAAGTAGTGCGCCGCGGTCTTCGCAGCGTCCTCCGGATTGGCGATCGTGTAGTCGGCACCTTTCAGCATCCCGAGTGCGATGCCGCGCGCCTGGTCGGGATGCTGCTCAACCAGCTTGCGCGAGATGATCGCGATGTCGGGCGACGCCATGGTGCCAAACTTCTGATACGTCGTCGTATCCGTATCCAGGCCGAGCAGCTTGCCATCCGGCGCCGCCTTCTTCAGCCCGTCGAGCAGCGGCTGCCAGACGCACGCAGCCACGACGTCGCCCCTGGCAAGCGCCGGTGCCATCTCGGTCGGGCCCAGGTTGAGGTAGTCGATGTCCTTCTCGGTCATATTCTGCGTAGCGAGCAGCCCGCTCAAGGTGATCTCAGCCGAGGTGTTGGCCGCGACCTGCTTGCCGCGCAGGTCCTTGATGGAAGCCACGCCGGGCCGCGCCCAACAGCCCTCGATGCCGGGCGAGTCATCGAAGTTGTAGATGTAGAAGAAGTTGGTGTCGCCCCGCGCCATCGCCGGAATGATCGAGCTGCGGCCGAGATTGCTGAACGCCGACGAACCGGCATCGACCGAGGCCAGACGGTCGGAGGAATTCAGGATCACCTGGTATTCGATATCGAGGCCCTGTTCCTTGAAGAAGCCCTTGTCGATCGCGACCATGATCGGCACCTGACCGAACCACGTTACGGATCCGGCGAAGCCAAGAGAGTCGGCCCGCACGCCGCCCGTCGCAAGCAACATCACCACTGCGCCCAATATCCCGATCGTTCGGCCCATGCCCTGATTTCCCTTGATTATTGACTACTTCAACGGCGCGGCGGCCGCTCCGGCGCACGGGCGTGCGAGCCGCCATGCTCGGGCCATTCCCACGGGCCGTCCACATCGACACCCGTGCCGCGCAACATCTCCCGGTGGTCCTCGGCATTGTCCTGCGGGCGATAGCCGAGAAACTCCCAATTGGGATCGAACGTCTTGATCCGCGTGTTGGCGGAATAGCCGTTGACCACCAGGCAGCCGGGGTCAGGATGCCGCAGCGCCGCATCGACCAGACGCGCAACGTCGCCCGGCGACAGCCAAGTGGCGAGCGAACGCTGGTCGATCGGCAGCGTGCGGTAGGTGCCGATGCGCAGCGACACCGAGCGGATGCCGTGGCGATCGAAATAGCAGCGCAGCATCGTCTCGCCCCACGCCTTGAACGTGCCGTAAAGGCTGTCGGGCCGAGGCGGCAGTGCCGGCGAGACACGCTCCTCGATCGGATAGCAACCGAACGCGTGATTGCTCGAGGCGAACACGATGCGCTGCACGCCGCCAAGCCGTGCCGCCTCGAACACGTCGAACAGGCCACGCGCATTGACGCGGAACAGGTCCTCCACCGTGTAGTCGCCGCCGACACCGGCGAGATGCACCACCGCAGCGACATCCCGCATCATACGCTCGATCGCCGCGCGATCGGCGATGTCGGTGGTGATGCATTCTTCGTTCGGCGTGGGATTGGCGATGGGCCGGGTGTCGGTCAGGCGGAGATGGCGCCAATCAGCGCGCAGTCCGTTGCGCAGCGCGGTGCCGATCGCACCGGCGGCACCCGTGATCAAGACACGATCGGTGACGGGGTTGATCATTGGACAAATCTCCACTGAAAGTTATCTCCCCGCCCCTTGCTGGAGTGGTCGGGGGGCCGAGCGGACCGGCGCAGGCCCCCGACCCCTCCTTCAGGGGAAGGGAGAAACCAATCTAAATCACAAGCCTTCCGCGCACCGGGCCACGCGTTCCACCGCGGCCAGATACTCCTCGATCCCGCGTTCCTCCGGCGCCACCAGCACGTGCTGGACTCCCGCTGCCTTGTATGCCTCCAGCCGCCCGCGCAGCGCACCAGTGTCGCGCCCCTCGTCCGACGTGCGCAGCGAGATGGCGAAGGCGGCATCCGACCGGCCCGCACGGAGACGCTGCACCATCGCCGGGGCCTGCTCCGGTGTCACGCGGCTGCCGTGCCAGCCATCCAGGCGCAACGCACGCGCCACCGCCGCCTCCGACGAGCCGCCGATCCAGATGGGAATTGGTGCGCATGGCTTCGGCTGCATGCGCATCGTGTCGATCTTCGCCGCGATCCAGCGCGTCGGGAACGTCACTGGATCATCGTTCCAAACCGCCTTCATCATCGCGATGCCTTCGTCCATGCGCCGGCCGCGCTCGCGGAACGGCACGCCGAGGGCGTCGAACTCCGCCTCCATCCAGCCGACGCCGGCGCCGAGAATCAGTCGTCCCCCCGACAGGTTCTGCAGCGTGGCCAGTTCCTTGGCGAGCGGCAGCGGATGCCGCATCGGCAGCACCAGCACACTGGTGCCGAGCTTCACGCGCTCGGTGTACGCGGCGGCCCAGGTCAATGTCAGCACCGGATCCCAGAAGTTGGCCGACGGCGGATAGGCGGCGTCCTTCGGGATGATGATGTGCTCGCTGACCCAGACATCGGCGAAGCCTAGTTCCTCCGCCTGTATCGCGGCGCGGCGGATCGCGTCAGGGCTTGCCTTACGGCCGATATGGGGCAGATGGATGCCGACTTGCATGCGCGCGATCTCCTCCCGTTACGCACGGAGGCTCGCGCGTCATGACGGCGGCGTCCAGGGGGAGAGAATATGCCTCAGGTCATGCCGCACGTCGGGTTCGCGTCAGAGCGGTGAGGGCGCGATCGATCCGTGCCAGCGCGTGTGGCTCCGAGCCGAACACCACGGCAAGTGCGCCGCCGCCGCAGCGTACCACCCGTGCAGGCACCGAACCGTCGGCCTCGGGCAGTTCGAGTTCAAGCGGCGTGCCGGGTGCCATCGTCCAGTCGCAGACCAGCGCCGCGCCGCCGCGCGATATGTCGCGGAGCGCAAGCCGGGTCGCCGAGCGCCCCTTCGCCTGCACAGCAACCATGACACCGTCCATGTTCAGGCGCTCATAGCGGCGGCGTTCTTCAGTGGTGTCGTCGCGCACTGCGACGAGGAACTGATCCACCTCGGTGCGCAGGGTTTCTGCCTCGCGTCCGATCCCCGCCGCGCCTGTCAGAACGTCGCGGCTGACGGTGCCGGCCTCGTCGGCCACGGTGACCACATGCTGCATTGCCTGAGCGGTGCCGGCAGTGGCGCCGGACACTGCCTGCACGCTGGCGGCGATCTCGTGGGTGGTCGCACTCTGCTGTTCCACGGCAGCCGCGATCGCTGCCGACACTTCGTTGATCTTGCCGATGATGGCGCCGATGTCTGCCATGGCCGCCACTGCCTCGCCGGTGGCGGTGCGCACGGTGTCGATCTGACTGCCGATCTCGGCGGTGGCTTTCGCGGTCTGCGCCGCCAACGCCTTCACCTCGCCGGCGACGACTGCGAAGCCCTTGCCGGCCTCGCCTGCGCGCGCCGCCTCGATCGTCGCGTTCAGTGCCAGCAGGTTGGTCTGTCCGGCGATGTCGCTGATCAGATGCACCACGTCGCCGATACGTGCGGTCGCTTCGGACAACCCCTGCATGGTTGCGTGGCTCGAGTTCGGCGCGTTGCACCGCCTGACGTGCCACGTCGGCCGCTTCCGCCAACTGACGCGAGATCTCGCCGACACTCGAATTCAGTTCCTCGACTGCGGCAGCGACCGAGGTGAGGTCCTGAGAGGACTTGGTCGCACCGCCAGCGGTCGTGCCGGCCTCGTCACGCACAGCTTCGGCCGCCTGCGCCATCGATTCGGCAGCCCGCCGCATTCCCTCGGCGGAGCCGGCCAGCGACGCCATGACACCGGAGATCGAGTTGCCGAAGTCCTGGGTGTGCTGCTCCATTGCGGAGGATCGGCGCTCCTTGGCAGTGCGCGCGGCTTCCTGTTCGCGAGCAAGCCGCCCTGCCTCGATGGCGTGCTGTTTGAAGACCTCCACAGCGCGCGCCATGTCGCCGATCTCGTCCTGGTTGTCACGCGACGGGATTTCGACGGTGTTGTCACCGTCGGCGAGCCTGCCCATCACGCCGGTCATCTCGGCCAGTGGTCGGACGATGCCGCGCCCGATCAGGAAGGCGAGGCCGCTGCCAAACACCAGCGCCGCCGCGGCCAGAATTGCCTGCAGCGAAGATGCGGTGGAAATGACAGCAAAAGCCGTCGAGCGGCTGTCGTTGAAGCTCCGGGCGAGAGATGCCGCCGCAGTATCGAGCTGCTGCTGCATACCAAGGATCTGCGGCCGCATCTGGTCGTTGTAGAGGGCTCCGACCGCCAACCTGGCCGTCGAATATGCGATGAAACTCGCTTCGTAAGCCGCCAGCGCCGTCTGCACCGGAGCGATCAGTTGCGCCACTTGAGGGGAAGCCACGCGCTGCATTTCAGCGAGGGCGGTGCGGGCGTTTGCCACATTGGTCCTGAATGTGCCGACGCCGGCGCTGTCCTGCGTGGCAATGAACCGCCAGTTTGCCACACGGACCAGCAGAATGGCGCGTTCGACATGGTCCGCGGCGTTGCCGGCATTCTCGTCGTTCGTTGCCCGTGCTGCCGCCACCAGCTTGTCCGTGGCAGCCGTCAGCGCATCGCCGCCGGTGAACAGCTTGGCGCGCTCGGCAACCCAGGTCGTGCTGAGTTGGCCGAACTGATCGAGGTTCGTCAGATGCGCGCGCAGCGTGTCCTGCACTGCGTGATAAGCCTTCAGGCGCTCCTCGGACAGCCCGATCTTGATCGCGTCAGTCAGCAGAGCGTTCGCCGTGCTCGCGCTGTCCCGCGCCTCCTTCATGGAGGCCTCAGGAGCGTCGATCAGGTAGCGCGTCTCCGCCCGACGCATCGCCTCGAGCTGGCGGGTGATGGTCAGCAGGCGCTGCGTATTGGCCGCCAGAACGTCCATCGTGCCGACATTCGGTACTAACACCGGAGAGCTGATAGACGCCGAAGGCGGCAATGCCGAGGCTCAGGACCACGAGAACCGCAAAGCCGAGATAGATGCGCGTGCGCACTTTGAGCCGAATGCGTCGCATGTGTGCCTTTCGCTGTGCCGCTGGGCTGGAAAACGGCTGCCACCATCAGCACGAGCGACAAACATCCGGTTAACACCGGCGCGTCGGTTGCGCGCTTGCGCGGACCCGCCCGGGTGCGCCACTTTCGCGCCCCTTGAGCCGTGACCACCCAAACGAGTCGGTGCGATAATACAGTCATGACGAGTGTTCGCGATGGAGAGCCAGCGCCTGCGGCACCTGTTCGCCGCTCTCGGCGACGGCGCAATGAAGCAGGGCTGCTCGGTCAGCTCGCGCCATCGGATATGTTCGTGCCGTTGGCGACCGAGCGGTTGGTGCTTCGCCCGCTGGTCCCGGAGGACGCCGCGGCATTGCACAATCTCGTCAACGAATTTGACGTAACGCGCAACCTGGCAAGGGTGCCATTCCCCTACCCGCGCGAATTGGCCGACGACTGGATCCAGTCCACGCGGCGCTCGCTGGCGGACGGCAGCGCCTATCAGCTGGCAATCACCGGCCGCGAGGGCGAACACGAAATCCTGGTCGGTGTCGTCGGACTGCGCCGCGATGCGGCCGCACGCGTCGGGCGGCTCGGCTACTGGGTCGGCCGCCGCTTCTGGGGTTATGGCGTTGCCACCGAGGCCGCCAGGCGGCTGGCGCGCTGGGCACTGGCCAACCTCGACCTCGAGCGGCTCGAGGCCGCCGTAATCACCGACAATCCGGCCTCGGCCGCCGTGCTGCGCCATATCGGCTTCCGTCACACCGGCGAGGGAACCGACAAATTCGAGGCGCGCGGGGGCCAGCATCCGGTCTGGCTGTTCGAGGCGACGCGCGACGACATATTCGGTCAGATCGAGCCGGCACATGAGGACGGCCGCAAGCCATTGCTGCTGGTCGCCGCCTGCGCGTTGATCGATATCGATGGCCGCGTGCTGCTGGCGCGCCGCCCGGAAGGCAAGAAAATGGCCGGGCTGTGGGAATTCCCCGGCGGCAAGCTGCACCAGGGAGAGACGCCGGAAGCCGCGCTGATCCGCGAGTTGAAGGAGGAACTCGGCATCGACGTGTCGGCCGCCTGCCTGGCGCCTTTCACCTTCGCCTCGTACGAGTATGACGGCTTCCACCTGCTGATGCCGCTCTATCTGTGCCGCCGATGGAAGGGCACGCCGAAGCCGCGCGAGAACCAGACATTGGCCTGGGTGCGGCCGCAGAAGCTCGCCGACTACCCGATGCCGCCGGCCGACAAACCGTTGATCCCGCTGCTGCGCGACTTCCTCTGAAGGATATCCCGATGCCCCAGACCAATCCCACCGCGTGCCTGCTGGTAATCGGCAACGAGGTGCTGTCGGGCCGCACGCAGGACGCCAACATCCGCTTCCTCGCCAGCGGTCTCGGCGCGATCGGCATTCCGCTGCGCGAGGTGCGGGTGATACCCGATGTCCCGGATACGATCATCGGCACGGTGAACGAGGTGCGGGCGAAGTTCGACTACGTGTTCACCACCGGCGGCATCGGCCCGACGCACGACGACATCACCAGCGAATGCGTCGCCGCGGCGTTTGGCGTACCCTGGGAGCCGCATCCCGAGGCGTGGTCGCGCATGGAACGCAGCTACAGACCGGGCGAGTTCAACGCCGCACGCCAGCGCATGGCAACGATGCCGCGCGGTGCGACCCTGATCGACAATGCGATGTCCGTGGCGCCCGGGTTCCAGATCGGCAATGTCTACGTGATGGCTGGCGTGCCACGGGTCATGCAGTCGATGTTCGAGTGGCTGGCGCCGCGGCTGAAAGGTGGCGCGCCGATCGTGTCGCGCTCGGTGCACGTGGCCGGACTGGCCGAAGGCATCATCGCAGCCCCGCTTGGTGAGGTGCAGGCGAAGTATCCGGATATCGATATCGGCAGCTATCCGTTCTATCGCCCGAGCGGCAACGGCGTGTCGATCGTCGCGAAGGGCACCGACGCGACGGCCGCGGAAGCGGCGATCGGGGAGGTGACGGCGATCATCACCGGGTTCGGCAAGGAGCCTGTTCCGGGTGAACCGGAAGGGTAGGCCCTCAACACTGTTCAAGCTTCCAGGAAACGGGCCAAGCGAACGGCGGTATGACCACGGCTTGGACGCAAACTCGGCATGATCAGCAGGCAATCGTCGTGCGGAGTGCGGATTTCCGTCTCGCCGTCCATCGCGATCAGCGTGTTTCTCTGGCGGATAACGTCGCCGCCGCGATAGGACTGCACGAAAGCGAAGCTGCCGGTCGCCGCCGTCACTACCATTGTGACTTCGGCAAAACGCTGCGCCTGCGGCGCCGACATCGGCAGCGCCGGATGCGGTGCCACCACGTCCATATGATGCAGCAATCCGACGGCGCTGGCGAACATCGTGTCCACGGTCGCCTGTCGCCAATGTTGTCCAGCCTCAACGAGGCTCGCCGCGCACGGCGTTGCCGCATCGGCAAAGCGTGGATAGTCGATCATCCGCCGTCCGCTGGCATGTCCACGATCCGCCACGACCAGTGCCGGCACCCCAGCGCCAAGGGCAAGGCGCTTTCCCTTCGGCGACGTGCCGCACAGGATCAGCGGGTCGGACGGCCACAGCATCGAGTGCAGGTCGAACAGTACGTCCACTGTGTCGATCAGCGGCCGGATCTCGCGTGCCCGGTCGAGCTCGATCGAACGCCTCGGGCTGTCCAGCACTGCCGGATCCCACAATCGGTTGATGTCCTCATCGATAAAGCGCGATGCGGTCGGCTGACGTGGCTCGAACCGTTTGTATGCAGCAAGGTTGACGAAGCCGAAGGTGAGCCTCCCGCGCGTCGGCGTCAGTTGCGCCTTGAGCAGCCGGTCGAGCACGATAGCGCCGGCGATCTCGTTGCCATGGGTGATCCCCAGCAATGCGACATGCGGACCCGCAACTCCAGAATCGCGCGTGGTGAAGCCCCGAACGCCGGTGTCTCCGGCGAGCCAGGGGCCGATGTCGGGGGCGGCAATATGTATTTCGAATGCTGGCAACGGCGGCTGCATGGTCGGTGACATGGGATCTACGGGTCAGACGAGCACGCGATCCACCAGACGGCGGATAAACGCATCGCATGCATCGAGCTGCTCCTGCGCGATCCACTCGTCCGGCTGATGTGCCTGCGCGATGTGTCCGGGACCACAGACGATCGTCGGGATGCCGGCGCCCTGGTAGTAACCGCCTTCCGTACCGTAGCTCACCTTCCCCGTGCTGTTCGAACCGGTGAGCTGCTTGACGATGGCGGTCAGCTCATGGTCGGCGGCGAGCGACAGGCCCGGCATCAAGGTAAGCACCTCGAAGTCGAAGCCGGTATTGGCATTCACCGCATGCATCGCCGGCTCGATGCTGTCCGCGACGAATTGCCGCATGCGCTCGACATGGCGCGTCGCATCGTCGCCTGGGATGCTGCGCCATTCCATGACGAATTCGCAGCGCTCCGGGATAATGTTGAGAATCGTGCCACCCTGGACGGTGCCGACATGAATGGTCGTGTGCGGCGGGTCGAAGCCCGCCTCGAACGGGCCATCTTTTGCCAGACGGCGCGCCTCTGCCGCGACATAGGCCAGCGCCTCGCCGGCGGCGTGGATCGCGTTGACCCCCTTGCCCGGTTCGCTGGAATGTCCAGTCAGCCCGCGCACATTCACGCGCAGATTCAACTTGCCCTTGTGGGCCAGGATCGGCTGCATGCCCGACGGCTCGCCAACTACGCAAAGCGCCGGCTTCAGGCCAGACTCGTCGAGATCCTGGAGCAGCCGCTGCGCGCCCTGGCAGCCGACCTCCTCGTCATAGCTGATGAACAGGTGCAGCGGCCGCGCAAGTTTGCGCGCCTTGATATCCGGCACCGCGGCGAGGCAAGCGGAGACAAAGCCCTTCATGTCGGCCGAACCGCGCGCATAGAGGCGCCCATCGACCCGGCGCAATGTGAACGGATCAGCGCTCCACGCCTGGCCGTCGACAGGGACGGTATCCACGTGACCTGACAGCGCGATGCCACCCGGACCTTGCGGTCCGATGATGGCGTGAATGTTGGCCTTCTGTCCCGCCACATCGGTGCTCAGGCGATACGAAATGCCCTGCGCGTCCAGGTATTCTCGCACGAAGGCGATCAGCGCGAGGTTCGAGTTGCGGCTCGTCGTGTCGAACGACGCGAGTTTGGCGAGCAGCTCAGTGGTGGTGCGGGGTGCATCCATGGGGGGAGCTTATACGGGTCGGCAAGGCCGGCCAACCGATGGCCGCAGCCGGTGTCCACGTGATATAGGTCGCGGCCAGGGCACGGGAGACCTGATGACAACCTGGCTGATCCGGCGGCTGATTCAGGCGCTTTTCGTTTTGCTCGCGATGTCAGTGATCGTGTTCATCGGCGTGCATGTGATTGGCAATCCGGTCGATATCCTGATCTCGCCCGAAGCGGACCAAGCAGAACGCGCGCGCGTCATCGCGGCGCTGGGGCTGGACCAGCCGCTGTGGAGGCAATATTTGCTGTTTGTCAGCGACGCGCTGCACGGCGACCTCGGTCGCAGCTTCGTGTTCAACGAGCCCGCGCTCCGGCTGATCGCGCAGCGTATGCCGGCGACTATGGAGCTTGCGGTCACCGCCGTGCTGATGTCGATGCTCATCGGCATTCCACTCGGGCTGTACGCGGGACTTTATCCCGAAGGCGCGCTGGCGCGGACGATCATGGCCGGCAGCATCCTCGGGTTCTCACTGCCCACTTTCTGGGTCGGGCTGATGCTGATCATGGTTTTCGCGGTGCAGCTCGGCTGGCTGCCAAGCACCGGCCGCGGCGCGACCGCGGAGTTGTTCGGCATCCAGTGGTCGTTCCTAACGCTCGATGGCCTACGGCATTTGCTGCTGCCGGCATTGAATTTGTCGCTGTTCAATATTTCGCTGGTGCTGCGCCTGACCCGCGCCGGCGTGCGCGAGACGCTGCCGATGGACTTTGTGAAGTTCGCGCGCGCCAAGGGGCTGACGCCGGCGCGGGTGATCTTCGTGCATGTGCTGAAGAACATCATGATCCCGGTGGTGACCGTGGTCGGGCTGGAGCTCGGGTCCACCATCGCATTCGCCGTGGTGACCGAGAGCGTGTTCGCCTGGCCGGGCATGGGGAAGCTGATCATTGATTCGATCAATGTGCTGGATCGGCCGGTGATCGTCGCGTACCTGATGATGATCGTGCTGCTGTTCGTCACCATCAACCTGGTGGTGGACGTGCTTTACACGGTGTTGGATCCGCGGGTGCGGTTGGAGACGAAGGGGTGAGCGGCAGCGCGCCCCAGCCCCCTCCCACAAGGGCCGGGGGAGTAGCTACAACTACAGCTTCGCCGCTCCCCCTTCCCTTGCGGGAGGGCGGTGGGGGGCGGGGTGAGGAAACCCCATTCCGCCGCTTCGTTGCCGACTTCGCGGCGTCGCGCATGGCTCTGGCGGCGCTTGTGGTGTTCGTCCTCATTGGCCTCGCCGCGATCTTCGCTCCGCTCATCGCGCCGCAGAATCCCTATGACCTGTCGCAGCTGGACATTATGGACGGCCGCCTGCCGCCGGGCTCCGCATCCGAAGCCGGCTACACCTATATCCTGGGCACCGACGACCAGGGCCGCGACATGTTCTCTGGCATCCTCTACGGCCTCCGCATTTCGCTGGGCGTCGGCATCGGCTCCGCATTCATCGCCTGCATCTTCGGCACCGCTCTCGGCCTGTTCGCCGCCTATACCGGCGGACGCTCCGACGCCGCCATCATGCGTCTGGTCGATCTGCAGCTTTCCTTCCCCTCCATCCTCGTCGCGCTGATGATCCTCGCCATGCTCGGCAAAGGCGTGATGAATGTCGTGCTCGCGCTGGTCATCGTCGAATGGGCGTACTACACGCGCACTGTGCGAGCGTCGGCCTTGGTGGAACGCCGTCGCGAATACATCGAAGCGGCTGAATGCCTCGCGCTGCCGAAGCACCGCATCATCTTTCGCCACCTGTTTCCGAACTGCCTGCCGCCGCTGATCGTCATTGCCACCCAGCAGGTCGCGCGCGCTATCGCCCTCGAAGCCACACTGTCGTTCCTCGGCCTTGGCGTCCCGATCACCGAGCCGTCGCTCGGCCTGCTGATCGCCAATGGCTACCAGTACATGCTGTCCGGCAAATATTGGATCAGCTTCTACCCGGGGATCGCTCTACTGGTCACCATCGTCGCCATCAACCTGGTCGGCGATCAATTGCGCGACGTGCTGAACCCGCGGCTGCAACGGTGACCACTGCGACCCTCGAAGTGCGGAACCTGCGCACACATTTCTTCACGCGCGCCGGCGTGGTGAAGGCGGTGGACGACGTGTCGTTCTCCATCACGCGCGGACGGGTATTGGGGCTGGTCGGTGAATCCGGCTCCGGCAAGACGGTCACCGGTTTCTCCATCATCGGCCTGGTCGATCCACCGGGACGTATTGTCGGCGGCTCCATTCTATACCAGGGCCAGGACCTCGCGAAACTATCCGAGCGCGAAATGCGCGCCCTGCGCGGCAACCGCGTCGCGATGATATTTCAGGACCCGATGATGACCCTCAATCCGGTCCTGCGCATCGACACACAGATGATCGAGGCGGTTCGGGCGCACGCAAAGGTCTCGCGTGCCGAAGCGCGCACGCGTTCGCGCGATGCCCTCGGCATGGTGGGCATCCCCAGCCCCGATGAGCGCCTCGCAGCCTATCCACATCAGTTCTCGGGCGGCATGCGGCAACGCGTGGCAATCGCCATCGCCCTGCTGCACCACCCCGATCTGCTGATCGCCGACGAGCCGACCACGGCGCTGGACGTGACGATACAGGCACAGATTCTGGCCGAAGTGCAGAAGCTCGCGACGACATATGGCACCGGGCTGATCTGGATCACGCACGATCTGTCGGTGATCGCCGGCCTCGCCGACGAGATCGCCGTGATGTACGCCGGCCGCATCGTGGAGACCGGCGCCGCGGAGGTGGTACTCGACCGGCCACTGCATCCGTATACACACGGCCTGATCGGCAGCGTGCCAAGCCGCAACCGGCGCGGCGAGAAGCTGCGGCAGATCGCCGGCATGACGCCCAGCCTGCTCGACCTGCCGCCGGGATGCGCCTTCCGCACCCGCTGTGCATACGCCGACACCGCGTGCGAGCAGGAGCCGGAACCGTCGCAGCCGGTGCCGGGGCAGATCACCCGGTGCTTTCATCCGCTGGTCGCTGTTCCGGCATGAACACGACGCCGATTATCGAGCTGCGCGGCGTATCGAAGCGCTTCGGCCCGACCTACGACGCGATCGCGCGTCTCGCCCACTCCGTCTCACGCCGGCTTGGCGCTGCACAACGGAACGAGATCGTGCAAGCCGTCGACAACGTCGATCTCACCGTGGTGCGTGGCGAGGTGGTCGGTCTGGTGGGAGAATCCGGCTGCGGCAAGTCCACCCTCGGCCGGATGGTCGCCGGCATCATGCCGCCGTCCGACGGCACGGTCCTGTTCAAGGGCCAGGACATCGCAACCTTGCCGCCGGAGCGTGCGCGGGATGCCAAGCTCAAGGTTCAGATGATCTTCCAGGACCCGTACGCGTCGCTGAATCCGCGCCTGCGCGTCGCGGACATCGTCGGCGAGGCCCCGCTCGTCCACGGCCTCGTCTCGCGGGGCGAGCTGAATGCGTATCTCGATGCGCAGCTTCGACGCGCCGGCCTCGATCCCGGCTATCGCCGGCGCTATCCGCACCAGTTCTCCGGCGGCCAGCGCCAGCGCATCGGCATCGCCCGCGCGCTCGCGGTGCAGCCCGAGTTCCTGGTGTGCGACGAGGCGGTCGCCGCGCTGGATGTCTCGATCCAGGCACAGATCCTCAATCTGTTCATGGACCTCCGCCGCGAGCTCGACCTCACCTATCTTTTCATCAGCCACGATCTCGGCGTGGTCGAGCATCTCTCCGATCGCGTGCTGATCATGTATCTCGGCCGCATCGTGGAAAGCGCGCCGGCCGAGGAAGTGTTCGCCCGAGCGAACCATCCCTACACGCAAGCGCTGCTTGCCGAAGTGCCGCGCATCGAATTACGCAAGCGGCATTTCACGGCCATCAAGGGTGAGATCCCCAGTCCGCTCGCGCCGCCCTCGGGCTGTCACTTCCACCCGCGCTGCCCGCACGCGATGCCGCGCTGCAGTCAGGAGATGCCGCGCCTGCGCGAAATTGCACCCGGCCACCGCAGCGCATGCCATCTGAACGACGGGAGCTGAACGTCCTGTGACTTCCTCACCACTCCGTATCGGCGTTGCCGGTGTCGGCCATTTTGGCCGCTATCACGCGCTGAAGGTCGCGGAGTCCGGTCGTGCGACATTGGCCGGCGTGTCCGATCCTGATGCCGCACGCGCAAGGACGGTGGGTTCGGAGGTCGCCGCGCCGGCAATGGACTTCGCGACGCTGCTTGCGGCCAGTGACGCGCTGGTGATCGCGGCGCCGGCCGAGGCACACCATGCGCTTGCTGCCGAAGCGCTGCGGGCGGGGAAGCATGTGCTGGTGGAGAAGCCGATCGCTGCAACGCTTGCGCAGGCCGATGAGCTTGCCGCGATTGCAGCGACACAGGGCCTGGTTTTGCAGGTCGGCCATCAGGAGCGCTTCTCGGCCGCCTTCACCGCCATCGAGGGACGACTGGGCGCTCCGCTCTATATCGAGGCCACCCGAATCGCGCCGTTCAAGCAGCGCGGCACCGATGTGTCGGTGATCCTCGACCTGATGATCCATGATCTCGACCTGATCCTGTCGCTGGTGGCGAGCGAGATCGAGAGTGTCGATGCGGTCGGCGCCGCGGTCGCCAGCAAGCACGCCGACATCGCCAATGTGCGCATCCGCTTCGTCAGCGGTGCAGTTGCGACGATCACTGCCTCGCGGGTCGCAATGCGCACCGAGCGACGCATGCGCGTGTTCGCGCAGAACGGCTATCTGGCGGTGGATTTTGCCAATCGCCGCCTCACAGCGATTTCGCGTGGACGCGGCGCACCGGTGCCCGGCGTTGCCGGCTTCGGCATCGAGGAGGGTTCGTGGCAGGACCACGACTCGCTTGCCGCGGAGCACGCCGGCTTCGTGGCCTCGGTGCTGGATGGTGCACCGGTGCTGGTGGATGCGGCGGCGGGGCGGCGCGCATTGGCGGCGGCGTTGATGGTGACCGACGGTATCGCCGCCAGCCGCGCGCGGATGGTGGCGTCAGGACTGATCGAGAACACTGAGAACAGCGGTGGCAGCGGCGTCTGACGGCATTCCGGCAGGCGGCCGCAGCGAGCCAAGCACATCGCGACAGCCGGCACGCTGCGCGGCGGCGACCGATGGATCATCCAGCAGCGCATGCACCGATGCTGCCAGGCGATCCGGCGTGCACGCTTCCTGGATGAGTTCCGGCACCACCTCGCGCTGCGCCAGCAGATTGACCAGCGAGCCGTAGCGCACAGTGACCAGGCGCCGCACGATCGCCGCGGTCAGCGGGTTGACGCGATACGTCACCACCATCGGCACGCCGGCCATCGCCAACTCCAGCGTCGATGTGCCGGACTTGGTCGCTGCGGCGGCGGAGGCAGCGAAGGCGTCGTGCTTGGCCGCCAACTCCATCACCAGCACCGGCTGCCGTGGCCAGTCGCGCGCGCCCTCCTCTACCGCTTGCGCCACTGGCGCCGCCACCGGCACCACCGGCACAACATCCGGCAGAAGCCGCAATGTGGCGCCGAGAATCGGCAGCAGCCGCGTCACCTCGGTGCGACGGCTGCCCGGCATGAGCGTCAGCACGCGCGCCGTCGGATCGATGCCGTGCACCGCCCGGAATCGCGCCGCGTCGCCGCGATCGGCGCCGCTCTCCAGCACCGGATGGCCGACAAAGGTGGCTGGCAGATCGTGGCGCGCGAAGAACCCCGGCTCGAACGGCAGCAGGCAGAGCAGCTGATCCCACAGACCGTGATAGTGCCGCACCCGGCGTTCACGCCATGCCCAGACCTGCGGCGCCACGTAGTGCACGCGCTTCACGCCGAGCGACTGGACCGCCCTGAGCAGCCGAAGCGTGAAGCCGGGACTGTCGATCGTCACCACCACATCCGGGCGGCGCGCGGCAATGTCGGCGACCGTCTGATGGAGCCTGCGTCGCAGATGGTGCAGTCGCGGCAGCACTTCCAACAGGCCCATCAGTGCGAGGTCTTGCATCGGGAACAGGCTGGCGAGGCCCTGCGCCGCCATCTGCTCGCCGCCAATGCCGGCGAAGGCGAGATCCGGCCGTTGCGTTCCGAGTGCGGCCATCATTCGACCGCCGAGCACATCGCCGCTCGGTTCGCCGGCGACCAGGTAGATCAGCGACACTACGACAACGCGTGCGTCAGGAGCGGCGTCAGAGTGCGATGATGCGCGATCGGCGAAGGAGTATCCGGCGGGACCGTCATGCCGATCCGATCATGCCACCAGGTTGGCATCCCGACACGCGCGGTGCCGAACAGGTCGTAGGCGGACCCAGCCACGAACAGACAATGTTCCGCCGCCACGCCGAGTTCGTTCAGTGCAAGCCGATAAGGCCGCGGATCCGGTTTGTAGTGGCCGGCGCGTTCGGCAGTAACGATCACGCTGAACGGAACCGGGATGCGGCCGGCAGCCAGGCGGCCGAGTGCCTCGGAGCAGTTGGTAACGACGCCGAGCGGCATGCCGGCCGCATGAAGCTTGGCGAGCACATCGCCGGCTTCGGGCCAGGGCTCGATTTCGCTATACTGCACCGCGAGTTCGGCGGCGAGCCGGCGCGGCAGTCCGACCAATTCGGCGGCCGTGGCGACGAGGTGCTCGTAGGGCTGATAGCGACCGGTCCGGTAGGTGATTGCCAGATACGCCGCGCGCCAGCGACGGCCGGCCTGCTCGCTGCCGGCGACGGCATCCCACAGCGTCCAGCTATCCAGCAGGCCGGTCAGCAGATCGAACAGCACGGCATGGTAGCGTCGGCTCATGCCAGCAGGTCACGACAGCCCAGATCGTCGATCGCCGGAAAGATGCGCTCCATGTGATTCCACCAAATGCCGGGTGGAATATTGTGGGCCGCCTGCCACACCGGTGTCGCCATCTGCCATAAGGCCGCCCAGCGGTAGTCACCGGCCAGCGACTGACGGTCATAGCCACGCACGCCATGGGCGAGCAACGTCGCGTGGTAGCGGTCCAGCAATGCGCGTTCCAGACGATGCCGCCGGTCGGGATACCAATGCAGCGCCATCATGTAGGCGAGGTCGCTGGCGGCGATGCCGATCCGCCAGCCGTCCCAATCGAACAGCCTCAGATCGTCCCCGCCATCGCGTGGCAGGAAGACATTCCACGCATGCGCGTCGCCATGAACCAGCGTGACGTTGCGATGCGTATGGTAGCGCCGGAGCAGGCGCGGCCCGGCATCGAGCAATCGCTCGTACAGCATGCGACGTTCGTGCGGCAGGCGATCGCCGAGGCGGTCGACGAAGCGAGAAAAATGCGCCGCGAGATCCCGCAGCATGCGATCCGACGCCGCCGCGTCCCGCCAGGTGCCGATCGAGCTGCCCAGCCGCGGATCGTCCCACCATGCCGCATGGAACCGGGCCCATGCATCCACGATCCTCTCGCACTCCTCCATCGCGGGAGGCAAAGGCCACGTGGTGGCGAGGGCGTGAGTGTCGGTGAGGTCCTCAAGCAGCAGATGCCAGGACCTTGTCGTTGGGTCGCAATGCGCCTCGAAGCAACGTGGCACGATGCATCGCGGCAGTGACGCGGCAACGTCGGTGTAGAATGCCACTTCCTGGCGGCCGCCATTCCAGCCCGTGTCCATGCGATCCGGGTGAGGTGTCTTGAGGATCACGGAACGCGCCGCATCGGTCGCGTCATTATCGTAGATCAGGCGCAGGCGCCTGATGTGCGAGAGGATGGTGGGGCGGGAGCTTTCCACCACGATGTCGCGCACGCAGGCGTCGCCCAGCGCGCCGGCACGGCGCAGTGCCTCGGTGAGATGCGCGGGGTCGGCGGCCGCTGGCAGGTGTTGAGTTGTCAAGACTATCCCGCGCCTTTCAATGAGGCTTTACCCGGTGCGCGCACCGAGTGCCATGTCAGCCGTGGCCGTGGCTGCCGTACAAGGTCTCCGGTGATATCAAGGGCGCAGCAATCTCAACCAGCTCGCCATTGCGCGCGGCACGGAAGAAGCAATTCCGGCGGCCGGTATGGCAGGCGACGCCCTCCTGATCGACCAGCAGCAGCAGCGTGTCGCCGTCACAGTCGATGCGCAATTCTTTGAGGTGCTGCACCTGGCCGGACGTCTCACCTTTGCGCCATAGCGCGTTGCGGCTGCGGCTGAAGTAACAAACGCGATTGGTGGCGATCGTCTCGAGCACCGAGGCGCGATTCATCCAGGCGAGCATCAGCACCTCGCCGGAGTCATGCTGCTGTGCGATGGCGGGGACCAGCCCCCCGGCGTCGAAGCGGATGGCGGCAAGAATGTCTGGTTCGCTCATGGCAGTTATCATGGCGTCGCGACGGCACCAGGAAAAGGTCCCACCTCACACCGCCGGCAGTCGGGCGCAGCCTGGGTTCGTGACCGACTGCTAGTTTGGCCAGCCGGTGCGAACAGGGTCCTTGCCGTTCCAGCCGACTGCCGCCTCACGTACTGCATCGAAGATGCGTCGGCGGGTCGGCGTCGCGTGCGACATCTCGATGACCGTGCCGGGGTGCCCCTCGTTACGAAAATACACGAACCGACCGCGCGGCGCGTCGCCCTCCTGACCGACCACATAGCCGGCCGCGAGCGCACGCTCGTAGAGCTCGTCGTAGTTCTCCGGCCAGCTCGACCAGTGCTGCAACCCACCCCTGGGGTTCGCAGCCAGGAAGTCGCGACCCATGGACGGATGGTCGGAACGCTGCTGGATCAGCTCGATCTGCATCTCACCCGAGTTGGCGAGCCCGATCGACAGGTGGATGTCGTCGTAGCGTTTCCCGCCATAGCTGAACGAGGTCAATGGCAGACGCTCGGCATAGAACCACGGACCGACCCCGCACACCTCGATCCAATGCCGCATCGCGGCCTCGACGTCGGGAACAATGTAGCCCATCTGGCGCAGCGGTCCGAACAGCCGGCTCATGGTGCGTCCTCCATCGTGTGGGGAGCAATTTTGCGGCGCCAGCGACTGCCATTCAAGCGAGCAACCCAGACCTCGCCCATGTCCAGAAGCTCAGATGCACCTACGCAGTGCGAGAATTCCGGGCCAGCGTTTGGCTCAAGCGGCTATCTGGATAAAGCGGACGGCATCCTTCACAGTGCGAATATTGCTCGCATCCGTCCGGTCAATCTCCACCGCGAACTCGTCTTCGAAAGCGATCATCAGCTCGGCGATATCGAGGCTATCCGCGCCGAGATCCTGGCCGAAGGAGGTATCGGGCTCGATCACCTCTTCAGCAATCCCCAGATGACTTGCGACGATCTGCCTTACTTTATTGGTAACGTCCGACATCTGCATGGTACCCTGCGCCAATTCATAAAACCGGGGAGGCCATTTCACTGGTTTATGCAGCACGATTGATTTCGCGTCATATTAGCAAAGCGTGTACTGGATCTGTGCTCCGAGAGACCGCGGTTTGAGCAAACAAAGGTAGTAGAAAATAGTATCAATTACACTGCAGGCACGTGCCGAGGCGACGATTTGCGGGGGCGCGGGGCTCCAGGACGAAAGGCCACATCCTGCCCGTCCGGGCTGGGATCATGCCCTCGATCCCAACCTATCGATCTAGTCCGACAGGGTTCGCAAGCGCGACTGGATGGAACTTTCGCACTGTCACCCTCTGGACGATCTAGTCCGCAGCCAAGGAAATCAGTGGCTCCGGCAGGAGGTCTATGACCAGGACTAAGACCTTTCCTCATCCGATCGGTACCGTATTGCCGGTTTGACCAACGCCTCCGTAACGAACATTCTGAGCGGGCCCAAATCGCATTGGTCCGCCACATCATTGAGCGGGCCCCTATTTATGGGGGAAAGAAGTGAAAGCTGTGATCCAGTCAGGCGGCAAAGGCATGCGCCTGCGGCCGTACACGACCATCCTGCCGAAACCGCTCATGCCGGTTGGATCCAAGCCTGTCTTGGAACTCCTGCTCAAATGGCTGCGCAGAAACGGAATACACGATGTCTACATCACCACTGGATACCTTGGCCACCTGATTCGCAGTTTTTGTGGCGACGGACATCAATGGAACCTTCGCATCAACTATACAGATGAGCCCGAGCCGTTGGGTACGGTTGGCGCGTTGAGCCTGCTGCGCGACGAACTCGATACCCGGTTTCTGGTCCTCAACGGCGATCTTCTGACCGATCTAAACCTGAACGCCTTTGTCTCATGCCACCGAGAGAGCGGCTCCCCTTTGACGATCGCAACAGTTGAAAAAGATATCCGGCTGGACTTCGGGATCATTGAGGGCAAGGACAATCGCGTCAGCCGCTTCCGGGAAAAGCCGCATCTTCGTCATCTCGTGAGCATGGGCGTCTACTGCATGGAACCCGAGATGCTGGGCCATATCCCGCATGGCATTCCATTCGGGTTCGACGACCTCATGTACCAAATGCTTGATCTGGGAGTTCCGGTCAGCACCTTTCTGCATAGCGGCTTCTGGCTTGATATCGGCCGGCCGGAAGACTTCCAGAAGGCGCAGGAACTCGGTTGGGACGACGGTGCGCCGGCATTCGAAATGGCACCTTTGGAGTTCGAAACGGCCTAGCTCGTATCGCAAACCGAATCACGAAAGGAGGCCGCACTTCGGCCTCCGGGCCGGGGTTTGCCGAGGAGCGGGGACAGAGCTGTCAGCCGGTCCTCGACAAGGTCGGTCAATGAGAAAAGAAAGGATAATCGGGTGGTTGCCGGGTACTCTGTATCGGACCATCCCCGACCGCCAATCGAGTGGCATGCCGACCCTCGCTCGCACGCGAGCGGTCAGGTCGATGTGTCGCCTGGTGTGCTGATTCTCGTCGAGCGACGGGAATTCATTCGGGGATGTCTGACCTGTTGGCTGGACAAGCATTGCGGCGAAATCGCAGCTATGCCGGTAGCCGATGTCGAATCTGTTTTGCGGCCAGATCTGCTGTCTCGTTCGGTCGCTGCTGTCATCGGCATGGAGCCCTCAGAGCAACATGACTGGCTATACAGCCAGATCGCGTGGTTGCGCGCGAGGCACACAAGGCTCCCAATAATACTGGTCGTTGAGTCAGACCAAACCCAGGCGGCCTCCGACCTGGCCGCTCAACTGAATCTGCAAGGCTACATCCCGACATTCAGTAGTCTGGAAGTTGCCGCAGCAGCCATCCACCTGGTGGTCGCCGGCGGCAGCTATTTCCCACGGCCCCACAGCGAGGAGCCGCGGCAAAGGGAATTGCTGCTCGGCCGCGAAGAGCTGGCAGCAGGCCGCGTGAGGATTGCCGAACTGACAGCGCGCGAGCGGGGGGTTCTCGGGTTGCTGGGCAGCGGCATGCCAAACAAGGTTATCGCCCATCGACTCGGCATGTCGCTGAGTACCGTGAAGGCTCACGTCCATCATATCATCCGCAAACTGAAGGTCGGGAATCGGACCGAGGTCGCACTGCTTGTGCAGCACCTTTATGCGGGCGCGACGGAGATATCTGACGCCGGTGCGCCCCACATCGCCCTGGCGCCGGACCCTCGATCCGCCATTTGCGCGCCAATGGCAGACGCCGACGCTTCTGTTGACAGCAGGGACGCGGACAGACCGTAAAGCCCGTCGGGGGGCTGGTTGACGCCCCAAATACGTCCCTCGCATCGGCCGGCGTGCCGAACTCGAAGCGGAGCGGTGCGGATCGGGGGAGCGGGGTGGGCCGGGATTGATTCGGCGCGACGAAACCGTCACGTTCCGGGTATGCCGGATTTCGTCCGCAGAATCCCCGAGGGTGACAATCGCGAGCGCCTGATCTGCGCTGATTGTGGTCATATCGCCTATGACAACCCGAAAGTCGTCGTCGGCTCGGTCGTTGTTGCCGGTGGTTCAGGTACCTGATGTGCCGCCGTGCCATCGAGCCGCGCCGCGGGTTCTGGACCCTGCCCGCCGGCTACCTGGAACATGGCGAGACACTGGAGGAGGGCGCGGCGCGCGAGGCCTGGGAGGAGGCAGAGGCCGATATCGTGCTGGACGGCATCCTCGGGGTGTTCAGCATCAGCCGCATTGGCCAGATCCAGGTTATCTTTCGCGCCCGCTTCGCATCACCGGGTGAGCCGCGTTTCGCCGCCGGCCCCGAGAGCCTGGAGGTGGCGCTGTTCACCTTGCCGCAGATTCCACGCGACGCCATCGCCTTCCCGTCCGTCATCTGGGCGCTCGATGCCTGGCGCGACGCCGGGTCCGGCCCGCTCGGCGTGCCCGCGGGCAACCCGGCAAGCGACCCGCGAGGCACCAATCATCGCGTGCGGGCCGCATCCGGAATTGACCAATGATGCGGCCCTGTTGGGTTGTGCTCGCGCTGCTTGCCACTACTGGGGCCGGTCCGCCGAACCGTCTGCCGGAGCCGCCGATCCCACCAGCGCATCCGCCGACAGCCCAGTCCGCACCCATACCGAATCCCGATGCACAGGCGCCGCTGTCGGCCGAACAGCGGGGCGCGCGGGTGAGTGTGCAGGACTTTCGCGTCGATCATTTCGGCCAGTCGCTCGGGTACACACTCGGCTACACGCCCGGCTCGCAGTTCGAGACCAGCGAGGACAAGCGGTCCATACAAACGCCGGGCGTGGCTGTACAGCTGCCCCTGCATTAAGGCCGCCATGATGTAAATCCGGCAGGCGTATGATCCAGATCAATCGGGCGGTAGGCCCGATGGCATATATGCCGACGCAGCGCAGCGACGAGAGGGAACGGACAATGGCCTTGAAGGACATACTGGTACATCTCGACATCACGCCGCGCTGCGCCACGCGGCTGGAGATCGCCGCCCGCTTGGCGATGCAGCACGGCGCCCATCTGATCGGCTTGCACGTGATCGATATTCCCTCGGCCAATTACTTCTACGGCGCCGCGATGCCGTTCGTGCCGGCCAACCCGGAAGAGATTGTGCAGCGTATCCGCGCCGAGGCGAGCGAGGCGGCCAAGCCGGTGGAGGCGGCGTTCCGCGACTGCCTACGCCGCAACGGCATCGAGGGTGAATGGCGGATGGTGGAAGGCCCCCCGTCGGCGACCGTGGCGCTGCACGCGCGCTACACCGATCTCTGCGTGGTCGGCCAGCCCAACCGCGATGCGCCGCAGGATTCGGATGCCGTGACGGTAACGACGGTGATGACCTCTGGCCGCCCGGTGCTGGCGGTCCCGTTCGCTGGCGAGTTCCCCACGATCGGCGAGCGGGTCCTCGTCGCCTGGAATGCCAGCCGCGAGGCGGCACGCGCGGTGAACGATGCGATGCCGCTGCTGATCGGCGCAAAGCAGGTAACAGTCCTGGCCATCAACCCGCAGCGCGGAGTTGGCGGGCATGGCGACGTGCCGGCGGCGGATATCGCGCTGCACCTCGCGCGCCACGGGCTGAAGGCGGAGGCGGCCCATACGGTGGCGCGGGACATCGCTGATGGCGAGGCACTGCTGTCGTACGCCGCCGATATCGGTGCCGATCTCATTGTCGCCGGTGCCTATGGGCACTCGCGGGCGCGCGAACTGGTGTTCGGCGGGGTGACCCGCACGCTGATCGCGGAGATGACTGCGCCGGTGCTGCTGTCGCATTGAGATCCGCGCAAGCGATAGCCACCGTGGTCATGCGAGTGTGCCGACCGTACATCTTGCGCGCTTGATCACGGGCGATCGCCTGAGCTTGGCGGTTGTTTTGATTGAACACAGAAAAACCACGCGAGAACCACCGAGTTCACGGAGGCACGTGCCAGTTCTGCCCTCCTCACCGTCCGGTTCCGTCAGTCGTGATCGGAGCGGCACTCGAAGGAACGACAACCGATGGATGTTGCGGGTGAACGTGTAGACGTAGCTGGCGAACCTCGCGATGGCGCCACGGATGCGGCAAGCGGCGAACTCGGCCCTGAGGAAATCTGGCGGGAACCGATAGACCGGCTGCTCAGACGACTGGCGACGACCGAGGCGGGCCTTGATAGCACGGAGGCGCAATCGCGGCTGGCAATCTACGGACCCAACGACGCCGCGACAGTCAAACGCTCACCGCTCTGGCTGCAGTTCCTGATCCGCTTCCGCAACCCGTTGGTCATCATCCTGTTGGTGGCGAGCGCATTGTCCGCGGCGAACGGTGATATCGCGAGCTTCGTCATCATCATTTTCATCGTGACGATCAGCATCACCATGGATTTCGTCCAGGAGACCCGGGCTCAGAATGCCGTCGAAGCCCTGCGCCGCTCGGTCGCAGTACAGGCAACCACGCGGCGGGACGGCGCGAGACTATCGCTGCACTTCGACCAACTGATTCCCGGCGACATTGTCGAACTGATCGCAGGCGATCTCGTTCCGGCAAACTCGCGTCTTCTCGAAAGCCGCGACCTGTACGTCAACCAGGCCCTTCTGACGGGTGAACCCTATCCAGCCGAAAAATGCGCGAGCGACGCTGCGTCGGGCGCGGAGAATCCTGCCGGAGCGTCCAACACCGTGTTTGCCGGCACCTCTGTGATCAGCGGTACCGCGACTATTCTCATCTGTCGAACCGGACGCAGAACGGCGCTCGGGCATCTCGCGACCAGCTTGGCCGAGAAGCCACCCGCCACCGCATTCGCCATCGGCATTCGTCGCTTCGGCATGTTGATCATGCGGTTCACCGTGTTCATGGTTCTGTTTGTTCTGGTCGTGAATATTTTCTTCAGCCGTCCGTTGCTTGAGTCGTTGATGTTCGCGGTGGCACTCGCTGTAGGGCTGACACCCGAGTTGCTGCCGATGATCGTCACGGTCACGCTCGCCAGATCTGCCATGCAAATGGCCAGGCGAAAGGTGATCGTGAAGCGCCTGTCCGCCATACACGATCTGGGTGCCATGGACGTGCTGTGCACCGACAAGACCGGCACGTTGACGGAAGCCACGATCAAGCTTGTCCGCACGATCGACGGCGCAGGCGCCGAGAGCGCATCGGCCCATGCTTACGCCTTCGTCAACAGTCACTTCGAGAGCGGCATGAAAAGCCCACTGGACACGGCAATTCTGGCTGCCGATCCGTTCGACATGACAGGCTGGAGAAAGCTCGACGAAGTACCATTCGATTTCGAGCGGCGACGGGTCTCGGTCCTCGTTGAACATGACACAAAACGCCGATTGATCGTCAAAGGCGCACCGGAAGAGCTGCTGCGGCTGTCGCAACGATACACCGCCGCGGACGGCGTGGAGCAGAAGCTGGACATCGAGACACGCCGTACGTTCGAGGCCACTCTCGACGCACTCGGTGCGCAGGGGTTCCGCGCGCTGGGGATCGCCAGCAAGCTGGTTGACAGCAGCCACCAGACCATCGCGGCCACTGATGAGAGCGACCTGGTGTTCGCTGGTTTCGCGGCTTTCCTCGACCCGCCGAAAACCAGCGCCGGGGTAACGATCCGGGCAATGGCGGACGCCGGAATCACCGTGAAGGTGCTGACCGGCGACAACGAGCTTGTGGCTCGCCATGTCTTCGCGGAGATCGGTGTTCCGGTAACGGGCGTGCTGACGGGTGACGCGCTGGACCACCTCACGGAGGAGGCGCTTTTCGGTCAGTTGCCCCGCGTCAACCTGTTCTGCCGTGTCAACCCGCAACAGAAACATCGTGTCCTGCTCGCGCTGAAGCGGCTCGGCCATGTCGTCGGCTTCCTCGGCGACGGCATCAACGACGCTCCGGCACTGCACGCGGCCGATGTCGGGATCTCGGTGGATGGTGCGGCCGACGTCGCGCGTGCGGCTGCCGATCTGATCCTGCTCGAACACGATCTGTCCGTTGTTCGTGACGCCGTGACGGCCGGGCGCAGGACCTGTCCAGAACGTGTCCAAATACGTTCTGATGGGTGCGAGCTCGAATTTCGGCAACATGTTCAGCATGGCCGGAGCGGCGCTGATCCTGCCTTTCCTGCCGATGCTGCCCATCCAGATATTGCTCAACAATCTCATCTACAACGTATCCGAGATCGCCATACCGTTCGATCATGTCGATCCGGAATTTGTCATCGGACCAGTGAAGTGGGACGTGAAGCTGATCGAGCGCTTCATGCTGGTGTTCGGACCGGTGAGCTCCATCTTCGATTTTCTGACGTTCTACGCCTTGTTGTATTTGTTCAGCGCAGGCGAGGCGCTGTTTCAAACTGGCTGGTTCATCGAGTCGATGACGACCCAGATACTGGTCGTCTTCTGCATTAGAACGCGGCGGCGGTTCTACCGGAGCAGGCCTTGCGATTTCCTTGTTGGCATGACGCTTGCGGCGGTTGCCGTCGCGGTAATTCTGCCGCTGCTTTCGTTGGGCCGATGGTTTGGCTTCGTGATGCCGCCGCCGCTGTTCTTTGTATTCCTGACCGGTGCGACACTCGCTTATCTTGCATTGGTGGAAGTGACCAAGGTCATCTTCTACCGATTGACGGCCGCGCGCTGATCACTCACCAGGCAAAGCGCGGAATGGTCGCGATCGGTTCGACGCCTGCCTCGCTCGCCAATACCTCCGCCTTGGCAAGGTCGTAACGCCCCGATCCGTCCACCAGCGCTTCGCCATGAATGCCGCTGAGAACCCAGCAGGCGGCAACATCGATCCCCTCTGCTCCGGCGATGTCGGTGTGGAGCGCATCGCCGACCGCCAGCACGCGTCCGACCGGCACACCGAGACTTTGCAGCACCGGCTGGTAGATCGCCGGGTCCGGCTTGCCCAACGAGCGGACGTCGCCGCCCAGTTCCTGATAGCGCAGCGCCAGAGAGCCGGCGCACAGCACGCGCAAACCGCCCCGGATCACCTGCATATCCGGGTTGGCGCAAATCATCGGCAGGTGATGGCGCGCGCAGTCCTGCAACACGTCCTCGAATTCGGCCATGTCGGTGGGATTGCGATGATCGTCCGGACCGGTGTTGAGCACGAAGTTTGCCTCGGCGGGCGCGGCCACCTTGGTCAGATCCAGACCTTCCAGCACACCACGGTCGCGTTCCGGGCCGAGGTGGAAGACGCGGCCGCCGAGCTCCGCCCACCACAGATCGGGCGGGCGCCGCAGGGCGCGACGCACCGCCTCGCCGCTGGTCAGGATATCGCTATAGAGTTCGTCGGGAATGCCCATCGTGCGCATCATCGCCTGGGCTGCGTCGTTCGGACGCGGCACGTTGGACAGCAGCAGGGTGCGCTTGCCCGCCTCGCGGAGCCGGACAAGGCAATCGACGGCATGCGGGAACGCATTCACCCCGTCATGGATGACCCCCCACAGATCGAGGATAAATCCGTCATACCGGTCAGCGAGCGGGGCGAAGCCTGGCAGGTGTTCCATCAGCCGTATTCTGCCAGACACTGCGCGTCCTTGCCCACCGCATCCTGCACGCGGGCGAAGCCGCCAGCACTCAAGGCAGCAGTGAGTTCGCGCTTCAGCCGCGGGATCAGCGCAGGACCGGTGTAGGCGAAGGCGGTGTAGACCTGCACCAGCGACGCCCCAGCGAGGATCTTCGTCAGTGCCTGTTCGCCGGTGGCGACGCCACCGACACCGATCAGCACCAGCCGCCCACGCGCCAGCAGAAAGGCCCGGGCCAGCACCGCGGTGGAGAGCCGGAACAATGGCGCGCCGGACAGACCGCCCGCCTGATGCGCCAGCGGCGAACGCAGCCCCGGCGGCCGCGAGATGGTCGTGTTCGACACGATCAGTCCCTGGACGCCCCCGGCGACACAGGTCTCCACCAACGCCGCCAATGCCTCGTTACTGATATCCGGAGCGATCTTCACCAGCAGTGGCGGACGGGTCGGCACCCGCTCCGCCACTGCGTGCAGGATCGCGCGCAATCGGGTCTCACCCTGGAGATCACGGAGGCCCGGCGTGTTGGGCGAGGAGACATTGATCACAGCATAGTCGGCGTGCTGCGCAACTGCGGCGATCAGCGCAGGATAATCACGTTCGGGATCGGCACCCTCCTTGTTGATGCCGACATTGGCGCCGACTGCGACCGGGCCGCGCGGACGCTGGGCGAGCCGGGCAAGATAGGCGTCCAGGCCGGCGTTGTTGAAGCCCATGCGGTTGATCACCGCCTGATCCTCCGACAAGCGGAACAGGCGCGGCCACGGGTTGCCGGACTGCGGCCGCGGCGTCACCGTTCCGGTCTCAACGAAGCCGAACCCCAGGCGCATCAGCGCCGGCGCCGCCAGCGCGTCCTTGTCGAATCCGGCGGCAAGACCGATCGGATTCGCGAACCGCCGGCCCAGCACGTCGACGGCCAAAGATTTGGCGTCGGCCTCGCGCGATCGCCCGGCAAGGCCGAGGCGCAGGGCGCTCAGGGCCAGGCGGTGCGCCAGCTCCGGATCAACCCGTCGCATGAGCGGCGTGAAGGCGGATGCGATCGCGGGCGTCATGAGTGAGGATGGTTATGCCCGCTGTCGCGCCGCTACACTAGCCGGCAGGAGCGCTTCACCTTGCCGTATCGACCCATGCCCTGAGCTGCGCGTAACTGTCGGCACACGCTGCCCGCGCGTTCTCGGTTTGCCGCGCCGCACGCTCGGCAGTGAGCGCCCATGCGCCGAGTTGTTCGACTGTGCGCGGCCGGCGAGGCGCCGGAGGAACGGACATGCCTTCCTGACAACGCTGCGGGCCGGGTTCCGGGCCGGCGGACAGCCTACGTGGCGGCGGAGCGCAGGACACAACGAGGACCAGCGCGGGCAGCATCAAGGTGGCCGCGCGTATCATCGCCGAGTCCCCGGCAGCGGCACATTGCTCGCCCTGGTGATCGAACTCATGTCGCTGTGCAACTCGACCATCTGGCGTTCGACCACGCCAATACGCGTGTCGAGGTTGCCGTACCGGGCATCGAGGTCGGCCAGCCGCTTCTCCGCCTGGTCAAGCCGCGCGCGCGTGTCGGGCAATGCATTGAGCTGCTGGCGGACATCGGCAAGCCCAACCGCCACCGCCTGGCGGAGTTCGGTGATCTGCCCGGAGACGCTGGACTGCAATTCCGCCAGCCGGCGCTCATTGTCCTGGCCACGGTTGGCGTTCAGCACGAACCAGTAGACCAGGGCGATCAGCAGCGAGGCGACCTGTACGCCTTGCAGCAGGGCGACCAGGCTGAATTCCCAGACTACCCGCACGCGTTGCCCGGGGCGCTCGGCCTCACTCATGATCAACGTTCTCCGCAACTTGCCACGCGAGGCGCAGACGACGACGATCCCGCATGTGTGGAATGAGCCCTATCTCGAAACCTGCTGTCGCTCGGCGCTCCACAGGCTGATGTTGAGCGGCGCTGTCGGTCGGCCGGCCGGTCTAAAGGACGGCTCCTGCCTGGAGCGGCTGGCCGCGATGGGCCTGGCAGAGGACCGGCAGAACGGACGGTACGCGATCACCGAATCCGGCTCACTGAGGCACGCGCGAGACGTGCTCAATCGACCAATGCCGCCGCGGTAGGCGATCAGACGAGCGGCGCGGTGGCGACCTCGCCGGCGCTGCCCGAGGCGATGGTGACGATGCGGCCTCCATCTGAGGCCGAGACGATCACCATGTCGCCCTCCGCCAGCATGTCCGCCGCGTCAGCAAAGAAGTCGACTGTCTCGATCTGATCGAGTCGGTCCTTGCCAGCCTTGTAGTGCCACAGCGTGAAGCCGTTGGCGTAGGCGAGCACGGAGAGATTGCGGATGGCGAACGCCATGGCAGGGGGTCCCTTCGGGCAAAAAGAAAGGGGCCGCCGCGGATTGCGGCAGCCCCTTGAGGTTTGAGGAGGAGAAAGGTCAGCGGGCACAGTCCGCCCGTTGACTGCGACAGATTATGGAATTCGAGTGCCCTTTGTCAAGTAAATTTTCCTATTTGCCATCATCCAACAATCCCCTTGGCCCGCAATGGCCACTCGAGTCGCTCGAGAGCCTCGCGCCACAACCTCCAGTCGCATCTCTCAACCGGAAACGCCGGATTTGGTGAGGCCTGCCGCTCCCCCCAGATGCGCAGTATGCGCGCATGGACGAGATCGATCCGCCGCCTGCGATAGAGGCCGTCCAGGCACTTCACAACGTCGTCCGGCTCACAGGGCCGCGTGATCAGGCCCTGATTGGCCTTGAAGCGGGCGCCCTCCCGCCGCGCCATCAGTGCGGCCATAGTCCAGAGCCATGCCTCCTCCGCGTCGCGAAACGGTTGGCTGCGGCGGTAGGGGGCAAAGTTTGGACGGAGATCAGATTGTGCCCGGTTGGCAGTTGCACCCATGGCGCGTCTCCTTTTGAGGCGATCCGTAAGAACGTAAGACGAACACATGTAACCATAGGTTGCATAAAGATGGCAAGTACCAACCGGGCATTGTCAGAATATTTTCCTTGAGGATTTTTACCGATGTGGCCACGCCACGCGCGGCACCGAGCCAGCGGTGCAGAGTATTCGCGAGAAGCCCCGGCTTGACGGAACCTGCCGGTTAGGTCCCCGCGCCTGCCCCACCGAGCATCTCGGGAGGCAGCCAGACCCGCGTCACGTGCCATGCGCCGTCGCGGAGATCCATCTGCAGACGGATCGGGGCGTTATCTGACGTTCCCAAATCCACCATAAAGGCGGACGGACTGACGAAAAACGCCCAGCTCACCCGTATTCCGTCGCCTTTGTCCATCAGTTTAGGATCAGGCTGCTGCGCCGCCGCGACCAGCGCCTCGGGCGTGACCCGCTTGTCCACTGTGTTGGTTGCGATGCCGCGGACGAAGCCAGCGCCGAACGGTGGAAGCTGGCCGCTAGCTTGAGCCGGCTCCGGTTGCTCGACCACGTGGTCGCAGATGTCTTCCTTGATCCCCTCGCGTACCGAGGCCCAGTCGACCATGGTTCCGAGTTTCACTGCGTCGCCCTGGCGGACGGCTTGGCCCAACTCATACAGGGCCACGTAAGGATATAGGCCATAGGCACAGCCGGTCGTCAGCAACATTCCAAGTAGCCGCTTTTGGCCCACCATCGTCGCGTGCACCTCCTGGGCACTCGCAGTTCCTAGTGGCTACTACGAGCCAATTTGTGTCCGGTTAACAGCAATTGTGGATTACAAGCGCTTGAGACCGCAAACGTCTTCGGGAGCATGGCACGTACGATCGGAGTCGTCACGCCCGAAATAATCCTGCGCGTCCAATCGGTTCGGGCAAATGCCCTACCAATCGCCGATAGACTTCCGGATCGGTGGCGCCCTCCGTAATGAACGTCAGGACGCGGCTGGACCGGTCCAGCCCAAGAAGTTCGCGCGAAGCGGGATCCGATGCCGCGAGAAGGCAGCCGGCAAGGCCGGCAACGCCTGATTCGCCGCCGACAACGCCGCCCGCGGCAAGAAGCCTCATGCAAGCCACGGCCGCCTCGTCAGGGATCGCCATGAACGCCGCGGCACCGTGGTTGAGCTCCTGCCAAGCCACGGGGCTCGGCTCGCCACAGGCAAGGCCCGCCATCAGCGTGTCGAGATTGCCGGGGACGGCGATGGGCTGACCAAATTCCGCACTCGCCAGCAAACAGGCCGCTCGGTCGGGCTCCACCACTATCACCTGCGGAGCGGGCAACTCCGGAGCAGGCTGAAACCGTGCCCGCATCTGCACCGAGACCGCGGCCGCAACACCGCCAACGCCCGCCTGGACGAAAACATGCGTCGGCCGTTCGCCCCTCCATTGGTCGGCAGCCTCGTCCGCCATCAGCCGATAGCCCTGCATGATCTGCTGTGGTACCTCGGAGTAGCCGCTCCATGACGTATCCGAGACGATGAACCACCCGTTCGCCGCCGCCTGTCGCGCAGCCTCCCGGACGGCATCGTCATACGTTCCGGGCACGCGGCGGACCTCCGCACCATATCGCGCGATCGCGTCCACGCGTTCTTGGCTCACACTGCTGTGGACAAAAATCACACACCCACAGTGGAAGCGCTGCGCACCCCAGGCGACGGCACGGCCGTGATTGCCATCGGTGGCACAAGTGACAGTGACGCCCTTGGTCACATCGCGGTAGCTGCCCTTGGCCAGTTCGGCCGAGAGCCCCTCCGACGGAAAGCCGCGCTGCGCCAGCGCGGTGGCCAACACGCACGCCACCCCATAGGCACCGCCAAGCGCCTTGAAGCTGCCCAGACCGAAGCGGGTCGCTTCGTCCTTCAGCCGGATCGCACCCAGATCTGCCTGTTGGGCAACGCCGGGCAAATCGCGCAATGGCGTTATCTCATAGCCGTCCCACGCAGTGATCTGCGCTTTTGCGCGCTGGAAACCCGCCTCAGGAAGTGATGCAATCCGCCTGCTGCTGAAGCGTGGATTGACAAACAGACGATAAGGCAGCGGACCGAGCATGGCAGTACCGTGGACGCCTCATGATACGCTGCAATCGGAGGACTGTTTTGTGAAGATCTCAATACTGGGCGCCGCCGGGTTCCTCGGGCGCAAGGTCGCGGCGCGCCTGGCGCAGGACGGCAAGCTGGGCGGCCGGCCGATCGCGGCACTGACGCTGATGGATCTCGTGGCGCCGGCGACTCCGGAGGCCGAATTTCCGATCACCGCGACGGCTGGCGACCTCGTGGACCTGCCGCCAGAGGCTATACCGCCTGGCACTGACGTGGTGTTCCACCTCGCCGCCGTGGTCTCGGCCCAGGCCGAGGCCGATTACGACCTGGGACGCCGCGTCAATCTGCGTGGCACCGATGCCGTGGTCGATGCCTGCCGCCGCCTGGTCGCCGCCGGGGGCACGGCGCCGCGTGTCGTGTTCACCTCATCCGTCGCAAGCTTCTCGGGCGGTCAGGACGCCATACTCGGCGACGATGCGCGGCAGGTGCCCGCGAACAGCTATGGTGCGCAGAAGGCGGCAGCAGAACTGACCCTGGCGGACGCGACGCGTCGCGGCTTCCTCGACGCGGTATCGATCCGCCTGCCGACGGTGATCGTGCGTCCCGGCCGCCCCAACCGCGCCGCCAGTTCGTTCTTCTCGGCGATCGTCCGCGAGCCGCTCCTCGGGCTGCCAGCGGAACTGCCGGTGTCCGACGCCTTCGCCGCCTGGGTGTGCAGCCCGCGCCGCGCCGTTGACTGGCTGCTGCACGCCGCGGCGATGGATACCGCGCAGATGGGTCTCGACCGAGGCATCAATCCGCCAGGTGTCAGCACAACGATCGCGCATCTGCTGCAGGCACTGGATGATGTGAAGCCCGGCGCGTCCGCGCTGGTGCGCCGCGTCGAGGACAAGGAGATTTCCGCCATCGTTGGTCTGTGGCCGGCAGCATTCGAGGCGGTACGTGCTCACACGCTCGGTTTTGCGTCGCATGAACCGGTCGTCGAGTTGGTGCGGGCCTTCGTCGCAGACGATCTCCAGGCGACCCGCGACGAGCGCGGACTTCAGCCGCTCACCGAATAGGCGGTTAAATTTACCACACTCCGTGGCAAATCAGTATCGCGGCGGTTGATCCCGCGGCTCGCTGGTTCCAAGAATGCGTCTGTTTCTCGCTGGCCCGCTGGACGTACGTCGCATGTCGACACTCCCTGGCGACTCAACCATCGCGGGTGCTTCGGCAACCCCGCACGCGGGTAGAACTGCGTCCACTCGGTACCATCGCCCCCGCCGTGCCTTCGGCGATGCGGTTCTGCATGCGCCGCAGACCTTGCGGGCGCTGGTCCGCGCAGATGAGATCTGGCTGGTCGTGCTGTCCGCCTTCGTCGGTTGCGGTGCCGGCGTTGCCGTGTGGCTGATGACCGAGACCACGCAGCTGGTCCATCAGCTGCTGTTTCTGATCAGCGCGGGCGAGCGCCTCAGCGCCATGGTGGAGCTCGATCCAATCCGCACTGTCGCGGTGCCAACGTTGGGCGGCCTGCTGATCGGGCTGCTCGGCCTGGTGATCGTGCGCTATCGCCCGCGACGGGCCATCGACCCGATCGAAGCCAACGCGCTGTACGGCGGGCGCATGTCGCTGAACGACAGCCTGATCGTTGTGCTGCAGACGATCCTATCGAACGGCGTCGGTGCCTCGGTCGGCCTGGAGGCCGGTTACACCCAAATCGGCTCGGCTCTGGCGTCGCGCTTTGGTCGCATGTTCCGGGTTCGGCGCAATGACCTGCGCCTATTGGTGGGCTGTGGCGCCGCCGGCGCCATCGCCGGCGCCTTCAACGCGCCTCTGACCGGGGCCTTCTACGCCTTCGAATTGGTTATCGGCACCTACTCTCTCGGCACCTTCGCCCCGGTCGCGGTCGCAGCGATCGTCGCTGTTGCCGTGGTCAACGCTCTGGGCAACTCGCCGTTCGATCTCGTGCTGCAGGTGCCAACGCGCGTTGAGGCACTGGACTACATCCCGATCCTCGCCCTCGGCATGCTCTGTGCCCTCGTCGGCATCGCCATCATGCGCGGCGTCACGCTGACCGAGGACCTGTTCCGCAAGAGCGGCGCTCCAAGTTGGCTCCGCCCGATGTGCGGCGGACTCGCCGTCGGCACGTTAGCGTTGGTGACGCCGGCGGTACTGTCCTCCGGCCATGGTGCACTCGGCGTGGTCATCGAGGCACCCTACACGCTGACCCATGTGACGCTGCTGGTGGTGCTGAAATCGATTGCGTCGGCGGTTTCGATCGGTTCTGGCTTCCGCGGCGGGCTGTTCTTCGCCTCGCTGTTCCTGGGCGCCCTGGTCGGCAAGGCCTTTGCCGGCGCGCTCGCCATCGTCAGCACAGCGCACGCCGTGTCGCCTGTGGTCTGCGCTTTGGTCGGCATGAGCGGCCTGGCCGTCGCTATCATCGGCGGTCCGCTGACCATGGGCTTCCTCGCGCTGGAGAGCACTGGCAGCCTGCCGCTGACCATCGCGGTGCTCGCCGCCTGCGTGATTTCGGCGCTGACGGTGCGGCGGACGTTTGGCTACTCGTTCGCAACCTGGCGGTTCCACCTGCGCGGGGAGGCGATCCGCAGCGCGGTCGATATTGGCTGGATGCGCAATCTCACCGTCGGGCGGATGATGCGGCGCGAGATGCGCACGGTGCGCGCCGACACACCGATCGAGGCATTCAAGCGCGACTTTCCGCTGGGCGCGCACCAGCGCGTGGTGGCGATGGACGAGGACGACCGCTATGCCGGCATTGTGCTGCCGGCCGAAGTGCACGCCGATGCGGACGAGAACCATGCCGTCCGCGACCTGCTGCACTACACTGACACGGTGTTGCTGCCGCAAATGACCATAAAGGAGGCGGTGGCGATGTTCGAGAACGCCGAAAGCGATGCGCTGGCGGTCGTGGATGGCGCGGAATCGAAACGCGTGATCGGCCTGCTGACCGAGCAGTACGCGCTGCGCCGCTACAGCGAGGAGTTGGACCGGCGGAGGCGGGAGCTGTCCGGGGAATAGCGCATGCCTCTCCCCCACCCCTGTGGGACGGGGCTTGGGGAGGGGTCCAGGAGGACGCCATGAAACCCGAAGACGTCATCGCCGATCGCACGCGTCCCTACACCGGCGCCGAGTACATGCAGAGCCTGCGAGATGGCCGCGAGGTATATATCGACGGCGAGCGCGTGGCGGACGTGACCAGCCATCCGGCATTCCGGAACTCCGTGCGCTCCATCGCGCGCCTCTATGATGCGCTGCACGACCCGAAGCGCCACGATCTACTGACCTGCCCCACGGATACCGGCTCCGGCGGCTACACCCATCGCTTCTTCCGTGTGCCGCGCTCGCGCGACGACCTGCGCGGCGCGCAGGCGGCGATCGCCGAGTGGTCGCGGCTGACCTATGGCTGGATGGGCCGCACCCCCGACTACAAGGCCGCTTATTCCAACACCCTTGGCGGCAACGCGGATTACTACGGGCCGTACGCCGGCAATGCACGCACCTGGTACAAGCGCGCGCAGGAATCCATGCCGTTCATGAACCATGCCATCGTCAATCCCCCAATCGACCGCCACAAGCCGGCCGAGCAGGTGAAGGACGTCTACGTCTCGGTACAGAAGGAGACGGACGGCGGCATCATCGTCTCCGGCGCCAAGGTGGTGGCGACCTCGGCCGCGATCACCCACTACAACTTCATGGGCCAGAGCTCGAAGACCGCGACCGAGGACCTGGATATGTCGCTGATGTTCATGGTGCCGATCGACGCGCCGGGCCTGAAGCTGATCTGCCGCACCTCGTACGAGAAGGCGGCGCTGCTGAATGGCTCGCCGTACGACTATCCGCTGTCGTCCCGCTTCGACGAGAACGACGCGATCTTCATCCTGGACAACGTCTTCGTGCCTTGGGAGGACGTATTCATCTATCGCGATCCAGCGCGCGTGCTGAGCTTCTACCCACGCTCCGGCTTCATGCACGGCTTTCAGTTCCAGGGCTGCACGCGGTTCGCGGTCAAGCTGGATTTTCTGTGCGGCCTGCTGGCCAAGGCGCTGCGCTGCACGGGCGGCGACGAGGCACGTGGCAACCAGGTGCAACTGGGCGAGGCAATTGCCTGGCGCAACCTGTTCTGGTCGCTCTCCAACGCGATGGCGAATGATCCCGACCCGTGGGTGGGCGACGCGGTGCTGCCGAATCTGCGCGCGGGGCTGGCTTATCGCGTGTTTGCGCCGGATGCCTATCCGCGCATCAAGGACATCGTCGAGCGCATCGTTACATCGGCACTGATCTATTTGCCGTCGTCGGTGAGGGATTTCGCCAATCCGGCGATCGAGCCGTATCTGCGGCGCTATGTGCGTGGCTCACACGGCATTGAGTATAAAGAACGCATCAAGATCATGAAGCTGCTGTGGGATGCGATCGGTACGGAGTTCGGCGGCCGTCACGAACTCTACGAGCGAAACTACGCCGGCGGCTGGGAGGACATCCGCTCTCAATCGCTGACCGGTGCGGAGCGCGGCGGCGACCTCAAGGCAATGGAGGCACTCGTCGACCAGTGCATGGCGGACTACGACGACAATGGGTGGATCGGGGAAACCTGGGTCAATGCGGGCGGCTGATTGCGGGGCGTGGCAGAGTCGCCACTTGAGGCGGTCTACGCCGTGGTGTTCCTCGACGCGTTACGGGTGAAGATCAGAGAAGATGCCGTGGTCACGAGGCTCGTCAACGGCTTCTTATGGCCGCGCCTGGCGACGTTCACTGCACGCAGCAACGCCACCGATACCGGCGTTACTCCCTTGCCCGCCGATCGATCACCCGCCGCGCCTTCCCGACCGACCGTTCCACAGCTCCTGGCGCTTCCACCACCACGCGCGTGGTCAGTCCGATCGTGTCCTTGATCCGCGCCACGACCGCCTTCGCTTCCCCCTCCAGCAGCACCGGATCGAAATACTCCGGCCGCGCCTCCACATGCACCACCACCTCGTCCATCCGTCCCTCGCGCGTCAGCACGATCTGGTAATGCCCGCTCAGCACCTCGCTCTTCAGCAACTGCTCCTCCACTTGCGTCGGGAACATGTTGACCCCGCGCACGATCACCATGTCGTCGGATCGACCGGTCACCTTCTCCATCCGACGCATCGTGCGCGCCGTGCCGGGCAGCAGCCGCGTCAGGTCGCGCGTGCGATAGCGCACCACTGGCATGCCTTCCTTGGTCAGCGTGGTGAACACCAGTTCGCCCCGCTCGCCCTCCGGCTGCACCGCACCGGTCTCCGGATCGATCACCTCGGGGTAGAAGTGATCCTCCCAGATGTGCAGTCCGTCCTTCGTCTCGACGCATTCGTTCGCCACGCCGGGACCCATCACCTCGGACAATCCATAGATATCGACTGCATCCATCGCGAAGCCGTCCTCGATTTCGCGGCGCATCGCGTTGGTCCACGGCTCCGCACCGAAGATGCCGATCTTTAGCGAGCACTCGCGCGCATCCAGTCCCTCGCGCTGGAACTCGTCCAGCACCGCCAGCATGTAGCTCGGCGTCACCATGATCACCTCAGGAGAAAAATCGGTGATCAGCTGCACCTGACGCTCGGTCATGCCACCCGACACCGGCACCACCGTGCAGCCCAGCTTCTCCGCGCCGTAATGCGCGCCAAGGCCGCCGGTGAATAGCCCGTACCCATACGCCACATGCACGATCATCCCTGGCCGCACACCCGCCGCGTAGATGGAGCGCGCCACCACATGTGCCCAGGTCTCGATGTCCTTCGCGGTATAACCAACGACGGTCGGCTTGCCCGTCGTCCCCGACGAAGCATGCACGCGCACCAGTTGCTCGCGCGGCACAGCGAACATGCCGAACGGATAATTCGCCCGCAGGTCCTGCTTGCTGGTGAAAGGGAACTTTGCGAGGTCATCAAGTGTCCGGAAGTCATCCGGATGCACGCCGGCACGATCGAACGCCGCTCGGTAGTGCGCCACGTTGTTGTAGGCATGGCGCAGCGTCCAGGCGAGCCGCTCGCGTTGCAACGCGGCAATCTCATCACGCGACGCCGTTTCGATTGCATCGAGGCCTGCCATCTATCCCTCCGCCTTGCCTCGGCCCTCTGCCTTGCCCCGGATCGTGCGGGTATGACCGCGGAACTCGGCGACCAGTTCGCCCTCCTCTGTGCTTACACGCACGTCGTACATCCCTGATCGGCCGGCATGCATTCGTTCGACGGCGTCAGCGACCAGCACCTCGCCAACCTTCCCCGGACGGACGAACGTGATCGACGCGTGTTGCGCCACCGCAGCCTCGCCGCGCGGATTGGCCGCGAACGCCATCGCCGAGTCCGCCAGCGCGAAAATGAAACCGCCATGGCAGATGCCGTGGCCATTCGTCATCGCCTCGGTGATTGTCATCGACAGACGCGCGTGTCCCGGTGCGACGGCGTCCAGGCGCATGCCCAGGCCCGAACTGGCGCGATCCTCCGCCCACATCGCCTGGGCGAGTGTGCGCGCAAGCTCGCTCACTTCCGCCCCGGAAATCGCGGCGCACGCTTCTCGAGGAATGCGTGCACACCCTCGGCATACTCCGCGCCGCGACCCGCCGCGCTCTGCAGCTCCTGTTCGAGATCGAGCTGTGCCAGCAGCCCATTGGTGGCCGACGCAGCAAACATACGCTTCATGGCCGCGAGCGCCTCGGTCGGCTGCTTCGCCAAATGGCTGGTGAGCGTCTCGGCCTCCTGTTCCAGCGCGCCATCATCCACGACCTTCCAGATCATTCCCCAGTCCGCGGCGCGCTCGGCGTCCAGAGTCTCGCCCAGCATCGCCAGCGCCCGCGCGCGCGCCTCGCCGATCATCCGTGGCAGGAAGAAGCTCGCGCCGGAATCCGGCACCAGGCCGATCTTCACGAACGCCTGGATGAACTTCGCACTGCGCGCAGCCAGTACAATATCGCAGGCCAGCGCGTAGCTCGCCCCAGCTCCCGCGGCCACGCCATTCACCGCGCAGACCACAGGCAGCGGCACTCCCCGCAATCGTCGCACCAGCCGATGATGCAGTGCAGCGACAGTGCCGAGATCGGGCGGCCCGCCGGGACCGGGCATCACTGCCGACCCGAGTTCCTGACCGGTGCAGAACCCCCTGCCCTCGCCGGTCAGCAGCAGCGCACGGCAGCCCCGATCCGCCTCCGCCGCATCCAGCGCGTGCAGCAGCGCGGTCAGCATCGCCTCGTTCGCCGCGTTCAGCTTTTCAGGCCGGTTCAGCACAAGCTTGCGCCAGCCGTCACGCAGTTCGACACGGACCTCGTCACTCATGTCTGCCTCCGCCACTCCGACCATGATACCCGACCCAGCTCCGGTCGGGGCGATTCGTCCAGCATGCAGATGAACTCCAGCGAATGGCCATCCGGATCGTCGAAATACACGCTCGCCGCCGGCATCCAGCAGAGTACCTCCGGCTCCTCGATCGCCACGCCATCGCCGGAGCGCGCCCTAATCCCCGCCCGCCGCAGCGCCGCAACGGATTCGAACACCTGCGGCAGCGCTACATCGAACGCGATGTGCAGGCGCAGACGGAGCGGCGAGGTGCCGATGCACCACAGGCCGAGCATGGCCTTGTCGGACGATGGCACCCAGAAGAACGCCACCTGGCGGGCCGGAATACGCTGCGCCAGCGGTAGCCCCAGCACGTCGCGATAGAACGCGATGGAGCGGTCCAGATCGCTGACCGTCAGATGCGCCTCGAACAATCCGCGTATCGGCACGATGGCCATGGCCGCGCCCTTCCGCCTTCCGATTCCTGCCCGCCGGGGAAATGATACCCAAGGGCCGCGCACGAACTCATGCGCGTCCCTCGGCCGCCCGGCAACATACAATCGTCGAAACGACTTTCGGCGCAGCTTCGCCGCTATTTTGCCAACTCCGCGTGCGCGCCCTCGCCTCACATGGCAAGATCGCCTCGGCACACCCATTTTTCAGACACGCTGCATCGCGTGTACAGGCGGAGAGTCGACACAGATGGACATCGGTCTCGGCCACACGGCCACCACGCTGGAAAGCCGCTTCACCGAGCTCGACACCCCCATCCTGCTATCCGGCATCCAGGCGCTGGTCCGCGTTCTGCTGGAGCAGGCGCGTCTCGATCGCTCCCAGGGCCGAAACACCGGCGGACTGATCTCCGGCTATCGCGGCTCGCCGCTGGGCGGGCTCGACCGCGAAGTCTGGCGCCGCCAGAAGATGCTCGCCGCGCAAAACATCCGGTTCCAGCCCGGCGTCAACGAAGACCTCGCCGCCACCATGCTGTACGGCACGCAGCAGCTCGACGCGTTTCCCGGGAAGCGCGTCGATGGCGTGTTCGGTATGTGGTACGGCAAGGGTCCCGGCGTCGACCGCGCAGGCGATGCGCTGCACTGCGGCAATTTCATCGGCACCTCGCAGCATGGCGGCGTACTGGCAGTGGCCGGCGACGACCACGGCGCGCACTCCTCGACGTATCCGCACCAGACCGAGCACGTCTTCGAGGGCGTTTTTGTCCCGGTGCTAAACCCGGCCTCGGTCGAGGACATCGTCGATCTCGGCCTTGCCGGCATCGCACTGTCGCGCTTCTGCGGCTTGTGGGTCGCGCTGAAGACCACCGCGGAGACCGCCGAACAGGCGACCACGCTGATCATTCCGTCCGGCAGGGAGTTCATCACGCCAGACTTCCTGCTGCCGCCGCACGGGCTGAATTACGATCCGCATCTGCGCTTCCCCGCCGACCGCGCCGAACTGGAGCGGCGCGTGGTGCAGGAGCGCATCCCCGCAGCACTTGCCTGGGCGCGCGCCAACCGGCTCGACAGGCGCATCTTCGGCACCAGTGACGCACCGATCGGCATCGTCACCGTCGGCCGCGCGCACGCCGATACGCTGCACGCGCTGCGCATGCTGGACCTCGAGGACCACGCGCAGATCGCGCTCTACAAGGTCGCGATGACCTGGCCGCTGGAAACCGAAGGACTGCGCGCGTTCGCCAGCGGCAAGCGCGCGATCCTGGTGGTTGAGGAGAAGCGCAGCTTTGTCGAGACGCAGATTCGCGACGCGCTTTACAACCTGCCGGCGAGCGCGCGTCCGGAGATCAGCGGCAAGACCGACCCATCTGGCGCACCGCTGCTGTCGCCACTGATGGAACTGTCGCCGGAAATCGTGGCCTCCGGCCTCGCCGGCTTCCTGCGATCCGCCGGCCTCAACATCCAGAACCCGCCGGTGTCACGTATGCCCGAGCGTCCGCCCGGCCTGCTCCGACGCGCTCCCGCCTTCTGCGCCGGCTGCCCGCACGGCACCTCTACGCGCCTGCCGGATGGCAGCTTCGCCACCGCCGGCATCGGCTGTCATTTCATGGCCCTCGATGAGGGCGACCAGACCCGCACCTTCACCCATATGGGCGGCGAGGGCGCGCCGTTCGTCGGCATGGCCCCGTTCACCGACACGCCGCACGTGTTCGCCAACATGGGCGACGGCACCTACACGCATTCGGGCATCATGGCGATTCGCCAGGCCGTCGCGGCGGGTACGCGCATCACCTACAAGCTGCTGGTCAACGATGCCGTGGCGATGACCGGCGGACAACCAGCCGAAGGCAACTATTCGGTCGCGCAGTATGCCGCGCAGGTCGCCGCGGAAGGTGTCGCACGCATCGCCGTGGTCGCGGACGAAGCGGATCGTCTGCCGCCCGCATCGGCGCTGCCATCCGGCGCGACGCGCCATGTGCGCGGCGAACTCGACGCGGTTCAGCGCGAACTGCGTGCCTACGAGGGTGTATCTGTTCTGATATACGACCAGGTCTGCGCCACCGAGAAGCGCCGCCGGCGCAAGCGCGGCAAGATGCCGCAGGCAGTGCAGAGCGTCGTGATCAACGAGCAGGTGTGTGAGAACTGCGGCGACTGTTCCGCACAGTCTAGCTGCATCGCGATCGAACCTGTGGAGACATCGCTCGGCCGCAAGCGCCGCATCAATCCGACGAGCTGCAACGTCGATCTGTCGTGCCTCAAGGGCTTCTGCCCGAGCTTCGTCACAATCGCCGGCCCGCCGCACGCACCCGACGCTGACCCGCGCTGGCAGGCGCGAGAGAACGAGCTCGCCGCCGCCCTGCGGCAGCCGGATCTACCCGTGATGAGCAAGCCGTGGCGCGCATTGTTCGCCGGCATCGGCGGTGGCGGCATCGTCACGTCAGGCGCCATCCTGGCAATGGCCGCACATCTCGAAGGCCGCGCGGTCCGAACGCTCGACTTCACCGGGCTCGCGCAAAAGAACGGCACTGTGGTCGCCCATGTGCAGATCGCCGACAGCGAGGCGGCGCTCGACGTCGTGCGCATCCCTCTCGGCGCGGCGGACGTCATGCTCGCGGCGGATCTGGCGGTGTCAGCCGGGCCAGGTGTGCTGGAGCGCAATGCGGCGTCCGCCGCGGTAATCGGCAACCTCGACCTCGCCGCCACCGCCGCGTTCAAGCACGATGCGAATCTGCTGATTGATGCCGTGCTGCATCGGCGCACCATCGAGCGCACCACCGACGCCGCAGCGTCCAAGTATCTACATGCGGTGCGGCTGGCCGAGCATCTGTTCGGCAACGCGCAGGCTATGAACACGCTGCTGCTCGGCGTTGCCTGGCAGCGCGGCCTGATCCCGGTCGGGGAACCCGCCATCCTGCGCGCCATTGAACTCAACGGCGCCGCGGTGTCGCTCAACCGGCGGGCGTTTCTGTGGGGCCGCATACTGGCCGAACGTCCGGCGCTTGAAGACGAAATTCTGGTGCACACGCTGGAAGCACCGCCGGCCGAGCTGAGTGCGCTGATCGATGCCCGCGCCGCTTCCCTCGTCGCCTACCAGAGCAAAAGGCTGGCGAACCGCTATCGGGCACTGCTGAACGAGGTGATTGCCGGCGAGACGCAGGCACTCGGCAGTCCGGGGCGTCTGTCGCGCGCCGCGGCCGAGGGCCTGTATCGGGTTATGGCATACAAGGATGAATACGAGGTCGCGCGCCTGCACACCGCGGCAACGTATGGCGAGAAGCCGGTGTTCCATCTATCGCCGCCGCTGATCACCGGCATCGATCCCGCCACCGGACGGCGCCGCAAAGTCGCCCTCCCCGGATGGCTCGCGCTGCCGCTGTTCCGTGTGCTGCGGCATGGCAAGCGTCTGCGCGGCACGCCGTTCGACTTGTTCGGCCGCCAGCAGGAACGGCGGATGGAACGGTCCCTGATCGCGCGGTATGTCGGCGACCTTCGCACAGCAGTGGCTGCGCTGCGGCCAGATACGCTGGATGTCGCCGTGGCGATCGCACAGTTGCCCGACATGATCCGTGGCTTCGGTCCGGTGAAGGACGCCAACCGGATGAAGGCGGAGAAGGAGCGTCGCGCGCTGCTGTCGCGCCTCACCGCAAACGCTGTGCCGGTGGCCGCGGAATAATACCGTGCCGGCAAGGGCTGGCATCCGCGTCGGCATTTCACGCCGGAGCACGCGGCAAGGGAGCTGGACGCAATCGCGGTCTGGCGCGATGAAGTCTGCATGAAGCGAACCGCAAAATACGTCCTCTTTGCCGCGATCGCCGGCCTGACGCTCACGTCGGCCCCGCTGGGCGGATGCGCCGAGCCGCGGGCGACGCCGCTCGCGCAGCACCAGGCGGCAGCCAACGGCAAACGCCTGTTCTATATCGGCCTGGCACTCTATTCCGAACCATGGTCCGAGAACGATGTTGTCGAACTCTCCGACAAGCTGCGGACCGTGAGCCGGTTCCACGTCGTGCCGATGATCGCGAGCAACGTCGTATCCGCTCAGAATCACTACCCGGTCGCAAATGATGCCAACATCGCTGCAATGGTGCGCTCGGCAGCCGCACAGGCGAGGCCGGACGACATCGTGTTCGTCTATATCAGCACACACGGCTCGCATCAGGTGCTGGCACGCAAGGTGGGCAACAACGCGCCGACCGCGTTACCCTCACGCGAGCTCGCGCACAAGCTGACACCGCTCGCTGGCCATCAGTCGGTTATCATCATCTCCGCCTGCTACTCCGGATCGCTGATCAGCGATCTGCGTTCACCGGACCGAATCATCATCACCGCGGCGCGAGCGGACCGCAGCTCATTCGGCTGTGCGGCCGGCAATCGACATACATTCTTCGGCGCGGCTGAGTTGGACGCTTTCGACCAACGGGGCCGGAGCCTGCACCAGGTCTTCGCTGCCACCCGCGACGAGGTGGCGCACATGGAGGCGGCAAGGCAGTTCCAACCATCCGAGCCACAGGTTTCGGTCGGCGCGCAGGTTGCGGACCTCTACGACGCGCCGTTGTTCTAACTGCGTCAGCGCAGTGGTCGAAAGAACGCCTTGATCTCGCCGGCCAGTGCCTCCGGCTGTTCCATTGCCGCGAAGTGGCCACCGCGCGGCATGACGGTCCACCGGCGGATATCGGTATAGGTGCGCTCGGCTAGCGATCGCGGCGCACGCAAAATCTCGCGCGGAAACTCGCTGTAACCGGTCGGCACGGCGATACTGCCGCCTTCCGGGATCGGCCACGGCCGATGCATTCGGAAGTAATACGGGAAGAACGACGAACCGATCGCGCCGGTGAACCAGTACAGACTGATGTTCGCCAGCAACTGATCGCGCGTGAACGCACTCTCCACGTCGCCGTTGCAGTCCGACCATGCCCGGAACTTCTCAACGATCCATGCAGCCAGACCTGCGGGCGAATCCGTCAGACCGAAGCTGAGCGTCTGCGGCCGGGTCCCCTGGATCCACTGATAGCCTGTCTCCTCCTTCAGCCAGTGGGCCAACTCGTCGAGGTACTTGCGCTCCTCGGGCGTCGGGTTGGACAGCATGTTGGGCTCTCGGCGCACCGCGAGCAGGTTGACATGGATGCCGATCAGCTTCGCGGCATGTGCGTAGCCCATACGCGACGCGGTGATGCCGCCCCAGTCGCCACCCTGCGCGGCGAAGCGGTTATAGCCCAGCGTTTCCGTCATCAGGTCGGCCAGGCAGTCGGCGATTTCCTCGATGCCGAAGCGCTTCTGGCCTGGGCGGAACGACAGCCCGTAGCCCGGCAACGACGGCGCCACGACAGTAAACGCGTCCGCCGGATCGCCACCGAAACTCGCGGGATCAGTCAGACGCGGGATCAGATCGAGGAATTCGAACACCGAACCGGGCCAACCATGCATCAACAGCAGTGGGTAGGGGTTCGGCCCCTTCCCCGGCACGTGCAGGAAATGCACGTCGATATCATGCAGTGCCGTCCTGAACTGAGGAAATGCATTCAACCGCGCTTCCTGCGCGCGCCAGTCGAACTTCGCGCGCCAGGTACTCGGCCAGCCCGCGCACGTATTCGACGCTCGTGCCATACGCCCAGGGCTCGCCGGGCGCCTGATCAGGGAACCGCGTGCGCGCGAGACGTTCGTGCAGATCAGCGATCGCAGTATCAGGGGTGCTCAAAACGAAGGGTTCCGGCCGAGCGTTCATCGTACGTGTCCTCCTTGCCGTGATTTGATGCCGCGTAGTGCCGTCTGGCAACCCGCATGGCGCACGAGCGTTGTTACGCGATGAGCATCGGCAGCGACACCCTGATGCGCATGTTCGGCCGTCCGCGCGGTCTTCTGGGGCTGCTCGGTGGCGTCATCATGGCACGCGTCAATCGGCGCCATGCCGCCTGGGTTGTCGGCCTGCTGGACGTTCGGCAGCAAGATAGTGTGCTGGAAATCGGCATCGGTCCTGGCGTGGCGATCGAGATGCTCGCCGCGAGGGCAAGGCGCGTCGCCGGCATCGATCCCTCACCGGAAATGCTTCGTCAGGCGACGCAGCGCAATGCCACCAGGATCAGCGAGCGCCGCGTCGAGTTGCGCCAGGCATCCGCCGATCACCTGCCCTTCGTGGACGGCAGTTTCAACAAGGTACTCGCGATCAACTCGATGCAGTTATGGCCAGACGCATTGGCTGGGCTGCTCGAAATATCGCGCGTTATCAGGCACGGTGGCCAGCTGGCTTTGGCGTTCACCATGTATTCCGGGCAATCACGCGAGGGCATACCCGAGCTCCTCGCGGCCGCCGGATTCAGCAACTGCCGAGTAACCGACACGGAAAAAGCGTTCTGCGTGCTTGCCTCACGCGCTACGTAACCTCAGGCCTAGCGGCGCCTTGTGCCGTACAGCCAACTCGCCGCCTTCTCGCGATCGATCTCAGACGCCACCTCACTCGGCACGACGATCTTGCCGACCGGTGCCAGCGCCGCCGCGGCGATCTTCAGATGCGCCCACGCGAACGGAATGCCGATGATGGTGATTGCCGAAACGCAGGCTGCCACGACGTGCAGCACGATCAGCCACCACCCGGCGAGCAGGAACCAAATGACGTTTGCCAGCAGTCCCAGTCCACCGGTGCCAAGCGATTGACGCCCCGTCACGTCGTAGCGCGACACCAGCTCGCGGCCGAACGGCGCCAGCGTGTAGTTCGCCAGCGTGAAGCACGCTTTCGTCCAGGGGAGCCCGATGATGGTGATCGCCATCAGCAGGCCCGCCAGGACCCAGAAGAACGCCGCGACAAACCCCAGTCCGGGGACGTTCCACAGGACGTTGAGGATCGTCCGCATTCAGCGCTTGAAATGCGGCATCACCTCTGCCGTCACGCGACGATACTGGTCGAGCATGATCGACTGTGGCGTGCCCATCGGCGTGGACAGGTTGATGTGTTCCAGCCCCGGATAGCGGTCCTCGATGTTCTTCAGGTACGCGACCAACTCCTCCGAGGTGCCCGCGAACCAGCCGCCCAGGTTGATATAGTGCTCCACGTTCGGCACACCGGCGCCATACCAGCCACCACGCCGGGCAACGGCCGCGATCTGCTCCTTGGTCATCCCCGGCATGAAACCGAGCGGAGCAAACATCTTGGCGTGCTCCTCATACAGCGGAACCAGCTCCTTCAGCGCCTGCTGCTTCGAGTCGGCGAGGTGGACGACAATGCCGATCATCAGGTTCTCGCCCAGCTTCCAGTCCTTGCCGGCACGATGCGCCGCCGCCTGGAACGCGGTGATCGGTCCCTGCTCCATGGTCGCCGCCCCACCGCCGACCGCGCCCTTGATATTGTGCTTCACCATGAAGTCGAGGCCGCGCGCTGATGCGCTGACCACCGGCTGCCAGCACTCCACCGGCAGATGCACCGGACGCGGCACCAAGGTCAGGTCCTTCAGCGTATAGCCGCGATACGCCACCTCGGGCGGCAATGTGTAGTGTTTGCCCTTGTGGGAGAAACGCTCGCTGTCGAACGCCTTGAAGATGATCTCGACCTGCTCCTCGAATAGTTCGCGATTAGCGTTCTGATCGAGCATCGGCGCGCCGAAGGTTTCCACCTCGCGCGTGTGGTAGCCGCGCCCGACGCCGAAGATCGTGCGGCCCTTCGTCATGATGTCGGCGCAGGCAAAGTCCTCAGCCAGCCGGAGCGGATGCCACATCGGTGTAATATTGAAGCCACAGCCGATCCTGAGGCTCTTCGTCAGATGGCAGAGATGCACCGCCGCCATCAGCAGGTTGGGAATGACCTCGTAGCCTTCCTGCTGGAAGTGATGCTCGGCCATCCACAGCGTGTCCCAGCCGCCCTCGTCCATCACCCTGGCAATTGCCTCGCTCTTGTCAAACACGCTGGCGAGATGCGCGTTGGAGAAACGTCGCTCGTTGGCCGGCGTCGCGTCCTGGCCGCGATCCGGCAGATCGACGTGCCCGGCATAGACGGTGGCAAACTTCTTGATCATGACTCAAACCCTCCGCGTCATTCCGCCCAGCTCGAGCGGCCCTGGATCGCCCATCGGCCGTCCTTGAGCGTCACAATGTACAGTGACCGGTAACTGCCGAGCGAGCTGCCATCCGCACGATACCGAGTGAACTGCACGCGAAAATGCACCTTATCCGGGCCGGCGTCGATCACCTCGACGTAATCCCACGCCGATCGTCCCCAACCCGCCGACTGACCTTGGCTTTCCCATACCAGATTGTGGTAGTCCGCTGGCGTCTGCATCACCGTCACGGTGCCACTATGAAATCGCGCATGCGGGAAGTGGAACCAACGCGAGCGGATTGCATCGGCGTCCCTCGCGTTGAACGCCAACATGAACCCGTCCATCGCCGCGCGCGCACCCTCCACCGCCTGGTGCGCCAACATCTCCTCCGCAAGCGACTGCCACTCCTCATCGAGCGACACAGTGGCGGGCTCGCGGCCAGCACGACTGTACCAGCCACCAGCGTTGCGCATGTCGCCCTCCTTGCGGTGCAGATAGGCGTGCACCGCAGATCCGGTCTTGCCTTCGTCCTGTTGCGCGCAGCCGTGGGCGCGATTCCAGTCCCCCTTCGCGTCCCACCACAGGGTCTGCAATGCAAGGCTGCTTCCGTCGGGCGGCGCACCCTGCGCCACCGTCGCACGGAACTGCGTCAGGTCCATGTCTGCCCTCCTGTCATTCCTCCGCCGGAGTGTGCTCGGCGCCAGCCCCTGCCTCAAGTCCCGGCATGAAATGGGCGCCCCTCCTGCTCTGCCTGGCTCTTTTGACGCCTCTGACGCTGGTCGATGTGCCGCCACTGCTCGACTATCCCAACCATCTCGCGCGAGCAGTCGTGCTGGCGTTCGGGGCGGCCGATCCCATCGTGTCGCGCATGTACGTCGCCCATTGGGCGATCATCCCCAACCTGGGCACTGATCTCGTCCTGCCGCCACTGTTGCAGGTGCTTCCCGTCCATCTCGCCGGCCGCATCGTTATCGGGGTCATCCTGCTGCTGCCGGTCGTCGGCACGATCGTCTACAGCCGCGCGGTGTTTGGCGGCTTCTCCCTCTGGCCACTCGCGTCCGGCCTCGTCGCCTACAATGCGACCGTGCTGCTTGGGTTCCTGAACTTCGTCGCCGCCGTCGGCCTGGCCTTGCTACTTGCCGCTGCCTGGATCGCCTGGCGCGACCGCTATCCGCGCCGCATCGTCGTGCTGGCGCCGGCAGGCTGCATCGCGCTGTTCTTCTGCCACCTGCTGGGCCTGCTCTTTTTCTATCTGTTGATCGCGGGCTATGAGCTGCAATGTTTGTGGCGGCATCGTCGGCAGGTCTGGGCGATGCTTGTACGCTCCGCCGCGCTCTTGCCCCTGGCCCTCGTGCCGCTGGGACTCTACCTTGTCTCGCCGCTTGCCGCGCTTTCCGACGCGACCGAATTTTCCCCCCTCACCGTCAAGTTACGCCAACTGATCCTGCCGTTCGCGAACTACATCCTGCCGCTCGACATCGCCACGGCATGCATAGTCGGCGCATTCCTTCTCATATGTTTCGCGAAGGGCTGGCTGCGCGTATCGCCGATCGGCAGCCTGCCATTGTTGCTGACGACGCTGCTGTTTCTTGCGGCACCATTTTCCTTCAAGGGCACATATCTGCTCGACACGCGCTTCGTGATCCTGCTGGGCTTTCTGCTTTTCGGTGCGGTGCTGCCGACCGGCCTGCCACGCGCCATCGCTTGCGCCACTGTCACTGGGTTCACCTTGCTGTTCGGCGTTCGCATGGCCATCGTTGGCTATGCATGGCATGAAAATCAACGCGACATCGCGGACCTGCGCGCCGTCATCGCGTCGGTCGAACCCGGGTCCCGTGTGTTTGTCGCTGCCGTGACGCAGAGGGAAGCGCCGCGCTATTGGCGGAACGTGCCGCTCAGCCGGCAACTCTCGTTGGGCTTACAGCTCGACGCACACCTTCCCGCCATGCTGCTGATCGAACGTCGCGCGTACTGGCCGTTCCTGTTCGACAACCCGTCGCAGCAACCGGTCGCGACGCTGCCCCCGTTTCGTGAACTGGCCGAGCGCGCCGGCTCAATCCCCGACCATCGAGCGCTGGCGGTGCCTGGTAAGGTGGACCTCTGTGGCTTCGATCACCTGCTGCTGCTGGACGCCGGCGGCGAACCCGACCTGACGCACTTTGCCACGAACCGGCTGGCGCTGATCGCCCAATCCGACGTGGCCGCGCTGTTCCGCGTCAGGCCAGACGCCTGTTCAGGGTGACACAGCCCGCGTCAAGATGCCGCATGCTCTGTGGTAGGATCGATCATCTTGCGCACCTCGGTGATCTTGGTCGCCGGAAACCCGCTGATCTCGGCGTGCTTGCGGATGATGTCCTCGTCCTTCGCCAGATAGACACAGAACGTCTTGTCGGCGGCGACATAGCTTTCCACCCATTGGATGTCGGCGCCGAGCTGATTGAGCACCTGGTTGGATTTCGCCGCCGCGCCTCGCAGCTGTTCACGCTCAAGCGAGCCGACCGCGGGAATCTCGCGTTCAATGATGAACTTGCGCAGGGCCATGATTTCCTCCGGTTCTGACTGAAGCGAGCGCAACGTTGCCACGCGTGGGCGCGCCCGCCAAGGAGAGGCATCAGACCAGCGGTGAAGGCCGCGGCCGCGAGCCGTCGGTGAAGCGGCTGTAGCGAAACGGCGTCGGGTCGACCACCGGCGTCTCGCCGGTGACAAGTTCGGCCATCAGCCGTCCCGCCCCCGGACCGATGCCGAAGCCATGTCCAGTGAAGCCGGTGGCGATGAAGAAGCCCGGCACGGTGTCGACCGCCGAAATCACCGGCACTCCATCGGGCGTCACATCGATCACGCCGCCCCAGCTCTCCGCCACCTTCATATCGCGGAACGCGGGGAACGCCGCAGTGAGGTGCTGTCGCGCCTGGTCGAGGATCGGCTGGTACGGCTCGGGGTCCAATGTGCGCACGCGCTCGAACGGCGACGCCCCATCCAGCGCCCAATGGCGCGGCACCTGCCACTCCTCCAGAAACTTCCCGCCGATCCGCAGCCGCAAGCTGCGCCACTGCATCCGGAGCGCCGGCAGGAAGTCGCCGAAGAAGCGGAACGAGTTCGGGCACGATATCCACCAGATTGCCGCTCCAGCTTGCCACGTTGTAGCCGCCGTCCAGCCGCTTGCGCACGCCAAAGCCGAAACCGCTGCACGAGGTCTCGAGCCCGGCGTCCATCTTCTCGGTGCGCATCACCGACGACATCACCTTGAGCTGCGGCAGACGCAAATCGAGATTGCCGCAGAACAGCCGCGACCAGACACCGCCGGCGAGCACGACACTGTCGCAGGCGATGCGTCCCTTCTCGGTAACCACGCCCGCCACGCGCCCGGCCTGCGTCTCGATGCCGCGCACCGCGCATTGTTGCAGCACCGTGGCGCCATATCGTCTTGCGGCCTCAGCGATCGCCGGCGCGGCCTTCTGCGGTTCGCCGCGTCCATCGCTCGGCGTATACAGCCCACCCTGCCACTCACCGGTCAGACCCGGCAGCACCGAAGTGGCCTCGTTCCGTGACAGCATCCGCGAGTTCGAGCTGGTACGGCCGCGCCTCCTCCAGCCACGCCTCGCGCTTCGCCATGTCCTCCGGCGTCTTGCACAGATAGACGATGCCGCATTGCCGGAAGCCGGTTTCCGCATCGGTCAATGCATTCATCTCCGGCCACAGCCGCAGCGCCTCGATCGCCAACGGAATCTCGCGCGGATCGCGACCCATCTTGCGGCACCAGCCCCAGTTTCGGCTCGACTGCTCCCCTGCGATGTGACCCTTCTCGCACAGCACCACCGGGACCCCCTTGCGCGCGAGGAAGAACGCCGTGCTGGTGCCGATGATCCCGCCACCGACGACCACCACACCGGTGCGGGCCGGAACTTCGCTGTCGGATACGACGGGATCGACGCGCGGTGCCATGTGGTGTCTCCTTCTTGCAGCGCTGTGTCACGATTCGCAGTCTGGGCAGCGTCATCATCGGGGGAACGCACCATTGCCGCAAAACGACCGGGCGCAGCCGCCTGTTTCCGATTCGATATGGAGCCAGGACGACACGCTGCTCGAGGAGTATGCCGCACTCGTCTGCAACGACTGGACGGACGGCAAACCCCAGCAACGCACGCGGCAATGGCTGCATGAGCACAGAGATGAACTGTCTGAGACACCCCGAACCGCGCTCTGCCTGTCAGGCGGTGGCATCCGCAGCGCGGCGTTCTGTCTCGGCGCATTGCAGGCGCTCGCCGCCAAGCGCGTGCTCGGCGAATTCAACTACCTCTCGACCGTCTCGGGCGGCGGCTATATCGGCGCGTGGCTGGCGACGATCATGCACGGCGGCGGCAAGGGCAACGGCGCGCTTAGCGCGGCGATCAAGGCGCTGACCGAGCCCGCCGACCCCGCGCTGCGCAGCCTGCGCAACTATACGAACTTCCTGATCCCCGAAGGCGGATTCGGTTCGTCAGATACCTGGTCGGCGATCGTCCTTTGGCTGCGCAACGTGCTGCTCAACTGGCTGGTATTCGGCCCCATCCTGCTGGCTCTTGCGATTGTACCGCTGCTGTATCGCGAACTGCTGTGGGACGTTGCGTCCGGATGGGGGGTGGCCGCCCTGATCGCTGCCCTGCTCTGCCTGTTGCTCGGTACCGTCATGGTCTGCCGCTCGGTGCCCACGCACGCCTATGATGGCGCGACGGGTTCGCCGACCGGCGGTTATGGCGCGGCTGCCTCGACCGTGCAGCGCTGGGTGGTCACGCCGATTCTGCTGTGGGCGTTTCTCGCACCGCTATGGTTCAGCGCTGCGGCCGCCAGCCGCAGTGACTCGATTCCCTTCCTGTCCTGGACCTTCGCGCCAGTCTCTTTAGGCGCATTCTGCGTGCTGATCGGTGGCTACATTATTGCCGCCGCGACGCTCGGACGGAAACATTGGGCCGCTTTCGCATGTAACTTCGGCTTCTGGGCGCTTGGCGCGGCACTCAGCGCGTTCCTGCTGCAACTCGGCACCACGCTCGGACAGCAGATGTCGGTCGCGACGCTCGCTGTACTTGCGCCTCTCTGGGTCATCGGCGCGCAGGTCCTGCACAGCACGCTCTATATCGGCCTGCGCTGGACCGCCGCCTACGCCGAACTCGATCGGGAATGGCTGGCGCGGCTGAACGGAGAGAAGCTGGTCCCCGTACTTGGTTGGGGCGCACTCGCTGCCGTCACGCTGGTCGTGCCAGCCTTGGTGTTCGAGCAATGGCCCACCACCTATGCCGCCGTCGTCGGATTCGCCAGCGGACCGGTCGGCGCCTGGCTAGGTCAAAGCGCGAAATCGTTCGGCTCAACGACTTCCCCCGACACCACCGGCACCGCCTCGTGGATCGGCATGGCACGCGAGGCCCTGATCGCGCTCGCTACGCTGCTGTTCGCCGCGACGCTGTTCATGCTGCTGGGCAGGCTCGGCGCCATCATTGTCGAATGGCTGGATAGCCCATGGTTGGAGCGTCCCTGGCTGACCGCATTTGGCGTGATTGTCTTGCTGGTGGCGCTATCGCTCTATTGCGGCAGCCGCATCAACATCAACCGCTTCTCGCTGCACGGCGTCTATCGCAACCGACTGGCCCGCGCCTTCATCGGCACCGCGCGGCCGCCACAGGAACGCAAGCCGGACGCCTACACACGCTTCGATCCCGGCGACAATCTGCGCATGCAGGAACTCTACCAGGGCAAGGAACAGCGCGGCATTCTTTTCCCGGTGGTGAACGTCACGCTCAACCTCCTGGAGGGCGCACCGAGTGGCTGGGCGGAGCGCAAGGCAGCACCATTCACCATCACGCCGCTGCGCGCCGGCGCCGCCTGTCTCGGAGGGGCGGACACCGACGGCGATCCCAACGGTTGCTATGTCAAAACCGCAGACTACGCCGGACAGGAGCGCGAGTCGGGCACGAAGGATGAAAACCACGGCATAACGCTCGGGACCGCGATGACGATATCGGGCGCGGCCGTCAGCCCCAACATGGGCTATCACTCCTCACCCGCCACCTCCTTCTTGATGACCTTGTTCGATGTCCGGCTGGGTGCGTGGCTGCCCAATCCGGGTGTGATCCAATCCTGGGGACAGGCAAAACCCAGCAACGCGCTATGGCCGCTGTTCAGCGAGATGCTCGGCCGTGCCAACGACAAGCGCAAAGACGTCTACCTGTCGGACGGCGGCCATTTCGACAACCTCGGTGTCTACGAGATGCTGCGCCGTCAGTGCCGCCGCATCGTGGTGATCGACGCGGGTTGCGATCCCGAGTACCACTACACCGATCTCGGCCGCGCGCTGCGCATGGCGGCGATCGACCTGTATGTGACAATCGAATTCATCGCACCGGTCATCAAGGGCGACCCCACCTTGAACGCATCCGGTGCGCTCGCCCGGGTCACGTACCATGACGGGTCCACGGGGCTGCTACTGTATCTGAAGCCTTGGCGGCCGAATTACATGCGCGCCGATGTGCTCGCCTACTGGGCCGATCATGAGGACTTCCCCCATCAGAGCACGACCGAACAGTTCTTCGAGGAAAGCCAGTTCGAGAGCTATCGCGCGCTTGGCGAGCAGATCGTTGCAATGGCCTTTGACGGAGCCGAGCAGTTCACGGCCAACCGGCTGCAGCACGTCTTCGATCAGGCGGAGATCATGGCGCGCGACGCCCTCGCGGATGCCCATCCGCTGACGCCGACGCAGCAGATGCCGCCAGGTTGGCAGGGACCGCCTCCCCGTCCGGAATAAACCACGGCCTCACACGGTTCCCGCACGAGTGAGCGGGACAGAACCGTGGAGGATCAGCATGCGACGCATGGTCAATGTGAGCGCCGGCATCTGGGTGCTCTTGGTGGGCATCGCACCGGTTGCCCAGGGTGACGCGGCTCCGATGCCTCCCGACCCCGGGAAAGAGCCGTCGCCGCCAATCGCGCAACAGTTGGCGACCGCCGATCCCGCCGCAGGCGAGACATATGCGAAGAGGGTCTGCGCGGCCTGTCACTCACTGGAGGAAGGCGGCAAGGCAATCGTCGGACCGAACCTCTATGGCGTGGTCGGCGGTCCGCACGCTCATATGCAAGGCTTCAACTATTCCGAAGCCCTGAAGGCGAAACAGGGTCCCTGGACCTACACCGAACTCAACACCTGGCTGACCAAACCGAGCGATTACGCTCCGGGCACGCGTATGGCGTTTCCCGGGATCAAGAACGAGAAGCAGCGGATCGACGTCATTGCCTATCTGCGGACGCTTTCCCACAACGCTGAACCATTGCCCTCGCCGCAAACGGCGCAGCAGACACCCACTGCCGCGAGCCAATGACGCGCCGCTGGCCGATCAGACAGCAAGCGCCTCGGGCCTTGGGGCGCCGAAGCGTGAAATAAACGCGGCCACCTCGTCGCGCGACCCCAGCGAAGGCTGCGCCCCAAGCCGCGTTACCGCCAATCCGGCGGCGGCTGCGGCAAAGCCGAGACTGTCCGCAACGGTTCGATCCTCCGACAATGCGGCGGCCAGTGCACCGATGTAGGCATCGCCGGCGGCGGTCGTGTCCACCGGCTGCACCGCAACGGCGGCGCAATGCAACCCATCCCTCGCATCGCAATAGAGCGCACCTGCGCCGCCCAGCGTTATCAGCGCGGCGCGCACGCCATGCGCCAACAAATGCCGCGCCGCCGCGCGCGGATCGCTGCTGCCTGTCAGCACTGCGGCCTCGGTCTCATTCGGCGCGATGAGGTCGATCAGCGGCAGCAGCTCCGGCATCACCGGTCGCGCGGGCGCCGGATTGAGCACAATGAACCAACCCGCAGCGTGTGCCGCGCGGATCGCGTGTGCGTTCGCCTCCTCCGGTATCTCGTGCTGCAGCAGCAGAATACCCGGCGCTTCCGCGCTGGCCAGCGCACGATCCACCAAAGCCGCGTCGCAGGCAGAGTTGGCGCCGGAGATCACCACGATCGTGTTTGCGCCCTGCGCATCGATGGTGATCAGCGCGGTGCCGGTCGGTCCGGGTACCGTCCCCACAGCACCCAGCAGCACCCCATCGCGCCGCAGCCCGGCAACCAGGTCGGCGCCGAACTGATCGTCGCCGACGCAGCCCGCCATCGTGATGCGTGCCCCAAGCCGCGCCGCGGCCACCGCCTGGTTTGCCCCCTTGCCGCCAGCGGCGGTGAAGAAGTCCGTGCCGAACACGGTCTGACCGCCGCGCGGCAGATGTTCACACCTCGCGACAAGGTCCATGTTGAGGCTGCCGATCACCAGGACCGGCTTCACGCTAGGCATGTTTCCTCACCTCAATTTCGCCATCACGGCGACGTGAGTGTCGCCTGAAGCACATCTGGCGACAGCCTCGGTACTATGACATCAATCGTTGCGGCAACTCGATTGCGGCCTCGGAGGGGACGACACCGGGAATGAGCGAAAGCAGCGGCAGGACCCGCGCCCCGTGGGCGATACGCGGGCTGGTCGTCGCGTCAGTTCTGCTGCCGCTGCTGGTGCTGGCCGGAGGCGGTTGGCTGGCTTGGCGCGGCACCGTGCAAGAGGCGAAGGCAAGTCTGCTGAGTTCGCTTGCGGTCTCCGACGAACAAGCGGCGCGCGTGCTCGATACCCACCTCCTGCTCGGCGGCAGGGTGAACGATCTGTTCGGCAATCTCGGCGACGATGCGGTGATCGCACGCGAAGGCGAACTGCACGATCGCTTGGTGGCCATGATCGCCGGCTACAGCCAGGTGACCGCAATCGTGGTGACCGGGGCCGATGGGCACGCACTGGTCGCGACCTCGCGCTTTCCCGCCGACCACGACATCAACTTCAGCGACCGCGGATATTTTGCCGCTTTGCGCGACAGCGGCGCGCCATTCGAGATCGGCGGCATCGTGTTCGGCCGGGTGACCCGAGCGGATGTATTCACCGTTGCTGTCCGCCGCGGTCACGATTCGCGGCATTTCGAAGGTGCCATTCTGGTCGGCGTATCACCGACCTATTTCAGCAAATTCGACAGCGACCTGTTTGCCGGCGACACCGACTATAGCGCGCAGTTGTTGCGCGAGGACGGCACGCCACTCGCCGGCTATCCTGAACCGACACAAGCCGAGGGTGGCAGCCAGCGTGACCAATTCCTGGTCGATGCCATCGCCCGCTCACCACTCGCCGGGCTTGTGCGCGGAAGTTCGTCGATCGACGGTGCCGAGCGCATTGTCGCCTATCGCCGGCTGGCCAACTATCCGGCTTACATTGCCATCGGCCGCCGCTGGAGTTCAGTGGTGCGCGAATGGCGCGACGCCATGGCAGCACACCTGATCTTCGGCTTTCCGGCGACATTGGGCCTGCTTGCGCTCAGCCTGTTGGCGGCGCGGCAATGGCGGCGACAGCACACCATTTTGGCAAAGCTGCAGGATGCGGTGCGCCGCAGCGAAATTGCTGAGGAAACGCTGCGCCAGTCACAGAAGATGGAGGCGGTTGGCCGTCTCACCGGTGGCATCGCTCACGACTTCAACAACCATCTGACGGTGATCAGCAGCAACATCGAGCTGTTGCAGCGGCGGCTGCCACCGGACAGCGCCTCGCTGGTCAGGCTGACCGAGTCCGCGATGGCCGGTGTGCAGCGTGCCGCGACCTTGACACATCGGCTGCTGGCCTTCTCCCGCCAGCAGCCCCTCGATCCGGAACCACTCGATATCTCGCGGCTGTCGTCCAACATGTCTGATCTGCTGCACCGCACCCTGGGCGAGGACATCGTGATCGAGACCCAGTTCGCCGGCGGGCTCTGGCAGACCTGCGTCGATGCAAACCAGCTCGAGAACGTGCTGCTCAATCTCGCGGTGAACGCGCGCGATGCGATGCCGCGAGGCGGTAAGCTGACAATCGAGACCGCGAATGCGCATCTCGACGATGGTTACGCCGCCACGCACTCCGAGGTCGTTGCGGGCGACTACGTTCTTCTTTCGGTCAGCGATACCGGCACCGGCATGACAGCCGATGTCATCAGCATGGCGTTCGAACCATTCTTCACCACAAAGCCGCTCGGTCGAGGCACCGGACTCGGCCTCTCGATGGTCTACGGCTTCGTCAAGCAGTCGGGTGGACACGTGGCGATCCATAGCGAGCCGGGCCACGGCTGCAGCGTGAAGGTCTATCTGCCGCGATTCATCCGTCCGGAGACGCAGGCGGCAATCACCGCTGGACCCATGGCACCGGCACATCCACACGGCGACGGTGAGACAATTCTGATCGTGGAGGACGACGAGGAGGTGCGCCGCTCCTCAGTCGAGGCGCTGCGTGAAATGGGTTATCAGGTGCTCGAAGCGGGCGATGCCATGGATGGTGTGCGGCTGATCGTCGACCGCGGTGGCATCGATCTCCTGTTCACGGATGTCGGCCTGCCAGGCGGGGTGAATGGCCGGGCCCTGGCGGACGCGGCACGCAGTGCACAGCCGGGTCTGCGCGTGCTGTTCACCACCGGCTATACGCGCAACACCGTCCTGCACGACGGCGTGCTCGATCACGACGTGCATTTCATCCCCAAGCCATTCAATCTGAGCGCGCTGGCGGCAAAGGTCCGCGAGGTGCTCGCAACGCCCAACAGCACAGCGGAAACGAGGGTTGAGGGATGAGCGAGACAATCGAACACGCGCGCGAGGGCCTGGAGCACGCGGAACACGCGCCGGCCCACCACAGCGACAGAACTGCGCGGCGGATCGCCGTACTGATCGCGGTACTCGCGGCGGCGCTGGCGCTGGCCGACATGGGCGAGAAGGGGGCGCAAAATGCCTACCTGACGCATCACGTCGCAGTGTCGGACGAGTGGGCGTTCTACCAGGCGAAGAACGCACGCGCGACGATGTTGGCGGTGGAGGCAGGGATCCTCGCCAATCTGCCGAACGCTGCCGATGCGGGACCGCAAGGGGAAATCGCCCGCGCCAAGGAAACCGAGGCGCGGATGCGCGACGAACCCCAGGACGACGGCATGAAGCAAATCGCCGAACGGGCGAAGGCCGAGGAGCTCGCGCGTGACGAGGCTTTTCACCGCTACCATGAATACGAGCTCGTGGTGGGCGCGCTGCAGATCGCCATCGTGCTGGCGTCGGTTGCCGTGGTCACCCGCATCCTGGCACTCGCGGTCGCCGCCGGGATCATTGGTGCAGTCGCCGCGGGCTTCGCCCTGCTCGTCATCGTCTGAAATCTTCAGTCCTACTCCCCCCTCCCCTCGCGGGAGGGGGCCAGAGGGAGGCGGCATCTCGCGCTCCGGAACTTCGCTCCGGAACTTCGGTTGACGCGCCCCCGCACGGGGGCTACATCGCGCGCCCTACCACAGCGCCCGCAATCGTCGCGGGACACATGATTGCCCAGGTGGCGGAATTGGTAGACGCGCAGGTTTCAGGTACCTGTGGCCGCAAGGTCGTGGAAGTTCGAGTCTTCTCCTGGGCACCAACACAGTGAGCACCACCCAATTCATGCCAGGCGGCACCATCCATCTGCACCGGAACGATCTGCCGGAAGGCCTTGCCCTGGGTCCCGTCGTTGCTGTCGATACCGAGACGATGGGTCTCAACCCGCATCGCGACCGGCTCTGCCTGGTGCAGCTCTCCTCCGGCGACGGCCACGCTCACCTGGTCCAAATAATTCCGCCGGGTCTCGGCGGTCGTGGCTACGATTGCCCCAACCTGAGCCGGCTGCTCGCCCAGCCTGCCACGGTGAAGCTCATGCATTTCGCGCGCTTTGACGTGGCGATGCTGCAGCATACTCTCGGCATCGTCGTCGCCCCGGTGCGCTGCACCAAGATTGCCGCCCGGCTGACCCGCACCTTCACCGATCGCCACGGACTCAAGGACCTCTGCAAGGAGCTTCTGGGCGTCGATCTGTCCAAGCAGCAGCAGACCTCGGATTGGGGCGCAGTCGAACTGACCGCCGAGCAGCTCGCCTACGCTGCCTCTGATGTTCTGCACCTCCATGCGCTGTGGGCAAAGCTGGAGGCCCTGCTGGTTCGCGAAGGCCGGCGCGAGTTGGCCGAGGCTTGCTTCAACTTCCTGCCCGCCCGCGCTCGGCTCGACCTCCTCGGATATGAACAACCTGACATTTTTGCGCATTGACGCGGCCAGGATCGCTAATTTTGGCACGATTCTTGTCAGGGTCAGGGTGTTCCGGTTGACCCTCAGGCTGCCTGCAGTCAAAAGAGGCTGATGACTGCTGCTCCCGCTCCGAATCGAGGGGACCTGGATGTCGCCCGCTCGGTGCTGCACACCGAGGCGGCGGGGCTCCACGCTCTCGCCGCCGGCCTCACCGCCAGCTTTGGCGAAGCTGTCGATGTGTTGGCAGGCGCCGCGGGCCGCGTTGTGGTCTCCGGGATGGGCAAGTCCGGCCATGTCGCCCGCAAGATCGCCGCCACGCTGGCGTCCACAGGCACCCCTGCCCTGTTCGTGCATCCGGCAGAGGCGTCACACGGCGACCTCGGTATGATCGTCCCGGGCGACGCGATAATCGCGCTGTCGAACTCCGGCGAGACCGCCGAACTTGCCGACCTGGTGGCGCATTCGCGCCGCTTCGGCCTGCCTCTTGTGGCAATCACCGCGCGCGCCGGTTCGACACTGGCCGTCGCCGCTGACGTTGCGCTCACATTGCCGATCGCCGCGGAAGCCTGCCCGATGGGCCTTGCTCCGACCACCTCCACCACCATGCAGATGGCGCTCGGCGACGCGATCGCCGTCGCGCTGCTAACCCGCCGGGGCTTCACCGCAGCCGATTTCCACCAGATCCACCCCGGTGGCCGCCTCGGCACGCGCCTGCGCCGCGTCCGCGACCTGATGCACCCGGGTGACGCGATGCCGCTCGCGCCACCGGAATTGCCGATGGACCGCGCCCTGTTGCTGATCACCGAAAAGCGTTTCGGTTGTCTCGGGGTCGTCAACGCCTCTGGCCGGCTGGTCGGCATCGTCACCGACGGTGACCTGCGGCGCGCCATGGGCCCCGACCTGCTGTCCCGTCAGGTCGCCAATGTCATGACCCCAGCGCCGCGCACCATCTCTCCCGACGCTTTGGCCGGCGAGGCGCTGCACACCATGAACGCCAGCGAACGCCCGATCACGGCCTTGTTCGTGGTGGACGCCGCATCCCGCCCAACGGGCATTCTTCACATCCATGACCTCCTGCGTGCGGGTGTCGTATGAGCGTCCGTCCCCTGCCCGTCCGTCCTGGCCACCGCCGACCCGGCCAGCAGCTGGTCGCCGCTGCCGCCGCGCGCATCCGGCAGGTCCCCACTACCCGCGGCGTGGCACGTCGCCGCCTGGTCATCAACCTCGCCAAATGGTTGCTGCCCGCCACCGCACTGGTGCTTCTTGCGACAATCGCTCTCTGGCCGGAGATCGAGCGCATGCGCGACTCCGCCCGCGATGCCTACCAGCGTGCCGCCAGCCAGATCGGTGCCGCAACCCTCACCGATGCCCACTACCGCGGCGTCGACCAGCAAGGCCGTCCCTACACCCTCACGGCCGCAACCGCGCAGCAGGTTGGCCCCGAACGCATCAATCTCACCACGCCCAAGGGTGACATCACGCTCGCCAATGGGACCTGGCTGATGCTGCAGGCCAAGGATGGCGTGTTCCTGCAACACAGCAATCAGCTCGACCTGTCGCGAAACGTCATTCTGTATCGGGATGACGGGACCACCGTAACCACCAGCAGCGCCTCGATCGACCTGAAGAATGGTGCCGCCGCAGGCGCCGAACCCACACATGCCGAGGGACCTTTCGGCACACTTGATGCCCAAGGCTTCACCATCACCGACAAGGGCGCCGCCGTGCAGTTCGCCGGCCCCGCCCGTCTCGTCCTGAACGGAGCCTCACAGTGAGGATGTTATGGCCAGCCGTCGCGGCAGCACTGGCGCTCATCACAACGCTGTCGCCCGGCAGGGCGCAGCAGTTGGATCTGGCGCACGGGGGACCGATCGCGATTACCGCGAGCGACGGGATCGAGTGGCGGCAGGAACAGCGCGAGGTGATCGCGCGCGGCAACGCCAAGGCCGTCAGGCAGAATGTTACGGTGACGGCGGATCGGTTGATCGCGTTCTATCGGCCGAAGAATGGCGGAGCGGCGCAGCCAACCCAGGCGGCACAGCCAACGCCTGGTGTCGTCACTGACCCGGATACGGGCGGCAATGAGATTTTTCGCGTGCAGGCGGAGGGCAATGTCCGGATCTTCACACCCACCGACCAGGTCCAGGGCGATCGAGCCGTGTACGACATGGACAAGGCCGTGCTCGTGGTGACCGGGCGCGCGCTGAAGCTGACCACACCCAACGATGTGCTGACGGCCCGGGATGATCTGGAATACTGGTCGCAGAAGCACATGGCAGTGGCACGCGGCAACGCCGTCGCAGTGACCAACGACGGACGGCGGATCGCGGCCGATACGTTGGTGGCCTACACGACCGATGCGCCAACGCCGCCCTCACCGACTCCGCCGCAGAACGCCGCGGATCCGCTCACCGCGTCGGGCAAACTGCAGAAGGTGGAGGCGTACGGCAATGTCACGATCCGCACGGTGACCGACACGGCAATCGGCGATCGGGCGGTTTACGTGCCGGACACCGGCATAGCGCGGCTGGCTGGTCGCGTGCGCATCACGCGCGGGCAGAATCAGCTCGATGGTTCGGAGGCGGAGGTCAACATGAAGACCGGCATAGCGCAGTTGCTGCCGGGTCCCAGCGAGCGCGTGCAGGGCCTGGTACTGCCCAACGATGCCACCAACCAACAGTTAAGTGGACAAGTTCCGCCAGGACCCGCGAAATGAACGAAATGCGCATGGAACTACGGGGATCGGGGTTTCGGGTCGTTGCCGGCGGTACCGGGCTGGTCGCACGTGGCGTAGGCAAGACCTACAAGAAGCGTCCGGTCGTCCGGAACGTGACGATTGAGCTGCGCCGCGGCGAGGCGGTGGGCCTGCTGGGCCCGAACGGTGCCGGCAAGACCACGACCTTCTACATGATCGTGGGTTTGGTGAAGCCGGATACCGGCTCGATAAGCCTTGACGGCGCCGACATTACCACCTTGCCAATGTATCGCCGCGCGCGGCTCGGGATCGGCTATCTGCCGCAGGAGGCCAGCGTGTTTCGTGGCCTCAACGTCGAGCAGAACGTGATGGCCGCGCTCGAAGTGGTCGAGCCGGATCCCGATAGGCGCGACCTGATGCTGGACGAGCTGCTGGGCGAATTCGGCATCGGCCATTTGCGGCGCACGCCGGCGCTGGCCCTATCGGGTGGCGAGCGGCGGCGTGTGGAGATCGCCCGCGCGCTGGCGACGCAGCCTGCCTACATCCTGCTGGATGAGCCGCTCGCAGGCATTGATCCAATCGCGGTGAACGAGATCCGCGATCTTGTGTCGCATCTCAAGGATCGTGGAATTGGCGTTCTGATCACAGACCATAATGTGCGCGAAACGCTGGGCATCATTGATCGCGCCTACATCATGCACGACGGCAAGATGCTGATGGAGGGGCGCCCTGACGAGGTTGTGGCGCACCAGGATGTGCGCCGCTTCTACCTCGGCGAGCGGTTCAGCCTTTGACACCTCGCGTGAACGTTTTGTTTGTGTCGAAGCCCTAACATCGTGGCCGAACGATGAAGGACCAGGGCGTTTCATGGCGTTAGGGCCACGCCTCGACCTCCGGCAGACCCAAACGCTCGTCATGACGCCGCAACTGCGTCAGGCGATCAAGCTGCTGCAATACTCGAATATCGAGGTGGCAAGCTTCGTAGAAGAGGAGTTGGAGCGGAATCCTTTGCTTGAGCGCGACGACAGCACCGAACTGCCGAATACAGAACGCGCCGCACCGGACCAAGTACCACAGCGGTTCAGCGAATCCACCGATGCGGCGCAATTGGCGCAGGCAGACACACTGCCCACGGAGATGACCGCGCCGCTCGACGCCGATCTTGGCGAAGCCTACGACGCGGGTGGTATTGCCGATGGTGCACCGTCGGTCGCGGCAATCACCGGCCGTGGCGGTGCCAGGGACTTCGACGTTGATGAGCGTGGCATCGATGATGTCGCCGATGAGCGTCGCCCGCTGCGCGAGCATCTCGGCGAGCAATTGCGACTGTCATTCAACGACCCGGCGGATCGCTTGATCGGCGCGCATCTCATCGCGCTGCTTTGCCCTGCCGGGCGGTTGACCGCGGATCCCACGGCGATTGCCGATGTCATGGCGGTCCCACTGGAACACGTCGAGCGGGTACGCGCGCGAATGATGCGCTTCGATCCGGTCGGGCTGTTCGCTCGCGATCTGCGGGAATGCCTCGCTGCGCAGCTTGCCGAACGCGATCGGCTCGATCCGGCGATGGCCGCTCTCCTCGACAATCTCGACCTGCTCGCTCGGCGGGAACTGCGGCGGCTTATGACGGTCTGCGGCGTCGACGCAGAAGACCTCGCTGATATGATAGCGGAAATCCGTAGCCTCGATCCGAAACCCGCTGCGAGCTATGACACGGCGCCGGTGCAACTTGTGATCCCGGACATTCTGATGCGGCCGAGTCCGGATGATGCCTGGGTCATCGAGCTCAATCCGGACACCATGCCGCGTCTGCTGGTGAACGAGAGGTTCTTTGCGCGGGTCGCACCGCGCGCGCGCAAGGAGGATCGCCTGTTTATGGCCGAGCAGCTCGCCAGCGCGAACTGGCTGGTACGTTCGCTGCAGCAACGGGCACAGACCATTCTGAAGGTGTCAGCCGAAATCATCCGCCAGCAGGATGGTTTCATGCGCCGTGGCGTCGCGCATCTGCGCCCGTTGATCCTGCGCGATATTGCCGAAGCGGTCGAGATGCATGAGAGCACGGTGAGCCGAGTCACCGCGAACAAGTACATCGCAACTCCACGGGGCACCTTCGAGCTTAAGTATTTTTTCACCACAGCCATCCCAGGAACGGATGGCGAGAGCCACAGCGCCGAGGCTGTCCGTTATCGGATTCGCTCAATGATTGACGCAGAGGCCGCTGATGAGATCCTGTCCGACGATGCGATCGTGGCAGCGTTGCGAGATGAAGGTGTGGACATCGCACGGCGGACCGTGGCCAAATACCGCGAGGCGCTGCGAATCCCTAACTCGGTGCAGCGCAGGCGGGAGAAAGCCGCGCTGGTCTGATCCTCGAAATCGGGCCCAGGGATTCACATCCCATTAACGGACGCACGGGGAGAGGCATGATGCAGATCACGGTTTCGGGCAAGCAGGTCGACTTGTCGGACGCGCTCCGCACACGCGTGTCAGACCATCTGGACGTCATATCAAGCAAATATTTCGACCATGCGCTGGAAGCGCATGTCACGTTCAGTCGCGCGCGCAGTTTCTTCATCTGTGACATAAATGTACACGCCGGTCGCGGGTTGACACTCCGCGGCGAGGGGGAGGCGGCTGACGCCAATACCGCATTCGATGATGCCGCCGAGCACATCGCCAAGCGGCTGCGCCGCTACCGCCGCCGCATGAATGAGCATGCCCGCGACAGCGCCAACCGCGAGCGACCCGAAGCGGCGCGACAGTATATACTGCAGCAGGAGACCGAGCCGGCTTCGGATGGGGCGAACGATGAAATGCACCCACCGGTCATCGCTGAGCAGGCGACCGAAATCAGTCTGCTATCGGTCAGCGAGGCGGTGATGCGAATGGACCTTGCCGATCAGCCGGTCCTGATGTTCCGCAACACGGCAACCGGCCAGCTGAACGTCGTGTACCGCCGGAGCGACGGCAACATTGGCTGGATCGATCCGACGCCCTCGTGATCCTCCACCTCGACCGTTGCCCAGCTCGGCCGGCCTCGGGCCGCGCGCTCCGCACGGCCCTGGCGCCTGAGGACAAAGTGGCGGGCGGTCAATGCACCTGCGCCGGCACCATCTCATGTTGGACGATCGCCGCGAGCGCCACATCGAGTTCCCCGGCAATCGCCATCGGGGTGCCATCGGCGGCATGAATCGCGTACGCCGCTGTCCCATTGACGACCACCGGCTTTACGTAGGCGATCTGCTGGAGGCCAAGCTGCGCCAGCTGCTCGGTGGAAATGTGGCGGATATCGATCATGGCAGCCATTGCCGCCTGTGCGTCCGGTTCCTGAATGCTATTGATATTCATCGTCGTACTCCTTCCTGGCGGCGGCCCGCTGCTGCAGCTCCGACGCCTTTTGGTAATCCGGCCCACATTTTGCGGCACCGTCGTGGCTGGGCAGGCCTTATTCCTGCCCAGGTTCGCTATCGACCATCCTGAGCTTCCCGCCGCCATGACCGTTGCTGCCGTTGGCGCGGTTGATCTGGATCGTCTTCACGCGTGCCTCTGGCTGCGGCCGGACAAGGTCGATATGCAACAGCCCGTTGTCGAGCCAAGCACCCTTCACCTCGATCCCCTCGGCGAGCACGAAGGCCCGCTGGAACTGCCGCGCCGCGATCCCGCGGTGCAGGAACACGCGCTCTTGGTCATCCTCAGTTTGACGCCCGCGTATTACCAACTGGTTGTCTTCCTGGGTAATTTGCAGGTCATCCATGGTGAATCCAGCAACCGCAAGCGTGATCCGCAGCCCCGAAGGGGCGGTCTGCTCGATATTGTACGGCGGATACCCATCAGACGATGACTTCGACGCCCGCTCGAGCATCTGCTCGAGGTGGTCAAAGCCCAGGAACAGTGGCGAGGTGAACATCCTCGTAGTCATGGCCTCCTCCTTGGAGCGAAGCGTCGCCGGAACCCATGGCGGCATTCCGACAGACGACAATTTTGGCAGTGGCGGTTGCGGTTGCAAGGGGGCCAGGCGTTGATCGAGCCGAAGGGCACCGCTACATGCGCGACATGAACTCGACGGTGGAGCCCCTGCCGATCTTGGTCGTGCCAGACCCGATCCTGAAGGCGCGGGCGAGGCCGGTCGGCCCCAGCGATCTGGAACAGGTGCGCAAGTTGGTGCCGCGCATGTTCGCGACCATGTACCGTGCCCCAGGCATCGGGCTCGCCGCGCCACAGATAGGCCTCGGATTGCGCTTCGCTATTGTCGATCTGATGCAGGACGAAAAACCGTCGCCGATCGTGCTCATCAACCCCGAGGTGATGGCACGCAGCCAGGAGCAGGCGACGCGCGAGGAAGGCTGCCTGTCGTTGCCGGGCCAGTATGCCGACGTGACGCGGCCAGCGCGAGTGACGGTGCGCTACACCGACGCGGAGGGGGTGAAGCGGCAGATCGACGCGGAGGGACTGCTGGCCGCCTGTCTGCAGCACGAGATCGACCATCTGGATGGCATATTGTTCGTCGATCATCTCTCGGCACTGAAGCGCAACATGATCCTGCGCCGGCTGGCCAAGGAGCTACGCCAAAAGCGCACCGAGGCGATGTAGCGCCATGCGCCTCGCTTTCATGGGCAGCCCCGACTTCGCGGTTCCGGCGCTACGGGCGCTCCACGCGGCGGGACACGAAATCGCGTCGGTGTATTGCCAGTCTCCCAAGCCGGCGGGGCGAGGCTACGCGCTGCGGTCTTGCCCCGTGGAGTTGGAAGCACGGCGGCTGGGCCTGTCAGTTCGGACGCCTGCGGGGCTCCGGGGCGACCCAGCCGAGCAGACGGCATTCGCGTCACTTGGCCTCGATGCAGCCGTGGTGGTGGCGTATGGGCTGATCCTGCCGCAGGCGATGCTGGAGACGCCACGCCACGGCTGTCTGAACATTCACGCCAGCCTCTTGCCACGCTGGCGGGGCGCCGCGCCGATTCAGGCCGCGGTGCTTGCCGGCGACGCCCAGACCGGCGTCACCATCATGCAGATGGATGCTGGACTGGACACCGGCCCGATGCTGCTGCGTCAGGCGGTTCCGATCAGCGCAGCCGCGACAGCGGCGGAACTGCACGATTCGCTTGCGGAATTGGGCGCGCGGCTGATCCTGCGGGCGCTGGCCGAGCAACCGGTGCGTGTGCCACAGCCGGATGAGGGTGTGACCTATGCGCCCAAGCTGACGCGCGAGGCGGGCCGTATCGACTGGGCGCGCGATGCCGCGGCGATCGAACGGCAGGTCCGCGCATTCGATCCCTGGCCAGGTACGTCCACCACGCTGCACGGAGCGGTGCTGAAGGTGCTGGCGGTTCAGCCAGCGTGGGGGTCTGGGTCACCTGGTATGGCACTCGATGAAAGGCTGACGATCGCATGTGGTGCGCAGGCGCTTCGTCTGGCACGGGTCCAGTTGGCCGGCCGCCCCGTCATGACAGCCGATGCCTTCCTGCGCGGCCATCGAGTGCCCGCGGGAACGGTGCTGGGCGGATGAACACACGCACCCAGGGCCAAAAGCTCTCCCTCCCCTTGCGGAAGGGGGCCGGGGGGAGGGGGGCCTTCATCAGCCATCCATGACCCAGTGGGCGCTCAAACTGGAGTACCGACGGTGCCCCATTCGTTGGCTGGCAGCGCCAAACGACCGGACTGTCCGTCCAGGAAGTGCTGGAATCCGCAGCCTCCAGACTGAGCCACGGCGCGCCGATCGTCAGCACCGTCGCAGGCCGTACCGACGCGGGCGTACATGCCTCGGCCCAGGTCGCTCAGCTCCACCTGCCCGATACGCTCGTAGCCGCGAAGGTCCGAGATGCACTGAACTACCACATGAAGCCGCATCCCGTTGTCGTGCTGGCCGCCGCCCCGGCACCCGACGGCTGGAACGCGCGCTTCTCGGCCATCGGCCGCACCTACCGTTACCGTATCCTGAACCGCCGCGCCCGCCCTGCACTACTGGTCGGCCGCGTCTGGCATGTGGCCACCGAACTTGACGCCGATGCCATGTATCGTGCGGCACAGAGCCTCCTGGGCAGGCACGACTTTTCCTCGTTCCGCGCTGCCGCCTGCCAGGCCAACAGCCCGCTGCGCACACTCGATCGCCTCGATGTGCAGCGCGACGGCGACTTCATTGAGATCGTCGCCGTGGCACGAAGCTTCCTGCACCACCAGGTACGTAACATGGTGGGAACACTGAAACTGGTCGGCGACGGAGTCTGGCCGGTGGATCGCGTCGCTGCGGCACTAACGGCGCGTGACCGTTCGGCGGCCGGTCCAACCGCGCCGGCGGATGGGCTGTGCCTGATCGCAGTGCGATATCAAGGCGATCCATTTTCCGCGACGACCTGATTACTGGGTTGGTGACATGCTTTGAACGACATAACATGTAATACTTCGGTTTGAAGTGGAGCGCGCCTTGGCAAAAGTGCTTGTAATCGAGGACGACGACGGAACCGCGGAAGAGATCGTTACTGCGCTCGATGATCGGGGATACATGCTGGATCGCGCTACGGATGGGACCGACGGATTGCAGCGTGCCCGCTCCGGCGGATGGGACGTGCTGGTGGTTGACCGAATGCTCCCCGGATTGGACGGGCTCAGTGTGGTTGAAAAACTGCGGGGCGAGGGCATAAGGACACCCGTCTTGGTGCTCAGCGCTCTCAACGCGGTGAACGATCGTGTGCGCGGCCTGCGCGCTGGCGGCGACGACTATCTCGCCAAGCCCTTCGCGCTGTCGGAGCTTGCCGCGAGATTGGAGGCATTGCTGCGCCGACCCGCGGATGCGCGCGAGACCTTGCTGCGCGTCGGGCCCCTCGAATTGGACCTGCTGGCCAGGGCAGCTTGCCGCGGTCGGCGGGAGCTTGAACTTCTACCCCGCGAATTCCAGTTGCTGGAATACATGATGCGACGCGAGGGACAGGTTCTGACGCGGGCCATGTTGCTGGAAAATGTGTGGAATTACCGGTTCGTGCCGCAGACCAATCTGGTCGACGTGCATATAGGCCGGCTACGCCGCAAGGTGGATGCTCCAGACGAACCGCCAATGATCCTGAGTGTGCGCGGTTCAGGGTTCATGTTGCGTGCGCCTGCCTGAATTCGTTCAATCAACCACCGTTCGCTGGGCACTGGCCGTCGCGGGTGCATTCGGCGTTTGCACGTTACTGCTGTTTGGCTTCGTCTACTGGCAGACCGCAACCTACCTGACCGAAAACCTCGACGCCATCATCATCGCGGATGCGCGGCTGAACAATGCCGCTGCGCGCGACCAGGAGCTGAAGTTTGTCATGCAGCACCTGGTAGAGGATCCCCGCCGGGTCAAACTGGCGGAGCTCTTTGGCTCGGACAATGTGCCGATCGCGGGGAATGTCGAAGCAATGCCACCCAGTCTGCTCATCGACAACACGCCGCATACCGTCAAGCTGGTGCGCGTGGATATTCGTGGGCGCGAGTTGCAGACCGCCCGCGTTATCGCCGGTCGGCTGCCGTCCGGCGATATCCTTCTGATTGGCCACGATGCCAGTGACGTGCGCCAGATCGGCCAGGTTGTGGCCCGTTCCCTCGGGCTCGGCCTGCTTCCGGCTGTTTGTCTGGCGCTGCTGACCGGAACTTGGCTCAGCAGGCGTGCGCAGCGGCGGATCGATGAGATGAACCGCCAGGTCCAGCTCGTTGTCGGTGGCGACCTCAAGGAGCGGCTGCCGGTCGGCAACTATGACGATCCGCTCAATCGGCTGGCGAAGATCGTCAATGGCATGCTCGATCAGATCGAACATCTGGTCGGCGAACTATCGAGCGTAGGCGATGACATCGCACATGATTTGCGTACACCGCTGACGCGCGTTCGAGCGATGCTGGAGCGCGGGCGTGACAACGCGCTTACGCTTCAGGACCTGTCCGTAGCCACGGATCGTGCGATCGCCGCCCTCGATCAGTCACTGGCGATCATCACCGCGCTCTTGCGAATCGCCGAGATCGACCACAGTCGCCGGCATGCCGGTATGGCAACCGTTCAGCTCGCTGAAATCCTCCGCGCTGTGCATGAGCTGTATCATCCGATCGCCGAGGACAAAGGCGTGTTGCTGCAGCTTGATTTGACCAACGCTGCTCCCGTCTCGGGCGATCACGATCTGCTGCTCGAGGCGGTGGCAAATCTGGTCGACAACGCCGTCAAGTTCACGCCAGCACATGGTTCCGTGGCGCTTCGTCTGCTGCAACATCCTGAGGGACCCGCGGTACGCGTTGAGGATACCGGGCCCGGGATCCGCGACACTGAACGCGACACCGTGTTCACCCGGTTCTACCGCTCAGACAGAAGCCGTCATGCGGTTGGAGTTGGGCTTGGCCTCAGCCTCGTCGCCGCGATTGTGAAGCTTCACGGATTCCACCTGGCAATCGTCGACGGTCCCGGCTGCCGCATTGAGATTACCTGTTATGCCGCGTAAACCGAGCCAGCATATCGCCGACCCGGTTGCGCAGTTTGTGGCAATAGGGACCGTCAGCTGCCGCTGGAACGTGTCGCCGCAGTGGCAGTGGCCGCGGAGGGTGCAGCCGACGAGGTGGCGGTGGGTTGGGTCATGGTCTGGGAGCCGTTCACAGCAAAGTTGTTGGGTGGCGCCCCAGGGGCCGTCGAGATCACGCCAGGAAGCTCGGTGAAAAACGTGTTCGGGATCGTTCCGCCCTCGTCATCTCCCGATTCCGCATAGGCTACGCCCACTCCGATGCAAAGCATCGCGGCGGCGGCCAGAAGTATCGTCTTCATCAGTTTATCCTTTTCCGTCCAATGCCTGGAAGACGCCCTGTCCTCAAGACAGGCCTGACGTACGGACGTCGGCTCGACATTTCGATTAAAGACGGATTTAGTTGCTTAAATTCGCAGTTAGGCTCCGCCGGCAATTGTGATCAGAACCGGCTCACCCATTCCGGAACGTGTAGCCGTAACCGTTCAGAGCAGGACCGCCACCAAGATGCGCGTAGAGCACCTTGGCACCGCTGGGAAAAAATCCGTTCCGGACCAGGCCGATCAACCCCTGCATCGACTTTCCTTCGTAGACCGGGTCGGTGATCATGCCCTCGAGGCGCGCCGACAGGCGGATCGCCTCCAGCGTCTCTTTCGACGGCACACCGTAGCAGGGGTAGGCGTAGTCCTCCAGCAGGATAATATCGTCCGCAACGATGCCCTTGCCGCCCACCAGGACAGCAGTGTTCTGCGCGATTTCGAGCACCTGCGCCTTGGTCTGCCCCGGAGTGCCCGAGGCGTCGATCCCAATGACGTTGCGCGCACGTCCATCCGTGGCGAAGCCCACTACCATACCGGCGTGCGTCGAGCCGGTGACGGTGCATACCAGGATATAGTCGAAGCGCAGGCCCATCGCGGCTTCCTGCGCCCGCACTTCCTCGGCGAAGCCGACATAACCGAGACCGCCGAACTTGTGCACCGAGGCGCCGGCCGGGATGGCATAGGGCTTGCCGCCCCTGGCGCGCACCTCGTCAAGCGCTGCCTTCCAACTGTCGCGGATGCCAATGTCGAAGCCGGCATCCACCAGGCGGGTTTCGGCTCCCATGATGCGCGACAGCATGATGTTGCCCACCCGGTCGTAGACCGCGTCCTCATGCGGCACCCAGCTTTCCTGGATCAGCAGGCACTTCATCCCGAGCTTCGCCGCCACCGCCGCGACCATGCGCGTGTGGTTGGACTGCACCCCGCCGATCGAGACCAGCGTATCGGCGTTGGAGGCGATCGCATCCGGCACGATGTATTCGAGCTTGCGCAGCTTGTTGCCGCCGAACGCCAGGCCCGAATTGCAGTCCTCGCGCTTGGCGTAGATCTCCACCGCGCCGCCGAGGTGTTTGGTGAGACGGGACAGGTGCTCGATCGGTGTGGGACCGAAGGTCAAAGGGTAGCGCTCGAACTGGGAAAGCATGCGGGTCCTGACTGGAAATCTTCCGACAGACCCGACTAATCCTGATGCGAGCAGGCAGCAAGACTCCGCTCTTGTGCCTCTCGGGCATATTCGGCTTCGTTACCCGCCCGATAGCGCCACCCCAACCGCAGCCAGCAGCACGCCGATCGCCACATCCAGCATCACCAGCCCAGCCGCGGCGGCAAACCCAATGCCCAACGTCAGTCGGAAGACGAACCATTCCAGCCAAAGCGCCCAGCCGAGCCCGACAAGCTGCGCCGCCTGATCGAGGGGCGCCGGTACGCCCAACAGCCCCGGAATGCTGAACACCACCAGCAGCAGATACTGCACCACGTTGCACCAGTTCCACAGCGCGATGCAGCGCGGCCAGCGCTCGCTCAGCCCCATGGCGCTAACCAACCGGTGCGACAGCACGGCAAACCCGCACCAGCCGACGCCATAAGACAGTAGGTCAAGCGCGAACAGGTGCGCCGCGTGCGGCGGCATGCCCCCGCCAGTCCAGGCCAGCAGTCGCAGGCAGACGAACGCCGGCAGGCAGATCGCGGCAGCCCAGAAACTGCGCGCCGCGCCGGCCATGTCGGCCTCAACGTATTGGACCCCCTCCGCCCGCCCGCGCGCTAACAGCCAGGCCGCATGCAAACCCGAGGACACCGCCGTGCCGATGCTCACTTCTCGCCCAGCCCGCCGTCGCCGATCAGCGCCAGCATGCGCGGTCCCAGCACAAGCAGCACCGTCCCGAAATTCACCCCAAACACCAGAAGCGCCGCCCGGATGCGCGATAGGCCGAGACCGTGGCGAGCCAGGAACCAGTGCAGCCAAAGGCCATACGATACCAGGCCCAGCACAACGCTGGCGCTTGCAACGGTGCGTGGCAGGCCGAGCGCGGCCAGGGTCCCGAGTACCACAAGCAGCAGGGTGCCGATCACGGGTATGACCCACTGGCACCAGTTAAAGGCTGTGGCAAAGCGCAGCCACGCATTCTGTCTGCCCCACAACCGCGCGACCTCGAACGACAGAACGGGCGGTGCCACCAGCGCGCACAGTGTCGCCAGCAAATCGGCAAGCGCGGTCAGGCCGCCTCCGCCCAGCAGCATCAGCACACCACCCACCAGTGGGAAGGCGATCAACGGCGCCAGGCTCGCCAGGAATGCTTCGCGTGTCGCACCGAACTGGCGGATACCGTCGGCACGCCCGCGGGCCAGGCGAAGGACGCCGAGCACGATGTTGCCAAGCTGCGGAGGCCGCCCGCGCGTGTAGCCACTCATGCCAGAAAGGCCGCGAGGATACCGCGATATATGCGCGCGAGGTCCCGCAATTCAGCAACCGGCACGCGCTCGTCCACCTGATGCATGGAAGCGCCAACCAGCCCGAACTCCGCGACTGGACAGTAGCGGGCGATGAAGCGGGCATCCGACGTACCGCCGCCCGTATCGAGCTTCGGCTGCACGCCGTTTGCATTCACGATTGCCTGGCGCAGCGTGTTCACCAATTCTCCAGGCTCCGTCAGGAACGATTCGCCGCTGATCGCGATGTCCAGGTCGAATCGCTCCGCATGCTGCGCGATCACCGCGCGCAGCCATGCGGACAGAGCAGCGCCGGTGTGGTCGCTGTTGAAGCGGACGTTCAGCATCGCGGACGCGGTGGCCGGGATCACATTGGTCACCGGGTTGCCGACGTCGATGCTGGTGAACTGCAGGCTTGACGGCTGAAACCACTCGTTGCCGGCGTCGAGCGGCGCCGCGGTCAGGGCATCGGCGATGCGGATCAGCCGGTGAACCGGATTGTCGGCACGCTGCGGATAGGCGACGTGACCCTGCGTACCGTGCACCGTGATCTTCGCGTTCAGACTGCCGCGGCGGCCGATCTTAACCATATCGCCGAGCGCCACCGGACAGGTCGGCTCACCCACGACGCAGAAGTCGGGGATCTGCCCGTTGGCCTGCATCCACTCGAGCACGCGCACCGTGCCATCGACCGCAGGGCCTTCCTCGTCGCCGGTAATTAGCAGGCTGATCGAACCGCGCGGCGGACCATCTGCGAGCAGCTGCGCGGCAGCCGCGACGAAAGCCGCTATCGCGCCTTTCATGTCGCAGGCACCGCGGCCGTAGAGAATGTCGTTTCGCACCTCTGAACCGAAGGGATCCGATTGCCAATTTGCGTTGCCGACCGGGACAACGTCAGTGTGGCCCGCAAAGCAGATATGCGGCGATCCGGTGCCAATGCGCGCGAACAGATTCTCGATCTGCCCATATCGCAATGGTGTGACGGTAAACCCGAGCCGTCGCAAAGCGTCGGCAAGTGTCGTTTGCGCGCCGGCATCGGCGGGCGTGATCGAGGCACAGCGGATCAGCGCCTGGGCAAGGGGCAGCGGATCGTGCAGATCGTTCACGGCGCACCTGCCGCCACTGCCGCGCAGCGTGAGCGGATTAAGCAGGGGCCGCCGCCCAACAAGGGCCTGTACCTCAATCGCGCAACAACTCGTTGATCGAGGTCTTCGCTCGCGTCTGCTCATCCACAGTCTTGACGATCACGGCGCAGTACAGCGACGGCCCGGGCGAGCCATCCGGCAATGCTCGCCCCGGCAGTGAACCCGGAACCACCACCGAATACGGCGGCACCCGCCCGATATGAATTTCGCCGGTGGCGCGATCGACCACCTTGGTCGAAGCCCCGATGAATACCCCCATCGACAGCACGCTGCCGCGCTCCACCACGACGCCCTCGGCGACCTCCGACCGCGCGCCGACAAAGCAGTCGTCCTCGATGATCACCGGATTAGCCTGCAGTGGTTCCAGAACGCCGCCGATACCGACACCGCCGGACAGGTGGCAGTTGGCACCGATCTGTGCGCAGCTTCCTACCGTCGCCCAGGTATCCACCATCGTGTTCCGTCCGACATAGGCGCCGACATTGACGAAACTGGGCATCAGCACCGCACCCGGCGCGACATACGCCGACCGCCGCACCACGGCGCCGGGAACCGCGCGGAATCCCGCCTCGCGAAAGCGGTTCTCACCCCAGCCGGTGAACTTCAATGGCACCTTGTCCCACACCGGCGCGCCGCCCGGCCCCTCCATCGCCGTGGAATTGGTCAGCCGGAACGATAGCAAGACTGCCTTCTTCAGCCACTGATTGACCTGCCAGCCTGACCCGATCGGCTCGGCGACACGCGCAGTGCCGGAGTCCAGCAGGTCGAGCGCTGCCTCCACCGCCCCACGCGCCCCACCACCGGTCGCAGACGATAGTGACTCGCGCCGTTCCCATAGTTCCTCGATCGGCTGTTGCAGCGCGTGCTGGCTCATGCGGCAAATTCCTCGGTCGAATGCGCGGCCGGACCATGCGCAGCGGCCTGGAACCTGTCAACGCGGTCGGCAACCCTTCGTTAGCCTGAACAGCGTTTAATGGGCCGATCCGGGACAGGACGTTTGGCGTCATGACCTATTCGATCGCCGGAATCCCGCACGCGCCCGGGACCGACGCGACACTGCGGCGCGCGCTGCTCGACAGCCGCCAGCGCTGGCGCGATCTCGTGATCACGGCCGCGGATCTCGCCTATGAAACTGATGCCTGGGGCCGTTTCGTGTTCGTCATGCCGAAACCGGCACTTGGTTGGGCTGCCTCGACCCTGGTCGGCCAGCCTGCCGAGCTGCTGCTGGCCGGCGGACTGAACGCGAATGGCTTCAACCCGTTCCGTGTCACCGCTCCGGTCCGTCGGCGCGCCGCGTGGCTCAAATGCGCGGACGGCAGCTCCATACTGCTCGCATTCTCCGCTGCACCCGTGTCTGACGCGGAGGGGCGCATCGTGGGCACACGCGGGATGGGGATCGACTGGACCGAGTTCGACGAAACCGCGGGACGTGTGGCTGCTTCGCTGCGTCGTGGTGAGGTGCTGGACCATATCCTCTGGCGCATGGGCCACGAGGTGTTTGCACCGCGCATGATGCAGGCAGCGTTGGACGCGTTGATGAACGCGCTTGGCGCGGAGGGTGCCGCGGTGATCGAACTGCGCAGCCAGGAAGGCGCAGTGATGGTCCATCGCGCGGGCGGCGGCGGAGATGAACTCCTGGTGGATATAGCCGATTTGCTCGCGACGGCGGACGGTCCAACGGTCGGGACTGCCAAAAATGGACGACCGATCCTGGTCGCGGTCTGCCGTACACGGCTTGGTGCCAATGCAGGCGTTGCACTGTGGCGTTCACCCGGCTCGCGCGGCTGGGACGCCGAAGACATGCTGCTGATCAACGCCGCGGCCTCCCTCATCCGGATGGTGCTGGAACATGAAGCCATCCAGCAGGAGATGGCGCGCCAGGCGCGAACCGATCCGTTGACTGGATTGCTCAATCGTCGTGCCTTCCTTGAGGAACTGGGCCGCCACATCGACCGGCTTGACCGTGAGGAACAGCCCGGAACGCTGCTCTTCGCCGATCTCGACTACTTCAAGCCGGTGAATGATCGCCTCGGTCATGAGGTGGGCGACCAGGTTCTGGTACGGACCGCCAACGTCCTGCGCAACACGGTGCGACCGACCGACCTTGTCGCGCGACTCGGCGGAGACGAATTCGCCCTGTGGTTGAATGGTGCAGATCACCTGACCGCGGCCGAGCGCGCCGATCACCTCTGCACTGAGGTGCCGAACCAGTTGCTGGAGATCGCCTGCGATGGCGGACCGACACCCACCGTGTCGATCGGCATCGCCACGCGTGAGCCCGCCAGTCATGAACCGGTGGACAGCCTGCTGCGCCGCGCGGACCAGGCGATGTATGAGGTCAAGCGCACCGGTCGCGGCAATTGGCGTGTCGCACGCGAGGCGAATGCCTGATCATGGATCAACCATACCCAGCGCCGAAAGATGAAGCGGCCCGAGTCCGCCTGGGCGCCGGCACGGCTACCAAAGCCGATGTCCTGATCGACCTGGCGAACGACACCTCGGTCACCGTCCGCGCAGCGCTCGCGCTCAACACCGCCGTACCGCCGCAGGTGAACGAGACGCTGGCCGGCGACAACGATGAGCGGGTTCGCATCCTGCTGGCACGCAAACTGACAGCACTCGTTCCTGGGTTGTCGGCAGCCGAACATGCGCGACTGCATCAGGAAACCTGGAACACTTTGAAGGCACTCGTTGCGGACGAGGCCGTGCGAGTGCGCGCAATCATCGCTGAAGCAGTCAAGGAGCTACCGGATGCACCGCGTGGGCTGATCCGCCAGCTCGCGCATGACACCGAAAGATCGGTGTTCGAGCCAGTCATTCGACTGTCGCCGTTGTTGACCACCGAGGATCTCCTGACCTTGGTGGCCATGGCACCAGCTGCTGGCACTGTTCTCGCGGTGGCGCATCGCGCAGAACTGGAGCCGGCCGTGTCCGATGCAATCGCGGCGAGCGCCGACGGCACGGCCATCCGCGCGCTGCTCGCAAACCCGTCAGCGCAGATTTGCGAAGCCACACTCGACGTTTTGGTGGCGCGGTCGGTCAACCACCCGGACTGGCATGAGCCGCTGGTACGGCGCCCTTCGCTGCCGCCGCGCGCCGCGCATATGCTATCTGAACTCCTGGCAACGCACCTTCTGGCCGAACTCGCCACGCGCGCCGATCTCGCGCCACCTCTGGCCGAGGAACTGCGCCGACGTATCGCGATGAAATACCAGAATCGCCAGTAAAAGGGCACATTTTCGCGGTTCAAGCAAGCAATTCCATGCATGGTCCCATGCACGTTTCCATGCATGATGTCCGGGTATGTACGCCGTGCTCAACTCGGGCGCCTAGGGTCTAATATCTCGGCTTCCATTGATTAGACGGAGCTTCATTATGGACAAGACTGAACGTATCGCCCGAAAGCTTCTGCCGGCCGCAGCCCTGACAGCCGCGTTGCCAATGGTGCCCGCGATCTATGCCCCGTTCGTTCCCGGCTGGTCCGAACCGCAGCCGATGCACCAGCCGGATGAACCGGCGCAGCACCATCAGGCCCCAGACTTCGGCCAGGGGACGGCAGGCATAACAGCGTCGGGATCGTTTACCGGCAGTGGCACGGCGTCGGGGTCGTTTACCGGCAGTTATTCGGGGTAGCCAAGGCTGTAGAGCGACTCGGCCAATGACTCCGCCAAACTGATTCCAACCGCCGCTCGGCGCCCTGGAGCGGCCGTGGCCCGTCTGGCCGTCCGAGGCTCCCCCGCGATTCGGGCGTCCCCGGCTCCGCGCGGCCGGCAGAAAATGCCCCGCGCGAGCTTTGGGGGCCAGGGCGGGGCAAGGGTATTGGAGGTAGTCAATATGCCGGAAACACCCGGCACCCAACATAATAGCGCTTGGATGGTCCGGGAGTCACTGCGGCCACGCGGCATTCCGCGACTGGTCGGACGGGTGCGCGGCTCTTTTCAGAGAAACCCCGCCAGAGCTGTGAGGGCCAGGGCGGGGCGAAGTTGCATTTGGGAAACGTAATCATGATTGCCGGGAGGTCCCCGGCGCCTTTTCCCATAGCGCAAACTTTGGTGCGAGAAAAGCCCCGCCGGACAAGGACCAGCGGGGCTTAGTTTATCCTTCGAACACCGCGCCAGTATGAGCGCGGCATCCTCACGGTATCGGGTTCGGCCATTTGCGGCTACCTCGGCGCTCAGCGACCGTTCGGACGGGGTGCGGCGGCTCTTCTTGCATCGACTCGAATTGATCTGCTACGGGCCGCGCTTTCTCTCTGGAGTCGCAAACCCCGATGGCCGGCATGCAAGTCGAAGGTGAACCAACGAAGCGCTACACGTTCAGCTACCATGGAAACTTCTTAGGCTCTTTCGACGCGGCCACTGCATTGCTGAAGGACTGGCAGAGACATAACAGCCTGATACGCCCGGTTGTTGATCGCAAGAAGCAGGGACGCTACTCCATTCGCGACGGGAGCAGGGAGATAACCCTCCTTGAACTCCGACAGGCAGCGGCACGCGAGGGGTAGGACCGGGATTGCGCAGACTTTTGGTCGTGGCAGGTGTCACCTAAGCTCCCAGGCACCCCTCGATCCAGCGGACGGTGCGCGGCCTCTCTCTCTCTCTCTACGGCTTAGCCGCACCAGTGGCGGCTCCCACGTGCTGGAGCGCTTGGCCAACCTGAACACCATTCCCCCAAATCGTGCCAAAGCCAAAAAAGAGAGCGACGAATAGAGCAGCCAACGCAATTCCCGTTGATATAACAGTGACGAGGACAGTGCCGGAACGCTTATTTATGTCCTCACGCAGCGCCCGGTTGTCCTCGCGCTGCTCTTGGAGATCGCCACGCATAGCCGTCACCTGATCGGCAATTCGGGTGAGGTTAGCTTCGATGCGCTGAGTGACTAGGTCCAATCGCAGTTGTGCCTGTACCTCGGACGCTGCGATCCTGTCCTCCAGGCGTCGCACATCTTTGTCGTCCGCCATTTCATCCTCACGTCTTGCCTGTTGTTCTGGTTCTTCGATTTGGGAAGGGTTACTCATAGTGGCCAACACGGAGCGCACGAAATTTTTAGAACTTTATATAGTTTAACGCATAGAAGATGCTGCCGATGCTCGCCGTCACTCCAGGGTCCGAGAGTGCAGTATTCCTCCCAGTTGATGGCGTGTTTGTAAGTATCTGTGAGAGGAGAGCGCTGTTGTTCGCTGATTGATTAGGAAGCTGCACTGCGCTTGTGGGATCGTGTTCCGACGGCATCCGCCCCGCCCGTTCAAGTGCCACTCTCATCGGCGGCGCCCCGCATTTCATCCACCCTTGCCTTGGTGATAATCCCCGTATCGATCATCCTGTTCACTTGCTTTTCAAAGTAGAGGTATGCGGAGACAAAACCCTCGACCGGCAGCACAACCTGTGCAACAGCTTGTGCGAGGAATTTATTGTCAGCCTTCAGGCTCGGCTCCAAGCGAAACAGATAGTATTTCACTGTCCAACGGGAGATCGTGGCATTCAGCACTCCATCTGCAAACACCGTAGGAAAATTATACGCAGGAAAGGTCTCGGTAGGGTACTCGATAGTCGCTGGATTTTGCTCTCCTGAAGCGTGTGGACTTGATACACCGCTCATTCGGACCTCTGCTTCCTGTCTCCTGATCGTAGTAGAGGCTTATAGCCGTGCGGCGGCAACCCATCGCGGTTTTGCGTTAGATGGGCAGGGCTGGTGCCACCGGCTGCGGGACTCTTCTCCTGTTGGCAACGCTAGGCTGTTACAATGGTGGGCGTTTTCTAATATCAAAAATTGCACAAAAAAATCAGGCGAGGATGCTGCCCCTGCTAGCGGGGCCAAAATGAGGGTTGCCGCCCACCTCCACCACCTTAGATTGTAGTCCCTGTCGCATGAATGACGCTCGATAGGAACATAATTGCATCGTCATGTGCATATATTGTCAGCTTGCTACCAGTCCCTGACAAACCATTGACTAGTAACCACGCGATGCCATATAAGATGACACAAGCTGACAAGGTGACAGGTGGGTATTATGGCCGTATACGGATATTGCAGGGTAAGCACAGTTCAACAGGTGGAGAAGGAAAGCCTAGAGGTACAAGAGCGGCAGTTAATGGGTTACGCCATGATGAACGATTGGACTATCGACCGCATGTATATCGAGCGCGGAGTCAGTGGCAGCAAGCCATTGAACGATAGGCCACAAGGCGCCCTGCTGCTATCGGCGCTGCAAGCCGGTGACGTGATCCTGACGACTAGGCTAGATCGCATGTTCCGCAGTGCGCTGGACGCGCTGGACACGCTCAAGGCGTTCAAGGCGAAGGATATCAAGTTGCACATGCTGGACCTTGGCGGCGAGGTAGGTAATGGCGTGTCCAAGCTCGTCTTTACGATCCTGTCCGCAGTCGCAGAAGACGAAAGGGACCGCATCCGCGAGCGTGTCCAGACCGTCAAGACAGACCAGAAGCAGCGCGGCCGGTATCTCGGCGGTATCATGGTTTGGGGTTACGAGAAGGGCGCTGACGGCTCGCTACAGGCGGTTCCCGAGAAGCAGGCAGCGATACAGCGGATGCAGGAGCTAAGGGCTTCTGGCGCGTCCCTACGGGCCATAGCGGATGCGATGCGCGCCGATGGGCACGAGCTATCGCACGAGGCAGTGAGGCAAGTGTTGGCACGGGCTGGCGACTAGCCATGCAAGTCATCCTTCTTGCCACATGGCTTTATCTCACCGTCCAGACGATGGTAGGCATAGGCGTTCTGCTGCGGATGTTCATCAGGTGGGCGACGCATGATCGAGACCACGCCGCGGCCATCGTTCGGGCAAGGGACGAGCGGCGGGCGCGCTTGGGTTATCCGCGTATTTGATGGGCTTGATCCCGAGAGCGGGCGTAGCGCCGGAATAGGGTAAATATAGGATGAAAAGGCTCGAATGCTGGTGCGTTCGGGCCATATTTTTGCCTAAAATTCGTTGTTACCGTTGCGGAATATAAAACGATTTTGAATCTGATTTTTGGATCGAATCACAATTGGAATTGATTCGAATCGCGAGTCGAATTGGTTTTCTGTAGGAAATGGATTCCGGGTTACATCCATCATATAATCGGATAGTTCATCGCCGGCGGATCGAGCGGCCGGCGCTGGTGCCATCGCAGAGCGTGTCCGCTGCGAGTCCAGCGATACAACGTTATCGACAACCGCAGGCATCATCGATGAACCCGGTGCTTCCCATACTACCGGCTCGTCAGGGAAGAATGGTTGCACCGCTTCCTCGATTACCGCGTCCCTCGCGATACGTCGGGCAATCAATTCACATGCACCACGAATGCCCAAATCGGCCACGCGTGGCCGATCTAGTCCAGATCGCGCTAGCTGCATATATCGGCGTGCGGTTCGTTTGGCCATCTGACAATGGGACTGCAACCACAGCCCCCACTCGCCATGCTTTACCAGGTCCTTCGCTTCGATCAGGAGCCTGCCCGCGTCCAGCGCTGCCGCAGCGGTTTCTTCGGCGCTGCGCTTACAGCGGGTATCCGCATCGCGTATCTCTCCTGCCAGGACGGGCAGTCTATTGCTGCTGTCCATCATACCAACTCCTTCTGCGGAATCAGTCCTATCAGTCTATCAACATCTTCCTTCGGCACAGTGATCTCTCGGCCGATATATACATGACGCGGCAGCTTGCCGTTCTTTATCAGTCTGCCGAATGTCACGCGGCTGATGCCGATATATGTGCAGACTTCGCTTGCGGTCATAATCGGCGCTCGTTCAGTTTTACTCATTACGAAACAATCTTTACTTTCCAATGTGAGAGCATCTTACAGAATAGATGAGAATAAGTCAATGGTCAGGCGCAACCAATACTAATAACCCTATCGCACAACCAAAGAGAATCCGCAGTCCTAGACTGCGGATTCCTGATAACCCTCGTTGCAAACGTTCGCTGAAACCGGCCTGCTACCGTTCACTCGTCATCAACCATCGGCGCCATCGGGGGCGCCACTGGAATACCGTCAACGATGGAATCAAGCATGGCGATAAACTTCGTCAGCATGGAGCGATTTGACCGGGCTAGATCAATTCCATTGTCCAGCGTAATTGACGTGATTTCGCCAAAATTCCGCAGGGCTTGGCGTTTCCCTTCAAGCTTGGATATCTCCTGCGCTAGCACCAAATCCACAAGCATCGCGGTATCGCTGCATGTTCGGCAGATATACAGCCCGCGTTCCTTATCCACGTCTTCGGGGCATAGTTGCATCAAGAGGTAATTCAGCCCTGCAATGAGATTGTTCAGCACGCACATAGGTTCGTCATAGTACGATACATCATTCATCGGTCCTTTCCTCGGTTATCTCTTTTAGAGTTCTTCTGCATCTCGAAAATCATAATCGCCAGATCAAGAAGCGCACGTCTTTCCGATCTGCTGCGCAGCCAGGACTGTGCATCTGCTGTCGATCCGCTCTCGGCTTCTGCTTTCCTTGTCGCGAGTATCTCGGCTTCTGCCAGGGCTGCGGACATGCGCTGGGCCATCAAACCATCTTGCTCTGCCGCAGTAGCCTCGGGCTTGCCCTCGGGCTGTGCCGCTGTTCTCGTCGTTCTCTAGCTTTTTGTTCTCTTGCATGTTTTGCATCTGCTTCTGCTTCACGTTTTGCTTGTGCCCTTTGGAGCTTCGCCTCAAATAACTGCGAACGTCTTACGTCTGCTGCAGTTCGGACAGGTGCCTTATACACAGGGCGCGGTTTCCTTGCTTGATCGCCCGCTAGTACGGGCTTTTGAATCTCTTCCGTTGCAACGGGAACAAGGCCGTTATGGATATCCCAATCACGTTGCAGTCGCACGATATATGAATGAGTTACGCGCAATTGGTTGCAGAGTGAGCGCATGTGTTCTACATCTTTGACTGGTATGCGTTCACCTTGTGCAATCGCGAGTACCCAATCAGGTGGATCATAGGGCAGCAATGCGTTATCCCGAAGGGAATAGATTCTACGCTGTTTCTCGCGCTCGATTAGATCAGCAACATCAGCAGCGGGATTTACAGGCATTGCGCATGCTCTAAAAAGAAAGGCGCCGCTACGTTCAATAGCAGCGCCTAGGTGGCGGCCTTGTCAGAGGTGTTGGAGTTCAGTGAAAGTTTCGCCCGGTTGACATGCAGGGTTAAAGACCCCTCAAACCTTGCGCGTCAAACCGGACTAGCAAGCACTGGCGTATCATTGAAATGTATACCGCTCTGGTGTCACTGAAGGATAAAGAAAGGTACCCGAACCTTTACCCACAACGTAAGGCACCAAAGCTTTGCGCAGTGCTGCGTTCTGTTATAAATTACCAAAGCGGCTTAGGGGGCGGCGGCGGTAGAATCTTAAAGCGGCCGATAAGCGCCGATGCATCAGGAGTACACTTGCTGATAACAACCCGCATTTGGTTTGCGTATACCGGGTTGCTTGGGTCTTGCTCATAATGCTTCGCTGCATTCAAAAAGCTCGATAGTGCATTCCGCGTATCACCAGCGACAACGTTAGAGTCAAGATACTGCTGCAACTGTTGCACGCCACTCTGGCGAGCCTTTGCCATAACGCTCATGTTCGGCGGCGCCTTCAGCGAAAGCTTGCCGGTGTCATGACTTGCGCCTTGTAGACGTGCCATCAATCCAGGTACACCGCCGACTACTGATCGCACGACTGGTGCAACAGCCTTTGAGCTTGCGCTATCGTCTTCCTCTAGCTCGGCAAACTCGTCACCTTTCTCCGCACCATCATTCTCGAATGGTTCGCCCGCTGTCTTTGCGAGTAGGGTTGCAATCGCGCCTACCGCTTTCTCTAGCGATGACATGCGCGATTTCATCTCTTCGCTAAACTTGTCATAAGCTTGCGAGAGTCCTGTCTGCATAGCGAGTTCTGAGTACTCGCGGATCATGGCTTCGAGTCCATCGGGAGCGCTCATGCTAGCTTCTGGACCCATCTTCTCGTTGTGGATACGATTGCCACGGTCGCCGGTGTTCCAATTGTCCTTTGCAGGATCAACGGTTACGTCTAATGCATCGCGCAAATCTTCTAAATCGTCTGGGTTCGCCTTGCGGAAAATATCCGCCATTGAGGCGAACAATGTTGAAAAGGCCGTTTGGTTGTTCTTTGGCATTTAGGTTGAAACCTCGAATATACCGGCCTTTTGTCTAAGTGACCATTGCCGGAGATAATGTACTGATGTAGTATTAGTTCGCTTCATAGCACATTTTTGCAATACCACAAGAGTATTGAGTTAAGGGAGGTTTTGTCTACGTCCAATGGAAATCACTAAAGAACAGAAAGCCAAGTTGCATCGGGCAGCTAGCATCGGCTTGGACATTGTTGACGCATGCACGCGCTCTGGCGTTCCCCTCGTGGATATGGCCGAAGCAGTGCGCGACAAGGGCATCCAACAGATTTATGCGGAAGGCAGATCGGAGGGCGTATCCTTAATACGCGAGCAACTTACGCTTGCGGCCGCTAAAGGGAACGTCAGCGCAATGCGTGCGCTCAAGACTGCGGAAGTACCTGTAGGCGATATATTCGAAGAAGTGCAGCAGCACCGCGTATCAGCCGCAGAAGAACATGCGACATGGCGCAAGGTTAACGCGAGCGTCAATTCGTTGTTCGCACGTCAGAAGGCGCTGATTGAGCTAGGCGAGGCGGAAGACGCAACCAGCAAGGCAAAGGATCGAGCAACCGCACTTGAAGAATTAGCGAGGAAGCAGCGCGAGTTTGATGCGGCCGAGAAGACATACACGGAGGCACGCAAATGAGCGAGACTGTAGCAAAGCGTGGGCGTGGCAGACCGCGATTACATCCGCTGCCTGATACATCAGTGCCCGAGAATCCAGTCGTTAAGCGGCTCGGGCGCCCTAAGAAGATGGGCCATAGCTTCGACCGTATCTTGAGCTTGGCGCATGTTGGCAAATCGAATGCGCAGATTAGAACGATTCTTGATATCACGTCACGTACTTGGACGCGGTATATGAATGAAGGGGACAACCGCGCTCGTTTGGCGATGAAACGCTTAGAAGGTGTGGATGGTGTTCACGAGGCAATGTTCAACGCAGCGCTGCGTGGCGACGTTGGCGCGATGAGTATGTATCTACGATGGATGGCAGAGATACGTAAGAACTCTAAATTGATTATCGGGTGAGTACGAATGGCCCTGCATATCCTCGCTGGATATGCACTGCTGCAAGCTGAAACCCACTGGCGGGCCAGGGCCTAGGCGGATGCGGCACGAGCAAGGATTCCTTCAATCCAAACCCTGCAAGCTCGATAGCGCGCATACGTGCTCGCAACGTAAAGGCTGACAGCGCTGCAAGAAACACAACGTTATCCGCCAACGTCATCGCGTGCCGAAGGAAGGGAAATACCTTACTCCAAGGCGGGTTAGTCACGATCCAATCTGTGGGCAGGCTGTAGGCCATGAAGTCTCTGCCTTCGGTCACCTCGCACCAATCGACTACGCAGCCGCGTTGTGCCTTTAGCGCTGTGTAGAAAGGACGTGCTGGCCCTCTGCATGGATCGAGACAGCGCCCGGTCGGGCGAAAGTGTCGCACGATGACACGGGCCAGGGCGTAGGGTGTAGGGACAAGATCACTCTCGGGAGCATTGCGCTCCGGTGTCAGTTTCCTTGGCGCAGGGCGTGCCCGCAGTCGTGCGTAGTAGGCCATCTGTCTGCATGTGCCACTGCAATAGCGGCGTGTGCTGCGTATCGCAGTGAGGGAGCTTGGCAATGCTGGCAACGGATTTCGCATGTGCTTAGCGTAAAGTTACGGTAAAGATCGGGCAAACCAGATTGCGGCACCTAATATCTAGTCAACCGAAAGGAGCTTCACGGTGTCTGGCACGAGTAGTCTGCGCTTAGTCTTGATTTGCTTGCGATACGCAGCTTGTCTGCATGCGTCACTGCAAAAGAGTTGGTGGGAATGGCCGGGTGCGGGTGGCAAGGGCCAGCGGCAGCGGAGGCAAATGCGGTTTGGCATGCTGGCGACCGTAACGCTTCTGGGTACTGAAAGAAACCGGCGCCAGGGGGGCGCCGGATTAAAGTTGGGGGAATCAATCGAAAGAGCGCCCCAGCGAATGCGGGGCACGAAGCTGCTATAGCGCAATTTCTGGTAGTGGCTTGTGACTAAGCGTAACTCGGAAAGTGCAGAACCTCCCCCACTCTTGCATCAGTCCGCGCCGTCGCTCCAATAAATCCGAGCGCTGATATGCTCTTTCAACCTTCCCCCCTACGACGTGCGCCAGCGCCAATTCCGCAAGTTCTCGCTCGTGCCCATTGTCCGCACACCAGTCGCGGAAGGAACTGCGGAAGCCATGCCCGGTTGCCTCTGTCTCGCCTAGCTGGTGAAGTACCCGGTAGAACGTTGCGGAACTCAGTTTGCCAGCCCTGCCAGGGAATACGAGTTCGCCGTGACGCGGCAGTGATTGAGCTTGCATCCCCCGCACAACTGCCATCGCTGCATCTGACAGGGGCACGCGATGTTCGCGCCCTGCTTTCATCCTGCCCGCTGGTATCGTCCAGACGCGCCCCTCTAGGTCAAACTCGGGCCATGTCGCGCCTAGTATCTCGTCTTTGCGGCCAGCGGTCAGGATGGCGAATAAAAGGGTATGCGCTGGCGTTGTGGCGAGGCTGGACAGGCGAGAACAGAACGCGGGCGCATCTTGCCATCTCATTGCCTCGTGCTGCCCTGCGGGCTTGATACGCGTTGCCTGCGGCAAGACGTGTTCTAGGTGTCCATCCCATGCCGCAGGGTTGTCACCAGTCCGCCATCCACGCGTGCGGGCATAGTCAAGCACGGCTGCAATGACATTGCGCAACCGTCTGCCCGCGTCTGGAATGGTGGCCCACATCGGTTGCAGAACGGACAGGACGTGATCCGTTGATAGGTCAGAGACAGGTACCGCGCCAATCGTGGGGAAGGCATACGTAGTCAGCGAGGGAGTCCAGCGGTCGGATTTGGTCGTGCCTTGGCGACTGGCGATGCAGGCTTCCGCTGCCTCACGGAATGATACCCCTGCGGCAGCGCATGGCAGGACCGTGATTGTAGGCTCGCTGGTAGGCATAAGGGCTGCTGCGATCTTGCGCCGCGCCCACTGGGCCGCATCGCGCTCCAGTTCCGCTAGGCGGATTAGCTCGGCGGCCTTGGCTTCGGCCTTGTCAGCCTGTTGGGCAAGCCAATCAAAGGTAGCCGCGCCACCGAGCCACTCGACATCTACCTTGGCGCGGGCAATGCGTGCCTTGAACTCCGCAAGGATCGTGTCCCTGCGCTCGCGGGCTTGCAGGATATCGCCGGTACCAGTGGTGCGGGTCAGGACCTTCTTTTTGAGAGTAGGTTGCAGGGGCTTCGGCACGTCTAGGACGACGAAATACACCTTGCCGCGCTTGACCAAGTGGCGGGTTTCAACGGTCTCGCTTCTATGCATGTTTCCACTCATCTCAACTGCCATATCGCGTTGATTCTGTTGAATTTCAACGGGATATCAGCCTAAGACGGGCGCCGACGTATCGCGGTTCGACTGGCTCCAGACGCATCGGAGCCGGCGGCACCGTTGGACACAACGGCCGAGGACGCCTTCGCGCAGGCACGCGCGACAGCGGCGCGTGGCGAGTTGGTCGAGGAAACCTTGCTGACGGCGGCGCGTCGGGGCGAGACGCGCTATGCGGCGGCACTCTTGGCGCTGGCCGCAGGTACGCCGGTTTCGGTGGTGGATCGTGCCTCATCGTTGCGCAGCGCCAAGGGGCTGGTCAGCCTCGTCTGGAAGGCCGGGTTCACCATGCGGGTCGCGGTCGCGCTGCAGACCTTGCTGGCGCGGCTGGCACCTGAAGCGGTGCTGATCGCCGGACAGTCAGGCGGCTTCCCCCTGGCCGTCGAGGAAATGCGCTGGCAGCTGGACTTTCTCGGGCGAATGGGGCGGTGAGCTCATTCAATTCGCGCATAAGCACCGGTGTTCCTGGCTCAGCATTGATTTGGGTCAAAGCGGTAATGGCCATTCGGCGCCTAACCTGTTCCATCAGGCGTTGGAGGATGAAATGGCCAATTCAGAACGAGAACATGACAGGGACATTCGCGCGCGTGCACGGCGCATGTGGCGCGAAGCCGGCAGCCCAGTAGGCCGGGAACCGGAATATCTGGAACGAGCTCGTGAATTGCAGGCATTCGTCGACCATCCGGATGCCGGATTGCTGCCAAACCCGATGGTGCAGCATCCCCAGCCAGAGGCAAACGAAGAGCCCATCGAGGAAGCCGAACTGCTGGAGAACCTCGGCGAGTTCCCTGGGCGTACGGATCAGGGCGACCGCGTTCCCGCACCGATGACCAAGCGAAAGGCCCGTGCCTACCTGCGTCGCGGTTGAACGCTATGGCCGCGCTGGGTTAGGCCAGTTCGGTCGATCCAGGGGATCGATTACCCTGGGGTGGTCCATATGGTCCTCCACCATCCGGACACCTGGAACGTTCTCGGCCGCCACCACCAGCGCCTGACGCAGCGTCTCATCCGACGCAACGCCCCACAGATGCAAGACGCCGTCGCACACCACGGCATTGATCGCGCCGGCTCCGCCCGCCCACGCCTGACGACGCAACTCGGCATAGAACGCATCGCGGATCGCTCTGTCGTCGGGTGTGACCGCGGCCACCGACAGACTGGTCGCCAGCGCCTGCAGCAGGTTGCGCCGGCTGACGATGCCGACCAGCCTGCCCTCACGCGTAACCGGCACACGCTTGATGCGCCTGGTCTCCATAAGATGTGCAACCGCGGCGATCGGCGTAGTGTCGGTCACGGTCACCACGTCGCGTGTCATTATTTCGCCCGCCTTGCGTCCATGCGAGCGGGTGTAGTCCGCCGCCAATCGGTCAGTGGAGGTCACCAGCTCAAGCCAACCTGACCGAGACGGTTCGGTCCCGGTCTCCGCCCGGCGCAGCAGGTCGCCTTCGCTGATGATGCCGACGATGTGGCCGCCATCGACGACCGGCAGGGCGCTGATCCGATGGTCCAGCATCAGGCGTACCAGCTCAGGCAACGGCATCTCAGGGCTGGCAAAAATCACATCCGGCGTCATGACATCGGCTGCGTGCATCGGTACTGTTCCTCGGCGACTTGCACTGCACTAGGCGGTGGAAGCTGCGTGCGCATTGACCCAGATCAATCTGCGCAGCCACAGTGGCGGCGCCCGTGGCTTGAACCTCGTCTGGCTTCGTGCCGATACTGTCTCGATAAACCGGGAGGCAAGCATGGCCAGGAGCGCCGTCGCACCGTTCACACGCCGCGCCGCGATGCGCGCAGGACTTGCCGCCGCCGCTGCGCCCACGGTGTTGCGCCATGCGCGCGGTGAGACCCCGATCCGCATCGGCATGCCGCTGGCCCTCACCGGACCCGCCGCCGAAATCGGCCTGCAAATGCGCCACGGGGCGGAATTCTGGGCCAAGCAGGTGAACGCCAAGGGGGGACTGCTAGGCCGACAGCTCGAACTGCATATCGAGGACACCACCGGCGATCCCGCCACCTGCGTGCGCAAGGCGCAGCTTGTCGTCGAGCGCGACGACTGCCACCTGCTGTTCGGCATGGTGCTGTCATCCGAGGCGCTGGCGGTGGTGCCGAAGCTCGCCGAATGGAACGCGATCTTCATGTCGTCGGACAACGGCGACGGACGGCTGACCGGCTCCTCGTTTGTTCCCAACTTCTTCCGTGCCAACATCTCCGGGCCGATGGAGACACGCGTGATCTCCCTGTGGCTACGCCGCGGCGAGATGCAGAATTTCTACGCGATCGGCATGGACTATGCCTGGGGACACAACAGCATCGACGTGTTCCAGGACGAGGTGAAGAAGGCGAAGAAGAACTTCGTCGGCTCGGTGTTCTCGCCGGTCGGCACGACGGACTTTTCGACCTACATCACCAAGATCCGCCAGGCCGGTGCGGATGCATGCTTCATCGTGATGCAGGGCGCCGACAACAACGCATTCCTGTCGCAGGCGCGCGAGTATCGCCTCGCCGACAAGGTGCAACTGCTCACCTCGATCGTCGACCTGAACAGCATCCATGCGGTTGGCGACGCGGCACTCGGGCTGGTCGGTTCGACGCGCTACGTATTCACCATCGACAATCCAGCGAACAAGGCCTTCGTCGAGGCGTGGCGCAAGGAATACGGTGCCGAGCCGGATGTTTTCGAGGGCGAGCAGTGGCAGGCATGCCAGCTGCTCCAGGCCGGGATCGAGAAGGCGAACAGCACCGATACCGATAAGCTGCGTGCCGCGTTGGAAACGGTCGCGGTGGACTCGATCAAAGGTCGCGTCGCCATACGAGCCTGCGACCACCAGGCGGTGCAAGGCGGCTACATGGTGAAGGTCGTAAAGCCGGACGGCTTCAAGGCTCCCGTGCCGGAGATCATAGCGACCTATCCTGGCGACGAGGTCACACCAGCCTGCCGGCAGATGACCTTCGACAGTTGATCGTCAACCGGTCCTCCCCCACCCGTTGCGGGAGGGAGTCAGGGGGAGGGGGCGGCGCATTGCTCCCTGGCCCCCTCCCCCCAATCCCCTCCCGCAAAAGAAGCGGGAAGCGCTGATGGACTTTCTCGGCTTCCTCATCACCCAGTGCCTCAACGCCCTGTCGCAAGCGGCATTGCTGTTCTTCCTCGGCGTCGGCCTGACTTTGATCTTCGGCATCATGCGCATCGTGAACTTCGCGCACGGCGCGTTCTTTATGCTGGGCGCCTATGTCGGCTATTCCTCGGTCAACATCGTAGGGAACTTCTGGGCAGCCCTCATCATCGCGCCACTTTTGGTCGGCGCCTTCGGTGCCCTATTCGAACTCGGCATTCTCCGTCGACTCTACCGCCGCGACCACAGCGCCTTTCTGATGGTGACGTTCGGTCTCACCCTGATAATGGGTGAGGCGATCCGCCTGATCTGGGGCGTCAATGCACTCGAGGTTCCCGCACCATCGTCGCTCTCGGGCATCGTCTTCATCCTCGACGAACCTTTCCCCATCTACCGTCTGTTCCTCGCCGGTGCCGGCATCGTGGTGGCGATCGCCATGTGGCAGTTCCTCGAGCGCACGCGCCTGGGCCTGCTGATCCGCGCCACGTCGCAGAACGCCGAGATGGTGCACGCCCTTGGCACCGACGTGCGCCTCGTGCGCTCCGCGGTGTTCGGCATCGGCTGTGGCCTCGCAGGCATTGGCGGCGTGCTTGCGGCACCTCTGGTAACCGCCTCGCTCGCCATGGCACCGAATGCCGTAATCGACACCTTCGTGATCGTCATCATCGGCGGCATGGGCAGTTTCCTCGGTTCCGCGATCGGCGCTCTGCTCGTCGCGTTCGTCCAGGTGTTCGGCACCTACTACTTCCCCGACCTCGCACTCGCGCTGATGTATCTCGTCATGCTCACGGTACTCGTCGTCCGCCCCGGCGGTCTGCTCGGCAAGGAATCGTAATGCGGTTCTGGTGCGGGCTCGCAGCCGTCGCATGCCTGCTTGCGCTCGCGCCCGCCGGCCTGCCGGCCTATGCGATGACCCTGCTGACCGAGGCCCTGATCCTCGGCCTGTGCGCCATGAGCCTCGACCTCATGGTCGGCTACACGCGGCTGCTGTCGTTCGGGCACGCGGCCGCATACGGTCTCGGCGCGTATACCTGCGGCAACCTGCTGCTGCACAGCGACATACCGCTGGTATTCGCCGTGCCGATCGCCGCGGCGTTCAGCGGCATCGTGGCAATCGGCGTCGCCTGGGTGTGCACGCTGGCATCCGGAGTGTCGTTTTCCATGCTGACACTGGCTGTCGCGCAACTGCTCTACGCGGTGGCCTTCAAGTGGACCTCGGTCACCGGCGCCTCCGACGGATTGGCGGGCATTCCTCGCAGCCCGGGCCCATTCGGCACCACCTTTTTCGCCGGCAAGTCAGGCTTCTATTATCTCGTGCTCGCCTGCCTGTTCGGGGCATTCGTGTTCTGCCGCGCACTGGTGCGCTCACCATTCGGCGCGGTGCTGCGCGGCATCCGCGAGAACGAGGCGAAGACCCTGTCGCTCGGCTACAACACGCGCCGCTACAAGATCGCGGTGGTGGCGATCTCGTTCGGATTGGGCGGGCTCGCCGGCGCGCTCTATGCGCCATTCGCCGGCTTCGCCAATACCGAGCTCCTGTTCTGGCTGTTCTCGGGCCAGGTGCTGATCATGGTGATCGTCGGTGGCGCCGGCACATTGATCGGACCGATCATCGGCGCAGCGTTCTTCATGCTGGTATCCAACCTGCTGAGCTCGTGGACCGATTCCTGGGCATTGTTCTTCGGCCTGATCTTCATCCTGTTCGTGCTGTTCGCGCCCCAGGGCATCTGGGGCCTCGCGACACGCGCGTTCGCCAGCGAACTGTCAACCGCGAGACGAGGGCGATGGCGCTCCTTGAACTGGACGGGCTGACTCGCCGCTTCGGCGGCATCATCGCCGTTGATCGCGTGACAATGCGCGTCGAGGCGGGCGAGGTGCGCGCCGTGATCGGGCCGAACGGTGCCGGCAAATCAACGCTGTTCAACCTGATCACCGGCGTGTTGAAGGCGTCCGAAGGCAACGTACGATTCGACGACGAGACGTTGACCGGTCTGTCGCCCTACAGCATCTGTCAGCGGGGCATATCCCGAACGTTCCAGATCACCGCGTTGTTCCCCGAGATGACGGCGCGTGAGAATGCGCGTCTCGCGGCGCAGGCGCGGCATGCGCGACGTTGGCAGCCCTATGGTGGCGGCTCGGTCTTCGGCGATGCGCGGCGATGCGGCGATGCGGCGTTGGAACGGCTGGGGCTGACGCACGTCGCAACACGACCGGCTGGCTTGCTGTCGCATGGCGATCAGCGGTTGCTTGAGGTGGCGATGGCTCTCGCCCAGCAACCGCGCCTGCTGTTGCTGGATGAGCCGACGCAGGGACTTTCCGTAGAGGAGACGGCACAGGCCGTGGATACGCTCGCCGGACTGCTGTCGGAAGGCGCGATGTCCGTGCTGCTGGTGGAGCACGATATGGAGGTGGTGTTCCGCCTCGCCGGCATGATCACCGTGCTGCATCGCGGCGCGGTGATCGCCGACGGTTCGCCTGAGCAGGTGAAGGCGAATGCCGAGGTGCAGCGCGCTTATCTCGGGGGCCTTGCCTAATGCTGACGATCAAGGACCTCAACACGCACTATGGCGCGAGCCATGTGCTGCAGGGTGTCGATCTGGCTGTGCCGGAGGGCCGCATCTGTTCCGTGCTGGGCCGCAATGGTGTCGGCAAGACGACAACATTGCGCACGGTGATGGGACTGGTGCCGCCGAGTGGCGGCGGTGTCGTGCTCGACGGTGCAGACATCACCGGTTGGCCGCCGCATCGTGTCGCGCGCGCGGGCGTCGCATACGTACCCGAGGGGCGGCTGATCTTTCCCGACCTCACTGTTGTCGAGAACATCCGTGTCGCAGAGCGCCGGACGTCGCGGTCCTGGCCGATGCCGCGATTGATGGAACTGTTCCCTCCGCTGCGCGAGCGTGCGTCGAGCCGCGGCGGAACTCTGTCTGGCGGCGAACAGCAGATGCTGGCAATCGCGCGTGCGCTGGTGAGTGATCCCAAGGTGATGCTGCTGGATGAGCCGAGCCAGGGTCTGGCGCCGCTGGTGGTGCGCGAACTGGCCGAAGTGATCCGTGGCTTGCCGAGCCAGGGCGTGACGGTATTGCTGATCGAGCAGAACATGCGTTTGGCTGAGGCGGTGGCGGACGAAATCCACATCATGGTGAAAGGGCGCATCGTGTATGCCGCGACGCCCGAACGGTTTCGCGCCGAGGAAGCAGAAATCCGCAGTCGCTATCTGACAGTTTAAGAACGGGGAGAACTCCATGGAGCTGAACCTGCGTGGCAGAACCGCACTGATAACCGGCGCGTCCAAGGGTATCGGACGCGGCGCTGCCGAAGTGTTGGCGGAGGAGGGCGTCAACGTCATCCTGGTCTCGCGGACCAAAACAGACCTGGATGTGGTACGCGACATGATCGCGTCGCGCTGGAATGTGCGGGGAGAGGTTCATGCGCTCGACATCTCGGACAGCACGAACGTTGACAGGCTCGCCGCACTGCATCCCGACATCGACATCCTGGTGAACAACGCCGGCGCCATTCCCGGCGGCAACCTGCAAGAGATCGACGAAGCACGCTGGCGCGAGGCCTGGGACCTGAAGGTGTTCGGCTACATCAATATGTGTCGGCGCTTCTACGCCTTGATGCAGCAGCGCCGACGCGGCGTCATCATCAACATCCTCGGCATGGCCGGCGAGCGGATGGATGCCGGCTACATAGCAGGATCGGCGGGCAATGCCGGGTTGATGGCGTTCACCAGGACGCTCGGGGGCGCCGCATCCGCTGACAACTTGCGCGTCGTCGGCATCAACCCGGGCGCCATCGCGACCGACAGGTTGGTGACGATCATGAAGAAGCGCGCGCAGGATCGGCTGGGAGATGCGAACCGATGGGAGGAATTGATGAAGCCTCTGCCCTACGGCCGCGCCGGTACGTCCGAGGAAATCGGCTGGATGGTGGCCTTTCTCGCGTCCGACAAGTCGGCCTATACCAGCGGCACCATCATTACCATCGACGGCGGCGCCGCCAATCGCGGACCGATGTTCTGAGTTTGAGGAGCACCGCATGAACCTGCAAGGCAAGGTCGCCGTCGTCACCGGCGCATCCGGCGGCATTGGCTCGGCCACCGCTCGTCGGTTCGCCGAGGCAGGTTGCCGCGTCGTGGTCGGCTACAACAGTCGCGCCGAGGAGGCCGACAAGGTGGTGGCCGACCTGCCCGGCACCGGCCATCGAACGGCGCGCATGCCGATGGAGGACACCGCCGCGCTGCGCCAGGTTGCCGCGATGGTGGAGCGCGAATATGGAAGCTGTGACCTGCTGGTGAACTCCGCCGGCTTCACGCGAATGATCGCTCACGCCGACCTCGAGGCACTGACCGACGAACTGATCGATGCGATCTTCGTTGCCAACGTGCGCGGGCCGTTCGCCACCATCCGTGCCTTTGCCCCGCTGATGAAGCAGTCCGACGATGCGGTGATCGTCAACATCTCCTCGGGCGCGGCGATATCCGGCGGTGGCAGCAACATCGCGTATGGCGCGTCCAAGGCGGCGATCGACACTATGACGAAGTCGCTGGCGCGTGTGCTCGGGCCGAACATACGGGTTCTGTCGGTATCGCCCGGCGCAGTCGATACCGGCTTCGTGCCGGGCCGCACCACGGAGATGGTGGAGCGCGCGGCACAGCGCACGCCGCTGAAGCGCGTGGTTCAGGCGGACGAGGTGGCGCAGACGGTGATGGCCGCGGTCACGCTGATGAGCGCAACCACCGGCTCGGTGCTCTTGGTGGAGGGTGGGTCTTTGCTTTAGCAATACCCGACAGAGATTTCTTTGCTCAGTCCGATGCCGCGCGCTGCGAACCTTACGGCATAGGAGGCCTGTAATTGCCCTTCCAGCTCGCGATCTGCGCCGGGAAATGTGCGAGTCCTTCGTCATCAATGATGCAGATTTTTCCCCAGGGTCGCCGGTTGAAGCCGCCATACAGTACGATGAAGCCAGCGAGGTCTCTGAGCGTTATGGTTTGATCGGCGCCTCGCTGAGCGACCCCGGCGGCGCTCCAGTCCTGTGCGGTAGGTGGTTTGCTGCCCAGGATGATCATTTGATTCCGGTTCTGGGTTTTCTCCATGTTTCGCCAGAGATTGTGGTCCTTGGTACCACGAAGGTAACCGACCAAATCAGTCGGCGTTCCCGGCAGGTAATATGCTGAAAGCGCCAGCCTGATATCATCGAACCAAGCCATGGTATCCTCTACGACGACCTGCGTGTGATCGCCACGCTAGCGGGTACGCTCTGCTCTCCCCGCTGCCGTGGGGAGAGCAGCATGCCGGACAGGCATCAGGGCTGCTGCCCGCGCACCAGACGACCAGGCAATTCGCCAGTCGGCTCGCCGTTGCGATATGTCACGCACCCCGACACGATCGTCGCGTCGTAGCCGTGCACCTTCTGCATCAGCCGCTTCCCGCCCGCCGGCAGATCATACACCACGTAGGGCTTGTCGCAGCCAAGCCGATCCCAATCGATGACGTTGACATCGGCCTTCTTGCCCACCGCCAGCACGCCGCGATCGTACAGCCCCGCGGCGTGCGCCGTATCTGACGTGACCCGGCGGATCAGCTCCGGCATCTCCCAACGCTTCATCGTCCGGCCCCAGTGCGTCAGCAGCCAGGTCTGATACCCGGCGTCGAGAATGAACCCTACATGCGCGCCACCATCGCCCAGACCCATGATCGTATTGCGATCCGCCAGCGTGGTCTCGCTCACCGACAGATCGTAATCGGCGTAGTTGCCGAGCGGTGTATAGATGAACGCATTGCCGTCATCTTCCAGCAGAATGTCGTAGGCCACGTCCTCTGGCGTACGTCCCTCGCGCTCGGCAATCGCCGCGAGTGAATTCTCCCTCCGCGGCTGGTAGTCCGGCGGATTGCCGAAGCGGAACATCTGACCAAATGACAGCCGGTGGAACAGCGGGAACGTGCTGTCCTTCTTCGGATCCTCCGACAACATCTGCCGGCGGAACTCCGGATCGCGCATGCGCCGCACGCGCTCAGCCAGCGGCAGATGCGCGGTGGACCGGTAAGACGGTGTCGCGGAGAACGGGTTCTGGCTGCCCTCGAGGCCGAGCAACACGCCAATCGCGCGCGGCGCCACGACAGGGCGGATCGGCACGCCGGCAGCGGCCGCCTCATCGGCATAGCCAAGCAATTCGCGCCACACGGTCGGCCGCGTATGGCGTTGCGTCAATGTGAAAACGCAGGGCCGACCGCACGACTCCACGACGCGGCGGATCATGGCGAACTCCGCCTTTGGATCCGGCGCCCATTCCGACACGATCTCCAGAAAACCCGAACCCGCGTCGCGCATGCCCATCGCAATGCCGGTCAGTTCATCCTCCTGCGCCCGCAGCGTCGGCGTGGGATCGCCCTTCAAGCTCTTGTGGCTCAAGCTACGCGAAGTGGAGAAACCGAACGCGCCGGCGCGCATCGCATCGGCAGCGATCTCGCGCATCTGGGCGATGTCGGCCTGGTTGGCGTTCTCCAGTCCAACCGCCCGCTCGCCCATGACGAAAACGCGCACCGCGGCGTGCGGCAGCAGCGCGCACACGTCGATGTCGCGATTGCGGCGCTCCAGCGCGGTCAGGTACTCGGCGAACGACTCCCATTCCCACTTCAGGCCCTCATGCATCACGGGTCCGGGAATGTCCTCGACACCTTCCATCAATTCGACCAGCTTCTCGCGATCGCCGGGCTTGCATGGCGCGAAGCCGACGCCGCAATTGCCCATCACCGCGGTGGTGACACCATGCATCGATGAGGGTGTCATGCGGCTGTCCCACACCGCCTGGCCGTCATAGTGAGTATGGATATCAACGAAGCCCGGCGTGACCAGCCTGCCCTTGGCGTCGATCTCCTCGGCACCATTTTTCGCCAGCGTACCGATGGCCGCGATGCGGTTGCCCTTGATACCGACATCGGCCTCGATCGGTGCGCGCCCCGTGCCGTCGACGACAGTGCCACCGCGGATGACCAGGTCGAATTCTGCTGCCATTGGACTTATCTCCTGCGCTGGTCAGATATTGTGCTCCGACCTGCCGAAAGAGCAAGCTGCGCAGCAAAGCCTGAGGATCCAGCAATGATGCCGCTAGACGTGAGTTCCGCCCCGCCCCAGACCACCCCGCACGAGACTCGGCTGGCCGACTACCAGCCGCCCGCGTTCCTGGTCGAGACCGTCGATCTTGAATTCGAACTCGATGCAGCAGCGACACGCGTGCGCTCGCGCCTGGTGGTCCGGCGTAATCCTGCTGCCGCGGACGCCGATGCGCCGTTGTCGCTGGATGGCGAGGCGCTCACGCTGGTGCGCATCGCCTTGAATGGCGAGGAACTTGGCGCCAATCGGTACCACCTCGAGGACCACAAACTGCTGATTCCGGAAATGCCGAACTCCGGCACGCTGGAGATCGAGACGCTCATCGCGCCGCAGGACAATACGGAACTCTCCGGCCTGTACACCTCGAATGGCAGCTTCTTCACGCAGTGCGAAGCCGAGGGCTTCCGCCGCATCACTTACTTTCCCGATCGGCCAGACGTCATGGCGCAGTTCACCACGACAATCACGGCGGACCAGGCACGTGTGCCGGTCATGCTGTCGAACGGCAACCCTGGCAGCGTGCAGGACGCAGGCAACGGCCGCCACCGCCTGACGTGGACCGACCCGCATCCCAAGCCCTGCTATCTGTTCGCTCTGGTCGCCGGCGACCTGGTCGCAGTGAAGGACCACTTCGTCACGCGCTCCGGCCGGCGTGTCGATCTCGGCATCTGGGTGCGTCGCGGCGACGAGGATCGCTGCGCGCACGCGATGCGCTCGCTGAAGACGTCGATGAAATGGGACGAGGATGTGTTCGGTCTCGAGTACGACCTCGACGTGTTCAACATCGCCGCGGTGTCCGACTTCAACATGGGCGCCATGGAGAACAAGGGACTGAATGTCTTCAACACGAAATACGTGCTGGCGAAGCCCGAGACCGCGACCGACACGGATTACCAGGGCATCGAGACGGTCATCGCCCATGAGTATTTCCACAACTGGACCGGCAACCGTGTCACCTGCCGCGACTGGTTCCAGCTTTCGCTCAAGGAAGGGCTGACGGTCTATCGCGACCAGGAGTTCTCCGCCGATCAGGGCAGCCGCGTGGTGAAGCGCATTGGCGATGTGCGGGCGCTGCGCGCGGCACAGTTCCGCGAGGATGCGGGGCCGTTGGCGCACCCGGTGCAGCCCGACAGCTACATCACGATCGACAACTTCTACACCGCGACCGTCTACAACAAGGGCGCAGAGGTGATCCGCATGATGGCGACCATCATCGGGCGTGAGGCATTCCGTCGCGGCATGGATCTCTACTTCCAGCGCCACGACAACCAAGCGGCCACGATCGACGACTTCGCCCAGGCGATGCAGGACGCATCCGGCGTCGACCTCACGCGCTTCAACCGCTGGTACCATCAGGCGGGCACGCCGGAGGTCACGGTTTCCGACGGCTATGATGGCAGTTCGCGTCGTTACACGTTGACGCTGAAGCAGCGCACTCCGCCGACGCCGGGCCAGCCGGACAAGCAGCCTCTGGTGGTGCCAGTCGCTATGGGGCTGCTGGACAGCGCCGGACACGAGATTGCTGAACGCACGCTGCTGTTCGGCGAGGCGGAGCAGAGCTTCGCGTTCGACGATGTGCCGGGACCGCCCGTACCGTCGCTCCTGCGTAGCTTTTCCGCGCCGGTGAAGCTGTCCGATGTGCCGCTCGCCCACCTGAAGTTCCTGGCCGCGCACGACACGGACCCGTTCGTGCGCTGGGAATCGGGTCAGCAATACGCGACGCATCTGCTGTTAGGGATGGCGGCGGCCTGGCGGCGCGGCGAAACGCCGGTAATCGACCAGGGACTAGTCGACGCACTGGCTGCCACATTGCGCGGTGCCGATGCGGATCCTGCGTTCGCGGCCGAGGCGCTGACACTGCCCGGCGAAGCGTTCCTGGCCGATCAGATGGCGGTTGCGGATGTCGATGCGATCCATTCGGCGCGTGACAGCGCACGGGCTGCGATCGGCCGCGCATTGAATGCCGACCTGCGAGCCACCTATGAGAGGCTAACAGACAACGGTCCGTATCAGATCGACGGCACCTCGATCGGCCGGCGCGCGCTGCGCAACGCATGCCTCGCGTATCTCGCGGCGGACGGCAGCCCCGACGGCATTGCGCGGGCCAGGGCGCAGTTCGATGCGGGGGAGAACATGACCGACGTGCTGGCGGCCCTCGCGGTGCTGTCGACGATCGATTGCCCGGAACGGCGCGCTGCGCTCGACGCCTTCCACGCACGCTGGCATGGCGACGACCTGGTGCTCGACAAGTGGTTCGCCATCCAGGCGATGTCGCCGTTGCCTGGTACGCCGGATGCGGTGCGCGCACTGGCGAAGCACGGAGACTTCGATCTGCGAAACCCGAACCGTGTGCGCGCGCTGGTTGCAAGTTTCGCCTCCGGCAATCAGGTGCGCTTCCACGATCCCTCGGGCAGCGGCTATCGGTTCCTGGCAGACACCATCATCGCGCTGGATCCGACGAACAGCCAGGTTGCCGCGCGTCTGGTGCCGCCGCTTGGCCAGTGGCGTCGCGTGGAGCCAGCACGGCAGACGCTGATGAAGCAGGAGTTGCGGCGGATCCTCGATGCGCCGGACCTCAGCAAGGGCACATTCGAGATGGCGACGCGCAGCATCGCCTAGTCGCGGGCGGAAGCGGCGATCAACTCGCTGCCCAGACGTGCCTGACGCGCCGTGCGTGGGCCGCGCGCGACGGACAGCGAGACGTCGAGATCGGCGAACGTGCGTTCGATCGCCGTATCGCCGGCTAGGTAGAATGAATCGCGGTACGCGCGCGCCTGCTGCAACATGTTGGTCGCTAGCACTCGCAGTCCAACGAGCGCGGCCGCACGGCGAGGCAGTTCTCCGGCATCCAGCGCGTCGACGACCGCTTCGGCTGTTTCGGCAAATACCGCGACCAGCGCCGCCAGCCTGCCCAATGACAGCACCGCTTCGTCACTGATGCCGCGCTGCTGCGCGAACCGCGACAGAATGAAGCGAAATGCGCCCAGCAGACCGAACGTGCCGACTGCATCCTCGACATCGCGAAACGGCAACGCCATCGTCTCGTACGCAGCACCGAGGCGTCCCAGTATTGCGGAACGCGGCATGCGGCAGCCATCCAGTTTGAGGCCACAATGGCGCGACGGCGCGAGGGCCCGGTATTCCGCCGCTTCATTGATTGACAGACCAAGCGTATCGCGCGGCACCAGGAACGCACTGTAGCGCTTGCGGCCTTGTTCGACATCCGTGACCGCAAACACAATGAACACTGCGGCAAGCGGCCCGTTGGTCACCCATGCCTTCTCGCCAAAGATGCAGTAACCGTCCGCATCTTCCTCGGCTCGGGTGGTCAGCAGCTTGGGATGCGCGCCGACGCGCGGCTCGGAAATCGCCACTGCCGCGAGCTGCGGCTGCCAAGCGGCGCGCTGCTCCGGAGTGCCAAAGTCCTCGATAAAGAAGCGCGCCACCACCTGGCACCCGGCTCGTGCGCTGCCTTCGCCCAACAGGCCGCTGCGCTCGACAACGGCGGCTTCCTCGCGTGCAATGGCGGCATAGGACATGGCAGGAGGAAACATAGCATGAGCGAACTCGCCGAGAAGGATGCAATCCGGGAAGTGATGGCGGAATATTGCTTCCGGCTGGACAACGACCGCTTTGCCGACATGGCGGCGCTGTTCACCGAGGACGGCACATGGGACACCGCGTTCGGCAAGGGCACCGGGCGAGCGGAGGTCGAGGCGCTGGTGCGCGGCATGCGCCAGTCGACAAACCCCAGGCCGCGCGCGATCCATCACGTGACCAATATCGTGATCAAGGTCGAGGGGACGACGGCGAAGTGTTTCTCGAATTGGGTGACTGTGCAGAACAGCGCGCAGGGGCCGAAGATCGGCTCAGCCGGCAGCTACACCGATGACATGGTGAAGCAGGACGGGCGATGGCTTTTCCACTATCGCAAGATCGATCGCTTCATCCACGACAAGGCGTAGGCTGTCATTGCCAGCGAAGCGCAGCAGTCTCGGAGGATATCGCTACTCCGCCGCTATTGCTGCGGTCTGCGCGCTCAATGCAAAACCCCGGTACCCTTCTGCGGCGACCTCGTCGCAGATCTGCCGGTAGCTGCCGACGCCGCCGATATACGGCATGAACACCTGCGGCTTGCCGGGAATGTTGACGCCCATGTACCAGGAATTCGCCAGCGGATAGAGCGTCCCATTAGCCACCTCGTTGCCATGTGCGACCCACGCGTCCTCGGCTGCCTGTGTGGCCTCGATGCAGGTCAATCCGCGCGAGTGAAGATACGCCACGCAATCGGCGATCCAGTCGACATGCTGCTCGATCGACACCATCATATTACTGAGCACCGACGGGCTGCCTGGCCCGGTGATCATGAACATGTTAGGAAACCCCGCGGTCATCAGACCTAGATGGGTCCGCGGCCCTGCCTCCCATTTGTCCCGCAGCGCCTGTCCGTCGGATTCAATGTCGATCTTCAGCAGAGCTCCGGTCATCGCATCGAAGCCTGTAGCGAACACGATGCTATCGAACGCATACTCGACATCGCCTGCACGCACGCCATTCGCGGTGATCCCGGTGATCGGCGTCGTGCGCACATCGACCAGCGTGACGTTGTCGCGATTGAACGTCCCGTAGTAGTCGGTATCGACGCAGATGCGCTTGGTGCCGATCGGATGGTTCTTCGGCGCCAGCAGTTCCGCCACCGCCTGATCGCGCACCGTCTCGCGGATCCTGTCACGCACGAAGTCCGCCGCGGTATCGTTGGCCTGCCGGCTGATGATCAGATCATTGAACGCGGCCATGAAGTTGGTGCCGCCGGCGGCCCAACGCTCGTCGTAGATACGCCGCCGCTCTGTATCGGAAACCTCGATCGCGGATACGTTGTTCGGATTGTTCAGGATGCCGGTGCGCATGTGACGCGCCTTCTCGCGCAACGCGGGATACTCGGCCTTCCACGACTCCGCATACGTCTCAGTCATCGGCCCGTTGCGCGACGGTATGCTGAAGTTTGGCGTGCGCTGAAACACCGTGAGCCGTGCCGCCTTTTGCGCGATCACGGGCACCGCCTGGATCGCCGACGAGCCGGTGCCGATCACGCCAACGCGCTGGCCGGTGAAATCGACGCCTTCGTGCGGCCAGTGGCCGGTATGATAGGTCTTGCCGGTGAAGCGCTCCATGCCCGGGAAATCCGGCACGCGCGCAGTGGACAGGCAACCGGTCGCCATCACGCAGAAGCGCGCCGAAATTCGATCGCCACGGTCGGTCCGCACATCCCAGCGGTGCGTCGTGCGGTCGAATCGGGCCTCGGTCACCCGCGTGTCGAACTGGATGTCGAGACGCAGATCGAAGCGGTCGGCAACGTGGTTGGCGTAGCGCAGGATCTCGGGTTGTGAGGCGAACAGCTCGCTCCACTGCCACTCCTGGTCCAGCTCCGGCGAGAACGAATAGGAATACTGCATGCTCTCCACGTCGCAGCGCGCGCCCGGATAGCGGTTCCAGTACCACGTGCCGCCGACACCGCTGCCCGCTTCGAACACGCGCGCGGACATGCCAAGACCACGCAGCCGATGCAGCATGTACATGCCGGCGAAGCCCGCACCGACAATGGCGACATCGACGACACTCGGCGCTTTGGCAGCAGGCATGGGGCGCGGCTCCGCGATATTACTCACTGGTAGTATTTCATACGTTCAGGTATGTCAACGCCCCCGGAACACGGGCGGACGCTTCTCGACAAAGGCCCGCGCCGCCTCCTTGTGATCTTCGCTGGCGCGAGCACGCAGCATCCCATACGCCTCGCTATCCAGCCCGGCGGCGAGATCGCCGGACACCGCCACGTTCAGGTTTCGCTTCATGTAGCGTAGCGCCACGCTTGGCCCGTTCGCGAGCTTCGTCGCCAGCGCCATAGTCTCTGCCGTCAGTTCCTCATCGGCGACCACGCGATTGGCCAACCCAAGCGACTCGATGCGAGCCGCATCCAGCACGTCGGACAAAAAGTACAGCTCGCGTGCCTTCGCCGTGCCGACAAGTTGCGTCAGAAACCACGTTCCGCCGTAGTCGCCCGAAAGGCCCACCTTGGCGAACGCGGTCGTCATCCGCGCGCTGCGTCCCGCGATGCGCATGTCACATGCCAGCGCCAACGACAGTCCCGCCCCCGCGGCCACGCCGTTCAACATCGCAATCGTCGGCTTCGGCATCTCGTGCAGCAGCCGCGACGCCTCCATCGAGACACGCAGCAAATCGGTCCGACGCTCCGGTGTTTCTGGACTGCCCTCCGCCGCGACCTGCGCCTGCACGCGGACGTCGCCACCGGCACAGAACGCGCCGCCGGCACCGGTCAGCACAACGCAACCGATCGCTTCATCCACAGCACACTCCGCGAGCCGCGTGCGCAGCGCCTGCATCATGTCCTTGGTCAGCGCGTTCAGGCGCTCCGGGCGGTTGAGCGTGATGACCGCGACGCGGGCCTCCAGCCGATACAGCAGCTCGTCGCTCATCATGCTGACATCCATTATTGCCTCCTGCGCCGTGCTACCGAGAGGTACCGTGTCATGCTATTCGGTAACAGGCAACGCCATGGGGAGTGAATGCTCATGCCAAGATTGACCGGCCGCAAGATCCTGATCACCGGCGGCGCATCCGGTATCGGCCGCGCGACATCCGAGTTGTTCGCACGAGAGGGCGCCGCAGTCGCCGTGCTCGACCGGGATATGGCACGCGTCGGCGACGCCCATGCGATCGCCGCCGATGTGTCGAACGCTGCCGACGTGTCCCGCGCCATGCAGGAAGCGGCCCAGGCCCTCGGCGGTCTCGATGGGCTGGTCAACGCCGCCGGGGTGTTCATCAATCGCGGACTGACCGACACCACGGCCGATGTCTGGAACACGACGATAGCGGTGAACCTGACCGGCACGTTCCTGTGTGTGCAGGCCGCCGTCCCGTTCCTGCGACAGGCAGAGCGCGCGACTGTGGTCAACATCGCCTCCGGCGTTGGGCTGCTGCCGACCGGTGGTGGCAGCACCGCCTATGTCGCATCGAAGGGCGGCGTGATCGCCATGACGCGCACCCTGGCGGCGGAACTCGCACCGACGATCCGCGTCAACACGGTGTGCCCCGGCGCGGTCGAGACGCCGATGACCGACGGCACGCTGCGTGACTCATCCGGCGAAGTGATTCAGGCCATCGTGAACCGTTACGCACTCGGCCGTCCCGCTGCACCGGACGAGATAGCCGCGGGTATCCTGTTCCTCACCTCGCACGAAAGCTCGTTCGTGACAGGCATCAACCTGGCGGTCGATGGCGGCCGGACCTATCACTGACGGCACGGCCGCGAACATATCACCGTGTCGCCCCAATGCGGCCACGACCGAGCGCCAGCTTTCTCGGCACACGTTCGGAACAAGGATCGTGCCATGCAAATCTGGTCCACATTGCTCATCGCCGTCCCCGTCGCGGCCGGCCTGTTGGCGGCTCCCGCGGCCAACGCCGACTCGCGCGATCATCGCGACTGGCACGGCGAGTGGCACGGATACAGGGACTGGCATCATCACGACCACGATAACGGAGGTGCCGCCGCCGCCGCCATTCTCGGGCTCGGCGCCGCCGCGATCGTCGGTGGCGTGATCGCCTCGCAGCAACCGCAATACTATGCGCCGCCCCCGCCCGTGGTGTACGCGCCACCCCCGGGGTACTACCCGGCGTACCCGCAGTATTGAACCTCAGTCAGGAGTGATGCGACGAAGTCACTCTCGATCGAGAGCGCGCTCTCACGAACGAGAGCGCTTCGCCGCTTCGCTTCGCCAATGACCCGGTCGTAGGATCTGCGACTACGCGCCCATCGTGTGCCAGCTGCGCAGAACGGCAGGGCCGATCGCCATAGCGATATCCGAGGGTGCCACTCCCTGCACGTCGCACACCTCAGCCAGGGTGATCTGCGCCCTGCCCTGGCGACCGATCAGCACCACCTCATCGCCCTCGTCCGCATCGTCGATCGCCGACAAATCGAGCCGCATGTACTCCAGCGACGGGCCGCCTAAGACGGACGCTCGCCGGCCGCGTACCAGCACCTCGGCGGCGTGACAGCGGCCGCCGCCATCGACCCGACCGAACGGAACCACGCCGACACGCCGCACCTTGCCGATGTCGAACGGCGCGTGCTCCGGCGCGAAGTCGCGGGTCACCGGACGCACCTGGGTCAGTATCGTTCGCAGCGACCGGATAATCGGCCGTTCCGTGCTGTCGCTGAACAGATACTGGCCGGGGTCGATCGCATCGAGTTCCATCCCGGACGCTCGATCCAGCGTCTTCGACGAGGCAAACAGGCGCAACGGCATCGCCACACAAATCGCTCGAAGTTGGTCCAATGCAGCGACAAATCGGCGGAACTGCTCCTGCAGCACACTCTCCGGCGCGTCGTCACCGAATGTCGGATGCGCATTGACGATCGCAAGCGACAGGCCGCGCACTTGTCCGATGCGATCGGCCATGCCGATCAACTGCTCGGGCAGCACGCCGATCCGCTCCGGACCGACCTCCAGCTTGATGGCGAGCTCGACCGGCGTGCGCGCGTGTCGCGCCACGACGTCGATCTGCTGTGCACTCAACACCGTCAGGATGAGGCGGAACCGCTCCGCCGCTGCAACCGCGTCCGCATCGATTGGCACGCCGGCATACAGCAGGATTGGGGCATCGATACCGGCCTGCCGCAGCTCGATCGCCTCGGCGCGATCGATCAGCGACAGGGCATCCGCGCCCCCGGCCAGCGCCGCATGAGCCATGGGCAGCGTGCCAAAGCCATAGCCATCGGCCTTCAGCGCGGCGAAGATCTTCACCCGCGGCCCGACCCGCCGACGCAACGCGGCCGCGCGGCCGGTTACCGAATCGCTGTCGATCTCCAAATGGTTCGGTCGGCGATGTTGGCTGAGCATAATCGTCCTCCGCCGCCAACTATGGGCACGCGACACGCCACAGAGCTAGTGTCCGGCATCGATGGACGAGGACTATCGCTGTGTCGTACCCGCGCCTGCTGCCAATCGATGCCGCACCGTTCAATCCGATGCCCATCGCCGGCGGTGTCCGCTGCGGTTCGCGAGTGTTCCTGAGCGGACGGACCGCATTGCAGCCCGATGGCTCCGTTGCCGGGCTGGGCGATGCAGCGGAGCAGACCCATGCCGCGCTCGACAACATCGCGGCGGCATTGCGGGCGGCCGGCGGATCGCTCCGCGACGTCACCAGACTCACGACATCGCTGGTCGATCGCGCGCACCGCAAGCCGGTATATGAGACAATCGGCAGCCGTCTGCGCGATGTGTTCCCGGTCGGTACCGGCCTGTTGGTCGCCGGCCTGCCGCTGCCCGAACTGATGGTGCAGATCGACGCGGAGGCGGTGGTCGGATCACCGGTACAGCGTTTGCGGACGTTTGAGATGAACGACTGGTTCGGTCAGGACATTGCCTGGCAGGGCGCGATGGTAGCCGCAAGCAAGACCGAGCTGTTCGTGCGCGGCCAGACCGGTTCGTCGCTCGACGGTAGCTTCATGGCAGGTCTAGGACGGCGGCCCGAGGATGCCGCGGAACAAGCCGAACTCGCGCTGAGCAATCTAGGGACGCTGCTGCGCGAGGCAGGTTCCGGCATGGACGAGGTGTGCAAGATCACCGTGTACATCAGCGACCGCGCCTATCGCACTGCAGTCTATCCGGTGATTGGCCGGCACTTCCGGAACATTCATCCGGTGTCCACCGGGCTGATCGTGACCGGGTTCGCCCGCCCGGAGATCCTGTTCGAGATCGACGCGCACGTATTGCGCAAGCAAGGCGGCCCGCACCAGCGGTTGCGTCGCTATCATTCGAACGCCGCGCGCTACGGTTTCGCGCAGCAGGCGCTTGACTGCGACTTCTGCATGGCGGTCCGCGCCGGCGGACAGGTCATTCTGCGCGGCCAGACCGGCACAGATCTCAACGAGGTCATGCACGGCACCGGCGATCCCGTCGCCCAGGCCGAGCAGGCGATGGACAATGTCGCGGTGCTGCTCGGCGAGGCGGACGCCGGACTGACCGATGTGGTCAAGGCAACGGTGTTCGTCACCGACCGGGCATTTCTGCCCGGCGTGACAGACGTTGTGTTGCGGCGGCTGGACAGCGTCACGCCATGCTTCAGCGCGCTGGTGGTGAAGGGGCTGGCCAGCCCCGAGCTATTGATGGAGGTCGATATTACCGCGGCGACATCAGGCTGATGCCTCCGCCATTGGCGTAAGCACATCGCCGACCTCGCTCTGAAGCCCGCGCTGCGCCACGATCTCCTGCCACAGCCGCAGGATACTGTGCATTGTCGCCTCCGCCACCAGGCAATGTCCCTGGTCGTCCAGCGCAAAAAACGGCGCCGTCGCATCGCCGCGTGTGCGCCGCAGGGCCTGCGTGAGGACGTTCAGGCACTGCACCACCTGATCGGGCGATTGCAGCCTGGCGTGACGCAGGATATCGGCGATGCGGAACGCCCGCAGGCCATGCGCAGCTACGCTGGTGGCCTCACGGCCAAGTTCGAATAACACGCTGACCACCGGCAGCATGCCCTGCACGAGCGCCAGCATATCCCGCGCCTCTTCGATGTTGCAGCCGATCAGCGTGGGTGCCTCCGGGGACGCCGGCGGCGGCTGGACACCGAACGCGCGAACCATCTCCTGCTCGAGCCAACGTCGCACCTCGGGTGGGGCCGCCTTGATCTCGTCTACCGACAGAGTGATACCGGTCATCCTTGCTCTCCTTGGGCGATCGCTGCCCTATGGCGGATGTGCCGACTGCCCGCATTGATCAGGATCAACCGAAGCTGTCCGATTGCAGGCCGAATATTTCAGGCGTTGCGGCGGTTCGACACTGCCTCCGTGTTGACGACGTAACCGGGGCGAGCACGCCATCGAACAGTCTTAGCCGAGTGCCGGCAAAGGCTGCGGAGCGGCTCTTTCATCCGCAAGCAGGATTCGGCGAACGACCCTGACCCGCCTCACGGCGGATGTTGTCCCGATCTCAACCAGTTCGACGGAAAATCGCAGCCTAACGAACCGGGGTACTTCTCGGTCATTTTCCGTCTCTGGCAACGACGGGATGTTGAAGACTGCGGCCAAAAAGGCACGCCCATCGGCAACGCCCTCAAAGGCCGTCAGCTATGCATTCAAGATCTGTCGCCCGGATTGTGCGCCGGGCGACCCTGCTCGGCACCTCATCGATAGCGATCACGCTTTTGGCGTCATGCGGAAGCGCCTGGACCAACACGGGGTATGAACTTGCGCGCGTTCTGATCAACCGCTAGCCAGCCGGTCAGGCCGCCCACACGTCAGTCGCGAAGCCGTGCATCTCGCGTGACAAATCCGCGGCCTGCTTCGACAATGCCGCCGAGCGAGCCACATGATGCAGGTTCCTGGGCTACGGAGCGGGCAGGAAAGCTGGTCCCCTGGGTAGTGCCGAATCTTGAGCCGAAGTTGCCGTGGGGAGATCTACTGCCGCGATCGCCGTCGCCTTGCCCGGTAACTGCGGCTCGATCCTGGCCGCAGCAGCAGTGGCATAGACGCGGTGGCTGCGCCGTTGCCAAGGACAATGGTGGGCATCGGGCTGTTCGCCTTCCTGTGATCGATGAATTGTCGGTGTCGGCCAAGTCTGCACTTGAGCCCAGCCGCCCAGCGCTGTTCTGTCGCTCCGCGGTTCGCAAAATAAGGGAGCAGTCCATGGCCAATCCATTCGTGCACGTCGAGCTCAACACGCAGGATGTCACCAAGGCAAAGTCGTTCTACCAGTCGTTGTTCGCATGGTCACTGAACGACGTGGATATGGGCGACGGTATGACCTACACGATGATCGATGTGGGTGAGGGCACCGGCGGCGGAATGATGAAGCACCCGATGCCGGGCGCTCCGTCGATGTGGCTGCCCTACGTTCTGGTGGACGACATCGTGGCAGCGACTGCCAAGGCGAAGTCGCTTGGCGCCACGATCGTGCGGGACGTGATGGAGGTGCCGGGCGCAGGTTCGCTCTCGATCATTATCGATCCCACCGGCGCCACGCTGGGCTTGTGGCGGCCCAATGCAAAATAGCGGCCTCCGAGAATTATCCAAGAAGACGCTTGTGTAAAGCCGGGCCTCCGCGCAATATCCAAGCATGAGCTTGGATGAGACCAGTGGCGACCGAATCCTCGGCCTGATCAAGCGTCGCGGCCCGCTGCGTTCGGCGGACATCGCGGCCGTGCTCGGAACAACCCCCGAGGCGGCGCGGCAGCAACTGGTGAAGCTGGCGGACGATGGGCTGGTGCAGGCCGTGACCGGAAAGCAGGCCGTCGGCCGGCCTGCGCGTTGCTGGCACCTGACTCCCGTGGCGCACAGTCGCTTCCCCGACACTCATGCCGAGCTCACCGTGCGGCTCATCGATGCAGTCCGCTCGACCTTCGGCGAGGCAGCACTGGAGCAGCTCGTTCGCGTGCGTCAGGCGGAAACTGAACGGTCCTATGCCGACGCGCTTTCGGGCGCCACGACGCTGCGCACTCGCGTTGCGCGCCTGGCGGAGGTCCGTTCGCGCGAAGGATACATGGCCGAGTGGCGCGCGGATGCCGACGGCTTTCTGCTGTTGGAAAACCATTGCCCGATCTGCGCCGCCGCCGCGGCCTGTCAGGGTTTCTGCCGCGCCGAACTCGATGTGTTCCGCGATGTGCTGGGCCCTGGAGCCGCGGTGGATCGCATCGAGCATGTCCTCGCGGGAGCGCGTCGCTGCGCCTACCGCATCACTCAGATTGAGGCCAGGAAGGAGACGGACGATGAGCTGGACCGACGTAATGTCGCTGGCCAAACTGGCGGAAGACGGAAAGGCCGTCATACGGCACGGCGGGCGCCAGATCCTGCTGGTGCATAGCGAAACGGGAATATTCGCCTGCGTGAACCGCTGCCCGCATGAGGGTTACCCGCTGAGCGAAGGCACGCTGACCGACGGATGCGTGCTGACCTGCAACTGGCACAACTGGAAATTCAACCTGGCAAATGGTGCCACGCTGGTTGGCGGCGATCGGCTCACCCGGTATCCGGTCAGGCTCGAAGCCGGCCGTGTCTGGCTCGATGTGACGCCGCCCGATCCTGGCAGGCGGCGCGAAGAGATCCTCGCCGGCGTGGTCCGTGGTCTGGAAGACCTCGATCAGCAACGCCTGGTACGGGAAACGGCGCGGCTGGCCCGCCTGCATGCGGACCCCGCGGATGCGGTGCGCGTCGCGCTCACCTGGGTGGCCGAGCGGCTTGAGTTCGGGACGACCCACGCGATTGCCGGCGCAGCCGACTGGCTCCGCCTGTTCGACCGACCGTCCAGCAGTCCAGAAGAGAAGTTGGCGGCATTGGGGGAGATCCTCGGCCATATTGCCGATGATGCGCGCGGCGGCGGTCATTATCCGTACCCCGTGGCCGCAGGCAGGTGGAACGAGGCGGAATTTCTGGCTGCGATGGAGCAGGAGGACGAAGCAGCGGCCATCGGGCTGCTGCGCGGCGCGCTATCCTCCGGGCTGACGCCGGACGATTTGCTGCCGATCCTTGCCGACGCCGCGCTCGCCCACTACGCCGGCTTCGGCCACTCGTTGATCTATGTCGTCAAGACGATCGAACTGGCGCAGCGCCTGGGTTCGCAGGTTGCCGAACCACTGCTGTGCCTCCTCGCCCGGAGTCTGATCTATGCCCGGCGCGAGGATTTGTTGCCGGAGTTCCGTGACTACGCGAAGTGCCTTGCCGGCTGGGGCCAGGCATCCCTCCTGCCCTGGCCGCCTCTGGATGCCGCGGCCTTACGTGGGATGGCACCGAAATCCGCCATGGCCGCGGTCGCCGCCTGGGGAGGGCGCTATCCGCCCGAAGACATTTTCCGTGTGCTCGTTGCGGCTGCCGCGTGGAACCTGCTGCATGCGAACGAGCATGTGTTTACGCGCACCGATGGCAAACTCGCGGACAACGTCGGCTGGCTCGACTTCACCCACGCGCTCACATTTGCCGAGGCGGCAGAGACTGTCGTGCGACAGCGCCCAAGCCTGTGGCCGGCGGCGCTGCTGCAGATCGCGTGCTTCATCGGCCGCAATGCCGGATATGTCGCGCCGGATCTCGACACCAGCGGTTACTCCTTGGTGGATCCCGAACACTTCGTGGAGGACAGTATCCGCGGACTGTTCGACCATGGCCGTGACCGCTTCATCGTATCGGTGCATCTGACGAAGACCCTGCTGGCTGGCGTCAATCTGATGCATACGCATCGTGCCCTGACGCCGACCCTGACGGCGGCCCTCAATCGCTTCCTATGCGCGCACATCAAAGGACGGCACGTGCTTCGGACCGCACGGCAGATGCGCGAGTTGGTCGAACAGGAATAGCAGGACCGGCGGTCGCGCCCCGATGGTAAGGCAGCTCAGGGCTTGCGTGGGGATGAGTGAAGCAACTCCGGCACGGATCGTGCTCCTTCGTCATGGTGAGGCTCGGCCCCGCGGTTCACGTCTCCGCCGCGGCACTAACGGAAACACAATGATTGCAGGAGACAATGCGAGAATTACAGTGACATGCTGGCAGGAGGCCTTCATGAGCGGCTCAGTCATATCCGGCTATTCGGCAGCACCGCTAGGCGACCAAACTTGGATCAATTTAGCACGGGCGAGACAAAGTGAGGCAGCGTCCCAACTGGCTATGGACACACTGCGCGGTGAGGGCGGCGCCATCCAGATCGATCAGCAGGCTCTTTCGAAAGCCACTGCCGCATCGCAAGCCGCGGACGTCGGCGCGACGCCAGGTAACGGCCTCTACATCATGGCGTGACTAACTCGACACATGTAACCGCCGGGGCTGCTGGAGATTCGCGTGGGCCCGAGGATTCCAGCCGGCGATGGTCCGGGCGCATCACCGCGTTTCTGTGTCGCCGGCGATGCCGGCCGCCCACAACCCGGCGGCGGCCGATAGCTCGCCACCACGATCGAAAGCCATGCGGATTGCGGCGGTGATTAGTTGTTGCCACCGAACATCTCCACGATATCGCGGAGCAGAATAGGGTCTTGAGCCAGATTGACGTTGGCTTGCCGGGGAAACTTGCGAGGGGGAATGACATCTTTTCCCGACATGTGGATCATCAGGAGGTTCCACTCGTCCTCATCATCCTCCAAGAAAATCGCACGAGGCCGGCGAAAACCCCAACTCATGCGATCCACCGCCATTCTGGCAACCTCTGGGAACCGGTCGGGAGAAAACCGTTCGGAAACGCCTTTCGTTAGCCGTTCACCATCCCACGCCCATACCCTGTAAGTCTTGCTCTCTGAGTTGCCCGCCGTTTTCCAATTGTCCTTGCCCGCGAGACGCTTCAGAGCACTGTATGCAGCATTTATTGTCGCGATGCGCTTGGGATCAGGCGCGAATCCGGCTTCGTGGTATCTCCTCTGCAGCCGCACCCACGCCTGCTTGAGCGCTGATGCATTCCCTGCCATCGGGAATTCGCCTTCAAGTTCGAACACCATAATGTAGGTCCGGTATTCCAAATCATCAGCCACGGCAGGATCGCCCTTGGCGAGATTCCAACGACTGCAACTGTCTTGGCGGCACATGCATGCAGGGCAGATGACCATATAGCGGTCGGCAGGTGGCCGTAATAAATGATCAACATGCCATGACAGCCACGTTAGACCGAGACCGCTGGACGTCGCATCCCCCCGCGGAAGGAACGCCGCTGGCGCCCATATAGGCGGCGCAATCGCTGGCACTCAGGCTATGATGCGCCGATGCGCCTGCCCGCCGCCCTGGTTCCGCTCCGCAATTCGATCTTCCGCGAGCTGTGGCTCGCCAACATGATCGCGTGGCTCGGTACCTGGTTGCAGAACACCGGCGCCGGCTGGCTGATGACCAGTCTCGCGCCGCAGCCGTTCGTCGTCGCCATGGTCCAGGCAGCGACCATCATGCCGGTGTTCCTGCTGGCCCTGCCCGGCGGGGCTCTGGCCGACATCGTCGACCGGCGTGTGTTCCTGATCGGTGCCCAGCTCTGGACGATCCTCGCCGCTATCGCGCTGGCAACGCTGACGCTGGCCCATGCCATGACCGCGTTCTGGCTGCTGGCATTGACATTCGCGATCGGCATCGGCGCCGCCATGGCTGCTCCGGCGTGGAGCGCCATCGTGCCGGAATTGGTGCCGCGTGAGGATCTGGTGCAGGCGATCGCGCTGAACGGAATCGGCTTCAACCTCACCCGCGCGATCGGGCCGGCGCTTGCAGGCGCCCTGATCCTGCTCGGTGGCTCCAGCCTGGCGTTCTCACTCTATGCAATGTCGATTGTCGCGGTCCTGTTCGCGCTGTTCACCTGGCACCGCGGTCGCCGCTTCACCGGTCTGCCACGCGAACACCTGCTGTCGGCGATACGCGCCGGCGTCCGCTTCGTTCGGAACACGCCTGCGATCCAGTACGCCATGGTGCGCACCATCGCCTATTCGGTGCCTGCCGCGGCGCCCTGGGCGTTGCTGCCGCTGCTGGTCCGCGAGCACCTTGGCCTGGGACCCGGGATGTACGGCGTGATCCTCGGCATGATGGGCATCGGCGGGGTCACCTCGGGGATGCTGCTGCCGCTGGTGCGCGCCCACGTCGGCCGCGGCACCACGGTGATCGGTTGTACGCTGTTCTCCTGCGCCGGCATTGCCCTGCTTGGCGCGACGCGTCACTGGCTGCCCGCCGCGTTTGGCATGCTGCTGTTCGGTGTGGGGTGGACCTCCGCGTATGCGACCATTCAGGCGGCGGCCCAGCTCGTGTGCCCACCCTGGGTGCGGGCGCGGGCGCTGTCGATCTATCAGTTGGCACAGAACGGGGCGCTCACCGCGGGGTCATTCGCGTGGGGCTGGCTCGCCCAGCAGATCGGAATGGCCGACACCCTGCTGGCCGCCGCGGCAATAGGGGTGTGCCTGGCGATTGTGCTGCGCGGCTACTCTATCGATCTGGTCATCGCGCGGCCTGCGGCCCAGGCGGCAGAACCACTGCCGGTCCCCGAGGCGCCCGCGGCCGAACTGGTGCCGTTGCTGCGCCGCGCGCGCGGCCGGATAATGGAGACCGTGCACTACCGCGTCGAACAGCCCCGGCGCAGCGAATTCCTGGCCGCGATGGCCGAAGTGCGCAAGGTACGCGGCCGCGCCGGTGCTATGTTCTGGCAGCTCTACGAGGACGTGGCGCATCCCGAGGGCTGGATGGAGGTCTGGTCGATGGAGAGCTGGACCGATCACCTGCGCGAGGTCACGCGGCTGTCCGATGACGATCGCGCAGCGTTGGCTCGGGCCGGTGTGTTCCAGTGCGGCGGCGACGGTCCACGCCCGGCTCGCTACATTGCAGTCGATCCACATTGAGGCAATGGCGATGAGCCAGTCGGCGATCCTCGTCCCGCAGGCCAATCCCGGCGCGGGCTATCGCGCCTTGCAGTCTGAGATCGATGCCGCCGTGGCACGTGTTCTGCAGTCCGGGTGGTACATCCTTGGCCAGGAGGTGAGTGCGTTCGAGGCTGAGTTCGCCGCCTGGCTGGGTGCGACGACCGCGGTCGGCTGCGGCAATGGCACCGACGCGCTCGCGCTGGCACTGCGCGCGCTGGGCATCGGGCCGGGTATGAGCGTGGTGACGGTGTCGCATACAGCGGTCGCAACCGTCGCTGCGATCGAGATGGTTGGTGCAACACCCGTGCTGATCGACATCGAGCCTGACTATTACACAATGGACCCCAGCGAACTTGCCGAGGTACTGGATCGTCCACCGACAGGCGCGCCGCCCATCCACGCGGTCATACCGGTTCACCTCTACGGCCAGCCCGCGGCGCTGGAGCCGATTATCGCGGCATGCCGAGGTCATGGCGTCGCAATGGTCGAGGATTGCGCGCAGGCACATGGCGCCAGCATTTCAGGGCGCAAGGTCGGCAGGTTCGGCGAAATCGCCACGTTCAGCTTCTATCCGACCAAGAACCTGGGCGGGCTGGGGGACGGCGGGATGCTGGCAACGCAGGACGCCAAGCTCGGCACCCACATTGCGGCGTTGCGCCAGTACGGCTGGCGAACGCACTACATCAGCGACGCAGTCGGGGTGAACAGCCGGCTCGACGAACTCCAGGCGGCGATCCTGCGCGTGAAACTGCGCCATCTGGATACGCAGACCATGCGGCGACAGGCCATCGCTGCCGCCTACGATGCGGCGTTGTCAGGGACTTTGCTGGCAGCTCCCGCACGGCGTCACGGCGTCGATCACGTCTACCACCTCTACGTCGTGCGCACGCGGGAGCGTGCCGCAGTGCAATCGCGACTGCGCGAGGCAGGGATTGGCACCGGCATTCACTACCCCGTCCCGGTGCATTTGCAGCCGGCATATGAAGGGCGCGTGGCGCTAGGGCCGTCCGGTTGTCGCATCACGGAAAATCACGCCATGCAGGTGCTTAGCCTGCCGATGTATCCGGAACTGACGGACGAGCAGGTCGCGCGGGTGTGCGAAGCGGTACAGCGCGTCTGACTATTTCGGCTCGACCTTCTCATCGCCGCCGGCTGTCCCAGGTGGCGGGATCACGGGCATCGTACCCTGCGACCGCGGTGCCGGCACGCGGATACCAGGGTCCACCGCCGGCGGCTGCAACATCCCCTGCTGTCGCGACAACTTGTCGCTAAGGTTCGCATGACCCAATGTCCCGGCCGTGCGGTCGGGCGGCGCAATTTTCTCAGGCGGCGGCTGCGACGCACTGGGCGGCGCGACAGGTGTATGCGTCTCCTGCGGTGGCGCCGGCTGTGGGTTCTGCGCAACAGCGACGCACGGCGAGGCCACGCAAGCCAGGAGGCCGAACAGCAGTCTTCTGGTCTGTCTCGTCATCCACCCATAACGTCGAAGCCAACTCGACGTTCCCGGATCACATGAATGCGATACTCAGTCTTTCCACACCTTCCAGGGCGCGTCGCCCGAAGACCATAGAGCCTCCAGCGTCGTTCTGTCGCGCAACGTATCCATCGGCTGCCAAAATCCCGTGTGACGATAGGCACGCAGTTCGCCGTCATGCGCCAGGCTTTCGAGCGGATCGGTCTCCCAGGGCATGTCGTCGCCTTCGATGCGATCGAGCACATCGGGATGAAGGACGAAAAAACCACCATTGATCAGCGCGTTATCGCCGGGCGGCTTTTCGTTGAAGCGTGTCACCCGGTCGTTCTGCAGCAGCAGCGCTCCGTAACGGCCTGGTGGCGTCACGGCAGTTACCGTTGCCAGCTTGCCATGCTGCTTGTGGAATGCGATCAGCGCGCCGATGTCGATGTCGGCCACACCGTCGCCGTAGGTCATGCAAAAACTCTCATCGCGGTCGATGTAGCGACGGATGCGCTTGAGCCGTCCTCCGGTCATGGTGGTTAGCCCTGTATCGACCAGCGTGACGCGCCAGGGTTCTGCATAGTTGGTGTGATAGATGATCTCGCTGGTGCGCGCATCCACAGTCAGATCGGATTCGTGCATGACATAGTTTGCGAAATATTCCTTGATCATATAGCCGCGATAACCGAGACAGATGACGAAGTCCGTAACGCCGTATGTCGTGTAGATGTTCATCACATGCCACAGGATCGGGCGTCCGCCGATCTCGATCATCGGCTTCGGCCGCAAGTGCAATTCCTCGGCTATGCGAGTGCCCATGCCGCCGGCGAGGATGACCGCTTTCATCGCACCACCCGATCATCGCCGCCTGAGGAAGCTCTTCGGCCAGTAGGTGACCCGCTTGCGCACGACGCCCTCGTTGAACGGAAAGCGCGGTTCTTCCAGCACGAAGTCCGAGTTTCGTGTCAGGAATGCATCGACCGCCGCGAGCGGGTTGTTCCAGGTCCAGTCGGGCGCGCTTCGCGGTGCGCCAGCAAGCCCCGCCATGATGCCGTCGCAGGCGATCATATAGGACCCTGGCGACACAAGCGGTGCATATAGGTCGAGCTCCGCCTCAACGTGTGAGCGACTGTGGTTGGAATCGAGCACCACCAGCACTCTTTCGTCAGGTGCGATGCTGTGTCGTACTGCCGCCAACGTGCCAGGCGCGACCGAGCTGCCCTGAATGAGTGTGATACGCGGGGCAAGCGGATGAGCCTCGAGCTCAGCGCGGTTATGCTTGCGGATATCGATATCGATGCCGATGGCGCGACCGTTGCCCATCGCCTCGAACAGGCTCGCATAGAAGATCAGCGAGCCGCCGTGCGCCACGCCGCTCTCGACGATCACGTCCGGACGCAGGCCCCAGATGACCTCCTGAATGCGGATCATGTCCTCCGGCAACTGGATTACCGGTCGGCCCATCCAGGTGAAGCCGTAGACGTACTTCACGTCCCAGCCGCAGCGTAGCCAGGCGGCGGACACTGCTTCGAACGCCTCGGGCGTGTCGAGCGCATGCTCCTCCGCGCTGCCGTCCGCGTGGCGAACGGTTACGCGGCCATGTGCCTCGTCGATGGTAAGCATTGGGATTCCTGTGCAAGTGTCAGCAAGGTCGGCAAATCGGCCACCAGATTGCTGCCGGTGGGCCAGAACTCGGTATCGAGCCGTGCGGTGTCGATCGGTGGATATCCCACCGCCGGTGCGTCGGGTGTAAAGCCGATGTGCCAGCCCGCGATGTCGTGCAGGCGACAGGCAATGGCGGCGTGGCTGGTGTTGCTGCCGGCGGCGAGGTTGTAGGTTCGGTACCCGCCGCCGGTGGCGATTGCCGTCAGGAGCTGTACCACCGCTGCGACGCTGACATAGTCCTTCGCTGACACGGCAGCTTCACGGAGCACCACGTTTCCGGTGGCACTCCCCTCGCGCAGGACCTGTCCCAGGAATGTCTCCTCCGGCATGCCGATGCCATACACATTCGACAATCGCGCCACGCGCGTTGTGGGACGTGGGTCCGCCAGACACAGCGCCTCGCCGGCAAGCTTCGTCACATTGTACAGATCGGACGGTTCGCTCGGCAGTGTCGGCAATGCCACGCCCTCGTGTGTGGCAGTCGCGCGCGCGTATACGCGCGTCGAGGAGAGCAGGAGGAAGGAATCGAATTGCAGCTCGCCCAGACAGTGAGCGACCAGACCGACATGGGCCTCTGCGGTGTCTAGCGGGCGAGCGCGGAAGTCACCGGTCAGACCGACACAATCGATGACGTGGCCTACCGGGCGGTGCCCTGCCAGCAGGGCCGGCAACGAGGCCCGCGTGATCGGATGCACTATTTGTTCCTGGCTTTCCAGCCAGGCGACCAGTGATGCACCGATGAAGCCGCCGGCACCGAGAATCGTGAAAGTTGAACGACCAACAGACACCGCGCTGCGCACCCAAGCATATTGCCTGTGGTCGGTTTACACGTGCCAGGTAAATTTATCGTTGCGGTCCCCGCCAACCGCGCACGACCGCGGGCGCGCCATGTGCCAGACTGAAAGCGGGCAAGATGCCGCGCAGCAGCGATGCAGCACCCACAACGCAGCCATTGCCGATCGTTGTGCCGTCCAGGAGCACACAGTTGGCCCCGATCCACACATCGTCGCCTATCACGATCCCGCCACGATCTGGCAGGAATCCCTGTTCGCAGATCGGTCGATCTGGGTCGGCGTACTGGTGATTGGTCGGGGCCAGCGTGCAGTTCGCGGCGATCAGCACATTTCGTCCGATGCGGATGCCATTGCCAGTATAGAGCACGCAACCAGAGTTTATGACCGTGCCGCGGCCGATGATCACATCGCCCGACCCGCCAGCCGGTTTGATCTTTACGAATGCATCGATCACCACTTCGTCCTCGATCACGATCCGGCTGCCGCGTTGCGAATCCTCGATATCCGCGAGACGCGAGATCCGCGCTGACGGTGCGATGCTCAGCATGCTGCCCAAAGGGCCCGGTAGGCCGCCTCAACGTGTCGCGCGAGGCCCGCTGCATCGCACAGCGGAGAGTCCGCGACGCGCTGCCGCAGCACGGCACGAATCCGGGCAAGCTTAAGTGTATCGGCGGCAGCGGCGACGGCGCGCGCAACGTAGCCGTCGGCGTCCTCGCTGACCCAGTTGTCCATCCCGACGGCGTGCAGGATCATCGCCCCAAACCTTCCGACGCTCGGGCGTCCCGCCAGCGAGACGACCGGCACTCCCTGCCATAATGCCTCGATCGTGGTTGTACCGGCATTGTGAGGGAACGGGTCGAGCGCGATGTCGATCGCGCCGTACCGCTGGCAGGTGACTGGCTGCGGCACCGTCGCTATCAGGTCGAGCCGATCGCGATCGATTCCCTGACCGGCAAACCGTGCAGCGATCAGTTCACGGAATGCCGGTTCACGGTATGGCAGGCTATTCAGTACCAGCCGCGCCGCCGGCACATCGTGCAGGATGCGGGCCCATGCGGCGATGACTGCGTCGTTCAATCGCTCCGTTCGTCCGAAATACCCGAAGGTGACGAAGCCATTCGCAAGTGCTGGAAGCGGAGCAACAGGCGGCATTGTATCCGGCGGCGCATATGCCAGAGGGATGCGCGGCAGCCGCATCACGCGCTCGCTGAACAGCGCGTCCGCGCCGGGCGGTGCCAGCACCGCATCTGCCAGGAAAGCGTTCATCGCGGAAAGGCCCGAGGTGTAGCCGTGCCCCAGCAGATACTCGATCTGCACAGGGGCCGGTTTGCGTGCGAAGACCAACAGGCGGCTACCGGCAGTATGGCCGCTGAGATCCACCAGCACGTCAACGCCGTCTCGTAGGATCAGGTCGGCGACTGCGGCATCGTCCAGGCCGACGATGCTGCGCCAGTGCTCGGCAAGCGCGCGGAACCGCGCTGTGACAGTGTCAGGCGCGGTGACCGCCGCATAGCAGAACACCTCGATGCATGACCGGTCATGGGCGGCCAACAGCGGCTCAGCGAACCACGCCACTGCATGTTGACGGAAATCGGCGGAAACATAACCGACGCGCAGACGGCGTGCGATCGACCGGTCTAGGCCCAACCGAGGTTCTTGCGGCGCGAGCGCGGCGGCATGCCGGCGGTCCCAGTCAACGTATTCGGCAAATATCGCCCCCCCCGTCAGGTCGTTGCGGTAGTTGAGAGAGAAGAGCAGATTGCTGTGCGCGACGTGGTAGTTGGGCTGCGCCAGGAGCGCGCCGCGGCAGCATTGTTCGGCTTCCGCATGTCTGCCCTGCGCCTGCAGGGCGATCGCAAGATTGGACAGAACGCGGTGGGGTTGCCTCGTTTGTGCAAGTGCGATGCGATAATGCGCCTCCGCCTCGATTGGTCGCCCCGACTGCCCGAGCAACGCGCCGAGCGTGTCGTGTGCTTCGGCGTCTTCGGTATCGATCGCCACCGCCCTTCGTAACGCGGCTTCAGCTTGGTCCGCCGCGCCGCGCGACATCTGGCACAGCGCCAGGCTGCGCAACAGCCATGGCTGATCCGGCGCTTGGCGAAGCGCCTCCCTCAGCACCGGTTCCGCTTCATCGGCACGGTGCTGATCGAGCAGGACATTGCCCGGGTTTCCCAGCGCAGCCCCGAGACAGGGGTCAAGCGCAAGAGCGCGACTGTATGCTTCTTCGGCTTCCGTCAGACGCCCCAACGTGCGCAGCATTACACCGAGATCAGACAGGACGGCGGCGTCGGTTGCGGTCTCAAGTGAACGGCGCAGCAGCTCAGCAGCCGTCGTCGCATCCCCTTGGTTGAATTTGATCAGGCCCAGGACGTGAAGTGCGGCTGCATTGTTCGGATCGCGCTGCAGCAGTTGCTCGGCGAGTTGGGCGGCGCCGTCCGCATCGCCTGCTGCATAGATTTGCCTCACCTCAAGCGATTCGGTTTCACACCAACGCCGCCACAGCGTTCGATAGACCGCTTCGATCTCGCGTGCCAGACCGGCCGCGTCGCGCAGCGGTGAGGCAGCGAAGCGCGCGCGCAGCCCTCCTCGCAACCGTGTCAACGCAGCAATGTCCGCCGATGCTGCGACGGCGCGCGCCACATAGGCGCCGATATCGTTGGTGACCCAGTCATCCAGCCCGATCGCGTGGAGAATCGCGGCACCGAACCGGCCGACCGTCGGCCGACCGGCAAGTGACAGCACAGGCACGCCCTGCCACAGAGCCTCTATCGTCGTGGTGCCGGCATTGTGCGGAAATGGGTCAAGTGCAATGTCGACCCCGCCATATGCGGCCCATGTGCGCGGCTGCGGCGACGTGTGAACAAGTTCGAGGCGCGCAGAATCGATCCCAAGCGCGGCGAAACGCGCTGTCATCTGCTCGCGGCTGGCCGGCTCGCCGAACGGCGCGCTGTTCAGCATCAGCCGTGAACCCGGCACGGCATGCAGAATGCGAGCCCACACCGCGAGGACCGCGTCGTTCAATCGCACCGTACGGCCGAAATACCCGAAGGTGATATAGCCATTCGCGACAGCGGGCAGGAATGCGACGTCCGGCATCTCCGTCGGCGGCGCATACACCAGCGGTATGCGCGAAAGCCGAACAAGGCCCTCGCTGAACAGCGGTTCGGCTCCCTGTGGCGCCAACACCGGGTCTGCGAGGAATGCGTCCATGGCGGACAAACCCGAGCTGTAGCCGTGACCTAGCAGCCACTCCACCTGCACCGGTGCCGGCTTGCGCGCGAAAGTCAGCAGCCGATTGCCGGCCGTGTGGCCCGCAAGATCGACCAGTATGTCGATCCGGTCACGGCGAATCTGTGCGGCAAGCGCCTCATCACTCAGACCGACAGTGCTGTGCCAGTGATCGGATAGGGTACGAAACCGCTCGGTGACGGCATCGGGTGCCGGCACTTCCGCATAGCAATGCACTTCCACCATGGAACGGTCATGCGCGGCGAGCAGGGGTTCCGCAAACAAGGCGACCGCGTGCTGGCGGAAATCGGGGGAAACGTAACCAACGCGCAGTCGTCGGTCCGGCGACCGATCGAGGTTGAAGTCACGCCGCGCGGGCATCAGTGGCTGGGCATGCTGAATGTCCCAACGGCGGTACTCGGCAAAAATTTCCTCAGCCGATACGTCAACACGATAGTTGAGGCAAAATAGGATATTGCTGTGCGGCAAGGCACGCTCAGGCCGCAACGCCAACGCCTGTCGCAGGGCTGCCTCGGCCTCGGCTAGTCGGCCTTGGCGCATCAAAGCCAGACCAAGGTTGTTGTGCGCGTCGGGATTGCTAGTGTCGCACGCGATGGCCTGTCGAGCGGCCTCTTCGGCCTGCCGCGCATGTCCAGCAAGCGCAAGCACCCAGGCCAGGTTGACCCACGCATCCACGAAATCCGGCGAAAGACGGACCGCCGCGCGATAGCAGCCGGCGCTTTCGTCGTAGCGGCCAGCGTCGCGGAGAATGTTGCCAAGATTGTTGTGCGCCGAAACCCGCTCCGGTTCCAGCGTCAGCGCGCTGCGTGCGGCGCTTTCCGCATCGGCGAGCCGGCCCGCTTTGCGCAGGATTGCCGCGTGATTGGCATGCAGTTCGGCCTGCGCAGGCGCGCACTCGATTGCCGCTCGAAGATGGCTGTCGGCCTCGATCTGTCGGTTGCCATGATAGGCCAGAAGGCCGAGCACATGATGGGCATCGGCAGCTGCTTCGTCGCGTCGCAGCATGCGGCTCGCCAATTCGGTAGCTTCGTTGTGATGGCCCTGCGTGTAGAGGCGATGCAGGCGTGGGACGTCGCCCTCGCGCCATTCGTCCCAAAGCATGCGGTATGTGGCCTCGATGGCACGTGCCAGGCCAGTGGCGTCGCATAATGGCGAGACGGCGACTCTTCTGCGCAGGTCTTGCCGCATTTGCGCCAGCGAGGGGAGGTCGGACGCCGCGGCCAATGCTCGCTTCACGTAACCGTCGATCGTATCGGCAACCCAGTCGTCCAGCCCTACCGCGTGCAGGATGCTCGAACCGAACCGACCGACTGTTGGACGCCCTGCCAATGATATGACCGGGACACCCTGCCACAGCGCTTCGATTGTCGTTGTGCCGGCATTGTGCGGAAACGGATCCAGGGCGATGTCGATGCCGCCATAGGCGGCCCATACGCGCGGCTGCGGCGCGCTGAAGACGAGATCCAGTCTTGCGGGCTCGATCCCATGCCGGGCGAAGTGCGCCAGGAACCTCTCGCGGAATGCCGGTTCCTGGAATGGTTTGTTGTCCAGGACCAGCCGCGATGACGGCACAGCGTGCAGGATATGGGACCAGGTCGCGATGACCATGTCGTTCAGGCGTTCGGTCCGACCGAAATGACCAAACGTGACGTAGCCGTTGCTCAGTGCCGGCAGCGCCGTAACGAGTGGCATGCCGTCTGGTGGTGCGTAGGCAAGCGGTATGCGGGGCAAGCGGATCAGACGTTCGCTGAACAGCGCATCTGCGCCAGCGGGAGCCAGGTGGCTATCGGCAAGGAATGCGTCCATGGCCGACATGCCGGTGCTGTATCCGTGCCCGAGCAGATATGCCACCTGAACCGGCGCCGGACGGCGAGCAAATGTCAGTAGACGGTTGCCCGCGCTATGGCCTGCGAGATCGACCAGAACGTCAATCTTGTCGCTGTATATATGCTCGGATAGTTCGGCGTCGGTGAGGCCGATCGTGTTGTGCCAGTGGTCGCTGAGCGAACGAAAGCGGTCGGTCTCGGCGTCCTCGGCAGCGACGCCCGAATAAAGATAGAGTTCTACCGTCGATCTTTCGTGTGCAGCGATCAATGGTTCCGCGAACATTGCAACCGCGTGCTGGCGGAAGTCGGCTGAGACGTATCCAACGCGAAGTCGGCGACCGGGTGTCCGATCCAACGTGTAGTTCGGCGTCGTCGGCGCCAGGTGCCTGGCATGGCGACGATCCCAAGCATCGCACTCGGCGAAGACTGCTTCCTCTGTGACGTCCGTCCGGTAGTTGAGGGCAAACAGCAGATTGCCATGACCGACAGCATAGTCCGGCCGCATCGCCAACGCCTTGCGATAACATGCCTCGGCCTCGGCGTAGCGGCCCTGCGCGAGCAGTGCCACTCCGAGATTGGTCAGCCAACAATGTTGGTCCGGTGCCAGGCTGATCGCCGTGCGGCTTGCCGACTCGGCAGCGATGGGCCAACCAGACCGCGCGAGAAGGGCGCCGATATTCCCATGTGCAAGTGCGTGCCCAGGATCCAGGGTCAACGCCCGACGAAACGCAATCAGTGCTTCTGCATTGTGGTCCAATGCGAAAAGGATAGTCCCGATATTGCAATGGGCGGCGGTGCACGCGGGGTCGTACCGCACGGCCGTGCGGAAGGCTGACAGCGACTCGTTGAGTTGTCCCTGGCATTGCAGCGATTGCCCGAGTCCGTTCCACGCCTTCGAATAATCGGTGCGGATGCTGAGAGCGGCACGGAACGCCTTTTCGGCTTCGGCATTACGCTGTTGTTTGTGCAAGAGATTGCCAAGATTAAAGTGCGCCGCAGCGCACTTTGGATCGAGGGCAATTGCTCGGCGGTATGCCGTTTCCGCGGCATCGTCCTGCCCGAGTTCCGCTAGCGAGATGCCCAGATTTGAAAAGTCGGCCGGACCTTCAGCGATCGGCCCCAATCGCTTTGCCGCTTCTCCATATCGCCCTGACTGATGCGCAATATCGCTGAGCGCGCGTGGCGCCAGGGGGTCACTAGGGTTACGCAGAAGCGTGGCCCTCCAATGCGCCTCGCCGAAGGCCAGATCGCCGCTCTGCCGAGTGGCGACTGCGCCGGGGATGCCAGCCGGGGCCGCCGACCGTGCGTTCCGTCTCGTGGCCCGGACCGAGCTCTTCATCCAATGACCCTGGCTAGACTTGCGTGAAGTTGCTTGCGTTGTAGATCCACGGGGTGTTGGCACTGCTATCGATCACGCCCACAAGCGTGCCGCCACCAGCAAAACTGCCGGTTCCGCTGTAATACAGTTCGCCGGTGTTTTGTTGGTAAACGAAACCGCCTTTGCCGCCGGTCGCCTCGCTCACGGTCAGGCGCGTCGCTGCGTCCGCTACCGCCTTGAGGTTGGTATTGTCCACGAGGGGCGCTCCGCCCAGGTCATAGGTATCGCGGGTGAAAGTTTCGTTTGCATTGGTGTCCAGAGCGATCTTGTCCCCCTTGGCCGCGTTGAAGTTGGAAACCGTGCTCAGGTTGCCAGGTACTGTTTTGATCGAGCACGAATTCGTCGGCGCCGGAGTTACCTGTGATGAAGTTCATCCCTGCGCCGCCGACAACCGCGCTGGGGCCGGAGCCGGTGAGAGTGATTGTGTCATTCCCTGTTCCGCCTAGCGCCGTTTCTGTGTTGGCCAGGGACACCGTGTTGGTGAAGTTGGCAAGCTGCAACGTATCACTGCCGGCGCCAAGATCGACACTGCCGTTCACCAAGGCGGTAGCGTAGGTGACGGCGTCGGCGCCTGAGCCGCCGATCAGGGTGTTGACGTTACTGACGGATCCGACGTTGCCACCGGCGGCCAGGGTGAGCTTGTTGGCCCCGGTGCCCAGGTCGATCTGCATCGCGGTGGTGAAGCCGGTGCCGAGGGTGACGGTGTCGTTGCCGGTTCCGCCGGTGATGGTCTCGGTGTTGGCGACCGTGGCGGTGTTGGCGAAGTTGCCGAAGGTGAGGATGTCGCTGCCGGCGCCGAGATCGATGGAGGCACTGACCGCGGCAGCACCCAGGGCGATGGTGTCGGCACCGCTGCCGCCGATCAGTGTGGTGGTGTTCTTGACGGTGCCGGTGTTGGCGACGGCGGCGAGGGTGAGCTTGTTGCTGCCGGCGCCGAGATCGACCGCCATGGCGGTGGTCAGCGCGCCGCCCAGGGTGACGCTGTCGGCCGCGGTTCCGCCGGTGATGGTCTCGGTGTTGGCGACGGTCGCGGAGTTGGTGAAGTTGCCGAAGGTGAGGGTGTCGCTGCCGGCGCCGAGGTCGACGGAGGCGTTGGAGGCGGCGGTGCTCAGGGTGACGGTGTCGTTGCCGGTTCCGCCGGTGATGGTCTCGGTGTTGGCCACCGTGGCGGTGTTGGTGAAGTTGCCGAAGGTGAGGATGTCGTTGCCGGCGCCGAGGTCGACGGAGCCGCCGGTGAGCGCGGTGCTGAGGGTGATCGCATCGTCACCCGAGCCGCCGATCAGGGTGTTGACGTTGCTGACGGATCCGATGTTGCCGCCGGCGGCCAGGCTGAGCTTGTTGGCCCCGGTGCCGAGGTCGATCTGCATGGCGGTGGTGAAGCCGGTGCCGAGGGTCACGGTGTCGTTGCCGGTTCCCCCGGTGATGGTCTCGGTGTTGGCCACCGTGGCGGTGTTGGCGAAGTTGCCGAAGGTGAGGATGTCGCTGCCGGCGCCGAGATCGATGGAGGCACTGACCGCGGCAGCACCCAGGGTGATGGTGTCGGCACCGCTGCCGCCGATCAGTGTGGTGGTGTTCTTGACGGTGCCGGTGTTGGCGACGGCGGCGAGGGTGAGCTTGTTGCTGCCGGCGCCGAGATCGACCGCCATGGCAGTGGTCAGCGCGCCGCCCAGGGTGACGCTGTCGGCCGCGGTTCCGCCGGTGATGGTCTCGGTGTTGGCCACCGTGGCGGAGTTGGTGAAGTTGCCGAAGGTGAGGGTGTCGCTGCCGGCGCCGAGGTCGACGGAGGCGTTGGAGGCGGCGGTGCTCAGGGTGACGGTGTCGTTGCCGGTTCCGCCGGCGATGGTCTCGGTGTTGGCCACCGTGGCGGTGTTGGTGAAGTTGCCGAAGGTGAGGGTGTCGCTGCCGCGCCGAGGTCGACGGAGCCGCCGGTGAGCGCGGTGCTGAGGGTGATCGCATCGTCACCCGAGCCGCCGATCAGGGTGTTGACGTTGCTGACGGAGCCGATGTTGCCGCCGGCGGCAAGGCTGAGCTTGTTGGCCCCGGTGCCGAGGTCGATCTGCATCGCAGTGGTGAAGCCGGTGCTCAGAGTCACGCTATCGGCCCCGGTTCCCCCGGTGATGGTCTCGGTGTTGGCGACCGTGCCGGTGTTGGCGAAGTTGCCGAAGGTGAGGGTGTCGCTGCCGCCGCCCAAATCGATGGAGGCACTGACGGCGGCGGCGCTCAGGGTCACGGTGTCAGCACCGGTACCGCCGACGATGGTCTCGATGTTGGCTGCCGTGATGGAGTTGCCGCCACTGGCGAGGGTGAGCTTGTCGCTGCCGGCACCGAGATCGACGGAGCCGCTGGCGAGGGCGGTGCTGAGGGTAACGGTATCGGCACCGGTGCCACCGATCAGCGTGTTGACGTTGCTGACGGAGCCGGTGTTGGCGACGTTGGCCAGGGTGAGTTTGTTGCTGCCTGTGCCGAGGTCGATCTGCATCGCGGTGGTGAAGCCGGTGCTCAGGGTGACGGTGTCGTTGCCGGTTCCGCCGGTGATGGTCTCGGTGTTGGCCACCGTGGCGGTATTGGTGAAGTTGCCGAAGGTGAGGATGTCGTTGCCGGCGCCGAGGTCGACGGAGCCGCCGGTGAGCGCGGTGCTGAGGGTGATCGCATCGTCACCCGATCCGCCGATCAGGGTGTTGACGTTGCTGACGGACCCGATGTTGCCGCCGGCGGCGAGGGTGAGCTTGTTGGCCCCGGTGCCCAGGTCGATCTGCATCGCGGTGGTGAAGCCGGTGCCGAGGGTGACGGTGTCGTTGCCGGTTCCGCCGGTGATGGTCTCGGTGTTGGCGACCGTGGCGGTGTTGGCGAAGTTGCCGAAGGTGAGGATGTCGCTGCCGGCGCCCAGATCAATGGAGGCGCTGACCGCGGCAGCACCCAGGGTGATGGTGTCGGCACCGCTGCCGCCGATCAGTGTGGTGGTGTTCTTGACGGTGCCGGTGTTGGCGACGGCGGCGAGGGTGAGCTTGTTGCTGCCGGCGCCGAGATCGACCGCCATGGCGGTGGTCAGCGCGCCGCCCAGGGTGACGCTGTCGGCCGCGGTTCCGCCGGTGATGGTCTCGGTGTTGGCGACGGTCGCTGAGTTGGTGCAGTTGCCGAAGGTGAGGGTGTCGCTGCCGGCGCCGAGGTCGACGGAGGCGTTGGAGGCGGCGGTGCTCAGGGTGACGGTGTCGTTGCCGGTTCCGCCGGCGATGGTCTCGGTGTTGGCCACCGTGGCGGTGTTGGTGAAGTTGCCGAAGGTGAGGGTGTCGCTGCCGGCGCCGAGGTCGACGGAGCCGCCGGTGAGCGCGGTGCTGAGGGTGATCGCATCGTCACCCGAGCCGCCGATCAGGGTGTTGACGTTGCTGACGGATCCGATGTTGCCGCCGGCGGCAAGGCTGAGCTTGTTGGCCCCGGTGCCCAGGTCGATCTGCATCGCGGTGGTGAAGCCGGTGCTCGAGAGTCACGCTATCGGCCCCGGTTCCCCCGGTGATGGTCTCGGTGTTGGCGACCGTGGCGGTGTTGGCGAAGTTGCCGAAGGTGAGGGTGTCGCTGCCGGCGCCGAGATCGATGGAGGCACTGACGGCGGCGGCGCTCAGGGTCACGGTGTCAGCACCGGTACCGCCGACGATGGTCTCGATGTTGGCTGCCGTGATGGAGTTGCCGCCACTGGCGAGGGTGAGCTTGTCGCTGCCGGCACCGAGATCGACGGAGCCGCTGGCGAGGGCGGTGCTGAGGGTAACGGTATCGGCACCGGTGCCACCGATCAGCGTGTTGACGTTGCTGACGGAGCCGGTGTTGGCGACGTTGGCCAGGGTGAGTTTGTTGCTGCCTGTGCCGAGGTCGATCTGCATCGCGGTGGTGAAGCCGGTGCTCAGGGTGACGGTGTCGTTGCCGGTTCCGCCGGTGATGGTCTCGGTGTTGGCCACCGTGGCGGTATTGGTGAAGTTGCCGAAGGTGAGGGTGTCGTTGCCGGCGCCGAGGTCGACGGAGCCGCCGGTGAGCGCGGTGCTGAGGGTGATCGCATCGTCACCCGATCCGCCGATCAGGGTGTTGACGTTGCTGACGGACCCGATGTTGCCGCCGGCGGCCAGGCTGAGCTTGTTGGCCCCGGTGCCGAGGTCGATCTGCATGGCGGTGGTGAAGCCGGTGCCGAGGGTCACGGTGTCGTTGCCGGTTCCCCCGGTGATGGTCTCGGTGTTGGCCACCGTGGCGGTGTTGGCGAAGTTGCCGAAGGTGAGGATGTCGCTGCCGGCGCCGAGATCGATGGAGGCACTGACCGCGGCAGCACCCAGGGTGATGGTGTCGGCACCGCTGCCGCCGATCAGTGTGGTGGTGTTCTTGACGGTGCCGGTGTTGGCGACGGCGGCGAGGGTGAGCTTGTTGCTGCCGGCGCCGAGATCGACCGCCATGGCAGTGGTCAGCGCGCCGCCCAGGGTGACGCTGTCGGCCGCGGTTCCGCCGGTGATGGTCTCGGTGTTGGCCACCGTGGCGGAGTTGGTGAAGTTGCCGAAGGTGAGGGTGTCGCTGCCGGCGCCGAGGTCGACGGAGGCGTTGGAGGCGGCGGTGCTCAGGGTGACGGTGTCGTTGCCGGTTCCGCCGGCGATGGTCTCGGTGTTGGCCACCGTGGCGGTGTTGGTGAAGTTGCCGAAGGTGAGGGTGTCGCTGCCGCCGCCGAGGTCGACGGAGCCGCCGGTGAGCGCGGTGCTGAGGGTGATCGCATCGTCACCCGAGCCGCCGATCAGGGTGTTGACGTTGCTGACGGAGCCGATGTTGCCGCCGGCGGCAAGGCTGAGCTTGTTGGCCCCGGTGCCGAGGTCGATCTGCATCGCAGTGGTGAAGCCGGTGCTCAGAGTCACGCTATCGGCCCCGGTTCCCCCGGTGATGGTCTCGGTGTTGGCGACCGTGCCGGTGTTGGCGAAGTTGCCGAAGGTGAGGGTGTCGCTGCCGCCGCCCAAATCGATGGAGGCACTGACGGCGGCGGCGCTCAGGGTCACGGTGTCAGCACCGGTACCGCCGACGATGGTCTCGATGTTGGCTGCCGTGATGGAGTTGCCGCCACTGGCGAGGGTGAGCTTGTCGCTGCCGGCACCGAGATCGACGGAGCCGCTGGCGAGGGCGGTGCTGAGGGTAACGGTATCGGCACCGGTGCCACCGATCAGCGTGTTGACGTTGCTGACGGAGCCGGTGTTGGCGACGTTGGCCAGGGTGAGTTTGTTGCTGCCTGTGCCGAGGTCGATCTGCATCGCGGTGGTGAAGCCGGTGCTCAGGGTGACGGTGTCGTTGCCGGTTCCGCCGGTGATGGTCTCGGTGTTGGCCACCGTGGCGGTATTGGTGAAGTTGCCGAAGGTGAGGATGTCGTTGCCGGCGCCGAGGTCGACGGAGCCGCCGGTGAGCGCGGTGCTGAGGGTGATCGCATCGTCACCCGATCCGCCGATCAGGGTGTTGACGTTGCTGACGGACCCGATGTTGCCGCCGGCGGCGAGGGTGAGCTTGTTGGCCCCGGTGCCCAGGTCGATCTGCATCGCGGTGGTGAAGCCGGTGCCGAGGGTGACGGTGTCGTTGCCGGTTCCGCCGGTGATGGTCTCGGTGTTGGCGACCGTGGCGGTGTTGGCGAAGTTGCCGAAGGTGAGGATGTCGCTGCCGGCGCCCAGATCAATGGAGGCGCTGACCGCGGCAGCACCCAGGGTGATGGTGTCGGCACCGCTGCCGCCGATCAGTGTGGTGGTGTTCTTGACGGTGCCGGTGTTGGCGACGGCGGCGAGGGTGAGCTTGTTGCTGCCGGCGCCGAGATCGACCGCCATGGCGGTGGTCAGCGCGCCGCCCAGGGTGACGCTGTCGGCCGCGGTTCCGCCGGTGATGGTCTCGGTGTTGGCGACGGTCGCTGAGTTGGTGCAGTTGCCGAAGGTGAGGGTGTCGCTGCCGGCGCCGAGGTCGACGGAGGCGTTGGAGGCGGCGGTGCTCAGGGTGACGGTGTCGTTGCCGGTTCCGCCGGCGATGGTCTCGGTGTTGGCCACCGTGGCGGTGTTGGTGAAGTTGCCGAAGGTGAGGGTGTCGCTGCCGGCGCCGAGGTCGACGGAGCCGCCGGTGAGCGCGGTGCTGAGGGTGATCGCATCGTCACCCGAGCCGCCGATCAGGGTGTTGACGTTGCTGACGGATCCGATGTTGCCGCCGGCGGCAAGGCTGAGCTTGTTGGCCCCGGTGCCCAGGTCGATCTGCATCGCGGTGGTGAAGCCGGTGCCCAGGGTGACCGTGTCGTTGCCGGTACCGCCGGTGATGGTCTCGGTGTTGGCCACCGTGGCCGAGTTTGAACCGTTGCCCAGAGCGAGGGTGTCGCTGCCAGCGCCCAAATCGATGCTGGCGTTGGCGATCGTTCCAGTCAGAACGATGGTGTCCGCACCCGAACCGGAAGTGAGCGTATCGACAGTACTAAAGGTTGCCGTATTGCCGGCATTGCCGAGTGTGATGACGACTGACACGGCCCATCTCCTGGGGAAGGCGAAACCAGGGACGGGCCGTTTTGTCCTTCCACCTGGCGTGGCTGCGCTCTTGCGCGAACGACAGCACTACGCCTCAGACGTAAAGAAATGCTTTGTGGGCACGGACGCTGTTGCTGGCGGCGCGACTGCGGTCCACATTTGTTTCCCTGTCGGGAGGTATTCGCGTGGCGGCGCCGAAACCGAATTTTTCGTCCTCGATCTGGCTGATCGTCGCAGGACTCGTGGTTATCTCGGCGCTCGGCCTGTTCGGGGGCGGAGGCAGCGGCGGAAGCGACGTGATCCCGTACAGCCAGTTCCAGCAATACCTCGACACCAACAAGGTGAAGCAGGTCACGGTGGCGGGCAACGTCATCCGCGGCACACTGACCGAGGCGCTGCCCGACGGGCGCAGCAACTTCAGCACGGTGCAGGTGCCACCCGACCTCGCCGGCCAGCTCGCGAAACACAACGTCGAATTCACCGGCAGTGCGGCCGATGGCGGCGCGCTTGGCACATTGCTGTCGTGGGTGCTGCCGCCACTGCTGTTCGTCGGCATCTGGATGTTTGCCTCGCGGATGATGATGGGCGGGCGGGGCAGCGGGTTTGGCGGCGGCTTCGGCGGCGGACTGCTATCCGTCGGCCGCTCGAAAGCCAAGCTCGTGGCGGAGACCGATGTGAAGGTCACATTCGCCGATGTGGCCGGGGTGGACGAGGCGAAGGACGAACTGCACGAGATCGTCGATTTTTTGCGGCGGCCTGAGGAATTCACCCGGTTGGGCGCGCACATCCCACGCGGTATCCTGCTGGTCGGCCCGCCGGGTACTGGCAAGACGCTGCTGGCGCGCGCGGTGGCGGGCGAGGCGGGAGTGCCTTTCTACTCAACCAACGGCGCCGAGTTCGTCGAGATGTTCGTGGGCGTTGGCGCCGCCCGGGTGCGCGACCTGTTCGAACAGGCGCGGGGATCGGCGCCGTGTATCATATTCATCGACGAGCTGGATGCGCTGGGGCGCGCGCGCGGCGTCAGCCCGATGGGGGGACAGGACGAGAAGGAGCAGACGCTCAATCAGTTGCTGGCCGAAATGGATGGATTCGACCGATCAGTGGCAATCGTGATCCTGGCGGCCACCAACCGGCCGGAGATTCTGGACCCGGCGCTGTTGCGCGCCGGCCGGTTCGATCGGCAGGTGCTCGTTGACCGGCCGGACAAGACGGGCCGGGTCGAGATCCTCCGCATCCACCTGAAGAACCTGAAGCTCGCGCCGGACGTCAGGATGGAAGACATCGCGGCGCTGACCCCAGGCTTCACCGGGGCGGACCTCGCCAACCTGGCGAACGAGGCCGCCGTGGTGGCAACGCGGCGGGGCGCAGAATTGATAGGGATGAACGACTTCGTCGGTGCGGTGGAACGGATTGTGGCCGGACTGGAGAAGAAGTCGCGGATACTGATCCCGCGCGAACGGCGCGTCGTGGCCTACCATGAGATGGGACATGCGCTGGTGGCTTTGGCGATTCCGGGGAGCGATCCGATACAGAAGGTGTCGATCATTCCGCGCGGCATCGGCGCGCTGGGCTACACGCTGCAGCGGCCGACGGACGACCGGTTCCTGATGGGGCGGCGGGAGCTGGAGGACAAGATGACGGTGCTGATGGGGGGGCGCGCGGCGGAAACGCTGCTGGGTGAGGACATCTCCACCGGGGCGGCCGACGACCTTGCGAAGGCCACGGACATCGCGCGCGGGATGGTGCTGCGGTTCGGCATGGATGAGAAGTTGGGGCCGGTGGCGTGGGATACCGAGCAGGGACAGTTCCTGAACCAGCCGGGTGCGTTCTGGCAGCAGCGTCGGTTCTCCGACGAAACCGCGTACGAGATCGATCAGGCGGTTCGATCCCATCTGGGCGGCGCGCTGGAGCGTGCGGTGGAGATCCTGCGCGAGAACCGGCCGGCACTCGACGAAGGGGCGGCGTCGCTGCTCGCGCATGAGACGCTGACGGCGGAGGAGCTGCCGAAGGTGAAGACGGAGCCGGTGGTGGTAGCGTAGAGGTCAGGGGCATCTGCACGCTGACTGCCTCTATCAAGGCGAATCTTGCTACGCTGCACGGCGGAGGCGATGCAATGCGCTGGCATAATGGGAGGATTGAGCCATGACCGACACGATGAAGATCGACGGCTATCACGGCCACGTCTACTACAACGCCGAGACGCGCCAGGTTGCCGAAAGATTGCGGGAGACGATTGGCGCGACATTGGGCGTCGAGGTCAGGGCGTTGAGCGATGTGCCGCTAGGACCACACCCGGTCCCGCAATTTCGCTTCACTTTCACCACGGCGCAGTTCGCCACGATCGTGCCGTGGCTGATGTTCAATCGGCAGGGCCTGGACGTTCTCGTGCATCCGCTCACCGACAGCTCGTATGACGACCACAGTCGCTATGCGATCTGGCTCGGTGAGCCCGTGGCGGTGAAGCTTGACACCCTGAGCCGGGGCTACCGCGCCGAGCAGTATCCGGCCCACTGAGGCGGTTCCGTCGTCGCTGGCTTGCCGGGAATCGCCGGGGCTGCATAATTGCCTCATGGGGACAGAGGCAATCACGGTCGGAGACCGTAGTTTCGTGGCGCTTCGCAAGGCCGGGCATGCAAACGCGTCGCCGGTCTACCACGCGGTGACGCCGTTTTGCCGTATCGCACTCTGCGCGACGGAGCCGGGCACCCGATCTGGCTGGGCGGAACCGCCTGCGAGCCATGTCACCTGCCCGGCCTGCCTAAACCGCCTGTCGCGCCTGCAGCAGACGACGCCGGGCGGCACACTCGGCGCGAGGTCTCCGCGCTTGGACGCGATGCTCCCCCAATCGACCTGATCGCCAACGGCTTCGGCGTCGGACATTGCCGCGACGTCATCTGGCTACCTGGAGCCACGTGCCGACGCCAGAGCCTCGCGGCAGGACGGTGACAGGCTCTCCTGGTGGTCGGCCAGGCAATGCAGTGCCCTGCCACCTCCCGGTTGGACGCCCTGGCAGAAGGCACGGAAATCCCCGCCACAGGCGTGCCGCATAACCGCAGCCTGCTCGCGTCGTGTCATGGCAGGTGGCGCTCCCGGTGCCGGTGCAGGCGTGCCCTGCGATCCCGCCGGCGTATGGGAGGCGGCGGCGCCCTCGCTGGCACCGACCGCGGCCTGGCAGGCCGGTGAGAGGCTGGCCAGATTGTCCTTCAGGCATTGCAGCGCCGCGCTGCCGCCGGTCGGTACGCTCGCGCAGTGCGCCTGATAATCGCTGCGGCACGATTGGCGGATAGCATTCGCCTGAGCCTGTGTCGGCTGTTGCGCGAGGGCACTGCTCGCCAGCAGTGCCAGGATCGGCGGGATCAGCAATATGACACGTGCCATGATCGTCTCCTCCCGTTGTCGCATCGATGATCACCGGACCGTGTCTTGCGATCAAGCCAAGTCGCCAACCGGAGGTCCGTCGGCTACGCTTGCGCCAGCAGATCAGGAGACCGGGCATGACCGAAGCATGCATCATCGGCTGGGCGCACTCACCGTTCGGCAAGCTGGACGATCCGGACATCGAGGCACTGATCGGCCGCGTGGCACGCGCCGCGATCGACGATGCAGGGATCGCACCCGCCGAGGTCGAAGCGAGTTTCGTCAGCCTCTTCAATAACGGGTTCTCAGCACAGGATTTTCCCGCGTCGCTGGTGCTGCAGCACGTGCCGGAGATGCGCTTCCGGCCGATCACGCGCTACGAGAACGCCTGTGCATCCGGCTCGGCCGCGGTGCATGGTGCGCGCGACTTTCTCGCCGCCGGACGTGGGCGGTTTGCCCTGGTGATTGGCGTAGAGAAAATGACCGCCACGCCCGGCGCGCAGGTCGGTGAGAACCTGCTGAAGGCGAGCTACCAGAAGGAGGAGGCCGACATCCCTGCCGGTTTCGCCGGGGTCTTCGGCCGCATCGCCGAGCGATACTTCCAGCGCTTCGGCGACCAATCCGATGCGCTGGCGGCGATCGCTGCAAAAAACCACAAGAACGGCGTGGACAATCCGTATGCGCAGATGCGGCGGGACCTGGGCTACGATTTCTGCCGGCACATCAGCGAGAAGAACCCTTACGTCGCGCCACCGTTGAAGCGCACCGACTGCTCGCTGGTGTCGGACGGCGCCGCGGCACTCGTGATGACAGACGAGGAAACAGCGCAAAGCATGGGCAAGGCGGTGCGGTTTCGCGCCGCCGTGCAGGTGAACGACTTTCTGCCGATCAGCAAACGCGACATCACGCAGTTCGAGGGGGCGGCTGAGGCGTGGCGGCGCGCGCTCGATGTGGCAGGCGTGAGCCTGGACGAGCTGTCGTTCGTGGAATCACATGACTGCTTCACCATCGCCGAGCTGCTGGAGTACGAAGCGATGGGACTGACCGCGCCTGGCCAGGGTGCCCGCGCGGTACTTGAAGGCTGGACGGCGAAGGATGGCAGACTGCCGGTCAATCCTTCGGGTGGGCTGAAGGCGAAGGGACATCCGATCGGCGCCACCGGTGTGTCGATGCACGCGATCACCGCGATGCAGCTTACCGGCCAGGCGGGGACCATGCAGTTGCCAAAGGCAGACATCGCCGGCGTGTTCAACATGGGCGGCGCGGCAGTGGCAAACTATGTGTCGATCCTGGAGGCGGTTCGCTAATCCAGACCACGTGCCCTCAAGCTATGGCACGCACGTGAAGCACCCGTTGGAGGAGATCCACTGATGCAGGACATCGCCGCAATTCATGACTACCACGCGCACGTCTACTATGATCCATCCACCAAGCCGAAGGCTGCTGAGTTGCGGCAGTGGGTGGAAGAGCGCTTCGCCGGACAGATGCGGATGGGAAGCTGGCACGACGAGCAGGTCGGACCGCACGTGCAGGCGATGTACCAGATCGCATTCCCACCGGAGCTGTTTCCCTCGTTGGTGCCCTTCATCATGATGAACCGCATGGGGCTGACGGTACTGGTGCATCCGCAGTCAGGTCGCCCGCGCGACGACCACACGGTGAATGCGATGTGGATGGGCGAGGTGCTCCCGGTGAAGACCGAGGTGCTGCGGGAGGTGGGGTAGTCCAGCTCGAAGCAGCTGATCGTGCTCCTTCGTGATGGTGGGGCTCGGCCCTACCATTCACGTCTTTGTTGACTCCATCAAAAGCAAAGGCATGGTTGGCCGGCCTGGACGGCGGCGATATTACGGCTGACGCACACCGCATGCCCCATATCAAGCGCGACGCGCAATCCTGACCGGCTATCGCACCGCGGCCCTGTAAAGCTCCGCAGAAAAGTCTGGTGCAACATCGCTGGTCATCCGGCGGCGCAGCACGTCCAGATCGGCCTGGAAAAGATCGCCGCTGATCCGGCCGACGATGACGGGAATGTCCCGCTTCATGCTTGGCACATCGCCGATCGGCAGACCGAAGCTGATGAACCCCGCCGGGTTCTGCACGTGGATGTGCCGCAGCAGCGGCGACGCATCCGGCGTGCGCGCCAGCAACTCGTGCCCCGCACCCAGATAAGGATAGCTGGCCAGCATCTCATCCTGCTCGTCTGGCGGCGGCGTATACCGATCGCCCCAGCATAGGATTTGGCCGGCGAAATCGCGCAGTTCCGGCCGCGATGCCAGACCGCCGGAATACCCCGTGCCGGCGATGACGAAATCCATGCGATACGTCGCACCACTGACCGACGCTTCGATCATTCCGTCGCGTTCCACGGCGTCGGTCCAGGGGGCCGACAGATGCAGATGAAAATTCGGGAATTTGACCGTGCGCTCGATCGCATCGGTGGTGGGCGTCGAGCCGGCCCCGAAGAAGCGGATTGCCTGATGCCAGCGATCGGCGTCCGGAAGCTGATGGTAATTGTCATAGGCGCCAGGAAAGCCGCGCGAACGAGTGATCGGAACCGCAGCTATCTTGTCGCGGCGGGCGAACAAATGGACCTCGGCCGCGCCACGCTCCAGTGCCACGCCGGCTGCGTCGAACGCAGCGGCAGCGCCGCCGATAACGCCGATGGTCTTGCCGCGCAATGCGCCGAAGTCGATGACATCCTCGGTGTGCGCATAGCGGTCAGCCGGCAGATGCGCTGTCAGCACGTCCGGGATGAACCGGCCGCCCCCGCCGGCAAATCCGGTCGCCAGGATGATCTTCCGCACGGTCTCCGTCGTCGCTCCGCTCCGCGTATCGAGATGCAGCCTGAAGTGATCGCCGACCGGCTCGATCCGATCCACGCGCGTCCGATAGCGCGGGTTTATGCTGAGAAAGCGCTTGTACCAGCTCAGATAGTCGGCCCAGTCCGTGCGCACGATCCGGTCGATCGCGGCGTACGCCGCCTGGCCATGACGCGCCTCGTACCAGGCCTGAAAGCTGAATGCCGGGATGCCGAGTTCCGGTCCGGGCAGCGTCTTCGGCGTGCGCAGCAGGTGCATGCGCGCGGCATTGAGCCAGATGCCGGCGCGCTGCTCGTCCGGCGCCGCCTCCAATACCGTAACCTTGCCGATGCCCGCACGGCGCAACGCGAAGGCGAGCGCGCAACCGGTCTGCCCGCCGCCGATAATGGCGACGTTGTGGTCAATGCCAGAGCGGTCGGGCACCCAGTTGGCCGGATCGGGTCCGATCAGGCGAAGCGCCGTGCGGGCGTCGGCGTCCGGGTCAGGTAACTGGTTCATCTGCTTGACAACCCCCTGTGCGGCTTCATCATCCGTTCCTCGGAGGAGAAGTCCATGTCCACCCTCGACCGTTGCCTGAACGTGTATGACCTGCGTGCCGCCGCGAAACGCCGCCTGCCAAAGGCTGTGTTCGAGTTCGTCGACCGCGGCAGCGAGGACGGCATCGCGGTCGCCAACAACCGCAATGCATTCGAGCGCATCAAGCTCAGGCACCGCGCACTGGTCGATGTGTCGGGCCGCACCATGAACACCACGCTGTTCGGCAAGCCGGTGTCGATGCCGATGGCGATCGCGCCTACCGGTGCCGCGGGTCTCTGCTGGTACGAGGGCGAGCTGGAACTGGCGAAGGCCGCGGCGAAGGCGGGGATCCCATTCACGCTGGCGACCGGCGCGATGACCTCGATGGAGAAGATCGCGCAGGAGGCGGGGCCGGGCGTGGGCGGACGTCTGTGGTTCCAGCTCTATGTGTGGAACAAGCGCGAGATGTCGTATCAGCTGATCGATCGGGCTCATCGCGCGGGGTTCGAGGCGCTGATCGTTACGGTTGATACCATCGTGCCACCGAACCGTGAGTACAACACGCATAACGGCTTCATTGCACCCTATAAGCCCAATCTGACATTCACGCTCGACATCATGCAACGTCCGGTTTGGTTCACCAACGTGCTGCTGAAGTATCTCAGGACCATCGGCATGCCACGCAACGAGAACTATCCCGACGAATATAAGCGGCTGTCGCGCGACGACCCGAACACGCACCAGATGACCCGGCAGGATTCGCTGAACTGGGACGACATCAAGATCTTCCGCGACAAGTGGCCGGGCATCCTGATGATCAAGGGCATCAACCGGTCGGACGACGCGTTGAAGGCGATCGAGTACGGCGTGGACGGTATCGTGGTGTCGAACCACGGTGGGCGGAACATGGACAGCGTCGTAGCCTCGCTGGACGTGCTGCCCGAGATCGCCGAGGCGGTGGGCGACCGGTTGACGGTGATCCTGGATTCCGGCGTGCGGCGTGGCTCTGACATCGCCAAGGCGCTGGCGCTTGGCGCGAAGGCGGTACTTACCGGACGCGCCACACTCTACGGCACAGCGGTCGGCGGCACGGCAGGCGCCTTCAAGGCGATCAGTCTGATCAAGAACGAGCTCGACAAGACGATGGCCTATACCGGCTGCCGCTCGGTCGACGAGGTTACCACCGACATCTTCTTCGGCGGCAGGCAGGGCAATCGGCTGTTCGAGCGCGTGATGGACGAGGCCGCTTTCTGAAGGGTGTGATGGCAAATCTCGATAGCTGCCTGAACGTATGGGACCTGCGCGCGGCGGCGCAGCGGCGGCTGCCGAAGGGCGTGTTCGAGTTCGTCGACCGCGCCACCGAGGACCACATCGCCGTCGCCAACAATCGCTCGGCGTTCGAGCGCATCAAGCTGCGCCACCGCGCATTGGTCGACGTATCCGGGCGCAGCGTCGCGACCACACTGTTCGGCAAACCCGCCAGCCTGCCGATGGCAATCGCACCTACCGGGGCTGCCGGCCTTTGCTGGCACGAGGGCGAACTGGAACTCGCCCGCGCCGCGGCGAAGGCGCAGATCCCGCTGACCTTGTCCACCGCGTCGATGACGCCGATGGAGAAGATCGCCGCGGTCGGTGGCCGCCTATGGTTCCAGCTCTATGTCTGGAAGCGCCGCGACCTGTCGCATCAGTTGATCGAGCGCGCCAACCGCAACGGCTTCGAGGCGCTGATCGTCACTGTGGATTCCCCCGTCGGCGCCAACCGCGAATACAACACACACAACGGCTTCGGCCTCCCGTTCAATCCGACGGTGCGCTTCACTCTCGACATGATGCGCCATCCCGCGTGGACCACCGGCGTGCTGATGAAATACTTCACATCGACAGGCATGCCGCGGCACGAGAACTATCCGGACGAATACCAGAAATCCATCCTCAGTGGCGTCGGCTCGCGCGATGGGATGCGCGCCGATTCGCTCGACTGGAACGACATCGCGAAGTTCCGCGACATGTGGCCTGGCGTGTTGATGCTGAAGGGCGTCAACCGTCCGGACGACGCCATCAAGGCGCTGAGCTACGGCGTCGACGGCATCGTCGTGTCCAACCATGGCGGGCGGAACATGGACAGCGCGGCGGCCACGCTCGATGTGCTGCCGGAGATCGCCGAGGCGGTCGGCGACAAGATGACGCTCATCCTGGATTCCGGCGTGCGCCGCGGCTCCGATATCGTGAAGGCGCTGGCGCTGGGGGCGAAGGCGGTGCTGACCGGACGCGCGACGCTCTACGGCACCGCCGTCGGCGGCGAGGCGGGTGCGGCGAAGGCGATCAGCATCCTGAAGAACGAGGCCGACAAGACGATGGCCTATACCGGCTGTCGCTCGGTGGACGAGGTCAGCAGCGACATCTTCTGGGGCTACCGCGAGGGCAATCGCCTGATGGGTGCCTGAACGACCGCCAGCCCGGCCCCCAGCAACATCGCACCGGTCGCCCAGGACGCGATAGCGATCCCGATCGCCGCCCCGGCGAGCCACGGCGTCTCCGGCCCCCGCGGGTCGCCGGCTTCCTTGCCTCTGCGCATCATCGATTCTACTCCTTCACGAATGGTAATCGCGGCAATCCTCGGAGGTAAAGCTTGGCCGACACCGTCGATCCGGTAACCGTCTCGGTGGTGCAGCACCGACTGCACGCCATCGTCGAAGAGATGGGCGAGGCGATGCTGCGGACCTCGTATTCCCAGATCCTTAATTCCAGCCGCGATTTCTCCACCGCGATCTGCGACCTCGACGGCCGCCTGATCGCCCAGGCCGAGCACGTGCCGATCCATGTCGGCGCCCTGCCATGGGCCGCGAAGGCGGTCACCGAATTCTTCCGGGACGACATCCATCCGGGCGATGTGTTCTTGCTGAATGATCCGTATCACGGCGGCAACCACCTTCCCGATCTGACGGCGTTCGTGCCGGTGTTCGAGGGCGAGCGGCCGGTGTTCTGGTCGATCAACCGCGCGCATCAGAGCGACATCGGCGGCTCCACGCATGGCGCCTACAACGCCGCGGCAACCGAGATCTGGCAGGAGGGCATCCGTGTCACCCCGCTGCGGCTGTATGACCGCGGCGTCGTGCGGCGCGACGTGCTGGAGATGCTGGTGACCAACGTGCGCCACCCGCACGACTTCCGCGGCGACCTCGCGGCGATGATCGGTTCGGCGCATGCCGGGCAGCGGCGCATGCTGGCGCTCGCGAACGAGTTCGGCTGGGAGACAACGCACGCCGCGATCGAGGCGGTGCTGGATGGCGCTGAGCGTCAGGCGCGCGCGGTGATCGCGACCTGGAAGGATGGGGTGTACCGCGGCGAGGCTTTCCTCGATGACGACGGACACGGCTATACCGACATCCACGTGCGCGCGACGGTTACCAAGCGCGGCAGCGACCTGACGATCGATCTGTCGGACTCCCACGAGCAGGTGGTGGGGTTCGTCAACTCGTCCTATCCAAACATGCGCTCGGCGGTGGTGGTGGCGCTGGCGTATCTGATCGATCCGCACACGCCGAAGAATGACGGCGCGTTCCGTCCGGTGCAGGTGATCGCCAAGCCTGGGACAGTGGTGTGGGCGAACGAGGGCGCGCCGGTGACATTGTGCACCAACCACTGCTCGCAGGAGATCATCCAGGCGATCATCACGGCGCTTGCGCCCGCCTGTCCCGACCGCGCGATGGCCGGCTGGGGGAGGCGTTTCCGCATCGCCATCCAGGGCCGCGATCCGCGCACGCAAAAGCCGTTCATCTGGCACATGTTCCAGGCGCGTCCCGGTGGCGGCGCGTCCCCGGTAGGCGACGGTTGGCCGGGGGGCGGCGAATGGCAGGCCGCCGGCGGCATCAAGTTCGGTAGCCTCGAGGTGACCGAGGTTCGGTTTCCGCTGTTCTTCCGCGCCCATGAGTTCCGACCGGGGTCAGGCGGCGATGGGCAGTATCGCGGCGGCCCCGGCTGCGTGCTCGAGATGGTGACGGAGATCGATGAACCCGCGAAGGGCAACACTGCCGGGGACGGCGTCAAATACGGCGCGTGCGGGATTCTCGGCGGCAAGGACGGATTGCCGCATCGCTATGTTCTGCACTCGGAGGGGCGGCAGCAGCGCGTGCTGAAGACGAAAGAGGTAGGGATCGAGATCCAGCCTGGCGATGTATTCCGGGTCGAATCTGGCGGCGGCGGGGGATGGGGTGATCCAGTTAAGCGCGATCCGGCGGCACGCGAACGGGATGAGATCAATGGATTTGTGTAGCCACAGAGCAATCCGGCCATGCTGAAAATCGGCATCGATGTCGGCGGCACGTTCACCGACCTCGTCGCAGTGGATGACACCGGCCGCTCCACGCTGGCGAAGGTCGCGTCCACTCCGGAAGATCCATCGATCGGCGTGATGGCCGGCCTTGATCGCCTCGCCGAGCTCCTGCACTTGTCGCCTGCCCAGCTTCTTGCACAGACCGAACGTATCGTGCACGGCACCACCGTCGCCACCAATGCGCTGCTCGAACACAAGGGCGCCAAGGTCGGCCTGCTCACCACGGAAGGCCATCGCGACGTTATCGAGATGCGCGAGGGCCTGAAGGAAGACCGCTACAACCTCCGCATGCCACCGCCGGAGCAGCTCGTGCCACGCGCGCTGCGTCTTGGCGTGACGGAGCGCATGCGTGCCGATGGAACCATCGAGACGCCGCTCGACCGCACATCCCTCGCAACCTCGATCGAGGCACTGAAGCGAGCCGGCGTCGAGGCAGTGGCAGTGTGCTATCTGCACGCCTATCGCGACCCGCGCCACGAACGCGGGACGGCGGCAGCGCTCGCTCAGGCGATGCCGGATGCCTACGTTTCACTGTCGTCGGATGTCTTCCCACAGATCAAGGAGTTCGATCGCGTCTCCACCACGGTGGTGAACGCCTATGTGGGACCGGCGCTGTCACGCTATCTGCGCCGGCTGGAACTGCGGCTTGTCGAAGCCGGTTACGATGGCCCGATCCTGATCATCCAGTCTCACGGCGGCGTGGCACCGATCGCCGAATCTGCGCGGCTCGCGGCAGGCGGCGTGCTGTCCGGCCCTGCCGGCGGCGTCGCAGGTAGCCGCTACGCGACGCAACTGCTCGGCACCGATAACCTGATCCCGTTCGACATGGGCGGCACCAGCACCGACATCTGCCTGATCGTCGATGGCGAGCCAGCCCTGGTCAGCGGCCGCGGGATCGGCGGACATCGCCTCGCACTGAACAGCCTCGACATCGTCAGTCTCGGCGCCGGCGGCGGATCGGTTGGGCGTGTCGATACCGGCGGCATCCTGCATGTCGGCCCGCAAAGCGCCGGCGCCATACCGGGGCCCGCGTGTTATGGCCGTGGCGGCAGCGAGGCGACGGTGACTGATGCCAACCTGATACTCGGCTATCTGGATCCGGCGCATTTCCTGGGCGGCAGCGCGAAGCTCGATGCGCCGGCCGCCGAGGCCGCGCTGGATCGGCTGGCAGCGGCGTTGAAGGTTGACCGCATCGCCGCCGCCGAAGGCGTGCACCGCGTGGTCAACACCAATATGGCGGAAGGCATTCGCCTGGTGTCGGTACGACGCGGCGTCGATCCACGTCGGTTTGCATTGCTGTCGTTCGGTGGCGCCGCGGGATTGCACGTCACCGACGTCGCGCGCCAGCTCGATCTCACGCGTGTGGTGGTGCCGCGCGTTGCGGCGGTGCTCTCGGCCTGGGGCATGCTGGCGACCGATCTCCGCTTCGAGGTATCGCGGACGCACATCGGCGACACCGCGCGATTGGACGGCGCGGGGTTGAAGCGCCTGTTCGCCGAGATGGAGCACGAGGGCCTGTCGCGCCTGCGCGCCTCATTCGACGGCCCGGTGCGCGTGCAGCGCTCGGTCGAGATGCGCTACGGCGAGCAGATTTTCGAGATCACCGTGCCGCTGGATGACATCGACTGGGACGCCGATGATCCACTGCCACAGATTGTCGAGCGGTTCCACGATCGGCACGAGGCGCTTTACACCTATGCGCTGCGGGAACAGGGCGCCGTGCTGGTGAACGCGCGCGCTGCAGTGATTGGCGTACTGCCGGGAGTGCCACAGGAGCCAACGCTGACCGACCGCGACGCTGCCGTTGCGCGCGGCGAACGTCGCATCTGGCTGCGCAACTGGATCAGCGTGCCGGTTTTCGCGTTCGACGCATTGGCGCCGGGTCAGGCGATCACCGGCCCGGCGATCGTCGAATCGGCGATGACCACGGTACTGCTGCGGCCCGGCAACAGCGCGACGGTGACGCCGCATGGGTGGTTGGATATCGCAGTGTAACGCCCCCTCCCCTTCCGACTACATCGCGAAACTGATGGCCGAGGGACTCCCGACACGCACTTCCTGGCCGATGCGCCGCAGCGTCCCGCTCGTCTTGTCGACCGCAAACGCGACCACCGTGTCGCTCTCCTGGTTCGCCGCGTAAAGCAACGAGCCATCCGGATCGAGGGTGAAGAACCGCGGCCGCCTGCCGCCTGTTGGCTCGCAGCCAGCCAGCACCAGCCGCCCGCTGTCGGCGACAGCAAAAATCGCGATGCTGTCGTGCCCTCGGTTCGACACATAGACGAACCGCCCATCCCGTGCGACCCCGATCTCCGCTGTGGTGTTCTTCCCGCTCCAACCCGCCGGCAGCGTGCTGACCACCTCGATCTCCTCGATGTGGCCATCATTCCAGCGATACGCAGTCACCGTGGAGTTGAGCTCGTTGTTCACGTAAAGCACCGATAGTGTCGGGTGAAAGATGCAATGCCGTGGCGCGGCGCCAGGACGTGACGGCATGGCCTGGTTCAGCGCGATCCTCCCGTCCTCGAAGCTGAATATGAACGTGCGATCAAACCCCTTGTCTGGCACGATCACGAACCGCCGCGTTGGATCGAAGATCACCGCATGCGGATGCGATGAACTCTGCTGCACCGGATCGGGGCCCGGCGTGCCGGTCAGTTCGAACAACTGGGACACGGATTGCAGCGAACCATCCGCGTCCAGCGGCAGAACGGCGACGCTGCCGCTCGAGTAGTTCGCGACGACCAGAAAGCGGTTGCTGGCATCCAGTGCTGCGTCCACGGGATTGTTGCCATTGCAGGTCTGGCGATTGAGCAGCCGCAGCTCGCCGCTCACGGGATCGATGCTGAACGCGCTGACATAGGTCAGGCCGCCATGCACCACATACAGGACGCGACCATCCGGCCGCAGCGTGAACAGTGACGGATTCTCTTCTCCGGTCACGTGCTGGACGTGTGTCCAGACCGCGTCCTCACCGACGCGATAAACGCGGATGCCGTCGCCGCGGCCATCGCGGTCTCTTGTCGTATAGCCGCCAACATATGCAAACATCACTGCCTCGGCACTGGAAGGGTTTTCATTCGCTCGATATCGGCACGTGCGCCGCGCGGCCAATACTGCACGTCGTTCCGAGCCGTCAGATAACGCGCACCCAGCCGCACGATCTCGGTCTGTAACTCATGATCGAACAGTATGCCGCCGATGCCAAGACACTTGCCGTTCGCCCTGCACGCTCCACTGCGGCCAGATAGCGCGGCTCGAGAACTATAGCCAAGTGCCGACAATTACCCTGGGCCAGTTCCAAATCGCCACCGCGGACAACAAGAGTCTCGCAGGCAAGCTGGAATACACCGGGCCATTGTCCTGGAACGTCAGGCGCGTGTGACCCAAACCCCCGCGCGCAACGGTTCAGGGGGCGGATCCGGCGGTATCGGGATCGGCGGCGGTGGATCCTCTATCGGCAAGGGATCGTCCGGATCAGGCTGTCGCGGCGGTTCACCGGCTGGCTTCGGTGGATCGGACAGCCTCATTCCGCAGGTTCTTCCGCGAGCGTCGCCTGGACAGGCGTCGCTGCCACCTGCCGCAGCGCCTCGCGTGCACGTGTCAGCGCGATCGACTGGGCGCTGTCCGGCTGCAGAGCAAACACCAGCAGCGATCGGCCGGTGACCTCGTATTCAGCACCGCTCATGAACCGCGGCGTCTCGGTGCGATCCGGCACATTGGTATCGAGCAGACAGCGCCAGGTCTGGCCACCGACCACCTCGGGCAGCTTGAACTTCACCACGTCATGGTACGCGTTCAGCACCAGCAGCACTGTCGCATCCATCGAGGGCCGTTTGATTCCCGTCGCCTGAGCGCGCCCATCCATCAACATGCCGAAACAGCGCGCATTCCCGTCCTGCCACTGTTCCGGTTCAATGTCGGTCGCCGCCGGCGTCAGCCACCGCACATCCTTCGCGTCGAGGTCTGCATTGTACTCGCCGGTCAGGAAGCGCGACCGACGCAGGATGGGAAATGCCTGGCGCAGTGCAATCAGCCGGCGCACGAACTCAATCAATGCGGCACCGTCGTCGGAAATGTTCCAGTCGACCCAACTGATCGCATTGTCCTGCGCATAGGCGTTGTTGTTGCCTTGCTGGGTGCGGCCAAATTCATCGCCGGCAAGCAGCATCGGCGTGCCCTGCGCCAGCAGCAGTGTTGCCAGCAGGTTGCGCGTCTGCCTGGTACGGAGTGCCACGATGTCGGGATCATCGGTCGGTCCCTCGACGCCATGGTTCCACGACAGATTGTCGGAATGGCCGTCCTGATTGTTCTCGCCGTTCGCCTCGTTGTGCTTCTCGTTGTACGAGACGAGGTCGTGCAAGGTGAAGCCGTCATGCGCGGTGATGAAATTAACGCTGGACCACGGCTTACGGCCGCGGCGGGCAAAGGCATCGGCGGACGCGGCAACACGCGTGGCCAGCTCCGGCATCTTGCCGTCGTCGCCCTTCCAGTATGCGCGTACCGTGTCGCGGAACTTGTCGTTCCACTCCGCCCAGCCGGGTGGGAAACCGCCGACCTGATAGCCGCCGGGACCGATATCCCACGGCTCGGCAATCATCTTCACCTGCGACAGCACCGGGTCCTGCTGGCAGCTCTGCAAAAAGCCATGTGACGCATCGAAGCCGTCGTGCTGCCGCGCCAGGATGGTCCCCAAATCAAAACGGAAGCCATCGACGTGCATCTCATTCACCCAATAGCGCAGTGAGTCGGTGACCATCTGCAGCACGCTCGGGTGATTGAGATTGAGAGTGTTCCCTGTGCCTGTATCGTTGATGTAGTAGCGCGGCTGGTCCGGCAACAGCCGATAGTACGATGCATTGTCGATGCCGCGGAACGAAAGTGTCGGACCGCGCTCGTTGCCTTCGGCCGTGTGGTTGTAGACCACGTCGAGAATCACCTCGAGTCCGGCATCGTGCAGACGCGCGACCATCTCCTTGAACTCAGAGAAAACGAAGGCCGGAACGGCGGAATAGCGCGGGTCAGGCGCGAAGAAACCAATCGAGTTATAGCCCCAGTAGTTGGTCAGCCCCTTTTCCAGCAAATGCCGATCGTTGACGAATGCGTGGATCGGCAGCAGCTCGATCGAGGTGACGCCGAGCGAGCGGACATAGTCGACCACCTCCTTGCGGCCGAGACCGGAGAATGTGCCGCGCATCTCCTCAGGCACCGCGGGGTGCAATTTCGTGATGCCTCGCACATGCGCTTCGTACAAAATGGTGCGGGCCCAAGGCACTTCAGGCCGACGGTCGCGACCCCAGGTGAATGCGGGATCGATCACGCGGCATTTCGGCATGAAGCGCGCATTGTCGCGGCGATCCAACGTCAGATCAGCTTCCCGCGCACCAATCGTGTAGCCAAACAGGGAATTGTCCCACCGCAATGCGCCGACATAAGCCTTGGCGTAGGGATCGAGCAGCAACTTGTTCGGATTGAAGCGATGGCCGTTGCGCGGGTCGTACGGACCATGCACGCGATAGCCATAGATCGTGCCGGGCCGCGTCTCGGGCAGATAGCCATGCCACACTTCGTTGGTGTACTCCGGCAGCTCGATGCGCTCGAGTTCGGTACGGCCCGAATCATCGAACAGGCATAGCTCGACCTTGGTGGCGTTCGCCGAGAACAGCGCGAAGTTGACGCCCAAGCCATCCCAGGTCGCGCCGCGGGGGTTGGGCGAGCCCTCGCTGATACGCGACTTGCGGATGGCGGCTGGCATTATCGTTCCCCTCTTGCCACGCATAGATGTGGCGGACGGCCCTTTCATTCCAGACAACTCTTGGTCAGGTGGTGAAGCGGCCCAGCAGATAGCCGATACCGACCGCGACGAGGGCCGACGCGATCGGCTGGTCCTTGATCACATCGCTGAGCCTTGCGACCTGCTGCTGCGCCTGACCCGCCGCCTGATTGTACATGCCCTCCGCCTGCGTCTTGGCGTCGCCGGCGAGGTCACCCATCTTCTGCTGTACGCGACCGCCCATTTCGCGGGCAGTCCCTTCGAACCTGTCGCTCATTTCCGCATCTCCTTGGAAGCGGAGCCCTGAACGCGCGATCCGGCCCGCGGTTTCGCCCGCGGTTCAAAAGTTCAAGCGCAGTCCCGGCTCATCCCACTCCAACGCGCCGAGGCGACCCGTGGCCGAAAGAGTCACGTAGGCGGTGCGCATGTCCGCGCCGCCAAAGCAGATGTTGGTGGGAAATTCGTCCGGCATGGCAACCTGACGCACGACCTTGCCGTCGGGGGCAATGACCGTGATGCAGCCCGCATGCAGCGTGGCGACGGCGACATTGCCGCTGGCTTCGACTGCCAGACTGTCGAAGCGCTGGAAACCGCCGAGACCGGCGATGAGCCGCCCGCCGTGCGGCGACGGCCAGCCTTGCTTCTTCACCACGCCCGGCGAAGCAATATCGAATGCCCACAGCCGCGCCGGTTCGGTGTCGGCGACATACAGCACCTTGCCGTCGGGCGAGAGGCCGCAGCCATTGGGGCTGAGGATCGGATACGCCACCTCGATTATTTTGGAACCGTCGGGCAATGCATAGTAGAGGCCGCCATGGTCGCGTGTGCGCGCGTAGCGCTTGCCGAGATCGGTGAAGTAGAAGCCGCCCTGCGTGTCGAACACAAGGTCGTTTGGCGCCGATAGCTTGTGTCCGTTGCACTGTGAGTAGAGTACGCGCGTGTCGCCGGTCTTCGGGTCGATGCGCTGGATACATCCACCGTCGTAGTCGTCGGCGGGACCGATCGCCATCCAGTGGCCTGACGGATACTTGCCGCCTCCGTTGTTGCAGAGATAGAGCGCGCCATCGGGGCCAATCGCGAGACCGTTGGGTCCGCCGCCGGCGTTGCCGACGGTCAAGCGTGCACCATCTGCGCCGATGCGTGTGCAGCAGCGTCCGGCGATTTCGGTGAGGATGACCGCGCCATCGGGCATCACCACCGGGCCTTCGGGAAAGCCAAAGTTGCTCGCCACGATGCGCACGTCGCTCATGTCCGTTCCCCCACTGGCTTTGTCACTGTGGGAGTCTGGCGCCGGTGCAGCCTGCGTCAAGCCGCCGATCGGCGGCGGTTGTCACATGTGGCGGGACAGAGCCTGGATGAGGAAGCCGAGGCTGTAGAACACGGTGGCGAGGCCACCGCAGGCGACACCGAATGTCGCGAACAGGAGGCCGACCCGATCCCAATCGAGCCGAAGATCGACCGCAACAAGTCCAGTCCGGGGCGTTTCCACGGTCACTCCTTTGTCGCGCATACGGGCAGCGATGCAGCCAGTGGCCACAAGACTGACGCATTGTCGCCAGACTTCCGCCACAAAGCAAGCACAATCTCGCCACAATTGGCCGCGCCGGTGGATACGACGCTGAAAAAGCTTGCCCGGAGGATGACGCGGATCGCGCCGCACTGCGTCTGAATGACTGGAAAAATCTTGCCGTTTCGTATCAGAACGCGATCGCCCGAGGATTGTTCACGTTGCGGCCGCCGCAAGACCGCCGCCTCCGGCCTCACATGTTGAGCATGGCCCCGACGAGGGCCCCCTTGGCGGTAGCATTGAGCGGGTCCTTGGCGAGATAGACCTCGCTGATCGCCACGGGAAGCTCGGCCTTGGCAATCGCCCATTTGAGCCTGGCGAGGAAATTGCCCGCCATCGCCGTCCCACCGGAGCACACGATCGGGATCGGTCCTGCGAAGCGCGGCAGCTTCTTCGACTCCGCCATCGCAGCCTGCAGCGCCGACACAGCCGTCGTGATGACGTCGCCATAGTACACGGACAGCGCGCGGTCGATCGAGCCGCCCGTCGCGCCGTCGAGCGTGAAGCCGCTATCGGACGAGTCCTCCTTGTGCAGACGGACCGTCGTCGGCGTCTCGCCGGTCACCGATGCAGCACTCTGATCGATATAGTCGCCGGCCCTCGTCGTCGCGACCGTGAGAACGGGCAGGCCGAGATAGGCGAGGCAGATATTGCACATGCCGCCGCCAAAGCTCATGCCGATGCCCGTGAAGTTGACCTCCTTGAGCTCGGAATAAACGATGGCCAGTCCCTCGTTGACCGACTGCGCCTGGTAGCCAAGTTTTTCGAAAACGCCCTGCACCGAGCGCTCGTGGAAGATGAGATCGGAGGCGCGGGTGGCCGGCGCGCTCGGTATGCTCAGGCACAGCTTCTCGCCCTCGCTTGCCTCGCCGCACAGGCCCCCTAGCAGCAGCTCGATCATCTGCAGGTTCTTTGGCTCAGCCGGGTTGAGGAGACCGCTCTGCATGGGCCGGCGCGTGTCGCCATCAAGGAATTTGGCGAATTCGTCCGCTCGGTTGCCATAAGCGTAGATGTGAGTACCTTCGACCTGGTGCAGGATATTCTCGCGCGCCAGCATCTGCTCCGTCATCCGGCTGTAGGGGATATCAACGAAGGCATTGAGTTGGGGCGTGAAGTTGACCTTCTGCCCGTTCAGAGTCGCGAGGACGATGCGACTTGTTCCGAGATCCACTCCTTTGACGCCCTGTTGCGACGCTGTTGCGGTGGCCATGACGAATCTCCTGACAATGAACGGACAAAGGCTTGCTCCGGCGGCGACATCGGCATGCGTCGGAATCAAGCCCGCGCCGCATCGAGATCGACAATCCAGCCCGCGTCCTCGGACGGCGCCTCCCCGGCCGGCATGGCGATCGCGCCGGGCGCCGCATCACCGCTTGCCGCGGGGGCAGTCGGTAGGTGGGTGCGCTCCTTCTGGAGCAGGCGCAGCAGGACGAGAAGGACAGGGCGGAGCTCCGCCTCCAGAGCCATGCGAACCTCGTCGCAGATCGCGCCGCGATCTGACGCGGTCGCGACGCTGCGCGCCTGCTCACGCTCGAGCACTTTGAGGAGAAAGACGACGCGCTCGTTGAGGCGCGCATTCTCGGCCAGAAGCCGCTCGATCTCGCCATCGCGCAGATCGCTGATGTCGGTCGAGCCCGCCGTCTCGTTCTGAGCATCGTTTGCTGCCCGGTTTCCGCTAGGCGACCCATCGACGACTGTGAAGGACGGACTTCTGTTCGCCCCTCGCCTCGTCTCGCGCAGTGCCACGACGATCTCCTCCAGCGTCGCCTCGCGCTCGGATCGTTCCATCATCGCGGTGCTACATGGGCAGCTGCCTTAAGGGCTTGCTTCGGAACAAGTGAGTTGAGTCCGGCACGGATTGTGCTCCTTCGTCATGGCGGGGCTCGGCCCCGCCATCCACGTCTTTGGAGGGGGATGCCGCTTGCGAAGCGACACACTTAATCCGCGACAGGTCCTAACGATGGGTAAACGCTGGCCGAGTCCGCTAAGAATTTGGCGTTTTCTGCGGGGCTGATTGCTACTCGAGGCTCAAGGCAAGCCAGCGGAGGCCTTCGACGTTGCGTTGCACCAGAACGGCAACATAGTGACGCTGCTGCTTGCGGGCGAGGGCAATCAGCCGGGCGATATCCTCGGGGGCGGCGACCGTTTCCTGCTGGATCTGGACGACGAGATCGCCGGCGCTCAATCCGGCCTCTGCCGCTGTACCGTCCGCCGCAACCTGCGTCACGACGACACCATGGCGCGTCGGGTCATCGCTCCGCGCCAGACGCCAGCCGGGGCCAACAGGGGCAGACGCGGGAACAGCGTCCCCCGAAGACACGGCCCGCGGAACCTCCTGGACAGTCGCCGCGACGACCAGCGGTTCGTCGTTGCGCCAAATGCGCAGGCTGACGACAGTGCCTGGTGGCGTACGGGCGATCGCACGCGCCAGCGCCCGCACTTCCTTCACCGGCATGTTGCCGTAACGCAGGATGATGTCTCCGGCCATGATCCCGCATTTGCTGGCACCGCCGCCCTCTATGGTGCCGCCGACGATCACTCCCTCGGCCTTCGGCATATTCAGCGCATCCGCGATCTCCGGGGTCACCTGCTGGATGCGGAAATCGAGCGTTCCCACCCGCAAGCCGGCAGGACCCCGCATCGCATCGGCCACGTACTTGACGTCGTTGGACGGGATCGCGAAGCCGAGACCGATCGAGCCGCTGGTAGCCTCCGGCGAGAAGATAGCGGTGTTCATGCCGATCACTTCGCCACGCTCGTTGAACAGCGGACCGCCTGAATTGCCATGGTTTATTGCGGCATCGGTCTGAATGTAGTCGTCGAACGGCGTGTCGCGGATGTCGCGATTGAGCGCGCTGACAATGCCTCGCGTTACCGATCCGCCGAGGCCCAACGGATTGCCGATCGCGAGCACCCGATCGGCCACGCGCACCGTGTCGCTGTCGCCGAACCGAACGGTGGGTAACGGCGAGTTCGGTGTGACCTTGATCAAAGCGACATCGAGCTGATCGGCCTGCGCGACCAGTTGCGCGCGAAGCAGCGTGTTGTCCTGAAGTGTGACAAGGATGTCCGTCGCGCCTTCGATGACGTGGCGGTTGGTTACGATGATGCCGCTCGGATCGATGATAAATCCCGAGCCCAGAAAGCGGCGACCGCGCGGCGCCTCGGAGTGCTCAGCCGGGCCAGTCGCGCCGGCGACGACCGTCCCGGTGACCGCGCTCGGGGCGCGCAGGATGGAGATGCTGACAACTGCCGGCAACTCGCGAGCCGCGAGTTCTTGATCAGTCGGGTTGTCAGCGGCCGATGTGTGCAGGCTGCCGATCGCGACCGTCGCAAAAAGCAGAATGATGCGAACCAAATGCCATCGCAGTGTCATGTCGAGCCCTCCGGACGACGATCCGGAGGCATAGACCGATCGCGGCTTCGGTTTATTCGCGCGTCGCACTCCCTTCGTCATGGCGGGGCTTGGCCCCATAGGGGCAAACGCACGGCCGAAATCGGACCGCTGCCGTCAGAGCCGGGCTTGGCCCGGGAGAATGCCGCTGGCGCGTCGAATCACTTAACCCGCGACAGGCCCCGAACCAAGGACCACCAACCCGATAAGGCGGCGGCAAAGGCTCTGCCGCCCGACCGGGGTCACGTCTCCAACACCAGCAGGCCATAGCCGGTGGTGAACGGCGCCGTGTAATTCCGGTGCACCCTCCGAACGCTCTCGCCCAGAGCGCCGCGCATTGCGAGCCACATGATCATTTCGACGCCCTCGGTGCCGCCGCGCTCCATGTATTCCTGGATCGAAAGTTCCGACAGCCCGGCGGGGTCGGTCTCCAACCGGTCCATGAATTCGTTGTCCCAGCCGACGTTCTTGGTACCGAATTTGCTGCCGTGCAGTTGATGGGTCAGCCCGCCGGTGCCGAACACGACAATGCGCTTGTCCTTCGGGTAGGACGCGATCGCGCGGCCCAGAGCGCCGCCCAATCGGTAAAGCCGCCTGGCGGTCGGAATCGGATGCTGAATTACGTTGACCGCCAACGGAACGACCGGAACCTTCCAGTCGCTATCCGTCAACAACGGCAGAAACGACAGCACGCCATGGTCGAGCTGCATCTCCTGACAGATCGTCGGGTCGAACTCGTCCGCCACCAGTGAGCGCGCGAGGTGCCAGGCGAAATCCGGATCGCCGGGGAGGTCCGGCAGCGGCCGCTTCCCCCATCCCTCATCCGCCTGGGCATGCATCGCACCAACGCCGAGCGCGAAGGTGGGATAGGCGTCGAAGAAAAACTGGTTCACATGGTCGTTGTAGACAATCAGGAACAGATCCGGCCTGACCTCGTCCAGCCATGCTCTTGCCGGCACGTAGCCGGAAAACAACGGTGCCCAGAGTGGCTCCTGTTGTTGGCCGCGATCCCACGCCACCCCGATCGTCGGGGCGTGCGATGTGCCGATGCCGCCGATTACGTGCGCCATAGTTCAATGAGCCTTTCGTGCGTTGTATTCGGCCAATGTCAGTCCGGCCGAGTGGGCACCGATCTCGGGCAGCGGCACGCCGACGGCGGCGCCGATTTTCAGCATGAGATAGATGCTCGCGCCGCTTTCCAGCATGCCCTTCCAGTCGCGGCGGGCGACAAGGTCGATTTGATCCGGCGAGCAACCCATGCCGCGCATGTAGCTCGCTTCGTTCTGGTTGAAGCGCGAGCGGTTGTCGGCCGAACTCAGGGAATTCGCCATCTTGTTCAGGGCGTAGCCACGCGCCGATCGTTCGACAGTGAAGACGTAGGCGCCGGAAACGACTTCGTCCAATGGAGCCTCCCTGGTCCCTATTCGACCCATCGAGCGTATCGCGTCGAGACCGGCACCGCAAACGAGTACAAAATCATTGCTCCGACTGCCTCTGGAAAATGCAGGCTCCGTGTGCCACCGTGAGGGCCGAAATAATCGGAGGTGTGCCATGAGCCAGGCTGAGATCGCCGACAGCAGTGTTGCGGCGGACACCCAGAAAGCTTCATCGGCCTATGTGCCGACGCTGCAGCGCACGGCGGGCCAGCCGCCACCCATCGCGGCGAACGGGGGCCTGTCCTACATGTCGTTCGACCAGGACGGGGATGCGGGAACCACCACGGCGATCCAGGACGCGCTCGCCGAGATCGCCGAGGGCGAGGGCCAGCGCGTTACCGACATGATCAACAAGGCGCCGCCGGGTGCCGCGATCAAGACCAAGTGGGGCTTTGGGTTCCGGAAATACGACGAGTGCCTCGACTACATCCGCAGGAACAACGCCATCAAGGCCCCCGAAGGCGGCGTGGCGGTGCCACTGCCCTATACGGTTTATGAGCGGCCGACCTGGTCCATCGTTCCGTCCAACGCTGTCTGGCGGGACCCGGCGCGGGCCGACGTGGCTGCGATCCTGCGCAAGAACGAGCAGGACAGTCGGAAGCGGGACCTCTGGTTTCCGCAGGTGATGCGCGACGCGCGGCGCATCGGCGAGTACTATCCAGGCCTGTCGCCCAACAGCCCCGAATGCATGGACAGGCTCGGGGTCTCGCTGGCGCACCTCGACGAGTCCAAGTGCACGAACTTCTACGATGCAGCGGAAGTTGAGCGGGTGTACTACCCCGAAATCGAGAAGCTACTGCTCGAGTTCTTCCCGGGGGCAACCGACGCGGTGGTCTACAACCACGACGTCTTCGACAAGGACTACGCAGGCGACCGCACGGAAGACCAGGACAACAAGAATCCGGGTGTGAACGCCCGCTACGCCACCCTGGTGCACAACGACCTGAACGACAACAGCGGCCGCGTGCGCTGCCGCGAGCTGCTCACCAAAAACCTGCGCAATTTTGGCCGCGAGCAGCACTATACGGAGGAGGAGGCCGACGAGAAGATGTCGCGGCGGTTCATGTCGCTCAACCTCGCCAAGCCGATGGAGACGGTCGAGCAGTTTCCCTTCATCCTCTGCGCCTGGCCTTCCTTCGCCGACCAGCCGTACATCACCAACTACCGGATCTACGACGACCGCGTCGGCGAGACCACCCGCTTCACCTATCGTCCCGACCACGAGTGGTACTGGTTTCCCCGCCAGCAGCCGAATGAGGTCTCGATGCTCAAATGCTATGACTCGGAGACCGACGGCTCCGTCTCGCGCTGGTCTTTCCATACCGCCTGTATCGACCCGACCGTGCCTCTCGACGCCCCTTGCCGCAAGAACGTCGTGGTCCGGTCGTTTGTCTTCTTCTAGCAAGACACGAAGAAGCAGCGAGCGACCGGATGATCGTTACTCTTTAGTCATGGCGGGGCTTGGCCCCGCCATCCACGTTTTTGGAGACGTGGTGCCGTAGGCGGCTCGGCCGCGATTGGACCGGATGGATCGCTGCCGACCCATGCAAAGAAATCTGAGCCCCCTGTCGGGCTGACCAAGCCTCGCGCGTCCTCAGGGCATGGATCGGCAATTCATGGGTGCAAGGCCATGTCGCAACGAGGCGGAAGCGCTGAACCCGAGATCAAGGCGCTCATCGAAGCGTGGGCGGACGCCGTCCGGCGGCACGATCTGCCGGCTATTTTGGCCCATCACGCTGACGACATCGTCATGTTCGACGTACCGCCGCCGATGCAGTCGCGCGGCTTGGCTGAATACAAGAAAACCTGGGATCTGTTCTTCGCCTATCACGAACCGGGGCAAGCCTTCGACGTTGAAGAGCTGAAATTGCACGTCGGCGACACCGTCGCTTTCGCGGTTGCCATCATGCGTTGCGGGTCGGCGACAGTCAGCGGCCCTCCCGCACCGGCCGGCTTCCAGTTTCGTCTGACCATCGGCCTGTGCCAGGTCGACGGTGCCTGGCGCATTCAGCACGAGCACCACTCGGTGCCGGCGACTGATTAGAAGAATCACAGCGGCGATCGCCTGCGCCGCTATTGCGAACTCCCTTTCCGCCCGCAACCCATAGAGGAGAAACCCTATGACCACGAACGACACCTATCTCGCCGTCTTTCTCGGCAGCAAAACCAGTTCGCGCGTGAAGGTGTGGATGGCGCTTCCCGAAGCCGAAAGGCGCGCCAAGGAACAGGAAGGCATGGCCGCCTGGAAAGCCTGGGTCGAAACCCACCAAGCGGCAATCTCCGCCACCGGAGGCCCGCTCGGCAAGACGAAGAAGATTACCGGACGTGGCATCGAGGACGTGAGCAACGAGATGGGCGCATTCGTGGTCGTGCGGGCGGAATTGCACGAGGCGGCCGCCAGGCTGTTCGAGCAGCATCCGCATTTCACGATCTTCCCAGGCGAGTCCGTGGAGGTCATGCCGGTTCTGCCGATCCCGGGCACCTGATCGGGGCCGCGTCCGTTCCGTCAATTCATAAGGATAAGCCAACATGCCCAACACCGTACGCCTGCACCGCGTCCTGGCAACCAGTCCAGAGAAGGTCTATCGCGCGTTCCTCGAGGCGGACGCGCTCGCGAAATGGCTTCCGCCCAACGGCTTTGCCTGCACTGTGCATCATCTGGAGCCGAAAGTGGGCGGCACCTTCAAAATGTCCTTCCGAAACTTCACCACGGGAAAGGGCCATGTGTTTGGTGGCGAGTTTGTGGAGCTCGTTCCGGGCGAACGTCTGCGCTACACGGACAAATTCGACGATCCCAACATGCCCGGCGAGATCCAGGTGACGGTGGCGCTGAAGAAAGTATCCGTCGGCACCGAGCTGGAAATCGTGCAGGCGGACCTGCCGGACGTCATTCCACCCGAGGCCTGTTATCTCGGTTGGCAGGAGTTGCTGCGAAACCTGGCAAGGCTCGTCGAGCCCGAGATCAATCAATAGCGCATCAAGCGCGAGCAACCGACGCAAGGAGCAAATTTCCATGAGCGGAAAAATCGTCACCTGTCTGTGGTTCGATCACGGCGAGGCGCGGAAGGCAGCGGAGTTCTACGCGGCCACTTTTCCCGACAGCCACGTCGGACACGCGCTTCAATCTCCATCCGATTATCCCGGCGGTGAACAGGGTAGCGAGTTGACCGTCGAGTTCACCGTACTTGGCCAAGCCTTTGTCGGTCTGAATGCCGGCGCCGCGTTTACGCCGAACGAGGCGGTGAGCTTCCAGGTGATGACCGACGACCAGCCGGAAACCGACCGCTATTGGAATGCGATCATCCAGAATGGCGGCAGCGAAAGCCAGTGCAGTTGGTGCAAGGACCGCTGGGGCTTTTCCTGGCAGATCGTGCCGCGAGCCTTGATGGCCGCGCTGAAGGATCCGGATCGCGCCGCTGCGAAGCGGGCGATGGACGCTATGATGACCATGCGGCGGATCGACATTGCTAAGATTGATGCTGCACGAGCGGGCTAGGCAGCAGCGTGACGCTCAAGCTTTTGCACGCAGCTCCGCCTCGCGCTCATAGACCGCCAGGAAAGCCTTACCCATCAACGAACCCTCGCGGTCGATGCACGTCCGCAGAACCAAAGCACGGGCAGCCTGAACGGACTTGTCGTCAGGGGCCGCCCGACCGGCGAATTCAGCGAGATGGGCAGCGACGCGCAGGTTGCCTTCCGAGGCCAGCACCGCCGCCCGCTCGGCAAGCTTGTTGGCGCCACCAGCCAACCGCGCCAATTCCAACGCGAGATCGGCTGCCCTCGCGGGCTTCAGATGCGCTGGATTGCCATCGAACCAACCGGCGTAGAGGTGGTAGATGGCCCGCACGAGGAACTCCGGATCATCGTACCTGGCACGCAGCCAGGGCTTCGACAGATATTCGGTCGGCGCCGTAACGGCATGCAGCACCTGGTCGAGCGTCGCGCCCCGGTTCATCAACGCGAGCGATTCACGGACCAGGTGCTCTAGCACTGCCGCGCCGTCGCGCAGCACCTGCGCCGCACGGTCCTTGCCGAAAATGACCGGGCCATGTCCCGGGATGACGATCTCCGGTTCCAGCCGTTCCATATGGCGCAACGCGGCGGCCCAATCCGCCGCGTAACGCTGCACCTTCCTCGGATTGCCCGCGTTCGGAAACATCCAGATGACGAAGTCGCCGCTCGCCAGGATGCGGCGGCCGGGCAGCCAGACGAAGGTGGCGTCGTCGGTCTCGCCCCGACCGTGGAACAACTCGATCCCCTCGCCGCCAATCACCAGCGACAGCGTATCGTCATAGACCTCGTCGGGCTGCCGGTGGCCCACCGGATAGACATAGGCCGGATCGTTGAACTGCTGGCCCTGCACGATGCTGTTGAGGCCCTGCGTCAACGCGTATCGGTTCATCCGCCGCGCCACGTCGCGATGAGCGATGATCCTCGGGCGCGCCAGCCCTTTCGCTTCCGCCTCCCGGTCGATGGCGGTGATCCCTCCGGTGTGGTCGATATGGCCATGTGTATAGATCACCGTATGGATGGGGCTATCGTCCCAGGACCTGATGAGTGCGAGGACCTTCTCGGCGGTTGCCTGATTGGCCGTGTCGACCAGAACAAGCCCGTCCGTCGTGCGGATCGCGGTGACGCTGCCGCAGAAATAGGTTGTATGGACCGTGATGATGGTGTCGGCGACCGCGGTGACGGCGCCCTGCGATACCGCTGCCGTCCATTCCTCCATCTGCGCCGAGCCGTTCCAGAGCCGCTCAAACAGGGGGTGCTCACGCATAGAGGTCCTCCGCCGACTGTATCTACGCCTTAATTAACACCGCTGCGGGTCTTGTCCCACACGAACCACGCGTACGCTGTGGTTCCGCTGCCGGCCAACTTCGCGCCCTTGGGATAAAAGGTGATCCGCTCGCTGAAAACCCACACGCGCGCGGGCGGATATTTGTGGAAGTTGGTCCGCGTCCGGCTCGCACCCTCCAAGAACGCGAGACGGAGGAGCAAGGCTAACTTGGCCTCGGCTAAATTGAGGCACTGGGCCACGAAGCCTTCCGCACTGTGGTACGGCGGGTTGGTGATGATGTTGGCCGCGCGCCGATTGCTGGTGAGGAAGTCATAACCGGGTTCGCCAAAGCCGCGGTCGTAGAGGTCAGAACTGACGACCCGTACCCCTGTCGGGCTCAGCACTTCCGTCATAGAACCATCGCCGCAGGCGCATTCCCAGATGTCGCCCTCGAACCGCTCATTTTCGATAAGCGCATATGTGGCCCAGGCAGGCGTTGAGTAGAAATCCAAGCCATCCAAATCAGCCGACCGCTTCGTGGTCGGCTTGAACCCGCCGTTGAGGTTGTAGAAGATGTCGGCGGCACGGATATCCCCTCGGTGGCTGGCTGGGAACAATTGACAGTTCCTCATTGAGCAGGCGAGACCGCGTCGGCTCAATGTCGGCGTCGCGGATCTCCAAGGTCGGACGGCGCGCCACGATCCCCTTGCGATTGAGAATGCCGATCTACGGTGGGATGAACGTCGAGGTTTCCGGCTGCAATCCTTCCGAGCGGATCGACATCCGAGGAAGGTCGCAACCCGCCGTCGACCGTTCCGGGAACGAGCCGTCCACTTGCTGGTGTTGCGCACCCCAAACCCGTCAGTCCGCTATCGGCCAATCCGGCTCGACAATCCTAACCTTCAGCCTGAAATTTTGCAGGAAATAATTCCTTGCCACAACACCCAGTCCCGTGCTCCTGTGGCACCCATGTCCGGCGCCGCCCCCGACCCCCAACCCAGCCGCGCCAGCGGCCTCCTCTCGCTCGTCCGGGCGCTCATCAACTACGGCCGGCACCTCGCCACCACGTTCCGCAGCAACCCCCACAAGTTCGATGCCAGCGACATCGCCTTGATCCTCGCGCACATCACCCGCGGCCTCCTCCGTGCCGAGGCGCTCGAGGTCAGGATCATCCGCGACGCCGTCCGTCTGGACGCCCCTTCCGCGCCCACGCCACGCGCCGTCTCCCACCGCAAATCGCCGCCCGCCCGAACCGCGACCCCGTCCACGGAAACCGCCGAAGCCCTTGTCCCCGGGTTTGACCTGGGGATGCCCACACCCGAGCAGATCGCCGCCGAAGTCCGCCGCCGTCCGATCGGCGCCGTCATCGCCGACATCTGCCGCGATCTCGGCATCATGCCGAACCACCCGTTGTGGGCGGAACTGAGCGTCGTCATCATCCGCTTTGGCGGCAACCTGGCCAAGCTGGTGAAGGACATCTGCGAGCGGGCGTTCCGGTTTCCCGCCCCGCCCTGGCCCCTCCCCCCGAATCTCGCGCCGGTCCTGCAATCTCCGGCACCGTCCGGCACAGGCCCGCCCTGATCCGGCGCTCAGACCACCCCAGCATCAACGGGACCGGTTGCGACCAGTCCCGCCGTTCCGCCGCGTCCCCGCCGGCGACTACAGCTCCAGCCGGTAGAACCGCGCCGCCGTGCCGCTGAACAGCTCGCCCTTGTCCGCCGCACTCGCCCCACGTGCCAGGATCTTGCACGCGTTCCAATAGGGCGCGTAGGCGTACGAACCCTTGTCCACCGGGAAGTTGCTCTCGAACATGCCGCGCGACGCGCCGAACGCCTCGACGCACGTCTCGACATACGGCTTCCACGCCGCGGCCAGCGCCTCGGACGATGGCGGATCAGCCTTCTCGTGGAAATCGAAGCCGTTGATTCGCATCGCCATCCCACCGAGCTTCACCACCACGTTGGGACATTTCGCCAGCGCGCGGATCGATGTCGACCACTTGGCAAAAACCTCGTCGCGCCTGCCGCCATAGACCCCGATGGCGAGTGGACCGCCGACATGGTTCAGGCAGATGCGCGTGTCCGGGAACGCCTGCGCCAACGCCGTCAGTTCGTCGATCTGCGGATGATACAGCCAGGCGTCGAAACTCAGGTTCAGCGGCGCCAGACACGAAAAACCCTGGCGGAACGTCGCGTCCGCCATCAAGCCGGGAGGCGGTGCGTAGGCCGGGTTCATCAATGTCGGATCGGCGTCCCAGGCGGTGATATGCCGGATGCCGCGGAAGCGTCCGCCGCCGGCGCGGATATGCGCCTCCAGCACCGGACGCACGCCCGAACCAAGCCGCAGATCGGCGTGTCCGACGATGCCGGCACAGATCTTCGTCTTGCCGTAGCCGCCAGAAGCGCTCATCGCCGCGACCCCATTGACGAACTCGGTCTCGCCGACCGGCTTCATCTCCTCGGGGCCGCCGGCACGATGCATCGAGCGGCACTGCACGAACACCGTCGCGACAACGTTGTGCCCGCTGTTGGTATCGGCCAGCAGATCGTCGAGCATGTAAACCCAGCCCGGCCGCTCCCACAGATGATGGTGCGGATCGACGATCGGCAGCTCGGGTTCCAGGATCGTCTCGGTCCGCCGCGCGAGCCAGTCGTCGCGTACCGGCAGATACGGACTGCTGGCAGGTTGCGTCGTGGTGCTTATGGCGGTTCCCTCCCGATTGCTGCAGGGGATAATCCCGCCACATCGAGCCCCAGGGCAAGGCGAGATGCTCCTGCCGCTGGTATCCAACACTGCCATTGCGAGTTCCACCCCCGCCTGGCGGCGGGCCCGCGGTTCAGCCGGCCGCCGGCTGTGGCCGGTAGGCTTCTCCGCTCGTCAGCGTGGCCCACGCGACACGGGCCATCTGTTGGCCAGAGCCGAGGCAGCGACCTTCTTTGGTAGCCGCAGCAGCAGCCCCAGCAACCATGTGGTGCCAAACCGATGGCCCGGCTTGGCGAGCCTGACCACCGCGGTGGCGCCGAGCATCAGCAACCGGCGCAACCGCTCGTTGCCCTGGGGCGAGATCCCGCCGAGCCGCGGTTTGCCCCCGGTCGAGTTCTGCTTCGGCGTCAACCCGAGCTAGGCGGCGAAGTGCCGCCCCGACTGGGATTGTGAGGGATTCACGGTATTCACCGGCACGAAAATCATCGCCGGCCGCCCGCCGCCTCACTGATCGCTGCCGCGTCGGCACGGTCGTTCTTGCCACGCTTCATCAACGGCTTCACATATTGTGGCGGGATCAGCCGCACTCGATGCCGCCAGTGCCGCCAGCGTGTGGCCCCGATGATGCGAGCCGCCGCACGCTTCCAACACCACATCTGTCGCGACAACTTGGCGAAGAACTGGTCGACCTGCTGGCGCCCCAACTCACGAGTTCAAGCCAACTTCGCCTCGCTCATTCGCCCCATGCGAAGTGAACACATGCTTGGACATGTCGATGGCCATTAGCCCAAGCTCCTTTACGGACGGCCTCCTGTTGGCATCTTCAACGACCCAACATTTGGCACTCGATGCCGTGAGGCGGTCCATACCAACACGCTCCAGTGCAGGGCCTTGGTAAAGGCGTGAATGCCGTGCTTCGCCCGGCTTGCTATGACGTGCCGAACTTGAAGCAATATTCCCCGCGAATCCCTGGGTCAGAACGTCCGTTAACGATGGTTGCGCGAAGGCTGCGACGGAATGAAGCATCGTGACAGCAACGGCACAGAGCACTCATACGTTGTGCCCCATGTTGTGCTTACCGCTTCTCGTTGTTCGCGGTGGACCCAGCTTTGCTGCAATTGGCGTTGGGCCTTGGCTACTCCCTGGACAGTGAGCCGCCACGATTTTGGAATCCGAGGCGCACCGACTCGGCGTCGAGATCGGCTTCGCCCCGGGCGGTCGCTTAGCCTGTTCGACCCGCGGTGCGGCGAGCCGCTCGTCCTACGACAGTTCCGGAGCACGCACCCAATGTCGGTCCTTATAGATCTTTCAGCGGTTGAATCGACTGGTAACGCCTGCCCGCGTCAAACGGTTCGGCCATCGGCCACGAAGCCCCGCCGTCTCGATCGCGCCTGGGCCCACCCGGGGCGAAACCTTGGCAATCGCCTTGAGGGTGCGGCTGAGAAAAGTACGAGCTAAACGTCAAACGGCGGCGGCCCTTCGTCAGCCGACGAAGCTTACCTCGCACACCGAAGCCGCTTCACAAGCTCGCGCATTGGTTAACGATCAATGCCCGCGTGGCGTGGAGCCCTGGGCTACAAGCTATGCGCCGGCTTCATCCGGCCAGTTGCTTAAACCTCGTTCAGGCTTATGTGAGGCTCCTTCATAGGTATTTATCATATGGGTTGGCAGAACCCGTGCGCTGCGACTATATAATTCCTCGCAAGTTGAAAGGATCAGTCCATTGGCTCGAAAGCGCAATTTTGCTCGTTACCTCCGTGAGGCCCGGATCAAGCGTCAGCTCTCGGTTGCGGAAGTTGCCGAACAGGTCGGCGTCAGCACGGCAAGCATCTATTTTTGGGAAAACGATCACGTTAGACCACGGGATGCGAATTTGAGTGCGCTTTGCAAGGTATTGAAGCTGCCGATCAGGGCGACGCGGGAGATGGCGGCGGCATAAGTCGCCGTCCGCCTTGCAGAAATGGAGACACTTGGCATCTCCCTAAGATAGATAGGCTGATACATCGCTGCCGGGCCTGCCTGTTGTTCGTGAACCGACCGCGACTAGGCGGAGATACAGCAGGAACCCGGCATCGCTGTTGCAATTTAGAATAGCGCCGGCGCGGAAGGGCTGTTTTTGTTCGAGCGCCGCCCGGCGATCTGTCGGATCGTGCAAGACGTCAGGTCCAACGCGGGCGAGGTGTTGGCTGAACCGTTGGCACGGACCGCGAGGTTCCCGCCCGCCATGCCTGCACAGTGGCGCCGCTTTCGCTCCGCCTGACGTGCGATGGATACCGGCCAGGGGCGTGGCTGTCTTATAAGATGCATCGGAGCAAAACAGCAGACCAGCGCCGCCCCATTTCCTTATCCCACCACGGCCCCGGCCCGCAGAAATGCCCCCTGGCGCAGCAGTTCCGTCTGCACCTCCCCAACCGGCACCGCGCGCGGCGCCACCCCCCGCCGCACCGCCACCCCAGCCGCCGCACCAGCCGCCTGCCCGGTCAGCCAGCATTGCGGGATCTCGCGGAGGAACGAGTGGCTCGCCGCATCGGAGGACACATGCCGCCCCGCCACCAACAGCCCGTCCACCACCCGAGGCACAAGGCAGCCATACGGCACCGACACCGGCGGCAGCTTCGGCGACAACGACGGCGAGACGCCGATCTCGTCCTGCCACGGCGTCGGATCGCTCCAGCGCTCGCGCAGCACGCGGGCCACACCAGGCAGCCGCCGCGAATGGCGCACGCCCAACTGCGGCGCCGATAGCATCAGGAATGCCTGCTCGAAGCCGGGCGCGTGGGCGCGATACACGTTGAGGTGCTGCGCCATCAGCCCGTGCGAGCGCACCTCCACCTCGGTCAGGTCCTGAACATCCACCGCGGAATAGCCCGACAGCCGCGGCCCCATGAACAGCGCGACGTCGTTGCGCCAGGACACGAACGGCCGCTCGAACAGGCCGCCGCACAGCGAACGCCCGCGCTCCATGAATGCGGAAAACCCTGCCGCGTCGCCGGCCTTGAAGCCGATCCAACGCGTCATGTCGCAGCCGCCCCAGATCCAGGACGTGTTCATGCAGTGGTGGATATCGCGCTCCTCGACATCGGTATCGGCGCCGGCCCCGGCACGCGAAAAAATGTCGCCGTCGCCAGTGCAGTCCACCGTGACGCGCGCGCGGATCGCCAGGCGGCCTTCCTTGCTCTCGAACACCACGCCGGCCACGCCGCCGTCCTGCATGATCGGCGCACAGCCGAGACCGTGCAGCAGCAGGTGCACGCCGCTCTCCAGCACCATCTCCTGGCTGGCGAGTTTCAGCCGTTCCGGATCGATGGTCGGCGACCAGGTGACGATGCCGTGGTACGCCGCGGTGCGCTCGCGCCAAAACGCGACGGTGGCCTCGTCGGCGCTGCCCCAGAGCCCGCGCGGCGGACCGGCGACCGCCTCCTTCGGCAGCCGATCCAGCAGGTCGGTCGCGATGCCCTGGATCACCTGCGCGCCAGTCCAGTCGGTCATCCGGTCGATCCAGATCACCAGGCCGCCGGTGGAGAGACCGCCCAGGTGGTTGTAGCGTTCCAGCAGCACGACATCGGCGCCGGTGCGCGCCGCCGCCACCGCCGCGGCCGTCCCTGAGGGTCCGCCGCCCACGACCAGTACGTCGCAGTCGCGGAACACCGGGATGGCGCGCGCCGACTCGTGCACGTCGCCACCGGGTCGCGCGCGGCGAGCCATCAGGCGGCCGGCGCGGAAGATGTCCGACACGAAGAAGAACGACTGGTTGGTCTGGCGGACCGCCTGAGTATCGTCCGGCTTGTCCTCGCTCATCGCGTCGCTCCGTCCCGGTGTATGGCGGAAACCACCTTGCCAGCCCCAGCCTGCCACCACCATCTGCACCGCCGTCTGTTCATGCTTTGTCAGTATTTTGTTCCTAAGCTGGACTTTGGCCATTTACGCAGCGTAGCAGGCGGCGTTGATCAAGCGATTGATGGTGGGCTGTGAGATTTTAGTGCCATCTAGTGTATGACTCGATGTTACGAAACTCTGTGGGGCCCATAGCTCGCGACGAACTGCTGCCAAAGCGTCACTGAATGTGGGCAACGGCTTTGGATACCAACTGGCTGTGCGCGGCGCCGGTGCATGAGTGGCATAGAGCTCGTTGGCCCACAACGTTATCAAAGAGAACAAGCCGAGAAGGGCGGGGGTCGTCCGCGCGATGGCGGGATCAGACCATTGCCGTTGGCTCTCCACACCGAGATGACGGCGGACTTCGGCGAAGGTGACCTCGATGGACCAGCGGCGGACGAACCACCGAAGGATGTCGAGCGGGTCGGCATCGAGATCGGTGCATAGAAAAGCCTGTGGTTTGAACTCATCGGCAACGTCGCGAACTAGTATCATAGCGGATCGCCACCAGGCGGCCGGGGTGGTGCCAGATGGCGGTGCCGGAAACGATCTGCAGTAGTCGCTCGCTGCGGCCATACCATCCGTTCACCTTGAAGCGTCGCCAGCGCGTCCGAGAATTCGCGAGACGCTGAACCAGCGTTGGCTGGCGCCTGCCGACGACGCGTGGCCGGCCGATCGTGCCGGCTCGGCGATGCGCCGGCGGGTCGAACAGCCGGGCATCGAGACGCAGGCGGGTGATCATGCAGAGGCGATGTCGAACCGCATTGAGCAGCTCGATGGCAGCGAAGCCGCTATCGGTCACCGCTATGATCTGCCGCTCCGGCAGCCACCGTGCGACCTGCAGCATGACCTGCCGCCCCCAGTCAGTGAGCTTCTTATGTCGCCGCTTGTATTTGCGAGCATATCGTTCTGACGGTGCCAGGACAGTCAAAAATGGCAGTGCCCAGATGCGCCCAGCCCATGGGATCTCGGGCAGCAGCATGATCGACAACCATCGCAGGCCGCTCGCCTTGACGAAATGACCATGCGAAGAGCGGACCGGGTCTCGATAGATGCCCCGGGCTTTGATCTTGGCACCCCATCGCCGCTCGATCGTGTCGTCGAGGCCCATGATGACCGGGCCGGTTGGTACCAAGTTATTGACCAATACCCGGAACAGACATCGAGCGACCCAACGGCTTGACCAGCGATTGCGGTTGAGCACGCGGTGATAGTTGGCGAAGTCCATCGCCTGCTCGAACCCCACCACGCGCAAGGCGGCAGCGACGGTACGTCGCCCGGGGGTGAGGATGCTGCCCACGATCAGCACAAGAACATGCTCCCATGTCGGTGCCGTGAAACCCTCTCTGAAAGGCTGCAACCATAGCGCCAGGCTTGCAGGTACAAGGCGGCTTGAACTCACGTCCCGCATCGCTCCCCCAAATCGACATTCGGGAGAGACTCGCCCGCAGAAGATCAGCCGCGAATCCGGCGTTCGATCACATTCAATTCAACCCAGGTCAACCCGAAATTGGCCAAAGTCCAGCTAAGATGATGTTCATAAACCGCACGGCAGCGACGTCCCGCAAAGCCGCAAGGTGGCGAAAAACTCGCACCACACAGCGAGATCGCCATGATGAGAATACACTACTCCACCAGCGTCGGTTCGAACGGTGGCCATCCGATCTTTCCCGACCCGTTCGACCAGTTTGGCGACCCGACAGACATCGGCCTGCCCGAGAGCGGCTTTGCTCCTGCCCGGTCGACGGCCGGCGAAACCGGGATTTCCTCGCCGCACGCCACCGCGGCGACAGCGCCCACGGTGTACGCGACGGCCACGCTCACCCAGGTTCTCTATCTGCAGGAAGCGGGCAATGCCTCGCTGATCGCGGTCAGCGACATCAACCAGGGGCAGATCGGCGACTGCTTCCTGCTGTCGTCGATTGGCGAAGTGGCGCTGTGGCACCCGGCTGCGATCACCAACATGATCCACGACAACGGCAACGGCACCGAGACGGTGACGCTCTACCTGGCGGCCACCGGTCAACTGCCGAGCTACTACACGACCGCCTTCGAGGCCACGTCGGTGACCGTGAACAACACGTTCCCCAGCAACGCCGTCAACAACGGCGCAGCTCAGGATGTGCTCAACGGGCAGAAGGAGATCTGGGTCCAGGTCCTGGAAAAGGCGGTCGCGACCCTGGATGGCGGCTATGGCGCGATCAGCAACGGCGGCAGCCCCTTGGTCGCCATGGAGGAACTGACGGGTCGGCCCACAACGTGGATGTCACCGGCTGCCCTCACCGTGCAGCAGTTGCAAGGCTTCATGACGGCCGGCGACCTCATCGTGATGGACACTCCAAGTGCGGGAACCCTGCCTTACGGCCTGTTCAACTGTCATGCCTACATGTTCGGCAGCCTGACCATGGTCAGCGGCACGGCCATGGTGCAACTGATCAACCCATGGCGCTTCGACGAGCCCTCAGCTATCCCGCTATCCCTGCTGTCGACCGGAATCGCGGAGGTCGATGTCGGCCAGTTCGTTGCCAGCAGCCCGATCATCGGTGGGCCCGGCAACGACACGATCACCTTGCCCAACGCCGTCATCAACGCATCGATCGATCTCGGTGCCGGCAACGACACGCTGATCTTCGCCAACGGCACCAACTCGGCCACGGTCGCCAACACCGAGACCATCATCGGCGGAACCGGCTGCGACACGATCACCCTGGCAACCGCTACCGCCAATGCCAGTGTCGATCTCGGCGCCGGCAGCGACAAGCTGACCCTGGCGAACGCCACCAACACCGCGACGGTGGCAAACGTCGAAACCCTCGTTGGCGGCATCGGCAACGACACGATCACGCTGGACAGCGTGCTGACCGCCGCCATGTCGGTCGACCTCGGCGCAGGCAGCAACAAGTTGACCCTGGCGGCCGGCGTCAACACCGGCACCGTCAGCAACGTCAGCACCCTGATTGGCGGCGCCGGCAACGACGCAGTCACGCTGGGCACCGCGCTCGCCAATGCCAGCGTCGATCTCGGCGCCGGCAGCGACAGGCTGACCCTGGCGAACGGCACCAACACCGCCACGGTGGCAAATGTCGAAACCCTTGTTGGCGGCACCGGCAACGACACGATCACGCTGGACAGCGGGCTCACCGCCGCCATGTCGGTCGACCTCGGCGCAGGCAGCAACAAGCTAACCCTGGCGGCCGGCGGCAACACCGGCTCCGTCAGCAACGTCGGCACCCTGATTGGCGGCGCCGGCAACGATGCCGTAACTTTCGGCACCGCACTCGCCGGCGGCAGCGTCGATCTCGGCGCCGGCAGCGACAAGCTGACCCTCGCGAACGCCACCAACACCGCGACGGTGGCAAATGTCGAAACCCTCGTTGGCGGCACCGGCAACGACACGATCACGCTGGGCAGCGGGCTGACCCCCGCCATGTCGGTGGACCTTGGCGCCGGCAGCAACAAGCTAACCCTGGCGGCCGGCGGCGGAACGGGCTCCGTCAGCAACGTCAGCACCCTGATTGGCGGCGCCGGCAACGATGCCGTGACTTTCGGCACCGCACTCGCCAGTGGCAGCGTCGATCTCGGTGCCGGCAGCGACAAGCTGACCCTCGCAAACGCCACCAACACCGCGACGGTGGCAAACGTCGAAACCCTAGTTGGCGGCACCGGCAACGACACGATCACGCTGGGCAGCGTGCTGACCGCCGCCATGTCGGTGGATCTCGGCGCAGGCAGCAACAAGCTAACCCTGGCGGCAGGCGTCAACACCGGCACCGTCAGCAACGTCAGCACCCTGATTGGGGGCGCCGGCAACGACGCCGTGACTTTCGGCACCGCACTCGCCGGCGGCAGCGTCGATCTCGGTGCCGGCAGCGACAAGCTGACCCTCGCAAACGCCACCAATACCGCGACGGTGGCAAACGTCGAAACCCTCGTTGGTGGCACCGGCAACGACACGATCACGCTGGGCAGCGTGCTGACCGCCGCCATGTCGGTGGATCTCGGCGCAGGCAGCAACAAGCTGACCCTGGCGGCAGGCGTCAACACCGGCACCGTCAGCAACGTCAGCACCCTGATTGGGGGCGCCGGCAACGACGCCGTGACTTTCGGCACCGCACTCGCCGGCGGCAGCGTCGATCTCGGTGCCGGCAGCGACAAGCTGACCCTCGCAAACGCCACCAATACCGTCACCGTCGCCAATGTCGAGACCCTTACCGGCGGCACCGGCAACGACGCCGTCACGTTGGGCAGTGCGTTGACCCCCGCCATGTCGGTGGACCTTGGCGGCGGCAGCAACAAGCTGACACTCGCCAACGCCGGGAATGCCGGTACAGTCAGCAATGTCAGCACCCTGATCGGGGGGGCGGGCGCCGATTCTATCGTCTTCGGCGGCGGCGTGGTGAACGGATCCGTGGATCTCGGTGGTGGCAGCGACACGCTGACTCTTGCCAACTTCACCAACAGCGTGACGGTTGCGAACACGGAAACCGTGCATGGCGGCAGCGGCAGCGACACCATCGTGCTACAAGGCAGCGTGGCGGCCACGGTCATCGGTGGCGGCGGCATAAACTTCATCACCGGCAATAGTGCCGCCGATCGGTTCGTGTTCGACCAGAACAGTTCTGGAAACATCTCCACAGTGATGAACTTCAATGCTGCGAAAGGTGACACGATCGCGCTCGACACAACAGGCAGCAGCATCCTGGCCCGTAACGCCTACGACCTTGGCGGCGCTGCACTCGTGCTCAATCACGACCTGGCCGATGTCGCGAATACCGCGGCGCGTCTCTCCTCCACCCTTGCCAACGGTGGCAAGGGTGCTTTCGTCTACCAACAGGATACCGGCAATCTGTTCTACAGCAGCAACGGATCATTCTCGGGTGGAGGCAGTTTGTTGGGCTCTATCACGACCAACGGTGCAACGCCCTGGGTCTTCAACAGCAACAGCTTCACCCAGGTTTAGGAAACCACCACTTGTCCATGCATATGTGGATGCAGCCCGCAGATATAGTCATACGTCCCCGTCTGCTCGAATTTGTAGCTGAAGGTGTCGTTGGTATCCAGCGGATGCGAATGAACCTGCAGGTTCGGGCAGACGAGGCTGTGGGGGATGTCGTCGTGGTTGACCCATGTCACCGTCGTACCGGCCTTCACCTGCAACGGTGTCGGCGAGAAGGTGAAGTTGTCGATGACAACCTGCATGTCGGCCGCCGCCGCCATGTGGCTACCGATCACGACCATAATGCCTGTGCCAAGTACACGACGCAGCAGCAGGCGCCGGGCGATGCCGCCCGGCTCCAAAATCTCGCTCATGGCACGTCCCTCAGCCGGCGAGCGGCGTATCGACGATGGCAAGCGGCGCCTTCGCCGACACCAGATTGACGTGGGCGATCCCGAGGTACTGCTTCAGCTCGCCAGCCGGCACCACCATCGGGCCAGGACTCTTTGCCGTTCCGGGTGCCGGTTGCGGGAACGCAGTGGAGCGCGCGGTGTGGAACGCCACCTTGCCTTCCACCTTCTGCATCACCTGATGAATGTGGCCATTCAGCACCGTCACAGAGCCGAACTTCTTCAGATACGACAGCGCCTGCGCGCCGTCCGCCGTGCCCCAGCCCCAGTCCTGATACACGATCCACAGCGGCACGTGCGCCATCACCACGACAGGCGTGCTGGCCGACAGGTGCTTCACGTCGTCCTCGAGCCACTCGAGCTGGTCATGTCCGAGATTGCCCAGACCGTTGCCCTGCAGGTTCACCACATTCACCAAGCCGATGAAATGCACACCGCCCGCGTCGAAGCTGTACCAGCCGTCGCCCTTGGAGCCCTTGCCGAAGCGGTTGAGGTAGCTTTTGCCGTCCTCTTCCAGGATGTCGTGCTCACCGGGGACGGTGTGCATCGTCAGCTTGGTCGTACCGCAGAGCTGTGCCGCGGTGTCGAACTGCGCCGGCTTGGAAAGATGCGTGATGTCGCCGGTATGGATCATGAACGACGGTTTCATCGGCAGCTTGCCGATGTCATCCAGCGCCTCCTGCAAGGTCGCCGTTACGTTCGGATTGGCCGCCTTGTCGAAGCCGAGATGACTGTCGCTGATCTGCACGAAGGTGAACTCGTTGGCTGCCGCCTCCGCACTGCCGATCAGACGCGAGCGCGGCACGCCGCCGGCCACCGTCCAGACCATGGCGGTGCCCGCCCAGGTCATGCACTTGAGGAAACCGCGGCGTTCTAGATTTGGATCGATGCTCATGAATGATGGACTCCCGTTGCGCTGCTCGTCCCTACCGGCACAGCCAAGCGGTTATTCCCGTCGGTTTGCGGGAAAAGAATTTGCACGGGGGAGGCGCGGAGGCGGCGAACGGTCACGGAGGCACTGCATGCGCTTCGCGCGATGCGCATGTGCTGCCATGCGCGTCCATGGAGGTGATCGTCGCTGGGGGACCGAGTCCGGCGCGTTCCGTGCAGGCCCTTCCGAGCCTGACTCCAAGCTGCGTAGGGAGCATGCCAGCCGTGCCGTTGCTCCGGCGCTGGCGCCATATTATCCCTCCCGCGATGCTCGAACCTGCCGTGACCGTGCCAGCAAAGCGCGAGGCCAGCCCGCGCGCCGTCTCTCTCATCGTCGCCAGCGCGATGTTCATGGAGCAATTGGACGGCACAGTGCTGGCAACCGCTCTGCCGACAATGGCGAACAGCTTCAACGCCGATCCGCTGCGTATGAACGTGGCGTTGACGTCATATTTGCTGACGCTCGCCATGTTCATCCCCGCCAGCGGCCGCCTGGCAGACCGGTTTGGCTCGCGAACCGTGTTCCGCGCGGCGATCGCCATGTTCACCTTGGGCTCGATCGCCTGCGCGCAGGCCCCGACCCTGGCGTTCCTGGTGGCGGCGCGCATGCTGCAGGGCGCCGGCGGCGCGATGATGTCGCCGGTTGGCCGGCTCGTGATGTTGCGTGCGGTGTCGAAGACCGATCTGGTCAAGGCGATGGCCTGGCTGATGATCCCCGCCACGATCGGGCCTATCGTCGGTCCGCCGGTCGGCGGGTTTATCGTCACCTACCTGTCGTGGCACTGGATCTTCTACATCAACGTACCCATTGGCATCGTCGGTATCCTGCTGGTCACGCGCTACCTCGAGGAGATCAAGGAACCAACCCGCACAACATTCGATCTGCGCGGGCTATTGCTGGCCGGCACCGCGCTGGCATCGCTGATGTTCAGCATCGAAATGGCGAGCCGGGGCGTGGGGTCGAGCGAGGTTGCGCCGGGGTTGCTCTGTCTGGGTGTAGTCGCGTCCGCGCTCTATGTGCTGCATGCGCGCCACCATCAGCGGCCGATGCTGGATTTTCGCATGCTGCGCATTCCGACATTTCGCTATTCCGTGATCTGCGGCTCGCTGTCGCGCATTGCGGTGGGCGCGATGCCGTTCTTGTTGCCGATGATGTTGCAATTGGGCTTCGGCCTGTCGGCGGCGCGCAGCGGGTTGATCACCTTCATCAGTTCGGTCGGTTCGATGGCAATGCGGCTCCTCGCGCCGCATTTCCTACGCCACCTTGGTTTTCGCAACGTGTTCATCTGGGTCGGGCTGGTCGCCACGCTGCTGCTGGCATTGACCGCTGCATTCCGGCCGAGCTGGCCGATCGTGGCGATCTATCTCGTGCTGTTGCTCAACGGGTTTTTCCAGTCGCTGCAGTTCATGGCCTATAACACGATCGCCTATGCCGATGTGCCAAGGCCGCAAATGAGCGCCGCGACCAGTTTCTACACGACCTTCCAGCAGATGTCGTTGACACTGGGCATAGCGGTATCGGCGGCCGTGCTCGCCGCTTCCATTCACCTGCTGGGCCATCGGCAGCCGCTGCTGTCGGACTTCTCCGTCGCGTTCCTGGTCGTGTCGGCGATATCGCTCGCCGCGCCGATGATCAGCCTGCGGATGGATCGCGCCGCGGGCGCCGAGGTGAGCGGACACCGTGACCGCGCGAGATCGCGTGTGGCGGTGGCGGAATAGCGGCCGACTTACGCCACCCACGCTCCGGGAATAATCTGTCCCCCACTCAGGTAGAAGCCGCGGCAGCCCGCAGTCAGGACAGAAGCCTTGCCCCAAGACGACCGCCGCCGACGCTTCGAGTTGCTCGCTTTGCCGCATCTCGATGCCGCGTACAACCTCGCCCGCTGGCTGGCGGGCAACACGACCGATGCCGAGGATGTGGTGCAGGACGCCTACCTGCGGGCCTATCGCTATTTCGACGCGTTCCAAGGAGGGAATTTCCGCGTGTGGCTGCTGACCATCGTTCGCAACGCCTTCATGACCTGGGTGAAGGAGAACCGCTCGGGACGGATGATGTTCGTGCCGGACACCCCGGTGTCCGAAAGCGCGGACAAGGAGGAGACCATGTGGGGCAGCCGCCCGCGCGATCCGGAATCGCTGCTGCTGGAGAGCATCGATAGCCAGACGCTCAGCCGGCTGATGGAACAGTTGCCGGCGGAGTATCGCGAGGTGCTGCTGCTGCGCGAGGTCGAGGACCTTGCCTACAAGGAAATCGCCGAAGTGACCGGAATGCCGATCGGCACGGTGATGTCGCGCCTGTCGCGCGCGCGGCTCAGCCTGCGCAAGCTTTGGCTGGCGCAGGCCGAGACGGAGGACGCTCATGGAGTGTGAACGCGCCACCGTCCTGCTGTCGGGAATGCTCGACAGCGCATTGGGACCGATCGCGCGGTTCCGCATGCACCGCCACGTCGCCGGATGCAACGCCTGCGCGACCAGGCTTGAGGAGTTGCGCGCCATGCAGTCGGTGATCCGCACCAAGCTGCCCTACCACCGCGCGCCGCCCGGACTGGCCGCGCGCATCGGCGCAGCGCTGCCGCATGAGGAGCCGCCGCGCGCGGTGCGTCCATGGTTCCGCATGCCGGCATTCAGTCTGGCGGGGACCGGCCTCGTGGGTGCGCTGGCCGGCGTGGCACTCACTGTGTTGGTCATGGGTGGGCAGAGCGATCCGTCAATCGGGGTGATCGACAGCCACATCCGTTCGCTGCAGGCCGATCACCTGACCGATGTGCTGACCAGCGACCAGCACACGGTGAAGCCGTGGCTGTCGGCACGCCTGGATGTCTCGCCGCCGGTTCTCGAATTGAAGGACGCGGGTTTCCCGTTGGTCGGAGGGAGGCAGGATTACGTCGATGGCCATCCCACCGCGGTCGTGGTGTATCGCCACGCCAAGCACGTGATCAACCTGTTCGCGTGGGCGTCGTCCGGTCAGGACGAAGCATTCCGCGAGGAGACGCGGCAGGGCTTCAACGTCATCACCTGGCGACACGGTGGCATCCGCTATTACGCCGTGTCGGATGTCGAGGCTGATCAGTTGGCTGAGTTCGCGAAGCTCGTCGCACAAGGTTGAGGCGAGGAGGGAACATAAAGCCACTCCCTCTCCCGCGAAGCGGGGGAGGGTCGGGGAGGGGGTGCCTCACACGTCACATCATCCGGTCCTCCGGCGGCACCAGATACAGCGGCGTCTCCCCCGCCAGCACGCGCCTGATGTTGGCCACCGCGCGCCGCAATCCTGTCCCCCCGGTCCCCGCAATCGCCGCCGCCGAGTTGTGCGGTGACCCGATAACATTGGGCAGCGACATGAACGGCTGATCCATGCGGAACGTGCCGTGGCGGACCGGCTCGATCCACCACGCATCGATGCACGCGCTGAACTTCGGGCACGTCACGAGCCGCTCGTACAGCGCGCGCTCGTCGACGATCTCGCCGCGCGCCACATTGACCAGGATCGCGTCCTCCTTCATCCGCGCCAGTTGCGCCGCACCCACCATGCCCTGCGTGGCCGGCGTCAGCGGTGTGCAGATCACCAGCACATCGGACGCCGCCAGCAGCAGATCGAGCTCATCCGGCGTGCCGATCCAATCGGTCGGTTCCTCGCTGCGGCCGCGCCGGTTGATCGCGTGTACCTTCATGCCGATGCCGCGAGCCAGTCGCGCCGTGGCAACGCCGATGCCGCCGAATCCCAGAATGCCGCACACGCCGCCGGCCAACATGCGGTTGCGCGCGAACTGATTGAACTCACCATGCGCGAGCGCGGCGTGCTCCACCAACAGTCGCTTCGCCGCCGCAAACGCCATCGCCAGCGCGTGCTCCGCCATCGGTTCGGCATACGCGCCGCCGTTGGTCGCCACCGGCACGCCCGCCGGCACCTCTGCCAACGGCACGAAGTCGATGCCGGCGTTGATGAACTGCAGCAGGCGAGCATCCTTCAACAGTGCGATCTCGCCCGGTCGAAGTTCTCGCGTGGTGCGCGCCAGCACCGCATCCGCCTTGCGCAGCGCATCGGCGCGTCCCGCATCGTCGAGGTCGGGCAGATAGATCGCCTCCGCCGCACCGTCCAGCGCATCGCTGACAATCGTGCGGCCATTTCCTTCCAGCTCATACACCACCACAAGCGTGCTCATGCACGTGCGCCCTCCAGCCCATTGTCATTGCTTCGTTGCCGCGCTCGCCAAACGACTGGTTGCTCTAAAACCACGAAGCCTTGTCCACCACGTTGTGCAGCGGCTTGCCGTCGAGGAACGCGCGGCAGTTGTCGACCATGATCTGGTAACGCCGGTCATCCAGATACGGCCCCCACCCTGCCGTGTGCGGCGTCAGCAACACGTTGGGCATGGTCCACAGCGGATGTTCCGCCGGCAGCGGCTCCTGCTCGAACACGTCGAGCGCCGCCCCCGCGATCTCACCCGCATTCAGCGCCGCCACCAGATCGTCCAGCTTCGTCGTCATGCCGCGGCCGATATTGATAAAGAATGCGCTCTTCTTCATGCGCTGGAAGCGCGCGCGGTTCATGAACCCTTCCGTCGCCGGCGTGTGCGGCACCGTAAGAATAACGAAATCCGCGCGCGGCAGCAGCGCGTCGAGCGCCTCCGGCTTGTGCAGCTCGGCCACCCCGGGCGGTGTCGAGGTCCGCCGTGCATCCGTCGCAAGCACCGTCATGCCGAACGCCGAGGCAAGCCGCGCGGTCTCCGCCCCGATGCCGCCCACGCCGACGATCAGCGCGGTCGCCTCTGGCAGATGCACGACGCCGCTGTTCTCGCGCGATTTCTTCCACTCGCGCCGAAGCTGCTGCGGAATGAACACCTGCAGACCCCGCGCGAACGCCAGCACGAAGGCCATGATGTGAGCGCTGATGTGGTCGTTGAATATCTCGCGGAAGTTGGTGACCGTCAGCGGATGCTCGATCATCTCGGGATAGTAGTATCCCGCCGGAGGCGCGATCTGCGGCGCCTGCAGCCAGCGCAGCCGCCGCGCCTTCGCCAGCACCTCCCGCGGCAGTCGGCCGAACGCCGCCTCCGCGTCGACGATCTCACGCTCGGCCACCGCCTGATCCTCGGCAATGACCACCCGCACCTCCGGCACGGCCTCGCCGAGCGCGCGGCCCCAGCCGCGTGTCGTCTCCGTCTGCGGCGGCAGCATGACGAACTTGAACGTGTTGGCTCCCGACATGGCCGTGTGTCCTCGCTGGTGTTGTGCGATTATGGCGAGCAGGTCCAGGACCGCAAAATGCCGCCGCTGCTGACCGCCGGATTCCGCCCGTTCTTTCTCGCCGCCGGCGCATGGGCGACGCTCGCGATGGCGGCCTGGATGCCGCTGTTCACCGGGCAGTTCGATTTGCCGAGCAGGTTCGGGCTGGCCCGCTGGTGCGGCATCGCCACGCTGGAAGAGCCGCTCCTGCTGGTGCTGCACGTCGGCTACCTTTGGCTGGTCGTCGGTGTCGCGCTGCTGGGGCTCTCACTGATCACCGCGGTCGTGCCGACTGCCGCCGCGCTGCACGCGCTGACCGCCGGTGCCATGGGAACGATGATCCTCGCGGTGATGACGCGCGCGACACTCGGCCACACCGGTCGTGTGCTGCGCGCCGACCGTGTGACGATGCTGATCTACGCCCTGGTCAGCGCATCGGCGGTCGTGCGTATCGTTGCCGCCTGGATGGGTGACGGGCAGATCGACCTGTACGAGGTTGCGGCGCTCGCCTGGGTCGGTGCGTTCGCACTGTTCGTCGCCGAGTACGGGCCGATGCTGTTGGCGCCGCGCCGGTGACCCAGCCATACTGCGGCACCAGCGGGGGTTTGCGTGCATGAAGGCAGTGGTGTGCGAGGCGTTCGGCGGCCCGGAAGTACTGGCGTTGCGCAATGTGCCGGACCCCCCGCCACCCGGCCCAGGAGAGATCCAGGTGCGCCTCGAGGCGCGCGGCGTGCAGTACGTCGACGTGCTGATGCTCGCCGGCAAGTATCAGTTCCGCCCCGAACCGCCATTCATCCCCGGCAGTGAGGCGGCGGGCGTGGTGATCGCTGTCGGCGCCGGCGTCACCGACTTCCGGGCCGGCGATCAGGTGATGAGCCGTCACAGTCTCGGCGCCTGCGCCGAACTCGGCAACGCCAAGGCTGCGCTGTGCGACCACGTGCCGGCAGGCATGAGCATGGAGGCAGCCGGTGTGTTCCGCGGCGCCTATGCCACCGCCTATCATGCGCTCCTGCAGCGCGGACGCATGCAGCCGGGCGAGTGGGTGCTGGTGCACGGCGCCGCCGGCGGCATCGGCATCGCCGCGATCCAGGTAGCGAAGCTGTTCGGCGCCAAGGTCATCGCCACCGCCAGTACCGATGACAAGCGCAGTGCCTGCCTGGAGGAAGGCGCCGATCATGCGATCGACTACCAGGGCGGCTTCATCGACCGCGTGAAGGAACTGACCGGCGGCCGTGGCGTCGATATTGTCTATGACCCGATCGGCGCGCAGGTGGCCGATCAGTCGCTGCGCTGCCTCGCCTGGTGCGGCCGCTTGCTGATCCTGGGCTTTCTCGGCGGCGGCCCGACGAACATCCGCAGCAATTACCTGCTGATCAAGGGCATCGACGCAATCGGCGTGCGCATCGGCGGATTGAACGAGGCCAACCCTGAACTGGCGATCGCCAACATGAAGGCACTGACCGAGCTCGCCGCGCAGGGCAAGCTGAGGCCGCGAATCTCGCATCGGCTTCCGCTGGAGCAGGCGGCAGAGGCGATGCACGCGGTGATTGACCGCAAGGTGATCGGTAAGGCCGTGCTGATCGGGTAGCGCGCCAGCCAAAGGAATGCTCGGAAGTTACCCGCTAGCGGCTTCGTGAAGAAATAGCCGGCCATTTGGTGCGCTTACCGCGCGCGAGCGCCAGATGATGCCTTGGCCGCCCCCGCCGACGGTGATACAACTGTAGGTAGTTGGTCAGTTCACGAATTGCTGGCCAGATCAGGCAGCGTCCAAGCGGTGGCGACACGCGGGCGCTTCGTCGACAAGCGAACCGCCAATGGAGCTGCGTTGCCATCCGTCTGGCAATGTCGGCGGCCGACTCTCAACCAGTGATGAGGACATCCATGTTGTCATCGCGTCATCCGCTCTTGAACAGATCTTCGCATCGCCAGCAATCAAGCGGCGCTGGGCCGCGAACGCGACCAATCTAAGAATACAGGTCCTGCGGCGATGGCGAACGGGTTCTTTCTTTATCGCTGGTTCCGAGATGTCTCGATCGCGCGCAAGCTGTACTTCACAGTCGGGACAATGGCGCTGTTGATAGGTGTTGAGCTTTTCGTCCTGCTGTTCTCCCTGAGCACCCTCTCTTCCCTGCGCGCTTATGTGGGCGGTGAAGGTTTGTGGTCAAAGGCGCAGAAGGATGCGGTCTTCCACCTATACCGATACGGCGTCGCCCGCACGGACCAGGATTACCGGCTGTTTGAGCAATTCATGCGGGTTCCGCTCGGTGATGCCAAGTCGCGGCTGGAGCTGCTGAAAGCCGCCCCGAACATCGCGGTGGCGCGCGAGGGATTCCTGGAGGGACGCAACCACCCCGACGATGTCGACGGAATGATAAGCCTGTTCAACGATTTCAGCGACGTCTCATACATAAGGAAAGCCATAGGCATATGGAGTGACGCGCAGCCGCTGGCCCAGCAACTGCTGACCATCGCGCAAAAACTGCGAGAAGAAATCCGTTCTCCGCGCCCGTCGCAGGACAGAATAGACGTACTCCTCGCCTCGGTTTACGCGATCGATCAGCAGCTCACCACATTCGAGGACGACTTTTCGTTTACTCTGGGCGAGGCTTCCCGCTGGCTGGAAAGCGTGGTGCTCAGACTGCTGTTCGCGACCGCGCTGACTGTCGAAACCACAGGCCTGTTGCTGACCATATCGGTAAGCCGCGGCATACAGCAGGGACTGACCAGCATAATTCGTGCCGCAAGGGCATTTTCCACCGGACAATTCGGCGCCCGCGCCAAGGTATTGTCGCAAGATGAGATCGGAGTGGTCGCCAATTCATTCAATGAGATGGCGGACAACCTCCAGAAACGAGTCGGGGAACTTGCCGAGCTCAACCGGGACAAAGAACATGAGATCGCGGAGCGGGAACGCGCCGAGACGGAATTGCGCGCGGCCTGCGGTCAGCTCGAGATTGCGCTGCGTGAGTTGAAGAGCGAGACCGCGGAGCGGCTGCGCGCCGAGGAGATGCTCCGCCAGTCGGAAAAGATGAAAGCGCTGGGGCAGCTCACCGGCGGCATAGCGCACGACTTCAACAACCTGCTGGGCGTGATCATCGGCAGTGTGGAATTCCTGATGGACGCGGTCCGCAGCAGCCCCGAGCACACCGAGCTGGCGCACGAGATCCTGAACAGCGCGCTGAGCGGATCGCTGCTGACACGGCGCCTCTTGGCCGTCGCACGCAACCAGCCGCTGCGACCGCAGCGCGTCGATCTGAACGCACTGCTTCAGGACAACGTCTCGATGCTGCGCCGGACGCTTGGCGAGGCAATCCACATCGAGGCCGCGCGCTCGCCTGACCTCTGGTGCACCAGTGCCGACCCGTCGCAGATCGGTGACGCCTTGCTCAACCTGGCGCTCAATGCACGGGACGCGATGCCGCAGGGCGGCAACCTCACAATCCAAGCCGCCAATTTTCATCTGGATGCGCGAGGCGCCGCCCCCTACTCCGAGTTGCGCGAGGACGACTATGTCGTGCTGACTGTAGCCGATACCGGCGTCGGCATGCCGGAAGCCGTGGTGCGGCAGGCTGTCGAGCCGTTCTTCACGACCAAGCCGCCGTCCGCCGGTTCCGGTCTGGGCCTCAGCATGGCCTACGGCTTCGCCAAACAGTCGGGCGGACATCTCGATATCGAAAGCGCCGTGGGCGTCGGGACCAAGATCCGGCTGTATCTGCCGCGGGCCAGTGACGATGCTACCACACTGCCTCGTGCATCGCAGGCCGCACCTGTCGATCCTGGCGGGACGGAAGCGATCCTGCTGGTCGACGACAATCAGCAGCTGACCGCGATTACGCGCCGCCACCTCGCTTCCCTGGGCTACACTGTCGCTTCCGCGTCGAGCGGCCCCTCGGCGCTGACGATCATCGAATTGGGCGAACCCCTTGATCTGTTGTTCACCGACGTCGTCATGCCCGAAGGCATGAGCGGCCATCAACTGGCCGCCACGGCGCGGCGTCTCCGGCCTGGTCTGAGGGTTCTGTTCGCCAGCGGTTATGCCGGCGGCCTGTCGGAACCTGGCGGACAGCACCTGCTCCGCAAACCGTATGATCGACGCGATCTGGCCCGGGCCGTCCGCACCGCACTGGATGCAATGGCGGAACCCGCTTAGGCGCAGCCCATCAACCGCAAAACGTGCGCTGCCGCAGCCGCGTTGCCAGCCGTGTGTAAACCGCACTAGCTTGCTGCGAACCCGGGGGAGTTCGCCATGGACCGCACCGCATTCGAGGCCGAGCTGCAGCGCGATGGCTATCAGGTCGTGGTCAACACGATGCAGCCGGGCGCGATCAACCCCGAGCACCAACACGACTTCGATGCACGCCTTCTGGTGATCGCCGGCGAGATGACGATCCTGATCGGCGATCAACGCAGCACCTACAAAATCGGCGAAACCTTCAGCATGACGCATGGTTGCCGCCATTCCGAACAGGCCGGTCCGACCGGAGCCACATACGTCGCTGGCCGCCGCAAGCCCAACTGAACCGAGGAAACGCCAATGCCAGAGCCAGGCCGCGCCCTGCCACAGCCTACGCCCGAGACACAACATTTCTGGGACGGCACGAAGGCCGGCGAGCTTCGCCTGCAGCGCTGCGAGGAATGCAGGCACACCTACTTCCCGCCACGGCCGTTCTGCCCGAAATGCGCCTCGCGCAAGGTCAGCGCATTCGCAGCCAGCGGCCACGCGATCCTCGACAGCTACGTGATCCATCATCGCAAGGTCGCAGGCTTCGAACCGCCTTATGCGATCGCCGTCGTGAAGCTTGCGGAAGGCCCGCGCATGATGACGAACATCGTCGAATGCGCGCAGACTCCCGAGGCGTTGCAGCTCGACATGCCGCTCGAAGTAGTGTTCGCGAAACAGACCGACACCATCACGCTGCCCCTGTTCCGTCCGGCGAAAGGCTGAAGCGATGCCACACAACACAGTCGCCGTGGTCGGCGCCGCCGAGACCACGAAACTCGGCGTCATTCCCGACGTGTCGCAGATCCAGTTGCACGCCGACGCGGCGCTGAACGCGATGGCGGATTGCGGCCTGAAGCCGAAGGACATCGACGGTGTCGCCACCGCCGGCGAAACCCCGGTGCAGATCGCGCACTACCTCGGCATCACGCCGACCTGGGTCGATGGCACCTCGGTCGGCGGTTGTTCGTTCATGATCCACGTGCGTCACGCCGCCGCGGCGATCGAGGCGGGCCTGGCGAAGACCATCCTGGTGACGCACGGCGAAAGCGGCCGGTCCGGCATCGGCCGCGGTCCGCGCCCGGTGCCTGCATCCAGCCTGAACGGCCAGTTCGAGCAGCCGTTCGGTCCGATGGGTCCACCCAGCCTGTTTCCCATCCCGGTGCTCCGCTACATGAAGACCTACGGCGTGACGCACGAGCAGATCGCCATGGTATCCGTCGTGCAGCGCGAATGGGCGGCAAAGAACCCGCGCGCCACGTTCCGCGATCCGATCACCGTCGAGGATGTGCTGGGTTCACGCATGATCGCCTATCCGTTCCGCCTGCTGCAATGCTGCCTGGTCACCGACGGCGGCGGCGCACTGATTTTGACCTCCGCCGACCGCGCCAAGGACTTTCCCACCAAGCCGGTCTACATTCTCGGCACCGGCGAAAGCGTCGAGACGCCGATGGTGAGCCAGATGGAAAGCTTCACCAGTTCGCGCGCGTTCAGCGTCGCGGGACCGACGGCGTTTCGCGAAGCCGGCATCACGCACAAGGACGTGGATCATCTGATGATCTACGACGCCTTCGCGCATTTGCCGCTGTTCGGGCTGGAGGATCTCGGATTCGTGCCGCGCGGCGAGGCCGGCCGCTTCATCGCAGAACGCAACACCGCGATCGGCAGCAAGCTTCCGCTCAACACCAACGGCGGCGGTCTGTCGTATATGCACTCCGGCATGTACGGCATGTACGCGTTGCAGGAGAGCGTGCGGCAGATGCGCGGCATCGCGCCGGCGCAGATCCCCGGGGCAAAAATCTCCGTCTGCCATGGTGTCGGCGGCATGTTCGCCGCATCCGGCACGATCATCTTCAGCAACCAGAAGCCATGAGCATGTCCGACCACCTGTTCTCCGGCCTGAAGGTCATCGACTGTGCAAGCTGGATCGCCGGTCCCGCCGCCGCGACGATCATGTCCGACTTCGGTGCCGACGTGATCAAGATCGAGCCGCCTGGTGTCGGCGATCCGTGGCGGGCGCGCAGCACCAGCGGTGCGCCGAACGACTACTACTGGCAGTTGACCTCGCGCAACAAACGCAGCCTCGCGCTGGACCTGAAGCACGAAGCGGGCCGTGCCGTGCTGTATCGCCTGGTCGCCGATGCCGATGTGTTCGTCACCAACTTTCCGCTGCCGGTGCGCGATCGTCTGAAGCTGGCACCCGCCGATCTGCTGCCACTCAACCCGCGGCTGATCTATGCATCGTTCACTGCCTATGGCGAGGCGGGCGACGAAGCGGCGAAGACCGGCTTCGACTCGACGGCATACTGGGCGCGCACCGGTCTGATGGACGCCGTGCGCGCCGACGAGGATACCGCGCCCGCACGCTCAGCGCCCGGCATGGGCGATCACCCCAGCGCCACCGGGCTTTACGCCGCCATCGTCACCGCGCTGTATCGTCGCGAGAAGACCGGACGTGGCGGCGTGGTGCGCTCCTCGCTGTTGCAAAATGGCCTGTGGGCCAACGGCTGTTTCGTGCAGACGCGGCTGTTCGGTGAGCCGGTGCCGCATCGCCCGCCGCGCCACGAGGCGCCGAACGCGCTTGCCAACCACTATCGCTGCCGCGACGGCCGCTGGTTCATCATGGCGTTGTTCAACGAGGATCGGCAGCTGCGCCCGTTGCTGAACGCAATCGGCCGCGAGGATCTTGCGGACGATCCGCGCTTTGCCACCAAGGAGGCGCGCAAGCAGAACGCGCAGGCCCTGGTCATCGAGCTCGACGACGTGTTTGCCACGCGTGACATGGCGGAGTGGCGCACGATCCTCGACACCGTCGGCGTGACGTTCGGCGTGGTCGGCAAGATCGACGATGTGGCGCACGATACTCAGATGCAGGCGATCGGTGCGCTGGTGCCGTTCGCCGATGGGAAGGTGCTGACAGTATCGAGCCCGTTCCACCTGGAAGGCGAGGAGAAGGTCGCGCCGCGGTATGCGCCCGCGGTCGGCCAGCACAGCGAGGACGTGCTGCGCGATGCGGGCTACTCGGCGGACGAGATCGGGCGGCTGCGCACGATTGGCGTGCTGGCGTAGTTACACAGGAGGCGAATGATGCAACCGATTGTCGCAGTGATCGCGCCAGGCATGATGGGCAGTGCGGTTGGCGCTCGCCTGGTGGAGAACGGCCTTGAGGTGCGCACCGCGCTGGATGGTCGCAGCGACGCCACGTTGGCGCGTGCCAAGGCTGCCGGAATGGTGGGCGTGTCTGATGAGCAGATCGTCGCGTCTGACATCATCCTGTCGATCCTGCCGCCGGGCGACGCGCTCGGCCTGGCGGAGCGGCTGGCACCCGCGCTGCGCGCAGCCGCGAAGCAGCCGATCTTTGTCGACTGCAATGCGCTCGATCCGGCGACTGTGGTGCGGATTGCGCGCGTGGTGCAGGAGACCGGAGCGTCGTTCGTCGATGGCGGCATCGTCGGCGGCCCGCCGAAGGCGGGATACAACGGACCCAAGATTTACCTGTCGGGCGAGGCAGCGCCGCGCGTGGCGGAATTGACGAAGTTCGGCCTGGTCATGCCGATCCAGCCCGGCCCGATCGGTGCCGCATCGGCGATGAAGATGTCGTATGCCGGCATCACCAAGGGCTTCACCGCGCTGGGTGCCGCGATGATGTTGGCGGCCAGCCGTGCCGGAACGGCCGAGGACCTGAGGGCCGAGCTGTCAGCCAGTCAGCCCGCGCTGTTCGGCTGGCTGACGCGACAGGTGCCGAATATGTACTCCAAGGCGTATCGCTGGGTCGCCGAGATGGAGGAGATCGCCCAGTTTGTCGGCGAGGATCCAGCCGCACGCAAATTCTATGAAGGCGCGGCGCAGCTCTACGAACGTCTTGCTGCTGATTTCGACGGCGAGCGCAAAGAAGTCGCCGCGCTGGACGCGTTCTGCAAACCGAAGGGCTGAGGGGGCCGGTTCCCGGAACAAAATCATGATCCAGGGCGTGCATCGCTACCCGCCGATGGAGCGGGTTATCTACGGCGTTCCGCTGGCCGAGGCGCTGGCCCAGGAGATCGACCGCATTGGTGCCAGCGCGGTCTACGTGCTGGCCAGCGGCACGCTGACGCGACAGACCGACGTGATCGATCGCGTCCGCGGCGTCCTCGGCAACAAGCTGGCCGGCGTGTGCGCGAAGATCGGCGCCCACACGCCCCGCATCGACGTGGTGGCCGCTGCCAACGCCGCCCGCGAGGCCCACGCCGATGCGCTCCTGACCGTCGGCGGCGGCTCGGTGACCGATGCCGCCAAGATGGTCGGCCTCTGCCTGGGCAATGACGTGAGCGACCCAGCGCAGCTCGACGCATACCGTGCGCGCATCCATTCCGACGGCCGCACCGAGCGCCCGCCGGTGCAGCAGCCTGCCGTGCGCTCCATTGCGGTTCCCACCACGCTGTCCGCCGGCGAGTTCAACTCGCCTGCCGGCTGCACCGACACGGTACGGCACGTGAAGGAGAGCTACCTGCACCCGCTGATGATGCCGCGCAGCGTCATCCTCGATCCCGCCACCACGATCCATACGCCGGAGTGGCTCTTCCTCTCCACCGGTATCCGCGCCGTCGATCATGCCGTGGAGGACATCTGCTCGGTCAATGCGCAGCCGCTGTCCGATGGCACGTCGATCCACGCACTGCGCCTGCTCAGCCGCGGACTACGCGCGGTCAAAGCGGATCCCGCCGATCTGGCGGCACGGCTCGATTGCCAGCTCGGTTCCTGGATGTCCATCATGGGATCGCAGAATGGTGTGCAGAAGGGCGCCAGCCATGGCATTGGCCACGTGCTGGGTGGCACAGCCGACGTACCCCACGGCTACACCTCCTGCGTCATGCTGCCGCCGGTGCTGCGCTTCAACGAACCAGTGAACGCCGAGCGTCAGGCCTGGGTGAGCGAGGCTCTTGGTCGTCCAGGTGCGAAGGCCGCTGATGCCGTTGCCGAATTGGTCGCCGACCTGGGACTCCCCGGCACGCTGCGCGATGTCGGCGTCAAGCCTGAGCAGCTCGATCGGATCGCGGAGGAGTTGATGCACGATCGCTGGGTCCACACCAATCCGCGCAAGATCGGCGGGCCGTCCGATGTGCGCGCGTTGCTCGAGGCGGCTTGGTGAGAAGGGCGGTCAGTCCGCCGTCAGATCGCTCAGCAGCTTCATCAGCTCCTCGCGGCGGAACGGCTTGCGCAGAACCGACACGTTCGGATTGTCGTGGAACTTCGCCACACCCTCGGCCAGGCGGAGGTAGGAATCGCTGTAGCCTGAGGTGAGCACGACCTTCACCGGAATGCCCGTCAGCAGGACCTCGTTGAGCACGTCGATACCGTCCTTCTCGGGCATGATCATGTCGAGGAACAGCACATCCGGCCGATACGCGATGAACGTCTCGGTGGCCTGCGCGGAACTGTTCAGCGACCGCACATCCAGCCCAAGTTGACGCGCGATCAGTTCCACCACCTTGGTGATGCCGGTCTGGTCGTCGATCACCAGCAGCTTCTTAGCCATCGAGCGCGCCTCCCTGCGAGTCGGCGTTTCCCGAAGCGGCCGATTCTGACCGCCTTGCGTAATGGTCGTTGAACCTATGATCCATCAAAATCCCACACAAGAAAAGTGGGATCTGTATTTCTGTGTGGACCCAACAAAACCGAATAAGTCATTGCATACGGCTATGCTGCGCAACCACGCAATCCTCTGCACTACCAGCCGGCAGGTTGATTGCGATGGTTAACGGAGTTGCTCTGCCGGGTCAGAGTTATGCCCTGACTGATGACGGTTATGAATAAACCTCCTTGCGCCGACACACTGCCGACCGCCGCGACGGTTCCAGGGGCCATCACGACTTCTAGAGTTTGAGACCGATGCAACGTTCTGTAGCGCGTTAACTTTCTCTTTACCGATCCTTACCCTTCGAATGGTCTGCTGGCGGCGAGCAACAGCGTCGCCGAGCCCTTATGCCGTCAGGTCAACCAGGCACTGTCGTCTGCCCCGATCCGGAGCGCCTGTGGCCGTCGCTGATCGCTGCCGTGCATGAGTATGCACTGCTGCTTCTGGACCCGGACGGACGCATCCTGTCATGGAATCGCGGAGCTGAGCTCATCAAGGGTTACGCGGCCGACGAAATCGTGGGCCGCCACTTCGCATGCTTCTACCCGCCCGAGGACGTCGCTGCCGGTGTGCCGCAGCGCGAACTCGTGACCGCCGCCGCCACTGGTCGCTGCGAGACCATCGGCCTGCGTGTCCGCAAGGACGGCTCGGGCTTCCTCGCCAACGTGGTGATCACCGCCAACCGTGCGCCCGACGGCACGCTTCGCGGGTTCGGCGAAATCACCAGAGACATCACTGAGCGCACCGCCGCGGAGGCCGTGGTCAAGGCCAGCGAGACCAGACTGCGCAGCCTGATCGCCACCGTCCTCGATACTGTTGTCGACGGCCTGATCACCATAGATCGCAACGGTATCATCCAGTCGTTCAACAAGGCCTGTGTCAGCCTGTTCGGCTACACGCCGGACGAAGTCGTTGGCCACAACGTTCGTATCCTGATGCCGGAGCCCTATCACAGCGAACACGACAACTACATCTCGGCCTATCTCGCGACCAATGTGCCGAAGATCATCGGCATCGGCCGCGAGGTCATGGGGCGCCGCAAGGACGGCTCGACCTTTCCGATGGAGCTTGCGGTCGGCGAATCACCGCAGGCAGGCAACCACGCCTTCGTCGGCATCGTGCGCAATGTGACCGAGCGGCGCGAGGCAGAGACGCAGCGCGAGCAGTTGCGCCAGTCGCAGAAGATGGAGGCGGTCGGCCAGCTCACCGGCGGCCTGGCGCACGATTTCAACAACCTGCTGGCGATCATCATCGGCAATCTCGACATGCTGCGGGAGATCCGCGCCGGCGATCAGGTGACCGACGAGCTGGTTCGGGACGCGCTCGAATCGGCGCTCCGCGGTGCAGACCTGACGCGCCGCCTGCTGACCTTCGCGCGCCGTCAGCCGCTGCAGCCCGAGCGCGCCGACATCAACGAGGTTATCGGCGCCATCGTGCGACTGCTGACGCGCACCCTCGGTGAGAACATCACAATCGAGATGTCGCTGACACCCAATATCTGGCCGGTGCAGATCGATCGGGCACAGTTTGAGTCGGTGATCGCCAATCTCGCCACCAACGCGCGTGACGCGATGCCACGCGGCGGCGCACTGCTGATCGATACACGCAACGGCCGGCTTGATGAGACTTATGCCGCGGCCCATGCCGACGTGACGCCAGGCGACTACGTCGTGGTCCAGGTAAGCGATTCCGGCACCGGCATGCCGTCGGACGTCGCCTCGCGCATCTTCGAGCCATTCTTCACCACCAAGGAACAGGGCAAGGGGACAGGACTTGGCCTTTCCATGGTGTTCGGCTTCATGAAGCAGTCCGGCGGTCATATCAGCGTGTACAGCGAAGCCGACAAAGGGACGACGTTCCGGCTGTACTTGCCTCGCCTGTCTGCGTCCTTCGCCGCGCAAGAGGAGCGGTCGGAACAACCGGCGTCACTTGGCGGCAGCGAGACAATACTGGTGGTGGAGGACAATACCGGCTTGCGCCGCATCGTGGTGCGGCAACTCAGCGAAGCAGGTTACCGCGTGCTCGAAGCGCCGGACGCCGATGCGGCAATGCTCGTCATCGACTCGTCCGAACCGATCCACCTGTTGCTGACCGATGTGGTGATGCCAGGCGCGATGGACGGTCGCGATCTCGCGCGCGTTGCCGAGGCACGCCGGCCGGCGTTGCAGACACTGCTCACCTCGGGGTTCCCTGACGCAAGGTGGAGCGGCTCGGGGACGCACGGCCGCCGACTGCTGAGCAAGCCGTATCGCAAGGAGGAACTGCGCCGCGCTGTGCGCGAAGCGCTCGACGATCCAGGATAGTCGCCGCGCCGACGCCTATCGCGCCGCTTTGTGGTATTCGCGGTTCGGCATCATGTCGGTTGCCGAGGCCATGCGGTTCGACAGGTTGAAGAACGCCACAGTCTCGGACAGATCGAAGACGTCCGGTTCGCTGAGGCCCACCTCTCGCAGCGCAGCGCGGTCGGCATCGTCGATCAGCCAGGGCGTCGTGGTGAGCTTCCAGGTGTAGTCAAGCATCGCGCGCTGTCGCGTATCGAGCTTTGCCACGCGATAGTTCAGCGCCATCATCTCGCCGAGTTCAGCATCGCCCGAAAGCGCACGCACCGCGGCACCGTGCGCGACGAGGCAGTAATAGCAGCGATTGGCCGATGACACGACGACAGCGACCATCTCGCGCTCCAGCTTGGAAAGCCCGGAGTCCGACAGCATGATCTCGTTGTACATCGCCATGAAGTTACGCAACCTGCGCGCGTTGACGCTGTAGGCGCTGAACACATTCGGCACGAAACCAAGTTTGTCCACGCATTTCTGCCAGATGGTCTTCAGGTCGTCGTCCAGCCCCGCCGGGTCGGCGACGCCGAGTTTGGAAATGTGGTCCGGTTGCGGCATGGCTGTTGCAGTCCTCGTAAGCCCTCCCCCTCCCCTCGCGGGAGGGGGCCGTGGATTAGCGGTTCAGTCCAGCACTTCCTGGTTGATCACATTGTTCCGGTTCGGCTTGCCATCCAGCACGCTGAGAATGTTCTCCGCGGTCACCACCGCCATGCCGGCAACCGACTCAGTGGTAACCCCCGCCATATGCGGCGACGTTATGACCTTGTCGAGTTGCAGCAGCGTGTTGTTGACCGGCGTCGGCTCCATATCGAACACATCCAACCCCGCGCCCGCCACGTGCCCCGACGTCAGCGCCGCATGCAGTGCCGGCTCGTCGATGATCCCGCCACGCGCCGTATTGACGATGAACGCGCCGCGCTTCATGCGCGCAAATCGCGCCGCGTTGAACATGCCCACCGTCTCGGGGTTCTTCGGACAATGGATCGACACGAAATCCGCCCGCGGCAGCGCCGCGTCGAGATCGCTCACCCGCTCGCACCCCGCCGCAGCGATCTGCTCCGCCGACACATACGGATCATAGATCAGCACGTTCATGTCGAACCCCTGGCAGCGTCGCGCCGAGCGGGTACCGATACGGCCGAAGCCGACGATCAGCACCGTCTTGCCGGACAGCTCCATCGGCAGCCCGCCGTGGCGCTCCGCCCACGTGCCCTTGCGCACCAGCGCATCCAACGCCGTGCTGCGTTTGGCCAGCGCCATCATCAGGTGGAACGCATGCTCGGCCACCGAGGTGGAATTCGCGCTCCCTGCGACCATCAGCGGCACACGGCGCGCCGTCAGCGCAGGCACCTCCACCGCGTCGTAGCCCACACCGATGCGCGCCACCACCTCCATCGCCCGCGACGCCTCCATCTCGGTCTGCCTGTACGGCGTGCCCGACAGCGCGATCCCGGCGACGTCGGATAGCATCGGCAGCAGCTCGGCCTGGGCAATGCCGGCCGGATAGGTCACCACCTCAATGTCATCGCGACGCTGCAGCAGCGCGACACCCTCCTTGCCCATCGTGTGGGGCACCATCACCTTCTTGCGGTTAGAAGCCATCGGACACCTTCAGAGTTTCTGTTGCAGGTTGGCGATGTAGGTCCGGTTACGCGTCGGCGCCAACATCACCTCGCTCATCACCACGTGCTTCGGCAGGCAGGCGATGTAGCGGATCAGGTCGCCGCAATCCTCCGACTGCACCATGCGCGCACGTTCCTCCGGCCCCACCGGATTGGGCCGCTTGTCGAGGATCGGCGTCGCCACCTCGCCCGGCAGAAACACCGTCGAGCGAATGCCGTTGATGCACTCCTGCATGTTGATCGAGTGACTCATCGCCACCACACCGTGCTTCGCCGCACTGTAGATCGGTCCTGGAAAACCACCCACGACGCGGCCCGCAATCGAGGCAGTGTGGATCAGCAAGCCGTCCTTCTGCGCGCGCATCAGCGGCAGCGCTACCGTGACGCAGTACAGCGCCTGCGATAGGTTGCCGTGCACCAGTTCGTCGATTCCCTCAGGCGCCAGCTTGTCCCAGTGCCGATTGACGATGTTCACCCCGGCGTTGTTCACCAGGATGTCGAGCCGACCCAGCGTGTTCCTGATGAACTCGCCGACCTTCTGCACCTGCCCGGCGTCGGTCAGTTCTGCCGGCTGCACAAATGCCTCGCCGCCCTGCTGCCTGATGCGCGCGGCGACGCGCTCCAGCTTCTCAGCCGTGCGGCCGGTCAGCACGGTGGTCGCACCTTCGTCGGCCAGCGCGAGCGCCGCAGCCTCGCCGATGCCGCTGCCTGCGCCGGTTATCCAGGCGATCTTTCCCGCCAGCCTCGGCATAGATGTCTCCTTCACGTTATGACCTTGCGCGCGCGGCATTCAACGTGTTTGCCTGCGCGCGGGCAAGAGAGGAGGCCGCGATGGCAACCGTACTGACCGGGCAGGGCGAGATGACGGTGGCCGCGACGCATGGTCTGTGGCTGTCAGCCGCCGACGCGGAACGCGCCACCGGCTGGACATTGAAGCCTGAAGGCATGTGCCGCGACGATGTCTGCGTGCCGTTGCCCGTGCACGACGGCCGGATCGATGTGGCGGCATTTTGGCGGCTGCTCGACCGCCCTGTGGTGAGCGACGCGGCCGGCGAGACGTGGGTGCTCGCCGCCGGGGCCGAACAGCGCAACACCGCGTTCGCCGAACTCATCGCGCCGGACTTCACGCTGCCCGACATCGACGGCGTGCCGCACACGCTCTCGGCGCTGCGGGGGCAAAAGGTGTTCCTCTGTACCTGGGCCTCCTGGTGAGGCTGTCGCTCTGACTTGCCCGTGTGGCAGCAACTGTTCGACGGCTTGAAGCGCGAAAAATTCATGATCGTGGCGGTCGCGGAGGAAAGCCGCGGCGCCGAACACGCGCGCCAATGGATTGAACAGGCCAATGCGCAGTATTGGTGCCTGATCGATACCGAGCACCACGTCGCCGACCTCTATGGCATGGTGAACGTGCCGCAGGCGGTGTGGATCGACGAGGCCGGACGCATCGTGCGTCCGCCGGAGAACGCCGGATCGACCGACCACTTCCGCCTGACGGATCGCACCACCCGCACTCTCGCAGCCGAGCACCAGGCGGCGCGACTCGCTGCGCGCGCTGCGTACCTGGATGCGGTGCGCGACTGGGTGCTGACCGGGCGCCATGGACTGCCAGCCGACGTGGCGTCACGCAGACTGCCGCGCATCACGCCGGAGATCGCACTGGCACAGGCGCATTTCCGGTTGGGCGTGTGGCTACGACGGCATGGCAACGCGGCGGAGGGTGATGCGCATCTGGCGGAGGCCAGTCGGCTGCACCCCGGGTCGTGGAACATCTGGCGTCAGGCGGCGGACCTCGACGAGGTCGGCAAGGCGAGTGGCGAGGCATTCTGGCAGCGCGTGCAGGCACTCGGGGAAAGGCCGTATTATCCGCCGCCGGAGCTATGAACACGACAAAGCTGTGACGCACTTCACAGCCACGGCCGCGACCGGCATGCCAGTCAATCATTGAGCTTCTGGACAAGGCCGGTCCACGGAGACAGGATTTCGTCTCAACTGCCACTGGCCGGGGGAGCGGCGGTGGATGTAGCGGAGTGGCTGCGATCTCTTGGTTTGGACCGCTACGAGGCGGCATTCCGCGAGAATGGCGTCACCGCCGAACTGCTGACCGATCTGACCGGCGAAGACCTCAAAGAGCTTGGTGTCGCCCTGGTCGGCCATCGGCGTCGGCTGTTGAATGCCATCGCCGCACTGCGTGCTGACAAGACGTCGCTCCCGAGTGCCACTTCCTCCAGCGATCATCGTCCGTCGATATCCGCAGCCGAGCGGCGGCAGATCACCGTGCTGTTCTGCGACATCGTGGGGTCAACGCCGCTTGCCAGCGGACTCGATCCGGAGGATCTGCGGGAAATCCTCACGACTTACCAGGCGCGTGTCGGAGCCGCGGTCGCCAGCCAGCAGGGCTATGTGGCCCGCTTCGTCGGCGATGGCGTATTGGCATATTTCGGCTGGCCGAATGCCGATGAGGCGCATGCCGAGAGCGCGGTGCGCGCAGGTTTGGCGATCATCGACGCAATAGGTCCGCTCAAGCTTTCGGTGCGCGTCGGCATCGCCACTGGCCTGGTCGTCACGGGCGACCTGATCGGTGTCGGCGCTGCCCAGACAGTCACCGCGGTGGGAGAAACGCCAAATCTGGCGGCGCGGCTGCAGGCGCTCGCCCAGCCCGATACGGTCGTTATCAGTGAGCAGACCCGATCGCATCTCGGGCAGATGTTTGAATTGGAGGACCTGGGTGTAGTCCCGCTCAAAGGCTTCAGCAGATCGGTGCACGCCTGGCGCGCACGAGGCACCACCGGTGCCGCGAGCCGCTCGGAGACAGTCTATGCGGGCACTGTCACGCCACTGATCGGCAGGGACGAGGAACTGGACCTGCTGGTGCGTCGGTGGCGGCAATCGAAAACCGGCGAGGGGCGCGTCGTGCTGCTCTCCGGTGAGGCAGGCATCGGCAAGTCGCGACTGCTTGCCGCGCTCGAAGAGCGCCTGGCCGACGAAGCGCGGTTCAGCCTTCGCTATTTCTGCTCGCCCTATCATCAGGACAGCCCGCTTTATCCGATCGCAGCACGCATGGAACGCGAGGCCGGCTTCATACGTGGCGAGGGCGCGGAGGACCGTCTGCGCAAGCTCGAAGCAACCCTGGCGCCCGCGCAGCCCACGCCCGATGACATGGCGCTTTTCGCGGCGCTTTTGTCCATCCCGACGAATGGTCGCTATCCAGACCCGGAACTCAGTCCACAGCAGCGCAAGGTGCGGACATTCGCCGCGTTGATGCACCGGCTTGCGAACCTCGCCCGCAGGGAGCCGGTGCTGATCCTGTTCGAGGACGCGCACTGGTCGGATCCGACATCGATCGAATTGCTGGACGCGGTGATCGAGCAGGTGCCGGCATTTCCTGTCCTGCTGATCATCTCCTATCGTCCTGACTTCGTGGCACCCTGGTTCGATCTTCCCAACGTGAGCCTGATGGCCCTGAGCCGGCTCGACCGGCGCGATGCGACAGCGTTGGCCGCACAGGTCGTGAAGCACCGCGTGCTGTCATCGCCATTGCTGGACCGGATCGTACTGCAGTCCGACGGCGTCCCGCTGTTCATCGAGGAGCTGACCCGAGCGGTGCTGGAAGCGCCTGAGCTCGATGCGCTGGCCGTGTCGCTCGCGATACCCGATACGCTGCAAGCCTCACTGATGGCGCGCCTCGATCGGTTGCCGGGGGCCAAGGTCGTCGCGCAGATCGGCTCGGTGATAGGGCGCGAGTTTTCCCATACGCTGCTCGCATCCGCCGCGGATATGCCGGACGCCAACCTTACGCGGGAATTGAACCAGTTGGCGGCCTCGGGACTGTTGTTTCAGCGCGGTGTGCCACCCGATGCAGTCTACACGTTTAAGCACGCGCTGGTGCGGGACGTTGTCTATGCCAGTCTGCCAAAGCCGCCTCGTCTGCAGCTTCACCGGAACATCGCCGAAGCCGTCCGCGATCAGCTTCCGGAACGAGCTGAGACAGAGCCCGAGGTTGTAGCGTATCACTTCACCCAGGCCGGATTGAGCGAAGCTGCCGTTGAGTGGTGGAGCAAGGCGGGTAGCCTCGCATTGCAGCGATCCGCCTTTGTCGAGGCAATCGCGCACCTCGAGAAAGCGCTCGATCTGTCGCAGGACCTCGATGACTCGGAGGACCAGCGGACCTCGCACCTGCGACTGCAGATAAGCTATGGCAACGCTTTGCGAGTTGTCCGAGGCTTCGCTGCGCCGGAGACGAAGGCCGCCTTCGTACGCGCTCGCGATATTGCACGCACGATCCCGGACGTGCCGGAGCGATTCTCCGCCGAATATGGATTGTGGAGCGGGATGTTCCTCAGCGGAGATCTGCCCGCGATGCGGGAGCTTGCAGACGCTTTCCTTCGCAGTGTCGAGACAAGGCGCGACCCGCCGGAAACCGGAGTTGCTCACCGAATCGCCGGAATGACGTGCTGGTTCGCGGGCGAATTCATCGCTGCGCGGCTGCATCTCGAACGTGCTTACGGTCACTATGATGCTGAACGAGATCGTCCTTCGACGTTTCGTTTTGGCCAGGACCTGGCAGTCCCTGTCATGACCTACCTCGGCCTGACCCTATGGCCACTCGGGATCGGAAGCCCCGCCGGTCACCTCGAGCAGGCAATCACCCATGCCGTGCGGACGGAGCATGTTCCAACCTTGGCGTACGCGTATCTGCATGCCGCGTTTTTCCAAATGATGCGTCGCGACCACGTGAGGAGCGCTCCTCCCCTCCGCGCCTACCTTGAGCTGGCTCGCGAGCACGCTATGCCCATGTGGCTCGCATTTGGTACATTTCACGAGGGCTGGCTGCTTTGGCACGCCGGCGATCGTGACGCGGGTACGGCGCAGATGCGTCATGGTCTCGGACTGATGTGCAAGGAAGGCATCGCGACTTTCACGCCGCTATGCGGTGTACTGCTTGCCGAGACGCAGGCCGAGGCGGGTCGCTACGACGCTGCAGTTGCGACTATCGACGCTGAACTGGCCAAAATGAGCGCGGCTGGGCAGCGCTGGTACCTTGCCGAAACGCACAGCGTGCATGGCGAAATCATGCTCGGGTCCCATGCCCCTGATACCGCGGCGGCCGAAGCGGCCTTTACCCGGGCCATCGAAGCAGCCCGCAGTCAGTCGGCGAGGCGATTCGAATTCCGCGCGGCCAAGAGTCTCGCGCGACTATGGGAGCGCCAGGGCAAGAGCACCGAACCGCAAGGCTTGCTTGCGGTCCTCGGCAACGGGTTCGACGACAGCTCCAACAGTTAGGGCTTGCTCCCCGCCGGTCATGAACGGACAGACAGATTGCTTGAGATATTGCGGACGATCGTGTCGTTGGCGGCGTGGGTTATTCGGGTGCTGTCCTCGGCGTGGCTATTGGCGGCCTGCTTGCTGTGCCGGCCGGATAGGCCTCGGACAGCAGCAGCGAAGCGCACCCTCCACGCCGACCCATCGCGCCTCCGTCGGCTACTTCCACACCAGTGATGCCACCAGTGCCAGTACAAGCAGTCCGGCCACCACTTGCCAGAAGCGAACCGGTGCACGCTCATACAATGTGAGCGGTCGGCGCACCGGTGGGGGCGCGTGCAATGGACCCGCCTCGAACTCACCGGCGAACTCCGCCATGTCGGCGAACCGCCCGGCGGGATCGAGCGCGATCGCGCGGCCCAGCGCAGCTTGCAGCCAGGCCGGCAGGTCAGGGCGAAGGATTGCGATATCCTTCGGCCTCTCCAAGCGCGGTGGGGTGATCGCGTCCGGATTTCCGTAAGGGAACTCGCCGGTGAAACTACGGAACAGAGTCACGCCCAGCGCGTAGATGTCGGTTGCTGCATTGCCGGCTTCGCCCGTGAACATTTCCGGCGCCATGTAAGCGGTCGTGCCTGGTATCGCTTCAGGCGGGAAGTCCTCCAGCCCCGGCAGGCGCACCACGCCCAGATCGAGGAGCTTGAGCGATCCGCCCGACTCCAGCATCACGTTGTCCGGCTTGATGTCGCGATGAATGATGCCGACGCGATGCAGCGCCGCCGCTGCACGCGCAAGCCTGATCGCGATGTTGCGGCCCTCCTCCATGCCCACGCGTGGTGCGCGCGCGATGCGGGTCTCCAGCAGCTCCCCGGTGTAGAGCGGCATGACGGTATAAAGGCAGGTTTGCCGCTCCGGCGGCAACTCGATCACATGCGCAACCCATGGACTGGTGACCCGTGTGCCGACCCATGCCTCGCGCACAAAGGCGGCGTGGAAGGTGGCGACCGCGGCAACCTGCGGTTTGGGGAACTTCAGCACCACCGTACCGCCGTCCACCTCGTCAATCGCACCGAACAGGCGGCTGTATCGGCCGTCGGACACCAGTGCGCTCAGCACAAAGCCATCCACCGTGTCGCCGACCTGCGGCACAGGAATCAGCGGCAGGCGCATGATGGCGGTGCCGACATCATCGGAGCGCGCCGTCGGGAGTGCGACAACGTCCAGCACGAGCGCGGTGCAGTTGTCGGTGCTGCCGGCCTCGAGTGCCGCATCGACCAGCGCTCGGCTGGTATCTGCGGGCGCCGAGCGTACCCGCAGGATATCGGCGATGCTCTCGTCCACCAGGGAGCCATGCACCCCGTCGGTGCACAGCAGGAAGCGATCGTGTAGCGCAATCGGCTGGCTGGTGTAGTCCAGGCGAAGCTCCGCTTCGATCCCCAGTGCACGAGTGAGCACGGGCGAATTCGCACTGCCCTCGCGCACGTGGTCGGCGGTGAGGCGCATCAGGCGGTCGCCGCTCAGCCGGTAGGCTCGCGTGTCACCGACATGCAGCAGATGCGCGAGACGGCCACGCAGGACCAACGCGGTGAACGTGCAGCCCATGCCGACAAGGCGCGTGTCCTGCTGCCCTTGGGAGTGAACCCAGGAGTTGAGCGCGTCGAGGATGCGGGCCCCGGCCCGACGCACCTCCATGGTCTCGGGCACATCCCAGAAGCCGTCGAGAAAGCCTCGCACCGCCGTCTCTGCCGCCACACGGCCGCCTTTGGCCCCGCCGATGCCATCAGCAATGGCGGCGGCCACATCGCGCCGCTCCATGGCAAGCTCCGAGCCAAGCACGGCGCCGGCAAAATCCTCATTGCGCGGACGTGGACCCGTCGCTGAGAAGTAGCCGATGCTCGCCCGAGGCGTCGCAAGATCGTCACTCATCTCGCTCGCCCCGCGCGCCCGAGGTTCAAGGCGGCAGCGCGCAGCGATGGTGCAGGAAATAGCCGCCGGTGCTGGACGCCACAACCTCCGTCAGATCGCCGGAACCGCGGTCGAGCGTGTAGTTGCCGCCATCCTTGGCGTCATGCCAGGAGATTTCGCCGGCACTGACCCGCGCCGGATTGGCGTCCACCGTCGCGCGGCCGTAGTCGATGTCGATCTGCCAGGTCGTGCCGCTGGCTCGATTGATGCAAGTGACCACCAGCGCCCGTGCCTGAGGCTGTCCGTCAGCGGAAGAAGTCGCACTGCATGTTGCCAGCGCGGCGATCACAGCAACGACGTGCCGGGTCAGGAGCATGATATCATCTGCGAGGCCTCGCGCGCCCCCCATAGCCAAGTTTTCTTGACGTTGCAAAGTGTGTCGCCCGCTTTCGTGTTGCGGCCCAACAGCGCCACCATTGCCCAAGCGTTATGCAATGCGCCGCTTTGGTGATCTTCGCTGGGATCACAGCGTCTGCGACGCCCGAAGCAGCCAACGTCGAGCGCCGCGGCAATCAACCTTCGCGAGAGAATCTTGCAAGAAATACAATCTCCGAGGGGTGCTCGGACAGGCCACTTACCGCTGAGTCGCTGTTGGCGCGTCGGCCGCAGGGCAGCGAACCGACGCGGCCATATATACGGCATATATCTTGCTTGAGCCCGCACACCTTGACGTCGGTCGCTGATACCGGTCCCCCGTTGGAGACTGGTGTCTGGTGGCGGCGTCATCGGAAAAAACCCATTTCGGGGGAGAAACCTATGCTCGTACCGTCACCAAAATGGCTCGATACCGGCGATAACGCCTGGCAATTGGCTGCAGCTACGTTTGTAGCGCTACAAAGTGTCCCCGGCCTTACAGTCCTGTATGGCGGCATCGTTAAGAAGAAATGGGCGATCAACTCGGCATTCATGTCGATCTACGCATTCGCCTCCGTCCTCGTCGTCTGGGTCCTATTCGACTACAACATGGCATTCGGGCCGCAATGGTTCCCCTTCCTTGGCACGCCAATGCCCGCGCTGTCGGCCGCATTCAGTATCGGCCAGGCAACCATCCCTGCCGCCGCGTCGGGCATGCCGGAAATGGCCTTCCCGATGGCAACCCTGGTCTACTTCCAGTTCGTGTTCGCGGCGATCACCGTAATCATCCTTGCGGGATCAGTGCTCGGACGCATGAATTTCCGAGCCTGGGTGTTCTTCTGCCCAATCTGGATGACCCTGGTCTATACCGTGGGGGCTTTCAGCCTGTGGGGTGGCGGGTGGCTCGCCGGCATGGGGGTGGTCGACTTCTCAGGCGGCTACGTCATCCATCTTGCCGCCGCCAGTTCGGGCTTCGTTGCCGCCGCCATGGTCGGCCCGCGCCTCGATCAGGATCGCACGCATTTCCCACCCAACAGCCTGCTGATCACGTTGGTCGGGGCCGGAATCCTGTGGCTTGGCTGGAATGGGTTTAACGGCGGTGATCCCTACTTCGCCAACGCCGATGCTGGGGCCGCGGTATTGAACACCAACACCGCCACCGCGTGCGCCGTTCTCGTCTGGACCCTGCTCGACAAGATGTCCTACGGCAAGCCGTCGGTCATAGGCGCCGTCAACGGCATGATCGCCGGACTGGTCGCCATTACGCCGGCAGCGGGCTACGTGAATGGCTGGGGCGCCATCGTCATCGGCGTCGCCGCCGGCATCATCCCCTGGATGAGCATGAACTGGCTGCAAAAGACCAAGCTGATGATGCGGGTGGACGATACGCTGAGCGTGTTTTCGACGCACGGCATCGCCGCCATAACCGGTGGCCTGCTGACCGGCGTCCTGGCCTGCCCAGACATGCTGGAATACATCGGCACCGAAAAGGACGCGCCAGGCGTCAGCACCACTGGCCTGCTCTATGGCGATGGGGGCCACCAGCTGTTGCTGCAGTTCTACGGCGCGGTCTTCATCATCGTTTACAACGTCATCGCGACGGCCATCATCCTCAAGGTGATCTCGTTCTTCACCCCGCTGCGGATGGACGACGCGATGCTGCGGGTGGGTGATGACGCCGTGCACGGTGAGACCGCCTACGCGATCGGTGTCGAAGGCGAATAACACCTAACAAGAAGACACCTCGGGGGCGGGCCAACTGCCCGCCCTCACCTCGCGTCAGCCTCCCAGGATCGTGCCGACCGCGACGCCCGCGTCGGCCGCGACGCCCTTCCTGCCGCCGTCGGGGCGCGCGCGGGCGATCTCAATGAAGCCGCCCTGCCCGTGCACCAGCAGCGCGCCGTTGTTGATGCCCACCACCTCGCCGAGCTTCTTGCCCTTCACCTCGGAGAACGTGCGCGCGATGCGCTTCGTCGCGTTGAACACGAAGAGCTTCTTGCCGTCCGCCATGGTCCAGGCACCTGGCGCGGGATCGCAACCGCGGATGAGGTTGTAGATGATGTCGACGTGGTTCGCCCAGTTGATGCGCGTTTCCGCGTCGCGGATGATGCCCTCGTAGCCGGCATTCGGCTCGTATTGCGCGAGGGCGGGCGCGCGGCCGGCCACTACCTGCTCCGCCACCTCGACAAGCCCGGCCACGCCCATCGGGAAGATCTTGCCGAAATAGAGCGAGCCCAACGTATCCTCCGGCTCGATCGGCACGGAGCGCATCAGGATCACCGGCCCTTCATCCAGCCCATCGGTCGGGCGGAAGATCGAGAACCCGGTCTCGGTTCGCCCGCAGATGATCGCCCAGCTCATCGACGAGGCGCCGCGGTGCAGCGGCAGCAGGCTGGGGTGGAACTGGATCGTGCCGAACTTCGGGATGTTGCAGAAGTCCTGCGGCGCGAACTGCGTGACATAGGCCATCACGCCGACCTCGGCATTCGCCGCGCGCATCGCCTCGATCGCCGCCGGATCGGTGAGTTTCGGAAATTGATGGACCGGCACGCCGTGTTCCTCGGCCGCGACGCGCAGCGGGTCTGGGCGTCCCTTCTCCGGCGCGCAAAACACCGCCGCGACCGTATCGCCGCGGCTAAGGAACGCCTCCAGCGTTGCCTTGCCGAAATCCTGCTGGCCTATGATGGCGATCCGCATAGGGCGGTCCTCCCGACGGTTGTGCTTCGTTGTGGCGGATCAGCTTGCACGGCGGGTGGGCGTTGGCAACCATCGCTCCTCGGCCCTAGCCTGCCTCGGCCTACGGGCGGGGAGGGCAACGATGGCGTTCGATGAACAGGCGGCGATCGACGAGTTCTGGGCGGCACGCGCTCGGGGCGATTACTTCCCGGCAAAGTGGTTCGATCGGCTGACGCTCGATGAGGCTTATCGCATCCAGCTCGGCGTGATCGCGCGCCGCATCGCAGCGGGCGAGCGGCAGATCGGCTGGAAGGTCGGCCTGACCGCGGAGCCGATCCAGCAGCAGTTCGGCTTCCACGAGCCGGTGTTCGGCTGCATCCTGGACAGCAGGCAGTCCGGGCACGTGTTCCGTCGCGACCAGCTGATCCGGCCTGGATTCGAGTCGGAACTGTGCCTGCGAGTGGATCGGACGCTGAGCGGCGAGGTGGACATGGCCGCCGTGCGCGGTGCGATCGATGCGGTGTATCCGGCGCTGGAGATCATCGAGACGCGCGGCGACTTCACGGCGCAGATCGCGCTCGCGATGGCGGACAACGCGCAGCAGAAGACGGTCGTGCTGGGTGATCCGGTGGCGCTGGGCGATCTGGCGCTCGAGGCGGTAGGCGCGACGGTGCGGATCAATGGGGCGATCGTGGCGACAGGGCGCGGTGACGCGGTGCTGGGCAATCCGCTGAACTCGGTGATCTGGTTGGCGCGCAAGCTGGGCGAGTTCGGGCGGCGTATCGAGGCGGGCGAGATCATCATCAGTGGGTCGTTCACGCGGCAGTTCCCGATCGCGCCAGGCGATCGGGTGGAGGTGGAGTTTGGTGGGGTGGGGGAGGTGAGAGCGGGGTGGCGCTGAGGGTGGGGGTGGAGTGTGCGGTTTCGTCTCATAGTATGAGTTGGTGAGACTGTGCATCGTAATGTGATACATCCGCCATTTGGTGGCTCTCGTGCATGCACCCCGACGCCCGATCTCGTCTCATAGCAACGATGGTTGAGACGTTGGATCAAAAACCGGGCTTGGTGAACTTAGGTGGGGCGCTGGCCCTGGCACTTTTGCTCGCGGACGGTGTCGGGCGGGAGGAAGGAAAACCGTGCAGAACAGTGCCGGCCCCTTCGGTGAAAAAGACCGAGATCTAGTTAGTACACATGACGTCAAAGGCTAGCGCTGCCAACAAGCGGCTGCTGCACCTGCTAAGCAGTATCTTAAGGCCTTCTTAATAAATTGCGCCTTAACGATGGGGTTTGGCAGCCAGAGAGAAAGCATCACCGTTGAGTGGCTCTGATATGTCAATTGGCGAAATCACGTCCGGGGGCGGCGTTGCGGCGTCGGCCTCGCGATCGTTCTCCTTTCTTAGAAATTATTACAATATTCCGTGGTCGGCGAATGGTGACCAAACTGATAATGGCAAGGTCGTGCTTAGTTCGGAGCTTGTCACTGCTCTTCTGAAGGTCCTAGCCGAAAGGGTGCTGATTGACGAGCCATGGTACCGCGAGAAATACCCCGACGTTGAGGAGGGCATTCGCGACGGCCAATTCGGTAGCGGGAAGCACCACTATGTGGAATTCGGTTACTTCGAAGATCGCTTCCCCCGGCACATAGAGGTCGATGACGGGTTTTACCAGACCGAATACCGAGACGTTGCTGAGCATTTGGTGGCCGGACGGCTTGCGTCGAGCCAGGAGCACTTCGAATTCTATGGTTTCAAGGAAGGCCGCTTGCCCAGGCGCGATTGGCGCCTGATCGGGTGACCATGGAAGGTGTATCGCAGACCAGTGAGGACGGCCGCGCGGACGATGTAGTCGGTTACCTGGACACGATCGGGGGCCCGGAGATCATCGGGTGGATCTGCGATAGGGCGCGGCCCAAGGAGTCGCTGAAAATCTCGATCAAGATCGACGGCGAGATCGCACTCACAACCTCGGCCAGTGTCTATCGACCCGACGTGATAAACGAGGGCTATCGTAGTCCAAATGTCGGCTTCCATATTCTCATCCCGGCACGCTTCCACGATGGATCAGAGCACTCTGTGGAGTTTATCGGCAGCGATAATCGCTGCCTGATCCTCCGTGACCCGAAGAGACGGTTATTGTCCCGATTGTGGCGGGTCTCGTTCGGCGGAACAGGGAACCAGGACGGTACCAAAGATCCATCGTCGGACGCTGTCTCGGTTATCGCGCATATCGACGACATCGGCGAGCGAGGGATCTCGGGCTGGGCATATGATGAGAAAGCACCGCTCGAACCCACGACGCTATCATTCCTCATCGATGGCGAAAATAGCGGTACTGTCCTGTGCGACACAGTTCGGCTCGACGTCAAGAATTCGGGACACCCCAGCCAGCGAGTAGGGTTTTCGTGCTGCATTCCGTTGCGTTACTTCGACGGCGAACTTCACAAGGTGGAATGCTGGGACGTCAATGGCCGCCATGTGCGAGCGGTCGCACCGAATAACGAGTCCATGGAGTTCAGGTTCAAACCCGTCACCATCATCGGCCGCGTGGACGGACTGCGCGACGGTGCAGTGCGCGGATGGGCACTGCGCTACGACCGCGACCCTGGCCGGTTGAACGGCGGGCTTCAGATCCTCGTGACGATGCAGGGCCACCCTGTTGCACAGATCTCCGCGCATGTCTCTCGGGGGGACGTAGCGAAGTCGCATGACTGCGATGCGAACTGCGGTTTTGTCTTCCACCCACCGCAGCATCTGGTCGCGGGCAGGACCATTGAATTTGATTTCCGGGTGATACCAGGCGGCCATGTGCTCAGCGGCAGCCCCGTGTCGGTGAATTTTCCATCGATGGAGACGGCCGCAGCCATCCGTGACCTGCAGGAAGACGCCGACCGGATCTTCACTGAGCTTTGGCTTCTGCGCGATCGCCTTCGCAAGATAGTGCCCAGGGAGACTTACACGGTAGAGCACTACGACCCGTGGGCACGGCAATATCAGGCAGCATTAGCCACGGCGCCCGACCGTTTGGCGGGACTCTTACCGGCCACGGTCTCGCCACCAATGGTGAGCATCATATGCCCGGCCTACAGGCCGCGGCTGGCGGACTTCGTGGCGGCGGTGCAGTCGGTATGTGCCCAGACATTTCCGCACTGGGAGCTTATCGTTGTTGATGACGCCAGCAGATCCGCGGAACTGACGAGGTGCATCGCGGCTTTCAAGCGACAGGACACGCGCATCAAGGCAGTAGCGTTAAAGGCAAATCGAGGCATCAGCGGGGCGACCAACGCCGGGCTCGCACGGGCCAAGGGTCGTTACGTGGCATTCCTCGACCACGACGACTTACTTGAGCCGCGAGCGATCGAGTTCATGCTGGCGGCGGCGCTGCGGTCCGACGCGCAAATGCTCTACAGCGACGAGGATAAGATCGACGACAATGGCTTGTTCTGCGATGTGAACCTCAAGCCTGACTGGAACTACCGGCTGCTGCTCAGCCAGAACTACGTGTGTCATCTGCTGCTGGTGGAACGCGCCCAGCTGGAGAAAGTCGGCCCGTTCCGTAGCGAGTGTGACGGCGCTCAGGACCACGACATGGTCATCCGCCTCTCAGAGGTGATCCCCCACGACAGGATCGAGCATGTGCCGGAGGTACTCTACCACTGGCGCAAGACCCCGGCGTCCACTGCCACATCGGGAGCCACCAAGAATTATGCAGTTAACGCCGGGATTAGGGCGGTCCAGGACCACCTGGATCGCAATGGACTCAAGGGACGCGCGCATGCTCCACGCGGGATCACCTGTTACGATATTGAGTGGAGCGTCAGCAGGGAGTCGGAGATCACGGTCATCATTCCTTACCGCGAGCATATCGACATGACGCGCGCCTGCCTACAGGCACTGTGGGACCACACGGATTACGCCAACTACCGGATTGTCCTGATCGATAACTGGTCGGCATCGGACGAGGCGCTCGTGTTCGCGGCCGAGATGAGCAACCGCTCAGGGTTGTCGGTTTTGCGCGTCGAGGAGCCGTTCAATTACTCTCGGCTGAACAACCTCGCCGTCGCGGCAAGCGACGGCGAACTGCTACTGTTCATGAATAACGACATCTTCGTCTCCGAACCGAGTTGGCTCCGCGCCATGGTGGGCGAGATGCTGGCCGACCCGGTTGTTGGGGTCGTCGGGAACAAGCTGCTCTATCCGAGTGGACGGGTGCAGCACGCCGGAGTGATACTGGGTGTTGGTGGAGTGGCCGATCACGCCCACAGAGGACTCGCCGCCAACGATGCTGGCTATGTTGCGCGCGCCATCTGCGCACAGGACGTGTCCGCAGTGACCGCAGCCTGCATGCTTTGTCGGCGCACTGCATTCGACGAAGTTGGCGGCTTTGATGAAGAGGAGCTTCGGGTGGCATTCAACGATGTCGATCTCTGTTTGAAGGTTGGCAGGGCGGGCTACCGAGTCATATGGACGCCCGCCTCAGTGGCGGAGCACCGGGAGAGCGTCAGCCGGGCTGACGACATGTTGCCGGGGCAACAGTCCCGTTTCTTCCACGAGAACGAGGTGATGGTTGCGCGCTGGGGAGACGTCGCGGACAAATACTATAACCGATCGTTCTCACAGTATGGTGGCATATTTTCAGATCTGGCGCCAGCATCGGTCATGAGCCTTCATCGATGGGAGGCGCGCGACAAAGCCGGAGCCGGAGTTATCGCGAGCAGGCGGATGGACCGCCGATCAAGAACGAGTACGCACGCGTATAACCCTGATTTGCTGATTTCGGAAGATTGATCGTGGGTCAGTCGGCCTCTGGACTTACGTACGCGATTGACGTGGTTGCCATCTTCAGAGATCAGCTATGGCTTCGCGGTTGGTTGTTCGACCAGCGTCCGATCAGGGCACTCTATCTGCTCGCGCCTGGTCTTGAGCATCAACGGCGTGAACTAGCATCATGGGGAAATACTGTGAGCGAGGACGTCGCAGCCGTCCATGGAGATGCCGCGTCACGCGCTCGCTTCGATGAGACCATCGCTATCGATGAGGCCACGTTCAATATCGCCAAAGCAACCCTTATGGTGGCATATCAGGATGGCGAGTCAGTCACCATCGGCGATCTCGGGACGTCAGGTGCTGCGCATACGAACGAGCTCGTGACGGACTTCCTTGCACGCATCTCCCGGCAGCCAAATGGAGAATTACTCGAAATAGGCTCGCGCGCGCGATCAAGCGTTGTACGACGCGACATGACCCCCCCAAGGTGGCACTATACAGGGCTCGATGTCGCACCCGGGATTAACGTCGACGTCGTCGGCGATGCGCACGAGTTGGCTAGCCTCTTCCCGGAGCTGCGGTTCAACGCGGTCATGGCCTTTTCCGTGCTTGAACACCTTCTCATGCCTTGGAAGATGGTCGTCGAACTCAATCGCGTTCTCACGATTGGCGCGCTCGGTTTATTCACCACTCACCAATGCTGGCCGTTGCATGATGAGCCGTGGGATTTCTGGCGGTTCTCTGACCAGTCTTGGCACGCCCTTCTCAACAGAGCCACTGGTTTCGAAATCTTATCGGCGAAAATGGGTGAGCCAGCGTTCATCGTCGCGCAGCGGTGCCACCCCGTGACCAATTTCGGCCTCGGACAAAGTGGATACCTCTCATCAAGTGTCCTGTTCCGAAAGACGGAGGAGACATTGCTAACATGGCCCGTCAAGCTAGATCATATACTGCGAACAAAGTATCCCAGCGGGAGATCGTGAAGGGCCGTTGCTTGGCTCCGGGTGCGTTGGGGGATCACGCCCAATGAAGTGGTTTTTTGCTCTGAGTGAGGCGAGCTTGTCGAGCGATGAGCTATACGCAAACTGTATCCGTGCGGCGGTGACGAGCGCAAGAGAAAGGACAACGCTCGTCCCGCATTTTTTGTATGACGGAGGCGAAAACCCATTCTTGGAAGAACTCCGATCGCAAGGTGTAGAGATTATCCGACACAGATCGGTTCTGTACGATCACATAGTAGAGGACAGACCGGATGATAAGCATTTTATACGAATTGCATCCGGGGCGTTTCTCAGAATGGACTTGCCCCTCATTGAGCACGATGCTGAGTATGTGCTGTACACCGACTGTGACGTGATGTTCCTGAGAAACCCGGAATTGGGTCATTCTCGACCAACATTTTTTTCTGCCGCGCCGGAATTCAAGCAGGGGGACTACGGCAACATGAATTCTGGGGTCATGTTCATTAATGTACCTAACATGCGGGCTATTCACGACGAGCTCATCCAGTACGTGAGAGAATCTAAGATTTCGAGTTTTGGAAGCTATGACCAGAGGGTATTTCGGACCTTCTTCCGTGATCGCTACGACAGGCTTCCCGAGACGTTGAACTGGAAACCCTACTGGGGAATCAACGAAGGTGCTGAAATTATACATTTCCACGGACCAAAGCCTCCGCACGTTAGAGCGTTACTGAATGGGACGGGCGACCAGCTTCCTGAAACTATAAAGGCACTTTATTATCAGGCCCCACCCTACTACAACGAACTGACTATTGCGTGGCACGCCCTTCTGCCGTCAAAGACGGCACGCACGCAGCCGGCCGCGGAATTCCGCAATAACCGCATTCCTGGCGATAATGAACGAGCGCGAGAAAGGTTCGAGCGCCGAGCTCCATCCGCGCAAAACGCTGTCGACATCTTTCCCGGGAGATGGGCGTCTGACCTGGGGAAAGTCTGCGGCGTAACAGGGGCGGGTTCTGCTAGCGTATTCTCAGACGCCCGCGTCAAGATGGCGGCCGACGCGCTAGGAAGGGGTGGCCGATTCGACGGGAAGAGAATCCTCGAGCTTGGCCCCTTGGAGGGCGCGCATACCTATCAGCTTGAACAACTTGGTGCTGAGCGAGTGATCGCAGTAGAATCAAATACTGAAGCCTACCTGAAGTGTCTTGTTGTTAAGGAACTCTTGGGTCTCAAAAATTGCCGGTTTCTTTGCGGGGACGCTGTCGCCTATCTGGAGGAGACCACAGAACATTTCGACCTGATCTTCTGCTCCGGTGTACTGTATCATATGGCTGACCCAGTGGGTCTCATCAAACTGATATGCGAGCGGGCTTCCAGTAGTTTTGTTTGGACGCACTACCAGTCGGACGAAGCGATAAAGAAGAACGTTCGTCAACCGCGACCAATAGTCAGCGATGGCTTTGAGGCGACGTACTATGAGCACGCCTACCCAGACATTAACAATGGTCGCTTTTGGGGGGGCAATACACCGGTAGCAGCGTGGATGACACAGGGTCACATCGTTGGAGCGTTCCGACATTTTGGGTTCGGGTCTTCGATTATCTTACAAGACCACCCTGATCACCCAAACGGCGGGGCATTCAGTCTGGCGGCCTGGCGCTGAGGGGGCTTGTCTTGCAGAGGAACTTAGTGGGCGCTTTGGTTCACCGCATCATCACCACCACCGTCGCCCTCTCCGGCAGCGTCTCCCGCGAAACCCACAACGTCGGCGAGTCGCTGAACCGCACCTCGTACCGCCCCTCCACAAACCGCTCCACCACGTCCCGCGTGAACCAGTGCATCGGCAGCACCAGACGGATGGAGCTGATCCAGCACCGGCGCCATGTCCTGCGGGCTCATGGTATACACCCCATTCACCGGCGCCATCACCACATCGACATGCCCGAGCAGCACAGCGGCTGCCTGGGAGAGCAGCTTCACGGGCGCTTGCGATCCCTGTACCGATCCAGGATCTCCTCGACCTTAACCTCCAACCCCTTACGGAATCTCGCGTCCAGCGAGATCCTCTTGGAGGCCAAGCCTTCGAGCAGCAGCGCCTCAAGACCTGCTTCCTGTTCCTTCGCCTGCGCCTCCCGAAGCAGGCTGCGGAAGTACTCGCTCACGTTGCCGTATCCCTTTGTGGCGAGCTGGGCGTCCACGAACGCCTTGAGGGATTCGGGTAGGGAAATGGTGATGGTCGTCACTCTCAACGCTCCATGTTTGCCAGGTATTTAGGGCGCATCCTATCTATTGTGAACAATTAAGATTTCGTCGCTCCTGGTAATGGCCGTGGCCGCCACGGCTCGCGCGGTTGCCGGATCCGGACTATCCTCCGGCCCGCACGCCACCCGGGAACACACCACCTCCATGAGCTACGACAAGCCATTCGCCGGCCTGAAGGTGATCGACGTGAGCCAGGGCGTCGCCGGCCCCTACTGCGCCATGCTGCTCGCCCAGTATGGCGCGAACGTCATCAAGGTGGAGCCACCCGGCGTCGGCGATTGGGCCCGCAATCTCGGCGTGGTCTACGGCGACCAGTGCGCCTATTCGCTTCCCGCCAACCTGGGCAAGCGCGCCATCGCGCTCGACCTGAAGCAGCCCGACGGCCGCGCGATCCTGTGGCGCCTGATCGCCGGCGCCGATGTCTTCCTCCAGGGCTTTCGCCCCGGCGTGATCGACCGCCTGGGCTTCGGCTACCCCGCGGTCGCCGAGCGCGAACCCCGCATCATCTACCTCTCGGTGTCCGGTTTCGGCCAATCGGGCCCACTCGCCGAACGCCCCGCGATGGACCCGATCCTCCAGGCCTACACCGGCCTCACAGTGGAGAACAAAGGCGAGGACGGCATCCCGCATCGCACGCCGATCATCGCCATCGACATGAGCACCGCGCTCTACGCCTATTCAGCCGTATCCACAGCCCTGTACGCGCGCCGCGACGAACCGCGCGGCCGCCACATTGAGGCCAGCCTGCTGCAGGCCGCCGCCGGCCTTCAGGTCGTGCGCATTATGCAGTCGTATCTCGAGGGCGGTGCGATCCGGCCGCCTGGCGCGCCAAGCGGAGTCTATCAGGTCGCCGATGGCTGGATGACCATCACCGTAGTGCGCCTGCACGAATGGCTCGGCTTCTGCAAGGCGGTGGACCTGCCCGACTTCGCCGCCGACGAGCGATACCGCACGACCCAGGGCCGCTACGACCACGCGGGCGCGATCAACGCCGCGCTGCGCACGCTGCTCGCATCGCAGCCGTTCGCCTACTGGTCACAACGCCTGGCCGCCGAGCGCATCATGCACGAGCAGCTGAACAGCTACACCGGCTTCCTCCAACATCCGCATGTCGAGGCGAGCGGCGCCATTGCCTGGCTGCATCACCCGCACGTGCCGACCCACTTCCCGATGCCGCAACTCATCGGCGCGCCGCCGCTCGTCGATGGCAGTCGCCTCGCCACGTCGCCGGGACTGGGCGAACACACCGAGGCGATCCTGCACGAGCACGCCTACAGCGCGGCCGAGGTCGCCGACCTCATCGACCGCGGCGTGGTCGCCCCCCATGCCAGTGCGAGAAGCGAAGCGACGCAGCAATCCCCATTGTCCTGAGGACTCCATCACCCCGCTCCTGCGATCACCGGCCCGAAGGGTTCAGCCCTGCCGCACGTGGTCGAAGAACCCGGTGATCGCCTGCAACCGGTTGTCCGACGCGACGACACCGAAGTCGGTGCCGGTCACCACCGCATCGCCATTTTCCGGCGCAAGCTCCCACGTGAAGCGAACCCGGTCGTGGTGGCTTTCGACATCGCCGGTGCGACGGAACCGATGGCCCGGGAACCGCTCCTGCACACCGACAATCATCGCGTCGATGCCCTCCCTCCCGTCACCTTGCAGCATCGGATCGAGATAACTCGCCCCCTCGGTCCAGGTCTGCGCAATAAGGTCGCGGCGGCGCCCGCCGTCAGCCTCGTTCCACGTGGCGATATAGCGATCGATCAGATCGGTCAGCGTGTTCATGTGTGGCTCCTTGGTTTGGCGCACCCGATGTGGTGCGGCGACACCATTCGCCGATGCGGCGTCGTCGGTCGATTACATCGCAGGTAATTGGATGCGGTCGCACGCATGCGTTATCGTCGCGTCATGTCAGTAACCATTAGACCGATCGGTGACCTGCTGCGCGAATGGCGCCAGCGCCGCCGCCTGAGTCAGCTCGAGCTGTCGCTGGAAGCCGAAATCTCCACGCGCCATCTCAGCTTTCTCGAGACCGGACGCTCGCAGCCAAGTCGCGACATGGTAATGCGCCTCGCCGAACAGCTCGACATCCCACTGCGCGACCGCAATCTCCTGCTGCATGCCGCTGGCTACGCGTCAGTGTTTCCCGAGCGGCCGCTAGATGATCCCGCGCTGCGAATTGCGCGCGAGGCGATGGATCAGGTGCTGGCCGGACACGAACCGTATCCCGCACTCGCCGTCGATCGCCACTGGACGCTGATCGCAGCGAACGCCGCGACACAGCGCGTGATCGGCGACGTCGATGCGGCGCTGCTGAAACCGCCGGTCAATGTGATGCGTCTTGCGCTGCATCCTGCGGGCATGGCACCGCGGACGGCGAACCTCGCCGAGTGGCGCGCACATCTGCTCGCCCGCCTGGGACATCAGATACAGGTTAGCGGCGATCCCGTGCTGATCCGTCTGGTGCGCGAGCTACGCGGGTATCCGGCCCCCGACGACACGGCGCACGAAGTCGATGCCGCTGCCTTCGTCGTGCCGTTCAAGCTGCTTACGCCGGCCGGTATTCTGTCTTTCTTCAGCACCACAACAGTGTTCGGCACTCCGGTAGATATTACGCTGTCGGAACTGGCAGTGGAGGCGTTCTATCCGGCAGATGCGGCAACCGCGGAAATACTGCAACGACCGTCCGCCTGACTGCCAGTCTTGCCACGCCGCGACAAAGGCGCGCAGCATCCGTCCAAGAAACGCTAGGGAGAGAAACGATGGTGAGGTTGGGCCAGAGCGTCCTTCCAGCCGCCGCCGCCTTGCTCGGTCTGCTGTGCGCGGCGACGGGTCTCGAGCCACGCGCGATTGCTGCGGAACCCGCTGGACCAACCGTTCGCACCGCCGAGGGCCCGGTCCAGGGATCCACAGGAAACGGGATGAGCGAGTTCCTCGGCATCCCTTACGCCGCTCCGCCGGTCGGCGATCTCCGCTGGCAGCCGCCTAAGGCTCACGCACCTTGGACGCAGACGCTGAACGCTACGAAGTTCGGCAACACCTGCCCGCAGATCACCGAGCTCGGTGTATTCGCAGGCCCTGTCAGCGTCACGGAGGACTGTCTTTACCTGAACGTCTTCACGCCGCGGACCAAACCGGCGAAGCGGCTTCCAGTCCTGCTCTGGATCCACGGCGGCGGCCTGTTCGACGGTGAGAGCAACGACTACGACGCCAGCGCTCTGGTCAAAGGCGGCCCGGCAGGACCGACGGTCGTCGTGACCATCAACTACCGTCTCGGCCTCCTCGGCTATTTCGGCCATCCGGCGATCGACGGCGAAGAACATGACTTCGGCAACTACGGACTTATGGACCAGCAGGAGGCGCTCCGCTGGGTGCAACGCAATATCGCAGCGTTCGGCGGTGATCCCGGCAATGTCACGGTCGGCGGCCAGTCAGCCGGCTCGACCAGCACCGCCGCGGCCATGATATCTCCGGCGAGCGCGGGCCTGTTCCATCGCGCAATCTTCGAGAGCGGGGCGCTGCTCACCGTCGCGCCGCTGTCATTGGCGGAGCAGCGCGGCACGGACTTCGGCAAAGCTGCCGGCTGCGGCGCCGATGCCACCGCTCAGGTTGCCGCGTGCCTTCGCGCGCTGAGTGTATCGAAGATCCTTTCGCTGCAGGGTACGGCCGCGGCAAATGGTCCCTACGTGAATGGACTGCTGGTCGATGGCAGAGTCCTGCCGATCCCCGCCGATACCGCGTGGAGCACGGGAAAGTTCAACCACATGCCCGTCATGAATGGCGCGGTCGCAGACGAGGGTGCGTTCGCGGCGAGCATCGACGAGCTGTTCTTCGGGCCCATGACCGAGGAGCGCTACGTCAATCTCGTCAAGGCCACCTATGGTGGGCCGGCCGGTCCCGGCGCGGGCCCGCCGAACTACCCTGATGGGACGCCGGACAAGGTACTGGCCAAATACCCGGTCAATGCCTATCCGAGCCCCGGTGCCGCCTGGGTGGCGGTCGGCACGGACGCGAATGTCTGCCGGCATCCCTACCTGAATAACAACGTGTCGCAGTTTGTGCCCCTCTACGCTTACGAATTCACCGATCGCGATGCGCCGTGGTACTTTCCTGCGCTCAACTTTCCTCACGGTGCAGCCCATACGATCGACATCCAGTTCCTGTTTCCGAACTGGCATGGCGGTCCATTGGGGATCCTGCATAGGCTCAGCGCACAGGAACGGGTACTCTCAGGGCAATTGGTAACTGCGTGGACGAACTTCATGTACACCGGCAACCCCAACCTGAAGGGCAATCAGCCCTGGCCACGCTACTCCAAGGATTCGCAGGTCTACCTGTCACAGAACGTGCCAGCTTTATCGACCATCACCGCGGCACAGTTCACTGCCGACCATAAGTGCGCGTTCTGGGATACCGTGCTGATCTTCTGAACCGTACCGTCAACCAGCGTAATACCCTCTCACGGAGGCCCAATCCCGCGGTCGGGCCTCCGGAGTTCGACGTGGGTACCCCTCACAAATACGGCACGGACATTGGACCAACCATAATTGCGGCAGCCGGCCCTTCCGCGTGGACCGTGCATCCTTGCCAATCGGGCCCATCCGTAACAGCGGAGAAGCCGTATGGCCGACGCCTATCCAGTAACCACCCGCAACCGGCTCCGCCGCCGATATGAACGCGGCCACTACGATCGCGAGACGGTCCATTCGCTCCTGGACGCCGCGATGGTATGCCACATCGCGTACGTTATCGATGGCCAGCCATTCTGCACGCCGACCTCATTTTGGCGCGAGGGCGACCGGCTCTATTGGCACGGCTCCTCCGCCAGCCGGATGGTGCGCGCACAGGCGAAGGGCCTGCCGGTCTGCCTCACCGTCACGCACTTTGACGCAGTGGTTCTGGCGCGCTCGGGCTTCCACCATTCGGTGAACTACCGCTGCGTGATGGCCTACGGCCGGGCTGAGGCGGTGACCGATCCCGCGGCAAAGCTGCGAGCGATGGATGCCTTCATAGACCGCTTCTTTCCCGGTCGCGCACGCGTGCTGCGGCCACCCACCGCACAGGAGATCAAGGCCATCACCATCCTCGACATGGAGATCGAGGATGCCGGGGCGAAGATCCGCGCGACCGGCGTTAGCGACGAGGAAGAGGATTACGCTGTGCCGGTATGGTGCGCCGTATTGCCCATGCGGACAGTATTGGGCGAACCGGAAGAGTGCCCACGCCAATTGCCCGGCGTCACGCCGGACGCCAGTGGAATACTGGGCTATGCGCCGGGGCGTCGGTTCGATGAGGTGATGGCCGAGAACTATCAAAAGACATATCCAGCGGCGATCAACCCCACCACAACCTCGCGTTGAGCATCTGCCCAATTTGTTTCGCCTCTGCCGTAACGGCGGGCAACTACCCTGGTTTCCTCTGGCATTCCCGGGCGCGAAGGCCCACATGTCTGGCCTGTATTGTCAGGAGGGTTCGGTCCGCCCGCTGACGGCTGGAGAGGTCTCACCGTGTCGCGTCATATATTCAAGGTTGGTCAGACCGTGCACCTGGTGCCGAATCGGCTGGAACGCCACGTGCCGGGCGGGGCCTACACTATTCAGCGCACGCTGCCGGATGAAGGTCGCGATCTCCAATATCGAGTGAAGAATGTGCAGGACGGTCACGAACGCGTGGTCAGCGAAGCACAGTTGCGTCCCGCACAGGCGCTTGCCGCACAGCACTGAGCATTCCTTCGGCACCCGGCAATCAGTAGCCCCTGCGGCGCGACTTGGCCCGTGCCTTAAGCCGATCTTAGCCCGACCAGTGCCACGCTGCGCGTAATGCCCGCACCCCGCGCGGGCGTGGAGCAGCAACAGGTGCAGGACCGATCCGATACGCCAGCGGCCGCGTGCGCTATCTTTCGGCCGGGCCGACTGATCTGGGCAATCGGCGTCACCCTCATCGTAATGACGCTGCTCGGTTGCGGCGTGACGATCTGGAACCTGCACGTCCAAACCATCGAGCAGGAGCGTCTCGCAGTTCGAAACCTCGGCTTCGTGCTTGCCGAGCAGACCTCGCGCTACATCCAGGTCGTCGATCTCGTGCTACAAGAGATGCAATCGCGTGTCGCTGCATCCGGCGTGCATTTACCGGACGAGTTAGCGCAGTCGTTCGACAAGGAGCAGGCGCGCAGTTTCCTGCGCGATAGGCTCAGGAATTTGCCTCAGGCGAACGCTTTCATACTGCTCAAGGCTGATGGCCACGCACTTGTCACGTCGCGTGCCCAGGTGACCGGCGACCCGGATTTCTCCGACCGCGACTACTACCGCCATTTCATCGAGCGGGACGATCCGGGTCCGTTCATCAGCAGCCCGATGAACAGTCGCGTGGCAGGCACCCGCACGATCTACCTGGCGCGACGGATCAACGGGCCAAACCACGAGTTGCTCGCTCTCGCGGTCGGCGCCATCGACCTTCAGTATGTCAACGACTTCTATCGGGCGATTGAACTCCCCGCCGGCGAGACCGTGACATTGCTGCGCCGGGACGGACTTGTGCTGGCTCGCTATCCCGATCCCACCCATGAAGTCGGCAACCGCATGGCGGCTAACTCACCCTGGCATCGGCTTGTCGCCGGACAGGGCGGGACCTATCGCTCGCCCGGATTTCTCGGACCCGCACCCGCTGTCGTGTCGGTGCACCCGCTTCTCACTTGGCCGCTCGTCATCGATGTCTCGATGATGGAACCGGTGGCATTGGCGAAATGGCGCAATCATGCGGCGGTGATCGCCGCCGGCGGCATCGCGGTGTCATGCGGCTTTGCCGTGCTGTTCGGCGTGATCGGCCTGCAGTTTCGCCGCAAGGCGGAACAGAATGTGCGCCTTACGGCGACCGCAGCCGCGCTGCGTGACAGTGAGGCTCGTGTGCTGGACTTCGCCAGAATGTCCTCGGACTGGCTCTGGGAACTGGATGGCGACCTGCGCTTCTCCTGGGTGTCCGACAGTCGATGGCTGGCATCGAACCCGAGCGAACCGTATTGGGCGCACCTCCAATCCGATCTGCTGGCGCGCCGGCCGTTTCGCGATTTTCGCGACCAGGAGACCGACACAACCGGCTTGCTCCATCACGTGAGCATCAACGGCAGTCCGGTGTTCGATGCGGCCGGCAATTTCACTGGCTACCGCGGCACGGGGCGCGACGTGACCGCTGAGGTCGAGGCCGCGCAGGAGCTTGAGCTGGCCAAGGAACGCGCCGAGGCGGCAAGCCGCGCCAAATCGGAATTCCTCGCCAACATGAGTCACGAACTACGCACGCCGCTGAATGCCGTTATCGGATTCTCGGAGCTGATTCGCGATCAGCAATTTGGCCGGATCGGCGCGAACTATGTCGACTATGCCTCGGAGATCAACACGGCCGGCCATCATTTGCTCGAGATGATCAACGACGTGCTTGATCTCTCGAAGATCGAAGCGGGTCGCTATGAGCTCGCGGAGGAGACCGTCGAGTTGTGCATGGTGGTTCGGGGCTGCATCGCCATGCTCCAGCCGCGGGCGAGCGAAGGCAGAGTACGGATCGACAACAGAGTGAAGGGAATGCGCATAGCCCTGCGCGGGGATGGGCGCGCGTTGAAGCAGATTGTGCTCAACCTGTTGTCCAATGCCGTGAAGTTCACCCCATCGGGTGGCGTGGTCGCGCTACGTATGGAAAACACCGACGCGGCGATGGCGCTGGTTGTGAGCGACACCGGGATCGGCATCGACGCGCCGGCGCTGCGATCGCTGGGGCAGCCATTTCAGCAGGCGGACAGCTCGATCGGTCGCAGGTTCGGCGGCTCCGGTCTCGGTTTGGCAATCAGCCGCAAACTGCTGGCCCTGCACGGCGGCGCATTGACGATCGACAGCATGCCCGGCCATGGCACCACAGTGCGCGCCTTCATTCCCCGTGAGCGAATTGTCGAGGCCACGCCGATGGAAAGCGCGCCTACACCGATGCCCGCATTATCTGCCTGACGCGCTCGACCAGCGAACGCCGTGCCGTCGCAGCCTCGACCGCCAGCGCGAGCAGCGCCGGCAGTTGCGCAGGCCGTGCGACGAGTGAGGTGATGACGCGCCATAAGCCGATGACGCCGCGCGCGTCGAGTGCGGCCAGCGCCACCGCGGGCAAGGTGCGTTCTGCCGGATCGCAGATTGCGCGCAACACAGCGAATGGTATGCCGTGCGCTGCGGCGGTACGAGCCACCACTCCGCTCTCCAGATCAACTGCCGCGGCAGACGTGCGACGGTGGAGGCAAAGCTTATTCTCGGCATTCACCGCAATAAGATCAGTACCCACCAACGTATGCTGCGTTAGGCCACCCAGCATGCGCGACAGTGCCGGATCGGTGGGAAATCGCACTTCATCGACAATGACCGCGCACGGCACAATCAGCGAGCCCGGACGCAGCGCCGGATCCAGCGCACCGGCCAGACCGAAACTGACCAACGCATCGCTGCCTTCATCGACCAGCCCCTGCGCTGCCGTCAACGCACCCGAGGCGGTCCCGCCGCCGATCGCCACCTGCCATCCAAGTCGTCGCGCGATCCGCGCCTCCGCCGCCAGCCCGACAACCACCCCAACGCGCATTTACCCACTCCCCCTCCCCCCGCGGGAGGGGATCGGGGGGGAGGGGGCGTCACCCATCTCCGCGTCAGATTCCAAACGCCAACTTGCGCGCAAAACCGCGTCGCAGATTGCGATATCGCGCCAGCGCGAGCAGCGGAAAGTACCACCGGTACCCATGATACCGCAGATAGAACACGCGCGGAAAACCCACAGCATTGTACGGCCGTTCGCGCCATCCGCCGTCGTCTGCCTGCGTCGCTGTCAAATACTCGACCCCCCGCGCCACCGCAGGATGATCGGCGTCGCCGGCCGCCATCAGCCCAAGCAGCGCCCACGCTGTGTGGCTCGGCGTGCTCTCCTTGTATCGACCGTGCGACGCATCGCGGTAGGTTTCCTCGTCCTCTCCCCAGCCACCGTCATCCCGCTGCACCTCGAGCAGCCATGCCACCGCTCGCCGCACAGCCGTCTCATCCGCGCCAACGCCGGCCGCATTGAATGCGCACAGCACCGACCACGTGCCGTAGATGTAGTTCGTGCCCCAGCGGCCGAACCAGCTCCCTTCCGCCTCCTGCTCGCGGCGCAGGAACCCGAGCGCTCGCGCGAGCACCGGGTCGTGCGCCGGCATGCCGATTTGTGCCAGAAACGACACGCAGCGCGCCGTCACATCGGCAGTTGGTGGATCGAGCAAAGCGCCATGGTCGGCGAAGGGTATGTTGTTCAGATAAAGATGCGTGTTCTCCGGCTCGAACGCGCCCCAGCCGCCGTCGGACGACTGCATGCCGATGATCCATTCGCGCGCCCGCTCGATCGCCTCGACATGCCCGGGATCGCCATTGCGATGCAGCAGCATCCCCACCACGGCTGTGTCATCGACATCGGGGTAGTGCGGGTTGGCGTACTGGAACGCCCAGCCACCGGGGCGCAATCCTCGCCGGCGCACTGACCAGTCGCCGACCAGATCCAATATCTGCCGCTCACGCAACCACTCACACGTCATGGTCGTGTCGGCGCCAACTTCCGCCATTGCATGGCCGGCAAGCCCGGTGTCCCAGACCGGTGACAGGCATGGCTGGCAATATGCGCGATCCTGTTCCACCACCAGCAGCTTGCGCACTGCCTGCCAGGCGATCGCCGCAGCCGGATGCTCAGGCCGATAACCCAACGCGTCGAACATCATCGCGCTGTTAGCGATCGCCGGATAAATACCGCCCAGGCCATCGTCGCCATTCAAGCGCTCGGTGACGAAGCGCACCGCCTTGTCGATGGCGCTCTTCCGGCTGCGTAGCGGGAACGCCGGCTGTGCCACCCGGAGCGCGCCATCGATCCCTTTGAAAAATCTCCCCCATGCGGAACGAAACGGCGGAAGAATCCAGTCGCGTACCAACGCGGGCGGAGTGCGGAACAACTCCGGGATCGCGATCTTGCGCGGATTGCGCGCCATCGGTCGCAGCGCCATCAGCACGAGCAGGGGCACGATCACCGTGCGCGACCAGTACGACACTTTCGATAAGTGGAATGGGAACCACAGCGGCAGGTGCATGATCTCCAACGGCATCACCGGCACCGCACGCCACGGCACCTGGCCGAACAGCGCCAGTTGCGCGCGGGTGAACACGTTGGTTCGCTCCGCCCCACCCGCCGCCAGGATCGCGTTGCGCGCCTGCACCATGTGTGGCGCATCGGTCGCATCGCCGATCGCCTTCAGCGCGAAATAGGCCTTCACGCTGGCCGACAGATTGAGCGCCCCGTCGTGGAACAGCGGCCAACCGCCGTGCGCGCCCTGTATCGACCGGAGATAAACGCCGATCTTCGCTTCCAGCGCCGGATCGATGCGGTCCAGGAAGTGCTCCAGCAGCACGTATTCCGCCGGGATCGTCGCGTCCGCCTCGAGCTCGAACAGCCAGTGTCCATCAGCGTGCCGTTGCCGCGTCAGCGCCTCGCCCGCCCGTGCCACCGCCCGGTGCAGCGCCGCATCCGGCGCGGTCTCGTTCGGCAGCAAAGTTTCACTCGGCATCGCGCGTCCTCAGGCAGCGAGCAGCACCTCGGCCGCGGTTCGGCCGGACCTGATGGCACCTTCGATCGTGCCGGGCAACCCGGTTGCGGTCCAGTCGCCGGCGAGTACCAGATTGGCGAGGCCTGTTCGCGCTCCCGGCCGCAGTCGCTCCTGCTCCGCCGTCGCGGCAATCGTGGCACGGCGCTCCTTCACCACCCGCCACGGCGGCATCTCACCCCCCAGATCAAGCGCCGCCTGCACGTCCGGCCAGACAGCCCGCGCGATCACTTCCGCCTCCTGCTCCACCATTCGGTTGGCCGCGCTGATCGTGACCGAGACATGGCCGCGCTTGACGAACACCCACTCCGCGATCCCGCCAACCAGACCGATGAACCCGACCGATCCAGGATCGGCCTCAATCCTGAAATGGACGTTCAGAATAGCCTGGAACTCGGTCGGACACTTCTGGCCAGGCAACAGATCGCCAGCCACCCAAGGCGGGACGGCAAGCACCACCGCCTCGATCTGTGTCGCAGCCTCGGTGGTGCCCAGTTCCCTCACCCGGCCAGCCTCAATGCGCAGCCCCGTGACGCGCCGGCCGGTCAACACCTCGCAGTCACGCGCGCGCAGCCAGGCGACCGCGGGGTCGATCAGGCTTTCCGACAGCCCCTCGCGTGGCACGGCCGGGATGCAGGCGCCACCGCCCCGGAACAGCGTCTCGCGCATCACCGCACCCAGCAGGCGTGCCAGCGCAGTGTCCGGCGGCGTGTTCAGCGCCGCGACAGCGAGCGGCTCGACCAGTCGCCGATACAGCGTGTCGTTGCGCAGCGAAGTGGCGACCGTGGCGTCGTTCCTGATACGGCGCAGTCGCAACAGAGCCAGGTGGTCGGCTGGACGAGTGCCGGGCACGCGACGCTTCCCCGACAGTACCCACCACGGGATCCGGCCGCGATTGGGCCGCAGCACCCAGCGCAGCCCATTACTGAGATCCATGAACGGGAATACCGGTTCTGCCGGCATCGCCAGCGTCGAACGCGCGCCGATCGTGTCGAGAAAGGCGAAGGCCGACCGGTTGCCCGAGAGCAGCAGGTGGTTGCCGTTGTCGATCCGCAGCCCAAGTTCGCGATCGAAGTATGACCGGCACCGGCCCCCGCCAACTGGCCCCGCCTCCACGACGGTGACGGCATGCCCCCGCTCACACAGCGCGATCGCAGCCGACAGGCCGGCGAGCCCGGCTCCGATGACGTGGACGTGCATTCAGCGTTGCGCCAGGCCGTAGCGCAGTGCGAGCCAGAGCTTTTGCCACGCCGGCAGGCTGACGCGTTCATGCGGAGGCGACCAACCGCGGCGCTCCAGGCGCGAGAGGATCGCGGCATAGGTCGCTCCCATCAGCCGGGCCGGCTTCATCGCCTTGGCATCGCAGCGCCGCATCGCCGCGGAGGCCAAGCGGAAATGCTCGTGCGCGAGAGCAGCCACGCGCGCGCAAACCTGCCGCAGGCCCGGCGCATGCAGCGCGGCCGACGGATCGTGCGGCACGCCCGCCGCGTCCAGCCATTCCCGCGGCAAATAGAGCCGGCCGCGTGCGGCATCCTCCTGGAGGTCGCGCAGGATGTTGGTGAGTTGGAGGGCACGGCCGAGCGAGTAGGCCACTTGATCGGCGGCCGGCGACGCATCGCCGAAGGCGCGCACCGAGAGACGGCCGACAGCTGCGGCAACGCGGTCGCAGTAGAGGTCGAGCGTCGCCAGATCCGGCGCCACGATCGTCGTCTCAGCGTCCATTTGCATGCCGTCGATGACGGCGAGAAAGTCCTCCTGGCGCAGCGCGAAACACTGCACCGCCGCCGCCAGCACCCGGGTGACCGGACCGTCCGACTGCCCGCGGTAGAGGCCCGCGACGCGCTCCCGCCAAGCCGCCAGCTCCGGCAGCTTGGCGGCAAAGGCGCCGTCCTCGTCCGCCACATCGTCTACCAGGCGGCAGAACGCGTAGATCGCATACATGGCGTGACGGCGGTCAGGCGGCAGCACTCGCATGCCGCGGTAGAACGAGGTGCCGGCTGCGCGAACGATTGCCTCGACCGCATCGAGATCGGCCTGAGCAGCGTTCAAGGGAGTCACCAACGCCGCCTCCCACCCCCCTCCCGCAAGGGGAGGGGGAGTATCCAGACCGAAGCTGGTCCCCCTCCCCTCGGGGGTTGGGGGGAGGCGGCCCTCATGCCCACCGCAGTGCCGCGAATGCGCTCGCCACCGCATCTCCCTTGGTCAGCCGCACGCGTTGCGCGATCGGATCGTCGCGTCGCAACCGCGTCGCCAACCGATGCGCCAGACCCACAATGACCGCCGTCTCGAGCCTCAGCCGCCTGCTGTGCGTCAGTCGCGGCAGATCGACCGCCGAACGATTGAGCTCATCGACACGGTCCAGCAGGTCGTCGAACACACGTCGCAATTGCTCCGACGCCGCCGCTGCGCGCAGTTCGCCAACCGACACGCCCGGCAGGTAGCAGCGATCCAACACCGCCAGGTCCTTCGCGCAGTCCTGCATATGGTTCAGCACCTGCAGCGAGGTGCACAATGCATCCGATGGCACATACGTCGCCCGATCCTCACCGTGCAGATCGAGCACGTGTCGCCCGACCGGCATCGCCGAGTAACGGCAGTAGTCGCAGAGTTCGCCCCAGTCCGCGTATCGCAGCTTCGTCGCGTCGCGACGGAACGCGATCAACAGATCAAGCGAATGACGCGGCGTCACACCTGTCTCGGCGAGGCTGCCGCGCAGTCGGATCGCGCTCGGCGAGCCGACGTCGCGCCGACCAAGCAACACATCCTCCATCACGTCGAGCCGCGCGATCTTTTCATCCGCCTGCAACGTACCTGAGTTCCGCAATATCATCCGCATTGCGCGCGAAGCCATAGAACGCATGCACATGTGCGCGCAGATCGCGACGGATCAGCAGCGAGCCGACGGGAAAGTTCTCATCCCCGCGGTCCTTGCCTGACCACGTCTCGACTGCCGCGACGCCGCTCATACGCCCGCGCCCTGATAGGCGCGTCCCTTCCACGCCACGCCCCGACCAAGATAGTGGTTCACCGCGGAGCCTATCGTTGCCGCAAGGTAGAACGCAGCGACCACCGGCAGGCATGGCGCCCACAGAACAGAGCGATGATACCGGCGCAGCGTAGGCTGAAACGCAGCCGCCATCGCGCCCCAGGTCAACCAGCCGAACCAGCGTCCCGCTCCGTGGCCGAACAGCGCGACAAGTGGAGGCGCCAGAAAGGTCGCCGTCATTGCCGCCGCGGTTCCGAGCAGCAGCACGGGCGAGAAACGCAGCTGCACGTACGCACTCCGCGACACCATGCGCCAGATATCCGCCACGGCTGGATAGCTTCGTATCGAGCGCGCCAGTCGGGAATGGCCGAGCCAGATGCGACCGCCTCGCTTGACTGCCGCCGCCAATGCCACGTCATCGATCAGCGCGCCCCGTACCGCCGCAATCCCGCCAATGCGCTGCAAAGCCCGAGGTCGGATCAGAAGCGTGCCGCCAGCGGCTGCCGCGGTAGCGCGAAGTGGATCGTTCACCCAGGCGAATGGGTAGAGCAGTTGGAAGAAGAACACGAATGCCGGTACCAGCGCGTGCTCGGCCGACGTGTCGCATGCCAAAGTCACCATTTCCGAGACCAGGTCGAAATCGCCGCGTTCCATCTGCGCCACCAGTGTCGCGACGTGATGCGGAGCGTGCACGATGTCTGCGTCGGTCAGCAGCACGAGGTCCGAAGCGTCAGCTTCCGCCAGTCCCTGTGCCACCGCCCACAGCTTGCCGCTCCAGCCGGGCGGCCGGGCCGCTCCGCTGACAACGACAACCCTGTCAAATGAGCGAGCAATCGTGCCCGTGCCATCACTGCTGCCGTCGTCGACCGCGACGACGCGCAGTTTCCCCGGGTATTCCTGGGCCAGCAGCGAGCGCAGCGACTGCCCGATCAGCGGCGCCTCGTCGCGTGCCGGCACCACCACGGTGACGGGCGGCGCGGCGACCGGATGCTCCGGCGCCAGTTCAGGGTCTGACTGCCAGAACCGGCCATGCGCCAGCAGCAAATAGAGCCAGATCAGCAGTGACAGCACCGCCAGCGTCGTCATGACCGGAGCATGCCATTGGCGCGGAACCAAGCCACCGCGTCCTCGATCGCCGCACGCAAGGGACGCGGCGAATAGCCCAATTCGTGCATCGCCTTGGCCGAGGAATAGAACATCTTGTGACGCGCCATCTTGATGTGGTCGCGTGTCATCATCGGCTGAATACCGGTGATCCGCGCCAGTCCCTCCATGAACCACGCAGCCGGCCAGACCAGCGCCTCGGGGACTTCGATCCGCGGCGGCCGGCGCCCGACCACCTCGGCGACCAGTGCCAATATGTCCTTCAGGAGCAGATTCTCGCCGCCCAGCACATAGCGCTCGCCGATGCGCCCGCGTTCGAGCGCAAGCGCATGGCCCTCCGCCACGTCGTCCACATGCACCATGTTCAGGCCGGTATCGATGTAGGCCGGCACCCGGCCGGCGGCGGCATCGCGGATCATCTTGCCCGTCGGCGTCGGCTTGATGTCGCGCGGACCGACAGGGGCCGAGGGATTGACCACCACGGCCGGCAGTCCCTCCTGGCGCACCAGGTCCATCACCGCCCGCTCAGCCAGGAACTTCGACCGCTTGTAGGTTCCGATGAAGTCGGCCTCGTTGGTCGGGGTAGTCTCGTCGGAGGGCGTACCGTCCTGCGTCCACCCTAGCGCGGCGACCGAACTGCAATGCACGATGCGCTCCACGCCCGCCGCCTGCGCCGCGCGCATCACCGCCAGTGTACCACCGACGTTGGCCCGTAGCATTGCGTCCGGATCGGGAACCCAGAATTGATAGTCGGCCGCGACGTTGAACACGTAGCGGCAGCCGGAAGCGGCGCGCGTCAGTGAGGCAGAGTCTGTCAGGTCACCGAGCGCCAGTTCAGCATCCACATCGGCGAGGTTGCGGCGGTCGCTTGTGGGCCGCACCAGCAGGCGCAGGCGATGCCCCCGCGCCGCCAGCACGCGCGCCACCGCAGACCCAACAAAGCCGGTCGCGCCCGTCAGCAACGTCAGGCCGTCCGCTGGCACTTGCCGCTCCCTTCGATGCAAAGCGCCTATATAGCCCACGGCGGCTAAATGGGTGTAGAGCCGCCACCCTCCTTCCTCCACCAGTCGGAAAGCCCAACGCCTTGAAAAAGCTCTCGATCGCGCTTGCCTTGGCTGGCCTGTTGCTCGGCACCGCGTTGATCGGCTGGTTCGGGATTGATCGCGTCATCAGCGGCGTGCGCCGCGTCGGCTGGGGGGATTTCGCGGTGATCGTGGTGTGGCAGCTCTTGCTGTTCGCCGTGCTGGGCCTCGCCTGGGATGCGATCGTGCCCGCTCGCGAGGCCCGCCGCCCCTGGGTCTTCGTCTGGGGTCGCATGGTGCGCGACGCCTCAGCCAACTGCCTGCCATTCTCGCAAGTAGGTGGCTTCGTGTTCGGCGCACGGGCCGCGACGCTGCACGGAGTGTCATGGTCACTGGCAACCGCCTCCACCGTGGTCGACGTCACCGCCGAATTCCTCGCCCAGCTTGCCTTCACCGCCATCGGGCTCGGCATCCTGTTGGCGCGCGCCCCGGATTCGTCCCTGGCCGTGCCCGTGGAGGTCGGGCTCGGGCTTGCGGTGATGGCAGGCGTAGCGCTGATCTGGCTGCAGCAGGGCGCCGCGCCGCTGTTTGCCAAGCTTGGTCGGCGTATCGCCGGCCGTTGGTTCGAGAGCGCTCAGGACCGCATCGACGTGCTTCAGGCAGAGTTGGTGCTGATCTATGGCCATGCGACGCGGCTGGCCATAGGGTTCCTGGTGCATTTGCTGGGCTGGCTGGGCACTGGAGTGGCCGGTTGGATAACCTACCGCGCACTCGGCGTGGCGCTCGACTTCGACGATGCGCTGGCGATCGAGGCGCTGCTGAGCGCGATGGCGGCAATCGCGTTCCTGGTCCCGGTGAATGCCGGGGTGCAGGAGGCCGGCTATGCAGGCCTGGGGGCTATCTTCGGTGTGCCACCGGAACTGTCGCTCGGTGTCTCACTGGTGCGGCGAGCGCGCGACCTGGTGGTGGGGATCCCTATCCTGTTGTTCTGGCAATTCCTCGAAATGCGCCGTCTGCGTGCCGCACAGCGCATCGCGGTCCGACGATAGTTCACTTACCGGATCAATAGCCGCGACGTATCACCTCAGTCGGGAGCTTGACCAATGCCGGGTTCTCGTCCCGTCAATCTCGCGACGCAGCGCGCCCCGAGCCAGACCTCCAGCATTGCGTAGTCCCCGATCATTTCCAGAGCCTCCGCCTGGGCCTCCTCATCAGAGGCGCAATCACGGTTTTCCGCCGCCTTGATGTGGCCATCCGGGCCGAACCAGTAGAACCGGTACAGGGCCATCACCCCTCCATCTGATGTCAGGGGAGTGCATGAACCATCCGCCTCGCTGTCCTGACTGCCGTACCCGCTGGCGGTAGCCCATTGCCACATAAATGGCGCTTTGTGTCCAGTTATCTTTTGATCGTCTAATTACGACCTCCAACCATCTAAATCCAAGGAAACGCATCGCGCCGCGAGAATGCTGGGCCGGTAGCTTTGTGCCCTTTTTGCGGCGCTGAGCGCCTTGGCAATTTATATCAAATTGCCGTTATATCCACTGCGATGCCGAGGAGGACAAACATGAGCAAGCCATGCAAACGTGCCGCTTCCGCGGCGCCGTCGAAATAGAGCTAACCGGACAGCCCAATGCCACGGGCTATTGCATTGTCGGTGCCGGTCCTGGTCAGCCGGGCCGGTGAACGCCTTCGCCCTTTGATCGCCATGCGCGACGGACTGCCCGAGCCGAAGGATTTCCCCGCAAGGCTTGGCGGCTCCGGCGAATCCGTCCCGCAATAGCGGATCGATCAAAGCCCGTCGGCGACGAGGCTCGGCGCCGCCGCTCCCAGCGAAAGCATGAACGCCTCGGTCGCGGCGGCTTCCTCGGTCAGCAGGTTGGAACATGGCGATCTTTGGCCGCTCGCCCGCCTCCGGCAGACCGAGCAGGTAGTTAGATGTATGCGGTCGGTGCCACCAGCTCCAATAACCGGAATGAGGCGCGCGACAGAAACGGATTGCCAGATCGATCCCTTCGGCCCGCAGGTCCAGTAGACAGGCATCGGCGGTCACCTGCACGTCGAGATGCGGGTAGCGGCAATGGATTCCGGCAGGCGCGGAATCAGCCAATGCGACGCCACCACAGGTAGCATCGTCACCTTCAACAGCGCCGAATCATCGGCACGTTCGACCTCGATGATGCTGCCATCGATCTCACCGATTGCGTTGCCCAGCCTCGCGCCAACACCCGGCCTGGCGAAGTGAGTTCGAGCCGACGCGTCAGGCGCCTGAACAGGGCGAAACCCAAGTTCTTCCTCCAATCCACGGATACGGTGACTGGCCGCGCTCTGCGTGAGGTTCGACTGACTCGCGGCCTCAGCGAAGCTGAGATGCCGCGCCGCCACGAATATCCGCAGCGCGTCAAGCGATGGAGTTCGGGGGGTGGCCGGATTGTGGAGGGACGGAAGACGAATGTGATCAGAAAGTCGATTCGATCAATGCATGAATTCTACTCCTGTGCAACATGAGGACTTTGTCATTGTCGCAATCCCTGCCTACTGGCGATGCCGCAAGCCTTATCGGCGCCCGGCGGTTGCTGTTGCCCACCTTCTCCAGATCCTACTGCCTGTGATCCGGATCACAGCGGTCGCCCTCTCTTCGGGTTCTATGGAAGAAACGCCGGGGGAGCGCATGGACCGCAATCTTGAACCCGCTCGAGACCTTTGCCTCGACGCGCCGTTCGCGGGCACGTCGGACTGCGTCGGATTGCCCGCGGCCCCACGTCAGCAGCGCGCATACCTTTTGCCGATATTGCTTGCGGCGGCGCCGCCCCGTGCCAGGCTGGCAGGCATTGCAACAGCGGCTATCGGTGTTGCGATCGTGATCGCCTATGCGACGCTGTTGCCACGAGGCGGTCTGTCGGAATCCGCACCCGCGCTGGCCGCTGTTCTGCTGGCCGCCACGCTTTCCAGCATCGCCGGCTTCGCCTTCTCGGCGATCTGCGGCGTGATGCTGCTGCACATGATCAGCGATCAGGTACAGGTCGTGCAGATCATGATGGTGTGCAGCATCGCTATTCAGTCACTCAGCGTCATCATGCTCTGGCGGGATATCGATTTGCGCGGCCTTCTGGCGTTCCTGGCAGGTGGTGTGGTGGGCCTGCCGCTCGGTGTCTGGCTCCTGCTCAATCTCGAGCATGTCTGGTTCAAGGAGGCGGTTGGCGCGCTCCTGACGATCTATGCAACCTATGTGCTTTTGAAGCGGCCGGTGACGATCACCTGCGACAGTCGCATGGCGGACGCCGGCGTCGGGTTTCTCGGCGGCATCACCGGCGGTCTGGCCGGCTTTCCAGGCGCCGCCGTGACGATCTGGTGCGGCATGAAGGACCGGGACAAACGACGCCAGCGTGGCATCTTTCAGCCCTTCATCCTAGTTATGCAGGTGCTGGCGCTTCTGCTGATCCAGGTCGTTCGATCAACCGCCTCGCGACACGTTGGCCTGGGCTTTGATCCTCTCCTGTACATTCCGGTCGCGCTGGCCGGAACGTGGCTTGGGCTCGCGATTTTCAGGCGCTTGTCGGACCGATCCTTCACGCTGGTGGTGAACCTGCTCCTGCTCGCTTCGGGCATCGGTCTGCTGATCTGAACAAACCCCTTGGATTGTCTCCACAGGCAGCTGCGCTTTAGCGCCATGGCCCACATCGTTCCAGCCCTGAGATGCAACCGCTAACCTGGCAGGCCCATGGTGTGCAATGCATCCAACACACCGTCGCAGAAGTCAGGAGGCAAAGGCGGCAGGTGAGCGACCCGCTATCGGTCGGTTTCTCAGGCTGAGATCCACATTGCCTTCGCGCGCATCTACCGTCACGTTCTGCTTCGCCATGTCGAAATACAGCCGCGGTCTGGAGCGCGACGATCGCGACCGGCGACATTGAGCGGGTCGCCTGTATCGTGACCACCTCGGACGCGGTTGAATGGTCGGATGGCGATCAGCAGCACCCCAGGACCACCCGGCCTCGCAGCCCTATTCCTCAGCTTCCTGACCATCGGCTCGACCAGCTTCGGCGGCGGCCTGTTGGGCTGGATCCGCCGCGAGTTGGTGGAACGGCGCGGCTGGATCGACGACCAGCAGTTCCTGGTGTTCTACGGGATCAGCCAGATGGTGCCCGGAGCGACCAATGTTAATCTCTCGGTGATCATCGGCACACAGCTTCGTGGCATTCCGGGCGCGTTCGCGGCGGTCGCCGGACTGCTGCTTGCGCCGCTGGCAATCCTGCTGGCGGTGGGCGCGCTGTACTTTGCGGCCCGCAACGTCCCTGGCGGCCGGCTGATCAACGCCGCCCTGATTGGCGCCGGAGCCGCCGCGATCGGTTTCAATCTCGCCACCGGCATCCGGCTCGCGCATCACAACATCCGCCGCATCGGACCCGCGCTGGTCGCAGCGGCCATCATCATCGGCATCGGCATACTGCGCATCCCGCTGCTCGAGGTCCTTCTGGTCATGCTGCCGGCGAGCCTGCTGGTCACCCTGGCGGAGCGCGCGCGGTGATGGCGACGCTGCTGCAGATCGCCGCGGTGTTCGGCGTGCTGTCGCTGCTCGCATTTGGCGGCGGCGCGGCGGTGCTGCCCGACATGCAGCACCAGGTGGTGGATGTCCATCACTGGATCACCTCGCGCGAGTTCCTCGACATGTTCGCACTGTCCCGTGCGATCCCGCCGGGCTCGATGATCGTCGTGCTGATCGGCCAGAAGACAGCCGGCATCGCCGGCGCACTGGTGGCCCTGCTCGCGATGTTCGGTCCGTCCTCGCTGCTGGCCTTCTCCCTGGGACGTCTGTGGCATCGCGCCGGCGCCGCCACATGGCGCGAGACACTGGAGCAGGCAATGGCGCCGGTATCGATCGGCGTCACCATCGCCAGCGGCATTGCGATCGCTCGCAGCACCGAACACGACTGGGCGACCTATGGGGTCACTGCGGCCACGACGCTACTGCTGGCACTCACACGGCTGCATCCGCTCGCAGTGATGGGCGGCGGCGCATTGCTGCTAGCGCTGGTCGGCGGCTGACGGTGCGCTTCTCCCATGCCAGGACGGCTGCTAAGAACCACCGTGTGACCAGCGAAGGACGCCATGGCGATCAGCGTCGGGATTGGCATCATCACCTGCGACCGCCAGGATGTACCTGGCGGAGACAATCGCTCGCCTGCGCGCGCACACCACTTCGCCCTACACACTGGCGGTGGCGGACGACGGTTCAACCGATGGCACCACGGATCTGGTACGGTCCCAGAACATCACTCTGGTGACCGGGCGCAACATGGGCATCGCCTGGAACAAGAACCGCGCGCTGTTCCTGCTGGATGCCATCGCCCAATGCGACGTGGTCATCCTGCTGGAGGACGACTCATACCCGACCCAGGACGGCTGGGAGCAGGAATGGGTGCTGGCGAGCCAGCGCTGGGGGCACGCCAACCTGGCCGGCGCGTGGTTGAGCGATAGCTTCCTCGCTGGCACCGGCACCGCGGACGATCCGATCCTCAGCATCAATGTCAGCGCTCAGTGCAGCAGCTTCTCACACACGGCTCTGCTGTACGGCGGCTATTTCGACTCGCGTTTCCGCGGCTACGGCCAGGAGCACGTCGAGCACACGCGCCGCCTGCTGCGGGTCGGCTACGGCGGCAGCTACGAGGAAATCGATGGCGAGGTCAGGCCGCTCTATAAGCTCCTGAGAAGCAGCATCGAGGTCACCAACCCAGGCAGTTTCTCCAACCCGCCCGACCGCGACCGCAACTTGCTGCTGTGCCACGAGCTGTTGTTCGACGAGACCTACCGCATGCCCTGGCGCGACGACGCCGAGCTTATGCAGTTCCGTCAGGAAATGGCGGGCGCCGTGCGAAAGCAATGATCAAACCGCAGGCAGCGCACGCAGCCCCGACAGATCGCTCAGCCTGTCGCTATCTGGGTGTTCTGCGTGCATCTTCTTAATCCGCGTTAAAGTCCCTACTTTTGGCGGCATGATTCGTGATCCGCGGATGGCACAGCCATAACCGCGTCGCATCCAGGTTGTTTTGCCTTGACACAGCTCGCTTTATGCGGGAAGCGCGATCGGTATGCCGCCGTCCGCCAGCGACAAATCGGAAGCAACGTCCTTCGCGGATCTGGGCGATGCCCTGTCCGGACTCTTCGATCCGGCCTGGTATCTGTCACGCTATCCGGACGTCGCCGCCGCCACTACCGACCCGCTGCACCATTTCGTCCACTATGGCGCCGCTGAGGGCCGCGATCCCAACCGCTTCTTCGACAGCGCGTGGTATCTTGCCCACTATCCTGACGTCGCCGGTTCGGGGCAGCATCCGCTGCTGCACTATTTGCAGATGGGCGCTGCGGAGTTGCGCAACCCGCATCCGCGCTTCGATGCGGCGTATTTCGTGGAACAGCATCCCGAGGCAGCGGCGAACCCGCTACTGTATCACCTGCGGTTCGGCGTTATAAGCGGCTGGCTGACCGAGAAGCCAATTGCGATCAGGGACTATCTCCCGAGCCGCGCCAGGTCACCGTCCGCTCCGCCCGATGTGGTCGTGGATATCGTCATACCGGTCTATCGCGGCTTGGCGCAGACGAGGCGCTGCATCAAATCGGTCCTGACTGATCCCGATCGTCCGGCCGGACGCGTGATCGTGGTGGACGACCACTCGCCGGAACCTAAGCTGTCAGCCTGGCTCGATGGTCTGGCAGCGAAAGGACGCATCGAACTGCTGCGCAATCGACGCAACCAGGGTTTTGTCGCATCGGTTAATATCGGCATCGAGGCTGCCGGCACCCACGACGTTGTGCTGCTCAACAGCGACACCGAGGTGCCCCATGGCTGGCTGCGACGGCTGGCCGGCCACGCCTATGCGACGCCGCGGGTGGCGTCAGTTTCGCCATTTTCCAACAACGCGACGATCTGCGGTTATCCATGCATCACAGGTGGTCCGCCCGCGTTCGGTCTCGGCGTGGCCGAACTGGACGCCGCCTGTCAAACGGCGAACGCCGGGCGCAGCGTCGCGCTCCCCACCACGGTCGGGTTCTGCATGTACATCCGCCGTGCGGCGCTGGCTGAAATTGGCCTGTTCGATGCCACCACGTTTGGGCGGGGATATGGCGAGGAGAACGACTTCTGCCTGCGTGCGAGCGCGCGTGGCTGGCGGCATCTCCTCGCCTGTGACACCTTCGTCTTCCACGAAGGTTCCGTCAGCTTCGGCGCCAATGCGTCCGCCGTGGCCCGGCGGGCCATGAGGCTGCTTTGCGAGCGCTATCCCAGCTATCCACGGCTGATCGCGCAGCATGTCAAAGTCGATGCGGCCGGACCTTATCGCCTCGCTGTCACCATGGAGCTGTTCCGCCGGTCCAGGCTGCCGACCATTCTGATGCTGACCCACGATATGGGCGGCGGTGTGCGCCTGCATATCATGGACCTAGTTGAACGAACCACGGGCAATGCCAATTGCCTGCTGCTCGAATCAACCGCCCGGGGTGCCGCGTTGTCGGTGCCGAAACTGCCGGGCCATCCCGAGCTTGCCCTGCCCGCCGATCGCATGAACGACCTCGCCATGGTGCTGGAATCGGCGGACGTGACGCGCGTGCACATCCATCATCTCATGAGCATGGACGTCGATGTCCGCGCTCTGGTTCACCGACTCGGCGTCCCGTTCGACGTGACAGTGCACGACTACTTCGCCATCTGCCCGCAGGTGAACCTGCTGCCCTGGCCGCATGGCGCCTACTGCCACGAGCCGGACATAGCGAGCTGCAACGCATGCATCGCCGATCGTCCGAGCCACGGTTCAGGCGACATCGTGTCGTGGCGGCGCAGCAACGCCTGGCAATTCCTCGAGGCGGAGCGGGTGATCTGTCCGAGCGGGGACGTTCGTAAACGCCTCGCGCGTCACGGTGTCGCCCGCCACGCCGTCGTTGTGCCACACGAACCGGTCACCGCGGGTCCGTGGCCGCTGTCACCATCGACGCCAGGCAAAGCCCGTGCCTTGCGCATCGCGGTGATCGGTGTGTTCAGCAACCATAAAGGCGCGGCCACTGTGATGACCATCGCTTCGGCAGCCAGTCCGGAGGAATTGTCCATCCACGTGATCGGCCACGCGGACACCGAACTGCCGAGACCGCTCGCAAAGCGCATCGCAATGACCGGCGAGTACGAGGAGGCTGACCTGCCGGCCCTGCTCGCCAAGGTGAAACCCCATGTCGTCTGGTTTCCCGGGCAATGTCCGGAGACCTACAGCTACACACTCACGACAGCGATCGACGCCGGCCTGCCGATCGTCGCCACGCAGATCGGCGCGTTTCCGGAGCGATTGGAGGGGCGGCCCCTGACCTGGCTGGTCGATCCTGAGGCATCGCCCGAGGAGTGGCTTGCGGTGTTCCGCAAGGTGCGCGGCGCGCTCACAAGTCAGCGCAAGCCCCCGGCAGGCAGGCCGCGTCGGACCGTGGCGGATTACTACCGCGACCACTACGTGAAGGCACCCGCCGTTCGCACCGCAGGTGAACTCGTGGATCTGCGCAGCGACGATCGCGTCAGCGTTGTGGTGATACCGGAGCGCTTTCCCAGCGGTGCGCTGACACCGTGTTCGTATATACGACTGCTGCAGCCGCTCGACCATCCCGCGATCGGTGGCGACTTCGACATCGTGCTCGCCGACGCGGATGAGGCGCTGAATTACCGCGCCGACATCATCGTCACGCAACGCTATGCGGTAGAGGATCTCGATGCCGTCGAAAGCCTGATCAGGCATTGCGGCGAGCACGGCATCACTCTGCTGTACGACCTGGATGATGACCTGCGCCACATTCCCCGAGCCCATCCCGATGCAGACCTGCTGCGGCCGCGAGCGCGGACAGTATCGCGGTTGGTGCGCGGCGCCGGCGCCGTGTGGGTATCGACACAGGTGCTCGCCGCGACCTTGGCGGAATTGCGCGACGATGTGCGTGTGGTGGAGAACGGGCTCGATGAACGGCTCTGGGCCGCAGCGCCGCCACCGACGCCGCCGCGCCAGGGGCCGGTGCGCATTCTGTTCATGGGCACCGCGACCCATGACGCCGACTTTGCAATCGTGGAGGGTGCGCTCGCGCGGCTGAAGTCGGTCTTCGCCGAATACGTATCGGTCGATCTCGTCGGTATCAGCAGCCGTTACGACATGCCGTCCTGGGTCAACCGTGTCGGCATGCCGGTGCAGGTTGGCGGGTCGTATCCAGGCTTCGTCAATTGGATCACGCAGCAGCACTGGGACATCGGCATCGCTCCGCTCACCGATACGGCATTCAACCGCTGCAAGTCCGCGATCAAGACGCTGGACTATGCCGCGATCGGCTTACCGGTGCTCGCGTCCGACCGCGAGGCTTATCGCGGCTCGTTGGCCGACGGCCCCGGCGGCTGGCTGCTGCCCGACGATGAGAACGCCTGGTTCGTGGCACTTTCCCATCTCGTGCGCGACACGAACCTGCGACGACGCATCGCCGAGGGCGCGCGCGCCGCCTTCCCTGAGGGCACGCTCGCGGCGCAGGCCGCTAAACGTCGCGCTGCATGGCTCGACCTTGTGCCAACCAAGGAACGATCCAAGCGCGAGCCCATCGCGGCAGAATAGCCGGCATCACAATTCGGTTCCTTGCCGCAACCGGCAGCAATCGCATCAGTTCAGCGATGCGAAAAGCTCGTCCCGAGGAGACAGTCAAGATGAAGGTCCGCAATCTCGCCGCGCTGTTGGCGCTTTCCAGCGTTGCCGTTCTGCCCGCCTGCTCGTGGCTGGGCATCGATGACAACAACCGGCAGACCAGCCGTGCCGCTCCAGCCAGCCAGAGTTACGCTGCTGCGCCAGCGTCGCAGACGAGCGCGCCTGAGCTGACACCCGACATGATCCGCAGCGTGCAGCAGAACCTTCAGCAGGGTGGCTTGTATCATGGGCGCGTGGATGGCGTCTGGGGACCCTCGACGCAGGCCGCGGTGCGCAGCTATCAACAGCAGCACAACATGAATGCGACCGGGCAACTGGACCAGGCCACGCTGTCCGCAATGAATCTGGCCCCGGGCCAGAACAACGCCCAGGAGCAACCGGCCAACCAGACCTACGGCAGCAACGACAACCCGCAGCCCAGCAACCCAAACCCGCCGAATACCAACACCACGCGCTGATCCGAGGCGGGCGCGGTCAGAGCATGTCCCGCGCCCGCTCGATATCCTCGAGCACGTCGTGATGCGAGACGAGAAGGATCTCGTCGAAACCGATCTGCTTCATACGGTTCAGCTTCTGGCGGACCTCGTCCGGCGTGCCGATCAGCGACGGCTCGGCAACCTGCGCGAGTTCGGCTGATCCGGGCCGATTGCCGAGGTCGACTGTGATGTTCGCGAGCACGGCATTCGTGCCGCCGGCTTCACGAAAAACGCGCATGCCAGCCTCGAGATCATCCCAACTGCTGTAGCGGCCCGACGGAGTCCAGCCTTGATATTCCTTGGCCGCCAAAGTGATCCAGCGATGGCTGCGCCAGGCACCGATCAGGATGGGCGGACCGCCTTCGCAGCCCGGCCAGGTCGATAGCGTTCCTCCGGTGTTTGTAGGCTCGCCGCGCCATGTGCGACGCATTACGTCGAGCGAGGAACGCAGCGTGCGGAACCGCGCATCGTAATCGTAGCCGAGTAGATCGAAGTCGGCCTTCGTCGAGCCGCTGCCGACACCGAGCACGAGACGGTTGCCAGACAAGACCTGCACCGACTGCACACGGTGGGCCAATTCTATCGGGTGACGCAGCGGCAACTGCAACACCCCGATACCAAGCTCGACCTTCTGCGTGACCGCAGCCAGCGTAGCGAGCTCGACCAGTGGATCGAGTGTCGGTCGGCCGCGACCGAGCGAGTTGCCCACCCAAATGCCGGGGAAGCCGCTGGCTTCGATCCGACGAGCATAGTCAGCGACCCGGTCCAGCAAGCGGTTATCTGGGTCCGTGCCAGGACTGAACCGTATCATCGTGCTCACGCGCATGATCCACCCCATCCGTCAGTGGTTGAGAAGGGCAAGATTGCAACACATCCGGGACACGCGCCATTCTTCCCCTCGCTGCCATTCACTGGGGAGGCCACGATCATGCCGAATGAGGCCCTGCGCTCGATCCTACCGGTTGCCGGCGTGTCCGCTGCACGCGCTGACAGCGTGACGTTCACCGGCGGCACCGATCCCATTCTGCCGACACCGTTCCGCATTGGAGTGGCCGGCACGGCAACGCTGGCCGCAACGGGGCTCGCGGCGGCGGATCTGTGGGAGCTTCGCACCGGGCGGCGGCAGTCCGTGACGGTCGACGTGCGCCAAGCCACGGCATCGCTGCGCAGCGGCCATTACATGAAACTGGGCGAAGGCGAGGTATCGACCAGGCGCAATTCGATCATGGGCGTCTATCCCACCAAGGATGGCCGTTGGAGCTACCTGCACTGCAACTTCCCCAACCACCGCGCCGCCGCGCTGAGCGTGCTCGGGGTCGCGGAAGACCGCGAGGCGGTGACGAAGGCGGTGCTGAACTGGAATGCCGCAGACCTCGAGGAGGCGATAATCGCCGCGAAGGGTGCCGGCGGCATGGTGCGCACCAAAGCCGAGTGGGCGCAGCATCCGCAGAGCGCCGCCATCGCCGGCCTGCCGCTGCTCGAGATCGTACGGATCGGCGACAGCCCGCCGGAACCACTGCCGACCGGCAACCGCCCGCTTTCCGGCATTCGCGTGCTGGACCTGACGCGCGTGCTCGCCGGCCCGACATGCGCGCGGACGTTGGCCGAGCATGGCGCGGATGTGCTGAAGATCACCGGGCCGCATCTGCCCAATCTCGGTTATCAGGAGTTCGACACGGGCCACGGCAAGCTGTCTGCGCATCTCGATCTGCGAGAGCAACGGGATGTCGATATCCTGCGCGGCCTTGTGCGGGAGGCTGACGTGTTCTCGCAAGGCTACCGGCCGGGCACATTGGGCATGCGCGGACTGTCGCCCGAGGAGCTGGCTGCGATCCGGCCGGGCTTGGTCTACGTGTCGCTCTGCGCGTTCAGCCATGCGGGGCCTTGGGCGTCGCGGCGTGGCTTCGACACGGTGGTGCAGACGGTCAGTGGCATCACGTCGCGGCAGGCGGAAGTGGTGCCGGGCAAGACGCCGGGGCCGCAGTTCTATCCGGTATCCGCGATTGACTATTGCACCGGCTATCTGATGGCATTCGGCGCGATGGTCGCTCTGGAACGGCGCGCACGGGAAGGCGGCAGTTGGTTGGTGCGCATTTCGCTGGCGCAGATCGGCAAGTGGATCGTCGATCTGGGCGAGGTGCCGGAAGCGGCTGCACGTGATGCCGCGGCGGAGTTTACCCCCGAGGAACTGCAGCGCTGGTCGACAGTGACGGAGACGCCGTCGGGACGGCTACGGCATCTGCGGCCGACCGTGCAGTTGTCCGAGACGCCGCCTTATTGGGCACGTCCATCGGTACCGCTCGGTTATCACAAGCCAGAGTGGCCCGCGCGCGAAGCGTCCTGATCCGGCGCGACAGGCCTGGTCGCAGCGACCCGCCCGGACTTCGCGATCGACAGCCACTGTGCCACGACTTCGAGGCCGGCACGGACGCCGGATGACCGATGGCCGGTATCGCGCGGGTCATTCGATTGAGCCCTTACCGCTCCTCCGGTGCGACCTCGCGCGCCGTCGTGATGAACTCGGCGAGTTCGGCGCGATCCCATTTCAAGTGGACGCGCTGTGTCGAAGCGGGCTGCCTGCCGAGACACACACCGGGGCGCCACTCGGTAATCGGGCGGATCGGCCGCGGCACGAACCCGCCACCGCAGTTCGGGCAGACGTTGAACAGCACCGTCTCGACACAGCGCGCGCAAAACGTGCATTCGTAGCTGCATATGCGGGCGTCAATCGCGCGTGGCGGAAGGTCCTTGTCGCAGTATTCGCAGTTGGGCCGCAGCTGCAGCATGGTTGATCCTCACAAGTCGAGCGAAGCAGTCGACAGCCACCAGGACTCGCCCGCGAGCCAGCAGGTCTCGTCCGGTTCATCCGGCGGCGCCGCAGCGACCGAATGGACGCAAATCCCGACTTGGCGATCGCTGCGATCAGCCTTCCCTCAGCTTCGTCGTCGCGCCCGCCGACGCAACCGATGAGGCCGGTACCACAGACATGCCGTGCGTCGTACCGGGGCGTCGCGCCCTCGCGTCGCGTTATCAGCACGAACCCGCCTGCCCTGTTCGCATTGGTCAACGGTACGAGCAGCCGTCCGCCCAATTCGTTGAGCGCGTCGAGCCATGCCAGAGACAGATGCGTCACGCCGGCATTGACGATGATGGCATCCGCCGGCCGCTCGGGGCGGAACGCGAAGCCGTCCGCGGTCACGACATGCGCTTGTGGCCAATCTCGCGTCAGGTTTGCCTGCGCACGCGCAGCGAGCACCGGATCGATCTCAACCGCTGTGACCGCGCCGCTGTGGCCGACAATGTGAGCGAGGATGGCACTGTAGTAACCGGTGCCGATGCCGACATGCATCACATGGTCACCCCCGCCGAGATCAAGTTGGTCATAGAGGAATGCCCACAAGCTCGGCTGGCCATTGTTCAGTCGGCGCGCTTCGTCGATCGCGACCAGCACGTCGTGGCACAGGTGACGCGGGTCGGCATCCTGTGTTGTCCAGTAGTCCCGCAGATACCAGGGGCTCAGCAGGCGCCATGGCCCGGGTCCGGCGAAATGCTCCCGCGGTACGCTGGCGAATGCATCGACGACCGCAGGCGATCTTACGCGCGCGACATGCCGCAGTTCCTCGGCGAACCAGCGGCGCGCAACGGCGATTTCGTCGTCGGTCACCCCGCTCAACTTTTTGCCCTGCCCTGCATTGTTGTCGCTGTAACGATACGATCGACCAGATCCGCGACCGGAAGGGTGCCGTCAAGACGCAGCACACGACTGCGAAGAGCCTTCAGCCAGGTTTCGTGACGCAGCAGGCTCCGGCCCTCGCGGGTGCCGTCGTCATAGTGCGAGGCCCATTCGAGGAAGTTCTGGGTTTCATCGTCCCAGCCACGTCGCTGTTCCCGGTCACGCAATCGCGCAAGGCGGATCTCGGTTGGCGTGCGCAAGAACACCACCAAGTCGAGCAATCCCCTGATCGGGTCGCCCCACGAGTTGAGTGAGCCGCTCAGCACCCAGGATGGTCGCGGCAGGAACAGCTCGTGCATCAGGCGCAGCCGGTCGGGAATGTCGCGCTTTTCCCGGTAGGGTGGATCCGTCGGTTGCCAGTAGTAGTCGTCCGTATCGTGGTGTGGCAGGCCGAGTGCGTCGGCCAGCGCGCGACCGAGCGTGGTCACGCCCGCACCGGACGCACCCATGATATGAACGCGGCGGATCGGCATCCGAGCCGCGATCAGAGTTGCTCGCGTGCGACGCGTGCCACCTCATCGGTGGTGGTGCGCCATACGTGCCGGCGGCCCAGCGTGCGCGCAAGCGCCTCGCGCAGCCAGCGAATGCGATGCGCCTGTCCGGCGATCCAGGGGTGCAGCGTCAGGTTGAACGAAGCGCCACCCTCGTCGTGCAGGACGGTGAACGCCTCGGCGATATTGTCGGCCCACACCGGCGGCGGCACGCGGCGCAGCCACATGCATTCGAGGTCGTTCCACTCCGGCTGCGGCGGCAGCGCGACCAGGCCGCGGTCCAGCAGGAACGGCCGATCGTCGCTGGCCCAGTCGGTGGTGTAGGCAAAGCCGGCCTCTGCCAGCAATGCGGGCGTGCGATCCAACTCGTTGAAGTCCTGTCCGCACCAGCCGAGCGGCTCGTCGCCCACCGCGGCGCGGACCGCGTCGCGACATTCCGCGATGTAGGCGCGTTCCTCGGCTTCGCTCATGCGGCTGGTGATCCGTCGCGTCGCATAGCTTCCATGCGCGAGGAAGCAGGCGTTGCGACGCATCAGTTCGTCCACCAGCTCCGGATAGCGCTTCGCCGCCGCCGAACCCAGCGCCACACTTGGCGTCACACCGAACCGGTCCAGCACATCGAGCACACGAAATATCCCGACGCGCGCTCCGTATTCGCGTTGGCTCCAGGTCAACCAGTCAGGAAAGAATTTCCCTAGTGGCGAGACAACGCGCGGGTCGGCGTTGGCGTCCTTTGGTGGGTTCACCTCCCCATAATCCAGGACCAGCGTGACGGTGAAGGCGATACGCGCGCCGTCGGGCCACGCGAAGCGCGGCGCCTCGGTTAGCGTGCGATACGCGTGATGCTGCTGGTCCATGCCGGGCCGGCGCTGCTCGCCGACGGGCGGCGTGTTCACGGGCTCAACCATTGGCTGCCTCCCGAGCCGCGAGATGCGATTCGATCAGCGGCAGATGATGTTGGTTGAACCAGTCGGTGATCTCGCCCGCTGTGGTGAGCCAGACGCCGGGATGCGACAGGATGTATTCCATCGCGGCGCGAAACACGCGTATGCGATGTGGCTGACCGACCCAGTAAGGATGCAGCGCGATGCACATCACGCGGCCCTGTTCGGCGCCTTCTTCGTACACCGTGTCGAAATAGTCGCGGATCTGGCGGGAGAAGTCGTCCGCCTCGAGGCCGCGGCGATGCAGGATCACGTCGTTGATGTCCACCGAATACGGCATCGAGATTAGCCTCCCGGCTTTCACATTCAGCGGGAACGGCTGGTCGTCGTGATACAGATCGGCCGTGTAGTCGTAGCCACATTCGGCGGCGAGCTCGAATGTATCCAGCGTGTTGGTGATCGCCGGGCTGAACCAGCCGCGCAGCCGGCGGCCGGTGAGACGCTGGTGAATGTCCTTGCTCTCCTGCATCGCCGCACGCTCTTCGTCGCGCGAGAAATTCCAGTGGTAGCGCGTGTTGTAGATGCCGTGCGACATGTACCTCCCAGTTGCGCGCCTCCATCGCGCCGAGGATTTCCGGGAAATGCTCGAGCACAGCCATGTTGAGGCTGACGGTGCAGCGAATACCCAGCGCGTCCGTCAGGTCGAACAGCCGCCATAAGCCGACGCGGTTGCCGTAATCGCGCTGGCTGTAGCCAAGGATGTCGGGATGCGGCGAGCGCGGCCAAGGATCGCGGGTGCGAACAAACTTCGGCAGGAATTCGTAATGCTCGATGTTCGGCACCACCCACAGAGCGACGCGAGCGCCGTTCGGCCAGCGCAGCGGTGGGCGGTGGAGGATGGGGGAGTAGGGGACGAGGTTGGGTTCCATCGCGATTTCCTCCGCTGGTCGCAGAGTAGGTTTGGCAGAGGGTCGGGTCCAGCTTGGCGCGCGACTTGCTTGCGGTCGCCAGGCGAGCGCCGGACGGAGGATGCCATGAACGACGCCAAGACCGCACTCGGCCAGAAGATCCTTGCGATCAAGCAGCAGCGCAAGTTGAGCTGGGTGGATATCGCCGACCGGCTGGGCTATTCGCCGACCTGGACCTGCGCCGCGTGCCTTGGGCAGATGTCGATGACAGCCGATACCGCGGCGAAGGCCGGTGCGATGTTCGGCCTGAACGACGATGAGATGGCGCTTTTGCAGGCAATCCCGTATCGCGGGTCGTTGCCTGGCGCGGTGCCGACCGATCCGCTGATCTACCGGTTCTACGAACTGGTTATGGTGTACGGCACCACCTGGAAGGAACTGATTCAGGAGGAGTTCGGTGACGGCATAATGAGCGCAATCGACTTCGACATGGCGCTGGAGCGGCAGCCGGACCAGAAGGGCGATCGGGTGAAGGTCACCATGTCAGGCAAATTTCTGCCGTATAAGCGATACTGACCGTCAGCAGAGAGATAGCGAATAATGGACACCAAGATCGACGAGATCGCCAACGGCGTCTACCGGCTCTCGACATTTGCGCCTGAGGTCGCCCCTCCGGCCGGCCTGACATACAACGTGTTCCTTATCCTTGGTGACGAGCCGCTGCTGTTTCATACCGGCAAGCGCGGCATGTTCCCTGGCGTCTCCGCAGCGATTGCCCGGGTGTTGCGAGTTGAACGCCTGCGCTGGATCACGTTCGGACACTACGAGTCCGACGAATGCGGTGCGATGAACGAATTCCTGGCAGCGGCGCCGTTGGCCGCAATCGCGCACGGACAAACTGCCTGCCGCGTGACGCTCAACGACATGGCGGACCGTACGCCGCGAGTGCTTGCCGATGGCGAGGTAATCGATATCGGCGGCGGCAAGCGTGTGCGCTACCTCGATACGCCGCACATCCCGCACGGTTGGGAAGCCGGCGTGCTGTACGAAGAGGGCACCGGCACTCTGCTGTGCGGCGATCTGTTCACGCAGCTCGGCAATCCACCGGCACTGACCAGCGACGACATTGTCGGACCCGCGCTCGCGGCCGAAGACCTGTTCCGGTTCTCCAGCCTGCATCCAAGCACGGGACGCACGATCCGAAGACTTGCCACGCTCACACCGAGAATGCTCGCGCTGATGCACGGGCCCGCCTTCGCCGGCGAGGGCGCGGCGGCACTGCACGCGCTGGCGGATGACTACGACCGGCGTATCCGAGCGGCGTTCGATGGCGATTGATTGCCTGGGTATGAAATGACGCAGCCGCGCCGGGTCAACATCACGGTCCGGGCGCGTTGAAGCTCTGCACCAGGCTCCCGGAGACCAACCGCCAACCGTCGACCAGCACGAAGAAGATCAGCTTGAACGGCAGCGACACCACGCTGGGCGGCAGCATCATCATGCCGAGACTCATCAGTACGCTGGCAACCACCATGTCGATGATCATGAAGGGCAGGAACAGCAGGAACCCCATCTCGAAGGCGCGCCGCAGCTCGCCAACCAGGAAAGCCGGCACCAGCGCCCGCCATGGCGTGTCATCAGCGGCGGCGGGTGCGGGCAGATGCGCGATGTCGAGAAAGAGCTGCAGGTCGGCTGGTCGCAGATTAGCAGTCATGAAGCGGCGAAACGGTTCACTGGCGAGACGCAGGCCCTCCAGTTCGCCGACGCGGCCCTCGGAGAGCGGCAGGATCCCGGTGGTCCAGGCGTCGTTCATCACCGGCTGCATGACGAAGAACGTCAGGAACAGCGCCAGCCCGATCAGCACCATGTTGGGCGGTGTACTTTGCGTGGAGAGCGCGCTGCGCAGCAGCGACAGCACAATCACGATACGGGTGAAGGCAGTGACCATTACCAGGAGGCTTGGCGCCAGCGACAGCACGGTGACCAACGCCGTGATCTGGACGAGGCGACCGGTGGCACCCGCCGCACCCGCGCCGCCGAGGTCGATATTGAGCGACTGCGCCTGCGCCATCGCCGGCAGCAGAAGGCAACAGGCAAGGGCGAGGATGCGCGACAGGATCATGGCGGGGGCGGTTCGCAATCGAGCCAGCCGACCACGACGTCGTGCGCGCCTCCCGTCAGCAGCAGCACGCGCCGCTGGTCACATTTGATGAGATGCAGCCGCCGGCGCGCATCGAGTGCCAGCACGTCCTGCACCGACAGCAATCCGCCGGTGGTCGGGCGGCGTGCCATGCCACCAAACCTGGCGGCCCGACCGGCCAGCCAGATCAACCCAAGCACCGCGAGCAACGCGACGACGACGCTGAGGACTGAGGTGATTCCGATTGTTCCAATGACCATGACGCGGCCTTTTGCCGTGCGGACAAACGCTGCGGGTCAGCCGGATGGCGCGGTGCGCGCCAGCAAGGCCTGCGACAGCGACTCCATGGAGCCGGACAGTGCTATCAGTCGAGGCCGCACACGCCGACCTTCATCGGATGGCAGATCGAGCGCCTTGGCGCACAACAGACCAATGCGGCGATCGAGCCCGGTGAGGTCAATCGAACGGCCGGACTCCGCCAGGGCACGGGCGAGGCCGATCGTCCCGGTCAGTTCCTCGGCCAGCGCGCGCACTGCGGCGACTGGATCGTATGGGTTGTCGTGGGGCATCGCCGCCAATTAAAGCGCAACGCGATTACTGAACCCTTTATCCCGGCTCCATATCGCTGTCTCGCTCAGGTTTAACCGTGCGTTCAGTCCGGTGGCGCAGACTGCGCACATGGACCCGAACACCATCGGCCTGTTCGATCTGGCGGAGCGGCGGCTGGCGTGGGCCGATCAGCGTCAGGCGGTGCTCGCGCAGAACATCGCCAACGTCAACACGCCCGGGTACAAGCCGCACGATCTGCGCTCATTCGCGACGACGCTCGATGATGCAACCACGGTGGCACCGGTTCGTACGCAACCAAATCACCTGGCAGGCTCCGCGGCTGTGACATCGCGCAATGAGGTTGTCGATCGCACGCGCGCGCAATCACCTGACGGCAACGCCGTCGCGCTGGATGAGCAGCTTGTGAAGGTGGCAGAGACTGATACCACCCATGAACTGGTGACCACGATATACAAGGCATATCTCGGAATGTTCAACTTGGCGCTGGGTCGCAGTTCGAGTTAGGGCAGGAGATCGGCATGGATCTCGACAAGACGCTTGACATCGCGGCAAGCGGTATGGATGCGCAGACCACGCGCCTGCGTGTGATCGCGGAGAATCTGGCCAATCAGGACAGCACCGGATCGACACCGGGCGCCGATCCGTACCGCCGCAAGACGATAACATTCGAGAACCGCCTCGATCAGCAACTCGGCGCCGACACGGTGCACGTCAAGCAGGTCGGCCGCGACGCCTCCGAGTTCCCGCAGCACTACGATCCTTCCAATCCTGCGGCGAGCTCCACTGGCTATGTCAAGCTGCCGAATGTCAACAGCATGGCCGAAATGATGGACATGCGTGAGGCGGAACGCTCATACAACGCCAACCTCGCGGTCATGCAGACCTCGCGCAGCATGCTGACGCGCACGATCGGTCTGCTCAAATGAGCACCATCCCGACAATTGTCGTTACACCCGCGGCCGCCGCCGATGCCTATGGGCGCGTGGACCGCGGCGAGCAAGGCAGCGGTGCCGGTGATTTCGGCGCCACCCTGCAACGAGCGTTGCAGGGAGCGGTCGACAGCTTTCACGCGGCCGATGCCAAGACGGTGGAGGCGCTGAACGGTGGCGGGAACCTGACCGACGTCGTTACCGCGCTGTCGCGTGCCGAACTGACACTGCAGACGGCGACCGCTGTTCGGGACCGCGTGGTGCAGGCGTACCAGGACATCATCAAGATGCCAATCTAGGGTTGAAGGTGAACGATACCGACACCGCCCTGCTGCTGCGCGACGGCATGCTGGTTATGCTGAAGCTCGGCGGCCCGCCGCTGCTGGTGGCGCTCGCTGTCGGTCTGTTGGTTGCGCTGCTCCAGGCGGTTACCCAGATCAATGAAGCAACGCTGGCCTTTGTCCCAAAGGTGTTGGCGCTATGCGCGGCACTGATGCTGCTAGGGCCGTTCATGCTGTCCACGCTATCCAGTTACACCCACACGTTGCTGGACCGTCTGATCGTCATCGGCGGCTCATGACTGACGATGCAGCCACGCTGCTTGCCACGCTGCCGGCGTGGGCATTCGGTTTCGTGCTGGTTATGGCCCGCATCGGCGCCGCGATCACGCTGCTGCCAGGCCTGGGTGAGTCCCAATCGCCCCCGATAGTGCGCGTCGGCCTCGCTCTCGGCGTGACCGTGCTGCTGCTGCCGGCCATCGAGCCGTCGATCCCGCCGGTGCCGGAAGTGAGCGCCCAGGCCGGCTTCATGGTCGTCGCCGAAGTGATCACCGGCCTGTGGATCGGTTGGCTGGCACGGCTGCTGACGCTCGCGCTGGCGGTCGCCGGCCAGTTCATCGCCTACATGCTGGGCGTTGCGAACGTCTTGCAGCCGGATCCTGACCTCGGCGGCCTCGCATCACCGATCGAGCAACTGTTTGCCATGGTCGCGCCGCTCATAATCCTGACAACGGGCCTGTATGCCGTGCCGCTTGCTGCACTGGCCGGCAGTTACAAGTTGATCCCGCCGGGAACCATGCTGCCCGCCGCCGACACCGCTGAGACCGCCGTGCGCGCTGCCGCCGTGTCTTTCGCGCTGGCCCTGCGGATCGCCTCCCCCTTCCTGCTTGTCGCCATCGTGTGGCACGTCGCCACCGGCCTGCTCGCGCGACTGGTTCCACGACTGCAGGTCTACTTCGTTGTGATGCCCGCACAGATTCTTGGCGGCATCGCCTTGCTCGCCATACTGGCGACCTCCCTACTCACGGCCTGGCAGATCTCGGCCCGCGCAGGTTTTGCCAGTCTGCCGGGCCTGTGACCGGCCATGGCCGGCGAATCACAGCATGAAGACCGGACTGAAGCCGCAACCGCGCGACGACAGCAGAAGGCTCGCGAAGAGGGCCAGGCCCCGGTCTCGCGCGAACTGACCAACTTCGCAGGGCTTGCGGCTGTCACGTTGGCGCTGGTCATGACGGGACCTGGTGTCGTGCACGATCTGGCGCTCCGGCTCAGCATTTTCCTGGCTCGGGCACACGAACTGCGCCCCGACGTGTCGCTGGCCCGCTTCGCGGGTCTTGTCTGTTGGGATGGCGCCGCACCGTTCGTGCTGGCCTCGATGGTCGCCGGCGTCGCCGTGGTGCTGGTGCAAACCCGATTCCTCCTCAGCGGCCGAGCGTTGCGCATGGATTTCTCGCGCGTCAGCCCGAGGGCCGGATTGAAGCGGTTGCTAGGGCCGGAGAGCCTGGTCGAGGCAGGCAAGTCACTGGCCAAGGTCGCCGTGCTCGCCATCGTGCTTTGGCGGGTGCTGCTGGCCGATCTGCCAGGACTGCTCGTTGCGCCATTCGGTGAGCCAAATCAGCTTCTCGCCCGCGCCGCGGTTCCAGCGCTGCACGTAGTGCTGGTCGTGCTCGCCGCACAGGCGGGGCTTGCCGTGCTGGACGTCTTCTGGGTGTTCCTGCGCCATACACGGTCGCTACGAATGAGTCGCCACGAAATTCTGGAAGAGCAGAAGGAGACCGAGGGGGATCCTCGGGTGAAGGCGAGGGTGAAGCAGATCCGTGCCTTCCGAGCCCGCAAGCGCATGCTGGCGGCGGTACCCAAGGCGACGGTGGTGATCACCAATCCGACTCACTACGCGGTCGCGCTGTCCTACGATCGGGCAAAGCACGCCGCGCCTCGCGTGGTGGCAAAGGGGGTCGATTCACTTGCCATCCGAATACGCGAGACGGCAGAGACAAACCGGGTGCCGGTCGTGACCAATCCGCCGCTGGCGCGGGCACTATTTCGCGTGGAGCTCGATGCCGATATCCCAGCCGAGCACTTTCAGGCGGTGGCGGAGATCATCGCCTATGTCTGGCGCCTGGCACGCCCTGTTGGACCGCGGCGAGACGGTTCCGCGATCGAAGTTCTTGACGTCGGAGGATGAACTGGCCTCTGTCGGCCATGATCGGGGAAGAAAAAGGGCGGACCGAAGTCCGCCCCTTTCCCAATCAGAAGTCCATGTCGCCCATGCCGCCGCCACCCGGGGGCATGGCCGGTGCCTTCTTCTCCGGCTTCTCGGCGACCATCGCCTCGGTGGTCACCAGCAGGCCGGCGACCGAGGCCGCATCCTGCAGTGCCGTCCGCACGACCTTGGTCGGGTCGATGATGCCGGCCTTCACGAGGTCCTTGAATTCGCCGGTCTGCGCGTCAAAGCCCCAGTTGTACTCGTCCTTGTCCAGCACCTTGCCGGCGATCACCGCGCCGTCCTCGCCGGCGTTCTCGGCGATCTGACGCAGCGGGGTCTGCACCGCCTTGCGCACGATCTCGACGCCAAAACGCTGGTCGTCGTTATCGGCCTTCAGCTTGGCGAGGATCAGCGACGCGCGCGCCAGTGCCACACCGCCGCCCGGCACGATGCCTTCCTCGACCGCCGCACGGGTCGCATGCAGGCTGTCGTCCACGCGGTCCTTGCGCTCCTTCACCTCGACCTCGGTCGAGCCACCGACGCGGATCACCGCGACGCCGCCCGCCAGCTTCGCCAGCCGCTCCTGCAGCTTCTCGCGGTCGTAGTCCGAGGTGGTCTCCTCGACCTGCGCACGGATCTGATTGCAGCGCCCGACGATGTCCTGCTTCTTGCCGCCGCCCTCGACGATGGTGGTGTTCTCCTTCTCGATGAGCACCTTCTTCGCCTTGCCGAGGTCGTTCAGCTTGACGTTCTCGAGCTTGATGCCGAGGTCTTCGCTGATCACTGTGCCGCCGGTGAGGATCGCGATGTCCTCGAGCATCGCCTTGCGGCGATCACCGAAGCCAGGCGCCTTCACCGCCGCGACCTTCAGGCCACCGCGCAACTTGTTCACCACCAGGGTCGCGAGCGCCTCGCCCTCGACGTCCTCGGCGATGATGAGCAGCGGACGACCTGACTGCACGATGCTCTCGAGCAGCGGCAGCATCGGCTGCAGCCCCGACAGCTTCTTCTCGTGGATCAGGATGTACGGCTGATCCAGGTCGGCGACCATCTTCTCGGCGTTGGTGATAAAGTACGGCGAGACATAGCCGCGGTCGAACTGCATGCCCTCGACGACGTCGAGTTCGGTCTGGATGCCCTTGGCCTCCTCGACCGTGATCACGCCCTCGTTGCCGACCTTCTGCATGGCTTCCGAGATCATCTTGCCGATCTCGGTTTCGCCATTGGCGGCGATCGCACCGACCTGAGCGGTTTCAGACGGCGTCGTGATCTTGCGAGTCCGCTTCTTCAGCTCATCGACAACGGCAGTCACCGCGCGATCAATGCCGCGCTTGAGGTCCATCGGGTTCATGCCGGCGGCCACCGCCTTAGAGCCCTCGCGCACGATGGCCGCGGCGAGCACGGTCGCCGTGGTGGTGCCGTCACCGGCGATGTCGTTGGTCTTCGAAGCAACCTCGCGCACCATCTGCGCGCCCATGTTCTCGAACTTGTCGGCGAGCTCGATTTCCTTAGCGACGGTCACGCCGTCCTTGGTTATGCGCGGTGCGCCGAAGCTCTTGTCGAGCACCACGTTGCGCCCCTTCGGGCCCAGCGTGACGCGCACAGCGTCGTTCAGGATGTCCACGCCGCGCAACATGCGCTGACGGGCCTCACCGCCGAACCTTACGTCCTTGGCAGCCATATGTTGGATTCCTTCGTGTTGCAGTCAGCGTGTTGCAGTCGGGGTTAAGCGGCCTTGCGCTTGGCGGCGGGCTGGCCCTCGATGATGCCCATGATGTCAGAACTCCTTCATGATCAGGAGTTCCTCGCCATCGAGCTTCACCTCGGTGCCGGACCACTTGCCGAACAGGATGCGGTCGCTCGCCTTGACGTCCAGCGGGACCAGCTTGCCGGTCTCGTCACGGGCGCCGGGGCCGACGGCGACGACTTCACCCTCCATCGGCTTTTCTTTGGCCGTGTCAGGGATGATAATGCCGCCCGCGGTCTTCTCTTCGGCCTCAAGCCGGCGGACCACGACACGGTCGTGCAGGGGACGGAACTTCATTCGGATCGCTCCTTGAGTGATCTCGCCAATGGGATGATGTGACATTTCCAACGGCCCTGCCGCGGCCCCTTCATGGGCACCACGGGCGCGGTCCGTTAGCACTCCCCTCAGGAGAGTGCCAGCGATCTAGTCGCGTTCGCGTGTAGAGTCAAGCGGCCGGCAGCAATTGACTGACTTGAGTGCCAAATCATTGAAGTTGTTGCGATTTATGCTTGCGTAGGCAACCCATGGTCATGTCATTCTGTTGTCGGAGACAAGGGGACTGTGACGGAGACCATAATGAGCCTCGCGCTGCAGCTTAACGACTACCGCCTGACGACGGCGGAAATCCTGTATCGCCTGCCGGACCACCCGGAGATACTGCAGAGCTATATCTGGCAGGACCTGGATCTCGCTCCAGGCTTTCCCGTGCTGCAGAAGTTCCTGGCTTTTTGGCATCGCGAGCTGGACGGCAAAGTACACTCGGTGCGCGTGGCCTCAGCCAACCCGATCAAGCCGCCGTCGTATCGGAACCCCGGAGCCTACCTGCGCCTGCACTGAACAAGGCCGCTGCTTCGCCGAGATATTCACGTGGGGCCGGCCGATACGCCTATATAGCGGGCCATGCCCTTCGACGATCGCGAATTTCCTGGAACTCCGCCGGAGGACCGTGCAGCACGCCGCAGCCGCCGGCCAGTCGCGGCCTGGCTATTCGCCGTCGCCGGCATGGTCCTTCTGATGATCGTCCTGGGCGGTGTCACCCGCCTGACCGGCTCTGGCCTGTCGATCATGGAATGGGCACCGCTCGCCGGCACGCTTCCGCCGATGAACGAGGCGGAATGGCAACGTATATACCACCTCTACCAGCAGATCCCGCAATACCGTCTGGCGAATGAGGGCCTCGGTCTTGCCGGCTTCAAGCAGATCTTCTGGCTGGAATGGGCGCATCGCCTTTGGGGCCGACTGATTGGATTGGCTTTCATCGTGCCGCTGATCTGGTTCTGGGCAACCGGCCGGATCGAACGGCGACTCCGCCCCCGTCTCGCCCTGCTGTTTGTACTCGGCGGCCTGCAAGGGGCGGTCGGCTGGTTCATGGTGGAATTGGGCTTCGAGCCCGCGGCGACCGCCGTGTCGCCGTATCGGCTGGTGATCCACCTGGCATTTGCCTTGATCCTGTATACGGCCCTGCTCTGGATCGGGCTGACGGTACTCCGTCCTGTACCGCCGCGCCCCGCGGCAGGCCGCTCGCTGCACGCTCTGGCCTGGGCCTGTTGCGCGTGCATTGCCTTGACCATTGTGGCGGGCGGTTTTGTCGCCGGCACTCACGCCGGCTTCGATTACAATACGTTCCCGCTGATGGACGGGCGGCTGGCGCCGATCGGCTACAGCAGGCTCGAGCCATTTGTGCGCAACCTGACGGAGAACATCGTCGCCGTGCAATTCGACCATAGGCTCCTGGCGACGCTGACGGTTCTCGTCACGGTCGCCACGCTGGCTGCCGGATTGGCGACCCGCCAGCCGCGTGGAGCACGTCGCGCGTCGGCAGCCCTCATGGGCATCGCGTTGGTGCAATATCTCCTCGGCGTAGCTACACTTGTATTTGTTGTGCCGATCGTCCTGGCTGCGATGCACCAGGCGGTCGCCGCGCTGGTGTTGAGCGCCGGGGTCGTGCTGCTGCACAATACGCGGGCGGCCCCGGCGATGCGGCAGCAATGACACCGCCACCGACCCTGATCGGTTGCCCGGTGGTCCCTGGGCCGTGACCGCTCCCAAACCGCTGCCACCGGCCGAGCAGGAGGCCTACCGGCGGGCGACGCTGTTGCAGTCCATCCTGGAGGCGTTTCCACATGGCGTCTGCGTCTATGGCGCGGACCATCGGGTGGCAATGTTCAACCGGGCATACGCGGAGGTGATGGAGGGGGCGCCGCTCAATGTCGGGGATCGTCTCGAAGACGTGATCCGCCAGCGTGCCAGCGCGGGCGAATACGGCCCAGGGGCTATCGATGAGATAGTCGCGCAGCAGATGTCCTTCGATGTCACCCGGCCGCAGGTGCGCAAACGGCGGCGGCCGAACGGGATGACCCTGGACGTGCGTACCACACCGTTGCCGGATGGCGGCTACATCAGCGTCGTGACGGATATCACCGCGCTGACGGAAGCAGAGGCGCAGATATCGCGTCGCGCCGGGGAAATGGCGATCATGCTGTCCTGCATACGCCACGGGGTGACTTTTTGGGGGCGAGATCATCGGCTGCTGGCGGCCAACGCCATCGCCGCGGAGTTGTTGGACCATCCGCCGGGGATGCTCACGCCAGGGCAGACACAGGACGAGATTTTGGAAAGCTTGCTGGCGCGCGGCCATTTCGGGACTGGCGAGGAAGCGCGCAAGCGAGCGCTCGCACTGGCTCAGGCGGATCGAAGCGGATCGTACCGGAGGCAGATCACCACGCCGGCAGGCCGCGTTCTCGAAGCCTGCTCGGATCCCACACCGACCGGAGGCTGGGTCACCACATATACTGACGTGACAGAGGCACGGGCGGCACAGGACGAGCTGCGGCGAGCCAAGGAGGCGGCCGAGGGGGCGAATCAGGCAAAGTCGCGTTTCCTCGCGACGATGAGCCACGAGCTGCGCACGCCGCTCAACGCCGTGATCGGCTACTCCGATGCGCTGCTGCACGAGGCAGGCAATCCGCCGGGCGCACAGGTGACCGAGTTTGCCCAGCAGATCAACGAAGCCGGACGTAAGCTGTTGGGGCTGATCAACATCATCCTCGACGTGGCCCGCATCGAGTTCGGGCCACTTCGACCTCGCCACGGATCGGGTCGACGTGGCCCGCCTGGTGCGGCAGTGCCTGCGTCACATGGATGCGGCCGCAGAGGTTGCCGGGATTACGCTTGACGCGGACGTCCCGGATGGTCTGCCGGCGCTCCGGGCGGACGAGAGGCGGCTGCAGCAGGTGGTCGACCACCTGCTGTCCAATGCCGTCAAGTTCACCGAGACGGGTGGCACCGTGTCGGTCGGCGCGTCGCTGGAGGCGGATGGTAGACTGCTGTTGGTCGTCCGCGATACCGGCATCGGAATCGCGGCACAGGACATGGAGCGCGTCTTCGAGCCGTTCACCCAGCTCGACAGCTCGCTGGCCCGGCGATTTCAGGGCGCCGGCCTCGGCCTCTATATGTCCCGTGCGCTGGTTGCCGGCCATGGCGGCGAGTTATCTCTGCACAGCACGTGTGGCGCGGGGACATCCGTGGAGATCCGCCTGCCGGCTGAACGGCTGATTGCCGACGGCAGTAAAAAACCCAGTGCCGGCATACCACCTGAATGATCAGTGACCGCTGTTGAAGGAATGCGCCATGACGCCGCTGCTCGCCACCGACAAGCTGTTCTTCGAGCGCGCCGACGCCGCTCTCGACCGCGCCGCAGCCGAAGCGACGCTTGGCTCCGCGCTGACGCGCAGCGACGACGGTGAGTTGTATCTGGAGTATCGTGAAAGCGAGCAGATCAGCCTCGACGATGGGCGGATCCGCAGCGCTGGTTTTGACACGTCGCTGGGATTTGGCCTGCGCGCCGTGGCAGGCGAGGCGACCGGCTATGCGCATGCCGGCGAGTTGTCGGAACCTGCCCTGCAGCGCGCCGCAAGCAGTGTCGCGGCAGTAGCGGCCGGTCATTCAGGCGTCGCCGCCGAGCCGCCACGCGCCACTAACGCACGGCTCTACTCCGATGCCAATCCGCTCGGCGCGACCGAGTTTCCTGCGCGTACCGCGCTGCTGGCCGACATAGATGCATATGCGCGCGGCAAGGATTCGCGGGTCGTGCAGGTGATGGCCTCGATCGCCGGCGAATGGCAGGCCGTCCAGATCATGCGTGCCGACGGCACACGGGTCGCCGACCTGCGGCCATTGGTGCGGCTCAACGTCGCTGTTGTGGTGGAACAGGCCGGCCGGCGAGAGACCGGTAGCTATGGCACTGGCGGCCGCTTCGCCTACGACCACGTTACCGCTCCCGCGGTCTGGCGCGGCGCGGTGGATGAGGCGCTCCGTCAGGCATTGGTCAACCTGGCCAGCGTGCCTGCGCCCGCCGGCGAAATGGAGGTCGGTACTCGGACCCGGCTGGCCTGGCATCCTGCTTCATGAGGCGATTGGCCACGGCCTGGAAGGCGATTTCAATCGCAAGAAGACCTCGGCTTTTGCTGGCCTGCTTGGCAGCCGCATCGCGGCGCCAGGTGTCACGGTCGTGGACGACGGCACACTGCCCGACCGGCGTGGCAGCCTGACAGTGGACGACGAGGGCACGCCGACCAGCCGCACCGTGCTGATCGAGGACGGCGTCCTGGTCGGGTTCATGCAGGACCGGTTGAACGCCAGGCTGATGGGGATGCGGGCGACTGGCAACGGGCGCCGTCAGTCCTACGCCCATGCCCCGATGCCGCGGATGACCAACACAGTAATGCTTGCCGGACCGCACTCTCCGGAGGAGATGATCCGCTCTGTGCGTCGTGGCCTCTACGCGGTGAATTTCGGCGGCGGCCAGGTCGACATCACGTCGGGCAAGTTCGTGTTCTCGGCGAGCGAGGCCTACCTGATCGAGGATGGCAAGGTCACCGCCCCCGTCAAGGGCGCCACGCTGATCGGCAACGGCCCGGATGCACTGACCAAGGTCGCGATGGTCGGCAACGACATGGCGCTCGATCCCGGCATAGGCACGTGCGGGAAAAATGGCCAAGGCGTGCCGGTCGGCGTCGGCCAACCGACCCTGAAGCTCAGCGGCCTCACGGTGGGCGGCACCGCCGCCTGAGGCGTTCTTGGGGCACCCTTGGCGGGGCCGCGCTCAGCGCGGCCCCGTATCGTTGCATCTGATCATCGTTAACAAAGTGTAGGTTTGCCGTTGGCTCCCCCGTCAGGTGCACCTCCGGGGGCGCAATCACGGCACCTGAGGTGGGACTCTGACCGGGTCCGGCGCCATCACGCTGTATTTTTTACGGTCAAGCAATAAAATCACGACTTGTCACGCGAGCCGAGACGAGTTGCCCCGAAATCTCACAGTATTATGCCTATTCGGTCGTCTTGTCGCGACGAGAGCGATTTGACGACAGGATAACGTCAATTCAACGATAATAAATCCTTAACGTGGAATCATTGGAGTCACGTTCACGAAAGACGAAGGGGTCTTTCGCACGCAAGAAAGCTTAATTGGAAAGGGTTCGACCAATGCTCCATGTGATCTCCGCTCGCATCGCTTCCGTTGTCGATTTCGGTAAGGTTCGTCTCGGCGCGTTCGCCCCGGCGCTGGCCCCCATCACTGATGCAGCGAAGGTTCGTCTGGGTGCATTCGCTCCGGCGCTGGCGCCCACCACCGATGCCGCCAAGGTCCGTTTCGGCGCGTTCGCCCCGGCGCTGGCCCCCATCACTGATGCAGCGAAGGTTCGTCTGGGTGCATTCGCTCCGGCGCTGGCGCCCACCACCGATGCCGCCAAGGTCCGTCTCGGCGCGTTCGCCCCGGCGCTGACGCCCACCACCGATCCCGCCAAGGTCCGTCTCGGCGCGTTCGCCCCGGTGCTGGCGCCCACCACCGATCCCGCCAAGGTCCGTCTCGGCGCGTTCGCCCCGGCGCTGGCGCCCACCACCGATCCCGCCAAGGTCCGTCTCGGCGCGTTCGCCCCGGCGCTGGCGCCCACCACCGATCCCGCCAAGGTCCGTCTCGGCGCGTTCGCCCCGGCGCTGGCGCCCTCCACCGATCCCGCCAAGGTCCGTCTGGGTGCATTCGCTCCGGCGCTGGCGCCCACCACCGATCCCGCCAAGGTCCGTCTCGGCGCGTTCGCCCCGGCGCTGGCGCCCACCACCGATCCCGCCAAGGTCCGTCTCGGCGCGTTCGCTCCGGCGCTGGCGCCCACCACCGATGCCGCCAAGGTCCGTCTCGGCGCATTCGCCCCGGCGCTGGCGCCCACCACCGATCCCGCCAAGGTCCGTCTCGGCGCGTTCGCCCCGGCGCTGGCACCCACCACCGATGCCGCCAAGGTCCGTCTCGGCGCGTTCGCCCCGGCGCTGGCGCCCACCACCGATCCCGCCAAGGTCCGTCTCGGCGCGTTCGCCCCGGCGCTGGCACCCACCACCGATGCCGCCAAGGTCCGTCTCGGCGCGTTCGCCCCGGCGCTGGCACCCACCACCGATGCCGCCAAGGTCCGTCTCGGCGCGTTCGCCCCGGCGCTGGCACCCACCACCGATGCCGCCAAGGTCCGTCTCGGCGCGTTCGCCCCGGCGCTGGCACCCACCACCGATGCCGCCAAGGTCCGTCTCGGCGCGTTCGCCCCGGCGTTGGCACCCACCACCGATGCCGCCAAGGTCCGTCTCGGCGCGTTCGCCCCGGCGCTGGCACCCACCACCGATGCCGCCAAGGTCCGTCTCGGCGCGTTCGCCCCGGCGCTAGCGCCCACCACCGATGCCGCCAAGGTCCGTCTCGGCGCGTTCGCCCCGGCGCTAGCGCCCACCACCGATGCCGCCAAGGTCCGTCTCGGCGCGTTCGCCGCTTCACTACGGCCGGCGCGCTGACAGCACCCGGAATCCTAAAGACGGGTAATCAGGACTTACCTATAATGACGGACCGGGCGCCACGCGTCCGATTCTCGTGACTTTACCGTTCTTGGTCAGGACAGCGCCCGTGTCCACTACAGCATCCCCTCGCCCCAATTCGCAGCCGCCAGAAAAGCAAGCGCCCCTCGTCACCTTTTATCGCCTTGTCCCAACCGCGCGCCTGCCGCAGCGCGCCGATCGCTCCGCCGCCGGCTCGCTACCCACCCGCGCGTTCCGTTATTGCGAGCCATCCACCAGTGCATCCGGTTACGGCTATTACATCTTCCCTCCCATCAGCTTCAGTCTGCAGTGGGACGGCCGCGACGTGATGTGGACCTGGGAGGGAGCGGGCACCTGGCTGCCGCTCCAATCCGCCCAGTTCCCCAATTTCCGTGACCTGTTCGACTCCGTCGCTCCCGCTGAGATCCGCGAATACTCACCGCCCTTTCTTGGCGCCTTGCAGGAGCCCGGCCTGATCCAGTGCTGGACCGGCATCGTGGCTCGGACTGCGCCGGGCTGGAGCCTGATGGTGCGTGCGCCCGCCAACATTCCGCGCAGCGGGCATTACGAATTGTTCGAAGGCATCATCGAGACCGACCGTTGGTTCGGCCCCCTGATCACCAATATGCGCCTGACCAAGACCGATGTTCCGATCGACTTCCGCGCCGACTTCCCGCTGCTGCAGGTGCAGCCTATCCAGCGTAACGCGTATGACGATGCCACGCTCAAGAACTATGAGTTGGTTCCCGACCTGAAGCAGCTGACACCTGAGGACTGGGACGACTACTACGACACTGTGGTCCGCCCGCACGTCCAGGAGGTCAGGCCACGGGGCCAGTATGCCGCGGCCGCCCGCAAGCGCCGTGCTGCCGAAGATGGTAATTGACCGATTAACCGTCTGGACACAGGTGCTCGCTTATAGTTGAACACGGTCATGGACGCCGTCTTCTCCCATTTGCGAGCCTTACTGTGCGGAATAATATTGCTGCTGTTGCCCGTGGCCTCGGCGCCTGCCGCTGAGGACTGTCCCGCAACACCCAGCATGGCACCGCTGGTTCTGCCACACCTTCGAAGTGCACTCAGCCAAGGTATCGAAGGAGTGGTCGTGGCGCTCGGATCATCCTCGACCCAAGGCGCCAGGGCGTCGGATCTGGCTCATTCCTATCCGGCCGTGCTGCAGCGGGCGCTGTCTGCCGGGCGGCCGGATGCCCATATTGCGGTCATCAATCGCGGCATCGGCGGGCAGGACGCGGCGGAGGAACTGGCCCGGCTTGATGTCGACGTGCTGGCGGTGCGGCCTCAGCTCGTGATCTGGCAGGTCGGTGCCAACGGCGCGCTGCGCAACGCCGATCCGGCGGCATTCCGCGCCATGGTCTCGTCCGGCGTGCGGCGGCTCCAGGCCGCGGGCGCCGATGTGATCCTGATGGACAATCAGCAGTCGCCGGCGCTGCTGGCGAAGGCCGATGAACCGGTGTTCGACCAAACACTCGCACAGGTGGCGGCCGAGACCGACACCGCGTTGTTCTCTCGTCGCGCGCTGATGCGGGCCTGGCATCGCGACGGTGTGTCGCTGGCAGACTTCATCGCCACCGACGGGCTGCATCACAACGACCGCGGCTATCTCTGCGTGGCGGAGGCGTTGGCCAAAGTTATCCTCGCCGGCATTGTGCCGAGCCAGCCGGTGACGGCGGCGCTCAGCCGCTGAGCTCGCGCCGAACCGCCGCGGCACCTTCCGCCAGCGCACGCAGCTTTCCGAAGGCAGTTTCGCGCGGCATGTACTTCATGCCGCAGTCGGGCGCCGGGATCAGCCGCTCCGCCGCGACATGGCGGAGCCCGGCGCGGATTCGGTCGGCCACCTGCTGCGCCGTTTCCACTTCAGCACTGCCAAGATCGAGCACGCCCAGCATGATCTGCTTGCCTGACAGGTCGGCCAACACACCCAGGTCGAGCTTCGGCTGTGCTGCCTCGATCGAGATCTGCCGCGCGACCGTATCGGCGAGCTGCGGCAAGAAAGCGTAACCGCTCGGCTTGTTCTGCACCACATGGGCGTAGCCGAAGCAAAGGTGCACCACGGTCGGCCCTTCGATGCCTTCCAATGCGCGGTTGATTGCACGCACACCGTAGCGCGCAGCCTTGTCGGGCGCGGTGCGTACCCAGGGTTCGTCGAGCTGCACCACGTCGACACCGCTCGCCTTCAGATCGCGCAGCTCCGCGTTGACGGCCGCCGCGTAATCCATCGCCATCTCCTCCTCGTCCGCGTAAAATTCGTTCTTCGCCTGCTGCGACAAGGTGAATGGGCCGGGCAGCGTGATCTTCGTCGCGCGATCGGTCTGTCGCAGCAGGAACTCGACGTCGCGCAGCTCCACCGGACCGCGCCGACTTATCCTGCCGACAACGCGTGGCACCGGTGTCGTGCGGCCTGTCTGCGAGCGCACCTCGCCGGGGTGTTCCGCGTCGATTCCCTCGAGCGCGAGGGCGAAGCGGTTGGAGTAGCTCTCACGGCGGATCTCGCCATCGGTGATGATATCGATGCCGGCGCGCTCCATGTCGCGGATCGCCAGGATGGTGCCGTCGTCCTGCGCCTGCTCGAGCAGCTCTGCTGGAATGCGCCAGATGTCCTGCGCGCGGGTGCGTGGCACTCCGTGCTTCTCAAGCGCCGCGCGATTCACCAGCCAATCAGGTTGCGGATAGCTGCCCACAACGGTGGTCGGCAGCAGGTGAGTCGGATAGGTCATCACGATGCTCCTCGGAGGCAAAGGCGTGCTAAGTTATCAGCCGCGTTGATCGGGGGAAACGTGCGTGCCGCGGCTAGTGCTTGCCTGCCTCGCGCTGCTGCCTTCCGCCGCCTGCACGGCGGCGCGCCACGGAAATCGCCGCCGCAACTGTGCGCCTTATTGTTATCGAATGCCGAAGGACGGCGATCTGCACAATCACCTGAGCACGCATGGTGCGGCGCGCGGTGACCGAGTTTGGGCTGGACTGGCGGGCGGCTCGTCGGCCTGGAGCGAAATACTCTGGAATACGCATTTGTCGATGGTGCGAGCCTATGGGCGGATCCAGTGGAGTGGCGCCGGGTAGCCGCGTGCGAGGATGCCGAATTGCAGAAACCTCCTCCTGCATGTGGAGCGTTCCTGCAGGGCAGCGAGAAGGCACGGCTGCAAGGGCCTGGAGCCCGATCTCGTTGCGTTCGACGGCAATCCATAGCCGATTGCCACCGATGGCAGGAAAAGTGCGTCTCTGCCTCACGTGACACGCCGTCCTCCCACTCCTACGCTCGCGGTCAGACGAAAACCCGGAAGGCAGCAATGATGGAGTTCGGCATCTTTCATGAGTTCCCGTCCCTGCCGGGACGGTCGCACGCTGAAGCATTTGCGCAATCATTCGAGTTGGTGGATGGCGCCGAGCGATGGGGGCTCGATGCGATGTGGCTGGGCGAACTGCACTTTGATCCGGGTCGTTCGGTGCTCTCAGCGCCGCTATGCATTGCCAGTGCCATCGCGGCGCGGACTCAGCGGATGAGGATCGGGCTTGCGGTACAGGTGCTTCCGCTGTGTCACCCGCTGCGTCTGGCCGAGGAGGCGGCGACTGTCGATCAGATCAGCAACGGGCGGCTGATCTTCGGCGTCGGCCGCAGCGGTGTGGCACGCACCTACGAAGCGTATGGCGTGCCCTACGCCGAGAGCCGCGAACGCTTCGTCGAAGTTCTCGACATCGTGCGCAAGGCGTGGACGCAAGACAGGATCTCGTATCAGGGCAAGTTTCACCACTTCGAGGACGTCTCGGTGGTGCCAAAACCCTTTCAGCAACCAACCCCGCCGATCCGCGTCGCCGCCACGAGTGCCGATACATTTGTATCCAATGGCCGGCAAGCTCTGCCGATCTTTGTCGCCGTCCGCTATGAGACTGCGCCGGAGATCGCGCCGCATATCGCCGCATATCGCGAGGCGCTGGCAACATCTGATGATCCGCGGGGCGGCGGCGTGTTTCTGCGTGTGCCCGCCTATATCGCGCCGTCCGATGCGCAGGCACGTTCGGAGGCCGAGCCAAGCCTGATCCACTTCTACCGCCAGCAGGCGGCGTTGCTGGCTGACTCGGCGAAGCGCGCGGGTGTCGATGGCGCGGACCGTCGTGCCGCCACCGCACGCCGACTGGAGGCGATGACCTATGAGGAGGCCCTGAAGGGGACGGTGCTCATCGGCTCTCCGGCGTCGGTCGCCGAACGGCTCGAGGAGCTACGCCAGGAACTGGGGCTGGACGGCGTGTTGATGGAGCTGAACTGCGGGGGCAGGATTCCGCATGAGAACGTGATGACCGCGCTGCGGCTGCTGTGCCAGGAGGTGATGCCGCGGTTTCATTGATCGATCGGCTCAATCAGCCCGCGATGACGCGGTTGCGTCCAAACCGCTTTGCCTCGTAGAGCGCGACGTCGGCACGACGCAGCAGTGCGTTGGCAGGCTCGCCTACCCCCCGCTCGACCACGCCGAAACTGGCCGTGATCGGTTCAATAAACGACTCGATCTGCAACTCACCGATCGCTGCTCGGATGCGATCGGCGATGGCAATGGCGTTTGCAAGATCGGTTGTCGGCATGAGCACGACGAACTCCTCGCCACCGAAGCGCGCCGCGATGTCGGTTACCCGTATGCGTCGACGCAACACTTCACCGAATGCAGCGAGCACCTTGTCACCGGCCTCGTGTCCATACCTGTCATTGATGTGCTTGAAGTGATCCAGGTCGGCCATGATCGCGCAGAGGCTGCCGCCCGTGCGTTCGGCGCGGCTGACTTCCGTGTCCAGCGCCTGCTCAAGCCGACGACGATTGCCGATGCCCGTCAGCGGATCGGTTAGCGAAAGGGCGAGGATCTGTGCTTCGCGCTGCTGCAATTTGAGATTGATCTGAGCGAGTTCGAGCTGCGCGTTCGCGTACTCGCGGTTGAGCGCCAGCACTGTGCCATAGAGTTGCTCCAGTTCCGCAACATCGGTACTCCGCCAGCACACGCAGCCGTCCGTGCACCCGCCACACGCGGCCTTGCAGCGAGCGTGTCCGTCCCAGACGATCGCCGATCGTCAGCAGCCCCCGGTGAATCTGTCCGTCGCGATCGGCTTGTGTTCGGATCAGGGTCGCGAAATCCGGTTGGATGAAAAACTGCGAAATCCGCTGACCGATCTGCTGCGAGCCCTCCAGGCTGATCAGCCGTAGGAAGCCCGCATTTGCCTCTATCAGAGTGCCGCCCTCATCGAGGGCCGCGGTAGCGATTGCGAGCATCGACGCCAGCTCAGATGCAAACCATGCCACGGTCTGCTAACCGCCAAAGACGCGGTCGGCTGCGGCGACTGCCGCCGACGCGTCGGCGCCGAACGCGTCCGCTCCCACTATGTCTGCCAGGCGGCTGAAGCGGTTGATGGCAAGTCCGCCGATGATCACGGCAGGTCGTGAACTGCCGAAGCGTTCGGCCAGCTGGGCGATGATTTCCTTGGCAACCGGCAACTGCTGCGCAAAGGCCACCGACAATCCCACAAGATGGGCTTTCCACTCAGCGGCCTGCCGGGTAATTGCCGCCGTGGGCACGTCTGCGCCGAGATATTGCACGTCCCACCCAGCGAGTTGAAACGCATCAGCCACCATCCGAAGACCGACGGAGTGATCATTGCCTGCGACGCAGGCCAGCAGCACGCGCCTGTCGATCATCGCTGGCAGCCGCGAGCACAGCAGCCCCATCGTCATCACCGACACTGCAATAGCGGTCGCCATATGTTCCTTTGCGACCGACACGCGGTTGGCCTGCCATTCCTCGCCGATATGGTAGAGCGAAGGCTGAACGACGTGCAGTTCGACGCCGATGAGGCTGCAGCCATTTTCGATACAGCGGTTCACGACCGCCAATGCTTCGTGTTGAGAGCCGCCCAGCAGCGCTGCCTCAAATGGAGACGCTTCGGGCCACGGGGCTGGCGGTGCCGGAGCTGGAACAGGTTTTCCCTGCGCTGTGACGTCCATGAACCGCGTCCCCGCTGCCTGCAGCGCAGCGGTCACCACACGGGCGTCCGCGGCATCGCTGTGCTCGGCGAAGAACTCGCCGAGCAGGTCAAGCGAGCGCACGAGGTGGTCCGCCGGTATGCTTCGCGCGGCTAGTACGCTGCCCAGCCAGCACAGGTAGTCCACCATTGGCTGCAGCAGACCGAACTCAAGGACCGGCTGCAGAAAATCGAGGTGAAATGCCAGGTCCTCACGGCATGCCGCGCGCCCGCGCGGCCCGAACTGTTCATAGACCTCGCCATGGCTGGCGTAGAGGCGCGCGGTCACCGCACTGACAGCATCGTTCCGCAGCAGCCGAAACCTCTGCAGTCCGGCTGCCCCAAGCGTTCTCACTCTGGTGTCCTCCGGCACAAGATTTCGGGCGCTAGTCAGCAAACACCTCGAAGAACCGCACATTGGCGCTGCCGGGTACCAGCTTCAGTCCCTTGGGGATGCCCTTGTGCGCTTCGTGGTACTCGTGACTCCGATGCCAGATCTGGTAGCTCTCCTCATCGCGCCAGTGCGTTACCAACCAGACCTCGTTCGGTCCGTCGATCGGAAACATCACCTGCATGCTCAAGAAACCCGGCGCATGGTCGACGAGGTGGGGCCGATTGCGAAAGGCCGCCTGCACGGCGACCGATTTGTCATTGGCAACAATGAATCGGCTCAATGCGACGAACATCTCGCTCCCATCGGCGGAACCTGGCGCGGCTATTCTGGCAGGCCAGAGCTGCAGATGCGTTAACAGGTGCCCGCAAGTGGCCGCAGTGGAGTGACCGGATGTCCTTGGTTGCACGAGAAACCAGTTGCCGCTCCGGCCCGCGCGTGCCATGCTGCATTGCAGCATCCCGGATCAGGATGCATTGGGAAGAGACGGCCGGAAGCAGCTCTCGGACGCAACAAGGGAGCCTGCCTGATGCTGGACAAACCCGCTGTCAATACGTTCTCGCATGTAAAGCGCGGCGATACGCCGTGGGTGGGCGAGGGTCTGCGCGACTTTTTCCTGTATCGCGACCTTGGTGTCGCCACCGCCACCGGCGGGCGCGTGCTGGCGCAGCTTGTAAGGGCCAACAGTCCGCCCACGGAGGGCACCGGCTGGCACCAGCACGTCGCCGACTTCCACATCGTGATCATGCTGAAGGGCTGGGCGCGATTCATGTACGAAGGCGAGGAGCATCTGGTCGCTGCCGGTGACTGCGTGCATCAGCGGCCGGGCATCACGCATTACCTCTTCGACTACTCGCCCGACATGGAATACCTCGAGGTCGTCGCGCCGGCGGATTTCCGAACGCTCGATGTGGAGGGGCCGTGCCCGGTACCGGCGCCGACGAACTGGACCAAGATCGCCTGATCAGCGCGTTAGAACTCGACTTCCAGCTCCTCGATCTGTTCCGGCTCGAGTTGCGCGGCCGCGACCCACTCGACGAGATCGGGCCAACTGCAGATATGCGCGCAATACGCGGCGGAGACGGGGTCGACCGCCACGGCATAGCTGCGAAAGCGGGTGACCACCGGCGCATACATGGCATCGGCGACGGTCGGCGTCCGGCCGAACAACCATGGGCCCTTCCAGGTATCCAGGCACCCACGCCAGATCTCGGTGATCCGGTCGATGTCGGCCTGCGCGGCGGACCAGACAGCGATGCGCCGCCCCTCGGTGCGGAGGTTCATCGGCATTGAAGAGCGCAGCGCGGAGAAACCCGCGTGCATTTCGCCCGAGATCGAACGGCAGTGGGCGCGGGCCATGCGGTCGCCCGGATACAGGCCCGCCTTCGGACTCAGCTCATTGAGGTACTCGGCGATCGCGAGCGTGTCCCAGACGGTCACGCCGTCGTGCACGAGGCAAGGCACCCGGATCGACGAGGCACGCAACAGCAGCTCGGCACGTGTGTTGAGGTCATTGGAGGCGACGACCTTCTCATCAAACTCAAGCCGCGCCAGCCGGGTGAGCAGAAAGCCCCGCAAGGACCAAGATGAGTAGTTCTTGCTACTGATCAGGAGCGTAGCCATGTTGCCTTCCTTCATCGATCGGTCCATGCTGCGCTGCAATATAATGCCAGAAACCACTCGCACGCCAATCGCATGAAAACTGCCTCCGCCGGTCGATGATGTACCAGCTCTATCAGGCGCAGGCGGATCTGCTGTTTCCGCTGCGACAGTTTGCCCGCATGGGTGCCGGTCTGGCGAGGCTGGCCGATTGGGGCACATGCATGCCGTCGCCGGCGCGGCATTTCTCAGCCGGCCTGACCATGTTCGCTGAAATGGGTCTTACCCATCATCGGCCGCAGTTCGGCATCAATGTCGTGGCGGCGAACAACCGTAGCGTAGCGGTGGCGGAGGAGGCGGCCGATGACACTCCCTTCGGCACGCTGCTGCACTTTCGCAAGGATCACGCCGTGCCGCAGCCGCGCGTGCTGCTCGTCGCGCCGATGTCGGGCCACTTCGCGACCCTGTTGCGCGGCACTGTCCAGGTGATGCTCCCGGAGCATGACCTCTACATCACCGACTGGAAGAACGCGCGGGACGTGCCTCTGGCCGATGGGCGCTTCGGCTTCGACGAGTTCGTCGATCATATCATCCGCTTTCTTCGCGTGATGGGCCCAGGCAGCCATGTTGTCGCGGTCTGTCAACCGGCGGTGCCCGCACTCGCCGCCGCCGCAGTGATGGCGGAGGCCGGCGATGCGGCGGTCCCGCACAGCATGACGCTGATGGCGGGACCGATCGACACGCGGGTCAATCCGACCAAGGTTAACGAGCTCGCGAAGTCGCGGCCGATCGAGTGGTTCGACCGGCATCTGATCAGCGCGGTGCCCTGGCGCTTTCCCGGTGCGTTCCGCCATGTCTATCCTGGATTCGTGCAGCTCTCGGCGTTCATGAGCATGAACCTCGACCGGCACATCAGTGCACATTTCGGCCAGTTCCGTAGCCTGGTCGGCGGCGACCACATCAGCGCGGAGGCTCACCGCAGGTTCTACGACGAGTACGGGGCGGTGATGGACCTGCCGGCGGAATTCTATCTCGAGACGGTGCAGCGTGTGTTCCAGGAACACGACCTGCCGCGCGGCGTGCTGACGTGGCATGGCCAAAACGTGCGACCGCAGGCGATCCGGCGCATGGGATTGCTGACGGTGGAAGGCGAGCGCGACGATATCTGCGCGATCGGCCAGACGATGGCGGCGTTGGACCTGTGCAGCCGAATCCCGGTTAATCTGAAACAGGAACATCTGCAGACCGGCGTCGGCCATTACGGCGTGTTCAGCGGGAGACGCTGGGCGAGCGAGGTCTATCCGCGAGTGCGCGAGATGATCCAGGTGATGAACTGACGCGGTTCGCCGCGTTCAGACGGTCGCCTTGGCCAAGGCGTACAGGCCCGCTTCGCGGTTGGGATAAATCGCAAAGCTGTCGCTGAAGCCGGTCAGATCGAACAGCTCATTGACGATGGCGTTCAATCCGCACAGCGCGAGTGCCGTGCCGCAATCCTTGGCCCGGCGATGCGCCAGAGCGAGGGCGCGGAACGAGGCGCTCGTGATATAGGCGAGGTGCGCCATGTCCATGAGGAGCGCGTTGGTGCCGGCATCGAAGTGCGCGTTGATGCGGGCGCTGAAGTCACGCACGCTGGTGCTGTCCAGGCGCCCGGCGAGCACCATGACAACCACCTGACCCACCTTTGATTCGACGATGTCCACTGCATCCTCCGTCATGTCCGATGCGGATTGAGACTCTTTCGCAGCGTCAAGCAGTTTCGGCCGTCTCTCCGCGCGTATGTTACCTCATCCATCAGCCTTGCGATGATCGTCAGTCCATGACCGCCCGATTGCGGCTCCGTCGTGCCGCAGCCCGACGCGCCAGCTTGCCTCAGCGTCGGATCGAATGACATGCCATCGTCGAGCACCTCAAGCGCCACAAGCGCCGGCCCGACTGACAGAGTCAACTCGATCGCATGTCGCACGGTATCAGCGTAGGCGTATTTCAGGATATTGCTGAGCACCTCATCCAGCGCGATCTGCAGAGCGGCCCACAGCTCGGGCGGCAGGCCAGCCGTCCCACTGCACCGATCGAGCCAATCGGCAGCCCGCGCAACCTCTGCCTGCTCGTTGCCAATCGCCAGGCGCTGTACAGGATGTTCGATAAGGACCTCTGCGTCGGACTGCGGCGTGGCGGATAGAGTAATGGTCGATCTGCGGCGGGTCGATGGCTGGCAAACTGGAGGCTGATCATTCGCCGACCGAGCAACCTGATCTATTGGCTGGATGAGCGACCGCCGTTGCCGATACTCGCTGCTATCGGCCTGCAATACGTCGCGGTCCTGTCGATACCGCTGCTCTACGCCGTCGTGGTAGCGACGGCGGTGGGAGCGAGCCTTGACCAGGAAATCAACCTCGTCAGCCTTGGCATGATCGGCTCGGCCTGCGGCGGCCTGTTGCAAAACACGCGAAAAGGTCCGGTGGGGTCGGGCTTTCTCGTCATTCCGGGTCTTTCCAGCGTTCACCTCGCGGGATCGCTGGTCGCGCTGCGCCTCGGCGGCATGCCAATGGTCTGGGGATTGATCATCGCGACCGGGCTGCTGCAATCGGTGGCGTCGCACTTCCTGCGCGTTCTGCGTTTCCTGTTGCCAGCCGAGCTCGCGGGGCTCTCGGTGCTGCTCACGGGCGTCACCCTGGCCAGCTTCGGCATTCCGGACATGATCGGTGGCGTAGCAAGCGACCCGCTGTTCCACCCGCGCATCGCGCTGGCGTGCGCCACCTTGGCAGCAATGGTTGCATGCAGTGTTTGGGGCGCTCGACTTCGCTTGTTCAGCGCGGCCATTGGCATTGTCGGGGGCTACGCCGCCTCGCTGGTACTGGGCACCGCCGGTTCAGGCATGACGCAGCGTCTGGCCAGCGCACCGTGGTTTCGCATCCCGCGCTTCGGCGTGACCGGACTTGCCTTCAGCCCGTCGCTGCTGTTGCCGCTGCTGGTGGGCGGCGTCGCCGTCACCCTCTCCACGATTGCCTGCGTGACGGCTGCACAGAAGATGAACGACGCTGATTGGCGGCGTCAGGACCTGCCATCGCTGTCCGGTGGCGTCCTGGCGGATGGCCTGGGAGCGATCCTGGCGGCGCTCCTGGGCGGTGTGGGACAGTCGGCGAGCTCTGCGGCTGTCGGTCTCTCCGCATCCACCCAGGCGACGAGCAGGTCCATCGCATACGCGGCGGCGCTGGGCTTCCTGCTGCTGTCGCTGTTCCCGAAATTCGCCATGCTCGTGGTGCTGATGCCGCCGCCGGTGATCGGCGCAGCGCTGGTGTTCAACTCCTGCTCGCTGGTCATCAACGGCATCGAGATCATCGCCTCACGACTGCTCGACGCACGCAAGACGTTCACTCTGGGCATTGCCTTCGCGGCGGCCGTTGCCAGCCCTTCGGTCGTCGCCGCGGCGCACGGGATACCGGAATGGCTGGCGCCCATCACCGACTCGCCATTGTTCCTGGGCATCGCCGTCGCGCTGGTGCTCAACCCAATACTCCGCATCGGCATCGCGCGGCGCGAGCGGCTGACGCTATCCGGCGCGGCCTTGGTGCACGAGGTGATCGACCGGTTCGTCAATGAATGTGGTGCCCGCTGGGGTGCGCGGCGCGACGTCATCGAGCGGGCTGGCCATGTCCTCGCGGAGGTGATCGACGCGATCCGGCATGGCGACCTGGCGCATGGAGACATCACACTGGAGCTCGGGTTCAACGAGCTGCAGCTCCGGATTCGTATCGTCTACGTCGGACCGTCGCTGGTGATCACTCAGGTCAGGCCGACACGCGAGGAGATCATCGAGGCTGACGGAGCGATGCGGCTTGCCGGCTTTCTGGTCGCGCGATTGGCGAGCAACGCAACCAGTCAGGCAATCGGAACTCTCGCGGAGTTACGGATCACGCTCGATCACTGACCGTCAGCCTCACGGCAGCATGCGCCCGAGCGGCCGGCCGGCGAACAGATGCACGTGGAAATGCGGCACTTCCTGGCCGCTGTGCTCGCCCATGTTGGCGAGCAGCCGATAGCCCTTCGCCTCAAGCCCAAGGTCCTTTGCCACCTTGCCGACCGCGCGCACGAATCCGGTGACCTCATCGGCGCTGGCGCTCGCGCTGAAGTCCGCGAATGACACGTATCGGCCCTTCGGGATCACCAGCACATGCGTCGGTGCCTGCGGGTTGATGTCATGGAACGCCAATGCCCACTCATCCTCATACGCCTTCTGGCTGGGGATCTCGCCACGCAGAATGCGCGCGAAGATATTGGTCTCGTCGTACGGCGGCAGGCCGCTGACAGCCATGGCTGGTCTCCACCCACTGGTCTTTCCCCGCTGGTCTTCCCTTGGGGCTCAGGGAATTTTCGTCGTCTCCAGGCCAAACGCAACCGGCAGGTTCCGGGCACGGCTGGCCTTCTCTGCAATGCCGCTGATGCCCTCGCGGCGCTTCAGCTCCTCCCACACCTCGTCGGGGCGGATGCCGCTCGCGACCCACAGAACAATCAGGTGGTAGAGCACGTCGGCGCTCTCGGCCACCACGGCGTCACGGTTGCCGGCAACCGCCTCAATCAGGCATTCGACAGCCTCCTCGCCGAACTTCTGCGCCACCTTGGCGGCACCACGCGACAGAAGGCGCGCCGAATGGCTGACCGCGGGGTTGGCAGTGCGGCGGCTCATCACCACGGACCACAGCCGATCCAGCACCATGGCCGCCGGTCCGAGTGCCAGCGGTGGCGGCGGACGCGGCACATCGGTTGTCTCGACCGGCACAGCGATGCGCTTGCTGGGCTTGCGGAGCTTCTTTGGCTTGGACAGCTTCTTGCGTTTGTTTTCGGGCCGCTGTTTGACTGCCTTGGCCATCGCGGCCTCCCCTCAGGCCGCGCAGCGCGGCAGGCGCACAGGCAGGGCCGCCCGATGCAACGCCGCCTTGACCTGTGCGATGGTGAACGTGCCAAAATGGAACACGCTGGCCGCCAGCAGGCCGGTCGCACCGGCCTCAGCGCCTTCGACGAAGTGCTGCAGCGATCCGACGCCGCCCGAGGCAATCACCGGCAGCCGCACCGCAGCACCCACAGCGCGCAGCAGGTCGACATCGAAGCCGTGACCGGTGCCGTCGCGGTCCATACTGGTGAGCAGGATTTCGCCGGCACCAAGCGCGGCCACCTGGCGGCACCAGGCTACTGTATCGATGCCGGTCGGGCGGCGGCCGCCGTGTGTGAACACCTCCCAGCGTCCCGGCCCGGACTGCTTCGCGTCCACCGCGACCACGACGCACTGGCTGCCGAATTTCTGCGCCGCCTCGCGCACCAACTCCGGCCGCGCCACCGCCGCCGAGTTGATACTGCACTTGTCGGTGCCGGCCAGCAGCAGTCGGCGCATGTCGTCGGTCGAGCGAATGCCGCCGCCTACGGTCAGCGGCAGGAACACCCGCGCGGCGGTACGCGACACCACATCCAGAATTGTATCGCGATTCTCATAGCTGGCGGTGATGTCGAGGAAGCACAGCTCATCGGCACCGGCCGCGTCGTAAAGCGCGGCCTGCTCCACCGGATCGCCGGCGTCACGCAGGGACACGAAGTTGACCCCCTTGACCACGCGGCCGTCCTTCACGTCCAGGCAGGGAATGACACGTAATTTCAACATGTGCGCGATTCTTAGAATAGGCTCCCGTTGGCAAGGCAAGTGCTTATGCACAAGGTTTGATCTGCGCAGTCTGCCTGTAGCAGATGTCCTAACGATCTATACGGATCAATGGTTAATTGGGCGCGATAGCAACGTGAGCGCCAGTGCCGGTTCGATCCGCCCATCGTACAGGGCGCGGCCGACGATGACTCCCTCGATTCGCGTGCCGAAAGCGGCGTTGCGCAGATCGATCAGGTCCTGCGGGCCGCCGACGCCGCCCGAGGCAATCACCGGCATTGCCACCGCGCTCGCCAGCGCCACGGTCTGCGGCAGGTTGAGCCCGGCCAGCATGCCGTCGCGGCTGATGTCGGTATAGACGATTGCCGCGACACCGGCGTCCTCGAACGACTGCGCGAGGTCCCTTGCACCGATAGATGACGCCTCGGACCAACCCTCGGTCGCCACCTTGCCCTCGCGCGCGTCGATGCCGACCACGATGCGTCCGGGAAAGTTACGGCAGGCTTCGCGCACCAATGGAGGGTTCTTCACCGCGGCGCTCCCCAGAATTATTCGGTGGACGCCCGCGGCGAGCCAGGTCTCGATGCCCGCCATGTCGCGGATGCCGCCGCCAAGCTGCACCGGGATTGTCACGGCGCCCAGGATCGCGGTCACCGCCGCCCCATTGACCGGTTTCCCGGCGAAAGCGCCGTTCAGATCGACGACGTGGAGCCAGGTGCAACCTGCCTGCTGCCATGCAAGCGCCTGGCCGGCAGGGTCGGATGAATACACGGTTGCGTCGTCCATCGCGCCGCGGCGCAGCCGCACGCACTGCCCATCCTTCAGGTCAATCGCGGGATAGAGGGTGAGCGGGGTCATCGACAAAATCTCCCCCTCCCCTTCCGTGAGGGGGTAAAGGAAAGGGGCGCTTGGAGGCCAACGTCCCCCTCCCGCCAACCCCCTCCCGCAAGGGGCGGGGGAGCATGAGGCGGGCGCCGGCTCACGCGCCGTTCTGCACCCTTCGCGTGCTCGGCCGACGCAGGCGTTTGCTGTAGAAGAAGCCGCGCACCGCGTGACCGCGCACGAAGGCATAATCGGGATGCACGCCCCAGCGCTCGAAGCCCAGCGACTCGTAAAGCCGGATCGCGGCCTCCTGTGTCTCGCGCACATCGAGATTAAGCACGTGATAGCCGAGTTCGCGCGCGCGCTCCTCGACCTCGATCGTCAGCATGCGCGCCAAGCCGTGACCCCGCGCATACGGGGCGATGTAGGCGTGCATGAGGTGCGCCGCGTGACCCTGCGCCTCGTTGTTCCGCGGCGGACGCACCAGATGCGCCGAACCGACCACGGAACCGTTCAGCCGGGCGAGAAACAACTCACGCTCCGGCACCAGCAGCACACCGCGAAAATAGGTCTCGAGCGCCATCATGCCCGGCGGATTGACCCAGCCAAACCCGCCACCCTCGATGATCGCCGCGGAGGTCGACTCGCATAGCGCGTGCAGGTCCTCCTCGGTGAACTCGGTGGTGCGCTCGACCATGAGCTGCGCCGGATGGGACGAAGCGTCGTCGGCCATTGCGTCAGGGCTTCCAGCGCAGGAAATTGCTGAGGATGCGAATGCCAACCTCCTGGCTCTTTTCCACATGGAACTGCGTTCCGGCCCGGTTGCCGGATGCGACCATGGCCACCACCGGATCGCCATAATCTGTCATCGCAATTGCTTCACGCGGGTTGCCGCCGACCAGAGCGTAGCTGTGGACAAAGTACACGTGGTCACCCGGGCACAGACCATCAAGCAGTTTGTGATTCCCCGGAACGAAATCCAGTGCGTTCCAGCCCATTTGCGGCAACCGCAGGCCCGGTGCTTCCATCTCGGCGATCTGGCCGCCGATCCAGCCAAAGCCTGGGGTGATCTCGTGCTCCAGGCCGCGCTCCGCCATGAGCTGCATGCCGACGCAGATGCCGAGGAATGGGGCGCCGTGGTTGGTGGCGTGCTCGATTGCCTGACGCATCCCGGTAACCGCGGCCAGTCCGCGCGAGCAGTCGGCGAAGGCACCTTGCCCGGGCAACACGATCCGGTCCGCGCTGGCGACATAATCGGGGTCCGCCGTCACGTGGACCTCGACCACGAGCCCGGCACGCTCCGCCGCCAGAGCGAGTGCTCGCGAGGCCGATGTCAAATTGCCGCTGCCATAGTCCACCACGGCGACCTTCATCGCGCGGCCTGTGGCGGCAGGAATGTGCCTCGCAGGTCGGGCCGCCGCTCCAGCAACTGCCCCAGCGCTTCCAATTCAGTGCGCGCCGCAATGATCTGGGCGAGCAGATAGCCTCGATGGTCGAGCGACCAGCGGTGGAGGTCATGGCCGGACAGGCCAAGCTGCACAATGAGCGTTGCGAGCAAGGTCGCCGATACGCCATCTCTGGTGAGGAACACGATCAGAATGGCGGCGGCCAGGGTGAGTGCCGCGGCGATCCAGGCGCGATGTGCCGCGAGCCAAAATGGGCCGAAGATCAGGGCACCCCAGCTGAACCCCTCGCGCACCAGCACGGGCGCGGCTCCCGCGCGAATATGTGCGGTCCAGAAGTTCACAGCGCGCCCTTGGTGGAGGGGATTGCGTCGCCGGCACGCGGGTCGAGTTCGGTCGCCATGCGGAGCGCGCGCGCCGTCGCCTTGAAGCACGCTTCCGCCACGTGATGCGCATTGCGGCCCGCGCGGCGCGTGATGTGCAGCGTGATCAGGGCATTCGTGGCGAGAGCCCGGAAGAATTCTTCGAACAGCTCGGTGTCCATCTCGCCGATCTTCGGACGCTCGAACACCACGTCCCAGGCGAGGAATGGCCGGCCGGAGATATCGATGGCGGCCTCTGCAAGCGTCTCGTCCATCGGAACCAGTGCGTGGCCGAAGCGCCTTATGCCGCGCTTGTCGCCTAGTGCCTTGGCGAAGGCCTGGCCGAGAACAATGCCGACATCCTCGGTGGTGTGATGGAAGTCGATGTGCAGGTCGCCCTTGGCGCGAACCGTCAGGTCGAACAGGCCGTGGCGGGCCAGCGCGGTCAGCATGTGGTCGAGGAAGCCGATGCCGGTGGCGATGTCCGCCCGTCCCGACCCGTCGAGCGACAGGGTCAGGCTGATATCGGTTTCCGAGGTTGTCCGCTTCAGGCTTGCCGTGCGGCTCATGGCGCTGCACTTAGCGTGGCGAGAGGCCTTGGTCCAGCGTCACACTCGTGTCATGTGGCGCCGCCCGCGCGGGATCGACAACAGCAGCGCGACGAGCAGCGCGGTACTGGTTGCCGCCTGGGCGATGCCAAAGGCGTGCGCGTAGGCGTCGCGGCCAACGCCGTTGCCGAGCATCGCGAAGAACAGGCTGCCAACCGCCGCCACGCTGATCGCCCCGCCGATCTGCAACGCAGAGGTCAGCACGCCGGCAGCCACTCCCGCCTGGTGCGGCGCGACATCGCCGAGCGTGGTGTTGAACAATCGCGGATAGGCGATGCCCTGACCGAAACCCGCAACCAGCACCGTAACCACAACCGGCCAGCCATCGAAGCCAGCCGCGATGACCACGGCAACTCCGGCATAGCCGACAACCTGAATCATCATGCCGATGGTCAGCAACCAGGGGCGCAAGCGGACGAGAGGCGCGGTCACCAGAGGGCCGACGAACAGGCCGATGCCGTAGGGCAGGATGGCGAGGCCGGTGAACAACGGGTCGGTGCCGTAACCCTCCTGCTCGTAGATGGCGAACAGCATGTAGAAGGCGGTGGTGAAGAAGAACAGCGTGCCGACCACCACGCCGCGGCGGAAGCTGGGTATCGCCATCAAGCCGAGATCGAGGAGCGGACTGCCGCCGCGCGCCCTGACCTGGCGCTCGAAGAGCAGGAAGGCGGCTGCAAGTGCGGGCACCGCGGCAAGCATCGCGAATGTCCACGCGGGCCAGCCCTGCTGACGGCCCTCGGACAGCGGCAGCACCAGGCATATCAAGGCGAGCGAGATGAGCACGGCACCGCCGATATCGAGCCGCTGTCGGCGACTGGCGCTGGTCTCCGGCACCATCAGCGAGGCCGCCGCCAGCACGACAAGTCCGACCGGCAGCTTGGCAAGGAACACGGTGCGCCAGCCCCAGCCGAACGGGCTCCACTCGACCAGCGCGCCACCGGCGAACTGACCGATGGAGGCGGCGAGCCCCATCATGACGCCGTAGAGGCTGAGCGCCTTGGCGAGTTCCGCCTCGCTCGGGAACAGCGCGCGGATCGAGCCCAGCACTTGGGGCACCAGCATTGCGGCGGAAATGCCCTGGAGGATGCGGCCGATGACGAGCTGGATCGGCGTATCGGCGAGCCCGCACAGCGTGTTTGTGGCAACGAAGCCGATCATGCCGATCAGGAACAGCCGGCGCCGGCCGTAGAGGTCGCCCAACCGTCCGCCGGTGATCAGGAACACGGCATAGCTTGCCGCATAGCCGGAGACGACAAGCTGCAGTTCCGCCGCGTTGGCGCCGATCGATGTATGGATGGAGGGCAGGCTGACGTTGATGATAAAGAAGTCGACCGACGGTAGCAGGCCGCCGGTGAGCATTACGAAGAACGCGAGCCAGCGACCTGCCGGCGACAGGGCAATGGCCGTCGATATGGTTGGCACGGCGGTTTCCTGTCCGGCGGCAGCATCGGGGGAGCATTGAGTAACCGCCGCGTCGGCGCGTCACAAGGCGCTTGGGTGACGGTCAGGGCATGGCAGGATGATCAACGATCCGGCTGGACACTACGCTGCGCTGGAGGTGGACCCGGCTGCGGCGCCCGAGGCCATCGGGGCGGCATACCGTCGCAAAGCCCGGGTGCTGCATCCGGACGTCATGGGGACTGGTGATGCCACGGCGTTCATGCGGATCAAACTCGCCTACGACGTGCTTGGCGACGCCGCCCGCCGCGCCGCCTACGACCGGTCGGCTCTCGCCCCCGGCGTGTCGGGGACGGCCTCTCTGGAACCAGCACCGCGAGTCCCGCGCCTGTCGGATCTGCCTGTTGCGTTGTGGGTCGGCCTCGGCGGGGTGTTCTGTCTGGCGGCGATCATGGCGATGGTGCAGTTCGCTGGTCCCTCGCCACATCCGCAGGGGCCGATCATCCGGCCTTTCGCGCCCCCGGCCGCAGTGGCCAGACCGCGGCCCACGCCCCCTCCAGCCGTAGCATCTGCCGATGGGCCAATGACCCACTACGTGCTGCCGGGGAGCGGCGATACCGTGGTGTGGCGGCGCGACACGAAGCGCGACGACTATCGGCCTGCTGGCTACCTCCCCGCGTTCAGCTCGGTAGGCGCGGTCGGACTGGTAGCGCAGCACGGGCTGGTGGAGATACGCCTGGCGGACGGCGGCAGCGGCTTCATCGACGCGATGCGCCTGGAGCCGGGCGATCGCGCGGCTGCACGGCGGGCGTATTGCGCATACAACGCGGGGCCGTCGCCGCAGAACGGCGAGGTGCTCGATCGTCACGGCGCCGGCGGGGTACGTCTCAGCATCAGCAACCGCGACGCGCAACCTGCGGTGGTCAAGCTGCGTGACCCATCAGGCAGGACCGCTGCGACGGTGTATGTCGCGCCTGGCAGCACTGCCGCCGTGGCGGAACTGCCTGATACTGCGTATCGTCCAGACTTCGCCATCGGCGAGCTATGGAGCCGTGCCTGCAATACGTTTGCGGCCGGCATGCGGGTGGAGCGCTTCGCCGTGGATGTCCTGCCATCAGATCAGTCGCCACTGTTGATCCCGCCCGACCTTTCCGTCACGCCGGCGCCGGCGGATATTCCCGACGCGGAGTTCGAGCACGAATAGGGGTTCGGTGGATGGCGATCACGCTCCAGGAGTTGTTGCGTGGTGTCTTCTATGCGCCGTTCTACGTGGCGCTGGCGCGTGATGCGTATGCGGTGGAAGGCGTCGAGGTGCGCTTCGTCAGCTCGCCACGTCCCGGCGATGCGGCCCGCAACGTCATGGATGGCGTCGTGGATGTGTGCTGGGGCGGCCCGATGCGGGTCATGCAGGCCTATCAGCAGATGCCGGAATGCGATCTGGTGAGTTTCGCCGAAGTGGTGACGCGCGATCCGTTTCTGTTGCTTGGGCGGGAGCCTCGTCGCGACTTTGCCCTGCGCGACCTGTTGGGCGTACGCGTCGCCACGGTGAGCGAGGTTCCGACGGCGTGGATGTGTTTGCAGGAGGATCTGCGACGCGTCGGCATCGCGCCCGCTGAACTTACCCGCGTGAGCGACCGGACGATGGCGGACAATGCCGCGGCGCTGCGCCGTGGCGAGGTCGATGTGGTGCAGGTGTTCGAACCCTTCGCCGCGGCACTGCTCGCCGAGGGGGCGGCGCATCTGTGGTATGCGCTGGCGAGCCGCGGGCCGACTTCGTACACGACGTTCTATGCGCGTCGCGGCTTGCTCGCGGCGCGACAGCATGAGCTGCGCCGTATGGTGCGCGCGATCCACCGCACGCAGAAATGGGTTGCTGCCGCCTCGGGCGCTGCGATTGCCGCTGAGATCGCGCAGTACTTCGTGGATGTGCCGGCGGCAATTCTCGGCGATGCCTGCGCGCGCTACAAATCGCTTGGCATCTGGGGCAGCGATCCGCGTTTGCCTCGCGCAGGCTATGATCGGTTGCGCGCCAGTCTGGTCTCTGGCGGATTCGTGTCGACTGGCACGCCATACGACGTGGCAGTGGACAACGGCCTGGCCGATGCGGTCGTGGCCGAGGATCCGGCGCCGTTGCAATAGGAAGGGGAGCGATCATGCCACACGCAACCACGGATGACGGGGTGCGGATCTACTACGAGGAGACGGGTTCCGGCGTGCCAGTGATCTTCGTACACGAGTACGCTGGCGACTATCGGAGCTGGGAACCGCAGATGAGGCATTTCGGCCAGCGCTTTCACGCGATCACCTATAATGCGCGCGGTTATCCGCCATCCGATGTACCGGAGGATGTGGCGAAGTATTCACAGGCCCGGGCGGCGGACGACATCAGGTCGGTGCTCGATCATCTGAAGATCGACAAGGCCCATGTCGTCGGATTGTCGATGGGCGGCTTCGCCACGCTGCATTACGGGTTCCGCCATCCGACGCGCGCATTGTCGCTGTGCGTCGCGGGGTGTGGCTATGGGGCAGAGCGCGGACAGACCGAACGGTTCCGTGCAGAGGCGGAGACGATCGCGGCATTCATTCTCGAACAGGGGATGGAGGTGTTTGCCGGGAAATACGCCTATGGGCCCACGCGCGTGCAGTTCGAGAACAAGGACCCGCGCGGGTTCGCCGAGTTCAGACGCATGCTGGCGGAGCATTCGGCTTTGGGTGCGCGGAATACGCAGCTTGGGGTGCAGCGCGAGCGGCCGTCACTATACGATCTGGTCGATCAGATGAAGGCACTGACATTGCCGACGCTGGTGCTAACCGGGGACGAGGACTGGCCTTGCCTGGCGCCCGGGTTGCTGATGAAGCAGACCATCGCCAGCGCGGCGCTGTCGGTAATGCCGAACTGCGGGCACGCGATCAACATCGAGGACCCTGACGAGTTCAACCGCATTGTCGGCGCGTTCATCGCGCAGGTGGACGCAGGGCGGTGGCCGATGCGCGATCCGCGCGCGGTGACCGCGTCGATCACCGGGATGCGGTAGCGCTCGCTATTATTCGCCGTCGAAGATTGCTTCCGGCAGCAGTGCCGAGACAACATAGTTTGGCACATCGACCACGTTGGAAACCCGCAGATCGACGGCGACGCTGCAGATCACGTATGCCTGCTGACGGGTGAAGCCGCGTTCCTGCAGCAGTTCCATCATGTTGAGGACGGCGTTGCGGCAGGCGAGGGTGAGGTTCTCGGCCTCGATCTCGCCGGACGCGTTGATCGGCATGCCCATGACGCCGAGAAAACGTTCCGGGGCGGCGTAGCGGGGATCGGCAAAATAGCTGGTGCGCGAGAACACCGGCGCGGTGAATTTCCTCCGGGTCGCGAGCCCCTTGTGCACCTTGAAGCGCACCACGCACGTCGCACCCATCTCGACCGCGGTGACGCAGACCTCGCCGTCGCCCTGCGCGAAATGGCCGTCGCCGGTGGAGAACAACGCGCCTTCCTTGAACACCGGCAGAAAGAGTTTGGCTCCCTTGGTGAGCTGCTTCACGTCGAAATTGCCCCCGTTCTCGCGTGGCGGCAGCGTGCGCAGGCCGGTGAGTCCGCAGGGCCCGGCAGGCACCGCGCCATTGGCGTCGGGTGGTAGCGCGAAGCCGCCGGCGTCGATCACGCGCTGCTCGCGCGCGGTCCAGGCAACGAGCTGCTCGGCGGTGGGGGCAACGGCGGAGACGCCCATGAAAGGCGCGCCGGGAATGCGGACACCGGGAAGCTGAGCGGACGTGGCCCAGTTGTCCTTGAGCGTCCAGTGCACCAGGAACGGCTCGGTCATCACGTCGCGCAGGAAGCCGAGCCCTGGCATGATCGCACTGAACGCGATGGGCTGCGGGAAGATGTCAATGAACTCGATCTCCAGCATGTCGCCTGGCTGCGCGCCCTTGACGAAGACCGGGCCGGTGAGGGGATGCACCGCGCCAGCGTTGAGCGAGGCGAAGTCGGCGACAGTGGTGGCGGGTGTGATCTGACCATCGAGCGCGTCGCGGGTCTCCAGCGCAATCTCCTCGCCTTCGCCGATTTCGGCTGCGGCGGCGATGTCGGGGTGGTAGCGGTTGTGGCCGCAGTTTGGTTCGTCGCAGAGTGGCTTGCTACGGTCGATGCGAATGGCATGCATGGCGGTCTCCTCTGCTAGCCGGATGCTGCGGCAAATCGTCGCAGCAGGAACTGTGCCAGCAATGTGCTGCCGGTCATGAAGTCGTCCAGCGTCATGGCCTCGCGCGGATTATGGCTGCCGTTCTCGTTGCGCACGAAAATCATGCCCATCGGAACACCGGCGGCGCCGAATGCAGCGGCGTCATGGGAGGCCGGACTGCCGAGTTGCAGCACCGGAATCGCCAGCTCGGCTGCGCAACGCTCCAGCGTGGACTTGATCGAGGGATCGACTGCGCCGACCGCTGCACGCGCCTTGGGTCCGCGGTGGAAACGCACGCCGCGGCGCTGCTCTATCGAGGCGATAATCGCGTCTGTCTTATGGTCAAGTTCCGCAAGCACGGCTTCGTCATAGGCGCGCATATCCAGGCTGAAATGGAATTCCCCAGGCACAATGGTCAGGCCGTGCGCGGCGGGATCGGTATGGAAGCGGCCCAGCGTGCAGGCCATCGGCACGCCCTTCGATTCGTATTGCTCCCATAACTGGTCGAGTGCCATGGCGAATTCGGCGCCGGCCAGCGCGGCGTCGCGGCGAAAACGACGTGGCAGACCGACATGGTCGTGGCTGCCCTCAATGCGCGCATCCGGATAGCGGAAGTTGCCGGGAATGCCAGTGCAGATGGCGACCGGGCGGCCGGCTTCGACCAGGCTGGGCGCCTGCTCAATGTGCAATTCGAGATAGGCGGCGATGCGCTGGGGATCGAGGCAGCGCGCGCCGCCGCGCAATGCTTCAGGATCGCCGCCACAGTCAGCGATGTGTTCGGCCAGTGTGCGGTCGGTGTCGATGCGGCGCACATCGAGCGCGCCATCCGGCAGCGTGCCCAATGCGCCGCGGCTGCCGATATAGGAGACCTGGAACCAGATGCTCTCCTCGGCGCGGATGCCCATCACGGTAAGGTCGCGATCCAGCGTGATGCCGGCGTTCTGGAGGGCGGCGACGGCAACCAGCCCGGCCACCACGCCCGCGGCGCCGTCGAAGTTGCCGCCATGCGGGACGGAGTCGAGATGCGAACCGATGATGACGCGCTTCACCTGCGGATCGCGGCCGGCAAGGGTCATGTACAGATTGGCCGCAGTATCGTGTTCAATGGCCAGGCCGAGGCGATTTGCGGCGGCGGTCACCGTCGCATGCGCGCGCTGCTCGCCGGGGCCGTACGGATCGCGCGACACGCCAGGTTCGTCGAGGCCGTCGCGTCGGAGCTGATCGAACAGAGACGCTGCCAGTTCGCGCTGCGCCGCCACTGCCGTAGCGAGATCCATCATCCGTGCCCTTCATCCATGTACCGGCGCCAGTTCGCGATACAGCGCCGCATAGCGCGCGGCGGGCCGGTGCCAGCTCACATCGGTCTGCATCGCATTGCGCTGCAGCCGTCGCCACACATCGGGCTGCCGCCACACCGACAGCGCGCGCAAGATCGCTGCCGCCAGCATTTCGCTCGTCACCGGGGAAAAATGAAAGCCGGTGCCGATGCCGGCGGCAAGCGCCATCTCGTTGGCGTCGATCACGGTGTCGCACAGCCCGCCGACATGCGCGACAACCGGCAGCGCGCCATAGCGCATCGCACAGAGCTGCGTCAGGCCGCACGGCTCGAACCGCGAAGCCATCAGCAGTGCATCGCAGCCGCCCTGTATCAGATGCGCCAGGCCTTCATCGTAACCTGTCTGCACACCGACCCCGTCCGGGTTCGCTGCGGCCGCGGCGCGCAGACCCGCTTCGAGCGGCGCGTCACCCGAGCCGAGTACCGACAAGCTGCCCGCCACCGCCAAGCAGGTTAGGCAGTGCGTCGAGCAACAGATCGATCCCCTTCTGCGCCGACATCCGACTGATCACGCCGAACAGCAGCTTCGCCGGATCGCGCCGGAGGCCGAGACGGGCCTGCAGAGCCGCCTTGTTCGCGGCACGCTCTGCGAGCCGGTCGACATCGAATGTCGCAGCGAGATGCGGGTCGTTCGCTGGATCCCATACGTTCGTATCGACGCCGTTGAGGATGCCTGACAGCACGTCGGCACGCGACCGCAGCAGACCGTCCAGACCCACGCCGCCAGCGGGTGTGCGGATTTCCGCGGCATAGGTTGGCGACACGGTGGTGATCCGGTCGGCAAACTGGAGGCCGGCCTTCAGAAAGCCGATGCCGCCGTAGTATTCGACACCCTGGACGGTGAATGCATCCGGCGGAAACCCGAGAGGCCGCAGCAGCCCCGCCGGAAATTGCCCCTGGAACGCAAGATTGTGGATCGTCATCACTGTCGGCGGATCGATGGCGCCGGCGTAGTGCAGATAAGCCGGCACAAGCCCCGCCTGCCAATCATGCGCGTGCACGACGTCGGGCCGGTATCCGTCGATCAGTCCCTGAGCAAGCTGCTCCGCCACGCGCGACAATGCGGCGAAGCGGAATGGGTTGTCGTGCCAATCCGAGCCGTCGGGTCCGCGGTACGGATCACCGTGGCGCGCGTAGAGATGCGGGGCATCGATCGTGAACAGGTCCAGCCCCGATGCCTGCGCGGCCACGACGCGCGCCGCACCACCGAACAGATCGTTCAGCGTGGCAACCACGACCCCGCCATCGAGCGCGTCCAGCACCTGCGGATAGCCCGGTATCACCGAACGCACGGTCACACCCTGCGCGGCAAGCGCGCCCGGCAGTGCACCGGTGACATCGGCGAGACCACCTGTCTTGATCAGCGGAAAAATCTCCGAGGCCACCGCGAGGACGTTGAGCGGCGCCATTACCTCAAACGGTCGAGCATCGGCTGAGTGATGAGGCAGACGCCTTGCTCCGTTCGACGGAAGCGCTTTGCGTCGGCGATCGGATCTTCGCCGACTACCAGACCCTCCGGGATCCGCACCCCGCGATCGATGATGACGTTGCGCAGCCAGGCAGAACGGCCGATATCCACGTACGGCATCACGACGGTGTTCTCGATGCTCGCGAAGGAGTGCATGTGCACGCCGGTGAACAGCAGCGAGCGGTGCAGCGACGCGCCGGAGATGATGCACCCGCCGGAGACCAGCGAACTGATCGCCTGGCCACGGCGACCATCCGCGTCATGCACGAACTTGGCGGGCGGCGTGACCTCGCCGTAGGTCCAGATTGGCCACTCGCTGTCGTAGAGATCGAGCGCGGGGATCACCTCGGTGAGGTCGATGTTCGCCTGCCAGTAAGCGTCGAGCGTGCCGACGTCGCGCCAGTAGGCCTCGGCCTCAAAGCCGGACCGCACGCAGGATTCGGTGAAGCGATGCACCTGCGCCTTGCCATGCTTCACCAGATAGGGGATCAGGTCCTTGCCGAAATCGCGCTGAGAGTTGGGATCGGCGGCATCGCGTCGGAGCTGGTCGAACAGGAACTTCGTGGCAAAGACATAGATGCCCATGCTGGCCAGCGCCTTGTCGGGCTTGTCCGGCATGCCGGGCGGGTCTTTTGGTTTCTCCAGAAACGACATGATGCGGTCGGTGCCGTCCACCGCCATAACCCCGAAATCGGACGCTTCCTCGCGCGGCACCTCGATGCATCCCACCGTCACGTCGGCCTGACGTTCGTGGTGCATTTGCAGCATCGGCTCGTAGTCCATCTTGTAGACGTGGTCGCCGCCGAGAATGATGATGTGGTCCGGACTGTAGCTCTCGATGATGTCGATGTTCTGATACACCGCATCGGCGGTTCCGGCGTACCACTCGGTTTCGGAAACGCGCTGCGACGCAGGCAGGATGTCGAAGCTTTCGTTGCGCTCGACGCGAAAGAAGTTCCAGCCGCGCTGCAGATGACGGATCAGGCTGTGCGCCTTGTATTGCGTCGCCACTCCGATGCGGCGGATACCGGAATTCAGTGCGTTCGACAGGGCGAAGTCGATGATCCGCGACTTGCAACCGAAATACACCGCCGGTTTGGCCCGCCGGTCGGTGAGCTCCATCAACCGGCTGCCACGGCCGCCCGCCAGCACATAGGCCATCGTGGTTCGTGCGAGCGGCCCGGATTTGGGGATTGCCAGCATGGCATCACTCCGGTCAGGTGTTGGCAAGCTCGGTCAGGATGCGGTCGCGCGTCGCTGTGTCGCCATCCTCGTGCACCGGTTGGATGCACACCTGCGTGGCGCCCGCGGCGAAGTGGGCACGCAGGCCATCGCGGACCTTGTTGGCACTGCCCCATAGCAGCATTGCGTCGATGAACCGGTCGGAGCCGCCGTTCGCCAGTTCGGCTTCCGAGAAGCCGATGCGCAGCCAATTGTTGCGGTAGTTGTCGAGCGTCATATAGCGCGACAGCTCCTTGCGCCCGAGCACGCGTGCCTTCGCCGGATCGGTTTCAAGTGAAACCTTCTGCTCGGCCACCAGCCACTTGCCAGGACCGAGGATGCGTGCGGCTTCGGCGGTGTGCTGCGGCGTGGTGTTGTAGGGCAGTGCGCCGCGCGTGTGGCTCGCCGCCAGCTTCAGCATCAGCGGGCCGAGGGCGGCGATGGCGAGCGGCCAGTTGTCGGAGCCGGCCTCGCCTTTGGCGATGCCGTCGAGGTAGGCGCGCATCGCGGGCACAGGTTTTTCGTATTTGTGGCCGCGAATGCCTTCGACCATCGGGACATGACTGACGCCGAGACCGAGAATGAAGCGGTCGCCGTAGAGGGCTTGCAGGGAGAGCAGACCGCGGCGGGAGGTGAAGGCATCGCGCGCGTAGATCGAGGCGATGGAACTGCCGAGATTCAGGTTCTTCGTGTTGGCCAACATGAAGCCGGCGACCGAGAGGGATTCGTAGCCACGGGATTCAGGGTACCACAACGTGCCGTAGCCGAGACGCTCGACGGTCTGCACAAAGGTCTTGATCTGCTGGGGCGCGCCCAGCTTGTCAGTGGAGTACCACGCGCCAAGTCGCCCAAGTTGCATCGTCGCCTCCCAATAGATTGTGGCCCCTCCCCCAACCCCCTCCCGCTAGGGGAGAGGGTTGGGGGAGAGGGCACCTTCACACGACTCTGTTGGCCCGGAACCGCGCGATATCGGCGCCGCTGTATCCCAGCTCTCCAAGCACCTCGTCGGTATGCTGCCCGAACATCGGCGGCGGGCGATCGACGCGCGGGCCGTCATGCGCGAACTTGAAGGCTGCCACGGGGACGGTGAACGCTCCTTCGATCCCCGGCGCGCTCTCCTGCCGATGTAGCACGCCACGCGAGGCGATCTGCGGATCGGCCAACGCCTCGCCCATCGTGCGAACGCGCGAGGCCGGCACGTGGCGTTCCTGGAACCATGCCTCCCACTCCGCCGCGCTGCGCGTCAGCATGATCTCGGCCAGCAGCTTTTCCTCGCGAGCGTGGTCGTCGCGGCGTTCGTCGTTGCTGCGTTTGATCATCTCGGGTTGCTCGAGCACCGTCCAAAGCCGCTTCTGCTGCCGCAGGTTGGACGCGCCCAGCATCACCATTCCGTCCTTCGTCTGATACGCCATGCTGGTGGCGTGCCCCGTGGTGTTCCCCGACGGCTTCGGATGGTGGCCGTTGCGCATGTAGCCGGTCACGTGCGAGGCCATCAGGATTATCGCAACATCAAGCATCGCCATGTCGACGCGCTGGCCCTGGCCGGTGCGCTCGCGCTGGAACAGTGCCGCGGACAGTGCATAGGCGCCCATCGTGCCGGTGGCATAGTCAATCGCCGGCGCACCGATCTTGATCGGGTTGGCCGCCGGCGTGCCGGTCATTGCCATGATGCCTGAGGTGGACTGGATCACATGGTCATACGCGGTCTGCTCGCGCCGCGGGCCACCTTGGCCGAACGCCGAGAACGACGCATAGATCAACTTCGGGTTGATCTTGCGCAGGTCCTCATAGCCGAGACCGAGCGCCTCGAACGCGCCAGGCCGGTAGTTCTCGACCAGCACGTCCGCGGTGGCGACCAGCTTTTTCAGGATCTCGCGGCCCTGTTCGGTCTTCAGGTTCAGGGTTATGGCGCGCTTGTTGGAACCCTGGGTCAGAAAGCCGGTGCCCATGTTGGCGTGGTTGAGAGCATTGTCGCTGCCGGAATCGCGGCTCTGGTCCGGATCATCCGGGTGTTCCACCTTGATGACATCGGCGCCCATCAACCCGAGCTGATACGCCGCGAACGGTCCCGCCAGCACATGTGTGATGTCGATGATACGGATGCCTTCGAACGGACGCGCCATGGCAGGTTCCCCTTTGACGTTGCAACGGTGGCGCCTTGCCCGCATGGCGTCAACACGCTTGGATATTGCTGACAATGCAAAGGAACGCGGCGATGTCGGTGGATCTTATCATCGAGGGGCCGGTGGCGAAGATCGTGCTGAACCGGCCGGAGAAGCTGAACGCGCTGACCCAGGAGATGCGCGCGCAGTTGCGTGACTACACGCAGCAGCTTCGGTTCGATGAGAACGTGCGGGTCATCATCATCACCGGCGAGGGCCGAGCGTTCTGCACCGGCGCAGATGTGGGGCGGATGCAGCGCGGTGGGCTGCGCGCCGAACGGGAGAGGATGCAGGGAGGCAGCCACCACTTTCTGCGCACGCTGCATGCGACGGAGAAGCCGGTGATCGCTGCGGTGCGTGGCCCCACCGTGGGCATCGGCTGGTCGATCGCGCTGGCGTGCGATCTGATCGTTGCGTCGGATACGGCACGGTTCTCGCAGGTGTTCCGACGGATCGGACTGGCGCCGGACGGAGGCGCGATCTGGTTCCTGACGCGGCGCATCGGACTGGCGCGCGCGAAGGAGCTCGTGTTCACCGCGCGCTTCGTCGAGGCGCAGGAGGCGCTGTCGCTCGGGCTGGTGAATTACGTCGTGCCGGACGGTGAACTGATGGCGAAGACCGAGGAACTGGCCGCAGATCTTGCGTCAGGCCCCACCTTCGCGTTCGGTATGGCGAAGAAGCTGTTCCACATGGCCAGCGGGCCGAGCTACGAGGATTTCCTCGACTACGAGGCATTCGTGCAACCGCAGCTCGATCAGACCGAGGACCATCGTGAGGGGGTGGCGGCGTTCAGGGAGAAGCGGAAGCCGAACTTCGTGGGTCGGTAGCGGCGGCGAAGCAATCCCCGCCAAAACGCTGGGGATTGCTTCGCTGTGCTCGCAATGACCGGGGCGAAATTCAGACCGGGTCCCACGGATAGACGTCGCGCGTCCGTTCCAGCGGGGTGAAGCTGTTCTTCACCGCGGGCAGCCAGTGTTCCGCGAGCTTCTCCGGCGTCCAGCCATCGGGCCGCGCCATGATACGGATCGGTCGTGGCTGGTTGTACAAATAAACTTCGTTGCCGCGGACACCGAAGATCTGGCCCGATACGCCTTCCGCCGCGTCAGTGCCGAGGAAGGCGATCAGCTGCGAGATATGATCCGGGCGGGTCCGCTCGGCGCGCGCCTTCATTTGCTCCTCGGTCTGGCCGGGCACCGTCTCGATCATGCGGCTGAACGCATGCGGGCCGATGCAGTTGGAGCGGATGTGATAGCGCTGCATGTCCATCGCGATGCAGCGCGACAGACCGGCGATGCCCAGCTTCGCCGCGCCGTAGTTCACCTGTCCAACGCTGCCGATCAGGCCTGAGGTGGACGTGATGTGCACGTAGCACCCGCTTTCCTGCTTGCGGAAATGCACCACGGCGGCGCGGCTGACGTAGAAGGCGCCGTACAGGTGCACCTTCATAACGGCGTCGAATTCTTCCGGTGTCATGTAGTGGAAGATGCGGTCGCGCAGGATGCCGGCGTTGTTCACCACCATGTCGATGCGGCCGAAGTTGTCGATCGCGGTCTGCACGATCTGCTGTGCATTCTCCCACTCGGCGACGCTGTCGGTATTGGCCACCGCACGGCCCTGGCCGTTCGCCTGGGTGATCTCGGCCACCACCTGTTGCGCCGGGCCGACGTCGTGGCCCTCGCCGGTCACCGCGGCGCCGACGTCGTTCACCACTACCTTGGCGCCATTTGCCGCCAGGCAGATCGCCGTCGCGCGGCCGATACCGCGCCCTGCGCCGGTCACCACGGCAACCTTGCCATCGAGCATTCCAGCCATTCGCTTCCTCCCATCGACAATAGACAGCCAACAATGCCCCGGGCGGCAGCGTGTGTCATCCTCCCGCCGGGAGGGCTGTCAGCGCTTCCCCGTATCCGCCCCGTTCAGCACGAAGCGAGCCAGCGCCTTGCCCAGACACCGGTTCAGCTCATCGAGCGCCGTGTCGCGATCAGCCTGCTGGGTGTGCTCCAGATCGATCGTCCCAGTGTCGGCCCAGGAGCGCATGAGATCGAACCGGCGGAACAGTGCCACGCCTGGCATCGTCGCGACCTGCTGCATCACGTTCTCGTACGGATCGAGGTCGGTGTTGGCACGCAGGAAGCGGCTGAACTGCGGGTCGATCAGGACCAGGTCGCCGCCGGCGTCCCGCACGTGTTCGGCACCCTTGTGCAACAGGTCCAGCATGCCGTCGGGCTGCAGCCCGCGCACCGCCTCCACCGTGCCGGTCTGCCACAGCACCAGCGGATAGTGCTGCTGCTTCAGCGCCGCATCTATCAGGGGCAGCATGTCCTCAGTCGTCATCCCGCGGCCGCCGCGCACGGTGAGGCGGAATTCCACCGACGGAACTGCGGCGTTCAGCGCACGCACCATATGCCACGGAAATGCGCCGCCCTGAGCCGCACTGTGCTGCCCGTTCGACGTAGCCGAGCCGACCGTGGTCGCCGAACCGACGGCCAGAATATCAACCGGCCCGCCGGCGGCTATTGCCGCAGCAAGCTGCGCCAACGAGGCGTCGGTGGTTATAAATTCGGACGGCGCGCCGCAAGCAGCACCCAGTTCGCCCGCACGCGACTGTTGCGAGATAGCCAGGAGGGCGCAGAGCAGGATCACGGAAGCCGGACGGCGCATTTACCTATCCGGTATCAGTCCGGACGACCGCCGGCAAGGCAACCGGCTGCCGCTGTGCAGGCACCGGTACCGATGCGCGCGCCTTGCCGCGATACCAGGCGGTAAGTCCCGCCACGGCAACCATCGCCACTGCTCCGAGCAGATTCACCGCGATCTGCATTGCAGCATTGTCGCGCGCCTCGAGGCCAAGCCGGGCGAGAAAGCCCAGGAAGATGCCGGAGCAGAACACCGGCAACGAGTTCTGCCCGAGCAAGACGAGAGGGCCGGCGACTCGCGACCGCAGCCAGGCTGCGTCTCGCGGCACCGAGCGCGCGACCAGCCACGCGAGCGACAGGATGGAGAGCAGGCGGAACGGATGCAGTCCGGTCTTGTCCTCGGTGATGACGAAGCGGATCACTGGCGCAGGCATCGCGGCAAGGATACGCGGGTGGATGTCGATCACCCATATGACGACGATCCCCGCCGCCAGGACCAGCATCGCGAGCAGATCGATCGGCCAGCGTGAGCGTGGCATACGAGGCGGCGCATAGGCCATGATAGCGCCGATCATGAATAGCAGCTGCCAGGCAAAAGGATTGAAGAACCATCCCTCTCCGGTCCAGGCCGGCAGATTGATACCGGTCACGCGAACCGCGGCATAAACGGTTGCCGATGCGGCGAACAGGAGCGCCGGTTTGCGAAGCAACGGCAGTGCGAGTGCGAAGATCAGCAGCAGCGCCACGTAGAGCGGCAGAATGTTCAACAGACTGGGCTGGAATCGCAGCAGCAGTGCCTCGAGCAGGGCGCGATACGGCGCGTCGGCCAGGACGTCGAGCCGGGTCTCCTCCAGATAGAACGTGCGGTCGAGCGCGGCGGCGGAATATGCTACCTGCGCGGTGTAGACGACGAACAGGAAGATGTGCGCGATGTAGAGCGTCCAGGCACGCCGCAACGTGTCGGCCGCGGCGTATAGGTAGCCCTGCCGGTCCATCACCGAGCCATAGGCGATGCCCGCTCCAAAGCCCGCAAGCAGCACGAACACCTCGGTCGCGTCGCACATGGCGAAATTGCGCAGGCTGTAGTCGCCCAGCACGTCGCCCGGAATGTGGTCGGTGTAGATCCACCACAGGGCAAGGCCGCGGAAGAAATCCACGCGCAGATCACGGGCCCGGTTGCTGCGGATCAACGCCATGCTGCCCCTCTTCGCGCGCATGTGGTGCGGCGCAGCGGAAGCTACAATGAACGGGCGACGGCCTCCACGTCGGTGGCGGCGGGCGAGGTTGGATATCGTGTTACCAACAGTGTCTGGCGGCGTATCGCGTCGCGCACCCTGTCGTCGCGGCGCACGATGCCGGCGAGCTTCGGGGCGCGGCCAAGGAAAGTCTGGCAGGCGCGCTCCAGCGTGGCGAACGTGCGTTGGCCGGCCTGGTGCGTCGCCGCCTGATTGACCACGAGCCGGACATCGCCCTGCGGCCGGTCGGCCGCGTACAATTTGATCACGGCATAGGCGTCGGTAAGGCTCGTCGGCTCGTCCGTGGCGAGCACCAGCATCGTGTCGGCCCAGGCCGACATCCGGCGCACCGCACGGTCAAGGCCGGCGGCAAGATCGAGCAGCAGTATGTCGTAGCGCCCGGTCTCATCGTGGAGGGCGGCGAGAACGCGTTCGAGTGCCGCCGGCTCGATGGCAGAAAGGGCGCCCGAGCCGGAATGGCCGGCCACGATCGCGAAGCCACCCTCGGTCTCGTGCAATATCGCGTCGGCTAGCGTGGCACGGCCGGCGATGACACCGCCCAGGTCCTGCTTCGGCGTCAGACCGAGCTGAATGTCGACATTGGCGAGACCTAGATCGGCGTCAAACAGCAGAACGCGGCTTCCCTGCCGCGCGAGCACGTGGGCAAGAGTGATGGCGAACCAGGTCTTGCCCACGCCGCCTTTGCCCGAGGCGATGGCAATCGTGCGGCCTTCCGTCATTGGCGCGATCCTGTCAGCAGGCGAGCGGCGAGCCACTCGGGGGTGATCGGCAGCAGTCCGTCTGCTGCGCCGGGACCGATGCCGGCCTCGGTCAGCGCAAGGCCGACGCTGGCGGCAGCCAGGACGCCGCCGAGGCGATGCGCCAGGTCGAGCCGCGTGACCACCAGCAGATTGGCACCCGCGGTGGCGAAAGCGCGCGCGAGGTCGGCGGCCTCGGCAGGGTCAAGGCCGGCGGGTAGCACCAGCACGATGGCGCCGGATATTGCGGCTGCCAGAGCCGTCAGTTCCTCGAGCTGCGCCGGGTCGAACGGGTCGCAGCCGGGTGTATCGACCAGCACCGGAGCAGCAGGAGGGCGGCGCGTAAGTGCGCGGCCGAGGGTGACCGGATGACAGGCAACGATGAGGCTGAGGCCAAGCAGCCGGGTGAAGGCGGCCAGTTGCTCAGTCGCGCCGGCCCGCTTGCCGTCGGCGGTGATCACCATCGGCATGGTGCCGGCCATTACGAGACGGGTCGCGAGCCGCGCCACGGTCAATGTCTTGCCGGCGCCTGGCGGACCGACCAGCAGCAGTGGCTGTTGGCCAAGCGGGAGGACGGCAAACGATATTGCCTCAGCCAGGACAGTTGCCAGGTCTCCGTGCTGTAAGGTGGCGAGCACGGGGTTAGGGACGGCATGGAATTCAAGGGCGGCGAGGCGGCCCGGATCAACCTGTACCAGCGGTGGGGGAAGCTGCTGGTCCTCCGGCTCCAAGGCCGCGGTGATCTCGACACCGTCACCAACCCGGCGGGTCGCGAGGATCAAGGCGTCCTCACCCAGTTCGGCGCGCACGCGTGCCATAGCCTGGGCCATCGCGGGGGCGCGATAGAGTTTCAGGCGCATCGCAACACTCGGCAAACGGCCTTCATATCGTCCCCACCGTGCGGATCCGCGCCCGCGGATGGATCTCCGCCTGTGCCAGCACCGGGGTATTCGGCCGTATCCGTTCGACAATGGCCCGCACCTGGCCGCGGATGCCGCCCGATGTCAGCAGCACCGCCGTCTCCCCGGTGCCCGCGGCGGCATCGAACGCGGTACGGAGCTTCTGCAT
>CAWHVQ010000011.1:0-38607 GCA_963832895.1 uncultured Alphaproteobacteria bacterium | reverse complement strand
ACTTTTAATCTTGGGGTCGAGGGTTCAAGTCCCTCCGGGCTCACCAACAAGATCAACGAATTACATGACATTCCTATCGCTCGCGGAGAGTAAAGCCGGTCTTCCGACCAGACACTGACTAGACACGAGGCGGTGGTTCGCCGTCTGTCACCGCCCCAACAACGAGGCAAGACAACGCCAACGGTCAGCGGGTCTCCGGATCCAGTGCCCACAGGGATCCGGCGCACGGGTTGCCTCCCGTCCGTATGGACTTTTCCGACATCCGACAGCGCCAACGCCTGCCGCCGGTGTACCCCGACCAGTTGTGTTGCGGCACCACTTCCTGGAGCCGCTCGGGCTTGTCCGCTCCGCAGCCTTCACTTGCCAGTCGTCTGCATCCGCGCGGTTCCTGGCTGGCGTTCGCCATGGCCCTCAGGATCCCCAGCGCCGGCGCCGACAGAGGGACACGGTGCGGGCGGGCCGCCTTCATCCGCGCTGCTGGAATCGTCCACGTGCGGGCGGACAGGTCGAATTCTTCACAGGTAACGCCGCGCACCTCGCCACTGCGGACGCCCGAAGGCTCGTGCGCCAGTCGCGCCCTGCGTGATGCTCCACAGCCGTACCTTGCCCTTCGCCGGCAGCATGAGCTGTAGGTGACCACGCCAGACCGCAGGGTTCGGGCCGTCACGCCAGCCGCGAGAATGCCGTAGGACAGAACTTGCTCGACCCTGCCCCGCACACGGCTCGCGGTCTTCGGCCTCGCGCGCCAGATCGGATTGAGCACCTCCAGCACGCGCTCGGTCGTCACTGCCCCCACCGGCAACTTGCCGATGACCGGTTCGGCGTAGGTGGTAAGCGTGTTGCGCCACTGCTGGCGGTGCTTTGGGTTGCGCCAGCCAGGTCCGTGGCCGGCAGCAATGTGGTGCTGGGCCGCCTCGCCAAACGTGGTCCGTTTCGCCTGCGCGGCTGTCTCGGCGTCCCGGCTGGCCCGACGCTTCAGGCTGACACCCTGAGCATCGCCCAGGGCCATCGTGCGCGCCTTGCCGTTCCGCATGTAGCACAGGAACCAGGCGCGCCGCTGGGATGTCGCCACCTCGAGCCACAGCCCGTCACCGTCGCCATACCGACCTGGCTCGCGCTTGCTCTGCACCCCCGACGCTGTGAGCTTTGCCATAATTGCTTCCGCCTGAACCCACAAAATCACCCTCAAAATGCTTGCGGGTAGTGGTGGATTTCAGCGGATCAGGGTGGACACCACCAACAAAAAAAGCCGCAGAAATCCGCCACTCTTCGGACCGTGGTGGGCTGTGCTGGAGGGGCTTCTGGCGGAGGGAGTGGGATTCGAACCCACGGTACGCTTACACGCCTCACGCTTTCCAAGCGTGCGCCTTAAGCCGCTCGGCCATCCCTCCCGCAGTGCGTGCACATACCAGCGACCGGCCTCATGCGTCCATCTTCAGCGCCGCCAGGAACGCCGACTGTGGGATCTCCACTTTGCCAAACTGGCGCATCCGCTTCTTGCCCTCCTTCTGCTTCTCCAGCAGCTTGCGCTTGCGCGTGACGTCGCCGCCATAGCACCTCGCCGTCACATCTTTCGACAGCGCGCCCAACGTCTCACGTGCGATGATCCGACCGCCGATCGCCGCCTGGATCGCAATCTTGAACAACTGCCGCGGGATCAGATCCTTCAGCTTACCGCAGATCGCCCGCCCGCGCGCCTCGGCCGCATTGCGATGCGCGATGAACGACAGAGCATCCACTAAGTCGCCGTTCACCAAGATTGAAATTCGCACTAGGTTGCCCTCGGCGTAGCCATCCATCTGGTAGTCGAAGCTCGCGTAGCCGCGCGACACCGATTTCAGCCGGTCATAGAAATCGAACACCACCTCGTTCAGCGGCAGTCGGTACACCGCCATGGCGCGATTGCCGACATAGGTCAGGTCCGCCTGTTCGCCGCGTCGCTCGTTGCACAATTGCAGCACGGCGCCGAGGTAATCGTCCGGCACGATGATGGTGGCGCGGATCCAGGGCTCTTCGATGTGGTCGATCACGCTGCCGTCCGGCATATCGACCGGGTTGTGCAGCTCCTGCGTTTCGCCGTTGGTGCGGTGGATGCGATACACCACCGACGGCGCGGTGGCGATCAAGTCCAGATCGAACTCGCGCGTCAGCCGCTCCTGGATGATCTCCAGGTGTAGCAGCCCGAGAAACCCGCAGCGGAAGCCGAAGCCAAGGGCGGCCGATGTCTCCGGTTCGTAATGGAAGCTCGCATCATTCAGCCGCAGCCTGCCCAGCGACACGCGCAGCTTCTCGAAGTCGTCCGCGTCCACCGGATACGACCGCACCACACCACCGGCACCGACGGCTTGAACCCGGCCAGCGCTTCGGCGGTCGGGGCCCGGTCGTCGGTGATCGTATCGCCCACCGAGCAGTCGGCCACCGTCTTGATCGCGGCAGTGATGTACCCGATCTCGCCTGGCCCCAGGTCATCGACAGGGGACATTTTCGGGCTGAACACGCCCACCTGCTCGACCTGGTGCACCGAGCCCTTGGCCATCATGCGCACGCGCTGTCCACGTTTGATGCGTCCGTCCCTGACGCGCACCAGGATCACCACGCCCAGGTACTGGTCGTACCAGCTATCGACCAGCAGCGCCTTCAGCGGTCCGGCGCCATCACCCTTGGGCGGCGGCAACCGATGCACCAGCGCCTCCAGCACCCCCTCGATATTGAGCCCGGTCTTGGCGCTGATCTCGACCGCGTCAGAGGCGTCGAGCCCGATCACGTCCTCGATCTGCTGCTTGACCTTCTCTGGTTCGGCGGCGGGGAGATCGATCTTGTTCAGTACCGGCACGATCTCGTGGTTGGCCTCGATCGCCTGATAGACGTTGGCGAGCGTCTGTGCCTCGACGCCCTGGGACGCGTCCACCACCAGAAGCGAGCCCTCACAGGCGGCCAGGCTGCGCGAGACCTCGTAGGAGAAGTCAACGTGGCCGGGCGTATCCATCAGGTTGAGCTCGTAGACTTGGCCGTTCTTGGCCGGATAGGTCAGCCGGACGGTCTGCGCCTTTATGGTGATGCCGCGCTCGCGCTCCAGATCCATGTTGTCCAGGACCTGGTTGGTCATCTCGCGGTCGGTGAGCGCCCCGGTCGCCTGAATCAGGCGGTCGGCCAGGGTGGATTTCCCGTGGTCGATATGCGCGATGATCGCGAAGTTGCGGATGTGGTCGAGCGGGGTGTCGGTCATGTCCGGCCATCAGTGATCGGTGGGCACGCAGCGCGTCGTAGCAGGAGATAGAGGGTCCGGGTGCCGGTGTCATCCGCGAGTGGAGGGGGCGTGGCAGATTGTGCCGTTGGTCTCCCGCTGACGCGAGACCTTGCCTATGGCGGCAGGCTAGTGCCCTGCGTCGTTGATTCTGCGGCCGATCCCTGAATCGATATCTCCGGTAGCGCGGAGATGCGTCGTGATCGCGAAACAACCTGCCGTAAAGAGATAATCGTAACGCTCAGCGCTGAGGAGCGGGAACACCTCGACACGCTAATACAAAAGGGCACAAGTCCCGCACGGCAGGTGCTGAAGGCGCGCATTCTGCTGAAAGCCGACGCGTCCGATGCCGGTGATGCCTGGAGCGACAGCCAGATTGCTACGGCTCTGGACACCAGCATCGACACCGTGGCGCGGACGCGCCAGCAGCTGGTGGAGGAAGGGCTGGAGGCGGCGCTGACCCGCAAGCATTCGCCAGCGTCGGCCCGGCCGCGCATCTTCGATGGAGCCGCTGAAGCCAAGCTGATCGCTCTGGCCTGTTCCGAACCACCCAAGGGTCGCGCGCGGTGGTCGCTGAAGCTGCTGGAAGGGGCGGTGGTAGAGCTGAACATCGTTGCCCGCGCCAGCGACAATACGATCGGGCGAACGCTCAAAAAATACGCTCAAGCCGCGCCTTCAGAAGCAGTGGGTCATCCCGCCGGACGCCAACGCCGCTTTCGTAGCCGGCATGGAAGATGTGCTGGAGGTCTATCACAGGCCGCACAATCCAGCGTTCCCGGTGGTCTGCCTGGACGAGACCTCGAAGCAGCTGGTCGCCGAAACACGGGTGCCGATCGCGGCGAAGCCGGGATATCCCGCACGTCATGACTATGAGTACCAGCGCAACGGAACGGCCAATCTCTTCATGCTGTTCGCACCGCTGGAAGGCTGGCGGCACGTCGAGGTAACCGGTCCGCGATTATGCCCAGAGTAACAGGGGCAGAACCCCGGGCAAGGGTTGAGATTTTGCTTGTGCCGACGCCGGGCAGTTCGATTCAACCTGGAAGTGACCGCCCCGGCTGACATTGATGGCCTATCGCTCGCAGCGCTGAAAGCGCTGGTGGTGCAGTTGCTGAGCAAGGTGGCCGAGCAGGAGCAGTTGATCGCGGACCTTCGGAAGGAGAACGCTCGACTGAAGGGTCTGAATGGCCGGCCGCGGATCAAGCCCAGTGGCATGGAGAACACGGCTGAGACGAAACCGCCGGGCAAGCGTGGCAAGCAGCGGCGTCGCGGGAAGATCACACCCCGCGTTGCGGTTGAGGATCGGGTGATCAAGGCGCGGGTGCCGCCAGGCTCGCGCTTCAACGGGTACGAGACCTACATGGTGCACGACGTGGTGCTGCGTGCCGAGGTGGTACGCGACCGGCGGGAGCGCTGGATCACGCCGGATGGGACCACGGTATTGGCTGCTTTGCCACCCGGCGTGGTCGGGCATTTCGGACCGGAACTGCGTCGTTTCGTGCTGGCGCAACACCATCAGGGCCAGGTCACCGTTCCGCGGCTGGTGGCACAACTGCGGGGGATCGGTGTGAGCATCTCCAAGCGACAGGTGATGCGCTTGCTGATTGCTGGGCAGGATGGATTCCTGACGGAGGCCCGCGACGTGCTGCGGGTTGGCCTTGAGACGGCGGCCTGGATCTCGGTGGACGACACCGGCGCGCGTCACGCGGGCCGGAACGGGTTCTGCACTCAGATCGGCAATGACGACTTCACCTGGTTCGGCACGCGGCCGAGCAAGAGCCGGTTGAACTTTCTCGATCTGCTGCGCGCCGGACACACAGACTACGTCATCAATCAGGCGGCGCTGGACTATATGCGTGGGCGTGCCCTGGCCGGACCTGTCATCAACCAGTTGGCGGCACCTCGGCAGATGCGGTTCACCGATCAAGCGGCCTGGCAGACGCATCTTGGCCGCCTCGGCATCAGCGCGTTGCAGGTCACGCCCGACCCGGTCTGCATCGCCACCGAAGGTGCATTATGGGGCAGCGTCCAGGCGCACGGACTGCTGCGCGATATGGTGATTGTCAGTGACGACGCCGGCCAGTTCGCCGTCGGCCAGCACGCGCTGTGCTGGGTGCATGCAGAACGGCTGGTCCACAAACTCGACGCGTTCACCGATCCGCACCGCAACGCATGCGCGCGCTGATCTGGTGGTTCTACGATGACCTCAAGGCGTATCGCGCCGAACCCACCGCACGGCGCCGTGGCGAACTGCGTGCCCGCTTCGAGCGCATCTTCCGTCGACGCACCGGATTCGTTACGCTCGATCGCCTGCTCCAACGGCGGCACGCCAACAAGCCAGAGCTGCTGATGGTGCTCGATCGCCCCGAGATCCCACTGCATACCAATGGCTCCGAGCGCGACATCCGGCTTCATGTCACCAAGCGCAAGGTCAGTGGCGGCACACGCAGTGCCGATGGCCGCGACTGTCGCGATGCGTTCCTCGGATTGATGCGCACCACTGCCAAACTCGGTGTCGCGTTCTGGGATTATCTCGGAGATCGGCTCTGCATCCCAGGCCAGCCGGTCATTCCATATCTGCCAGACCTCATTCGCTGTCGCGGACAGCCAACCTGAACACCGCGGCCGCCCGGAGTTCTGCCCCTGTTACGCGAAACACGAGTAACTCATTGATAACATTGGCATCCCGGGTGCGACCAAACTGAGAACTGGTCTCTCACCATTCCAGCCCCGACCGGCCGGGGCAAGTGAGGCAGCCCACCTGTTGTGCGGGCTTCCGAGCTGGCACGGGACCGAATAGCCCCCGGGAGAGGCCAGGTAGGCGGTTGCGAGCGCACGTTCCATCTCGACCCTGCCGAATGGGGGACATCGAGAGAGCGCAGTGTCGCGGGGCCCTGCGGCAGGGGGCGATCGCGATTGATGGGAAACCTTGCTCCGATCGTTCGACGAGGCTGGCAAGCAGTCACCGCTGCGCCTGGACGGCGGGTTGCCGGCTGGTTCTAGACCGGTCGCGACCGACGAAGTCGAACAAGATCACCGCAGTGCCGAAGCTGCCGGAGATCCTGTCGCTGCGTGGCACGATTCTCACCGCTGACGCGCTGAATTGCTACCGCACCATTCGCCGATCGTTCGTAGTTCGGCTGACAAAGGGCAGTCGCACTGAACGCGGTCCCCCAAGGGAGCGTGCCCTTCCGTCTGCAACCATAAGTTGAACAAGTTCGACCCGGGCTCAATCAGAACAAAGACAACCGCCTGGGGTGTGGCTCGGTCGCCGGGAGGAATGTCGGGCCGCGACATGGGATACTTACGGTCCCAGGAGCATGGTGTCCGTCTGCATGTATAAGTAGAACATGCTCACCAACACTTGCGGACCCCTGGGGGCACTGAACGCGGTGATCAGGGTATGAAACAATAACATTGCAGCGCCTCAAAGCCCTCGGCGCCTGAGCCACAGAACTGTGAGGAGCACGCTCGAGGCAGGCAACAACAGACCCAGCACCACGAAGGCAACCAGACTGCCAAGGGCCTCGATCATCCAGTTGAAGTTCATGCCGAAGAACCCGGTAAGAAATGTGATTGGCAGGAAGATTAGCGATACGATTGTCAGTCGGTTGATCTGCTCGCCCTGACGCTGGGCAATGGCCGCCGAATAGTCCTGCAGTATGTCCGACCCCCATCGGCTGCGTTCCTGGAGGCGATGTTCCACGTCTTCCACCTCAGCGGCGTATTCGTTCAGTCCGGCGACACTGCGTTTGTCGATACCTGGCAATGCTTCGATGCCGACAATGCCTGTCCGAACAGCACTGCTGTAACGATCTATATCAGACCACGCCGACTGCAGCTTCCGGAGGCGGTCAGTCAGCGTTGCAAAATTCAGTGAACTGGGGTTCTGATAGAGCTGATCTCGCAGGTCCTGAAGTCGTACGTCCAATTCGCTGATTTCCCGGTGCAGCGTGCCAAGTAGCAACTGCAGAACGATGCCAGCGGCTTGATAGGGGCTCTTTTGGAGTTCTCCCGCACATTCGGCGAAATGCTCCCTGATTTCGTCGAGCGTCCTGCCATCGCCGTTCCAGACAGTCAGTATGAACTTGCCGGTGCACAGAAGATGGATTTCCGTCAGTACGTCATGGTGTTCGGCCAACCAAGTGACGGTCCGCAGTCTTTGCCGATCTATCACCATGCAGCCCAGCTGTCCGAAGCGCCGCGCCCAGGTAATGTCGGCATCCTCCAACCCCAGCTCACGGAGGAGAGTTGCGCACGCCGCCTCATTGCTGCCGATGATATCGATCCAGAAGAACTTGCCAACTGTGACAAGCTCGCGCAGATCGGCTGTGGCTACCATCTGCCGAACCCCGTCGGCACTGACAACGATTGCGGTGAGGGCTGTCGATGGCCTGACCGTTGCGGCAGGCCCAGCTACGAGTGACTCATCCATGGCTCATTGCCGCACGCTGCGGCCTCCGAAGGTTGTCGATCAGGATGCCGGTGCTGACCAGAAGCACCCACCAAGAAATGTAAACAACATCCGGTAGCGCCCGCGAACCTGCCGAAAGTGCGAGGAGCCGAACCCTGTGGCGACTCCAGTCACTGTCTGTAGCCGCACCTACAGCATGCCGCACCAGAAGCAAGCTTCGCGTTACGTCTCCGTGGAACAAGTTTACGCATCAACCATCACAGCAATTAGGGCAGTCTGGCGATAGCCGACTGACCGATGAGTGCCTAAACCTCGCCGGTTGCCCGGGCCTCCTCGTGACCGATCCGCTCGCCCGCGGTTGGCTGACCCTTGCGCTTCCGCCTTTCATCGACCCGCTGCAGGACCGCGAAAAACGACGGCACGAACAGGACTGCGAGGCAAGTCGAAGCGATCATGCCGCTGAACACGCTGATGCCGAGTGATTTTCTTGCGTTGGCGCCCGCACCGGTCGCAAGCACCAACGGCAGCACGCCCAAGATGAAGGCGAACGAGGTCATCAGGATCGGGCGGAACCTGGTACGCGACGCCTCTACCGCGGCCTCCAGAATGGATTTTCCGTCGACGATCCGCCGTTCCCGCGCGACCTCGACAATCAGGATGCCGTTCTTCGCGGATAGCGCGATCAGCAACATGAGACCGATCTGAGTGTAAAGATTGTTCGCAGCACCCAGGCCGGTGAGTGCCAGCACCGGTCCGAGCAGTGCCAGCGGCACCGCCGACAGCACGGCCAATGGCAGGATCCAGCTCTCGTACTGACCGGCCAGGCAGAGATAAACGAGCAGGACGGACAGGCCGAAGACATAGTAGAGCTGGTCGCCGGTGATCTTCTCCTGGTACGACATCGCCGTCCATTCGAAGCTGACGTCACTCGGCAGAACCCGCCTGGCGATCTGCTCCATGGCGGCAATTGCCTGACCCGAGCTGAAGCCGCGCGCAGGACTTCCGACGATGGTGGCCGATGGGTAGAGGTTGTACAGCGTGATCAGTGGTGGTGCGACCACCGGGCTGAGATGGGCAACCGCGCCGATCGGCACCATCTGCCCATCCTGGCTGCGCACGTACAGGTTCAGCAGGTCGTCTGGATGCAGGCGATACTGCGAATCGGCCTGCACATAGACCTGCAGCGAAAGGCCGAACTTGTTGAACTGATTGACATAGGTCGATCCCACATAGTCGGTGAGCGTCGCGAATATGTCGCCCACGGACACCCGCAGGGTTTCCGCCCTGGCTCGATCCACGGTCAGTGCGACATGCGGCGCGTCGGGCTTGAACGTGGTCAGCACGTTCGCCAGCGCGGGATCGCTGCTCGCCTGCTTGACGATCTCCTGCGTCAGATTGTTCAGCTTCTGATAATCGAAGCTGCCACCGAGCAGCTCGAGCTGCATCTGGAAGCCGCCGGCATTACCGATGCCCTGGATCGGCGGCGGCGGCAGCACGAACGCCTGTCCGTCAGGCAGCGAGGCTACCGCCTTCTGCAGGCGCTGGTAGATCGTCAGCAGATCTTGGTCGCCGGCCTTCAGGCGTACGTCGAACGGCTTGAGCATGACCCAGCCGGTTCCCGCATTGGCGAGGTCGGCGCTGTTATCGAGCACAGAGACCCCTGAAAGTGCGATAGTCTGCTGGACGCCAGGAATCTCGCGTGCCGCCTTGGCGGCCTGCTCCAGCGCTGCTGTCGCGCGGCCGAGCGACGCGCCCTCGGGCAACTGAATCGCCATGATCAGATAGCCCTGGTCGTCGATCGGAATGAACGCCGTCGGCAGACGAGCGAGTCCCCAGATGCCTACCCCGGCGAGCAACAGGGCGATCACGACCATGATGCCGCTGTGGCGCACCATGCGGCCGATGAATGCCGCGTAACCACGCTCCATCGGGTCGTAGATACGGTTGAAGCCGCGGTAGAAGAAGTTGCGTTGCTCCGGTGGCACGGGGGTGCGTAGCCATAGGGCGCACTGAGTTGGCTTTAGCGTTGCCGCATTCACCGCGCTGATCAGTGCCGTCGCCGCGATCACCAGCGCGAACTGGGCGAACATGTTGCCGGTCAGGCCGGGAACGAAGGCGGCCGGCAGAAACACGCTCATCAACACCAGCGTGATCCCGACGACTGGTCCGAACAGTTCGTTCATCGCCTGGATGGCCGCGTCATGGCCGGACATGCCCTGTTCGATATGCTTGGAAACGCCCTCTACGATGACAATGGCATCGTCCACCACGATGCCGATCGCCAGCACGATGCCGAAAAGGGTGGACAGGTTGACGGTGAACCCCATCGCGGCCATTGCGGCGAATGCGCCGATGATAGTGACTGGCACCGTGGTGGCCGGCACCAGCGTCGCGCGGAAGTTCTGCAGGAACACCAGGATGACGATCAGCACCAGGATGCCGGCCTGGTACAACGTCTTGTAGACCTCGTTGATCGAGTCGTTGACGAACGTCGTGGTGTCGTAGGGGATGGAATAGTGCAGTCCCTGCGGGAAGCGGCGCGCCATACCCGCCATCGTTGCCGCGATCTCCTTGCCGACCTGCAGCGAATTGGACTCAGGAGTCTGATAAATGGCGATGCCGGCGGCGGGCCTGCCGTTCAGCTTGAAGTCCTGCGCATAGGTCTGCGAACCAAGTTCGATGCGCGCGACATCGCGGACGTAGATCAGGCGGCCGCCTTGCACCGTCTGGTCCTTGACCACGATGTCGCCGAACTGGCTTGGATCGTTCAGCCGTGACTGGATGTCCACGGTGTACTGGAATTGCGTGTCGTTCGGCGCCGGCGGCATTCCGACCTGTCCGGCCGCGACGTTCTGGCTCTGCTGGCGGATGGCGTCGATCACGTCCTTCGGCTGCAGACCGAACGAATGGAGCTTCTGCGGATCCATCCAGACGCGCATGGAATACGTGCCCGCGCCGAACACCTTGACACTCCCGACACCAGGCAACCGCGCCAGCACGTTGGTCAGGTTGATGGTCGCGTAGTTGCTCATGAACAGGCCGTCATACTTCCCATCCGGCGAATCGAGCGTGACGATCTGCAGGATGGCAGTGTTCTTCTTCTGGACGCTGACCCCCTGTGCCTGCACCGGTTCCGGCAACGAGGCCACGGCAAGCTGCACCCGGTTCTGCACCAGGACCTGATTGATGTCCGGGTCGGTGCCGATCGCGAACGTGACCGTCAGGTTATAGGTACCGTCGGAGGCGCTGGTCGATTCCATGTAGAGCATGCGATCAACGCCGTTCACCTGCTCCTCGATCGGCAACGCAACCGTGTCGATCACGGTCTGTGCGCTGGCGCCCGGATAGCTTGCCGTCACCGAAACGGTCGGCGGCACTACGTTGGGATATTCGGACACCGGCAGGCGGAACAGCGAGACGGCACCGAGGAGTACCAAGACGATCGCCAGCACGTTGGCGAGGACGGGGTGCTCGATGAAGAATTTCGAGATCATCGTGGCGCGCCCTATCCACCGATTGTGGTCAGCTGCGGCACTACCTTCGTGCCGGGGGTCGCGCGCCAGAGCTCGCCAACCACCACGCGATCGTCCGGCTTGAGACCGCTGGTGATGACGCGCAGACCGCCGGTCAACGCGCCAAGCTGGACATAGCGCTGTTGGATCACGTCGTCCTGGGTAACCACCAACAGGTAGCGGCCACCCTGATCCTCCTGCAGCGCGTGGTCCGGCACCAGCAGCGCGCTCTGCACGACCTTGCCCATCGGCATGCGAACTTTGACGAAGATCCCGGGTACCAGAGTCCGATCGGGATTGCGCATGATACCCCGGACTAGCAGCGTGCCGGTTGCCGCATCGATCTGTGGCGCGACGTATTCGATCGTGCCGCGGTGAGGGAAGCCGGTTTCATCCGACAGCGCGGCCTCGATCGGCACCTGCTGCAGCTCCGCCAGCGTGAGCCGCCGCTGATCCAGGTTGGCACGAATCTGCAATGCCTGTTGCGAGCTGATGTTGGCCACCACGTAGATCGGATCGAGCTGGGTGATGTCGGCCAGGGCGGCTTCCTGCCCATTCCCGCCGACCACGTTGCCCACATCGATGAGGTGCTTCCCCATCTGGCCGTCAAACGGAGCCCGGACCTCGGTGTAGCCCAGATTAAGTTGAGCCAGCCCGATCTGTGCCTGTGCCGCCAGGATGTTCGCTTCCGCGCTCGCCCGCTCGAAGTTCCAGTGATCGACATCGACCTGGGTGGCCGCATCCCGCTTGAGCAGTGCCGTATAACGGACCACCTCGGTCTTCGCGTACAGCAACGCCGACTGCTGCAACTGAAGCTGGGCCTGCGCCTGTTGCAGTTGCGCCTTGTACTGGTCCTGCTGGATGGTGAACAGAAGATCGCCCTTCCTGACCAGTGCGCCGTCCCCGAAGTGGATCTGCTCCAGAAAGCCGACGACGCGCGCAATGAGCTTCACCTGATTGACGGCCGCGGCGTTGCCGGTGATCTCCAGGGATTCACTGACTGACTGCACCCTTGGACGAACCACGGGAATTGTCGGCGTCTGTGGCGCAGTCGCCGGAGCCTGCGCCGCCTGCGACGACACTGGCGGGGATGCCTGGGGCGGGGGCGCGGCGTGATCCTGCGAAGCCGTCGCGCCTTCCTGCGTCTTTCTGCCAGTTATGTCGTCCCACCAGCGGTCCAGAACGCCGGCGGCGCTGATCTGGCGGCTCGGTAGCATGCCGCCGAGTACGACCATCGCCGCAACAGCGATGCCTGCCCTCAAGGCTCGGGCAGCGTGTTTCACCGGCCTTACCATTGTGGCACCCGCACATCCGGTCCCCTGTCGGCGGGACCGGGAAGGCCAGGGGTCGAGGGCTGCGGTTGGCCGGCCGCCGGCAACAGTTTCCCCCAATCCGTGCGGTTGCGCATTTCATTGCGCGTTGCGTCGTTCACGAAATCATTTCCCTCTCTCATCTGCCACCCGCCGCCAACAGCCCGGTACAAGGATGCGAGGCTTGTGGAGAGATTGCCTGACGCGGAGACAAGACTGCTCTGTGCCTGGTAGAGGTTCTGCTCCGCGGTTAGAACGGTGGTGAAGTCCCTGGTCCCGAGCAGGTACTGGTCAATCGCAATGCGCAGCGCGGCGTTGGCTGCGGCGACGCTCCGCCGCAGAAAAGCGACCTGTTGCCGGCCTTGCAGGAACGCGCTCAGGCTGTTTTCGACTTCCTGCTGCGCCTTCAGCACCGTATTCTTATAGTCGATCAGCAACGTTTGCAGGCGCGCATCCTGCACGCGCACATTGTTGGTGATCTGCCCGTAGTTAAGAATGGGCCAACTGAACGAAGGGCCAAACGCGAATTGGATCCCCGGGGCGGTGAACACGTCATTGAGCCGGTTGCTGCCGGTCGTTCCAGCCACGGTGCCGAAAGCCCCGCCGAGGGTGAACGCCGGGAACAGATCTGCCTTGGCCATGCCGATCTGCGCGCTCTGGGCCGCGGCCATCAGCTCGGCGCTTCGGATGTCCGGCCGCCGCCGGAGCAGGTCGGCGGGGATCCCGATGGCGACGTCTTTGGGCGGTACCGGTATGGTCTGCGGACCTGCCAGCAACGAAGCCAGCGAAGACGGTGACATGCCGAGCAGTACGCGGAGGGCGTCCTCGCCTTGTTGGAGCTGCGCCGTCAGCTGCGGAACTGTGGACTCGGTCTGTGCCAGGACATTTTCTGCCTGCAGGACGTCAAGCCCGGTCGCAGTACCGCCTTGGTTGCGGTCGCGAGCAACCTGCACGGCCTTCCGCTGCTTGACGATGTTTTCGTGTGAGATGGTAAGCTGCTGTTGCAGTGTGCGGATGCCGATATATGTCGTTGCCACATCGCCCAGCAGGGTTACGAGCACATCGTCGTAGGTGGCTACCGATGCCAGATAGGCCGCATCCGCCGATTCCACCCCTCGACGGAACTTACCCCATAAGTCCAGCTCCCACGCGATCTGCGTACCAAGGGAAGCGCGCCAGTAATTCCCTAACGCGTTCGTCGGGTTCGAGGTCGGATCGACCCGGCTGGCCTGATTGTAGGTTACGTTCGTGCCGATCTGCTGGGTCTGCGGGTAGAACTCGCCGATCGCGACACCGAGCTTTGCCCGCGCCTCCAGCACTCTGGTGCCGGCAGCCATCAGCGGCAGATTTTGCTGGTAGGCCAGATCGATCAGGCGATCGAGTGTCGGATCATGGTAAACAGTCCACCAATTCTGATCGTCCGTACGGTCGGAATGAACCGAGGCGTCCCGCGACTCCAGCCAGTTGGCGGCGACAGAAGCGTTCGGTGTGGCGAAATCGGGCCCAACCTTGCAGCCTGCGAGCAGTAGCAGCAGCCCAGTAACAATCAATGGGGCTAGTGCAAGCGGTCTCGTACGAGGCGTGCCTAGCTTAAATAGGCGCCGGTCAGTCCAGCACAGGCTGATTTGCCCGGCGCCCGATTGCACTGCCAAGTCGGTGCAATTATGCATCGACGTCATGAGGCCGGCAGATACCGTGCACCAGCTGGCCCACTAACGCGCGCTCTCGCGACACGGCCCCACGCCTTCCCCACGATATACTCCATTAGAACAGGTTCCTGAAAGACGACACGATACCGTCCGAACCATCGCTGGGCATTGATCTGGATCAAGCATCGCCTAACGAAAAAAGTGATATCTACTGTTTTCATGCACGTGGCAACGGGCGGCTGGACGGACGACTGGCTTTGGGGGCTATCGCTGATAGTTTCCTCAGTGGTGATGCATGTGTTTGGTTTAGCCATGATAGGCACGTGCCTGGTGAAGGTGTTGCCGTTCACACAGCGGCGTGCCACCCATCCCCTCGTCGTGTTCTCTGTTGCCATTGGCTTCGCGGCGCTGCTGCTGGCGTTGCTGCACGGCGTGGAAGCATCCCTTTGGGGAGCCACTCTGGTTTGGCTCGGCGCGGTAACCGACTTCAGAAGCGCGATCTATTTTTCTTTGCAGATGGCCACGACCCTTGGGGCAAATGTAGTTCAACTAGAGGAGCGCTGGAAACTGATGGGCCCCTTGGAGGCAATCAGCGGAATGTTGCTGTTCGGTCTGAGCACGGCATTCTTGCTGGTCGTCGCGCAGCGAGTATCACCGTTTGCTCGTTCTGGCAGCGTCCTAATAGCTGCGAAGCCATCGGAATCAACTGAGAGGGCAGAAATCAACTGAGGGGGCAGATCTCCCAGCGACAATCGGCCGGGGGCGGATTTTGGCGGCTGACCGATGCCGGGTGATCGTGCTGCACGCGCCGTGACGAGGTTGACGGATGAACTGGATGGCCTCCGGGCCCGATGCACGCTTAAACAGCCTGCCGAAGACCACCCGAGCACGTCGGTGCCGCTGCCTGAGGAATTCTTTCCCCATGTACCAGAACGTAGCAACTTTGGCTGCCATCGTGTTGATATACAGCGTCGTGGCGGGGCGGGTAGCCCGCTCCTGGCTGAGCGGCCCAATGCTGTTCACCGGTGCCGGAATAATTCTCGGTCCTCTCGGCTTCGATGTGCTGCGGCTCGACATGACCGCCACCGATCTGAGAGCGGTTGCGGAAGCCGCGCTGGCGATGGTCTTGTTCACAGATGCGGCGCGCGCCGACCTTCGTGTGATTCGACGCAACCTCGGCTTACCAGAGCGCCTCCTGCTGATCGGGCTGCCGCTCACCATCATTCTGGGGTTCCTGGCCGCCATGGCCTTGTTCCCGGCGCTGGACCTCCTGATAGCTGCGCTGCTGGCGACACTGCTAGCCCCAACCGATGCCGCGCTCGGAGCTCCGGTGGTCACGAACGAGGCGGTGCACGCCGAGACACGCGAGGCGCTCAACCTCGAAAGTGGCCTGAATGACGGGATTTGCGTACCTGTCGTCATCATCCTCCTGGAACTCGTGATCGGTACGGAAATCGAGAGCAGCACGATTGGACACGTGGTCGAGGTGATCGTTGATGAGATCGGCATCGGCCTGCTTACCGGCGTCGTGTTGGCGGCTACCGCAGTGTCAATCCTTCGGGTTGCCGCGTGCTTCAACTGGACGAGTGCACACTGGCTCCATATTCCCGTTGTCGCCTTGGCAGGTCTTTGTTTCGCGTCGGCCCAGGCGCTCGGCGGCAGCGGCTTCATCGCGTGCTTCATCGGGGGGTTGTTGTTCGGCTACTTGCATGATCGCCCCAAAGAGCTCCTAAGCGGTGCGGCCAGCACCGGCGAGGTGCTGGCGATGCTTACTTGGGTGGTGTTTGGCGGGCCAGTGCTCGGACGGCTGCTGGACCGCATGACATGGCAGATGCTGATTTACGCCTTACTGAGCTTAACCCTGATCCGCATGGTGCCGGTGTTCCTATCGCTCCTTGGTACTGGGATGAGTGCCGGCACCAAGCTTTTCATTGGGTGGTTCGGTCCACGTGGACTCGCCAGCATCGTGTTTGCCATCATTGTCTTCGACGCCGACGTTCCCGGCAAGGGAACACTCGCCGCAACCGCTGCCTGCACGGTCCTGCTCAGTATCGTCGCGCATGGCGTGACGGCAAACCCACTGATCACGGTGCTGCGACGCGACCGAATTAATCGGGGCTGAACTACGCGGATGTCTTCTTCACTTCATTGCCTGTATCAAATTGAGTAGGGACTGCTGGTTCGCCGGGGATCAGTCCACGTTTTGGACGATCCAAAACAACAAGCAGGATAATGACACTCTGACATACGCGCCGCCTCTCGGCTAGCGCCCAACACGCGAGCGCGATCAGGGTGAGAGAATGTAGGAGGCCCGTTGTTACTACGAGACAACGGCCGAGCCATGAGCGCTCACGAGACCATTGTGAGACAACGCCGATACAACCGGTCTGATTGACCGTTGCCAACTGGACTGGCTGAGGGCCTGTGTGCCGCTCGTGTCGCACGGTACACAGCACGGCACCTCGGCCTCGCGCGGGTGTGTCACTCTCGGCATCTGCTCGTGGCCCCACACGCATATCCGAAAAGACTTTTCAGCGTGGAGCCAGCGCTTGCCCGCGACTCGCGCGTGAGTCGGTCTGGTTCGTTCCAAGCTTCCGCACTGCGTCCTCGACGGACAAGAACGCGTGATCCGCGTCGATGGCTTCGAGCAGGCCCGAGCGGCTTGCCTGGTTCTGAGCCTGCTCGCCCGACAGCCGGGCTATTGCGATTGCAATGCCCTTTGCTTTCAACTCGGCGATGGTCTTCATCAGCATCTGTGAACCGGTATAGTCGATGTCGATCATGCTGCTGGCCTCGATGACCAGCAGCGTTATTGGCGGCTGCTTGCCGCCGACGGCCGATTTCATGTCACTACATATGCGCGCGGCATTGGTGAAATTGAGCGGCGCAGCGGGAGCAAAAACGAGCACCCCATCCACGTGCTCGCCTTGCATGGCCGCGCTCGGCGGCCACCACACCGAGGTGCCAGGCACCCTCGCCAGTTCGACGCAGCGCGGCCGGGCGACGATGTAAAGGCTGTGCATGAAGGAAAGGACGATGGCGAGCAACATACCGGTCTCGATCGGCAGGATGACGACGAGCGCGGCACAGGCCGCCACCAGGAGGATTTCGAACCCGCCGCGATGATAGATCCGAACCATCTCGCCAAGGCGGAAGATGCGCAATGCGATGTAGACGAGGATGCCGGAGAGCGCGGCATGGGGCAGATAGGCCGTCATCCTCGCCGCCAGGACCACAAGGGCGATCATCAGGCCGACGGCTGTGAGCGAGGCGATCTGGGAGTGCCCACCGGATTCGCGGACGATCGCTGTGCTTGGCGGGCTGGAATCGACTGCGAAGCTGCCGATCAGGCCGGCAAGCACGCTGCCGGCGCCAACCCCGGCAAAATCCTGGCTGACGTCGTCGGGCTTCCCTTCGTCCGACGGGAACGTGCTGGCCACTGCTGCCGTCTGCATGACGCAAACCATGGCAACCACGAGCGCGAGCGGCACCAGCCGACCCAATTCCTCGATCCCGGGGAAGGGCGGCAAGGCCAGTCCGGGCACGCGCACCGAAAGTGGGCCGAGCACGCTGACGCCGTGGCCATCGAGATGAAACAGCGCTACGGCGAGCCCCGCCCCAAAGAGGCCGATCAGCGCACCCGGAACCCTCGAGCTGATCTGCGCCGTGCCTATCGTCACGGCCAGAACACCGACGCCGATCGCAAGCGCCCAGACATTGGTGTCTCCGACCCGGCTGAAGATGTGGATGAGGCGAACGAGCAAATGCCCCATCTCCCCGGGGATGCCCATAAGGGTGGGCAGCTCGCCGACGATGATGTGGATCGAGATGCCGGCGAGGAAGCCCGTGGTGACCGGAACCGAAAGCAGGGTGGCGAGCCAACCGGCCCGGAGCAGACCAATGGTGAGGAGAACGATGCCAACCATGAGGGCCAGCAGCGTCGCCAGCTCCGCGTAGTGTGCTGTGCCGACAACGGCGATCGAGGTTAGAGCGCCGGCGAAGATCGGCGCGATGGTCGAATCCGCCGCGACCGACATGAACCGATTGGCGCCGAAGGCAGCGAAGGCGAGTGATCCTGCGGCAAAGGCATAGATCCCTGTTTCAGGCGGCGTCCCCGCCAACCGGGCAGTCGCGAGCTGCCCCGGAATGGCGATCGCCGCCAGCATCACGCCGGCAACCAAATCACGTGGGAGAAATCTAATGCGGTAGCCGTGCAGTGATGCAAACAACCAGCCCGGCATGGCGAGGGCGCTACTAAGACTTTGGTGCGTCTTTCAGGGGTCGATCGCCGGTCTTCTCCTTCTGAACGGCCGCATGGTACCTACGCCGGATTTCATTGATGTCGACCTGCGTTGGCGGCAGCTTCAGCCCCATCTCCTCCATGGTATCAGCGATGATCTGCGAGATGGCGAGATCGCGGAACCACTTATGGTTCGACGGGATGACGTACCATGGCGCATGGTGGGTGCTAGTCTTCTCTATGGCGTCCTCGAACGCTGCGATGTACTCCGGCCAGAGTTCGCGCTCGGTGTAGTCGGACCCGCTGATCTTCCAGTGTCGATTGGGATCGTCGAGACGCTGTTCGAATCGCGCGAGTTGTTCCTCGGGGCTGATGTGAAGAAAGAACTTGACGATGCGCGTGCCGTTTGCGCTCAGCATTTTCTCGAAGTCGTTGATGAGGTCATAGCGCTTTGACCACACTGACTTTGGGGCGAGCTTATGCACGCGTACCACGAGCACGTCCTCGTAGTGCGAGCGGTTGAAGATCACCACCTCACCCTTGCCGGGCGTCTTCAGGTGCGCACGCGACAGGAAGTCGTGGGCCGTCTCAACCTTAGTCGGCTGCTTGAAGCAAACCGCGGTTGTGCCCTGTGGGTTCATGCCGCTGAAAAGGTGCCGCACTACGCCGTCCTTTCCACCCGCATCCAGCGCCTGCAACACCACGAGCAGCGACTGATCGCCGTCGGCGTAGAGCAGGTACTGCAGTCGGTCCATGCGCTCGACGTGCTTTGCGATCTCCGGCATCGCCCGCTCGTGCAACTCGTGCGGGCCCGTATAGCTGGGATCGACCTTGTCGAGCCGGACCCTCGTGCCCGGTTCGACGGCGAACTTTCTCCGATAGTCCATATGATCTCTCCTATGCCGCGGCCACGGGCGATTTGGCGAACGCGCACGCCTGCGGGTGCAGCGGCTGGTTCACGATGTCCACGCTCTTGAGATGCCGCGCCGTGCGATGGTTGGCGAACAGCTCCGTCACCTGCCGTACGCCTCCCATTACGAACATCCAGGCGATGTTGTAGATCCAGACGCCAGCGATCAGGGTCCACGAGATAGGCTCGACCAGCCAGCCTGCGGCGCACATCGCCAACGCCACCACCTGCGTGAGCACGATGGCCAGGAACAGAGGCGCGGCTGGGAACGGCGGCAGGAAGAACCAGCGCTCCGTCCGAGTGATGAAGAGCAGCAGGTGACCGCCTGCCACCAATTGCAGGAACATCACCGACTGCAACTGCGCCGAGCTCGCGAGGCCGAACCATTCGCTATGCGTGGGGTGGTTGAGCACCTCCACTCCGATCAACAGCAGCCCAAACGACTGCACGATCGAGAAGAACCCTAGCACGGCCGATACGCCGAGAAGCTTTGGCATCTCCCAGCGGATGGGCCGCTCTCTTACTGGGGTGTTATCATATGCGATGGTCATGATTGGCACATCGTCAAGCAGTGACATAACCACAATCATGACCGCCGTCAGCGGCTGAAAGCCCAGGAAGATCGACGACAGCACCACCAGGAACATGATGTCCATGGTCAGCGCCACGCGATAGATGGTGTAGCTGGTGATACGGCCGAAGATCTGACGAGCCTGATCGATCGCGGTGTTAATTACCGACAGGCCAGGCGCGGTAAGGATGAGCGCCGCCGCCCCACGGGCCGCGTCGGTGGCGCCCGATACGGCGGTGCCACAATCGGCCTGCTTCAGCGCCGGCGCGTCGTTCACGCCGTCGCCGGTCATTGCCACGAGGTGCCCGCGTGACTGCAGCGACTTGACAATGGCGTACTTGTGCTCGGGGAAGACGCGCGCGAATCCGTCCGCCCGCTCGATCGCATCGACAATCTGAGGCGGGACGTTGTTCGGGTCCATGTCCTTCGGGAATGCGTCGGCCGCTGGGATGATGTTCGTGCCCATGCCGAGCTGGCGGGCAGTCTCGATGGCGATGGCGGTGTCGTCGCCGGTCACCATCTTGACCCTGACGCCCTTCTCGTTCGCCTTGTCGATCGTCAGCTTCGAATTGTCGCGCGGCGGATCGAACATCGGCAGGATGCCAAGCAACGACCACGTGGTGCCACCATCGTTCGACCGCGCCACGCCCAGCGCCCGCGACCCCTTCGCAGCCAGCGTCGCAACCGTCTGCGCGACCTTTGCCGCGACGTCTGCGGCGGGCTTCGCGAGGTCGACGATGGCCTGCGGCGCCCCTTTGGCCACCACGACGGACTTGCCGGCGGCGTCCATCACTGTTGCTTCGGTGCGCTTAGTCACCGGATCGAACGGCACGAACTTCGACTGCTTCCAGCCCTGCAGAGCGCCCTGGTCCTTCAGCGCGGTGATGACCGCCGTGTCGATCGCCTCGCGGTCCTCGATCCGCGAGGCGAGCGCAGCGGCAAGAATGCAGTCCTGCGGATCGGCGGCGGCAAGCAGCACCGGATCGCCAAGCTTGAGCTGGTTCTTGGTGAGCGTGCCCGTCTTGTCCGAGCAGAGGATGTCCACACCCGCCATTTCCTCGATCGCCGACAGCTTTGAGACAATCGCCTTTTCCTTCGAGAGGGCGAGCGCTCCGAGCGCCATGGTGATCGAGAACACCGTGGGCATCGCCACCGGAATAGAGGCCACCAGCAACACCAGCACGAATTGCAGGATGCCGAGTGCGTCGCTGAGACCCCATGCGTCGACGATCACGATGTCGTGGTAGACCCTGACCGCGACCATAATGGCCGCGAGCACCACCGCCACCACGATGAGGAAGTTGCCGATCTGGAACATCGCCTTCTGTGCGTGGCTCGCTGCACCCGCCCCCGCGACGAGCTTTGCGGTGCGGCCGAAAAATGTATTCGAGCCGGTCGCGATGACGACCGCCTCCATCTCGCCCTGCTTGACCACGCTGCCCGAGTAGGCCTCGTCGCCCACCTTCTTGGCCACCGGGAGCGATTCACCGGTGAGCGCGGCCTGGTCGATCGACGCGTAATCGCCCTTCACCATCCGCAGGTCGGCCGGCACGATCACGCCGAGGCGGATCTTGACGATGTCACCCGGCACCAGCGTAGCGGCCTGCACCGTCTGCCACTTGCCATCGCGCATGACGATGGCCTCCGGGGCAAGTCCCTTTTTGAGCGCCGCCAGCGCGTTCGATGCCTTCCGGTCTTGCCACATCTCGAGTGCGACGTTGAACAGAAGCAGCGCCGCAATGATCGCGAAGTCTTCCCAGTGGCCGATCGCCGCCGACACCAACGCCGCCGCCTCGATCATGTAGGCAATCGGTCCTGTGAAGTGCCACAGGATCTTCGCAGCAAAGCTCTCCTCCTTCTCAACCAGGGCGTTCGGGCCGTACCGGCCGAGACGCTGCTGCGCCTCAGCGTTGCTCAACCCACGGTCGGGCTGGACACCCAGTTTGGCCACGACTTCGTCAACCGGCGACTTCTCCAGGTCCATCGCCGGTCTCGACGCCTCTCCGCCCTTGCCCGCCGGCGAAGACTGGATGGTGTCCAACATGGTTGAACTCCTCGAACGCTGGATTAGGTTGAGAAAGTCCATTTCGGCGTTGTGCCCGCCGGCGCCGGCACGATATCGAGAAGCCGCGTCATTACGGCTTATCTGGCGGGAGGGGAGGTGCCCACCGATGCGGGGCTGAGATCGGAAAGTCAGTTCTCGCGATCAGTTCTAAGCAGTTCGCTGCCGCACTAGCCATCCCGCATGTCCATGGCCGACAACAAGCCTTCCAGCACGTCATTCGTCCAAGACCTCACACCTCTACGAACTCGATCAACCATATTCTCAGGGGAGCGTCCTTGATCCAGATCAACTGGCGCCTCGCGTCGATTGAGTTGGGTCAAGACAAGAACCTTCCAACAGCCGGTCTCGCCGGGCACGCTGCTGCGGGCGCAGCGGCCCACGACCTGGTTCGGGAAGCGAGCCAGCGTGCCCTCCGCGTCCGATGCCCCGAACCCGTCCTGCTATTCAGTGTGTTGCCGCTGCGGACGTCGCGGCGGTCGGACACAGGAGACTTTCGATGCCGCCCGATAGCCATTCGTCGCCTCATCGTGACAGGACCAAGCCGATGATGACGTACCAGGAGGCTGCGGAATTGATGGTGATCTCGCCGCGGACGCTGCAACGCGCCGCCGCTGTTGGGGATTTGGCGGTCGTGCGCATCGGCCATCGCACCGTCCGGATCCGCAGGGAAGACCTCGATGCTTGGATTGCAAGCAAGTACAGCCACAATAGCGAGGAGAACTGAATGCGAACAGATCACCTTCGTGACGCCTATACGCATAGAGTTCGACAAGAACATCACATGCGGCCAGTGCGCTTCGCGCCCATGGCGGTCGTTCCAGGCTGCTCGCCATCACTCGGATGCAGACGTTCGCGCAAGTGTGTCTTGCTGCTCACAGTCTGCTGCGGGCGGTAAGCGAGGATTCGCGATTGCCTAGGGCGCCCGGGCGCCGGGATCCGGCTGTCGTGCCGCCGCTTCGTCGCCAGATTGCTACGCGCTGGATCAGCCGCCGCCCAGTGATGAGGCGGCCGATCCTCCTGATCGTTAGGCCGCCTGCTTCTGGCGCAAGCTGCTGTAGAACGCGGTCTCGAAATCCATGTATCCGACAAACGATACCGGATCCCCGAACGGCAGGACCTGGGTGGCCCAGAAGCCGCCGAAACCGTTCCGGCGATCGATCCAGTAGAACAGGTTGGCCAGCCCAGCCCAGCCGAGCGCGCCGGCCGGGCGTCCGGTCGGCGCCTCCTCGTCGTTGATCATGAACGTCAGTGCCCACGACTTCGATAGTCCGGGGAAGAACTCCGCGTCGTTGGACAGCGACGGGATCACGCCGGGCAGCATCGTCACCTTCTTGTCGCCCAGATGGTTCTTTTCCGCCATCCGCACCGTCTCGGCCTTCAGCACGCGCCCATGCTCGCCGTTTCCGTCGTTCAGCCACATGCGGATGAAGCGCATGTAGTCGCCGACGGTGCTGTATAGCCCGTGGCCGCCCATGTGCACCTCGGGCTCGGACGGCAGCTCGAAATCCATCGGCGCCAACGAGCCGTCGGCATTGCGCGCGTGCATGCCCGCGACGCGCTGGCGCAGCACGTTGGTCAACCCGAACGTGGTATCGCGCATGCCGAGGGGTTCGAAGATGCGGCTCCGGAACACCTCGCCGAGCCGCTTGCCGGCGATCGCCTCGATCACCTGGCCGCACCAGTCCATGTTGCTGCCGTACTCCCACTTATCGCCTGGATCGAACAGCAGCGGCGTCATCAGCGACGCCTTCGACGCGGTGATAACGCTCGGTTGACCCTTCTCCTGCGCGAGCCGGTTGTAGTGCTCGTTGAAGAAATCGTAGCCCAGGCCGGCCGTGTGCAGCAGCAGCATGCGGGTGGTGACGTCGCGCTTGGGTGCGCGCAGCTTCGGCTCTCCATGCGCATCGAAGCCCTCGATCACCTTCAGCTCGCCGATCTCGGGGACGTAGGTCTTGGCGGGCGCGTCGAGGTCGAGCTTGCCCTCTTCGACAAGTTGCAGCGCCGCCGTGCCGGTGATCGCCTTGGTGGTCGAGAAGATCCGGAACACGGTGTCGGTCGTCATGTCTGGGTCGCGGTCCAGCCGGCGCTTGCCGGCGGCACCTTCGTAGATGTTGCGCTGAGGGTCGGTGACCATTGCCACCACACCGGGCACGCGCGGCACGGACGTTACGACGCGGTTCAGGACCGCATCGGCCGCCGCCTTGAAGTCGGTCGCCATCTGTTTTTCCTCCCTTTGATTTGTCGAAAGCTCGGCCCCCGGCTCACATGCGTGCGACGGTGGGCCGTCCTCCTCGTCCGGACGGAGGCCGGTCCGTCGCTCAACGCATCGCGAAGCCCTCGTAGTTCTTGGCCACGACCTCGTCGCACTTCTGCCGATAGGTCCCGACGCCGCCGATATAGGACAGCAGGCGCCGCGGCTTACCCTTCACGTTGGAACCCATGTACCACGACACCGTCTTCGGCACGAGCGTCGCCGCGGCGGTCTCCTCGTGGTGCTGCACCCACCGGTCCTCGGCCTCCTTGGTCGGCTCACAAACCTTCAGGCTGTGCGCCCGCATGTACTTGATACAGTCGCTGATCCACTCGGCCTGTTGTTGCAGGCAGGTGGTCATGTTGCACAGTGCCGCGGACGGAGCGAGCGGCGTGGCGGTGGTGAACAGGTTCGGATAGCCGTGGATCTGCAGTCCCATTGTGGTTCGGATGTCGCGGCTCCACTCCTCGGCCAGCGAACGCCCGCCGCGGCCATGGATGTCCATTCGTGTTAACGCGCCGGTTCCCGCATCGAAGCCGGTTGCGAAGATCAGGACGTCGAACTTGTGCTCCGTGCCATCGTGCAGCCGCAGGCCGTCCGGCGTGACGCACTCGATCGGGTTGTCCTTGACGCTGACGAGCTCGACGTTGGGGCGGCGGTACGCCTCCAGATACCCCACCTCCAGCGGCACACGGTGCGTGCCGAAGCCGTAGTCCTTCGGGATCAGGATGTCGCACAGCCGCTCGTCTTGCAGCCGCTCGCGCATCTTCTCACGCACGAATTCCGAGATCTGCTCGCTCACGTCCGCATCGAAGAACATCTCCCCGAACGATGCGAGCCACAGCTTGAGCGAGCCATCCTCGTAGACGTCTTCGAGCACCTTGCGTCGCTGAGCAGGCGTCAGGTCGGCCCACTTGTTCTCGAAGTCGTATTCGAACCCTGTGAAAGTGTGCGGCAGGGTTTCGGTGAGCTCCTTGAACCGGGCCTTGTACGCCTCCTGATCGGCCGTCGCGTATTTCGGGTTCTTCATCGGCAGCACGTATTGCGGCGTGCGGACGAACACCGTGAGGTGATCGGCCTGGTTGGCGACCGTCTGGATCACCTGGATGCCGGTCGCACCGTTGCCGACGACGCCAACGCGCTTGCCCGACAGATCGACCGCGTCCTTCGGGTACATGCTGGTGTAGTACAGCTTGCCCTCGAAGCTGTCCTGCCCGGGAAACTGGTCGGTCAGCGGAGCCGATAGCATGCCGCAACAGGTGACCAGGAATTGCGTGTCGATCTTCTGGCCACTGTCGGTCGTCAGGATCCAGTGCCCGGACGCCTCGTCGAAGCGCGCGCTCTTGATCCGCGTCGTGAACTGGATGTCGCGGCGCAGGTCGAGCTTGTCGGCGACCCAATTGAGCCACCGCTCGATCTCCGGCTGGCCGGGGAACTTCTCGCTCCAGCTCCAGCCTTTGTAGAGGTCCTCTGAAAATAGGTACTGGTAGATGTACCCTTCCGAGTCGAACCGCGCGCCGGGGTAGCGGTTCCAGGTACCACGTTCCGCCGACGCCGGACGCGGCGTCGAACGCCTTTACGTTGATCCCCTGCTGGCGTAGCAGATGAAGCTGGTAAAGCCCGGCGACGCCGGCGCCGATCACCGCGGCGTCGAGCTTCAGCGGCGTGGCAGCGTCGTCCGTCGTCTTTTCGACCACTGATGTCTCGGTCATGGTTTCCCCTCTCACTTTTTGCGTATGGTCGGCAACGCGGCGGACCGATGGACAGAGCGCATAATCGCTTGGGACGTCTGCATCGCAAGTTGGGCGCGGATTACGCCGACCCGGACGATATCCCCCTTCCAAGCCGAAGTGAATGAGATAGCGGACGTATCCGTGGCTCGCGTTGCAGCTTAGGGGTGGCGAATATCACCGGATGATGTCTTCACGGTCGGGGCACAACGCATACTCGCACGGATAGAACGCTCGGAACATCGCGGAGGCATACGACGATGAACACCATGCCTCTCCCCAACGGCAGCCGGGAAGTTCCGCGCGGTCTTCCCGTAGCGCTGCCGGAGTTCCGCCTGGAGCCGCTGAACGGCCGTACCGCGCCCATGGCTGCTGTTCAGTTGAGCAGCGCGGCTCCGTGAGAGCGGACATCCTGTACGTCGACTGCCCGGGCCGTAATGGCGGAAAGTGGCAGTATTGGTCCTCGAGGCCAAATGACTTTTGGGGAGATGACTCCTACGTAGAGAAGCGGCTGCTAGCCGGCATCTCCCGCGAGCAGCGGCACGGTGTAGGTGATGGCGCTGCCGGAAAGGCAGACTTCTCCGCGCGCGTTGCGGACAGTGGTTGCAATTGTGCAGATCGGCTTGTCGTCGCGAACTGTGACGACCTCGACGCGGGCGGTGATTTCCTCGCCGATGTGCACGGCCTTCAGGAAACGCCACTCCACGCCAAGGAAAACAGTGCCAGGGCCTGGGAGATCCTCGGCGACCACCGCATTCAGCAGACCCGAAGTGACACCACCCTGCACGATCAGGCCGCCGAAGGGCGATCCGGCGGCGAGCACAGCATCGTAGTGGAGCGGATTCCTGTCGCCGGTCATCTCGGTGAACATCGCGACGTCGCCCGCGCCTGTCCGCCGCGTGCGCTCGGCAAAGCCGCCGATGGCCGGCCGCCCCTTGATCGTCCGCGCCCATGGCGTGATGGCAATTCCGGTGGTCGATGATGTGTCGGTCATGCTGCCTTCTCCTGCCGAAAACGCAAGCTCGTGCCGAGCGGGGACAGTCCAGCGATATGCTCGACTTCATGCTTCATTGCCGTGTTCAGTTCGAGGTGACGCTGCCTCACCGTGTCGAGATTCCAGGTAAACGAAGCGATGGCATCGGTTATCTCGAACAGCGCGCGCGACAGCGCCTCGCGCTGCGCCGCGTAGGTGGCGAACGCGACAGCCGACCCCCGTACGGCCGCGACCGCCAGCAGCTCCGCATCGCGCAATGCATCGGTCATGCCGTGCGCGGTTAGCGGATCCTTGAAGTAGCCGGCATCGCCAACCAGCGCCCAGCCGGGCCCCCAGGCCTCACGAAGGTAGCCGCGGCGGCCGGCGAAGACCGAAAGCGCCCCTTCGAACCTGGCTGACGCGACATCGGGCCCCAGTGACGCCGAAATATCAGCCAGCGCACGACTGTAGCCTGCTGAGATGTCGTGACGGATCTCGTCGCGGAAGCGCGCAGGCGGAACCGCGATAAACACGCAATGTGCTCCGCCGTTCGTTGGAATGACGCCGGCACTGATGCCCTCCCGATAGTGCCAGGTATATCCAGCCGCACGCAGACCGCGGCAGTGACCGTAGATCACGGCAGTGGCATAACGTCCTTCCCACTGCACGCGCGCCCCGGTAAGCCGTGCAACGGTCGAACCGATGCCATCGCCACCAACGACCAGATCCGTCGTCACAGTGACGGGCTGTCCGCGGTCGTTAAGAATAACAGCACCACTGACACGATCGTTAGTATCGCGGACTAATGTTGCCAGTATACAGCCATGCCGAACTTCCGCTCCGGCCGCCCGCGCGGCATCGACGAGCGTACTGTCCAGCAATGTCCGGCGCGGCGCATAAAGCGCCTCGACGCCATGCTGGGGTCGGATCCCGACCTTCACGACGTCTTCGCCGTAATGGAATTCCGTACTGCGCACCGCGGGCGTGCCGGCCGCGACGATGCGTGGCAACAAGCCCCACCGGTGCAGCTGCATGACGCCACCGCGCATCAGTGCGTGAGTCGATGTCGTATCCGCGGCGTAGCGACCACGGTCGATGACCAGGACCTTGAGGCCGCATCGCGCCATCAGCATGGCGGTCGCAGCGCCGGCGCAGCGGGCGCCGACCACCAGCGCATCGTACCGGGAGTGATTGAACATTGACTGGGTTCCCTTCTAGGCGACGGCGCGGTGCGACACCGCCAGATGGCACTGGATGTCCTGCGCCAACTCCGCAGCGTCGAAGCCGACGCCATCGATGAAGTGCGACCTTCGGCGACGCAGAAAATTCAGGCCCAGGACATAGAGCCCGGGCGCAGGCGTGATGCCGCCGTCGTGGCAAATCTCTCCGGCCACATCCAAAACCGGGACCTTGAGCCATGAGTAATCGCGCCGGTAACCGGTCGCCCACAGCACCGTGTGGATGCCCTCGGCTCCGAGGTCGAACGCGGTCGGCGAAGCACCAAACTGCAAGGTGCGCATGGCGTCCGTAGCCGGCGGAGCGCCAGACGCGTCAGCGACGATGTCGATGCGCGCCAGCAGGCGCTCCAGCGCTGCCTGTGCTGCGCCCGTGGTCTCTGCCAGGTCGTCGCGGAGGTGCAGAGCTCTTCCCTCGGCGCCAACGGCACGACCGAGGATGCGCACTCCCGCATCCCGCAATGTGCCGAGGTCGATCGTGCGCCCGGCCGGGGCCCCAACAAGTTGGAAGGAGGGCAAGGTGCGAGCGCGCTCCAGGTCCGAGACTTCGTCCGTCGCCTCGTCGAGCACGCCGATCCGTTCGAGCCACCACCAGGTGTCACGCCCACGATAGCGCCGCGGCAACCGCGTGTGACGCCCGGCCGAAAGGACGACATCCCGTCCCGATTGTCGGATCTCCGCCGCAAGCTGCACGCCCGTTGCCGATGCGCCGACCACCAACACGCCGCCTTCCGGAAGTTGACAGGGATTGCGGTACTCCGATGGGGTCATCTGATGCAGCCATGGGGGCAGGCGCTGCGCAAATTCCGGAATCCTGGGTACGTCGCACTGGCCCGTCGCGATGACGACGGCGCGGGTTTCCCAACCGAACCAGTTCGTCTCGACGCGGTAGCCGAATGGTGTGGCCCGCACCGACAGCACCGTTGTTCCCGCCTTGATCGGCGCGTCCGATGATCCGGCATAATCGGCGAGATAACGGACGAACTCGGGGGCGGTCATGTAGCCATCGGGATCGTCGCCGTCGTACGACCAGCCGGGCAGCCTGGTCATCCAGTTTGGTGTCAGCAGTCGCAGCGAATCCCACCGCTCGCTGCGCCAGCGCTCGGCGATCCGCCCGCGCTCCAGCACGACGTGCTCGATGCGGCGCTGCGTGAGGCAGTGGCTCATCGCCAATCCGGCCTGGCCGGCGCCGATGATGACGACTGGGACGTAATGCATGGCTTGGTTCCGGAATTGCGCTTGCCGGCGGTCGCCGCATCCATGGCTTCACGAACGAGCAGCCGAGGAGATACGACCGCCGGCAATGTTTGCGAGATTGCTCAGACATCCACCTCGATCGTGACCGGGACATGCCCGGTCAGGATGTCGAAGACGGCCGAACGGGCGCGGGCCTGATCGACGATCTGTCGCAGCTTCTCCTCGGGCGCATCGCCCTTGACCGTGTAATTGACACGGATCGCCTGGAAGCCATTGCGGACCTTGTCCGACAGACCAAGGATGCCTTGCAGATCGATATCGCCTTCGACACGGCATTCCACCGAATGAAGGGTAACGCCGCGCGCCGCAGAGATATTGGCGATGCCCGCGGTGAGGCACGCCGCAAGCGCGTGCAGCACCCATTCGACCGGAGCGGGTGCATTGTCCTCGCCGCATAGTACCTTCGGGTGATCAGCAGACGCCTGGAATGGCGCGTCGTGCTGCATCTCGGCTCCGACGCCGTAGAAGCCTGCGATCGTCGTGCGCGATTGTGTACCGCCTACCCAGTGGCTTTGTGCGCGGAAGCTGAACTGGGCCAGTGTTGGCTGCGAGGCAACGGCTCCGATCGTCGCGAAAAGCTTCGGCGTATCGACACCATTGCGTGGAGCAGGCGGCACTTTCCGGGCGGGCGTTTCGATTGTTGTGACGGGTGTGTCCATATCGGACCTCCATTGGATTGACGTACTGACGGATGCCCTTGCCTGCCCGGGACGGTTTGACCGGGCATCCGAGGGCCGGCTGTGCAGATGGAAAGCTGACAAGGGACAGGCCTCGGAAACGAGGCGTAGAAACACAAATTGCGTGCGTGCTGTCTTGGACTCGCAGGACAATCGTATTGTCTGCTGGGACACCGCGCTGCTTTTCCCGGGCGCTGTCGCGCGTGCTCTATCGCCGCCTGCAAGTTGCGCTGGACGACGATGAACTACTTTGCTGGTACGTGGCTCGTCAGGAAAACGACGGCTGACCATCCCGCCATTCGGAGGGTGTCACGCCGAAGCGTCCGCGGAACGTCCGATTAAAGTACCGACAGGTCACCGAACCCGACGCTATAGGCAACCGTGCCGATCTTGCCATGGCGGCCGTTGGAGCTGGATAACAGCCTGCGGGCCGAAAGCAGACGTTGCTCGAGCACGAACTCGGTGAACGTCATGCCGGAGCGCTCGAACAGCCGTTGCACCTGCTTCGGACTGAGGCCGATGGATCGGGCGATCGATGCGATCGTCAAGTTGCTGTCATGCAGACGATCGAGTACCTCGGTCTGAATGAGACGCAGTCGCGCTTCGGAGTATCCCCGCTGCGTGGCCAACTCCGTCTCGTCCCGACCGGTGCGAAGAAGCAATGCGACTAAGTCAACCATGTGCCGCGCTGTCATTTGCTGACCGATCGGGTCCAGCGATGTGGCAGATTCTGCTGCCAGTGCGAAGTAACGCGCGATGACGTCTCTGATGCCTGGACTGGCCACGAGTGGCTCGGCCAGCCTGCTCTCTGCGTCGGGACAGATCGCGAGCAGTTCGCGTCGCGGGATTCGAAATCGTCGCGAACTGGTGGTCGTCGTTGAACGCAACCGCGCCTTCCACCGTCAGGTCCGTCAACCACATCTGCGACTGCTGCAGCTCGACGGCGCGGCGATCGCGAACGACGAGGACGTCGCCCAAGGCGGCTGCGAAGAGAACAAAATCGTCGCAGGAATCAGACAGCAGATCACGAGTCCGCAAGAGCCTGCCGGATTTTCCGCCGGCTTTGGCCAGCGCCAGGGAACCGACTTGCGCGATCTCAATCTTGCAGAATATCTGACTGCCGGCGCTTGGTTCCGCGTCGATGCGGCAGAAATTGCGGCAAATGTCCTCGCGCCAGAAGTCGTAATCCCGTCCAGCGGGGGCACCAGCGTACTCGGCCACCAAATTGCTGGGTCGTAGCGCGAGATTATCCACGATTAGATCTCCCATTGATCGAGAGGTGCTACGGCTAGCGAGAGGAGGCCGGTTTCGTGGACCGCTCCTCTCCGGCATCCCCGACCAGAAGCCGGACATCGCGAATTCAGATGCGCAAGGGATCACACTCCCAGCGTGACAAGGCTGGGGGTTGCTTCAGGTACCTAGCGTCGCGCCTTAATTGCGGCGACGGGCGCGTTAGGCAAGTTGATAGTTGTGATGGTTTCGATAAGCTTGGCTTATCATGCGGAACCTCAGCCTCGACCAGTTGCGGACATTGATCGAAGTCGTCGACCTCGGCAGCTTCACCGAGGCGGCGAAGCGCCTGCATTTGACGCAACCGGCAATCAGCCAGCAGATCCGCGAATTGGAAAACCGCTGCGGCCTGCAGTTGGTTGAGCGCATCGGCAAGCGCGCATTCGCAACGCCAGCTGGCACGGAATTGATCCTACATGGCCGACGGATCATGGCGGAGGCCGAACATGCCCTGGCGGCGGTGCGCCATCACAGGGTTGGCACGGCAGGCCGCGTGCGGATCGGCGCGGGGCCGACGGCACTCGCCTTTCTGCTTCCGCCGGTGCTGCGAAAACTGCGCGAGGCCTATCCGGATATTGAGATCACCGTGACCACAGGCACCACGCACAGCATATCCGAAGCGTTGTTGTGCAACGAAATCGACATGGGATTCACCGCGCTGCCGGTCGAAGCATCCGACCTCGATGCGGTGCCGGTCCGCACTGATCCGATGGTCGCGATCTTACCCGCCACCGACAATACCATTCCGGCGAAGGTGACGCCTGCTGATGTCGCACAGCGTACGCTGATCCTCGAGCATCAGCGGGTGCCACACCGCCAACTGAGCCGCGCCTGGCTGCAAGCTGGTGGCGTCAGCGTGAAGCCCGCGTTGGAGTTCGACAACATCGAAGCGATCAAGAGCGCGGTCTCCGCCGGGTTGGGCATGTCGATCGTTCCGGGCCCCGCGATGAGCCAAGGCCCGCCAGTGAACAGCGTCGTCGTGCGACCACTGGATCCGCCGCTCGTTCGGACGCTCGGTCTCGTACAAAGACGTGGGCGGGCAGAGCCACCGGCATTTGGTATCGTGCGCGAGGCGATCTTGACGCTGCGGTCGGACGATGTGGAGGGGCGGCGCCTAAAACGGCCAAAGCGATAGCGGTCCGCCGACGAACCGCATGTCCGCATTCAACGATCCACCAAGATGGGGTAATCTTCGTAGACGAAAAGTTAAGAGCGGCATTGGCGCGCTGCAAAGGGTCGACTACGGCTGATCGCTGGATTGCCAGCGCAGTTTGCGACCGCTGCCGTTGGCAATTTCATAAGCGACTGTCTGTTAGGTGCAGTTGCGCGCTCCAGAGCGGCCGGTCTGCTTTCGGCCAGCACCTGCCACTCAGTCGCTTGGCCTGTGTGGCTGACAAGGGTCGAACTGTGTCTGGCTCGCGACGGCGAATCGCCGCTTGCACCAGCAAGACGGCAGTGGCGTTGGCCATCCGCCACGATCTCTTGCTTCTGCTCGGGCCCCGCAAGTAGAATGGGAGAAGTTCGCGGGATTAGTTCACGCAGCTGATCTGAATGACCAAAGCCATTTGGGATAGTCCTACAGAAATATTACCCTTTCACTAGAAATTAACACTTGCCTCTACCATGTAATACCAAGTCCCTATGACGGCGACTCACTTGGGATTCCCCGACGCGGCGTTGATCTGATTCAAGACTGGCGAACATAGGAGGTTCGCCATGCGTCAGCCAATCCCGTTGAGGCCGGATTACGATGCGACGCGGCTGCGCAAGATTGCCCGTGAGAGCGAGGATGCGGACCAGGTTCGGCGGCTATTGGCGCTGGCGGTAATCTATGAGGGAGGCAGCCGCACAGAGGCGGCCGAAGTCGGTGGCGTCACCCTGCAAGTGGTGCGCGATTGGGTGCTCCGGTTCAACGCGCATGGCCCCGAGGGTCTGATCGACCGCAAGGCACCCGGACAGCCGTCACGTCTGAACGACGAACATCGTGCCGCGCTGGCGGCGATGGTCGAGAACGGTCCGATCCCCGCCGTGCATGAGGTGGTTCGCTGGCGGATCATCGACTTGTGCCAGTGGCTCTGGGAGGAATACGAAATCAGCGTGTCAAAGCAGACGCTGAGCCGCGAATTGCGGGCGATGGGCTACCGCAAGATATCGGCGCGCCACGTCATCACGCGCAAGCGGCAGGTGCCGTCGAGGCTTTCAAAAAAAGTGGCCTACGACAGTGGAGACAATCGCGCAGGAGCGAGGCCTCGATCCCAGCAACATAGAGGTCTGGTTTGCCGACGAGGCCAGAGTTGGCCAAAAGACAAGATCACCCGCCGCTGGGCCAGGCGCGGCAGTCGTCCGTCGGCGCCATCCGACCAGCGCACACCGCCTCGACCTACATCTTCGGCGCCATCTGTCCCAAGCAGGGCAAGGCCGTCGGCTTGATCCTGCCGTGGTGCAATACCGCCGACGCCGATGAGCTAGCGTCCGCGGACGTGGTGGAGATTCAGGGCGACACGGTTTGTGTTGTTGCGGTGCAGTCTGGAGTGGTCATCGGCCCTGTCGGCTAAGGTGGAGTTGCGAGACTTCAACCATGACCGTGCGAGGATCCGATGACCGACGATAGATTGGCGCTGGCGGAGCTTCTGGAGAAGGCCGGAGCGGGCGATTTTCTGCGTAGCGTGGCGGAGGCGGTGCTGCAAATGCTGATGGAGGCCGACGTCGAGGGGCTGGTCGGCGCCGGGCGGTATGAGCGCAGTGGCGAGCGAACGACCTGGCGCAATGGCCACCGCGACCGTGTGCTCGACACGCGGCTGGGATCTTTGCAGCTGCGCATTCCGAAGCTGCGTCAGGGGAGCTACTTCCCGCCGTTCCTCGAGGCGCGGAAGGTCTCGGAGAAGGCGCTGGTCGCGGTAATCCAGGAGGCCTGGATCGGCGGCGTCTCGACACGGCGGGTCGACGATCTGGTGCAGGCAATGGGCTTGAGCGGGATCAGCAAGTCGCAGGTCTCCAAGCTGTGCAAGGACATCGACGAGCGTGTGCATGCGTTCCTTGACCGCCCGCTGGTCGGCGAATGGCCGTATCTGTGGCTTGACGCCACCTATCTGAAGCAGCGCGAAGGCGGCCGGATCGTCTCGGTGGCGGCGATAATCGCTATGGCGGTGAACACTGACGGCAAGCGCGAGATCGTTGGGCTGCACATCGGCCCGTCGGAGGCGGAGACCTTCTGGTCGGGCTTTCTCAAGAGCCTGGCTCGCCGCGGCCTGCGCGGCGTGAAGCTGGTGATCTCGGACGCGCATGAGGGGCTGAAGGCGGCGATCCGTCGGGTGTTCAGCGCCACGTGGCAACGCTGTCGCGTTCATTGGATGCGGAACGCGCTGTCGTATGTATCGAAGACCCAGCAGAGCATGGTGGCGGCGGCACTGCGCCAGGCGTTCATCCAGCCGGATCGCACGCAGGCCAGCCAGACGCTGCGTCACGTGGCGGACCAGCTGCGGCAGAAATGGCCGAAGCTCGCATCCTTCATCGACGACAGCGAAACCGACGTCCTGTCGCATCTGGACTTCCCCGAGCAGCACCGAACCAAGATCCACAGCACGAACCCTCTGGAACGGCTGAACAAGGAAGTGAAGCGACGCGCCGACGTTGTCGGCATATTCCCAAACGAGGCATCGATCATCCGCCTGATCGGCGCGGTGCTGCTGGAACAAAACGACGAGTGGCAGCTGCAGCACCGCTACATGCAGGTCGAGGCGATGGCAGAGCTCGGCGCACCGGCGAACGAAGCTGAGACCAGGCAGATCGCGGCATGACGCCAGACGCCACACCGCGGATCGTGTCACGGCATATCCACGAAAGACAGACTGCGCCGTCGACGGCACCTGTGCCCAAGGCTCGACCGTGGCGTCGCGGTCAAGCCCCGAAGCCGCATAGCGGTGCGCCGAAGGCGCAGGGCTTGACGGCGGCGATCGCGGTCGCAGCACCATCACTCGGGCCGTCCATCGCACCAGACGATCCAGTCAGCCTCAACGCCACCGGGCTGAAGTGCCGATGAATGCCTTCGCTACACCACGAATCTACACCAGCTTGACGGACGCGACCCCGCGATGATGAACCTGCATCTCGCGGCGATCTCCGCCGACGTGGCTCCAGGATGTCATGCACTGCTGCTGGCCGATCAGGCCGGATGGCACCTCTCGCGCAAGCTCGTCGTGCCACACAACATCACCATCGTTCCGTTGCCACCGAAATGCCCCGAGTTGAACCCACCGGAAAACGTCTGGCAGTTCGTCCGCAACAATTGGCTCTCCAACCGTGTGTTTGACGACATTCATGCCCTCATCGACCATTGCTGCGACGCGTGGAACAAGCTGGAGGCTCAGCCCTGGACCATCATGTCCCTCGGCATGCGCGATTGGGCCTATCGGTTCTGATCAGTGAGTCTTGGTATAACATGAATAATACGATTAAACATCGAATGTATTGGAGGGACGTTGCTATGGGCAAGCCGGAGGTTTCAAAGTACCATCGCTACTGCTTCGAAATGGAGATGGAAATCAACAGCGTGCTGACCTTTTCGGCGGGAGAGCTGTGTGCGCTTTTGACAGATGGACTTTGCACTTGACGATATGGGAACCTTGTTCCCAGGCGTGAAATCTCCGGACGTCGGTGATCGCCTCAACAGCATAAGGATGGGAGCTACGGGCTACATGAGAGGCCTTGCAGCGCCGACCGAAGATGCTTATCGGCGATTGATGTTCGGACCAAAGCCGCCGCGTACGGGCAAAGCCAACCGCATCCTCAGGGAACGGTTGGACAATGCAAGAACCGACCTTGGCGAGGCCATGATCTACGGGCGCGTGTTGATGGCCAAGCTCATCGGGATGACGGACAAGTGCAGCTATCCTCAAGCCATCACCGAGGCGGACCGGACCATTGCCGAAGAGCTCTTGGCCGCTGTCGAAGCAATCACCACAACTACGGATGCGTCCGTGAAGCCGGTATTGTAGCCAGCGCGGTGGCCAAGCTGATCGGGCTCAGAAGACCGATGCCACCACCCTTCCGAGCTTTCGGCCGAGGACCGGAAGACGGCCGAGGCAGTTCTGGCCGCAGCTGAGGCGATCATCAAGGCAGGATGGCAAATTGACGTAAGGCCCTGGTCTATGACGACCAGGACCGACATGCTGGCGAGGACGCCGACCCGCTGCGCTGCGAAGCACCGCGGCAGGCACCCGGCGCCATCATAATGGTTGTAGGCCGCTGCCTGGACGGGTGGCCTGGCGAGCGGGGGGCATCGACCACGCCTCGAACGCTGTGATTGCAATCTTAATTGCAATCAGCGGCGCGGCTCGGAACCTGCACCAGGCTCTGCCGGGGCTCCCTCGGGCGGCTCTTGAGCCGGGTAACGACACTGGCAATGGAAACCAGTGTCCCCCTGCATATGGTCGGAACAGCAGAACCTGCACCCAGATCGGGCGCACTGGCCGCCGCTCCTGGCGATCCGACCGCGGCCAAACCATCCGCCCGCCGCAAAAGCGCCGAGGTGGCAGTCGTCGCTGATTTCCCTTCGGAGCTGCCGATTACCGAGGCTGAACAGCAGCTCGTTTCGGCATATCTTGGCGACATGATCAGGCAGACTCTCTCGGAGCCAGAATGAGCACGTCGTTCGCCCCTGGCACGCGCGTGGCAGTGTACGCGCGGGTGTCCACCACCCGCCAAGCTGAGGCCGATCTCTCGATCCCTGATCAGATCGGTCAGGCAGAAGCGTGGTGCCAGCAGAACGGCGCAGAGTTGATCCGGCGCTACGTCGAGCCCGGAGCATCCGGGACCGATGAGAACCGTCCCATCTTTCAGGAACTCCTTGCCGACGCCAGGAGTAAGCCACGCCCGTTCGACGTTCTGCTCGTCCACTCCTTTAGCCGTCTCTGCCGTGACGAGTACACATACGCAGCAGCGATTCGTGATCTGACCCGGGCCGGGATAACTCTGCACTCGTTGACACAGCCGCTCGGCGATGGCCACACCGGACGCATGGTGAGTTCGATCCTCGTCAGCTTCGATGCCTACCAGTCCCGCGAGAACGGGAAACACACCTCACGAGCCATGAAAGAGAACGCTCGGCAAGGGTTCTGGAACGGTAGTCGTCCCCCGTTCGGATATTGCTCAGTGGAAGCAGGAAAACGGGGAGATAAGGTCAAGAAGGCCCTGGAGGTCCAGGAGCCCGAAGCAGAGATTGTAAGGCGCATCTACGCCATATATCTGGGCAGGGAGGGACGCCAGCTCGGGATCAAGGCCGTTGTCACACAGCTGAATGCTGAAGGCGTCCGCTTCCGCAGCAAGCCATTCGCCACATCTAACGTGCACCGCATCCTCTCGGACGAGACCTACACGGGCACCCACTGGTTCAACGTCAAGGATTCGAAGACCGGGAAGGTACGGCCGAAGTCGGACTGGGTCGCAATGGAAGCGCCAGTCATAATCGACCCGGCGATGTTCGATCGCGTCCGAGCCCGTCGTGCCGACCATCACCCGAGAAACACGCCACCGCGGGTTGTCACGGGTCCGATCCTGCTCACCGGATTGGCAGAGTGTGCCGCCTGTGGCTCCGGCATGACCCTCAGGACGGGCAAATCGAACCGCTATCGCTATTACGCCTGCGCCGGTCGGGCGCTACAGGGGCCGACCAAGTGCGAGGGATGCGCGATCCCGATGGAGGCCTTGGACAACGCGGTGCTCGACCAGCTGGCTGATCGCGTGTTTCAACCGGATCGGCTAAGCGACCTGCTGGCGGGGTTCCTGGACCAAAGCCGGATGCCGAGCATGAACGCCGCCAGCGCCTTGGCAGGGTCAAGGCCGAACTGACCGAGACGGAAGGTGCGATCCAGAAACTGCTGGGTATGGTCGAAAAGGGTCTCATGGATATGGAAGACCCCGCGTTGGCGGAGCGTCTACGGCATCACAAGACGAACCGGCTCAGACTAACTGACGAGATGGCGTCGCACTCTGGGGCAGAGATTCCTGGAAAGATGTCCATCACTTCGGCGAAAATCGACCGCCTCTCGGCAGTCATGCAGGACACCCTGAAGACGGGTTCGATCGAGTTCCGCCACGCCAACCTTCGGATGTTTGTCGGGCGCGTCGTGGTGAGCCGTCGAGAGGTGAGGATATCCGGACCCAAGGCTGCCCTCGCCAAGGCAGCCAGCTCTGACGTGCCGGCCCCCGGGCCAGGAGTTCTTAGTTTCATTCGGGAGTGGCGTCCCGTACGGGATTCGAACCCGTGTTACCAACGTGAAAG
>CAWHVQ010000010.1:0-569365 GCA_963832895.1 uncultured Alphaproteobacteria bacterium | reverse complement strand
CAGTCGTCCCAGCCATAGCTGGCGAACACCATCATCATGCCGACATCCATCGTACCCTCCGTCGCGTTTGCCTTGTGGCACTAAGCCAGCGCCAATTCCCGGTAGCCGTCCGCGGCCACAGCCTCACAGCGCTCGCGGAACTTGGGGTGGCCGCCGCTGTAGCGCATGATCCGGCGGACCTGCTTGCCCTCGACGTTGCGATTGATGCCGGTCATCCACGAGTCGACTTCGGCGAACAGCAACCCCTCGCTCGTCTCAATGACATGATTTGTCCAGGCGACCGAGCCAGCCGCGGTGGCCTCGATGCGAGTGAGGCCGCGGTCGCGGGCAAAGCGGATCAGTCCGGTAACCCAGTCGGCGCTGTACTCGGCGGCGCGCGGGAAGTTGCCGAGCCCGGCATGCGGGCCCATCACCATCAGCATGTTCGGGAAGTCGTCGACCATGATGCCGAGGAAGGTCTGCGGGCCGTCCTTCCACTTGTCCTTCAGAGAAACGTTGTCGACGCCGCGGATGTCGATGCGGTCGAAGGCGCCGGTGATCGCGTCGAACCCCGTCGCGTAGATGATCATGTCGAATTCGTATTCGCACGCGCTGGTCTTGATGCCGGTCGGGGTGATGCGCTCGATCGGCGTCTCGGTGAGATCGACCAGCTCGACGTTGGGCTGGTTGTAGACCTCGAAATAGCCGCTTTCGAGTGGGACGCGGCGAGTGCCAAAGCCGTAGGTTTTCGGGATCAGCTTCTCGGCCACGACCGGGTCCTTGACCCGCTCGCGCGTTTTGCGGGCGACGAAGTCGGAGATCAGCCGGTTGGCCTGCCGATCGATCAGGATGTCGCGGAAATTGCCCATCCAGATGCCGAACCCGGGCTCGCCGTAGAGCTTCTCCCAGAACGCCTCACGCCCTTCTTCGGTTACCTCGAGCGCGGAGCGCGGATCGGTCGTGTGGATGAAGCAGCCGTAGGTCTCCTGGCAGCGTGCGAAAATTTCGGCGTAGTTGGCCCGGATACGGTTCATCTCCTCCTTGGTGATCTTGGCGTTGTGCAGAGGCGCGGCCCATTGCGGCGTGCGCTGGAATACCGTCAGGTGCCCGACCGTCTTCGCCACTTCGGTGATCGTCTGGATGCCAGTGGCACCGGTACCGATCACCGCGACCCGCTTGCCGACGAAGCTGACCGGCTCTTTCGGCCAGTGATGGGTGTGGAACGACGGGCCCTGGAAATTCTTGACCCCAGGAATGTTCGGCAAAGTCGCCGCCGACAGCACGCCGACTGCGGTGATCAGGAAGCGGGCCGTGTAGCGCCGACCGTCTTCCAGGGTGATGTCCCAACTGCGCGTGCTCTCGCGGTAATGCGCGGTGGCGACGCGGCTTTTGAACTGGATGTCGCGGCGCAGATCGAACTTGTCGGCGACGTAGTTCAGGTAACGCTCGGTCTCGGGCTGGCCGGCGAAATGCTCCTCCCAGTCCCACTCGTCGAGCAGTTCCTGCGAGAACGAGTAGCCGTAGGTCCAGCTTTCGGAATCGAACCGGGCGCCCGGGTAGCGGTTCCAGTACCAAGTGCCGCCGACGCCGGTTCCGGCTTCAAATACCCGCACCGTGAGGCCGAGTTCCCGCAGTCTGTAGAGTTGGTAAAGTCCTGAGACGCCGGCGCCGATGACGACCGCATCGAAATCCACAGGCATCTCGGTCTCTGACTTACAGGCGATCGTCTGTGAGGCAACCATGTTGTCCTCCTTGAGATGGTGTCACTCTCGTCATTCGAGGCGCAGTAATCGGACGCTCTCGGATAGGCGCGTAGCCGCCGATTGCATCACGCGGCACAGCGGCTCCAGCGCTTCGGCCTCCAGATCGTGCGAGCGCGTCGCACCGGTCGGGATCAGTAACGGCGCCCATGCCGGCGACAGAACCGGCACCGAAACCAGTGTGATCCCCTGAAACATGGTCCCGCGATCGACGGCAAAGCGGCTTGCTTCGCCTCGGTAACGCGGGCCAATGGCCGGTAGCAAACATGGCAACGCAGGGGCTCTGGCTGCGTCAGTCATGTGCTGGCTCCAGCAGATGGACGCCGAACTGCACCGCGGCGTTGCCGCCCATCATGCGGGCGATGATGTCCTCCGGCACATTGGCCCGCGCGAGCATCGCGATCGCGTCATGGGCGGAGGTCGTGTCGTGCTGCGGGTATCGTGAGCCCCAGACAACCTTCTCGGCAAAGTCGTGCGGCAGCCTTTGGATCAGCCGCTCCTCCGCGTCAAAGCCGAGCATCACGTTGCCCTCTTCCCACATCTCCTCGGTATCCGTGCGCACCGGATACTTGTGAAGCAGCGGGATGACGCGGGAGGAGGCTTCCATCTTCTCCAGCACCTCCTCCATCCATGACGCTTTGCCATGCGCGACAACGACCTTCATCGCTGGGAAACGCTGCATGACGGTAAAGCCGATCAGCACCGAGGCGACGAACATGTGGTTGTCCAGCCAATAGGACAGGATCGGCGCCATCGGATGCCCGAGTTGGGGGAATGCCGTGAAGAACGACGTGCTGGCGAGGCCGGCGCCGCCGCCCGAAAACGGGCCGCCGCCGCCGGCCGGCAACGGTGCCTGGCCCGCCCGGTTCTTCACCTTCTCGACGAACTGCCCGTGCGATGTCCATTCCGGGTTCCAAAGACCGGGCGTCGGATGCACCGCGGCGACCAGACCAAGATGTTCAAGCTCAGCCCATAACGGATCGAAATACGGGCTGGTGAAGTAATGGCCCTGGAAGAACATGGGACGGATGAATGCGCCGCGGAAGCACGGGATGCCGGCGACGCGGCGCAGTTCCGCGAGCGTGTAATCCATGTCCTGCAGCGGCAGCATTGCGGCGGCATAGAGTCGACGAGGGTCGGCACGGCAGAAATCCGCGATCCAGTCATTGTAGGCGCGTGCCAGCGCATACGCGGTGTCCGGATCCGTGACCAGATGAAATCCCTCGGCAAACCAGGTCGGGTACAGGAACGCCTGATCGATGCCCATCGCATCCATGTCCGCAAGCCGGGTTCGTGCGTTCCATGCACCCTCGTTCATCGGGTGACGCACGCTCGCATCAAGTTCCCCGACCGAGTCCCAGCTCATACCCGGCCGCCAGATGGCGTGGCGTGGCAGGTTGGAGTTCATCGTGTCGCGTACGACTTCGCCATTGATCTTGAGATACGAATTCGTCTCGCCGTCGTGTCGCCACAACGCCTGCTTGCCGAGGACACGGAACTCGGGATCAAGATACTTCTCCCAGAGCTCGGGAGGCTCAACGACATGGGAGTCACTGTCGAACACGGCGACGTGCCTGGAGATCGTTGTCATGGTTCGCGGCCAATCTGTTGAGAGGGTTGTTACCAGACGGTGACCGAAGCATCGGCTGCGAGCGCCGCCTTCACCTCTTCTTCCGTCGGCCACCAGTTGGGGCGCTCGATCTGGGTGACGCGGTCGCGGATGATCTTTTTTGGCGGATCGATCCGGTAGAGGCGACGCGCATTGCCGCCGAGGAACTTGGCCTGATCGTCGACCGGCAGATTGTATTTCTGCATCGTTTCCATTGCCCGCCAGGCATCGTCGCCATCGTGGTGATAGACGTCGGACGACCAGATGAGGATGTCACTGTAGAATTCGGGGAAACGCGGCGGCGGCGCTTCGTCACCTTCGAACCCCGTCATGCAGTGTTCAAAGAACGTCTCGCTCGGCAGGCGCTTCAGCGGCGGCAGCTTGCGCTCATTGCGATAGAGCCGGTACGCCTTGTCGCACTCGTCGAGCAGGAAGCTGAGCCAGGTGGATGACGCCTCGAACACCGCCGCCTTCAGCTTCGGATGGCGCTCGAACAATCCCGTCATCAGCGCGGTTGTGACCCACAGCGAGGCCTCTGACTGGAAGTTCTGCACGTTGGTCAGAAAGGAGTGCGGGATGCCGGACGCCGAGATGGTCCGGCGAATCAGTTCCGCACCGGAATACTGCTCCGTATATCCGGCCGGCTTCAGCGCGCCGCCGGCGGGAAACGGATGCATCCCGTACACCATGCCGGTCTCTTCCAGCGCGTTCCAGACCGGTTCGTACTTCGGCTGCAGCGGATAGTTGCCCATCGCATCGGTCGGACGCACCAGCGCGACTCGGCAGCCTTGCGCAGCCACGCGATGCACCTCCTGCACCGCAAACTGCGCGTTCTGCATTGGCAGAAGCGCGGCGAAGAACAGACGATCCGGATCGGCCTTCGTGTATTCGTAGGCCCACTGGTTGTACGCCTTGCAGAAGGCCTTCGCACCGACGGCATCGAGCAACCAGGGATAGGTGTCGATATCCGTCGGGATGATCATCACCTGATCGATCCCCTGCACGTCCATGTCGCGCAGGCGTGGCTCCGGCTCATAGGAGCCGGCGAAATCGATATAGCCGACCTGCTCCTGCGTCAGCGCGGTGCCGGCCTTGAGATTGCGCACGTTCAGCGCGCGCTGGATGTCGTGCTTCACACCCGGGCCGGCATTGGAGATCACCCGCATCGTGCCGGGAATGCCGCCGCGCCTCGGCGAGCCGATGCCGACGCCGGCCCTGCCATTGACGATAAGCTGCCGGCTCTCCTCATCCCACCAGATCGTCGAGCGTAACGCCTGCATCTCCTCGCGGGTGAGGTACTCGGCGGCGCGCTCCCAGATCAGCGGCGGCTCGGTGACATGCGCGTCGCAGTCGAACGTGGCGAAATCCTTGGTCATCGCGGCAAAACGCTGGACCGGCATGGTGTGTCCTCCGTTCATTTCTTGTCTCAGCCTCAGGCGGCGGTTTCGTCCTCCAGCCAGCCGGGCGGTTCGGTGACGACGTCGTTGCGGGCGAAGATCGCGTCGATCGCGGCCATGTCCTCCTGCGAGATCGAGAAGCCGAGCGCGCCGAGGTTCTCCTCCACCTCCGCCGGACGGCGGAAGCCCACGAGACCAGTGTGGATCGCCGTGTTGCTGAGCGTCCAGCGCAGCGCGAATTGCGGCAGGGTCTTGCCGTATTTCGCGGCAAGCGCCTTGATTTCCTCCACCGCGCGCAGGTTGCGCACGAAATGGTCCGGACCGAACATGGTTCGGAACAGGTTGAGCCCTCCAAGAACGCCGCGCTTCGAGCGCCAGTCGGTTTCGTCGAACTGCATGTCGGCATGGAACGCGCCGCTGAGCATGCCGTAAGCGAGTGAGCCATAGGCCATCACGCCGACACCCTGCGCGGTGCACCACGGGAAGATCTCCCGCTGCATCCGGCGGTCGAACATGTTCCAGCCGTACTGCACGACATCAATCCGCCGCAGCCTCATGCAGGCTTCCAGCTGAGCGAGGCGAAAATTCGATACACCGACATAGCGCGCTTTGCCCTGGCGGACGATGTCGTCGAGAACGCGCATCGTCTCCTCGAACGGCGTGTTTGGATCGGGCCAGTGGATGAGATAGACATCGACGTGATCAGTGGCGAGATTGGTCAGACTCTGCTCGAGCGAGGCCATGATCCTTGCGCGGCTGCTGTCGCGACGATTGGGTGCCTCCGGATAGCCGACGCCGACCTTGGTGACGAGGCAGACGTCGCGTCGGCGGGAACCGAGCGCCCGGGCGAGCGCCTGCTCGGAGATGCCCATGCCGTAGGCTTCGGCAGTGTCAAAGCAATTGATCCCGGCGTCGAGCGCGCTATGCACCGCCTGTTCGAACTGCGCCGCATCGATCGGACCATAGGTGCCGCTGATTTCCCAGCAGCCAAAGCCTATGGAGGAAACCTTGATGTCCGTTCGGCCAAATTGCCGGTATTCCATGGTCGCTTCCTCATTGTTTTGACTGGTGGGACGGGACAATCAGCCATGGCCGGTGGGCTCTGGTCGAATGGTTTTGTCCTTGTCGACGCCTGTATCCCCAACATGCCAGGCGCGTGCTCCGCAAGGCCGTGGCCGGTGGATTAATGATACCCAAAAGTCTCAATCCAAGCATGTACTGCGGCCTGACCCCTGGCGTCAATACCGCTGCGCAAGTTAGGGTGGTCTCATGGCACGCACGGTCATAGCAGCGACACCGCTACCCTCGAGAGGCCCCGGGCGTCCGCCACGTGCACTGGGTGCTCAGCTCGCTGATCAGATTCTCGATGCGGCGCAACACCTCTTCCTGGGTCAGGGTTTCGAGACGACCACCGTCGAGGAGATTGCAGCGCGTATCGGGGCAACCAAGCGCACCATTTATGTCCGTTTCACCGACAAGGCCCAACTGTTCCGTGCCGTGGTGACGCGTGTCTTGGATGCCAAGCGTCCGCGGCTCAGCACCATTGGAACCGATCAGCCAGTCGACGACCGTTTGACCGACATGGGTCTGGCGCTGTTGCGCTATGTGCTGGATCCAGATGTCGTTCGTGTATTGCGGGTCGTGACAGCAGAGGCATACCGCTTCCCCGAACTCAACCAGATGATCGAAGAGCAGGCCGCACAAGGCGTCGCCCCCGCTGTCGAGCAGATACTGGAAGAAGAGGTCCAGCTTGGCCGTATCGAACTGCAAAACATTCCATTTGCGACGACACTATTGCTGAGCCTGCTCACCGGCTTGCCGGCGCGGGAAGCAGGGAGAGGTGCAAAACCACTGAGCCCTGCAGGCCGCCAGCGCTGGGTGAGAGGCGCGGTCTCCCTGTTCCTTGACGGCACTCGGTCGCGACGCATCAGCTGTTGCTAAGTCAGACCGCCGTGGCGTCAGAGGGTCTGAGGAGTGAATTATCGTGGGCTTCGTGGACAAATTCGCTGATTGCCGGGTTTCCCCGGGCGGTCAGTTCGCCGTCATGCCGCCATCGATTACCAACTCGCTGCCGGTCACCCAGGCCGCATCGTCGGATGCCAAATAGAGGCAGCCGAGCGCGATGTCGGATGGCTTGCCAAACCGACCCAAGGGCGTGGCGTCCATCCGCGCCTTCCCGCTCACGTTCCCCAAAAGCCCGGGCCGTGCCAAAGGGGTATCGACGAACCCAGGATGCACGGAGTTCACGCGGATCAGGTCTTTCGCATATTGCAGCGCCGCCGACTTGGAGAAAATCCGTACCGCGCCTTTCGACGCGTTGTAAGCGGCGTTGCCGAAAGAGCCGACAATTCCGCAAATCGACGAAATGTTGACGATTGAGCCTCCGCCCGCCCGTTTCATCGCGGGATACACCGCCTTGGTTCCCAGAAAACGCCGGCGGCATTGACCGCCATGACCTGGTTCCAACTGTCCAGCGACAGACCGGGCAACGTCATGCTGGTCTTGGCGCCGGTGGCCGCATCGATCCCGCTGGCGATGCCGGCAATATTGCATAAAATATCTATGTGGCCGTGTGTCGCCTCGACATCTGCGGCGAGTGCGCTCCACCCGTCCTCCTGAGTCACGTCCAGGCGGCGGTACTCTCCGACGCCGCCGGCCGCAACGATCTCGCCCGCCACTGTCAGGCCCAATTCGTCCTGCAGGTCGCATAGCACCACGCTGGCGCCATGACGGGCGAACGTGCGCGCGGTTTCCGCTCCGATGCCGGATGCGCCACCAGTGACGATGGCGACTTTGCCGGGTAGGCGCTTTTCTGGTTCCATGGGCTGTGCCTCCTGTTCTTTCCCCGTTATTCGTTTCCCCCACCATGTCATCATGACACGCGCCTGCATAACCCCCAGCGTGCGGACCGTCCTGGCGGTGCCGAAGAACTCCACCACGCCATTGCCGTCGCCGAGGGTGGAGGCGGACCTTTTGTGATATGAGTCGCTGACTGGAATTCAACATCGTGCTCCTGTAGGTCACGTTACCCATAGTGGATTGCAGCAACAACGGGCACTATCGACGCCGATGCGCAGACCGCGCAATCCGCGTGTCATGCCGGCAAGTCCGATCAACCGCCGTCGGGTCGTTCGGGTCGCTTCCAGCAATAACGCCGCGCATCGCGCCGCAATCCGCTGCGCTGCGTGAAGCGCGACGCCGCGGCTTTCCCCGAGCCCGGCCGCCATTGCCGGCACGACAATCACCCAGCGCCGCTTGACCTTGACGGTCGATGGTCGTCGATTGAATGGAATGCTTCATTGAGCGCCAGAAGGCGAGCCGGAGGAAACGATGTCAACGTTTAAGCCATCACGGCAGATGCGGCGCATGCAGATCGTCGCCCTGCTGCTGCTCGTTGCCAGCGGCATCGTTAACTATCTGGATCGCTCCGCGCTCTCCATCGCCAATATCGAGGTCCGTCAGGAGCTGGGCCTCAGCGCAACAGCGATGGGCGTTCTGCTGTCGGCGTTTCTCATGAGCTACGCGTTCTCGCAGCTGCCTGCGGGTATTCTGGTCGACCGCGTTGGCCCGCGCATCTTGCTTGGTGTCGGGCTGGTCATCTGGTCTGTCGCACAGGGCGCGGCGGGCTTAGTGACCAGCTACGCGCAGTTCTTCGCTGCGCGCATAGGGCTTGGTGTCGGGGAATCGCCGCAGTTTCCGACTGGCGCGCGAGTTGTCAGCAATTGGTTTCACGTCAAGGAGCGCGGTTTTCCCACCGGTATATTCAACGCCGCACCCAGCATAGGCACGGCGCTCGCGCCGCCCATCCTGACCTGGCTGATGCTTGCCTACGGCTGGCGCATCATGTTCATCGTCATGGGGGCGGTCGGCCTTGTCGTCGCCGCGGCATGGTTTCTGTTCTACCGGGACGCTGATCAACACGGCACTGAAGAAGACCGAGCTTATATCCGCGCCGGCGATACCGCCCGCACTTCGTCGCCAGTCGGAATCAAGCAGTGGGGGCGGTTGTTCAGATGCCGAACCACATGGGGCATGATCATCGGCAACTTCGGCGGCGGTTATCTGACGTGGGTCTATTACGCCTGGCTGCCGGGATTCCTGGAAATTCAGCATCACATGAGCATCGCGCGGACGGGCATCTTCGCAGCGATCCCCCCGGTGTTCGGAATAGCCGGGTCATTGTTTGGCGGCTATACCTCAGACTGGCTGGCGGCGCGCGGTTTCTCACCACTGAATAGCCGCAAGATCCCGATCATCTGCGGCCTGCTTGGAACTGCGGCTCTGACGATCGCGACGGCGTATGCGGCCAGTGAGACAGCCGTGATGAGCTACATCTCGCTGGCCTATATGCTGAGCGGGGTTGCATCCGCTTCAATCTGGGCGCTTGTCACTGCCGCCGCACCACCTGACTACATTGCTTCGAGTGGCAGCATTCAGAACTTCGGCGGCTACGTCGGCGGCACGTGCTCACCCATCGTAACCGGCGTTATCGTTGATATGACCGGTTCATTCGTGTTGGCGCTCCTTATTGGCGCCGGAATGGCGGTCATGGGGGCGCTGGTTTACTTGCTGGTGGTCACGAACCCCATCAGCGGGACGGAGCTGGAAGACCAACCCATCGGGGCGGCGGCGCGCCCGGTCTCCGGATAGGCGGGAGTGGGGCATTGGCCCTTTCGCGTCTCCAACAGCGTCGCTGCCAATGCTCATGAGCGTGTGCCATGATCAGCGCCGCTCATAATACCAAATGGCGGAGCACGATCATGGATGACGAGACACTGCCGTTCGAGAAGACCCGAGATTACGCGCTGTCGCGTCGCGGTTTCGCCGCTCTGTCGCTAGGCACTGTCGCGTCGGTCCCCGCCGTGGCCGCAGACGCAGTCACCGAGAGCGACGTCGTCATAAGGTTGGCCGATGGAAGCTGCGATGCGGCTCTGTTTCATTCCACTGGTGGCGGCCGCTGGCCGGGCATAGTGATTTTCGCTGATGCACTCGGCCTGCGTCCAGTGTTCCGTGACATGGGGCGTCGCCGCCAAGATACACGGTCATCGTCCCGAACCCGTTCTACCGGACCCGCAAAGCGCCGGTGCTGAGCGGACCGTTCGATTTCAGTAAGCCGGAAGACCGCGCCAAGCTCGTCGACCTGATGGCCCCCCTGAACACCGAGACCAAAACTCGCGACGGCACGACTTACGTTGCCTACCTTGCTGCGCTTCCGCAGGTGAAGGACGGCGACCAAGATCGGCGTGGTCGGCTACTGCATGGGTGGCCCTTACACGATCCTGACCGCGGCGGCGGCGCCTGAGCGTGTTGCCGCCGGCGTGTCGCTGCACGGTGCCAATCTCGTTACGGACAAGCCTGACAGCCCGCATCTGCTTATCCCCAAGCTCAAGGCGAGCTACTATTTTGGCATCGCCACCAATGACGACCAGCGCCAACCGGACGCCAAGGACAAGCTACGTGAAGCGTTCACGGCCGCTCACCTGCCAGCCAAGATCGAGGTCTACGACAGCTGCCAGCACGGTTGGCGCGCCAGCGACGGCATGGTCTACAACAAGGTCGGTGCCGAACACGCCTATGATCAGGAAATCGCGCTGTACAAAAAGGGGCTGGTCTGATACCAGCGTTCGAAGTGCAGACGCGCAGTGTTCGGTATGGCGGCGGGTGGATCCACCACGAAGCCACCACGCGATCCACGTTGCGCGGCCGCCGGGCGGAACAGCAGAGCCACCATGACGAACGTGACAGCAAGCGCTCGACGCATCGCGAACCCGCCGCGCCGGTCACCACGGGTAGCCGGACTTGCCGTGCCCCGCGGGGTGTGGCGAGCGCGGGTTGACCGACAAGTGGCGGCATCCGGCATAAAACCAGCCGATCATTCTAGCGATTGTCGACAGTTCCCCAACGCGTGCCGCGACGGCTCTCAGTAGAGCACGCGTGTGAAGCCGTCAGCCAGCCATTGCTCGCTGCCGACACCATGATGGACGACGAAGAGACCTTCGGGATCGTATTTCCGCTTCGCCGCGGCAAGCCGCGGGTAGTTCGTGCCCCAATGTGAGCGTTGCCAGTCTTTCTGGAAAAAATTCGACTCGGAATAATAAGATCCCGCGTCCGGCGCTATGCGCAGAAGTTCGCTCATGGCTCGGTCGATGTTGGCGGCATCACGACGCGCGATCGCGAGGTCGGGCTCGTGGCCACGCAGGTCGGGCGACGATGCCGCGCTATGCGCCCCAGCAATGGCGAGAGCAAAAGCATCGACCACCTCGGGATTCATCGCTGTATCCCGTGCCGCCGCCCGGGCCTCGTCGGGTGCGCCCGCGAGCCCCTTGTTGAAGTGCAGCGCCATGGCAAGATGCCGCGATGCCGCAAACAGCGCATCGGCGAGGTGTTTTTGCTTGTCCGGATTGAGCAGCGAAGCCGGCAGCCACGCCGATACCAGACCGTGGATGAACTGGCTGGCTTCCGACGCGTCGCCGACGGACCACACGTTACCCGCTGGAGCGCCAGGTCGATCATCGGCCAAAAACAGCTTGGGAAAGTGAGTTCCTCAGATAGGCGCCGTTCCAGTAATCCCGCGCCGCAAGGCTTAGCACCGATACCGGAGCGGTGAAGCTGAACTGCCTTGGCGATGCCGATAGCCAGTCGAGGAGCGGCTGCCAGCTGGCGCGCGCCTGCGGCGCATCCAACCGCTGGAAAACCATGGCCACGTCAAAAATGTTGCCGGGACGGAAATGGACTTCTTCGCCCCAATGGGAATTGAAGAGACTGTCGTTGTAGAGCGACACAAAGCGGCGGATGAGTTGCCTGAAGGCGGCATCCGTTCGTGCCTTGACGGTCATGAACACGGCGCCGACCGTCTCCGGCATGTCGTGTGTCTGAAGCGTCAGGCTGGTGATGACGCCGAGCGTCCCGCCTCCCCCACCCTTCAGCGCCCAGAACAGTTCAGGCTCCTGACAGGCATTGACCGTGCGCACCACACCGTCGGCGGTGACGACCTCGGCTTCCAGCAGGCTCCCTGCCGCGGTGCCGTAGTGTTTCGAGAAATTGCCGAAGCCACCGCTCTGCACGAGGCCGGCGACACCAACCGTCGCGCAGCCGCCGCCTTGGACGTAACGGCCCCCCTGCGACATCACCGCCTCATAGACCGGCAGCCAGATCGCGCCGGCGCCGATCGTGACGGCCGGCACCGGCGCTGCCTGGCATTCCGTCGCGACAAAGGCGTCGTGCAGCACGACGTCGTTCATCGCCCGCGTCCATATCAGCAGCGAATCTGGCGCGGCCGATGTTCCGGCGTAGCTGTGCCCGCCGCCCTTCACGACCAGGCGCAGGTTGTTCTCGCGCGCGAAATTCACCGCTGCCACGACGTCACGCGTCGTTTTGGCGGCCACAGCGTAGACGCTCGGGGTCGACGTCCACGCATCGACCCAGCCCGTGGTCCCGGTCAGCGCCGGTTGTTCGCTCAGGTAGTACGGATTGCTCAGGTTCTTGATGACGTCCTGGCAAGCCTGACCGCCGGGCATGGCGTCGCAGGGGGCAAGGGGCGACTCGAGCTTGATGAGCTGGCCACCCACGGCGTTGTTGAGCCTCTCCCAGCTCGCCGCGGGGGGCCAATTCGGATCAGACGGCCTGACCCGGCGGAGGATCTCGGCGCGCGGCCTTGCAGGGGTCGCCGCCGCCGCGGCCAGGGGAAACAGTGGGGCTGCGAGGAAACTCCGTCGGTGCATCGGATAACCTTTGCGGCGTGCTGCTGTTGCCAAGATGTCGGCCGCGTGACCATGACGCGTGACGTGGCTCACCATCAACCGCTCTCGAAAACCGCCGGTGATCTGCCAGGTCGTCAAGTGTCTGTGCTGCGCCCAATGCTCATCGTCTGAGAGATCGCGGTGCACCCCGTGCGCCGCCAGCCAGTGCCACGACGCGCCAGACGTCGTCGCTGGCGGGGGTCCGTTGGTTCGCGGGTCACGGCGTCAGCCACAGGGCAAAACAGGATCCTCCGCCGGCGCAGATCCGTTCGGGTCGGCTGGGAATGGGCTGGCCAGGCCGTGTCCGTCCTTGTGCGAGGTCGCCGAGGGCACGCCGCGCCTGACGGATGGTCTGGTCCATCTGGGTCATCCAGTGGGCGAGGTCGCTGTAATCGAACGGCTGGCGATCGAGCGCCAGCCCGGCACGGTGATCGCCTCCTCGGCCACCAACGGTGGCCGGCCACGGCCCGCCCCGGTTCGGGCCGGTACGGTGGGCGCACCACGTCGCGCAGCGGTGCCAGGCCGATCAGCCCGAACAGCCGGCGCTTCGCGCGGTGGGTTACCTCGATGGCGATGCCGGCGGCGCAGAAGTCATCGAGCAACAGCGTGGCATTCTTCACCGCCATGCCGAGGCCGGCGGCGAGCGGCCGAGAGGAGTGGTGCCGCGGCGAGGAGATCCACCGCGGCGGCGGCGCGGGAATGCCGGCGTCCGTACCGCGGCCGCGTCATCGGCGACGGTGTTAAGACAGTTTTGAGTCCGATATGACCTAAAAACCATCAGCCAATAGACGTCAGATGTAACAGGATCCATCGGCCCAAAGGCCATGAGCGAGACGATAGTTGGTTTGGTTTGTCCAGACACTTTCTATCGGGGCTTGCGTTGGATCAGTGACGCTCCCGCGTCACGACGGCCCGCGTTTTCAAGCATCGACGCAATTAAGCGGCCGATCACCGCGCATTCGGATTGGGGTGACCACGCCATGCAAAACTCGACCCACGCACTCGTCTCATTGCGGCGATTGCGGCATGCGATTCACTCGGGGCACCTGGGGGTAATTGCGCTGTGTGAGTACGTCATGAAGGTGCTGCGACGCTGGCAGACAGGGTGATTTGGCAAGGCTCACCGCGGTCGTGGGCCTGGTGATTGACGCAGGCGCATGACGCCCCACCGGCGGAAGCCGCATGGCTTCGACGGCAGGTTGAGGTTCATTGCGCCGGGTCACGACACAATGGTCCCGGTGAAGGGATGCGACGTTGTTGGCGCGCGCGCCCGAGCCGCACGCTGAAAGATCTCGACGATGACCATGCGACCGCCGCAGCAGGGGCGTGGCAGAGGCAGATCCGGCAGCGGAGAGTCCTTGACCGCAGGTGGTGCGGGTATAGCGAGCAACTCCCGGGCACGCGCAACGTTGGCCGTGCGGCCAGCGCTGGCAAGGAGGCCGTAGTGACGGATGCGGTGGAAGCCCTTCGGAAGGACGTGGAGCTGGAAGCGGCGGATGAATTCGTCAGGGCTCAGTGTCATGGTGCGCTGGCGGTCGGGGCCGTCACCTGCGCATGAGCTGCACCTCCGCCGCCTATGCGACCAATCAAGCAGCGTGGATCTGTGGCTGTTGCTCCCCTTCCATCCATCCGTGACAGATCCGATCGAAGGAGGGTATCCTCCGCACATTCTGGGTCGCAGAATAGCGTGGCAAACCATCAAGAAGGGAGGAGACCAATGATCAATGTGGATATATTATCGCAAGCATTTGCGGTTTTGGTTGGCAGCGTTCTAGGGGTTACCGCGCTTGCGGAAGAGCCGTACGCGGTGTCACTGATACGGAGATAGTTGTCGGTACGGTTACTGATCTATCAGGTGTGACGGCGATCCAAGGGGTGAACAACGCGAATGCTATCCGCTTGCTCTTTGATGAGACGAATGCGAAGGGGGGTATTAACGGTCGTAAGATCCGGTACATCGTTGAGGATAGTCATGTACCAAGTCCCGCGCGCCGTCCAGGCCATGAACAAGCTGCTGAACAACGATAAGGTTTTTATGACCTTACAGGACGGCGGCACTCCCATGAACAACGCGACATGGCCCATGGCCATCGAGAAAGACACGCCGAAGCTCCTGCCTCTGACGGCCGCACGCTCCATGTATGAGCCCTTTCACCGGCTGAAATTCAGCCAGACTTCGTCCTATGTCGATCAAATGCGTGCCGGGACAAAGTACTTCGTCGAGCAGCGCGGTAAAAAGGCCCTCTGCGTCATGTATCAGGATACGGACTTTGGTAAGGACGTCTTAGCTGGTGTGTCTCTGCAGGCCGAGGCAGATGGTTTAAAGATTGTGGCGACCACAGCCCATAAGCCTACCGATACCGACTTTACCGCAGCCGTGACGAAGTTGCGTGAAGCCAAATGCGACCTACTTGAGCTAGGCACCATCGTTCGCGATACCATGATCATTATCTCAACGGTTAAGAAGGCCGGATGGGACGTCGATCTGCTGGGACAGGCCGCCTCATACGATACGGCGGTCGCAACGGCACCAGGCGGCACGGGAGAAGGTTTCTATTCCATGACTCCAACGCTCTATGTTTATCCCGACGATCCGCGCCCTGAAGTTCGTGACCTGATGGCCAGGTATCGCGCCAAGTACGGGATCGATATCAATTATATCGGCCAGACCGGCATCTCGGTCGCCCAGATTGCATTAGAAGCTCTTCGACGAGCGGGGCGGGATCTGACGGTGGATAGTCTGGTTACTGCAATGGAAAGCCTGCACGAATTCACTGACATGTACGGAAACACCTATTCTTTCGGACCAAAACAGCATCATGGCTCAACCAAAGCCTTTCTGGCAGTGGTCAAGGAAGGACGTTGGGTACCCGTTATCGATCAACCACTCAGCTATTGATACGCTTCAGACTTCCGACGCAAAGGGTGACGCCGCCTGTAAGGCTCAAGGGCCGCTCCCGCATGTCTGGCCATGCGGCGGCGGCGTGGTGCAGGTGCTGCTGCCGCTGCGTATTCATGCAGCGGCCCAGCAGTCCAGTGTTTATGTTGTGGCAGAACGGTACCAGACCGAGTGTACGCCGATGCCGCGAGTTCGATCACCTGCGCCATCAATCCCGGGCTGATTTATGTTTCCATCAGCGGGGCGGCCAAGACGGGACCTTATGTCCGCAACCGCGTCTATGATCCGGTGATCCAGGCACTGTCTGGACATTGTCGCGTTAACCTTGCGTGGGCAGCATCGAGCCGAGGATAGCCTAGCCTTGCCGATCATGCTGCGCGTTGGGCGCATGTCTGCTGGTGCCAGATTTCGAAAGCGTCCGACTGGATCGCGCGATGGCCATGGGCTGCAAGTTGGTGTCGCCGCGGATGGAAGTGACTGTAGATGAAGGAATGAGCCGAGAGGAAGCCCTGCGCCTGTTCGGCCGATTTGAACCGCTGCATCTGCCGCTCTCGTCGCCGCGTCGGCCGATGCGAGTTCTCGGCCCGATTGTTCAGATATCGGCTTTGTCGGTGCTCGACGTCGAGAAGCAATTGACGCCGGGCGACACCATAGCTCCTCAGCTTGTCGATCACGATCACCCGCGGGACGTATTGCAAACCCTTCAGAAGCCGCCTGAAAAACCGCTTCGCGGCCTTGGCATCGCGCCGCGCCTGAACGAGGATGTCGAGCACAACGCCATTCTGATCGACGGTGCGCCAGAGGTAATGCTGCACGCCCTGGAGCCGGACGAAGACTTCGTCCATGTGCCACTTGTCCCCTGGCCGCGGCCGGCGGCGGCGCAGGCGGTCGGCGAAACTCGCACCAAATTTCTTGCACCAACGTCGCACCGTCTCGTAGGAGACGATAATGCCGCGCTCAGCCAGGAGCAGCTCAACATCCCGCAGGCTGAGGCTGAACACGTGGTACAGCCAGATCGCGTAGCTGATGATCTCGGCGGAGAACCGGTGACGGTAGTGGGGATCGGGTGGCGGCTTCATTCCGCCAGTCTCGCCGGCCTCCGGCGATACGGCCGTACCTGGTTACCGTGACAATGCCACCCGCGGGCTTCGGTCCGCACCACCCCGGTCGATCCAGGCTGGCAGGAAAAGTCAGCCTGCGACGGTCATGGGCAATGGTGATCGGGCATTGTGGGCTTTGGCGCTGCGGCGGCCAATCCGCGACGGACATTCTCGACGGGTCTCACCTCAAGGCAGCGGGACGACACTAACCCCGACCGTCAGCGTGTAATCGCGGCTGAACCCAACTACGAACCGATCTGGTCCGATATAGTCCGGGCTGGGGGAGTAGAATATCAGTGCCGTCCCGTCGGACATGCGGGCAGACGCAGACCCATGTGCGGGCTCCGTGGTGAGTACCGGATCGGAGACAAAGCCTCCCCCTGACGGGCCATTCATAACAAACGCGATGCCACAGGGCGCGCCATTTTTCGCAACAGTAATCTGGCCCTGCGCGCTGCCGGTACCGGCGAAGGTCGACGACATGTGCACTACGCATGAGTCCGGAGTCAGCCTTTGCTGATTGCAGCCGCAGCAGAGCACTGTGACGAGCGCCGCGGCAGCTCGCATTTTTGCTTCCATATTCGTGACCCCTACTCGATACCAATGCCCGCCGCTCAAGGCCCATGCGCCCAACCTCGCAGTCCAATGGACATGGTCCACAGCTGTTCGATGAGTTATTCCACGGCATCGCAACGGTGGTCGAGGATATCGAGGCAAGATGAGCGCTTCAGCTTTGACAAGCGCGGGGCAGACGGCTCCGAAAATGTAAGTGGAAGCGGCGGCTGATCGGAGGGTGTGGCCGGCCGGGTTCCACGTCTGGCCCAGTGGCGGGTGATCTTGTTCTTCTGTCCGATCCTGGCTTCATCGGCGAACCAGACCTCTATCGCGGCAGGATCGGCACCTTTGTGCTGCGCGATCTTGCCCAGCACGGCGGGGAACTTCTTGAAATGCTCGATCGGTCCCGCCGGCTGGGCGTGATGGCGCGGCCGCGCAGGAAGTTTGCGATCATGTCGAGAGGTAAGCTGTTGCCCGCGGGAAACGTATCACGGCAGTTCAGGTCCATCAGACCTTCCCGCCAAGTCGGCGGACCATTGCCAATGGGCTCGGCGGCCGGCGCTCGGCCATCGCAGCGCTTGCCTATCCGAGGCAAATGTCCCGTCACGATAGCGATGATGGCGAACACCATTGCCGACAGGATGGCAGCGGCGAACATCTCACGTAAGGTCAGCATGGCTCAGGCCCCAGCGGCTGGCCGGGCGAATGTCCGATCGAAGCCATCGCCACTTCACTCAACCGACCGCGATTGACGTCGAACCCGGCGATGACGATGGTGGAACACGTCTCGCGAGCCACTCCGAATGTCGCACGAACCAGGATGGACCACCCATGGCAACCGACACACTTCGCATTGGTATCATCGGCGCCGGCGCCAATACGCGGTCGAGGCACATTCCTGGCCTACGCATGCAGAACAGCGTCGAGATTGTCGGCGTTGCCAACCGTAGTGTGGCGTCGAGCCAAAAGGCGGCGAAGGAACTGGACATCCCGAAGGCTTATGGCGACTGGACCGAAATCATCGCGGACAAGACCATCGATGCGGTTTGTATCGGCACCTGGCCGTACACGCATGCCGAGATGACGATCGCCGCGCTCGATGCCGGCAAACACGTGCTATGCGAGGCTCGGATGGCGATGAACGCGCGAGAAGCCCATGCGATGCTGGCGGCATCGCGCCGCAATCCGTCGCAGATTGCACAGATCGTGCCGGCGCCAATGACGCTGCCGGTGGACCGAACCATCGCCGACACGATCGCTGGCGGGGCGATCGGTAACGTGATCGCGATCGACCTGTGCGTCTCCATCGGCGACTATCCGAATCCGGACCTGCCGCTGCATTGGCGGCAGAGCCGCGATTTCTCAGGCAACAACATCATGGCGCTCGGTATTTGGTACGAGCAGATGGCACGCTGGGTGGGTCACGCCTCAAGCGTTTTCGCCGTCGGTCAGGTGGTGGTGAAGCACCGGAGGGATGAGGGCGGCGCACGCGTGCCGATCACCATTCCCGACCATGTCGACGTCACCGGCCAGTTGCAGCAGGGCGGTCAGTATCGCCTGTTGCTCTCGTCAGTACTCGGTCACGCGCCGAGCAAGACCGAAGCCTGGATATTCGGCGGCAAAGGCACGTTGGCCTTCATCACGCCGAACGACGCCGAGCCTTACCTGCGGCTCGGTAAGAAAGGCGGTGCCATGGGCGCGCTTGCGATCGATCCAACAAAAGTCGGCGCCTGGCGCGTGGAGGAGGAGTTCGTCAACGCCATACGCGGCCGCGAGGCGGTGACGCATACGGACTTCGTTACCGCAGTAAAATATATGGAATGGACTGACGCCGTGACGCTGTCGATGCGCCGGAGGTGCGAGGTGCAGTTGCCGCTGCTTTGAGACATCGGGGAAGGTTCGGATTCGCGGGGTGGGTCGATTGCGATCGTGTGTGCGGCGTCGTCGCTGAATTGATCCTCGACGGAGCAGCGAGGGAGATCGACCCGGCGCCTTTCGATCCGGCGCGTCTCTCGTCTCTTGATCCTGGGTGCCTCGTCACGCTCTGGGACCGTTCCGGACACGCGAGCACCGCGATCGGCGGGCGGTGCAGAATTGCATGGATCCGTTGTGGTCTGTAGAAGTCGCGCATTTCCGAGCCCACCGCGACGGGTATTTACTTCGGGGCGGGGATGCCCTGGGAGTTCATCGTTATGGCTTCTGGTCGGCTTCTTGCAGTCCTGCAACCAGATGGCGTCCTGATCATCATGATACGTCGTCGCCCTCCAGGCACAGCTCCGCCGCAGGCGCTCGTCCCTGCCAGGGGCCGCCGAGATCGGCATGGCGGTGGGCGCGGTGGTGAACAGGCACAAGGTGGCCAAGCATTTCGCCATCGAAATTCGCGACGGACATCTCGCCTTCCAGCGCCGCACCGAGCAGATCAAGGCGGAAGCCCGCCGTGACGATGATGGCGCAGCCACCGCGCCAGCGGCGTGACACTGACGGCGGCGAGCACGGTGGCAGCGTGTGGTGTGCTGGACCGTGTTCCTAGAGTGGGGCAGGGGGCCCACAGCGTAACCCGGACGAAAGCGGTCAGAGCGCACCAGTTCCGGTGCACCGCCGCTCGTGACAACCGCCCGTGTATCTCCTCGATGTCGCAAAACGCTGGCGCTGCTTTGGGACGAGTATCGCACGGCGACAACCGACGGGTTCGGTTACTCCTGGTTCTGGACGCCCGAAGAGGCACTCGCCGTGTTCGAACTGATCGACGATTTACGCAACAAGATCGGGGCGCTCTACAGCGACCAGCTGCAGGCGCTGCTGTGTGAGCAATCCACCGATCCTCGTGTCGATGACCGTGACGACACCATAGACACCCTCTCGTTCTGAACCAAGCAAACGCCGGCCTCCACCCGAGACCGCCAAGCACAGCGCTCCAATCCAAACAGTCATCCTGTTGTTCGATCAACGCGGCCATCCCGTCGTCCCGACCTGCGCCTCGCACGTGCCGACGCGCACAGCGGCGCGCAGCGTCCTTGACGGTCGCGAGCACGACGGCACCCTCGACGAGACGGACGACCCGGGCCGCCTGCACTCGGGCCTCACATCCCCAATTGTCGCCGTTTATAGGCGCATCTTTGCCGCCGCTAACACCTTCAACAATCTCGGCTATCCGGTGCTTTCGACGGTATTCATTGGGGTCGGGCCACTCTCGGCACGATCCCCTTCGTCGCTTATGGCGCGCATTTTGGCCCAGTCGGTGTGTTGGTGGGCTTGACGAAATCGGCTGCCCATTGTCCGGCGTAATGGGCAGTTCAGCCCGAGGCGCGCCTCGGCAGTGCGCCCACGCGGGCCGCGCCATTATTGCCGAGCAGCGCGGACAGCGGTTGTAGCCCAGGGAGAACAAGGTCGGGAGGGGGAACGCTCGGGTCCAGGGCGAGGCCCCGCCGGTTGATCCAGGCGATGGTGAAGCCGAGCGGCTTCCCGCCCACCATGTCGGTGAACTGCGACTGCCCTGAGTGCAATATGTGCGGGACCGGCAGCCCCGACGCCTCCAGGAGATAGCGGAAGAGCGTCCCGTCTGGCTTGTAGCCGCGCGCACTCTCAGCGGTGCAGACGAGGTCGAATTCGCGCCCGAGCGGCGTGGCGCTTAGGAGGTCGTCGTCGATGTTGGAGACCAGGGCGAGCTGGTGGCCCCGCGCGAGGCCATCGAGGGTCGGCAGGACGTCGGGATAGAGTTCCATCGAGGAGAAGCAGTCAAAGTACCGCTGTATTGCCTCCTCCCGGCCCGCTGCCACGCCGAACCTCTCGTACGCCTCCGAGAGAGAGAGGCGGCATATGTCCTTGTACGTCCTGTACGGCTCGCGGTAGTGCGCGATGTTCCGCTGCTCCCAGAACGAGTAGAATTCCTTGGGGTCAAGGTCGGTCCGCCCCGCGTCCGCGAGGATGGCCCGGAAGGCACCAACGTTCGCGGGGGGCGTGTTGACCAAGGTGCCGTAGACGTCGAACGAGAGCATGCGCGGCTCGAAGCCGTCCGGCAGCTTCGGTTCGGCGGGCGGCTTAGGCGTGCTGATGCTCACGAGCGTTCTCCCCGGAGGAACTTCGCAGAAAATTCGGCGGCTCAGGTACGTCAGCCAGCCCCCACGGCGGCGCGGGGAGGGTCATGGCCATCCCGGCAGGCGGTCGCGCAGCCCGGCGATGCCGCCGCCGACGGTCACCACGTCCGCAAGGCCCGCGACCCCCGGCGCGCGCAGACTTTGGCGGCGCGATCTCCCACCAGTAGGCGTGCGCGGCGAAGCCAGGAGCCAGGATCGCGCCGGTCGCCATACCAGGTGGCTCGCCACGGCTGACCGAGGGGCGAAAGGCGCCGGGGTTCTCATGCAATGTGTTCCTTCGGTATTCCGAATACTGCTGCGCGCGAGGCGCCCCTGGCAAACAATGCTCTCTCAGCAGGCGTTGAGCGTCCTACAACACCCCTATGTCAACCATCCCGCCCCTGGCCGCGCTGCGCTGGGCTTGCAGACATCGCCGGCGAAGGCGAGCGCACGGGCGACGGCCGTGATCTTGTGCGGATAGCTTTCTCGTTTCGCGGTGCAGTCGGCGGCGACCCGGTTGACCTGCCTGAGCCATTCCTTGCGGGCTTTCCAGGGCAGCTCGGGCTCGCTGTAATTGCCGGTGAGGGTAGGGCGCCTGGCGCTGCCGTCGGTGTCGCGGCCTCTATGACGCAGGCAAGGCTTTGCATCCGGCCAACGCGGGCCGGATGATTGGGGCATTCGGACATGGGTGAGCCTCTCGGGTTGGCTGCCCAACCCGCCCCTATGAGCGAGACGGATGCGGGAGCCTCCAGCACCGCCCAAGATGGCGCGCTTTATGACCCGGCCGGCAACCGCATCGGCGGCGGCGTGCGGCCCGCGGCGGAGAGCGCCGAGCCATTGGTGCGTTTCGCACAGGAGCAGCCGGTCGCGACATTCGTGCTTGCGCTTGGCGTTGGTTTCCTCATCGGCAAGATTTTTTGAGGCCCATCATGAGCGCGGCGAAGAACCCGACGACTGGACAACCGGCGATGACACCATGACCGGAGCAATGGTCTTATCTCAAGACGCAGGCAATTCGATCCGTCGCTGACCACGGCATCCAAGCGCATCGACTGACTGCAGGAAGAGACCGGCGGAGGAAAGCGCCATCGCGACAGGATGACTGACGCGATTGCTGGCCATATAGGTAGCGGGATAGGCAGCAGGCGCCGCTCGCCCACAGCGATCTGAAGTTTTCAACATCTTTCACGCTCCGTTCGTCTTGAACGATCGCGCGAACCGGCCTGCCATCGCGCAATGGCAAAACCAGCGCCCAAGACGGACGAAGAGATCGCCACAGTCGCGATGCAGGACATCTACACCAACGTCACTGGCGCAAGAGGAATCTGGGCCGACTACGATATGCGCTATGTCTTACAACGTATCTTGCGAGCGATCCGCGAGACGATGGCGCAATGATACGGCAGTTCGGTGTTGCCGTGCTGCTCATCAGCGGCCTCTACGCCGAGGTCGAACTCTATGCATGCAAGCGAGCTGCAGCTCAGGATTATAGGTACACCTACAAGGGTGCAGTCGTTCAGCTTCCCGCGGCCATCGCCCAATGCATAGGCGAGGATCAGCTTAAATCCGATTGGGTTCACGATGGCCCATGCAAAGCGACGGACATAGGCTTCATCGATACGCAGCAACGCCTGCATTTCAAAGAAACAGTCAGGAATCCCGAAATCTGCGCTGTCATCAATGACCTGCAGGATAGAGGCTATATCCAGCAATGAGCATTTTCGCGATGACCGCTTCCATGACCGATTACGAGCTCGCTGCCTCGCTCGAAAACAACGCAGCACATGCCCATAGCGTCAGAGCTGGTATCGCGATGCTGGAGGCGGCAAGGCGGCTGCGAGGCAAAGACGCGTGTTATGTTGATCGACCGCCGCCGCAACTGCCAACGCTCAAAGCATATGCGCCGTTGGCTGCGGAGGCATAGCGGATGCTGCATATTATGCCTGTGCGTGGGGCAATCGAGCAGGAAGAAATAAAAAGACCCGATGGCCCACGGGCACTTCCGTCGCTCATGCGGGAATGGGAGGCGGATAACGATCAGCAGATCATCATGCACGTCGCGACCGGGGGCCAGTTTCGAGCCTATCCCGTTGCGCTAGGCGCCGATGGGTTGATTACGCCGTTTGCTCGAAAATATATTGCTGTCAGGTTTGTCGGTATGAAAAGCGGCGTCTCGGGCCCCCCAGCCGCACAGATCAGGGAATTGGGGCAGCAAGGGATTGAATGGATACTGACCTATACGTTCGAGGCACGCCGGTAGGAATTGAACTTGACAGAAACCGAGTTCATCGCAGCAGCCGAAGCCGTAAGCGCAGCCGGGTATGGCAGCAATCAGTTGATCCGTGAACGGTTTGGCATCGGATATAGCCGCGCCAAGGAAATCATTGAGGAGCTTCAGGCGGCCGAGATATTGGGGCGTGAGCTGAGCCATGACGCGCGGCTCGAATTGATAAGGCCAATCGGGTTTTACTGAAGCAGGAGCAGAAATATGCCGCCGGCACGCAACCCATCGACACCATCCTGCTCGACGAAATGCTGAAAAGCCTAGGCCCGAACGGCGAGCATTGGGCGCGGTCGCTACTATGACGATCAGGGAAACAAATGCCTGATGGGAGCCTTGCAATACGCGCGGCGTAAATGGCACACGATCGGCGACGATGTAGAGGCCAAGCTTATCGAAGCCGCCCGGAAGACGCATGGGCAGATCGACTTCGTTCAAATTTCAACGACATCGTTGCAAAGAACTTTTCTGACATTCGCGCCGTTATTGAACTTGCGCGATCCATAGTGCCCTCAGAAGAGGCGCGTCGCCCTGCAATCTCGCGCATTGTCTCAAGGGCGCGAAGCAATGTCAGACGACGAGGTTCCCCTGGAAGATTTGGTCGCTATCGAGCGGGTTGCTCGGAGGCTGTGGGAACAGGCGACCAACGGAACGGCCACGGACTGGGAGTTGTTGTCCGTTCTCGCCAAGCAAGCGTGGCGCAATCGCGCCAGGATGGAGGTCACCATCTGGCGCAAGTCGGTTGGCTACCCCTATGGCGGTATTCGAGCCGGCGATGCTGAGCCTGTCACAAAACTCCGTGCATGCGGAGCGCACAGCCATGCACAAGCGTTTCGCTCCTGTTCACAGGGAGCGAGTCCATGCGGTTCAGCTTGTTGGTCATCGTCGCCTTGTTGGCCGCATGCGGGCCGAGACTGCCGCCGCCGAACAGCGCCGATGCGCAGTATGACGGGCGGCAGCAGGCCGTGCAGGTCAGGGTCAGCAGCCTTCAGCCTCCGGCCGCCGTGGCCTTGGTAGCTTCTGACGGAAGGCGCTACCCGGCAGCAGGGATCGCTCTCGTGAGCGGGCCCCATGTCCTTTACAACCCGCCGCCCTCGGTCAGCCTCGGTATCGGCGGATTCGGGCTCTCGGGATGTTGCAGCGCTTTCGGCACTGGGGTCGGCGTGGGAGTGCCGGTCGGACAACCTACACCTGCCGAAGTCAGCGATCAGTTTGTCGCGTCGGCGCTGATCCCCGTGCCACCTGACTATGCAACCAAGTGGAGCCAGTACCACGTGCAGGTCTTGGCTGGTGGGCAGGCCATGAACTTGGCCGCTCCCAATCCCACCGGATGACGGACAGCGACCGGAAGGCGGAGTGGACGGGCCGGAAGGCCATCATGGCCTGCACGCTGGACGACAAATCGCAATTCAAGCCAGTGACCAGCCTATTCTGCGAGCAGGCTCCGTCACGGATCGAGATGCCGAAGGATACCGAGAATCTGCCGCGATATTATACGTAGTGGCAGATCAGCGGGTGTCTTCTGTCGCCCGCAGCTTGGTTTCGAAGGTCAGCTAGTACCCTCTGCACAGTGATTTTGACCGGTTGAGCCGGCACTGGGTCCAACGCGGGCAAGAGGGCACGATCGACCAGGACGGTGATACTCCGCGGTACCCCTGCGCGGCGTGAGATCAGGCCCTCTCGTTCGAGCGTCAGTAGCATCTGGTAGACCGACGGCGGCGTCAGCCGAAAGAAGCGTTGTATGTCCGCTTGCGCCGGTGGACGCTCGTTCACCAGCGTGTAGGCGTGGATGAACGCGAGATATTGTCCCTGCCTTGGCGTGAACCTCGGGTGAGAATCAGCCGCCGCACGATTCATGGTTGCCCTCGATAGCGGGGGATCAGCCATGAACATACGGTACCGGGTGGAACTGAACGAGGGGGAACGCGCGGAACTCACGGCGATGCTGAGCGGCGGGAAACATACGGCGCGCAGATTCAAACGAGCGCAAATCCTGCTGGCCGCCGACGCGGGGATCAGCGACGAAGCGATCGCGAGCAGTATCTCGGTGGGCGGTTCCACGGTTTACCGGACCAAACGGCGCTTCGTGGAAGGCAACCTTGCACTCGCACTGAGCGAAGAAGCGCGGCCTGGAGCCGCTCGCAAGCTGTCTGGCAAAGAGACGGCGTTGCTGGTGGCGACGGCCTGCTCCAGCCCGCCGGCAGGCCGCAAGCGCTGGACACTGGATCTGCTGGCCGGCGAGATGGTCCAACTGACGGAGCATGAAGGACTGTCGCGTGAGACGGTACGCCGGCGGCTGGCCGAGGACGACCTGAAGCCCTGGCTCCGCAAGATGTGGTGCATTCCGCAAGTGGATGGCACTTATGTCGCCCGGATGGAGGAAGTGCTCGATCTTTATGCCGAGGAGGCCGATGCCAGGCGTCCGGTGGTTTGCTTCGACGAAAGTCCGACACAGTTGATCGGTGAGGTACGCGAGCCGATTTCCGCTGCGCCTGGTCAGCCTGAGCGTTACGATTGCGAATATCGGCGCAACGGCACGGCCAATCTGTTCGTGTTTCTCGACGCACACAAATCATGGCGTCATGTGAAAGTAACGGACCGTCGAACCGCGTGCGACTTCGCCGATTGCATGCGCGAACTGGCCGATGTCCACTATCCAGACGCCGACCGGATCCGGGTGGTGATGGACAACCTTTCCACTCACACGTCCGGGGCATTGTATGAGGCATTCCCGGCACCGGAGGCACACCGCGTGCTTCAGCGCCTGGAATTTCATTACACACCGAAGCACGCGAGCTGGCTCAACATGGTGGAGATCGAAATCGGTGTTCTGCGCGGTCAATGTCTGGATCGCCGAATTGGTGAGCGCAACGTCCTTGTCTCCGAGATCAAGGCGTGGGAGCAGCAACGCAACTCGTCCGGCGCGCGCGTCAAATGGAAGTTCACCACGCAAAAGGCGCGAGACAAGCTGGCACGCGCTTATCCCGACACCGCCAAAAGTCATAATCACTGTGCAGAGGTACTAGACGGCTTTGCCGAGGAGAACTTGGCGGCCCAGCTTGAATTCCGGATCGGGAGTGGACGACCGGCGCCTCGTAGCGCCAGCCGTTGCACCGCCCCTCGCTTGGCTTGTTCCGATGCCGGTGCCGCTCTCGGCCGGCTTGACGCCGGCCAGCCATCGGCGCGCCATGCCGCTGATGGATGAATTGATATTCGTCATCGTCTTGATGGCAGCGATCCCGGTGGCAGGCGCGGTCCTGGGGGCGATAGGGATCGCCATCGGGAGGTTCATCTCACGCAGGTCGCGCGCGCGTCTTGCCGGGCGCCAGGAGCCAAAATGGATGGCCCGGTGAACATGCCATTGCCGCATATCGTTTTTTTGTTGAGTCATTGAGAAATATGGCGGGATTCCACGACTTTCAGCGCCGAATCCTGTGATGAGATAACTCACCGCAACGATATAACTAGTCTCTGTTCCGCAGTTGCCTTTACATACTGGTGCTGACACAGGAACGGAGAATTCCGAATAGATTGTGACATTAATCACAGCGAATCCCGTGCCATGGCGGATAGGTGTCGCATTGCACAATCCGTCACAGGGGAACGCAGATGGGTCCGCTCCAGCCAAGCCAGAACTGGTTTGAGAGTTATTGGTATTCTGAGAATTCAGCGAAGCCCGTGTGGCGTGTGCCTGCCGCTCTTGCGACAATGGCCGCGCTGTTCGTTGCTGTGTGGATCGCATAATCCGCTGGAACGAGGGCTCGGCGAACTCTGGCGTTCAATGGGTCCGACCGGCTGAAGCGCACAGGTTGGGCTCAGGTCCGCCGCAAATCCCGATGGCAATATGTATCAATCTCGGCGGTATGTGCCCCTGATGAGGGCAGGAAAATCGCCCCGGCTCAGGCCCACATCCCGCAGCTCCCGATCGTCAAACTGATAGAGCTGGCGAATCTCTGTGGCTGCCCTATGGCGCGCTGCCAGCCTGGACGCGAAGCGACCCAGCCCGCTGACCGATCCCCGACAATATTTGCACGGCCTATCTCCTTGCTGCCCGACTGGAGATGGTGCCTTGCTTGCCGTCCTATAACAGAGCCGAATACGATATGACTTATGCGTAATGCGGCGAAAAGGATGGTGGAACAACTCAACGCGCAATTGATCCACGGCCAGGACCAGCACATCAACGCGTGGGTGCAGAACACGCGCCCCACCGTCCTGCAGCACTCAGAAATAGTCCAGCGACCCCAGGCCAACCTGCCGCGCGCAGGCTGAGAAGGGGAGGAGTGCCGCGATAGACCAGGAAAGAGCTGCGGGGATGTGAACCGGATCACAATCTTCGTGCGGGTCTTTCGCGATCTCCGCCAGCAAGCGCACCGCCATCGCCGCCGCCGTGCATGTTGATGGGACACCGCATACAGATCGTTCGCCAAGGAATTCGCATGCGCGATATCCATCAGGCGTTTGCTCCGCGGCTCGTAACCGCGCTGCAACTCATGGCGGGATCGTCTTTCGGGAGATCATTTCCATCACACAGTCTCCTTTTCGTCGGTGGCGGCATGCTCGTCGATGCCTTCGTCCACCTCGGCGATGTCGTTGGGATCCAGCGGCCAGACCGGGCAGTTCACGCTGGCGACGTCCAGCTCAATGTCATAGTCTCGGTGCTCGTGGGCGAGCTCCGCCACGTGGTCGAGGCCGGCGCGCAGGATGGCCTTGGCCTCGTCCAGCGTCTCAGCCTCCACCACATAAAGGGCGCGCTCGCGCAGCAGCTTGGTCTGCCAAGCCAGCAGGGTGAAGCGCTTCATGGGCGTCATCACGTTGATCATGACGATTTCTCCTCGGTGGGTTTCGAGTTCAGGAACCCCGGCCGGTCGGTGGTCCCTGGGCTCGCGCGGATCCGTTCCAGGATTTCCTTCGGAGACTGGCCAGGCCGCCGACAGCGCTCCACGATTTGATCCGTGCGTTCAGCCCGGAGGTACGCCAGCTTCGCTCGAGTGTCCTCCACGACCTGCTTCAGCAGACTGTGCGAGTACGTGTGCACGTCCCACACACGGGCCAGTAGATTGGCGATCGCGTTCAACGGATCATAGCCGGCCTGGCTGATTGTCTCCAGCGCCTCGACCATGCGTGTGACCGCCGCAGTCCCGATGGCTTCCCGTTCGGGGGTAATCGCTTCGGGATCTGAGCGACCCATGTATGCCTCCTCGTGCATGAGGGCGGGGCGATTACCATGTCTGCTGCGGCGGCGGGAAGGACGAATATGCAAATGGGTGCGATTGATCAGGCCAATGGACCGGAGCCTGGTGATCGCCATCGTGCTCTAGCGCTACGAACTTTGACTTATTACGCTATCGGTCAATGGAATCCTGCGGCATCGAGAACCCATTCTCCGAACGCGCCATCGCGCTCCGTGGCCTTGGGCTCACCGCCGCCAAGTCGGCGATCGTGCTCGAGTTGGTGAAGTTCTCGTTCGAGGGCGGCGCGAAGTGGGTCTCCGGCCACGATGTGTCCGGGGAGAAACGCTGCCTGCTTGGAGCCGTGCAGTTCGTCCGCGGCAGATCGGCCTGCACAACGACGCCAACGAACTTCAGAAGTTCGCCACGTCGAACCGAATACTCTACGACGTGTCCGCTTGGTCCAACCCAAGTCTTCGCGACGCCATTCGCGAAGCGTGACGGTAATTTGGTGAATGGGATTGCACCACGCCAGGCGATAAGCCCGTGAACTTCGGATTGTCGCTTCCATGCAAGGTGGATCGAATGACGCCGGCCGTGAAATGCAGTGTCACTCTCCCAGCCTCTTGCTGATAGCCCTCAACCTCCTCAAACCGGTCTCAGTTCGCTCGAGCACTTCAAGCAGATCGGGTCGATATAACCACGCGAACGGTTGACCGTAGACGGCGGACGCCACCGTGATGAGTTCGAAGTTGGCCACGCCCGCCCCCTGCTCCAAAGCCGAATTCTCTCGCCTGGTCGGATGCGCCGCGACGGCGAGAATACGATCAGCGACACCCAAGGTCGCTAGAACCCGCATTCCGTTGAATGATATCAGAACCCCGGCACCGACCTCGCGAATTTCCCTGGTCTGCTCGTACACCATGACTCTATAGCCCTGTTGAATGAGCGTTAGCGCGGCCGTAAGTGCTCCAACGCCTACTCCGGCAATCAACACGTGCGGCTTGTCGTTCATGTCCCCCTGCCTGCTCTGTCGGATGCTGATTTAGGCACGCGCGTTCCGCTGGGATCGCCTTCTAGATCGCGCCTTGCTAGCAGCGGCGCCATCCGGTCGGCGCGTGGCGGACTGTCACAGATGCCTGGCCGGTCATAGGTCACCGTCGTCAGAGTCGGACCGGCTCGCAGACCGCGGATTGTGGCACGCCGCTTGGGACGTCACTTTGGGGATCGGCGGTCATCGGTGTTGCTCCAAACACATACCGGCGGCAGACGCATGCTTCAGGCCGCCGCATTGCGAGGACGTTACTGCCTGATGGGGGCCAAGAGGGCGATTACTTACATTCATTGTTAGGCGTCAATGAATACCGCGAGACCACTAACTGTCAAGTGAACCAGAGTGACATTTGACTGCCTACGTGACTTGCCTCGTTAGTACTAGGTTACGGGATGGGCGTTGACAGGCGGCCAATCGGCGCCCACACACGCAACCAGCAGTGCGACTCAGCACCGCTCGCCGGCACCAGAGGATCACCACCGCCTGCCCGCGCGGCGATGCGGTAGCCAATCGCCCACCGGGGATTACCTCGGTGCCTACGCCGTGCCGTGCTTCGATGGCGCCATTGCCACCTTCCCGAATTTGAGTAGCCATACCTCAGTCTACCAATGCACGGATTACCGTGCCGGATGATGCGGGAGAGCCGGCGGCCAATAACTCCGAAGGCGGAACAAATGAAACACCTTCACACGTTCCTGGACTGAATTGTAATCAGCGCCCGACTGGATGACCTCAGATGGAACATTCAGCAAAACCAACGCCGGGCGCTGAAGGATTGGGTGGAAGGCGCGAAGCTGTTGGTCCTCGCAACCGATATCCACGGATTGAAGGGTGATGACTACCTGCAGTTCGCGTGCGCCCACCTGCCGATCGAAGGCAAGACGCGATCGGCGAGGACACGCGCGGCTTATGAGCTGCATTTGCTCGGCTACGCGAAGGAAGGGCAGCCCTGCCAAGGTGATCTCGTCATTCGGGAATGCGAAGCGCAGGCGGCCTGACCCACTATCGCGCCTCCAGGTGGGCATCGCCAACACCGCTTCCTGCCAGCCGCAAAACCGCATTCCGGGGGCCTGGCACGCACCGAGCGGAAATTGCTGCGAGTCCCTACATCGACGGCGGCTGGTGAGTGGTCGCTCTGTATCCACGACTTGAGCCGACTCGGGGCGTCCCGCCATGGTGCGCCCGTCGATCATCCGACTCGTTGTTCCCCCAGCCCGTCGCCCGAGGTCAACGCTCGCCTATGTCGCCGCCGTTCTCGTCGCAGGACCTTGGTCGCATCTTCGATGCTCGAACGATCACCCGCGGACACAGCCTCGGGCTCGCCGGCCACGTCGAGGTGCAACTCGAAGGCGACACGATCACCGCCGTCGTGCAAGACGGCGGCGTCGAGCAGAACGTTCGTATCACCCCATCGCTGCTCGGGCGCCGCGTTGTGTTCGACCACCGTTGCACCTGTCGTATCCTGGGCTGCGCACATCTCGTGGCGGGTGCGCTCACAGCGCTGGATCGCTTTCCCTCGCTGCGCAAGCCGGAACAGCAGACGTTCCTCGACCTGCTGGCGGCCGCGCCGCAGCAGGAGCGGCAGCGGACGGTATTCGAACTTGCCCCTGGCGTGGCTCCATATGCCTGTGTGGTTTCCACGCTCCTCATCCACGAGCGCACCGGCGTTGCTACCTCGACCACGCCCCGACGGATCGCCGACGATGAAGGGGCCAATCGGGCTGTCCGCGAGCTCGCGCGCCTGCTGGGCAACGGCAACGAGGCTCGGACTGGCGTAACGCCGGCGCGGGTCGACGAGGTGTTGCGGGCACTCGTGCAGAGCGGGCGGGCTCGATGGCATGCTGGCGGCCGGTGTCTCATGCAAGGCCAGGCCCGGGCATTCTCCTCCACCTCGGCGGCGCCCTTGCCGCCCTGCTCCGGGGTAATCGTCGGTGCCACCGGACCGTGGTACGTTGATGCCACCACCGGCGCGGCAGCGCGCGTCCGCGTGCAGCCGCCTGTCGTGGCACCGCGATCGCTGATGCGCGCGACCATATTGCCGCGGCGGCGGGTTGAGTTCGACGACTGTCAGCGAGCAGGTGATCATCGATCGGCCGCTCACGCCGGTGCTGCGACTGACGCGCATCCCCTGCTCGGACGAGTTTGGCCGGATGCGGTCGCTTGATGTCCTGTTGGTAGAGTTCGATTACGGCGGCGCGGTCCTCCCATTCGACGATGAGCGGCAGTTCATCCGAATCGACGGTGCCGGCGGCCCGGTCTTCGTGCGCCGCGACCGGATGGGTGAGGCTGCCGTGGTTGACGCCGTCCGTAGGGACGGCCTTATGCAGTTGCGGATTGGAACTGGCCACGCAGCGAAGGGCCGTATGGTGTTTGCCTTTCGCGGCCGCGATGCCGTGGAATCCTGGCGGGGCTTCGTCGCCGAGCGTGTCCCGGCATTGCAAGCGCTCGGCTGGAAAACCCAGATCGACGGCGCGTTCGGTCCGCGCATGGCTGGCTCAGTCGGCCCGTGCGACGTGCAGGTTGCCGATGCGCCAAGCGGAAAATTCTCGCTCGACCTCGGCATCGAGATTGACGGCATGCGCCGTCCGCTGCTGCCGGTCTTGCTGCGCCTACGCGAGCGTGGCGGCATCGCGGCGGCCCGGATCGTCGATGGCGAGGTGCTCACCAGCCTCGCCGACGGCCGCATCCTGAAACTGCCGGTCGAACGGGTCACCCGCCTGCTGGCGATTATGGACGACCTGCTCGCGGCCGCCTGCTGTATCAAAGGCGAGGCACTGGAGCTGGATTCCGGCGAGGCGCCCGCCGTGCTCGAGCTGGAGGACCCGGTCACCACGCGCTGGCAGGATGGCGCCGCGATCGCAGCGCATGTTGCGCGTTTCCGCAATGTCGCCGACATGCCGCAGCTTCACGGCGAGCCTGCGCCCGTATCAGCAGCAGGGCGTCAACTGGCTGCAGCATCTGCGGGAAGACGGCCTTGGCGGGTTACTCGCCGATGACATGGGGTTGGGCAAAACCGCCCAGACCATTGCCCATATCACCATTGAGGAGGCGGCGGGCCGGATGGACCGGCCCGCGCTGGTCGTGGTGCCGACCAGCCTGGTGCCGAACTGGACCGCCGAACTTACGCGGTTCGCGCCACACCTGCGAATGGTCGTACTGCACGGTCTCGATCGCCACCACCGGCGAAGCAAACTCGGCCGGCGTGCACGTCGTGATCACAACCTACGCGGTGTTGGCGCGCGACATCGAGGAGATGGCGGAGCTCTCCTGGCATCTGGTGGTGCTGGACGAGGCGCAGGCGATCAAAAGTCCCGACCGCGAAGGCGACGCACGCGGTGTGCCGGCTCGGCACGCGCCATCGGCTGTGCCTGTCCGGCACGCCGATCGAGAACAATCTCGGTGAGCTATGGTCGCAATTCGCCTTCCTGATGCCGGGGCTGCTCGGCGTCACGGAGGAACTTCACCACGCCGGTTCCGCACGCCGATCGAGAAGGACGGCGACCCGACCCGGCGCCGCCAGCTTGCAACGCGCATCCGGCCATTCATCGTGCGGCGCACAAAAGCGGCGGTGGCGACCGAACTGCCGCCGAAGCACACCATCCTGCGCCGAATCACGCTCGGAACGGAGCAGCGCGAGCTATACGAGACGATCCGCGCCACGCTGCACGAGAAGGTGGCGCAGGAAATCGCCGAACGAACGGCCTGGGGCGAAGCCGTGTCGTCGTGCTCGACGCGCTGCTGAAGCTGCGGCAGGTATGCTGCGACCCGCGGCTGGTGAAGCTGCCGTCGGCGCGCCTGGTCGGAGAGGTCGAGCAAGCTCGAGGACCTGCTGGAGATGGTCGGCGAGATGATCGCGGAGGGCCGGCGCATTCTGCTGTTCTCGCAATTCACCTCGATGCTCGACCTGATGAAGCCGGCGCTTGAAGCTGCCGCCATCACCTTCGTGGAACTGCGCGGCGACACGCAGCGACCGGGCCACGCCGGTGCGGAGTTTCGAAGCCGGCGAAGTGCCGCTGTTCCTGATCAGCCTGAAGGCCGGCGGCCGCGGGCTGAACCTGACATCGGCAGACACGGTGATCCACTACGATCCTTGGTGGAACCCGGCGGTGGAGGACCAGGCCTCCGACCGCGCCCATCGCATCGGCCAGACGAAATCGGTGTTCGTCTACAAGCTGATTGCGGCCGGCACGGTGGAGGAACGGATCCTGGAGCTGCAGGAGCGCAAAGCCATGCTCGCAAGTATCGCGTTGGGTGAGGAGGGCGCTCCGTGGCCGGCGATGGATGCGGAAGATATCGATTTTCTGTTTGGCAACGATCACTCCCGTCTCGCCGCGTAAGGCCTCTCCGTGGCTGGTGCGTCATCGGCGGATTTCGTGTCGCCTCCGGCATGACGCCATCAATAAACGTTGCGCGTCCAACGTCACGGTACGACAGGATCCCGCAGGCAACATCAAAGGAGACAAAGAGTGCTCCCGTGAGCGGATCGATGGTATTTCGGCGCTTGTCAACGCACTCGGGCGGGCGCTGTTACATGACAGCAACGACTCACCTTACGGAGATGGACGCAGCATGCTGATCCTGGAGTAGGGTGGTAGTGGAACCAGTCCACGTGCAGCGCTTCGGCAATCGGTCGCGCGGTGGTCGACGATGAGGATGGTCTTAAAGGCTTCCTCACCAATGCGAGTTCGACGTGCGATCAAACGTCTAAGCGCGAAGGTTTTGACCAAGCAGAAGATCGACGCTGCCATCGCGCTGATCATGGGCATCGCACGATGCATGGCAGCAAAGTCGTTCGTCTCGGGGTATGAGACCCGCGGTCTGATCGCGCTTTGATAATATAGCTCAGTCTCCTCCGAGCGATCCGTCGTGCTCCGATGGATCGTAGGCTGTGACGCCCAAGTCAGAGGCTGACCGCGTTCGGCCTCCGCCGATGGCGCGTGCGACCGACGGGCTCAAACCAAGTGGCACGCCACCTGGCTGTTGCCGACGGGGCGCCAGGCGGGGACCTCGTGGTGGCAAATGTCGATGGCGATCGGGCAGCGGGTGTGGAAGCGGCAGCCGGAGGGCGGGTTGGCCGGGCTGGGGATCTCGCCAGTCAGCGGTACGCGGGGCTTGGCGCGCTGCACCACGGGGTCGGGTTCCGGGACGGCGGCAAGCAAGGCCTTGGTGTAGGGGTGGCGCGGCTGCGAGTAGAGGCCGTCGCTTGGGGCCAGTTCGGCCAGGAGGCCGAGATACATCACAGCCACACGATCACAGACGTGACGAACGACGGCGAGATCGTGGCTGACGAACAGCATGGACATGCCATGGCGCGACTGCAGCTCTACCAACAGGTTCAGGATTTGCGCCCGGACCGAAACGTCGAGTGCCGAGACGGGCTCGTCGCAAACCAGAAGTGCCGGCTGCAGGGCTAGCGCCCGGGCGATGACGATCCGCTGGCGTTGCCCACCGCTGAATTGATGGGGGTATCGCGACGCATGCTCTGGGCGGAGACCTACTTCCTCCAAAAGTTCCGTGAACTCGTGTACGGAGCGCGATACCCCGGGCAAGGTTGCGCACCAACAGGGGCTCGCCGATCGCAGCGCCAACGGTCATGCGCGGATTGAGAGACGTGACGGGATCCTGGAACACCATCTGTGCGCGGGCGCGAACAGCGCGCAGGGTCCTACTATCGGCGCCTGCGAGTTCGGTGCCAAGTACGCGCACGCTGCCGCTGGTGGGCAGAACAAGGCCGACGGTCGCGTTGGATACGGTGGATTTGCCGCAGCCGCTTTCGCCGACGAGACCGAGGGTCTCGTGGGGCGCGATCGATAGCGACACACCATCGACGGCGCGGATCGGCGCGCCGCCGCGGCCTGGGAAGTGAACCTTCAGGTCGGTGATCTGCAGCGTGTCGCTCATGCCATCGCCTCGGCGTGATGACAGGCGGTGAAATGGTCGGGGCCGATGCTGCGCAGTCTCGGGGTTTCGTTGCTGCAGCGTGTGTCGGCGCGCGGACAGCGGTTGACGAAGCGGCAGCCCGAGCCGTACTCGGCAGGTGCAGGCACGCGACCTTCGATGGTGGCGAGCTGCGATTTCGGAGTGTCGGAGAGCCGCGGAATGGAGGCCAGCAATAGCGCCGTATAGGGGTGACGTGGAGCCGCAAAGATTGCCTCCGTCGGACCGGACTCCGCGATGCGTCCGGCGTACATGACGGCCACGCGGTCCGCGATGTCGGCGACCACGCCCATGTCGTGGGTGATCAGCACCACCGCGGTGCGTCGCTCGATGGCAAGATGCCGAAGCAGGTCGAGAATCTGCGCCTGGATGGTGACATCGAGCGCCGTGCTGGGCTCGTCGCCGATGAGGATAGTGGGGCGGGAGATCAGTGCGCAGGCGATCATAACGCGTTGGCACATGCCGCCGGACAGCTCGAACGGACGCTGGTCAATACGACGATCTGGGTCGGAGATTCCGACATCTTCCAGCATCTTCCGCACCGCTGGGCGAGCGCGCGAGAGCGGCTGGCGCAATGCCTCTGCGATCTGCGTGCCGATAGTAGCGAGCGGATCGAGGGCTGCCTGCGGCTCCTGGAAGATCATCGACATGCGCCGGCCGCGGATCGCCCGCATGGCGTGTTCCGAAATGGCGGTGATGTCGTCGTCACCCAGCCGAATGGTGCCGCTGGTGCGGCGGATTGCCGGCGGCAGCAGGCGCATGAGGGCCTGGGCGGTGATCGATTTTCCGCAGCCGCTTTCCCCGACGATCGCCATTACCTCGCCCTGCGCCACCGAAAAGCCGATACCATCGACGACGACAGCATCGCCGATGGCGAGCGACAGGTTGTCGACGCTGAGGGCCGGCGCGGTCATTGGCTGCGGGACCGTGGGTCGAAGCGATCGCGCAGCCAGTCCCCGAACAGGTTGACGCACAGGACCAGGACGAACAGAGCCGCGCCGGGAAATACGGTGAGCCACCAGGCGCGCTGCACGTATTGCCGGCCCGCGGCCATGATGCTGCCCCATGAGGGATACGGGGGTTGGATGCCGAGGCCGAGGAACGACAGACCGGCCTCGAACAGGATCATCAGGCCGAATTCGCTGGTGGCGACAACCATCAGCGGGCCGGCGATGTTGGGAAGGATGTGGCGGAGGAGAATCCGCACCGGTCCGCTGCCAGCCATCTCGGCGGCGCGGATATAGGGCAGGGTCGCGATTTGGAGTGTCTGCGCGTAGGCGACGCGGGTGTAGCGGGGCCAGCGCGTCAGGCCGAGTACCAGCACCAGTGTGAGGAAGCCCGGCCCCAGCACGGCGACGGTGAGCACGGCGAGCAGGATGGCAGGGATGCTCAGCATGGTATCGACGAAGCGCATGACGAGGATCGCCGTCCAGCCGCGGAACCAGCCGGCGAGCAGGCCGAGTATGGTGCCGACAAGCAGCGAGACGGAGACCGAGAGAGTGGCCACCATGAGCGAAGCGCGCGCGCCGTAGAGGATGCGTGCGAGCAGGTCGCGGCCGAGATCGTCGGTGCCGAGCAGGTAGCTGGTCGTCGCGGTAGTGGTGCCGGGCGGACGCAGGCGCATGAGCAGCGACTGGCGGAGCGGGTCGTTTTGCGCGAGGAGGTCGGCGCCGGCTGCGGCAAAGACGAAGGCAGTGAGGAGGGCGAGAATGATGATGATGCCCGGAGAGAGTCGTCCGCTCATCGTTCGAGCCGGATGCGCGGGTCGATGATCGCATAGGCGATGTCCGCGAGCAGGTTCATGCCGATGTAGACGGTGGAAACGAACAGCACGATGGCCTGCACGACCAGGAAGTCGCGTGCCGCGATCGATTGGATGGCGAGCTGGCCGATGCCCGGCCAAGCGAACACGGTCTCTACGATGACGGCGCCGGCGAGCAGGTTGCCGACCTCGAGTGCCGCGATGGTGACCACGGGGATCGCCGCATTGCGCAGGACGTGGCGCAGCACCGCGGCACGCAATGACAGCCCGCGGGCGCGGGCGGCTGTGACGTAGTCGCGAGATAACTCGTCGAGCACCGCGATGCGTGTCATGCGCGCGAACGTGGACGTGGTGAGCGCGCCAAGGGCGATCGACGGCATGATCAGGGACTGCAGCGAGTTGGCGCCTGAGGTGGGCAGCCAGCCCAGTGCGACGCCGAACAGCAGGATCAGCAGGATGCCGGACCAGAACGTCGGCAGGCTCTGGCCGGTGAGCACGAAGCCGGCCAGCACGCGTTCCAGCACGCTGCCGCGCGTGACCGCCATGGCCACGCCGGCGGGAATGCCGATGCCGAGTGCGACCAGCAACGCACCGGCAGCGAGCGCCACCGTGTAGGGAATGCGCTCCGCCACGATGCCGGCGACGCCGGCGCGCTGAACGAGGCTCTCGCCGAGATCGAGGTGTGCGAGGTCAGAGAGATACGCAACGTATTGCACCAGCAAGGGGCGATCGAAGCCCAATGCGTGGCGCAACTCGGCGATCTGTTCGGCGGTCGCACCTTCGGGGACCAGCAGCAGTGTGGGATCGCCCGAGAGTCGCATGATGAAGAAGACGATGGTCAGCACGCCGAACGTGGCGACGACGGCCTGGCCCACGCGGCCGGCAAGGTGTCGGATCATGAAGGCTTATCAACCGCAGCGAACGGCCACCGCAGGCCGTCCGTTAGGGCTGCCACTTCATGTCCATGACAAAGAACGCCTCGTTGGCGGTCGGCGTCCATTTCAGTTCCTTGCGGGCGAGGTAGATCGCGTAGTCCTGGAACAGGCCGATACCAGGGACTTCCTCGCGCAGGATCTGAAAGGCATGGCGGTAGTGTTCGAGGCGCTTGGCAGGATCGAGGATGGTCCGCGCGGCGTCGACCTCTCCGTCGAAAGCGGGGTTGTTCATCTTCGACCAGATCGAGCCTGAGCGGAACAACGGGAAGATCACACCATCGGCGTCCTGGCAGGCGCAGGACCAGCGACCCTCGCTGAGCGCGCCGGCATCCTCAGGTGTACCCTGGCGGCGGTGCAGGAACGTCGGCTGGTCGGTCACGGAGATCTCGACCTTGAGGCCGACATCGCCGAGCATCTGCTGCACCGCCTCGTTCAACCGGCGATCATAGGCGGGCGAGGTGATGAAGCTCAGCACCGCGCCTTCTGCCCCAGCTTCCTTGATCAGCGCGCGGGCGCGGCCGGGGTCGTACGGCCAGCCGGGGACATCGGCAATATACCCAAAGTTCGCCGGCGTGAGCACGATGTTGACCGGCCTGGCGTATCCCTGTTGCAGGGCAGAAATGATGGTGTCGCGGTCGATCGCCATGGCGATCGCCTGGCGGACACGCCTGTCCTTGGTCGGCGTCGCCAGCGTATTGATGAACAGGTAGGCGACGCGCTCGGTGGCGACGGGCAGCAGCTGCAGGGACTTGTCGGTCTTCACCGACTCGGCATCGTCGGGCGACAGGCCGCGCGTGATATCGGCGCGGCCGGTGCGCAGATCGGCGATGCGGGTGGGACCGTCCGGCACGGCGCGGAATGTGACGGTGCGGAAGGGCGGCTTGCCGCGCCAGTAGCTGTCGACCCTGTCGAGCACGGATTGCACGCCGCGCTGCCACATGCGCAGGCGATAGGGGCCGCTGCCCATGGGTTCCTGGTTGAACTTCTGGTCGCCGACTTTCTCCACATAGGCCCTCGGCACGATGGAAAGCTTTACCAGCTGTGCCATCAGCACCGGGTAGGGGGTCTTGGTGTGCAGCGTGACCTGGGCTGGGCCGGTGACCTCCGCCGAATTCGATCTGGTCGAACTGGGAGAGCTGCGGGCTCTTGAATGCAGGATTGGTGATGCGACGGACAGAGAAGACGACATCGTCCGGCGTGAGCGGGTTGCCGTCCTGGAACACGATGTCCGTGCGCACGTCGAACACGATGGTCGTATCGTCGGTGTAGCGCCAGGCGGTGGCCACCTGCGGGACGATCTTGCCGCTGACATCCCGGGTGACGAGATTGTCGAAGATATTGCGGTAGACCGAGTAGCTCTCGGTGTCCCACTGCAGCTGCGGGTCCATGGTGGCGACGTCGCCGGGCAGATCGACGGTCAGCGCGTCCTTGGGCTGCGCCAAGGCCGACGCGGCGGCGAGCGCCACGAGCAACACGAGGAGAAGATGGCGCAGGTTCGAACTGGGCCTCACTGGCTCCATCCCATGTCCATCAGAAAGAAGGCCTCGTTCGGCGTCGGCTGGAATTTCACTTCCTTGCGGGCAGCGAACATCATCACGTCCTGGTAGAGTGGTGACCGCCGGCATGTCGGTATGCAGAGTCTCCAGCACCTGGCGATAAAGCGCCAGACGCTTGGCGGGATCGAGCGAATTGCGCGCCGCCTCCAGTGCGGCATCCACCGACGGGTTGCTGTATTTGGCCCATTGGCTCGAGGAGTGGAACAGCGGGAATAACACGCCATCCGCATCCTGACAGCCGCAGGACCAGCGGAAAAAGCTGACGTCGCCTGCTTCGTCCGGCCGCCCTTGGCGCAGTCGCAGATAGGTCGGGCCGTCCGTCATCGAGATCTGCGCGTCGAGCCCGACATCGGCGAGCATCTGCTGAATTGCCTGCACCACGCGCTGATCGAAGAACGGCCCTGTGGGGAAGTTGACCTTGGTTCCCGGAGCGATGCCGGCTTCCTTGAGCAAGGCCTTGGCCTTCGCTGGATCGTAGTCGTAGCTCTTCAATCCATCCGCCCAACCGAAATTGGCCGGCGTCAAAGGCTCGTCCACCACCCGGGCGTAGCCCTTGAGGAGCGCCTCGACGATCAGGTTGCGATCGATGGCATGGGCGATCGCCTGACGCACCCGTGCGTCCCTGGTGGGCCCGGTCAGCGCGTTCAGCATCAGCATGGCCGCCCGCTCGACCGGGGAGAACAGCACCTTGACGTGGGCGTCGCCCTTCAGGCTGTCGGCGGTGTCGGTCAGGGTCACGCGCACAATGTCGGCACGGGCCGTGCGCACATCGGCGATGCGGGTTTCCTCGTTGGGCACCGGGCGCATCTCGACGCGCGGAAAGGGAGGCGCGCCACGCCAGTAGGTGGGGTTGGCTGCGAGCTCCACCTTCACGCCGCGGGTGAAACTGATCAGACGGTACGGGCCACTGCCGATCGGATGCTGGTTGAACCCCTCACTACCGAGCTCCTCGACGACGGCGCGCGGTAGGATCGACAGCTTGACCAGCTGGGCGAGCAGAACCGGATAGGGACGCGTGGTCGTCAGGACCACCTGGTTGACGCCGATCGCCTCGGCGGAAGCAATGGAATCGAACTGGCTGAGCTGGGGACTCTTGAACGCCGGGTCGGTGATGCGCTTGATCGTGAAGACCACGTCGTCGGGTGTGAGGAGACTGCCGTCCTCGAAGTGAATGTCGTCGCGCAAAGTGAAGATGATCTGCGTGTCGGACTGGTAGGACCAGGCGGTGGCCACATGCGGAACGATCATGCCGGTGGCGTCGCGGGTCACGAGGTTGTCGAACACGTTGCGGTAGACGAAGTAGCTGTCCGGATCCCATTGCACCTGAGGATCGAGCGAAGCGGGGTTGTTCACGAGATCCACCACGAACAGGTCGCGATTGGCACTGGCTGGCCCAGCCGAGGCTGCGAGCAGCAACGTCGCCACGAACACGTAACGGGAAATCACCGGATACTCCGCTTTGTTGGCCTCTGCCAGTTTGCTGGCGGACGCCGCCTGCAGCAAGTCCCGGCTGGAACCACCTATGCCCCGCGCCCCAACGGCGTGCGACGGTCGCAGCCTTACCGTGATCATTAGACGACTTGGTCGCGCAGCTCCCGTTGTTGCCGCCTGGATTTATTTTTGGCGCGGGAGGATGAGAGACCCTTTCTACCTGACCCGCAATGGGCTGGATGCGCGAAAATCGTCGGTCAGATCGGCACGCGATGTCTTGCATCCAACCAAGGGACGAATAAAACCGGCCGCGTGACCTCGAGTTTGACGCGACATCAATTCAAAGCATTACCATATTGCACTGCTTCACGGTGCCCGCCGTTACGAGGCAACCATAGTTGCCCGTAGATCTTGATTAACGGAACAGCGGCGCGTCCGTGACGCGCGGTGATCCAGACAAACGCAGCCTGCCACCGGGGGGCAGCTTTCCACACGTTGTACGCTTGGCGCGGCAGCGCGATTCGAATGTCCGCTCCAGAGATCTGAAATCACGACCCCGACGCAGATGGGCGCGCAGCAGCCGGAGCTCGCCGGGAAACGGATTGTCCGCTTTGTCGTCAGCCAGCGTCCTGTGCGCGCCGTCTTCGCTGGCGCGCTGCGGGCTGCCAGTGTAGGAACAACGAGTCTCGGACGTAAGCGACGAACGCGAAAGGAGGGGGATCATGACCTACCATCCCGCAACAACAGCGTTGCTGCTGGTCGATCCCTACAACGACTTCCTGAGCAAAGGAGGAAAGGCATGAGAACCTGGGAGCTCTTCATCCGATGGGACACATGGGCGAAATCTCGGACATCGTCGACGCCGTCCTGTACCTCGAAGTTCAGCGCCTTTCGTGACCGGCGAAATTCTTCATGTGGACGGCGGCCAGAGTGCGGGTCACTGACAGGCCTGATGGAGATGGCTATGCCGAGCCGGCGATCCTTGTTGTCCTACGTACTCGGACCGGCCGCCCTCACCGGCGCCCTGCTGGCGGTCAACCGAGCCGCGCGATCAGCCACCCGGGAGCTCGTCGGCATCGATGGATGGCTGAACACGGACGGCCCGCTGACCATAGCCGGGCTGCGTGGCAAAGTGGTGCTGGTCGAGTTCTGCACTTACACCTGCATCAATTGGCGGCGGACATTACCCTACGTGAACCGCTGGCATTCGGAGTACGGACCTCAGGGCCTGCAGATCATCGGCGTCCACACACCCGAGTTCGGATTCGAGCGCGTCCGTTCAAATGTCGAGAGCGCCATCCGCGAGTTGGGCGTCCACTACCCGATCGCCCAGGACAACGAGTTCCAAACCTGGCGCGCATGGGACAATAGGGCCTGGCCGTCGTTCTACCTTCTCGACCGCGATGGACAGGTTCGTCTTGTTCGCGAAGGCGAGGGATATTCCCAGGAGATTGAGGGCGCCATTCGCAGCCGGCTCGGCCTTGCGCGCGCCGGCTCGAGGGAACATCCAGCGGACGATGCCGACCTGTCCCGTGTCGGCACACCCGAGATCTATTTCGGGTCCACGCATCCCACGCCGCAAGACCCCGCACAGTCGCCCCAGCAAGGCGAGGCAGCCTACGCCTTCGCGCAGCCCGGCGGTCCTGAACTGAACGAGTACCAACTGGATGGAAGTTGGGTGCGCGGTGAGGAAGCGCTGGTCCTTCGCTCGGCTCGCGGCAGGGTTCGCCTGCGCTTCTCGGCGGCAAAGCTGTATCTGGTCGCTGGTGCGTCCCGGCCCGCGCCGGTGCGCGTCAGCATTGCCGGGGGCGGGCGATCGTACTGTCGAGGTCAGCATGCCAACGCTCTACACACTGCTCGATGGCGATGGTTACGGCGAGCACTTGCTCGAACTCGAGTGTGCGACGCCGGGCTCATCGCTGTTCAGCGCGACATTCGGTTAGCGTGTCCCGCGCCCATCAGGCGAATATCCGTCGTTTATGCAAGCCCACAAGGTCCTCGACCACACCTGCTATACCAGGCCCTTCAAGGCAGGATCTGGCCCAAGGCGGAATGGCGGCTTTGGCTTACATGCGACGCGTCAGCGGACCGCCGCCGCATACCGGAGGTGGGTTCCCGACGCAACGCGGAAAATCGACGGGCCTGGCGGATTAGCCGACCGGCGCCCGCGGCCGAAGCTCGTTATCATGATTTGATCACTTCGCTAACGCGGACCTGACCGTCCGTTTGTTCCGGTTTGAAACGTCCTGCGCGTCACGTTGGCCTTGCTTCAGCACCTCGGCGACGGCGTGCAGTTCCGAGACGAAAAGTCTAGCGATGGCGTTTGGCGTCCGGTTTTTCAAGGTGACGATCTCGATGGGCGGTGCCTTCATCGACAACGTGACTGGCAATATTTTGACGCCTAGCCACTCGGCGGCGAAATGCAGCGTGGAGCCTGGCAGGAAGGAGAGAAATTGCCCCATTTCGACCAACCGCGTACGGACCGCGGTGGAATCGGAAACGACCCTTGGCGTGGGAGGCGTCACGCCCGCGGAACGGAACCCGTCGGCGATCAACGCACTGGCGATATTATCCGGGTCTGGCAGTGCCCAGGGTTCACCCGCGAGGTCCTTGAGGTCGATTTTGCGCCGACGGGAAAACGGATTGTTGAGGCCCGCGATCACGAGCAGGGGGTCACCGACCAAGTGATCTGACTCCAGGTCCTTGCCGAAAACTGAGCTCGTTGTTCGCAGGATCGCGAGATCGAGCCGGCGCTCACGCACCATATGACACAAGGTTGCGGGGTCGCTTTCGGTGACATGGAACTCGATCCGCCCATGACGTCCGACAAGTCGTGCGATGACGGCGGGAATCAGGCCATCTATGAACGGACCAGCGCCGCCAACACGCAATTCTCCGACGGTCGGATCCGAAAGGAATGCGATGTGCTGCAGTCCCTGTCGCAACTCGTCGAAGACAGCGGTTCCGCAACTCAGCAATGCTCGGCCATAGACAGTAGCCTCGACCCCCCGCGAGGTCCGGTCGAGCAGACGGACACCGAGCGCGCGTTCCAGGTCCATGATTGTCTTCGACACGACCGGTTGGGAAATGGCGAGCTGCTTCGCCGCGCGCCCCATGCTCCCGGATTCCACCAGCGCGAGCAGGACATGCAGGTCACGCAATTTTATACGGCGTCCGACACGGTCGGCCCATCGCATCGTTGTACCCATAGGTAAACGGTTATCGGTCTATCTGATAATGGAGCTATCTGCAATCGCCCGCGCGTCGTAGGTCTGTAGGGGTGGTTGGAATGGAGGCACCGGACGCTCTCGACCTGGATTTTGATCGACGATTTAAGCGTAGTAGGCGGATGCCGTGCGATCCGCCCGGATCGCGCAAATTAATAACGGGGCACATCGCCGTCTTCACCAATGGAGCGCGCAGATGGAACATCAGGGTCCAAGCCGTACCGCGATGACGACGGCAGTGCATCGCGCCGCCCACCTCCTGCTCGATGAAGACCCGATTCTCGCCGACCCATTTGCCCGCGCGTTCGCCGGCTATGCCAGCGACGCCGAAATGCTGCGCGCTCTCACCTCTATCGCTGTGGGGGAGTTTCCACGCATGTGCGCCCTGTTCGCCCTGCGCAGTCGTTACACCGAGGACGAACTCGCCGACGCCATTGGTCGCGGCATTCATCAATATGTAATTCTTGGGGCCGGCCTGGAACTCGTTCGTTTATCGACGGCCCGACCTTGTGGAGTTGCTCGAAATCTTCGAGGTCGACCATCCGGCGAGCCAGGCCTGGAAACGCGCGCGGGTCGGGGAACTCGGGATCGCGGAGCCCGTGAACCTGCATCATGTTGCCATCGATTTCGAGCGACAAGCGCTTGGCGCCGGCCTCGCGGCGAGTGTCGTCGACCTCGGCCGACCGGTCTTTCTATCCCTGCTTGGCGTTACGCAATATCTGACAAAGTACGCTGTGTTGGCCATTCTGCGCGATTTGGCCGCGATGGCCGCGCTAGGCAGCGAACTTGTCCTTCAGTTCCAGTTGCCTATCGCGAGGCTCGAAAGGGACGATGCGGCATTGCTCACGGCGTGGGTCGAAAATGGCAGGGCGGCTGGCGAGCCCTGGCTCAGCTTCTTTGATCCCGAGGAGATGGAACGTTATTGCCTTGACTGCGGCTTTAGCAAAGTCGTGCATTTCGGTCCCGAGGAAGCGATGGAACGCTATCTGCGAGGCCGCGCTGAGCAGCTTCGCGTGCCGGCCCATTTTCGTTTAATAAAGGCTCGGATCGAATGAGTCCGATACATGGGGGCTGCTAAATGCCTTGTCATTTCGATACTTATTTGGTGCGGGGTCTTGTGAATATAAAGGCGCGGGCTCGCCAACCTATTGACGAGTGGAGAAACTGGCTGACGCCGCCCAGACGGCCCGCTTGGTCAGGAGTGCGGCGTCCGCTCAGCCGCGCCCTCGCGCACGCGCGACAAACCTTACGATCCTTTACTCGATGCCGCCAAGCTTCTCCTCGTTGAGCGCGGGTTTGCACGCTGCTCGCGCCAGGCACAGCCGCCTTTCGGGCCTTATCGTGATCGATGCTTACGCGGCCAAATATGGCTCGACCGTCGATGACGCTGAACCATCAGACGTTAAAGCACAGGGCGGCCGTAGGAAGATCGCCTTTCGACAAACACCAGGGAAAATGTCATGCATTTCGTGAAGCGGTTATGTCGGATTGCCGCCGTGCTCCTGTTGAGTGCGGCTCCTTTCCCATCAATGGCTCAGAGCAATAATCCCTCAGACAATAAAGCCCGGTTCGTGATGAAAATCGCTGGCGCGACGGTCAACGACGTTGGGCAGGAGTGGATGAAGTTGTATGCCGCGGCGATCGAGGCGAAGTCCGGCGGCCGTATTAAGACGGAGCTTTATCCGGGGAGCCAGCTCGGCCCGATCCCGCGTGAGATCGAGGACACGCAGCTTGGGTCAATCCAGGTTGCACAATTTCCACCCGAGTTCTTCTCCGGGGTCGATCAGCGGTTCGGGCTGTTGGCCGCCCCCGGACTGTTCGAGACCGAACAGCACGCACTCAGAACGGTGTCTGCCCCGGAATTCAGGAAGGCATTTCTAGCGGTTGGGGAAGCCAAGGGCCTGATCGGTGCGACTTTGTTTTTCGCCGGCCAGGCCGCGTTCGCGATGCGCACGCCGTTCCATGATTTGGCGAGCCTGAAGGGAAAGAAAATCAGAGTGCTCGCCTCGCCCTTCCAGATGCGACAGGTCGCCAGCCTGGGCGCCACCGCCGTGCCGATGACACTCAGCGATGTGCTGCCGGCGCTCCAGCAGGGTACGGTAGACGGTGCGATCGGTTCTTTACCCACCTTTACCGCACTCGGATATTATGATGCCGCCAAGTATATTAATGAGCCGGGCACCTCCTACATCTTCGTCATGGCGGTGGTGAGCAAGCGTTGGTTCGATGCGTTGCCGGCCGACCTTCAGGCCATGGTGCTGACGACCGCACAGGAGGCCGCAACCGAAGTCCAACGAGTGGAACGCCGATTTCGTCATGCGTCAGCGCAAGATCTGGGTCGAAAAGGGCGGCGAGATCGACGTACTATCACCCGCCGACAAGGCGAAAATGATGCAGGAAACTGGCACCACCGGCGACGACATCGTCAAGACCAAACCGGAATTACAACCGCTTTGGAAACTGCTGCGTGCCGCGGCAATGCGCAGTCGTTGACTCCGTCTTGTTCCGCGACAGGCGCGATCGTCCTCAGAGGTCTGGTCGCCGGCATTCAGGGCGTGACCGCGTTGATGATACTCATCGCTGTCGCGCTCGACGTCGCCAACATCGTCGGCCGCTACGTGTTCTTTCGTCCGATTGCATCGGCCGAGGAGTTCATGCTGTTCCTTTTGGTTGGTACGGTATTCCTCGGCAACGCCATCGTGGGTTTTGAGGGCCGGCAGTTGCGCATGGACGTCATTCTCCACGCCCTGCCACCCGCGCTGCGCCGTGCACTCGACATCGCCGCCGATCTGACGATGATCGCCGTGTGCGTGACCCTGATTGTGCTCGCCTGGCCGGCGGTCCAGATGTTGGCCGAGTTCGACGAACGCAGTGAGGCAGCCAACTTTCCGCTGGTCATTCCGCAGGCGTTGGTGCCGATCGGCCTGGGCCTCAACGCGTTCCTGGTCGGCATTCGCCTGATCCGATCATTTCGGGCTCCCCGGCGGTGCTAGCGACGTTCGTGTATTTCATTCTGCCGGTGATCCTGCTCTGCATTGGCTTTCCCATCTATCTCGTTCTGCTGTTCACCTCGCTCATTGCCGTCCTGTTCGTGGCCGACGTGCAGACGACGGTGATCCAGACCAACATGTTTGGCAGCCTGGACAATTTCCCCTTGCTGGCGATCCCGTTCTTCATCCTGGCTGGCGAGATTATGGGCCAGGGCGGTATTGCGGGGCGGGTCATCGTGTGGGTCACGGCGCTCACCGGGAGCGCGCGCGGATCGCTGCCGATGACGACGATCATGTCGTCCGAGCTGTTCGGTGCGATGTCGCACACCGCCGTGGGCACGGTTGCAGCCGTCGGGCGGTTCGTCTACCCGGCGCTCAAGAGCGGTGGCTACGGCGACCGCTTCACCGTGGGTCTGATTGCATCATCAGGCGCGATCGCGGTCGTCATCCCGCCGTCGATCTCGATGATCCTCTACGGCATGGCGGCGCAGCAATCGGCGATCGCGCTGTTTACAGCCGGCGTCCTGCCGAGCCTGCTGATCGGGTTGGTCGGCGCGATCTATGTCATCGTCTATTCCTGGTCCCGCAAGGTCGCGGTGGGCGAGAAGGCGTCGTGGTCGAAGATCCGGGCCGTCACCAGGGAGGCCGGCTGGGCGCTTGGTACGCCGTTCGTCATTTTCGGTGGCATCTACGGCGGCATCTTCACGCCAACGGAAGCCGCCGGCGTCGCGGTCGTCTATTCGATCGTGGTGACAATGTTTATCTATCGCGACATTGGTTGGCGCGACCTGTGGCGCATTACCGTCGCCGCGGTATTCCTGATCTCGCAGATCCTTATTATTGTGACGGCTGCAGGCATCTATTCGTGGCTGCTGACCACGAGCGGCATTCCGCGGAGCATCGTCGCCACGATGAGTTCACTCCACCTGCCGCTGTGGCAGCTCCTGCTTATGGTCAATATCGGCCTATTACTGGTCGGCAGTTTTCTCGAGCCGCCGGCTGCCATCATGATACTCACGCCACTGCTGTTGCCCGTGGTCGAGGCGGCCGGCGTGAATGCCATCCACTTCGGGATCATCATGGCGGTCAATCTCTCGATTGGAATGTACACGCCGCCGTTCGGGCTCAATCTCTTTGCATCGCAGGCGATCTTCAACCAGCCGCTCGCCGCGATCTACCGCGGTGTCATTCCATTTGCTCTGATCAACTTTGCCACGCTCATGCTGATCAGCTACGTGCCGGCGATTTCGCTGGTACTCCTTCGGCTGGGCCGATAGGAACGACAGCCCATCGCAGTTGCGGCCCGGAAAGCTGGCGACTGGGATTGCGGCCTTCGAGGAGCGGCGCCGCTCGGTCGAGCGACCGCCTTGGGCGCGAGGCAGCCGGCGTCACACAGCGCTCAAGCCCAACTTCGACAGTTTGACCGACGGGCTCGCGCGAAAGGCGCGGAAGACTGCGTGTTTTGCGATGGCAGCGTAAATTGTGGTGCAAAAGTCGGCTTGGCTATCTGCGAATAGCTTGCGGATTGGCTTGACCAGTTTCGATTCTGCGTGGTGTGCTGGTTGCAGCAGGTTGCCGCGCCATGTTCGTTCGCGTCAAGAAGATCGGGCCGTATGAATACCTCTATCTGGTGGAGAACGTCCGCGAGGGCGGCCGCCATGTCCAGCGCGTCATCAAGGCACTCGGACGGCGGGACGCCGTCGAGAACTCCGACCTACTCGACGGATTGATCGCCTCCGCCGCGCGTCACTCCCGCCGTTCGATCGTGCTGTCCAGTTTCTATCGCGGCGAGCTGGCGGAACTGCGTCGGCGCAGTATCGGTCCTGATCTGGTGTTCAGCCGGCTCTGGGTCGAGATCGGTTGCCGTGACGTGCTGCGCCGCCATCTGGCTGACCGTCGCTTCGGCTTCGATGCCGAGCGTGCGATCTACCTCACTGTGCTGCATCGATTGATGGTATCTGGCTCCGATCGCCATGCCAGCACCTGGCAGCACAGCGTACATATCCCGGGGGCCGATGCGCTGACGCTCGATCATGCCTACAAGGCGATGGCGTGGCTGGGTGAGGACATCGCTGCCACGCAAGCCAGCCAGGCACGCTGCCGCACCGAGGTGATCGAAGAAGCGCTCTATCATCACCGCAGATCGCTGTTCGGCGCGCTGTCGGTGGCTTTCTTCGACACCACCTCACTGTATTTCGAAGGCCGGGGCGGCGCGACGCTGGGCCGACGGGGCTACTCGAAGGATTTCCGCCCGCAGCTGCATCAGGTCGTTCTGGGCATCGTGCTGGATGAGAATGATCGGCCCATCGCCTCCTTCCTCTGGCCCGGCAACACCGCCGATGTCACCACACTGCTGCCGGTGGTCGAGCGCCTGCGCAGCCGCTTCGGCGTCAGTCGTGCCTATGTGGTCGCCGACCGCGGCATGATCAGTGCCGCCACCATCGCTGGGCTCGAGGCACAGGGCATCGACTACATCCTCGGCGTGCGCGAGCGGACGCTGCGCGAAATTCGTCAGACCGTGCTCGAGGATGACGGCGTGGCGGTGCCACTCGTCATCCCTCGCCAGAAAGGCGAGACCGATCTGGCGGTGAAGAATGTCGAAGTCGCCGGACGGCGCTATGTGGTCTGCCGCAACGAAGAAGAGGCGCGCAAGGATGCCGAGACCCGCACAGCCCTGGTCGCCAGCCTGGAGCGCAGGCTGGCACAAGGTGACAAGGCATTGGTAGCCAATGCCGGCTACCGCCGCTTCCTCTCGGCGCCCGCGGGCCACGCTTTGCCATTGATCCGGACAAGGTGATCGCCGACGCACAATTCGACGGTGTGTTTGTGCTGCGAACCAACATGAAACTGTCGGCGCTGGCGGTGGTGCTGCGATATCGAAATCTGTTGGCGGTGGAGCAAAGCTTTCTGGCGGCAAAGACCCTGCTCGCCACGCGACCGGTGTTCCATCGCACCGATGCCGCAATCCGCGGCCACATCGGCTGTACCTTCCTCGCCCTGCTGTTGCGCAAGGAGTTGCTCGATCGACTGGCCGCACACCGCGGGCCGATACCGGAATGGCAGCACATCATCGACGATCTGCTCGATCTCAGTATCGTCGAAGTCGAGCAGGACGGCCGTCGTGCCATCCTCCGCACCGCACCTAGGCCAAGCATCGATCCGATCTGCCGTGCGATCGGGCTCACCTTGCCGCCCATCTTTCAGGAGATGCCGACAGCCCAGACCGCCCAAGATCCAGCCTGACCGCTGTGGTGCCTAAAAATCTAATGCACTGATATGACCCGTTGTTTTCGCCCAAAGTGCGGAAGTTGGGTCAAGCGCACTTGGTGCCGACAGGAGGGCGGTAGGCAAGCCGAACACCAGAATCAGGATCGCCATCACAAGAGACCGTCGCCCACATCGGGCTACGCACCACTTTCGAACCGTGCAAAGGTTTTCGGGGCCTTACTAGGCCCGTTTGGGAGGAACAATGAACGTCCCGTGGCCACAGAAGGCGCGCTCCGCAACATATGGCGGCGACCGGAGATGAGCGCTTACGCAACCTCAGTGCCGGCCGTTGCCGGCGCCGCGTCGCGCCGCACGATCGTGATCTTCCTTGGTCTGTTTATTGTCCCCGGCGTGGCGCAGTCGGTTCTTCTCACCGTGGTCCCGTTAGAGGCGCTGCGACTGCTGGGGACCGCCCGAGCGGTGACACTGCTCTACGTTGTGGCCGGACTGGCTGCTCTGATTGGACGCCTCAGTATCCCGTTGCTGGTGCAACAAATACAGCGGCGCTTCGTATTCAGCCTCGGTGCGTCGCTGCTGGTTGTCAGCGCCGCTCTGTTGGCGAGCGGTGGTCCGACCACATTTGCCTGTGGCCTCGCGCTCAGCAGCTTTGCTTTCGCGTGCATCGAGATCACCAGCAACCTATATGTGCTCGACCACATCCCGCGTCATGCTCTCCGGCATTTTGAGCCGGCCCGCATATTTGCCTGTGCCGGGCCGTGGACCTTCGGCCCGTGGTTTGGTGTTTATCTCCAGCAGCGCGTCACTTTTGCGGCGCCATTTGCCGTCGCGGCGGTCGCCGCGATGGTCCTCCTGGTGCTGTTTTGGTGGCTGCGGCTGACTGAGCTTGCGTCACCCAGCCGCAAGCCGCCGAACCCGCTGCGCTACCTGCCTCGCTTCTTCACCCAGCCGCGGATGCGCCTGGCTTGGGGTCTGGCGGGAGCCCGCTCGGCCTGGTGGAGCACGTTCTACCTCTTTACGCCGATCTTCGCGGTGACCTCGGGGCTCACCCCTGAAGCAGGCGGCGCGATCGCCTCGATCGGCACCGGCTGGATCTTTATGGTGCCGCTGTGGGGCTGGATCGGACGACGTTACGGGCTGAGGCGCCTGCTGGCCGTCGGCTATGCGACCGCGGGGCTGATGACCGTGGCCACGGCCGCAGCGTTTCATATACCTTGGATCGGCGCGGTAACGCTCGTGCTAGCCGGATTTGGTGCCGAAATGATCGATGGCGCCGGTAACTTGCTGTTCTTGCGCGCAGTCCATTCCTATGAGCGCTCGGAGATGACGACCGTGTTCGTCAGCTATCGTGATGTCGCGCAGCTCGGGCCGCCAGTGGTCAGCGCTGTACTGCTTTCACTATTCGCTCTGCCATCCGTGTTCGCCACCGCGGGCCTCATGATGATCGGGTCCGCGATGCTAACTCGCCATATACCCCGTCGGTTATGAGATACGATGGGATATGGCATCGAGGCAAGGAACACTGCCTACGTGGCACCGTGGCGTGATAGAGTAAGGGGCTGTAGGGTCGGACGTGGTTGGCACGCTGGTGCTGCTGATGCTGGTGGTCAAGCGTGGACATCGCCTGCACCACCACCACCCCCCCGGGAGCGGATGACCTGTGAACCCCAGAGGGGGTCGAAACCTTTTTCGACTTGGTCTGAAGATCGCGTCCCACTCGAACATTGCCGCTTGCGCGTGATCACGCAGTTTTTGGCTCGGCAACACGATCATAGCGGCGACCTTTGTGCGCCAGGTGTGGGCAAACGGTCGACCGCTCCTCGACCCGAAGCTGCCTTTCAGAACGACGTCGGGGAACGACTGAGTCGGGTGGATTTGCGCGGGTCCGCTTTCGAGCTCGGGCACGCAGATACCAGACAGTCGGCTCAGCCCCTACCGATCCGTCAGGTGTCATTCACCGACTTCGTGACGGTGTGGCCATAGGTGTAGTCCGGCGTCATGAACGCTGCCTTCTTACCCTTGCCGCAAGCCTTTACCAAGACCGGGCCGCCGTCTCACCATAGAAGCACTGGCGGAACGAGTATGCACGCAGTCCTTGCCAGTGGTGTCGTTGGAGCCGGAAATCGCCACCAGAGAGAGGATTTTTTCGCGTTGCGCGAACTTGTTCAGCGCCACCGCCGACGAAGTCGAGCCGAAGTCATCGCGATGATCTTGTTATCATTGATGAAGGTCTGTTGTTCCTGCACGGCATCGTTCGGCTTGACGGCCGAATCGGCGACCACCAGGTTGACTTGCTTTCCGAGTAGGCCTTTCGAAACCTTGGGGGCGATCTTCTTCATCAGGTCGTGACCGCCATTGATGTGCTCGACCGCGAGTTGCATGCCCTTGAGCTCGTCCTCACCCTGCACGGCATAGGTGCCCGTGCGTGGCACGGTCGCGCCGACGGTGACCGTGTCGCCCTGCGAGCCGGCGGGCCAGGTGCCGATCGGGACTTGTCGGCTGCCATCACCATGCCGCCAGCCACGGCCACCGCGCCAGCGAGGCCCGCCCCAGCTCGCAGCAGGGCACGGCGTGAAGGGTCATTGATACGAACGTGCATGAGCTCCTCCTTGAATTTAGTTCGGATCGCGCCTGAAAAGCGCAACTCGTGTTGCCAAGTGTTGTTGTGGCGCCTTTTTTGATTCTTATCAACTAAGGACGACGGTATGGAGACAATGCATCTTTCTTGTGGTCTGACGCGCCATCCTTACTCGGAGTTGATAATAGGCAAGCGATTGTGTTGGCCCATTCTTCGACCCGGATCGATGCGGCTCGCCCCACAACATCAAAAATACAAATACTAACGCCGCGTTCGGGTCGGTCCGCGCCGCCTGCCGCAGTCCCGAACTCGTCCATGATGCACCTCTCTCGCGGAATCTCCGGTTGCGAGGCGTCCCAATCAATCGCCCTTCGTCTCGCAATTCTTGCTCATAGTCCGCACGCAGAGAACAATGCGCAGTGGAACAAGGAAAGCGATCACTCCAATAAGAGCGCGGCCGCCCCTTTGTAAGTGCAGCAGGCGGCAAGCCAGAGTAATTTCGAATTGCCGATGTTGTTGCTGGCATCGTGATCAACACCAGCACCACCGATTTCCAGATGATCAAGCAAGCCTAGACTAGCTGAGGCTCTTCAACGGCGATACGTTCCATTCGGTCCCGTCCTATCCGGCACGATGGCTTAACCCTGGCGGCGGTCGCGATAGGGTCGCGACCGCCGACGCCAATTCGGTGTTGTGGGCTCGAGACGGCTTGGCTGCGGAAATGCAAGCTGGCTCCAACGTGGCAATGATCGGTGGTGGGCATCGCCTCGTGGCCAGTGTGCCCGAACGCCACGAGAACGAATCTCGCGCACAGTCTAACGGTTGCGGCGTGGGCTTTCCGGTTTCGCGCCGATCGCTGTCTTGGCTGTTGGCTCGGCCATCGCTGCTCTCGGGTTTGCCGGTTTTCGCCCAGCGGCTGGCTCTGCCTTATAAGGCCACGGGCGAGCCGCTAGCCTCGCACACAGCAACCGGTTCCGAAAGGATCTCGAATGCCCGTCATTGAAACAGCCCTCACCCGTTTGCTCGGCATCGAGCATCCGATCCTGCTTGCGCCGATGGGTTCGGCGGCCGGCGGGCGCCTTGCGGCCGCGGTCACCAATGCCGGCGGGCTCGGCCTGGTCGGCTCGGGCTACGCAAATACCGCCGCGATCCGTAAGGAGCTGACTGAGGCCGGCAATGCGCGCGTCGGCATCGGTTTCATACTTTGGGCGCTCGAGAAGAACCCCGCAGCGCTCGACGTTGCACTCGACGCCAAACCTGCAGCGGTGGTGCTGTCGTTCGATCCCACGCCTTTCACCGGACGGATAAAGGACGCCGGCTGCAAGATCATCTGCCAGGTGCCGATATCATCATTGCACAGGGACGCGATGCCGGCGGCCATTCGGGCGTGACACGAGGCACCATGGGACTTGTGCCTGCTGTGGTCGATGCCGTCGCCCCGATTCCAGTGGTCGCGGCCGGCGGCATTGCCGATGGGCGCGGCTTGGCTGCGGCGCTCACATTGGGCGCCACAGGCGTTTCGATGGGCACTCGCTTCACCGCATCGCGCGAGTCGCTGTGGGATGTGGCGATGAAAGCAGCCACCTTGGCAGCTGGAGGCGACCAGACAGAGCAAACGCGCGTATTCGACGTCGTGCGTGGCGCGCCATGGCCGGCGATCTATCCGGGCCGTGCACTGCGCAACGCGTTTTCGGCCAGCTGGAACGGCAGGGAGGATGCATTGGCCGCGCAGCAGCCGGAGCAGGAGAAGGTCTACCTGGCGGCGGCGGACAATGATTTCACAACGCGCGTCGTCTGGGCTGGGGAAGGCGTCGATCTGGTGAAGGATACGCCCGCCGCGTCCGAGATCATCGAGCGGGTCATCGCACAGGCGGCGGCAACTCTGATGAATGGTGCCAAACTCGTCCGCTAGTCAGCGTCGAGTGTCCAGTTGGCAACTGAGCTTCGGAAGCGCAATCCAAAGACCCGGGTGCCAATCGACGAGGGAGAGTAGAACCATGCGTCCCGAAGATTTCATCGCCAACCGCGGCCGCCCGTTCACCGGCGCGGAGTATATGGAAAGCCTGCGCGACGGCCGCGAGGTTTATATCAACGGCGAGCGCGTCACCGACGTTACCGCGCACCCGGCGTTCCGCAATTCGGTCCGCTCGATCGCGCGGCTCTATGACGCGCTGCATGATCCGAAGACACGGGACTTGCTCACCTGTCCAACCGATACCGGCTCCGGCGGTTACACGCACAGATTTTTCCGTGTCCCCCGCTCGCGCGACGATATGCTCGGTGCGCAACAGGCGATCGCAGGATGGGCCCGCCTCACCTACGGCTGGATGGGCCGCACGCCCGATTATAAGGCCGCATTCTCCAACACACTTGGCGGTTTCCCCGAGTATTACGGCACCTACGCCGACAATGCGCGGACCTGGTACAAGCGTGCGCAAGAGGCCATGCCGTTCATGAACCACGCGATCGTCAATCCGCCGATCGACCGCCACCGCCCCCCCGAAGAGGTCAAGGATGTCTACGCCTGCGTGAAAAAGGAAACTGATGCGGGCATATTCGTCTCAGGTGCCAAGGTGGTCGCCACCTCGGCCGCTATGACTCACTATAACTTCATGGGCCAGTCGTCGAAGACCGCCACCGAGGATCCCGACATGTCGGTGATGTTTATGGTGCCCATCAACGCGCCGGGCCTGAAGCTGATCTGCCGTTCATCGTATGAATACGCCGCCGGATGCAGCGGTTCGCCGTTCGATTATCCTTTGTCGTCGCGCTTCGATGAAAACGATGCGATCTTCATCATGGACAACGTATTCGTGCCATGGGAGGACGTTTTCATCTATCGTGACCCTGCGCGGGTCATGAGTTTCTTCCCCGGCTCCGGATTTGTTCACGGTGCGATGTTCCAGGGCTGCACGCGTTATGCGGTGAAGCTCGATTTCATTTGCGGCCTGCTGGCAAAGGCACTGCGCGCCACCGGCGGCGACGAGGCGCGTAACAATCAGGTCCTTCTGGGCGAGGTCATCGCCTGGCGCCATCTGTTCTGGTCTCTGTCAAACGCGATGGCCAATAATCCGCAATCCTGGCGCGGTGATGCCGTGTTGCCCGAGCTCGCCGCCGCCCACGCCTATCGCGTGTTCGGACCCGACTCCTGGCCGCGCATCAAGGACATCGTGCAAAAGACCGTCACCTCGGCGCTGATCTATCTGCCATCATCGGCCAAAGACTTCGCCAATCCGGCGATCGATGAGCAACTGCGGCGCTACGTGCGGGGCTCGCACGGCATTGACCATATCGAGCGCATCAAGATCATGAAACTGTTGTGGGATGCCGTGGGTACCGAATTCGCCGGCCGGCACGAATTGTATGAACGCAACTATTCCGGAGGCTGGGAAGATATCCGTGCACAGGTTCTGACCGGCGCGCAACGAGGCGGCGCCCTGCGCGAGATGGAGGCGACTGTTGAGCAATGTATGGCCGAGTACGACACGGACGGCTGGACTGATCCCGCCTGGATCAATCCCTGACGTCAATCAGCATCCTCTCTAACTGCCGTTCGATCGAACGGCAGCGCTCCTCGAGAGCGGACACCCCGCTGCCGGAATCGCTCGGCTGCAGTGGGTGGAAAGTGGTCCGACTGCTTCGCGCGCGGAGCCGTCGAGACCGGAAATTCGGGTCAAGGGTCCGGGGTTCAGCGGCTCCGCTCGCCCGCGCCGGGCCATCCACTCCAGGTCGTGGCGCGGTGTTGCCGCCAGACGAGCGCGCCGATGACCGTTAGATGCGCGAGATTAAATACGATGCCAGCGGCGAACGCAGCGGCGTAAAAGCCGACGGCGTCGTAAATCGCGCCAGCGAACCAGCCCCCAAACGCCATTCCTGAACCGGTGAACAGCAGGACGGTCGGCACCCGCCACGACGCCTCGCTGGGCGGAAAGAATTCGCGCACCGCGAGCATGTACGCCGGGATGATTCCGCTGAAGCCCAGGCCGAACCAGGCCGCGACAGCGAACAATCCAGCTTCGTTTCGCGTCAGCAAGAATCCGATCATCGCCGTCATCTGGCAAGCGGAGCCGGCGAGGATCCCCCCTGTGTCAGAGAAGTTGTCGCCCGGATAGGATCGGACCCTTTGGGGGCGCGGACATCAGGAAGTGGCTCGATACGGACAGGCGTACAAGGATCGGATCGTGGCGCGACTGTTGCCGCCGGAGAGTTCGTCGGTGGAGCAGGTATCTCGCGAGGTTGGAGTGAGTGCAGCGACGCTGGAGCGTTGGCGTGCGGACGCGTTGGCCCATGGATCTGGCGATCGGACTGGAGGCAGCCAGCGCTGGACGGCGGCGGCGCGACTGCAGGCGTTGATCGCCACAGCTGGGATGGATGAGGCGACGCGGAGCGGCTGGTGCCGCGAGCAGGGTCTGTATCCGGCTGAGCTGGCAGCCTGGCAGCAGGACGCGATCGCGGGTCTCGGCGAGCCGCGTGCGGTCAGTGCCGCGGAAGCCCGACAGGACCGGCGTCGGGTCAAGGACTTGGAACGCGAACTGCATCGCAAGGACAGGGCGCTGGCCGAAACGGCCGCCTTGCTTGTGCTGTCAAAAAAACTCTCGGCGGTCTTCCACAAGGACGCGGACGAATGACCCGTCTGGAAGACCGCCAGACCCTGATGCGTGACATCGCGCAAGCCTGTGCCGAGGGAGCGCGGCTTGCCCCGGCCTGTGCTCTGGCCGGCATCGCCGCCCGCACGCTGCAGCGCTGGAAGATCGACGGTCTGACGCGCGGCGATCGTCGACCGGACGCGGATCGCCCTGTTCCGTCGCACGCGTTGAGTGAGGCCGAACGGGCACGGATCATCGAAGTGGCCAACGAACCGCGTTTTGCCGCGACACCGCCGGCGCGGATCATTCCGGCACTGGCCGACGAAGGGCTCTACATCGCCAGCGAGTCAAGCTTCCACCGCGTGCTGCGCGCGCATGGCCAGATGAACCGCAGGGGCCGTGCCCGTGCGCCCCGAACGTTGGGCCCGCCGCGCACGCACATCGCCACGCGCCCCGGCGAGGTCTGGTGCTGGGATGTGACGTTCCTGCCGGCGCAGGTCCACGGACGATGGTTCTATCTTTACCTGATCCTGGACCTCTACAGCCGCAAGGTCGTCGGCTTCGAGGTGCATGACACAGACAGCGCCGAGCATGCCGCCCATTTGGCCCGCCGCACCGCGCTCGCCGAGGGTCTGCATGCGATGCCGACGCGCCCGGTGCTGCACGGTGACAATGGCGCCAGCCTGAAGGCCACGACGGTGCTGGCCATGTTGCATTGGCTCGGCATCAAGCCGTCCTACTCGCGCCCGCGTGTGAGCGATGACAACGCCTTCGCCGAGGCGCTGTTCCGAACTGCGAAATATCGTCCCGAGTTCCCACTCAAGGGGTTCGCCGATCTGATGGCTGCCCGACAATGGGCGATGCAGTTCGTGCAGTGGTACAACCACGAGCACCGGCACAGCGGCATCCGCTATGTTACCCCGGCACAGCGTCATGCCGGCTGGGATCGCCGTCTGCTCAAAGCCCGCCACGCGGTCTATCAAAGTGCGCGGCAACGCAACCCGCGACGCTGGAGTGGGAACACGCGTAACTGGACGCCGGTCAGTGTCGTCACGCTCAATCCGGAGCGCGACGCTTACGTCCAGGCGGCGGGCTCCCAAATCCAGCTTTCCGGTTCGATTGGCGAGCCTGCTTTCCCGTCCCGACCTGGCAACGCCCAAGCCACGGAGCACAACGGAGGAGATGGGAGGCGCGGAGCCACCCGCAGCCACGCGCAGCGCACCTCATTGCGCGAGCATGGCGAGGATGGCGAGCACCGCACCTTCTCCGCAGTGAGCACCGTGGCACACTCACCACACGCTGGAGATGCGCTCCGCCGGACACCCAAATCGACAGCTCAGCGGCTACGACAATAGACATGTCGTTACAAAATCCGGGCGACAACTTCCTTGAAACTCACCGGATCGTCCTGGGGCCGCCGATCCTGTCGGCCAGGAAGCCCCAGAACTGGCGGCTGACGAACGCGCAGCCAAGCAGCACGGAAAGCATTGCCGCGCCTTCCGACGGGGCGATCCCCATATCACCGCAAAGCGCGACCAGATGGCCTTGCGGCATCGCCATCGGCACGCAGCACAGAAAGCCCGCCGTGCATAATGCGCCAAACGCCTGCGCCGGTTTGAGCCCCAGCACCTGGGCTTCCGGCTTCGAGCCATGGCGATAGCCCGTCGGTTGGGCGATTTCTGGCGCCCTGGTGAAAGTGAGCGCCGCCGCCGGCGCGACCAGCGCGAATTGCAGCGCGGCAAACCCCAGCATCGTATCGCGCCAGCCGATATGCGCCTCGGCGACCACGAAAATCGGCGCCCAGATCGCGGCGGACACCGACGACCCGCTGCCGAGCAAGGCCAGCGCCGTGCCGCGGCGTCGGTCGAACCAGTGCGTGACGTAGACGTAGAGCGGCGCGTTGATGCCGGCATTGCCCAGCAGGCCGACAAACAGGCCGTACCCGAGAAGCAGGCTCAACCGGCCACCACTTTGCGCCACGATCAACCCAACCGCGATCATCGCCGATCCGAATATGACCGTGGAACGAATGCCGAAACGCTCGGCCACGCGTCCCATGGGGATGCCGCCAAACGAGGCGCCGAGCCATGCGAGCGCATAAGCGAGTGCCGGCACCGAGCGTTCCCCGCCAAGTTCCTCGGCGATCGAGCGGAGCCCAACGACCGTGATCGCCGGGGCCGCGAGCGAAATCGCCGTAATGGCGAACGCGGTCACGCAGATGACCCAGGACCTGCGGCTCTCGACGGTCGGAACGGGTGCTGTGGAAGGAATCGTCGAGGAAGCGCTCGTGTTGGCAGACATAATCGAAGTCCCGGAGATCGGGGCGAAGCATCCTACCCACAGACGTCATCGACAAGGCGAGCCACCTCGCGTCCGATCGGATTATGACTGGTGGACTGCTGCGAAAGTGGCGTCAGCGCGGCGACCCCGAGCGTCCGCTTTGGGCATCGGCCGGTCGACCAGATGGCGATCGACATCGGTCGAATTGAGCCATTCGGGGCGGCGTCGAGCAACGACCGCAACGGGTGGAGGCCGTGTGAAAAATCGGAGTTGGGCTACGGGCATCGTTGAAGGGATTTTTGCGGCCGCTGCTCGCCTGTGGCGGTGCCTGCAGGTTCCAGCTCTACTGATCCGCAGTTGTCGGGTTGAATTTTTCGCAGCTGGTCGCCGGAGCGACGGACAGGCGCCGATGACGCCTTTTATGCGTCGCATACGGCCCTTCAGGCTCGTATGGCGGCCACCAGCGGCTCGACACCCAGGATGGCGATCACGCGCTTGAGGTTGTAGGCCAGCACGTGGAGGCTCATCTCCGCGCTGACGCGTTTGATGGTGCGGGTCAGGAAGTGCGTAGCACCCATCCAGGCCTTCAGCGTGCCGAAGGGGTGTTCAACGGTCTGCCTTCGGATCCGCATGATGTCCGGTGCCTGATCCAACCGACGCTGCATGGCGTCCAGGAACAGCTTCATGCTCCCAACGCTTGATGCGGCGCTGCTGACCGGTCGTGCATTGCATTTGAGCGCGCAACTTTCGCACCGTGTCGTCCAGTAGCTGTGCAGAACCATTCCGTGCTCGACCGATGAGAAGCGCCAGGTCAGACTTTCTCCTGCCGGGCACCGATAGGTGTTGCCCTCAGCGACATAGACAAAATCCTGCTTGCCGAAGCGCCCTTCGGCCTTGGCTCCGGATGTCAGCGGCTTGGGCACATACGGCGTCATCCCGCCTTGCTCGGAGGCCAAGATGTCCTCACCTTTGAAATAACCCCTATCAGCAATGACCGTGAGCGCATCATGGCCGGTCGCGTATTGCGCCTGTTCGCCCATCTTCGAGAGCTGACCGCGGTCATGGCCGACATTGGTGACCTCATGCGCCAAGATCAGGTGGTTCTTCGTGTCAACGGCGGCCTGCACATTGTAGCCGACGATCCTGGTGCCCTTGCCGCTCGTGGCCAGCGATCGGGCGTCCGGATCGGTCAGCGATATCTGCTGGTCCGGTGCAGCATTCACCGCAACTTCCATCTGCTTGAGATGCTGCATCCGCTGCCTCAAGGCAGCGATCTTGTCCTTCAACTGCACCGCTTTCGCCTGTGCGACCTCACCCTCCTGACGATCGGTCACGTCCAGCGCAGACAAGTAGCAGTCAATGCTGGCCTCGATCTGCTCCATCCGGCGCAGGATCTAAAGTTCTTGTCCCGGTTGTTGACCGCCTTGAATTTGCTGCCATCGATCGCGACGATCGCCTCGGAGAACAGGTCCATCTGGCGGCACAGCATCACGAACTGACGGCAGGTCGCGCGGATTGCAGGCCCATTGTCCTTGCGAAAATCCGCGATCGTCTTGAAGTCGGGCGTCAACCGGCCGGTCAACCACATCACTTCGACATTGCGTTGCGCCTCCCGTTCCAGCCGCCGGCTCGACTGAACCCGGTTGAGGTAGCCATACAGATAAATCTTCAGCAGCGTGGACGGATGATAAGACGGGCGGCCAGTCGCCTCAGGAACCACACCCTCAAACCCCAATGTCGCCAGATCGAGTTCGTCGACGAACGCTTCAACCACCCGGACCGCATTGTTCTCGGTCACATAATCGTCCAGGCAAGGCGGCAGTAGGACTTCCTGCCGACGATCCTCGCCCTCCACAAAACGCTTCATCCCGCCATTCCGAATCACTGCGTTGATGCAATATCATGGCACAGCGTTTTCACACGGCCTCGGTCGAATTGAGCCGTTCGGGGCGCCGGCGAGCAATGTCCGGAGTGGGTGGGGAGGGGACCGTCCGCTTGCGGATAGGAGCGTTGCCCGAGAAGACGCTCAGCCGCGCCCTCGCCCGCGTCCGGTCGCCCAGATCCAAGGGCGCGGCGATGCCGCCAGCCGCGCCCCGCCCGCGTCCGGTCTCGCCTGACGCAGGTGGATACCAGACCTTCGCACATCGGGGAGGATCGCGGCGAGGCGACGGGCCGGCGTCATAGGGTTTCGCCAGCCGCAAGCCGCAGGCTCTCGATCCGCAAGGCAAAGTCTTCCGGCCGCAACCAGGGCGGTCTTTGCTTCCAACGCGGGTCTGGAGGCCGCGGTCCGGCGCGCTCCATAACCGCGCGTGCCTCGTCCCGCCGCCCCAGCAAGGCCAGGGACCCGGCGATGTATCCGTGGACGGGTCCAAATTCCGGACGCAGCCGAGCAAGCTCATTACACGTCTCCAGCGCCGCTTCGAATTGATGCGAGTAAAACTGCATACACGCGCGCCAATTCGTCCAGAGCCAGGTGAGCGGGTCGTGCGGGCTGGCGCGCATCGCCTGGCGCAGCCGATCGAGCGCTTCATCGTGATATCCGCCAAAGCCAAGCACGCATCCGAGCGTGCCGATCACAAAGGCGCTGTTCGGGTTGAGCGTAAGCGCGGCCCGGGCTTCTGAAATCGCCGCTTCCCATTCGCCGTTCCACATCCATATGTGCGCCAGCACGGCGTGCGCCATCGCATCCTTGTCGTCGAGCGAGACGGCGATGCGCGCCTCGTCGCGAGGGGTGCCCTGAACCTCCGAGAACGGGCGCTCGGAGAAGTTCCAGATGTTCCATAGGTCCGCCAGCGCATACCCATAATGACCCGGGGCAAAGTTCGGGTCGAGCCCAATCGCCTGGCAGAAAAAGCCGAGAGCGATTTGGTTCTCCTCCGGTGCGTATTTGTTGAAATGCCAAACGCCGCGCTGGTAAGCTTCCCAGGCATCGAGGCTTTTCGGCGGCTTGCGCAGCACCCGCTGCTGCTCGGCGTCAGCCAGCGCGGGTTCGATAGCCCCCGCGACGCTCGCGGTAATCTCGTCCTGGACGGCGAAGATGTCGCTGATGTCGCGGTCGTAGCGGCCCGCCCAGACATGAGTGCCGGTGATCGCGTCAATCAACTGGGCCGTAATCCGTACGCGAGCGCCGCCCTTGCGTACCGAGCCTTCGAGCACGTAACGAACGCCAAGCTCGCGGCCAACCTGCTTTATGTCGACCATCCGGCCCTTGTAGGTGAAGGCCGAGTTGCGCGCGATCACGAAAAGCCAGCGTATCCGCGACAGTGCGGTGGTGATCTCCTCGACCATGCCGTCGGCAAAGTACTCCTGCTCAGGATCGCCGCTCATGTTCTGGAACGGCAGCACGACCAGCGACGGCTTGTCGGGCAGCGCTAACTGGTCGCCTGTACTGTGCACTTGTGTCTGCACGGTAGATTTTAGCGCCTCCGGAGACCTCACCAGGAACGCCTCTACTGGGCGGGCGATATTCTTCAGGCGGAGCTGTCCCATTGCCTCGAAAGTGAGATCGAGCCGATCGTGTACGTGATCACGCACCGCACGTGAGACACAAACGCCTCCCGCCGGACACTCTGCCTGAAGCCGTGCTGCAACGATCACACCGTCGCCGTGCAGATCGATCCCGTCGGCGATTGCGTCGCCGATGTCGATACCCATGCGGAACCGCATGCGCCGATCGGAGGCGTCCTGTCTGTCATGACTGGGAATCCGCCGCTGCACAGTCATCGCGCAACGCAAGGCTCCCTCGATGCTGTCAAATACGATGAGCAGTGAGTCGCCGCCGGTCTGCACTATCCTGCCGGCATGTTCAGCAATTGCCGGGTCAATGATGTCGCTCCGAAGAGCCCGCAGCCGCGCAAGCGTTCCCACACATCCAATCCGATCAGGCGGCTGTAACCGACCATGTCGGCATAGATCACTGTCAGCAACCTGCGTCCGCTGGTTGCTGTTCCCGTTGGATCTGGTGCCCTGTCGGACTGCATGGCGCCCGCGGCTCAGCGCCGTACGTGACTGCAACAGGCTCCGAGTCGGTGATCGACCATTCCCCCCTCCGCTTGTGTCCCGAATTGCCCCTCTGTTGGCAGCTTAATACCGTTATTCCGGGCTGCGAAAGTCTCGACGGGTATGGCCGGTTTCGGGCCTACTGATCACCGATCTTATGCCCGGGTTGGGTCGACAGCTGCCCTCTGCCCAGGCGCCGTTCGGATGACGGTGCGGCACGGGGACCACTTGCCCCGTAAGCGGTCAAAACCTCAGCTCCTCGCAATGCAGTACCACGCGTGCAACCCTGGTCCGAGGGTCGGTCTTTTCGATAGCTGGTACAAGGCGTGGATCGCCAATGCGCGCATGGGCGGGGCGGCGGGACCCTCACCCCCGGCGCTGACCCGGCTTGAGATCTCCCGCTTGCGCTCAACGTGTTTTCGGAGATCCTGTGTTTTGTGGCGACGGTTGTGCTGTTCGTCTGGAGGACAAGCGGAGCGGTTCCCGTAACCGGAGCGTCGCGTTGCGCAGACGTAACTCGGATACCCTGCCCTGCGAGGGGCAAATTCTAGGCTACACCTGCAGCACTGCGCCGAACGTCCGCCGCGTTGGTCGCCTGAGGGGACGGTTTGCCGACGCCTCGGGTCGCGAGCGATCGACCCACTGGTTGCGATGAATGACCGCGCTTTCGCGCCGAGTATGGCGACGATGACGCCGCACAAGGGTTCGATACCATCATCCAGCGAGCGTTCGCTCCATGATATTACGACAGCGCGTGCTTCACCCGCTCCGGCGAGAACGGCACCTGCCTGATCCGCACACCCGTAGCGTCGAAAATCGCATTGCCGATGGCAGCCGCGACCGGGCGGATCGACGGTTCGCCCGCGCCGCTCGCCGGCAGTTCCGGCCGGTTGATCAGCGCGAAATCGATCTTCTCCGGCGTCTCAGTGATGTCGAGGATCGGATACGTCAGCCAATCGACACTGGTGACGGCGTTGTTGTCGAACGTGACTTCTTCGCACAGGGTGCGGCTGATACCCTGCACGATGTTGCCCTCGATGCACTTCTCGAGCCCACCGGAATTGATGATCAGGCCACAATCATGCGCGACGGTGAATCGCCTAGCCCAGATCCTGCCACTCCCGCGGTCGATTTCCACCTCGGCAATCACCGCGACCCGCGTGCCGCTTCGCTGGCAATAGGCGATGCCGCGGCCCGACACGATCGTTCCGGTCTGCTGGCGACGCGGTGACGGCCGGGTCTCCCAGCCGAATTTTTCCGCCGCCGCCTTGATCACTGCCGCGTCGCGCGGATCTTTGATATGCGCCAGCCGGAACGCGATCGGGTCCTGGTCAGAGCCGCCGCCACCTCATCCATGAACGATTCGCTGGCGAAGTGGATTTGCGGCCCCACCGGATCGCGCAGATGCGAGGACCGCAACGGTGAGGCACGGTCCAGCAGCGGCGGGATCGTCTCCCACGCGGTCCGCTTGTTGGCGAATTCGTAGGATTCCCCGGGTACGCCGAACCCGTCGCCCGATCGCAGCGCCACACCGGTGGTCTGGCCAGCGAGCGTATCGAACGGATTGCCGCCGTTCGTATCGACATCGATGCGGGAGAAACCCTTGCTCAGGAAATCATACGCGACGACATTGCCTTGCGCATCGATCGCCGCGCGAGCCCGATGGATCGACGCCGGACCCTTGGGATCCCACCCGGTTCCCTGCTCCCGCATATACTGCAGCCTCACCGGCTTCCCCACTGACTGGGCCAGCACCGCCGCGTCCATCGCGCAGTCGTCCGCATCGTTGCGCCCATAGGAGCCAGGCCCGGTGGTCCAGATCACGCGGACCTTGTCCTGCGGCACACCCAGGATGGCGGCGAGGCCGGCTTGCACGAAGTGCGACTTTTGCGTGCCGCTCCAGCAGGTAACCATGCCGTCCTTGAACTCGACCAGAGCGCAGGCTGGTCCCATGCTGGCGTGCGATTGAAACGGCCATTCGTACTCGGCCTCGATCACGCGTGCGGCGGAACTGAACGCGGCGTCGATGTCACTGGCCGGCTTACTCTCGAGCTGGCGCTTGCGCACCGGCGCCGAGCGGATGTGATCATACAGCGCGGCCTGATTGGGGAACGGCGGCGCGGTGTTCGACCACTCGACCTTCAAGATGCGGGAGGCCTGGATCGCGTCCCACTCCCGGTCCGCCACCACGCCGAGGAAACCGTCCCGCCAGACCACCGTGGCGCCTGGAATATCCTTGATCGACGCTGCATCCACCTTGAGCGGCACTGCGCCCGCGACCTCTGGCCAATCATGCGGCCATGCACCATGAAGGGCACTTTGACGTCTGTGCAAAAGTATTCCGTTCCGAATACCTTCCCCGCGACGTCTTCGCGTTTGATCGACTGGCCGACGATTTTGTAGTCTGCGACAGGTTTCGGTTGCGCCTTTCCGTGTGCGTAGAGCGCATTGCCCATCTGCCTGTTCCAGTCGAGCGGCACGTTGAAGTAGCGTCCGCCAATCAGGTCGGCGTAGCTCAGCCGCTGCGTCGGGTCGCCGACCGCGTGAACGACACCGTCGGTGACCGTGAGGCGATCGGCCGGCAAGTCGAATCGTGCCGCTGCCATCTCTACTAGGACGCGCCGCGCCTCCGCCGCCGCGACCCGCATTTGCTTGCCGCCGAGTTGAATGCCGGTGGAACCCGACGCGCCGCCCTGGTTCACGCTGGTGGCGGTGTCCGCCAGGAACAACCTGACAGTTTTGAACGGCACGTCGAGTTCTTCCGCCACGATTTGTGCGATGGCGACGGTCAGTCCGTGGCCCATGTCCATCTTGCCGAAGAACGCGGCGACCGAGCCATCCGCGTTGACTGCGATATAGGACGCCAACTGATCCGGTGTCAGCGGCGGCTGCGCGCCTTGCGCGAAAGCGGCAGTGATGCCCACCACGGTCTCGAACGCGAGGGGAGCGCCGATCGAAACGACCAAAGCGCCAGCACCGGTCAAGAGCGAGCGGCGCGAGAGAGTGACCTGTTGACTTCATCTTGATCATTCCCTCAGCCCATCATTGCGGCGGCACGTTTGACCGCCTTCAGGATGCTCACGTGCGTGCCGCAGCGGCATTTCAGCCCCTGCAGCGCGTCTTTGATCTCGGCATCCGTCGGCTTCTTCTTGTCGTTCAGGAACGCGGCGGCGGTCATGATCCAGCCGTTCACGCAGTAGCCGCATTGCGGCACCTGTTCCTGGATATAGGCGGTCTGTAGCGGATGCGGGTGATCCGGCGTGCCAAGCCCGGAAAGCGTGACGATCCGGGCGTCGCCGACAGAGGATACAGTTGTGGCGCACGAGCGGATCGGTTGTCCGTCCAAATGCACCGTGCAAGCCCCACATTGCGCAAGACCGCAGCCAAAATGCGGGTTGTTCAGCCCGATATTGTCACGCAGCGCGTAGAGCAGCGGCATGTCCGGGTCGACATCGACGGTATGTGTCGTGCCGTTTACGTTGAGGGCGAATTGGCGGGTCATGATCGAGCGACCTCCTGGAGGTGCTGCGGCCTGCAGCGCCCCCAACTGAAAGTCCGATGTCGGGTGTCGAATCAGTTGCTGATCGGCAGCAGTCGTCTCCGCCGATGACACCGGTAGTTGCAGTCCTGCCCTTCACAAATTTCTCACAGGACCCCCGGTGGGATAGATTATGCGATGGCCTAGTCGAGGATATCATTACCGGCCTCACGAGGCATCGCGACCTACTGGTCATCTCCCGATACTCTTCCTTTGAGTACAGAGGACAGTCCATTGATATTCGCAAAATAGGACATGCATTAGGCGCTCGCTATGTTCTCGAGGGCAGCGTGCAGGCCGAATCAGGTTGGCTGAAAGTCACGGCGCAGCTTATCAGTTCGGTCTCCGGAGCGCATATCTGGGCCGGCAGCTACGGGCGGGCCGAAGCGGAGTTTTTCGCGATTCAGGATGAGATCGTCGAGCAAGTAGTGGCCGCTTTGGCAGGCTTTGGTGGTGCCATTCTGCGAGCAGAACTGATGGGCGCGCGTCGCAAGCCACCAGCTAGCCTCCATGCGTATGAATTGTACTTGCTCGGCTACGAGCAGGAGGCACGCCTCGATCGCAACGGAACCGTTCAATCCATCGATCTGCTTAAGGCCGCGCTGGCAGTTGACCCACACTTGTCCCGAGCCTGGACAGTCTTGGGATGGGCCTATGCCAATCTGGTCGATAGCGGCTGGACCGATGACGTTGAAGGCACTCGCGCAATGCAGCGCAAGGCCGCGCTCATCGCTTGGGAACTGGACCCGGACGACAGTCTCGCGCTGGTCGGGTTCGCGAAACTGCGGATCCGCGAGGGCAATCTGATCAGTGCCTGCGAGGCGGTGGAGCGCGCAGTCATAGCGGGCGCCAGTCACGCGGATACCCTTGCCTTCGTCGCTCGGTAAGTCAGCTACATTGCTTGACCGCCCCGGCGATGCTGTTGCTCTGATGAACCGCAGCTTCGTTCTGAACCCACACGTGCCAGCTTGGTATTATATCAATCACATTCGGGTCGCATACTTTGCACGACTTTTCGACTTAGTGCTTGAGTATTTTGCGAGATTGATGTCGAGCCCGGTCGGGATGATGCCCCTGCGTGGGCACAAGCAGTTCAATGCTCTTGCACTCGCCCAACTCGGCCGTGAAGTAGAAGTGACTGTGGCCGTCCGAGAACTCCGCGATAGCGATCCCGATCTGGAGGTCATACAGAGCGAGGCGCGGGGCCTTTGTCCGACTGCCCTGGATTTGTTTATTGACGGCCTACGTAAAGCGCAGCTTGGGGACTAGCTGCCCAGGAATTCTGCTTTTGCATTTGCTGAGGCTCACGCGCCGCATGATGAGTGACCAATTGCGCACACGCAATTTGCAGATCATTGCGTGTTCCTACCGTCTTGTCTGAGGTCTCACGGCGGATGGATCGCAAAGCACCCCTGCCGCCAGAGGACATCGCCTGTGTTATGCCCGCTTCCGACAAACGAACCTTAAGGCTGAGCGACTGATATGGGCGCAACTCAGCCAAGCCGATCGGATGGCACGAAGTTCCTCGACGCGGCCGCCGAGGAACTGAGACGTTATACCTCCGTGCCTTCGCAAGTGCGAGAGCATCCTCTACGTCCACGCCCAAATACCGAACGGTGCTTTCGATTGTCGTGTGGCCGAGAAGAATCGGCACGGCCCGCAGATTGCCTGTCTGTTTGTAGATGATCGAGGCCTTGGTTCGCCTCAGCGAGTGCGTCCCGTAGTCCTCAGGCCGCAATCCGATCTCGGTCACCCCACTCATCAACGAGCCGCGCATATTGCCGGGTGCTGATATGATCATTGTGATCGATCCTGCTCGGAAAGGCGAACTCGTCAATCGTTCCACCTCGGCGTTCGAGCCAGGCCAGAATGCTGCCCCGCGCGGGTTCGAGTAGCTCAAATTGGACCGGCCAATCTGTCTTCTGCTGGATGACGATCGCGCGCGAACGAATTTGACCGCCGCTGACAAGGTCACCGATCCTGACCTTGACGACGTCACACCCTCGCAGCTTGCTATCGATTGCGAGATCGAACATCGCCCGGTCGCGTAGCCGGCGTTCGCGGTCGAGCCAGAACCGAATTGCCCAGACCTGCTGTGGCTTCAACGCGCGTTTGGCCCCTACCATTCGGCCCGCGTTCCACGGGCGTCGTTCTTTTGCCGCCGGATCAAACTCTGAGTGTCCCATTGACTTCTCCTTGTCCCGCCACCATTGGCCAGGAGAAGAACAATGCGCATGCCGCTCAGCCTGGGAGGACTGGCCGGAAGGGGACCGTCGGCTTGCTTATGGCGAATGAAAGGCCGAACCAGACACCCGCGTAAGGAGGATGGTAAACGTGTCGCAGTACTGACCGCATAGCAAATGCCACAGATGATCACGCCCCGGCGCTCACCCGTTGACGGACACAAGGCGTCCGCAGCGCCGGGGCAAATGCATACTCAGGCAAGGCCGCGACACCGATTCTCACCAATACGGTTCTGCCGATCGCGACCTTCTCGTTTGCGATCCATACAGTCGAGGAAGCGCTTGGCGCTCGACGAAGACTATTGCCGTACCGAACCGCCACCGTTCGGACTGCGATCAGCCTGCCCCGAGTACTCTGCCAAACGCCGCGCATGGGACGGCAGGGTCTCGAGCCGTCGCACGATCACCACCAGACGGCGTTCGGCCCAGGGATCTTCGAGCGGCACGAGGGCGAGCTTCCCACCTCCCTCCCACCGCTGCGCCGCGGCTTGCGGGATGATGGCGACACCAGCGCCGAGCGCCACCATGCGGCAGGCCGCGTCCAGCCCGCGCACCCGCACGCGCGTTCGGATCAGCTCGCCCGTCCGCGCGGCATGTTCCGCCAAGTGGCCGCCGAGCGCGCTGTCGCCCGAGAGGCCCACCATCTCGTTGCCCAAGGCCTCGACGAAAGCGACACGCCCGCGCTCGGCGAGCGGGTGCCCTTGAGGCACGACGAGCACGAGCCGGTCCGTGCGGAACGGCATGACTACGAGATCCGAGAGGTCGACATGGTCGGCAGCGATACCGACCTCCGCCAGCCCCTCCGCGACGGCTCGCGCGACTTCGGAACTCGGCCGCTCGTCCAAGTCCACATCCACGCTAGGGTTGGCGGCGAGGAAGGCGGCAAGGATCTCGGGCAGATATTCTGCCGCGGCGGCGGTATTCGCCAGTAGCCGAACATGGCCCTTCAGCCCGCGAGTATACTCGCCGAGCTCGCCGCGCATCCGCTCCATCTGGCCGGTCACTAACCGCGCGTGATGTAGCAGCGTCCGGCCGGCTGGCGTCGGCTCGACGCCGCGGCGACCGCGTTCCAGGAGAGGCACGCCGGCCTGCTCCTCCATGCCGCGCACCCGCGCACTCGCTGACGCCAGGGCGAAGCCGGAACGCGCGGCACCCGCCGTGATACTCCCAGCCTCGGCCACGTGGAGGAACAGGCGCAAGTCGACCAGGTCAAAATGCATGGGCGGCGCTCCGAACAAATTGCCTTCGCCTATGGCTGAGGCAGGCTACACCATTCCCGCATTGTGGGGGGGCGGAACCGGGGGCCATATCGCACCCATCATGACCGATCTTCTCCCCCATGCCCTGCTGATCGTGGGTGCTTTCATTCTCGCAGGGCTTGTCAAGGGCGTCAGCGGCCTCGGCCTACCGACCGTCGCCATGGGCCTCCTCGGCCTTTCGATGCCGCCAGCCGAGGCCGCGGGGCTGTTGCTCGTGCCTTCGCTCGTGACGAACGTATGGCAGCTTCTTGCCGGTCCTCGCTTCGGCGTCCTGCTTCGCCGTCTCTGGGGCATGATGCTCGGTATTGTCGTGGGTACCCTTGCGGGGTCGGGGCTCATCGCCGGCACGGCCGGACACGCCGCGACGGCGGGCCTCGGCGGTGCGCTGGCGCTCTACGGCATCGTCGGGCTACTCAAGCTCCGCTTGCGCGTGCCCGTGGCGGCGGAGCCCTGGGCCGGCCCTTTGGTGGGTGCTGCAACCGGGCTCGTCACCGGAGCGACGGGCGTCCTGGTTGTTCCCGCCGTCCCCTATCTCGGATCTCTCGGGCTGGAGCGGAACGACCTCGTTCAGGCGCTCGGCCTGTCCTTCACCGTCTCTACGCTGGCACTCGCTACCGGCCTCGCGTGGCACGGCGCACTGTCCATGGAAGCCTCGGGTGCCTCGTTGCTTGCGCTGGCACCGGCCCTGGCGGGGATGATGCTGGGCGGGTATCTCCGGGCACGGGTACGCCCCGAGACCTTCCACCTGTGCTTCTTCGCCGGCTTGTTGGTGCTGGGCGGCGAGCTAGTCTGGCGGGGCCTGGCATGAAGGGAAGGATACCAGCGATCGACGCAGCTTGTGCCGGGATGAACCCGGCCCCCGGTTCATCGCCTTGGTCATTGCCGTGCTCGAGCTTGTGGGGCAGCACAACGGGCATTTCCCCAACATCGCTGCTCGGTTGGCACGAACGATCAGCTCTTTTCTCGAGGAGACCTGCCATGAGCCCGACCGAACCCTCCGAAGACCTCAACTTAGATCGCCGCCGCTTTTTCGGCACTGCGGCGGTGACTCTAGCCGCCGCCCAACTGGGCATGATCAGTTCCGCCGCCGCCCAATCCGCCACAGCAACGCCGCCTGTTTTACTGCCTGCGAAGCCGGGAGCGGACAACTCGTTCGGCCCCCTAAAGCAAATCGATGCCGGGCTGCTCAATGTTGCTTATGCCGAGGGCGGCCCCATCGATGGTCCCTCGGTCATTCTTCTGCACGGCTGGCCCTATGACATTCACAGCTTTGCCGAGGTCACGCCGTTGCTGGCGTCGGCCGGCTACCGGGTCATCGTCCCATACCTGCGTGGCTACGGACCAACGCGCTTCCTCTCAAACGATACTTTCCGGAACGGCCAGCCGTCCGTGTTCGCGCTCGACATCATCGCGCTGATGGATACTCTGAATATCCAGAAAGCCGTCCTTGCCGGTTTCGACTGGGGTACGCGCACGGCCGACATTATCGCCGCACTCTGGCCGCACCGTTGCAAGGCGCTGGTCGCGGTGAGCGGCTATGGGGTCGGTAGCCAAACCTCCGCACCGCTGCCGGCAGAAGCGGCGCACCAATGGTGGTACCAGTTCTATTTTGCGACCGACCAGGGCAGGGCCGGCTACGAGAAATATCGGCGCGACTTCTGGCAGCTCGCCTCGCCGAAGTGGGCCTTTGATGACGCGACCTTCGACCGTTCGGCGGCAGCATTCAACAATACTGACCACGTCGATCGTCATACACAACTACCGCTGGCGGCAAGGACTGGCCAAAGGCGAAGCGAAGTACGACGATCTCGAGGCGCGGCTGGCGCCAGGACCGGCGATCGCGGTTCCCACCATCACCATGGAAGGCGACGCCAACGGCGCCCCGCACTATCCGGATGACACGCCCTATCGCAAGAAATTCTTTGGCAAATATGAGTACCGAGTCATCAAGGGCGGCGTCGGGCACAACCTTCCTCAGGAAGCCCCGCAAGCTTTTGCCCAGGCTGTGATCGATGTCGCTGGCTCCTCGTGAGGGGGATCCCCGTTTGGAAGAACCGTCATTGAACCGCCAGATGGGTGTTGGTGGCGGCTCTGGCCAGGAGTAGTAACAGAATATGGTCTCAATCGCCGACGCCGAAAGCGCTATACGGACCGGGACAATGTTTGTTGCCGCGGTTTGGGTCTATTTCAAGTTTGCCCGAGGCCGCGTTTTCCGCCCAAGGTTAGAGCTGACGATAGGCGGCAGTCCGACCAAGCATCTTGAGTGCCACCATGTCGTCGTCCGCTACACCGTTAAGAACATCGGACTGAAGTGCTTGAACATCGCACACGCGGGTTCTAAGGTTAGCGTTGAGGTTGCCCACGCGGTGCAGCCAACAACCATGGTCTCGCCAGACTGGCAGATGCAAGGTTCCTACCCAATTCTGAAAGACCATCGCTGGATAGAATCTGGAGAGGCGATAGCGGAGGAGATTATGATCTTCCTCCCGGATGCCAAAGCGGTAGCGCTTCGATTAGTCCTAAGATTGGAAGCGACGAAGTTTATCCGATTGGGAGGGACCAAAACGGTTTGGCATGCTCAGTCTGCAGCGCCACTTCCATGCGAGGCGTCGTCGATTCTAGGAGATGATATCAAAGCGTCACCTTCTAAACCCCGAGTTCCGTCGATCGAGCAACCCCAATCTCACACCGCAAGGGCAGCAACAGATGCAGCGGAAGATGTTATTATAGACGTGATGTAGTGGGCCAGTCTTCCTATCCGTCTCATAGAATACGCCCCGCACCGGCCACATCCTCCCGAAAATTCGAATGACTTGATATTTGGAAATGCTACACTCATCCTAATCCGAGGAAGGCCCGCGTTATACTCTGCCCGGGCAACCGGGGGGCGCAGCGGAACCGTCCGCTTTGGATGCGCTGAGCGAGCCGCTGGAATGACCGCCATGGTGAAGGTTTTCGGATGCCGGCCATCACAGGTCTGGCGTCAGGGCATGGGGCCGGCGTACGGAAACCGCCCATGCACGAACCCGCGGGGCTGCGGCGGTGGTCTATGGGGATTTGAAGTTTTGCTTTGTTGAGGTGACGGCGAAACCGGCTGGGCGCTGGCGTCGGCGGGGACTTGTTGAGTGAGATTTTTCGTCAGGTGGCGCGTGGATCGGGAGCTGGCCACGGCTCATATTCGGTCCTGTCGCGCTGAGCTTGGCGAAGAGCGCGTATGGGCGCATTCGTCGCAATGGCGGTGTTGCGGCGTGAGATGAGCGCAAGGCGTGCCGGGTCACGAGGGGATGCTCCCGGTTGGTGCAGATGCGTGAGGTGGCGCGCGGGGTTGCCTCCAGCGCTCGAAGGTCTCGATGATGAACATGCGCCCGCCGCAGCAGGGACAGGGCGGGAGATGATCGAGCGGCTCTGGCAATTCGACAGGCTCTGGCGGGGGCACGACGCCAAGCAGCTCGCGGGCACGCGCAATACTTGCTTTGCGTGCTGAACTGGCGAGCAAGCCGTAATGCCGGATGCGGTGAAAGCCGCGTGGCAGGACGTGGAGCAGGAAGCGGCGGATGAACTCGTGCGGCGCGAGCGTCATGACGCGCTGCCGCTCGGCACCGTCGCGACGGTAGTCCTTGTAGCGGAAGGTGACGCCGGTCTCGTCGAACGCAATCAGACGTCGGTTCGAGATGGCGACCCGGTGGGTATAGCGCGCGAGATAGGCGAGCACGGCCTCGGGGCCGGCGAACGGCGGCTTGGCATAGACCACGAACCGCTTCTTCCTGACTGCGGCGAGGCGACGCAGGAACAGGCGGCGGTCGGCGAGACCTGCCTGGGTGCCGAAGAAGGCAAGTCGCCCAGCCTGATAGAGCTCGATCAGCTGGGTGAGGAACAGGCGGCGGAAGAGCGCGCCCAGCACCCGCACCGGCAGAAGAAAGGCCGGACGCGAAGATATCCAGCGCTGCGCCATCGAGCGAGATGCCGCCGCCCGGCACGATCATGTGGATGTGCGGATGGTGACACCCACGCCCACAATACCCTGAGCCCGAACGATACGGATGTTCAGGTTTTCTACCCCTTTCACCCGCTTCATGGCGCGACCCTGCAGATCCTTCGCAGACCGAAGCGAGGAGATGGGGCGGTCTGCGTCATGGACGCGAGCGGGCGGCGACTGAAAATTCCGGTCTGGATGCTGTCGGGGGAATGCGCCGAGATCATAATCTGCGAACGACCGCACCTGGGTAAGGAAGCGCTCTTAGCTCTTGCGTCATTGATTGCATCACAACCCGACTCCAAAGGGCGTGCTCACGATGACCTTCTGCAAACGCCCGTTGGCGAATGCGAGGGAGGTTATCGTGGTGCAACTTCAACTTCTGGACCTGATGACTCGAAAGGAATGCGATGCGGTGTCAATGGACACAGCGACACGCGCGCATCTCATCAATCTCATGGCCCGCGTTGTGGTGGCGGTGTTTCACGAGGAGCGGAGGAGCAATGACAGAAGTCGTATACAGTCCCAAGATCAAACCGGAGCACCTGGCTCGCAAGGCGATTGTGTACCTTCGGCAGTCCAGCGACAAACAAGTTAGACAGAATACGGAAAGCCAACTCCTCCAGTATGCGGTGGCCGAACGGGTGCGCGCTCTGGGCTGGAAGCAGGTTGAGATCATCAATAGTGACCTGGGATCGAGCGCGGGCATTGCCTCCGCCCAGCGGGAAGGCTTCGAACGTGTCATCAGCCTGGTAGCACTGGGAGAAGTTGGCATCGTCGGCAGCCGGGAGTTATCGCGGCTATCGCGGACGGACAAGGATTGGTGCCGGCTGCTTGAGGTGTGTCAGATCTTCGGAACGCTAATCGCCGACGAGCAACAAATATATGATTTGAATTATCTCGACGACCAATTGGTACTGGGCATCAAAGGGACCCTCAGCGTCGTCGAGCTCAAAGTCTTGCGCCAGCGATTGCTGGCGGGGCAGGAGTCCAAAGCCCGCCGCGGCGAACTGTTCAAAAGGCTCCCGATTGGGTATGCTCGCGACGTTGTGGATAAGGTTGCATTTCACCCCGATCGACGGGTCTGCGAAGCGATCCAACTCGTGTTCACCAAGTTTCGAGAACTGTGGAGCGTGCGTCAGACATTCCAATGGTTCCGTGACCACGACGTAGATCTACCGGCCAACCCGATCCAGGGAACGGGGCTAGTCTGGAAGATACCCTCGCAGAGCCTGATCCGCGACATCTTGTGCAACCCCTTCTATGCTGGCGCCTATGTCTGGGCACGGCGTCCGGTAACGACCCGGCTGGTCGACGGCCGGCTTGAGAAACGTCAGGGCGCTATGCGCTCCGCCGAAGAGTGCCGCGTCTTCATCCGCGATCATCATGTCGGTTATATTGACTGGGTCACATACGAAGAGAACCGACGAATCGTGCGGCGTAATTCCGTGAACCGGGACGGGGACGAATTGATGGCGGCGATACGCGCTGGCCAGGGTCTTCTGGTAGGGCTCCTCCGCTGCGGACACTGTGGGCGCAAGCTACATGTACGGTATTGGGGTGGCCGTGGCACCAATGCCCGCTATCTTTGCAAAGGAGACTTTGACGATGGCGGGCAGTATTGCATCGGCTTTGGCGGCGGCTCGGTCGACCGCCGGGTGGGGCAAGAACTACTAAAGGTGATCGCGCCTTTGGGGGTGGAAGCCAGTCTGCAAGCGCTCGAAGAACTGAGCGCCAACGGCGCCGCTCAACGTGCCGCCCTGTCCCGCAAGCTGGAGCAACTGGTGTATGAGGCAAAAAAGGCCTTCGAACAGTACGACGCGGTTGATGCTCGCAATCGGCTTGCCGCGAGCGAATTGGAGCGGCGATGGAACGAGAAACTGGAGGAAATCGAGGCGGTCAAGCGGCGGCTTTCCAGTCTGGATGCACAGCGTCATTCTTTATCAATTGAAGAGGAAGTCAGAATACGCTCGATGGGTGATCGCTTTGCTGAAGTCTGGCAGAGTAGCCACAGTCCTCCGACATTCAAGAAGATGGTCTTCCGCACAGCCATCGAAGAGATCATCGTACGCACTGATCAGGATAAAAAGTCCCTTGAATTGGTGATTCACTGGAGCGGGGGTGCGCATACGCAACTTGCGATGGAGCGGCCGCGTTCCGCAACGGAAACCGCCACGCCTATGGAGGCGCTGGATATCATTCGTTGTATGGCTGTTCACTACGGCGACGATCAGATTGCCTCTGTATTGAACCGACGCGGTTATTCTACAGGCAAAGGGAAGCGATGGAACCAGACTCGCGTCGCAACAGCCAGACGCAATCATTCCATTGCGGGTCAAAAGCGAGCCCTGCCCGATCTGGAGAGGGTTAGTTTGAGCCAAGCTGCGCGAATATGCGGCGTCAGTCATCGCACGATCGAACGGCTGGTGGAGGCAGGTCTGTTGAAGCGCGAACAAGTGACTCTTCGTGCCCCTTGGGAAATTCGCCGCAGTGATTTGGACACCACACCCATTCGCAGGATTATTGATCGCCTCCACCGTACTGGCAAACTAACTCTGCAAGGGGTCTGCACGGAAGACCAGTTTGCGTTGTTCACTGAAAATGCAGGAATTGATAATGCCAGGTATCATGAGTGAGGGTTCTGCGTCAGTGGCCGATCCCCAAGTGTGGAGCACGGCGGTGATGCCGATGCGTGCGCCCAGGTGTCGGGGATCGGCGGCGATCGTCAGCATCGTCTCGGCCGCTGCGTGGAACAGCAGGTCATAGACCGCCGCCTTGTTGTGGAGCGCGATGTCGGCGACCTCGGTCGGCAGGGTGAAGACGACGTGGAAGTATCCGACCGGCAGCAGGTCGGCCTCACGTTCGGCCAGCCAGGTGCGCGCGGCGGCGCCCTGGCATTTGGGGCAGTGCCGGTTGCGGCAGCTGTTGTAGGCGATCCGCCAATGGCCGCAGTCCTCGCAAGCCTCGACATGACCGCCCAGGGCCGCGGTGCGGCAATGCTCGATCGCCGACATGACCTTGAGATGCTGAAGGCTCAGGTGCCCGGCATGGGTGGCCCGATAAGCGGGGCCGGCAGCACGGAAGATATCGGCGACCTCGAGCGAGGTGCGCACCGCCTCAGGCGGCGGGGTGCGCCTCGCTCGGGGCAACAATCCCCAGCTTGTCGAGCGGGCTTATCACGGCCCGCACCGTGCGCGTGGCGACCTTGGTGTAGAGCGCGGTTGTCTCGAGCTTGCTGTGACCGAGCAGGGCCTGGATCACGCGGATATCGACGCCGTCTTCCAGCAGATGGGTCGCGAAGCTGTGCCGCAGCGTATGCGGGCCGACCCGCTTGGTGATCTCCGCCGCCTGCGCTGCCTCGACGACGATGCGATGCAGGTGCCGCGTGCTGATTGGCTTCGTCGTATGTTGACCCGGGAACAACCAGCCTCGTGCGTGCATCACGCCCTGTTGCCGACCAACCTTCCACCACTCGCGCAGCAAGGTCAGCAGATCTGCCGGGAGTATCGCATTGCGATACCGGCCACCTTTGCCACGCTCGACCCTGAGCAACATGCGTTCGCTGTCGACATCGGTCACCTTGAGCGCCGCGACCTCCGCCACACGCAGGCCAGCGCCATAGGCAACCGAGAGGGCTGCCTGATGCTTGAGGCAGGTGGTCGCGTTGAGTAGTCGCGCGACCTCGTCCCGGCTCAGCACCATGGGCAGGTTGCGCGGATCTGCCACCCGGATCAGCTTGCGGGCCAGATCAGGCCGGTCGATCGTGTGCGTGAAGAAGAAGCGCAACGCCGAGACGATGCTGTTCATGGTCGGCGTCGGCACGCCGGCATCACGCTGCTCGATCTGGAAGCGACGCACGTCGTCCACCGTCGCCGTATCAGGTGAGCGCCCCAGGAACGTTGCAAAGCGCCCCACATCGCGAACGTAGCTGTGCTGTGTCGCCCGCGAGAACCGGCGCATGTTCATATCGTCGATCAGACGCTGGCGTAGTGGGCTGATTGCAGCGGTGCGGATAGTCTCATCCATCGGTCGGCTCCTCTCGGTTGAAGGAGCCGAAACGCTCAGCCCGCACCGGGCCGCGCTCAATCGATGTGCATCAGCTGCGTGTCTACTCGCTCATCGATACCCAGCTCTCCTCCCGCGAAGCGGGTTCGTTCTTCCACCCGGAGCAGACATTGAGCGCCTACCGCCGCACTTGGCCGAACGTCTGCATTCGAGCGACGGCGAGACGGGCCAGGAACAACCGCCCCGGGCGCTTCGACGGCGGCCAGGTCAACCAGCGCGGTCTACAATTGGCATCATTGGTCAGTCGCTTATGACCTGATAGGTGGAGGAGAATATTGCTTCGACCGGTGGGTGCCCCCAGGTGCGGTCGGGATAGCGGCGAACCAGACCATCGAATTGCAACTGAGCCTGTGCATGCGCCGCCTTCACGTCGAACCCCGGGATCAGCCCGTTCTCCATCACAACCCGCCCTGCCACGAACACGCTCATCACGCGACGGCCGGCGCCCACCATCAGGGACTGGATCGGGTCGAGCGACCGGCCGATGTAGTCATCCCCAACGTCGAATACGACCATGTCGGCGGCGGCGCCCGGTTGCAGGCGGCCGAGGTCGGAACGGCCCACCGCATCGGCACCACCGATCGTCGCACAGATCCTCAGCGCGCACCGCACCCGGGTCTCCCTCCACAACCCGGCAGAGCATCAGGCCCAATTGCAGGTTCAGCAGCATGTCCGGCGGCCACGTGTCGGTGCCCATGCCCAACCGCACGCCCGTGGCTCGGCAACGCGCAAAGCTATTCAATGCCCGACCGCCGCGCGCCGACACCAATGCACGATCGTCGCACCCGCATCGCGAATGATCTCAAGGTCGCAGCCGGTCTGGGGCATGCCGCGTGAGCCGGACACCCAGGTGCCATGCGGCAACAGCGAGCGCGGCGACAGAAAGCCCAGGGAAGCCAGCCACTCTGGCGGGCTCATGCCGTAGCGTTGTAGCACCATGTCGACTTCCAACCGGGACTGGCAGCAATGCAGCCGAACCGGAACATCCAACGAGCGGCCGGCATCAGCCGTTCGCCGCAGCAGTTCCGGCGTGCAGGTCTCGATGCGATCGGGCGCCAACATCGTGCGCACCAGCCCTTCCTGCGTCCCTTCGTATGCCTGGCAGAACGCAATGGCCTCCTCCAGCCCACGCAAGCCCCGCGCCTCGTCGAATACCGGCACGATACGTTCGTCGTCCTCCACGACCAGGCCGCCGCTGCGATCGGCCGGGCCGAGATACACACGCAGCCCCAACTCGCCTGCCGCGGTGGCGGCAGCGCTGAACTCGGCGGTCGTTTCGCCCCATTCCCGATAGAACAGTGAGGCGATCGGCAAGGCCCTCGTGATGCCGTTCAGCAGCAACTGGGCAAAGGCATAGCGCTTCTGAAATGCTAGTTCCTCGGGCGAACACATCTCGTATGGCCCGCGCTCGACGTAGCTGCGCGGCCAAACCCGGCCCTTGCGCCAGGCCGGCTGGTTGTCAAAACCAAGAACCGTGGTGTCGAGATCACCCAGTGCGTCGAGGTCGACAAACCCAGGTGCGATCAACGCTATGCCGTAGTCGCGCCGTTCCTCCACTTCACCGGGAAAGCCGTGTCCGACGAACACCACCCGGTCTCCCTCGAACACCACCTCGCCATTGCGCAGCAGACAGTGCCGCGCGTCGCGGTGGCCCACCACCCAGCGGGCCGACAGCTTCGTGCGGCGGCCACGCATCAGGGCAAGGTCACGCCATCGCGGGCCACCGTACGGCCTCGCTTCACCACCGTGCGCCGTCCCGGCCGTTGTGCAACCGCCTCGGCGATGGTCTCGGCCTCCACTAGCACCAGATCACCGTTGCACCCTTGGGCCAGCCCATAGCCCTTCAGCCCCAATGCTTGCGCGCCGCCAGTCGTGACCACATCGAGCGCCAGGACTAGCTCGTCGTCCCGCCGCAGGTTGTAGCGCTGGCCTACGAACATCGCCCGCTCCAACATGTCTGCATTGCCGTACGGTCCCCAGGTGTCGTGGATACCGTCTGATCCCGCGCACACCACCACGCCAGCCTGCACAAGGCGCTTCAATGGCGGCACGGTCCGCGAGGCCGAAGCGGTAGTCATGATCGCGATCCGCGCCTCCGCCAGCGCGGCGATCAGCGGATCCACCATCGTTGAGTCCGGCATACCCAGGCAGAATGCGTGGCTGACGATCACCTTTCCCTGCATTCCGAGGGCGATCGTGCGCTCGATGATCAACTCCATCGAGAATGCGCCCATCTCGCCGGGTTCGTGCAGATGGATATCCACGCCGCGCCCGAACTTTTCGGCCAGGCGAAACACCGTATCGACGTGGCCCTTCGGGTCGCGATCGATCGCGCACGGGTCGAGCCCACCCACTGTCTCGGCGCCAAGCCGCAGCGCCTGTTCCAGCAGTTCCACCGTGCCGGGTCGTACCAACATCCCGCTCTGCGGAAACGCGACGAGGTCGATATCGACAATGTCGGCAAGCGCCTCCCGCGTCGCCAGAACACCCTCAATGCCGGACACGCCGCACTCCGTGTCCACGTCCACGTGGCTCCGAATGAACGTGGTGCCATGCGAAACTGAAAGGCGCGCCTGAAGCTCGGATTGCCGCCGCGGATCGATCGGCAGCGACTTGCGAACCTTGCGCTCGTTCTCGATCTTGTCGGTCAACTGAGGCCCCACCTCGTTTTGGTACCACGGCAGGCCCAGCAGCGATTTGTCGAGATGGGTGTGGGCCTCCACCAGACCCGGCAGCGCGATGCGTCCGTCACCTTCCAGAACAGGCACGCCGCTCGGCGCCGGTCCCCCAGCAATGTTCCCTGCCAATATCACGATATCCGCGAGATCGCCTCCAAGTGGACGAACGTTGCGGACAAGCAGATCAGCCGCCATCACCTATTTCCCATCCATGCGGGCCAGCCAATGCCCCCGCCATGCGCATCATCGAGCCGAATTGTATCCCTCGCGGTTCTCCTGGGCGCAAACGCTGCAGCGCCTAATGGTCCCCTTCAGACTGGCGGCGCGCCTCTGCAATTCCTCGCTCTTTTTGAAGACCGACATGTCAAGGCGTCCGGTGAACCAGCCAGAGAAACATCTCCCACACGGACCTTCCGTGTCCAGCCGCGTACCCTGGGACCGTGGTGGTGGAGCGCTCACGCGGTGCCGGTCGGCGACTGCCAGTAACGGACGCATCGCTCCGTACGGTTTCAGTCCAGCTTTTACCAGCTTCTACAGCACGGCCCTCGGGTATGGGTCTGCCCCGCCGAACTGCTTCCTTTTGCGACATCAACCGGGGTCAGTGGGCTGCTCGTTATCGATCTCAAGCGCCCCGTGCTTGAGGCGCGGGATCAGCTCGCGGCCGAACTCGATGGTGTCGCTGACCGGATCAAAGCCACGTATCAAAAACGACGTGACGCCAATACGATAATAGGCGAGCAGCGAATCAGCCACCTGTTCAGCGGTGCCCACCAGAGATGACGTGTTACCAAGCGCACCGGTCGCCTTGGTGATGCCCATCCACAGTCGCTCGTCGTGCACGTCCTTTTCCTGGGCCAGGGCGAACTGCCGCCGACCTGCATTGTCGACCGGTGCCCGGACCTCGCTCTCGTGCCGAGCCCATCCCAACTCACCTGTCATGCCGTCCAGGATACGCTTCGCCTTGTCCCAGGCCGCGCCTTCCGTGGTGGCGATGATGGGCCGGACGGACATGTTGAAGCCAACCTGGCGCCCGTGCCTGGCAGCGCGTGCCCGGAAATCGGTGATACGCTCGGCGGTCGTCGAACGCGGCTCGGCATAGATGGCGAACACGTCGCATTCGGCTGCCCCCATCTCCAGTGCCCCATCGGAGGCGCCGCCGAACATGATCAGTGGATGCGGCGTTTGCAGTGGGCGTACATCCGAGTGCGCGCCGCGCACCTGATAGAACCGACCCTCGAAGTCGAAGGGGCCGTCCGACGCCCAGGTTCGCTTCAGCAGGTGCAGGTACTCCTGCGCGCGTTGATAACGCTCGGCCTTGCCGGTGAAGTCGCCGTCACCTTCCTGTTCGGCATCAGTCTTACCGGTGATCACGTGCAGTGCGAGACGGCCGCCGGTCAGGTGGTCAAAGGTCGCGACCTTACGCGCGAACAGGGTGGGCGCCACGAACCCGGGTCGATGAGCAACCAGATAGGACAGTCGTTCGGTGCGGGCGGCCGCGTGCATCGCCACGAGGAAGCCCTCCGCCGATGACGAGGTATAACCAATGAGCACCATATCGAACCCTGCGGCCTCGTGGGCCTGGGCAAAGTCCGCGATAAACGACGGCGAGATCGCACCCTCTATGACGAGCAGGGTCGAGCTGTGTGCTGGCGGTGTGACACCGATCATACCGATGACGCGAACAGGCATGACTACTTTCCAAGGTGTCGGGGTTCACCCGAGAGGGCCGCGATACCGGTAGGCCGCTCCAGGGCTTGCACGCGCAGCACATCCTCGATCCAGCCGGCCACCGCGAACAGGCCCGCATCGTCTTGCGGAAAGCCTAGCACCTGCAGCCCGAGCGGTAGGCCGTCATCGTTCAGCACTGGCAGGCTGACGCCCGGAGCCCCTAGCATGGAGCCTGGCACGACAAAGATGGGGTTGCCTGTGGTCTCCAAGCCAACCGGCGCGGCCCCAGGGGCGGTGACGCTGACCACCGCATCGACCTGTCCTGCCAGCGCCGCATAGGCGGCCCGCGCCGCCTCACGCCGGCTCAGCAGCGCCACATACTCCGCCTGCGTCATCGCCTGCGATCGCGCATGCCGCTCGATCGCGCTCGGGCTCAGCACCGAGGCATCGCCTGCCACAAAGCTACCGAGCGGCCAGCGCCACTCCCAGGCATTGATGCCCAGGGTGATCTGCTGCGCCTCGGCCGTCGCAGCTTCCACGGCGGCGAGCGCGTCGCAGTCCTCCGGTGTCAGCACGATCACGTCGGCAGCACACAGGTGATCCAGCGCTGCCTCCAGCGAGGCGCGTGCGGGCGCCGCCAGGATCGGCCATCCGGTGGTGCGCAACAGAGCGAGCCGTGTCGGGCGCCGCGGTGGCGGAAGGGTCAGCGGACCGGTCAGGCCGGGATAGCCCGGATCGCCACCCACCCGATCGGCCACCGCGCGAGCCATCGCCCAGACATCCGCGAGGCTTGCGGCGATCGTGCCGGTGACGCTCTGGCTCAGATAGTCGAGGCTACCACCGCGATTGATCCCGCCCGCCGAGGGCTTGAATCCATAGGCGCCGCAGAAGCCCGCGGGCCGCAGGATAGAGCCAACCACCTGCGTGCCCAGGCCGCCGCACAGCATGCCGCAGCCGACCGCAGCCGCCGATCCGCTGCTGCTGCCACCTGGCGTGCGTGTCTGGTCCCAGGGATTGCGCGTCCCCCGAGGGTGGGATGAGGCGAATTCCGTCGTGACGGTCTTGCCGAGGATGACCGCTCCAGCTTCGCGCAACCCCTGAACGCTGGCTGCGTCGAAGCGTGGGCGGTAGCCATCGAACAGCGGCGAGCCCATGCCCGTGATCATGTCCGCCGTGTCGATCATGTCCTTCACACCGACTGGCATGCCATCGATTGCCGAGAGCGGTGTGTTGGCCCGCCAGCGTTTGGCCGAGGCTTCCGCTGCGGCGTGGGCCGCCTGCGCGTCGATCACGGTGAAGGCGCCGACGGCGGCCTCCCGCTGGTCAACATCCGCAAGGCATTCCTCCAGCACTTTTACTGGGGAGTTGGCGCTGCTGGCGAACCGAGCGCTGCGGCTGATATAGGGTCGACGCTGCGGTGTCTGGCTCATCAAACAAGCTCATTGCAAGAGCCCAGGCCGGTCAAGTCCATCGGGCTGGTGCAGTTGCGCTCACCAAGTGTGATCACCGCGGGTATGACGCTCCGCGGGTGATCTCCATTCTGAGCGATTGACGACTCTCTTGAGCGTCTCACGTTTCGGTTGACGATTGCCCAGCAAGGCGGTTGATTGCGTGAACAGAACATGAGCGGCGGATGCACCTATGTCCAGTCAGCAGCTAAACCCTCAACAGGTCGAATTCTTCCGACTCGTCTCGACCGGCATGCGTGGAACCGACGCATACCGCGCTGTCTATCCTGGCGATTATTCGCAACGGTCCTGCCAGGTGAAGGCGAGCCGGCTGCTCAAGCATCCCGTGATTGCCTTGGCGCGCGCTCAGCAGATGCAATCGGCACTTTTGGCGGTCGACGGAGTTGTATCGCGTTACGCGATCACCGCCGAGCGGATTGCCGATGCGATGGCGCGGCTTGCGTTCACAGACCTTCGCCAGATTGTCGACGTGAAAGTGGTAAGCGAGGACGGGAAGCGCCGCCAAGTCGTCGCGTTGCGTAATTTCGATGAGATAGCCCCCGACGCTCACCCAGCGATCGCGGAGCTGAAGAGAACGGCCAGCGGCGAGATTAGCGTCAAGCTGTTCAACAAGCGGGAGGCGTTGATGGACCTGGCGCGGTTGAAGGGCTGGATCGCAGAGAAGCCGGTTGATGCAAGGCAGCTCGTGATGCTCAAGATCGAGCGATGAGCTGGGTGCTTCGTCTGCGACCACCCACAATCATTCGGCACAACATCCTTCCGGGCTGATCCGCAAACCTATGCGCAACCTGCGCAAGATGCGCAACCTTCCGGCCGGTAGCCAATAGAAGATGGAGGATTACGTATGTCCCTGAGATTTCCTGCTCCCGCGGAACTAAACTGGCTGTAAGGATGCGCAGGTTGCGCACTCGGAGGAGCTAAGGCCTTGGAAAAACGGCCAGTTCTCAATGCTGCAGGACGCGCAACCCTCGCGCCGACAGTGCCGTATTACCCCACGCTCTTCACGACGAACGTAGCTCCATGCTTGTTGCCGTCCGGCACGCCCCGAAGGGCGAATGTGCTTTCTCCAATCAGGTACCTGGCGCATCCTTCAGTGCCTTAAGTCGCCAATTGATTGTGCTGGCGGTAATAACTGGCAGGGGCCTACCGCTGGCTTGCTCGAGTGCAGCCTTGAACTCGATTGCTTCCTCAGTGGCGCTCCCGGCGAGCATCGCGACCTCGCGTGCCTTACAGCCGTTCGGCCACTTCTGCCGCAGCACATCCAGAACCGTGGCAAGGCTGGATGTCTGTTCTTCGTCCGCTTCGCCGGCGAGGAACACATTGCGGAAGCTAATTTGCTCCGCGCCATCACAGATCGCTGTCACCTCTTCACTGTGCAACTTTGCCGCATGTTCCACGGCTGAGCCGACCAGATGCCACCAGTCCTTGAAGCGGGTTTCAGCCGCGTCCAGTTCGCTGGCACGCAGCCTGGGGTTGCCCAACAGTAGGATGTAGAGGGCACGCAGTATGGTACCACGGTGGGCGACAGTCCAGGCAATCGGGTCAGCGTGCTCGAACCAACGGTTTTCGGGATCTGGCCTGTGCACGGCCAAACGCACCTGCAGGGAGCGCGAGGCCATATCGCCTCGTGCCGTGATGTTGTTGCCGGTAAAGAAATTGACTGTCGTGGCGGGAACGGTTCGAGTGCCGGTCACACCCAGCACGCGGTCGCTATAGGTGGCCGCCGTGAGGCTTTTCTCGATCGATGGGCATGTGATTGCCAAGCCACGTGGGATATTGTCCCACACCACCCCCGGCACGCACTCCCCAAGATATGAGAACAGGCACTTGCGCCGCTCTTCTTCGTTCTGCGACCACGCCGCGGCAGCGGCACCGTAGCCCGTCGTTGCGAGGAACAGCATTTGGAGGACGGTGGTCTTGCCGCCTCCACGCTGGCCGGCGGTGACGAAAAATGCCGGTCTTCCGGATAGTATCGCACGTTCGAGGATGGTGAGTGCGCCGGCGATCAGGATGCACTTGCCGGCATAGTCCGTCGCCACATCGACCAGCCATTCCTGCGTGAGGAAGCTCATCGCTTCGACAATCGCCCGGTCAGTGCAATCTTTGTGTTCGGGCAGGAGTGCGAGCAGCTCTGGTTGCAACCGAAATATGATCCCGCGCTCGCGATCGAGGCCCTGTGTCGCCAACAGCGTCCCATCTGACAGCACCAATGGGGAGGTCACGAGAGCGGTGACAATAGGCAGTTTCGAGCCACGGAATTTCATGTAGTGCCGGACGAAAACGGGATCGAGCGCGACTGTACGCTCGTCGCCACCCCGCTGCTCTTCGTAGAATTCGATATAGCGTTCGATCAGATGTGCCATCGAATACTCGTCATGCGGTGTGAGCAGTGGCATGGCCGGCGCAGGCAGGCGAGACAATTCCGCTGGGTTTTCTGTGTTCGCCTCTACGGATAGCAACTCATGTAGCATGATCGGTGGACGGGACCGGATATCGGCAGGGCGCCACTCAGCATCGCGCATCGGCGGTTCCAACCCGCGAGCGTTGCAGAGCACTTCGTCGATCGAGACTATTACGGGTACTCGCTCGTCATCACGGAGTGGAGCGACCAGATAGGCGCGTGGATCCTGCCGCTCGGTCGTTCGCCGCTGGCGTTCCGCCCTTGCTTGGTATTCGACGCGTTCTTGGCGGGCGCGTTTTAGCATTACGGCAAGGGTGCGTTTGCCGGTGCTGGATCGTTCGTGCGCCGTGTTCTGCAGCGCTTCGATCTCGGCTGCATCCAGATCGGCGATTAGGGCGAGGCGGACGAACAAACCGGCATTTTCTGCAGCAGGCGCCTTTTTCAGCGCGTTCTCCACGGCGCGTGCATCGAGTTTTAGTTCATAGACACTGCGGCCATGGGCGAAGCTGTGTATCCAGGGCATTCCGTCCGCCCGCACCATTATTTTTGCCTTGCATGCTCCGTAGGCGACCCCTTCGAGCGGATCCGCCAGCGTGGCTCCCTCGAAGCGAGCGGGATCGGCCAGCACATCGGCGACGGTGGCGCCGGCCAGTTCCGCATCGTCAAACGGCAGCACCACGTCCGGTAGGAGAATGCCGGCGTACAGGCGCTCGATCACTCGGGCAGCGCTCTCGGTCGAGATATTAGTGCGATCAGCCAGACTTTTTGATTGCCGCGAGATGAAATTGCGGCGCGCTTTGGCGACGTCGGATCCAAGTCGGTTCGTGTCCTTAGCGCGTAAGTCCTTTAGCCTTGCGTTCTCTACTATGCTCAGCGGGGAGCATGCAGCGATCGTGTCGAGCGCTCTGCCCTCGGTGGCGACGGGCTCGCGGCTCGTCCGATCCTGTACCAGTGGCGGATCGAGCACTGGCTTTCCCTCGAAGACCAAGCGCTCAGGAGCTCCGACCATGCGATCAACGATGGATCGGTCCAGCAACTGTCCGCTGGCCCCGACCATCATCCAGCCCAGCCCATTCAGCCAACACCTCTCGTGGAGGGTGCGCAGAAACCGTTCCACATCGGAGCCGTCTACCACCAGCACGAAAGCATGCAGGCCGTTCGATCCTGGCAGGTGTTCGCCGGTGTCGGTGCGAACGATGCCGGTGCTGGTCGAACTGCGCAGCACCCGGCCAGTAACCTCCAACTCAGGGAGAACGGAAACGAGGGCCGCCCAGAAGCCGCCGAATGCGTCGATCTTGCTCTTGACTAGCGCTGGCATGCCTTTGGTGTCGATATCGATCAGCGCGAGTGCGGGTTGGCCGGGGCGATAGCTGATGTGGTTGCCGGTGCGGGCAATCAGATCAGATGAAACTGAGCCCGTCAGCCCTTCTAGGTCTCGCTTCGTCGTAATCCGCACTTCCTTGGGGAGATCCTGACGCAATGCACCGAGTGCAATAGCTTGCTCTGGGGGAAGGACCCTTATAAGCCCCGCCAATGCTCCCAGACGGGAGATCCTTATGCGCCGTGCCCTGCCGCGCGACATGATGCAGGCGGAGCCGTCGCTATGTAGCGATCCATCAGGCGCAAGCGAAATTTGCTTCGTGAGCGGGCCGCCGTCCTTAGTTAGCAGGGTGAATTCGATGGGAGCGCTCATTGCAAAGGCGTCCTCATCGGGCAACGGGGAGGCCATCCTTCCGGGGGGCACGGCTCACGATTTGAAGGCGTCCCGACCGCAGCGCGCAATGACCCAATCCCCGCGCGCGATCCGATCAACACAGGCCGCCTGCAGACCGCCGCCGCGATACCTCTGACCATTGCGTCCGGATGAGTAACTGCGCAATGCGAGTCGCATGGCGGTGTGGTTTGGGATGCCAGGGGAGCAGTCCCGCAACGCCACGATGCGCCCGAGCGCAGCAGGCCGAAGACAGAAAACCGCCCATTCGGTCATCAGCTGAGGTCGCTTCTCCATCTGATCACCGCCGCGCTGGTATGCCGCTTCCGTCTTGTCCCGAAGCGTATCCGCCAGTGCTGCCCGCTCCACCGGCCGGTTCGCTCTCAAACGCTTGGGTGTCAGATTCGGAGGGAGTTTGTTCGATCAACTTGCCCCGTCGTTGCCGAGCAATGGCAAGCCCTTCGTGGGCGTGTACCAGTGCCTCTCGGCACCGAACTGGATTGCAGATGAGGGCAGACAACGCTTTCTGGAACCAGTCGCACGTCGGATGGTTCCGCAGGACGTCGATCAGTTGAGCTCCGACGTCGAGTGCGACTCCGTACAATGGATCGGCAGTCGGGGCGGCCTTCTCGTCTGATTCCTCGACGGTTTCGACGTCACCCGCGTCGATTTCAATGCCTTCACCTACACGGTCGGGCGTGTCTTCGTGCTGGATATCGCCGCTGTCCTTCAACACGGGTCGTCGCGGCCGATACGCGTCGTGCGCCCGCCGCACGTCCAAGAGAGTAATGGACTCGCCAGTCTTTGCTCGGGCAATCAATTGCTTCTGGACCGGCTGGGGTGCGCTGGCGAGCCTGTAAATCACATTAGCCAAGAAGAGTCCGGCGACGTCCAAGCTATAGCGCTGGGCAAATTCGTAATACGCCATATAGTTACGCGCGACCTGATCGGAGAAACCGAGCTCCAGCTCGAGCCAAGCGAGCCAGTGACCGTGTTCGAGTTTCGAACGGATGGCGGCGAGGTATTCGCCAGCACAGTATTGGTAATTGTCCCCAGCTTTGCGTATTTTGGCAGCAGCTTCGCGGGCCTCGTTCGCCACACTGGGCGGCAGGCTTCCGTAATTGAACCCTTTGACCTTGTCTCCGAAATGCAAAAGCGTTTTGGATTTGGGTTCGTATCCCCCACCGGCTCGTCTTCGTAGGGTGTTGTTGATGCCGATCTGTCGCGCTGGCCGGCGACGTCCGGCCCGATCAGAGTCTCGGGTACTTTTCAGTGCGTCCTTGTTGGATCGCCCTAGCCGAGACGTTCGCTGCTGCTTTGCATGGGTAGGATGTAACATGGCGTGCCTCCTATGGCTGGCGCGCGATGCGTTTGCGGCGGTAGGGCTGCATGGATTCATCGAGCAGGTAAGTTGCTCGATTACCAATCGATCCCCGTCGCATTTGCATCGCGTGCGGGGGTTCACTGTTCGGCAACATGCTCCACAGTCTCGGCCGTTGCGTGGCAACCAGACATCACGATCGGCGCAGCATTGAGCTTTGCCCACGCCTGCGACAGCAGTTCCGCTGTGGGAACTGCGGCTTTTCCGTTCACGTGCCGGATCGGCAGCGGCCACCGCTCAAGGCTGCGATGGCTCACCGGGAACAAGAGCTTCGTGATGAGTGCCGCCCCAACCCGCCGGGTTACGTTCGCGGGGAGTTCATCGAGCAGTTGGAGCAGATGCGGAGGCAGAGGCGCCTTCACCCTTGTGCGTGCAGTCATCAGTCGTTTCTCCCCCCGTGTGGACGCCCATCGGCATCACGCACGGGCTTGAAGTGGGTCGAAACGATGCCGCCAACTGCTCGCTAGCGTGAATCGGACTGCTCGCGCAGTCAGGCGTGAACTAGCGCGCCTCTGCGTCGAAGCGCAAGTGAATCGTGATGCTTGGCTTAGGACTCGATCAGTCGAAGGCGCTCAACCACCGCGAGCGACGAGCGAAATGATGTCAGCCATCGCAGGCTTGCCTTCGATCGCGGCTGTCAGCAGCCGACCCCATTTTGCCATGGCTCGCATCTGTTCGGGCCAACGACTCGCCCGCTGGTACGCACCCAACACGCCTCCTCGCGTCGCCGACTGACGGTGATTCAGTATGGCGTCCGCAACAGCCTCGGGGATGCCAGCCTCACCCAGCGCAGTAGCGAAGGACCGACGGAAGTCGTGCCAGGTCCAGCCGGTCAACGCCGCACCTTCCTCGCCATCCTGAGGCTTCGTTGCGTCCATCAATGCCGCCTTGATGGCGCTGAACGTGTCCACAACATTGCCAGACTTCGGAGCAGGAAATACCAGACCCCTGCCGCCTGTCGCGGCCTTGCGTGCATGCAGCACGTCTAGCGCGAGCGCGTTCAGGTGCAGCCGGTGCGGGTCGCGATTCTTCGTCATGTGGCTGGGCTGCCGCCACTCGGCCGCGGCGAGATCAAGATGGGTCCAGTCGAGCCGGGCGGCCTCTCCTCGGCGACAAGGGATGGCGATAAGGAACCGCGCGAGGTCGCGACACACAGGCTCGTCCAGAAGAGCAGCGGCTTTCCACAGCCGCGCCAGTTCTGCTGGGGTCAGATAATTTGAGCGAGACTGAGGTGCCCTCGGGCGCCGGGTACGGGGTACCAGGACGCATGGGTTCGCTTGGATGTACCCAGCGTCCTGGCACCAATCAAGGAAGCGGGAAAGAGCACCAAAGCGGGCGCGCTTACTGGAAGCTCCCTCGACCACCGCACCCAGCAATCGGCGGATGTCGCTAACGGTCAGGTCGGCGGCCGGCAACATCTCAACCTTCATCTCGACAAGGGCGAGGTGAACCTGAGTCAGCTCATCCGCAACGTAGTCCGCGGAGGGTAGGCCAGTTCCGCGCAGCTTGGGCCGAAGAGGCAGGATGTCGCCGTACATCTCGACGAGTCGCATAAGGGTGCTTCCGCGCTTGCGCAGCGCAGCTTCCGCCCTAGCCTTCCGCTCCTCCGCTGGATCACCGCCGGATGCAGCTTGCCCCTTAATCCGATTGGTAGCGGCCCTCGCAGCGTCAGGCGAATGGGTCTCAGGATTACCGAGCGTTACTGTCCTGTTGGCCCAGCGGCGTCCTGTCATAGGGTCAGCGCCGCGAGGACGATAGGCGCAGCTCCAAGCCATCGACGTGGCATTCACGATCAGCGCGAGGCCGCGGCAATCCTTGTCGCGGATAATCAGGCGATCGCCAGTCTTCCGCTTCCGCCACGCTGCATCGATTGTGGCTCTGGTTATCTTGGTCGGACCTTCGCTGATGACGCGCATCATCCCTCGCTGACGGGACATTGACAGGACAGTGGGCGCGTCGGCAAGCGTAAAGCTGTGAGAGCGTGCGTAGCAAAAGAGCTAGAGATGTATAGGGAAGATTTGGCTTTGCGGTAGGTGGCGGGGATTAGCGGGAGTTTGCGCAGCCATCGCCCTGGCGACTCTTAATCAGCGGGCCGTAGGTTCGAGTCCTACTGCGCCCACCAAGAAATCCCCAGGAAATCAGTAGCTTACAGACCGCCGCTGTAACAGGAGCAGAACCCCGGGCAAGGGTTGAGATTTTGCTTGTGCCGACGCCAGGCTCGCGCTTCAAAGGGTACGAGACCTACATGGTGCACGACGTGGTGCTGCGTGCCGAGGTGGTACGCCACCGGCGGGAGCGCTGGATCACGCCGGATGGGACCACGGTATTGGCTGCTTTGCCACCCGGCGTGGTCGGGCATTTCGGACCGGAACTGCGTCGTTTCGTGCTGGCGCAACACCATCAGGGCCAGGTCACCGTTCCGCGGCTGGTGGCACAACTGCGGGGGATCGGTGTGAGCATCTCCAAGCGACAGGTGATGCGCTTGCTGATTGCTGGGCAGGATGGCTTCCTGACGGAGGCCCGCGACGTGCTGCGGGTTGGCCTTGAGACGGCGGGCGGCGGCCTGGCTAGCGTCCGCGGACGTGGTGGAGATTCAGGGCGACACGGTTTGTGTTGTTGCGGTGCAGTCTGGAGTGGTCATCGGCCCTGTTGGCTAAGGTGGAGTTGCGAGACTTCAACCATGACCGTGCGAGGATCCGATGACCGACGATAGATTGGCGCTGGCGGAGCTTCTGGAGAAGGCCGGAGAGGGCGATTTTCTGCGTAGCGTGGCGGAGGCGGTGCTGCAAATGCTGATGGAGGCCGACGTCGAGGGGCTGGTCGGCGCCGGGCGGTATGAGCGCAGTGGCGAGCGAACGACCTGGCGCAATGGCCACCGCGACCGTGTGCTCGACACGCGGCTGGGATCTTTGCAGCTGCGCATTCCGAAGCTGCGCCAGGGGAGCTACTTCCCGCCGTTCCTCGAGGCGCGGAAGGTCTCGGAGAAGGCGCTGGTCGCGGTAATCCAGGAGGCCTGGATCGGCGGCGTCTCGACACGGCGGGTCGACGATCTGGTGCAGGCAATGGGCTTGAGCGGGATCAGCAAGTCGCAGGTCTCCAAGCTGTGCAAGGACATCGACGAGCGTGTGCATGCGTTCCTTGACCGCCCGCTGGTCGGCGAATGGCCGTATCTGTGGCTTGACGCAACCTATCTGAAGCAGCGCGAGGGCGGCCGGATCGTCTCGGTGGCGGCGATAATCGCTATGGCGGTGAACACTGACGGCAAGCGCGAGATCGTTGGGCTGCACATCGGCCCGTCGGAGGCGGAGACGTTCTGGTCGGGCTTTCTCAAGAGCCTGGCTCGCCGCGGCCTGCGCGGCGTGAAGCTGGTGATCTCGGACGCGCATGAGGGGCTGAAGGCGGCGATCCGTCGGGTGTTCAGTGCCACGTGGCAACGCTGTCGCGTTCATTGGATGCGGAACGCGCTGTCGTATGTATCGAAGACCCAGCAGAGCATGGTGGCGGCGGCACTGCGCCAGACGTTCATCCAGCCGGATCGCACGCAGGCCAGCCAGACGCTGCGTCACGTGGCGGACCAGCTGCGGCAGAAATGGCCGAAGCTCGCATCCTTCATCGACGACAGCGAAACCGACGTCCTGTCGCATCTGGACTTCCCCGAGCAGCACCGAACCAAGATCCACAGCACGAACCCTCTGGAACGGCTGAACAAGGAAGTGAAGCGACGCGCCGACGTTGTCGGCATATTCCCAAACGAGGCATCGATCATCCGCCTGATCGGCGCGGTGCTGCTGGAACAAAACGACGAGTGGCAGCTGCAGCACCGCTACATGCAGGTCGAGGCGATGGCAGAGCTCGGCGCACCGGCGAACGAAGCTGAGACCAGGCAGATCGCGGCATGACGCCAGACGCCACACCGCGGATCGTGTCACGGCATATCCACGAAAGACAGACTGCGCCGTCGACGGCACCTGTGCCCAAGGCTCGACCGTGGCGTCGCGGTCAAGCCCCGAAGCCGCATAGCGGTGCGCCGAAGGCGCAGGGCTTGACGGCGGCGATCGCGGTCGCAGCACCATCACTCGGGCCGTCCATCGCACCAGACGATCCAGTCAGCCTCAACGCCACCGGTGCTAATGCGCCGATGAATGCCTTCGCTACATCACGAATCTACACCAGCTTGACGGACGCGACCGCGGCCTGGATCTCGGTGGACGACACCGGCGCGCGTCACGCGGGCCGGAACGGGTTCTGCACTCAGATCGGCAATGACGACTTCACCTGGTTCGGCACGCGGCCGAGCAAGAGCCGGTTGAACTTTCTCGATCTGCTGCGCGCCGGGCACACAGACTGCGTCATCAATCAGGCGGCGCTGGACTATATGCGTGGGCGTGCCCTGGCCGGACCTGTCATCAACCAGTTGGCGGCACCTCGGCAGATGCGGTTCACCGATCACGCGGCCTGGCAGACGCATCTTGACCGCCTCGGCATCAGCGCGTTGCAGGTCACGCCCGATCCGGTCTGCATCGCCACCGAAGGTGCATTATGGGGCAGCGTCCAGGCGCACGGACTGCTGCGCGATATGGTGATTGTCAGTGACGACGCCGGCCAGTTCGCCGTCGGCCAGCACGCGCTGTGCTGGGTGCATGCAGAACGGCTGGTCCACAAACTCGACGCGTTCACCGATCCGCACCGCACCGCGCAGCAACGTATGCGCGCGCTGATCTGGTGGTTCTACGATGACCTCAAGGCGTATCGCGCCGAACCCACCGCACGGCGCCGTGGCGAACTGCGTGCCCGCTTCGAGCGCATCTTCCGTCGACGCACCGGCTTCGTTACGCTCGATCGCCTGCTCCAACGGCTGCACGCCAACAAGCCAGAGTTGCTGAGGGTGCTCGATCGCCCCGAGATCCCACTGCATACCAATGGCTCCGAGCGCGACATCCGGCTTCATGTCACCAAGCGCAAGGTCAGTGGCGGCACACGCAGTGCCGATGGCCGCGACTGTCGCGATGCGTTCCTCGGATTGATGCGCACCACTGCCAAACTCGGTGTCGCGTTCTGGGATTATCTCGGAGATCGGCTCTGCATCCCAGGCCAGCCGGTCATTCCATATCTGCCAGACCTCATTCGCTGTCGCGGACAGCCAACCTGAACACCGCGGCCGCCCGGAGTTCTGCCCCTGTTGAAATCCTTGGCGTCCCCGGCGAGATTCGAACTCACGACCCCAGGATTAGGAATCCTGTGCTCTATCCTGCTGAGCTACGGGGACTTAGCCAATCATTTCAATACTTTTGGGAGCTTTCTTCCGGTCCGCTCCCGCCTCTATCCAGTTAGTCGGGGCATCATTTCGATGTGCCCTCGACAACCTTGCGGAGCGGCCAACATAACATTAGTTGCTGCGGCTTGGGAGGGGCGCTGTGCGGTGGCAAAGAGCCGCTGAGACCGGTGGGTCCGCCCGAGAATGACTTTCGCCAGGCGCCGCGTCGCAACTCGCAGGGGTCGCGGGTTCGCGCCAAAGTCCCCGCAACCGAACGATAGACCAGATCGGCTCAACAGGCGAACAGGCGAATGAAGTAACCCCCCGACGCGGGAGGTGCAGCCTGCGGTAGCGGAGAATTCGGAGCGTTGAGTCCGCCAGGGTTTGGTGCTCACCGCAACTATGGAACGGGAGGACCCGATGAGCCCGCCGCGCCGCGGCACGATCATCCGTATCGAGCAAGGCAAGGGCAAAGCCGCGACCGCCACGTCATGCTGTCGCCGCAACTGCTCCGCTGCTCCACATCCTGCGTTCGTATTGGCGCATGCCACGGCCGACGCTTTGGCTGTTTCCCGGGCGTCATCCCGAGCATGCGATCAATGCAACCGTGCTGCATGCCGCGCGCTCCCATACCGATCGGGATGTTCGCCTGGATGGGTATTCGCTCCTGGGCTTGCCCGCAAGCGCAGCTACTGATCCAGGCCGCCATGTCGCTCGACCGCCCCGGTGAACTGGCAGCTGATCCGTAACGGCACGAACGAGACGATGTTGCTTATTTCTGCTCAGCAGGATCAGCACTGGTCCGCGCGTGCACAGTACAGACCACGCGGGACAGTGGATCCATCGCGCCCAGGCCAAGCAGCAACAGCAGCCATAGCAATCCAGCGAGCGCGAAGCCGCGGGCTGGTGCGATGCTGTGGCGCACGCGCATGAATGTGACGCCGCACGTGCAGCTGGCAAGAATCCAGACGACATGCCAGTGCTCGTGGAGCAATACGTGGTCGTCGGTGGCAAGACCGAGGCCCAGGAGGCAACGCAGCTTTGGCGCTTTGGACCAAAGGGATTCAAGACGCTCTATAATGTGCGCGATCCGGCCGAAATCCAGCGGCGCGCGGAGATGGACACACCGATCGAGCAGGTGGTGAAGGAGTGGCCGATCAGCACCGACCCGGGGCCGCATCATGGAAATGATCCATGAACTCCAGGAAAGCGGCGTCAGCACCATTATTGTCGACACCTCTGTCGCCCACGTCGCTTGCGTGCTGCACAACATCTCTCGACAGATGTCTCTGGTATAACAGGCGCCCAGCATTGCCATGTCCCGATCGATCTCCCGAGCCAGTAGCGCGATGGCATGGGACACGCCGGGTTCGCCTGCGTACGCGGCGGCGAAAAGGAACGGGGCCCGATAAAGACGGCGCGCGCACCGAGCGCAAGGGCCTTGATGATGTCGGTGCCGCGGCGGAAGCCGCTATCGATCATGACGGTGACATCGCCTGCCTGTTCCAGGACGCGAGTCAGCGTCTGCATCGGCGAGACAGCGTGGTTCAATTGTCGGCCGCCATGATCTGCGAGGATGATCCCGTCCACGCCGCAATCTCGTGCCAGGGCAGCGTCTGCGGGAGAGAGGATGCCCTTGACGACCAGCGGTGCCTGCCACAGACCGCGTATCAACCGGATGTGGCTCCAGCACAAAGCCTCATGTGGGGCAATACCGGCAACCTGTCGAGAGAACAGCCCTGGTCCGCGCCACGGTTCCAAATTGTCGATATGAGGATTCTTCCGCTTCACAAAGATGCATGCGAGTACCGAATGCCAGCCAGCGCGGGTGCGTCGCAACATCCCAGCTCAACTTCAGTCCGAGCCGAATCGGAAAGCCGAAGCCCGCCCGCTCGGATTGCACCGGGCCACTTCTTCGAGCGGGATGATCGAATTCGCGCTGAGGATAAAGGCAATGCCAGCGTTCGCCGCCGCGTTGGCCATCGCGGTATGGCCCTCGTACGCGACGAGCGCGCTGCCGCCCAATGGCGCGGGATACCGAATGGCGTGGCGTAGCGGCGAGCCAACAGTTCAACTTCCTGGCCCCTCGTTTCGACGCCGACGAGGACTCTCGTGACCAGCCGCCACGCATCGAACGCTGCCCGGTTTGCCCGCAAAGTGGTTTCGGTTTCCGCCCCGTGTGCCACAAGCCATACACGGCATGCGGCACCCTCAAGGTCCGGAATGCGGCGCAGTCGCCGCGATGGATGATCGGGCGCCGCAGCCGATCGAGGTTTTTCCTGGCTTGCGCCGGGGCCTCAACCACCGAACTCACCTTTGAATTCCCTGCGCATCCTGGGACGCCGACGGATCGATCAGCGCCAGTCCGGTCTCCGGATCGTGCCGCTTGCGCAAATGCACCGGGCTGTCCGTCAGGATAACCTCCAGCGTGGGCCGTACATGCCCTTCGAGCAGATGGCCCGCCAGCGCCCGGCCATCAGCACAACCAAGTACGCAATGGATATGGAGTGACGGCTTGTTGTCTGGCCCACGTGCCAGGTCGCCGATGAATGATGCGACTTCCACCTGATCGTCGACCGGAATGTGCCGATAGTTCTTACGTTGCCAATCGAAATAGCCGAGGACGGCAGACCGGAACGCGCCAATGGCGCTCAGCTGAGCCGCTTCAAGTGCTTCCTGTGCGACGAAGCGGTTCAGGCAGGTCATCACTTCATCGCCGGTGTCAAGCACGACGATGAACGTGCGCTGATGACCCGTCTGGTTGATCAGCTTGGCCTGCATCTAGGCTGCTCGACGCTCGGCCTGCGCGAACAGCTTCAGCATCTCGCGGCAGAAGTCCGGCAGGTCGTCCGGCTTGCGGGAAGTCACCAGCCGGTCATCGACAACGACCGACCTGTCCACCCATTGCGCGCCCATGTCCGCCATGCCTGCCTCCGTTAGATGGCACCTGAACGATTCGGAGATTGCCAGGTTGCGACTCGTCCCCGTGCGGCGCTTGGTGCGTCGCTCCGCCAGCGACACGGCGCGATTTCGCCCACGTGTCTGGCCATGACCCCTGGTCCACTGCCCCAAGGCGATGCAGATTGGCAACCCTGAGGGATCTGGGAGGAAGACCATGGCCGGCAAGGTGATCATCAGTTGCGCCGTCACCGGGGCGATTCACACGCCAAGCATGTCAGATTATCTACCGATCACGCCGGAGGAGATTGCGCGGTCCTCGATTGACGCGGCCCAGGCGGGCGCGGCGATCATCCACCTGCACGCGCGAGATCCAAACACCGGTGAACCGACGCCTGACCCGGCAGTGTTCATGCGCTTTCTGCCAGTGATCAAACAGAACGTCGATGCTGTGGTCAACATCACCACTGGCGGCGGTCTGAACATGACCCTGGACGATCGGCTGGCGGCACCGCTGCAGGCGAAGCCGGAGATGTGCAGCCTCAACATGGGCAGCATGAACTTCAACATCGCGCGCGCCGGCGATCGGGTGAAGACGTGGAAACACCCCTGGGAGAAGCCATATCTCGACCGCACGGACGATCACATATTCCGCAACACCTTCCGCGACATCGGTGGAATTGTCGAGCGGTTGGGCAAGGCGCACGGCACGCGCTTCGAGTTCGAATGCTACGACGTGGGGCATCTCTATAATCTTGCTTATTGCCTCGATCAGAAGATCGTCGAGCCGCCGCTGTTCGTGCAGACGATTTTCGGCATCCTTGGCGGGATCGGCGCCGATCCGCGCAATCTGCTGTTCATGAAGGAAACCGCCGACAAACTGTTCGGCGATGCCTATGTCTGGTCGGTGCTCGCGGCGGGACGGCATCAGATGGCGTTCACCACCATGGCAGGCGTCCTCGGCGGCAATGTCCGCGTCGGATTGGAGGACAGCCTGTATATCGGCCGCGGCGCGCTGGCAAAGTCGAATGCCGAGCAGGTGGCGAAGATCCGCCGCATCCTGGAGGAACTCAGCCTGGAGATCGCCACCCCAAAGGAGGCGCGGGAAATCCTCAAGCTGAAGGGTGGCGATCGGGTCGGCTTTTGATCAACCAGCGCCTGCAGCGCGACCCGCCACCAATCGTACCTTGCGCGGCGCGGCAAGCCAGATCGCAATCGCGGAGAGCAGACTGGCGAATATCGCGATCCAAAAAGCGATCGAGTAGCTGCCGGTGGCATCGTGCAGCACTCCGGTCAACCAGGGTCCCATGGCGCCCCCACCAATCGAGGCCAACATCAGTGTGCCGAAGATGGTGCCGTAGTGACGGCCCTGGAAGATCTCTGCCGGTATGGCTCCAATCACAGAGGTGATGCCATAGCCGAGTAACTCCCTGTGTCGCGATCATGACATAAAGCAGGAACGGCGTCGGCGTTTCCCGCAAGAACAGCAGCAGGACGAAGGTGGCGGCAAAGCCCAAGCTGCCCACGGTCCAGACGAACTCGCGTCCAATGCGATCGGACAGATGGCCGAGCGCGATCTGACCAGGGATGCCAGCGAGGCTGACACCCGCTAACGCCCAGGCGGCGAGCGCGGGACTGAAGCCGATTTCCACAAGGTATTTCGTCTGATGGACCTGCACCGCGTACCAGACGAACAGCGCGCAGAAATACCCAATCGCGATCCACCAGAAACGACTCGTGCGCAAGGCGCGGCCCAGCGTCCAGTCCACCGCGGCCCAAGCCGGATCGACGATATTTGCGCTCGCTCTGCCGACAGCGCCCACGCGAGACAAGCTGTCACCATCGGGTTCGAGACCGATGTCTTCTGGCCGTCGTCGCACCAGCAGATTGAGCGGCAGCAGCAAAACCAGGACGACGATGCCCAGCACCAGGCACGCGGTTCGCCAGCCCTCGCGCACGATCATGCTTTGGAGCCATGGCAGCAGGATGATTGACCCCACGCCGACACCGGCAAACGCGAGGCTCATCGCGAGCCCGCGGCGGCGGACGAACCAGTTGGGCAGGAACAATCCCTGGCCGGTGTAACCCAGGCAGACGCTGCCGCCGCCCACCAGCATGCCGAGTGTCGCGTAAAGCTGCCACGGTTTCTGCACCAGCGTCGCCAACAGCAGTCCAGAACCGATCAGGACCACCCCCAGTTCATTCACGACCAGCGGGCCGCGCTTGTCCATCAGCCTGCCAAGCGATGGGCTCATGATTGCCGACACGATGAACCCGAACGAGAAAGCGCCGGCCGTCGTGCCGCGATCCCAACCAAACTCGTCGAGGATCGGCGGGAACAGCAGGGAGAATGCGGTGCGAGCATTCACCGCTACGCCCATGGTGATGAAGACGACGGCCACGATGACCCAGCCATAGAAGAATGGCAGGCGCGCATAGCCGGAGCGTTGTGGCGTCGACGTCATTGCCGCTTCCGCCGTGCTTCGCGTGCGTGGCGCTCGCCGTATTTCATGCCCTCCAGTTTGAGCCCGTCGGGATCCAGGAAGAACACCGCATAGTAGTCGTCGTAGTACTCGGCGGCTGGGTCAACGATGGTGGCCCCGAGTTCACGCAGGAAAACCTGCAGGGCATCGACATCCCTGCGGCTGCGCAACTGGAACGCGTAGTGATGGAAACCGACGTCGCCCACACGGTATTCGCGCTTGCGCCCATCGGCATCGGCCGGACCTATCCAAAAGCGCGTCTTGCCGTTGGTCCAGCCAATCGCATCCTCGTATTCGTCGGAGACCTCGAAGTCCAGAAATGCGAACAACCTGCCGTAGAAATCCTTCGACATCTCATAGTCGCTGACCCTGATCACCAGGTGATCGATTCCGACCACTCGTGCCATGCTGTCCTCCCCGTCTCAGCCCGACCGTGATACTCGAGCGATGGCGCCTGATACCATGACGACATAGGGCAAGCCCCCTATGATTCGGTTGCGGCGCAATTGAACCGCCTTCGAGACCAGACTATTGAAGATGGCTGCCGTTAGCGCAGCTGTGGGATCTGTCGGCAACGGGGGACAAGATGAAGATGGCAGTCGAGCCGGTTATTCCGGGCGTGGTCAAAGTCATTCTGGATGGACGGCTGGATATCACCGGGGCAAGTGTCATCGATCTGCAATTCAGCGCTATCGCCGGGTCCCACAAAGGCATCGTGGTCGACCTTGCCAACGTCAGCTTTCTGGCCTCGATCGGGATCAGAACGCTGCTGCTGGGCGCCAAGTCGGTGCAGCGCCGCGGCGGCAGCTTTGTCCTGCTCAATCCCGTTGGCGAAGTGGAGCGCGTGCTGGAGGTTACGGGTGTGACCGATCTGATGCCGATCTATCGCGACAGCGAGGCGGCAGTGGCGGCTGCTTCCGCACACGCCTGAACGGTGACCAGTTTGCGGTGAGCGAACGCCACTCCCTGATGCTGCGCAACGACCGCGCAGAGATCGCGCGGGTGATTACGTGGGTTGACGAACTTGCCGTAACGCTGGCGTTGCCTTCCGAAACCACGCATGCGTTGCAGCTTTGTCTGGACGAGGCGGTCACCAACATCGTCTCCCACGCGTTCGAGCCCGACACGGCGCATGATCTGCACCTCGCCTTGTGGCGCGACGATACGGCCGTGCATGCCGAGGTCACCGACGATGGTCGGCCATTCAATCCCCTTAGTTACGAGCCGCCGCCGGCGCCCAAGGACCTGCAGTCCGCCAAGATCGGCGGCCTGGGCATCAGAATGATGCGCGGCTTCGCCGACCAGATCGCCTACGAGCGTTCGGGGCCGATTAACCGACTACTGCTGTCGTTCCGGATCACCTGAACACCGGCGCTGCCTGCTCGCCTAGCGTCCGGAACTTGTCGGAAATTCCGCAGAGCCGTGCGTCCCATTCCTGGTCGATCGGCTGGTTCTCGATCAGCGCGTGGAACCGCACCATCATCATGATCAGGAACAACGGCTTGATGAATGCGGCGCGCACCGTGGCTGCGAGCAGCACGGCGATGATGACGGTGACAATGCCCCCCGACTCGCGCACCGAGGCCGGCAGCATGACCGTGATGGCCGCTGCCGGCGTCAGCAGTACAAGCCACACGACGAAGCTGAGCAAGCGCTCCAGGATGACGATCCACACCGAGGTCTTCAGGATCGGCTTGGCATTCTGGCAGTAATAAACAATGCCTTCGCGCGCACCCCGCCACGGGTCCTGGTCATTGCGTGCCAGGTTGTAGGACAAAATCACCTTGTCCAGGTAACGCGTCGCCGCACGCAGCACGATGTTGACGAGGTTCGACATGCTCTCCAGACCAGGGATCGGCAGCATGTCCGCAATCCAGTCGAGCGTGCGGTGGAAGGCGGCGAGAATGCCGCGTACCAGCATGTTCAGGCCGAACAGCGCATTCACCTGGCCGAACCGCTCGGTGGCCACACGCTTGCCGTAGGCGAGCTGCGACTCACTGCCGTTGCCCACCTGGCCGCGGGTGATCAGGTCGGTCAGCACGGCAACGTGCCCACAGGCGAGCAGGTGCAGCAGATAGCGCAGCACTGCGCCCCAGAACCAACCGACGCCCACGATGCAGATGACAAACCACACGACGCCGAAGGCACCCGCGATGTGGGTGCCGAGCCAGGCGGCGCCGCCGAAGGTGACCACAAGCCAAACGATGGAGGCCAATGTGTAGGCGAGCAGGATGCCGAATCGGGCAAGCGCATAGGGCAGGCTTCTCATCAGCAGGCTGATGGCGGTACCCAGACCATGATCGCGCACCGCCAGCGGATAGCTATGGCGCACCGATGCGAAGGCGGGCTGCGTAGCCGTAGCCGACCACGCGTCCGGGTTGGGCACGAATCCGATAGGTTGGTTGTCCGACATGTTTCCCCTTGGTGCACGACTTCGTCTTGTTCCGATCATGATCGCTGGCACGCGGCAGCCGCAAGTCACGCCCGGTTTTCGGCGAGGCGGGGTGCCCGGTCAGCCGCTCGATCGCCTGCGCAGCGCGGCGGTCACCGTGTTTTCCAGCAGGCAGGCGATCGTCATCGGCCCGACACCACCCGGTACCGGCGTGACCGCGCCGGCGACCTGAACCGCCTCGGCGAAGGCCACATCGCCCACCAGACGGCCGTCGGGAAGCCGGTTCATCCCAACGTCGATCACCGTGGCGCCCGGCGCAATCCAGTCGCCACGCACCAGTTCCGGTCTGCCTGCGGCCGCCACAATCACGTCCGCGCGCCGGCACTCGGCGGCGAGATCGCGCGTGTGGGTGTGGGCCATGGTGACGGTGGCATGGGCGGCCAGCAGCAGCGCCGCCATCGGGCGGCCGACAATCGTGGAGCGACCCAGCACCAGGGCGCGGGCGCCGTCCAGCGAAGCGTTGGTCTCGGCGAGCAGCTTCATCACGCCGGCCGGGGTGCAGGGAACCAACCCAGGGTGACCCGCCGCCAGGCGCCCGACATTCAATGGATGGAAGCCGTCGACATCCTTGCCCGGGTCCACTGCTTCGATCACCGCCCGCAAAGTGAACTGTCCTGGCAGAGGAAGCTGCACCAGAATGCCATCCACTGTGGGATCGGCGTTCAGCGCGGCGATCTGAGCGATCAGTGCTTCCTCAGACGTCTCCGACGGCAGGCGGATGGTACGCGCCGCGATTCCCGCGGTATTCGCAGCACGGTCCTTGCTGCGCACATAGACCGCACTCGCCGGATCATCGCCTACCAACACCACGACCAGACCCGGACGAAACGACAGGGCGGCAACCCGCTCGGCCACCTTTGCTCGCAACGCCGCGGCTACCGCCTTGCCGTCGATGATCCTCGCACTCACAACGCTGCCAGCTTTTCGCCGAGCGCGACGGGGTCGCCCGCGACGCGCAGGGTCTTCTCCCGGCTGGTCACACCGAAAGTCAGACGCACCGCTGACTGCGCCAGCCCGAGCGCGTCAGCCAGCGCAGCACAGGCGGCGCGGTTGGCACGTCCACCTTCCGCCGCCTCGGTGACCCCGATGCGGAGGCGTTCGCCATCAGCCGTGGGGGTTGCCCCATGCAATCCTGGCCGACGCGACTTCGGCTGTACCTTCACCGCGACGGCGACTCCATCCGCAAGCGGGCGCCAGAACATCGTCAAAAGACCAGCGGTTGCCAGGTTCCGTAGGTGACCGCGGCGTGGATTTTGAATAGCAACGGCAGGACGACGATCTGAATAAGGACGACGACAACCCATGGACTGATGTCGATGCCACCGAAATTCGGCAGCATGTTCCGAATCGGTCGCAAGACAGGGTCGGTAACCCGATACAGGAAGTCGCCAATCGTCCAGACCAGCCGATTCCGCGTATCCAGCACGCCGAAACTGGCGAGAATGCTGAACACAGCGCTCAGGATGACCGCCCACTTGAATAGGTTGACCACGTAGTAGATCAATTGAAAAAAGATGTCGATCACGCGGGGTCTCCCAAGGGTCGGCGGAAGCTAGCGGGCGATGTTTCGGTCTGCAACCTATACGACAGCCCACTCGCTTGACTTTCAGCGGGGCCTCTGAGCAATGTCAGCGCCCTGCGGGACGGGGCTGTAGCTCAGTTGGGAGAGCGCCTCGTTCGCAATGAGGAGGCCAGGGGTTCGAATCCCCTCAGCTCCACCAATCCCGCCCGCAGCCACCCGTCACAATTCAGAATTGTCCTCATGCTGTCTGGACCCTTGATATGCCCGCCAGCGCCGGTGCGTCTGGCGGCGGCAGCCCCAAGGGTTGAATGAAGGACACCGGATTGTGTGCGTGGTGGGGGAACCCATCCTGCCCCCGATCCGTTGTGAGTGTCTTCAACGTGCACATCAGAATCGGGCGTTCGATGTGGTTGCTTCTGACAGGGGCTGGCGTTGTCGTTGCGGCCTGTTTTTTTGTCGCAAGAGCGACTGTGCGCGCGGTCGCCGATATCGCGAGCGGCACCGATACGCTTGGATGAGCGCTGCCACCTCAGCAGGCTGACCATCCGCCAGCAATGCGGGGTATGAGCGTCGGTTGGCTGCAATCCTGTAGCTCACACACCGGCTACCTGTGGCAATTGTATGCCCTTGCCGCCGCCAATGTATACGAATCCGTATCTACCAGCCTCTTGCGTTGGCGCTGGTTGAGGGAGTGTGGTGACAAGCCGCACGGTTGTGCTGCCTCACTCGCCAGATCCCCCGCCCATCTGCCTGAATAGCGCCCTCACCCAAGCGTCCAGATCGGGATCTTCGACGTCGATGGTCCGCAAAGAAGCCCACTCGCGCGCCGCGCGGCCACGGCTGACGATATTCGGGTAAGAATCGGTGCCGATCGCGCGAAGGCGAAACGAGCGGGGTTCCAGCGAGAGAGTGCGCGCGCGTAGCAGTACGGGCTCGAGTGCAAGCACGCCGAGAGATACGCCCGAGTCGCCCTGGATCATCGATACGCCCAGCCGCGACTGGTGGGCCGTGGCGAGCGGTCGGTCCACTCGACTGGAATACCCAGCGCAGCAGCTTGGACCTCAACCCACTCCCGCGCTTCGTCCGGCGAGGTGCAGCTACAGGTGGCTGGAGCACGGCGCGACGCCGTGGGGACGGACACGAATGCCGCCGTGAACGCTTGGTCGCGGCTCCGCGGCTCGATCCAAGCGAGAAGTTTGTTGTCTGGCACGGCCCACCTCCCGGCGATGCTTTGCAGCAATCTAGACCTTCCGAGGATAGGACCGTAACCGTCACCCGGATGAAACACAACGTGAGGTAACCGGAGACAGCCGGGGGAGGTTTGGACCACAGGGAAAGCGTGGGGCGAGGATATAGCGGTGCTGATCGCTGTCATCAGTTGAAGAACTATGTCGCGCGCTCGGGCCAGCGGCGTGCGAGCCGGCGACATTCCACTGGATTTACCCTCGCGAGGACCACCCCGGCCGCCGTCACCGTGGCCGGAGACACTGAAATGCAAAAACGGCTTGATAACGGCACCATCCTGCGATATTGTTTCGTATCGTTATCTAATAACCCTGTCCGCCGGTTCTGCCCTTGCGTGATCCATCGCTCCGCTGTGCGCATAAACCATATGCCGGCCGAGCCAATTATTGTGCTCGGGGCGAACGCTCATTTGACCGCGTGGCTGCGGAGGTGAGGTAGCTCATTTGGGCCTTGGTTTGGTCGGCTTAAGGCCTCCGGAGATGGTCTCCGGGTCCGCAGCCAGTAATTCAGCGCGGTCTCGACCGCAGACAGGTTCAGAGGAGGCTGCTATGGCCCCCATCGACTACTTCATGGGCATCTTCGTCGGCATGTGCGTCGGCCTCGCAGGCTTGGCCTACGTCGCTCTTTGAACGTCCCCACATCCGCCGCTCCGCGGCGATTTTCAACAGCGGACGCCGGTCCTTCTCGCCAGACAGAGAGTGACGATTCACCTGTTCGAGGTGGTGGAAACCCAGGTTCCTCGGTCCGGCTATCAGTCCGCCCGCGCTTCACACGGCCTGTGCGGGCGTTTCTTGCACGGCAACTCGCCATGCTGTGCAATGGGTCCCGCCCGAACGCATCCCGAGGAACACCGACATGACCACTCCCGCCCCGATGACTGCCGGCGTCACGCAGCAGGGCAGCGGCGTGGACGGGATGGTCTGGCACATCCTCGGCCAGACCTACACGCCACTCCATGTCACCGAAAGCAGCTTCTCGTGGCATGCGCTGCTGCCGCCCGGCACGTTCGTGCCACCTCACATCCACCCGACACAGGACGAGTTCATCTACGTATTCGAGGGACGCTTCGACCTCGTGCTGGATGGCCAGGCCGCGAGCGCATCGACCGGTGATCTGATCCGCCTGCCGCGGGGCATTCCGCACGGGCTGTTCAACCACGGCCAGGCGAACATCACCTGCCTGTTCTGGGTGTCACCAACGCGCAGGCTCTGGGACCTGTTCCAGGCAATCGACAATGTGCCCGACCCCGTAGAGGTCGTCCGCCTCGCCGCTCTGCACGAGGTGAATTTCCTGCCGCCACCCGGATAACGCCGGGGTCAGCCACAGACTTTGCCGCCCGAGCCGGGCGGCCGAACTCGCTCACCAGTTCGGGCCTTGGCGCGCGATGCGCTGCGCCAGCGACCAGCGATGCACCTCGGAGGGGCCGTCGTAGATACGGAACCCGCGGACCTCGCGAAAGATGCGTTCAACCAGCGTCTCGCCGGTGACGCCCTGCCCGCCGAGCACCTGCACGCAGCGATCGACCACGCGCCAAATCGCCTCGGAACAGAACACCTTGGCGATCGATGATTCTGTGGTGCCGCGCGCTCCCTGATCCAAGACCCAGGCGGTGTGCCAGATCGCCAGCCGGCTCATGCGGATGTCGATCTCGTTGTCGGCCAGCATGAACCCGACACCTTCGTGGTTCACCAGCTTCGACCCGAACACCTCGCGCCTCGCCGCATAATCCGCCGCAATATCCTGCGCCCGTCGCGCGGCACCGAGCCAGCGCATGCAGTGCGTCAGCCGCGCCGGCGCCAGCCGCACCTGCGCGTAGCGGAAGCCCTTGCCGAGCTCGCCAAGAATGTCACCCGCCGGCACACGCAGATCGTTGAAGCGCACCACCGCGTGGCCGCCGGCGAATGCCTGATCCAGGCTGTGCATGGTGCGTACGATCTCGATTCCCGGCTGATCCATGTCGGCCAGGAACATCGTCGCCGCACCATCTTCGCCCTTCGCCATGATGATGGCGAAGCTCGCACCCTCCGCGCCGGTGATGAACCACTTGGTGCCGTTGATCACCCAATGATTGCCATCCAACACCGCCGTGGTGTTCAGCGCCGACGGATCCGAGCCCGCGCCCGGCGCCGGCTCTGTCATGCAGAAGCACGAGCGGATGTCGCCGCGCGCCAGCGGACGCAGCCAGCGCTCCTTCTGTTCATGCGTCGCGACCTGCTCCAGCAGGTGGATATTGGCTTCGTCGGGGGCGAAGATGTGCATCGCGACGGAGCCGAGCAGCGAATAGCCGGTTTCCTCGAACACCACGGCCTTGCCGACATTATTCAGCCCGAGCCCGCCGGTACTCAATCGACGCGTGCGGCGCGAGCAGCCCCGCCTCGCGCCCCAGCGCCACCAACTCCTGGCGGAACGCCTCGGTCGGGCCATGCGCGGTCTGTCGCGGGTCGCTCTCCAGCGGCATGATCTTGTCACGAATGAAGCTGCGCGTGCGCTGCTGCAGCTCCTGCAGTTCGGTCGAGAGCGAAAAATCCATCAGAATGCGCGTCCCTCGGCAATCTCATGTGCGAACTCGACGATGCCGGTGCCAATGGCGGTGAGGCCGGCATAGCGTGGCTCGGACGTGGCGCCACTACGCCAGCGATAGCCAAGTTGGAGAAAGATCACGCCCAGCTTGTACATCGCCAGCACGCGGTGGAACAGGAAGTCCGACACATCGCGCCCGCTCAGCGCGGCGTAGGTGGCGACCGCCTGCTCGCGCGACCAGAAGCCGCCCTCGTCCGCCGGCATCTGTGCCATGTCGTGCAGCGCGGGTGGATCATCCTCGTGCACCCAGTAACTCAGCAGCGTTGCGAAATCGAACAGCGGATCGCCCCGCGTGCCCTGGTCCCAATCCACCACGGCGACCGGCGAAAGGTCATGTGGGTCCAGGATCATGTTGTTCAGCTTGAAGTCATTGTGCAGCAACGCCGGCATGCCATCCGGCACCAGGTGGTTTTCCAGCCAACGACCGAGCTCGGCGTGCAGCGGTTCGGTGCCCGCCTCCAGCGCCGCCACGCCTCGCCTGCGCCAGCCGCTCACTGCGCGCGCGAGGAAACCTGCCGGCCGTCCGAGATCGTCCAGCCCGATCGCAGCGGTATCCACCGCATGGATCGCAACCAGCGTCTCGAGCAGCACCTGTGACAGGCGAGGACCGACTTCCGGTCGACCGGCCAGCTCAGGCGGCATGTGCTCACGGATCACCAGACCCGGCCGATACTCGATGATCTGGAATTGCGCGCCAACGATGCTTGCATCGGCACACAGGAACAGGCCGCGCGGCACGAACGTCAGAGCGTCCGGCAGTCGGCTCAGAATACGGAACTCGCGCGCCATGTCGTAGGCACCCGCCGGCAGTTCGCCGAGCGGTGGCCGACGCAGCACAGCGGGTTTGCCGTCGACGTGAATCAGATAGTTCAGATTGGCCAGTCCCCCGGCGAATTGCCGCGGCGGCGGATCGCTGTCGAGACGCAGCCCTTGGGCCGCCAGATGTTCGCGCAGCGCAGCCCAGTCGAGCGCCACGCTCTGCGCGGCCGAGCGCACATCGTCCGGCCGCTGGGAAGGCAATGTCACGGCAGGCGTCGCACTAGCGGGTGAACGGATTCTTCGACTCGACCCGACCGAACATGCGGCTCCACGCCGCCTCACGCAGCAGACGATTGGGGTTGTTGCCACCGGGCGGTGCAGTCTGCGACGTACTCGGCCCGGCCGATACAGCCTTCGCGGCTGACTTACGCGCTGCTGCCGTCGTAGTTTTTCGTGCCGCCATTTCTTCCTCCCCACAGGTGCAACTACGATACCATCATCGCGCCGATGAGCCAGCGCGGATCGATGCGCCTGAGCCGGCGATGGCAGTCATGCCACCAGGCCGCCAGGAATCGCACCGTCGTGGCCGTCGCACCCCCGCGGCGGCGCACCGCTGTCGCGACCGCGGCAGAACGCGGTGCTCCGATTGCCGCGTCGATCGCCTGGCGTACGCGGCCTCGCGCTCGGTGCAGCAGGACGCGCTGGTTCTCGGCAGTGATGCCAAGCAGGGTGCATGCCTCCTCGGCCTCGCAGCCCTCGATGTCGCGCAGAATGATGACGGCGCGCTGCCCGGACGGCAGATGATCGATCGCCTCCATCACGTGATCCCATAACTGCCTGCCACCGACAATGCGCTCAGGGTTTATCTCGTCCCATAGTCGAGGCGCCTCGATCCAGTGACCGTCAGGCTTGAATTCCGAGACGTCCACCGCTCTGCCGCCCGGGCTGCTTCCCTCCATCAACGCCGGCAGGCCAACCAGGCGGTGCTCCCGCGTGGCACGCGTGCGCGCCCGGTTCAGCACGATGCTGAACACCCAGGTGACCAGACTGGAGCGACCTTCGAAGGCGCCGATTCCGGAGAACACGGCGAGCCAGGCGTCCTGCACCACCTCCTCGGCCTGGGCGCGGCTGCCGATGATCGAAGTGGCGAGCCCCGTCAGCGAGCCGTGGAAGCGCCTGATCAGTACCCGAAACGCCTGCTCATCGCCGCGGCGCAGTCGGGCCAGGAACTCCGGCTCGTCGAACTCGGTCTGACGCATGGCGGCTGCCCCGGAGCGCTGGCGCTATTGCCTACAGGAAGCGGCGGAGTTTCAGTAACGTACTGCCTTGTACCGAGTCTCAGGTAATTGCACCACTTCGCGGGGGACCGTAAGCGTGCCGACCTGCCGCGATATGAGCGAACTGGTGACGGACTATCTGGAGCGCGCCGTGCCACTCCGGACCCGCCTCGACATGTGGTGGCATCTGCTCCGCTGCGAGGCATGCCGGCACTATTACGACCAGATACGGCGAACGGTGCGGTTGCTCGGCGCCGGGTTGCCGAGACCTCCCGCCAACGCCACCGAGGAAGCTGTGCTGGCTGTGGCACGCGGAGAGCACCGGCGCGACTCGTGAGGTGTGCACAGGCCGCAGGCAGGTGACGCCGCGCCGTCCGGCATGCAGCCCAATATTCGCGCGCCTGTTGCGCGCCGCGACCGGGCCATCACCAATATTCGCTTCCGTACGACTCGGAATCGCCGCCATGCAACCACGCGGTAGGTTAACGGGATGTTAGAAATACCCGCGTAGGTTTGGGAAACTCGGCGCCATTTTGCCATGGCTCCGGGAATGGAGGTTGCGGCAATGGAGCCGGTTCCCACGTGTCTCACGCCTCAGTTTGTGACTGTCGCGCAAGCGAATTGGATCGGTGGCCCGCCGCGCCGCTCCCAGACTTCCTTCAATTTATCAGGGACGACCCTTAACATATTGATTTCAGTCACAAAAACCCGCCACAAGCCAATTGACGCCCGGCGTCTCAAATGTTCGATTTGGGAGCCGGGCTGTCCAGGCGGCCGCAGGCGGACGGGTCATCCGCACACGTGGCAAAAGGCACGTCATGGTGAGCTGCCACAAAGTCACCATGCTTCACCCCTTGGTCGCTGTAGCGGCCAGCGACTCGGACAGGAGGCCTCTATGGCCAGAACAGCCACCGTCACACCATGCGTGCAAACCGCACGTCCGCGCGAAAAAACATTCACGCGACACCCACTCGATACGCTACGCTCGCACCCATCTTGCATTAGTGCCAGATGCGCCCCCTCAACTAACGGAGCGGCCGATGTATCCGGTCGATGACCTGTTCGCAGCCTACGCAAAAAGCTTCGAGGCAAACCGCGAAGCCGAGATGACGCTTCCCGAGTATCTGGAAGCGTGCCGAGACGATCCAATGATGTTTGCGACTGCGACCGAGCGTTTGCTCGCCGCGATCGGCGAACCTCAGATGGTCGATACGGCAAAGGATGCGCGACTCGGTCGCATCTTCATGAACCGCACCATTCGGGTGTATCCGGCGTTCTCCGAATTCTTCGGCATGGAAGAGACGATCGAGCGCATCGTCGGTTTCCTGCGCCACGCCGCGCAGGGCCTCGAGGAGCGCAAGCAGATCATGTATCTGCTTGGCCCGGTCGGCGGCGGCAAGTCATCGCTCGCGGAACGCCTGAAAGCATTGATGGAGTTGCATCCCGTCTATGTGCTGAAGGCAGGAGACCAGTTGAGCCCGGTATTCGAAAGCCCGCTTGGGCTGTTCAATCCCGAGCGCATGGGGCCGATGCTGGAAGATCGCTTCGGCATTCCCCAACGTCGCCTGACCGGACTGATGAGCCCTTGGTGCGTCAAGCGACTCGATGAATTCGAAGGCGATATCTCACGCTTCCGCGTCGCCAAGCTGCAGCCCTCGCGGCTGCGCCAGATCGCCGTCGCCAAGACCGAGCCTGGCGATGAGAACAACCAGGACATCTCCTCGCTGGTCGGCAAGGTCGACATCCGCAAGCTGGAGTTGCATGCGCAGAACGATCCGGACGCCTACAGCTATTCCGGTGGCCTCAATCGCGCCAACCAGGGCCTGCTCGAATTCGTCGAGATGTTCAAGGCGCCGATCAAGATGCTGCACCCGTTGCTAACCGCAACGCAGGAAGGCAACTACATCGGCACCGAGAACATCGGCGCCATCCCGTTCAGTGGCATCATTTTGGCCCACTCCAACGAAGCGGAGTGGCAGACCTTCAAGAACAACCGCAACAACGAAGCCTTCATTGACCGAATTTACGTGATCAAAGTGCCGTATTGCCTTCGCGTCACCGAAGAGCAGAAGATCTACGACAAGCTGGTGCGCGGATCGGAACTCTCGGCGTCGCCGTGCGCGCCGGCGACACTTGAGATGCTGGCGCGATTCTCGGTGCTTACCCGGCTGCGCCGGCACGAGAACTCGACCCTGTTCGCCAAGATGCGGGTCTATGACGGAGAGAGCCTGAAGGAAACCGATCCGCGTGCACGTTCGCTGCAGGAATACAAAGACTCGGCCGGCGTGGAGGAAGGCATGGACGGCGCCTCCACCCGATTCGCGTTCAAGGTGCTGGCAGCGACGTTCAACCACGACACGACCGAAATCGCCGCCGATCCGGTGCATCTGATGTACGTGCTGGAGCAGGCCATTCGTCGCGAGCAGCTTCCGACCGAGACAGAGAAGCGCTACCTGGAGTTCATCAAAGGCGAGCTCGCGCCGCGTTACGCCGAATTTATCGGCAATGAGATCCAGAAGGCCTATCTCGAGTTGTACCACGACTACGGCCAGAACCTCTTCGACCGCTACGTGTCCTACGCCGACGCCTGGATCGAGGATATCGACTTCAAGGATCCCGACACCGGCCAGCTCATGAACCGCGAGCTGCTGAACCAGGAGTTGACGAAGGTCGAGAAGCCTGCCGGAATCGCCAACCCGAAGGACTTCCGGAACGAGGTGGTGAAGTTCAGCCTGCGGGCCCGCGCCAACAACAACGGCAAGAACCCGTCCTGGACCAGCTACGAGAAGATCCGCGAAGTCATCGAGCGGCGCATGTTCAGTCAGGTGGAGGAGCTGCTTCCAGTGATCAGCTTCGGGTCCAAGAAGGACAGCGACAGCGAGAAGAAGCACGAGGAGTTCGTGGATCGTATGGTTGCGCGTGGCTACACCGAGCGGCAGGTCCGCCGCTTGGTCGAGTGGTACATGCGCGTCAAGCAGGCGGGGTGAAAAAGGCCCCGCCCGGAACAGGCAACTTCATGCACATCGTCGACCGGCGTCTCAACCCCAGCGGCAAGAACCTCGCCAATCGGCAGCGGTTCATGCGCCGCGCCAAGTCGCTGATCCGGAAGGCGGTGCATGAAAGCTCGGCCAGCCGCAGCATCAAGGATGCCGATCAGGCAGGTGAGGTCGCGCTGCCCGCCCAGGGCGTTCACGAACCATCGTTCCACCGTAGCGCGTCCGGCGGCCTCCGCGACCACCTGTTGCCCGGCAACAAGCAGTACATCGAGGGCGACACGATCCCCCGCCCGCAGGGTGGTGCGGGGGGTGGCGGCTCCGAGGGCAGCCCCGACGGCGACGGGCAGGATGACTTCCGCTTCGCTCTGTCGCGCGATGAGTTCGTCGACCTGTTCCTGGAAGATCTCGAACTGCCGGACCTGGCAAAGCGGCGCGTGGTCGACAGCGAAAGCGTGTCCTGGCATCGCGCCGGCTATTCGGTCACCGGCTCGCCCGCCAACCTCGCGCTGCTGCGCACGGTGCGCAACAGTCTGTCGCGGCGGATCGCGCTGAAGCGGCCGAAGCCCGACGAGCTGCAGCGCCTTCGCGACGAGATCGCGGCACTCAGCCCGGACGGCGACGATCAGGCGCGTCGCGTTGAGCTGGAGGCCGAGCTTGAGCGCAAGCTGCGGCGCACCGGACTGATCCCTTACATCGACCCGCTCGATGTTCGCTACCGCAGATTCGAGCCGCAGCCAAAGCCGGTCGCACAGGCCGTGATGTTCTGCCTCATGGACGTGTCCGGCTCGATGACCGAGCACATGAAGGACCTCGCCAAGCGGTTCTACGTCCTGCTCTACATCTTCCTGCGCCGCCGCTATAAGCACGTCGACGTGGTGTTCATCCGCCACACGCATCAGGCGCAGGAGGTGGACGAGGATACATTCTTCCACTCGCCGGAAACCGGTGGCACCGTCGTATCGACCGCGCTCGAGGAAATGCAGCGCGTTATTACCGAGCGCTACAGCCCGGATCTGTGGAATATCTATGCGGCGCAGGCGTCAGACGGCGACAACACGGCCTCCGACAACGACAAGACGGCGGCACTGCTGACCGAAAATATTCTTCCGGTCTGTCAGGTACTACGCCTATCTCGAGGTCGGCCGCGATTCCGAGCACTTCCCGCCCGGCTTCATCCGACGCGACTCAGACCTGTGGCAGACCTACACAGCAATCTGCAAGACCGGCGCGCCAATGGCGATGCGCAAAGTGGGACACCGGCGAGACATCTATCCGGTGTTCCGCGAGCTGTTTGCGAAGAAGCAGGCAACCACAGGAGCCGAGACATGAACGACTTCGGCGGTGGCATCCGGGCCGAGCGCCCGCTGTTCGAGGGTGCGGACTGGGAGTTCGGCACCATCCAGCGCGTCCACGATGCGATCCAAAAGATCGCGATCGGCGAACTCGGCCTCGACACCTATCCCAATCAGATCGAGATCATCGGCACCGAGCAAATGCTCGACGCCTATTCCTCGATCGGCATGCCGCTGTTCTACAAACACTGGTCGTTCGGCAAGCACTTCGCGCGCAACGAGGCGATGTATCGTGCCGGCATGCAGGGCCTAGCCTATGAGATCGTGATCAACTCCAATCCATGCATCAGCTACATCATGGAGGAGAACACGGCGACGATGCAGACGTTGGTCATCGCCCACGCTGCATTCGGTCATAACCACTTCTTCAAGAACAACTACGTCTTCAAGCAGTGGACCGACGCCGACGGTATCCTCGACTATCTCGAATTCGCCCGCGGCTATATCGCGCATTGCGAGGAACGCTACGGCGAGGCGGCGGTAGAGCGCCTGCTGGATGCCGCTCACGCGTTGATGAGTCATGGCGTGCACCGTTATCCGCGCCGTCGCGCAGCGGATCTGCGCTCCGAAGAGCAGCGCGCCAAGGATCGGCGGCAGCACGAGGAGCAGGTCTTCAACGACCTGTGGCGTACCGTCCCGACCAAGGGTGCGGAAAAAGACGACAAGTCGATCGACGACCGCCGTCGTGCGCTGCTCCAGCTTCCGCAGGAAAATGTACTGTATTTCCTCGAGAAGACCGCGCCACGCCTGCAGCCCTGGCAGCGCGAGATCCTGCGCATCGTCCGCATCATCGCGCAGTACTTCTATCCGCAGCAGCAAACCAAGCTGATGAACGAGGGCTGCGCGACCTATACGCACTATCGCATCATGAACCGCCTGCACGAGAAGGGGCTGCTGACCGACGGCAACATGGTGGAGTTCCTCCGCTCGCACACCAACGTGGTGTTCCAGCCGGACTTCGACGATCCCCGCTACTCCGGCATCAACCCCTACGCACTCGGCTTCGCGATGATGCGTGACATCGAGCGCATCTGCACCGAGCCGACGGCGGAAGACCAGCACTGGTTCCCCGATATCGCAGGCGCCGCCGATCCGATGGCGGTGTTGCGCGACGTCTGGGCCAATTACCGCGACGAGAGTTTCATCCTGCAGTACCTCAGCCCGCGGCTGATCCGTGACTTCGGGCTGTTCCATGTGCTGGATGACGCCAACGAACCGAACCTCAGCGTCGAGGCGATCCACGACGAGCGTGGCTATCGCAAGATACAGCGTGCACTGGCGAAGCAGTACGACATCGCCTGGACACTCCCCGATATTCAGGTGGTGGACGTGAACCTTGCCGGCGACCGGCGCCTGATCCTGCATCACCGCGCACTGAACCGTGTTCTGCTGGAAGAGCGCGATGCGCGCTTCGTGCTGCAGCATCTCGCCGACCTGTGGGGTTACGATGTGCTGCTGAAAGAGGTCGATCCGGGAACCGACTCGGTTCTCAAGGAACACGCCGCGACCCCACGCGGTGGGATCGTCCAGCCCGACAGCTAACCACCCGATACGAAAAAGCGGGCTGCGCGACGCGCAGCCCGCGATCTCAATCACTCAATAATTCAATGGCCGCTCGAGCCGCCACCGCCGCTTGGATTGGAGCGGCCCGGATTGGTCGCATCCGGCTGGATCGACCCCGTCGGTCCCACCTTGCCCGGATACGAGTGGGCGCTCGTGGCAGATCCGCCAGACCCGCCCGACTGGGAATAGTTGTAGGTCGGCGCGGCTGAGTTCGGCGCGCTGCCGGTCGCCGGCGTGGACTCCTGCGGACTGCCCAACTGCGTGCCCGTCACCGACTGGCTGGACCCGGAGCTGGCGCCGCTGCCGGCCGCCATCGCGGTTGCCGTGCCGCTCGCCAGCAACGCTGCCATACTGAGAAGGCGCAATGTCTTCGTCATAATTTCTCTCCTGTCGACTATCAGACGCGAGCCACAGGAACGCGACATGGGGTCGCGCGATGCATCGGTTCACGACAATTGGACTTTTGGCCGAGCCGCCTGCCCGTCACAGAGCCGTGGTTACTCGGCTGCCTTGGCGGGCAGTGGCCAGTCCGCGACATCGATCCGCGGCATGTCGAATTGGTCGGTCGTGCGCGAGTACCACCCTCGGCCGTGCATACGACCGATCAGATCAAGCTTCGGGGTGTCCACGTAGCACTTTTCTGCATCCAGAACGAACTCGTCGGCAATGTAAATCGCCACGACCTTGCCCAGCACGACAGCGCGATCGACGCCCACCTCGACGATCACCAGCCGCTCGCACTCGAACGACACCGGGCTTTCCGCAATGCGCGGCGGCTTCACGCGTGACGAAGGCGCGGTATGCAAACCGGCCTCAGCCAGCTCATTCACCTGCTTGTCGAAATCTATCGCGGTGATGTTCATCTTTTCCGCCAGCGCATTACTGACCAGGTTCACCACGAACTCGCCGGTGCGGCGGATATTGCCACCGGTGTCCTTCACGTCGCCCGGGCCACGACCGCCAATGCCGATCGCGACGACGGGCGGATTACCCGACACCGCATTGAAGAAGGAGAACGGCGCGGCGTTCACGGAGCCGTCGATGTCCTGCGTGGTCACCCATGCGATCGGGCGCGGCACCACGGTCGAAACCAGCAGCTTGTAGATATTCTCGTGTGTCGTCTTGTCGAATTCGAACAGCATGGCGATGCCTTGTCTAGCGGGGATAGGCGAGCGTTACGCGGGAAGCCGCGCGAGTCCAGAGTCGCGGGCGGCGATCAGCGGGTCAGCTCCGCCATCCAGCGCGCCAGGCCGGCGAGTTCCGGCGTCACGGTCGGTCGGTCGGTCGACCCGGTCAGATGGATCGCGATTTCGGGCGGGCTCGGCAACGACGGCTGCAGGGCGATTGTGACATCAAGCGCCTGATTGGTCAGGTTCATGCCGCCGCTGACATGCGCCTCCCCAGCGATACCTGTCAGGATGCCGGGTTCGAGCACCACATCGCCATGGGCGACGCTTGCGCCAATCGCCAGTCGATCAAAGCCCGTCGCTCCCGAGCGCAACGCGTCGCTCGCCGCTGCTTCCACCGATCTCAGATCCGGGCGCTCGACCAGCAGTTTCAAACGGAACATGTCGAAACCCGCCAGAGCGCCATCTTGCACGGTCAGCGTCCCGCGGCCACCGAGCGTCGTGAGAATCGCCGACGGACTATAGCCGCTCGCGCGAAGCTGTGCCGTGGCATCGGCGCGGCCCGACAGCAGATCGATCGGCGCATCGTCCAACGGGCCCACGATGATCGCGTTGCTCACCTTGGTCTCCATTGCAAGCGCCGGCGGATCGGCGGTGGCATCGACTGCAAGGCTGCCGTTCACGGTTCCCGAGCCAAGTCTCGCGGTGAAGTTGGCCAGCCGCAGTGCTCCATCTGCCACCGAGAACGTAACCCCCGCGTCCTGGAGCGCAGGGCCCGCTCCCACGACCAACTGATCAAACCCAAGCTGCACATCGCCTCGCCAGCCCCGCAGGGCGTCGAACGGCAATGGCACATCTGAGCCGCCGTTGGGCAGTGGCAGCATCACGACACCCAAATGGATATGGCCCGACACCTGCGGCTCCGCGCCGCTGTGATCGAACGCAAGATCGCCGCGCGCGTGAAGTGTCGCGGCCGTAAGGTCGAACGGCGCTGCGTCAAAGCGCCCCGGGGTGCCTGTCAGATGCGCAACCAGCGCGAGCGAACCATCGTCCAGCCAGCCAGGCAGTTCGGGTAGACCCGCCCGCTCAGGCAGACCGAGCATCGCGATCAGCCGACGCGCACCAGGATGGTGCAACGCGAGCGTCGCGCTCCACGCGCCCGATGTCAGATCGACGGTCGGGCTCGCCTCCAGTTCCGCATCGCCCAGCGCAAGCCGCGCACTTGCGACCAGCGCCTGTTGTGGCCCGGAGAACTGCACGTCCAGTTTGGCCGGCCCGTGCCATAGTGCCTGCGTCGGCCTCCAGACAGCGGGCAACAGCTCCGACAGGGGCGCCGCATCATCGGTTTCGATGCTCAACCTGCCGCCGCTCAGCTCGCCGCCACCGCCCAGCGACCCGGCTATGGCGAAGTGCGCTCCCCGCGCCGTACCCTCGGTCTGACGCAGCAGAACGCCGATGGCATCGACCGCAGCATCAACCACAAAGCCATCGATGGTCACCCCGGCCAATAGCGCCTGCCGGACGTTGATCCGCAGATCGACGTCCAGTCCGGACGCTTCCGTGTGCAGTTCGGCCAAGGTCTCTGGGCGCGACGGCAGCCAGGGATCCAACGCCAGGCGGTCTGCCGACAGATCGACCGTGAGGCTGGGCGGATCACCCCGCTTCAATCGCAGCCCCCCGGAGATCGCCGCAGCATCAAGTGTGCCGCTGAGATGCTGCAGCGCGACATCGCTGCCGTTGGCTACCACATGGGCAGACACCTTGGCGCGCTGCACCGCGCTCTCCGGCAGTTCCGCCAACAGCCGCGGCGCCAGCCAACCCGGCACCGCCTGATCCAGCCAGCGCAATGTCGTTCGCAGCACAGGTGCCTCGACCTGCGCATCGCCCTCGAAACGCGGCCGCGCCGGATCGTCACGCGCTATATGACCGCTCACTTGCAGCTTCGCGTTGCCCGGTAGCAATGCGTTGGCTTCGCGAACGACGAGGTCCTTGCCGTCAAGCTCGAACGCCGCCCTCACATGCTCCAGCGTGCCATCGGCCAGCGGCGCAGCCTCGGCGGAGAAATCGATCCCAATCGGCACTTCAATCCCGGCGATGGTGGTGCCGGCACCCAGCAGTACAGGCAGCCAGGCGTCCAGGCTGAGCCGGCTTGCCGCCAATGCGATGTCGAGCCGCGGATCTGGCGCGACGCGCAGCGCCACGGCTCCCCTGGCCGGCGAGCCGCCAATTTCCATTGCCACATCGTCGACCGCCGCCACACCGCTGCCGACCGTCAACCGTCCATCGGCCCGAAACGGCACGGGCGGTGCCGGCACCAACAGCGCGAGATTCGGCCCGCGGCTGGCAATCATGCCCGCGAGCGTTCCGTCCCTCGCCAACTGGCCGGTGAAGCTCGCCCCCAGACCGCTGGCCGCGCCCTGCCCGTCCAGCGCGACGTCCAGCCCGGCAGCGCCATCGCGTCCTGCGGCCGTCAGTCGTGCGGTGAAGTGCCAGTCCTGACCGGTGAACTGCGCCGTACCCGACGCCGACAGCGCACCTGTCTCAAGCGTCGCCAGTGTCGCATTGATGCCGGTAAAAGCCACGCGTCCGATCGTCAGCCGGCCGTTCTCGACCCGCGCCGCGAACGCCGCCAACCAGGTCGGTGGCCGCGGGAGAAGCATGCCGGGCTCCGCCGGCCAGGGGATGTGCAGATCGGGCCCGCTTAGCACGAGAGCCCGCGCATCCACGCGTCCAGCGACCAGCGACCAGAAAGCGGTGCGCAGTCGCAGCGCCTGAACACGGATCGAAAGATCAGCCGGCCCGTTCCCACCGATGTTGACCTGCTCCGCGGTCAGCTCAGGCTGCGGCAGCAACCTGAGCGAGATCGGTCCGCTTATCGTGACCGGCTGGCCGAGTGTCGCGGTCGCCAGTACCTCGATCGTCGTTCGATAGCGCGTCCAGTCGAGCCATTGGGGCACTTGCCAGGCGGCCAGCAAAAGGAGCGCGGTGACTGCCCCAACGGTGACCAGGTACTGCACGCCCACGCGGCACGTCAGGACGGAGCGCCGTAGCCGCCACCGCCCGGCGTCTCGATCACGAACACATCGCCAGGGTTCAACTCGGCGCTGTCAGTCCCGGTGAGGACCTCGTGCGTGCCATCGGCGCGCTCCACCCATTGCCGACCGACCGCGCCGTCCTCGCCGCCCTCCAGTCCGAATGGCGCGACGTTGCGGCGCGACGACACGATCACCGCGGTCATCGCTTCGAGGAACCGGACGCGGCGGATGGCGCCGTCGCCTCCCCGCCACTTTCCTTCCCCGCCTGATCCGCGACGGATAGCGAAACGCTCCAATCGCACAGGATAGCGCAGCTCCAGAACCTCGGGATCGGTCATCCGCGTGTTGGTCATGTGCGAGTGGATCGCCGACGTCCCGTCGAATCCCGGACCGGCACCGGTGCCGCCACAGATGGTCTCGTAGTACTGCCGGTGCGCGTCGCCGAACAGGAAGTTGTTCATCGTGGCCTGCGAGCAGGCGATCGGCTTCAGTGCGCCGAAGATCGCGTTGCACGTTGCCTGCGAGACCTCGGTGTTGCCGGCGACCACCGCGGCACCCGGCGTGGGCGAGAGGAACGTGCCGGCGGGAATGATCAGCCGCAGCGGCTTGAGGCAGCCGTCATTCAATGGGATATCGTCGGCCACCAGTGTCCGGAACACGTACAGCACCGCGGCGCGGGTGACGGCAGGCGGCGAGTTGAAGTTGCCCTCACTCTGGTGTCCGGTGCCGGTGAAATCCACCACCGCGCTGCGTGTCGCGCGATCGACGCTGACCGCGACGCGCAATGGCAGGCCACTGTCCATCGTGTATTCGAACGCACCGCTGCCGAGCCGGTCGATCACCCGCCGCACCAACTCCTCGGCGTTGTCCATCACGTGGCGCATATACACGCTGACCACCGGCCAGCCGTACAGCGCGACGACGCGTTGCAGCTCCTGCACACCCTTCTCGTTCGCCGCCACCTGCGCCTTGATGTCGGCGACATTCACGTCAGGGCTGCGCGCGGGATACTTCGCACCGGCGAGCAGCGCGCGCAGTTCCCCCTCGCGGAACTGACCGCCATCGACCAGCAGGAAGTCATCGATCACCACGCCTTCCTCTTCCAGCGTGCGCGACACGGGCGGCGTGGAGCCAGGCGTGGTGCCGCCGATGTCGGCGTGATGCCCGCGGCTGCCGACGAAGAACATGATGCTTCCGCCGGTCTCGTCGAACACCGGCGTGATCACGGTGACGTCCGGCAGATGTGTGCCGCCGTTGAATGGGTTGTTCAGTGCAACCACGTCGCCCGGCTTCAACGTGGTGCGCCGGTTGTTCAGCACGGTCCGCACACTTTCGCCCATCGCGCCGAGATGCACCGGCACGTGCGGCGCATTCGCCACCAGGAAGCCCTCCGCGTCGAATATGGCGCAGGAGAAGTCCAGCCGTTCCTTGATGTTGACGCTCATCGATGTGTTCTGCAGCACCGCACCGGTCTGCTCGGCCACATTCATGAACAAGTTGTTAAACAGCTCGAGCAACACCGGATCGGGCCTGCCGCTGCTGGCGTCGACACGCGTTGCGAGCCGTTCCGTGCGGCGCAGGGTCATGTGATCGAGCTCGGTGATTTCCGCGGTCCAGCCGGGTTCGACCACGGTCGTGGCGTTGGCCTCGCGGATCAATGCCGGACCGGCGATGCGGTCCCCCGCCAGAAGATCGGTCCGATCAAACACCGGCGCCGAATGGTCCCTGCCGCCGGTGAACATCTGGATCGTGTCGATCGTCTGCGGCGCGCCGCTGTCGCGGGTCGGCAGCGTCGCCTCATCTACTGTCTCGCCCGGCGCGATTGCCTCGACCGCGACGGCCTCGACCACCAGCGGCCGGTCAGGCGTCGCAAAGCCGAAGCGCGCCCGATGCGCCACGGTGAAGTCCGCGATGATCTCCTGCTCATCGCGCAGCGGTACGATCAGCGCCGCCTCGGTGCCGGCATAACGCAGATGCAGATTGCGCTGCGCCGTGATTTGTGCCGGATCGGCGCCTTGCCCGGCGAGCGCCTTGGTCGCTTCGTCCGCGAGCCGGTCGGCGAGCTCGCGCAGTTCCGCCATCGCATGCGGCTCCAACGGGATCTCCACGGCCTGTTCGCGCATAACCGTCTGGTCAGCAAGACCCATGCCATAAGCCGAAAGCACGCCGGCGAACGGGTGGATGAACACCGTCTCCATCCCGAGCGCATCGGCTACCAGACAGGCATGCTGCCCCCCTGCCCCACCGAAGCATTGCAGCGCAAAACGCGAGGCGTCATGGCCCTTCTGCACCGACACCTGCTTGATGGCGTTCGCCATGTTCGCGACAGCGATCTGCAGGTAGCCTTCCGCCACCTGCTGCGGGTTGCGCTGTTGCCCGGTGGCTCGCGCGATCTCTTCCGCCAGCGCGGCGAATTTCGCCGCCACGATATCGACATCCAGCGGTGCGTCGCCGTTGGGCCCGAAGATCGCGGGAAAGTGCCGCGGCTGGATCTTGCCGACGCAGACATTGGCGTCGGTCACCGTCAGGGGGCCGCCGCGGCGATAGCACGCCGGCCCCGGGTCCGCACCGGCCGAGTCAGGGCCGACACGAAAACGCGCGCCGTCGAAATGCAGGATCGAGCCACCGCCGGCGGCCACCGTGTTGATGGCCATCATCGGCGCCCGCATGCGCACGCCGGCCACCGCGGTCTCGAAGGCACGCTCGAAGCCACCAGCATAAAGTGCGACATCGGTCGACGTGCCGCCCATGTCGAAGCCGATGATGTGGTCCAGCCCCGCCATCGCCGCGGTGCGCGCCGCGCCCACGATGCCGCCGGCGGGGCCGGACAGGATCGCGTCCTTTCCCTGGAAGCCGGCCGCATCAGCCAGCCCGCCGTTCGACTGCATGAAATAGAGCCGCGCGTCGCCGAGTTCTGCCGCCACCTGATCGACATAGCGGCGCAGGATGGGCGAGAGATAGGCGTCGACCACCGTCGTGTCGCCACGCGGTATCAATCGCAGCAGCGGGCTGACCGCATGGCTCGCGGAGACCTGAGCAAAGCCGGCTTCACGCGCAAGTTCGGCCAGCCGGCGTTCATGCTCGGGGTACTTCCAGGCGTGTATCAGCACGATGGCGCAGGCCGTGATGCCCTTGGCGCGGACACTGGCAAATGCCCGCCGCGCGGCAGGTTCATCAAGCGCTTCGATCTCGTCGCCATCGACCCCGACGCGGCCGGCGACCTCCACAACCTCTTCGTAGAGCATCGACGGCAGCGTGATTGCCAGATCGAACAGCCGCGGCCGCGCCTGGTTGCCGATGCGCAGCGCGTCGGCAAAGCCACGGTTCACCACCAGCAGCGTGCGCTCACCCTTGCGCTCGAGCAGCGCGTTGGTGGCGACTGTGGTGCCCATCTTCACCGCCTCCACCACGCCTGATGGCAGCGGCGCATCGAACGAAACGCCGAGTACCGTCTTGATGCCGGCGATCGCCGCATCGCGGTACCTGCCGGGGTTTTCGCTGAGCAGCTTGTGGGTGGTGAGACTGCCATCCGGATCGCGTGCGACGATGTCGGTGAAGGTGCCGCCGCGGTCGATCCAGAACTGCCACTTGCCGGAAGTCATCGGGTCACGGTCCCCACTCAGGCCTGCCACGGCAATTCCCACAGGTCCACATTGCACAGCTTGTCGGCCAGTGCCGTGGCAATCGCCTCGAACAGCCGCTCGCCCTTCTCCGCGGTCGCCGCCTCGGGATTGCCGATCACCCCGGACGAAGACCGCGCAGCGACCGTGCGCCAACGATACACGCCGCCGCCGACCACATCGCTGACATCCGGCGTGCTGTTCGCCTTCGCCAGTACCACGCGGTCCATCGCCACCAGCTCCGGCCGCACCGCCAGCATCATCGAGGTCTCCGCCTCGCAGGCATGCATCAGTGCGGACTGTGTCTCCAGGATCCTGGCGATCGCCACGGCCGCCGCGTACCAGTAGGTGAACTGCACGATCGGCGCGCCGAGCTTCGGGGTAAGTTCGTCGGTGATGGTGCGCAACGCATTCTCGTTGCCGCCATGCGCGTTCAGCAGAACGATCCGCTTGAATCCGTGGCGCAGCACCGAACGGCAGACGTCCTCCACCACCGCGCTAAGCGCAGGAAAACTCAGGGTGATCGTTCCGCCGAAGCTCATGTGATGCTCGGACAGTCCAGTCCAGAGGACCGGCAGCACCACCGCATGGCCACCGCGTTCGGCGACCTTGCGCGCGGCGCGGACAGCGACTGTTTCGCCCAGCATGGAATCCACCTCGACCGGCAGATGCGCTCCGTGCTGCTCCAGCGACGCGACGGGGAGAATCACGATGGCGTCAGCCCGCGCCATCTCCCGCAACTGGTCGGCACGCAGTTTCCGCCACTCCACCTCGGTGGGTCCTGCCATCGCCAATCTCCCTGTCCTGACGTAGCAATGGGCCACGAAATCGGACCCGGGAAAAGGGACATCGCGGATGAATCTGCATCGTCTGCTGACGAGGCGCCTCGAGCAGGGACGGCCAGTGCGGGTAGGGCTTATCGGTGCCGGCAAGTTCGGCTCGATGTTCCTCGCGCAGGTGCCATCCACGCCTGGGATCGAGATTGCGGCAATCGCCGATCTGGCGCCGGATCGTGCGCGCGAGGCGTGCCGGCGCGTCGGCTGGAGCGATGAACGCATCGCGGCGACGCGCTTCACCGATGACGCGTCGGCGATGCTGCGGTCGGCGGACATCGAAGTTGTGGTGGAAGCGACCGGCCACGCTCCGGCCGGCATTGCGCACGCCCGGCGCGCGATCGCCGAGGGCAAACATATTGTGATGGTCAATGTCGAGGCCGATGTGCTGGCGGGTGTCGCGTTGGCGCAAGAGGCGGCTCGCGCCGGCGTGGTGTATTCGCTCGCGTATGGCGATCAGCCGGCGCTGATCTGCGAGCTGGTGGATTGGGCGCGCGCCTGCGGATTCCGCGTGCTCGCCGCGGGAAAGGGCACGAAGTACCTGCCGGAATATCATGCGTCCACACCGGCAAGTGTCTGGGGGTATTACGGATTGACCGAGGAGCAGGCTCGGATCGGCGGCATGAATCCGCAGATGTTCAATTCGTTCCTTGATGGCACGAAGTCAGGCATCGAAATGGCGGCTGTGGCAAACGCCACCGGCCTCGCGGTGCCGGCGGACGGGCTCGGCTTCCCTGCGTATGGCACACATGAGTTAGCCGACGGGCTGGGGCGTATGACGGGACAGGTCGAGGTTGTCTCCAGTCTGCGCCGAGACGGAAGCGACGTGACCAACGATCTTCGGTGGGGTGTCTATGTCGTGTTCGAGGCACCGAACGGTTACACGGCGCGCTGCTTCAAGGAATACGGCGTGGTGACGGACGCGTCGGGACGCGTGTCGGCGCTGTACCGGCCGTTCCATCTGATCGGGCTGGAACTGAACATCTCGATTTTGTCGGCTGCGCTGCGCGGCGAGGCGACCGGCGCGGCAACAGGATTCCGCGGCGATGTCGTCGCCACGGCCAAACGCGATCTGCGCGCGGACGAGGTGCTGGACGGTGAAGGCGGCAGTTGCGTTTGGGGAAAGTTACTGCCGGCACGCAGCAGTCTGGAAATTGGCGGACTGCCGATCGGATTGGCGAACCACGTGAAGCTGGTGCGCGCCGTCGCGGTCGGACGGTGCGTCACGTGGGATGACGTGCGGATCGACGAGACGGACGAGGCGTATCGCTACCGGCGAGAGACGGAATCGCAGGCTTTGCGAAACGACGGCATAGGCCGACCGTCGCTGTCGGATCAGTAAAGAACGCACACGAGATAAGCGCCGGCCGGCTCGTTGTACAGGCCGGTCGTCATCAGGGTCATGGGCTGCACCAGCCGCAAGCCGTTCGCGAGGCACCACGCGAAGACCTCGTAGTTGCGTGTTGGCAGCAGGAACCCTGGGCCGGTGAATTCTGGCGCCGCGGCGATGAGAGCCATCAGATCCTGATTGCCCCTCGCCACGCTGTGGGCAAAGAAGCCGATCGCTGTCGCATAGCCCGTGATCCGACCGTCGCACTCGACGACCGTTGCCGTCTTTTGGTTGATTGCGTCCTTCAATTCGCCGCCGCGATCGAATCCGTGGACGTCAACGCACACCGCGTTGCAGGCATCGAGATCGGCGGGTTCAGCCGTACGAACATGATACCCTGCAATGCTCCGACGAAGCGGCGCCCCGTTCATGACGGAGAGCGGCTCGCGCGTGCGGAAGCCCATCGTCGTATAAAGACATAGCGAGCGGCGATGGAAGGCACTCTGGCACAGACGCACACCGGGCGCGTGGCGAGACGCCGCGCGATCGATCACGTCCTGCATCAGCCGGCGACCGACACCCTGGTTCTGCACGGCGGGATCGACGGAGATTGGGCCGATGCCGACGATCGTCGACCGTTCATCCAGGAAGTTGCTGCCGATGATCGTTCCATCTCTCTCGGCAACGACGCCGTAGAACCCTGGGTGTTCCAGCAGCATGCGGAGCACGCCCACTGTGACATCCACCGAGGGAAATTCACGCGCGAACCCATGCGCATCGTTGATCGCGCTGAATGCATCATAACAGATTCGGCCGCACGCGGCGGCGTCATCGGGCTTGGCGAGACGCAGCGCATCCATGAGGCCAAACCTCCCCCCAAGATAGTCGATTGTTCGTTTAGTACCGACGACCACGCTATCCGCGGCGAGTGCAGGGGGCAAGCCGCGGGCGGGCGAAGGCCGACGATCCACGTCTTTCCCTTTGGGACGAGGCAACGACGTGTTGGAGGGCGTGGCCGAAGCGACGCGCTCCCGGGTCAGGCGGCCCTGGGCATCGACCCGTCGGGCCGATCGAGAGCGCGCAGCGTCGGGGTGGTGCCGGTAACGATGCCCTGCACCACCTCTGGCGACATTGGCGGCTGGCCGTCGGGCAGATGGCCGAGACGGCGAATACGTTCGGCGTCATTCGGGCGGCGGCGTGCGAACTCATCGGCCTCGGCCGCGACGTCACGCGCGGGCGGTTCGGCGGGCACCGGCGCCGGCTGCGCCGCGGCCTCCGCCTTCACGCGCGCAGCCTGCATGGTGCGAAGCGAACGCAGCGCGGCTTCGGAGGCACGCATCATCGCGTTGGCCTGGCGAAGGCACTGGTCCACCCGGTCGGGATGCAGCTTCGGTACCGAGGCAAGCCGCAGGCATTCGGTGGCGCGGGCATCGGCAGCGACTGCGCGGGCGGCGAGGCGTGCCTCGAACGCATCGGCAGGGTTCAGCGCGGCGAGTGAGGCGATGGCCGCTTCATTGCGGGCAGCCCGCTCCTCGGGGGCGTCGGAAAGCGGCGGGGGCAGGGATTCCATCAGCAGGAAAAATGTGTGGCGGGCGATGGTGGGCGGGAGTTTTGGCAGCGCGTCGGTGGGGGACATTGATGTGGACCTGTTAGGTAGTATAATTAACATATTAGATTATACAGACTTCCGTCAAGGACTGTCATTGCGGATCGCGCATCGGTTGGAATTTCGGCTTGCGAGCGTGAGTGGTTATTAGCCGCCTCGGTCCGGGCGAGCCGAACCAGCCCCGGAGCTGCCGGTCGCGGATCATCTCTCGAATGGCCATGAAGGGTGGATTTCCACGCGGCGCGCCGGAATCCGTTGCGAGAGAGTTTTCACACGGTCTGCAAGATTTTTGCAACCGCAGACGCGCCACGTATTACGCCACTGCTTCGCGATCAGGGAAAGCCGCCACAGGACTGCCTGTCTCGTTGATCACCAAGAGTCCTGCCAGAGGATTATCATCTGCATACGCGAGATGGGCGGCAGGCTGGCCGTTCGCATATGTCACATCAATATTGGCGCTATGGCCCTCGATTGCACTGACTATAGCAGACGGCTTATCCGGGCTGCCCACAGTCAAAAGCGAGCTGTCGGCATCCACGTGCAATGTCATACCCGGCTTGTCCAACGCCCCCGCCCTGGCAAGGGATACGAACAAACTTCTATCGCTCGCACCAAGCATAACCCCGCTCCCATCGCCGGGACCAACGTGAAGGTCCGACGCCCCAATTCTCGTCGCATACCCAGACGTCACCCCTGCTGTCACCCACAACTAAATTCGCCTGATCGTCCGTCACGGTCGCCACTCACGATTTGGGCTTCGGGTTAGCTGTGAGCGCCGCGTTGCTGGTTGGCGCGAACAGCCAAGTCCCACGGCCCGACTGGGTGCGATAAACACTATATCCGCGCACCCCCTGCCCGTTCTGGGCCTGCCGGGTCTGCGTCTGTCCGTGCTCCGCATACATTGGGGCGTTCGGCACCTGAGCCTGGGCTGCGACGCCAGGAAGCTCGGTAAAGAAAGTGTTGGCCGCGGGGGTGTCGCTGCCAGCGGCATAAGCCACTGCAGACGCCACAAGACTAAGGCCTACGGCTGTGGCAAGAAGCATGGTCTTCATGACTCTCCTCAAATCCCTCGGCCTTGCCGTGGCCCGGTCTCGGCAGAATGGCGGCGAAGCACGCTTCGTCACCGGCAATGTTATGCGCCACGTCGTGGTTATGGCAGGCACCGGCGCGATCGGGCTGATGGCGGTATTCGCGGTCGATCTGTTGAACCTGTTCTACATCTCCCTCCTTGGGGAGCGGCCAATCGCCGCCGCAGTCGGCTTTGCCGGCGTGGTTGGCTTTTTTCAGACCTCAGTGCTGATCGGTCTGACCGTCGGTACGGGCGCTGTGGTGGCGCGTAGCATCGGCGCAGGCGCAGCGCGAGCTGCGCGGCACATTGCAGGAAGTGCCCTTGCGCTGATGGTAGTAGCCGGCTTGATCGTCGGCCTTGGTACCGTGGCCCTGCTCAGCCCTATCCTGGCCGTGCTCGGTGCGACCGGTGAGACGCGGAGCCTTGCCGAGACCTTCCTGATGATCTCGTCGCCCTCTCTGCCGTTGCTCGCAGCGGGAATGGGCTGCTCCGGGCTGCTGCGCTGTATTGGTGATGCAAAGCGGGCGATGAATGTCACGCTCTTCGCCGCCCTCACCACCGCAGTGGTAGACCCGATTTTAATCTTCGGTCTGCATCTCGGCCTCCCAGGGGCCGCGATCAGTACGGTGTTGTCCCGTCTCGTGCTGGCGACGCTGGGCTGGTTCGGGGCGGCACTACGGCACAAACTGGTCTCGCGCCCGTCGTTCCGGGCAGTGGCCGGCGATTTCGCCACCATCTTCCACGTCGCCGGCCCCGCTCTGCTCACGAACCTCGCGACGCCGCTCGGTGCCGCCTACGTGACCCGTAGCATGGCTGTCTTCGGTCCCGAAGCGGTGGCCGGCCAAGCGACAATCGATCGCATCTCTCCGGTCGCCTTCGGGCTCATATATGCGCTGAGCGGCGCGGTTGGACCGATCCTCGCGCAGAATGCCGGTGCTGGACGGCTCGACCGTGTGAGCCAGACGTTGCGCGATAGCTCTATCCTTGTGCTGGCGATCGTGCTCTTAGCCTGGGCCGCCCTCGCGGTGACACAGGATCTGCTGGTGCGCGCATTCGTCGCGCACGGGGTAACGGCAGAACTCGTGCATTTGTTCTGTTCGTGGTTGGCCGCCGGATATCTCTTCACTGGTGCGCTCTTCGTTGCCAACGCCGCCTTCAACAATCTCGGCTATCCGGTGCTTTCGACGGTGTTCAATTGGGCTCGGGCCACTCTCGGCACGATCCCCTTCGTCGCTTATGGCGCGCATTTTGGCCCAGTCGGTGTGTTGGTGGGTCAGGCGTCAGGCTCGGTTGTGTTCGGAATGCTCGCATTGACCACAGCTTTCCAACTTGTTGGCCGACTGGGCACCACGGTCCGCAGGCCCGGCAACGCTACGCCGATACCCTCTGGCACCGGCAATGCGGCCCTCGCGGCTCTCGCCGTGCGCCCCTGGTACCTGCCAGCACACCGGCGCACGCAGAGTACCCAGTAAAGCAGAGCGGCTATCGACGGCATGGTGAATCGACGGCAACACGGGCGTTCGGTCATTGGGTTGATCGTGTGCTAGCGCGGGATGAAAATCTGAATAGCGGCTGCGATGACCTTCCCTAGCCGTCGCCATCACGACCTTCGTGAGCCAGCTAACCACCTGCTCGCCTCCCAGCACAACGACAGTGATCTAGAGTTCGTAGTGACGAAGGCCAAGCCCTCCGCGGCACTTTGGATAGCGGGCCCGGGGCGCGCTTCTTTTGCAGAATTCGCAGCGCTATGGCGGCCTTGGTCGTCCACGTCCGACGATGGGTGATGGTCACCGAGGTTTGGCATAAGGTCGACCATTCAACCATTCCAGTCTCAATCGGATTCAAAGTCCTGCTGCGACTCTCGCAGGTATTGAGCTTATGCATATGATCCGCAAAGGGCAGACGAAGACCACCGGACGACTGCGTCCGGCACAGCAGTTTTATGCGCTCGGTAACTAACTGACTTTCATTGCGAGCGCATGCGTGCCCTGTCGTAAGTCAGGCTTCGGCACAGAACCCGCTGACCGCTGCCAAGCCCCTCGTCTCCCAACCCCATCATGAATTCGAACTGAGACACCCTGGGCTCGGGGACTTCGACGCCGCGCTCAGTCATTCACTCCCGCCCGTAATCGTCCTCCAGCCGCTCGATGTCGGTTTCATCGAGATGCGCGCCGTGCTGCACCTCGATGAAGACCAAATCCGCCGTTCCGGGATTGGCGATGCGGTGCACGTCGCCCAGGCCGATCACCGTGTTCTCGCCGGCGGAAACCGAAAACGTGTCGCGGCCCCGCACCACCGACGCCGTGCCATCGACCACAATCCAGTGCTCGGCACGATGGCGGTGGCGCTGCAGGGACAGTCGGGCGCCAGGCTTCACCACGATGCGCTTCACCGCATAGCCCGGCCCAAGCGCCAGGATCTCCCACGTGCCCCAAGGGCGGTTGTCGCGCTGGCCGGGCTGGTATGTGGTGCCCATCGCGTGTCCTCCGGTTTGGCTCTGAGGCGATTGACGCGGGAAGGTGGCATGGCGTAGAGCGCCGGGAAAGCCAAAACGTTTTGGAGGAACCTGCCCTGTCGCTGCGCCGAATTGCCAGCATGCTCGACCTGTCCGTCACCACTGTCTCGCGCGGCCTTGCGGGCTATCCGGACGTGTCCACGGCGACCCGCGCTCGGATCGAGCAGGAAGCGGCGCGGATCGACTACCGGCCGAACCAGGTGGCGCGCCGCCTGCGCAGTGGGCGCAGCGGCACGGTGGGCATCGTGGTGCCGGCCGAGCCCGGCAGCTTCGACATGTTTTTTCTCGCAATGCTCGGTGCGATCGGCCCGCTGCTGAGCCGCGCTGGGCTCGACCTGGTGATGATGGGCGCGCCGCCGGGAGAGGCGGAAATGCACGCCTACCGCCATCTGGTGGAGCACCATCGCGTGGACGGACTGGTGGTGGCGCGCACCCGCCGCAACGACGCGCGCATCCGCTTCCTGCTCGACCGCGGTGTGCCGTTCGTCACGCACGGGCGGACCGAGGAGACCCGCGCCTACGCACATCTCGACATCGACGGCGAAGCGGCGTTCGCGCAGGCGACGCGGCGGCTGATCGGCTTCGGCCACAGGCATATCGGCCTGCTGAACGCGCCCGAGGACTACATGTTCGCTCATCTGCGCGCTGAGGGCTGGCGGCACGCGTTGGCGCAGGCTGGGCTGCCGCAGGGTCCTGCAGTGCATGCGGAGCCGAGCGAGGAGAACGGCTACGTGCTGATGCGACGGTTACTGGCGTCGCCGGACCCGCCGAGCGCGGTGCTATGCGTCACCGACCGCATGGCGGTGGGCGCGCTGCACGCGCTGGCTTCGGCCCGGTTGCGTGCGGGGCGCGACGTATCCGTCATCGGCTACGACGATCTGCCGATCGCGACCTACACCGACCCGCCGCTGACCACCTTGGCGCAGCCGATCGAGCGCATGGCGCGGCGGATGGTGGAGATGCTGCTGGCGCTGCTGGACGGCGCGGACGCCGCCGGCCTGGGCGACGTGTGGCAAGCCGACCTTGTCGCGCGTCAGTCGGACGGTCCGGCCTATCGAGAATGCGAACGAACAGATAGGAGGACTTCATGCGGATCTCGCTGACCGCGCTTAGCGGCGCCTTGGTCTTGAGCGCTCTCAGTGCGGGGCCGCGTCCGGCACGCGCGCAGGAGGTTACGTTCCTGTCCACGCAGATGCGCCCGCTGGAGGAAGCGCAGCGCGCGCGCACGCAGATCCTCAATCGCGCGCCGGTCGAGACAACTTATGTGCCGGAAGAACCGCAGCAGCTTCCGGTCCATCTGCAGGCGGACGCGCAGGGATCGCACACGATCAGCCTGGTCGGTGCGCTGCACGGCGAGTTGGCGCCGCTGGTGCCGATGGGCTTGCTCGCGCCGCTCGATGATCAGGAGGCACTGCTGAAGCAGCGCGGCATTCCGGACAATCTCGCGACGCTTGCGCATCTCGGCGGCGATCACCTGATGTACGTGCCGTGGATGCAGGCCACGTATATCATGGCCGCCAGCAAGAAGGCGCTGCAGTATCTGCCCAAAGGCGCAACACTGGAGACGCTGACCTACAGCCAGCTCGGCGAATGGGCGGCGAACGCGCAAGAGGCGACCGGGCAGCGCGTGCTGGGATTTCCCGCCGGGCCGACCGGACTGATGGCGCGCTTCCTGGAGGGCTATCTGCTGCCGTCCTACACCGGCGGCACGGTGGTGAACTACCGCTCGCCTGACGCTGAGACGATGTGGGCGGATTTCAAGACGCTGTGGGCGCATGCGAATCCCAATTCCACCAACTACAACTTCATGCAGGAGCCTCTGCTGTCAGGCGATGTGTGGATCGCCTGGGATCACGTCGCGCGGCTGCAGGACGCGTTCCGCAAACAGCCGAATGATTTCGTCGCCTTCCCCGCGCCCGCCGGACCGAAGGGTCGCAGCTTCATGCCGGTCATTGTCGGGCTTGCTGTGGCGAAAGATGCGACGAGCGCGGCCGGCGCCAAGCAGGTGATAGACTATCTGTTGAAGCCGGAGACGCAGGTAACGACCCTGCGCGTCACCAGCTTCTTTCCGGTTGTGAAGGTCGCGATTCCCGGGGACCTCGATGCCGGCTTGAAGCTGGAAGCGCAGGCGGTCGCACAGCAACAAGCCGCGCCGGATGCGAAGCCGGTACTGCTGCCGGTCGGCCTCGGCTCCCATGGTGGCGAGTTCGACCGCCTCTTCACCGACACGTTCCAGCGCGTGGTGCTGCGCGGTCAAACCATCCATGAAGTGGTGCAGCGCGAAGCGCAGGACATGCAGCACGTGCTCGATGCCGCGAAGGCGCCCTGCTGGTCGCCCGACCCGCCGAGCCAGGGCACGTGCCAGGTGAAGTGAGGCCGTGAGCCAAACTGCGGCCGCCCCCGCAAAGAGCCCCCTCCCCTTGCCGGAGGCGGTCGGGGATGGGGTGAGCCGCCGAACCTCCCTACGCCCGTACATCCTCATCGCCCCCTCGCTGATCTTCCTGCTGCTGTTGTTCTTCATCCCTCTGGTGCAGACGATCGCGCTGGCATTCCGCACATCCGCGGGCGCGGGCTTCGGCAATTTCGGAAAAGTCCTGGACGACCTTGATTTCTTCGATGCCGCAAAGGACACGTTTGCGCTTGTGGTCGTGGTGGTGCCGGTGCAGCTTGCGCTGGCACTCGGCATGTCGATGATGCTGCGCCACGTCAGGCGCGGACGCGATCTTATTCTGTGGATCTGGTCGATCCCGCTCGGCATCTCCGATCTGGCCGCTGGGCTCGTCTGGCTCGCGATCCTCACCGACAAAGGCTATCTCAACACGATCCTCTTCCACCTCGGCGTGATCCCGGGGCCGCAAAGCTGGCTGACGTACGAAACACCTGTCGTGCTGTTCTGCGCCATCCTGACCGCGGAACTGTGGCGCGCCACCGCGATCGTGTTCGTGATCCTGGTGGCGGGCGTGCAGCTCGTGCCCAAGGAGTTCGAGGAAGCCGCCAGCGTGTTCGGCGCGACCGCGTGGCAGCGCTTTTGCCACGTCACGCTTCCTCTGCTTCGCCCTTCGATCCAGACCGCGCTGATCCTGCGCACTGTGTTGGCATTTGAGACCTTCGCGGTCGTGCTGGCGATCGGGGGCACCAACTTCCCGGTGCTAATCAGCCAGGCCTTCATCTGGCAGAATCAGAACCAGGATTACGGCACTGCGGCCGCCTATGCGGTGATCGTGATGGTGGTATCGCTGGCGGCAACCGCCATCTATCTGGTGGCGCTGCGTCCTCGCGCGGGAGAGCCGGCGTGAAACGCGCGGTCTTCGGCGCCGGCATCGTTTTCTTATGCGCATGGACGATCGTGCCGATCTATCTGCTCGCGCTCGGCGCACTGGGCGGTTCGGATGTTGTGTACGCGTGGCCGAAACCGTTCTGGCCGCTGGCCTGGTCAGCGCACAGCTTTGCCTCCTTCCTGGCGATAGAGGGTATCTGGCCGGCGATGCTGCGCAGCATGGAAGTCGCGGCGCTGTGCATGATCTTCTCCATCGCGCTCGGCGCGCCGGCCGGATACGCGCTGGCGCGGTTCGCGTTCCGCGGCGCCAACACCTACCGCCTGCTGATCCTGGTTACGCGCGCGTTCCCCGTCGGCATCCTCGCGCTGCCGCTCGCCGTCACCTATGTGCGGCTCGGCATCTACGATACCGCACTCGGCGTTGCGCTGATCCACACCGCGCTCGCGCTGCCCTTCGCGGTGCTGGTCACGTCCAGCCTGTTTCTCGGCATCCCGCGCGAATTGGAGGAAGCCGCCTGGGTGTTCGGCTGCTCAGGCATCGCGGCGTTCCGGCGGATCGTGCTGCCGCTCGCTCTGCCCGGCGTGGTGGCGACAGCGATCTTCGCCTTCGTCATTTCCTGGAACGAAGTGTTCGCGGCCTCCGTGCTGACTGTGCGGCACAAGACGCTGACCGCCTTCCTGCTCTCGGTGCTGTCGGAAAGCCCGCTGCAGGCGCAGCTCGCCGGTGGGCTGCTGCTGATCCTGCCGTCCGTAGTCTTCATCTTTGTCGTGCGCCGCTATTTGTTCGCGATGTGGGGCATCGCCAACCGATGACCGGAGGAGCCTGATGGCCGATATCCGCATCGATGCCGTGCGCAAGCAGTTCGGCGCGGTGGAAGCGCTGAAGCAGATCTCGCTTGACGTACGCGACGGCGAATTCGTCGCGCTGCTCGGCCCGTCAGGCTGCGGTAAGACGACCTTGCTGCGCATCGTCGCCGGGCTGGAGACGCAGACATCCGGCCGCGTGCTGATCGGCGGCCGCAACGTCTCCGCTCTGCCGCCGCGCTCCCGCGGGCTCGCAATGGTTTTTCAAAACTACGCGGTGTTTCCGCACATGACGGTGCGGCAGAACGTCTCGTTCGGTCTGCAGATGCTGAAGGCTGCTGCCGATCGCATCACAAGGCAGGTGCAGCGCTCGGCCGAGCTGATGCAGATCGAGCACCTGCTCGACCGCTATCCGGCGCAGTTGTCCGGCGGACAGCGGCAGCGCGTTGCCGTGGCGCGGGCGCTGGCCGTCGAGCCGGCGGTGCTGCTGATGGATGAGCCGCTGTCGAATCTCGACGCGCTGCTGCGCCTGCAAATGCGCGCCGAGCTGAAAGCCGTGCTGGCGGAGGCGGGAACCACCACGCTCTACGTCACGCACGACCAGACCGAGGCGATGGGTCTCGCCGACCGCATCGCGGTGATGCATGAGGGCCGCATCGTGCAGATGGCGCCGCCGGTCGAGGTTTACCGCAAGCCGCGCACGGTGTTCGTCGGCGGCTTCGTCGGCAATCCACCGATGAATTTCCTGAAGCTGCCAGTGAGCGGCGGCGAGGTGCGGCTGGGCGCGCTGACGCTGACCCCGCCGAACGGCGCCAACGGCAGCGTGGTGCTGGGCGTGCGGCCAGAGGATCTGGAACTGGCGGATGGCGGTTTCAGCTTCCGCGTGCAGGTGGCCGAGCCGCTCGGTCCGCACATCCTGCTGACTGGCGAAGCCGAAGGGCAGCGCATGCGCGTCGCGATTCCGCCCGACCGCGCCGTGCGCGCGGGAGAGACGGTGATGCTGCGGCCGAGGCCCTCGCATATCGCCTGGATGGATGCCGAGAGTGGGCTCGCTTTGGAAGGGGGATGAGCGTGGATCTAATCGAGCGTGCCCGCGCGGTCCTGCGCGCGAATGACCGCGGCGGCTACACCGTGCCGACCGACCGGCTGTACCCGTTCCAGTGGAACTGGGATTCCGGCTTCGTCGCGATGGGATGGGCGACGTTCGACGAACCTCGCGCCTTCGCCGAGATCGCGCATCTGCTGCGCGGCCAGTGGGATGACGGGCTGGTGCCGCAGATCGTATTTCACGCGCCGTCAGACGATTATTTCCCCGGTCCGGATGTGTGGGGTGTGCGCCACGATCCTCCCACATCCGGCATCACCCAGCCGCCGATCCTGGCCACCACCGTGCGGCGGCTGTTGGACGGGGCGCGCAACCGCGCTGCGGCTGAAGCGCGCGTCGCTTCGCTTTATCCCAGCCTGCGCGCTTGGCACCGCTGGTGGGAGCACGCGCGCGACCCCGAATGCACCGGCCTCGCGACCACCCTCCATCCGTGGGAGACGGGGATGGACAACAGCCCCGCCTGGGATGCGGCGCTGGCGCGCGTGCCTGTTGAAACCATCACGCCGATCCGTCGACGTGACACATCCCATGTGGAGGCAGGGATGCGCCCGCGCGGGGAGGAGTATCAGCGCTTCATCCATCTGGTCGATCTGTTCCAGGGTTGCGGCTGGCAGCCGGAGCGCATGCTTGCGGTCAGCCCGTTCAAGGTGATCGACATCGCCACCAACGCGATCCTGCTGCGGGCTGAGCGTGACCTACAGGCGTTAGCCGCACGCTTTGGAGCCCCTGGCGATGTGGCGGAGATCGAGGCGCGGGTCCTGCGGAAGGAACGCGCGCTCGGACGCTTGTGGAGCGGCGCGCGCGGCCAGTTCCTCTCCTTCGATCTGGTCAGTGACGCGCTGATCGATGCACCGACCTCGGCCGGCCTGCTGCCGCTATTCTCCGGCGCCGCCTCCGCAGCACAGGTGCAGGCGATGGCGGCAGTGTTGCGCCGCTGGACCGCGCAGGTGCGCTACGCCGTGCCCTCCACCGCCCCCGACGACAAGCGCTTCGAGCCCCTGCGTTACTGGCGCGGTCCCGTCTGGGCGGTGGTGAATTGGATGATTGCGGAAGGGTTTGCCGGATCGGGGGAGCCGGCGCTCGCGGCTGAACTGCGTGACGCGACCGCGCAGATGATCGCGCAGGGTGGGTTCAGAGAATATTTCGATCCGCGTGACGGCGCGGGGATTGGTGGGGTGGAGTTTTCGTGGACGGCGGCGGTGTATTTGATGCTGAGGGGCGTTGACGTCAGTGGTGGGAGTTCGGAATGAGGCCCCGTTCCGTTCCAACCCTGACCTTTGCCACGGCCGAATAAGGCCCGAAGTGCGTCGTTCATCGGAGCACCGACGAGTGCCTGTCGGGAGTGGATTCCGGACATTCAGCAATCCTGGCAACCGGGCGTGGATGCGGCCTTACGGTGCCTCGGATTATGCGGCCGCCTCCATCCGAGGGCAGCGGGGCCAGTCATTAGCCTCGCTGATCAACAAGGACCAAACAAAGCCCCGTGGTGCATACGCAAGCGACTCCCCCTCCATGAACTCGGCCGCGAGCCCAGTGGGGTTGTCGAAATCGTTGTGAAGTGAGTACGTCGCTGCCGCAGGGGCCCGATCCCCCGGCAGCAAATCCAATCTCTTTGCCAAGCAGCCACTCCCTGATCCCCCGGATCAACGTCATAGCTGTGGACCACTCCATTACATAGGCGGAATTTGCCCTGTGGTTTTTCGGGAAAAGCCTGAAAATGCCCCTGGGTTGGGTTTCGCTGATCCGGTGCGCGACGATGACATCGACGAGGCGCGCTCGCACGTTGCGAACCCCACCACGAGCGGCGGCGCAGTTCGGTGAGAATGGGCGGCGTTCCTGCGGGTGAGGCGGCAGTCATTGGGCGCCCCGCGGCTCCCGTTCAAGAGCATTCTTTCTTCGATGCTCGCGTCGAACGCGACGCAGGAGGCGCGCGATCCACCTCCAACGTGGTGCGATGTTGCAGCGTCAGTCGCGACGTCTGCACAGTAGTCTGCCGAACCTAGAATCCTAAACGCCGAAGCCCAACAAATGGGCGGGCGGCGAACATAGGACAGCGACTACATCAGGAGCGGCTGTGCAGCGCTGATTTGCCGGTAGACGCAGCGGTGGTCGAGTGGGTATCGGTCGAGGCCGACTTGTTGAAATCGCAAGCGAGTACAGGCGTAGCCATTGCGATCAGCAGCGCGGCGGCGGCGATCAGGCGTGTCATATCGCATCCTCCAGTGAGATTAGTCTGATGAGCATTGCGCGCCTCCAGCCCGTGCGCAACCCGGCCTGGCCACCCGATCTGCAGCTCGCCTGAGTCGCGTGTTCCGCCCGGGCATCCGTTGCGCAAGATACGCGGGTTGGTGCGCGATGTGTTGACCGAGCTGAGCCGGAGCTTTGCCCGGCTCTACGCGAGAGAGGGGCGACCGTCTGTGCCACCGGGAGCAGTTGCTGAGCGTCCGCTCGGAACGGCAACTGATGGAGCAACTGAACTACAACCTGCGGTATCGCTGGTTCATCGACCTGTCGCCGGATAATCTGCTGTGGGATCCGACGACGTTCACCAAGAACCACGAACGCCTGCAGGCCGGCGAGGTGTTCGAGAAGTTCATGGCGCGGCTGCTTGGACATCCTCAGGTGAAGCCGCCGCTGTCGGACGAGCATTTCTCGGTGGACGGCACGTTGATCGAGGCCTGGGCCTCACAACGAAGCTTCCACCCGAGGGACGACAGTGACGAGAAGGCTCGAACTTCCATGGGCAAACCCACCGGAACGACACGCACCAGAATGGCGAGGCTGCGCGCCACCGAGATCACGCCGCACGTCACGCACAACGGGCTGTCCAAGACGGGCAGACGGCGGCGCAGTGCCATCGACGGACGGACAACCCGACACACAGGTTATGCAAAGTCGCAATCACGGCGCGCGATGATCGAGTGCATCTTTGGCTGGGGTCAAGCAGCATGGCGCTCTGCGAAAGACCAAGCATCGCGGCGTTCACCGCGTCGCCGGGAATTTCCTGCTGAACTCGCCTTCATTCTCGGCGTGGCGCCGCTGGTGGTCGCAACCGGCGCGGGGGCCGAGATGCGGCAATCCCTGGGCACCGCCGTCTTCGGCGGCATGCTCGGCGTCACCGGCTTTGGCCTGATCTTCACGCCGGCGTTCTACACATTGGTGCAGCGGATCGGCGCCGGCCGCAGCCGCGCCCCGGCCGGGCCGCGAGAGCCCGCGCGGGAGTTCGCTAACCACGCGGTCGGGGCTTCACGGTCGCAGGCGGGTCGGTGAAACGGCCGCTATCGCCGCTGCTTTCGGCAAGAGTGCCGCAGCCTAGGCCATCCTCAGCGCTGCGACGGCCGAGAGCAACCGTTCGTCAGGTGAGTGGGTTCGAACCGAAGACGAGGGCGCTTCCCCCACCATCTTACCTTGGTCGCATCACGCCGCGCCGCATCATGGGCGATACAACCTGGTCCGAAATGTGGAAATCCCAGAGCGTGGGTTCTTTGCTCGCTTTGAACTCCTCCAGCAATCCGCCGATCTGATTGAGGCTGGTGATGGTAGTGCCTTGAAGGCCGAAGCCCTTGGCGATGCCCGCAAGCGGGCGACGACCGAACATCGACCCGCTGTCATCCAGCTTGTCGGCTCGCAGCTTATGAATTTCAGCCCCGTAGGCACCGTCGTTCAATACGCAGATAAGGATAGGAAGGTCGTAGCGACGAATTGTGTCGAGTTCCTGTGCGTGCATCATGAAGCCGCCGTCACCGCATGTCAGGACGATGGGCCTTTCCGGTCTTGCCGCGGCGACACCAACAGCATAACAGAGTTCGTTACCGATAGCGCCGAATTCGCGGATCGTCGTGAAATGATCTGCGCTGACGCCTTGCATCTGTGCGGTGAAAAATGAGTTGTGCCCCGAGCCATTCACGTATTCCCAGTCCTTAGGTATAACTCGGCTCAGCTCGGTCACCAGTTGGCGCGGATCGAGGAGTCCGACCTGAACGTCAAAGGACATTGTATCAAAAGGGTCCGTCCTGGTCCGGCCGGCAATGCTGACCGCGTCCCACGCTGCCGAGCGGCCGTGTGAAGGCGCGTTCCCCAAACCCTTGATGATTGCAGACAGACCCTCGCTGCCGTCCGCTCGCAGAAAGGTACGTGCAATTCTTTGACCATGCCTGATGCCTTGCGGGGCCGGATCTATTTGCACGACCGCAGCCTGCGGAAAGAGTTTTCCTCCGTCGGTCGTATGATGGGTCAGACTGGCACCCACAGTTATTACCAGATCGCACTCTGCAAAGGCTTGGCGCGCGGCCGGATGCGAAAAACCTCCGGCAATCCCGAGGGAACGTGGATTGCCCTCGAAAAGCCCACGCACCGGGAGCGTAGTCGCCAGCAGGCCGTTGCATCTTTCCGCCAGTTGTTCGCAAAGCGCTTTGGCACCGGACAACTGAGCGCCACGTCCCGCGATAATGATGATGCGTTCGGCTTGCGCAATGCCCTCGACCGCCCGATTCACGTAATCCGGATGCGGCACCACGGGTCCGGTATCCGGAATCAGATTGGCAGAAGCCACGTATTTGATGTCGGTCGGGATCTGGGCCTGCTGCAGATCGATCGGAATACCGAGCACGACTGGCCGACGCTCCGTCTTGGCAATATAGAATGCTTCCGATACATACTCGAACATGCGTCTGAGGCTGTGCGCAGCGATGTAATGGGCACCCGTGGCCTCGACCAGCGGGCCCTGACCAATCTCCTGATTGTACCAGCTTGCATTGATCGGACTTTCACCCGCGAAAACGACGAGCGGTATTCTGCTGTTGGCGGCGGTCGCGAGCGCCGTCATCAGTTGGGTGACACCCGGTCCACATGTCACCGATGCCACGCCTACCTTTCCCGATGCTACGGCATAGGCTGACGCCGTCGCGACCGTACAATGCTCGTGCCAGACGTGGAAGGCTCTTACCTTCTCATCTTCTGAGAGGTACTGCCTCCCAGTGCATGTTGCCGTCGCCCGTCAGCACGAAGATTGTATCTACATCTTCCAGCCGAAAAGCCTGGGCGAGCCCGCGATATACAGGAATTGTGTCAGACATCGTGCAATCGTCCCCCGATGCAGAGTTATGTTACCGCCTACGCTACACCGACATCGGAAAACTGCACAAACCGCCATTGCGTCGGTCGGTGATGCGGCGCGCGGTCCTGACAGGCACTCAACGTTCAGAAATTGCGCGCCGGCGGCCGCTGCGGAGCCACGCTCGTCGGCCCGAGCCGCGCATCGCGCGCGAGGCGGCGGTAAAATCAGGCAGATCCGGTTTGGGAACGGCGCCGAAGATCTTGAGCAAGTCGGCGCGGCGTTGCGCCAGAGAATTGGCGGTCGGCGGCTCCACTGGCCACAGCGGAGCGCATCGTGCAATTCGGGGTGTACAAGTTCTATGGTGCTCATGATATCAGCTGCGTCCGTTCGGAGCTCGGCGAAACGATATGCATGCGAGTGGCCTCGCGACAACCCTGAATTGACCAGTGGTCTGCTGCGACTGGTCGATGCGTGCAGCGAATGCGGCTGGGCAATGTCATGAGGCTGCCGCCGTCGGCGGACACGTGGTCGCGTCGATCTCGACGGCGAAGCGCTCGAGGGGCGATGCGCGGAGAAAGCCTTTCGTCTGATTTCTCCCCGAGCCCGAGTTGAATTCTGTCGTGCACGAGAGACCGATCTCCTTGACCGGGGCTGAAGAATGTCCGCAAATCTTTATGCAAGCACGCAAGTGCGAGAATGAAGTGCTTGGGAGGGAGGAATGGCCAACCAATCACCTGGCGGAGATGGGCTCATCGACCGGCGTACCGTGTTGCAACTCGGGGCGGGGATGGCTTCCGCTGGGCCGGCGCTACTGCGCGGAGCGCACGCCGAAGCGCAGCAGCGGCCGGAAGGGGCCTCCCACATGATGATCATTGATTCCCAGGTCCATGCCTATGCAGCGAATACGCCGGAGCGACCCTGGCACAGCGTGCCAAATTGGCCCGCACACGTTACCGGCGACGAGATGGTGGCGGCGATGGACAGAGTTGGCGTCGACGGCGCGATCTACATCTCGCCCATTTCGATGTACCAATATGATGCCAGTTATGCGGCGGAGGTGTGGCGAGCTCACCCAGACCGGTTCGCGCTGGTCAAGCCGGTCAATCCCGACGATCCGGCGGTCGCTGACGTTATCGCCGAGTGGAAGAAGACACCCGGTACAGTGGGCATCCGCCTCATCATGACCAAGGAGGGGAAACGCATTCCCGACGACCCTGGATTCAACCGTATCCTGCGCGCGGCTGTTCAGCACGATTTTCCGGTCAACGTCCTTTTTTGGGGTAACCTCGACGCGGGCACGGAACTAATCGACCGTTATCCCGATACGCGCTTCATCATCGACCATATGGGCATCTTACAACCGAGTGTGCCGCCAGCGCCGCCGCAGCCTTGGGTGGACCTTCCGAAAGTGCTGGAACTTGCCAAGCGCAAGAATGCGGTGATCAAGATCACCGGCGCCTGCACGCTGTCAAAGGAGCCGTATCCGTTCCCGGACATCTGGGACCCGCTTGCCCGCATTTTCGACGCCTGGGGTTTCGATCGCTGCCTGTGGGGCACCGACTGGACTCGTACGTTCGCCGTCGTCAACTACGAGCAAGCGGTCGAGCCTTTCCTCAAGACTGACCGGTTGAGCGCCAGTGAGCGGGCCATGCTGATGGGTGGTGCCACCGCCAAAGCATATGGCTGGTCGCCGAAAAAAGTTTAGCGACATAACCGGCTTCGGGGCGTTGCAGCGATCAGCAGATCGACGGGAGACCAACCGTGTCCGACCCTAGAACAGGCGGCTGCCTCTGTGGCGCAATCCGGTATGAAACCGTGGGCGAACCCGTCTTCAGTCTCCGCTGTCATTGCCGCGACTGCCAACGCCAGAGCGGCGCCGCGCACGTCCCTGCCGCTCGCGTCCCTAGCGCGGGGTTTCGAATCCTCCAGGGGACACCAAAGCGGTATGTCACGAAAGCCGACAGCGGCAACGACATCGTCCGCGTCTTCTGCGGCAATTGCGGCACGCCGCTGTACGTGCAGGTTGGGACTCGCCCCGACCTCGTCGGACTTCGCGTCTGCACTTTAGACGACCCTGGCTGGTTCAAGCCGGATGCCGACATTTTCATGAAGAGCGCACAACCCTGGGACCACGACCAGCCCAACGTGCCGAAGCACGACACTTACCCGCCTGGACAATCCTACCCGACCCCGCCGTTGCGCGATGGATAGCCACCGATCACTGCGACGCGGGGCTTTGGCCGATAAGCGTGCCTTGGGGGTCGTGCCCGTCAAGGTGGTGTAGATTCGTGGTGTGTCGCGAAGGCATTCATTGGCGCATCAACCCTGTTGGAGTAGCGGCTGACTGGAGCGTCGGATGCGATGGACGGCGCGAGTAATGGTGCTGCGCGGTTGCGATGCGCAAAATTTCGAGGGGGGAGGATGAGGACCGCAGTGCATAATCCGCTGGTGTTGCATTCCGACCCCGAGGTCGCCGAAATGCGCCGCCGCGCGGTGTCCAAGGCGGCGTGGCGATTCCTGCCGGTTCTCACAATCGCCTATATTCTCAACTACCTCGACCGTACCAGTGTCGGCATCGCGGCTCTGACGATGAACCGCGACCTTGGGCTTACGGCCTACGAGTTTGGCTGGGGGGCCGGTTTGCTGTTCGCTAGCTACAGCATCTTCGAAATCCCGAGCAATCTCATCCTTTATCGGTTTGGTGCGCGACGCTGGATCGCGCGCATCATGATCACCTGGGGACTGGTTGCTGCAGCGAACGCCTTTGTGGTCGGACCGGCAAGCTTCTACATTGTGCGCCTGCTGTTGGGAGCCGCCGAAGCCGGGTTCTTCCCAGGCATCACGTTTTTCCTCGCTGCGTGGTTTCCGGCGCAATACCGCGCGCAAGTATTGGCATGGTTCCTGGTCGCAATCCCGGTATCGTCGGTTCTCGGCGGCCCGATCTCCAGCCTCTTGCTGCAGATGGATGGTCTGGCCGGCCTGGCCGGCTGGCAATGGATGTTCGTTGTCGAGGGCCTCCCTGCCACCATCATCGGCTTCTTCATCCTGAGGATGCTATCCGACCGCCCGGAAGAGGCGGAATGGCTCAGCGTCGAGGAACGCGCGGCGATGAGCGCGATGCTGGCCGAAGAGCAGCGCGACCGTGCGCGGCACTCGATGTTATCGGCGGTCAAGGACATGCGGGTGCTGATCCTGACCGCCATCCAGTTCGGCTATACGCTTGGCTCTTATGGGATTGGCATCTGGTTGCCACAGATTTTGAAGACGCATGGTTTGTCGAACCTGGAAGTCGGATTTGTCTCGGCGATACCGTATCTGTTTGCCAGCGTGGCCATGCTGGTCTGGGCTGCCCATGTCGACCGCTCCGGTCGTAAAATCCTCAACCTGACGCTCGGTTTTTTGCTGGCAACGGTCGGCCTGGTTCTCTCGGTCGGGTGGACGGACCTGGCGCCGGCTCTGATCGGCTTGACAGTCGCGCTGGTCGGTGTGACCTCGGCGCGCGCAATCTTCTGGACCGTGCCGACCAGCTTCCTGACCGGACGCGGCGCCGCCGGCGGGCTCGCCTTCATCACGACGATCGGCTCGCTCGGCGGCTTCTTCGGCCCGTTCATGATCGGCTGGATCAAGGATTCGACCGGCTCGTTCATCTTGGGATTGCTCGCCATGGCCGCAATCCTTGCAGTAACCACAGCGTTGTCGACGGGGTTGCGATTGGTCGTCCACCAGGAGTAGGCGCTGCTGACCACAAATGGTCGCATTGCGTTCCACGCCGGCCTCGCGCGCCATCCGGGCGATGCGCGTGGCCGCCTCGACGTGAACAGCGCTGAAAGTCTCCCGGCCGCCACTGTCGGCGTAAGGGGTGACGGCGTTCACGGCCCCGCAGGCACCGGCGAGCGCTGCGGCGACGGCGGTCTCGTGGTGCACATCGGCTCCGATCGCATCCGTAGTTACGCCATCCGGCTCGAGGAGTGCCGGCGGCGGCTCCGGGTGGCGCGCGAGGCGGCCCGCACGCCGAAGCCGCCGTCCAGCAGATGCCGGACCACCCGATGCCCCAGGAAGCCGGTCCCGCCGAAGACGGTTACAACTCTCCTGCGACCCGGTGTGCCATGCTCGGAGTTTGCCGGCGCGACAGCCACCGGAGTCGCTCTCGCTGCCGACGTCGTCCTCCCATCATCTCGCCGAGCCCGACGCGCGAGGTCAGGTCCCGCAGTAGGTCTTTTGCACGCGCTCCTCCGGAGCTGGTGGCGCGGCGTAGCGCTCGTAGCCTGGCCTCTCTTCGAACGGGCGCGACACGACTTCAAGCAGTTGTTCGAATGGCGCGAAATCCTCGCTGGTCATCGCAGCGTCGAGCGCCGCCTCGACAATATGGTTGCGCGGGATGTAGGCCGGGTTCACCGCCCGCATCGCGGCGCTGCTCGCAGCCCGATCCACGGTGTCGTCCGTCATGCGCCGGCGCCAGCGCGCGGCCCAGGCATCATAGGCGCAGCCGTCCGCAAACAACGCGCGCACGGCTGCATCACCCTCCTCACCTGCTGATGCGGCGCAAAGAAGGCGAAAGGTCAAGGTGAAGTCGGCATGGTTCTCCGCCATCAGCGTCAGCAGGTCTTGCGCAAGCGTGGCGTCGCCCTCGCGCTCCGCGGCAAGGCCGAGCTTGCGTCGAAGCCCGCCGAGATAGGCTCCGTGGAAGGTTGCGGCGAACGAGCCTAGCGACTGCTCGGCTTCAGCCAGCGCCTTCTCCCCGTCCTCGGCCAGCAACGGCAGCAGCGTCTCGGCGAGGCGTGCGAGGTTCCACTGCGCGATGTTCGGCTGGTTGCCATAGGCATAGCGGCCGAGATGGTCGATGGAGCTGAATACCGTGGCCGGATCGTAGGCATCCATGAAGGCGCAGGGGCCGTAGTCGATCGTCTCGCCGGCGATGGAGGTATTGTCGGTGTTCATCACACCATGGATGAAGCCAATGAGCAGCCAACGGGCCACGAGATCGGCCTGCCGCGCCACCACCGCATCCAGAAGCGCACGATAGGGCTGCTCCGCCGTTGCAGCCTCGGGGTAGTGGCGGGCGATCACATAATCCGCCAGCTCTCGCAGCGCATCAACATCACCCCGTGCCGCGATATATTGGAAGGTGCCGACGCGGATGTGGCTGGCGGCCACACGCGTTAGAACCGCACCGGGCAGGGCGGTCTCGCGCAGCACCGGCTGTCCGGTCGCCACTGCGGCCAGCGCTCGGGTCGTGGGCACTCCGAGCGCTGCCATAGCCTCGCTGATGAGGTATTCGCGCAGCACGGGGCCGAGCGCAGCGCGGCCGTCAGCGCCGCGGGAGAAGGGCGTCCGCCCGGAACCCTTGAGCTGGATGTCGCGCCGCAAGCCGTCCCGACCCACAATCTCGCCGAGCAGGATTGCGCGTCCATCCCCGAGCTGCGGAACGAAGTGGCCGAACTGGTGCCCAGCATAGGCCAGCGCGATCGGCGACGCGCCTTCGGGCACGCGGTTCCCAGCTAGGACCTCGACGCCCTCTGGGCTGGCCAGCTCCTCGGGATCGAGCCCAAGGTTCGTGGCGAGACAGGCATTCAAACGAACCAGACGTGGCGCGGCCACAGGCGTCGGATCGAGGCGAGCGAATAGGCGCGCGGGCAACCGCGCGTAGCTGTTGTCGAAGGGAAGGCGGAGAGACATGCAACTAAACTCCGAGACAAAATAACGTCGCCCGTTGTCCTGGGCTTGGCGTGGGCGTCCGAACGAGGGGCTGTGCCTTGTTGGTCGATGTCGTTTCCAGGGTCGATAAGCGCGGTGCAGTCCGACCGATATCGGCCTGAGTGACGAACGCAGCAAGACCTCGAATGTGCGCGCGGTCAGGGACACCCTCAATGAGACCTGAGGAACTGGGACCCTAGCTGAGGGTCTCGCTCCGGTGCCATCTGTCTACCGTGCATCCGCCAGGCAATTCGGAGATCACGGCGTGAGGTGCAGCAGCGTCTCGTCAGGGCGCCTGGTGTACGCCCCGAGCGCGCACCCGATGCGTCAATATTGCCCGCGCTCCTGTGAACAGCTCGAGGATCGATCGCATCGTCGACAGGTATCTGCGGACCAGCGTTCCTGTGATCTTTACGGCCGGCGACATCTCACGTTGGCCCGATCCGCACACGGGGCAACAGATTCGCGTCGTTGTCGCTGAACGACAGGGCCAGACGGCGGCGCGTAACATGATTGGTGGGTCCGAGCCGTTCGACGCCGTACCGTTGTTCTGGAGCGCACACTACGATACTTCAGTGCTATATGTCGGTCATGCTGAGACTAGGGATTCGCTACAAATTGATGGTTCAGTCGAAGCTCGGGACTGTCGCGTTGCGTTCCGGAGCAGCGACCGTCGGGGGTGATCTCGACAGCCTGCGCTCCCAGCTGGAACTTGAGGCCGCAAGGCCCCCTCCATGATGCGCTGATCGAACTGTGACCGACGCCCGTTCAGACGGCGGACCCTGGCGCGACCGCACCGTTTTGGTAACTGGTGGCACGTCAGGAATTGGTCGGCAGTTCGCGATCCGGTTCGCTGCCGATGGTGCCAAGGTCCTCGCCTGTGGACGGAATGCCATGGCGCTTGGTCAGCTTCAGGCAGAACACCCGAAGATCGATGTGTTTCAATGTGACATAACGGCGCGCCCCGATGTGCTGGCACTCGTGGAGACCATTCGCGACCGCTACGGCAAGGTCGATGTGCTGGTGAACAATGCCGGCATCATGGAGCGGGTCAATTTTTTGGAGGAGTCCGTCAGCGACGAACGTATCGCTTATGAGATCGCAGTAAACCTAACCGGACCGATCCTGTTGACACGACGGCTTCTGCCACTTCTACGTTCGGGTCGAAGCCCGATAATCGTCATGGTCACGTCGGGATATGCCTTGCTCCCCGCCAAACACGCTCCGACCTACTCCGCGACTAAGGCCGGTCTGCGCTCCTTTACGATGGCGCTGCGACGGCAGTTGCGTGACGTTGGCATCCGCGTTGTCGAAGTACTGCCACCGCTGGTCGATACTCCGGCAACGCGTACGGTCAGTAGGGCGAAGATGTCGCCGGAGGCGCTGGTTGACCACGTCATGCGCGACATCGCGCATGGTAAGGACGAGGTACTGCCCGGCAAGGTTCGCCTGCTGCCGATGCTTATGCGTCTTGCTCCGTCGCTCGCAGCACGGGTCGTTGCGGAATCATGAGGCACCTCGGTCCGCAGTGATGAACCGAATGGCTGCTCCTGGCGGTGTTCTGCATTGGGCGTGATATGCCTGAAGGTCCGAGAGCCACCCGGACCTTGGTCGGCCAACTCCGAATGTCGCCGTTGGGTCGAATCCCCGCTTCTGGTCTGGCTGGACGAAAGTCGGCTCCGGGATGGCAGGCCAGTCTGCCGTTCAGTGTCGTGCGCCTGCATCACCGAGCGTGACATCAAAAGTCAGGAGTCGGTCAAACAGGGGAGCCTTGCGATAAGTGTCTCCTCTTGAAGCGGTCTGCATTGCTTTTATCTTCCCAGTGCTCCAGGAGCGCGAACCAAAGAAGCGGTCGAAGGATTTGTGCCTCCATTGCGTAGGAAGCCGAAACCCAAGTCATGAACGCCCGCTTCCTGGGCCGCTTCCGGCCAGAACGTGCCAAAACCAGTCGTTCACGGCGCCGGTGCCTGACGGCTCACCTCCTTCCCGAGCTGAAGCTCACCGTTCTGGCAGAAGGGCTAACGCGGACCGGGGCTGGGCGATCGGCCCACAATCCTCTTGTGGCAACAACCGCTCTGCAAGCGTTGCCCAATAGGAAGCCCCAGTCGGCAAGATTTCGTCATTGAAGTCGTAGTCTGCCTGATGCAGCGTTGGATCGTTTTGTCCGCGGCCGGCGCCCAATAGGATGTAGCTGCCGCGCTTGGCATCCAACATGAATGCGAAGTCCTCCCCGGCCATGGTCGGGTGCTGTATCTGAGCGACACGCATCTCTCCGACCACAGCCGTGGCCGCGCGTCGGGCGAGCACGGTCGCATCCGCATCATTAACCGTCGGAGGACAGATTTGTTCGAAAACCACATGTGCTTTGGCACCAAAGCTTTCGGCGATGCCGGCGGCGAGGTGGCGGATCCCGTCCTCGATCAGGTCGCCAACACCTGGGTTGAACCAGCGCGCAGTGCCCAGCATGTGCACAGTCTCCGGAATCACGTTGCAAGTGCGGCCAGCATTGATCTGGCCTATCGTAACCACCCCGCTCGCTGCCGGATCGATCTTGCGCGCGACGATGCTTTGCAGGGCGCAGACAACGTGGCTCGCGATCACTATCGGGTCAATGCCAAGATGGGGAAATGCGCCGTGACTACCCTTGCCTGTGATGGTGATCTCAATTTGGGCGCCTCCCGCCATGATCGGCCCTTCGCGCCAGGCAAAAGTACTGGCCGGCAACTGCGGCCAGTTGTGCATACCGAACACCATTTCCATCGGACAGCGCTCGAAAAGACCTTCCTTCACCATGGTCGCTCCGCCACCCAGACCCTCTTCCGCCGGCTGGAAGATTGCATAGACAGTTCCGTCGAAGTTGCGCGTCTCGGAGAGGTAACGTGCCGCGCCGAGCAGCATCGCGGTGTGTCCGTCATGCCCGCAGGCATGCATCACTCCGTCATGTCGCGATGCGTAGGGTAGCCCGGTCGTTTCATGGATTGGCAACGCATCGATGTCGGCGCGGAGTCCGATGGCACGTCTGTGCCTACCGCAACCATGGATCACGCCGACCACGCCGGTGCGCGCGAGACCGGTGATGATCTCATCAACGCCAAACGATCGCAGCTTGGCCTGTACCATGGCGCTCGTGCGGGTCTCCTGCAGCCCAAGTTCGGGATTCGCGTGCAGATCGTGACGCCATCCGATCATTTCCTGATGGAGCCCGGCGATTTGGCTTACGACGGGCATGGGCGCCTCCTTAAGCTCAGCCGCCGGTGTTTACGTGGCTCGCTACGAGGCGAGGAGTATGACGGCTGAATGCATCCAAGCACGGCCGTGCTGAGGAAGCCTGTAAGCTCGGCGAAAAATAGACGAAACTGCCGTTAAATCCGGCTTTGGGAACGGCATTGTCGTGGAGACGGGCCAATGGGCGCAGGAGCGACGGGAGCGGTATACAGGTTCGACCGATTTGCCCTCTATCCCGATCGTGGGGTTTTGCTCTCGGCCGAGGGGCAAGAGATCGCGCTCCGTCCGAAGGCCTTTACACTCCTGCATTTGTTGGTCGAGAACGCTGGGCGCCTGCTGAGTCGCGATACAATCATGCGAGTGGTCTGGCCTGACGTTATCATTGCCGATGATGGCATAACGCAGTGCATCCGCGACATCCGCCAAGCGCTAGCCGACGACACTCAGCGCATACTGAGGACAGTCCGGCAACGTGGCTACATTCTGGCTGCCGAGGTGGTCGTGACACTTGTTCAATCGAACGTGATCACCCAGACGCTCCAGCTTGCAGACAAACCCTCGATTGCTGTCTTGCCGTTCAGGAATTTGAGTGCCGATCCCGAGCAAGAGTTCTTCTCGGATGGGATAGCGGACGACGTCATCACCGAGCTGTCTCGTAGCCGTGCACTGTTCGTGATAGCGCGCAATTCTAGCTTCGTGTACCGCGGCCAACTGGCCGATGTGAAGCAGGTGGCGCGGGAACTGGGGGTGCGTTACGTGGTAGAGGGCAGTGTACGCCGCGATGTGGGACGCGTTCGGATCAACGCACAGCTCATTGAGGCGGAAACAGGCAATCACCTTTGGGCGGAGCGCTACGATCGTGAGATCGAGCACATGTTCGCAGTCCAGGACGAGATTACACTAGCGGTCATTTCCGCAATCCAGCCCGCAGTTGCCGACGCAGAGTTTCGGCGCACCTTGCGCAGACCGCCAGAAGATCTTGGCACCTGGGAGGCATATCAGCGCGGTCTCTGGCACTTGAGCAGAGCCAGCCCCACAGATAGTATCCTGGCGCGTGAGTTCTTTCAACGCGCGATGGCTCTTGATGCGATGTTCGCCCCCCCGTGCGCAGCCATGGCGATGTTATACATGCAAGAGGGCTTGTCATTCGCCACGCATTCATGGCCAGAGGCGCTGAAGCTGGCGGGGGGCTGGGCACACAAGGCTGTCGACATCGACGCGAGCGATGCTGATGCACAAGCTATCCTCGCCTGGACCGCCGCTATATCGGATGGGCCCAGCCAGGAGAGCTGGGACGGCGTGTCATTAGCTCTTGCGCTAAACCCAAATTCATCATGGGCAAATGCTGTAAAGGGAGCCCTTCTCCTATTTAGCTGCCAGCCCAGTCAAGCACGCAACGCGCTCTCGACAGCACTGCGAACTCGATCCACGTGGTCCGATCAGCGTCCTTCCCGTAACCCAGATCGCCGTTTCGTATTATTTCGAGCATGACTATCCCCAAGCAGCGGAGTGGGCCCGCCGCGCGGTGTCACGCTACCCAGAATCGCCGCTGGCATATAAATGGATGGCGGCCGCACTCGGGCAACTTGGTCGTATCGACGAGGCAGCCGAGATGCTCCAAAGGACGATTAACCTTTCACCGTCGTCTTTCGACCTTTACGTGCGCAATTGCCCGCCCTGGGTACGGCCGGAGGACCACCAACACATGCTCGACGGCCTGCGCAAATCAGGCTGGCAGGGGTGACGCTGGCTGGCGGTATTCTCGTGCAAAAGAGAACGCCGAGGCCTTCACACCGACAGTGGGCTGGCAGTCTACGATGGCGATTTGCGCAAAAGCCGGGGCGAGCGGATGGTTGGTCAAACTGAATCCTCGAACACCGTCGCCTCGGGTCGCGGGCTCGGGTCGAGATCGCCCATTTGATCATGCGGATGTGAATGTCCGCTCCGGGCGTCCGAACCCGCCAGTCTGGAATCGGCCAACAATAGAGTTCGTGCTGATAGCTTCGAAGGCCGGCCAGAATCCCGTCTGGCGGAGCGCTGGACGTCATCTACCCAATAGTAGATAAGCGCGCCAAGGGGCATATTGCTCTCCGGGCCGATGCTCCGGCGGTCCCGGCACCAAGAAGAATGGGACAGGATGAGCGACGTGGCGGATCTCCGAACTGGCCAAGCTGACCGGACAACCGAACTCGACGCGCTGGTCATTGGCGCTGGTTTCGCGGGGCTCTACCAGTTGCTCTGCCTGCGCGATCGTCTCGGTCTGTCGGTGAAGGCGCTGGAAGCAGGTGGCGGGGTGGGCGGCACCTGGTACTGGAATCGCTATCCTGGCGCGCGCTGCGATTCGGAAAGCCACGTATACTGGTACACGTTTTCCCGCGAACTGATGCACGAGTGGGAATGGTCCGAGCGCTATCCAGGCCAGGATGAAATTTTGCGATATCTGAATTTCGTTGCACACAAGTTTGACCTGAAGCGCGACATTCAGTTCAACAGCCGTGTAACCTCCGCGCAGTTTGACGAGGCAGCCAATCGCTGGTGCGTGCGCACCGAGCAAGGCGAGGTATTTGTCGCGAACTTTCTTGTCACAGCGGTCGGCTGTCTGTCCACCGCCAACGTGCCGAAGATTCCCGGCCTACAGGATTTCAAGGGTGACTGGTACCACACCGGCCACTGGCCGCACGAAGGTGTCGATTTCGCCGCCAAGCGCGTCGGCATGATCGGCACGGGATCGACCGGTATTCAGGCGGCGCCGGTGATCGCGGCGCAGGCGAGGCATCTGACGGTGTTTCAGCGCACCGCGAACTATTCAGTGCCCGCTCGCAACGTGCCGCTGACGCAGGAGTTCAAGCAATTTGTCAGGGACAATGCCCGGGAAATACGCACGACGACGCGCCAGACCTACAATGGGATGGGCTTCAGAGTAGACGATCGCAAGGCTGTTGAAACCTCGCCTGACGAGCGTGAGCAAATCTACGAGGCGGCGTGGCAGCGCGGCGGGTTGCAGTTCCGTGCGACGTTCGAGGACATGCTGGTCAGCAAGGAAGCGAACGACACAGCCGCTGATTTCATCAAGCGTAAGATCCGCGCGATCGTTGATGATCCCAAGACCGCTGCGATCCTGGCGGACATCGACCATCCCTACGCGGCTAAGCGCCCCCCGATCGACACCGATTACTTCGAAACCTACAACCGCCTCAACGTCTCGCTGGTCGACGCGAGGGCGACGCCCATCCTGCGGATCTCGGAGGTCGGGATCTGTACGGCCGAGGCGGAATATCCGGTGGACATCATCGTCTTCGCCACAGGCTTCGATGCGATGACCGGTCCGCTGTTGCGTATGGACATTCGCGGGTGCGATGGCATTGCCCTGACGGATGTGTGGGCCGCTGGGCCACGCAATTACCTTGGCCTTCAGATCGCCGGGTTCCCGAACCTGTTCACCATAACCGGTCCTGGCAGTCCGTCGGTGCTGTGCAACATGCCGGTGGCCATTGAACAGCACGCCGATTGGATCACCGATTGCATCGAGCACATGCGTTTGAACGGGCTCGAACGAATTGAGGCGCGGCCCGAAGCAGTCGAGAAGTGGGTGGGTGAGGTCAACGACGTCGCCAACCGGACGTTGCTGCCGATGGCGAAGCATTCCTGGTATCTCGGCGCCAATATCCCTGGCAAGCCGCGCGTCTTCATGCCGTATGCCGGCGGCATGATCCGCTACCGGGAGATCTGCGAGAACGTGGCGGTACGGAACTACGAAGGCTTTGCCCTGTCATAACACAGGCCGTCGGATGCTCGATCCTTTTGCCTCGTTCCGCCTGGCCGGCCGCACCGCCCTGGTGACCGGCGCACGTCGGGAAATCGGCCGCGCGATCGCGCTTGGGCTTGCTGGTGCCGGGGCGCGTCTCGCTATTCATCACGCGGGCAGCGCCGAGGAGGGCATGGATGCCGCCGGCGTCGTTCAGGAAATTCAAAGGATGGGAGGAGAGGCTGCCGCCTTCGGCCAGGATTTCGTCCACGGCGACGCGGGTCGGCGTCTTGCTGCCATAGTCACTGCCTGGGCGAAGGTCGATATCCTGGTGTTGAACGCCTCCATCGAACTGCCAGAGGATTTCCAAACGATTTCCCGCGAACGTTTTGATCGCCAGATCGTCGTCAACTTGCGCACTACGATGGAATTGTTGCAGGAGTTGGTGCCGCCCATGGCCGAACGCGGTTGGGGTCGCGTCGTGACCATTGGCAGCGTGCAGCAGGAACGGCCCCACCCTGCGATGTTCGTCTATGCCGGCACCAAGGCCGCGCAGCTCAACTGGGTCTTGAGCCTTGCCCGCCAGTTCGGTGGCCACGGGGTGACGGTGAACAATCTGGCACCCGGAGCGATCCTGACCGCGCGTAACCGCGATCAGATGGCGGTCGAGGGTGAGGCACTGGTGCAGCATATCCCCACGGGCCGGCTTGGTCGACCAGACGACCTGGTGGGCGCGGCGATGCTGCTGTGTTCGGACGCCGGGAGCTATATCAACGGAGTCAATCTGTTCGTTGATGGCGGGCGTACTGCAGTGTGATCTGCAAGGATCAGGCGGACTGCGTTGTCTACGGAAACCAGACTGCCAGCTTTTCGGCCATTACTGCTGCTTCGCGCCTCCCTCGCCATCCGGATGGCCTGCATCACACGCCGCCCCGTTCAGGGGCGTGTTCAGGGCGTGCTTGACCAGGTGCATTGTTCTGATTATGTTCTCGGCATTCTCGGAACTACCTGACCCGGACTGACCTCTCGAGATAGCGCAGGTGAACGGTTTGGATGGCAACCGCAGCCACCATCCTCCACGCTGACCTGGATTGCTTCTACGCCTCGGTCGAGCAGCTGCTTGACTTGTCTTTGCGCGGCAAGCCCATCGCGGTCGGCGGCGGTGTTGTGCTTGCCGCTTCTTACGAAGCGAAGGCATTTGGCGTGCGCAGCGGCATGCCGGGCCGGCGTGCACGCGAGCTTTGCCCGCAACTGACTTTTGTCGGCGGCCACTTCAAGGATTACCAGCGGCTGGGCGATGCCACCATCGCAATGCTCAATGACTTCACGCCCCTTGTCGAGCGGATCTCCATCGACGAGGCATTTGCTGACGTCGCTGGCTGCAGCTATCTTTTCGGTCCGCCATCCGACATTGCAAGCGCGATCCGCCGCCGTGTGCGAGATGAGCTTGGCTTGCCAATCTCGATCGGCGTCGCACGCACCAAGCACCTGGCGAAGATTGCCTCGCAAGTGGCCAAGCCCGATGGGCTCGTGGTTGTCGACCCCGACATCGAGCTCGGCTTCCTTCACGACCTGCCTGTTGAGCTGATGTGGGGCGTGGGCCCCGCAACAAGCGCGCGTTTGGCCGAGATCGACGTGCACACCATCGGGCAGCTGGCAAAGCTGCCAGGACGGTCACTCGAGCGGTTGCTGGGTCATGCGGCAGGAGAGAAGCTGACAGCACTGGCGTGGAATCGCGATCCACGGGAGATAAAGACGAACCGCCGAGTGCAGTCGGCCGGGGCTCAGTCGGCGCTGGGCAAGCAACCAGCCGAAGAGCGAGTCTTCCGACCCACGTTGCGTCATCTTGCGGACAGGATTGCGACCCGGCTTCGGGTGAAATCTAGGCCGGGTCGAACCGTGACGGTGCGCGTCCGGTTCGGCGACCTCCACTCGGTCGCCCGCTCGGTCACGCTTGAAGCGCCGATTTCGGCGACCGCAATCCTTGCTGAAATCGCCGAGCAGCTCGTGCGCGCAGTGCTCGCGGATTACCCTGATGAGAGGACGATTTCACTATTGGCTATCTCCGTGTCGCATCTTGTGGAGCACGCGGATCTGCAGCTGGAACTTCCACTTGGGCTTGAAGATGAGCGGCGCCGACCTGGCACTAGGCCGGGCATGGCGCGTCGGATGGCTGACCGTGCCGTTGACAGGATCCGCGATCGTTTTGGATGGAATGCAGTTGGATACGGATCCACGCTGGATCTCTCGCGATCCGTTCCGGACGAGTTTCGCGAGCTGGCCGAAGAGGACGCCAAGTCAGTACCTGAATAGTAACTATGATGCGTGCTTCCAAATCTGAGCGTAGATCACCCGGATGTCCGGCTCAGCGTGCAGTTACGACCTGGTCTCATCGCGGTAAAGGCTCAGGGCCTTCATCACGGGCGCATCGCTGAAGCTGAACAAGAAGGCTGGACGGTCGCCGGTGTTGACGTGCTCGCAGAAGGTCCAGGTCGGCACCGTGAATACGTCCTTCTCTTCCCAGTCGAGCCGCTGGTCGCCCATGATCGAGCAGCCGGCACCCTCGACCACGTGATAGTTCGTGCAGCAGACACTGCGTCGCACCTGTGTCTTCTCCCCAGGACGCAGCAGCTGCATATGGCAGTCGATGGTTGGCATCACTGGTCCGCCAGTGCTCCGGTTGGTGTATTCGAGGATGATCCCCCAGGCGCTGGTGGTACTGGCCGCCAACCGCTGCAGTGCGGCTCGCATCTCCGACATCGGGTAGTGCCACTGGGAGGCGGTGACTGCCGCACCAGAGCTTTGCCTTTCCTGGTGGTACTCTTCATGGAACCCGGCCTCGAGCATCCGCACCAGCGGGGTATCAAGTCCATCCAGCCAGATCATCGGCGCGTCGGTGTCGTTGGCGTGGTCGTGCCAGCTCCAGTTGGGCGTCAGGACAAGATCCCCCGGAAACATCGGAACGCGCTCGCCGTTCACGACGGTATAGCCGCCCCGGCCCTCGATGATCAGGCGAAGCGCCGCCGCGGAATGCCGATGGGCCTTGGCAATCTCGCCCGGCATCACGATCTGGATGTTGGCGACGAGCGTGTTACTGGCGACGCCCGTCAACTCGGGGTTGTTCAGGCGCAGAACGCGGCGTTCAGCTTGCTGAGTGCCCACGAGTTGGGCCGCTCGCATCGCTTGTGGGCGCAAATCACGCCAGTGCCACAAGAACGGTACGGCCTTGCTTCGGGGCTCGATGCTGATACCGCCGCCGATCCAGGCCGGCGTTACGTTCTGCGCGCGCAACTGCGCGTAATAGTCCTGCAACACTTCCTGCGAAGATTGGATATCAGAAAGCTCGAGCACTGGAGACCTCCCTTATCAGGGCGTTGCCGTATACCGAGTTCCTGGCGATCTTGCTCTTTTTCCCCACCGTGTCGATCGTGCTGTCCAGGAGCAGCCAAGGTCAGACCAGCGCCGCTCGCACCGCCGCCAGCCGCTCCAACGAGCCCAATACCTTCGGCTGATCGTTGGTCAAATGGCGCACGAGGATGTCGGTGTACCCCATTTCCCCGAAGATTCGGAACTGTTCCGCAACCTCACCGACCGATCCCGCGACCAACGCCTCTGCCGTCATGCTGCGATAGCTTTGGCTCAGCGCCAGCCGGAGTACCCCCTCCGCGTCGGACGACGATTCGCCAACGTAGATGTCGCGCCGCAAGACGATAGCGCCGGGCTCCTTTCCGTAAGCAATGCAGCGCTCACGATACAGGTCGGCCTGCACGCGCGCCTCTTCGGGGGTAAGGCTCGGGCTCGCGATCCAGCCCTCCGCCAGGCGCGCTGCGCGGTCGATCGCAGGCGCTGCGCTGGCGCCGATCCATACCTCGACGGCCTCGGCGGGGCGCAGTGCGAGGCTCGCTTCGGCGATTCGGAAGCGCTGGGAGGAACTCACCGTTTCACCCGCCAGCAGGCGCCGGACGATGTCGAGCGCTTCCTCGAAAGCCGAAGGCCGCGTCCTGATGTCGACGCCCATGGCAGCGAAGCGAGCGTCGCCCCAGCCAAGCCCGCATTGCATGATGAAGCGGCCTCGGGCGATGGCAGCCAGTGTGCCGATTTGCTCCGCCACCAACACCGGATGCCACAACGGGAGCAGGAACAGACAGCCGGCCGGTGCCTCGCCCCATTCAGCGAGAAGCCTCCCAAGCATTGGCGTATTCTGATAGTAGGGCGTGGCCGACACGTGCTGATCGCCGACGAACAGAGAGTTCTAGCGCGGCACGGCGTGATGCCGCGACCCTGTCGATCATCCAGCGCGCGCCCTGACGCGGATCTTGCACGCCGGGGTGATTGCTCGTGAGCGAGACCCCAACCCTCATCGCACTATCCTCGTCGCCGCTCGAGTATCGATCAGACCCGAACTCGCCGACTAAGCCAAGGGCATACTGAGTTGCCGCCCCGCGACTGCAATAGACAACCCTCCCCGTGGCGCGCAGTTGCCGCCGAGACCATCTCCACCCAGGGTCGCTTTGAAGACGTGCACCGCGGGAGTTGCGAATTTTCAGATTCGATTGGCTCGTGGTGGGCAGTCGCCAACGAAAATAGGGCGGAGCTTGCGACCCGCCCCTCTTCTTGCACTGATCAACTCCGATCAGTAGTCCATATCGCCCATGCCGCCCATGCCGCCCATGCCGCCGGCACCCGGCATGGCGGGAGCCTTCTTCTCAGGCTTCTCGGCGACCATCGCCTCGGTGGTCACCAGCAGACCGGCGACTGAAGCGGCATCCTGCAGTGCCGTCCGCACTACCTTGGTCGGGTCAACGATGCCAGCCTTGACCAGGTCCTTGAACTCCCCACTCTGGGCGTCGAAGCCCCAGTTGTACTCGTCCCTGTCGAGAATTTTCCCGGAGATGACCGCGCCATCCTCGCCGGCATTCTCGGCGATTTGACGCAGCGGGGTCTGCACCGCCTTGCGCACGATCTCGACGCCGAAGCGCTGATCGTCGTTGTCGGCCTTCAGCTTCGACAGAATGAGCGATGCACGTGCCAGCGGGACACCGCCGCCCGCCACAACGCCTTCCTCTACCGCCGCCCGCGTCGCATGCAGCGCGTCGTCGACGCGGTCCTTACGCTCCTTCACCTCGACCTCAGAGGCGCCGCCCACGCGGATCACCGCCACCCCGCCCGCGAGTTTTGCCAGACGCTCCTGCAGCTTCTCGCGGTCGTAGTCCGATGTGGTTTCCTCGATCTGTGCACGGATCTGGTTGCAGCGGCCAATAATGTCCTGCTTCTTGCCGGCGCCTTCGACTACCGTGGTGTTCTCCTTCTCGATAAGCACCCTCTTCGCCCGGCCGAGCATGTTGAGTGTGACATTCTCGAGCTTGATACCGAGATCCTCGCTGATCACCTCGCCACCAGTGAGGATCCCGATGTCTTCGAGCATCGCCTTGCGGCGATCACCGAAACCGGGCGCCTTCACCGCGGCCACCTTCAGGCCGCCGCGCAGTTTGTTCACCACGAGAGTGGCGAGGGCTTCACCCTCGACATCCTCCGCCACGATCAGCAACGGCTTACCGGACTGTACGATGCTCTCCAGCAGCGGCAGCATCGGCTGCAGGCTGGAAAGCTTCTTCTCATGGATCAGGATGTAGGGGTCGGCCAGCTCGGCAATCATCTTCTCGGCGTTGGTGATGAAGTAGGGCGAGACATAGCCGCGGTCGAACTGCATGCCTTCAACGACTTCAAGCTCAGTCTGTATGCCCTTCGCCTCCTCGACCGTGATGACGCCCTCGTTGCCGACTTTTTGCATCGCCTCAGAGATCATCTTGCCGATCTCCACTTCGCCGTTCGCCGCGACCGATCCGACCTGCGCGGTCTCGGCCGGCGTGGTGATCTTCTTGGTCCTCTTCTTGAGCTCCTCGACGACAGCGTTCACCGCCCTGTCGATGCCGCGTTTGAGGTCCATCGGGTTCATGCCCGCGGCCACCGCCTTCGCACCCTCGCGCACGATGGCCTGAGCGAGAACGGTCGCAGTGGTTGTGCCGTCACCGGCAACATCGCTGGTCTTGGACGCGACCTCACGCACCATTTGCGCGCCCATGTTCTCGAACTTGTCGGCAAGTTCGATATCCTTCGCGACGGTGACGCCGTCCTTGGTAACCCGCGGCGCGCCGAAGCTCTTGTCGAGCACCACGTTACGGCCCTTGGGGCCCAGTGTGACCTTCACTGCGTCGGCCAGGATGTCCACGCCGCGCAGCATGCGCGCCCGTGCATCACCGCCGAACCTTACATCTTTGGCAGCCATGTTCAGTGTCCTCCCGAATTGCGTTTTGGTGATTGTCCGGGTACTGATCAAGCTGCCTTCCGCTTGGCGGTGGGCTGTCCTTCGATGATGCCCATGATGTCAGAACTCCTTCATGATCAGGAGCTCCTCACCATCGAGCTTCACTTCGGTGCCAGACCATTTGCCGAACAGAATGCGGTCGCTCGCCTTGACGTCGAGCGGCACAAGCTTGCCGGCTTCGTCGCGGGCGCCAGGGCCTACAGCGATGACCTCACCCTCCATCGGCTTTTCCTTCGCCGTGTCGGGAATGATGATGCCGCCCGCGGTCTTTTCTTCCGCTTCGAGCCGACGGACCACGACCCGGTCGTGCAGGGGACGGAACTTCATTTGGAGCCCTCCTAAGTCATCTCAGACGGTGGATAGCTGAGGTTCGCCAACCTCCTTCGAGGCGGGAAATCGCGCCCGCGAAAGGCCGCTATTAGCACTCTCCCACTGAGTGTGCCAGCGGGAGCTGGGCCTGCGGCCACGCTGTTGCCGAGTTTCGGCATGGTGCCTCATGACGGCCATGTTCACGCGCACACTGGAAGTAGAGCTTCTTGGCCCTTTCGCTGGCCTTTGCCATCGCGGTGTCGTCATTCCAATGGCGCGGCTCGCTTTCATGCACCACCAACTCAGCGTTGGGGTACAGCCTGCGGCCGGTCTTCGGATCAGTCAGTCCGGCCGAGTGATCAGGGTGCATGTGGGTCAGCAACACCCTCTCGATCGCGGCAGGATCTATGCCCGCAGCAGCAAAGTTCTGCTGCAGCTTGCCTGCTGTGGGGAGCAGATAATCACCCGAGCCGGATTCGATGAGCGCGAGACGACCCGCCGAGAAGATAGCATAACTTGTTCACCGAGGTGCGACGGCCGGGACGGAAGTTCTCGTTCAACATGCGCATTGCTTCGTCGGACGTGATGTTCTGCAAAACGTCAACCGTACCGTCGAAATAGCCGTCCGACAGCGTAGTGACGATGATGTCGCCGATACGGCGGTGGTATACGCCTGGAATTTGGTGTGTCGGTGCCTGGACCATTACCGGCCTTCTTTGACACAAGTTCTGGCTGTTTCGTCGCTCCGTGTCTCGCAACGACACCGGATCAGTGAGCGATATATCCACCATCGATCACCAATTCCGCCCCAGTGACGAACGAGGCCTCGTCAGACGCCAGGAACAACACGCCATATGCGACTTCGATCGGTTCGCCCAAACGGCGCAGCGGTGTCTGAGCAATCTTCGCCTGGCGCCCGGCAGCGTTGGTGGCATTGAGCATCGGCGGCATATAGCCTGGATGCACCGAGTTCACCCGCACCCCCTGTGGGCCATAACGACACGCGGCTGCCTTGGAATAGTTGCGCACAGCCGCCTTCGAGGCGGGATAACCGGGGTGGCTCTCCTCACTTGCGACGATGCCCATGATCGATGAGATGTTAACGATCGAGCCACCGCCAGCCCTCGCCATTTCTGCGGCCGCTAACTTGGTGCCAAGAAATACACTTGTCGAATTCACCGCGAGCAGTCGCTGCCAGCCCTCCAGGCCGTCCGCATCACCGACTGCGCTGCCGCTGATACCGGCGTTATTAACCAGGATATCGAGCCTACCATAGGCGGCGATCGTCTCGGTTATTAGCCTTTGCCAATCGCTCTCCGATGTCACATCCGTCCGAACGAAGCGCGCCTGGCCCTGGCCGGCGGAAATGTCTGCCGCGACGGCCTCTCCTTCCTTCACCAGCACATCGGCGATTACGACCTTTGCGCCCTCCTCCGCGAACAGCCGCGCCTCCACTTCGCCCATGCCATGGGCACCGCCCGTGATGATCGCGACCTTGTCCTTGAGCCGCATGATTTCCCCCCACCATGACGTCGGCGATCATCCCGATGCCGACTGGAAGCGCGCAATCCACTTGGATGCGCGGATGATCGCCACTTCAGCTAATCGCTGCCCGGATCTCCCGTCCCCGCCCACAAACCGTATCTGTTCGGCTAAATACTGCCGCCTATCGAGCTACGTTCGGTAGATCCCGGCCGCAGCGGCGGCAACCGACTCGCAGCGCCGGCCCAACTGAGCGTCGCCGATCTCGAGGATCCGTAGGTTTGGCCACGCGCGGATACCGGGGAGAGCCTGGGCAAGGGCCAGCCCATTGACGCGGTCGAACGCGAAACGCCGGCGTAGCAGCGCACCGGGAGGGCGTGTGCACTTGTGGCTCCTCCAACAGCATTACCAGCGATGGGCTCACGAATGCCCTTGTCGGCTATGCCTTTCGCGCAAACGAAATCAGAGCCGCAGTACCACTCACGCCAATCCGCGCTCTTCGTAAACTTCGGCGGCAATACGTCGCGCCGTCACTGAAGCAGGCCAGCCGGAATAGAACGCGAGATGGGTGATAATCTCTGCTATCTCGTCTTTCGTGACGCCATTGTCGAGCGCCCGGCCAAGATGGCCCTTTAGTTGCTCGGGTCGGTAAGTGGCGATCAGTGTTGCCACGACGATCAGGCTTCGGTCTCGTTTGCTGAGCCCAGGTCGCTCCCAGATGTCGCCGTATATGACCTGTTCAGAGAGCTCGATCATCTTCGGCACGATACGGCGAACGCGTTCACGCGCCGGATTGGGCTGCTGGGCCATCGTCACCTCCTCTGATTTCCGAACCTACGCCGCCGACGCAGGGCTGCATAGGGCTGACAAATTGGACCAATGCACAATCCAGGGTGATTTTGGACGCTTCCTCAAACTACTCGCTACACCGACTCAAACTTGAAGCCCTCGCCCCAACGCTTCATCTGACCGGAGGACGGCGACGGAAAGTGTGCTGTGCAGATCAACGTGGATGTGTCGCATAGGCAGCTGAATAGTTTGCGGCGTGACTCTCCCGCTTGCGGAGAACTGTAGTCGACCCGCATGCCGAGTTCAGGATAGCGAGCTTGCAATGGCGAGTGTATCATATCGCCGGTGATCACCGCGTCCGCGCCGGGTCTGCCGACCTGTACCGAGTAGTGATCGATGGTGTGGCCCGGCGTCGGGAGCAGCTTTACTATATCGCTGAACTGGTAGTCGCTCTTCACGACTTCGTCGCGCTTTGCGGCGACGATAGGGAGGACGGAGTCCGTAATCCAGGGGGCCGCAGATGGATCGTTTTTCTCTGTCTCAGTCCAGTAAGCAAGCTCACGGTCGGCGAAGACATACCTGGCCTTAGTGAAAGTGGGGACCCAGCGGCCATTCTCCAGCCTGGTGTTCCACCCGACATGGTCAACATGCAGATGGGTGCACATCACATAGTCGATCTGATCGACGGAGACACCGGTGCTAGCGAGTCCTTTCTCGAACCGGTCGGTATTCAGCATGTTCCAGAAAGGACGCGTCGGGCGTGGCTTGTGATTTCCGACACAGCTGTCGATCAGGATGTTGTGGTGCGGCGTTTGCACAAGGTAGGCCTGGATGCAGAGCACGAGTTGTCCGCTCTGCCGGTCGAGATAGCCTCCCTCGGTCATCCAGCCGCGATTTTCCTCCAACACCTCCGGCGTGAGCGACGGGAAGAATTCCAATGGGTTGAAGAAAGGGCCTTCCTGCTCCACCACGCGGTGGATCGTGATATCATCAAGTTTGAATGTGGTGGTGGCCATGTCAGTTTTCTCCCGTAGTGGCGGAGCACGCTAATGGTGCTCCAGTTGTCTGGCTACCACCTTGGTAGGTTCGTTCCGGGTGTTCACCGGCCTATCCACCGTCGAAACGAGCCGTGCGCCCTCGTCGTATGGTTGGGAACGAAGTGTCGGGGGGCTACTGGGCGGCGGCGGCCGTAGATCGCGCTATTGCAGCAGGTCGATGGGCGCGAAGAAAAATGTGGACATGACGCACCTCCAGTGGAATCGCGTCGCCACGGCATAGGGATGATCCGGAACGTCGTCGGGCAACACCAGGAGAAATCGCGCGTCACGGTGTAGACGAAACCGGCGCGAGCACCACTGTACCTGTTGGTCAAGCAAGTATCGATCATCGCCATCGTGGCGTCGGGACGACGGGTGCGCAGCTCAGGGCCACCCCTTCGTGTTGTTGTACGAGAGGCTGGGCATCTCGGGGCGGTAGCCGCTGGGCTGCGCCGGCACGCTGCGACGAGGCGGTCACCGGCCCGCTTTAACAGGTTCCCGATAATCGTGCGACAATGCAGAAGCCAACCACCATGAACTCGCGGATGCCCAGGTGATCGAAGCGGCACGCCCCTGGCATGGATCGTCAGACGCTGCGCGATCGGGTGTACCGATCGCTCCGGATGTCGCTTACCAGCAGCTCGCGCGTATCGCCGAACCACATCGAACCTTCCGCAAAGCGGCCGTGACGATGTCGGGCGTCCGGATCGCGGATCGGTGCCGAAGCCACCGATCACGATGTCATGTCGGTTCTGCCTGCGAGATTTCCCGGCAGGCGTTCGCCAGCCAGCCCTCCGCGGCTGCGTCGAGATGCGGTCCAACCTGGTCCAGCACAAGCGCATGATACGTGTTCAGCCAGGCGAGTTCCCAGCCGTCCAGCATCGACGGATCGATGAGGCGCCGGTCGAACGGCGCGAGGCTCAGCGTCTCGAAGCGGAGAAATGGCTTGCTGGCCGAGGCCAGTTCGGCATCCTGCACCAATAGGAGGTTCTCGAGCCGGATGCCGTGCGAACCTGGCAAATAATAGCCTGGCTCGTTCGATAGGATCATGCCGGCCTCGATCGGGATCGGCCGAGCGAGGCGCGACAGGCTGACGGGACCCTCATGCACCGACAGATAGCTTCCGACCCCGTGTCCTGTTCCATGGTCGTAGTCGAGGCCGCCTTGCCACAACGCCCTGCGCGCGAAGGCATCCAGGTGCCGCCCGTCGGTTCCGTGCGGGAACACCAGGGAGGCGATCGCGATATGGCCCTTCAGCACACGGGTCACCTGTTCGCGCAGGGCCTGCGGCGGGTCGGCGGGCCCGGTCCACACCGTGCGGGTGATGTCCGTTGTCCCGTCCAGGTATTGAGCACCCGAATCGATCAGGTAAACCTCATTCGGCTTGATCGGCCGGTTGCTCTCGTCGGTGACGCGGTAGTGGATGATCGCGCCGTGTTCGCCGGCACCTGAAATTGCGGGGAAGCTCTCGCCCTGGAAGTCCGCAACCTGCTCGCGGAATGCGAGGAGCATGGCTGCGGCCGACATCTCGGTCTCGCGGCCCCGATGCGCATTCTCGGCGAGAAAGTGCAGGAACCGGCAGACTGCCACCGCATCCCTTTGGTGCGCGGACCGGGCGCCCTGCTGTTCTGTCGCGTTCTTGCATGCTTTCGGCAGCAGGCACGGGTCGGCCCCCGCCACGACCACTGCCTCTGCGGTGCGCAGGGTCTGTGCGAACCAGACGGGCGTTCCGCCGGGATCCACGCGGACTCGCTTGCCGCGTAGCCGGGCCAGGGCTGGGGCCAGCGCCTCGCGTCCCGCGACCGAGACGGCATTGCCTAGCCAGTCCCGCGTGGCCACGGGCAGCTTGGCAGCATCCATGAACAGTTCGGCGCCGCCGTCGGCGTGCATCAGCGCGAAGCCCAGCGCGAAAGGCGTGTACGGTATGTCGGCGCCGCGAAGGTTCAGCAGCCAGGCGATGGAGGCGGGATCGCTGATCACCGCGGCGTCGTGCTTGGCCTCGCGCAACAGACCCGCGATCTGCGCGCGCTTCTCCTCGGTGCTGCGCCCTGCGTGCTCAAGAGCATACGGCACCGCAGCGGCCTGCGGTGGCGGCGGCCGGTCCGACCAGATGGCGTCGATCGGATTGCGGTCGACCGCGACCATGGCGATGCCGGCGTCGATATAGCGCTGCAGCCCTTCCTCGCTGATCAGCAGCGGATCATAGCCGATCCTCGCACCGGGGGGCGCATTCGCCGCGACCCAGTCGGGGGGTGGCTCTTCGGTGATGTGCCGACGCTCCCACGAATCCGCGTAGGTCTGCGCCGCGAGTTGCAGGACGTAGCGGCCGTCGGTGAACACCGCCGCCTTGTCTGGCAGCACGATGGCGAGGCCAGCGCTGCCCGTGAAGCCGGTAAGCCAGGCGAGCCTTTCCGCCGAGGCGGGCACGTACTCGCCGAGATGCTCATCGGCTCGTGGGATGATGAAACCTTGCAGTCCCTGCTCGTGCAGCATCTGCCGCAAACCATCGAGGCGCCCGCGCAGCGACTCGGATTTCTGCTCAGCCATGATGCTTCTTCATGAGTGGGTAAGGTCCACATGCGGTGACGGCATGTGTGGCAGCCGCAATCCACATTTCCACGGTGACATGAGGCGTTCCACCTCAAAAACGCGACGAGCGCCGACGTGCCCCACCGGGGTGACGGGTCGCTCGACCTGGACGCCGAGTTTGGGAACAAATAGGTGAGCGCCCAACCGCCAATGATCCATTCAGCTTCTCGCTTGGCCAGTTGAGCTACATCGGCCCGAGTTATGAGGACGAGTCAACCGTCCACATCCCGGCTACCGCCAGCCAGAGCCTCGGACGGGCGCGCGGACTTCTGGCCAAATTCGCCGAGTGGCGGCACCAGCGCACAGTTATGCAGGAGATGGCGATGATCACCGATCCCGAACTCTCCGATGCCGGCCTTACGAGTTCCGATATCACCCTCGCTTTCGACGCGGCCTTCGCCGCAAGCCGCTGGGTCGGTCAGGATCACATCGGCTACTGACTGCGCCGGCAGGTCGACGCATAATCAGCGTCGCCCAGGGTCCATCCCGCGTGATTGCCTCCAGCCTGAGGCCACAACGCAGATGCGCCGCGAGAACCGCGCGCACCTGACGCTCGAGCAGGCCCGAGAGGATCGCCGTTCCGCCCGGTAGAAGGTGCAGCGCAAGTTTGCGCGCCATTTGGCACAGCGGGCGCGCCAAGATGTTGGCGAACACCAAACCGTAGGGGCCGTGACGCCGCGCCGCCGCGTGCCGCCAGCCGTCCGCCAGCCTCACCGTTACCAGGCGCCCGAGCCGATTGAGGATCACGTTCCGCTGTGCCACCCAGATCGACCAGGGCTCGATATCCGTCGCGAGCACCGGGCGACGCAACAGGCTAGCCGCCGCCATGGCCAGGATACCCGAGCCGGTGCCAAGATCCAGGATCGGGCTGGGCCGACGCCACGCCACAACCTCGAGCGCACGGATGCATCCCCGGGTTGAGGCGTGTTCCCCGGATCCGAAGGCGAGGCCGGCATCGAGCGTGAGGGTGATCCTTCCCGAGGCTGGCGGGCTGTGGAGATGCGTTCCGCGTAACGCGAAGCGTCGACCGATCCGTTGTTCGGGGAACGAGGCATACGATCGCGCTAGCCAGCCGTCCGGGAGGGTCGCATCGCGCCGCACCGGCACCTTGATTCCTGAGAGTTCCGACGCCAGCACGAGCGCGGCTTCCAGCCCTCCGTCGCCTGCATGCGCCGCTCGCACGCCCTCTACACGCCACGTTCCCGTGGCGTGATCACGAAACAGGCCGACGGTGTCGCATGCGCTCGCGAGAGCGGCCTCGAAGACCTCGACCGCCTCTTCCGGCACATCGACCGAGACCGTTTCGAGCGGGCCTGCGTGGTGCGGCAAAGGGTCACGCCTTCTCGACGAATTGGTTCAGCACACGCTTCTCCCCGGCCTTGTCAAAATCGACCTCCAGCCTGTCGTCCTCGGCTGCCCTGATCGTGCCGGAGCCGAACCTCTGGTGAAAAGCACGCGAACCCACCGGCAATGTTTCGGCCTGGGCGGCTGCTGCGGCTGCTCCCCCGCTTCGATCGCCGCGCGACCTGGGGGAATTCCACCTTGGAAGCACTGCCTGACGATGCCCACTCATCGCGCAACGCCCCCGTGCGTTCCACATCGGCCTCAGGCAGTTCCTCGAGGAGCCGGCTTGGCCTGCTGCTCTGCCAGCTCGCAGCCTTCCAGCGTTGGATGACCGCCATTAGCACCTGCGCCGGCCAGCGCTTAGTATCCACCCTCTCGGCTTCCATAACCTGCTTCAGGACCCTGAGCTGGTCGTCCGCGTCGAGAATGGTGAAGCTCGGGGTCAGCCCGACCTGCTCCGCGTGGCGGCGCAGCATGCGGGCGCAGAGCGCGTGGAATGTGCCCTGCCAGAGGCCTTCCACGGGCTGCCACAGGATAGCGGCGACGCGCTCGCGCATCTCGCGCGCCGCTTTGTTGCTGAAGGTCACGGCAAGCACCTGGCTCGAGTAGGCACGTCCGGTCAGCAGGATTTGCGCCAGGCAGCTCGTGAGTACGCGCGTCTCGCCAGTGCCGGCGCCCGCCAGCACAAGAAGCGGCCCCTCAACTGTCTCGACGGCCGCGCGCTGCTCGGGGTTGAGGCGCGTCAGATAGTCGCTCATGCGAGACACCATATGGCGCGGTCGTGCTCCCGCCAAACCACCTGGCGCGGGCGCCCGTCTCTGCGCCCATCGTGTTGTAGGGCAGCGGTTCGCGTAGGAAGAACAGAGAGCCTCGACGCCCGGCCAGGCGATCGATTTGAAGTCAATTCGAACGCTGGGTGGAAGCTGAATGAGGTCGATCCGCGCGCCTGGCTCGCCGACGTGTTGGAACGCATCTCCGATCATCCGGCGTCACGCCTCGACGAATTGTTGCCGTGGCACTGGCCGCGGCTGATCGAGGGCCGTAGCCTGGCGGCATGAGTGCTGCCAGCATCGCGCATCTCAAGGTCGCACTCGATGACGTCGAGCCGCTCGTCATGCGTCGTGTCGGTGTGCCGCTGACAATCCGGCTCGATCGCCTGCATCTCGTCCTCCAGTCGGTATTGGGCTGGAACAACAGCGCCCGAAACGCCGGCTAGGGCATGCCCGATCCGGACTTCGGCGATGGACCACTCGATGCTAGCAAGTCTCGCCTCCTCGACATCCTCGACATCCTCGACATCCTCGAATCAAGACGTCGGCGTCAGGTCGCTCAAATACCTCTACGACTTCGGCGATGGCTGGCAACACAGCGTCCGCATCGAACATATCACCGAGGCGGTGCCCGACCCTACATATCCGCGCCTCATCGAAGCCGTCGGACGCTGTCCTCCGGAGGATGTCGGCAGCCCCTGGGGCTACCGCGAGTTCCTCTCAGAAATTGCCGACCCAGACAACGAACAGCACGCCGATAGCCCGGCATGGATCGGCGGTCACTTTGATCCCGCAGCCATCGATGTCGCACGTCATGCCCGCGCCATCGCTGCTCTCGCCAAGCGATGGTCGCGTCCAGCAGCAAGACGCAAACGGAACTTCTGATCCACGGTGCTCGCCGGATGGATACTTTCAAACCCGTGCGCACCGTCCCGGTAGTCAGGCTGGAAACACAGGTCTCTTCCATCAGTACGCCAACAGAACGCTCGGAATGTCTCGGACACCTTGATGTCCGACCAGGCTCGACCCCGATGCGGCGCCGAGAGCGCCGCATCGCGACAGGAGACTCAACCGGCGCAGGGAGGCCACGTTCACCTGCCGGAGCTACCCTGAACTCGACGCACAGCTTTGATGCAAGCTCACGGCGAGGATGCTGTCTGAACCTCGCGCGGCGATCGAACCCTCTTAAACGAGTGGACAAGTGCACTGAAAACGCTCCTCGGCCCATGTCGAGCCGAAAAGCAGGACTGCATTGGGGTGTCCGGCAATGACGACGCCTCGCTCGGCATTGCCCTGATTGTCCAGTTCTCTCTCTTCGGTGGCGCCATCATCGGGCTGGTGATTGGACGGCGTACCCATCTACACGACGGAACAGAGCCGGTTGCCGTCAGATGACTTCTCCTCGTAGTTGAACGTGATGGGGGGACCGGTCGCGTTCCGTTCGCCATAAATGGACTTCATCAGGCGATATCTTGCAGTCCAGACACTCCAACTTCTGCAACGCGGTATACATTGCCAACTCCCCACCGTGTCGCTTGATCAGCACCTCTATTGCGATTTCAGAGGTACTTCCGCACTGTGGACAGTGGGTAAGAAGATAACACCCGGCGAACTCGCGCAATTCGGAGGCCAAAACGCCTACTCGCGAAAGGCTCTCAGTCATCGCGCTGGCGATGGTCGCTGCCTAAACCTGACCGATCAGCGCACTGCAAAACAGTAGAAAAAACCGGCACCGCCGACCTTCGCCAAATCTGGTACGCTACAGCCCGGTGTGCTGTGCGAGAAGTTCCAGAAATTCGGGCCACGCGTATTGCCGATCAAGTCGGTGTGGCCAACGATTGCACTGCCCTCGTTGCTGCTTGTCCAATTATGGCAAGTCTTATCCTCACCAGCGGGAAAGGCAGTTCCTTCATGTTGACTACCGGTGAGCATGTCATGCTGGTTTGGTGTATCACCGCGACCGTTGACGAAGTTTCCCTTCTCGGTGAGAGCCGTTGTTTTGTTGATCTTAAAGTTGTCGCTATGCAGGTCGCCGAGATTGGCCCCGATCTCCATCCCTTTCTCGTTATACCATGGACCGGTGCCGATCCTATCCCCGGCATTGACTGCGGGAACACCGTTTGTCGACTGGGTGCTGAGATAAGCATGCCACGTCTTCGAACCAGCACCCACTGCTTGGGCCAACTCCTGACAATGTCGATCTGCTCCTTCAAGCCCACCTAAGTCGCCCCCTTTGCCAGGGCTGGTGCTAGTAACGAAGAAGCTCATGTTGGTCGAGGGCGCTTGCTGCGCTTGCGTCCACCCTACGGGAATCGCGAGAAGAACGGCAATCAAAGGGGTGATACGCCTCATTCGACATTCCCCATAAGCATTGGCTGTCCGAGCACCTTGGAGGACGATAATCTCCCTACCACCCCGTCGGCAAGAGCGGTAGCTGGGACTGTTGTTGACGCGATACACGGCAACGGCGCAGCAGCAATTCGTCGTCAAGCCGATCGCCGAGAAGAAGCTCAAGCAACTACCAGCCGGGCCGCTGTACTGGCGGGTCGAGAACCTCCCAACGCTCGCGAAGGCCCAGGCCGCCGAGCGTCCGACATCATTGACCGCTGAAGTCGCAGCAAGGTTTGGCTTTTCACGCTTGGTCCCAAGGTGGTTCGACGCCCGGCGGAAGCAAGGTCGTCGAGATCGGACCCGTGCCTCCGATCAACGCGCCGGAGTATCTGCTACGTATTAATAGCGGGAGTGGGCCACCCGGCGCCACGACGCCCGTACATACGCGTCCAGGCTCCGAAACCTCTTACGTACTGACGGGACAGTTAGAGACTCCGCACGGCGTGATACAGGTCAAGACTGGCGAGTCTATGCCTGGGCATGCTCCCGGCACACCGACGGAAGTCCTCAGCAGCGGCAAGAGCGACCTGACCGCCCTCGTGATGTTCGTGGTGGATGCCACCAAGCCATTCTCGTCGCCAGCCAAGTTCGACCAAGACCTTAGTTGACAACCTATGGATGCTGCTGATTTTGGGCCATTTCTGGAACGGCTGGATCATTCGCCCGTGTCGAGCGATCATTCTCGACTAAACCCGGAGGAAATTGCCACGAAGACAGGTCACGCCACCGCATGGCGATACTCACCGGCATTCGGAATGGGAGCGGCTGGCGCGCGTAGTCTCCAAGCTCAGACCAAGCCGCCCGTGTACACTCCGTTTATCGTTGCGCTGCAGGTGCCGGCACGAGGTTGAACGAAAGCACACGGAACTTCAGGGCGTCACCGTCCCACTCTAAGATATCGACGACATTCCCGCCGACCTCGTGCATGCCACCTTTTGGCGTCTTCACCGAGAATTGGCCAACCAAAAAGACAATGTTGCCTTCGGCCTGCACCTGCTTGACGGTGACATGAAAATCAGTGGTCCCTGAGTCGAAGTTCGTCTTGTAGCGCTTTTCGATGTCGCTCCGGTTGGTTAGCAGTGGCATTCCGGGAGCCGATTGCACCCCATCGTCGGCAAAGAGTGCCGCAAGCCCCTGCGCATCCTTGGCGTTGAACAGCTTCTCATAGTTCGCCACAAAGGTCGCAACCGCCTTCGTTGCGTCAGCTTGATTGTGGGCGAACGATGGCGAAGCGAGTAATACAAGCCCGATCGCAGTGGCACTCAGTGTCTTGAACATTGTTTCCTCCCTGGACCGCAACTCAATCTAGACCGGGTAACGCGGCACAGCAACTTTGCTGCTCTACCATCGCCGAGGCCCCCGCCGGCAATGGAACACAGCCCCGGCTGCACCAGCAGTCCTGTTCGAGACGCAAATCCGCACACACACGAAGCTCTATGGAAGACTGCGCTCCGATTCAGCCCCACTGAGTGCGCCAACCATTTCCACAGCGCCGGCTACAGATGTTCCGCTGGACTGCATCCCTGGGTGCTCTACTCCATGGCTTGGGAATGCCCTTAATCTCAGGTCCCGCTTCATTGTGGCCGCCTCGACTCGCTGATAGTGTCCTGGCTTAGGCATTTGCAATTGTTAAACCGCATGGAGAGATCGACGTTGAGCGTATCAATCAGACAACTCACGCCCGTCTTCGCCGGTGAGGTGACGGGTGTAAATTGCAGGGAGCCGCTTTCGCCCGACGAGGTCGCGGCCATCCACGCCGGCATGAACGAATACGCCGTTCTGGTATTTCGTGATCAGAAGCTAACCGATGAGGAGCAGCTGCAATTCACCCTGCATTTTGGCGCGATCGAAAACAGCCGAGGCGGTACGCCTGGGCACATTCATTTCCGGACCGATCAGGAGGTGCGGAAGCTGGGCTCCGGCGTCGTGGATTTCTCGAACGTAGGACCTTCCGGAAAAACCTTGTCACCCGGTAGCCGTGCTTACTTGTTCAAACTTGCGGATCAGATGTGGCATTCCGACAGTTCATTCAAAATAATCCCCGCGTCTTATTCGTTGCTCTCCGGCCGGTCCGTCGCCTCCTGGGGCGGCAACACCGAATTCGCGGATATGCGTGCGGCTTATGACGTTCTTGGCGACCGGCTCAAGCAAGAGATCGAAGATCTGGTCTGTCTCCATTCGAACATGTATTCAAGAGGAAAGCTCGGGCTCACTGAATTCACCGATGAGGAACGCATTGCGTTCAAGCCCGTCCGACAGCGTTTGGTTCGACGCCATCCGGTCACTGGTCGGAAGTCCTTGTTCCTGTCCGCGCATGCCGGCGCAGTCGAAGGTATGTCTATCCCGGAAGCACGATTGTTGTTGCTCGATCTCACCGAGTTCGCAACAAAGGAGCAGTTTGTATATTCGCACGTCTGGCGGATCAATGACTTTGTGATGTGGGACAACCGATCCTCGATGCATCGCGGGCGACGGTTCGACCCGCGCGAGACGCGCGATATCAGGCAGACGCGATTGGCCGGAGAGGGTCCGACCATCGTCCAGGATGCTGTCTGAAGCTCGCTCAGGCGTTGGCGATTGCGCCCAGCGTCGGGCCCGCTCGTGCAGGACCCGAAGCCGCCGATCAGGTCACATCAAGGCGACCCACGCCCGTAGCCTGGAGCTAATAATAAGAACCAAGCCTGGACCTGCTGTGAACCTATACGCAAACGTCATCATCGCATCGACCAGGCAAGCCGTTCAGCCATTGCCCGACTCACGCCCCCTCCGCCATAGGATCGGGCTCGTCTCCGGTCGGCTTCAGGCAGAGTGGGGAGTCGCCCGATTCACGGGAGAACGGGAACATGGCAGCTGGTGTCTTCTCGGTCGGGACCACGACCACCTCAGGATCGCTGTCGGTCAAGCAGTTCTACGTGACGTCGCCAGCCAGCCCTGGCAACGTTGGGGTGTGCCTCTCTGGTGGCGGGTCGAGGGCACTGACGGCTGGCATGGGCCAACTCCGCGCACTGACCAAGCTCGTAGCGAACGGTCAGTCGCTGCTAGCGCAGGTGAAGGCACTCTCCACCGTTTCCGGCGGATCATGGGTTGGCGTGCCGTTCATCTATCTCCCACCGGGATCGCCGAGCGACGCAGCCTATCTCGGTCCTTGGGTCGAGGACCAGAGCGCTCTGACTCCGGCGACCCTGGCGCAGCTACCGGCGGGAAATGCCGGCGTGCCGATCAGCTCTCCGCTCTTCGCACCCAAGCTCCTCGCCGTTCAGGCCCTGCTGCTGCATGCCGTCCTACGTGTGCCGCCAGACATGTTGTGGCAGACCATCATCGGGCTGAACATCCTTGCCGATTACGGGCTGTACGCACCGACGATCCACCTAACGCCCACCGACACGTTTTCCTTCGACGCGACGACGGTGGCGACCGAGGTCACGAACTCAAACCTTAACCCGGCGGTTGCCGGTGAGACGATCGATCTTTACGCAGATGCTCGCGATCCCAGCCGGACGCACCGCCCGTTTCTCATCTGCAACTGCGCCATGTTCCTCAAGGAGCCGAACACGGCGCTGGAACTGCTCGCGCCGGTCCAGGTCACGCCGTTCGTCACCGGCATCTTTGGCACCCCGGAGGGCGAGGATGCGAACGGTCGCAAGCCGGGTGGTGGCGGCGTCAACACGTTCGGGTTCAACTCGGCCTACGTTAGCGGGAGCAGCAGCACCACCACTGTCGCGCAGACGCGCCAATGGTCACTGACGGACGCTGTGGGGACGAGCAGCGCATTCTTCGCCGAGGTGTTGCAGAACCTGTTTCAGGGGTGGCGCCAGAACCCCGCGGAACTCGCGGCGGTCGTGGCGGCCAACGTCGATACGATCCAACACTGGATCAGGACCAAGCTCCCCATCGAGGCGCGAGGCCCGGCGGCTGAGCTGCTGCGCCTGAACGCACAGCCGATGCTAGGTCAACCGCTGTTGCAGACTGAGCTATCTGACCTACAAAAGATCATTCCGAGCTACCAATACTGGCCCGTTCTCGACCCGCAGTCCAACACGCAGCCAATACCAAGCCGGTTCGCCGACGGTGGGAACCTGGAGAACACCGGCCTCGCTGCATTGCTCACGTATTCTGACATCGACAGCGTCATCGCCTTTATCAACCCGATGACGGTGATGCAGCCCGGCGCCTACGGGGTCGCCGACGGGCAAGGCGGGTTCATTCCTGGAACGATGCTCATTGTCGACCCCTGTATCCCGCCGCTGTTCGGGTATCAGCCATACGAGTTGGGTGACTTGAGCGAGAGCGTTGGCTACGTTCGCTACGGACAGGGCTCGTCCAACAAGTACCCGATGTATGCCAACAACCAGATCTTCGATCCCGCGGCGTTCCCGACCCTGCTGCAGGGCCTTTGGGCTGCAAGCGGCAGCGGGAGTTACGCGCGCCCTGCCATCTTTCCGCAGCGGCTTGCAGTGCGACCGAACGCATGGTTCGGCGTGACTTCCGCGCGTGAGGTCACTGTGGTCTGGTTCTATCTCAGTTTTGTCACCCAATGGGAGGCGCTGTTCGCCAATAACCCATCGGTCCGAACGATCATCGAATTGGAGCGATCAACCACTAACTTTCCGAACTACAGCACTCTGAATACAAATCTGAGCGCCACGCAGATCAACCTGCTCGCCGACCTGACTGCCTGGAGCGTGAACGAGACGGAGAGGGTCAGCGGCGTATTCTCATCCCTGTTCAAGACAGCGGGCTGATCCTGGCGCGAGGCCGCTGCCTGTGCCTGGACGACAGCCCGAGCTGGCGGCCTGAAGGTGGCGGTGGCATTGCCTGAGCACCTACACCGAAGGACCAGCCTGCTGTAGGCTGCGGCTATCAGCGATTGATAGCTTTCATACGCGAGGGCGACATTGGCAGTGTTGGGCAGCTCACGCTTGCCGGTGACAACGTGAGTTGCCTCCCTGGCAGCCACGCCGGTGAAACTGTTGAGAGACCCACATGAGTTTAAACTTGCCAGCCGATATGGTGCTGCAAGAACGCCATTCCAAGCGCGGCTAAGGTCGCCACCGCCATATTGTCTTTGCCGTAACCATGACCGCCCGTAGCAGGTTCGTAGAAATGTGCGTTGTAGCCAAGCGACTGCAGCTTGGCGGTCATCTTACGCGCATGTCCGGGATGGACGCGATCGTCTCGGCGCGACGTGGCAAGCAGAATGGGCGGATAAGCCTGCGCTGGCTCAGCAGCCTGGTAGGCGGAAAAGCGGCGGATAAATGCCCAGTCCGCCAGGTCATTGGGGTCGCCGTACTCCGCCACCCAACTCGCCCCGGCCAGAAGTCTTGAATAGCGACGCATGTCGATCAGCGGAATTGTGCAGAACAGCGCGCCGAAGCGCTCTGGGTAGCGGACCAGCATATTGGCGATAAGCAGACCGCCGTTCGATCCGCCCTCCGCCGCGATGCGACTTGGGCGTGTCACCCGCCGCCGCACCAGATCGGCCGCGACGGCGGCGAAATCGTCATGCGACAAAATCTTTCCGCCGCGGCGTCCAGCCTCGTGCCAGCGTGTGCCGAACTCGCCGCCGCCGCGAATGCTGGCGACCACGGTCGTGCCGCCACGCTCGAGCCACAGTTTGCCAATGATACCGCGATAATACGGCAAGCTCGCGATCCTAAATCCGCCATAGCCAGTCATGTGCACCGGAGCGTCACCTGTTGGCTTAGCCGGCCCAACCTGGACGTAGGGGATCCGCTCCCCGTCGGTTGAAATAGCCTCGTGACGGCTCACCACAGCCTCGGGCGCCGAGAAAGCGTTGGGCGCCCGGCGCAATACCACCGGCTGGGCAAGTGGCTCGTCGAGACGCAGAAGCGTCGGCGGAGTCAGCGGATCCTGCGCATTGACGAGCAAGGTGCCGTCTTGCTCGATTTCCTCCTGGTCGAGCGGCCATACCGCAACCACGCCCAACTTCGGCAAGGTGGCCAGCGTCGTGCGAGCCCAGCCCGCCTCTGGCGCGAACACTTCGAAGACGGGCGCCAGCTCGTCGAGGATCGACAACACCAGCTTACCGTCGGACCAGAAGAACCCTTGATGCGCGCGGCGATCACCAGGGGTGAACAGCACCGTGAACCGGCGATCGCCGGCCAGGAAGTCCGTTAACCGAAGACCGAGTACAGTGTCGGGCGCGTGAGCCTCGCCGCCAACCTCCCATTGCGTGCGCGTGCGAACTGCAACCCAGCCGCGCTGCCAGACGATCCAAGCATCGGTCGGCAGGTCGAGCGCCTCACCAGCTCCATGGCGGTCGCCAAGCCGGTAGACGGTATCGATGAAGGTGTTCCGCTCGATGAAGACCACCCGCTCGCCCTCCGACTCCCGGTCGAGTGCGGCGGAGACCGCCATGAAGGTCGCGGGAACCTCGTGGATTACCGCGGCGTCGTGCGGGCTTTGACCGCGACGCCAGAGCCGGACCGTACGGGCATAGCCAGAATTCGTCGCCATGCCCTCCCCGAGAGCGCTCGACAGCAGAAGTAGATCGCGATCGAGCCAGTCAACGCTGCTCTTTGCTTCGGGCGCTGTGAATCCGTCGGGAATGAAAGCATGCGCGGTCAGATCGAACTCGCGAAGCACCACCGCGTCGCTGCCGCCGCGTGAAAGGCGCAGGATCGCCCGGTCATCACCGGGCCGGACATGGGCGCCTTGCCAGATCCAGTCCTCGCTCTCCGCGGCGGCAAGGGCGTCGAGATCAAGGAGGACATCCCACCGCGGCGATTGTGCGCAATACTCGTCCATCGTCGTCCGTCGCCACACGCCACGGGGCCACGCGGCGTCACGCCAAAAATTGTAAAGCATCCCGCCGCGACGGGTGATCCACGGGATGTTTTCCGGAAGGTTCAGAACTGCCCGCACCGCGTCGCGATCGGCCTCAAAGCGTGCATCAGCATATCGCGACAGCGTCGCCGCTGTTTGAGCGGTGACCCAGTCAAGAGCCCTGCTCCCCTCGATCTCTTCAAGCCAGAGCCAGGGGTCATCGTCAGGCTGATCGGTGGTTGGCCGATGATCGATCATTGCCCCGCACGATAACCTTGATACGGCCAACGGTCTATTGGACGCTACCGCGAAACGCGAGGCGGGAAGCCATCCCCACAGTCCCCAATCAAGCCCAGCTAACTGCGATGCTCCGCAGGGAGGAAGGCGCCCACGGCAATCGTCTAGCATTACAGTTGTGATTTTCTGATTGAAAAGCGGTTGGAACTCTGAATCTATGGGCCACCATGATTCGGAGATCATGGCGACGCTGGAGTTGTGGGCATCGTCGCTGCGAAAGGTGAAGAGCCTGATGCGTCCATTGTTTGCGCAAGACCGCGCGGCGGTGAACGCAGGATTATTCCTTGACGGGCTGCTTGGCGATGAGCGTCGCAAGACGGGATGGATGCGCGCCGAGGCCACCGGCAACTTCTGCGGCTCACGCGCATACGGGATCAGATCTGACTGCTTCAGCGTGACCTCGTACAGGAAGCGAAGAGCGCAGACGGTCTGGTTCAGCGCCGGCCACGATATCCGACCAGCAACCAGATGAACCCGGAAAGCTCGCACATCCTCCAGATCAAGCTTCTCTCGGGCGAACGGCCGAAGAAGCGGCCGAACTTGGCAACGGCATGCACATACGATCGTTGGGTCGCGCCGCTGGCGACAGATTACTGACCGTCATGTCCTCGATCATGCGGCGGCGCAGCGGGCTCATCTCGGCCATCGGGGGTCTCCGCCTCCAGGTTTGGTGGGTCAGCACCCAAACCCTGACAGACCAAACACCCAGAACTCTCTGCTACCGAGGTCCGCACCTCCCGCGTCAGCGAATTAGTTCAATCCCTATGAGATCTCTTCTCTATCCGTTCACAGGGCCTAGTACGTCTCACGCGGCAGGTTGAGGTGGGGGAAGGCACTATGGACATGCGGCGTCACGACCTGGCGCGCCGGCCGGATGTAGGTCTTGTCGAGTTCGTGATAACCGTTAATGCCTAGCAACGACAGGCAGATGCGGATCTCCTCCTCAAGAATCTCGAACAACCGCACCACGCCGGGCCCTCCCGCGGCGGCGAGACCGTAGATATAGAGCCGGCCGACTGAAACGATGTCGGCACCGAGGGCCAATGCTTTGACCACATCGGTGCCGCGATAGATCCCGCCATCCACCATGACTTCTGGCGCGGCCACCGACGGCTTCGACGACTTCGGGCAGGACGTCGATGGAGCCGACGCCCTGATCGAGCTGACGACCGCCATGGTTCGATACATACACGCAGTCGGCTCCGCATTCGAGTGCGATCTTGGCATCTTCCGCGGTGCCGATCCCCTTCAAGACCAGCGGTATGTCAAAATTCCTCTTTACCCGCTCGATGTCACGCCAATTGAACTTTGCCTGGTGGATGCGCGCCTCCTCATCGGTTGCGCTGAGACGCGTGCGACGGCGGTTATGGCGCTTGGCGATGTCGCGCTCGCGGCGGCTGTAGCTGTCGGTATCGATCGTAAAGCAGAACGCGTCATAGCGGTTCTCGATGGCGCGGCGGACATGGTCATCGACCCAATTCGCATCGCCACGGACGTAGAGCTGGAAGATCTTGAACGCCTCACCAGAAGCTTCGGCGGTTTCTTCCAAACCAGGATGCGCGCCGGAGCTGAGAATCATCCCGTTGCCGAAATTGCGCGTTGCCGCCGCGACCGTGGCGCCGCCACCCGGCTCGAACACCTCCAGCCCGCCGACGGCTGAACACACCACCGGGATGCGTAGCTTCTTGCCAAAGAAGGTCTTGCTGCAGTCGACGTTCGACACGTCACGCAGGACGCGCGGACGAAAACCCCAGGCGTCGAGCGCGGCGCGGTTGCGCGCCAACGTCGTCTCGGTCTCCGAGCCGCCGATCAGATAGTCCCAGTTGTTGCGATCCAGGTTGTTGCGCGCCTGGGTGACGAACTCGTGCAGATTCTGAAACCGTTCTTCAAGCGTCTCGTTGCTAATCATTTCCTCCTCCTTGGGTCTCTATGGCTGCTCCAAGCCGATAGCTTCAAACCGCCAGGTCCCTCGCATCAACGCGCCAAACCGCTCGCTCCGGCGGGCACGTCGTAAAACGCCAGAGTCATCGACACACTGGTGTAAAAGCCGATCAGACAAATGACGTCGGTGATGCCTTGATGGCCGAGCGCTTCGATCGCCCGATCGTAGAGGCCCTTCGGGACCCAGCGCGAATTCGAAAGACACGTCGCCATCTCATAGACGACCTGCTCGCGCGCATCGGAGAACGAGGTCGGCAGACCCGACAACATCGCTTCGACCTTGTCGGCGGGCAGCCCGGCTGCCTTGCCGGCCCGCTCGTGCGCGTTGGTCGGGTAAATCGAATGCCATTTGCTGTTGATGATGATGACCGCGATCTCTCGCTCGCGCTCGGACAGCGAATAGCCTGTGCGGAGATAGGCACCCAATGGGCCCATGACGTTGGCGAGCTTGGGATTGTGCACCCAGATCTTGTTCGGACCACCGACGGCACCGCGGCTCTCGACCAGCGATCGGTATCCCGCCTGTTGCTCTGGCGTCATCTGCTCGTAGGGGATTTCGGCATAGCGGCCGAAGGTGGGCGTCTCAGGCATTTCCGGTCTCCTTGTGCCGGATTGGCCACCCATCCTGTGACGGCCGCAGCCTCTTGTCGACTCAGGTACGCGACTGGGCACGTGCGGTTGCGGGTGAAGTGCTGTGCGCTGCTATCGATGCGATGGGCCTCGTCTTCGAATTGGACTGCGCGCGACCAGAGGACCGCTAATTCCGGGCACCAAGTAACAAGTCAGTAGTCGTGTCGTCGCGATGTGCCGCATTGATGGGCACCGACAGTCTTGGGCTAAAGGCTCGATCGAGACGAGATCACCCGGGTTGTGGTGCGAGAGTCGGATCCGGCGCGACGCGGACCAAGGTCTTGCCGAAGTTGTCGCCGCGCAGCATCTCGGCGAAGACCGTGGGGATGGCCTCAAATCCCTCGCGGATATCCTCGCGGTAACGAACCTCGCCAGAAGCAACCCAGGGTGCCATCTCGGCCAGGAAAGTGTCGTGCCAGTCTGCCGCATACTCACCGACGGAGAGATTCCGCACGCGCACGCCGCGGGCTTCGGCGCGGCGGCGTTCCTCCGCTCTCGGGTCCGCCCCCGGCGCATCGCCGTAATGCGCAATCAACCCACAGATCGTCATCCGCGCGCCGGGCTTGAACAGCGGCAGCACCGCGTCAAACACCACTCCGCCGACATTTTCGAAATAGACGTCGATGCCGTCCGGGCAGGCAGAATTCAGGTCCTGCACAAAATTGGGCGACAGGCGCGAGACACAGGCGTCGAAGCCGAGTTCCTCCACCACATAGCGGCACTTCTCCTCGCGCCCGGCGATGCCCACCACGCGACAGCCCTTCAACCGCGCAATTTGGCCGGCGATCTGACCCACGCCGCCTGATGCCGCCGATACGACCGCCGTCTCACCCGGCTTCGGCTCGCACTGCAGGGCCATGCCGGCATAGGCGGTGAGACCGAGCATGCCGAGCACGCCCACAGCGTGGCTGATCTTGCCGCTCGCCGGGTCGAGCTTGCGGGGGACCATGTAGCCGGGGCGTGGGACGCCTTCCCCCATCAGGCCGTACTCGGCCCAGCCATTGGTGTTGAATACGAAATCCCCCGGCGCGAGGCCGTCGATCCGGCTTTCCACAACCTGTGACACGGAACGGGCGTGACAGGGCGCACCCTCGGGCTCCTCTCCGCGGCGCTTGTAGCCCCACTGATATGGATCGAGGGAGATGTAGATAGTCCGCGTGAGCGCCTGGCCGGGGCCGGGTGTCGGGACCGGCGCCTCCTTCAGCGCGAAGGTGGCCTCATCGGGCCACGGCGGCGGGGGCCGTTTGGCAAGCGTCCAGTAGCGCGAGTTCACGGTGTCCTCTCAGTACGCATTCAGGTACCCGCGCTTTATTGCCAGTCGCTGGCGGCGGCGTCCACCACCGACGAGCCCATGGCACTCGCGAGCGCTGCACACCACACGACGCCAGCCGGAAACAAGGCGTCATTCAGGACAAGTGTTCCTGCCCGGCTTTGCGAAGCTGCTGTTCTCGAAGCAGGCCGACTTCGTCGAGCCAGATAAACACCACAACATCCCGCACGACGAATTTCACGGCCAGCGAAACTACACGACGGCGCCTCAGCAACAACAGCCGTGAACAGCGCATCTCGCACCGCGGGTGAGTCCTCTTTCCTCGGACCCTCCGAGAGCCCGGGACAGCGTCTCGCAGCTTTAGTTTTAGTCTGGAAGATACATCTCCTCCATTGAGCGCAGACGCGACTCGTCCAAAATGCGGCCATTGCTGGCGACGCCCCAGGGACTCTGAGCCGCCTGAGCACGGAGCTCATCCAGCGCCAATGTGCCGCGCCGCCGAAAATCACTCAAGAAATCCCAGTTCGCCTGCAAGCCTGCCATGGTGGTCAGCGCGGGAAACCAGGCCGCGGCGGCCCCGGCATCCTGCTGTGCCTGTAAAGAGGGATACGGCGACAGGTCGGCGGGGATGAGGGGGACGACGGGCCCGGGAATGAGACGGATCGCCGCTTGAATTTCTTCCCAGGTGCGCAAGCCATTGGGGCAGATGACGTCGACCTGCGCTTCGGCTTTGTAGGCCTGACAGCGTTCAATAATCTCCGCAAAACTGGCGCCCGGCACGCCGCCGAGATCGCACCGCGCCATGATCACGAAGTCCGGGTCGAGAGCCTGTTTGGCATCCATGGCCGCCCGGAGCTTTCCGACCATCTCCTGAATCGAGATACAGCGGCGCCGGGGGCCGGATTTCGGGGGAAACGTCTGGTCTTCAATGTGGGCGCCAGCGATGCCCGCCTGAACGTATTCCCGCACGGTGTAATGCGTACTGATGGCATCACCGTAGCCTGTGTCGGCATCCGCGAAGACCGGGATCTGCACGCTCAGGACAATCTTCCGGGCGTTGTCCACCATGTCGCGCATACTGGTCCCGGAGTCGGGCCAGCCTAGTGCCCTGAGTCACTCATATCGCTGGGTATAGGCGTTTCAGCTTCACGCGGGCATCAGCGGTGGTGAAGTGCCAGTCGGCCGTGGTGTGCTTCTTGTTGCGGCAGTCCTGCCAGGCGGCGACCTCCTCGATCAAAGTCTGCCTGTCAGAGATCCGCCGATCGAGACACTGAACGGAGAGGACGCTGAGTTCGGATTCTGCCATATCCAGCCAACTGCCGTGCTTGGGTGTGTAGTGCCACTCGAACCGCTCGGTGAGCCGGCGTGCTTCGGCAGCGGGGAATGCCTCGTAGAGTGAAGCCGGCTTGTGGGTGCTGAGATTGTCCTGCACGAGCACGATCTTCTTCGCTGCGGGTAAGTGCGTATCGGACAGATCCTTGAGGACCTGGGCATAATCGCGGGCCGTGCGGCGGTCGGTCACCTCGACGTGCCGCCAGCCTTCCAGTGGTGCGAACAGCATGAAGAGATTGGCCGTTCCGTTGCGCTGGTACTCATAGTCATGACGTGCGGGATATCCCGGCTTCGCCGCGATCGGCACCCGTGTTTCGGCGACCAGCTGCTTCGAGGTCTCGTCCAGGCAGACCACCGGGAACGCTGGATCGTGCGGCCTGTGATAGACCTCCAGCACATCTTCCATGCCGGCTACGAAGGCGGCGTTGGCGTCCGGCGGGATGACCCACTGCTTCTGAAGGTGCGGCTTGAGCGTGTTTTTTTGAGCGTTCGCCCGATCGTATTGTCGCTGGCGCGGGCAACGATGTTCAGCTCTACCACCGCCTCTTCCAGCAGCTTCAGCGACCACCGCGCGCGACCCTTGGGTGGTTCGGAACAGGCCAGAGCGATCAGCTTGGCTTCAGCGGCTCCATCGAAGATGCGCGGCCTGGCCGACGCTGGCGAATGCTTGCGGGTCAGCGCCGCCTCCAGCCCTTCCTCCACCAGCTGCTGGCGCGTCCGCGCCACGGTGTCGATGCTGGTGTCCAGAGCCGTGGCAATCTGGCTGTCGCTCCAGGCATCACCGGCATCGGACGCGTCGGCCTTCAGCAGAATGCGCGCCTTCAGCACCTGCCGTGCGGGACTTGTGCCCTTTTGTATTAGCGTGTCGAGGTGTTCCCGCTCCTCAGCGCTGAGCGTTACGATGTATCTCTTTACGGCAGGTTGTTTCGCGATCACGACGCATCTCCGCGCTACCGGAGATATCGATTCAGGGATCGGCCGCAGAATCAACGACGCAGGGCACTAGTTGGTGCGCCGAGGTATTGCCCCCGGACATGTAAAAGGCGTCATAGCTGAGCGCTTCCGCCATCTTCGCGCCAATGGGATTGATCCCGCCCGCCAAGACAAATAATGCCGGCCGTTGAAACAGGGTCTTCAGTCGGGTCGTCATACGTTGATGCTCTGGCATATCCAGTCTCCTCGTGTGTGATCGAACCGTCCTGGCGTCGCGCGGCGCGTCATGGTGCAGGGGCAGCCAACCAGCGCCTCCCCGGCTCGTACCAAGATGCCTCGCGGTGATTCAGAGCAACACAGTGGCCGACGTGCTGTGGGGAATCGTCATACCTGGATGGAGGCAGGACCCGCGTCAGGCACCCACCGGCACAGTTGCACTGATCCGCGGAACTCCCAACGAGCGCGTCGTGTGGCCCTGGCCCGTGAGGTCGTCAGCGAGGACCACATCACCCGGTCCAAAACAGCGCGTGGTGCCGTCGCCAATGCCGATTTCCATCTGCCCCATGAGAATGAAAATGTATTGTCGCCTCGGCGCGGTGTGCCAATCGCTCCAATAGTCCGCAGGGAAACAGCGGAACACGAGGTTGGCACCCGTCTGAAGCGCAACGTTGTGGTTCTCCTCGGCCGGTAGAGGGAGATCTTCGAAATGGGTCTGGCCGTCGTGGCCCGTATGTATCCGTACGATCATGCGTGTGCTCCTTGCCCCAGAGAGATTATTGTGCGCGCAAAGGCATAGTCCGTGCCATCACCGCCGACGACACGTCTGGCATCCTTGCCCGCACGCTTCCACCGGAACTACAGCAAGCATGAAGCTGACTGTCGTCCAGCCTCTCCGAATTGATGTTTGCATTAATGGCTGCAGCCGAAAACCTCCAGTGCTCGCCTGGGCAACGCCTCAGAAATGGCGATTAAGCGCCGGGCCAATGCTGCTGACCCGCTGTGGCGCGAGATTGTGCGCCGGGCGACAGGCAAGGATGGCCCGTGCGGCACGTACCTTTGGCCGCTTGCCATCTTCGGGCAAACGATGCTCAGCTGGCGCTGCGCCGCGATCTTGAGTATCGATAAGCGTTATAAGCGGGGTGGGAGACCAGTTGCGGCCAAGCCAGCGTCCCGAGAACCTCGCAGCGACGGTTCTTAATACCATGTGAACGAGGGAGGGTGCAGATGAGCTATCTCGACAAAACCGCGCTTCAGGTAGTCGGCACCCGGCCAATCCGCCCCGACGGCGTCGACAAGGTCACGGGCCGGGCCAATTTCGGCGCCGACGAGACGATGCCGGGTATGCTGTGGGGCCGGATCAAGCGAAGCCCCCATGCTCACGCCCGGATCGTATCGATCAATACCGATAAGGCGCGGGCACTGCCCGGTGTGAGGGCGGTCATCACGCGCGCCGATTTTCCCGACATCACGCCCGAGCGCGCGCATATTGGTGCCGCACCGCATAATCTGCGCGACCTGTCGCTGAATTGCATGGCAAAGGGAAAAGTTCTCTACGAGGGCCACCCGCTGGCCGCGGTCGCAGCGACCTCGCAGCTGATCGCCGAGCAGGCGCTCGACCTGATCGAGGTTGAATATGAGGTTTTGCCGCATGTAATGGATGTCGAAGCCGCGATGGCCGAGAACGCGCCGCTGCTGCACGATAACATCTTCACTGCGGGGATCGAGCCGAAGCCCGAGAAGCCGTCGAACATCGCCAAGGTCGTGCGTTTCGCCAAGGGCGATGTCGAGGCCGGCTTCAAGGAAGCCGACATGGTCATCGAACGGCGCTACACGACAAAGCCGGTGCATCAGGGCTATATCGAGCCGCACGCCTGTCTGGTTTCGGTCGGAGCCGACGGCCAGACGATCATCCACAGTTCGAGCCAGGGTCAGTTCATGGTGCGCGCCTATACCTCGCGCATCTGCGGCGCTGATATCGCGAATATCCGGGCCATCCCGGCCGAGATCGGCGGCGGCTTTGGTGGCAAAACGATCATCTACCTCGAACCACTTGCCTATATGCTTTCGAAGAAATCGGGGCGACCGGTCAAGATCGTGATGAGCCGCGAAGAGGTGTTCCGCGCCACTGGCCCGACCTCTGGTGCCGTTGTCGAAGTCAAGCTCGGCGCCAAGAGGGACGGTCATATCGTCGCGGCGCAAAGTATCCTCAAATACCAAGCCGGCGCGTTCGCCGGATCACCGGTGCAGCAGGGCTGCATCTGTGGGATGGCGGTCTACGACTTCCCGAACGCCCTGACTGTCGGCTACGACGTGGTGTGCAACAGACCGAAGGTTGCGGCGTACCGCGCGCCGGGCGCGCCGATCGGATCGTTCGCACTGGAAAGCTGCGTCGACGAACTAGCACGCGAATTGGGCATCGATCCGCTTCGGATGCGCGAAATCAACGGTGCCAGGGACGGCGTCAGGTCGACGCACGGCGTCACCTGGGTCAATATCGGCTATCAAAAGACGCTGGAGGCCGCGCGTGCCAGCGAGCATATGAAGGTCGCGCTGAAGTCCAATCAGGGACGCGGCATTGCCTCGGGCTACTGGCACAATGCTGGCGGCGAATCGAGCGCCGCGGTGCACGTCAACGAAGATGGCACGGTCACTGTCACCGGGGGCCATCCCGATATCGGCGGCTCGCGCGCCTCGATGGCGATGATGGTCGCGGAGGTGCTGCACATCCCGTTCGAACACGTCCGGCCGGTCGTCGGCGATACGACCGCGATCGGGTTCAGCGCCTCCACCGGCGGCAGCCGCGTTACCTTCGCCGGCGGCATGGCGGTGACGCAGGCTTCCGAGAAGGTGATCGAGGTGTTGAAAGTGCGCGCTGCGCTGATGTGGGACATCAGCGCAGACGCGGTCGAGTGGAAGGGCGGCAAGGTGTACCCGGCTGGTCTAAATGCCGGCACCTTCGAGCCGCTCGATCTGGCCGCCATTGCTGCGCGATCGGCCCGCACCGGCGGGCCGATCAGCGCAGAGGTGCAGATCAATGCACAAGGCCAAGCGCCCGGCTTCACGACGCATATTTGCGATGTCGAGGTCGACCCGGAGACCGGCTATGTCAAAATCCTACGCTATACGGCGATCCAGGATGTGGGCCGGGCCATACATCCCTCTTATGTTGAGGGCCAGATGCAGGGCGGTGTGGCGCAGGGCATCGGCTGGGCGCTCAATGAGGAATACGTCTACGACCAGGACGGCCGCTTGGAGAACCCCGGTTTCCTCGACTACCGCGTACCGGTCTGCTCCGATTTGCCGATGATCGACACGATCCTGATCGAGGTGCCGAACCCACGGCATCCGTTTGGCGCACGCGGAGTCGGCGAGGTCCCGATCGTCCCGCCGATGGCGGCAGTTGCTAACGCGATTGCCGACGCGACGGGGCTGCGGATGCGGGATCTGCCGATGTCGCCGCCGAAACTGCGTGCAGCGATTGACGAGCAGGACCCGCCGCGTATCGCTGCGGAATAACCGGCATTTTGCCGGTCTGCGTTGATGCAGGCGTAGCCGGGCAGTCGAGCGACGTCCCACCATCTTGGCCGGGCGGTCCGGCTCCGACGAGGCGGGAGAAGGAGCAACTCGGATTGCTCAGCGCCTCACGGCGGTCCCATCTGGGTGCGCCGCATCACCGTCGAGCAAGGTAAATGGCTCAGCGAGGAGGTGTTCGCCGACATGCTGAGCCTTTGCCGGTTCATGCCTGGCCCGAATGTCGTCGGCATCGCGGTTTGTGCCGGAGCGAAGTTATGAGGGTTGATCGGGGCGATCGCCGCCGCATCCGGCTTCCTGTTGACACCCTGGACGATGGGTTTCTAGCCCGGCCTTACGTTCTTCGTCACGATCATCTTGTTGTCATTCAGAACATACTCCGCGGGGTTTCCGCCGCCACGGCGGGCCTGCTCATCGCGACGGGCACCAGGATGCTGGCACCGCACCGACACCACTTGCAGGCAATGGTTGTTGCCGCGCTCGCTGTCGGCGGTATCGGATTCGCGAAACTCCCCCTTTGTCGTTCTCTTCAGCCTGGCGCCGCTCAGTATTGTGGTCGTGAGCGCGAGAGCGCAATGAACGGCTATTCCGCTCTCATCGCGTCAAAGGCGCATCTTGCCTTACTGTCGTCCATCAGCTTGGCGGCTTCCCCACCGTCCTGCCGGATATCCGCACCTTTGTGGTCGCCACGCATGGCTGGATGACAAACCGTCCGTGCTCATACTGCTGAGACGGCTGGGCGAAGTTCTGACGCCCGTACAAGCCGTCGGAGGCGTTTCTGATGCTGGTAGCCTGTTTTACCTCTCAACCGCGCCCGTAGTCTGCGGCTATCCTCGGTAGGCCAGACGCGTCGGGCGGTGTGATGCAACTGGGAGGCACGTAGGCCGCCTTCTCAGCTTGGGCGCTGCCTATTCTCGCCCCGATGGTAAAGCGCGCCGCACACGCGCGGTGACCCGCCAACATGGTTACCCATGCCCACACCGATACCGCCCTCTCATCGCCATTGCCCGCACGATCGCGCGCGGCCCGAAAAGCCACCAATGGCAGCTCCGCTCAAGAGTTGCAGATGCTGCCACGGTGGGGTCACCGCCGTCTGATCAGCCGCGACCATTCCGCAAGAACCGGCCAGGCAACGCCCCGGTAGGCTTTCCATCTTCAAAGGTGATTTCACCGTTGACCAGGATCCAGTTGTAGCCCTTGGACTTCTGGATGCGCCGCCACTCGCCACCGGGCAGGTCTTCCGCCACCTCTGACGGCAAGACCTCCAGCTTTGCCAGGTCGTATATCACGATGTCTGCCGGAGCGTGCTCTCGTATGGCGCCGCGGTCTTTAAAGCCGCCTACATGCGCTGGAAGATAACTTAACTTGTAGTGTGCATCTTCCAGGCTCAATTTCTTCTCGTCCCGGACGAGCCACGTCAACATATCCGTCGGATATATCCCAGCGGTGAGGAACTTGACGTGGGCGCCCCCGTCCGAGACCCCTGCCACGATAAGGTTGGAATTCAGGACCTCGGTAGTGAATTGGGCAGCCTCCCGTCCCTGCGTCTCGGCTATGAACTCCGTGGTCAGGTCCTCCTCGACCACCATGTCTAGCAGCGCATCGATTACGTGTTTGCCTTGTGCATCGGCAATTTGTTGTACAGTTTGCCCCGACATGTTAGCGGCTTTTTTGTCCGGCACCGAAGCGAGCAGACGTCCGTCCTTAACGTTCACCACGTACGACTTCATCCGAAGCCCTTCAGCGTTGATGCACCTCCCGCCGTCTTTGTCGTACTGGTACCCATGGTTCGGGCAGACGAATTGTGCGCCGGCATCCTCTATGGTGCCGCCCTGATGCGGACACACCGTTGACAGCAACCTGTAGCCGTCGCGTGTCATGATCAGGAAGTAGGACGCGCCGCCAACGTCCACGCGCGCGGGACGCGTGGGAAACGCCGATTCGGCACCAATATCGATCTTCGTGTTCTTGGCTTGAACGATCAAGCTCCCCACGGAACCCGGAACCACCGTGGTCGGCCGGACCCCACTATCCCATTCCTCCTTGAGACGGCGACGCATCCGCGGGTCTTGCATTTTGGCCTTGCGTTCGTCCTTCGTACCGAGGGTCACGTCTCGCCAAGCCTCAGTATCGTCAAACAGGTTCCAATCCTCGAAGGTCAACTCGAACCCGCCACGACGGGTGGCGCCTTGGCCATAGACGCGTAACCCCCGTTCGGTACAGCTTTCCAACCAGCGTATCCGTTCGCGGTGCTGTTCGGGGTGCACCGAATTCGGGGCGACGACCTGGTATATGACCGGTCGCTGCGCCACAGCGGCGACCTTTTCAAAGAACCGCTTGGTTTCTTCAGCCAGGGGACGCCCCTCCTCACCGGTCTCCTGGTAAGCCAATTCGATAAAGCCCTCGTCACGGTCAGCCAATATCTTGGCGAAGGTGAGGATTTCGTGTTCCGAGAGAAGGTCAGTGATCATAGGTGTGCCATCATAGTCCCGTTGGATGGACTTCGCGCCCAGGACCTGAGCCGACCAGCCACACGCTCCGGCATCCATCGCCTCGTGGATCAGCCGGCACATTTCTTGGAGTTCCGGCTCGGTCGGCCGCCGCTTTTTGGCCTCCCCCCAGCCCATGACCCACGCATAAAGTGGGGTCAACGGCACATAGGTAAGGCAATTGACGCCTTTTGGAGTGCGAATCAGGCTTTCGATGAAGTCGGGGAAGGTTACCCAATTCCAGGGCATCCCTGATTTCATAGCGTCGTAGGGAATCGCCTCGTTTCGGGTCATGCTCAGCATTGCCCGATCGCGGTCCTCGACGCGTGAGGGGGCGAAGCCGAAGCCACAGTTGCCTAACGCAACCGACGTCACTCCGTGCCAACCGGAAAGCGTGCAATACGGATCCCAGAAAATCTGCGCGTCATAGTGTGTGTGAAGATCGACGAAGCCTGGCGCGACAATGCGCCCCGTAGCGTCCAGAACACGATCGGCGGTCTTGCCTTTCAGACCGCCGATCTGGGCAATTTTTCCGTCCTTGACGCCAATGTCGCTCACATAGCGTGGTGTGCGCGTTCCATCGACGATGGTGCCGCGTTCGATAATGATATCGAAGTCAGCCATAGGTGTCTCCCCCTGAGCATGGTTGAAACCGTGCGCTTTGGGATCAGGGAAAGGCGCGCAACCGGAAAAGTCAATGTGGCCTCACGCTATGCGGGCCACGCCTACGCTCGGGCAGACCGTCGGTTGCAGGAAGAAGCGTATCCACGCGCCTTGCTGGGAGCAGCCCGACCTGCCGACGAGAACGTGGACATATGGCGGACATTCCAACCCGCGTCATCGTGGATGCCGCGGTCATTTCGCGCAGATCAGACCTCGATGCGTCGATACTCTCACATACCGGGATCTCATGGATCTAGCAGCTGTCCGGTCGGATTGGCACCGGCCAGCGATTTACGACCAGAATCGGCCCTTCGGCGATCAGGAGGTGGGTTGCAGCACGAGAATGCTGCCGTTCTAGTCACGGCGCTTGCATCATCAAAGTCGCCACACTCACCGCACCGTCGGTGACGTAGTGGTTGGCGCGTTCAACGGGCAGACGCTGACCGGATTCATACGATGTCACGTCTCCAATCACCCCATTATTCCTCAACTCTGCAATGATGTAATCGCGCTCGGCATTCGTGTCCGCATCCGTGGCGTGGGTGACCTGGAATGTGAGTTTGGTCAGGGAAAAGCCTGTATCCCTGGTACCGGCTCCAACCCAGAGAACGCGCGCATTCTCCGGTGGTCGGTCGGTGTTCAGCCAGAAAGCGGCCGTTCCCACCGTCTCCTCGGCATATGCGAGAGCCAACGCCCAAAATCGGACGTGATGGCGCTTGCGCGGGCTGGCATCGATCGCCCTCTGGAAGCCGATGTCCTGACCGCGCCCAAAAAGATAGAGGGTGCTGAAGGGGGCGGTCGGATAAGGCCGATTGAATACGAACGCCCCGATCATGCAGCAGGAGCTTGCCAGACCCAACCGGTCGGCCTCCGACCATCCGGCGGTTGCGAAGGCAGATCGGAGCTGCTGCAGCGTACCCGTCAGCACGAGATTGACGGGATCGCCGGGCAAACCATCGCCGGTAATTGTGAAACGAGGCACGTGTTTGCGCTGTAGGATCTTAAGGCCCATATGAACTGCACGCGGCAGAATGACATAGGCCGCAAGACCGTAAGTGACGCCCAGTGCCAGAACCCAGGGTAATCTGTGGTCCGCGAACCTGAACACCACAAAGACGATCAGCCAGACGCTTACGACTCCTAAACCAATGATCAGCAAGCGTTGCAATAATCGTTTGAGCAGCCTCGTCATCCGGTCATCCTCATCTGGCGCACGAAGCTATCGCGCGTTACTCACCTCTGTTCCATTGGATCCCGCTCGATAAAGAACATTCTTGCAAGCCGCCCTTCGCCGAACGCCTGGTTGAGCACCCATGAAGGCAGAAGCGGAACAAGTATCAGCAGCATGATGACGAAGCCGGCGATCGTTTCTTGGAGTTGCTTGTGCTCGCGCATAATCACTGCCGGCGTGCTGGCGACAGTGCCGCCATCGCCGGCAACTTTCGCGCCCAGGGGTTGGTGGCGCTGGGGACCGGGCTGAAATCGATGGCGATCGCCGGCAGCGTGTCGGCGCGCGGGATGCCGTAATCCAGCAATCTTCCTGTCAAAAGCTGATCGCTGTCATGGTCGTAGACGACTTCTTCGAGCGCACTCTGCCATTTGACGGTGTCGTGTGGCCTTCCGATCCCTTTGTTGTATCATTGATCCAACAATCCCTTGGCCGGAGGCGTCATGAGTTGCTGCACCGTCCCGTTCTCGGCGGAACATCTCAGCCCCGGGCCGATCCCCATGGCGCGGCGCACGCTGTTGACAGGCGGGGTTCCGGCGGCCATTGCGACGCCGTTCACTGTTGGACGGGTGATGGCGGCAGCAAAGACCACCCGCATCGGCTTCTGTAGCCAGTTGCTGTGCGCCCCGCCGTATATGATCGCCCAGGCCGGGGGATTCTTCAAAGCCGAAGGCCTGGACGTCGAGATCGTCAATCTGCGCGGCAGCCCGGCGGTGATCCAGGCTCTTGCCGGCGGCGCCATCGAATATGGCGCTAGCACCTTCGAGGATGTCCTGACCGCGGCCCAGCACGGGGTGCTGCTCACTCGTTTCCTGTCGACTGCGAAGCTACCCTTGTCCGCGCTGGCGGTGGCACCCGCGCTCGCCAACGAGATTACGACAGCGGCAAAACTCGAAGGCCGCACGGTTGGAGAGGCCGCAGCGGGAGGGCCTGCCGAGGTGTGGACCCGTGCGGTCATGAAACAGGCAGGGGCCGACGGCAGCAAAGTGCGATTCGCCACGCTCGGCCCGAACATCTATGACGCGGTACGGCTGGGCCAGGTGGATGCAGCCTGGGTGAACGAGCCGGCACTGACGTTGCTGGTCGGGAAAGGTGCGCGGACGCTGGTGAACTTCATGGAGACCGACGACGCCACCAAAGTGTTCGGGGGCCGCTACGAGTTTATGGGCGTCTCGACACGACCGGCGGAAGCGGCCTCGCGCCGCGACGAAATGGCCGCGCTCGGACGCGCGCTCGACAAAGCGCTCGCCGCACTGCAGCGCGAGCCACCGGTGGATATCGTGCGCGCACTGCCGGCGCCGTTGCTCGTCGGCCTTGATATCGGCCTGATGGCCGACGTGCTGGGGCGGTACCGGGAGGCGCTGTATCCGGCCAACACCAAAATCGATGTCGCCGCGTGCGAACGCAACGTTGCGGTGCTGCGCGACCTCGGCCTGATCGGCCCGGACATTGCGGCGCGGCCACTGCTCGATCTGACGATCGCCAGCGGCTAAGCTTAGTTGGCGTACATGCTGACGATCGAGGGGCTCGCGCTGGGCTACGGCGGCGATCCGGTGCTGGATGGCGTCGATCTGTCGGTCGGGGCAGGCCGGATTGTCGCACTGGTCGGGCCGTCGGGGTCGGGCAAGAGCAGCATTCTGCGTACGGTGATGGAGTTGCAAGCGCCGCTCGCCGGCCGGATTGAGCTGGGGGTTGATCGCGCGGAAATCGGCATCCTGTTCCAGGATGACGCGCTGCTGCCGTGGCGTACCGTTCGTGACAACGTGGCCCTCGGCCTGCGGGCGCGCGGCTGGGATCTCGCGCGTCGGACCAACGAGGCGGAGGCTTGGCTACGTCGTGTGGGTCTCGCCGGGCTTGGCGAGCGATACCCCGCACGACTGAGCGGCGGCCAGCGCAAGCGTGCCGCGCTGGCCCAGGTGCTGGTGCTAAAGCCGCGCCTTTTGCTGATGGATGAGCCATTCTCGGCGCTCGATGCGATCGTGCGCCATCGGATTTCCCAGGACCTCCTGAGCCTGGTGGAACGGGAGGGCATCGCAGTGCTGTTTGTCACCCACGATCTCGAAGAGGCGCTGGCGCTTTCGGACGAGACTTATCTGCTGTCCGCCGGACCGCGGGCACATATCAGCCAGCGCTACGACGTGCCACTCGGCCGGCCCCGCGACCTTGACACGGTGCGCGCCGATCCCCGATTCGGGCCATTGGTCACACGGCTTTGGCAGGACCTCTCGGCCGCTGTCGGACCCGCCCTGCAATGAGAGCTCGCACAAGTGACTGGTTGATCCAGACAGGCATGCTCATGCTGTTGCTGACAGCGTGGGAAGTGCTCGCGCGATACGGTGTGATCGACCCGTTTTATCTGCCGCCACCCAGCCGGGTCGGTGGCGCGTTCGCGCAGCTGTTCATTTCTGGCGAAATCTGGATACATATCGCAGCCACGTTTGGGGCCGCCGTGCTTGGTCTGCTGATCGGCAGTCTGTTAGGAATGGCACTGGCGGTGCTTGCGGCAGCATCTCGCGTCACCTTGCTGCTGCTGGAGCCGTTCATGACGGCGCTGAACGCGGTGCCGCGGATCGTGTTGGCGCCGCTTCTCATCATCTGGTTCGGCATCGGCATCGCGTCGAAGGTGGCACTCGCAGTGCTGCTCGTAGCCGTGTTGATGTTTTTCGCCGTGTTCACCGCCATCGCGCAGGTCGACCACCGGCTGACTGATCGCGTTCGCACACTCGGCTGCGGACGCCGACTATTGTTGAGCGAAGTGTACATACCCTCGATCACAATGGTGGTTCTCTCCAGCCTCAAGGTGGCCGTCGGCTTCGCCTTCACGGGCGCGATCGTCGGCGAGTTCGTCGCCTCCAGCCGCGGCCTCGGCTATCTCCTGAATTTTGCGCAGTCGAGCTTCAATGCAGCACTGACATTGGCGCTTGTGCTGCTCATTATGGTTTTTGTGCTCCTGCTGCTGGGCATCGCCGGTAGGATCGAGCGGCGGTTATTGCGGTGGCGGTGACACTGGAGCCAGCTCCGCCGCGCGGCAGCGGCCACGTCCCACCCATGCACGAACCCGCTTCGCGGGATTGGTGTTGTGTGGAGGGCATTCCCGGCACCCGAACAATTGACCGATGAACGCGCCGCGCCGCAGATGTGGTGGAACGATCGATTCCATGGCGTCGGGCTTCTCTGTTGAGGCGGGGATGCACACTCGAACGGCGGTCGCTGCATGCAGTTTGAATGGATAGGCGAAGCCCATCGGCTCAGCGGCTCTCCCCGGGCGTTGACGAACACCTCGGTCACTGCGATCCGCCCGCGAACGGCGAGCCAGGCGCGCAGAGCTGCGGCCGTGGTCTTCCACAAGGGGAGAGTCCATTCCCGCCGTCCCTTGCCAAGAACACGAGCGCTCATCGGTGCCTGTCGGCTCGAGAAAGCGGTGTCCGTGGTCGGCGATCGAGAGCGGGTGATCGCCGGAACCGATTGCGGTTTCGGCACGTTCGCTGGCCGCGAATACATGGCGGAAGAGATCGTCTGGGTGAAGCTCGCCGCGGCAGCCGAGGGCTGCATCGCATCGTGTGGGGTCGGGCCAGCGGGTGACGCCGCCGGGGGCCCTCCGCTTCCCCGTCAGCGGCCGGAATACCATCCCGCTTCGGCCGCGAAGCGTTCGTAGAACTCCGGTTCGTACGCGTGGTCTGGGTCCTCGCGCGCCATACGGTCGATGATGTGCGCGTCTGGCCCCACCAGGATACGGAGCCGATCGGCCCTGACACCGTCCAGGATGATCTTCGCTGCCTCTGCCGCGCTCGTCGGCGCGTCGGTGACGAAGCGACGGGCACGCTCGGCGTGCATGCGTTCGATGTCAGCATCGGAATATTTAGCCGCGTCGCGGCCCATCGAGGTGAGACGGATGCGAATTTGCGCAATCTGCGCGGCGTTCAGTCCATCCGTATCGGTGTTCGTTTGCACCTTGAGCGAGTTGTCGCGAATGCCCGTGCCGATATGTCCCGGCATGACGACGGATACCTTGATATGGGGCGCGTTCATCCGGAAATCCGCTATCAGCGCCTCGGTGAATCCCTTCACCGCGAACTTGGCCGCGGAATAGGCGGTATGTGGCGTATCGGGTCCCACCGAGGCCCAGAAACCGTTCATGCTGCTGGTGTTGACGATGTGGGCCGCGTCCGCAGCGCGCAGCATTGGCAGGAAGGCACGGGTATTCAGGTAGACACCACCCCAGCAGATGTTGAAGGTACGTTCCCATTCCGCCCGATCATTGACGATCATGCTTCCGCCGCCGCTGATGCCGGCGTTGTTGAACAGCAGGTGGATGCGATCGGTGGTGTGCTGGACAGCAACCTCGTCGCGGAACCGCATTACGTCGGCTTCGTTGGAGACATCGGCGACATGCGACGTGATACGCAGACCTTGTGGCAGGCCCGACGCCTCGCACATGCGCTGGGTTTCGGCCATGCCGCGGCTGGACACATCGCACATCGCGATGGCACAGCCCTCGGCCACCAGTTGGCGCACGAGTTCGCGGCCCATCCCAGAGCCGCCGCCGGTCACCACGGCGATCTTGCCGGAGAAGTCTTTCATTACATTGTCCTCCCTCGCGTCACGTCGGCGGCGATGCTGTCAGTTCGGCAGCCAAACTGCTGTCCGGATCTCGCCGAAGTCACGCGCGATTTTGCGCCAGGACGTACCGGCGTCCTCGCTGACGTACACCTCGCCGAACAGCGTGAACGCGACAATGCGGTCGGCACTGGCTTGATGCGTGGCAATACCCCAGACAGTCGCATTAGCCGGCGTGGGCAGGGCCAGGACCTCCCAGCGCTGCCCGTAATCGGTGGTGCGAAGCACGTGTCCGCTTTCACCCGTCGTCGTCTGCCCACACCCGGCGAACACCACGCGGGGATCATCGGCCTTGATTGCCAGGCCGCGTGCGTAGGGCAATGGCCACTTATCCTTGATACCCAGGACCTGCCAGGAGTCGCCGAGGTCATCACTCATGAACATATCGCGTGCGGTACTGACGAACAGGCGCTTGGGCCGCGTCGCTGCGATCGCCATGTCGTGGACATCCGGGTCATACATACCGGCCGTGAGATGTGTCCAGGTGTCTCCACCATCCATGCTGCGGAACACGCCGTCGATTTCCACACCCGCCCAGACAATACGATGATCGTCCGGGTCCACGGCCAAAGCGGTCACGAACGGTGTGCCGATCGAGCACTCTTGGGCGATGTCCACGGGCAGTCTCTGCCACCGCTGTCCGCCATCCAGGGAGCGATAAACTCCGGCCGGGCGGGTCCCGGCGAAAAGAATGTTCGGATCAACCGGATCGATGGCCAGCGACCAGATCGTGGGCAAATCACCGTGGGCGGAGATCCGCGCCCACCGAGCGCCGCTATCGTGGCTGATGAACAATCCGGTATCGCCACCCGCGAGAATGGTCTGGGCCTCCTTCGGGTGGGCAACCAACGCCTGTATGCGGCTGTTCAATGGAAATGGTGCCCGATGCCGCGTCCACGACTCTCCGGCATCCGGACTGTGCCACACGCCCCAGCCAGCCGTTCCAAGACATATGCTGAAATCCGCCGCCATACGCCGCCTCCCTTTGATTCTTTGGTCGCGGTAACAAGCAACAACGTGCAGGCAGAGGATGCTATCAACCGGACCCTCGCCGCAAGCCAAGGTCCACGGCCACACCCGCTAGCCGATTTGTCGTCAGCCCGGGTCCCAGCCGTGCCAAGAGTTTCTCTGCACGCTTCCGCTTCTCGGGCAGCGGATCACGCTGGATGATTCGCAGGATCGCGTCCCTCGCCCCGCGATCGCCGGCTTCAGCCATCTCAAATGCCGCCGCGTCACGTCGCTCGTAATGTGACCGATCCAGCGGCACAATTGTGAACGGCAGGTCCTTCCAGTAATACTGGCCCTCGCGGCTCGACCAACCGGCATAGACCTCGTCCTAAGAGCCGCAGCCGGCGTATGGCATTAGGTTCATATCCGCCATCGGCTCGCTGAGCTTCTGATACCGTGCATCAAATGACATCCTGATCGACCGAGTACCGGTTCGGCAGCGCCTTGTGCACCGTCACGTCCTGAAAGATCAGAACATCACCAGCCTCGAAGTCGCCGGTGACCCAGGTGCCCGGGATCGGCACCGCGATATCCATGCCTCCGGCACGCGATCGGTCTTCGTCGAGTAGGTTTGGCGCGAAATCGATACCCGTGACGGCCGCGCCCGCTTTGGCGGCCTGGATGCACAGAGCGCCTGACCCGCACGCGACATCGAGAAGTCGGGTACCCGGCCTGAGGTGTCGCCGAGCGAGAATTCATTCGCCGCCGATGCGGTGGTCTCGGCGATCCGGGCGTAGCTGCCCGCCGTCCAGGTCGCCTTTTGGCGAGCCTTGAGATCGTCCGTCTGTTGGTCCGGAATTGGTTCCTCCTCGGCTGCCTGTGCCGGATGCTGACGGCGCGTATCTCTCAGGCAATCCAGCTTGCGAACCGGTTATCCGATTTGCGCCCAAATCGCGTGGTAGGGAGTTGATTCATCCGGCGCGTGCCAGGCCGTGCTGATAGTCCGAGCGTCGGAGAAGCCCGACATGCCCTGCCGACCGCTTCCCACGCGATGTGAAGAAAGCCATTGATCTCCTCCAGGGAGATCCCGGCCGCGCCTGGAAGATCGATGAAATCGCGCGCCTGTGCGGCATCCCGCGCCGCACGCTGGAGAAGCATTTCAAGCGCTTCCTTGGGATGCGCTCCACTAAATTCCTACACACCGAGCGTTTCGAACTGGTCCGGCGCAAGCTGTTGCGAGCGCCGCCAGGAACGAATGTCGCGCAAATCGCCTCCGATTGCGGCTTCAATTATGTTGGACGGTTCGCGCTGACTTATCGGAGCCGTTACGGTGAAAGCCCCTCGGATACGCTGACCTGGGGCCGGATCCCAGCCGCCATGAGATCGTCGTCGTTCCGATCGTCGTCGCTTTGGGACCGGCCGACGCTCGCGGTTCTCCCGTTCGAGCTGATGGGGCCGCAGATGTCGTTGATATCGGCAATGAGATCGCCGCGGCATTGTGCCGTACCGGATGGATCAAGGTCCAACCCCCGCCAGAGGGGCGTTACTACCTCCATGGAAGCATAAGAAATGTCGGCAACGGCGGGCCGCGTATCCGGATGCCGCTGATCGATCGGTCGAGCAATCGGTACATCTGGGCGGAATTGGTCGAGCCTGGTGCCGGTCGCGATACCAGATATGAGGATTGGCTTTCGAGCCTCGTCGCGAACGCGCTTCGGTCGATCATACGGGATGCCGAAATCGATCGCGTGGCCGGCAAGGACCCCGTCCAACTCACCGCATGCGAACCGAGCATGCGGGCATTGCCGATGGTGATTGCGGCCGACCCAGCTGCGCACGTAGAGGCGCTTGAACTGCTTGACGGGGCCATGGAACTTACCCCACGCGATCCGGTTCCGGGCGCGCTCGCCGCATGGTGCCACGGGTTACGCGCCGGTCATCACTTCACCTGTAACCCACAAACCGAACGTGACCAGGCGGTTCGCCCCGCCTCGGATGCCTCAATGCTGAGCGCGGGCGATCCGCTTGGTTTTCTATGGTCGATCGGCATCGCGGCGGCAAACTTCGAACTCAGACACTATGATCATGCCGTACGCAGTTATCAGCGAGCACTCGCTGGTCAGCCGAAGGCCGTCTGGATCAATTGCTTCCGTGCACCCGCATTCGAGCTCGCGGGTAAGAACGATGATGCGAAGCAGAGTCTATCGGCCCTGGGACGCGTGTTTCCCGACTTGACGATAAACCACGTGAGGAAAGGCTTGCCGCACACGAGCTTGTTTCTGGATCGCGTGGCAGAGGGGCTTGAGACCCTCGGCATGCCCGTTTCATAAATTCCTTTCCAATCCGAGACTTCCGTGGCAACGGGATTACCAATCCATAAGCCAATATTCTTATCGATGGGGACGCAGAAAACCGCCGTTTTATGCACGGACCACCAGCGAGCAGGCCGCAGAGGCAGATCGGCTGAATCAACCTGCATAAACTCATGCGTCTTCGGCCTGTAAATAATGCCCTCTATGTTTCTGCAACCGCCGCGGCGAATCCTACCGAGATCCAGGCCGCCGTCTCAAGGCCAACCCGCAGCACGTCGCGGGCCTCCGTCAGGAATCCATCCTGCCCAGCAATCAGCAAGCGCATCACCTGTCGCTTGGAGATGCTCACACCGATCCCCCGCAGCTGTACCACCAGCCGCGGAACAGTGACCTGGCCCTGATGGTGTTGCGCCAGCACGAAACGACGCAGTTCCGGTCCGAAATGCCCGACCACGCCGGGCGGCAAAGCAGCCAATACCGTGGTCTCATCCGGCGTGATCCAGCGCTCCCGCCGATAGCGTACCACCTCGGCACGCAGCACCACGTCCTGCCGACGTAGCTCTCGTATCCTTTGAAGCGCGAGCCCAGCGGCACCTGCGCCTTGATCACCCGGTCCCTCAATAGCAACGTGGGGTGTGATCTTGCCGCACCGACGCCGCTTGCCGCGTTTGCCTGGCGGTTTCGGCTCACTCGCCGGCTCCATGCCGCGCAGCGCAGGCTGTGAATAATATGCCAATAGTCCACCACCTGGATGCGACGACGTGGCAGGCGCAGCACCAGGCTTGACCGACGAAGCATTCCAGTGGCTGTGTCCATGAATTTTGGCCCACTTGTGCTGTCGAATATTGGCCCACCCTCCGGGGTTTGATTTGCTGCGCCCGGCCTGACCGGGCGTAGCGGGTCAGCGTCGCTTCTTTCTCTCCCATCATGTTTTGTTGGCCTTGCGCTGTGCCGTGGTGCGGCGGAACCGATAAGAGTCGGGACCGGGACTGGCTATCGGACAAGGGACGAAAAGGATGCGCGCTGTTGGACTATTCACTCATGGCGGTCCTGAGGTGCTCCAAGTCGTTGAATTGCCCGAAGTGCACGCCGGACCAGGATAGTTGCGGATCCGCGTCGCAGCGACAGTCAACCCAACCGACGTCGCGGTCCGCAACGGCGCGCGCGCCGAACAGCCGCCACCTTACGTGCCGGGAATGGAGGCGGTGGGCATCATCGATGAGATTGGAAGCGGCGTTCCCGACAGACTGAAGGTTGACGACGCCGTCATGGCCATCGTGGTGCCGAAAGGCAGCCATGGCGCGTATCGCGAACAAATTGTGCTTGAAGTCCAACGGTCGTGCGCGCGCCTACCGGAGAGACCCATCCTGCGGTGGTCCCGGTCGTTTGGACAGGTTTCCTGGAAGAATAAGCTGAGGCTGGTAGCCGGTTGAAGGTTGCACCTTTCCCGGAATCAAATGCAATCCTTGCCGCTGTGGGGGCGTTGTGAAGTGACCGAGTTCCACCCCACCTGGCAGCTCGCACTGACCGCCACCGAGGGCGCGGTGCAGCTAATCAGAGCGAGATCGGCTGGTGCCCGCGCCCTCGGCCTGAGGTAAATGAAAGGCTGATCGCTATTCCACGCTACGTCTCGCGGCTAGGATCTAGCCGTGCGATGAGGGGAAGCCTGACATGATCAACCTGAGCGGTATCGGCCACGTTCTGTTGCGGGTCGCCGACGAGGAAGCCTCAAAGCGGTTCTACCGCGACGTGCTGGGGTTTCGCATCGCCGAGCAAGATCCAGAGCACGGCGGTGTGTTCATGACTTTGGGCGATGGCTTCCATACAATTGACATCGCGCAGCATCCCACGCCGCAGGACGAGCCGAGGCCGCGGCACGGACAGCTTGGGCTCGCGCACATCGCGTTCAAGGTCGCCAGTTATGCAGCATTGCGCGAAGCCTACGCCCACCTGCTCAAAAACAGCGTCGAAATCCAGCGTGCCGCCGATCATGTCTGCCAGCGCAGCATCTATTTTGCCGATCCCGACGGCAACGGCCTGGAGATCTATTACGAGATGCCACGGGCGCTGGAGCTGTTCCCGAACGGTCGCGGCGACGAGGACGAAGTGCTGCCGTTGAGCAGCGCGGACGACCCGCTGCCCCAGTGGCTCGTCGAGGAATGGCCCGGCCCCGCCGCGATGGCCAAAGTCGAGCGGCTGCGCCGCCAAACGACACCACCGGCGGCCGATTGACATTCCCGGCTAAACGCCTTGAGGGCGGCAAACACCGCTCATGCCACAGTCGCGGAGGATCGCTTTAGGCGCAAATGGCCGAGAGTTGCCTGACCGCTCTGGAGCGCACGTTAGGCCAAAGCTGCTATTGCGATAGACCGTCTGACGGCTGTCGGCCCTCAGCTGTCATTTGCTGGCAGTCGGCAGGCTACCCTTTTAGGTCACGACCGAGCGTCCGTTGAATGTTCGGGGCGACAGAGTTGCACGTGGCACCAACGATCGGCAGCATATCTGGCGCTGTGGGAGGAAGGAGCACAAACATCATGACCAAGCGCCATGCTCTTGCCGAGGCCATGAGTGCCGCGCTGTTCGGTATCTTTCTTGCGATCGCCAACGTCGGAGGCGCTGCCCAGGCACAGACCCCCGGTCCGGTTCAGCCATGGGGTCTACCGCCATTGCCGGCAGGTATCGGTCCAGTCGAGAAATTCGCCGACGTCAGCAACACGCCGCAGGGGCAGTTCCTCGAAGGCGGAGCGTTCGACACTCAAGGCAATCTGTGGTTCGTGGCTATCGGCAGCGGGTGGGTTTCATATCTGACCCCGGACGCCAAGTTGGTCCCGGTATTCAACTGCAATCCCCAGGCTGATCTCGGTCAAACCTGTGAGCCGCAGGGTACGCGGTGGTATAACGGCAAACTCTACCTCACGTCGCGGCACCGCGGCATTCTAGTTTACGACCCACAGACGAAGCAGGTCAGCACCCTGGTTTACACCTACCGTAACCAGCTGTTCAAAGGCCCCAACGATCTCGACTTCGATGCCGAAGGCAATTTGTTCTTCACCGACCCCTGGGGAACCGGTCCTGGCCCAAGCGTGGCTGACCGCACGGGTGCCGTCTATCAGTATTCGCATGACGGTGTTCTGCGCCGGGTGATGGACAGCGGTTCGTTCCCGAACGGCATTGCCGTGTCGCCCGACAACGGCATGCTGGCCATCGGCGACTGCAGGGAAGGCCGCGTCTGGTATAGTCCCTTCATTACCGGCCCCACGATGGGCTGCCCGCAATGTTCCAAGGATCCGCTGCATCTGACCTTTGTTGGGGTAAAGGCGGGCACTTATGTGCCAGGCAACAGCTGTCCCGATGGCATCCACTACGACGCCCATGGCAATTTGTGGGCGCAGTTGGGTGGTCTCGGCGGCATTGTCGAGATCGATCCGCGCGGTCTGATCCTGGGCTTCGTGCCGATCCCGAACGGCGATGCCGCAACGACCAACTTTGCATTCGGCGGCCCCGATAACCAGTACATCTACTTTGAGGGCGCAATCAGCGGGACCTTCTGGCGCTTCAAGGCGCCCTATCCTGGCCTGATCGGTCCGGGGGGTGTTCGCCTGCCGGCGCAACCATGAAACGCCATGGTTCACCTGCGGGGTTCAGGTGGGGAAATGCGTCGGGCGGCCAAGTCTACGGCGACTAACGACCTACCAGGTCATAGGAGAACAACGACGCCCATCCCGAAAGCGGTCGTCCGCCGAGCTGTCTGTTGGCGGCTCAGCGCCCCAGTCGAACGTTCGGGCCGCGGCTACATCCAATCGACAGCAGAACATAGTGCGTGCTCTATCTGATCGCCTCTTGGGCCACGGCAACGGTGTTTACAGGTCCGGCCCGCCAGAGTTACTCATTTTCCCGAGCACGGCACTACCGGGGCGTGCCGGGGTCGGGCACGACCTCGATGTTGATGTTCTAGAGCATTTACAGACTTGGTGGAATCAGAGGGGTTCTTCCGAAACGGGGTTGATATGCGATTCCTCGGTCTCCGGTGGGTATAAACCAGAGGCGGGGATGCTGTACCAGCGAGGCAGGGCCTATTCGCAGGATCTGCGCGAGCGCGTGTTCGCGGCGTGGGACGATGGCGAGCGGGTTGGTGAGGTAGCCGAGCTGCGGCGGGTGAGCTTTGCGTATGTGTCGAAGGCGCTGACGCGGCGTCGCACGACCGGTGAGACGACCGTGCGCGCGCAGCATGGCCACAAGCTGCCGAAGCTGGCGCCGGTCTACGCGGCGATCCGCGCCTACGTTGCCGAACGCGTCGGGCGGATCTGGCACACGTTGAAGTTGCTTGGCCTGTCGCTCAAAAAAGTCGCTCCGGGCAGCCGAGCAGGATCGACCGGACGTCGCCAAAGCCCGGGTGGAGTGGCGCGAGAACCAGCCGACGCTGAACGCGGGTAGGCTGATCTTCATCGATGAGACCTGGACCAAGACGAACATGGTCAGGCTCTACGGCTGGGCCGAGGTGGGTCACCGGCTGGTTGATGCAGTACCCCATGGGCACTGGAACACCTCCACCTTCATTGCGGGCCTGCGCCAGGATGGCCTGGTCGCGCCTTGCGTGTTCAACGGAGCGATCAATGGCGAGTTGTTCCTCGCCTATGTCGAGCAGGTTCTGGTTCCCACATTGATAGTTGGCGACATTGTCGTCATGGACAATCTCGGTTCTCACAAGGTCGCCGGGGTCCGCAAGGCAATCGAAGACGCCGGCGCCAGGTTGCTTTACCTACCATCCTACAGCCCTGATCTGAACCCGATCGAGCAGGCCTTTGCCAAGCTCAAAGCCCTCCTGCGAGCCAAGGCACTGCGAACCGTCGAGGCACTCTGGAACGCGCTTGGCGATATTGTCGCCTGCTTCTCGCCAGCCGAGTGCGCCAACTTCCTCCGCCACGCAGGCTATTTCTAGTCATCCTGAAAATGCTCTAAGGAATGAAAAGGACGAGGATAGCGGGCATTTGGCTTAGCCATCGAAATCAGAAGCAGAGGTTGAGCCTGACCGATATTTTTAGAGTTCCGGTCATATCTTTTTGATAACATTGGTTCGACGCAGAAGCGGGCCAGTCGCCATGTCATGCCTGATATCCGTCCCGGACTTACCCCTTGGCGGCGTTCTGTGCAGCTTCGAATACATCGCGTGCGCACGTTGTGCCCGCTACGCGCTCCGTATCCTCGGCTCCGAGGTCCATCCATCCCGCGTTCACGGCCTCAAACATTTCTTCGGCAGGTCCGGTGTGGCCCTTCGGGACGCCGAATTGTTCGAACGCTTCCGCCCACCCTGCACGCGGGACTGCAAAGGCTTTTACGTCGAGATTCAGGACTTCACCCAATTGCTCTGCGACTTCATCCGCGCTGACCATCGAACCAAGCTCGACGACGCGCCGTCCCGACCAGGGTGGCCCGGTCAAAAGGGCTGCGGTTTCCGCGCCGATGTCGTTCGTCGCGACCATGGTCGATTTCCGGTTTGTCGGATTGTAGTAGACCGGTAGCGTTCCGCCCTGGGCGACCTGCAAGCCATAGAGGAAATTTTCGAAGAAGCCGCCTGCGCGCACAAATGCGATCGGGGATGTCAGGTCGCGAAAACCTTGCTCCAGAAGCGACAAGGCCGTGATCATCCCGAGCCCACTGGTTCTGTTCGCACCCATCGACGAAAGAGCAACCACTCGCGGCGGCGCTGCCTTGGTGAGCGCCACAACATAGTTTGCAATCACGCCCTTTGCTTCTTTGTAATCGGGCGAGGGCGCCCAGGCAGCCGGCAACATCACGAACGCGCCTTCGACGCCTTCGAGCGCATGCTCGATGGCTGCCGAGTCATTCCAGTCGCCGTCTACCAGTTCCACGCCCTGGTTCGCCCAGTTAGCCGCCTTCTTGCGATTGCGGACGAGCGCGCGTACCTCCTTGCCGTGCGCCAACAGATGTTTTGCCGTTGCGCCGCCCACTTTTCCGGTAATTCCCATTACTAAAAACATGTGTTTCTCCTGATCTTGCGGGACAGAACAATGCCCCGGTTGGTTCAACGGATGAGCGGCAGAATGGCCCGGATACGGGGATCGCGCGCGTAGAGGCCGCCCCATGTCATCGTGCCCAGAAGCAGGGAAATGATTTCAGGCGGCGACCCCAACTCACCGATGCGGACATGGGCACAGATGGCACCTCCCAGAAAGCCCGTCACCAGGATCGCGCCGAGGACGGCGGTGGCCGGGATAGCGTAAAGGATGGCGCAGGCGAGGATGATCGGACCCACGACACGGGTCAGGTCCATCGCGAACCCGGTTTCCTGCAACATGCTCGCGATCTGTGCCGGCGCGAAAAGCTGAATAGTGCCGTCCGCCACCAGAGCGATAACGACAAACGCGCTCATGATCCGGCCGGCCCACAGGGCGCGATGCAAGGTCATAGTTTCAGGCACCAGATGCAGGTTCATAGTTTCGGACACTTGTTTTTCTCCCATGGGGGCATCCCATATTCGGAGCTTACTGTGCCTTATAGACATGATAAACACCGAGAAAACGAACTTATTGTTCTCTCCCTAGTGAACAATTCCGGGGCACGAAAATGCAGAATCTCGAACCCATCCTCATTTTCATAACGGTAGCGGAAATGGGGAGCTTCACCCGCGCAGCCGATAGCCTGGGCATTCACAAGGGACGAGCCTCAATGGCGGTCCGGAAACTGGAAGAAGATGTCGGTGTCAGGCTCCTGCACCGGACGACGCGCAGCGTGCAGTTGACGGAGGACGGACGCGCATTTCATGCGCGAGCCCGCGATTTGCTTGCTGAAGTCGATGACCTACACTCGATGTTCGCAGGCGATCGAGTGGCACTTCGCGGGCGTTTACGGGTCGATCTTCCGACCGAGGTGGCGCGCACAACGATCGTGCCGGCCTTGCCGGATTTCATGGCGACTCACCCCGAGTTGGAGCTGGAGCTATCGAGTACGGATCGGCAAGTCGATCTGGTTCAAGAGGGGTTCGACTGTGTATTGCGGCTTGGAGCCATACGGGACGAGACGCTGATTGCCCGCCCACTGGGCCTGTTGCGCACGGCCAACGCTGCCAGTCCCGCCTATCTGGCGCGCTATGGCGTCCCTCGATCGCTAGAAGATCTCGTGCGTCAGGAACATCGGACAGTTCATTTTTCGACGATGCTGGGCGCAAGACCCATTGGATGGGAATATCCGAACGGCGACAGCTACGCGACACTTCAGTTGCCAGGTGCGCTACACGTCAACAGCGCGCAGACCTACGAAGCCGCCGCCCTCGCCGGCCTTGGCCTGATCCAGGCGCCACTCTTGGGGATTGGCCGATACTTGGAGAGTGGAGCGCTTGTGGAGATCATGCCCGATTTTCGTCGGCGGGCGCTCGCCGTGTCCCTCGTCGTAGCACATCGGAGCAATCTGTCGCGCCGAGTTCGCGCATTTATGAAATGGATCGAAGATGTGCTGACGCCGTATCTGGAATAGCGAGACGAACATCTTCGGCCGGCCCTCGAAATCAACATTCTGAAGTTATGTCTGCCGGTAGCGGCCCGGCGGTTGCAACAAAACCATTCCGTATCAGGTTCGGAGATAACCGGCTGCTCGCAACTTTATCCGGGGCCGCCCGTCGATCTCGGTAAGGCAGCGAACGGGCAATTGCGGAACGAATGGCCGCATTCGGGACGGCTTCACTCCGCCCGGGAACGGCGAGGATGGGCGCGTTGCCGCCTGTGCTAGGCGGCTCGGAATGTCCGCTCGTGGGATAATAGAGCGAGGGGCCATTCTATAACGGCGTTGGGTCGAACCAAGCCGTTGATCCCGGCGCCGCGAACGACTCGTTCCGGGCGCACTGCACCCCTTCGGTTGATGGATCTCCCCCCGCAGTGACAATCAGCTCATGAACCGGTTCAGCTCCGGCGTGGGTACAGCGGTATCGACATAGCCAAGTGTGCCGCGCTCCTTCACCTCGCGCGCCGCGTTCAGCAGGCCGCTCATCGCCGCGCGATACAGCGACGTGGCCAGGCTGATCCGCTTCACCCCCGCCTCCGCCAGCTCCGGCACGCTGAACGACTTCCCCGGAATTCCCGCCATGAAGTTGAACGGCTTCGACAGCGCCGAACAGACGGTGCGCACCGCGGCGAGATCGGGCAGTCCCGGCGCCATCAGCACATCGGCGCCCGCCGCCTCGAACGCCTGCAACCGCCGGATCACATCGTCCAGGTCAGGATTGCCGCGCAGGAAACCCTCCGCGCGCGCGGTCAGGGTGAATGGGAACGGCATGGCACGCGCTGCTTCCACGGCCGCGGCGACGCGATCCCGCGCGAGGCCCGCATCGTACAGCGTCTGCTGCGGATTGCCGGTCGCGTCCTCGATCGAGCCGCCGACCAGGCCGATCTCGCCCGCCAGCCGGATGGTCAGCGCCGTGTCCTTCGGCGCATCGCCGAAGCCTTTTTCCAGATCCGCGGACACCGGCAGATCCGTCGCGTCGACCACCGCGCGAGCATGCGCCAGCGACTCGTCACGCGTGATCATCCCATCGCGCCGGCCAAGCATTCCCGCCGCGGCGCCGCTGGAGGTTGCCAGCGCCAGGAAGCCGACACTCGCCAGGATGCGCGCCGATCCCGCGTCCCAGGCATTGGCAATGACAAAGCTGCCCGACCCCGCGTGCAGTGCGCGAAACCGGTTGGCCTTCTCGGTCTGACTGGTCGCCATGGCATTTCCTCCTTGCCCACGGGCAACATGCCGATCCGACCCGCTTGGGGCAACGCGGTCGCCGGACCAAACGCCGCGCTGGTTGACGGACCAAACCGGCTGTTCCAGCGTCGCGACAACGAACAGGAGTGCGAGATGGCCAGCGACTACACCGTCGGCGATCTGGTGGCGGAATTTCTCACGCAGTGCGGCGTCACCACCGCGTTCGGCATCGCCTCGGTGCACAACATCCCGATGCTGGATGCGATCGGTCGGCGCAATACCATCCGCTTTGTCATGGCGCGCGGCGAACTGGGTGGCGCGCACATGGCGGACGGCTATGCGCGCGTCTCCGGCGGTCTCGGCGTGATCTTCTCCTCCACCGGGCCGGGTGCGGCCAATGCCATCGGTGGGCTGATCGAGGCGCGTTTCTCCGGCACGCCGGTGCTGCACATCACTGGCCAGACCTCGACGAAGTTCGTTGATCGCGAGGTCGGCACCGTGCACGACGCGCCGGATCAACTCGGCATGCTGCGCTCGGTGTCGAAGAGTGCCTATCGCATCCGCTCCGCGCAGCAGGCGATCGGCGTACTCACCCGCGCGGCGGTGGACGCTCTGACGCCGCCGACCGGCCCGGTCAGCGTCGAGGTACCGATCGATCTGCAGCGCACACAAGTCGAGTGCCCGGCCATCTTCGACAGTTTCGTGCTGCCGTTGTCGCCGGCGCGCACGCCGTCGGACAGTGAACTCGACGAGCTTGCCGCGCGCATCGTGGCGGCGAAGCGGCCGATGCTGTGGCTCGGTTCCGGCGCGCGCCGCGCAAGCGAAGCGGTGCACAAGCTGCTCGATCTCGGCTTCACCATGCTCAACAGCATCAACGGCAAGGGGACCGTCTCGGAAGAGCATCCAATGAGCCTCGGCGGCCTGCATGGCAACGGGATGCCGAAGATCCAGCAGTTCTATCAGACTGTCGATCTGATGCTCGCCGTCGGCACGCGTCTGCGCGGCCAGGAGACCGGCGACTTCGTCATCAAACTGCCACCCAACATCATCCAGATCGATGTCGATCCGCTGGCCAACGGCCGCACCTACGCCAATACATATTTCGTCTGCGGCGATGCACGGGCGACGCTCGAGGCGCTGCTGCCGCGTATCGAAGGCCGCATGAAGATCGATCCCGCCTATCGCGCCGACTTCGCCACGCTGAAGCAGACCGCACGCGCGGACTTCCTCGCCACACTTGGCGTCTATGGCACATTCCCCGAGCAGTTGCGTCCGGTGATGCCGAAGGACGCGATCTGGGTGCGCGACGTGACGCAGAGCAACACCACGTGGGGCAACCGCGTCTTCCCTGTCTACAGTCCGCATCAGAGCGTGTTCCCGGTCGGCGCCGGCATCGGCCAGGGTCTGGCGCTCGGCCTCGGGGCGGCGGCCGCGGCAAATGGGCGCAAGACCGTGGTGATGACCGGCGACGGCGGCTTTTTTCTGAATGTCGGCGAACTGTGGACCGCGGTGCAGGAGAAGCTCGACCTCAGCGTCATCGTGATGAACGACCGCGGCTATGGCGTGATCAAGCGCATCCAGGACGCGACGGCGCAGGGGCGCCGCTTCTTCGCCGATCTGCACGGACCCGATCTGGGTCAGCTTGCCGCGCTCGCAGGCATCCCGTTCTGGAAGGTCCAGAGTGCCGACACGTTCGGCGCGACGGTCGCAAAGTCGATCGCACATACCGGGCCAAGCCTGGTCGAAGTGGACATGACGTCGGTCGGCGAATTCCCCGCCTACTATCCGTTCAACCAACGCCCCGCCGTCTGATCGCGTAATGCGCGGCCTGCTCGGTCTGGCCGCGCTGCTGGCCATCGCCTGGGCGCTGAGCGAGGACCGACGGCGCATCCCCTGGCGCACGGTCATTGCCGGCGTTGTGCTGCAATGGGTGCTGGCGCTGCTGCTGATCTACTTCCCGCCGGCGAATGCGGCGATCTTCCTGCTGAATGATGGCGCGACCGCATTGCAGAGCGCCACGCAGACCGGCACCAAATTCGTCTTCGGCTATCTCGGCGGACAGCCATTGCCGTTCGCGGAGACGCATCCAGGTGCTGGCTTCATTCTCGCCTTCCAGGCACTGCCGCTGGTGCTGACGATCAGTGCGCTCTCATCGCTGTTGTTCTATTGGGGCGTGTTGCAGCGGATAACCGGCGCGTTCGCCTGGCTGCTGCGTCGCGCGATGGGCATCGGCGGGGCGCTGGCGCTCGGTGCGGCGGTGCATGTGTTCGTCGGAATGATCGAGGCACCGTTGCTCGTGCGTCCGTATCTTGCCCGCATGCAGCGCGGTGAATTGTTCGCGCTGATGACCTGCGGCATGGCGGGCGTCGCCGGCACGGTGATGGTGATCTACGCCTCGTTCCTGGCGCCATTGGTGCCGAACGCATTGGGCAATATTCTGATCGCCTCGCTGATCAGCACGCCGGCCGGCCTGGCCGTGGCGGCGCTGCTCGTACCGTTCGGTCTCACAGATGCGGCGGAGGAACGACTGGTCATCGAGGATCCGCCGCTCAATGCGCTGGACGCGCTGGTGAAGGGCACGATCGACGGCGTTCCTGTGCTGGTCGGTATCGTGGCGACCTTGCTGGTCGCCGTCGCCTTCGTCGCACTGATCAACGCCGCACTCGGCGTACTGCCGCACTGGGGCGATGCCGCCATCACGCTGCAACGCATCTTCGCCTGGCCGTTCCGCCCGGTGATGTGGCTGATCGGGCTGTCGTGGAGCGAAGCCGGCACCGCCGCGACGCTGATGGGCACCAAGACAGTGCTGAACGAGTTCGTCGCCTATGTGAATTTCGCCGCGCTGCCGTCCGACACCTTGACGCCGCGCTCGCGGCTGATCCTGACCTACGCATTGTGCGGCTTCGCGAATTTCGGCAGCCTGGGAATCGTGATCGGCGGATTGGGCGTGATGGTGCCCGAGCGACGGCATGAAGTGGTCGCTCTCGGCATGCGCTCGATCCTGTCCGGCACGCTCGCCACCTGCATGAGCGGCGCGGTCGCCGGCGTGTTGGCGGGCTGACAGACAGGAGGAGACAAACATGCACTGGACCGATCGGCGCCAACGCTTCCGCACTGTGCTCGCGGGCGATCAATGCATCCATCCGGGTTCGGTGTTCGATCCGATATCCGCGCGGATTGCCGAGGAGCTGGGGTTTGAGGTCGGCATGTTCGCCGGTTCGATCGCTTCCTTTACCGGTACTCGGCGCCCCTGACCTGATTGTGCTGACACTCACCGAGTTCGCGCAACAGGCCTATCGCATCAATCGCGCCGGCAAGCTGCCGCTGCTGGTCGATGCCGATCACGGCTACGGCAACGCGCTCAACGTGATGCGTACGGTGCAGGAACTCGAGACCGCCGGTGTGGCGGCGATGTGCATCGAGGACACGCTGTTGCCGAAGGCGTATGGCGAAAAGAAGCCGAGTTTGATCTCGCTCGAGGAGGGTGTCGGCAAGATGCGCGCCGCGGTTGCTGCACGCGAGGACCCGTCATTCGTCATCGTCGGCCGCACCAGCGCCGCGGCGATCGCCGGCACCGAGGATGTGCTGCGTCGTGCCAAGGCCTATGAGCAGGCTGGTGTCGATGCGCTGTTCTTCGCCGGTGGCATGACGCGCGAACAGCTCGATGCGATTTCCGCTGCAGTGAAGCTTCCGCTGATGCTGGGCGGCTCGGGACGCGAATTGCAGGACCGCGACTATCTGGCGAGCCGTCGCGTGCGGGTTGCGTTGCAGGGGCATCAGCCGTTCTCCGCCGCGGTGCAGGCGGTCTACGACACGCTGAAGGCGCTGCGCGAAGGGACCAAGCCAGGCGATCTTCAGGGTATCGCGTCGCCGGAGACGATGCGGCGCGTCACGCGCGACGGTGACTACAAGAGCTGGACGGAGAAGTTCCTCGGCGGGTGAGTGAACCGACCGACTGTCCGCTCTCTTATCCCGGCATCGCGATGCGCCTGCCGACACCCATCGGCGGCGCATCAGCCGCGCACGCGCGCATGACCTCCATAATCCGCGCATGCAGGTCCTTAGGATACGGCGCCACCTTGCGCAGCGACATGTCGATGTGAAGCGCCATCAGTTCCTGCGTCGCCACACGATAGCCATTCTCGGCGTGAAACATCTCGTGGAAGTAGTGCAGCCGCTTGGTGTCGGCGCCAAGCAGATGCGGCACCACACGCACCCGCTCGCCCACGCGCACCTCGCGCTCGTATAGCGTGTGTGCCTCGGCGGTGAATGTCGAGTTGCCGGTGGCATCGCGATACTGCTGGCCCAGCCCCAGCACGTCGTAAAGCAGGTCGGTCGCCTGATCGAACAGCACGACGTAGTAGGCCAGGTTCATGTGGCCGTTGGCATCGATCCACTCTGGCAGGACCTCGCCTTCGAGTTGCGGCATCTCCATTGGCGGCCAGCTTGTTGACGAAGCGGCACATGGTCAAGCACACAAGCCGTGATGCCCCAGATCCACGTGTCCAACATGGAGGTGACCGACGGGTTGCCGCCGCAACAGCGCTGGCGTGCCATGCTCGCGGTCGCGATTGCGGTGTCCATGTCGGTTCTGGTCACCTCCATCGCCAATATCGCGCTTCCCACCATTGCGCATGATCTGTCGGCAACACCTGGCGACTCGATCTGGGTGGTGAACGCCTACCAGCTCGCGGTGACTGTCACGCTGCTGCCGTTCGCCTCGATGGGCGATATCTATGGCCATCGGCGCGTCTATATCTGTGGCCTGGCTGTCTACACGGCCGCATCGCTGCTGTGCGCACTCGCGACATCGCTCCCGATGCTGGTGCTCGGCCGCGTCCTGCAGGGCTTCGGCGGCGCCGGGGTCATGAGTGTCAACGGCGCACTGGTGCGCTTCATCTTCCCTCGCGCATCACTCGGGCGCGGCATCGGCTACAACGCTCTTATCGTCGCGGGATCATCGGCTGCCGGCCCATCCGTCGCCGCGGCGATCATGTCGGTGCTGTCCTGGCCCTGGCTGTTCGCGCTGCAGGTGCCCGCGGGCATCCTGTCCTTATGGCTGGCGCACCGCTTCCTGCCGCGGACGCCGCTCGCCGGCCATCCGTTCGATCCCCTCAGCGCAGTCCTGAACGCCATTACCTTCGGCCTGTTCATTACCGCGCTGGACGGCATCGGCCGTGGCCAGGGGCCCGTGATGGTCCTGAGCGAGTTTGTCGCCAGCATCCTGGTCGGCTGGTACTTCGTGCAACGCCAGGTACTCGCTGGCCGCGCCGATGCTGCCGGTCGATCTGTTCCGCCGCCCGGTGTTCGCGCTGTCGGTGGCCACCGCGATCTGCGCACATGGCGCACAGCTCATCGCCTTCGTGGCATTGCCGTTCTACTTCCAATACATCAGCGGTCTTTCGCCGATTCAGATCGGCGTGTTGATCACGCCCTGGCCGGCCGCGCTGGTGGTGATGGCGCCGATCGCCGGGCGCCTGGCCGACCGCTACCCCGCCGGGCTGCTCGGCGGTTTCGGACTGGCGGTTATGACGCTCGGTTTGCTGCTGGTGCTGTTCCTCCCGCCACGACCCGCACAGATTGATGTGGCCTGGCGTCTCGCCGTGTGCGGCATCGGCTTCGGATTCTTCCAATCGCCCAACAACCGCCTGATGATCGCCAGCGCGCCGCGCGATCGGGCTGGCGCCGGCAGCGGCATGCTGTCCACATCCCGGTTGCTCGGTCAGACCACGGGGAGCGCTCTGGTGGCTTTGGTATTCGGCGTCACCCAAGGCGGCGCCGGGGCGGTCGAGCTCGGCACCAAGCTCGCCATCGGGATGGCCGCGGGGTTCGCCGGGCTTGCGATGGTGCTCAGCACGCTCCGTCTTGCCCAGCCGCAGTCCACCTGAGCGGAACGCTACGCCGCTCTGGTGCCTCGTCCGCCCCAGCGCCGGTCGATGTCGTCCAGGCACGTGGACATCGCCAGGCCCAGACGCGCCGTCACCGTCTCAAGTCGCTCCACCAACGTCTCGGCCCGCGAGCGATCGTTGCGCGTCACTGCATCCGCGATTTCCTCCAGCACCTCACCGAGACCGATCGCACCGCAGGTCTCGGCCAGGCCACTGATCTCCTCGCAGTTGCGCACCACCGCACCCGCCTCCCAGCCCGGCAGCAGTTCGCCCAGGCGCATGCATCGCGCAGTCGCATCGCTCACAAATTCGGCGACGCACGCCCGGGCGCGATCCATTCCGACGACCGCCACCATCTCTTCGAGGAATACCTGCGAGACGTCCGCAGCATAATTTTCGGAGGGCATAGCGGGCTGATCGTCCAGCGCCACCACCGACATCGCGTCGCGCGACGACTGCGCCGACACGCCACCGGGAAGCCACCTGCGCAGCGTCGTCCCGAGGCGATCGAGATTGACCGGCTTCTCCAGCACTGCGGTAAATCCGGCCTCGGTGCATCGCTTGTGCATCACCGGCCCCTTCAGACCGGTCAGCGCAATAATCGGTATCGTCGCCGCACGCCCGCTCATGCCGCGGATCTTCCGCGTCGCCTCAAAGCCGTCGCGGTGCGGCATCTGGATGTCCATCAGGATCGCGTCGAAGCTGTCATGGCTGGCGAGCCGCACTGCCTCGTCGCCGTCATTGGCGACGAATGCCGAGAAGCCTCGCCGCGACAATGCCGCGATCAGCAGCGACTGATTAACCTTGTCGTCTTCCACCACCAGAATGCGTCCGCCGCGAACCTCCGGTGCCATCGGCTCCAGCGCCTCGAGCGGCGAGTGCTGCGCCAATAATTGCTGCGCCAGCGACGCCACCTGATACGGATCAGCCGCCGCCGGAATGCACGCATCGACCTTGGCGGTCTCGCCGCCATCGCCGAGCCAGATCATCGCCGCCCGCCGGCCGAAAGGAGTATCGCGCAGGCGCAGCACGAATACGTCGGCCGCCATCCCGAGAAGCCGACCCTGCACGATGATAAGGTCAAGTGCGCCGCGCTGCGCCTCGATGCGTTCGGCGAGCGCCAATCCGAGATAGCCGTCGGGCGCCATCTCCACCATGACGCCGGCGTCGCCAAGTTGGCTCGCGATGGTCCGGGACCTGGCGTCCTCGTCGCCCACCAGAAGCGCCGTCCTCCCGGCGAAGCGCTGGCCGCCGAAAGGCTGTGAGATGCGTTCGGACGGGAACTCAAAGGTGAATTCGCTGCCGACGCCAAGCGCGCTCTCCACGGTCAGCGCACCGCCCATCAGAACTGCGTTCTCCCGGCACAGCGCGAGGCCCAGGCCAAGACCTGCCTGGCCGGAAGTCTCCTGATCGCGGCCGCGCTCGAAGCGTTCGAAGATGCGCGCGCGATCCTCCGGCGCGATGCCGGGCCCGGTGTCCGACACGGCAAGCTTGATGGTCGACGTGCCCGTCGCGTCCGCAACCGCCGACGCACGGATCTCCACCTGGCCGTTGGCGGTGAACTTGATGGCGTTGCCGACCAGATTGAACAGCACCTGGCGCAGCCGGGTCGGATCCACCTGCCAGTGACCGCGCAGCAGATCATCGTACCGCGTCTTCAGTTCCAGCCCCTTGTCCCGCGCCTGCGGCTGTAGCGTCCCGGTGACCTCGCGTACGAGAGCGATTACGTCGACCTCGTCGACCTGCAGCCCGGAGCCGCCAACTTCGCCGCTGGCGATCTCGAGCAGTCCGTTCAGCATGGCAAGCAACGCCTCGCAGCTTGCCCGGATGCGTTCCAGCCAAAGTCGCTGCTCCTGCTCCAGTTCGCTGTCGAGCAGAAGGGAACAGATGCCCATGATCGAATTCATCGGCGTGCGCACATCGTGGCCGACCGCGGCGAGCACCCGGTCGCGGTCGCGCGCCACGGTGGCCGCCTCCTCCTGCGTCACCTGGCTGGCGGCCGATGCCGCGTCCAACTTCGCTGCCAAACGCACCTCGTTGGTCACATCGCGGCCAACGCAGGTGTACCGGCCATCAGGCAACGGCTCGATGCCAAGCCGGTGCACGCGGTCCTGGCCATCTTCGTTGGCTATGTTGACCTGAATGTTATCCTGCCGAAAGCGGGCCTCCAGCGCCTCGGCGACCCTGTGCGAGGACGTCAATCCGAGCACCGTCAACAATGGCTGGCCGGTCCCCTCGCGCAGCCGATCGGGACAATAGCCATGGACCGTCGTGATGCAGCCGCGCCGATCCAAGTCGACCTGCCAGTCAGCCCCATATCCTGAGGGCACATTGGCGGGCAGCTCGCTGTTCGAGCGGCGTGATACGGCCAAGGCGATGCAGGTTACCCAGACCGCGAGCAGATACGCCCCGAGCACGCCGATGGCGCGCTTGCTGAGCCAATGACTTCTCAGCGCGATATCGGTGTCCATGCGGGCGGTCACGGTCGCATCGACGGCCCGCAGCGGCGCCGAAGCCGACAGCTGCGCTGGAATGCCCAGCAACCGGCTGGCCGTCGACATCAGGCTCATGCTCCAACCCGCTTCGCTCCCGGCAGCAGCCGACGGCGACGGCACGTCGTGGCGCGGCAAGGCCAGCACACCATCGACGCCGCGGAGTTCGATCGAGACCCCTGGCCCAAACCAGGTGCGTCCGATCAGCCGGTCGAAATCCTCGAACCGAAGAACGGCGCCGACCAGCCCGGCGGGTTTGCCGGAGGTGTCCCGCACAAGTCTGCTGAGTATCACGGACGGACCGGAGCGCAGCCAGGAATCGGCGCGCTGCAGGGCCACCGGCATCGCGTTGTCGCCCATGGCATGGCGAAACCAGTCCGTATCGGCGACCGAAGCATCGTTGACCGAGAACGGCGACGAGGAGGCCAGCAACTGGCCCGACGCACTCACCGCGAAGGTCGCGCCGACCGGCGACAATGCGCCTTGAAGTCGCAGCAACCGGCTGGTCAGCGCAACCTTGTCGCCCTGGAGATCGGTCGCCCGAAATGCGTCGGTCGTATCCGCGAAGTGCTCGAGCGGCATGTCGATCGAGGCGGCGACTGCACTGGCGGACATGGTAAGGCTGGCAAGCGCGTCCCGCGCCACCTGTGCGGTCTGCAGGAACGCGGTCAGGCCCCAGGCACCGATCAGCAACAGGGCCACCACCAGCAAGGCGACCGGGCGCGAGATCAGGCGTAGCGGCGCGACGAGAAAATTGACGACGCGCTTCACCGCGACCTCCGTCAGCGAGACGAGCACATTAGTCGCGGAACGCTACGACTTGGTTTCACGCTCAGTCTCACCCGATTTTATCGTCGCGTTGCGCTATAGCATCTTTCCGCGCGCGCAGTCGAACCAACTTTCGCCCTGCGCATCCGAGGGGCTGATCACGAGGGAGACGATAGGTTGGGCAGGCAGTCCCAACTCCAGCATCCCGCCACTGAGCAGGACCAGGATGCGGCTCAGCGCTTTGTCGTCTGAGCCGAGCGTGACCGCGAAGCGATGGGCGGCGGTCCGGCGGGCCGAGACCTGCCAAAGCCCTGCCGGCCCGGTGAAGCGCAGCGGCACAACCGCCGGTCCGTGAGCCGACTGCGGCTCAAGGGACACGGCGAGGCGAATGGGCGCATCGCGGCGGATGCTTATGAGCACAGATGTGCCGGCCGCCGATGCGACCGCAACGCACTCTTCGTCGCTGGAGCGGAACGTCCAGGTGGTATGGATCTGCGGGTTAGGAACGTGCCGAACGAGCGGTGGTACCGCTGGCACCGAAGCCTCTCGTCGCCCTTCCTCGCCAGGCGGCAGCGGCGCGCAACTGACCGGAAGCAAGGTCAGAACCGCAAGGACGCCAATGCAGGCTCGCGAGACGCGCTCCGCCAGGCGGGGCGCGCCGTCAGCGGATGATGATCTCGACCCGACGGTTCTGCGGCTCGCGAACGCCAGGCCCGGTCTGCACCAGCAGATGCGTATCCCCGAAGCCCTGAATGGTGATGGCATTCTGCGGCACACCGTCCTTGATCAGCTCGACCTGCACCGCGCGCGCACGACGGATAGAGAGACCTTGGTTGTATTTCTGCGTGCCCGACGTGTCGGTATAGCCGTTCACTTCGATTCGAGTGTACTGCACATGAGTGGAATTGTCCGCCGCCTCCTTGACGATCTGCCGCGCCCGATCGCTCAGCGTCGCATTGTCCCAGTCGAAGAACACAAGATAGGAGCGCGCGGGCGTGGCCGCAGGTGTGGCCTCGGCAGCGGGTGCCGGCACCGGCACCGGCCGGGCAACGTTGAATGCATAGCGCACGCCGAACAGGAAATCGTTGCTGAACTGCTGTTGCAGCTTCACCTGAAACGCCCCACCGGGGGGCGTCACGGTAGCGGCAAATGACCGGCCGCCGGCGATGCCGAAAAACCGATACTCGGCGGTGAGAGAAAGGCCCGGCATGCGCGGCATCGGGAACGAAAGGCCGGCGATCGCCTGAAAAGCGAGGCCACCCTCCGTGTCATTCGACGTGATCACGCCGGTCGGCGACCCAGTCAGGGGAGTCATGTCGAGATTGCGCAGGTGTGTCCAACCGTAGCCCACGCCACCACCGACGTAGGGATACAGCCATGGCAGATGCACATCCATGTCGAACAGCACATTGGCCAGCGCACCATAGGTCTGCGCGGTACCACTGAAATTGGACAAATTTGGCCCGGTGCCGCGCGAGATATCGGCCGTCCGATAGTTGCCCTCCAGCTCGAAGCGAAAGCCGTTGCCCAGGGCATAGCCGACACTCGCCAGCCCCGCGAAGCCGACTGAAGGATCAAGTTGCGTGCGTGAGCTGCCGAGCACGGCGGTCTGCACATTGATGCTCTCGGGCCAATAGACGCCGGCACCGGCACCGATATAGAGGCCCTGAAACGGCTGCGCCTGGGCCGCAAAAGGCGATGCGAGGAGAGCCATCGCCAGACACAGACTACGAAAGCGCATACCTCGAGTCCTTCTCAGGCTAGGACGAAAAGGGGCGCCTTGCGGCGCCCCTATCCGTTGTCGTTAGGCAGCGGGAGATCAGCGGATGATGATCTCGACGCGGCGGTTCTGCGGCTCGCGCACACCCGGACCGGTCGGCACGAGCAGATGCGTGTCGCCGAAGCCCTGCGTGGTGATCGAGTTCGCTGGAACGCCGTCCTTGATCAGCTCCGCCTTGACCGCATTGGCGCGGCGGATCGACAGGCCGAGGTTGTACTTCGGCGTGCCGGAGGTGTCGGTGTAGCCGTTCACCTCGATCCGCGTGTACTGCACCTTGGTGGAATTGGCCGCCGCTTCCGAGATGATCTGACGCGCACGATCGGTCAGGTTGTATTTGTCCCAATCGAAGAACACCAGGTACGACCGAGCCGGTGCCGCTGCCGGAACCGGTGCGGGGGCCGGCGGTGGCGGTGGCGCTACGCCGAAGTTATAGCGGATGCCGAGCAGGACCGAGTTGTTGTGGTCATTCTTCAGGCTGACGCTGCCGAATCTTGACACAGTACCGACCGTTGAGACGGCATTGTAGTTCCGGCTACCCGCGAGACCCATGTAGCGATATTCGGCGGTGATCGCCAAACCCGGTATCGCAGGCATCGGAATCGCGGCACCGACGATCGCCTGATAGGCGAATGAGCCCTCAGACTGGTTTTTCAAAACCAAGCTGCTCGGTCCCGTGAAGCTGGTGAGGGCAACGCCATTTTCGTTGGCCCACTGGTAACCCGCGCCGACACCAAGATAAGGCACGAACCAGGGCGTAAGCCCGTTGAAGTCGTATAGCACGTTCACCATCGGGCCGAACTTCTGCTCACGTCCGTGGCCGCTCACGCTGCCACCGAGGAAGCCCGATCCGTCATTGAAGGGGTTGTTCCGATAGTCCCCCTCGAGCTCAGCGCGCAAGCCGTTACCGAAGCCCCAGCCCGCGCTCACCACGCCGGCAAACCCAACCGCCGACTTCAGGTTGGCCGTCCCCACTCCAAATATCGTGTTGGGATTGACCTGGATGTTCGGCATGATGTTCACGCCGGCGCCGGCGCCGACATAAAGACCAGTGACCGGCTGCGCACTCGCCGCGATGGGCGTGGCCAGCACGGTGGCTGCCAAGAGTGCACTCCGAAGCTGCATTTGCTTTCTCCTCGTTCTGCCGGCGCCAGCGGCGCGTGCGGGTACCGTTGAGCGCATAAGACGCCCTTTCGATCAACCAACCATACCTCAACGAGGGCCGTTAACGCGAGGGGGGGCAATGGTTTTTGGGCACAGTGTGGCGGTTGGGCAACAGAGACGGCAGGCAGGACACACAAGGCGGAAGAGAGCAGGAGTTGAACCTACCCGGAGCCGCCGAGCAGCCCCAACCGGCTTTGAAGGCCGGCCGGCCCACCGGAGCCGCTTCTCTTCCGTCAGCGAGTATCCATCGGTTCGCACAACTGGACAACGAACGCCGCCTCGTCGGCCGGTTCCAGGCACCGGCAGTCGAGCCAGAGGCGCCCCTCGGCAAGCCTGCCCACCACCGGCCGCGGCAGCCCTCGCAGCCATGCCGACAGCGCCTCCAATGCCTTTCCCCCGACCGTGACGGCGTGCGACGGCAGCAGGTCCACGGGCAACGCACCGGAGCCGATCTGGCTGCGGCAAGGCTCCACGGCCACCGCCCGGTCCGGCCACAACGCGCGCAGCCGCTCCGCCACGCGTTCGGCCGTGGTCCCGATCGCCTCAGCCGGTCGGGTCAGCAGCCGCAAGGTGGGAAGCTCCGTGGCCACTCGATCCGGGTCCAGATAGAGCAGCAGAACGCGCTCCAAAGCCGCCAGCCGCGCCTTGTCCAGACGCAGCGCGCGTTTCAGCGGATTGGCGTTCATGCGCCTTATCAACTCCGCGCGACCAACCACGAGCCCCGCCTGCGGGCCGCCGAGCAGCTTGTCGCCGGAGAAGCTGACCAGGTCCGCGCCGGCGGCCAGCGATTCCTGCGGCATCGGCTCATGCGGCAGCCCCCAGACGGCCAGATCGAGCAAGCTGCCACTGCCCAGATCCTCAACCATCGGCAGCCCGGCCGCATGGGCGATCCTCGCCAGTTCGGCCGCCGGCACTGCGGCCGTGAAGCCGGCGATCGCGTAGTTCGCCTGATGCACCCGCATCAGCAGCGCGGTCTGCGGACCGATCGCCGAGTGGAAGTCGCGCGCATGAGTGCGGTTGGTGGTGCCCACCTCGCGCAGCACCGCACCGGCGCGCGCCATGATCTCGGGTATGCGGAACGCGCCGCCGATCTCGATCAGCTCGCCACGGGAGACCGGAACCTCCCGTCCCAGTGCGAGAGTATTCAGGATCAGCAACACCGCTGCGGCATTGTTGTTGACCACGGTGGCCGCCTCCGCGCCGGTGATCTCGCGCAACAGGCGGGCGATGGGTTCGTCGCGCTCGCCGCGCTGCCCGGTGGCAAGGTCGAATTCCAGCGTGGTTGCCGAGGCGAGCGCCTCGGCCGCGGCGACGGCGGCCACCTGGGGCAACGGCGCTCGACCGAGATTGGTGTGCAGCACGGTGCCGGTCATGTTGAACACGGGGCGCTGGGAGACCGCGAACCGGCGCACCAGCGCGTCCGCGGCGGTGTCCAGGATGGCGGCGGGCAATGTCGGGAATTTGCGGGCAGCACGGCAGGCGGCCAGTTCCGCACGCAGCGCGGCAGCGGTCGCCGTCCGGCCGAACCGTGCAATCAACGCATCGGCCGCCGGCATGCGCAGCAATGCGTCGAGCGAAGGCAGCGGACTGGCGGAATTCGTCATCGTCACGCCATGCTAGAGTAAAGCCCATGAGCACGACATTCGAGATACCGACGCTGCGCACCGAGCGGCTGACACTGCGGGCGTTCCGCGCCGGCGACCTCAATGCCCTCGCGGCGATGCAGGCAAACCCCGACGTGCGCCGCTTCCTTGGCGATGGTTCGATCCTGGACCGCACCCAGGCCTGGAGCCTGATGGAGCGCATGCTGGGCCAATGGGCGCTCCGCGGCTACGGCATGTTCGCGGTCGAACATGACGGGAGGTTCGCCGGTTGGGCCGGCGTGCTGCACCCGCTGCAATGGCCGGAGCCGGAGTTAGGCTACGCGCTCGACCGACCCTACTGGGGCCAGGGCATCGCCACCGAGGCCGCTCGCGCCGCACGCGATTGGGCATTCGCAACGCTCGACGTCGATCGGATGGCGAGCTTTATCAGGCCCGGCAACGCCGGCTCCATCCGCGTGGCAAAGAAACTTGGGGCATCACGCGAGGGGATGGTGGATTTGCGCGGATCAGAGGCGGAATGGTGGGTACATCGGAGATGACGGATTTGCTGGCGCCGGATGAACCATCGCCCGTGCGCATGCTGCGCGAGGACGGGCAAGCTGATTTTCTGCTGACGGCCGACCACGCCGGCCGCGCCATACCGCGCAGCCTGAGCCAACTCGGACTGCCCGACAGCGAACTGCAGCGGCATATTGCGTGGGACATCGGCATTGCCGGCGTCACCGATCGGTTGTCGGCGGCGCTCGATGCCACCGCGGTGCTGCAGACCTACTCGCGCCTCGTCATCGACTGCAATCGCGACCCCGCCGTGCCAAGTTCGGTACCCGAGATCAGCGAGACCACGCCGATCCCCGGGAATCTCGGGCTGACAGCAGAACAGCGCATCGCGCGGCGGCAGGCGATCTTCGATCCGTATCACGCGCGCATCCGCGATCTTCTCGATACACGCGAGGCCGCCGCGCACCGCACGGTGTTCGTCGCGATGCACAGCTTCACGCCGGTGTTCAAGGGCGAATCACGCGCGATGCAGGTCGGCGTGCTCTACAATCGCGACGCACGCCTCGCCAACATCATGCTGGAGCTGTTGCGCGCCGAGGGCGATCTGACGGTGGGCGACAATGCGCCTTACGCGGTCAGCGACATCACCGACTACACCGTTCCGGTACACGCCGAACGGCGCGGACTGCCGCATGTGGAGATAGAAATTCGCCAGGACCTGATCGCCGATGTCCCAGGCCAGGCCGCCTGGGCGGCGCGGTTCGAACGTCTGTTGCCGTTGGCCATAGGTCGCCTGTCGTGACCGGCCGCTGGGACTCGCTGAGCCGCGACGTGCCGGTCGATCCGGCCCATGCGGCGCTGCTGTTCGTCGATGTGCAGAATTACAATGCGCGTGAGGATGGCGGCGCGTACGCCGGGATGAGCCCGTCGGATCGCGACGCGCGCTATGGCTATTTCTTTCGCGTGATGCGCGAGACGGCGCTGCCGAACATGCAGCGGCTTCAGACCGGCTGTCGGCGCGCGGGGATCGAAGTGCTGTACACGGTGATCGAGGCGCTGACGCGCGACGGTCGCGATCTCAGCCTCGACTACAAGATCAGTCGCCTGTTCGTCGCGCGCGGTTCGCCTGACGCGAAGGTGCTGGAAGCGATCGCGCCGGCCGACGACGAGATCGTGCTGCCGAAGACCTCGTCGTCCGTGTTCATCTCGACCAACATCGACTACGTGCTGCGCAATCTCGGCGTGCGGTCGCTGATCATCGCCGGCGTGCTGACCGATCAGTGCATCGATTCGGCGGTGCGCGATGCATGCGATCTGGGTTACCTGGTGACGGTGCCCACTGATGCCTGCGCGACGCTCAGCGCGGAACGCCACGATTGGGCCTTGCGCAACAACCGCGGCTACTGCCGACAGGTCACCACCGACGCGCTGCTGCAAGAGATTGTCGAAGTGGCGAAGCAATCTCGGTTATGAACCGAACGCCTGCTTCGCCAGTTCGATCAGTGCACGCAGATACGCCTCGCCATCCTCCGGCGCACGATCCATCCCGATCCGCGCACGGTAATCGTTCGCCATGTCGGTGAAATCGACGATCCCGTCCGACTCGCCGAGCCAATTGCAGATTGCGGCATACTCGCGGAACAACGGCGAACCACGCAGCCGCCGCACATCCGCCGCCAGCTTTTCCAACCGCGCGGCCGCGTCACGGCTGACCGCGTCGGTCGGATCCGCATCCACCTTGCGCAACCGCCACTCAGCCGCGCGTTCCAGCTCCTCGACCTCGAGCAGGTCTTCGTCCATCACGCCTCGCGTCGCGAGAACGCCGTCTCCTGGCTGGTGACGAATTCGAGCAGGCACGCTCTGCCCTCCTCGGTCTGCCGGCGCGCGCGCAGGATCGCATCGGCCACCTGGGATGGGTCCTCCACCCGCTCGCTCCAGCCACCAAGATCGCGCGCCAGGTTTGCGTAGCTGCCGCCCAGATCGCGCGAACGATAGCGCTCATGCGACAGCTTCATGTGCGGGATTTCGATCGCCATCGCCGAGTTGTTCAGCACGATCGTGCAGATCGGCACGCCGCAGCGCACCGCGGTCTCGAAGTCCAGCCCCGTCATTCCGAATGCCGCATCGCCCATGAAGTTGACGCAGAACTTATCGGGTGCCGCGACCTTCGCCCCGATCGTCAGCCCGAGCCCGGTGCCGAGCTGATGCGACTTGCCCCAGCCGAGGTAACTGCGCGGCCGCGTGGCGCGATAGAACGGCAGCAACTGCTCGCGCGGGCTGCCTGAATCGTGTGTGACGATCGCACCGGCGGGATCGACCACACGCATGAACTCGTTGATCACGCGGTACGGCGTGATCGGCGTTTCCGACGACGTCAGCTTGGCCTGCCATCTCGCGAGCCACGCCTCGCGCTTCATCGCTATCTCCTCGGCCGGGGAACGGTTCAGCAATCGCCCGCCGAGCCGGTCCTTCACTGCGTCGGCCAGCGCTGCGAGCGCCAGCTTCGCATCGCCCAGCAGCGCGACTTCGGTCGCATAGCTCTTGTGCAGATCGCGCGTGTCGTTGGTGGCGTGGATGATGCGCACGCCGGCAGGCAGCGGCGGCGTGGTCAGCGGATGGCGATTCAGCCCGGTACCGATCGCCAGGATCAGATCCGCACGCGCATAAAGGAAATGCGCGCCATGACCGGTGAAACCGTTGCCGCCGGAACCCAGCGCCAGCGCGTGATCCTCGGGGAACGCGCTCTTGCCATCCACCGTGGTCATCACCGGGCTTTGCAGCAGTTCCGCGAGCTTCACCAGCTCGTCGCTTGCCTCGGCATAAAGCACGCCCTGCCCGGCGAGGATCACCGGACACGCGGCATCCACCAGCAGCCGCGCCGCCTCCTCGATGTCATGCGCGGCCGGCGCGGCGCGCGTCGCACGCACCGGCCGGTGATCAAGTGTCTCACTGCCGATATCGAGTTCCAGCAGATCGCGCGGCAGTTCAACCATCACTGGTCCGGGCCGTCCGTTCTTCAACTGGCTGAACGCGCGCCGCATTGCCGCCGGCACCTGCTCCGGCACGATGATGTGCTCGGTCTGCTTGGTGACCGAGGCATAGGTGCGGCTGGCATGGAACATCGGAAACACCTGCGCCTGCTCGCGGGCATGGCCGAGCGGCAGGAACAGCACCGGCACCGAATCGGAAAATGTCGTGGCGATGCCTGGGAACGCATTCTCCGCGCCTGGCCCGTACTGCATGGCGAATACGCCCGGCGGCTGACCGTTGGTCACCCGGGCGTAGCCGTCCGCCATGTCCACGCCGACGCGTTCCTGTCGGCAGATGATCGGGCGCAACCCGCCTGCCACAGCGGTCTCGATCACCGATGTGGTGGGGAAGCAGAACAGCGTGGTCACGCCTTCCCGCTTCAAAATCTCCACGACGGCATGGTCTGCTCGCATTTGGCCCCTCCCTGCGGCGTTCGGCAAAGCCTAGGCGCGGGCCGCCGGACCCGTCTACAGTCCGGTCGATAAGTCATAACCAAGGGAAACCCCATGCAGACTTCGATCGGACGCCGCGCGTTGTTGGGTGCCGGCGTCGCCGCCGCAGCCTTGCCACGCCGCACCTATGCCGCCGACAAACCGATCCGAATCGGGGTGCTCACCGATATGACCGGCGCCTATGCCGCCAACACCGGGCCCGGCTCGGTACTCGGCGCGCAGATGGCGGTCGAGGACTTCATGCAGGCGCACCCGGGGGTAAAGGCCGAAGTGGTGCAGGCCGACCTGCAGCTCAAGCCCGATGTCGCGCTCGCCATCGCCGCGGACTGGTATGACAACAAGGGTGTCGACGTGGTCACCGATGTGCCGCTGTCCTCGGCGGCATTCGCAATCGGCGATCTCGCGAAACAGAAAGACAAGGTGGCGATCTTCACCGGCGGCGCGTCAGCCGACATAACCGGCGCGCACTGCGGGCCCAACCATCTGCACTGGGTCTACGACACCTGGTCGATGCCGCACGGTGTGGTGGACGCCGCCGTCAAGGAGGGCGCGAACAGCTGGTTCTTCATCACCGCCGACTACGCATTCGGCCACTCACTGCAGAAGGATGCAGCGAGCTTCGTGACTGCGGCCGGTGGCAAAGTGCTTGGGCAGGCCTTGGCGCCGTTCCCTGGCACCACCGACTTCTCCTCGTTCCTGGTGCAGGCACAGGCAAGCGGTGCCAAGGCAATCGGGCTCGCCAACGGCGGCAGCGACACGGTGAACTGCATCAAGCAGGCCGCGGAATTCGGCATCATGAAGGCCGGCCAGAAGGTCGCAGGCCTGATCTTTCTGATCCACGACGTGCACGGCGTCGGTCTCACCGCGGCACAAGGGGTGCTGCTGACCGAGCCGTTCTACTGGAACCTGAACACCGGTACGCGCGAGTTCAGCAAGCGCTTTGCCGCGCGCTTCAACGGCGTGGTCCCAGGGTCGGTGCACGCCGGCCAGTATTCAGCAGCGACGCACTATCTGAAGGCCGCAACTGCGATGGGCGTGGACAAGGCGACGGCCAGCGGGCGTGCCGCAGTAGAGCAGATGAAGGCGATGCCGACCGACGATCCACTTTTCGGCAAGGGCAAGGTGCGGATAGACGGCCGGGTCATCCACGACATGTACCTGTTCGAGGTGAAGTCGCCGGCGCAATCGAAGGAGCCATGGGACTACTACACCCTTAGGCGAACAATCCCGGCCGAACAGGGGTTCCGTCCACTGGATCAAGGTGGCTGCCCGCTGGTCCGCAGCTGAAGGCGGAAAGATACCGAGGGAGCAAACTTCCATGCTTGGGCTGATGCAGCAGCGACCATTGCTGATTTCGTCGCTGCTCGACTATGCGGAGCGCTATCACGCGGGTACCGAGATCGTGTCGCGATCGGTCGAGGGCCCGCTGCACCGCAGCAACTGGGGCACGATTGCAGCACGCGCGAAACGGGTCGCCAACGCCTTGCGCCGGTTCGGCGTGACGCGCAGCGAACGGATCGCCACGCTGGCGTGGAATCACAACCGGCACCTCGAGATCTACTTCGGCGTCACGTGCAGCGGTGCCGTGCTGCACACGGTGAACCCGCGGCTGTTCCCTGAGCAGGTGCGTTTCATTATCGATGACGCCGAAGCGAGCTATGTGTTCTTCGACGTGACGTTCGCCCCGCTGGTGGAGCAGCTCGCCGCCAAGCTGCAAAGCGTGCGCGGCTACGTCGCATTGTGCGCGCGCGAGACGATGCCATCGATCGATGTGCCGAACCTGCTGTGCTACGAGGATCTGCTGGCAGCCGAGACGGACGATTATGTGTGGCCGGAGTTCGACGAGAACACCGCATCCGCGCTGTGCTACACGTCGGGTACCACCGGAAATCCCAAGGGCGTGCTGCAAAGTCATCGCTCGGCTGTGCTGCACAGTTTCGCGCTGATGTCGGCCGACACGATGGCGATCTCGGTACGCGAGTCTCTGCTGCTGTGCGCACCACTGTTTCATGTGAACTGCTGGGGAATTCCTTTCGCCGCCGCCGGCACCGGCGCCAAGGTGGTGCTTCCCGGCATGAAGCTGGACGGTGCCAGCCTGTTCGAACTGATTCGCGACGAGGGCATCACGTTCTGCGGTGCGGTGCCGACGGTGTGGCTGAACCTGTTCGCCTGGATGGAGCAGAACCTCGACACGACCGATCAGCGCGGACTGAAGCTGAAGCGCGTGCTGTCGGGCGGATCGGCGGTGCCCCGCGTGGTGATCGAGAAGGCCCATGCGTATTTCGGTGCGACGATGCTGCACGCCTGGGGCATGACCGAGATGAGCCCGCTGGGCACCTGCGGCAGCCTGCTCGCGGGGCACGTCGGCATGGACCTCGAGCAGCGGATGCCCGTCCATCTCATGCAGGGCCGCACGATCTATGGCGCCGACGTCCGCATCGTCGATGACGCAGGACACGAGCTGCCGCGCGACGGGCGTTCCATCGGCGAGATACAGGTGCGCGGGCCCTGGGTGCTGTCGAGCTACTTCAAGGGTGCCGGCGGCAAGGTCGTGGGCGACGACGGCTGGTTCCGCACCGGCGATGTCGCGCACATGGATGCCGACGGGTTTGTCACCATCACCGACCGGGCCAAGGACGTGATCAAGTCGGGCGGTGAGTGGATCAGCTCGATCGAGATCGAGAACCTGGCGGTGAGCCACCCTGCGGTTCTGGAAGCCGCGGTGATCGCCACACGCCACGCGCGCTGGCAGGAGCGTCCGTTGCTGCTGGTGCATCGCAAGCAGGGCACCGATGTGACCAAGGAGGAGCTGCTGGCATTCCTCTCGGACAAGATCGCCAAATGGTGGCTGCCGGACGATGTGGTGTTTGTCGAGGAACTGCCGCACACCGCAACCGGCAAGTTGCTGAAGACGCGGCTGCGTGAGCAGTACGGCGACTGGCTGGATCGCGCCTGATCCTACGTTGCGATCCGCTCCGGCACGATGCCGGCGGGCAGCACGCGCAGGATGACCAGCAGCAGCACGCTGACCAGCAGCTCGCGAACCGCGGCGATCTGTGCCGGTTCCAGGAAAGGCAGGAATGGCGCGACGAAGCGCGTGCCTTCCAGCAGCACGACGATCAGCACAGCCCCAAGCACGGCGCCCGCGTTGTTGCCGACGCCGCCGGCGACAAGTGCCAGTATGATGTTCAGCGTCAGCAGCGGCGCAAAGATGTCAGGCGCGACATACGATGTCTCGTGAGCATAGAGCGCGCCTGCCACGCCAAGCACCGCAGCGCCCACGGCGAAGGCCTTCACCTTGAAGGCCAGCACGTGCTTGCCGGCGACCGCGGCCACGTCCTCATCGTCACGGATCGCGCGCAGGACACGGCCGAATGGTGAGCGCGCCAGGCGTTGCAGCAGCACGAAGGTCACGGCCAGCACGCCGACGACGATGCTCAGGAACACCAGATTGAACTGCTGCGGCGTCAGCGTCCCGCGCCACGGACCGGGAATGCCGGCGATCCCGTCCGATCCGTTGGTCAGCCAGATCTCATTCGCCGCGGCAATGCGGACTGATTCGGAAAAGCCCAGTGTCACTATGGCGAGGTAGTCGGCGCGCAATCGCGCGGTGATCACCGCGACCCCGGCCCCGGTCGCGGCGGCAACCAGCGCGCCCGCGCAGACGCCGAGAGGTATGGGTGCGCCGGCCTTGGTGAGCAGCGCCGTGGTATAGCCCCCCACCGCGAAGAAACCTGCCAGGCCGAGATTGATCATCCCCGCCATGCCCCACGTCAGGTTCACGCCAAGCGCCAGCAGCGCGTAGATACCGGCGCTGATTGCCATTGCGGTGAGGTAGGCAACCATCAGGCGATCGCGTCGGCCAGTGCTGTCATACTCGGCACCAGCAGATCCGGTTGGTGCGGCGTCGCGCCGAACGGCCGTTGCCTTCGGTCGATGAATGCCGTGCGCATGCCCGCCGCCTTCGCACCGAGGCAATCGAACGCATGGTTGGCGATGAACAACACTTCGTCCATCCGCACGCCGGCGATCTCGGCCGCCTTGCGGTAGGTTGCGACATGCGGCTTGAACGAGTTGGCCTCCGCCACCGAGATTGCGCGCTCGAACGTTATGCCGTGGTACTGCTTCGCCGTCTCCAGCATGTCGGGGTCGCCATTCGACAACACCACCAACCGATAGCGCGTCCGCAGCCGGTCCAGCGCCGCCGGCACCTCTGGAAACGGCCGCAGCCGCACGATGCTGTCCACCAGCGCGCGCACCTCCTCCGTGGAATAGCTGATGCCCGCACGGTCCATCACGTGGGCGACAGAACGCTCGCCGATCTCTCGATACGGCGTGTGCTCGCGATGAAGCAGTGCATCGATCATCGAGTTCTCGAAATGCGTGCGCCGCCACCAGGTGACGAAGGAATTGGGATTGCCCTGCCAACCTTTCGCCCGCAGGAATGGCGTGGCAACCTCGACCAGCCCCGTCTGCATGTCCACGACCGTGCCATATTGATCGAACATGCAGACTTTGACTGTGGATTTCAGTTCCTCAGCGGTCATGCCACACTCCACATCAATAGGTGCGCGCGCCCAGGATCCCGCGCGGCCGGAAGCTCAGCACCAGCAAAATGGCGATGAACCCCACGACCGTGCGGTAGTCCGGCGGCAGCACCAGTTGCGACAACTCTTCGGCGACGCCCACGGTCAGTGCGCCGACCACGGCGCCCGGGATACTGCCGAGACCTCCCACCACGGCGGCGGCAAAGATCGCAAGTATGGCGCGAAACCCGGTCAGCGGATCGATCGACGTATCGAGCCCGAGCAGCATGCCGCCAAGCCCCGCGAGGCCCATGGCGACAAAGTTGACGATGCGCGCGATCTGGTCAGCGTCGATGCCCTTGATCCCCGCAAGTGTCGGATTATCGGCCACCGCCCGCATCGCCTTGCCGAGACGGGTGAAGCCGAGGAAGACGAAGAGTGCGCCAACCGCCGCGGCCGAGATCGCCAGGTCCTCGATCTGCTGCGGACCGACACGCAGTCCGGCGAAACGCCAATCGCGAAGGATTGGCAGATTGTAGCTGCGCAACGCATTGCCGAAGCCGAGACGCACGAGATTCTCCAGCGCGATGGTCAGCGCGACGGAAGCGATCGTTGTCGTAACCAGACCGGCGGGCCGCAACGGCCGCAGCACCAGAGTGTCGCTCACCAAACCCACGAGACCGGCCACGAGAAACGCGATCGCGGCGGCAGGCAGCAGCGGAAACCCGAGCCAGACATTGGCGCAGTAGCCGGCGAACGCGCCGACCGTCGCGTGCGATGCCACGGCGAAATTCGGAAACCGGAGCACGGCGTATATGGCGGTGAAGCCGATCGCCGGCGTCGTCAGGATCGCGCCGGCCATGATGCCGTTGAGGATGAGCTGGACGGTGTCCGTCAGCACGTACACTCTAACCCACCTCGATAAACTTGAACGACCCGCTCTCCACACGGTTGTAGCGAAACTTGCAGTCGGAAATGTCGCCGATATCGGTGAACGTGCACGGACCGCTGGCACCGGAGTATTTTACCTCCTTGCCGGCCTTCAGCGCCGCCAGCCCGTCGACCGCCGTGTACACCTTCATCCCGTCGCTGTTGGTGATCTTGCGCACGTTATCGCGGATCGCCGTGCCGGTCGCTTCCCCGGCCTTCGCGATGGTCAGCGCGACAATGCTGATCCAGTCGGTCGCCTGTGCCTCGTACGAATCCGGCGCGGCAATCCCCAGTCGCTTTGCCACCGCAGTATAAGCCGGCGAGTCGACGTCGGCCGACGGCTGCACCGTATAGACCCCTTGCGTCACCTCCTTCGGCAGTTCCTCCAGGCTCTTCGACGTCAACGCATAGGACTGGCAGAACCGATCGCCGTCATAGCCCGCGCGATACAGATCCCGCAGCACCACAGCAACATCGGGCGCATACCCATTCAAATACAGCAGATCCGGCTTGCCTCGCAGCGCCTGGTCCACTTCGGACCGATAGCTCGTCTTGTCCTTGTCGTAGACCAACGACCCCGCAACCGTCACGCCTTTCGGTGTCAGCGTGTCGGTCAGATACTTCCGCGTCGGTTCGGCGAACGGAGCCTGGATCGCCAGGATGAACACGCGCTTGAAGCCGTGCCGGATGATGAATTCGGCGTGCTTCGTCGCCTGAAGCTGGTTGTTCGGCTGGGTGCGGATCAGATAACCCTGGTGCGGCAGGTGTGTGATGGAATCCGCCCCTGACACCGTGGTGAGGAACGTCTTGCTCTCCCAGCACACCGGTGCCACCGCCGTCGTGACCGCCGATGCCCACGTCCCCATGATGACCGGCACCTTATCCACATCGACCAGTTTGTGCGCCGCGCGCACCGCTGCTTCAGGGTTGGTCTCGTCATCCTCGACCACCAGTTCGATCCTGCGTCCCAGCAAACCGCCCGCGCCATTGATGTCATTTGCCACCGCCTGCATCGCCTTCAACATGCGCGGCCCATCGAAACTGCCGGCGCCCGTCAGCGGCGTCAGCACGCCAAGACTCAGCGACGTCCCTTGAGCGCGCACGATCGTCGGCGCGGCGATGACGGCCGTCGTCTGCAGCAGGCCTCGACGGGTGATGCGGACCATCCAGGTCTCCCCTTTATAGTTCGGTCGGTGTCGCGCCGAGAAAGATTCGGCGAATTTCCGGATCGACGGCAAGCGCGGCGGCCACACCATCGCGGTTGTTGCGTCCGTCCACAAGGATCGTCGCGCGATGCGCGATCTCCAGCGCCTGCGTGGCGTTCTGCTCCACCATGGCGATCGCAATGCCATCGCGGTTGATCGCACGAATGGTGGCGAACAACGTCTCGGCGGCGATCGGCGACAACCCGGCCGAGGGCTCGTCCAGCAACAGGAGAATTGGCTGCACCATCAGCGCCATCGCCATTGCGAGCACCTGGCGTTGTCCGCCGGACAATGTGCGTGCCGCGCTGGACCGACGCTCGGCCAGCATCGGAAAGCGCGCGAACACCTCGTCAATACGCCGGCGCGTCGCGGCAGGATCGAGCCAACCGCCCATCTCAAGATTTCTCGCGCACCGACAATGAGGCAAAGATGTTCTGCTCCTGCGGCACAAAGGCAACGCCCCGGCGGCTTACTTCGCGCGGCGACAGACCATGGATCGGCTCGCCATTCAGCGTGATGCTGCCTCGCTCTGGACGCAGCAGCCCAGCGATGGTCTTCAGCAATGTCGATTTCCCGGCGCCGTTCGGACCGATGATTGCGACGATTTCCTTGTCCTCAACCGTCAGATGCACGCCCTTCAGGATTTCATCGCCACGGCCATAGCCGGCGACGATATCGCTGACCACCAGCAGGCTCACCGGCGCCGGCCCATATAGGCTTCCTGCACAACGGGATCGTCGGCCAGTTCCGCGAACGAGCCCTGCCGAAGATGGCGTCCTTCCGCCATGACGATCACCGGATCGCACAGCGCCGCGATAGTGTCCATGTGATGCTCGATGAGCAGCACCGAAACGCCATCCGCCAGCAGGCCGCGCAGATGATCGCCGATCTCGCGAGCGAGCGTCGGGTTGACGCCGGCCACCGGCTCGTCGAGCAGCAGCAGCTTCGGCTCCGCCATCAGCGCGCGGCCGATCTCCAGCAACTTCTTCTGGCCACCGGACAATTCGCCGGCGCGATGATCCAGCACGCGCGCTAGGTTCAGCCGTTGCGCAATGGCACGAGCTCGTTCGCGCAGCTCGGTCTCGCGCCGGCGCGCGTTCGGCGAACGCAGCACGGCATGAACCAGGCGTTCGCCACGTTGCCGTGTGCCGTACAGCAGCAGGTTGTCCAGCACCGAAAGCCGCGGAAAACCGCGCGCGATCTGGAACGTGCGCACCAGACCCGCGCCACTGACGCGATCCGGCCGCCAGCCGGTAATGACGACACCAGCAAGCCGCACGCTGCCGGCGTCCGGCGGCACCAGGCCGGAGATGCAATTGAACAGTGTCGTCTTGCCGGCACCGTTCGGACCGATCAGCCCCGTGATGCGCCCGGCGTCCACTGACAGATCGACGCCGCGCAACGCATGCACGCCGTAATAGCTGCGCGTGAGACCGTGGACCTGGAGGAGGGGCATTGGTTGCTGGACCGAACGGCGGTACGATCGCACGGGCAAGCAATGGGGTGCAAATGTGACCAGCTATCTGTTCAGCGGCGGTCGCTTCCTCGACCCGCGCAAGGACGAACTGCAGGACGGCATCTCCGTCCTGATCGAAGACGGCACCGTGAAGGATGTCTCCGACCGTCCGATCACCAGCACGTCCGCCACCCGCATCGACCTGCGTGGCCGCACGCTTATGCCCGGCCTGATCGACTGCCACATCCACGTCGTGCTCACCGAGGTCAATCTGCGGCTGCTCGCCGATGTGCCGCTGACATTGCTCGCCGCGAAAGGGTCGGTCGCGATGCGCGCCATGCTGCATCGCGGCTTCACCACTTTGCGCGACACCGGCGGTGCCGATTACGGCATCAAGGCCGCGGTGGAACAGGGCTTGTTCGAGGGCCCGCGACTGTTCATCGCCGGCCAGCCGCTCAGCCAGACTGGCGGCCATGGCGAGCGGCGTCTGCGCACCGAATCAGGCAACTTCTGCGCCTGCTGTTCCGGCCTGAACTGGACGGGCCGCATCGCAGACGGCGTGCCCGAGGTGGTAAAGGCAACGCGCGACGAACTGCGCAAGGGCGCCGACCACATCAAGATCATGGCCTCGGGCGGCGTCGCGTCGCAGGCCGATCCGCTGGAAAGCCTGCAATACCGCATCGACGAGATCGAGGCCGCGGTGGATGAGGCGACGCGGTGGGGCACCTATGTCTGTGCGCACGCGTATTCAGCGAAGGCGATCGAACGCGCGGTCACCGCCGGCGTTCGCACCATCGAGCACGGCAACCTGATCGACGCCCCTACCGCGCAGCTGATGGCCACGCGCGGCGCTTATCTGGTGCCGACACTGGTTGCCTATGATGCGCTGAAGCGCCGCGGTCCCGACTACGGACTTTCCAGCTACAGCCTGGAAAAAAATGAACTGGTGCTGCATGCCGGTCTGCGCTCGCTGGAGATCGCGCGCGAAGCAGGGGTCAAGATAGGCTTCGGCTCCGACCTGCTCGGCCAGTTGCAGAACGACCACTGCCACGAGTTCATGTTGCGTCGCGAGGCGATGACCGCGCCGGAGATCATCCGCTCCGCCACGCTGGTGAACGCCGAGATCGTGCGCCAGGAAGGCAAGATCGGCGAACTCATCCCGGGCGCCCACGCTGACCTGCTCGTGGTGGACGGAGATCCCTATCGCGACCTGTCGGTGTTCCGCAGCGACGGCAAGAACCTCGCCGCCATCATGCTTGCAGGACGCCTCGTGAAGAACGCGCTGTAACGGTTGGATGACGACGAAGGCCCCCTCCCTCGACCCCTTCCCGCAGGGGGAGGGTGAGCACCTAGATCACCAAACTGAGAAGGGGGCTCTCGGAGTCCTGCTCATCTTCCTCCGGCTCGGCTGCACCTCATTCGGCGGCCCGGTGGCGCATATCGGCTACTTCCGCTCGGAGTTCGTGCAACGCCGCCGCTGGCTGGCGGAAGGCAGCTTCGCGGACCTCGTCGCACTGTGCCAATTCATGCCAGGCCCCGCCTCGAGCCAGCTAGGCATGTCGATCGGCCTGCTGCGCGCCGGACCGCTCGGCATGTTCGCCGCCTGGATCGGCTTCACCCTGCCGTCCGCCCTCCTGATGCTGGCCTTCTCCTACGGCGTCGAGGCACTCGGCGATGTCAGCGACGCCGCCTGGCTGAAAGGCTTGAAACTGGTCGCTGTTGCCGTTGTGGCGCAGGCGGTATGGGGCATGGCGCAGAGCCTCGCGCCCGACCGACCGCGCGCGACGGTGGCGGTCGTCGCCGCACTGATCGCACTCGCGGTCCCTTCATCCGTTGGCCAGATCGCCGCCATCGTGCTCGGAGCAATCGCGGGCCTGACGCTGCTGCCAAAGCCCGCACTCACCGCCGATAGCGACCACATACCACTCGGACTGAAGCTAAATCGCGGCGTTGCGATCGTTGCCATCATCCTGTTCTTCGTGCTGTTGCTTTTCCTATCGCCGCTTGCCGCCACACTCGACAGCCAGGCACTGCGGCTGTTGGGCGCATTCTATCGTGCCGGCGCGTTGGTATTTGGCGGTGGCCACGTGGTGCTGCCACTGCTGCAGGCAGCGGTGGTGCCGACCGGCTGGGTTACCAACGACGCATTCCTCGCCGGCTACGGCGCAGCACAGGCGATGCCCGGACCGCTCTTCACCTTCAGTGCCTATCTCGGTGCGGTGATGATTTCGCCGCCGAACGGCGCCCTCGGCGCGCTGCTCTGCGTGGTGGCAATCTTCGTACCTTCGTTCCTGCTGGTGATCGGGCTGATCCCGTTCTGGGATACCCTGCGCCGACGCCAGACCATACAGGCGATGCTGCGTGGCGTGAACGCCGCGGTGGTCGGCGTGCTGTTGGCAGCGCTCTATACGCCTGTATGGACATCGGGCGTGCATTCATCGGCCGGCTTCGGCCTCGCGCTCGCCGCCTTGCTCGCCCTCACACTGTGGGCGGTGTCGCCTTGGATCGTGGTGGTGGCCGGCGCGCTGATCGCGGCCGGCCTTGGCGCCGTCGGCGTCGGATTGTGATCAGCCGGGCATCTTCCCGAACTGCTTCATCTCACTGTCCAGATGCACCCAGGGCTGCGCGCTGTCGCAATAGATCTGCATCCCGGGCTTCACCCAGCTCGCATCGTCCAGCGTGCCGGATGAGATCATCACGATATTCGGCAACGCTGACGCCACATCGGCTATCGACGAACCGCATATTGGGCAGAAGCGCCGCTCGATCGACTGACCGGAGTCACCGGTCTTGCTGTATGCCGCAAGCTCGCCCTGCACTGAAAATTCCGCCTCGGGCACGCCGATCGCGACGGCGAACGCGCTGCCGGTGAATTTCTGACAGTCCTTGCAATGGCAGATACCGACGAATGCTGGCTCGGTATTCGCGCTGTAGCGGACCTTGCCGCACAGACAGCCGCCGGCAATCTGAGGCATGTTCGGTCTCCCCTGTGTTATGTGGTGACAACAACGCTGCCACGGTCGCTCGCGTCAGCGCAATACGTCGGACAGCGCATTCAGCACATTGAGCGCGGGCGGGAAGCCGCTATGCGGCGCGGTCTGCACGATCGCCTCGATCACCTCGGTACTTGAAGCGCCCAGGTTCAGCGCGGCCTGACCGAAGCGCCGCGCCTGCTCGGGCAGACGCAGCGCGGTGAACGCGGCAACCGCGACCAGCGCGCGCTGTCGGTGATCGAGCCCGGGTCGAAACCAGATCTCGCCATAGCCGTACTGGATTGCCAGCTCATACAGCGCGTACGTCACCGGGTTGTCAGGTGCCGCGTAACCATGGCGGCTGCGCTCGCCGTGCACGTCGTGCATCATTGCACGGCCACGATCAGCCATCTCCTCCAACGATGCCGTTGCCGGCGGATCAGGCGGAAACGGCACGCCGCGTTCGGCGAGCACTTCGGCCATCAGCACAAGCGTTTCCTCGGCCGCGGAGAACCCGGCATACAGTCCCGCCTGCACTAGCACTTCGCGAACCGCCTCGGTGGAGAGCCCGAGGTCCAGCGCCGCGCCGATATGCCGGCGAAGCTGGCGCAGCCGCGGCCAGACCGCGAGTGCGGCCAGCGTGCACAGCATGCGATCCGACATTGCCATGCCAGGCCGGTTCCAGATCGCACCCTGCACCGCCTCGGTGAGCAGCGTGCCGAACCCTTTCGGTTCCTGCGCCGCTGCCGCGCCGAATAAGTTCTGGCGCGTCGCCTCGCCCTGCTGGCGCAGTTGCTCGCGTGTGGCCATGTGCGTACCCCCCGAGCGAGGCTACGGCCGGATGATGGTGCCCGGACCAGCCTCGGTGAACAGCTCCAGCAGACAGGCATGCGGCACGCGGCCATCGAGAATGACCGCACCCTTGGCGCCATGCCGCACCGCGTCGGCGCAGTTCTCCACCTTGGGGATCATGCCACCGGTGATCATGCCGCTGCGAATGCCTTCCTCGACATCGGCTATCGTCAACTCCGGAATCAGCCGCTTGTCGTTGTCGAGCACGCCGGCGACATCGGTTAGCATCAGCAGCCGTGTCGCCTGCAGCGCGCCGGCGATCGCACCGGCCACGGTATCGGCGTTGATGTTATAAGTTTGCCCGTCCTCGCCTACCCCGACCGGCGCAATCACCGGCACCAGGCCCGCACCGGTCAGCGCATGGATAACACGCACATCGACATGCTCCGGCTCGCCAACGAACCCGAGGTCCAGCACGCGCTCGATATTGCTGTCCGGATCCTTCTTCGTCCGGGTCAGCTTGCGCGCACGGATCATGCCACCGTCCTTGCCACACACGCCGACGGCGAGCGCTCCGGCGCGGGTGATCAGACTGGCGACCTGTTTGTTGACGGTGCCGGCCAGCACCATCTCCACCACTTCGACCATCGCCGCATCGGTGACGCGCAGTCCATCGACGAAGGTGGATTGGATCGCCAGCCGCTTCAGCATCGCGTTGATCTGCGGGCCGCCGCCGTGCACGACGACAGGGTTCACCCCAACCTGCTTCAGCAACGATATATCGCTGCCGAACTGCTGGGCCAGGTGCTCCTCGCCCATCGCGTGGCCGCCGTATTTCACCACGATGGTCGCGCCGGCGTAACGGCGCAGAAACGGCAGGGCCTGTGCCAACACGTGCGCCCGTTCGGTGGCGGCTTCGATGTCCGTCGCTGCGGTCTTAGTCATGCGCGGCGTGTAAGGGCGAGCGCGCAGAGGGTCAAGCGCGCGTCACTACGGTGGGGGCAGCGGGTCCCCCGTGCCTGCGCCACGAGTGGCCAAGGTGAACCGGAATTCCGCGCCGCCATCACGATTATCGGCAAACCACAGGCGGCCACCCTGTGCCTCCACGATACTGCGACAGATCGACAGTCCCACTCCCAGACCGGACGACTTGGTCGTCACGAACGGCTGGAACAGTTTTTCGCGCACGGCCGCGGCGACACCCGGACCGCTGTCTGCCACGCTCACCTCGACCATGCCGTCAGCGGACAACATCGCTCTGATGCTCAATTCGCGCCGCGGACTGGACTGCATCGCTTCAACGGCATTGCGGATGAGATTGAGCAGCACCTGCTGGATCTGCACCTTGTCGATGAATACCGGCGGCGCGTCGCGAGGCAGATCCAGCTCCATGCTGATTCCGCGCCCCTCGGTACCAAGCAGCGCCAACGCTGCCGCCTCCTCGATAACCTGACGGACATCCTCGGCGCTGCGCTGGCCATCGGCCTTCTTCACGAACTGGCGCAATCGCTGAATGACCTGGCTCGCACGGGTCACCTGGTCCACACCCCTCTGCAGAGCCTCGTCTGCCTTGGCTGTATCACCTGCCTGAAGCAGTCGGCGCCCGGCACTGACATAGGTACCGGCCGCGGCCAGCGGCTGGTTCACCTCATGCGCCAGAGCCGAGACCATCTGGCCCAATTCGGTCAGTCGCGAGACGTGAATGAGCTCCGACTGGACCTCATGAAGTTGGCGGTCCCGGACATCGCGTTCGACTTCGTAGGAATGCGCCAACCGAGCATACGCGGCGCCGGTCTCGATCATCAGCGCCAGCAAAACCAGGGTGCCTGCGAGCAGCCCGTACACGCGGCCGGCGTAGAAGCCAAGATCGAAGCGCCCGGCATTGAGCACCGCGCTCAGAGCCACGTCGAACAGCCACACCGACATGACAACCATCAGCCAGACGTCGAGCACCGTATGCGTGCGCTGCTTCCACAGGTAGAGCAGGGCCGCGAGGCTCAGCGCCCAGACGGCTCCGCTGACGATCGGCAATACCGGCGTATAGCCGTCGCCACGCATGACCGCGGGGAGCAGCGCATGGCCAACTGTGGTGAGCAGTGCCGCGCCATAGACCATGGCCCATGGCTATCAAGCACGTAGCCCCGATGGCACGTACAGGGTGTCGCACCCGCTTGCGGTCGCGCAGCAACGCGTAACAGATCACGGAAAGTGGGAATCCCGCGTGCCAGATCATATACAGCCACGCCGTGGTCTGTGCCCCGGCGCCTATCAGTCCCGCAGGGGCGAAAAGGCGCGGGAAACTGAGCGCGTGAGGCACAGCCATGAACGCCGTGAACAGATAGCCACCCGCGAGCACCATAAGTGCGGGCGCGCCAAGCAGCGCGAACTGCGCAAACAGCAACACCGCGGTGATCAGGTCGCAGACGAACAGCGCCGATTGATAGCTTGGGATGAAGGCCCAGACCTCCGGCAGCTTCACCTGGGCAAACGGCGCCGCCAGCAGGAAGATGCCCAGTGAGACCAGCACGACCAATGTCGCCAGCCGTCGCTGTCGCGCCGACGCGGGCAAGGTGGAGAGGAACACTGTCCGTTCCGCCGTCTCCAGGCCTGCCATTTCCCGACCCCTGAGGTCCATTCGCGGCTTCGCGATGAAGCAATACAACTATGCCGCGTAGCTCGCCAAGCCTGCTGACGCGCCGCACTGTCGACGCGCTACCATTGTGATAGCCAAGAAGGAGAGGATTATGTCGGAACCAAATGACAAGACGATGATTGAACTCGCTCCGCTCGATGGCACCGTTCTCCCGGCCGGCGTGCGTTCGCGTTTCGTGCCCAACATCAACGGACTTCGCGTGCATATCCTGGAGGCCGGGTTCGAGACTGACGGTCGGCCGTGCGTTCTCCTGCTGCACGGATTTCCTGAACTGGCGTATTCGTGGCGCAAGGTGATGCCGGCCTTGGCCGAAGCCGGCTTCCACGTCGTCGCCCCGGACCTGCGCGGCTATGGCCGCACCACCGGTTGGCACGCCGACTACGACTCCGATGCCGACCTGCGTTCGTTCCGGCTGCTGAACGCGGTGCGGGATCAGCTTGGGTTGGTGCATGCGCTCGGCTACCACTCGGTCGCCGCCGTGGTCGGCCACGATTTCGGCTCGCCGGTCGCCGCATGGTGCGCGATGGTGCGTCCTGATGTGTTCCGCTCGGTGGCGCTGATGAGCGCGCCGTTCGAGGGTCCACCGGCACTGACCCCAACCGCGCAGCGCGGCGATATCCAGGCGGCAATGGCGAACCTGCCGCGCCCGCGCAAGCACTACCAATGGTACTATTCCACGCGTCCAGCCAACGAGGACATGTGGCACTGCAAGCAAGGCGTGCATGCGTTCCTGCGCGCCTATTACCACCACAAGAGCGCCGACTGGCGGCAGAACAAGCCGTTCCGCCTGCAGGGCTGGACCGCCGAGGAGCTGGCGAAGATGCCGACCTATTACATCATGGATCTCGGCGAGACGATGGCCGAGACGGTCGCACATGTAATGCCGTCCGCCGCGGAGATAGCCGCGTGCCCGTGGCTCCCCGACAGCGAACTCGCAGTGTACAGCGCGGAGTACGGGCGCAACAGTTTCGCCGGAGGCTTGCAGTGGTATCGGCGCGGCACGACAGGGCTCGATACGTCAGAGCTGCAACTGTTCGCCGGCCGCACGATTGACGTGCCGTCGATGTTCATCGCCGGCAGCAGCGACTGGGGCACCTACCAGCGACCCGGTGCGTTCGAGCGCATGCAGGAGTCAGCCTGCACCCGGATGGTCGGCTGCCACCTGATCGATGGCGCCGGTCACTGGGTCCAGCAGGAACAGGCGGAAAAGGTCAGTGCGCTGCTCGTGGAGTTTCTAAGACGAAGCGGGCTCGGTCAAACTACAGCGACATAGCGTCGTGGCAGGGTGGACGCCATCGGGGCGCCGCTCTACCAATGGCGCAATAAAGGGAGGACATCGGTTCATGCGTGCCAAGCTTCGTCGCCGCTCGTTTCTTGCCGGCACCGCCGCTGCCGCATTGCCGATGCCCGCCATCGCACAGAGCAAGCCGATCCGCATCGGCCTGCTCACGGTCAAGACCGGCCCTCTGGCTCAGGGCGGGATCCAGATGGAGCAGGGCACCAACCTCTTCCTGAAAGACCGCAACAACACGCTGGCCGGTCGCAAGGTCGAGCTGATGGTCGGCGACACCGGCGGCAATCCAGCCGGCACCAAGACCAAGGCACAGGAACTGATCGAGCGCGACAACGTCGACATGATCTTCGGCCCGCTCGCCGCCTTCGAGTTGCTCGCCATCAGCGACTATGTGGCCGCGCACAAGACCCCGATCCTCAGTCTGGCCGCGGCCGAGGATATGTCGCAGCGCAAACCCAATCCGTATTTCGTGCGGGCCTCCGGCACTTCGGCGCAGAACATGCACCCGCTGGCCGACTTCGCCGCGAAGGAACTGAAATACAAGAGCGTCATCACCATCAGCGAGGACTTCGCCTTCGGCTACGAACAGATGGGCGGCTTCCAGCGAGTGTTCGAGGATGCCGGCGGCCACGTGGTCAAGAAGTTGTGGCCACCGATCGTCACTCCCGACTACACGCCCTACATCGCCCAGCTCAGCGGCGTCGATGCGGTGGTGCAAGGTTTCGCCGGTTCCAACCCGCTCAAGTTCATGAAGCAATACAAGGATGCCGGCGCCACGCTGCCGGTACTCGGTGGCGGCACCGCGGGCGACGATGCGTTGTTAAAGAGTTTTGGCGACGAGGCGATCGGGCTGGTCACCGCATCCGTCTTCAGCTCGGACCTCGATACGCCAGTGAACAAGCAGTTCATCGCCGGCATGGTGCGCGAAACCGGCGCGATTCCGGGCCTGTATGCCGCCGGCATGTACATCAACGGCATGATCGCCGAGGCAGCGCTGAAGACGACCGGCGGCAACACTGACGACAAGGAGGCGCTGATCAAGGCGATGCGCGCGGTATCGCTCGAGGACTCGCCGCGCGGGCCGTTCCACTTCGACCACTTCGGCAATGCCGTCGGCAACGTCTATATCCGCCGCCTGGTCAAGCAGGACGGCAAGCTGGCTCAGCATACGATCAAGACCTATCAGAACGTGAGCCAGTTCTGGACCTTCGACGAGAAGTGGTTCCTCGCGCAACCGGTTTATTCGCGCGACTATCCGCCACTGAAAAGCTGACGAACCTTCGGTCGTGAACCTCTGGCTGATCCTGTCCGTCAACAGCGTCACGCTGGGCGGTCTGTTGTTCCTGCTGTCCGCCGGCTTTTCGCTGATCTTCGGCCTGATGCGCATCCCGAACCTGGCACACGGCTCGATGTTCATGCTCGGCGCTTATTTTGGCGTGACCTGCATCGCCTGGGGTCTTGGATTCTGGACCGCCGCGGTGGCAGCGGGTCTCGGCGTCGCGCTGTTCGGCGCCATCATCGAGCGCTTCGTGCTGCGCCGGCTCGCCGGCGCGGAACTGGCGCAGGTGCTCGTCACACTCGGGCTGTCGTTCATGGTCGCCGACGTCTGCCTGATGCAGTGGGGTGGCGATCCGATCTCGGTGGAAACGCCACCCGCGCTGCGCGGTGCGACCGCGGTGTTCGGCCTGGCGTTCCCGACCTATCGGCTCGCCATCATCCTGGTCGCCACGGTGATAGCCGCGGCGTTATGGCTGCTGATGGACCGCACGAGGCTCGGCGCGATGATCCGCGCCGCAGTTGACGACCCGGGCATGGCACGCGTGGTCGGCATTCGCGTGTCGCATCTGTTCACCATCGTGTTTGCCCTGGGTGCTGGCCTCGCGGGATTTGCCGGCGTGATCGGCGGACCGATCCTGTCGGTCTATCCCGGCCTCGATCAGGACATGTTGCCGCTTGCCCTGGTCGTGGTGATCCTCGGCGGATCCGGCAGTCTGCTCGGGTCGCTTGCCGGCAGCTTCGTCGTTGGTTTTCTCTACAACTTCGGCCAGGCGATGTTCCCCGAGCTTGCCTATGTCGTCCTGTTCCTGCCGATGCTCATCGTCCTCGTGGTGCGGCCGCAGGGCCTGTTCGGCCGGGTCACGCTGTGAAGCGTCTGGCGCTTGCAATCGCGCTGCTGCTGCTGGCGATGGTGCCCTACTGGGTCGGCAACAGCTATTACGTCAACGTCGCAACGCAGATTCTCATCTACGCCGTCCTGGCGCTAGGGCTGAACGTGCTGGTGGGATATGCCGGACTGGTGACCCTTGGTCACGCCAGCCTGTTCGGCATCGCCGCCTATGCCGGCGCAACGCTGATCAATGCCGGCCAGAGCCAGGTCGTTGTGGCGATCGGCGCGTTGGCCGCGACATTGGCGGCGACCGCTATCTTCGCCGTGCTGGCGCTGCGCGGCACCGGTCTCGGTTTCGTCATGATTACGGTGGCGCTCGGTCAGATCGTCTGGGGCATCGCCTATCGCTGGATCAGCCTGACCAACGGCGACAATGGTATCTCGATCAGCGCACGGCCCACCCCGTTCGGACTGTCACTCGTATCGGCGGACGCATACTACTGGGCGACACTCGTCGTGTTCCTGATTGCTGTCGCCGCCATGGTCATCTTCGTTGCATCGCCGTTCGGCGCCGCCGTGCGTGGCACACGCGACCAGCCGAGGCGCATGACCGCGCTCGGCTACAATGTGTGGTTGACGCGCTTCCTCGCCTTCCTGTTCTCCGGATTCTGGAGCGGCGTCGCGGGCCTGCTGTATCTCTACTACAATCAGTTCGTCAGTCCGCAGACCGTCGCCCTGAGCGCATCAGCCGAGGCGCTGCTGATGGTGATCGCCGGTGGCACAGCGACGTTGCTGGGTCCGATCGCCGGCGCCGCGCTCGTCATCGTCATGAAGGACGTCGCCAGCGCCTACATCGAACGCTGGAATTTCGTCCTCGGCGCCATCTTCGTACTGATCGTCGTCTTCATGCCGGAGGGTTTGGTGCCCGGCTCGGTGCGCCTGTGGCGCGGAGGGATCTCGCTGTTGCGCCGTCCGCGGGTGCCGCGCGTGCTGCAGCGCGAGGATAGCCGATGACGGCGCTCGAACTGCATGATCTCAACAAGGCGTTCGGCGGATTGCGCGTCACGGTCACGGTGAACCTGGCGGTGGAACCTGGCGAGCGACGACTGATCATCGGACCGAACGGCGCCGGCAAAACAACGCTGTTCAACCTGATCACGGGCGAGCTGCGCGCCGACTCCGGGCGTATTATATTATTCGGCCAGGATCTCAGCGGCATCGCGGCGCGACGGCGCACTCATCTCGGACTGGCGCGCACCTATCAGATCATCACGTTGTTCCCAGGCGAGACGTTGGCGCGCAACATAACGTTGTCGCTTCTCGGCCTGTCGCGCCTGCGATGGAATCCCGTGGTCCGCCTGAACGGCCAGCGCGATCTGCTGCACCAGGCGCATGAGACGCTGGTGCGTGTCGGACTGGATCATCTCGCCGATCGGCCCGTGGCACAGACTTCCTATGGCGAGCGCCGCCGTGTTGAGATCGCCATGGCGCTGGCGCAGCGCCCGAAGGTGCTGCTGCTCGACGAACCATTCGCCGGGCTGTCGGTCGAGGAGCGCCGCGACGTGCTGTCCATGATCAACAGCATACCGCGCGACGTGACCATCGTGATGATCGAACACGACATGGACGTGGCGCTGGAATTCGCCGAGCGGATCACCGTGCTGCATTTCGGCCAGGTGATCGTCGAGGGCACACGCGCCGAGGTGGTGCAGCATCCGCGTACCAAGGAGATTTACCTTGGCAACTGACGCACTGCTGCTCAGCGACATCGATGCCTATTACGGCGACAGTCACGTGCTGCATCGCGTGTCGCTGCGCCTGGGCGAAGGCCGCCTGCTAGGCCTGCTCGGTCGCAACGGCGCCGGCAAGTCGACCTGCATGGGCGTCGCGGTGGGCTGGCTGCCACCGCGCCGCGGCTCCGTCACTGTGCGTGGCGCGTCGCTGACCGGCCGCGCGCCCGAGGCGATCGCCGCGCATGGCGTCGCGCTGGTGCCGCAGGGCCGCCGCATCTTCCGCAGTCTGACGGTGCGCGAGAACCTCGTGGTCGCCGCGCGCCGCCCGCGCGATCGGGACGCCGAGCCGTGGAACTTCGAGCGGGTCTGCGCCAGCTTCCCGCGACTGAGCGAGCGTCGCGATCAGTACGCCGGACATCTGTCAGGCGGCGAACAGCAGATGCTGGCGATCGCCCGCGCGCTGATGTCCAACCCGCGCGTGCTGCTGATGGACGAGCCCTCGGAGGGTCTGGCGCCACAGATCGTCGTTGAGGTCATGGCGACGATACGCCAGCTCAAGGAGCATGGACTGTCGATCGTGCTGGTGGAGCAGAATGCCAGACTGGTGTTCGACGTCGCCGATGACATCGTGATACTGAACAGCGGCCGGGTCGTCATCGATAACACTGTCGCCGCACTGAAGCGCGACGGCGTCGATCTGCACCAGCACCTTGGAATCTACTGACCACGCGCTCGTCGGTCTTATCCTTGCCGCCGCGTCACGTCGACGCACCCATCACGCCCCTTCACTCCACCAGCGCAGCAATCGTCGCCCGCAACTCCGCAATTCCCTCGCCGCTCTCGCTGCTGGTCACCGCCACGTCCGGATGCGCCGCCGGATGCGCGCGCGCCAACCGCTGCGCCTCGTCCGCCTTTAGCGCCAAAGCCTCGGGCTTCACCCCGTCGGCCTTGGTCAGCACAAGCTGGAACGTCACCGCCGCGCGATCCAGCAGTTCCATCACTGCGACATCCGCCGCCTTCACCTCGATCCGCGCGTCCAGCAGCAGCATCACGCGCCGCAGCGTCGGCCGCCCGCGCAGGTAGTCGAACATCAGCCCCTGCCAATCCTGCTTCACCGACCTGCCCGCGCGCGCGTACCCGTAGCCAGGCATATCGACCAATGTCAGCCGCCCACCCAGATCGAAGAAGTTGAGTTGCCGCGTCCGCCCAGGTTCGCCCGACACGCGCGCCAACGCCCGCCGCCCGGTGAGCGCATTCAACAGGGATGACTTGCCCACGTTCGACCGCCCAGCGAACGCGACCTCCGGTCCAGCGGCAGGCGGCAACTGGTCCAGCCGCTGCGCCGCATACACGAACCGGCACTCCGCGGCGAACAGCAGCCGCCCCGCCTCGATCAGCGCGTCATCGTGTTCGGTCAGGTGCGCGCGAGTCCGGGGCGTGCCAGGTTCGTCCGTCGCATGATCACCCATTGCTGCGCAACCGACAGCAGGTTGTTCCAGCTCCAGTAGATCACCAGCCCCGCCGGGAAACGTGCCAGCATGAAGGTGAAGATCAGCGGCATGAACTGGAACATGCGTGCCTGAACCGGATCCGGCGGCGGCGGGTTCAGCCTCTGTTGCAGGAACATCGTGCAGCCCATGATCAGCGGCCACGCGCCCAGATGCAGGAACGGCGAGATCGTCGTGGGATCGAACGGGATAAGTCCGAACAGGTTGAACACGTTGGTTGGATCTACCTGCGACAGGTCGTGGATCCAGCCGAAGAACGGCGCCTGCCGCATCTCGATGGTGACGAAGATGACCTTGTAGAGCGAGAAGAACACCGGAATCTGCACCACCATCGGCAGACAGCCGGACGCCGGATTGACCTTCTCAGTCCGGTACATCGACATCATCTCTTGCTGCATGCGCTGCGGCTCGTCTTTGAACCGCTCGCGCAACGCCTGCATCTTCGGCGCCAGCAGCTTCATCTTGCTCATCGAGCGATACGAATAGTTCGCCAGCGGGAAGAACAGTGCCTTCACCAGCACGGTGAACGCCATGATCGCCAAACCAAAGTTCCCGAGCAGGCCGTTCAGCCAGTCGAGGCAATAGAAGATCGGCTTGGTCAGGAAATAGAACCAGCCGAAATCCACCGCCTTGTCGAAACTCGGGATGTGGTAATCGGCCTGATAGCGGTCGAGCAGACGCACGATCTTGGCGCCGGCGAATGCATGCGAGAACATCGAGGCGTCCCCGTCGGCCGGAATCGTCTGAGGCTCCTGCGTGATGTAGTCCACCTGGTAGTGCTCGCCGTCCTCCGAGCGATGGACGAAGTTGACCTTTGAAGCGACCGCCTGATCGGGGACCAGGGCGGCGAGCCAGTATTTGTCGGTGATGCCGGCCCAACCGCCGGTCGCCGCCGCGCTGTACGCAATGCCATCCTTCTTCTCGCCCTCGGTCTTCGCCTTGGCGTAGGTTGTTTCTTGCAGCGTGCCGTCCACCACGCCAAGCAGGCCTTCGAACAGGATGTAATAGCCGGCCACTTCGGGCGTGTAGTCGCGACGAACACGCGCCCACGGGAACAGCTTCACCGGCGCGCTCGTCGCATTCTTCACCGACTGCTGCACGCCGAACATGTAGTTGTCGTCGACCGAGAACTTGATCTGGAAGGTCAGACCGGCGCCATTGTCCCACGCCAGGGTGACCGGATTGCCATCGGACAGCGTCCCGCCGGAGCTGGCCCAGACAGTGTCATTGTCCGGCAGCTTCACCTGTTCGCCGGGCCCGGCGCTCCACCCGTATTGAATGTAATAAGGCTGCTTCTCGGACAGCGGTTCCAGCAGCCGCACGTCCGGCGAATTGGGCGCCAGCGTCTCGCGATAGTCGGTGAGCACCAGATCATCCAGCCGTGCGCCCACCAGGCTGATGGAGCCCCTGAGACGAGGCGCGGCGATCTGCACCCGCGGCACCTCCTTTGGCACCTTCGGGTTCGTCACTGCCGCAGACGCCGTTGCCGGTGCGTTCGGCGCCTGCATCTGCGTGGACTGACCGCCGGCAACCTGCGGCGGCGGCTTGGGCGGCTGCGGCAGATGCGGCGCGATCAGCAACTGAAAGCCGAGCAGAATGGCCACCGAGATCGCGATCGCTATGAACAGACGCTGCTGGTCCATCACACCCTCGTCCCGCAGTCGCAATCGGGCACCGGATCGTAGCCGCCTTCATGCCAGGGGTTGCAGCGCAGGATGCGCCGTGCGGCCAATCCGCTTCCCCGCATGGCGCCGTGACCCCGGATCGCCTCAATCGCGTAGTCGCTACAGCTGGGGAAGAACCGGCAATTGGCGCCGATCACCGGCCGAACCGTCCACTGGTAGGCACGCACCACGCCGATCGCTGTATGGGCGGCTGGGCTCATGCGACCCCCGCCCTTGTCAGTGCACGGCGCAGATCGTTCTGCAGGTCCGCGAAGCCTCGCCCGCGTGTCGCCTCCCGGCCGATCAGCACCAGGTCGACACCCGACACCGGATGCTCATCCAGAACGAACCGCGCGGCTTCCTTGAGACGACGGCGGGTTCGATTGCGGATCACCGCATTGCCGATCTTCTTGGTGACGGTAAAGCCAAGCCGCGCCGGATCATTGTCCCCGCGCGACAGTACCTGCAGCACTACGCCGGTCGCCGCCGCCTTGCGGCCTTTGGCCGCGGCGCGCAAGAACTCGGCACGACGTGTCAGGCGGCCAGAGCCGGCCAAGTCAGGCCCCCGATCAGGCCGACAGGCGCTTACGGCCCTTGGTCCGCCGGTTGGCCAGCACTTTGCGGCCTCCGACGGTCGCCATGCGGGCGCGGAACCCATGCCGCCGCTTGCGGACCAGCTTCGACGGTTGATAGGTGCGCTTCACAGCCGATTCTCCGATGGTGCCTGGATACCCGCCTCAGCGCGGGCTCGGGCGCCCAAGCCGGCGCCCATCGCAGGCGGGGGCTTATAGGGGTGTGGCCAAAAGCCGTCAATCGTGCCGCGACGACAGCGCCATCCGGCAATCCATCCAGATTGTCACGCGACAGCCAGCGCAAAGCCACTACATGGTTCGGTCATGGGGACCCTGCGCCGATTCTGGCCCGTCGCACTCCTGCTCGCGGCCATCGTCACCGCCTGGGCTGCGGGAGCGACCCGGCAGATCAGCTGGGAGTCGCTCGGACGCAACCAGGCCCTGCTGCTCGCCTGGGTCGCCTCACACCCGATCATGGCGCCCTCGCTCTATATCCTTATCTATGCGGCGGCTGTCCTGCTCTCGCTGCCGGAATCGGCCGTGCTCACGGCCGCGGCGGGGTTGCTGTTCGGGACATTGTTCGGCGGCATTCTTGCGGTCGTGGGATCGTCCGCGGGCGCAATCGCGCTGTTTCTCGCGGTCCGCTACCACCTCGCCGACGCCATTGCCCACCGCAGCGGTCGATTTCTCAATTCCGTCCGTTTAGGCCTGCGACGCGATGGGTTCAGCTATCTGCTCGCGATTCGTCTGGTGCCCGCCTTTCCCTTCTGGCTCGTGAACCTTGGGGCCGCCTTGAGCGGCATGCGACTGCTGCCGTATGCCGCGGCCACCGTGATCGGGATCATCCCCGCCACCTTCGTCTTCGCTTCCATCGGCGCCGGCCTCGGGGATGTGCTGGCGACCGGTGGCAGTCCTGACCTCACGCTGATTTTCTCGCCGCGCATTCTGGGGCCGCTGATCGGGCTTGCGGCATTGTCGCTGCTGCCGGTCGTCTGGCGTCGCTGGAAGCGATCCAGTGCCTGATTTTGATCTGGCGGTGGTTGGCGCAGGCGCTTCTGGTCTTTCCGTCACCGCCGTCGCCGCACAACTCGGCCTGCGCGTGGTGCTGATCGAGCGTGACCGGATGGGCGGCGACTGCCTGAATTTCGGCTGCGTGCCCAGCAAGGCGCTGCTCGCCGCGTCGCATGCCGCACAGGCAGGGCGCGCTGCGGCGCGGTTCGGTGTCCACCTGCCCGAACCGGACATCGACTGGCACGCCGTGCGCGAGCACGTGGACGGCGCGATCGCCGCCATCGCACCGACCGATTCCGAGAGCCGATTCCATGCGCTGGGTGCAACTGTACTTCGCGGCGAGGCCCGCTTCGTCGCCCCCGACGCGCTGCTGGTCGGTGGCCGCCGGATTACTGCCCGCCGTGTCGTCATAGCGGCCGGCAGTACGGCCGCAATACCAGCCATACCCGGTCTTGAGCGGATCGCTTTCCTGACCAATGCCACAATCTTCAACCTGGCCGAGCGCCCTGACCATCTGCTGATCCTAGGCGGTGGACCGATCGGCCTGGAGCTGGCCGACGCGTTCGTGGGCCTGGGCAGTCGCGTGACCGTCGTCGAGGCCGCGACGATCGCCGGTAGGGAGGACCCCGAACTGGTTGCCGGACTCCGCCGCTGCCTCATTGCGCGTGGCGTCACGCTGCTGGAGGGCGCTGCCGTGAGCGCCGTCGAGCCCGGACCCACGCTGGTGCTCGACGATGGCAGGCGGATTGGCGGCAGCCACCTGCTGGTCGCGGTGGGCCGGCAGCCGAACCTTGAGGCGCTGCATCTCGCCGCGGGCAATGTGCAGGCCAGCAGGATGGGGATTGCCACCGATCGCGGATTGCGCAGCGTGACCAACCGGCGCGTCTATGCGGTGGGCGACATCGCCGACCCGCAGGGCATCGGCCCGCGCGCCTTCACCCATGTCGGCTCCTATCACGCCGGTGTTGTGATCCGCCGCGCCCTGTTCCGTCTGCCGGCGCGGATCGACTATGCCGCGCTGCCGCGTGTCACCTACACGCGGACCGAGCTGGCGCAGGTCGGCATGATCGAAGCCGAGGCAACCGCCGCCGGCCACCGGATCACGATTCTGCGCTGGCCGCTCGCCGATAATGATCGCGCCACTGCGGAGCGGGATACCGCTGGTCTGGTCAAGCTTGTCGCCACGCGGGGCCGCGTGATCGGTGCCGGGATCCTCGCGCCGAACGCCGGCGAGATGATCAGCCTCTGGACCCTGGCAATCGCGCAGCGGGCCAAACTGAGCGCGCTTGCGTCGCTGATCGTGCCCTACCCGACGCGAACCGAAGCGGGCAAGCGGGCCGCCGGAAATTTCTTCCTGCCGCGGCTGTTTGCGCCACGGACCAAAGCCTTGGTCCGCCTTATGGCCCGGTTGCCGTAAGCCGCCGTTTGACCCATTTTGCTGTCATGTCGGAAGCGAGCGCCGGGCCACCACGGGTCAGGCCACGCCAGAGCCTGTCAGGGCGCCTCTGGCTGATCGCGACGTTCGCGGTGCTGCTGAGCGAGATCGTCGTATTCCTGCCGTATATCGCCCACGAGCGTTCCGCCTGGCTGATCGGCCGGCTGGAGGACGCCTCGATCGCCACGCTTGCGGCTTCCGGTGCAACCGCGGACTTGGGGCAGCGCGACGATCTGCTGCGCCTGGCGGCCAGCGAGGCGATCCGACTCACCGCCTCTGGTGGCACCGTGATCACGGTCGGCAACACCGCCTTGCCGCCGGATGCCACGTTCGATCTCCGGGCGGAGCTCCTGCCGGTTCGCATCCGGCGAGCGCTGCAGGCCATCGTGCTGCGGCGGAACAGGCTGATCCACGTGATTGGCGACAGTCCATTCCGGCCGTATTCGATGGCCGAGATTTGGTTGAATGAGCGCAACCTCAACGACGCGTTGCGGCACTCCACGGCGGACTTTGCGATCATCGCGGCGCTGATCGCCGGGGTGACCGGCGGCCTGGTCTATCTGGCGGTATTGCTGCTGCTCGTCCGTCCGATGCGCCGGATCACCGGCAGCATCGCCGCGTTCCGCGCGGACCCCGAGCGAACGACGCCGCTCGATCCCGGCGAAGTCACTGTGCTCTCGAACGACGAGATTTCGGTCGCGAGCCGGGAGCTCGCGGCGATGCAGCACGAGTTGCGCGCCGCACTATGGCGCAACGCCAGGCTGACCGGTCTGGGTACGATGGTCGCCAAGGTGAGCCACGACCTGCGCGGCATCCTGACCCCGGCGCTGATGACAGCGGAGCGGTTGCAGGCGAACCCGGATCCCCGCGTGCAGCGTTCCGGCGAAATGCTGGTTCAGGTCGTCGACCGTGCGACCGACCTTGTCAGGCGCACTCTGGACTATGCCCGCGACGGGCCGCCGCCGCTCCAACTCGCACCGGTCGCACTGGCCCCCCTGGTCAGCGAGGCGGCTGAGACGGTGCGGCCCCAGGGCGCCACCCCGCACCTTGAGAACGGAATCGATCCCACGACTTTGGTCCGGGCGGACCGCACGCAGTTGTTCCGTGTGCTCACCAACCTGCTGCGCAATGCCGCAGAGGCCGGCGCTCGAAGTGTGCGGGTCTCGGCGCACCACAACAGTCCGACGTGCTCGATCGAATTCGCCGATGACGGACCCGGCCTGCCGGAGCCGGTGCGCGCCGACCTGTTCCGCCCATTCGCCGGCAGTACGCGGCGCGGTGGCACCGGGCTCGGTCTGGCAATCGCCCGCGATCTGATGGTTGCGCACGGCGGCGAGATCGAGCTGATCGCTACCAGCGCGGCCGGAACCACATTCCGGCTGATCCTGAGGCTGGCCGAACCGGAGCGCAGAGCAGATTCCGCCCCGAACGGAGCCCGCGTCGCCCCTGCCGCATCGGCCGACGTGTGAGGGAGCGACACTGAGATGGCACGGTCAGCTTCTATCTGGGACCCGGCACAATACCTGCGGTTCGCCAACGAGCGGCTGCGTCCCGCGCTGGATCTGCTGGCACAGGTGCCGCTCGACGCGCCAGCGCATGTAGTCGATCTCGGCTGCGGAGCAGGCAACGTCACGGCAATCCTGCAACAGCGCTTCCCGCAGGCGGAGGTGACCGGCGTGGACGGGTCGACGGCAATGCTGGAGAAGGCTCGCGCCACGGTGCCGCAGTGCCAATTTGAGCAGGCCGACTTCTTCCAGTGGCGACCGGCGGGGCCGCTCGACCTGATCTACTCGAATGCCGCGCTGCAATGGGTGGACCGGCATCCGACGCTGTTGCCGCAGCTGCTGTCGTTCCTCGCACCGGGCGGCGTGCTGGCCGTCCAGATGCCGGCGATGCACGACATGCCTTTGCGGCGGATCCCTTACGAGCTGGCCGCGAAGCAACCCTGGGCGCAATATTTGAGCGACGTCTCGTCCGCCCCCGCGATACTCTCGCCGGCGGAATACTGGGACCTGCTGCGCCCGCGCGTTGCATCGCTCGACATGTGGCAGACGACGTACATGCAGGCGCTCAGCGGTGAGAACGCCGTGACGGAATGGGCGGCGGGCAGCAGCCTGCGGCCGTTCCTGGATCGGCTGCCGGAGGAGCGGAAGGAAGCGTTCCGTCAGGCGTACACCGACGCCGCGCGGCCGCATTATCCTCCCAGCGCTGACGGCACCACGCTGTTGCCGTTCCAACGGTTGTTCATGGTAGCGCGCAGCGCCTGACCATCCTACGGCTCTGAAGCCATTCAGGTCGCGGAAGTTTCGTCCGAAGCGCACACATTCACTCCGCTGACGGGTAGCTGCGCTCTTTACCGCTCGTTCATCACGGGTCGTTACCGTGACGCAAGGCTATCGCCTCGGTGACCGTATCCATGAGCGTACGGGCAAAAATCCTCATAGGCATCGCACTCATGCTGATGCTGATCCTGGCCGGCACCGGCTTTACCGTCGTGTCGGTCCGGCAGCAGCGCGCCGGCCTCAACGATGTGGACGCTGCCGCCGAAACCGTCACCACTCGATCGCTGGCTCTCATGCGCGCGGCCAAAGATATCGAGTTCGATGTCGTGCAGGTGCAACAGTTCCTGTCTGATATCTCGGCCACGCGAGCCCAGGACGGCCTCGACGATGGCTTCAAAAAAGCCCAGCGTTTCGCGGACAAGTTCGCGAGTGACGCGGACGCAGCGACTGCGACGGCGCAAAGCCTCCATCAAGTCCAGATCGTGGAACGGCTTGGCGAAGTCAGAAAAGCCTTCCTGCCGTATTACGAGACCGGCCGCCGCATGGCACAGCGCTACATCGACAGCGGATCGACCGGTGGCAATCAGCTGATGCCACAGTTCGACAAAGCATCCGACACGATGCAGGAGCAGGTCGAACAACTGCTGTCCGTGGCCGACGCCGCGGTCCGCGATACGACCGACAGGCTGGGGCAGACTGTGGGACGCATCAAACAGGAAGGTGATCGCGTGGTCTCCGTCGCGCTGCTGCTCGGCGTTATCAGCACGCTGGTTGCCGGTGCCATGTATGCCGCGTCGTACATTGGGGTCATACGGCCTCTCGGCTCTATGACCGCAGCAACGCGTCGACTGGCGGATGGCGATCTCACGGTTCACATACCGGGCGGCAGCCGCTCCGACGAGATCGGTGCGATGGCGCGAGCGGTCCGGGTCTTTCGCGATCACATGACCGCTGAGAAAGGGCTTGCCGCCGAGAAGGTGACAGAGCACGAGCGTGCCGAAACGACAAAGCACGCAGCGCTCGTCGGCATGGCCGACAAGATCGAGGCCGATACCGCGGCCGCACTTCGGGAAGTCGCTACTCACACGGCCGCAATGATCACGACGGCTGGCGAGATGAGTGCTTCCGCTGTCCGGACGGACCAATCGGCGCAAAGTGCGGCGGTTGCCTCGGCGCAGGCACTGACGAATGCCGAGACGGTGGCCAGCGCAGCCGAACAGTTGAATGCCTCGATCCGGGAGATCGCCGCACAGGTCGCCCAATCGACGGAAGTCGTTCGCCGGGCCGTCGCGGCGGGCAGCGAGACACGTGCGACAATCGAGGAATTGAATGACAAAGCGGCGCGCATTGGAGCCGTCGCTGACATGATCGCCGAGATCGCTGCCAAGACCAACCTGCTGGCGCTGAATGCCACCATTGAGGCAGCCCGCGCGGGTGACGCGGGCAAGGGATTCGCCGTGGTCGCATCCGAGGTCAAGGCGCTCGCCACGCAAACGGCTCGTTCGACGCATGAAATCGCCCAGCACATCGCGCAGGTGCGCGATGCCACCGGCGCTTCGGTCGCTGCGGTGGACCGCATCGAGCGAACCATCGGCGAGATCGACGCAATTGCCGGTTCAGTTGCCGCCGCTGTCGAGCAACAGGGCGCCGCGACCGCGGAAATCGCCCGCAGCGTAGCCGAGACGGCGTCCGCCGCACACGAGATGACCGACCGTACCAAGGAGGTCTCCACAGAAGCCGAGCAGACCGGGAAGCGTTCCGTTGAGGTGCGCGAGAGCGCCGCCGCACTGGATGCAGCGGTCGAAGCACTGCGCCATTCAGTGATTCGCGTGGTGCGCACATCGACCAGCGAGGTAAATCGGCGGCAATCGCTACGCCATGAGGTTGACCTGCCATGCCACCTGACAAGTCCAGGCCAGGCCAAATCCGCCGCGCGAGTCGTGGACATCTCGGCTGACGGAGCACGCATCCATGATGGACCGTCTTTGTCACCAGGAACCCGTGGCACACTACAACTCGTTGCTGTCAACGCTCCGATACCCTTCGTGGTTCGCGCGCGCGAGGCCGGTGTCCTGCATCTGATGTTCGAGTTGGATAGCACTGTGGCGGCCAGTCTCAAGCCTGTTCTCGACGGCCTGGCATCGCGCCACGCCGCATAATTGTCCATTGCCACCGGACGCTCGCTATCGCCGCTCACAGCAGTCGAAGCCGCGCCTTCTGCCCACAACTCAGTATCACCACGGCTCGCTGACGGAAGCGGATCGCCAGTCGGATGCAGGGACGCCAATCCCCTGGCACCAGCAGCATCTTCTCGTGCCAACCATTCAGTGATCCCTTCGCATCCACCACCGTTGCGCGCCGTAGTCGCTGCCGAAGCTGCCGCTGCATCCGCCGGTTCCAGCCATCCGGCATACGGTGCGATCGCGGATTCCAGGCGGTGACAAGTGTCGCACTTCGCGCGCCCAGACGTCGCAACAGCGCATCCGGCACACGACGGCCGATGACGATATCGTATCCTTCGGCACGATACCGCGTCAGACGGTAGGCACGCAGCAGACGAGGCGAGATCGCATCAGCCTGCGTCGCGCACCTCGCTGAACTCGACATCACGGTGCACGTGTACCGACATCAGCAGACCAAACCCGATCATCGCCGTTATCATCGCCGATCCGCCATGCGACAGCAGCGGCAACGGCACGCCGCCCACCGGGATCGCGCCCATCACCATGGCAATGTTGACGAACACATAGAGGAAGAAATTGCTGGCAATGCCGAACGCCACCAGCCGTCCGAACTGGTGCCGGCAGCGCAGCGCAATCGCCATGCCCCCCAGCACGATCAGGCCCAGGAGCGCCATGACCGCGATACATCCGACAAAGCCGAACTCCTCGCCGATCATGGTGAATATGAAGTCGGTCTGCCTCTCCGGCAGAAAATCCAGGTGCCCCTGAGTGCCCTGCAAAAAGCCCTTCCCCCACATACCGCCCGAGCCGAGCGCGATCTTCGACTGGATGATGTTGTAGCCGGCACCGAGTGGATCGCTCTCGGGGGCCAGGAACGTGTCGATCCTGGCGCGCTGGTAGTCGTGCAGATGGCCATAGATGATTTGCGCGGCGAACGGCACCGGCAGCGCCACGAACAGGAACTTCCACCAGCGCACGCCGGCGGCGAAGAACATGGCGGCACCCAACGTCGCGGTTATCACCGCCGTGCCGAGATTGGGCTCCTTCACGATCAGTGCGACCGGTACCAGAACGGCGACAAGCGGCGGGACCAGGAAAAGCGGATTGCCGATCCGCTCCCACGAGGCGCGATGGAACCACGACGCCAGCGCCAGCACGAGCGCGATCTTCATCAGTTCCGACGGTTGAATCTGCAGCCCGCCCAGCTCGATCCAGCGCTGCGCTCCCTTGCCGACGACGCCATAGCGCATCACCAGCACCAGCAGTACCAGAGCGGCGCAATAACTCGGCCACGCCAGCCGCGCGATGAAGCGGATATCGACCAGTGCTATGCCGATCATCAGTACCAGGCCGGTAGCAAACCGAAGCACGTGGCGCGACGCGTAGGGCTCGGCCGCACCACCGGCCGCACTGTATAGCGCGGCGTATCCGACGCCGGCCAGCGCGCAGAGCAGCACCACGTACGGCCAGTTGACCTGCCATATCTTGGCGCCCAGGCCGAACGACGTATCGCGCCAGATCCTCCCTTCCCTCATCGCGCCGCCTCGCGCTCGGCGACCTGCGCGCCGGGCAGCACGTCGCGGCCCGCCGGATCGCGCTGCAGCGCGGCGGTCATGATGTCGCGTGCGATCGGCGCGGCAGCAGCCGCACCGGCGTTGCCATGCTCGACCACCACGGAAAGCGCGTAGCGCGGATCATCGTAAGGCGCGTAGGCCACGAACAGCGCGTGAGGACGGAACTCCCAGGGCAGCTTGGAACTATCGAAGTGTCCGCCCTCCCGTTGCTCCCGCGACACACGCCGCACCTGCGACGAGCCGGTTTTGCCAGCCAGCTGCCAGCGCTGATCGGACAGCCTCGCCGAGGGCGCAGTTCCGCCAGGCTCATTCACCACCGCCCACATCCCTTCGCGCACGACGTGCAGCGAGCGGTCCGATAATTTGAGGCTTGGCCAGTCAGCGGCCTGCGATCCGGATTGCAGCACGCCGCCCAGCTTGCGGGTCAGATGCGGTTGCACCTCACGGCCGGTGGCGACGCGTGCGGCATACGTCGCGAGCTCCAACGGCGTGACCTGGATATAACCCTGACCGATGCCTGACACGACCGTATCGCCCGCGTTCCACGGATGGCCCTGGCTGATCCGCCATTCGCGCGTCGGGATGAAGCCGGAGCGCGCACCTGGAAGGTCGATCGCCAGTTCGGTGCCCAGTCCAAAGCGATGCGCCATTGCCGCGATGCGGTCGATCCCAACGCGCCTGGCGGTCTCATAGAAGTAAACGTCGCAACTGTTCTTCAATCCGCCGCGCAGGTCCAACGTGCCGTGGCCGCCCTGCCGCCAGCAATGAAACCGCGCATTGCCGAGATCGAGATAGCCCGGACAATGGACGGTATCACCAGGAGAGACGATCCCCGACTCCAGGCCGGCCATCGCCACCGCCATCTTGAATGTCGAGCCAGGCGCGTACACGCCTGCTGCGGCGCGATTGAGCAGCGGTGTTCGCTTGTCCTGCGCCCACTCCGTCCACTGCGCCTGCGTCACGCCGGCATTGAACAGCGCCGGATCGAACGACGGATTGGTGCCCATCGCCAGCACCTCGCCATTGCGGCAGTCGAGCACGACGCAGCTCGCGGACTCATCGCCAAGCCTGCCTAGCACCGTCCGCTGCAGCGCGACGTCTATGGTAAGGCCGATCTCCTCGCCCGCCACGCCCTCCTGACGATCCAGTTCACGGATCACCCGTCCGAGCGCGTTGACCTCGAGCTGCACCGCCCCGGCGCTGCCGCGCAGATCGCGATCATACTGCTTCTCCAACCCGGCACGTCCCACCCTGATGCCGGGCAGCGCAAGATCAGGATCATCGGCAACATCCGCCTCGGTCGGCGGGGCGACGTATCCCGCGACATGCGCGAGCTGCTCGCCAAATGGATACATCCGAGACGTGCCGACATCGACCAGAATGCCGGGCAGATCGGGCGCGCTGACCTCGATCGCCGCCATCTCCTCCCAGCTCAGGAACTCACGCACCATGGTCGGGATGAAACTGCGATGCCGGTGCAGCTCCCGCTCGATGCGGGCGCGTTCATAATCCGCCAGCGGCACAATGCGGGAAAAGCTGTCGAGCGTCGCAGTCGTATCGCTGGTCTGCTCGGCAACCAGCAGAGCGCGCCAGTTCAGCCTGTTGCCGGCCACCACGATGCCGAACCGATCCAGCATGCGCCCGCGCGGAGGCGCGATCAGTCGCGTACTGATGCGGTTCTCCTCCGCCAACGTGGCATAGCGCGAGCCGTCGATCACCTGAACCTGGTAGAGCCGCGCGGCCAGCCCGCCGAGCAACGCTGCCTGACCGCCCATCATCAGCAAGGCGCGCCGTGTGAACGCACCGCTGCGGTGGGTATTGCGTCGTATCTTAGGCACGCTCGGGATCCGCGGCCGTGCGATCAACGCAAACGAACAGGATGGCCAGCGCCGGATACAAAGCAGCCGCCAGCACCGTCTCGAACAGCACGGGATCGACCGGCAGCAGGCGAAACATCAGCAATGCCGTCGCCACCCATCCAAGCACGGCAGCGCCGGCAGCGAAGCCCGCGAATGTCAGCCAGGCCGCGACGAATCCCTGTCGCATCAGGATCTGCCGCCAGTGCACCACGAGGCCGTGCACAATCAGCAGCGTGAGTGCTCCCACGCCCAGCGGCAGATAACCGAGCAGGTCGAACAGCAGCCCGACCACGAACACCACCGGCGGCGGCATCGCTCCCGGCCGCAGCAGCGACCAGAAAAACACGCAGGCGAACGTGACCGCTGGCAGTATCGCCGCCCGACCGGCGATGCAGTACGGCGCCTCGGCAAGCAGCATCAGCAGCACTGTGGTGCCCGCCGGGAGCGCGTAGCGCGATGCGATATCGAGCCGCCGCGCCAGCGTGACCCGTGGCCGGATGCCGGGCGTCCGGTCGGCCCGCGCCATCAGCGGCCTCGCCGTTCGGGCAGCCGACCAGGCGCCTCCGGCGCTGCGATGTCGGTGAGGCCGTAGTCAAAGACGCGAACCACCTCCAGGCGATCGAGCATCGCCGCCGGCATCACCTCGGGCACCTTGGCCGTGGAAAAATGCACCGTGCCGACCGGCAGGTTGGCCGGGAAGGCGCCGGCCTCGGTGCTGGTGACGACCCGCTCGCCCTCCTGCGGCATGCTGCCTTCCGGCCAGTAAACCACCCGCGGCCGCGACCCGTTGGTGCCGATCACGATGGCATGGGCGCCCGAATTTTCCAGCACGACCGGTACGCGACTGTTCATGTCGGTGATCAGCAGCACCCGCGCGCTGCGTACGCCGACCTCGGTGACGCGCCCGACCAGGCCGCGTTCGTCCAGCACGATCTCACCCTTGCGGATGCCGTGGTTCGGCCCGACCGACAGCAGCACCGCCTTGGCATAGAGGCCTCCGGCGTCCGCCACCACGCGCGCGGTGACGTAGGATGGCGCGGGGTCCGGAACCCAATGCAGATCAGCCTTGAGCCGCTGGTTCTCGGCATCCAGCGCCAGCGCAATCGACTGCCAGCGTCTCAGCTGTTCGTTTTCCTCTCGCAACACTGTATTCTCGGCGCTGACATCCCACAGCCCGGCCACGCTGGCGGCGGTGTTGCGCACTGTCGCAAGCGGCCCGCTGAGCGCGGCGTAGATCGGCGCCAGCGCGTCGGCCAGCACCATTCGCGCACGCTCGGCCAACACCGCATCGGCCTTGCCGAGCAGCATCAGGCCGAAGGTGGCCACGATCAGCACCGGTAGCATCAGCTTCGCCAGTGCCTGGCGTGCCTGGATGGAAATACGGATCATGCAAACGCAGGTCTATTGCGACCCACAACTAATACGCGATCGGCTGTGGCGTATGAAGCGCCAAGTTGCTGCGGCAGGAGGGAACCAGCCCGCCAATCTATTTCGAGATAGGATTTATATTTGCCTCATACCGAATGAACGCGGTAGCAATGAAGCAATGCGCCTGTGCGCGACCGAGACCACAGAGAAAGCGCGATGCTCGTAAACAGGGTGCAGGCAATTCTTCTCGCCGCCGCGATGATACTTGGTGCCTCCATCACGGCGGACGCCGCGCCCCCCGTCGGCCAGCCACTCGATCCGGATATGAGCAGTTGGTATCAAAGTCTGAAGCAGCCCGGTACCGGCGCCGGATGTTGCGCGGTCGCCGATTGCAGACCCTACAACTCTCGCCTTGTCGGTGATCACTATGAAATTCTGCTCAACCACAGATGGTTGCCTGTGCCGAACGGTGTCGTTTTGCATCGTGAAAATAGAGCCGGCACCGCAGTCGCCTGCCTGCAGACGCAATGGAACTACGGCTTCGGTCCTCCGCCGGCGGGCTTCTCGCCGGACATCCTGTGCTTCATCCCCGGACCGAGCGCCTGATCAGCTCCTGACGGGCACCATTGCGTCAGCCGCGAACGCGCGCCGGATTGCCAAAGGCCGTCGCGCCGACAGGCACGTCGCGGGTGACCACGCTGCCTGCACCAATCAGCGCATCGTCACCGATTGAAACGCCCGGCAGGATAATTGCTCCGGCCCCGATCCAGACATTGCTTCCGATCCGGACCGCACGGCCGAATTCCCGTCCTGTAGCGCGCCCTGCTGCATCGCGAGGGTGATCGGCCGCAAGGATCTGCACTCCGGGCCCGATCTGCGTGCGGTCGCCAATCGAGACCGCGACAACGTCCAGGATCACACAGTTGAAGTTCAGGAACACACCCGTGCCGAGACTGATATTGAAGCCATAGTCGCAATGGAACGGCGGGCGGATAACGGCGCCGTCGCCGACGGCGGCGAACCGTTCCACCAGCAGTTCGCGCCGCTCCGAGGGGTCCATCGCAAGTGCTGCATTGTAGCGCGCGAGCCACCGATGGGTGGCCGCCAGTTCCGCCAGAATGTCAGGCGCGCTGGGATCGTATAACTCCCCCGCCAGCATCTTGTCTTTTTCCGTTCGCGTCATGCCTGCCCGCTCCAGGCCTGCCATCTCCCGTTAGGCTTCGGGGACGGGCCTTAGTACATCGACGTCAACACGTTCGACAGCCGCTTGCGCTCCTCGAGCGCCCGCCCGGTCCCGAGCGCAACACAATGCAGCGGGTTCTCCGCTACCGCGACAGCGAGCCCGGTCGCATCGCGCAGCACCTGATCCAGCCGATAGAGCAGCGCACCGCCACCGGTCAGCACAATGCCCCGGTCCACAATGTCGGCGGCAAGCTCCGGCGGCGTGTTCTCCAAAGCCATCTTCACCGCGTCGACAATGGCGCTGACCGGCTCGGCGAGGCTTTCGGCGATCTGCCGCTGGCTCACCAGCACCTCCCGCGGCACCCCGTTGATCAGGTCGCGCCCACGCACCTCGCGCTGCGGGCCTGGGTCGCCGTCCTCGGACTGCCCGGCGGCACCGACATCCATCTTGATCCGCTCCGCCGACGGCTCGCCGATCAGCAGATTATGGGTGCGGCGCATGTAGCTGATGATCGCCTCGTCCATCTTGTCACCGCCGACGCGTACGCTGCGCGAATAGACGATGCCGCCCAGCGAGATCACGGCCACCTCGGTCGTGCCGCCGCCGATGTCCACCACCATCGAACCGGTCGGCTCGGTGACCGGTAGGCCAGCGCCGATTGCCGCGGCCATCGGTTCCTCGATCAGCGCGACCCTGCGAGCGCCGGCGCTCTCGGCACTCTCCTGGATCGCCCGGCGCTCCACCGCAGTGGAGCCAGAGGGCACGCACACGATGATCAGCGGCGAGGCGAAGCGGCGACGATTGTGCACCTTGCGGATGAAGTGCTTGATCATCTCCTCGGCGACTTCGAAATCGGCAATGACCCCGTCACGCAGCGGCCGGCTCGCGGTGATGTAACCAGGTGTGCGGCCGAGCATCTGCTTGGCTTCCTCGCCGACTGCCACCACCTGCTTCTTGCCGCGCACATCGGCGATGGCCACGACAGATGGTTCGGCCAGCACGATGCCGCGGCCTTTGACATAGACGAGGGTGTTGGCGGTGCCGAGGTCGATGGCCATGTCGGCTGACATGAAGCCGAGCGCCCGGGAGAACATCAAATTGGTGCCTTTAGGTGAAATGAGCGGAAGCCGCTGGGCTTAGCCCCGCTTCCCTTCGTTAACAAGAGGTTGAACCCCGCGCCCCGGGAACGCCCCATTCCGGCCACCGGATTTCCTCCGCCAGCCGGGACATATCTACCCCTCGCCAAGGGAGGATTTGCAAATGGCACGCAATATCGCATTCGGAGTGGCATTGAGCGGCCTGCTCACCATGCTGACGGCCTGCGGTTATGACCCCGGGACGCGCGCCGTGACCGGCGGTCTAATGGGGGCGGGCGCCGGGGCCGGCGTGGCCGCACTGTCCCACGGCAAGCCGGCGACCGGGGCGCTGGTCGGTGGCGGGATCGGTGCGGTCGGTGGCGCGGTCACCGCGCCGTGATCGGCGCAGTCTGCTTGACCTCGACCTTGGTCGGGCCGCCGTCGCGCTCAACGCGGCCCGCGGGGCGGCCCGCAGGTCCAGATGACCCGGCCCACAACGTGGACGTCAGCGGCCTGGGCCGGTGGGACGTGTTCCACCTCATATGACGCGTTGTCGCTTATCAGGGTGAGACTGCCATCCAGCTTCGGCTGAACACGTTTCACCAGACGCTCACCGGCGATCTCGAACACGTAAATGCCGAAGCTGGTGAAGCGGTTTTCGGAGGCATCGACCAACAGGAGGTCGCCGGCCTGAATGCTGGGCACCATCGACTCCCCCACCGCTGTTTCAACCAGCAGGCGGTCCGGATCGATGCCGAAGGCCTCGCGGACCCAGTCACGGCGGAATGCGACGAATTCAACAGAATGGGGCGGCGGAGGCGATTCCACGCCGGCCGCGGCTGCCTCGGGGCGCTTCGGCAACAGGAGATAATCTCCCTCCCCGAGGCCACCGGCCATTGAGAGGGCCGCCTGGGTTTCTGCCAAGCCGTGCAGCCGTGGCTCAGGCCCTTCGCCACCGGCCAGCCAGCCCACACCGACACCGGCGGCCTGGGCCAGTGCGACGAGCCTCTCGCGGCTCGGTTCCGCCTCGCCACGCAACCATTTGCGGAAGGCGGAGGGAGACACGCCCGTCGCTCGCGCCAGCCGATCCGCGCTCGGCCACTGGCGCAGGATAGCCTGGAGCCGGGAAATGAACGCGGCTCGCTCGGCAGTGGGTGAAAGGACAGTCGGACCGGTCTTCCCGGACTCGCTTCGACGTGACATTTGTCTGCTACTACCCAAAGTCTCGACACTTTCGAGACAGAGTCCCAACTCGTTCGGCTCGTTCAGGCGCCTGACAAGACAATTCGTGTCTTCAGGTCCTGTAGAGAGAATTGGCATGAATGCAAGGGACGGGGTCGAGAGCAACAGCCCTGACACCGCCGACTGGCACCCGGCCGACGTCCTCGCCGCGCTCAAGAAGCGGGGGCACAGTCTCGCAGGCTTGTCGGTCGCGAACGGATATCACCCGACGGCCGCCGGCAAGGCGCTGAAGCAGCCCTGGCCGGCGATCGAGCGGTTGCTCGCGGAAGCCATCGGCATGACACCGCGGGAAATCTGGCCGAACCGGTACGACAGCGAGGGCAATCCGCTGCGGCGCGCGAAATCGTGATGGCCCACGATGCGAGGCCCGACTTTGCCATGAACCCGACTTACAGGTGCATGTAGCCAGCTTGAGATGCTCCCGGAGCGGTCCGGCCGGCCTGGGACACGCGGCGCGGCACAATAGTCGGAAATCTGGCATCGGGTCGCCACTTTGCGACAACATGGTGCTCTCAGCCCCTCGCAGACATTTTCATTGGTCGTTAATGCTTCCGGCAGGAACGTTCACCCTGCATGATTGGTTCGATGGGTGCGCGCAGCAACGACCTCAAACACCAGATGGCTGCAAAACATGACGGCAAGAGAACTTTCAGCTCACAACAGCATTCCTAATCATGCAGTTGGTCTGGTGGTCGATGATGACGCGCTGGTCCGCGAATCAGTGGCCGAGGTGCTCGAGGACCTTTGCGATCAGGTCTATCAGGCCGCGGACGGTCAGGAAGGGCTGGAGATGCTGGAGCGGCATCCTGACATTTCGGTCATCGTCACGGACATTGCGATGCCGCGCCTGGACGGCATCGCCTTCGCGTCCAAGGCACGGCGACTGCATCCTGAACTCAAGGTGCTGTTCGTCAGCGGGATGCAGCGACCGCCGGGCAGTGAAGAATTTCTGGAGAAGCCCTTCCGAGCCCTGGCGCTGGTCTCGGCGCTGAACCAGTTGATGAACGTGCACTAGCCCTTATCGGGGGCTTCCGACCTCGTCGGCCGGAACGACGCTCTCGATGGTCGCCAGCAGGGCAGTCAGGCTGAACGGCTTCTGGATGCACGGCCGCTCCACCCCGGGCACCCGATCCATCATGTCGGGATGGCCCGACATCAGAATCACCGGCACGCCGACATCATCCGCTAGAGGCACCAGGCGCGGATCAAGCCCGCCGGGCAAGGTGCAGTCCAGCAGTATCCCGTCGATCCCACCCGCCCGCAGGCATTCGATCGCCGCGGCGGCCGTCCCGGCACAACTGGTGTCGTACACGCCGTCGAGCGCATCCACCACAACCTCGGAGACAAGTGGATCGTCCTCGACCACGAGAATGCGCTTTTGCCGATAAGTTCCCATTGTAACCTCGACTCTTCAGCTCACCGGGTCACAAGCATGAGTGCGCACAATACGACGCCTGTGAGCGCGCGAAAAGTTCCCAAACGCTACAAACTTCTCGATCGCGGTTTATTTATGCCACCCCCTGTTTCCGATCCAGAATTACCTACGGCCGGACTTCTCGTCCAAGCGCCTGCTCATAGACCCGGATCACCGAGCTGCTGTCGTCGCCGCCCATGCCCTTGGCGCGCGCAATCCTCATCAGGTTCATCACCTGCGGCGCTATCATGCCAGGCACGCCGAGCTCGTCGGCAAGTTCGAGCGCCAGCCGCAGGTCCTTGTGCGCGAGGTTGAGCGCGAAGGTCGCCGCGAACTCGCGCTTGAATGCCTTCTCGGAGATATTGCGGAACGCCGAGGAGTTGCCGCTGGCGTTGCTGATCACCTGCTGTAGCTTTTGCAGATCGATGCCGGCCATCGCCCCGATCATCAGTGCCTCGGCCGCCGCCGCGGCGTTGCAGAAGGCCAGCATGTTGTTCACCAGCTTGGCGACCGAGCCCATGCCGATTTCGCCCACATGCACTACCTCGCCACTGAACGACTTCAGCAGCGGAAGCTGGGCGTCGAATACCGCCGCATCGCCGCCGACCATGATGACGATCGTGCCATCGGTCGCACGCGGCACGCCGCCCGAGACCGGGGCCTCCAGCATCTGGATGCCCTTGGCGCGCATACCGTCGTTCACCCGCCGCGCGGTCGCCGGCGAGTTGGTGGAGAGATCGATATAAACCGTGCCCGACTTGGCGGTTTCGCTGATGCCGTCGGGGCCGAGCGCCACCTCCTCGACATTGCGCGGCATCGGCAACGAGGTGAGCACCACGTCACAGGTGGATGCGATCTGAGCCACCGATGTGCCCGCGGTCGCGCCGAGATCGGTGCAGGCCTTGATAGCCGCTGGATTGAGGTCGAATACGACCACGTCGTGGTTGGTGTTGCGGATGATGTTGCGGCACATGGGGCCGCCCATGTTTCCGACGCCGATGAAGCCGACCTTCATTGCCGTTTCCTCTTCAGGTTCAACACTGCCAGCATGCCCCAATGGGCGGCTTGCGGAAACCACCGCCGTGGAGGACCCTCGCGCAGCAGGAGGAATGCATCATGGCAAACATTCGCGCGCGGCTTGCCCATATGGGTATCTACGTTCAGGACCGGGACAAGATGGAGCAGTTCTACACGGAAGTCCTCGGCCTGATGGTTACCGACCGGGGCGAGGGACGCTCAGGGATGCACCTCACCTTCATGAGCGCCAATCCGCAGAACCACCATCAGGTCGTGTTGGTTACCGGCCGACCGGATACCGCCGGCTTCAATCCGATCCAGCAGATCTCGTTCATGGTGGACTTGCTCGCCGACCTGCGTGAGGTGCACAAGAGCGCGCTGTCGCTCGGCGCCACGGAGATGCGCCCGGTGACCCACGGCAACGCGTGGTCGGTCTACTTCAAAGACCCGGAGGGCAATACGGTGGAGGCGTATCTCGACACGCCGTTCCACGTGCCGCAGCCGCATGGCAAGCCGCTCGATCTGACCAAATCGGACGAGCAGATCCTGCGCGAGACAGAGGAGGCGTGCCGGCAGGATCCGGGCTTCATGCCGATCGAGCAGTTCAAGAGCCAGATGGCCGCACGGCTCAGCGCGAGTGCATAGTCTGGCGTAACGTCACCGGCCGCTCGCCTATCGATCCCGCCTTTGGTCGATCAGCTCTTGCTCGATCAATTCGGCCGTTTCGGTTGGTACCGGCCGCGCTTCGCCGAGTAGAGATCTCACCCCTGCGACCAGGGTATCGCGGCGGAAAGGTTTCGCCAGTATCGCGGTCTGCGGAGGCAGTTCCGCCAGCCCGTCGGCATTCGGGTACCCGGTGATCACCAGCGACTTGAGGAATGGCCGGATCTGGGTGGCCTGGCCGATCAACTCGGCTCCCGACAATCCCGGCATCGCGTAGTCGGTCACCAGGACGTCAATGCGTGGATCGCTTGCGATCAGCCGCAGCGCCTCGTCACCGGTTGCGGCCCGGTGAACCGTGAAGCCCTCGTTGGCAAGGAAAGCCCCGACGGTCACCAGCACATCGGCGGCATCATCCACGACCAGGAGATGCCGGGCGATGTCGCGCGGTTCATCGGCGCCTGACACGCTCATCTGCCGCACCGCCATATCGGGCTGCGCCGCCACAGATTCCGATTTGGTCGGAACCAGGCCGTATGCCATCAACGTATAGGCGAGCCGTGTGGTGGCAGACTGAATGACCGGATGCGCCCTGGTCTCTGGCAGCACGAAATGCCGGGCGATCGCCTCGCCTGCCATCACCAAGGCCGCAGCCGAGGGCGCGCCCATAGCCCGTTCCGGTCCTCGCGTTTTTTCACCGGAGCACGCCGCCAGTGTCGCTGCGCCCACCTCATGATCACGTCGACTCGCCAGCGCGTCATAGCGCGCCCCAAGCGCCGTGAGGCCCTGCGCGTCAGCGGCGGTCCTGGCGGTGGCCGCCATGCTGCGAAACTCCGCAGCCCGGGCGTGAAGTTCCGCGACAGTACAGCGCGATAACGGGACATGGACCGTTTTGGCAGTCGTGCACACCATTTTCTGTGCATCCTGTAATTACGACTTCTGATTGCCGCAGCCGTTCCGCTGCTTTCGCAAACCTAAGCCTGCCTGCTCTAAGAAATGGTTACTGAGTGCCTTGACTCAGATCAAACTGAGATTGCGCGATTTATTGCGGTTATTGAGAATTCGGATGCGGCATGCGCACTCTTGCATGCGCAACATATGAATGACTGGAATTGCTCGAGCCATCTCCGGCAAGATCGCGCCACCACGCAATGGCGTGTTGCCTCGCGATGACCACCAAACCCCGGCCGTCGAACGAATCACACCCGCTCTTGGTGAGAGAAACCGGACTTTTGAGTCTGCCAGTCGCGTGCGTCGCCGCACGCAAGGTCCAGCAGTTCGCCCGCGATCTCCACAAGGCGCGCGCTCATTGCTGGCTCCGCCAGGGTCAAGGCAAGACACTGGGTCTCGGCGTGCAGATCGAGCAGCTCATTGTCCAAAGGCTGGTCTTGCATCGGCATACCTCCAAGAGGAATGCTACCGTAACCATACATTCGAAGCACAGGCGTTGATCCAGATCAACGGCCGATATTGGTTGGCGGCGCGGCCCGAGGCTGACCAGGAATAGCTAATCAGCCAGTGGCCCGCCTATGGCTGCGAGGTAGCGCTTCACTGACAGGGCCAGCGCCGCCTTGCCGCCCGCAGGAATTACCCGATCCCACCAGCCACCATAGACGGGATCGAACGGCCACGCCTCCAGGACACCGGCGATGTGTCGCACCGAACTCGCATCCAGCGGGATCAGGTTCGGATAGCTGCGCATGAAGCTGAGATTTCTGTCTGGCGTCACCGTCGCGATATCGCCGGTCAACAGTGCACCCTTGCCGTCGGCGCCATCGGCCCAGTGCAGCACGGTCCCACCGGCAAAATGTCCGCCGCAGCGCAGGAGTGTGATGCCCGGCGCAAGCTCCCGCATTTCGCCCTCCCAGCACGTCACACTCGGATCAGGCCGCATCACCCACCGTCTGTCCGCGGCGTGCAGATGGATCGGTACACCGCCGAAGGCGTGGCTCCATTCGACCATCGACGCGTAGAAGTGCGGGTGAGAGATCGCGATTGCGCTGATACCGCCGAGTGATCGCACGATTTCCACCGTGGCATTATCGATGAAGCTGATGCAGTCCCACAGAATATTGCCCGCCGGCGTTTGCAGCAGCAGAGCGCGCTGGCCGATGGCGAATCCGGGCACGGTCCCGATGCCGAGCAATCCGGGCTCGTGCTGACGAAAGCCGTTGAAATACGTCCGCCGCATTGCCGACAATGTGGTCCATGCCTGCCCGAGCGGGTTCACATACTGCCGTTGCTCCTGACAGATCGTGCATCCGGCTGGGGGGTTGTCCGCCTCGGGGTACTGCGTCCCGCAGGTGGTGCAGATGTGGGCCGGCATGCTCGCCTCCTCGCTGCGACTGGCGCAGCCTATCGCCTGTCGTTCCGACTGGCGAAGCGATCGTATTCGACGATGCGGCGGCCACGTGTCACTGTTGCGCGAATGACGGAAGCCCCAGGCAAGACGCCAACCCCGGACAGCACGCATGACGTGACCACCAGCGCCTCCAGCTGGCAGGTCACACTTTGGGCGATGGTGGGCATTCAGTTCATCATGACAATGTCGTTCAGCTTTCTCAGCCCGATCATGCCGCTGTTCCTGCCAAAGCTCGGTGTTACCACCGAGGCCGGTATCGATCTGTGGTCCGGCATCCTGAACGGCTCCACCTCGTTCGTCGCCGCCTTCACCTCGCCGCTGTGGGGCAGGCTCGCCGACCGCTACGGGCGCAAACCGATGCTGATCCGCTCGAGCTGCGCGATCGCGGTCTTCACCGCCTTCATGGGTCTGTCGCAGAACGTCTGGCAGTTCTTCGCCGCGCGTGCCCTCATGGGCGTGTTCGCGGGTTTCTCCTCGACCGCGATGGCGCTCGTGGCAAGCCAGGTACCCGAGCAGCGCCTCGGTTACGCACTCGGCTGGCTCAGCACCGGACAACTGGTCGGTTCTTTGGTGGGGCCGGTTATCGGTGGCGTGCTTGCCGATGTCACCGGCAGCTACCGTATCCCGTTCTACTGCACCTCCGGCGTCACCTTCGCCGCAGTCTTCCTGGTGTGGCGCGGCGTGCGCGAGCGTTTCGTGCGACCCGACGCCTCGCATCTGCGGCGTTCCGGCCTGCGTGGCCTCGCTCTCATGATCGGTGCCGCTGGAATATTGCCGCTGTTCTTCGTGCTGTTCATGGCGCAGTTCAGCACGCGCGCGGTGCAGCCCGTGGTGACGCTGTTCGTCCAGGAGGTCGTCGGCAATCAGCCCAACCTGGCGACGCTCGGCGGTCTGGCGTTCTCCGTCACCGGGTTGGCCGGCATGATGGCCGTGCCACTGCTCGGCAAACACAGCGACGAGATCGGCTATCGCCGCGTGCTGCTGATCTGCCTGGCGGGCGCCACCCTGACCAGCCTGCCCCAGGCCTTCGCCAACGGCTATTGGACGTTCGTGGTCGAGCGCTTCGGAGTCGGTCTGTTCATTGGCGGCATCCTGCCCACGGCGAATGCCCTGATCGGTCGCATGGTCGACCGCGCCAGCCGCGGCACGGTTTACGGCATGACAGCGTCCGCGACGTTTCTCGGCAACTCGCTGGGGCCGCTGACCGGCGGCGCGATCGCCGCCTCGTTCGGCCTGCGCTGGGTGTTCCTGATCACCGCGGCACTGCTGCTGGCGAACCTGATCTGGGTATATCTGACCGTGCCGGAATACGCCGGCGAGCGGAGGGCATGAGCATGGCGTCAGCCTGCATAACCGGCTAGTTCCGGCGTTTCCTGCCGCTGGAAAGGCTGAACAATGGGCACACGTGCGAGCGCAATCGGACGCGCGCTGGAATTCTTCGACGGCCCCGGTTTTCGCGACCGGCTGGCGGAACTGGTGGCCATTCCCAGTACGTCGCAGGATCCCGGCCACGAAACCGACGTCCAGCGCTATCTCGATGGCGCCATCAGACCGTGGCTCGAGCGGATGGGCTTCGTCGTGGCGGTTCATGCCAATCCGCAGCCTGGATTCGGCCCGATCCTTACCGCTCAGCGTATCGAGGATCCGGAACGTCCGACCATCCTGACCTACGGCCATGCCGATACCGTCCGCGGACTCGAGGACCAATGGCGCGACGGCCTCGATCCTTGGCGACTGACCGAGGAAGCCGACCGCTGGTACGGCCGCGGCACCGCCGACAACAAGGGCCAGCATGCAGTGAACCTCTCGGCGCTCGAGGCGGTGCTCGCGGAGCGCGACGGCAGGCTTGGCTTCAATCTGAAGCTGGTGCTGGAGACCTGCGAGGAACGCGGGTCGGTGGGCCTGCGGGACTTCGTCGCTGCCCATAAGGACGAACTCGCCGCCGATGTGCTGATCGGCAGCGACGGTCCACGCGTGATGCCCGACATGCCGACCATCGCGACCGGCACGCGCGGCACGTTCCATTTCGACCTGGTGGTCGACCTGCGTCCCGGCGGCGTCCATTCGGGCCATTGGGGCGGATTGACCACGGATCCCGCCGTGGTGCTGACCCACGCGCTGGGCACCATCATCGATCGCAACGGCCGCATCCTGGTGCGCGACTGGCTGCCACGGAACGGATTGCCGGCCAGCGTGCGCGCCGTGCTGAGCGGCTGCGAGGTCGGCGGTGGCGGCGAGGCGGCGGCGATCGATCCGGGCTGGGGTGAGCCGGGATTGACCGCGGCCGAGAAGATCTACGGCTGGAACAGCTTCATCGTGCTGGCGATGGTTTCAGGCCGGCCGGAGAACCCGGTCAACGCGGTGGCGCCGAACGCCCGCGCGCATTGCCAGATCCGTTATACGGTCGACACCGATCCCGCAGCATTCGCCTCGGCGCTGCGCCGGCATCTCGATGCCGAGGGGTTCACCGGCGTGCGGATCGAGAACCCCGGCGTTCGCATGCCGGCGAGCCGCACCGACCCGTCGCACCCCTGGGTGCGCTGGACCGTCGCCTCGATGGAGCAGACTCTCGGCCGCCGCATCCAGGTGATTCCCAATTCGTCCGGCGGCCTGCCGGGCGACGTCTTCGTCGATCATCTCGGCGTCGCGCTGATCTGGGTTCCGCACAGCTACAATGGGTGCAAGCAGCACGGACCTGACGAACATTTTCTGATCGCGCCGGCCCGCGAGGGCATCGCGGCATTCGCTGGCATCTGGTGGGATCTGGGCGAGCCGCGGACGCCTTGAGGCGAACGTGATCGATTGGTACGGAAGCCGCTGAGTGACGTCAGAAATACGTCATTATTAACACGCATAAGACGCGTTCGTGACGGGTTTGCTATGGATCCGGATTGCTATTTCCCGGCGGATCGTCTCTGCTTTTCTTGCGGCGACGGAGATAGAGTCGATTTAGCTATTATTGCAAAGAATAACCGGAGACGTCAAGTTCAAAATCTGGCTCACGACCCGATGCCGCGCGGACAAACGCAAAACGAGAAGAAGAGGTTCATATGGTGCCCGCAATGCCCCGCAGTGTTAACGGAGAACACATAGGTCCCTCCTACCATGAGTTGCTGTTGGCCCTGGTCGAGGGAGAGAGGGTGGCTTTGGATATCGGCTCCGACTGGCCCTCGGTTCCGAGCGAGGCGCGGTTCCCGCTGCTGAAATGGGCCCACGACGCGCACAGGCTGCTCGATCAGTACCGAATTGGACCTGGCGGCACTATCTGAGCCAGGCTAACCCGCGCCGCGCCGTCGCTGCACAGCGTCGCGGATCAACGGCACGCGGTCATTGCCGAAATACATATCGTCGCCGCCGACAAACATGGTTGGTGAGCCGAAGCCGCCGCGATCGATCAACTCCTGGGTGATCGCGCGCAGCTTGTCCTTGATGGCCTGCTGCTCGACGCCGGCGAGGAACCTGTCCGCATCGACGCCAACCTTGTCGCAGATCTCGCGCAGCACCGGGATCTGCGAGATGTCCTTGTCGTCGCCCCAATAAGCCTCGAACGTCGCCAGCGCGAACGGCACCAGCTTGCCCTCGGGCTCCAGCAGAATGCAGCCGCGCATGGCGCGGACGCTGTTCACCGGGAACACGGTCGGCCGGTAGTGCATGCGAAGGCCGAGATGGCGCGCCCAGTCCTGCTGGTCCTTCTTGCCGTAAGCGACCTTCGCCGCCACCGGCTTCTCGCGCGAGTTGTGCACGCTTGGATTGACCGCGTTGAACACCCCGCCCACAAGAATCGGGCGCCAGGCGATGTCAATGCCAAGCTCCTTCTGCATCAGCAGTAGGTTGTGGAAGGCGAAATAGGTCCACGGGCTCGAGCAGTCGAAGAAGCATTCGATGTCCGCCATGGGAAACTCCTCAAACTAACAGGGCAACCGTTGAACCAGGGCCTAACCATTCCCCTCCCCTCGCGGGAGGGAGTTAGGGGAGGGGGTCGGCTGTCGCCCCCAATTATGCGCCGCTACGCCGGTACGGGCCGCGCCCGCTGGTTGTAGAGAATCTTCGCCCTCCGCTCGCGCTCCTCCGCCGGCAGCTTGGACTGATCCTCCGACATCTCCGCACCGACCGCCATGCCGCGCTGCACCCCGGGCCGCGTGCCGAGTTCCTCGAACCAGCGTTTGAAATACTTGAACTCCTCGATGTCCTGGCCCTGCGCCTTCCAGTTCACCGTCCAGGGGTAGCTGATCATGTCGGCGATCGTGTATTCGTCGCCGGCCAGATACCGGCTCTCGTACAGCCGGTTATTGAGCACGCCGTACAGTCGATTCGCCTCGTCGGTGAAGCGGGTCACCGCATAGGACTGATCGCCCTTGCTGTCGCCGAGCCGTCGGAAGTGACCACATTCGCCGCTCTTCGGCCCCTGGTTGGCCATCTGCCAGATCAGCCACTGAATGACCTGATACCTGGGCCGCATCGCCTGCGGGAAGAACTTGCCCTCCTTCTCGGCGATATACAGCATGATCGCGCCAGATTCGAAGACGGCGATGGGTTCGCCGCCACCCTTCGGATCATGATCCACCAATACCGGCATGCGGTGATTCGGATTGATCTTGAGGAATTCCGGCGTGAACTGGTCACCACGCCCAATATTACATGGCACGATCTTGTACTGCGCTCCCAGCTCCTCCAACAGGATTGTCACCTTCTTGCCGTTCGGGGTCGGCCAATAGTGGAGATCGTACATCGTTCTGCCCTTCTGCCTCGCTTGAATCCCAGTCAAATTGGACGGAGAAGCCACCATGCCACAGCCGCCGGCATTGAAAAGTCCCCCAATTCCGCGGGCCGGACTGCAAGAAATGCTTGTCCTGAGGGACAAACCGTGATTCCGTCACAATGCAAGACAAACTGCAACAGCGAGTTGGTGTGAGCATGGCAGCAAAAAAGGCGCCCGCGGCAAAGTCCGCGGCGAAGACCCCCAAGACGGCAGCGCCGGCCAAATCGGCCGCGCAGGCCACCGTGACCCTCAAACATCTGGCGGCGTCGCTCTCCGAGAGCCACGACATGCCAAAGAAGCAGGCCGACGCCATGCTGGTGGACATGGTGGGCTTGGTCGCGAAGCACCTCAAGAAAGGCGACCGTATCCGGATCGCCGGCCTAGGCGTGCTTCAGGTCAGGAAGCGCGCCGCCCGTATGGGCCGCAATCCGGCCACCGGCGAGGCAATCAAAATCAAGGCGAGCAAGAAGGTCGCCTTCCGTGTCGCCAAGGAGTTGAAGGAAGCGGTCTGATCCCGCATTCAACGAGCGCCTAACTCCCGAGGGCGGTGGCCCTCGGGGCGATGGCAGGCGCGGATTGAGCCCGTGCCATGCCGATTGACGCCGAATCCCGCCTCGTCGGAGCTGACCCTCTCGTCATAAGTCCGGCCGCTTTCGGTATCAGCTCAAGTCTCCCCCTGATCTCCGCCTCAGTGCCGTGCCGCGCTTTTTCGTCCGGCATGTCGGAACGCGCGATCCCGCGGCGTCCTCAGGCCGGACGGAAGGGCGCGGAAAAAAATCATCCAGGCTGTTCACTGGATCACAGCGCACATGCGCGCGCGGTCGCCATCCTGCCCGAAGTGAGACGGAGGAGACCGATGCGCGCTTATGTCACCGCTGCCGGAATGGCTTTGGGTCTGGTCGCCGCGTGGGCGGCTTTGGCGCCATTCGTGGCTTGAGGGCCGAGGTGGCTGGCCATCCACAGGCCCGGTCCGCGGGACCGCCAAAAACCCGTCGCATGAAGCGGCCGCAGCCCGGCCTCGTCAGAGCGGCGCGGGATGCGGCCGTTTTGCCCAACAACACAATTCCATAGCCACCCGCCCCGACGATGTGCAATTCTCTCGCCGGGGAGCGAAAATTAGTATGGCTGGGCAAATGTGGGTAATCGCTGGGGTTGTAGTGAACTGTCCCCCCGTCCTCTACTTCGCGCTCGCAATCGTATTGCTGTGCAAATGGACCATCTGGTTTCCTGCCATGGTGATCCGGCATGGCCTTCATGGCGCTCTTGATGCCGCTCGGACCGCCCCCAGCGCGGCGGCCGGACCATCCCCCACCGTCTGCCACACGAACCAGATGTCCGATGCAGCATCCATATCGGCACCGGCGGGGTGGACGCCCAGCAGCGGAGCGGGCGGCTGACGCGCGACCCTGCGGCGGGCGTCAGCGTGTAATGTTGCGACCACCGCCGACGCATACATCTCCCGCCATCCGGGTTGCTGCCGAGCGGTCTATGCCTCAAACCACAGCACGCTATGGAGCATCAGCGTGTTGACGTAGACCATGCAGTCAGCAGCGGCTGCACGACCAGCATCCAGCGGTTGGTCGCGATCTCGCGACCGTGGCTATCGAGGATGACAGCATTGGGGTCATTCCAGTATTCCATCACGTTCAGGCTCTCACGGATCTCCCGCCACAGTTCCATCCAATGCAGGTAACCGCAGAGGAACGTCGTGTGCGGCGCCTCTTTGTCCGACCGACGCTCCATCCGGCGAGGCAGGCGGCGGCGACATCCAATGGACCGGACACAAGGCGTTAGGAACCATCAGAACATTTCGAGGCGTTGCGAAATGGAGCACAGTTACACGGGCCGCCGCGAGGACCGCAGACTGGTGACCGGCGCCGGGATGTTCACGGCGGACTGGGATCGCCCAGACGCGCTGCACGCGGCATTCCTGCGCACGGATCGGGCGCATGCCCGAATCGTCAGCAGCGACGTGGCCGCGGCGCAGGCCGCGCCAGGGGTGCGCGTGGTTTTGACTGGGGCCGACATGCAGGCAGCCGGCCACACGCGCGGCGTGCCGCTAATGCCGCTCGGCCGCGGCGAGGCCCTCAAAGTGATTGTCGCGCCGGCGCTCGCCTTGGGCTGCGTGCGCTATGTCGGCGAGCCGGTCGCCCTTGTTGTCGCCGATTCGCCGCATGCCGCGCAGGACGCCTGCGAACTGATCCGAATCGACTACGATTCGCTGCCGGCGGTCGCGAGCGGCCCCGCCGCACTGGCACAAGACGCCCCGCTGCTGCATGCGGATGTTCCTGGCAATCTCTGCTACGAAACCGATTACGGCGACAGTGTCACGACGCAAGCCGCCTTCGCCGCCGCCAGGCACGTGGTCCGGCTCGCGCAGGAGAGTGGCCGCGTCGTTGGCAACCCGATGGAGCCAAAGGCGGCCATGGCCGCGTGGGACGGCAACATCCTTGAGTTGTGGAGCCCAAGCCAGGGCATGACGGGCATGCGGGACGGTCTCGCCGCACTCGTTGGACTGACACCGGACCGGGTGCGTGTCCACGCGCGAGATGTCGGCGGCGCGTTCGGCGTCCGCGGAGCAGCCTATCAGGAATATGCCGCCCTGGCCTTGGCCGCGCGGCAAATCGGGCGACCGGTGAAATGGATCGCGAGCCGGTCGGAGACGTTCCTGAGTGACTATCACGGCCGCGCGGTTTCCATGGTGGCCGAGCTGGCGCTGGATGCTGAAGGATGCTTCCTCGCCATCCGGCACGACTGGATCTGCGATATCGGCGCCTACGCCTCAGCCGCAGGGCCGTTCACCAATACCTTCAACGCCCCGCTGATGGCGACCGGCGCCTACCGTATTCCGGCGGTGCATGGGCGCACCCGCCTCGCCGTCACCAACACTGTGCCGATCACTGCGTATCGCGGCGCCGGCCGGCCGGACATGGCGTACATCGTCGAGCGCCTGGTCGATGAGGCGGCCGTACAGACCGGCATCGACCGCATCGCGCTGCGCCGCCGCAACCTGATCCCGCGGGACCTATTCCCTTATGCCATCGCTGCCGCACCGGTGCCGAGCGCCTTCGACAGTGCCGATTTCGACGCGCTGCTCGACATTGCTTTGGCGGAATCGGAATGGGACCTGTTTCCCGCGCGTCGTGCCGAGGCGGCCCGGCGCGGGCGACTGCGCGGCATCGGCTGCGCCCTGTTCATCGAACCGGCCGGCGGCGTGGCGCCCTCCGACGACGTCGCGCTCACGTTTGAGCCCGACGGCAGCATCCTGCTGCACGAGGTAGCGATCGCCTCGGGCCAGGGCCATGAGACCGTCCTGCCGGAGATCGTCGGCCACGCCTTGGGAATCGACCCGCTACGCATCACCGTGCGGGCCGGGTGCCAGGATGGGCCGGCGCAAAAAGGTGCCGGCGCATTCGGGTCACGCAGCATGATGTCCCAAGGCGCCGGCAGCGCGGTGGCAGCCGCTGAAGTCGTCCGCAAAGGCCAGCAGCTTGCGTCCGAAGCGCTCGAGGCGGCGCCGGTCGACATCCGCTACGACGAGGGCGACTTCGTCGTCGACGGCACCGACCGGCGGGTCAGCCTGACCGAGCTGGCGAGACTGCATCCCGGTCGGCTCGATACCACGGTGGCCTATCCATCACCCAGGTCCTACCCGTCCGGCGCCCACATCGCCGAAGTGGAGATCGACCCGGAGACGGGCACGACCGAGATCGTCGGCTACGTGTCGATCGACGATTGCGGCATGGTGGTGAACCAAACCCTACTGGCCGGACAGGTCCTGGGTGGCTTGGTGCAAGGCCTCGGGCAGGTCTTCGGCGAACTCTGCGTCTACACCGAGGACGGCCAGATCGTGACGGCCAGCTTCATGGACTACACTATGCCGCACGCCGATCTGCTCCCGCAGGTCACGATCAAGACCGTCCCGGTCCCGTCGCCAAACAATCAGCTCGGCGTGAAGGGCGCAGGCGAGGCGGGCACAGTAGGCTCGCTGCCGACGGCGATGAACGCCGTGATGGACGCGCTGCGGCCAGAGGGCGTCGCACATCTGGACATGCCCGCATCGGCACAGCGCGTGTGGCAGGCCATGCAGGATGCGCGGCCGCCGGCAAGGCCGGGCGCTGTAGGACCTATATCGCCGGAACCGCCGGGCGCGTGATCACGCCCCCATCCACTGAAACGATGGTGGGTGCGACAGGGATTGAACCTGTGACCCCCGCCGTGTGAAGACGGTGCTCTGCCGCTGAGCTACGCACCCATCGTGAGCTGAAATAGGCAGCGCCGCTTTTTGGTGTCAAGCCGCGTTGTTCCACGCTTGTTTTCAGTCTGGTGCGGCGCAACATGCCGACCATGCGCCCCATGGCCATTACCGCATTCGGGTTGGCATGCCTCGCAACCACCGCGGCGCGGGCGCAGGTCGCACAGGTCCAGATCGGCTACGACACCTACGCTGCCGGCATCGAAGTGATGCAGATGCAGGCGTATTTCGGGCTCGGCGCGTGGAATTATCACCTCAATATCGACTATCACACGACCGGCCTGGTCGGCCTATTCTACCGTGGCCACCAAACGAACAGCGTGCATGGCACATGGCACGACGACGAAGCGATACCGCTCGAATTCTCCGGCGAAGGCGTCTGGCGCGGACACGAACGTCGCACCCTGGTCGCCTATGATCATGGCGTGCCGCAGGTCAAAGAGCTCCAGCCGCCACAGGAGACCGAGCGCGAGCCGGTGCCACCCGAGCTGCAGCGTCACACCGTGGACACACTGAGCGCCCTGGCCCAGCTCATGCGCCGCGTCCAGAAGGACCACACCTGCGAGACCGAAGTGCACACCTACGACGGCCGGCGCGTGCTGGATGTCGTGGCGCACACCGGCGGCCCCGAGCGTCTGGACCCGACCAGCCGTTCCAGCTTCAGTGGGGCGACTCTGCGCTGCGATTTTGAGGGACGTGAACTCGCCGGCTTTCTGCTGCGCGAGGACGATGCGGAGCACCGCAGTCCGCTCCGCGGGTCGGCCTGGCTGGCACCTGTGCTCCCCGGCGGACCGCCGCTACCGGTCCGGATCGCGTTCCAGACCCGTTGGTTCGGCTGGGCGACCATGTATCTGACCGCCGCAACCGAACGGCCGGAATAGCATCACGCCGTCAGGCGCCTGGCAATCACGGTCAGTTCGACGAAATCCCGCGCCACCGCTGCGGCTCCCTCAGCCATCGCCGGTGGCCCGTAGCCCCAGGCGGCAAAGATGCACGGCACGCCGGCACCGCGTGCAGCGGCCACATCATTGGCGTGATCGCCCGCCATAACAGCATGCCCCGGCTCGCCGGCGGCTGCCTTCAATGTGGCCAGCAGATGCGCCGGGTCCGGTTTGCGGACTGGAAAACTGTCGCCCCCACCGACCGCCGCGAACAGCGCCCCGAGCCCCAAAGCGGTCAGCAAGGTACGCGCCGCCTTCTCCGGCTTGTTGGTGCAAACCGCCAGCTTCCAGCCCTCGCGCGCCAGGGTGTGGAGACCGTGGGCGACCCCGGGATACGGCCGGGTCTCCACCGCGGCATGCTGCAGATAGTCGGCGGAGTACTCCGCCACCGCAGCCGCGTCCGGTGTCCGGTCGCGGGCGGCGAAGGCCCGCTCGACCAGTCGCGCCACGCCGTCGCCCACCATCAGCGCCGTCTCCGGCTGGGAAAAACCGGCCAGTCCGCGCGCCTGCATCAGCCGGTTCAGCGCCGCAGCAAGGTCCGGCACCGAGTTCACCAGCGTGCCGTCGAGATCGAGCAGCAGTGTGCGGACCACGCCGTTGCACTCCGAAATGGGATTTGAACCATCAGGATAGAGACAAGCTTTGACAAGGCGTAGCCTCAAGCTGCAAAAAGAACGGCAGAGTAACGAGGGATAGTATGACACGCACCGCGGTAATCCTGGCCGCAGGTATCGGGACGCGCATGAAGTCCGCGCTGCCCAAGGCGCTGCACAAGATCGCCGGCCGGTCCATGCTGCGGCATTTGATATCGAATTGCGAACAAGTATTCGGCCGCATCGTCGTGGTGATCGGCCCGAACATGGACGCCCTGCAGCAGGAGGCCGCCCCGCACCTCTGCGTCGTGCAGCAGCAGCGCCTCGGCACCGCACACGCTGCCCTGATCGCGGCACCGCATTTCGGCGACGGCGAGGTAGCGATCCTGTACGCTGACGCGCCACTTATTCGCCCGGAGACGCTGCGTCACCTGCTGGACCGTCGCGCCGCCGGCGATGCCGCGTTGACATTGCTCGCCTTCCGTCCGGCAGACCCTGCCCGCTACGGTCGCGTGATCACACGCGGCGGCTACGTTGAACGCATTGTCGAATGGATCGACGCGGCGGAGGCGGAACGCGCCGAGGCGCTGTGCAATGCCGGTGTGTTCTGCGCCACCGCTTCAGACATGGTGCGCTGGCTGCGCGAGGTGCGCGCGGACAATGCCAAGGGAGAATACTACCTCACCGATGTCGTCGCTTTGGCGCACGCCGATGGCGGACGCATCGTCGCAGTGGAAGCGCCGCCCGACGAAGTCGCCGGCATCAATTCGCGCAGCGAACTCGCGGCCGCCGAGGCGGCAGTGCAGTCGCGCCTGCGCGTCGCCGCAATGGATGCCGGGGTCACCATGACTGACCCTGGCTCGGTGTTCCTGTGCGCCGACACCGAACTGGCCTCGGACGTGACGATAGAACCCAACGTGGTGTTCGGGCCGGGAGTCAAAATCGCATCCGGCGCGCATATTCGGGCTTTCAGCCATCTGGAAGGCTGCACCGTCGGACCGAACTGCGTCGTCGGTCCGTATGCCAGGCTGCGGCCCGGCGCGGACCTCGCCGAGCAGGTTCACATCGGCAACTTCGTCGAGGTGAAGGCTGCGAGACTTGGCGCCGGCGCCAAGGCCAGCCACCTCACCTATCTCGGCGACGCGGACATCGGCGAGGCAACCAACATCGGCGCCGGCACCATCACCTGCAACTACGATGGCTACAACAAGCACCGCACGACGATCGGCGCGCACGCCTTCATCGGTTCCGACACCGCTCTGGTGGCACCCGTGACGGTTGGCGACGGCGCCATCGTGGCGGCCGGCAGCGTGATCACCGAGGACGTGCCATCCGACGCGCTGGCGGTCGCGCGCGGGCGGCAGGAGAACAAGCAAGGCCGCGCCCGGCTCCTGCGCGAGAAACTGCAAGGAAAGCGGCGTTAGATGTGCGGCATTGTAGGCATTATCGGCTCGAGGCAGGCGGCCCCAATGATCCTGGATTCATTGCGCCGACTGGAATACCGCGGCTATGACAGCGCTGGCATAGCCACCCTGGTCAACGGCCATATCGAACGCCGCCGCGCCGAGGGCAAGCTAGGCAAGCTTGCCGAGGCGCTGGATCACGCGCCGCTTAAAGGAACCATCGGCATCGGCCACACGCGCTGGGCGACACACGGCGCGCCAACCGAAAACAACGCCCACCCGCACGGCACCTCACGCGTATCCATCGTGCACAACGGCATCATCGAGAACCATGCCGAGCTGCGCGCGGAACTCGAGGCCGCGGGGCAGGTATTCACCACCGAGACCGATACCGAGACTGTGGCGCAGCTGGTCGATCTCAACCTGCAGCGCGGCATGAGTCCCATCGAAGCGGCGGGTGCCGCGTTCCGTCGGCTGGAAGGCGCCTATGCGCTGGCCATGATCTTCTCCGGCCACCCCGATCTCATTATCGGCGCGCAGCACGGCGCGCCGCTCGCGGTGGGCTTCGGCGAAAACGAAATGTTCGTCGGATCCGATGGCCTGGCACTGGCGCCGCTGACGCAGCGCATCGCCTATCTGAGCGATGGCGACTGGACCGTGATTGACCGCAAAGGCGCGCGGTTCTTCGACATGAGCGGCGCCGAAGTGCAGCGCGAAGTGAAACTGACCCGGCTCACCGGTGCGGCAATCGGCAAGGGCAATTTCCGCCATTTCATGGAAAAGGAACTGCACGAGCACCCCGCGGTGATCGGCGACACCCTGCATCGCATGGTCAATCCCGCGACGCGCGCGGTCGCCTTGCCCCCGCTGCCATTCGACTTTGCGACGCTCCCGCGCATCACGGTCAGTGCGTGCGGCAGCGCATTCTATGCCGGGCTGGTCGCACGTTGGTGGTTTGAGGCGATCGCGCGCATTCCGACAGACGCCGATGTGGCAAGCGAATTCCGCTATCGGTACTCCACCGTTGCCGAAGGGTGGGCTTGGTCTGCTCGTGTCCCAGTCGGGCGAGACCGCCGACACATTGGCAGCGCTGCGCTACATGCATGAGCAGGGTCAGCACGTGCTGTCGGTGCTGAACGTGCCGGAAAGCAGCATGTCGCGTGAGAGCGACGCAGTGCTGGAGACCGTGGCGGGGCCGGAAATCGGCGTCGCCAGCACCAAGGCGTTCACCGCGCAGCTCGCCGCGATGGCGTGCCTCGCACTCGGTGCGGCGCGTGCGCGCAATGCGATCAGCGCGAAGGAAGAGGCGGCGATGACCACCGCGCTGCTTGAAGTGCCCAGCCGCACGGCCGAGGTGCTCGACAAGCATGACGAGATCAAGGCGCTGGCGCAGCGTATCGCACAGGCGCGCGACGTGCTCTATCTCGGACGCGGCAACTGCTTCCCCATTGCGCTGGAAGGCGCGCTGAAGCTGAAGGAGATCAGCTACATCCACGCCGAGGGATATGCCGCCGGCGAGATGAAGCACGGCCCGATCGCGTTGATCGATAAGGACGTACCGGTGGTTTCCATCGTGCCGTCAGGCCCGCTGTTCGAAAAGACCGCGTCGAACCTGCAGGAGGCGGCGGCGCGCGGCGGTCAGGTCATCGTGTTCAGCGACGCGGCCGGCGCGGCCAAGCTCCGTGGGATCGCAGCAGAGACGATCGTGCTGCCGGCTGTGGATCCATTCGTCGCGCCGATCCTTTACGCGGTCCCTGTGCAGTTGCTGGCCTATCACGTCGCCGTCCTGAAGGGCACCGACGTGGATCAGCCACGCAATCTGGCAAAGTCTGTGACGGTCGAATAAGCGCAAGCTGCACCCCCTCGCGGTCGGGGGGAGGAGGCGCTACAGCTCCACGGTCCCCCTCAGCACAGGCACGCAGCTCCCCTCCACCGTCGCCAGCACCGGCCCCTCCGCCGTTTTGCGCGCGGAGGCAATGATCGTGCTCGGTCGCCCCATCTCAGCGCCCTGCAGAATCTCGTAGGCCAGATCTGCATTCTCGCCCGGCGCCAGCGACGTCAGCAGCGCGGCGAGTGCGGCGTTGGCACTCCCCGTCGCCGGATCCTCCAGAATGCCGCCGAGCGGGGCGAACATGCGCGCGGCCAGCCGCGTCGCATCACCATCCCGTCGTGCATAGATCAGCAGCGAAAATCGTGTCGCGACCTCGGGAAACTTCTCCGCCGCCGCACGGAACGCACCGATATCCGGACTGGCGCGCGACAACGCCGTCACGCTCGCGACCTCGGCAATGACGAATGGCGTCCCCACCGAGGCGACCAGCGGCGTGTGCGCGTTGGTGGCGATGTCCGCTGCCTCCAGACCCGCACACGCGGCAACCACGTCCTCAGGAAGCTGGATGTCGATGGACAGCGCACGTGGCGCAGAAATGCGCGCGCCGATAATTGCGTGACCCGAACGCAGCACATGCACACGCACCAGCCCGGCGAGTTCCTCGAACACGTAGTGCTCGGGCGGATTGCCGTCGCGCCGCGCCAACACGTAGCCCGTGCCCACATTGGGATGGCCGGCAAACGGCAGTTCGGCACGCGGCGTGAAGATGCGCACCTTCGCATGGTGCTGCGGATTGTCAGGCGGCAGAACGAACGTTGTTTCGGACAGATTGAACTCCAGCGCCAGCGCCTGCATCTGCTCATCGGTCAGCCCGCGCGCATCCGGAAACACCGCGAGCGGGTTGCCGCCGAAGCGTTGGTCGGTGAACACATCGACGGTGACGAATTCATAGGTCGGCATGGCGAACCTCGCTGCTGCGCTCACTCATCGTCATCATCGACATCGATGCGCCGCGGATCGAGCGAGCGCCAGTCGCGATCCTCGGAGCCGCCGGGATTATCGACGAAATCGCCCAGCTCGGTCGCGCTGCGCCAACCGGCCTCGCCGGCATCGATCACCTCGGCATCCTCGCCGAAAGCGAACCAGGCCTCCAGCACCTCCTTCGCGTTCATACCGGACAGGCGGCACCGCTCCAGCGAATCACGCACATAGCGGCGCGCAAAGGCATTGGCCTGCATCAAGGTCTCGAAACCGCCGATCTCCTCTACGATGTTGTCGTGCGCGCCACCCGACAAATCGAGGATGCGCACGCGCCAGCCGCCATCGGGGGCGAACATGTCGCTCATGGCTTGACCGAGCCACCCGCCCTCTTGCGCGCGCCGTTCTGCCGCAACAGAAACTCCCGTCCGACCTTCACCAGCGGCACGCCGTCATATTCCACGATGTCGGCGGTGGCGTATGTCTCGTGCCAGGCATCGGGAATGAAGCTGCCGGTTCCCACAACGTCGATCGGTGCCTTCGCATCGGCCATGACCCGGCACTTGTCCACGCCGAAGCCGGACGATGCGACGATGCGCACGCGTGGATAGCCGGCCGCGTCCAGCGCCTCGCGCAGCCGCCAGATCGCCGCCGCCGAGACACCGGTGCCGACCAGATAACGCAGCTCCGTCTCGCTGCGATAACGGCGGATGGCACCTGGTGCGTTTCGCTCCATCACCGCATAGCTTTCCGCCGGATCGAGCCCCTCCATGAAGCGCCCGCCATGCGTGTCCAACCTGAATGACAACCGCCCCTCGCCGGCGAGATCAGGAAACCGCGCACATACCGCGAGCGCATCGGTGATCTCGCGGCCGAAGTAATCCGCCAGCACGGTCATCGGCTCGTCCGGAAAAGTCGCGCGGAACATCTCCGCCGCGCGCAGTGTGGTGCCGGCATAGCCGATCAGCGAATGCGGCATCGTCCCGAAGCCGCGCGGCGTGCCGAACCAGTGCGCCGTGCCGTCATTGGCGTTGCCGATGAAGCCCTTGGCACCTTCCCGCTTCGCCGCCTCACTGCCAACCGACGCAGCATAGGCCATCATGTTCTGCATCTCGGCTCCGGCGCAGTGCCGCGCCTCCATCGCCATGAACGCCGCGTCGGGCAACGCGAGACACATCTGATAGGCGTTGTGCGCCGCGACCGACGGAGGCCCAATCCTTTGCAGGAGAATCGTCTCCAGATCCGATAACTGCACAAGGCTGCCGCTGATATAGGCGAGCGGCTCACCGGCGCCTGCCCACGCGCCCTCCGGATACATCAACTCGACATCGATGCTTGTGCCGCGCGCGGCCGCCACCGCGTCCAGCCACTCGACCATCAGCCGCGGCGCCGAGATCACGGGACGACGCATGAACACCGCGTAGGTCACCCGCTTGTCGCCGAACCGCGCAACGATACGGCGCGTCCGATTGAAGTAACTGTCGGTCCGCGCTGCAATGTCGTCGTCAAATACCAGACATTCTCCCCCTCCCCTCGTGGGAGGGGGTCGGGGAGAGGGGGCAGCCTCACCCGCCATCTAGTCCGCCGCCACCTGCATCAGCCCGCCCGGCGCGCGCCGCCGCTTCAGTTCCTCGGCCACAAGGAACGCCAGCTCCAACGCCTGCCCTGCGTTCAGCCGCGGATCGCAGAACGTCTCGTACCGCTCGGTCAAATCCGCCTCGGTCAACTGATGCGCACCGCCGGTGCATTCGGTGACATTCTGACCGGTCATCTCGACATGGACACCGCCCGCCCATGTGCCTTCCGCCGCATGGATGTCAAAGAAGCTGCGGGCCTCAGACAGGATCTGATCGAAGTTGCGCGTCTTCAGCTTGGCAACCGTGGATATCGTGTTGCCGTGCATCGCATCGCACAGCCACACGACCTTGGCGCCCTCGCGTTCCACAGCACGCAGCAGTGGCGGCAGCCGCGCCGCCACCTTGTCGTGGCCCATACGGCTGATCAGCGTGATCCGCCCAGGCTCGTTCGCCGGATTCAACCGCTCCAGGATGCGCAGCAGATCGTCCGGCTCCTGCGTCGGACCGACCTTCATCCCGAGCGGATTCTTCACCCCCCGCAGGAATTCGACATGCGCGCCATCGACCTGGCGTGTGCGATCGCCAATCCACAGGAAATGCGCGCTGCAGCCGTACCAATCGTCGGTGGTCGAATCGATCCGCGTCAACGCCTGCTCATACGGCAGCAGCAACGCCTCGTGGCTCGTGTAGAAATCGGTCTCGCGCATGTCGCGCGTCGTCGTGCTGGTCATCCCGCACGCCGCCATGAACGACAGCGTCTCGTCGATGCGATGCGCCAGGTCCTGGTAGCGCTCCGCCAGCGGCGAGCGCGCGGCAAAATCCAGATTCCAGCGATGCACCTCGTGCAGGTCGGCATAGCCGCCCGAGGCGAAGGCGCGCAACAGGTTCAGCGTGCTCGCCGATTGGAAATAACCGAACTCCATGCGCGCCGGATCAGGAATTCGCGCCTCGGCTGTGAACTCGGGCCCATTGATGATGTCGCCGCGATACGACGGCAACGTGACGTCACCCTGCGTCTCGGTATCGGAGGAACGCGGCTTGGCAAATTGGCCGGCCACGCGGCCCATCTTCACCACTGGCAGTGATGCACCGAAGGTCAGCACCACCGCCATCTGAAGCAGCACCCGGAACGTGTCGCGAATGATGTTCGCGGTGAAGTCGGAAAAACTTTCCGCGCAGTCGCCACCCTGCAGCACAAACGCCTTGCCCTCGGCCGCTGCCGCGAGATGCGCCTTCAGCCGCCGCGCCTCGCCGGCAAACACCAGCGGCGGATAGCGCCCAATGCGCCCCTCCATCGCAGCGAGCTTCTCCGGATCAGGATAGGCCGGCACCTGCCGGATCGGGCAGTCACGCCAGGAATTGGGCGTCCATGTGCGGGATGGCATCGTATCGGGCATGGCATATCTCCCCTCCGGCGCACTTATGTCGCTATTTCCGCGGAATGGCTAGGCGCCCGCCTCGTCATAGTGGTGACAGGCGACCACGCGATCCGGTTCAGTATGCCGCGGCAATGGCGCCGCCTCGCCACAGATCGGCATGGCGACCGGACAGCGGTCGACGAATTTACAGCCACCGTGGCCCGTCTCGGCCCGCTCACTCGCGCGTGGTTCATCCAGCCACGTGCGCTCCGTGCTCACCTGCGGGATCGAACCGATCAGCAATTGCGTATACGGATGTTTCGGTGCCTTCACTACAAGCTCGACATCACCCGCCTCGGCAACCGAGGCGTGATACAGCACGATGATATTGTCAGCCACCTGATAGGCCGTGGCGAGATCGTGCGTGATGTAGATGATCGAGATGCCGCGCTCCTCCCTGAGCAAACGCAGCGAGCCAAGAATGGTGGCGCGCAGCGACGCGTCCACCATGGAAACCGGCTCGTCCGCCACGATCAGATGCGGGTGCAACAACAGCGCGCGCGCCACCATCACACGCTGCCGCTGTCCGCCACTGAGCTGATGCGGGTAGCGACCGAGAATCTCCTCGGGACGCAGGCCGACCGCGCGCAACGCGTCCTCGATCAGACCGCGCGCTTCGGCCTTCGTCTTCGCCAGACGGAATTGTGCGACCGGCGTGCTCAGCACATGGTCAACCCGATAGAATGGATTGTAGACGCCATATGGGTCCTGGAATATCGCCTGAATGTCACGGCGAAATGCGCGGCGCTCGGTACCGGACAGCGCTTGAAGATCGCGTCCCTGATACAGAACCTGGCCCGCCGTTGGTGCGACAAGACCCAGCAGCAGCCTCGCAAGTGTCGTCTTGCCACTGCCGCTCTCGCCGACAATGGCTATGATCGCCGGTTGGTCACCTTCGATGACGAGCGAGAAGTCCTCCAGCGCTGCCACGTGGCCATAGGCCTTCGTCACGCCGCGCAATTCGATGAGTGGAGCAGTTTGATCAGCCATCGCCACAATCTCAGGCGAAGTGACAGGCAACGTGGTGATCACCGAGGTCACGCAACACCGGCCGCTGCGCGCGGCACCGTTCAGCGGCCATCGGACAGCGCGGATGAAAGGCGCAGCCGGAAGGCAGATCGCGCAGCAAAGGTGCAAGCCCCGGAATCCCCTGCATCATTCCCTTGCGTTCCAGCGACGGAAAACTCGCGATCAGCATCTGTGTATACGGATGCTTCGGCGCAGTAATGAACTCGCCGATCGGCGCGATCTCCACCAGACGACCGGCATACATCACGCCAAGCCGGTCAACGAACTGCGCCATCAGCCCCATGTCGTGGCCGACCAGCACCACCGCTGCGCCAAGTTCCTGCTGCACGCGGCCAAGCGTCGCCATCACCTGACGCTGCACGACCACATCCAGCGCGCTCGTCGGCTCGTCGGCAATGATCACCTTCGGGCGCAGGCAGATCGCGATGGCGATGCAGGCCCGCTGCTTCATGCCGCCGGACAGTTCGTGCGGATACATCCCCGCAACCTCCGGCCGCAGTCCGACCTGACCGAGCAGATCGCGCACCCGCGCGGTGAGGTCGCGTTGCGTAAGCGCCATGCCATGATCGCCCAGCGCATCGGCGATCTGTGCGCTGATGCGCAGCACGGGGTTGAGCGCATTCATTGAACCTTGCGGTACCAGCGCGATACCGGCGAGCCGCAGGCAGCGCATGGCGTCAGCCGACAGCGTGGACAACGGCTGACCGTCCAGCCAGACCTCACCGCCATCGATGCGTCCCGGCGGACGGATCAGCCTGAGTATGGCGAGCGCCATGGTCGATTTGCCCGAACCGGACTCGCCCACCAGGCCAAACCGCTCCCTTGGAAGCAGACTGAATGAAACGTCGTCGACCGCGCGCACCGCGCCAAGCGGGTGGTCGTACGAAACCCGCAATCCTTCGATCCGGAGCAACGCAGCACTCATGCCGATTGTCGCAAGCGGGGATTGGCGATTTCGTCCAAGCCGACAGCAACGAAGAACAGTCCGAGAAACACGATCAGGATGATCACGATCGGCGCGACCCACCACCACCACCAGCCATTAAGAATGGCAGCGTTGAAGTTGATCCAGTACAGCGTCATGCCCAGAGTCTGCGATTCCAATGGCCCGAGCCCCAGCACTTCCAGGCCGATCGACGCCAGGATCGCGGCGGACACCGCGCTCACCAGGGTGGCGGCGAGATAGGGCAGCAGGTTCGGCATCATCTCACGCAGTATGATCTCCGGCCCGCTCATGCCGTTCAAACGCGCCACCTCGACGTAGCCGCGTTCACGCAGCGTGAGCACCTGTGCGCGGATAGTCCGCGTCGGGTTCAGCCAGGCGAGCGAGGCAACGATGATCGCCATCTCGTTCACCGTCAGCCCGCCCCGCACCGACACCGCGATGACAATGAGCACCAGCAGCCCGGGCACGGTCAGTCCGATATCGGCGATGCCGCGGATGATCGTATCCGTCATGCCGCGATAATACCCTGCGACGAAGGCCAGCACGGTGCCGATGCCGACACCGAGAAAGCCGGCAATGAAGCCGATCTTCAGCGTGAGCGGCGTGCCCGCGACCATGGCTGCCAGCAGGTCACGTCCTTGCCGGTCAGTGCCGAACGGATGCTCCCACGATGGCGGCTGCAGCGCGCGCACCGACAGCGGCCGTGCGAGTTCAGTATCCACGGTAAGATTGCCGATCACAATGAACAGCGCCAGCAAAGTCAGCAGCGCAACGCCTACAACCAACGACGGATTGCGCCGAATATAGCGGAACACCGAATTACCCCCTCCCCTCACGGGAGGGGGCTGGGGGGAGGAGGCGAAACCAACGTCACAGGTCCACTCCCTTCAATCACCCCTCCGGTAGGAAATCCGCGGGTCCAGCCACGGATAAACCACATCAAGGATCAAGGTCGCCAAACCCAGCGCCACGATCACCGTGAACACAATGCCCTGAATCAGAAAGAAGTCGTTCTCCTGTATCGCCTGGAACAGCAGCGCCCCGATACCGGGATACCCAAAGATAACCTCCACCAGCACAGCACCGGACAGGATCTGCCCCAACGCCAACGCGAGCGCGGTGGTCTGCGGCAGGATCGCATTGCGTACGCAGTACCCGCAGGAAGATGGTCGAACTCCTCAGTCCCTTCGCGTCGGCGAAGGTCACGTAGTCCTCGCCCATCGTGGTAACCATCATCCCGCGCATCCCCAGCGCCCAGCCACCCGTCGCCACCAGCACGATCGACAAGGCCGGCAGCAGCGCGTGCGACAACACGTCCCACACGAACCCCAGCGACAGCGTCGGCATCGCGCCCGCAGTATAGCCGCCGAATATAGGCAGCAGCGGCACCTGGAACGCCAGCAGGTACATCAGGATCAGTCCGAGCAGAAAGAACGGGATGGCATGCAGCGCCCATAACGGCGGCATCAGCCAGCGCATCCAGCGCGGCGCTCCCGGCCAGGCGAGCAGCGCGCCCAGCAGAGTGCCGATGCCGAACGACAACAACGTGGTGGTGCCAAGAAGCCCCACCGTCCACGGCACCGCCTCGGCGATCATCTCGCCCACCGTGCGCGGATAGTTGGCAATCGAATAGTTGAAATCGAGCCGCATCGTCGCGCGCAGATAGGTCAGATATTGCCGCCACAGCGGCTGATCGAGCCCGAATCGCCGATCGTACTCCCTTACCATGTCCTCGAGACCGGCTTGCACATAGCCGCCGAGCTGCGCCGATTGCAGCAGCTTGGTGCGCACCGGGTCCTGTCCCGACAGCTTGGGCAGAAAGAAGTTCAGCGACGCCGCCAGCCAGACGATCAGCAGGAAGACGCCAAACCGGCGTGCGATGTAGGCAAGCTGCATCGTCAGGCCGGCTTCAGGTTCCACAGCACGATCGGATACGTCAGGTGCCAGGACGCTCCGTTGATATAGGCGTTGTCCGCGGTCGGCCAGTTCTTCCAATAGGTGGTGTTCATCGGGATGCGGTGGAAGTTCTGCACCAACTGGATGTCTGGCAGCTCCGGCAGCCAGATCTCCATCGCGCGATGGAACAGATCCAACATCTTCGGCTTGTTGTTCGGATCAGTGACGTACATCTCGTCGGTGATCTTGTCGAACTCGGCATTCTTCCATCGGGCAAAATTCACCAGGTGCGCGCCGGGCACCGCAACGCTGCGCCCCTGATACAGGCGCAACGTGGAATACGGCTCGGTAATAGACCCGCCATGCCCGTAGATCGACCCGACGTACTGGCCCTTCTGGAACCGGTCGTCGAAATCGGGCGGCATGCTCATGCTCGCCTCGATGCCATGGCGTCGCAGCATCTCCGACAGCACCGGACCGATCGCCGGCCCGGCAGCACCGAAGCCGATGATGTCCAGCGTGAGCTTCTTGCCCTGCGGATCAACCCAGACGCCGCCGTCCTTCTTGTATCCCTTGCCTGACAACAGCGCGTCGCCCTTCTTCGGATCGAATTCCAGCGTGTCGTACTTCGCCAACAGGTCCTTCACCGCATCGAAGTACGGCTGCAACGGCGGGTAAGGCGGCATCGGCAATGACGACACCTGCGACGCGCCCAGATACCCGACATCGATCAACTGCTGTCGGTCGACGTAATGCGACACCGCCCAACGCACGTCCTTGTCGTCGTACGGCTTAACCTCGTTGTTGACGTAAAGCGAGATCGGCCACCAATCGACGTAGCCATAGGGCGGCTTCTGGCCGGTATGCGTGATGATCTTCGGATTGCCGCGGAACAGCGTCGGGAACGTCGCCGGCTGCATACCGGTCGCCGCATCCAACTGGTTGGTGATCAGCGCCTGCGCCGTCGCCTGTTCGCCCGCAACTGGCAGCCAGATCGTACGCTCGATGGCCGGCAACGGAGCCAGCCCGGCCTTCACTGCCCACCACTCTGGGCGACGGTCGAACACCTTCTGCTGCAGCGAGGCCTCGGTCACCTTCCAAGGCCCCGTGCTCACCGGCCAGCCCTTGGCGATGTCGAAGTGCTTGAACGTCGTCCAGTCCTGGCCGGCGAAGATGTGCTTCGGCACGATGTAGACGCCGATGTCGTACTTGTAGGTCATGAAGAAGAAGAAGCGCGGTGCCGGCACCACGAAATCGACCACGACCGTGCTGGCGTCGGTCGCCTTCGCCTCCTTCATCACCTGCTGCACATCGACGCCCCATTTCACCTTGGGACCCAGATCGCGCAGACTGTTCAGCGTGAACGCCACGTCCTCGGCCGAGAACGGCGTGCCGTCCGACCAGGTAATCCCCGAGCGCGTCTTGATGGTGAGCTGCTTGAAGTCAGGCGTGTACTGGTAGCTTTCCGCCAGCCACATATAGGTCTTGTCGGCGAACGCACTGTAATAGGCCAGCGGCTCATAGATAATGTTAGGACCGTTCTGGTGGTTCGAGCCGATCGAGTAGGGATTCCACAATTCGAAATCCACCCAGCGTCCTTCGCGCCCGCCCCAGACAAGGCTCATCGTCCGGTTGCGCGGTGGAGCGGCCGGCTGCGCCGTCGCCAGGCCGATCGGCGTCAGCGCGGTAACCGCTGCCGCGGCGGCCGCTTTGAAGACAGTGCGGCGGTCTGTGCTCAAGGACATGTCGGTTTCCTCCGCTCCGTGCATGCACGGTTGCGCGGACATTGCACAGCCCTAGACCCGGATCAAGGGAAACACCGTGTAACGGCCTCACGCGCGCGCCCGAAGGCCCTCACGGCACCCAATTCACACCGACTACCGCGGCCGTCTCTCAGAACCCGAACATGTGGTCCAGCGAGAATCCGCCGGCATCGTCCATCAGGCCGTGATAGCCAAACAGCCGGCAGGTTGTGTCGCGCACCAGCACATAGCCATCCGACCCCGCCTGGCGCAGCGCCGCTTCGCCGAACGCGACATGCGGCCAGACCATCGTCGAGCCTGAACACGCAATCGCCACCTGCTGCTCAGCGATCACCTCGCCCGCGCCGTCATGCAGCAGCAGCGTGGTCGCGGAATACCCATGCCAGGGCGCAGATGCCGGATAGATCAGCACAGCGAAGCTCCGACGCCGCGTGTCGCCGAGCTTGAGGAACAACCGAGTGGTCAGTCCGGGCGGCGGCCCGCTATACGATTGCGGCTCACCGCGATACGTCATGATCGTATTGAAGATATGCCCGCCAAAGCTCGACTCAGCGGCGTGGCCGGACTGGCGATCCTCGTAGCGGAACAGCGCATGCAGCCAACCGTCCGCTTCGCCCCCATCGCGAAAATCATAGACCAGCTCAGCGTGTCCCCTCGCCACGTCATCGACTTCCAGCGCCACATCGTGATCGCGCGGCAGACAGCCGAGGAACCGCTCCGCTACCTTGCTCCCCGCCTCGTCGAACACATCGAGCCGGAGCGGCAACGTCTTCTGAGACACCGCCATCGGCGTCGGCTGGACAATGCTGCGGAACCGCTCGCGCGGCAGCACGGGGAACGGCAGCAGATAGCCGCGCCCCAACTGGCCCGGAAGGCGAGCGATCGCCACATCAGGCCTGAGGTCACTGCGCTCGACATTGACATGCGCGATGCGCACGCGTTCGCCGCGCGTCACCTCATAGCGCGGCCGCACCACATGCCGCCCCGCACGCACCTCGATCTGCGCCGGCCAACGCAATTCCGGCAGCACCTGCCCGACGTCGACGGCGACGGTCGCAAATGGCCCGACCTGCTGTGTCACAGCGACCGGCCGCTCCGCGCCCATGCGATCCAATGCGACGACCCCAGGCGGGATCGGTGTCGCGTGACTGTTCTGCAACCACAGGATCACCCTTTCGTCCTCGCGCGGCGCCGGCAATCCTGCATAGCGATCCGACGGCCACGCGTTGGCATCATGCGTGCACGACAGGCTGGCGCCGTTATCGCCCGCATAGGTGTCGAGCGCGTACTTAACCACGTCATGCCCCGTCGCGCCGATCGCGTGCACGAACAATTGCCCCGTGAAGGACGGCAGGTCGAAGTGTTCGCGCACCGTGCGGCTGTCGATCGAGAACCCGCCAGGTCCCGCCGGCACTTCGTTCTGCCAGGTCGCCAGCACGGCGCCGGTCGCGTCGAACAGCCGCAGCCACAGAACCATCGCCCCGCCGCCGTAGCCGGACCAGTAGTTCGCCGATACCAGCCGTGTCGACAGCCCATCGGCGTCGCGGAAGAACACGAAGTTCGTCGCGAAGTTCAGCTTGTCGAGATAGCGCGCGCGATTGGTCAGCAGCGCATCCGGCAGCTTCATCGCATCCAGCGTGATGACCTCCGCGCCGTCCGGCAACAGATGCGAGATACGCGCAGCGATCCGCCCTGCATCGAACGCGGCAATCAAAACGACACGCGCGCCGCTGTCCGGCAGGTCAGTCAGTGCTCGCGCGACATGACCCGCGCGTTCCTCGCCCACGGCGGCCACGTCATGCACATAGAGGCCGGCGAGTGGCGGGGTCTCGGGATACAGCGCGAACAATGCGGTTGCGATGCCTTCCGGATCATACACCGCCATCGGCCCGGCGAAACGCGCATAAAGTCGCGCGATCGCCTCGGCTGCCAGCGGATGCGCCAATGCCTTGTACAGCACGTTGCCGCCAACGCGGTTGTCGAACGTCTGGATGTTCAGCATGGAGCGTCCGGATGCGACAGGCCGAGGCGACGGCACATCTCCGCTGCGGCCTCCGCCGTGTCATCGAGCGGCGCCACCGGCCACAGTTCCAGCCGCCCGTTGAATTCGCGCACGCGGCCGTCGCGCAGCAGCCCTTCGGTGAACAGGGCGTTGCGGCGTGATCGGCCCGGCAGGCGCGCCAGCATCACCGGCGCCGCTGTCGCCACCGCCTCGGAGACCATGGACACGCTGTCCATCGTGACCACGATTGCATCGGCCAGCGCCAGCATGCCGAAATATGGGTTCTCGCCACTGCCGTCCCAGACATGCCCGCCGAGCGGCTGCAGCGTCTCGGCCAGCACGCGCGTCACCGCCGCATCGGTGCGGCGCGAGGGGGTGACCGCGACGCCGACACCGTCATCCCGCATCATCGCCGCAAGCTGGCCGGCGAGTTCACTCCCCACCGCCGCGTCCAACCTGAACCGGCCATTGCTTCCGCCCACCAGCACCGCGACCAGCGGCCGCTTCAGATGCGCCAGCCGTGGCCGCCAGGCCTCCCCCGCGGCGGCAAGGCGCGCCGGCGTGACCCGATGCAGCGCGGTCCGCGTCACCACGACGTTCGGTCCCGTCAGCTCGTCATGTCGGTTCACCACAATCAGGTCGAACCGGCGCGGGTCCATGCGCGGATGCTGCACCTGCACAACCGGCCGGTCGCCCCGGCGCAACGCGGCGCCGACCGCCGCCGCGACGCCCCCGCAGCCGATCACCAGTTCCGGCAACGGCGCCCGCACCGCATCCGGCACCGCGGCCAGCGGCGACGGCCACAGCGACGCGGTCACCCACTTCCATGGAGCACGAGGCGCCAGGACGCGCATCTCCGGCTCCAGCCCGGCCGCCTCGGCCAGTCCCAGGGCCTGCGCCTGCAGCCCGGCATAGCCCTCGCTCAGAATCCATGACGTTGCGGTGGCCGACATGCGCGGCTTTTCGGCGCCTATCACGAGGCAGTCAACCAGTGGCCAGCGGGCACCGATCAGGGCAATCTGGCCGCCATGCAAAGGGACCTGATCGGCTACGGCGCCAACCCACCCGACCCGAAATGGCCGGGCGGCGCACGGCTCGCGCTGAACTTCGTGCTGAACTACGAGGAAGGCTCAGAACCCTCGGTGCCCGACGGCGATCCCGCCTCGGAATGGGGCCTTACCGAGAACGGCATGCTGAACCCAGGCGTGCGCGGCCGCGATCTCGCTGCCGAGGGCATGTTCGCCTATGGCAGCCGCGTCGCCTTCTGGCGCGTCATGCGGCTGTTCGCCGAACGCGGCATCCCGCTCACCGTGTTCGGCTGCGCGCTGGCGCTGGAACGCCATCCGCCTGCCGCGGCGGCCATCCGTGCCGCCGGCCACGATATCTGCTGCCACGGCTGGCGCTGGGAAAAGCACCACGAACTGTCCGAGACCGAGGAGCGCGAGCGCATCCGCCGCGCCGTCGCTTCGCTGCGACAGACCATGGGCGAGCGCCCGCTGGGCTGGTACTGCCGCTACGGACCTAGCGTGAACACCCGCGATCTTCTGGTGGAGGAAGGCGGTTTCCTCTATGACTCAGACGCTTACGATGACGAACTGCCTTATTGGGTGACGGTCCGGGACAAGCCCCACCTGGTAGTTCCCTACAGCCTTTCCACCAACGACTCGAAATTCGGCCGAGGCACCTTCGCCACCGGCGACGACTTCTTCGCCTACTGCCGCGACGCTTTCGACTTCCTGTATCGAGAGGGAGCCACCCAGCCACGGATGTTGTCGGTCGGCCTGCACATGCGGATCATCGGCCATCCCGCCCGCGCCGGCGGCCTCGAGCGGCTTCTGGATCATGTCAGCCGGTTCTCCGGCGTCTGGATCACCCGCCGCATCGACATCGCCCGCCACTGGGCCGTCACCCATCCCTCGGCGTGATGGCGGAGCCCAGCCGTATCCTGGTGGTGAAGCTCGGCGCCTTCGGCAATGTCGTCCTATCGCTCGGCCCGTTCGCCGCGATCCGCCGTCACCATGCCGACGCCCACATCACTCTGCTCACCACCGCGCCATTCGCGGATTGGCTGTCGCGATCGCCGTGGTTCGAACTCGCTGCTGGTCGACGAACGTCCCGAATGGTGGGATCTGTCCGGCTGGCGGAGATTGCGGCGACGGCTGCTCGAGAGGCGGTTCGACCGCGCCTATGATCTCCAGACCTCCACCCGGTCCAACCGCTACTTCCATCTGTTTCCCCATACGAGCCGCCCCGACTGGTCCGGTATCGCCTATGGCTGCGCGCTGCCCGATCGCGACCCCAACCGCAACCGGACGCACGACATCGACCGCCAGTTCAGCCAGCTTCGCCAGGCCGGCATCGATCGGCGCGAACCCGTCGATCTGTCCTGGAGCCACGCCGATCTCACCGCCTTCGCTTTGCCCACAAACTTCGTGCTGCTCGTGCCCGGCAGTTCGCCGCACCGTCCGGTCAAGCGCTGGCCGCGCTATCGCGAGCTTGCCGCTATGCTGACCGAACGCGGACTGACGCCAGTGGTGATCGGCACGGCGGCCGAGCGGGACCTCGCGCTGGCAATTCCGGGCGCGCTCGATCTGACCGGCCGCACCGACTTCGCCCAGCTCACCAGCCTCGCGCGCGCCGCACGCATCGCCATCGGCAACGACACCGGACCGATGCACCTGCTGGCCGCCGCCGGCTGCCCCTCCGTCGTGCTGTTCTCGCGCGACTCCGACCCGGCCCTCGTTGCACCACGCGGCCCAGCCGTCACGGTGGTCCGCCGCCCGGATCTTGCCGATCTCGACGCTGCGACTGTAGCGGGCGCGATAACCTCCATGCTACCGGCCGAGGCCGGCGCACTGGCCGTCGGCTGATGGCGGAGGACCAGCCGGAACACCGGCACGGCCTCGCCGCCCCCGATGGCGTTCCCCTGCCCCAGCGCTATTGGGCGATACTGACCATCGCGCTCGGGCTGACGCTCGCGGTGCTCGATGGCGCGATCGCCAACGTGGCGCTGCCGACGATCGCGCGCGACCTGGATGCCAGTCCTGCCTCCTCGATCTGGGTGGTAAACGCCTACCAGTTGGCGGTGACGATTTCGCTGCTGCCGCTCGCATCGCTCGGCGATATCTACGGCTATCGCCGCGTCTACCAGTACGGGCTGGTCCTCTTCACCGTCGCCTCGCTGGGCTGTGCCATGTCGGACTCGCTGACGACGCTGACCGTCGCGCGCGTCATCCAGGGTTTCGGCGCGGCCGGCATCATGAGCGTCAACGGCGCGCTCGTGCGCTTCATATACCCGCGACGCTGGCTCGGCCGCGGCGTCGGCCTGAACGCGACGATCGGCTCCATCGCATCGGCGGTCGGGCCCACGGTCGCCGCCGGCATCCTGTCCGTCGCACCATGGCCCTGGCTGTTCGCCGTGAACGTGCCGATTGGCGCGCTGGCCATCCCGATCGCATTCCGCGCGCTGCCACGGACACGCCGCTCCGGCGCGCGCTTCGACGCGTCCAGCGCCATCTGGAGCGCCCTCACCTTCGGAGTCCTGGTCAGCGCAATCAGTGGCCTGGGCCACGGCGAGAGCGCCAGCCTGGCCGGCGCGGAGCTGTGCTTCGCCATGGTGTTCGGCTTCGTCCTCGTGACCCGGCAACTGTCGCAGCACTCGCCCATGCTGCCGGTCGATCTGTTACGCATCCCGCTGTTCGCACTGTCGGTCGTCACCTCCATCTGCTCGTTCATCGGACAGAGCATGGCGCTGGTCGCGCTGCCCTTCCTGTTCGAGAACACCCTCGGCTTCGACCAGGTGGAGACGGGTCTGCTCCTGACGCCGTGGCCGCTCGCCGTGGCGGTGATCGCCCCGTTCACGGGACGATTGTCCGACCGTTATCCGGCAGGACTGCTCGGCGGCTGCGGTCTGGCGGTGATGGCGACAGGGCTGGCCTTCCTGAGCCTGCTGCCTGCACACCCCACAGCGCTCGACATCGTCTGGCGCTTGCTGATCTGCGGCATCGGCTTCGGCTTCTTCAACACGCCGAACAACCGCGCGATCCTCACATCGGCGCCACCGTTGCGCGCAGGCGCAGCAAGCGGCATGCAGGCGACGTCGCGTCTGCTCGGCCAGAGCATGGGTGCGGCGCTGGTCGCGCTGATGTTCGGGTTGTTTCCGGAAAGCGGCACGCGCGAGGCGTTGGTCGTGGCGGCCTGCACCACCGCGGGCTCGGCAGTGATAAGCTTCGTCAGACTGACGCAGCCCAACCGACCGGGCAGGTCTCAGGCGTGACGCAGTCCTGCCTCACGCATGAGCGGGATCACTTCGCGGCCAAAGAACTCCAGATCGACAAGGTAGTCGAAGAAGTTCACCTGCACGCCGTCGCAGCCCGCATCACGCAGCCTGATGAACCACTCCACGATCTGCGCGGGCGTGCCGACAAGGTGAACGTTGCCGCCGATCACCCATTGCGCACGGGTGTGGCCACGCCATGACGCGGTGTCGCCACTTTGGAAAGTACGCACAAGATTGTCGGCCGCCACCGTGTCCTCGTTCTCGAGAATTTCCGTGTAGGCCGCTCGCGCCTCCTGCTCCGTGGGACGACAGATCACGTGCGGGTTGATGATCGTCTTCACTTCGCGTCGATATTCGCGGGCCAGCGCCTTGATCCTCGCGTTGTGCGCCGGCAGCGCCTCGCAGGCCAACGCCGGGTCGGCACCCGCCGGACTGGTGATGAAGATCAGGTCTGAGTGCTTCGCCGCGTAATCGAGCCCGGCGCTCGACGACGCTGCGTTGACCAGGAACGGCCGCCGCTGCCCCGGCTTCGGCGCCAGAAAGGCCCTCTCCGTCCGCCAGAATTTTCCCTCGAAGCTCAGCTCCTCATCCTCGCTCCACAGCCGCTCCATGATCGTGGTGAACTCGTCCGCCATCGCGTAGCGCAGGTCGTGCTCGATCGGCTCCAGCCCGAACATGCGGTACTCGCTCGGCTTGTAGCCGGTGACGACGTTGATGCCCCACCGTCCGCCGCTGATGTGGTCAAGTGCCGCGCCGAACTTCGCCAGATGCAGCGGATGCCACGCGTACAGCACATGGACGGTGTTGATCAGCACGATCGATCGCGTCAGCGCAGCCAGCGCCGCATTCGCGATGATCGGGTCCACCTCGTGCTCGCGAAAGCGCATCTCGCCGCCGTAGCCGCCCTTGCCAAGCCACTGCGCGAGCCCGAACACCAGGTCGAAGCCGAGCGCCTCCGCCATCGTCGTGCAGCGCGAGATGTAGTCGAACGTCCACGATGTCGAACGCGGCGCCCGCGACGGGCTCCATGCGCCTTGCTGCATCGGCAGGAACAGCCCCAGCAGGAGCTTGTGGTCCGGCAGCCTTTCGAGCGGTGACTGAACCTGCACCAAAACCCCTGACTATCCGTCCCACACCTGGCTCGGCATCGGCAGTCCGGCGAAGTCGGGTGTGGTAGGCGGATGGTCCGGCTCGATGCCGGCCATCCCGAGCAGCATGATCCACTGGCGTACATGCTGGCCGACATGCCAGGTGCTGCGTTCCATGTATTCGTGCAGCATCTGCGGGCCGTAGTAGGTCTGCACCGTGTCGCGAGCCGACTTGTCGGACTTCGCGCCCCACCATGCCGCCAGCCGTTGCCGCACGTCCCCGCCGTACGCCACGATCTCCGCGGTGGTCCGCATCGCATCCGGCGGCGTCGAGGTCAGCCGCGCGTACTCCAGATCCGCGCCGTTCGCGACTTCGATGAAGGTCTCCGCAATGCGGAAGATGTGGTGGCCGAGCACGCGGTAGCTGCGCGGACGGTTCGGCACCTCGACGACCAGCTTCGCATCCGGCATCTGCGGGATCATGCGGATCGCGGCGCCCAGGAACCGGTCGAGGCGCTCTATCAACTGGTCGGGCGAGAGCACCGGACCGGTTGCCTCGTTCAGCCCCAAAAATTTAACGACGTGGCCGATGTTCTGCGCGAACACGTAGTCGTCACCCCGCGACAGCACGGGAACCGATCGTGCTCCCAGCCGCCTCAGCTCATCGAGCCCGGCGGGGTCTTCCAGCACATTGATGGATTGGAACTCGATCGCACGGACCGAGAGAAACTCTTTGAGTTTCAGGCAGCTCGTTCATCCAGGCTGCCAGAACACCTTCAGCGGGATCGCGTCCATGGTTGGCTTTCGTACGGTTGATCTGTGGCAATGTCCTACGGGCGCTGACAGACGTCAATCCAACCTCAAAGGAGCTCAGCGATATGCGTGGACCGGTGATTTGCATCTCGATCGGCAAGTTCGACCCCGACCGTGCGGCTGTTGTCGAGGCGAAGCTGATGGAAAGCAGGGCGCGGCTGGAAAGTGGCGTGCGCGGAATGCGGGGGAATCTCGCCTACTACGCCGGCGTCGACCGCATCAATTATGCAATGCACAATGTCAGCATCTGGAAGAGCGTGGACGATGCCAACCAGATGGCAACATTCGCGCCCATGCTCCAACTGGCGGTTGAATTCACGGCACTCGGCGTACGCTTCGAGCGGCCGATACTGAATTTCGAGACCCTGTGGCAATTCGATGTGGAATAGACGTCGCGTCACGACTTGAGGACCTGCCCCTTGAAAGCCAGCAGGGCTATCGGCCGTCTACGTCGCACGGCAAGCGTCGCGATGCTGGTGTCGTCAGTGCTTGCGCCGGCCTGCGCTGCGGCGCAGCCCGACAATCCGCTTCGCCCGCACCGCAGGTCGAGGCACGGCGCCAGGCGGAGGCTTCACTTGGCGATTCCATGGCCAAGGCGGTGACGATGAAAATCGCCACGTTCGTGCCTGACATTGAAGCCGGTGTTGACGGTCGCGAATCTCGCAACAGTATGTTGGTGGAGCGGCTCCGCGGCGACGACCGCATTGACCGGCGGCGCCATCGTACTCGGCATGCGGTTGATGGCGCGACGCAGCGCATGCTCGTCTTGTAGGGCTCCGGCCAGCCTGACGGGAAGACGCCGTATTGCCGCGCCGCGCCGCCGGACAACCTCCGATCTGACTGCCATTAGCAACATTTAGCACCGGTTTGCTTGCGATTTAGCCCGGGATAGCGCGACTGCCCACGCGCGGCGACGACGGCGGCGGTTTCCATTCTGGCAATCACGCGCGGCGCTTTTGAAGAACTGCTTGAAACACAAGGGGAAAAAGTCACAATGTCGAATCAACTCGCCAAACTGATACCCGTAACACTTGCGGCTCTGGCTATCAGCAGCGCCGCTCACGCCCAGCAATGCTCGACGAAAATGCTGGACGGCATGTACAGCGTGAGCTTCAACGGGCAGAGGCTGGGCCTGCTCAGCGGCAGCCCTCCGACTTTGACACCTTTCGCCACGCCAAATCTGATCAATGGCGTTAGCGTCTTCACTTTTGATGGTGAAGGTAACTTCACCGACCTGAATCTTGCCACGAACAATGGCGTACCAAATGCCCTGGGCCAACCGGGCCTCACCCCGGACGGCTTCACCACTCAGACCGGCACCTATCACGTGAACGACGACTGCACCGGCGCCGGGACCATGAGCCAGCCAGGTTTGTCCTTCACCTTCGCGTTCGTCATCTCAGACCGCGGTAGGAAGCTTCGCTACGTGGCTACCAGCACCCACGCCGATACAATTCCCGGTAATCCGAACTGCACCTCCGGCTGTGACGTGGCAGTCGGGGTCGCAGCCGACGGTGAAAAGGTGTTTGGCAGGTGATGGCCGGCTGGTGAACGAAAGCCTGAAATCGTTTGGGTTGCAGCAGTCCGGCGCTACCACTGCTGCACATTGAGTTCGGTCTCAGGCAGCCCGTTGACCTCCCACGCCTCGCGGCCACCGCGGTACCAATAAACCTGCCGGTAGCCAAGCGCCACTAGCCGCAGCGCCAGGTTGCGGCCGTCGAAGCGCTCGGAGTTCCAGCCGACCGCAACGATCGGCCTGTCGAGATCGCCTGCGGTCAGCTCTCGCATTTTGCTGCGCAGATAATCCTGCGCCGTGTCTGTGAGGCCGCCGCCAAGCCCGGCAAATCTCAACCCCACCGCTCCAGGGATCGACCGGCCCCATGAGTATGTCACCGTGTCGATAACGACCGGCCGCGCGTCCGCAAGAAATGCGACGAGATCTGTCGTGCGTATGGTCCTCGTACCCGGCGCCTCCATCGGGGTGCGTCCGGCGAACTCGCTGTGAAGGGCACCGTCAGCCGGCACGCCGAAATCAGCATCCTCGTCGGCATGGTCGCGTTCACCCGCCAGGCGCAGCCCATCCTGATAATGTCTGATCTGCTCGACATAGACCGGGCTTGCTAAGTAGTCGGGAAAGTGACCGCGCACCGTGTCGTAGGGCCACAGGCGATCCGCCTCCGAGAGATAGTGTCTCGCCTCCTGCATCTGGCCAATTCGGGCATAAGCCGCCGCCAGGCAGCGAAAGTCCCATTGCGTCCCGCCATGCACCTCCGGATTCAGGGCGAGGGACCGTTGGAACAATTGTATCGCGTCCGCATCCCTCCCCAGCATCAGCGAGTCGAAACCCATGTGCTGGTAGCGGCTGAACTTCCAGGGGCTTCGCGGATTGAGCTCATCCGCCTTTTGCTGGAGCGCGATCGCCTCCTCGGCGTGCCCCGTCCAGGTCTCGCAGACGGCAAGCTCATTATCGAGCCCTGTCCATACTCTGGCCCGGTTCGGGTCTGTCTGAATGGCCCGTTGCGCCGCTTCGATGGCTTCCGGGCAGCGCCCCACCGCACGAAGCCAATAGACGTAGGTATTCAGCACCGTATATGACTCGGGTTCGGTCGCCCGCGCCTGCGCCAGGAGGCTGCCGGCGCGTTGCATGTCCTCGAACGAGCCCCAGCCTCTCGCCGAAGCCTTGTTCGTCAGAAAATACGCGACCCCCGTCATCGCATACGGCGACGCCGGGTCGAGCGACAACGCACGCTCGTAGAGAGCCAGTGCCTCCTGATCCCGCTGCAGACTTGCAGGCAGATGTTGGACCGCGCGCGCACGCAAGATGAGATCGAAAGCATCCGGATTGCTCGGACGTTCGCGCAGGCTCCGGGCAGCCTCGATATCAACCATGTTGATGTCGAGTTCATCTCTCAAGCGCATGACGATCTGTTCCTGCCCGGACGCCAGGTCGCTGATCCGCTCGTCAAGCCGGTCAGACCAGAGTTGCGCACCGGTTTCGGTTGAGATCAATTGGACATTGACCTTCAGCGTGGAGGCCAGCCTCTGCATGCTGCCCTTGAGCACATAGCGCACGCCAAGTTCTTGGCCGATCTTCCGCACATCGACAGGCTTTCCCTTGTAGCTATAGGCGATCGGGGATGCGATGACGTAGGCGTTGCGGGCATGGGCAAGGTCGCTTGTCAGATCATCGGTGATGCCTTCGGCCAGATAATCGTCGTTCGGGTTCCCACCCAAATCCTCGAATGGCAGTACGACGAGCGACAGGCGAGGGAGCGGTGGCCGGCCGGCAAACCAACCGCCATAGGTCGCGATGATTGCCAGTGCGGCCACGCCGATCGCGCCAACTCCCAAGAGCCATTGCCATTGCGTGCGCGGCACGTATGTCGTCGGTTCGGGCAGGGAAATCTGCGACGCGGGCTCAGATGGTGCCTCGTGCAGTTGCGTCACGCAGGGAGCGAAGCGATACCCCCGCCCGGCCACCGTCTGGATGCAACTGTCGCCCACCCGACCTCGATCAAGGACCCGGCGCAGCGCTGCGATCTGAACGGTCAGGTTGTTCGGCTCGACAGAGACGTTCGGCCACACCGCGTCCATAATCGCTTCCTTGGACACCAGGGCGCCTGGCCGTTCCAGCAGCAGCGCCAGGATGTCGCGGGCGCGCGTGCCGATCGAGACCGGCCCCCAGACTCCGTTGGGATCTTGACGCAGCAGCCTGCCGGCCCGCAGGTCGAACCGCCAGCCCTCGAACACAAAGGTCTCGCTGGTGACGGGCATGTCCATGCCTCGTCTCCCCCCCGATAGCGATGCCCAAATCAATGCCAAGCTAACAGGCGGCAATTGGCACGAGTGTGAAGTGCTTCACACCCCGGCAGTATCCGTTCATCAGCGGCACCACGCAAGCCGTTGATCCCACTGCGATTAGCAAAATTTAGTCCCGAGCTACTTGCGATTTAGCCCCCCGATGGGGTCGCCTGATCGCAAGGGGCGATCCCTATCGGGGGAGAACAAGATGACCATCAGCGCAAGTCGTGCTCTGGCCGCGGCGGCCGGGGCAATACTTCTGCACCTCACCTCACCTTGGAGCGCGCTGGCCGACGATGACCACGAACTACGCGCCGACCAACGCGCCCGCATCGGCTTCGAGATCGCAAAAACGCAGAACATCGCGCTCGACCCGAATGTGCCGTCACAGGGGTTGGGCAGCTACCTGGTGACTGTCTCCAGTTGCAACGACTGCCATAGCCAGCCGAACTTCGCACCTGGTGGTGATCCTTACAGCCGCCAGCCGAAGGAGGTTAACCTCCCGACCTACCTGGCGGGCGGACGTTCATTCCCGGTACCGGCGGGAACCTGTTCGGCGAACCTCTCGCCTGCACCGCAGACCGGCCTCCCGGCAGGTCTCACGCGTGCCCAGTTCATCTACGTGATCCGAACGGGCTGCGACCCGCAGGACGAGAATTTCAACGATCCAAAGACATGCGGCCTCCTGCAGGTGATGCCCTGGCCAAACTTTGGAACGACACTGCGTCGATACGAGTTGAGCGCGATCTACGATTATCTGAGCGCCCTTCCACACACCGAGCCGGACAACACGGCGCAATGTACGCCTAATCCCCAAGGCGTGGCCGACAACCAGTAAATAATTGCGGTCCGGAGCCAGGCCCACCGGGCCGTCTCGCCTCCAAGCGGTGTTGGCTGTCGAACGTCGTAACCAAAAGGGAGAAGCAAGTGCATTTCACGTTAAATCTGAGGAATATCGTGCTGGCCGGCGCAGTGCTGATGGCGGGAACCGCCCCCGGCTACGCGAACTGCGACAACAGTTCCCTATCAGGCGTTTACCCATTCAAGGCGAGTGGCTTCACGGTCGGCATTTACGACACAGCCAATGTGTTGCACCCGCTGACACCCCCGCAGCCCTTATCGTCGGTCGGGCAATATACGTTCGACGGGCAGGGCAACTTCACCCGTGTCGACTACAACGTCGGTAACGGCGTCCCCGCCAACAACGCCTCCACACCGGTCAATGACTCGGGCTTCCGTACCGGCCAGGCGGGTACCTATTCGATCGCCGAGGATTGCACCGGCACAATCTCCCTGTCGGTGAATGGTGCGATGATCCAACTGCAGGTGGTGGTCCTCGATTTCGGCGAGAGCGCATGGGCGATCGTCGCGTCCGAGCATGTCCCAGGCTTCCCCAATCCCCCACCCGGCACGGATTGCAGCGCCGGCTGCAACGAGGGCGTGAATATCCTCGTCGATCTCAAAAAGGACGAATACCACCGCTCTCACTGAGGCCGGCTGATTCTCCAGGCCCACCTTGCCGGGACGGCTGCTCGGCAGCAGGCTGCGCGGAACCGATACCGAGGACCGCGTCCATGCTGTTCGAGCTTCCGTCTGCGGCACTGGAATTGCAATCTGTGGCGCGCGACGTCGCCCGCTCTGTCATCGCGCCGCGGGCCGCCGAAGTGGACCGCGCCGAAGCCTACCCGTGGGACAATGTCGTGGCGCTGCGCGACGCGGGTCTGCTCGGCTACACCATCCCGCGCGAGTACGGGGGCGCCGGTGGCAACTTCCTCGACGCGGTCGTGATCATCGAGGAGATGGCACGCGTCTGCGGCGTCACCGGCCGCATCGCTGTCGAGACCAACATGGGCGCGATCTCCGCCGTCATGCAGTACGGGAGCGAGGCGCAAAAGCGGCTCGCCGCGCGGCTCGTGCTGGACGGTGACAAGCCGGCAATCTGCATCACCGAGCCCGACGCAGGTTCAGCCGCCACCGACATGACCACCCGCGCCGATCGCCGCAACGGCTACTGGCTGCTGAACGGCCGCAAGCACTGGATCACCGGCGGCGGCGTCTCGAAGCTGCACCTGATCTTCGCACGCGTGTTCGACGAGAGCGGACGCTCGCGCGGCATCGGCGGATTCCTCGCCATACGCGACGTGGCCAAAGGCCTGGCGATCGGCAAGCGCGAACCCACCATGGGCCTGCGCGGCATCCCGGAAACCGAGATCCGCTTCGAGAACCTGGAAGTTCCCGACGAGATGGTGTTGCAGTCACCGGAAGGCCGGCTGCATGGCTTCGCAGACCTGATGGACGCCTACAACAGCCAGCGCGTCGGTGCCGCGACGGTCGCTCTCGGCCTCGCCCAGGGCGCATTCGAGGCGGCAACCGCCTTTGCCAAGGAACGTCACCAGTTCGGCCGGCCGATCGGCGAATTCCAGGGCCTGCAATGGATGCTCGCCGACATGGCGATCCAGCTCAACGCGGCACGTCTCGCGGTATATCGTGCCGCCGCCAGTGCCGATCCTTTCCCAGATCCTCTGCTCGCCGCCCAGGCCAAGGTGTTCGCCTCCGAGATGGCCATCAAGGTCACCAACGACGCGCTCCAGATGTTCGGCGCGCGCGGCTACTCGCGCGACTACCCGATGGAACGCATGGCACGCGACGCGCGCATGTTCACCATAGGCGGCGGCACCGCGCAGGTGCTGCGCAACTTCGTCGCCGGCCGCGTGCTCGGCTGGAAGCTGCCGCAGACACGCGACGGCTACATGGAGCGCTAATTCGGCAACGCCAGTCGCGCGCGCAGCGCCTGCATGATCGCGGCGTGTACCGCGTCGATGGAATTGTCCGCCGCGATCAGCACGCAGCGTTCCGGCGCCGCCGCGGCGATGTCGCGAAAGCCCTGGTTCACCCGGGCATGAAACAGCGCATCGAGCCTCTCATAGCGATCGGCATCGGCACCGCGCGCCAGCTGCCGCGCCACCGCCACCGCGTCGCTCACATCCAGCACGAGTGTCACGTCGGGAACGATGCCGAGCAGTCCGGTCAGCGTCGCGATTGTCGCGCGTTCAGCGCCCAGGCCGTAGCCCTGATAGGCCATCGTCGAATTGAAGAACCGATCGCAGACCACCCACATTCCAGCTGCCAGCGCCGGGCCGATCGTCTTCTCCACATGCTCGGCGCGAGCGGCAAAGTGCAGCAGCATCTCAGCCGGCGCAGACCAGTCCGCCGAATTGCCCAGCAGCAGTTTGCGCAGAATCTCGGCACCCGGCGCACCGCCCGGCTCGCGGGTCCGCAGCACCGGCAGACCAAGCTGCACAAGCGCATCGGCGAGCAACCGCGCCTGGGTGGACTTGCCGGCACCCTCGCCGCCCTCCAGCGTTATTAACCGGCCGGCGGGCATGGACGTTCCGCGCCTACCCGCCCGTCACATAATGCGACAGCACCGCGATGGCGCGCCCCGGCAGGCTGAGTTTGGCCACGTCGTCGCCTGCCAGCAGCGGCACCTCCATATTTGGCACGCCCTGCCCCGCCACCACCAGCTTGCCGAGCGTCGTTCCCTTCGCCACCGGGGCGCGTATCGGCGAGTTGTAACTGACCTTCACCGACGCATTCTTCCGCCAGTTGCGCGGCATGGTGACGATCAGGTCCCGCCCGCCGACCAGCGGCACGGTCGGTCGCGAGCCGAGCCACACCGGCACGCGCTCGATCACGTCGCCCGCGGCAAACAACGTGACGTCCTCGAAGTTCGCGAACGCCCAATCCATCAGCCGCTCGCCCTCCTCGGCGCGCTGGTGCATGGATTCCAGCCCGTTCAGCACCAGAATGACTTGCCGGTCGCCACGCTTGGTGCTCGCCGCCAGACCATAGCCGCCCGCCTCGGTGTGGCCGGTCTTCAGTCCATCGGCCGTCCCCTTCTGCACCAGCGGATTGCGATTTCCCTGCTCGATATTGTTGTACTTGAACGTCTTCTCCGCGTCGTAATGATAGTATTCGGGGAAATCGAGGATGATGCGCCGCGCCAGTGTGGCAATGTCGCGGCTGCTCATGTGCTGCTCCGGATCGGGCCAGCCGGTGGAGTTCTTGAAAAACGAATTGGTCAGCCCGAGTTCCTTCGCCTTCTGGTTCATCAGGTCGGCAAACTGCTCCTCCGACCCCGCGATCGCCTCGGCCAGCACAATGCAGGCATCGTTGCCCGAGTCCACGATGATGCCGCGGATCAGGTCCTCCACCCGCACCTGCGTGCCGATCTGCACGAACATCTTCGATCCGCCCATCCGCCACGCCCGCTCGCTCACCATCAACTCGTCGTCGAGTTTCAGCTTCCCCTGCTTCAGCCGCTCGTACACCAGATAGATCGTCATCAGCTTGGTCATCGACGAAGGCGGCATCTGGGTATCCGCGTCTTTCTCCAGCAGCGTCGCACCGGTCGTGAAATCCATGATGAATGCCCAGCGCGCCGCGGTATCCACTGGGCCAAGCGGCGTGTCGCCCGGGTTGCCCGCGACTGCATCTTTCTTCGCGCCGTGCGCACCCGCCTTCTGCTGCGCCGGGTGACGTGGCTGCGCGGCGGCGGGAAGTGCGCCCCCGATGAAGATCGCTGATGCCAACAGGGCTTCCCGGCGCGTCAGCATGGCGACTCAACTCCTATTCGACCACGATCCGCGCATCGGTTACTCCCGAACTCGAGCGCCTGGTCCAGCACCATATCGGCCTGCTGGACGGTCGACAGCGGCCCGACGATCACCAGGTGCGTCTGCACTCGCCCCTCGCGCGTGCTCACGATGCGTGCGCCCAGTCCGGCAACACGCTGACGTTGCATGTTGGCGTTTGCGTAACCCTGGAATTTACCGAGTCGCACGAACAGGTCGCCGGGATCGGGCACTCCCTGCTCCACCGCCTCGGGCAACCGCAACGCCGGAGCGGCGCCGGATGGTTCATTCTGCTGCGATGCAACGTCGGTCGGAGCACCAGTCGGCGCAGCACTGCCGATCGGCGGCAGGTCACTTTGCCTCACCTCGCCCAATGGTGCCGTCACAATTGCCAACTTCGGCGTTCCCGGCACAGCGTCGACCGCGGCGTAACTCTCCGCCGCCAGCACCTCGAGGTGCACGCGAACCGCGTTATCATCGGCGAAGCGCAGCAGCGACGCAGTACGACGTGTCACCTCGATCAGCCGGTGCGGGGTTGCCGGCCTGCGGTCGTTGATGCGCACCACCACCGCCAGGCCGTTTTCCAGGTTGGTCAGCCGCGCGATCGCGGGAAGCTGCAGCGTCTGGTGCGCGGCAGCCAGCGCCGTCTGGTCGAACGCCTCGCCATCCGCGGTCAGCTCCGCGTGGCCCGGCGGATACACCATCGCCAGCCCGGTCTGCTGACCCGAATAACTCTCGCGCGGATAATACCACGCGCCGTCTGCCTGATACGGCGCACCAAGGACATAGTGTGGACTGACCGGAAGTGGCTTCTGACAGGACGCAGCGAGCAGCGCCAGCGGCAGGGCAAACGCCAGCCTCACGCGACCACAGCATCCCCGAGCAGCCCAACGACCAGCGCATAGTAGTCGGAAGGGTTGTAGCGACGGATCGCGGCGAAGTTCGCGTAGACCAGAAAGGCGTCGCCGCCGGCGCCGTCCGGCAGCAGCACGGCGCCGGGTACATCGCCGCGCGGCAACGGCCGGCCACCCACCGCGCGCACGCCGAGCCGCGCCCATTCGCCGACCGGCCTGCGGTTTTCCCGCCCCGCCGCCGACTGGTCAAAACCCGACGGCACGGTGATCGCCTGCCCCCAAGGCTCGCCGCCGCGCCAGCCCGATTGGGCGAGGTAATTGGCGATCGAGCCGAGTACGTCAGGCCTGCTGGTCCATATGTCGCGGCGACCGTGCCCCTCGAAGTCCACCGCATAGCGCAGGTAGGACGACGGCATGAATTGCGGCTGCCCCATTGCGCCGGCATACGAGCCAAGCATGTGCGCCGGTGTCACGTCGCCGTGGTCGAGTATGCGCAGCGCGGCAATGAGCTCGCCGCGGAAGAAGCCGGCGCGCCGGCCTTCCCACCCAAGCGTCGCCAACGCCTCGACGACATGGAAGTCGCCCATCCCGGTGCCAAAGCTCGATTCGAGTTCCCAGATGCCGGTGATCACACCGGGGTCGACCGCGAACCGGTCGCGCACGCGCGCCAGCAGGGCGCGGTTCTGTTGGAATGCCGCGCGACCATTGGCGATGCGCTGGTCATTGATCAGCAGCGCGCGATACTGCGCCCAGGTCATGGTGAATTCCGGTTGGTGGCGGTCGCGCTCCAGCACCTTCTGGTTCGGTTGCATCCCGGCAAACGCTCGCTCCAGCGTCGCGGACGATATGCCGGCATGGCGTGCTTCGGCGCGCAGGCTGGCGAGGAACCCTTGGAAGCTGTCCGGCGCGGCAACGGCGGGCGCGGCAAGGACGGCGGGAATCGAGGCAGCCAATAGCGAACGTCGGCTCAACATGCGATTCTGTCTGCCACGGTCGCACGCGCCGAGGCAACAAACTCAGCAAGAGGGAAACGTTAAATGCCGATAACCACGCGACTCACCGGGCGCCTCGGCGTGCGCCACCCGATCATGCTGGCGCCGATGGACGTCGTGGCGGATGGGCGCCTCGCCGCCGCGGTCAGCAACGCCGGCGGCTTCGGCATCATCGGCGGCGGCTACGGCGACGCGGCCTGGCTGACGCGCGAGATGGACGCCGCGGGCGACGCACGAGTCGGCGTCGGCTTCATCACCTGGAGCCTGTCGCGCCAGCCGCATCTGCTCGACCTTGTGCTGGAACGCCGCCCACCCGCGGTTATGCTTTCGTTCGGCGAGGTCCAGCCGCACGCTGGCAAAATCAAGGCCGCCGGCGCATTGCTGTTGTGCCAGGTGCAGACCGTCGATCAGGCGCGCCAGGCGATCGCGCAGGGCGCGGATGTGCTGGTCGCGCAGGGAGCCGAGGCGGGGGGCCACGGCATGGCGCGAGGCACGCTCGCGCTGGTTCCGGCTGTGGTCGATGTCGCGGGTGACATTCCGGTCGCCGCGGCGGGTGGCATTGCCGACGGCCGCGGACTCGCCGCCGTGCTGATGCTGGGCGCCGACGGCGTGCTGATGGGCACGCGGTTCTACGCCTCGCAGGAGGCAGCAGGCCTCGCCGCCGCGAAGGACCGGCTCGTCGCGGCAAGCGGCGATGCGACGATCCGCGGCGTCCTGTTTGACATCGTCCGGCGCAATGTCTGGCCGGCGCCCTATACCGGTCGCGTGCTGGCAAACCGCTTTACCGAACGCTGGCGCGGCCGCGAGGTCGAGTTGCTGCAGCGACAGACCGAAGAAGCGGCGCGCTACGACGCCGCGCGCGCAGCCGGCGACTTCGACACCGCGGCGGTGATCGCCGGCGAGGCGGTCGACCTGATCGGCGACATCCCACCAGCCGGCGAGATCGTGGACCGTGTCGCAACCGAGGCTGAAGCGCTGCTGGTGCGGGCCTCCAATCGCTATCAGGTAACGCGGCGGGCGTGAGGATGCTTGCAGCCGCTCCGGTTGCACCGGGAACGTCCATCCCACGGTCAATGAGGAACATGAGACCGGGAGGGGGTCACATGAACGACTTCATGGCGCGCGAGTTCTGGCGTTTCGTTGTCGTGCAGCAAGAGGTAGAAAAGTTGGCGATGACGGCGATCGACTATTGAGGGCGCACGAAGGGCAGTCGCCTGACCCACGGTGGGCGGCTCGGTATGATCAACCCGTCTTGAATTGCGCCAGACTGACCAACAGGCACGAGAAGGAGAAACCCATGCTTCGGATCCGGTCGACCCTGGTTCTTCTGGCTGCGTGCGCCGCAGTGTCGGCGTGTGCAGCCCAAGTACAGAACAAGGAGGACATGCTGGCTGCCGCCGGTTTCACGCTGGTGCCGGCGAACACGCCGCAGCGTCAAGCGTCGCTGTCGTCGTTGCCGCCGCATAAATTCGTCCACCAGGTGCGTAACAACGTCGTGGTCTACACTTACGCCGACCCGACGATCTGCGACTGCCTGTATGTTGGTAATCAGGCTGCATACGACCGCTACCGCCAGGATGTGTTCGCGAAGCACATAGCCGACGAGCAGCAGATGACCGCCCAGATCAACGAGATGGACTGGGGCGCCTGGGGTCCGGGTTGGTACTACTAGGCGAAAGCCATATGGAAGGATAAGCCCGTGCCGGTTTCAGCCTCCAGCGGCCTGGATAGGCGCCGCGTCCTCGCCTCGCTCGCGACACTTCCGGCATGGCCCAACCTCATCGGCACTGCGCAAGCGCAGCCCGCGCCGCTGGCCTCCTGGAATGACGGACCGGCACGCCGCGCGATCCTCGAATTCGTCCGCGTCACAACCGACCAGGCGAGCCCCAGCTTCGCGCCACCCGAAGAGCGCATCGCGACGTTCGACCAGGACGGAACGCTCTGGGTCGAGCAACCGGCATACTCGCAACTGATCTACTGCTTCGATCGGGTGCCGGCGTTGGTCAAAACAAAACCCGAGCTGGCCAACGTCGAGCCATTCAAGACCGTGCTGTCCGGCAACCGGGGCGCAATCGCAAAACTCCCGATGGCCGACCTGGAAAAGATCGCTGTCGCAACTCTCACCGGGATGTCGGTGGGCGAGTTCGAAGCACAGGTGAAGGCGTGGCTCGCGACCGCTCGGCATCCTCGCTGGCAGCGACCCTACACCCAGCTCAGCTACCAGCCGATGCAGGAGGTGCTCCAATATCTGCGCGCCAATGGCTACAAGACCTACATCGTCACCGGCGGCGGCCAGGCCTTCGTGCGGGTGTTCGCCGAACAGGTTTACGGCATTCCGCCCGAGCAGGTTGTCGGCACCATGGCCGGCGTCTCCTTTGGCTACGGCAAGGATGGCAAACCGGTCCTGACCAAGGATCCGAAGCTGCTGCTGAACGATGATCTCGCCGGCAAGCCCGAGGGGATTTACCTGATGATCGGTCGTCGCCCCCGTGCGGCGTTCGGCAACTCGGTCGGCGACCAACAGATGCTGGAATACACCAAGGCCGGCGACGGTGCGCGGCTTTCGATGCTCGTGCTGCACGACGACGCGCAGCGCGAATATGCCTACGGACCAGCCAACGGCCTGCCAGACAGCAAGGTCGGAACCTTCACCCAGGCGCTCTACGACGAGGCGAAGAGCCAGGGTTGGTCGGTTATCAGCATGAAGAACGACTGGAAGCGGATATTCTCGTTCGAACAGTGACGCCACTGCGCCAGTCATTCAGCCTGCCTGCTCGGCCAGTCGGGCGTGGATAGCGCATGGTCACAGCGAACGCGTGGCGCCGCCGTCTATGTCGATGACGCAACCCTGAATGAAGTCGGACTTTTCCGAGGCGAGATAGGCTGTCAGCCAGCCGATCTCCTCCGGTCGGCCGACACGAGTTGTGCCGTGCGACGACAGCAGGAATTTGATAGCCTGCTCGCGGTTGAAGCCGTGCTCGCGCGACACGCGTTCGATGTTGCGGCCGAAGCGTTCGGTTTCGATCAGGCCCGGGTTGATCGCGTTCACCCGCACGCCGTCATTGACGCCGATATCCGCCATCGCCTTGGTGAAGTTCAGCACTGCGACATTGACCGAACCTCCGATGGTGAATTCAGCCGAGCCGGAGCGTGAGCCGATGCCGACGATATTAACGATGCAGCCGCGCGATTCACGCAGATGCGACCAAGCGGCGCGCGTGGCGCGGACGTAGCCGTGAAACTTCAGCGCAAAGCCGTCCTGCCAGTCCTCCTCGGTCAGCGTGAAGAAGTCGGCACGCTTTGTGGCGCCGGCGTTGTTCACCAAAATGTCGAGCCGGCCAAACGCCGCGACCGCCGCATCGACCGCGGCCTTCACCGCAGCGGGCTCGCGCAGGTCACCGGCGATGACGGTGGTGCGATTGCTGCCGGACAATGTCGCGATGCTGGTCGCCACGTCATCGAGCTTCGCCCTGTCGCGCGCGGCGAGGCAGACATGCACGCCTTCCCGCGCGAGCTCCCGAGCGATCGATGCGCCGATCCCGCGGCTCGCGCCGGTCACCAGCGCAGACTTGCCGCTGAGATTGAGCTCCATATCGTTTCACTCCCGCCACTTGCGGGGAATGATGCGGGCAATCATCCCGGTGGGCAAACTCCGAGATTGCCCCAGCTCGTCGCGCGTTCGATGCGCAGGGCGATGACCGGCAGCTCCGCTAACTGCATGATGCGGTACTGCGCATAGCGCTCAAGCAGCAGTGCCTGTGCGCGGTCGTGCTCCGGCCCGTCGGCCAGAATGTCGGCGCGTCCACGCAGCATGACCCAGCCAAGTCGGCGCCAATCCTCGTCGTAGCGGTCGGCGACGAAGGCGACCGATGGATTGTCGATCATGTTGCGCAGCCGCTTCAGTGGACGGGCAGACGCGCGCTTCGGCTTCTCGTCGATCGTCACGTACAGCGTGGCGCTCTCGATCGCGAAGCACACTGGCACGACATGCGGATTGCCGCGCGCATCGGCGGTCGCCAGACGGCCAACGCGCTGTGACGCCAGGAACGCGACGTGCTCACTCGACAGCATCGCAACGACCCTCTGCTCAATTCACTTCGGCGTCGGCCGAACTATGGCCGCATGCACCGGCGCCCGCGGGCGCCTATGTTGGGCCGAGGCTGAGGAGAACGCCATGAGTGACTCTACTCGCATCGCCGCGACCGCAGCGCTGCTGGGCGATCCGGCGCGCGCCAACATGCTGGCGGCGTTGATGGACGGACGCGCGCTGACCGCGAAGGAGCTGGCCTATGCGGCCCATGTGACGCCGCAGACCGCCAGCGGCCATCTGGCAAAACTGGCCGACGGCGGCCTGCTCGCGGGCGAGAAACAGGGCCGTCACCGCTACTTCCGGCTGGCCTCGCCGCTGGTGGGATCCATGCTGGAGGGCGTGATGGCGGTGACCGGACCGGAACCAGCGCGCGCCACCACCTGGCGCGGCGGCGAGGCTCTGCGAACAGCCCGCACCTGCTACGACCACCTGGCCGGGCGGCTCGGCGTCGCGCTGGCCGATGCGCTGAGCGATCGCGGCCATGTCGCGCTGGGCACCGATGGCGGCGAGGTGACCGAGGCAGGGCAACGCTTCCTCGACGATTTCGGTGCGCCCCCGGCACCAGGACGGCGAGTGTTCTGCCGGCCATGCCTGGATTGGAGCGAGCGCCGTCCGCATCTGGCCGGACGCGTTGGCGCCGCACTGGCCTGCCGCTGCTTCGAATTGGGCTGGATCGCACGACAGCGCGACACGCGTGCGGTGGCGATCACTGCGGCTGGGCGCGACGGCTTACGCGATACGTTCGGAATCGCGCTGGACGCCTGACCGGTCACTCCTCGATACGATGCACGATCCGGGTCGGCGAGCCGTGGATGCCGAGTAGCCGCAACTCGCCTTCACCGGCATTGCGGAACACGTGCGGCACGCAGGCAGGCAGTGCGATCATGTCGCCCACCTGAAGTTGTGCCGGGCTATTCTCCTGACCTTCCAGCCATGCCTCCATCGTACCTTCGATGATGAACAGGCACTCGACGTATGGGTGCCAGTGCAGCGGCGTCTGGTAGCCGGGCTTGCAGGTCTGCACGCCGGTAAAGATCGGCAGACCGTCGTCGCCGGTCAGCTTGTTGTAGTGCGCGAGCGGGCCGAACGATATCGCTTCGGACTCTGACAGACGGGTGATCTTTGCTTCGGCGTTCGGTCGCATGGTTTGCCTCGCATTGTCACAGATGACGATACAGCCAGGTAAGGCCTGGTGATCCGTTGGCGCCGAGACTGCAGCCGCCGAGAAAGCCGGTTGCCATCAATGGAACCAGGAGCAGTGGATTGGTCGTGCCTATCGCCGCGGTGGTGAGCACATCGCTGTAGTAGAACACGGCCGCGCCGCCGAGAACCCCTGCCCAGAGGCAGCTCACGCCCTGCCATTCCGGCATGGACATGCCGTTGGGTCCTACGGCGGATGGTGAGGCGACAGGCGGCGCCGTCTGCGCGGAGGCGCCTTGCGGGATGGTCAGTGAGACGACGCAGAGCGCTATCGCCAATATGGCTCGACGGTTCCGTAGGAGCACGGTGGGTCCTCCTGGGGACGTTGCGGCACCGACATCGTAACAACGGACCGATCCGCGGCCAAGCTTTTGTCGCGCCAAGCCCGATCGGGCTAGGCTGTACCACGAGCACACCCAGTGGGAGGGAACAGACATGGCAATATTCGTGATCGGCGGCACCGGATTTATCGGCACACGTGTGATCCGCCTGCTGGCGGCGCGCGGCGAGGAGATCGTCTGCATGGACATCAACCCCGGCGCCGCCTCGTTCGAGGATCTGGGCAAGCAGGTGCGCGTGATGCGCGGCGACGTGACGCAGTTCGACGACGTGATGTCAGCCACCGTCAGCGCGAAGCCGGACCGGATCATCAACCTGTCGTATTTCCTCGGCAGCGAGCACGCGCCCCACGTCGCGATGAAGCTGAACATCCTCGGCATGGACAACTGCTTCGAGGCGGCGCGGCTGGCCGGTGTGCAGCGCGTGGTGTTCGCCAGTTCGCTGGCGGTGAACGGCATGCAGAAGCACTATGGCGACCGCATGATCACCGAGGACGACTACCGCCACGGGGAAGTGCAGTATGCTATGCACAAGATCTTCAACGAGTGGCAGGCGCAGGACTACAACGAGAAATACGGCATGATGATCACCGCCGTGCGACCGGCCAACGTGACGGGACCCGACAAGGTCCGCGGCTCGGTCGATCACGTGAACATCATCACCCAGCCGGCGCAGGGCAAGCCCATTTCGTTCCCCCACAAAGACGCGATGCGCTGCCCGATCCATGTCGACGACATCGCCGAGGTGTTCACCCGCGTACTGCTCACGGACAAGCCTAAGCATTCGGTGTACAACTCGGGTGGCATCGCCATCAGCCTGGGCGAGATTGCCGACATCGTGCGCGAGTTCCTGCCGGACGCTCGCATCAGCTTCGAGCATGAGACTGGCGGCAAGGCCACGTCGGGCAACTACCTGATCGAGAATTCGCGCCTGGTGCAGGAATTCGGCGTGCAGTACCTGCCGTATCGCCAGCGCGTGCTCCAGATTATCAACGACATTCGCCAGCAGGTCGGCCTGCCCACTGTCTCTGGCTGACGGTGGCGCGGCCGGTCCTTGTCATGTGCGCGCTGCTGCTTGCGTCTGCAGCGCGCGCGCAGCCCGGCGTTGATTGGTCGCAGGCGCAAACCGTCGATCTGCTGATGGTGGACGACAGGTTCGAGCCGGATCAGCTGACGTTTCGGCACGGCGTGCCGTACCGGATCCATATGGTGAACCACGGCAAGGACCTGCACGAGTTCACTGCGCCGGAGTTTTTGGCCGATGCCACCGTGCGCGACCCGCGCGTGCTGGCGAATGGCGGCAAGGAGGTGGTGGTGCAACCTGGGGCCGAGGTCGATGTGTATCTGGTGCCGATGAAGGCTGGCACATTCCGGCTGATCTGCGCGGACCACGACTGGGACGGGATGGTGGGCGAGATTACTGTCGAATAACTGGCTGGCTCGGTTGACGCCCGGTGGCGGCAGTCGCCAGACTCGCCCCAACGGGATTTGGGAGGCTGGAATGCGTGTTTGCGTCTATGGCGCCGGTGCCATCGGCGGCCATCTGGCGGTGCGCCTCGCGCGCGGCGGAGCCGAAGTGTCGGTGCTCGCGCGCGGTCCGCACCTGGCCGCGATCCAGCACGACGGGCTGACCGTGCACACCAGTGAGGGGCAGTTGCACGCGCGCGTGCAGGCGAGCGACGACCCCGGCGCGCTCGGACCGCAGGACGCCGTGCTGGTGACCGTCAAGGCGCCCTCGCTGCCCGCGGTGGCCGCCGGCATTGGCCCGCTGTTGAAGGCCGATACGCCCGTGGTATTCGTGATGAACGGCATTCCGTGGTTCTATTTCCATGGCATCGGCGGCGCGCTGGAGGGCCGCAGGTTGCCCAAGATCGATCCGGGCGATGCGCTCTGGCGCGCCGTCGGGCCGGAGCGCGCAATTGCCGGCGTGGTCTATGCGGCGAGCGCGGTGATCGCGCCGGCGGTGATCGAGCTGGAAAATCCCAATTCGCGAGTGGTGCTCGGCGAGCCGGACGGTCGCTCCTCGCAGCGCGTGCAGGCGATCGCCGCGCATATCAACGGCGGTGACATGAAGGCGATTGTATCTACCGCGATCCGCGACGAGATCTGGAACAAGCTGCTGGGCAATCTCGGCAACGCTCCGATGGCGGTGCTCACTCAGGTGAGCATCCGCGATCTGTTCCAGGAGCCGGAGTGCGTGGCGGCGGCGCGCCGCGTGATGCAGGAGGCGGCCGCGGTCGCAAACGCCCTCGGGGCGACGCCCGACTCCGATCACGAGAAGCGCATCGCGCACGGCCGCAGCCTGGATCACAAGCCGAGTATCCTGCAGGACCTGGAGCTTGGCAGACCGATGGAGATCGACGGCATCTTCGATGCGCCGCTGGAACTCGCGCGCATGGTGAGCGTGGCGACGCCGACGCTCGATCTTCTGGTGGCAATGGCCAAGGTGCGGGCGCGGGCGGCGGGACTCTATCCGCGGTGACGACGGGGAGGATGTGACAATGGAAATGCGGACATTCGGACGGACGGGACTGCAGGTCTCGATCCTGGGCTTTGGCTGCGGCGCGGTGGGTGGCCTGATGGTGCGCGGCGCGCCGGCGGATCAGGAACGCACTGTGGCACGCGCGCTCGAGGCCGGGGTAAACTACTTCGACACCGCGGCAATGTACGGCAACGGTGAGTCGGAAAAGAACCTGGGTCGCGTGCTGGCGAAGCTGAAGCCGGATGTGGTGGTCGGCACCAAGGTTCGCATCCCGTCCGCATCGTTTGGCCGCATCGCCGAGGCTGTGGTCGAGTCGCTCGAGGCAAGCCTGAAGCGCATGGGGCGCGAGCAGGTCGACATCTTCCATCTGCACAACGCGATAACGACGAGTGGCGGCGGTGAATCGCTGTCGGCGAGGATCGTGCTGGAGGAGGTCGCACCGGCATTCGAGAGGCTGCGCGATCAGGGCAAGCTGCGGTTCCCTGGCATCACCGCGGTGGGCGACACGCAGGCGCTCCATCAGGTGATCGATTCTCGTGCCTTCGCCTCGGCGCAGGTCAGCTACAACATGCTCAATCCGAGTGCGGGCGAAGCGCTGCCGATCGGCTATCCAGCGCAGGACTACGGCAGGATGTTCGATCACACGCAGGCAGCCGGTGTCGGAGTGGTCGGCATCCGCGTGCTGGCGGGAGGCGCATTGAGTGGCGTGGTGGAGCGCCATCCGATCGCCAGCCCGCCGCCCGATCCGATCGGTTCCGCCAACTCGTACAACCTGGATATGCAGCGTGCACCGCGGCTGCTGCCGCTGGTCCAGCAGGGACACGCCGCCAGTCTTGCGGAGGCCGCGGTGCGGTTCGCGATCACGCACAAGGCGATGGGCACGATCCTGGTCGGCATGGCAACGCCCGCCGAATTCGAGCAGGCCCTGTCAGCGGTGAACAAAGGCCCGCTGTCGCAGGCAGCGCTGGATAGCCTGGCCGCGTTGCAGCGCGGCTTTGCCGGCGAGGCGCGATGACGGCCTGACGCCGCGCCATGCGGCATCTCGCCATGGTGGCGCGGCGGATTGTCTGGATGCCGCCGACATTGTTCGGCCTGGTGCTGGTCGTGTTCGCAATCTCTCACGTCGTGCCATCGGATCCGGCGCGCGTGATGGCGGGCGAGAATGCGCCACCCGAGCAGGTTGCGGCGCTGCGCCACCAATACGGTCTCGATCTGCCGTTGCCCTGGCAGTTTGTGCGCTATGTGAGGGACGTCGCGACCGGCAATATGGGCACCAGTCTGTTTACCCAGCGCCCGGTTGCCGAGGATCTCGTGGAGCGTGTGCCGGCAACGTTCGAGCTGGCGCTCTACGCGATCACGCTCGCCATCGCCATCGGCGTACCGCTCGGCGTGGTGGCGGCACTGTCGCGCAATTCTCTGCTCGACCACGTGGTCCGCATCGTCACCATCAGCGGGCTTGCGATGGCCGCGTTCTGGCTGGCGATCCTGCTGCAGCTGCTGTTCTCGATGTGGCTCGGGCTGACGCCGGTGCAGGGCCGCATCGATGGCTGGGGTCCAGATCCGATCACTGGCTTCTATACGCTGGACGCGCTGCTGCGCGGCGATTGGCAGACGTTGGGCCAGGCACTCCGGTATCTCGCGTTGCCGGTGGCGACACTCGCGCTGCCCGCGATGGCGACGATCGTTCGGTTCACCCGGGCCGGCGTGCTCAACGTGATGTCGTCCAACTTCGTGTTCTATCAGACGGCGATGGGCATTCCGCGTCGGCGCGTCGTATGGAAATACATTCTGCGCAGTGCCCTGATCGGCACGCTGACGCAGATCGGCCTGATCTTCGGCACGTTGATCGCCAACGCTGTTGTCGTGGAGGCGGTGTTCGACTGGCCCGGCCTTGGCAGTTTCGCTGTGCACTCGATCCTGCAATCGGATTACAACGCAATCATGGGCTTCACGCTGTTCGTCGGGGCGGTGTTCATCCTGGTGAACCTTACCGTCGACGTCGCTCAGGGTGTGCTGGATCCACGCGGCCGATGACGCCGGTGCCAAACGGCAAATGGGTTCGGATCGGGATTCGCCCCCTCCCCCCAGCCCCCTCCCGCAAGGGGAGCAGCGCCGCCCGCAACCCATGAACACGCTGCGCCGCCTGATCCGCGACCGTGCCGCACTACTCGGTCTCATCATCATCGCCCTCCTGATACTGGCGGCGGTGTTCGCGTACCCGCTATCCACCTTCCCGCAGGACGTCACCAACTACGATCCGCCGCATCGGCTGCTGCCGCCAGACGGCACCTACTGGTTCGGCACCGATCGTATGGGCGGTGACATATACAGCCGGCTGCTGTTCGGTGCGCGCCTGACCATCCTGATCGCGGTGGTTGCCACGTCGGCGGCGGTTCTGATCGGCGTGCCGGTGGGTCTGGTCGCCGGCTACTACAACAACCGCATCAGCGACCTGCTGATGCGCGTCTCGGACATCTTCCTCGCGGTGCCGCAGATCGTGCTCGCGATCGCCATCGCGCAGACACTGGGGCCGGCGATCCAGAACGTGATTCTCGCGCTCTCCGTCACGTATTGGCCGTTCTGGGCACGACTGGTCTACGCCGAGACGCGCAGCGTCAAGAACGAGGTGTTCATCGAGGCGGCGATCGCACTCGGCGCCTCGCCCTTGCGTGTGATGGTGCTGCATGTCCTGCCGTCGATAGCGTCGTCCGTGATCGTGCGGACAACGATCGGCATGGGCGGCACGATCCTGGTCGCCGCCGCACTGGGCTTTCTCGGCCTCGGTCCGCCGCCGCCGACCCCGGAGTGGGGTCGCATGATCGCCGAAAGCCGTGAGTTTCTGCCGCAGGCCTGGTGGTACGCCGCGGCACCCGGTGCGGCGATCCTGCTGGTGGTGATGGGCTTCAATCTGCTCGGTGATGGGTTGCGCGACGTCCTGGACCCGCGTTTGCGACGCGACGCCAGTGCGCGCTGACCTTCTCTCGGTGCGCGAACTGTCGGTGTCGTTCGTCACCGAGGGTGGCATGGCGCGCGTGCTCGACGCGGTAAGCGTGTCGCTGGCGCCGGGCGAGATCATGGGACTGGTGGGAGAGTCCGGCTGCGGCAAGACAACGCTGGCGCGAGCGATCCTCGGTGCGCTGCCGGCCAACGCGAATGTTCACGGCGGCACGTTGATGTTCGATGGGCAGGATCTGCTGAAGCTGGATCCCGCTCTGCTGGCCGGACGGGTTCGTGGCCGGGCGATCACCTTTGTGCCGCAAGATTCCTACAGTTCATTCAGCCCGCTGTTCACGGTCGGCGATCAGATCATGGAGCTGATGCGCTGGAAGTCACCGGATCGTCGTGCCGGCGAGCAGTTCTATTCGCGACTGCGTCGCCGCAGCGATCGGGAACGGGCACTCGCGCTGTTGCGGGCCGTGCAGCTTCCCGATCCGGAGCGGCTGCTGCGCAAGTATCCGCATGAGTTGTCGGGCGGGCAGCGCCAGCGTGTGATGATTGCCATGGCGCTGTTGCCTGAGCCCAAACTGGTGATCGCCGACGAACCGACGACGGCGCTCGACGTGACGATCCAGGCGCAGATCTTGAAGCTGCTGCGTGGGCTGGCGACCGAACGTGGCGTGTCGGTATTGTTCGCCACGCACGATCTCGGCACGGCATGGGAGATCTGCGATCGTGTCACAGTGATGTATGCCGGCCAGGAACTCGAGACTGCACCGATCGCCGACTTCTTCCGTGCGCCGATGGTGCCTTACACGCTTCTGCTGCTGGACAGCCTGCCGTCGAGTGGTTCGCCGCTCCGGGGCATTGCCGGCGATGTGCCGAACCTGATCACGCCGCCGAACGGCTGCCGCTTTCATCCGCGCTGTCCAAGCGCCAGCGATGCGTGTCGCGACGCGCATCCGGTGGCGCAGGAACCGGAGCCCGCGCATCAGGTGCGGTGTCATCATCCGCATATCGAGGCCATCGTCGCCGCATGAGCGATGCGTTGCTCGTGCTGCGGGACGTGCACACGCAGTTCCCGACCCGCGACGCATGGGGGCGCCGCACAGGATGGCTCCGCGCGGTCGATGGCGTAACCCTTTCGGTGCCGCGTGGCGACATCCTCGGCGTCGTCGGCGAGTCAGGTTGCGGCAAGACCACGCTGGGCAAGACGATTGTCGGAATTCATCGAGCGAGCAGCGGCGACATCCTGTTCGAGGGCAATGAGGTCGGTACGCTGTCACCGCGTGAAGGCAGGGCGCTGCGGCGGACCTTGCAATACTGCTACCAGGATCCCGGAGCGTCGCTCGATCCGCATTGGAAGATCGGCCGCGCACTCGAAGAGCCGCTGGTTATTCACACCGAACTGTCGGCCAGCCAACGGCGGGAACGGGTGCGCAACGTGCTGGCGGCGGTCGGATTGCCGGAGTCGCATCTCGATCTCTATCCGCACGAGATCAGCGGTGGACAGCAGCGCCGCGTCGGGCTGGCGCGCATCCTTATGCTGCGGCCGAGCCTGGTGATCCTCGACGAGCCGACGTCCGGGCTCGACGTGTCGGTGCAGGCGACGGTGTTGCGGCTGTTCCTTGAGCTGCGCGAACAGTTCGATCTGACCTATGTGTTCATCAGCCATGATCTCGCGGTGGTGCGTCTGATATCGCGGCGCATCGCCGTGATGTATCTCGGCCAGGTGGTGGAGTTGGGTGATACCGAGAGGGTGTTCACCGCCCCGCGCCATCCTTACACGCAATCGCTGCTGGCCGCGGTGCCGGTGGTCGGCGGCCGGCGCGTGACCGATGACTTTCTGCTTACGGGGGAACCGCCGAGCCCGGGCAATCTGCCAGGCGGCTGCCGTTTCCGTACTCGCTGTCCCCGCGCCGAAGTGCGATGCGAGGCGGAGGAGCCGGAGTTGCGGGCGTTGGACAACGGCAGGCTGGCCGCGTGTCACTTCGCCTAATCCCCCGCGCCCACATGGTCGCTACGTCATGCTCATCCAGCGGATGTCCTGCGCGTCGCCGATCGGGCAGAAGCGCACATCGTGCACGTTCTTGGTGAACGGACCGAACCACCTTGTATTGTAGATGAACAAACCTGCGGCATCCTCGACGAGAATGCGCGACGCCTCCTCGTACAGCGGCTGTCGATCTTCCTGCTTCGTCAGCACCAGAGCCTTGTCCGTCAGCTCGTCGAACTTCGCATTCTTGTAGAAGCTCGAGTTTCCCGCGCCGATATTGCGGCTGTTGTACAGATAGCCGGTCCAGTTGTGCGGATCGGCGAAATATGCGCTGCGCCACAGCGGCACCAGGTCGTGGGTCTTATCGGGGTCGCCGAACTTGCCGGAGATCACCGGCCAGGGCTCGGTGGTCAGCCTGATGTCGATGCCGATCTTCGCCGCACCGGCCTGCAAAAGCTGCGCCGCCGCCTCGCTCTGGTCGAAACCCGCCAGCACACCGATCTCCAACTGGCGCATCGGTGCCTTCACCATCGCCAGATGCTCCTTCGCCTTGACGAGGTCGAAGCTGTAGCCCTGCAGATCCTTCGGCGCGCCCCACAGATTGCCGGGAATGATGCCGGCATTACGGGTCACCGAGCCGCTCAGGATGTTGTTGATGAACCCGTCATAGTCGAACGCGTAGCACAGCGCCTTGCGCAGGTTCACGTCGTTCAGCGGCGGCCGCGCGTTGTGAATGATGAAATACATCGTGCGCAGCGAATCCGCCTCCAGGATCTGCACGCTGTCCACCTGGCGCAGCCGCTTGATCTGGTCCTGCGGCAGATAGCCGTCGGTGGTGTTGAACTCGCCCTTCTGCAGCCCCAGTGCCCGGCTCGCGGTCTCCAGCACCACGCGAAACTCCGTGGACGTGATGTTGGATTTGCCGAACCCCGCAAAGTGCTCGTCGAACCGGTCGGCCTGGAAGCCAATGGCCGGATCGTAGCGGCGCAGTTTGAAGCCACCGGACCCTGCCTCATTGCGCGTCAGCCAGGCGGCGCCCATGTCGCCCGACTTGTCGTGCTCGCGCAGCAGCTTGCTGTTCACCACCCAGAGCTCGGATAGCGTCGAACCGAACACCGCATACGGCTGGTTGAGCGTGAACTGCACGGTGTGCACGTCGAGCGCCTTGGTCTTCCCCGGATCGATCACGCCCTTGAACAGACCATAGGCACCCTGCTTCATCGCCAGGATGCGCTCCATCGAGAACACCACATCGTCGGCGGTGATCGGGCTGCCATCGTGGAACTTCGCGCCCTGCTTCATCGCGACCGTATAGGTGACGCCATCAGGTGCGATGTCGATCTTGTCGGCGAGCCACATTGCCAGCTTGGGCGGATTGTCCACCCAGCGCACCAGGCAATCGTACATGTTCAGCCGTGACCCGATGCGGCCGATGTCGAACACGACATGCGGATCGAGCGTGTCGTAGCCGCTGTTGTTGGCGGTGACGAAGCGCTTGCCACTCTCGGCATGTGCGTTGCGCGCGACCACGGCCGCGCCGCCAAGTGCCAGAACGCCCCGACGGGTGACATGTGTCATGATGCTGTCCCAAGTCCCAGCTCTCCACGCAGGTCCTGCAGCACCTTGTCCCGCGTGCGCGTCTGCCAGCGCGAGCGTCGGCCGATCGGCGTGTTCTCGACTTCGGGCAGCACCTTCAGCGCGACGAAGACCGGTCCTGGCTGTGCCATAATCTTCGGCAGGTTCTGGCTGAATTCCGCAAGCTCGGCGAAGGCGAAGGCATTCGGGTAGCCGGCACCGCGCGCCAGCACGTCATAGGCGACGGCCTTGGCGTTCGGCACCGGTTGGCCGCCGGTCGTCGCATAGCACTCATTGTCGAGCACAAAGTGATAAAAATTAGCCGGCGCCTGCTCGGCTATCGTCGCCAGCATGCCGAGACTCATCAGGATATCGCCTTCCGAGTCGAACAGCACGACGCGGCGTTGCGGCTGCGCCAGCGCCAGGCCGAGGGCGAAGCCGGCATGGCCGCCCATCGCCGGATCACCGAGTGGCACGTCGAGCGTCTCGCGCGCGGTGAGCTTCACCCAATGGCGCCCGCCGCGTCCCGGCACGACGATCGCGTCGCCGCGATGTTCGGCAAACACGTTCAGCAGTTCGGCCGTGTGCATCATGACGCGTGCCCCTACCGGTTGAAGCCGTGGTATTCGTCGCCGACCAGCACCACCACCGGCCGCTGCGTCCGCTGCGCTTCCTCGAACGCGATCGAGATGCGCGGCGCATCGGCGTCGCTCTCCACCAGGTAGTAGTTGATGCCGAACGCCATCAGGAACCGCTCGGTATAGGTCGCGGCCGTGTCGGTGTTGACGCCGTGACGCGTCCAGCCGCGATAGCCGACCATCAGCACCACCGGCACGTTCATCCCCAGTAGCCAGCCGCGGATCGAATCGCCCGACTCCATCATGCCGGTGTTCTGGATCAGGATCAGCGGCTTGCGCCCGCCAGCGTGGAGACCCGCGGCGATGGAGCACGCGTGCCCCTCCCGCGTCACGCCGATCAGCCGCAGCGACGGCTCCGCCTGCATCAGCACGTACAGCCAGTTGGTTTCGCTGTCCGGCAGCCAGACAACGTCGGTGACGGCGTTCTGCTTCATGTGCTGCAGCACGGTCTCCGGGCTCAGGGCCACGGTGGTCGCGTCGTTCATCGGAGCCTCCCAGGCAGGGATTTGTCGCGGGCGAGGCGGCTAGCTAACATCATCCCGACGAACCATCCAAGCGAGCCCGCCCCAAGGAGGAAACCATGGCCAACACATTCCGCGTCGGCGACATGACGGTCCACCGGATCGTCGAGATGGAATGCGGTTTCACCCCCGCGCTCGAGTTCCTGCCCCAGCTGAAGTCCGAGGTGCTGGCGGAGAACCGCTCCTGGCTCGCGCCCGCGGCGCTGGATCCGCAGGACAACCTGGTGCTGTGCTTCCAGTCCTACATCGTGCAGACCGGGCGCCACAACATCCTGGTCGATAGTTGCATCGGCAACGACAAGGACCGCGAGGCGCGTCCGCTGTGGCACAAGAAGAAGGATGACGCGTTCATGCGCGGCCTCGCGGCGGCCAAGCTGACGGTGAACGACATCGACTTCGTCATGTGCACCCACCTCCACGTCGATCATGTCGGCTGGAACACCAGGCTGGAGAACGGCCGCTGGGTGCCGACCTTCCCGAAGGCCCGCTACCTGTTCTCCAAGACCGAGCTCGACTACTGGCTGGCGGAGAACGACAAGACCACGCTGCCGCCGATCGTTGACAGCGTGATCCCGATCGTCGAGGCGAAGCGCTGCGACCTGGTCACCAGCGATCATGCGCTGGACGACACGGTGGCTCTCCTGCCCACGCCCGGCCATACCATCGACCACTATGCGGTGGCGCTCGGGCGTGCCGGCAAGGATGCGGTGATCACCGGCGACCTGATCCATACGCCGTTGCAGGCGCGCTATCCGGAGCTGGCGATGCGCGTGGACTATGACCCGCAGCAGGGCGCGGATACGCGGCGGAAGTTCCTCGAGACCTACTGCGACACCAGCACCCTGTGCTGCTTCGCACACTTCCCGTCGCCGTCGCGCGGCCATATCAAGCGCTGGGGCAACGGGTTCCGCTGCGACTACGTCACCGACTGATCCTGCGTGCGGCTGCTCGCCTGGAACATCCGCCGCCACGGCGGCGGACCGCGGCTCGTCGGCATCATGGATGCGATCCTGCGCCATGATGACGACGTGCTGATCCTCCATCCGGTGCTGCTGCTGGATCTGCCGCGCCAGCGAAGCGGTGCACCGGCATGAGCGCGCCGCGACGCGCCGTCCTGCTCGATCTCGACGGGACACTGATCGATTCGCGGCCCGGCATCGCGGCGAGTTGCGAGGCGGCGCTGCAAGCCCTCGGCCACACTCCTGATCCCGCCTTCGACATCACCCCGTTCATTGGCCCGCCGCTGCCGCAGGTGATCGCCCGCGTCCTGGCACGCTATGGCGATGATCGCGTTGATGCGGGCATTGCGGCGTATCGCGCCCACTATGGCGAGATCGGGTTGCACATGGCGACGGTCTATCCAGGAATTGCGGAAGCGGTGCGGCGTCTGTCGACCGACGCTCGGTGCTTCGTCGCCACCTCGAAGCGCACGGTGTTTGCCGCGCGCATGGTCGGCGCGCTGACATTCGCCGATGAGATACGCGGCGTTTATGGCACTGAACCGGGCGGCAATCTGGACGACAAGACAAGGCTGATCGCCGCCGTGCTGCACCGCGAGAACCTGGAGCTGAGCGAAACCATCATGGTCGGCGACCGCTCGCACGACATGATCGGTGCGCGTGCCAACGGGTTGCGCGCGGTTGGCGTGCTGTGGGGCTACGGCAGCCGCGCGGAGCTTCAGGCGGCGGGCGCGGACCTCCTGCTCGAAGCGCCGCGGGACCTGTGCGATCTGGAGTAGCGTTGTGCCTGTATGGCGAGCGCCTCGCGCACGCGCTCGAGTGCCGCGCCGGTCACCACCAATGGTGCGTAGCCAAGTGCTTCCCAGAGCATAGCGTAGTGGTCGGGCGGCGGGGCAAAGTCCGGATGGAGTTGGATGATCCCGTCGCCATTGGCGAATGCGTCGCGCGCGCCTGCCTCGAGGTAGCTCTCCGCCGGCATGCCGTTGGCCAGCAGCACATCGTGGCGCGGCAGCTCGATATGGTAGTAGACGATCGCTTGACGCGTGATCTGCACGACCGTTGTGCCGTTGATCAGGTGGCGGATCGGGATCAGCACGTCCTCGACGAACACCGCGTGATCGGGTGACAGCAGCAGCTCGCGTCGCGGCCGGTTCCGCCCGAATGCGTGCGCGGCGATGCGCACGGGCAGGACGCGATCGCGGTTCGGATGGCGGCGGAAATCGACGCGCCGGCGGCCGATCCAGTCGATCCGCTGCGCGCGGCCCGATACGGTCTGCACCAGGTCGCCGGCGCGCAGGTGCTCGATGGCGATCTCGCCGTGCGGCGTCAGGATGCGCGTGCCGGCGGCGTAGCAGGTGGCAGTGACCGTCACGAGCGATCCGCCGGCGTCGTCACTCGCCACATTGAACTGCTCGGCGGAGTAGTCCCCGGACAGCGACAATGCTGCGACCATGCTGCCGGTGTTGCTGATCGTCAGCGTGCCGGCCGACCACACAGCGGTGTCCGCGGCGATGCCGGCGAGATCGATCGCGTTGCCGGTCACGAAGCCGTCGATCGTCGCGGCAAATGCGGTCGGCTGGTGCAGCCTTAGGATGCCGGTGGCGTCGGTGAAAACCAGTGCCTCGGCGGCGGCCACGGCACCGGAGAAATCCGCGACACTGCCGCCACCGACATCGATTGTGCCACTGCCCGCACCGGCAGTGATCGCGGTGGCCGCGTTCAGCGTGTCGCCATCGTCGACAGCGATCGTGCCGTCGTTGCTGAACGTGCCGCCGGTGTCGCCGAGGGTGAAGGTGCCGGCGCTGGCGATCGCGTCCAGCGTGCCGAGGAGATCCAGCGTGCTGCCAGTGCCGGCCGTGAGCGTGGCAAGCGCTCCAGGATCGGCACTGACGATGCTGGCGTTCGAACCGATGATGAGAGAGCCCCCGTTGAAGCTCGCTCGCAGCACGTCCGCCGTGGTCGCATTGCCGATGTTCACCGTCACGTCCGCGAGCGTCTCGGGAGTCGCGAAGTCCAGCGATGCGCCGGCGCCGGTCAGATCGATCGTGCCGGGTAGGGAACCGTCCGTTACGATCAGTCCATTGCTGATGACCGCCTGCTCGTCCGGGTTCATCAGCTCCAGCGGCCCCTGATAGGTCACGTCGCTGAGCGTGCCACCACTGAACGCGAAGCCGCCGCCGCCATCGACGATCGTGCCGCCGCTGACCACGCCGCCACTCGTCAGCGTTGGCGTGCCGAGTTCAGTGCCCACGTTCAGCGTGGCGCCGGTATTGTCCAGCACGCCGGCCTCGGTGATGCCGACGGCGCCGGTGATGAGGCCAATGTTGCCGGTGGTCAACGAGCCGTCCATGACAAGCGAGGCGGCATTTGCGATTGTGCCGCCATTGTTGCTCCAGGAGCCGAGTACGCCGCCGTTGTCGTAGCCGATGGTCAAGGTCTCGCCGGTGGCGTCGATGGTCCCCTGGTTGACGAAGTTCTGCGGGGCGATCGTCATGCTGCCGCCGCTGAAATCGGCGTCGATGGTGCCGAGGTTGAGGACCTCATTCTGGAGGTTGCCGCTGCTGGCGATCAGCGCGCTGGCACCGTCCTGGGTAACGATTTCGCCGGGTCCCAACGTGAGCGTGCCAGGCAGATCGAACGCGGACGACACCAGCAGGGTGCCACCCAGGGACAGCGGTGTAATGTCGAGCGTCTGCGCGGCGTCGGTGATGATATCCAGCACACCGTCGTCGGTGATCTGCGAGGCCGCGAAGCCACCAGTGTCCGCGAGCGTGCCGGCGTTGATCGTGATCGTTTGCGCCTGAAGAAACCCTGTGGCTACAATGTCAACCGTGTCATTGGCGCCATCCAGTGTCAGGTTGGCGATGGTCTCGGCCTGGTCGATCGTGACCGTGTTTGTGCCTGCCTGTGCGATGACCGCGCCATCAACGCCAGTCGGCACGGAGCCGAGGTCCCAGGCGGTTGCGGCATTCCAATTGGCACTCCCGCCGATCCAGGTGAAGGTCCCCGGCGCGGACATCCAGGTTATGTCGGTGCCATTGTTGCCATCAGAGGTCGACACGAACTCGTTCGGGTTGAACGGTCCCTGGACGTGCAGTTGCACCTGCGTGTCAGAGGCGTCGTGCACCGTCAACAGATTATTGGCAAAGCTTGTGATGGTGCCGATGAAGTTGGTGAGATCGATGGTGGAACCAAGATTGAAACCGGTGATCGAGCCGGCAAAGCTGGCGGGATCATTCAGTTGCAGCAGACCGGACGCATCGGTGAAGGCGGAGAGTCTGATCGGCGGCGACCGCCTTGGAGACATTCACCGCACCGCCGCCACCGCCTCCGACCTCGATCGTGCCACCCGAACCGACGCCGGTTAGGGGGGTGTTGACGTCGATCGTGCCGCCGTTGACAGCGATCGTGCCGTCATTGCCGAACGTACCGCCGCTGTCAGCGAGGGTGACCGTGTCATCACTGCTCGCGCTCACGGTGCCGAGCAGATCGAGCGTGGTGCCTGCCCCGGCGAGCAGCGTGGCGAACGCGCCAAGGCTGACGATGCTGGCATTCTGGCCGAGGGTGACCGTGCCACCCTGGTCTGCGCTGAGCGTGTCGCCGGCGTCACTGCCGATGTTGAGCGTGACGTTGTCGAGAGTCCCGGCGAGATCCAAGATCGCAGCGGCGCCGGTCAGATCGATCGTGCCGGGTAAGGAACCGCCTGCTCCCGTCACGATCAGCCCGTGGGCGATGGTTACGCGATCGCCCGTGTTTATCAATTCGAGCGGTCCCTGGTAGGTCACGCCGTCAAGCGTGCCGCCGTCGAACGCGAAGCCGTCGCCATTGTTATCAAGGATCGTCCCACCGCTGACGATGCCGCTGCTGATCAGGCTGATCGTGCCCAGTGTGCCGCTGCTGCCCACCGCCACCGTTGCGCCGCTATTGTCCAGCAGGCCGGCCTCGGTGATGGCGCTTGCAGCGGTGATTGCGCCGAGATGGCCGGTGGTGACCGAGCCGTCCAGCACGAGCGAGTTCGCATTCGCGATCGTACCGGCGCTGTTGTCCCAGGAACCGAGCACGCCGGCATTGTCGTAGCCAACAGTCAATGTTTCGCCGGTGCCATCGATGGTGCCGGCGTTGGTGAAGTTCAGCGGCAGAATCGCCAGCGAACCGCCACTGTTGGCGTCGATGGTGCCCTGATTGATGATGCTCTCGCCGCCCACCGCGGTGCTGTCGATCGTCGCGGACGTGCCAGTCTGGGTGATGGTCTCGCTTGGGCCAAGGGTCAGCGTGCCGGCGTTCTGCACCGCGAGCGTGCCGTCGAGACTGAGCGGCGCGTTGGCGAGCACCTGGTCGCCGGCGAACGCCAACAGCGCGTTGTCGACGATCGCCGCCGCGGCCATGGTTCCCTTGTCGATCAGCGCGCCGGCGTCGATGGTGGCCGTGCCGGTGATCACCAGCGAGCCGTCGACCTCCAGCGTGTCGCCGGAGCCATTGATGGCCACGTTCGCCACGGCATTGTTCGCCGCGGCGGGCAGTGTCACGGTGCCGGGGTTGGCGATGGTGGCGGTATCGAAGCCGGTGGGGACGGCTTGCGGCGACCATTTGCTTGCGTCGTTCCAATCGCCGTTGCCGCCGTTCCAGGTTACGGTCTGTCCGCTGCCTGCTCCCGCGATGTCCGTGCCGCCGGCGCCGTCCGGAGCGAACGCGAAGTCAGCGAGACTGGAGTTATCCGGGAAGTTCAGCACCGTCTGCACGGCCGCGCTGTTGGTCAGGGTCAGCGCGCCATTCACGAAGTATTCGCTGGTGGCGGCGACGCCGGTAAGGTCGATGGTGTCGCCGGCGCTGAGGCCGGTGATTGCGCTCATGGCAGTCAGGCCGGCGGTATTGCCGGATACGCTCCATGGCGAACCGCCGTCGAACTGCAGGCTGGTGAAATTGGTGATGGAGCTGCCGATACCGGACAGTGTGCCGGCGCTGCTGCCTGACGCCAGTTCCAGAACGCCGCCGCCGCCGTAGATGTTACCCTCGAAAAGGGCGCCAGGTTCTGCAATCAGCCGGTAGGCGCCCCCGGTAGCCGCGAAATCAACGTTGCCCATGACGGTGCCGGCGTTGTCGAACGTTCCCTGCAGACCCGGCTCATCGTAAACGCCGAACTGTACGCCGTTGTTGCCACCGACGATCGTGCCTCCGGCGCTGTTCGTGATTGAACCACCCTCGTACATAACCAACCCGTCGAACTGCCCGTCGACGAGCCCGCTGTTTGCGACAGTTCCCTGGCTGTCGAGCCAGATCCCAACCGAGGATGTCCCGACAATCGTTCCGTCGGCCTCATTGGTCACAGATCCGCCCAGGAATTCGAAAACCCCGCTGGGTCCGGTCAGAGTTCCGTCGTTGGTAACCTGGACGCCGGGTTGAGATCCGGCAGCTCCAGACCCGTAGATGTAGACAGCCGAACTGAACGATTCCGTACTGCTCGTTGCGCTGATTTGGCCGCCGCTTTGATTTGTGACCAGCCCAGGGCCACTGATCGAGACGCCGTGGGCGCCGCCGGTGATCGTGCCTCCACCTTGATTTGTCACCGCCGCGTTTTCGATGGCATTGGCATAGGAGCCCAGCTGGATGCCCGAGGCCGTCGCATCCGTACTGCTGATCAGGCCGGAATTGTCTATGGTCCAGCTCTGGGTTCCGCCACCCTGGCCATACAGTGCGTTGCCGCTCGTCGGCGTGATGGTGCCGGTCACCGATATCGAGGTGCCGAGGGTGCCGGGGAGAGTGATGCCGGTGGCGTAGGTGCCGTATATCGGATTGTGCAGTACGGGTAGCAGGGTGATGTCGGTGCCAGTGCTTCCGTCGCTAGCGATGCTGAAGCTGTTGGATGTGAACGTGCCCTGGATGTGCAGTGTGGCGTGCGAGTTTAATGTGTTGGTCAGCACCAGGGCGTTGCTGGCGAATGTCTCGCTGGTCGCGACGAAGCCGGTGAGGTCGATGGTGTCGCCGGCGGTGAAGCCGGTGATGGCGAGGGTGCCGAGACCGGCAGCGGAGGTGTCCCCTGTGACCGTCCAGCGCGCACCAGAGTCGAACTGCAGGGTGTTGAAATTGGTGATGCCGATCGAGCTGAAGCTGCCCAGGCTCGCCGCGCTGCCGTTGCCGATCGCCAGTTCGATCACGCCGGTGCCGCCCTTGACCTCGCCGACGAACATGGCGCCTGGGTCGACGATCAGTCGGTTGGCGATATTGATGGTGTTGAAACGTACGGCGTACTGGTTCGCCTGTCTGGCCTTGATCGTGCCGGCGTTGGTGACTGTGCCGAGCGCGTTGAGCCGAATGCCATCCGTGAGTCCCGAGATTGTGCCTCCGGCCTGATTGGTGAAGGTCCCGCCGGATTTCGCGTATATGGCGATGTTGCCGGCGTCGATGATCACGCCGGAATTGACGACCGTGCTGAGACCGTTCAGGTACATGGCTTGATTGCTGAGGCCGGTTATCGTGCCGCCGGACTTGTTGGTGATCGATGCCTTCCCGTTGACGAAGATCGTGTAGATGTCGCCGGCGATGGTGCCGCCTGATTCATTGATGATGACGCCATTCGCGACGGTGCGCGAGAAGCTGCCCAGATAGATGCCACCGGTAAACGAGCCACCGGATATCAGGCCGGAATTGTCGATCGTCCAGGTATTCGCGGCACCGGGCTCGGCATAGAGGGCGCCGTAGTTGCCGGAATTGTTGGTGACCTTGGCGGCCGAGGTGAGGGTTATCGGGTTGTTGGCTGTGTTGGTGAGCGTGATGCCGGTGGCGTAGGTGGTTGAGATCGTGCGGCTCATCGTCGCCCCTCAGGCCATGGCGCCGCTGACAGTGCAGCCCGCTGTCGCCGTGGCGGTTTCCACTGGCGCACCGGAGCGGCACGCTGGACCGCCTGGATATTGAGATCCGGCTTAAGGAAACGTGAAGAAACTGCGGGTTGTTGACCCGCGCTACGTGTCCGCTGCGGCCTTGCGCGCCATCGCCTCCTCGGGCGACGCGATGCCGCCATGCGCGGCCGACCATGCCACCGGGCTCTCCAGGAACCGCCGGACCTCGGCCAGCGCCGGCTCGGCGAAATACGGCCGGTCCTTGCAGGCCTCCAGCACGTCCCACCAGGTGCACAGATGGTGCAGCGCGATGTCCATCCGCGCGAGCGTCTCGAACGCGCCGGGAAACACGCCGTAGAAGAACACCACGAAGGTGTGGTTGACGATCGCCCCGGCATCGCGCAGTGCCTGGGCGAAGCGGATCTTCGACTGGCCGTCGGTGGTGAGGTCTTCCACCAGGAGGGTGCGCTTGCCTTCGGGCACGTCGCCCTCGATCAGCGCATTGCGCCCGAAGCCCTTGGCCTGCTTGCGCACATAGGCCATCGGCGCGGCCATCCGGTCGGCGATCCAGGCGGCGAACGGGATGCCGGCCGTCTCGCCGCCAGCCACCGCCTCGATGGTCTCATAGCCGATATGGCGGTGGATCTTCTCGACGCTCAACTCGCAGATCTTGGTCCGCGCGCGGGGGAAGAAGATGATGCGGCGACAGTCGATGTACACCGGCGACTTCCAGCCGGAGGTGAAGGTGTACGGCTCGTCCGGGCGGAAGTTGATCGCCTCGATCTCCAGCAGGATGCGCGCGGTGGTGAGCGCGGCGTCGCGGTCCCAGTCGCTGGTGGCTGAATTCGGCACTGCCTGAGCCTGCCTTGCCATGTCGCCGCTCCCCCTCGCACCCATCACGGATCGCTGATAACTGATCTCCAGCGAAGGAGATAGTCCATGGCGAAGACCCACAGGATCGCGGTGGTGCCGGGCGATGGGATCGGCAAGGAGACGGTGCCGGAGGCGTTGAAGGTGCTCGATGCCGCGTCGCGCCGCTATGGCTTCGGCCTGGAGTTCGCGCATTACGACTGGTCCTGCGAGACCTACAAGAAGAGCGGCGCGATGATGCCGGCCGATGGCATGGAGCGGCTGGCGCAGTCTGACTCGATCCTGCTTGGCGCGGTGGGGTGGCCGGACGTTCCGGACCACGTCTCGCTGTGGGGCCTGCTGATCCCGATCCGCCGCGGCTTCGACCAGTATGTGAACCTGCGGCCGTGCAAGCTGATGCCTGGCGTGCGAACACCTCTGGCGGGACGCACCGAGGCCGACATCGATTTTTATGTGGTGCGCGAGAACACCGAGGGCGAGTACTCGTCGGTGGGCGGACGAATGTTCATCGACACCGACCGCGAATTCGTCTCGCAGCAGAGCGTGTTCAGCCGGCATGGCGTGGACCGCATTCTGAAATACGCCTTCGAGCTGGCGCGCACACGGCCGAAGAAGCATCTGACTTCGGCCACCAAGTCGAACGGCATCACGTTCACCATGCCGTACTGGGACGAGCGGTTTGCACTGATGGGCAAATCGTATCCCGACATCCGCATCGATCAGTACCACATCGACATCCTGTGCGCGCACTTCGTGCAGCATCCAGACTGGTTCGATGTCGTGGTGGGTTCCAACCTGTTCGGCGACATTTTGTCCGACCTTGGTCCCGCGGTCGCGGGCTCGATCGGCATCGCGCCGTCGGCCAACATCAATCCGGAGCGCCGGTATCCTTCGATGTTCGAACCGGTGCACGGCTCGGCGCCCGACATCGCGGGGAAGTTCATCTGCAATCCGATCGGGCAGATCTGGTCGGCGGCACTGATGTTGGAGCATCTCGGCGAGGCGGCGGCGGGACAGGCCATTGTGGCCGCGATCGAGACGCTGCTGCGCGAGAGCGGGCCGAAGACGCGCGACATGGGCGGACAGGCCGGCACTGCCGATGTCGGCAAGGCGCTGGCGGACATCGTGGCGGGGTGACGCAGCGGGAGCAATTGTAATGTCACTGTTCTCTCGCTTGTTCAGTCACCGCGCGGCGGCGCCGGAATGGATCGAGGCGGCCGAATTGCAGCGTAGGCTCGTGGGCGACAACGTGCTGTTGGTCGATGTGCGCCAGCCCGAAGAGTTCATCGCGCCGCCCGGCCATCTGCCCGGTGCGATCAACGTGCCGCTGGGCACGCTTGCAGGCCGTACCGGCGAGCTTGCGGCATGCCGCCAATCCATTGTGCTGGTATGCAAGACCGACCGCCGCTCGGCACGCGCCGCGACTGAACTGCTCGCCGCCGGGGTGAGCGACGTTGTCGTGCTCCGCGGTGGCACAGACGGCTGGCATGCGCGGGGTCTGGCGTTGGAATAGGGCCGTCTTGCCGGCGGCGGGAAGCCGCAAATACACTGCCGCTGCATCAACGTCCTGGAAGTCGCCCTCATGTCCCAATCGGTTGTCGCTGAACTTGCCCCGCACGGCGTGCTGCGTGCCGCCATCAACATGAGCAACTTCCTGCTGGTCACCGGTCGGAGCGCGTCCGGCGATCCGGATGGTGTCTCGCCCGACATGGCACGCGCGATTGCCGACCGGCTGGGCGTGCCGGTGAAATACGTGCCGTTTCCCAAGCCTGGCGAACTGGCGGACGCGGTCGGCAGCGATGCGTGGGACATCGGGCTGATCGGCGCCGAGCCGGCGCGCGCCGAGAAGATCGCCTTCACCGCTGCGTATGTGGAGATCGAGGCGACGTATCTGGTCCCAGCCGGCTCGCCGATCCAGAGCATCGCCGAGGTGGATCGGCCCGGTATGCGCATCGCGGTGAGCGCGCGCAGCGCGTACGACCTCTGGCTCGAGCGAAACATCAAACATGCGGAACTGGTGCGGTCCGATAGCCTGGCGACTGCCACGGAGAAGTTCGTGCGCGACAAGCTGGACGCGCTGGCGGGATTGCGGCCTGGCCTGCTGGGCGACATTCAGAAGATGCCGGGCGCGCGCATCCTGGATGGCCAGTTCACCGCGGTGCAGCAGGCGGTCGGTACCGCGCGCTCCCATGCGGCGGGCGCTGCGTTCCTGCGCGATTTCGTGGAGGAGGCGAAGAAGTCTGGTCTGGTCGCCGGGCTGATCGAGAAGCACAAGGTGGTCGGCCGGCTGTCGGTTGCGCCGCCTGGCTGAACGGCGATTGGGGAGGACAGAAGAATGCCAGCGAAAACATATGTCAGACCGACGGCTTCCGCGCCGCCGGCGATGCCGCCGCTGCTCATGCCGCAGCCACCGATCGCGCCGCTCATACCGCCGGCACACGTGGTCGATCTAATGACCGTCGATGGCTCGACGGCGTTCGGCGCGCGGTGGAAGGCGAAGGAGGCGAAGCTGGTCGAATGTCCAGCGCTGTCGGACGCCATGCCGGAGTTCAGGACAACGTACGATGTCGATCCGCATGCGGAGCTGTACGGCTTCGATGACTCGGATTGGCGAGAGGTGCCGGCGACGGAGCTGGGTGCCAAGCGCGGCGGCGGCATGGTGTCGTTCTTCTGGTTCCGCGCGACGCTGACGATACCGGCCAGTGCGACGGGCTTCGCCACAGCCGGGGCGAAGACGGTGCTGACGGTGAACGTGGATGATTACGCCGAGGTTTGGGTAAACGGCGAGATGCCGCGCGCCGCCGGCAGGCCCAGCCCAGCCGCGATTCAGGGCTTCAACATGCCCAACCGGCTCGTGCTGCGCGATACCGTCGAGGTGGGCGAGCGGTTCGAGATCGCGGTGTTCGCGATCAACGGGCCGATCTCGGCGGCGCCGGCGAATTTCCTGTGGTTCCGCGAGGCGAAGATCGAGTTCTATCGCTGAGGTGTCTCATCGGCGTCTCGTGTCCCTATGCGCGGGACTGGGGCGCGTGGGGTGAGACGTGCCGGTGGGTTGCGGCAGCACATAGAACATAGAAAGGAAGACATGCATGCCGACCTTCGTCGACATGACGTGATGGGGCATGACGCGATGACGCGCCCGGGGGCATGACGCGACGAGGGGCCTAGGCCGGGGGTGCGGCCTGGGTGTCGAGGGCGCGGAGGGTCGGGGTGTCACCGGTGATGATGGCCTGCACCAGTTCCGGTGAGGGTGGACCGAAGTCGAGGGGCTGTGGCAGGCCGCCGAGGACTCGGATGCGCGCTGCGCGCTGCGGGTAGATGACGGCGTATTGCTCCGCCTCGGCGATCGGGTCGGCCACGGGCTCTTCGGTCGACTGCGGAGGAGGAGGGGCCGGCGGTTCCGCCATTGGCGCGGGCGGGGTGGTGCCCAGCGCGTCGGTCATCATCCCGAGGGCACAGTGCTCGGTCCAGGCGGCGCGGTCGGCGGCGGCATGGTCCGCCTCACGCGTACGGCGCTCGGCCTGCACGCGCATCAGCAGAGTTCTCGCCGCGCGTGCCTGGCGCATCATGCTGACGGCCCGAGCGTTGCATTGCAGGAAGAACGAGTGATCCGCCGTGGCGTACTCGCGGGCCAGCCGCAGGCAGTCCATCGCGTAGGCGTTGGCGGCCACGTGCTGGGCGGCGATGTTGGCCTCGTCGGCGTTGACCGGGAGCAGGGAGGCCACGTGGGCGATGGCGGCGTTGTCGCGGCGGGTTAGGTTCTCCGGTGTGTCGGTGGCCGGTAGCGGGAGCAGGCCGCGGAGGGTGTGGACGACCTGGTAGTAGGTGTCCTTGGCGAGCCGGAGGGCGGGGTTGGATGGCTGGGGTGTGGTCTCCATGGCGGCGATATGGTGTTAGTAGATATGCCTGTCAATGTTAGTATCTGGCGTGGTCGAAACGGACGATCGCCAAGAGAAACGCGGCGCGGCTTTGCGGCGCCGTATTGCCTGGCCGTGTCGGGCTATGGCAATCTGGTCTGTGTGACCAGAATCAAACTGCCCAAGTTGACGAACCATCCGCGACGCGCGCGCACGGCGCGATCGGGTTATTGGCTGTTGCAGGATGCCAAGGCTCGACTGAGTGAACTGGTGCGGCGGGTCCGCAGTGAGGGTCCGCAACACGTAACGGTGCACGGGCGCGAGGAAGTCGTGGTGATCTCGGCGGAGGATTATCGCCGTCTTAAGGGGGGGCCGACCGGAAAAGCCCTGATCGCCGCTCTGCAGGCGTCACCGGACCGAGATATCGACATCGAGCCAAGACGCTCGGCCTTTCCGGTGCGCGATGCGGCTCTGTGATGAGCTGGCTACTCGACACAAATATCCTGTCCGAACTGCGCCGCCATAGACCGGAGCGCAAGGTTGTCGCCTTCGTCGCCGCGCAGTCACTCGATCTACTGTTTGTGAGTACGGTGACGTTCGCGGAGATCCGGTTCGGAATCGAGCAGATTGCTGACGCGGGCCGCCGTGCCGCACTGCACGACTGGCTTACGCACAAGGTGCGCCCGATGTTCGAACAGCGCGTCCTGGCGATCACCGAAGACGTTATGTTCAAGTGGCGGATCATGGTCGAGGATGGTCGCAAGTCCGGACATACGTTCTCGCAACCTGATCTAATCATCGCTGCGACGGCGGTGCATCATGGTCACGTTGTGGTCACGCGTGACGTGAGCGATTACCAGCGCGCTGGCGTACCGGTGTTCAACCCATGGGTCGATGCGGTGCCGAAGCGCGCAACGTGAGGCCAATCCCAGGCCGCGCCGTGCGAATCAACACTGTCGCGACGCTGGAACACAGGACTGGCCTACGCTGCTCTGACGCCTGCCACAAAGGTGTTGACCTCACTGGACAGTTGTTCGGCCTGCTTTGACACATCGGATGCCGCGGTCAAGACGTGGCCGGCCGCGGCGCCTGTTTCGCTCGCTGCCTGGCTCACTCCGTTGATGCCTGCGGTCACCTGCTCCGCTGCTCTTGTCGTCTGCTGGACGTTGCGCGCGATCTCCGACGTGGCGGCGCCCTGCTCCTCGACGGCGGCGGCAATGGTGGTCGCGATTGCGCTGACTTCCTCAATGGTGGTGGAGATGCCGCGGATCGCATCGACGGCCTCTCTGGTCGCGGTTTGTATCTGGGTGATCTGCGCGTCGATCTCTCCAGTCGCCTTGCCCGTTTGACTGGCGAGGCTCTTGACCTCGGACGCCACGACGGCGAAACCCTTGCCGGCATCGCCGGCACGGGCCGCCTCTATGGTGGCGTTCAGTGCCAGGAGGTTGGTTTGGCTGGCGATATCGGTAATCATACCCACGACAGCGCCGATCTTTTCGGCACCCTGGGCCAGAGCATGTACGATGACATCGGTACGCCTGGCATCGTCGACCGCCTTCGCGGTTATCTTTGACGACTGCGCGACCTGCCTGCTGATCTCGCCGATGGATGCTGTCAGTTCCTCGGCGGCCGATGCCACGGTCTGCATACCTGTGCTTGCCTCCTCCGCCGCCGTGGCGACAGCAGTGGCCTGTCGATTGCCATGGTCTGCCGCGCCGGTCATAGACTGCGCGGTGGCTTCCAATTCGGTGGAACTCGACGAAAGCATTCCGACCAAACGACCAATCTTGCTCTCGAAACCGTCGGCCATCAGGATCAGCGTGGCCTTTTGATCTGCGGCCGCCTGACGCTTGTTTTCGGTCTCCTCGGCGCGAAGACGCTCGGTCTCGCTCATGCTCTGCTTGAACACCAGCACTGCGCCGGCCATGACGCCGACCTCGTCGCGCCTGTCGGTGCCGGGAATTGCCGTCGCCAAATCGCCTCTTGCGAGCCGATCCATTGCTGTTTTCAAGGCGCTGAGCGATCCGGTGATATCTCGATTGACCAGAAAGGCGGCGAGCAGTGTGACGGACAGTACCGCCCCACCGATCGACGCCAACCGCAACAAGAGGGCACGGAAGGCGGCATCCAGATCATCAACATAAGCGCCGGCGCCGAACACCAGGTTCCAGGGCACGAAACGGGCGACGTAGGTGACCTTCGGCTGCAATCCGGACACACCGGGCCGGGCAAACAGGTATGCGATGGTGCCGTCGGCGCCGTTTCGCATCACGTCATGGATCATGTCTGTAACCAACCGGCCATTCTCGTTCTTTGACGGCGGCGACGGTTTGCCCTCCAGAGCCGGAACGGTGCCGTGGAGCACGAGCACGTCGTCCGAGGTCTCAGCAAAAACGTAGCCGGCACCATTATCGAACCGCAATGCATGAACGTCGTCCCGCAGCAGTGCTAGCGCCTGATCACGGGTGAGTTGATGCGCTGCCACCCGCGCTTCCAATGACTCAGCAATGCTGATCGTCGATTGCACGACGGCACGCAGCTTATCGATGCGATCGCCGAACATCCGATCTCGCGACAGCCACGCTGCCGCACCAATGGAGATCACGACGGCCAGTGCTGAGAGGCCGAGGAGCAGGGTCAGCTTGGTGCGAAGTTTTATGCGGCTCAGGACGTACATGCGACGATGTGTAGGATTGGACGATTAGCGAACGATTAATCCGCTGTGGCCGCAGGCGACGTCACGCATACAATCGTGTTTCGACGACAGGGACGGAACATAGCGGCAATTGGCCGCCACAAGGTCGTCCGTCAGCACCGGAGCAGCCGGCCCGCGCCTCGGTTGGGCGCAACGTACCCACGCTTGCCATCGCCTGCCACGCCCGGCACGCTTCCCGGCTGCGCCAACCGCAAGGAGACATGCGATGAGCGATGCGCTGCGTCAGTCGCTGTGCGAGGCCGTGGATGGCTCGACACTCATGGGGCACATGCAGGAACTCGCGCGCTGGGTTAAGCTGTCCGGCACACGGGATGAGCTGCAAAGCCTCGGCTACTTTCAGGCAAAGCTGGACGAGTACGGCTACCGGACCAGGCTGATCATGCACGACGCCTATATCAGCCTGCCCGGCAAGGCGCGCGTCGATGTGGACAACCATACACTGACCAGCATCACCCATTCGTTCTCGCGCAGTTCGGCTGCCAATGGCGTGACGGGACGGCTGGTCTATGTCGGCGATGGCGACGCATCCGATTTCACCGGGCGCGACCTGCGCGGCGCCATCGTATTGATGGAGGGCATCGCCAGTCCGGGCCAGGCGGCGCACGCCTCGCATGCCGGAGCCGTCGGGCAGGTGCAGATCAGCCCGCACGAACATCTGCACGAGATGTGCGTCTCTCCGGTATGGGGCAGCCCTTCAGGCCAGACGCAGCACGATCTCCCCACGACCGTGGTGTGCACGGTATCCAACGCCGATGGCAGCACCCTGCGCGAGCGTCTTGCGCGCGGCGAGCAGCCGACAGTGACGCTGCATGCCGAGGTCGATACCGGTTGGCGGCAGACGCCAATTCTGGAGGCAGAGATAGATGGGCCGGATGCGGATGGTCCGTTCATCCTGTACTCGGGCCATCACGACACCTGGTACTACGGCGTGATGGATAACGGCGCGGCCAACGCCACCATGCTCGAGGTGGCGCGTCTCACCGCACGCGAGCGCGCGAAGTGGCGGCGCGGGTTGCGCCTGTGCTTCTGGTCGGGGCACTCGCATGGCCGCTATTCCGGTTCCACCTGGTACGCCGATCAGCACTGGGACGAACTGGAAAGACGTTGTGCGGTGCACGTGAATGTCGATTCCACCGGCGGCGTCGGTGCGACAGTTCTGAAGAATGCGGCGGCCGCGCCGGAACTGATAGCGTTGGCCGGCGATGCGATCGGCGAACAGGCGGGTTCCGAGTACGCCGGCAAGCGCATGTCGCGTTCCTCCGATCAATCGTTCTGGGGCATTGGCATTCCCGCAATGTTCGGCGCGCTCAGCGAACAGCCGCCGGCGCCGGTGAAGATGCGCAACGCACTTGGCTGGTGGTGGCACACGCCGCACGACCTGCTGGACAAGATCGACGAGAAGAACCTGGTGCGCGACACGCGGGTCTACGTGCACGCGCTGTGGCGACTGCTGACCGAGCCGGTGCTGCCGCTCGACTTCGCCACGCACGCGCGCGTGCTGCTGGATGAGTTGGCCACGCTTCGTTCGTCACTCGGCGAGCGGCTTTCGCTGGATGGGTTGGTCGCCGCGGCGGAGATGCTACGCGACAAGGCGACGGCTGGCGGACATTCAGATGCTGCACTGATGCGTGCGTCGCGAGCACTGGCGCCGCCGTACTACACGAGCGGCGATCGGTTCGCGCATGATCCGGCGCTGCCGCTGCCGGCATGGCCAGTGCTCGATCCGCTCCGCAAGCTGGCGAAGGTGGCGCCCGGCACCGACAATGCGCATTTCCTGACGGTCAGTGCGACGCGCGCACGGAACCGGCTAGCTTACGCGCTGCGTGAGGCGACCGAGGCATTTGTGGGGAGATAGCCCGGCGGGCCGCGCTACTGCGGCGTCACAAGGTTGCCTGGTTTCCGCCCCGCCAGCACGGCGGCAATCCCGTCGAGTGCGAGAAAGCCCATCGCGTCTCTCGTCGTGACCGTCGCACTGCCGAGATGCGGCAGCAGCACCACGTTCTCCAGGCCGAGGTAGCCAGGGTTGAGCCTGGGCTCTCCCGCGAACACGTCCAGCCCGGCGAAGCCCACCTGCCCGCTTTGCAGTGCCGCGATCAGCGCCGCATCGTCGACCAGCGTGCCGCGCGCTGCATTCACGACCACCGCGCCACGCGGCAGCATGGCGATGCGATCTGCGTTCAGCCAATGATGTGTCGCCTCCCCGCCTGGCGCGTTCAGGCTCAGCACATCGCAGGACGCCAGAAAGCTCGCATCGGTATCGTGGAAGGTGGCACCGGCCTCCAGCACGGGCGGCAGCGGTGTCACGTCGCGGTAGTGGATCGTCATGCCGATGCCGCGCGCAAGTCGCGCCAGTTCACGGCCGATGCGGCCCATGCCGAATATGCCCAGCCGCCGGCCGACCACGCCGACGCCGAGCAACTGTGTCGGAGCCCAACCCTGCCAGCGCCCTGACCGGATCAGACGTTCGCCCTCGCCGGCACGCCGCGCGGCGGCCAGGATGAGCAGCAACGCCGTCTCGGCAGTCGCGACACTCAGCACATCGGGCGTGTTGCACACGGCAATTCCACGCGCCGCCGCGCTGGCAACGTCGACGTGGTCGTAGCCGACGCTGAAGGTCGCGATGACCTTCACGCTCGCAGGCAGCGCAGCGATCAGGGCAGCGTCGAAGGTGTCGCCCGGACAGGTCAGTATCGCAGCGGCGCCCGCGGCGTGCGCCACAACGTCCGACATCGGCACATCCGATGTCGTCAGCCGCGCTTCGAATTCGGCCGCCGCGCGCGCTTCGACGGCCTGAGGCATGCGACGCGTGACCAGCAGGACCGGCTTAGCCATGCGCTAGTAGGTTCCGACCGCTTGCCTGGGCTGCGAGGATGCGACGGACGTAGCACCGGTCAGCATGGCGCGCATGCCCGCGCCGTTCACGCGCCACCACTCGTGCAGGACGCGGACATCCCAGCCGATGCAGAAGTGCTTCACACCCATTTCCAGGTAGGGCGCGGCCTGTTTGATATCGGCGAGTTCCACCCGCGGATGCAGGCCCTTCTTCAGCGCGGTCTCGATGGTCTTGCGCTCGGCCTTCACAACGTCAGGGTGGTTGCGCTGGCCGGTCAGGCCGAGGCTCATGGAATAGTCCGACGAGCCGAACTGCACCATGTCGAGGCCCTTGACCGAGAGGATCGCATCGAGGTCCTCGACGCATTCCCGCTTCTCGACCATCACGGCGATGACCACCTCGTTGAGCGCTTCCACATAGGCGGGAGAGCCGCCTTCGCGCACAGTGCCGACGTCACGCCGCATGCCGACGCCGAGACGGCCGCCGGTGCCAGGGGTCTCGGCGCGCACCGCCGCCACGCAGGCTTCCGCGTCGGCCACCGTGCGCAGGTCGGCGAACAGCACGGCCTGAAAACCGGAGCCGATCGCGCGCATTGCCTGATGAGTCCACTGGGTCTGTTCGATCTTGATCATGCCGCCGAGGTTCTTCAGCTCAAGCGCGCGTCCGAGGTTGTCCAGATCGTGCATGTGGAAGGGCGCATATTCCGCAGTGAACTCGACGTAGTCATAGTTGCCGGCATCGCCGACGAGTTCCACCAGTGTCGGCCAGCTCGACAGCAGGTGGGTACCGATGGACGGCTCATCGGCCGTCAGCAGCGCGCGCAAGCGGTTATGACGCATGATCCGGTTATTCCTTTGACCTTTGATGGCAAGCATCAACGTGGCGGAGACCCCCAGTAGAGCCGATTGAGCGAGTTCCGCCAACTGGCGTCAGACCCGCTCGGCTGCCCGCACACCGAGCCCGTTGAACGCCGTCAGCGATCGCCGGACCAGGTCCGGATCAATGCCGTCGACGATGAATACGATACGCGACCGCCGATCCTCGTCGGGCCAGGCAGCCATGTGGACGGGATTATGCACGAGATACCGCACACCATGAATTGCCACCGGCGCCACCTCGCCGACGAGGTTCAGGATGCCCTTGACACGCAGCACCTTGTCACCGTGCCGGTTGAGCAGCATCGTCAGCCAGACACCAAACGCCGTCCAGTCGATGGGCTCCTCCACGGTCAGGACGAAAGAACGGATGGGTTCCCCGTGATCGCTCTCAGGGGCGTCACACATGAAGTGATGCATCGATGGCGCGTGATCGAGCAGGGTTACGGGATCGAGAGCGGGGTCGGCCGCGCGGACGATCGGCGCGTCTGGATTGATCTGCCTTACGTGGGCGAAAAGACGCGCGATGGTGCCTTCGTCCGCAATATCCGTCTTGGTCAGCACCAACCGGTCGGCGGCCGCCATCTGCCGGACCGATTCCATGTGACGTCTGATCTGCGACTGTCCGTTCACCGCGTCGACTGTTGTGATGACTGCTCCCGCACGGAAGTGATGACGCAGAACCGGATCAGCCTTGAGGGTTGCGAGGATCGGGAACGGGTCGGCCAGGCCAGTGCTCTCGACGATCAGTCGCCCGAACGCCGGCAGCAACCCACGTTCCCTGCGGGAATGCAGGTCGCGCATGGCCAGCGCAAGTTCGCCGCGGATGGTGCAGCAGAGACACCCTGATCGCAGCAGAACCACGCTTTCGTCGATGCGCTCGATGAGATGATGATCGAGGCCCACTTCGCCGAATTCGTTGATCAGCACCGCGGTTCCTGACAGCGCCGCATCCGCCAGGAGACGCCGCAGCAAAGTCGTCTTGCCGGAACCGAGCGAACCGGTGAGCAGATTGACCGGCGTAAAGGCGGGAATCACCTCAGCCATGGCGTTGCTCCAGGCGCTCGATCACCGGCAGCGCCAAGGGATCGCAGAGATGGCCGGAAAGCCGTTCCGCCGCCGGCCACAAATGGCCGAGATCGGCGATGATCTCCGTCTTGCCGGTACGCGTCGACAACAGGAATGAACTGCCTTGCCAATCCGAAAGAGCCATGCCGAACTGCGCCAGGACCGCATTGGCGAGGCGCAGCCGGTTCCTGCGCTCACGCCGGCGTTCGACGACATCGACGTTGCGCGTGTACACGCCGGGCCGCGCGACCGCCTCCGCCCAGTGCTCGTTGCCACCGAGCACGCCGCATAGCGAACACATGTGCGGCTACTTCGCGCGCGGAAAGCGCCTGGCGAAGTCGTCGGCCATTTCGTTCATGGTGACGAATCTCACGCCGGGGTGCCGGATCATGTGGGCATACGGACGCTCAAGCATCAGCAATACCTGAGGTCGGCCGGAAACGTCTGGATGGATCGTGATCGGAAACACGGCATAGTCCATCTCGCGATACACCCAGTCGAACTGGTCGCGCCAGATCTGCTCGATATCGCGCGGGTTGACGAAGCCATGGCTGTTCGGCGACTTCTTGATGAACATCATCGGCGGCAGATCATCGAGATACCACGACGCCGGGATCTCTATCAGGTCCGTCTCGTGCCCGCGCTGCAGCGGCACCATCCAGTCGCCGGGCTTTCCCGAGTAGTCGATCTTGGTCCAGCTATCGCCGACGCGCACGTAATAGGGCGTGAAGTCGTTATGCATCAGCGAGTGATCGTACTTGATGCCGCGTTCCAGCAGCAGTTCGTTGCTGACAGTCGAGAACTCCCACCACGGTGCGACGTAGCCGGTCGGGCGCCTGCCGGAAAGCCTGGTCACGAGGTCGATGCATTTGTCGAGCACCGCAGTTTCCTGCTCGCGTGTCATCTCGATCGGGTTCTCGTGCGAATAGCCGTGAATGCCGATTTCGTGGCCGGCATCGGCGACCGCCCGCATCTGCTCCGGGAAGGTTTCGATCGAGTGGCCAGGAATGAACCAGGTCGTCTTGATGCCGAACCGCTCGAAAAGCTTCAGCAGGCGGGGTGACCCGACCTCGCCCGCGAAGAGCCCGCGCGAAATATCGTCGGGCGAATCCTCACCGCCGTAGGAGCCGAGCCAGCCGGCGACCGCATCAACGTCGATGCCGAAGCCACAAAGTATTTCTTTCGCCATGATTTGTCCCCTTCGCCGACAGAAGATTGGCAGACCGAGCGGGCGATATGAAGACGCGTGCGGCGCGAATGGGCGACCGAATAGCTTGCCGCCTGTGAAGGTGATAACGTGCTTCCCGAAAGGGAGGTCACAATGAACATAACTCCTGTATCACCTGGTTGCCTGGCCGGCATTCGCGTACTCGACCTTACACAGTTCGAGGCGGGCACGACCTGCACCGAGGCACTCGCCTGGATGGGCGCCGATATCGCGAAGGTGGAAAATCCGAAGGGCGGTGAAGCCGGTCGGACAGGCTTTGGCGATGCTTACTATTTCATGATGTACAACGCCAACAAGCGGTCGATCACGGTCAACCTGAAATCGGACCGCGGCCTGGCGCTGGTCAAGGAGATGGTGAAGCAGGCCGATGTCTTCACCGAGAATTTCGCCCCCGGCGCGGTCGAGCGCCTCGGGCTCGGTTATGACGTCGTCAGTGCGATCAATCCGAACATCATCTATGCGCAGGTCAAGGGCTTCGGCGACGGCAGCCCGTACGAGAAGGGCCTGTCCTTCGACCCGATCGCACAGGCGGCGGGCGGGGCGATGAGCATCACGGGCGAGCGCGACGGCAGACCGATCAAGCCTGGCCCGACGATCGGCGACACCGGCACCGGCATGTTGCTGGCGTTCAGCATTGTCAGCGCGCTGTTCGATCGTGCGCGCACCGGCAAAGGCCGGCGACTGCAGGTGGCGATGCAGGATTCCGTTATGCATTACAGCCGCGGCGCGTTCATCACGCAGGCGCGCACTGGCAAAGCGGCGCCACGGCGGCGGCCGAGCGACAATCCACCGGGCGGGATCTATCCGTGCAAGCCGGGCGGCCCCAATGATTACGTCTACCTGCTGACCAGCCGCGCCAACCCCGAGCACTGGCCTCGCCTGTTGAAGCTGATCGGACGCGAAGACCTGATCGGTGACCCGCGCTATGACACTCCCGAGGCCCGTTTGAAATGCGAGGCGGAGGTCGACGAGATCGTCTCCGGTTGGACGCGGCAGCGCACGAAGCAGGAGGCGATGACGCAGTTGAGCGGGGTCGGCGTACCGGCCGGCGCCGTGCTCGATTCGATGGAACTGACCAACGAGCCGAGCTTCCGTGAGCGCGGCATTCTGCAAACGATGAAGCACGGTGAACGCGAGATGACGATGCCCACCTGGCCGGTTCGCTTCGATGGTGTCCCGACAGAAGTCAAGCCGGCGCCGCTGCTTGGGGAGCACACCGGCGAAGTGCTTGGCGACTGGCTTGGCCTCGACGCCGACGCGGTCGGCGAGTTGCGTCGCGACGGGATCGTTTGAGGCGCCGGCTCTGTAGGGCCGCGGAACGTCCGCAAAGCGGACGCCTGAGGTTTCCGCAGCCTGTTCAGGTCGGCGTTTCCTAATGCAATGAAAGGTGGCGAACATGGGAAGGCTCGACGGCAAGGTCGCAGCGGTGACGGGCGGGGCATCGGGGATCGGCGAGGCGACGGTCAGGCGTTTCGTCGCCGAGGGTGCGAGCGTGGCATTCTGCGATCGGGACGGCGAGCGGGGCCAGCGCGTGGCGGCCGAGCTCGAGGCCGCCGGCGCCAAGGTCGCCTTCACGCAGGCTGACGTTGGTACCGAGGCCGCATGCCTCGGCTTCGTCAACGGTGTCGGGGAAAAATTCGGGCGCCTCGACATCCTGGTGAACAATGCCGGCATCCGTAAATACGAGAAGATAGACGAGGCGAGTGCCGCGAGCTGGAACGAGATCCTCAGCGTCAACCTGATGAGCTACGCCTTCTGTGCCAAGGCGGCGGTTCCGCTGATGCGCCGCAACAAAGGCGGCGCCATCGTTAACACCGCCTCTGTGCGTTCTGTCGTCGCGGGCGGCGGCAACCTGCAGTACGACACCACCAAGGCCGCGATCGCTGGCTTGACGCGGGCGCTCGCCGCCGACCACTCAGCCGAGGGCATTCGTGTGAACGCCGTCGGCCCTGGCCCGATCTTCACGCCCTTCCATGAGCGTCGCATCGCGGCGGCCGGCGAGACCGTTGAGCAGTACAACGCCCGCGCCGCACAAGGCACCATGCTGAAGCGGCCGGGCAGGGCCGAGGAAGTCGCTGCCGCGATCCTGTTTTTGGCCTCCGATGATGCTTCCTACGTCACCGGCGCCCTGCTGTTCGTGGACGGTGGTATGACGGCGATGTGACGCATGTTCATCCGGTGCTCGCGTGATTTGCTGGCGTCAATCAATCGGAAAGGTTGTGCCGGCAGTAAGCAAGGAAATTGGAACCGCAAAACACGCAAAACACGCAAATGGATGCCGGTGGCGAGGACAGGGTTAACCTCCTGTCCAAACGAATCATTGGCGGCGCCCTGACGGTGCTCCACGCGCTGGGAACCGGATTCCTTGAGAAGGTCTATGAAAACGCATTGGTGCACGAGCTCCGCAATTCTGGGCTCGCGGTCTCGCAACAACATCCCATGGTCGTTCGATACAATGGGATCGTGGTCGGGGAATATACTGTTGACCTGCTCGTCGAACACGTCGTCCTCGTCGAATTGAAGGTAGCCAAGGCGATAGACGAGATTCATCGCGCGCAGTGCCTGAATTATCTGAAAGCCACAGGCTTGCATCTCTGCCTGCTATTCAACTTCGGCAAGCCTCGGCTTGAGATCAAACGCATCGTCCTGGCCCTGTAAGGCACCGGCGCCTTTTGCGTGTTCTGCGTGATTTGCGGTTCCATTTTCCTTGCGGTCGGACAGACCGCGCTGCGCAGAACCAGGGCAGACGTGCACCCGACCAAATTCGTCCTGCTCTAGCACAGGTCCTGGTGCGGACGGTCGGCTGAGGGCCGATTCTGGCCGGAAGCGGAATGGCCGCTTCAGTATGCACGAAGGCGACAAGCCGACGTTCGTTTCTGGAGCTTATCAATGGCAGATAGCGACTCTTTTGGGAGGGTCCGCCTCGATCGTCGAATGACAGGCCGCTTCGCGAAGCGGCAATTCGCCACTGGAACGGGCAAACCCGCGTTACGCTTCTACCGGTAGGGATCGCCTGGCCCATTCCGGGCGTTCGGCGTGGCTCGTGAGGTAGCGACGCAGGGCATTGGTGGACATCATTATATCGTGCTGCAGCGACTCCCGCGCCGAGGTGCCGTCGCGGACTTGCAACGCCTCGATGATGGCAACATGCGGATGCTTTTTCGGCCTGACGGCAGGCCAGCGCGTCATCCCGTGCATCAGCGGTCCGCACTGCACCCAGAGTGCCTCCACCAACCCCAATAGCACAGGCATGCGAGCAGCCCGGCAAAGGCTCAGATGGAATTGCTGGTTCGCCAGCAGGATATCCGGATAGCAGTCGCGTCTACGCGCGTCGACCAGCCGCGTGTGGATTGTTCTCAGGTCATCGATATCCGCGGGCGCTGCGCATTCAGCCGCACGCTCGGCGCCACTGCCTTCAAGCATCAGCCGCAACTCGCGGACTTCGTCAAACCGCCCCAGGTCCATGACCGCGACGCACACCGAGCGGTAGTCGATCTGCACCAACACCAGGTCGGATATCAGGCGGGCCAGCGCTTCCCTCACCGGTGTCACGCTGGTTCCCAAGGTTTCGGCGAGATCGCGCAACTTCAGCTTTTGGCCCGGCTCATAGCGCCCGACCATGAGGTCGTGCCGCAGGTGCTGGTAGACCTGCGCCCCGAGCCCTTCCTTGACCAACAAAGCGGTGTTCCCTCTCGTTTTCGGAGCGGCAGGCAAAATTTCGTATAACATATAACATCGGATTGCCATGCCGCCCATCTTCTGCTTCAACTCGGGCAAGTCCGCCGGCGCGCGATGCGCTTGCCGCACGAAGGCCAAGTTGGAGGAAACGGACCATGCCTGTCGTCAGCCGCCGAAGCCTGCTCGCGGGCAGTGCAGCGATCCTCGCCGCGCCTCGCGTTGCGCGCGCCCAGGGTGCGAAGCCCAAGGTCACTGTGATCTCGCAATGGAGCGCCGGCAGCGACGGCCTTGCCATCACAACGCTGGGCAAGCGGTTCGAGCAGGAAGGCGGTGTGTGGGAACACAACCCGGTGCCCGGCTTCACCACCGAGATGATGAACAAGCTGCGCGCGCAGATCATCGCCGGCGATCCACCCGCCGCGTCGCAACTGAAAGGCCCCGAGATCGCCGCCTGGTCGAAGATCGGCGCGGCGGTGGACCTCGATGCGCAGGTAAAGGCGGCGGGATACGAAGCCGTAGTGCCAGCGGAACTGGTGCGTCTCAGTAAACCCTATGGCCATTGGATCGCGCTGCCGATCCAGGCCTACCGCATCAACACGCTGTTCATCTCGAAGAAGTCGGCGGACAAGGTAGGCGTCAGCAAGCTGCCCGCCACCTGGGCCGAGTTCAACGCCGTGGCCGAGAAGATGAAGGCGGCCGGCATTACGCCGGTGGCGAACGGTGGCCTGAAGTGGGACGACGGGATGAAGTGGGAGATCGCGCTGTGCGGGATCAGTCCCGACGCATACCGCAAGGCGGTGATGCAGCTGGACGACAGGACGTTGAAGGGTCCCGAGGTGCTTGCCGCATTCCGCCAGTTCCGCAAGCTGGGCGAGTGGTCGGATCCGGGGTCCGCTGGCCAGCACTACAGCACCTTCCTGGCACGCTACATGAAGGGCGAGATGGGCATGCTGCTGATGGGCGGCTGGGCGCAGGGCGTGTTCCAGCATGCGGGCTTCCAGCTCAGCGACTACCTTGTCGGTCCTGCACCACAGGACGACGGGAAGCTGGCGTTCGACCTGAACTCCGACGAGTTCATCTTCTGGCAGGAGAAGCAGCCCGAGTTGCAGGAAGGCCAGAAGCTCCTGGCGAAGATTGTGATGGCCAAGGAATTCGGGCCGATGTACTCGCAGATCACCGGGTCGATCCCGGTGCGCACCGATACCGATCTGTCCGCAGAAGGCTTCAGCGACGGTCAGCGCGAGGCGGCAATGGCGATGGCGGAATCGGTGAAGAGCGACCGTGTCCTGCTGAGCCTGGCGCACAACATGGCGCAGACCAACCAGGTCACCGCGGCGATGATCGACGTGCTGACCGAGTTTGTACACGACAACCGCATCACGCCGGAGGAGGGCCAGAAGCGCCTGGTGGACGCTGTCGACAACGTTCGCTGATTGGGGGCTTGAGGTCTGGGCTCGCCGCACACGGGGGAAACACATGCAGCGCCATCTGCCAGGCCGCCGTGCCGTGCTGGGCGGCACCGCCGCAGCGGTCGTAACGACTCGGCTGCGGGCGCAGCCGGTGAAGCCGAGGATGACCATCATCTCGCAGTGGAGCTCGGGGGCGAGCGGTGCCGCGATGGTGGCGCTCGGCCAGGAATTCGACCGGCAGGGTGGTGTGTGGGAACACAATCCGGTGCCCGGCTTCACCACCGAGATGATGAACAAGCTCCGCGCTCAGATCATCGCTGGCGATCCGCCGGCTGCATCGCAAGTCAAGGGGCCGGAGATTGCAGCATGGTCGAAGATCGCGCCGGTGGTCGACCTGGATGCGATGGTGAAGGCGGCAGGATATGAGGCTGTGGTGCCGGCCGAACTTGCCCGACTGAGCAAGCCGCATGGCCATTGGATCGCGCTGCCGGTGCAGGCCTATCGCATCAACAGCCTGTTCATCTCCAAGAAGGCAGCCGACCAGGTTGGTGTGACCAAACTGCCCGCCACCTGGGCGGAGTTCAACGCGATCGCCGAGAAGATGAGGGCGGCCGGCATCACCCCGATCGCCAATGGCGGCATCAAATGGGATGACGGCATGAAGTGGGAGATCGCGCTCTGCGGTATCAGCCTCGAGGCGTATCGCAAGGCGCTGATGGAGCTGGACGACAAGACGCTGAAGGGGCCCGAAGTGCTGGCCGCATTCCGTCAGTTCCGCAAGCTGGCCAGCTGGTCCGATCCCGGCACGGCCAGCCAGGACTACACCACCTTCGTCCCGCGTTTCATGAAGGGCGAGATGGGCATGCTGCTGATGGGCGACTGGGCAGCCGGTATCTACAAGCGCGGCGGGTTCCAGGTAAGCGACTATATGGTCGGCCCGGCGCCGGCCGATGACGGCAAGATCGCGTTCGACCTGAACTCAGACGAGTTCATGTTCTGGGAGAACAAGCGGCCGGAGTTTCAGGAAGGCCAGAAACTGCTCGCCAGCATCGTGATGAGCAAGGCGTTCGGTCCGCTGTTCTGCCAGATCACCGGCTCCATCCCGGTGCGCACCGACACCGACCTTGCGGCTGCGGGCTTCAACGACCAGCAGCGTGAGGCATCGCGGTCGATGGGCGAGGCAGCACGCAGCAACCGCGTGGTCCTGAGCCTGGCGCACAACATGGCGCAGACCAACCAGATCACCGCCGCCATGATCGACGTGCTGACCGAGTTTGCACACGACAATCGCATCACGCCGGAGGAAGGCCAGAAGCGCCTTGCGGACGCGGTCGACAACGTCCGTTGAGCCAATGAGTTGGCGCGAGCGATGGGAACGCCTGGTCCCGCATCTGGTGATCTGGCCGCCGCTCCTGGTGAGTTGCAGCTACGTGCTGGTGTTCAGCGCATGGACGGTGTGGGTGTCGTTCACCCGCTCCACGCTGCTGCCTGAATATAGCTGGGCGGGATGGCGCAATTATTCCGCCATGCTGGCGAGCCGCAACTGGCAGATCGCCTACACCAACCTGTTCATTTACGGCACGTTGTTCGTCGTGTTGACCATGGCGCTGGGATTGCTGCTTGCCGTGCTGATCGACCAGCGCATTCGCGGCGAGAACATCTACCGCACGCTGTTCCTCTATCCGTTGGCGGTATCCTTCGTCGTCACCGGCACTGTCTGGGGTTGGCTGCTCAATCCGAGCATTGGCATCCAGCGGCTGATGCACGATCTCGGCTGGACCAGCTTCCGATTCGAATGGCTGATCGATCGCGACATGGCGATCTACACGGTGGTTATCGCCGGCGTCTGGCAGGCCTCCGGTTTTGCCATGGCGCTGTTGCTGGCCGGGCTGCGTTCGGTTGACGCCGACCTGCTGAAGGCGGCGCAGATCGATGGTGCCGGTCCGGTCCGCACTTATTGGCGCGTGGTGTTTCCCACCATCGGGCCGATCTTCGTTGCGGTCGCAGTCATGCTGCTGCAGTTCGCCATCAAGACCTATGACCTGGTGATCGCGCTGACCGGCGGCGGGCCTGGGCTTGCCTCCACGCTTCCGACTGTCGTCGTCTACGACTTCATGTTTCAGCGTGGCGAGCTGGCGCGTGGTTCGGCTGCGGCTGTGATGCTGCTGGGCTCGCTGGCCTTCGTCCTGGTTCCCTACGGACTGTATCTCGCCTGGCGTCAGCGCAAGGCATCGGTACATGCCTGATCGCATCACCCTCTCTCGCGTGGCGATCCATGCGGTGCTGATCGCGTTCGCCGCATTCTTCCTGGTGCCGTTGCTGGTCGTCGTGCTGAACTCACTGCGCAGCACAGCCGACATCAACCATGCCGGCGTCATCGCCCTGCCGAGCGAGCTGGTCTGGAGCAACTTCACCCGGACCTGGAGCAGTTACTGCATCTCTCAGCACTGCAACGGCATCCAGCCGTATTTCTGGAACTCAATGCGGATGGTGATTCCTGCAACCATTATCTCGACACTGCTTGGCGCGTTGAACGGCTATTCGCTTTCGCTATGGCGGTTTCGCGGCGACACGATCGTGTTTGGCATCATCACGCTGGGCGTGTTCCTGCCGGAACAGATGCGACTGGTGCCGTGGGTGATCGTGTTGCGCGACCTGGGGCTCTTCAACACGATCAGTGGCCTGGTGCTGGTTCATGTCATCCAGGGCATGAGCTTCACGACGTTGTTCTGTCGCAACTACTATGTCTCGATCCCGCAGGATCTGTTGAAGGCGGCACGCATCGACGGCGCTGGGTTCTTCCGCATCTTCTGGCGCATCGTGCTGCCGTTGTCGCCGCCGATCCTGATTGTGACGGTGATCTGGCAATTCACCGGCATATGGAACGAATACCTGTATGGTGTCACTTTCTCGGCCGGCGAACAGCAGCCGATCACCGCTGCCCTTATCGCGCTCAGCGCACGACTGAGCGATGCACCGCAGTACGGCGAGCAGAGCGCGGCTGTCCTGCTGGCCGCTGCACCGACCCTGCTGGTCTACCTGGTGGGTGGCCGATATTTCGTGCGTGGCCTGACTGCCGGAGCCGTGAAATAGATGTCCGCACTCGCCGTCCGTGATGTCTGGAAGCGCTATGGCGCCCTGGCCGTGTTGAAGGGGATCGACCTCGACATCGACAGCGGTGAATTCGCAATTCTCGTCGGCCCGTCGGGCTGTGGCAAATCTACGCTGCTGAGCATCATCGCCGGTCTCGATAACGCCAGCGATGGCACGGTCGAGATCGGTGGCCGCAGCATGAACAGTGTCGCAGCGAAGGATCGAAACATCGCCATGGTGTTCCAGTCCTATGCGCTCTACCCGTCGATGACCGTGCGGCAGAACATGACGTTCGGCATGGAATGCCGCCGGGTGCCGAAGCGCGAGCAGATCGAGGCGGTGGGGCGCGTGGCGAAGCTGCTGCAGATCGAGGCGTTGCTGGATCGCAAACCGTCGCAGCTCTCCGGCGGGCAGCGTCAGCGCGTGGCGATGGGACGTGCGCTGGTGCGTGATCCACTACTGTTCCTGTTCGATGAGCCGCTGTCCAACCTGGACGCCAAGCTGCGCGTCGAGATGCGCATGGAGATCAAGCGGCTGCACCAGCGGCTGGGTTCGACCATCGTTTACGTCACGCACGATCAGATCGAGGCGATGACGTTGGCGACGCGCATTGCGGTGATGAACCACGGGGAGGTTCAGCAGTTCGCCGATCCGGATACCGTCTACAACCGCCCGGCCAACCTGTTCGTCGCTCGCTTCATGGGTGCTCCGCCGATGAATACGCTGCCGGCTCGGGTGGTGACGCACGATGGCGCGTTGTTCGCAGCGTTCGCCGAGGGCGATGTCCGGTTGCCGTTGCCCCCGATGACCGGCGCTGCGGCCTATGTGGACCGCGAAATCATGCTGGGGATCCGTCCGGAGTGCATCGCCGAACCTGACCGGCGGTTTGGGGATAGTACGATGTTGGTGGATGCGCCGGTAGAGATGACCGAACCCACCGGGGCCGAGACTATTGTGCTGCTCCGGCTGGGTGGCCGCGAAGTACTCGGCCGGGTCACTCCCGACATCAAACTGAGGCCGGGCGAGCGCGCCAGATTCGCGCTGGATACCCGCAAGATTTGCTTGTTCGATCCGGCCACCGAGCGGCTCATCCCCTGATTTCCTGAAAGTCCACCAAGGGCGCAGCCGAGCCAACGCTATCATGGCACGAAGTTCCTCGACGCTGACGCCGAGGGCCTCATCGAAGCCCAGATACCGAATGGCGCTGTCGATTTTCGTGTGGCCGATCAGGATCTGCACCGCACGCAGGTTGCCCGTCTGCTGGTAGACGATCGATGCCTTGGTTCGTCGCAGCGATGCGTTCCATAGTCCCCAGGCCGCAATCCGATGCCGGTTACCCACTCATTAACGAGCCGAGCAACCCAACGAGCCGGGGGCGGGTGTTTATGTCTGCTTCCGAGAGGTGCGCCACTCCGGCTGAACGACCGCCCTGGGCGCGAAGCTGACGTAGGACGGGCCGGCCGACCGATCCACTACCCGGCGCTCCAATCTCAACCGGGTCCGCCCCAGAGTTTCGGATCAGCCGGCTGGATCGTGCCGCCGTCGTAGCGCAGCGCCGCAGCGCGATCGGACGCCAGGCGCAATGGTCCGTCGAGATCGACAATATCCGCCTGCTGTGCGACGAGCAGCGCCGGCGCGATCCCAAGCGACGTGCTGATCACGCCACCGACCATGATCCGCAAGCCGCGCCGCTTCGCTTCCTTCGCCAGCGCGAGCGCCTCGGTCAGCCCGCCCGCCTTGTCGAGCTTGATATTGATCGCCTGGTATTTCCCGTCGAGCCGGTCGAGATCGGCAAGCGTCCGGCAGGATTCATCGGCGCAGAGCGGGATCGGTCGCGCCAACCGCGCCAGCCCGTCATCAGCATCAGCCGCCAGCGGCTGCTCTATCAGTTCAACCCTCAAATCGACGAGCATCGGCATGTATTCGCAAAGCTGAGACTCATTCCAGCTCTCCTTGGCATCGACAATGATGCGCGCCGCCGGCGCCGCTTGCCGCACCGCCCGCGCCCGTTCGACATCGCCGTCGCCGCCCAGTTCCAGTTTGAGCAGCGGCCGGGTGCGATTGGCGGCTGCCTGCTCAGCCATCTTGTCCGGCGTATCGAAGGCGACCGTGAACGCCGTCATGAGCGGCGGCACCGCGCCCAGCCCGGCCAGTTCCGCGACGCTGCAATAAGCGCGATCCGCATCGATGGCCCAGAATGCGCAGTCGAGAGCGTTGCGCGCGGCACCCGGCGGCAGCGCGCCTTGCAGTGCGTCGCGGTCGAGCCCCCCGGCAACCGCGCGTTTCATCGCATCAAGCGCGGCGACGACGCTGTCGATGCTCTCGCCGTAGCGCCGAAGCGGCACGCCTTCGCCGCGGCCGCGTGAGTCGCCGTCGGAGATTTCGGCGACGACGATTTCGACCGTGGTCTCGACCCCGTGCGCGGTTATCAACGGTCGCGCGAGCGGCCATGCGCGGCGGGTGACTGTCAGTCGTTGAGGATGTGGCGCCATGTCCGTCCCGACCCTTTCGGCAAATCTCTACGCAAGTGATCTTATACCGATCATCGGTAACGCCGGGCAGTAGGGGTTCCGTCTTGTTGCTGAAATGCCCCACCGCATCGCCGCCTATGACCGGGGTTGGCATTCCGCAGGAATTGCCCAAAGCTCAGGAGATACGATCGACAAGGACCACATGATCGCTTCATCCAGCTTTCTCGGCACTGACGTTGGCGGCACATTCACCGATCTCGCGCTGATCACCAGCTCAGGCGAACTGCATTGCTTCAAGGTGCCGAGTACCCCGTCCCGCCCCGGCGCCAGCATCCTGAGCGGCGTGGCCGAGATCCAGGCGTCCCTCGAGGGCGATCACTCGAGGTGGCAGCGGATCATCCACACCCATAGCAGCACGGTCGCGACGAATGCTCTGATTGAGCGCAAGGGCTCCCGCATCGGACTGTTCGTTTCAGCCGGCTTCCGGGACCTTTTTGAACTGCAGCGCCTCGCTGTGCCTCACCCGATGCGATTTGACTCCAGGAGGCCACAGCCTTTGGTGCCGCGCGCCCTGGTGCGCGAGATCGGTGGACGCATGGACGCTGACGGGCAGGAGGTCGAGCCGCTCGACACCGAAGCGGTGGTGCGGGCAGCGGGCGAACTCCAGGACGCGGGGGCTGAGATTGCCATCGTCGTGTTTCTGCACAGCTACCACAACGCAGCCCACGAGCGTGCCGCGCGGGATGCCGTCGCTCGGTGCGGCGTGAACCTGCGGGTCGAGCTGTCCAGCGACGTGTGGCCGCAGGCGCGCGAATACGAACGCGGAGTACCGACAGCCATCAATGCCAGCATCCGTCCGCTGGTCGAAGGCTATGTGGATCGGCTCGTCGCCGGCCTTGCGGACCATCATATCCGGACGCCTGCGCGTATTGCGCGCTCCAATGGCGGCGCGGAGCTTGCGACCAGCCTGCGTGGCCGTCCCGTTGTCGCGCTGCTCTCTGGTCCGGCCGCCGGTGTCAGCGGGGCAGCCGAGGTGGCACTCGACGCCGGGTGGGAGGCAGCCGACCTGATGACGCTCGATGTCGGCGGAACGAGCGCGGATATCGGCATCGTCCGCGACGGCCGTCCGGTGCTGAGTTCGGAAGAGCACATCGCGGAATTCCCTGTGCTGATCCCAACCGTTGCGGTTTCCAGTATTGGCGCCGGCGGCGGCTCGATCATCTGGCTTGATCCCACCGGGTCGCTGAAGGTCGGGCCACGCAGCGTGGGCGCTGATCCCGGTCCGGCATGCTACGGCACGAAAGGCTCGTTGATCCCTGCCCTGACCGATGCGTTCCTGGTTGCCGGTCTGCTCGAACCCGGACAGCGCCTTGGCGGCAAACTGCCGCTGCTGCTGTCCCCGGCGCGCGACGCGCTTGGCACGATCGCGGCGCGGCTCACCAGCTCGGTGGAGGAGGTCGCCGACGGGGCGATCCGCATCGCCATAGCCATGATGACGGCGGAGGCTTCCAACGTTCTTGCCCGCCGTGGCGTGGATGCACCCCATTTTCGCATGGTGGCGTTCGGTGGCGCCGGCCCTTTGCTCGCCGCGCTGCTCGCCGAAGAGCTTTCGATTGATACGATCCTGATCCCGTCGCATCCGGGCGCGCTCAGTGCGCTTGGGGCGGCGCGCGCCGACCTCGAAGGCGACCTGGTGCTGCCGATCTATGCGATGCTGAGCGGTCTCGCTGCCGATCGCCTCGCTGAACTGTTGCGCGAGCTTGAGGCGACCGCCGCGCAATGGATAGCCGCACAAACAGAGCATATCCCTGCCGCGGGCACACGCACCGAGATTGCGGCTGAGATGCGGTATGACGGCCAGGGCTACGACGTTACCGTGCCGCTTGACCGCGCATGGCTCGCCGACGCCGACACCGCTCGCGTCGCCACGGCATTTCACGCGGCGCATCGTGCGACCTTCGGTCACGCGAACGAAGACGCAAGGATCTGGCTGAAGGAACTTCGCGCGCATGTTGTGGGCGAAATGCCGAAGCCACGATTGGCACCGCTTCTGGCGCCCATCTCCGGCGCATCCGGCACGACGCGCGCGGTTCGTCTGCTAGGGCAGACCTTTTCCGCCGCGGTTATCGATCGCTCGGCGATGGTTGCGGGTGAAACCATCCCCGGGCCGGCCATTATCAACCAGATGGACACGACAACCCTGGTTCCCCCAGGCTGGCAAGCCCGCCGCATCGCAGCCGGCGCACTCGTTCTCGAGCGCACCGCGGCAGAAGGAAAATCAACGTAATGATGGATGCCACGGTTCGTCAGGACGCAATTGGCGTCGAGATCTTCGCGAACCTCTTCAAGGCCATCGTCGATGAGATGGCCTGGATCGTGCTGCGCTCCTCGCACACCACTTTCGTGAAGGAGACGCAGGACTTCGCGGTTTCTCTGGTGACCAACGAGGGCGAGATCTTTGCCTACCCTTACGGTAGCGGCGCCACCCCGATCATGGGCGTTCCCATGCACGCTGGCACCCGCGCGTTCGACGACTGGCGGCCGGGCGACGTGATGATGACCAACGACCCGTACACCACGGGCGGCATGGTGATGCACCTTAACGACATCTACCTGTTCAAGCCGATGTTTGTGGAAGGGCGTCTGCTCTGCTTCGCCTGGACGTTCATCCATTGCACCGACGTCGGCGGCTACGCACCCGGCAGCATCGACATGCGAAACAACGAGGTATTCCAGGAAGGACTGCGACTGCGCCCGATCAGGCTCATGCGAAATGGCGTGCTCAATCAGGAGCTGTGGGACATCTTCTCCGACAATTGCCGCATCCCCGCGCTCAATTGGGGCGACATCACCGCCTGCATCGCAGCGCTCGACAAAGCCGAGACGCGGCTTACGCGACTGACCGAACGCTATGGCTATGCGACGGTGCAGCAAGCGATCTACGCCACACTGGATCGCACGGAACAGCTCGCCCGCCAGGTCCTGTCGCGGATTCCGCGGGGTGAATATCGCTTCGATGAATACTTCGAGGATGATTATGTCAGTGACCTGCCGGTCCGCATCACCGCGAAGCTGGTTTCCCGTGGAGATGGCACTGTCTGCCTCGATTTCACCGGCTCCGATCCGCAGGTCCGCGCGGCGCTGAATTTGCCCACGGGATCGATGCGGCATCATCCGTTCCTGTGCATGGCGCTAACCAATCTTGTGGTCACGCAGTCCGAGTCCATCCACATCAATGCCGGAATCATCCGCTGCATCGATCTTGTGCTGCCGCAGGCCTCCGTGGTGAATGCACGCTTCCCGGCCGCGTGCGGGATGCGCTTCACCACTGCGATGCGCATCCACGATCTCGTCCTTGGCCTGCTCGCTCAGGCCGCTGAAGGTCTGGCGCCGGTTGGCGGATCGGGCGCGGTCGTCATCACCTATATTTCCACCTCTGAGCTGGGAGCGACCGGTCGTGTGGTCGTCGCCAATCCGGTATCCGGTGGTTCCGGCGGCAATGCGCGACAGGACGGTATTTCCGGCTCGGAGCTATCAGTGGCGTTTCTGCGCAACGTGCCGGTGGAGGTGCTGGAGTTTGAAGCGCCGGTGCTGGTGCGGCGCTTCGGGCTGCGACCTGACTCAGAGGGTGCGGGCCAATTCCGCGGTGGGTTCGGAGCTGAATACGATCTGCAGATCCGCCATCCCAGCGCAGTGGTCGTCATGCGCGGCAAGGATAAACACCGGTTTTGTGCCTGGGGCGCCGCGGGCGGCCAGGCCGCCACGACCAGTGGCAATTCCAGCGAGCGCCCCGGCGAGCCGCCGCACGACCTCGGCAAGCAGACCGTCTACCATCCTGCCATGAATGAGGTGATCCGCATCTGGAGCGGTGGCGGCGGTGGTTGGGGTGATCCGCTGGAGCGCGACGTGGAAGCGGTGGTCAATGACGTTGCCGCCGGGCTGGTCACGATCGAACGCGCGCGAACGGTTTATGGCGTGATCATCGCGCAAGGCGCTGTGCAGGCGATGGAGACACACGCGTGTCGCGCAGAGTTGGCTGCCGCACGCGGCGTCCTGCCGGCATTCGACTTCGGGCCCGGCCGCAGCGCATGGGAGGCGATCTATGGCGCCGCGGCGGAACGCATCGCCGCCTGGCTGCCCGCGCTGCCCGAAGGTGTGCGCCGATACGCCCAAGCCGAGGTGTACCAATGTTTGCGCCAATCAGGACCAGGGCCTTATGATGATGCCGCAACTCAGCAGGCTATTTGGACAGTTGCGGCGGCGCTGTCGGGAGGTGTGGGGAGGACCGCCGCATGAGTGACAGCGGATCCTCTTCGTCGGCTCTGTCCTGGGCCGAGTCAAACGGCAGGTCGATCAGCAGAACCGTGGCCGGCGGTATGATCGGCAACGTCATCGAATGGTACGACTGGACGATTTACGGCCTGCTTTCGAGCGTCTTCGCAGGTCAGTTCTTCCCGTCCGGCAATGCGACCACCTCGTTGCTGGCGACGCTTGCCACCTTCGCGCTCGGCTTCGTCATGCGGCCGGTCGGCTCGGTTGTGCTGTCGCCGCTGGCCGACCGCTACGGTCGCCGCCGGATGCTGTCGCTGACGATCCTGTTGATGGGTGCCGGCAGCCTGATTGTCGCCATTGCTCCACCTTATGCTGTGATTGGCATCGCCGCTCCGCTCCTGCTGCTGTTCGCACGATTGCTGCAGGGGTTCTCGGCCGGCGGTGAGTTCCAGGGTGCCGCGACTTTCCTGGTGGAGCACGCGCCCGCAGGCCGGCGCGGGTTCATTGGCTCGTTGCACATCGCCAGCATCGGGTTCTCCATCCTGATCGCGACCGGCGTTGCCGCGCTGCTCACCAAATTCATCACGCAACCCGCGCTGGGCGATTGGGGCTGGCGCATTCCGTTCCTGCTCGGCGCCGTTGGTTCGCTCTATGGCCTGTATATCCGCATCGGGCTGCCGGAAACGCCGTCATTCGTCGCGGCGGAGCAGCGGCGCGCGCTCGAGGGCCGTCCGATCCTGCGCGCCCTGAAGGACCACCCGTGGGAATTGTTTGTCGTGTTCGCCATGCAAATGGGCACGGTGCAATTCTACATCTGGACAATCTTCCTGCCGACCTACGCATATCTCGCAGGCGGCCTGCCGCTCAGCGAAGGGTTCATCGGGGGGGTGATTTCGCTGGCCGTGTTCTGCGTTGCCACCCCCACCGCCGGCGCGATCTCTGATCGGATCGGCCGACGGCCCGTCTTGATCGCCTACGCCATTGGCTTCTTCGTTCTCGCCTGGCCAATGCTCCATCTGCTGCAGAACGGCGACTTCATGACGTTTCTGTTGGTGGATATCGTCGGCTGTCTGCTGTTGGCCATGGTCGACGGCGTAATGTCGGCCACTTTCTGCGAGCTGTTTCCCACGCAGGTGCGCGTGTCAGGGATCGGCCTGCCTTACGCGATATGCGCGGCGATCTTCAGCGGCACGGCGCCGCTGATCGCAGCCTGGCTGTTGAGCCGTCAGGTTCCTTGGCTGATCGCGGTGTACATCATGGTGATCTCCGCCATCGGCGGCTTCACCTTTTTGAAGATGCGGGAGACACGGGGCATTCCCCTCGATTGAACGCAGAGGCCACGCTAACCTCGCATTATCGGTGAACAGGCCACCGCGGCTGCGCGAGCCAACACGATCATGCGGCGGGCTGCCACGCCGGCGCCGGCGACATCGCCTGCCAGGTGTCGCAACAGCGGATGCGACACCATCGCGTGAGTGGCGGCGTTCACGGCGATCTCCGCGGCGGCAACCGTCGCTGCAGCCAAGGCGGTCTTCTGTAGCAATGCCAGTGTCCCCAGAAGACCCGGGCGCATTCCATGCAGTGCTGCGATCTGCCGTATCAGCCGCACACCGCACCAGCCAACGGCCAGTACGTCCATGGCGGGCGAAGGCGTCGCCGCAACGATCGCGACGCTCTGAAGCGCAGCGTTTCGGCCGAGGATTTCGGTTGCATCCTGCAGCGCCCGCGCAGGCCCGGAACGCAACAGCGCGAGGACCGTCTCCGGCGTGTCGGCGGCAGCCAGAGCCGGCAAGATCGCAGAGTGCTGCGGTAGCCCTTCGAGCCAACGCCGTGCCGCCCGCTGAATCCTTACCGCCTCTCCGCTGGCAAATTCGACGCGGAGATGATCAACCCGGCGCAGCGCTGCCAGACCGCGCAGTTCCCGGCCGATGCCCACGCCGATCAGGCTGATCCCACAGAACAGGATCGCAAGGCCTGCCCAACCCAGCGCGCCCCAGCGGTCGAACAGCGCACTCGCCAGCCAGAGAGCCCAGAGCACCGGAATGCCGAGAGCGAGAATTGCTGCGCCGGCAAGGGTCGGCGAACGCAGCCAGCGAACCGGCTCTGCTATCGCCAACGGAGCCGGCACCGCCTCCAGCCGTGGGGCCGCCTCGGGCTCAAGCAACAGGAATGGCTCGGGCGCAGCATCCATCAAAGAATGTCCATCAGCAGAAATGCTATCAGCGCATCCAGTCCCAGTTGCGGTATGCCGCCGCGGCCGGCCTCGGGCAAGCGCATTGGCTCAAAGTCCGGCAAGGCGAGAAAGCGATGTTGCCAGAACAAGTCGTCGGGGACACCGTCAGGCACCTCACCGGGGTAGAACCGTGCGGGCCGTGGTTCGCCGACTATGCGGCCACGCACGGCGGACACCGGGCGACCCGCCAACGTTTCCACCACATCCTCGGTACAGCGCACCGAGGCAATGGCGAAGACGGCGGACTTCGCGCTGCCTTCCGGCACATGTGTGAGCCGACGCATCAGCGCTGCGAGGTTGCCGCGCTGACGTGCCGCGATGTGGTCAGCCTTGGTGGCCGCAAACGCCACGCGCCCGATTGCCCGCGGCGGCAACTGCAATCGAGCAAATGCCGCCAACCAATCTGCCCATGAGCTGTCCCAACGCAAGGCGTCGGCTGCGGCCGCCAATGCCGATCGTGCGTCGGCAAAGGCAGCCTGTCCCTGGTGCAACGCCGAAAGCAGGTCGGCCAAGACCACGAGCCCATCGAGGTCACCAAACATCGGCGACATCAAGTCGCGCCTGACGGCATCCACATACGCATTGAAGCGCGCCTGCATGAGGTTCGCGAGCGGGCTGCGGCCTGGTAGTGGAAAGAACTCCGTCCAGGGCGGCGGAGCCCCAGGCGGCGGCATCAGGAAGCGTCCGGGCTGGAGAAAAGCCAACCCAGCCTCATCGCGCATTCGCCGCAACACTTCGGTGTAGAGCCGGTGTCCGGTCAATGTCAGCGCCTCATCTGCCTGCACTCCCAGCGGCAGGCCGCGTACGAAGCCTAGAAACGCTCGGGTTATCTCGGAGTGGTCCAGAGTCTCCAGCCGGCGCAGAGTCGCTTCCGACCAGTCGGCAAAGCTCTGACCGAGCAGCGGCAGATCGAGAAGCCACTCGCCAGGGTAGTCGAGGAACTCGAGGCGCCTGCGTTGCGGAGCCAACGGCGCGAGCAGGCCTTCTCTCGGCACGTCGATGTCGAGGGCGAGAAGGGACACGGACGTTGTCCGCGCCGGCCATCGTGGTGGGTCGCCAGCCAGCGCGGCGACGTGGGATGCGACCTCGAATCTCGGAATGCCTGACGCTGCCGCCGGCGCTATGGCTACCTGCGGCAGTCGGCCGCGAAGCCGATCGGATACTGCTGGCAGAGACGGCCGTCCGGCTGACAGCGCCAGCAGGTTGGCGGCGAGCGAACTGAGCAAGGCGGTCTTGCCCGCCCGCGCCAGTCCCGTAACACCGATGCGGATTGTGCTGCGGCGCTGCAGCACGTCTGAGGCCAGGCGGCTGGCACCAAGGATGGTCGCTGACATCAGCCTGGTGTGGGTTTGAAATCCACGCGCGCGATGGCGATACCGCTCTCGCCGCCGACGGCATAGAGCAGATAGGTCACGCCCGCTTCCTCATGGATCGCCGGATCACGGAGCTGGTTTACCACGCCATAGGCCGTGCTGCGGACAGAGGGCTGGTTGGGTGCGTCCGTCCCTTCCCATGGATGTTCAGGGCGCATGATCTCGACCGGCGGCTCGTCACGCCAGCCATGCCAGTCGCCGTCGAGCGCGATGCGGCTGAGCAGGATGCGTTCGGGCGCGTCGCCGACCTGGGTCCAGAAGACCCAGAGTGCGCCATCGCGCTTGAGCACCGCGGCGTGGCGCATGTTGGGATTGAACAGGGTCGGCCCGGTCGCGAAGCCGCTCAACCCATCGGCAGAGCGCGACAGGGTGCCGGGCATAGTCAGCGCGTAGGTTATGCCGTCGTGCTGAAATACGCGCATGTAGGAACGGCCGATCACCTCGGGCTGGGCGGCGAAGTCGATACCGTTCTGCGAGATCGCCACACGCGAGACCTGGTGGCCGACCGCGTTCAGGCCATGGAAATACATCACGATCCGGCGGCGTTCCGCATCGACATGCACATCCGGGGAGGCGATGTGCGGGGTGGTGATTTCCGAGAGGACATCGTGCGAGATCGACATGCCGCGGGCCCGATACTGCGCCTCGAAACGGGCGAGCTCGTCGGCAGAGACGGCGGGCGGGGCAGTGAGGAAGCCTGACTGCGCCAAATGCAGGCTGCCGGTGGGATGCACGCGCCAGGGGCCCGTGACGTGATCTGCATAGGCGAGACGGATGTAGCTGCCCTTGTGGTCAGCGAAATACAGGTGGTAGGCGGCGAGGCGGTCCTCGATCCAGTCGGGCACGCGGATCAGCGATGGACCCTGGATGTTCACGCCGATGCTGGGATGCAGGTGGGGTCCGATTAAGGGACCGTTGGCCAGGCGGGTCACACGGATGTTCATGTGGCTACTCCTTGTCGCCGACTGGTGGCACGATGCGGCGCAACAGCAAGCAGCGAGGTACGACAGGATGGCAATGCGCATTCTCTGGCCCAACCTTCCGGCCGAATTCCACCAGATCGCCCGCGATGCGGTCGGCCCAGGCTTCGAGACCGAGTTCTGCGCCAACGCCGCGGACGCGTCGGACGAGCAATGGGCCAACGCCGACGCCGTCGTCGGCTCCTGCCCGCCGCAATATATCGACAAGCTGCGCCAGTGCCGGATCTTCGTGAAGTACGGGGTTGGCTACGACGATGTGGATATCGAGCGCTTCGGCAAGCTGGGCATCCCGGTCTGCAATACGCCCGACTACGGCACACGCGAGGTCGCCGACCATGCCATCGCCCTGATGATGACGCTGGCCAAGAGCATTGCCTATCACGACGCCGAGCTGCACGCCGACCTGCGCGGCAACTGGCGCCCGGCGCATAACCCGTTCGGCCGACGGCTGTCGGTCTGCACCTACGGCGTGGTCGGCATGGGCCGGATCGGCACGGCCGCCGCCCGGCGGGCGAAGGCGTTCGACATGGACGTCGTGTTCTACGATCCGTACCAGCCGAACGGCTATCAGTTCGCCATCGGGGTCCGCCGCGCTGATACGCTGGCCGAGCTCATGGGCCAGTGCGATTTCGTCAGCATCCACGCGCCGCTCACGACGGAGACGCGCAACCTGATCGGGGCGGAAGCCTTTGCAGCGGCCAAGCGCGGGATGATCCTGGTCAACACCGCGCGTGGTCCGATCGTCGATATCGACGCGCTGTATGACGCCATGAAGGATGGCACTGTGCTGGCCGCCGGTCTCGACGTGCTGCCGGAGGAACCGGCCAATGCGCAGCGGCGTCTTATCGCCGCATGGCAGCGCAACGAGGACTGGATCCAACATCGCCTGGTGCTGACGCCACACTCGGCGTTCTACACGCCCGAGAGCATGCGCGACAATCGCGCCTTCGCCTCGCGCACCGCGGCGCGCTATCTGCGGGACGGGCGGCTCGAGAACTGCGTCAACAAGCAGTTCGTCGTTGCGCGCGGCTGAGGGGACTGGGCATGCAGGACAAGGTCGACGTTGTCATCATCGGCTCAGGGGCCTCAGGCGCGGCGGTCGCCTGGAGCCTCGCCGAGACGCGGATGAAGATCCTGTGCCTCGAGCAGGGCGATTGGATGAAGCAGTCCGACTATCCCACCAACGGGCGGGACTACGAGGCGCGGGTGTTCAGCGACTACGCGACCAGTCCGAACATTCGGCGGCGGCCGAGCGACTATCCGATCAACGACGACAACTCGCCGATCAAGGTGGTGAACTTCAACGCGGTCGGTGGCTCGACCGTGATGTACACCGCACACTATCCGCGCCTGCATCCCTCCGACTTCCGTGTCCGCACGCTAGACGGCGTGGCCGACGACTGGCCGATCGACTACCCGACATTGGAGCCGTTTTTCGCCGAGAACGACCGCATGACGGGCGTCTCGGGCCTTGCGGGCGACCCCGCCTACCCGGCGCACGAGCCGCCGATGCCCCCTCTGCCGTTGGGCAGGACCGGCACCAAGATCGCGCAGACGATGAACCAGCTCGGCTGGCACTGGTGGCCGTCCGACAGCGCGATCGCAACCACCGAATACGACGGCCGCGCGCCCTGCATCAATCTTGGCCACTGCACGCCCGCCTGCGCCCAGGGGGCAAAAGCGAGTACGGACATCACCTACTGGCCGCATGCCGTCCGCGCCGGCGTTGAGCTTCGCACCAACTGCCGCGTGCGCGAGATCACCACCAGCGAAGACGGCATGGCAACGGGTGTGGTGTATTATGACGTCGACGGCGTTGAGCAATTCCAACCGGCAGAAGTCGTCATCCTCGCCTGCAACGGCGTCGGCACGCCTCGGCTGCTGCTGAATTCCACGTCTGGCCGCTTCCCCAACGGGTTGGCCAACTCCAGCGGGCTCGTCGGCAAGAACCTGATGTTCCATCCCTGGGCAATTGTGCATGGCTATGTCGACGAACCGATGGATGGGCATCGTGGGCCGCCGCTCTGCCTGTGGAGCCAGGAGTTCTACGAGACCGATCGCTCGCGTGGCTTCGTGCGCGGCTACAATTTCCAGTTCAACCGCACCGTCGGCATCGGCACCGAGGCAGTCACCATGGAGGCCAACGGCGTTGTGCCCTGGGGTGCTGGGCACCACGACGTCTTCCGTGGTCTCGTCGGCCATCGCATGTCTGTCGGCATCTGCACTGAGGATCTGCCCGAGGAGCACAACCGGGTCACTCTCGATCCGTTGCTCAAGGATCGCCATGGCATCCCGGCGCCCAGGATCGACTATACCATCGGCGAGAACACCAACCGCATGCTCGACTTTGCGATCGACCGCGGCCAGGAGATCCTCGCCGCTGCCGGCGCGCGGCATGTCAACACTATCCGCCCCGTCGTCTATGGCGGCTGGCACCTTCTCGGCACTGCCCGCATGGGCAACGATCCCGGGCGCTCGGTGGTGAATTCGTGGGGACGCAGCCATGACGTGAAGAACCTGTTCATCGTTGACGGCAGCGTCTTCGTAACCTCCGGCGGCGTGAACCCGACCTGCACGATCCAGGCATTGGCGCTGTACATCGCCGACAGCATCAAGCAGCGCTTGGCAACCCTGTTCGATTGAGACCCAACATGAACGATGAGAACCTGACCGAGGCCGAGATCGCTGACCTGCGCTGCCTCGCGGGCATGATCATTCCCGCCAGTGAGCAGTACGGCGTGCCTGGCGCCGACGACGACACGATCTTCGCGGACATCGTGAACAGCCTCGGACGCGACCGCAACGACGTGCGTACCGCGCTTGCCACGCTGCGTACGCTGGCCGGCGGTCCGTTCGCCGCGCTGGACGCCGCGCATCGCGGCGAGGTCGCTGCGAAGCTGCGCGCCGAGGGCGGTGCTCCCGTCGGGGTGCTGAGCCGGATCGTTTTGCTCTGCTATTACCGCGACGACCGGGTGATGGTATCGCTCGGCCTGGAGGCGCGCCCGCCTTTCCCGAAGGGCCACGTGCTTGAGCAGGGTGATTGGTCGCTGCTCGACCCCGTACGGGCTCGCAAGCCCTTCTGGCGCCCAGCGTCGTAGTCCTGTCAACGGCGGGTAAGCTCCCTTGAGAGATTTTGCCGGTGGGTTACGCCTGCTCATCGCGAAATGCATAGAGTGGGCAACGCTCATTGCACAGTATATGTTGGCGGCTGGAGGTTCATGCATCGCGGCGTGTGTGCCATTGATCCGTCACGTCGCGGAAGGATTGGACCCAAACGCCGGCAGTCTGCGCTACGCGGTCTACGCGAGTTACGATCGACACAGCATCGTGGCTGATTATGTGACAGCTCAGATTGAGGCGCTGTCACGCATCGGGTACCGGATCGTCGTCGTTTTGACCTCCCCGTACGCACGGGAGGCGCAGACCGCTAAACTCGTCCCCTATAGCTGGAAGATAGTTCATCGGCGCAATCTCGGTCACGATTTTGGTGCCTACAAGACAGGGATTCAGCAGATCGACAGGCTGCAGGAGATTGAGAGCCTGATCCTGATGAATGACTCCTGCTATGGTCCCTTGTTTGATCTCGCTCGTGTTGAACGTCTGGCGCGTGAGGACGGCGCGGATATCTGGGGTATTACGGATAGCTGGTGGAAGAGCTACCATTTGCAGTCGTACTACCTGCGCCTCGGTAATCGTGCGATCAATTCGCAATCCTTCCGGCGCTTTTGGGCGACCCTGCTGCCGTATCAGTCGCGGACTCTCGTTGTCCGCCTGGGCGAAATACGACTTACGCAGTATTTGGTGCGCGACGGGCTGACAACGGGAGTACTGTGCCCTTATCACGCCGTGGCCGAAAAAGCCCGGGAGCTTATTCTACCCCGGATCAACGGGGATGATGAAGCCGGCCTGTTACCCTCGGAAATACAATATCTCCAATGGCTCGCTGAGCAAATCAGCAAAGGCACCGACCTAAATCCGATGCATCCGTTCTGGGATGTGCTCATTGTCGAGTTTGCCTGCCCATTCATCAAGCGAGGCTTGCTCCGCTCCAATCCAGCCGGCGTTCCTGGCCTGGTCGATTGGCCGTCGCTGCTTGCGACATATACTGGCTATAATATCAGTCTCATCGATCGGCATTTGAAGATCGGATGATGCTAAGTGAGACGAACTGAGATCGGGATCTGGTCGGATGTTATACCGAGTGCCTCGCTTCCCTGGCGTCTTACGGTCCCAGCCGTCCAGTGCACGATCCAATCGAACCGTATGGGGAGCCGGTGGCTGGGGCCATCTACGATGGCTGCATGGTGAGCATACCGCCAACGAGTGTCCGGTATGCAGGACATCCGGACCACATCCGCTAATCCTTTCCGTACCTTCATTGATTTCACGCGACGCTACAATTGCTTTCGCGCAGTGCCGTATGTGCGACTGCGTTTTTGTTGTTGACTATCGGCTTCCCCGTTACGAGACGACGCCGGTTAGCGACGCGCCGCTGCGCTTCTATGTCGAGCAGGGGGCTGGATTCGATACGTTGGCCCGCGCGGTCTTCATAGCAGGACAAAAGCCCGCGAAGAGCTGTCTGGACATCGGCTGCGGTTTCGGCTTTGGCGTGGACATGGCGACTCGCATCTTTGGGTGGAATGCGATCGGTCTCGATCCCGGGGCCCTGGCCGCCGTGGGTCGAGAAATGCTCGGGATCAGGATCGAAAGCGAATCCGCCGTGACGGACGCAGCGGCGCCCTATGACGTTATTGTTTGCATGGAGGTCCTTGAGCACATCGCCGATCCGCATGCCTTCCTTACGAACTTGCGTAGCCGCCTGTCAGATGCTGGCACTTTGATCATTTCCACGCCCAATGCCCGATACCTTGATACCGACCCCGACGGCGACATGTTGCTGCCGCTGCTATCGGGTGGATATCATGCGATCCTGTATACGGCAGAGGCCCTCGCCAACATTGTTCGGCAGGCTGGGTTTCCCGGCGTCAGGGTGATCGAAACGCCCGCCAGCCTGTTCGCAGTTGCAGCTCCATCGGGCGGACTGCCGGACCTCGAATGCGAGATCGACAGAGGCGCGTATGTTGCATACCTGCGATCCCGCTTCAGCGAAGTCGAAAGAGGCTCTCCTATCCATACGGGGTTCGGCTATCGGCTTCTGAGTTGTTTGACAGCGGACCTTTGCTATAGGGAAGCACTCGAAGTCTTTGATGATCTCCATGATACCATCATGAGAAACTATCGCGTCGACCTGCACAGTCCGCTCGACATTGCCGGGGATACTTTGGCGCGGCGTATCACATTCGCTGAGGTGCCTGAGAAGTTTCCGTTCTGCCTTGCTGGCCTGCTCGCCTGCCGCGGATCAATTGCCGCGGATTATGAGGGGCGGCCAGAACAGGCTGCCTGTTACTTCATCGCTGCCCGCTTCTCGGCCCAGATGCTGTTGCGAGCGCTGGACGGCGCCGGCATGAGCGATGGAGAGCTGGCCGCGTTGCCGGAACGCACCTTGCTTGCGCTCACAGGCGCGCTCACAGCGCAGGCGAAGCGTGATGGCAAAGGCAGGGGTGGCCGGGCTAATCGGAACAATCCGATACGCGGCTTGCCTGCCTGATCCGATGCGTGACTTGTGGGGACATTTCTAGCCTTGCCGTTCGCCGGCCCTTTGGCGCAACGCAAACTTTTGGATCTTGCCGGTGGCTGTCTTCGGCAGTTCACCGAAGACCACGCGCTTTGGCACCTTGAAGCGTGCCATCGACCGTCGACAGAACTCGACAATCTCGGCCTCGGTGATCTCCTCACATCCGGGCTTCAATTCCAGGAACGCGCAAGGCGTTTCGCCCCAAGTTGGATCTGGCTGGGCAACCACGGCTGCCGAGAGGACCGCGTGATGCCGAGAAAGCACCTCTTCCACTTCGAGCGTCGAAATATTCTCGCCGCCCGAGATGATGATGTCCTTTGACCTGTCCTTGATCTCGATGTAGCCGTCCGGGTGCCAGACCGCCAGATCACCCGAGAGACACCACTCACCAACCAGCGTCTTGCCCGTCGACTGAGGGTTGGCGAGATAGCCTTTCATCACCGTATTGCCCCGCATCATCAGCTCACCCATCGTATTGCCGTCGCGTGGCACGGGGGTCATCGTTGCCGGGTCAGCGACCATCAGTCCGGCGAGCGTCGGATAGGCCACGCCCTGGCGGGCCATGTGCGTGTAACGCTGCTCGACGGGAAGTTCGCTCCATTCGGGCTGGGGAACGCACGAGGTCGCCGGGCCATAGGTCTCGGTGGCACCGTAGAGATGGGTGACCCGAAAGCCGAGCTCTTCCATGGCCCGCAGCACGGTCGATGGCGGTGCCGCTCCGCCGGTGGCGCAGTTGACTGTGTGGGTGAATGCCACGCGCTGCGAGTCCGGGGCCTGCGCGATCATGTTAAGAACAATCGGTGCACCGCAAAGGTGCGTGACTCGGTGCTGCGCAATGAGCTGGAAGATCATCGCCGTGTCGACCTTGCGCAGGCAGATCTGCGTGCCGCCGACCGCGACCACCGCCCAAGGGTAGGACCAGCCGCTGCAATGGAACATCGGCAGCGTCCACAGATAGACGCTGTCGGAGCTCAGACCAAACATCAGCGCGTTGCTGAGGGCCTGAAGGTACGCGCCACGATGGCTGTAGACAGCCCCTTTTGGATCTCCAGTCGTGCCGGACGTATAGAGCAGGCAGATTGATTGCCATTCGTCATCGGGCTCGCGCAGTTCGAACGATGGATCACCGCCGTTCAGCAGGGCTTCGTAGGTGATATCGCCAATTGCCGGTGCATCCCGCACTCCGGGATTCTCGATCTCGACCACCAGCACATCGTGGTCGAGTTGAACGCGAACAATGGCGATCAGCGCGGCGAACTCACGGTCGACGATCAGCACCTTGGCACGGCCGTGATTGAGCGAGAACGCGATGGTCGCAGCATCCAAGCGCGTGTTCAGCGGATTGAGCACGGCGCCCAGCATCGGTATTGCGAAATGCGCCTCGATCATCTCAGGAACGTTCGAGGCGAGGATGGCGACAGTGTCCAGGCGCCTGACGCCGCGATCCGCCAGCGCCGCGGCGAGCCGCGCACAGCGTTCATGGAGCTGGCCATAGGTAAGGCGGCGCTCGCCATCGATGACCGCGACCTTGTCGCGAAACGAAGCCGCGCTGCGCCGCAGGAAGCTGACGGGCGAGAGCGGGACAAAGTTGGCGGGCGTGCGATCCAGACCGGTCTCGAACAAGTGTCCCGTGTCCTGCTGGTCCATCAATTCCTCCCTGCCACCGTCACCGCGCGGAATGGTCACAAGCCGCTGACGAGGTGGCCGCCATCAACTGCGACGATGCTGCCGGTCATGTACGAGCCGGCGTCCGACGCCAGCAAAAGCAGCGGACCTTCGAGTTCCCGCAGCTCGCCCAGGCGGCGCTGCGGGATCCGCCGGATCAGTGCCTTGCCCACGTCGCTGCTGAAGAATGCGTCGTTCAACTCGGTCTCGATGTAGCCGGGTGCGAGGGCGTTGACCCGGATGCCATGACGCGCCCATTCCAGCGCAAGCGCCTTGGTCATCTGCACGACACCCGCCTTCGAAATCGCGTAGGGTGCGACGCTGCCGGCGACGCGCACGCCCAGGATCGAGGCGATGTTGACGATGCTGCCGCTTACGCCGTGATGGATCATCCGACGCGCCGCATGCTGAGCGGTCACCCACGCGCCTTTGAGATTGGTGTCGACAACAGACGACCAGTCATTCTCGGTCATATCGAGCGCCGGACGGGTAACGGTGACGCCTGCATTGTTGATCAGGATGGTGACTGGACCGAATCGTGTCTCGGCCGCGGCAAAAGCCTGCTCGACGCTGCTCGCGTCAGTCACATCCATACGCACGGCATTTGCCTGGGCGTTCGAGGCTATGATCGATTCCACGGTCTGCGCCAACTGAGCCGCACGGCGAGCGGCGACGGTGACCTGCGCGCCAGCACCGGCAAGCACGGATGCGAAGTGCCGCCCCAATCCGCTCGACGCGCCGGTCACTAGCGCGTGCTGCCCGTTCAATCGAAATAGATCGGCCATCCCACGAATTCCTTCCGCAGCGGATCCATCGAGCCGGCGCGCCCAGGAGTTTGCTTGCGGCGGCTGGACATCCCCGTCGCGGACGGTGCGCCGCCCTACCACCCCACCGCGTAAGCGGTGCGCCGCGGATCGGCTCCAGCCCACTTCACGCCGGTCCGCAGATCGGACTGGATGGTGCACACCGAGCCGGCGAGATACTTCCGCTCCGGCCATCGCTCCACCCGATGCCCCAGCTGCTCCAGCGCCGCGCATGTCGGCCCGCCGACATCCTCCTCGACGCACAGATGCCCCGGTCGGTAGGAATGCGGCAGCGACGACTCCGGCCACGAATACGACGCGAACCGTGGCGCCTCGCAGGCCGATTGCGGGTCCATCCCGAACACCGCCTGGTTAAGGAACAGCTGCACCATCGCCTGGCCCAGCACCTCGCTGCCCGGCGAGCCGAACGGCATCACCAGCTCGCCCGGCCGGATCGCGATCGCCGGATTGGCCGACATGCGCGGCCGTCTTCCCGCCCCGACGCGCGCCGGGTGGTCCGCCCCGGTGTAGCCGCGCGATCCCCACATCGACACCGTGATGCCGGTCCCCGGCACCACCGGCCCGGCTATCGTCGGATCACTCGGCGTCGCGGCAAACACGTTGCCATGCCGATCGGCAACGCACAGAAACGACGTTTCGGGCTTCGTCGCGGCGATCTCCAGAGCCGGCCCGGCGGAAGGATCGGGCCGCCAGGCCGAAATCGACACGCCGCCAACCTCACCCGCCGGCGGCATACCGGGCCATGCCTTCGCCGGATCGATCCGCGCGCGCCGCTGCGCCGCGTAGTCGTCCGACAAAAGCACATCGAGCGGCACATCGACGAAGTCCGGATCGCCGAAATAGACCTCGCGGTCGGCCGCGGCGAGCTTGAGGGCCTCGGTCACCGCGTGGATGTAGGCCGTCGAATTGTGCCCCGCGCCACGCAGGTCGATCCCGCCCAGGATGTTCAGCGCTTCCAGGACCATCGGCCCCTGCGACCAGGCCCCGCAACCATAGACATCGAAGCCGCCGAAGCTGATCCGGCACGGCGGTTCGATAGGACTGCGGAATCCGGCCAGATCATCCTCGGCCAGCCAGCCGCCATTCTCCGCCTGATGGCGCAGGATCGCGCGCGCGATGTCGCCGCGATAGAACCCGTCGCGCGCCGCCTTCAGGCCGGCAAGGCGATCGCCATTCGTATGCGCGCGCTCCTCATCCGCCATGTATTGCAGCGTCCCGGCGAGGTCGCTCTGCACGAAGTTCTCACCCACCGCGGGCGGGCATCCGCCGGGCAGGAAGACCGCCGCCGTGCCCGGCCATTGCGAAAAATCGTTCTGCCGGGCGGCAAGCTGCTCCGCCAGGAAGGGATAGGTCGGGAACCCGTCGCGCGCGAAGCGGATCGCCGCCGCGGCCACCTCGCCGAATGACATCGTGCCGAAGCGCGCCAGCGCGGTGATCCAGATGCTCGGCGCGGCCGGAACCACGGTGTGCAGCAGTCCCTCGGGGATGCGACCGCCGAATTGCCGATGGAAATGCTCGACATTCGCCGCCTTCGGCCAGACACCGACGCCGCTGATCACATGCGTTTCGGCGCGCTCGCCTAGATGGATCATCACCGGGGCGACGCCGCCGAAGCCGACGAACTCGCTTTCCAGCACGTCGATCGCAAGACCCGTCGCGACACCCGCATCGATTGCGTTGCCGCCCGCTTCCAGGATCTGCAGACCGGCGAGCGAGGCGTAATAGTGGCCCGACACCACCGCGTGGCGGCGCGCCATCACATTCGGACGGCGCGACCGACCCGGTCCGAACAGATAGGCCGGGTCGAGCAAGCGCCTAGCCCGGCTGCTTGTCCTTGTCACCCGACAGCGACAGCGGCACCCACTGCAGTCCGTCCTGACGCTGGATCAGCATCAGCACCGACTTGCGGTTCTCCTTCTTCACGGTATCCACCTTCTGTTGCACGTCGGACGGTGACGTGACCTCGCCCTGCTGCACCTCGACGATGACATCGCCAGCCTTCAGGCCACGGTCGGCCGCGCTGCTATTCGGTGCGACATCGGTGATCACCACGCCCTTCTGGTCGGCGCCCAGGGAGAACTTGTCCTTCATCTCCTGGGTGATCGGCGCCAGCTTCACCCCGAGACCGGAAATCTCGGTCGGCTTCTCGCCTTTGTCGGCGGGCGTCGCGGCGGCGACCTGCACATCGTCCGGTTTCTCGGCCAGCGTCGCCTGCACCGTGACCTGCTTGCCATCGCGCCAAATCAGCACCGGCACCGACTGGCCCACCTCAGAATCGGCCACGATCCTCGGCAGCGACCGCATCTCCTTCACGTCCTGGTTGTTGAACTTCAGGATGATGTCGCCGTTGTGGATCTTCGCCTTGTCGGCCGGCCCGCCGTCGTTCACCCCGGCCACCATCGCGCCGGTCGCATCTTTCAGGCCAAGACTTTCGGCGATGTCAGGTGTCACCTGCTGAATGCGAACGCCGAGCCAGCCGCGACGGGGGTGGCCGAAGTCCTTCAACTGCGCCACGACCAGCTTGACCATGTTGGCCGGAATCGAGAAGCCGATGCCGATCGACCCGCCGGACGGCGAATAGATCGCGGTGTTCATGCCGATTACCTGGCCATCCATGTTGAACAGCGGGCCGCCGGAGTTGCCGCGGTTGATCGCCGCGTCGGTCTGGATGAAATCGTCGTATGGCCCCTGACGGATGTCGCGCCCTCGCGCCGACACGATGCCCGCTGTCACCGTGCCGCCGAGACCGAACGGGTTGCCGATCGCCAGCACCCAGTCGCCCACGCGCTCCGCATCGGAGTCGCCGAACTGTACCGCCGGCAGCGGCTTGTCCGGCTTGACCTGCAGCAGGGCGATGTCGCCCGTCTCATCGCGACCGAGCACCTTGGCCTTGAGCGAGGTGTTGTCCTGCAGGGTGACATTGATCTCGTCCGCGCCATCGATCACGTGGTTATTGGTCACCACGAGTCCCGAGGGATCGATGATGAAGCCCGAGCCCAGGCTCTGCATACGCCGCTCCGGCGCCGGCTGGTTGTCGCCATTGCCGCCGCCACCTCCCGGCGGGTGATTGCGGTTGAGGAAATCCTTGAAGAACTGCTCGAACGGCGATCCGGGCGGGAACATCGGGATTTCCGGCCCAGCGCCGGGGCCACCCGCCCGAGCCTGCATCGCCTGGGTAGATGAGATATTGACCACCGCCGGCAAAAGCTTCGCTGCCAGATCCGCGAAACTGTCCGGAGCCGACCTGGCAAAGACCGGCGTCGATGGCACGCTGGCGGCGAGCGGCGCGGCCAACGCCACGGCGAAGGCCACGGTGGCGATAGATGGGCGGCGGATCAGGCGCATGGTCGAGCTTTCCTCAACGGATTGGCCGCATATGGCCCGGCCCTCGGCGGCTGGCAACTAGGGACCGGTCGGGGTCGGCGGAGACTGAAGATAGCGCAGAAAATCGTTGTCCGGGGTAAGCACCAGGCGAGATGCACCCGATTCAAATGAATCCCGGTAAGCCTGCAAGGTGCGCCAGGCGGAATAGAAGTTCACATCCTGCGAATAGGCCTTGGCCGAGATGCGGGTGGCCTCGCCCTCGCCCTCGCCCCGCAGCTTGTCCGCCGTGGCCCGAGCGTCCGCCAGCAGCACAGTGCGGTCGCGTTCGGCATCAGCGCGGATTTTTGCGGAGGCTTCCGCACCCTCGGCTCGCTGCTGGGCGGCGATGCGTTGCCGCTCAGACTGCATGCGCGACAGGATCGCCTGGGTGTTCTCCGGTGGCAGGTCGGCGCGTCGAATTCGCACGTCTTCGACCGACACACCGAACTCCGGCATCTCCGCATTCACCTGGTCGCGAATGCTCGCCATGATGCGTTCGCGGTCAGCCGACAACACGTCCAGCAACTGGTTGTTGCCCAGCACGCGGCGCAGGCTCGCGGTGACAATGGAATTCAGCCGACCCTGGATGGCGAACTGCCCAGGTCCGACCGCCTGATAGTACTTCAGCGGATCGGTAATCCGGTAAACGGCGAAACTGTCGACGATCAGCCGGCGCTGATCGCCCAGAATAACCTCCTCGCCCGGCAGTTCGACGCTGAGCAGTCGCTTGTCGAATTCGATAAGGCTCTGCACGAACGGCAGCTTGGCCTTCAGGCCAGGCTCCCTGATCTGCCGCACGACTTCGCCAAACTGGGTGACCAGCACCTGTTCGGTCTGATCGACAGTGAACAGCGAGCCGTCTGCCAGCACAAACAGCACTACCAGCAATGCGATCAGCGCGATCAGGGGGCGGCTCATCGCGACGCTCCCGGCTGACCTTGCGATGGCCCCGGGGATGCAGCGGTGGACGGCGCGCTGCCCGGCACCGCCGGTCTCGGCCCACCCGGCGCCGGCAGACTGAGCGGCAGGAATGGCACCAGGCCCTTCAGCTTGTCATCCACCACCAGCGTCGGCGATCGCGTCAGGATGTCCTGCATCGTCTCGATGTACATGCGACGCAGGGTCACGTCCTTTGCCTGCTCGTATTGCGCCTCCACCGACAGGAAGCGCTGCGTCTGCCCGGTCGCCTGGGCAATTGAAGCCTGTTTCGCACCCTGCCCCTCGGCAACGATGCGTGCCGCGTCGCCCCTTGCGCGCGGCACGATGTCGTTGGCATAGGCCTGCGCCTCGTTGCGCATACGCTCGGCATCAGTGTTGGCGCGCTGCACGTCGCGGAAGCTTTCGATCACCGCATCGGGCGGATCGACCCGCTGCAACTGCACCTGGGTCACGTCGATGCCGGCGTGGTAGCGATCGAGGATCTGCTGCGTCTGATTGTGGACGTCGGTCTCGATCTGCGCACGCAACTGGGTCAGCGCCGGCTGGATCGGCGTACGCCCGATCACCTCGCGGATCGAACTCTCCGCAATCGCCTTCACCAGATTGTCCGGGTCGCGCGTGCTGAACAGGTAGTCGGCGGGGTTCGGCTTGATCTTCCAGAACACTGTCAAATTGATGTCGATGATGTTCTCATCACCGGTCAGCATCAGGCTTTCGTTTGGCATGTCGCGTCCGCCCGGCTCGCCGCCGGTGACTTCCGTCTGCGCCGCGCCTGAGCGAAAGCCGATCTCGGTGCGATTGATCCGCGTCACCGCGGGAAGCAGGGCATGCTCGATCGGCCAGGGATAGTGCCAGTTGAGGCCAGGCTGGGTGATGCGGTTGAACGCGCCGAAGCGCATGACGACACCGAGCTCGTCGGGCTGCACGCGGTAGATACCGCTGGCCAGCCACAGCGCCACGACGGCAAGACCCATCAGAGCGAGGCCACGCCCGCCGGTGAAGCCGCCGCGCGGTCCGCGACCACCCAGGATGGAGCGGATATAGGCTTGAATTCTGGCTATGAGCGCATCCAGGTCGGGCAGTGGGCCTGGGCCGCCCGGCCGTCCGCCAAACGGTCCACCGGGACCGCCGCCCCAGGGTCCGCCGCCACCAGGTGGCCGCTGTCCGCCGCCACTTCCACCGGAGCTGCCACCCGGCGACCCCCATGGGCTCGGGCCACCATTGTTCGAAGACATGCGGGCGTTCCTGTGCGATCTCGGCCGCGATGGGCGTTGGCGGATCGACCGCCCTTCGCCATATCCACGCGACAGGCGGCATCACGGCGGCCTGCTTATCGACCGGCGGCAGGAGGTTTGCAAGCAGATGACGACGCCCCCGACGGCTGACGCTCTGCGCGACGCATTGCGCGCGATCAACGACCCCGCCTCTGGCAAGGACATCGTGACAGCCGGCCTGATCGAGGGGATCGAGCTGCGCGGCGGCCTCGTCCAGGTGGCACTGCTGACCGATCGCGCGCACGCCAAGGCAATGGAGCCGGTGTGCCGCTCGGTGGAGGCGGTGCTGTCACGCCTGCCTGGCATCACCAACGCGACGGCGGTGCTGACCGCGCACAAGGCGCCGCCGGCGGCCGCGCCGAGCGGACATGGGCATGCACATGGCCAGAAGCCGCCGCTGCTGCTGCCGCAGGTGAAGGCGATTGTGGCGGTGGCGTCCGGCAAGGGCGGCGTCGGCAAGTCAACGGTGGCGGTGAACCTCGCGGTGTCGCTGGCGCGGGCCGGCCACAAGACCGGATTGCTGGATGCCGACATCTACGGCCCGAGCCTGCCGCGCATGCTGGGCCTGTCGCGCAAGCCCGAGGTGCGGGGCGAGAAGATGATCCCGCTGCAGGCCTGGGGGCTTTCCTGCATGTCGATCGGCTTCCTGGTTGACGAGGAGACACCGATGATCTGGCGCGGCCCAATGGTAATGGGAGCGCTGGAGCAGATGATGGGTCAGGTGGAGTGGGGGCCGCTCGACATTCTGGTGGTCGATATGCCGCCAGGCACCGGCGACGCGCAGCTCACCATGGCGCAGCGGGTGGCGCTGACCGGTGCCGTGATCGTATCCACGCCGCAGGACATCGCGCTGGTCGACGCGCGACGTGGTGTGCGCATGTTCGAGCGGGTGCGGGTGCCGGTGCTCGGGCTGGTCGAGAACATGAGTTTCTTCACTTGCCCCTCGTGTGGACACGTATCGCATATCTTCGGCCACGGCGGCGCGCGGCAGGAGGCGCAGCGGCTGGTCACCGAGTTTTTGGGCGAGGTGCCGCTGCTGCTGGATATCCGCACGGCGTCGGATGCTGGCACGCCGATCGCCGCGGCGGCGCCGGAAAGTGACGGCGCGAAGGCGTTTGTCGCGCTGGCTGAGCGCGTGTGGGAGAAGGTGTCCGGCGTCGGGGCGGTGCGAGAGAGCGGACCGCGCATCGTCATCGAGTGACCGACGCCGGCGTCGCGTCGGTCGGCTGGCCCGGATCAGTTGTCCAGCTTGCGCGACAGCCTGAGTTTGCGGTCGCTTGGGGCTTTCCTGGGGGCGACCTCGCCACTCTCGATCGCTGCGTCAGGAGCCGGGGTGGGCTCCGGCTCCGCCGACTGCACCTCGATTGGCTGCGCCGCAGCGGCCGCCTCTGCGCGCGCCTCGTAATCAGCGGCCATCGCCAGCAGCCTCTGCCTCGAGGCTTCACGGTCGGTGACCGCTTCGGCCATCTCGCGGAAACGTGCCGCCTCCGAGCGAAGAAACTGAGGTGTCATAGAAGTCCCTTCAGGGTAGGCGCAGTTGCCAAGGGCCGCCCGCGCGGAATTTGTCGTATGACAGTGGAAGTCCCGGGATATGAGCCCACGGCTCGCCAAGTGCAAGCTGGCCCTCCGACGACCTGGGCTTTTGCGATGATCCGATCGGATCCGGCGGCCACCGCTTCGCTCGCAAAACTGCAAGCAGACCGGTTGCTCGGCACAGCGCCGAAATGTCTTGTCGCGAATATCTGTGGCACGGATGACGCAGAGTCCCACCACGAACCGAATAGTGTATTGTTGATTGTAGCTTACGAAACGCAGCCGCGGGCGGCACCATGATCTTGGCACGATGGACGCCAATTCTGCCTTGCGCAATGGAACTTCGGGACGAGCGAGTTCAGGCCCTCTCTTCGGCATCACGCGACGATTTCAAGGCTCGTGTTATGACTGGAGACTTAGGTATATAACTCGTCCCAATCTTCACCAACCACCCATCGGAGTGCTGATAGCTTGCCGTTTATCATGCCCCACTCGAACTTCGTGTAGGGGCCCAGGTTCTCTTTCCCGTATTTCTTCTCGGCCCTTTGGGCGGACCTCAATGCTCCAGCCCAAATGTCATCGACCACAAGCTTACCAAGCGCGCTCGCACGGTAGTGCTGTTGCCCAAAATCCTTCTTGGCGATAATTCTCATCTTGCCGGATTCAAGCTTGGATCGCGAAACCATATGCCTGTCATACCAAACACGGTCAGTTAGCTCTACAATCGCCGCCGATATCTCGCTCGCCTTTCGTGGTTCCGTTGTGAGTTCGCTTTCATACATCACTTCTGCGAACTCATCCGGGCGCACCGAACGCAGTGCATCGACAAGTTTGATGAAGTAGCGGGAGTTGCCGTTTGCAAAGTGCGCGGTGAAATCCGGGTGCGGCTCGCGTTGATCCTTGTCTGGCGCGCTGAAGTCCTTAAAATTGTGCGTGACAAAGACATAAGCCCCGCGGCCAGCCGCCGCGATCTGCCCATAAAGCTCGATTATCACAGCATCCGCAAAGTTGTTCCGGCCATTGTGGAATGGCGCCTTGTTCTCCATGGCGCGCGCTGCCGCTGCCAGCAACGCTTCGTCATTCACTGGACAATCGATTGCATCGTGAAAGAGAGCCTCGATGCGCTTCACCGCTTCAGTCGCCACTTCGCCAGAACCACTTAACTTATGGTCTATATCGTTAATAACTTCGATGGCCGCCTTCCGCTTTCTCGGATCGCCGTACGTGTATAGTGCCACACGGGCGCGCTTTAGCGCACCAGAGAAGCTTCGTCCGCTCTCCTTAAGTATGCGCTCTTTGTTCCGAGCAAACTCCTCGCGCACTACGCTTGGCACAATGAGCTCAAGGGCATCTCGCTCGCACAGCAACTCCAGTGCAGAAAGAAGAGGTTCATTTGCAAAATTCGCCACCAAGTCGAGCCATACACAAGCATCGAGTAACAGGCGAACCGAGGGTTGCTCCTCCTCTGTAGGCTTACTTCTCGGTAATGGTTTGCGTCCCATAGAGTGACCATCATCCCGGGTTTATCGTGTTCTCCTGCGACTTACCGTAAACCGGGCCGCGACGGGGCCAGCGGCGCTTAGGAACGGTTTATGTTCTCGTGGAAACGGCAGAAGTGTATCGAAAGCTTGAGGATGAACAGGAAGAACCCCGCTTGGCTTAGCGTGAAAATCTTTGCCGTGCTTTCTGCCTTGAAGGCGCTTGCGGGCATCGTATGGACGTCGTCCAGCAAAACAATGTGGTCGGCCTCCAATCCGGCTCCCGAGGGCATATAAAACATGCTGGTGACACGCTGTTTTCTTACCGCATCGATCTTCAGGCGAATGCTGCCCGCCGAAACTCCGCTGCGGGCTAAAACAGTTTCATACGTCGCCAAGGCGATCAGAGGCGCAAAAACTATGTTCGCAGGAAGGTCTCTCTTGTTCTCCGGAGACACGTCACAGGTATTGGACAACATCACTCCGTGGACGAGATCTTTTTCCCCCGTAAGGAAGTTTCTCAACTGCAACTGCCGCCAACCGTCTCCTTGCAGCAGTTCATCCTGATAGCCCGGTTGAAGATAGTAGTTCATTCCATCGGGAAAGCTACGTAGCTCCCGCAGAATGCCAGTCCTTGCCTCCTGCGTTAGGTAGTAGGGAAGGTGATCCTGTATCGCCGCCGCTGTGATCTCCATCTCGGCATCGCCTCTTTTTAAGACCGAACGTAAAGATCCCTGAGATTAGCTTGCAACACCTGCTCAAACTCGCGCCCCAATGGCTCTTGAGACGCGAGCAGATTTGCATAAAAGCTAGCAACAGCATCCGCAAAATCTGCGACGCCGACTTCATCAAGAGGATGGGAGAACGAGTTACCGAATTGTCCGACCGTGCTGGGCCGCTCCATAGGACTGATCGCTTGGAACAGAGCGGTCGCTGGTCGATTATACGAAGCGAGAACCAAGCCCGCAGCAAGCACAGCACAAGCTAACCGCCCCTGAAACGGCAGACCACCACTCGGGGCTAGCATCTCATACGTGGCGCTAGCGGTTGTGCTAGACTTCTGCTCAAGCTGATAGACTTCAGTGGCTTGTATCATAGATCGGCTCCAGATAGGCGAGCGTCTTCGGTTTCAACAGCCCGAAGAACCGCCCTTTGTCGTGTTCATGTAAGTCTTCGATCCTGTCAGGAAGCTCGTCTGCGAACAGCTTTAAGTCATTGGTTTTATGCTCGCAAATTCCGTCTATATCGACCAGAATTCCAGTCTTCGTCTCGCCATCGTGCGCCACTACAGTTGGCGCACCCAACTGGACAACATGCAAAATACCATTTTCCTGTATTTCCACGCGAATGGAAAGGGCTCAGCCATCAGGCTATATGAGCCAAGCTGCAGGTCGATCTTAATCCGGTCGATTTGCTCCGCTAAGTCCTTGCCTTCAATCACACCTGTATATTTCAAGCTGTATCTTTCTATGCTTTGGATGAATCCTGCTTCTGCGAGATACCCAAAGAGTTGGACAATGTGCGCCTTAAAGCCTTGATCCCCGCGCCATCCGACATATGGCATCTTGCAGCCAAGGGCGACATTCGTGTCACCAATCAAAATGGAGAAGCGCTCGCCCCAATGCGTCCGCATAAGCGGTTGCGAGTGAAGCATCGGATTGCTGTCACGTATGAAAGCAGGGATATCTGCCGCTGGAAGGCGCTCCAAATTCAGAGGCTTCGGCAACCGACCGAACAGGATGCCCGGGATTACATTCGATCCGGGGATGCTCGGCGAGAACCGGACTTCGAAAACCGCATCGACCAGCGGTTCTCTCTTCAGTTTCGCTGGAAGCAAATCGGCTGCCATTAGGTCTCCCCTCTGGTCGGCATTGTTGCATATCGTAAAAGTCTGCGCATGGGGAACTTTTCAGCCCGGCCCGGGCTTCGGGCGTCTCCACTTTGCACAACCCGCACCGGGTCGTCGCGCACAATCCTGCGTGGACACGAATCACTTTTTGAAATCAAGGTGGTGAGTTACCGGGGCGATCTTGGCCCGGTAGATCGCAACCATCTGGCGGAGAAAAACTAGCCCAGAATAGCAAAACCCGCCACAATGGGCGGGCTGCATACCGGCCTGAACCGGGAAACTGATGTCTCGACAATCATCTGGTTCCCACACAATCAGGCCGACCGTCAAGTGAAACTATCGGTTTCGCTATCGGGTGGCTTTGTGCCGATTTTCAGGTTAGCTGCACCTCCATCCCAGTCTTTGCAACGCTTTGGTAAGTGCCCAGGATAGTGGCGATGGCCAATGATGGTGCCCGTACTACCCGGCTGCTCCTGGCGACACGGTTCGTGCGCAGCATCGGACAGGGCGCGCTTGCAGTAGACTTCGCTCTGTATCTGCGCGCGCTCGGCTGGTCGGCGGTGGCCATCAGTGCCGTGCTCAGCGCGGCGCTGATCACTGGGGTGCTGCTGACCCTGTTCGCCGGTCCGCTCAGCGATCGTGGCGGCCGTCGGCGGTTCCTCTTCGCTTATGAGGCCGCTCAGACACTTGCCGGATTGCTTGCGCTGCTATCCGCGCAGCCCGTGCTTGTCGGCATTGCGTCGATGGTTGGTGGCTTCGGCCGTGGCGGCAACGGTGCGGCAGGCCCATTCGCTCCTGTCGAGCAGGCATGGCTGGCCCAAGCCGTGGCCCCGATGCGTCGCGGACCGGTCTACAGCCTGAACGCTGCGCTTGGGTTTCTGGGCAATGCGGTCGGTGCCATGCTTGCCGCCGCGCCATCCAGCCTGCACACGATCCTGCCCGGTGCGCTCGCCTATCGACCGCTCTTCCTTCTCTCGGCCGCTGGGTCACTGCTGTGTTGCGCGCTAATTCTCAGAACGCCGGACAGCGAGGCACGACACCCCCAGGCAGCCACCACACCAACGCACGGCCACGGCGTCCAACGGCAGGAGAACCGGCTGGTTCTGCGTCTGATGATAGCGAACCTGTTGAATGGAGCCGGGGTGGGTGCGACCGGGCCGCTGATTGCCTATTGGTTTGCCGTGCGCTTCGGCGAGGGGCCTGCCGAAATCGGGCCGCTGATGGCAGGCGGGTTCCTGATGGCGGCCGTGGCGTCGGTGGCGACCGGCTGGTTGTCCAGGGGGCTGGGCATGGTGCGCTCTGTCGTTGCCATGCGGCTCGTGGGACTAGCCTTGCTGATCGCGTTGCCGCTCTCACCGAGCTTCGGCCTTGCGGCAGTGCTCTACATCCTGCGTGCCATGTTCAACCGGGGAACGACAGGCGCCCGCAGTGCCTTGAGCATCAGCATAGTAAGGCCGCACCGACGCGGGTTCGCCGCGAGCATGGCGAACGTGTCGATGCAAATACCGAGATCGGTCAGCCCGATCCTGACGGGCATCCTGTTTGCCGCCAACAATCTCGTGCTGCCGTTCTTCATCGGCGCGGCGTTTCAGGGCGCCTATCTGGCGATTTACTATGCGAGCTTCCGGCAGGTCGATGATGCCATGCAGCAACAGCACGGGGCCCAGCCACTGGTGACGGTCTCAAACGCTGTGGATAGCCGGCCATCGCCGTGATGCTGTTCAGGGAGTGCGGTCAGTTCCTGCGCCCGCACGTGCCTCAGTTCGACGGCTTGTCGATCACATCGATCGAGCGCACTTCGTCCGGCTCACCATTGTAGATCACCAGCGACACCGTCTCGGTGCCAATGAAAGCGCTGTGCGGCTTGCCCCTCGGGTTTAGCCCATAGTTGCCCTCAGTACGCAGCCGTTCGCCCGACTTCGTGCCGCGCCCACCCTCCAGCCCAAAGATGTGCTCGTCCGACAGCGCCACAGCGACGATACGGATCACCTTGCCCTCCGGCGGCGTGAACCGCACCAGCCAGGCGACCCCGCCACCCTCGGCACGTCGATCGCTCAGAACCTTGAGCTGGACAACCTCACGGCCCTCGAACACAGCACCCGGACCATAGAACGGTGTGCCAGGAACCCAGTCCATCTCCTCAGTATTCCGACTGATCGATTGCATCGCATTGCCTCCTATCAAGCTACGAACGTCTTGCGCATGAAGATCCGCTCCACGCCGGGCGCAGTGGCGATGCGGCCGAATTCCTCCCAGCCGTGGCGCGCATAGAATTCCGGTGCCTGGAAGTTGACGGTCACCAGAGTGGCGGCCCGGCAGCCGCGCCGGATGGCCTCCTCCTCCGCCATGCGCAGCGCCCGACTTCCGACGCCGCCACCGCGCAACTTCTTTGGCAGGTAGAACAGGTCGAGAAAGAACAGGCCCATCGACGTCCTGCCCAGCAGCCCGCCGGCAAGCTCGCCGGTGTCAGGGTCGTGCACCGTGACGGCCAGCGCTCGCCAATCGCGCAGGCGCGACATCTCCGCGTTGTGCTCGGCCAAACCCTCATCGAGCACGGTCTCCAGATGTGGATCCGGAGTATCCGTCAGCGTGATCATGGTGCTCCCCTGTATCGGCTGAGGTGGACAATACCGGGTGGCCACTGACAGCGTTCTGTCAGTAGTCTTGCGCCCAATGCGACGCTCCGACCGGCTATTCGACATCATCCAGCGCCTGCGCACGGCACGTGGCCCGACCACGGCCGCGGCGCTGGCGGATGAATTGGAAGTGACCGTGCGGACCGTCTACCGCGACGTGGCTACCTTGCAGGCGCGCCGCGTGCCGATCGAGGGTGCGCCGGGCATCGGCTATATGCTGCGGCGCGGCTTCGACCTGCCGCCCCTGATGTTCAACACCGAGGAAATCGAGGCAATCGCGGTCGGCGCGCGGCTGGTCGCCCGCACTGGCGATCCAAGCCTGCAGGACGCCGCCGAGAGCGTGCTGTCAAAGGTCACGGTGGTGCTGCCCGAGGCGCTGCGCGCGCAACTGGCCACTGCATCGATCTTCGTTTCCACCGCTGGCGCGCCGGCGCCCGAGAGCATCGATCTCGCCGCCGTGCGCCAGGCCATCCGCGACGAACGCAAGCTGCATATCCTCTACGCCGACGAGAAAGGCGCACGTACGCGGCGGACAATCTGGCCGATCGCGGTCGCTTACTACGTACAGGCAACGTTGATCTGCGCGTGGTGCGAGCTGCGGCAGGACTATCGGCATTTCCGTGCCGATCGCATCAGCGAGATGACTGTGCTGGACGAGTGCTATCCGTCCGACAACGGCCGGCTGATGGCAGAATGGCTGGCGCTGCGGCAGAATGACAGCGAAGCCAGGGAGTAACGCGATGCCCGCCTACATGATCGTGCAGCTCAAAGTCACTGATCCCGACAAGTTCGCCCACTATCGCGAGGCAGTGCCGTCGGTGGTGCAGGCCTTCGGCGGCCGTTATATCGTGCGCGGATCGCCCGTCGAGGTGCTGGAAGGCAGCCACGACGGCAGGCGCCTCGTGCTCTTCGAGTTCCCATCGGTGGAGGCGATCAAGAAATTCTGGCACTCGCCGGAATATGCAAAGGTGAAGCCGTTGCGGGAGAACGCCGCAGAGGTTGACGCGTGGGTGGTCGCCGGCGTGTAGCGCGTCGGCCTTACATGGTTGGAAGTTAGCAAATGTCGGACGACATCCAGGTCGCGGTGGACGCGGCGGGCATAGCGGTTGTGACGCTGAACCGACCGGAGAAGCGCAACGTCGTGTCGCTGGCGATGTGGCGGGCGCTTGGCGAGATCTACAACGGCTTCGCTGAACGCAGCGACGTCCGCGTGGTCATCCTGACCGGCGCCGGCGGGCACTTCTGCGGCGGCGCCGACATCTCGGAATTCGCCAAGGTTCGGAACAACGTGGCAGACGCCCGCGTCTATGGCGAGGCGGGCCGGACGGCCACAAGGGCCATCATCGACCTGCCGCAGCCGACGATTGCCGCGGTGCACGGCTACGGTGTGGGCGGCGGTTGCGGGCTGGCGTTGGCCTGCGATCTGCGCGTGGGCGACACCACGACGCAAATGGGCATCCCGGCTGCGCGGCTCTCGATCGTATACGGCACGCTCGACTGCAGCCTGCTGCTGCGTGCGGTCGGGCTGGCGAAGGCCAAGCTGGTGCTCTACTCGGGCCGGTATTTTCCACTCGATGACTGCCGGACGATGGGACTGATCGACGTGGTCTCGGAGCAGGGGGCACTTCGCGGTGCCCATGCACTGGCGCAGGAGCTGTGCACCCGGGCGCCGTTGTCGCAGCGCGGCGCCAAGGTCGTGCTCGAGGCGCTGGATCGCGGCGAGGTAGAACTGCGCGCCGCGGAGATCGCCGCGTTGCAGGAGGCGGCGGTGAATAGCGAGGACCACCGCGAGGCGCGCCAGGCATTCCTGGAAAAGCGCACGCCGGTGTTCGAGGGGCGGTGACGATGGATGCGCAATTCCAGCCGCTGGACCGCACGAAGTTCCGCGATCCGCTGCTTACCGCCAAGGGCGAGGTTCGCGCTCAGGTGGCGCTGCGTTCGCTCGACACGCTGTGGTTCAACACCGGCACACTGTGCAACCTGACCTGCCGAAACTGCTACATCGAATCATCGCCGCGCAACGACCGGCTGGCTTACCTGACGCAGGACGAGGTGCGCGAGTATCTGGACGAGATCACGCACGAAGGTCTGCCGACGCGGCTGATCGGCTTCACCGGCGGTGAGCCGTTCATGAACCCCGACATCATCGCGATGCTGCACGACGTGCTGTCGCGCGGCCTCGACGCACTGGTGCTGACCAACGCGATGAAGCCAATGCGGAAGCTGCGGCCACAGCTTTTGGCATTGCGCGAGTCCTACGGTGCGCGCCTGCGCATCCGCGTGTCGCTCGACCACTACACGCCTGAGCTGCACGAGGCGGAACGCGGACGGCGAAGCTGGGGGCCGACGATCGATGGCCTGGTCTGGCTGGCGCGCAATGGGTTCGACCTCGACGTCGCCGGCCGGCGCTTCTCCGGCGAGCCGGAAGAAAAACTGCGCGCCGGCTTCGCACAACTCTTCGCCGAACTCGATGTGCCGGTCGATGCGGCCGATCCGGTGCGGCTGATGCTGTTCCCGGAGATGGACGCACAACGCGACGTGGCGGAGATCACCACCGCCTGCTGGGGTATTCTGCACAAGTCACCGGACGATGTGATGTGCGCCTCGGCCCGTATGGTGGTGAAGCGACGGGACTCAGCAACGCCAACGGTCCTGGCCTGCACACTGCTTGCGTACGATCCGCAGTTTGAGCTTGGCCGCACACTGGCGGAGGCGGCGCGGGCCGTTTCACTCAACCATCCCTACTGCGCTTCTTTCTGCGTACTCGGCGGAGCGGCCTGCAGCCGCTGACGTCACGCGTGCCCGGCGGCGCCCGACAGCAGAAGTGGATCGATATTCAGTTTGCCGAGCGCGCGGCGCCACTTCGTGTCGTGGTCGTCATCAAACACGATCGTCTCGTCCGACGGCACCGACAGCCACGCATTCTGCTGAATCTCCGCGTCGAGCTGGCCTGGCCCCCAGCCGGCGTATCCCAATGCGAGAAGTCCCTCACGCGGTCCATGACCCTCGGCGATCGCCTTCAGCACGTCCAGGCTGGCGGTCAGAGCCACCGTGTCATCAACCCGCAGGCTGCCCTCGCCGGTCCAGTCCGTGGTGTGCAACACGAAGCCGCGCGCGTTGTCCATTGGTCCACCGGCGCACAGCGTTATTCGACGCGCAGGCGGCACGGGCGCCACCTCGAGTTGCCGCAGCAGATCGTCGAACTTGGGACGTTGCAGTGGGCGGTTGAGCACCAGGCCCATCGCGCCTTCCGGCGTATGCGCACAGAGGTAGATGACGCTCTGGGAAAAACGCGGGTCCTCCATAGCCGGCATCGCGATCAGCAACTGCCCGGTCAGGAGATCGCCGGCCGACGGACGGACGGTGGATTTGCGCCTCTGAACCATATTGGTGAATCTGGTCCTGTCGGCACCGCTGTGCAAGCGCCTTGCCGGGGTGGTGGCGTGACTCCGATTGCGCCTGGGGCTAGGAGTCGCGGGCTGACAAGCCAGAGGGGAGCAAAGAGCCAATGACGATCAAGGTCGGTGATCAGATTCCATCCATGAAATTAATGATGGGCACCCCGGACGGGCCCAAGGAGACTTCGACCGATGAAGTCTTCAAGGGCAAGAAGGTGGTCTTGTTTGCGGTACCCGGAGCATTCACGCCAACCTGCAGCGTCAAGCATCTGCCGAGCTTCGTGCAGAACGCGGATGCCCTTAAGGGAAAGGGCGTTGACACGATCGCGTGCATCGCGGTGAACGACGCGTTCGTGATGGCGGCGTGGGCCAAGGAGCAGGGAGTGGACGGGAAGATCACGATGCTGGCGGACGGATCAGCGGCATTCACCAAGGCACTCGGTCTCGAGCTGGACCTGATGGCACGCGGCATGGGAACCAGAAGCCAGCGCTACGCACTGATCGCGCAGGATGGCAAGGTGACGCATCTCGCCGTCGAGGCACCTGGCGGCTTCGAGGTCAGCAAGGCTGAGTCGATCCTGTCCCATCTCTGATCGTTCAAAGGCGCGACGAAGCGGGCGGCGGAAAGGGATCATCCGGAGTCCGCCCGCATCACTCCTTCGGCACATTGCGCTCCAGTTCGGCGAGCCAGGCATTGGCGTTGCCGTCCGATGGCGCTCGCCAATCGCCGCGCGGCGATAACGACCCGCCGGCGCTCACCTTCGGTCCATTCGGCATGGCCGAGCGCTTGAACTGACTGAACGCGAAGAAGCGGCGCAGGAACACCTCCAGCCATTTGCGGATCGTCGCAAGGTCGTAGCTGCCGCGACGGTCGGATGGGAAACCCGGCGGCCAGTCGCCCTTTGCCACATCGCTCCAGGCATGCAGCGCGAGGAAGGCGATCTTCGACGGCACCATGCCGTGGCGCAGCGTGTAGTACAGATTGAAATCCTGCAGCGCATACGGGCCGATATATGCCTCGGTGCTCTGCGGCGTCTCGCCTTCCTCGGTTGGCACCAGTTCGGGCGTGATCTCGGTGGCGAGGATCGCGTCCAGCGTCGCAGCTACACCCGACTCGAACTGGCGCGAACCGATCACCCAGCGGATCAGATGCTGGATCAACGTTTTCGGCACACCGGCATTGACGTTGTAGTGCGCCATCTGGTCGCCGACGCCATAGGTGCACCAGCCCAGCGCAAGCTCCGACAGATCCCCGGTGCCGATAACGATGCCGCCATGGTGGTTCGCCAATCGGAACAGGTAGTCGGTGCGCAACCCGGCCTGCACGTTCTCGAATGTCAGGTCATAGACGGGCTTGCCCTGCGCGTAGGGATGGCCGATGTCGCCAAGCATGCGCTTGGCCGCGGGGCGGATATCCAGCTCCTGCCAGGTTACCCCGAGCGCTTCCATCAGACGGATCGCATTCGCCTTGGTGTGCGCCGAGGTCGCGAACCCTGGCATCGTGTAGGCAAGGATGTTGCTGCGCGGCAGACTGAGCAGATCCAGCGCGCGGCCGCAGACGATCAGCGCATGAGTGGAGTCGAGCCCGCCCGACACACCGATCACCACCCGCTGAATGCCAGTCGCACGCAGGCGCTGCGCCAGCCCGGAGACCTGGATGTTGTAAGCCTCGTAGCAGTCCTGTTCGAGCCGGGCAGGATCGGCGGGCACAAAGGGATAGCGCTCGACCTTGCGCTCCAGGCCGATATCGCCGCGAGGCGGATCCAGCCTGAACGCGATACGACGGAAGGCGTCGGGATTGCGACGGCGATTGGTGTCGAAGCTGCCCATCTGCATCCGCTCATGGCGCAGCAGGTCGAGGTCTATATCGGCCAGGGCGAACTGGCTCGCGGACGGGAAGCGCTCGGTTTCGGCCAATGTGGCGCCGTTCTCGAAGATTGAGGCCTGACCGTCCCAGGCGAGATCGGTGGTGGACTCACCGGGTCCCGCCGCGGCGTACAGATAGGCCGCCACGCAGCGCGCCGATTGGGACGCACACAACAGCCGCCGCGTCTCAGCCTTACCGATCGTGACGTTGCTGGCCGACAGGTTGGCGAGCACGCTCGCACCCGCCAAAGCGGCGCGCGAGCTGGGAGGCACCGGGATCCAGATGTCCTCGCAGATCTCGGCATGCACCACCAGACCCGGCACGTCCTCGGCCGCGAACAGCAGATCGGTGCCGAATGGCACGGTCAGTGCACTGACCGCAATCTCCCCACCCACCATGCCGTCGCCTGCCACGAAGTGCCGCGGTTCGTAGAACTCGCGGTAGTTGGGCAGATGCACCTTGGGCACTGCACCCAGCAGCCTGCCTCGATGGATCGCGAGCGCGCAGTTGTACAACGCGCCGGCATGGCGCAGCGGCGCGCCAACCAGCAGCAACGGCAGCAGATCAGCCGACGCCGCGACGAGTTCAGCGACAGCCTCCTCCACCGCATCGAGCAGCGCGGTCTGGTGCAGCAGATCGCTGATCGCATAACCCGAGACCCCGAGTTCCGGGAACACCGCCAGTGCCGCGCCTCGGGCGTGGCACGCGCGCGCCACGTCAAGGATTGCCGCGACATTCGCCACCGGATCAGCGAGCGTGCACCGCGTCGTACAGGCTGCAACGCGGGCGAAGCCGTGGCGGTAGATCGAGCGAAACTCCGTTGGCACGCCCATCAGGCCGGGTCACCCGCTTCTGTTACACACGCAATATGGTGCATGGCAGCCGCGGCGTCACCCGGACGAGCTGCTCAGCCTATGCGATGGCCGCCGACTTGCGGGGTCCCGTCGGCGCGGCCCGCGCTGCCGCACCGGCAGTCTGATAGCCCAGCAGGATGCGGCAGGCCGCGGCGGGCGGCAGGCCGAGAGGCAGCAAGCTGCCGCGGCGCGTCGCGCGGATCCGCTCCGCAGGAGCACCGAGGTCGAATGCCACCACATCCAACCCGGCCTGCCAGAGCTGCGTGAGCGTGTAGCTCCAGGTTTCGGGCCACAGGGCAGGCAGGAAACCGAGGTCGGCATCCTGTGACCTGATCAGCTCGACGGCCTCGCCCTCCTCGTAGCGACCGGTAACGTGGACAGTACCAGTTTCGAGCAGGCGCTTGTCGTCCGACGTGTGCCCCACCACAACGAACTCCAGCGCCAGCCGATGCGTCGCGACGTGGCGGGCGCAGGCCAGCAGATACTCGTAGCCCTTCTCGATACCGATGGCGCCGACGACGACAACCCGCATGCGCGATCTTTTGACGCGATGCTCTGCCGGCGGATGCGGCAGCACGTCGTCCTCCCACGGCGTCACAACGCACGCGAGCTCAGGCACGTAGTGCCTCAGCCGGGCCGCGACATCATGGCTCGGCACGACGACCTGCCGCGCTCCGATGAGCACGGCGCGCGAACGCAGCCGCAGGCGCGACGGCCTGATATCCTCCTCGATATTGCCGCCAATGTCCGAGTAGCACGCTTCGCAGGCGTCCCCACCCGGTTCGCCGCAATAGCGCTTGTCGGGTCCGACCAGCGTGACGCGCGGACAGACCCAGGCATAGTCATGCACCACCACGTCGTACGGCACGTTCAGCGCATCGGCTAACTCAAGCATCGCCGGATCATGGCCGATGAAGTGATGCAGTTCGACGCTGGCGGGCTTGTCGCCTCGCAGGAACGCCTTGAGGTGAGCCAGGCCATTTGCCATGTCGAAACGGAGGTTGGGAAAATCCTCGCCGGAGCCGTCTGCGAGCCCACAGGCCGTGCGGCCATACGCGTCGGTGGCGGGCGCCAGCACAATTGGCCGCACACCCGAGGCCGCGATTTCATGGCAACGCTCCACCACCCGGCGCTTCACGCCGCCGGAACGCGCGTGGGTGATCAATACCACCGCACCCTTGCGCGAGCGCCCATGGCGCCAACGCAGAGCGTCTATACGGAAGCGCGACTGTGCCAGCGGGTCCGCATGACGGAAGCTCATGACCAGCCTGTCGTAGCCCGGATGCAGCCGGTTCAGGATCGCCAGGTTGCGGGCCATCAGTTGCGCCTTTGCGCTGCCAAACGAGCCGGCGCCGGCATGCGCCACGAACAGGCCGGGCACTGCAACATGACGCCAACCGAGGTGGCGTGCGCGAATGCAAAAGTCGTTCTCCTCGCTGTAGCCCTGGGCGAACAGATCCTCGCGGAACAACCCGACCTCGTTCATGCAATCGCGCCGGATATAGACGCAGAAGCCGTGGGCTGAGGGCACATCGACAACCACTTTGCGGTTCGCACGGCGGGCCAACCGATCAAGCTCAATCGTGTCAGCTTCCTGTGGAACTGGATTGGGACCGTCCTGCCGCGGATAGCTGAACACCGACGCATCGTTCGAGAATGGCGTCGCTGTGCCGATATCCGGGGCACTGTAGGCCGCATCGACCAACCGCTCGGCCCAGCCTGGCGGCACCAGCGTATCGCTGTTCAGCAGAATGACGTCGCGGTCGCCCGCCGCGCGAATGCCCGCGTTGGCCGTGGCGGGAAAGCCACGATTGCTTGGCTGACGGCGCAGCTCGATGCGGCCGCGTTCAGCAAGTCCGCGCAGTGCGTCAACCAGTTTGTCCTCGGGTGATGCATCCTCGACCACGATGCAGCGCGCCGCTGTCGGCAACGTGGCCAGCACGCTGTCGATGCAGGCGAGGGTCTGAGCGTGGCCGCGGAAGACCGGGATCACGACAGCCACAGACGACGCCTGGACCGAAGCTCTGGCAGCGCGCCGAACACCCATGATATCGGCCGGCACCGCGGGCAGACGCAGGTCGACAGCATGCGTGACCTGGCGGGAGGAGGCCGGAAACAACCGTCGTGCCAGCTCTGCGGCACCGGCCGCACTGCGCTGGTCAGCCTGCGGATCGAGCGGGCTGCCATACAAATGCCGGCCGCCGGCATCCTGCACGGCGATCGGTGCAATCCATGCGCGAAGCTCCGAGACGGCAATATCCAGGCGCCGGGGACGCGCGAGCGGTTTGGCGTGCCGCACCTCAGGCGCCGGGTCAATGGCAACGACGCGCAGCGTGGTGCCGCGGCTATCCTGCACGGTGAGCACGGGGGCACAGTCAGGATCGTTGGGGAACCAGGCCCAGCCTGACAGGCCGCCATTATCTGGCGTGACAAAACCTTCGACCTGGCTGATGACATGTGCGGCGAGCGGGCTACCCAACAGATCCCGCCCCTCCAGACAGACAGAGATTTGCCCAGTGTGACGCCAGGCTTCAGGCAGCAGGTAGATCGCGCGCAGCGGCTCCCCGTCGCGTTTGCGTCTTCGCGGTCGCACGCCAAGTGACACGCCATCGAGCCGGATCACCACCCGATGGATATCAGCGGTCGAGCCGAGCAGGGTGACGCGCAGGCAGCCGTCGGCCGACAGAGAGCACCAGCCGGCATCACCATTCGCCAATGCAATCGCGTCATGCAGACGGATATTGCTCGTGCCGCGCACATGGCCGTGGCGGGACAGCAATTCGCTCAGGTCGTGTGCCGCGAGATCATGCTCGCTCATGGCGTAGTGCGCCGCGGCCAACCCCAGCCAGGCCTCCTGCACGTCATCGCGAGTGGCGATCAAGGCAAAGGCCTCAGTCGAGCGGGCATCGTTTTGACTAAGGCGCGCGGCGCCGATCGCGAGCGTGATCTCGCCGTCGGAGGGCGCGAGCCGCTGAGCATATTCGTAATGGCGGAGCGCGGCGGTTACCTCGCCGCATTGCAGCGCGGCATTGGCACGGTCGCAGGCATCCTTCACGGCGGCACTCTGATTGCTCACCCTCGTGCCGGCCTCTCGTCGCTGGCTGTGTCCCCTGACGGCACCTTACGGAGGGGCTGTTAATGAATTCTTGCCAATACCTGATCAGCCGGCGGCATTTTCCCCCGCTTCTCAGAGGCCGGGCTACCCCTCGCGGCATTTGATCATGCGCAGTGGCGTATAGGTTAGCGCGACCCCGCCGTCCTGCTTCACCACCTGATTGCGCGTGCGTACCAGGCCGCGGCCCTTCCGGTTGCGTGACAGGCGCGCCTCTGTCACCTCGCATTCCACGTGGATCGTGTCGCCGGCGAACACCGGCTGCTCGACGTTGAGTTCCATGTGCAGGAAGGCGAAACCGGTGTGCTGCATGGTCGCCTGGACCAGCAGCCCTTCGGCGAAGCAGTAGCTGAGTGCCGCCGGTGCCAGGCGCTGCTTGATGTCAGACTCCTCGCGCAGGAACTCGGTGTTGGTGAACAGCACCTCCACCATTCCGGTGCAGTTGACGAAGTTGACGATGTCCGCCTCGGTCACCGTGCGGCCGATGGTGCGGAAGCGCCTGCCGACCGGCAGGTCCTCGAAATGCAAGCCAAGCCCGACAATTTCCATGATGGTGGCTCCTACAGCGCACGATAGACGTCCCACGATTCGCGCGCCGCGGCGACCAGACGGTCGGCGTCCTCGGCGAGCAGAAGCCGGTCGGCTACGAGGCGGCTGGCGGCCTGCGCCAGCCGTGCGGCCCACGCGTCGCGCGACGCATAGCGCGCCTCGAGCGATGGGCGTGGATCGCCGCCGCGCTGCCCCTCCGCTTCCGTTGCGGGCAATGGGATCACCGAGCCCTGGATGGTGAACAGGTCACCCTCGCCATATCCCGCAGCACGCAACGACCAGCCGGCATGCGTGGCAACGGGTGCGTCCAGCAGCGGGTGCCGGATGCCTCCGAGCGCGTTACCGTCGGCATCCGTCGGCTGCACGAACACCGGATAGGCGGTGCCTTCGATCGGTGGCTCGACCGAGTGGTCACGCAGCCGCAGCTCATTCAGCACGCTGGGGAAATTCACCTGCGGCAACTTCGGGAATCTCGCGCGCGCCTCGGCGAGCGGCACCAGCGTCCCCGCGCCGCGCGACGGGAACCGGCTGTCGGGCGGAGCGATTCCGCGCTCCACCCATTCGGTCAACGCTATCAGCAGGGCGCGCATGAAAGCACCGTAGGACAACGGATTGCCGGGCAACTGCATGACCGGCTTGGTCAGCGGCCGAAACGGCGCGTGCGGCACGCCGGTCACGCAGTAGATACGCACATCGGTCGGCATCGCGATGTCGTCGCCGTTCGTGTCGGTGGCGACCAGCGAGGCGCGCGCCTGCCAGACATCGCTCTCGGTATCCAGGTGCATCACCTTCGGACACACACCGGTGTCGCGCGCGCGTTGCAGGATGCCGCCGGTGCGCCCGCTGATCGGATCGCTCAACGTTGGGTAGGTGAACGGGAACTGGTCATCACCGTAGGAGTGGTCTTCATGCTGACGCGAATAGCGACCGGCCTGCGCGAACTGCCAGTTGATGCAGGTGCGACGCGAGCCCGCCACGACCGGCAGGATGCCATCGAACACCTGCCGTCCCGCGAGGTCCTGGTTAAAGCCGTAATAAGTCAGGTCGCGCAGCACACGGCCGCTCTGCGAGATGCCGAACCCCGCCGCATGGCGGATGCCGGAGCGCAGCGGACTGTCGCCGTCATGGCGCAAGAACGACACGATGTCGCGGATTGCGGCGAAGCCAATGCCCATGACGATGGGATCGCGCGCACGATAGATGAATTCGAAGATCGCGCCGCGATCGAAGCCTGGAACGGTCGGCCGCGTGATCTCGACATGGGTTTCGTCGATCAGACGCCAGGCCAGGCCGGGAGGTGTCGTGCGGGGATCGGTCTCGCGTTCCCGCACCGTCAGCGTAGCACCCTTTGGATCGGCAACCGGATAGACCAGCGTGCCGATGAAACGGTCCTCCGACACCTCCTCGATGTTGCCATCGCCGAGCAGGCCGGTGGCTTCGGCGATGAACTCCTCGCGCATCACGCCGGTGACGCCCGGGATGACGGGGAAGCCGGCGATGAGGCGATCGTTGCCTGGCGGCAAGTCGCCCTGCCACGCGCTCCATACCAGCGTGAAACCGCGGCGCATCAGAAAGCCGTTGCCCGCGCTCTGCGGATGGCCGCCCTCGGGCGCACCGTTCAGCCGAGACATGATCGGCTGGTTGCCGCGGTTGGGCACGTCGTAAACCAGCCAGCCATTGCCGCGCGTCAGGTCGAGCGGCTTGAGGATGCGGAACTCCGACTGATACTCGACGTTGCCGCGTGCGTTGCGCGGCGCCTTGTCGAGATTGACGATGCCGGCGTTCAGCGGATGCGTCGGGTGCAACTCGCAGAAGGCCGTGCCGTGCAGCCGCTCATAGGGTCCGATCGCACCGAATTCCGCGCCACCGAACACGGGCGTTTCCCTCTCGGTGATCTCGATCCGCCGCACGCCGCCGCCATCGCTCATGTTGTCCTCCCCATATTGCCGCCTCGCGCACAGCCTGCGACTCCCACATCAGTCGTAGCAACAGCGCCGCGAGCAGCGTGATCACCGCCCACCATGCCACCTCGCGCAGCAGCCAGACGGCGGAGTGAAGCGTGCCGTCAGGCGCCGTCGATATGCCGAACCATGCGGCCACCCGGTTGATCGCCAGCCGCAGTCCGCTGTTCCACATCAGCAGCACGGCAACCCATGCCGCGCTGCGCCACGATACGATGAAAGCGGGCAGCACGAGCAGTAAGTAGATCGCGCGATATGAGACGTTCTGCACGAACAGAAAGCAGCTCACCAGCAGAGCGGCGCCGATCAGCAGGTGGGCCGCCTCTGCGTCCGTCAGCGCATTGATCCGTGTCCGACGCGCCAGTGCAATGGCGACGCCGGCCATGACCACGAGCAGCAGGACCTCCAACGCCATCGCGCCGCTGCGCGGCAGGCCAACCGCCGCGGCGATGCCGAATGGCAGATTATGCGCGCCGAACACGTTGTCATCGAACGGCGGGTTTGAACCGATGTTGGCAATGGCCCGCAGAATCTCGGTCCCGTCCACGGCGAACCAGAGAGCGATCGCACCGAGCGCTATCGTGCAGATTGCCAAGCACATTACGGCGCGCTCGCGCACCGCGGTGACCAGCAGCACGATCGGATAGAACTTCAGCATGCCTGCCAGCAGCGCGACCACGTAGCCAATGAAGCGCAACCGCGCCACCAGCATTGCCATCACGAACATCAGCAGATCGATATTCGCCCGTTCCATCGCGAACATCGTCGTGCTGGAGATCGCGGCGAGCATGATCAGTCGCCAGTCGCGCCCGGGCGGCAGAAACGCCAGCGTGACGAGGAACAGCGCAACCAGAGCAATCCCGAGCGCATTGTCCCACGCCGTAGTGATCGGCAGGACGGCCAGCCACAACCACAGCGGCGAATAGTTGTGCGGACGATTGAACACGTCGCACGGGTTTTGCACGTACACATCATAGCCAAGCCGATGGCACTCCACCGCTGCCGTCAGCCCCTGCAAATCGAGGAACGGCGTGCGGAATGGCGCGGCGCCCCAGGTCTCGGCCAATGCGTAGTATTGCTCGCGATAGCCGCCGGCGTACAGCAGACCCGCGAGCAGAACGATCGCCGCCGCTATGGCGGCCGGGGCTACAGCGCGCAGTGGCGGCATCAGCCCGGTGTCGCGAACCGGTCGCGCCAGGACTGCTGCGCGCCCGGCACCGGCAATGCGGTCGCCTCGTACACACCGCGCGCGATTGCCCGGGCCATCACCTGGATCGCGAAATGGCCAAGCTCGGTGAGTTCGACCGTGGGCTCGGTCATCGGTCGCAATCCAGTTGATGCCGCGAAGATCGTGTCGCCATCGAGTGGCGCGTGCGCGGGCAGCACCGCGCGCGCGAGACCGTCATGCGCCATGATCGCCAGGCGCATCGCCTGCGCCTTGTTCAGAGTCGCGTCGGTGGCAACCAAGCCAATCGTAGTGCTGGTACCGCGACCGCCTTTCACGCGCACCGTGGTATCGAACGATGCCGGCAGACCGCGATTGCCAAATTCGCCGTTCCGCTCGAAAGGTGCTGCCCAGAAATGGCCGCCGGCACCGATTGTGGGCGCCCCCACCGCGTTCACCGCCACAATGGCTGCGATGGTGTGGCCATGCGACGTGACGTCACTTGCCGAACCCAGCCCGCCCTTCACAGTCGCCGTCGTTGCCCCAACGCCGGCGCCGACGCTGCCCAATGCGAAGTCGTGGTTGATCGCATTCGCCGCCGCGTAGCCCATGTCACGATACGGCGAGAATCGGCCCCAGTCCTTGTTGCCGCCATTCAGCAGATCGAACAGGATTGCCTGTGATACGATGGGCACGCGCACGTTACCGATCGCGACTCCGCGACCCTGTTCACGCAAGGCGGCCTGCACACCGCCTGCCGCGTCGAGGCCGAACGCGGAACCACCCGACAGCACGATGGCATCCACGGCCTGAACGGTCGCATGGGGCGCCAGCAGGTCGGTGTCGCGTCCGCCCGGCGCACCTCCCAGCACGCAAACTGACGCTGTCGCGGGCAGATCGAACACGATCGCGGTAACACCTGAGCCAAGCAGCAGGTCCTCGACATTGCCAACGGCTATGCCGGCGACATCGGTCAGCAGGTTGCGTGGCGACTGGGTCATCACGGAGGTGAGAATGGCGCAGCACGAGCGTGTGATCAAACGGCGGTAACGTGTGCTGCAGCTCAGCCAGCGCGCATCAACGTCGTGTCATTCGTCTTGCAAGTCCGTCCTTTCCGCCACAGGTCGAACGGGACACGCACTTTCAGCACCGGGAGAGAAGAATCATGTCGCAGGATTTTCAGCAGCAGTTGATCGAGTTCCTGCCAAAGATGCGCGTGTGGGCGCTGGCATTGACGCGGAACAAGGCTGCGGCCGAAGACCTTACTCAGGATGTTGCGACCAAGGCGCTGGTGGCGAAGGACTGCTTTACACCAGGGACAAATTTCTCAGCCTGGGTGCATCGTATCATGGTCAATCACTTCATCAGCAGCGTACGCAGCCGGCGTGAATATACCGATATGGATACGGTGCCGGAAGTGCCCGTTCCGGCGGCACACGAGGACCGTACGGCATTGCGCGAACTCGGCTGGGCGCTGGACCGGCTGCCGCGCGACCAACGCGAGGCGCTGTCGATGATCGTGCTGCAGGAGCAGTCGTATGAGGATGCCGCCGAGGTGACGGGGTGCGCGATCGGCACGCTGAAGAGCCGCGTGCATCGGGCCCGGCTGCAGTTGCGTGCCTATCTGGCGGGTGAGCACATGGCTGACGCGGCGTAGTGTAAAAAAGGCGCGGGCCTCAGGGCCCGCGTCGGGGTTCCAGCAGATGCAATGAGAAAAGCCGCGCCGGATCGCGCCACAGTTCAACGCCGTGCCACCCAGCCTTCTCGGTCAGAGCCGCGAAGTGTTCTGGCGCGTATTTGTAGCTGTTCTCGGTATGAATTGTCTCGCCGCTCGCGAAGTGGATCGCCTGGCCCGCGACACTAACCGTCTGGTTTCGCAGGCTCACCAGGTGCATCTCGATCCGGCTCTCCTGATCGTTCCACACCACACGGTGCGCGAAAGCGCTCAAATCGAAGCCGGCGCCGGCATCGCGATTGAGCCGCGCCAGCAGATTGAGATTGAACGCCGCCGTGACGCCCTGCGCATCGTCATAGGCCGGCAACAGGATCGCCGGGTCCTTGCGCAGATCGACGCCAACCAGGAACCACGAATCATGCCCAAGCGCGCCGCGCGCCCGTTCCAAAAAATGCAGCGCCTCCACGGGATCGAGGTTGCCAATCGTCGATCCGGGAAAGAAACCCAGTCGCGGCAGTGATGGCACCTGCGTCGGCAGTGCGACCACATCCATGAAATCGGCCGGCACGACGCAGACCTGCAGATCCGGGCGCTTCTCGCGAAGCCGCGCGCGCATCTGCTCGAGTTGCGGCTCTGCCACGTCGATCGGCACGTAGGCGCGGAATGCCCCTTCGCGCAGCAAGAACTCGGCCTTCGCCTCGTCGCTCGCGCCGTATTCCACCAATACTGCCGGTCCGCCCACCAGAGCGGCCACGCGTGGCGCGACATCGGCCAGCAGGGCGCGCTCGGTTCGCGTCAGGTAGTATTCCGGCAACTCGGTGATGCGGCCGAACAGACGGCAGCCTTCCTCGTCGTAGAACAGCTTCGCCGGCAGCGTCTTGCGTGGCTGCAGCAGTCCCGACAGCGCGGCATCCGCGACACTGCCTGCCGCCAGCCCGAGGGCGGAGTCATCACGCATCTATGGTTTCCCCGTCAGACGTCGCGTGCCAGACGAACGCCACTGAACTGCCAGCGCTTGTCGGGATGGAAGAAGTTCCGGTAGCTGGGCCGTGTGTGATTTGCTGGCGTGGCCATCGACCCACCGCGCAACACCATCTGATTGATCATGAACTTGCCGTTATATTCGCCGACCGCACCGGCGGCCGGTCGATAACCCGGATATGGGCTGTAGGCGCTCGATGTCCACTGCCAGGCATGTGCGGCCAGCTCGTCGATTTCGTCGCGACCACTCGCCGCTTCCCACTCGGACTCGGTCGGCAATCGCGAGCCGGCCCAGCGCGCGAACGCATCCGCCTCATACCAGCTTATATGACGCACCGGCGCGTTGGCATCGAGGGATGCCAGTCCGCCCAGCCCCATCTGCCACCAGCAGCCATCGCCCTCGCGCCAGTACAGCGGGGCCGACCAGCCGTTCGCCTGCGCGCACGCCCAGCCATCCGACATCCACAGCGTCGGGGTGCGATAGCCGCCATCGGCGATGAAATCGAGCCAATCGCCGTTGCGCACCAACCGCGACGCCAGCTGGTACGGCTGTAGATACACCTCATGTTCGGGCGTCTCGTTGTCGAAGCAAAATGCAGCACCCCGCTGGCCGATCCGGGCCATGCCGCCGGGGCAATCGACAAAGCGCGTGGCGCGGGCGGCACAAGGGGGCTCGCGCCAGTCCGGCAGCACGGCGGGCGCCAGCGGGCTCTGCGCGAATGCATGCAACATGTCGGTGAGCAGCAGTTCCTGATGCTGCTGTTCGTGCTGCAGGCCGAGCTCGACCAGTGCTGCGGCTTCGTTGGGCAATCGCACCAGAAGCCGGAGCATTGCGGCATCGACATGTTGGCGGAACGCGCCGACGCACGACGCGGACGGCCGCGTCAGCAAACCGCGATTCGGCCGCGGATGCCGCGGGCCCACGGCTTCGTAGTACGAGTTGAAAAGATAGGAAAACGTGCGGTCGAACGCCTGATAGTCCGGCACCAATGCGGTCAGCACGAACTGCTCGAAGAACCACGTGGTGTGGGCGCGATGCCACTTCGCCGGGCTGGCGTCCGGCATCGACTGGACACATTGGTCCTCGTCGCTCAGCGATGCCGCGAGGTGTTCCGTCCAGGCACGGACCGCCGCATAGCGCTGCGGCAGTGTCGCTTCTTCGACAGCGTACGCTGCCCCAGCCAGATCGTTCATGGACGCTCTCCCGCGGGCGGTCGCCAGGCGACTATGGCAGCACAGTGCGCCGTACAAAAGATGGGCGGCTCATCGCCGCCCATCCCGCATAGACCGCATCGGTTGTGGCGAATCCGACCTAGGTCACGCGTTAGTGTAGTGATAGTCCGGCATGCCCTCCAGCGAGGCCTTGGTAGCACCCGGCATCACGATCTTGTCGTTCTCGACCTTGAGCTGGTCGAACGGCACCGACACGAGTTTGCTGCCCATGCCGAGAAAGCCGCCGACCGAGAGCACGACGGTGGCCGCCTTGTGATCGTTGTCGCCCATCAGCAGGTCGTCAACCGAACCGATCGACTGGTTCTGATCATTGTAGACACTGGCGCCCACCACCTTGCTCACCCGCACCTGACGGTCAGCGGTCATGTATTTCGATGAGCTGGCTGCCGAGGACTCCGAGGTCATGGCCGGGTGCGTTGTGGTTGTCGTCGTGGTGGTGTGGCTGGATGTCATGCCGGGCGGCGGTGCCGGCGGGGGAGCCGCAGGACCGGTGCCGGTGGTCTGGGCCAGGACCGGCCACGAAATCAGCGCCGTGGCGGCGAGCATGGTTCCGATCGAAGCGTATCTAGCCATGTTTGAAAATCTCCTTTGGACAGGCACCGGAACGGTTTTTTCATTGGGGGGTTGCGCTCGGTTCGACCACAAAAGAACGTGTGGTTGTGATTGGGCGGCAGATACCGCGACCCCAAGTTGGTTTTTTGGAGGCGGCAATGGCGCAGCGACCGATCTGGCGCGGACATCTGCGGCTCGCTTTGGTGAGCTGCCCGATATCGTTGCACAGCGTATTGCGCGCCAGCGGCGATCTGCATTTTCACTTCATCAATCCAAAGACCGGTCATCGTGTGCGGACCGTCACGCTGGATGCCGAGACCGATAAGGAAGTGCCGCGGGGGGAGCTGGCGCGGGGCTACGAATTTGAGAAGGACCGCTATGTCCTGCTCGATGATAAAGACTTCGCCAATGCGCGCATTGAAAGCTCGTCAACCATGACGGTGGACAAGTTCATCGCGCGCGATGTGATCCACCCGATCTACTTCGATACCAGCTACTACATGGTGCCGGATGGCGAGGCGGGGCAGGACGTGTACGTCGTGCTTCGCGATGCGATTGCGGCATCGGGCATGGCGGCGCTGTCGCGTCTGGTTATCTCGCGACGCGAGCGCGCGGTGGCGATCCTGCCGCTGGAAAAAGGCATGGTCCTGCACACGCTGCATGAGCCGCGCGATCTGTATGCATATGACAAGCTGTTCGACCAGGTCCCGAATGCGCGGCCGGATGCGGAGATGGTCAAGCTCGCACGGCAGCTGATCGAGCGGCAGAAGGGTAAGTTCGAGCCGGCCGACGTCGAGGACCGCTACGAGACGCGACTGCGCGAGGTGATCGATGCCAAGCTGAAGGGCGAAGGGATCAAACCCGAAGCGCCGGAGGAGCCACACGGCGACAACGTTATCGACTTGATGGCCGCACTGAAGCGAAGTCTTGGACAGAAGGACGCGCCGGCACGGAAGAAGTCGGCGCGCGCGCCAGCGAAGAAGGCGAAGCGCGCCGCGGCGCGGAAGCGAGCGTAGTCGCGTTCCTCCGCGGCCGTGCTACCGTGCGCCGGTCATTGCGGCGGGGGCGATATGCGCGCTGGCTGTCATTCTGACCGTCATTGCGAGAAGCGAAGCGAGGAAGCAAGCCCGGTCACGCGGCAACGCCTGCCCAGGCTCGCTGCGTCGCTGGTGCTTCTGGCAATGGCAGTGGTCATGTTCGCTCTGCCGGCGCGCGCGCAGGATCGGGTGCTGAACATCTACAACTGGACCGACTACATCGACCCGGCAGCGATCGAGCGGTTCCAGAAGGAAACCGGCATCACCGTCCACTACGATGTGTTCGACAGCCTGGAGACGCTGGAGGCGAAGATGCTGGCCGGTCACTCCGGCTACGACATCGTGGTGCCGTCGAACGAGCCGACCTTCTCGCGCCTGATCAAGGTCGGCGCGCTGGCTCCGATCGACCGTTCCCGTGTGCCCAACTGGAAGAATCTCGATCCCGCGCTGATGCACCAGGTTGAGAGCTCCGATCCCGGCAACCGCTACGGCGCGATCTACCTGTGGGGCACCACCGGTATCGGCATGATCGCCAATCGTGTGAAACAGCTAGCGCCGGATGCGGCGATGGACGGTTGGGACCTGCTGTTCAAGCCGGAGAACGCCAGCCGCATCGCGCCCTGCGGCATCACCATGATGGACTCGGCAATCGACGTAATCCCCGGGGTGCTGAAGTATCTCGGCAAGAGTCCGGACAGCACTGATCCTGCCGATCTCGCGGCGGTGGAGCGCACGCTGATGGGAGTGCGGCGCTATATCCGGAGCTTTGCATCGGGCGGGGCGCTGGAGGCGTTGGCCGCTGGACAGACCTGCCTCGCACTCGACTATTCCGGCGACGTGGTTCAGGCGAATGCGCGCGCGGCGGAAGCGAAGCGCGGCATCACAGTGCGCTATGTCGCGCCGAAGGAGGGCGCGGAACTCGGCTTCGACATGCTGGCGATCCCGGCCGATGCCGAGCACAAGGACGCGGCGCTGGCGTTCATCAACTTCGTGCTGCAGCCTGACGTGATGGCCGGCATCACCAACACGGTGCTCTATGCCAACGCGGTACCGGCGAGCCGGCCCATGATCCGGCCGGGACTGCTGGCGGACACCAACATCTTCCCGACACCCGAGCAGATGAAGGCGTTCTTCACCATAGGCCCCGTGCCGCCGGCCGCCGCGCGTCAGCGCACCCGCATGTGGGACCGGTTCAAGGCCGGGCGCTGATGCATTGCTGAACGTCAGCGGACTGCGCGTGCGCTTCGGCGCGGTGGTCGCGGTCGATGCACTGGACCTGACAGTCGCGGCGGGTGAGTTGTTCGTGCTGCTCGGCGCCTCGGGTTCGGGCAAATCGACATTGTTGCGCGCGATCGGCGGTTTCGTGCAGCCGGATGCCGGACGCATCGTGCTGGACGGTGTCGACCTGACGGCGATGCCGCCCCACCGGCGGCCGGTGAACACGATGTTCCAGTCGTATGCGCTGTTCCCGCACATGAGCGTCGCGGCGAACATCGGCTTCGGCCTGCGCATGCGCGGGATGCAGCGATCGGAGATCGATGCGTGTGTGGCGGAGATGCTGGAGCTGGTGCGTCTGCAAGGTTTCGGCGCGCGTCGGCCGGCACAGTTGTCCGGCGGCCAGCAGCAGCGCGTGGCGCTGGCGCGCAGCCTGGCGCCGCGGCCCGCATTGCTGCTGCTGGACGAACCGCTGTCGGCGCTGGACCGCAACCTGCGGCGCGACACGCGCGAGGAGCTGGTGCGGCTGCAACGCGAACTCGGCATCGCCTTCATCCTGGTCACGCACGATCAGGAAGAGGCGCTGACCATGGCGGACCGGATCGGCGTGATGCACGCCGGGCGACTGATGCAGGTGGGCACACCGGCCGAGGTATATGAGCGGCCCAATTCGCGGTTGGTGGCGGAGTTCCTGGGCGCGGCCAACGTGCTGCCGATCGTGGCGCGGTACGGCAAGATCGAACTGACGGGCGGGATGCCGGTCGAGACCGCGACGACGACGCCGTCCGACGCGGTCTGGCTGGCGATCCGGCCCGAACGCGTGACGCTCGGCGCATCGGGTGGTGCCAACCGCGTCGCCGGCGTCGTGGTGCAGCGCTCCTACGCCGGAGAGACGCTGACGCATCTCGTGCGGCTCGCCGATGGCAGCACGCTCCGCGCGACCATCGCCCTCGGGCAGGGACTGAGCGCGGCGCAGGCGACGGTCGGCGACACCGTCACGCTGTCCTGGGATGCGGACGCCTGCATCCTGCTCGACCGATGACGCTCGCATCGGGCCGCACCGCTGTATTGGCAGTTGCATGGATATGGCTGCTGGTGCTGCTGATCCTGCCGACACTGATCGTGCTGAAGATCGCGTTCTCGTTTCCTGCCGACAGCGTTCCCCCCTATGCGCCGATCCTGCGGTCCGGCGGCGGCTTGCACATCAGTGCCGATGCATTCTCGCTGATCCTCACGGACCCGCTATATGCGCATGCGCTGCTGCTCAGCCTGAAGGTCGCCGGACTGTCCACTGCGATCTGCCTGCTGGCCGGCTATCCAATGGCCCTCGGCATTGCACGCAGCCCGGAGCGCTGGCGCAGCCTGCTGCTCATGCTGGTGATGCTGCCGTTCTGGACCGGCTTCCTGATGCGCATCAACGCGTGGATCGGCCTGTTGCAGGACGACGGCTGGATCAACACCGCGCTCGTGACGCTGGGTCTCGCGCCGCTGCGCCTGCTCTACACCGACACCGCGATGTATATCGGCATGATCTACACCTACCTGCCGTTCATGGTGCTGCCGCTCTACGCGCGGCTGTCGCAACTGGACGCACAATTGCTGAACGCAGCGGCCGATCTCGGCGCGCCGCCGTGGCGCGTGTTCCTCGCGGTGACGCTGCCGCTGTCGCTGCCCGGGGTGTGGGCGGGCATGCTGCTGGTGTTCATCCCCGCCGCCGGCGAATATGTGATCCCGGAACTGCTCGGCGGCCCACAGGCGCAACTGGTCGGGCGTATGCTGTGGCAGGAGTTCTTTCAGAACGGCGACTGGCCGACGGCTTCGGCGATCGCCTGCGCGTTGTTGGTCTTGCTGCTGTTGCTGCCCGGCGGGGTCCTTTGGGCATTGCGGGTCATTTCGCTTCCGAAAGACGCTTCTGTGCCATCGGCCGCCACGGAGCATCAGCCGGAGATTCGGCAATAGCGCGACGGAACAACGATGCCGCTTCATCATCGACCTGGCCGTGCGCCTCGGTCAGTGCCTCAGCGGCTTCCGCAGCAATGGTCGGATCGAAGCGCGCGGCGAGCGCGGTGCGCCAGGCGTCGGCGGCTTCCTGCAGCCGGCCGCGGCTGGCTTCAGCATTGCCCAGGAGTATATAGCCCTGGCGTGCCTGTTCGGTATGCGGATCGATCTGGCTCAACCGCTGGCGAAGCTGTCCGATCAGCACGGCCTCCCGCGCCTCGCGCTCTTGGGCGGCCGCAATGCGGTCGGCGAGCGGGACGGCAGGCAGCTCCGGTGACCCTCCCAACAGGTACAGCACCAGTCCGCCGAGCGGCACCAGGACCAGAGCGAACAGCACGGGACCGCGCGAACTGCTGCGCGCTGCAGTCTCAGCGTTGGCGGCCGATGCGAGCAGGCGGCGCTGGACCTCGAGTGTAGCGTTGGCATGTTCCGCGGCGGCGATGCGTCCGTCGGCAAGGTCGCGGTCCAGTTCGGCGAGCTGGGCGCGATGCAGCGCGACTGCCGCCTCCTGTCGGCCGCGCGCGGCGGCGGTGCGACGCAACGAAAGGGCCAGCGGCGCCAGGGCGATCACCGCCAGCAGGGCAATGGCGAGCCAGATCACGATTTCAGCAGATCGGCCAGACGCTGTCGTTCCACGTCGCTGAGCGGTACTGGTGCGGCGGGGCGCCGGCGCCGCGCGATCACCACCGCGCCTATGCCGACCAGCAGCGCGATACCGGGCGCCCCCCAGAGGGCGAATGTCGTCACGTTGAACGGTGGGCGCAGTCGGACAAAACTGCCGTAGCGCGCGACCATCCAGTCGATCACCTGCCGATCGCTGTCGCCGGCCACGATGCGCTGACGGATGATACCGCGCAGATCGCGCGCGAGATCGGCGTTGGACTCTTCGACGCTTTCGTTCTGGCAGACGAGGCAGCGAAGCTGGTGGCCGAGTGCTTCGGCGCGTTGCTCCTGCGCGCGGTCGGGCAGCATCTCGGCGGGATCGCTTACCGCGAAGACGGGCGATGCGGACAGGCAGAACAGCAGGGCTGCGACGATAAGTCTCACGCCAGGCTCTGGAGGAGCGGTGCCAGCGACTGGTGGATGATGTCGTCGCTCAGGCCACCCGGCCAGCGCCAGCGCACGATGCCGGACCTGTCGACGAGGTAGGTCTCGGGGACACCGTAGAGGCCGAAGTTGATCGCGGTGGTGCCTGGCTCGTCGCGCGCGATGCGCGTGTAGGGATCGCCGTTCTGGTGGAGGAATTCGGCGGTGGCGTCTGGCTTATCCTTGTAGGCGATGCCCCAGATCGGAGTGCCCTGCTGCTTCAGGGTCATCAGCGCCGGGCGCTTCCTCGACACAGGGGATGCACCAGGAGGCGAAGAAGTTGACCAGGGTCGGGCGCCCGGCGGCGATGACATCGGCGGAGGAAAAACCCTGGCCGGGCGGCAAGCCTGGCAGCGAGAAGCTGGGCAGCTCCTTGCCGATCAGCATGCTGGGCACACCGTGCGGGTCGTAGGTGCCCTCGCGCATGCGCTCGAGCAGCAGCCAGAAGGCGGTGCCACCCAGGGCGGCGACACCGAGCGGGGCGAGGAGGAAGGCGCGGCGCTGAAGGGGAGTCACGGGCGGAGCCCCTCGATCACGACGCCACTCCCGCCTGAGCGGCAGCGGACCGGCGGGCCGGTGCGCCGATACGCAGGCGCCGATCGGCCAGCGACAATGCACCGCCCGCCGCCATCACCAGGGCGCCGAACCAGATCCATGGCGCCAGCGGATTGACGTGCAGGCGCAGCACGGCGGCGCCGTCGCGCTCGTCGCCGAGGACGGCATAGAGATCACGCAGCCCGTTGGTCTCGATCGCGGTGTCGGTCACCGTGGTCTTCTGCACGACAAACATCCTGCGCGATGGATGGAACATCGCGATCTCGTCACCGCCGCGGCTGACGCGGATGTCGGCGACGCGCGCCGTGTAGTTCGGTCCTGGCGCGTCGCGCAGGTCCACGAGCGTCCAGTCGTAGCCGCCGAGCTGCACGCGCTGGCCCGGGTGCACGGCCACGATCGAACTGACGGCAAGCGACATGCCGGCGATGCCGGCAACCGTGACGCCCATGCCGGCATGCGCCACCGCCGAGCCCCAGACCGACAGCGGCTGCGCGGCCGCGCGGGAGCGAATGGTGGCGAATGGCGCACGGAACAGCCTGGTGCGCTCGACCAGTTCAGCGAGTGCGCCCGCGATCAGCCAGGCCGATGCGGCGAAGCCCAGCGCGGCGAGCCCGGCATGCAGCCCGAATGCCGTGGCGATGCCGATAAGTGTCGCGATCAGTGCCGCCCACCACAGCTTCAGCAGTGCCGGCCACAGTTCCGCGCGCTTCCATGGCAGCACGGGCCCAAGCGACATCGCGACGAACAGTGGGATGGCGAGCGGGAACACTGTGCTCTCGAAGTACGGCGGCCCAACGCTGAGCTTGGCGCCGAACAGCAGCTCGGCGAACAGCGGATAGGTGGTACCGGTCAACACCACCGCGCAGATCGAGCACAGCAGGATGTTGTTGAGCACCAGCGCACCCTCGCGCGAGATCGGCGCGAAGATCCCCGTAGGCGCCATGACCGGCGCGCGTAACGCGAACAGCAGCAGCGAGCCGCCGATCACGATTGCCAGCAGGACCAGGATGAACACGCCGCGGGTCGGATCGTTGGCGAAGCTGTGCACCGAGTTGAGGATGCCGGAGCGCACCAGGAACGTGCCGCACAGCGACAGCGAGAACGTACCGATGGCGAGGAGGATGGTCCAGATCTTCAGCGCCTCGCGCTTCTCCACCACGATGGCGGAGTGCAGGAGCGCGGTGCCGGACAGCCAGGGCAGCAGCGAGGCGTTCTCGACCGGGTCCCAGAACCAATAGCCGCCCCAGCCCAACTCGTAATACGCCCACCAGGAGCCGAGAGCGATGCCACCGGTTAGCAGGCACCAGGCGGCGAGCGTCCAGGGGCGTACCCAGCGGCCCCAGGCGGCGTCGACGCGGCCTTCCAGCAAGGCGGCGACGGCGAATGCGAACGGGATCGCGAAGCCGACATAGCCGGTGTAGAGCACAGGGGGATGGAACGCGAGGCCGGGGTCCTGCAGCAGCGGATTCATGGCGCGGCCATCGACCGGCGGCGGCCAGACGCGCTCGAGCGGGTTGGATGTGGTCAGCGCGAACAGCAGGAAGCCCGCCGAGGTGAAGCCCAGCACGCCGATAACACGCGCGCGCAGCGACGACGGCAGAGCGCGGCCGAAGCCCGCCACCGCGCCGCCGCACAGTGCCAGGATCAGGCACCAGAGCAGGATGGAGCCCTCGTGATTACCCCAGGTGCCGGTGATCTTGTAGATCAGCGGCGTCAGGCTGTTGGAATTCTCCACCACATTGGCGACCGAGAAGTCATCGACCACGGCGCTCCAGATCAGACAGCCGTAGGCGGTCGCCAGCGCGATGAGCTGGCCGATCGCCAGAGCCGGCGCGGTCTGCATCAGTCGCGCATCGCGGGTATGGGCGCCGAGCAGCGGCAGCACGGCCTGGGCGCCGGCTATGACCACAGCGAGAGCCAGTGCGAAATGGCCGAGTTCAGGGATCATGGCCCTACCTTCCCCTTGAGGGACGCGGTTGGGGGGCTCGGGCTGGCAACGCCCCCTCCCCCCGCGAGGGGAGAGGGAGCCGGTAGTCGGGTCCGGCCGTCATCCTCCTGTCTTCCTGATCTGCATCGTGTTCCAGGTCGCGGCGGGCGGCGGCGGGCCGGCGGATGGATTCCAATGGCCCGACTTCTTCAGCGCATCCGCCACGTCCTTGGGCATGTAGGTCTCGTCGTGCTTCGCCAGCACCTCGGAGGCGCGGAACGTCCCATCCGGCCGCATCGCGCCCAGCGTCACCACGCCCTGGCCTTCGCGAAACAGATCGGGAAGGATGCCGACATACGTCACCTCCACACTGGCGCCGCCATCCGTCACGCGGAACTTGGCCGCGGGATGGCCCTCGTCGGTGGAACGTTGGACGCTGCCCTGCTCGACCAGGCCGCCGAGACGAAACGTGCGGCCGGGTGGGGGCGCCTTGCTCGCGAGGTCGGAGGGCGCGAGGAAGAACACCAGGTTGTCGCGGAACGCGAACAGCGCCAGAGCGGTGGCGGAGCCGAGGCCCAGCCCGCAGGCGAGCAGTATCCACAGACGGCGGCGCTTGCGGGTCACTCAGCGCCTGCGCGGGCCAATGGCCGCCAACCGGCGTTGCGCCACGCGCATGCGGAGCAAGGCCATCAGCGCGAATGTGCCGGGGATCGCCACCCCCAACACATAGGCCGCGACGATATACGGCAAGTGGGTCATGCGGCGGCCGCGTCGGCACGCGCCATCAGCAGCGCGCGGATCCGCCGCTCCATCACCGCCGCGCGGGTGCGGGCCAGGACGATTGCGGCGAACACCAGCGTATAGCCGAGTGCGGCGAACAGCAGCGGCCACAGCATGCCGACATACATGGTCGGCGCGCCGATCAGCGTGATGGTGTCCGGCTGGTGCAGCGTGTTCCACCAGTCGACACTGAACTTGATGATCGGCAGGTTCACAACGCCGACCAGCGCCAGGATGGCACCCGATCGATAGCCTCGCACGGGGTCGTCGAATGCGCGCACCAGCGCGATGTGGCCGAGATAGAGGAAGAACAGGATCAACACCGAGGTGAGGCGTGCGTCCCACACCCACCAGGCACCCCACATCGGCTTGCCCCAGATACTGCCGGTGAGCAGGCAGAGCGCGGTGAAGCCGGCGCCGACCGGGCCGATCTCGACCGCGGCCAGGTCGGCCAGGGGATGGCGCCAGACCAGCGACAGCGCGGAACAAAGCGCCAATGCCAAATAGCCGGCGGATGCGAGCCAGGCAGCCGGGACGTGGATGTACATGATGCGGACCGCGTCGCCTTGCTGCCAGTCGGCCGGGGCGAAGAACAGGCCCCAGACCAAGCCGATCGCGGTCAACGCCGTGCCGGCTAAGGCAAGCCAAGGCAGCACCGCGCCGGACAGGCGCAGAAAGCGTCCCGGATTGGCGAAACGATGCAGGGAGCGCCCCGGATTTCGCCCACTCGGGGGCGGGGCAACAAGGGAACTCGCATCCACGCGATCAACCTAGCCCATGCCAGCTTGCGATTGAAAGCGGCTGCATAGCGCAACGCCAGCCTGCAAAGCACCTGAAGGAATGTTCATACAGGCGGCAATGAACCGATCGGCGGGCGCGGCTCAATGATCTGGGTCAAGCCAGGCCCATGGACAGGCCCTGGGGATTAGCCGGCTCTTAACCCGGCCGGACAAGTATCCGGCCCCGCGCCCCCATCACAGGAGCCTTCCGGTGAGATACCTGCAATTGGCCGCCGTTCTCGCATCGGTCTGCATCGCGTGCGCGGTTCCCGCGTCGGCGGGCGAGTTTGCCACCAAGGATGAGGCGGTGGCGCTGGTGAAGCAGGCGATTACACGCGTCGCCGAGGTGGGTATGGACGAGGCAAAGCTGGAGTTCATGGATCACAGCGGGAAATACGTCGACCGCGACCTCTATTTGATCGTTATCGACAAGGATGGGGTACGCGTCGTGCACGGCCAGAACCCGAAGCTCGTGGGCAAGACCTACTTCGATGCCGTCGACGTGAATGGAAAAGCATACGGCATGGACGTCCAGCAGATCGCTGCCGGTCCGGGCTCGGGCTGGGTGTCGTTCGCATTCAAGGACCCGATCACGGGAAAGGTCCTGCCCAAGGAGGCCTACGTCGAGAGGGCTGGGGTCTTCACCTACATCGCCGGGGTCTACATCCGCTGAGGGCGGGGTGGGGAGCAGCCAGACATGCAACTCCTGCGTGGCGTGCGATCGTTCCATGATCTGCCGCTGTGGGCGAAGGTGCTCATCGCTCCTGCGGCGTGCCTCGCCGCCGGGGCGGCGGTGGCAGCGTCGATATGGCTGGGTGCGACCAAGACCGAAGGCAGGCTCGCCGATGTCGCCAACAATGCCTTGCCGACAGCCGCGGCGAGCGCGCAATTGCTGGACACCGTGGACACAGTGCAGGTCACCGCAATGCGTGCCATGGTCTGGCAGCAGGCTGGCGTTCCAGAGACCACGGTCGATCCGCTGGTCAAGGACGTCGGGCGCGAACTGAGCGCGTTGCGTGCCAGTGCGCAGGAGATGATTGCACGGCGCACCGCCAACAACCCGGATCTGCCGCGACTCAGGGCAATCGCCGCCAGATCGGCGGAATACGCCAAGCAGTTGGGTGACGCGTTGGACCTTGTCTCGGACCCGGCGATCGCGGTGGGTTATTTCCGCCGCAGCGATGCGACGTTCGAGACGCTGCGCCGCGAGATCTCCGCTCTGGCGGCCGAACACCGCGCGGCCGAGGCGGCGTCCGTCCAGATTGCCCGCGCCAGTTCGCACGCGATGTTGATCCGCGCCTATTGGATCGTCGGCGGTTCGGGGTTGGTCATGCTGATCCTGCTGCCGATGGTGGTGGCGGCGATCGGCCGCCCGGTTCGTGCACTGACCCGGACGATGACGGAACTTGCCGCCGGCAACATGGCGGCCGTGATTGGCGCGCGGGACCATCGCGACGAACTTGGCGACATGGCCCGTGCCGTACTCGTGTTTAGAGAGCACATGGTCAGAGAGCAGCAAATCACTGCGGAGCAGGAGGCCGAGCGCGGTCGCTCCGAGGCAGAGAAGCGGGCGGCGCTGGTCGGCATGGCGCAGACGATCGAAACCGCCACGAATTCGGCGCTGCGTCAGATCGGCGATCGGACAACCGCGATGGCGGCAACCGCCGATGCCATGAGCGTGTCCGCCACCCGCACAGGTGCCTCGGCCCAGGACGCGGCGACCGCGGCCAGCGAGGCACTGGGCATCGCCCAGACGGTCGCGGGCGCTGCGAAACAGCTTGCTGCGTCCATCCGCGAGATCGGCAGCCAGGTCGGCCGCTCGACCGAGGTGGCGGGCCGCGCGGTGACCGCCGGGCTGGAGACCCGCGACACCATTGTTTCGTTGAGCCAAGAGGTCGAAAGCATCGGCGCGGTCGCCGACATGATTGGCGGGATTGCCGCGCAGACCAACCTGCTGGCGCTGAATGCGACGATCGAGGCGGCACGCGCGGGCGATGCGGGCAAAGGTTTTGCGGTGGTTGCCTCCGAGGTGAAGGCCCTCGCCATGCAGACCGCGCGCTCCACCGAAGATATTGCCAAGCACATCGGGCAGGTGCGTGCGGCGACCGGCGCGTCGGTTGCGGCGGTGGCGCGGATCGACGAGACGATCACCGAAATCAGCGCGATCGCCACATCGATCGCTGCCGCCGTGCGGCAACAGGATGCCGCGACCGCGGATATCGCCCGCAACATCGGCGCGACGGCGACGGCAGCGAACGACATGACAAGCCGCACCAACGAAGTGTCGACTGAAGCATCCGGTACCGGGCGACACGCGGCCGACCTGCGCGACAACACGCTCGCACTGAACAAGGCTGTGGAAGCGCTGCGCCATTCGGTGATCGAGGTGGTACGGACCTCGACCGCCGCCGTCGATCGACGCAAGGGCCAGCGCTATGCGGCGGAGCTTCCGGGCCGGCTCGCGATTGCCGGGCAAGGCGAACACGCCGGGCAGATCAGCGACCTTTCCGAAGGTGGCGCCTGCCTGCGCGGAGTTCCGGCAATGCCGGTGGGCGGACGAGGCACGCTGCACGTCGACGGTATTGCGGTCGCGCTGCCGTGCGTGGTGCGAGCGGCCGACGCGGACGGCGTGCATTTGGAATTCGGGCCAGATGCGGCGGCGGCACTGGCTCCGCTGCTCGAGCGGCTGCAAGCGCGCGCCGCCGCCTGAGTCCCCCATTTGATGGCAGCCGTCCCTGGCTTACTGTGGCAGGCCCACTCACGGGGCTGAGGATCGGCGGCAATGCAGTACTGGCTGGTGAAGACGGAACCGGATGCGTTCTCGTGGGACCAGCAGGTGACGAACGACGTCGAGCCATGGACGGGCGTGCGCAACTTCACGGCCAGGAACAATCTGCAGGCCATGAAGAAGGGCGACTGGTCGTTCTTTTATCACTCCAACCAGGGCAAGGAGATTGTCGGCGTGGTGGAGGTGGTGCGCGAGGCCTATCCGGACCCGAGCGCGAAGGAAGGCCCCTGGGTGTGCGTCGACATGAAGGCGGTGGCGCCGATGCCAAAGCCGGTGACGCTGGTGGCAATCAAGGCCGATCCGAAGCTCGCTGAGATGGCACTGGTACGGCAGTCGCGCCTATCGGTAATGCCGGTGTCGAAGCCGCACTGGGACTACATCTGCCGGCTGGGCGGATGGAAGGGATGAGCGGGGACGGCGACGACCCCTCTGGCGAGGCGCCCACTGGCGAGACCCCCTCCCCCCGCCCCCCTCCCGCAGGGGGAGGGGGAGAACGCGACGTGGAACTCCCGCTTCCCCCGCGGGAGGGGGCAGGGGCGAAGGGGCTGCGCGCGCTCTGCCGGATCGATGACATCCCAGATGGCGACTCCAAGGGCTTCCCTCCCCCACCCGGGGGCTTCACCGGCCTGTTCGCTGTGCGGCAAGGCGACGCGGTGCACGTCTATGTGAACTCCTGCCCGCATATCGGCACACCGCTCGACTGGATGCCCGATCGCTTCCTCTCGGCGGACGGCAGCCTCATCATCTGCGCCACGCACGGCGCGGAGTTCCGCATCGCCGATGGCGAATGCGTGTATGGTCCGTGCAAAGGCGATCGGCTTGAAGCAGTCATGATCCAAATCAATGACGGCACCGTATTCGTGCCCGAGGATGCCGGCCTGTAGCGAACGCGCAACAGGAGGAACTCGATCATGAAGCTTGCTAATCCGGCACCGCTTGGGCTGACCGGTTTTGCTCTTACCACCTGGATGCTCAGTATGGTCAACGCCGGCTGGTTCGCCGGAGCCTGCGTGCCTTTGGTTTTGGCCAGCGCTTTCGCCTTCGGTGGCACCGCCCAGTTCGTGGCCGGTATGATGGAGATGCCGCGCGGCAACACGTTTGGCTTCGTGGCGTTCTGCTCCTACGGCGCATTCTGGTGGAGCTTCGCGTTGTTCGTGCAGTTCTTCGCCGCCAACGTGCCCGCCGGTTTCATCGGCTGGTGGCTGCTGATGTGGGGCGTGTTCACCTTCTACATGTGGCTCGGCAGCCTGGCGTTGAACCGCGCCGTGCAATTTGTGTTTCTGTCGCTGTGGATCACGTTCTTCCTGCTCGCGGCGGGCGACCTGGCCGGCATGGCAACGCTGCATGTGGCAGGCGGCTACATGGGGCTGGTGACCGCGGTGCTGGCGTTCTACCTGGCGGCCGCGGAGGTGATCAACGAGACGCATGGGCGCACAGTGCTGCCGATCGGTGCCGTGGCCGCTCCGGGCGCACGCGTCGCTGGGCTGCGCCATCGGCCGGCCTGAGCGTTGCTCGCCTTTCCGTTGCTTGAATGGCCCGTCGTTGCTGCGTAGCCTGCCGATGGCGGCAGGTTACGCCGCCGGGTCATGCCCCAACCAAGAACTGACTTTGAGGGAACCCGACCATGCCCGATGCCCATTCACCTGACGGCCAGATCTTTCCGGTCAAGCCGGAGATCGCTGCGAAGGCGCACATCACCGCCGCGCGTTACAAGGACATGTTCGAGCACGCCGCGCGCGACCCGGACGGATTTTGGGCCGAACAGTCGCACCGCATCGCCTGGATGAAGGCGCCGACCAGAATCAAGAATGCCAGCTTTGCCGGCAACGTGGCGATCAAGTGGTTCGAGGACGGCACGCTGAACGCATCCGCCTCGTGCCTCGACCGGCATCTGGCGACGCATGGCGAGCAGACCGCGATCATCTGGGAAAGCGACGACCCATCGGTTTCGAAGCACGTGACGTATCGCGAACTGCACGAGCAGGTTTGCCGCCTGGCCAATGCCATGAGGGGGCTTGGCGTGAAGAAGGGCGATCGCGTCACGATCTATCTGCCGATGGTGCCGGAGGCGGCGGTGGCGATGCTGGCCTGCGCGCGGATCGGCGCGGTCCACTCGGTCGTCTTTGGCGGATTCTCGCCGGACAGTCTGGCGAACCGCATCCAGGACTGTGCATCAGAACTGCTGATCACCGCCGATGAGGGACGCCGCGGCGGACGTAAGGTGCCGCTGAAGGCGAATGCGGACGAGGCGCTGAAGTCGTGTCCGGGCGTGAACAACGTCGTCGTGGTAAAGGTGACCGGCGGCAAGGTCGCGATGCAGTCCGGACGCGATCATGACTACGCGACGCTGTGCTCCGTCTCGTCGCCCGACTGCCCACCACTGGAGATGAACGCGGAGGATCCGCTGTTCATTCTGTACACGTCGGGCAGCACGGGCAAGCCGAAGGGCGTGCTGCACACCACCGGCGGCTACATGGTGTGGGCGAGCTTCACGCATGAGAACGTGTTCGATTACCACCACGGCGAGGTGTACTGGTGCACGGCCGATGTTGGTTGGGTGACCGGCCACACGTATATCGTCTACGGCCCGCTGGCGAACGGCGCGACCACGCTGATGTTCGAGGGCATTCCGAACTATCCGGACAGCTCGCGCTTCTGGCAGGTGGTCGACAAGCACAAGGTCAACATCTTCTACACCGCGCCAACCGCGATCCGCGCGCTGATGCGCGACGGCGAAGAGCCGGTCCGCAAGACCTCGCGTCAGTCGCTGCGTATCCTTGGCAGTGTCGGCGAACCGATCAATCCGGAAGCCTGGCTGTGGTACGATCGCGTTGTCGGCGAACATCGCTGCCCGATCGTCGATACGTGGTGGCAGACGGAGACCGGCGGCATCCTGATCTCGCCGCTGCCAGGTGCGACGCCGACCAAGCCCGGCTCGGCGACGCGTCCGCTGCCTGGCGTGCGGCCGATCATCGTCGATGGCGATGGCCACGAACTGCACGGAGCTTGCGAGGGCAATCTGTGCATTGCCAATTCCTGGCCGGGCCAGATGCGCACGGTGTTCGGCGATCATGAGCGATTCGTGCAGACCTATTTCTCCACGTTCAAGGGCCTGTACTTCACCGGCGACGGCGCGCGGCGTGACGCCGATGGCTATTATTGGATCACCGGCCGCGTCGATGATGTGATCAACGTGTCGGGCCACCGCATGGGCACCGCCGAAGTGGAGAGCGCGCTAGTGGCGCATCCGAAGGTGGCCGAGGCAGCGGTGGTGGGCTTCCCGCATGAACTGAAGGGCCAGGGCATCTACGCCTATGTCACCCTGAAGCTGGGTGAGGAACCGACCGAGGACTTGCGCAAGGAACTGGTTACCTGGGTCCGCAAGGAGATCGGGCCGATCGCCTCGCCTGATGCAATCCAGTGGGCGCCGGCTTTGCCGAAGACGCGCAGCGGCAAGATCATGCGCCGTATTCTGCGCAAGATCGCTGCCAACGAGACGGACAGCCTGGGGGATACATCGACGCTGGCCGATCCCGCGGTGGTGACAGAGCTGGTCGATAATCGGATGCCATAGGCGGTCGCTGATATCTGACCACCGCCCAGGTTGCACCCGTAACGTCGCCGACCAACACCTGACAGACGCTCTGTCAGGAAACCAAACGCTTGATCCTGCCCCAGATCGAGGCTCTGGCCATCGTTGCCGGAATGCTCGTGCTGTTCGTCACCGATCGGCTGCGCTACGACCTTGTTGCGGCAATAGCCTTGTCGGCCGCCGTTCTGACCGGCGTCGTGCCGGCGAAGAAGGCCTTTGAGGGCTTCGCCAGCCCGGTTATTGTCGTCATCGCCTCGGTGCTGGTCATCAGTCGCGCAGTGGCTGTTTCAGGCGTGATCGACCGTGCGATGCGCCGGCTGCTTCGGGTGCTCGATTCCACGACCTTGCAGATTGCCACGTTGACCGCTGCGGTGAGCTTCATGTCGGCGTTCGTCAAGAACGTCGGCGCACTCGGTGTCTTCATGCCGGTGGCGATTCAGGCGGCCGAACGTCGCAAGCGTCCGGTATCACGCTATCTGATGCCGCTGGCGTTTGGCTCGCTGGTAGGTGGAACCATCACGCAGATCGGCACTTCGCCCAACCTGCTGATCTCCGAAGTACGCGAGCAGGTGATGGGAAAGCCGTACCATCTGTTCGACTTCACGCCGGTGGGTCTGCCGCGGTGGTGAGAGCTGCTTCAGAACGATCCGAGGAAGTCGCGCTTGCCCAACTCCACACCGCGCTGGCGAAGAATGTTATACGCCGTGGTGGCGTGGAAGTAGAAGTTGGGCAGGCCGAAGTGCAGCAGATACGCGCGGCCCTTGAACGACATCTGCCGCTGGCCGGCAGTCCAGTTGATGTCCTTGTCCTCGCTACCGTCGATCTGCGCCGGGGTGAATCCCTTGACGTAGTCCAGCGATTTCTCGACCCGCGCCTTCGCTTCGGCAAACGACGTGTCATCCACCGCGGCGAAATTCGGCAGTTCGCCGCCGGCAAGCCGGCCCGGGATGTTGCGGCCGAAGTCGCTGCACTGACGGATCTGCCGTGCCAGCGAAAACATGTCGGGGAACAGGCGATCGGTCAGCAGCCACGCCTCGTCGTATTTCTTCTCCGCGCAGTGCGCCGCCGCCTTGTCGAGGACACCCGACAGGCTGCCGAGGATCTGCGTGCACACCGGCACGCTGGCCTGGAACATTGAGAACGCCATGGGGTGGACCTCCCTCATTCTGGTGGTTCACCGAGCCTAGCCAAGCCGCGGGCGCTTGTCTGCCCAAGGCGGCACCTGCCTGAACGCCGCCGACGCATGGAGCACGCCAAGGCCCTCCACTGCTACGCCGCCGCGGTGGCCGTCGCCAGCGAGCGCATGACCTGCCCCGCATCGCAGCCCAGTACGCAGGGTGCTGACAGCACCGCCTGGAGGCCCAACGCGGCACTCAGCGAGGCGGCAAAGGCGCAGGTCGGCAACCCGATCCCGATCGCCGGCAGCGACAGCGGTACCTGCCAGTTCAGCGAGGCAAACGCCCTCATCTGCAGCGCCGCCTGCACCGATGCACTGGTGGCAAAGCTCGTCGGCACGAACGGCAGGTTCGGCAGCAGCGCGAGCAGCGCCGCGAGCAGACTGCCACCGCCACCGCTCAGGTTCAGCCCGAAGCGCGCGGACAGCGTCGCCAACAACGCGCTCAGCCTGAGCGAAACGCGCAGTTGTATTGCGGGAAAGCCAAGCTGAAGCGGGCTGACCCCGAGGCTCGCCTGCAGACTGGCGACGGCGTTCAGCGCGGCGGTCAGGCTCGCCATAAACTGCGGCGCCATCAGTCCAGGCAGCGAAAGCCGCGCCAGTATCCGCAGGGCGGCCGAGAATTGCGCCGTCTCGGCCAGGCTCACGTTCAGGTTCGCCGCCGCGCCGATCAGCGGCAGCAGCGCGCGCAGCAGGGCAAGGAAGCCCGCCCATTGCGGCATCGGGATGCCGCCCGGCAGACTAAGCGACAGCATCAGACTGGGCGAAGGCGGTAGGAGGCCCAGTTGCAGCGCGAGATTGATCTGATCGATCGCCGCGTTCAGCCCGGCCAGCCGCGGCCAGGCCAGCGGGTTGAAGTTGAGATGCACCATCGCGGAGAGCCGCGCGTTCATTGTGGCCACGATGCGGGCGAAGGCCAGCGCCTGCCCCGGGATCAGCAGATCGAGGCCGAACTGCGCCAGGACCTGCGCGCGAAGCTGCGCCAGCGCGGAAATCGTCGCCACGGCGCGAAGATTTAGCTGCAGGCTGGGCAGCGGCAGACCGAGCCAGTTGGGCAGCGGCTGCCAGGGCAGGGCCGGCAGTCCGCGCAGATTGAGCCACGCCGACAGCGACAGCGGGATGTTCGCACCAGGCAATGCGACGCTCGCCGAAAGGTTCAGCGACGGCAGCAGCCCGGCGGGCGGAAAGCTACGGCAGAAGCAGCCCATGTGAGATCCTTTTCAGCGAGTGAGTACGCGCATAGCGGGCTCGGCGCGGTTCCTGTATCGGCAACACCGGCGATTTGTTCAGGAAAGGACGCAGACCATGGGCCCACCTGCCGCGCGCATCGGCGATCTGGTCCTGCAGGACGGGCCGCACTGCCACGCGCCCATGCATCCGGCGGCGCCAGTGCCCACCCCCACGCCGCATCCGCCGATGCCGCTGCAGATCATCAGCGGCTCGCCCGACGTCACAATCGGCGGCATGCCGGCCGCGCGCCTCTCCGACAATACGGACCCCTGCGACATCCCGGCCTGCATCCCTGGCGGCCCCGGCATCATCGGCAAGGGCTCGGCCACGGTGACGATCAACAAGCTGGCCGCGGCACGCGTCGGTGACATGACCGAGCATCTGGAATGCATCGGCCCCATCCCGGGCCTCAGCGGAAGCATCACCGGTCCTGGCTGTCCCACCGTGACCATCGGCGACTGAGGCGCCGGCGTGCGCCGCCGTCATTTCGCGGCCTTTGCGCCGCATTGCCCGCGCTGTGCCAGCGACGGTGCTGGCCGCCACGCACTGACGCTCGACACCGTTCTGGAGGAACAGGACGACGACGTGCTGAGCGGGATCCTGCATTGCTCCAATCCAGCCTGCCGCCATGAATATCCGATTATCGACGGCATTCCAGTCATCGTCCCCGCGCTCGGCGCCCTGTTGGCGGAGCGCGGCATCGAGCTGCTGCTGCGCGAGGACCTCGATCCGGTGCTGGAGAGCCTGATCGGCGACGCGATCGGTCCCGGCACCTGGCTCGACACCTTGCGCCAGACAATGTCGACCTATGCCTGGGACGGCTGGGCCGATCAGGACCCCGAGGAGGCCGATCCTGCCGATGGCGTTCAGCCAGGCGCCGTGCGGCGCTGCCTGGCCGGGCTGCTCGACATGGCGGGCGAGTTCGCCGCGGGCCGCGTCATCGATATCGGCTGCGGTGCCGGCCGCACCGCCTTCGATTTGGCCGAGCGCTGCGGCGACGCCCTGGTACTCGGCGTTGATATCCATCTCGCCTTGCTGCGCCTGGCCCGCCACGCGGCCGCCGGCGTGCTGTCCTATCCGCGACGGCGCATCGGCATCGTGTACGACCGCCGCAGCTTTCCGGTCGCCCTGCGTGGCGCCGAGAGGGTGGACTTCTGGGCCTGCGACGCGCTCGCCCTGCCATTCGCACCCGGCGCCGCCGATCTCGCGGTGGCGCTCAACCTGCTGGACTGCGTGAGCGAGCCGCGGCGGCTGCTGGCAGGTCTCGCCGAAGTGGTGCGCCCAGACGGCCGGGTGCTGCTCGCGACGCCCTATGACTGGTCGATCCGCGCGACCCAGGTGGAGACCTGGATCGGCGGGCACTCCCAGCGCGCAGCACATGGCGGCGCTGCCGAACCGTTCCTGCGGGCGCTGCTGACCGAGGGCGTGCATCCGCAGTCGGTCGCCGGCCTGCGCGTGCTGGCCGAACAGGCCGCCTGGCCCTGGCAGACCCGGCTGCACGATCGCAGCGCCGTTTTGTATCGCGCTCATCTGCTGGCACTCGCCCGCACCGCCGCATAAGCCTCAGAAGGCTCCGAGCGACGGCGCGATAGCTCCAAGCACGCTCAGCGCCACGCCGGCCGTCCCCAGCGCACCGGCGAACCGGATCAGCGGCCGCGACAGGGTGACCACCGAGGCAGTCGCGAGCACGATGCCGAGTTCCAGCGCGGCGGCGGCATTGTCGAAGCTATGGGCACGCTCGAGGGCGCGCTCGCGGGCGGCCTCGAAGGCCTCTGCACGCGCCGCGACCGCGGCCCTGCCATCCTTGTCGTCGGTCTCGTAGCGGACGCGGTCGGCCTCGAATTGGCGCAGGACGCGCTGCCGCGCGGCAACCAGTTCCGCCTGCGTCGGTTGTTCCAACGTGCCACCGAGTCGCTCCATGTCCTGCGCCAAGGCCGAGCGGATCGATTTGGCCTGATACTGGCTCCAGGTGTCGGCGGCGAGGATCGAGTTCTCCTGCACCGCGATTTCCGCTTTCTTCGCCTGCTGTTCAGAGACCGCCAGCGCGGCGGCCAGCAAGGCGATGAGCAACGCGGCCCGCTTGCCGCCATGTGCCGCGGCATGCGCGGCATGTTCGGCATTCTCGTGATGTACGATGGTGTCGTTCATGGCTGCCTCGGGGATCTCGTCGTCGGCCGCGATACTGCCCGCGGTTCAGGCCGAGACGGGTGACCCGACGCACATGCGTATCAGGCGGAGCTACTCGATGTCGTGCTCAACCAACAGGGCACGCAATGCGCCAATATTGCGCAGGGTGATCGTGCCTTCGGTCAGACCGATCCAGCCGGCATCACGCCACGTGCCGAGATGGCGGTTGATGCTTTCGCGGATCAGGCCGGTCATCGCGCCAAGTTCGCGCTGCGAGAGCGGCAACCCGATCTGCGGCCCTTGCGGGGTCGGGCGCGAATGCAGAGCGGCCAGTTCGATCAGCGCCTTGGCGAGGCGCACCGGCGCGGGCAGTTCCAGATTTTCGGTGACCTGCGCCGTCGTCTTGCGCAGACGCTGGCTGAGCAGGCGTATAATGGCCAGCATCGCCTGAGGCGCGCCAAGCAGTTCGCGGGTGAACGAGCGTCCGTCGATCGCCAGCAGGGTGCAGGCGGAAAGCGCCGTCGCGGTGGCGGCACGCGGCCACTCGTTCAGCACCGCGATCTCGCCGATCACATTGCCGGGCTCGGCCAGATCGAGCACCACCTCGCGCCCGCTCAGCATCGTCACCGACAGTTTCACGTATCCCTCGACGACCACAAGGACGGTGCGGCCGGGATCGCCCTGACCGAATATCTCGTCACGCTCGGGATAAGTGAGCAGACCGGCGCGGCGGATCAGCGTGCGGAGGGATTCGCTGGGAATAAGGCGCATGATCTCGTGCGCCTCGAGTAACCGCAGAAGCTCGGCTTCCTGTGGGGTGCCTGGCATGGCGTCACGATACTGGCGATTCCGCGGCTCGGACAGTGCCGCAATGTTTCATCGCGATGATGCGCGACGCTGTTTCCAATCTCGTGCGGGAGACGCAGGATGGAGCGGCTGGAACAGCGCGCGCATCGGCGCGGTCGGGGTATGATTTGATCACCATCGGTGCGAACCGGCTCTGGGTACGCAAATTGCGGCTCTTCACCGGCCTGACGCTGTTCACCTATGTCACGACCCACCTGCTGAACCACTCGCTGGGCAACATTTCCATTCCGGCGATGGAAGCCGGCATGGTCGTGCAGAAGTGGATCTGGCAGGGCATCGTGGGCACGGCGGCGCTATATTTCGCGCTATCGACCCATTATCTGTTGGGACTGTGGGCGTTCTATGAGCGCCGGCACTTCGGCTGGACCCGGCCCGAAGTGGTGCAGGTCGTGCTAGGGCTGACCATCCCGGTGCTACTGATGAACCACCTGTTCGTCACGCGGATTTCGCTCGCCGTGTACGGCACCCAGAAGGGCTATGCCCAGGAGCTGTATTCCTTCTGGGTCGCGGCGCCGCAACTGGGCGTGCTGCAGGTGTCCGTGCTGATCGTCGCCTGGATTCACGGCTGTATCGGCATGTACCAATGGCTGCGGTTGAAGCCAATGTTCGGCCGGTGGATGCCGTACCTGTTCTGCGGTGCGGTACTGCTGCCGGTGCTTGCGCTGATGGGGTTCTGCCAGGGCGGCCGGACGATGCTCAGCCTGGCGCAGGACCCCGCGTGGCGCGCGGCCAATCTGAACCCGTGGCAGGTGGGCACGCCTCAGGACAATCACCAGCTTATTGTCTGGCGCGACTGGAGCATCGGGACCGCCATCGCTCTGCCCGCGTTGGTTCTGCTGGCGAGACTTGTCCGGGCCTGGCGCGAACGGCACGGTGCCGCGATCCGCGTCACCTATCCTCAAGGACAGTCGGTGAGAGTGCCGCTCGGTTTCAGCGTGCTGGATGCGAGCCGGAGCGCCGGAATACCACATGCCAGCATCTGTGGCGGCCGCGGCCGCTGCTCCACCTGCCGTATTCGCGTCACCGCCGGCACGGACAAAGTGCCGGCGCCGTCCGACGTGGAGCGCGCGATACTGGAACGGGTTGCCGCCGCTCCCTTGGTGCGGCTGGCCTGCCAGGTGCGGCCGCAAGGCGATGTCTGCGTGGTGCCGCTGCTGCCGGCGAACTGGCCGGAGGCAGCCCTCCGTCGCAGGGAATGGCCACTGCCGGGAGAGGAGCGGTTCATCGTGGTATTGGTCGTGGACATGCGGGACTCGACCCGGCTCGCCGAAACCCGTCTGCCATTCGATGCGGTGTTCGTCGTGGACCGTTTCGTCACCGCGGCAGGCAGCGCGGTGCAGGCCAATGGCGGACGGGTCAGCCATTTCCTGGGGGACGGATTGATGGCGACGTTCGGGCTCGGGTGCGGCGCCAAAGATGCCTGCCTTCAGGCGATGAGGGCGCTGGCTGCGCTTGGACGCAATGTCGAAGCGCTCAACCGGGTACTGGTCGCCGAAACCGGCGAGGCAATCCGCTTTGGCGTCGGCATGCATTGCGGCTCGGCTGTGGTAGGGGAAATCGGCCACGGCGAGGTTCGCGTTTTCACGACCCTGGGCGACGTCGTGAACGTCGCGGCCCGGCTCGAGGGGCTGTGCAAGGACTTTGGTTGCGAGGCTGTGATCTCGCACGAGATTTATGCTGTGGCGGGGGTCTCCGCGGACAGCCTGTCAGGACGGGAAACCATGGTGCGAGGGCGCAGCACGCCCTTGCATGTGCACCCGATCGACCAGATCGCGCTGCTTGGCGGGGTTGCGGCGAATGCCTGAGGTCAGACCAGCGCCGAGGTATTGGCCAAAACATGTCTGTCCTGTGACTCCGCGCACGGAGCCGTCGATGGAGACCGGCGATATTTCTTCCACCGACGATCAGCGTGGAGGAACCGAAATGAATGCTTTCCCGCCTGAGTTCATTGCCAGTCGAGCCAGGAGCGGCGGCGATGTTGCAACAGCAGCTTGACGAGCTGGGTGCCGATGAGGGCATTCGGATGCTGGTGTACGACGACGCGACGGGACGGCCAATTGGACCCGGAACGCTCGTGCGCGGGCATCCGACGATCGGCATCGGCCGCGCGCTTGATGTGCACGGCATCAGCGGCGACGAAGCACATTATCTCCTGGCGAACGACATCGCGGCCGTGGAAGGCGCCTTGTCGCGCCTCGAGTGGTATCAACAGCTCGACCAGGTGCGCAGAGGCGTATGCACCAACCTGGCGTTCAACATGGGAGTACGCGGGCTACAGAGCTTCGTCGGCATGATAGCCGACATCGAAGCGGCTGAACACGATCTGACAGCCGCCATGCAGCAGCTTGCACAGGGGCAGTTCGACGCCGCGGCAGACGAACTGGCCCGTTCGAATTGGGCCAAGCAGGTGCAGCCATCACGCCGCGATCGACTGCTGATGCAATTGCGCACCGGCCGGCTCGAGGCAGCGGTCGCGTCGCAGAAGGGCCCGGCGATGGCGTCCGCCTGAGTTGGACTTTGCCCATCCAATGCCTGGCGCCCTGCGACGCCTAGGAACCGCGATACGCGGAATCCCCAGTCCGTCGTCTGCTGGACTGTTGCAGGAGATGCACGGGTTTCTCGCCCCATCGGCTGGCGATTAACCCATTGTTTGCACTCTGGCCCGAGAACTGTCGCCCTTATGAGCTCGGCCCTGATCTCCAGCGCGGATGCGTCGCGCATTCCAATCCCCGCGGAAGACGAAGACGTCGCCGCACTCCGCCAAAGCGTGGTCCATAAGCTGACCTACGCGGTCGGCCGCGACCCCATTGTCGCCACCGACTGGGACTGGTTCATCGCGGCCGCACTTGCCGTGCGTGACCATGTGCTTGAGCGTTGGATGGCTTCGACCCGGAACAACTACGTTTCGCAGGGCAAACGCGTCTATTACCTGTCGCTGGAGTTCCTGATCGGCCGGCTGCTGCACGACTCGCTTAACAATCTCGGCCTGGTCGAGCGCATGCGCGCCGCACTCGCCGAGCTTGGCGTTGACTACAACCGGCTGCGCGACGTCGAGCATGACGCGGCGCTGGGCAATGGCGGTCTCGGACGACTGGCCGCCTGTTTCATGGAGAGCATGTCCACGCTGTCCATCGCCGCACATGGCTATGGCATCCGCTACGATCACGGGATGTTCCGTCAGGTTATCCAGGATGGCTGGCAGCAGGAGTATCCCGAGAACTGGCTTTCCTTCGGCAATCCGTGGGAAATCACCCGGCCGGATGCCAGCCATCAGATCGGGTTCGGCGGCATTGTCGAGGCCCGGCCGACGGAGGACGGCGGCGCGCACCACATCTGGCACCCGGCGGAAACCGTCGATGCGGTCGCCTATGATACGCCGGTGATCGGGTGGCGCGGACGTTTCGTCAACACCCTGCGGCTCTGGTCCGCACGAGCCGAGAATCCGCTGCGGCTCGATACGTTCAATCGCGGCGACCATGTCGGTGCGCTGGAAGCCCGCGACCGGGCCAACGCCATCTCACAGGTACTATACCCGAGCGATGAGACGGCGGCGGGACAGGAGCTGCGGCTGCGCCAGGAATATTTCTTCACCGCCGCCTCGCTCCTGGACCTCGTCGCGCGGCACATGCGCCAGCAGAATGGCGACATCCGCATCCTGCCCGACAAGGTCGCGATCCAGCTGAACGATACGCACCCGGCGATCGCGGTCGCCGAGCTGATGCGGATTCTGATTGATCTGCACGGTATACCTTGGGACGAGGCGTGGCAGATCACGACGGCCACGATCTCCTACACCAACCACACGCTGCTGCCGGAGGCGCTGGAGAGCTGGCCTGTTTCGCTTATGGAACGGCTGTTGCCGCGCCATATGCAGATCGTCTATCAGATCAACCGCCTGCATCTCGATGCGGTCTGTGCGCTGCCAAGGAACGACGGACCGCCGCTCGCGGAGCTTTCGCTGATCGACGACAATGCTGGCCGGCGGGTCCGCATGGGCTCGCTTGCCTTCCTCGGCGCCCACAAGGTGAACGGTGTTTCCGAGCTGCACACCGAGCTCATGCGGCAGACCGTGTTTCGCGAGCTGCATCGGCTGTACCCAGACCGGATCGTCAACAAGACCAACGGAATCACGCTGCGGCGCTGGCTGTTCGCCGCGAATCCGGAATTGACCCGCCTGCTCACCGATGTCGTCGGCGAGCGCGTGATGGACGATGCAGACGCGCTCGCCGACTTCGCTGCCGTCGCTGACGATATAGGGGTTCAGGAACGGTTCGCGCGAATTCGTCGTGCCAACAAGCAAACGCTGGCGAAACTGGTGGCAGACCGGATGCAGATCACGTTGGACCCCGATGCTTTGTTCGATGTGCACATCAAGCGCATCCACGAATACAAGCGCCAACTGCTCAATATCCTCGAGACGATTGCTCTGTACAACGAGATGCGCGCGCGACCGATGTCCAACTGGATGCCGCGAGTAAAGATCTTCGCCGGCAAGGCCGCCGCCAGCTATCATCGAGCGAAGCTGATCATCAAGCTGATCAACGATGTGGCAAACGTGATCAACGGTGACCCGGCGGTCCACGGCCTGCTGAAGGTCGTGTTCATACCGGATTACAATGTCAGCCTCGCGGAGATGATCATTCCCGCCTCTGACCTGTCCGAGCAGATTTCGACCGCGGGTATGGAGGCATCCGGCACAGGCAACATGAAGCTCGCGTTGAACGGGGCGCTGACCATCGGGACGCTGGATGGTGCCAATATCGAGATCCGCGAGCGCGTCGGCAACGACAACATCTTCATCTTCGGCCTCACCGCGGAGGAGGTTGTCGAGCGTCGTCGACGCGGACCGGGTGCTCGCGAGACGGTTGCGAGACTGCCGGTGTTGCAGGAGGTGCTGGACGCGATCGCCTATGGCGTGTTCTCGCCGGACGAGCCGCAGCGGTTTCGTGAGCTGGTCGATGAACTGACCGGCAACGACCACTTCATGGTGACCGCCGACTTCGACGCCTTTGCCGCGATGCAGGGCCAGGTGGCGGCGCGCTGGCACGATCGGCGCGCCTGGTGGCGTTCCAGCGTGCTGAACACCGCACGCGTCGGCTGGTTCTCCTCCGATCGCGCGATTCGCGAATACGCCGCGGATATCTGGAACGTGACGCCGCGTACCGCGTAGGGATTGCGCCGCCCCACCCGTCGCGCCAGCATTGCCGCGACGCAGGAGGGGAGCGCGATGGATCTGATCGTCCGCAACGCCAGGCTGTCGCATGCACCGGATGCGCCGCCGGTGGATGTCGGCGTGATGGACGGGCGCATCGCCGCGATCGAGACAATACTGCGGGCTGACGGCCCGGTATTCGATGCGGGCGGTTGCATGGCATGTGGCGGGCTCGTCGAGACGCATATCCACCTGGATAAATCGAACATCATCGATCGCTGCGCTCCGGAGGAAGGACGCCAGGCCAATTCGATGCAGCGCGTTGCCGCGGTGAAGCCGACATTCAGCGTCGAGGACGTGTACGAGCGCGCGAGCCGCACACTGGAGAAGTGCATCAGGCACGGTGCAACGCGGATGCGCACGCATCTGGAGCTGGACAGCGGCGTGGAGATGCGCAGCTTCGAGGCGATCGAGACGCTACGTCGCGACTACACCTGGGCGATCGATCTGGAGGTGTGCGTGTTCCCGCAGGAGGGGCTGACCAACAACCCCCGCTCGGACGCGCTGCTGGTGGAGGGTTTGAAGCGAGGCGCGAAGGTGATCGGCGCGGCGCCGAACTACGATCCGGATCATGCCGGCCAGGTTCGCCGGGTGTTCGAGCTGGCCCGCGAGTTCGATGCGGATATCGACATGCATCTCGACTCCGGGAATTCGCCGGACGAGATGGACATTCATCTGGTCTGCGAGCTCACCGAGAAGTACCAGCTCGGCGGACGCGTGGCGGTCGGGCATATGTGCAAGCTCTCGACCATGCCCCTCGCCGGTCTGCGCGCGCTGGCGCGGCGCATCGCTGACGCCGGCGTGGCGGTGACCGTGCTGCCGGCTACCGAACTGTTCATGATGGGACGCGATCAGGAATACAACGTGCGCCGTGGCGTGGCCGACGTGAACCTGCTGGTCGAGCATGGGGTGAACTGCTCGCTGTCCACCAACAACATGCTGAACCCGTTCACGCCGTATGGCGACGCCTCGCTGCTGCGGATGGCCAACCTGCAGGCCAATGTCTGCCAGATCAGTGGCACGGGGCGGCTGCGCGAATGCTTCGCCATGCTTACCGAGCGGTCGGCGCGGCTGATGAGCCTGAAGGATTATGGGATCAAGGTCGGCAATCCCGCGGATATCGTGGTGCTCGACGCGACGACGCCGGAGCAGGCGGTGGCGGAGATCTGCCATCCGCTCGCGGTATTCAAACGGGGCCGGCGCACGGTGACGCGGCCGCGGGCGGAGCTGCACAGGCCGGGGATATAGATCGATGCACCAATCCTTTCGTGCCAGCGACGGCAACCGCATCGCCTATAACATCGACGACTACACCGATCCTTGGCGATCGCCGGCGACACTTCTGCTGCTGCATGCAGCGATGGGATCCTCGATGCGCTGGTATGCGGCAGTGCCACCGCTCGCCCGCCACTACCGGGTAGTGCGCATGGACTTGCGGGGGCATGGCGAATTGCAGGTGCCGTCGCCTGAACCGCCATTGACAATGGATCGCCTGGTGCAGGACGTGCGCGAACTGCTCGACCACCTTGGCTGCGGAGAAGTGCACCTGGTCGGCAATTCCGCCGGCGGCTACGTGGGGCAGAATTTGGCGATGGCATCGCCCGGGCGCGTGCGGAGCCTGATGCTGTTCGGCTCGACGCCGGGACTGAAGAACAGCCAGGCGCATACCTGGCTGCCGCGGGTCGCACGCGAGGGTTTGCGCAACTTCCTCGCCGCCACCATCGAGGACCGCTTCCCGCACGGCCACGACCCGGTGCACATCGAATGGTTCCTCGACGAGGCGGCGAAGAACGACACGGCCTATATTGGTCGGTTCGTCGGACTGATGACGACGCTGTGGTGGGCCGACGAACTGCCGCGCATCAAGTGCCCGACGCTGCTGGTGATGCCGGGCGCGGAGACCGTCGGTAGTACGGAGAACTATGAGATCATGCGGGCGAAGATTCCCGATTGCGAGCTGATCGCCTATGAGGGTTTGCCGCACAACATCTGCGATATTGTGCCCGAGCGCTGTGCGGCGGATATTCTTACGTTCCTGCGCAGGCGGTTTCCATGAAACTCTCCGACATTGCCCAGGTGATCCGCAGCAAGAATGCCGGTCCACGCCGACTAACGCTGGACCTGATGTTCGCCAACGAGGCCGACTATCGGCGCGTCGCGCAATCACCGGCGCTGAGCCGCGAACGGATCGGCGTGCTGTACGGACTGCCGGCGGACGACGTGACGGTGATCCCTTATCCGGTGGGACGCGCGATCAAGATCGTGCTGGCGAGGCCGATCATGGCGGGCGATCCAGGCGATCGCGACGTGTACGGCGCACAGCAGCACGCGCCATTGTTGGGGGTTGAGATATGAGCGCCTCCGGCCGCATCCTCGACGACATACGCCGCAAGCGTCGGCCGATGCGTTTTCTCGGCGCATCGGGTCAGCTTGGCTACGGCATCCCGACGCCGGCGTTCAACGCCGGTCTGGCACGCAAGCCGGACCTGATCGGCTGTGACATGGGCTCGATCGACATCGGCCCGACCTATCTCGGCAAGGGCGAAATGGCCACAGCGCCCGCGGCGACGCGGCGCGATTTGCGCAAAGCGCTGCTCGGCGCGCGGTCGATCGACGTGCCGCTGGTGATCGGTTCCGCCGGATCGGCGGGTGCCGCGCCGCATCTCGAAGCGACACTTGCGACCGTCCGCGAGATAGCGCGAACGGAGGGGCTGCATTTCCGCCTCGGCGTGCTGCGTGCCGATCTGTCGCGCCAGGCGTTGCGCGGCGCGGTGCGTGCCGGCGCTGTCAGCGGCATCGACGATATGCCGGGGCTCACCGAGGAAGAGGTGACCGAGGCCTCGCATATCGTCGGGCAGATGGGCATGGGTCCGTTCCGCCGCGCACTGGCCGAGGACATCGACGTGCTGATCGCTGGCCGCGCGTGCGACACCGCGATCTTCGCGTCGCTGCCCACGATGCTCGGATTTCCGACTGGCCTGTCAGTGCATATGGCGAAGATCATCGAATGCGCATCGCTATGCTGCCTACCGGGCGGGCGCGATTCGATCCTGGCGACGCTCGATGACGATGGGTTCGAACTGGAGAGCATGGCGGAGCAACGGCGGGCGACGCCGGTGTCGGTCGCGGCGCATAGTCTGTACGAGCAGGCCGATCCATACACCGTGTATGAGCCGGAGGGCCGGCTCGATCTAAGCGGTGCGGACTATGTGGCGGTGGATGGTCGACGCTGCCGCGTCACCGGCGCGAAGTGGCACGAATCGACCGATCCGTGCGTGAAGATCGAGGGCGCGCGACGGATCGGCGAACGCGCCGTGCTACTGGCTGGTGCCGCCGATCCGCGCTTCATCGCGCAGCACCGCGAAATTCTGCCGGCGGTCGCGACCGTCGTGCGCGACCTGGTCTGCGAAGATACCCCGGAGGACTACACGCTGCGCTTCCGCGTCTATGGCGTGGACGGCGTGCGCATGGCGGCACCGGCGGACGAACCTCCACCGGGCGAGGTGTTCGTGATGGGTGAATGCATCGCGCCGACGGCGGAACGCGCAGCGGAGGTCGTGCGGACGCTGAAGCAGTATCTGCTGCATCATGGATACGCGGGAAGGCTGTCCACCGCCGGTAATCTGGCGTTTCCGTTTACGCCCCCGGAGGTCTCGCTGGGTCCGGCGTACCGGTTCAACGTGTATCATCTGTTGCGCGCGCAAGATCCGGATGCGCTGTTTCCGTTGGAGGTGGAGGCGCTGTAGTCCCCTCCCCCTCCCGCAAGGGGAGGAGGAGAGACGACGATTATCGTATGCGCTCAGTACCCCACGGGCGTCGTGCTGACCGGCACCCACTTGCCGCCCTTTACTTCGCACAGGAACGATTCGTTCGAACCTTGATGCTTTGTTGGGCTGAAGCTCATGGCCGGCGAGCCGAAGATGTCATGCCAGTCCTTGATGCTCTCCATGCCTGACACGAAGCTGTCCACCGTCAGATCCTTGCTGGCATTCTTCAGTGCCTGCACGACAAGCTCCGCCCCGGTGTAGCCGATCTGCGCGGCGAAGTTGGGTTCCTTGCCGAACTCCTTCTTGTATTGTTCGGCAAACTTCGTCACGTCCGGATTCTCGCTGCTGGCCGCGACATACAGCACGGGGGTCATCGAGTAAAAGCCCTCGGTCACGCCGCCGGGCACCGTGGCCACGGCTTCATCGTAGCTCGCCGCCTGTCCGAGCATGTCGACCTTCCAGCCGGTCTTCCGCACCGCGGAGATGATCTGCACCGTATCACGCACGATGCCGCCGACCAGGATCAGATCGCAGTTGGCGTCGCGCAGCCGTGCAACCGAGGCACTGAAGTCGGTGTCGGTCGGCTTGTGCAGGGTCTCGGCCGCCAGCTTGGAGTTCAGCGCCTTCAACTCGTCGCGCGCGCCATCCATCACGTCGCGGCCGAAGTCGGTATCCTGCGACATCGCACACACCGCCTTCTTACCGCGCTGCTCGACGAACACCTTCACCCCGGCGCGCATCTGGTCGTAGTAGGATGAGGCGAGCCCGAATTTGAGATGATGCAGCGGCTCGTACATCGAACGGGCCGACGTGAGCGGGAACACGTTCGGCACGCCCTTGGCGAGCTGATCGGGCATGGTGGCATTGTTCATCGGCGTGCCGCCGTTGGCGACCATCATGAACACGTGATCCAGATTGATCAGCTTGTTCGCGGCCTGGATGGAGCGAGGAATCTGATACTGGTTGTCTTCCACGATGTATTTGATCTTGCGGCCGTTGATTCCGCCTGCGGCGTTCGTCTCGTCGAACACCATGCGCCAGGCATTGGTGTTGTTGACGCCCCACATCGCCGTCACACCGGAGAGGTCGGTATATGTGCCGATGACGACCTCGTTGTCTGTCACACCGCGCACACTGTCCGCCGCCACGGCGGGAGAGGTGAGAGCGACAGCAAGTGCCGCCGCCAATAGCCTGCTACGCATTTATCGTTCCTTCCTTCAGGTACCGTAAGCTTCCTGCATCAGGGCCTGGTAGCGCGCGTCCAAGGCGTGGCCCCGTGCCGCCTGGCCGTCGATGTGGTGAACGGTGACGCCGAGTGCCGCGGCCCAGCGCTCGATTTCGGGCGACAAGGTGGCGCCCCCGATATAGCCGCACCGCAGCCGGCTGAGACCCAGATCGCGCCTGACTGCACGGAGCACGCAAAGCTGCGCCAGCATTGCCGTGGGGCCGCCCCGCGCCCCGGCAGCGATCGCCCAACGATATAGTAAACGCTGCATCCGCGTGGCATTGGCGGCAGCGTCACTGGTTCGGGCGTGCAGCACCTGCCAGATCTGCGGATCGGTCGCGAGCACCGCGGGCTGCAATTCCTGGAGGTTCTCCATACCGGTGTCAGGATCTTCCAGGTAATTGCTGATCACGCACGCGTCGAGCGAGAGATACAGGCCCAGCACGCGCTCGACGACGTGACACATCGGCAGCAATGCAAGGCGCTCATCGCCGGCACGCAGCGGCAGCAACGAGCGCCCGTTGGCGATCAGGTGCAGCGCGTCGCCGTGGGTGAGAACTCGACCCGCGCCGGTGCGCGGCAGCAGCAGCACCGCCGGTTGGTCGTCGGTGATTGCCGCGATTCCCGCGTCCCAGTCACCATCGTTGACGGTGCGTCCCACGAAAAACTCAAGGCTTTCACACATCGGGTCAGCGAAGTCACGCAGGCCCTTCATGTCAATGATGACAATGCGGCGCAGATCGGGACAGCGGTCGCGCACGAGCAATGCCTTGTCGAGCTGTTCCTCGTTCTCGACGAACAGAACGCGACAGCCGGCGTCGTGCAGCGCCTGGCCGAGCGGTTCCGCTTCCTGCTCTGGATGGATGCCGCCGCTCACGCCGCCGGCGCCCAGGATTCCCAGGTCGACATGCACCCACTCCGGACGGGTTTCGGCCAGCACGCAGGCAACATCGCCGGGACGGAAGCCGATCGCCTTCAGGCCCGTGCCAACCTGGCGCACGCGGGCACCGAGCTGCGCCCAGGTGGTGGACTTCCAGATGCCATGGTCTTTCTTGCGAAGAATGATCTCGTCGGCGTGCGCCGCGATACGCTCGACGACCAGCGCGGGTATCGTCAGTGCCACAACCGCTTCCTCTTCCATCGGCGCTGACCGCGTATACCGGTGTCCTTCTGGCCGAGATAGAACTCCTTGATCGCATCGGTCTGCATCAGCTTTTCGCAGTCGTCGGCGAGCACGATCCGGCCCACTTCCAGCACGTAGCCGAACTGGGCGGTGCGCAACGCCATATGCGCGTTCTGCTCGACCAGCAGGATCGCCACGCCCTGTTCATCGTTGATGCGGCGGATGATGCGGAAGATCTGTGTCACCAGCAGCGGCGAGAGGCCGAGCGACGGCTCGTCCAACAGAAGCAGTTTCGGGCGGCCCATCAGCGCACGGCTGATCGACAGCATCTGCTGTTCGCCACCTGACAACAGGCCGGCACGCTGATGCGAGCGCTCCTTCAGCACCGGAAAGTAGGTGAAGCACAGTTCCAGGTCGCGATGCACCGCGTCCTTGTCGTGACGCGTGTACCGATCCCATCAGCAGGTTCTCGTGCACCGTCAGGAAAGGGAACACCTCGCGGCCTTCGGGAACGTGGCAGATGCCGAGCCGCATCACACGGTCAGGCGGCAGGTGGTCGATGGCCTTGCCCTCAAATCGCACCGATCCACGCTCGGGGTCCAGGACGCCGGAAATGGTTCGCAGCACTGTCGTCTTGCCGGCACCGTTGGCACCGAGCACGGTGACGATCTGGCCTTGCGCGACCTGCAGGCTGACGCCGCGAATGGCCTGGATCGGGCCGTAGAAAGTCTCGATCGCGGTGACGTCGAGCAGCGACGCGCTCATCCCTCACCCCCGATATACGCCCGCACCACTTCCGGATGGTTCTGCACCTCGGCAGGCGTGCCGAGAGCGATGACCTTGCCGTAGTTCAGCGCCATCACCCGATCCGACACCATGCGCACGAGATTCATGTCGTGCTCGACCATGATCACCGTGATGCCGAGGTCCTTTTTGATGTCCTCGATCCAGAAACCCATGCCCTCGGTCTCCTCGACGTTCAGCCCCGAGGACGGCTCGTCGAGCAGCAACAGCTTCGGCTCAATGCACAGAGCGCGGCCGAGTTCGACAACCTTGCGCACGCCGTACGGCAGGTTGGCGATCAGCGTGTCGCGATAGCGCTCGAGACCGAGAAAGGCGATCACCTCCTCGACCTTCTCGCGGTGCTTCAACTCCGCGCGCCGGACGAAGGGCAGGAACAACACCTGCGACAGCACTCCGACCGTCGAATGACAGTGCCGGCCGATCAGCAGGTTCTGCAGCAAGGTCGCATTGGCGAACAGCTCGATGTTCTGGAAGGTGCGCGCGATGCCAAGACCCGCGATGCGATAGGGCGGGACGTCGGTGATGTCCTGGTCCTGAAAGATCAGCCGCCCGGACGTCGGCGCGTAGATGCGGCTGATCAGATTGAAGATCGTCGTCTTGCCGGCGCCGTTCGGGCCGATGATCGAGAACACCTCGCCCTGGTTCACCTCGAAGCTCACCGCGTCCACCGCACGGATGCCGCCGAAGCGGATCGCGATCTCGTCAGCGCGGAACAGGCTCATCGCAGCCGCTCCGATCGTGCATACGACTTCTGCCGCCGGAAGCTCGCGCGGCGCTTGAACGGATAGGCCTGGAACCAGCGCTTTATCTTGATCCAGCGGCCGTAGATGCCACCGGGCTCGAACAGGATCACAAGCACCAGCACGAGGCCGTACAGCGACGGCTCCAGTCCCGGCATGCGGCCGATGCCAAACGGCAGGTCGTCGCGGATGATGGCGATGAACTGCGGCAAAAGCCGCACGAACAGCGCGCCCAGCACAACGCCATGCAGCGAACCCAGCCCGCCCACGAACACGATGGTGACAAACTGCACCGACAGCAGCACGTCGAATGCGTCGGGCGCGAGGAAGCGCACGTAATGCGCGAACAGCGCGCCGGCGAGGCCGGTGATGAAGGCACTGAGCGCGAAGGCGAACGTCTTGTAGCGCGCCAGATGGATGCCCATGCTCTGCGCGGATATCTCACTGTCGCGGATTGCCACCATTGCGCGTCCAAGCGGCGTGCGCAGCAGATTTGCGGAGAGCCACAGCACGATCACCAGCACCGCGAGCGAGAGGTAGTAGATGCCGGTCGCGTTCTGGATCGGCACGCCGAAGATGTCGGGCGCGGGCACCGCAAAACCGTCGAAGCCGCCGGTGATCGCTTCCCATTTCTGGAAGACGGTGCCGACGATGCTGCCGAATGCCAGCGTGGCGATGGCGAGATAGAGGCCGCTCATGCGCAAGGTCGGCAGGCCGATGGCGATACCGAACAGGCCGGTGAACAGGCCGGCGACCGGCAGCGCGATCAACAGCGGCACGCCATGCGACAGCAGGATCGCGTCAGTGTAGGCGCCGATGCCAAGGAATGCGGCGTTGCCGAGACTGATCAGGCCGGTGTAGCCGGCCAACAGCATCATGCCCACGCCGGCGACCGCGAAGACGAACACGCCACCAAGTTCGCCGACGTAGAACTCGCCGAGCACGAACGGGATCACGAGCAGCACGATGCCAAGGAGGCCGTACCAGAACAGGTCGCCGCGATGGCGCCATAGCGAGGTGTCCTGCCGGTAATCAGTCTTGAACAAATATCGCATGCGTCAGACCCGCTTGCCGGCAATCTCGGCGAACAGACCCTGCGGCCGCAGGATCAAGGTCGCGAGCAGCACTACGTTGGAGGTCACCTCCTGGAAGCCGGCGGGCAGGAAGTAGCCGGCCAATTGTTCGACGATACCGATGACCACACCGCCGACCAGCGCGCCGGGAATGCTGCCGAAGCCGCCGAGTACCGCGGCGGCGAAGGCCTTGATGCCGAGAAAGCCCATGTTCACGTCGATCATCGACACGGGCGAGAGCAGAATGCCGGCGACCGCCGCGACGCCGGCGCTGATCGCCCAGATCAGCGAGAACACCGTTCGCACCGGGATGCCCATGTAGTAGGCGGCAAGCTGATTCTGCGACGACGCCTGCATTGCGATGCCGAGGCGCGTGTGGCTGAAGAACAGATACAGCACGCCGCAGAGCAGGACGGTGCCGACGATGATGGAGACATTGTCCTGGCCGAGGATGAGACCGCCGAGGTTGATCGTACGATTGGTGAACGGCGTCTCGAAGCCGACTGAGTCGTAGCCCCAGGTGATGCCGGCGGCGGCTCGGAAGATGAAGCCCAGGCCAAGCGTGAGCATTACAACCGCGAATTGCGGTTGGCCAATCACGCGTCGCAAGACGACAGCGTCGAGCGCGAAGCCGAAGGCGGCAGTGAGCAGGATGGCGAGCAGCGCACCAACCCAGTAGTTCAGGCCGAAATGCGCGATCAAAGCGAACGCGAAGAAGCCGCCCAGCATCATGATGTCGCCCTGGGCGAAGTTGATCATCTCGGTCGCCTTGTAGATCAGGACGAATCCGAGAGCGATCAGGCCATAAATGCACCCAGCAGCGGCGCCATTGACGACAAGCTGCAACAGGCGCGCAGCGTCTTCCACGATCAGCCGGCCCTCCCAAGGCGGGGCCGACCCTTGTTGACGCCCCCGTGTTTGATTTCAGGCGAGACGATAGGCCGGGGGTCTGCGGAGCGTCAACGGCGTCAGTACGGGAGGGGACATCAGCGCGGGAGGGGGCGTCAGCGCTGGATGGTCAACGCGATCAGCCGCCGGCCGGCCGTATCGAGGCTCTCCAGATGCCTGCACGCGTCGATCAGTTCGGCGAACTGCGCGGCGGATACGGCGATGCCGGGAATGACCGGCTGGATGCGCCGTGCTTGCTCCTCGAAGTCCCAGATAAATTCGCGGCCGGTGCCTTCGCGCGTACAGGAGCGGCCGTCCTTGGTGAACACGGTGATGCGAGGGCCGAACAAGGTGCGACGCACCACGGGGATCAGCGTGACGCGGTGCATGAGGTCGAGCACCTCGGGCGGATCAGTTTCGCCGGAGGCCGGCTGCGCGCCGCGAAGCAGCGGATAGCCCCGGGTGACCGCGCCGTAAGCGGTGAAGTACTGCGTGCTGCCGATGCGCGGCCTGCCGTCGCTGCCGGGCGTGGGGAAGGCAGGGCTTGGATATTCGGTCTCGAACCAGTTCACCACCGCCTCGATGCGGTCGATGTCGGCGTAGGCGATATCGTGTTCCTCACAGAGGCGCGCGGTCACGTCGATATGGGCGATGTTATAGCCGGCGGTGGAATAGATGCGGTACAGCGTCTCCAGAAAGATCCAGTCGCGGCCGAGATTTTCCGTGATGCGGGCAAGCTCGGTGCTGGTATGGCCGGTGAAGCTGTAGGTCAGGCGGCCCAGATTGTTGCCGGCGTAGGCGTGATAGAAGCCGGCCTCGCCCTCCAGCGTGGTTTCGCCGCCTGGCGTGCCGTGCCGCGCCATGGCGACGGCCAGCAAAGCGTTGCGGACGGCGCCGCCCTCGCGCAATGACCGGCCGCCGCTGCGCGCGCCCTCCAGGTTGCCGGCGGCAAGATTGACGCACTGGGCGATGGCGCTGTGGATCTGGTCCGCGTTGAGCTGCTGGAGTTTCGCCGCGGCGACTGCGGCGCCGAAGATGCCGAACACCGGGCCGGCGTGGAAGCCACGCGACATCACTGTGGGGATGAACTCGGCGGCCATGCGTTCCATAACCTCGTAGCCGGCGGCGACAGCGGTGAGGAACTGCTGACCCGATGCGCTGGTAATTTCTGCGGCGACCAGCGCGGCCGGGATGATGGCGGTTCCCGGGTGGGTAAGCATGCGGAACGTGTCCCACTTGCCGCCGGCCAGGATCATCTCGGCGTTGACGAATGCGGCACCCGCCTTGGTGAGCCTGGCACCGGAGCACAACACGGTGGCGATGCCGGCACCGCCCTGTTCCTCGTCCTGCATCAGCGCGAGCGCCTGTCTGGACGCCGGCATCTCGTGCGCGACGAGCGCGGATGTCAGCGCTTCCAGGGTGACACCTTTGGCGCGGTCGGCCACGGCAGGCGGCAGGTCCGCGTAGCGCAGGTTGGCGACGAAGGCGGCGAAGTCGCGGCTAAGGGACATGGTGCGGCCACTCCTGCACGGGCGGGATGCAGCTTATTGCCAAGCGGCCGCAGCCCCAAAGGGGGTCGCTCAACCCTGAGGCGTCTTGCGGGACGGCGCCAAACTGGCCACCTTCTGCCGCACTGTCGAGCAAGGGTAAGCGTCGAGACATCAAGGGAGCGAATTCATGGCGGTGATCAAGGTGCGCGACCTCGCGTACGGCAGGCTCCAGGCTCCCGACCTGGACCTGGAGGAGGAGTTCCTGACCGCGTTCGGCATGGTGCGCGCGGCGCGGACACCGACGGCGCTGTATATGCGCGGCACCGATGCGGCGCACCACATCCACGTCACCGAGAAGGGTGATCCCCGCTTGATCGGCTTCGCATGGGCGGTCAGCAGCGAGGACGATCTCAAGGCGATCGCGAAGTTCCCCGGCGCCTCGGGTATCGAGAGCATCGACGAACCCGGCGGCGGCAAGCGCGTCCGCCTGACCGAACCCAACGGCTATACCATCGAGGCCGTGCACGGGATTGCGCCCTCGCAGCCGATCCAGGTCGTGCGTCAGGCGATCAATTCAGGCGTTGAGCCGCTGAACCGCGCCGGCGAGGTTATTCGTTTCGCGGCTGGGCCGTCGGGTGTGAAGCGGATCGGCCATGCCGTTCTCGGTTCGCCGAAGAACCAGGAGACCGTTCGCTGGTTCCGCGAAACGCTCGGGCTGATCTGCTCGGATGATGTCTACGCCGGCGACAAGGACAACCTCATCGGCCAGTTCAGCCGGATCGACGCCGGCGATGACTATGTCGACCATCACGCGTTCTTCTGCATGAAGAACGAGCGCGCCGGCCTCAACCATTTCTCGTTCGAGGTGCAGGACATCGACGACGTGTTCATTGGCCACGAGTATCTCGAGGGCCTTGGCAAATACGAGCACATGTGGGGCATTGGCCGCCACCTGCTGGGCAGTCAGGTTTACGACTACTGGGCCGATCCCTGGGGCCGCGTGCATGAGCACTGGGCCGATACCGACCGGCTGAACGTACACAACGGCGGCAACCTGGTTCCGGCCGAGGAGGGACTGCGCTCACAATGGGGCACACGACCGCCGGAGAAGTTCCGCGGTCATGTCAGTCCCTGAGCTCATCCGTTCATAACACCGTATCGGCACCACAGGAGGAACCCCATGGATCTCGGCCTTAGAGGCAAGAAAGCCATCGTCTGCGCTGCAAGCAAAGGGCTTGGCCGCGCCTGCGCGATCTCGCTCGCACGCGAGGGCGTCGATCTGGTGATCACCGCGCGCACCGCGGCCGATCTGGAAAAGACCGCCGGCGAGATCCGCAAGGAGACCGGCGTAAAGGTCACTCCTGTTGCCGGCGACATCACCACTGATGCCGGCCGCGCCGCGGCACTCGCCGCGTGTCCCAACCCCGACATCCTGGTGAACAACGCCGGCGGGCCGCCGCGCGGCGATTTCCGCGAATGGGGCCGCGACGAATGGATCAAGGCGGTCGATGCCAACATGCTGACGCCGATTTTCCTGATCAAGGCTGTGGTGGACGGCATGATCGAGCGCAAGTTCGGCCGCATCGTCAACATCACCTCGGCGTCGGTGAAGTCGCCGATACCGGAACTTGGCATGAGCAACGGCGCGCGCGCCGGCCTTACCGGCTTTGTCGCGGGCCTCGCGCGGCAGATCGCGAAGCACAACGTGATCATCAACAACATCCTGCCCGGACCGTTCCTCACCGATCGTCTGCGCAGCGGCTTCCAGGAAGCGGCGCGCACATCCAACCGCCCGGTCGATGAACTGGTGCAGGAGCGGGCGAAGAACTCCTACACCGGGCGCGTCGGCGATCCAGCTGAGTTCGGCGACGCCTGCGCCTTTCTGTGCTCCGCAAAGATCGGCTTCATCGTCGGCCACAACCTTATTCTCGACGGCGGCAACTTCAACTCGTCGATCGCCTGAGGAACTCCGAAGTTCTGCCGGCCGGCGCCCCGCGGACATTGAACGCGGCGCCGCCGTGCCGCCACGGCGGCGACAGAGGCAGGGCGATGCGTAGGACTTTGCGTGGTGCGATCCTGACGGCGACACTGCTTTGCGCCACACCTGCCTTCGCCCAGAAATCCGCCGATACGCTGCGTATAACGTGGCGCGATGCGGTGACCGACCTCACGCCATACTACAATCAACAGCGCACCGGCGTCGTGCTCGGTCATCAGGTCTGGGATTCGCTGGTCTACCGCGATCCGGAGACCTTTCAGCTCAAGCCTCTGATTGCCGAGTCCTACAAGTGGACGGACGAGACCACGCTCGAGTTCGAGCTGCGCCCCAATGTCACGTTCCACAATGGCGACAAGCTGTCGGCCGATGATGTTGTGTATACGATCAACTCGATCCTGACTGACAGGCAGGTCGCCACGCCGAGCAATTACGCTTATCTCGATCACGCGATCAAGGTGGATGATACTCATGTGCGCGTGGAACTGAGGCGCGTATTCCCCGCCGCACTCGATTACATGGCGATGACGCTCTACATTATGCCGAAGGCGTATCGCGAAAAGGTTGGACCGCGGGAGTATTCGCAGCACCCGGTCGCCGCAGGTCCATACAGGATCACCAGGGTGGACGGCACCACCGAGGTGGATATGGAGCGGTACGACGGCTATTACTCAGACAGCCCCAAGGGAAAGCCGGCGATCGGCAAGATCGTCATCCACCAGGTGCCAGACTCCGCCACAGAGATGGCGGAGCTGCTTGGCGACAGCGCCGACTGGATCTGGAAGTTCAGCCCCGAGCAGTTCGACGTCGTGGACCGGAAGCCGAACCTGCAGGCGATGCGTGCCGAATCGATGCGCGTCGAGTATCTCGGCATGGATGCTGCCGGACGCACCGGCGCCGACAATCCACTAACCAACGACAAAGTGCGCCGCGCCATCGTTTACGCGATCGATCGTGCGGCGATGGCCAAACAGCTGATGCAAGGCGGCTCGCGCGCGATCGACACGCCCTGTTACCCAACGCAGTTCGGCTGCGATGCGGGAGCGGCGATGCATTACCCGTACGATCCGGACAAGGCGAAGCAGTTGCTTTCGGAGGCGGGTTATCCCAATGGCTTCGACACCGAACTGGTGACCTATGAACTGCCGCAATGGGCTGGCGCGGTGCGGGGCTATCTTGAGGCCGTGGGGATCAAGACGAAGATCACTCAGTTACAGGTTGCCGCCGAGGTGCAGCGTTCGCTTGCCGGACAGAACCCGTTGGAACTGGCCTCCTGGGGCAGCTACTCGGTCAACGACGTCTCGGCTATATTGCCAAACTTTTTCACCTATACTGGCAATGACTACACGCGTGATCCGGAGATCAGGGAGCGGGTGGAGGCAGGCGGCGCGACAGTGGACCCTGACCAGCGGCGCAAGGCTTACACCGAGGCGATCAGGCTAATCACCCAGAAGGCATCATGGGTACCGATGTTCACTTACGTGGTGACCTACGGCTACTCGAAGCAGCTCAACTTCAAGCCGTATGCGGACGAGCTACCGCGGTTCTTCCTCGCCAGTTGGAAGTAGTGGCATTGTGTGTAGCCTGGGCGTGACCGCGTCATAGGATACGGGCGCTTGCCGGGAGCGCAACCAGACGCAGGGCGCGGCGCCGGGATGATCAGGGTAGCCGCAGTGCCATGTCGCCCTTGAACGCGTGGATCAACCGCCTGCTCTGAAAGCGCCAGCCGCCCGCACGCTTCACGAGCACGTCGTCATAGACGCCGCAGACGGATGGCAGCGGGCCGTCCGAGCCCTCGACCATTACCAGATAGTTCGAGCGGGCGGTTGCACGCGCATCGCTGCATTCGATGATCGAGTTCATCACGTAATGCACGCGACGCGGCCGCGGCGGTACCGACTGCTGCAGCCATGCGGCAATCTCCGCGGGCCCCTTCGCCGTGCGATAGGGGGCGATCCATTCGCCATCTTCGCTGAACAGCGCCGAAAGTTCGCTGAAGCGCCCCTCATCCATGAAGAAGCAATACTGATGCAGCAGGTCGCGGATCGCATCCTTGTCCTCAAGCATGGCGTCGCCTTGCCAGCTCCGCGGCGAGTTCGATGGCCGCGATCAGACTGGTGGGGTTGGCGATGCCCTTGCCGGCGATGTCGTACGCCGTGCCGTGATCGGGCGAGGTGCGCACGATTGGGAGGCCGAGCGTGACATTGACGCCGTGATCCATGTCGAGCGTCTTTAGCGGGATCAGTGCCTGGTCGTGGTACATGCAGATCGCCGCATCGTAGCGGGTGCGCGCGATCGCGGTGAACATCGTGTCTGGCGGCCACGGGCCGGATGCATCGATCCCCTCGGCGCGCAACGCGGTAATGGCGGGGCCGATGAGTGTGGTCTCTTCGTCCCCCAGTGCTCCCTGCTCGCCGGCGTGTGGATTGAGCCCGGCGATGGCGAGACGCGGTCGCGCGATGGCGAAGTCGCGTTTTAGAGCGGTGGCCGTGGTCCGCGCAGCCGCGACAATGGCCTCGGTGGAGAGCATGGCAATCGAATTGCGCAGCGAGGCGTGCACGGTGACCGGGACGACGCGCAATTCCGGGCTGACCAGCATCATGATCTGCCTGCCGCTCGCATTGGTCAGCGCTGCGAGGAACTCGGTATGGCCGGGATAGGCAAAACCTGCGTCGTAGAGCGCGGCCTTGTTGATCGGATTGGTGACCATGCCGCCGACGTCGCCGCTCAGGCACAGCGCTGCAGCGCGCTCGATCGAGGCGATCACCGCCTTGGCGTTGCTCTTGTCGGGGCGGCCCGGATGCGGGGTGGCGGCCAGGCTGACCGGCAGTACAGGCAGCGCATCGGCAAAGACTGTGGGCGCTGCTTCGGGCGAGGCAATTTCAGCGATCGACACGTCGGCCGACAGCGCGGCAAGGCGCCGTGGATCGTCGAGCGCGACGAAGCATGGACCACTACGATGTAGCGCCTGCCAGGCACGCAACGTCAGCTCGCCGCCGATACCGGCGGGATCGCCCATGGTGAGAGCGAGCGGTGTCATGCCCCCTCCCCCCAGCCCCCTCTCGCGAGGGGAGGGGGAGTGTGCTGTCGGGGTGTGGCCCTAGACATGCAGCGCGCGTCCCGCGACCGCTAGCGCCGCTTCCTTCACCGCCTCGCTCAGCGTGGGATGCGCGTGGCATGTTCGTGCGACATCCTCGGCCGAGGCGCCGAATTCCATCGCGGTGACCAGCTCCGCGATCAGCGCACCGGCATCAGGTCCGATGATGTGCGCGCCGAGCAGGCGATCGGTCGTTTTGTCGGCCAGCAGTTTCACAAAGCCATCCGTCTCGCCAATCGCACGCGCGCGGCCGTTCGCGGTGAACGGAAACTTGCCGATGTTGTAGGCTATGCCGGCGGCTTTCAGTTCCTCCTCGGTCTGCCCAACCGCAGCAACCTCCGGCCACGTATACACAACGCCAGGGATCGCTCCGTAGTTCACATGCCCTGCCTGGCCGGCGAGAAGTTCGGCCAGCGCAACACCTTCCTCTTCCGCCTTGTGCGCCAGCATCGGTCCGGCGATCGCATCGCCGATTGCGTAGATGCCGGGAACATTGGTCGCGTAATGCGCGTCAGTCTTCACCCGGCCACGCTCGTCCAGCTCAACGCCCGCTCCGACGCCATCGGTGAACGGCCGCCTGCCGATCGACAGCAGCACAATGTCGGCCTGCAGTTCCTCCGCCTCACCGCCCTTTGCCGGTTCGATGGTCAACGTCACGCCGTCGTTGCCCTTGCGTGCGCCGGTCACCTTCATGCCGAGACGGAACTTCATGCCCTGGCGCGTCAGGATGCGTTCGAAGGCCTTGGCCACCTCGGCATCCATGGTAGGCACGATACGGTCAAGAAACTCCACCACCGTCACCTGCGCGCCCAGCCGCCGCCAGACGCTGCCGAGTTCCAAACCGATGTAGCCGCCGCCGATCACCACGAAATGGCCCGGTACGCGGTCGAGTTCCAGACCGCCGGTGGACGTGACGATCTGTTTCTCATCCACTTCGACGCCCGCAAGCGGCACGCTTTCCGAACCGGTGGCCATGACGATGTATTTGGCATCATAGGTGGTGCCGTCGACGTCGACCTTGCCCGGTGCCGTGATGCGGCCAGTGCCCTTGAGCCACGTTACCTTGTTTTTGCGGAACAGGAACTCGACGCCCTTCACGTTGGCGGCAACTACCTCGGCCTTACGTGCCTGCATACGGGCGAGATCAAGCTTCACGCTGTCCACCAGCACGCCGTGGTCTTTCAGCGCATGCGCTGCGTGATGGAATTCCTCGGATGACTGCAGCAGCGCCTTGGAGGGAATGCAGCCGATATTCAGGCAGGTACCGCCCAGCGTGGCGCGCTTCTCGACACAAGCAACCTTCATGCCGAGCTGTGCTGCGCGGATGGCGCAGACGTAACCACCGGGGCCGGAGCCGATGATGATGATGTCGAAGGAGTCACTCATGCAGCATCAAAGCCCCAACAACAAGCGGCGCGGGTCCTCAACGCCTTCCTTTACACGCACCAGGAAGCTGACCGCCTCGCTGCCATCGACGATGCGATGATCATAGCTCAGCGCGAGATACATCATTGGCCGCACCTCGATCTTCCCTGCCACCACCATCGGCCGTTCCTGGATCTTGTGCATTCCCAGGATGCCCGACTGCGGCGGGTTCAGGATCGGCGTTGACATCAGCGAGCCATACACCCCGCCGTTGGTGATGCTAAACGTCCCACCGGTCAGTTCGTCCAGCTTCAACGCGCCGTCGCGCGCACGGCGGCCAAAGTCCGCGATGGCGCGCTCGATCTCGGCGAAGCTCATCGCATCGACGTCGCGGATCACCGGCACGACAAGGCCGGCCGATCCACCGACCGCGATGCCCATGTGCACGAAGTTCTTGTAGACGATGTCGTCGCCGTCGATCTCGGCGTTGACCGCAGGGAACTCCTTCAGCGCGGCCACGCACGCCTTCACGAAGAACGACATGAAGCCAAGGCGGACGCCGTCGTGCTTCTTCTCGAATGCTGCACGATACTCGCTGCGCAGTGCCATAACCGCCGACATGTCCACCTCGTTGAAGGTGGTCAGCATCGCGGCGGTGTTCTGCGCCTCCTTCAGTCGCACGGCGATCGTGCGGCGCAGGCGCGTCATGCGCACACGCTCCTCGCGTGGCTCCGCTTCGCGCACCGGCTTCGCGATGGGCGCGAGTGCCGGTGCCCGTGTGGGACGGTTCAGAAACGCCAGCACGTCGCCTTTGGTGATGCGGCCGTCCTTGCCACTGCCCTCGCCGATCCGTTCGGCCGAGAGATGCTGTTCCTCGATCAGCTTGGCGGCAGCAGGCAGCGGGGCGTGAGCCGCAACATCCGCCGGCGGCGTGGCCGGACGTGCGACCGGCCCAAGTGCGCGGGGCGGTGCATTCACCCCGGCCTGCGGCATCGCTGCCGGGCGTGGCGCGGGCGGTGGCGTGGGCGCCGCAGCGGCCCTCGGTGCGGCGGTTGCGGCGCCTGCCCCGGCCTCCAACAAACCGAGCAGCGCGCCGACCGGAACCTCGCTGCCCTCCGGTGCACTGATCGAAGTCAGCACACCGGCCGTCGGTGCGTTCACCTCCACCGTCACCTTGTCGGTTTCCAGTTCAACCAGCGGTTCGTCGGCGGCGACCGCCTCACCTTCGTGCTTCATCCAGCGTGCGACGGTGGCTGATGTCACGCTCTCGCCAAGGGTCGGGACGTTGATCTCGGTTGCCATGTCACGCGGTTCCCAGCGCGGCCGCGACCAGCGCCGCCTGTTCCGCACCATGCGCGCGAGCGGAGCCGGTGGCGGGGCTGGCGGCTGCGTCGCGACCGGCATAGACAGGACGCCTGCCGGCACCGCTCATTCCAACAAGCACCTTCTCGAGCCGTCGATCGACAAAGTTCCAAGCGCCCATATTCTCCGGTTCCTCCTGGCACCACACCAATTCGGCGTTGCCATAGGGTGTCAGTTCCCGAGTCAGGGTCTTTTCCGGAAACGGATAGATCTGTTCCAGTCGCATGATGGCTACGTCGTCGATCGCCCTGTCGCGCCGCTCCGTCAACAGGTCGTAGTACACCTTGCCGGAGCAGAGCACGACACGCTTCACCTGCTCCGGTGGTTTGATGGAATAGGTCTCGGGGATGACAAAGCGGAATGCACTGCCCTCCGCCATATCAGCCACCAATGAGACTGCCAGCTTGTGTCGCAGCAGCGACTTTGGCGTGAAGATCACCAGCGGCTTGCGGAAGTTGCGCTTCAGTTGCCGGCGCAGCGCGTGGAAGTAGTTGGCCGGCGTGGTCAGGTTGGCCACGCACATGTTGCGTTCCGCACAAAGCTGAAGATAGCGCTCAATACGCGCCGACGAGTGTTCCGGCCCCTGACCTTCGTAGCCGTGCGGCAGCAACAGCGTCAGGCCGGACATGCGCAGCCACTTGCTTTCGCCACTCGCCAGGAACTGGTCGATGATGACCTGCGCGCCGTTGGCGAAGTCGCCGAACTGCGCCTCCCACATCACCAGGGTGCGTGGATCAGCCAGCGTGTATCCGTATTCGAAGCCCAGCACGCCAGCTTCCGAGAGCAGCGAGTTGTAGATCTCGATCCGCGCCTGGTCGCGCCCGATGTTGTTCAGCGGCACGTATTCGTTCTGGTTTACCTGGTCGATCAGCACAGCGTGACGTTGGCTGAACGTGCCGCGCTGGCTGTCCTCGCCGGAGAGACGCACGCGATGACCTTCCAGCAGCAGCGAGCCGAACGCGAGTGCCTCGCCAGTCGTCCAATCGATCCCCCCGCCTGACTCCAGCATCTCACGCTTCGCCTCGAGCTGACGGCCGATGCGCGGATGCACCTCGAAGCCGGCGGGAACGCGGGTCAGCGCAGTGCCTATGCGTTTGAGCGTTTCGCGGCTGACGGCGGTGGCGTGCTCGATGCGTTCGGCCTCCGGGTCGGCCTGCGACATGCCCGTCCAGTGCCCTTCAAGCCAGTCGGCCTTGTTGGGCTTGTAGGATTTGCCGGCCGCATTCGCGTCCTCCAGCGTCTGCGCGAACTCGTCCCACATTGCCTGCCCTTCGGGCGTGCTGATCACGCCTTCCGCGACAAGCCTCTCGGCGTACAGCGAGCGCGTGGTCTTGGTCTGGTTGATCGCGCGGTACATCAGCGGCTGGGTGAATGCCGGCTCGTCGGTCTCGTTGTGTCCGTGGCGGCGATAGCAGACGATGTCCAGCACGATGTCGGTGGCGAAGCGCATGCGGAACTCTGCGGCCATGCGCGCGCAGAACACCACTGCCTCCGGGTCGTCGCCGTTGACGTGCAGGATCGGCGCCTGGATCGACTTCGCCACATCGGTGCAATAGAGGCCGGAATAGGCGTGCGCAGGCACCGTGGTGAAGCCGATCTGATTATTCACCACCAGATGCACCGTGCCACCGGTTCGGTAGCCGATGAGCTGGCTCATCGCCAGCGTCTCATACACCAGGCCCTGGCCGGCGAACGCTGCGTCGCCATGCATGAGGATGGCCATCACCGAGCTGCGCCGCTGCGTGTCGCCCGCCTCGTCCTGGCGCGCGCGCACCTTGCCGATCACCACGGGATCGACGGCTTCCAGGTGCGACGGATTGGGCTGCAGCGACAGATGGACGCTATGGCCGCCGACATCGATATCGGTGGACGTGCCGAGATGGTACTTCACGTCGCCCGAACCCTGAACGTCGTCGGGCTTGAAGCTCTCGCCGCCGAACTCTGAGAACACCGCGGTTAGCGGCTTCCTCACAATATTGACCAGCGTGTTCAGCCGGCCGCGATGCGGCATTCCGATGGCGATCTCCGACACGCCGGCCGACGCCACCGTCTCTATGATCGTGTGCAACGCTGGAATGCTGGCTTCGCCGCCCTCCAGGCCGAAGCGCTTGGTGGTGACATAGCGCTTCTGGCAGAACGCCTCGAAGCCTTCCGCCTCGGTGAGCTGCGTCAGGATTGTGCGCTTGGCGCGGGCGTCGAATGCGGTGCGCCAGGGGGCGCCTTCCACCTTGCGCTGGATCCACGACTTCTGGTCGGGATCCTGAATGTGCATGAACTCGACGCCGATGGGCCCGCAATAGGTCTCGCGCAGGATGGTCTGGATTTCGCGCAGTGTGGCGCTTTCGCGGCCCAGCACGTTGTCAATGAAGATTGGCTTGTCGAGGTCGTTGTCGGTGAAGCCGTAGGAGCGCGGGTCGAGTTCCGCATGCGGCCGGGGGATCTGCAGCCCGAGCGGGTCGAGCCGCGCCTCCAGATGGCCGCGCACGCGATAGGAGCGGATCAGCATCAGTGCGCGCAGCGAGGCGATGGTGGCGGCGCGGATCTGCTCGTTTGACTGCAACACTGTCGGCGCCCGGCGTGGCGCCTGGGCAACGGCCGGACGCACCTCCTCCTCGGTACTCGGGATGACGCGGCGCCCAGGAGGCACCGGTCGCCTCCTCCAGCACCGCGCGCGCATCGTCGTTCAGCGCCCCGAACAATTCGGCGAACGTCGGATCGACGGAATGCGGGTTGGCCGCCCAGCGGGCATATTGCTCGCTCAGGAACGCGGCGTTCGCGCCGCTGAATGCAGAAGCGAGGATGTCAACGCCTGCCATCCGCCAGAACCCTTCGTCAGATCGAGGAAGCCTTCGCCTAGATGGACGCGCGTACCCGGCCACGCAGTGCCGCACCGGCACGCGCAGGGTTGCTTCTAGCGCATGGCCTCTTTCGGGCAAATGACAACCAGGGCGGTCCGTCTCTCGATTTCGTGACCTAGCGGAGGTTACGGGGTGGTTAACAGAAGATGGCAACCCAGCCAGATGGTTAGCTCCACACGACCAATTCCCTAGCCAAATGGGCCACCCAAACGACCTTATCTGGCCCCGAAAAGGACAAACTGCATGACTGTTTCGCCCGGGCCTGCTGGTGCCAAATCGCGCGCCGCAATTACCCGTGTTGCCTGGGTGGCGGGCCTCATCCTGGCCCTGGCGCCTCAGGCGTGGGCGCAGACTGGACCGCCGGCGGTGACAGTCGCCAAGCCGCTCGCCAGTCGGGTCGCCCAATGGGACGAGTTCACCGGGCGCTTTGAGGCTACGGAGCGGGTCGAAGTGCGCCCTCGCGTCTCCGGCTACATCGACAAGGTGCATTTCCGCGACGGCGGCATGGTCAAGCAGGATGACCTGCTGTTCACCATCGACCAGCGCCCGTTCCAACTGGCGGTGGAGTCTGCCCAATCCGACGTGGTGCGCACCAAAGCGGAGGTCGTGCTGGACGAGGCGGACTACGCGCGCGCGGAGCAGCTGGTGAAGACGGCGGCAACGCCGGTGCGGGAGCTGGATCAGCGCAAGGCCAACCTCGACATCGCCCGCGCGCAGGAGATGGCCGCCGAAACCGCATTGCGCACGGCGCAGCTCAACCTTGAGTGGTCCGAGGTGCGCGCGCCGATCAGCGGTCGCGTCTCCGACAGGAGGGTCGATCCCGGCAACCTTGTCGCCGGCGGGCAGAACGGCGCGACCCTGCTGACGACCATCGTTCGCCTGGACCCGATTTACTTCGTGTTCGACGGGTCTGAGGCCGACTACATCCGCTACAGCCGATTGAGCGTCGAGGGGCAGCGGGGATCGTCGCGCGATACGCCTAATCCGGTGAGGGTGCAGCTCGCCGACGAGAAGGACTGGCCGCACAGCGGAGTGATGAATTTCGTTGACAACGAAATCAACGCACATTCGGGGACGATCCGCGGCCGGGCGATCTTCGACAACAAGGACCAGTTTCTGACGCCTGGCACGTTTGGCCGGCTGCGGCTCTATGGCGGACCGATCGACGCACTGCTGATTCCAGACGCCGCGATTGTGTCCGATCAGGCGCAAAAGGTGGTGCTGACCGTGGGGCAGGACAACAAGGTGGTCGGCAAGCCAGTCACCCTCGGGGGTATGGCGCGCGGGCTGCGCGTTGTCGCGTCGGGCCTTACGCCGAGCGATCGAGTGGTGGTCGGGGGACTGGCCAATCCGTTTGTTCATCCCGGCGTGATTGTCGAGGCGCGCGAGGGGGCGATTCATCCATCGGGCAGTCAGTTCGCAGCCGATCAGTAGAGACGGCATCACGAAGAGGCAGGTTACATGCGGTTCTCGCACTTCTTCATCGACCGACCGATCTTTGCCGCGGTGCTGTCGATCATCATCACCATCGCTGGCGTTCTCGTAGAGCGTGCCCTGCCAATCTCCGAGTATCCCGAAATCGCTCCGCCCACGGTCAGCATTCGTGCGACCTATCCCGGCGCTTCGGCCGAGGTGCTGGCAGAGACAGTCGCCACGCCGATCGAGCAGGAGGTGAACGGGGTCGACGACATGCTTTACATCACCTCGCAGTCGGTCGGAGACGGGACGCTGACCATCGATGTGGTGTTCAAGCCCGGTGTCAACGTCGATACCGCGCAGGTCCTGGTGCAGAACCGGGTATCTGTCGCCACGCCACGACTGCCGGAGGATGTGCAGCGGCTTGGCGTCACGGTGCGAAAGGCCTCGCCTGACCTGATGATGGTCGTGCACATGATCTCGCCTGACGGCTCGCGCGATCAACAATACATCTCCAACTACGCGACGCTCTACATCAAGGACGCGCTGGCGCGAGTGGACGGCGTCGGCGATGTGAACGTGTTCGGTGCGCGCGACTACTCGATGCGCGTCTGGCTCGACCCCGGCAAGGTGGCCGCGCGTGGCCTGACCGCGGACGACGTTGTCGCAGCATTGCGCGCAGCGAACCTGCAGGTGGCGGCGGGCGCGATCAACCAGCCGCCGGCGATGTCACCAGGCGCGTTTCAGTTGTCGGTGCAGACGTTGGGACGGCTCTCGGACGTCGAGCAGTTCGGCAACATCGTTGTGCGCGCCGACCCGGGCGGCGGTTACGTGCGCATCCGCGACATTGCCCGGGTGGAGCTCGGTTCGCAGGACTACACGGTCAACGCCTACCTGAACAAGGACGTGGCAACAGCGATCGTGATCTATCAGCGTCCGGGTTCGAATGCGCTGACCACGGCGGCGGCAGTGAAGCAGGCGATGGCGGAGGCGAAGAAGGACTTCCCTCCCGGCCTCGACTACACCGTCGTTTACAACCCAACCGAGTTCATCCAGCAATCAATCAACGAGGTACAGCGCACGCTGTTCGAGGCGATAGGGCTGGTGGTCTGCGTGGTGATCCTGTTCCTGCAGACCTGGCGGGCCGCGATTATCCCGGTGGTCGCGATACCGGTGTCACTGGTCGGCTGCTTCTTGGTCATGGGACTGGTCGGCATCTCGTTCAATACGCTGTCGCTGTTCGGCCTCGTGCTGGCGATCGGCATCGTCGTGGACGATGCGATCGTGGTGGTGGAGAACGTCGAGCGCTATATCCAGCAGGGCATGTCGCCGCGCGATGCGGCGCACACGACCATGGACGAGGTCGGCAGCGCGTTGATCGCGATCGCGCTGGTGCTGTGCGCGGTGTTCATTCCGACTGCGTTCATCAGTGGGCTGCAAGGTTCGTTCTATCGGCAGTTCGCCATCACCATCGCCGCGGCGACGGTCATTTCCGCCTTCGTCTCACTGACGCTGTCGCCGGCACTGGCGGCGTTGTTGCTGAAGCCGCACACGCACGAACCGAAGCGTACCGTGCTCTACCGCCTAAGCGCACCGGTGCGCGCATTCTTCGCCGGGTTCAATTGGCTGTTCGATCGACTGTCGTCCGGCTACAGCCGACTGGTGGCGCGGCTCGTACGCGTCGGTGTCATCGTGCTGATGGCCTATGCCGGGCTGATCTATCTGGCGTATGATCGCCTTGCGGCGACGCCGACCGGACTGATCCCGCAGCTCGATCGTGGCTATCTGATTGCCGCGTTCCAGTTGCCTCCGGGTGCGTCACTGGCGCGCACCGATGCGGTGATCCGTCGCGCCTCGGAGATCATCCTCGCGCGGCCAGGCGTGCAGAACTCGGTGGCGTTCACCGGGTTCGATGGCGGCACCTTCACCAACGCGCCCAACGCGGGCGTGATCTTCGTGCCGTTGAAGCCGTTCGAGGAGCGCGTCCCACAGGGGCTAACCGCCCCCCGCATTCTCGCCGACCTGCGCCAGCAGCTCGCGCAGCTCGACGATGCATTCGTGTTCGTGCTGGAACCTCCATCGGTGCCAGGGATCGGCACGGGCGGCGGGCTGAAGCTGTACGTGCAGGACCGCGCCGGGCACGGCCTGCCTGCGCTCGAGCAGGCGACCTGGATTGTCGCCGGATCAGCGGCGAAGACACCGGGGTTCAATCAGGCGTTCACGCTGTTCAACACGCATACGCCACAGGTCTATGCCGACATCGACCGCACCAAGGCAGAGCTGCTGCAGGTGCCGATCGACCGCGTGTTCCAGGCGTTGTCGGTGTACATGGGCTCGGCGTACATCAACGACTTCAACCTGCTCGGCCGCACCTATCAGGTATCCGCACAGGCGGACAATCAGTTCCGGATCAGCCAGCGCGATGTGGAGAACCTGAAGACGCGGAACAACTACGGCGACATGGTGCCGATCGGTTCAGTCGCGACGCTGCGCGACACGACGGGGCCGTTCCGTGTGCCGCGCTACAATTTGTACCCGGCAGCCGAGGTGCAGCTGGGTTTGGCGCACGGGTTCTCGACGGGTCAGGCGATCGCGGCGATCGAGAAGATCGCCAAGGAACGGCTGCCGCAGGGCTTCGGCTATGAATGGACCGAGATCGCGCTGCAGGAGAAGCTCGCCGGCAATACGGCGATGATCGCCTTCGGGTTGGCGGTGACGTTTGTGTTCCTGCTGCTGGCCGCACTGTATGAGAGCTGGCTGTTGCCGCTCGCAGTCGTCCTGATCGTGCCGATGTGCATTCTCGCGGCGATGCTGGGGGTGAATGCACGTGGGCTCGATCGCAACATCCTGGTTGAGATCGGCCTGGTGGTGCTGGTCGGGCTGGCGGCCAAGAACGCGATCCTGATCGTGGAATTCGCCCGTCAGGCTGAGCTTAACGGCATGAGCCGGTTCGAGGCCGCGGTTGCCGCGGCGCGTACGCGACTGCGGCCGATCCTGATGACGTCACTGGCGTTCATTCTTGGAGTCGTGCCGTTGGCGGTCGCGGTAGGCGCGGGGGCGGAGATGCGGCAGTCGCTCGGGACAGCGGTGTTCGCTGGGATGCTGGGCGTGACGCTGTTCGGATTGGTGTTCACGCCGGTGTTCTACGTGCTGACCCGGCGGATCGAGTTGCTGCGGACTGCAAAACGCGAGTCGGCCGAGGCACCTGCCGCGGCCGACTGACGAAGTTGGTTGGAACTCAGCCCTGGCCGGCCGGCGCTTGCGGCTGCTCGGGCGGGGTCGGCGGCTGGTTACGGCGCTCGGCCATGAACTGGTCAAACTCGGCCTTGTCCTTCGCGAAGCGCAGCCGGTCGAGGAACGTGCCGAACTCCTTCTGCTCCTCCTCCAGCCGGCGCAATGTCTCGGCGCGGTATTCGTCGAAGGCCCGGTTGCCGCTGGAGGCCCGCTGCTGGCGGTCGCCGCCGCACCAGAAGCTCTTCCACCCGGCCCACGGCGGGGGCGAGCCGCCCTGCCAGTTGCCGCGTTGCCAGCCGCCCTGCCACGCACCGTAGCGGCCGCATCCCGAGTATCCCATGCGCTTGCTCCATATTCCGAAGAAGAGAAGGGCGAGACCGACGGGCCACCAGAAGATAAACCCGAGGACCATTGCCACGATCCAAAGCGGCTTGGCGGCGTACCAAGCACGCCAGGGCTCCCAGCCGGGGTTGCCCCACCCAGAGCCCGGTCCCCAGGGCGAGTTCTGTGCCCCAGGATTGCCGTATGCGCCGTGATTTGCCGAACCAGACATGGCGGCCTCATGTGAATGTAAGATACATTTACATCATGGGAGCGGCCAAACCGATCGTCAAGCCAAATCGGACGAGCGAACCGCTGGGGCAGATGCGCTGGCATGCACGAAATCGCGACCGAGCTGGTCCATTCGAAGACCTTGCGCCGATCACCGGGCGGGCGAACTGCCCGCCAAGCCCAGGCTCTGAAGGTAGATCAGCACACCGGCCTCCAGAAGTTCCTCTGGCGACATTGGCAGCTTCCGCCGCGACGGATCGGCGCGCACGAACAGCGATGCGATGCCATGCGACAGCGCCCACACGTGCAACGCCACCATCAGCGATGGCGGGCGCTGCCCGGGCGGCAGGCTTGCCGTCAGCCCCTCCGCCGCCTCGCGCACGATAGCAAAGGCACGATCGCCGGCGGCGAGCAGCCCCGGATGGTTGTCGAACGCGATGCGCGTCTCGAACATCGCGGCGTAGTAAGCAGGCTCGTCGCGCGCAAACGCAAGATAAGCGCGGCCGAGCGCCTCGAAGGCACGCAATGCACTGGGCCGGCCGCCGTTCCAGGCAGTGGCCAGCGCGGCCGCGAAACGCTCGAAGCCGCGCAATGCGACTTCCGCCAGCAGCGCCTCGGCGTCGCGGAAGTGGCGGTACGGCGCGCCGGGGCTCACACCGGCCAGGCGCGCGGCTTCAGCGATGGTGAAGCCGGCTGGGCCCTTCTCGGCGATCAGCGCCAGCGCCGCCTCGACCAGCGCCTCGCGAAGGTTGCCGTGATGGTAGCCGCGGCGTTCGTAGCCGCTCGGGCCGGACCAGCTCATGTGAGGGAGTTTTACATCGGGCGCGACAGTAATCCACACTTGCTATCGGCTTGGCCCTATCGGTTGGGAACCGCTCGCTTCAGCGAAACCCGGCTGCCTCCCTGCCTGAGGCGATCGGCGAGGCCGGGCGACGGGTTCCGCGCCTACGACCTGGTTGGTTTTTGCCGGAACGTGAGAGGCCCAGAGGTGCTGTGCGGCGTAGGCCCGCCACGGGCGCCAGCGCTCAGCGCGCGCGAGAAGCTCGACCGCCGAGGGACGTCGCCCCTCGGGGTCGGCGAGGGCCCGAAGCAGGCCGATATCGGCGGCCGGAAACGCGTCTGGCTCGCGGAGTTCCCGCATCGCGATATACTGCGCGGTCCACTCTCCGATGCCGGCCAGCTTCCTGAGCTGAACGATGGCCTCCTCAAGCGTGCGGCGAGGGCCGAATATCTTTGGATCGAGGGCGACGGCCGCGGCGAGAGCCGAAAGTGCGTTGGCCCTCGCCTTGGGCATTCCCACGACAGACAGATCAGCGGCCGCAAGAACCTCCGGGCGTGGGAAGGCGTGGGTTAACCCCGCGCCGGCCGGGACCGTAGGCTGGAGTGGCGCGCCATGCCTGCTCACAAGTCGGCCAGCCAGATTGATGGCGCCCGCGACGGTGATCTGCTGCCCGAGCATGGCGCGCACGGCCAGCTCAAACCCATCCCAGGCACCCGGGACGCGCAGCCCCGGCCGGCGAGCGACCAGCGCCGCCAGCAGGGGATCTTCCGACAAATGCGCCTCGATGATCTCCGGGTCCGCCGCAAGGTCGAATACGCGCCGGAGCCGGGCGATGATCGATGGCAGCGCGGACAGCTTCGGGAAGTGCACTTTTGCTTCCAACGCATTCCCGGGTGCCGGACTGACGTGCACGACACCGCGGGCATCCCCAATGTCGATGGTGCGCGCGTACGCTTCGTCGGAAACGATTTCCACGCCAGGGATTGCCCGCGCACGCAGGAACGAGATCATCGCGGGCCAGTCGTAAGGCGGACGATACCGCAGCAGGACGACCACCTCCCCGCCGGGCGACCCGCTCCCGCCACTGCCGCGCCGCAGAGCGCCAGGTGGTCGTTGATACAGTGCGTGGAATGTCTCATTGAACCGCCGGATGCTGCCAAAGCCCGACGCCATGGCGATTTCCGACATGCGCAGCGACGTCTCGTGAATGAGCTGCTTGGCGAGCAGGATCCGCCGCGTTTGCGCGACAGCAAGTGGCGAGGCTCCAAGGTGTTGACGGAAAAGCCGGTGCAGTTGGCGCGCGCCGACCCCGAGGCGCTCGGCAAGACCCGCGATGTCCCCTTCGTCCAGTGCGCCCATCTCGATCAATGCGAGCGCTCGGGACACCGTGTTCGACGTGCCGTGCCAGGCCGCCAGATCCGGCGCGGTCTCCGGGCGGCAGCGCAGGCAAGGCCGATAGCCATTTTCCTGAGCCGCCGCCGCAGTGCTGAAGAACTCGACATTCTCCGGCCGGGGCAGCCGCGCGGGGCAGACCGGACGGCAATAGATGCCGGTCGTCTTGACGGCCACGAAAAGCCGCCCGTCAAACCGGACATCGCGCGTCCTCAGTGCCCGATAACAGGCGTCATGGTCGAGATCCATGGATGCGATCCTAACGCCGTGCGGCGCTGCGTCTGGCGGTTTTCGGACATCATCATAGCGCTAGGTCGCGAGTTCCGTACCCGGCTCGGCGAACTCCCGCTGAATGAAACCGTTTCGGTGGATGGGGTAAAGTCAGGTCCCAGCCCCCACCGTCATCGGTTGCGCCAATATTTTGAGGGCGGGCAGCGCCGAATAAGGAGAGCCCTATGTCAGCTCCCGCCCCACCAACGCACGAGACACCACGCGCTCCTTGGGAAACCGCACGCGCACCGTCGTCCCCTGCCCTTGCTGGCTCTCGATCTCGAGACCCCCACCATGCAGCTTCACCAGCTTGCTGCAGATCGCCAGACCCAGGCCCGTGCCGCCATACGCCCGGCTGCTCGAGGCATCGGCCTGATAGAATGGAGCGCATACGTGCGGCAGCGCCGCCTCGGCGATGCCGATACCGGTATCGGCGATCGTCAGCACGAAGCCACCACTCGCAGCCGACGAGCCGCTGATCCGCACCTGGCCACCCGGCAGCGTGAACTTCACGGCATTGGTCAGCAGGTTGAGCACGATCTGTTTCACCGCAAGCCGGTCAACGTGCAAATGGATGCCCGCGAACTCGCCGCAGCTCACGCTCACCTGCCCCTTGATTGCTCGCACCGCGAGCATACCGGTTGCCGCCCGCACCACCTCTGCGACATCGATGTTCTGTTCGTTCAGCGTGTAGTGCCCCATCTCGATCTTCGACATGTCGAGCACATCGTTGATCAGATCCAACAGGTGTCGCCCGCTCGAATGGATGTCGCGCGCAAACTCGGCGCAGCGCGCATCCTTGTCGGCAAACGGATGGTCGCGGACTAGTTCGGCGAATCCTATGATCGCGTGCAGCGGCGTGCGCAGTTCATGGCTCATGTTCGCGAGGAATTCTGACTTCGCGTTGTTGGCCGCCTCGGCTTCCTCCTTCGCCTGCCGCAGTGCCGCCGCCGCCTCGATATCCTGCGTGATGTCGCGCCCCGTGCCGCGATATCCGACGAACCTGCCATCGTCATCGAACACCGGATTGCCGCTGACCGAGACATGATGCCGCCTTCCGTCACCGCCGATGCGTTCGTAGCGAAAATCGTGGAACGGTCGCCTGGCCTCCAGGTCTGCCTTGTGATCACGCCATCTCTCGTCGTCCGGATCCGACTGCACCATCTCCCAACGCTGACGACCGACATATGGCCTGTCGTTCGGACCGATCATCGCCGTGCCCGCAGTGATCGACACGAAACGCAGGTCGCTGTCCTGCTCCCATAACCAGTCGGACGCGAGCTCCGCATAGTCGCGCAGCCGCCGCTCGTTCGTCCGCGCCACCTCCGCGGTGCGGTGCAACTCGGCGTTCTGTTCCTGCTGCCTGCGGAATTGCTGTCCAATGATGCCGAACAGCATGATGAGGGCGATGGCCGCGACGAACTCGCCCGCCGCGACATAGATAGCCTGCCCCGCCCAATTCGCGAGCGCCTCGCGCCGCGCCATGGCGACGTTCACCACCAGCGGGTAATCCGGCAGCGAGTTGACCGAGACGATGGATGGAATGCCGCTCCCGAGACCAGGCGAAACATACCCGCCTCGTGCCGCACTCTCGGCATACCAGAGCGATCCGGCACGCACCGCTTTGCCGACATGACGGTCCATATCGGGGTAGCGCGCCAATATGACGCCATCACGACGCAGCAGCGTGACCCGGACGCCGCGATTGGCACCGATCGCGCCGTAGAAGTCGGCGAGGTATCCGACATCCAGTGCGCAGGCAACGATGCCCAGCAGGTACTCCATCCGGCCCGCTGATGCGCCGCCCGAGATAGACCGTCCAGTTGCCGGTGACGCGGCTCCTGACCGGCAGGCTGATGAACAGTGCGCCGCCATCGCTCGAGCGCAAGTGGGTGTAGGTATCGCCATCCGAGATATCGACGCGCTGCACTGGCCATTCGCGTGATGAGTTCAGTATGTGGCCGCCGGCATCGACGATGACGAGCGCGTTGGCCTGAGGCAGGTTGTTCATGCGCTCGCGCAAGAGGCTATGGGTGGCCTCGCCGCCCAGGCTTCGATCGAATTCCTCCGGGGTCCGGATTTGTAGTGCGTAGCTGTGGGTTTGCAGTTCCTGTAGCAGCAGGTCCACGACCTGCACGTAGCGCGACGTCTGTTCGGCCAGGACCATGCCCAAATCGGCCAGGTTCTCGCGGGTTTGCACCGAGGTCTTGCGGTACAGGTCCCAGATGGTCAGCGTGGCACAGAGGACCGTGACCAGAATAACAATACCGCCAATGCCCCACACGCGCTGCGCGGGGCTCAGACGCCGGTGTACGAATGCTCGGAGGGATGCTAGTATGCGCGGAGTCCCTTGATAGCCACACCGTCCTTGCGGGACACCCCGTTTCAGGATCGTTGCAGATGCGAGGCTTGGCTGACAAGACCCGATCGTGCGCGCCGCGACTCCGTCTCGCGGCTTACAGGTGGGAAAATCGCGGTCGCTCGTAAGGCAACACAGGAATGTGCGCGATGACGGCCTTTTTCGGCTGGAAAGTCACCGCCACGGCCGGCGTCATTGCGATCTTCGCCTTCGGCTTCGGCTATTTCGGGCCGGCGGTCTTCCTGAACGTCCTGCACACGCAGCACGGCTGGCCGGTTTCCTTCATCTCGGCCGCGATCACGGTGCATTTTCTGGTCAGCGCCCTGCTGGTTCCATATTTGCCTGATGCGCACGACCGGTTCGGCATTGCGGCTGTAACTCTGGCGGGCGTCGCCGCCCTGCTAGTCGGCGTGCTGGGCTGGTCGCTGGCCGTCGCGCCGTGGCAACTGTTCGCCGCGGCGTTGCCGAGCGGTGCCGGCTGGGCGGCAACCAGCGGCGCGGCCATCGTCGCGATGGTATCGCCATGGTTCGACCGGCGCCGCGCGCTGGGCCTCGGCCTGGCCCTCAACGGTGCCAGCATCGGCGGCATCGTGTTCGCGCCGCTCTGGGTTCTGATCATTTCCTCGATCGGCTTCGTCAAGGCCGTCGCGATACTCGGCATTGCAACCCTCGCGATCCTCGGTCCATTGATCCGGCGATATCTACGACCGACACCGGAAAGCCTGGGGCTGGCACCGGATGGCGCGGCGATGCCTTCCGGATCGCATCCCACAGCCCCGCGCGAGCCCTCGTCCGCTCGCCTCGGCTCCCTCATGCGCGGCAGGTCATTTGCCACGCTGTCGATCGCCTTCGCTCTCGGCTTCTTCGCTCAGGTGGGCATCACCGCGCACATCGTGACCCGCCTCGCACCACTGGTCGGTGCGGACTACGCGGCCGGTGCCATCAGCCTGCAGACGGCAAGCGCCATGATCGGGCGCGTGTTGCTGGGCGCTCTGCTCGGTCGCGCGGACCGGCGTTTCGTGGCAGCCGGCAATTTCGTCGTCCAGGCGTGCGGCGTGTCGCTGCTCGCCGTCGGATCGACCGCGGTCGTGCTGGTGCCCGGCTGCATCCTGTTCGGTCTCGGCATCGGCAGCCTGCTGTTGCTGCCGCCGCTGATCGCGCAGCGGGATTTCGCACCCCACGACGTGCCGCGCGTCGTGGCACTGGTCACCGCCACCAACCAAGCGGTGTTGGCGTTCGCACCCGCGGCCCTCGGCTTGCTGCGCGAACTCTCCGGCAGCTACGCACTGCCGTTCCTGACCGCCGCCGGCATTCAGCTTCTGGCAGGCGTCATCGTTGTCACCGGCCGCGGCCGTGCATGGCGTTGAAGCGGTATCTCACGCCACGCTTTCATACATCACCATGCGATAGCCCGATTGGGCGAAGCTATCGCACTCCGTCATGCCGATGCCGCCCAGCACCACGCGCGAGGCGAAATTGTTCTCTCGCGCCACGGCGACGATGCGCGTCAGCCGGGCTTGCTGGTGACCGAACCGCAGCGCCGCACCCGCCGCCTGACGCGCGAGACCGCGTCCCTGCGCTTCTGGCCATAGTGCGAAGCGCAACGCGATGCCGCGGCCATCCGGCCGCCGCTCCAGGCCGGTGACGCCGAGAAACCGGCCGCACTCACGGATGGTCCACATGCCGTATCCGTAGGCGCCCCAGGCCACGACATCCGCGGCCAACTCTTCCGCCGTCTCCTGCGCCGAGCGCACGCCGCCCAGCATGATGGCGAACTGGCGTGGGTCGGCCTTGATGGCGCACAGGTCGGCGAGGTCTGCGCCGCCCACCGGCGTCAGCACCAGCCGCCCGGCGCGCAATACCCATAGCGGGTTCACAGCGCACCCGCCGGCGGCGTGTCGTCAGTCGCGGTAGCTGCGATCGATGCCGTCGAGCAGGCGAAGATACGCGGGCCATTCAGCCGATGCCCGCCCCCTGTCATGCTGTTCATACTGAGCCGCAACGTGCTCGCAGATCTCCGGCGCGATCTCCAGCACCGGCTCGCCGCTCGCTTCCATCATCAGCTGGATGCGCGCGGCGCGCACGAACTCCTTCATCAGGCTGAAGGCCTCGCGCGAGGTGACGCCGACCGTGGTGACGCCATGATGGCGCATGACCAGCGCGCGATTTTGGCCCAGCGCGGCCACGATGCGTTCGCGTTCGTCGAAGCTGTCGGTGAGGCCCTCGTAGCCGTGGTAGCCCACCCGCCGGTAGAAGCGCATGGCACTCTGCGACAGCGGACGTAGGCCGTGCTTCAGGCCGGAGATCGCGACGCCTTCATCCGGATGGACGTGCACCGAGCAGTTCACGTCGGGCCGGCCGCGCAGCACACCGCTGTGCAGCGTGAAGCCGGGACGGTTGACGCCCGAGCGTTCGTCGAGGTCGTCGTCCATGCTGACTTCGACCAGATTCGACGCGGTGACCTCAGTGTAGAGCAGCTCGTGGCGCTTGATCAGGAAGTGCCGTGGGTTGGACGGGCAGCGCATCGCCGCATGGTTGAAGATCACGTCGCCCCAGCCGTGGTGGGCAAGCAGTCGATACACCGCGGCGAGGTCAACGCGCGCCTGCCGGTCGGCGCCGATGGTGGTGGTCTCCGAGGCAGTCTCAATGTCCATGGCGAGGTCCCTCCGTCGCCGCGGTATACGCGAAAGCGTGGCCGGCATGAAAGCGGGCGCCGGCCAGTCGACCTGTACCGTCTACTGGCGATTGATCGCGCAGCCTGCGCTGCCTCCTGGCCTTCGTGCCGGGCGACATCCGTTTGAGGGCGCGAGTTCCAAGCCCAACGCTTTGGTTGCGGCTTTCACTGCACTTGGACCGTCAATCGCCCAGTGCCCGGTCGACCTTCCGCCCCGCGCTCTGCGCCGGGCCCTGAGGTGGATTGAGGGTGTCGCCGATCCGCTGAGCGGTATTGTCAACGCTCCGGCCAGCACGTTCGGCTGGCCCCTCCTGGTGGCATGCGCCCAGGCACAGGGTGACCACAGCCAAGATCGGCAGCAGAATTCGCATTACGCCCTCTTCCTCTACACGTCCGAGATGCCCTAACCGGATTTACCGGCAGAGGTTCCCGACCTATCGGGTGAGGTGGCGCCTAATCACACAAGAGCATCGGCTTCAAAGCGGGTGCTCGCTGGCATCGCGGCAGCGGTGACCGAACTCGAGCGACGCGATCGTCGCGTCGCCTCGTCCTCGCGATGACGGTTTCATTTCGGGGCGCGCGGGGATCGGCCGGTGAGAACGCGCAATGACAAGGCCGACGTGAATACGCCTCTTCCAACACAACGAATCGCGATGCTATGAGTGCCCTGCCGGGGGGACTCTGATGCAGTGGCTCATGTGGATCATGAGTTGGCAATCAAAGCAGCCAGCCATGATCCGGTGGCTCGAAGCGTTGGCGCTGCTCGGCGTGGCGCTTGCTGCTCGATATTCTCTGGGCGTGTTCCACGGCGGCTTACCCGCTCTCACTTTCTATCCGGTACTGCTCGCCGTCACGGCGATGATCGGATGGAAGGAGGGACTGGCCGTGCTGATGCTCTCGGTGACGGCGGGAGTGTGTCTATTCCTGCCGGCCGGTATGTGGCTCCGCCCTGCCGGGTGGTTGCTGGTCGGCGGCTTCACCATTGTCATTGTCACCGGGCTAAAAAGAATGGCTCAGGAGCTTTTTGTAGCGAATGAGCGACAGCGGGTGCTTTTTCGAGAACTGCAGCACCGCGTCGCCAACACGCTCCAGTCCGTGAGCGGCACGCTGGAGATCGCACGACGGCGAATTGACACTGAACCTGCGGAGGCCAAGAGAATCCTTGAGGACGCAGTGCACCGCATATCGGCCTCAGCCGATGTCCACCGCAGGCTGAACGACCCGACCCTGTTTGAGCAAGGGCTGCTTGCCATTCTTCGACAGGCTGTGCCAACGATCATCGATAGCCACTCGACGAATCTTGGGTTGGACATAGCCCCGCTGAGGCTGTCGTCGGATCAGATGAGCGTTATCACGATGCTGGTGCTGGAGGTCGCGAACAACGCCCAAAAGCATGTTTTCGAGCGCAGGCTTGGTCGGCATTTCCAGATATCGCTGAGGGCCTTGTCTGAGGGCCATGCAATCCTCCTGGTGAGAGATGACGGACCGGGTTGGTCGCCGACGGGGACTCACTCAGTGGAACGAACGCTGGGGCTATCGATCCTCCAGAGCCTGGCTGATCAGCTTCACGGGACTCTCAGCATCAAATCGGCAACAGGAACCGAGGTCAGCTTCGTGTTTCCAATCTCTGACCGTGGTTCTGCTCGAACCGGAGAAGGTCTGTAGCGGTTGGCCAGCGGCATGAGCATGCGTGGCGTTATGCAATCGACACGTCGAACACTGCTCATGACCACCACATTCGTTGTTCTGGCGATGGCCGGACAAGCCGTCCAAGCCACCGAACCATCGGCAACGAGCGGCCTCTATGTCGATCTCGGGCTCGCCGGGCTCTTTTTCGACACGGATGCATCGATCAAAGCAGCCGGTAATCCGTTGCCTGGATCAAATCTGCATGCTTCCAACAACGTCACGCTGGGTCTCGGCATTGGATACTTCGTCACACCGAATGTGTCGCTGCTGGCGGTCCTTGGGGTGCCACCTACAACGACGCTCACCGGTCAGGGCAGCCTCAGCGGGATCACACTGGGCAAGGTCACCTATGGGCCAAGCATGCTGGTCGCCAACTATCACTTCCGGCAATTCGGCGCGTTCCAACCGTTTCTCGGCACTGGCATCACCTACACGGTCGTGTTCGGCACCGAGGACAATGCGATCGTCAACCTGAGGGTTAATAATTCACTCGGCGCGGTCATCAGAGCCGGTTTCGATGTCATGGTTTCCGACCAATGGGGGGCATTCCTGAGCGTCAGCAAAGTCTTCGTCGCCACCAACGCCAGTGGTAACGCGGCCATCCCCGCTCTGGACGGCGCTCACGTAAGCGCTCATGTCAATTTCAGTCCACTGGTCCTGTTCTCAGGCATAACCTACCGGTTCTGATCTCGCGAATGGCGAAAACTGTGCAGTTTGCGCAGCCGACGGTTGAGTTCAATCCGCGATTCCGCTAAGTAAGCGTAATGTACCGCCTTGCGATCGCTGCCTTGGCCTTCTGGGCGAACAGCGCAATTGCCCAAGAGTATCTGTTGAACCCGGTGGATGCGACTTGCATCTCATCACCATTCGGGCCGCGCAGTATTCGCGATCACCCGGAAGCCGGCACCTTTCATTTCGGTATCGACTTCCCTGCCCCCGAAGGTTCGCCGGTATGGGCGATCCAGGCCGGCTCAGTGATGAAGGTGCAGCAGAACGGTCCAGGCGGCCTCGAAGTCCTGGTCCAGCACAAAGGGTTCATTGGTATCTACAGTCATCTCGGTTCGGTTTCTGCCAGAGTGCTTGCTGGCAGGACGCCAATCGCTGCTGGAGAATTCTTGGGCGTTGTCGGCCATAGCGGCCTGACCTTCGGCGCCCATCTCTACTTCGGCATGCTGCACGACGGGTTTCCGATCGATCCGTCATCCCTTTTCAACTTGCCGCGCTGCTACCGCACCGAGCTGGCGGGCAGGCATTAGCGCCATCCGATCATTTCATCGATCAGCCATTGTGCAGGGGACGGAGCTGCGCGCATCGCCTTACAGCGATCAGCGGGCCGCGCTGGTGTAGTGGCCCAACCGCAGACAGTAGGGCCCATCCGATCCGAGCGGGGGGATCGGCCACCTTGATGCGGCCACGATACAAGCCATTACGCGGCAGCAGGCAGTGCTCTTGGAATAGGTTTCGGAGCCTTCAGGCCGCGCATCGCCTCGCACCGCGGCGAATACGCGATACTCTGATGATCGTGAATCCTGCGTGCGACGGCCTAGTGAGCGCAGGCGACATCGGGCTGCGCATTGGCTTCGGCCAGTCCGGTCATGTCCAGAGCAAGCGCTCGCGAAGCTGCTGCGACCGTTTCCGGCCGATGTGCGATGACTATCCGAGTCAACCCCAGGCTCTTCACCGAGGCGGTGACCTGACGCTCCAAAGTGACATCGAGATGTGAGGTTCCCTCGTCAATGAACAGTATGCACGGGGTTCGGTAGAGCGCACGGGCGAGCAGCACGCGCTGTTTTTGCCCTCCGGACAACGTTGAGCCCATGTCGCCGATCAGACTGTTGTAGCCCATTGGCATGCGCACTATGTCGTCGTGAATCCCGGCGAGCTCGGCGCAGCGCATCATGTGTTCGAGGTCGAATGACTCATCGAAGAAGCAAATGTTGTCGGCAATTGACCCGGACAGCAGGGAATCATCTTGCATGACCACGCCGATCGCACGGCGGTAGGCTTCGTAGCCCAAGGTGCTCAGCGGGATTCCATCGATCAATACCTCGCCACTGGTTGGCTGCAAGATGCCGAGCAGCACCTTCATCAGCGTCGTCTTTCCTGCCCCCGACGGGCCGGTGATCGCGACGTGCTCGCCGGGTTCGATGGCGAAGCTGACGTTCTCGAAAATGAAGCGGTCCGTATCCGAATAGCGGAACGAGAGATTGCGGGCCTCGACCCTTCCCTCGATCTGAGGCTGATAGGCAGGCGGACGGTTCGGCCGTGGCTCCGGCTCGGTCCCGGCGATGTCGCCCAGCCGTTCGAAATGCAAATCCAGCATGCGGAATTCGATCGCCGTCTCGACCAGGCGTGTGGCCTTGTCGACAAATTGTTGCTTGTAGGCGAGGAATGCGAGCAGCATTCCGATCGTCATATGGCCGTGCAGCGCGGCGTGCGCGCCCAGTGCGACGATGACGATATTCTCGACGCCGAAAATGAAGGCGTTGATGGTGCCGAAATTCTTGCGCAGCGCCGCCAGCGACGAATTGGAGTTCACGACCTCGGCATAGATGTTGGACCAGGCCGCCGATCGCTCGGTCTCGCGGGAGAACAGCTTGATCGCCTGGATGGCGCGCACGGTTTCGATGAATGCGGTGTCCTCGCGCGCCTTCGACGAGATGAAGGTCAGCATCGTCGTGCGCATCATCCGGTAGAATGCCACGCGCAGCCCCAGGTATAGCAGCAGCGCCGCGACGACGATCAGGCCGAACTTGATGCTGTAGACAAACATCATCGCCATGGTCAGCACCGCCATGGCGCCGTCCACGATGCCCGAGATAAGCCCCTCGGTGATCAAATGCCGGATTGCCTCGTTGGAGGCGAAACGCGATACGAGGTCACCGATGTGGCGCTTCTCGAAATAGACCAGCGGCAGCCGCAGTAAATGATTGAAGATGCCGGCACCCATTTGGAAGGCGAGGGCGCTTTGGATCAACTGCAGTATCCTGGTGCGCAGCACTGCGGCGCCAGTATTGATCAACAGGAACAGACCAAACCCAACGCTCAGCACGAGGATCAGATCGACGTCGACCTTGGCCACCGCCTCATCGACCACGAGTTGCAACAGAAATGGACTGGCCAGCACGTACAGCTGCAAGATCGCCGACAGGGCAAGCATCTGCAGCAAGGCAGGGGCGAGACCATCGATGCGGCCAAGCAAGGCCCAGAACGGCGGAGATTTAGGCTTGGGCGTAGGCGCGAAACTCTCAACCGGGTGGAGTTCCAGAGCGATTCCCGTGAAATGCTTGGAGAACTCTGTCAACGTGTAGCCGCGCACGCCAAGCGCCGGGTCGTGTATCGTGATCTTATTCCGCCCCGCGCGCTGCAGAACAACGAAGTGGTTCATGTCCCAGTGCAGGATCGCGGGCGTACGCAACTCGCTCATATGCTGCGGCTCGAGCCGCAAAGGCCGACCGGCCAGGCCCAGCTTGCCGGCCGTCTGCATCAAGGAACGCATCGTCACACCGTTGAGCGAAACCGGATGCTGCCGGCGCAGCGCATTCAGTCCGGTGTGATCGCCATGATAGCTCGCAATCATAGCAAGGCACGCCAGTCCGCATTCGGCGGCCTCGGCTTGCCGGAATTCGGGCAGGCGCCCGCGAGAGAGGAGCATGCTCATGTGTGTCTCCAGGCACTGATCAGGGGATCGAAAATCCAGGTCAGAAGCGTGCGGTGCTGCAGCACGATGACGGCCTGGAGCTGCATGTCGGCCTGCAACGGAATTTCTCGTCCATACGCCCAGATAGATGGGCGCTCCAGCCGCACGCTGACGAGATACGATGGTGCCTGCGCGACGACCGGCCCCACGAGTTCAGTGGGCTTGAGCAACGTATACGAAACCGTCTCCACTGTACCTCTGGCGAAGCCAAATTGTTGGTAAGGAAATGCGTCAAAGCTCACTCGTACGGGCTGGCCCGACGACACGAAGCCTATGGCCCGCGCGGGGACCAGCAGTTGCGCCTTGAGCTCGCCGCCTTCGGGCACGATGGAGAGTTGCGGCACGTTCGGCTCGGTGCTTTTCCCGATCCAGGCCTGCAGTGCTGAGACCCGGCCGGCCACCGGTGCGGTCAGCAGGTAGGCGCGCTGGCCTTCGGTTTCCTTCAGCTTGATGTCGATCTCTGCGACCGAGTTCTCCAGCGCCGAGATGCGCTGCGCAGTATCGGCGGGCAATTGTTCCAGCGCCGTGCGCTTGCCGAGCAGCTCCGCCTTCTTGCCGGCGATGCGGGCGCCGAGATCAGCCTCTTGCTGCTGCTGCGCCAGATGCGCATCCTGACGATGTCTGAGTTCGACGCGCGAGATCGTGCCTTGTTTTACCAATTGGACGATCGACGCGACCTGCTGGCGCGCGATCTCGGTTCGCCCGTACTGCACCTGAAGCTGCTGTTCGAGCCCGCCGGTTTCAGCGGCAAGGCCTCTGATGTCGTCAAGCAGGCGTTGCCTGCCGCTTTCGGTCTTTCGCTGCTCCAGACTAATCTGATCGCGCAGGCGCGATTGTTGCTGATGCAACGACTTCGAGCTCGGCGGCATCGATACCGTCACCGCCGCTGGTAGACTTTTCCTCACTGATGGTGATCAGGGGGGCATTCTTGGCGACGATGTCGCCTTCCGCCACGTGGACTGCGGTGATGACGCCAGGCCGAGGCGCCGTGATCTTGGCAACGCCGGCGGTGGAGATGGTGAAGCCTTTCGCCGGCTCTTTGCGCGCATAGGTCCCCGAGGCAAGAAATGCCACGGTGAGCACCACGCTGGCGCAGAGGAATGCCGTCAGCAAACCCAAAGAGCGCGGCAAGCTTAGTGTCGCCTCGCCCCAGATCTTCATGCGGCTGAAATTCAGTGCCTCTTGCCGGAACAGGTTTGCCGCGGTGACGCCAGGACGTTCATCGGCGACAGTGCTTCCGTTGGTGCTCATTTTGGCTCCGGTTGCGCGACCTTGATCCATTCCTCGGGTGCGTCGTGCACTTCGGTGACCACTTGCGGGCAACGCAGGCAAGCCGCTCTGCCTTCCTGGCGGAACCAGCGGCATGTTTGTCGAATGCGGCACGGTGGCAGCGCGTTCACGACGGGTTCGAGGCGATCAGTGATGCGCGATGCCAGACGGCAATTCGCACCGTCGAAATGCGTACAGCCGCTGCCGGCGCAAGGCGCGGAGAAGCGGAACACCTGCTGTGGACGCGCGGGCTGGGCCAGTCCCAGAAGCTCATCGGTGACGGGTTGTTTTTCCGTCAGATACCCGACCCGGCGCCGCTCCTGCGAGCCGGTGATAACGCCGAATACGACGCTGCCTTCCGTATCGGGCTGCGCGCTGGGACAAAGCAGGCTGGCCTGGTCTGGGTTATTGGTCATCGCATGTTTCCTGCTCTGGCGGCAGCAACGGGCATTGCGCGGCTACCGCCAGACCCTCGGTTTCAGGTGATGCCGGAATGCAACGAGCTACAGGCTCTGCATTATTGGGACTGGCGGCCCCGACATGAACCCCATAGTGGCCCCACCGGGCTTGGTGCCCGTCCCGGTGAGGGTCGCTGTACCGCCTGCCACCGCAGCGATCTGGTCTGGGGTCAGTACAATAGGCGCTTCCAGCTCGCCTTTTTTGGCACCGCTTGATGCTTCACCATTATTCATCGGGAGGTTTCCTTCGCTTGTTGACCGCTGAGAAACCGGCGCGATCGGCGCGCCGGTTCCTTGCAGATCGGACTACTAGCTTACGGTGATCGTGGTGGTTCCGCCGGTAACCACCACCGTTCCGTCCTTATTGACTGTGGTCTTGCCGCCGGTGTTCGAAATCGTGGTCTTGCCGCCGGAGATCTCGTCCAGGAAATCCAACGAGACTTCCTGAACGTGCGGCGAAAGGCGAGCGAGCGTGCTGATGTCGTTCATAATCAAGGCTCCCTGTGTGCAACTTCCGACATTGCGCCGGAAAGACCGACAAGATCCCCGACGTTGGACTGTCCAGCGCCAGTCTTGTCACGGAAGCCGTATGGCATTCTCAGGTAACGAAAGTACGTGAACGAGTTCACTCCCCCGTTTTTTCTTTTTGGTTGATACCAAGTGACTTGGCGATGAAAAGCCGACGCTTGGCATGGGGCGTCGGCGATGGGATTTGGTATCAGTCGTTGTCGCCTGAGGGCAAAGGTTCAACTTGAATTTACGGGTTTATCACGTGGCGTGATGAGAAGTCTTCGGGTGTCTGCGCAAGAGGGTCCGGCGGGTTTCGATAATCTCTTTGCCTTGCCAAGGCACGAATGAGCACGTGCTGCTATCCAAGTGCCCATACAGCTGCGACAGTCGCATCACTCAATCCGGCTGACCGATGGAGGTCTGTTGCTACGATCGGCTACCACGTCTGCCTTCGTCGTCGCCTGGTCATGATGGAGCGGATGTCGTCTAATCCCTTGCCGTCATCTTGTATATGCAAGTGTAGCACACTATGCCGTTCAGCCTACCGCGCGAGCGGCCGGTACTTGATCCGGTGCGGCTCCGTGGCGTCCGCGCCGAGGCGGCGGCGCTTGTCTTCCTCGTACGCCTCGAAGTTGCCCTCGAACCACTCCACGTGGCTATCGCCCTCGAACGACAAAATGTGCGTCGCCAGCCGGTCGAGAAACCACCGGTCGTGGCTGATGATCACCGCGCAGCCGGCGAACTCGATCAGCGCATCCTCCAGCGCGCGCAGCGTATCGACATCCAGATCGTTGGTCGGCTCGTCGAGCAAAATAACGTTGTGCTCGACCTTCAGCATCTTCGCCAGATGCACCCGGTTGCGCTCGCCACCCGACAATATGCCGACCTTCTTCTGCTGATCCGGCCCCTTGAAGTTGAACGCGCCGACATACGCACGCGACGGCACGCCGCGCTTGCCGAGGTAGATCATGTCCTCGCCGCCGCTGATCTCCTGCCAGACGGTGTTGTTGGCGTTCAGGCTGTCGCGCGACTGATCGACATAACCCAGCTTCACCGTCTCACCGACGCGGAGCGCTCCGGCGTCCGGCTGCTCCTGGCCGATGATCATGCGGAACAGCGTCGTCTTGCCCGCGCCGTTCGGGCCGATGACGCCGACGATCCCGCCGGGCGGCAGACTGAAGCTCAGGTCATCGATCAGCAGGTTGTTGCCGTAACCTTTGCGCAGCTTCTCCGCCTGGATCACCACGTTGCCCAGCCGCGGACCGGGCGGGACGACGATCTCAGCCACGCCGGCCGCCTGCTCCTGCGACTTTGCCAGCAACTCCTCATAGCGCTGGATGCGGGCGCGGTTTTTCGCCTGGCGCGCGCGCGGCGAGGCGGCGATCCATTCCTGCTCCATCGCGAGCGCGCGCTGGCGGGCGCTTTCCTCCTTCTCCTCCTGTTGCAGCCGTTTGCGCTTCTGCTCGAGCCAAGACGAGTAGTTGCCCTCAAACGGGTAGCCGCGGCCACGCTCGATCTCCAGAATCCAGCCGGTGACGTTGTCGAGGAAGTAGCGGTCGTGGGTGACGATCATCACCGTGCCGGCGTAGTCGCGCAGCGTATGCTCCAGCCAGGCGACGCTTTCGGCATCGAGATGGTTGGTCGGTTCGTCGAGCAGCAGCAGGTCCGGCTTCTCCAGCAGCAGCCGGCACAGCGCGACGCGCCGCCGCTCGCCGCCCGAGAGCGTAGTGACGGGCGCCTCCGCCGGCGGACAGCGCAGCGCGTCCAGCGCGATATCCACCCGCCGGTCCAGGTCCCAGCCCTCCTCCGCGTCGATCTTGGTCTGCAGGTCGGCCTGTTCGCCGAGCAGTTCATTCATCTCCTCATCGCCCATCGGCTCGGCGAATTTATCGGAGATCTCATTGAACCGAACGAGCGCCGCCTTCAGGTCGGCGAACGCCTCCTCAACGTTCTCGCCCACCGTCTTGTCGGGATCGAGGTGCGGCTCCTGCTCCAGGTAGCCGACGCGCGCGCCCTCGGCCGCCCAGGCCTCGCCGCCGAAATCCGTGTCCATGCCGGCCATGATCTTCATGAGCGTCGACTTGCCGGCCCCGTTGATGCCGAGAACGCCGATCTTCACCCCCGGCAGGAACGCGAGCGTGATGCCACGGAATACCTCGCGGCCGCCCGGAAAGGACTTGGTCAGATCCTTCATGACATAGACGTATTGATAGCTGGCCATGGCCCAATCCCCTCGAATGCGCGCGAGGTTCTAGGTGGGTGTTAGGCCCCGCTCAATACCAGTGGTGCTGCCGCCAGAAGGTGACCGCATTGTCGGCGGTACCGTAGCGCTGCTGGATGTAGCGGATGCCGCCCTGCGCCTCTTCCACAGCGTTGCCGAACGAGCCCGCGCCGTTCGGATTTAAGTGGTAATTTGCCGCGGTTAACTGGAACAGCCCGCGCGCCGAGTGAACCGGGTTTCTGGCGTTAACCTGGCCGCCCGACTCCTGCGCCATGATGAAGCGCAGCCCCGATTGCCACGACGACGGCACGCCTTCCAGCGTCATCGCGTGGGTCAGCGCCGCGTCCGCTTGCGCCGGAAGGGCGGAATTCGGCTTCTCGATCCACCCCGGATGCGCCATCAGCGGCACATGCAGCGCCGCCGTCTGGTAGCCTGACCTGGCCGCTGGGGAGGCACGGGGAGAACGTGCGCCCGCCATTGCGGCCGCGAGCACGTGATGGAATGCCACGGCGCCATGCCGCCACGCACCGCTTGCTGCTTGACCGCCCTGGCGGCCCTTGGCAGCGCGCGCAGCAGTCAGCCCAAGGCGCACCGCGTCAGCCATCCCTACAACCTAGCGCGGGATTCCTTTCGACCCAGTTATCGAGACAGTGCGCGATGCGCTTTCCAGTCGATCGCCTCTGACGAGGGATTCTTGGACTGCAAACTAAGTTGCCGGTATGTAAAGCCCATGCCCGACCGTACCTGGACGGTTCTCGTGGTTGAAGCCGAACACCCCGCGCGGGGCCTGATCGCGGGATGTCTGGATGAGGACTACCGGGTGCTTACCGCGACCTCCGGGGGCGCCGCACTCGAAATGCTGAGAGCCGAGGAGAGCGATCTGGTCCTCTGCGATCAGGCGCTGCCCGACATGACCGGCGTTGAATTCTTCAGTCAGATCCGCGTCGCCAACCCGGAAGCCATTCGCGTCCTGCTCACCGAGTGCCGCGACCCTGACGAGGTGATACGCTCGATCAACGAGGCCGCGGTCTACCAGATCATCTCCAAGGCCTGGCAGTCGGACCAGCTTCGCCTGCTCATCCGGCGCGCGCTGGAATCCCGTGAACTGGCTCGGCTGCACCGCTACCTCAGCCGCGAGCTGAAATTCGCCGACGAGGTGTTGCGTCAGCAGAACGGCAAGATGACCACGCAATTGCAGAGTGCCTATGAGTTCGACAGGCTGGTATTCGCCAGCGACAGCATGATCGAGGTCTGCAACCTCGCGCGGCAGGCGGCGGCGACCGATCTGCCGGTGCTGATCCAGGGCGAGACGGGCACCGGCAAGGAGCTGATGGCCCGCGCGGTACACTTCTTCAGCGGCCGGAACAAATACCCGTTCCTGGCGCAGAACTGCGCGGCACTCCCCGACGAGCTGCTGCATTCCGAGCTGTTCGGCCACAAGCGTGGCGCCTTCACGGGCGCGATCAGCGACCGGCTGGGCCTGTTCGCCGCGGCCGACGGGGGCACCGTGTTCCTGGACGAGATCGGCGATGTGTCTCAGGCGTTCCAGGTCAGCCTGCTGCGGCTGCTGCAGGACGGCGAGGTGAAGCCGCTGGGCAGCCAGGCCAGCAAGCACACCAATGTGCGGATTATCGCCGCGACAAACCAGCGGCTCAGGGAACTGGTCGACGGGAACCGGTTCCGGCGCGACCTGTATTTCCGCCTGCGAGGCTTCGAGCTGCACCTGCCGCCGTTGCGCGAGCGGGTGGAGGATATCCCGATCCTGGCGGAACATGCGGCGTCGAAATATGCGAAGTCGATCAACCGCAGGATCGCCGGCGTCTCCGCCGACGCGTTGCGGCGGCTGCGGGCGCACCCGTTTCCGGGCAACGTGCGCGAGTTGGAGAACGAAATCCGGCGCATGGTCGCGCTGGCCGCGGACGGCGAGTTCCTGTCGCTGAAACACATGTCGCCGGAATTTGCCAGGCTCAATCCTGAGAGCGGCGGCCAGGCAAGGATGCCGAGTTTTTTGAAGAGCAAAGCGACGCTGAAGGCAAAGGTCGAGGCGCTCGAGGCGCAACTCGTGTCCGAGGCGCTGCTGCGGCACAAGTGGAACCACAGCCGCGCGGCAGTCGAACTGGGGATTTCTCGCGTCGGGCTGGCCAACAAAATCAAACGCTACAATCTCGATCGGGTCACCGCCCACTGATACCCACTATCGTTGGGGGCGGCGAGGATGTATCGGGAACCGCTCTGCCAGCTTCAGTTGCAAAGCAGGTTTGCAGATCGGCTGAAGTTGTAAACCAACTTCGCAGCCCGTTACCCTCTAGAACCGCGCAGCGATCAGACGAAGCCGTTGAAATCGCAAGGAACACGGATTGCGCCCTCGGGTGGCGCAGAACTTGCTGATTGCAACCTGGCCAACGACGAAACATTGGGAGGAGAGCCGAAATGGCTAACCTGCTTTGGCTGCAGGGCGGTGCGTGCTCGGGCAATACCATGTCGTTCCTGAACGCCGACGAGCCCAGCGCGTGCGACCTGGTGACCGATTTCGGCATCAACATCCTCTGGCATCCGTCGCTCGGCATGGAACTGGGCGACAACCTGCAAAAAATCCTGCGCGACTGCGTCTCCGGCGCCATCCCGCTCGACATCTTCGTGTTCGAGGGCACGGTGGTGAACGCGCCGAACGGCACCGGCAACTGGAACCGCTTCGCCGGCCGGCCGATGAAGCAATGGGTCCGCGACCTCTCCGACGCCGCACAGTTCGTGGTGGCGATCGGCGATTGCGCGACCTGGGGCGGGATTCCGGCCACCGCGCCCAACCCGTCGGACTCGCAGGGACTGCAATTCCTCAAACGCGCCCATGGCGGGTTCCTGGGCGCCGACTTCACTTCGAAGGCCGGTTTGCCGGTCATCAACATCCCCGGTTGCCCGGCGCATCCCGACTGGATCACCCAGATCGTCGTCGCGGTTGCGACCGGACGCGCCGGCGACGTCAGCCTGGACGACCTGCAACGGCCAAAGACGTTCTTCCAGAGCTTCACGCAAACCGGCTGTACCCGGAACATGCACTTCGCCTACAAGGTCTCGGCGACCGAGTTTGGCCAGCGCAAAGGCTGCCTGTTCTATGACCTGGGCTGCCGCGGCCCGATGACTCACTCGCCGTGCAACCGCATCCTGTGGAACCGGCAGTCGTCGAAGACCCGCTCCGGCATGCCATGCCTGGGCTGCACCGAACCGGAGTTCCCGTTCTTCGATCTGGCGCCGGGCACTGTGTTCAAGACGCAGACCATGATGGGCGTGCCGAAGGACCTGCCGCTTGGTATCGACAAACGTGGCTACATCGCGCTGACCGGTGCGGCCAAGAATGCCGCTCCGGCCTGGGCTGAACAGGACATGTTCGTGGTCTGAAGCGCAAACATACAGGAAACCGAGCAATGCCCGTACAGACACTCGACATTTCGCCGGTCGGTCGCGTGGAAGGCGACCTTGACGTGCGCGTCGATATCGAGAACGGCGTGGTGACCAACGCCTGGACCCAGGCGGAGCTGTTCCGTGGCTTCGAGATCATCCTGCGCGACAAGGACCCGCAGGCCGGTCTGGTCGTGACGCCGCGGGCCTGCGGCATTTGCGGCGCGTCGCACCTGACCTGCGCTGCATGGGCGCTGGACACCGCATGGCAGACCGAGGTGCCGCGCAACGCCATCCTGGCGCGCAACCTCGGTCAGATCACCGAGAGCCTGCAGAGCCAGCCGCGCTATTTCTATGGCCTGTACGCGATCGACATGACGAACAAGAAGTATCGCGCCAGCAGCTTCTACGAGGAGGCGGTGAAACGCTTCGCGCCGTTCACCGGCAAGTCGTACGAAACCGGCGTCACCGTCTCGGGCAAGCCGGTGGAGATCTACGCGCTGTTCGGTGGCCAGTGGCCGCATTCCAGCTTCATGGTGCCGGGCGGCGTGATGTGCGCACCCACCCTGTCCGATGTCACGCGCGCCTGGTCCCTGCTGGAGTACGACAAGAATACCTGGCTGGAACCGGTCTGGCTCGGCTGCTCGATCGAGCGCTACGAGCAGGTCAGGACCTACGACGATTTCATGGTCTGGCTGGACGAGAGCCCGGCGCACGCGAACTCCGATCTCGGGTTCTATTGGCGCATGGGCCTGGATGTGGGCCTCGACCAGTACGGCGGAGGCGTCGGCAAATACGTCTCCTGGGGCTATCTGCCGCACGAGGACAAGTACCAAAAGCCCACCATCGACGGCCGCAACGCCGCGCTGATCATGAAGAGCGGCGTATATGACGGCAAAGCCGACTCGCATACGCTGATGACGCAGGAGCGGGTGCGGGAGAACACGATGCATTCCTGGTACGATGAGGGCGCCGGTGACGTGCACCCGTACGACCGCACGACGCGCCCTGTGCAGAACAACGACACCGACTTCGACGCGAAGTACAACTGGTCGACGGCGGTGCTGCACAACGACTTCGGGCGCCTCGAAGCCGGCCCGTTCGCCAGGCAGATGGTGGCCGGTGGCCGGCACGGCGAAGCCTGGCAGCATTATGACGGCCTTATCCTCGACATGTACAAGAAGATGGGCGGCCCCAGCCTGCACCTGCGCCAGATCGCCCGGATGCATGAAACTGTTAAGCTGTACCGGCAGGCCGAGCACTGCCTGCGTGAGTTCCGCCTGAGCGATCTGTGGTACGTCAAGCCGCGGGAGCGCGACGGCCGGGGCTGGGGCGCGACCGAGGCGATTCGCGGTGCGCTGTGCCACTGGATTGAACTTAAGGACGGCAAGATCAAGAACTACCAGATCGTCGCGCCGACCACCTGGAACGTCGGTCCGCGCGACGCCAACAGCAACCTCGGGCCGATCGAGCAGGCGTTGATCGGCGCGCCGATCGCCGACCCGCGCGATCCCGTGGAAGTGGGTCATGTCGCGCGGTCATTCGACTCGTGCCTCGTGTGCACGGTGCATGCTCACGACGGCAAGACCGGAAAAGAGCTGGCGCGATTCCGTGTTGGCTAGCAACCCGAACCGAAAGCCGTCGCTTGCGGGAGCCGCTGGTGAGGGGTGCCTATCCTGACGCACCCTCTCCTCCACGCAGAGGGGACAAGGCATGACCACGGAGAAGGAGTTCGCCCTCCGAGCGCTCATCGGAAAGCTCCTGGCCGACGGCCTGAAGACCCAGACCGAGCCGTTTCCCGAGACAAATCGCGAGTTCGGCGCTTTGCTGGTCGCGCTGCGCGAACTTCCACCGGACGATCTGGAAGCGAAGCTGGTTCTGTCAGGCTTCGTCGATCGTCCGTATGGGCCGGACCAGATGCGCTGCCAGGAATGCATGTACTATCTGGTGCATCGCAAATGGTGCGATCTGCCGGAACTCGCGGTACCGGTGGAAGCGGACTGGTATTGCCGCCTCTGGCGCATCTAGCCATGTTGACGATCATCGGCTGCGGCAATGCAACCCGCTCCGACGACGGGGTTGGCGTGTTCGTCGCCCAGGCGTTGCAGGCGCATCTGCGGGAAAATCCGCGCGACGATGTGCGTGTGTTCGACGCCGGCACCTCCGGCATGGAGGTGATGTTCCACGCGACCGGAACGCGCCAACTGATCCTGATCGACGCTGCAAGCAGCGGATCGACACCTGGCGCCATCTTCAGGTTGCCCGGCGCAGAGCTGGAGACGGAGCGTGCACCCAGTTTCAGCCTGCATGATTTTCGCTGGGACCACGCGCTCGCCGCCGGACGGAAGATCTACCGCGAGCGCTTCCCGACCGATGTCACCGTCTATCTTATAGAGTTGCACAGCGCCGCGTTCGGGTTGGAACTCAGCGAACCCGTTCTTGCCTCGGCGAGGCGCGTGATTGCCGAACTCCAGCGCACGATCGATGACTATGTCGCACCCTGACACCGGTCAGATGGTCAGCATCCGACGCGGCAGCATTCATCTCTCGCGGGAACTCTGCGATGCGCACTTGCAGGATGTCGGCGCGGTCGCCCTGCTGGCCCGTTACGACGCGGTGCTGATCGTGCCGCTGACACGGCAATCGGCCGGCGGTCTGCTGCTGAACGTCCGCAATGCGCGCGGTGACCGCGTGGTGCATGCGCAGGAATTCCTGCGCGCGAGGGAACTCGCCGAAGACTTTGAAGAACGCCAATACCCGGTTCGCTGGGTCGCCGACCTGCAGGCTTTGGCGATTCTGGGCGTACTCTGAGTGCAAACTTACTTTGCACTATGATAAAGTGATTGACGACAAGCTGGCGCTGCGCCTTAAGCTGATCGCAATAACATCGCTTCTATTGAATGCGGCGACCCTGGGAGGATGCGATGGGGCCAACCTTACCCGAAGCACAATTCGACGCCGCGTTGAGGGTGGTCGACTTAGAGGCGGAGACCGCAGAGGAGAAGGCCGAGATGCTCATGGAGATCGCCATGGGCATGCAGCTTCGGCCGAAGACACCCGATCAGTTGCGCCGCGCGGTGGACCTGTATCGTCGCGCTCTCGACCTGGCCGAGGGCGCCCTGTTGCGGGCTCGAATTACCGCGCGGCTCGGGACGGCGCTGCAGGCGCTCCCCGATGGCGGCACGACGCAGCTGAAGCACGCGCGCGACGCGTACGAAACGGCGCTGCCTTGCTTGCGAGAACACGGCAAACCAGCGGAATCTGCCGAGGTCGAAATGAATCTCGGACTGGTCACGCAATCGCTTGCCGGCGCCGGCGCGGCGCGGCTGCAGGATGCGATCCAGTCGTATCATCGCGCCCTGCGGACCTTCACACGCACCGAGTATCCGCAGGAATACGCGATCCTCCACAACAACCTCGCTATCGCCTACCTGTCGCTGCCGATGGCCGATGAGCGCGCCAAGATGCGTGAGGCACTTGCGGTGCAGTCGTTCGAGGAGGTGTTGAGCGTCATCACCCTGGTGGACCATCCAAGCGAATACGCGATGATTCAGAACAATCTCGGCAACGCGCTGCAATATGCCTCCAGCGGTCATGTGCTGGACAACAATCTGCGCGCGCTGGCCGCCTACGCCGAGGCACTGAAGGTTCGCAACGAACGCGACACGCCGCTGGAATACGCGACCACCATCGCGAACAAGGCGAATGTTCTGCGCAATCTCGCGGATGATCCGGACCGGCCGGGGCTGGGCCGCGAGGGTTGCCTGACCGCCGCCCGCGATCTTTACCTGGACGCACGCCGCATCCTGCTCCGCTTCGATCAGGCCGACAGCGTTGCAATGATCGAGGAGACGCTGGCCGGCATCGCTGACGACCTGGCTGCGCTGTCGCATCATCCGGCCGGGAGCTGAATGCGAATGACCGGCCTCTGGTACCAACTCGCAAGTGGGCAGTTGACCGCGGTGACCATCGTGATCTGGACGTGCTGCGGGTTCGTGGTGGCTACGTCGGGTGGCGCCGTGGCAGGTATCGTCCTCGCCGGCAAGGATCTCGGCAACGAGCTGGCGGGGGCGATGGGGGCGATGTTCGGCCCGACCGGCGCCGTTCCAGGCGTGCTGCTCGGACTGATCATCCTTGCACTGCTGTAGGAGCGCGGCATGTGGCCGATGTTCACCAACTCGCTGCGGCTGTTCCTGAAAGGCAAGCTGTTCCGCGACCCGAAAGCAGTGCTGCTGCGCTGGTTCGCGGGTTTCGCGATCGCGCTCACGGCGGTAGTCATTCTGCGGCTGCTCGGCGTGCCGGTCTGGCTCGCGGTCGTCCTGGCATCGCTGGGCGTCGGCGCGATCCAGCCGTATCTGTTCCGCGACCTGAAATACGCCTGAGGACCGGGTCGTGAGCAGCGCCACGACAGAACGCACGCAGGCCCCGCCCCAGGATGAGGCAACGGCGGAACTGGACCGCCTGGTGCACGCGATCACCGGCCAGGAGGCGATCGTCGATGCCTGGGACGCCACACAGGCCGCGACGGTGCAGGCGCTGAAATCAGCGATCGAGGCGTTGCACAAGGAAGCCCTGCGCCGGCTGATCCGGACCCTGAAGGATGATCCGGCCGCGCTGCCCAGATTGCGCGAGGCGGTGGCCGATCCGATCGTGCATGGCGTGCTGCAATTTCATGGGCTGCTGCGCGAGCCCTTGCAGACGCGGCTGGAGCGGGCGCTCGACGACGTGCGGCCGTCGATGCGTCTGCATGGCGGCGATGTGGAACTGGTCCGCGTGGTTCCGCCTGATGCGGTGGAGATCCGGTTGACCGGCGCCTGCCACGGATGTCCGGCCTCCAGCGAGACGCTGCGCGAAGGCGTCGAGCGCGCCATCCGCACGCACTGTCCCGAGATCCTTCACATCCGGCAGGTCAGCAGAGGCCCGGTGAAGCAGGCCGGTGACGTGACGCACTTCATCAGCCCGTTCGCGGCCAATGCGGATCATGGCTGGGTCGATGCCGCGCGGCTGGACGAAATTCCCGAAGGCGGAGTGATCGAGCGCAGGATCGCGGGGCGTTCGGTGTTGCTGAGCCGGCGCGACGGCCGGGTGAGTTGCTTCGACAATGCCTGCGCGCATCTGGGCATGCCGCTGGAGATGGCCGATACCGCCAACGGCGTCATCACCTGCACGTATCACGGCTTTCGCTATCTGCTGGAAACCGGCGAGTGCCTGACCGCACCCGAAGTGCAGCTCACCATGCATGCGGCGCGCGTTCGTGGCGATCGCGTCGCCGTGCGGCTGGAGGGCTAGACGGTGGCGACCGCGCTGCGTGTCAACCTGACGCCCGCGCTGAAGCACGCGCCGATCCCGTCCAGGATTGCGGTGCTGGACCGTGAGGGACCGTTCGCCTGCCTCGGTCTCTCCGCCGGCGCCGACGGACTGGCGATCCCGGTGGCGCCAGGTGCCACCTCGCTGTTTGGGCCCCGCGGCGTCAGCCTGATGGGGCCGGGCGGCCCGCTCTGGGTGAGCGACACCGGCCATCACCGGCTGCTCGGCTGGGCGAGGATGCCGGATGCCGACAATGCGCCGGCCGACTGGGTCATCGGACAGCCGGACTTCTCGCAGGAGGGTCGCAACGCCAAGGGCCAGCCCGGTCCGGCAACCTTGAACGTCCCGTGCGGCGTGACGCCATTAGGCAACGGTATCGCGGTCGCGGACGCCTGGAATCATCGCGTGCTGATCTGGCACGAGAGACCGGAGCAAAACCACGCACCGGCGGACGTGGTGCTGGGACAGTCCGATTTTGCATCAGTCGAGGCCAACGGCGGCCACGCCACGGCATCGGCGCAGTCGCTGTTCTGGCCCTACGGCGTACACTGGGACGGCGTGCGGCTTTGGGTCGCCGACACCGGGAATCGGCGCGTGCTGATGTGGCATGGCGCCCCCATGAGGAACGGCCAGGCGGCCGATCTGGTGCTGGGCCAGCATGATTTCGGCACGCGCGATGAGAACGGCGGTGGCGAGCCTAGCCTGTCCAGCATGCGTTGGCCGCACGACGTGGCGGTCTGGGATGGCTCCCTGTGCGTGACCGATGCCGGCAACAACCGCATCATGATCTGGGATGTCCTGCCGACCCGCAACGATCAGGCCTGTGACCGGCTGCTTGGCCAGGCCGACCCGACTCAGGTCGATCATAACCAGTCGCTCTACTGGCCGAGTGCCTGCACGCTGCACATGCCGTACGGCATAGCGTCGAGCGGAAAGTGGCTGGTCGCCGCCGACACCGCAAACTCGCGGCTGCTCGGCTGGCACGCCAATGACCATGCCTACCAAGCCGGCGCGTGCGCCTTGACCGGGCAGGACGATTTCCATGCCAAGGGCGACAATCGCTGGGCGCTGCCAAGCCGGGACAGCCTGTGTTGGCCGTACGGCATAGCGGTGTGCGGCGACGTGGCCGCGGTTGCGGACTCCGGGAACAACCGGGTCCTGCTCTGGCGCCTTGCACCGGACCTGATCGCGTCATGAACAAGCTGGCGGATCCGTTGGCCGATAATCGGGACGTCGCCGAACTGATCCGCGTGCGCGGTCTGGTTCAGGGCGTCGGCTTCCGACCGACCGTGTGGCTCCTGGCGCGCCGCTGCGGACTGCGTGGCTGGGTCGCCAACGACGGCGACGGCGTTATCATTCGACTGCGCGGCTCAGCAATAACCATCGAGCGACTGATCGATAGTCTGGCGAATGAGGCCCCGCCGCTGGCGCGGATTGACCGGATCGAGCGCACTGCAAGCGCGCCATCGCCGGACGACACCGCGTTTCGCATCATCAACAGTATTCCGACCCGGGCACGCACCGGTATCGTGCCCGACGCGGCGACCTGCCCACAATGCCGCGCCGAGGTGTTCGACGCCTTCGATCGGCGCTATCGCTATCCGTTCACCAACTGCACCCATTGCGGACCGCGTCTGTCGATCATCGAGGCGCTTCCCTACGACCGGCAAGTCACCACGATGCGAAGGTTCGGTCTCTGCCCGGCCTGCGCGGCCGAATACGAGGCGCCGGGCGACCGCCGCTTCCACGCACAGCCGATCGCCTGCCACGTCTGCGGGCCGCGCGCGTGGCTGGAGCGCGGCGATGGCCGCCCGCTTGCCTTGGACGCCATCAGCACATTGGACGACGTCGATGGCGCGGCGACGTTGCTGATGCGCGGCCAGATCCTGGCGACCAAGGGGCTCGGCGGTTTCCAGCTCGCTTGCGATGCGACCAACCCCGAGGCTGTGGCCCGTCTGCGCGAACGAAAGCGCCGGCCGCGCAAGCCGCTCGCGCTGATGGTGCGTGATATCGATGTTGCGCGCGCCTGGTGCGACATCGACGCGCAGGAGGCGGGTGCCTTGAGCAGCGCCGCCGCCCCTATCGTGATCGTCAAACCACGCGCCGATGGCCGACGAGTTGTCGAGACGATCGCGCCCGGCGTTGGCACGCTTGGTGTGATGCTGCCGAATACACCGCTGCACCACCTGATGCTGCGGCGAATGGATCGGCCGATCGTGCTGACCAGCGGCAATCTGTCCGACGAGCCGCAATGCATCGGCAACGCGGAGGCACGACAGACACTCGGCGACATCGCCGATTATTTCCTGATGCACGACCGCGACATCGCGCGACGGGTCGATGACTCCATCGTGCGCATCATCGGCGGCAAGCCTCGCATCATGCGGCGCGCACGCGGTTACGCGCCGGCACCCATACCTCTGCCGGACGGCTTCGCCGCCGCACCACCGGTCCTTGCCATGGGTGGCGAGCTCAAAGGCGCATTCTGCCTGCTACGCGACGGCCAGGCCATTCTGTCGCACCACATGGGCGATCTGGAGAACGCCAGGACCTTCGCCGACTACGCACAGTCGATCGAGGCGTATCAGCGATTGTTCGAGCACGCGCCGACGATCGTCGCGGTCGATCGCCATCCCGAGTATCTGTCCACCAAGCTGGGTCGCGATCTTGCCGAGCGGCAGGCGGCGGACCTGGCGGAAGTGCAGCACCATCATGCCCATATCGCCGCCTGCCTCGCGGAGAATGGCATCGCCCTGAACGGAGCCTCGGTGATCGGGGTGGCCCTGGATGGCCTTGGCTACGGCCTCGACGACACGCTGTGGGGCGGCGAATTCCTGCTGGCCGACTACCGCGACTGCCAACGGCTGGCGACGTTCAAGCCGGTCGCCATGTTGGGGGGCGCCCAGGCGATCCGCGAACCCTGGCGCAATACCTATGCGCATCTCACGGCTGAGATGGGCTGGGCACGGTTTGCGATGGACTATGCCGATCTGCCGCTTTACCGGTTCCTGCAGATGAAGCCGCGCGCGGTTCTCGACCGCATGATCGCGCGCGGCGTCAACAGCCCGCTGGCAAGCTCGTGCGGTCGCCTGTTCGATGCGGCGGCAGCGGCGGCAGGCGTTTGTCCCGAACGCGCTGAATACGAAGGCCAGGCGGCCGTGGAGTTCGAGGCGCTGGTGGACGCGCACACTCTCGCGCACGAGGACGAGCGTCTCGCCTATCCGTTCGCAATTCCTCGGCTCAAAGCCAGCAACCTGCCGTACGTTGAGCCGTTGCCGATGTGGCAGGCGCTGCTTGGCGATCTGATCGAGGACACGCCGGTGCCGGTGATCGCCGCGCGGTTCCACAAGGGGCTTGCCTCGGTGATCGCACGCATGGTTGACAAGCTTCGGCAGCGCGATCCCCCGGTCACGACTGTCGCGCTGTCCGGCGGCGTATTGCAGAACCGCGTGCTGCTCGAGCTGCTGATAGACCGGCTGGAAGCACTCGGCCTGGGCGTACTCACACACGCACAGGTGCCTGCCAACGATGGCGGACTCGCGCTCGGCCAGGCGGCAATCGCCGCCGCACGGGCGATCCCGCGCGGCACCGCACAACGAGGAAGCACGCCATGTGCCTAGGCATTCCCGGACGCATCGTCGAGATCTCCGATACCAACAGCAATCTTGCGATCGTTGACGTCGGCGGCGTGCGCCGGCCGATCAACATCAGCTTCATAGCGACGGAGGGGCGGGAGCCGGCGTCTTACGTCGGCGAATGGGTGCTGGTGCATGTCGGGTTCGCCATGAGCCGCATCGACGAGGACGAGGCAGCGCGCACGTTGGAACTGCTGCATGAACTGGGTGAGGCGCAGGCAGAGATGGAAGCCATGCGCCGCTCAGAATCCGCATGAGGAAGCCCGCGTCATGACAGAGGGCCGCGCGCTGCAGGACCTGTATCCGTTCCTCCACGGGGACAAGCAGGATGCGGTTCGGCTGCGCGGCACGTTGCTTGAATCGGTGCATCGGAAGGCGCGCGACAGCAACGCCGCGAAGGAGCGTTTCTTCGCGGAAAATGCGGCTGCCGTTGTCGCGGCGGCGGAAGCCATGGCCGGCGTATATCGCCGTCGCGGCAGACTGTTCAGCATGGGCAATGGCGGATCGAGCTGCGATGCCGCGCATTTCGCGGTGGAGTTCCAGCATCCGGTCACCGCGGGGCGACCGGCGCTGACCGCGATCAACCTGACAGCCGACATCGCGATGTTGACCGCGGTCGGCAACGATGTCGGCTTCGGCCACGTCTTCGTCCGCCAGTTGATCGCGCAGGCCAATCAAGGCGATGGGCTTGTCGGATTCTCGACCAGTGGCAGTTCCGAAAATCTGCTGGCCGCATTCGCCAAGGCCAAGGAACTCGGCCTGATCACGATCGGCTTCACCGGCAACGACGGCGGCAAGATGGCGCGCGACGGCGGTCTGGATCATTGTCTGGTGGTGCGCAGCGACAGCATCCACCGGATCCAGGAGACGCATGTGGCGATCTATCACATCCTGTGGGATCTGGTGCACACGCTGATGGCCGAGGACCGCGGTGGTTTGAAAAGTGGGGCGGCGTCATGAAATACGTCGACGAGTTTCGCGATCCGGTGAAGGCGCGTGTGCTGCTGGGCGAGATCCGCAGGTTGAGCGCGGCCGTCACGCGGAACCGGACGCGACCACTGCAGATCATGGAAGTGTGCGGCGGGCACACGCACTCAATATTTCGCTACGGTATTCAGCAGATGCTGCCGGACGAGGTGGAGTTCGTGCACGGTCCTGGCTGCCCGGTCTGCGTGTTGCCGATGGGGCGCGTTGACGATTGCGTGGCGCTCGCCGAACGGCCGGAGGTGATCTTCACCACGTTTGGCGACGCGATGCGGGTGCCAGGATCGCGCAAAAGCCTGCTGAAGGCGAAGGCGGACGGTGCGGATGTGCGCATGGTCTACTCGCCGCTCGACGCGCTGGCGATCGCGCGGAAAAACCCGGATCGGGAGGTTATCTTCTTCGGCTTAGGCTTCGAGACCACGATGCCAGGCACCGCCATGACAGTGATCCAGGCGCGACGGGAGGACGTCAGGAACTTCTCGCTGTTCTGCAACCACATCACGATCATTCCGACGATCAAGGCGATCCTGGACTTGCCCGACCTGCATCTCGATGGGTTCCTTGGACCTGGTCATGTCAGCATGGTGATCGGCACCACGATCTACGAGTTCGTAACCCGACACTATCACAAGCCGATCACCATCGCCGGGTTCGAACCGTTGGACGTGCTACATGCGCTTTGGATGGTGCTGAAGCAGATCGACGATGGCCGCTGCGAGGTCGAGAACCAATATGGCCGCGTTGTTCCGACGCATGGCAATCCGAACGCGCTCGCGGCGATCCACGAGGTCTACGAATTGCGCGAATTCTTCGAGTGGCGCGGCCTGGGTTCGATCGATCATTCCGGCGTGCGGCTGCGCGATCGCTATGCCGCGTTCGATGCGGAACGGAAATTCGATGTGCCCAACGTCAGGATAGCCGATCCCAAGGCGTGCCAGTGCGGCGAGGTGCTGAAGGGCGTCATCAAGCCGCGCCAATGCAAGGTGTTCGGCACCGCCTGCACGCCTGAAACCCCGCTGGGGTCATTGATGGTCTCCACCGAGGGTGCCTGCGCGGCCTACTACAACTACGGCCGGACCGACATGCCGCTCGTCGCTGCGGATGCCAGCGGATGAACGTTCCGGCACCAACCGGCGCGCGACGCGGCGGCACAGTGCGCGACGCGCGCATCAACATGTCGCACGGCAGCGGCGGCAAGGCGATGCGTGCGCTGATAGAGGACGTGTTCGTCCCGGGGTTCGACAATCCCATGCTTGGCGCGCTCGAGGACCAGGCGCGTATCCCTCTCACCGATCTGGCTAGGCATGGCGACCGGCTGGCGTTCACCACCGACACCTATGTGGTCGATCCGCTGTTCTTCCCTGGCGGTGATATCGGCACGCTCGCGGTGGCGGGCACCGTCAACGATCTGGCGATGTGCGGCGCGCGGCCGTTGTTCCTGTCGTGCGGCATGGTGCTGGAGGAAGGTCTCGACGTCGAGATCCTGCGCCGCGTGGTTGCTAGCATGAAGCGCGTCGCTGATCAGACCGGTGTAGCCATCGTGACAGGCGACACCAAGGTGGTCGAGCGCGGCGCCGCCGACAAGCTGTTCGTCAACACAGCAGGGATCGGCGTCGTGCCGCGCGGCGTGGCGATCTCGGCGGACCAGGCGCGCCGGGGCGATGTGGTGATCGTCAACGGCGTGCTGGGCGACCATGGCACCGCCATTCTCATCGCGCGCAATCAGTTGGCCCTTGAGGCCGATGTATCGAGCGACTGCCAGCCGCTGGACGGTTTGGTGGCGGCGATGCTGGCGGTGTGCCCGTCGATCCACTGCCTGCGCGATGCAACGCGCGGCGGCATTGCCACCGTGCTGAACGAGTTCGCGCAAACTTCTGGCGTCGGCATCCGCATCCGCGAGGATGCGCTGCCGCTGCGTGAGGAGGTCAAGGGAGCCTGCGAAATCCTTGGTCTCGATCCGCTGTATCTGGCCAACGAGGGCAAGCTTGTGGCGGTGGTAGCCGCGACCGACGCCGATCGTGTGCTGGCAGCGATGCGTGCGCATCCCGCCGGTGCGGGTGCGGTGGCGATCGGCGAGGTGACCGAACGCCCCAACGGCATGGTGGTGCTGCACACCGTGTTCGGCGGCGAACGCATCGTCGACATGCTGGTCGGCGAGCAGCTGCCGAGGATCTGTTAGCGATGCGATGCGATGCATGAACTCAGCATCGCCAGCGGGATTGTGGAGATCTGCGCCGAGCGCGCAGGGGATGCGCGCGTGACCCGGGTGCGGCTGGAGATCGGCCAGTTGTCCGCGGTTATGCCCGATGCGGTGCGCTTCTGTTTCGATGTCTGCGCCAGGAACACCGTGCTCGAGGGCGCCGCATTGGAGATTGTCGAGACGCCCGGGCGCGCGGTGTGTCGCGACTGCGACGGTGAGGTATCGTTGGTGCAACTGGTCGGCCGCTGCGCCTGCGGCAGCGCAAACCTTCGCGTGATTGCCGGTGAGGAACTGAGGATCAGGGAAATGGAGGTCGCGTGATGTGCACCACCTGCGGCTGCTCGGATAATGACGACGTTCGCTACACGATGCCGGGTGCTCATACGCATGGCTCCGACGGACATACCCACAGCCATGACCACGCGCACCCGCACGATCATGACCACGACCACGATCATGGCCACCTGCATGACCATGGCCATACGCATGGCGACCCGCGCGCCGCGCTGCATGCCGGCATGCACGGCCGCACCATCGCCCTGGAGCAGGAGATTCTGGCCAAGAACCAGGCCCTGGCCGAACGCAACCGCGGCTGGTTCGAGGGCCGCGAGGTACTGGCACTGAACCTGATGAGCTCCCCCGGATCGGGCAAGACGAGCCTGTTGGAACGCACCATCCGCGCGCTGCGCGACGAAATGGGTATCTATGTGGTGGAAGGCGACCAGGCCACGACCAACGATGCCGAGCGCATCCGCGCCACGGGCTGCGCGGTGATTCAGGTCAACACCGGCACCGGCTGCCATCTCGAGGCGGACATGCTGGCGCGCGGCATGCAGCAGCTCAGACCGCCGCCCGGTTCGCTGGTGCTGATCGAGAACGTCGGCAACCTGGTCTGCCCGGCGCTGTTCGATCTCGGCGAGCGGGCCAAGGTGGTGGTGGTGTCGGTGACCGAGGGCGAGGACAAGCCGATCAAGTATCCGCACATGTTCCGGGCCTGCCGGCTGATGCTGATCAACAAGATCGATCTGCTGCCGCATGTCCGTTTCGATGTCGATCGCTGCATCGCGTACGCGCGCGAGGTCAATCCCGACATCGGGGTGCTGTGCGTGTCCGCCGAGACCGGCGAGGGCATCGAGGCGTGGTATCAGTGGTTGCGCCGCGAGTTGGTCGGGCAGCAGGAATTGCCCGGTGCGACCGGACTGGCACCTGCGGACAACGCGGTGTGAGCGGCCTTGTCGGCGGGCTTCGTGGCCTTCGAGGATCGGCGCCGCTGTATGGCGGCCTGATCGGGGCCAATGTTGCCGCCTGGAGCTGGGCCTGGACAGCGTTCCATGACCGTCCCGCGCTGCTCGGGATCGCGCTGCTGGCCTGGGTGTTCGGGTTGCGCCACGCGGTCGATGCCGACCACATCGCGGCCATCGACAACGTTGTCCGCAAGCTGATGCAGGATGGCAAACGCCCGCGAATGGTCGGACTGTGGTTCTCGCTTGGCCACTCCACCATCGTCGTCCTCGCATCACTGGCGATTGCTGCGATGGCCGCTTCCATGCAGGACCGGCTCGACACCGCCAGGCAGGTCGGCGGCGTCTTCGGAACCGCGGTGTCGGCGGCGTTCCTGTTGGCAATTGCGATGGCGAACCTGGTCGTTCTGCGCGGCGTCTGGTGCAGTTTCCGCGAAGTGCGGCGTGGCGGCAGGCTGAACGACGACGCGCTCAACCTGCTGCTTGCCGGGCGAGGATTGCTGGCGCGCCTGTTCCGTCCGTTGTTCCGCGCGATCACGGAAAGCTGGCACATGTACCCTCTCGGCTTCCTGTTCGGCCTGGGCTTCGACACCGCGACCGAGGTCGGTCTGCTGGGAATCTCAGCGACGCAGGCGGCGCACGGCATGTCGCCGTGGCAGGCCATGGTGTTTCCCGCGCTGTTCACCGCGGGCATGGCGCTGGTCGACACAACTGACAGCGTGCTGATGGTCGGCGCCTACGGTTGGGCCTTCGTCAATCCGCTGCGCAAGCTGTGGTACAATTTGACGATAACCGCCATCTCGGTGCTGATCGCTCTGCTGATCGGCGGCGTCGAGGCACTCGGACTGATCGGCAGCCAGCTCGCGCTGAACGGGGGGTTCTGGGACGCTGTCGGAACGCTGAACGACAGTATCGGCAATCTTGGCTTTGCCGTGGTCGGGATTTTCGTTCTGTGCTGGATCGTCTCGACGATCATCTATCGCCTGAAGCGGTATGAGCTGGAGCCGGCAAGCAAGCAGTCGTGAGCAGCCTGCGTTACGTCCCCTGCCGCCGGCGGAATGGCGCGGCGGGATAGACGCCCAGAACCCGCACCTCGGAGGAGAAGAACGACAGCTCCTCCAGCGCACGCCGCAGCGCCGGCTGCTCGGGATGGCCGTCGGCATCGCATAAGAACTGCGTGGCGACGAAATGACCGGCGAGCATGTAGCTTTCCAGCTTGGTCATGTTCACACCATTGGTCGCGAAGCCGCCCAGCGCCTTGTAGAGCGCCGCGGGCACGTTCCTAACCCGAAACACGAATGTCGTCATCAGCTCCGGCTGGGTCGGCTCAGGCGTCCGCGGCTGGCGCGCCATGACATAGAACCGCGTCGTGTTGTGCGAGGCGTCCTCGACATTCGCCGCAAGAATTTGCAGCCCATAGATCTCCGCCGCCAGAGACGAGGCGATCGCCGCCTCCTCCTTGCGGTTCCACTGCGCGACAAGCTGGGCCGCGCCCGCAGTGTCTGCCTGCACCACCGGCGTCAACCCAAGCCGGCGCAGGCTGTGGCGGACCTGGCCCAGTGCCACGGTGTGCGAATGCGCCCGCTTCAGGTCGTCGATCGTGGCGCCCTTCACCCCGAGCAGGCAATGCTCGACCCGATGGAAGTGCTCGCCGATCACGAACAGACCGGATTCCGGCAACAGGTGGTGGATGTCTGGCACGCGCCCGGCGAGGCTGTTCTCGCACGGCAGCATGGCAAGCTCCGCGCGCCCCTCACGCACCGCATCCATCGCCGACTCGAACGACTCGCACGGCAACGTGGTGAGCTCCGGGTAGGCGACGCGGCAGGCAAGGTCGGAATAGGCACCGGGCACACCCTGGAAGGCGATCGTCCCGGTCATGCGCGGCCGGCCGGGGCGAGCAGGCGGCGCGCCCGCTCCAGGTCCTCGGGCGTATCGACGCCGAACAGCCCGTAGTCGACGCGCGCGCAGCCGATCCGCATACCCGCCTCCAGTGCGCGCAGTTGCTCGAGCTTCTCGCGCATCTCCAGCGGAGATGGTGGCAGTGCCACATAGCGGGCGAGCGCTTCGCGGCGATACGCGTAGATGCCGATATGATGCCAGCGCGGCCCATCTCCCCACGGGATTGGCTGGCGCGAGAAATACAAAGCCGGGGCGACAGCCTGGGCTTCCGCGAACGCGCAGGCGGCCTTCACGAACGATGCGGTATTTGCCTCCTCATCGGACGCGATCGGCAGCACCAGGGTGCCGATGTCGCAGGCCGGATCGTCCAACGGCGCGATCACCGGGCGCAACTGCGCCGCAGCGATCGTGGGAACGTCGCCCTGCAGATTGACGACGACGTCGTGCCGCCCGTCAGGATCGAGCTCGGCCAATGCGACGAACACGCGATCGGAGCCCGACGGCAGGTCGGGATCGGTCAGTATTGCGCGGCCTCCCGCTGCCCGCACCGCGTCGGCGATCACCGCATCGCCGCATGCCACCGCGACGGGTCCGAGGTCCGCCTCGCGCCCGCGCTCCAGCACGTGCACGATCATCGGCTTGCCGTGGATGTCGGCGAGCGGTTTGCCGGGCAACCGTGTCGAGGCCATGCGGGCCGGGATGATGATGATCGGGTTCACGGGTGGCAGGTTCACGGGTTGATGGGCAAAGGTCGTTTCCCTATGGTGCGCGCACCTTATGGAGGCGAACGGCCGCGTGCAACGCCGTGCCGGCGAACCTCCGTGCGCCTTTGATCTGGTTCGACGGGGAACTCACGCCGCATGGACAGTATGGAAGTCAACAAGGGCATTGCGGCGATCCTGGTCGCCGGCATTGTCTTCTTTCTCACTGGCATGATCGGCGACCTCCTGGTGCGCGAACGGCAGCCGGAGAAGCCGGCGCTGGTCATCGCGGCGGCCCCGGTAGCGACAGGCGGCGGCGAGGCAAAGCCAGCCGGTCCCGCGCCCATCGCGCCTCTGCTCGCCAGCGCCGACCCCAAGGTGGGCGATCAGTTCGTGCACCGCGTCTGCGTCGCCTGTCACACCTTCGACAAGGGCGGCAAGCCCGGGGTCGGGCCGAACCTCTACGGCGTTGTCGCCGGGCCGCACGACCACGAACAGGGTTTCAACTATTCGCCTGCGTTGGAGAAGCTCAAAGGACAGCCCTGGACCTTCGATGCCCTGAACAATTGGCTGTACAAGCCAAGCGCCTATGCGCCCGGCACCCGTATGTCGTTCGCCGGCATCACCAACGACAAGCAGCGGGCGGACGTGATCGCCTACCTGCGGACACTCTCCGACAATCCTGTGGCGTTACCGGTGCCACCTGCGCCGCAGCCCGCTGCGGCGCAGCAACCGGCCGCACAGCCGAGCGCGCCGGCATCCCCGCCGGCAGCGCCCGGTCAGCCACCCAAGCCGTAGCGCCGGCGCTACGTTGCCAGGCAAGCCGGGCGTTCTGGGCGAACTCGACCGGTTCCTGGCAGCCGCCGAAGCTGCTGCCGACGTCGCCGGAGCGGTGGTCCGGCCGTTCTTCCGCGCCGGCTTCGCCATTGGCAGCAAATCCGACCGCTCCCCGGTAACGATCGCGGACCGCAGCGCAGAGCAGGCGATGCGCGCGGTGCTTGCAGAGCGCTTCCCTGATCACGGGATTCTGGGCGAGGAGTTCGGCCTGGATCGGCCCGAGGCACGAATGCGCTGGGTGCTCGATCCGATCGATGGCACGCGTGCCTTCATCAGCGGCCGACCGACCTTCGGCACGCTGATCGCGCTGCTGGATGGCGAGACGCCGATCCTCGGGGTGATCGACCAGCCGGTGACGCACGAGCGCTGGACAGGCGCCACGGGGCGGCCCACGGCATTTCGCGGCCCGCTTGGTGGACGCGCGGGTTGCCGGCCGTGTGCCTCGCTGGCGCATGCCGAGCTTTCCTGTACCAGCCCGGAGATGCTGGATACCGACGAACCGCGCTGGCGGCGGTTGGCATCCGCAGTGCGGCGCAACTACTGGGGCGGCGACTGCTACGCCCATGGCCTCCTGGCACTCGGCCAGATCGACGTGATCGCGGAGACGACGATGAAGCTGTGGGACTGGGCGGCGCTGGTGCCGGTGGTTGAGGGAGCAGGGGGTCGGGTGACCGACTGGGCCGGCCAGCCTTTGCGCCCCGGCGGCGACGGGCGGGTGCTGTCGGTGGGCGATCCGGCGCTGGTGCCGCAGATCGTCGCGCTGCTTACCTAGTCTTTAGTTGCCAGCGCCCCCGCTTGGCGCCAAATCTGCTTTCTTATGCGCACCATAATCCTCGCTCTGCTGCTCGGCCTCGCCATACTCCCCGCCCAGGCCGACGATCTGCCAACGACCCGCAGCAACGCGATCGCCATCCTGGCGAAGCCTGCCCTGCCGCCGGACTTCCCGTACTTTCCCTACGTGAACCCGAACGCGCCGAAAGGTGGCGAGGTCACACTGGCGTCGATCGGCACGTTCGACAGCTTCAATCCGTTCATCCTGCGCGGCACATCGGCAAGCGGGATGGTCAGCCCGTGGGTGATCCTGCCCGGCGGCTCGGGCTCCGGCGCGACCGTCGGGCATGTGTGGGAAAGCCTGCTCACCTCGTCGGCCGACGAAGTCGCGTCAGGCTACGGCCACCTCGCCGAGACCATCGAACTGCCCGCCAACAAGCTGTGGGTCGCGTTCGAGCTGCGGCCCGAGGCAAAGTTCTCCGACGGCACGCCGGTCACCGCGGAAGATGTCGCGTGGACCTACCGCACGCTGCTCGAACAGGGACGGCCGGGCTTCCGCATCCAGATGGCCGACGTGAAGGACGTGGTGGTGGAAAGTCCACGGCGCGTCGTGTACCATTTCAAGTCGAACGAGAACCGCGAGCTGCCGCTGATCCTGGGCGGCCTGCCGGTGCTGCCCAAGCATTTCTTCGAAGGCCGCGACTTCACAAAGCCGCTGACCGATCCACCGATCGGCTCGGGGCCTTATCGAATCGAGAACTTCGAACTCGGCCGCAGCATCACCTATGCGCGCCGGCCCGACTGGTGGGCCGCGAACATGCCGACCGGCAAAGGCACCAACAACTTCGATCGCGTGCACATCGAGTATTTCCGTGATTCGACCGTAGCGATGGAGGCGTTCAAGGCCGGCCAGATCGATCTGCGCAGCGAGAACATCTCGAAGAACTGGGCGACCGCCTATGACTTCCCAGCCGTGACACGCGGGCTGGTGATCAAGCAGGTCTTTAAACACCACCTGCCGACCGGCATGCAGGGATTTGCGATGAACACGCGTCGTCCGGTATTCGCCAATCCGCTGGTGCGTCAGGCGATGGCGGAGGCGTTCGACTTCGAGTGGGAGAACAAAAATCTGTTCTACGGCGCCTACACGCGCACACTGAGTTACTTCAACAACAGTGACCTGGCCTCGTCCGGCATCCCGCAGGGCGACGAGTTGAAGCTGCTGGAGCCCTATCGCAAGGAGCTGCCGCCGGAGCTGTTCACCGAGCCATTCAAGCTACCGGTGACCGATGGCTCCGGCAACAACCGCGAGCAGTTGCGGCGTGCTCTGACACTGCTCGAGCAAGCCGGCTGGTCGGTGAAGGATCGCCAGCTTGTGGACAAGAACGGCACGCAGATGAGTTTCACCATTCTCCTCGACGACCCGTCTCTGGAGCGCGTGTCGCTGCCTTACATCCAGTCGCTCCAGAAGCTCGGCATCGACGCGCGGGTACGCACGGCCGACCCGGCACAGTACCAGCATCTGACGGACGACTTCGATTTCGACATGCTCATCATGATCTATCCGCAGGGTGATATCCCAGGCAACGAATTGCGCGACTACTTCACCTGTACGGCGGCCAAGGCGCCGGGCAGTTTCAATTTGCCCGGGATCTGCGATCCGGCAGTCGATGCGCTGGTCGAGCGGGTCGTCACGGCGCAAGACCGTGCGACACTCAACACCGCGGGTCACGCGCTGGACCGGATACTGCTGTGGCGTTGGTATCTGGTGCCCAACTGGGACAGCCTGGACTTCCGCATCGCCTACTGGAATCGCTTCGGTTTTCCGGACAAACCGATCCGCGAGGGGTTCAACTTCGATTCGTGGTGGGTAGATCCGGCAAAGGCTGCGGCCAACGACGCGGCAAGGCAGCAGTGAGGCCCCTCCCGCTGCCCCCTCCCGCAAGGGGAGGGGGAGTGGCGCCGCCTGAATGACCGGCTATCTGTTCCGCCGCCTGCTGCTGGTGATCCCTACTCTGTTCGGCATCATCGCCATCAACTTCGCGGTGGTGCAGTTCGCGCCGGGCGGACCCGTCGAGCAGATGATCGCGGAACTGCGGGGCAAGGGCGATCTGTCGTCCCGTCTCGGCTCCGCCTCATCGGAAATTGGCGGCTCCGGCTCGTATCGCGGCGCGCGCGGGCTCGACCCTCACGTTGTCGCCGACATCAAGAAGATGTTCGGCTTCGACAAGCCGCCGCTGACACGGTTTCGCGACATGCTCAGCGGCTACCTGCGCTTCGATTTCGGCCGCAGCTTCTTCCGCGACCAGACCGTTCTGCATCTCATCCTCCAGAAGATGCCGGTCTCCGTCTCACTCGGTCTGTGGTCGACATTGCTGGTCTATTTCATCTCCATCCCACTCGGCATCGCCAAGGCGGTGCGCGACGGCAATCGCTTCGACATTGCGAGCAGTGCCGTCGTGCTGGTCGGCTACGCGGTACCAAGCTTCCTGTTCGCCATCCTGCTCGTCGTGCTGTTCGCCGGAGGCAGCTATTGGCACTGGTTTCCGTTGCGCGGCCTCACCAGCGAAGGCTCCTCGGACTGGAGCCTCCCCGCGCGCCTGGCGGACTACGCCTGGCACATGGTGCTGCCAACGATCGCCGTGGTGGCAAGCGGCTTCGCCAGCCTGACGATGCTGACCAAGAACTGCTTCCTCGAGGAGATCCGCAAGCAGTACACGGTGACGGCGCGGGCCAAGGGCGCCAGCGAGCAGCGCGTGCTTTACGGTCACGTGTTCCGCAATGCCATGCTGCTGATCGTCGCCGGCTTCCCGCAGGCCTTCATCAGCATCCTGTTCACCTCGGCGCTGCTGGTCGAGATCGTGTTCTCGCTCGATGGATTGGGTCTGCTCGGGTTCCAGTCGGCGATCCAGCGCGACTACCCGGTCATGTTCGGCACGCTCTACATCTTCACCTTGCTCGGTCTGCTGATGCAGATCGTCGGCGACACGCTGTACACGGTTGTCGATCCGCGCATCGACTTCGAGGCGCGGCGGTGACGCTCTCACCGATCACCCGCCGCCGGCTCGCGATATTTCGCCAGCACCGGCGCGGTTACGTCTCGTTCTGGATATTCCTGGTGCTGTTCGGCACCAGCATGTTCGCCGAATTCATCGCCAACGATCGGCCGCTGCTGATCAGCTTTAACGGGCAATTTTATTGCCCCGTTCTGCAGGACTACAGCGAGGATACCTTTGGACCAGAGTTCATGCCCACCGAAGCCGATTATACGGACCCCGACCTCCAGCAATTGATCAACGCGCATGGCTGGATGATCTGGCCTCCCGTGCCATACAACTACGCTACCATTATGAAGAATCTGCCGACGCCGGCGCCGTCGCCACCGACCATGCGTAACCCTCTCGGCACCGACGACCAGGCGCGCGACGTGCTGGCGCGCGTGATCTACGGCTTTCGCCTCTCGGTGCTGTTCGGCTTCAGTCTCACAATCGTGTCCTCCGCCATCGGCATCGCGGCCGGTGCCGTCCAGGGCTATTACGGTGGCGCGATCGACCTGCTGTTCCAGCGCTTCATCGAGATCTGGAACGGCATGCCGCAGCTCTATCTGCTGATCATCCTGGGCAGCATCATCACGCCGAGTTTCTGGGTGCTGCTGATTTTCCTGCTGCTGTTCTCATGGATGAACCTCACCGGCGTGGTGCGCGCCGAATTCCTGCGCGGGCGCAACCTTGACTACGTGCGTGCCGCCAGGGCTCTCGGCGTCTCCGACATCGCTTTGATGTGGCGGCACATCCTGCCCAACGCGATGGTGGCGACGCTGACCTTCCTGCCCTTCACCATGTCCGGATCAGTGACAATCCTGGCAAGCCTGGATTTCCTTGGCTTCGGCCTGCCGCCGGGATCACCATCGCTGGGCGAGCTGGTGGCACAGGGCAAGAACAACCTGCAGGCGCCGTGGCTGGGTTTCACCGCGTTTTTCGTACTAGGCGGGATGCTGACATTGCTGATCTTCGTTGGAGAGGCGGTGCGCGACTCATTCGATCCGCGGCGGTTGCCGATATGAGCATGGTCGAGGTGAAAGACCTGTCCGTCGCGTTCGGCACGAAACGCGTGGTCAACGGCGTGTCGTTCAAGCTCGAGCGTGGCGAGACACTGGCGCTGGTCGGCGAGTCCGGCTCCGGCAAGTCCGTCACCGCGCTGTCGCTGCTGCAACTGTTGCCGTCGGGTGGCAACAATCCCAGCGGCAGCATCCTGCTGAACGAAGAGCAGATGATCGGCGCCAATGCCGATACACTACATCGCGCACGCGGCGTGCTGGCCGGCATGGTGTTTCAGGAGCCGATGAACAGCCTCAATCCGCTGCATCGGATCGGCCGCCAGGTCGCCGAGGCGATAACGCTGCACCGCCGTATACCCGCTCACAGCCTACGCGAACGTGTGATCGACGTACTCGGCCAGGCCGGGTTTGCCGATGCCGAGCACCGGCTGGAGGCGTTCCCGCATCAGCTCTCGGGCGGCCAGCGACAGCGTGTTATGATCGCGATGGCACTTGCCAACAATCCCGCGCTGCTGATCGCCGACGAACCGACCACCGCGTTGGACGTCACCATCCAGGCACAGATTCTGAAGTTGCTGACGCGGCTGCGAACCGAGCGCCGGATGGCGCTGCTGCTGATCACGCACGATCTGCAGATCGTGCGCCGCTATGCCGATCGGGTCTGCGTCATGAAGGACGGCGAGGTGGTCGAGGCCGGCCGCGTCGCCGACGTGTTCGAGGCGCCTTACCACCCCTATACCTGCATGCTGCTCGCCGCGGTGCCTCAAGGTCGCCCGGCGCCGCTGCCAAATCATGCGAAGTGTCTGCTGAAGGCGGAGGACGTGAAGGTGCACTTCCCGATCCGCCGCGGCGTGCTGCGCCGAACCGTTGGATATGTGCGTGCGGTGGACGGCGTATCGCTTGCAGTGCGAGAAGGCGAGACGCTGGGGCTGGTCGGCGAGTCGGGCTCGGGCAAGACCACGATGGCGCTCGCGGCGCTGCGCCTGGAACGTGCCACCGGACGGATCGAATTCGACGGCACGGACATCGCGTCGTTCAAACGGAGCGGAATGTGCAGCCTGCGTTCCCGCATGCAGATCGTGTTCCAGGACCCGTTTGGCAGTCTCTCCCCGCGTATGCCGGTGGGAGAAGTCGTCGCCGAAGGGCTGCGCGTGCACGAACCCACCCTCAGTCGTGCCGAACGCGACTATCGCGTCGCCGCGGAACTGGATGAGGTCGGACTGCCGACGGATACCGTGCATCGCTATCCGCACGAGTTCAGCGGCGGTCAGCGGCAGCGCATCGCCATCGCGCGCGCGATGGTGCTGAAGCCACGTTTCGTCGTGCTCGATGAGCCGACCAGCGCACTGGACATGTCGGTGCAGGCGCAGATCGTCGATCTGCTGCGTCGGCTGCAGCAGGTTCACGGTCTGGCCTATCTGTTCATCAGCCACGACCTGAAGGTGGTGCGCGCCCTTGCCCATCGCCTGGTCGTGCTGCGTCATGGCCGCGTGGTGGAGGAGGGTGACGCCGATGTCGTGTTCGCCAACCCACGCGAGGACTATACGCGGGCACTGATGGCCGCGGCATTCAAGCTGGAGATCAGTCCCGACCTGATCGACACGGTAGAGTAGTCATGACCTGCGCTGGCGAGGCGTTGAGGGTGTGACGGAGATGCTCCGCCTCCACGGCGTGACACGTAGGTTCGGCAGCGTTGTCGCGGTTGACGCGATCGAGCTCGACGTGCCGCCCGGCCAGATGCTCGGCATCATCGGCCGCTCGGGTGCCGGCAAATCGACATTGCTGCGCATGGTCAACCGGCTGACCGAACCCTCAGCCGGCACCATCCAGTTTGGCGAGACCGACGTCACCGTGCTCACCGGCAAGGCGTTGCGCGCGTGGCGTGCGCGAGCGGCGATGATCTTTCAGCAGTTCAACCTGGTGCCGCGGCTCGACGTTCTCACCAACGTGCTGATCGGGAGGCTTGCGCATCGTCCCGCGCTGTCGAGCCTGCTCGGCCTCTTCTCGGAACAGGAGCGGGCGATGGCAGTGATGTTGCTGGAGCGCTTCGGCCTCGCCGAGGTGGCATTGCAGCGCGCGGGCACGCTGTCGGGCGGCCAGCAGCAGCGCGTCGCGATCTGCCGGGCCCTGTTGCAGCAGCCGGCAATGCTGCTCGCGGATGAACCGATCGCCAGCCTCGATCCGCATAATGCGCGGGTGGTGATGGATGCGCTGCGCACGGTGAACCGCCAGGACGGACTGACGGTGCTGGTATGCCTGCATCATCTGGATGCGGCGCGCGCCTGGTGCAACCGCATCATCGCCATGCAGTCGGGACGCATTGTGTTCGACGGCACGCCGGCACAGCTCACTCCGAACAAGGTGTTCGACGTCTATGGCGTGACCGAGGAAGAGTTCCACGCCGATCACGCGCCGCTGGTTCACGCGTGATGGTCAGTGCCGCAACAGCAATGGCAGATCGGCATTGGCCAGCATGTGCCGCGTGACGCCACCCAGCAGGAACTCGCGCAGCGGCGAGTGCTGATAGGCACCCATCACCAGCAGGTCAGCGCCGAGTTCGTGAGCCTTGGCGAGGAGTGCCGCGCCGAATACGCCGGAACCGATCGGCATCGCGTGCAACGCTGCGGCGATGCCGTGCTCCGCCAGGATCGCCGGCAATTGCGGGGCGGCGTCGCCTCGCGTGCCGGCCAGCACGAATACGCCCTCCGCCTGGGACAGGCAGCGTAATACCGCAAGAACCGCCTTGGTCGCCGGTTCATCATCGCGCCACGCAATGGCGACGCGGCGACCAAATGTCGTCGTTGACTGCGCCGGCACCACCAGCACCGGCCTGTCAGTGGTGAACAAAGCCGCACGCAGCGCGTGCCAGCTAGTGCCATAGTCGTGTCGCGCCGGCTGCTCGATCACCAGGTAGTCGGCGCGGCGTCCGCGTCCTTCGACCAGCAGTTCCGTGATGCCGTCGGTGTCGGTCCATTCAGCGACGATGCCGGCGGGCAAATTCGCCGCCCAGGCATCGAACACCTCCCGCACGCCGGCCGCGCGGCTGGCTTCCTCGGCACGCAGCCTCGCCTCCCGTTGAGCTGTCAGCACCTCTTCGCTTGGCGACACCATCGCCTCGGGCGGCATCCGTACCACCAGGGCATTGATCCGTGTCGCATCGCACAGTTCGGCAAGCCGTCGCGCGGCGTTGAGCAGCGCACCCGTCGCGTCGGGATGGTCAAGCACCGCGAGGATGACGCCGGACACGTCACCACGCCTCGCGCCCCACCTTCGGCCGCACCATACCGCCTGCCTCACGCGCACGCTGCTCTGCCTCGTGCTTGTCGAACATCGCACGCGCCGCGGCCGAGCGCTTCTCGGTCAGCTCGTCGCGATGCTCTGTGCACCAGTTGAATGACTCGACGCGCGGGATGTTGTCGCCGGAGAAATGCGGCATCACATAACGCGCATATAGCTCGTAGGAGCGCTTGGTCTCCTCCCAGTCCGCCCAGTTGTGCGCCTGGTGCAGGAACACGCCGAACTCGCCCTGCTTCGACTGGAGTCGTTCGATCAATGCGATCGCATCGTCCGGCGTGCCGATCACGCCGAACTTGTTCTCAACGAACCACTCGGCGGGGTCGTGCCCGGGCGGCACGATGAAGCGCTGCTGGTTATTGTTGAGGTAGCCGAGATAGCGCTCGAAGCCGAACCGGCAGTTCTCGAATGCCTGTGCGCGCGTTTCCGCGATGTGCATCGGGCCGACCAGGCGCAGTCGCGACGGGTCCATCGTGCGGCCCTGCTCCGCCGCGATGTCATTGGCGATCTGCCAGTTGGCGGCGAGCGCGTCGTAGCCGAACGGATTAGTCGCCGCGACACAGATCATGCTGAGGTTGTACTTGCCGGCCAGTCGGCCGCCCGACGGCGTGACCGCGCTGACCACCGCGACCTCGGGATGCGGACGTGTATACGGACGCAGATGCGCGCGGGCGTTGACGAAGGTGTACCAGTCGGTCTTCTCGGTCACGATCTCGCCCTTGAAGAATCGCAGGATCACGTCCAACGCCTCGGCCATACGGTCGCGCTGCGTGTTCGGATCGATTCCCAGCATCAGCGCGTCCGATGCGAGCAGGCCGGGGCCCGCGCCGAACATGACGCGGCCGCGGGTGTGGTGGTCGAGCTGGATGATACGGTTCGCCGTCATCAGCGGGTTATGGTAGGGCAGCGAGATGACGCCGGTGCCGAAGCGGATCGAGCGCGTGCGCTCGGCGGCCACCGCGATGAACAGCTCGGGCGAGCTGATCGTCTCCCAGCCGGCGGAGTGGTGCTCGCCGATCCAGGCCTCATGGAAGCCGAGCCGGTCGAGCCACTGCATCAGCTCGAGGTCGCGGTCCATGCAGGCGGCGGGATTTTCGTCCATCGGATGGAACGGCGGCAGGAAGATGCCGTGGCGGAGGTGGAGCGGGGACATGGCGCGCCTCATGGGAAGGACGGCCGCCATTGTGGGCGCAGGCGCCGACCGGCCGCAAGAATCGGCCTGCTCAGCGCGGCTCTGCTTGAACGCGGATAGGCGGGCGCGCTTCCTGCCGGCATGTCCACCGCGCTGAGGATGCCGCCACGTATGACGGTCGCCGAGTTCCTCGGTTGGGAACCGGACGACGGCGCGGTGCGCTCTGGCAGTTGCGGGACGGCGAGCCCGAGATGATGGCCTCGGCCTCCGACCGCCACGCATCGATCCAGGCACGTCTGGCACAGTTGATTGGGATGCATCTCGATGCAAATGGCCGCCTCTTTTCAGGTGCTCGCCGGGCGGCGCGTGGTCGCCGCGGCCGGACGTCGCCGACGTGAATGGCGAGCTGCGTCTCGACAGCATCGACTTCGCGGCGCCGTTGCGCGACGTCTACCGCACGAGAGGTCTGGTCTGACCAGCGCCCGAGGCGGCGCTTCCCTTGACCCTCCGGCCCGCCGGGTCTCTGCTTGGCGTAAAGCCAAGCAAGGAGAGACGCCCATGCACGACACCGTCATTCGCGGCGGCACCATCGTCGATGGCACCGGCAAGCAAGCCTTCACCGGCGACATAGCCATTGACGGCGATCGCATCGCTGAGGTTGGCGGCAAGGCAGGCCCCGCGAAGCGCGACATCGACGCGAACGGGATGCTGGTCACGCCAGGCTGGGTCGATGTGCACACGCATTATGACGGCCAGGCGACCTGGGACAAGGAGCTGGCGCCGTCATCGTGGCACGGCGTCACCACCATCCTGTTCGGCAACTGCGGCGTCGGCTTTGCGCCGGTGCGCCGCGAGCATCGTGCGTCGCTGATCGGCCTGATGGAGGCGGTGGAGGAGATCCCCGGCATCACCCTTTCGGAAGGCCTCAAGTGGGACTGGGAAAGCTTCCCGCAGTATCTCGACGCGCTGGAGCGCATGCCGCGCGCGATCGATGTGGCGGCTCAGGTGCCGCACCATCCGCTGCGCGTCTACGTCATGGGCGATCGCGCGATCAACCGCGAGAAGGCCACTGCCGAGGACATCGAAGCGATGCGGCGCATGACCCGCGAGGCGCTGGAAGCCGGCGCGTTCGGCTTCACCACCTCGCGCACCAACTCGCACAAGACGCCGACCGGCGAGATGGTGCCTGGTCGCTATTCCGAGGTACAGGAGCTTCTCGGCATCGGCTCGGCGCTGAAAGGCCTGCGGCACGGTGCGTTCGGCGTGAACAGCGACTTCGATATCGAGAGCGAGGAACTGGCCTGGATGACGCAGCTTGGCCAGCAGACCGGCCGGCCGGTGTGGTTCCTGTTGACCGATCGCCCGACCGATCCGGTACGGTGGCAGCGGCTGATGGAGGGCGTGCGTGCCGCCCGCGCTCAGGGTGCGTTTGTTACCGCGCAGGTCGCGGGGCGTCCGGTCGGCATCATGCTGGGTGTGGATACGGCGCTCAATCCGTTCTCGATCCGGCCGAGCTATCAGGAGCTGCTGAAGCTTCCCGCGGCCGAACGCCTGGCGCGACTGCAGGACCCGGCTGTGCGCGCGACGATCCTGGCCGACGAACCGTCCGATGAGCTGGTGGGACGGCTTTCGCAGTTCCGCATGCAGATCACGACGCGGTGGGATCGCATGTTCGTCATGGGCGATCCGCCGGACTATGAGCCCGAGGCTTCCAGCAGCATCGCCGCGATGGCGAAGCGCTCCAACCATACGCCGTCCGAGGTGGCGTACGACTATCTGGCGGGCGGGCTCGACAAGTTCCTGTTCTTCCCGATCGTCGGCTACAACGAGGACAACCATGACATCATCCGCACCATGCTGACTTCACCGGAGACGGTGCTCGGCCTGTCGGATGGCGGTGCGCACTGCTCATCGATCAGCGATGCATCGTTGCCGAGCTGGATGCTGGCGCACTGGGCACGCGACCGGAAGCGCGGACCCGGGCTGCCGCTGGAGATGGTCGTCAAACGGCAGACCAGCGAGACGGCGAACTTCTTCGGCTTTGCCGACCGCGGCCGGCTGGCGCCGGGGCTGAAGGCGGACGTCAACGTGATCGACTTCGACCGCCTGCGGCTGCACGTGCCGGAGATCCGCTACGACCTGCCCGCCGGTGGCCGCCGGCTGGTGCAGCGCGTCGATGGCTACATCGCGACGCTCGTTTCTGGCACGCCGGTGTTCGAGCACGGCCAGTACACCGGCGCGACACCGGGCAGGCTGGTTCGCGCCGGATAAACCCCGTCATCCCCCCTCCCCTCGCGGGAGGGGGCCGCACTCACCTTGCCCGAAACGTCCGGTGGCACGCCGCACAGTCATCACCCACAACCTTGACCTGTGCTGCGACTGCATCGGCGTCGCCGGCCTTGGCGAGTTCGGCGAGCTTGGTTGACGCATCCGCGAAGTTATTCGCGGCCTTCTGGAAGCCCGCAGTGTCTGACCAGACCGCGGGCAGCGCCTTGGTGTTGTGACCTTCCTCACTCCCCTTCGGGAATTGCGTCGGAAACTGCCTGATCCAGCGCGCCATGGCCTTGGCCGGGTTCTCGAGCGTCTTCACGTCGCCCTTGGCGGCCACGACGGCACGAATCCCTGCGTAGGTCCCAGCCAGCAGATCCTGACCAGCCTGGCGGGTCTCGATCGCATCGGGTCCATCTGCGCGGGCAACGCCGCCGCCGACCGCCACAGCCACAATCGCCAGAGTCGCAAGTCTCCTCAGCATGCCGTTCCACCCCCTCATTGCACCATAATGGCTGACCATCGGACGCCACACCGCCATCGATATTCCCGCCGCGATAGCTTACCGATGACAAAAGCCGAACGCCCGGCCACATTGGCGCCATGTCACATATCCACGCCGTCGCCGTGTTCTGCGGCTCCAGATCGGGCAACGATCCCGCATACCGCGCGGCCGCGCAAGTCCTCGGTCGAGGGTTGGCGACCTCCGGCATTCGACTGGTCTACGGCGGCGGCCGCATCGGCCTGATGGGTATCCTGGCCGACGCGGCCCTGGCGTCAGGCGGCGTGGTGACCGGCGTCATCCCGGAGTTCCTCACCCGCCGCGAGGTTGCCCATCCGGCGATCACCGAGCTGATCGTCACCGATTCCATGCACAGCCGTAAGCAGCGCATGTTCGAGGCCGCCGATGCCTTCATCTCGCTGCCCGGCGGCCTGGGTACACTGGACGAGACCATCGAGATCATCACGTGGCGCCAGCTCGGGCTGCATGCCAAGCCCGTGCTGATCTGCGATGTTATCGGCTCGGCCGCACCGTTCCTCGCCGCAATCGAGGCGACAATCGCCGCCGATTTCGCAGACGCGGAGGCGAGGCGGTTCTACGAGGTGCTGGACAACGTCCCTGCCGTGCTCCAGCGCCTGGCACACCTGCATCGCGCGGCACCCGGCGAGGCCGCGCGCCTGTGACACTGCCTTGCCGCAGGAACCGCCCGGGGCTATATGCGCCGCCTTGGCCGGAGTGTAGCTCAGCCTGGTAGAGCACTGTGTTCGGGACGCAGGGGCCGGAGGTTCGAATCCTCTCACTCCGACCAATGAAATCAATGGCTGAGAGAAGTTATCCCCCGAAAGACACAGTGCTCGTTTGTCCGATTTTGTGTCCGGTCGGCAGAGATACCGCAGGACGCATCTGAATGGTCTTGGGCATCGATCCGGCGGCAGGGGGTCAGGTTGACCAGACCCAAACTCAAGCGCACGGGTGGTGGTGGAGAAAGGGAGGACCACTTGGAGCGGTCTTTGTGGACAGAAAGCTTTCCGATTGGTCAATTCCCCCGATACCCGTGCCCTTACTGCGCCATGGGAGATAAACAAGGGTCGCTGAAGATAAGCGCCGAAACCTTCATGGTGGAGGCGCAACCACCGTTGTTCCACGCATTCCTTCGGTGCGACGGCTGTGGTCACGCAGTCAGCGTTGCCGGCTCTCTGAGCGATAACAGAATTTTCCCAAAATGCTTTATCCCCGCTATTCCTCTGATCAGGAATCCCGGTAGCCAGGGAGGGTGGACAGGATTGTTGGTCGAGAAATCGTTCGAACTTTTCTGGGTTGATCCGGCGAGTTGCGCCAACTGCTTGCGCTCATTTTTGGAGGGTTTGCTAGACGATTGGGGAGCCAACGGCTCTGCAAGGTCACTGGGGGAGCGCATAAAGAACTTCCGAGATTCAGTCTCCGCGATAGAGGAGCAGGATAGACATCTTGTATATCCGATCCTTCAAGGACTTAAAAGGATCGGCAACCTCGGATCACACGCGGGCGAAGTGGAGCGGGAAGACCTTCTTGATGCGTTCGAAGATTTGGAGATTGCTCTAGGTATTATTTACGGGATGGAGAACGAACCTGCTGTGGCTCGCATTAAACTACTGTGCAGAGGTACTAGGCTCGCCTGATCGGCAGATCAGTGCCCATGACGCCACGACGCGGAGCACACAACGTTTCGGACAACGGAGCACTGTATCTCTGCGCAGTGGTCACTCACAGCGAAAACATCGAGTGTTATCAGCAAGTTGCGGTGCCCGGAAAGGACACAGTGCTCCTTTGTCCGATCGCACACACGCTCCTGCTAAGTCATTGATACTTGGCGCGCTCAGTGCGTGATCGTAACGCAGGAAATGGCGGATTTCTACCATTATTGCCCATTCGAACAGAGTTCGGGACGCAGGGGCCGGAGGTTCGAATCCTCTCACTCCGACCAGCTCGTTTGCACTTCCTTAGCGTTTCCAGGCCACGCAGTCAGCCGATCGCATGCTCGCAGGTGACGCGCGATGTCGGTTGGCCGCCCCCGCTATCAGCAGCGCCACAGCACCATCAGGAGCCCGGCGACTTTGATGGCGGTCGTGATGCTGCACTTCTGCTCAGCGACCCCGTTGCTCAACGCACTGGCTCCTCGCGACGGCATCACGCAGACACGCGACATCGCCTACGCATCCGGCCCGCGACACACGCTCGACGTCTATGCCCCGCGTGCCGTCGCCGCACCCGCACCGGTGTTGGTGTTCTTCTACGGTGGCGGCTGGACGTCCGGATCGAAGAAAACGTATCGCTTCGTCGGAGCGGCCTTGGCGGCACGCGGAATGCTGGTCGTGATCCCCGATTACCGGTTGTATCCAGCGGTGCGCTTTCCCGCGTTCATGAATGATGCGGCCGCCGCGGTCGGCTGGGCGCGTGCGAACGCAGCAAGGTTCGGTGGCGACGCACATCGCCTGTTTCTGATGGGCCATTCAGCCGGTGGCCAGATCGCGGGACTTCTGGCGCTGGATCCAGGCTATCTGCAGTCCGTTGATCTGTCCGCCGGTCGCGATATCTGTGGCGTGATCGGTCTGGCTGCGCCGTATGATTTCCGGACGGTTGGCGGCGCCGACATGAGGGGAATTTTCGGACCCGAAGTGGAATGGCCGCGCGCCGAGCCGATTGACCATGTATCGGCAGGGGCACCACCGATGCTGCTGTTGGCGGGCCGCGAGGACCGTACCATCGATCCACGCAACACGCTGCTACTCGCCGCAAAACTGCGCGACGCCGGCGTCAGCGTCCGCGATGAACTGTATCCGGACGTGGGCCATCTGACCCTGATTGAGGCATTCGGCTCGCCGCTGGTATTTCTGGCGCCGGCGCGCGAGGCCACTCTGCGGTTCGTCGCGGCGCATGGCACATGCGGCGGGTAGGCGTTGTCGCATGATGGCTATCTGTCGGATTTCCGCTACAAGGTGGCGCCACCGATGCCTCGACCCGCGCCGCCCGGCGCGATGCCGACCCGGTAATTCGGTGCCCTTGTCGCCGGCGGTCGAGGAAACGCTTAGTTTTGCAACGGACCAATGCAGGCACGACCGCAGAACAGCCGCAGCGGCCGGCCGCAATGCCTGATCAGACGGCGCAATTGGTGAGCGAACTCGCTGCTGTTGTCGCGCGCACCGCGGTTGCGGCACCTGCCTGGCAGCGCTGGCGGCACGTCATCAAGGAGAGCCTGACGCGCCCGATCTACGCGCTGTATGGGCGCCGGCTGCTCGCCCAGGTGTTGCAGTGCGCACCACCACGGCATATCGGCATCATCCTCGATGGCAATCGCCGCTTCGGCAGGTTGTCCGGCCTGCTTGATCCACTGAAGGTCTATGCTCAGGGCGCGCAGAAACTCGACGACCTGCTCGACTGGTGCGGCGAACTGTCGATCCCGGCGGTCACCTTGTGGGTGTGCTCGACCGACAATCTCGCGCGTCAGCCACAGGAGGTGGCGGGCATCCTTGGCGCGTTGGAGGTGAAGCTGCGCGCCCTGGTCAGCGACCCGCAGATCCACCGGCGGCGTGTGCGGGTGCAGGCGATCGGTCGGCTGGAGTTGCTACCGCTCAGCACCATTGCGGCAATCCGTGCGGCCGAGGCGGCCACCGCGGACTACGACACGATGCTGCTGTCGATCGCGGTCGCCTATGGCGGCCACGAGGAGATCGCCGATGCGGTGCGCGAGATGCTGACCAAGGCAATGCAGGATGGCACATCATTGCCTGACATCGTCGAGGCGGTATGTCCTGAGCAGATCGGCCGATATCTCTATCTTGCCGGCACGCCCGAGCCGGATCTGATCATCCGCACCAGCGGCGAGTTGCGACTCTCGGGCTTCCTGCTGTGGCAGAGCGCCTACAGCGAGTTCTACTTTTCCGATGTGCTATGGCCCGCGTTCCGCAAGATCGATTTCCTGCGTGCGGTTCGCGCGTTCCAGCAGCGCAAGCGACGCTACGGCCGCTGACCCAACAGGTGGCGCCGCAGCAGCGGGAGGTAGCCACGCAGGAACAGATGCAGCGAACCCTGCAGCAGATTGCGATCGCGCTGCAACTCGTTGTGGTCGCGCTCCAGCAGGTTGTGCTTGTGCTCCAGCAGGTTGTGATCGCGCTGCAGCAGGTTGTGCTCGCGCGCCAGCATGGCGATGCGCGACTCGGCCTGTTCCGCGCGCTGACGCTGTGCGACCGATTCAACCTGAGCGCGGCTGCGCTCATCCGCGATCTGCTCTGCCCGCAGCCGCTCCGCGTCCAGGGCACGCTGTGTTTCATCCTGTGCCGTTGCGAGCAGGGACAAATCGCTCGCCAGCCGCCTTGCCTCGGCGGCGTGCGCGTCACGCTCGACCGTCAACGCTTCGTGGTGAACGCGGAACTCAGCCAATCGCTTTCGCAAAACGTCATGCTCATCCAACGTCCTGGGCGACGCCGGCGCGGCCGTCACGGCCTCACCGCTCCGGGGACGCGCAACGCCAAGTGTCGCATACTCCGCATCCAACGAGGCGCAGATGCGCTGGAACTCCGCCGCGCCGTCCAGCCCCCGCTCCTCTTCCCAGGTCTTCAGCCGGTCAATCAGGTCATAGGTCGAGCGCAGCACTGCGACCGCTTCAGGATAACCGCCCGGCGAGACATTGCGTGTTTGCGACAGCCAGTGATCGATACTGCCATGTGCGAAGCTGGCGAGGCTCTGCCCATGATCGATCGCCCGTTCACGATCGAGGCGCGACGTATAGCGATTGGTCTTCTCGATCCACTGCGCCACGTCCTGATGCGAGAGATGGTGGATGGCCGCTCCTGTGTCTGGAGCCACCTGCATGACCTTATCGGAGTGCACCAACGTGCCGCTGTGCACCGTGCCGTTGAACGTCACAGCCCCGCGGCGAAACAATCGTATCTGATATTCCGGCCAATAGTACGCCGTCTCGTCATGCGTGCCGAGGATATAATGGCGCTGCAACAGGCCATAGACATCCGCGCGCGGAGCGGCCAACTCAGCCTGGATGAACCGGATGGCCTCCATGCCGAGGCATTCGTCGTCATCGAGACAGATGATCCAGTCATGCGTGCATTGCGCCACCGCGAAGGCGCGGGTCTCTTCTACTGTAGGCGTCCAAGGGACGGTGATGACCAGGTCGGCATGCGGCGCGGCGATCGCCGGAGTGCCATCGGTGGACGATTTGTCGACGACGATAACTTCGTCGGCGAAACCCAGGGCGCGCACACAGGTTCCGATCAGCGACGCACGGTTGTAGGCGATAACGACAGCACTTAGCTTGCCGCGCAACAATGGATCTCCTCGAGATACCCGCCGAACGCCAAACGTGGTGCGCTGGCATCTCGCTCTGGCTACTGCGGCTGGCCGGCCGGGCTTCGCTAATTGAGTCGCGTACGAAGCTCGTCCATCGCGCCACGGATACGATTGGCCGCGTCGCCCTCGGGTACCAGCGCAAGGAAGTGCTCGAAGCATCGCAGAGCAGCGCCAACGCGATCGAGACGCTGGTTCATCACCGCAGCCTGACGCCATAGATCGGCGTGATCCGGCGCTATGCGCAGCATGTCCTCGGTGCAGCCCAGCGCACCAGGCAGATCGCCCGTCTGCAACCTACGGCTTACGATGTTGTTCTGCAGCCGCAGCAGCACACGGCGCGCGTTCATCGGCCGCAGCAGCCCCGGGCGCAGCTCGGCGTTCTCACCTTCCACCCGCTTCAGCAGCACACGAAGATCGCGCGCGTCCAGCGTGACGCCGCCACCGAACACGTCGATCACCGCCTGCACGCTCTTGCCCTCCAGCGCGACCAGGAAATGCGCGGGGAAGTCCACGCCGTGCGCTCCCCATCCCGCGGCGCGGGCGGTATGCAGCCAGATGATGCCCAGAGCAACCGGCAGGCCCCTGCGACGCTGGATGACACTGATCAGGTTGGCGTTGGCGAGATCGTCGTATGTCTGCGCATCACCGGCATAAGCGTACCGCCCTGCGATGAGACCCGCGAGCGCCTCGGCACGCATCGACAGGTCGTTGGTGCCGATCGTGTTGGCGAGATCCACCGCATCGCGCGCCAGATCCGACAGATGTGCGCGCGCCGCATGCCAATCGGCGGCCGGCGCATCGATGCGGGCGAACTGCAACGCCGCATCACCGATGTCGATCTCGGTGTCCGGCAGCACGCCGATCGCTTCCAGTGCGGCGCGGGGGTCGCTCATGCGCGGCAGTGTAGGGCGATGGCGGCCGGGCGCAAGAACGATTCAACATGAAGCCACAAGGGCACGAAGGCAGGCTTCGTGCCCTTGTGTAACGGATGGCTTTATTCGGCCGCGGGCAGGTAGATTTCCTTGCCCTGCTCGACGAACTCCTTGCTCTTCTGCTCCAGCCCCGCCATGCGCTCGGCCTCGACGCGCAGATCCTGCGTGATCCTCATCGAGCAGAATTTCGGCCCGCACATCGAGCAGAAATGCGCTACCTTGTGTGCCTCCTTCGGCAAGGTCTCGTCATGGAAGTTGCGCGCTGTGTCAGGATCGAGCGAAAGGTTGAACTGATCCTGCCAGCGGAACTCGAACCGCGCGCGACTGACCGCATCGTCGCGCAGTTTCGCCGACGGGTGACCCTTGGCAAGGTCCGCCGCGTGCGCCGCAATACGGTAGGTGATCACGCCGACCTTCACGTCGTCGCGGTTCGGCAGGCCAAGATGTTCTTTTGGCGTAACGTAGCACAGCATCGCCGTACCGAACCAGCCGATCATCGCGGCACCGATCGCCGAGGTGATGTGATCGTAGCCGGGTGCGACGTCGGTGGTAAGCGGGCCAAGCGTATAGAATGGCGCCTCGCCGCACTCGCGAAGCTGCTTGTCCATGTTGACCTTGATCTTGTGCATCGGCACGTGGCCGGGGCCTTCGATCATCACCTGGCAACCCTTGTCCCAGGCGATCTTGGTCAGCTCGCCGAGTGTCTCCAGCTCGGCGAACTGCGCGGCGTCGTTGGCATCCGCCTGTGAGCCGGGACGCAGTCCGTCACCCAGCGAGAACGACACGTCGTATTTGCGCATGATGTCGCAGATCTCGTCGAAGCGCTCGTAGAGGAAGCTTTCCTTGTGATGTGCGAGACACCAGCGCGCCATGATCGAGCCACCACGGGAGACGATGCCGGTAACGCGGCGGGCGGTCAGAGGCACGTAGCCGAGACGCACGCCGGCATGGATGGTGAAGTAGTCGACGCCCTGCTCGGCCTGCTCGATCAGTGTGTCCTTGAAGACCTCCCAGTCGAGCTTGTCGGGTTCGCCGTCGACCTTCTCCAGCGCCTGGTAGATCGGCACGGTACCGATCGGCACCGGCGAGTTGCGCAGGATCCAGCCGCGGATGTTGTGGATATTGCGGCCGGTGGAAAGGTCCATCACCGTGTCGCCGCCCCAGCGGATCGCCCACACCAGCTTTTCCACTTCCTCCGCCGCACCCGAGGTGACCGCGGAGTTCCCGATGTTGGCGTTGATCTTCACCAGGAAGTTGCGGCCGATGATGACCGGCTCGAGTTCGGGGTGGTTGATGTTGGCGGGGATGATGGCGCGGCCGCGCGCGATCTCGTCGCGGACGAATTCCGGCGTGACGAACTCGGGGATAGCGGCGCCGAAGTCCTCGCCGTCGGCGCGACGTTCGGCCGCACCCTCCAGCGCCTTCTGCCGGCCCAGGTTCTCGCGGTGCGCGACGTAGATCATTTCTTCCGTGACGACACCGGCGCGGGCGAATTCAAACTGCGTGACGAGCTGGCCTGGCTTGCCGCCGAGGATCGGATGCTCGGCCGGGCAGGTAGGGACGAGGCGGTCGCCTGACGCACCGCCATTGTCGACGTCCTTCACCGCGCGGGCGGCGATGCGCTCAAAGCCGCGTTTGGCGATCCAGTCGGCGCGCAGCGGCGGCAGGCCGGCTTCCAGGTCTATGGTGACGGCGGGATCGGTGTAAGGGCCCGAGGTGTCGTAGGCGCGATAGGGTTCCTCGCGCGCGCTCGGTTCCAACGCGACCTCGCGGAACGGGACGTTGATGTCGGGACGGCCGGCCGGCGAAGTATAGATTTTTCTTGAGCCGGCGATCGGGCCCGTGGTGACGCTGCTTGGGCGGGCGGCGGTCTTCGATTGGACGGTCATAGACGTCTCCTCAATCGCACTCGCGGGCATCACCGGGGAAGAACGGGGAGCGATTGCGGCGGCACCCGTCCCTACGCCGGCATGACCCGGTTCAGGTTCAAGGGTCACCGCGCCGCCGCGTTGCGCGGTCCCGGCGGTCTCTCAGCCCCTTCTGGCGGGGCTCCCCTCGGTAGCGCGACAAGATGGGGCGGGTCGGAGACGGTGTCAAACAGGTGACGACTACGCCTCGCGATAGTTCAACAGCATCAGCCCCACCAGAATGAAGCACACCGGCCAGAGCCAATGCGCGATGCGCCAGGCGACGGGACTGGTACCCGGGTCGAGCCGCAGCTCCAGCCAACGTGCCCAGCCGGCGACGATGCCGGCGAGTGCCAGCGGCGTATGGGTCAGCTCGATCAGCAGCTGCTCCTTCACGTTGGCGATCGCATGGCTGTGGGTGAGCAGCAGCACGCCACCGCCGGCACACAGCAGCGGGAATACCAGACGCGCCCACGGCTTCACGTCGCGGCTGGTTCGCACGCGCCATTCGAAGATTGCGAAGGCGGCGATCAGCACGACGAAAACCCGGTGCTGCAGCACCTCGACGTCGCGGAGGCTGGCAAAAAACCCGATATCGCCGAGCGGCCAGACCTCCGGATCAGAGCGCAGGAACAGGAACACGGCGAGGCCCAGAAACAGCAGCGGCCAATGCCGCGCCCAGCGCAGCCCCGCCGCGTTCAACAGCGACAGGACGCCGATAGCCAGAACGAACAGGCCGGACCAGTGGTGGTTGTACTCCGACCAGGCGATGTCGGCGGCGTTGCGTGGTGGCAGGTCGCCCGATCCGGGCACAAACGCCATCGGCGCGGCCGCGCTGTGATGCGCCGCCTCCGCATCAAGCTTCGCCTGCAGTGCAGGTAGCGCCAGCTTGTCGTGGTCGGGCGAGGTGAATGCTGGCCATTGCGGCGTATTGCGTTCGATGATCTCGGGCCAGGTGACGCGATCCTGCGTGAGATCGATCGCCGGCGGCACCGAGGTGAGCGATGCTGCAGCAAAGAATATCGCTATGCCGATGCCGATCTCCACCTCGGCATAGCGCTTCAGCCGCGTGACCGGCACAGCGGGCTGCGAACTCAACCTCTCGATCAGCAGGAAGTTGCCGCCGCCGAGACCGAGCAACATGAGGAACATTGCGATCTTGGCGCCGACCATCACGCCATAGGCGGTGCCGTAGAAGCCCTCCCAGTCGCCGATGTATCCGAGGCTCATGGTGATACCGCTGACCACGATGCAGGCCACACCCGCCATCGACATGCGCGAGAACCGCGCGCCGATCAGGCGCCAGGACTGTGGGTTCTGCACGCGGTTCAGTGCGACCAGGAAGCAGGGAATGCCGCCGATCCAGATCGCGGCGCCGAACTGATGCAGGAACTCCACGAGCAGCAGCGGCGTACGATTATCGAGCCGTGCGGCCGCATGCGTGGTCAGCGTCGCGGCGGCCAACTCGATGACACAAAGTGCAATCAGCGGTGCGATCGGCGCGCGCTGCCTGAGTGTGAACAAGGTCAGCGCGATCAGTGCCGCCGCGGCGGTTTTCACCATGCCGGCCACGGCGAAATTCGCCTGCAGCGTATCCGCGATCGAAAGATCCACGGTGCCGACCAACACCATCGTTTGCAGCGCAACCGCCGCGCCCTCGCACAACACCAGCGCCACCGCACTCCAGGCAGCGATAGATATGCAGGTGCGCTCGATGCTCCGCCCAGGCGCGCCAAGTTGCGCCAGGAGAGGGCGCACCAGCAGAGCAAGGAACAGCACGCCGCCGAGAGCGATGGACTGCGCGGTAATGGTAAGGCCGTGGATGACGATCGACAGATAGCCGAACAGATCGATCAGCAGACCCACGCGTCAGTGGCCCAGGACCGTGAAGGGCACATCGCCACGCGTGATATGACCGTCGATCGCCAATACCTGCCAGCGCACGACGTAGGCGCCGGGTGTCTCTAGGTTCGTGGTGGTCTCGAGCAGGTTGGGCGGTCCGTCGGGCGCGATCTTCAGCACTGAATGAGTGTGGTCGGGGCTGGTGAGGGTGAGGCGCGAGCGGGCGCGGTCGATACGGCTGTTGTAGCTGAACGACAGGTCCACTCTGCCGGCCGGCACCTTGGCGCCGGCCGCAGGCTCGCTCTGCACCAGGATAGCGTGAGCTCTGGCGCATGCGGGGATCAGAGCGATGCCGAGCAGTGCGGCGATGACAATGCGGGATGTCGTCAAGACAGCGGCTCCTGTTCGAGCGCGCCTCTATCGGCTATCAGTCGGCGGAACGCAAATAACCGCCGAGATATCTGGATGAGTCGTCAACCGCCTGGCCGCCGCGCCGACTATCGCTGGTTCCACGCGATCACAACGCGCTGGATGGACAACGACGTGTTCCGGCATGTGAATAACGTCAACTACTTTTCGTTCTTCGACACGGCGGTGACCTATTATGAAATGACCCATGGCGTGGTCGATCTGCTGGATGCTCCGGTGCATTGTGTCGTGGCTGAAGTGATGTGCCGGTATCACAGTTCTGTGGCGTTCCCGGACCGCATTTCGGTGGGCATCAGAGTGGCACGGATCGGCGGGAGCTCGGTGCGCTACGAGATCGGCGTATTCCGCAACGATGACGACGTGGCGGCGGCAGAAGGATATTTCGTGCACGTCTTCGTTGACCGCGCGACGCAACGACCGGCGCACGTTCCGGAGGCGTCCCGGGCGATGCTGAAGAAGCTCGCGGCGTAGCGTTATTCGAGAGACGAGGCGACGGCAAACAGCGGGGGATCGCCCGCGCGACGGGGATCGCTTCGCCCCTCGGTCAAACGGTCGGAACTATCCCCCCTCGATCTTCGGAATGAAGAACACCTCCGCCCCGGGCTTGATCGGGCGCAGAAAGTCGATCTCGTACAACTCCCCATCGATCGCGACGGTGGTCTCTTCCTCCAGCGTTCCCGCGAGGCCGGGGAACTTCCGATCCATCTCGCGGATGACGCCGCGCAGGGTCTTCGCGCCCACGTGGAACTCCGTTACGCCGCCAGTGTAGCGGCGTGAGAACCCGGTGGTGAAGACGACCCGCGCGGGCGCCTCGCTCACTAACTATGCGCCTTTAGCGTCGATCGCCTCCAGCACCTTGGGTGGCGACATCGGCAGCTCCGTCATCCGGCATCCGATCGCGGCTGAGATGGCGTTGGCGATCGCCGCCATCGGCGGGCAGATGTTAACCTCGCCCACGCCCTTCGCCCCGTACGGATGCGCCGGGTTAGGAACCTCCACCAGCACCGCCTCGATCATCGGGAGATCGGACGCGACCGGGCAGCGGTAGTCGAGGAAGCCGGGATTATCGAGCTGTCCCTTGTCGTTGTAGATGTACTCCTCGTTCAGCGCCCAGCCGATGCCCTGCACGACGCCGCCCTGGATCTGTCCCTCGACATAACTCGGGTGGATCGCCTTGCCGACATCCTGCGCGGCGACAAACCGGAGGATGGTCACCCTGCCGGTCTCCGGATCCACCTCGACATCGCAGAACTGGGTGGAGAACCCTGGTGCCTGGCCGCCGGCATTCACCGACGCCGCCGCAGTAATCGGGCCGCCGGTCGCCGATGACTTCGCCGCCAGCGCCTTCAGCGACAGCGGCTCGAAGTCGCCGACGTTGGAACCGGCTGGCTTGGCGACCCCGTCCTCCCAGACCACGCCCTCGGGGTCGACGTCCCAGATCAGCGCCGCCCGCTTGCAAAGGTCCTTCACCACGGCCTTGGTCGCGTTAACCACCGCAGTCCCGGTGGCGAAGGTCACGCGCGACCCGCCGGTGACGTGCGTGTAGCCCACCGACCCCGTGTCGGCCACGATCGCCCTCACCTGGCCGTAGTCAACGCCGAGTGTTTCCGCCGCCATGATCGCCATGGAGGCGCGCGATCCGCCGACGTCAGGGCTGCCGGTCGCTACCAGCACGGTGCCATCGGCATTCACTTGAATCGTGGCGCTCGAATCGCCGCCGCCGTTGAACCAGTAGCCGGACGCGACGCCGCGCCCCTGGTTCTTGCCGAGCTTCACCTTGTAGGCCGGATGGTTCTGCAGCGCCTCGATGGTCTGCACGTAGCCGTCATGCGCGTGCTTCGGCCCGAAGATGGTGGGCGTGCCGATGCGGCAGGCGTTCTTGTGCCGCAGCTCCAGCGGATCCATGCCGATCGCCGCGGCGCACATGTCCAGCACGCTCTCCACAGCGAAGGCGGAGATCGGCGAGCCTGGCGCGCGATACGCCGCCGACTTCGGGCGGTTGCTCACGACGTCGTAGCCAACCGAGCGCTGGTTCGGGATGTCGTACGGGGCGAATGCGCAGAGACAGCCGTTCATCACCGGCGAGCCCGGGAACGCGCCGGCCTGGAACTTGAAGATCCCGTCGCCGGCCAGGATTTTGCCATCCTTGGTGACGCCGATCTTGACCCACATCGACGAACCCGACGTCGGGCCGGTGGCGCGGAACACGTCCTCACGCGCCATCATCAGCCGCACGGGGCTGCCCGACTTCATCGACAGCATGGTGGCGACCGGCTCCAGGTAGGTCACCGTCTTGCCGCCGAAGCCGCCGCCGATCTCCGCCGGATAGACCCGGATTTCGCCAAGCGGCTTCTTCAGGATCGCCGCGGTCAGCGCGCGCATCTGGAAGTGGCCCTGACTCGACGACCATATCTCCGTCTGGCCATCGGCGTCGCAGCGCGCCAGGCACGCGTGCGGCTCGATATAGGCCTGGTGTACCGCAGCGGTCTTGAATTCCTTCTCGATCACCACGTCGGCCTGCCTGAAACCGGCCGCGACGTCGCCCACTGCGAATTCCAGCCGCTTGGAAATGTTGGAGGGCTTGGTCGGCGCCGGCTCGACGCCGCGCGTGATCATATCCTCGAACACCAGCGGCGCATCCGGCTGCATCGCCTCGTCCACGTCGATGACGTGCGGCAGCACCTCGTAGTCGATCTTGATCAGGGCGCACGCCTCGTCGGCGATCGACGCACTGATCGCGGCCACCGCGGCCACCGCGTGCCCCTCATACAGCGCCTTCTCGCGCGCCATGATGTTGCGGGTGATGTGCCAAAAGTTCTGCGCCACGCGCTCGGGGCCGATGTAATCGAATTTTTGGTCCGGCAGGTCCTTCGCGGTGACCACCGCCTTGACGCCAGGCAGCTTCTCGGCCGCCGAGGTGTCGATCGAGCGAATGCGCGCGTGCGCATGTGGCGAGCGCAGCACCTTGCCGTACAGCATGCCTGGCAGCTTGTAATCCGCGCCGTACATCGCGCGGCCGGTCACCTTGGGCACGCCGTCCGGACGGATCGGTCGGGTGCCAACCCACTTGAAGCGCTTTACCGAGTTCGGTCACGACTGTGTCGTTCACAGCTACCTCGCCTGATTGTTCTGGGCTGCATTTGGTGACTTTAACCGTCGCGCAGCGGGGGCGCGAAGGCAAGTCCCTCCCGCCGCGACGGTCGCCTGCAACGGATGCCGCCGCCGGATTATCGGCCGACACCGGCGCGTCGGAGGCTGCGCTGCCAATCGGCCGCCAGGGCGTCCAGCGCTTGCTTGGCCGTCTTCTGGTCCAACAAGGTCTGCGAGATCGCCGAGCGCATCTGAACTTCCAGTGTGTCCCAGACCGGGTGGCCCGGCGTGGGGATGCCGGTTTCAATCGCCTGCGCAGCGACCGGAGGCCAGCCGATCTTCTCGACCATCTCGGGATCCTCGAGGACCGAGCGCAGCGGCGGGGCATTGCCGCGCTCCATCGCGCGCTTCTGCCATTGCCGGCTGCACACCATCTGGACGAATTCCAGCGCCCACTCCTTGTTCTTGGTGTATTTCGGCACGCCGATCGTATGGCCGTCGATCCAGGTCCGGCCCTCCTCCTTGGAATGCGGCCCGGGGACCGTTGTCCACGCCCATTTGCCGCCGGTCTGCGACAACTTCGGATCGTTGATCAGCGTGCCGTAGGGCGCGAACATCTGCACCATGGCGTAACGGTCACGCTGGCCGCCAACGACGATATCGTCGAACGCCCAGGTCATCGCATCCGGCGGCACGAGCTTGTACTTCGTGTTCAGATCGCCGTAGAACTGCAGCGCCTCGACAGCCTTGGCGTCGTTGATGAAAATCTCGCCGGTCTTGAAGTCGACCATACGGGCGCCGTTGGAGAACAGCCATGACGCGAAGCATGAGTACATGCCGGCGCCTTGAAGGCCCATCAGGCCGTACGCGTAGCGCTCGGGCGGCTTGTTCACGGCAAGCGCGGTCTTCAGGAACTCGTCCCAGGTCTCGGGCGGTTTAGCGAACCCAGCCTGCTCCAGCAGCGCCCGTTGGTAGTGGAAAATCCCGGTGGTGATGCGATACGGCAGCCCGCACAGCTTGCCTTCGTAGCTCGCCGCCTTCTTGGTGCCGGTCAGGTAGTCGTTCCAGTCGAAGTCGGCATGCTGCGACTTGATCTGCGCCAGCAGCGGCTCGTGGTCCTCCATGTGTGGCGCCATCCAGCCTGTCATGCTGACCGAGAACTGCACGATGTCGATGCCGCTGCTCCCGGCGCCGAGTTCCGCACGCAGGCGCGCCCGCCACGGATCGACCGGCAGCAGCGTGAAATCGATCTTGATGCCGGTTGCCTTTTCGAATGCCGGCGCCACTTCCTCGACCATTGCATAGTGCCATGGTCCGTTGTCGCCGACATAGACCAGCTTCTCGGGTTTGCTCTGCGCCTTGATCTGCGGTGCGGCGAGCAGGCCCGCCGTTGCCTGTAGCAAAGTGCGGCGCTTCAGCGCTCTCATACGTCTCTCCCCATGTTTTTGTTCACTTCCGTCCTTGTTCACCCCTTGACAGCACCGGACGACAGGCCCGCGACGAGGTGCCGTTGCGCGACGAACGAGAATATCAGCACCGGCAGAATTACCAGCGCGCCGGAGGCTGTCATGCCGCCCCAGTCGACGCCGGTGTCGCCGCCGGAATACGCCGCCATCAGCACGGGCAGTGTGCGCGTTGCATTGTTTGTCAGCACTGCCGCGAACAGGAAGTCGTTCCAGGCAAGCTGGAGGCATAGGATGCTCGCCGCCACCATGCCGGGCCGGATCAGCGGCAGCACGACGTGGCGGAACGCGGCGTAGCGCGAGGCACCATCCACCCAGGCACTTTCCTCCAGTTCGCGCGGCAGGTCCTCGAAGAAGCCGCGCATGATCCACACCACCAGCGGCAGGCTGAACGTCGTGTAGGCGAGGACGACGCTGAACCGGGTCGTGGTCAGGCCGAACTTGCTGAACAGGATGTACATCGGCACGAGCACGGCGATCGGCGGCAGCATGCGCATCACCAGCAGCGAAAAGAACAGGAACGATCCACCTCGGAACGGAAACCGCGCGAACGCGTAGGCTGCGGGGATGCCAATGCACAGCGACAGCACAACCGCGCCCGATGACACCACCAGGCTGTTGACGAACGCCTGCAGGAAGTCGGCCTGACCAAGCACGCCGATGTAATTCTCGAACGTCGGCCGCCAGAGGAACAGCGGTGGCGTTGCGAACACCTGCAGACGTGTCTTGAGGGAAAGACCGATGACCCACAGCAGCGGAAACAGAAACACCGCGGTCGTTGCGATCAGACCCAGATAGACTGCGCCTGCGAACACCAGCTTGCTACGCCGTGATCCGACGCCGGAGAGGGCGCTCATCAGTTCGCCTCCCGACGGCGGATTGCCGCGATGAAGAACAGACACAGCAGCAGGCTCATCACCAGCATCAACCATGAAGCCGCGGCGCCAAGGCTCAGATCGAACCGCACGAACGACGCGAGATAGGTGAACATCGACAGCGACATCGTCGCATTCGCCGGGCCGCCGCTCGTCATCACATAGATGTTGTCGAACGCGCGGAACTCGAAGATCGTCCGCAGCAGCAGCGCGACCAGAATATATGGCCGCAGGAGCGGCAGAGTGATGTGCCAGAACACCTGCCAGCGGCTTGCGCCATCGATCGACGCTGCCTCCACCGGCTCACTCGGCAGCGAACGCAGTCCGGCGAGCAGCAGCACCGCGACATAGGGGGCATTCTGCCACAGGTTCACCACCATCACCGAGATCAGCGCGGTGTCAGGGCGGCCGAGCCAGACGATATGGCTGTCGATCCAATAGTTGACTACGCCGTGGTCGGGATCGAGCAGCAGCTTCCAGCACAGCGCCGCCACGATCGGCGTGATCATCATCGGCACCACCAGCGCGGTGCGGAAGAGGCCGATCCACGGCAGGTCGATATTCAACAGCAGCGCAATACCCAGGCCAAAGGCAAGCTCTGTCGATACGGTGCCAGCGGTGTAGATGCAGGTGACCCACAGGCTTTGCAGGAACTGCGGATCGGTCAGCAGGTCCTCATAGTTGGCGGTGCCGGCGAAGCTGCCGGCGAACAGGGCCTGCTCCGGCGACCAGCCCTCGAAGCTGAGATACAGCGAGAACAGCAGCGGGACGCCGAAGATCAGCAGCATCATCGCGCTGGTAGGCAGCACGGCCAACCGCACGAACTGCCGATCCAGCCAACGCTGCGTACGCGTCGTGCCAGACGAGGTGCCCTGCGCTGCACGCATTGCGGTCGGTCTGACGGCGGTCGTGGTTCCTCCCATGGTCCCTCTTTGTGTCGGGCTCGAGTGGTTTCTGCCGACACAATAGAGGGCAAGGTGCCCTGCGTCACCCGAGGGCGGCAACTGGAGCGCATTAACGCCATGCCGGCCGCACAGTCGTGGCCGCAGCCGATTTTTCCGGACCGGATTTTTGTAACGGAACCTTCCGGAGTGCTACTTCATCGTGTAGCTTTGCAATGAATCCGCCGCATCAATCAGTCCGGCCGCATTGCGGACGCCGCACCCATCTGATGCTGCAGCGATTAGCGCTGGAGTTGCGGCTGGGTAACGGATTGATGATATCGGTGACACATTCCGGCGCGCCTATTGAGGGATGGACGTACGAACTCCTAACCTTTGTCGACGCCGGGTCGGTTCGAGCAACCGTGCCTCCCGCTGAATGCATCAGGTTCACGCAAAGCCTATGGATGAACGTGTAGACAGACCGCAGACGGAAATCCGGGAGGCTCCGCTATCACGTGGGCCGGCGCCGCCCGTTGTCAGGCGTTCGCGATCACGCGCATGGCTCGGCCTCATCCTCGTGCTGGTTGTAGCGCTGGGGGGTGCTTACTGGTTTCTGCATCGCGGGCCGCAGACCGCGGGCCGACCCGGCGCCGGCCGCGCTGCCGAGACCGCAGCGCAACCGGTGGGTGCCGAGACGATCGCCAACGGCGACATTCGCATCATCCTCAATGAACTCGGCACCGTCACGCCGCTGGCCAACGTGACGGTGCGAACGCAGATCAACGGCCAGCTTACCGCAGTGGCCTTCCAGGAAGGCCAGACTGTCAAGCAGGGCGAATTCCTCGCACAGATCGACGACCGCCCATACAAGGTCACCCTCGAACAGGCGCAAGGGACGCTCGCACACGACCAGGCGCTGCTCGGGCAGGCACAGACCGACCTGAAGCGCTATCAGACGCTGGCGCGCCAGGACTCCATCGCGAAGCAGCAGGCAGACGACCAGGTGTTCCTGGTCGGGCAGTATCAGGGTTCGGTGCAGTCCGACCAGGCGCAGATCGACAGCGCCAAGCTGAACATCGCCTATTGCCACATCATCTCACCGGTCGCCGGCCGGGTCGGATTGCGTCAGGTCGATGCCGGCAATTACGTGCAGACCAGCGATACCAACGGCATCGTCGTGATCACCCAGGAACAGCCGATCTCCGTCGTGTTCTCGGTGACCGAGGACAACCTGCCGTCGGTGATGAAGCAACTGATCGGCGGCGCACAACTGGCGGTACAGGCCTACGACCGCTCAAATACAAGCTTGCTTGCCAACGGCACATTGACCAGCGTCGACAACCAGATCAACACGACCACTGGCACGGTGAACATGCGTGCGACGTTCCCGAACCAGGATTTCGCGCTGTTCCCCAATCAGTTCGTCAACGCACGGCTGCTGGTGGATACGCTGCACAACGTCGTGCGCGTGCCGGTTGCCGCCGTGCAGCAAGGCGCGCCCGGCACATTCGTATACACCATCAATCAGGACGACACGGTGAGCGTGCGTCCGATCAAGCTTGGCCCGACCGATGGAGCCTTCTCCGAGGTGATCTCCGGTCTATCGGCGGGGGATCGCGTGGTGACGGATGGCACCGATCGGCTGCGCGACGGGCAGAAGGTGACGATACCGCCGCCGGCGACCCAGGCTGCGGCGGGACAGCCTGCGCCGCAGCACCGACGCGGCGGCAAGCCGGCGCAGTGACCGACAGAGTGCGCCGCCGCGTGATCGCATGAACCCGTCGCGCCTCTTTATTCTGCGTCCCGTCGGCACCTGGCTGCTGATGCTGGCGATCCTGCTCGTCGGCATCGTCGCCTACGGCTTCCTGCCGGTCTCCGCGCTGCCCGAAGTCGATTACCCCACCATTCAGGTGCAGACCTTCTATCCCGGTGCCAGTCCGGAGGTGATGACTTCCTCGGTCACCGCGCCGCTCGAACGCCAGTTCGGCGAGATGCCGAGCCTCAATCAGATGTCGTCGGTGAGTTCGGCCGGGGCTTCGGTGATCACGCTGCAGTTCAGCCTGGACCTCAGCCTGGACATCGCCGAACAGGAAGTTCAGGCCGCGATCAACGCTGCCGGCAATCTGCTGCCGTCGGATCTGCCTGCGCCGCCGATCTACGCCAAGGTCAATCCCGCGGACGCGCCGATCCTGACCCTGGCGCTGACCTCGAAGACGTTGCCGCTGCCGCAGGTGGAAGACTATGCCGACACGCGATTGGCGCAGAAGATCTCGCAGCAGCCAGGCGTCGGGCTGGTCAGCATTGGCGGCGGGCAGCGTCCGGCGGTGCGCATCCAGGTCAATCCGCGGGCGCTCGCAGCCTACGGGCTGAATATCGATGATCTGCGTACCACGCTGGGCAATGCGAACGTCAACACGCCGAAGGGCAACTTCGACGGACCGCGGCAGGCCAGCACGATCAACGCCAACGACCAGATCACCAGCGCCGCCGACTATGGCACGCTGGTGATCGCCTATCGCAACGGCGCGCCGGTACGGCTGACCGACGTCGCGACCGTGGTGCAGGGCGCGGAGAACACCAAGCTCGCCGCCTGGGGCAACCGCACGCCGGCGGTGATCCTGAATATCCAGCGCCAGCCGGGCGCCAACGTCATACAGGTGGTCGACAACATCAAGAAGCTGCTGCCCGAATTACAGGCGACGCTGCCGTCTGCGATCGACGTCGCGGTGCTGACGGATCGCACCACGACCATCCGTGCCTCGGTCTCAGATGTGGAATTCGAGCTGGCGCTGGCGGTCGGGCTGGTGGTGCTGGTGATCTTCCTGTTCCTGCGCAACCTGCCGGCGACCGTGATCCCCAGTCTGTCGGTACCGCTGTCCATCGTCGGCACCTTGGCGGTGATGTACCTGCTCGGCTTCAGCCTGGACAATCTGTCGCTGATGGCTCTGACCATCTCCACCGGCTTCGTGGTGGACGATGCGATCGTGATGATCGAGAACATCTCACGCTACGTGGAGATGGGCGAGACGCCACTGCAGGCCGCACTGAAAGGTGCCCGGCAGATCGGCTTCACGATCATTTCGTTGACCGTGTCGCTGATCGCAGTGCTGATCCCGCTGCTATTCATGGGCGACGTCGTCGGGCGGCTGTTCCACGAATTCGCTATCACCCTGTCGGTCACCATCGTGATCTCCGGCATTGTCGCGCTGACATTGGTGCCGATGATGTGCGCGCGATTGGTGCGTCACCGGCCGGAGTCGCAGCGCTCACGGTTCGATCTGCAGGCCGAGCGCGCGTTCAACTGGGTGGTCGCGCGATATGATCGCTCGCTGAACGTCGTGCTCGATCATCAGCCGCTGACGCTGCTGATCGCCCTCGCCACGCTATGCGTGACGATATGGCTGTACATCATCGTGCCAAAGGGCTTTTTTCCGGTGCAGGACACCGGCGCGATCCAGGGCATTTCGGTCGCTGCACAGAGTTCGTCGTTCGATGCGATGGCGCAGCACCAGCAGGAGCTGGCCGGTGCGATCCTGAGGGATCCTGACGTAGTCAGTCTGAGTTCGTTCATCGGCGTTGATGGACAGAACCTGACACTGAACACTGGCCGGTTCCTGATCAACCTGAAACCGCAAGACCAGCGAACGCTGAACGCCACCGGGATCGCTCGCCGAATTCGCCAGGAGACCGCACACATCGCCGGCGTCACGCTGTATCTGCAGCCGGTGCAGGATCTGACGGTAAATTCCTCAATCAGCCGCACGCAGTACCAGTTCGTACTGGAGAACCCCAACGCCACGGCGTTCCAGACCTGGGTGCCGAAGCTGGTGCAGCGCTTGGAGCAGTCACCCGATTTGGCCAACGTCGCGAGCGATCTCTCGCAACAGGGCCTGACGGTCAACCTGGTGATTGACCGATCCACGGCGGCGCGCTTCGGCATTACACCCGCCACGGTGGACAACGCGCTGTATGACCTGTTCGGCCAGCGCATCATCTCGACCATCTACACGCAGTCCAACCAGTACCGCGTCATCATGGAGGCGACGCCGGACCTCCAGCAGTCACTTGCCAGTCTCAATGCGATTCGTCTGCCCTCGTCGGTCGCTGCGAACGGCCAGGTGCCGCTGTCGGCCATCGTGCATGTCGAGCAACAATCCGGGCCGCTGGCAATCAGCCATCTCGGCCAGTTCCCCGCCACGACGATTTCATTCGACACCGCGCCAGGTGCGTCGCTCGGTGCCGCTGTCGCGGATATCCGCCAGGCGGAGAAAGACATCGGCCTGCCGGACAGCTTCATCACGGCGTTCCAGGGCGCCGCCGCCGCACTGGAGAACTCGCTGTCGAATGAACTGCTGCTGGTGCTGGCGGCGATCGCCACTGTCTACATCATGCTGGGCGTGCTGTACGAAAGCTTCGTCCACCCGATAACGATACTCTCAACGTTGCCTTCCGCCGGCGCCGGCGCGCTGGTCGCACTGCTGATCGCCGGCGACGACATCGATGTGATCTCGATCATCGGCATCATCCTGCTGATCGGCATCGTCAAGAAGAATGCCATTATGATGATCGACTTCGCGCTGGAGGCCGAGCGCGAGGAAGGCAAGCCGCCGCGCGAGGCAATCCACCAGGCCGCGCTGCTGCGCTTTCGGCCGATCCTGATGACCACCATGGCCGCGCTACTCGGCGCGCTGCCGCTGATGCTGGGCCATGGCACCGGATCGGAGCTGCGCCGGCCGCTGGGCGTCGCCATCGTCGGTGGTCTCATCGTCAGCCAGGTGCTGACGCTGTTCACCACGCCGGTGATCTATCTGCTGTTCGACCGCCTCGCCGTGCGCATGACCCGCCGCGGACCCGAACAGCGGCTGGCGGGTGACGATGCGCCGACGGCGCCGACATGAACCTGTCGGCGCCATTCATCGGCCGTCCGGTGGCGACCACGCTGCTGACCATCGGCATTGCGCTGGCGGGCCTGTTCGCCTTCAGCAAGCTGCCGGTCGCGCCGCTGCCGCAGGTGGATTTCCCCACCATCTCGGTGCAGGCGCAATTGCCGGGCGCCAGTCCGGAGACGGTGGCGACCAGCGTCGCCAGCCCGCTGGAACGGCATCTCGGCCAGATCGCCGATGTGACCGAGATGACCTCGACGAGTTCAGTCGGTCAGGCGCGCATCATCCTGCAATTCGGCCTGGACCGCGACATCGACGGCGCCGCGCGCGACGTGCAGGCGGCAATCAACGCGGCGCGCGCCGATCTGCCGACCTCGCTGCGCAGCAATCCCACCTACCGCAAGGTCAACCCGGCAGATGCGCCGGTCCTGATCCTCGCGCTCACGTCGAAGACCTTGACGCGCGGGCAGATGTACGACGCTGCCAGCAATGTCCTGGAGCAGCGGCTGTCGCAGATCAACGGCATCGGCCAGGTGATCATCGGCGGTTCGGCGCTACCGGCGGTGCGTGTGGAGCTCAATCCTCAGGCGCTGTTCAAGTACGGCATCGGGCTGGAGGACGTGCGCGCCGCGCTGGCCTCGGCCAATGCCAACAGTCCGAAAGGTTCGATCGAGAACGGCGCGCAGCACTATCAGATCTACACCAACGATCAGGCGACCAAGGCCGCCGACTACCGGCCGCTGATCATCGCCTATCGCAATGGCGCGCCGGTGCGGCTGTCGGATATGGCGGACGTGCAGGATTCGGTGGAGAACCTGCGCAACGAAGGTGTGGCGAACGGCCAGCCGGCAGTGCTGGTGATCCTGTTCCGCCAGCCGGGTGCCAACATCATCGATGCGGTCGACGCGGTGAAGGCGGCACTGCCGCAGCTCGAGGCGGCAATGCCGAGCGACATCAATGTGAGCATTGCCAATGACCGCAGCACGACGATCCGTGCCTCATTGCAGGACACTGAGGCGACGCTGATCATCGCGGTGATCCTGGTGACACTGGTGGTGTTCCTGTTCCTGCGCAATGTGCGCGCGACGTTGATCCCGTCGGTCGCGGTGCCAGTGTCGATCATCGGCACATTCGGGACGATGTACCTGCTGGGATTCAGCCTGGACAACCTGTCGCTGATGGCGCTGACGGTCGCCACCGGCTTCGTGGTGGATGATGCGATCGTGGTGCTGGAGAACATCTCGCGGCATCTGGAAGCCGGCGTGCCGCGCGTGCAGGCCGCGCTGCTGGGCGCGCGGGAGGTCGGCTTCACGGTGATCTCCATCAGCCTGTCGCTGATTGCCGTATTCATTCCGATCCTGCTGATGGGTGGCATCGTCGGCCGGCTGTTCCGCGAGTTCGCGCTGACCTTGTCGCTCGCGATCATGGTGTCGCTGGCGATCTCCCTGACCACCACGCCGATGATGTGCGCACTGTTCCTGCGGCCGACGCCAAAACGCGAGGTGCAGCGACATACACTGTTCGACCGCGCGCTGGGCCTCTATGGGCGGACGCTCGGCTGGTCGCTGCGGCACGGCCTGCTGATCATGCTGGTTCTGGCGATCACGGTCGGCCTGAACGTGTGGCTGTTCGTCATCATCCCCAAGGGCTTCTTCCCGCTGCAGGACACTGGCCGGCTGATCGGCAGCATGCAGGCGGATCAGAGCACGTCGTTCCAGGCGATGCAGCAAAAGCTCGACCAGATGGTGGCGATCGTGCGGAGCGATCCCGCGGTGGCGAGCGTGGTCGGCTTTACCGGGCAAGGCAGCGGTGGCGCCGGCGGTCAGTCCAACACCGGCAGTGTGTTCATCGCCCTCAAGCCGATCGCGCAGCGCGGCAATATCAATGCGGTGATGGGTCGAATGCGCCGATCGCTGTCGGCGGTGCCGGGCGCACGGCTGTTCCTCCAACCGGTGCAGGACATTCGCGTCGGGGGGCGCCAGAGCAACGCTGCCTATCAGTACACGCTGCAGGGTGACAGCGCATCGCTGCTGTACGAGTGGGCACCGAAGCTGCTGGACGCGCTACAGAACAACCCGGCGCTGCGCGACGTGAACACGGACCAACAGCAGAAGGGCCTGGAGACCGATCTGGTCATCGACCGTTCGACCGCGAGCCGGTTGGGCGTGAACGCAGCGCAGATCGACAACACGCTGTACGACGCGTTCGGCCAGCGGCAGGTCTCCACCATCTACAGCGCGCTCAATCAATATCACGTGGTGATGGAGGTGGCGCCGCGATACTGGCAGAGCCCCGAGACGCTGAAGGATATCTATGTCAGTACCGCCGGAGGCAATGCCAGCGGAACCGAGACGACAAACGCCGTGGTCGGAACGGTCGCTGCGACGACAAGCACGAACCCGAGCACGGCCACGGCGGCTGCGGCCGCCATCGCCAGCAGTTCTTCGCGCAACGCGGCGACCAATGCCTTGGCCAACACCGGCAAGGGCAGCGCCTCTTCGGGTGCGGCGGTGAGCACCAGCCAGGAGACGACGGTCCCGCTCGACGCGTTCACCCACTACGGGCCAGGCAACACACCGCTCGCTGTGAACCACCAGGAGCAATTCGTCGCGACGACGATTTCGTTCAATCTGGCACCAGGCAGGTCGCTGAGCGATGCGACGCAGGCGATCGAGCAGGCCATGCGGCAGATCCGCATGCCGGCCAGCATCCATGGCAGCTTCCAGGGCACCGCGCGCACCTTCCAGGATTTGCTCGCCAGCGAACCGCTGCTGATCCTCGCGGCGCTTGTCGCCGTCTACATCGTGCTTGGCATCCTGTACGAAAGCACGATCCATCCCATCACGATCCTGTCCACATTGCCGTCTGCCGGTGTCGGCGCGGTGCTGGCGTTGCTGCTGTTCAACACCGAGTTCAGCATCATCGCACTGATCGGGGTGATCCTGCTGATCGGCATCGTGAAGAAGAACGCCATCCTGATGATCGATTTTGCGCTGGAGGCTGAGCGCGAGCGCAACCTGACGCCGCGCGATGCCATTTTCGAAGCATCGCTGCTGCGCTTCCGACCGATCATGATGACCACCTGCGCCGCGATGCTGGGGGCGATGCCGCTGGCTTTCAGCTTCGGCAACGGCGGCGAAATCAGGCGGCCTCTGGGCATCGCCATCGTTGGCGGATTGATGCTGAGCCAGGCGCTGACATTGTACACGACGCCGGTGCTGTACTTGTATCTTGACCGATTCCGTCTCGCGATGCGCCGCCGCTGGCGGCAGGCGTTCCCAGGCATCACCGGCACGCCGGAAGCCGCGGAATGATTTTTGTTTCGCGCATAGGGGGTGGTGCCCGCACCGCACCGCCCCCTCCCCCCCTGCCGCAAGGGGAGGGGCAGCGCAGGTCGCTCCGTGCAATGCTGTCACTGCTGTTCGCTTTGTCGCTATCCGCCTGCATGGTTGGGCCGGACTATGATCGCGCCGACGCGCCCGTGCCTGTCGCCTACAAGGAGTTGCAGGGCTGGACGATGGCGCAGCCGCAGGACGCGGTAGACCGAGGCGCGTGGTGGTCAGTCTATAATGATCCGGAACTCGATCGTCTGGAACGTCAGGTCGACGTCTCCAACCAGACGATAAAGCAGTTCGAGGCAGAGTACCGCAATGCACAGGCGCTGGTGCAGGAGGCGCAGGCGAGTTTGTTCCCGGTTGCCACACTCAACGGGGGCGTGACGCACGGCTCGGGACTGGGCGGCAGCAAATCCAGCTCCAGCAGCTCATCCAGCAGCTCGTTGTTGAGCGGCGGTGGCGCCGCGCACACGCAGTACACCGTGGAAGGTTCGATCAGTTGGGATCTCGATGTCTGGGGTCGTATCCGTCGGCAGATCGAGAGCCAGAAAGCTGCCGCGCAGGTCAGCGCCGCCGATCTCGCCAACGCCAGGCTGTCAGCGCAGGCAACGCTGGCGACAGATTACTTCGATCTTCGGGCCGAGGACTCGCTGACCGATCTGCTGCGCCAGACTGTGGCGGCGTTCGAACGATCCCTCCAGATCGTGCAGAACCAGCATGCCGCCGGCACCGTCTCTTCGGCGGATGTGGTGACCGCGCAGGCGCAACTGGAAGGCGCACGCGCGCAGCTTGTCGGGGTCGGCGTGCAGCGAGCCATCTTCGAGCACGCAATTGCGGTGCTGACCGGGCGTGCACCAGCCGAACTTACGATAGCGCCTGCATTGCTCACCTCCGACGTACCGGTGATGCCGCCCGGCCTGCCATCCACTCTGCTGCAGCGCCGCCCCGATATCGCCGCGGCCGAGCGCCAGATGCAGCAGGAGAACGCGCTGATCGGCGTGCAGGTGGCGGCGTTCTATCCCGACATCTCACTGTCGACGCTCGGCGGTTTCATCGGTAGTCCACTGTCGCAGCTGTTCACCACGGGCAATCGGATCTGGTCGCTAGGTGGCGCGGCGAGCGAACCGCTATTCGAGGGCGGTGCGCGCACTGCCGCAGTGGCGGCAGCGCGCGCGACCTACGACCAGAGCATCGCCAACTATCGTCAGGTTGTGCTGACGGCGTTGCAGCAGGTGGAGGACGAATTGTCCTCGCTGCGCATCCTCGAGCAGCAGGCACACGCCGAGGCCGTTGCGGTGCGCGCCTCACAACGTGCCGTCGACGTGACCCTCAATCAGTACCGCACAGGCACCGTCGCATATACAAGCGTCGTTACCGAGCAGACGACGCTATTAGGCAACCAGCAGTCGCAGCTGGCTGTGCAGCAGAGTCGCCTGGTCGCGAGTGTCGCGTTGATCGCGGCGCTGGGCGGCGGTTGGGATGCCCAAGTGCTGGCTGAGGCAGAACATTAACCCACCCGCAGCAGCCGGAACCCCTCTGCCTGCAGCCACGGGATCGCGGTTGCCGCGTGCGGTGTAAGGCGATCGACAAGGCGCCAGAAGCGCTTGCCGTGGTTCAGGTGCTTCAGATGCGCGACCTCGTGTGCCGCCACGTAGTCCTGCACGAACTCCGGCGTCATCACCAGGCGCCAACTGAACGCCAGCGACCCATCGCTGGCGCAACTGCCCCAGCGGCTGCGCGTGTCCTTGACCGCAATGCGCCGCGCTGTCACCCCGAGGGTTGCCGACTTGGCAACCACCAACGCCGACAACCGCCGCAGCGCCTCGGTGCGCAGGAAATCCAAAACACGACGCCGCAGGAACTCCGGCGCACCGCTGACATGCAGTTCACCGTCCTGCAACCACGCGCCACCGCGCAATTGAGGCACATGACGAATTCGATGCGGCACATCGCCGATCGGCACCAACGTGCCATCGACGAACGGCAACGCGTCAGGCAGCGCGGCCAATCGGTTCGCCACCCACTCCGCATGATTCATCAATAGCGCGACACCGGCACCGCGACCAGCGCGTATCGGCAGCGTGACAACAACGCCACCGCCACATGGATCGATGCGCAGACTGACACGTCGCGCACGGCGATTGCGTCGCCATTCGACACGAGTCGGACCGCTAGGAAGAGTCAGCGTTTCGGATCGCGGCCATTCCATTCTGTCCACAAAGGGCAGGTGCAACCGATTCGTCAACCAATTTGGTTGGCTGCCTGGGGTGCGCGCTATGCAGCCCGCGCCAGTTGCACCCCGCTCGAGTTCGAATGCGGCGAACAGCTTTGCCTGCTGTTCGGCGGTCAGCTTCAGATGCGGCGGGCGCATATATTGCCATGCAGCATCGCCGGTATGGCGCGCCATCAGTGCCTTCAGCGCCGGTATCGCCGCAGGAGCGGCGACGATCGCCTTGCGCGTCGCACTTAGCGTTTCATGCATGTTCTCGCCCATGTCGTTGTTCCAGTTGGCATACACCTGCGCCGCAATCGGTGAGTTCACGTTGGCCGCCGCAGTGATGCAGCCGGCGCTGCCGACCTGCAGCAGCGGGCGCAGCAGCGTGTCGTCGCCGGCATACACCTCGAAGCCATCGCGTGCGAAGTTCTCCACATAGGCGCGGCCGTTCTCGTAGTTGCCGCTGCTGTCCTTCACGCCTTTCAAAGTGCCAGGAAACGCCTTTAGCAATCGCCCGATCAGATCGACGCTGAACGGCACCGCTGACTGCTGCGGAAAATTGTAGAGATAGTATTTTATGCCGCCACCGACGCGATTGATCACCTCGGAGAAATACGCGAACAGCCCGTCATCGGTCGGGTTCTTGTAATAGAACGGCGGCAGCAGCAATGCGCCGCGGCAGCCGACCTCCATCGCCTGCTTCGTCAGCAGCACGGTGTCGGTAAGCGCCGTCACGCCGGTACCCGGCATCATCTTCGCCGCCGGAATGCCGCGCGTCACGAGTTCCGGCAGGATGCCGAGCCGCTCGCCGATACCGATGCTGTTCGCTTCGCCTGTGGTGCCAAGGACGCCAAGGTTGTTGCAGCCATTCGCCAGCAGCCAGCGACAATGCGCCGCCATGCGATCGAGATCGACCGACAGATCGGCGCGCATAGGCGTCAGCACGGCAGCATTCACGCCGGCGAACAAGGCATCCTTCATCATCGTGCTTACTCCTATGACTGACGTTTGGCGCGCGGCATGCGACCGGGCCAATCGACCATGTGGTGATCGAACGGTCCGGCCTTGCGCTCGTCGACGGCACGGTCACGCACCGAGATGCCGGCCTCGTGCACTGTGTTGGGATCACCGGACACCAGTGGATGCCACCATGCGAGGTCCTTGCCCTCGGCAAGGCGTCGATAGGCACACGAGGGTGGCAACCAGTCGATCGCGCGCACTTCGGCCGGCGTCAGCGCGACGCAGTCCGGCACCCGGCGGCGACGGTGCGCATAGTCGCTGCAGCGGCAACTGTGCAGATCCAGCAACCGGCACGCGATGTTGGTGAACGATAGTGCGCCGGTGTCGTCGTCGCGCAGTTTGTGCAGGCAGCAGCGGCCGCAACCGTCGCACAGCGATTCCCACTCGTCGCGGGACATCTGCTCCAGGGTCTTGGTCTTCCAGAACGGCGACGTCGCAGCCATGGCGGCGGAGATTACCGGGTGGACGCGTCAGTGGCCAGGGGTTGCCGGTTCGCTCGGCGGCGCGTCGTCGGCAGTGCGCGCGATGAACAGGCGGTCGGTTGCGAACGAGAACCAGATGCGCCGGTGGCTCAGAACATTCTGGCCGATCACTGCCTCGCTGAAGTTCCGTCCGCCGCCCAGCGCCGGCGGTTCCTTGGCAAGGACGATGACGGACACATCGTGCCACGTGAACGGGCCGATCCGCATGGTCTGAAACCGATGAACGTGCGCCTGTTCATCTTCACCGGCGATGACATGGAGTTTCAGGATCCGATCCTTCGCCAGCGCCTGCTCGGTCACGCCAAGCCGCCTGGCCAACCTCGGCGTGATCGTTGTGGACGACGCGCCGGTGTCAACCACAGCGGTACCCGCGACGCCGTCGATCGCGAACGGTATCGCCAGCCAGCCCATTCTGGTGGATACGCCTGCGATCGACACAGCCGGCTCACTCCACGGCGGGTCCGCGCGCTCACACGCGCGAACGCGATACAGCGTGAGCACACGGTTCGGTGCATCGATGTCAAGATCGAAATCTTTCAGGCTGTCCAGGCCGAGCACACCGTCAAAGCCCGGATAGGAATTCACCGATATCCGGTCCACTGCAAGCCGCACGCCGCCCAGTGACATGCTGTCGACCCGGGCATCGGCGCGCAACGACCCGCCAGCCACTCCTGTCACTATTGTGGCGGTTCGCCCATCCCGGACGACACCGAGACGTTCGGCCGCCACATCCGTGAGCAGGTTTGTCCTTGCACCGGTGTCCAGCACCATGCCGATCATCTGGCCGTTGACAGAGATCGGGACCGCGAACACCCCGCCCTTAGGTGCGAGCGGCACCTGGGCGACCTTGACGAGATCGCACCCGGAACCTTGTTGGCAACCGGCGACCACAAGCAGGAGCAACCGAAGCGCCGCGAGGCGCCGCAGCGACACCGCCGGCAACCTGCACGACCGTTACTTGGGCGGCGGCGGCAGAGTCTGCTGCTGCACCTGCCCGTGCGGCTGCAACTGCGTCGGTTCGTTGGACACCAGCGGAGGTGGCTGGTAATCCGCCTGTGCCGGTACCGCGGCCTGCTTCTGCTCGCCGCTGCCGTAGCGGGTCAGCACATCGCGCAATGGATCGGCGCCGGGGTTGGATCCCTGCATGTCCATGACGATTTGCCGCGAGCCCATCTCGTGGCCGTAATAGGCGGCGTTCCAACTGGATCGTTGGCCCATCAGGCTGCCCTCCAGCGAAATGCCACCATACAGCCCGCGCGTCTGCGAGAACGCGACGATGTCGGCGCCCAGCGCGCTCGTGGTTGAGCCCTGGATTCCGGCGCCGATCGTGGCGATCGCGAGCGAGGCATCGGCACCGAACTTGAACTGGCTGTTCAGGACCGCGTTCAGCCCCTTCTCGGTCATGATCATCATGATGAGCTGAGCGTCCTGGATGCCGATCTGGAAGCCGATGCTGCCACTGCCCATGCCGTAGAACGCGGGGTAGGACCAGGTGCCGTTGCCGGCGCGCGCGAGCAACACGCAGGCGCCGCCTTCACCGCCCAGGATAAAGCCGGCCTTGAACACGCGCGGGCAGATCATCACGGCGCGCGCCCTGGAAAGGGCCCGGCGCGGATCCGTCGACAGTGACTGATTGGCTATCTCCTGGACCGCGAGTGTCGCGCGGTCCACCAGAGTCTGTTCGTCACCCTGCGCGTGTGCGGGACGTGGCGCCAGCCATGGCAGCACAGCCAGCATGCCTGCAAACAGCAGAATCCGAATCATCATCGCCTCCTCGATTCGCGGTCTGCATACTCCCTTTGCGCGGATTCGCGGCGGGCTTGTGCTCAATATCCCGGTAGCTCATTGACGCAGACGACCCGCCAACCCTGCGGGCTGCGCTCCAGGCGGGTCAGCGACAGGTTCTGCACCGACAGGTGCAGCGCGTTGTCCGGGCCGATGCGCAGACAATGCGCCACCGCCGCGCGGATCGCCCCGCCATGGCTGACGATGACCACGTCCGCATCCGGATGCTCGGCGGCCAATCGTTCGAGGGCGGCGCCGACCCGATCGATCACTTCCACCAGGGTCTCGCCGCCCGGGGGCCGCTCATGTCCGCCGATCGGCCAGAAGGCGTGCTGGGGGAAAGCCAGCCGCGCCGGCAGTTCAGCGTGCGGCAGCCCCTGCCATTCGCCCAGGCTCTGTTCGATCATGTCCGGCTCGACCTCCGGCTCGATGTGCGGATAGCCAGCGGCGAAGATCGCCTCGGCTGTTCGGCGGGTACGCGAGAGCGGCGTGACCTTCCAGGCAGCGGGACGCGGCAGGCGCGCGGCCAGCGCCCGATACATCGGTGCCTGCTCCAGCAGACTGGTCTCGCACAAGGGCACGTCCATGATGCCGTACAGCATGGCGCGCGCGTTCTCATCGACGATGGCGTGGCGGATCAGCCAGAAACGCGTTTCGCTCATGCCGGGGCGGGTGTTGGGGTGAGGGGACCGGGCGAGGGGGGGCATCGCCCCCTTCCCCCGGCCCGCCCCCACCAGGGGAGGAGGAGGGCCGTCATTCGCCGATGCTCAGCAACGCCCCGCGCAGCCGTGCCTGACGGAACTGGCGGGCAAACAACAGCGCCGCGCCGGCCACCCAAACCGCGTTCAGCGCGAAGGCGGCGATCAGGTGATCCCAACGCACCACGCCATTGAGCAGGATGCCGCGCATGCCCTCGAACACGTGGGCCGATGGCAGCGCCAGGGCGATCGGCTGCAAGGCATGGGGCAGCACGGAAACGGGATAGAACACCGCCGAGAACGGCGTCAGGCCGAACAGTACCCGACCACGCGAGAGCCTCCGCGCCTGCGCCATGGCGCAGGATCAGCGACACGACGCCCAGCGCCACCGCCCAGCCCATGATCATCAGGTTCATGAAGAACAGCACCACGATGGGACCCATCGCGAACAGGTTGTAGGCGTATAGCAGCCAGGCGACGAGAATCGCCGGCAACACGCCGGCCGCCGTGCGGATCACCGATATCAGGATCAGCGCTCCCACCAACTCCCGGGGGCGCACCGGACTGACGAACACGTGGCCCAAGTTGCGCGACCACATCTCCTCCATGAAGCTGATCGCCACGCCCATCTGGCTGCGCAGCGCCACCTCCCACAGCAGCACGCCGCCTAGCAGCGTGGCTCCGGCGAGCGCGACCGGGCTGCCCATGCGGGACGCCAGAAAGCTCGCGGTGAAGCCCCAGATGCACATCTGCAGCACGGGCCAGTAGGCGAGTTCCAGCAGCCGCGGCCAGGAGCGGCGGTACAGCGCCAGGTGCCGGTACATCAGGCCCCAGACGCGACGAGCGGCGGCGCCTGTCATGCCGGAGCCACTGCGCGGCGGCGGTCTCGGGCGATGTCCAGGAATACCTCCTCCATGTCCTCGCGGCGGTAGCGATCGAGCAGATCCTGCGGGCTGCCCTGATCCACGATACGACCCTGCTTCAGCATCAGCACGTGGGAGCACAGCCGCTCCACCTCCGCCATGTTGTGCGAGGCGAGCAGGATGGTGCAGCCGCTCTCGTCGCGATATCGCTCCAGCCAGGTGCGGACCCAATCGCCGGTGTCGGGGTCAAGGCTGGCCGTTGGCTCATCGAGCAGCAAAAGCTCCGGCCGGTTGATCAGCGCCTTGGCGAGCGCCACCCGGGTCTTCTGCCCGGCCGAAAGTTTGCCCGCCGGACGGTCGAGCAGGTCACCCAGGTCGAGCTCCACGGACAGTTCGGCGATGCGGTGCTCGAGGCGGATGACGTCGTATAAATGGCCATAGACCCGAAGGTTCTCCGCCACCGACAGTCGCTGCGGCAGTGAGACGTAGGGCGAAGAGAAATTCATCCGCGCCAGCGCCGAGAACCGATCGCGCGCCATGTCGTGACCCAGCACCTCGATCGAACCGGCGGTGGGGATTAGCAGGCCCAGCAGCATGCCGATCGTCGTGGTCTTGCCGGCGCCGTTGCCACCCAGCAGCCCGACGGTCGCGCCGGTCGGCACGGCGAAGGTCACATCGTCCACCGCCAGCGTCTCCGCGTAGCGCTTGGTCAGGTTGTGCACGCGGATCGCATCCATGGCGGAGGAATATTCCGCCTGACTTGCCCCTGCCGTCAGCCGCTCGTCCATCATAACCCTCTGAAAATCTGGCTAGCGTAAGCGTCAGGTGATCGACCACGCTTCACTGGCCTACCTTGGCCGCCACTCCTGTCCCCGGCGTGACCGGGCCATCATGGCGAAGAACCAGGAGTCGCTCCCATAAAGTTGAACACCCTGCAACTCAAGCGGATGACCAGTGGGCGTGGGTGTTCCGGCTACATGATCCGCGGATCCGCCCGGCTCAAGGCAGACGCACTACACAATCTGCTCGACAACGGCACCGTGGACCAAGCGAAGGGTCCTACCGGGGACGGCGTGTCTCCCGCACCGCCGCAACGGCACGCCGCATGTCCGCCAGGAGGATTGCCGGATTGGTCAGCCGCACACGCGAGCGCTGTCGCCACAGATGCACCAGCAACCCGCCACGTCGGCGCCACAGCTTTTCCCGCTCGGCGCGAGCGGTCTTCTGCTCCCGACGCCAGGGGAACACTCGCGGCTGTCGCGTCGGGGTTGGCACCAGGTGGAAGATGACCGCGTAGGCGTAGCGATCGGTGTCGGATACGTTGGGTCCGGCAAAATGCAGGGTACGCCCAGCGTGGATTATGCAGCCGCCTTCTGGCGCGGGGCAGACGATACAAGAGGTCGGATCAAAGCCGTCCACGCACTCCAGCGCATGCACCCTGCTGTCGCCGCCCGGAAAGCCATGTGGCAGCACCTCTCCAAGATGAGAGCCGGGGATGTATTCCATGCAGCTGTTCATCTGGTCAGTCGGCTGTAGGGCAAGCCAGAAACTGACCTCGTGGTATTCGAAGTTTGGATCGTGGTAGGCCTCGTCCTGATGCCAGGGCGTTGGCGCGCCGATCCGCGCGGGCTTCATCAGCGAGATGTCCGCCGAGAAGCGCACATTGTCACCCAGTAGCTGGCGCGCAATATCGTGCGCCGTCCGGAAGAACTCGGTGCGGACAAGGTGCGGTGCAAATGAGCGCGCATGCAGGATTTGCGGAAATCGCCGCGGCTCTTTGCCGTTATCGATCCCCATCGCATCAAACTGAGCGCCCTCGGAGAAGCCCGTGCCTTTCAGGTGCAGCTCGACCAAAGTGTCGCGAATGGTCTTCAGCTCCACAGACGACACGCCAGGAAGAAATGATAGAAACCCGTCACGTCGAAATCGGTCGATCTCGTCCTGATCAAGCACTCTCGGCATCAAGGGTTTTCCTGGTTACCCACGAGTCCAACAACCTCACGCTCATCAAACGTTCGCTCGTGACATCGAGCCGCACTCTATCGATAACGTACCATAATTAGCATCATCCGCAATAAGAAATCGTTAGAGAGAGCGCGACGTTACTCAACTGAAAAGCAACTCACGCGAGTATGTGGTTGGTTATACCTCTAGTGATTGGATCGTTATGCGGCTTGTCTCTAGCGCTTCTTTTACACGGTAGATTTGCACAACCTCACGGAGATCCGACTCTCCCGATCCACTACCCGTCGCGGAGGCTGCGATCGTCGCCCGGTTCGAGTGCGTCGCGCGGGCTTCTGCCGCGTCAATCTCGCCAAGCTCAACAGATTGCCCGTAGCCTCCGAAGGCATCAGAGCCCTAGGTTGTGCCCATGATCGATTTCACCTCGGCCCCGGCGAGCCTGCCGTCCGGCCACCGCGTCTATGCGATTGGCGACGTGCATGGCTGCCTTGACCGCCTGCGGGCAATCCACGACCTCATCGCCGAGGACCTCGCGGCGCGGCCGGTCGATGAGGCCGTGCTGGTACATGTCGGCGACTATGTCGATCGCGGCCCGGACAGTGCCGGCGTGGTGGCCCTGCTCGCCGCCGGCGCTCCCGTGCCAAACGTCCTCACCGTCAATCTGATGGGCAATCACGAGCACATGATGCTCGCCGCCCTCGCCACCGGCGAGACCGAGACGACCGAGTTGTGGCTGGCCAATGGCGGCGCGGACACACTGCAGAGCTGGGGCGTGCCGCGTTCGGCGCAGCCACGGGAGTGGCCTACCTACCTGCCGATGCCGCATCTGATGTTCCTGCGCGACCTGGCGTTGCGCCATGAGGTCGGTGGATACTTGTTCGTTCATGCCGGCATCCGACCCGGCATTCCGCTCGATCGGCAGAGCCGCCACGATCTGATGTGGATCCGGGAACCGTTCCTTTCGTGGAGCGAATCGTTCGGCCCGGTGGTTGTACACGGGCACACGCCACGTCAGGAACCGGTGGTGCGGCCAAATCGGATCGGCATCGATACCGGAGCCGTGATGGGCGGCGTGCTGACCTGCGTCATACTGGAAGGCGATAAGCTGGGGTTCATCACGGCGTAGGACCGCGCCGTGTCGGCGGATGAGCCGCCGTCTCATTCGGCGGGATCGTGAGACAAAACGGATCGCGCGGCCGCGGAAGCGCGATTTGCTTGCGCGGGCCGGAGGCGCACGCTAGGGCGTGGACATGACGGACGGCGCAGCGGCGAAACCCACCTCCATCGACACAGACACCGGTCTGGCCACGGCCATCCGCCTTCTGGGCCGCACTAGCGTGCTGGTGGTGGGTGATGTCATGCTCGATCGCTACATCTACGGCGCCGTAGAGCGGGTCAGCCCGGAAGCCCCCGTCCCCATCCTGACAATTGAGCGTGAGCTGGCGATGCTGGGTGGCGCCGGCAACGTGGTGCGCAACCTCACGGCGCTCGGCGCGGCGGTGGCATTTATATCGGTTGTGGGTGACGACCAGGCTGGCTCCGACCTCACCGGCCTGATCGGCGGCCAGCCGAACGTGGAGCCGTGGCTGCTGGTGCAGAGCGGCCGCACCACGACCTTGAAGACGCGCTTCCTGGCCTCCGGCCAGCATCTGCTGCGCGCCGATCGGGAGGAGACGACGTCCATCCAGCCGCGGCTGGCAGAGCGGCTGCTGCGGATTGCCCGCGATGCGATGGCCGCGACCTCGGTCACCGTGCTGTCGGACTATCGCAAGGGGCTGTTCAGCGGCGAACTGCCGGCGCAGCTCATTGCTGCCGCGCGCGAGGCGGGCCGGACAGTCATCGTCGATCCCAAAGGCCCCGACTACTCCCAATACGCCGGCGCCCACATCATCATGCCCAACCGCTCCGATCTCGCGGAGGCAACCGGCATGCGGGTGGACAACGAGGCGGCCGTCGTGGCCGCTGCGACGGCCCTGCGCCAGAGGCACGGCTTCGGCGCCGTGCTGGTGACGCGGGGCAACGATGGCATGACGCTGCTCGACGACAGCGGCGCGCTGCATTTCCCGGCCGAGGCGGTGGAAGTGTACCGATATCGCGGGCGCCGGGGACACGGCGGCAGCGACTTTGGCCGCGGGCATCGCAGCGCGGCTGGAGCTGCCGGTTGCCGTGCGTCTCGCCAATATCGCGGCCGGCGTCGTGGTGGGGAAGATCGGCACCGCGGTAGCGCGCGAGGCCGATCTGCTGACGGCGCTGTCGCCGCAGGTCGGCGCACTGCGCAAGATCGTCTCGCCAGAGGCGGCGGTGGAGCATGTGCAGCGCTGGCATCACCGCGGGTGGCGGGTCGGTTTCATTGCCGGCTGCTTCGACAGGCTGGCGCCGCCGGACCTTTACCGGCTGGAGGAGGCGCGCGAGTCCTGCGACCGACTGGTGGTCGGGCTGCAATCGCCGCTCACCGCCGGAACCCAACCGGAGGCGGCGCGCGCCGCCATGCTCGCCAGCCTTGCCAGCGTCGATCTGGTCACGACATTCGCCGGCGAGTCGCCTGATGCGCTGATCGCCAATTTGCGACCGGACGTGATCGTCCGCTCTGCTCCGGCCGCGTCGGACGGCGTGACGCCGGCATCGCGGAGTGCGCCACCGACGTAGCCTTCCGCTGCCGCCTGTCGCGCCGATTGCGCCAGCCGGACAAACCACTTGCAAAGCAGGATCGGTTGCGCCAGAACGCAGACTGCTTGCATTACGCAAGCGGCCATGAAGGAGGACCGCAGATGGCGCTGACGCTCTACTATCACCCCTTCTCCTCCTATAGCTGGAAGGCACTGATCCCGCTCTACGAAGCGTGCACGCCGTTCACGGCAAGGACGATCGAAGATCAACAGGCCGCAGCCGAGTGGAAGCAACATTGGCCGATCGGCCGCTTTCCCGTGCTGGTCGAGGAGTCGAGCGGACTGACCCTGCCGGAGGCGAGCATCATCGTGGAGTATCTGGACAGCCACTATCCGGGACCGCAACCGCTGCTGCCGGACGATGCGGACTTGCGGTTGGAGGTGCGATTGCTCGACCGCTTTTTCGATAATTATGTCCACGGCTCCATGCAGAAGATCGTGGCGAGCCGCCTCCGCGCGGACGAGCGTCGCGACGTACAGGGCGTCGAGGAGGCGCACGCGATGCTCGACACCTGCTATGGCTGGCTCGACAAGCGCATGACGGATCGCGAGTGGGTAGTGGGCAGCGGGTTCACGCTCGCCGATTGTGCGGCGGCACCCGCGTTGTTCTATGCCGACTGGGTCCATCCGATCGATGAAGCCCATTCCAATGTTGTGACCTATCGCGCTCGACTGCTCGCCCGGCCTTCCGTCAAGCGTGCGGTCGACGATGCGCGTCCCTTCCGCTCGTACTTCCCGGGCGGAGCGCCCGACCGCGATTGAGGAGCCCTGCGATGACACTGATCGAAAAGACCGATCTGGTGCGCCGCAGCTTCGCGGCGTTCATGACGGCGGCACGCGCCGACATCGACGCGATCCTTCATCCGGACTTTACGTTCACATCGCCCTACGACGACCATATCGGCCGGGACGACTATTTCACCCGCTGCTGGCCCAACGCCGGCAGCTTCGAACGCCTGCAAATCCAGCAACTGTGTGCGGCCGACGACGGCTGCTTCGTCCTCTACGAAGGGCGATCGAAGCGCGGCGCTAGCTTCCGCAATACGGAATACTTTCGCTTCGAGGATGGGTTGATCCGTTCAGTCGAGGTATTCTTCGGACTTGAGCCGGGAGGCGCTGCGGCGGTGCCTCCAGCAAGCTGATCGCAGCGTCAGTGGCGAAGCCAGAACCAGAGGCCTACCGCCAACAGACACCAGAAAGGCACGGCAATCAGGATCCCGAGCAATATGCCGCGCGCCGGGGCCAGGCTGTCGCTCGCTTCCTCAGGCCTGTCGGCCCGCTCGGCAGCTTCGCCGCTCGGCTGCCGAACCAAATCGATGCGAGCGCTGGCCGCCCGGCCGGCGCCGCGTCGATCCGCAACAAGGGGAGGCGGCGACGGGGCAATGACCGGGTCTGCGATCGGTAAGTTGTCCATGCGGCCTCAATTCTTGCCCGGCAAATGGCGGCAGCAGGCAAGCATTGGTAAATTAACCAGCCGATCCTTGCGTTTTGGTTACCGCCCCGATCACTCCACGCGCAGCGCGGCCCGCGTGGCAGCCACCCCACCCGGATCCTCCCACGTGGCCAGCCTGCCCGCAGCCAGGAGCGCGAAACGGTGCAACAGCGCCCGACGGCGGGCGCCGGCCAGCGGATGCGCCGGGGCCTCGCGGAAGAGTTCCGCTTCCAGCCCGGCCGCGACGATCAGTCCGGTCGTTGCCGGCAGCAGTCCCTGCGGGAAATCGACATCGACGGCGAAGAACAGTTCATCGGCAAACTCCCGGTAGTCCTGCCACTTCAGGTCAGTCAGGAAATCCCGCGGCCCCGACTTCACCTCGATGCAGGCAAAGCAACCGTCCGGCCGCAGCGCCAGGATGTCGGCGCGGCGACCGTTGGGCAGCGCCACTTCGTGCAGCGGCGCCCAGCCGAGCCGCAGACACAGCCGCGCCGTGGCGCGACGAATCGCCAGCGCGCGTTCCGGGAGACTCGGATCCATCACGCAAGCAGAGCGTTGATCGCCTGTGCGAGCTTCACGTCATTATCAGTGAGACCACCGGCATCGTGCGTCGATAGCTCGATGCGCACACGGCTCCATACATTGGACCAGTCGGGATGGTGGTTCTGGCTTTCTGCCAGCAACGCGACGCGGTTCATGAAGCCCCAGGCCTCATTGAAGTCGCGGAACCGAAAGCTGCGTTCGATTGCCTCGCGGCCATTGACCAGCGACCAACCCGGCAGTGTCTGCGCCAGCTCCGCGCGCTGTGCATCGGTCAAACGTGTCGGCATGCGCACCTCCTGATAGGACTCTCTTGATTAACTCCAGATGGACCGCCCCCCACCATGTTTTCACGGATCACTGGAACATACCACTGACCGGAGGGGAGACTGATGGCCGATACGACGATGACACAGCAGAACGTCATTCATGGTCACATCGCTGCGCGCATCGATCGGCTGCCGCTGACCAAGGTGCAATGGCAACTAGCCATCCTGGTGGAAGTGACCTGGGGCTTCATCATATTCGACACGGATGGGATCGGCGCGCGGCTTTTTCCGTTCGTCTGGCGCCCGAACCACATCATCGACATCTACCAGTACACGGTGATTCAGGCGCTGCAGGTGGGCGCCGGCATTCTGTTGGGCGTCTACCTGATGAGTTGGGTCGCTGACCGCTACGGCCGCCGCCCGGCCATCCTGCTCGCCACCCTGCTCGGTGGTTTCTGCATCTGGCCGTTCGCCTACATCACGAATTTCTGGGGCATGGTGGTGCTGTCGGTGCTCAGCACGCTGGGCGTTGGCGGCATCGTCGCGACGCACTCGGTGTATTTGTCCGAGATGACCTCGCCGGATGTGCGGAACAAGGTGCTGCTGACCTCGCAAGGAGTCACTGCATTGGTCGCGGTCAGCGTCAACATGCTGGCGTACTGGCTGATCCCGAGCCATTGGCAGATTTTCCTGTGGATCAGCGCGATCGTCGAGATCGTCGTGCTGCTGCCCTGGCTGTATTGGAAGCTGCCCGAGTCGCCGCGCTGGCTGGAGGCCCATGGCCGGCACGCGGAAGCCGAGCTGGCCATGGAGGAATACGAACGCCGGGTGCGGCGTTACAACAGCGCTCCGCTGCCGGAACCGCGGGGCGCGGACACCCCCGTTGTCATGGCCGGACGCGGCGCCTGGAAGGAGTTGTTCACCAACCCGCAGTACCGCCGTCGCACGTGGGTGCTGATTGTCTGCTGGCTCGCCGGCTATGCCGGTCTGATCTACGGCGTGGGCGCATTCTTTCCCGTCTACATGGTGGATCACGGTGGCTCCGCGCACGAGGTGTTTCTGACTCTCGCGGTGGCCTATGGCGTGCTTTGCGTGGCGTTTCAGGTGAACGCGCGGCTCGGTGAGCGGGTGGAGCGGCGCGACGTCATCGCCGTCATGGCGACCTTGTTCGCGGTGAGCTGGATCGTGGCCTGGTGGGTACCCACTCTGTCCGTCATCGCACTTTGCTACATCGTCAGCCGCATCGGCACCGGGCTGTTCCTGTTCAACCTGTACAACTACACGGCGGTGGCCTATCCGACGCGCATCCGCGCGACGGCGTTCGCCTGGACGGACGGCCTGGGACATCTCGGCGCCTGGGGTGGCGTGACATTGCTTGGCCCACTCTACGCGTGGGGACCCAACCATCTCGGATGGATCCTGTGGATCGTGATTCCCGGCGCACTCTTGCCCGCCGTGCTGATCCGCGGCTACGGGATCAGGCAATCGCGGGCGGTACTGGAGCAGGTCTCGACGTGACGCCACCGAGTGCCGACGACATTGCGGACCTGGCCGACCGAGCGCTGGCCGCGATCCCGGCGCCGCTGGCGGAACACATCCGCGGGGTCGGCATCTCGGTGGAGGAACTGCCGGATGACGAGACGCTGGATGATCTGGGGATCGAATCGGCCTGGGAGTTGACCGGGCTCTATCGCGGCATCCCGCTGACCGAGCGCAGCGTCAGCGACATCGCGCCACAGCCGGACCTGATCTTCCTCTACCGCCAGCCGATCCTGATGGAGTGGATCGAGACCGGCGAGGACCTCTACCGCCTGGTGCGCAATGTGCTGGTGCACGAGATCGCGCATCACTTCGGCTTCAGCGACGCGGACATCGAGGCGCTGGAGCGCGACATGCATTAGCATGTGCGGCCGTTACGCATCCTTTCTGCCGGCAGAGGCGCTGCGGGCGCTGTTCCAGACGGTGAACCCGACGCCGAACTGGGAGCCGACCTGGAACATGGCGCCGACCCGCGACGCGCCTGTGGTGCGGCTGCATCCGGAGACGCGCGCTCGCCATCTCGACCTGCTGCGCTGGGGGCTGGTGCCACACTGGGCAAAGGACCCGAAGTCCGTGCGTCAGCCGATCAACGCGCGTGCCGAGACCCTCGCCGCCGCGCCGATGTTCCGCGATTCGCTCGCACGGCGGCGCTGCCTGGTGCCGGCAGATGTGTTCTACGAGTGGCAGGCGACGGACGACGGCAAGTTGCCGTTCGCTGTTGCCCGCGCCGATGGACAGCCCATGGTGTTTGCGGGGCTGTGGGAGGGATGGCGGGGTGCCGACGGCACGGTGATACGGACGTTCACCATCGTTACGACGAATGCCAATCCGGTGCTGCGGCCGATCCATGAGCGCATGCCGGTGATCCTCGAGGCGGACGCCTGGCCAACATGGCTCGGCGAGGCGGAGGGCGACCCGGTTGAGCTGTTGCGACCCTCGGCAGCCGAGTTGCGCGTCTGGCGGGTCGGCAAGGCCGTGAACAACGTGCGCAACGACAGCTCCGAGTTGCTGGAACCGGTGTAGGCGGTGGCTGGTCGCATGAGCGACAGAACAAGCGGTCTGCGTGCCATTCTAATGGGCCGCCGCGAGCCGGCGCCGGCTGCTTTTCTCACCCGCAAGTCCTACTATCCATGGCTCGTCATTGCGACGACCTGCATAGGCGCGTTCATTGGCCAGCTCGATGCCAGCATCGTGCAGCTCGCCTTGCCGACACTCGAGCATGAACTCGCGGCGCGATTGAGCGCGGTAAGCTGGATTGCCATCGCCTACCAGCTCGCCTTTGCTGCGATCCTGCCGGTCTTCGCGCGGCTCGCCGAAATAGCCGGTCGCAAACTGATGTATCTGCTCGGCTTCGCCTTCTTCACGCTCGCATCTGCCTTGTGCGGGCTGGCAGCTGATCTACCGCAGTTGATCGCATTTCGTGTGTTGCTCGGCATCGCCGGAGCAATGCTGGGAGCCAACAGCATCGTCATTCTGGTCAAGGCGGCCGGCCCCACCAGGCGCGGTCGCGCAATGGGTATTTTTGCGGCCGCTCAGGCGGTCGGTGTCAGCATGGGTCCCGTCACCGGCGGTGTGCTGCTGGCCGCGCTTGGCTGGCGCTGGGTCTTCTGGGTCAATGTGCCGTTCGCACTCGCCGCGGCTCTCATCGGCTGGTTCGTCATCCCGCAAACGACCGATCTGAGCTCGGATCGGCGGTTCGATGGGCGAGGCGCGCTGTTGCTGATGCCCGCCCTGACATCGCTGCTGCTGTTGATCAGCGAAAGTTATGCGTGGGGCCTGACCTCGCCGGCAATCCTCGGATGCGCTATCGCCGCCGTTGTGCTGCTGGCGGCATTCATCCGGCAGGAACGCCACACGCCGACGCCGCTGATCGATCTCGATCTCTTCCGCAATCCTGCATTCACCGGTGGCATCGTTGCGATCGTTCTGTCGTACGCGATGCTGTACGGTATGTTCTTTCTCATGTCCTTTGCCTTAGTGCGGGGATATCATGACTCACCGCTGGCGGCAGGACTGAGACTTGCCCTCATCCCGGCGGCACTCGGTATCGTCGCGCCGTTCAGCGGTGCGCTACACGTGCGGCTGGGTGCCCGGAGCGTGTTGCTCGGCGGAATGGCGATCTGTGTCGCGGCCCTAATCCTGCTCTCGGCGGTGCTGACCGGTGCGGCGTCCAGCTTCGTCGCGGTGATGATTGCGTTGGCCTTGTTTGGCGCAGGATTGGGTATATTCATCGCCCCCAACAATAGTTTGACGATGAGTGCTGCTCCCGGCGCTCACAGTGGCGAGGCTGGCGGCCTGCTCAATCTCATGCGGGTCCTTGGCACTAGCATCGGTATCGCCTGCGCCTCCACGGTGCTGTCATGGCGGCTGGCGGCGCTGACGGGAGTTGGGGACAGCACAAGGAATGTATCGGAACAAGCATTGCTCGGAGGCGTGACCGACGCTCTCCTGTTGCTGGCCGTTTTCGCTGCCATCGCCGGGTTCACGTCCTTGCTGCGGAATCCACCTCGGGCTCCTGCCGTAGCTGCAGCGTGACGACGGCCGTGTCCGACCCACCCAAGGAATCCCCGATGGAGCAACCACCCCAGGCTTCGGACCCGCGGGAAGCCGCGCAAATCGCATACTGGAACGACAAGACTGCAGCGAGTTGGACCGCGTTGCAGGAACTCATCGATCCGATTCTCGCACCGCTCACCACGCTCGCGATCCAGCGGGCCGAACCCAACGATGGAGAGCGTGCGCTCGATATTGGATCCGGCTGCGGCGCGACCATCCTGGAATTGGCCCGGCGCGTCGGAGCCCTGGGGCATGTTCTCGGAATTGATGTCTCCGCCCAGATGTCGGCGCGTGCACGCGAGCGGATTGCGGCCGCGAATATCGCGAACGCTCAAGTCATCATCGCCAACGCCGCAACCTACGACTTCGCGCCGGTTGACCGCGATCTGCTGTTCTCGAGTTTCGGCGTGATGTTCTTTGCCGACCCGGTTGCTGCCTTGATGAACCTGCGACGAGCGATGCGCCGCGATGGTCGGCTCGAGTGGGTCGTGTGGCGGAGCCTGGCGGAAAATCCTTGGTTCACCGTGCCACTGCAAGCTGTGCTGCCACTATTGCCGCCCGCCCAGGCCGCCGATCCCCTCGCCCCCGGGCCCTTCGCCTTTGCCGACGCCGTTCGCGTGAAAGACGTGCTGCATTCTGCCGGATGGCGGAATGTCCGGGTTGAGCGTCACGACGCGCCGCTGCGGATTGCGGCGGCGGACGACATGGCCACCGCCGCCGAAATTGTCACCTGGGTGGGACCGCTCGCGCGCCGCCTGGCTGGCAGCAGGAACAACACCGCGCTGCAAGCTGCGGTGCAGCGCTCGATCGAGGATTCCCTGCGCCCGTATACAGGAGACAATGGGATTGTATTGACTGCCTCTGTCTGGCTCGTCTCGGCTAACGCCTGAAATCGTCCCGCCGCGCCATGGTCGGTCAAGAAGGAACACATGATGTCGCGTCTCAGCCGGTTCGCTCTTGTTCTCTGTGCTGCTCTCGCCTCGCTTGGCTTGGCGAAGCCCGCGTTCAGCCAGGTCGTCACTCCCCCCAAGGGAACTGGTCTGGTGATCGACAACGCCCTGCAGTTGCGACCCGCTAAAGTCATGATGAACATGGATCATGACGCATTTTCCGGCGATCTGCCGACCGGCCTGTATTACATGGAGCTGATCCTGGCGAACTACAAAGGGAGCGATATCCCGCTCCAGATGGTGGCGTTGTTGCACGACAAGGGTGCCTACCTGGTGCTGAACGACGCGGCCTATAACCGCTTCAAGCACACGAAAACCGGTAATCCGTGGAAGGAGAAGATTGCAGAGCTGCAGAAAGTCGGTATCCCGTTCGAGCTCTGCGCATACACCGCGTACAACAACAAGTGGGTCAATGCCGATCTGCTGCCCGGGGTCAAGGTCGATAGCGATGTTTTGCTTCGCATCATGTATCTGACGCAGGACGGTTACGTGCAGATCCAGCCCTGACGGGGAGACCGCGCACGGCGGCACTTGCCTCACCGCGCCCTTTGCGCGACGTTTGCGGCCTTCCGAGGCGGTCTGGAAAAACGGGTCAACAAGGCCGAAACAGTGCTCGCAACGACACCTCGGAGTTGCTGGAGCCTGTGTAGAGGAAGTCAATGTCCGGCCAACGCATAGAGGACCATTACGCCCGATCGGGTTCGGGCAGTGCCATCGCCGCTCGCATCCTCGCAGCACTGCGGGCACACGCCGGCGCCGATGTTGCGATCACGCCGGAGACGCTGGCGCCGATCGATCATCTGCATGGTCGGGGCGCGCTTGCGACCGAGGAACTGGTCGCACTGCTGGAGCCGCAGCGAGGGGAGGCGATCCTCGACATCGGCAGCGGTCTTGGCGGTCCCGCGCGTTGGATCGCGGCGAAGTTCGGTTGCACCATGACCGGCGTGGACCTGACCGAGGAACACTGCGATGCGGCCCGCGAACTCAATGCCGCCTGCGGGCTGTCCGATCGCGTGCGTATCATGCAGGCCAGCGCGCTCGACCTGCCATTGCCGGACGCGAATTTCGACAGGGCCTACTCGCACAACGTAGTGATGAATATCGCCGACAAGGCGCGGGTGTACCGTGAGGCATTTCGCGTGCTGAAGCCGGGCGGACGGCTGGTGCTGTTCCATGTGAATGCCGGTCCGAACGCGCCGGTCGAGTTTTTCCCGGTGGGCTGGGCGTCGGTGCCGGAAAACAGTTTCCTCGCGACCCACGAGGAAACGCGCCGCGACCTCGCCGCCACCGGGTTCGACATCCTGACGTTTCGCGAGATGTCGGCGGACACCGGAGCCCCCAGCGCCGCGACGCGTCGCAAACTGGAAACCGAGGGCCTGCCGCCGTTAGGTCCCCATGTCGTTCGGCAAGGCGATGGTCTGCAAATGCAGATCAACAGCATGCGCGCCCGAGAAGATGGTCGCGTGTGCGAGGTGCAGATCGTCGCCAGAAAGCCCGGTTGATCGGGCGATCACGTTCCCGCTCGCGCCCCACAGCACGCTGGTCAATGATTGGCAACGCAGCCTGCGACGCGCCGCTGTCGGCCAATGATCCGGCGGCGCCATCTGTTGCAAGCCGGTGCGGCGGCGGCTTTGCCGCGGTTCGCGCTGGCGCAGAACAAGCCCGAGAAGCTGGTGTTCGTCGGCGACAACGGACCGTGGCACTGGTGCCTGGTGGAGGAAGTGGCACCTGCGTTCGAGAAGGAATACGGCATCAAGATCGACTTCACGTTGCTGCCGATCGACGCACTCAGCGCGCGGTTGAAGGCAGAGCTGAACTCCGGTTCCAACGGCATCGACATCGTCCAGTGGACGGCGCCGTTTGCCGGCTGGCTGGCGCAGCACATGGAGGATCACGAGAAGCTGCTGGCGAACGCGGCAGCCAGGCATCCCGACTTCGACTGGGATGATTTCCTGCCGGCCATCCGCGATATGGCCAGCTACCAGGGCAAGCTGCTCGGGATCCCATATCGGGTCACCGCAAGTATCCTGAACTATCAGAAACAGCTGCTGGCCGATGTCGGCTTCAACAAGGCGCCGGAGAACTGGGCCGAGTTCCAGGCTGCCTGCATCGCGACGACCAAGGCGGGCGCGCCGAACCGCTATGGACTGGGCATCTGGGGGCGGCAGGGTCCCGCGATGGTCGGCGGCTACACGCCGTTTCTGCGCGGCAATGGCGGCGACTACTTCGACCCGAAGACCTGGGAGATCCATATCAACAACGACAAGGCGGTCGAGGCACTGCAATATTACGGCGACCTGATGACGAAGTACAAGGTCGTCGTGCCCGACGCGATCACCTGGGAGTTCGACGAAATCGTCGCCGGCGGTCAGAACGACCGCTATGCGATGACGATTACACTGGCGCCGTACGGCACGTTGATCAACGACCCGAAGCTATCGAAGACGGCGGGAAAATGGGCCTGGGCGCTGGCGCCTGGTGCGCATTCGCGCGCGGAAAGCCGGGTGAGCGTCGGCGGCTGGACGTTCGGCGTGCCCGCCGGATGCAAGAACAGGGACTGGGCGTTCGAATTCATCCAGATGGCGTGCAGCAAAGACTGGATGCGCCGATCGGTGATACGCGGCAACGCACCGCCGCGGGTGTCGGTGCTGAACCATCCTGACGTGATGGCCGACTATGGCTGGGCGCCGGTGCTGGCGGAGGCGATGAAGACCGCGACCTTGGAGCCGCGCGAGCCGATCTGGCCGACCCTGGAACTCGAGTTGCGCAGCGGCATCTCGGCCGTGCTGACCGGCCAGCAGACGGCGAAGCAGGCGCTCGACGGCGTGGCCAGTAACTGGCAGCGCAGTCTGCGGCGGGCGGGGCTGGGACGCTGAAATAGCCAGCCCCCTCCCCCATCCCGTCCCTTGCGGGAGGGTCGGGAAGAGCGGCCGCGCGTTTGACACTGAAGAAGCGCCCCCCGTACAACCGCAGCGACGGAGCATCCCATGACCATTGCCGGCGCGATCGACTGCGACATCCATCCCGGTGTCCCGAACATCAAGGCACTGCTGCCCTACATGGACGAGTTCTGGCACGAATCATTCATCGCGCGCGGCATCGATGGTTTCGACATGATGAGCTATCCCTTGGGTGCGCCGATCACCTGCCGGCCGGACTGGCGGGTGAAGGGCGAGCGGCCCGGCTCCAGCCTGGGAAACATGCAGCGTGACGCCCTGAATGCATTCGGCATCAGCCTGGCGATCTGCAATCCGCTCACCGGCGGCCAGATCGCGGTCAGCGAGTCGATGGGTGCGGCGATCTGCTCGGCCGTCAACGACTGGATCATCGAGCACTGGCTGAACAAGGAGCAACGACTGCGTGCCTCGATCGTGATCCCCGCGCAGGCGCCGCTGCTCGCGGCGGAAGAGATCGAACGGCGCGCCGGCGATCATCGCTTCGTGCAGATCCTGATGCCGGCGGCGTGCGAGATGATGCTCGGACGCAGCTACTACTGGCCGATCTTTGAGGCGGCGGTGAAACACGATCTGCCGATCGGCCTGCACGCCGGCAGCATGTACCGCTATGCGCCGACCTCGGGCGGTTGGCCCTCGTTCTATCTGCACGATTACGTGGCAAACTCGCAGATCTTCGAGGACCAGTTGCTCAGCCTGATCTCCAACGGCGTGTTCAACCGCTATCCCGACCTCCGCATCGTGCTGATAGAATCGGGCGTGACCTGGCTGCCCGGCTTCATCTGGCGCGCGGTCAAGACCTGGCGCGGCGTGCGCGCCGAGGTGCCGTGGGTGAAGCGCTCGCCGGCCGAGACAATTCGCGAGAACGTGCGGCTGACCGTGCAACCTATCGACGCGCCGCGCGATACCGACGTGCTGGAGCGCATCATCGAGCAGATCGACAGCGACCGGATGCTGCTGTTCGCCTCGGACTACCCGCACTGGCAGTTCGAGGGCGACGCGGTGCTGCCCGGCGGGCTGGCACCCGATCTGCTGAAACGCATTCGCGTCGATAATCCGTTGGAAACCTATCCTCGCCTGAAGGAGACCGTGCAATGAACGCTCCCGTCGATATCATGGAGCGGCGTCCCGATGCGGATGCGCGTCTCGGCATCATCGATTGCGACATTCATCCGTACATGAAGCCCGGCGCGCTTAACCAGTACCTGTCCGAGCGCTGGCGCAAGCACGTGGCGGAATACGGCAAGTTCAACTGCGGCATCTATGCCGATCGCGGCACCTATCCGCGCTTTTCGCCCAACACGTCGCGACGTGACTCCTGGCCGCCGGGTGGCGGTCTGCCTGGCTCTGATGTCGCGTTCATGCGCGAGCAGCTGCTGGACGCATACAACATCAGCTACGGCGTCCTGGAACCGCTGCTGGGCGGCAACACCTCGCGCAACATGGACGAGGCGGCGGCGCTCTGCTCGGCCATGAACGATTGGCAGGCGCATGATTTCGTGGATCCGGAGCCGCGGCTGCGCGCTTCGATCCTGGTGCCGCAGGATGACCCCGAGGCTTCGGTGAAAGAGATCGAGAAGCGTGCCGGTGACTGGCGGTTCGCGCAGATCCAGTTGGGATCGAAGACGTCCGAGCCGCTCGGGCGCCGGCGTTACTGGCCGATCTTCGCCGCCGCGCAGGCGAATGGCCTGTCCATCGGGCTGCATATCGGCGGCACGCAGAACAGCGCGCCTTCCGCCAGCGGCTGGCCGCAGTTCTACATCGAGGATCACCACATGCTGGTCCATTCGATGCAGAACCAGGCAGCGAGCCTGATCCTGGAAGGCGTGTTCGAGGCATTCCCAAACCTGAAGATCTGTCTGATCGAGGGAGGTTTCGCCTGGGCGCCGTCGCTCGGCTGGCGGCTCGACGCGCACTGGGCGAAGATGCGGGACGAGGTGCCACAGGTGAAGCGGCCGCCATCCGAGTACATGCGGACCAATCTGTGGTTCGCCACGCAGCCGGTGGAGGAGCCGGAGAAGCCCGATGATCTGCGCCAGGTGTTCGAATGGATTGGCTGGGACCGCATGGTTTACTCGTCGGACTATCCGCACTGGGACTTCGACGATCCGAATCTGGCATTCCGCTTCCAGATGACCGAACTGGAGAAGCGGATGCTGTTCCACGACAACGCGCTGAGCGTTTACACGTTCCGCTAGCCGCCGCCGCCGCCCCTGTCGTCGCGTGGGTCTGAGTGCCGCCATCCCTGCTTGACGCTGGCTGGCGGATGGCCTTTCGCTATGGCTATCCGCTCGCCCGCATGTGGTGGCGGGTGCGGCGTCCACGTCATGAGGCCGCACTTGTCGCGGTCCATGTCGGCCACGAATTGCTGCTGCTACGGTCCTCCTATCGAGCCACGTGGAATTTTCCAGGCGGCGCCATCCGTCGTGGCGAGACGCCGGAAGCGGCCGCGCAACGCGAGCTTGCCGAGGAGGTCGGTCTCACCGGAAACTCGCTGGTACCGGCAGGGGGCGTATGCGGCAACTGGGGCGGCCGAAGGGTCCGAGTACACTTCTTTGAACTGCGCTTGGACCGGCGCCCAGAACTCAGGCTCGACAATCGCGAGATCATTGGGGCGCGGTGGGTATCGCCTGACCAGTTGCCCGGCATTGCGCTGACCGGAGCTGCCACCGCCTATGTCCGCCGAGGCTGACCACCCGCGCGTGCAAGGGGATGGCTGCTGGCGGTTTACGAAGGTCCGGCGTATCGCTTGAGGCGGGTTGTCGTTGGCAGCCCGAACGGCAAGACTTCAGCGCACACCTGGATCGCACCAGGCGGCACGCGCCGGAATTGGCCGGCCAAAGGGAGTTAGATCGCCATGTTGCAGCCACCACCGGGCCGTCCCGGCATGCGCGAAGACGAAGTGGATACACCTGCGCTGCTGATCGATCTGGACGCGTTCGAAGCAAATCTCGACCACATGGCCGCACTGCTGGCGCCAACCAGGACAAAGCTGCGGGCGCACGCCAAGACGCACAAGTCGCCGGTGATCGCGAAGCTGCAGATGGCGCGTGGCGCAGTCGGTCAATGCGTGCAGAAGGTGGCTGAGGCCGAGGTGCTGGCGTGGGGCGGCATTCCCGACATCCTGGTGAGTAACGAGGTGGTGGGCGCATCGAAGCTGGCGCGCCTCGCCGCTTTGGCGCGGATCGCGAAGGTCGCGGTGTGCGCGGACGATGCGGCGCAGGTGGCCGCTATAGAGACGGCGGCACAGGATGCCGGCGTGCGGCTGCCGGTGCTGGTGGAGATCGACGTCGGTGCCGGACGCTGCGGCGTGGCGCCGGGCCCGGATGCGGTGGCGCTCGCGAAGCGTATCGCTGCGTCGAAACATCTGATCTTCGGCGGGCTTCAGGCGTATCAGGGCAGCGCGCAGCACAAGCGGACGGTTGCGGAGCGCCGCACGCTGATCGGCAACGCGGTCGATGCGTCGCGGCGGACCGTCGAGCAGTTGCGCCAGCAGGGGCTGGAGTGCCCGATCGTTGGCGGCGCGGGGACCGGCACATTCCAGATCGAGTCGGCATCCGACGTGTACAACGAGATCCAGGCTGGCAGCTACGTTTTCATGGACGCGGACTATGCGCGGAACCTGGACGAGACGGGCGCGCCGATCAGCACCTTCCGTCATTCGCTATTCCTGCTGGCGACCGTGATGAGTGTGCCCAACAGGAACATCGCGGTCGTGGACGCGGGCCACAAGGCAGTGTCGGTGGACAGCGGCATGCCGACAGTCTGGCAGCGCCCCGAGACCCGCTACGTCAGCGCGTCAGACGAGCACGGGAAGCTGGAGGTGGGTTCCGAGACGTCAGCGCCGAAGTTGGGCGAGAAGCTACGCTTGGTGCCGGGACATTGCGATCCGACGGTGGACCGGTATGACTGGTACGTCGGTGTACGCAACGGCCGGGTCGAGTGCCTGTGGCCGGTCGCGGCGCGCGGTGCAATGCATTAACCTAGAACGGCGAAACATGTGAGCTGTCGGCGTGACTGGCGCTCCTGGGCGAGCGGTTCATGCGACACTCTTTGATCTCTGTGTGTCTGTGGTGAACTTCCCTCCTACCACCCCATAAACCCCGCGCTCGGCCGGCAAAGGCGCGAACCTGCTGGTGATCCCCAGCACCGTCTCCGCGCCACCGAGATACAACAACCCATCCGCCGGCATCTGCTGTGCAACGGCATCCAGCACCTTCGCCTTGGTCGGCTGATCGAAATAGATCAGCACGTTGCGACAGAACACCACGTCGAATTGCCCGAGCGGCCGCAAATCGCCCAACAGATTCCACTCGCGGTACTGCACCATGCCGCGAATTGCCTCGCTGATCCGCCAGCCGTTCTCCTCCTTGCGAAAGTGGCGCATCAGCATCTGCACCGGGAGGCCGCGTTGCACCTCGAACTGCGTGTACGTGCCGTCGCGCGCGCGCTGAACCTGGTCGTGGGCAAGGTCGGTGCCGATGATCTCGATCCGCCGGTCACCGATCCCGGCACGGCACTCGGAGATGATCATCGCGATCGAATATGCTTCCTGTCCGGACGACGATGCCGCGGACCACACGCGTAGGGGCGCACCAGCCGGACGCGACGCGAGCATTCGCGGCAACGCCTGGGCACGGAAATGCTGGAACGGCTTGTCGTCTCGAAAGAAGAAGCTTTCGTTGGTCGTCATCGCCTCGACCACCTGGCGGATCAGCGGTTCGGCGTTGGGCGCGCGCAGCCGATCGGCGAGCGCCGCCAGATCACGCAGCTTCTCGCGCTTCAGGATGGACGCAAGCCGCGTTTCGAGCAGATAGAGCTTGTCTGGACCGATCACCAGGCCCGAGCGGTTCTTCAACAGCGTCGCGAACGTCTGAAATGCGGTGGACGACAGCGCCTGGCTCATGCGCGCGTCATCCGCAGCATCTCGAGCAGCTTCGGCGCGATGCGCGGCAGCGGCAGTACTGCGTGACACAACCCGGCCTGTGCGACCGCTCCCGGCATGCCCCACACCACGCTGGTCGCCTCGTCCTGTGCCACCGCGCACCCGCCGGCATCGATAACGCGGCGTGTCCCGATCAGCCCGTCCTGGCCCATGCCGGTGAGCATCGCGACCAGCACGCGGCCATCGCACGCCGCGGCGGCGCTGCGCAGCATGGGATCGACCGCGGGACGACAGAAGTTCTCCGGCGGATCGGCGCTGAGACGCGCCAGCAGACCGCTGCGACCGGTATCAATCAGCAGATGCCGGTCGCCAGGCGCAAGATAGATGCGACCGGTGGCCAGCACGTCGCCGTCCTTCGCTTCGGCGCACGGCATCCCGCCCAACTTGCTAAGGTGCTCAGCCAGGATAGGCATGAACGTCGCAGGCATATGCTGCGTGAGAACGACCGGCACATTGAGCTTCCGGCCCAGCCCCTGCACCAGGGTGAACAGCGCCTGGGGCCCGCCGGTGGAGCTGCCGACGGCGAGTAGCCGCGGCGGCGCGATCGAGGCCGGCCGCAGACGCAGCGCGACGGTTTCGCGCACCGGCTGGGCAAGGCGCCGCCGCATGCGGCCCAGGCCCCTGACCTTTTCAATAAGTTCGCGGCGGAACGTCTCGTCGCCCGCCACTGCGGAGGGCTTCGGCAGGTAGTCCGCCGCACCGAGCCGCAGCGCGCGCAATGCGATATCGGCACCCCGCGTGGTCAACGTCGAGGCCATGATGACCTTGAGACCCGGGTCGGCGCGCAGCAACAGCGGCAGCGCCGTCATGCCGTCCATCACCGGCATCTCGATATCGAGGACAAGCACATCCACCTGCGTGCGCTTCAGCTCGTCCAGTGCCAACTGTCCGTTGGCCACGCGCGCGACCACCTGCACCGACGGCTCCGCCTCCAGCATCCGCGCGACGGCACCCCGGATCACCGCCGAATCGTCGCACACCATGACACGCACGGCCGCAGCCGCGTTCGCCACAATCGCCGTGCGGCCAGGTGAGATCACAGCAGCCCGACCTGCTCGAACTTGCCGACGAGTATTTCCTCGTCGAACGGCTTCATGATGTATTCCTGCGCGCCGTTGGTGATCGCGAGCTCGATCGCCGACATCTCCGTCTCGGTGGTGCAGAACACGACGGGCGGCTTGTCCGGCCCGTATTCGGCGCGCAGCTGCCGCAGAAACTCGAGGCCGTTCATCACCGGCATGTTCCAATCGAGCAGCACGCAGTCCGGCATGCTTGCGCGGCATGCATCCAGCGCCTGCTGGCCATCGCCGGCTTCGGCTACGTCGAAGCCGTGCGCTTCAAGGATGCGCCGCGCGACCTTGCGCACAACGCGGCTGTCATCCACCACGAGGCAGACACGCGACATCGCGCCGTGCCTCAGGCAGCTTCGGTCAGGGCCAGCAGCTTGGCCACGTCGAGCACAACCAGCAGCCGACCCTCCAGCCGATAGATGCCGCTGCTGAACTGCGCCCAGGCGGGCGGCAAGGTCGGCGGGTTGCGCTCGAACGCATTGGCCTTGAGGCTCATCACCTCGGACACCTGATCGACCAGCAGCGCGTAGAGTTCACCCGCCTGCTCGGCGACCACGGACATGCGTGGCTGGTCGGCGGGCGCTGGCGGCAAGCGCAGGCGTCGGCGCAGGTCGATCGCGGTGACGATCCGGCCGCGCAGGTTGAGGCTGCCGGCAATCTCCGTCGGCGCGAGTGGTATGCGCGTGATCGCGTGTTCGCCGAGAATGTCGCGCACCCCCAGCACGGGTACGCCACAGAGTTGCTCGGCGACAGTCAGCGTGACGAATACGCGCTCTTCCTCGTCAATCGCTACGTCGGTTCGTTCGATGAGGTCGGTGCCCATATTGATTGTCCTGTCGAGAGTTTCTTCCCCCTCCCCTCGCGGGCGGGAGAAGGAGAAGTGGGCGCATCGTCACGCCTCGATCGGTTCCGCCAGACACTGGTGCAGGCTGGCGATCAGCGCCTCACGCTGGAACTTCGCGACGTAATCGGTGAACCCAGCGTCGCGTCCGGCCTCGATGTCAGACGGCTCAGTGCACGCCGACAGCGCAATCATCGGCAATCTCGCCCAAGGACCGCTGGCGCGCACCGCGCGCGCGAAGTCGAGCCCGTCCATGTCAGGCATCGCGATGTCCGATACGATCGCGTCGAACACCGCCCCCCCTTCGCGCAGGCGCAACGCCTCGGCCGCACTTGACGCGGCGGTGACGCGGTACCCCGCCGCGCCGAGGATCGGCGTCACCAACTGACGAAAGAAGTCACTGTCCTCCACCACCAGGACACGGCGTGCCATATCGTGGTTTGCCGATTGTGCCGCTCCGTGGAACCAGTCCTGCCATGCCTGCGTCAACCAGTAGCCGGTGTCGATCACGTCGGTGGCATGGCCGGCAATCACCGCGGTGCCCAGCATTCCTGGTCGCGCGCCTGACAGCTCGATGTTCAGCCGGTCCTCCACCACATCGACGATTTCGTCGACCATCAGGCCCATGCTGCGGTCGCCGTCGTTGAAGACGAGAACGGATTGCCGCGGCTTCTCGGTATCGAGGTTGTCCGACAGCGCCACCAGCGGCATCAGCTTGCCCCGGTATTGCGTGACCGGTGAACCGCACGAGATTTCTATCTTGTCGCGCGGAATATCCTCCAGCCGCGCGACCAGGCCCAGCGGTACTGCCAGTTTCTGCTCGCTACCTGCACGGAACAACAGCATTGCGGTGCGGTCGATGGTTCGCATGGTATCGATCGCACTGGACGACATCGCCTTGCTGTCGCCGCCGGCGCCGATGCCGGTGCCACGCGAAATGCCGTTCGGATCGAGGATCATGATCACCGAGCCATCGCCCAGGATTGTATTGCCGCTGAACATCGTGACGTGGCGGAGGATCGGCGCCACCGGCTTCACCACGATTTCCTCAGTGTCGAACACGCGGTCCACGATGATGCCAAGGCTATTGGCGCCCACCTGGGCCACCACGATGTAGGCGCCGGTGTCATCGTTGTGGGATTGTCCCAGCGCCAACAGGTCGTTGAGGTTGACCAGTGGCAGCAGTCGGTCACGCAGACGCAGCACCGGCGTGTCGTTGATTCGCTCGATAACCGATTCCGATCCGCCCTCGTTGTGGTCATGGCTGTCCTCCTTCCGCGCGCGGACCAGCTCGACGACGCTGAGCTGCGGGATCGCGAAGCGTTCGCCACCGGCCTCGACGATCAGCGCGGAGACGATTGCCAGGGTCAGCGGGATCTTGATTGTGAAGGTGGTGCCGGCGCCCGCCACGCTTTTCAGATCGATGGTGCCACCGATCTTTTCGAAGTACGATCGGGCTACACCACAAAACGGGCCAACGGCTGAGCGGCCCCGAGACGCCGGGGACTATGTGGGGAAGACCGTTCCCCGGCTTATCCCATCACGGGATCGTGATGGGGCACAGTCACAGGCTCTCATCGGCGATCCTGGCGCTGTTCGGACGATGGTTTCCGTTGCGCTAGCCATTCTTGCCTAGCACGTAACGTTCTCGTTGCGTCGGGCAGGCTCCGATTGCTACGTCACGGCACGATTGGTCCTCACGCATTCAGCGTAAAGGTGGGCCTATGTCGGTTCGCAGTGCGAAGTTCTGGTCGAACCGTGCAGAACGGGCGAGGAAAATCGCCGAACAAATGAACGAGTTGGATACGCGGCGGGCCATTCTGGAAATGGCCCGGCATTACGAGATTCTGGCGGAGAACAGCCCGATCGTCGAAGCTCTCGATAAGCGGCAACCGGAGGACGCGAACGAGCCAAAGTGACGTTCGCTGGGCGTCGGACTGGGCCATCCCGCGCCGCACCGGACATCAATGAGCATTACGCGCATCACGCCTCGACAACCACCTCGTGCATTCCATGCGCATCAAGGTGCGCACGACAGTCGAAGCTGCTCGTCATCAATATGGCGCAGTAGCCGTTGGCCTCGGCGTCATCCTTACCACCATCGAACGCGATGATCTTGTAGTCGTTGGACGCAACCCCTGCGAGGAACGTTCGCATCTTCTCCAAAACATTTGGCCGCGCACCGAAATCCCCCGGTGAGCCACCCAAAGTCGATGGGATGCGGACGCGACCGATGCCGGGATGGTCTTTACGCAGGTCGCGGATGATGGCGCGCAGAACGCTGGGCAGCCTCTTGCGTCGAAACCTACGTACTGCGCCTCGACCTCGGGATTCCGGTGAGCATGGTAGCCGCGACCGCGAATGCCTTGCCGTCCCGACTTCGAGCAGGGCAACGCGCGCACCTGATGATTTCGACCTTCACGGAAGGCAAATTATGATCTGACACCCAGCAGTCAACCTATACCACCCATCTCCTCGAATGGCCGTTGACCGCCAAGCCCCGAGGAAAAAGCACTACGCGGAAATCGTCCAGGGTGTGCCCTATGCCATGCCAACGCGCGGCAGCGTTTATTCCGGACGCTGGCGAAGGACTGACCGGCCTCATACGCCTCCTGACCGCCAGGATGCAGCCAACCGTGCGGCGTCCGCTTCGAGAATGGCCTACAATTCTTCGTCGCTGATGTCGGCAGCCGGATCGGGCATCGCCTTTAGTTCCTCCGAGGTCGGCAGAGGGACAGCCGGTTGCTCCGGCTCCCGTCGTGGCGATCAATCTCCCATGAATTTAAGGTCCCGAAAGTATAACTGCATAACAGTGAAGATGAAGGCCGTGCTGATGCCGAACAACAGCATACCATCGGCGGCCTCTAGGGCGCCCAGCATCTGCCAGTGGGGTGCGAGCGTGACCCCCGAAGTGCCTGCGCGTGGCCATCGAATTGACCGAGTAGAGGATCGCAGCTTCCGGCGACCCGAGTGCGCCAAGCCACACGTATGCTGCCGCCCAGATCGCCGCCTCTGTCGCGTGCAAGGTAGCCAGCATCAGTCCCATAACCGTGATAGCGGCGATGACGATCACGAAGCAAGCGCGAAGCGGAAACGCCGCCCTGCTAGCCGAAGCCGAAGACGATGCAGCGCGGAGACCATGAACGCCACACCGGTCGCGTGGATTGCCAACGTCAACGCGATCAGCGAGAGACCCCACAGCCAGTTATCCAACCCTCGGCTCCCACCGTGACAGTCAGTGAACGATGGGTATAGCATCGCCGCAGGCGACGCACAGAGCCGACTACCTACAGCGATTTGGCTAAGCGCGCGGTTCTGTAGGCGCGCTCTGCCCCGTCAGTGCGAGGCCGGCGGGGTTTGCATCGTCTAAATACGTCGCGATGATAGCGACAGGACTACCCGGATGCGCATGCGTGAACTGATAGACATAATTCGAAGAAGGGAAAGTTAGAAGAAGGTGAGAGCACCAAATTACGTGGCTTATCAACGTCGCATGTTGAATAAGCGTATCAGCGACTTGCAGCAAGCGTAATGATGTCGCACCGCGCGATACAGTGCGAAAAAAAGTAATCGAGCAGGTCAAAGCAGAGCGGGATGCGTTGCCGGAATAACCGGCTCCCACCGTGGCGGAATTGTCAACGAACGACCTTGTTATGACGACTTACGGTTGATCTTCGCCACCAGCTCGCTCATTGTGGGCCAGCGTTTGGCTGACGTGAACACCGGTTCACTGCTAGCGGACATAGTGCGGATTTGCTGGATTTCCTCTGGCGTAAGCTCGCACTGATCATTAGATTTGCCGTGAGCCTTCGGGAAGCGCGCGAAACCGCCAGCGATGAAGGTCATGCGTTTCATGGTCTTCGCTCTCGATTTTGAACCCGCGTGAGCGTAGCATACTGTCCACTTGGCGAATAGGTCGGCTCCTACCGTGGTTCTTCCGGTGGAGTGCTCAGTCCGGGTGGTCATCATTAACGTTGCGATGGTGTCCTTCGGCCAGCAGCACCACCGCCCAGTCTATTGGCTCGTTGGTACTCAAGCCACTCTCGGCGGCCTGAACCTGTCCGGCCGCCATCGCCTCCGATACATTTTCCACCATGACGAAGGCCACAAAGGTATTCTCGACCGGATCGACCCGTACCGTTGAGCGTGATGTTATCCGCGACGCAGACGACGGTAAATGGTCTGGCGTCGGTCATGTAGGTCTCCCATCGGACGCAATATGGGATGACTAGCATAGCATCGACGGCCTGACACTCGGCCTGAATTGCCACTCTCTCTAACCTTAAAGTCTGATGAGACGATATCGGAGGAACCTATGGCAGAACACCCAGAACTGCTTGGATTGGCGACTGAGATCGTGTCCGCACACGTCAGGAACA
>CAWHVQ010000009.1:0-268522 GCA_963832895.1 uncultured Alphaproteobacteria bacterium | reverse complement strand
GTTTCTCAGGGTACCAAAGGAACCCTGTTCCGCCGACAAACGGTCAAGCATCCCGGTCGGCGGCTGAACGCTAACAGGACACCAGGGTGTGCGTCCAGAGCCTCGGACCTTGCAATTGCGCCATCGAGAACGTGATTATGAGGCGCAGTCACGGCCCGCGGTGAACCGCTCGAGGGTGCTAACCGGACCGCCAGGGAACGACCCAGGAAACGACCATGAGAACGCAACAGATGCATAGGCTCCTGCGACGTCGGACACTGCTCGGAGGACTGGCGGCCGCTGCGGTGAGCCAGACCGCGAGCGCCCAGGCTCCCGCTCAGCCGGATCCGTGGCCGTCACTCGCGGCGCAAATTTTCAACGGCCGCGCGATCCAGGACGGCAACGGCATCGTGGCGATCGACGCCCCGTATCGCGCGGAAGACGCGGCGCTGGTGCCCATTGAGATACACAATCTGCTGCCGGCCGGGGACGGCCGCCGCGTGGTCGCCATTACGCTCGTGATCGATCAGAACCCGTCGCCCCTCGCCGCTGTCTTCACCCCTGGCGCGTCTAGCGGCATGCGGTCGCTGTCCACGCGGGTCCGCGTCGACTCGTACACCAATCTTCATGCCGTGGCAGATCTGAGTGACGGGCACCTCTACTCCACCCAACGGTTCGTCAAGGCGGCCGGCGGCTGCTCGGCTCCTGCGTCAAAGCCCGAGGCGGGCTCAATCCCGCTCGGCGCCATGCGCTTTCGTCAGTTTCCCCCAGCCCCCGATGCGGCCCCCGACACGAGCGAGGCGCAACTCCTGATCCGTCACCCCAACTATTCGGGCATGCAGATGGATCAACTGACCCGCCTCTACGTTCCTGCGCATTTCGTGAAGTCGGTGCACATCTGGCAGGGCCAGGATTTGCTGCTCGCCATCGAGAGCGGCATTTCCATTTCCGAGAACCCGAGCTTCCGCTTCGATTTCCGCCCGAACGGTGCGGCCACCTTCAAGGCCGCCATGGAGGACAGCGAGGGCAGGTCATTCCAGCAGGAGTGGCCCGCGACGCCGACCTGATGGCTGACCGGTTCAGAAGCAGCGTACTTCGGCCTCAGCCTGGGCTTCTTCCAGATCGCGGACGATCGCGTTGGTGGAGGCGCTGCGGAACTCCTCGCCGAGATATCCGCCTGCGGAGCGGCGCATGCGCAGTACGGTCTCGGCCTGCTCGTACTTGTCGTAGGGCAGCACCGAGGCGATTACGTCGATGGCACACGAGCAGCGTTGCAGCGCCTCCTGTGTGCCCCCATTCGTGGCCATGCAGGCAAACACGTACTCGGCGCGTGTCGCCGTGGCGTAGCCGGTGTCATCCGCCGCTCTGCTGGCCGGCACATAGAGCGCGCCGCACAGTGCCAATGCTGCACCGAGCCGGCCAAGGAGAATAGCCATTCCAGTTCCGCGATCGATCATGAGGCGCCGCGCAGCTTACAGCTCAGGCTTGCGGGCCCGCGGAACACGTTTGAGCGATCTGTTGTTGCTCTTCCTTTGCGCCGTGGGCGGCGCGGCGCAGGCAGCCGAAGGCGGCAACACGCGGTTCTGGAATCTGACCGGCGAGACCATCACGCATCTCACCATGGCGCCCTCCGGTACCACGAACTGGGGACCCGATCAGTGCAGCAATGACCCCGATGGCAGCGTCGATTTCGACGAGAGGCTGCGCATCACCGGTGTAGCGTCGGGACATTACGACGTCAGGTTCACCGACAAGACCGGCCGCAGCTGTGTCGTGACAAACGTCGCAGTCAAGACGGGTGCCGTGTTCTCGATCGGCAAGGAGGCACTGACCAACTGTGACAAGCAGTGAGCGAAGTATCGCGCGGCCCCATTGACACCGCGACGATGGACGCGGGGATAATCGCGCAGACAATCGGGAGGAACACCTGATGCGCATCGCGCGGCGCGCGTTGGTGGGCATGACCCTTGCGACTGCCGCAGTGCGATCGGGCGCCGCACAGGCACCGCCCGTCCGTGTTGGTGTGCTGCGTTATGGGACAGTTTCCTGGGAAGTCGATGTGATACGCCACCACGCACTGGATGCGGCCGCGCATATTGCAGTCGCCCCGGTGGAGCTTGCGGCAGCGCCGGCGGCACAGGTCGCATTGCAGGCCGGTCAGGTGGACATGATCGTTGTCGACTGGCTTTGGGTCGCCCGCCAACGTGGCATCGGCGCAGACTGGACGTTCGTGCCATTCTCCAATGCAGTCGGTGCCCTGATCGCACCGGACAATTCGCCGGTGCATGCCATTCCCGATCTGGCTGGGCACACACTCGGCGTCGCCGGCAGTCCGCTTGACAAGAGCTGGCTCATTCTCCGTGCCTACGCCAAGCAGCGCTATGGCATCGATCTCGATGCCGTCGCCAACAAGAGTTTCGGACCGCCACCGTTGCTCGGCGAGCAGGCGAAGGCCGGGCGTCTCGATGCGCTGCTGACCTATTGGCCGTTCGCCGCCAAGGCCGAGGCCGATGGCGCTCGTCGCATCCTTGATGTGGCCGATGCGGTTAGCGCGCTGGGGATCGGCGCCGGCGTGCCGTATATCGGCTACACGTTCAGCCAGCACTGGGCTGAGCAGAACCCGGCGCTGATCGATGGTTTCGTTGCCGCATCGCGCCAGGCACGCGCGATCCTCGCAACGTCAGACGCGGAGTGGCAACGCATAAAGCCGATGACGGGTGCCAAGACCGATGCCGAGCTCGAACGGCTGCGCGACTGGTACAGGCATGGGATTCCGGGCAATTGGGGCGAACCCGAACGCCACGCCGCAGCACAGCTCTTCGAACTGTTGGCGAGGGTCGGCGGCTCTGATCTGGTGGGTCCGATCAACGCGGTGCCGTCAGGAACATTCTGGCCGGTCACTTGGCGGATCGGCGCCTAACAACCAGCATAAGGCGCGAACTGCCGATACGGCTCGCCTCCGCGGCAGTGTTCCTGCTGGCGTGGCAGATCGCCGCCGGCCTCGCGCACAGCCGGCTGTTCCCGACGGTCACCGCCGTGCTCAGCGCTATGGTGCAGCAGACCATAGCGGGTGCGCTGCCCTGGAACCTGGCGATCACCATGGGCCGTGTCGCCGCCGCCTTCGCCCTGTCGATGGTGCTGGGCAGCGGTCTCGGCATCGCGATGGGACGTTCGCGATGGCTGGACCTGTGGCTGGACAACACAGTGACCGTGCTGCTGAACCTGCCGGCGCTGGTGTTGATCGTGCTGATCTACGTTTGGTTCGGCTTGAACGAGATCGCGGCAATCGCGGCCGTCGCGTTGAACAAGCTGCCGAACACCGTGGTCACCATGCGCGAGGGTGCCCGCTCGCTCGATCCGGCGCTCGCCGAGATGGCACACAGCTTCCATATGTCGCGCTGGCGTGCATTGCGGCACGTGATCCTGCCACAGCTCGCGCCTTATCTATTCGCCGCCGGGCGCTCCGGGCTGGCGTTGATCTGGAAGATCGTCCTGGTGGTCGAGCTGCTCGGCCGCAGCAACGGCGTCGGCTTCCAGATCCAGATCTATTTCCAGTTGTTCGACGTCACGCTGATCCTGGCCTACACGCTCGCCTTCATCCTGGTCGCGCAGAGCATCGAATGGGTCGTGGTGCAGCCTCTGGAACGCTGGGCGACACGATGGCGGAGGTGATCCTTCAGCTTCACGTCGACCACAAAACCTACCACACGAATGCCGGCGAGCTTCCGGTCCTCGGCGCGATCGACCTCGCACTCGGCGCGCGCGAGATCGTCGCGCTGGTCGGCCCATCGGGCTGCGGTAAGACCACTCTGCTGCGGGTCATTGGCGGTCTCGACACCGAGTTCGCGGGCAGGCTGGACTGGCGCGGCGGCGCAATCCCGCGGATCGGCACGGTGTTTCAGGAGCCGCGCCTGCTGCCTTGGCGAACCGTTCGCGAGAACCTCTTGCTGGCCCAGCGCACCGCAAACCCACAGCTTGCCGACGAGCTGCTGCATTCGCTCGATCTGGCACCGTTCCGCGACGCGTTCCCGCGTGCGCTGTCGCTTGGCATGGCCCGGCGCGTGGCCATCGCCCGTGCCTTCGCGATTGAGCCGGAGCTTGTGCTGCTGGATGAACCTTTCGTCTCGCTCGACCCGGACATGGCGGCGCGTAGCCGCAACCTTCTGCTGAGCGTCTGGCGCACGCGAGCCACCGCGGCGCTCCTGGTCACGCACGATCGCGCCGAGGCGATGGCCCTGGCAGACCGTATTTTGCTACTTGGCAACCGCCCGGCACACATTCTGCAGGAGATCGTCGTGCCGCCAACGGAGCGCTCGAGGTAACATCAAGCGCCGTCTACATCGTCATGGCCGGCACCCGGCCTCGACCAGAAACGTCACCGCTCGACCAGAAACACGATCTTGCCCGTCACGCGATAAGCAATGATCTTGTCGTGCTCAACGACGCACTCGGCCTCTTTCACCCGAAACGACATGATTCCACGCAAGGTCTTGGCGGCTTCCGCGACGGCGGCGCGACATGCATCGTCGAAACTGATCTCGGAATGCATGGTGACATCGATGTTGCGTACAATTGGCATTTGCGCCTCCGTGAAGAATGGGGCGGCCTGCGATCATGCCGCAACGTAGATCGACACCTTGCTGGTCAGATGGTCAATGGCATGATCGAACAAGGCCATCACATCATCATGCCTCGTGCGCAGGCCGTCGTTGAAGATGATGAGGCGTTGCCTCGCGGGGATCAGCCGTAGCCTTGCCCAGAACCGTCGGTGCGGAATATGCACGGCGAGTAGCCGGGCAAGCCTTCGTTCCAGCCGGTTTGGCATATTGAAGCCCCGGCTGCCGGATACCACGGACAGCGCAGCCACGAGGCACTCTCGGTGACCATCGCGGAAACGCCCCTGCACCCAATCGTTTCTGCTGGAAATTCGACTGCGCGCCTCTCTCAGCAACTCGACGTCGCCGAAAGGAACCTGATGCGGATTGTCGAATGGCATGTGTCACCTCGCTGGTCACACGACGCAATTCAGCTTACGGGCTAACCAAGACCGCGGACATCACAAAGCCGTGAGGAATTGACGCGATTGCTGCCGCCGAGCACCTCATAACAATCTGAGGAGACCCACATGATCGATGCAGCGGAATGCGTGGTGATCGGCTCGGGGGCGCTGGGCTCCAGCGTCGCGTTCCACCTCGCAAAGGGCGGCAGACAGGTCGCGCTGATCGACAAGCATGCGCTTGGATCGCAGACATCGCCGCGCGCGGCCGGCCTGACTTCGCAGGCGCGCGGCACTGATCTGATGACGCAGCTTGCGAAGCGTGCGGTGCGCAAGATCGAGGCATTCAGGCAGGAGACCGGCGAGCCCCTCGTGTTCAATCAGCCTGGCGCGTTGAAGATTGCCCGCCTGCCCGAGCACGTGGAGCAACTGCAGCACGAGGTGGAGCGCGGCCGCCGGATGGCGACCGGCATCGAAATGATCTCTCCAGCCGAGGCGCGTGCCAAAAACCCGTTCCTGAACACCGCCGGCATTCTCGGCGTGATCTATTCGCCAACAGACCTTTACCTGGAGCCTTCGCAGATCCCCACCGGATATGCGCGTGCAGCGGAACGGCTTGGCGTCACCATACTGCCGCACACGCTGGTAACCGGCATTGTCGTGCGCAACGGCGCTGTGTGCGGCGTGGCGACCGAGCAAGGGACCATAGAATGCGAAACGGTGGTGGATGCCGCCGGCGCCTGGCTGCGCGCGGTGGCCGTGCTTTCCGGCGCGACAGTCCGTGCGGTGCCGACGCGCCATCAGTTGCTGATCACCGAGCCGATCGAGGGTGTCGACGCAATGCAGCCGATCACCCGCATTATCGACGTCAATGTGTACGCGAGGCCCGATGAGGGTGGCCTGATGCTGGGCGGCTACGAGCAGAATCCGCTCCAATACGACGTAGGCACACTGCCGCCGAGCTTCGATGTCGCCGATCTGCCGCTCGACCTCGGCGTACTCCGCGGCTTCGCGGATGCGGTGCGCGACCAACTGCCGGTGTTTCAGCGCGTGCCCGACGAGATCGGACTGCGCGTCCATCGCGGTGGGCTGCCGACCATGACACCCGACGGGGAGCACACGGTCGGGCCCGTGCCGGGTGTGCATGGGCTGTACGTCGCCGGTGGATGCTGCGTCGGCGGCCTGTCTATGTCGCCGGCGATCGGTGAGGCGCTGGCAGCCTGGATCATCGACGGCAAGCCCCCGATGGACCTGTCGTCACTCGCTCCCGGTCGGGAAGGCGTCCTCAGTGAGGAGGCTCTCAAGACCGCATGCCGCCTCCAGTATGCGCATCATTACTGGGAACATGTGCCCGCCAGAACATAGCGAGGCCACCCTGTCGAAATCGGCCGCCCTCGAACGTCCGGGTGCATAATGCCGGCCGGAGCTGGCGCAACTGCGGCTAAGTCGCGGGGTCAGTCCGTCACCAATACGCGTGGCGCTGCGGCCATGGCGCAATGATCATCAACAGCACCACGACCAGCACGATCAGCCACACCGCAGTCGTAACGTCGAACGCGGCATACCCTTGTCGCCAGCCCCAGACGCTGCCCGCCAGCATCAGGACAAAGACCAGGATCAGGAGAATATCCACTAACGGCACGCTACCACTCCCGCTCGGGTCACTCCGCCGCCAGCCGTGGCGGTTCAGCCATCTCGGCGGCGCGCTGCAGATCGACCGACAGCAGCCGCGACACGCCCCGCTCCTGCATCGTGACGCCATACAGCCGGTCCATCCGCGCCATGGTTAGAGGATGGTGCGTCACGACCAGGAAGCGCGTCGCGGTCTCCTGCACGATGTCGCCGAGCAGAGTACAGAAGCGCTCGACATTCGCATCGTCCAGCGGTGCGTCCACCTCGTCCAGCACGCAGACCGGTGAGGGATTGCAGCGGAACACCGCGAAGATCAGCGACAATGCGGTTAGCGCCTGTTCGCCACCCGACAGCAGCGACAATGTCGCCAGCTTCTTGCCCGGCGGCTGCGCATAGATCTCGAGGCCGGCCTCCAGAGGATCATCCGAGCCGACCAGCGCGAGATGTGCCTTGCCGCCGCCGAACATGCGGGTGAACAGCGCCTGGAAGTTGCGGTCGATCTGTTCGAATACCGCGCTCAGCCGCTCGCGACCCTCACGGTTCAGGTGACCGATCGAGCCGCGCAGCTTGGCGATGGCAGTGGTGAGTTCATCGCGCTCGGTCGTGATGCCGGCGATCTGCTTTTCGACCGCTTCCGCCTCGACGTCGGCGCGAAGGTTGACCGGCCCCATCTCCTCACGCTCCTTCAGCAGGCGCTCGAGGCGGCGGCGAGACTTCTCCTCCACCTCGGGCGACAGGTCCGCGGGAGGATCCGGCATGGCAGGATTCTGGCCGAGGCGCTCGGCGATGCGTTCCTGCATCGTGTCCCAGGCCTGCGCCGCCTGTGTCGCGCCGCCCTCCGCACGCACCGCGTCCTCGCGCGCCGCACCGAGCGAGGTTTCTGCGGCGCGAGCCGCGCGATCAGATTCGGAGGATTGATGGACCGCGGTGGCCAGGCTGTCGGCCGCCGCCCGATGGGCCGCCTCCGCCACCTCCAGGGCATCCAGTGCCTCGGCGCGGCGCGCAGCGATCTGGCCGGGCGCCGCTTCCAAGGTTGCGTGCTCAGCCTCGGCTGCTTCCCGACGTTCCGCCAGCTCGCCAACCCTGCGGCCGGCGTCGGCAGCGCGCTGCCTCCAGTCGGCTCGCTCGCCGGCGATGGCGGATCGGCGCGCCGTGCGCACCCCATGGTCGCGGGCCAACGCCTGGCATTCGGCCTGCGCCGCGGCTTCTGCCGATCGGGCCGACGTCAGTGCCGTCCGCGCCGTCTCCACCGCCCCACGCAGCGCCACGAGGTCCGGCAGCGAGGACTGCGCGTCGCGGGCCTGCGCAAGGCCGGCGTGGGCTTCCTCGGTTTCGGCGGTCAGTCGCTCGATCTGGGTGTCGATGCCGGACAGCCGTGTCGCGATCTCGGTCGCTCGTGCACGAAGCTGCTGATGCGTCACCCGTGCCCGCTCGAGGGCCTGTTCGGCGTGGGTCCGACCAGCGCGCGCCTGCTGCTCGGCCACGGTCGCTGCCTGATCGGCCTCGGCCGCGGTGTCGCGCACCTGGCGCGTGGCGGCAGCCTCATCGCTTGCCGCGGCCAGATCACGCTGCAGCAGCGATAGCCGGTTGCGTTGCTGCAGCCGGACGGCCGCCGCGGTCGGCGTGCCGGCGCGGATGGTGTAGCCGTCCCACCGCCAGACGGCGCCCGCGCGTGAGACCAGCACCTGGCCCGGCGCGAGACCCGCCTGCGAGCCATCGCCGATGGCGGCGTCCTCTACCAGTCCGGTCTGCGACAGCACCCGCGCCAGGGCCGGCGGCGCCTGGACCAAGGCTGCCAACGGCGTCGCGCCACCCGGCAGCTTCGGTGCCGGGTCGAATGGCGGCAGTTCGCGCCAATGCCGCGCCGCGTCGTGGTCGGCGGCAGAGGTCAGCTCCTCGCCCAAAGCCGCCCCGAGCGCTGTTTCCAGGCCGGCGGGAACACCCAGCGCATCCACCATTGGCGGCCAGCGCTCGCCATCCTTCACCGCCAGCACTTCGGCCAGCGCGCGCGCCTCCGCTGCGAGTTTGGCGTGTGTCGCGTCGGCGGCGGTATGTCGCTCGCGCGCGGCGGCGAGCGCCGGACCAGTCGCCGTGCGAACCTGCTCCGCAGTGTCGAGCCCGGCGCGTGCCGAGGCGAGAGCGGCTTCGGCGGCCTCCTGTTCAGTCCCGGCCGTTTCCAGCGCGACGGGATCGATGGTCTGGGCGTTGATCCGATCGCGCTCTGTGCGGACCTGCGCCAATTGCAGGTCCAGCCGCCGCCAGCGCTGCTCGGCATCCGCGAGCTGTCGCGTCACGGTCTGCACGCGAGCATTGGCCTCGGCTGCCGCATCGGTGGCGCGGTGGGAGTTTGCTTCCGCCATGCGGACTGCTTCGACGGCTGCCGCAACGGTTGCTTCGGTGGCTTCCGCCTGTGCCGGGTAGTTTGCGTCGGCCTCCGCCAGCCCCGTGTCTTCCCCAGCGAGCCGCGACTCGGCCGCCTCAGAGTCTGTCCTGAGCTGTTCCGCATGGGCCAGGTCCTGGCCAAGCTGCGCCAGGCGCATGGTCGCATTGGCCAGGGCGGCGCGGGCGCGCTCCTCCTCGGCCGCGATCTGCTCCTGGGTCACCCGATGGCGCTCGAGCGCAGTGCGGGCGTCCGATTCGGCCGCGCGAAGCGGCGGCAACCCGGCCGCAGCGTCGGCCGCCTGGCTCGCGGCCTGGGTCGCGGCCTCGGTGGCGGCAGCAACCGCCATGCGCGCCTCGTGCAGCGCCGCTTCCGCTTCGGCGCGCAGCAACGCCGTGCGGGCCCGCTGGATCGCGAGGAACTCGGCCTCCGCCTGGCGGATCGCGCCGGAGATGTTGCGATAGCGGCTGGCCTGGCGCGCCTGCCGCTTCAGGGCGCCGAGCTGCACTTCGAGCTGACCGCGCAGATCATCCGCCCGCGCCAGGTTGGTCTCCGCCGCGCGCAGCTTCAGTTCCGCCTCGTGTCGCCGCACATGCAGCCCCGTGATCCCGGCCGCTTCCTCCAGCACGGCGCGCCGATCCTCCGGCTTGGCCGTGACCAGCGCGCCCACGCGACCCTGGCTCACCATCCCGGAGGCGTGCGCCCCGGTCGCCAAGTCGGCGAACAGGGTCTGCACGTCGCGCGCGCGGACCTCCTTGCCATTCACCCGGTACTCGCTGCCCGAGCCCCGCTCGATCCGCCGGACGATCTCCAGCTCCGACTGCTCGTGGAACGGCGGCGGCACCGCACCGGCCGTGTCGTCGAGGGTCAGGGTCACCTCGGCCAGATTCCGCGAGGCGCGGCCGGCGGTGCCGGCGAAGATCACATCGTCCATTTCGCCGGCACGCAGCGACCGCGTGCTCTGCTCGCCCATTGCCCAGCGCAGCGCCTCGACCACATTGGACTTGCCGCAGCCGTTCGGGCCCACTATGCCGGTGAGGCCGGCGTGGATTTCCACGCTGACCGGCTCGGCAAAGCTCTTGAACCCGGCGATGCGCATGCGGCGAAAATGCACGGACACTTAGATCTCTCCGCTAACTTGCGAGAATTGTAGCAAATTCACTGGCGGTCAGCGCACCAGCGTAGAGCCTGCCGTTGATCACGAAACTGGGAGTGGCGTCAACGTGCCAGCGCTTCTGCGCATCGAGCGCCCGTCCGACGATCCAGTCCCGCAGCCCGTCATCCGCAAGCGCCTGATTGAACGTTGGGCGGGTCATGCCGGCATCCTTTGCCAACGCCCATAGCGCATCCGACACGCTGCCGGCGCCGAACACCCAATGGTCCTGTTGGGCGAACAGAGTGTCGATGAAGGGTTCGTACTGCTCCGGCGGCAGATAGCGCGCCACCATGGCGGCCTGCAGCGCAGCCACATCCGTTGGGAAGTCGTAGAAGACCCAGCGCAGCCTGCCCGGCGCGATCCATCCGGTTTTCAGCGCGGGCAGCGATTTGAGCGCGAAGTCGGCGCAGTGCGGGCAGGTGAGCGAAAAGCATTCGATCGAGGTCAGCCGCGCCTCGGGGCTGCCCAGGCCGCGCTCCGCCCGAACGACGTCCGCCGGTGCTGCGACTGCCGGCGAGACCAGAACTACCGATAGTAGAGTTCGCCGGAATATTGCCATGTTCGCCCCTAAATCTAGTAGGGAAGCGACCGCGCCGGCAAGTCGTTCCGCTACACCTCCGGCAGCAGCTTGCGGAACGCCTCGTAGCTCATTTCGCCCGCGTACTTCTGCCCGTTGATCACGAAGCTCGGAGTCGAGTCGATCTTCCAGTGATCCTGATCTGCCTGCTGCTGCTGGAGGATCCAGTTCCGCAGGTCGCTGTCGGCGATCGCCTGGTCGAAGGTGACGCGGCTCATGCCGGCAAGTGCCGCCAGCTTCCAGAGCTCGTCGGTTGTGTTGGCACCGCGCGCGAAGGCCCAACGGTCCTGGCTGGCAAACAGAGCCTGAACGAACGGATAGTACTGCGCCGGCGGCAGATAGCGGGCCACCATCGCGGCCGTCAGTGCCACCTGGTCCAACGGGAAGTCATGATAGACGAAGCGTAGCTTGCCTGGTGCGATCAGCGTCTTCTCTATCTCGGGCATGGTTTCCTGGGCGAACGCGGCGCAATGGGTGCAGGTTAGCGAGAAGAACTCCTGGACCGTCACCTTTGCGGCGGGATCGCCCAGTGAGCGCTCGGTCTTGCGCTGGTCGCCCGCCGGCGCGGCCGGTGCCGGCTGAGCGGCGCTGGCCTCCCCGACGACCGGCATGAATCTGCGCCAGCCGAGAAGGCCCATGGCGGCCGCACCTCCGGCGAGCGACAGGGTGGAGCGGCGGGTCAGCGTCATGAGGACCTCGAACTGTTGGGGGTGGTCACTATCGTGCGGCCCAGCGAGGCGAGGGCGCCACGCAGCTCGCCCTCGGGCAAGTCGGCAACGGCGGCAGCCACCGCCGCGAGCTTCGCCGGGTCGGCGACCGGCGCCACCGGTGGAGCGAGCGGCGCCAGCAGCTCAGGTGTCTGCACGAAGCGCAGTGCTGTCACCACCTGGCTGCCGAGATGGGTGTTGATCCGCGCGATCACCTCGCCTGCAAGATGCTGCAGCTCCATCGCGATCGGACCGGCACAGGCGATGGTGAGCGCGCCGGTGGAAAGCCGCCGCGGCGTGGTAACCGCCGCGATTGCCGGTCCCACGATGGCAGCCCAGTCGGCCAGCACCTGCGCGGTCCCCGGCGAGCGGCGGCGGAAAGCCGGACGCGTCAGGCGCGGCACCAGAGCGCTGACCGGGCGTGGACCATAGACGTGGCGTTCGTCTGTCTTCATACCGCCGTCCGTGTCTTTCCCTGCCACTGCCTTGCTCACCTGGTATGACCGACATCGAAGGTCGCTGCCCTGGCGTGCCGGCCCGGGCGAGGCCATCGACCCTTATCATGTATGGCTCAGCGAGATCATGCTGCAACAGACCACCGTTGCGGCCACGATCCCATACTATGAAAGGTTCTTAACGCGCTTTCCCACGGTCCAGAAGCTGGCCGCGGCGCCGCTCTCGAACGTGCTCGCCGCCTGGGCAGGACTTGGCTACTACGCGCGCGCCCGCAACCTGCATGCATGTGCGCGAGCCGTGGTCGCAGCCGGTGGATTTCCACGCGATCTGGCGGGCCTTCGTGCACTGCCTGGGATCGGCGAGTATACCGCCGCGGCAGTCGGCGCGATCGCGTTCGGCGTGCCGGCAGTGCCGGTCGATGGCAACGTCGAGCGCGTGGTGTCCCGGCTGTTCGCGGTGGAAGCGGAACTGCCGAGGGCCAAGCCGCTGTTGCGCGAGCTGGCATCGCGTCTCGGCGTCGATCCGGCAGCGCGAGAGCGACCCTCGGACTTCGCCCAGGCGCTGTTCGATCTAGGCGCCACGATCTGCACCCCGGCCAGGCCGGCCTGCGCGCTATGCCCGTGGATGGCGGGCTGTGCGGGGCGGCGCGCCGGCATTGCGGCCGAGCTACCGCGCAGGGCGGCAGTCCGCGAGCGGCCGCTGCGCCACGGCGTGCACTTCTGGTTGACCGATGCGGCAGGCCACGTGCTGCTGCGTCGCCGTCCGCCCGCGGGACTGCTGGGCGGGATGACGGAGCTGCCGGGCACCGACTGGCGCGCCGAACCCTGGGCAGCGGCGGAGGCACTTGCACTCGCGCCGATGCTCGCCGCATGGCAGCCGGCAGGTCAGGTGCGGCACGGCTTCACGCATTTCGAGCTGACGATCGATCTGTTCGCGGCGCGGGTCGAGCGCATCGAGGCGGCAGGCTTCGCGCGCCCGATCGACACACTCGCGCACGAAGCCTTGCCCTCGGTCATGCGCAAGTGCGTTCACATGGCGCGCGGCATGCCGAATCAGTCGGTCGTGCCTCAGGTCGCGTGCGGCGACGCGGTGAAACAACATGTCACCGTTCGCACACGGCGCGGCAATACAAGCCGCCTAGACTGATCTCTCACACAAGGTTGGAGGGCACCATGCGTGCAGGATCGGGCGATCAATCTGGTCTCGCCAACCTGATGCGCGACCCACTCATCAGGCTGGTGATGAAGAGCGACGGCGTGACCGAACAGGCCATGATGGCCCTCATGGACCAAGTCCGGCGCTCACTCACATTGCACGCGGGCGATGCGGGCTCGCATGAGCACAGGTATGGGGGATCGGCCGTCATTATCCCTTTTCCGGCAGATCGAAATGACAGCCGGCGCTAGCGGGTCACAAAGCGGTTAGTGGTGCTCTAACCACCGAACTGACAGCAGCCTGCCCTGTTTTCGCCGCTTGCACCTTTCACTCGTCGTCCGGCCAGAAGCGAGTTTCCAAATGAAAGGCCCGTCGACGATGCAGCGATCACGGATTTTCCTTGCTGGGTTACTGGTTGCGGCGACGTTGCTATCAGGCTGCGTCGTCGAGGCACCCGGTCATTACCATTGGTGGGGCTGGCATCACGACGAACGCTAGCGGGAGCAAAGGGACAATGTCGGATCCATCGGCATGACCATCAACGTCATTGCGTTCCAACCTCTGGTGGCGCTGATCGCTGGGGTTCTGATCCTGGTGATCCCGCGTCTGCTGAATTTCATCGTGGCCATCTACTTGATCCTGATAGGCATCGCGGGACTGTGGCCAAATCTTCACCTGGCCCACGTTCCGTAGCGAAGGCGAGAGCATTGAACGCAGATGCAGGAGGATGCACGCGGAGCACGCAAAGAGGCTGGTGCGTGTTCTGCGTCGCTCCGCCTTCACCGCGTTGCATGCGTTCCTGACCGGCTGACGTAGGCTGGCGAAACTATCGTCGTCCAGGCCGGCCATGTGTTAGCGATTTGTTCAACCTCAGGGCTGCTGATGTTCGCGCGCGGCGTTGCTCGGGTGGCGCGCGCACCGGCATCGTTGACCTGAGGCAGGTAATGCGACACATCACGCGCTGGATCTCGGCGCTTTCGATCAAGACCAAGTTGGTCGCCGGCTTTGCGTGCGTGCTGACGATCCTTCTGGCGGTAGCCGGTATAGGCTATTGGCGATTCCTCGGCGTTGCGGGTTCGCTGGGCAGTTATGTCGAGCGTGTCGCCCTTGTGGCGGCCAGCCGGGACATAGATCAAAGCTTCTCAGAATTGCGCCGGCATACGCGCGAATTTGCCTACACGGGCAACCAGGATGAGGGGTCCGCTGCCGCAAAGGCGAGCGAGGAGGTAAGGGCCAACATTGCCCGGGGTGCGGCGATTGCGGAGAACCCTGAGCTGCATCGCCGCATGCAGGAAATCGCGACGCAGCTCACTGACTGCCAAAAGGGGATCGATGAGGTCTTCGTGCTGAAGCGCAGCCAGGACAGGGTGGTGTTCGAGACGTTGGATCCAACCGGAACCGATGCCCGCAGCCGCGAGATCGCGGCACAGATCGCCACGATCCGTGGTGCCACCGCGGAGGCAGTCAATGCGGTGCGCGAGGTCAGATCATCGATAGAGCAGGTGAGTGAGGTCGCTTCGGCAATAGCCGCCGCGGTGGAAGAACAGACCGCCACGACGCGCGAGATCGCGTCGAATGCGCAGTCGGTACTGGTGTCCGCGCAGGCGGCGACACAGGCGATGCAGGATGTATCGGCGGTTTCGGAGTCTACTGAGGCCGCGAGTGGAAGCGTGCTGCATCGGGCTGATGAGTTGGGGAAGACCGCCGATGTGCTGCGCTCGGAGCTGACATTGTTCCTGCAGGCGATGGCAAAGACGGACGAGGAGGATCGGCGGCGCTACGAACGTATCGACGCCGGCGGTGCGACAACCGTGCTGCACTTGGCGGGCCGCGATGCGATGCGGGTCACCATCCTGAATATCTCGCGCGGCGGCGTGGCGCTGCGGACGGACTGGTCGGCGCAGGCGGGCACAGAAGTCCGGCTGGAGCTGCCTGGCCTGCCGGAGCCAGTGTTCGCACGTGTGGCGAGCAGGCGGGATGGCATGCTGGCGCTGGCGTTTCGCCAGGACGAGACGATGCTGCGACGGGTGGATGCGGTGCTTGAGCAGATCGGGCGGCAGGGGATTGCCAGGGCGGCGGCGTGATGCGGGCGGTCTGTTCCGTCGTCGTGTTGCCGGCCGCCTGGCGTCAAAGGTCTGTGTCGGCGTTTCGCCGAAGGGTTCTGGCCTGAATGTATGGGGTGATCTCCGTCGCGGCGCCCGCACATGACCGACATGCAGGCCCGAGGTTACCCTTCGTAACCCAGCGGTAGGGCGATCTTCACCGATAGGTCGCAGTTTAGGCCTGCTTCCTTCCAGGCAAGAGAAAACGTCATGAGCATTTCGAGCGTATCAGGCGCGACATCGTCAGCGCTTCCTCAGCAATTGCAAAACCAGCTCCAGGCTGCTCAATCGGCTGCCCAGGCAAGCCAGGCGAGCGCGACCGCACAGGCCGATCCGTCACAACAGGCGGCCCCTGTCCATCATCATCACCACCACGACGGCGGTAGTGCTCAGGCCCCGGGGGCACCTGCAGCCCCGCCCGGCGCTGCGATCACGCCCACTACGGTCAATACCGTCGCTTGATTATCTGATGCGGAGAAAACGGCAGTTGACGGAAAATCCGTCCCGGCTTGTTCCATCCGATTGTCCGCCGTCCGGCACGTTCGAGGCTATCTACCAGGCGCTTGACGCAAGCTCCCGACCGCTGATCGGCACCGCAGAGCCGCGATTGCTGGTAATCGCGATCCAGGACGACAATGGTTCTGTGAGAGGAGGTCTCTGGGGCTGGACCCGCTTTGAATGGCTGCACATACAGATGCTGTTCGTCCCTGAGCCGCTGCGCGACCAGGGCGTCGGCTCGGCGTTGATGGCATCGGCGGAGGCGGAGGCGCGCAGGCGCGGTTGCCGTGGCGCGCTCGTCGATGCCTTCAGCTTCCAGGCGCCGCGGTTCTACGAGACGATCGGTTTCACCCGGTTTGGCGTGCTGCAGGATTTCCCGCCGGGGCACAATCGGCACTACTTCTTCAAGCGCATCAATCATTCATGAGCGCAGGCGATCATATCCGGCGATCGTTGTCATGCGCTCGGCGCTGGGCGGCAAAGGGCGATGACGCAGCGGCGAAGCAGGCGTACCTTGAGGTGCTACGTCTCAATTCGACGCATTTTGCCGCCCTCAATGAGCTTGGCGCCCTTGCCAAGGCGAGCGGCCACCGATCGGCTGCGCGCACTGCTTATCTCCAGGCGGTGCAAAGCCATCCCGGCAATCCGATCGGCCACGTCAATCTCGCCAATCTGTTGCTGGAGGACGGTGATGTCTCCGGCGCACGGCCGCATTACGAGGCAGCGCTCGGCATCGATGCCGACCTTCCTGAAGCGCATCAGGGTTTGGCACTGATTTTGACTGAGCTTGCCGATGAAGCGGCGGAACCGCACTGGCAAAAAGGCTTTGCCCACCATGCCATCGTCAGGAAGCCTTATCGTGGCACCGGATTCGGCATGCCTCTTCTGCTGCTGGTTGCCGCGCGCGGCGGCAACATTCCGACGCGGCACTGGATCGATGACCGTCATTTCGACATCACCGCGATCCATGCCGATTTTTATGATTCCAGCCAGCCCGTCCCCCCGCACGCCCTTGTTGTCAACGCCATCGGCGATGCCGATCTTTGCGAAGCGGCGTTGGCTCGCGCCGACGAAATGCTCGCGCGCAGTCCGGCTCCTGTGATCAATCCGCCTCGGCTGGTGCGGGCAACAAGCCGTGCCGAGAATGCCCGACGCCTTGCCCAGGTGCCGGGTGTGATCGCAGCACGGACCATGGAACTGCCCCGCGCGACAATCCTGACGACCGATGCGTTGAGCTTCCCGCTGCTGTTGCGTGCACCGGGCTTTCATACCGGTCGGCACTTCCGCTACGTGGAGGACCGGGACGCATTGGCACAGGCGGCTGCGAACCTGCCAGGCGAACGGCTGCTCGCCATCGAGTATCTCGATGCACGCGGGCCGGACGGGATGGCGCGCAAATATCGGGTGATGTTCATCGACGGTGCTCTATACCCGCTGCATCTGGCGCTATCGGCTGACTGGAAGGTGCACTACTTCACGGCGGCGATGGCGACCAATGCCGCGCACCGCGACGAAGAGCGTCGCTTTCTGGACGATATGCCGGCCGTACTCGGCGGACGCGCGATGGCGGCGCTCCACGGGATCGGCGCGGCGCTTGGCCTGGATTACGGCGGCGTCGATTTCGCGCTCGCGCCCGATGGGTCCGTGCTGCTGTTCGAAGCCAACGCGACGATGGTGATAAGCCCGCCCGAGCCGGATCCGATCTGGGACTACCGGCGTCGCGCGATCGGCGACGTGCTGCGCGCCGCACAGCAGATGCTGTTGCGTCGCGCAGATACGTCGCTGGTTACAGGTTCACATGCTGAATCGCGTCGCCCAACGGTCCAGTAAGGTACGGTCCTGCGGCGTCAGCTGTTGGGGCCGCGTTCCATCGACACCGGCTGCCAGCGGCGCAGCTTGGTGTTCTGCAGCACAGCCGGATTGACGCAGCTCATCGGCCACTTGCCTTCCAGCACCAGCGCCAGTTCGCGCCCGACATGCCGCTTGCGCGCGGGATCGAAGCGCGCGGAGGCGGACGCTGTATGTGCGCTCAGGATGACGTTGTCCATCTTGAGCAGCGGATTGTTGTCGCCTGGCGGTTCCATCTCAAGTACGTCGAGGCCGGCGTAGGCGATCCATTTTTCCTCGAGCGCCTTGATCAGCGCGACCTCCTGCACGGTGGGTCCACGGCCGGTGTTGATGAAGATCGCGGTCTTTTTCATCAGCCGGAAGTGCTTTTCGCCGAGCATGCCTTCGACCTCGGGGCGCGCCGGTGCGTGCATGGAGATGAAGTCGGACTGCGACAGCACTTCTTCCAGTGTGCTCGGGATCACGCCGTGCTCCACCATGACCAGTTCCTCGATGAACGGATCATAGGCGAGAATGCGCAGACCGAACGGCTTGGCGCGCTTGGCGACCGCGCGCGCGACATGGCCGAACGAGACCAGGCCGAGCGTCTGGCCCATCAGGCGGGGAATGTTCAGCAGCGCGGGACGGCCCTCGCGCCACTTGCCTTCACGGACCATGCGATCCTGCTCGATGGCGCGGCGGAACGTGGACAGCAGCAGCATCATCGCGTGGTCGGCGACTTCCTCGATGAACGTATCCGGGCAGTTGGTCACCGGGATGCCACGCGCTGTGGCGGCCTTCACATCGACGCTGTCCACGCCGACGCTGCCCAGGATGATGCCGCGACACTTCTCCGGCAGGCCGTCGATGATCTTCTTGGTGAAGCGAATGCCCTTGGCATAGATGGCATCCGCATCCTGACAGAATTTGATGAAGCCGTCTTCATCGGTCGGACCTTCGATGATTTCCGCATCGAGGCCTTCCAGCGGTTCCATCTCCAGGTCGTAGCCGCCGCCGGCGACGGTGAAGCTTGCGCCCGCGGGCGTGGCAACCTTGTACTTGGCCAAGTCTGGTCTCCTTCTAGTTCTTCGGCGGACGCGCGCGCACCGCCTTCTCGTTCACGTCGATGCCCCAGCCGGGGCCCCTCGGCAGCACGAACTCGCCGTTCTCGATGGTGGGGACCGTTAGGTAGAACTCGTCGCGCCAGGGTGCGCTGTCGATGTCGATCTCCATGACGCGGAAGTTCGGCGCAATCGCGCTGAACGTGGCGCTGATCGCGCTGCACAGGTGGCCGTAGAAGTTGTGGGGCGCGACGTTGATCTCGTAAACGTCGGCCATCGAGGCGATCTTCAGCGACTCGTTCAGCCCGTTCCAGATCACGTCGACAATCGCGACGTCGGTCGCGTAGTTGTCGAAGAACGGCTTGAACTCGCGACGGCCGTGCAGCGTTTCGCACGACGCGATCGGACAATGTGCGCCGCGCTTGATCTCGGCGAGTGCCGGCGCGTCGTGTGTGTCGATTTCCAGCCAAGTCAGGTTGAACGGCGCCACGGTTTCGGCGATGCGCTTGAAGCCCTCGGTCTTGAAGTTGAAGTTGATATCGAGATGGATGCCCATCTCCGGCCCGACCGCGGCGCGAATGGCGGATAGCTGATCGGACACGCCGCCCAGCAGCCGGTTGTCCCAGTTCAGTTCCGGCCAACCCGGCGTGCGGCCGAAACCCGGGGTATAGGACGTGGTCTTGCCGCCCTCGATCGGGATGATGTTGGTCTTCAGGGCGCGGAAGCCCGCCCGCTTCACTTCCTCGGCGTGGCGCGCCAGGTCGTCGTAACTGTTCAGCGGTGGTACGCCCATCAGTGCGGCGCTGCGCACGCGGTAGGTGGCGAAATGCGACCAGTAGACTGGAATGCGATCGCGGATCGGCCCGCCAAACAGCGCGTAGACCGGCACGCCATACGCCTTGCCGGTCACATCCAGCAGCGCGTTCTCGATCGCCGCGATCGCCTGCTGATTAATGCCGCCGCGCGATTGCCGGGTGAGCACATGAAGGTGCTGGGTGATCTGCTCGTAGCGCCGTGGATCCTTGCCAATCAGCACAGGCGAAAGGCCGCGAATCACATCGGACAATCCGATAGATCCGAAGCTCTCGTTGAACTCCGACCAACCGATGATGCCATCGTCCGTGGTGACCTTGAGGAAGGAGAACATGCGCCAGCCGGCGTCCGCCTGAAATGTCTCAACCCGTGCGATCTTCATGTTTCCTCCCAGGCGCCGGCAGGGCTTTTCAAGCACGCTCCAGCGCGAGCGGCAAGGCGCGGTGCTTTCGTGGAGAGGGGGCACCCGGCCATCGACTTCGCCGGGTGCTCGAATTTGGTGACACCTTCGATGCTCAGGCAGCTCCCCGCGGCAGCGGCAACTCAGAACGGGCCTGTGGGACCCGTGATCGACGGAGGATGACCTGGAGCCGACGGTTGACGCTTAGTGCGTCAGGAGTGCGCTGACCTTCTCGGCTTGGTTGGGAAAGAGGTCGGCGGGGACGCCGTCCGGGCCAAGCGCGGCGCGGACCTGGTAGCGGGCGCACATCTTGTTGTCGCCAAGGCAGAACCTCTTCTTGAGCAATTCGGCCGATGCCGGCTTATTTGGCATCCAGTCATGGAAGAAGATACACTTTGGCAGGCATTCACACGCAGGCATCGGGCAGCTCCTTCGATGCGGACTATGCGTCTCGGAATGTGACCGAAACTGTTTAACCCGACCCTATCGGTGTGCGGTCATTCGACGACAGCCGAGCCACACATCTGCTGCCCGGTGCAATACTCAGAATTTCTCGTGCAGGAAGCGATCGACCAGACGGTCGGCGCGACTGCGTTCGGCGCGCTGCTGTGCGTGGAGTAGATTGCGTGACGCCGAGCCGAGGTAGAAGCGCTCGTACTGCTCGTTGCGGCTGGCGAGCGCGGTGCCGGCGAAGTCCCATGCGAGGCGGAAGATGCGGGCGCGCTGTTCAGCGTTCACGCCACCTGTGCCGGCGACGAATTCATCCAGCAGCGGTCGCAGTGTGGGATCGGCGAATTGCGCGGCAGTCGGCGTGGTTAGCAGATTGTGCGCGCCAAGTTCGCGGATGATCTCGTGCACTCGTGGGAACCAGCGGGGCAGGCTGGTGCGCAAGGCAATCAGCGGCCGCACGTCGGGAAACCAGACGCCGTTGCCGTGCTCGTAGGAATCCACCTCGGATGCGCGAATGGCGGAGCGGGTGAACTCGGCGAAGGTCCATATCTCGCCCAGCATCTGCTGCGCCTGCGGCAGCGAGGCGTTGATCGTCTCGGCCATTCGCGTGGCGATGCCCCAGGCGAATGTCAGCTTGGTCTCGGCCCGGATCATCGCCTGCTGCATGATGTTGGGCCACCAGCTCGAGCGCAGGATGCCGTTGTAGACAGCGAGGTTGCCATCGATGAACACGCGTTCGCGCGGGATCTCGACATTGTCGAAGATGACAAAAGCATCCTGCTCGTCGAAGCGGCTGGAGAACGGGTGATCGAACAACGTGCCGGGCACGGACACGCTGTCGCGGCACAGGAACCTGAGGCCCGGGGTCGCCATCGGGATCGCGAAGCTCAGGGCGTGCGCGGGGTTTGCGTCCGGCATCGGCGCTGCGGGATACACAGCGATCTCGTCGGCAAACGGCGCCAGAGTTGCCAGTACGCGCACACCGCGCACGACGATGCCATGCTCGGTGTCGGCCACCTTGTGCAGAGCCACGCGATTCAGCCCTAGCGGCGCCGCACCCTGCGCGCGATCGAGGGTGGGATGGATGATTGCGTGGGTCAGCGACAGGTCGGCGCGCGCCATGTGCTTCTGGTAGCGCACGAGATTCGCCGCACCTTCGTCGTTGCCGTTGATCGACCACTCGTCGTCGCGACCCGCGAAGCCCGCATAGGTCACGTTGACGTAATCCGGCGTGCGCCCCATCAGTCCCACCGAATATTCGGCGATCGCCTGGAGGCCGGCGTGGCGGCGCTCGAGGTCCGCACGCGAGCGCGGGATCATGTGGCTGACGTTGACCGGTTCGCCGGTTTCCGGATCCGGCATCAGGCAGACATCGGCCCGCTCGTGCTGGAGATCGAACACCGCGGCGATCGAGTGCGCGGCTCCGGACAAAGCGGGGTGCGATGCCGGGTCGGTCACGCGCTCGCCGCCGAGCCAGACCTCACGCGAATCCCGCAGACCGCGGAGGAACTGCTCGCCCGTGCGTGCCGGCACAAGTTACTCCTTCACCGCTCCTGTCATCGAGGAAACATAGTACTCGACAAAGAAGGAGTAAATCAGCGCGACCGGCACCGAGCCCAGCAGCGAGCCCGCCATCAGCGATCCCCATTGATACACATCGCCGGTCACCAGTTCGGTCAGGATCGCCACCGGCACGGTCTTGTTGTCGGTGGATTGGATGAAGGCCAGCGCGTAGATGAATTCGTTCCACGACAGCGTGAAGGCGAAGATGCCGGCCGAGATCAGGCCCGGCACCGCCAGCGGCAGTGTGATCCGCCGCAGAATTTGCAATCGCGACGCGCCGTCGATCAGCGCGCACTCCTCCAGCTCGTAAGGGATCGACTTGAAGTAGCCGATCAGCAGCCAGGTGCAGAACGGCACCAGGAAGGTCGGGTAGGTCAGGATCAGCGACACCGGGTTGTCGAACAACCCGAACTGGTAGACCAGCGTGGCCAGTGGGATGAACAGGATCGACGGCGGGACCAGATAGGCCAGATAGATCGCCAGTCCGACATGTTGAGCGCCCTTGAAGCGCAGACGCTCCATGGCATAGGCGGCCAGCACGCTGGAGAACACCGACAGGAAGGTGGAGGCGACCGCAATCCCCATCGTGATCATCAGCCAGCGTGGATAGTTGGTCTCGAACAGCAGTACTTCGATGTTGTGCAGGGTCGGCGAATGGATCCAGAACGGGTTGTACTTCGTGTAGTCATACATCTCGTAATCTGGTTTGAACGCGGTGATCGCCATCCAGTAGAACGGAAACAGCAGAACGATGACGAACAGGGCCAGTGGGATGTAGACAGTAATCGTCGTGCGGAGCCTGGAATCCCAGGACAGGCGCTCAGGCACGTCGACCAGCCTTGGACCCGCCGCCTCCAGTTCGGCGGCGACCTCCGAAATTTCTTCGTCGACGCGGGCGGCTGCGTCAGTCATTCGCTTCGCCCTGCTGCCACTTGCGGCGGCCGACGCCGAAGAAGCACAGCAATGTCGCGCCGATCAGGAACGGGATCATCGACACGGCGATCGCCGCGCCCTCGCCCAACTGCGCGCCGGGGATCGCCCGCTGGAAGGCGAGAGTGCCCATCAGGTGCGTGGTGTTGAACGGTCCGCCGCGGGTGATCGCGTAGACCAACTGGAAATCGGAGAAGGTGAACAGCACCGACAGCGTCAGCGCCACCGCCAGAATCGGCATCAGCAGCGGCACGGTGATGCGGCGGAACTTCTGCCATCCGCTGGCGCCGTCAAGCAGCGCCGCCTCGTACAGCGACGGCGAGATGGTCTGCAATCCGGCCAGCAGCGTGATCGCGACGAACGGAATGCCGCGCCAGATGTTGGCGACGATGAGCGACCAGCGCGCCGGCCACGGGGTGCCGAGGAAATTGATGTAGGTGCTGCGCAGGTGCAGCACGTCGACGATCACGTAGGAGACGATGGAGAACTGTGGCGAATAGATCCACCACCAGGCGATCGCCGACAGCACGGTCGGCACGATCCACGGCAGTAGCACGATGGCGCGGATGAAGGCCTTCCACGGGATGTGGTGGTTCAGCAGCATCGCCAGCCACAGGCCGAGAGCAAACTTCCCGGCGGTTGCCACCACGGTGTAGAAGATCGTGTTGGTCACCGACATCCAGAACACCGGGTCGTCCATCAGGTCTCTGAAGTTGTCGAGTCCGATAAACTGGCCAGGCTGGCCGATCGTCGCGTCGGTGAGTGACAGCCAGATGCCGAGGCCCAGCGGGTAGGTCAGGAACACGATCAGCAGGCCGATCGTCGGCAGCATGCACAGGAAGACCAGGAACGGCTTGTAATCGAACATCCGCGTCACCCAGCCGTCGGGCTGGCGAGTAAATCTCAGACGTTGAAGTCCGACTTCGGCTGTTGTCGCGTCCATATCGCCTCCGCGGGCTCGTGTTCCCGCCCCTCACCGGGACGCCACCGTTCACTGGCGGCGTCCGCTGGGTTGTGCATCAGGTCCTGTAGTAGCGCTCGGCCGCTTTGGCTGCCTGCTTCGCCGCCGATTCCGGTGTGGCGTTGCCAGTGACCACCGAGGCGAACATGTCAACGACGGTGTAATTGGCGATCACCGCCGCCGACGCCGCGCTGATCGGGCCCTTGTAGCCGTCGTAGAACGGCGAATCCAATGCCGAGGCAAAGGGCAGCAGCTTCGGATCCGCGGTCCAGAACTTCATGTGGCTGTAGGCCTTCAGCGACTGGCACCAATAGCCCAGGCAGTTCGACAGCCACGGGCCATACTGGTCCGCCTCCATCATGAAGCGCAGATACTCCTTCGCCGCGTTCGGATACTTGCTGTGCTTGAAAACCATGGCGTTCATCGGCGCGGCTGATTCTACCCTGCGCTTCGACAGCCCGTATGGCGTATCCTGGTGGTAGGTGTCGGCCGCCATTGCCTGCAGGGCCGGGTCGGGCGACTTCAGCAGCACGTAGTAGATCGACACACCGTTGAACGTCATGCCGATCTTGCCAGCCGCGTAGGCCTGGTTGTTGCCGGCGTCGTTCCAGGTCAGCGTGCCGGGGATCATCGTCTTCTGCAGTTCGGTGGCATATTTCAGTGCGGCGATCGTCTCCTTGGAATCCAGGGCGATCTTGCCGTTCTCATCTACCACATAGGCATTGTGCGACCACAGCAACCACTCGGAGAACCCGTTGGCATCGCCGAGTGCATGGCCGAGTGACATGCCAAACGGGTGACCGGTCTTCGCCAGCTTCTGGCAGCAGTCGAGGAAGCCCTGATGATCGTTCGGCACCTTGTCGTAGCCGACCTCGTTCAGCCAGGACTTGCGATAGACGGTCGGTCCGGTGCCGCCGCCGATCGGGATGCCGATCCATTCATTGGTCTTCCACTTCTTGCCGTAGAGCAGTGCCAGGTCGTACCAGCCGCCGTACTTGGCGCCGAGGTATTCGGCGAGATCCGAAAGGTCGAGCAGCTTCGAGTAGTAGATGTGCGGATCGGCGCCAAAGCTGGCCACGATATCGGCACCGGCGCCGGTGTTGGCGATCACAGCGAGCTGCGGTCGCAGATCCTCCCAGCTCACGAAGTCCACCTTCACATCGATGCCGGTGGTGTCGATGAACTTCTTGGTGTTGGACTTCCAATAGACCTCATCCGGGTCGATGAACTTGGCCGGTCGCAGCACGTGCAGCGAAGCGCCCTTCTCGACCTTGAATTCGGGCGCCTTCACATCTGCAGTGGGAACGTCGTCGACGGCCGCCCTGGCTCCGATTATCGGAATCGATGCCGCCCCAAGCGCGGCTGCGCCGAGAGCCAGTGAATCACGCCGCGAAATTGTCATGGGATGGCTTCCTCCATTGTTGGCCGCTCTCTTGCGCCCTGTCCCGAACCACCGCGTTCAGGCGGTCAGACGCTGGCCGGTGCCAGCGTCGAATAGATGCACCAGCGACGGCTCGGGCGTGATTCGGATCGTCTCGCCCGGCTTGGCCGATACGCGTTCGCGGAAGGCACAGAGCACCGAGGCTCCGGCGAACTCCGCCAGCACCTGGGTCTCCGAGCCGGTTGGTTCGACCACGTGAACCTTCGCAGGCACGCCGTCGGGATCCAGCTGGAAATGCTCGGGGCGCACGCCATAGACCGCCGGCCGGCCATCCGAGCCTCTGGGTCCAGCAGGCAGCGGCAATGCCGCGCCGCCGTCGGGATGGAAGGCGCCGTTCGCCACCTTCCCCTTCAGGAAGTTCATCGCCGGCGAGCCGATGAAGCCCGCCACGAACAGGTTGTTCGGCCGATCGTACAGCTCGAGCGGCGCGCCGATCTGCTCCACGTCTCCGGCGTTCATCACAACGATCTTGTCGGCCATCGTCATGGCCTCGATCTGGTCATGCGTCACATAGACCGTGGTGGTGATGAGCCGCTGGTGCAGTTCCTTGATCTCAGCGCGCATCGCGACGCGCAGCTTGGCGTCAAGGTTGGACAGCGGCTCGTCGAACAGGAACACCTGCGGATCGCGCACGATGGCGCGGCCCATCGCCACGCGCTGGCGCTGCCCCCCGGACAGTTGGCGTGGATAGCGGTTGAGATACGGAGACAATCCAAGAATTTGCGCGGCGCGCTGAACCTGCTGATCGATCGTCGCCTTCGGCACCTTCGCCAGCGACAGCGAGAACGCCATGTTGTCGCGCACCGTCATGTGCGGATAGAGCGCGTAGTTCTGGAACACCATGGCGATGTCACGCTCTTTCGGCGCCACGTTGTTCACCACGCGCCCGCCGATGGCGATCTCGCCGGCGCTGATGTTCTCCAGGCCCGCGATCATCCGCAGCAGAGTGGATTTGCCGCAGCCTGACGGTCCGACCAGGATGACGAACTCGCCATCTTCGATTTCCACGCTGACGCCGTGCAGGACTTCTGTGGAGCCGAAGGCTTTCCGTACATTGCGGACCGAAACGCTGGCCATGTTCCTCCCAAAGCACTGAAACCGCCACGACCGGCCCTGGCCCGACCACCCACTTGTCTACCTTCGCAGCAAAGTCGTGGATGGCCGGCCTGCACCGAGCATGACCCAAAACGAGTGGCGGGCCATGCCCGCCACAACCACTCAGAACTTCGAAACCCGCGTCTCCTTCGCGGTGATGAACTCCAGCAGCGCCGGCTTGCCGGCCTTGGTCTGCTCGATGCCGCGCTGGATCGCCGCCTTGATCTGGTTCGGATCCGTCACGCGCTCACCATAGCCACCGAACGCCTTCGCCATGTCGGCGTAGTTGCCGGAGATGTCAGTCGAACGGTACTTCTCGGTCGACACCGGCATCACCTTCAGCTCGATCGCCATGGAGAAGTTGTTCATCAGGCAGGACAGGATGGGGATGCGCTCGCGCACCGCGGTCTCGAAGTCCATGCCGGTGAAGCCGATCGCCGCATCGCCCCAGAAGTTGATGCAGGTCTTGTTGGGATGCACCAGCTTGGCGCCCATCGCCAGACCGAGGCCCATGCCGAGCTGTGTCGTCTTGCCCCAGCCGATATAGGACATCGGCTCGGTCGAGACCCAGAACGGCGAGATCTGATCGCGCGGGCTACCGGCATCGTGGGTGATGATGGTGTTCTTCGGATCGGTCCCGGCCATCAGCTCCCAGATCACGCGATACGGGCTGATCGGTGCCTCGTTCGAATTGAGCAGCGGCTTCCATTGCGCCATCCACTCTTCGCGCACCTCGGTGATTTCCTTCACCACGGCGCTCGGGTCGCGGTTCGACTTGATGCTCTGCTTCAGCTCGCCGATCAGTGCATCGAGCGTCAGGGCCGCGTCACCGACGAGACCGACCGTGCTGACCACGTCCTTGTTCAGATGGTTCGGATCAAGCGTGGCGTGGACGATCTTCTTGCCCTTGGGGAATTTGATGCCGAAATTGGTCTCGGTGAACGAGCAGCCGATGCCGATGATCAGATCGGCATTGGCGACGAAGTGGTGCACCGGCTTCGGCACCGCGTTGCCGCCCGAGCCGAGCGACAGCGGATGGTTTTCAGGGAACGAGCTTTTGCCGCCGAGGCTGGTGGTGACCGGCGCGCCGAGCAGTTCCGCGAATGCACGAAGCTGCGGCCAGGCCTCCGCCCATTGCACGCCGGTGCCGGCATAGATGACGGGACGCTTCGCTGCGAGGATCGCCGCCGCGGCCTTGCGTACGTCCGCAGGATCGGGACCGGATTTCGCCTTGCTGACCGGCGTGTAGTCGAGTTCGCCGATCTCCTCGTTCCAGATGTCGGTGGGGATCTCGACGATCGCCGGGCCGCTGCGGCCGTTGCGCAGGTTGCTGAAGGCACGGCGCAGCGCGTTGGCGATCTCGCCCGGGACGATCAGATGCTCGGAGATCTTCGCGACGCCGCGCATTTCGCGCGAGGCGCTGAAGTTCGGGTCGATGCCGGCGATACGCCGCGGATAGCCCTGCGGGATCACCAGCAGCGGGACCGACTCGCTGTACGACTGCGCGACGCCGCCGTAGGCGTTCTCGCTGCCGGGACCGTGCTGCATACAGAAGGCGCCGATCTTCCTGCCCGATGTGACGCGCGAGATCGCGTCGGCCATGTGGATGCCGATGCGTTCCTGGCGCACGATGATCGGCCGGATCTCGGCGGCGGCCGCGTACTCCAGCAGATGGTTGACGGGATAGCCGCAGAGGATCTCGATCCCCTCGCGCTTCATGATCTCGGCAACAGCTTCGCCAACCTTCATCGCTCGCGTTTCCTTTGTTTTGGGGTGGTGGCGATGAGGGTAGGACCCGCGTCGCGCGGTGGCAACGGGCGGCGCGTGCGTGTCACTCAGCTACTGTCGCGTCGATCCTGGCGATCACTTCGGGCGGCAACGGTCCCGCCTCGGCCGCAGAGACACATTCTGCCAACTCCTGGCGGTTCTTCACCCCGAGCACCAGGGTGTCGATCTCGAGTGACAGCGCGTAACGGTGGGCGATGATTGCGGGGTTCTCGCCAAGCTCGGCGCAGAGCTGGCGGAAGCCGGCGGCACGCGCGAAATCGTGGACCTCGGGGTGATCGTCCGGCAAAGGCCGATCGATCACTGCGGTGAGCGCGCCGGCCTGCACCGCACGGATGCCCATGACGCCGACGCCGTTGGCGAGCGCCGCTGCCATGATCGCGCGCGGCTTCGCACGCCCATTGAAGAACTTCAGCCCGCCCGGCGAATCCAGAAGGTTGGCGATGCACTGAACGGCGGCGGGCGCGGGACGTTCGCTGAGCAGCCGGATAATGGTGTCGGGGTGCCCGATCCCAGTCAGCCCCCAGGCACCGATCAGGCCCTCGGCCACCAGCTTCTCGAACACGGGTCGCACATGGGTGACGAACGCCGGATAGGGTGTCATGCGGCGGCCGGCGTCGCCCCATCCCGCCGCATACATCTCATCCGGCACCACATTCGAGTGCAGGAAGAACAGATCGAGCCGCGACAGGCGAAGGCGCCGCAGGCTGGCCTCGATCGAGCTGCGCAAGATGGGTTCGATCTCGCCGGGCGGCGGGTTGCCGAGATTGCACTTGCTGGTGACGCGGACGCCATCAGGCAGATGACCGTCAAACGCCTCACCGACGACTTCCTCGGCCTTGCCGTCACCATAGCGGGGTGCGAGGTCGAACAAGGAAATACCCGCTGCGACGGCGGCATGAGCCGTGGCAACGCATTCGTCGGACGTCGTTGGTCCCCACAGCATCCCGAGACCGCCGCCGCCGAGTGTCAAAGTGGACACGGGCGCCAGGCGGCCGAACGGGTGCTGCTGCATGGCTGGACTCCTGATGGCTGGATGGCAAGCTCTGGTCAGGCGAGCAGCCGATAGGGTCGTCCGGCACTCTGATCAGCGACCGCCGCCGAGGGCAAGCGCTCACCGGGGCTCAATAGCACCGAGTTGAACAAATCTGGATAATCGCTTTGCATAGTGTTGTATGATGCGGGGCGACAATTTGGTCTTCCTGGGCGGGCGCTGCACGAGGTGGGGGCACGTTGACTTCGGTGGGGCACCCGCTATAAGCCGCGCTCTCCTGGCTGCCGGGATCCCTGGCGGCCCGCGTGGGTTTGGGAAGTCGTGTGATGTTTGCTGTGATCCGCACCGGTGGGAAGCAATATCGGGTGACGCCGGACGCGGTGCTGAAGGTGGAGAAGCTGGAGGCGGAACCCGGCGCCACTGTCACCTTCACAGATGTGCTGGCGGTCGGCGCGGACGGTGGCGTGACGCTCGGTGCTCCCACCGTGGCAGGCGCGTCGGTGACGGCCACTGTCATCGCACAGGACCGGCTCGACAAGGTCATCATCTTCAAGAAGCGCCGCCGGAAGAACAGCCGACGCCGGAACGGCCACCGCCAGCATGTAACTGTGCTGCGCGTCGCCGGATTTACGCAGGACGGGCAGCCCTTGGCCGCCGAGGCCACCGCTGAGGCTCGACCCGTGGAACCCGTATCGGCCGAGCCCGGACCGGCCGCGATGGATGCGGCGGAATTGCTCGCTGTTGTTTCCGGCGAGAACCCAGAAAGCGTAACCCCGGAGACCGATCCGGGGGTGGCTCCGCAGGAGTAGTCGCGCATGGCACACAAAAAGGCAGGTGGCTCGTCGCGCAACGGGCGTGATACCGCAGGCCGGCGCCTCGGCATCAAGAAGTTCGGTGGCGAGGCGGTGATTGCCGGCAACATCATTCTCCGCCAGCGCGGCACCAAGTGGAAGCCGGGCAACAACGTCGGCCTCGGGCGCGACCACACGATCTTCGCGCTGATCGACGGCAAGGTGGAGTTCAAGCGCCGGTCGGACGACCGCGTGCACGTCTCCGTCGCACCGCTGCCGGCTGCTGCCGAGTAAGGCGTCGGACCCTTTTGCTTGTCAGACGGGGGTCGGCGCCAGCCGGCCCCCGTTTTCGTTGGATGGAGCGGATGAAGTTTCTCGACGAGGCCAAGGTCCACCTGCGCTCCGGCGATGGCGGCGATGGCGTGGTCGCGTTCCGCCGGGAAAAGTTCATCGAGTTCGGTGGACCGGATGGCGGCAACGGTGGCAGGGGTGGCGACATCGCATTTGAGGCGGTGGAGAACCTGAACACGCTGATCGACTTTCGCTACACGCAGCATTTCCGCGCGAAGAAGGGCGGCAACGGTGCTGGGTCCGACAAGACGGGCGCGGGCGCGCCAAACGTGGTGATCAAGGTGCCGGTGGGAACGCAGATCCTGGCGGAGGACCGCGAGACGCTGCTGGCGGATCTGGATGTGCCCGGCCGGCGTGTGTTGTTGCTGCGTGGCGGCGATGGCGGGTTCGGCAACACGCACTACAAGTCCTCGACCAATCGGGCGCCGCGCCGTGCGGACAAAGGTTGGCCGGGCGAGGAGCGTTCGGTGTGGCTGCGGCTGAAGCTGATCGCCGATGCCGGGCTAGTGGGACTGCCGAATGCCGGGAAGTCCACCTTTCTTGCGGCGGTATCGGCGGCGCGGCCGAAGATCGCGGACTATCCGTTCACCACGCTGCATCCCCAGTTGGGCGTGGTGCGCCTATCGGCTGCAGAAGAGTTCGTGCTCGCGGACATTCCTGGCCTGATCGAGGGGGCCCATGAGGGAGCGGGCCTTGGGGTCCGTTTCCTCGGGCACGTCGAACGGTGCGCGGTGCTGCTGCACCTGGTCGATGGCGCGGCCGGCGACGTGGTGCGCGCCTGGCGGACGGTGCGCGAGGAACTGGCGGGCTATGGCGGCGGCCTGGCGGATAAGCCGGAGCTGATCGGGCTGAACAAGCTCGATGCGATGACCGCGCGCGAGGCGGCGGCGCGGAAGACGGCGCTGGCGAGGGCGTCCGGGCGGCGGGTGATGCTGCTGTCCGGTGCGACAGGCGAGGGGGTGCCGGACGTGCTGCGCGCGCTGCAGGAGACGATCGCGGCGGCCAGGCGGGAGAAGGCGGCGTGAGAGGTCGGGCGACAGCGACAGTGCTCCCCCTCCCCTTGCGGGAGGGCGTTGGATTGGCCGGATTCCCGCTCCCCCCCTCCCGCAAGGGGAGGGGGAGGCGTTGCGAATGATCCCCTCGCTCGCCTCCGCCCAGCGGCTGGTGGTGAAGATCGGCAGCGCGCTGGTGGTCGATTCTGACGAAGCAGCTCCCCGCACCGCCTGGCTCGATGGCGTGGCGGCCGATATCGCGTTGCTGCGAGCGCGCGGCGTCGACGTGATCGTTGTATCCTCCGGTGCGATAGCTCTGGCACGGCGTTCACTCGGCCTGCAGCAGCGTCGCCTCCGGCTGGAGGAACAGCAGGCCGCGGCCGCGGTCGGCCAAATTCGCCTGGCGCAGGCCTGGAGTGAGGCACTGTCCGCCAAGGACCTGACAGCGGCGCAGTTGCTGCTGACGCTCGACGACACGGAAGATCGCCGCCGCTATCTCAATGCGCGCGCCACATTGAACACCCTGCTCACCATCGGCTGCATCCCGGTGATCAACGAGAACGACACCGTGGCGACTGCCGAGATCCGCTTCGGTGACAATGATCGACTCGCCGCGCGCGTGGCCGAGATGATGCAGGCCGACCAGCTCGTGCTGCTGTCCGACATCGACGGCCTGTACACCGCCGATCCACGGCGCGACAAAGCTGCCACGCACATACCGGTCGTTTCCGCCATGACGCCGGAGATCGAGGCAATGGGTGGCGAACCGCCGCCCGGTTATTCCTCCGGGGGCATGCAGACGAAGCTGGTCGCGGCGCGTATCGCCACGCAGGCCGGCTGCGCGATGGCAATCGCCTATGGTCACACCGAGCGTCCGCTCGCAGCGCTCGAGTCCGGTGCGCGCTGTACGTGGTTTCTCGCCGCTCCCGAAGGTCGCTCCGCCCGCAAGCGTTGGATAGCTGGTACGCTGGCGCCACTTGGCACGCTGGTGGTGGATGCCGGCGCCGCGCGCGCGCTTGCCGCAGGTCGTTCGCTGCTTCCGGCGGGTGTACGCTCGGTCGACGGGTACGTTCCAGCGCGGCGATCCGGTCGTAGTGCGCAGTGCAAGCGGGAAGCCGATGGCACGCGGTCTGTCTGCCTACGCCAGGACCCGATGCCGAACGCATCGCCGGTCATCGCTCCGACGAGATCGAGGCGATTCTCGGCTGGCGCGGCCGCGACGAAATCATTCACCGCGACGACCTCGTCTTGCTTTGAACCGTGCAGCGGCGGCAGACTGACATCAGAGGGACGTCTGCAATGCGCACCGAGACCGAAGCGACTCAGCATCTGCAACACGCCGCAGTGGCGGCGCGCAGTGCGTCGCATGTGCTGGCGCGGACGCCGGACGCAGAGCGCAATGCGGCCTTGCGCGCGATGGCGGCATCCTTGCGGTCGCAATCATCCGACATCATTGCCGCCAATGCGGCGGACCTTGCCGCCTGTACCGGCAGTGCTGCATTCCGCGATCGACTTGCGCTGAACGCGCCGCGTGTCGATGCGATGGCCAGAGGACTGGAAGACATCGCACTGCTGCCCGATCCGCTCGGGCGTACGCTCGCCGAGTGGACGCGACCTAACGGTCTGCGCATTCAGCGTATCGCGACGCCGATTGGTGTCATCGGCATGATCTACGAGAGCCGTCCCAATGTCGGCGCGGATGCCGCCGGCATCTGTCTGAAGTCAGGCAATGCAATCATCCTGCGCGGCGGATCGGAAAGCGCGCGCAGTGCCGCGGCGATCAATGCGGCCCTCGCGACCGGGCTGCTTGCCGTGGGCCTGCCGGAAGCCTGCGTGCAGATCGCGCCCAATGCGGACCGTGCCTATGTCGGTGCGATGCTGACGGCGGCAGGTCTGCTCGATCTGATCGTGCCGCGCGGGGGGAAGTCGTTGGTCGAACGCGTGCAGCGCGAGGCGCGCGTGCCGGTGCTCGCGCACGCCGAAGGGCTTTGCCATACCTACGTGCACGCCTCTGCGGATCATGCGATGGCGCGTCGCATCGTGGCCAATGCGAAGATGCGTCGCACCGGCATCTGCGGCGCCACCGAGACTCTACTGATCGATCGCGCGATCGCGGCTGCGTTGCTGCCCGCGATCATTGCCGATCTGCGGGAGCTCGGCTGTGACTTCCGGGCCGATGCGGCGGCACGCGACATCGTGCCCGATCTCGCCGGAGCGAACGAAACCGACTTCGATACCGAGTGGCTCGATGCGGTTCTGTCGGTCGCCGTGGTCGATGGGGTCGATGCCGCGCTGGCGCACATCGCGCGCCATGGCTCCGAACATACCGATGCCATCGTGGCCGAGGATGCGGCGGCGGCGCAGCGCTTCCTGAACGGCGTGGATAGCGCGGTGGCGCTGTGGAACGCCTCAACGCAGTTCTGCGATGGCGGCGAGTTCGGCTTCGGCGCCGAGATCGGCATCGCCACAGGACGCATCCACGCGCGCGGTCCGGTGGGTCCCGAGGAACTGACCACTTACCGCTATCTGGTTATCGGCAACGGCCAGGTGCGCCCCTGAACGCGCCGCTCTGGCATGAGCCGATCCCTCGCTTCGGCGATCGAAGGCGAATGCGCATCGGCCTGCTCGGCGGTTCATTCAATCCGGCGCATGCCGGACATCGCCACATTATCGATCTCGCACGACGTCGGTTGCGGCTCGATCAGGTCTGGCTGCTGGTGTCGCCCGGCAATGTACTGAAGCCGCAACGCGGCATGGCGCCATTCGAGCAGCGCCTGGCGTCTACGCGCAGTCTCGCCGATGGCCGTCGCGTCATTGCCAGCGCGATCGAGGCGTTGTTCGGCACGCGCTACACGATCGACACGCTGCGCCGCCTGCTGCGGCAGTTTCCGCGTACCCGGTTCGTCTGGCTGATGGGCGCCGACATACTTCAGCAGTTGCCGCGCTGGCGCCGCTGGCTGGAGTTCGTGCGCCGGGTTCCGTTCGCGGTATTGCCGCGGCCTGGATACAATCGCCGTGCATTGTCGGGCCACGCCGCGCGCCGCCTCGCCCATGTAAGACGTCCCACGCGATCTGCTTCCATCTTGATCGAATGCGCCGCACCAGCGTGGGTATTTTTGAGTGTGCCGCCGAACGCCGCTTCGGCCACCGCGATCCGCGCCAACCAAGGAGCCATGCCATAGCCAAGCCGCCGAAACCGTTCTCGCCCGCGCGACATCGCGCCGCGCCGCGCAAGAAAGTCGCCAAGCCGACGCTGGCCGCTGCCGACAAGACTCCCGGCACGCCACGCAAGAAGACGATCGCGGCCGGCCCGCGACCCATCGCGACGCGCCGCACGCACAAGCCCGAGCCGTCGGCGTTGGAGCGGCTGCAGTCGGTGATCGTCGGCAGCCTGGAGGACGACAAGGCACAGAATGTCGTGACGCTGGATCTGGCAGGCAAGGCGTCGTTCTGCGATCGCATGGTGATCGCGACCGGGCTTGCCGACCGGCAGATCGCCGCGATGGCCGAGCATCTGTCGGAGAAACTGCATAGCGCGGGACTGCAGCGGGTGCAGGTGGAAGGCGCCGGCGGTGCCGACTGGGTGCTGATCGACGCCGGCGACATCGTCGTGCATCTGTTCAAACCCGAGGCGCGCGCGATGTACGCGCTCGAGAAGATGTGGGGCGTCGAACTCGACGAGGTCGGCTAGCCCGGATTACGACCTCACTGCGTGCTCTGGTGCCCGAGTGCCCAGACGTAGTCGGCCACCGCGGCGACATCGGCCTGCGAGAGTTCGGCACCGCCCTTGGGCGGCATCGCACCAGCGTGCTCCTTTGCCTTCGGCACACCGCTGTCGATTGTCTGAGTGATCGCTGCAACGCTGCCGTCGCCCCACAGCCACTTGCCGCTGGTCAGATCGGAGCCGACAGACGAGCCCTTGCCGTCGCCGCTGTGACAGCCCGAGCACGTTCCGCCGGCGACCTCGCCATGGAAGATGCGATCGCCCAACGCGACCTGGTCCGGCGAACCACCAGGGGGAACCGGCAAGCCTGCCTCTGGATGAACGCCCTCGGGCGGTGACGCCTTGCGAGCCGCGGTCTGCGCGGCCGGAGGCGTCGGCGCCGCGGCGGCAATCCCGCTGGACTTGCTGCCCGTGTAGGTGACGCGCCAGATCCGGCCACCGACATCGTCAGCGATATACAGTGCTCCGTCCGGCCCGACAGCGAGGCCGGTCGGCCGGTGCGCCGCTCGACCGGGCTCCTTGACCGCCCCGGCAAAGCCATCAGCGAAGACAACGAAAGGACCAGCCGCCTTGCCGCCGACCAGTCGCTGGAACACGACATTGTATCCGCCCTGTGGCGAAGGCGCGCGGTTCCAGGAGCCGTGGAACGCGATGAAGGCCCCATCCTTGTAGGCGGATGGGAACTGGCTGCCCGTATAGATGAGCATGTCGTTCGGCGCCCAATGGGCTGGGAAAGCCGCTGCCGGCTCTTGCTTCTGGGCGCAGATGCCCACCGTCTTGCCGCCGTCGCCGCCGTATTCCGGAGCCAGAACAAGCTTCTTCTGGTCGTAGTCGTAATAGCATTCCGGCCAGCCGAAGTCGGCGCCGCGCCGCAACTGGACCAGTTCCTCGGCAGGCTCGTTGGCGCCCTGCATGGGCTTGTAGAGGCTGGGGAAATTCTCCGCCAACTGGTCGCGGCCGTGCTGGGTCGCGAAGATCCGGCCGGTGGAATCGAACGAGAAGCCCTCGCCGTTGCGGAGCCCCGTGGAGAAGCGTTCCGCCGGCGAGAAGTGCTGATCCAGCTTGTTGGCGTCATAGCGCCAAGTGCCGCCGCGGGTTTCCAGTTCCGTGCACGGCTTGTTGCCAGGCACGTTCGGCATGCGGTTCTGGCTCTGGCAGGAGTTCGTCGTTGTCCCGAGATCGACATAGAGGTTACCCTGCCGGTCGATCTCAAATGGATGCATCGGGTGGTCGCCGGTGAGCGGCAGCCCGGATATCACCGTCTCCGCGGCCGCCGTCGGGGCGATGCCGCTCGTCGGCAGGGCGTATCGCACGATGCGGTCGTTGGTCTCGGCATAGACGTAGTTCTTGTAGACCGCGACGCCGGTTCCGCCCGCGTTGCCATCCGCCTTGGTTGGGCCGAAGCGGACCACGTTGTCCGCCTGACCGTCGCCCTTGGTGCTCTGAAGTGCGATCAGGAAGCCGCCCGGCGGGGGCGTGTCGTTGTGGTAGTACCGGCCACTCCAGGTGTTGACATAGACCACGCCATTCGGCGTCACCGCGAGGTGCCGGGAATGACCGAGCTTGTCGGCGAAAACGGTGGCGCAGAACCCAGGAGAGAGCGTGATGCCGCCATTGTCGTCCGGGCAGGACGCGGTCTGCGCATGCGCCGGGATTGCGGCGGCGAGCAAGAGCGTCGCGGCGAAAGCGGTGGCGGGAATGAGCGAGGACAGTCCTCCGGTCACCTTCTGAGAGTTCATCAATGCAAACTCCTTGGACGTCGAGATGATTCGTCCAACGCTGCCATGGCGCCTCGGGGGGCAAAAGGGCCGCGGCAATCGCAATCGTGTGCGCGCCGAATAGATGGTCTGACTAGGCCGCCTCGACTGCGGCGATCAGTGGAGCAGCCGCTGCGATTGCTGCCGCCACGGACAGGTCCTTCATGTGCCCGCTGCCTGAAACGGCCGTGGTGGCCCGCGGTCCTGCTGGAGCGTACTCCTGCACAGACGTCGGGCCGAAGAGGCCAAGTGTCGCGGTGCCGGAGGAGGCGGCAAGATGCATCAGGCCGGAATCGTTGCCTGCAAAGAAAGCACAGCGCGCCAGGCACGCGGAGGCTTGGGGCACGCTGAGCCGCCCGACCAGATCGATCGCGCCGGGCAGCGCGGCCAGCAGCGGGGCCGCCATCGCGCGTTCCGCCTCACCGGGCCCGGCGAACACGGCAGGGATCGCGCCGAGCAGCGGGCCGCTCGACAGCTCGTGGAACAGCGTCGCGAAGCGCTCGGCCGGCCAGATCTTTTGCGACCAGTTCGCTGTCGGCCCCAGCCCGACGACGGGCCGGCCTGCCGGCAGCAGTGCGGCCGCCCGGGCACGATCCTCGGCAGCGGTCCAGGCCACCGGCAGCGGCGGCGGGTCGAGCCCGAGTACTGCGGCAAGCTGGGCAGTCTTGTGACCGGGCCGCCGGCGCATCACCGCGCGTCCGCGCGTCGGCACCATCCAGGCAATCGTTGAGCCGCGGATATCCACCACGAGGTCCCACAGCGTGCCGACCGCACCGGCCCAAAGCGGCAGCCAGTGCAGGCGGTAGGGCAACTTGTCGAGCACGATGGTCCGCTCTCGGTTCGGCATGCGCGTGAACACGCCCTCGGCCACTGGGCCGCAGGCGACGGTGATCCGTGCGTCAGGATGGGTGCGGATCAGGTGATCCAGCAGGCCGGTGGACAGCACCGCATCGCCGAGACGGTTGGAGGTAACGAACAGGACACGCATCACGCCAGCGGATTAGCAGCCGACGGGGGGTTAGGCGAACCGGGGGAGCCGGCTTGGGTTGCCAATGAGGCCATATGAGCCTAAATTGAGGCATCACTTGATACCAACGGCGCGATGTATCCTGTCGAAATTGCCAAGGTCTCCGCCGCGCTTGGCGGTGCCCGGACGCTTGGGTGCGATCCACATTCCGTGGGTGAATTGTCAGAAGCGATCGCTCATGGCTTGCCGCGTGCCGTGGTGCCCGCATTGGCCGCTCAGGCCGCGCCAAACCGAGACGGACTGCGCCGCCGTGTGGCCTCGCTCGTGGTCTCGCCGGCTACCTACAAGCGCAGCCGCATCCTATCGCCGTCTGCCAGCGAACGCGCCGAGCGACTGGCCCGCATCACCGCCCTGGCACAGCAGGCATTCCGCGACCCGGACAAGGCCCGAGAGTGGCTGAACGCACCGCATCTGCTTTTGACCAACCGTATGCCCATTGAAGTCGCGGCAACCGACCTTGGCGCAAGGATGGTTGAGCGCGTTTTGACCAACATCGAATTCAGTTTGCCGGTTTGATTACCAAATGCGCGTCGTGCGGTTGGGAACGGACGCCTACCCGATCTGGGACGGAGGCAGCGCCGCTGCTCGTGGCGGACGCTGGAACCCCTCGGGCTTCCCGGTAATCTACGCCGCTGGCTCGCTGTCGCTCGCGATGCTCGAGTTCCTCGTGCAGGGCAGGGACTTCGATCGAACTTTTCTGGTGGACGCTGATATTCCGGACGACATCGCGTTTGACGATCTGACGGAACAGCCGCCACCGAACTGGCGTGAGCTCGACAGTCCGACTGCGTTGCGGGCCGGTCGCGGCTGGCTTTCGGCGGGACGCACCGCGGTGCTGCGCGTCCCATCCGCGCTGGTGCCGCGCGAACCGAACTACGTGATCAATCCAGCCCATCCCGAGGCAGTCCGCATCCGACCGACGGTTCCCGCACCGTTGGACTGGGATCCGCGACTGCTCCGGCCCATGACGTCCGTATGATTGGGAGCATCGCCGCCTGGTTCATCTGGCCCCGCGTCAGCCGCCGAACCGAGTAGCTCACCCCTTCACCGCAGCCGCCGTCAGCCCTTTGACAAAATACCGCTGGAAGAACACGAACAGCGCGGCGATGGGCAATGTCGCGACGGTTGAGGCAGCCATGGCAGCCGCCCACATCGGCTCGCGCTGATACGGCTGACTGTAGCTTGTCATGCCGACCGACAACACGTTGAGGTCCTTATCCTGCACGATCACCAGCGGCCAGAGGAAATTCCCCCACGACCAGATGAACACGATGATCGCGAGACTGGCGAGCGCCGGCAGCAGCAGGGGCAGCGCGATCCGCAGGAAGATGTGGAACTCGCCGGCGCCATCGACGCGCGCCGCCTCAATCAGTTCGTCCGGCAAATCCGACGCGTATTGCCGCATCATGAACACGCCGAATGCGTTCATCATCCCGGGAATGATCAGGCCAGCGTAGCTGTTCTCCCAACCGAACCACTTCACCTCGACGAACAACGGTACGACCAGTACCTGGAACGGCACCATGATCGTGGACAGCACGGCAACGAACAGCAGCGTTCGCCCGGGAAACCGGTATTTCGCGAAGCCAAATCCGGCAAGCGAGCCGAAGAACACCGTGATGCCGACATGCGAGGCCGCGTAGATCCACGAGTTCAGGAAATAGCGCCACAGCGGCGCGATCTCCGCCGCCTGGCGGAACTGCGCCAAGCCCTGAAAGTGGTGGGGGAAGAAATGCAGCGGGATCGCCTGGACTTCCGCTTCCGCCTTGAAGGCGGAGCTCACCATGAACCAGATCGGGAACGCGAAGATCGCGGCTGCCGCTGCGGCGATCAAGAAGCGGACGGGACGCTCACGCACGGCGGTTGAACCGCAACTGCACGACGGTGACGAGAAGGATCATCGCGAACATCACCATCGAGACCGCCGCCGCATCGCCCATGCGGAAGTATTGGAAGCCGTATTTCAGCACCAGCAGGCCCAGCACCAATGTCGAATTCGCTGGTCCACCGGGATCGGTCGGCAGCACGTATTGCAGCGCGAATGCCTGGAACGCATTGATGGACGATAGCGCGGCCACCAGCACGGCGGTTGCGCGCAGATGCGGCAGCTCGATGTACCAGAAGGTGCGCACCGGGCCCGCGCCGTCGAGCGCTGCGGCCTCGCGCTGTTCGGTGGGGATGCCGGCGAGCCCGGCCAGCCAGATCACCATGAAGAACGGAATGGCGGCCCAGTCGTGCACCGCGATCATCGAGAGCGGCGCGAGCACCGCATCGGCCAGCCAGCGGATCTCTGTCATTCCCCAGCGTCCGCCGATCAGCCAGGTCATCACGCCGTTTGGATGCAGCAGCACGCGCCAGATCACCGCCACGACCACGATGGGCGGCAGCACGGGCAGGAAGAACGCGGCCTTGACGATGTCGCGTCCGCGGAATGCCTGGTCGAACAGCAGTGCTGCGAGCAGCGAGAGTATCCACACCGGCAGCGTTGCTCCCGCGACAAACATCAGCGTGTTGCGCAGTGCCGTCAGGAACAGCTTGTCGGACAACAGGTTGGCGAAGTTGTCCAATCCCACCCACAGCGGCGGATTGAGCAGGTCGTAGTCCGTGAAACTCAGGTAGAGCCCGAACAGCATCGGAAACACGTTGAAGGCGGCGAAGAACCCCACCGCCGGCAGGACGAACACCAGCCCCCACCATTTGAAGTGAAAGCGCAACCTGGTGCGCCCGATCAATGCGAGTCGGCGAAGCACCTACCTGGCCATCGCGGCGGCACGCGCGCGTTCGCGGTTGAGCACCGCGTTGACTTCGTCGTCCATGGTCGGGAGCACCGATTCAACCGACTGGCCCTGCAGCATTGCGTCGCGGCCGCGCAACATCGCGTCCACCACCTGATCGTATCCCACCACGCGCGGCGAGAACCGCGCCTTCTTCAACTCGGCCAGGAAGAAGGGCGCCGCCGGGTTGCTCTTGTAGGCTTCGCTGTCGGTCACTTCCTTGCGAGGCACGAACAGACCGGCGCCCGCGAACAGTTCGGCCGCATGGTCGGTATAGAACCGCACCAGCTTCCATGCCGCCTTCTGCGCCGCCGGCGAGGAGCGTGCGTTGACCATCATGTAGAAGGCATATATGTCGATGCCGTTGTCGGATACCGCGTCCTTCCAGCGCGGCGCGGGATGTACCGACCAGTCGATCTTCGCTGCCGCCATCTGCGGAATTCCCCAGATGCCAAAACTGCAGTCGGTCGCGAGCCGGCCGCCGAGAAAGTCAGTGCGGGCGTCCGTGTATTGCGGTCCGCCGAGGCGATACTTGTTCGCCCAGTCCTGAAAGTAGTGGAACACCCTGCGTGCCGTCGGCGTGTCGATGGTTGCCTTGTAGTTCTCCTCATCGACCATGGTGGTGCCGAGCTGGTGCAGCATCGTGTTCGGCATGAACCAGAAGGTGGCGCGATTGGGCCAGTTGAAGTCGAAGCCGCGTCGTCGTGGCACGCCATTCACGTCTCGCTGGGTGAGCTTCTCGGCCACCGCGGGAAGTGCCTCCCAGGTCTTCGGGAAATCCTTGTCGGGATCGAGGCCAGCCTCGCGCCAGATCGCGTTGTTGGCGAAGCACGCCCAGTTGCTCACCTCAGTGGGAATTCCGTACAGCTTGCCCTGGAAGCGGATGCCATCGAAGCCGCTGGAGTATTGCGAGGTCAGTGCTGCCTCGTTCGCCAGGCCCATCGCCGCATAGTCGATGGGCGCAAGGATGTGTGCATTGTAGTACTGGGCGACCAGCATGGAGCTTTGATTGAATATGTCCGGACCCGATCCGGCGGCGAAGGCGGTCAGCAGCTTGGTGGGATATTCCGCGACGGGGATGATCTCGTGATCTATCTTGATATCGGGATTGGCCTTCTCGAACTCGGCGACGATCTGCTTGTCGATGGGGATCCGCGGCGGATGCTCGTGCATCCACATCCGCAACGTGACCTGGTCGGCTGACGCCGCGCCGGCCCAGGCCAAGGCCGCCATGCCAACCATCAGTCTGATCCAGAGTGCCATTCCGTCCTCCCGCCGATTTGCCCGACGTCTAACACGTCCCGGCGCGGCACGTCATGGGGAGGAGCAAGAGGTTGCGAAGGGGGTTCATCAGGGCGGTGTGGTTGCGTCACCGCCCCAGTGACCGGCACGAACACTATGCGAATGCAAAATCCGAGGCGCTGACGGTCGCGAGCTGAGTGTTCTGGAGGACGATCATCCCCGCCCCCGCAGCCTTGCTGCCGAGATCGACCTGAACATCGGCGCCAACCTGCGTGATGTGGCCGGTAAGATCTCCGAAGTTGCCGAGCGGTGCGCCGTATCCGGAGATTTGGATTTTATCGATCCCGTGCTGGAAATCAGCGATCGTGTCGATGCCATTGGTGCCGGAGAAAACGAACTTGTCGGCACCGTCGCCACCGAGCAGCAGGTCATTCCCTGCCCCGCCGTGCAGCGTGTCGTTGCCTGAACCACCATCGAGGATGAACTGCATGCCGGGTCCGGTGACGCCGGACGCGTCGATGGTGTCGGAGCCACCGAGGCCATCGATCACGACTGGGGCGTTGGGACCTCCTGCGCTGGTAATGGTGACCGGCTTGGCGAGACCGCTGACCGTCACTCCGCCGTCACTTCCGGCAAGCCTGATGTCGTCGTGACCAGAGGTGCCACTGTAGACACTCTGCTGCGCCGGATCCGAGGCGACCGACGGAGCGGCCAGCGACTTTGCGATGATGCTGTTGAGAACGATGTTGTTGCCGGAGCCGCCGTCGAGAATGTCGTTTCCGCCATTGCCGATCAACACGTCGTCGCCTGCGCCGCCGCTCAGAGTGTCGTTGCCGGCGCTGCCGATCAGCACGTCATCGCCGTCACCACCGTTGGCGGTGAGCTGCATCCCTGTCCCGAGACCCGACGCCTCGATGACATCGTCGCCGCCTAGACCGTTGATGACGAGCTTATCGGTCGCTTCGAAGCCGGTGATGGTCACCGTGCTGGCCAGACCCGACACCGTGACCACGCCATTGTTGTCGGCGATCGTGATCACGTCGTCGCCGGCGGTGCCGTTGATGACTACCGTATCCGCCTGGCCATCGCCAACACCGCTGCCGGGCGGCGATGCCAGATCGACGGCGACCTGGTTCGTGTCGGTCCCGGTCAGATCGTTGACCGTAATGGTGTCGGCGCCGCCCAGGGCATTGAACTGGATGTGTTCGACGCTGTTCAGGTCCATGGTGACGTTGCCAACGTCACGGAAGAAGCGCACGCGCGAGCCGTTGGCCGAGATGTCGATGTTCTCGGCGACGTTGGCGCCATTGAACAGCAGCGTGTCGGTGCCGGCCTGACCTTCGACCGTGTCGCTGCCGTCGCCTGGGTTCCAGACGAAGGTGTCGTCACCCTTGCCCATCTGTGCCACGTCGTCGCCGCGGCCACCGACGATCAGGTCGTTCCCTTCGCTGCCAACAAGCGTGTCATTGCCGTCGCCGCCGTTCAGCGTCAGGACCATGTGGCCGGCGCTGAGGGCCGAAGCGTCAATGGTGTCGTTGCCGCCGAGGCCGTTGACGACGAGTGCGTCGGTCGCGTCGGGGTGGGCAATCGTCACCTGCGCAGAGAGCCCGTTCACCGTCACGGTGCTGCCGTTGCGCGCAATCTTGATCGCATCGTCACCGGCGGCGCCGTTGACGATGACCTGATCGGACGCACTGTCGCCGCTGGTGGTGCCAGCCGCCGCCAGATCGATCGCAACCTGCTTGACGTCCGTGCCGGTCAGATCGTTGACCGTGATGATGTCGGCACCGCCCAGGGCAGCGAGCTGGATCTGCTCGACCCCGTTGAGGTCCATGGCGACGTTGCCGACATCGCGGAAGAAGCGTGCGCGCGAGCCGTTGGCCGAAATGTCGATGTTCTCGTTGGCGTTGGAGCCGTTGAACACCAGCGTGTCGTTGCCGCCCTGGCCTTCGACCGTGTCGCTGCCGTCGCCCGGATTCCAGATGAACTTATCGTCGCCGTCGCCCATGAGCGCGACGTCGTTGCCCATGCCGCCGGTGATCACGTCGTTGCCGGCACCGCCGATCAGCACGTCGGCTCCGGCGCTGCCGACGATGGTGTCGTTGCCATCACCGGCGTCGATCCTGAGCCCGATCACGCCGACGGCCAACGCTGACGCATCGATGGTGTCGTTACCGCCAAGAGTGTCGATAATCAGCGAGTCGTTGGCGCCCTCGGCACCGCTGATCGCGACCTGCGCCGGCAGTCCCGCTACCACGACTGAAGAGGCGGTGCCGCTGATGGTGATGTGATCGTTCGTCGATCTGCCTTCGACGATCACGGTGTCAGCCTGGCCATCGCCGGTGCCGCTGCCGGGCGTCGCGGCCAGGTCGACATTGACCTGCTTCACGCCGGTGCCGCTCAGGTCATGAACCGTGATGGTGTCGGCGCCTCCGCGGGCAGTGAAATCGATGTTCTCGATGCTGTTGATGTCCATCGTGACGTTACCGACATCACGGAAGAAGCGCACGCGGGAGCCGTTGGCCGAGATGTCGATGTTCTCGTTGACGTTCGCGCCGTTGAACAGCAGCGTGTCGTTGCCGCTCTGGCCTTCGACCGTGTCACTGCCATCGCCCGGGTTCCAGACGAACGTGTCGTCGCCGGCGCCGAGTTGCGCCACGTCGTTGCCTCGCCCGCCGGTGATAAGATCGTTGCCGTCACCGCCAATCAGCATATCGTTGCCGTCGCCGCCGGTGATGGTGTCGTTGCCTGCGCCACCATCGAGAGTGAGCTGGATCAGGCCTGCGAGGCCGTTGCCAGCGGTGATGATGTCGTCGCCGCCATTGGCGTTGAGGACGAGGTTCTCGGTGGTGCCGATATCGAGGGTGAACGGCGCGGGGTCGGTGCGAGCGAAAAGCACGCGCGTGCCGTTTGCCGATATGGTGAAGGTCTCGTTGCCGTTGCCACCATTGACCTCGGCGGTATCGGTGCCATCGCCGCCCTCGAACAGGTCGCTGCCATCGCCTGGGTTCCAGATCATGCGGTCGTCGCCGCCCTGGCCGAACACCTGGTCGTCGCCCGCCCCGCCGGTCAGCGTGTCGTTGCCGTCACCGCCGAACAGCAGGTCGTTGCCGCCCTTGCCGAGAAGGATGTCGTTGCCGGCCTGTCCGAAGAGCTGATCCGCGCCTGAACCGCCGGTGAGTGTGTCGTTGCCGTCGCCGCCAAACAGTTCGGCCGCCGGCAATGCGCCGTTGGCTTCGTCGAGCGCGATTGTGTCGTTGGCGCCTTGGCCGAACCCTTGGACCTGAGCGGTGTTGGCGACTGTGGGGTTGCCGCCGGCGATAGCTACTGCACCACCGTTGACGAGGAGGCTTCCGGCTGCGTCGCGGCTGAATGTGATCGCGTTCTTGGCGTTATCGCCGGTCGCCGTCAGCACGCCAGTGGTGGGGCTGAAGGTGCTCGAAATAGCCATTGTTGTTGTCCTTTCGGAGGTTTGCGGCGGCTGGGACTGGCGCGTGTCAACGCCAGCGAGGGTTTCAGAGGAACAGGTCAGTGACAGCGTTGGTATGAGCTACGTCACGATCCGTGCCGGAGTGTGGGCTTGGGCCTGTGGGCGCGCTGTTACTCAGCCGTCATGACGGTTGCGCAGGGCGAATGCCCACGTGCCGCGATACGAACGTCCCATGGTTCACCTGTCATCAGCTTGTTGGGTTAGCGGGGTTGTCAGTGCCCCATAAGGAATTCGGGCACGCAAACACAAAGGAGCACTTTTCATCCCGAAGGTGAGCCGCGTTCATGCGTCTGACCCGGGCGGAGCAGAGCGCCTGTTCCAATCCCGCTTAGGGCGATAAGCTGATCACTGCACCATTCGAGTGAACCGCGCCATGTCTCTCCCTGCCATCTCCCTCGTCGCTGTCCCCGGCCGCCGTCGCCTCACCATCGATATCGCGCGCGACGTCGAACGGCGCGGTTTCGCCGGCATCTACACGCCGAGCATGTACGGCAACATGTCGCAGTGTGAGGCGATGGCGTGGAACACGGATAGGATTCCGTTCGGCACCGCCATTGCGCCGATCTACGTGCGCACCGTTCTGGATTTCGCGCAGAGCGCTGCGTTCATGCACGAGGTGTCCGGCGGTCGCTTCCGTCTCGGCATCGGCGTGGCACATGCGCCAGGCCATCAGCGGATGGGCGTCACCGTCGGCAAGCCACTCGGCGACACGCGTGCGTTCGTCGAGAATCTGCGTGCGGTGGAAGGCGTGGGCGAATTCCCGCCGATCATCATCGCGGCGCTGCGGCAGAAGATGGTGGCGCTGGCCGGCGAGGTTTCGCAGGGTGTGGTGTTCGCCAACGCCGCGCGTTCGCACATGGCGTCATCGCTGGCGGCGCTGCCGGCGAGCAAGCGCAACAGCGCGGACTTCTTCATCGGCAACATGCTGCCGACGTGCATCAGCGACGACGTCGAGGCAGCGAAGTCCGTGTGCCGCAAGAACCTGATCCACTATGCGTTCCTGCCGAACTACCGCAACTACTGGAAGGAGGCGGGCTACGGCGAGGAAATGACGGAGATCGAGCGTGCTATCGCTGAAGGCCGACGCGACGATGTGCCGCGGTATCTGACGGACCGGTGGCTCGATGATGTGTCGCTGTTCGGACCGGTGGCACGCGTTCGCGAAGGGGTGGAGGCATGGCAGGCGTCCGGCGTCAGCACGCCGGTGATCGTGCCGTCGTCAACATCGGGTGGTCAGCTCAAGGCGATGGAGGAGATCTTCGCCACGTTCGCCTGACGCAGAAACGGCGGCCCGAAGGCCGCCGTCTGTTATCCGTTATGGCATGTCCCAATAGGGATGTGCGCCGTAGTAGTCGTATACGCCCTTCCCCCAGGTGGGGTCATCCCAGCCGACTGTATCGGCGTCGGTGTAGGAGGGCGCACCCTCGAGTGTCCGCTTATCCAGATTGACGACAAAGCCACCCACATTCGTGTCGTATTTCAGCGTCTCCCAAGGCAGCGGATAGTGCCGATTGCCGATGCCCAGGAAGCCACCGAAGCCGACCACCGCGTAGGCGATCCTGCCGCTGATCTTGTCGATCATCACGTCCTCGACATTGCCGAGGTCCTCGCCGGCAGGGTTGTAGATGCGGGTGCCCTCGACCCGGTCGGCCGCGATGAGGCGGCCCGCGGTGTCGTTCGGATCTCTGATGCTGGCCATGGCCGGCCCTCTGGTGTTGTTGCTCCAGAGGAACGCAGATTCCGGCTTCAGGTTCCGCACAGGCGCATGACGCCCCGCAGATCGCTCAGCGCATCCAAGCGGCCGATCTCGCCAATCAGGTCGCGCGTCGCAGCACCGCCCAGGATCGGTTCCGCGAGCGAGGTGAATTTTTCCTCGACCCGTCGTCCCTGTTCCACGATATCGGCTGCGGGAACACCGGCATCATGGGTTGCCGCGACACGCCGACCGTCGGCCAGCACCAGCTCCAGATCGGCCAGTGTATTCGGCCGGCCATTCTGGAAATCGAATTCCACCTTGTCGCGCAGCGAGATCAGAGTGGGATCAGCAGCCGTCGCCTCGGAATAGCTTGCCAGACCACCGGTATCGACGCCGGCGAGCGCCATCGCCGTGGTCAGGCGCAGGCTGAACTTCGCCTCGAGCCCGGTGCGGGGCGCGGGTATGTTGCAGATGCGGTCACAGGATTTGTCGAGCCGCAGCCTGATGCGCGCGATGCTGTCTGGTGTCAGGCCGTGCTGTTCGCGCAGCTTGCGTGCCGCCTCGATCGGCGCGTGGGTCATGTAGCAGGCGGCGTGATACTTGAAGAGGTTGTTGCGAATGTGGAAGCCGGCAGGCGGTGTGGCCAGCGCGTCCGCCGGATTGAAGTCGGGGCTATGCGTGCGAGCAAAACCCTGCGGGCACTCCAGCACATCGCTGCGGCTGGTGAAGCCACGCTGCGCCAGCCGCGCGGCGAGCACGCCGTGATACGCTGCCTTGCCGGCATGCAGCGGCTTGCACATCGTGCCGAACATCGATTTCAAGCCCGCCGCCTGGGTTCCCGCGATGCCAAGGGCGGTCGCAAACTTCTCCGCGTCGAGCCCAAGCAGATGCGCGCACGCCGCCGCAGCGCCGAAGCTGCCGAGTGTCCCGGTGGCATGGAAGCCGAGTACGTTGTAATGACCCGGCGCGAGCAGCAGTCCGAGCCTGCATTCGAGTTCGTAGCCCGCGACGAAAGCGGTCAGCACTTCCCGTCCTGAACTGCCGCGTTCTTCCGCCAGCGGCAGCAGTGCCGACAACAGCACCACCGACGGATGGCCGGTCATCGCCAGGTTGACGTCATCGAAGTCGAGTGCATGCGACGCGGCGCCGTTTACCAGCGCGGCAGAGAGCACCGGCAGACGCGTCGAATGCCCGATCACCGTCGCGACCGGAGTTCCGCCCTGTTCCCACGCCTCCGCCAGCAGGATGTCGGTCAGTTCTTCCTTCGCCCCGGCTAGCGTGCATGCGACGTAATCCAGCACGCATTGCCGCGCCAGCATGCGCACATCGTCGGGCAGATCGGCGTAGCTCAGCGTGCGCGCCTGTTCGACCAGTGCGTGGGTGAGGCCTCGTGATGCCCCTTGGGCAGTGATGTCGGCGATGACGTTCATGTCGCTTCCTCCTCAACGCCCCCGGAATTCCGGCTTGCGCTTCTCATTGAACGCGCGGATGCCCTCGCGGCGGTCCTCGGTTGGCACCATGCGGTTATACGCCTCGATCTCGAACATCATGCCGCTGGCGAGGTCCATGTTCAGCCCGTAATTCACCGACTGCTTGATCTGCCGCGTCGATATCGGCGCGTTGTTCGCGATGGTGGCAGCGGTCTCCAGTGCATCGGCCAGCAGCGCGTCAGCCTGGCAGATGCGGTTCACCATGCCCCACTCGAACGCCTGCTGCGCGGTGAACGGTTTGCCGGTAAGGAGGATCTCCTTCGCACGCCGCGCTCCTACCGCGCGCGGCAGCGTCTGGGTGCCGCCGGCGCCTGGCATGATGCCGAGCGTCACCTCGGTCAACGCGAAGCGGGCGTGCTCGGCTGCGTAGATGAAGTCGGCGCAGAGCGAGATCTCCATGCCACCGGCATAGGCGGCGCCGTTCACCGCGGCGATGATCGGCACGGGGCAATGGGTGATGGCACGGATGGCCCGCTCGAAGATCAGGTGCTGGTTCTGCCACTGCTGATCGGTCATGTCGTTGCGCTCTTTCAGGTCGCCGCCCGCACAGAACGCGCGCGAGCCGGCGCCGGTGAGCACGACGCAGCGCTGTTCGTTTGGCGTGCCGGCAATGGTGTGGAACAGGTCGAGCAGATCGAGGCCCATCTGCGTATTCATCGCGTTGGCGACCTCGGGGCGGGTCAGCGTGACCAGCAGCGTGTCCGGCTGCGGTTTCGATGTTTGCAGTGTCGCGTATGTATTCGGCATGGCAGCATTCCGGTCGCTCGGTCGCAAGAGTGCTCGTGCGAAGCCAGGAGGTCCAGTGGCACCGCCATCCACACAAGATGCAGAGTTGCGCGGCGCGGTTCGGCTCGTCGCGGTGCTGAACCTCGGCTATTTCGGCATTGAGTTTTCGGTCGCCGTCGCGATCGGCTCGGTGTCGCTGTTCGCCGACAGCGTCGACTTTCTGGAAGATGCCGCGGTCAGTCTGCTTGTCGCGGTCGCACTGGGCTGGACGCCGCGCGGCCGTGCGCGGCTCGGCATGGCATTGGCGGGCATCCTGCTTGTCCCGGGCCTGGCCACGATCTGGACAGCATGGACGAAGTTCATGGCCCCGTCGGTGCCTTCGCCGCTGCCGCTGTCAGCGACCGGCTTCGGCGCTCTGGCAATTAACCTGTTCTGCGCGTTCATCCTCGCCGGCTACCGCCGTCACCGCGGCAGCCTGACGCGGGCAGCCTTCCTGTCGGCCCGCAACGACGCGCTCGCGAACGTCGCGATCATCGCCGCCGGCCTGGTGACCGCTCTGTTATGGCACTCGGTCTGGCCGGACCTGATCGTCGGCCTCGGCATCATGGTGATGAACGCGGACGCCGCCCGCGAGGTGTGGACGGCGGCACGCGAGGAACATGCCGCCGCACCATGATCGCCTCATCAGCTACCCTTCGACGAGTGCCTTGAGGCGCGTGAGCGCAGCATCCCAGTGTCGCGAGATGCCGTCGAGATACGCGCGCACTTCCTCGATGCGTGTGGGTTCCAGACGATAGAGGCTTTCGCGTCCACACCGCTCGCGCCTTACAACACCCGCGCTCTCCAGCACATGCAGATGCTTGGTGATCGCCTGCCGCGTGAACGCCGATCCTTCCGCAAGCCGCGCGATGGACAGCGGCATGCCGTCGCTGAGTTTGCGGACCAGCGAGAGCCGCGTGGCATCGCCCAGCGCGGCAAACACTGCTGACGGATCGATGCGCGGGGTTCGCGATCTATGTCGCGTCGCCAAGGTATTGCGATATATTCTGCACTTGGATCGACCATCCCCGATCGTTCATGCGGAATGCCTCGTCGCGCCGATGTGGCGGAAGCGCAGCAAATCCAGTTTCGACCACCGTCAGCAGTGTCCCGGCCGGAATGGCTTCGAGCGTGAACTCAACCAGCGTCGTCGGCTCCGAGGAATAGTCGACAGCCGGGTCGATGGCGTAGGGGTGCCAGGTGAATGAGAACAACCGTTCGTGCTCCATGCGCCGTACCGTGACGGTCATGGTCAGATGCTCGGCGCCCGGCCAGGTGATCCGACCACGAACCTGCTGGCCAGGGACGAACGGGCCTTCCAGCGCGACACGAAACCACGTGCCGAACTCGCGGTGATCGGTCAACGCCCGCCACACGCGTGACACCGGCGCCTTGAGTTCGATACGCTTCTCGATGCGGTCTTCCATTGGCAACCTCCTGGTTGCCTGTCGATATAGCCCAATTCCGGCAATGCGCAACCATATGATTGCGCATTATGTGCGACGATCAGTATCGCCGCGCCAGGAACTCGCGGCCCGCCGGGGTGATACGGACCATCGCGCAGCCATCCATCCGCGTGTGCTCGATGAGACCGCGCTCGTTCGCGTCCTCCCACACCGGCAGGCGAGGGCACGACGTGCGCCAGGCTTCCATCACGTCATGGTAAGGCCGCGCCTCTCGCGCCAGCCAGTCGAGCAAGTCGCTCAGCAGTGCATCCACTGTTTCGGACATCTGGTTCTCCCGCAGCGGCACGGCGACTGCCTCAGCCATTGATCTGGCTGATCAGCCTGGCCCAGCGATCCAGCACGGGCAGCGTCTTGTCCGCCTTCTCGGCTGGCAGGCTTATGCTGACGCGAGCCGCGCCGAGGTCGCGATAGCGCTTCAGCAGATCTGCGTCCTCGCGCACATTGAACAGCGTCACCGGGCATGACGCCTCGTCGCGACCGGCCTCCTTCAGCATCGCGCGGAACTTCGGCACGTAGTCGAACACGTCGCCGTACTGATCCGGCCGGCCGGCCAGCGGGATCCATCCGTCGCCATAGCGCACCGCGCGGCGCGCCGCCTGCGGATAGGCACCGCCGACGATCACCGGCACATGCGGCTTCTGCACGCACTTTGGCCAGGCCATCATTTCGGGGAAATTGACCAGCTCGCCGTGGTATTCGGCCTTGCTCTTGGTCCAGATCGCCTTCATCGCCTCGACGCGCTCGCGTACCAGCTTGGCCCGTGTGGCGAACACCGTGCCATGGTCTTCCATCTCCTCGGCATTCCAGCCGATGCCGATGCCGAACAGGAAGCGGCCGCCGGACACCTGATCGATCGAGGCCACCAGCTTCGCGGTCTGGATCGTGTCGCGCTGGTTCACCAGGCAGACGCCGGTGCCGATCTTCAGTGTCTTGGTCGCCACCGCGGCGGCCGTCAGGGTCACGAACGGGTCCATCACGTCGTAATACTGCTTCGGCAGTTCGCCTCCCCCGCCCCACGGCGAGCGCCGCGAGGTCGGGATGTGCGAGTGCTCGGCGGCCCAGACCGATTCGAAGCCGCGGGCTTCCAGCGCCTGAGCCAACTCGGCTGCCGTCATCGAATAGTCGGTGAAGAACATCGACGCGCCGAACTGCATCGTCTTTCCTTCCTGCATGCGTGGCGGTTCAGCCGTTGACCTGACGGATCAGCCCCGCCCATTTGTCGAGGGTCGGCAGCACCGTGTCGCCCTTCGCCGCCGGCAGGCTGACGCAGGCGCGCACGACGCCCAGGTCTCGGTAGCGCTTCAGCGTGTCGGCATCATCGGCGCAGCCGAACAGCGTGATCGGACACGACGCTTCCGCGCGGCCGGCCTCCTTGAGCATCTCACGGAACTTGCTCATGGAGGTCAGGATGTCGCCGCGGCCGGCCAGTGGAATCCAACCGTCGCCATAGCGCACCGCGCGCCGTGCCGCCTGCGGGAAGGCGCCGCCGACGATCACGGGTGCATGCGGCTTCTGGACGCACTTTGGCCATGCCATCATCTCGGGGAAGTTGACGAACTCGCCCTGGTACTCGGCCTTGCTCTTGGTCCAGATCGCCTTCATCGCCTCGACGCGCTCGCGCACCAGCTTGGCGCGGGAGGCGAATGCCGTGCCGTGGTCTTCCATCTCCTCGGCGTTCCAGCCGACGCCGATGCCGAACAGGAAGCGGCCGCCGGATACCTGATCGATCGAGGCCACCAGCTTGGCGGTCTGGATCGTGTCGCGCTGGTTCACGAGGCAGACGCCGGTGCCGACCTTCAGGTTCTTGGTCGCCATCGCCGCCGCGGTCAGCGTCACGAACGGGTCCATCGCGTCGTAGTACCTGCTTGGGCAGATCACCACCGCCCGGAAATGGCGTGCGGCGGGAGGTGGGAATGTGCGAGTGCTCGGGCGCCCAGACCGATTCAAAGCCGCGCGTCTCCAGCGCCTGGGCGAGTTCCGCTGATGTCATCGAGTAGTCGGTGAAGAACATCGACGCGCCGAAATCCATGTCCGTGCTCCTGGTGTGGTTGGCGATCTGTGGCGAGCCTAGATGGATTTCCCACAGTCCGCGAGACCGCGCGAGCGCGGGTTGGCAACCTGCGCTCCCCATGGCAGCGGCGTTCACCGGGGTTTCACGAATTCGCCGCACAGTGCGGCCATCACGGCATGCGGCTGGACAAGATGTCCCACGACGATCCGCCGGCACAAAGGCTTGCCGCGGCACTCCCCTGGTTCACGGCGGAGATGCATCGCATCAATCGGCTGCATGAGACCGGAGATCGGAAGGAGGCAATCGAGCAATTTCACGCGCTGGCATCGACGGCGATCCGGACACAACGTGACGATCTGGCCGGCAGCGGCTGTATCGTCCAGGGCCGTACGGCGGAAGTCAGCGTTTTCCGCATCCCGGCACAGTCGCGACCCGACAGGCCAGTGGCGCTGTTCCTGCCCGGCCTGCTGACGTGGTTGCCGCTGACCGCCGCGCGCGTAGTGGCCTTTGCTGATCTGTTCGATATCGTGGTCTGCGAGCTGCCTGGCCATGGCGCATCTGGTACGGTGGCGGACGTGTCGCTGGAGGGCTTCGCCGCGGAATATGCCGCGCTGCTCGACCGCGCGCTGCCGCCTGCCGGGAACCTGTTCGTCGTCGGCGAGTCCCTGGGCGGCCTGGTGGCGCTGTCGCTGGCACGGTCGCGGCCGGACCGGGTACGTAATGTCGTGCTGCTCGATACGCCGTTCCATCTCACCCGCCCGGAGCTGGCAGCGTGGATCGGCGAGGCGTGGCGCTATAGCGGCTGCCGCCCCTATCAGCGGCGCATCTGCGTGGAGATCATGGGATTCGATCCGGCCGATCCCGTTGTCGCGCGCACGACGCTGCACCACGACATGGTGCGGCGGGCGCCGTTCAACTGTCTGCTCATCGCGGGCGGCGAGCGGCGATCTTCGGGTGCCGCCTCAGTTGTAACGGCGGCCGACATCGCCCTGTTGCGGGCGGCGAATCCGAAGCTTCTGGTGGCACCGCGGGTTCCGAACACCGGCCACGCCGTGCTGCTCGACAATCCGGACGGCGCGCGAGCGGCGTTGCGCAGCTTCATAGTGGATCGAGCGGTCGAGCCGTGACCGGTATCTGCCCCAGGAGAGTCCTCGCATGCCGCGCTTTTCTATCATAATTCCGACACGTCAGCGCGCCGACACCCTGCGGTTCGCCATCGAGACCGCTCTGGCGCAGACTCATCCGGATTTCGAGGTCGTCGTCCAGAACAACGGCAACGATCAGGCGACCAACGATGTCGTCGCCGCGTTCGCTTCGGCACGCATCGTGCTCAAGAGTTCGCCGAGCATCCTGCCGTATTCAGCAAACTTCGAGGCGGCGTTGGCGGCGAGCAGCGGAGAGTTCGTGGCCTTCATCGGCGACGACGACGGCATGATGCCGGATGCCTGTGCGATCGCCGACACGGTGATGTCGAGCCGGTCGACCCTTGGAGCCTTGCATTGGGCACCGCACAATTACGACTGGTCAAACTCGTTGCGCGTCGCAGCGCGCAACCGTCTCCTTGTCAATCTGCCTGGTCCCGTCGCAGGAACCATTCGTCGCTGCCGTGACCTGCTGCACCAGCTGTACGACGGAACACTCGTCTGGACGGATACCCCGCTGATCTACAATGCCGCGTTTGTGCGCCGCTCGGTGATCGACAAGGTAAAGACATTCTGCGGCGGCCAATACTTCGCCGGCCCCGTCCAGGACGTCCATTCCGGTATCGCCAATCTGTGGGCGATGGAGGAGTTCCTCCACATAGACCGGCCGTTGTCGATCTGCGGTGCGTCCGGCCACAGCAATGGCAATGCTTTGTTCATCGGCAGTGATGGCGTGCCGCTACAGAAGCGCTACCATGCCGAGAATCCGGAGTTGCGCGCCAAGCTGATCGAGTATTTCCTGGACACCGCGAACCTTGAGCTAACAGTGGCTTCGGCGCTGGTGACGGCAAAGGAGATCTTCTTCAAGGATGATCCGGACATCACCGTCAACATGCGCAATGTGCTGTTGCGAATGGGGCTGGGCGCGAACCGGGATCCCAAACTATACGACCAGACCATCGCCGAGATGCGGCAGGTCGGGCAGCGATACGGCATTGATACCAGCAACTTCAATTTGCCGCCGAAAAGGCAGGCACCCGAGGTGGCATTCCATGGTCCCGTAACCGACGCCGGCGGGCGGACGACCTGCCTGGCCGTGGACGGCGCGCTGGCTGGCATCGCCAACGTCGCTGACGCCGTGCGGCTCGCGGCGTCGATGCTGACTGCGGTGACGCCTGCGCAACTGGACGGGCTGCTGCCCAAGAGCGGCGCTCCGCGGGCGGCGCGGGTGATGCCGGTGCCCGAGCGGACACCATCCGGCGAACTGCGCGTCCCGCACATGTTCTGGGGCCTGAAGCGCCATCCCGGTATCGTGGATGCGCTGAATATGTTGGTCGCCCGTATGGGCGACACTAGCGATCCCTGGTTCGTGGCCGACAACCTCATCACGTTCAGCCACAGCCGGGGCTTCCTGACCGAGCAACGCTTTATCACTGCGGTGACGGCGGAACGACCGTCGGAGGCCGAACTCACGATCGTCTGGCGGACGCATACATTGTGCTGGTCGGCGGAGAGCTGTCTGGGGATAGAGGGCGACTACGTCGAATGCGGCAGCTACCAGGGCTACTCGATGGCCGTTGTCCTGCGCTACCTCGCCGGACTGCCCGGCCGACGGTGTTTTCTCTACGACCTGTTCGATCCGTCCGGGGGTGTGGGCGAGGGCAGGCGTCTGCCGGCGCACGCCCCCGAGCTGTTCGATCGAGTGCGTGCGCGGTTCGGCGCCTGGCCGAACGTGCTGGTTACCCGCGGCAGGGTGCCCGATGTGCTGGCCGAGGTGGCGCCGCGGCGGATCGCCTTTCTGCACGTGGACATGAACAACGCCCAGGCCGAGCTGGGCGCGTTGGATGCGCTGTTCGAGCGGGTCAGCCCCGGCGGAATGATCGTGTTCGACGACTATGGCTGGAGCGGCTATCGCGACCAGAAACTCGCGGTGGATGAGTTCATGCGGGATCGTGGCCACGCCGTGCTGGAACTGCCGACCGGGCAGGGGCTGGTGGTGAAGCGAGCGGCCGGTGGCAGGCAAAATGCGTAAATCGTTGACGCACTTCACAGATTTTGCCTTGACTGCCCTGTTAGTCTAGCCTGCGCGGGAACCATGGGAGTGCCGCGGAGAGGCCGATGCAGGCAGAGCGCGAAGTCGTTCGTTTCCTGTCCGCCTATCAGACGATCTGGCACGCGCACTTCCCCAGCCTGTTTCGGCGGGCGCAGTGGCACATCGTCACCCATCTCTGCACCAATGGGCGCGAGGGAGCGGCTGTCGGCGAGCTCTACGGCCTTGTCAAGCAGGTGTTCCTGCTCGACAATTCGACGGTCAAGGAGCGCATCCTCGAGATCAAGGAGCAGCAGCTCTGCGTGGTGGACCCCCCGAACGCGGCGCTGTCGGCTCGTTCGGTCGTCGCGCCGACGACGGCGCTGGTCGATCTGTTCGATCGCCATCTGCTGGCGCTGGCGAAGGAGCTGTGCGCAACGGTCGCCACGCTCGATGCCGCGACGCGCATCGTGCCACCACGCAGGCTCGATGCCGAGCAGCGGGCGATCATTCTGCAATCACTCACACGGTGCCGCGAGCCGTGGCGGCAGGCGCTCGATCGCATCTTCAACGCCAGCAATCTGTCGCGTGCCCGTCGTGTCGAGGCGATCCGGCATCTCAACTCGCTGTCGCACTGGACGCTGCTGCACATGGCCGTCGAGCTTCACTATGGCGTTTCCAGGTTCGCCGGCAGCGAGCCGGGCATCCTCGCCGACCAGATGGCGGCAAGCCTGCTCAATCTGACGGGGCAGAATTTCCAGACGACGCGCGATCACATCGCGTATCTGACAGGCCTCGGATTGCTTGAGCGTCAGCCGGGCAAGTCACTGCGCGTGGCGCTGTCGGAATCCGCGGCAGCGGAGTTTCATCGTGCATTCGGGACTGCGGCCGGTGCCTTGCCGGAGGTCGCTCGCAGCCTCGCGGCGGCTTCGCCGGCGCATACAGAGGACCACGCGGCCGAAGCGACGCTCAACCTGCGCTCAGCTGAAGCGACACAATTGCTGGCGGGTGCGGAGCCGCAGCATCACCTGGTGATCCTGCAGCCGGAATCGGCGGTGCGTCGCGTGGCGTTGCCGCAAGGTTCGCTCACGATCGGCCGCGCGGTGCCCAGCACGCTGCTCCTGGACGCCGCGGAAGTGTCACGCGCGCATTGTCGCATCGATGTTGCCGGCGACGATGTCATGGTCACTGACCTCAACTCCACAAACGGCACGCTGTTGAACAACAAGGGCCTCGCCGGTACGGCGCGGCTGTCTCACGGCGCGCTGCTGCGGATCGGCAACTACGTGCTGACCTGCGAGTATCAAAGCGTGCTGCAGGCACAGGAGGCAGATAGCACGCGGCGGGCATCGTTTGCCGAAGTGACGGTGCTGCGGCCGCGCCGCAGCCGGTCGTCGTAGGAACAAAACCGAAAACTCCAGGCATAACATCCGACAAAATCTCGGGTGAATCCCGAACACACCTGGGTGGTTTTCCGGGGAATTTTCCGCGACTACTGGCGGGGCATCGTTGCTGTTGAGCGCGACGACTCGCTGGCATAAGTCGCGAGGTGCGGCCCGAGAAAGTTCCGGCCGCAATCGCCACTACGGCTGGTGGCAGACTGCCGGCGTCGCTCGTGCCGATCAGACCCGTGGTACGTCCTCCCCCGAACACGTATCGCCACTGATCGGCAAGGCATCCGGACGAGCAGGCATGCGGGGTACCCCGACCAGCGCATGCCTGCTCACCTTTTCACCTGCTGTCAGGTCTTCTGTGGTGCTGTCGCGAACCTGTCGAGCAGCGGCACAAGCAGGAATATGAACGCGGTGAACGCCGCCGACACCACGATCAGCGGCGCCAGCGCCTGGTGGAACAGATGCTGGTAGAGGAACGCGCCAATCGTGTCGGCGAGCGGGTTGGCCAGGTTGATCACCGACATCAGTGCTGCGAAAGCAAATCCCTCTGACCGCTCGGGGCAATGCTCGGCTGCAAGCGTCAGCGTCGCGATGTTGGCGATCATGCCCGCAATGCCGTTGACGAAGTAAATCGCGATCGCGCTCGTTTCGTTGACCATGCCGAGGAACGCCAAGGTCACGAGCGTGCCTGCCAGTATACTGAGGTTGAGCAGAGCGCGCGTCGTCATGCCGGTCAGCAGCCGGCGGTAGAGCAGACCTCCCGCAATCCATCCGCCGGCGCTCACCGAGGACAACATGCCGATCGTGCCCTGCGAAAAATGCAGGTTGTCACTCATGTGGAAATAGAGCGGCGTGCCAAAGCCTGGGCTGAAATAGTAGCAGAACAGGAAAGCCGCGATCAGCCACAGTGTGCGCGAGCGGAAGGTATCGATGAAGCCGCGCAGCGCTTGTCGCAGTTCGGCGATATTGATGCCCGCGTGCCGTTCATCGACCAGCGCAATGCTGCTGACGATGACCGCGATGGGTGCCACCGCTGCGATCGCGGCGGCGGCGTGCAGTGCGCCGGGAGCGGACAGGACTTCGACGAGCCCGCCGCCGGCCAACGATCCCACCATGACCGCGATGTTGAACCACAGCCATTGCTGGTTGATGAAGGTTGCACTCGCCTGATGCTTCTGGCCGCTCTCAACGAGGAGTGCGCCGCACACAGTGCTGGACACGGCCATTGCGATCGCCGTCAGCAGCAGCGCGAACACGATCGCTGCCGGCGTCAGGACCTGGGTGGTCCATAAGAACGCGGCGATAGCGCCGGCATTGGCGAGCAGCAGATAACTGCGCCGCCGGTAGCCGAACAACGGCAGGAAATCCGAAATGACGCCATAGAGCGGCTTGATCACCCACGGCACGTCCAGCACCGCCAGCGACGCGGCGATCTGCACCGGATCCCAGTTCTGGGTCTCCTTCAGATAGTGTGTGAGCGGCTGCCAGATCACACCGGCCTTGGCCTGGCCGATTCCCTCCACCGTGTAAACGATGGCGAAGAACAGCATCAGGCGGGAGATCCCGTCGGCGGCCAAATCGCTGTCGCGGGATCTGCGCATGACGGTGCAGTGTGCGCGGTGGCGATGCTTGCCTCAATCCCTGTGCCACCTATGCTGGCCGATACAGTGCAGGAACTGACGGCATGGCGTGGCGGATCGGCATCGATATCGGCGGCACCTTCACCGACGTCGCTCTGGTGGAGGAGGACACCGGCCGCATGGCCATCGTCAAGCTGCTGACGACGCCACAGGACTTCGGCGAGGCGGTGATCGACGGCATCCGCCAGGGTCTGGACACGAACCGCATCGACCCTGGCGATGTCTCGCTGCTGTCGCATGCCACCACGGTGGTGACCAACGCGCTGCTGGAGAACAAGGGCGCGCGTGCCGGGTTCGTCACGACGCGTGGCATGCGCGACATCCTGGAGTTGCGGCGTTCATCGCGGGCCGATCTCTATGATCTGCTGCAGGACCCGCCCGCGGTGTTGGTGCCGCGGCGCTGGCGGTTCGAGATCACCGAGCGGATCGATGCACAGGGCGAGGTGGTGACGCCCCTGGCAGAGGACGAGTTGCCTGCGCTGATCGAGGCGATCCGCGACGCGGAGTTGCAGACGGTTGCAGTATCCTTGCTCTTTTCGTTCCTGAACGACGCGCACGAGCGACGCGTGGGCAAAGCGTTGCGCGCCGCGCTGCCTGGTGTCGCGGTCTATCTGTCATCCGAGGTGCTGCCCGAGATCCGCGAATTCGAACGCGCCAGCACGACGGCGGTCTGCGCCGTGGTTGGACCGGTGCTTGCGTCGTACCTTGACCGGCTGCAGAGCGCGATATCGCGCCTCGGCTTGCCGCAACTGCATGTGATGGGTTCATCCGGCGGTGTGTTCGACATCGCGGAGGGGCTGCGCATGCCGGCGATGGCGGTCGAATCCGGTCCCGCCGCCGGCGTGATTGCCGCCTCGCTGTCAGGGCGGCAGTTGGGTCGACCGAACCTGATCTCGTTCGACATGGGCGGCACCACGGCGAAGGCCAGCGTGATCGCCGACGGTGCCGTGTCGGTCACCGCCGAGTACGAGGTCGGTGGTTCCGGCCACGCCAATCGCTGGATGCATGGCACCGGTCATCCGATCCGCGTGCCGGTGATTGATCTGGCGGAAGTCAGCGCCGGCGGCGGCTCGATCGCATGGGTCGATCCAGGCGGTGCGCTGAAGGTGGGGCCGCACAGTGCGGGCGCGTCCCCTGGTCCCGCGTGCTATGGCATTGGCGGCACCGCGCCGACGGTGACCGACGCTGACGTGGTGCTTGGTCTGCTGGATCGCGAAGTGCTGCTCGGCGGGGCGCTGCGCATCGATCTCGCTGCGGCAGAACGCGCGATCGACACAGCGATCGCACGGCCACTCGGCATGACGGTACCGGAAGCCGCTGCGCGCATCGTTGAAGTCGTCAACAGCAACATGGCGCAGGCGTTGCGCATCGTGTCAATCGAACGTGGCCACGATCCGCAGGAGTTCGGCCTGGTCGCGTTTGGCGGCGCGGGACCGGTGCACGCGGTGTCGCTTGCCGAGGAATTGCAGATACCGGAGGTTATCGTGCCACCGGCGCCTGGTGCGTTCTCCGCGCTTGGATTGGTGGCGAGCGATCTGAAGCGAGATTACTCACGCACGTTGTACGCCGACCTGGGCAGCATCGATCCGGCGCGTGTCGCGGAGGTGTTTGCCGGTATGGAGCACGCGGGACGCGAGCTGCTGCGTGCAGCTCGGGTCCCGTCGGAGCGGCAGGAGCTGCTGCGCCAGGCGGATGTGCGCTATCGACGGCAGGCTTACGAGCTGACGGTTTCGATTGCCGACGGCAAAATTACCCGTGCCGCACTGGATGAACTTGCTGTCGCCTTCCACGCGAGGCACGAACAGACCTATGGACATGCAAACCGCTCGGAGCACGTGCAGCTGGTGAATTTGCGCATGACGGCATTCGGCCGATTGCCTGATCTCGTGCTGGCGCAGCGCGCTGATCCCGCGAGCGCCCGAGTGCGCAGCCGTGACGTATGGTTTGCCGAAAGTGGCTTTACGCCGACGCCTGTGCACTGGCGCGATGGGCTGACCCCCGGCACGCGGATCGTCGGGCCGGCGATCATCGAGGCGATGGACTCCACCGCGGTCGTGCCGCCGGGGTGGCAGGCGCGGATCGACGAGCTTGGATACATCATCATTGCGAGGAGCACTGCGACGAAGCAGTCTCCACCCTCGTGATGGGAATTGCCGTGTCGCTTTTCTCCTCCGCGCAATGACAGGTGTGCACATGCCCAGACTGAAGACCGACCCGGCCCGTTTCGAGGTGGTGAAGAACGCGCTCACCTGTGCGGCGGAGGAGATGAAGATCGTCCTGGCCAAGACGGCGTATTCGCCACTGCTGAAAGTGGCCGGCGACTACTCCTGCGGTATCTTCGACGTACGGGGCAACATGGTCGCGCAAGGCCCCGATCTGCCGATTCATCTCGGCTCCATGCCGGACGCGGTGCGCGCGGTCGTGCAGGCGTTCCCTGATGTCGGCCCCGGCGACGTGTTCATCCATAACGATCCGTATCAGGGTGGCTCGCATCTGCCTGACGTGAACGTCGTCGCGCCTGCCTTCCACGAAGGCCGTCTCCTCGGCTTCGGCTGCGTTCGCGCGCACTGGCCCGACATCGGCAGCGCCACACCCGGCAGCTACGGCGCGGTGACGGAGATCTACGGCGAGGGGCTGCGCCTGCCGCCTATACGTTTGTATCGTGACGGCAAGCCCGATCCCGCCATTGAGGCGATCATCTTCGCCAATGTCCGCACCCCCACCGAGCGCCTTGGGGACCTGCGCGCGCAGGTGGCGGCGAACTGGCGTGCCGCCGCACGACTGCAGGCTCTCGCGGCCAAATACGGCACCGACACGCTGCTGGACATCATGCAGGAGGTGCAGGACTACTCGGAGACTATGATGCGCGCCGCGCTGCGCGCGCTGCCCGATGGTGAGGCGGAGTTTTCCGATGTCTTCGATGGCGACGGCGTCATTGCGCCCGGCGACGTCGATGACGAGACCTTCACAGTGAAGCTGCGCATCGTCAAGCGCGGCGACACGATCACCGCCGACTTCGCCGGTTCCGATCCGCAGGTGGCAGGGCCGATGAATGCGCCGCTCACGGTGACCGCGTCCGGCGTGTTCTGCGCGCTGAAGATGATCGCCGATCCGAAGAGCCTGATCCCACCCAACTCCGGCTGCTGGCGGCCGGTCACGGTGACGGCGCCGCCGGGGTCGGTGGTGAATGCGCAGCTTCCCGCGCCGGTGGTCTACGCCAACCACGAGATTTCGCATCGCGTTGCCGACATGGTGATGGCAGCAATGTTCGCCTTCACGCCGCGCACCGTGATGGCGGGATCGCAGGGCACCTCGGCGGTCATGACCTTCGGCGGCACGGACTATCGCAGCGGCGAGCGCTATGTCAGCTACGAGTCCGTGAAGGGTGGCTTCGGCGCGCGGCCGGTGAAGGATGGCATCAACGCCGTCGCGTCAACCGTTTCCAACATGATGAACACGCCGATCGAGATCATCGAGATGAGCTTTCCGCTGCGCGTCGAGGAATACGCGCTGGTGCCCGACAGCGGCGGCGCCGGCACCTGGCGCGGCGGCCTCGGCGTGCGGCGTGTGTGGCGGGTGCTGGAGCGGCAGGCCCATGCGGCGGTCTGCTGCGAACGCACCGTCACGCCACCGTTCGGTCTGGACGGCGGCAAGGCTGGCGCGCCGGCGAAGCTCGAACTGATACCGCCCAACGGCAACGCGCGCAGGCTTATCAGCAAGGGCGGCTTCATCGCGCCCGCCGGTTCGCTGGTGGTGATCGAGGCGCCCGGTTCAGGCGGTTACGGCCCGCCATCCGGTCGCGATCGCGCGCATCTTTCCGAAGACCTGCTGGACGGATACGTTACCCCGATGGCGGCGCGACGCGACTACGGCGCCGACCCGATGTGAGAGAACAAGGAGAGCGGAAATGTCAGACACGCAACCGGTCATCGCGCAGAAGAGCCCCTATCGGATGGATGTGGAGGCCGGCAAGTCATACTGGTGGTGCGCCTGCGGCAAGAGCGGTAACCAGCCGTTCTGCGATGGATCGCACAAGGGCAGCGGCTTCGCGCCGGTCGAGTTCAAGGCGGAGGAATCCGGCCAGGTCGCTTTCTGCGGCTGCAAGCACACCGGCAACAAGCCGCGCTGCGACGGGACGCATCGGAGTTTGTAGCACATGAAGATCGACGATGTATCGCTGACCATCTTCGCGTGGGACGGCATCCCGGCAACGCGCTACCACCTTGGCGCGTTGGCATCGTCCACCAGCAATCTGGGACTGTTGCGTATCCACACAGACGAGGGATTGGAAGGGCACGCCTTCCTGGGCGCGGCAACCAATCCCGCGTCGATGGACGGGCCGCAGCTTATTCGCTCGCTGAAGCCGCTGCTGATGGGACAGAACCCGTTGGAGCGCGAACGCATCCACGGCGCCATGCGGCTGGTGTCGCGCATTGTGAGCTACCGCACGATCGGCGCGGTGGACACGGCGCTGTGGGACCTGTGTGGCAAGATCGCCAAGCTGCCGGTGCACGCACTGATGGGCACGTGCCGCAATTCGATCCTCGCGTACGCGAGTTCGCAGGTGCTGCCCGACATCGCGGCCTATGTCGATCAGGCGCAGACATTCAAGGCAAACGGCTGGCGCGCCTACAAGATTCATCCACCGCGCGATCCTGACGAGGACATCAAAGTGTGCGTGGCAGTTCGCCGGGCGGTGGGCGATGATTTCCGGCTGATGCTCAATTCCACCTGGAGCTACGGCTACACCGACGCGCTACGCGTCGGCCGCGCGATCGAGGAAATGGGTTACTATTGGTATGAAGATCCGATGTCGGACGAGGACATCTACAACTACGTCAAGCTGCGCGAGAAGCTTGATATCCCGATCATGGCGACGGAGTTTCCCGCCGGCGGATTGGAGACTTATCCGATCTGGCTGACCGAGCGCGCCACCGACTATCTGCGCGGCGACATCCCGAACAAGGGCGGTCTCACCACCATGTTGAAGACCGCGCATCTCGGCGAGGCTTTCAACATCAAGTACGAGGTGCATCACTCGGGCAACTCGCTGAACAACGTGGCCAACCTGCATCTGTGCATGGCGATCCGCAACACCACGATGTTTGAGGTGCTGCTGCCGGACGGCGCGCACAAATACGGCATGGCGAAGGAGCTGGAGATCGATCGCGAGGGCATGCTGCACGCGCCAACGGGGCCGGGCCTGGCGGCCGAGATCGACTTTGATCTGATCAAGCGGAAGACGGAGGCCGTGCTGAGCTAGGGCCATCCGCCCAAGCCCCTGTCATTATGCAAGCAATCCGCGCCTCGCGAGATTGCGCATCAGCGCTGCCGTGCCGAAGCTCCACGCCTCGCACTGGTCGGTCGGCATCATCCGGTTCACCAGTCGACCGAGCTTCGGCGCTTCGATCGTCACGACATCGCCGGTCTTGTGGGTGAACCCCTTGCCTGGCGCGTCGCGATCCTCCACGGGCGCGAACATCGTGCCGAGGAACAGCACCGCGCCGTCAGGATAGCGGTGATGCTGGTTCAGCATCTGCGCCACAAGGTCGGCCGGATCGCGACTGATCTTAGCGATCGATGACGCGCCATGCAGTTTAAATCCATCATCGCCCTCGACGGTGAGGGAAACCGTCGTCTGGCGGATGTCGTCCAGCGTGAACCGTGCGTCGAAGAAGCGCAGCAACGGGCCGACCGCACACGACGCGTTGTTGTCCTTTGCCTTGCCGAGCAGCAGCGCGGATCGTCCTTCCACATCGCGCAGGTTCACGTCGTTGCCGAGCGTCGCGGCGACGATGCTGCCGGTTGATGTGGCGACCAGAACCACCTCGGGTTCCGGGTTATTCCACGACGATTTCGGATGAATCCCGGCATCCGTGCCAGTGCCGACCGCGGCCATCGGCTGCGCCTTGGTGAAGATCTCGGCGTCCTCACCGATGCCGACCTCGAGATACTGGCTCCATGCACCTTGCTCGATCAGCACCTGCTTCAGGTGGTCGGCCTCGGCTGATCCAGGCTTGAGCCTGGCCAGATCGTTGCCGACCAGCCGGTTCACCTCCGCTCGGATCGCCGTCGCGGCGTTCAGGTCCCCGCGCGCACGCTCCTCGATCACGCGTTCGATCATCGACACAACGAACGTCACGCCGGCCGCCTTGATCGCCTGCAGATCGATCGGCGCCAGCAGCCACGGTTTGTTGCGATCACGATTACCGGGTGGGGTGTTCGCCAGCACGTCATCCAGCCTGCCAATGCGGTCACCTGCCGCGGCGTGCAGACGTTCGGCCGGTGCATCGGTCTCGCACAAATCGCGCATGGTCGGATAGTTCGCCGATATGTCGAGCAGATCGCCGTCCCGCACCACGACGACGGATGGACCCCCGACATCGGGCCGCCAGATGCGTCCCGCCAGTGCAGCCTGCGCGCTGTCGTCCGGCAGCACGGGCTGCAACGCCTCGCGAAATGTGGTCATCCCCTGTCCTCCCAAAGCCGGGCCCGCCACCCTATACTATGGCCAGCCATGAACCAGGAGGCAGGCCCATGCGGCTGTTCGGCTCGTCGAACACGGCGGACACCGAGACGTTTCCCGTGACCCACACCGAGGAGGAGTGGCGTGCGAAACTGTCGCCCGCGCAATACCAGGTGCTGCGCAAGCATGGCACGGAGCGCGCCGGCACCAGTCCGCTGAATGCTGAGAAGCGGCACGGCAGGTTCATCTGCGCCGGCTGCGGTCAGGAGCTGTTCGGGTCCGATACCAAGTTCGAGAGTGGCACCGGCTGGCCGAGCTTTTATCAGCCGCTGGAAGGCGCGGTCGGCACCACCGAGGACCGCAGCCTTTTCATGACGCGCACCGAGGTGCATTGCAGCCACTGCGGCGGTCATCTCGGCCACGTGTTCGACGACGGTCCTCGCCCGACCGGGCAGCGCTACTGCATGAACGGTGCGGCGATGGACTTCAAGCAGGACTGACAGCCTGTCACTGCGAGGAGCATAGCGACGAAGCAATCCGGATCAGGTCTGTGCGCTCCTAGGGAGAAACAGAGCGCTGGCAAGAGGGCACAATGCCTCACGCTGCTTCTGAGGCGGCGACCGCGTAGATCGCCTTCCAGGGGACATGGCGGCTCTTGAGACGCTGAAACTGTGCCTGACGGTGGAGGTCGCGCACTGGACGAGCGTCGTCTTGGGCCACGGGGCGTGGCCTGGACAGAGACCAGCCCAGGCCACCAGGTGTCCGGCGGTGACAAATCGGGTCATGTCAGCGGTGATCTCCGCCAGGATCGTCTATGCGACATCACGCTGATGCCTGGAATGCCGCACAGCCGACATGCCGTTCTATAATCGACGGATACTTGTTCCCGCGCGTTCATGAGCACCCAGCGTTCAGGCTGACAGCGCCTGCGGCTCCGTGCGTACCCGCTTCACCAGCAGCTTGTTGAGCGCGTGCACGTAGGCGCGCGCCGAGGCGACAATGGTGTCGGTATCAGCGCCCTGGCCGTCGACCATCTTGCCGTTCTCCTCGAGCCTTACCGTGGTCTTTGCTTGCGCGTCGGTGCCCTCGGTCACCGCGCCGACTGAGAACAGCACGAGGTTCGCGGTGTGCGGGAAGATCTGCTGGATCGCCCTGAACGTCGCGTCCACCGGGCCATCGCCGCTCGCGGTGGCCGACTTCACCACGCCATCGACCTCAAGCTCCATCTCCGCCCGCGGTGGGCTCTTCGAACCGGCGTGCAGATCGAGCGACACGAACCGGATGCGCTCGTGATCGCGCATCACCTCGTCGTCCACCAGTGCGACGATGTCGTCGTCGAACACCACCTTCTTGCGGTCGGCGAGGTCCTTGAAGCGGCGAAACGCGTCGTTGAGCTGGTTGTCGCCGATCTGGTAGCCCAGCGTCTTTAGCTTGTCGCGGAACGCGGCACGGCCAGAGTGCTTGCCGAGCACCAGGCTGTTCTTCGCCCAGCCGACGCTTTCGGGGGTCATGATCTCATAGGTGCCGGCGTGTTTCAGCACGCCGTCCTGATGGATGCCCGCCTCGTGCGCGAAGGCGTTGCGCCCGACGATCGCCTTGTTCGGCTGCACGTCGAAGCCGGTGATGGCGGCGAGCAGCTTCGACACGCGCAGCAGGCTGGTAGTCTGGATGTTGTTGCTGCGCGGAATGGCGTCCTGGCGGGTGCGGATCGCCATCACGATCTCTTCGAGGCTGGCATTGCCGGCGCGCTCGCCGATGCCGTTGATTGTGGTCTCCACCTGGCGCGCGCCGGCGCGAATGGCCGCCAGCGTGTTGGCGACGCCCAGTCCGAGGTCGTTGTGGTTGTGGGTGGACAGGATCACCTTGTCGATGCCCGGCACGCGCTCGCGGACCGCGGTGAACATGCGTTCCATGTCCTCGGGCAGCGCGTAGCCGACCGTATCGGGCAGGTTGATCGTGGTGGCGCCGGCACGGATCGCGGCCTCGGCGCAGCGGCAGAGGAAGTCGATGTCGCTGCGCGTCGCGTCCTCGGCCGACCACTCCACGTCATCGGCATGCTGGCGTGCCAGGGTTACGGAATCGACGGTGGCAGCGATCACCTCGTCAGGCTCCATACGCAGCTTGTATTTCATGTGCAGCGCGCTGGTGGCGATGACGATGTGGATGCGCCGACGCTTTGCGGCGCGCAGCGCCTCGGCGGCGCGCAGCACGTCCATGTTGCCCGCGCGCGCCAGGCTGGCGATCACCGGGGTGTCGTCACGCTGGCCGATGCTTTCGGAGATTGCCTTGACGCTTTCAAAGTCACCGGGCGAGGCGATGGCGAAGCCGGCCTCCAGCACGTCGACGCCCAGCTCGGTGAGCGCCTCGGCCATGCGGATCTTTTCGTTGATGTTCATCGAGAAGCCGGGCGACTGCTCGCCGTCGCGCAGCGTGGTGTCGAAGATGATGATGCGGTCGTCTTCCAGCTTGCCGAAGCTGGGATGTTCGATGCTCATTTGGGTCGGGTCCTTGGACTGATTGCACGACATTAGCCTCAGGGGTCCCCCTGAGCGAAGCCGGCGTTCAACGACCCGGCGGAGCGCTCAGGGGCGGCTAAGTCGAAGGAGGAGGCCAATGGCCAGCAGGCATGCGCCGCCACGCGCGACAGCGCGGGCAGTCCGACAAGCGAGGCGCAGGCCACAGAACATGGCCGGACGTTAGGGCATCGCTGGACGAAAGGCAATCCTCGTAACCAGGGCTGCCACAGGGCTGCCCGCCCATGGTCTGATCGGGGCTCCGCGCGGGACGCGAGGATACCGACACGGAGAAGCAGGGAGGGCGGGATGGAAAAAGAGCGGCTTACCGCGTTCAGCGACGGAGTGATCGCCGTCATCATTACGATAATGGTACTCGAATTGAAGACGCCACATGAGGCCAGCCTTGGGTCACTGAAGGAGGCGATCCCGGTTTTTCTCAGCTATGTCCTGAGTTTCATCTACGTGGCCATATACTGGAATAACCATCACCACTTCTTCCACCTGGTCCATCGCGTCAATGGCAAGATGCTGTGGGCGAATCTGCACCTGCTGTTCTGGCTCTCGCTGGTCCCATTTGCCACCAGCTGGGTTGGGGAAAGCAGTGCCGCGGCAATCCCAACCGCGGTTTATGGCGTGGCGCTTCTGATGGCAGCGATCGCGTGGGCCGTAATGCAGAGGGTCATCATCCGGACGCAGGGCAGCGATTCAGCGCTGGCGGTGGCGCTCGGTTCCGACATCAAAGGCAAGATTTCGCCGCTGTTCTACATGGGGGGAATTCTGCTGGCGTTCGTCGATACGCGGATTTCAGATGCAATCTACGTACTGGTCGCCTTGATGTGGCTCTTGCCCGACAGACGCATCGAGAGGTCGGTTCAGCGATCGTAGTGAGTGTGCCGGCGCAAGGAGCGGAGGGCGACGTTGCCCGCAACGCGCTATCTGCCGGGTGTCACAGATTGGAGGCACGAACATGAGCTTTCGTATCCGCGGACTTCCGGCCGAGCCGTTTGCCGATCTCTTCACGTCGTCCGATGAGGAACTGAAGGCGCGCGGCGCTGTACGCCGAATTGCCGACGGCAGCTATCCTTGTCGCATCAGCCTGACCAATTCGACGCCGGGCGATGAGCTGGTGCTGGTCAACCACGAGCACCACCCGGTCGACTCGCCATATCGCATGCGCTTCGCCATCTACGTCCGCAAGGGCGAGGAGCAGTTCGATGCGATCGACCAGATTCCGGAGCAACTGCGCAAGCGCTCGCTGGCGGTGCGAGCGTTCGACGAAGACGCGATGATGGTCGGGTGGGAGCTGGTCGATGGTCGCGACGCTGACCAGGCGATCGAGCGTCTGTTGGCGAAGCCTCGTGCGGCGTATCTGCACGTTCACTTTGCAGCGCCGGGCTGCTATGCGGCTCGGGTCGACCGTGCCTGACAGGATATTGAATGCAGGATCTGCTGAGTGAATTGCCGGTCCGCCGCACCAGGGAGCCAATCGGCGACGGCGCGGTCGTGCTGCGCGGGTTTGTCGCCGCGCATGGCAGCGAGCTGCTGTGCGCGGTGGAGGGGATCAGTGCGGCCGCGCAGTTCCGCCACCTGACCACGCCGGGTGGCTACACCATGTCGGTCGCGATGACCAACTGCGGCGATCTCGGATGGGTGTCGGACAGGAGCGGTTATCGTTACCAGCGTGTCGATCCGCTCAGCGGCGAACCGTGGCCGGTGATGCCGGCCCTGTTCCGCTCCACCGCGGCTGCGGCAGCCGAGGAGGCAGGCTATGCGCGGTTCGCGCCGGATGCCTGCCTGATCAATCGCTATGAACCTGGGGCACGTCTGTCACTGCATCAGGATCGCGACGAGCGGAGACTGGGCGAGCCGATTGTCTCCGTGTCGCTTGGGCTTCCGGCGGTGTTCCTGTTCGGTGGCTTGCGACGCAACGATCGGCCGCGGCGCATTCGGCTCGAGCATGGCGACGTTGTGGTGTGGGGCGGTCCGACGCGTCTCGCATTTCACGGCGTCGAGGCGCTTGGCGACGGGGCGCATGCGGTGGCCGGCCGGTGCAGGATCAACCTTACGTTTCGTGCGGCGGGGTAGGACAGGTGGCTTGCCTGCGTCGCGGATGCCAGGGTTCAATGCCGCATCACCTCGCAGGGAATACGCCGCTGTCGCAGAGCCGGAATCTACTCGACGTGCAGGGCCTGAGCGTCGGTTTTGCCACCGATCACGGCATTGCGACCGTGGTTCGCGACTTGGACCTGCACATTGCCGAGGGTGAGACGCTGGCGATCGTGGGGGAGTCGGGTTCCGGCAAGTCGGTGACGGCGCTTTCCATCACGCGGCTGATCGACCATACCGGCGGGCGGATCACGGCCGGCCAAATGCTGTTCACCGACCGCACGGGACAGCGGCGTGATCTTGTGCGCGAGTTTGCCGAGACGATGCGGCGGATGCGCGGGCCTGAAATGGCGATGGTGTTCCAGGAGCCGATGAGCAGCCTCAATCCGGTACTGCGCGTCGGCGACCAGATCGCCGAGGCAGTCATGCTGCATCAGGGGCTTGGGCGTGATGCAGCGCTGGAAGAGGCGCGACGGTTGTTGGAGCACGTGCGCATACCGGAAGCGGCGCGGCAGTTGCGCCACTATCCGTTCCAGCTTTCGGGCGGCATGCGGCAGCGGGTGGTGATTGCGATGGCGTTGTCGTGTCGGCCGCGTCTGCTGATCGCCGACGAACCGACCACTGCGCTGGATGTCACGGTGCAGGCGCAGGTGCTGCGTCTGCTGCGCGTGTTGCAACGCGAGTACGGCATGGGGCTGATCTTCATCACGCACGACATGGGCGTGGTGGCGGAGATGGCGGATCGCGTGCTGGTTATGCGCGACGGGGTCAAGGTGGAGGATGGCGATGCGGTCCGCATTTTTGCGGAGCCACAACATCCGTATACACGTGCGCTGCTGAATGCGGTGCCGGTGCTGGGGAGTCTTGCCGGCGAGGCGCTGCCGGCGCCGTTTCCGGAAGAGGGTAATGCGATACAGCCACAGGACACGGTGCGATCGGACCTGCCGCCAGTGCTGGACGTGCGGGGTCTCACCACGCGATTCGATATCCGGCGGCGTTTCCGCCTGACTGCGCAGATCCATGCTGTCGAGCAGGTGACATTGCGGGTGCGTCACGGCGAGACGCTTGCGCTGGTAGGTGAGTCGGGCTGCGGCAAGTCCACCACCGGACGCAGCATCATCCGGCTGGAGCATTTTGAGGCGGGCGAGATCAGGCTGAACGGCGAGGACGTCACACGGCTCGACCGTGCGCGCGAGGCGCGGTTGCGGCGTGGGGTGCAGTATGTGTTTCAGGACCCGTTCGCATCGCTCGATCCGCGGCTGACGATAGGATTTTCGATTGCCGAACCGATCCGCACGCATCGGCTGCTTGCCGGCGCCGCGGTGGAGCGGCGCGTGCAAGAACTGCTGCGGCTGGTCGGACTGCTGCCCGAACACGCGCGGCGCTATCCGCACGAGCTGTCGGGCGGGCAGCGGCAGCGCTGCTGCATCGCGCGTGCGCTCGCCTCCGAGCCAAGCCTGATCATTGCGGACGAGGCGGTGGCGGCGCTGGATGTTTCGATCCGCGCTCAGGTGGTGAACCTGCTGATGGAGCTGCAGGCACGGTTGGGCGTGGCGTATCTGTTCATCTCGCATGACATGGCGGTGGTGGAGCGGGTCAGTCATCGCGTCGCGGTGATGTATCTCGGGCAGATCGTCGAGATCGGGCCGCGCCAGGCGGTGTTCGGCGATCCGCAGCATCCTTATACACGCCGGCTGCTTGCCGCGGTCCCGGTCTGCGATCCGAGCCGTCGCGATCACTCGGTTGAACTTGACGACAGCGAGGTGCCCAGCCCGTTGCGCCGTCCCGACGATCCGCCCATCGTGGCGCCGCTGGTGCGCGTCGGTGAGGAACACTTCGTCGCGCGTCACCGGGTTGGCGGTCTGTACTGAATTGCGAGGGACGATCCTGTGATGCGTTCAAAGCTGAGCATGTTGTTTGCCGTCGTGCTGATGTTCGCTGTGCCCGGCGCCGCATTCGCTGGCAGGGATCTGGTGGTGGGAGTGCCGGCCAATCTCACGGGTCTCGATCCGGCGGATCTGAACGACAACCTGTCGCAGTCCGCCGCGCGGTTGATGTTCGAGGGGCTTTATATGCTGGACGAGCATATGAAGCTGCGGCCGCAGCTTGCGGAGAGCTATGAGGCGAGTGAGGACGCGAAGGAGTTCACCTTTCATCTACGCCAGGGCGTGACGTTCCAGGATGGCACGCCGTTCGATGCCGCGGCGGTGAAGTTCAGCTTCGATCGTGCCGGCAATCCGGAGAATCATCTGAAGCGGCAGAGTCTGTTCGTGATGATCGCGCGTACAGACGTGGTGGACGACCATACAGTGCGCGTGGTGCTGAAGTATCCGTTCGGCGCGTTCGTCAACGACATCGCGCATCCGGGCGCGTTGATCGTGTCGCCGAAATCGGTGCAGCAGTATGGCAAGGAGGTGACGCGGCATCCGTCGGGCACCGGGCCGTACGAGTTCGTAAGCTGGAGTGCCGACACGCTCAAGATGAAGAAGAACGAGCACTACTGGAAGGCCGGTCTGCCGAAGATCGACACGATCACGTATCGCAGCGTGCCGGAGAACGGGGCGCGGATCGCCATGCTGCAGGCCGGTGAGGCGCAGTTCATCTACCCGGTGCCGCCCGAGCTGATCGCGTCGCTGAAGAACAGCCCGGCGATAACCGTGTTCGACGAGCCTTCGATCTTGGGGCGCTATATTGCGCTGAACAACATGCGCAAGCCGTTCAGTGATCCGCGTGTGCGGCTGGCGCTGAACTATGCGGTGGACAAGCAGGCATTCATCAAGGTGGTGTTCAACGGACACGCAGATGCGATGGATTCACCGATGCCGCCGTTGCTTGGGTTTTACGAGAAGCAGGGCAGCTATCCCTACGATCCGGCAAAGGCCAAGGCGCTCCTGGCCGAGGCGGGTTATCCGAACGGGTTCGAATCAACGCTGACCGGCGCGGTCGATACGCTGGCACAGCGTGGCATGCAGTTCATTCAGCAGCAGCTTGCCATCGTGGGGGTTAAGGTCAACGTGGAACCGCTGGAGGCCGGCGTGTTGACGGCGAAGATGTTCAACGTGAAGGGCCCGGAGGATGCGACCATCGTCATGCTGTACGGCGGTTGGTCATCTTCTACCGGAGATGCGGATTGGGGCATGCGGCCGATGTTGTACACCAAGTCGTTTCCGCCGGTGCTGTTCAACATGGCATGGTACAGCAATCCGATGACAGATGCGGCGATCGAGGAAGGCTTGGCGACGGTCGATCCGAGCAAGCGCGCGGCGGCGTATGCCAAGGCACAGGCGCAGGTGTGGAAGGATGCGCCATGGATTTTTCTCAGTGTGGATCACAACCTGGCGGCTTATTCGAAGAACCTGCATGGGGCGTTCATGCGGCCGGATCAGCAGTTTCATCTGACTGAGGATGCGAGCCTGGACTGACACTAGGAGGCGTCGTCACGGCGCGGCTGGCATTTTCTGCTTTACGCGCACCGGCTGCCGCGCATCCTCGATGTGGGCGAAGTGGCTCCGCCCAAGCCACGCATCGAAATTGCGCCGCAACTCGGCCTTGCCGTCCAGCTCGATTGCACCGGCTGCGATTGCGGCCTTGTACGACAGGTCGCCCATCAGAATTCGTGTTATGGTCTGCAGATCTGTCGCCACGTACAAATCGGGTTCGAATCCTGGGTTCAAGGGACATATGTCGACGTCCGACCTATCGCTGACCACCCACCAACGGCGCTTATTCTTCGGCACGTCGGCATAGTCGAACTGAACGGTGACGCGTCGTGGCGGAAAGTGCTCGGGCCTGACTGTAAGACGCAGTGCCCACATAAGCCGTCCGACATCGAGATCGTCGGGGCCAAAATTGGAGCGATACCACCGTTGGCCCCACTCGCCGAGCGATTGGATGATCGGGCTGATTTCGTTGCCGGCAGAGGTTAAATGATACTCCCAGCCGCGCTGGCCCGACCGGCGTTCGACGGCGCCGACCGCCTCAAGCTGCTTCAGCCGCAGGCTCAGCAGCGATCGAGACATCAGCGGCACCCCGCGGTGCAGGTCGTTGAAATGCTTGCTTCCTTCGAGCAATTCCCGCATGACGAGCGGCGTCCAACGCTCAGCCAGGACCTCTGCCGCCTTGGCAACCGGGCAGAACTGGCCATAGCCTTTTCGCATCGATTTCCCCCGCGACCGTTCTAGACGTACACGCAGCAAGATGCGCTTTCCGGTCCAGTTTTACTACTGGTATTGCTGGGATCGCCTGGGCTAGCGTTGCCACAGTCAGCCATTGGCTGCATCAAGAAGCATAGGGGGAATCAGCATGGACAAGCTCCATAACGCTTGGAGGACAGCCAATCCTGGGCGTCGTACATTCCTTGGTTTGACTGCGGCGGGCCTCGCTGTTCCGCTCGGCGCCATGGCGCCGGCCTCCTGGCGCTCCGGTCGATCATCCACTTTCGATGCGCTGAGCAATCCCGCGATTTGTCGTGCGGCAGCGGAGGCAGTTGCCCCCGGGCCCACGCCCCGCGAAATCAGGCTTTGCTGGGGCGCGACTGCAGTCTGCCACACGGGCGTCGCGGCTGCCGATCAACTCGGGTACTTCGCCAGACATAATCTCAAAGTACAAAGGATCAACTTTTCGGGGGCCAGTGACGAATTGCTGGAATTGATCGCGAGCGGCAAGGCGGACGCGGGTGTAGGCATGGCGTTGAGCTGGTTGAAGCCGTTGGAGCAGGGCTTCGACGTGAAGCTGACGGCGGCGCTGCATGGCGGCTGTATCCGCGTGCTCACCAACCAGCAGTCCGGCGTCACCGACATTGCCGGCCTGAAGGGCAAGGCAGTCGGGACGTTCAACATGGCGAGCCCGGATCGCAATTTCGTATCAGTTTTGGCGGCCAAGAACGGTCTCGATCCGCTCCGGGATATCGACTGGCGCATCTACCCGGCTGATCTGCTCAGCGTCGCATTGCAGAAGGGCGAGATCCAGGCATTCTCTACCAACGATCCGATCGCCTCGATCGTCCGCGACCGCGACCATCTGGTTGAGGTGACGAACAATCTTGCCGGCGATTTCGCCAACCGTGCCTGCTGCGTATTGGGAATCCGTGCTGGCCTGGTTCGCGACGAGCGTCCGGTCGCCGCCGCGCTCACTGCCGCCATCATGGAGGCGCAGGAATGGGTGGCCGAGAACCCGGATGCCGCGGGCGCGATCTTTGCGAGCTACAGCAAGGTGGGAACTGCGGAGCAGGTGGCCGCGATGCTGCGTACCCACACCCACCACCATCATCCGGTGGACGGGGCGTTAAGGCAGGAGATCGTTTTGTACGCGCAGGAACTGAAGCAGGCCGGGGTATTCCGGCCGGGCACCGATCCAGCGCAGTTTGCTGACCGTGTCTGTGTGGACGTTCTCGCCACGTGAAGGCATCGACACAGGCCATCCCGGCTGCAGGCGATCGGGCCTCTGATGCGGTAACGTACCGCACCGACTCCAGGATCTGGTGGTGCGGTGGCTTGGCAGCGGTGGTTTGGCTGGCGGGCGCAGTATTGACCATGCGATGGCCCGACACCGGCGAAGTGGGACCGACGAACCAGTTTGCCGGCTGCATGGCGACCATCGGGGTGCTGCTGATCGGGGCAACGATCGCCAGCCGCTACGTCGATCTACCGAGGCTGTTCCGAGCCGGTCCATGGCTGGTCGCGCTCGCACTGCTGTTCGGACTATGGGAGTTGGCGAGCGCGAAGCTCAATCTGCTGCCGCGTCCGTTCTTTGCGGCGCCGCAGTCGCTGCTGGAGGTCTACACCGACGATTGGCTGCGCCTTGCCGATAGTACCGCCCACTCGCTCATGCTGCTTATCACGGGCTACGTGGCGGGCGCGGTGCTCGGGTTCATCAGCGGTGTGGCGATCGGATGGTCGCGCGCCGTCGGCTACTGGATGCATCCGCTGATCCGCTTCGTCGGACCATTGCCGGCCACCGCCTGGCTACCGCTGGCGTTCTTTGTGCTTCCATCAAGCTGGAGCGCCGGGGTTTTTCTCATAGCCTTGGCGACCGGGTTTCCCGTCACCGTGTTGACGTGGTCCGGTGTGGCGAGTGTCAACGCCGCCTATTACGACGTGGCACGAACCCTCGGCGCACGCCCGGGTTTCCTTATCCTCAAGGTCGCCATCCCGGCCGCGATGCCGTCGGTGTTTGTCGGGCTATTCATGGGCCTTGGCGGATCATTCGCTGTGCTCGTCGTGGCGGAGATGATGGGGGTGAAGTCGGGGCTGGGCTGGTACCTGAGCTGGGCACAAGGCTGGGCCGCCTATTCCAACATGTATGCTGCGCTGATCGTGATGGCGCTGATGTGCAGCAGCCTGATCACGCTGCTGTTCCGCATGCGTGATCGGCTGCTGTCCTGGCAGAAGGGTCTGCTGCGATGGTAGTGGCCGCCGGAGTGCGTGGCGCGCCGGTCAGGCTTACCATGGTCAACCATCAGTTCGATCTTCATGGGCAGCCGTTGGCCGTGCTCGATGCGATCGATCTTGCCGTGGGACCCGGCGAATTCGTGGCGCTGTTGGGGCCAAGTGGCTGCGGTAAGTCTACCTTGCTCCGCCTGATTGCCGGACTGGAGCGGCCTCGATCGGGACGCATCTTCATGGGTGGGGAGGAGATCGAGGCTCCGGGCCCCTCGCGCATTCTGGTCTTTCAGGACCCGACACTGTATCCGTGGCGAACCGTGCGGCAGAACGTGGCACTTGGTCTGGAAGCCCGCAGTCTTCTGCGCACCCAAGGCGGGCGCGTCGATGATGCGCTCCGGCAGGTGGGGCTTGAGGGTTTCGATCGGGCGTATCCGCATCAGCTCTCGGGCGGCATGGCGCAGCGTGCTGCTCTGGCCCGTGCTTTGGTGAACGAGCCGGCGGTCATGCTGATGGACGAGCCGCTCGCCAATCTGGACAGCCTGACGCGCATCGCCATGCAGACCGAGCTGATGGCACTGTGGCAGCGGGAGCGTTTCACGGCGTTCCTGGTGACACACGATGTCGAGGAGGCGCTGTTCCTGGCTGAGCGCGTGCTTGTGCTCAGCGAGCGGCCCGCGCGCGTGCTGTCCGAGATTGTGGTCGATCTGCCCTATCCGCGGCATCGCGGCAATCCCCGCTTCACGGCGTTGCGCCAGGAGGTGTTGGGAGCGCTTGGATTGCAGTTGAACTGGTAGGCCGCCGGTCGAAGGCAGCAGGGAGATTGCGCCATGGAACAGCACGCGCAGGTCCGACCGGCGTATTGGGTCGCATTGATGCACGAGTTCGGCCCTGTCTTCGCCGAACGGGCCATTCAATGCGACGCCGGTGACGGCTATGTCGCCGCGAACTTTGCGGAGTTGAAGGCAAGAGGGGTGCTTGCCGCTGGCGTGCCTGCCGAGTTGGGCGGTGGCGGCGCATCGTATCCCGAACTTTGCGAGATGCTGCGTGTGTTGGCAGGCTACTGCGGTTCGACTGCGCTCACCTTGTCGATGCACGCGCATCCTCTTGCGACCCTCGTCTGGCGGTGGCGGCGCGATCCGGGTTCGGTCGAGAGCCTCCTCCGGCGCGTCGCTGACGAACGGCTTCAACTGGTGACCAGCGGTGCCTCGGACTGGCTCGATAGTTCCGGTGTCGCCGTGCGTGTCGCGGACGGCTGGCGCATCAGTGGCAGGAAGATCTTTGCCAGTGGATGCCCGACCGGCGATTTGCTGATGACCACGGCCGTCGATATGGCGTCCGAACCAGCCCCTGTCGTGTTGCATTTCGCGCTTCCGCTCAGGGCACAAGGTGTGACTATCCAAGACAACTGGCGCACCCTCGGCATGCGCGGCACAGGATCGCACGATGTCGTCATCGAGGATGTATTTGTGCCAGAAGCGGCGATCTCGATGCGGCGTCCCGCCGGCAAATGGGTTACAGCGCTCCACCTGGCGCAGATGATCGCGCTACCGCTCGTCTTCGGCTGTTATCTCGGCGTGGCCGAGGTCATGCGAGACCGTGTGGTGGCCATGGCGGCGAAGCGAGGTGACAAGAGTGGCGTGTGCGACATGGTGGGTGAGATGGAGCTCGATCTCGCGTCGGCCCGGATCGCCCATCGCGACATGGTGGAAGCGGCGCTTACGCTGGAGCCAGGCCCTGAAACAACCAACCGCATATTCATCGGCCGCACGCTCGTCGGCCGGAGTGTTCTGCGTGTCGCCGACATCGCCATGGAGGCATTGGGCGGCAGCGCCTTCTACCGTGCGACGGGAGTTGAGCGGTTGTTCCGCGACATCCAGGGCGCACGGTATCATCGGCCGCAGGCACGGATGCAGCGCGATTACAGCGGCCGGCTGGCGCTGGGACAGGACGTTGACGGCTAGGCCTGTCGGCGCGCTCAACATTGCATCCGGTGTCAACGTTACCGGATATCGCTATATCGCTCGCGGGTCTGAATTGCGTGAGGGTGCGTGCTCGACTACCTGATCCGCCGGCTGACCGGCACGATCCCGGTGCTGCTAGCCGTCAGTGCTTTTGTCTTCCTGTTCGTCCACCTGCTGCCGGGCGATCCGGCGCGACTGGTCGCCGGACCTGACGCATCGCCGCAGGACATCGCGGCGGTGCGTGCCGACATGGGCCTCGATCGGCCGCTGATCGTGCAATACCTCCGCTACCTCGGTCAGACCGTGCAGTTTCAACTCGGCCGTTCGATCAAGACGCACCAGACGGTGGCGGAGTTGATCGGCGAGCGCTTCATGCCGACGCTGCTGCTGACGGTGTTCGCTATGCTCTGGTCGGTCATCGTCGGTGTCGGTATCGGCGTGCTGTCGGGTGTGAAGCGCGGACGATGGCAGGATCAGGTGTCGATGGTGCTGGCGATTTCCGGCCTCTCGTTTCCGAGCTTCTGGCTTGGGCTGCTGCTGATCGACCTGTTCGCGGTGCGCCTGGGCTGGCTGCCGACCGGCGGTTACGGCACCTGGCAGAACTTCGTGCTGCCGGCATTCACACTGGGCACCGGCGTCGCGGCCGTTATGGCGCGCTTTACGCGCTCGGCATTCGTCGAGATTGCCGCTGAGGATTACGTGCGCACGGCGCGCGCGAAGGGGGTGCCGGAACGTGGCGTGGTCTGGAAGCACACGCTGCGCAATGCGCTGATACCGGTGATCACGCTGACCGGTCTGCAGTTCGGTTTTTTGCTCGGCGGCGCGATCGTGGTGGAAACGGTGTTTGCCTGGCCTGGGCTGGGGCGGTTGCTGGTCGACAGCGTCTCGTACCGCGACTACCCGGTGATTCAGGCGGAGATCCTGCTGTTCTCGTTCGAGTTCGTGCTGATCAACCTGGTCGTCGATCTGCTGTACGGCGTGGTGAACCCGGAGATACGGCTGCGATGAGCGAACTCGCGCTTGCAGCGCCGGCACTGCGTTCACCGTCGGCGGAGTTCTGGCGGCGTTTCCGCCGCAAGCGGGTTGCCGTCGTGTCGGGTTGCGTGCTGCTGCTGCTGATCGCGGCGGCGGCTGCCGCACCGTGGATCGCGCCCTATGGGCCGATGACGCCCGATTACGACAACGTGCTGGCGGGGCCATCGTGGCAGCACCTCTGCGGCACCGACACGTTCGGCCGCGACATATTCAGCCGCATTCTGTGGGGCGGGCGCATCTCGCTGACGGTGGGCTTCGTGTCGGTCGCTTTGGGTGGCTTGGTCGGTGTGGCACTCGGTCTGGTCAGCGGGTTCTTCGGAGGGCTGTGGGACAGCCTGATCATGCGGCTGATGGATGTGCTGTTGGCGTTCCCCGGCATCCTGCTGGCGATCGGTGTGGTGGCGCTGCTGGGGCCCGGTATCGACAATGTCATCTACGCCATCGCGGTGTTCAGCGTGCCGGTGTTCGCCCGGCTGGTGAGGGGCAGCACGCTCGCGCTGAAGCAGACGCTGTATGTGCAGGCGGCGCGAAGTATCGGTGTGCGTGCGCCGATGCTGATGCTGCGCCATATCCTGCCGGGGACGCTGCCGAGTGTGATCGTCTACTGCTCGCTGCGGGTGGGCACGTCGATCCTGACCGCGGCGGCGCTGAGCTTCATCGGATTGGGTGCGCCGCCGCCGAGCCCCGAATGGGGGACCATGCTCGCCGAGGGTCGGAGCTATCTGGGGGTGGCGGACCAGATCACGGTGTTTCCGGGATTGGCGATCTTCGTCACGGTGCTGGCGTTCAATCTGCTGGGGGATGGGCTGCGGGACGCGCTGGATCAGAAGCTGCGGTAGTTCGGTGCGTCATCCCGGTAGGGATTGCTTCGCTTCGCTCGGAATGACAAAGGGGCGGCATGACCTGGTCCATCGTCGCCCATGATCCTGCCACCGGGGCGTTTGCCGTCGCGGTCGCCACCAAGGCGTTTGCGGTGGGCGCATCCTGCCCGTTCGTCCGCTCGGGTGTCGGTGCGGTCTCCACGCAGTCGTTCACCAACCGCTATCTCGGCCCTGCCATCCTGGACGCGATGGCGCGTGGGCTGCCGCCGGATGCGGCCATCGAGGGCGCGCTGGCCGGTGACGCGGGTCGCGGCCTTCGGCAGGTTCATGCGGTCGACCGCCACGGCCGCACCGCGGCCTGGACCGGACAGAACTGCGTCGAATGGTGTGGCAGCGTCGCGGGCGCCGGCATCAGCGTCGCCGGCAACATGCTGGCGGGCGAGCCGACCGTCGCCGCGACGCTGGCCGCCTGGCAGGCTAACGCGGGGCTCGACGTGCCTGAGCGGCTGATGGCGGCGATGGAGGCGGGCGAGGCGGCCGGCGGCGATCGGCGGGGCAGGCAGTCGGCCGCCATGGTGCTGACCACCACTGAGGATTTTCCGGACCTCAACCTGCGGGTGGACGACAGTCCCACGCCCCTGCCCGAACTGCGCCGGCTGCTCGGCATCTGGCGGGTCGAGCGGGCGCCCGGCCTCGCAGCCCAGCCATCGCGGGCGAATCCGGCGGGCTTTGTCGATCTGGACGCGATCGAGGCTGGCTGGGTGGCCCGCGGCGTCGATCTTCGGCTCCGGCGCTAGCCGCCGGCGCAACGCTCTGGCAGATTAATGTTGCGTGACCAACGGCCGCGATCCGCCTAATCATGGCGCGCACGAATTTGTCATGAGAGGGACAGACGCTTGCTGACACGCCGGGCTGCCGCGCAGCTGGTCGCCACCGCCGTCGCTGTCGCGTTGGCAGGGGCCTCGGCGCAGGCCGCGGACCAGGTGATCAAGGTGGGCCTCGACCTGTCGCTGACCGGTGCCGATGCCGAATCAGCGGCGCGGATCAAGGACGGCGCGCTAATGGCGTTCGAGGAGATCAACACCAAGCACTTGATTCCGGGCCTCCGGATCGAACCCCTGGTCCTGGATGACGGCACCGCAACGGCAGGCCAGTATGACCCCGCGCAGGCCGCGATCAACGCACGCAGGATGGTGTCCGACACCGATGTCGTGGCGGCGATCGGGCCGATGATGAGCGGTGCAGGCAAGGCGATGGCGCCGATCCTGAGCCAGGGCGATCTGGCGATCATCACGCCCAGTTCCACCAACCCGGACATCACCAATCCCAAGTTTGCCGAGCAGTACAGGCCGGCGGGCAAGGCGATCTATTTCCGCACCGTGACGACGGACGCGTTCCAGGGACCGAACCTGGCCAACTATTTCGCGGACCGGCTTGGGGTGAAGTCGGTGTATGTGCTGGATGATTCAGGCGCCTACGGGGTCGGCATCGCCGACGGTTTTCGGCAGCAGGCCGAGGCGAAGGGGATCAGAGTGCTCGGGCGCGACCGGCTGGATCCGAAGGCGGCCGACTACACGGCGATCCTCACCAAGATCAAGGCGCTCAATCCGGATGCGCTGTACTACGGCGGGGTCAGCCAGGCCGGGGTAAAGCTGGCGAAGCAGTCCTACGACATCATTCCGAAGGTGATCAAAGGCGGTGGCGACGGCATGTACTCGGCCGAGATGCTGTCCGCCGCCGGCTTTCCCGCCGCCGACGGCTGGTATGTCACCATCGCCACCCCGCACACCACCGAGGACAAGGCGGCCGAAGCGTGGGTGAAGCAGTACGAGGCCAAGTTCAACATGGTGCCTTCGGACTACGCGATCACGGCCTATGACGCGGCGATGGTGATCGCGGATGCGATAAGGCGGCTCGTTGCCGATAACAAGGACATCAGCCGCGACAACGTGCGGGACTACATCCAGACCGCAAAGGTGAAGACGCTGCAGGGGCTGATCTCATTCGATGCCAATGGCGACCTGCAGGACCGTACGATCAGCGTGTTCCAGATCAACAAGGATGTTAACTACTCCGCCGACGACATGGTGCACCAGTACCATTACATCGGCGTCGCGCCGCAATCATGATTCACCACAGGGAGACTGGTACATGCTGACCAGACGCCAAACTCTGCTCGCCGCCACGGCGACGGCTGTGATCGGGATCGCCGGTGTCGACGCGGCGCATGCCGCCGACAAGGTCGTCAAGATCGGGGTGGATCTGTCGCTGACCGGCGCCGATTCGCAGGGCGCCGGGCGCGTCAAGAATGCCATTGTCATGGCGTTTGATGCGGCCAACGAAGGCCACGCCGTCCCGGGTTACAAGTTCGAATTGCTGGTGACGGATGACGGGACGGCGACCGCCGGCCAGTACGATCCGGCACAGGCAGCGACCAACGCGCGCAAGATGGTCGCCGACAAGGAGGTGGTCGCGTCGATCGGTCCGCAGATGAGCGGCGCCGGCAAGGCGATGACGCCGATCCTGAGCCAGGGCGGGCTGGCGACGATCACGCCATCGTCGACCAATCCCGACATCACCAACCCGAAGTTCGCTGAGCAGTATCGGCCGGCCGGAAAGCCGATCTACTTCCGCACCGTGACGACCGACGCCTACCAGGGCCCGAACATGGCGAACTTTTTCGCCGAGAAGTTGCACGTGAAGTCGGTCTACGTGCTGGATGACAGCGGCGCGTTCGGCGTCGGCGTGGCCAACTCGTTCGAGAAGCAGGCCGAGGCCAAGGGGATCAAGGTGCTCGGCCGCGATCGGCTGGATCCGAAGGCGGCCGACTACACGGCGATACTGACCAAGATCAAGTCGCTGAACCCGGAAGCGCTCTACTACGGCGGCGTGACGCAGGCGGGGGTGAAGCTTGCCAAGCAGGCCTATGACATCATTCCAAATGTCATCAAGGGCGGTCCGGACGGCATGACCAGCTCGGACCTGCTGAGCGGTGCCGGATTCCCGGCTGTGGAGGGCTGGTATACCTCGATCGCCGCGCCGCACCTGGTGGAGGACACCAAGGCCGCGCAGTTCATCGCCGCGTTCAAGGGACGCTTCAACGACTCACCTGACGACTACACGATCACCGGCTATGACGCGGCACTGGTGATCATCGATGCGGTCAAGCGCGCCGCGGCCTCCGGCAAACCGGTGACGCGAGAGAACGTGCGGGATGCGATCCAGACGGCAAAAGTCCCGACCATCCAGGGCACGGTGGCGTTCGATGACAACGGCGATCTGGCGGATCGCACGGTCAGCGTATTCCAGATCAAGAAGGATGCGGCGAAGTCGCTGACCGACGTGTCGGCGCAGTACAAGTACATCGCCGTCGCGCCTCAGTCGTAACGATAGCGAGGGTCCAGGGCGATGATGTCCTGGACCCCGGATCGTGCTACAGGCACGGCGTTTGCTTTCGACCTAAGCCGACCAACGATACCGCAGTCCTGGGAGCCGTCGCGCGATGACGACATTCGATCTGCTGCTGCAGCAGACGATCAATGGGTTGAGCCTGGGAGCGATGTACTCGTTGCTGGCGCTCGGGTTTACCCTGGTCTACGGCATCCTGGAGCTGATCAATTTCTCGCACTTCAACGTGTTCATGGTCGGCTCGTTCATAGCGTTGTTCGTGCTGCAATCGTTCGGGCTGTCCGGTCAGGAGGTGATCCTCACGGGCCTGCCTCTCGTCGGCGTCCTACTGGCGGCATTTCTGGTCACCATGGTGTTCTCGGGAGCGCTTGGCGTGGTGATCGAGCGACTGTGCCTGCGTCCCCTGCGCAACGTGAAGGGGCCGGCGGCGATGATCACGACGATCGGCGTATCTTATATACTGTTCAATGTGATCCTGCTGACGGTCGGCGCCGACTCCAAGAACTTCCCTAACCCGTTGCCATCGATCCGCTGGCAGATCGGCGGTGCGGTGCTGGACTTTCGCGTTGTGCTGATCTGGGCGATCGCGCTGCTGCTGATGGGGGCGCTGTACATGTTCGTGCAGCGCAGTCGGATCGGCAAGGCGATGCGCGCCACGGCGCAAGACGCCGAGGCGGCGCGCATGATGGGCGTCGAGGTGGACAAGGTCATCATCATGGCCTTCTTTCTCGGCTCGGCCCTGGCCGGTGCCGGCGGTCTGATCTTCGGGCTCTACTACAATTTCACCAGCTTCATCATTGGTTTCACCGCCGGGCTGCGGGCGTTCACCGCCGCGGTGCTGGGCGGCATCGGCAACGTGCCGGGCGCCATGGTGGGGGGCGTGCTGATCGGGCTGATCGAGGCGATGGGCGGACAGTTCATCGCGACCGCTTGGACCGACGTCATCATCTTCTCGATCCTGGTGCTGGTGCTGGTGTTCAAGCCTGCCGGCCTGTTCGGGCGCATCGCCCCCAACAAGTCATGAGAAGGCGCTTCGCATGAACGGCACCGCCGCTGCCGCCGTCTCGGTCCTGACGCGGCCGTTCGCGCGCATCCCCGAGGTGCAGCGCCGTCGCATTGGTCTGGTCCTGCTGGTCGCCGCGGCGATCGCCTTCCCGCTGCTGCACAGCAACGACGCCGACGTGGACAGCATGGCCAACGCGGCGGCGTACGCGACGCTGGCGCTCGGGCTGAACATTGTGGTCGGCTTCGCCGGGCTACTCGACCTGGGATATGCCGCGTTCTTCGCCATCGGTGCCTATACCTATGGCATCCTGACGGCGTTCCAGCTTCAGCCGGAGTGGAGCAGCTTCTGGGAGCCGTTCCAAGTCCTTGGTCTTGTGCACCGGATGGCGGCCGAGACGGGCGACGGCAGCGTAGTGCATTTCACCCTGTCGTTTTGGATCGGACTGCCGCTGGCGGCGGCGCTGGCGGCGTTCTTCGGAATTCTGTTCGGCGCACCGACGCTGCGGCTGAGAGGCGACTACCTCGCCATCGTGACCCTGGGCTTCGGCGAGATCGTGCCGATCGTGGTTCGCAACTGGTCGGACCTGACCAACGGCGCCGCCGGCCTGAATGGCGTCGCCGCGCCAAAACTCTTTGGCTGGAGCTTTGGCGTTGACGCGCTGCCGGACCATTACGTTGCGATCGCCATGGTGGCGCTGCTGATCTTCATCAGCATTCGATTACGGGATTCCCGAATAGGCCGCGCCTGGATGGCGATCCGTGAGGACGAGATCGCCGCCGGCGCGATGGGCATCAACCGCACCAAGTTCAAGCTGCTGGCGTTCGCCATCGGTGCGGCGTTCGGGGGCATGACCGGCGTGTTCTACGTCGCCAAGCTACAGACCGCGACACCCGAGATGTTCGGCTTCCCGGTCTCGGTGATGATCCTGGTGATGATCGTGTTCGGTGGCATCGGCAGCGTGTGGGGTGTGGTGCTGGGCGCCTTCATCCTGCAGCTTCTGCAATCATGGTGGCTGCAGGACCTGACGGAATGGCTGCATGCGTTCGGGCGGCTGGTCAGCAACGACTGGCTGCAACAAATTGACCTTGTGCCGTCGATAGAACTGATCTTCGGGCTCATTCTGGTCGGCATGATGCTGTTCCGGCGGCAGGGGTTGATCCCGGCGACACGCCAGCAGGCGGCGCTGAGCATCGACCAGCAGCACGCCGAGATCAGGCGTGGCGGGTTCACCGATCTGAAACTGCACGGTCTGGGCGGCGATGAACGCACCGGTGAGGCGGCGCTGGATATCCAGGATGTCACCGTTCGGTTCGGCGGTCTTACCGCGTTGAACCGGGTGGAACTGATGGTGCCGAAGGGCAGTGTGGTCGCGGTCATCGGTCCGAACGGATCGGGCAAGTCCACGCTGTTCAACGTCATCACTGGACTTGTGGAGGCGGAGGAAGGCTCGATCCGCTTCCATGGCGAGGAGATCATGGGCCTGCCGGATTACCAGATCCTGGAAAAGGGCATTGCGCGCACGTTCCAGAACCTGCGGCTGTTTCCCAATCTGACGGTCATGGAGAACGCGCTGATCGGACAGCATGCGCGGCTGAAGACCGGCACGTTGGCGGCGATCCTGCGGCCGCCTGGCACCAATGCGGAGGAGGCGCAGGCGCGCGAGTGGGCGATGGAGATCTTCTCGATCTTCGGTAACCGGCTGACGCCGCGCACCGGGCAGATGGTAGCGGGCCTGTCCTATGCCAATCGCCGACGCATCGAGATCGCCCGCGCGCTGGCGTCGCGGCCGCGGATTCTGCTTCTGGACGAGCCGACGGCGGGCATGAACCCGGCCGAGACGCTGGAACTGGCGGAGCAGATCAAGAGTTTGAACGGGCTGGGGCTGACCGTGCTGCTGATCGAGCACAAGCTGGATGTTGTCACGACACTTGCGGATACGGTCTATGTGCTCGACCACGGCGAGGTCATCGCGCGCGGTAAGCCTGATGAGGTGCGGCGCAACGAGGAGGTGCTGCGCGCGTATCTCGGGCGCAATGCGCAGGCGTCGCTGGCGGGGGCTTCGGTCTGATGCTGCTCGAATTCAAGGACATCGACACCTACTACGGCGATCTGCACGTCCTGAAGCAGGTGAACTACACGATCGGCGAGGGCGAGATCGTGTCGCTGCTGGGCGGCAATGCGTCCGGCAAGTCCACCACGATGAAAACCATCATGGGCGTGGTGCGCCCGACGCGCGGCAGCGTGGTCTACCAGGGCCAGGCGATTGAGCGCATGGCGACGGCCGAACGGGTGCGTCGCGGCATCGCGCCGGTGCTGGAGGCGCGGCGGCTGTTCCCGCGCATGACGGTGTTCGAGAACCTGGAGATGGGCGCCTATCTGCGCAAGCGCGGAGCGGAGTTCGACCAGGATCTGGAGCGCGTGTATTCACTGTTCCCACGCGTGAAGGAACGACGCATGCAGATCGCCGGCACGCTGTCGGGCGGCGAGCAGCAGATGGTCGCGATGGGGCGCGCGCTGATGGCGCGGCCGAAGCTGCTGTGCATGGACGAGCCGTCGATGGGCCTAGCGCCGATCTTTGTCGAACAGGTGTTCGACATCATCCAGGAGATCAACAAGCAGGGCACGACGATCTTCATGGTGGAGCAGAACGCCAACATGGCGCTGTCCATCGCGCATCGGGCCTATGTTCTGCAGACTGGCCAGGTGGTGCTGTCCGGCAACGCGTCGGACCTGCGGAAGAACCCGCTGATCCGCGAGGCGTATCTGGGCGAGATGCAGGTGACGGTCTAGCATAATTGCCGGCCGGCCAGGGAGAAACAGCATGCTGCAGCGGGTTGCGATCGGCGGCGGCCCGATCGCGATAACAGGACCGCGTGCCGTTGCCGCGGCGGTGATTGGCAACGGGCTCGAATGGTACAACTTCATGCTGTACGGCGTGTTCGCCGCCATCATCGCGAAGCTGTATTTCCCTGCCGCCAACCCGCTGACCTCGCTGCTGCTGTCGCTCGGCACGTTCAGCGTCGGGTTCTTCATGCGCCCGCTCGGCGGCACGCTGCTTGGCATGTACTCGGACAAGATGGGTCGCAAGGCGGCGCTGTCGCTCACCATCATGCTGATGTGCATCGGCACCGCGATGATCGCGCTGATGCCGACCTACGCGCAGATCGGCATTGCCGCGCCATTGCTCTTGCTGCTGGCACGGCTGATGCAGGGCTTCTCGACCGGCGGCGAGATGGGCAGCGCAACGGCCTTTATGCGTGAATACGCGCCCGAGGGACGCACGGGCTATTACGTGAGCTGGGTATATGCCAGCAGCAGCCTGTTCATCGCGCTTGGTTCGGCTGTGGGCACCATCGTATCGCATGGATTCAGCCCCGAGGCGCTGGAATCCTGGGGCTGGCGGGTGCCGTTTTTACTCGGCCTGCTGATCGGGCCAGTGGGTTATGTCCTGCGCACACGGATCGCCGACCCGCCGGAGCATCGGCGTACTCATGACCGAACCGGCACGCCGTTCCGCGACGTGCTCACCAGGCATCCGAAGGAGGCGCTGGCGTCCGGCGCGCTGATCACCCTCTCGACGATCTGCACCTACACGCTGCTGATCTATACGCCGATATATTCGGTGCGCGCTCTGCATCTGCCGCAATCAGCAGGCTTCACCGCGACCATGGTGGGCACGATCACTGCCGGTGTGCTGATTCCCGTGATCGGCCACTTCGTCGATCGCATCGGTGCGAAGGTGTTGCTGCGAACGGCACCGGTACTGCTGATTCTGCTGGCCTATCCGATGTTCGCCCTGATCAACGCGGCGCCGAGTTTGACCACGCTGCTGATCTACCAACTGGTGTTCGGCGTGGTGATCGCGATCTACCAGGGGCCGATACTGACGGGGATCGGCGACATGTTTCCCAATCGCGCGCTGGCGACTGGACTCGGCCTATCCGACAACATCGCCGTGTCGGTGTTCGGTGGCACGGCGGCCCTGATGATTACGTGGCTGATTGCGCTGACCGGCAGCAACATGGTGCCGGCCTATTATGTAATGGCTGGCGGAGTGGTCGGGCTGCTCGGCACTTTGCCGTTGCGCAGGTAAGGCCGGGGAATGCGCAAGTTCGTTGTCTTCCTGCTGGCCGACCTGCTGTTGCTGGCCGCTGCCAAGGCTGACCCTTTGCGCCTCGGCCTGCTCCACACGCTGTCACCTGCGCCGTTCTACATCGCGCAGGAGCGGGGCTATTTCCGCGATGAAGGTGTCGACGTGACATTCCGCTTTTTCGAGGCTGCGCAGCCGATCGCCGCGGCCGCCGTCGCCGGCGACATCGATGTCGGTGTTACCGCGCTGACCGGCGGGTTCTTCAACCTCGCGGAGAAGGGCACGCTGAAGGTGATCGGCGGCGGGCTGCACGAACAGCGGGGCTATGAGGGTTCCGCGATCCTCGCATCGAACGCTGCCTACGCCGCCGGCCTGACCTCGCCGGCGAAGCTTGGAGGCCACAGCTTCGCAATCACGCAATATGGCTCGTCGTTTCACTACATGCTGGGACGCATCGCCGAGGCAGAGCATTTCGACGTGGCGAGCGTGACGCTGCGGCCGGTGCAGCAGATCGCCAACATGGTTGCCGCGGTCGGCAGCGGGCAGGTTGACGCGACGATCGCCATTGCCTCGATGGCGAAGCCGCTGGCGGCGTCGGGTCAGGCGCACATCATCGGCTGGGCTGGCGACATCGTGCCGTACCAGATCACCGCGCTGTTCACCACGTCGCAGATGATCACGCAGCACGCCGATCTGCTGCATCGCTTCGCGCGCGCCTATCGAAAGGGCGTCGCCGATTATCGCGCGGCGTTCCTACGGCTCGACGCACAGGGCAGGCCGATCATCGATGCGAAGACCGACGCCGTGATTCCGCTGATCGGCAAATACGTGTTCACCGGCGACCCACACGCGCGCGACAAGATTATTGACGGTGTCGGCTATTATGACGAGGGCGCGGCGCTGGATGTCGCCGACGTTGTTGCGCAGCTCGCGTGGTTCAGGGCACAGGGCCTTGTCAAGGGCGATGCCGGTCCACAGTCGCTGATCGACACGCAGTTCCTGCCGACGAGATGACTGGCGGCCTTCGGATGGTGTTGCGCGGCGTGTGTCACGCCTATGGCGATCTGTCGGTGCTCGAAGGCATCGACCTGATTGCCGAGGCTGGCGAAGTAATGGTGCTGGTCGGGCCGTCGGGCTGCGGCAAATCGACGTTGCTTGGCATCATGGGCGGTCTGTTGTCGTCTGCGGCCGGAGAGGTCCGCTTAGAAGGCCAGGTCGCGGACGACTGTCTCAATGCATTCACCTACGTATTTCAGGATTTTGCGCTGCTGCCATGGCGCACGGTGGCCGGCAATGTCGCGCTGGTGCTGGAGGAGCGCCTGCCGCGCGGCGAACGTGCTGCACGTGTGGCGGAGGTGCTGGCATTGACCGGGCTTGCCGAGTTCGCCGACGCATGGCCGCGGCAGCTTTCGGGCGGCATGCGCCAACGTGTCGGCATCGCGCGCGCGCTCGCGGTGCGGCCGGCGTGTCTGCTGATGGACGAACCGCTATCGGCGCTGGATGCGCAGACGCGCGGGCTGCTGCTCGATGAGTTCGCCGCGCTGATCGAGCGCGCGCGCACCACCACGATCTATGTGACGCACAACCTGGCCGAGGCGGTGCGGCTGGGGCAGCAGATTGTAGTGCTGTCGCGACGGCCGGGGCGTGTGCGTGCGATCAGGCGCATCGATCGGCCGATCGCCGGGCGCGCGGCCGACGATGCGGAGTTGCAGGCCGTCGAGGCGGAGCTGTGGCGGCTCATTCGCGACGATGCCGCGGCGGCGGAACGGGAGATTGAGGACGTCAGAAATCGGCGCCAGACGTGATCCCGGTCACAGCGATGTGGGCGCCGGTGTGCTGCGCTACGGCATCGTCGAGGGGAGGGTCGTGGGTGTCATGTCAGTGCTGTCGCCATTCGCCATCGTTCGCCAGCTCCGCCTTGGCAAGGACTCCTCCACATTCGAGCGGCTCGGCCGCTCGCGGCATGTCGCCGATCTGCGACTGATCTTCTCGGTCGCCGTCATCCTGATGATCGTGGGCGTAATCGCCGCGCTCGCGTTCTGCTGCGAGTACCAGGTCGTGAGCAACTGGAAGGAGCTGCACGAGGGTCATAGCGTCTGGCCCTGGGTGAGGCACGGACTCGCCGCCATAGCCTCGAGCGGTCCTTTTATTGGCGCGATCTGCGCGGTGGGCGGCGGCGTGCTGGCCTGGACCTATCAGACCGGCAGCGCGCGGCTTGGCGTGGTTGATCTGTTCGCCTGCGAGATTGCCACTCTGTGCCGGGTCGGCGCCGTGGTGGAGATGGTGCAGCGCTATGTCGATCTGTTCCAGCGTGGCCCGCGGGGCGGCATGCCGCAGGTAATCGACGGCGAGCTACCAGCCGATACCAGCCGCTTCACGTCGCAGGAAAGCTACTTCCCCGTGTTCGAGGCATCGGTAAAGGACCTCCAGGTGCTGGAGGCGAATGTCGTCAAGCACGTCACTGCGTACTACACGTATATGAAGGTCATGCGCGATTTGCTGCGCAGGCTTGCCGAGATCAAGACGCCTGAGTCGGCCAGCACATGCGATGACGATTGGCACCGCGCGATATGCAATGTCATCTACATGCAGTTTCTTGCATTGGAGAGTGCGCGCAAGGCGATCATGGATCTGGTTGAGTTCGAGCCGACCCAGGCCGAGGAGGTGATAACGATCCTGCTGAGCGAACTGCTCGCCTACGGCTTCCTGCGCGAACAGTTCAAGGGTGATCTGCGCGAGCGCCGGCTGGCGGCACGCGATCTCTCGTATCGACAGGACATTCCTGCGCTGCACCGCTTCGTCATGGCGGGTGAGGGAGCGCAGTGGGATACCGCGAAGGATCTCTCGGCAGAGATGATGAAGCGCTTCGCTCGCGTGCTGGTGGACACGCCGACACAGCGCGCCCGCGAGGCCGAGCTCGCCGAAGCGGCCTGAGTTCCGCGACGCGACTTTCGAGTGTAGCCTCGTGCCGGTCCGAACAAAGGAGACCGGCATGAGCGCGGCACCCGGGGAACGCCAGGCCTATCCACATCCGCACGTGAACGAGGCTTGGCTCGAAAAGCTGCGCGAGGACATCATCGACCCCGCGCTGCCGATCGTCGACGCGCACCATCATCTATGGGAGCGCAATGGACGCTACCTGCTGGATGAGCTGCGTGCCGATCTCGTATCGGGGCACAATGTGCGGGCCACGGTGTTCATCCAGTGCGGCTTCGCCTATCGCAGTGAGGGGCCCGCCGAGCTGAGGCCGGTGGGCGAGACCGAATATGTCGCCGCAACCGCCGCGCGCGCGGAGGCTGCCGGTCTGCGAGCGTGCAACGGCATCGTCGGTCATTGCGACTTCCGCCTGGGCGAGAAGATCGACGCGGTGCTGGAGGCGCACATCGCGGCCGGCGGGGAGCGCTTCAAGGGCATTCGTCAGAGCGCCGGCTGGGACTCGGCGATCATTCTGACCACGGCCACGCCGGCGGTACAGCATCTGCTGATGGATCCCGCCTTCCGTGTCGGGCTGGGGCGGCTGCGGCGCCTTGGGCTGTCGTATGAATGCTCGCTGTACCATCCTCAATTGCCCGAACTGATCGATCTGGCGCGCGCGTTTCCCGATCAGCCGATCTGCGTCAATCACTGCGGTGGTCCGATCCGTGTCGGTCCTTATCGCGAGCGGCCGGATGAGACGTTCGCTGCATGGCGGCGCGATCTGCACGAGCTGGCGCGGTGCCCCAACGTGCATCTGAAACTCGGCGGCCTCGCGATGACCATCCGCGGCTTCGCGTTCCATGAGGAGGTACTGCCGCCGTCGTCGGGCGAGCTGGCCGCGGCGTGGCGTCCCATCATGGAGACATGCATCGAGGCGTTCGGCGCGCAGCGCTGCATGTTCGAGAGCAATTTCCCGGTGGACAAGGGGATGTGCAGCTATCCCGTGGTGTGGAACGCGTTCAAGCGGCTGGCGGCCGGATGTTCGGACGCTGAAAAGGCGGCGCTGTTCCATGGCACGGCGGCGCGGTTCTACCGGCTGGGCGACGTCGCCTGATCTATGCGTGATGTGACGGGCCTTGTGCCGTTCCGCGGCGGCGGGTTTGCGCCGCGCAACCTGCCGGTCGCGGGAGCCGTCACGCTGCTTGGCCTGGTGGCGCTTTGGCAGCTCGGTGATTTGCTTGGCCTGGTCCCGACGCTGTTCCTGCCGTCGCCGGCAAATATCGCGGTGGCGTTGTATCACCTGACAGTCAGCGGCGAGTTGTGGAAGCACCTCAGCGCGTCGCTGGCGCGGTTGGCGATCGGTTGGGTCGTGGGCACCGTATTTGGCATAGCGCTCGGCGTCGCGGTCGGACTGTCGTCGCTGCTACGCTCGCCGGGGATGGCGGTGGTATCGGCGCTGTTTCCAATTCCGAAGATCGCACTGGTGCCGCTGTTCATCATCTGGTTCGGCATCGGCGAAGGATCGAAGATCGCCACACTGTCGTTCGGGGTGTTCTTTCCCACGGTGATCGCCACCGCCGGCGGAGTGGACAATGTGCCGCGCTCGCTGATCCGCATGGCGCAAAGCTTCGGACTTTCGCACTCGGCGATCGTGCGCAAGGTGGTGCTGCCGGCCGCATTGCCGGCGATCCTCAACGGCTTCCGCGTCGCCTCGTCGATCGCCATCGTGCTGCTGGTCGCCGCGGAGATGATCGGGGCGGAGCGGGGTATCGGCGCGTTCGTGCTGTCGGCGGGCAATCTGTACGACACCGACAATCTGCTGGCGGGAATTGTCGTGTTGTCGCTGCTGGGGCTTGCGGTATCGTGGCTGATCGGCCGGGCGGAGCGGCTGCTGCTCGCATGGCGGTGAACAGCGGGGGGTGTGGCGATAGCGGGTTGAGATTGCCGCGTCGCTTCGCTCCTCGCAATGACAGAAATTGTTGCTGTGGGGGTTTTCGGTATCGGGCTGATGGAATACGGGAGAAATGCGGGCATGCAGCGACGGATCGTCGACGTATCGGCGCTGATTGAGACGCAGCGGGTCGGGCGCTTCGCATGGAGCCTGCTTGGCTGGATGTTCGTCTGCATGCTGCTCGACGGGTTCGACTTCGCCGGTATCTCGTTCGTGGTTCCTGCCGTCGCGCGCGAATGGCATGTTGAGGTCGGCAGTTTCGGGTCGGTCCTCGGTATCGGTGTATTCGGCCTGATGGTCGGGTCGATCATCTTCGGCTGGGTCGGCGATCGCATCGGTCGCAAGAAGACCATCATACTGGGATGCTGGCTGTTCGGCGGCTTTACGTTGGCCTCGGTCTGGGCGCCGTCGGTGAACGCGCTGATGTTGCTGCGCTTCCTGGCGGGCGTCGGTCTCTACGCAGCGGTGCCGAACGCCATCGTTCTGGTCAGTGAATTCGCGCCAAGGCGACTGCGCGCGACCTGGGTCGTGCTGATGTTCACTGGCTTCACCATCGGGGCCGTGTTGGCAGGGCTGGCGGCGGCAAGTCTGATCCCGTTGTTCGGGTGGCAGGCGCTGTTCGTGGTGGGCGGCATTGCACCATTCGTGGTGTCGGCCTGCCTGTGGATCGTGCTGCCGGAGTTGGTGCGGTTCCTGACATTGCACGAAAAGCGCTGGGGCGAACTGGCGCGGGTGATCCGCAGCATGTCACCGCAGACCGATGTCCCCGCGGATGCGCGCTTCGTGATCCATGAGGGCGCGCGGGTGCAGCACTTCACGCCGGATCTGCTGTTCGTCGGCAGCCTGCTGTTCATCACGCCACTGCTTTGGCTGTTCTACATCTTCAATTCGGTCGCCGTGTTCTTCATGCAGAGCTGGATGCCGGTGCTGATCCAGGGCATCGGGCTGAGCGCGCCGCAGGCCGCGTTGACCACGGCGGTATACTCGCTTGGCGGTACGATCGGCGGCCTGGCGACCGGACAGATCATCGACCGGATCGGCCTCACCGCAGTGGCCGTGCTGCCGTTGGCTGGTGCGGTGGTCAGCGTGTTTGTGGGGTGGCCGATGCCGATGGCGGCGCTGGAGGCTGTCGTGTTCGCGCAGGGCTTCTTTGTGGTGGGCGCGCAGTTCGCCTGCACCGCGATCGCCCCGGTGTTCTATCCGACCGCATATCGTGCGAACGCTGAGGGCTGGGCGCTGGCGGTCGCCAAGATCGGCTCGATTGCGGGGCCGGTGATCGGGGGGGTGCTCTTGCGCATGCATCTGCCGGGGTATCAGCTGTTCTACGTGGCGGCGATACCGCTGATGTTCAGCGCGGCGTTTGCCTACGGGCTTGGCCGCGTGGCACGCGGCTGGCGTCACAGCGGCGCGGCTGCCGCCGAAGAGGTGAGGTAAGGGAGCGGCTCATGCAACGGATCGATCTGCGCTCGGACACGGTGACGCTGCCGTCCTATCCGATGCGCGCCGCGATGGCGAACGCGCCCGTCGGCGACGATCAGTATGGCGAGGACCCCACGGTGCGCGCGCTGCAGGAGAAGATCGCGGCACTGCTGGGCAAGGAGGCGGCGATCTTCGTGCCGAGCGGCACCATGGCGAACCAGATCGGCCTGAAGCTGCTGACGCGCCCGGGCGACGACGTGGTGGTGGGCGATGAGGCGCATATCGTCTGGCATGAATTGGGTGCCGCGGCGGCGAATTCGGGCGTCCAGTTCACCGTGGTCGGACGCGGCGGCCTGTTCACCGCCGCTGACCTGCGTGCCGCGTTCAAACCGCCGGGCCATATCATCTTTCCTCCGACCACGCTTGTCGCGGTCGAGAATACGCATAATCGCGGTGGCGGCGTCGTTTTCCCGCAGGAGCAGGCCGTGGCAATCTGTGCCGCGGCACGCGAGCTGGGCATGGCGAGCTATCTGGACGGCGCGCGGCTGTTCAACACGGCCATGGCGAGCGGACTTTCCCTCGCCGAGTTGGCGGCACCGTTCGATGTGGTGTCAGTGGCGTTGTCGAAGGGGCTTGGCTGCCCGGTCGGCAGTGTCATGGCCGGACGTGCCGCCGACATGCAGCGTGCGGTGCGTGCGCGCCGCATGTTCGGTGGTGCGATGCGACAGTCCGGTATTCTCGCCGCGGCCGGATTGTATGCGCTCGACAACAACATCGCGCGGCTGGCCGAGGATCATGCGAACGCGCGGATCATGGCTGAACGGCTGACGGATACGCGGGTGGAGATCGATCTCGCGACAGTGCAGAGCAACATAGTGATTTTCCGAGTGCCCGAGCCGTTGCCGGATGCCGCGACCGTGGTGCGGCGCGCTCAGGAGAGCGGCGTGCTGGTGTCGGCGTTCGCGGCCCGAACGGTACGCGCGGTGACGCATCTGAATGTCGATGCGGCGCAGTGCCGGCAGGCCGGCGAGGTGCTGGCGCGAGCGGTGGCGGCATCGTAGGGCCAACCCCTCCGCCTACGGCTTCCCTTTCCCCTCCCCCTAACCCCCTCCCGCGAGCGGAGGGGGAAGCCAGGCGATGGTGGGCCAGTGCGTGCGATACGCCGTGTCATTCACTCGCAGGTAGCTGAGCGCTGCCGGCGAATGGTGGCGCGCGGTCACGTGCGATGACAGACGGATCGCGCCAGGCACGGCTCGCACGGTTTGCGCCAGCACGCCATTTCGTGCGCCCTTGAGCAGATAGAATGCGAGGCGCGGCAGCAGGCCGAACCACCCGGCACCCCATTTGCGCTCGATGTAGAGCCGATTGCGCACGAAGTGGAACCAGCGAGTGCCGGACCACGCGACGCGGCGCTCCGGGCTGACCTTATGGTGTACCGCTATGTCGCCGCGGTAGCGGATGCGCCACCCTCGCTCGATGGCGCCCAGGCAGAAATCGAATTCTTCCCAGCAGAAGAACAGCGCCTCGTCATAGCCATCCCATGCGGCGCGGCGGATCGCATGTCCGGCGCCGACGAAGGTGATCGTGTCGAATGACTCGCCTGCACGTGGCAGAAGACAGCTTGGATAGCCCCAAGACGACATGTCATCCGCATCCGATGTGCCCAGCAGAATGCGGCAACCGATCGCGCCGAGTGTGGGATCTCCGTCCAGCGCGGCGACGGCACGTGCAAGGGTGGAGACGTCGGCGAACTCGGCATCGTTGTCGATGCCGAAGATGACACGGCCATGGCCAAGCGCCGATCCGCGATTGCGGCCGCCGGCCACGCCATGATTGTGGTCAAGTGCCACCAGCGTTGCGTCCTGTCTTCCGGCGACGACGGCGGCGAACCGCGCGAGGTTCTCGGGCCGCGAACCCTGATCGACAATGAAGACATGACGCGACACGCCGGTCTGTTCGAGCGCCGAGTTGACTGCCGCCACGGTCTCCTCGGGTCGATCGAACGACAGGATCACCACGTCGGCATCGTATTCGCCGTGCGGCGGACAGGCGGCACCGGCTATATGACGAGTTGTCATTGGTCGCTGCCGATTGCTGGGATCGACAGGTAGGCCAGCCGCTTCAGCTCCTGCCGCCCGCGCGCCACCTGTTCGAGCACGAAGCCGCAGACGAAGGACAGCGACGCAGCCAATACCAGTCCGGTTGCCAACAGTGCCGTGGGCAGCCGCGGCACGACGCCGCTGTGCAGAAACTGCAGCACGACCGGCAGGCCGAGAGCGAGACCGACGGTGAGGAATGCGGCTCCCGTCAGCCCGAACGACTGTAACGGGCGTTCCTGCTTCACCAGTTTCATGATCGTGCGAAGGATGCGAATCCCATCGGAGACCGTGTGCAGCTTGGACCGAGAACCCGGGACGCGGCCGCGATACTGCGTGATCAGTTCGCCGATCGGCATTCTGAGCTCGAGGGCGTGGATGGTGAATTCGGTCTCGGTCTCGAAGCCGGTGGCGAGCGCCGGGAACGACTTGACGAAGCGCCGGCTGAACACACGATAGCCGGACAGCACGTCGCTGACGCGGTTGCCGAACACGCGGCATACGAGAAAGCTCAGAACGCGGTTGCCGATGCGGTGGCCTGGCCGAAAGGCGTCGTGTCCGGCGGGCAGGCGCACCGCGGTAACCATGTCGAGCCGGTTTTCTGTCAGTTGCCGCACCATGACGGGAGCGGTCGCCGGATCGTAGGTGTTGTCGCCGTCAACCAGCACGTAGATGTCCGCCTCTATGTCTGCGAACATGCGCCGGACCACATGACCCTTCCCCTGCTGGGTCTCATTGCGAACCACAGCGCCGGCGCTGCCGGCTATCTGACGGGTGCGGTCAGACGAGTTGTTGTCGTACACCAGCACGGTTGCGTCGGGCAGGCTGGCGCGGAACCCAGCGATGACCTCAGCAACCGCAAGTTCCTCGTTGTAGCAAGGTATCAGCACGGCGACGCTCAGTCTGGTCGGGCGGCTCAGCTTCTCAGCGTCTCGGACGGGCAGTGTTTGCAGCATGGTCGTGCCCTCACTGCTCAGTAGGCGTTGCGCGCGGCAAATACAGGCATGATCGTGCGCGCGAGGATGACGAAATCCAGCCAGAGCGACCAATTGTCGATATATTCCAGGTCCGATTCGACGCGGCGGAGCAGCTTCTCCTCCGTTTCTGTTTCACCGCGCCAGCCGCGCACCTGGGCAAGTCCGGTCATTCCCGGCCGTACGCGATGGCGCTCGGCGTAATGCGGTGTAACCATTTCGAACGGCTTGACCCCGGCGCGCGTGCCCGGCGCGTGCGGTCGTGGTCCGACCAGCGACATGTCGCCGCGCAACACGTTGAGCAATTGCGGCAGCTCATCGATTGAGAGTTGGCGCAGGACAACGCCGAGCCGCGTGAGACGCTTGTCGTTGCGTGTGGCCTGGATCAACCAGCCGGGCTCTGAGTCATGCTGATGCATAGTGCGGAGCTTCCACATGTCGAAGCCCGCATTGGCGAAGCCGGTGCGGCGCTGGCGGAACAGCGCGTTGCCAGGGGTTTCCAATCGGATGGCGAGGGCGGTCACCAGCAAGAGTGGTGAAACAAGGAACAGACCGAGCAGCGCGACGACGATGTCGATGAGCCGCTTTGCCGCACCACGCCATCCGCAGATCGGCCAGGAGGCCGGTTCAGCACATGAAATGGGGAGGATGCAAAGATCGGCGGAGCTCAGCGAAGCCTTGCCGATTGAACTGCCAGCGAACTGATACATGAACACGACGCCCTGGAGAGCGAGGCTGTCGCATCTGTTTTAGTTGTGGTGCAGCCCTGATTGCAACTTTCGGTAGCAATTAAGCGCGCTAATATCTGACCGAAGGGTTACTGTCGACGTTCACATTGCATGGTTGCAATCGCGTCGCGCAGGGTAGTGGTGGGACAACCGGGTTAGCGGAATACGATCGCGCGCGAGAGAGAGAAGTTCAGGAACATGCCGACGATCGCACCGGCAGCGACGGCGTAGACCGGCTGCTCCGCGCAGAGCACCACGAAAGTGACCAGCAGCGCATAGGTGCCGCGGTTCAACACGAAGCCGCCGAGGTTGACGACGAGGAAGCGGGCCCACTGCTGACGCAGCGGAGCATCCCCCAGGCCGCGGAAGGTCCACAGCCGGTTCAACAGCCAGGTGACCGTCGCAGCCACCACATAGGCGACCGCGCCCGCACCGTACAGGCCAAGAGTGCGGCGCAGTGAGTATACCGTCGCGGTATCGAACAGGAAGCCAACCACGCCGACTGTGCCGAACATCAGGAACTGCACCAGCGTTGCGATCCGCGCCGGTGTGGCAAAGTGTCGTGCCGGTGGCGGAAGCTGGGTGGCGAGGCGGAGCAGCAACGTGCGCATAAGCCTGTCACTACAGAAACTTGCTGCCTCCACCAAGGCTGTCCGACGCCATCGTTGAAAGCGGACCGAGGCATACTGCACCGCACAACCCCTAGCCTTTCCCGCCCGGCTGAGGCAGGCTACGAGCCGTCGGGGCTGGGACCGGCATGCAAGCGAGAAGAATGGCAAGGCGGAGGCTCGAGCAGGCAATGCATCGGCTTGGAGTTTTCAGGGTCGGCATATTCCGTGGTGACGATGCGCCGAGTGCGCGCGGCCGGTCCACAGGCTGAGCCGGCCGCAACCGCATGCTTGCCTACGCCACGCGGCGCATCCTGGCCACCATCCCGGTAATGCTTGTCGTCGCGTTCTTCGTGTTCAGCCTGCTGTATCTCGCGCCCGGCGATCCCGCCGCGATCATCGCGGGCGATCAAGCCACGCCTGCCGATGTCGACCGCATCCGTGCCTCGCTGGGTCTTGATCGGCCGTTCCTCGTGCGGTTCGGCGAGTGGCTCTGGCAGATCCTGCACGGTGATCTCGGTACCTCGATCTTCACCAACCTGCCGGTCAGCCACATGATCGCGCAGCGCATCGAACCGACGTTATCGCTGATGGTTCTGGCGGTGGTGTTTTCCGTCGTGATCGCAATTCCGCTCGGTGTGCTGGCCGCGTGGAAGCACGGCTCCTGGATCGACAGTGCGGTGATGGCGTTGGCGGTCCTCGGGTTTTCCGTGCCGGTATTCGTGGTTGGCTACGTGCTGGCGTATCTGTTCGCGCTGCAACTCGACTGGCTGCCGGTGCAGGGGTTCCATTCTCTTGGCGACGGATTTTGGCCATTCCTGCGCAACCTGATTTTGCCCACCATCGCACTGGGCCTGGCCTTCATCGCTTTGCTGGCACGCATCACGCGGGCGACGATGCTGGACGTGCTGAGCCAGGACTACGTGCGCACCGCGAAGGCGAAGGGGGTCGGTCAGCGCGCGGTGCTGTTCGTGCACGCGTTGAAGAATGCCGCGGTGCCGATCGTCACCGTAATCGGCAACGGTATCGCGCTGCTGATTGCCGGCGCGGTGTTAACCGAGAGCGTATTCGCGATCCCCGGTCTCGGACGATTGACGGTCGATGCCATTTTGCGCCGGGACTATCCGGTAATACAGGGCGTCGTGCTGCTGTTCAGCTTCAGCTATGTGCTGGTGAACCTCGCCGTCGATCTGACGTACACCTTGCTTGACCCGAGGATCCGATATTGATGGCCGGCACATGGTATTTCCTGGCGCCGGTCGTGACGAGGGGATGCTTGCCATGAGCTCCGCAACCACCAGCCAAACCGGTTATGTGGCTGCGCCGGCGCTGGCCGACGTGCTGCCACCGCCGAGACGACGCGGCAGAGTGATGACCTTTGTCTACCGCAATCCGACTATCGTGATCGGCGGGTCACTCCTGTTCCTGATTATCCTGATGGCGATCCTTGCGCCGTACCTTGGCACAGTGGATCCCACGGCACTGGCACCGGCAAAACGCACACGCGAACCGTCGGCGCAATTCTGGTTCGGCAGCGATATGCTGGGCAGGGACGTGTATTCGCGCGTCATCTACGGCGCGCGTGTCTCGCTCATCGTCGGGTTTGCGGTGGCGGCGATCGCCTCAGTCATGGGCACGTTCGTCGGCCTGGTTTCGGGATTCAGCCGTGTGCTCGATTCCATCATCATGCGGGTGATGGACGGGCTGATGTCCATTCCTCCGATTCTGCTGGCGATCGCCCTGATGGCGCTGACCCGTGCCTCGGTGCAGAACGTGATCATCGCCATCAGCATATCGGATTTCCCTCGCGTATCCCGGCTGATCCGCGGGGTGGTGCTCAGCCTGCGCGAGCAACCGTATGTGGAGGCGGCTGTTGCGTCAGGCACCCGGACGCCGATGATCATCATCAAGCACATCCTGCCGAACACTCTGGCGCCGCTGATGGTGAACGCCACCTTCATCTGCGCATCGGCGATGATCACCGAGGCGGCACTGTCGTTCATCGGCGCCGGCACGCCGCCCATCATCCCGAGCTGGGGCAACATCATGGCGGAGGGCAGGGCGCTATGGCAGGTGAAGCCGTATATCGTGTTCTTCCCGGCGGTGTTCCTGTGCATCACCGTGCTGTCGGTGAACTTACTCGGTGACGGGTTGCGCGATGCGCTCGACCCGCGGCTCGCCAAGCGGCTCTGACATGGCGCTGCTGGAAGTCGAGAATCTGCAGACGCATTTCGGCACACCTGACGGTGTGGTCCGCGCGGTGGAGGGAGTTTCGTTCCATGTCAATGCCGGTGAGACTCTCGGCATTGTCGGCGAGTCAGGTTGCGGCAAATCGGTTACCGCGATGTCGATCCTGCGGCTGATCCAGGAGCCACCCGGCAAGATAGCGGGAGCGATCCGCTTCGAGGGCCGCAACCTGCTTGAGGTTTCCGAGCCGGAGATGCGTGACATCCGCGGCAACGCGATCTCGATGATCTTTCAGGAGCCGATGACCAGCCTCAACCCGGTGCTGACGGTCGGCAGGCAAATCGGCGAGACGCTGCAGCTTCACCAAGGCCTGTCGTCGCGCGACGCCGAGAAGCGTGCGGTCGAAATGCTGGTGCTGGTGGGCATTCCGGCGCCGGAGCGACGGGTGCGGGAGTATCCGCACCAGCTATCCGGTGGCATGCGGCAGCGGGTGATGATCGCGATGGCGCTGGCGTGCAATCCGAAGCTGCTGATCGCGGATGAGCCGACGACGGCGCTGGATGTGACGATCCAGGCGCAGATTCTGGACCTGATGCGCGATCTGCAGCGCCGGCTGGGGTCGGCGATCATGCTGATCACGCATGACCTCGGCGTGGTGGCCGAGATGTGCCAGCGCGTCGTGGTGATGTACGCGGGGCGCAAGGTGGAGGAGGGAGCGGTCGAGGAGATCTTCGCCCGTCCGATGCATCCCTATACGCGCGGGTTGCTGGGCTCGGTGCCGAAGCTCGGATCGTCGCTGGTGGATGGCGGACGCGCCAAGCTGGCCGAGATCACCGGCCTGGTGCCGAGTTTGCGACAGAAGATCGTCGGCTGCCCGTTCGCAGGGCGCTGTCCGATGGCGACCGAAGTGTGTACGCGCGTTGCACCGGCGATCGAGACCAAGGCGCAGAACCACCTGGTCGCGTGCCACTATGCCGAACGGCGGATGGCGGCAGCGTGAGCGCGACGCGCCCGCTCCTCGAGGTCAACGGCCTGAAGAAGCACTTCCCGATCTTCGGCGGCATGCTGGGCCAGGAGACCGCCAAGGTCTACGCGGTCGACGGCGTGACGTTCACCATCAACCGCGGCGAGACGCTTTCGCTGGTGGGCGAGTCCGGTTGCGGCAAGTCCACCGTCGGCAAGGCGATCCTACGGCTGTATTCGATCACCGACGGCGAGGTGTATCTCGCCGGCGATCGGATCGACAACCTGCCGGCGGCCCGGCTGCGTCCTCTGCGTCGGCGCGTCCAGGTGGTGTTCCAGGATCCGTTCTCCTCGCTGAACCCGCGCATGAAGGTGCGCGACATTCTGGCCGAGCCGCTGATCAATTTCGGTATTGTGCGTGGCGGCCGCGAGCTGACCAAGCGCGTCGAACTGCTGATGGATAAGGTGCAGTTGCCGCGCGATGCGATCGGCCGCTATCCGCACGAATTTTCCGGCGGCCAGCGGCAGCGCATCGGCATCGCGCGTGCGCTGGCGCCTGGCGCGGACCTGATCATCTGCGATGAGGCGGTGTCGGCGCTCGATGTGTCGGTGAAGGCGCAGATCATCAACCTGCTGGTCGATCTGCAGGACGAGTTCGGTATGGCGCTGCTGTTCATCAGCCACGACCTCGCCATCGTGGAGCATCTGACGCACCGCGTGGCGGTGATGTATCTGGGAAAGATCGTCGAACTGGCAGATCGCCGCACGCTGTTCGCGAAGTCGCACCATCCGTATACGCGCGCGCTGCTGTCGGCGGTGCCGGTGCCGGACCCGACGGCGAAGCGACAGCGCATCATCCTGACCGGCGACGTGCCCTCACCGATCAATCCGCCTTCCGGCTGCCGGTTTCACACGCGGTGCCCGTTCGTGTTCGATCGCTGCCGGGTGGAGGAGCCGGTGTTGCGGTCGGTGGGCGATGCGCACGTGTCGGCGTGCCATCTGGATCATGTGCCGGGCGGGCAGGTGGTGCCGATGGCGGCCTGACGACCGGACCGCGCTTCCCCACGCTTATGCGGCGGCGACGGCGGCGCTTCTGCCGACCGGGCCGCGGGCGCTCCGGCGTCGCAAATGACTCTCATAGAACTGGTTGGCGATGTCCCCGATCAGGATCGACGAGCCGACGCAACTCCAAACCACCGTCTCGAGAATGTGCCAGTCGAGCGGCTGGTCCAAACCGAACACGCCAAGGATGACCCGTATCTCGAGGAACGTCAGCGCGACCGCGTAGCTGCGGATCATCCACTGCCGGTGATAGGTGAACTGCCGCCGCAGGGCGAAGTAGAGGCCGAACCCCGTCGTGATCATCAGCGACGACGACTGGATCATGGTCTCGATGGTGAAGGACCGCGCCGCACCCTGGGCTTCGTCGAGATACTGGATGTAGAGCCCCAGAGGCGCGAGGATGAAGCAGCCGATAACATACATCGTGCCCATGGTCCGATGCACCACCGTGTGGCGGCGGCGGAAGCCCTCGGCGAACTGCATCGGTGCCAGCACCAGTGCGCAGGCGCCGGCGAGACCGTGCGGCAACAGCCACCACTTGAACGGATCATAGTGGTTCCAGACCGGAGCCGTCGCATCGATCAGGAAGCGCTCGTTGTGATAGAGCACATAAGCAGCCATCGCCGCGATCACGGCGAACGCCAGATACTTAATTCGTAACGGCCGGGCAGTCGGCGCCGGCAGGGCGCCTGTCGTGTTGGACATCGCTTCCCCCTATATCGGCATGTCGGATTGGCCGGACCAGTCGTTCCCCGGTTTCCGGGTGCTTATGGGCGTGACGGTGAGCGCTCAGGATCGCTCCGGCAGTGAGCGATTCTGTAACCAACAGCCGGTATCGAAGGCAAGGATATTCGCCTCGCCGTCTAGCCGGTGGGCAGCGGCCGATGATATAAAGTGATCATGCTAATCACGCCCGCACAGGTACGTGCCGCCCGTGCTCTCCTCCGGATCGAGCAGGAGGAGCTGGCGCGCCGCGCCAATGTCTCCGTTGTGACGGTCCGCCGGCTGGAGGCGCCGGATGGACTGAGCAAGGTGGCGCCGGGAACCCTTGATGAGGTTCGAGGCGCGTTGGAGGCGGCGGGTGCTGAATTCGTCGAGCGCCGTTCACCGAGGACGATCTCTACGATGAGCATGGCCTTCCGGCGTGATCGCCGTCGACACGTCGGCGATCATCGCAATCCTGCAGTTTGAGCCTGAGGCTGCAGCACTACTCCGCTGCATCAGCGGCGCGGACGCCGCCTGCCTGTCCGCCGTCAGCCTCCAGGAGGCCTCGATGGTGATGGCCGGTCGCACGACGGACGCCGAGGCGTGGCAGGATCTCGATGCTCTCATCATGAGCTATTCGATGGCGACCGTTCCACACACGCAGGAACTCGCCGTGATCGCCCGCGGTGCCTTCCTTCGCTTCGGCGAGGGCCGTCACCCGGCACGGCTCAATTGTGGCGATTGCGCCTCCTACGCGCTGGCGAAATCACTCAACATCCCCTTGCTCTTCAAAGGCACCGATTTCGCCAAGACCGATATCGTTCCGGTCCTCGCCGCACCCGCTTGACCACCCCCCACCCCGATGACCACACTCCGGCCCACGCGACAAGGGAGGGACTGCGCATGCCTCAGGTGACCCTGACGGTGAACGGCAAGCGGCATACGGTCGAGGTCGAAGGCAGGACGCTGCTGGTGGAACTGTTGCGCGAGAAGCTGGGGCTGACCGGCACCCATGTCGGCTGCGACACGAGCCAGTGCGGCGCCTGCGTCGTGCATGTCGATGGCGTGTCGGCAAAGTCCTGCACCATGCTGGCGCTCCAGGCAGACGGCACGTCGGTGCTCACGATCGAGGGGCTGGCGGCGGCGGATGGCACGCTGCACCCGATGCAGGAGATGTTCCGCGAGCATCACGCGCTGCAATGCGGCTTCTGCACGCCCGGCATGGTGATGAGCGCCATCGACCTGGTGAATTCGCATCCTGGCGGGCTGACCGAGAAGCAGATCCGCGAGGGCCTCGAAGGCAATCTCTGTCGGTGCACCGGCTACCATAATATCGTCAAGGCGATCGCGGCCGCCTGGCCACTGATGCACGGCAAGGCAGCGGCAGCGGAATAAGACGAACCAACAGGGAGGGGCGCCGATGCCTTTCGAGGGAATAGGGGCCGCTGTCCGCCGCAAGGAGGACGCGCGCTTTCTCAGCGGTCACGGCAGCTACACCGATGACATCAATCGGCCCGGCCAACTTTACGCATTCGTCCGGCGTTCGGACCGACCGCATGCGAAGATCGTGAGCATCGACACGGCTACCGCGGCGACCGCGCCCGGCGTCGTGGCGGTCTATACCGGCGCGGACATGGCGGCCGAGAACATCGGCGGCCTGCCATGCGGCTGGCAGATCCACAGCAAGGACGGCTCGCCGATGAAGGAGCCGCCGCATCCGGTGCTCGCGGTGGAGAAGGTGCGCCATGTCGGCGATCCGGTGGCTGTGGTGATCGCGGAGACGAAGCAGGCGGCGAAGGACGCGGCCGAGCAGATCGTGATCGACTACGAGGACCTGCCGGGGGTGGCGTCGCTGCGCGATGCGATCGCGCCAGGTGCCGCGCTGGTGCATGACGATGCGCCGGGCAACATCTGCTACGACTGGCATATCGGCGACAAGGCGATGGTCGATGCGGCCTTCGCCAAGGCGGCGAAGGTGGTGAAGCTCGATCTCACCAACAATCGCCTGATCCCCAACGCGATGGAGCCGCGCGCCGCGATCGGCGATTTCGACGGTCACAGCGGTGACTATACGCTCTTTACCACCAGCCAGAATCCGCACGTGATCCGGCTGCTGATGGGCGCCTTTGTGCTGCACATCCCGGAGAACAAGCTGCGCGTCGTGGCACCCGATGTGGGTGGCGGGTTCGGCTCCAAGATCTACCATTACGCCGAGGAGGCGATCGTCACCTGGGCGGCGGGGAAGGTTCGGCGGCCGGTGAAGTGGACGGCGGAGCGCACCGAGAGCTTCATGTCCGACGCGCATGGCCGGGACCATGATACGACGGCCGAGATGGCGCTGGACGCGGATGGCAACTTCCTGGCGCTGCGTGTCTCGACATTGGCGAACATGGGCAGCTATCTGTCCACGTTCGCCCCGTGCGTCCCGACCTATCTCTACGCGACCTTGCTTGCCGGCGTTTACAAGACGCCGGTGATCTACTGCGAGGTGAAGGCGGTATTCACCAACACCGTGCCGGTCGATGCGTATCGTGGCGCGGGACGACCGGAGGCGACATTCCTGCTCGAGCGTCTGGTCGATGCCTGCGCCTATGACACAAAAACGGATCGCGTCGCGATCAGGCGGAAGAACTTCATCCCGGCGGACGCCTTTCCCTATCAGACGCCGGTCGCACTGCAGTACGACAGCGGCAACTACCAGGCGACGCTTGATGCCTGTTTGATGGCGGCGGATCATGCCGGCTTTGAATCACGTCGCGCTGCCGCCGCTGCGAAGGGCAAGCTGCGTGGTATGGGCGTCTCCACCTACCTCGAGGCCTGCGGCATCGCGCCCTCGGCTGTGGTGGGATCTCTCGGCGCGCGTGCCGGTTTGTACGAAGTGGCGAACATCAAGGTGCACCCCACCGGCAGCGTTACCGTCTATACCGGCACGCACAGCCACGGCCAGGGACACGAGACCACGCTGGCGCAACTCGTGTGCTCGCAGCTCGGCGTTCCGCTGGATCAGGTTGACATCGTGCACGGCGATACCGCAAAGATCCCGTTCGGCATGGGCACCTATGGCAGCCGCAGTCTCGCCGTCGGCGGCAGCGCGATGGTGAAGGCGATGGACAAGATCATCGTCAAAGGCAAGAAAATCGCCGCCCACCTGATGGAAGCCTCGGTGGACGACATCGAGTTCAAGGACGGCACGTTCGGCGTCGCCGGCACCGACAAGACGAAGACGCTGACCGACATCTCGCTGGCCGCGTACGTGCCACACAACTATCCGATCGAGGAACTCGAGCCGGGCCTCGACGAAACCTCGTTCTATGATCCGAAGAACTTCACGTTCCCCGGCGGCTGCCACGTCGCGGAGGTGGAGATCGACAAGGATACCGGTGTGGTCGAGGTGGTGAATTTCGTCGCGGTGGATGACGTCGGACGCGTGATCAATCCGATGATCGTCGAGGGTCAAGTACAGGGCGGCGTGGCGCAGGGCATCGGCCAGGCGCTGCTGGAGCACGCGGTGTATGACGAGAGCGGGCAACTGCTGTCGGGCTCGATGATGGACTACACGATGCCACGGGCCGATGACCTGCCGAACATCACCGTCGGCACCGAGATAACGCTGTGCACGCACAACCCGCTCGGCGTGAAGGGGTGCGGCGAGGTCGGCGCGATCGGCTCGCCGCCGGCGGTTATCAACGCCATCATAGACGCGTTGAAGGCGTATAATGTGCGGCATATCGACATGCCGGCGACGCCGCAGAAGCTCTGGTCCATCATGGCTGCGAAGTAATCGGGACGAGGAACAGGACGATGTATGATTTCGCATATCAGAAGCCATCGAACCTCGCCGATGCGGTGAAGGCGCTGAGCGCCGATCCCGACGCGAAGGCACTTGCCGGGGGCATGACGCTGATCCCGGTGCTGAAGCAGCGGCTGAACAAGCTGTCGCTTTTGGTGGACCTGGCCAAGCTGGGGCTGACAGGCGTGACCGTGTCCGGCAACACCGTGACCATCGCTGGCATGACAACGCATGGTGCCGTCGCCGCAAATGCCGAACTGAAGGCGAAGATTCCGTCGCTGGCGGAGCTTGCCTCGGTGATCGGCGACGACGCGGTGCGGCATCGCGGCACGATCGGCGGCAGCCTTGCGAACAACGATCCGGCCGCCGACTATCCGGCTGCCGCGTTGGCCCTGGGGGCGACGATCAAGACCGACAAGCGTTCGATCAAGGCGGACGACTACTTTCAGGGAATGTTCACGACAGCGCTCGAACAGGGGGAGCTGATCACGGCGGTCGAGTTCCCTGCGCCGGAGAAGGGCGCTTACGAGAAGTTCCGCAATCCGGCGTCGCGCTATGCCATCGTCGGCGTATATGTGGCGAAGACCGCAGGCGGCGTGCGCGTCGCGGTAACTGGCGCGGGGCAGAACGGCGTATTCCGCCATACCGCCATGGAGCAGGCGCTGAGTGCCAACTTCTCTCCCCAGGCGATCGCCAACCTCACCACGCCGGCGAACGGGTTGAACAGCGATATCCACGCCAGCGCGGAGTATCGCGCGCATCTGGTTGGTGTGATGGCGAAGCGCGCTATCGCCCGGGCGTACTGAGGCGACGCGTGCGGGGGATCGGCGACAACGGCGGTCCCTCGCTCGATCCGGAGAGCGATCCGAACGAATCCTGGCACCATTGGTGCTGGAAGCGTGCGGTCAGGCGAGCGTGGAAGACGCCAGGACGCGAGATCGCACTGCGGCGGTTGGCGCGGGCGGAGGCGCTGGGGATCAGTTACCGCGCCTACACGTTGGAGATTCTGGAGCGCGGCGTGTATTTGTGAAACGCGCGTTCGTTGCACCGCCACGCGGCAGCGTTGACGCTCATGGCCGGCGCCGGGCGATGTAGAGACTGGTGACCATGTTGCGGACGACGCGGCTCGCGAACTTCTCGCGGGCAATGCGACCTAACTCGGTGAGAATGAGCTGCCGGTCGCTGCGGATGTTGGTATTGGAAAAAGTGGCATAAAGAGCGACTGTCTGCTCGGGATCGAGTTCAAGCGACCAGGCAGCGGTTCGATATTGGACGTTATCGAACCTGCCGGCCTGGCGCAGCGCCTCGATGCGCGCCGCGGTATCGAGAGCGAAGGGCCGACCGTGGCTGCCTTCCGAAGGGCTGGAAGGTCCGGGAAGCAGCGCCTTCGTCGCGTCGTGGAAGGGATCTGGGCGGCTGTCGTCGCCGAACACGTTCCAGAATGCTGCCCACCAGCCGCCCGGCCGGAGCAGGTCAGCGATCTTGAGCAGGGCGGGGTTTTCCTGCAGCCAGTGGAAGGCGGTGGCGCAGACGCCGAGGTCGAAGCTGGCCACGTCGAGTGCCGCGTCCTCGAACGATGCGACCACCACTCTGAGGGCCGTGTCGCTGATGGTGTTGCGCAGAAACGCAGCCAGGCGAGGGTCGGGTTCGAGCGCGACCATGGGGTTCGCGCCAAGGTCGAGCAATCGACGCGTTGCCTTTCCGCTACCCGCGCCGATCTCGAATACTGCTGCACCACGGGCAAGTCCGCATCGCTCGCACAGGGTCTGGAACACCCAGTCGGGATAGGCCGGTCGTCCGGCGTGATAATTGCCGGGATCAGCGCCGAAGGCTTCACGGCCAAACCTGCGATCGATGATCGACTCGCTCATCTTGGGCCTCACGTGGCGTGATCGGTTTGCTTAACTAGGGCCGTTCGGTCAGCGCGAATGCGCCTGACTTGGCTTGCCGTGGTTCAGTGCCATATGGATCCATGGCATGGCCATCGGCTCGAGGAGCCGCGCGATGCTCAGAGTCTGAGCCATCCGGTGGCCAGTGCATTGCCGACGCCGATGATTCCGAGTTGCATGTCCCCTCCACCGCCGTCGATGGAGCGGAGTGTGGTGCTCTGCAACTGCAAATGGCATCGGTCAATTGGCCGGGGCAAGGAAGCGGGATACTTGCAATGACCGATCTTTCATCCTTGGTCGATTCACCTGGCGGCCATACTTTGGTCTATACTGACCCGGTGTTTCCAGACCGGCCGCTGTTGCTGCATAGCGCACGGCCGCGGCGCTATGACACCGCAACGCCGGTGCTGATGGTGCATCACGGCGTCGCACGCAACGGGCGCGACTATCGCGATTATTGGCTGGGTCTGGTGGAAGAGGCCGGCATCCTGGCGATCTCGGTTGAGTTCACCGAAGCGGCATTCCCCGAATACCTCTGGTACCATTTCGGCAATCTGCATAATGAGAAGGGCACGCGGAACCCGCGCGAACAATGGACCTATGGCATTGACGAACGGCTGTTCGCAGCCTTGCGTGCCCAGGGGCTCACGCGTCGGGAACGCTACGGGGTGTTCGGCCACTCCGCCGGCGGCCAGTTCGTGCACCGCATGCTGTCATTCGGTTTTCGCGATCGCGTTGCCGTCGCGGTGAGCGCGAATGCCGGCACCTACGCGATGCCGAGCCTGGAGACCGCCTGGCCGTTCGGGCTGGGAGAGACCGAACTCGACACCGAGATGCTGCGCCCGCTGCTGGAATTCCCGATCACTGTGATGACCGGAACTCGCGACACCAAGACGACGGGCCGGTATTTTCCAAAGGGGCCGCGCTCCATGCGACAGGGTGCCACGCGACATGAGCGCGCACACAACTATGTCCGTGCCGGGCACGCGGCGGCAGAAGCGCTGGGAGCGCGCTGTGCATGGACGGTGGTCAACGTTCCCGACGTCGGGCACGACGGCGAGCGCATGTCGATCGCTGCGGCGCCGGTGGTGGCCGCGGCGCTGCACGCTTCGGAAGACGGCTGACACCTCGGCTGCCGTTTTCCACTGCCGCGAACCTGCGCTAGCATGAAGCAATCCGTTGGGGGCACTGCATCTCATGAAACGTCGTGACGTCCTGAAGACCGCGCTCGCCGGCGCGACAACATTGGCGGCGCCACGTATCGTGCAGGCCGATGAGGCCAAGACCATCGTCTTTACGCCGCACGCAGACCTCGCCTCACTCGATCCGGTTTGGACGACGGCGGACATCACGCGCAACTTCTCGCTTGCTGTGTATGACACGCTGTACGGCTATGACGCCGACTTCAACGTGCAACCACAGATGGTGGAGGGTCATGTCGTCAGCGATGATGGCAAGCAGTGGGACCTGACCCTGCGCGATGGCCTGGCGTTCCATGACGGCACGCCGGTGCTGGCGCGCGACTGCGTCGCGACGATCCAGCGCTTCGCCAGGCGCGATCCTTTCGGCGGTGCTCTGATGGCGCGCACCGACGAGATTTCGGCGCCCTCGGACAAGGTGATCCGCTTCCGTCTGAAGAAGCCGTTCGCGCTGCTGCCGAATGCGCTGGGGCAGGTGTATTGCGCCATCATGCCGGAGCGGTTGGCGAAGACCGATGCGATGCAGCAGGTTTCCGAGGCGATAGGCAGCGGCCCGTTCAAGTTCGTCGCATCCGAGCGCGTTCCCGGCCAACGCGTCGTTTATGTGAAGAACGACAAATATGTTCCGCGCAAGGACGGCAGGCCGAGTTTCAATGCCGGTCCGAAGATCGTCTATGTCGATCGCGTGGTGTGGAACTTCATACCCGATCCGGCCACCGCATCGGCGGCCTTGACGCAGGGTGAGATCGACTGGTGGGAAAACCCGACCATCGACCTCGTACCGCAGCTCAAGCGCAGCAAGGACCTGACGCTGACGGTGAAGGACCGCACCGGCGAAATCGGCTGTCTGCGCTTCAATCATCTGTTTCCGCCCTTCGACAACGCGGCGATCCGTCGCGTGGTCGTGGCGGCGATGGATCAGAAGGAGATCATGGAAGCCGTCGCCGGCGCCGACCCCAGCCTGATCAAGACCGATGTCGGCATCTTCGTTCCCGGCACGCCGATGGCGAGCACAGTGGGCGTCGAGGTGACTCGCGGTCCGAAGAACTACGACAAGCTCAAGCAGGACCTGATCGCTGCCGGCTACAAGGGCGAGAAGGTGGTGATCCTCGCCGCCTCGACGATACCGACCATCTGGGCCGAGGCACAGGTGGCCTCCGATACGTTGAAGAAGATCGGCATGAACACAGACTTTCAGGCGCTGGAATGGGGCACGGTGGTGCAGCGTCGCGCCAGCAAGGAACCGGTCGACAAGGGCGGCTGGAACGTTTTCTACACATACCTCGGCGGCTTCGGGAACATCACCCCGGCGCCGGCGATTCCAATCCAGAGCAGCGGCGTGAACGGCAGCTGGTTCGGCTGGCCGAGCGATCCGAAGATGGAGGAATTGCGCTCCGCCTGGTTCGATGCGCCGGATATCGCCGCGCAGAAGAAGATCTGCGAGGCGATGCAGGTCGAGTTCTGGCAAAGTCCGCCGTATGCGCCGCTTGGCATGCATGACCAGCCGACGGCGTTCCACAACTACCTGACGGACATTCGTGACGGCTGGCCGCAGTTCTACGGTGTAAAGAAGAACGCGTAGCCTGGAGGCGCTGATATGCTGCGACGCGACGTTCTCCGGTCGGCGTTGATCGGCGCGACTGCGCTCGCGGCGCCGAATATTGTGGCGGCGGAGACGCAGCGAGTGCTGAAGTTCCTGCCGCAGGCGGACCTCGCGACTCTCGATCCGGTGTGGACCACCGCCGATGTCACCCGCAACCACGCACATCTGGTGTTCGACACGCTGTACGGTCAGGACAACAACTTCCAGCCGCACCCGCAGATGGCGGCTGGGCACACGATCAGCGCCGATCGCCTGCAGTGGGAGATCACACTGCGCGACGGCCTGAAGTTCCATGACGGCAGTCAAGTGCTGGCGCGCGACTGCGTGGCAAGCATCCAGCGCTGGTGGCAGCGCGACGGCTTCGGCGGCGTGCTGCGAACGGCGACCGACGAGGTATCGGCGCCGTCGGACAAGCAGATCAGGTTCCGGTTGAAGAAGCCGTTTCCGCTGCTGGCAGATGCCCTCGCGGCCAGCACCAGCATGTGCTGCATCATGCCGGAGCGTCTGGCGCTGACCGATCCGATGAAACAGGTGAGTGAGATGATGGGCTGCGGCCCGTATCGCTTCATCGCATCGGAACGAGTCGCTGGATCGCGCGTGGTGTATGAGAAGTTCGACGGGTATGTGCCGCGCGAGGACGGGCCGGCCGAGATGACGGCGGGCCCCAAGACGGTGCATTTCGATCGCGTCGAATGGGATGTCGTACCCGATCCCGCGACCAAGGCGGCTGCGATGCGCGCCGGCGAGTTTGATTGGTGGGAGAACCCGACGATCGATCTGCTGAGCACGCTGAAGGACCAGCCCGATCTGACGACCGTGGTAAAGGATCATGCTGGTTCGATCGGCGTCATGCGGTTCAACTGCCTGTATCCGCCGTTCGACAGCGCGGCGATCCGCCGCATCGTGCTGTCCGCGATCGATCAGCGGACGTTCATGGAGGCGGTGGCCGGTGCCGATCCCGAACTGATCAAGACTCGCATCGGCCTATTCGTGCCCGGCACGCCGCTGGCCAGTGATGTCGGCGTGTCGATGATGCAGGGGCCGAAGGATCCCGCGAAGCTCCAGGCGGCGCTGGCTGGCGCGGGCTACAAGGGCGAGAAGGTGGTGCTGCTGGCGGCGTCGGACTTCCCGGTGATCAGTGCGCTCGCGCAGGTGGGCGGCGACCTGCTGAAGAAGATCGGCTTCAACGTCGATTACCAGTCGCTCGACTGGGGCACTGTGGTGCAGCGTCGCGCCAGCCGCGCGCCGATCGACAAGGGCGGGTGGAACGTTTTCTTCACCTATGGGGGCGGGACCGGCAATGTCTCGCCGGCGTCGCTGACGGTGATCCGTTCCGATCCGGCCACGGCATGGTTTGGCTGGCCGAACGATCCGCGGATGGAGGCGCTGCGGCTGGCTTGGTACGACGCACCGGACCTCACGGCGCAGCAGAAGCTGTGCGCCGAGATGCAGGCGGAGCTGTTCGAGAACCCGTCCTATGCGCCGCTGGGGTTGTTCTATCAGCCGACGACGTTTCGTTCGGACCTGCACGATATTCCTGAGGGCATCCCGCAATTCTATCGCGTGCGCCGCGCCGCCTGATGCTGCATGTGGCCGTCATCGGTGCCGGCGTGGTCGGCGCGGCAACCGCGGTCGAGCTGCTGCGCGACGGCCATCGCGTGACCATCCTGGAGCCGGGCGAACCTGGCGGCGAACAGGCGGCGAGCTATGGCAACGGCACGCTGCTCAACCCGAGTTCCATCCTCCCGATGTCGTCGCCTGGCATTTGGCGGAAGGTGCCTGGCTGGCTTGCTGATCCGCTGGGGCCGTTGGCGATCCGTTGGCGCTATCTGCCGCGGCTGCTGCCGTGGCTCACGCGTTTCCTGCGCGCGGGCGCCACTGAGGCGCGGGTTGCGGCAACGGCACGCGCGCTAAGACCGCTGTTGCTGAATGCACCGGAGCTGCATCGGCGCCTCGCCGAGGAGGCCGGCGTCGGCGAACTGATCACGCGGCAAGGGATGCTGAGCGTGTTCCCGAGCCGCGCTGAATTCGCCGCGGAGGAGATGGAGTGGCGGCTGCGGCGCGAAAACGGCGTGCGCTGGCTGGAGCTCTCGGCCGATGAACTGCGGCAGCGCGAGCCAACGTTGAGCCGGCGCTACACCTTCGGCGTGCTGGTGGAAGAGAACGGTCAGTGCCGCGATCCTGGCGCCTATGTCGCGGCGCTGGTGCGTCACGCGGTGGCACAGGGGGCAGAGCTGCGGCACGCCAGGGCGCTTGGCTTTCGGATCGAGGGGTCACGCTTGCTTGCGGTGCGCACCGAAGCAAGCGACATCGTGGCGGACCGCGCGGTGATCGCGGCGGGGGCACGGTCGCATGTGCTCGCAGCCGCGGCAGGTGATCGCGTGCCGCTGGAGACAGAGCGGGGCTACCACGCGGTGATTGCTGACCCCGGCATCGCACCGCGGTATCCGGTGATGCCGAGCGACGGCAAGATGGCGTGCGTCATGACGCCGCAGGGGCTGCGCCTCGCGGGGCAGGTCGAACTGGCTGGGCTCGATGCCGCGCCGAACTGGCGGCGTGCCGAGGTGCTGCGTGACTTTGCCCGGCGGGTGTTTCCCGACTTGCCGGCGGATACTCCGCCCGCGGAGGTGAAGGTCTGGATGGGCCACCGGCCGTCCACGCCGGACGGACTGCCTTGCATCGGGCCGGCGACCGGATGCCCCGACATCGTCTATGCGTTCGGCCATGGCCATGTGGGTCTGACGGCCGGCGCGGCGACGGCAAAGCTGGTGGCGGATCTGATCAGCCGCAGGCAGCCGGCCTTCGATATTGAGCCATTCGCAGCGCAGCGTTTCTGATCAGTCCGCCAACACGGTCGGCTTCTCGCCCCGCTCCGCCAGCATACGATCGAAATAGGCGATCGTGCGGGTCAGGCCTTCGTCGAGTTCCACGTGCGGTTCCCAGCCCAGCGTGCGGCGTGCGAGCGTGATATCCGGACAGCGCTGCGTCGGATCATCCTGCGGCAGCGCGCGGTACACGATGCGCGACTGCGATCCGGTCAGCTTGATGACCCGGTCAGCCAATTCCTTGACGGCGATCTCGTGCGGATTGCCCAGGTTGACCGGGCCGGTGAAGTCTTCGCCGGTGCCAACCAGACGCACGAAGCCATCGATCAGGTCATCGACATAGCAGAAAGCGCGCGTCTGGCTGCCGTCGCCGTACAGCGTGATGTCCTCGTGGCGCAAGGCCTGAACGATGAAGTTGGACACCACCCTGCCGTCGTTTGGGTGCATGCGCGGCCCGTAGGTGTTGAAGATGCGCGCCACCTTGATGCGGGTGCGGTGTTGCCGGTGGTAATCGAAGAACAGCGTCTCGGCGCAGCGCTTTCCCTCGTCGTAACAGCCGCGCGGGCCGAGCGGGTTGACGTTGCCACGGTAATCCTCGGTCTGCGGATGCACTGTGGGGTCGCCGTACACCTCGCTGGTGGATGCCTGCATGATCTTCGCGCCCACCCGCTTCGCGAGGCCCAGCATGGTGATCGCGCCGATCACACTGGTCTTGGTGGTCTGCACCGGATCGTACTGGTAGTGCACCGGAGAGGCGGGGCAGGCGAGGTTGTAGATCTCATCGACCTCGACGTAGAGCGGAAATGTGATGTCGTGCCGCATCGCCTCGAAGTGTGGATCGCCGATCAGGTGGGCGATGTTGTCCTTGCGGCCGGTGAAGTAGTTGTCGACACACAATACATCGTGGCCGTCGCGTACCAGGCGTTCGCAGAGATGCGACCCCAGAAAGCCGGCGCCGCCGGTTACCATCACCCGTTTGCGCGTCAGAGCCATCAGACACTTCCTCCGAGACAGGTCGAGCGATCGGCGGGCGGCCCGAACTCGCGGGGCCGAAGCCCGGCGTGGAGCCAGGTGATCAGCGAATAGATGTCATAGACCGGCAGGCCTAGCGCTTCGCGGAGGGCGAACGCATAGGGCGGCATGTTGGTGCACTCGAGCACAATCGCACCGATATCGGGGTGGCGCGCGACGAGTGTGCGTCCGGCATCGAGGATGTCGGCGGCAGCCAGCGCCACATCCATGTCCTGCTTCTCGCCACGGATCAGCACGCGGAAAAACTCGTGGCCATCCTCGGTGCCGACGAATGGCGTTTCGGCGGGCACGCCGGCCGCCGCCAGATGGCGCGGGGTCAGCGATCCGGCCGACACAGTAATGATGCCGGCGCGCTGGCCGGGCGGCAGCATCGCCTGCACCCATGGCACCTGGATCAACGCGCTGGTGGCGACCGGCACCCGCACATGCGCCGCCAGCTCCGCCTGGAACACGGACAAAAAACCGCAATTGGTGGTGATCGCCTCCGCACCATGCGCCACCAGTTCAGCGGCGGCCGAGAGGAAGTCGTCCAGCAGGCCGGCTGCGGCATTCAGTACCACGCGCTCCGGCGTCGCGCCGCGCACCACGCGGTACAGCACCGGAAAAGGCCAGGTGGCGGCGTTGCCCATGTCCCCCGGGATACGGGGAAACTTCGCCTCCAGCATGAGGATTCCGAGCGGCGCGCCGTACAGCGCCTTGCCGCCTCTGGCGATGACCTTCATTGTGCCGACCATGCCCCAACTGGACGACAGGAGGAAGTAATGGCCGAGCGGCCGTTTACCCAGGCTGACCTTGACGTGCTCGCCCAATGGGACACGCCGACGATATGTAACGGTCTGGAGATCACGTCGCCGGAACGGCGCGCGTTCGGCTACACCGTGGAGCCGATGGTCTGCGTTGACCCGAAGGCGAAGCCTATCGTCGGGCTGGCGCGCGTCGGGATGATCCGCTCCACCGAGCCGCCGCGCGGCAAGGTGACGGACCGGGCGGACTGGTACGACTATGTCGCCGCCACCGACTTCCCGACCATCGCGGTGATCCAGGATATCGACGGCCGTATCGGCTACGGCGCGTATTGGGGCGAGGTGCAGTCCACAATCCACAAGGCGCTCGGGTCGATTGGCTGTGTCACCAATGGTTCGTTCCGCGACCTGGATATGTGGGCGCCTGGTTATCAGATGATCGGCGGCCGCGTCGGGCCGAGTCACGCGTGGGTGCACATGGTGGAGTTTGCCAGGCCGGTGAACATCTTCGGCATGCAGGCGGGACATGATGACGTGATTCATGCCGATTACCATGGCGCGGTGGTGGTGCCGGCAGATGCGGTGAAGAAGCTGCCCGCGGCGATCGATCTGATTTCGCGGCGCGAGAAGGTGATTCTGGACTTTTGCCGCTCGTCTGATTTCTCTCCGGCAAAGCTGCGCGAGGTGCTGAGGCGGTCGGCGGAGATTCATTGAGCCAACACCGCGCTAATTCTACCCCTCCCCTTGTGGGAGGGGGGCGGGGGGAGAAGACCCCTGGATCTCGCACCGCCCCCTCTCCCCAACCCTCGCCCGCTAGGGGGGAGGGAGCAGGCTCTCCACTGCTGGCGATCTCCTCACTTCGCACCGTGTTCCGTACCGCCGGAGGCGATGTCGCGGCGGTGGATGGTGTTGACATATCCGTCGGGCGTGGCCGCACGCTCGGCATCGTCGGTGAGTCCGGCTGCGGCAAGTCGGTGCTGTCGCTGTCCGTAATGCGGCTGGTGCCGCCGCCGGGCCGGATCGCCGCTGGTCGGATCATGTTCGACGGGCGCAATCTGCTCGAGCTGTCGCCCGCGCAGATGCGCGACATTCGTGGCAATCGCATCGCGATGATCTTCCAGGAGCCGATGACCAGCCTTAATCCGGTGTTCACCGTCGGCGACCAGATCACCGAGGCGATGCGCGCGCATGACCGCGCTGCCTCCGCCGCCGCACTGCGCAGCCGCGCTATCGCCGCTTTGCAGCGCGTAAGGATCCCTGCGCCGGAACGCCGTTTCGACGAATACCCGCATCAGATGTCCGGTGGCATGCGTCAGCGCGTCATGATCGCAATGGCGCTTGCCTGCGAGCCGGATCTGCTGATCGCCGATGAACCGACCACCGCGCTCGATGTCACGGTCCAGGCACAGATCCTCGACCTGCTGCGCGAGCTGCAAGCACAGACCGGCATGGCGATCATCCTCATCACCCACGATCTCGGCATCGTTGCCGAGATGGCCGATGAGGTCGCGGTGATGTATGCCGGCCGCGTGGTGGAGCGTGCGCCTGGGCCGGCGATCTTCGACGATCCGCAGCATCCCTACACGCTCGGCCTGCTCGGCAGCATTCCCAAGATCGAGGAAAACCGCGATCGGTTGTTGGCCATCGAAGGCACAGTGCCGCCGCCATTCGACCTGCCGCAGGGCTGTCGCTTTCACCCACGCTGCGTCTTTGCTGACGCGGTATGCACTTTGCAAGATCCGGAACTCCGGCTGCTCGCCGAGAACCACCGCGTTGCCTGCATCCGTGCGCCGGTGGAAGCGGTCGTGTCATGAGCGCGCTGTTGGAGGTTGAAGGCCTCACCAGGCATTTCGACATCAAGCGTGGTCTGGTGCTTGGTAAGATGGTGGGTGTGGTGCGCGCGGTCGATGGCATCTCGTTCACGATCGATCGGGGGGAAACGCTGGCGCTGGTCGGAGAATCCGGTTGCGGCAAGTCGACCACCGCACGCCTTGTGTTGCGGCTGATCGAACCGACCTCGGGTGCGATCTACTTCGAGGGCGCTGACATCACCGAGCTGCGCGGCGATCCGCTGCGTCGGCTACGCCGTCGGATGCAGATCGTGTTCCAGGATCCGTTTGCCTCGCTGAACCCGCGCATGACGGTGGGCGAGATCCTGGAAGAGCCGCTGATCGTGCACGGCATCGGCGACCGTGTGACGCGCCGCGCGCGGGTTAACCAGTTGCTCGGGCTGGTCGGGCTGGCGCCGTATCATGCGCAACGCTATCCGCATGAATTCTCCGGCGGCCAGCGCCAGCGTATCGGCATCGCGCGCGCGCTTGCCGTCGAGCCGGCGCTGGTGGTGTGTGATGAACCCGTGTCCGCACTCGATGTGTCGATCCAGGCGCAGGTGGTCAATCTGCTGAAGGACCTCCAGGCACGGCTCGGCTTGTCTTATCTGTTCATCGCGCACGACCTCGCGGTGGTGAAGCATATGGCTGACCGCGTGGCGGTGATGTATCTCGGGCAGATCGTCGAGATCGCGCCGAAGGATGTGCTGTTCTCGGAACCGCGCCATCCCTACACGCGCACGCTGCTGACGGCGATTCCGCGGCCTGATCCGCATCGCCATAGTGCGCGGCAACTTCCGGGTGGCGATGTGCCAAGCCCGATGAACCCGCCAGCGGGTTGCCGCTTCCATACGCGGTGCCCGTTCGTCGTCGATCGTTGTCGCGAGGAGATGCCGCAACTGCGGAAGTGGAGCGAAGGCCACTTCACCGCCTGTCATCGCGCAGAGGAACTGCCGCCGGCCGGCGAGGTGATCGAGCCCGGCCATGTCGCGCCGATGGCCGCGATGCGGCTGGCGCTATATGCGAAGCGGCGGGCGGAGATCAGCGCGGCAGCCGGCTGAACCGGGAAGCGCGTTCGGTGAGTCACGCGTGCGGCGAGCGACAGACGTTCGGCCGCCGCCGACAGGCGCTTGTCGCGTGTCGAGGGGAACGTTCCGGGTGTCGGGCGGACCGACGCCAGCAGGTGCGCGTCGACATAGCCCAATCCGATCCCGAATAGGCGCTCCCGCTCAATGAGGCGCAGGACTTCGTCATCGCGCGCTGCGATGGTTCGATCCAGCTCTTGTAGTTCTTTGAGCACCACGTCGCGTGGCTGCAGGTTGCCGATCGCCAGTTCCCCGATGGCCAACGGATGCGTCAAGACCTGCTGCCGACTGAGCTGATCCGTCAGTATCTCATCAGTGCGGCGCAGATGGTCGATCCAGACCGAGCCGTCGACCAGGATCACGTTGCCTTCGATCTCCTCCGGCGCACCTGCTTCAGGTCGGGTTGGGATCCACCAAGTCGCGCCAGCCGTCGTGCTGCCTAACGCTCGACGAGTGCCTTGAAGGCCGCGCGCACCAGGGCGGATTTCTCCTGTATCCCGGTGTACTCCTGAGCTGCTTCGACCAGGTCGTCGTCCAGCGTGATCGTGGTTCGCACAGCGATGCTCCGCCCCCATGCCGTGTCGGATCGGGTATAAAGTAATGCCCAAATCAAAGCCTCCCCTTGCTGGCCGTGCCGCCACTTCCGGTTCGCGCCCCTTTGTGGTGAAGCTTGCCCTTTCGGGAGAGGACCGCGTCATGACAGCAGTGAACGCCAACATCGCCGCGCCCCGCATGCTGCAGGTCGGAGGTGGCGCCGTGCGCCAGATCGCCGAAGTGCTGGCGAAGTTCGGTCTCTCACGTCCGCTGGTCGTGACCGACCCCTTCATGGTCGCCTCACGGCACGTGCAGCACTGCCTCGATCCGCTTGCCGCGGCAGGCATGGCCGTCACGGTGTTCAGCGACACGGTGCCCGACCCGACGGATACTGTGATCGAAGCGGGTGTCGCTGAGCTCCGGCGCGGCGATTTTGATTGTCTGATCGGCTTCGGTGGCGGCTCGCCGATCGACACCGCCAAGGCGATGGCGATCCTCGCGGCCGGGGGCGGCAAGATGCGCGACTACAAGGCCCCGGTGGCCGCCGATCGGGGCGCACTGCCGGTCATTGCCATCCCCACCACCGCAGGCACCGGCAGCGAGTGCACGCGCTTCACCGTCATCACCGATACCGAGCGCGACGAAAAGATGCTGATCGCGGGTCTCGGTGCGCTGCCGCTGGCTGCCATCGTCGATTACGAGCTCACTTACTCGGTGCCGGCGCGCACCACGGCCGATACCGGTGTGGACAGTTTGACGCATGCGCTGGAGGCGTTCGTGTCGAAGCGCGCCAATCCGTTTTCCGACGCGCTCGCCGTTGCCGCGATGGCGCTGATCGGGCGGCACATCCGCACGGCCTATGCCGAACCACGCAACGCCGCGGCGCGGGAGGGCATGATGCTCGGCGCCACGCAGGCCGGGCTGGCGTTTTCCAATGCCTCGGTCGCCCTGGTGCATGGCATGTCGCGACCGATCGGCGCGCATTTCCATGTGCCGCACGGCCTGTCGAACGCGATGCTGCTGCCGGCGATCACGCGCTACTCGGTTGGTGCGGCGGAGGGGCGTTACGCAGAGGCGGCGCGGCGCGTCGGCTTTGCCGATGAAAGCGACGCCGATGCGATGGCCGCGGCGAAGCTGGTCACCGGGTTAGAGGCGCTGAACAAGGACCTGGCCGTGCCAAGCCCTTCCGAGTACGGCATCGACGAAGCTGTCTGGAACAACAAGATGGAACTGATGGCCGAGCAGGCGCTGGCCTCCGGCAGCCCGGCGAACAATCCACGCGTGCCCGAGAAGGCGGAGATCGTCGCATTGTATCGCGAGGTGTGGACCGGCGCTCCACGCAACGCCTAAGTCGTCGGTTTGCTTTCGTGTGATTGTATTTGGTAAGATTTGCGCAACGACACGACCTTGCGGGAGGACGAATGAATCCGACGATCGAACAGGCAACCATGAAGAAGGTGTATTGGCGGATATTGCCGCTCGCCATGGTTGTTTATTTCTTCTGCTACTTAGACCGCATCAATGTCAGCTTTGCCGCGTTGCAGATGAATCATGCGATCGGGCTGACAGCGGCCGCCTATGGCCTGAGCTCCACAGCATTCTATCTTGGCTACTGCCTGTTCGAGGTGCCGAGCAATGTCATTCTCGAGAAGGTTGGTGCGCGCATCTGGATCGCGCGGATCATGATCACCTGGGGGCTCGCCTCCGGCGCGACGGCGTTTGCCACCGGGCCAACGAGCTTCCTGATCATCCGCTTTCTGCTGGGACTTGCCGAGGCCGGGCTGTTCCCGGGCATCGTGCTGCTGTTCACCTACTGGTTCCCCGACCACCATCGCGCCCGCATCGTGTCCGGCTTCACGCTGGCCTTGCCCGTCTCAGTCGCCCTCGGGGCCCCGATCTCGACCGCCATCCTCGGCTTGGACGGCCTCCTTGGCTATGCCGGGTGGAAGTGGATCTTCCTCATTGAAGCCGTGCCGACCATACTCATCGGCATCGTCGTGCTGTTCGCTCTGACCGACAAACCGGCACAGGCGAAATGGCTGAATGTCGCCGAAAAGAACTGGCTCATCACGACACTGGAGGGTGAGCGCCGCGCGGTCGAGGCGGCGGGTAAGTACAGCCTCTGGCAGGCGCTGGTGAACCCGAAGATCCTGCTGCTGTCGCTCAACTACTTCGGCATTGTCACGGCGAGCCTCGGCCTGTTGCTGTTCGTGCCGCAGATCATCAAGTCGCTTGGCGCGACCAACATGGGGACCGGTTACGCGACAATGCTTGCCTACATCTGTGGCGCAATCAGCATGGTGGTGTGGGGTTGGATCTCCGACCGCATGGGCGAGCGGCGCTGGAACCTGTTCTGGGCCTGCACGCTTGCCACGGTCGGTCTGGTGATTGCCGGCATGACGATGGGAACCTGGTGGTCGCTCGCCGGCATGTGCATCGCCACCGCAGGCTTCTACGGTACCAAGGGCCCGTTCTGGTCGATGCCGTCGATGATGCTGACCGGCGTCGCCGCGGCGGCGGGGATCGCCTGGATCAACTCGATCGGCAATGTCGGCGGCGCGGTCGGACCGGCCATGGTCGGCTGGATCAAGGACTTCACCGGCAGCTACGCCGGAGGGCTTTATGGCCTGGCAGCCTTCACTGGCGTCTCGGCTCTGATCGCGGCGTTCGCATTGCACATTCCGCGCCGCGTGCCGGTGCGCGGCAGCGTCGAAGTGCCGGCCGAGTAGGCGTCCCGCCCGCCATGGGTTGCGATGCGACGGGAAGCCTTGCCCTCGTCTCGCCACGCCTATGGTCGGGACCAAAGTTGCGCTAAAATCGGGCGACAGTGAGGCTCACACTTGCGTATCCCTGTCCGGCACCCGACCGCTGTCCTGATCACTGGCGCCGCCTGGGCGGTTCTGGGGCTGTCCGCGTGCAGCCCGACGCCTCCGCCGCCCCCGCCGCCGGTACCAGAAGCCGGCGCGGGCGCGGTGGGTGGTACCGAGCCATATCGCATTCAGGCCGGTGACGTCCTGGGGGTTCGGCTGTTGCTGAACCCCGACCTCAACGAGGATGTCGTGGTTCGCCCTGACGGCCATATGTCGACGACGGTCTTGAAGGACGAACGCGCCTCTGGCCGCACCGTGGTGGAATTGGCTGATGCGCTGTCACACGACTACAAGTCGACCATACCCAACCCACGCCTGACGGTTGAGCTCAAGACCTTCTCGCCCGCTCGGTTCTATGTCGGCGGCGAGGTCAACAAGCCCGGCGAATCGGTCACGGTGGGTCTCGCCCCAAAGCTGTCGCAGGTGATCGCGCGCGCCGGCGGATTGAAGAGCGGCGACAACGACAGGGTATTCATCATCCGCCGCGGACCCAACGATGTGCCGCAGCTGTTCTCGGCCCGACTTCGGGATGTGATGCGGGATCAAAACCCGGAGGCTGATGTCCGGCTTGCCCAGTACGACGTGGTGTATGTGCCGCGCGAGGGTATCACCGAAGTCTACAAGTTCCTGAACGAGAATTTCGCGCAGGTGGTTCCGTTGATGTGGGGCTTCTCCTATGCCGGTAGCGTCGGTCCCGAGACGGATACCGATGCCGCAAATCCTGAGGCGCCAAAACCGCGCTAGCTCAGGCGGAAGGCCGGTTTTCGCTTCTCGGCAAACGCCGCCATGCCCTCGCGCTGATCGTGGGTACCGAACAGTGACATGAAGAGCGCGCGCTCGTGGCGGACGCCCTCTACCAGCGTGGTTTCGAACGCGCGGTTCACCGCCTGCTTGGCGAAGGCAACCGCGACCGGCGACAACTCGGCGATCCGCCCGGCGATCTTCAGTGCCTCGGGCATAAGCTGCTCGGCGGGGAACACGCGCGACACCAGGTTGGCGCGTTCGGCCTCGGCCGCGTCCATCATCCGCGCGGTCAGGATCATGTCCATGGCCTTCGACTTGCCCACCGCGCGGGTCAGGCGCTGAGTGCCGCCCGCGCCCGGCAGCACGCCCAGATTGATCTCGGGCTGACCGAACTTCGCGGTATCGGCGGCGAGGATGAAGTCGCACATCATCGCCAGCTCGCAGCCGCCGCCCAGGGCAAAGCCCGCGACCGCTGCGATCACCGGCTTCTGCACGCGCAGCACCGTCTCCCAGCGCTTGCCGATGAAGTCCTCCAGCGCCGCATCGGGATGCGTGCGGTCCTTCATCTCCTTGATGTCAGCACCGGCGGCGAAGGCGCGCTCATTGCCGGTCAGCACGATCGCGCCAATCGATGCGTCGGCGTCGAACGCCAGGAGCTGCGTGCCCAGTTCGTCCATCAGCGCGTCGCACAGGGCATTCAGCGCCGCCGGGCGGTTGATGCGGATCAGCCCTACCCGGCCATGCGTCTCGACGATGATGTTCTGGAAGTCGGCCATCTTCGCTCTCCCGTTGGAGGTGGCCGGCTTGTAGCTATCGCTGGGTACGCGGGCAATAGAACGTGCTGCGCGCCGACTGGGTGATGCGGCGGATGCCGGCGCACGCAGGGCGGCCGGGGCAGCGCTCGCAGGCCTCGCCTTCGCGGCTGTAGACCTTCCAGGCGTGCTGGAAGTAGCCCAATTCGCCGTCCGGCTGGACGTAGTCGCGCAAGGAGGAGCCTCCGGCGGCGATTGCCTCGCGCAGCGTGTCCTTGATCGCGGGCACCAGCCGCGTGGCCCGGATGCCGGGGATGGTATGGGCGGAGCGCTGCGGGCTGATCCTCGCGCGGAACAGCGCCTCGCAGACATAGATGTTGCCGAGACCGGCGACCACCTTCTGGTCGAGCAGCGCGGCCTTGATCGGCGTGCGCTTGCCGGCCAGCGAGGCCGCGAGGCGGGCAGGGGAGAAGGTCGGGTCAAGCGGCTCGGGGCCCAGTTCTGCCAACAGCCTGTGGGTGTCCTCCTGGGGCGTGGGCACCAGGTCCACTGAGCCGAAGCGGCGTGGGTCGACGAAGCCCAGCCGCCAGCCGTCGTCGGTCTCCAGCACGAGATGCTCGTGCGGTGTTGGCAGGTTGGGCCGCAGCGGGGTGAGCACCATGCGGCCTGACATGCCGAGATGCAGCAATACCGAATCACCATCGGAGAGGCGCATGAGGATGTATTTGCCGCGGCGGCGGAAACCGGTGACGCGTGCGCCGGTCAGCCGCTTTTGGAGGCCTTCCGGCAAAGGCCAGCGGAGATCGGGGCGATGCGCGGTGGCGCGCACGATGATGCGGCCTTCCAGGCGCTGCTGGAGGCCACGCATCACGGTCTCGACCTCGGGGAGTTCCGGCATTGGGGTGCGGCACGCTATAGATGGCGCGGATGAGCGACAACCCGGGATCGAGCGAGACCACAGACTTCGGCTTCCGCCGCGTTCCGCGCGCTGCGAAGGGCGACATGGTGCGCGCCGTGTTCGACAGTGTCGCGCCGCGCTACGACCTGATGAACGACCTGATGTCGCTTGGCATTCATCGGGCGTGGAAGGACGTGCTGGTGACGGCGCTCGATCCTGGTCCGCGACGCATGCTGCTTGATCTCGCGGCGGGTACCGGCGATGTGGGTCTCGCGTGGCTGGAAAAAGGCGGCGGGCCGGTGCTGCTGAGCGACGTCAATGCATCGATGCTCGATGTGGCGCGCGATCGGGCGCTGTCCCGCGCGTTGGTCGGCGGTGCGGCGCTGCTCGTGGCGGATGCTGAGAGGCTGCCGCTGCCCGATCGTGCGGTGGATCGCGTGTCGATCGCATTCGGGCTGCGCAACTGCACCGACAAGGCGGCGGTGCTGGCCGAGGCACGGCGCGTGCTGCGGCCGGGCGGGCGGTTCTTCTGCCTGGAGTTTTCCCACGTGCAGGTGGCCGCGTTGCGGCCGCTGTACGACGCATGGTCGTTTCGCGTGTTGCCGGCGCTCGGCCGACGGGTCGCGCGCGATGAGGCGAGCTATCGATACCTTGCGGAGAGCATTAGGACGTTTCCCGATCAGGATGCGCTGGCTGAGATGATGCGCGTCGCAGGGTTCGCCCGCGTCGCGGTGCGCAATCTGTCGGGTGGGATCGCGGCGCTTCATTCGGGGTGGCGGCTGTGATGGAACGTGCACGCATTCTCCCCTCCCCCCAACCCCCTCCCGAAAGGGGAAGGAGAGGATGGCTGTGGTGAGCGGCCTCTCCGGCAGGCGCGTGCTGCTGATCGTCTCGGGCGGCATCGCCGCGTACAAGGCACTTGAGCTGATCCGGTTGCTGCGCGGGCGGGGCTGCGGGGTGAGCTGCGTGTTGACCGAGGCCGGCGCTCAGTTCGTCACCCCGCTGTCGCTCCAGGCGTTGAGCGAGAGCAAGGTCTACACCGGCCTGTTCTCACTGACCGACGAAAGCGAGATGGGGCACATCCAGCTTTCGCGCAGCGCCGATCTCGTCGTGGTGGCGCCGGCTTCGGCGGACCTGCTGGCGAAGATGGCGGCGGGTCTCGCGGGCGATCTGGCCTCTACGCTGCTGCTGGCCACCGACAAGCCGGTGCTGGTTGCGCCGGCGATGAACGTGCGGATGTGGCTTCATGCCGCGACGCAGGCGAACATGGCGCGGCTTTCGGCGCGCGGCATCCATGTCGTCGGTCCGGACGAGGGCGCGATGGCGTGCAACGAATTCGGTCCCGGGCGGCTCGCCGAACCACCGGCGATCCTGGCGACCATCGAGGCGTTACTCGCTCCGGCGGGGTCGCTTGCTGGTCGACATGCGTTGGTCACCAGCGGCCCGACGCACGAGCCGATCGACCCGGTGCGCTACATCGCCAACCGTTCCAGCGGACGGCAGGGGCATGCGATCGCGGCGGCCCTCGCGGAACTGGGCGCGCGCGTGACGCTGGTAAGCGGGCCGGTGTCGGTGCCAGATCCGGTCGGCGTCGCCATCACGCATGTGGAGAGCGCGCAGCAGATGCTGGAGGCCTGTCAGTCGGCTCTGCCCGCCGACGTCGCGATCTTCGCGGCCGCGGTTGCCGACTGGCGGGTCGTTGATGCGGCTTCCGGCAAGATCAAGAAGGTGCCGGGTGCGGCGCCACCGGCGCTGGAACTCGTGGCCAATCCCGACATCCTCGCCACCATCGCCCAGCGAGGTCCGCGACGACCGCGTCTGGTCATTGGGTTTGCCGCGGAGACCGACAATCTTATGGCGAATGCGCAGGCCAAGCGCGAGCGCAAGAACGCCGACTGGATCGTCGCCAACGACGTGTCGCCGGCCACTGGCATCATGGGCGGCGAGGAGAACGTGGTGCATCTGATCACTGCCGACGGCATCGAGGACTGGCCGCGGCTGGCGAAGCGGGACGTCGCGCGCCGGCTGGCGGCGCGTATCGCAACGATGCTGCAATGACCTACGAGATCCGCGTGCTGGGGGCCGCAGATGTCGACGAGTATCGCCGGGTCCGTCTTGAATCGTTGCGATTGTACCCCGAGTTGTTCGGCGCTGACCATGACGAAACGGCCGCGATGGATCGAACGCAGTTCGCCGAGCGTCTCGCCACACCGGGCCTCACCCGGTTCGGCGGGTTCGACGGCAGCATGCTTGTCGGTCTGGCGGGTCTGCAAATCCGCTCAGGCGCCAAGGAAAGACATAAGGCCCACCTGTTCAGCATGTATGTCGATGGCGCCCATCGGCGTACCGGACTGGCGGAGCGATTGGCCGATGCGGTTATCGCGGGCGCGCGCGAGGCGGGCGCGGTGGTGCTCCACCTTTCGGTGACGGTGGGCAATGCACCCGCTCAACGGCTATATCGCCGCATGGGGTTCGCGGTCTACGGCGTCGAGCGACGCTCACTCAAGGTGAATGGGCGGTTTCACGACGAAGAGCTGATGGCGCTCGATCTCGATTGATACCCGCATACAGGGCCATGCCGGCCAGCATGGCCGCGACGAACAGGATCGTCCGTCCGCCGCCAAGCGCGATCGAGGCAAGCGCGGGACCCGGGCAATAGCCGACCAGCCCCCATCCGATGCCGAACAGCAATGCGCCGGCGATCAGGCGGTGGTCGATCCGCGTGCCCACCGGACGCGCGAACTCCTCGGCGCATAATGGAGTGCGCAATCGTCTCGACACGAGATAGGCCGGTGTCGCCACGATGAGCGCGCCCAACATGACGAAGGCGAGGCTCGGATCCCAATCGCCGGCGACGTCGAGAAAGCCGAGTACCTTTGCGGGGCTAATCATGTGCGAAACGGTCAGCCCGAGACCGAACAACGCGCCTGATACAAGCGAGATGCTGAGCCGTGCCATGCTGTCAGGCTCCGGCGATGTGGCGCATGATGAACAACGTGACGAACCCAGCCGCCATGAACAGGCAGGTGGCGACAATCGACCGCGGCGAGAAGCGCGCCAGACCACAAATCCCGTGACCGCTGGTGCAGCCGCCGCCGAGCCGCGTGCCGAAGCCTACCAGCAATCCCCCGGCAATCAGGACCGGAATTGTGGCATCGGTGCTAATGACCGGCGCTTGTGTCACACCGGCGTAGCACCACGGCGCCGCAATCAAGCCAGCCAGAAAGGCGACGCGCCAGGCGACATCGCGGGCGCCGGCAGACGGCAGATTGCCGACGATGCCGCTGATGCCCGCCACCCGGCCATTACCGAGCCAGAGAAGCGCGACAGCAAGTCCGATCAGTAAACCTCCTGACAAGGAGGCCCCCGGTGTGAAGTTTGCCATACCCTTCCTTACGACGCGCGGCGACAGTCTGCCTTTGACCTGGATCAAACCGACGAATCAGATCGCCCGCCACAAGGGTCGTGTGAGCAGCATCATCATCAGCCCGGTGATGCCGGTTGCGGCGGTCGCCCAGGGCGCCCCGATCGCGTCCGCCAGCCATCCGAGCGCCACGAAGCCGACCGGGCCCACGCCGATGCACACAGACAGCACGCCAAGCACGCGGCTGCGCATCTCGGGGGGTGCCGACAGATAGACCAGCGTCGCCTGCATGATGCTGAAGCCCGCGCCGCCGAGGCCGGTGAACAGCAGCGCGAAGCTCGCGACCGAGGGTATGGGAACCAGCGCGAAGACGGTTAGCATGACCATGTACAGCGTCACGCCGCCGACATAGACGTGCCGGTAAAAGTGCGGGCGGCAGAGCATCGCCATCAGCACCGCGCCGACGAAGGCACCGACACCGTCCATGCTGGCAAGGATGCCGATGCCCCCGGGCCCCAGCAGCAACCGGTCCTGACCGATCACCGGCACCATGCTGGTGAACGGCCAGCCGAACACGTTGTAGATCACCGTCACGGTCAGCGTGCCGATCAGTCGCCGGTCCCTCCGAACCAGTCGCAATCCCTCGGCGATGCGCGCGATGACGGAATCCGCGGTGCTGGGGGGGAAGCTGTTGCGATAGCGCACGCGGCACGCCGCGACGACCGCGATCGCGTAGAGCGCCACGCTCAACGTGAACACGCCGCCTATGCCGACGCTGGCGAGCAGCAGACCGCCGATCGTGGGACCGACCATGCGGCTGGCATTGTTGGCACCGACATCGATCGACATGGCGGTGCCCATCTGCGCGGCGCCGACCGCCTCGCCGATCATCACCCGCCGCACCGGATTATCGGTCGCCCAGCCGATGCCGTTGATGAAGCTCGCGACCCCGAGGTGCCAGACGGCGAGCACATGCAGATGCGCCAGGGTCGCGAGCGTCAGTGACGTGACCACCATGCTGACGACGACGATGATCAGCGTGGTGCGCCGCTCCATGCGCTCGGCGATCGCGCCGAGGAAGGCGCCGAACAGGCCCATCGGCAGCAGCCGCAGCATGGTCATCATGGCGACGATGAACGGCGATCCGGTGTGCTGGTAGACGAAGACGCCGACGGCGATGGTCTCCACCCAGCGGACGACGAACACGATGAGACCGACGAACCAGAGACGCCAGAAATCCGCGCTGTCGATCAGCCAGGCCGTGCGGCTGGCCGGCCGGGCCGCAGTGGTATCCTGCACGGAAGGGCGTTCCTCGGGCGTTTCTCGTTGCGACTGTGCCTCGGTTGGTGAGGTGCGGCAACACTATTGCGGCCACCATGCGGCTGGTGGACCATGCCGGCGAGTGGAGAAGCGCGATGGAACCTGATGTTGCCGAACTGCGACGAATGATCGACGAGGCGCGGCGGATTGTAATTTTCACCGGTGCTGGGATCAGCACGGAGTTCGGGGATTCCCGATTTTCGCAGCCCTGGCGGCATCTGGACGAAGATGCGGCCGATCGATTTTTCCGACTTCCTGGCGTCGGACGAGGCGCGGCGCGAGACGTGGCGGCGGCGGTTTGCCACTGATGAGACGATGCGCAAGGCGGAGCCGAACCGTGGGCATCGCGCAGTGGCGTCGCTGGTTAATCGCGGCAAGGCATCGGCCGTGATCACGCAGAACATCGACGGTCTGCACCAGGCTTCCGGTGTGCCGGCCAACCGGGTGATCGAGCTGCACGGGAATACCACTTATGCGCACTGCCTCGATTGCGCGCGGCGCTACGAGATCGAGCACATCCGGCTGGAGTTCGAGCGCACCGGAGAAGCGCCGAACTGCGTGTCGTGCGGCGGCTACGTCAAGACGGCGACGATTTCGTTCGGCCAGTCGATGCCGGCGGCGGCGATGATCCGTGCCGAGGAGGAGACATTGGCGTCGGATCTGTTCATCGCGATCGGTTCGTCGTTGGTGGTGTATCCGGCGGCTGGCTTTCCGGAACTTGCGGCACGCAACGACGGGCGGCTGGTGATACTGAACCGCGAGCCGACGGGGCTCGATCCATACGCCGATCTGGTGCTGCACCGGGAGATCGGCGCGACACTGGGCGAGGCGGTGGGCAACAACTGACAGGAGACGACAGTGGCACGCAACATCGCCGTCGGCGTTGGGCTGATGGAGTTTCCGTTCACCAGCACCGACGGATTCTGGCGCTGGGTGGATCTTTGCGAAGCGGGGGGCATCGATTCGATCTGGCAGACTGATCGCATCGTCAGCCGGCAGCCGATACTGGAATGCATGACGGCGCTAGCGGCGATTGCGGGGCGCACGCGGCGGATCAAGTTCGGCGTCAACGTGGTGTCGTTGGCGCTGCGCGATCCCGTGCTGCTGGCCAAGCAATGCGCGACGATCGACGTGCTGTCGCAGGGGCGGCTGCTGCCCGGCTTCGGCATCGGCAGTCCGCAGGGGCCGGAATGGCAGACGCTGCATATCGACACGGCGACGCGCGGGCGACGCACAGATGAGGCGCTGGAGATCATTCATCGGCTGTGGTCGGAGGAGAGCGTCGATTTCGAGGGCCGGCACAATCATCTGACGGGCGCGTCGATTGCGCCGAAGCCGGTGCAGCCGGATCTGCCGATGTGGATCGGCGGTTCGTCAGCCGCGGCGGTGCGTCGGACGGCGCGGTACGGTACAGGCTGGCAGGCGGGAGCGGAGACGCCGGCCGATGTCGGGCGCGTGATCGCGGAGATCAAGGCGGCGCTGGTGGAGAGCGGGCGCGGTATAGACGACGATCACTATGGCGCGGCGTTCGCGTATCACTTCGGGCGCGTGGATGATCCAGGCGTGGCGCAGGTGATGGAGGCGTATCGCAAGCGTACCGGACGCGACCCGGAGCGGCATTTTGCGATCGGCGATGCGGGATTGATGGTGGCGCGGATTGCCGAATATGTGGAGGCGGGGGCGTCGAAGTTCATTCTACGGCCGGCGGCGCGGGGTGATGAGGGCATGCTGGATCAAACGCGGCGGTTGATTGAGCAGGTGCTGCCAATGGTGGCAGCGCGCTGGCCGAAGCAAAAGAAGGCCGCATAGGGGGCCGTGGATATTGGCACCGCGCCCTTCCCCCATCCCCCTCTCGCAAGGGGAGGGGGAGAAGTCATAACAGGATGCAGTGTATTGGTGCGAACGACACCGTTACCTCGCTGCCTTCGTCGAACAGCTCGGTCGGCGGGCGGCGGACGATCAACTGGCCGGCGGGCCAGTCCACGACATACTGGATGAAGTCGCCGTGGAACATGCGGCGATGGATGCGGCCTGGAACAGCGTTGTGCGGTCCGGGCATGTTCCCGAGATGGATGTAAGACGTGCGCAGCGCCACGGTGTCCCGCTCGGTTGATGCGTCCGACGCGACGACCTCGAGTTGCACGCCACCCTCTACCTCGAACAGCAGCGTGTCATCGGCACCAGGGCCGCGCACCTTGCCGCGGATCAGATTGGCGGACCCGACGAAGTCGGCAACGAAGCGGCTACGCGGGCGATTGTAGATCTCCTCAGGCGTGCCGATCTGCTCGATGCGGCCGCCGTTCATCACGATCACCCTATCCGAGATCGCCAGCGCCTCCTCCTGGTCGTGCGTCACATAGAGCGACGTGATGTCCAGCCGGCGCTGCAATTCGCGCAGTTCCACCCGCATCTCGGCGCGCAGTTTGGCATCCAGGTTCGACAGCGGCTCATCGAACAGCAGCACGCTCGGTGAGAACGCGATCGCGCGGGCGACGGCCACGCGCTGCTGCTGCCCACCCGACAGTTTCGACGCCGGGCGGTCGGCGAAAGCCTGCATCTGCACCAGGCCCAGCACACGCTGCACGTTCTCCCGCACCTCGGCCGCCGGCAGTTTGCGTACGCGCAGGCCATAGGCGACGTTGTCGAACACGGTCATGTGCGGCCAGATCGCGTAGGACTGGAACACCATCGACACGCCGCGTTTCTCGGCTGGCACGTTGCGGCGTTCGCTGGCCGAATACACGGTCTCGCCGTTCAGCCGGATGCTGCCGCCACTCGGCGTCTCCAGGCCGGCAACCGCGCGCAGCGTGGTGGTCTTGCCACAGCCGGATGGGCCGAGCAGCGTCACCATCTCGCCGGGTGCTATGTCGAAGCCGATGTCGTCGACCGCGGTGACATCGCCGTAGCGCACGGCGAGATTGGCGACCTCGATGCGCGGGCGGTTCATTGGGTTACTCCGGAGACGCGACGCGCCAAACTGAACATGATGGCGACGGCGATGAAGACGGTGGCGGTCTGGATGAGCGCCATGGCCGCGGACAGTTCGGAACTCGAGCTTAGCCAGGAATTGACGATTGCCGGCGCGATCACCTTGGAATTCGGCCCCATAAGGAAGATCGATACGCCCAGTTCGCGAACCGAGGCGATGAAGATCAGCAGCCATGCGGCGACCAGGCCAGGGCGCAGCAATGGCATAGTGACGGTGCGCATCTGATAGGCCCACCCGGCACCGCAGACGCGGGCGCATTCTTCGAGACTCGGGTCAACCTGCAGCACGACGCTGGCGATGGTGCGCAGCCCGAGCGGCAGGAACACGGTGAAGTAAGCGATTCCCAGCAGCCACAGCGTACCGTAGAGCGGGATCGGCATGTTGATCCACGCCCAGAGCAGGCCGAGGCCGAACACCAGGCGCGGCACTGCCTGCGGGAACATGATGACGTACTCCGCCGCGCCGCGGCCAGGCATGCGCGAGCGATAGATGATCCAGGCCAGCACGCCGATGACAACAACGCCGATCGTCGATACGGAGACACCCAGGATCAGGCTGTTGACGAATGCGGGACCAACCGAGCCCATCTGCAGTGCCGTTTCGTAGTTCGCCAGCGTGAAATGCATCTGCGGCAGGATCACCGTGGCGAAGCGCTCGAACGAGGTGAGCAGCAGTGCGCCCAGCGGCAGGATCACGGCCACGACGATGTAGCCCCAGGCGATGGCGAGCAGCGGCCAACGCATGGCACCGACATCCATCTCGCGCGGTCGGAACGCCTTGCCGGTGATGGTTGTGTAGGTCCCGTGCTTCAGCACGAAGCGTGCGAGCGTCAGCGTGATCAGCATGACGCCGAACAGCGACAGGCCCATCGCTGCGGCTCGGCCATAGTCGGGCGGGAATGACAAGGTGGCCTGCCAGATCTCCGTGGTGACAACATAGAAGCGGCCGGGGATTCCCAGCACGAACGCGGCGGCGAACGAGCCGAGCATTTCGGCGAACACGAAGATCGTGGCGCTGAGCACGCCGGGCGCGACCAACGGCAGTGTGATGCGCAGCGCGGTGCGCAGCTTGCCGGCACCGAGCACCCGCGAACTTTCCTCGAGCGATGGGTCCATCGACTTCATCGCTGCCGAGATCATGACGAACGCGACGGTGCCCTCGAACAGCGCCATCACCCAGGCGATGCCGTAAGCCGAGTAGATGTTGAACAGATCGCCCGGCGCGCCGAACGAACGCCAGACCTGATTGACCAGACCGGTCTTCGGTCCGAGCAGCACGCCCCATGCAAGCGCGCCGATCAGCGGCGTCATGTAGTAGGGCAGCTCCATCAGCCGTTCGAGCCGCTGGCGGCCGGGGATGTTGGTGCGCGTCAGAATCCAGGCCTGGAGAAACCCGAAGATCACCGCGAGCACGGTTGCGATGCAGGAAACCAGCAAAGTGTTGGCCAGCGCGCGATAGTCGTCGGTGAGGTTCGTGAAGTTGTCGAACCCGTACTGCTCGGGAGGGAACGTCGACGGGTCGCCGACATTGAGCGACTCGTTGATCAGGAAGGCGATGGGATAGATCACCAGCGCGCCGCACACCAGCACGACGAGGGGCATGACGACCTGTCGCGAGGTGATTATGGGGATGCGCATTGATTTCAGCGCAGGCCGGTGATCTTGTTCCACTCGCGGACGAACTGCGCGTGGGTCTGCTCGAAGGCGTGCCAGTCGGTGGGTGTCAGCACTTTGAACTCATTGATGCTGACGCCACCCGGCGGCGGGGGCACGTCGCCACGGGCCGAGTGCGTCAGCAGCACTTCGGCATTGCCGGTCTGTCCCCGTACGCTGAGGAACCAGTCCATGAACAACTGCGCGGCGGCTGGATGGGGCGCCTCCATGACGATGCCCCAGGGCTGCGGCGCGGCGACGACGCCGTCGGCCGGAATGACGAATTCCACCGGCGCGCCCTTCGCCTTCATCATCAGGTAGCCGGAATACTGCGCGGTCAGCGCGACCTTGTCCTGGCCGTTCACCAGGCGGTCGAACTGCTGGACGTAGGAATCAAAAGCGTGCGGCTTCAGCGGTGCCAGTTGTGACCAGAAGTCGTTGCCGTAGAGCTGGCGCAGCATGTACCACTCGACGTGCTGCAATCCGGATATGGTCACCTTGACCGAGATCGCGTCGGTCCATTTCGGATCGAGCATGTCTTTCCAGGTCTTCGGTGCCTCCTCGCGCGACACGAGATTGGGGTTGTAGGCGATTGCCGCCATTACCAGTGCGCCCCAGGTCCAATAGCCCTCGGGCGAGCTTTTGTATTCAGGCTTGTAGGCTGCCATTTCCGGTGACACGTACTGCATGTAGCCGCCGCGTTTTTGGAAATCGAGCGCGAAGCTCATATCGGAAAGTTGCGTGACGTCAGGGAGGTAGACGTTGCCCTGACGCTCGGCGAGCAGCCTGGCATAGAGCGCGCCGGCCTGCAGCCGCAGATAGTTCGGCTTGATCTTCGGGAACAGCGCATGGAATTTTGCCAGCTCCTGCTCGGCCGCTGCCTCGGGATCGGTGGAATACACCACCAGCGTGCCTTCGCTCTCGGCTTTGCCCACATCGGCACAGGTCTTAAAGCCTTCCATCTGGCGCGGATTGTCGCAGGCGAGCGCCGCAGGGATGCCAGTGAGCAGACCCATCAAAACGGTCATTAAAATCGGCAGTGGCTGCAACGCTGCACTATCATGCCCGACCTTCTGCCGGCCATCCACGTCTTCGTTGCGCGTACGAGACACAGTCGTGGATGGCCGAGCCAAGCCCGGCCATGACGAAAGGGACGAAAGGAGGGCCAATGGGCCTTTCCCTCTCACTGGACGGCACGCACCAGCTTGCGCACGCGATGGTTCTCTGAATTGCCGATATAGACCGCGCCATCCGGTCCAACGACGGCGCCGTGCGGTCGCGCCAGTGCGTCAGGACCGGGTTTGCCATTCCCGGCGATCGTGGTGACGATCCAGCTCTGCGCGTCGATCAGGCGGATCACGTGATTCTCGGTGTCGACGACGAAGATGTTGCCGGCCGGATCGACCGCCATCTCCTTCGGCGCATCGAATACCGCCTGCCGCGCATTCTGTCCGTCGCCCGCATAGCCGCGTGCACCGGTACCGGCGATGGTCTCGATAATACCATTGTGGATACGGCGCACGCTGCTGCCCTGCCGTTCCATCAGATACAACGAATCATCCGGCGCCAGCGCGACCGCACGCGCGCCGAAGACGTCGGCCGATGTCGCGGGTCCGCCGTCCCCCGCGTGACGACCGTTGCCGGTGCCCGCGAACGTGGTGATGACGCCGGATATAAGGTCGATGACCCGCACGCGGTGATCGGCGACATCAGCGATGAACAACCGGCTGTGGTCGCGATCCAGCGCCAGGCCATTCGGCTCGGCCATCCCCGCGCGATCCGATAACCCGCCATCGCCGCTGAACTTGCCCGAGCCGTCGCCAGCCAGGGTGGTGATCACGCCACTGCGGCCGTCGATCCGCCGCACGCGTCCGTTCAAACGATCCGCGACGTAGATGTTGCCGGCGCTATCGATGACGGTGCCGTATGGCTGATTCATTTGCGCGCGCGTCGCCGGCCCGCCGTCGCCCGCGAAGCCACTTTCACCGGTACCGGCAATCGTGGTGATGATGCCGGTCCGCGCATCGATGCGGCGAATGCAGTGATTGTAGGTATCGGAAAAACACAGATTGCCGGCGGGATCGAAGGCGAGATCGAATGGATTGTTCAGCAACGCCTGTGTCGCCGGGCCACCATCGCCGGCATAGCCCTGCGCACCCGTTCCCGCGACAGTGCTGACGATCCACTGCGTGTCTGCCATCTTCGTATCCCTCCCGCTGAGGCCACCATGGTTGTCGGAACCGGTCTGTCAAGCTTAGGATGACTCAGCGAATTCACGGAGGTATCCGACGATGGACGTGCAGGTCGACCGCGCCACGAGTACTCTTTACGCCAGGCTGGAAGATCGGGTCATGGCGCGCGACCAGGTTGGGGCAAGCCAGGTTTATTACGATCTCGTGCGGGCCGGGCGTCCACTGAGGGAGATCATCGCCGAGGGCGTACGCATCCATGCGCCTTACACGCATGTGCCATACCATGAGCGCATTGACGACGGCTATCCGAACTTCGTCAACAACGACCATTGCCTGCTGAGTGCGCGAGCGACGGTCAATTTGGCGAAGATGGTACCGGAGCGGCTGGCAATGCTGCCGATGGCGCAGACAATCTGGTACATCCCGAGCGGCCTCGATATCTGGAACCAGAAGATGGACAAGGCGCCCGGGCACTATACGCGTGCACGCGGCAACCTCGGAGCCATCGATAAGCCGCCGGAGCCGGTCGTCTATTGGGCGGATCAGGAGCCGCTGCGTCAGTCCGGACCGCTGAAGGAGCGCCTGTCCAACTGGCTGACCCTGGTGCATCGTGGCCAGGTGCTCGACGCCTACCGCACCTTCCTCGGGCTGATGGAGGACGTGCCGAACCGCAGGGCGGTGCTGGCCGAACTGGTGTTCGCCGGCTTGATCGACATGCAGGACCGCATGCTGTTCAACCGCTCCTACACGACGGGCCACAAGGCGTATCGCGCGCGCTCTACGGTGGAGATCGGCAACGCGATCGGCTGGGACGATCCGGCGGCGCATCATGTGCTGTACGCCGGCGCGCTGGACATCGCCGTCGGGCCGCGCTGGTACTCGACCTACGAGATGGCGTGCAACCTGGTGAAGATGAACATCGAGGGCGAGACGCTGCACGCGGTGCCCTATGGCGGCGTCGGCGAGGCCGAGCTGTCGGTGCTGCACAACAACAAGGAGCCGCTCAATCAGGAGGAGGCGACCGGCCTGATCGAGGCGATCATCCGCGGCAACGAGCCTGACAACCTGCACTATGTGACGAAGCTGCTGAAGGCGGGGAAGGATCCGCGGCGCATCCTCGACGTCATGCAGATCGCCGCTGCGCAGGTGGTGCTGGAGACCAGCGAGCCGAACAACTTCTCCATGCCGCACCACTGCTACGAGTATTGCAACACGCTCGCGTGGTTCTTCGACAACTTCGATCACCCGCGGCGGTTGCGACTGATCTACCTTCTGGCGGCGTATCTGAACCGCGTCGCGGGGCATCAGCGCGGCATCGCCGATGTCAATCCGGTGTCGATCAAGGCGCCGAGTGGCGCGGACAGGCTGACGGCGGGGCAGTTGCTGGAGCGCGTGGACAGCGCAGTGTGCGCGCTGAACGGACCGGAGAGCCTGGCCTGGACGCAGGCTTATCTCGACAATGCCGGCGACCGCGGGCCGCTGGTGGAGCGCATTGCATTGGCCGCGACGAAGCTGGGCAACGATCCGCACAACCAGGAAATCGCCCAGTGCATGCTGATGGATTACGGCACCAACCGGCATCCCGAGCGCGACAGGCTGCTGCTGGCGGCGGCATATCACACGGCGATGCATCGGAAGTATGGCGACCCGCTCGAGCCGGCGCGGCGGTTCGGCGAGGCGATGGGGGTCGCGCTGCAGTAGCGCCCCCAACCGAGTGACGCTACTTCGCGGCGTGGACGGACATCGCCTGGGTCACATTCATGATGCGTGGCTCGTACGTGAGGCCCTTGCGGGTGGCCCAGGCGTTGACCTGCCAGAACAGCGGCACCACGGCGACGTCGTTCATGTAGCCGCGGTCGATGTCCCACAGCATCTTCTCGCGCCGGCCCGCATCCATCGTGCGCATCGCCTCGTCCAGATACGCATCGAGCCGCTGGTTCGAATAGCCGCCCACATTGGCGTGGCCGAGCGCGAGTTGCTTGTTGGGGGTGTGCAGCAGCATCCAGTGCTGTGACATCGTCTCGCCGGTGGCGGTGCCGAACCCGTACAGCGTCACGCTGTAGGCTGGCACGCCGCGTTCGCCGCCACCCATCTGCTGACCGGCGAACACCTGCCATGGCTGCGCCACCACCTCGGTCTTGATGCCGATGCGCGACAGCATCGCGCCGATCGCCTGTGCCGTCTCCGCATCATTGACATAGCGATCGTTCGGCGAATGCAGCGTCAGGTGAAAGCCCTCGGCATAGCCCGCCTCGGCCAGCAACCGCTTGGCGCCGTCAGGATCGAACGGCTCGGGCTTGATGCTCGGATCATGGCCGAACATGCCCGGGCTGGCGATCTGGCCGGCCGCAACAGCGACACCGTCCATGAGACGCTCAGACAGGGCGTCGCGGTTGATCGCCTTGGTGATCGCCTTGCGCACGCGCCCGTCGCGCAGCGGATTGGGAAACGCCGGCTTGCCGTCATTGTCGGTCACGAATGGCGAAATGTCGCGACTGCTGTCGAGGGTGAGCAGCATGATGCGCTCGCCGGGGCGCATGATGACGCTCACCTTGGGGTCGGTCTTCAGGCGGCTGATGTCGGCTGGCGGCACATCGTTGATCATGTCCACTTCGTCGTTGAGCAGGGCCGCGATGCGCGTCGGGCCGGCACCGATCACCCGGAAGATTACTCGATCCCAGTTCGGTGCCTTGCCCCAGTAGTCGGGGTTGCGTTCGAGCACGATCTGGCCGCCCTTGACCCATTCGCGCAGCTTGTACGGGCCTGTGCCGATCGCCGCCGCGCCGGAATTGAACTGCTCGACCGGCGCGGCGCGCGGATAGATGTACAGCACGGTCATTTCGTTCGGCAGCAGCGGCGACGGCTGTGTGGTCGCGATGCGGATCGTGTAGTCGTCTACCTTGGTATAGGTCTTGCCGCGCAGATAGGCTCCAGCGGAAGCGCCGACGCCCTCGATGGTTTTCGATTGCTCGAACGTCGTCAGCACCTGATCGGCGGTGAACGGCGTGCCGTCATGGAACTTCACGTTGTGCCGCAGCCGGAATTCCCAGGTGCGGTCATCGACCGGCGACCAGCTTTCCGCGAGACCTGGCTGCGGGATGCTGTTGGCATCCATCTCAACCAGGTTGTCGAAGATGTGGCTGGCGATCTGCTGGTTGCCGGTGGTGACGAACCAGTTGGGATAGAGCGACGTCGTCTCGGCGGACAATCCGACGCGCAGCTCCGCGGCGGACGCATCGACGACCGCCGCGAGGCATAGCAAAGATACAGAAAGCGCCGTCCGCAGCAGGCGCGATCGTGCGGTCACTCCGCCAGACGCGTGGATTGCCAGGTCACCATCTGCCACTTGCCGCTCTTGTTGGCATAGACGTCGGTGAAGCGCACGGCGAAGGCATTCGGCTTGCCGCCCGACGTGACACGAATGCGGGCGATGCCGGTCAGCACGACGGCGTTGCCGACGTCCTGCGCCTTCACGTCCGACGGTTCGACAGCGTTGTAGACCGTACTGCCGGACTGCATGTTGCTGATCAGGCTCTGCTTGGTGTCGAGCCGCGCCGAGGAGTGAGTGTAGATCAGATCGTCGGCCAGCAGAGTGTTCAGCGTTGCGATGTCCGAGTCCGCCATCGCCTGCATGCGCTTGCGGTCGAGGTCGATGATCATCTGTGCGTTGTCGGCCATGTGTTTCGCTCCGTTCGGTCCAAGGGCATTGTAAGGCACGCGGACGCGTCCGTCACACCTCTCACCGAAAGCGAGAAATGCCGATGTCCGATGCGAATGCTTTCGTCCCCGGTCCGCGCGTCACCATCGAGGGCGCGGAGCACGGTCCGTTGCGCGGCCTCACCTTCGCGGCGAAGGACCTGTTCGATGTCGCCGGCCATCCCACCGGCGGTGGCAATCACGATTGGGCGCGCGCGCATCCGGTGCCGACGCGGCATGCCTGGGCGGTGCAGACGCTGCTCGACGCCGGCGCGACGCTGATCGGCAAGACCATCACCGACGAAGTGTCGCTCGGTATTCTGGGCGAGAACGCATTCGACGGCACGCCGCGCAACACCCGCGCGCCCGACCGGGTGCCCGGCGGCTCCTCGTCCGGCTCTGCCGCGGCGGTCGCGGCCGGGCTGTGCGATACGGCACTGGGCACCGACACCGGCGGTTCGGTGCGCGTGCCGGCGAGTTTTTGCGGGCTTTGCGGTATTCGGCCGACGCATGGGCGGCTCGACCTGAGCGGCATGCTGCCCCAGGCGCCGAGTTCCGACACCACCGGGTGGTTCGCCCGCGATGCCGCGACGTTCGCGCGTGTCTCCGGCGTGCTGCTGGGCGAGCCGATCCCATCGGCGCTCCCCTCCAGTCTGATCGTCGCCGTCGATGCGTTCGGGTTCGCCGATGCGGACGTGGCTCTGGCGCTGCGGCCGATAGTGGACCGGCTGGCGGCGCTGATCGGCCGTGTGCGCGACGAGGTGATGGCGCCGCAGGGCCTTTCCGTCTGGTCGCGCGCGCAACGCACATTGCAGCCGGCCGAGGCGTGGCAGACCTTCCGGCCATGGGTGGAACGCGACAATCCGCGGATGGCGTTCAACGTCGCGCGCGGCCTTGTCGCCGGTGCGGCCATCGGCGAGGCGGAGTGCGGCTGGGCCGAACTGATGCGGCAGGAGGCGCGCGGCCGGATGGCGTATCTGCTGCCGCCGGGGACGATCCTGTGCCTGCCAACCACACCGTTTCCCGCATTGCGGAAGGGTCTGCCGCTGCCCGTGCTGGGGCCGCTGCGGGATCGCATCTCGTGCCTCTGTTCGCATGGCGGCCTGACCGGGGTGCCGCAGGTGAGCCTGCCCGGCCCCGAGGTCGATGGTCTGCCGATCGGACTGTCCATCGTGGGGGCCCGCGGCAGCGACGCGACGCTGGTCGCGGTGGCGCGGGCGCTGACCGGCTGACACATCGTCCGCCATCGCCACTCCGCGGCGCGGCGCGCTATGATCCGCGCCCAGGAGGTAACCGATGTCCGGTGACGGCAATGCGGTCGATTGGTTCGTCGATCGACATGAGCGGGAAGGGCGCGGCCCTGCAATCGCGTTCCGCGATCCCTGGCGCCCGCTGAGTTATGACGAACTCGCCGTGGCGACGCGTTGCTTTGCCGGCGCCCTTCGCACCGCCGGTGTGGCCCGTGAGCGCCGTGTCGCGATGCTGCTGCTCGATACGGTGGATTTCCCGATCGCCTTCTGGGGCGCGATCCGCGCCGGTATCGTGCCGGTGCCCGTCAACACGCTGCTGACCCACGAGGTGGTCGGCGACATCCTGGCCGACAGCCGCGCCGATGCGCTGGTGATCTCGGCGCCCCTGGTCGCGCCGTTGCTGCCGGTGCTGCACAGCCTGGCGGAACTGCGCCTCATCGTCGTGGCGCAGCCGGACGGCGGGGCATTCGCGACGATCGACGATCCGCGCGCGGTGGGGCTTGCCGAATTCCTCGGCAGCGGGGATCCGGCGACGTCGACCACGGTCACCCCGGCGGACGAGGTGGCGTTCTGGCTGTATTCATCGGGATCGACCGGGGCTCCGAAGGGCGTGCGGCATGTGCATGGCAGCCTGCGTGCCACGGCCGATACCTATGGCGCGCAGGTGCTCCAGATCCGCGAGGACGACCTGATCTTCTCCGCCGCGAAGGCGTTCCATGCCTACGGGCTCGGCAATGCCATGACCTTCCCGATGTCGGTCGGCGCCGGCACCGTGTTGCTGCCCGACCGGCCGACGCCCGATGCGGTGATCGACACGATGGAGCGCCACCAGCCGACGATCTTCGGCGGCGTGCCGACGCTGTTCGCGTCGATGCTGGCCAATCCGCGGATCGGGCCTGGTGCCGGATCGGCGCGGCTGCGCCGCTGCATTTCGGCCGGCGAGGCGCTCCCCGCCGATATCGGCAGGCGCTGGTCCGATATGGTCGGTGTGGACATCCTCGACGGCATCGGCTCGACCGAAATGCTGCATATCTTCGTGTCCAACCGCTCCGACGACGTCCGCTACGGCTCATCGGGCAAGCCGGTGCCCGGGTACGAGGCGATGATCCTGGACGAACACGGTGGCCGCGTGCCGAATGGCGAGGCCGGCGAGCTGGTGGTGCGCGGCCCGTCCGCGGCAGAGGGCTACTGGAACCAGCGCCACAAGACACGGCGCACGTTCCGCGGCGAGTGGACGCATACCGGCGACACCTACATCCGCGATCAGGACGGCTATTTCCGTTTCTGCGGCCGTACCGACGAGATGCTGAAGGTGAGTGGCGTCTGGGTATCGCCGTTCGAGGTGGAGGAAGCGCTTGTCTCGCATCCGGCGGTACTGGAGTCGGCGGTGGTCGGCGCGGAGGATCATGACGGGCTGACTAAGCCCAAGGCATTCGTGGTGCTTCAGGACGCCGCGAGGCAGCAGGACGCGGAGACGGTGAGGGAGCTGCTGAAAACGCATGTGAAAGAGCGGATCGGCGTGTGGAAATACCCGCGCTGGATCGAGTTCGTCGATGGCTTGCCGAAGACCGCGACCGGCAAGATCCAACGCTTCCGACTACGCCATGATCATCGACCGTAGGTTCCTGGAAACCCAGTGGTGGGGCCCGCGCGCGGATGCGGCGCCGACTCTCGTGCTGCTGCACGAGGGGCTCGGCTGTGTCGCGTTGTGGCGCGACTTTCCCGAGGCACTGGAGGAGGCGACAGGTTGCGGCGTGTTCGCCTACTCGCGCTTCGGCTACGGCGGATCGCATCCCGTGACGCTGCCGCGGCCAATGCACTACATGCATGATGAGGCATTGGACGTGCTGCCGCGTGTATTGGACGAGGCGGGGATACGTCGCGCGGTGCTGATCGGCCACTCCGACGGCGGGTCCATTGCGGCAATCCAAGCCGGCGCGGTGCGCGATCCGAGGGTGACTGGCGCGGTGCTCATCGCGGCACATTTCTTCGTGGAGGACATCAACATCGCTGCCATCCGCGAAATCAAGGCGACCTATGAGCAGGGTGATCTGCGTCCTCGGCTGGCGCGATATCACCACGACGTGGACGTCGCATTCCGCGGCTGGAACGACGCGTGGCTCGACTCGCGGTTCCGTGCATTCGACATCACCGAGCAGGTCGCGCGCATCCCGGTGCCGATCCTGGCGCTGCAAGGCGCAGACGACCCCTATGGCACCGAGGAGCAGCTTCGCGTGCTGGAGCGCACGACCACCTGCCCGGTGGAGACGCGGCTCATCGCGGGCGCCCGTCATTCACCGCACCTGGAAGCGAAGCAGCCGACGCTGGATGCGGTCGTGCCGTTTGTGCGGAGTGTCCTCATGGAAGCGACGGCATGATCGATTTTCAGACCGAACCCAGCCGCTACCGCCACTGGCGGCTGTCGTTCGCCGGACTGGTGGCGACGCTGACCATGGATGTCGACCCCGATGCCGGCCTGTTCGAGGGCTGCGAGCTGAAGTTGAACTCGTACGATCTCGGCGTCGATATCGAGCTGGCCGACGCGGTGCAGCGTCTGCGCTTCGAACATCCTGAGGTGCGCTGCGTGGTGCTGCGCTCCGGCAAGGAGGGTGTGTTCTGCGCCGGCGCCAATATCCGCATGCTCGCCAAGGCCTCGCACGGCCACAAGGTGAATTTTTGCAAGTTCACCAACGAGACGCGGTTGGCGATCGAGGATGCCAGCGCGAATTCCGGCCAGGCCTGGCTTGCGGCGGTCAGTGGAAGTGCTGCGGGCGGCGGTTATGAACTGGCGATGGCCGCCGAGTACATCATGTTGGTCGACGACCGTCGCTCCGGTGTTGCGCTGCCGGAGTTGCCGCTGTTGGGGGTGCTGCCCGCCACCGGCGGGCTGACGCGGCTCACCGACAAGCGCATGGTGCGGCGCGACCGTGCCGATGTCTTCTGCTCGACCGAGGAGGGTGTGCGCGGTCGTCGCGCCGTCGAATGGCGGTTGGTGGATGAAGTGGTACCGCCGTCGTCCTGGGAAGCGAAACTGAGCGACCGCGCGGCGGCCATGACCGCGCTGTCGGACCGGCCGGAGTTTGCCGAGGGTATTGTGCTGACGCCGTTGCAGCGTGACTTCTCCGACGACGGCGTGACCTATTCGCATGTGCGTGTGACTTATGACCGCGTCGGGCGTCGCGCCGAGATCACCGTGCTGGGCCCTGGTGGGGCGCTGCCGCACGATGCAGTGGCAATCCACGCCGCTGGTGCGTCGTTCTGGCCGCTCATGGTGGCCCGGGAACTGGACGATGCAATCCTGCATCTGCGCCTGAACGAGCCGGCGCTGGGGCTGATTGTTTTGCGCTCCGTTGGCGACGCGGCAGCGGTCATGGCAGCAGACCAGCTGCTCGAGGCGCACAAGGATGACTGGCTGGTGCGCGAAATCCGCCTGTACTGGAAGCGCGTGCTGAAGCGCATCGACATGACGTCGCGCAGTCTGATCGCACTGATCGAGCCGGGCAGTTGCTTTGCCGGAACGCTCGCGGAACTGCTGTTTGCCGCCGATCGCTCGGTAATGTTCGCCGGTGCGCGCGATGGCGACAATCGCGGGCCGGCACATGTGCGTCTGTCGGCACTGAACTTCGGCGCGTATCCCATGGGCAACGGCCTCACGCGCCTGGCGACACGTTTCCTCGGCGAGCCCGACAGTTTCGCCTCGGTACGCGAGCGCACGGGCGAGGCATTGCAGGCGGCGGACGCCGAGAGGCTCGGGCTTGTCACCATCGCCTTCGATGAAGCGGATTGGGACGATGAGGTGCGGCTGATCCTGGAAGAGCGCGCGTCGTTCTCTCCCGATGCGCTGACCGCGATGGAAGCCAATCTGCGATTCGCCGGACCCGAGACGATGGAGACGCGCATCTTCGGCCGGCTGACCGCGTGGCAGAACTGGGTGTTCCAGCGGCCGAGTGCGGTTGGTGAGGCAGGTTCGTTGAAGCGCTACGGCAGCGGGTTGCGGCCGACCTATGACACGGAGCGAGTGTGATGCCCGACGGAACAGCGGTCGACTACAACGGACTGATCCCGAACAACGTCGGCCTGAATGACGATCAGCGCGTGCGCAAGGCGCTGGAGACCTGGCATCCAGGCTACATCGATTGGTGGCGGCAGATGGGACCGGAAGGTTTCCACGACAGCCTGGTATATCTGCGCACCGCGGTCGGTGTCGGCTCGGAAGGCTGGGCCAAGTTCGGCTATGTACGGATGCCCGAGTATCGCTGGGGTGTGTTGCTGGCGCCACCGATAGAGGGGCGGACAATTCCGTTCGGTGCGCATAAGGGCGAGCGCGCGTGGCAGGAGGTGCCAGGCGAGTATCGCGCGATGCTTCGTCGTCTGCTGGTGATCCAGGGTGATACCGAGCCCGCGTCGGTGGAACAGCAGCGCCATCTCGGTGCCACCGCGCCATCCAACTATGATCTGCGCAACCTGTTCCAGGTGAATGTCGAGGAAGGTCGTCACCTCTGGGCGATGGTCTATCTTCTGCAGAAATATTTCGGCCGTGATGGACGCGAGGAGGCGGAGGAGCTGCTGCGCCGCCGCTCCGGCGATCAGGACAGCCCGCGCATGCTGGGCGCGTTCAACGAGGCGACGCCCGACTGGCTGTCGTTCTTCATGTTCACCTTCTTCACCGACCGCGACGGCAAGATGCAGTTGCACGCGCTGTCGCAGTCGGGTTTCGACCCGCTGTCGCGCACCTGCCGGTTCATGCTGACCGAGGAAGCGCACCACATGTTCGTGGGCGAGACCGGGGTGCAGCGCATCGTGCAGCGCACCTGCCAGGCCATGCAGGAGGCCGGCATCGACGATCCCGCCGACATCGAGCGCGTGCGCGCGCTGGGCGTGATCGATCTGCCGACGTTGCAGAAGAAAGCGAACCTGCATTTCTCGCTGACGCTCGATCTGTTCGGCAACGAGCTCAGCACCAATGCCGCGAATGCCTTCAACGCCGGCCTCAAGGGGCGCTATCGCGAGGACCGGCTGACCGACGACCACGTGCTGACCGGTGCGACCTATCCGGTGTTGCGGCTGAAGGACGGTGCGATGGTGCGGGAGGATGTGCCGGCGCTGTCAGCGCTGAACATGCGGCTGCGCGACGATTTCGTTGAGGATGCCAATGCGGGAGTAACTCGCTGGAACCGCGTTCTGGAGCGGGCTGGGCTGGATTTCCGCCTGCAATTGCCGCACGTCGCATTCAACCGCCGCATCGGCGAATTCGCTGCGATTCATGCCGACACGGACGGCAACCTGTTGTCGAGCGATCATTGGCTGGCGCGCAGGGAGACGATGCTGCCGGCCGATGACGACAACCGATTTGTGGAAAGCCTCATGCGGCCGGTGCATACGCCGGGATCGTATGCCTCCTGGATCGCGCCACCGCGTATCGGCATCGACAGCAAGCCGGGCGACTTCGAGTATGTGAAGCTGGAGGTGTAGTGCCTCCGTGTCAAAGTAACGGAGCCACCTATGCCCGTGCCGCCTGCCGAACGCTACTTCGAGGATTATCACGTTGGCCTAGTGGACGAATTCGGCGAGATCATGGTGACGGCTGAGGAGATCGTTGAATTCGCCAGCCGCTACGATCCGCAGACGATGCACGTCGATCCCGACGGCGCCGCGCGAGGCCCGATGGGCGGAGTGATTGCCAGTGGCTGGCACACGGCGGCGATGACGATGCGTCTGTTCGTCGAGCACTATCTGTCGAAGGTCGCGACGCTGCCTTCCCCAGGCCTGGACGAGCTGCGCTGGCTGCGTCCGGTGCGACCGGGCGACAAGCTCCGCGTGCGTGTCACGGTGACTGAAGCGAGGCGGTCGCGCTCGAAGCCGGATCGCGGCTTGGTGCGCGGCCTGGTTGAGGTGCTGAACCAGAACGGCGAAGTGGTGATGAGTTTCAGGCCGATGAACCTGATGCGCTGCCGCGACGCGTCTGTTGAGCCCACTGCAAGCATTCCCCGCTGAGGAAGGGAAGGGCAGGCTACAGTCGCGCCTCGCTCGACGGATCGAACAGCGAGAGATGCTCGGACAGCAGCGAAAGACGAACGCGCCCGCTGATACCGCGAGCCACCTGGGGCACGAGCCTGGCGGACAGTCGATGCTCGCCGAACTGGAACCAGCCGAGTGTATCGGCGCCCATCGGCTCGATGAACAACGCCTCGGCGTCCATGGTCTGCGTCTCGGGCTCATCGCGTGCAAGCGAGACGTGTTCCGGCCGAACGCCAACGATAACCTCCTGCCCGACGGCAGGAGACGTGCGGAAGCGGTAGCCATTCAGCGGTAGACACGTAGATCCCACCTGAACCGCAGGTGCATTTCCCGGGAGCATTCTCCCACGCATGAAATTCATCGCCGGCGACCCGACAAAGCTCGCGACAAACAGCGTGGCTGGCTCCTCGTACAAATCATCGGGGGTAGCGTACTGTTCGATGCGACCGGCGCGCATGACAGCGATCCGTGTTGCCAAGGTCATTGCCTCGATCTGGTCGTGTGTCACGTAGACGATCGTCGCGCCGAGTTCGTTGTGCAGGCGCTTGAGTTCGACGCGCATTTCCGTCCGCAGCTTTGCATCGAGGTTGGAAAGTGGCTCATCGAACAGAAACACCTTGGCGTGCTGCACCAACGCACGGCCGATGGCGACACGCTGACGCTGGCCACCGGAAAGCTGCGACGGCTTGCGGTCGAGCAGATCGTCGATCTGCAGCAGCCTGGCCGCCCAATCGACCCGGCGCGCCACCTCCGGTCGTGGCACGGACCTGACTCGCAATCCAAACGATAAGTTCTTGCGTACCGACATTGTCGGATACAAGGCATAAGACTGAAACACCATGGCGATGCCGCGCTTGCTGGGTTCGAGATGGGTCACATCAGCGCCGTCGATCTGGATGATGCCCGAATCAGTGTCCTCGAGGCCGGCGATGGCATTCAACAATGTGGATTTGCCGCAACCAGATGGTCCGAGCAGCACGGTGAAGTCGCCCGCATCGATCGGCAGGTCGATGTCCTTTAGCACCCGCATTTGGCCGAACGATTTGGAAAGTCCAGAAACCGAGACGGCAGACATGTCAGCCCTTAACCGCGCCCGCGGTGATGCCGCGGACGAAGTAGCGTCCCGAGACAAAGTAGATCAATAACGGCGGGAGCGCCGTAAGCAGTGCCGCTGCAGTGTTCACGTTGTACTCGATCACACCTGTCGAAGTTGTCGCGATGGCGTTGAGCTGCACCGTCATTGGCATGTTGTCACGGCCGGCGAAGATCAGTCCCAGGAGATAGTCGTTCCAGATGCCCGTGGTCTGCAGGATTGTCGCAACGATCAGGATGTTCACCGACATGGGCAACATCACGAAGGCAAAGATTCGCCAGAATCCCGCACCGTCGATCCGCGCGGCCTTCACCAGTTCCTCGGGCAGCCCGGAATAGAAATTGCGGAACAAAAGCGACATGACCGGCAGGCCGAACACGATATGTACGGCGATGATGCACGGCAGCGAGCTGTAGATGCCAATCGTGCTGAACGTTTTCACCAACGGATACAGGATCACCTGGTAGGGAATGAAGGCGCAGAACAGCAATAGCAGCATAATGCTATTCGCGCCGCGGATGCGCCAATGCGATAGGGCATAGCCGGTAACCGAGCCTGCGAATACGGAGATGATGACACTGGGAATAAGAATGCGGACGGAGTTCCAGAAACCGACGCGAACACCGCCGCAGTTCAGTCCTGTGCAAGCGGAGGACCAGGCCTTGATCCAGGCGGCAATCCCCGGCGCCGTCGGGAGTGAAAAGATCGAGAACGTGCGCACCTCGTCTGACGATTTGAGCGAGGTCGCGATCACCACCAGCAGCGGGATTGAGAAGAACAGGCAGATCCAGACCAGTAGCGTGTAAAGGCCAATCCGGCCGATACGCGCATTCCGGCGCGCCGTCGTCATCGGTTCTTCCGTGCCAGTTCAAAGTACAGATACGGCGAGACGATAGCGAGCACCGATCCCAGCATGACGGTGGCCGCGGCGGATGCCTGACCGATGTTGGCGCGCTCGAACTCGAAATCAACCACGAACTTGCCTGGCAGATCTGACGCGAAGCCCGGGCCGCCGTTGGTCATTGCCACGACGAGATCGTAGCTTTTGACCACGGCGATCGCGATCAGCACGACACAGGTGACGACCAGCGGGCGAAGCATCGGCAGGACGATGCTGACATAGGTGCGCCAGGTCGGAATGCCTTCGATGCGCGCCGCGCGCCAGATCTCGCGATCCACCCCTCGCAGCCCCGCCAGCATGATGGCCATGATCAACCCGGACTGGTGCCAGATACCGGCGAACACCAGCGTGTAGATGGCACGGTCTGGCTGGGTGATCCAGTCGAACACGAAATCTGTCCAACCAAGATCACGAACCAAGTGCTGAACGCCGATCGTCGGGCTCAGCACCCACTGCCAGGTCAGGCCGGTCACGATGAACGAGATCGACAGTGGGTACAGCATAACGGTGCGGAAGATGCCCTCGAAGCGCACCGCACGGTCAAGCAGGATGGCGAGCAGGATGCCGAGACTGAGTGTTCCGATAATGTCGAGGGCGCCGAACAGGAACATGTTGCCGTAGGCAACCTGCCATCGCGGCGTTGCGAACAGGCGGTCATATTGCGCGGTGCCGGCAAACTTGTAGACCGGCAGCAGGAAGGACCGCGTCATGGAGATATAGACGGTCCAGGTGACGCTGCCGTAGAAACAGATCACCATCACCAGAATTGTCGGCACCAGCGCAATCTTGGCAGCTAGGCTGCGAACGCGGTAGGCGCGTCCTATACCAGGTTTGCCAGCGGGCCTTTCGTCAGCAATCAGGCGCGATGCCGTTGCGTCCATGTTCACGGGCATTCGCGCCGACATGCGCTCAGTGACTCGCGCTCGCGATGATAGTGGAAAGTTGCCTGGCCGCATCGGCAGGACTCATGGACGGCTTGCTCCAGAAATTGCCCAGCAGGTCTTCGATCTGCCCTTGCGTGTCCGGACTGAAGGCAAGGGCAAAGTTCGGCAACTGGTTCGCCGCACCGCCCGCCATCACCTTCTGGCCGAGCTGTGCGCATGCGTCGAGTTCAGCCACATTGGCATCAAGCCTGGATGGTATCGAGCCCTTGAACCCGTTGAATTCCGTCTGCACGGCCGGGTCCATCATCAGTGTCGCCAGCTTTTCCTGCGCGACCTTCTGATCCGGCTTGTTGTTGACCGGGAACACGAAGACATCGACCGTCATGACGTAGGCGTCTTGCGTTCCAGGCGCCATCTGGCAGCCGAAATCCTTGCCGAGCGTCTTGTTCGCGGCAGCGAAATCGCCTTTCGCCCAGTCGCCAAGCACCATCAGCGCGGCCTTATCGGTCTCCACCAGAGCCAGTGAGTCATTCCACTTCCGGTTGGGGCTGCCAGCATCCACGTATTGCCGAATCTGGCCCATGATATCGAATACATGCTGCATGGCGTCGCTTCCGGCCGCCTTGGCATCGTAGTCGACGAACACCTTGTTGTACAGGTCCTTGCCACCAGCTCCCGCGAGTATTGCATAGTAGAGCCATGCAAGTTGCTGAGCGTTGGCACCGAACGCAATCGGGATGTAACCGGCCGCCTTGATCTTCGGCGCATCCGCCAGGAACTCCTCCCACGTCTTCGGTGGCTGCATCTTCAATTCATTGAATACCTTGATGCTGTAGAACTGATAGTTCGCGCCGTGGATGTTCACCGGGACAGCGATAACGTGCCCGTCATAGGTCATGTTCTTGACCAGCAACGGAGGCAGGTTAGCCAGCCAGTTGCCCTTTTTCGCCTCGTCATCCAGTGGCGCAAGCACGCCCTGCTCGGCCAGTTGTCGTACGGCGATGCCGATATTCCATTGCATCGCTGTCGGAGGATTGCCGCCGGCTATGCGGTTGAGAGCCGCGGCATGTTCCGCCTGCGGTCCGACGGAAGCATCATCCACCCAGGTGCCGCCTCGCTTGTTATACTCTTTCGCGAACACGGCGACCGCTCGGGATTCGCCACCGCTGGTCCACCAATGCATGACATCCGCGTTCTGCGCGGCTGCCTCGCCCGCGCACAGCAGCGTTCCCGCCAGCGCTGTCGCAACGGCCATGGTCCTCAACATCGGCTCCTCCCTATATGAAAGCTTATATGTTACCGGTTACGTCATAACGCCGACGTTCACCTGCCACTGTCAAGCGAACTCACCGCCCCGACTGGAGCATGTCGTCCGCGATCTTTTCGGCCGCCATCATGGTCGGGAAATTGGTGTTCGCACACGGGACCACAGGGAATATCGAGGCATCGACCACGCGCAGTCCGTGCACACCGCGCACCCTTCCAACCTGGTCGGTCACCGCCATTGGATCGTCCTCGGCTCCCATGCGGCAGGAACACGAGCAATGCCACACCCCGACCGCCGCGCGCTTGATGTAGCTTTCCAGAGCATCATCATCCCGCAGCGCTTTCACCAACTCGGCGGACTCCATGATGAAGCCGCGAATGATGAACTGTCGCAGAAATGCCGGTCCGTCCATGAGCGCCGCACCGATGCTGGTGAGTATCTGATTCTTCGTGTTGTAGGTGCCGACCTGGCGTATCTTGTCGGTGAAGCTGGCAGGGAACGCGTCTGAGGTGACGGCCTGGAGCGGTGGCAGTTCATGCAACGCGGCGATCTGCCGAAATCCACGTGCAAGCCGCATCAGGTCACGGTGATCCGACAGCAGGTTGAAGTCCACCATAGGTTCCTGCCGCCAATCCGCCGTGGTCAGACGAACCTGGCCAGTTTCCGAGAAGCTCTTGTTGACCCACAGCGTGATGACCGCGATGCGGTCGCCAATCGCGTGCCAGGCCGACTTGTTCGACGCCGTGAGAGCCATGTCACCCGCAGGTGCGCCGTCGATGCCGGATGAGAAACGCATGCCCAGGTGCAGCGAACGCTTGCTGTAAGGGTTCTTGCGTGCCCCAGGCTTGAGATATGAGGCGACGGAAATCGACGGATGGTCCATGAGCCGCTGGCCAACGCCGGGGCGGTTCGCGCGCACCGGAATGCCCAGCTCGCGCAGATGTCCGATGGGCCCGATGCCGGTGCGCAAAAGCACCGCAGGCGAGTGAATGGCACCACAGCAAAGGATCACTTCGTTGGCGCGAAATTCCATGGCCTGTTGACGGACTGTCGCGCGGATACCGACGCAACGTGTGTCCTCGAACAGGACTTCGCTCACCTGGGTCTCGGTCAAGATCGTCAGGTTGTCTCGCTGCCTGACTGTGGCACCCAGATAGCCAACAGCGGCTGATACCCGCCTGTCATACAGGTTCGACATGGTGAGCGGGTAGTAGCCATCCTGGAACTCGCCATTCTGGTCAGGCACGTAGCGATACCCGGCCAGCTTGAATGCCTCGGCGACCGCCTTGGCATAGTCCGACCAGTTGTCCGGAAAGACACGGCGCACGGGGATACGACCGTCGGACCCGTGCAGCGGCCCCTCGAAATCGATGTCGCGCTCGAGCTTCCTGAAATACGGCAGCACGGTGTCCCATCGCCAGCCGGCCGCGCCACGCTGCTCCCACTCGTCGTAGTCGGCCGGGGAGCCGCGGTTGGCGAGCTGTCCGTTGATCGACGATCCACCTCCCAAAACGCGTGCCTGCTCATACCGCAACTCGCGCGGACGCGGCGCATCCGGATCGTTATGCGGCATCGCCTCGGTGGTGACGCGCAGCTCGCTCCACAGAAAACGCGGATCGCGCGATGCATATCCGGAGCGACTGTCCAGGATCGGCTCCGGGACCCGGCCGTCTGGCGTATCCTCGCCCGCTTCGCATAACAGCACCTGGTTTCCGCTGCGCGCCGAGAGGCGGCTGGCCAGGATCGATCCTGCCGATCCGCCGCCTACGATGATGTAGTCAAACGTCTTCCGCATAGACCCTGCACGCGATCGGGTGGAAGGCGAGCCAGGCGCTCATTGCGACAATATTCACGGGGCCTCCCGGAAATGCGAGCATGGCTGATAGTAACCGCGTGCATCACTGTCAATATACGGAACGGTGGCGGCTTGCTGCAGGTTCCGTGTTAAATTCGGTTGGAACGAGATCCTTCGTCATCGCCGCCGCCGGGCGGCGACTGCCTGACAGTGCAACACCGACCTCGCGCGGGCCGGCGGCACTCTTGACGCTGGCGGCGCGCGACGGGTTAAACAGGACCACGCCGAATGAGCTTTCCTGGTCTACAATGGAACGACATGACGTGCATGGACATCGCTCCCACTCCTACTTGTTGGTCCACGGAAAGACCCCGTGCGCCTTCGCTATCGTGTTGCTGTTGGCGGGCCTGATCATGGGCGAGGCCGCTCACGCCAACACTCTCGATCGCGCGCCGTTCGGTACCGCGCAGGATGGGCAGGCCGTTGATATATTCACTATGACCAACGATCACGGTCTGCGCATACGGTTCATCAGCTATGGCGGTATCATTACGGCGATCGATGTGCCTGACCGCTCAGGGCAGTTCGACGACATCGTGCTTGGCCTGAAGACCTTGCGCGAATATGAGACTATCGGCGCCGAGGACCATTTCGGCGGGATAATTGGCCGCTTCGCCAACCAGATTGGTGGGGCACAGTTCACACTGCATGGCCAGACCTACCACCTCATTGCCAACCATGGGGCCAATACGCTGCACGGCGGACCCGATGGTCTGGATCGTCGGGTCTGGACGGTGTCACCAACTCCCGTGCCGAACGGCGTCGCAGCTACGCTCGTCTATGTCAGCAAGGACGGCGAAGAGAATTTCCCCGGCACACTGACGGTGCACGTGACCTACACGTTGACCAACGACAACGAGCTGCGGATTGACTACCAGGCGAGCACGGACAAGGACACGGTGATAAACCTCACGAGCCATTCGTACTTCAACCTGTCCGGCAACGGTTCGGGTTCAGTGGAGAACCAGATGCTGCTGGTGAACGCAGATCGCTATGCGCCCATGGGAGGACCCGACAAGATTCCAACTGGCGAACTGGCGCCCGTCGAGGGTACGCCGTTCGATTTCCGGCAGATGACGTCGATTGGTGCTCGGCTGCACAGCAGCTTCCCGCAGATGATCTATGCGCATGGCTATGGCCACGACTTCCTGCTGAACCGACGGCCCGGGGACCGCATCACCTTTGCCGCACGTGCCTTTGATCCGCGCAGCGGCCGCGTGATCGATTGCTTCACGACAGAGCCAGCGCTGGAAATTTACACTGGCAATTTCCTGGACGGGTCGGTGGTTGGTTCGTCTGGCACGAAGTATCGCCGGAACGAGGGTTTCACCCTCGCAACACAGCATTTCCCCGATAGCCCCAACAAGCCGAATTTTCCGACCACCGAACTGAAGCCGGGGCAGGATTTCCGTTTAACGACGATATTCCGCTTCGCAACCGATGCGGCCCTCCCGCAATTGCCTCGTTGACAGTTTGCACGTACACGCGCGGGCGAGAGGGATGCAGATAAAGGGGATTGCGTAGTTGATTGTCACACAGTTCCCGTATGAGATACGCGAAATTGAGCACGTCCTGATCCCGCTGCGGGATGGCACGCGCCTGGCCGCCCGTATCTGGTTGCCGGCGGACGCCGCCAGGAACCCAATCCCTGCGATCCTTGAGTATTTGCCGTATAGAAAGCGCACCGGCACGTATGATCGCGATGCGCTGATGCATCCCTATCTTGCCGGACATGGCTATGCGGCTGTTCGCGTCGATATCCGTGGCTGCGGCGAATCGGATGGCTTGCTGTTCGACGAGTACGCCCAACAGGAGCAGGATGATGCCGTCGAGGTGATTGGGTGGTTGGCATCGCAGCCTTGGTGCGACGGTGCCGTTGGCATGATGGGCATCTCGTGGGGCGGGTTCAACGCCTTGCAGGTCGCCGCGCGTCGCCCGCCAGCACTGAAGGCGATCATCACAATCTGCTCGACCGACGATCGGTATCGCGACGACGTGCACTACATGGGCGGCGTTCCGCTTCGCGCCGGCTTTGGGTGGGCTTCCTTCCTGTTCGGCACGATGTGCCATCCGCCAGATCCAGCGCTGGTCGGCGATCGCTGGCGGGCGATGTGGCTGGAGCGCCTGAACAATCTGCCGCTGTTCCTCGAGCTCTGGTTACGCCACCAGTGGCGAGACGAATACTGGAAGCATGGCTCGGTGTGCCAGGACTACGGTGCCATCCAGTGCCCGGTCTACGCGGTCGGCGGCTGGACCGACGGTTATACCAATGCGATTCCGCGCCTGCTCATGAATCTATCGGTCCCGCGAAAGGGCCTTATCGGACCTTGGGCGCATGCGTATCCGTATTTTGCGTTACCCGGCCCGCAGATCGGTTTTCTACAGGAAGCGCTGCGATGGTGGGATCATTGGCTGAAGAACGTCGAAACCGGCGTGATGGATGAAGCAATGCTGCGCGCCTGGATGACCGAGAGCGTGGAGCCCGCGCCGTATCACGAGGAACTACCAGGGCGATGGATTGCCGAACCATCGTGGCCATCCCCGAATACTTCGATGCATCGTTTGTGCATTACCGATAATGGACTGCAGGCGGGCAGCGCGCACCTGACACCGCGTGAGGTGCGCTCATCGCAGACAGTGGGGAAGGACGGCGGGGCTTGGTGTCCGTTTGGTCGAGGTGCCGATCAGGCAGGCGATCAGCAGGATGACGATGCAGGTTCGCTCGTCTTCGAGACAGCACCGCTCCTGACGCGCATCGAGATCCTTGGAGCGCCGGTCGTCACGCTCGATGTCGCTTCCGACAGGCCAATTGCGAACCTGGCGGTCCGGCTTTGCGATGCTCGTCCCGATGCAACGTCGCTGCGAGTGAGCTTCGGAATATTGAACCTCGCACATCGTGACGGACACGATTCTCCAGCGCCGCTGGTACCGGGGCAGCGCTATCAGGTTCGCATCCAGCTGAACGACGCGGGCGCGGTGTTTCCTGTCGGTCACAGGATTAGGGTGGCGCTCTCGACCGCTTATTGGCCGATGATCTGGCCGAGCCCGGAAAAGGCAACGGTGACAGTATTCGGCGGAGACCTTGAATTGCCGGTGCGTGCGCCAGCAGCCGCGGATGCCCTGCTGCCCCTGCTACCCGGACCTGAGACCGCTCCACCAGAGCCGACCACGGAGGTCCGCCAGGGAGCGGTAAGGATTGACAGGTTGGGACTCGAGGTGAGCACGGAAAGCAGCTTTAATTCCTACATCGATGATGATGATCCGCTTAGCGCGGCGGTCGAAATGCGCCAGTCGCAGGCGATTTCGCGCGGCGCGTGGCGAGTCCGGATTGAGACGGAGATGCAGATGTCGTGCAACCACGACGCCTTTTTGCTGCAGGCGACAATGCGGGCATTCGAGGCCGACACGGAAGTCTGTCGTCGCAGGTGGGACCACAGCGTTCCGCGACATTTCGCTTAGCATTCGACAGGCTGATCACGTGCACATATCGAACCGATCGGCGAGACCTTAGCTAGACGCGCATCATAGGACAGCGAAACATGTCGGCTGACAATGCCGGCACGCTGGGGCTGTAGCGCTGACCTACCGCCTGGCTTCCGTTGGCAATTGGATGGAGCGCTCAGGCCCTCGGTCGGGGCCGGCCCAAGTGCGCCGCAGCGCGGATAACACAAGCCACATCAGAATCCGGAACACAATGATGGCGAGCGTGATCTGAACCCACAGGCCGAAGTCCCCGAGCGTGGCCTCCAGGCGGTCTCCCCATGGATATGGCAAAAGGCCGCATCCCATTTCGATCAGGTTTGTGGTCGTCCGCTTCCACCAGGTGAGCATCTCCGGGCTGTATAGCCAGCCATAAACGTACGCGGCCAGGACGACGCATGCAGTCCATGCCCTGAAAATATGGCTGCGCACACTGTGCTTCGCGCTGCTCCATGACGATTGCAAGGTAGGTTCCCTCCTCGGCCCAGGGCCTGAACTCATTTGCGTCTCGATCGTTCCCGCCTCTCGTGCCTTCCTGGGCCTGCGCTCGCACCTTTCCTTGCGCAGATTTTTGCCCCTAGACTATGCGCGAAGAAGCGGTCTGGCAGTGGACCAAACCTTGTGCGGGGGAGGGCAGAGAGCATGCAGGCGGATTTCGTTATCGTCGGCGCGGGCTCGGCTGGCTGCGTGCTGGCCAACCGGCTGACTGAGGACACTAACACGAAGGTCTTGCTGATCGAGGCGGGGGGGCGGGACAGGAATCCGCTCATTCACGTCCCAGCCGGCTTCATGAAGATGCTCGATCATCCCACGCTGACATGGAAGTACCGCGCCGAGCCTGATCCCGGCACCAACGGGCGCGCCATCGTTTACACGCGCGGCCGCGTGATCGGCGGCTCCTCGTCGATCAACGGGATGATCTATATCCGCGGCCAGCCTGAGGACTACGATCACTGGGCGCAGCTCGGCAACCGTGGTTGGTCATGGGACGATTGCCTGCCGTTCTTCCGCAAAGCCGAGCGCTGGGAAGGTGAAGGCAGCGCGGTTCGCGGCAAGGACGGACCGCTCTTTACTTCCGCGACGGATCGGCCAGCCATTTGTGCGACAGTGATCGAGGCCGCGAAGCAGATCGGTCTCGAATACCGCGAGGACGTGAACGACCTTCCACCCGGCGCCGGCAACAGCGTCGGATGGTGTCAGCAAACTCGCGGCGGTCGCCGCCGCGCCAGCACCGCGCGCACCTATCTGCGGCCGGCGTTGAAACGGCCGAACCTTCAACTGGTCACCGGCGCTCTTGTCCACCGGGTTCTGTTTGATGGCAAGCGAGCAACCGGTATCGAGTTTTCGCGCGGAGGTGTCGTCGAGCGGGCCGAAGCCGGGCGTGAAGTGATTTTGTCGGCTGGCGCGATCGGCTCGCCCCACATCCTGCAGTTATCGGGTGTCGGCGATCCGGAGCACCTGGCAAATATTGGCGTGCCCATCGTGCATGAACTGCGCGGCGTCGGTCGCAACATGCAGGACCACTATGTGGCGCGCGTCTCCTATCGCATTGTTGGCGCACAGACCGCCAACGAGCGGTCACGCGGCCTGCCGTTTACCGCCGAGGTCATGCGTTGGCTGATCTCTGGCAAAGGCATGCTGAGCTACAGCCCGTCGATCGTCGCCGCCTCGGTCAAGGTGCTGGAGAGTTCAGCTACGCCCGATATGCAGTGCACGTTCGCACCGGGCAGTCTCAAAGACGGTCAGATGGGCCAACTCGAGAGGACCCCTGGCCTGAGCGCAGGCGCGTGGCAAATGCGACCTTTGTCGCGCGGCTATGTCGAGGCCAGGTCGAACCGTCCCGGTGAGGCACCGGCGATCAACCCGCGCTACCTGTCGGACGAGACCGATCGACGTGCGATCATCGGCGGGCTGCGATTTGCCCGGCAGATTTTCGCCGCACCGGCGCTGAGGAGGTTTGCCCGGGAAGAGACCTTGCCTGGCACTCACATCCAGACGGACGACGAATTGCTGGATTATGCGCGGCGCAACGGCAGCACGTGCTATCACGCCAGTTGCACCTGCATGATGGGTCTGCATCCGATGAGCGTCGTCGATAGCGAATTGCGTGTGCACGGCATCGATGGGCTGCGGGTTATTGACGCCTCGGTGATGCCGGCCGTCACTTCAACCAATACGAACGCACCGACGATCATGATCGCCGAACAGGGTGCGGCGCTGTTAAAGGGCGCAGCGCGGCAAAGACTGGCCGCGTAGCGAGCTTCGCAGCCGACGTCTGGGCTTTGGGGCTTTTGCACAAATGCCCTGTGCCCCTTACTATACCCGCATGAGCCGCGACCGGGTGCGGCCCGGTGCGGCAATCGCCCAACCACTAGCGGGAGGAGCCAGCCCATGCCACTCGACATCATGCCGACCGCCCGAACCGTGACGTCTACTCTGCACTACCTGCAGCGCGGCAAAGATAAGCCTGCGCGGTATGTCTCCGACCCACCGCCGGGCGTGCCACGGTGGAACGGCATCGATGATCCGCACGAGGTGAGAATAGAGGACGCGCGTGGCCATGAGGCGGATTTCACCCTTGACCGCAACGGCTTCGCGCTGATCAAAGCGCCGACTGCAGTAAGCGACTTCTACTCCGAAGACGAGATCAAGCGGGTCTACTACCCAGAGGTCGCGCGCCTGCTGCAGGACACGCTTGGCGCCAGCCGCGTCTTCGTCTTCGACCACAACGTGCGCAACGCGGGGCGGTCCGGAATGGCCGAGCCCTCGCGCCGAGTGCACAACGACCACACGGTCAGTTCGGCGCCACGTCGCGTGCACGACCATCTTGGTGCCGAGGCGCCCGAGTTGCTGAAACACCGCTTCGGTGTCATCAATGTCTGGCGGCCAATCCGCGGCCCGGTGCTGGATTCACCGCTCGCGCTGTGTGATGCGCGCAGCTTCACCGACGACGACCTCATCGCGAGCGATCTCGTTTACAACCATGTCCGTGGCGAAACTTCCTCGGTCGCCTACCGACCTGACCATCGCTGGTATTATTTCTCTGAGATGCAGCCCAACGAGGTTGTGCTGATCCGCGTGCACGACAGCGCCGCCGACGGCCGCGCGCGGCTTTCGTTCCATACCTCATTCGACAATCCGCTTGCGCAAGGTGCACCACCGCGGGAGAGCATCGAGGTGCGCAGCCTGGTGTTCTTCCCTCCGGGGGCCTGAAGATCACCTGACGGTGCGGGGCTGGCTTGAACGACGCGCGGTGCACCCGTGCGGTCGCTATGCCAGTCTCGCTCGTTTCCGAGCCATTGCTCGATCTTGGGCACGGTGATTCGATCATCGGATGGCGACCGGTGACAGATTGATTTGAACAATCATGGGAGTGCGACCGGTGAACACCTTCGCGCCGTTCAAAATAACTGTCTGCGGCATCGAGGAGCTGTCCGGTCACCGCGATGCAAACGTCAGTCATGTCCTCTCGATCCTAGACCCGGAGTGGCCAGTGCCCGAGGCATTCGACACCTTTGGCGAGCATGCAAAGCTCGAGCTTCGCTTCCACGACATCATCGATGTGCGCGATGCCGATATGATTGCGCCCCAGCAGGAACACGTCGCGGAACTGCTCACCTTCGGGCGTGGATTGCTGGATGAGCCGCCAGCGGACGCACACCTCCTCGTCCACTGTCACGCTGGTGTATCCAGATCCACTGCTTCGATCGCGCTAATACTTGCCCAGTCTCTGCCGGACGTGTCGGCCGGCCGAATCTTCGAGGAAGTGCTGCGTATCCGTCCGCAGGCATGGCCGAACTTGCGCATTCTCGAACTGGGGGATGCGCAATTGGACCGACGTGGCGAGCTGGTTGCTGCGGCAGCTGGGATCTACCGGACGCAGCTTGATGCGCGGCAGTATAGGGTCGATCAGATGCGGTCCAACGGCCGCGGACGTGAGATCGAGGCAGCTTCTGGCTGAGGCGCCGGCACACCCGGTCGACTGACCGCGAAGGCAATCCAATCTCGATACGATCGACTGATGAGGGAAGAGCGACCCATGAAAATCGTTAAAGTGTCGGCTATTCCAATGTCGGCACCCGTACCGGCGGAGAAGCGCCACCGCACCGACCTCGGAACCAAGGTCAAGAGCGATGCGACACTCATTCGCGTCGAAACCGACAACGGCCTGACCGGCATCGGCGCGGCCCTCGGCACGCCGCCGATCGTCGTGGCCATCGTCGAGCACGAGCTCGCGCCGGAATGCGTCGGTGAGGACGCCATGTTTTCCGAGCGCATCTACGAGAAGATGTACAACGGTTCGCGCAGCATGCCGGCGCTCGAGCGGGGCGTGACACAGGCCGATGAAAGCCGGCGCCGGGGTGTGATCATGGAAGCGATTGCCGGGGTCGACATCGCGGTATGGGACGTGAAGGCTCAGGCGCTTGGCATTCCACTCTACCAGGCGCTTGGCGCGGTGCGCAGGTCGGTGCGTGGCTATGCCAGCGGCGGCTGGGCACCCGGCGACGCGGCGGAGGCGGAACTCGCGGGATACGCGGCCAAAGGCTTCACCGCCGCCAAGATGCGCGTCGTCGGCCGCGACGGATTCTCGATTGCCAATTGCGTGCGCAGGGTGAAGGCGGCTCGGCGCGGGCTTGGCCCCAACGTTGAATTGATGGTCGATGCGCACGGTTCGCTTGAAGTTGCGACAGCCATCAAGCTTGCCAGGGAGCTTGAGCTTTACGACATCGCCTGGTTCGAGGAGCCGGTGTCGCCGGACGATCATGCCGGCCAGGCAGAGGTGCGTCGATCGACGACAATCCCTATCGCCTCGGGTGAACGCGAGTTCACGCGGTTCGACTTCCAGGATCTGCTCGAACGCCGCGCTCTCGATATCGCGCAGCCGGACGTCGCGCGCGCCGGCGGTATGACTGAGATCCGGCGTATTGCAGCGCTGACCTCGGCGCACGGTGTGCGTCTTGCGCCGCACGCCTGGGGCAGTGGTGTGCTGTTCGCGGCGAGCATCCATGTCGCGATGGCAGCCGCCAACTGCCATATTCTCGAGGTTACGCAAGGCTACATGCCAATGATGTGGGAGCTCTTCAACGAGCCATTCGACATTCGCCCGGACGGCATGGTGCACGCGCCCGACCGGCCGGGACTCGGTTTCACATTGCGTGCGGATGCGCTGGAGCGGTTCCGATATGTCGACGGGCCTGAGTTTGAGTTCTAGCGCGCTATCGGTCGCATAACCGCAGGCGAGTTGGTCCAGTCACACCGACAAAACTCCGTCACGAACGCCCGTGGCGGCGGCACAGCGTCGTCAGCACGTCGGCATTGTCCCAGGTCTCGCAGCGATCGACCGCCTGTTCGACCAGCATGACACCCTCTGGGGTCAGCACCGTCCCGGCGAGCTCACGGAACTTGTCGCGCAGCTCCGTCTCGGCAAACGGCTGCTGAAAATCGCCCCGATGACTGTCGCAGGCATGGGTGGCAGTGCGGCCGTTATTGAGAACCACCGTCGCGCGCGCCGGCCGAAGGCGCGGCGCCAGCTCGCTCATGGCCGGGTCCTCGGCGACCGTGACACGATGGCGCAGCGCCACGATGGCCGGATCGTGCACCGCGGAATCATCGAGGGCACTGTGTCCCGCGTGTCCCCGCACCACCATCGCGCCAGCGGCATGCGGCAGCGAGTATTTCGACGCAAAGAAGTTAGGCGGGTCCGGATTGCGCATGACAGAGGCAAACCTATAGGTGGCGAAATTGATGCGAGCGATCTCCTCCGGGCGCGGTTGCAGCTCGGCCAGAACCTGTTGCAGGCAATCGAGCGCCGGATGGATCGGATTGCAGCATGCGTAAAGACGAAAGTAGTTACGCGTGACATGCCACGTCGAGCCCAGATCGTCCAACAGGCCGTCGGAGGTAAAGCCACCGCCGACCAGATGGCCCAGCGCCTGCTCGACCGCGTCGTCCTCTGCCTCGAACCCGGCGAGCGCCAGCTCGGGCGCCAGTGCCGCGGCAAAGCCGCTCATCCCGCCGGCAACGTTCAGCGCGGTCGCCCCGGCCACCGCGTTGGTGTAGCTGGGCGTCAGCAGCAAGGTCGTGGCAATGCGCATCGCGCGACCGATCCCGGCCGCACCGAGGCCGCGCAGGCGTGCGCCTGCTGCTGCGGCCGCCAGCAGCGACACCTGTCCATTCTGATGCGCCAGGGGCCGCGGCGTGAACCCACCGGCGAGTCGTGCTGCAACGTCGTAGCCGAGCAGCAGCGCCGTCAGCATATCGCGGCCGGTGCTGCGCGCCTGCTCGCCAACCGCCAACACTCCTGGAAGCACCTGCATGGCTGCCTGGCCCGAGACGAACCGCAGGCCCTCGCAAAGTTCGATTGACCGCCCGGCAATACCGTTCAGCAGCGCGGCGGTGCGCGGATCATGTGACGGCCAGCCGCTTGCATAGACTGTCGCGCCGCTGCCGGAGCCAAGCCGTTCACGCAGCTGTTGAACCTCGGGCCGTCCTCCACCGGCCAGGATCACGCCGAGCGTATCAAGCAGCACGAGCCTGGTATGATGCTGCACGGACGAAGCTACATCCTCCCATTCCGTCGCCGCGACAAATGCCGCCAGCTCTTCGATCTGCCGTGCCACTGCAAGTCTCCCCTCTGCTGAACGAAATTGACAGTCTTCGTGTGGCGGATCAGGGTCCGGCAGAACAGACGATCGAGGAGGATGGCCAATGGTATCGTCGCGTCAGCCGGCCGCCGGCACCAACACACCTGAGCTCATCGAAGTCGTTCCCCTCACTCTTCACATCGGTGCGGAGATCAGAGGCGTTGATTTGACCCGGCCCCTGCCGTCGGAGCAACTGCAGGCAGTGCGGCAGGCGTTCCTTAAATGGAAGGTCATTTTCTTCCGTGGCCAAGACCTCGATCATGCACAGCACGTCGCCATGGCGCGCCAGTTCGGCGAACCGACGATCGGTCATGCGGTGTTCGGGCATGTCGAAGGCTATCCCGAGATCTATTCCGTCGCCAAGAACCGGACAGCGAACTCGAAATATGAAGCGATGATGGTCACGCCCTGGTTCGGCTGGCACACCGACGTCACAGCGGCGATAAATCCGCCGTGCGCCTCGATCCTGCGAGGCGTCACGATCCCGCCGTATGGCGGCGATACGTTCTGGACCAACCTTGCCGCCGCCTACGCCGGCCTATCGGAACCAATGCGTGCGTTCGTCGACGGGCTGCGCGGCATTCACGCCTTTGAGCCGCGCGGCGACGCCAAGGCAGGGAGCGAGTACAATGAGCGCGTCAAGCGTCGCGCCTTGAAAAGCGAGCATCCGCTTGTGACGGTGCATGCGGAGACCGGCGAGCGGGTGTTGTTCGCCAGTCCATCCTTCCTGAAGTCCATTGTGGGGCTTACGCCGCGAGAAAGCGCCAAGATACTCGAGATCCTGTGGGAGCACGCTGTTCGTCCCGAATACACGGTGCGTTTCAAATGGAACCCGGGTGACATCGCCTTCTGGGACAATCGGTCGACCTCGCACCTGGCCCCGCGGGATATTTTTCAATCTGACTTCGACCGTCAGCTTTATCGGATCACCCTGGTGGGCGAACCGCTGGTCGGCGTCGATGGTCGGCCGTCCCGCTCCATCGAAGGCCTGCCGATCCTATCGGCGGCGGAGGAACTGCGGATGATGGCGGCGGAGTAACGCCCGGCGTCCCGGCGAAATGCGCTTCGGCTTCTATCTCCCCACCCGTGGTCCTACCGCCACGCGCGAGGGCATACTCGCCCTGGCACGCGAAGGCGAGCGTCTCGGCCTGCACTCCGCGATGATCGCGGATCACATCGTTTTCCCGACGGCAAGCGAGTCTGTCTATCCGTACACGATAGACCGCAAGCATCCCGGTGGCGGTGACGCATTGGAGACCTTCTCCATTCTTGGCGTGGTGGCGGGTGCCACGGAGAGGCTGCGCCTCGTCACCTCGGTGCTGGTGCTGCCCTACCGCAACCCCGTACTGACAGCGAAGATGGTGGCATCGCTCGATGTGCTGTCTGGCGGGCGCGTGACATTGGGCGTCGGCGTCGGCTGGTTGAAAGAGGAATTCGAAGCTCTGGACAGCCCGGATTTCCACAGACGCGGCGAGGTTACAGATGAATGGATCGCCATCTTCAAACAGCTCTGGAGCCAATCTCCCGCCAGCTTCACCGGGCAGCACTACAAGTATTCCAACATTCGCGCAGAACCATTCCCCTTGCAGAAACCGCATCCGCCGATCTGGATCGGCGGCCACTCCCGCGCCGCGTTGCGTCGTACCGCTCGGCACGGCGACGGCTGGCACCCGGTCGGCGCCATCGCCGCGTCGCCACTTCCGCCGAAGGAAATGCGGGAGCACCTGAATACGTTGCGACGCCTGACCGAAGCCGAGGGGCGCGATTTCTCGGCCCTCACCATTTCCTACAAGGCGCCGCTGTATGACAGCGCAATCCCGGATCGCGACGGCGCCCGCAGAAGCTTCTCCGGCAGTGCTGCGGACATCGCCAGCGACATCCGCGCCTTCTCCGCCATCGGCGTCCACGAACTGATTCTTGACTTCCGCGGCGCGTCCATCGCCGAAAGCATCGCGCGCCTCCAACGCTTCGCCGCCGACGTGGTGCCGTTCGTGGGCGAATAGAGGAGATCGGATCCCGATGGATCATCCCGTTCAGACCGCGTTATCGACGGAAGCGATTGGAGAGACGGCCCACCCGCTGGACCCGCTCTCAGTGCGGGAGATCGAACGGGCGACGGCGATCATTCGTGCGCATTTTCCCTGGGGCGACGATTTGCGGGTCGAGACAATCGACATCGAGGAACCCGAGAAGGAGTTCGTGCGCAATGTTGGTCAGGGCATGCCGTTCCCCCGCATCGCCCGGTTCAACATCTATCGGCGCGGCGCGATGGGCGTGTGGCAGGGCCGCCTGGACCTCGAAGGCGGCGAGGTGATCGCAAAGACCTTCAGGCCCGATGCCCGGGCCATGGTCGCGGTTGAAGAAGTCCTGCTGATCGAGAACACCGTGAAAGCGGATCCGCGCTTCCGGGAGGCGCTGCGCCGCCGAGGCCTGCTGGCCGAAGTCGACAACATGTGCATCGACCCGTGGACCGTGGGCGACTTCGACTTCGAAGAGGAGCGGGGCCGAAGGGTCCTCAATTGCTTCGTCTGGATGCGCACTTTTCCACTGGACAACTATTACGCCCACCCCGTCGAGGGGCTGCACGCGCTGATTGACCTGAGCACCTTGGAGATCTTGCGCGTCGATGACCATTGCGAAGTCTCGGGCGACTACGTTCCTGTCCCACTCACGCCGCACAATTTCGACGCCGACGTGTTGACCGTCTTTCGACCTTCGTCCGCACCGCTCGACGTCGTGCAGCCGGCGGGCCCCGGCTATCGCGTGGACGGCAACAAGGTCAGTTGGGAGAACTGGGACTTTCGCGTCGGTTTCAACGGCCGTGAGGGCCTGGTGCTCCACACAATCGGCTATACGCATCAGGGACGGCGGCGGCCGATCATCTATCGCGCGTCGATCGCCGAGATGGTCGTGCCGTACGGCACGCCTGAGCGCAGCCACTACCGCAAGAACGTGTTTGACAGTGGCGAAATCGGCTTCGGCCGCATGGCCAATTCGCTGGAACTAGGCTGCGACTGTCTCGGCACCATCCACTATTTCGACGCGGTGGTCCCCGACCTGTTCGGCGCCCCGCGCACGATCGAAAACGCGATCTGTCTGCATGAGGAAGATGCCGGTCTGTCCTGGAAGCATTTCGATGTCCGCTCCGGCCGGACTGAGGTGCGTCGCGCCAGGAAGCTGGTGATTTCATCGATCTCGACCATCGGCAATTATGAATACGCGTCATATTGGTATCTGCATCAGGATGGCCGCATTGAATTTGAGATGAAAGCGACGGGCATCATCAATACCGCCGGATGCCATCCCGGACATCCCGGCAAATACGGGACGGAGGTCGCGCCGGGTGTCGTCGGGCACATACATCAGCACATTTTTTGTGCTCGCGTCGACATGGAAGTCGACGGGCCGAACAACACGGTGGTCGAATGCGACACGATCGCCCCGCCCCTGGGACCGGAGAATCCGTACGGCAATGCGTTCTATGTCGAGGAGCGACCGCTCGCCTCCGAACGCGCGGCCCAGCGCGACAGCGACTTCGGCAGGATGCGCTACTGGAAAATCATCAATCCGGCGATGCGGAACTGGGTAGGAACACCGACGGCCTATAAGCTTGAAGCCGGGTCACCGGTTCAGCCATTGACCGCGCCGGACAGCCCGTCCGGGCGGCGCAGCAAATTCATCCAGCATCAGGTCTGGGTGACGCCGTTTCACCCCGATGAGCGTTTCCCGGCCGGCGAGTTCGTCAACCAATCGTCCGGCGATGATGGCCTGCCGATCTGGACTGCACGAGATCGCAATGTGGAGAACACGGATATTGTGCTGTGGCACAGCTTCGGACTGCATCATCTGCCGCGACCGGAGGACCATCCGGTGCAGCCCTGTGTTGTCTGCGGCTTCAGGCTGCTGCCCTTTGGATTTTTCGACCAGAACCCGGTGATCGATCTGCCGCGGACGGCGAATGCGGCGAGTTGCTGCGACTGATACCTGCTCCACTCGTCATGCGTGCGACCGCACGGCGGAGTGGATTATCAGCCACCCAGCGCCCACTTGCCCCATGCGCCCATTGCCGCCTGGCGGCTGGCGATGTTGTGCGTCAGCACCGTCAGAAGGTCGCGGCGGATCGAGGCGAGCGTGTCCGCATCGTACACTGCCTGCGCGCCGCATACCTCGACCAGCTTCTCGACCGCCCACTGCACCTGATGCTGCGCATGTGTCATGTTGCGACGGGTGCGAAGGACATAGTCCTGCGGGATCGGCGTATTGTCGGCGATCATCGTCTCCGCCGCGGCACGCCCGCTGTGCATCGTCAGCGTGGCCGCATCGATCGCCGCGGCGGCTTCGGCAACCGTCATCTGCACAAATTCGCTTGCCGCCATTCGCGTGACGCCGCGCGACACCCGTTCGCGCAGGCTGGACATTGCCACGACAAGCGCCCGATTGCCCAGCGCGATGGCGACCGGCGGCAGCGAGTAGTTCACCATCAGACCGCGTGGGATGCGCACCAGCGGATAGTCCGCATGCACCTCCGCACCCGGCGGCGTGCCGGCCAGCAGTTCGCTGAGCAGCACGCAGCGATGTTCGGGCACGAATACGTCGTGCAGACGCAGCGAACGACTGCCGGTGCCGGCTAGCCCGAGTACATGCCAGTCATCGATGATCTCGATGTCGCTGAACGGCACAAGGAGATAGCCGATGCCGGCTGCATTGCCTTGGCCGCCGAGGAAGGCGCCGACGATCGCCCAGCGTGCGTAGCGGCTGCCGCTGGAGAACGAATACCGTCCGCTCAATCGCCAGCCGCCGGCGACGCGCTCGGCCACGGCGCGGGGCGCGAGCGAGGACGATGCGACGGCTTGCGGATCGTTGCCCCACACGTCGACCTGCGCCTGCAGCGGATACGACGCGAGCAGCCACTGATGTTCGCCAAGTACAGCGTACACCCAGCCAGATGAGGCACAGCCTTCGGTGAGGATCTCGACGATACGCGAGAACAGCGAGAACCGCAGCTGCAACCCGCCGAAGCGGCGTGGCTGGATGATGCGCAGGATGCCGGTGCGGTGGAAGTCGGCGATCGTCTCCGGCACGACGTCGCGGGCGGCGTTGGTGGCTTGGGAGCGCTCGGCAAGCGCTGGGACAAGCGCGCGCGCCTGCTCCAGCAGATTGCGTTCCTCGGCAGTGAACGCTTCGTCCATCAGCGGTTCATACCGCGTACCGCCTCGCACACCGCGCGGGTTACCTCCGCTGTTGTCGCCTTGCCGCCGAGATCGGGCGTCATGATCCCCGCCGCGCAGACCTGTTCCACCGCACGCATCAGCAGCTCGGCGGCCGGCTTCTCGCCGAGATGCTCCAGCATCATCGCGCCGGTCCAGAAGCTGGCGACCGGATTGGCGATGCCCTTGCCGGTGATGTCGAACGCCGAACCGTGGATCGGTTCGAACATCGAGGGGCTGCGCCGCTCGGGATCGACATTGCCGGTGGGCGCGATGCCGAGAGAACCGGCGAGGGCCGCGGCAAGGTCGGACAGGATGTCGGCGTGCAGGTTGGTCGCCACCACGGTGTCGATGGTCTGCGGCTTGCGCACCATGCGCATGGTCATCGCATCGACCAGTTCCTTGTCCCAGGTGACGTCGGGATAATCGTGCGAGACCAGGCCGGCGATCTCGTCCCAGAACACCATTCCGTGGCGCTGCGCGTTGGACTTGGTGACGACGGTGAGCAACTTGCGCGGCCGCGAGCGGGCGATGTCGAAGGCGAAACGCATGATCCGCTCGACGCCGCGGCGGGTGAAGATCGCGGTCTCGGTGGCGACCTCCTCGGGCAGGCCGCGATGGACGCGTCCGCCGTGGCCCGAGTATTCGCCCTCGCTGTTCTCGCGCACGATCACCCAGTCGAGATCGCCTGGCCCGACATCGCGCAGCGGTGAGGTGATGCCCGGCAGGATGCGCGTCGGCCGTACGTTGGCATACTGGTCGAGCCCCTGGCAGATCGGCAGCCGCAGCCCCCAGAGCGTGATGTGATCGGGCACATCGGGATCGCCGACGGCACCGAAATAGATCGCATCTGCCGTGCGCAGCCATGCGAGCGCGTCGGCCGGCATGAAGTGGCCGTGCTTGCGATACCGGTGGGAACCCCAGTCGTAATGGTCGATGACCAGTCCGAAGCTGGCGTCACGGGCGGCCACCGCATCCAGCACCTCGAGCCCGGCACTGATCACTTCGGGCCCGATGCCGTCGGCTGGTATGGATGCGATGCGATATTGGCGCATGGTGGCTTCTCCGATCTCGCGTTCGAGGTACCGCGCACGGCAGTCGGTTGCAACCTCACGTGGTGACCCACCTGCTTTGACCGTCAGCAGGACGTGATGCAATCGAATTCATCTGCCGCCGCAAGTTTTCCTGCTCCGCCTGCGACGGCATATTCGACCACCTGGGGAGCACCTGATGAACGACAGGCAGCAGCCTACTGCCAATCCGACCACGGACGCGGACCAGGCGCGGCAGCAGCGCCCTGATCTGCTGGTCCTGTTCACCACGGGATACGCGCGCAACGCCATCGTGCATGGCGGCGTGCTGGATCCGGGCACGCATCTCCTGCCGAAGCCGTTTACCTACACCGCTCTGGCGGCAAAGATGCGCGCTGTGCTGGATGGCTGAACGGACCGCGCAGAAGTTGCCGGCGCGGCAGAACCTGCCGGGTTCGTGATCACGCCGGTTGTGCGCGAAGTTGGCCGGTTCCGCATGGCACGCGCGATGCACAAGACGTCGCCTGATCATTGGAGCAGGCAATCATGTCAATTGGCAGCATCGGCGCTTACTCGAACTGGTGGCAGTCGCAGAATCAGGCCGCAACAGGCTCGAGTGCGGCCACCGCCACGAGTTCGAGCAGCAACAATATCACCAACAGCGGCTCGCTCGCGGCGACGAGTAATATGTCGACCTTTATGCAGGCATTTTCGGCTGACCTGCAATCGATGCTCACGCAACTCGGCAACGCGACCAGTGCCTCGGCGACGTCGTCAACCACCAGCGCCAGTTCTGCATCGAGCAGTATCGACCAGACCGGGACAACTCAGGCGCAGGGTGCCGAACATCATCATCATCACCACCACGCTGGCGGAGCTGGCGAGGATGGCTCGCCGCAAAACACGGCGAACCAACTGGTCGGCGAGATCGGCCAGTCGCTCCAGGGTGGAACCTTAACCGCGGGTCAGATCAATCAGTCGGCTAGCGTATTGGCCGGCGACGTGATGCAGGCGTTGCAGTCCTACGGTACAATGGTACCCAGCGCTTCCGGCTCGTCCATCATAGCCTGAAGCGCGGTGCGGGGGCAGGGTACCGTCGCCAAAATGGCTGGATCAAAAGAATCCTCAAACAACCGTTAATCACTGGACGGTATCCTGCTTCACCTGCGAATGATTGCAACGGAGCGGCAGACATGAGTGGTGTCATCAGCGGCATGAACTACAGCCTGCTGTTCCAATCGCAAACTTCATCCGACATCGACACGGCGATCCTGAACACCCTGTACAGCACCACATCCTCGTCGGCACCGCCTACCACTTTCGTTTCGTCCGGCAACCCGATGACCGATCTCACGCTCGCGCAGCAGGAGCAGACCACCGACGTCGCGCTGGAAGCGAAGCAACCGCAGGTCGCCAACGCGATCACGGAGTTCACGACCGCCGTGGCGAACGCGACCAGCATTCAAAGCGCCTTGTCCAACCCAGCCGTGCAGCAGGTGCTGCTCACCGCGAATGGGCTCTCCAGCTATGTCGGGGAAACGGCGCTGGCGCAGAAGTTGCTGTTGTCCGATCCATCCGATCCCAATTCGCTGGTCAACCAGTTCGGTGACAGCACGTGGCTGAGCACGGTGCAGACCTACAACTTTGCCAAGAACGGTCTGGCCGAGCTGCAGAATCCGAAGGTTGTCTCTGCCTTGACCGATGGCTACGCCGAGGTTCAGTGGCGCCAATCGCTCGACCAGGCTACGCCCGGCCTATCGAATGCGCTCACGTTTCTCAGTCAGGCAAGCTCGATCAAATCAGTCAACGACATCATGGACGATATGACAAATTTCCAGGTGGTAACGACGGCGCTTGGCATTCCTGAGGAGATCGTCAACCAGGATGCGTCGGCGCAGCAGACCGCGATCACATCGCGCCTCGACTTCTCCAAGCTTCAGGATCGGAATTACGTAACCAGTCTGGCCGATCAGTATCTGCTCACGATGCAGGAGAGCAGTAGTTCAAGCACCAGTGACAGCACGAGCCTGGATGCATTGGCCGTGCAGGCGAGCGGTCTCGTCGTCTGATCGGGTTTAGCTTGCGCCGGGGTCGAGACGGATCGCCGGTTCGCCACGCTCGATTATGCCGATAATCGCCGCCTGGATGCCGGCGGCCCGCAAGTCGCTTACGCATTTCGCGGCGCTCTCGGGGGCAACCCCGGCCAACAATCCGCCCGATGTCTGCGGGTCCAGAAGCAGCGCGGCCTGCGCGTTGGCACTGAGGCCCGGCAGCAGACGGCGGTTCTGCGGCGCGAGTGTGCTTTCGATACCCTCACCGGCGAGCTGCAAAGCCCCAGGCAGCGCCGGTAGCTGATCGGGCCAGAGGGTGGCAGCAACATCGGAGGCGCGCAGCATCTCAAGCAGGTGTCCGGCCAATCCAAAGCCAGTGACGTCCGTGCAGGCGACCACGCCGAACCCGCGCAGGATCCGCGAGGCGGACGCATTGCTCATGCGCATGGACGCGATCGCCGCCTGAAGCCACGCCGCGCACGCCAGGCCGCGCATGTGCGCCGCGAGCACGATGCCCGTGCCGAGCGGCTTGGTCAGGACCAGTGCGTCACCCGGCTGCAGTCCCGATTTGCGCAGCAGGTGTGCGGGATCGGCCACGCCGGTGACCGCAAACCCCAGCGCCGGCTCGGCGGCCTCGGCGCTATGGCCGCCCACCAATGCGCAGCCGTCTGCCGCGAGAACGCCTGTGGCGCCCTGGAGCATGTCGGAGAGCTCGGTCCGCATCTTGTCGCCCGACGTGTAGGGCACCGCTGCAACTGCGAGTGCTGTCCAGGGCTGCGCGCCCATCGCATGCAGGTCGGACAATGCGTGCGCCGCGGCGATCTCCCCGAACACGAACGGATCGTCGATGAAGGCGCGGAAGTGATCTACGCTCTGCACCACGGCCATTCCCGGTGGCGGCAACATGACGGCTGCGTCGTCGGCTGCGTCGAGTCCGATCAGCACGCCGTCGGCGGCCTGGCGAGGCAGGTTTGCCAGCGCGCCGGCCAGGACCTCGGCGCCGACCTTGGCGCCGCAGCCGCCGCAGCGCATCGGGTCGTCGCCCTGCATCGGCGCCATCGGCTCCTGGTACATCCGCATCCAGCGCCGGTCGATCCAATCCTTCCAGCGCCACACCGCCCAACCAGCCACCGCGATGCCGTTCCGCCACGCCAGCGCACGTCCGTCGCCGAGACCGACAATGGCCAGTGCGTTCGACTGAGGCCGCCAGGATCGCAAAGTCTGGCCGCGGGCGGTGCGGCGCAGGTTCGCGGCCAGCGGAGCGCCTGCGCGCACGGCCCAGACGCCGGCCTTCGGTCGCGCGCTGTGCTCGATCGTCGCGCAGTCCCCGGCGGCGAAGACGAAGCCGTGGCTGATGCTGCGCAGCGACGCATTCACCCGAATGCAGCCGGCCTGATCGCAGGCGAGGCCCGAGGCGGCGAGAAACCCAGGCCCCACAACGCCGGTTGCCCAGAGCGCGGTCGCGACCTCCAGAAAGCTGCCATCGGACAGCGCCAGTCTGCCATCCGACAAGGTGCCAGCGCGAACCCCGCAGGCGAGTTCCACCCCGGCATCGACCAGTGCGGTCCGGGCGGCCGATCGGGCGAAGGATGGAGCGCCCGTCAGCGGCTCCGCCGTGTCGCACACCAACACAACCCGGACCCGCTCGTGGTAGCGTCGCGCCAAGGCGAGTGCCAATTCGGTGCCGCCCGCGCCGCCACCAACGACAGCGAGGCGCGCACCCGGCCGCAGTTCCGCCTCAAGCGCGGCAAGCCTCGCCAGGAACTGCCCGATCGGCTTGACCGGCACGCCGGATCCGGCAGCCATCGCCGGCTCGCCGCCGACATCGATGGACAGCAGGTCGAACGGCACTTCGGGGCGTCCGGTGACCGTGATGCGGCGCTGCGGCAGGTGGATCGCAGTCGCCTCCGCCAGGATCAGCCGCGCGCTGGCTGCCGCGGCGATAGGCGCCAAATCTATGTGCGCCTGATCGAAGCTGTATTCGCCGCGGATCAGCCCAGGCAGCATGCCGGTATACGGCGTCTCGGGCTCGCGGCCGATCAGCGTCAGCCGGACGCCGGGTTCCGGCCGCATGGCGAAGCGACGCAGCACCTCGACGTGCGCGTGGCCGGCGCCCAGCAGGACGAGGTCGGTCGCAACGGGCACGCGGGGTTGCATTTCGCCAAGCCTAGCCGGCTTGCGACGAGTTGGCGGAGCGGCGAGGATTGTGAGCATGACGTGGTCCATTCTGGTGCGTGATGCCGCGACGGGCGCGCTGGCCGCGGCGGTGGCGACGCGGTTCTTCGCGGTCGGCGCGCTGGCGATCCACGTCGAGGGCGGTGTCGCGGCACTGGCCACGCAGGCGCTGATCAATCCGATGTATGCGCCGGCCGGCATGGCGCGGCTGCGTGCCGGTGAGGTGCCCGACGCCGTGGCGGCGGCGCTGCTGGCCGAGGACGCGGGCCGGGACCACAGGCAACTGCACATGATAGACGCGCACGGCCGCATCGCGCAGCATACCGGCAAGGACTGCGTGTCGTGGTGCGGATCCGCACACGGCGCGGACATATCCGTGGCCGGCAACATGCTGGCGGGCGCGGCGGTGGTGGAACGCACGCTGGATGCGTTCCAGCGCGCCGGGGGCACGCTGGCGGAACGGCTGCTCGCCGCGCTGGAGGCGGGCGAGGCCGCCGGCGGCGACAAGCGCGGCAGGCAGTCGGCAGCACTGAAGATCTGCACGCGCGATGCGTACCCCGATCTCGACATCCGCACCGACGATCATCCCGACCCGCTGACTGAACTGCGCCGGCTGTATGCGGTGAGTATGGAGCGGTTCGCGGTGTTTCGCCGCTTCCTCGCCGGCGCCGACAGCCCATGCGGCGTGTTCGACCGCGCAGTGATCGACGCTGCCATTGCGCGCGAGGGAAGACCGCCTACCTGATCGCCATAACAACGATGTCGGGGAGCTTCATGATGCGTCGTCTTCTGCTGGCCACGGCCGTCGTGGCCGTTATCGCCATGCCCGCTTTCGCGCAGACGCTGCGGATTTCGCTGCGACAGGACCTCGACGTGCTCGATCCCACGCTGGCCACCACCTATGTCGGGCGCATCGTGTTCGCTGGATTGTGCGACAAGCTGTTTGACATCGACGAGAAGCTGAACATCGTCCCGCAGCTCGCCACCGGATATGAGTGGGCCGATGATCGGACGCTGTTGATCCACCTGCGTCCCGGCGTGAAGTTCCACGACGGCGAGGTGATGGACGCCGCCGCAGTGAAGTATTCGCTGGAGCGCCACCTGACGCTGCAAGGCAGCTTCCGCAAGAGCGAGATCAGTTCGATCGATCATGTCGAGGTGGTTGATCCGGCCACTGTGAGAATCGTGTTGAAGACGCCGTCGGGTGCCTTCCTGTCGCAGCTGACCGATCGTTCGGGGATGATCCTGCCGCCCAAGGCGGCCGAGGCGGCGGGCAAGGATTTCGCGCTGCATCCGGTGTGCAGCGGGCCGTTCAAGTTCGTCGAGCGTGTGCCGCAGGACCATGTCATGCTGGCGCGGTTTGCCGATTACTGGGACGCCAAGGACATTCACTTCGACAGGATCATTTATCAGGTGTTTGTGGATTCATCCGTGCGGCTCGCCAATCTCAAAGCTGGCACCAGCGACATCACCGAGTTCATCGCAGCCACCGACGCCGCCGCGGTGAAGGCCGATCCCAAGCTCAAGCTCGTGGTGTCCGATGCGCTTGGCTACGCCAGTATCACCAATAATCTGGACAACGGCCCCCGTTCGAACACGCCTTACGGCAAGAACCCGCTGGTGCGTCAGGCATTCGACATGGCCATCGACCGCGCTGCACTGGTCAACGTTGTGTATAGCGGAATGTATGCACCGAGCGTGCAGCCTGTGTCGGCTAGCTCGCCGTTTTACGATCCGGAGCTGCAGCCGCCGCCTCGCGACCTGGCGAAGGCAAAGGCGCTGCTGAAGCAGGCAGGTGTCGCGTTGCCGGTGAAGGTGGAACTGCTGACGCCAAACGAGCCAGATATCTTGCAGGCGGCCGAGGTGGTGCAGTCGATGACGGCCGAGGCGGGGTTCGACGTGCACATCCAGGCGATCGAGTTCGCCTCGTCGCTGCAGGCTTCGGTGAGAGGCGATTACGAAGCCTACATGATCGGCTGGTCGGGGCGCGTCGATGCCGATGGCAACACCTATGCCTTCCTGCACACCGGGCAAGGCAACAATGCCAGCCATTACAGCAACCCGACGGTCGATACGCTGCTGGACGAGGCGCGTGGCACGACCGACGTGGCCAAGCGGCGGGCCGACTACTTCAAGGTGTGGGCGGAGCTGCGGCGCGATCTGCCGCTGACTTATCTCTACAATCCCCGCAACATCGTGGCGATGTCGGCGAAGCTGCAAGGCTATCGGACGGTGCCTGACGGCATGATTCGCTTGCAGGGCCTGGAGATGACCCAGTAGCGCGGGATTTGGCACGCGCATTGCCTGAGCCTTATGGTTTGATCGACCAGGCGGTGGGCAACGCCGCAGCTTCCAGGGAGGCAAGCCGTCCAAACGGCTGAGGACTGCATGACCCTGGGAGCTTCACTATGCACCGAATTCTGCTGGCCGTTGCCGGTCTTCTGGTGACGGCGATCCCCGCCTTGCCGCAGACCCTGCGCATATCGCTGCGGCAGGATCTGGATGTGATGGATCCGACACTGACTACCAGCTACGTCGCGCGCATCGTGCTCGCGGGGCTGTGCGACAAGCTGTTCGACATCGATGGCAAGCTGAACGTCGTGCCTCAGCTCGCCACCGGCTATGAGTGGTCGGACGACCGGACGCTGGTGATCCATCTGCGGTCGGGTGTGAGATTCCAGGACGGCGAGACGATGGATGCGGATGCGGTGAAGTATTCGCTGGAGCGTCACCTCACGCTGCCGGGCAGCTTCCGCAAGAGCGAGATCAGCTCGATCGATCACATCGAGGTGGTCGATCCGTCGACCGTGCGTATCGTGCTGAAGAACCCGTCGGGCGCGTTCCTGGCGCAGCTCACCGATCGCTCGGGCATGATCTATCCGCCGAAGGCAACCGGGGCGGCGGGCAAGGATTTTGCCCTGCACCCCGTATGTTCCGGCCCGTTCAGCTTCGTGGACCGCGTGGCGCAGGATCACGTGACGCTGGAGCGGTTCCCGGGGTACTGGGATGCAAAGGACATTCACTTCGACCGGGTAGTGTATCAGATTCTGCCGGACAATTCGGTGCGGCTTGCCAACCTTCAGGCCGGCACCACCGATATCACGGAATATCTGGCGCCCACGGACGTCGCGACGGTGAAGGTGGACCCGCGGTTGAAACTCGCCGTGTCAGACGCTCTCGGCTATATCGGGCTGATCAACAACGTCGGCCTTGGCCCGCGTTCGGATACGCCCTACGGCAGGAACGCCTTGGTGCGGCAGGCGCTGGACGCGGCGATCGATCGGACGGCGCTGGTCAATGTCGTGTTCAACGGCATGTTCGCACCGAACGTGCAGCCGGTGGCGCCGAATTCACCATTCTACGACGAGGCACTGCCGTCGCCGCCGCGCGAAGTCGCCAAGGCGAAAGCGCTGCTACGGCAGGCGGGCGTGACACCGCCCGTTGCGCTCGAACTGCTGACGCCGAACCAGCCGGATACCCTGCAGGCGGCCGAGGTCATCCAGTCCATGGCGGCGGAAGCAGGATTCGACATACATATCGCCGCGATGGAGGTCACGGCGGCAGGCCAGATCGAGCAGCGGGGCGACTACCAGATCTATCTGAACGGCTGGTCGGGTCGCGTCGATCCGGACGGCAATACGTTCCAGTTCCTGCACACCGGGCAGGGCAACAACTTCACGGGCTACATCAATCCGATGGTCGACAGGCTGCTAGAGCAGGGACGCGACATGACCGACACCAGCAAACGGCGGATCGTGTATCAACAGGCGTGGGCGGCGCTGCGGCGCGATCTGCCGATCACTTTCCTCTACAGTCCGCGCAACATCGTGGCGATGACGGCGAGGCTGCAAGGCTTCCGCCCGGTGCCCGACGGCATGATCCGGGTGCAGGGACTGGAGATGGCGAAGTAGTGCGCGGACATCTCGGCACGCGCATCGCGCAGATCATCCCGACGCTGCTGTTGGTCAGCGTCCTGGTGTTCTGCCTGCAGCAGCTCATGCCGGGAGATCCGGCGCTGGTGATGGCCGGCGAGGAGCGCGGCGACCCGCAGGTGCTGGCGCAGATCCGCGCCGAGCTGTGGCTGGATCGACCGTTGCCGGTGCAATACCTCCACTGGATGGGCAACGTGCTGCACGGCAACCTCGGATATTCGTGGCGTATCCGCCAGCCGGTGTCGCAGCTTGTCGCTGAGAAGTTGCCGGTGACGCTCCAGCTTGGCGTGATGGCGTTCGCGATTGCCGTGCTGATCGGCGTGCCGACGGGAATTGTCGCCGCGGTGTATCGCAACCGGTTCCTCGACTACGTCGCCAACGCGATCGGGCTGGCGGGGCTTTCGACGCCGACGTTCTGGCTTGGCATCATGCTGATCCTGGTGGTGTCGGTGGATCTCGGCTGGCTGCCGCCGTCGGGCTATGTGCCGCTAACCGAAGACTGGCGGCAGTCGCTCGCCACCACGATCATGCCCGCCTTCGTGCTGGGCAATGCGATCGCGGCGATCCTGATGCGGCATACCCGGAGTGCCATGCTGACGTCGCTGGATCAGGATTACGTGCGGACTGCGCGGGCGAAGGGGCTGCGCGAGTTCGTCGTGGTGATCCGGCACGCACTGCGCAACGCGCTGATCCCGGTGGTGACGCTGGGGGCGCTGGAGCTGGGCACGCTGTTTTCCGGCGCGGTGCTGACCGAACAGGTGTTCAGTATTCCGGGGTTCGGCAAGATGATCGTCGATGCGGTGTTCAATCGGGATTATCCGGTGGTGCAGGGCGTCGTTCTGGTCACGGCGTTTTTGTATGTGATGCTGAATTTGTTGGCGGACGTGCTCTACGTAGTGATCAACCCACGATTGAGGGGAGGGTGAGGCCGTACCGTGGGTACCTCGGTCGCCACCCCCACCATCGCCCGCGCCCCTGCGGCAATGCCACGCAGTCCCGCGCGGCTTGCGCTGCAGCGCTTCCTGCAACGTCGCGTCGCGGTCGCTGGCCTCGTGGTCATCGTGCTGTTCATCGCGGTGGCGATCCTCGCGCCGCTGATCGTGCCTTATGACCCCATCGCCACGTCGTGGTCGGCGATCCGCAAGGCACCATCGCTGGCGCACTGGATGGGCACCGACGAGAACGGCCGTGACGTGCTGTCTCGTGTGGTGTTCGGCGCACGCGCAAGCCTGCTCGCCGGCGTGGTTGCGGTGCTGATCGCCGCTGGCATCGGCGTGCCGGCGGGATTGCTGGCGGGGTTTGCTGAAGGCTGGGTCGACATCGTGCTCAGCCGCATCGTCGATGCCATGCTGGCCTGTCCGTTTCTGATCCTGGCGATCGCGCTTGCCGCGTTCCTCGGTCCTGACCTGACCAACGCCATGATCGCCATCGGCGTATCCACCGCGCCGCGCTTCATGCGTGTGACGCGCGCGGCGACGCTGGACGCATCGAGCAACGACTACGTCGAGGCGGCACGCGCTATCGGCAATCCCGGCTGGCGCGTGGCGGTGCGTCACGTGCTGCCGAACATCGTGCCGCCGATCATGGTGCAGGGTACGCTGGCGATCGCCGCGGCGATCATCGCGGAGGCGAGCCTGTCGTTTCTGGGTCTGGGACAGCAGCCGCCGGCGCCGTCCTGGGGCTCGATGCTGAACTCGGCGCAGCGCTTTCTGTCGCAGGCGCCGTGGCTCGCGGTGTTTCCTGGCCTGGCGATCTTCCTCGCGGTGCTGTCGTTCAACCTGGTGGGCGACGGGCTGCGGGATGCACTCGACCCCAGGGGACGGTAGGGGAGGGCGGTAGGCGATATCAGGCGCTTCGCACCGCGTGCGAGGCTCGTCATTCGGCGTGGTGTGCCACGCCATCCAGGTATTGCACCCAGGCCTCCGGCAGACCGTGCACGCGGGCTCCTTCGCGCAGCAGCGAGATATAGCGGAAGGACGGCGTGCCATCGGTCTCCTTGCCGCGCGCCATGTAGGTCACGGCCATGACGACGTTGCCGTCGGGATCGACGGCCGGGACCACGACATGTCGATAATGCCGACCGGGGACGCCCTCGGTAAAATCGAGATGCAGCAGCTCGCGGCGCGTGATCCGGTAGAGCACGCCCCAAAGTTCGCCCGCGGGATCGAGACAGATGTTCGCCGGCGCCGCCTTGCCTGGGGGGCGGCCCTCCAGATTGAAGCGCAGCCGGTAGCCAGGCACACGCCCGATACGCCATTCGGTCGGTCGCATGCCGCGCCGTTCGCGAAATGCGCTGTGGTGCATGTTGGAGCCATAGGCGAAGTACCAAACCATCTCGCCGGGGCGCCCGACAAGCAGGTGACCGTGCCAGCGGTAATGATACTGTGACAGCGTCCACGACTTCGCCAGAAGTCGTCGGTAGCGGCGTCGGATGAACGTGCGCCCCACAGACAGGTGGCGGCTGGCGAATAACTGCAACATGCTCGCTCGACGGACTCCAGCGTTGTGCAAGTGGCGGAATCTTATTGGCCGATTATGGAATTCGCAAACGACGGGCCGCGCGGGCTCAACAGCGGATCGCGGCGACATGGCCGCGGCGGGCATAGGCCAGAATTCGCGTGTCGCGCGTCACCACGGGCATTCCGAGGTGACGCGCAGTGGCCACGATCATTTGGTCGGCCGGATCGCCATGAACCTCGCCTGGCAGATGCGAGGCGTCGATCGCGATATCGGAGGTGAATGGGGCAGGCCTGACACCCGGGCCAGCCATCACCCGCGCGAACCAGGTCTTCGGATTCGGCAGGAATTGCAGGGCAGGACGGCGTTGCCCGCCAGACCGAGCCAGCAGTCCAACCTCCCAGGCCGAGACTGGCGAGACGAAGATGCCACCGGACAGTCCCGCTGCGACGATGGCCTCCGTTGCCGATTGACGCAGCCGATCGCCATTTGCCAGCCAGATGAGGGCGCAGGTGTCCAACAGCAGCGAAGTGGGCGAGCCGCTCACCGGTGAACCTTTCCTGTTGCTGCATCGAACGTCTCGTCGCTCGCGGGAGCGGTTAGATCGGTGCCCGGCGGAACGACGACCGAGCCGCGCAGGAAGCCGTGAATGCGGCGAACCGCGTCTCGCTCGTCGTCAGGCGGCAGGAGCACCGCCACCGGGCGGCCCCGCTTGGTGATTGTGACACGGGACACCGCACGCCTGCTGAGCCGATCCAGGATCTCCAGGCAATGCGCCTTGAATTCGGCCGCGCCGATGGTCTGCTCGGTATCCACGGCCGTCTCCTATGGTCAGATGAGGTGACCAGTCACATATAGCGGTCAGGAGCTGCTGCGCAACCTGCTGTCGGCAAGCGCCTGAGTGCGCCAGCGATCGTGGCGGGAGTTCACGCGGCGCCCGGCGCGCCGCCGCCGCCAATGCGGGGAAGCTCTTCGGTCGGGCATGCGTGGCGGGGCAGTCCGCCACATCAGCGCCACCTCCTCGGGCGTGAGGCCATAGGCGGCGTTGACGAGATCGGAGAGCTTGCGTTCGAGGGTGAGAATATTGGCTGCGGCGTCGCGCGCCGGGGTCAAGGTGTTCGCGTTTTCCTGCTTGCGGGCGATCGCGGCCGCGGACCACTTGTGGCTTTTTGGCAACGTGACGCGGGCAGCAGTGACGAAGCCGTCGGCGTCGAGCTTGTGCGCGCGGTTCGGCTTGTCCAGGCCAAACTCGTGATGCTGCCAATCATGGATCGCAGTATTCGCAGCATGTAATTTGTTCGAGATGAAACGACAGTGTCGTGACGTTCCTGCGCGTGCTCTCTGTCAGAACAGATGAAACCAGCGGGGCGCGCTCCATGTAGATCGTCTTTATACGAAGCACTTCATCCTTGCCGTGAATCACATTCCGCCATAGATGCCACCATGAGATCGGGGCATTGAATGGCGCGGGCAACGCGATCTCGTCTGAAGGTAGAAAGAACGCCAAGTCGCTAACCATCACGCCTGCAGTCAGCGTGAGGAACGAACCTGACCAGCTGAGATCAGGGTACGCTAATCGATTTTGATCAAAGGCATCATAGTAGGCACACGAACGAAACGTCCGTGGTCCTCACGGTGCCGAAGGCCACGATACTTGCCGGTTACGGGATCAACCTGTGATTCCCACGTCTTCATGTCCGCGTGGAGCGACGGATCTCGCCTTGAAACGCTTCTCAGATTCGGTCGCGTCGGGTGCATCTGCCCAAGGCCAGTGGTAGTCGCCACTCGACTTGAGACAAAGGCAAACCGACGATGCAACGCTACTCCGGCTGCGTCGCCTTGTGCGCGAGCAGCGCCATCAGCCGCCGATCGCGCCACTCCTGCCGCACACCCTGCATGTTGGCCGGCAGCTCCGCTCGCCGTGCCGAATGCAGTTGGTCGACGAGGGCCGGATCCCATGCCCGCGGCGTCATCTGCTTCTGCATTTCGGCGTATAACGGGCCGTAGCGTTCACAATAGTCCTCAAGCCCGCCCGGTGCATTCAGGTCGATCGTCTCCAACGGCCCCATGAAGCTCCAGCGCAACCCAAGCCCATGCTTCACTAACGCATCGACATCTGCGGGAGAGACCACATCATCAGCAATGAGCCTGAACGCCTCGGCGAGCAGGGCACCCTGCAGCCGGTTCAGCGCGAACCCGTCCATCTCCTTGTTCACCGTGGCCGGCACCTGGCCTGCACTGCTCATCAGGGCACGCGTTCGCGACACGACTGCTGGATCGGTCCATGGCGCCGGGCACAGTTCGACCAGAGGGATCAGATATGGCGGGTTGACCGGGTGTGCGACCAGGCAGCGCGCCCGCCCGGCCAGCCCCTCGGTAAATGCGCTTGCCGGAATGCCGCTGGTCGAGCTCGCGAGCACCGTATCCGCCGATGCGAGTTGGTCCAGTTCGCCGAACAGCGCCTGTTTCGCGTCGACGCGCTCTGGCCCGTTTTCTTGCACGTGCTCCGCCGCGGCTACCGCTTCTGCCAGAGTGGCGGCAAACCGCACCCGGTTGGCCACGAGCGGCGCCGGCTCCTTGAGCAGCCCAACCTCTTGCAGTTCGGGCAGCCGCTCGCCGATGAAGGTGAGGGCGGCTTCGATCTGCTGGGGGTAGGGGTCCCACAATGCCACGTCGAATCCGGCGCGCGCGAAGACGATCGACCAGGCGCGGCCAATCAGTCCCGCCCCGACCACGGCCACCTTGGTCATGCGACTCTCCTATTGGACCCCTTGAGGTCAGCGCTGAGGCCACGCAGAGTCAACGCGTGACATTCGATCCCGATTGGCTGCGTTCGCTCGCAGGACGATCCGAGCTGCTGAGGCCGGAGGAGATGGCGCGTGCCGATGCGGCCTCGCCGGCGCTTGGCGTTCCGGGCCCGACGCTTATGGCGAACGCCGGGCGCGCGGTGGCGCGTGCCATCCAGCAGAGGTTCCGCCCGTGCCGTACGCTTGTGCTGGCGGGGCCTGGCAACAATGGCGGCGACGGGTACGTCGCGGCGCGGCTGTTGCAGCAGGAAGGTTGGCCGGTTGCGCTGGCTGCGTTGACTCCACCGCGCGCCGGATCGGACGCGGCCGATGCCGCGTCGCATTGGCGTGGTCCATCCGCACCATTCGACGCGGGGGAGGCGGCACGCGCCGAGCTGGTTATCGACGCCGTATTCGGTGCCGGCCTGGCGCGCGACGTGGACGGCGTCGTCGCTGACGCGTTGCGTGCGGCCCGGCGTGTGGTTGCCGTCGATGTACCGAGCGGACTGGATGGCGCGACTGGTGCCGTGCGTGGCTTTGCGCCCCAGGTGGTGCTGACCGTGACGTTCTTCCGACTGAAGCCGGGGCACATTCTGCTGCCTGGTCGGGAACTGTGCGGGGAGACTGTGCTCGCCGATATCGGGCTGCCCGGCGCCGTGCTGAAACAGGTGATGCCCTCCTGTTTCGCCAACCTGCCGGAGCTGTGGCGGCTGCCGGTTCCCGGGTCGCACTCGCACAAATATTCGCGCGGCCATGTCACCGTGGTGGGAGGTGCCGCCATGACCGGTGCGGCGCGCCTGTCCGCCGATGCGGCGCGACGTGGTGGCGCTGGCCTCGTCACTATCGCGGCGATGGGGAGCGGCGATGTCTATCGAGCCGGGTCGCCGGGCCTGTTGGTGAGTGAGGCCCCGCTCGCCGAACTGCTGCAGGACGAGCGGCGCAACGTCTGGGTGTGCGGGCCCGGGTTGGGGCCCGAGGCTGCGCGCGCAACCCTGCCGCTGCTGCTGTCGGCGGGTCGCCGCGTTGTCGCTGACGCCGATGTGTTCTCTGCCTTCGCCGGCGATCCGGACGCATTGCGCGGTGCGGCAGTCCTCACCCCCCATGCCGGCGAATTCGCGCGGGCGTTCGGCAACGCCGGGGTGGATCGCGTGCAGGCCGTACGTGCTGCCGCGACGCGTACTGGCGCGGCGGTTCTGCTGAAGGGCGCCGATACGATCATCGCCGCGCCGGACGGCAAGGTCGCGATCAACGCGTCCGCGCCACCATGGCTCGCGACCGCCGGTTCAGGTGACGTGCTGGCCGGCCTGATTGCCGGGCTGCTCGCCGAGGGCATGTCGCCGTGGGAAGCTGCAGCCGCCGGCGCCTTCCTGCATGGCCGTGCCGGTGTAATCGCGGGGCAAGGTCTGGTGGCGGAGGATCTGCTTCCGGCAATCACCAAGGCACTGGTCGAAGCAACGTGTCAGCCATATCTGCCCCGCGTGCGGTTATGATTGGCGACCGCCGCGAGGAGCGTCTCTATGAGTGACATCGCCGTCCCCGGATTGCTCGATCGCGCCATCCGTCGGATCACCACGGTCTGGCGCGATATGGCCGCGGGCGTCGAGGACGAGTCGATCGCCGCGCAGATGCGCGCCTGTCTGGCCGGCCGCGGCGGCGAGGTCAGCGTTCGCAATCGGGCGGCCAAGCTGGCGGAGACTTACCAGGGCCTCGATGAGGCCGGTCGCAAGGAGTTCCTGCGCACGCTGGCCAGCTTCGATTCCGATGCGGATGCCGTCGCGACCGCTTACGCGGAGGTGCAGGCGGCGGGTGATCCAGCCGAGCTTGCGATAGCCAAGGCCGCGCTCCGCCGTGCACTGGAGCCGCCGCGGCTGCGGCTGCTGACCCAGTTCACCACCATCCCTGACGGACGCAAGTTCCTGGTCGATCTGCGCGGCTTCCTGCTGAAGGTTCGACGCGACGACAAGCTGCTGGCGGCGCTGGAGGCCGATCTGCGTGGTCTGCTCGCTGCCTGGTTCGACATCGGCTTCCTCGAATTGCAGCGCATAGACTGGAACAGCCCAGCTGCACTCCTCGAGAAGCTCGTGGGCTACGAGGCGGTGCATGAGATCCGCTCGTGGCGCGACATGAAGAACCGGCTGGATTCCGACCGTCGCTGCTATGCGTTCTTTCATCCGCGCATGCCTGGCGAGCCGCTGATCTTCGTCGAGGTCGCACTGGTGAAAGGGCTGGCGGGCAGCGTGCAGGGGCTGCTGGACGAAAAGGCGCCATTGCTGGACCCGCGACAGGCGGACACCGCGATCTTCTACTCGATCAGCAACTGTCAGCGCGGACTGGCGGGCATCAGCTTCGGCAATTTCCTGATCAAGCGCGTCGTCGAGGAGTTGTCGGGAGAATTCCGCAACCTGAAGGCGTTTGCCACCCTGTCGCCGATCCCGGGGTTTCGTGCGTGGCTGGACGAGAGGCTTGCCGCGGATCAGCCGGGTCTGCTGTCGGATGAGGAATCGGCCAGCCTCGCTTCGGCAATGCCGGCACCGACGGGCGAGCAGGCGCTGGCGGCCATCGTGGCGAAGCGAAGCTGGTGGCGCGAGGTAGGGTTGCGCAAGACCGCCGAACCGGTGCTGGTGCGGCTTTGCGCGCGTTATCTGCTGGTGGAGTCGACGGGCGGCAAGCGCGCACGCGATCCTGTGGCGCATTTCCATCTGTCGAATGGTGCGAGGGTGGAACGGATCACTCCGCTCGGCGACACGTCCGAGAAGGGCGCCAAGGAAAGCGCGACGCTGATGGTCAATTACCTGTACGATCCGGGCAAGATCGAGGATTGGCACGAGGATTATGCCGGCGAAGGCAAGCGCAACGCATCGACGACAGTGCGGCGGCTGGCGCGGGGATGGAGTTGAGCGCACGGTGCCGGTAATGCGCCACCGCCATTGAGGCGATAAGTTTCGGATTGGCCGTACCCGGAGACAGACCGTCCATGGACACGCCCCTCAGCGCACCCGCATCGCTCGGACAGTTCGACTCCCGGCACGTGCATGTCCTGAAACAGCTCGAGCGCAAGCTGCTCTGGCTGTCGTCATGGATGATCCACCACGCCAATCACATCAGACCCAACCGCGACGGGCTGAAGGTGGGTGGGCATCAGGCGTCGTGCGCCTCGGTGATCTCGATAATGGCCGCGCTGTATTTCGAGATCGCCCGACCGCAGGATCGCATCGCGGTGAAGCCGCATGCGGGTCCGGTGTTCCACGCGATCAACTATCTGCTCGGCCGGCAGACATTGGAGAAAATGCAGGGCCTGCGTCAGCTCGGCGGCGTGCAGTCCTATCCATCGCGCGTCAAGGACGGGCCGGAGGTGGATTTCTCCACAGGGTCGGTCGGCCTCGGCGTGGCGATGACGACGTTCTCGGCGCTGATGGCCGATTACGTCCGCCTGCACAATCTCGGCCGCACAGACCTGCCACAAGGCCGCCATATCGCGATCGCCGGCGATGCCGAACTCGATGAAGGCAACATCTACGAAGCCTTGATGGAGGGCTGGAAGCATGACGTCCGCAACCTTTGGTGGATCGTCGACTACAATCGCCAAAGCCTCGATTCAGTCGTGCCCGACCGGCTGTTCGGCCGCATCGAGGGCCTGTTCCGCGACATGGGCTGGAACGTCGTCACCATCAAATATGGCCGCAAACTGGAAGCGGCATTCGCACTCGAGGGTGGCGAGGCGCTGCGCGCCTGGATCGATGACTGCCCGAATTCGTTGTATTCCGCTCTGACCTTTCAGGGCGGCGCATCGTGGCGTCAGGCGCTTCTGGCGGACCTTGGGCGTTCGAAGGCACGTTTGATCATCGATGCGCTGGCCGATGACGAACTTGGCGCGCTGATGACCAATCTTGGCGGCCATGACATCGAGACGATGATCGACACGCTGCGCGCTGAGGCCGATGACGACCAGCCGACCTGCTTCATCGCCTACACGATCAAGGGCATGGGTCTGCCGTTTGCCGGCCACAAGGACAACCATGCTGGGCTGATGACGAAAGAGCAGATGGAGGTGTTCCGTTCGTCGATGGGCATCCGGCCTGGCCATGAGTGGGATATTTTCGAGGGATTGGACACTTCCGAGCATGAGCTGCGGGGTTTCCTCGCCGATTGTCCATTTGGCACGCCGCTTACACCGGAAGGCCGCATACTGAGTGCGCCTACCGTGCCGGTTCCGGTGACGCTGCCGGTCGCGAAGCTCGCCGGCCGCAGGATGTCCACGCAGGCGGGCTTTGGCGATATTCTTGCTGAGATCGGCCGCGGCCAGGGTGAGCTGAAGGCGCTCGCCGAACACATCGTCACCACGTCACCTGACGTGACCGTATCGACCAATCTGGGGCCCTGGGTGAACCGGCGCGGCATCTTCGATCGGCACACCCGCAATGACGTATTTCGCGACGCGAAGCTCGCGAGCGCGCAGCGTTGGGGGATGTCGCCGACCGGGCAGCATGTCGAGCTTGGTATCGCCGAACAGAATCTGTTCCTGCTGCTGGGTGCTGCCGGGCTGACGCCGGCGATGACCGGCGCGCGGCTGCTGCCGGTGGGCACGGTGTACGATCCGTTCGTCAACCGCGGGCTCGATGCGCTGATCTATGCCTGCTACCAGGATGCACGTTTTCTGCTGGTATCCACGCCATCCGGTCTGACCTTGGCGCCGGAAGGCGGACAGCATCAATCGATCAACACGCCGCTGATCGGCATGGCCGCTGATCGGCTGGCGAGTTTCGAACCGACCCATGTCGATGAGCTGGCGATCCTGCTGCGCCACGCATTCGATCACATGCAGCGTCCCGACGGTTCGGCTGTGTGGCTACGTCTGTCGACACGCCAGCTCGAGCAGGCGGAACGGGCCTTGGATGCGCGGGCAGTGATCGAGGGCGCGCACTGGGTGGTTCCACCGGCTGACGGCGCGCGCATCGCGATTGGCTATCAGGGCCCGGTGGCACCGGAGGCCATGGCGGCGTTCGCCGAACTCGTGGCCGAGGAGCCTGGTGCGGGCCTGCTGGCTATCACCAGCCCGGACCGGCTGCATGCCGGCTGGCTCGCCGCGTTGCGGGCGCGGCGCAATGGCGAGCGCGCGGCGGGGTCACACGTGGAGCGCGTGCTGGCGCCGTTGGCACCGCATGCCGCCTTGGTGACGGTGCTGGACGGGCATCCCGCGACCCATGCATGGCTTGGTGCGGTGCGCGGTCAGCGCGTCGTGCCCCTCGGGCCGGACCACTTTGGCCAGAGTGGTGACCTTCCGGATCTCTATCGCGAGTATGGCATCGATGGCGACGCGATCCTCGAGGCGTGCGCGCAGGCGCTGCTGATGTAAGGCCAGCACGCGATCGCGATTCATTTACGCTCTCAGCGCCGGCGACATGCGCGTTTCACCGTCCTGAGTGGCGATAACGATGGCACCCGTCGGTTCGCTGCTCGTCACGAACCTGCCAAGCCCGGTGCAAAAGTAGCTGTTGCATACGTCTGATCGCAGCGACCGGTCCAGCGTGCAGCCCGCTTCACCATGGAACACGCACGACCCGGCATAACCCGCCGCTGGCACACGCTCGACGTAAAGCCCGATCACCGCACGCGCATCGAGCTCCGGTCGCGCCTGCCGCACGCGTGCCATGACCCGTTCATCGAGGTAGCCGTGATCACCGCCGCCCTTGCAGCACCAGCCGCGGCATAGCGAGCATGCTGCGCGCGCAACCGTGCCGACGAACCCGTCCGGTTCGGGCCGCAACGGTGATGCCGACTCAACGGGCCGCTTCATGGTGCGCATGGCGCGCAGCGACTGCACGAGGTGCTTGCGCAGCCGCCACACGCGCTCGGGCTCCTTCGGCGCCAGGGCGCGGGTGTTCAGCGGCACCATGACTGCCTGGTCGCCCGCGCCGCCGTCGCCGTCTGAAATGGCGAAGTATTCCGTTGCCATGCCAGGTTCCACCCCGTGCCGCAGGCTGGCATCCTGCCCGACCACAGGCAAGGAAACCACGGTGGCGATCCCGATCATCCTCGACTGCGATCCTGGGACCGACGATGCATTCGCGCTGCTGCTGGCGTTGGCCTCGCCGGAACTCGAGGTGGCGGCAGTCACCGTGGCCGGAGGCAATGTCGGGCTGGACTGCACGCTGCCAAACACGCAGGCGCTGGTCGCGCTGGCCGGCTCGAAGGTCCCCGTGTATGGCGGCGCAGATCGGCCGCTGCTCGGCGCCTTCGTCAGCGAGACGCGTGTGCACGGCGTCGATGGTCTCGGCGGCATCGCGTTGCCGGCCGGCGAACCGGCCGCGCCGGGGATTGCCGCCGACGCCATCCGCACGATCCTGCGCAGCGCCACGCAAAGGGTGACACTGGTCGGCATCGCGCCCGTCACCAACATCGCGCTTGCCCTGATGACCGAGCCCGCGCTCGCCGATCGGATCGAGCAGATCGTGCTGATGACCGGAGCATGGGGCGAAGGCAACGCCACGCCCGCCGCCGAGTTCAACGCGCTGAACGATCCCGAGGCGCTCGCGGTGCTGCTCGCCTGCGGCCGCCCGGTGGTGGTTGCGACGCTCGAGCTGACCGCCCAGGCGCTGTGCACGCCGGCGCGCCTTGCGGCATTGCGCGCCGCCGGCACAGGACGCTGCATCCGCGCGTTGTGCGACATTCAGGCGACCGTGCCGCTGGGGCAGCGCTTCGCCGGCACCGGTGCCGCATTGCACGATCCCTGCGCCATCGCCTGGCTGATCCGCCCCGACCTGTTCACCACGCGCGACTGCTCGGCCACCGTCGATCTGGGGCCAGGTCCCAGCCGGGGCCGCACCGTCATCGATCGCTGGCGACGCACCGGTGCGCCGAACAATGTCACGCTGCTGGAGACGCTCGATGCGGGCAGGTTCTTCGCGCTGTTGAGCGAACATCTCAAAGAGCTGCCTTGAACCAACCGGGGGAATGCAATGCCGACGCTGACCGAACTCGATCGGCTCGAAGTCCAGGTGCTGGTGGACAACGTGACAGAATTCATTGTCCAGCACACCGCCGTTCGTTACGCGCGAGTGGCCGGCACTGGTGCGTGCCGGCATGCGCCGTGTCGCTGGCGGCGATCTGTGCTGCGCCAACCATGGCCTTTCGCTGGTGATCCGTGCCGTCGCCGGCGCGCGCGAGCACGTGGTGCTGTTCGACGCCGGACCGGTCGATTATGCAGTTGAGCGCAACGGCACGCGTCTCGGTGTCGATTTCGGCGCGATCGAAGCGGTCGTGCTGTCGCATGGCCACTGGGATCATGCCGGTGGCCTGCTGAAGGCGTTCGAGATGATCCGCGCCGCGGCACCGCAACGCAGGACACCGATCTATCTGCATCCCGGCATGTTTGCCGAGGGTGGGACGCGCCAACCGGATGGCGGTGTGCTGCCGGCGGCATTGGTGCCATCGCCCGACGAGCTGAGGCAGGCAGGCGCGTTGCCGGAGGTGACCAAGGCACCGCAGGAGCTGCTTGATGGGATGTTCTATCTGAGTGGCGAGATCCCGCGGGTGACGGCCTACGAGACCGGCTTGCAAAATCACGTCCGCCGCAATGCGCAAGGCGATTGGCAGGCCGATCCATTGATCATGGATGAGCGATTCCTCGCCGTGGCCGTGAAGGGCAAGGGCGTCGTGGTGTTCACCGCCTGCTCGCACGCCGGCGTGGTGAACGTGCTGACTCACGCGCGCGAATGCCTTCCCGACCAGAAGCTATACGCAGTGATGGGTGGCTTTCATCTCTCCGGCGAGACCGAGCGCTGCATCCCGGAGACCGTGCGCGACATCGCCGGGTTCGGCCTGACGGTGATTGCACCCGGTCACTGCACCGGCTGGCGCGCACTGAACCGGCTGATCGAGACCTGCCGCGAGGATACCGTGGCGCCGCTTGCCGTCGGCAAGATCTTCGCCTTCTGACCCGAGGAGTCCGCCCGTGAATCCCGCCGATCTCCCGTTTGACGCCGACGCAATGCTGGACGGACTGCGCAACTGGGTGGAATGCGAAAGCCCGACCTATGACGTCGCCGCAGTCAATCGCATGATGGACATTGCGTCGCGCGAGCTGGTGATCGCCGGCGCGCGGATCGAGCGCGTGTCAGGCCGCATGGGCTTCGGCGACTGCGTGCGTGCGACATTCCCGCACGCCACGCAGAATGTGCCGGGCATTCTGGTGATGGGTCATCTCGACACGGTGCACCCCATCGGAACCTTGGCAAGGCTGCCGTTCCGCCGCAATGGCAGCCGCGCCTGGGGTCCTGGCATCCTCGACATGAAGGGCGGCAACTACATGGCGCTGGAGGCGATCCGCCAGCTCGCGCGCGCCAACGTGCCGACCAGGCTGCCGGTCACGGTCCTGCTGACCAGTGATGAGGAGGTGGGAAGCCCATCGACACGCGACCTCATCGAGGCGGAGGCATCGCGGCATCGCTACGTGCTGGTGCCCGAGCCGGCACGCGCCGACGGTGGGGTTGTCACCGGCCGCTACGCGATCGCACGCTTCAACCTGGAAGCCACCGGCCGTCCCAGCCATGCCGGCGCCCGCCTTGCCGACGGCCGCTCGGCAATCCGCGAAATGGCGCGCAAGCTGCTCGAGATCGAGGACATGACCACCGAGGACTGCACCTTCTCCGTCGGCGTGATCCATGGCGGCCAGTGGGTGAACTGCGTCGCCACAACATGCACCGGCGAGGCATTGTCGATGGCCAGGCGGCAGGAGGACCTCGATCGCGGCGTCGCTGCCATGCTGGCGCTCCCGGCATCGTCCAACGACGTGCAGTTCACAGTGACGCGCGGCGTCACGCGCCCGGTGTGGGAGCCGAACGGCAAGGTGATGGCGCTCTACGACACCGCGCGGGAGATCGCGCGCAATCTCGGCTACGACATCAGCTCGCAGAGTTCCGGCGGCGGCTCGGATGGCAACTTCACCGGCGCCATGGGTGTCGCCACGCTCGACGGTCTCGGCGTGCAGGGGGTCGGCGCGCACACATTGGACGAACACATCGTGGTGGACAGCCTCGCCTATCGCGGCAGGCTGATGGCCGGGCTGCTGGCCACCCTGACGTGACTGCGCTGGCCTGGTGCTGGCGGGTCATTCGCCCCCGACAGCGATTGTTCATCGGTATGCTGTGCGGACTTCTGGTCGCACCATTGCTGCCTGGCGGAATGAGCGGCACGACCCGAGCCATTCTCACCTGGGACATCGGCGTTATCGTCTATCTGGTATCGGCCACCTTCCTGTTCACCACCGAGCACCTGGACCGCCTGCCGGCAGACGCGGCGGCGCAGGAGGAAGGCGAGTGGACGATCTTCTGGCTGACCGTGGCGGCGGTGACATTCAGCTTCGCTGCCATCATCGGCGAGTTCGCCAACACCACCAAGGACCTGCCGCCGCTGCAGCGAAACCTGCATGTCATCCTGGTGGCGGTGACGCTGTTCGTCTCCTGGCTGATGACCCACACGACGTTCGCATTCCGCTACGCGCATGAATACTACGAGATTGATCCTGGCGGGTCGGGCATCTCCGGCGGCCTCGATTTTCCGAGCGAGAAGCGGCCGGACTATCTGGACTTCATGTATTTCTCGCTGGTGCTCGGCATGACGTTCCAGGTGTCCGACGTGCAGATCACCGCACGCAAGTTCCGCCGCCTGGCCGCGGTGCACGGACTGCTGAGCTTCCTGTTCAACACGATCATCCTGGCACTGACCGTCAACATCGCCGCGGGCCTTCTGTAACGGCCGGCAGTCGCGGGTTCAGGGCCGTGCGTTCACCTGATCACGGGCGAAGCCCGACATTGACGCATAGCCGCGCACGATCGCCTCCCGTTCGGCATGCGAGGCCACGGCGTCGACATCGGCAAACCCGCCCGGTGCGCGCTCCTCCAGGACGTCGATAACCCGCTCCGGTCCACCCTTGCGGTTGTTGAGCACAATCTCCGCTGTCGCCGGCCGGCGCTCCGCGTCATACGCGGCAAGTGCCCGCGGCACATCTTGCCCCGCCAGATGCCGCGCGAGTGCGCGCGCATCCAGTACTGCCTGGCTGGCGCCGTTCGATCCGACCGGGTACATCGGATGCGCCGCGTCGCCCAACAATGTCGCGCGACCGAACGACCAGCGGGGCAACGGGTCGCGATCGCACATCGGATATTCGTAGAATGTACCGGAAGCCCTGATCAGCTCCAGCGGATCGACGAAATCGAGCCGGAACCGATCACGCACGAAGGGTTCCATTTCGTCCCACTGGCCCGTGCGGTTCCAATCCTCGCGGCGTGGCGGCAGATCGGTGCCTTTACCAATGCGCGCCATCACCGCCCAATTTGTCAGCCGCCGGTCCGGCGTCGCTGGGTCAACATGGATCGGATAGAACACGAACTTCTGCCCCATGCCGCCGGCGATCACCATGGTGCGGCCATCGATATAGACCGGCCAGTCGGCGGCGCCGCGCCACAGCATCATGCCATTCCACACCGGCGGTCCCTCGTCCGGATAGAACGCCGAACGCACGCTCGAGTGGATGCCGTCCGCTCCCACCAGCACGTCGCCCTCGACTTCGAACGGCTCGCTCGCCTCGCGCCGCTCGAACCGTGCCGCGATGCGCTCGCCGCGCTCCGCGAATGACAGCAGCCGGCAACCGGTGCGCACAGCTCCATCGCCGAGACGCTCGCGCACCGCCTCCAGCAGCACGCCATGCAGCCTGCCCCGATGGATGGAGAACTGCGGCGTGTCGAAGCCGGCGTCGGTGCCGCGCAGCTCGCGCCACACGACCTGGCCGAAGCGGTTGGCGTAGATCAGTTCGCGCGTTCGGATGCCCGCACGGTCCAGCGCCGGCAGCAGGCCAAGCGCCGCAAGTTCCTTGATCGCATGCGGCAGCGTATTGATGCCGACGCCGAGTTCGCCGAGCTCGCGTACCTGCTCGAACACGTTGCAGTCGATGCCCACCGCATGCAGCGACAGCGCCGTCGCCAACCCACCGATCCCACCTCCCACGATCAGCACATGCATCGTTACATCCCCAGATAAGCCCGACGCACCGCATCGTCGGCGGCGATCTCCGCCGCCGGCCCCGACAGCACGATGCGGCCAGTCTGCAGCACATAGGCGCGGTCGGCGATGGCCAGCGCCTCGACCAGGCGTTGCTCCACCAGCAGAACGGTCACGCCGAGTGAGCGGATGCGCGTCACAGCTGCGAGGATGTCATCGACCAGACGCGGCATGATCCCCTGGCTCGGCTCATCCAGCATCAGGAAACGTGGCTGCGTCATCAGCGCGCGGCCGATCGCCAACATCTGCTGCTCGCCGCCCGACAGCGTTTCGGCGCGCTGCGGCAAACGCTCACGGAGCCGCGGGAATAACGAGAACACCAGCTCCAGCGGCGCGAAGCGGTCCGCACCTCGCTTCGCATAGGCACCAAGCCGAAGGTTGTCCTCGACGGAAAGTCGTGGGAACAGCCGGCGTCCTTCCGGCACCATGGAAATGCCCAGCCGCGTGATCCGGTGCGCGGGAATGCGTCGCAGCGGCTGGCCTTCAAACTCGATCGTGCCGTCGGCCGCGACCTGGCCGGCGATCGACTTCAGCAGCGTGCTCTTGCCCGCGCCGTTGGCGCCGACCACCGCGACGATCTCGCCACGCCGTACCTCGAGCGACACGCCCTGCAACGCGCGCAGGCCGCGATAGGCGGCGGAGACATCCTCAAGCCGCAGCATAGCGGTCGCCGAGATACGCCCGGATCACGTCAGGATTGCGAACCACGTCCTGCGGCGCACCGCTGGTCAGCACGCGGCCCAGGTCAAGTACCACGGCACGGTCGATCAGCGGCAGCAGCACCTCCATGACGTGCTCGACCATCATCACCGTGACGCCGCGGGCGCGCACGTCGCGAATCAGCTGCACGCCGGACTGGGCCTCGACCGGCGTCAGGCCGGTGAGCATCTCGTCGAGCAGCAGCAATCGCGGTTCGGTCGCCAGCGCGCGCGCCACTTCCAGCCGTCGCTTCTCTGCCGGCGTGAGCGCATGCGCCAAAGTGTCGGTCCGCGCCGCAAGACCGGTGAACGCCAGCGTCTCCAGGGCACGTGCCATCGCGCGGTGCGTGCGTGATGTTCGAGAATACGCGCCGACCATGACGTTCTCCAGCACCGTCATGGAGTCGAAGCTGCGCACCACCTGGAACGTGCGTGCGATGCCCAGCAGCGAACACTGCTCGGGCGACAGGCCCGAGATACGGCGGCCGTTGAGGCGGATCTCTCCGACGTCCGGCGCTACCTCGCCGGAGATCGCATTGAACAGCGAGGTCTTGCCCGCGCCATTGGGGCCGATCAGCCCGAGGATCTCGCCTTCGCGCACCTCGAAGCTGATATCGACATTGGCCGCGACGCCGCCGAACGACTTGCTGACGCGATCGACCTCAAGCAGCGGCGGCATCGTCTGCTCCGGCCGGCGCGCGCACGCGCACGCCGATCAGGCTCGCCAGTCCCTGCGGCCGCGCCAGTGCCACCAGGACGATCAGCGCGCCGTAGATCATCAGATCGACGCCGCGCCCCGAGCCGCCGAGGTAGGAGCGTGTCAACTCGGACAGCGGTGTCAGCACGGCGGCACCCACCAGCGGTCCCCACAACGTGCCGACGCCGCCGAGTACCGCAGGCAGCGGAATCAGGATGGACAATTGTCCATACAGCACGCTGTCGGGATCGATGTAGCCGACATATTGCGCATAGATCGCGCCGCCGATGCCGGTCAGCGCGCCGCTGATCGCCGCCGCTGCCATCTTGGAGGGGAAGATGCGCACCGCGAGACTGCGCGCCGCAATCGGATCGTCCTTCACCGCGCGCCAGACGAACCCCCAGCGCGAGCCCTCGATCAGCCAGGCCGCCAGCCACGCCACCGCGGCGAAGGCGAGCGCCGCGTAGTGATACGGCAGCTTGTCGATGCGGAATTGCAGCCACAGCCAGGAATCACCGACCGAGCGGACATAGGGGATGTTGATGCCGGTGGCGCCACCGATCCAGTCCCAGTTCAGCGCCAGCAGATAGCCGATCTCGCCCACCACCACTGTGGCGATCGCGTAGTAGTGGCCGGACAGGCGAAAGCACGGCCAACCGACCAGCAGCGCCATCAGCCCGCCCACAGCACCACCGGCGAACATGCCCAAGGTCGGCGGGATGCCGGCACGCGTCAGCAACAGCGTCGATACATAGGCGCCAACGCCAAAGTACAGCGCGTGGCTCAGCGAGATCTGGCCACAATAGCCGCCCAGTATATTCCATGCCTGCGCCAGTCCGGCGAACAGCACAGTGATGATGATCAGGTTGCGGGTGTAGGCATCGTGGATCGGCAGCGGCAGCACCGCGATGGCCGTGAGAAGCAACGCGCCGATGATCAGCTCCGTGCGGCGCCGGCGGGTGATGGAGGTTTGCATCACAGCGTGCCGAACAGCCCGCGCGGGCGGAACATCAGCACAGCGAGATAGATCGCGAACATGCCGACCTGCTTCAGCGACGGCTCGAACAGCAGTGCGGTCAGCGCCTCGACCAGCCCTATCAGCAGCCCGGCGACCAGTGCGCCGAACAGACTGCCAAACCCGCCCAATGCCACCGTGACATAGGCGATCAGCGCGAAGTTCGCGCCGACATTGGGCGAGACGTAATAGAACGTGGCGAGCATCACACCGGCGATGCCGACGGCGGCGGCGCCTAATCCCCAGCCCAGCGCGAAGATGCGGTCCCGGTCGATGCCGATCAGTGCCACGGCCTCGCGATCCTCGCGCGTCGCTTCCAGGGCGCGGCCGAATTCGGTGCGGCTCACGGCAAGCAGGGCGCCGAATGCGATCAGGCTGACGATGCCGGCGGCAAGTTGCGGCAATGGCAGGTAGACACCGCCGAGGTCGAGAGTGCGACCGGCGAGCAGCGAAGTGCTGACGCTCTTGAAGTCGCTGCCAAAGGCGAACTGCGCCGCCCCGCGCAGCAGGATCGCCAGGCCGAAGGTGACGAAGATCTGCACCATGCCGCGGTTGAAGCGCACCGACAGCGCGCGCGCCATCAGCAGGTGGTAGATCGCCACACCCAATGCGAACAGCGCGATCGCGACCGGGATGAGCAGCAGCAACGGATCGAGGCCGGTCGCCAGCCAGACGACGTAAGTGGCGTACATCGCCAGCATCAGCATCTCGCCATGCGCGAAATTCACCACGTCCATCAGGCCGAAGATCAGGCTGAGACCGGCCGCGACCAGCGCGTAGATCAGTCCCATCAGCACGCCGCCGACCGCGACCTGCAAAATGATGGTGAGAGTCACGGAGTGCTGGGGATAGGGGGCGGCGGATGGTCACCATCGCCGCCTCCCCCCAGCCCCCTCCCGCAGGGGGAGGACGCGGCCGGTGTCACTTCCCGACGTTCCACACCGCTTCCTCGGCCGCCACGTCGAACGGATAGATCGTGTGGTACTTCCCGTCCTTGATCTGCTGAATCACCGGCGTCGCGGCGATGTTCTGTCCGGTGCTGTCGAACTTGATGCCCTTCCAGGGCATGATCGTCTGATCGCCTGGAATGTCTGTCGCAACCAGCGCCGCGCGTATCTTCTCCTCGTCCGTCGAGCCCGCGCGGTTGATCGCGTCCGCCAACACCATCAGCGCGGTAATCTCGCGCCCCGTGTTGTCGTTCAGATCCTTGTTGTTGCGTGCCTTGTAAAGCGCGTTCACCACCGGGATCGCCGGCCGCGCCTTGGCCGCATCGAGCGCGAACGCCGAACGACTCATCACGCCCTCGGCCAGCGGTCCGGCGGCATCGAGGAACGCCTGCTCCACAAAACCTGCCGACTGCGCCATGATCGCCTTCGGCGTGTAGCCCACGTCGTGCATGCCGCGCACCAGCAGGATGGCATCCGACGTATACGACGAAGGCATCACCACATCGGCATTCGCCGCCTTGAGTTCCTGCACTTCGGCCGACAGCGACGGCGAGTTGCCGCGATAGCGGATGTCCGCCGCCACCTTGATCCCGGCCGCCTCCGCCATCTGCTTCTGCGCGTTGGAACTGTCGGTGCCGAAGATCGTGTCTTCGTGGAACAGCGCGACCGACTTCACCTTGCGTCCGGTCTTCTCACCGATGTCGCGGAAGAAGTCGAACATCGCCTGGGTGAACATGATGTCGTGCGGCGAGGTACGGAAGAACCACTTCAGCCCGCGCTGACTGAGGCTCGGCGACGAATTGTCCGCCGCCATGTAAGGCACCTCATAGCGATCTGCGACCTGCGAGATCGTCGCCGCGGTGGCGCTCTGATACGATCCAATCAGCGCCACCACATGCTCCTGGGTGATCAGCCGTTCCGCCTCGGCGCGCGCCTTCTGCGGATCGCCCTGATGGTCGGCAAAGATCAGCCGCACCTTCGCGCCGCCGAGGTTGCTCAAACCACCTCCCTTGCCGAGCAGCATGGGAACATTGTGACTGCCGTTGATGATCTCGGCAGCGGTCTCCATCGCCGCCTTGGCGTCATTGCCGACCTGCCCGTTCGGGCCCGTCATCGGATACAGCGCGCCGATCACCACATCGTCCGCAGCGAGCGCAGGCCCCGCCCCGACCGCCAGCACGAATGCTGCGATCGCCAATATCACACCTTGCATCGGAAGCCCCCTTGGTTGACCGAACTGAAAGCAGCCGGCCACATGCTGTCAACCAATCAGCCGATACCGGCTGCCAGAAACGCGAAGCGTGCGCAGACCAGGCCGACCACAACCGTAGCCCACACCGCGATAAGCAGATCACGCGTGGAAAGCATGCGGCGTGCCAATATGGCCGCGGCAATCGGCACGACGAGCGAGCCGACGCTCACCACCAGGCCGAATTCGGACCACGCATAGACCCACATCACGAAGCCCACGATCATCGCGATGAACACCGGGAAGATTGCGATCACCAGCCCGATGCCGCTGGGAAGCTGCGCCGCGCCCAGGATCACGAAGCCGAACAAGGCGATCGAGACGAAATACAGCAGCTCCGCCAGCATCGGCTTTCGCTACGAACCGACCTTCAAGGTCGACACCAATCCCCGCAGGCAGGCCAGCATGGATAGCGCGGTTATCTGCCCGGTTCGTGGGTTTTCCGCACTCGGCACATTCTCGATCGTCATCGTCAAACGCGCCGCATCGGCCTCGACGCGGATCGTGTGGACGTTGCGGTCGAGGCCGGGATCGGCCCAGATCTCGACGCGTGTCAGGGTCGGGCCGATGCCCGCCAAGGCCAATGCCGCCGCGACGTTCACGTTGGCCGGGAAGCCCGCGGCGGCATCGAACGCATTGCCCTCGAACACCCGCTTCGGTGCCTTCAGGTCGCCGACGTCGATGCCGTGCTTCACCAGATAGGGCGCGCCCTCCAGACCGCGCGGCGGCTTGCGGGATTCGATGGTGACGCTCGCCACATGCCCCTCGGCCGCCGCCCGCACGGCGTCGAGGCCGAGCAGCGCTCCGGTCGGAACCATGATGCGCGCGCCGGTTTCCTGCGCACGACGCACCAGATGCATGCGCGGCAGCAGCGCGCCGACCGACGCCGGCACGAAGATGCGGCCCGCCTCGATGGCAGAGATTGCGATCTTCTCGAACACCGCGGCGGGCGCAGCTTCCACAACGATGTCCGCCTCGGCCAGGCGGTCAAGCGGCACCACCTGCGGCGGCGCACGGAACCCGCAGACGTTGACCGCGGCCTTCGCCGGATCGCGCGCAGCCACGGCAATCAGCCGCAGCCCGTCAACGCCGGCATCCAGTGCCCGCGCCAGCTTCAGCCCGATCGCACCGAGCCCGCCTATCGCGACCGTCTTCTCCATCACTCCGCCTCCGCGATGGCACGCGCCAGCGCCAGGTCCTCCGGCGTGTTGACGTTGAGGAAGGGGTCCCATTTCGCAACGGCGAAATCAACCCGACGCATGCCAATTGCACCGGCGAAGTGGGCGACGTCACGCCGGCCTTTTGCCGCCAGCAATTGGCGCAGGCTGTCGCGGCAGGTGATCGGCCAGAGCGCGACCAGATAATGCACGCGCCCGTTGCCTGCCGCGCAGGCGGGCGGTGGGGCGAGCGCGGCTGCGAGCCCTGGCGGGACAAATGGGGTATCGCCGGGCACCGTCAGCAGCGCATCGGCGCCCAGGGCGGCGGCCCAGTCGAGACCTGCCAAGAGGCCCGCCAGCGGTCCCTGGCCGGCAAATGCACCATCGGACAACACCGGCAGCTGCAGCGCGGCGAACCGGGCGGGATCACCATTGGCGCTGATCGCGATACGGCAGGTGTCGAGCCGAGCAACGATACGCTGGATCATGCTCTGACCGCCGAGTTCCAGCAGTGGCTTGTCGCCGCCGCCCATCCGTCTGGCACTCCCGCCGGCCAGGATCACGGCCGGGGGGCCGGTCATTGCATGCACCCGGGAATGGGGCGAGCAACGGGACTTGAACCCGTGACATCCAGGACCACAACCTGGCGCTCTGCCAACTGAGCTATGCCCGCCATCCGGGGCGCGGCTTTAGGCCCTTCACCCGGCCTCCGTCAACGCGTGCCGAAATGCGCGCGCAGTCGCGCCACCGCCTCGTCCAGCACCTCGTCACGCTTGCAGAAGGCGAAGCGGGCGTAGTGATTGGGCGCCCCCGCCGCGTCGTAGAATGCCGAGACCGGGATCGCCGTCACCTTGGCGTGCTCGGTGATATGGCGGCAGAACGCCACGTCGTCGTCATTGAACCCAAGCGGGCGGAAATCGGTGGTGATGAAGTAGCTGCCCTTGCTTGGAAGCACTGTCAGCCCAAGGCTCGCCAGCCCCGCCGCCAAGCGGTCCCGCTTGGCCTGCAAAGCGCTTCCCAGCGAGGCAAAGTATCCATCGTCCTTCGCCAGCCCGATCGCGACGGCCCGCTGCAGATTGGGCGCGGTGGTGAACGTCAGGTTCTGGTGTGCCTTCGCCACGTTGGTGGCGACCGCCGCCGGCGCTGTCACGTAGCCCACCTTCCAGCCGGTCAGTGAGAACGTCTTGCCGGCGCTGCCGATCCGCATGCTGCGCTCGCGCATGCCCGGCAGCGTCATCAGCGGGATGTGGCGGGCGCCGTCGAAGGTCAGGTGCTCATACACCTCGTCGCAGATCGCATAGGTGTCGTGGCGCAGTACAAGCTCCGCGATGAAGCCGAGCTCCTCCTCGGTGAACACCTTGCCGCACGGGTTCATCGGCGAGTTCAGCAGGATCGCCTTGGTCGCCGGGCCGAACGCATCGGCCAACGCCGCACGCGGCAAAGCCCAATCGGGCGGCTCCAACCGCACGAAGCGCGGCACAGCTCCCAGCAGGCGGACCACGGGCGCATAGGTATCGTACAGCGGCTCGATCAGAACCACTTCGTCGCCCGGGTTGAGCACCGCCATCAGACAGGCGGTGATCGCCTCGGTGGCACCCGAGGTCACCACAACCTCGCGCGCCCAATCCACCTCCAGTCCATAGAAGCGCCGGTTGGCCGCCGCCACCGCCTGACGGAGTTCGGGTGCGCCCGGCATCGGCGGATACTGGTTGCGACCGTCCCGCAACGCATCGACGGCGGCCTGTACCACGTCAGCCGGCCCCTCGCTGTCCGGAAAACCCTGACCGAGATTGATGGAGTTGTGCTCGACCGCGAGCCCCGACATCACCGTGAAGATCGTGGTGCCGATGCCGGAGAGCAGATTATTGGCGGGCTTCACAAGGGCACGGCTCCCCACCGTTGGATGCGCGCCCAGTATGGGTTGCGGGGTTCGGGCCAGCAACCGCACGAACCTGGTTGGGCGGCAAGTGCCCAAGAACCGGGCAAACGATCACCCGTCCGCACAGGCGGTGGGCGCAGCGGTTTTATCGCCCCAGTCACGACCGCTGCATTGCCGCTTGGCACGCCGCGTGCAAACGTGCGGTGCTGCCGTTTCGTCCAGGATTTTACCCCGGGCAGCCAGACAGGGAGGCCCGGCCAGCCGGGAAGTGGACGCGCATGAAGAAGATCGAAGCCGTCATCAAGCCGTTCAAACTGGATGAGGTGAAAGAAGCGCTGCACGAGGTCGGCCTCCAAGGCATCACCGTGGTCGAGGCGAAAGGGTTTGGCCGGCAGAAGGGCCACACCGAGCTGTACCGTGGCGCCGAGTACGTGGTCGACTTCCTCCCCAAGGTGAAGATCGAGGTGGTGTGCGAAGAGGCTGTGGTCGAGCGCGCGGTGGACGCAATCATTAACGCCGCCCGCACCGGACGCATCGGCGACGGCAAGATCTTTGTTTCCCAGGTCGAGGATGTGATCCGCATCCGTACCGGCGAGCGCGGTGAAGACGCGGTCTAGCGCGACATGAAATAGTCGAAATCCGCTTTCGGCCCGTGGCGGAAACGAGTAGACGGGCCACTTCGCGAAGGGGTCGCATGGTGCGGCCCTCGACAGCTTGCGCCGGTTTCCAAATGGATCACCAGCGCGCCGGCCGGACAGAGGACGGGGAAACCATACATGGCGAGAAGGCCCGCAGGCAGCAACGGCGTGGGTAAGGTCATGGAGATGCTCACCGAGCATTCCGTGGAATATGTGGACCTGCGGTTCACTGACCCACGCGGCAAGTGGCAGCACACCGCACAGCACGTCTCCACGATCGAGGAGGACACGTTCCGCGACGGCATCATGTTCGATGGCTCATCGATCGCCGGATGGAAGGCGATCAATGAGTTCGACATGATCCTGATGCCGGACCCTGACGCCGCGACGATGGATCCGTTCTCCGCCAAGCCGAGTTTGATTCTGTTCTGCGACATCGTCGAACCGTCCACCGGGCAGCCGTACAATCGCGATCCGCGCTCCACGGCAAAGAAGGCCGAGGCCTATCTGAAATCGTCAGGTGTGGGCGACACCGCGTTCTTCGGTCCCGAGGCGGAATTCTTCGTGTTCGACAGCGTGCGGTACGGCACCGGCGGCAACTACGGCACCTACCATATCGACAGCCAGGAGGGGCCGGAGGCAGGTCTCAGGGACTACCCCGAAGGCAATATGGGTCACCGGCCCGCGGTGAAGGGCGGCTACTTCCCGGTGCCGCCGGTTGACAGCGAAAGCGACCTGCGCGCCGAGATGCTGTCCACCATGGCCGAGATGGGCGTCGTGGTTGAAAAGCACCACCACGAGGTCGGCCAGAGCCAGCACGAACTCGGCATAAAATTCGGCCCGCTCGTGAAACTGGCCGACAACATGCAGCTCTACAAATACTGCATCCACAATGTCGCGCACAGCTACGGCAAGACCGCCTGCTTCATGCCGAAGCCGATCTTTGGCGACAATGGCTCGGGCATGCACGTGCACCAGTCGATCTGGAAGGCCGGCAAGCCGCTGTTCGCCGGCAACGCCTACGCCGACCTGTCGGAGATGGCGCTCTATTACATCGGCGGCATCATCAAGCACGCCAAGGCGCTGAACGCTCTGACCAACCCGCTGACCAACAGCTACAAGCGCCTGATCCCAGGCTTCGAGGCGCCGGTGCTGCTGGCGTATTCGGCGCGCAACCGGTCGGCCTCGTGTCGCATTCCATATGCGACGAACCCGAAGGCCAAGCGCGTCGAGGTGCGCTTCCCCGATCCGGGCGCCAATCCTTACCTGGCGTTCTCGGCAATGCTCATGGCCGGCCTCGATGGCATCCGCAACAAGATCCACCCGGGCGATCCGATGGACAAGGATCTGTACGACCTGCCGCCGGAAGAGCTGAAGGGTATTCCGACCGTGTGCGGCAGCCTGCGCGAAGCGATCGGCGCGCTGGAAGGCGACTATGAGTTCCTGCTGGCCGGCGACGTGTTCAGCACTGACCAGATCGAGAGCTATATCGAACTGAAGTGGAGCGAGGTGTATCGCTTTGAGCACACGCCCCACCCCGTCGAGTTCGAAATGTATTATTCGGTCTGATCGTCAACGGCACCTGAAGCGCCCCCGCCATTCGGAAGAGTGGCGGGGGCGCTTTGCATTTGGACTAATACTGCTCGTTTCTTAGGCAAATTTGTCTCTGGCCGTCACAGTCGGCCCTGATTGCATGGGCGCCAGCGTCGTGAGATCGGGAAACGTGCCATAGGCGGCACGCCAACCGCCATTCACCCGCCGCGGCACGATTCTTGATAGTCCCCGATAGACCGTTCCGTCGCGAAGGTAGCGGCGGCGTGCAGAGCAACCAGGGGGCAGCGACATGAAGCTGATCATGGCCATCATAAAGCCCTTCAAGCTCGACGACGTGCGCGAGGCGCTGACGCCACTTGGCGTGCAGGGTCTCACCGTCTCCGAGGTGAAGGGGTTCGGTCGGCAGAAGGGCCAGACCGAAATCTATCGTGGCGCCGAGTACCACGTGAACTTCCTGCCTAAGGTGAAGATCGAAGTTGTCGTGCCGGCCGATCTCACCGACCAGGTGATCGAGGCGATCACCAAGTCCGCTCACACCGGGAAGATCGGTGACGGCAAGATCTTTGTCTATGACATTGAACGTGCCGTCCGCATCCGCACCGGCGAGGTCGACACCGCGGCACTCTGAACGACAGCCAACAAATACAGCCAACCAATAGGGAAACAGATAATGATTCGACCCCGCCTTACCTGGGGCCTTGGTGCCATGCTGCCCATGATGCTGGTTGCGTTGCCGGCATTGGCCGACGACGCTCCGCCCAAACTCGACTCCGGTGACACCGCCTGGATGCTCGCCAGCACCGCGCTTGTGCTGATGATGACCGTCCCGGGTTTGGCTCTTTTCTACGGGGGCATGGTTCGGAAGAAGAATATTCTGGCCACCCTGATGCAGTGTTTCGCCATCACCTGCATTGTCACCATCGTATGGTGCGTGGCCGGCTACAGCCTGGCCTTCACACCAGGCAATTCCTATATCGGCGATCTGTCGCGCTTCATGCTGAACGGTATCGCCGACCATATCAGCAAAGGCAACGACACGCAGGCATTCGTTCTCCAGTCGGGAATCAAGGACGTCGCGCCGATGGTGACGACGATTCCCGAGACCGTGTACATGATGTTCCAGATGACCTTCGCGATCATCACGCCGGCGCTGATCGTGGGCGCCTTTGCCGATCGCATGAAGTTCTCGGCGCTGTGCATCTTCATAACGCTGTGGTCGCTGCTGATCTATTCGCCGGTGGCACACTGGATGTGGGCGCCGAGTGGCTGGAGCAGCATCAATGGCCAGCTCGACTTCGCCGGCGGCACCGTCGTGCATATCAACGCCGGAATCGCCGGTCTGATGTGCGCGCTGGTACTTGGCAAGCGGGTCGGCTACGGTACCGACAACATGGCGCCGTACAATCTCGCTTATTCGGTGATCGGCGCGTCCCTGCTGTGGGTCGGCTGGTTCGGCTTCAATGCCGGCTCCGCGGTCGCTTCGAACGGCCGCGCCGGCATGGCGATGGCAGTGACGCAGATCGCTACCGCGGCGGCGGCTCTGGGCTGGATGTTCGCCGAGTGGATCGCCAAGGGCAAACCCTCTGTGCTGGGCTGCATCTCTGGCGCGGTCGCCGGTCTGGTCGCGATCACCCCCGCGTCCGGTTTCGTGCTGCCGGGCGCATCGATCATCATCGGTGTCGCCGCCGGCGTGATCTGCTTCTGGTGCGCCACCAGTGTGAAGCACATGTTCGGCTACGACGACAGTTTGGATGTATTCGGCGTGCACTGCATGGGCGGCATCGTCGGCGCGTTGCTCACCGGCGTGTTCTCCTATGGTCCGCTGTCGGCAACCGACGCCTCGCCCGACGGCAGCCCAGGTGGGCTGACACAGCTTTGGATCCAGTGTCAGGGTGTTGCCGCAACACTGGTCTATAGCGGCGTTGGCACACTGATCCTGCTCATGGTCACCAAGCTGCTGGTCGGCCTGCGTGTGGATGAGGAGGAGGAACGCGAAGGCCTCGACCTGGTGTTGCACGGAGAGCAGGTCTTCTGAAAATCAAACACGGGCGATGGGCGCCGGATTGCAGGCGCCCCTCGTTTGTGTCTACAGACGTATGGGGAAGCGAAAGGTAACATAGGTAACCATGGAGTACAGGAAACTCACAGGCGCCGCAGGCTGGATCGCGGCAGCCAGCATTGCCGCCGCCATGCCGGCCGCATATGCACAGACACCACCTGCGGCTGCGGCTTCGACTACTGCTGCGCCGGATCCTATCGCACCGGTTACTACCGCTCAGGGGACCACTGCACCGGCGACCACCGCGCCGGCGAGCTCTGCGCCGGCGACCACTGCACCGCCCCCTGCCGCACCGCCTCCTGCCGCGGCAACGCCCGCCGCGGCACCGGCTCCTGCGGCGCCACCTCCGGGGCTGTGGATCGACGGGATCCATCTCTCGGCGCAGCTCCAATCGGGCATCATCGCCAACCCGTATCGCCCGTCGACGGGTCTGAATTGGGGACAGCTCTTTACTGATCACGCCAACCAGGTGCAGCTGAACCAACTGCTGCTGACCGCGAACAAGCCACTAGATCCCAAGAACTCCGACTATCAATGGGGCTTCAAGGTCCAGTTCATGTATGGCTCAGACGCGAGGTACACACAGTTCCTCGGTGAACTGAACCGCGTTGACCCGGAATCGCGCTATCAGCTTGACGTCGTCGAGGCGAATGTTCTGGCGCATCTGCCGTGGATCACCGACGGTGGCATCGACCTCAAGGTCGGGCAGTATCCGACGCCGCTGGGCTACGAGACGATCGATCCATCTACCAATCCGTTCTACTCGCACTCCTACATCTTCCAGTTCGGCCTGCCGTTCAAGCACACGGGCGCGTTGGCAACGACGCATGTCAATGACGTGCTTGACATCTACACCGGTATCGACACGGGAACGAACACCACGGCCGGGCCTCTGGGCGACAACAACGGCGCGATCGGTGGTATCGGCGGCTTCAACCTGACCTTCCTGGGCGGCAACCTCACTATCCTTGCGCTGACGCATTTCGGACCGGAGGACGCTACCCGCGCGCTCTCGCCTCTCGGCATCAATGCCAACGGCCAGTGGCGCTTCTTCAACGACGTGCTGACCACCTGGAAGGCAAGCGACACCTGGACCTTCGTCACGGAAACCAACTGGGTTCGCGACGGCTACGGCTTCGTGGGCAAGGCAGTGAACGGCTTCGGTCTTGCACAATACGCTTCCTACGCATTGACCGACACGCTCACTCTGAATGGCCGGGCTGAGGTACTGGCGGGATGACAACAACTTCTTCGTTGCTTCTTTCCCGGCCAATAATTCCTTTGTCCAATTCCAGCAGGGCTTCCCGGTCCTCGTCCACGGGGCGCCCGGCAGCAGTTCGACCTACGGCGCCCTGACAGTCGGCGTGACCTGGAAGCCTGCGTTGCCCGCGCCGGTAACCGGTCTGCTGGTCCGTCCGGAAGTCCGCTGGGATCACGCCTTTACCAGCAATGACCCGTTCAACAACAACCCGCCTGCCAATACCAAAGGCACGCAGAACTCATTCACCTTCGGCTCGGACATCGTCCTGACATTCTAAGCTGATTTTGAACTGGCCCTCACCCGGCATTGCTAGGATGAGGGCCAGAAATCTTGCACCCTACAGAGTGAGCCCACCATCCACAGTGATCGTCTGCCCGGTCACCATCGCCGCTCCAAAGCCCAGGAACAGCACGACCTCCGCCAGGTCTTCCGGCTGACAACGTCGCTTCAGCACCGCCCGCTCAATCGACTGCTGCCGTTCCTCGTTGGTCCACTCCACCATCCAGGAACTGTCCACCGCGCCCGGGGCAATCGCGTTGACCCGAACCTCAGGTGCCAGCGCGCGCGCAAGGTTCTGCGTCAGGCTGACAACGCCTGCCTTGGTCGCGCCGTAGGCCAGGCTGGAACCGGCGCGCCCCAGCCCGGCAATCGAGGCAGTGCTCACAATAGCGCCCTGTGCCGCCTTCAGTGCCGGCGCGGCGGCCTTGGAACCGCGAAACACACCGAGCAGGTTGGTCTGCAGCAGCAGCGACCATAGCTCCTCGGTGATCAGATCCAGTTCGGGCGGGGTGATGCGCCGACGCGTACCCGGCGTGCCGGCGTTGTTGAACAACAGATCGAGCCGTCCGAGATCATCGATCGCCTTCAGCACCATGCGTTCGGCGCCGCCCGCCTCGCCGACGCTGCCCGGCGCCATGATCGCCTTGCCGCCCTCGGCATTGAGCTTGTCCACCGCCTCCGGCCCGCGCGGATCGTCGGCGAGAAAGTTCACCGCCACCGTCGCGCCGAACCTCGTCAGCATGCGCGCGGTGGCGAAGCCGATGCCCGACGCGCCACCGGTTACCAGTGCGGTCTTGCCCTTGAGATCGTAGCTGATCATGTACCCTCCGTTGGATAGCCGGCAAACCGATCGCCGAGATTGCCGTACAGCGACACCATGCGCGCACGCCACTCACGCGTCGCCGTGACTTGCGTCGTGGTCGCCAGTACATCGCGCGGGCTGCCGACACGGGCCCACTGGAACACCGAGAACACGGCGTAATCGACGTAGGCAGGCATATCGCCGGCAAGGAAAGGCTGCTCGGAAAGCGTGCGTTCAAGCGGCGCGAAGGCCTCCAGCAGGACAGGCAACGCCGCGTCGCGATCCGCGCTGTACTGTTCCAGCGTCATCCCAAGCTGCGTCTCCCGCGAGCGGCGGAAGTAGGCGCGATCACCCGGGTCGATGCACTGGATGAAATCCGCGTAGATCTGCCGCCGCATGGCACGAGCTAACACGGCATCGCACCAGTGGTTCACCAGCCGCGCGGCACCGCGACCCGTTGCGCCACCGAACAGCGACGGACGATCCGGAAAGCTGTCCTCCAGGTGACAGGCGATCGACCAACTGTCGTGCACCACCTGTCCATCATGCTCGATGATCGGCACCAAATCCTGCCCGCTGAGCGCACGAATTCGCGCCACATCGGCGAAGCGCGTCGGCAGCACCTCCGGATCAAGCCCCTTATGCGCCAGCGCATAGCGAATGCGCCACGAGAACGGGCTGATGCGCCGTCCCTCGAACCCGACGCGCTCATAAAACCTCAGCGGCATCGCATCATGCGCCGGGCGGCAACCAGGGTTCCGGAGCGCGCGCATCGATGTTCGTGTTGACATCGACGATTACCGTCTCGTCCGACGCAAGCGCTTCGCGCAGCGCCGGCGCGATCTGCGACGGCTCCTCCACGCGAATACCGCGCAGTCCGAACATGCGGGCCACATCGGCGAAGTTGGTAGGCCCGAAGCGCCCGAGTTCGGTCACATCGCCCGGCCGGTTGCCCTGCTGCCGCTGCATATTCGGCCACCCCTGGCCGAAGCCCGAATTGTTGTTGACCACCAGCACGACCGCGATGCCGCGCCGGCGTGCGGTCTCAAGCTCGGTGAGGTGATAATAGACCGCGCCGTCGCCCGACCAGCAGATCACCTTGCGCTTGCCCGCCGCGCACTTCGCGCCGAGCGAGGCAGGGAACGACCAGCCCAACGAACCTGCCGCGCGCAGATAGGTCTGCGCCGTGCCGTTCAGCTCGATCAAGGTCGAGGTCCAGATGCCGGAATAGCCGGTGTCGGCGACCAGAATTCCGTCCTCCGGCAGTGCACGGGTGATCTCGGCGCACAGCCGGTCGGGCAGGATCGGCGCCGCATTGCTGGCGAGAAGCGGTGCGCGTGCCTCGCGCCAGGCCGCCACGATGCCGGCGGCACGCTCGACAAAGGTGGTATCACGCACGGGCCGGCCGATCGCCGCGTTCAGCTTCGCCAGCGTGGCCTTCGGATCGCCCATCAGTCCGAGCGTGTTCCGGTAGCTGCGGCCGGGCTCCGACGGATCGATGTCGATCTGCACGACCTCTGTGTCCAGCGGCGGAATGCGCCAGGTGTGCGTCACCTGATCGCCGGTATGGCAGCCGACGAACAGCACGAGGTCCGCCTCGTGCACGATCTGGTTGGCCGGTGGTGCGGCATAATTGCCGGGGCAGCCGATGGACAGGCGATGCTGCGTCGGTATCAGCCCGCGGGCGCCGAGAGAGGTGCCGATCGGCGCCGCCAACGCCTCGCCGAGCGCCAGCAGTTCCGGCCCGGCACCCGAAGCGGCAGCGCCGGAACCGGCAACGACGACGATCCGCTTCGCCGCGCGCAGCTTCGCGGCGGCACGCTCGATCTCATCATCCGAGGGTGCCGGCCGATATGGGGGCATTGTCAGCTGCAGCGCCGTATCGGCGATGGCCGGCTCACTCACCATACCGGTCTCGACGACGTTCGCAGACCGGCCGTACAGATCGAGATGTGCCGGCCGCGGCGAACCCGTCATCGCCTCGCGCCATGCCTGGCGCAGCAGACGCGGCAGATCGGCGGCATCCGCGACATCGGCCGAGAACTTCGTCACCGACGCATAGAGCGGCCGATGCGGGATTTCCTGATACGTGTTGCGATGATGAAACAGCGGCGGCTCGCGGCCGGTCAAGGCGATCACCGGGCTGTGGCCGAGCCACGCATCCTGCAGGCCGGCCGCCAGGTTCGCCGCGCCGACCGACTGCGCGAAGCAGATGCCGGGTCGTCCCGCAATGCGCGCATAGCCATCGGCCATGTAGGCCGCCGACTTCTCGGCGTGCGCGAGCACGCGCGTGACGCCGAGAGCGCCGAGTTCGATCAATGTCCGTCGCAGCACCGCATCGATGAAGAACACATGCGTCGTGCCATTCGCGGCAAGCGTGCGCGCCAGCCATTCGGCGCCGGTGACCGTCTCCTCGCTCATTCCGGTTTCTCCGTCCGTCCTTCGGAGAGCTTACGCTCGCGCCTGCGGTCGCGGAACTCCTGCATCATGCGGCGGGGTTCGTCGGTCTCCCAGGCGGCGGCGAAGCTGTCGATGCCACGTTGCACGGCCTGGCGCAGCGGCAGATCCTCCCACGCGGTGATAAGCGCCTTCTGCGCACGGATCGCGCGAGGACCGGCCACCAGGATTGAGTCCAGCAGCCGTTCCACAGTGGCATCCAGTTGCTCGGCCGGCACAACCTCCTCGACCAGCCCCCAGGCATGCGCGGTCGCCGCGTTGATCATGTCGCCGGTCAGTAGCCATTGCCGTGCGCGACCCCAGCCGATCAACTGCGGCAACAGCGCTGCCTCGACCACCGACGGCACGCCAAGCCGCACCTCTGGCATGCCGAATTGCGCGTCGCTGCTGGCCACGCGCATATCGCAAGCCGCCGCAACCTCCACGCCGGCGCCGAACACATAGCCCTTGATCCGCGCGATCACCGGCACGGGCATGCGACGGAACACGTCGCAACTGCGGTGGACCAACGTTATGAAGGCGCGCGCCGACGAAGGGTCGAGGCCGGCCATCTCGTCGATATCGGCACCCCCAATGAACGCGCGTTCGCCAGCGCCGCGCAACACGACGGCACGCACGGTCTCGTCAGCGCCGAGACGCTCCACCGCGGCAATCAACTCGGTCATCACCGGCGTGTTCAACGTGTTCAACCTGGCCGCATTGTCGATCGTGATCACGGCAACGCCGCGCGTATCACGCTGCACGCTCACCCAGGCCATGGAAACCTCCGCCGATTGCGTCTGGCGTCACCGCATCTCATACTGGATGGCGAACCACAATGAGCGGGGAAATGGCGATCGCTCCACTGCAACCGCACAAGTCGTGGTACCGGCATTTCTGGTACGCGGAGCGCTCGCCGCGCGACACGCTTGTGGACCGAACGTTGCTGTTCGCTATCGTCGCACTGTCCCTCGTGGCCGGCGGAATGCTGCTGGTCCACCACCACGCGGTGCAGCACGTCGGAGGCATGTGAGCTTGACGATGCGCGTCCGATCAGCTGAAGCAAGCGCATGCGTATAGTCATCATGGGGGCCGGCGGTCTCGGGGGCTACTTCGGCGCACGGCTGGCGGCGGCGGGCAATGACGTCGCCTTCGTTGCGCGTGGAGCACATCTTGCGGCAATCCGCGAGCACGGCCTGCGCGTCGAGAGCGCGCATGGCGATCTGCACCTGCGCGATGTGGCGGCGACCGACGATCCAGCGGCCTTGGCGCCCGCGGATGTCGTGATGATCGCGGTGAAGCTGTGGGACACCGAGGCGGCGGCGGAAGCGGTGAAGCCGCTGGTGCGTCCGGGCACGGCCGTGGTGTCGTTCCAGAACGGCGTCAGCAAGGATGAGGTGCTGGTACGCATTCTGGGCCGCGAGGCGGTGATCGGCGGTGTTGGTCAGATCGGTGTGGTGATCGGCAGCCCGGGGGTGATCCGCCACACCGGCACGATGGCAAAGCTGATTTTCGGCGAACTCGACACCACACGGACCAAGCGCGTCGAGGCGTTGCTGGACGCCTGCACCGCGGCGGGCATCGACGCCGAGATCGCCGAGGACATCAACCTGGCGATCTGGCAGAAGTTCGCCTTCCTGGTGCCGATGTCTGCCTGCACCGCCAGCATGCGATCCAGCATCGGGCCGATCCGCAGCAACCCCCAGGCCCGGTGCTTTCTGCTCGACATCACACGCGAGGTTGTCGCGGTCGGTCGGGCTCTGGGCGTGAAGCTGGCCGACGATTTCGCGGATGAGCGGATGCGCTTCGTCGAGACGTTGCCGCCGCAGATGACCGCATCGATGCAGGGGGACCTGGCTCGCGGCAATCGCCTCGAACTACCGTGGCTGAGTGGCGCGGTGGTCGAACTCGGCAAAAGAGCCGGTGTGCCAACGCCGCTCAATCGTGCGGTCGCCGACATACTGGTGCTCTACGTCGACGGAACTCGTGACGTGGAGAGAAGGTAAAATTTCGTCTAGCGGGTGATTCGTATCGAATTCAGGCTAATATTGCTGCAAATTCGTAATGAGAGACTGCCGAAGGTTCCATAACCGAATCGGATTAATTTGCGCACTAAATCAATAGCTTGCGCAAACCTCGTGACACGACATCTCGGAACGATCCCGTTCCAATCAAACAATCGTGAGAATCTCAAATACAACACTTGCATTCACGGTATCGTGAGGTATGTGCTCACATCAACGTGAGCCACCCCACTGGCTGGCGCTGAGAATCGGAGATCGGATCTCGATGGAAATGCCCCGGATCAGCCCGAACGTGCCCACCGGCCTCGCCTTTGAGATCGCGGATCTCATGCTGCTGCAAGGTTGGGCCGACTTCCACGATGTGCAGATGGTTGTCGAACTGGACCATTGCGTGGAAGGTGAGGAATACGAAGAGGTCATCGCCTTCTACGGGCACGACAGCCAGCTCCGCCGATGGATCCTCTGGCGCGCGTCCGGCGAGATCGTGGTGCAGCCGTTGATCGGCCGAAGCTGCCGCTTCTGCAGCGTCGCCGATGCCCTCGAGAGCCTGATCCCCGCCCGTTCCTAAGCGCGCCGTCAGCTCCGATACGACCCGTTGATATCGATGTAGCCGTGCGTGAGGTCGCAGGTCCAGACCGTGGCCTTGCCGCGGCCCAGGCCGAGATCGATCGCGATCGTCACGTCGCGGCCCTTCATGTGCTGCGTCACCGGGCCCTCGTCATAACCGGGGACGACGCCGCCGTTCCGCGCCATCCAGACACCGCCCACACCCACCGATAGCTTGTCGCGATCCGCCGGTTCGCCGGCTTTACCGACCGCCATGACGATGCGGCCCCAGTTGGCGTCCTCACCTGCGATCGCCGTCTTCACCAGCGGTGAATTGGCCACCGCAAGCCCGATACGCTTCGCAGACCGCGCCGTCGTGGCGCCACTCACATCGACGCGTACCAGCTTCTGTGCGCCCTCTCCGTCGCGCACGACCTGAAGCGCCAGATCGAGCAGCACCGCGTTCAGCGCGCGCGCGAAATCGGCCAGGATGCTCCCGCCCTCCGCCGGCACGCGCTTGTGCTTCGCCTGGCCGGTGGCGAACAGCAGCACGGTGTCGGACGTCGAAGTGTCCGAGTCGACCGTCGTGCAGTTGAAGCTGGCAGCGACGGCCTTGTTCAGCACCGCCTGCATCGCATCGGCCGGCAGCTTCGCGTCGGTGAACACGAAGCACAGCATCGTCGCCATGTCGGGCGCGATCATGCCGCTGCCCTTGGCGAACCCGCTGATCCGCACCTCCGCCTCGCCGATCCGCGCGGAATGCGTGGCAGCCTTGGGGAAGGTGTCCGTGGTCATGATGCCGCGTGCCGCATCCTCCCAGCCATCGTCGCGCAACCCGGCATGCAGCGCGGGCAACGCGGCGGTCAGCCTCTCGTGCGGCAGAACCTCGCCGATTACCCCTGTTGAGGCGATGAATACCTGCTTCGCCGGGCATCCAAACAGCTTCGCCGCCGCCGCTGCGCTCGCCGAGCAGGCATCGCGCCCAGCCTTGCCGGTGAACACGTTGGCATTGCCGGCATTCACCACCACGCCGCGCGCCTTCCCGCCGGCAAGCGAGGCACGGCACCAGTCGATCGGCGCTCCGGGGCACTTGCTGGAGGTGAAGACGCCCGCGACCGTTGTTCCCGCCGCAAGCTCGATCATCACCAGATCGTTGCGTCCCTGATAGCGGATCCCGGCCGCGGCGGCGCCCAGTCGCACGCCTGCGAGCGGGGGCAATTCCGGCAACGGCACGGCGAGCGGCGAGACAGGCGAATCCATGGGCGCTTCCTCGGATCGGTCAGATTTATTGCTTGCTAGGCGCGGGCGGGGGCTCGGCGGTGTCGGTGGGGCGCACCTGCGACCCATCGAGGTTGAACTTCTCAACCGATGCCGAGGCCCGCGCCTTCGCCACGGCCTTCTGCACACCTTCCTGGATCATCTTCTGGCGCAGTTCGTCGTGTGCCTGCTCGAAGCTGGGCGGCTCGGCGCGACGACGCTCCACCAGCAGGATGACGTGCCAACCGAACTGGGTGTGCACCGGCTCCGGCGATATCTGCCCAGGCTGCAGAGCGAAGGCCGCGGCGGCGAACTCCGGCACCATCTCGTCCTTCTTGAAGAAGCCGAGGTCGCCGCCCTGCTGCGCCCCGCTCGGATCCTTGCTGTACTGCTTCGCCAGCGCGCTGAAGTCCGCGCCGCCCTTAAGCTGGGCGATGATCTTCTTCGCCTCCGCCTCGTTGTCCACCAGGATGTGCTTGGCGTGCACCTCCTCCTCGCCAGGCTTGCCCGCGACGTCCTGTTCGTAGCGCGCGTGAACCGCCTCCTCGGTAACCGACGGGCCGACCTCCTTGTTCAGCATCGCGGTCTGCAGCGCGCGGTCCTCCGCAGCGGCGACCTGGCGCTGCACCGTCGGATCCTTGTCCAGGCCCGACTTCCGCGCCTCGGCGACCAGCAGACGGCCATCGATCATTTGATCCAGCAGCATCGGGTAGAGTGTCTGAGGTGGCATGCCGCGGAGATTGGCGGGCAGCCCCTGCGTCGCGTCCTTGAGGTCGCTGAGGTGGATCACCTGGCCGTCCACTTTGGCCACGACCGGATCGGCCGGCGGCGGCGCCGTTCCCTGCGCCCGCGCGGCCTGGCAGGCGAGTAACGTGGCGGCGAGCAGACAAAATGCGGTACCGAGGGCACGCGGCATAAAATCACCTGTTCAAAGCGGGCCTGGATCATGGCCGAAGCCAGATGACGCCACAAGAATCGCACCGATTAAACTTAACCCGCTCCCGAACCCCCGCCGAGCAACTGCCTGACATCGCCGCGTCGTTGACCCGAGGCAGTACGGGTCCTATCTGAACGACGCCTGGAATCCGCCGGCCTGACCCGGGGAATCCGGGGCCTGCCTGCCCGGCCCAGGCCGGCCATCTGAGAAGGTCCCATGTTCGCTGCCATTGCCCGCGCCGTATTCGGCACCGCCAACGATCGTTCGCTCAAGGGCTATCAGCGGCGGGTGCCGCAGATCAACGCCCTCGAACCGGCAATGGAGGCGCTGTCGGACGAGGCGCTGCGGGCGAAGACCGCCGAGTTCCGCGAGCGGCTGGCCGACGGGACGACGCTGGACGATCTGCTGCCCGAGGCGTTCGCCGTGGTCCGCGAGGGAGCCAAGCGGACGCTGGGCCAGCGGCACTTCGACGTGCAGTTGGTCGGCGGCATGGTGCTGCACGACGGCAAGATCTCCGAGATGAAGACCGGCGAAGGCAAGACCCTGGTCGCCACCTTGCCCGTCTACCTCAATGCGCTCGCCTCCAAGGGTGTACATATCGTTACGGTGAACGATTATCTGGCCCGCCGCGACTCTGAATGGATGGGCCAGATCTACCAGTTCCTCGGCATGACCGTCGGCGTCATCGTGCACGGCCTGGACGATGACCAGCGGCGCGCTCAGTACGCCGCCGACATCACCTACGGCACCAACAACGAGTTCGGTTTCGACTACCTCCGGGACAACATGAAGTACCGCCTGGAGGACATGGTCCAGCGCGAGTTCTTCTTCGGCATCGTCGACGAGGTGGACAGCATCCTGATCGACGAGGCCCGTACGCCGCTGATCATCTCAGGCCCGGCGGAGGACAGTTCGGATCTGTACCGCCAGGTGGACGCCGTGGTGAAGGAGCTGGTGAAGGACGCCAGCACCTATGACAAGGACGAGAAGTTCCGCACAGTTGCGCTCACCGAGCCTGGCTCCGAGCACGTCGAGGACATGCTGCGCGAGGCAGGCATCATCACCGAGGGCAACCTCTACGACATCTTCAACGTCTCCGTCGTGCATCACGTGCAGCAATCGCTGCGCGCGCACACGCTGTTCACCCGCGACGTGGACTACATCGTGCGCCAGGACAAGGTGGTGATCATCGACGAGTTCACCGGCCGCATGATGGAAGGCCGTCGCTACTCCGACGGGCTGCACCAGGCGCTGGAGGCGAAGGAGCACGTCGAGGTGCAGGCCGAGAACCAGACGCTCGCCTCGATCACCTTCCAGAACTACTTCCGCCTATACCCGAAGCTCGGCGGCATGACCGGCACGGCGATGACCGAGGCGGATGAGTTCGGCGAGATCTACAAGCTCGACGTGGTGGAGATCCCCACCAACGTTCCCTGCGTCCGCAATGACGAAGACGACGAGGTGTATCGCAGCGCGGCCGAGAAATATGAGGCTGTGGCGACGCTGATCGAGGAGGCCCGTAAAGCGGGTCAGCCGGTTCTGGTCGGCACCACCTCGATCGAGAAGAGCGAGACGATCAGCGAGATCCTCAAGAAGAAGCGTATCCCGCATGCGGTTCTGAACGCCCGCTTCCACGAACAGGAAGCGGATATCATCTCGCAGGCCGGCGCGCCAGGTGCCGTGACGATCGCCACCAACATGGCTGGCCGCGGCACCGACATCAAACTCGGCGGCAATCTGGAGATGCTGCTGAAGAAAGAACTTGGCGGCATCGACGACCCCGCGCAGCAGGCGACGCGCGCGGGCGAGATCAACGACGAAGTGGGCGCGGCGCATGAGAAGGTGAAGGCTGCCGGCGGGCTGTTCGTGATCGGCACGGAGCGCCACGAGAGCCGGCGCATCGACAATCAGTTGCGCGGCCGGTCAGGACGCCAGGGCGATCCCGGGCGGTCGCGCTTCTTCCTGTCGCTGGAAGACGACCTGATGCGCATCTTCGGCTCCGACCGGATGGGCGGGATGCTGCAGCGGCTCGGGCTGAAGGATGGCGAGGCGATCGTGCATCCCTGGATCAACAAGGCGTTGGAGAAGGCACAGAAGAAGGTCGAGGCGCGCAACTTCGACACGCGCAAGAACGTGCTGAAATACGACGACGTGATGAACGCGCAGCGCAAGGAGGTGTATGCGCAGCGCAAGGAGTTCATGAAGGCGACCGATGTAACCGAGACGGTCGCGGACATGCGCGCCGAGGTTATCGAGACCATGGTGCTGCGTCGGGTGCCCGAGAAGGCATTTTCCGAGCAGTGGGAACTGAAGGAACTGGCCGAAGATCTGCGCCGCGTGCTGAACCTCGACCTGCCGATCGAAGAGTGGGGCCACGAGGAGGGCATCGACGAGAGCCATCTGCGCGAGCGGGTGGATCAGGCCGCGGACACGCTGATGGCGGCGAAGGCGGCCAACATGGGCCCCGAGCTGATGCGCTTTATCGAGAAGTCGCTGCTGATCCAGACATTGGATGCAGTGTGGAAAGAGCATCTCTATGCGCTGGATCATCTGCGCCAGGGCATTGGCCTGCGCGCCTACGGCCAGCGCGACCCGCTGAACGAATACAAGAGCGAGGCATTCGCGCTGTTCAACGCGATGCTGGATGAGTTGAAGGAGCGGGTGACGGCGATGCTGGCGCGGGTCGAGTTGGCGCCTGAGCCGGTACAGCCGCCGCCGCCCATCCAGATGATCGAGATGCATCCGCAGCCGGCGCCGGTGTTCGCCGGCGAGCCGGAGATGGCCATGGAAGGTGCAGGCGCGATGACGATCGCCGCGGCGCAGCCGATGCGGTCCGATGCCGTCGATCCGAACGACCCGGCAACCTGGCGCAATACATCACGCAATGCGCCATGCCCGTGCGGCTCAGGCAAGAAATACAAGCACTGCCACGGCAGGCTTGGATAACGCCAAAACTCAACGAGCGCGCCAAGCTTCTGGTCCATTGTGCACTGACAAAAGATAACGGCCAGGAGGCGATCCCTCCTGGCCGTTTGTGGTGCGTCCGCTGGATCGCTATGGCTGGTCTGGCACCAGCGGCGCGTCGGGGTCGCCGCCGACTTCATCCCAGATGCGGATCTGGTGGGTTGGCTCGCCGCGTACCGACAGCGAACCCACGACAACGCCAATGGCCGCCACCGCTATCGGATACGCGAGCCCGATGAGCGGTATGCCCACGAAGACGCTTGCGAGCCAGGTCGCGATGAACGGCACGCCACCGCCGAATACGCCGTTGCCGACGTGATATGGCAGCGACATCGACGTGTAGCGGATGCGCGCCGGGAACAGTTCCACCAGGAATGCGGCGATCGGCCCGTATGCCATGGTGACCAGGATCACCATGTAGAACACCAGCATGCACAGGATGACCGGATTGTCCTTCCACGTGCCCAGCAAGCTGAACACCGGCCAGAAGGTGATGACGGCCAGCGCGAAGCCGGTGATCATGATCCCCTTACGGCCGATACGGTCCGACAACCAACCGAACACGATGAAGAACGGGGCGCCGAGCAGCAGGGCGAAGGTCAGGATCAGGTACACCGTCAGGAACGGGATCTTCAGGACCGCGATCATGTAGGTGAGCGCGTAGAACTGTCCCGTGTACCACACCACACCTTCCGGGGCGGTGAAGCCGAACAGTGCGATCAGGATCAGACCCCAGTTGCGACCGCTTGAGAAGCTCTCCAACGCCGGATTGTCCGATGCCTTGCCCTGCGTCTTCAGGCGATGGAACAGTGGCGACTCTTCGAGGCGCAACCGAATATAGCCAGAAAGCAGCACGAGAATCGCGGACAGCAGGAACGGGAAGCGCCAGCCATAGGATTGGAACGCAGCCTCGCCCATGCCGACGCGGAAGGCGATGATCACCAGCAATGCGGTGACGATGCCCATCGTGGCGGTGGTCTGAATCCAGCTTGTGTAGAGGCCGCGCTTGCCATCCGGCGCATGCTCCGCGACGTAGGTCGCGGCACCGCCATACTCGCCGCCCAAGGCGAGACCCTGCACGACGCGGCACATCACCAGCAGGAACGGAGCCGTCCAGCCGATCGAGTCGTAGACCGGGATACAGCCCACGACGAACGTCGCAGCCCCCATCAGACCAAGCGTCAGCATGAAGGTGAACTTGCGGCCGACGAGGTCGCCGATGTGGCCGAAAATGATGGCGCCGAACGGCCGCACCACGAAGCCTGTCCAGAAGATGCCAAGACTGTACAGGAAGCTCTGGGTCATGCTGCCGGGAAAGAAGTGCGTCGCAAACACCGGCGCGAGCACGCCATAGAGGTAGAAGTCGTACCACTCGATCAGTGTGCCGCAGGACGAGGCGGCGATGATGAACGGCAGGCTGGGCGCGCCGGGCGCGGCGCTGCGGCTCATCGCATATGTCGTTGTCGACATGGCGGTTCCTCCTGATGTGCGACCAGATCCATCTGACGAATTGGCCGCCTTTTGGTATTGTACTGCATTTAATTCTGTATCGCTATGATGGCCCACTGTGTAGCCAGTGTGTGGCCTTTTCGCAACTTGACCTAACGGCCACCATCCACTTGCAAGATTTGCCCATTGACAAAACCCGCAAGGTCCGAGGCAAAGAACACTACAGCATTGGCGATGTCCTGCGCAGTGCCGAGCCGCTTCATGGCAATCCGCTCCAGCAACGTCTTCTGCCCATCCGGGCCATAGCTTTCCCACTGCCGCTCGGTTGCCGGGTTGGTGCGGATGAAGCCTGGCGCCACTGAGTTCACGGTGATGTTGTACGGTCCGAATTCGTGGGCGAGCTGCCGCGTAAGCCCGACCACGGCGTGCTTCGCCGCGCAATACGCCTGAATGCCGGTGAGCGATGGCTGCAAACCCGCGCCAGAACTGGTGTTGACGATCCGCCCGCCGCCGGTCCGCTTCATCGCCATCGCGGCCGCTCGGCACAGCGTGAAGGCGGCGTTGACGTTGATGTCGAACAGAGTGTTCCAGTCCTCGTCAGAGACATCCTCCAGTGGCTTGGGTTCCTGGCCGGCAACGCCGCCGGCGTTGTTCACCAGTACATGGATCGGCCCACCGGTCTGTGTCTCGATCTGACGGATCCAGGCGGTACCGGCGGCGCGGTCGCGGAGGTCAACGACCTTCGTCGTGATGCCGCCTCCCGTCGCCGTCTCGGCAAGTTCATCGGCCGCAATGTCGGTGGCGAACACGCGCGCGCCGAGATGGGCGAAGGTTTGTGCGATGCAGCGGCCAAAGCCATGCCCGCTGCCGGTGACGGCGACAGTCTTGCCGTCGAAGCGGATGTTCATGGACACCTCCTGACGGATGCAGGCGGCCAGCGTAAACCGCTACATCCAGTACTCCCAAAGCCTGGCCTTCATCTCATCCAGGCGCTCGTCGAACGATCGTCGCCGCCAGGCGTGCAACGTGATCGGCGTGGACGACGCCATGTCGCGCTGCAGCAATGCCTCGACCTGCGCGGCCGTGTCGGCACCGAGAATGATCGCGTCGACCTCATTGTTGAACACGACGCTGCGACGGTCGAGATTGGACGAGCCGATCGCAGTCCAGACGCCGTCCACGACAGCGAGCTTGGAATGCAGCACGGCGTTCTGCATCTCAAAGATCTGTGCGCCGCTTTCCAGCAGGTCGCCGTACGCGGCTCGCGCGGCATACACGGCAGCTTCGACGTCGCTGTGGCTTGGCACCACCAGTCTGAGATCGACGCCGCGCCGTGCCGCCTTGGCCATATCCTCTCGCTCCTCGTGCGGCGGCACGAAATAACCGCTGGACAGCCAGATGCGCCGTTCTGCCACGCGGATCGCCTGCTCCAGCGAGATGTAATAGAGCGGCTGCTGATCGCCTGGCGCGCTGCCGATGATGCGGATGGTCTGCACGCCCTGGCGCGACAGGATCGGAAAGTATTGGGCCGCAGGGACCGGACCGCCCTTCTGCTGCTTCCAGATGTCGAAGAACAGACGCTGCAGTTCCGCGACGGCGGGACCCTGGATTTCCACCGCGGTATCGCGCCAGTAGGCGTGCTGCGTATTGCCGTCGGCGGGAATGCCAGCGGAGGGCGGGTACTCGTAAGTTCGGGACAAGTTGATGCCGCCGACAAAGCCGATGCGGCCATCGACCACCATGATCTTGCGATGATCACGGTCATTCGGCGAGTGGCCTGTCAACGCAGCCACCGGGTTTATCGGATTGAACTCGGTGACACTGGCGCCGGCACGGCGCAGGGTGTCGAACAGAGTGGCCGGCGTGTCGCGCGATCCGTAGGCGTCGTAGATAATATTGACCGTCACGCCACGGTTCAGCTGGGCGATCAGCAGATCGGACAGGTGCTGCGAGCCAACGGCGACGTCCTCAAAGATGAAGTATTCCAGGTTGATGTGGTCCTTCGCCTGCTGCATCGCCTGGAACATGGCGGGCAGCGCCTGGCTGCCGTCCATCAGGAGGCGCGTCTTGTTGCCGAACACCAGCGGGCCATCGGCGAGCGCGTGCTGCAGCGCGAAATGTCGCTGCAGCGGATCCGGATCGAGATACGCGTTGACGTTCGGCACGGAGGCACACGCCTGGAGCGCCGCCATTGCGGTCAGCGTGAGAAGATCACGTCGGCGGGGAAGCGGGCGTGCCATGCCTGGACCACCCAGGCCTTGGCAATGCGGCCGAACTGTGTCGGTTCACCTTCTCTTGCGGGCTCGATCAGGTCTCCGGCGGCGCCTCGATAACCGTGCCGGTGTAGGCTTCAACGAACACGAGATGGTCGATCACATTCTTCACGCCAGGCGTGTTTTCGGCAATCACGCCGATCGCTCGACGCTCGTGGTCGTTGCCGATGGTACCCCAAAGATCGACCACACCATTCACCACGGTGAGGTTGAGCGTTGTCTTCGGCGCCCAGGGCTCGTGATTGAGCGCGTTCAGAATTTGCTGACGGATACTGCCATCGTCCGCCGTGCCCGCGGCGTGCTCGCGCGCGGCCACGGCCAATGCACGCAGCAGATCGGCACGGCTGACCACGCCAACCACCCGGTCGCCCTCCAGCACCGGCACGCGCTTGATGCGATGCTCCTCCATCAGCGTGACAATCTCCACGAGTGGAGCGTCAGCCTTCACACTGATCACGTCGCGCGTCATCACATCGGCGACGCGGCGACCGTGCGTGCGGGTGAAGTCCGCTGCCTGTCTGCCCGGCGAGGCGATCAGCCGCAGCCACCAGGAGCGCCGCCGCTCGGTCCCCAGTTCGTCGCGACGCAGCAGGTCGCCCTCGGTGACGATACCCGCCAACGTGCCGGTCGCGTCGACGACGAAAAGGCCAGAGATGCCCCGGTTCAACATGAGTTCGACCGCCTGCGCCACGGTCGCGTCCGGCGGCACCGAAAGCACGTTCCGGGTCATCACATCGCTGGCGATCATGGTCTTGGTCCTCTTGCCCTAGCGGTCAACCGATCGATTCGCAGGCGCTGCCGATCATCGGTCAATCGCATTGCCGCAAGGTAAACCACAGCGACGGCGGCAAGACCACTGCCACCCGACAGCAGGAAGATGAGCAGGATCTGGTATTTGGCCGCCTCCATCGGGTCCATGCCGGCGAGGATCTGACCGGTCATGATGCCGGGCAAAGTCACCACGCCGGCGGCCGACATCTGGTTGATGATCGGCAGCAGCGCGCGGCGTACCGAGGCGCGGATCAGCCCGCGCATGGCGTGGTTGAAGCTGGCGCCGAGCGCAAGCTGCGTCTCGATGGCGGCGCGTTCCCGTACCACGCCGCCCAAGAGCGAATTGAGTGCCAGCGAGCCGCCGTTCAACACGCTGCCCAGTATGATGCCGGCGAGCGGGATGGCGTAGCGTGCGTCGTACCAGGGCTGCGGCCGGATCGCCGTGGTGAGTGCCAGGATGGCGGTGAGGAATGTGGCGATGGCGACCGCCGATGCACCAACCGCATAGTTGCCGAAGCGGCCGAGACGCTGTTCCGGGCGGGCCGCGACCTCGCGTCCGGCGATCGCCACCATCACCAGGATCACGGCCAGTGTCGCAAGCGGCGAGGCCATTGCGAACACCAGGCGCAGGACGAAGCCGACCAGCACAAGCTGCACGACCAAGCGCGCCGCGGCCCAGGCGAGCTGGGTGTGAAGGTCCAGCCGCAGCAGCCGCGACAGCACGCCGTCGAGCACGATCAACACCGCCGCGATGGCGACATCAAACGGCGTGAGCAGGATAGGGTTCATGCCGGCATCAGGCGACGGTCTGTCATGCGCAGATGCCGGTGGCCCAGTCGAACTGCCAGCGCGGCACTGTGGGTGACCATGGCGATGGCGACGCCGGCGGCGAGGCGCTCGCGCAGCACGTCCTCGACCATGGTTGTGCTGGCTTCATCCAGCGCGCCAGTGGGTTCGTCGAGCAACAGCACAGGCGACCGCAAGGCGAGCGCGCGGAGCAGCGCCATGCGCTGCCGCTCGCCGGTGGAAAGCTGCACCACCTCTTGATCCAGCAGTGCGGCGGCAAGCGCGAGCCGCGGTGCGGTGGCGCGGGCAAAGTCCATTGCCGCGCCGTGGAAGTGCTCGGCGACCCGCTCGTGCCACCAACCAGGCTCGGCCGCGCTGTAGACCACCTTGCGGCGCCATTCGGGTGCCGGCAGCGATCGGCGCTCGGCACCGTCGAGGAACACTTCGCCCTGGTTCGGGTCGAGATCGGCAACCATGCGCAGGAACAGACTCTTGCCGGAGCCGGACGGGCCGGTGATCGCAAGGCACTCACCGGCGTCCAGTGCGAGATCGAACGGACCCGCCAGGCGACTGTGCAGGGCAACGATGCGGAGACGGGGCCGGCGAGGGGAGGGGGAGGGCTCTGCCAAACCGCGCCGACTATGACAGCTATCCGCCGGCGAACTTCGCCAGCAGCCTGATGTGCGAGCGGATGCCGTGATGGAAGCAGCGCTGCTCAAACTTCTCGTTTGGGCTGTGAATCTGGTCATCGTCGAGGCCGAAGCCCATCAGAAGGCTGTCGATGCCGAGAACCTTGCGCAGCGAGTTCACCACCGGGATCGAGCCGCCGCTGCCCATCAGGACTGCCGGCTTGCCGTATTCCTCGGTGAGCACCGCCTGAGCCGCGCGCACCCAGGGACCGTCCAGGTTCACCTCAATGGCCGGTGAGCGCGTGCCCGATTCATATGTCACGACCGCACCTGGGGGCAGTCGCTCGCTGACGAAGCGTTGGAACTGCTCGAAGACCTCTTCGGGGTCCTGCTCGGGCACCAGGCGGAAGGATACCTTGGCTGACGCCTCGGACGCGATCACCGTCTTGCCGCCGGCTCCGGTGTAGCCGCCCCACATGCCGTTGATGTCGGCGGTTGGACGCGCCCAGAGGCGCTCCAATGCCGAATAGCCGCGCTCGCCGGCAGGCGTCTCGAGCCCGATGTTGCCGAGGAACGCGCTCTCGTCGAAGCCGAGGGCGTCCCATTGCGTACGCTGTGCGTTGGAGACCGGCTTGACCTTGTCATAGAAGCCGGGGAGCTGGATGCGGCCGTTGGCATCCTGCAGGTCGCCCAGCACGTGGGCCAGCGCATTGATCGGGTTGAGCGCGGAGCCGCCATACAGACCCGAATGCAGGTCGCGCTTGGCCGCTTTGAGCGTCAGCTGCACATAGGTCATGCCGCGGAGCCGCGTGGTGATCGCCGGCGTATCGATATCCCACATGCCGGTATCGCTGATCAGCGCGAGATCGGCGGCGAGCTCGCTCTTGTTGGTCGCCAGAAACGGTTCGAGGTTGGGACTGCCGACTTCCTCCTCGCCCTCGATCAACGCGGTGATACGCGCCGGGATGCCACCGGCCGCTTCCTGCCAGGCGCGCATCGCCTCGATGAACATCATTACCTGTCCCTTGTCGTCCACCGCGCCGCGCGCAACGAAACGTTTCCCGTGCGGGCCGTCGACAAGTTGCGGATCAAAGGGAGGGCTATGCCACAGGTTCAGTGGATCGACCGGCTGAACATCGTAGTGGCCGTAGAACAGGATGTGTGGTCCCCGGTAGCCGGCGGGTGCCGCATGATGCGCGACGATGACGGGATGGCCGGCGGTCGGCCGTACTTCGGCGGAGAACCCGAGGCCGGCAAGCTGCTCGCGCACCCATTCGGCGGCGCGCTGACAGTCGTTGCGGTGGTCCGGTTGCGCACTGATTGAGGCAATTCGCAGCAGATCGAACAGCCGGCCGCGCGACGTGTCGAGCGAGTTGTCGGCGTGACGCAGGACAGTGGCAACCGTGTCGGCGGACGGGACGGGCATGCGGGAACTCCTGCGAAGGGCCGGCTCGAATGCTGTTGCCTGCGGCGGAGGCAAGTCCGCGACAGAGCTGAATATTCCACGAACTGGAGGTCCGACCGCGCGATCAGCCGTCCGTGATCGAACCGTGTCACCGTCCGAGCCTTATAGCAATCGGGGAGGGGAATTTGGTGGAGTTTCGATGGACGACCCATACCCTGTCTCCGTTCGCGACAATGCGACCTGGCAGAGCGACGCCGAGCGGCAATCCGAGCCTGGGTCGCCACGCCGGCGGCGCCCGCTGGTCATAGCGCTCGCCGTTGCTGTCGGGCTGGCCGTGATCGCCGCCGGAGTTGTCTGGTGGCTGCACGCGCGACAATTCGTGACCACCGACGATGCATTCGTGGATGGCTATGTGACCCAGGTCGCACCGCAGGTGGCAGGGCGTGTCACCGCGCTGAAGTTCACCGACAACGAGCACGTGACCGCGGGGACGGTGCTGGTGCTGATCGACCCGCGGGATTATGTGGCGAAGCTCGATCAGGCGAAGGCGCAACGCAGCAACGCGGCAGCCGGGCTGGAGCAGGCCGAGGCTCAGATTGGCGTGCTGCAGGCCAATCTCGATCAGTCGCGGGCAAATGTGACAGTTACCGAAGCCGACCTGCTGCAGGCGCAGCAGGATTATGATCGCTTCACATCGATCAACCCGCATGCAGTGTCGCGCCAGCAGGTCGACAGTGCCACAGCCACGTTCCACTCGGCGCAGGCGAAGCTTGATGCCGCACGACAGGCGGTGCGCGGTGCCGATGCGCAGCTGCAGACCGGGCATGCACAGGTCGTGGCGGCTCAGGCGCAAGTGCAGCAGACCGATGCCAACGTCGCTGCCGCGCAACTGCAGCTTTCGTATTGCACGATCGTCGCGCCGGTGACCGGGCGCATCGCGCACCGCAATGTCGATGTCGGCAACTATGTGAACCCCGGGCAGGCCATGTTCGCCCTTGTGCAGGACGAACTCTGGGTGACGGCGAATTTCAAGGAGACGCAGCTCGCCGACATACGCGCCGGTCAGCCGGTCGATATCGATATCGATGCCATCCCATCGGTGACATTCCACGGCCGTGTGGATAGCTTCCAGCCGGGCACCGGTTCGGAGTTCAGCGTCCTGCCGGCGGAGAATGCAACCGGCAACTACGTGAAGGTCGTGCAGCGGCTGCCGGTGAAGATCGACTTCGATGATGACCGGGTGAGAAACTACCAGATTTCGCCCGGCATGTCGGTGGTGCCGTACGCGCACGTGCGCTGATGGCCGACCCGCACCTGCCGCGCTCCGCTGCCGGCAATCGCAGTCCCTGGCTGATCGCGGTGATCGTGTCGATCGCCACATTCATGGAGGTGCTCGACGTCACCATCGTGAATGTCGCGCTGCGGCACATCTCCGGCAGCCTGGCAACCAGCCTCGACGAAAGCACCTGGATCGTTACCAGCTATCTGGTCTCCAACGCCGTCGTGCTGCCGATCAGCGGCTGGCTGGCCAACGTGATCGGCCGAAAGCGCTTCTATATGATCTGCGTCGCGATCTTCACCGCCGCCTCGGTGCTGTGCGCGATGTCCACCTCGCTGAGCATGATGCTGATCTCGCGCGTCATCCAGGGCATTGGCGGTGGTGGCATGGCGCCGACCGAGCAGTCGATCTTCGCCGATACATTTCCGACCGAGAAGCGGGCACAGGCATTCGCGCTGTACGGCCTGACGGTTGTCACGGCGCCGGCGGTCGGCCCCACACTCGGCGGCTGGCTGACGGACAATCTGTCGTGGCACTGGTGCTTCCTGATCAACCTGCCGGTGGGGCTGCTGTCGCTGACCCTGGTGCAACTGTTCATCGTCGAGCCTGAGGCACTCAAGCGAGATCGCAAGCGTCTGCTCAGCGGCGGTCTGACGGTTGATTACGTCGGGATCGCGCTGACCGTGGTCGGCTTCGGCGCCTTGCAGATCATGCTCGACCGCTATGAGCGCGATGACGGCTTCGCCTCCGACTTCATCACGAGTGCCGGTGCGATCTCCGCTGTCAGTCTGCTGGCGCTGGTGGCCTGGGAGATGTGGCATCCTGAACCGGCGGTGAACGTCCGGCTGCTGCGGTCGCGCGCATTCGCCATTTCGTCCCTCGTGATGTTCCTGTTCGGCTTCATGCTGATCAGCACCACGCAGCTCATACCGCAGCTTGCCCAGACATTGCTGAACTACGACGCGACCACCGCGGGGCTCACCCTCGGCGTGGGCGGGATCATCACGCTGGTCATCATGCCGGTGGCCGGCGTCGTCACCGGGCGACTGGTGCAGCCGAAATGGCTGATCATGGTGGCGCTGGCGGGCACCGGCTGGGCATTGTTCAGCGCCTCTCGGCTCGATCTCGATGTGGCGTTCTGGAACATATCCCTGGTGCGGGTGACGCAGGTGATCTGGTTGCCTTTCGTGTTCATCCCGCTGAGCGCGGTCTCCTATGTCGGCGTTCCGCCGAACCGTACCAACGAGGCCTCGGCCATTATCAACCTGATGCGCAACCTGGGCGGCAGCGTCGGCGTCTCCTTCACCACCACGATGCTGGAGCAGCGGCTGCAGTTTCATCACGAACGGCTGGCTGAGCATATCACGGCCTATAACGGTTATGGCTGGCCAACGCCGCTGGCACCGATCGATGGCATGATCCAGGCGCAGGCCGGCATCATGAGCTATCTCGACATCTTCTGGCTGTTGGGCATGCTGGGGCTTTGCATCTGGCCGCTGGCGTTGTTGCTGCCTCGAATGCCGAAGGGAGCGGCGCCGGCGCACTAGAATTGGAGGCTTGGCGCATGGCGTTGAAGGACCGAATCCCGTTTGGCATGGCGTTGCCGCACCGCTCGCCTGACGCGATCGATATGAAAGATGTGCAGACCGTCGCGCAGCGCGCCGAGGCGCTCGGCTTCCGTGATCTGTGGGTGACCGAGAACTCGCTGGATCATGTGATGTGCTTCGATCCTGTCGTGGTGCTGACCTATGCCGCGGCGGTGACCAGCCGCATCCGTCTCGGCGCCTCGGTGGTGGTGCTGGCGATCCACAGCCCGCTGATGGTGGCGCACCAGTGGGCGACGCTCGACTATGTCAGCAACGGCAGGGCGATCCTGGGCGTGGGGCTGGGGCGCGAACATCACTACCGGCAGTTCGAGGTGCCGGAGGAGGGGCGCGTGCGGCGGTTCCGCGAGGAGGTCGAGCTGATCCGTGCGCTGTGGACGCAGCCGAAGGTGGATTATCACGGGCGTTTCTACCGGCTGGACGGCGGCACGATGTCCCCCAAGCCGGTGCAGACGCCGTTGCCGATCTGGCTGGGGGTCGGCCATCCCGATGCGGTCCGGCGCGCGGCCTCGTTGGGCGACGGCTGGATGGGGTCCGGCGGGTCGAGCATTGCCGAGTTCGGCCGGTCGGTGCCGGTGCTGCGCGAGGCGCTGGAGAAGGCGGGGCGCGATCCGGCGACGTTCCCGGTCTCCAAGCGGATCTTCATGGCGGTGGACGAGAGGCCGGAGCGGGCGCGGGCGGAGCTGCACCGGTGGTTCACCGAGGTTTACCACAATCCGGCGGGGACCGACGCGTCGGGCATTCATGGCACGCCAGCGCAGGTGCGCGAGAGGCTGGAGGAGGTGGTGGCGATGGGTGCCAATCACCTGCTGCTCAATCCCGTGTCGCGGTATGCCGAGCAGGTAGAGGCGGTCGCGGAGGTGGTGGGGTTCTGACGTTCCGGTCGATCGCGAGCGGCGGCGCTTTTCGGAGCCCACGAACCGTGGTCTGGTCGCGGCTGACGATCGCAGTCTTGGGCAACCTGGGTGAGGAGAGACACGGATGTTCAGCCATATCATGGTCGGGAGCAACGACATCGACCGGTCGAAGAAGTTCTATGACGCCGTGTTCGGCGCGATGGGCGGCAAGCCCGGCACCGTGGACGCCAAGGGTCGGCTGGCCTACTCGCACAATGGCGGGCGTTTAATGGTGAGCAAGCCGATCGACGGCAAGCCGGCCTGCCACGCCAACGGCGGCACGGTGGGGTTCACGATGAGCAGCCCCGCGGAGGCCGACGCGTGGCACGAGGCGGGGGTCGCGAACGGCGGCACGTCGATCGAGGATCCGCCGGGCGTCCGGCAAGGGGGGGCCGGGCCGATGTATCTGGCGTATCTGCGGGACCCTGACGGCAACAAGCTGTGCGGGTTTGCTCGCGTGCAGGCTTGACGCGGGCGGCATAGGGAAGGGTCTCACGGGCGTCTCATTGCCCTTTGGATGAGACGCTGTGGGGCGGGTGCGCCGCGCACGCGGTGACTGGTGGCCGGGACAGGGCCAATAGGCCCTGACATGGGCGGTCTGGGTTTTTCGGCATGACCGGCACGGGGCTGAAACACGGGCGGGTTGTGACGAGAAGATGCGGGCCTGGCCGCGTATCAGGCCGGGGCGGTTGCGGCGTATTCCTGGTCAATCTGTTGAAGGGTGGGGCTGGTGCTGGCGATGAGCGCGGACAGGGTCTCGGGCTCGGGCGGCCCGTAGGCGGCGGTGGGCGGGAGACCGCCGTAGGCACGGATCTCGGCAGCGCGTCTTGGGTACAGCAGGGCGTACTGCTCGGCCGCGTCGGAGCGGGCGAACCTGTCGTCATCGTCGGTGGCGGGGGGCGGTTCGGCGGTGGCGTGGCCGTCGGCAGCGAGCAGAAGTCCCTCGGCCGCGTGAGCGGTCCAGGCATCCTGTTCGCGCGCGGCCGGGACGGCATCGCGCTTTCGGCGGGCGGCCTGGATACGCAGCAGCAGGGAGCGGGCGGCGTTGGCGGTGCGCATGAAGTGATTGGCCTGGGCCTGACACTTCATGGCGGAGATGGGGTCGTTGAAGTCCGCGCGGGCGTGGCGGATGCAGTCCCTGGACTGGGCATCGGCGGTGACGACGCGGGCGGCGACGCGGGCCTCCTCGGCGTTGACGGGGCACATCGAGGCGATCTCGGCGATGGCGGCGTGGACCCTCTCGGCGATGAGCGCGGGGTCGCTGAGGGTGGGCGAGGGGAGGTCGGCGTGGAGATCGGCGACGATGGTTCGGTAGACAGCCTTGGGGAGAAGCTGGGAGGGGTCGGTCTGGGGTTCGGTGGCGGTCGCTGCCGACATGGGGCGGGAAGTAGGGTTTGTTAGTGCAGATTTCAAGTAATGTAATTCACACTAACTAAAAGGGGCGCGGCCACCTGCTCAACGCGCATGGTAGCGCATGGTATACGCCCACAAGCCATACGACGGAGACGGGCATGCCATGCACAACGCCTGACGAGACAGGAGGTGCTGGGGCCTCGACGCCGGGTAAGTCCGATGCCGGGGGAGCACGGCGCGGCTTTTTGGTGGACGTTCAGGCCAACCTGCTCTCTGGTGGTAAAGCGAGCCCTCGATCTGCTGCTGACCGGCGTGTGATCGGGCTTCGCCTGCGTTGACTTCGGATTTCCCCGCTCCCATAACGCCGCGCATCCGGGTAACGTAGTCGTCCCGGTCCCCGCCTGACGCGGGGGCTCCGCCGCTCCGCGAGGGTTCGCGCAGCGGCGATTTGGCCGTTGGAGAAATGCCGTGTTCGAGGCGCTGTCAGACAAGCTTTCCGGGGTATTCGACCGGCTGCGTGGACGCGGGGCGCTGTCGGAGGCCGACGTTACCGAGGCGCTGCGCGAGGTTCGGCTCGCCCTGCTGGACGCCGATGTGGCGCTGCCGGTGGTGCGCGATTTTGTGGCCAAGGTGCGCGAGCGCGCTGTGGGCAGCGAGGTGCTGTCCTCGGTCACGCCCGGCCAGCAGGTGGTCAAGATCGTCAACGACGTGCTGATCGAGGCGCTGGGCGGTGAGGGGGCGGTGCCGCTCAACCTGAACGCGCCGGCACCAATTCCGATGCTGATGGTGGGCCTGCAGGGCTCGGGCAAGACCACAACCTCGGGCAAGCTGGCGCTGCGGCTGCGCGAGCGGCTGCGCCGGCGCGTGCTGCTGGCGAGCCTCGATACCCAGCGCCCCGCCGCACAGCTCCAGTTGGCGCAGCTGGCGGAGCAGGCGCAGGTGCCGAGTTTGCCGATCGTCGCCGGCGAGACGCCGGTGCAGATCGCCCTGCGCGCCATGGACGTGGGGCGGCGCGAAGGCTTCGACGTCGTGATCCTCGATACCGCCGGGCGGCTGTCGATCAACGAGGCGCTGATGGACGAGGTGCGGCAGGTCCGCGCGGCGGCAGCGCCGGTCGAGACACTGCTGGTGGTCGATGCGATGACCGGGCAGGACGCGGTGAACACCGCGAAGGCATTCAACGAGGCGGTCGGCGTCACCGGCATCGTGATGACGCGGATGGATGGCGACGCGCGCGGCGGTGCCGCGCTGTCGATGCGCGCGATCACCGGGGCGCCGATCAAGCTGATCGGCGTTGGCGAGAAGCAGGACGCGCTGGAGGATTTTCATCCGGAGCGCGTTGCCGGGCGCATTCTGGGGCAGGGCGACATCCTGGGCCTGGTGGAGCGCGCCGCCGAAGTGGTGGACCGCGAGGAGGCGGAGAAGCTCGCGTCCAAGATGATGCGGGGGAAATTCGACCTCGAGGACTATGCGAGCCAGCTCAAGCAGATCGGCAAGATGGGCAGCCTGTCGGGCATCCTCGGGATGTTGCCGGGTGTCGCGAAGATCAAGTCGCAGATCGAGGACGCCAATCTGGACACCACGATCCTGAAGCGCCAGGCGGCGATCATTTCGTCGATGACGGTGAAGGAGCGGCGCGTGCCCGACATCATCAAGGCGAGCCGGAAGAAGCGGATCGCCGCGGGGTCGGGAACGTCGGTGCAGGAAGTTAACAAGCTGCTGAAGCAGTTCGACGACATGACGACGATGATGAAGCGGATGAGCAAGCTGGGTCAGAAGGGCCTGATGCGCAACGGGCTCGCCGCGCTGATGCCGAAGGGCATGGTGCCCAACAGCCGACCGGATTTTTCGAGGAGACACTGATCGATGGGTTTGAAGATTTGCCTGGCCCGCGCGGGGGCGAAGAAACGCCCCTACTACCACATCGTGGTGGCGGACAGCCGCAGCCCGCGCGATGGGCGGTTTATCGAGAAGCTCGGCAGCTACAATCCGATGCTGCCGGCCGAACATGAGGACCGCGTGCGGCTGCAGGCAGAGCGCATCCAGCACTGGGTGTCGCAGGGCGCGGTGGCGACCGACCGGGTGGCGAAGTTCCTCGGGCAGAAGGGCGTCGGCCCGATGCCGGCGTGGGGCGAGCAGCCGGTGAAGTCGGCGCCGAAGAAGAAGGCGCAGGAGCGCGCCAAGGCCGCCGAGGCGACGGCGGGCTGAGTGCCGGAGAGCCGCATCCTGATGGGCGTGATCGGCCGGCCGCACGGTGTGCGAGGACTGGTGCGGGTTACGTCGTACGCCGATGATCTGACGGCGTACGGTCCGCTGAGCGATGCGCAGGGCCGGCGATATGTGCTGCATTCGCGTGGCGAGGGCGTGGCGGAGATTGCGGAAGTGGTTGGTGGCGCCGAGGTCAAGGTTGCCGATCGGGCGGCGGCGGAGAAGCTGACCAACACGCGGCTCTATGTCGATCGGGCGCAATTGCCGGAGCCGGAGGACGGCGAGTTCTATCTCGCGGACCTGATCGGGCTTGCGGCGGTCGACGTCGGTGGGATGGTGCTCGGCACGGTCGGCGCCGTGCACGACTATGGTGCGGGGGCAAGCCTGGAAATCGTATGCGGGGAAAGGCCACCGCTGCTGGTGCCGTTTACGCGGGCCAGCGTGCCGACGGTGGATCTTGCCGCGCAGCGGGTCGTGGTCGAACCGCCAGAGGATCGGGAGCTGCTTCAAGATACTTCTCGTCTCTCTGCGGGAGAGGGGTGGGGAGAGGGGGCCGAACTGGCATCGCCCCCTCCCCCTAGCCCTCTCCCGCAAGGGGAGCGGGAGAAGGGGTGCGCATGAGCTGGCGCGCTTCCGTGCTGACGCTGTTTCCGGAGATGTTTCCCGGACCGCTGGCACATTCGCTTGCCGGCCGGGCACTGCGGTCCGGTATCTGGGCGCTGGAGCCGGTCAATATCCGCGACTTCGCCGGCGATCGTCATCGCACGGTCGATGATACGCCGTTCGGGGGTGGGGCCGGCATGGTGCTGCGGCCCGACGTGGTGGACGCCGCGGTCGGCGCAGTCGCCGATGACCGGCCTCTGGTGTTCCTCACGCCACGCGGCCGGCCGCTGACGCAACGCGACATCCGGCATTATGCGGCGGCGCCCGGTGTCGTGCTGCTGTGCGGCCGCTATGAGGGGGTCGATCAGCGCGTGATCGAGGCCCGCCGGATGGAAGAGATCAGCGTCGGCGACTACGTGCTGTCCGGTGGTGAACTGCCGGCGCTGGTGCTGCTCGACGCCACGGTTCGACTGCTGCCGGGTGTGATGGGCGCGGTCGAGAGCGCGGCCGAGGAATCGTTCTCGGACCACCTGCTGGAGTATCCGCACTACACCCGCCCAGCCGAGTGGCAGGGGCGCAGCGTGCCGGACGTGCTGCTGTCCGGTCATCACGCAGCGGTGGCGGCCTGGCGCCGGGCGGAGGCGGAGTGCGTCACCCGCGAACGGCGTCCTGACCTGTGGGAACAGCACACATCAGCCACTCGTGCGGGGCCGGTTGCCAGTCCGGCGGCCGCGCCCTAAGGAAATCCCGACGGAAGGATCCGAGCGATGAACATCATCCAGCGTTACGAAGCCGAGCAGATCGCGCGTTTGAGCGCGAGCCGCGGCGTGCCGGACTTCGTGCCAGGCGATACGGTGCGCGTCGCGGTCAAGGTGGTGGAGGGTGAACGGACCCGCACCCAGGCGTTCGAGGGCGTGTGCATCGCGCGCTCCAACCGGGGGCTGAACAGCAACTTCACCGTGCGCAAGATCAGCTACGGCGAGGGTGTGGAGCGCGTGTTCCCGCTCTATTCGCCGCTGATTGCCGAGATCGCCGTCGTGCGTCGTGGCGATGTGCGGCGTGCCAAACTGTATTATCTGCGCGGACGCTCGGGCAAGCGCGCGCGCATCGCCGAACGTGCGCGCACTGCGGGACCCGCGGGCGAGGCACCGGCCACCACCGAAACGTCAGCGGCCGATTGATCACCGGGCGAGGCCCGGTCACGAGGGAGAAGAAACGCCATGTCCGAAGCAAAGCCGCGCACGCTGTTCGACAAGATCTGGGACAGTCACGTCGTGGAGAAGCTTCCGGACGGGACATGCATTCTCTACATCGACCGCCACCTGCTGCACGAGGTGACCAGCCCGCAGGCGTTCGAGGGGCTGCGGATGGCTGGCCGCAAGCTGCGCCGGCCTGATCTGACGATCGCCGTTGCCGACCACAACATCCCGACGGTCGGCGCGCGCACGCCTTCCGACATCAAGGAAGAGGACAGCCGTATCCAGGTGCAGACGCTGGAGAAGAATGTCGTTGAATTCGGCGTGCCGTACATTCCGATCCTGGATGTGCGCCAGGGCATCGTGCACATCATCGGGCCGGAACTCGGCATCAGCCTGCCCGGGACGACGATCGTATGCGGCGATTCGCATACCTCGACGCACGGTGCGATGGGGGCGCTGGCGTTCGGCATCGGCACGTCCGAGGTCGAGCACGTGATGGCGACTCAGACGCTGCTGCAGCAGCCGGCGAAGAACATGGAAATCCGCGTCGATGGCACGGTGGGGTTCGGCTGTTCCGGTAAGGACATCGTGCTGGCAATCATCGGCAAGATCGGCACCGCCGGCGGCACCGGGCATGTGATCGAATATACCGGCGAGGCGATCCGCGCGCTCGACATGGCCGGGCGCATGACGGTGTCCAACATGACGATCGAGGCCGGCGCGCGGGCGGGACTGATTGCGCCGGACGAGACGACGTTCGCCTACGTCAAGGGACGCGAATACGCGCCGAAGGGCGCGGCGTGGGAGCAGGCGGTGGCCTACTGGCGGACGCTGCCGACCGATGCGGGCGCGCACTACGACACCACCGTGGTGCTGAATGCCGGCGACATCGCGCCGATGGTGACGTGGGGGACCAGTCCGGGCGCGGTGGTGCCGGTAACCGGCGCGGTGCCAAATCCGGCCGACGTCGAGGATGAAGGCCAGCGCGCGCAGATGCAGCGGATGCTGGAATACATGGCGCTGACGCCCGGCCAGAAGCTGGCGGACGTGCCGATCGACGTGGTGTTCATCGGGAGCTGCACCAACGGGCGGATCGAGGACATCCGCGCCGCCGCCGCGGTGGCCAAGGGCCGCCGTGTGGCCGCCGGCGTGCAGGCGCTGGTGGTGCCGGGGTCGGGCCAGGTGAAGAAGCAGGCGGAAGACGAGGGGCTGGACCGTGTGCTGCTGGAGGCCGGATTCGAGTGGCGCGATCCGTGCTGTTCAATGTGCCTCGGGATGAACCCCGACAAGCTCACGCCGGGGCAGCGCTGTGCCAGCACGTCGAACCGCAATTTTGAGGGGCGGCAGGGGCCGGGCGGGCGGACGCACCTGGTGTCGCCGGCGATGGCGGCTGCGGCGGCGATAACCGGGCGGCTGGCCGACGTACGGCAGATGGTGTGAGGGAGGGGAACGTGGAAAAATTCACCACACTGACTGCGGTCGCTGCGCCGATGCCGATGCAGAACATCGACACCGACAAGGTGATTCCCGCGCGCTTCCTCAAGACCATCAAGCGGTCGGGTCTCGGCGTGCATCTGTTCGACCCGCTGCGCTTCGACAGCGAGGGCAAGGAACGCCCGGACTTCATTCTCAACCAGGGGCCTTACCGCCACTCGCAGATCATCGTCGCGCACGAGAACTTCGGCTGCGGCTCCTCGCGCGAGCACGCGCCGTGGGCGCTGGCGGATTTCGGCATCCGCTGCATCATCGCGCCGTCGTTCGGCGACATCTTCTACAACAACAGCTTCAAGAACGGACTGTTGCCGATCCGGCTGCCGCGCGCGATCTGCGATGCGCTGATCGAGGATGCCAAGCTTGGCGGCAACGCGCGCATCACCATCGACCTCGAGCGCCAGGTGGTGGTCCGCCCGAACGGCGAGGAAATCCACTTCGACATTGCGCCGTTCCGCAAGCATCTGCTGCTGAATGGCCTCGACGACATCGGCCAGACGTTGCAGCACGAGCGCCAGATCGGCGACCACGAGACGCGGCAGCGCGAGCGTCATGCGTGGCTGCCGGCCACCATGGCCTGAACGGGAACGCGATGCCTGCCAACAAGACGCTGCTGATTTTGCCCGGCGACGGGATCGGGCCCGAGGTGATGCGCGAGGTGCGTCGCCTCATCGACTGGATGGCCCGGCGCCGCATGGTGTCGTTCGATATCTCGGACGACCTGGTGGGCGGCGCGTCGATCGATGCGCGCGGCACGCCGATCGCCGACGCGACGCTGCAGAAGGCGAAGGACGCAGACGCGATCCTGTTCGGCTCGGTCGGTGGACCCAAGTGGGACAAGTTGGGCTTTCAGCTCCGACCGGAATTGGCGATCCTGCGGCTGCGCAAGGAGTTGGACCTGTTCGCCAACCTACGGCCCGCCACCGTGCTCGATCCGCTGGTGGATGCCTCGACGCTGAAGCGCGAGGTGGTGCGTGGGCTCGACCTGATGATCGTGCGTGAAAGCACCGGCGGCATCTATTTCGGCGAGCCGCGCGGGGTTGAAACGCTGCCCAGCGGCGAGAGGCGCGGCTTCGATACCGAGAGCTACACCACGAGCGAGATTGAGCGCGTCGCGCGTGTGGCGTTCGAGCTGGCCCGCAAGCGCCGCAACCACGTCACCAGCGTGGAGAAGGCGAACGTGATGCAGTCGGGGCTGTTCTGGCGCCAGACCGTCACCGCGCTGCACGAGCGGGACTATGCCGATGTGCAGCTCGACCACATGTACGCCGACAACTGCGCCATGCAGCTGGTGCGCACGCCGCGGCAGTTCGACGTGATCGTCACCTCCAACATCTTCGGCGACCTGCTGTCCGATCTGGCGTCGATGCTGACCGGCAGCCTCGGCATGCTGCCGTCGGCGACGCTTGGGCCGGCGGATGCGTCAGGCAAGCGCCTGGCGCTGTACGAGCCGATACACGGTTCGGCGCCTGACATCGCCGGCAAGGGCATCGCCAACCCACTGGGGCAGATCTTCAGCTTTGCCATGCTGCTGCGCTATTCGTTCGGCATGGACGAGGATGCGTCGCTGATCGAGCGCGCCTGCACCAACGTGCTGGCCTCCGGTCTGCGCACCGCCGACATCATGGCACCTGGCACGGCAAAGGTCGGCACCAACGTCATGGGCGAGTCGATCCTGCGCGAACTGGACAAGCTCGCGGCCTAAACTCCGGCGGGGCGGGTTTCCAAGGTCCCCAGCCGCGCCGCCGCTCCGAGCGGCAGCAGTGCGGCTGCGACCAGCACCATGCCGCCGACCACCAGCATCGCCGCTGAATATGTGCCGGTCATGTCGCGCAGCACGCCGACAAGTTGCGGAGCCAGATAGCCCGAGATGTTGCCGACCGAATTGATCGTCGCGATACCCGCCGCTGCCGCGCCGGCGCCGAGATAGGCGGTCGGCAGGTTCCAGAATGTCGGCAAGGCGGAACTGATGGCCGTTCCGACCACGCAGAGCGAGACCAGTTCGGCGATCGGTCTGCCGATCGTGAGACCGGTGGCGATCAACCCCAAAGCTGCGACCAGCGTCGGGATTGTCACGTGCCACACGCGTTCGCCGGTACGGTCGGAACTGCGCGAGACCACAATCATGCCGACGGCACCTAATGCTGCCGGCACCGCGGCCAGGTAGCTGATGACAATATTGCTGTAGCCGAGATCCTTGATGATCAGCGGCAGGAAGAAGACGTTCGCATAGACGCCGAAGCCGATGCAGAGATAGGCGATCGTCAGGAGAACCACGCACGGACTGCGCAGCGCCTGCAGTGTGCCGGTGGTGGAGCCGGCCGCCTCGCGTTGCTCGGCGGCGAGTTTGCTCTGCAACCAGTCCTTTTCGTCGTGCGTAAGCCATCGCGCGTCGGCCGGTTGGTCGCACAGCACGAATGGACCGAATGCCGCGAGCACGAGAGCAGGCGCGGCTTCAAGCAGGAAGATCCACTGCCACCCCTGCAAGCCAAGCCACCCGTGCAGCGCGAGGATGTTGCCCGAGATCGGCGAACCGGTGGAGACGGCGAGTGCCGCGCAGGCGTAGAACGCTCCCATGGCCGTGCACCGATGCCGGTCGGGGAACCAGCGGGTCATGAAGAAGATCACGCCGGAGAAGTAGCCGGCCTCCGCCACACCCAGCATGAATCGCACGATCACGAAGCTGGTCACGCCGGACACCAGAGCGGTTGCGGCTGAACACAGACCCCATGCGAGCATGATGGTGGTGATCCAGCGTCGCGCGCCGATGCGGGCCAGCATGACGTTGCTGGGTACTTGGAACAGGATGTAGCTCCAGAAGAACGCGCCGGCGCCGAGACCATACTGGGCGGCGGAGAAGCCGAGTGACTTGTTCATGGTCAACGCCGCGATCGCAACGTTGGTGCGGTCGAGCGCGTTGATGAAGTAGCCGATGCCAAGGAATGGCAAGAGACGCCATGCGACCTTGTGCATGATGGCCTGTTCGCTGACCGGTGCCATGGCTTTCCTCCCGCCCGGTTTGTCGTTGAGGGCAGCATAGGTCCGGGTGGGCGGGGGTGGTGTTCAAACGGTCGTGGGGGCGGCGAGCCGGCTGCGAACCTTGCCCTGTTGTCGGGCTTCGGTTAAACCCGCGCGCCCTGGCGAAGCGCCCGTAGCTCAATTGGATAGAGCACCAGACTACGGATCTGGGGGTTGGGAGTTCGAGTCTCTCCGGGCGCGCCATCTTTTTCAAACAGTTACCTGGCGGCGCCTCTCCTGCGAAACCTTGCGGGTAACGTGATGGGTAACATGAAGCTCCGGGAACGATGCGATGTTCAGAACCAGCCTGCAACCGCCCAAGCTCGCGGTGACATGGCGGCTGTCAGTGTTGTCCAAGGTTTCCAAGTGAGGCTGCCCGTGCAGTGGTGCAGCTGCCATTCGGTCAGCAAAATGGCGCGCTGCATTTGAGCTGACAGCCGCCGCGACAGCCCTAGTGGCAAAAGCGGGGAAGATCGAGGGGGGCGCGACCAACGGTTCGCCATCGCGATCCTCCGTGATATTCATGGAGCTGTCCCGGCATAGCCATCACCCTCGTGTCTTCAGCAGTTAATGACGCGGCGCTCTCGCAGGCGCGATCGGTAAATGCAGTGGCTAATATCTTGCCCGCCTGGGCGCGCGGCCGCAGAGCTTGGCAGCTCCTAGACCGCAGAAGAGTCCGCGCGCGCTGACGGTCGAGGAAGACAATTACACGCTGGAGCAGGGCGGGAAGGTGCTGCGGCTCGTTTCCGGTAAAAATGATGTAATGGTGTTCCACAAGCGCGCATATGCTAAGTGAGATGGAGGGATCCAATGCGATACGCACTTATCGCTACAGTAGCTGCCTTAAGCCTCATAACGGCCTCCCCATCAGCGAACGCTATCGGTTGCTTATCTGGCGGCGCTGCGGGAGCCATGGCGGGTCACGGCGTGCTCGGGGCCATCGGCGGGTGCATTGCTGGCCATCAATCGCTTAAGCACCAGATGAGCCAGGACGCCATGCAGAACCAACAGGAATATGTTCGGAGTCGGCAGCAGCCAGACCCAAACTATCGTAATCCTTGGCAGGACTGACCTGATGGCGCGCCGCTCATCGGCATCCGGCCGGCGAGGTCGGCACGACGGTTGTGGCGGAAGGGCAGGGCGAGTGGAATTGGCGACCGGCGATGGCGTCACCAGCCGGCCGGTGCGGAAGATCGTGCTGGTGGCGGGGTAGCCTGCGCGTTAGCTGGGAGCGCCTCGATGCGAATGACCGTGCTGACCGGAGGCCGCCAGGTGCTGCGCGAGGTTGTCGGAGGTGAGAAAGATATCCTCGCCCCGCTCCGGAATCTCGATTTCTAGCTCGCCTATATCGACGGCGTGCCGAAGCAGTTCGCGCGGCAGGCTCGTGACATTGAACCCGGCATCATGAACCAGCAATGACAAATCGACCCGCACGTCCGGCACATGCGCACGAATTGCCTGAAGATGATTTTGAGCGAGCCGCACAACCCATTCCAAATGTTGGTCGGGCAGGTCCCCTAGGTACTTGTTTTTCGTGGTTATGAACCATGTTCCTACGCGGGCTCTGCCCCGGCGGCCGCCTGGCAACTGAGCTATAACGGCTCCCTTGCCGGCAATCCTGGTGGGTTTTTCGGGAATGATCTTGCTTATGATGCTCGGCGCAAGGTCGGCTGCGTAGAACCGTAGGGTAGCCAATGGGGTGTGCGGCATACTGATCACCGTTTCGATTCTAGCCTGAATTCAGGCTCCCGAGAAGTTCTTCCGTCTCCCGATCGTAAACCAGTCCATTATCTAAGCAGATCACGACTGAATGGTCGCCTCTTAGCCCGGAAAATCGCTTTATCGTGTGAAGCCTCTCACGCACGTCATATTCGCTCAACCCTAGCTGGCCGGCCACGTACTTCCCGTCGAGCGGGTTCCGGGAGTAGGGGCGATTACAGGGGATGGCCATTGCCGAAACGCTAGCACGGAGCTTTCCGCAGCCACACGCGAGCCCCCCGCCGTTTTCATCGATGAATCGACGGCCGCCACCGGCAGGAGATGCGGCGTGCCCCCGCGCTGCCTATGAGCCTTCTGCGCGGCTTGGCGGCATTGCCGGCGCCGCCATTTCTGTTGCTGGCAATGTTGATGAGAGGCTGTTGGCTGGTTTTGGCTGAAAGTATCGGGCAGACTGCCAAGGCGAAGAGGTATTCAGCCAACGCCCCCACCCTGACGGTGCGAAGGGCGGCACACGCGAAAAGCCGCCCCAGCGAACCGGGGCGGCGAATTCTGTTGCCTTGGGAGGGAGAGGTCACACCCCTCCAATGGACTGGGTTTCGTGCGGGATTTAATCATCGTGGCGCAGGTGTGGCGGCTCAGGCCGCCGCGCCGCCGCTGCGCCGCAAACCTCTCCGGTGGTCGGTTCATCGAAGCCGAATAAACCGGCTATCGAGCATAGCGAAGCGTCACCAAAAGTCCGACGCTCGCCACAACTTGCCGTCCCGCCCTACGCTACACGGCCACGCTGGCGTGCTGCTCCGCCTGACCACGCAACTGAAGCAGGTCCGGGCTGAGGTCCAAGACGCCACGCAGGCCGCAGCCGCGCTACGGCAGGCCGAAACCGAACGGCGGGCGAGGGGGCGCTGGGCGCGGATCAGGCAAGCGTGGCGGGGGCAATGAGAGGTGCCTCGTGCTGGCACTGGCCGTCCTGGTTGGCGCGGCGAAGGTATACCGTGACGCAGGTTGACGCAGGCCAATAGCCACCACCCCTTGCTTCAGTGCTACATGTAACGGGGATGGAGGGCACCATGCCGAAGACCACCGCCGAACGAGTTCAGCAGCGCCGAGACAAGCTCCGGGCGGCCGGACTGCGTCCGGTCCAGGTCTGGCAACCGGACACCCGCGCGCCCGGCTTCGCCAAGGAAATGCGCCGACAGTGAGGCTGCGGCAGGCAAAAGGGCAGAAAAGACTTGGTGAGATCTGGGTGCAAGTGGGCCCCGTCAGCACCATGTCGACGTTATGGTGCAAGCGATCTATCGCATGATCGCACAGGCAGACGGTAGCTTGATGCTTGCAAGGCGCGGCATTGGCGCAGCCCAGTCTCTGATCGAGCGGGCTGGCTTCTTCGACGGACCGAGAATCTCCCAAAGTCGAAGCGGTAGCCCTGGAAAGCGGGTCGAAGACCTGACTCCGGGCGCAGGGTGGCTGCTGTCCACCGACGATTGCTGGTGGAGGGATGCACGATGACTGACAGGAAAAAGCCAGACGCGCCCAGCCCCGTCCAGCGGCACGTCGATCAGATCGTGGACGATCTCTCGAAGGGCCTCGTCACACCGAAACAGCGAGGCGAAATCGGCAAAGCGCTCCAGGACGCGGCTGTGCGGAGCATCACGAGGAGCGTCCCATCTTCTTGACCCGGCCAATGCTACAGAGAGATCCTTTCGGGAGAGGACAATCGGTTGCCAATGCTGGCAAGGGTGCGCGCATTCCTCGTCGAGCACGTCGCGAAGCGCCAAATCGGGCCGCGAGGATGGCTTCCGAAGGCTGCTGGTGGCTACCGGTCACCCCTGCGACCACGACGCCTCGCTCAAGGTCCCGTCGCGCTGGACCACCACTGTCCAGGCGCGCGCACGGTAGCGGAAGGTCAGGCGTAGGCGCCCCGCATCCTCGCCGATACCGCGCTCAACCACGCTGTAGATGATCCCCCGTCGCATCTCTGCCCGGAGCCGGTCCACCGACAGGCCGAGCCGCGCGGCGAGGTAGCTTGCCTCCACCGTGACATCGTCACCGTGGATCTCGATGACCGGCGGGGATGGGTTCATCGGGATACTCTCCCGCGCCGCGCCACCGCGCGCGGCCTCGCCTCATATGGTGTGTGCGCCGGTATGGTGTGTGCGCCAAAACCGCCCTCAAAAATCGGCACATCGGCCTTTGTGTTCCCAGTCGCCATAGCGCGTCGGCTCCGGCCCTTTCACACCGCCGATCTCCTTGGGGAGCGGCTCCTGAACAGCAGGTCTGACAGGCTTCGGTTCCGGCGATGGCTCGGTCTGCTCGGTCATGATGATCTTTTCCATCATGCGGGGGAAAGCCCAGATCGCCTCACACTGCGGCCGCGCGGTCACAAAAGTTGGCTCTGCCTGGCTCTGCCAACTTTTTTGGGGCACCCGCCGCAGTGTGAGGCGTTACTGGCGAGGAACAACTCGCCATTGATCGCTCCGTTGAACACGCAGGGGGCGACCAGGCCGTTCTGGCGCAGGCCGGCAATGAAAGTGGAGGTGTTCCAGTGCCCGTGGTAGAGCTTGTCCTGGAACGCGCAACGCAGCGATTGAGCAGTGCCAGGGGGCAGCGGTCGTTGACGGCGTCTGCCACGCGTCGATCAGGGTTAGGAACTGAAGGAACTACAGCAGTGACTGCCCGACTACTTTGCTCCACGGAAGTGATCCTGAACGAGCTGACGCTCGGCATTTCCCAGGATGGTTTGGCGCTGACATACGCGTTGGCGATTATGTCTGAGCAGCGCGGAGACGACCAACCGGACTGGCACGTGATTAATGCAGCGATTATCGACAGACGGAGGCTCCGAGGGCTGGCCCGTGTAAAGAAGCTCGCCCGGAACATCGCAGTGCCAAGGCGCAGCCGTGGTTGATGGTGTGTGCCACGCGACGATGAGTTAGAAACTGAAGGAACCGATAAAGTGTCGAACGCCTTGATGGGCTGGGACGTCGTATTTCTGAATTCTCAACGCGCCGAGCGTAAGCAGCGGCACGACACGCGCGAGTTAGCTCTACGCGACGCCTGCCGTCGGATGAAAGATCGGGGGGGCGGCGACGGAGTGCTTCGCATAGACGGTCCCGATGGCGAGCGGATAGAGCGGCCAGTGATCGAGCAGCATTGTCGGATTTCGGTCCGAAACTGATCTAGCGATGCAACCAATCTCAGACATGACAGACGACGACTTCATGAAGCTCCAAACTCTATACGCTTCGGAGCTGCCAATCTGCCCGATCTGCTCGCTGGAGGATACGCGGCACTTGCTTAGCGACATCGTGTTCGAAGCGCCGAATACGGTGTCCGATGGTGTGCGCCAGTTGCTACAAGAGTTGCTGTTCATCGTGACCGGAGCGCTTGTATCGAACAGGACCGAGGCCGAGCAGGACGATCAGACTGAGAACTGAAGGAAAGCCGATGAGCGAAGTAGTAATCAAGGCTCCCGGTAAGAGTAGACGTCAGCAAGGTTGGCATGTTGTTTCTGAACGGAAGCGTGATGGTGCGGTCGTTGTGTCTCCGCCGTATAAAACGCGTGAGCACGCCATCGAAAATGCCGTTGGTCGTGAGATGGCTGGCCATACAGTGCGTTCGGTGTCTGGGCCGAATGGTGAATGTGTAGAGTTGGATGACATCAAGCGCAGACGCCAAGTGCGACTAGCGGAAGTCCGGGGAGAGGCCGAGCGGGACGACCAGACTGATAACTGAACTGGAGGAACTACAGCAGTGAACGCCCTAGCTACATCTCTGCCGGACAAGGATCGCATCGAACTGAACCGGCCGTCGCTAGCCTTGTCGCGCTGCGTGGATCAGGCCGAGTGCAACAGGATGATCCTGGCGCGCATGCGGGAGATTGAGAGACTGCCGGCTGAGATGAGGTAGGAGAAGACGATGAGCCTCGCGGCTGTGCTAACTATTCTGATTGTCGCGCTGCCCGCCGCGCTGATTTGCAATCTCACCGAGGCCGAGCAGGACGATCAGACTGAGAACTGAAGGATAGGCAATGACCGAGCAGACGACAATCAACAGCATCCCGATACGCTGTCCTAGATGCGGCGCGTCGGCGCTGTGCTCCCCGAGTAAGGGCATCTGGTGTGGGGCGTGTAAAAATGGGCGGTGATTCCCACGCAATTACCGACCGCACGTCTCTCGCTGCATCTCTGCCGGACAAGGCGCGGATCGAGCTGAACCGACTGTCGCTTGCGCTGTCCCGCTGCGTGGATCAGGCGCGGTGCGTCGAGATCATGGAATGCATGAAGGCAATCGAAGAGAGACGATGACCGGATAAGCCGGTTGCGGACGGACGTGCGTGAGTTGAAGGGGCACCATGACACCAGAGCGACTGCACGAAATCATCACTACCACGAAAAGCGAGCGTAGCTGGCTTGCGCGAATGCTTGGATACAGCAGCGAGGCTGCGCTACCGGTGTCCAAGCCATGATGATACAAGCAGCGGGGAGGAACACGGCCCTGCCGTATGGGGGGCGGAAATGACCGAGCACTCGTTTGCATTCTCTCCCAGGGCATTGGATTACCTGACCGCCGTTCCTGCTAACGCCGCCGCCGACAACCTCGCGGCCTTAATAGAAACAGTGCGTCCCGATGCTTTTGTAATACTCGACCTGTTGGATGAGGAGAGGCCGCGTCCTGCGCTCGCCGCCTGTTTTGAGTGGGACGATCGCATTGTGGCGCGTAAGTGGCGGGAACACCAGCTTGATACCCTTATTCAAGCGCTGAGAAGCCCCGACGGACTACAAACCTATACGCGACTGCGTGACCCGTATCGCGTGGCCGGTTACTACGCCGATATCCGACACAATCCCGCGCCAACGTGACGGCGCGCGATGAACGTGATGGCGAGACAAATCTACCGGCTGCAGACGGACGTGAGAGATCTGAAGGGCGCACCGTGAGTGGCGGTCCCGTCACCAGATATCGCGAATTCTTTGCACCCTTGGGAGAACTAACGATCGCCTTCGCACTGATGGAACAGCAGATCGACAATGCTCGCCGTGTTCTGGAGAGTTCGCATTACCCGGATGCAGCTATCGGCGCTCCCGATGACGATATCAAACGCAAGATCCGCCGCTTTCATGGTGCCGCCGTGCGGTCAGTAACTACCCGAGATCTGAGAGACGAATTACCCTCTCTCGTCCGCGACCTTGATGACGCTCGGGTCCGCCGAAACAGGGCACAGCATGGCCCCTGGCTGGGGATCGACCAGAAAACCAGGGCTGCCGCAAAAATCGGGGACAGGACGGACCCTTTCGAGTGGCACGATAATACGCCCGCCAGCCTTCAGGGGGACGCTGGATTCTGCCTCGATGTCGGCAAGCGAGTAGCCGTCTGGACTAGCCGGTTCATCAATGAGGAGATGGCCTCGCGTAACGTCGTCGGGCGCCGCCGTGCTGGCGATAGGTAGGGCAGGGGGCATGTCGCTGAAATCGCTGGCACCGAGATGCCGGTTTGAACCCAAACTCGGGCGCAGCGTTCGGTTCGTGTGTCCGATGGCTGCGCTCCAGGCTGTGACGCCCCGTGATGATGGGGGGTAACCCGCGTGCTGGCTCAATTCTTATGCTTGTCGTGCTCGCACGAATGGAGTGGCCCGACGAAAGGAACGCCATGCCCCGAATGCAGGCATCTCTACGTCAGCTGGACGAACTGTGAGGCGATGGTTCAGCAAGCCAGTCGGCCGAGGAGCCTGGCAGACCCGATACCGCAGAAGGCTCCGCGCGCACTGACCTTGCGGCCGGTGCCACTTCGGGCCGTGCCGAATGAGGCGGATCCACGGTGACCATCGTCCGCACCGACTATCGCCGGAAGCGCCCGCCGCAGCGCGACGCGCCGGTCGCCATCCCCATGCGGATCGTCTCGGCCAGGGCGCCGAAGCCAGCGGCGCCGGCCGTCGATAAGCCGTTGTTCGAGCGGTCGGCGCAGGCAGCTGCCATCACCACGCCTCGAATCGTGACCCCGACGAAGCGCTCGCCGCCCCGCTACGTTCCGGCCGGGAGCGCGGAGAGGTCGGCGACATTCGATGCCACACCAGTCGCACCGCCGCCTGCCGAACGGAAGTCAGCTATCGTCACCGTGCGGAAGCCTGGGAGCGGCCAGTTCGGGCCGGTGCAGGAGATCGACGCCGAGGAACACCAGAGGCGCGGCGATGCGGCCGTTGCGCTGTTCCGGGAAATCGTTGGCCGAGCCAACGCGACCGAATGACAGCGCGACAGATCCCGCGCCGGCATTGGCTGAGCTACGACGACTATCCGCTACCGACCGGACAGGAGGCACTACGCGAGCCGTTCAGCGCATTCCCGTCATGGTATCTCCGTGTCGCCTGCGACCGGTGCGGGAGGTCCAGATGGTCAACGAGGTGCATACGGCATGGCGTGAGTTGCCGATGCGGGAGATCCTGAACCGTATGCGGCACGACGGGTGCGGGCGTAGGGCAGGGCGGGCAGAGCTGCTGACCGGGATCGAAGGCGCCGCTAGCCGGCCGGTGCGGAAGATCATCCTGGTGGCAGGGTAGGGCAGGGCGGGCTGCTACCTGTTGTAATCGCCATACGACCAGTATATTATTCTTGACGTAGTATGGGAATTATCCCACACTCCGGTGATAACCAGGGAGTATCGCCGGATGCCCGCCACTTTTAGAAGGTCTCACGACCATGATCCGTTCGATTCGTGGCTCCGCGACACGCCAGTTCATCGAGCAAGGCAAGTCGAAATTTTCAGGCCTTGATGTTGACCTCGCACGGCAACGGCTGTCGGAACTGAGTGCCGCACCGTCACTCGATGCGCTCGGCAAGCTCCAAAGTGTCGGCCTTCACAAGTTGAAGGGAAGCCTTCGGAAGTTTTGGTCGATCGACATCAACGGTCCGTGGCGCATCCTTTTCGGGTTCCGAGACGGCCATGCATATGAGGTTCACATCACCGACCCACACTGACGGGGGTCAGTTGCGATGAATGACGAGGACAACACGGTTTTCGAATATCCCGACGGCGTTTCGCTGCCGCCGGTCCATCCTGGTAGGACGCTGGCGAGCGAGATCGAGGCCCGCGGCCTGACAGCGAACGCGCTGGCACTGCGGCTGCGCGTGCCCGCGAACCGGCTGACCGACATCGTGCGCGGCGTGCGCGGGATCACGCCGGAGACGGCGTTACGGCTCGGCCGTTACTTCGGCACGGGCGCCGCGTTTTGGATGAACCTTCAGACGCAGTATGACCTAGCGATCGCTGAGCGCGACCTGGGTGCGCAGATCGCGAAGGACGTCGAGGCGGCGTGACCGGTGACCGCTGGCCGGATGAGCGCGTCGTTCAGTTGCGTGCGCTGTGGACCGAGGGACACTCACCGGCTGAGATCGGTCGACGCTTGGGCGTGTCGAGGAGTTCCGTCGCCAAAAAGGCGCGCGGTCTCGGTCTGCCTGCTAGGCCGCCACCACCACCGCCGATTAACGCCACTCCGCGCAGGCGAAGGACGATCCGCAAGCCCGGTGCGACGACGCTGCCACCGCTGCGATCGCTGCGATGAGCGTCCGGGATGACGGTGCCTGAGCGCCACTGGCGAAGCTGCGGCGCAAATCTGCTGCCGACCGGCGCCGAGGCGATGGCCGAGCCGTTCAGCGCGTTTCCGTCATGGATGATGAGGCTGACCTGTGACAGGTGCGGAAAGGACCGGCTCCTGGTCGAGACCCACTTCACGCAGCGTCACATGACCATCTGGGAGATCCTCCGGCGCCTCGGGTGGTGTCGCCATATCGCGTATCACCGACCACGGCACGCCATCGTCACGTTGGGACAGCACGTGACTACCGTCCAGATGACCATTCTCGGACCAGTTGCATGCACTCATACTGCGCCTGCTCCTCGTATTGATCGGTGGTGGGCGGTTCGAATGATACGCGAAGCAATCGGACTTCCACTGGAACGCTGGAAACGTCGTCGTCGCTCACGGACCACAGCTTTTCCGGCATGCTGCAATGCGCCAAGCCGCCGCGCCCCGGTTCGCTGGGGCCTTCATGGCCGTCACCAGTCGGCCGGTGCAAGATCGTTCTGGTGCCCGGGTAGGCAGGGGTGTTTCCAGATAGAGGCGGAAGCATGGATCGTCAGAAATGCGCGACTGAAAATAGAAACTGATCCGAACGGCTTCCGGGTGCAGTGGCGCTTCTGACCAAAAAAATGGCGGTGCACAGGGCACCGCCAAGTTTAGGGAGGAAACGTCCAAGAAAGCAGACAGCGCGACTCGCGTCGCATTGCTGCGATGCACAAGGTAGATGCGGAACCGTGGCGGTGCAAGCCCAGAATTTGCGCGCTGCAGCATCGATTTGGCTGGACAGGCTGGGAGTTCACGCATACTTCACGCGCCACGAGCCGAGTTTAGTGAGGAAAAGGTCTGCACCCCGCCATCAAGAGCGGGGTGTTTTTCTTTGGGATAAGTGGACCGCCCCGGCTCCCTCGGGTTCAGATTGAAACCAGTATTTCTGACCTATATCGAATTGCATACAGGGCTGCGCCAGCTTGCGGGGGGCTGACCATGGCGCTTGTGATCCCATGGCTGTTGGAGCGCGAATATCAACAGCACCGAAACCTTGACTATTACGGGTTGCCGGAGACGTTTGGCGCCTGGCGCGAAGTCGCAAGCAAGCTTGCCGCTCAGCTATCTCGCGTGACTGGTCGCCGAGTTGTGAAGGTGGTTATTCACCCCGGGGAACTCGAAGAGTGGGCGCGGCGACAAGGGCGAGCAGTGAGCGCAAAGATGCGCTCAGATTTTGCTGAGGCTCTGTGGCGCGTCGAAAACGCCGGGATCGCCATCTGAACCGTCGCGGTGACGCTGCCATTCGGCAGCATCAAGTTCACGCAGCTCACGATAGATCGCCAAGGTCCTGTGTCTCGACGGCAATTCAAACCACTCCTGCGGTGCATAATGTGAGGCTGCCAGCGTAATCGCCAGATGCACGGCGTTTTCCTGCTCGTCTGCCATCGAAACTATTCCCTGCACTCTTTTTTTGCTTTTACGACTGCGGGTTGTGTCGTGCAAGTGTCACGCACCCGTGCCCTCGCGCAGCATTCGACGGCAGATACGGTGCGCTGCGGAGACGGGCGAAGCGAGACAACGCATTGCCAAGAATCCGCTGATCAGACAACCATCGCCGATCAGGGGAGAAACGCACAATGATTTCGCGCGGTAGGCGTCAGATGAAGGCGGTGCTCGTTGCTGCGATCCTTGTGGTGGTGACCTTCGGCGTGGAGTGGCTGAGACACTGACGGCACGACGAGGCGCCTACTTCTCGACTGGATCGTGCATAGCTCGCGCCGCTTCTGAGTTTGCCAGCAATGTCGCGTGGGCACGGGCTTTCTCTTTGGTGCCGATGAACGAGAGCTGATAGGGCGTTTCGCCGGTCGGATGCGCCTCTACAGTCCAGCCGAGAAAGTTGCCGCCTGACCATCGGGGAACGGGAAGATAAATGATCATCGATCGGAGCGTGGATCGTTCTGGTATCGATGTCAATGAGGATGCGCAACGGCCTTGGCTGGCGTCGTGATCTGTGGTTCTCTTTCGAGAATTAGACAGCATGTAAACGATGTGTTTTGGTATCGTCACCGTTGGTCATGACGAGCCAGGATGCCGGCGGCAGAGAGGCGAGTGCACTCCCCCTGAACGGAATTGGTGGAGATGCAATGCCGGCACGCATCGTGATCGCGCATGATGACACAGAGTTCGTCGACAATACCGTCACGGCGCTGCGCGCTGCCGGCTACGATGTGTTGGCCTTCGCGGATAGCATGTCGGCTCTCGCTGCACTGGAAGTTTCCAAGCGCGTCGAGGTGCTGATCACACGCGTGCTGTTTCCACAGGGGACGCCGAACGGCGTGGCGCTGGGCCGCATGACGCGGTTGAAGCGTCCCGAGGTCAAGGTGCTGTTCGTCGCGCGTCGGGATACCGAGGAGCACACCGAAGGTGTCGGTGAGTTCCTACCGACACCCGCGAGGGCTGATGACGTGGTGAAGGTTGTCGATAGGCTCGTCTCGCAGCGCTAAAGGTGCCCGCATGGATGGACAACGCCACAGATTGCGCGCTGCATCGCTGGCACCACCGTCAGGACGCCAGTGGCTGAGAGGTGCCAGCACTCCCCCTGACGAGATCGTAGGGGAAGCCATGCCACCGTCTGACGAGCAGTCCGCTGCCGATCTGCGCATGAGGGCGTTTCACGCCCGCCGGCTCGCACGAGACTTCGAACACGACGAGGCAGCGCCGCGCCTCCGCGCACTCGCAGATGAGCTGGAGGCCGAGGCGGAGGCTATCGAAGGAGCTAAAGCTCCATAGCATCGGCCCGCGCATCCAGCGCCTTCGCCAGCGCGAGAAGCCTCGGTGCCGCCTCGTCGAAGTTCAGAGAGAGCGCGAGAAGGCGCGCGCGAGCAGCACGTGTCCGCAGTTCTGCGGGGGTTCCCGTCAAGTCGATCTGTGTGTCTCCCATGAGGCTCCTACCGTTCGGCGCTATTTTGCCGTTGCAGTGCGGCTAGTGCGCCGGCGCGGAGGCGCGCCGCCGACTCCACTGCGCGATCAGCGAGTTCGCGGCAGTGCGCTGCCTTTTCGCGCGATGCCGCAGCCTCGCGATGAACCTCGCGGCAATAGTCCACCAGCACCACCGAGTAATGGCGAAGCTCAGCCAGTGGGACGATGCGGAAGCCATGCGAGCATGAGGTGGTGTAGCACAGCGGGACAATTGGTAGTGCGGACTTTCGGGTTGCCCGATGCCAGAGCTTGACCGAAACACACGCGTCAGTGAGTGGCGCCCGTCTTGCAACCGACATATGTTCGCCCATGGAGCGAAACACCTTCAGGTTGATCCCTCAGAAGGATCGCCACATCAGCGTCGATATGACGACGGCGAACGGACAGCACCGGTTGTTCCCGGACTTCCGTGATGAGGCCGACGCAAACGCATGGATTGTCCAGATGCAGCGGTTGCTGCATGCCACTCAGCCACGATTGCCTGGAGCTAAGCATCGCGTTTGAAGCGCGATAGGACCCATCCGGCGCCGAGTAGAGGGTGGAAGTTTCGAAAATTCGAGAATCAGGGGTGACCCCAGTGCGCCCCGCAATGCCGGCACCCCATAACCCCCGGTTGGGTCCCAGGCACTTTTCAAAACGGTATGGTAGCATTCCAGCATGCCTCGCGGCGGGGCGTGTGATCTCCGCTACGATCGAGGAGCCGGGCGCGCCGGTCAAACGCCCGCGAAGATGACAAGGAGCAAGATCAGCCCGCCAAGCTCGATCAGCCCGAGCACGATGCGCAAGATCATGCTGCTGCCTTCCGCGCTGACAGGATGCGATACACGCTGGCGACGCCGATGCCGGTCTGGCGGGCGATCTCCTCGCGAGTGGCGCCGCTGTCCGCCAGCCTGTGCACGTCGCTCGCCTTGGCGCGCGCGGTAGGCTGACGCCCCTTGTATTTGCCCTCGCCGGCTGCCTTAGCGATACCCTCGCGCTGCCGCTCCAGCATGATCTCGCGCTCGAATGTCGCCACGGCGCCAAGCATGGTCAGCATGAGCTTACCGATGGGTGTGGCTGCGTTGCCCATATCGCCCATGGACAGGATTTTCAGTGTCACGCCCCGCCGCTGCAGCTCCTCTGCGATGTCCAAGAGATTGCGGGTCGACCGCGCCAACCGATCCGGCTTGGTGCAGATCAGCGCGTCGCCAGTGCGGACGAAGCGCAGCGCCTCGTCGAGTTGCGCGCGCTCGGCGACGCTCGAAACCTGTTCCGAGAACACGCGCTCGGCGCCGGCTGCTGTCAGGTCCCGGACCTGTGCGTCCAACCCCGCTTGCTGGTCGGTGGTGCTTGTTCGGGCGTATCCGATGATCATGGCATCTCCTATCGTTCGTTTCATGGACATTATGATAGGGAGCCTATCAAAACACAAGAACAATTTGTGTGATTGGGTAATTTTCCGGTTTGGCAACCTCTCACGAGGGCGCGGGTGCAGTCGCATGGAGTCGGACCCGCGTCGGCAGAGTGAAAGCTTTGGCGATGCTGCTCGCGCCGATCCGATATAGGCTGGAGACTATTATGCTCAATTTGAGCATAATTGCCCGTAACACAAGCCGGCGATTTAGGGCACAGAACTTTCGGAATTGAAAAGTCCGTTCACCCCCGCGAAAGGGTCGGATCGGGCGCCGGGGAGGGCCGGTGGCAGCGGTAGGGCGAGGTGGTGGCAGGCTCCGGCTCGCCGCTCACTCGTTGCCCTGCTCCTGCGGCCCGAACCACGGCGGCCAAATTCCCGGCACTTGATACTCGACCCACACTATGCCGGCAGCCGCGAGCATCAGCCCAAAGAGCACTGCCACGATGAAGTCCCTTATCCACGGAGTTCGCGGCTCGTCGTGCTTGACAACCCACAAGGCGAGACCGCCAGAGAGCATCAATGCCAAGCTCACTGCCGCAATGGGCACCCAATTTATCTTGTCTGTCAGCCAATCCATGTGGCGCCGGCTGTCCTCCGGCCGCGTTAATACTCGTAGCCTTGACTTGATAAACGGTAATTTTTCTGGTCTCGGCCTGGAGGCGCGTCCCTAACGCCATCAGGTCAGGAGGACTGACCCTTTGGCTAGGTTGACCGCGTTTCATGACCAATATCAATTTCCAGCCTTGGGAGGCACCGGGTATGGAAATCAAGGTCGGCGACAAGGTGAAGCTGCGCAGCGTGGGCCCCGTTATGATCGTGAGCCTCGTGGTCGGAGACCCGCCGCCGTGGCCTTGGCCGAAGTCCGGCGGCGTGGAATGCCAGTGGCTCGTTCAGGACGAGCTCAAGTCGGCAGTATTCGGTCCAGGGACCCTCGATCTGATCCAAGCAGCCCCGCGAGACCCGCCTCCATGAGGTAAGTGCGTCGGGTGCTCCAACTCAAGCTCCGGGGCCCCTGGGTTTCTTCTTTGCCCCGGGCCCGAGCGGGGTGATCTGGAACGTCCACCTCCGAGGCCCGAGCAGGGTGATCCGGAACGTTCGCCTCGTCCGTCCGGTCAGCCACTGGTGCAGCGCCGACCCCGCCTGCAGTGCGTAAGCGCCCGTGGCCAAAGCGATGAACGCGACACTGAGCAGTGCAAAGCGGAGTTTGCGCATTGGGCGGCGGCCAATCAGTAGCCCGCTAGGGGCGTTACGCGCGCGAGGCAGCGGCCGTGGCGGCGACCGGCGTTCGTGCGGCCAGATACAGATACGAGGGGTGCAGCAAAGTCGACGCGAGCAGTCGACGATCGCCCGGCTCCGCCGTCAACAACTCCTCGGATTTAGCCAATAGGTCGTCGTCTACCATGTCGCTCGGCACCCACGACCGCGCGCGTACGATCACCAACAGGAGAACATCGATACCGGGGACGACTCACTAGGAGGCACCGATAGCACGCAGCCATATCTCGGATGGACGGCGAACGGTGTGCTCATTATCTGGCGTTTCTAGCACGGAAACTCGGCGCCGGCCGTGGCGTTAGGGTGGCGCATGTCCGACCGGCAACCCCAGATAGAGACCGCGACCAAAGCCCGACAGGGCGAGACAACCGGTGTCGTCCGTTGGGTGCTGAGCATTTCCTTGACCCTTGCCGCCATCGCGATGGTGGTAGCGTTCCTGGTGTTCTGAAGGAGCAGCCCCGTGGGCCGAGCTTCCCCTTCGGCCACGCGGGCGGTGGGTAGTCGCGAGGGACCCCACTGGCACGTGGGATGCAAGGCAAAAGACATGCGCTTTCCGTCCTGGCTACCGTGGCTACTGGGCTTGCTGACTGCCATCGGCCCCGCTTCGATCGACATGTATCTACCTGCTTTTCCAGCCATCGAAACTTCGCTCCATAGCTCACCCGGTTCTGCTCAGCTGACACTTGCCAGTTACTTCGCAGGTTTGGCGATCGGCCAGATGACGCAAGGGACGTTGTCGGACCGGTTCGGTCGGCGACGCCCGATCATGGCTGGCACCATCGTCTACGCACTTGCGGCTGTCGGTTGCGCTCTGTCGCCGAGCATCTTCTGGCTCTCGCTGTTCCGCGCCATCTCGGCTGTGGGTGCTGCCGCGAGCACGGTAATCCCCCGCGCTATCGTCCGTGACCTTGCGACGGGTCAAGCCGCGGCCGTGATGATGTCACAGCTGACACTCGTCCTCGGTGCCGCGCCGATCCTGGCCCCAAGCCTGGGTGGCGCGATCCTGATATTTGCGAATTGGCGCTGGATTTTCTGGGTCTTGGCGGCTTATGCCGTGTTGTGTTGCATTCTGGTGCGGTTCCTTCTGCCCGACACGCTTCCGCCCGAGCGACGGATCAGGCTCAATGTGAGCGATCAGCTCGGACGCTTTGGGGCCATCCTGCGCGAACGCAGCTTTCTCTCGCACGCCGCGATGGGATGTTTCGCGTCCTTCGCGTTCTTTACCTATCTAGGGGGGTCATCACCGGTCTTCATCCGCGGCTTTCATCTCTCGCCATCGCGGTATGCCCTGATCTTCGGGGTGTGTTCGCTGGGGCTCATTGCCAGTTCGCAGATCAACGCGCGGATCTTGCCACGCTTTGGTATGTGGCGTGTGCTACGCGCCGTCGGGCGTATTCATCTGTGTGCAACACTGACATTGGCCGTGGTGGCATTCAGTGGTGCGCATGACTTCCTACTGGTGTACCTGCCGATTTTTGTCGCTGTCAGTTGCATGGGATTTCTCAACCCGAATGCCGTGGTGGGCGCTCTGACACACCACGCACACCATGCTGGCAGCGCTTCGGCGCTCATGGGCACCGGACAATTCCTGCTTGGCGCAATCGGTGGCTTGCTGGTTGGCATCTTTACCGATGGTACGCCACGTGGCATGGCAGCTTTGATGCTACTCGGCTCCATCGCCTTGGTGATCGCCGACCTTTACCGACCACGTCCCGTCTCCGTGAGGCTTTGATGGGACGAAGCAGTGCCGACGATAACATCGGCCCTGTAGGCTGCACTCCCGGCGTCCGCGCTCGGTTTAAACATGCGGTGGGAGTTCGCTGCGCTCGACGTGGTCGATCACGAACTGTCGTAGGGCAGCCGGCGTGATGCTGCTATCCCATGCATTTCGGCACCGGCTAGCCAAGCTGGATGATGGACGAGCGGAGGACAGACATGACGTGGACTCGCATCACCGATCAAGACGAGGCAGCCGACCGGCTGCCGGCGTGGCTGGGTCGAAGCCTGATCGGACAACGCGGACGATTTGGACTGCTGCTGGCGACGGGAGACGTTATACGGATCACGTCCATCGGCGCAGTCCACATGTCGTCGGATGGTCTCGTCCTGCTGGATGTCGCGCTCGATCATGCAGGAGTGCCTGATGGCGTTGACTTAGCGTGGCAGGCAAAGCAGTTCCTTGGCGCGCCGATGCCGGGAGCGACTTCGGCGACGGTGAACCTTGCGCATGTGGTGGCGGCTGTCGAGTTTATCGACGTGGCCCTGGTCGAGGCACCGATCGAGGCCGATGTGCCTACGGCAGAGGAGGTCGTGCTCGAGTTAGGACGGATCGCGTCAGAGCCGGAACCGACGGCATAGTTTCATCTGACGCGGCCGATCGATCAGCATGGCGGCTTGGACCGACTACGAACGGCTGAGCGTGCCACTCGACATACCCCTCGGCCAACGCGCCACCTTGCGCGCGGCGTTCGTCTCCGGCGCGTCCTTCCTGGCGGCCACATGAACTCATCGCGGCAAAGTGACGGAGGTCATAGACCGGACTGCAGGGGGGACGGTCTTCGCGAGCGCCTCGGTTATTCCAGGTAGATACCCACACGCCGGAACAGCGGATCGGTGCGGACCAGCGGCATTCCTCCACTGGCCGGACCCGAGATCTCCCGATTCCCGCGCAAAGAGCGTCCACACATGCCAGGGTCACCGACCACACCGGGTCGGACGAGCGCTCGCGATGACGCCCCCGTCCATTTCGCCTTCCGTGATTCTGACCACGTCGGCACCCGAGACTATCTTGCTTTCGCGGCTCCATAGCTGGCCTATGCGCTCCCCTACCGACGCGTCACCGACACCCTCTCGGGCGCCAGCGCACGGCTCGGGGTCGATGCGGTTCGCTACTCCTTCACCGTGGGGGACTTTCACCTCCTACTCTCTGCCGGTTTTGATCGGCGCACCAGAATTTAAGAATTCTGCGTCGGGCGGAGCGGGAAAAGGAGCGTTGCTGTAGCCAGGCCAAGCGCGCCGCCAAGCAAGGTCTCCCATGCACGCGCCTCGAGCAATGGGACAGAGTGTTCGCCACCGATCGCGAGCGTGACGATCAAGACGAAGGCATAGGCGCCGCAGGCAATATCATAGCGCTCGGGCAATGCCATTGCGTACATCACCATTGCCAACGCCGCCGCTCCCCAAACCACCAACGGCGCGGTCGTCGTGAGCGGCAGGAACGCCAGACCGATCGGGACGCCGATCGCGGTGCCGGCAATCCGACGTTTCACCCGGTCGATCGTAGCTGACGCGGAGCCGGCCACGACATAGGTGCTGGCGGTGATGGCCCATGCTGACTTGGCCAGTCCGACCGCGGCGTTCAGCGCGACGATGACGATCGCGGCCACAGAAGCCTGGAGCCCCATGGCGAGTTCCGGCGGAATCCGGCCGGCGCGGGGAGGTAGCGTTGACGTCGGTGGCGGGTGTTCCGCCGGGCCACTCAACACGCGTGGCACAATGGAAGCTATTGTAGCAAGAACCGCTGCAACTACGACTATCGGCAGGTCTCGTGGCCCTAGGCCGGCGCTGTAGGCCAGCAACTGGCCGATATAGATTTGCGAGCCGACGCCCGTCCCTGTGATCCCGAAGCGGCGCAGGTAGCCGACGCAGAACGCACCGCTGGCCAGCACAATCTCCGGCCCCACAAAACCAATGCGACGCAGCGATGGCGCCGACACGATGAAGATGGCTGCGCCAAACGCCGCGGCTATCGTCAGCAGGAGAAGGTCACGGCTTGACTCCGCGCGCGTAGACCGGGATTCCGATACGCTGCCCCATAGGGCGAAGCCGCCAGCGAGCGAGCTTAGCGCAGAACCGTCCGGCAGTCCCGCAACAATGTCTGGCATTGTGCCTAGCATCGCCGCGATGCCATACGCGGTGACGAGGCGGAGGCCCTTGATGCGTCGATGCGCACCCTGGTCAACGCGGCTGAGCCATACTGAGGCTGCGATCGGGATCGAGCGCGCAACGCACCACACAACAGCGGCCTTGGCAGTGACGCGAGGTTCATTCTGCATCGTGCCGAAGAGTCAAAACAACCAGCAAATCAAGGTCAACTGCATTGTTGCGTCGGGGTCATGGTGAGTCCACCCGGCTATCCCCGACAGCATCACTGCCTTGACGTAATTATCCCCGCGGCCTGTACCAGACCCACAGCGGGAGGATGGGGCCATGTCGAATGTAGAACAATTTGCAACGTTGGTATCGGCCGCCGGCGCTACGGTGGATCGCGTCGCTCAGGGGCCAAGGGGAGAGAGGCTTTTCATCAGCGTGAGGGGCGGCCTTATAGCGAAGGAGGTCCCGCTACGCGGCGAATTCAGCGAAGACGTAGCGGACGTGACGGCTGCGGCATAGCAAACGGTGATAGCTGCCAAAATGCTCACGGGCGAACCGGCGCGAAATTTGTCATCGCCATCGAAGTTCGACAGGGATCGACTGCCGCCATCAAGCCGTCGCTGAGCGAAGTGTGTGGGCGGCAGCGCGCCACGAGCCCGACATCGGCCATCGTCGCATTTGGCCTCGTCGCAGCCACGCTGAGGCGGTGGACTGCCTGAGCCGTCAAGGCCAGGGATCGTGGCGTGCCTTGCGCTCCAGCCGCTCTAGATCGCCGCGAGCTATGACGAGCGTTGCGCTCATGACGTCCAGGAGCTCGCGAGCCAGAGAGGCGACCGGGGTGGTGGCGGCCCCCATTTTCCGAACCAACGCGTCCTGGCGGGCGAGCCTTTCCTCTCCGTCACGGACGTGACGCCGGGCCATCTGAAGTGGCGTCTCGTGACCGCGCATGGCCTGATCCCAACGCAGGTCCAGGACTGCTAGTTCCTCGCGGCGTGGTGCTCAGAGGCGGGATCGCGTGAGCTATCGCGGCGGGTTTCTTCAGCCGACACCTCTCACCGATGACCAGCCTGGGGGCGCTCTAAGGCGACCACGCAGATGATCCTGCGACAAGGTGGAGAGCGTTCAGATCGACATCGGTATGGCACGGCCGCCGGGCGTCACGGTCCTGCCGCTCTAGCCGCCTGATCGACACGACGTGGCGGCATATGGGGACGCCGCAGCAGGTGCGCGGACTGCTGGCGAGGGCGGAGCGCGCCGCGAGGGGGTCCTTGTCCACAAGACGCCGACCATGATCATGCACTACACGGCTGTCTCGCCGAAGAGATTGGCGGCAGTCAGGGTGCGCTGACCCAAACGAGTTTTCGTGATCTCGACATCACGGCACGAGCCTCAGCGTTAACGATGCCGAAGTTTCGCTTAAGGGCACATGAGATGAAAAAGACATTCTGCGTTTTTGGCCTAGCCTCTTTACTTGCGGCCGGCACCGTGGTGCCTGGCTTCGCCGCCTCGGACGACGCCAGCCAAGCGACGACTGGCACGCAGACCGGCAGTCAGCAGGTAGGTACGCCTGCGACGGGTAGCGGATCGACTGTGACCACCAACCAAGCGGCTCAGTCATACCCCGCCACAGTTGGTCCGACGGGATCGACACAACCTGATGCAACGAATCCTAACCGCACTCAGCCATCTGGTGGCGGCAAGAACTGAACGTGAGCTTCTGACAGGTTCCATCCGCGCGTATGTGAACGGCCATAGCGCAACTCGACTGCCGCCACGCGGTTTTTTGCGATGCGAGGCTGGGACCCTCGCATCAGACGCGACGGGGGTCCCGCTGGATCGTTAGGCATCGATCCAGTCGGGTACGCGAACGTGCTGACGCTAGGCCACATGCGGGCTGGTCAGAGCGAAACCACCTAGGAAGCCCGCCGACGCCGTCGAAGCCTGCCCGAAGGTCTAACCGCCGCCTGGCGCGATCTGACGCCAATCTTGGCCCGATCTGAACCCTGACCGCTCCGGGTGCCCACTAAGGCTGAACGCCGCTGTGCGACGCGATGCCAATGTGCCGGCTCGGCTCCCGCACGGCTAGCAGCGACAGATCGAGCGGTGTTCTCGCGAAACCCCGCGGCGTGATGCTTGCTTGGTGAATGTCGGCAGCCTCGTACCTAATCGGTATTGGCGTTCAGCGGTTCTGGCCATAGACTCCTACCGGAATAAGTTTCGGCCTCGCTGCGTCGTTCGCGCGAGAGCGGAGGTCGATGCCGTCGAGGGTGGGAGTTTCATTAGGCAGATGCTAAAGCCGCGTGACAATGGCTCGGCGCGACGGCGCGACGGACGACGCTGAATGGACCGAACTCGCCCGACACTTCATCGTGCGGAGATCGAACGGCAGCCCGCCGTCTGCCGAAAGCTGATCCCGAGGTTTTTTCAGTATGGCGGGTAGTACGGGTATGGCGGCGGCGGGTACGGGTAGGCGTAGGGGTATGGGTAGGCATAGGCATATGGATATGCGTATGGGTAAGGGTAAGGGTAAGGCCCGACGAAGCCAGGGCCGACAAAGACGCGTGGCCCGACGAAGCCACGGTTGAAGCCAAACCGAGGATTGACGAAGCCCGGCCGCACGAAGGCGTTACCACGCGGTCCGACAAATGCGCCACCACGCGGTCCTACAAAGGCGGCCCCTCCGCGTGGGCCAACGAAGCCACCTCGCCGCTGGGCTGAGGCGGGGGGCGATCCGAGGGTCGCTATCAGGGCCATGGCGACTACAGCGACGCGGAAGGAAGACAACATGGGTCTTTGTCCTCGCCGATGATCAGCGGCTGGTGACATCATAGTCCCTGGGCGCCGCCCGGCCCAGGGCTTCATAGCCGCCGCGCTCGCGCTCATCAACGAACCGGCGACCGTGAGCCGCTCATTGGAGCCGCTTCTGCGGGGGGAGGCGGTAACGCGTCTGGCCTGGTTGAGCGCCGGGCATGGCATCCTCAAGGTGGCGATGAGAGACGGCGTGCAACGGACGCGTGGTCTGATACGACCCAAGATCAGACGGAGAGGCACGTGTGAAGGTGATCCTTGCAGAAGGGTTTCGAGCGTCCGGCGACGCTGCGTATCTGGCGGACTCTGTCGAACTGTACGCGACAATTTAGATGCTCGTCCGAGTGGAAGGCAGCGGTCGGGAAGGGGAAGTAGGCGACGGCCTCCTTTGGCCAAAATCTCGGCCGAGGCGTGAATGTTCCTGCATCCGTCGGGCGTCGGAGATGCTGCCCCGCGATGCCGTATAACCCATCTGACCGCCGGTTGAGTGCCGTCGCTGTCTCAAAGAGCCTGAGCGGAGATGAAAGGCCTTGGCTTGCATTGCGCTCGTCGAAATAGCAATTGATTGCGACTTGCACGGCCCGTAATTATTCCGATACGCTATTGGCGTCGAAGCTGGAGACCCTGCCATGACCCACTACGTCGCATACCTGAGAGCGAGCACCGAGCGGCAAGGTAAGTCGGGCCTCGGTTTGGAGGCACAGGAAGCCGCAATCGTCGCGTTCCTGAAGCCAGAAGATGCGATCGTCCTGCCGAAATTCGTTGAAGTGGAGTCCGGTTGCCGGTCGGACCGTCCCGAGCTTGCCAAGGCAATTGCTCGCTGCCGCACGACAGGCGCAAAACTGCTGATCGCGAAGCTCGATCGCCTCGCGCGCAACGTTCATTTTGTCGCTGGGCTAACGGAGCAGGTGGACATTGCGGCGTGCGACATGCCTTCGGCGAAGCCTTTCGAGATGCACGTCCGGGCAGCCCTCGCGGAGGATGTGCGGCGCCTGAACAGCGCACGCATCAGGAGCGGGCTACAGGCTGCCAAAGCGCGCGGGGTCAAGCTGGGTGGGGATCATGGCTACCGCCCGTCAGCAGAAGCACTGGCGCACGCTGCAGCCGCCCGAGGACGCAGGGCAGATGAGAAAGCCACCGCGCGCTACGGCGACGTTCAGGCTATCCGGAAGACTGGCGTCACTAGCATGAACGGGATCGCAGTTGCGCTGAACGCACGCGGTATCGCCACGCCTCGCGGGAACGGGACATGGACGGCAACGGCAGTGCGGCGCGTGCTGGCGCGGGTGGAGGCATGATGTTCGGCTTGTTCTCTCAGTCGCGGAGGCGGCAGTAGCAATTTTGATGGTCGTGATTTCGTTGTAGCCGGAGAGCGAGGTTCCGGCTGGTCGTAGCTCCCACTGGCGGGGCGGATAGCCCATCACGCTGGATTGCAAAATGTCGAGGGACCCAGCCGGGATTGGCACCCGGCGGCAGTTCTCTGCCGGAGCCGGGAAGTCGTCGGGAACCCAAGCCCATCCTCGCGGCCGCCCAGTCGGAAAGATTGCACAAAGTGTGCTTCCGCACCTGATTGCGCAGTTGCCCAGAGGACGCGGCGATGCGGGTAGCAATCTACGCGCGGGTTTCGACCGAGTCCCAAGAGGCCCGCGGAACCATCGGCTCGCAGCTCGAAGTCCTGCGCAAGCGAGTTGCCGCGGAAGGACACGAGCAGGTCGCCGAATACTGCGATGACGGATGGTCGGGCGCGCGGTTGGACCGCCCAGGCCTCGATGCCCTCCGGGATGCTGCCGAAGCCGGACGGCTCGACGCCGTCCGGTGCTTATCCCCCGATCGCCTAGCCCGTATGTATGCCTATCAAGTCATTGTGCTCGACGAACTGGCGCACCATCGCGTCACGGTGTTGTTCCACGACACCCCACCTCTTGCCGACGACCCGCAAGCCCAGTTGCTCACTCAGGTACAGGGCGTGATAGCTGAATACGAACGCGCGAAGATCGCAGAGCGATATCGCCGCGGCGAGCTGTGGCGCGCGCGTGCCGGCGAGGTGATCGCGTGGAAATGCTCATATGGGTATCGACGCATTGCGCGCTCTGCCGAGCGAGCCGCGCACCTCGAGATCGACGAACCCGAGGCGATGATCGTACGCCGCATCTTTCGAGACTATGTCGAGAGCAATCTCTCGATGCGACAGATCTCCTGGCAGCTCAACCAGGACCTTGTTCCTTCGCCAAGCGGGAAGGCCGTCTGGGGCGTATCTATGATCGGACGTCTGATACGCAACGAGACTTACGTTGGGCCGCGCATACTACAATCGCACTGCCTCCGTTTTGGACCGCCACCGCACAAAGGCGAAGCGCCAGATAAGGCGCCCCCGTGACCAGTGGATCCCCATACCAGTTCCCGCGATCCTCGACGAGGAACTCTTCGAGGCTGCGCAACGCGTCAGCTATGACAACTCCCAATGGAGCCCTCGGCGCGCGGAACCAAATCAATGGCTCCTGCGCGGGGCTCGTCAAGTGCGGCCACTGTGGCGTTGGCGTGTCGTGTCACAAGATGCGCGGTCGCAATGGGGCCTTCCACTATTACTACTATTGCCGCAATCACAACTCTCTCAGCTGGACTTTGGCCAATTTCGGGTTGACCTGGGTTGAATCGAATGTGATCGAACGCCGGATTCGCGGCTGATCTTCTGCGGGCAAGTCTCTCCCGAATGTCGATTCGGGGGAGCGATGCGGGACGTGAGTTCAAGCCGCCTTGTACCTGCAAGCCTGGCGCTATGGTTGCAGCCTTTCAGAGAGGGTTTCACGGCACCGACATGGGAGCATGTTCTTGTGCTGATCGTGGGCAGCATCCTCACCCCCGGGCGACGTACCGTCGCTGCCGCCTTGCGCGTGGTGGGGTTCGAGCAGGCGATGGACTTCGCCAACTATCACCGCGTGCTCAACCGCAATCGCTGGTCAAGCCGTTGGGTCGCTCGATGTCTGTTCCGGGTATTGGTCAATAACTTGGTACCAACCGGCCCGGTCATCATGGGCCTCGACGACACGATCGAGCGGCGATGGGGTGCCAAGATCAAAGCCCGGGGCATCTATCGAGACCCGGTCCGCTCTTCGCATGGTCATTTCGTCAAGGCGAGCGGCCTGCGATGGTTGTCGATCATGCTGCTGCCCGAGATCCCATGGGCTGGGCGCATCTGGGCACTGCCATTTTTGACTGTCCTGGCACCGTCAGAACGATATGCTCGCAAATACAAGCGGCGACATAAGAAGCTCACTGACTGGGGGCGGCAGGTCATGCTGCAGGTCGCACGGTGGCTGCCGGAGCGGCAGATCATAGCGGTGACCGATAGCGGCTTCGCTGCCATCGAGCTGCTCAATGCGGTTCGACATCGCCTCTGCATGATCACCCGCCTGCGTCTCGATGCCCGGCTGTTCGACCCGCCGGCGCATCGCCGAGCCGGCACGATCGGCCGGCCACGCGTCGTCGGCAGGCGCCAGCCAACGCTGGTTCAGCGTCTCGCGAATTCTCGGACGCGCTGGCGACGCTTCAAGGTGAACGGATGGTATGGCCGCAGCGAGCGACTACTGCAGATCGTTTCCGGCACCGCCATCTGGCACCACCCCGGCCGCCTGGTGGCGATCCGCTATGTACTAGTTCGCGACGTTGCCGATGAGTTCAAACCACAGGCTTTTCTATGCACCGATCTCGATGCCGACCCGCTCGACATCCTTCGGTGGTTCGTCCGCCGCTGGTCCATCGAGGTCACCTTCGCCGAAGTCCGCCGTCATCTCGGTGTGGAGAGCCAACGGCAATGGTCTGATCCCGCCATCGCGCGGACGACCCCCGCCCTTCTCGGCTTGTTCTCTTTGATAACGTTGTGGGCCAACGAGCTCTATGCCACTCATGCACCGGCGCCGCGCACAGCCAGTTGGTATCCAAAGCCGTTGCCCACATTCAGTGACGCTTTGGCAGCAGTTCGTCGCGAGCTATGGGCCCCACAGAGTTTCGTAACATCGAGTCATACACTAGATGGCACTAAAATCTCACAGCCCACCATCAATCGCTTGATCAACGCCGCCTGCTACGCTGCGTAAATGGCCAAAGTCCAGCTCAGAGTCGGTCCGGAAAGTTCATACCGGATTGCAGAGCTTTCGCAGCATCAGGCGGATTGATGCAAGCTTCAGAAATGCCAGCGCATTGCGGCTGAGGTTTTCGAAATCCTTGGCGAGGCGACGGCAGCGATTGAGCCATGCCAAGGTGCGCTCGACGGCCCAGCGCATTGGCAGGACCACGAAGCCGTTCGCCTGATCGGAACGTTTCACGATCTCGACCGAGAGGTGTGGCAGAACCTCGGCTACTGCCGTCGCGAACTGCGGTCCCTGATAGCCCGCATCGGCAACAGCTTCGCCAGGAAGGGATACATCCCGAACAAGGTCGAGAGCAGCAGAACACCGCCGTCACGATCCTGGACATCTGCGGGATGCACCACCGCGTGCAGCAACAGCCCTACCGTGTCGACCAGGATATGTCGCTTCTTGCCCCTGATCTTCTTGCCCGCGTCATACCCGGGCGGATCGATGCAGGCCCCCCTTGCATCTTGCCATTGCCGGCCACGAAGCAGTCGGCAAGCCTATCGGTGGATGGGAGCCCGCAGCCCCCCAGGGTCAGTGAGCCCGAGAAAAAGCAAGGCGCCCCGTCCACCGGTTCCATAGAGAACCCGAACAGTCGCCTGGGCCGCAAGCCGAGCCCGCATTCGCAAGGACGGGTCATGGAACGCCACCCCGCTTCGCCGAGCTTCGTTGGGATCGATGTGTCGAAGGACCGTCTCGATGTTTATGTGCGTCCTTCAGGTCAGGTCTTCGCTATCGCGCGAGATGGCCAAGCCCTTGCGCAACTCGTCGCCGATCTGCTTACCCTGGCTCCTGCCCTGATTGTGCTCGAGGCCACCGGCGGGTTCGAGACCACCGTGGCTGCCGCTCTGGCCAGCGCCGGCCTTCCGCTGGCGGTCGTCAATCCACGTCAGATCCGCGATTTTGCCCGCGCCACCGGACGGCTCGCCAAGACTGACGCACTCGATGCTCAGATCATCGCCCTGTTCGCCGAACGTATTCGTCCCGAACCACGCCCGCTCGCCGACGCCGACAGCCAGAGCCTGGCCGAACTGATCGCGCGCCGACGCCAGGTGGTGGAAATGATCGGCATGGAGACCAATCGGCTCCATCAGGCACGCAATTCGCGAGTTCAGCGCATGCTCAGGGCAACACTGAAGACCCTCAAGGCCCAGCTCGCTGAGCTGGATCACGACATCGACGATACCGTCAAGCGATCACCCGTCTGGCGAGTCGCCGACAATCTGCTGACATCAGTTCCGGGGGTTGGCGATGTCACCGCGCACACTCTTATCGCTGATCTACCTGAGCTCGGCCAACTCGACCGCCGCCGTGTCGCTGCTCTCGTCGGTGTCGCACCGGTCAATCGCGACTCTGGGCAGATGCGCGGCAAGCGAACCATCGCCGGTGGCCGTGCTGACGTTCGCAATGCTCTGTATATGGCAACGCTCTCCGCAATCCGATGGAACCCTGTCATCAGCAAACATTACAAAAGCCTGGTCGAACGGGGACGTCCAAAGAAGGTTGCGATCGTAGCGTGCATGCGGCGCCTCCTCGGCATCCTCAATGCAATCATCCGGACGAAGACCCCATGGCAATGCGCGTGAACGATGGCGTCGAGCCGATCAAAAGCCCGCCTGGCACGGACCGCGACGGGTCAAGGCCGAAGCCGCCGAAGGCGGTGGCGCATCGCGACAGCCTTGAGGCGACGCGGTCCGTGCCAGATCATAAAAAGGCGAAACGACGCTTGACAGTCAAGACAGTCGCTTTTTCCACGCTCTTCACGCTCTGGCTGTCGATCACGCAGGCGGTCGGACTGGCTTCCCGCCCGATCGCCTCGCGGCATTGCACATAGAGCGCGTGGTGGATCATCTCGATCGTGCCGTCGTAGTTCCAGCGGGTGAGGTAGTCGTGAACCGTACTCCTTGGCGGCAGGTCCTTGGGGATGTATCGCCACTGGCAGCCGGTGCTCAGCACATACATCACGCCGTTCACCACCTCCCGCAGCACTACCTCTCGCTTGCGGCCACCGCGTTTGGCCGGTGGTATCAGTGGCTCGATAAGTGACCATTCCTCATCGGTCAGATCACTCGGGTAGCGCAACTTGTCCCGGTCGTAGCGGGGGCGGTTCTTGGTCGTCCACATCTGGCACCTCGCGAAGCGGCGCCGCACAGAGAATCACAGACAATTCGAGCCGCTCAACCCCCGCCCCGTAA
>CAWHVQ010000008.1:0-404496 GCA_963832895.1 uncultured Alphaproteobacteria bacterium | reverse complement strand
TGACCATGAAGTTCACCACCAAAAGGATTGAGAAGATGATCAGCCCGATCACCACGTCGCCGCCCATTAGAAAGCCGCCGAAGGCCGCCACCACATGACCGGCGGCGAGCGGGCCCTCGTTGCCGTGGGAAAGGATCAGCCGGGTCACCGCGACGTTCAGCGACAGGCGCAGCAGCGTGGTCAGCAGCAGCAACGTGGGGAAGCTGGAGAAGTCCAGCGGGCGGTTGAGAAATAGCGCCACCATGAGGACCAGCACGGCGGCGGTGATGGAAAGGGCAAGGCCGAGGTCCAGCAACAAGGTCGGCAGAGGCAGGATTAGTACGGAGAGCAACAGGACCACGCCGATGGCGAGGCCAATGTCGGTCCCAGGGGTGAACTGGCGGAGGCGGACGGTAAGGCTTGGCAGGAAGCCGGCGGTGGCGATTGGGTCAGCCATGGCGGCGCCGTCCCCTCCCCTCAGCCCCCTTTCGCGAGGAGCCGGAGAGCCCTGACCCTACCCATGCTTCCCTTGCGAGATGGGGTTTGGCGGAGATGGCCCTTCTGCCGCGCACCATGTCCTCACGCCGCCACGCCTGCGGCGGGCCGGGGCACCATGACGCCGTGGGCTGCGTAATCGCGCAGCTTGTTGCGCAATGCTCGGATCGAGATGCCCAGGATGGTCGCAGCGTGGGTACGGTTGCCTAACGTGTGGCCCAATGTCTCGATGATCAGGTCGCGTTCCACCTCCTCCATCCGGCGGCCGACCAGCGAGGCTATGCCGCCGCCGGCAGGAGCATGAGCGATCGCAGCCAATGGCCCGAGCTCGATCGCCTCGATGCCGATCTCCGGACCGTCAGCGAGCAGCACTGCGCGGTGGATGGTGTTCTCCAGCTCGCGCACGTTGCCGCGCCAGGCATGCGATGTGAGGCGCAGCGATGCCTCGTGCGTCAGCGGACGGAACGGCAATCCGTTCACCTCGGCGTAGCGGCGCGCGAAATGGTCCGCCAGGGTGGCGATGTCGTGCGGCCGCTCCCGCAGCGGCGGTATACGCAGCGATACGACGTTGAGCCGGAAATACAGATCTTCGCGGAATGTGCCACGCTGGACGTCGGCTGGCAGGTCCCGATTGGTCGTGGCCAGGATGCGGACATTCACGCGCACCGGCGCGGCACCGCCCAGCCGGTCGATCTCCCTCTCCTGCAGCGCGCGAAGGAGCTTGGCCTGCAATCGGGAATCCATCTCACTGATTTCATCCAGCAGCAGCGTGCCGCCGTCAGCCGCCTCGAACTTTCCCACCCGTCGCGCGACCGCGCCGGAGAATGCGCCCTTCTCGTGGCCGAACAGTTCCGATTCCAGGAGGTTGTCGGGGATCGCCGCGCAGTTCAGTGCGACGAACGGCCCTGCGGAGCGACGAGAGCGACGGTGGATGTAACGCGCCAGTACTTCCTTGCCGGTGCCCGATTCGCCAGTAATCAACACCGAAGCTTCGGATGCCGCCACCTGCTCGGCGCGTTTCACTGTGGCCTGCATGGCCGCATCGCGCACCACCATTGCGTGGCTTTCGCCGGCGGCGGCTTCGAGTATGGCGGCGATCAGGTCGGGATCGGGCGGCAGCGGCAGAAACTCACGCGCGCCCTCGCGAATGGCACGCGCCGCGGCATCTGCATCGTCGCCGGTGCCGCAGGCGACCACCGGTACCGCCATGCGCTCGGCCGCGAGTGCGCGGACCACCGCGCCGACATCGTGCACCACATCGCACAGCACCAGATCGACGCGGGCATCATCGCGCAGCCGCGCCAGCGCCGTGTCGGCGTCGTCGGCCTGGTCGAGCTTTGCGCCGCGCGCGATCGCAATGCGCGCGGCCTGCCCCAACTCGCCGGCGAGGGAACCGATGATCAGAACGCGCATCGTGGACTAGCTCGGCCGGTCGGTCTTGACGATTTCAGTCATCGTCACACCGAGCCGACTGTCATCGACCATCACCACCTCGCCGCGTGCGACCAGACGATTGTTGACGTAGATATCGATCGCTTCGCCCAACTTGCGATCCAGCTCGACCACTGCGCCACGACCCAACTTCAGCAACTGGCTCACCTGCATCGTGGCCTTGCCAAGCACTGCGCTGACCGTGACCGGTATGTCATAGACCGCCTCCAGTTCACGCGCGCCGCGCGGCGAATTGCTGTCGCCGTTCGTTCCAGCGCCGTCCGCCAACTCGGCCAGTTCCATATCAGTCGCCATCAATCGTCTCCCTGATCGCCGCATGCGCCATCATCAACCCGGCCGGCATCAGCACCGAGGCCACCTCTCGCCATAGTTCCGCCGCGTCGCGCTTGGCGCTACCACTGCGCCATGCAATTCGCACGTCGCCCGGGGGCATCGTCTCGCACGCGACAGTCTGAACATGCGCGGCGAGATCCGGATCCAATCGCGCAATCTCCTGCGCCACTGCCGCAGCGGTGCACGGGTGCGCACGCACGGTGATCGCCTGTTCCTGCCGCAGTCCCGGAAGCACGACCCGCACAATGGCGCGCACCTCGGCATCGCCGTATTGCGCGCAGATCGCGGGGAACGCCGCCGCGAGACTGTCCAGCAGCAGGCGCGCGATCGCCTCAGCCGACTGATCGGCGCGTATCACCGCCACATCGCGTTCAGCGGCGAGTTGCTCAGCGATCGCGGCCATCGCCCGGCGCGTTGCCGCGGTGTCATTTTCAGCGGCCTTCTGGAGACCGTCGGCATAGCCGTCACGCCGCGCGGCCTCGCGCGCGGCCACAAGCTCGCAGGCGGAGAACATCGGGTCGACCACCTCCGGCTCTGGCGTGGTCTCTGGCAGATCAAAGTCCTCGGCAAACAGCGCTCCAGCCCTTGGGCGAGATGCGAATCCGTCCATCTAATAGACCATCTCCTCGTCCTTGCTCTCGGCGATCTCGATTGCGCCCTGAGCAGCCAACTCCTTTGCGAGCGCCACGATGCCCGATTGCGCATCGTCCACATCCCGCAGCCGCACCGGACCGAGTGCCTCCATGTCGTCCTTCAGGATCTTGGCGGCGCGATCCGACATGTTCTGGAAGAACATGTCGCGCAGCTTCTCCGAAGCGCCCTTGAGCGCGGTCGGCAGCTTGTCCTTCTCGGTCGCGCGTAGCAGTACCTGCACCGCCTGAGGCGTCAGCCGGATCAGGTCGTCGAAGGTGAACATCAGCGCCTTGATGCGCTCGGCGGATTCTCTGTTACGCTCCTCCAACGCGGCGATGAAGCGTGTCTCGGACTGGCGGTCGAGGTTATTGAAGATGTCCGCCATCATCTCGTGCGAGTCACGCCGTGTGCTGCGCGCCAGGTTGGACATGAACTCGGCGCGCAGGGTGCGTTCCACGCCATCGAGCACGTCCTTCTGCACACTCTCCATGCGCAGCATTCGCATCACCACTTCCATGGCGAAGGAGTCCGGCAACATCGTCAGCACCCGCGCCGCGTGATCCGGACGGACCTTGGACAATACGACGGCGACGGTCTGCGGATATTCGTTCTTCAGATAGTTCGCCAGCACGGCTTCGTGCACGTTGCCGAGCTTGTCCCACATGGTGCGGCCGGCGGGGCCGCGGATTTCATCCATGATCTGCGACGCGCGCTCGCGCGGCAGTGTCTTCTGCAGCAGCCGCTCGGTGCTCTCGTAGCTGCCGACCAGGTTGCCGGAGGCTCCCATGTGATCAACGAAGTCGAGGCACAAACGCTCGACAACCTCGGATCGCACTGCGCCCAATTGGGACATCGCCGATGAGATGTCCTTGATCTCGTCCTCGTGCATCATGGAGAAGAGCCGCGTGCATTGCTCCTCACTGAGCGCCAGCATAAGGATTGCCGCCTTCTGCGACCCACTGATGCCGCGATAGTCTTCCGACTTCAGCACCCTAATTGTTCTCCTGCACCATCCAGCCGCGCACGATCGACAACGTCTCGTCCGGATGCTTCTCGACCAGCGCGCCGATGCGCCGCAACGAGGAGGCACGCATCTGGCCCTCGATTTGCGCGATATTCACCATGCTCTCGTCCTCAAGCAGCGGCAGAGTGCCGGCGGCGCCTGCCGCCGCCGCCGGCTGCAATGCCTGCAATGCAGCACCGGCTGGACCGGTGAGCGAGGCCAGTGCCGCGCCACCGCTGGCCAATGCCGCCGGTGCAACCGCGGTGATGCGCAGCACCATAGGTCGCAGCACGACCAAAAGTGTGAGCACGCCGATCACGCCGAACAGAGCGGTCTGCGCCAGACGCAGCAGGTCAGCCTTGTCCAGGTTCAATCCGAACAGTCCCCCGCTGTCGGCAACCGGCGAACTATCCTCGCTCGTGAAGCGCATGCTCACCACCTCGACGTGATCGCCGCGCTTCTCGTCAAAGCCGATCGCGCTCTTCACCAGACCGGTGATGCGATCCAGTTCCTCGGCAGCACGTGGCTGCCAGGCGTGCTTGCCATCTGCGCCGACGCTGTCGGTGCCATCCACCATCACCGCCAGGCTGATGCGATCGATCTGCGGCTGCTCGCGGATCAGAGTGCGCACCGTCTTGTTGATCTCGTAGTTGGTGGTCTCTTCCTGCCGAGAACTCCTGCGTGCCCGCGGCCTCACGGCCCGCATCGGCGTTGGGCAAGTTGTTCTGCACCGTCACAGTGCCGTTGGGTTCGCTGCTCTTTGAGTTGCTGGTGACATTCTGCGAGCTTCGCGTCACCTGGCCATCCGGGTCGTAGTGCTCCTCGGTCTGGTTCACCCGGTCGAAACTCATGCGCACCGCGACCTCGGCACGCACGTGGCCGACGCCCAGACTGGGCTCCAGCATCGCCTCGACCGCATGTGAAAGCTGCAATTCGGTCGCGCGCCGGACCTCCTCGGTCGAAAGCGCGGTCGCGGCGGGGCCAACCGGCTCGCCAGCGCGCGCCAGCAGGTCGCCACGCGAATCAACGATGGCGATGTTCTGCGGCCGCAGTCCGGGTACCGCAGCTGCGACGAGGTTAATGATGGCCTGGATACCTTCGTGATCCAGCCTCCCCACGCCGGCCATGGTCAGCATCACACTGGCCTGCGCGTCCTGCCGGTCCCGCGCGAATGGCTCGCGGCGCGGCAGAACAAGATGCACGCGCACGGCGCGGATGCCACGCATGGCGTGAATGGTCCGCGCGATCTCGCCCTCCAGCGCGCGAGTCTCGTTGATCTTCTGCTGAAACTCGGTGGCGGCGAAGCCGTCGGAGCGGTCGAAGATCTCGTAACCGATGGAGCCGCCGGCGGGCAGGCCCTCGTGGGCCAGCGCCAGCCGTGCCTCGGCGACGCTGTCGGCGGGCACCATGACCTGGCTCCCGTTGCCGGCGATGCGATACGGGATGTGGCGGCGCGCGAGTTGATCCACAACCTGCGACGCGTCGCGCAGTTCTAGGTCACCGTAGAGCAGCGCCATCGGCTCAGTGCCCCCGCGAAGCACCATCAGCGCGAGCATGCCGAGCATGCCAAGCGCGACGGCGCCCATCGCAGCGAGTCGTGCGGGACCCAATGCGCGCAGCCCTTCCATAAGGGCTTTCATTTCGTCACCCCCGCGCCTGGAACCAGGCGCGCATCGCATGTCCCTGGCTCATTCGCCAGTAACCCGGCCTATTGCCGTTGATCAGAGAATGATCTGTCGCACTTACCCTGCCGTTAACGGCGCGGCAGATTGTGCCGGGTAGGCCGGCCAGTTGCATCACCTCCTGCCGGAGTTGCAACATGACTGCAACACGCGGTCGAATGGATGGAGCACCGATGAAATCGAGCCGAATGACAACCTACATCATCGTGGCGATGGTGCTGGGAATTGCTGCGGGCGGGCTGATCCACGATCATTACTCCGATCCTGCCACCCGGAAGCTGTTCGCCACCTACGTATCGTTCGGCAGCACGATCTTTCTGCGCCTGATCAAGATGATCATCGGGCCGCTGGTCTTCTCCACCCTGGTGGTGGGGATCGGCCATATGTCTGATGCGGGAGCGGTCGGGCGGGTCGGCGGCAAGGCCATGCTGTGGTTCGTCAGCGCCTCGCTGGTCTCGCTGGCGCTCGGCCTGTTTCTCGTGGACCTGTTCCAGCCTGGTCTGGGCATCCACAAAGTCGTCAGCGGGGTGAGCTCGGGCATCGATGCCCACGCAATGACATTCGACGGCTTCGTCAAGCACGTCTTCCCTGATTTGGCGGTTCGCCCGTTGGTGGACAATGAGATCCTGCAGATCGTCGTGTTCTCGATCTTCTTCGGGGTGGCCTGCACCGCCATGGGCGAGCGTGCCAAGCTGCTGCTCGACGGCATCGAGGGCTTGTCGCACGTCATCCTGCGCGTGACCGGCTATGTTATGCAGCTGGCTCCGCTGGCGGTATTCTGCGCCATGGCCGCGACGATCTCCACAAACGGCCTGGGGATCCTCGTCAACTACGCCAAGTTCATGGGTCAATTCTACTTCGGTCTGTTGTGCCTGTGGATTATACTGGTCCTGGTAGGATTCCTGATCCTCGGGCCAAGCGTAAAACGCCTGATCCTGCTGGTGCGCGAGCCGTTCCTGCTCGCGTTCTCCACCGCCAGTTCCGAAGCCGCCTATCCGAAGATGTTGGAGCAACTGGCGAAATTTCCGATCTCGCGCAACATCTCCAGCTTCGTCCTGCCACTCGGCTACTCGTTCAATCTCGACGGCACGATGATGTACTGCACGTTCGCCAGCGTGTTCATCGCGCAGGCCTATGACATTCCGCTGACCTTCGGCACGCAGATCGCGATGCTGCTGACCCTGATGCTGACCAGCAAGGGGGTCGCCGGTGTGCCGCGCGCCTCCCTGGTGGTGATCGCGGCGACACTCAGCCAGTTCAACCTGCCGGAAGAGGGACTGTTGCTGATCCTGGGCATCGACACGTTCCTCGACATGGGCCGGTCGGCCACCAACGTCATCGGCAATTCACTGGCGACGGCTGTGGTGGCGAAATGGGAGGGGCAACTGATCAGCGATGTCGATACGGCGGCGATGATCGAGGAGATGGAAGTGGAACCGGTATGAGGGCCCTGCGCGCTCTCGCCTGCCTGTCGTTTGCCGCGGCCTGGGCCGGCGGCAGCGTCCTGGCGGAGGAAGGTGCGCCGCTCTCCGGCACCCTGAAGACGATCGATGATCGCGGCACCATCCTGCTTGGCTACCGAGACAGCTCGCTGCCATTCTCGTTCCTGAACAAGGCCGGGCAGCCGATTGGGTTCTCGCTGGACATCTGTCACGGCATTGCCGAGGACGTGGCACGCACATTGAACCGCGACCTGCTGGAGGCTGACGCACCTGCCTGGCAAACCGGCGTGCGCATCGTTTACGTCCCAGTCGCCGCGGATCAGCGGCTGCCGAAGGTGGTTTCCGGTGCAGTCGATCTCGAGTGCGGCTCGACCACGGCCAACGCCGAACGCGCCACGGTGGTCGCCTTCTCGCCGGTGTTCTTTCTGAGCGGAACCAAGCTGATGGTCCCCTTGGAGGGAAGCGGTCGTGCGCGGGTAAGTTCATATCGTGACCTCGCCGGCCGCACGGTCGCGGTCAGCGCCGGCACGACCAACGCCGAGGTTATGCAGCGTCTGGCCAGCAAAGTGTCCCCCGCAATGACGGTGGAGGAACTGCCGAGTCTGGATGCCGCATACGATTTGTTGGTGGCCGGGAAGGCGGATGCGTTCGCGTCGGACGACATCCTGCTCGCCGGCTTCATTGCCACACACCACGACGGCCGCGGTTTCGCCATCGTGGGCGACTATCTGTCGTTCGAACCGTATGCGATCACGTTGCGGCGCAACGACCCGGCGTTTGCCGATCTCGTCAAGCAGTCATTTGCCCGCATGGCGAGCGAGGGGACGCTCGATCGGCTCTATACGCGATGGCTGGTGGACCGTTTACCCACAGGTGAGACGCTCGGCGTCCCTATAAGCCCGTACCTGTCGGAGATGTATCGGGCGCTCGGTCAACCGGACTGATCTCTCGCCGCCGATCGGCCGTTAACGGCGCGGCAAATTCCCGCGCGCAAACTGCTCAGCGTGTGCAGCAATGCCGATCTCGCTTTATCATGCGGACTTCGGCGATCTCGATTTGACACACTGACAGGGTGATTGCACGACCATGCGACTTTCTGGCGCAGCTCGTGGGCGGCCGTTCGCGCATCTCATTGTACTGGTTCTCGTTCTTGGCCTGTGCGGTGGTGCCCTTGCGCCTGCAGCTGAGGACAGGCCGATGCTCCGCGTCACTGTCGCGACGAGCGGGCGCGCGATCTTCGACAGCCTGCTCGACACCATGGCGACCCGTGCCGGTCTCGCTGGTCAGCTTGCCATTCGCTACGCCGAACCGCAGCCTGCCCTGCGCGACTTCTGCCGCGAAGCCGCCGGCACTGGACCCGATATCGTGCTCGCGACGGACCGCATCCAGGCCGCTCTAGTCGCCGAGTGCGCCAGGAATGGCGTCGACGTTGCGGTGGTGGAACTCGGCCGCAGCGCGCTGATTTTCGCCGCGCGCGGCGGCAGCGAACTCATCGGCCTGACCAGCCGCCAGGTCTATCTTGCGGTTGCTCGCGATGTCCCCTTCAAGACAGAGTTCACCCGCAACACCGCGGTGCGCTGGGCGGATGTCGATCCTGCGCTGCCAGCGCAGGACATCCGTTTCCAGTTGCCGATGCGTGGGGAAGCTAGCCGCGCAACATTCGACGCGCTGGTGCTGCAGGGTGGGTGCCGCGATGAAGCGGCGGTGAGGCAGGTGTTCGACGCGCAGCAACGCACCGCGCGCTGCATGGCCACGCGCAATGATCGAGTGCGCGAGTTGCCCCGCGCGCAATCAGTGAAGGCGCTGTTGGAGGCTCCGGTGGGCACCGTCGGCGTGCTGTCGCAGCGCGAGTTCTCACAGGCGGGCGGGCAGCTTGTCGGCCTGACGATGGATGGCGTTGCGCCGAGTGCGGAGGCGATCGAGCAGGAGACGTATGAATTTTCCACCTCATACTGGCTGTATGCCAGGCGCGGTACACCGGGTGCCGCACGCATTCTCGCCGAGGCGCAAAGCGACGCGGTCATCGGTCCACAAGGACCGTTGCCGGCGCTTGAGCTTGTGCCGCTACCGTCGGAGGAGCGTACGGCACAGCGCGCAGCGCTCGCCACCGGTGACGCATACAGCGCCGGCTCGGTGATGGGCTGGCTCAGCGCTATGGTCCAGGATGCGTGGCACATGTTCGCCGGTGCCAGGCAACCGATGCCGGCCGGCATGACCAATGCAATGGATTTCACCAGCCTGATGGACATCGCCGGATACCAGATCACGGATGTCCAATCGTCTATTGGCATCATCCCGGGCGCCGTCATGACGTTTGGCATCGCGCGCGAGACGTCCGATGCCGATCACCTGTACCTTGAACGCATTCTCTATCATGATTCGCTGGCACGGCCGGGCGCGATCGCCGCCACGCAGCGTCGGATCATTCGCTCCATCGTGGACGCGCGCGATGTCGATGGATTCGAGGTCAGCAAGGTGGAGGTGGACTTCCTGCCATTGCCGAAGGTCTCGCTGACGGTGACGCCCAGTAGCGGCGCGCGACCCGGGACACGCTCGCTGGATGCCGTTCCGAGCGAGTCCGAGTAGCCGCAATGCTCAGCAAGACATTACGAGCGGCGCCGCTGCATGTCAGGCTGACGATCTGTTGCAGTTTTATCATTGTCCTTGTGGTCGGCGTCATGTGGTCGCGTCCGCCGACGCATGTGACAATCGAGGCCGGGCCGGCCGGCGGCAGCTTCTATCAGATCGCGCAGCAATATCGCCAGATCCTGGCGAAACACGGCATCGATCTACAGGTCCGGCCCAAGGCCAACTCACTGGAGATTCTGCCGGACCTCGCCAATCCCGCAAGCGGGATCGATATCGGCTTCGAGGCGCAGGACGCCAGCGCCTATGCCAACGCTGGCATCTACGCCATCGGCGAGGTCCAGTTGCAGCCGCTGTTCGTGTTCGCCAGCGCCGATCTGGGCCGTCGCATCGGGCTCACCGACCTGCGCGGCCGCAAGATCGTCATGCCGCCGGCCGATAGCGCCACGAGCGATGCCGCTGTACGGGTGCTGCAACTGTACGATATCACACCCGACAACACGTCGTTCACCTTCATGCAGCTTGCGGATGCGGCGAATGAGCTGCGCGCTGGTCATTTCGACGCGGGCATATTCATGTTGGCGCCAGAGAACCAGGTGGTGCGCGACCTTGCCAGTTGGTCAGGGGTGCGTCTGGTGTCAATCGGCGAGGCAAAGGCCATCGCCAACCATCTGCCATCGCTGCGTCCAATCGTGCTCGCACGCGGCATCTACGACGTCGGCGATGGAATACCACCCAGCGACGTCGCGATGCTCGCCGGCACGGTCGATGTTGCGGTGCGACGGGGGCTGCATCCCTACGTGATCTACATGTTGTTGGAGGCGATGGCACAGGTGCACCGTGGTCCGACTCTGGTCACCAGCGCGGGCGTCTATCCCAGCATCGCCGCTGTCGACCTGCCGGTGCACGCGTTGGCGCGGGAATACTACCGCTCCGGCCTGCCATGGGTTTACGGCAACCTGCCGCCGCCGCTCGCAGCCTTCGTCGATCGCTATCTGCTGATTGCGCTGGCATTATTCGTGCTGGTCGAGCTGTACCAGGCCTCACAGTATCTCGCCGAGCTTGGCAGCGCCGCCCTGACATGGCCGCGCAGTCGAAGGTGCTGAGCCAATGCCATCGCACGACCCATTCCGCCCCAGCGACTACACCGGCCTGTTGATGCATGCCTTGCGAGCCGGCTCGCCGAGTTACCGCCGTGGCAGCGGGCTCGATATGGGCGTCGGCAGCGGCGTACTGCTGGCGACGCTGGGCGAACTGGGCGTGCAGCAGCTGGTGGGCGTCGATGTCGAACAGGCGGCGCTGCGTTCCACGGCGACGCTGCTTCGTGCCATGCACCTGATGGAGCGGGCCAGGCTGCTGCGGGGCTCGCTGTGGGAGCCGGTAGGCACGGCGCGCTTCGATATCGTGGTGGCGAATCTGCCGCACTTCGCCGCGACCGAACCGAGCGATCCGGACCGGTCGCCACACTGGAGCATGGGCGGCGTGGATGGACGGCACCTGCTTGATCCGTTCCTTGCCGGCCTCGCTATGCATTTGGCTGACGACGGTGTTGCCCTGATCACCCACAATGCATTCGTCGGCGAGGATCGCACCAAGGCGATCCTGCTGGACCAGGGGCTCGTGTCGCGTGGCGTGCTCGCCACCACAGTGCCGCTGCCTCCAGCGAAGACAGCGCTGTTGAAGGCCGCGGTGAGGGCGAAATTCACCGGTGCCGGCATCAGCCGGCTGGGACCCTACGAGTTCGCGGATGTACAGATACTCGAGATCCGGCGGGCGTAGCGTCGCTTGCGTCGTACCGGGCCGTACCCGGCCGCGACGGTCGGACGGCATGATCCGCAGCCTCTCCGCGCTGCTCCTGCTGCTCGCGCTGTTGTCGCCGGCCCGTGCGAACGAGTCGCGCGCCATGATCGCTGCGCAGCAGATACTGGACCAGGCGCGGACCAGCGTGACCGACTGCACACGAACATCCGAGGCGCTCGTACGTATCCTGTGCGCAAAGCAATTGCGCGTGGGGCTGCGCAGCTACTATCCGGGCTTCTCGGTGCGCGACCAAAGCAATGCCTTCTCCGGCTTCGAAGTCGATATCGCCCGCCGCATCGCCGACTTTCTTGGCGTTCGTCTGGTGCCGGTTGCGGTAGACACCAAGACCCGTATCCCGTTGGTCGCCGACGGCGACATCGATCTCGTCATCGCGACGATGAGCCACAATGTGCAGCGCGACGGCGAGGTGCGATTCGTCCTGCCCCACTACTACGAATCACAGTCCGTGCTGGTCGGTGCGCGGAGCAGTGCAGTGCACGACTGGGACGATCTTGTCGGCCAGACTGTTTGCCTGCCGTCAGGTGCCCTCGCCAACATAATGCTCGCCCGCCACCACATTCGCATTCTGACCTTCGATCAGCCGGAGCAGTTGCTGGACGCGCTGGAGTTCAACCAGTGCGCGTTCGTCATGCATGACAACACGTTCTTTGCCGAGGCGCTCACGCGACCGGATTGGACGCGCCGCTTCGCGGTGAAGTTCGGCTTCGCACCGATGCCATGGGGCATGGCGGTGGCGCGCACCGGTGCGATGCAGCTTGCCGCATTGCTCGACGAGCTGAGTGCCGGATTCCACGCTGACGGCGTGTTCCTGCGCCTCGCGCGCGATCACGGAGTGGACGACGTCTTCCTGGGGGGCGAGCAGCGTCGCTGGGCCTCGCCTCGCTGCATTGCCGCGGACGGCACGGCAGTCGCTGACTGCCTGATCCCACCCGCGGATACCTCGGATGCGAACGACATCTCCATGATGGCGGCGCCGGCGAAATGGCTCGAAGAAGCGGCGAAGCATTGGCTGGGACTGCGGCTCGATCTGTCGCCGTTGAAGCACCAGAGCGCAGTCGGTCTGCTGCTCGAGGGTGTCGGTTACTCCCTGTCGCTCGTGGTGGGCGTCGTGCTGACGACCTCGGCATTCGCTTTGTCTCTCGCATGGCTGATGACGCATGGTCCGACGGCGATGCGCCGCGGATTCACCGGACTGGCTGCGATCGGTCAGACCAGCCCGCTGCCGCTGCTGCTGTTCTTCGGCTACGTCGTGGCTGGCGGAGTGACGCAGTACAACGGATTCGTGGCGCTTGGCGCGGCCGTCGTGGTGATCGGCTTCTACAACGGCGCGAACGCCGGTCAGGCAATCAAGGATGCGCATCAGGCGGCGCAGGGACGCTCATTTCTGGCGGCGGTATCGGCGGCCGGGATCCAGCTTTTCGCATTCCTGATAAACGCGACGAAGGGCAGCCCGGCCGCGGGGATGATTGGCGTGCCGGAGTTTCTCAACGTCATGACAGACCTCACCGCATACTCGCGTGGCCGCGTCGCAGTGTATCTGACGCTGCTGCTGTTCTACACCGGTCTGGTGCTCGCTGTGATCGCTCTGCTGTCTCGTCTCGAGAGGTGGCTCGGGGATCTCGTTCGGCCGCCACCATGATCGAGATGATTCGCAATTTCGTACCGGAACTGCTTGGCGGCTTTCTGGTCGACCTTCAGGTGGCTGCCGGTGCGGTCGCGATCGGACTTGGCGTTGGGCTGCCTGTGGCATTGCTGCGGGAGTGGGCACCGCGCTCGCGACGCATCGTCTGGCCGTGCGTGCGGCTGATGCAGGCGGCGCCGGTCTACGTCGTCATGTATTTCGTTGTGAGCACTCTGCCGCGCGACCTGTCGCTGTTCGGGGCACCTGCGGCGGGGCTGGTCGCGGTCACCTTGGCACAGTCAGTCTACATGACCGCCTACGTCGCGGAGAATGGTTATCGCGCGCCGGAGCACCTGCGACGGGATGAACGCAACCTGGCGCTGCTGTTCCTGCCCAACCTGATGCGTGGGGCGGTTCTGGTGGTCATGTCGTCCGGGTTCGGCGCGGCGATCGGCGTGTCGGAGGCAGTCGCGGTGACGATGCGAGAGGCCGCCAGGCTGCACACGGTTGGTCCGCGGGCGATGCTGTTTCTGGTGGTGATCGCACTCTTCGCCACAGTGTTCGGTGTTGCCAATGCGGCGATCCAGCGGCTCGTGCGGTGGCTCTCCGCGCCACCCAAACTCGCGCCCCTGACGGAAAAGGTGTGATTGTTGGTTTCGAGGTGTTGGAGGACTCGAACCGCGCGCCGACACGGTAGCGCGTCGCCTCAACCGAGACGCACGTAGGACAGACGGCGCGCCAGCCAGCAGCCGACCTGAACGTCGGTCACGCGGCCCGCAGCGTCGCGGCCGAAGGCCAACGTCCAGTCGCCAGGCGGGGTGTGGTCCAGCGCGCGCGGACACGGCAATACCCAGACGTCCAGGCCGACCGGCCCGAGCAGTTCCATGCGCCCCTGGCCGAGGAAGCCCGAGAAGCCGCCGTACAGCACGCCGCCAGCGTTGGCCACGGTCAAGTCGGCATCCAGTTCCACGCAGTGATAGCGCCCTGCGACATCGGTGGCCGACGCGCGATCGCACGGGATCAGACGCGAGCTCTGGTTCTCCGAGGGCCGCTCCAACCAAAGTCCGCCGTCGTGGGGACGCAGACGCACGCTGTCGCTGCTCGCGCTGCCGTCAGCATTCACGTCGAGCAGGTCCGGGAAATGTCCGTAGCGCAGACGCACCTGCCCTTCCGCGGCCGCCTCTATGCGCACCGACAGTCCGGTTTCCGGCTCTCTATAAGCTCCGAGCCAGTCAGGTGGCGGGCCGGGCGTGGGACGCGGGGGCCGGTCTTCGCCCAGCACAGCGGCGAGCACGTCCACCGCCGCCTGGTGCGCGTCGGCAAGATGATTGAACATGACCACGACAGAGACGCGCTCCGAGGGCACATACAAACGGTGGCTGCGCCAACCGCGCAGCGCCCCGCCATGGGCGGTGACCGGGTGGCCCAGTTCCCTCGCGCGGTTCAAACCAAAGCCATAAGCGCAGGGGTTGCCGTCGGCGAAGGTAACCGGAACGGACAGGCGGCTGTACAGCGCGTCCGCATCATCGCGCGTCGCGTCGATGTGGCGCTCCCATGCGATCATGTCATCGAGGCTGGCGCCAAGACCTGCATCGCCGGTCCACAGGATGCGGTTCTCCGCGGCGCGGAACCCGCCGGCAGGCGTGCCCTCGTAGCCCTGCGTGCCGTCGGGCATCGCGGTGGTGTCAGCGGCCAGCAGTGCCGTCGCCATGCCGGCGCGGTCGAACACGCGTGTGCGCAGAAGCTCCGCGAAGCTTCGGCCGGTGCGGTGCTGCACAATGTCCGACAGAATGCGAAAATTCTGGTTCACATAGGAATGGCGCGTCCCCGGCGCGAACTGCAGCGCGCGTGTGCCAGCGATCACCCGGGCAGCCTCGGCGTCGCCGAACGGCGCCTCTGCCGGCGAGCCATGCAACATCGCCACCGCCCAATAGTCGCGCAGGCCGGACTGGTTGTGACACAGATGCAGCGCGCCCGGGGCTGGCTGCTCCAGCAATGGCAGCCGGTCGCTCACGTCGGCATCCAGCACCGACGGATCGGGATAGGCGTCGAGGACGACGGCGCAGGTGAACTGCTTGGTGATGGAGCACATGCGGAACAGCGTGCGCGGCGTGAACGGGATGCGTCTTTCGGCGTTGGCCCAGCCCCATGCGTGGCGGAGCAGCACCTCGCCATTGCGCAACGCGGCGACCGCACCGCCGGGGCCAGGATGGGCGCGCGTCAGCGCGTTCACAGCGTGATCGATGCGTGCGGTGAGTGAGGCGGACATGCCGGCACTGTCGCGCCCGTTGCCGGGGGCGTAAAGGTGGCGCAGACGTACTATGCTCACGCGACAAAAAGGCAACGAGGAGGAAACAATGCTGAAGCACGCCGCCGCGGCGAGCCTTGTGCTGCTCGCCACCACCGCCGTCCCGGCCGGCGCCGCGCCCTACATGATCGTTGGCAACGACGAGAAGCCTGGCACCGACCCTCAGGGCAAGCCGATGGTCAATCCGACCGGCAGCGACACCGTGGTGATCTTCGACCTGGCGAAACCCGAGGATCCGAAGGTCGTCGCCTCACTGAAGCTGGAGAACTCCGTCGTCGGACCGCCGACCAATCTGGCGATCTCGCCCAACGGCAGCATTGCGCTGGTTGCCGACTCGATGACGGTCGCCGACGACAATGGGGTGCGCAAGATGGTCCCGACCGACAAGTTGTTCGTCATCGACATGAAGGCTGACCCGCCGAAGCTGGCGCAGACGCTCACGTTGGGCAAGCAGCCGTCGGGCCTGTCGTTCAGCCCCAAGGGCGACATGGCGCTTGTGTGCAACCGCGCCGACGGCACAATTAGCGTGCTCAAGATCGACGGCACCAGCGTGACCCAGACAGATACCGTGCAGGTCGGTCCCGGCGTATCGCATGTGGTGTTCACGCCGGACGGCAAGCGAGCGCTCGTGGTGAAGTCGCCCGAGAACAAGGTGGCGCTGCTCGATGTCGATGGCGGTAAGGTCAGCTACAACAAGCTCGACATCCCGACCTACCTGTTCCCTTACAACGTCGTGGTATCGCCCGACGGCAAGCTGGCGATCACCGCCGACAACGGCAACGGCGGGACGTCCGATGGCAGTCTGGACGCGGCAACGGTGATCGACCTGGAGGGTCCGCATCCGCACGCGATCAAGCATATCACTGTCGGGGACGCGCCAGAGGGATTGGCAATGAGCCCAAAAGGCGACCTCGCAGCGGTGCTGAACGTCAATGGATCCAACAGCAAGCAGGCGTGGTTCTATCACCCGACCGGCGCCGTCACGGTGCTGCGCATCCAGGGCAAGACGGTGACCCCGATCAAGACGATCGAGGTCGGTGCGCTGCCCGAGCCGATAGCGTTCTCGCCGGACGGGCGGTATATATATGTTGGTAACTACATCGATGAGGATTTCTCCATCCTGAAGGTGAACGGCACCGACGTTACCAACACCGGCAAGCGGTTCAGAGCTGGCGGCCATCCTGCGTCGATGCACATCGGGCCGTGATCGCCCTCAATTCCCCACCGATTGCACCTGCGAGAAGTTGACCGACAGCGCGCCCAGCTCCAACTGCATGCCGGTCGACTGGCTCTGCACACCGGTCGCGGTGCCGATAACGCTGGTAGGCAGCGTGGTCGTGCTGCCATCGGAGTTCGCCGCGGTCACAACCACCTTGTAGCTGCCGTCCGGCACCGTCGCGCCAGGTACCGTTGGTGCCGTTCCAGGACCACGTGTTGGTTCCGGTCGACGACATCATCATATTGTCGCTCAGCTTGTTGTTGTTGGCATCGTAGATCGCGATGTCGACCGGCTCCGCCGATGGCGTGGTGTACTGGATTGTCCCTTGCCCGTTCTGCAGCGGCACATGATCGGAGGTCACGGTGATCTGCTTGCCGGTCATTGCCGAGGCCTGCATCACCTCGCCCGACTGAGTGAGCTGGATCAGCTGCGTCAGGCTGGTGTTGGTGTCGATCTGCTGCTCGACACTGGAGAACTGCACCAGCTCGGTGGTGAACTGGTTGGTGTCCATTGGACTGCTCGGGTCCTGGTTCTGCAATTGTGTCATCAGCATGTTGAGGAAATCGCCGAAATTGGCGGACAGCGAATTCAGCGCGGCGCTGCCGGTCTGCGACGCCGCGGTCGATCCGCTCGTGCTCGCTGTGGCTGCATTGGCGATCGCGCTGTTCTGCTGCGCGGTGGCGGAAGCGATACTCATGGGTCGGTTCCCTTTCGCGTCATGCGGTGATGTCGAGGCCGCCGCGCAGCCAGCCGGTCAGGCCGATCGGCGTGAATTCGGTTTCGCCGCTATCCTGCGCCGGGCTCTGCTGGCGCGCGGACTGACCGCCCTGTCTCGGCGCGCCGTGCGAACCGTCGTTGTTCAACCCGCCCGCCGCCACGCCGGACGCCGGGGCGGTCGCCGGCTCGCTGTTGCGCAACGCCGGCTCGGGTGAGGCGATATGGAAAGTGATGCTGCGTCCCTCCGCCGGCACGCCGGCGAGGTCCAGCGCATGCTGCAACTGCGGCTGGTCGCGTAGCAGCAGGGTCAGCGTCTCGGGCTTCTCGACTGTAATCTCGACGCGCGGCGCAGCTTCGGATGGGCGGTCGATACGCACCTGCACCTGGCCCAGTTCTGGCGGATCAAGCCGCACGGTCAGCCGCTGCGCGCCATCGGGCGCATGGCCCATCTGCACGAGCGCCGGCGCGAGCTGCGCGGCGGCCGATGCGGCGTGTGATGATGACATTGCGGCGGTGGCAAGGCTGGATGGCGTGGACTGAGGCATTGTCTCCGGCAGAGCCGTGGGCACTTGCGGCGTCAGTTCGATCGCCGGCAGCGCAGCGGATTGTACGGTCGCGGCCGCTTGCGTTTCCTGTGGTTGCGGCGATGGCGTCGCATCGACCGAGACTGACGTCGGCGCGCTCGGCACTTGAATGGTCTGCGGCGGCGCGGCGGCTTTGACGACTTCCTTTTGTTCAGGTGCTTCTGCGTGCTGTCGTGGCGCTGCGGGCACCACATGGTCGGGCGTGCTTTCGGGCAACAGCGTCGCCACGAGCACCGGTTGTACGTTGGTCGACAGAGCCTGCTGATCAACCGGCACCGAGACCGACGCGGCACGCATTGGTGCGACGCGCCGAGCCGGCTGGCTCTCGGGCGACACCTCGGACGTGCCGGTGTAGCTCGGCGCCCGAATTGCTGTCTCCGCCAGCGGCAGTGCGAACGCTGCCGGCGCGAGGTGCGCGGCGGGCGATACGGTGTGTGACGGTGACAATACCGCGGCCAGATTCGATGGCGTCGTCGGAGCCGCTGTCTCCGACACAGCCGCCGGCACCTGCGGCGTCAGTCCGACGGTCGGCAGCGCAGCGGTTTGTGCGGGTGCGGCCACTTGCGCAACCTTCGCTGCTGGTGCGGGCGTCGCATCGACCGAAACCGACGTCGGCGCGCTTGGCGCTCGGACAGTTTGCGGCGGCGGGGCGGCTTTGACGACTTCCATCTGTTCAGGTGTTTCGGCGTACTTTTGTTGCGCTGCAGGCGCCGCATGTTCCGGCGTGCTAACGGGCAGCGGCGGCGGCACGGGCAATGGCTGCGCATCGGTTGGCAAAGCCTGCTGATCAGCCGGCACCGAGGCCCGTGTGGCACGCGTGGGTGTGCCGCGCCGAACTGGCTCGCTCTCGGGTGGCGCCTTGCGCGCGCCGACGTCACTCGGCGCTCGGATTGCCGTCTCCGGCGGTGGCAGCGCACACGCTACCGGCGGTCCCGACGGCCTTTGACCTGGCTGCAGTGTTGAGACACTCGCTGGCGGATCGGCGGTTGGCTGGGCGACCGCAGTTGCGGCATCCGTCGGTGCGGCAGGTTGATTCGCGGCTGCCACTGAGGCCAACAGCTTTCCCAGCGCACCCCCAAACCCGGTCAGCGCGCTCGGCAATTTGCCGCCGACCACGGCTGTTGTCGAAGCAGGCGGCATCGACGACGCCGCAGTCGGCAATTGTTGTGCGACGGACACGCTCGGCTGCATCAGATCACTCCTGCGCAGGACCATCAGCAAGCGACATGCCAACGATTGTCACGCTGAACCCAGCATGCCATATCATCGAGAAGAGCACGTCGGCACAAACTGCCGGGCCGGTTCTGCCGTGGAGCATCAATTCCATCGCGCTTAACCAACGGATTCAGCGCTAAAACGCTGGCACATTTCCTGCGATGGAACGCGCAAGCGAACCGTTGGAGCAATCCCATGTCCTTGTTCGGCGCAATGAATACTGCGGTCAGTGGACTGTCTGCGCAATCGAACGCCTTCGGCAACATCAGCGACAACGTCGCCAACAGCCAGACTGTCGGCTACAAGCGCGTCGACACGAGTTTCATCGACTATCTGACGACGAGCACTGCCGAGAACAACGTCCCGGGTTCCGTGGTGACACGACCCGACTATGTTAATAACGTCGAGGGCACCATCACCCAGACCGACAATCCGCTCGGCCTTGCGATCACCGGCCAGGGGTTCTTCGCGGTCTCGACACAGGCCGGGACGGCCAACAACCTGCCGACGTTTGCGACACAGCAGGAATATACGCGTGCCGGCGACTTCCAGATGGACAAGAACGGCTACCTGGTGAACTCGGCCGGCGAGTTCCTCAACGGCTGGCCGGTCACCAATGGTGTGGTCAACCAGAACACCCTGACGCCAATCCAGGTCTCGCAGTCTGTGTTCAATCCGATAGCAACGAAGAATGTGACGCTCTCGGCCAACCTGCCAGCCACACCGACCGCTCTGCCGATTACATCTGATATCGACGTCTATGATTCGCTGGGTACGATGCATACCGTGACCCTCAGCTGGCAGCTCAATCCAGTGGCGGTCGGCCCCCCAGCGGTTCCAACGAACAACTGGACCGTCAACGTTTCGATACCGGATGAGGCCGCCTTCACGGGTTCTGCGAATGTCACGTTTGGCACCGGTGCTGCGGGAGGCTTGCCGGCAGGCACTGTGAGTGCCGTGGACACTCCGACCAATGGCGTTACCGTCGGTGCAGCGTACAACCCGGCGAGCGCGGCAGCTCAGCCCGCGACGATGACCCTCAATGCCGATTTCGGATCCGGCGCGCAGCCGATTGTTGTCAACCTTGGAACCTACGGGGGGACCAGCGGCCTCACGCAATATGCCGGCACCAATTACAACCTGCGTGGCCTGACGCAGGATGGCGTTCCACCGGGTGCCTTCTCGTCCGTCAGCACCGCGACCAATGGCGACATCTCGGTGAATTACGACAACGGACAGTCACGCGTGATCGCCCAAGCGCCATTGGTCACCTTCAATGACCCAAATGGATTGCAGCGACAGAACGGCCAGGCGTTCACCGCCTCACAGGACTCCGGTGGACCACTTGCCGAGACAGCCAACACCAATGGCGCCGGTGGTCTCGTCACGCAATCGGTCGAGGGTTCCAACGTCGATATCGCCACCGAGTTCTCCAAGCTCATCGTCGCGCAGGAGGCCTACTCAGCGAACACCAAACTGGTGACCTCTGCCGATCAGATGCTGCAACAGACCGTCAACATGAAGCAGTAGGAGTTGCCCGGTGACGATCAGCGCCGCATTGTCGATTGCCACTGGCGGATTGGCCAACATCAACAGCCAGCTGGCGGTGGTGTCGCAGAACGTGGCGAATGCCAGCACGCCCGGCTACTCGGTCGAAATCGGCACGCAACAAGACCTGGTGGCCGATGGCGTGGGGTTGGGCGTGCGCACTGGACCCGCCACGCGCGACGTCGATGCTGCATTGCAGGCCGAAGTGTTCAGTCAGAACGCCACCGTCGCGGGTCTGCAGACGCGACAGAACGCATTGCAGGCGATCGATGCGGTGCAGGGAACGCCAGGTCAGGGCTCCGATATCGCCAGTCTGATCGGCAATCTCCAGGATCAGTTCTCCACGCTGCTGAACGACCCGAGCAGTGAGGCGCAGCAAAGCCAGGTGGTGTCCGCCGCAACGACTCTGGCGCAGGGCATCAACACGCTGAGCGATGCCTACACTACCCAGCGCCAGACCGCGCAGGACAATATAGTCGCCGAGGTTGCGACGCTGAACAGCACGCTTGGCAGCATCGGAGGCCTCAGCAATCAGATCGTCGCGCTGCAGGCAAACGGCCAGAGCACCGCCGATCTGGAGAACCAGCGCGATGCCGCGGTCGCGACGCTGTCGCAGCTGGTCAACGTGAAGGTGCTGGAGCAGCCCAACGGCGACGCGCTGATCACGACCACCGCGGGCCTGACGCTGCCGACGCAGGGCGCCACCAGCCCGCTGAGTACCAGCGACGTGAACGTCGCGCCAAATGACTACTATCCGAACGGCGGCATCCCGGCCATCACGCTTGGCGGGGTCGATGTCACCAGCCAGCTACAAGGTGGCCAGATCGGCGCGAACATAGCGCTGCGTGACACGACTTTGCCGACCGACCAGGCGGAGCTTGACGAGCTAGCGGAAAATGCGGCGAGTCGCTTTTCCGCCAACGGCCTCACTCTATTTACCGAGCCGGACGGAACACTGCCGGTTAACACGCCGCCGCCAGCGCAGAACGGCTATGTCGGATTCGCCAACTCCATACAGGTCAATCCGGCTGTGCAGGCCGATCCTTCGATGGTGCGCGACGGTGACGTCCCACCGGCATCCGCGCTGGCCGGCTATACCGACATCATCAACGCAGTGCTGAACGATGTGCTGGGCAGCAATCCGCCACTGGTCTCCCAGGTCTCCGGCCTGGGGCCGGCGGGCAATCTCAACGCGCCCTACGTGTCGCCGCCGACATTGGGTCAGCTCGCGTCCACCATGCTTGCCGCGCAGTCTCAGGACAGCGCCACGACGACCGATCAGCTTGCCACCGAGCAGGCAGTCCAGACCACGCTCGGCAGCAAGCTCTCGTCGCAGAGCGGGGTCAGCATGGATACCGAGATGTCGAATATGATCCAGTTGCAGAACGCCTATGGCGCGAACGCCAAGGTCATCGCCGCGGTGCAGTCGATGTGGACGCAACTGCTGAATTCGGTCCAGTGAGGAGGCACCAATGAGCGGCATCACCGGCGCTGTAGGTCCATCTGACTGCGGCATGATGAGCAGCCTGGTCGCCAATGCGACCTCGGTAAAGCAGAAGCTGGATCAGCTCACCAACCAGGTGAGCACCGGACTGGTGGGCAATACCTATGCCGGCCTGGGCAGCGGCGCCTCGGTGTCGCTCAACCTGCGACCGCAGATCGCCAGCATGCAGACCTGGCAGAACAACGTTGATGCTTCGACCGGCCGCATGTCGGTGGCACAAACGGCACTGACGCAGATCCAGTCGATTGCAGCAAACTTCTACGCGCAGCTCAACAACATGGAGGGCGTCGATTCCAGCGAGATCGACAGCGTCGCGGCGAACGCCCGCGATGCGCTTGGGCAGGTCACGGAGGCACTGGACGCCCAGTACGGCTCTACCTACGTGTTCGCCGGACAGGATACCAGCAACCCACCGGTGCCGGACTCCGACAACATACTGACCTCCGGCTATTACACGCAGATCAGCGCAGCGGTTGCTGGCTTGGCGACCAACGGTGCTGCTGCGACTGCAAATGCGACCTACGCCGTGGCGACGTCCAATGCGGTGGGCAACTCGCCGTTTTCGACTTTCCTGTCGCAGCCGTATGCCACGGTGCAGACATCACTGCCGGTGGTGCAGGTGGGACAGAATCAGACCGAGACCGTCGGACTGCCAGCCAGTGCCAACGGTATGATTCCGAACTGCCCTCTTGGTACACCCACGATCGACGGTGGCCCACCAGTCTCCACCGGCTCTTACATGCGTGACGTGCTGCGGGCGATGGCGACGATCGGATCACTCAGCAGCAGCCAGGTGAGCACACCGGGCTTCACCGATCTCGTGCAGGATACTCGCATCAGTCTGTCCGGGGCTATCACTGCCATGGCGCAGGACGCCGGCGTAATGGGCAACGTGCAGTCATCTCTGACCGCCACTCAAACGCAGCTATCGGACACTCAAACAGCGCTGACCGGTCAGGTCTCATCGGCCGAGGACGTCGATATGGCCGCAACGATGTCGCAGCTCTCGCTGGTGCAGACACAGATGCAGGCCTCGTATCAGCTTATCGCTACGATGAATGGCCTGTCGCTGGTCAAGTTCCTGCCCGCATCATGATTAAGGCGCGCCACGCTTCACTGGCCGTTAACTCGGGGACGTCAATATGTCCCCATGCCCGCAAAAGCGGGGCATGCGTAACTCTATGAACAAGAAGGGTGAGACACCATGTCCCTCCTGAACTCTGTAAATACCAACATGGGCGCGATGATTGCGCTCCAGTCGTTGAACCAGACGAACACTTCCCTGGCTGCGGCGGAGAAACAGGTCTCCACGGGCTACCGCGTGGCCGATAGCACCGATGACGGTGCAGCCTATGCAATCGCACAGGGGGTCCGTTCGACAGTAGGCGCGCTGACCACTGCCAACCAGCAGCTCGGCAATGTGCAAGGGTTGTTGTCCACGACACAGACTGGTCTAAACGCTATCTCCACCCTCATGGCCAGCATGCGGGAGGTGCTGACCAACCTGTCCAGCGGCAGCGTCACCGGCACCGACCGGAGCAACTACATCACCACGTACCAGAGCCTGCTGGCGAACGTGAAGACCGACATCCAGGATGCCAACTACAACGGCAAGACGCTGATAGGCAACGTGACTGGTAGCAATGGCACTTACGCAGCGATGAGCGTTGTGCGCAACGAGAATGGCGCGCAGTATACCGTTAGTAGCTACAGCGGTGCCACACTGTATGCGTCGATCGCCTACACCAGCACTCAGCTCAATGGAGCAGGCACGGTTCAGGGACTCATCGGAACGGCGACGACCGCGTCGTTCATCAACAAGATGAATTCGGTGAATAATGAGCTGAACACTGTCGGCGCGTCGGTCAACTATGTTAACAACCAGGTAACCTACAACAGCAACAAGATTGATGCCCTGAACAGCGGCGTCGGCTCGCTGGTGGATGCCGATCTGGCGAAGGAATTGGCGCAGCTGCAAGCGTTGCAGATCCGACAGCAGCTGGGCACGCAGGCGCTGTCGCTTGCGAACCAGGCGCCGCAGACCCTGCTGAGCTTGTTCAAGTAGTTGGTCTGCTAAGAAACCGGGCCGGGCGTGATGCCCGGTACCGGCCCCACAATGAGCCGGAAAAATGCCGGCGATGGGCTGCACTGCCCCGCATCGCATCATGCGGGCGCCTGCCAACAAGGAAGAGGCGCATGTCTAATCTTGTCTTGGAGCTGCGCCAGGGCGAAATGATGATCGTCAATGGCGCGCCCATTCGGTTCCGTACCAAGTCTCGCATCGAGTTGACTGCCAGGGCGCGCTTCCTGTTCGGCAAGCAGATCATGGCTCCCGATCAGGCCGACAGCCCGGCACGACGCGTCTATTTCGCGCTCCAATCAGCTTACATCGGGTCGGAGGATGAACGCGCCCGCGGGCTGATCGTCGCTCACGAACTCATCACTGCCTTCAAGGGCGCGACTACCTCGGCGCTGGCATGCGAGATTCTGGATCGCGCCTTGGCCGCAGCCGAGGCAGACGATTGCTATCAGGCGTTGAAACTCGTTCGACGAATCATTCGTCATGAGGACGCAGTGTTGGGCCGGGTGACCCGGCAGGCCGACTTCGCGGCCCCATCGCCATCTCAGAAGGACATTGTGCAGCCATGCCGAACCTGACCCTCGCGACCCGCGCCTATGAGGCAGCCGCGAACCATCGCAGCCCACGCGAGCAGGAGGCGGACGTTTTCCGCCACGCGATCGGCGCGCTGAAGGCGGCCCGAGACGCCGAACCTTTGTCGCGCATCCGTGCACTCGCGGACAACCGGCGCCTCTGGCTCACGGTGACGGATCTGATGCGCGATCCCACCAACGCCCTGCCGCCGCCATTGCGAGCCTCGATCGCGTCGGTTGGGCTCGCCGTGCAGCGGGAGATGGATAACGACGCGCCTGATTTCGACTTCCTGATCGCCATCAACGAGAACATCGCCGCCGGCCTGTCAACAATTGGCTGAGACACACCATGAGCACGTCGGCCAGCCATCGCTGGCGGTGCAAACTAAGGGCTCGTGTAATCCACCAGATCAAGCCACGGCGTAACGTGGTGCCAATTGCAACATTCGGCTCAAAAGGAGCCCGCAGTGCACGTTCTGAAAGCCGCCTGCCAACCTGAAGCCTTGTTCAATCGTGTTGACACGTTGATCAAGAGTGGTCACGTCGGCGCTGCGCGCTCATTGCTTGCTGCTGCGCACCGCTTGTCTCCGGCCTCGCCGCGTCACGCCGAGTTGGCTGCACGGCTTGCCATAAGCGAGGGTCACCTTGACACCGCTCGGTCGGAACTCGACGCGGCGATCGCCGACGCCCCTGCAAATCCCAGCCTGCGCAAACTCCGTGCCGAAGTTCGCCGAAAGCTCGACGATTGCGCGGGCGCCGCGGAGGATGCCGCCGAGGCTGTGGTGCTGGCTCCCCGCGACCCGATTGCCAAGGCGCTACTCGGCGTTTTGATGTTGGACCTGCAACGCGCAGGCGATGCCGTGGCGTGCCTTCGCGAGGCCGTCGCAGCAGAGCCAGCTAACCCGGCGTTTCGCGAGGCGTTAGCCGTCGCGCATGACGTGGGCGGGGACCCGGACGCCGCGCTTGCAACCCTCACCGATGGGATCGCTGCAGCATCAGCGCATGTCGGCTTACGAAACGCCGTAGTGCTTCTCTGTGTGCGCCAACGCGACCTCGTCAAGGCGGTATGCCTGGCCGAGGAGGCGCGTATCGCGGGAGTAATGGATGCATGCCTGTTTGGTCTGAAAGGTCATGCGCTCTCGTGTCTCGGGCGTCATGACGAAGCCTCCGAAGCCTACGCCGAGGCGCTGAAGCTCGGACCTGAGGATCCCTACGTTCGTCATCTCGTAGCGTGCGCGGGAACCGTGCCCGCCGCACCGCGCGCTCCCGTCGAATATATCCGCACGGTATTCAATGGCTATGCCGACCGCTTCGAGGCACACCTGCTCTCGCTCGGCTATCGTGTGCCGGGGCTGATACGCACCGCTTTGCAGGCGAATGGAATTGCGGAAGGCCCAATACTTGATCTCGGATGTGGTACTGGTCTGCTGGCCGTTGTATTGGGGGATCTGACCGACGGTCCATTTGTCGGGGTTGACGTCTCCGACGAAATGCTGGCGCAGGCCTCGGCCAAGCAAATCTACGCCGAACTGCACCAAGCCGACGTGCTGGATTTTCTTCGTGACGATGCGCGGTCCTGGCCGCTGGTCCTGGCGTCCGACGTGCTGTGCTACTTCGGTGCCCTGGACGAGCTGTTCGCGCTCGTTCATGCACGGCTGTCAGCCGGCGGTCGGTTCGTGTTCTCGATTGAACTGCAGCAGCCCGATAGCCGAGACGTCGCTCACGGCAACGGCCAATGGGTTCTCGGCAGGCAGGGCCGTTACGCCCACGCCGAACACTACGTGATCAGCCAAGCCGGCGCGGCGGGGTTTGTGGTACTCCGTGCAACACCTGAGGCATTGCGCAACGAGGCCGATGCGCCGGTGGCAGGTCTTCTTGTCGTGCTGGAGCGCGGCGATGCGCACTGAAGTCGCGCTCGCCCGCCTGCAAGGTGGGGACTCCGCAGGCGCGCTGACGATGCTTGAAGCCAGCGCACCGCCGGGCCCAAACGCGCGATACGACGCCGCGCTTGGCATGGTCCTGTTGGCCGAGAACCGGCCGGCGGACGCCCTCGTTGCATTGCGCCATGCTGCGACACTTGGCGATCGCTCGCCGCCGACAGTGCTCAATTTGGCAATTGCCGAGGACCGTGCCGGCGACGCCGCACGAGCCTCCGAGCTGATGCAGGACCTAGAACGACGTCTGCCGGACTGGGACGAACCACCGTTGCGGCTCGCGGAAAGCCTGCGAGCCCGTGGCGATCCTGCGGCCGCCGAGGACGCCTATGCGAGGGTGTTGGCGGTCAACCCGCATCGAGAGGAGGCGCTGCTTGCGCTCGCCGGTCTGCTGATCAATCGAGGCGATGCGACCCGGGCGCAACCATTGCTGATGCACTGCTGCGGCGTCGCTCCGCACCGCGCGGAAGCCTGGGATACACTCGGTATCGCGCTGAATAATTCCGGCGAATCTGCGCGGGCCTACGGCGCATTCGTCAAAGCTCAACGCTGCGCGCCGCTCACCTTGGATTATGCGCTGCGCCGGGTTGGTGCCGCGATCAAGGCAAACTGCGCGGAGGCGGATCTGGCACGGCTCGAACTGGATTGCGAGGCAGATCCGCTGAATCCCGCGCGGCACATCGCAATCGGCGTGCTGCTCGAGCACATCGGCCACCGCGCAGCGGCGATTGAGGCATTCGAAACCGCCGTTGCGCTGGCACCTAATGACCCAGTAGCAGCGACGCATCTTGGCGAAGCCCTGGTCCGATCGACCCGACCGCATGACGGGGAGATTGCGTTGCGTCGGGCAGTCGAGCTGGACCCGGACAATATCAAACTGCGGAACGATCACGCCGCCACTCTGATGCGCATGCAACGCCATGGCGAGGCGCGTGCCCTACTGCAATCGGCAATCGACGATTACGGTGACGATTGGCAGCTCCTGTGTAACTTGGCGAACACCACGTGCTGTCTCGGGTTGCAGACCGATGCGGCCGCGATGGCGCGACGCGCCATAGATCGTGCGCCCGATGCGCTGAACCCTCGGCGTTCCCTGCTGGGCGCTCTGGTCTATCAGGACGGCGTTCCTGGCGCCGATATTCTCGCTGCCGCACGAACATGCGCCGAGCGAACACCGCGCTCCCCGGCACCGGCCTTCGCCAATACCCTAGAGCCCGACCGTCCGCTGGTCATCGGTCTCCTGTCAGGTACTCTCAAGACGCATCCTGTCGGGTGGCTGACCATCGGCGGTCTGGAAGCACTCGATCCTGCCGCTTTCGCCATCGTGGCTCTGGCGCACAACACATGGTCCGACGTCATCGCGCGACGCTTCCGAGCCGTCGCCCGCGAATGGCACGACATCGGGGCACTGAGCGACGAAGAGGTGGCGCGCAAGGGGCGTGATCTCGGGCTCGACATTCTGATCGACCTTGGCGGCTATGGTGAAGGCTCGCGCATGTCCGCCTGCGCGCACCGCGTGGCACCGGTGCAGATCAAGTGGGTCGGAGCGCAGAGCCAGACCACCGGCCTCCCGGACATGGACTGGATGCTGACCGACCGCTGGGAGACGCCGCCCGAGCTCGCGCACCTCTACACTGAGCGTCTGCTGCACATGCCCGACGGCTATGTGTGCTACAGTTCGCCGCCCTATGCGCCCGATGTCGCGCCTCTGCCGGCTATCGCAAACGGATACGTCACCTTCGGCTGCTTCAACAATCTGGCGAAGGTCACACCACGCGTGATCGCGACGTGGTGCAGCGTTCTGCATCGTGTGCCGAATTCCCGGTTGGTGCTGAAGACGCAGCAGTTCGCCGATCCGACCACGGCGGAACGGGTGCGTGCGGCCTTCGCCGTGCAGGGCATAGCGCCCGAACGGCTGGAGCTGCGCGGGCCATCCGGGCATCGCGCCTTCGTCGGGGAGTACAACGGCATCGACATCGTGCTCGACCCGTTTCCCTATTCCGGCGGCCTCACGACCTGTGAGGCGTTGTGGATGGGCGTGCCGACCGTGACAGGTCCCGGGCGAAATCTTCGCCGCGCGCCACTCTGTGAGCCACATGAGCAATGCCGGCTTAGCCGATTGGGTAGCCCCTGATATCCCGGCGTATATCGAGCTTGCGGTGAAGAAGGCCTCAGACATCGAGGCGCTTGCCGCTCTGCGTTCGCGACTGCGGGCTCAGGTCAAGGCTAGCCCCCTCTGCGACGCTCCGCGCTTCGGCCGCAGCCTCGGCGCTGCACTACGCTACGCCTGGCGCGAATGGTGTGAGCATGCAACCGACCGTTGACGTCAACATGATGGTCTATAACTGCGTCGATACGGTTGGCGCGGCGATCGAGAGCGTGCTGGCACAGACCTGGTCCGCCGTGACGCTCACGTTGCTGGACAATGGCTCGACCGACGGCACGCCGCGGGTGCTGGAGGACTACGCGGCGCGGCACCCCAAGGTGCGAATCAAGCGAAACCGCTGCAATACGGGGCCTATTGCCAATATCCAGCGCGCATTCTGGTTCGGCGACGCCGACTACGTGATGCCCAAGACCAGCGACGACCTGATCGCGCCGGACTACATCGAGCGGCTGATGGGCGTGCTGGCAGAGCACCCTGACTGCGCCATGTGTCATGCCGGCGCCCTGGTGTTCGATGCCGTAGACAAGGTGGAGCATCGCTATCCCGCCGAACACCGGCTGCATGCGACCGGCCCCGATCCCGTGGCGCGGGCGCGACACGTGATGCGGCGCTACACCAGCGCGCCGAGTTTCTGGGGCGTGTATCAGCGTAAGGCGGTGGATCAACTCTCTACCCTTCGCTATCGCCCTGGCTTCGATCACTCGGTCGTAGCGGAACTGGCACTGTACGGCGAAGTCCGCCACGTCCCGGACGTGCTTTACTGGCGCCGCGGCGGCGGCAAATCAGTCATGCTGATAGGACGCGGCGCAACCGAGCAGGGCAATCGTGACGTACCGCTAGACGACATCCTGTCAGACCAGCGTTGGCGAACCCCGCTCATCAGGTACTGCCCACGCGCACACAGAGGCATTTGCGACTGCCCGGCTCCCGTTATCGCAACGGATCGCGCTGATGAGCTCTGTGCCTGAGATTTTCCGTGCCCGCTGGCTGCCCTGGATGCGGCGCGAGGCCGTCGACCTGCGCGCGGCTTTGCCCCGCCTGTTACAGGCGATCGCGTACGCCGGTGCGGTCGAGTCCAACTGGCTGGCTCGCTCGGTCACCGAGGTGTTGCTCGGCGCGCAAGCACTGCTGCCGGAAGCGGATTTCGCCAACGAACTGCTGGAGGTTGCCGCGGTCAGTGGTGAGCATTCGACTAATACGGTTTCCTGACAGGCGCTGTTAAGCGCCGCGCACCAGCACGACTGCCTCGACTTCCACTGCAGTGTTGCTCCGGCAGGCTGCTCATGCCGACCGCCGAACGCGCTGGTCGGCCCCCTTCCCCCAGCACTCGCACCAGCAGATCGGTGCAGCGGTTAATCACCTCCGGATGCTGGGTAATGTCGGGCGCCGCGTTCACCGTGCCACAGACCTTCAACACGGTATCGACGCGCTCCAGCGTGACGATCGCGGCGATCATGTTGACCAGCAGGCTCAACCCGCACAGCTTCGCTGCCTCGTAACTCTGCTCCACCGTCAGATCGGCGCCAACCTTGCCGGTGACCACCTTTTCGTCACCGTGGCGTGGTCCGCGCTCATCGGCCAATCCTCCTCGTCGCGCCAGGACGCCGCCGAGACAGTGGGTCCCCTCAAGCTCACGCTCGGGGAACCCACCGATACTCACTCAGTGCAGTGCATAGAACCCCTTCGCACCGCCAGCCATCACCTGACTGACCGTCTCCGGCGAAGCACCCTCGATCAGCTTGCGTACCATCGCAGGCGCTCCTGGGAAGAACCCATCCGGATGCGGGTAGTCAGTGGCCCATAGGATCTTGTTGGCGCCGACATAATCCACCAGAGGCTTCAGGCAGTGCTCGACTGGCTCGAAGGCGATCCAGCAGTTGCGCTTGAACAACTCGCTCGGACGCGTCTTGAGGCCGGAATCGTTGAACCCCTTGTCGTCGAAATGCCGATCCATGCGATCCAGCCAGCCGGCGATCCAGCCACCACCCGACTCCAGGAAGGCGATGCGGACCTTGGGATGCCGCTCGCACACGCCGCCCCAGATCACCGCCATGCAGGCCAGCATCATCTCCATCGTGTGGGTGATGATGTGACGCGCACCGCGCTCCTCGAAGCGGTCCATGCCGACCTGCATCATGCCGCTGTTGCCGCCCTCGTGGAACCCGACCGATATGTCGAGTTCCTCCACCATCGTCCAGAACTTCTCGTAGTCCGGGTGATGAACCATCTTGCCGTTGTACGGATTGGGCCGCAGGAACATGCCACGAAAGCCGAGCTCCTGGCGCGCGTAGCGCATCTCCTCGATCGCCAGGTCGACATCCTGCATCGGTATCATGGCGATGCCGAACAGCCGGTCGGGATACGGCTTGCAATAGTCGGCAAGCCACCGGTTATACGCGCGTGACATCGCGGCGGCGGTCGGCGGATCGTTCACCGCACCGGCAAACAGGCCGATGCTGGGATACAGGAAGGCGGCATCGATGCCGTCTTGGTCCATGTCGGGGATGCGCGCGTGTGGATCGAAGCCGCCCTTGCGTCCCTGCTCGTATTCCATGGCGTCGTCCACCACGGTGCCGTCGCGGGCGCCCACTCCGCCGAGGGCGCCGAGCCCCTTCTTGCTGCCGAGTAACTGCTCGCCAACCTGAAGGCGCTGCTTACCGTCCGCGTCGCGGATCAGCTTCGGTGCCTTATCGCGGTATTTTGGTTCGATGTAGTCACTCCAGAGATTCAACGGCTCCAGAATGTGTCCGTCAGCATCGATGACATTATAGGCGCGAGCCATGATCGTTCCTCCTTTAGTGCTTGATCCACTCCTTCATGTAGCGAGCATAGCAGTCGCGCTCGCCCGGCATCTTCGGCCAGCCGGCGAGCAGCCGCGCGGTGGCCAGCAGAAGCCGGTCGCGCAGGTGGGTGGAATTGTGGCCATACTCCTCGAACGTCGAGTGACTGATCTTCTGGTTGTGCGGATCGTCCTGGAACTTGCAGGCGGTCACCGCGAGACGCGCGAGCAGCTTGCTGCGATCGGCTCCGGTCTGCAGATACGCGTTCGCCACAGAGGTCGCTCGCGCGAAGTCGAACGCCATGATGGCTTCGTCCTGCTCGCGCAGCAGTGCATCGGGTGTGCGGCCGCTCAAGTCGTTGGCTGCGAACTCCTGTTCGATCACCGAACTGAACAGCTTGTTGGCACGTGCAGCGTCATTCACGAAGTTGGCCATCAAATAGAGGACGCGCGGCTGGTATGGGTTGTCGGACGTGCGCATCCAGTAGTTGGCGGTGTTGCAGTAGTCGAATGGATGCTGGCCCTCGGTAAACTTGCGGGGCACCGTGGTCCGCAGCACCAGTTCAGCAGCACCCAACTGAATGGCGTCGCCAAGGCTACGCACGGCGACGCCGTTTCGCAGATGGGTGGTGATCTGATCCCACACGGTCTGACCGTCGGCTTCCATCAGCAGCCGCACCATGTCCTCGACCTGCTTCGGGGTCAGCGGTGTCTGGTTCGTCTGCTTCAGGCTTTTGCCGACGTCCGGAAACGCCTCGGTCAACGTCACGCATACAGCGTCGTACAACGAATAGTAGAGCGGCCCCACCGCCATGTCCGGCACGCCGGTATAGTAAACCCCATGCGCGCGATCCCAGCCGATGTGATCGGCGAGATCCACGACGGCTCGCGCGCGCAGCGCCTTGTGGCCGGTGTTGCGCGCCTTGCGCCCCATGACGGTGTCCTGCAGGTCGATCAGCCCAAGGAACAGCAACTGGTCGCGCAGCCTGGCACGCGCTGCTTCATCCGCGGCCAGCCCAAGGAACAAACCGTACGAGCGCTTCACGTCCCCGCTCATCGTTGCGATCATGTGCGAATGCAGACGCTGATCGAGCGTGCCTGACTCGACGATCGGTTCCTGGTCCTGGTTCCAGACCACGGGCCCATAGCTCGGCGACGGCACGTTCATGCCCTTCATCGTGGCATAGCGGCCGGGATACTTGCCCAGCAACTGATTCCAGATGTCGAGACCCGCAGGGATGTACCACACGCTCTGTAGCATCCCGAGCAGCCGATATTCCTCGGGCAGATATTGCGTCAGGTCGGCCGAGGTGCGCAGGCCGAGGATGGTGTGGTCGTTGTTGATCAGCGTGATCTGGCCGTCGCGCACGTTGACATGATTCGGCACCTGGACGAACGGCGCCTCGGCCTCGGTCACCAGGCTGAGCGCATCGCCCATCGAACGACCGTCGCGATGCACCAGATCAAAGAACAACTCGGCGGTGCGCGGCTGATCGCGCTGAAGAATAGCATCGGTGAATGCATCGACCGCGTGGTCTCTGCGGATATCTTCTCGGCTTTGCAACATGCACGTTCCTCTATCGTCTTTCGGCAGCTACTGGCGAGTAGCCTGCGCCCTGACGAACCGGACGTAAAGCCTTGGTTGTTGTGGCTCAGCCGAGGCGGCGTCGATACAGCGCGATCAAGCGCTCCCAATGGCGTTCCGCCGCAGGCTTGTCGTAGCACCAGCGCTGCGGGAAGGCGAAGCCGTGATGCACACCAGGCTGCAACTCGATTACACCCGGAGAACCCGCGCGGGCGAACAGACCGCGAAGTTCCTCGACCATCGGCAAAGGAGCCAACTCGTCGTGTTCCGCGCAGGAAATGTACAGCTCACCTGGAACCTTGCCGAGATTGAGGTGCGGGCTTTCCTCGGCATCGCTCACCAGCCAGGTGCCGTAGAACGACGCGGCGGCGGCCACGCGATCCGGATAGCGCGCGGCCGCCGCCAGCGCGTAGGGACCGCTCATGCAGTAGCCATGCGCACCGACCGGCCCTTGCTTCGCCGCATCCTGTCCGTCGACGAATTCCAGCATCGACGCAATGTCGTCCATCACCGGCGGGATCGTCATCTTGGTACGCACCGCGCGCATGCGCTCACGCTCCGCGCTGCCTTGCTCAAGCACGTCTGACCCGAAAATGGTGTCGCGACCGGCTCGGTAATACAGATTGGGCAACAGCACATAGTAGCCGACAGTGGCGAGACGGCGCGCCATGTCGCGCAGTTCCTCGCGGATGCCCGGTGCGTCCATCAGCAGGAACACGGCGGCGTTCGGACCACCGCGCTCGGGGTGGCAGACGAAAGTCTCCATCGCGCCAGCCCTGGTGACGATATCCACGGTCTGCTCAATCATCGGACAAGCTCCGCCCGGATCCCTCGATAAAATCACGAATTGAGACTGTGGGACCTGTCATCGCGAGACGACGGAGCCGACGAAGCAATCTCAATCACAGTATACGGGTAACTGGACGCGGGATTGCTTCGTCGCTGCGCCGCTAACTCGCAATGACAGCGAGTGGGTTGCGGACTACGCAGGCACCTTGGAACGGCGGCCTTCGACGTCCGTCCGGGCACGTTCGCGCCGCTCGTCGAACTGCGGCACGCGCTTGCGCGTGTTGGGATGCACAATGTTGTCCGCCTCGCCGGGGCTCTTCTGCGCGCCGGCCCAACCCTCCTGGGCAATGTCGAAGATCACCCCGTTCGGGTCGCTGTACTTCACTTCGTAGCCGCCCGGATTGTTCGGATCGCCCATGATCCACTTCGCGCCCACCGCCTTCACCTGCTCGCCGGACGCGATCGCGTCGTCGACCCAGAAGCCGACATGGTGCAACCCGACATAATCTTTGCCGGTGCCCTGTGCCGCGTGATCGTCCTTGAACTTCAGCAGCGCCAAGTTCACCACGCCGTCGGTCAGGAACACGCCTTCCGCCAGCTTGCCGTCGGTCTCACCCAACTCCTCGAGCCCAAATGCCTGCTTGTAGAATTCGGCCGCGGCCCAGGGATCGGGAACACTAATCGCGAAGTGGCGGATTCTGCCTTTGCTCTTGGTCGCCATGGAATCTCCTCCTTGCAGTGACGCCTGGGGTGAGCATCGCCCTTTGCGGGCACGGCGGCAAGTTGACAGCGACCATGCCCCCCGTCGCTAATGGCACATGAACTTCGTCACACCGACGTCCGTGGACCCCGTTGCACGCGCGCGGGAACTTGGTCCCGCAATCGAGGCGGCCGTCGATGAGATCGAACGGACGCAGCGCATCCCCGAACCGCTGCTGTCGCAACTGCACGGCGCGCGGCTCTGCCGGATGCTGTTGCCGCGCTCGGTGGACGGGGACGAGGTGGAACCCTGGGTCTACCTGCGCGCGATCGAGGAGGTCAGCCGCCACGACGGCTCGGTCGGCTGGAACACGTTCGTCGCCAACAGCTCGGCGCTGATCGCGCCGTTCCTGCAACCCGAGGCGATGCGCGCGATCTTCGCGGACCCTCGTGCCATCGTCGCCTGGGGACCGCCGAACGAGTCGAAGGCGGTCGCCGTGCCCGGCGGGTATCGCGTCAGCGGCACGTGGAGTTTCGCCTCGGGCTGCCGTCAGGCCACCTGGATGGGCGCGCATTGCCACGTGGTGGAACCTGACGGGTCGCTTCGGCTCAATGCTGCTGGCGCGCCCATGGCGCGGACGCTGCTGTGCCCAGCCTCGCAGGCGGAGCTGCTCGACGACACCTGGAACGTGATCGGCATGCGCGGCACCATGTCTGGCGCCTATCGGCTCAACGATGTGTTCGTGCCCGAGGCATTCAGCGGCACGCGCGAGGATCCGTCATTGCGACGCGAGCCCGGTCGGTTGTACGCCTATCCGATGCAGGGTCTCTATGCGGTCGGCGTATCCGGCGTCGCGATCGGCATCGCACGCGCGATGCTCGATGCGTTCAAGAACCTGGCGATGCGGAAGACGCCGCGCAATCTCGTGCGCCTCGCTGACAACGCAGTGGTGCAATCGAACGTCGCGAAAATGGAGGCGCGGCTCGGCGCGGCCCGTGCCTTTCTGGTGGAGACGCTATCCGGCATCTGGTCGGCCGACGATGCGTGGGTTATCGACGTGCCTGCGCGGGCACGCGTGCGCCTGGCCTGCGCGTTTGCCATCCAGACCGCCGAGGCCGTGGCTGACTACGCGTACAAGGCCGCAGGAACGGATGCGATCTTCCTCGGCACCACGTTCGAACGGTGCTTCCGCGACATCCACACGCTGTCGCAGCAGATCCAGTCGCGCACCGCGCATTTCGAGTCGGTGGGCCAGATCATGCTCGGCATCGAGCCGATGGGAACCTTCCTGTAGCGATTACTCCCGCAGCTCAGGGATCACCCAAAGCGGCTTCTCGCCGCGCGCCACGCGCTCCACATTATCGAACCCGTTGCGGAACCGCGCGGACTGATTGTCCCAGGTCGGCCCCGCGTAGTGTGGTGTCAAAATCACATTGTCCAAGGTGAACAACGGATTGTTTGCCGGCGGCGGCTCCTGGTCGAACACGTCCAACCCGGCGCCGGCGATCGTGCCGCTGGTCAGCGCCTCATACAGCGCGGGTTCGTCCACCACCGGGCCACGGCAGGTGTTGATCAGATAGGCCGAGGGCTTCATAAGCCGAAACTGCGCCGCCCCCATCATGTGGCGGGTAGCCGGGATCAGGGGAACATGCAGCGACACGATGTCTGACGTGCGCAGCACCTCGTTGAAGAGGCGGAATTTTACCCCAAGCGTGTCGGCCGCATCCTCGCTGAGCCGTGCAATGTCGAAATACTGCACCGCCATGCCGAAGCCCTGCGCCAGTCGCGCGACCTTCTTGCCGATATTGCCAAGTCCGATGATCCCCAGCGTGCGCCCGTGCAGTTCGTAGAGCCGCACGCTGGCCACATCGTTGCCGCGCCAACGGCCGGACTTCACCATCTCATGCAGCCAGGTCAGCCGGCGACATACCGCCAGCATCAGCAGCATCGCGTGCTCGGCCACAGCGATCGCGTTGGCTCCGCCGTTGTTGCACACGGGAACGCCGGCTCGGCGCGCGGCCTCGATATCGACGCGGTCGTAGCCGGCGCTCAGCAACTGTACCAGCCTCAGCTTCGGTGCTGACTTATAGAACGCATCGTCCATCTTCACTTCACCAAGGCCGACGATGTACTCGGCATCCGCCAGTGCTGCGTTGAACTCGGAACTGCCCACCCGCGCGATCACCGTGTCGAAACCGGATGGCGCCAGTTCGCGGGCGATGTCCATGGCACTCAGCGGATTGTCGGTCAGCAGGATCTTCGGCGCCATCTGTCTCTCCTGGTCGGTCGATCTGCGGCGAAGATAGCTGCCCCGGTCGCCGTTAGCCAAATCTTTACCCGCCCACGGCGACATTCGCCGCCGCGGCAGCGAGGCACGGACCAACCGGCGTCCCTCGCTGCAATCGTCCCGTCGTCGGGTCGGAGGTTTCCAGCTATGAACAACCTGTCGTTTGTCTCCGATCGCACCATCGGCACCAAGGTTGCGGCCGGCTTCGCCGTCGTTCTGTTCATCCTTGCGGTAAGCTCGGTCCTCGCCTGGCTGGCGTTCGGGCGGGCGTCGGGCGCCGTCGACGACTACGCCAGGCTGGTGGCCAATTCCGGGATCCTCCGGGATATCGACCTGCAGGTGACGCGATATCGCGGCCTCGTTCGTGAGTATGTCTTCTCGAATGATGAGGCGACCGGCGCGGCGGCAGTCAAGGAAGGTGAGGCGCTGCGTCAGCTTATCGCCTCAGGCCTGGCGAAAATCATTAATCCGGATCGACACCGGTTGCTGGAGGATTCCGCGAAGCAGGCCGAGAGTTACGCCGCGAATTTCGAGCGCGTGCGCGCCATGAATCTCGAGCAGGAAAAGCTGGAGACCGACGTGCTAGACCCGGTTGGCCAACAGATGACCGATGGGTTCACCGCAATTATCACCGGCGCGAATAAGGCGGCCGCCGCCGATTTGCTGCCATTGGCGATCGAAGGCCGGCGCTTGAGCCTGCTGGCGCGGCTGGATGTGAACAAGCGCCTGGGTCGACACGATGAGGCGGCAGCGAAATCTGCCGCGCAGACATTCGAGACGCTGCGGCACACGCTGGCGCAGATCGACGCCGCGACCAAGGGCACGGATGTGAATGCTCCGGCAGCAGCGGAGACGAAACTGATCGATACCTATCAGGCAGCCTTCACGCGTGCCGCTAGCCTGGACTCCGATCAGATCACACTGGTGAACGGCGTCATGAAGGAGGCGGGCACGACGTTGGGCGAGAACGCCGTCAAGGCGAGGGACAGCAATCTCGCCGAACAGGCCGTGACCGAGAGGGCAGCGCAGTCAGTCACCGGCAACGGTGAATCGCTGGTCATGTGGCTGGGATTCGCCGGATTGGCTGCGGGTATGGTGCTTGCCTGGCTGATCGGGCGCGGCATCTCGCGCCCGGTGGTCAGAATGTGCGCCGCTATGCGCGCGCTCGCCGGGGGCGATAAGACGGTCGAAATCCCGGGCGTCGGCCGCAAGGACGAGATCGGCCAGATGGCCAACACCGTCCAGGTGTTCAAGAACAACATGATCGAGGCCGACCGTCTGCGCGAGGAGACCGAGCGGAACAAGGCTGACGCAGAGAAGGAACGCAAGACTGGTATGCTGCGGCTGGCGGACACCTTCGAGGCTGGCATCAAGGGTGTGGTCAATTCGGTCGCCTCGCAGGCCACCGAAATGCAATCGTCCGCTCAGGCGATGACGCAGACCGCCGAGCAGGCAACGCATCAGGCGACCGCAGTAGCTGCCTCGGTCGAGGAGGCGTCGGCCAATGTGCAGACCGTCGCGTCATCCGCCGAGGAGCTGTCGGCGTCGGTGCGCGAGATTGGCCAGCAGGTGGAGCATTCTTCGAAAATCGCCGGGCAGGCCGTGATCGAGGCGGACAAGACCAATGCGACCGTCGAGGGGCTTGCCAAGACAGCGCAGCGCATCGGCGATGTGGTGCAGTTGATCGAGACGATCGCCGGCCAGACCAACCTGCTGGCCCTCAACGCCACGATCGAGGCGGCGCGTGCGGGTGATGCCGGCAAGGGGTTTGCGGTCGTCGCCAGCGAGGTCAAGTCGCTCGCCAACCAGACTGCCAAGGCGACCGAGGAGATCAGGGCGCAGATCAGCGAAATCCAGGGTTCGACCGGCCAGACCGTGGAGGCCATTCGCAGCATCGGCACGACAATCCGGCAGATGAGCGAGATCGCCACGACGATCGCTTCCGCGGTGGAGGAGCAGGGTGCCGCGACGCGCGAAATCGCCAGCAACGTGCACCAGGCTGCTCAGGGCACCAGCGATATCGCGACCAACATCGAGGGTGTCAGCCGCGCCGCCAGCGACACCGGCGCAGCGGCGACCCAGGTGCTCGGTGCGGCGGGCGAGCTATCGAAGCAGGCCGAGACGCTACGGCGCGACGTCGATGAGTTCCTGGCGACCGTCCGCGCCGCGTGACAACAGCGGCGCGCCCATCGCTTGGCGCATGAACAGCCGTTTCAGTGGCGATGCGCGATGCACCGCCGCAATGCCGACATCGCGTGCCAGCCGCAAGAGCGGATTGTCGTTGCTGAACAGCCGATCGAGCGCATCAGTGGCCGCCAGCATAAGCAGGTTGTCCGGCCGCCGCCGGCGCTGGTAGCAGCGCAGCAGATCGGGGGCACCGCAATCCTCGCCACGGCGTGACGCCTCAATCACCAGATCCGCAAGCGCCATCGCGTCGCGGAAGCCAAGATTGAGACCCTGCCCGGCGATCGGGTGGATTGTGTGCGCCGCATCGCCGACTAGCGCCAGACGCGTGTCATGGTAGCGATGCGCATGCAGCGCCCCGAGTGGATAGCTCCAACGACGTCCCACCACCTGAAGCGCACCGAGTCCGTCACCGAGTCGGCGGCCGATCGCCTTGGCAAGGCCAGCGTCATCGAGCGCAAGCATGCGCTGTGCGATCCTGGTGCGCTCGGTCCACACTATGGCGGACATGTTGGGCGCGCCGCCTTCCAGCGCGTCTGTGCTGGCGCACATGGGCAATTGAGCGAACGGCCCGGACGGCAGGAAGTGCTCGAGCGCCGTGTTGTGATGTGGTCGCTGGTGGCTGATCGCGCAAACGATGCCGGTCTGATCGTAAGCAAGATGCGTGACCGGGATTCCGGCCGAACGACGGAGCGGTGAGTTCCGCCCCTCTGCTGCCACGACCAACCGGCAGTCGATGCTGGAGCCGCCTCCGATCTGCACCGTGGCACCGTCGTCGCGCCGGTCCACCTCGGCTGTCGCCGGCGCGAACACGCGCAGTGCGGGCAATGCGTGCATGCGCGCGTTCAGCGCCACACGCAGGCTCCGGGCCTCCACCATTTCGCCGAATGCACCCGCGGTGTCGCCCGCCTCGCGGTGGTCGAAATGCAGGTGCAGCGGCGAGGCCGCGCCACCGAGGCGGCCATCGCTCACCCGTATGTCGCGGATGGGGCAGGCCACCTCGGCCAGCGCGTCCCACACGCCAGCCTCCTGAAGCAGGCGGCGCGAGCCGGCGGCGATGGCGTAGGCGCGCCCATCGAACGCCGGGTGCTCCATCGGCGGCAGGGCGGCACGGTCCACCACCACGGTGGAGATACCGGCGGCAGCCAGTCGGCACGCCAGCGCCCCGCCCACTGGGCCGGCTCCGATGATGCACACCTCTGCCGTCAATCGCTCGGTCACGTCAGCACAGTGGCGCCTGAGACACACCGCCGGCAAGCCGTGGCAATGCCGCTTTAGCGATCAGGTGTTTCCAGCATATAGTTGCACCAAAGCTCGAACCCCGAAGGGCCCGGATTCGCATGGCGACCGCCAGGACAGTTGAAACACGCCGCCTCGCCTCACCAACCATCCGTGCAATGTTCGAGCAGCGGTCAGCGGAGTTGACCGGGTTGGTGCTCGGGCTGCTGGGCCTCGCACTGCTGGTGGCGCTCGCCTGCTACGATCCGCGCGACCCATCGCTGAACACGGCGACCTCGCGCCATGCCGGCAACCTGGCAGGGCCGGTCGGTGCGGTACTGGCGGACCTGTTGCTGCAGGGCTTCGGGGTAGCGGGAGCGTTGCCGGGGCTCACGATGCTTGCGTGGGCATGGCGGATCGCGTCGCGCCGCGGACTGGGAAGCGTGGCTGCGCGGCTTGCCGCGATGCTGACGGCGCTGCCGGTGCTCGCTGCGGTGTTTGCCGGCTTGCCGACGCCGCCGACACTCGCCTGGCCCACGGTCGCAGGACTAGGCGGCGCGATCGGGCGGCTACTGGCTTCGGTCGGCCTTGCGGTCGGGCACCGCGTGCTGGGTCCGGTCGGCGCGCTCATGATGTGGTCGATAGGCTTGGCGCTTGCCGGGACGCTGACACTTCTGGCGCTTGGGCTCTCGGCCACCGAGTGGCGCACCGCCGGGCGCGTCGCGCGCCGAGGTGCGCGGCTGGCCACGCTGCGTCGAGTGCCGATGCCGTGGCTCCGCTGGCTGCATTTTCACAGCGATCCAGGCCCAGTCGTGCGTCGCGACCCGCCGGCCGCGACGCGGGTGGTGCCGGCGATGGATGAACCGCCACCGGTGGTGGCACGCACCACTCGTCCCGTCCCATCCCCGCGGCGTCCGCGGCAGGAGAGCCTGCCGCTGCCGGAGGGCGGCTGGCGTTTTCCGCCGCTATCGTTGCTGAAGCCGGCACCGGCTCGCGCATCGTCTGGCCCCAGCGAGGAGGCACTGCAGGCGAACGCCCGGCTGCTCGAGTCGGTGCTCGCGGACTATGGCGTGCAGGGCAGCATCGTCGAAATCCGTCCCGGCCCCGTCGTCACGCTTTACGAACTCGAGCCGGCGCCTGGCATCCGAAGCGCCCGGGTCATCGGCTTGGCGGACGACGTGGCGCGCAGCCTGTCAGTCACCGCGGTGCGCATCGCCACCGTGTCGGGTCGCAACGTGATCGGCATCGAGGTGCCGAATGCGAAGCGCGAAACGGTGTTTCTCTCCGAGATCCTGTCCTCCGACGAACTGCAAAGGCACGGCGGCCGGCTGACGCTCGCGCTCGGCAAGGAGATTAATGGCGCGCCGCTCTTCGCCGATCTCGCGCGGATGCCTCACCTGATGATCGCGGGCACCACCGGCTCGGGCAAGTCGGTGGGTGTCAACGCGATGATCCTGTCGCTGCTGTATCGCCACTCGCCCGATCAGTGCCGGTTGATCCTGATCGACCCGAAGATGCTGGAGCTTTCGATGTACGAGGGCATACCGCATCTCATGGCCCCGGTGGTGACCGAACCGGCCAAGGCCGTGACGGCCCTTAAATGGACAGTCCGGGAGATGGAGCGGCGCTATCGCGCGATGAGCCAGCTCGGTGTCCGGAATCTGAGCGGCTACAACGACCGCGTCGCGGAGGCGCGGGAGAAGGGCGAGGTCGTAACACGGCGGGTGCAGACCGGGTTCGATCCCGACACCAGCCGGCCCACGTTCGAGGACCAGCCGCTCGTGCTGGAGCCGCTGCCGCTGATTGTGGTGGTCGTGGACGAGATGGCAGACCTGATGATGGTGGCGGGGAAGGAGATCGAGGCCGCCGTGCAGCGTCTCGCACAAATGGCGCGCGCCGCAGGCATCCACGTCATCATGGCGACGCAGCGGCCGTCGGTCGATGTGATCACCGGCACGATCAAGGCCAACTTCCCCACGCGCATCAGCTTCCAGGTGATCAGCAAGTTCGACAGCCGCACCATCCTTGGTGAGCAGGGAGCCGAGCAGCTGCTCGGCATGGGGGACATGCTGTACATGGCGGGCGGCGGGCGTATCACCCGTGTGCATGGTCCCTTTGTGTCGGACGAGGAAGTGGAGAAGGTCGTGGAGTTCCTGCGCGAGCAGGGCGAGCCGGCGTATCTGGAAGAGGTCACCGAGCCGACCGACGATGACGGTGCTTCGATGCTGCCGGGGCTGGGCGCGATGGGCGACGGCGAGAAGGGCCTGTACGACCAGGCGGTCTCAGTGGTGGCGCGCGAGGGCAAGGCAAGCACCAGCTTCATCCAGCGCCATCTGAACATCGGCTACAACCGCGCCGCCAAGCTGATCGAGCAGATGGAGAAGGAGGGCGTGGTCGGACCTGCCAACCACGTTGGCAAGCGAGAGGTGCTGATCCGGCGGGTACCGGCTGACGAGGATTAGCAGCTCCAGCGCCTGAGCGCGGCCACCAACTGCAGGCTCGGCGGCCGCGCTCGCGCTGACTACGTCCTTTCGATAACCTCCATCTGCGCCCCGTCGGGGCACTCCACGAAGCAGACATGGCGGCCATTGTTGACCGGCAGCTCTTCGAGGATGCGCGCGCCGTTTTTGCGAAGCCGTGCGAGCGTGCCGGCGTAGTCGTCGGTATCCAGCGCCATGTGCTCGATGCCGTAGTGCTGTTCGTGGTTCTGTACCGAGATCAGCGTGGTTATGTTAAGCTGCACGCCGTGCAGATCGACGCGCACGCCGCGACCGGGGATGTCGCCCTTCAGCGTCGCGCCAAAATTGTCGATGTAAAACTGCGCGGTCTTCTGCGGGTCCGGGGTCTTCAGATGTACGTGCTGAACAGTGAAGCTCATGGCCGTTCTCCTCCTTCTAGGCGACGTGTAGGCTGGGAGAATTCCACGGTCTGGTCAAACCCGTTCTATGCTGCGGGGGGACCGCAGGAGCACGACGATGACCGTTGCCCGTCAGCTTGCCGACTTTCTCGCCGGTACCGCCGCAAGCGATCTACCGCCGCGCGCGCTCGACCACGCGGCGATGCTGATCGCCAGCACGATCGCCAGCGCCGCGGCGGGGAGGCAGATCGTCTCGGCAGGCATCATCCGTGACCTGGCGCACGAGCGCGGCGGACGGGAGGACGCGTCGATCTGGTTCGACCACGGGGCGCGCGTGCCGATCGCCGATGCTGCGCAGGTCAATGCGGTGATGAGCGACGCCGCTGCGTCCGATGACAGCGATCTGCGCAACATCATTCATGCCGGGACGCCGCTCACCGCGACGTCGCTGGCGATTGCCGAACGCAACGGCGCCGATGGCGAGGCGGTGCTGACAGCGATCGTCTGCGGCTATGAGGCGGCGGGACGGATCGGCGAAGCCATCACGCCTGGCTTCCGCGAGCGTGGCTTTCACGGCTGCCTCGGCGCGGTGTTCGCTGCCTCTGTCGCGGCGGCGCGTCTGCTGCAACTCGACGCGGCGCAGATGGCGCAGGCGATCGCCTTGTCGGCGACATCGATCGGCGGGCTGGCAACCGCGGCAAACACCTCTGTCGCGCGCGAGTATCATGCCGGACTTGCGGTGATGCTCGGAGTGAACGCGGCACTGGCGGCGCAGCGCGGCTATTCATGCGAGGAGAGCGTGCTGGAGGCGCGGCACGGCTTCTTCGAAGCGTTCGGCGGCACCGATGGTGCAGAGGCTGCCGCGACCGCGACGCATGGGTTCGGCGAGAGCTGGGATATCTGCACCGATATGGCGATCAAGCTGGTGCCGGGCGGACATCCGTACCACGCGTTTGCCGAGGCCGCTGCCAATGCCGCCTGTGAGGGAAATGTCGGTGCGGCGGACGTTGAGAGCATAACCATCTCACGGCCTGGCATGACGACGCTGAGTGGTCCTCTGCATCCTGCTGACCTGATCGACATGGCGCACAGTCCGGCTTATTTCGCCGCGGCTGCCGTCGCCGACCACGCATTTTCGTGGCATCACGCAAGCGCCGAGAAGATCGCTGATCCGATGATCCACCAGTTGATCGATCGCGTTCGCGTCAGCGAAATGCCGGCCGATCCGCGGTATCGACAGGGCGCGACGGTAGCCATCCGCACGCATGACGGTCGATCGGTAACGAACACGGTGTTTGTGCCGAAGGGTGCTGCCACGCTCGGGATCGCGTGGAGCGACGTCGATACTAAGTACCCGCAGGCTGGTTTCCAGCTCGGGCCTGGACGAATGGAAGATGGAGGCAAGCCTCGGCCTGATCCACGACTTCCGTACTGTTGCGAACGTTACCCCGTTGATCCAATTGCTGAAGGTCGGTTGACATGTCTGAACCACATGGCCCTTTGCAGGGTGTCAAAGTCGTAGCGTGCTCCACTGCCCAGGCCGGCACGGTGCCGTATATGCTGATGGCCGACCTCGGCGCCGAGGTCACCAAGATCGAGGTGCCGGAGGGAGGCGACAACTCGCGTGGCAGTACCCGTGCTGCCCGGACTCCCCAGCACTTACTTCGAGACCAACAATCGCGGCGTGAAGAGCGTCACGCTGAACCTGAAAACGCCGCAGGGGCGGGAGATTCTGCACAAGCTGGTCGCTCGGGCGGAGATATTTGGCCAGAACTTCCGGCCAGGCGCGGCGGAGAAGAACGGCTTCGGTTACGAGGAGCTGCACAAGGTCAACCCGCGCCTCGTGTATATATCCATATCGGGCTATGGGCCGAAGGGACCTCATGCGGACCTGCCAGGGACAGACTCGATGGCTCAGGCATTGGGCGGAATTGCCGAAGCGTATTCGACGCCGGGGGTTCCGCTGCGCACGGGTATCGTTTCTGTTGCCGATGAAACCTGTGCGATTTTGGCGTTCGGCGGCGCGCTCGCTGCGCTGACCCATGCGCGTGCGACGGGGATCGGCCAGAAGGTCGATTGTTCGCTGCTCGGCGGGCAGATCAGGCTTATGGGTTGGACGCTCACCACGGCGATGTGGCGCAACCGCGATCCGGTGACCGGACAGGCACGGGTCACCGGCACGACCGAACGGCCCGGGCTGAGTGCGAGCTTCAATGATCGTGACGGCAAGCCGCTGGTGTTTCAGTTGAATGGTGCGCGGCATTGGAAGACCGCGATGACCGCTCTGGGCTTCTATGAGGCGCTGGAGAAGGTGGGGTTCGGCGATCTCGGCGTGATCATCGGTTCGGACGAGAAGCGGACCATACTGCTGCGCACGCTGGATGATCTGTTCGCGACCGGCTCGCGCGATGACTGGGTTGCCAGGTTGCGCGGGGCCGACATCGTCTCCGCGCCGATCAACACGCTGTTGGAAGCATCGAACGATCCCGACGTGGTTGCGAACGGCTATGTCACCGAGATGGGGTATCCGAAACACGGCAAGACACTCAAGGTGCATGGCACGCCGTGGCAATTCTCCGAGACGCCGGCGCGGATCGGTATCGCGCCGGAGCTTGGTGCCGACAATGAACGGGTGCTGGGCGAGCTCGGCTACAGCGCGGCGGAAATCAGCGGCCTGCGGGAGCGGAAGATCATCTGAAGGTCAGTCTGGCTGGATGACAGTCCGGCTCTCGCAATCGGCTTCGACGGCCTGACGGCGCAGGTGCACCACGTGGTACTCGCCGCGCAGCCACGGCTCGAACTGATCCTGGTAGTGCTGATCGCCAGGAACGCCGGAGTTTCCGATATTCTGCACAGCGAGAAACGAATCCGGCGTGGCGAAATTGACTACGATGCGGTACTCGCTGCCAGAACTTGCCGCGTGCGGTGGCAGCTCGCCGCCGGTGTTGCGCAGCGTGTGCGATCCGCCATCGACTTCGCGTGGTCCGATGTCAAATTCTGTGTCGCCCACGGGATGTTGCCAGTGCGCCTGGTGAATCCGACCCCACTGCCAGGATGCCTCATCGCTCCCGAGACGTGATTGCAGCGTGGTGAGCGTGCGTTGCGCGACGGCGACGACGTGCGCCGTGGTGCCCTCTGCGAAGTAACCGATCGTGGCGTCTTCCAGCAGGCTGGCGCCGAGACCGGTCTGCTGATGCGTCAGATCGAACAGCCGCTCTGGCAGATGCTGGCCGATGACCTCGCGCTGCCACAGCGCCATGAACGCTTCGAACAGCGTTGGGGCAATGCTGGTCAGCGAATAGCGATAGTCCCAATCACCGACTAGGCGCTCGAACGTGGCCACGCCGCCGGATAGATGCCGCAGGATATGCGGACAAAGTCGCTCGGCGCGGCAATTCTTCACGTCGTTCTGCAGGCCAATGTTTGCCGGCGTGTCCATCGCTGCGCGGTTGCCGAGTGCCTGCGCCAGTCGCACGCCACGGTGGCCCTGCGAATAGGCGCCGTAGATCGGTTGCTTCCAGTCATCAGGCACGATGCGCTGGTTCGCGCTGGCGACGTAGCCGCTCGGCGGGTCGAACATGTGAGGTAGATCGTCGAACGGAATGCAGCCCTGCCACCGATCTGCCGTCGCGTTCCCCTCGCGAAAGCCAGGCACAACACGCCCGCGGAGTGGAATTCGGCCGGCCATCTGATAGCCGACATGACCGTCGCCATCGGCATAGACGAAGTTGAAGACGGCCACCGACCAGTCGCGTAGCGCCGCACGGAATCCTGCCCAGTCGCGAGCGCGCGCCACGGCGATGGAGGCGCGGATGTCATCCATGTGCTCCATACCGACCCAGCGCAGCGACAGTGGCGGATCGCCGGCAGGATCCAGCGACGGCACCAGCGCATTGACCACTGGCCCACGCACCGTCGATCGAATCGTCAGCGCGTGCGCCGCCGCACCGCGGACCTTGATGCTGACCTTGCGTTCGGCAAATTCCCGCCACGCATCGCCGTCGCGATAGCGTCGCGAATCGCGCGGATCGATCTGCTCGACATATAGGTCGCGCGTCGAGGCCATGTTGTTGGTGATCGCCCACGCGATCGTGCCATTGCAGCCCCACCACATGCCGGGAAAGCCGGGATGACCCGCGCCGGCCGCATCATCCTCGGGACCGTGCAGTGCATACTCGTACCAGCTTGACGGAACCCAGAACGGCTGGTGTGGATCGCCGCACAGCACCGGCTTGCCTGTCGGCGTCCGGCTGCCATGTAATGCCCAGTTGTTGCTGCCGGTCGCATCATCGGTGCCCGCGGCGTGCTGCAACACGCGGTTCTCCGAGGCTTCCGGCGTCAGGTACAGACCGCGGAACGCCTCAGGCAGCATGCGCGCTGCCTCGGCCGCCACGATGCGATCGATGCGCCCATTCAGCGACCACCAGATGCCGCGGGCGATCGCCACCACATCGCGCGCGGTGAACGGTTCGGGCGTATAGTCGAGCCTGCGGAACTCGGGCGGCAGGTCGCGCCCAAAGACTTCGATCTGGCGATTGATCCCGGAAACGAGCGCAAACACCACCTGGCGCGTCCCTTCGTCGAGCGCGCCGGCTTCGCGCACGGCGATCTCGTCGATGCCGACAGTAAGATGAGCGATATCGCTTGCAAGATAGGCGGGCCCGAGGATTTCCGCCTGGCGCCCGAGCGCGCGGCGACGCAACCGATCCATCTGCCATAGCCGATCCTGAGCCATGGCGATGCCCAGACCGAAATACAGGTCCGGCGTGCCGGCGGCGTAGATATGCGGGACACCCGATCGGTCGCGCAGGATTTCCACGCGGCCATTCACCGCGGCCGCGATCTGTCGTGTGTTCTGCATGACGTTCCCCTTCGGCTCAGCCCATCGCCTGCACGGCGCTCGGCTCGATCTCGAATGTCACGCGCACTTCGTCGGGACGCGACCAGGGATATTTGTCCTGGCCGAGGTACTTCTTCGCCAAGGAATCGATGTGAGCGCCGGCGCCTTCCTCGGTAAGGCGTGTGACCTTGCCGCGTATTTGCAGGTAGCGGTAAGCATTGTCGGGATCCATGATGGACAACGCGACTGGCGCGCCCTCTTTCATATTGCGCGTCTTGGTCCGCCCCTTCGCGCTGTTCACACGGATAACGCCGCCGGTATAGTCGAACCACACCGGCGTCACCTGCGGCGATCCGTCGGGCATCAGCGTCGCCAGATTGGCAAATGCCTTCTTCTGTTGCAGCAGGTCGAGATACTCGTTCGGGATCGTCGCCATGGGCCGCTCCTTGTCACGCGCCGTTGGGGCGGAGACAGTGCGCCAACGCGCCCCCACGGTGCAAATCAGCAAGGGAGGAGCACGGTGCAAAACCGCACGATCAGCTTTTTCAGCGAGGGCGTCAGGCTTGCCGGCGACCTGTTCCTGCCCGGCGACCTGCGACACGGCGACACCCGCCCCGGCGTCGTGCTGTGTCACGGCTATACCGGTGTGCGGAACCTGTATTTGCCGGACATCGCGCGTGTGCTGACGGAGGCAGGCTATGTCGTGCTGACCTTCGACTATAAGGGCTGGGGCGAAAGCGAAGGGCCACGCAGCCGGCTTGCGCCGTACAGCCGCGTCATCGACTCGCAGGCGGCGCTCACCTGGCTTGCGGGACAGGACATGGTGGACGCAGAGAGGCTTGGCATCTACGGCACGAGCTATGGTGGAGCGACGGTGGTATGGGTCGCCGCTGTCGATCCGCGGGTGAAGTGCGTGGTCTCCGTGGTCGGCGTCGGCAACGGCCAACGCTGGATGCGCAGCGTGCGGCGGCCGGACGAGTATTACGATCTGCTCGGCCAATCCGCCGCCGATCGGGTCAGGCGGGTGATGGAAGGACATTCCGAGCTCGTCGAGCGCACCGACATCCTGATTCCCGATCGCCAGTCGGCGGAACTCGCGGCGGCGGCGCGGCACGGCAACCCTGGGGCGGTCAGCCAGATCCCGCTGGAATTCATCGACGATACGTTGGGCTTCAACGCCGAGTGGGTGGTGGACAGGATCGCGCCAAGGCCGGTGCTGTTTATCACGACGGACAATGACCGGCTGGTGCCGCCGGAGGAAAGCGAGGCCATGTTCCGTCGTGCCGGCGAGCCGAAGAAGCTGGTCATGTTGCGCGGGTTCGGACACTACGAGGTGTATGCGGGGGAGGCGTTTCGTCAGGTGATGGCGGCGACCGTCCCTTGGTTTCAGCAGCATCTGCCGCGTTGAAACTCGACGCCCGCCAACTCCCGTCGTAGGCTGGCTCCAGCCCCATAGGGAGGGAGTCGTAGTATGCCGAGTAATGGCCCCGAGACCTGTCTGACCGGTGTGAAGGTACTGGACCTCACTCAGTTCGAAGCCGGACCATCCTGCACAGAGGCGCTGGCCTGGATGGGCGCCGACGTGGTGAAGGTGGAGAATCCGAAACTCGGCGATCCGGGCCGCACCGCGGGCGGCAAGCCGGGACAGGATGCCTATTACTTTCTCCAGTACAACGCGAACAAGCGGTCGGTGACAGTCAATCTGAAGGAACCTCGCGGCGTCGAACTGGTGAAGGAGATGGCGAAGAAGGCCGACATCTTCTGCGAGAATTTCGCCCCCGGCGCGATCGAGCGGCTTGGTCTCGGCCCGGACGTCATCCGCGCCATCAATCCGTCGATCATCTATTGCCAGACCAAGGGCTTCGGTGCCGGCAGCCCGTTCGAAAAGAGCCTGGCGTTCGACATGATCGCGCAGGCGGCCGGTGGGCTGATGAGCATCACTGGCGAGGAAGACGGTCCGCCCTGCAAGCCGGGTGCTACGATCGGCGATACCGGCACCGGCATGCTGATGGCGATCTCGGTGATGGGCGCCTATGTGCGGCGGCTGCGTACCGGGCAGGGCGAGCATCTGCAGCTCGCGATGCAGGATGCGATCCTGCACTACATCCGCAACTCCTTCACCTTCATGGAGCGCACCGGCAAGGCAGCGCCGCGTGCGGGGTCGAAGACGGTTGGCGGCGGCAATCCGCCAATCGGGGTCTATCCGTGCAAGGGCGGCGGACCGAACGACTATGTCTACATCTACTGCAGCCGCGCCAATCCGGAGCATTGGAACCGGCTGTTGAAGGTGATGGGGCGTGAGGACCTGATCGGCGATCCGAACTACGATACGCCGGATGCCCGCACCCAGCACCGCGAGGAGGTGGACGCAATTGTCGCCAACTGGTCGAAGCAGCACGACAAGCACGAGGCGATGCGACTGGTGAGTGCCGCGACGATCCCATCCGGTGCGGTGATGGACACGATGGAACTGGCCAACGACCAGAGTTTCGTCAAGCGCGGCATTCGACAGGTGATGCAGCATCCGCAGGTCGGCGACTATACGATGAGCGGCTGGCCGGTGCGCTTCTCCGGCAGCACACCCCCGGTCAAGGCGGCGCCGTTGCTCGGCCAGCATAACGCTGAGGTGCTGGCGGACTGGCTAGGGATGGATGACGGAAAGATCGGTGGTCTCCGGAACGATTCGGTGATCGGCGGATGACGTCTGCGAAGGACTCGCCCCTCCCCTTGCGGGAGGGGTTCAGGGGGAGGGGGCGGCGGTTGTTCCCTGTGGTTCCCAGCCGCACATGACGCACAAATACTGCATCGTCCAAGACGAAGACCATATCCGCACCGTCACCTTGAACCGGCCCGAGGTGCTGAACGCACTGCACGCCGATGCGAACGACGAACTCGCCACCGTGTGGGACGAGTTCGCCGCTCGCGACGACCTGTGGGTGGGCATCATCACCGGTGCCGGCGAGCGCGCTTTCTCGGCCGGCAATGATCTTAAGGTGCAGGCGGCCGGTCGTCGCCGCCCCAACGGACCGAACGGCTTTGCCGGCATTACCCATCGCTTCAATCTCGACAAGCCGATCATCGCCGCGGTGAATGGTTGGGCGATGGGCGGCGGCTTCGAAACCGCACTCGCCTGCGATATCATCATCGCCGCCGAGAACGCGCTGTTCGCATTGCCGGAGCCGCGCGTGGGGCTGATCGCCGGCGGCGGCGGAGTCCATCGCCTGCCGCGCATGATCCCGCGCAAGAAGGCGATGGGCATGATCCTGACCGGCCGGCGCGTCGGCGCCCGCGAGGGTTTCGAACTCGGCTTCGTCACCGAGGTCGTACCGCAGGGCCAGGCGCTGGAGGTGGCGAAGCGCTGGGCGGCGCAGATCCTGGAATGCTCGCCCAAGGCGGTGCGTGCTTCCAAGCAGGCGACGTATCGCGGCCTCGACGAGCCATCACTGGAGCACGCCATGCGCACGGTGTATCCGGCCCAGCAGGAGAACCTGGAAAGCCAGGACTACATCGAGGGCCCGAAGGCATTCGCGGAAAAACGCAAGCCGAACTGGCAAAACAAATAGGAGGAAGCAATGCGGATACACAATCTCTACTGTGATGCCAATGGCGAGTCGCACTGGCGCGATGTCGACGTTCAGTGGGTCGAGGAGCGCAATTTCTCCAAGATCTCCGCGCGCCTGCCCGCCAACGGCATCATCTTTCGCGAGACATCGGGTGACTATGATCTGTCGTGGCACCCGGCCCCACGGCGGCAGTACATCATCAACCTTGACGGCGGCGTGCAGATCACGGCAAGCGACGGCGAAGCGCGCACCATCGGTGCCGGCGAGGTCGTGCTGGTGGAGGACATCACCGGCAAGGGCCATCTATCGAAGTCGGTCGGCGGAAAAATGCGGCACTCGATCTTCGTTCCGGTTGAATAGAGGGGGCTACCATGAAGCTGGCGTTCTTCGACGACTACAAACTCGGCGTGGTGAAGGGTGACAACATCGTCGATGTGTCGTCCGCGGTGCGCGACATTCCTCATCTGGGGCCGCACGATCTGATCAACGGGCTGATCGCGCGCTTCAGCGACTACAGGAAGCGCCTGGAGGATGCGGCGGCCAGCGGCAAGGCGGTGCCGGTCTCCAGCGTGAAGCTACAGGCGCCGTTGCCGAAGCCAGGCAACATCGTCTGCATGGCCGTGAACTACATGGAGAACGGCACCCGCAAGGAGCCGGCGCCGATCAACGCCTTCCACAAGGCGCCGACTTCCGTCCTCGGCCCGGGGGGCACGATGGTCCTGCCCGACGTTCCCGGGACGATCTTTGAGGGCGAGGCGGAGATGGCGCTGATTATCGGCAAGCGCGCCAGCAACGTGAAGGCGGCCGATGCGATGGACTACGTGTTCGGCTACACCAACTTCATCGACGGCTCGGCCCGCGGCCTGCCCCCGCAGAGCTTCTTCGCGATGAAGTCCCGCGACACGTTCGCGCCGATCGGTCCGTATCTGGTGACCAAGGACGAGATCAACGATCCACACAAGGTGCCGATCAAGCTGTCGGTCAACGGCACGACCAAGCAGGACTTCAACACCGACGACATGGCGCACAAGATCCCGCGCTGCGTCGAGTGGGTCACGTCCATCCACACACTGGAGCCGGGCGACATCCTCGCGACCGGCACCAACCACCGCGGCCTCAATGCCTTCATGGACGGCGACACCGTGGAACTCGAATGTGGTGGTCTAGGCAAGCTCAGCTTCAAGGTTCGCGATGATCTGAAGCGTACCTGGTCGCGCGAGACGCGGCTGGATCGGCAGGAGAAGGGTTTTGATACGCCGACACCGCAAACCGGCGGTAAATACGCGCCGGCCAAGTGACGTCAGTGAGCCGGCAGCTCCACGACGCCTGAACCGACGACAGACAGCTCGCCGTCCTGGTTATGCGCTTCCTGCGCGATCTCGACCAGGCGGCGGCCGTCTTCAATGAAGCTGCGAACCACCTTGCCGCTGATGAACAGCGTGTCGCCTTCCGGATTGTGCCGGCGAATCTTGCAGCTTGCCCGGCGCAATATCCCATCGTCGCCCATCCAATTGGTGAGATGATGCGTGAGCCATGAGCAACGCTCGGGTCCATAGTCGTAAGCGCCCGGCACGCCGACCATGCGGGCGAACTCGGGTTCCCAATGTACGCGCTCAGGGCAGTCTGGAATGCCGAAACGGTTGTTGATCCCGAGACCGCGATGCGCGTGCACCTGCTTCCACGCGAGCTTGTTCGCGCGGATATAAAGTCCTCCCCAACCCTGCGCGTAGGCGATGAATCCGGTAACGGTCATCGGCCCCTTGACCATCATCGGCAAAGCGTCACCCACCGCAACGTCACTCCAATAGCGCGGCGTCGCCCCACGCACTTCTTCCTCCGCATAGAGTGCAAAAATGCGCGCCAGATCAGCCTCGGAGTACTGCTGTGGTGGCCGAGCCTTCACCGCGTCGTACTTGCTGCCCCGCTCGCGCGCCTGGTCGCGATCCGTTCGAAAACACCAACTGTCGGCGGACGCCACCATCTCACCGCGCTGATTGTGGAAATCCACGTGATAGATCTGCTGAACCGAGCGGCCGGCAAATCGCGTCTCGCGTTCGATCAGATCCTTCAGCCAAGCGTCAGTGGTGATCTCGTCATTGCGCCGCACAGGGTGATGCCAGGTCCATTCGGCACCTGCCCACATGGCATGCACGCCGGGCAGGCCCCCCACATATCCCGAAATGATCCGACTGGTCGCGAACAGGAAACTTGGCAACGCGACGATGTCGCCCCAACGCGTGTTCGCTGCATAGTCCGGGTCGCACCACAACGGATTGTCGTCGCCGATGCCATGCGCGTAATGGCGGATCGCATCGCGCGTCGCTTCGTGACACCAGGGCTCCAGCGTATTCTCTATCCGCACATTCATCCGGCGCCGCAGCGCATCCAGACCCTCGTCGGTGATCTTTGGAAATAACCTGTTTGGGTCTTCAGTCATGGCGGCTCCAGCTGTTCGCGCTCACGCAGCGCCTTGCGGTTGACCTTGCCGGCCGGCGTTTTCGGCAACTCGGCGACAAAGGCGACGATCCGCGGAAACTCGTGCTGGCTCAGGCGCGTGCGCACGAAATCCTGGATGTCGCCGGCGAGCGCATCGTCGGGCGGGCGGTCCGTCACGATGAACGCCTTGACCACCTGTCCGCGCTGGGTGTCAGGCACGCCGATCGCCGCGGCCTCGTGCACCGCGGGATGACGGAGCAGTATGTCCTCGATCTCTGTCGCGCTCATCGTCCAGCCGGCGGAAATGATCACGTCGTCTGCTCGCCCTGCATGGAAGTAGAAGCCGTCGGCATCGATCCAGCCGCGATCCTTGGTCGGAAACCACCCGCCGTGCCGCCAGACCTTGATCTCGCCGATATCCCCAGGTGCGCAGGCGCTGCCGTCCGGCCGTTGCACCTCCACCTTGACGCCAGGCACCGGCACGCCAAGGGCACCTGGTCGTCCTGCGAAATCCTCGGCACCAGGGTAGTTTGCCAGAATCACGCCAACCTCGGTCGTACCATACATGCTGCATAGACGGGTGCCGAAGGTGTGTTCGGCGAACGCCTGGCTGTCGCTGTCGATCGGCTCGCCGGTAAACGACATCTTGCGCACGGCGTAGCGATAGCGCGGCGCGGCTCCCGACATGCGCATCATGCGGTAATGCGTCGCCGCGGCCGATAAACTGGTGGTGGCGAAGTCCTGCAATGCTCGCAGCAGACGTTCCGCATCGAAGCGGCCTGCATAAACGCCGGTCTCGACACCAAGCGCCAGCGGCGCCAGCGTGCCGTGCCACAGCCCATGGCCCCAGGCGGGCGATGACGGACAGAAGAACCGATCGCCCGGGCGAATGCCCGTGCCATAAAGTGCCGCGATCATGACCACCACGATGGCGCGGTGAGTGTGCCGGATCGCGGCAGGCAGTTCGCGCGTCGTGCCGGATGTGTACTGGTAGATCGCCAGATTGTCGCAGCGTGTAGTCGGCACGAAGTCACTGGGATACTGCGACACGGTCGCCTCGAAAGCAGCGTCCTGCGCGATGATCGGTATCGAGAGCGTGCCGAGCGATTGCGCCTTGTCAGAAGTTGTGAGCAGCAGGCGCGGCGAACAGTCGTCGAGCCGCAGCCGCACGCCGTCCGATCCAAACAGAGTGAACAAAGGCACGGCGATCGCGCCGAGCTTCATGGTGCCGAACAAGGCAGCGTAGAATGCCAGCGACGGCTCCAGCATGATCGCCACGCGGTCGCCGGGCGCGATGCCCATCTCGCTGAGCCAATGCGCATAGCGCCCCGATTGCTCGGCGATGGTGCGGAAAGTGATCGCTTCGTCATGCCCGTCGGCATGAGCGATACGGACGGCTATGCGGTCCGGATCGGCTGAATAACGATCGATGCACTCGTGCGCTATATTCAGCCGATCATGGTCGCCGTCGAACAACTCCCACAACCGTGCGGGCGCAAACTGGCACAGTGCGTCCGCATAGTTCGCGTAGTCGGTTAGCAGCGCCACGCGAGCTAGCTCGGCTTGCGCTGCCAGCCGAGCCAGTCGCAGACGCCTTGTCCCATCACGAAGTCAAGGTCGTTGCCCTTCAGCCAAGGCAGTTCCTCGGTGAACATCGTCACGCACTGCCGGTAGCTGCACGGCATGCGGGTGATATCGGTACCCCAGAAGAAACGCTTCGGACCATAGGCATCGAAAATGCGATGCAGTCCGTCATGGATATCGCGGAACGGATACGACGCATCGGAATAGCCCGGCGCACCGGTTGCCTTCACCGCGACGTTCGGCAGCTTTGCCAGCGAGCACAGCGCGTCCAGATCGGCAAACGCCGCGGTCCCCTTCGCCGACCGCACCAGCCCAAGATGGTCGATGATCAGCTTCAGGTTCGGGTACTTCTCGGCGATCTGTCTGAACAGCGGCAGGAAGCGCCAGGCCATCGTGGCGATCGGCGTCCCCGCGCGCTCCGCCGCCGGCCACAGCCAGTCCATGGTGCCGTCCTTGTGCCAATTCTCCTGCTCGGGCCGCGTCAGCGACCAGCGCAGGCCGAGCATGCCTGGCCGCTGCTTCCAGGTCTCGATGCGCTTGCGCTCTTCGGGCTTGTCCAGCGGGAACCAGCCAAGGATGCAGAACCTGCCTGGATATTTCTTCGCTGCCTCCACCGCCATCTCGTTCGATCCTGGATCCCAGCTCGGCGGATGCAGCACCGCGCCGTTGACGCCGGCGGCATCCATCTCCTTGATCAATTCCTCGGCCGTGTAGATCGAGGTCTGCCGATGATGACCACTCGGCGTCCCGCTGCCCCAGATGTGCACCTGTGCGTCGATGACCTGCATGGTTCGTCTCCTTCCCGTCGCGCCATGCTGGACGCGGCGGGCCGGACGCGTCAAACAGGGCGCGCATAGAGCGGAGCAAGCGCGTGCTGGATCGGATTTTGCTGACCAACGACGACGGAATTGATGCGGCCGGGCTGGCGATCCTGGAGGCGATCGCCGCCGAACTGGCGCACGAAGTTTGGGTCGTGGCGCCAGAGCACGATCAGAGCGGCGTGTCGCATTCGATCAGCCTGCACCATGCGCTTCGCGTGAGCCGCCAGGGTGAGCGCCGCTTCGGCATCTCTGGCACGCCCGGCGATTGCGCGGTCATGGGAATCTGCCATCTGATGACCGGTGGGCCGCCGCAACTGGTGCTGTCAGGCGTGAACCGCGGTCTGAACCTGGGGATGGAGACGGTGTTCTCCGGAACGGTCGGCGGCGCGATGACCGGCATGATGCTCGGCGTCCCATCGATCGCGCTGAGCCAGGCTTACAAGGACCGTAACAATGTGCTGTGGGACGCATCGCGCAGTCTGGGTGCGAAGCTGGTGCGCGATCTGCTGGCGACCGGCTGGAGCAAGGATGCGTGCCTGAACGTGAACTTTCCGGCGTGTTCCGCGGCAGAGGCTGGACCGGTGACACTGGCGCGCCAGGGCGTCGGCATGATCGCGGGGATGCATGTGGATACGCGTATAGATCCGCGCGGCATGGAGTATCACTGGCTGAACTTCCGCCGCGGCGATCGGCAGCAAGGGCCCGAGAGCGATTATGACGCATTGCGGGCCGGCAACATCGTCGTGACGCCGTTGCGGTATGATCGCACGGACGAGGACGCGTATCAGGCGCTGGCCGAGAAGCTGCCGCGGTTCGGCCAATAACGTCAGAGCCCGCCGGTCACATCGATCGTCAGCCCCGTGACGAAATCCGCATCCGAGGAGGCCAGGAAGCAGATCACCTTCGCCTGGTCCGTCGCTTCTGCCACACGACGCAGTGGAGTGCGTTCAATCTCGGCGGCCTGATCCTCCGGCGACTGCTGGTTCCAGCGTGGCCGGATGCGTTCGGTCAGCGTGCGGCTCGGCGCAATGGCGTTGACCGTGATACCGAACGGCCCCAGTTCGAAGGCTAGCTTGCGGGTAAACGCGATGATGCCGCCCTTCGCGGCGGAATATGCGCTGCTGCTGGTCAAACTCAGCCCGCGCCCCGCAATGGAAGCGAGATTGACGATCTTGCCATGCTTGCGCCGCTTCATCACCGGCGTCACCGCATGGCAGAACAGGAACGTGCCGTTCAGGTTGAACTGAAGCAACTTCTGCCATTCGTCGAATGTCAGCTCATCGACCGTTGCACCAGGCTTCTCGATGATCGTGCTGCCGCCGACCGCGTTCACCAGGATGTCGATGTTGCCGTACTGCTTCGCCGCCCAGGCGACGACTTCGTCCACATCGCTCTGATCCAACGCATTTGCGGGACGTCCGATCGCGCGGCCACCCGACATGTTCATCGCCTCCATCGCCATCGCGAGGCGACGCTCATCATTATCCACGCCGATGATGACCGCGCCTTCCTTCGCCATGATGTCGGCTGTGGCACGGCCGATGCCGCTGCCCACCGCAGTGATCAGCGCAACCTTGTCCTTGAAGCGCATGGTTGTTCCTTCCTCAGTTGAGCCGCGCGGCTTGCGCCATGATTTCGATCGCCTCCGGCTGCCGGGAACGCACGGTCAGACTGGTCGCACCGGAATCTTCCCAGGCGCGGAAGCGTTGCTTGATCCGTTCCGGCGGCCCGACCAGAGACTTCATATCCACCCATTCGTCCGGTACCGTCGCGATCGCTTCGTCCTTGCGGTGCGCGAGGTAAAGTTCCTGGATGCGTTCCGCGGCATCCCTGAAGCCGCGTCGGATCATCATGTCCTTGTGGAAGTTCGTGTCACGATGGCCCATGCCGCCGACATATAGCGCAACCTCGGGCTTCATCTTGGCCAGCGCTGCCTTCACGTCGCTGTCGACCGAAACGTGCACCGAGGCCTGGATAGCGAAATCGCGCAGGCTCTTGCCCTTACCGGCGCGACGGAACCCTTCCTCCAGCCAGGGCAGATATTCCGGCAGTGAGCCCGGCACGAAACCAAGCGGCAGCCAGCCATCGGCGATCTCCGCGGTCAGCTTCACCGTCGATTCGTTGCCGGTACCCAGGTAGATCGGAATGTCGGGGTTCATGTGAAGTATCGATTTCAGCGGCTTGCCCACGCCGGCAGCGCCTTCGCCGGCGTACGGCAGCGAGATCTCGCGACCCTCATGCGTCACTGGCGCTTCGCGCCGGAAGATCTTGCGCATGATGGCGACGTAATCCTTGTAGCGGTAGTACGGCCGACCCCAGGGCTCGCCGTACCAGCCCTCGACGATCTGCGGCCCCGACACTCCGAGACCGGCGATAAAGCGCCCGCCGCCGGCCATCGCATCGACGGTCGCCGCAGACATCGCGGCGTTGGCCGGCGTACGCGCGGCAAGCTGCATGATGCCGGTGCCGAGCTTTATCCGCTTGGTCAGTGCGGCAAGATAGGCGAGCGGCGTGACTGCATCGGTGCCATACGCCTCCGCCGTCCACACGCTGTCATAGCCGAGCTCTTCCGCACGCTGCACCAGTTGCACCGGGATCTCGAGATGCGCGCGCGAATAACCGATCGAGAGACCGAGCTTCATCGTGCGTTCCTCCATGTCGCGTGCGGAACCGGGATGCCGAGGTTCTCGCGCAGTGTGGTGCCTGCATAGTCCTTGTGATACAGCCCGCGCCGCTGCAATTCCGGCACCACGTATTTCACGAAATCGATGTAAGTGCCCGGCACGTGCGTCGCCGCCAGGACGAAGCCGTCAGCCACCGGTTCGGTGAACCACTGCTCCAGACCGTCGGCCACCTCCTTCGGTCCCCCGACGAATGGTTTGTTCGGCCGCGCGCGGTGACTGAATCTGATGAAGTCGCGCGGCGTCGGGTTGGCGAGGCCACTCGCGCGCAGCACGCGGTCACGCATCGATTGCGTGCCGGAGACGTTCGCCAGTTCTTCGTCCGTAAACGGTTCATCGATGCCCTTCGAGGCGAAATCGAAGTTCATCGCCTCCGACAGCAGTGACAGCGCATCCTCATCCGTCGCCAGCGTCTCGATCAGCGCCATCTTGTCCTCGGCTTCCGCTTTTGTCTCGGCGCAGACGACATAGGCTGAGGGGGTGATGAAGAATTTGTCGGGATCGCGGCCCTGGCTTGCCACATCGTCCTTCATCTCGCGATAGAGCTGCCTGCCATGCTCCATGCTGGTGTGCGTGGAGACGAAGACGACCTCGCCCCAACGCGCGGAAAAATTCTTGCCACGGCCACTCTGTCCCGCCTGGATCACCACGGGATGACCCTGTGGCGAACGCGGCACGGTAAATGGACCCCGTGAGCGGAACCATTTCCCCTGATGGTCCAATCGCCGCACCTTCTCGGGATGCGCAAACAAGCCCGTCTGCTTGTCGATGACAATCGCGTCGTCATCCCAGGAGTTCCAATGGCCAAGCACCACCTCCATGAACTCGTCGGCGCGGTCGTAGCGCGAGTCATGCTCCAGGTGCTCGTCATAGCCCATGTTCAGCGCTTCGCCGTCGTTCATTGACGTGACGACGTTCCAGGCTGCTCGGCCGCCAGTCATTAGGTCGAGAGTCGCGAACACGCGCGCCACATGGAACGGCTCGAAATATGTGGTGGAGCAGGTGGCGCCCAATCCCAGACGTTCGGTCGCCATGCCCATTACGGTGAGCACAGTGATCGGATCCATCTTCACGCAGCGAATGCCGTGCTCCACGGTATGGCGGTGGTCGTTGCCGTAGCGGTCCGGCATCGCCAGGCGGTCGTCGAAGAAGCCGAGGTGGAACTTGCCTTCCTCCAGCACGCGGCCGATGGTGCGGTAGTAGTCGGCGGACATGGAGTCATCACGCGACTCCGGATGACGCCAGGAACTCACGAGGTTGGTGCAGTTCTGCGCCTGCAGGAATCCGACCATGACCATCTGGCGCATTAGCGACGCTCCGTCCCGATACGATACTCGCCGGTATCATCGCGCGGAATTACAGCGGAGGGCAATCTGATGCTCGGTCTCGTCACCACAATGAACGGCAACACGCCGGTTGAACTGCACGAACTTCCAGAGCCACGAGCGCAACGCAACGAAGCCGTCGTGGCGGTTCATGCGTTTTCACTCAACCGCGGTGAGCTGCGCTCGGTGCGCAACAATGGGGAGGGCTGGGTTCCCGGTCAGGACGTTGCCGGCACTGTGTTGCAGCAGGCGGAAGACGGCAGTGGTCCGCCTGCCGGTTCGCGTGTCGTCGCGCTGACCGATGAGTTCGGCTGGGCACAGCTTGTGGCCGTGCCGGGCCATCGCATGGCGGTGCTGCCGGACAATGTCAGTTTTGCGCAGGCGGCGGCACTCCCGGTTGCCGGCCTGACCGCGTTGCGAACACTGCGCCACGGCGCGCCGCTACTTGGCAAACGCGTACTGATCACGGGCGCGGCGGGTGGTGTCGGCACGATCGCAGTGCAGCTTGCCGCGCGATCCGGCGCCCGCGTGACTGCCGTCGTCGGCCGGCAGTCACGCGCTGCCGGATTGCAGGAGCTGGGCGCGCGCGACGTGATAGAGGGGATCGACCGTGCGCAAGGCCGTTTCGGCCTGATACTGGAATTGGCGGGCGGCGCATCGCTGGCGCAGGCCATCAAGCTTGTCGAGGCGAAAGGCACAGTCGTAGTTTACGGCAACTCGTCGGGCGAACCGACGACGCTTGCATTCGCCGACTTCCGCGGCGCACCGAACTCACGCGTGCAGAGCTTCAGCTATTTCTACTCCGAATCCGAGGACAGGTTCGCATCGGACCTGGCACTGCTCGTATCGCTGATCGCCGACGGATCGCTGAAGCCGCAGATCGGTGTGGAACGAAACTGGCGCGACTTCGCCGCCGTGGCCGAGCAGTTGCGCGATCGTCGCGTTGCCGGCAAGGCTGTGCTGCTGGTCGACGCGGACTGAAGGAGGAAGCGCAATGGAATTCGCGGGCAAAGTTGCCTTGATCACCGGCGGCGGCGGCGGTATCGGCCGAGCCAGTGCAATCGGCTTCGCAGGACGCGGCGCCAAGGTCGTGGTGGTCGATCTCGATGCGACCGCTGGTGAGGCGAGCGCCGAGTTGGTGCGGCAGCGTGGCGGTGATGCAAGTTTCGTTCGCGCGGACGTTACGAAATCCGCCGACGTGCAGAATTACGTGAAGGCGACGCTCGATGCCTATGGCTCGATCGACTGTTTCTTCAACAATGCCGGCATCGAGGGAAAGTTCGCGCCAACACAGGAATACGACGAAGCGATGTTCGACGCAGTGATCGGCGTCAACCTGAAAGGTGTGTTCCTGGGAATGCGTCACGTCCTGCCGGTGATGCTGAAGCAAGGGCGCGGGGCAATCGTCAATACGGCGTCGGTGGCAGGCTTGGTCGGCGGACCGGGTATGGCGCCTTATGTCGCCTCCAAGCACGGCGTGCTGGGTCTCACCAAGGTGGCATCGTCCGACGTCGCGCGACTCGGCGTAAGGGTGAACGCGGTGTGCCCTGGCCCGGTCGAGACGCGGATGATGCGGTCGCTGGAGGCGCAGCGCAATCCGAATGACCCGCAGGCTGTGCACGACGCAAACGCTGCCAATACGCCGACCGGCCGCTATGTGACACCGGAGGAAGTGGCCAACGTGGTGATGTACCTGTGCTCGGATTTCGCCGGTGACATCACCGGCACGCACATCGTCATTGACGGCGGTCGCTCGGGTTCTGGCGGAGCTCCACCAGCCGTCCCTCGGCGCGCTTGAGGTTGTAGCGCGCGATCGCACGCTGCTGGAGCCGCGCCGGTCCGTCGAGTGTGGCGATCGCGTCGCGGTAAATCGCAATTGCCTCCTCGATCGATGCGCTATCGTTCAACGCCGCCAGCGCATTGGCAAGATTAGTGCTGGCCATCGCCCATTCCAGCGGCGTGGCCTCGCGCGTATAGACTTTAAGTGCTGCCCGACAGGCGGTGACCGCCTCGGCAAGCGCGTCACGGTCGTTGTCGCGCTCGCCCAGCACGCGCAGCGCCTGGCCGAGATTGCTCTGCGTCACGGCGATATCGATCGGTGAGTCCTGTTCCGCGTATTCATCCAGCGCGGCGTGATAATGCTCGACCGCCTCGCGCAGCGACGCTGTGTCGCCGGTGCGTTCGCCTTGCAGCGACAGCACAGCACCGCAATTGCGCTGCATCCGCGCCCAGTCTGAGGGGGCAGCATCACGTGTGTAGACTTTGGTCGCCAGGCGGTAGCTGTTCAGTGCGGCATTAAGCCATGCCGGATCGCTGTCACGCTCGCCCAGCACAACCTGTGCCGCACCGAGCAGAGCCACTGTTCGCGCCCAATCCTCGGGCGTCGTATCCGGCCGATAGACTTCGAGCGCATGATCGCACGCGGTCATGGCCGAGTGCAGCATCACCGGATCGTCGATGCGTGCCCCGAGGGCCCGCAGCGCTGCCGACAACCGGCTCTGCGTCTTCGCCCAGTCCAGCGGTGCATCTGCGCGCGGCGCCATCCTAAGAGCGGCGTTGAAGCCCGAGACCGCATCGGCGATACCTGAGATGTCTTCCGCCGCCTCGCCCTCGGCCAGCAGCACCTCGGCCTTCGCTATCGTCTGGCGCCAGGTTTCGCCGGCACTCATTTCTCGCCGCGCATCTCCGCAAAAGTCTCCTTGGCAACCAGCAGAGATTCTCGGATCAGCGGCACACCGACATAGCCGCCCAGGTGCAACAAGGACTCGACAAGCTCGTCCTCGGTCCAGCCCTGGTTGCGTGCCATGCGCAGATGCAGTTTCAGTTCAGGGTCACGGCCCGTCGCGGCGTCGGAAATGACGCAGATGAGTGCACGGGTTTTCAGATCGAGCCCCGGCCGGCTCCACAGCGCCCCAAAGATCGTTTCCTGAGTGACCTCGGCGAACTTCGCCATGATCGGGTCGTTGTATATGGACCTGTCCATACGGTCGACTGTCGCGTCACCGAGCAGCTTGCGCCGCATCTCGCGGCCCTTTTCACGCAATGCGCTGTCTGCCATCACTTTGTCTCCCCAATGACAGTGGTATCAGAGTTCCACCACCACGTAATTCTGTTCCACCGACACCGGAACCGTTTCCGCCACGAACGGTCCCTTCGCCAGGGCATCGCCAGGCACCACCTCCACCTGGTAGGTCCGCGCCTTCACGCTTTCCGGATGGCACCACGACTGGCCCGTCTTGATGTCGAACTCCCAGCCGTGCCACGGGCAGCGGAGCATCTCGCCATGACGCTCCAGCCGGTATTCGCCAGGCCGATCCGAGGTGAATCGCCCCAGGATCGGCCCGATGCACAGCGGCGCACCTTCGTGCGGGCACCGGTTGATCAGCGCGAAGAACTCATCCTTCACGTTGTAGATGCCGATGCTACGGCCGGCGACCGAGACAATCTTGCAGGTGCCCGGCGCGATCTCGCTGACGGGTGCGACAACGTGCCGGGCCATGCAATTACTCCAGGCCGTAGAACGCCAGCGCGTTCTCGCGGAACACCATGCGCTTGTGCTGCTCGGTCAGCGGCGCCTTGAACGCATAGCGTGGATCGTCCTGATCCCAGTGCGGATAGTCGGTCGAGAACATGATGCGGTCCCAGCCGATCCACTCGCATGTCGCCAGCAGATCCTCGGGCCGCTCCGGCTCCTCGATCGGCTGCGTCGTCACCCACACGTTGTCGCGGATATACTCCGACGGCAGGCGCTTCAGATGCGGCACCTCTTCGCGCAGGCGCTTGTAGTGCTTGTCGAGCCGCCAGCTCAGCGACGGCAGCCACGCGAAACCACCTTCCACGAGCGCCACTCGGAGATTGGGGATGTGCTCGAAGACGCCTTCGATCACCAGAGAGGTGACCAGCGCTTCCTTGCTCTGAGGATACGACGGATGCTCCTCGTGATAGAACGAAGGCCAGCCGCCGCCGGTCGACGGATGCCCGCCGGTGCCACCGAGATGCAGCGCGATCGAGAAGCCATTGGCGGCGCATGCCTCGAGGATCGGCCAGTAGCGACGACGACCCAGCGGCTCCAGTCCGCGCGGCGGGATCATCACGTGGGTGAAGCGGCGGTCGCCGGCGCGCTTCTCGATCTCCTTGATCGCGGCTTCGGTATATTCCAGCGGGATCTGCACGCCGGCCTTCAGGCGCGGTTCGCGATCGCACCAAACCTGCGCTTCCCACTCATTCGCCGCGGTCGCCATCGCCGCGCCGAATTCGACATTGCGTTCGTCCGAGCCACGGCCGAGCAGCGGCATCATCAGGCCATAGGAGACATTGAACAGATCGAGCAACTGTTCCTGCATAATCCCCAGATCGGAGCCTGGATGCGTCCCGTCCTTCGGATAGGAGTCCATCCGCATGCCGGTGAACGGCGACATGCGCGGATAGTTCGGCGCATTGGCGAACGCCGAGCGGGCACGGCCGCCAACCGAGGCGCGATGCTTGCGCCAGCGCTCAGACAGGAACTGGTCGAGGTCGGCAGGCGACTTCGTGTAGGGGTGCACGTCGCAATCGACAATGCCGAGCTTCGTCTGTGACGACGTGTCGGCTTGGCGATCCATGACCGTGACGTTCATCGAATGCTCTCCATGCTCACGGGGATAGACGAGGAAAAGTCTTCAGCGCGTTGTCGACGAGGATCTTGCGCAGCAGATGCTCAGGCAGTCCGTCGGGCAGCGCGTCCTTGTCGTCGAAGTGCCAGTGCGGATAGTCGGTGGAGAAGAGCAGCATCTCGTCGGAGCCGATCTCCTCGATGATGCGCTGAAGCTGGTCGGCACGCGGCGGCGCGTCGAATGGCTGAACGGTCAGGCGCACGTGCTCGCGTGCATAGGCCGCCGGCGATTTCTCCAGCCACGGCACTTCGGCACGCACCCCGCGCCACGTCTTGTCGGCGCGCCACATCCAGCCGGGCAACCACGTCACACCGGACTCCATCAGCACGACCTTGAGGCGCGGGAACTCGACGAACACGCCTTCGGTGATCAGGCTGTTCAGCACGCCAGCGAATCCGGTCGACCACGACACGTAGTCTTCCAGATAGTACGACGGCCAGCCGAGGTTGGTCGGCGGATGGCGATAGCTGGAGCCCGCGTGGATACCGATCGGCAGGTCCAGCCGTTCGGCGACACGGTAGATCGGCCAGTGGATCCGGCGCCCGAGCGGCAGCTCGCTCATCTCCCACACCAGCACCTGCACGAAGCGCGGATCGGCGGCGACACGCTCGATCTCCTTCGCGGCAAGCTCGGGGCTGTGCATCGGCACCACGATGGAGGCACGCAGGCGGTCATCCTTCGACAACCACTCCGCGGCGAGCCAATCATTGATCGCGCGGCACATTGCCGCGGACAGGTCTTCGCTGAAGACCGCCGGGGCGCCGTGCAAAATGTTGCAGATCGCGTAGCGCGAGCCGAATGCATCGAGCGCCTGTGAACGCAACAGCCCCAGATCCGTCCCGGCGCTGCCCTTGGCAGGCTTCCAGTCAGGGCGGCAGTTGATCGGCGCGTTCGGCGGAAATGCGGCGGCGGTGTAGTTGTCCCGCTCCAGTCCACGCATCAGGATGTGCGAGCGCCAATATTCGTCCAGATACGGCACCAGCGCCTGCATACTGGGCAGGGCCGGATGAATATCGCAATCGATCGCTCCGGGCGCAGGAATGCTCATGTTCTTGGCAGGATAGGGCCGGGTTGCCCGGGGTTCAATGGCGGCCGGTTCATAGCGGATTCACCTCACTGTCCCACCCTGACGAGATGAAGCAGCCCTGTGTCGACATTCTGGCCGGATGAGTTCGCCGGTGCCCCTGGGTCCCCGCTGCCGCGCGGATGACAAACCTTATGGTCCCGCCGCTCAATCGTCATCCCCGCGAAAGCGGGACCCAGGGGCTCAGTGGCCGGTCTGTCGCGCGGGGCTTAGCCGCGCCGGCAGCATCAGCGCGAACCCAAGTGCGACCACTGACAACGCGCCCGCCAGCACGTAAGTGTTATGCAAACCCTGCGCGACGACCTCGGTCAATCGTGTCAGCTCGCTCCGATCCAACCCACCACGCTGGAATGGATCGAGCAGCCGATTGACCTTGTCCACGGCGTCCGGTGCCGCTCGCAGCAGCGTGAGGTTGAGCACCGCGCCAAATGACGCCGCGCCCAGCGACTGACCGACAAACCGCAGGAACATGCATGATGAGGTGGCTGCACCCCGCTGATACCACGGCACCGCAGCCTGGATCGAGACGATGAACGTAGTGTTGCACAACCCCATGCCGACGCCAATCAGCAGCGATCCGCTGCTGGCCCACACCACGCCGCGCTCCGGCGTCAGCGTGATCAGCACCGTGCTCCCGGCGATCAGCGCCAGCGTGCCCAGCACCGCGGTCAGGCGATAGGTGGTGCGGACCATCAGCCTGCCGCCATAGAAACTGGCAACGGCCCAGGTAACGGACATCGCGCCCAGCACCAGCCCGGCGGTCAGCGCGCTGCGGCCCATCGCGCCCTGCACATAGGTCGGCAGGAATGCCGATATGCCTGTCATCACCGCCGAGATGACGGCTCCGCCGAAACTACCAATCGCGATGATGCGGTGCTGACGCCAGAGATCCAGCGGCAACATCGGCTCCGGCGTGCTGCTCTCATGTACCGCCAGTCCAATCAGCCCGACAATCGCGATCCCACCGACGATCGCCAGTGTCGTATGCGACAGGCTGCCCCCCTGCACGAGCACCAGCATCAAAGCGGTGATTGCCACCATCAAAAGCAGTGAGCCCAGATAGTCGATGCGGCGCGGATGCCGTTCGGTCGGTTCCGTCAGGAATGTGGCGATCATGACGATCGCTGCCACCCCGATCGGCAGATTGACCCAGAACACCAGTTGCCAGCTCACCTGCTCAACCAGGAAAGCACCGAGCAACGGGCCCAGCACCGCGGCCACGCCGAACACGCTGGACACCAGGCCCTGCACGTGCGCGCGCTCCGTCGGCGTGTAGATATCGCCGAGGATCGTGGTGGCGATCGGCTGAACGCCGCCGGCGCCGAAGCCTTGCAGCGCGCGGAACAGGATCAGTGCCACCATGTTGCCGGCGAAGCCGCACATCGTGGAACCGACCAGGAACAAGCCGGCGCCAAAATAGAACACCTTCTTGCGACCGTAGATATCCGCAAGCCGCCCATAGACCGGGATGCTCACCGCCTGGGTCAGCAGATAGACCGCGAACACCCACGCGAACAGGTTGAAACCGCCGAGATCGGCAACGATGGTCGGCATCGCGGTCGCGACGATGGAGCTTTCGACCGCCGCCATGAATGTCGCCATAAGGCACGCCGCAAGCACCAGTGTGCGGCGTGCCGAGGGCGCCTGCGCGACGTGGATCGGGGTGTTTGTCGGCTGGAACCCCTGGTCGGGCAACGACTGGCCTCATTATGGTTGGGACGCGGCGCGCTTTCTGTCATTCCGGGGAAGGGGTGGCAACCTGCGCGACCGCAGCCCTGCCGTGCTATCCAGGCATCGAACCATCTCGGAGGCGATCGGCTCGCGCATGCCCAGCCCTGGACCTGCGGTCGATATCGGCGTCGACATCGGCGGCACCTTCACCGACATCGTGTGCCGTCGTGCCGGCGAGCCGATGCGAACTCTGAAGATCCCAACCACACGCGGCGATCCCAGCGAGGCAGTGCTGAACGCCCTGACCCATCTCGCCCGCGATCTCGGGATCACCGCATCCGACATTGCTCGATTCCTGCATGGCACCACGATCGCCACCAACGCCGTGCTGGAGCGGAAGGGCGCGAAGATCGGCCTGATCGCCAGCGAAGGCTTTCGCGACATCCTGGAGATTGGCTACCAGCTTCGCCAGGACCTGCACCGCATCATGCTGGAGCCGGTCACGCCGGTGTTCCTGGCCCCGGGCGCGCAGCGCAAGGAGGCACGCGAACAGGTCTCCGCGCAAGGCGACGTGATTGTGCCGCTCGATGAGACATCGGTGCGACACGCCGCGGCGGAACTCGTCGCCGAGGGCGCCCAGGCGATCGCTGTCTGCTACCTGTTTTCATTTCTCTATCCGCGGCATGAACAACGCACGCGCGAGTTGATCGAGGCGAAACATCCAGAGATTGCCGTATCGTTGTCCAGCGAGGTCGATCCGACCTTCCGCGAATACGAGCGCACAGTGGTGACCGCTTTCGATGCGTATTTGAAACCCGTCGTTGCCCGCTATCTCGAGCACCTGGAGGACGGGATGCGTGCGGCGGGCGTGACCGCACCATTGCAGATCATGCAGTCGCGCGGTGGCCTTGCCGGTGCATCGGTTGCGCGCAAACGTCCCGTGCGGCTGTTTCTCTCAGGCCCGGCGGCGGGCGTGATCGGAGGTGCGATCGTCGGGCGTTCGTCCGGATATGGTGACCTCATCACCATCGATGTCGGCGGCACATCGAGCGACATCGCACTGGTGGAAGGCGGCGAGCCGGTCATCCGCGCACAGGGCAACATCGCCGGCTTCCCAGTGCGTGTGCCGATGGTCGACGTGAATGCAATCGGCGCCGGCGGCGGTTCGATCGCGTGGCTGGATGGTGCCGGCGGTCTGCGCGTCGGACCGCATTCCGCCGGCTCGGAACCTGGTCCCGCCTGCTATGATCGCGGCGGTGAGGAAGCCACGGTCACCGATGCTTCCGTCGTGCTTGGCTGGCTGGATCCCGGCTACTTCGCCGGCGGCGCGGTTTCGCTCGATCCGTCACTGGCACACGCTGCGATCGAGCGACGCATCGCTCGACCGCTCGGCCTTTCGGTGGAGGACGCAGCACTCGGCATCAATCGCGTCGTGAACGCGCAGATGGTCGAGGGGATCCGGCTTGTCTCGATCCGTCGCGGCCTCGACCCGCGCCGCTTCACCTTGGTGGCGCTGGGCGGCGCCGGCCCGATCCACGCAACAGCGCTCGCGGCCGAACTTGGCATAGTTAACGTGCTCATCCCACGCCATCCCGGCGTGCTGTCTGCCGCGGGGCTGCTTGCCGCACCGATTGAGCACGAGGTGGCAATCGCCTTTCCGCGCCCGCTCGCTGGCCTCGAATTCGCCGACGTGCGCGACGCATTGGACGAACTCGATCATTCATGCGCGCGGCTGATGGCCGAGGAGAAGGTTGGCGGCTTGCGCGTCACGGTCCGGTATTCCGCCGACGTCTGGTACATCGGCCAGTCCTACCACCTTGAAGTACCTCTCGACGCCAATGCATCCGACCCGCTTGGCAGGCTGTATCGCGACTTCCTGGCTCTGCACGATCGTATCTACGGCCACGCCACCGAACAGCCCGCGGCGATCGTCAACCTGCGTGTGGTGCATCGTGCGGGCGGCAGCGACCATTTGGATGAGGGCGTCCATCGGCCCGTTGACGCCGATCCGAGGAAATCGCCGCGTCCGATCCGTGTCGCCGGCGCGCGTGCGCCAGTGCAGGCAGCGATTTACCATCGAGCGGCCATGCCATCCGGCCTGTCCTTCGCCGGACCTGCCATCGTGGAACAGGACGACACGACCACGCTGGTAGAACCCGGCTGGCGAGGCACAGTATTGGACAACGGCAATCTCCTGCTGACGCGAGGCTGATATGGACGTCGACCCGATCACGCTCGAAGTACTGCGCAACAAGCTCGATGGCATCGCCAACGAGATGCAGCTCACGCTGGTGCGCAGCGCCTTTTCCGCCATCGTGAAGGAAGGTCTCGACGCCTCGGCCAGCCTGTTCACGCTGCAAGGCGAGACGCTGGCGCAGGCGCTCGCCATCCCGGTGCATCTCGGTGCGCTGACCCCGATGGTAGGTCGCCTGCTGCACGACGTGCCGCTCGATGCAATGGGTGAAGGCGATATCTGGATTCTCAACGACACCTATCTGGGCGGCACGCATCTGCCGGACATTGCCATCATGATGCCGGTCTTCGCCGCCGGTCGCGTGATCGCCATCAGTGCGGCGATGACACATCACCAGGACGTCGGTGGGATGACGCCCGGCTCCACGCCGACGAACGCTACCGAGATCTTCCAGGAAGGCATCCGCATCCCGCTGCTGCAATTCCGCCGCGGCGATGCGCTGAACGACACGCTGATCGCCATGCTGCGGCAGAATGTGCGTCTGCCGGATGTGCTGATGGGCGACATCAACGCGCAGATCGCTGCCTGCACGATCGGCGCGCGGCGGCTCGGCGAACTCGCCGGCAACTTCGGCCAACACGAGTTGCCGGCGCTGTTCGACGAACTGCTGAACCGTTCGGAAATGATGACGCGTCAGACATTGCGCAGCCTCCCAGAAGGAACCTACCGACATGTGGACTACCTCGATAATGACGGGATCGAGCTCGACAAGCTGGTTCGCATCGAGGTCGCTGTGACGATCGCTGATGGCGGGATGATGTGCGATTTCACCGGCACGTCGCCACAGGTGCGTGGTCCGTTCAATTGCATGGCGTCCGGTCCGTACGCTGCCGCGTGCTTCGCGCTGCGCTCGGTGACCGACCCCGAGGGCCGCATTCCCAACAACGGCGGCTGCTTCCGCCCGCTCGCCTTCCATCTGCCTGAGGGCAGCCTGGTCAATCCGCGCGAACCAGCACCGACCGGCTGTCGCACATCCACGATAAAGCGGATCACTACGTGCATCCTCGGCGCGCTGCGCCAGGCGGCGCCGGACCGCGTGCCGGCGGACTCCGGCAGCGAAATCGTCATCATGCATTTTGGCGGCCAGCGCTCCGACGGCCGCCGCTATGTGACGTCGCAGCTTCTGGTCGCCGGCAGCGGTGCGTCGCCGCATCTCGACGGCGTCGATGTGATAGAGACCGACGCCACCAACTGCCTGAATGTGCCGGCCGAAGCGCTGATGCTGGAGGCACCCATCCGCGTGCATCGTGTCGCGCTGAACCGCGATTCAGGCGGGCCTGGCACGCGCCGCGGTGGCCTCGGTGGCGTGTTCGAGTACGAGCTGCTCGATGGCGAGGCCACGGTAACGTATCGCGGGGAGCGACATCTGTGCGAGGCGCAAGGTGTCGACGACGGCCTGGCCGGATCACACGCCAGCGCAATGATCAGGCGTGTCGGCGGCGGCGAGGAAGTGGTGAAGTCGAAAATCGTATCCACGCTGCGCAAAGGGGATCGGATCGTCATCGCCACTGCCGGAGGCGGCGGCTACGGCGTGCCAACAGAACGTGAGGCCGCGTTGGTGCAAGCCGATCTGCGCAACGGCAAGGTCAGTCTGGAGGCAGCGCGTGAATTTTATGGATATCGTGGCAATGTCTGAGCCGCACGATCTTCACGTCCCGGCTTTGCGCGACCGCACTGTGCGCACGGCACGCGGCCATGAGCAGTTCGACGTGCTGCTGACCGGCGGTGCAGTCGCCGATGTGGCGACCGGCGAATTGCGCGCCGTCGATGTCGGCTTGATCGGTCCGCGCACGACGGCCTGCGGTGGGCGATCGAGGCAACGGCGGGACTGCCGCTTCGCATGGGCGTTCTCGCACCGTCCTGCCTGACATCCGCGCGGGCCTGGAACGCACCGGCGCCGAATTTGGCCCCGACGGCAAGTCGGCATACTCCGGCCGCCACACGCACGGCCCAAGCCGGCGGCTGTAAGGGCCTTCGCTTGGACCAGTTCCGGCGAGCTCGTGGAAGTTCTGTCGCCAAGCCTCCCCGATGTCCGGACCGGGCAATAGCCGGGAACGCGCCCTATCGCGCCAGAAACGCCGCAATCGTTGGGTTCGCCTTCAGTGCGGCCACCTCCTGCTCGTTCGGCAACTGCGGCCGGTCGCGCAGTGCATTCACCATGCAGAGGAACCCGAGCGGCTCGCCTTCGGTCGCGCGAAACTGGTGCCAAGCCAAGGACGGGATGGTGACAAGGTCGAACGGCTCTACTGCCTGCACCTTGTCTCCGACCAGGCACTCTCCCCGCCCGCGCAGGATCATCACCGCGTGCATGTGCTCGTGACGTTCGAGCGTCGAGTAACCGCCGGCCGCCATTTCGAAATAGCGAAGCTCGCAGCCAAGCTTCGCTTCGGAGAACAGCACCTGGCGAGAGATCGCCTTGAACGGCGCCGCACCTTCTTCCTTGTAGGGCAGGCAGATCACCTCGTCCCAACGATAGTCGTGGAAGGCGCGAAATTGGGTCGAGTGTTCAGTGTCCATAAGCAATCACCGATAGCTGTGTTGTGCGACCGCACTGGCGAACGCGGCGGTCTCCTCGGCCAGCCGCTCACGCGCGGCAAGCAGGCTGCCGCCGATCAGCAACATCGCGTCGGGTCCATAGAAGTCAAGTATCTCAGGCACCCGCTCGAGCGTCATGCCGCCGGCGGGCACGGGCACGCTGGCTCGGATTCCGTCCCACTGGCTACGGGCCTGCCGCGCGAGGCGCCGGCAAGTGTCTGGCGTATAGCCGAAGCGGCCGCCGTGGTTTGGGAAGATCACCGCGTCGGAGCCGATTACGCGAAACAGCCTGCCGATCAGCAGGTCCGGTGCGATGCGCGCCGCGCCGCCCATGGTCGGGTGTGCGATGAACGCCACATCCGGATATTGCCTCACCAACGTCTGCATCGTGGACCAGCCGGCAAGCATTGGTGCGATCAGCACCGTGTCGACGCCATGCGTCAGGGCAATGTCGATCTGGCGCCGCATCGTGTCGAGATCGCCCGACAGGCTGGGCACATACTGCGTGCGGCCGACCCTGCCAGCGATTGCTGCGACGCGTTCGACGAACGGCGCATAGGCCTGGTCGGCCAAGCCATGATCGTCCTTGATGAAGTCGATGCCGCCACGCGCAAACTGTTCCGCCAGTTGCGCCAGCCGCGCAGGCGGCACGCCCTGCGGCTTCAACGCCGAGCAGGTCAGTGCGCGGCCGAACGCGCCGGCGCGCCGGCGCAGGCCGTCAATGCCATGCCGTGGACCACCGAATGCGGCAGCAAGGTCGGTGGGAACTTCCACGTCCAGCAGCACGACGTCCTCGTGCAGCGAGGTATTGCCGAACACCATGTTCAGGAACTGCCCGGCATCGCCGCCTGTCGTGGCGGTGGCGAGGCCGATACGCACGTCAAAGACCCCGTCGCCGCGGTTCTCGATCGCTTCGACCTCGCCCACGATGTCGCGCAGAATGCCCTGCTCGACGATGGCGGAGAGCGGCATTTCCACGCTCTGCTCGATCGCTATCGACTGCGCCCGCGCCTCAATCGAGGTGGCGTCCGACCGGATGCGATAGACTACGGTGAAGCGTGGTGCTGCCATGTCCCGCGGGACGATAAGCCACAGAAGCGGCAGCGCCTACCCGACGGCGGTTACCGGCGCGCCCCAGATGTCCCTGGCGTACTCGCGGATGGTGCGGTCAGACGAGAACCAGCCCATCTGCGCCGTGTTCATCACGCTCGAACGCCACCAGGCGCGCCGGTCGCACCACCGTGTCGCAACCTTCCATTGCGTATCAGCATAGGCGTCGAAATCAGCGGCCACCATGAACCAATCGCTCGACGTCAGATCTGCGACCAGATCGCGATAGCGGTCGTGTTCGTCCGGCGAGAACAGGCCTGACCCGATCGCGTCCAGGACCTGCTGCAGCGCGGGTGACGGAACCGAGGGCGGCCCGTGCTGCCATCGGCGCTCCTCGACCTGCCCTGCGGTCAGGCCGAAGGTGAACATGTTGTCCGCGCCAACCCGGTCGAGGATTTCCAGATTGGCCCCGTCCAGCGTGCCGATGGTCAATGCGCCGTTCAGCGCCAGCTTCATGTTGCCGGTGCCCGACGCTTCCATGCCGGCGGTCGAGATCTGCTCGGATAGATCCGCCGCGGGGATGATGACCTCGGCCAGGCTGACACTGTAGTCCGGCACAAACACGACCTTCAGTTGATCGCGCACCGCCGGATCGTTGTTCACCACGTTCGCCACATCGTGGATCAGCTTGATAATCAGCTTGGCGCGCTTGTAGCTGGCAGCTGCCCGGCCGGCGTAAAGCTTCACGCGCGGCACCCAGTTCCGCGTCGGCTGAGCGCGCATCGCGAGGTACAGGGCGATCGTCTCGAGGATGTTCAGCAACTGCCGCTTGTATTCATGGATCCGCTTGATGTGCACATCGACGAGGGCATCCGGGTCGATCGTGATGTCCAGCCTCTCGGCTACCAGTGCGGCCAGCGCGGCCTTGTTGGCGCGCCTCGCCACGATCAGCCGCTCGTGCAGGGCAGAATTGTCAGCCAGCGGCGCGAGATGCTCCAGTGCCATTCCGTCATCCAGAACCTGCGGTCCGATCGCATCGCAGAGCACGGCGGTGAGTCGCGGATTGGCGGTGTGCAGCCAGCGCCGGAAGGTGATGCCATTGGTCTTGTTGACGATGCGGTCGGGATACAGCTGGTTCAGCGATCGGAACACGGTGCACCGCATCAGCTCGGTATGCAGCGCGGACACGCCGTTCACCTTGTGCGAACCGACGAAGGCCAGCGTGCCCATGCGCACCCGCCTCTCGCCATGTTCATCGATCAGCGATATCTCGGATAGGTTCGGCGCATCCGGCAGTCCTGCCAACGAGTCGAGATGCAGCTTGTTGATCTCGTAGATGATCTGCATGTGGCGCGGCAACAGGCGTTCCATCAGTGGAACCGGCCAGGTTTCCAAAGCCTCCGGCAGCAGCGTGTGATTGGTGTACGAAATGGTGCCGCGGGTGATCCGCCACGCCTCGTCCCATGGCAATTGGTGCTCATCGATGAGCAGGCGCATCAGCTCGGCGACAACGATCGCCGGATGCGTATCGTTGAGCTGGATGGCACACTTGTCGGCCAGGTTGTGCAGTTCATTGTACTGGCGGATATGCCGATGCAGCAGGTCCTGCAGCGATGCCGAGGAGAAGAAATATTCCTGGCGCAGCCGCAGCTCCTGACCCGCTGGCGTCTCATCGCTCGGATAGAGGATCTGCGAAATAGAGTTCGCGCGGGCGCGGGCTGCCAGCGCCCCGACATGATCGCCGCGGTTAAAGGTCTCCAGTTCCAACGGGTCAGGCGCCCGTGCCGACCACAGCCGCAGCGTATTCGCGTGCTTGCCACGCCAGCCGATCACGGGCGTGTCGTACGCGATCGCGTTTACGGTCTCATCAGGATGCCAGATGGACGCTAACGTGCCGTCCGACGCGGGGACCATGTCGACGCGTCCGCCGAAGCCAACCTTGTAGTTGATATCGGGTCGCTCGAACTCCCACGGATTGCCGAATGACAGCCAGTTCTCGGGATACTCATGCTGCCAGCCATCCCGCATCACTTGCTGGAACAGCCCATGATTGTAGCGAATGCCAAAGCCATGGGCGGGTATGCGGAGGCTGGCCATGCTGTCCATGAAGCAGGCCGCCAGCCGCCCGAGCCCGCCATTGCCGAGCGCCGGGTCCGGCTCCATGGAACGCAGATGGTCGAGGCTCACGCCCAATTCGGCAAGCGCAAGCCGCATTGGCTCGGTCAGGCCGGCATTGTTCAGCGAGTCCATCAGCAACCGGCCCGGCAGGAATTCGAGCGACAGGTAGTAAACGCGCTTATGCTGCTTTGCGGTATCATTGCGCGTGCTCTGCAGCCAGCGATCGACGATCCGATCCCGCAGTGCCAGCGCCGCCGCCACGAACCAGTCGCGATCGCCGGCAACCAACGGATCCCGCCCGGTCGCATAGGTGAGCTTCTCAACGATGAGACGACGCAGCGCTTCCACCTCCCTATCACTCGTGGGCACATCGGTCGGGCCAAGGAAAATTTCAGGTCTGTCCATGGGTCACCGTGTCCCTAGGGGCTTCAAGCCGCAAGCTGGTCAATGAGTGAGGTTGACTTCCGGCCGATTGGAAGCGCCCTCGTGGGCTGCACACGCACGTCTGTCAGACAACCGTGTAGCGCCACGTTTCGCTTGTGTCATTAAATTCTCCTCGCGCTTTATGTGTTAACGAACCGGGCGGCGGTCATGCAACGTGGAAATAAAGGTATAGCTATGGCCTGCGCGGGTTCCTCGTATGGCGTAGCGGGATAGCGGCGTCGGGAAGATCGTAACCGCAACCTGCAGTTATATATTGTTATAGTAAATCAACTATTCATTGGTAAAACGGAGGCCAGCTCCCGCAACCACCGGGCAAAGCGGCAGGGCTGCCACCAGCAGGGCAGCGAGCAACAGTAGATGAGGCTGCGGGCTGAGTGCGTCTGATGCGGCATCCGCCGCGGCAACGCCAAAGATCAATACCGGCGTCGTTAGCGGCAGCACGAGGAGCGGCAGCAGCACACTGCCACGCCTGGCGCCCAGCACAATCGCGGCGACGCTGGTGCCGAGGAGCGACAGCAGCATTGTGCCGGGCAGCAGTCCAAGGAGCAGGGCAGGCAGCGCCTGCTCCGGCATCCGTAGCATGACCGCCAGCGGCGCGGCCGCAAGCAGCAACGGCAGGCCCGTGATCAGCCAGTGCGCCGTGGTCTTCGCCAGAGCAAGCGCCGCTGGCGGCAGGCCACACAGCAGGAGCTGATCGAGCGAGCCGTCCTCGAAATCGGCCGCGAACAAGCGGTCCAGCGGCAGCAGCGCGGCAAGCAATGCGCATACCCAGATGATGCCGGGGGCGATGTGGCCGAGGGTTTCGGGAGCGGGACCAATGGCGAGCGGGAACAGCGCCGCAGTCAGCAGAAAGAACAGCAGGGCAGCAAGCGTGTCAGCGCCGTGGCGCAGCGAAAGCCGCAGTTCGCGCAGCAGGACCGCGACGAATGCGCTCATGGATCACCCCTCCCCTTGCAAGAGGGTTGCCAGAAAGCGGCGATGCAAGCTGCGCGGCCCCCTCCCCCCGCCCGCAAGGGGTGGGGGAGCGTCTGAAGTATCTGACGCACGCTCATCGCAGCGCGAGTTCCGTGGCGTCGCTGAGCGGCAATGGCAGGTGCGTGGCGGCAATCGCTATCCCACCTCTGCTGCGGTGCAGCTCCAACATGGCGCCGAAGCGCTCCACCGACCTCGCGTCCAACCCAAGCGTCGGCTCGTCCAGCAACCACAGCGGTACGTGCGATAGCGCGAGCCTCGCCAGCGCCAGACGACGTCGCTGTCCCGCGGACAGCATGCGCCCGGGCAGGTCGGCGAGCTCCTCCAGCCCGACGGCGGCCAGCGCCTCTCCTACGGCACCACCGTCCAATCTCGCCGCGAGCCACAGGTTCTCCGCCGCGGTGAACATGGGCTTCACCGCGTCCTGGTGCCCGACATACATCACCCGCCGCGCGTGTACCTGGCAGATCGGCTAGTGCATCCGCGCCGTCCCACAACAGCGTCCCCGCCGCGGGCCGCAGCAAACCAGCCAGCAACCGCAACAGTGTCGTCTTTCCCGACCCGTTCGGCCCTGTGAGCAGGAGTGCTTTCCCAGGGGCCACGACGAAGTCGAGGTCCCGGAACACCAGCCGCTCGCCGCGGAATGCCGCCAGACCCGCCGCCTGCAACACAAGCACCCCCCGCCTTGTGGACGCTCGCCGGCTGGTGTGTTCTAAGCCCGCGAGCGCGGGGACCATTGCACCTGCGGCATACCGCCTCAACTTCGCCGCTTAACGGAAGGCGCAATCATGAAAGCGATCGGGCAGGATACCTTGAAGACACGCCGCACTCTCACGGTGCAGGGCAAAAGCTACGATTACTTCTCGCTCACCGAGGCAGCGAAGTCGCTCGGCGACATATCGCGCCTGCCAGTGACCTTGAAGATCCTGCTGGAGAATGTGCTGCGCTTCGAGGACGGTCAGAGCTACACCGTGGACGATGCCAAGGCGATCGCCGGTTGGCTTCCCGCCGCGCACTCCGACAAGGAAGTACCATTCCGCCCCGCCCGCATCCTGCTGCAGGACTTTACAGGTGTCCCCGCGGTGGTCGACCTGGCCGCAATGCGCGACGGCATCACGCGTCTCGGCAGCGATCCGAAGAAGGTCAATCCTCTGGTCCCGGTCGATCTGGTGATCGACCACTCGGTGCAGATCGATGTCTTTGCCCGCCCTGACGCGCTGGCGAAGAACGTGGACATCGAGTTCGAACGCAATGGCGAGCGCTACAGGTTCCTGCGTTGGGGCCAGGACGCCTTCGACAACTTCCGCGTGGTGCCGCCGGGCACCGGCATCTGTCACCAGGTGAACCTCGAATACCTCGGCCAGTGCGTGTGGACCGGCGATGCGGACGGCAAGACGATCGCCTATCCCGACACGCTGTATGGCGCCGACAGCCACACCACCATGGTGAACGGCCTTGGCATCCTGGGCTGGGGCGTCGGCGGCATCGAGGCCGAGGCCGCCATGCTCGGCCAGCCGATCGCCATGCTGATCCCGGATGTCATCGGCTTCCGCATGACCGGCAAGCTGCCGGAAGGCGCCACGGCCACCGACCTCGTGCTGACGGTGACGCAGATGCTTCGCCGCAAGGGCGTGGTCGGCAAGTTCGTCGAGTTCTTCGGCCCCGGCCTGGATGAACTGGGCCTCGCGGACCGTGCCACGGTTGGCAACATGGCGCCGGAATACGGCGCGACCTGCGGCTTCTTCCCGGTCGACAAGGTGGCGCTGGACTACCTGCATATGACCGGCCGCGACGAGCACCGCATCGCATTAGTTGAAGCGTATCTCAAGGCGCAGAGCATGTTCCGCGAGCCTGGCTCGCCGGAGCCGGTATTCACCGACACGCTGGAACTGGATCTGTCCACAGTGGTCCCCAGCCTCGCCGGCCCGAAGCGGCCGCAGGATCGCGTCGCGCTGAAGGATGCTGCATCGGCTTTCAAGGCTGAACTGACCAAGGGCCTCGGCGTGCCGGCGAACGAGGCGGACACCAAGGTGAAGGTCGAGGGCAAGAACTACGAGCTCACCCACGGCGACGTGGTGATCGCGGCGATCACATCCTGCACCAACACGTCGAACCCGTCGGTGCTGGTCGCCGCCGGCCTGGTCGCGCGCAAGGCCCACGCCAAGGGACTGCGGCCGAAGCCGTGGGTGAAGACATCGCTTGCACCGGGCTCACAGGTCGTCACCGAATACCTGGAGAAGTCGGGCCTGCAGGCCGACCTCGACGCGATTGGCTTCAACCTGGTGGGCTATGGCTGCACCACCTGCATCGGCAACTCCGGCCCGCTGGACGACGCCATCGTCGACGCCATCGAGGACAACCGCCTGGTCGGCGTCGCGGTGCTGTCGGGCAACCGCAACTTCGAGGGCCGCGTGCATGCCAACGTGCGCGCCAACTACCTGGCCTCACCGCCGCTGGTGGTAGCCTATTCGCTGCTCGGCAAGATGACCGAAGACATCACCACCGCGCCCCTGGGCACCGGCAATGATGGCAAGCCCGTCTATCTGCGCGACGTCTGGCCGTCGAACAAGGAGATCGCCGACATCATCGCCGCCTGCCTGTCGCGCGATCAGTTCCTCAAGCGCTACGGCGAGGTGACCAAGGGTCCGAAGCAGTGGCAGACGATCGAGGTGGACACCGACAGCGAGACCTATCGCTGGTCGGACGGTTCGACCTACGTGAAGAACCCGCCCTACTTCGAGGGCATCACGATGGACCCGCCGCCGGTCGGCGACATCAAGGGCGCGCGCATCCTGGCCGAATTGGGTGACTCGATCACCACTGACCACATCAGCCCCGCAGGCTCCATCCGCAAGGTGTCGCCCGCCGGGGACTATCTGCTGGAACGCCAGGTGCTGCAGAAGGACTTCAACAGCTACGGTGCGCGCCGCGGCAACCATGAGATCATGATGCGCGGAACGTTCGCCAACATCCGTATCCGAAACGAGATGCTGACCAATGTGGAAGGCGGCATGACCAGGCACCTGCCGTCCGGCGAGCAGATGCCGATCTACGACGCGGCGATGCGCTACAAGGCGGAAGGCGTGCCGCTGGTGGTGTTCGGCGGCAAGGAATATGGCACCGGTTCGTCACGCGACTGGGCTGCCAAGGGCACCCTGCTGCTCGGCATCAAGGCGGTGATTGTCGAGAGCTTCGAGCGCATCCATCGTTCGAATCTGGTGGGCATGGGCGTCCTGCCGCTGACCTTCAAGGAAGGCACGGATCGCAAGTCCCTCGGCTTAACCGGCGAGGAGCTGATCGATATCGTGGGCCAGGAGACGGCCATCACGCCGCGGATGGATCTGTCGCTGGTGATCCACCGACCGAACGGCAAAGTGGACACGGTGCCGGTGACCTGCCGCATCGATACGGTGGACGAAGTGGCGTACTACCGCCACGGCGGCATCCTGCACTACGTGCTGCGCGGCATGGCGAAGGCGGCTTGATACCGACACTGAGGGTCCGCCTTCAGCAGCTATCGGGCAGCCTGAACCTTCCGGCGCTGAGCCTGGCGGAAGGTGTCCGCGCAGCGCTGTCCGTCGCCGTCATCATCGCACTGAACGAATATCTGCAGTGGCCGCCACTCATCATGGCGGCACTGGCGGCACTCAACACCTGCATGGGCGATCCGGGTGGGGCGATCCGCCGACGCGTTCCGGGTACTGCTCACGTTCACCGTGCTTGGCGCGCTTGTGGTGGCCGGCGTGGGGCTGGCACGGGGCTATGGCATTGCCGTGGCGCTGCCACTCGGCATGTTTGGCCTGTTCTGCGCCACGTTTGTCCGCATCTACGGCGAGACAGCGCAGATGCTGGGCGTGCTGCTGGGCGTCATGCTGATCATCTCGCTCGATCGCGCTGTCCCGGACGTCATGCAGGCGGGCGTCATGGCGGCGGTGTTCATCGGCGGTGGTCTGTGGGCAACGCTGCTCACGCTGGTCATCTGGCCGATCTACCCATACATGCCGGCCCGCCGCGCCGTGGCCGAGGTCTATCGAGCCCTGTCGGCGGCGACAGACAATCTCCGCACGCTGGCCCAGGCAGGCGACACAGATGAAGCCGCGTGGGACGCACATGCCCATACGAACCTGAGTCGCGCGCGTGCAGCGATCGAGACAGCGCGCGAAGCCGTCACGGACATCCAACGGGCACGCGGTGGCCCGAGCGAAGAGGCGCGCCATGGTGTCATCCGTCTGGAGTCGTCCGATCAGCTTCTCGGCGTACTGATCGCATTCGGCGACAGACTGCAACGCGGCGATGCGCAGGAGCTCGCGATTGGCGAAACGCTGTTGGGACGGTTGCAGCCGACGCTGCTGGCGTTCGCTCAGTCCATTGTCACCGGTGGCACCGAGTTTAACCAACAGATCGAACAGTCGATCGCGGCGATGGCGACCGACGCGGCGTCGCTGCCTGAGCCCAACGCTGTTCGCGCAATAGCCGAGAAGATCGTCGAGCATCTGCGCATCGCCTACACGATGTCGGTTCCGGCGAATTTCCTGCCGGGCGCCGGGCTCGACGGAACTCCACCGAGCCTGCGCCAGCGACTGCTGGAACCGTTGCTGGCAAATCTCGATTGGCAGTCCCCGGCGTTGCGTCACGCACTGCGGTTGATGTTGGTCGCGACACCGGCCCTCGCCTTCACCATGCTGTGGTTCACACCGTATGACCACTGGCTGACGATAACGATCGCCATGACGATGCAGCCATATTTTGGGCTGACCTATAGCCGCGTCTTTCAGCGCATTGCCGGAACCGTCGTAGGCGGACTCGCGGCGGCACTCATCGGGGTGGTCTGCACCACACCGATCGCGCTGGCTGCGGCAATGTTCCCGCTCGCGATGGTGACGCTGGCGGCGCGCGCACTCAGCTACGGCCTCTTCATCGCCTGGCTGACGCCGCTGATCGTGCTGCTCGTTGATATCACGGAGCCGGGTGCCAGCGAATGGTTGGTCGCCGGCATTCGTGCGCTCTTCACCGTGATCGGCGGCGCCGTGGCGGTCGCCGCGTGCTTCCTGCTGTGGCCCAACTTCGAGCCGCAGCGTCTGCTGCAGGAGATGAGGGACGCCATCGCCGCGCAGGGTCGCTATGCCGCCGCGGTGCTGTCAAACCTGCTGGGCGAGACGGCGGTCCCCACGGTGGAACGTGCCCGCCGCGAGGGCGGCCTTGCCACCAACAGTCTGGAAGCATCCATTAGCCGGGCTTTGGCTGAGCGTGGCACGGGCTCGCAAGCCGTACTGCGGGCTGCCACGCTGATCGACGCGGCGTTGCGCCGCTGCGCGGGGCGCATGACTGCTATCATGCTCGACCCGACTATGCGGACCGCGCTGCCGCAACCGGCCTGGCGCGCCTGGCAGGATTGGATCGCTCGTTCCAGCACGGCTCTCGCGACCGGGGTGACGCAACTCGAACCGCGACCGGCTCCAGCCATTGAGGCAGTCTCCCGCATCGGCCGTCAGTTCGAGCTGATCGCCGGGACGTTGGAGCGGTTGCCCGGCTGAGATACGCTATAGGAAGGATCGAGGGCAGCAATGAGCGACGGACCGCCGGCGTGGATCGAGGTCATCGAGCAGCGTACGCGCCGCAATCTCGGGCGGATTCTGTTCGCCGCGCGTTGGATCATGGCACCGGTCTATGTCGGTCTGCTCGCCGCGCTGGTCCTGGTCGTGGTGAAGTTCGTCCAGAAGTTGGTGCTGGCGGTTCCAGGATATCTCGCCCTGGACGCCAACGATGCCATCTTTCTCGTCCTCAGTCTGGTTGATCTGTCATTGGTCGCCAATCTGGTTGTCATCGTCATGTTCGCCGGCTGGGAGAATTTCGTCGGGCGCCTGCTGGCATCGACGTTGGAGGACAAGCCCACTTGGTTGGGAGGCATGGATTTCGCGACAGTCAAACTGCGTCTGCTCGGATCGATCGTGGCGATCGCCGCGATCCAGATCCTCGAGACGTTCGTGCATATCCGGAACGTAGGAAGCCAGGATGCGGGCTTGCAGCTTGCCATCCTGCTCGGCATCGGCCTGGTCGGGGTGCTCTTGGCCGTGGCCGATCGACTGAGCGGACGCCACGACGGGGATTAGTCGATGCAGGTTGGCATTCAGTTCTTCCCCGATATCGGCCCCGAGGTGAAATCGGCCCGCGACTACTGGCAGGACGCGCTGTCGCTGGTGGCGCTGTGCGACCGCTACGGCTACAGCCACGTCCGCACGGTCGAGCACTATTTTCATCCATACGGCGGCTACAGTCCGAATCCCGTGGTGTTCCTCGCTGCCGCCGCGCAGGTAACCAAACGCGCTCAGCTCGTGACGGGTGCGGTGCTGCCGGTATTCAACAATCCGCTGAAGCTCGCCGGCGAACTCGCCATGCTGGATGCGCTGTGCGACGGCAGACTCGATATCGGCTTCGCCCGCGCCTTCCTGCCGCACGAATTCGCCCGCTTCGGCGTCAGGCTCGACGAAAGCCGCGCACGCTTCGACGAAGGCATGGAGCAGGTCAGGCTGCTGCTGGAGCAGGAGGATGTCACCTGCGAGGGACGCTTCCACAGTTTTCGTAACGTCACCTCCCTGCCGCGCCCGACACAGCAGCCGCGGCCGCCGTTCTACGTCGCCGCACTGGCGACCAAGGAGTTGTTCGAACGTGCCGGCGCGGCGGGCCACGGGATCATGGCAATCCCGATGGCCGGTGGCGCCATGGCGGAGCTGATCGGCATCTACCGCGAGGCATGGCGGAGCGCCGGACACCCCGGTCGTGGCACGGTGATGCTGGCGTTCCACATGCTCTGCCACACGAAGCAGGCGACGGCCGAGCAGATCGCGCGCGAGCCGCTGAACCGCTACCTGCGTTCGCTCGTGGCAGCGGCGTCCGACTGGATGGCCGGTCAAGGCTCGGCTGACTATCCCGGCTACGACAAGATCATCGCCGCGCTGTCACGCGAGACCTTCGAAACCCAGGTCGAGAAATGCGCAGCCTGGATCGGCACCCCGCAACGGATTCTGGACACCGTCGCGACTTATCGCGGGCAGATCGGCGATTTCGAGATCGCCTCGCTGCAGGTGAATTTCAACGACGTCGCACTCGCCGACGCGCAGGCGTCGATGCGCCTGTTCGGCGAAGAGGTGCTGCCCCGCCTGGCGCGGATTTAGCCGTCGCCGTGGGCCGTATCGCAATAAAGTCTATCTGCGTTTTCCGCGTGCATCTGCGCAGGCTGAACTGGCGGAACCTGGTAAAGCACGCGGTTGGATGTCTGCCACGGAACGGACTACGGAGAAGCGTTTGCTGAGGACGGCCGTCTTCCAGCGATTTAGGCATGGTGACCGGCTCGATCGAAGCCGCTTGATGCCATTCGTCACTTTCCTTGTCGCACTGGGACTCGCCGTGGCCACGCTCGCGGTTCGCGGCACCGAGGCCGGTGGTATCCGCAATGCGCTCCAGGTGACCGCGCGCTTCTCCTTCCTGCTGTTCTGGTGCGCCTATGCCGGCGGTGCGTTGGGTGCTCTGTTCGGCAGCCGATTCAGGACCATTGCCCGCCACACGCGGGACTTTGGCCTCGCCTTCGCCTCGGCACACGCAGTCCATATCGTGCTCGTCGTCCGGCTGTATCAGATATCCCCCAAGCCACCGATCCCGCTCTCGAGCGCCATCTTCTTCGGTATTGCACTGTTCTGGACTTACCTGCTCGCTGTGCTGTCGATCAGGCACCTGTCGCGGATGCTCAATCCGTGGCTATGGCGCATCCTGCTTGTCGTCGGGATGGAATATATCGAGTACGCCTTTTTGCGGGACTTCCTGGTCAATCCGCTGCATGCCAATGCAAAACAGTTGATCGCCTATCTGCCATTCGCGCTGCTCGGTCTGCTGGGCACCAGCTTGCGGCTGGCAAAGTGGAGCCGGTCCACTGTCAGGGTAGCCGCGTGATGCGCGCGTGACTTTGCTAACCTGGCGCGCATCGGCTGAAGTCCTGCCCGGCTGCAGGGTAGGACTTCGCCATCCGTTCGCTACGCCGGGTAGGACACGAAGCACTTCTCCGACATGAAGACGTGCGTTTCGACATAGTCATGGATCACCGGCTGACGCTCGAGCGTCTCCATCGCACCGGCCAGCGCCATCCAGTTCAGCATCTCGTGCTGGCCCGCCTGTTCCATGTCCTTGAGCGGACGCTTCCGCCAGTAGCCATAGTCACCGGCGGACAGCGCGTCGAACATCAGCCGGTCGGCCTTGTGGTCCGGCCACAGATAGCCGTTGGTCGGCGACAGGAAGCAGTGCGACCAGCTCGACGATGCGATCAGCGCGACCCGCCATGGCGATTCCGCCAGCACCTCGGCGACGGCGCGGCCGACATCCATGCAGCGCCAGGGCTGCGGCGCAGGCGGATCGGGCGCCTCGGTCGATGGCGACACGAACAACGCCGCCATGCCGCCCTTCGCGTGGATCAGATTGCGGCCATAGCAATTGATCGCGAACGGCAGCACCGGCCAAGGGAAGCCGCGCCGATCCCAGTCGAGATACAGCAAAGTATTGGTGAACGCGTGCGCGAGACCGTCAACATGCAGTGGCTTGTAGGCATACGCCATGTCGATGCCGCGCTCGATCAATGCGCCCGCCAGGTGTTTCGCAGCATGACGCGCGCCGCGCAGTTGCATCGTCCAGTCACCGGGTTCGCCCCAGCGATTCGGCTTGCCGCCATTGCCATTGTGCCACGGCTTAAGATCGAAGCGCTCATCGAGCCCGAACACGCAGAATGCCGGGATGATGTCTTCGCGAAAGTTCTCGTACTGATCGTCTCCCCAGATCAGTACCGAGGTCGGGATTGAAGTCGTCGAGCGCCTTGCGGATGGCACGGAAGTCGTCTGCCATGCGCGCGCCATAGCGTCGCGCCGATGACTTGCCGCCATCGTTGCCGAGTTCCGCCACCAGTTCGGCGGGCCAGTTGGTGCGATCCTTGTACTCCGCGGGAACGTTCGGTGCGGTCAGCAAATGATGAAAGCCGCCAGGCAGTAGTTCGTCGGATCGCAGCAGGCCCGGATAATGCGTGCAGCCCAGCCCGATAATCTCGGCCATTTTTCTGCTCCCTTTATTTCTGTTGTTCGTGTCCCTCCGCGAACTCGGACGGTAGGCAATATCGGGGCAGGTTGCCAAGCCAGCAGGCGAGCCTACCATGAGGCGAGACGCACAAATGCTGTGCCCGGAGGACGCTATGCTTAAGCAATTCGACAGCTCATATGCCGGCCATATCGACCTGGAGAACGTCGGTTACGGCGGCACACCGATCAACGATCGCCGCTACCCGAACGAAAAGCTCGCCACCGCGCTCAGCAAGGCGGAGGAAATGGCGAAGCTGATGGACCGCCTGGGCTACGGCACCTACTGGATGGCGGAGCATCACTTCCAGCCCGAAGGCACCGAGTGCATTCCCAACGTGCTGCTGATGGCGCTGCACCTTACGCATGTGACCAAGCACCTGCGCATCGGCTGCGGCTTCAACATAACGCCGATGTGGCATCCGCTGCGTCTGGCCGAGGACTATGCGATGGCCGACATTCTTTCCCATGGCCGCGTGGTGTTCGGCGTGGGTCGCGGCTACCACACGCGCGAGGTGGAAAGCTTCGGCACGCCGCTGATCGACCAGGCCGCCAACCGCGAGCTGTTCGAAGAGCAGGTCGATATCATCTTCAAGTCGTTCAATGAGGAAAGTTTCTCCCACAAGGGCAAGCACTACACGTTGCCGCCGGAAGTACCGTATCGCGGCTACACGCTGAAGGAACTGACGCTGGTGCCGCGCCCGGAGCGCCTGCCCGTCGAGTGCTGGCAGCCGATCCAGGGCGGCACGCAGCGCGCGCTCGACTTCATGGCGAAACACGGTATTCGCGGCGTGATCGGCGGCGGCTCGGCTGAAGGCGGCGCCGTGCACAAATCGATGGTGGACTTCCAGGCCGCTTACGCGCGCGCCGGCAAGCAGATCGAACTCGGCGAGCGCATGGCTCTCGGTTTCCAGTTCTACCTGGCCGACAGCGTCGAGCAGGGCATGAAGGCTGCCGGGAAATACTACGAAGAGAACATGAAGATGTTCGGCGAACTGCGCCTGGTACGCGCGCTGACCGACGAGCAGATAGAGATCATGCGCGACCCGAAGCGCGCACCGACGGCGAAGCTGCCGCGCATCGAGGATGCGGTGAAGGCCGGCGGCTTCCTGACAGGCAAACCCGCCGATGTCATCGAGGCGCTCAAGAAGCTCGAGGAGCGCTATCCGGGGCTGGACCGCGTCACCGTCAGCCTGTCGGTCGGCGTGCCGCTGTCCGAGGCGCTGGAGCAGTTGGAGTGGTTCGCGCGCGACGTGATGCCGGCGTTCAAGGGCGTGAAGGTGACGGCGCCGGCGATGGCTAACTGAGAACGCAGGCCACGCGACGTCGGGAAGCGGGCGTGCGGATCCGCTTCCCCCGAACAACGGTTGCCGCTGTATCACGGCGCTACAGGAGCCGCAGCTTCAGCGCGCCTCAGCCTGACCGTGCGGTGTTTGCTCCCGGTCGGCGAATGGTGATGGCGCCAGCGCCAGTCCGATTGTCCAGCCGATGTAGAACCGCACGTCCATCCAGAAGCTGGGGGCATCGTATAATTCGAATTGCTCGAGCTGGAATCGCGGCATCGCCATGTCGAACAGCAGTGCCGCGATGAGCCAGATTGTTCCCACCAAGGCTACGCTACGCGCGCAGCGCGCAAAAACCTGCGGCCCGGGCATCCTCACCATATGGCGGTAGCCGAGGCCAAGAATGATCACGCATGGAATCGTTGTCGCGATCACCGTCTCCACCGGCCAGGCGAACAGCCACGCGGTGATGTAGGAAGATGCGCCGGCAATGATCCCTGTTACGATCGCGAGCCAGCGAACTCGTACAGCCAGCCATGCGATGGTAACGGCAAACGGCACAATGGCCCATGAAATGGTGAGCACAATCCCAGCAGACAATCCTGGGTCGTGACCTGCGGCCTGGGCGTCGCGGTTAGCGACGAAGGCTGTCATCGCTTCATGCAGACAGATGGACGTCAGAGCGAATACGAAACTCAGGCACGCAGTGAACAGCACGTCGTGCGGTCTACGCTCGGCTGGGTGCCGGTGTTGTGATATGCTCAGCAGATCCCGAACGCGCTCCATCACCGGCTCGATAAAAAATGCCAGGACAAGCCCGATCAGAAGGGCCGCCAGCATATCCACTCTGGTGATATGGCCCAGTGCCAGGTTCAGGCCCTGCCATATGAATTCCGGTGCGGCGGCGCAGATCGATATCCAGAACGCGCAAATCAACGCGGCAACGCCGGCAAGAGCGCCCTGCAGCAGACGAGGCAGCAAAGCGGGTGCGGACCGGAACAATGCGTGCCACCTCATGACGCACAAGGCGTAATGGCGAAGGTGGCGGCCGACAAGTGACGCTTGCGCCAATGCTCAGGCACGTCCTGCGCGCTCCCAAGAACAGTGCACTGCCGCCGATGGCCGCCATGGCCAGAAACGCCACCCCGCCGAAGTGCGCATAGAGAGATCCCGCCAACAGCATCGGCAATCCGCCGGGCGCGCACGCCGAATGCAACACCTGGCGCGCGCGCTGACCGACGAGCCCGATCGAGATCATGCGTGATCCGAAGCGCGCGCCGGCGGCGAAGCTGCCACGCATCGAGGACGCCGTGAAGACCGGCGGCTTCCTGGCCGGCAAACCCGCCGATGTCATCGAGTCGCTGAAGTGATGCCTGCGTTCATGGGCGTGAAGGTGGCGGCGCCGGCGATGGCTAACTGATTGCGCTTCACCGTGCCACCAGCCTGGTGGATCCGTCGGCGCTCCATTCCTCGCTGCCGACGCCGTGATGGACGATGAACAGGCCGTCGGGATCGTAAATCTTCTTGACGGCCGACAGCCTCGGGTAGTTCGCGCCCCAGTACCGACTTTTGCCATGCGCGCTCGAAGTATCCGCTTTCCGCGACATAGGAACCGGGCTCGGGAACCAGCTTCCTGAGTTCGGCCATGGCCAAGGCAATGCGCTGAGCGTTGCGGCGTGCCGCGGCAAGATCGGGTTCATGGCCACGCAGGCCGGGATAGGCCGGCGGCCCCTCGCCCGCGATGATCGCCAGCACGAAAGCGTCAAGCACGGCCGGATTCATCGGCGTATCCGCCGCGGCCGCTATTGCCTCGGCCGGCGCGCCCGCCAGACCTTTCTGGAAATGCAGTTCCACCGACCAATGCCTGCTGGCAGCGAACAGCGCATCGGCGAGCAGTTCCCGCTGGTCCCGCTGAAGCAATGCAGCAGGCAGCCATGCCGATTCGAAGCCGTGAATGAAATGCCCCGCCTCGCTCAGGTTGGCCGACCAGAAGATGTTATCGGACGGTGCGCCGGGCCGATCATCAGACAAGATCGCGCTTGGCGCGCGCTCGCGCAGGAATGCGGGGTCCCAACGATGGATGGCCGCGGCAGCACGGATCACGGGTGCGACCCGGAACGCGAAGTTGTCCGATGACGCAGTCACCCATTCGAAGAAGGGTTGCCAGATTGCCTCCGCCTGTTGCCGGTCGAGCCCCTGGAAAGCCATCGTGATTTCAAGGCGATTGCCTGATCGAAGTGTGGCGATCTCGCCCCAATGCGGGTTGAACAGGCTGTCGGCATAGAACCCGACAAAGCGGCCGAGCAATCTGCGATACGCCTCCGCGGACGATGCCTGAATAGTGGCATTCACCACGCCGAAGAACGTCGGCAGGTCGCGCGTTCGAAGTGTCAGCCGGGTGACAACGCCGAAGCTGCCTCCACCACCGCCCTTCAACGCCCAGAACAGGTCGGCATGCGTGCAGGCGTTCGCGATGCGAACCTCGCCATCCGCCGTGACGATTTCCGCCTCCAGCAGTGCCGCGGCGGCCGTGCCGTAGAATTTGGAATAGCTGCCAAATCCGCCGCCCTGCACCAATCCTGCGACGCCGACCGTGCCGCATCCGCCACCCTGTATGTAGCGTCCGCCTTTCGTGGTGACCGCGTTGTAGGTGTGCATCCAGATCGCGCCGGCACCCACGGTCACCGCTTGCTGCGGCGCCTCGCGTCCGGCACAACCCCGTGCCACGAACGCATCGTGCAACGTGATGTCGTTCATTCGGCGCGTCCACACCAGCAATGAGTCCGGTGCATTGGAGGTGCCGAGATAGCTGTGGCCGCCGCCGCGGACGACCAGCCGCAGATTGTTCTGCCGCGCGAAATTGACCGCCGCGACCACGTCGTCGGTAGTCTCGGCCGTAACGGCGTAGACGCTCTGCTGCAATGTCCATGCGTCGATCCAGCCCGTGGTCTGGGTCAGACCGACAGTGTCGCCGATGAAGTACGGGTTCTTAAGTTCCTTGAAGAGATCGCGGCATTCCGCGCCATCGGGCGCATCCTGACAGACGGTCAACGGCGACTGCACGCGGATCAGGCGTCCCTGGGTGTCGCGGTTCAACTGCTGCCAGCTTGTCTGCGTCGGCCATTCGGGTTCTGCTGGCCGCACCCGGGACGCTGGCTGCGATCGGGCCGCATGCGTCAGTGCCAGCAGGGGTGCTGTCACGGCTGCGCCGAGCAGGTGTCGTCTGTGCATCCACCCAGATTATCGCAATGCCATGATTGGTCGCACCAGCAACAATGCGCTGCCGCCGGTCGCCGCCATGGCCAGAAACGCCAGGCCGCCGAAGTGCGCATAGAGAAATCCGGCGAGCAGCATCAGCAATCCGCCGGGCGCGCCCATACCCAACGCCGAGTGCAGTGCCTGGGCCGTGGCTGCGCGTTCGGGTGGCACCGAACGGCTCAACAGCAGCATGGCCGATAGGTGCTGCATGGCGAAGGTCGCCGCGTGCAGCAACTGGATCGCTGCAAGTATGGCCAGAGGAGGCGCCAGGGCTGTCACGCTCCAGCGCACCGCCGATGCTGCGGCGGCGCATGCCGTCAATCCCGCCGGACCGAGCCGCTCGATCAGGCCACGGCCCCACGCGAACAGCGCGACCTCTGCGACGATGGCTTCCGCCATCAGCAGGCCGATCACCGCATCGGACATGCCCTGCGAGCGCCAGTACAGCGGCGCGAAGCCATAATACGCCGCGTGTGCGCCTTGGATGAGTGCGCTGGCCATCACTGTCAGGCGGAACGGACGGTTGGCGAGAAGGCGCAGGCCGGTGAAGCCGCGCGACACAGGACGGCCCGCTGCCTCGGGCAGGAACGGCGTCACCACAGAGGCCGCCCCATAGCTGATCGCCAGCAGCCACGGCACCAGAAACGTCCCGGTGACGGTCAGCAGCCAGCCCGCACCGGCGCTCGCCGCCATATAGGCGATCGAGCCGAACGAGCGCACCGGCCCGTACTCCATGCGCCGCGCGCGTGCCAAGGCGAGCGCCAGCGAGTTGATGAGCGGATTGAGCGCCGATCCCGCGATTCCCTGCGCGGCCGCCACCAGCAGCAACGGCATGAACCCGTGCAGCGGGACATATAACAACGCCGCCGCGCAAGCAGTGATGCCAGCCGTCAGCATCACCGGCCGCCGCTGTCCGATCCGGTCGGCGAGCGAGCCCCAGCTCGGCCCCGCCACGACGCGCAGCAGCGACGCAAGCCCGAGGATCTGGCCGATTGCCGTGGCGCTCATGCCGCGATCGGCGAACCACAGTGGCAGAAAGGCCGTGTTGATCGCGGATGCCGAAAACAGCGCCGCGAAGAACAGCGCCACGCGTACACCATCGGACATGCCGCCCGGATCACGCCGCGCGTTGCAGCGCAGCCAGTTCGCGGATCTTTCGCGCCATCGCCGCAATACCGTTGCCACGGTTGGTGGACAGCGCCTCGAGCAGGCCAAGCTCCTTCAGGAACACCGGATCGGTGGCGACGATCTCCGCCGGCGTTCGGCCGGAATAGACCCGCAACAGCAGCGCGATCAGGCCAGACACGATCGCCGCATCCGAGACACCGGCAAGGAACAGCCTGCCGTCGGTCAGCGTGCCTTCCATCCACACGCGACTCTGGCAACCCGGCACGCGATGGGCATCGTTCGCCCAGGCGTCGGGAAACTGCGGCAGCTTGCGGCCGAGCTCGATGATGTACTGATAGCGGTCCATCCAGTCGTCGAACACGTCGAGTTCGTCGCCGATTGCGGCGATCGCATCGGCGGGGCTGGGTTCCACGGGACGGACGAACGGATCGCTCACAGCTTCAGCAGCCGCATCGCATTGCCGCTGGCGATCTTCGCTCGATCCTCGGCACTCAGTGGAATCGTCGGCAGCCAGTCCGTGCCCGGCTTGTTGGCGACGAACGGATAGTCCACTGAGAACATGATCCGGTCGACGCCCAGCTCCTGCACACAGCACAGCAGCGCCGGGTCAGAGAAGAAGCCGCTGGTGGTGATGTAGAAGTGCTCGCAGAAGATGTCGCGAAACGCGCGCCGCCCAGGACCTTCGCGCCTGAAACCCATGTCGATGCGCCACAGCAGGAACGGCAGCCCCTCGCCGAGATGGCCCAGGATGATCTTCAGATTCGGATAGGCGTCAAACACGCCGGACAGCACCATGCGCACGCCCTGCGTCGCAGTCTCCACCGTGAAGCCCCATGCCGCGCGCATGATCATCGGCCAGTCCTGCGCGTAGTCCTTGTAATAGGTCTCGATCACCGCCGGATGCGGCATGGTCGGATGCAAATAGAGCGGCACGTCAAGCGCCGCGGCTCGCTCGCAGATCGGCCAGAAGCGCTTGTCGTCGAAGAATACACCGTTTGTCGTGCCGTTGATCAATGCGCCCTTGAAGCCGAGTTGCGTCACCGCACGCTCCAGTTCATCGGCCGCAGCCTTGGGATCGGGCGTGGGGATGGCGGCGAAGGCCGCGAACCGGTCGGGATGCGCGCGCACTGTCTCGGCCAGGCGATCATTGGCGATGCGCGCCAGGCGCACCGCGTTCGCCGCATCCATCTTCTGCAGCCCGGGATTGGCGTGTGACAGCACCTGCATGTCGATCGCCGCCTCGTTCATCTCCTCGATGCGGAGACTGGTCAGGTCGTTCAGCCGCTCCGCGATCACGGGAACCTGTCGCTGATCCTCGGGCGCATAGGCGCGCACCACATCGGGGTCCTGGTAATGCTCCTCGATGGTGATCACGCGCGGCTTTGCTGGCATGACTGCCTCCTTGGTTGCCGCGATCTCTGCCACAGCTTGGCGAGGCTGCCCAGCGAGGGTGCGATCCCGCTTGTGCCGGGGCTGCCGCACTGGATCCTGGCGACCAGCGCACACTTGAATACTGCGCCGGCAGGACGATCCACGAACTGCTGGGGCGCCTCCCCTCGCCGCGTTCGGCCCGATCAGTCGCCCTGTATCTTGTCGATGTCGTCCTGGACCGACTTCCGGATCGGATCGACCGGGTCAGAGAAAGGCGTCGGCTGCGGAGCCGGCGAGGCATACGCACCCTGGCCGGTCCTCCGGTCCCAGGCATCCCGGTCGGCCTTGTCCTTCGCCGCCTGCCGAGCGGCCTGCGCCCGCTGGTCGGCTGCCGCGCGATCGGCGGCAGCGCGCCGATCTGCCGCATCCTGCGCCTCGCGCTGCGAGCTCACGCCCATCATGCAGTGCGCAAACTGATCGGTCCCGGGCTGGAAGCCGAAGCCGGCGCATCGCCCTTGGTCCAGCGCATGTTGTTCCCCCGGCGTCGGCCCACAGCCCACCAGCAGAACGAGGCTGCCGAGCACGGCCAGGCGTGTCGTCTTCATCGCGATATTATCCCTCGATCAGGCGCCGCGTGGTTGCAAACGCCCAAGGCAGAGCCCGCGGGACACGCCCCGTCAGTTGTGGCAACTGGTGTTCGTGGTGGTGGTCGAGTTGTTTGCGCTGCCGGTGACGCTGCTCTCGCTCTTGCAGTGCATACCATCGGTCGGTGACGGACCAAGTCCGGCCTTGGCCGCCTCGCTGTTCTCGACGTCCTCGCCGTGCTTGATGTTGCGCTGCGTTTCCGCGTCCTTTTCGGCAGCCGTCTGATCGCTGCCGGTCATCGCCGGACCGTTCATCCCGCCCATGCCGGTCTGACGGTTCCACTCGTTCTGCTTCGCCGCAAAGTCGGCGACGCCGCACCCGGCAAGACAGCACATCGCAATCACAGCAACGAGTAACGTACGCATGCAGGCTCCGCGATTGAGATAAAGGCCGCGCATCCATGCCTATATGGTGTGATTGCGGATCGTCAACTTCTAAGTTCGCAGTTCTGGCAGTTGGCTCGCAGGCTGATGCCGGTGGTAGCTCTGGTCGCGGTCGTCCTCACTCTGCCAGGTGGGCAGACCATCGTGCTGCTGATGATGGGCTACGGCTTCGTCAATCAGTTGTTTCCAGCGTATCCGCGTAATCGCCTGACAGCGCGCCGTCTGTCACCTGCGCGCGCCGGTGGCCATCGGGCTGACGAGCGATGACCTGGTTCAGCCTGGGTCGGTTTTGTCCGGCTTCGTTGTGTCCTGCCTGGACACGGCTGGAGTTTGCGTTGCGGCAGGCGGCGGCGTGCTGGGCGCGGTGTCGGTGCAGCCGGGTGGCATGGGTCCTAAGCGAGTGTCGTCCCAGCGCTGATAGGCTTCCAACTGCTGCTGACTGGGAATCGAGGTAGTGATCGCTCCGCTGGCATTGCGAAATTCGATCACCACCAGTCCGAGCGATTGGTCCAGCCGTATGACAGGGTTTACAGTCAGCGGTGTCGCGGGCGCAGGATCCGCCACGGTGGTTGGCTCGACCGCTACTGCCTTTGTCTTTACGGCCGTGTTGTTGCCAAACGCGTTTGCGGCAACTGCTGGGATGGTGAGATCATTCGGCATGGCGTCTTTGATCGCAGATGCGTGTCTGCGTCGTTTTGGCGCCCGGAATGTCCCAGCCTGCACCCGCTTCAGTTAAATCCCGGTTAAAAGTCCTCCGCCACATCTATCGCAGTGGCAAAACGCCTCCTCGTGGTTACACCGCTGAACGGCGCCGCGCACCGGCGTCGAGTACCTGCTCGGATCACGGCGTCTGCATCTCCTTCGTCTGATCGGTGATTGACGAATGCGGCGCGAAGCACCGTTCGGCCCGTGATCGTTGTCGTTGAGAGGACCACCTCGCCCGACTCCTGCAGATCGGCCGCGATCGTAGCCTGAAACGCATCATCACCGGGGTGATAGCGAAAGCAGACGATGTTCAACCGAACCGGCGCCATCAGCTCGAGCAGTGGTTCGTCGTCGATCGCTGACGCAAGCCGCCGCGCCAACGCGCAGCAGCGCGCGGCAACCTCCCCGAGCCGGTCCGTGCCATAGGCCTTGACCGTCATCCACACCTTGAGCGCACGAAAGCCCCGCGACAGCTCCGGACCAAGGTCGACCGGCCAAGGCCTGCCGGCCGCCAGCCCACGTGTCTCGCGCCGCAGATAGGCAGCCTCGTGTGCGAACGCGGCTTGGTGCGCCGCCGGATCGCGGACCACGATGCAACCGGCGTCATACGGGACCTGTGCCCATTTATGGAAATCGAAGGCCACCGAGTCGGCGCGCTCGATCCCTGTGAGGAGGGGACGCAGCACGGGTGACAGCATGGCGATGGCACCGAATGCCGCATCGACATGAAACCACAGCCGGTGTTCCTCGCAGACCTGCGCCATTTGCGTCAGATCATCAATTGCGCCGGTATCGACAGTGCCGGCGGTTCCCACAACGAGAAACGGCAACAGGTTCCGATCTCTGTCCGCGGCAATCGCCACTCGCAGTGCAGCGATGTCCATCGCGCCTGACGGGTCGCATGGGACGAGGCGAAGCGACGCCGACCCGAGGCCGGTGATGTCAATTGCCCGACCGACGCAGAGGTGGACCGCCGTCGACGCATAGGCCGTCAGCTGCGGGCCGCCCGAGCCGTCATCTCTCATCGCGGTCCCAGATGCCGCCGCGTGTCGCGCGATGATGACGGCCACGAGGTTCGCCATCGACGTACCCGTCAGCACCAGACCGGATGCCTCCTGAGGCAGGCCCAGCATCCTTGCGGCCCAACGGATCACCTGCTGCTCGCAGGCGATCGGCGCGTGATCACGGCCGCCACAGTTCGCATTCAGCCCCGCGGCCAGCATTTCGGCCAGTACCCCTACGGCCGTGCCCGCGCCGTGCACCCAGCCGAAGAATCGCGGATGTCTGTTGCCCACCACATACGGCACGAGCAGTCGCCGGTACTCGTCGTAGACTTCCGCCATAGGCAGGCCAGCGTGCGGCAGAGGCTGATCCCAGGCTCCGCGCACACTGTCCGGCATCGGCTGCCAAACCGGCTCCTGCCGAATGCCGGCAAGTTCGTTGAATATGTCATCGAGCATACGATGACCCAGAGCGCGCAGATCCGACCATTCAGCCGGATCCAGCGACGCCTGTGGCTCAATCGCTTCCGTCACCGCCGGCCGCGCCGCAAGTCGTTGTGGTAACACACGTTTTCCTGCTCCGAGGAAGCAACACCAGGGTGCGAGATACGAGCTAACCGATCGTTAAGCCAGTCACCGCACAGTCAGGCACGCCACGGACCTCTCGCATGACCGCAGTTGCCGCCGATTCGATCCCATGCCTCAGCGACGCGTGCGTCCCACGCGCCGTCATCGGCATGGCCGCCCTGACAACCGCGGCGATGCACGGTGCCGATGCAGCTGCTCTGGCCGCCATGATCGATCGACTGGACGCTGACGCCGTCGCGCGGCTGTACGACACCTCGATCGCATACCAACTCGGCTTTCGGCGCGCCGAAGGGCTGGGGCTACAGGACGAGGCGGTTGCCGCATCCCCGCTGTTTCGGATCCGACGCAATGGTGAAAGCCGCTCCGCTATACGGCTGCTTGCGATCGTGGCACCCGGTGTCTTGATGCTCAACACGCCACTCGACTTCATCACCAACTATCTGGACGTGCGGCTCGATCTGCTCTTCGTGGTGCCCGACAAACCTCTGCCGGCGACCATTCCCGACCACGATGTCGCGTTCTTCGCAGTCGGTGAAGCCAATGCCACCATGGTCGCGCGACTGCACCGGCTGTTCGACTTGTGGCCGCGGCCCGCGTTGAACGACCCGGGGGTCCTGCCCGTATTGGCGCGGGACAGGCTGTCCGCGTTGCTGGCGGGGGTGCCCGGCATCTGCAGCCCGCCCACTGTCATGGTCAGCCGCAGCCAGTTGGATGACCTGCTCCGAGACGCGGGTGACATTGGCGATCTCCTCCCCGGTTGCTCCTATCCGGTTCTGATCCGCCCGCTCGGCTCCCATGCCGGCGCCGGTCTCAAGAAGATCGACGGTCGCGCCGCGCTGGACTCCTATCTGTTGTTCTCGTTTGCGACCTCGTATTTCGTAACCGACTTCGTGGACTACCGATCGGCCGACGGCCTTTACCGGAAGTATCGCGTCGCGTTCATCGATCGGCAGGCGCATCTTTGCCACATGGCCTCATCGCAGAATTGGATGGTTCACTACCTGAATGCGGGGATGGCCGAGAGTTTCGACAAACGCGCGGAAGAGGCGCAGGCCATGGCGCATTTCGACGCGACCTTCGCAGCCCGTCACCGCAACGCCTTTGCCGCTCTGCATGAACAGGTGCCATTCGACTACTACTCGATCGATTGCAGCGAACTGCAGGACGGTCGCCTGCTCATGTTCGAGGCGGACAGTGCGGCCATAATCCACCTGATGGACCCCGAGGATATGTTTCCCTACAAACACGCGCACATGCGCGGCGTGTTCGACGCATTTGGCGATATGCTACGCCGACGAGCGAGCGCTGTGGAACCTGCCCGTCCCCGTTGAGGAATGAAGGCAACAACTGGCATCGGCTCTATATGGGCGCGATGGAGATGCGCCTGGATCTGCAAGCAGCATTGCGTTGCCCGATAAATCGGTAGCTCTGATTATACTCTCAGTAACTAGTTGACTGATACAATGAGCCTAATTTTCGATCAAGCGGATCATCATGGCACGGCTTGTGCGGCGCAGTATGTTTCTTGTTACCGTCCTCCACGGCGGGGCGCCTGCGGAAGCTGACGTGAGTGAGCTTGGCCGACAGCTAGCGGTGCTGCCGCTGCAAAGCGATCGTGGGCAAATCTGTTGTGTCGCGGAATTCGCATTCTGGGGTAATCTTCAATTTCTCGACACAACAGCAAGCCGCTTCCTCAAACTGGACGGAAACCCACCATACGCGAACAACTCCACCGTCGCCCCTGTTTCGCTGGGGTGGTTTGCAATACCTTCATTCAATTCGACCGGTTACGTTCGTGACGACGAAAAGCGAGAGCCAGATCAGCTATTGGCAGTACTTCAGCGGCAGTATGATGCGGGCATCGCGGAGCGGCAAAACCTGGCTTCCCCATTATTAGGCTCCGGGGTTGGGCCGTTGCTCGCATTACGATGTCCGGCCCTCATGAACTGCAAGGGGGTGCCAAGCTGACGGGAGATGATCGCAGCATAACGGTGAACTACACCATACCGTTTCTTGGCTGATCCGTGGTGATGAGCGCGACACTCGTCTCCGATCCACAGAGTCTTGAGCCGAATGCCAAGCAGTTCAAAACCAGCCCGCATGGCCTCGGCTGCGCGCAAGGCGAACAATACACGAGTTCCGCCAAGGCAACCACATCCTACTTGACCGACAACGTCCCGGTTCACGACCCGAGAGAATTGAAAAGGTCACAGGTGGCAGATGCGTAGATTTTGGCGAGATCGACGGGGCGTCGCCGCCTTGGAATTTGCATTGGTCGCCCCGGCATTATTCATTCTCATATTCGGCGCGGCCGAATTCGGCATTCTCCTCAGCGAAAATTTGACACTTAGCAATGCCACCATCGCGGGGGCACAGCAATTCGCATCCAGCGCCGGTCTCGATCCCACCCCCTATGACGACGCGGTGAGCGCGGTGCAAACGGGTGCCCCTGCTTTAAATCTGACGAAGTCGCAAATTTCCCTAACGGTCAATGGGACAGCGTGCACGACGAATGCAACGTGCGTGAGCGCATTACAGCCAGGCACCGGCTACGTAACCGTAACGACAACCTACTCCTGTGCCGCACTGAACATCGTCTTCAATCTGCTGCCCAACTGCACACTGACATCGCAAGAATCGGAGCGCGTGCAATGAAACGTATTCGTCAAATGCTCCGGAGTCGCCGTGGCTCCGTTAGCCTTGTAGCGACGGTTTGTGTCTCTGTCCTCGTCGGCTTCGCGGCGATCTCGGTGGACGCCGGCTATGCCTATATGTCCTGGGACAAACTCCAGGCGTCAACCCAAGCGGCGGCATTGGCCGGCGCGAAGGACATCGGCGTCGGTGGTACACCATACGCCACGGCAGCAGCATACAGTGCGGCCCCTGGTGGAAAGAACCCGATTGCGAATGCTACGTCGGTGACCGAAACTCCCTCGCTATTATGCTTTTCGGGTGCGGCTAAATCCGGATTGTCGTGCTCTACCAATCAGACGCCAACCACGTCCGCCAATGCGATCCAGGTCACGCAGACGGCGACTGTGCCGCTGTTCTTCGCGACGATTTTGGGCTTTCCATCGTTGACCATGACGGCAAACGCGGTCGCACTCGCGGGTGGCCAAGTACTGCCCCCGCTCAATGTGGTGTTCATCCTCGATACCACGGCATCGATGGCGGACACCGATTCGGCCTGTAACGCGACACGAATCAAATGCGCAGTACAAGGCTTCCAGACCTTGTTGGATGAACTCTGGCCATGCAAGTTCGGCGAGACGTGCGACGGCACGGACCCGGTGGACGAGGCAATGGTCCTGCAATTCCCGCCAGTACAGACCGCGCCGTCCGGCGGTAGCTGCGCCAGCCTGGCGACCACCGCGTATGCGGGAATCAATGGTAAAACCGATGCGAAAACGACATCGCCCTCAACAACCCTGAATTTCAAAGCGACGCCGGCCTTCCCTATTGGGTTGGCTGGCACAGCCACGGCAAACGTCAGTGGTTGGCCCTATCCCGGCCAAGTAACCGACCAGTCCAACCTGAAGGCCATCACGGCTGGCACGTATCTCTCATCGGTGACCGCGACGACGGCTGTGATGAATTTATCAGCGACGGTCGCTAACGGCGACTCCATCGGGGTCTGGCCGCCGATCTATCGGCTCGTGCCGTGGTCCGATGACTATCGGACCACGGACTCGGCGGCGCTGAATTCAAGCTCCATCCTGAACAAGTGCCTGAACAGCTTGCAGGCGATTGGTGGGTTCGGCACCTACTATGCCGACGCCATCACCGTCGCTCAGCAACAACTGGTGGCCAATACACGGACCGGGGCACGCAATGTGATCATCCTGCTCAGCGACGGCGCTGCGAACGCGTCGTCGTCGAACATGGTATCGCAAGGGCAAGGGCCCACCACGCTGGCCAATAATGAGTGCAAAGCGGCGGTCACGGCCGCACAGAACGCGGCGTCCAATGGCACGTGGGTTTACGCGGTCTCCTACGGTACGGCCGCGTCGGGCGGTTGCACGACGGACACCGGCTCATACGCCAGCGCATGCTACGCGATGAGTCAGATCGCCAACATACCGGGGGCCTCTGGCACCTACACGAATGATCCGACGAAATTCTATTCGGATGACGCGAACGGTTGTGTGTCGAGCGCGCACGCCAAGATGGCGTTGAACACGGTGTTCCAGAACATCGCCTACTCGTTGACGGACCCGCGAATGATGCCAAACGCATGTCTCGCTAAGCCGCCGCCAGGGTATTGCTAGCGGACATTGCTAGCGAAAGCCCCGCTTTCAGCGGGGCTTTCTTTGCAACATTGCGGGCCGGATTACACTGACGCCAATGAGCGGATGAGGCCAATCCTATCCGCCGTCGACGCGCCGCAGCAGGAACAGCCCTTGTTCGCCGAACAGGTTGGCGAGGCGCGGAAAGCGCCGCCACGGCGTGCGCCCGCCTGCGTCGTCCGCGGCGAGCCAGCTCTCCACCACATAGCCGTCGTGCTCGCATAACGCGAAGAAGTCGCGGATCGTGCAGGGGTGGATGTTCGGCGTCTCGTGCCACGGCCGATCCCAGGCAGGCGTCACCGGCATCCGCCCGGTGCTGACCAGCTGCCAACGCACCAGCCAGTGGCCGAAATTCGGAAAACTCACCACCGCGCGCGTCGCGATGCGCAGCATCTGCCGCAGCACGACGCGCGGCTGCTCCACCGCCTGAAGCGTGCGCGACAGCACCACGTAGTCGAATGCGCTGTCCGGGTAGTGCGCGAGATCGGTGTCGGCATCGCCATGCATCACCGGCATGCCGTGCGCCACCGCGCGGATCACCTCGGTCATGTCGATTTCGATGCCGCGCGCGTCGCAGCCTTTGGTGCGCGACAGATGATCGATCAGCATGCCGTCGCCGCAGCCGATGTCGAGCACGCGCGAGCCGGACGCGATCATCTCGGCGATCAGCCGGAGATCGACGCGCATGTTCTTGGCGACGAAGCGGACGGGGTCGTGAGTGGTCATGATGCCCCTAATAGTTGCGACAAATCGCGTGCCGCCGCAATAACCACCTCGATCGCCTGCGCCCGGAGTTCCGTTGCGTATCGGCGGATCGGAATGGAGACGGTCAACGCGCCCAACACCGCATCGCCCGGTCCTCGCACCGCCGCCGAGATCGAGGCGCCTTCGTCTATCCGCTTGTTGTGCGTCTCGGCGTAGCCGTGCCGCCGGACATGGGCGACGGCGCGCCACAGCGTCTGCGCGTCCACCTTGGCGCCCGCGAACGGTGGGACAAACTTTGTGCGTGCAAAGTACTCACCGATTTCGTCGTCCGGCAGCGCGGCGAGCAGGACATGACTGGTCACTGCCGACATAAAGCGCATTCAACTTGCCGATTGCCACGACGCGGCGGAAGTCACGAATGCCCTCGAGCTGGTCGAGGTTGATGCGGTCGTCGCCGACGCGCACTGCGATATAGACGGTCTCGTTCAACTCATCGCGAATACGACGCATGAAGGGACGCGCCTGGGTGACGAATCCGGTGGATGCCTTGGCGACCTCGGAGAGCGCGATGACGCCGAAGCCTAGACGATACAGGCCCGTGCGTGGATCCTTCATTGTCATGCCGCGCCGCGATAACGTCGTCAGCAGACGAAAAACCGTCGCCTTGTGCAGACCGGTCGCCGAGGCGATGTCGGTCAGCGACAGCTCCGGCTGCTGGTGGGTGAAGGCGCGCAGCACATCAAGCGCACGCTCGACGGTCGAGACGCTGTAGCGGTCTGCTTCTGAGGCACTCACCTGGATTCCGCCGTCCCCTTTGGTCGTGGCCTTTTTGCTTGTGGCTTGACATGCGTACCGTGTTGAATAGCATCCTCGCACAATAGCGAAACTTGATTTCAGTATATGAAACCAATGAGGAAGTCCAGGCTGCGCGGCTCATAGAGCGCAGATCGTGCAGGAGATGCGGCGTCATGGCTCTGCCACAGAGTGACCGCTTGCGCGCGACGACACGCCTGAAGCAGCTGATACATCGTCAGGGCCAAGTCCTGTCGGTGATGCATCCACCGACCGCGGCGCTGGCGCGTATTATGGAACGCTCGGGCTGCGAGGCGTTGTTCGTCGGCACCAGTGCGGTGGTCGGCGGCTATACGGGCATGGCCGATGTCGGCACCGCCACGATGACCGAATGCGTGCAGATTGCGGGCTGGGTCGCGGGCAGCGTGACGACGCCAGTGATCATAGACGGTGACACGGGCCACGGCGGCATCATGGCTGTGCGCCGGCTGGTGCGCGAAAGTATCAAGGCCGGCGTCGCGGGCATTCGCATTGACGATCAGCCGATCGAGGGCAAGCGGCGGACCCAGAGCGCCGGGTTGGAAGTGGTGCCTCTGGAACAGGCGATCGTGCGTTATCGCGCCGCGGTCGATATGAAGAACGAGCTCGATCCGGATTTCGTCATCATGGCGCAATGCTATGCGCGCGACGCGGCGAATGGCGGGCTGGACGACATGCTGCAACGGCTGGCGGCGTATCAGCGTGAAGCGGGTGTCGATTGGGTGCAGCTCGAATCTCCGCATTCGACCGAGGAGATCAAACAGGCGCGGCAAGCCGTGTCCTGCCCGCTGTCCTTCATGCGCGGCAAGCTGCCGCGCTATCTGTCGCTGGCCGAGCATCTGGCGCTCGGCGTCACCATCGCCTGGCTGCCGAGCTTCTCGCATCATGTCATCTGGGCGGCGCTGTCCGACTTCATGGCGGACTTTTCTGAGCGCGGTATCGTGGCGTGGGAGGATTTCGTGTCCCGTCGCAAGGAGCACCCATACATCATTCCTGAGCTGCCGCCCGACGGTGAAGGCCTCGACAAGCAGCGCGCGCTCGAGGAGCGCTATCTGTCACCCGCGGCTCTCGCGAAGTACGGTCGCTCGGCTGGCGGCGAGGTTCCCTGATCGGTTGGAGAGTAAACATGGCACGCGGCGGCTACAGGTTCTTCGACACCGATGCACATGTCGGCCCGTATATGGATGTGCTCGAGCCCTATCTGACAGCGGACGACAAAACGCGGCTTGCCGGCTGGGAGCAGTACAAGGCGACCAGCAGGGGCGGCCATATCTCGTATAACAAAGGTCAGCGCAAGTATCAGCGGCGGCTCTACACTGAGGCGGCGGATGCGGCGCCGACCGGCTACATGGCCGGCTTCACCGGCGTGAAGCGGACGCACGCGATATCGCCGGACGTCGATCGTTCATCGGCGGCACGCATCGCCGACATGGACTTCGAGGGCGCCGATGTAAACTTCATGCTGCCGTCCGGCTGGTTCGGCACCTTCACCATGGGCGACGATGTCGCGCTGGAGATGGGCATGTATCGCGCGTTTCATCGCTGGATGGCGGATTACTGTGGTCGTTATCCCGAGCGATTGGGTGGCGTGGTGCTGGTCAGCTCACGCGATATCGCAGGCAGCATCGAAGAGATGCGGCGCGCGGGACGCGAGCATTGGGCGTGGGGCGTGCTGGTCTACGCGCCCTACGGCACGCCGATCGATCTGCCGTCGCTCGATCCGATCTGGGCCGAGGCGCAGGAGCTGGACCTGTCCGCGGTGCTGCACACGTTCACTGTGATGCCACCCTATGCGCCGGGTGGCCTCGATACCTGGGACAATCTTTGGCTGCAGCGTTCCGCGGCGCATCCATGGTGCGGCATGCGCAACATGGCGGCGTTGATCGGTGCCGGGCTGCTCGACCGATTCCCAAGGCTGCGACTGGGCTGCCTTGAGGCAGGCCATGGATGGCTGCCGTTCTGGATGGCGCGGTTGGACGAACATATGGAGACGATTCGCTCGGCACTGCCACCCGACCTGAAGCACCATCCAAGCGAGTACGTGACGAGCGGCCGCTACTATCAGAGCATCGAGGTGTCGGAAGGCGAGAAGGTTACCAACATGGTGGCCGATATCGTCGGCGATCACGTGCTGATGTACGCCTCCGATTATCCGCATGGCGAGAGCGCGTTTCCCGAATCGACCAACATCGTGCTGGGTTGGAACAACATGGCGGAGCAACGCAAGCGCAAGCTGTTCTGGGACAATCCGGTGCGCTTTTACGCACGTTGCGGTCTCTAGTACACCGATTCCTCGATTCCGCCCCATCTTGCGATTGGAGCGGATGATCTATCCCGTCTGGAGGCAATTGCGCTATCACGCACAGAGTTAGCCCGCCGGGTGGAGTGGGATCGCATCCCTCATGACTCCCCTCATTCTCAGATGGCACCGAACATTTGTGCGAAGAGGGGCTGGGCTGCGAGCATCTGGGCGAACCGTTTGATGAGTGGCAGCAGGAGGAAATCGGTCATGTTCGGCATGAGTTCGTAAAGCATGCTCCCCTGACGGAACAGCGAATGAGTGCGCCGCTTGGTCGTGTTGGTCTTGAGGTGCCGATCGTAGCCCAGTTGTTCTCCGGCGGCGCCCAGCAGCGTCAGCAAGACCACTGCGAAGGCATTGATCAGCCACAGGCGGTCGCGCCGGTCCGGCGTGCTGACATGCATCGATCCGAGCCCGATGCCGAAGCGGAGATCCTTTGTGTCGCGGAAACCGCCCTCGATCTCCCAACGCTTGGCGTACAGGTTGATCAACGCCCGCGCGGGTTCGTCGGCGGTGCTCGCCGCAAGGCACCACGGCTCTTTCATGCCTTTCGCCCGCACGCAGACCACGGTGGCGACCGGATACGCCTCGGCGGTGACCGCCGCACCGCGCAGTGTTCGCGCGCGACCGCCGGCGCCAACCCAATCGGCCGCGGCCCGCGCCTCGCCATCGGTGGCGGTGACCGTGATGTTGCCACGGAAGCGGATGACGAAGTCGAACTTCAGTTCCTCGGTCAGCACCCGGTAGAGCTTGTGGTCGCCGAAGCCGCGATCGGCCACGATGCGCACACGGACATCGGCGGGCAGGATTTCGGCCAGACGCACCAGGACCTGATACTCGTAGCCGTTGCGACGGTTTTTCAACGCCGCCTTATCCACGGTCAGCCAAACCAGCGGCGTGGCCCGTCCGTGGCGAGACAACAGCGATAGCATGATTGTCGCCTGACCGTCGGCGTCGAACTCGGTCCAGTCCATCGCGACCGTGATGCTGTCGCGTTTGCCGATCACGTAAGGCACCCAATGGACCAGCAGGGCATCGACGTCGATGCCCCGGTTGGACAATAGCCGGTCCACCTGCTTGACCGCGTGCTTGGTCAGCCGCCCGCGCGCCAGCGCCAGACCCTGGCCGATCAGGCTGACCGCCAGCGGCGCGGACTGGATCGCCCCGAGCGTGGCGCCGGCCAAGGACTTCACTCGTTTGGCGTGCAGATCGTCGCCAAACAGCGCGACGAGGAAGCCGTGAACACCGTCAAACGAAAGTGGCCGACGAATTGCCATGGCATGGGTCCCAGCGCAGGATGATGGTCATGGAAACGCGCCTCGACCGGACAGGGGCCGACACCACCGCAAATAACATCATTCGAACCGCTCGCGCGACCACCGGATTCTTTCCGCAAACCGCGCCAAGGCGATCTGATTCTTTTCAGTCAGATATCGCCAATCCGGAATGAGGGGAGGCATGAGATCGCATCCTGCTGGCCTACTGTTCGGAGCCCTCTTCAACGGCTAGGGCCTGTCCTCAATTGAGCCAGATGATGGCGGCGGCGAGTAAGCTGCGCTTGGTCTTACGTATCGGGTGGCGATAGCGCGAATCTGCTTCAGCTTGGCGAAGAAGTTCTCGATTAGATGGCGCGCCTTGTTGAGGTGGCGATCATAGTCGCGGATCACGCGACGGTTCGCTTTGGACGGGATGACCGCGGTTTTGCCAGGGGTGGTCAAGGACGTGATGACCCGGTCATCGGCATCGAACGCCTTGTCACCGAGCAGGGTGTCGGCCTGCATGGTCGGGAGAAGATGATCAGCGCCCACGAGATCATGTGCCTCGCCACCGGTGAGGCAAGAAGCCTACCCAGTTTCGATTCTGCGTAGTGTCCTGGTTGCAGCAGGTTGCCGCGCCATGTTCGTTCGCGTCAAGAAGATCGGGCCGTATGAATACCTCTATCTGGTGGCGAGGGCGGCCGCCATGTCCAGCGCGTCATCAAGGCACTCGGACGGCGGGACGCCGTCGAGAACTCCGACCTACTCGACGGATTGATCGCCTCCGCCGCGCGTCACTCCCGCCGATCGATCGTGCTGTCCAGTTTCTATCGCGGCGAGCTGGCGGAACTGCGTCGGCGCAGTATCGGTCCTGATCTGGTGTTCGGCCGGCTCTGGGTCGAGATCGGGTGCCGTGATGTACTGCGCCGCCATCTGGCTGACCGTCGCTTCGGCTTCAGAAGCGCTCTATCATCACCGCAGATCGCTGTTCGGCGCGCTGTCGGTGGCTTTCTTCGACACCACTTCGCTGTATTTCGAAGGCCGGGGCGGCGCTACGCTGGGCCGACGGGGCTACTCGAAGGATTTCCGCCCGCAGCTGCATCAGGTCGTTCTGGGCATCGTGCTGGATGAGAATGATCGGCCCATCGCCTCCTTCCTCTGGCCCGGCAACACCGCCGATGTCACCACACTGCTGCCGGTGGTCGAGCGCCTGCGCAGCCGCTTCGGCGTCAGTCGTGCCTGTGTGGTCGCCGACCGCGGCATGATCAGTGCCGCCACCATCGCTGGGCTCGAGGCACAGGGCATCGACTACATCCTCGGCGTGCGCGAGCGGACGCTGCGCGAAATTCGTCAGACCGTGCTTGAGGATGACGGCGTGGCGGTGCCACTCGTCATCTCTCGCCAGAAAGGCGAGACCGATCTGGCGGTGAAGAATGTCGAAGTCGCCGGACGGCGCTACGTGGTCTGCCGCAACGAAGAAGAGGCGCGCAAGGATGCCGAGACCCGCACAGCCCTGGTCGCCAGCCTGGAGCGCAGGCTGGCACAAGGTGACAAGGCATTGGTAGCCAATGCCGGCTATCGCCGCTTCCTCTCGGCACCTGCGGGCCACGGCTTTGCCATCGATCCGGACAAGGTGACCGCCGACGCCCAATTCGAGTGTGTGTTTGTGCTGCGAACCAACATGAAACTGTCGGCGCTGGCGGTGGTGCTGCGTTATCGAAATCTGTTGGCGGTGGAGCAAAGCTTGGTCGCGTCCGTCAAGCTGGTGTAGATTCGTGATGTAGCGAAGGCATTCATCGGCGCATTAGCACCGGTGGCGTTGAGGCTGACTGGATTGTCTGGTTCGATGGACGGCCCGAGTGATGGTGCTGCGACCGCGATCGCCGCCGTCAAGCCCTGCGCCTTCGGCGCACCGCTATGCGGCTTCGGGGCTTGACCGCGACGCCACGGTCGAGCCTTGGGCACAGGTGCCGTCGACGGCGCAGTCTGTCTTTCGTGGATATGCCGTGACACGATCCGCGGTGTGGCGTCTGGCGTCATGCCGCGATCTGCCTGGTCTCAGCTTCGTTCGCCGGTGCGCCGAGCTCTGCCATCGCCTCGACCTGCATGTAGCGGTGCTGCAGCTGCCACTCGTCGTTTTGTTCCAGCAGCACCGCGCCGATCAGGCGGATGATCGATGCCTCGTTTGGGAATATGCCGACAACGTCGGCGCGTCGCTTCACTTCCTTGTTCAGCCGTTCCAGAGGGTTCGTGCTGTGGATCTTGGTTCGGTGCTGCTCGGGGAAGTCCAGATGCGACAGGACGTCGGTTTCGCTGTCGTCGATGAAGGATGCGAGCTTCGGCCATTTCTGCCGCAGCTGGTCCGCCACGTGACGCAGCGTCTGGCTGGCCTGCGTGCGATCCGGCTGGATGAACGCCTGGCGCAGTGCCGCCGCCACCATGCTCTGCTGGGTCTTCGATACATACGACAGCGCGTTCCGCATCCAATGAACGCGACAGCGTTGCCACGTGGCGCTGAACACCCGACGGATCGCCGCCTTCAGCCCCTCATGCGCGTCCGAGATCACCAGCTTCACGCCGCGCAGGCCGCGGCGAGCCAGGCTCTTGAGAAAGCCCGACCAGAAGGTCTCCGCCTCCGACGGGCCGATGTGCAGCCCAACGATCTCGCGCTTGCCGTCAGTGTTCACCGCCATAGCGATTATCGCCGCCACCGAGACGATCCGGCCGCCTTCGCGCTGCTTCAGATAGGTGGCGTCAAGCCACAGATACGGCCATTCGCCGACCAGCGGGCGGTCAAGGAACGCATGCACACGCTCGTCGATGTCCTTGCACAGCTTGGAGACCTGCGACTTGCTGATCCCGCTCAAGCCCATTGCCTGCACCAGATCGTCGACCCGCCGTGTCGAGACGCCGCCGATCCAGGCCTCCTGGATTACCGCGACCAGCGCCTTCTCCGAGACCTTCCGCGCCTCGAGGAACGGCGGGAAGTAGCTCCCCTGACGCAGCTTCGGAATGCGCAGCTGCAAAGATCCCAGCCGCGTGTCGAGCACACGGTCGCGGTGGCCATTGCGCCAGGTCGTTCGCTCGCCACTGCGCTCATACCGCCCGGCGCCGACCAGCCCCTCGACGTCGGCCTCCATCAGCATTTGCAGCACCGCCTCCGCCACGCTACGCAGAAAATCGCCCGCTCCGGCCTTCTCCAGAAGCTCCGCCAGCGCCAATCTATCGTCGGTCATCGGATCCTCGCACGGTCATGGTTGAAGTCTCGCAACTCCACCTTAGCCGACAGGGCCGATGACCACTCCAGACTGCACCGCAACAACACAAACCGTGTCGCCCTGAATCTCCACCACGTCCGCGGACGCTAGCCAAAGCACCAAAGCGCAGCCAAAGCTAGCCAAAGCGCGCCCAAAGCCTTTCTGGCAGCAAAGACCCTGCTCGCCACGCGACCGGTGTTCCATCGCGCCGATGCCGCAATCCGCGGCCCTGCTGCTGGATCGCGAGGCGACGCACCGCGAAAAACAAACGCCTCGGTCATCGGCTGCGGCAGGCACGACTGCGGCACAGCGCGGTGATCGAGGACACTGATTACCGCACGCCACGCGGCCTCGATCGCGCGGTGTTCCAGAAGCTCGCCACCTGCGCGTGGATCCGCGCCAACCAGCACCTGGTCATCGTTGGCCCAACCGGCATCGGGAAGTCCTGGCTGGCCTGCGCCTTCGGCCACAAGGCCTGCCGCGAGGGCCTGTCCGTGCTCTATCGACGAGCCTCACGTCTGTTTGCCGAGCTGGCCACGGCTCGCGGTGAAGGACGTCTCTCGCGCCTCATGGCAACGCTGGAGCGCACGCGGCTGCTGATCATCGACGACTGGGGACCGGAGCCGCTGACCGCCGAACAGCGACGCGACCTGTTGGAAATTGTCGATGATCGCTACGAGAAAGGGATCGCTGCTGGTCACCGGCCAGATCCCCATCGGCAGATGGCATGAAGTGATCGCGGACCACACAATCGGGGACGCGATCCTGGACCGCGTCATTCACCGCTCACACCGGCTCGAGCTCAAGGGCCCCAGCATGCGCAAGCGGCACAATGCCGAGGTCAGCGCCACAATCAGCACAGGCTTGACGAACGCCCAGGAGAAGTGAGACGAAATCAACCGTCAGTGGCATCGCCCCGCTGCAGCGGCATGTCGCTCGTCTCGGCCCATCAGCTGACGGCGGGCGCGTGTTCATGATCACCGGAATCGGTGTTCATGATGGAACGGTTTGACCGTTCACGATCACCGGAATGCGCAACCATATCAAACAGCAGCAGGTGAGGTTGAACTTGGCCTGGTTGCCGATGCGGTCGAGGTTCGGTATTGGAGTGATGCACAGACCGAATAGCCAAGCAATTCGCAATGCAGCGTGGACAACTCTCTTACCAGCGGCCGTTTTGAGCGGCGGTTGTCTGGGCTGCTACCAAACAGCAAGCCTGCTTGCCTGACCACGTTGGCCGTCAAGGAAAAACGAAAATGCGCACGGGCCGTCTGGACACGATAGTTATTGTGTCTCTGTCCGACCTATGCGTGACACTCGATGCGCGTCGAAGACAGCGCCGGTGGTCCTGGCTGCGATTCTGGCGCGCCACCTCGCTTGCGGCGAGTTTATCGCTGATGCTCACGGCCTGCGGATCCGGCTCCCCGCCTACGCGATCCGATGTTGCCGAGGTGCCCGGGGCTATCACTCTCAACAACGGGCCAATCACCGATTTACCGTCCGCGGGTGGCGGAAAGGGCACAGTCTACTTCCACGGTAAGACCTACCGATTCGCGATTGGGGGCGACGGTGTGGATGGCAGCGCCGTCGCTATCATCGAGACGTCAGGTGAGGTCTACCACCTCGATGACATCGAGCAGTTCGCTGGCGTTTATCGACGGGCAAACAGCGCACTCCCGGTGGCGGGCGGGTCCAGCAGTGGTCTTTGGCTACAGAATCAGCATGGAACAACTCTGCATCTCCGCACTCCGCCTGGGGGCCGCATGCCTGACATTGGCCACGACGCGGTGAATATCGTCCTCGAGGAGTGAGTTCGCCACCTGGCAATATGCCATCGATACAGCGAGTACGCCGCCTGCCCTGTGTTGGGTCTTCGCCCGGTCTGCAGCGGCTCGTGGACGGTTGCCGATAGGCATTTTCGGCAGACGCCGTGGCCCGCTGGCTGCGGCCGTTCGACCGGCTCGGTTGCCTGCTTTGCCAATTCTGCGTAGCGAGCGACGAGCCTGCGCTAACCGTGTAGCGATCGGTCTAGCCTGGGCAACATGAGCGCCACAATAAGGATGCGTGCAAGGCGATGCTGGCGCCCTGCTCAGTGAAATAGCCATCCACTCTCCGAAAAGTGGTGGAATGCCAAGCGTGGGAAAACCAAAAGCATGAGTGCCGAGCGCCGTCAGACGAGGTCTCGCTGGCCAGTTCAGGGTCGAGGCATGCGCGGCATTCTGGCATAGACCGTCGGTGGCTGCGCCGGTTCGATGGGGAAAATGCCCAGCAACGCGTATCGAAGGACCGATTGACAGATCAGCGTGCCTCTACACGTTTGCGGGCGACCAAACGTAAGCGACGACCACGGTTCGCCAGATCAACTTGATCCGGCGAACCGCGACGGCAGAGCAAGCGAAGTTGACAACCAGGCGATCCGTCGGAAGGGCGCGGGGACGGCTGATGTCAACCCGCCGCCGCGCCAATTTGGAATCAGCCGTTGCCCGCGGGGGGTGGGGTGAACCACGGCACATTGATGCCTTGGCAATTTATGTTCGGACCTTTGACATTGGCGGTCAGCCACCCGTCCTGCCTGACTGTGCCGGTAACAGTGGCCGTTCGACCTTGACCGCCGACTTCCTTGGCGGTCATCTGAAAGGTCCTGGCCTGCGCGTTGACCGTCCCCGAAGCGTGGGCCATCTGTTTCATATCATTCCAGGCGATCATGCCTTGCAGCGTCCCGTTCGCCCCCACCACGACATGCCAATCGAGCGCGGGGCAACCGGCCTGCGCGGTGGAGTGGAAGGTGTACACTCTGCCCTCGGGCATTCCCTGCGCCGACGCTACGCCGCAAGTTGCGGTGATCGCTATTGCACTAGTGGCGATGAGTTTACCCCAGGTCATGTGTCGTTTCCCTTTCATTGTACGTCCCGGCACCGTTGTGATGGCGCAGTCTCATCGTTTTTTACTTGCAGGTCAATATGTTGTCGCATACAGGCCCCACTCAGACTATGCAATTTCGGCAACGGCACATTGGATTGGCAATCCTGGCGGTGGGTCGTCGCGGGGCGGTGGGGTTTGATCCCGGCCGGCCCCTCCAGCCGGCTAGCGAGGACGGAAGATAGGGCGCGCTCTGGGTATCGTGCTTGGCACCGTCAACTTCGCCGCGCCAGCACGTGCCTACTATTGCGCTATGCCTGGCTGGCATCTCGGCGCCCAAGGCGCCTTCGCAGCGTGGGGATTCCGGCGCGGCCGCAGTGCGCATGCCATGTTGTCGGGTTAGCCGAGGGCCATACGGTAAAGGGTGGCGATAAGGCCGAACAAAAACACGAACGCGAATGCCTTCATCAGACTATCGATCACCGCGAACAGCAGCGGCGGCAGCATCGTTGTCCCACCTGTTTGTTTTGCCGTCGGCAACGTGCCGATTATTGGCCGTCTGGACCATTGTGCTTAAGATTCGGTGCGATTGTCCCTTTGATCCCTCTGCGCTGAATAGCGACTGGCGCCTCAACGGCGCACTCGGCCTGAAGCACTTCAGAGCGCTCCGCTTGCCTTCTTTACTGGCTCTCTGCACCCCGCCCACTCCGGAGGGTCGATGATCCCGGTGTTCATTGCTGCAAGTGCGCTGTCCGTGCCGGATATTGTCCGCCTGTTCCGATGGGAACCGCTCGGACCAACTCCACATTGGTCAAAGTCAGCGGAAAGGTCGACGAGTTCGGGCGTCTGCGAACGGCCGTCGGTCATAGTTTGTGCCAATGATACGACATCCTTGACCAAATAGGCGGCCACAGCAGACCGACCCGCAATGACAACGCTCACAAAATTGTGAATGAACAGCCGATGAGACCTGCGCCCGCACACGCCTTCCGGGGCCCTTGGCTTTATCGGACGATCCCGTCGACGCTACCCCGATCTTGCTACGAAAGAGAAAGGCGCTCCGCACAAAGGGCGTCGACTGGAATTTTGTGTATGACAATGTCCCTTATCTAGGATTGCCAGGCCCCGGAATGCCTAAAAATCTCTTGGTCGTATATCACTCGCTGACTGGTGGCACGCGCCAGATGGCGGAGGCGGCCGCCAAAGGCGCGCGGAGCGAGCCTGACGTCGCCGTGCGCCTGGTGGCCGCGTCAGATGCTGATGGCAATGATGTGCTGGCGGCCGATGGCTATATCTTTGCCTCGCCGGAGAACCTCGCCGCACTAGCCGGCAAGATGAAGGACTTCTTCGATCGCAGCTATTACGAGGCGCTGGACCGTATCAACGGGCGCCCCTACGCGACGCTGATCTGCGCCGGCAGCGACGGCGAGAATGCCGCGCGGCAGATCGCGCGCATCGCCACGGGCTGGAGGCTGCGCGCGATCGCGGAGCCGCTGATCGTTTGCACGCACGCGCAGACGCCGGAGGCGATCATGGCGCCGAAGCAGATTGGGACCAACGATCTCGAACGCTGTGCGGAGGTTGGAGCAATGTTCGCCGCGGGTTTGGCAGCCGGGATATTCTGAGCGGCGGCCAATAGTCAGAGCGAGGAGCTGTGCGGCGCGGCCATCTCACGACGATCGAGATTGCCGCGTCGCTTCGCTCCTCGCAATGACAGAGCGCAGCCCTCAGTTCGTCAGATTGTAGAACTTCGCTGCGTTGTCGCAGGTGATCTTGCGGATGTCGTCAGCCGCCAGGCCCTTGAACTGCTCATCGATATACTTCGTCGACTCGGGCCAGATGCCGTCGGTGTGCGGGTAGTCGGAACCCCACATCAGCGTATCCGTCGTCATCAGGTTGTTCACGTTGAGCAGCTTCGGTCCGATCGGATCGAACTGGAATGTCGCCTTGCACTGACGCTGCCAGTACTCGGACGGCTTCAGCTTCATCAGATCGCGGAAACGGTCCTCGAACTCGAAGTCCATGCGATCGAGCGCGTAGGGGATCCAGCCGATGCCGCTCTCGCCGAACGAGACGCGCAATTGCGGATACCGCTCGAACACTCCGGCGCCCATCATCGCGGCCAGGATGTGGATCAGGCCCATCTGGAACGCCGACACGCCGGTGAACATCGCGGCGCGGCGCACCTGTCCGGACGTCATCTCACGCGCGCGCGGCGGCGTGGTGGGGAAAGTATGGAAATGCAGTGGCAACTGCACCTCGTTGACGGCCTGCCACAGCGGCTCCCAGCAGGGATGCCACATCGGCTCCATGTCCCATGAGCACGACAGCTCCAGCCCCTTCAGGCCCATCTTGGCGCAGCGATGGATCTCCTGCACCGCCCATTCGATATCGCCATAGGGCAGGCACGCCAGACCGATGTGGCGGTCCGGGTAGACGCTGCAAAAATCCTTCAGCCAATCGTTGTAGATCCTGAACATCTCGGCTGCCGCCTCATGGTCCTTCAGCTTTGAGGCTGAGCCCAGGATGCCGAAGATCACCTCGGCATCGACGCCGTCGCGGTCCATGTCCTTGGCGCGCAGATGCGGATCGCTGACGCGGCGGATGTCCTTCTGGCCGTCGGCGAACAGGCCGGTCTCCGCCATGATGTCGACGCGGCGGTTCTGGCCGGGCACCAGCTTGGCACCGCTCGGGCCAACGCCGTTCTTGAGGCCGAAATTGGCGCCGCTCTTGGTGACCCACATTGGTCCGTCGGGACCGTCGGTCACATAGGGCATGCGGTCTTTCAGCTCTTGCGACGCTTCCGACGTGAACAGATCTGCCGGCATCCAGGGCATGTCGAGATGGCAATCAGCCGAGATTCGATTATAGCGCATTGGGTTCCCTTCCTCTGGAGCTCGTGAGTTTGATGACAGCTTCCGCCTGTTGGGGACGGCTGGCAAGTTGGCAGCAGCGTGGCGGGTGTTCCGTTGCATGTGACCTGGCTCGGGCGTTCGTGATGCTCACCGGTCGCACGCGCTGACGTTGGACACTCAACACATGGTCCAGCGGGAGAGTTTATGAATTACATTTTCTGGTTGATCGGCGTGATCGTGGTGATTGCTGCTGTGCTCAGCTTCCTGGGATTGCGGTGATGTGAACCTATGAAGACAGCCTACATGTTTCTCCGTTCCATGATGGTGGACTTTAGCGAACGACGGCTGCGCCGTTCGGCCCCGCGCAGCCCGCCCGATAGACACCTTTGACGCAATGGACCGTCGCCGGCGGACGAACCACGGGCTGCTTCTTGACCACTGCCGCTCCGTTGGGGCCGGCACATCCCGCCCGATAGACGCCGTTGGCGCACGTTACCGCGCCCGCCGCTGGTGGCACGGCGGACAGCAGGCCGAGTACAGCTGTTGCGGCCAACATGGTTCGGATCATCGCGATGGCTCCCTGGCGGTACCGTCCCGCTGGCGCAAGGATACCGAAAGCGCTCCGCCTCCGCCACGTCGCAGTGTTCGCTGAGTGCGGTTACCCTGGTTCCACCGGCATACGCGCAATCCCCAGCCACGCGATCGGCACACCGGCCTTCTCCGCCGCCTGCTCGCCGGGCAGTGACGCATCCCAGTCCATCGCCACGAAGCGGCGCGCCGTCACCCCAGTCGCCGCGTCCGAGACCAGCCACAGCAGCGGTGGCACCATGATCTCCGGCTGCAGCATTCGCGCGCGGTCGCCCGCCTCGTCGCCCACGATTGCGGTGTTGGTCACGCCGCCCGGCACCAGTACGTTCGACGTGACGCCGGTGCCTTTGAGGTCCGCCGCCAGCACCGCCATCGCTGCCTCGGCCGCCGCCTTGCTCGCGCCGTATAGCAGGTAGCCCTCGCGCACCATTGTCCCCAGGCTGGTGGTAACGGTGATCACCCGTCCCGAACCCGCCGCCAGCATGTGCGGCACCACCGCGCGCGCCATCAGGATCGGCCCGGTGGCGTTCACCGACAGGAAGCGCTGCCACTGCTCCGGCGTGATCTCCCAGAAGCGCAGCGGATTGCGCCGCTGGTCTGCTTTGATCGAGGACTGGCCGATGCCCGCGTTGTTCACCAGCACGTCGATCCGGTCGAACCGGCTCAGCACGGCGGAGACGATCGCATCGAATGCGTCCGGCCGCGCGAGGTCGGCGGGAATCGTCTGCATGGTTCCCGCCTTGTCGTGCACGGTCGCCGCGAGCGCGGCGAGGCCGGCCTCATTGCGATCCACCGCAGCCACATCGACACCGGCGCCCAACAGCCCGAGCGTCATCGCGCGGCCGATGCCGCTCGCCGCACCTGTCACGATCGCGATCTTCCTGCCGTCCGCCATGGCCGTGTCCTCCACACAGATTGGTCGGGACTGTCGCGCGCGATGGTCTGTCGCGCAACGCGGCCTGATCGATGGCTAAACGTGGATGTCGGTCGCGACCGGTCGCGCGACTGCCTGCGGCAGCCAGAAGCTGACCGTGGTGCCGATCCCTTCCTCGCTCTCGATCGACAACTGCCCGCGATGCCGGTTCACGATGTGCTTGACGATGGCGAGGCCCAGCCCGGTGCCGCCTGCCGCACGCGAGCGGCTGGTGTCGACGCGGTAGAAGCGCTCGGTCAGCCGCGGCAGATGCTCGCGCGGAATGCCGCTGCCCTGATCCGCAACAGTCACTACCACACCTGGCCGCCCCGACGATGCAGCCGCAACATCGAGTCGCACCGTGCCGCCCTTGCGTCCGTACTTCACCGCGTTGTCGAGCAGGTTCTGCAGTACCTGCGTCAGCTGGTCCGCATCGCCGATCACTGCCGGCACATCGCTGGGCAGACGCAGATCGAGCGTGACGGACTGTTCCTTCAGCCGGGGCTCGAAGCCGGCGACTAGTCGCGTTACCAACTCGTTCAACTCGACCGTGCCAGACGGCGGCTGATGCTCGATCAGCTCAATGCGTGAGAGGCTCAGCAGATCGTCGATCAGCCGGTTCATCCGCGCCGCCTGCTCGCCCATGATGCCAAGGAAGCGCTGCTGCGCGGGCGGATCATCGGCCGCCGGGCCGAGCAATGTCTCGATGAAGCCGATCAGTGACGCGAGCGGGGTCCGCAGCTCGTGGCTGACATTGGCCACGAAGTCGGCACGCATGCGCTCGACGGCGCGCTCGCGCGTGCGATCGGACAGCACCACGATGGCGCCTCCACCATCCGCAATCGGCGGGTCCATCGGTACCACAGCGGCGCGTACCTCGCGCGGCACCGGCACCGGCAACGTCACCTCGGCGGTTTGCGTCATCCCCGAAGCGAACGCGCGATCGATCGCGGCGCGCAGATCGGGGTGTCGCAACACAGCCGGCATATCGGCACCGAACGCAGCGCGCGCCGCGGAGTTGGCGCGCCGCACGCCACGGTCCTCCGCCAGCACGATCAGCGGATCGGGCAGGCGCTCAACCACGGTCACTGTCGGTGCGACGCAGCTGTTCGATCAATCCCGATCGCACAGCGGCGCGACGTGCCAGACGTTCGAGATCGGCGCCGAGACGTTGCATTCCGGGCAGCACCGGCGCACTGCGCGATGCAGGTTCGTCCGCCGCGATCCGGCGCACGCTGTCAGCGAGCAGGTCGAGATCGCGCGACCAGCGCAGCGCGAGCAGCAGAGCCGCGAGCAGCGTCGCACCTACGCCGAGCAGTACGGGTCCGATCGGCGCCCAGCCCAACGCCGTCAGAGCGATCAATGCGAGCACCGGCACTCCGGCGACGGCCGCCGCAGCACCCAGTGTGCGCATGGCTACTTGCCGGGCTCGATGCGTTGATGGCGGGCCCGCACACCGCGCTCGATCGCGGCGGCGATCAGTGGGTCGAGGCGCAGCTCCTCACGAACGAAGCTCAGCATCTCCAACGTCCGCTGGCTTGCCACGTCGCTGGCCGCGACCACTTCGCACGCCAGCGCATACGCGGTCTCGCGCAGCCTTGGTTCCAACGCCCCGCGCATAAGCCGCGCGGCATGCTGCAGCCCGTCATCCTCGTTCAGCAGCCTGACCGCGGCGTCGGTGACCGTGCTGAACTGCTCGGTGGTGAAGTTATGGAACGCCGGCAGCGTCTGTACTTGCCCGGCCATCATGCCGATCTCGCGATCGGTCATGCCACCGTCCGCCGCGGCCACGAGGACCATCGTGAGAACCAGTGCCTCGGACGCATCCAGGGCGTCTCGCGCGCGCATTACGGAACTCCATACCTGCCGATAACGAAACTGATCGAAGCATGCCGACAGTTCAAGCGGGCAGCGACTCGCCCAGGAAGGCGCACGTCTGTTTGACCGCCTCGGCCAAACCGACGCGCCGAATCGCAACACCGGCGGGAAACGCCGACAACAGGCGCGACGGCGTCTGGCGGTCCAGCAGCACGAATACGCCGCGATCGGAGGTGCGGCGGATCAGTCGGCCGAAGGCCTGGCGCAGGCGCAGGCGGGCGATGCGGTCGTCGAAGCCCTTCGGATCGCCGTCCGAGAGGTGAACGCGCCGTTCCCGATGCAGAATATCGGGGCGCGCCCAGGGAACCTTCTCAAAAACCACCAGACGCAATGCGCGGCCTGGCACGTCGACGCCGTCCCGCATCGCGTCGGTGCCGAGCAGGCAGCTCTCCTCCTCGGTGCGGAAGATGTCGACCAGGGTGGCGTTGCCCATCGCATCGACGTGCTGGGCATAGAGCGGGATGCCGGCCTCCTCCAGTTCGGGGGCGATGCGCGCATGCACCGCCTGGAGACGGCGGATCGCGGTGAACAGGCCGAGCGCCCCGCCGCCGGCGGCGATGAACAAGGCGCGATAGGCGGCGGCGAGCTGGGCGATGTCGCCGCCGTAGACGTCGGTGACGATGAAGGCGCGGGTCTGGGCGGCATAGTCGAACGGGCTTGCGACTGCGGCACGGATCGCCGGCGACGGCAGATGCGGCGCGCCTACCCGTGCCTCGGCTGACTCCCAGGCGGACTCGGGATCGGCATCGCCTGCATCGCGCAACGTGGCCGAGGTGACCAGCAGGCCCTGCGCCGGCGCCGCCAACGTGGCTGCGAACGGGATGGTGGGATCCAGCCAATGGCGATGCAGGCCGACATCGATCTCGCGGCCACCCTCGATTCTGTCCACCCGCAGGAACAGGATCTGGTCGGGACGGCGGCCGGGCTCCGGCGCAGTCTCGATCAGCGCGTGCAGCATGTTCTGCCAGGCGGAGAGCGGCGCCAGCACCCGGCGGTTGAGGGAACGGCCGATGGCCTCGATGCGATTGCGGGTTGCGGCGTCCATCTCGTCGGCCTCTTCATCGAGGCGGCCGAGCAGACGCTCGCGCAGCGTCGCGGTCGGTCCGGCTATGCGGGCGAGCGCGCGGGCGAGGCGGTCGGCTGCTTCGGCGATGTCGGGGCCGAGTGGGGAGAGGTCGCATTCCAGTGCCCCCCAGCCGGCCTCGTCTCCCGCGGCGCGCGCCAGCACCTGATGGCGGATCAGGTGCAGGAAGGCCTCGGTGGGGTTGGGCCGGCCAGTGTCCAGCCCGCCCAGTTCGGGATGGTCCGTGCTGATCCGGCTCTGCCAGCCGGGTGCGGGCAGCGCTCGCGTCGCTTGCAGGGCGGCGTCCAGCGGCGTCTCCAGCAGCGGCCGGGCTGCCACGAGCTCCTCGATCCGCCGCCTGAGGCCGCGCGCACGCGATCGGCCGCCCTCGGCACCCAACAGCCAGCGACGCATCTCCGCGGTCTCAAGGCCCGACAGTTCGGCGGCGAACGCGCTGTCCGCCGCGTCGAACACGTGGTGGCCTTCGTCGAACACGTAGCGGGTGGGCACGACGCTGTCGTCCAGCCCGCCCCAAGCGGCCTGGGTCATCACCAGCGCATGGTTCGCCACGACAAGCTGTGCCGTGCGCGCGCGGCGAATCGTGTGTTCGACGAAGCAGCGCCGCCAGTGCGGGCAGGCGGCGTGGATGCACTCGCCGCGCCGGTCCGCGAGGCCGAGAATGGTGGCGGTGCCGAACAGCTCGGCCAGCCAGCCGGGCAGATCGCCGCCCTGGATGTCTCCATCGTCGGTCACCAGCGCCCAGCGCGCGATGAGGCCAAGCGGGACGACCGAGGCCGGCGCCCGGCCCGAGGTCGCCGGGCCCAGCGCGTCCTCCAGGTTCAACAGGCACAGGTAGTTCTCGCGACCCTTGCGGACGACCACGCGTTTATGGCGCTCGGTGGGATCGGGAAACAGATGCGCGAGTTCGGCGTCGATCTGGCGTTGCAGGTGACGGGTGAAGGTGCTGATCCAGACGCCGCCGTGGTTCTTCTCCGCCCACAGGCTGGCGGGTGCCAGATAGCCAAGCGTCTTGCCGGTTCCGGTGCCCGCCTCGGCCAACACGAGATGCGGATCGCCGCGGGTCTCGCGCGGAGCAAATGCCGCCGCGGCGGCGCCGGCGTAGTCCGCCTGCCCCGGCCGCTGCTCCGCGTGCGGCCCGAGCATGTCCGCGAGCCGCGACCGCGCCTCCGCCTCCGCGACCGGCAGTGACGAAGGCGGCGGCAGTGGCGCCGCATCCTCCCACTCGGGGAGGCGCTTCCAGACGCGCAGCGCCTCGCTCGATGGCGCAGCGGTCGGACGGCCGAGCGCGTTGGCGACAAACGGCGCCCAACCCCACCCCGCCTGCCCCATGCGCGCCGCGAGCCCCGCAGCGTCCCGGTTCAGCGCGACGTCGCTGCCCTGCGCCAGGCGGTGCAGCAGGGCCGCGACCAGTTCCGGCAGCAGCGCCGCCTCGGTCTCCAGTCCGCCGCCTGGCGGCTCGAAATCGAGTGCGAGGGCGAGCCCGCGCGGCGTTGGCGCGGCGGCGCGCGCCGGCAGGGTGAAGGCGAACAACTCCAGCAGATCGAATGCCGGCATGGCGCGCAGACCTAGCCGGCGAAACGTGGCCGGTGCATGCACCAGGAGAGGCGGCGGCAGGTCACGCAGATGGGCCACGGCGGCCGCCACCGGCAACAGCAGCAGTTCGCCGTCAGCAGTGAAGATTGCGGCACGGCCGTGGCCGGCGACGACAGACGGCGCGTCGGGCAGAGTGATCCGAGGCATGGTCATCGAGCCGATGAGGTCACCCGCATTCCACTAGTCGCAATCGGCAGGCAGCGCCATCGCTGACGCCGGAGCCGGAGGTCGCGGCAGGTGGCTGCCTCACAAAGTGAGTCGTCGCGATTGACCCGACACCCGCCGGTTTCTAGCTTCCCGAAAATGTCCGCAACAGTTCGCTACAACGAAGCGGCCCCGGCGAAAATCTGGCCGTTTGAGGAAGCCACCAAGGTCGCTCAGCGTCTCGCCGGTTCCGGCAAGGCCTTCGCGCTGTTCGAGACCGGCTACGGTCCATCCGGTCTGCCGCATATCGGCACGTTCGGCGAAGTGGCGCGCACCTCCTGGGTGCGTCACGCCTTTGCCGAGCTCACCGGCCTGCCGTCGCGGCTGATCGCGTTCAGCGACGACATGGATGGGCTGCGCAAGGTGCCCGACAACGTGCCGAACCGCGACCTGCTGACACCGCATCTCGGTAAGCCGCTGACACGCATCCCCGACCCGTTCGGCTCCCATGACAGCTTCGGCGCGCACAACAATGCGCGGCTGCGGGCGTTCCTGGATTCGTTTGGCTTCGATTACGAGTTTGCCTCGTCCACCGAATACTACGCGGCCGGCCGGTTCGATACGGCGCTGATCCGCGTGCTGGAATGCTACGATGAGGTGATGGCGGTCATCCTGCCGACGCTCGGCCCCGAGCGACGGGCCACCTACTCGCCGATCCTGCCGATCCATCCGCGCACGGGCCGCGTCATGCAGGTGCCGATGGAGCACCGCGATCCCGCCGCCGGGACTGTGGTCTGGCGCGATCCTGACAGCGGCGAGGCGTTCGAAACTGCGGTGAAAGGCGGCGGGTGCAAACTACAATGGAAGGCCGACTGGGCGATGCGCTGGTATGCGCTCGACGTCGATTACGAGATGTCGGGCAAGGACCTGATCGATTCGGTGCGTCTTTCGGGCCGCATCTGCCGAATTCTCGGCAGCACACCACCCGAAGGCTTCACCTATGAACTGTTTCTTGACGACCATGCGCAGAAGATCAGCAAGTCGAAGGGCAATGGCCTGTCGGTGGAGGAATGGCTGCGCTATGCGCCGCCCGAGAGCCTGTCGCAGTTCATGTTCAACGCGCCGCAGCGCGCCAAACGGTTGTATTTCGATGTGATCCCCCGTGCGGTCGATGAATACCTGGCAAACGCTGCACGTCTCCCGATGCAGCCGCCGGCGGAGCAGAAGCTCAATCCGGCATGGCACGTGCATGCCGGACGTCTGCCGAACCATGGCGGCAGCCCGGTGTCGTTCGGGATGCTGCTGAACCTCGCGTCCGTGGTGAACGCCGAGACGCCGGCCATTCTGTGGGGTTTCATCCGCCGCTACAGCCCGGATGCGACTCCCGAGACCATGCCGTTCCTCGACAGGCTGGTCGATCACGCGATTGCCTACTACCGCGACTTCGTCCGCCCCGAAAAGCGCTACCGCCATCCGACCGAGCTTGAACGCACCGCGCTCGCCGACCTTGCCGAGACGCTGAAGGGCCTGGACCCCGGAGCCGATGCCGAAGCGATCCAGACCGTCGTGTATGAGGTAGGCAAGCGGCATCCGTTCGGCGAACTGCGCGCCTGGTTCGGCTGCCTGTATCAGGTGCTGCTTGGCCAGCAGGAGGGCCCCCGCTTCGGTGGCTTCACTGCGTTGTACGGCATCGACGAGACGGTGGCGCTGATCGAGGCCGCGCTGTCGCGGCCGGCCGACGCCGGCTGACGACGATGTCGGCACAGCGCGCACGCGAGATCGGCAGGGCCTGCCTGCTGCAGTTGCCGGCGATCATCGGCGTTCTGCTGCTGATCGGCGCGATCTACGTCGTGCAGAAGGAATTCCGCCATCTGCGGCTGCACGACATCGTCACCGCGCTGCATGACATACCACTGCGCGCACTGGCGATCGGCTTCCTGTTCACCGTGCTCTCCTATGGCGTGCTGACCATCTACGATCGGCTCGGCACGATCTACGCCGGACACGCGGTGTCTTACGGTCGCGTCGCATTCGCTTCGTTCTGTGCCTATGCGCTGTCGCACAATCTCGGCTTCGCGGCGGTGTCCGGCGCGGCGGTGCGCTATCGCCTGTATGCGCATTGGGGGCTGACGCCGTTTCAGATCGCCAAGACGGTGGCGTTCTGCAGCCTGACCTTCACCCTTGGCGGGATGGTGCTTGGCGGCACGATCCTGTTCCTCGAACCGCGATCGATCCCGTTCTTCGGCGAGCATCTGCCGCCTGCGGTGATGTACGCGGTGGGCGCGCTGCTTTGGGCTGTCGTGATCGGCTACGTCACGTTGTCACGCGTGTTCGGCCGCGCACGCTTCTTCGGGTATGACATCGCCCTGCCGGGTTGGCGCATGGCGATCCTGCAGGTGGTGCTGGCGACGGTCGATGTCGCGATCACCGCGTCGATCTTCTATGCGCTGCTGCCGGCTGCGCCACATCTGACCTGGCCGATTTTCCTTGGCGTCTACGTCGCATCCTACACGGCGGGACTCGCCGCCAATCTGCCGGGTGGCATCGGCGTGTTCGACTCCGCAATCCTGCTTGGCCTGGCGCCTTACCTGAGTGCACCTCACATCGTCGGCGCGATCGTGGTGTTCCGGTTGTATTACTACGTCATCCCGCTGTTCCTGGCCGGGACACTGTTCACCGGCAACGAGCTGTTGCTGCGAGGCAGTGTGCTGCTGCGCCACGGGGAGCGGCTCGGCGCATTGGCACGTTGGAGCGAGCCCGACTTCGCGGTCGCCAGCGCCACCGGCCTGGTCGCGCTGTGCGGCATGATGCTGCTGTGCGTCGGCATCCTGGCGCCGCAGCCCGACTTCTCGTGGATCGATCCCGACTTCGCCGAGATGGCCAGTCAGGCCGGCCAGTTCATCCCGTCGCTGATCGGCGCCGGTCTGGTGGTGGTGGCACTCGGCCTGTCACAGCGGGTCAACCTGGCGTGGGGTGCGACGATCTTCCTGCTGGTCGTCGGCGCGGCATTCACCGCGACCCAGGGCGAGCGGTTGTGGATCTCCGGCGTGCTGGTGGCGGTCACGATGCTGGTGGCACCGCTGCGTCGCAGCTTCTACCGCCATGCCAGCCTGCTGAGCGGACCGCTGGACGCAGCGAGTGCGATCTCGCTGTTCGCGTTGGTGATCGGTCTGCTCGCGCTGGCCGGCACGCGCCCGCGCGTTCACCTGCTGACCAACAACGCCTGGTGGGCGGTGGTGATGTCGCACGACGTGCCGAATTCGCTGCGCGTCACTGTGGCGCTGGCGGTGGCACTGGCGCTGATCGCAAGCTGGCGTCTGCTGAGGCCAGGCAAGGTACGCAGCCTGCCGTGGGATGCTGTGTCGCGACAACGACTGGCACTGCTCGGCGGCACGATACCGCCGGCAAAGGCCGATGGCGTGGTGCTTGGCGAGGCGGAGCGTGCGGGCATCCCGTTCCGACGCTGTGGCCGGGTGTTGCTCGGAATTGGCGATCCGATGGGAGCCGAGGGCGACCGGGTTTCGGCGATCTGGCGTCTGCGCGATCTGGCGCAGCAGGAGGGGCTGGACCCGGCATTCTGGCGCGCCGGGCCTGAGTTGCTGAAAGTGTACGGCGATCTGGGCCTGACCGCGCTGCCCCTGGGTCCGGATGGGCTGCCGCAGACCGAGAACGGGCCAGAGGCCCGACAATACCTGGTGTGCGTCGCCGAGAGGGACCTGAAGACATTGTTGCCATTGTTGGCCCTGTTGGCCACCAACCAGGATTTCGTGCCCGCGGCGGCATGAACCGACTCGGCCCGACCGAGGCATAATCGCCGCGCGAAACCTCAGGAAGCACCATGCTGGTCGCCGCACTCATCATTGTCGCCGCACTTGCGGCGATTGCCGCATTGCTGGTCGTGCTGCGCCAGGCGGCGATGCTGCAACGCCTGCGCCTGCTGGCCGAACAGAGCGTGGCAGGCACGCGCAGCGAGTCAGAGACCACGCGCGCGGCTTTGTCACGCGAGCAGGGTCAGCAGCGCCAGGAGATCGGCGCGCACTTCGAAGGCGTCCGCGCGATGCTGGAGAGCAAGCTGCGCGAGTTGCGCGAGGGCAATGAGGCAAAGCTTGCGGAGATCCAGAAGACGGTGAACGAGCAACTCCACGCTGCGGTGGAGAAGCAGATGAACGAGAGCTTCAACCGGGTGATCGACCAGTTCGCCGCGGTGCAGAAGGCGATGGGCGACGTGCAGGCGGTCACCGCGCAGATTGGCGACATCAAGCGGCTGTTCTCCAACGTGAAGACGCGGGGCGGATGGGGCGAGACGCAGGTGCGCGCGATGCTCGACGACATACTGCCGGCAGGCGAGTACGAGGCCAACTGCAAGCTGCGAACCGACAGCAATGACGTGGTTGAGTTCGCCGTGCGGATGCCGATGAGGGGCGCGGAACGGCCGCTGCTGCCGATCGATGCGAAGTTCCCGGTGGAGGATTACGAGCGGCTGCTGGCGGCCTCCGACGCAGGCGATGCCGATGCGGAGCGCGCCGCGACGCGCATGCTCGAACGACGCATGCGGGACGAGGCGAGGAAGATCGCGACGAAGTACATCAATCCGCCGGTGACGGTGGAATTCGCCGTGCTGTACCTGCCGACCGACGCGCTCTACACCGAGGTCGCGCGCATTCCGGGTCTGATCGATGAGATCGGCCGCGAGTGTCGCGTGCTGGTGATGGGGCCCTCACTGTTCCCGGCGCTGCTGCGAACGATCCATCTAGGGTTCATCACGCTGGCGCTGGAGCAGAAGGCCGATCAGATCCGCGACCTGCTCGGGGCCACGCGGACCGAGATGCTGAAGATGGACGACGTGCTGGAGCGGCTGGCCAAGCAGGCGGGTGCATTCAGCAACACTATCGATCGCGCACGCACACGCACACGTGCCGTGAGCCGCAAACTGCGCGGCGTGGAGGCGGTGGACAGCGAGCGTGCCGGCCAACTGCTCGAACTCGACGCGGAGATGCTGGCTGAGGCGCCGGCCGAGCTGACGGAGGAATGAGCCCGTTCGTCAGCCCGGCGTGGCAGGTTCCGGGACCACAGTGCGGCGGGTGGCACTAGCCGGGGCGTTCGTGGGATCGTCGGTTGCCTCCTTGCCCGCAACGGAGAAGAAGAAGGTTGCCCCTTTTTGGACCTCGCTCTGCGCCCAGGCGCGGCCGCCATGGCGGGTGATGATTCGCCTGACAATGGAGAGCCCGACGCCGGTGCCGGGGAACTCGGATCCGTGCAGGCGCTGGAAGGCCCCGAACAGCTTGTCCACATACTGCATGTCGAAGCCGACGCCGTTGTCGCGGACGAAATAGACAGTCACGCCGTCGCGGAGCTCGGCGCCGATCGTGATGACGGCCCTGTCCCTCGGCGCGGTATATTTGACGGCGTTGCCGAGTAGATTTGCCCACACCTGCTGCAGCATGGCGGTATCGCCATGCGCCGGCGGCAGTTCGCCCAGCTCGAAGTCTACCCTGCGTCCGGCTGTAGCCGGTTCCAGATCCCTGATCGCCACCCGCACCGCAGCCTGCATATCGACGTCGGTTGCCCTCAGTTTCGTGCGGCCAACACGGGAAAACGCCAGAATATCGTCGATCATTTGAGCCATCCGCGCCGCGCTGCCTCGCACGACGCCGATGACACGCTTGCCCTCCGAATCGAGTTTTTCGCTGTAATCCTCCAGGAGAATGCGAGAGAAGCCGTCGATGGCGCGAAGCGGCGCACGCAGGTCGTGCGATACCGAATGGGCAAAGGCATCCAGCTCATTGTTGGCGTCCTCGAGGTGCGCCTGCACCTGTTTGCGCTCGGCGAGCTCGCGTTGCGCGGCCTCGTAAAGCTGCGCGCGGTCGATCAGCACCGCCAACTGGCGGCCGACTGCGGCAAGCAGCATCATTTCGTCCGGCGTAAATTCTCCGACGTGTCGCCTGCCGAGCACAAACGTGCCGATCGCGCGACCCTCAATGACCAGCGGAACACCGGCAACGATGCGAAAGCCTTCTGCCTCCAGCATGCCCTTCAGCCGTGGATTCGGGTAATCCTCGGAACTGACCGTCACGACCTCGCCCTTCGCCAGCGAAAGGCCGGAAACGCCTTCCTCGCGCCTCATCGTACCGGCGACACTCGCGAGATCGGATGCATCATGGAACCCGGCGGCCAGCGTCAGGCTCTTCCCGTCCGGCTCCAGAAGATAGAGTGAGCCTGCGTCGGCACCGATGGCAGGCAGGGCAGCATCCACGGCAAGCCGCAACCCCTCCTGCAGGTCGAGGGTGCGTTCAGCCGCGATGCTGATGGCATTGTAGACCGCCAGTTCGCGATCCCGACGCATGATCTCTGCCATCATTGCGGTTCGCTCGGCGAGCTGGTGCTGCGTCGTTTCGTACAGGTCCGCGTGGTGGATGAACGCGCCCATCTGTTGGCCGATGGCGCCCAGCAGCGCGATCTCGTCGCCCGGAAGTTCGCGTTTGCTGCGACAAGCGAGACCCAGCAGGCCAACCAGCTTGCCCTCGGCAATGAGCGGTATCCGTCCGGAGGTCTGATAGCCATGGCGAACCAGCACGTCCCTGATCCGCGAGACCGGATGCGAGGTCACATCGCCGAAACTCAGCTCCTTGGCTGCTGCGCCAGCGTCCGGAATGACCTCGGAAAGCTGCATCGTGCGGGATGCGTCGGAAAACTCCGCGGGCATGCCGTGTTCGGCGCGCAACGTAAGGGTCTCGCGGGGCGGGTCGAGGAGCCAGATTCCAGCCCCGTCAAATCCGAGAGCATCCTCGACGGCACGCATCAAGGATTGCAGCCTTTCCTGCAGGCTGAATGTCTGCTCCGCTGCGTTGCTGAGGGCGTGGAAGACTGCGAGGTCGCGGTCGCGCAGCCGGATCTGTGCCGTGCGCTCGCGTTCCAAGGCGGCATGGCGCAGCGACTCCGCAGCACTGTGCAGCCGATCCGCGACCACCTGCGCCTCCACGAGGTCGAGACGCTGAACCGGCAGTGTTCCACCGTGCTCCATCGCGTCGGCAATCGCGGCGAGTGAAGCGACGGGCCGGGCAATCCGTCGACCATGATAGAGAGCCAATGCCAATGCGCAGGCTGTCAGCAGCCCGGCACCCGCGACAAACTGCCAGAGTGTTCGCCACATTAGCGCATTCAGCACCGATTCTTGAATGGAGAGTGCCACCGTCCAGCCGCTCAGGCGGGATTTGACGAATGCGCCGCGAAAGGCGGGCCCCTCAAGGGAACGCGATTCATCAAAGCCCTCATTGCGGTCACCAAGGGATTCGAGGAGCGACGCGCTGGGGGGCTTCCCCACATACTCAGCCTCGTTCTGGGTACGGGCGATAATGATGTTGTTGCGATCGAACATCACGCCTAACACGCCCGCGGGCAACGGCTGGCTGCGAAAGATCTCTGAAACGGCCCCTGGCGGAACCACCACGCCCAGCACGAACGGAACAGCGTCGTTCTCGATCACCGGCACGAGGATGGCGAGCGAGGGGGACCTGGTGGCCGACGCGGTGAACAGGTCGGAAACGACCGGCCGCCTGGTTTCCGCGACGCGCTGGATTGTTGTTGATATCGCGGTCAGCGATTGACGCTGCTCAAACGGCAGGTTGGTCGCAAAGACGATGTGCCCGGATGGCTCGTAGAGGACAATCCGCGAGCCCGGATAGTCGGAGATTGCCCTCTTGGCGAAACCATAGAAGGCAGGCAGGTCGTGCTCCCTTAACTTGGGCGCCTCGCGCAGGGTTTCCACGATGGCCTGGAGCCGGCGGATCTCGACATCGACAGTCTGTGCCGCGGCCCGTGTCGTCGCCTGGAGCTGTTGCAGATAGCGACCGTGCTCTTGCAAGGCGTCGCGCACGATCATGAAGAATGCCAAGGCCAGCACGGGCAGGATGGTGACGCCGGCCAGGATGGCCAGGCGGCGTACTATTGTCTGCGGCCGTCCGGCTCCACGACTGTACATGGCTGAAGGCAGCTACGCTTGGGCAAGGATAATATTATATTAAGAATTTGCCTCTCATCTGTGCCTCGCGCATTTCAGGAAGGTTGACGAGGTGGCAGGGATTGAAGCGATGCCGGGCCGGCGTCAGAAACCGGCCATGTTCTATTGGCACAGTTCGCAAGACAGAGCGCAAACCACTATCAGCCAAGGCACAGCGCCTCCGCCACGATATGATCGCAGAGGGGCGAGCAGTGTCTAATCCAAGCACCCACATCGAAATCGTGCTCGTCGAGGACAATCCAACCGACGCGGAGCTGTGTCTGCGCTCGCTCAAGCATCACAACCTGGTAAACAACATCGTATGGTTGAGGGATGGGGCCGAAGCGCTGGACTATCTATTCTCGCGCGGCGCGTATGCCGGGCGGAAGTCTGCTGAGAAGCCAACGCTGGTTATGCTCGACCTGCGCCTGCCGAAGATCGACGGGAAAGAGGTCCTAAGGCGTATCAAGGCCGATGACCGGCTGAAATCAATACCTGTGGTGGTGCTGACCTCATCCCGCGAGGACCGCGACATCAATGAATGTTACAACCTCGGCGCCAATAGTTTTGTGGTCAAGCCTGTGGAGTTTGACAACTTCGCGGAGACGGTCGCGAGGCTCGGCTATTATTGGGCGGCGATCAACACACCAATTCGACTGGACTGATGGGCACGGGACGGGGCGGACTATGAGCTGGCAAGGGCATCTTTTGCCCGTCCCTTGGTGAGCAGGAGATGAGAAGTGTCTGACGCCGTGGCCTCTGAGGACTTGCTAGTCAACGCAGAGTTGCTGGAGCAATCGATCGATCAGGCTGCAGCGGAACCGAGCAATGTCCAGTTGCCGGCGTCTCGCCTAGCCCTGTCAATGCGGCCGTATTACGCATTGCTGGCAGCAGCGATCCTGACGCCTGCTCTGCTATTTGGCATCGTTGCGTGGCAAACCCGGGTGTACATGCTGCACAACGCCACCGGCGAGGTGGCACGAACTGTGGAGCTCGCGTCGCATCAGGCGCACGATCTGCTGCAGGTAGACCAATTGCTTGCGGAACGGGTTAACGAGTACACGCACGGCATGAGCTGGAACGAGATCCAGCATTCCGAAGCGCTCCACCTCTATCTCCAGGGACTCGCCGCGGAATACCCGCAGGCAGGTGGCATGTTTTTGATCGACGGCTCCGGCACTGTGCGAGCGTCGACCGTGGTCTTCCCCCAGTCGCCGGTCTCTGCGGCAGATCGTGACTATTTCCGGGCGCTGCAGGCCGGGAACGCCAGCGTCGCCCTCGGGGCCATGTCGCGGGGCAGGGTCGGCGGCCAGCTCAATTTCAACCTCGCCACACGTCGCACGGGGCCAACCGATGCCTTCGATGGCGCCATCCTCGCGAGCACACGCCAGAGTTTCTTCTCGGACTTCTGGCAGGCATTGGTGCCAGGCACGGATACATTGTTTGGCTTGTATGGCAATGACGGCAGGATACTTGCTCGTTTGCCACCCGCTAACCTTGCCCAGTCGACGCTCGATCCGAACGGACCGATGATGCAGGCGGCCGCAAGAGCGGATCGCGGAACCCTCGCGGCAATCAACGCAGTCGACGGGGTCGACCGGATTGCCGCCTTCCAGCACATCCCTGACTTCAACCTGTTCGTCGCGCATAGCATCACCCGCTCATCGGTGCTCGACGACTGGCGCAGGCAGACTCTGATCATATCAGCATTCTTCTGGATCGCCATTGTCGCGCTGACCGCACTCGCCTTCCTCGCACTGCGCCGCGCGCGTCAGGAGCAGTTTGCCGTCGCCGAGTGGGAGAGTACGGCGCGAAGTCTCCACGCCGAGGAGGCGAGGACGCTCAGTCTCAACAATGATCTGCGCCAGCGCGCCAGGGACCTGGCAGCTTCCAATGCGGAGCTGGAGACCTTCTCGTATTCCGTTTCGCATGACCTGCGGACGCCACTCCGGGCGATCGACGGCTATTCCGCCATCCTGATCACCGATTACAAGGAGAAGCTCGATGTCGAGGGCAGACGGCTGCTCTCAGTCGTGCGCCTGGCAACAGCCAAAATGAGCCGGCTGATCGACGACATATTGGATTTCTCCCGCACCGGACGACTGCCGATGAACGTGACCGCGGTGGACATGGCGGCGCAGGTGCAAGGCGTGATCGAGGATGCAAAAGCGCATGTAACGGACCGCCAACTCAGGTTCGAGCTCGGGGAGTTGCCGACCATCCGAGCGGATGCCTCCATGATACGACGGGTCTGGTTCAACCTGATCGACAACGCCATCAAGTTCACCGAGACGAAGCCAAACGCTGTGATCACGATAGGCGCAACACAGGCCGAGGATGAGATCGTCTACTCGGTGGTGGACAATGGCATCGGCTTCGACCGGCAGTATCTCGGCATGCTGTTCGGTGTCGGACACCGGCTGGTGGGCGTGGAGTTCGAGGGATGTGGCGTGGGGCTGGCGATCGTCAAGCGCATCGTGGCGCGCCACAACGGGCGGGTCTGGGCGGACGGCATACCGAATGAGGGGGCGACTTTCTATTTTGCGCTCCCGGCGCAACGGGTCGGTGGCTGATGCCAGGCCCCACGTCTTTCTGGCCCGTTGCAACGGAAGACGCGGATGGCGCGGCCAAGCCCCACTATGACGGTGTGGGGAGAGCCTGTGTCTGAGCCGCTGGCGTCGCGCGGCCCTCTGGCACGAGGCGCGGTCATCCGTCTGCTGATTCTCGAAGATGTCCCCGAGGATGCGGAACTCGAGCAGCGGCTCCTTTCCCGCGCGGGTATCGCCTTCGAAGCCTGTACGGTCGGCGACCGTGCCGCGTTCCTACAGGCACTGGAGACATTCAAGCCTGATCTGATCATTGCCGATTACAATCTGCCGGACATCGATGGGCTGACCGCGATCCGGCTGGTTCGCGAGCGGGACCCGGAGCTGCCTATACTGCTGGTCACCGGCGCGCTGGACGACGAAGCGGCCGCGGAGGTCGTCAAAACCGGCGCATACGACTATCTGCGCAAGGATCGGATGTCCCGACTGCCCTTGGCCGTCGAGCATGCGCTGGCTACAGCCGAAACAACCAAAGCGCGCCAGGCGGCCGCACGCATGGAGGCGATCGGCGAACTCACGGCTGGTGTCGCGCACGATTTCAACAATCTGCTGCAAGCGATCATCTCCCACCTGGAACTGGTGGATGATGTGCCAGAGATTCCCTTGGCTGCCCGCGAATATGTCGGCAACGCGATCCAGATCGCCGAACATGGCGCTGAGCTGGTGCATAAGCTGCTGTCGTTTGCGCGCAAGCATGTGATGCGGCCGAGTGAAATCCAGCCGGGTGAGTTCCTGGCGGGCTTTCGCGACATGCTGTCCCACACGCTCGATCCGCGCATCCGCCTGGAGACGAGCGCCGGGAGAGACCTGCCGCCAATCCTTGTCGATGCAACGCACCTGCATACCGCGCTGCTCAACCTTGCGATCAATGCGCGCGATGCCATGCCGTCGGGTGGCGATCTACGGATCGAGGCAATGAGTGGCAGCGCCGTCGGTGCCGGCGGCCCGGAAGGAGCGGACGCGAACCTGGCCGTCATCCGCGTCACGGACACCGGCAACGGAATGGCTCCCGATGTACTGGCCAGGGCCTGCGAGCCGTTCTTTTCGACCAAAGGGCTCAATGGTACTGGCCTCGGCCTGTCGATGGTTCACGGCTTCGCCAAGCAGTCCGGCGGCGATCTACGGATCTTCAGCGAACCGGCCAGAGGCACCTGCGTGGAGCTTTGGCTGCCATTGGCGCCGGCGCGGTCCGCCGCCCCCGTACATCCTGAGATGTGATGGCGCCACGGCAAGGTGACCAGTCGCGCCCCTGCTGCCTTGATTGCGGCCTGTCTGCTGATCTGTCCGGCAGGCGGATCGCTGGCGGCCCCTCCGCCGCACGACAACGGGCAGGCAGCGCCGGGGTCGTGGAACATCTCGCCGGAACTGCTGGCCCAAGGCGCCGGAGCGCTGGTCGGGTTCGGCATCTTTAGCGTGTTCGTCGCACCTCAGGTGACTGTGGCCGAAGGGGTTGTGGCCATCCTGGGCGGCCGTCTGGTGGCAGCGACCTTGGCCGGAGCTGGCGCCATGGCCGGGACGTTCGTTTACGACCGCTGGGCCGGGCAGCCGTTGGATTACGCGTATTTCTGGCACCGTGGCGGTTTCATCGGTGGCGTCGCCGCGGGCATCGCGGCGTTTGGTCTGCTCGGTTATCCGATCGACGGTGGCGCGTCATGGCTGGGATGGGCGGCGAACCGCGCCGCCATTCTCGGCAGCGGCCTGGTTGGCGCCTGGGCAGCGGACCTCTGGTACCAGGCGCCGGCTCGGTAGGTCAGTGCGAGATCTCCTCCAGCGGCCGGTGATTGGTGCGCGGACCGAATGCACCGATCGCGATAGCCACGATCGCCATGGCCACTGCAATGAAGGCGAACACGCCGGGCACGCCGAAGTTCTTCAGGAAGAACGCGACGAAGAAGCCGGTGAAGATCGTGCTGAACCGGCTCCAGGAATAGACGAACCCGACGGCGCGCGCCCGCATGCGAGTCGGAAACAATTCGGCCTGGTAATTGTGGAACGAGAACGAGATCCAGGTGTTCATCATCGTCTGAATGAACCCCAGCACGATCAGCGCGGCCGGCGCGCTCTGCATCGAGAAGGCCACGCCGCACACCGCCATGCCGATGGACGAGGTGACGATCTGCCATTTGCGCTCCATCCGATCGGCGTAAGTGGTGCCGACCAGCGCGAAAAGCGGATAGGCGAACGCCATGATGAAGGTGTACTGAAGACTTTGCGTCACGTGGATGCCTTTGGCGATCAGCAATGTCGGTACCCAGTTGGCGAAGCCGTAGAAGCCGATCGTCGAGCAGAAATTGGCGACGATCATCATGATGGCGCGACCACGATAAGCGGGGCTGAACACCTCCCAGTAGCTGCCTGCGCGCGGGTCTTCGGGCGGTGCCAATTCCGGCGTCGCAAGCGGTTGGTGGGACTCCGCGGCGACCTGTGTTTCGATCGTCTGCATCACCTGTTCTGCCTCCGCGAAGCGACCCTGCTGCGCCAGCCAGCGCGGTGATTCCGGCAGAGCAAGACGCAACCACCAGATGAACACCGCGCCGGCGGAACCGATCAGCACCACCCAGCGCCAGCCGGAGAAGCCGAGCGGATCGATCGGCACGAGCAGCCAGGCGAGCAGTGCCACCAGGGGCACGGCACAGAAGCCGATGGCCTGCTGGAACGCGAATGCCTTGCCGCGCACGCGCTTCGGTACGAGTTCGGAGATGTAGGTATCGATCGTTACCAACTCGACGCCGATGCCGACACCGCCGATGAACCGCCAAAGATTCACCATGTCGGCGGAGCTCTGGAACGCCAGGATGAGCGTCGCGATGCTGTACCAGACCAGCGAGAAGGTGAAGATAGCGCGGCGGCCGAAGCGGTCGGCTAAGTAATACCAATGCCCTCTGATCAGAACCTATGTGCCCAATCTCGCAGCCCGATGGACAGGATGGTCCACGGCTGATCGACGAGTTTGTTCCAAGCGTCGCAACAGTGGTCGAGGATATCGTCGTAGGAGAAGAACACGCGGTTGGAGAGCCAGTTGTCGCGGACGAATTGCCAGATGTTCTCGACCGGGTTGAGTTCGGGGCACTTCGCGGGCAGTGGCACGAGCGTGATGTTGGGCGGTATGGCGAGCTGGTGCGACAGGTGCCATCCCGCCTGGTCAAGGAGCAGTACGGCGTGGCAGCGAGGCGCGACGGCCGTGGCGATCTCGGCCAGGTGCAGGTTCATCGCCTCGGTATTGCATCGGGGCAGCACGAGCGCTGCCCCCTTGCCGAGCGCGGGACAGATGGCTCCGAAGATGTAGGTGGAAGCAGTGCGCTGATCGGACGGTGCGGCCGGCCGTGTTCCACGTCTGGCCCAGCGACGGGTGAGCTTGTTCTTCTGTCCGATCCTGGCTTCATCGGCGAACCAGACCTCTATCGCGGCAGGATCGACACCCTTGTCCTGCGCGATCTCGCCCAGGATGGCGGGGAAACTTTTTTAAAATGCTCGATCGCTCCCGCCGCCTGAGCGTGATGGCGCGGCCGCGCGGTGAGCTTGCGGTAGCCCAGCGCGCGCAGTTCGCGGCTCAGCGTCTGCCGCGCGACAGCGACACGGAACTCCTCCCACAACCACTGGCAGAGATCGATCAGGCGCCAGCGCACGACGCCATGAATGGCAGGCATCGGACCGCTCTCGATGGCTGCTGCCAGTGCTGTGCGGTGTTCCACGGTCAACCGGGGCGTTGGACCAGGAGCCTTGCGATCAATCAGCCCCTCCGGCCCCTCGGCGTTGAACCGCAGCACCCAGTCCCGGACTATCTGCAGACCGACACCCCCGACGCGGGCCGCTTCGCTACGAGCGCCGCCGTCGTAGATCACCGCCAACGCCAACAATCGCCGTGCCTGATTTGCGTCCCGCGTATACCGCGCCAGGTGACGCAGCGCAGAGCCCGTGAAGTCCGTGCGGAGTGCTACCGCTGCCGCCATGGCCAACATCCTGCTGTTCGCCATGGTGAATCACATCAGCCCCGCGTCGGGGAAGTCCTTTGAGTCAGCACCCGCGGGCCTTGGTATAAGAGAAGGCTATGGTGCCGACGAACAGTCCGGCGAACAGCGCGCCGATGAATGAGGCGATGCCGGTCATGCCGAACAACGACACGGTGGTCGGCGTGAAGATGCCCGCTCGGAACAGGCCGGGTGCGACATAGCCGCTGAAGAACAGGTCGTAGACCTCGAAGCAGCCGCCGAGTGAGATCAGCGTAACCATCTTCCACAGATGGCGGGTCATCGGCAGCCGGTCGAGGCGGGCGGTGATCTCCGCGGCCGTCGTCGCGTGCGTCAGCGCGTCCATGTATTGTTCCCCCCTATCTTGATATGGCCGCCATCACCCGGCGACGATGCGAGCCTCCAGTACCCCGATCGAGGGCGATCTGACCTGCACGACATCGCCAACTTTGAGAAAACGCTCCGGTGCGAACTGGCCATTGTCCAATTTCGCACTCGAGTCCGCGGCGGTACCGGCTGCCGTGCCTCCGCTGATGATGTCACCGGGATACAAGGTCAGGTCACGCGAGAGGTATTCGATGTACTCCCAGAAGGAGAACACCATGTCCCGCGTATTGAACTGCTGACGCCGCTCACCGTTCACCCAGGTCTCGACATCGACATCCTCCGGGTCCAGCTCGCCGACCACGATGCAGGGTCCCAGCGAGCAGGACTGATCGAAGTTCTTCGCCATGCCGAACTTGAGAGGACCTGCGGGTTCCGCCGGGCTCCTGATGCTCCAGTCTCCGAGCAAGCTCACGCCCCAGACCAGATCGCGTGCGTCGGCCGCGCGAACATCCTTTGCCTGGCGGTTGAGAATGATTGCGACCTCACCTTCATAGTCGAGCCGATCCGCCCTGCCTGGGTAAGGCACTTCTTCGCCGGAACCCGCGGCGTGTCGGCCAACTTTCCAGAAGCCCCAGATTCCTGCAGTCCCTGATCCTGGTGGCGGCTTCATCGACCGACATGGGGCCTGCGCCGGGCAGGAGACCCATGGCCGCCATTCCCGCGAGATGGTCAGCAAAATTGCCGCCGGCGCATGCAATGCGGGAGCCGTTGGGGCGTGGAGCATGCAGGCGAACTTCGGCAGCTTTGTGTACCAATGTCTCGCCGTTCGCTCCGAGCTGGTCATGCACGTTACCGAAGAGATGATCGAGCGCGGTTTCGGCGTGCCCGAGGGTGCGGGCTCCACCTTCGATGAAGAGCGCAAGATCGCTCGGCACGATCGCCGCAGCCAACAGCATCGGCTGCCGTTCGTCCTGGCGTTCCTTGACGAACTTGGCGAAGGCGAGCGACAGATCGACGACATGTTCGCCGTGCAATGCACCGACACGCTTTTCGGGGCCGAAGACGACGATTTTCATGGGCTCCTCCCAAATAGTTCTGCACTATACCCTTGCACGGCGATTTTTGACCGTGTCAGTCGCCGCGAAACACCGCCTCGATGCTGTTGCCGTCGGGATCAAGGACAAACGCGGCGTAGTAACGCGGTCGGCGCTGGCCCGGTGGCCCATTGTCAGTTCCTCCTTCCTTGAGTGCTGCGGCGAAAAAAGCGTCGACCTCGGCTCTGTCCTTCGCCACGAACGCCGTGTGCTGGTGGGTAGAATGCGGGTGAAACCGATCGATCCAGAAGACGGGGTACTCGACGCCGTAACCGATGCCGTCGGTTCCAACATTCTCGGGCATCCGCATGACGCGGCGCAGTCCGAGCGCGCGTAACGCCGCGTCGTAGAACCGAGCAGACCGGGTGACGTCGGCAACACCAATCCCGGTGTGATCGATCATTGCTGGACCTCCTCATGTGTTTCGCCGTTCTATGATACCGGCTATTAGCGTGGTGCGATCAGGCCCGCCTCTTCCAGCACCGGATACACGCCGCCGCCGATCATCATCGCCAGAAGCTGTTGCGGCACGGGCTGCACTTTCAGCGTCTGCCCGGTGCGTGGGTTGCGTAAGCCCCAGGCATCGATGTCGAGTTCGGCCGTATCGCCTTCCTCGAACGCTGTGGATACGCCACTGCATTCGCACGCCAGCAGCCCGTAGTTCACGGCGTTGCGGAAGAACAGGCCGTTGATCGTCTCAGCCAGCAGGAAGCCGACGCCGCAATTGCGCAGGCTGCGCGCCGCGGGTCGCGACGAGCCCATGCCGTAGTTGAAGCCTCCGACGATGGCGTCGCCGTTCTGCACCTGATCCACCCAGCCCGGACGGTTGTTTATGAACACCGCGCGCGCCTGTTGCTCCGGACTGCTGTAAAGCACCGAGCCCGGCAGCATCAGGTCGGTGTTTATGTTGTCGCCGAATTTCCACACGCGCCCGCTTCTCATGATACATCTCCGACGAAGAACTCGGCGGCGTTGGCGATCTTGCCGGCGAGGGCGGATGCGGCGACGGTGGCAGGCGACGCCATGTAGATACGTGCCGATGGATCGCCCATGCGCCCCTTGAAGTTGCGCGTGCTGGCGGTGATGCAGACCTCGTCCGGGCCAAGCACGCCCATGTGGCCGCCGACGCATGCGCCGCATGTCGCCGGTGTCACGATCGCGCCGGCCTCCATCAACGTCGCGACATAGCCGGCACCCAGCGCGGCACGATGGATCGCCTCGGTGCTGGGTGTGACGATGAAGCGCGTGCCAGTCGCGACCTTGCGGCCCTTCACCACGCGCGCGGCCACCGCCAGATCGTCGAGCGTGCCGTTGCAGCAGGCGCCGATGAACGCCTGGTCGATGTGGCGGCCGGCGACCTCGCTGATGCCGACGGAGTTGTTCACCACCGCATCGGGCAATGCGACCAGCGGCTCGATCGTGGCGAGATCGATTGTGCGGCGCTCGTTGTACACCGCATCTTCGTCCGGCATGGTCGGCGTGAACGGTTTTGGATTGCGCGCCTTCACGTAATCGACCAGCGTGTCGTCGGGCTCGAAGATGACGAACTCGGCGGAAAGTTCGGTGCCCATCGTGGTCAGCGTGCGGCGTGCGTTCAGGCTCATGCTCGCGATGCCGGGTCCACCGTATTCGATGTTCTGGTTGACGTGCGCGCCCCACTTGCCGGCGATGGTGAGAAAAATGTCCTTCGCGGAGACGCCGGGGCGGAGGGCGCCGGTGAGGTCATAGCGGATCGTCTCGCCGACACGGAACCACGCTTTGCCGGTGGTCACCGCGTAGAGCATGTCCGGGCCGCCTACGCCGCGCGCCGCGCAGTTGAACGCGCCGGCGCTGCATGTGTGGGAGTCGGCATTCACCAGCACGGTGCCCGGTAGCGCGTAAGCCTTGTCGGCGATGACCGCATGGCTGATGCCCTGATCCGCCCCGACATCGTGCAGGCGCTCGATGCCGAACTCACGCGCGAAAGCACGGCCGGTCTGCATGCACTTGGCTGCCTGTGCCGTCGGTGCAGGGACGAGATGATCGAAGACAATCACCACCTTGGACGGATCGGCAACCTTCAGCACCTTGCGCCAGCCTTCCGGCAGGAAGGAGAGATCGATCAGGCACGCGGTCTCCACATCGACGACGGTGACGTCGCCTGGCGACACCTTCGCCGAGCCGCTGGCTCGGGCCAGGATCTTTTCGGTGATTGTCATGCCCATGGTGTGTCTTCCTCCCAGGTGCATTGTGCCTCGCCTTGGTATTCTGTCCAGGGATCGCTAAGTTTCGCGGTCTTTTGTCCGCATGGATTCGCTCGCGTGAACCTCCGCATCGCCACCTGGAACATCAACTCGCTGCGTCTGCGGCTGCCGCTGCTCAAGGAGCTGATCGCGGCGCTCGAACCCGACGTGATCTGCCTGCAGGAGACCAAGGTACCGGACGAGTTGTTTCCGGCCGAGGCACCGGGACTGCTCGGGTTTCCGCATGCGCTGTTCCGCGGCATGAAGGGCTATAACGGTGTGGCGATCCTGTCGCGGCTGCCGATTCTGCTGCACGACATTGCGCCCAACTGGTGCTCAAAGGGCGACTGTCGGCACATCGGCGTGCTGCTCGACACGAAGGGCGGGCCGATCGAACTGCACAACTTCTACGTTCCCGCGGGTGGCGACATCCCTGACCGCGCACAGAACGTGAAGTACGGACACAAGCTCGACTTCATCGGCGAGACGAGAAACTGGTTCGCCGCGCGATCCGGGTTGGCGCGCGGTGTCATCGTGGGCGATCTGAACATCGCACCGCTGGAGCAAGACGTCTGGAGCCACAAGCAGTTGCTCGGCGTGGTGAGCCACACACCGCCGGAGACCGAGGGGCTGACGGCGTGGCTCGACACCGGTTTCGTCGATGCGGTGCGGCGATTCGTCCCGGCCGATCAGAAGCTCTACACGTGGTGGTCGTACCGCAACCGCGACTGGCGTGCGTCAGATCGCGGGCGGCGGCTCGACCATGTGTGGGTCACGTCCGATCTGGTCGGCAGCCTCAAGCGGCAGATCGTGTTGAAGGATGCACGCGACTGGCCGCAGTGCTCGGACCACGTGCCGGTGTGTGTGGAGCTGAGGGTGTGAGCCCGGATACTACGCGTAATCTCCAGCGACCGTCACGTCCTTGTGCCGGTCGGACCGCACCGCGTTGAACAGCAGCGACAGAACGACCGCGACAACCAGGTTCACCACCAGCGAAGCCAGCGCGATGTAGCAGGGCACGGTCGTGCCGAGGATCCTCAGCGGATACACCGGCGCGAAATTCATTGACGCGGCCATCCAGGTGCCGAGACAGAAGCCGGTTGCCCAGCCGATCAGCAGGGCCCAGCCATTCAGCATCCTTGTATACAAGCCGAGGATTACCGAAGGCAGCGTCTGAATGATCCATACACCGCCAAGCAATTGCAGGTAGATCGCGAACTGCAGCGGCACGAAGATGATGAAGGCCAGCGCGCCCGCCTTGATCACCAGCGACACGAGCTTTGCCATCCGTGCTTCCTCGGCGTTCGTGCATGCCGGGTGGACGAACTCGCGGTAGATGTTGCGGGTGAAGGTGTTGGCGGTGGCAATCGACATGATCGCCGCCGGTACCAATGCACCGATGGCGATGGCGGCGAAGGCGACGCCGACGAACCAGGACGGAAACATTGCCAGGAACAACGCCGGGACCGAGAAGTTGTTGCCGTGGCGTTTGAAGCCGTCGGCGAATTCGGGCATCGATTGGACGCCGACTGCGATTGCCATGAAGCCCACCAGCGCAAGTAGACCGAGCATCACCGAGTAGGCTGGCAGGGCTGCGGCATTGCGGCGCACCACGCGCGCGCTGGAACTGCTGAGCACCCCGGTGATCGAGTGCGGGTAGAGGAACAGCGCCAGTGCCGAGCCGAGCGCGAGCGTGGCGTAGGCGCTGAAGCTGCCGAGCGAGCCGGCGGGCGGTGTGGCGAGCAACAGCTTGGCCGCGGGGATCGGCGAGAACACCTTGCCGTAGCCACCCAGGTGGAGCGGAACCACAATGGCCGCGGCAATCACCGTGACGTAGATCAGCACATCCTTGACGATGGCGATCATCGCCGGCGCGCGCAGCCCGGACGTGTAGGTGAACGCCGCCAGGATGACGAAGGCGATGATCAATGGAAGATCGCCGCTGAGGCCGCTGGTCTCGATTCCCATGGCGCCGAGTACCGACCTGAATGCCGACCAGCTGCAGCGCGATGTACGGCATGGTCGCCAGGATGCCGGTGAGTGCTACTGCCAGTGCGAGCCATCGGTTGCCGAAGCGACCGCGCACGAAGTCGGCCGAGGTGACGTAGCCGTGTTTGTGCGCCACCGACCACAGGCGCGGGAACACGATGTACAGGATCGGATAGACCATGATCGTGTACGGTATGGCGAAGAAGCCGATCGCGCCGGCGCCGAACAGCAGCGCGGGCACCGCGATGAAGGTGTAGGCGGTGTAGAGATCGCCACCGATCAGGAACCAGGCCACGATGGTGCCGAAGCGGCGGCCGCCGAGGCCCCACTCGTGCAGTTGGTCGAGGTCGCCCTTGCGCCAGTGAGCGGCGAAGAAACCCATCCAGGTGACCACACCGAACAGGAGCAGGAAGACGATAAGCGCGGTCCAGTTGATCATGCGCGAGGTCCCGCTCAGTGCTCGAGGCGATAGACGAGGGCGATGATCGCGGCGCCCAGGACAATCCAGAGAAGCTGGTACCAGTAGAAGAAGGGCACGCCGGACCAAGTGGGTTCGACGCTGTTGTAGAAAGGCACCCAGAGGATGGCGATGAACGGGATGAGCAGCAGCAGTCGCGCCCAGGGAACCGGCCGCGCGGGCTGGTGTTCGTCTGGCCTTCCGGACATCGAATTCCTCCAGAATATTGCGAATTGCTTATAGCCGGCCGGCGTCCGATGCAATCGCGCTGTCAGTGGCCGCATGGTCAGTGACCCGGGCAGCCCGCCGCGATTTTGGCCCCGCGGATCGCACCCCCGCCATGACGGCTCCCGGGTTCCCGCCTGAACGGGAATGCCGTAAGAAAGCGCATGACGCCCGAGACAAGAAAAGTCAGCGAAGCCAGAGCGCTCTGGCTGATCTCCGCCGCCCACCTGGTGAGCCACTTCCACTACCTCGTGCTGCCACCGCTGTTCTATGTGCTGCGTGAGCGCCTGGGTGTCGGCTTCGTCGAACTGGGGCTGGTGATCACGATCTATAACGTGACTTCGGCGCTGGTGCAGGCGCCGATGGGCTACGTGGTGGATCGTGTCGGCCCCCGCCGCATGCTGATATTCGGGTTGTGCACCGCGGGCATCGCCTATGGCTCGATCGGCGTGTTTCCGGTCTATTCCTGGATGATCGTGGCGGCCGTGCTCGCGGGCGTCGCCAATTCGGTCTACCACCCTTCCGACTACTCGATCCTGGGCTCGATGATCGATCCCGCACGGGTTGGGCGCGCCTTCTCGGTCCACACCTTTGCCGGCTTCTTCGGCAGCGCCATCGCACCGACCGTGATGCTGCTGGTGGCGAGCGTCGCCGGCTTCCGCGCCGCGCTGATCTTCGCCGGGCTGCTGGGTCCGGCGGCCGCGTTGCCTCTGCTGCTGACACCCGCGCTCGACGAAGTCACGTCGCACCAGGCCGCGGCGAGACGGCAGGAGACGGATCGCGCGCCAGCCCGCGTGCTGCTGTCACCCGCGGTGATCAGCCTGACCGGCCTGTTCGCGCTTCTGAGCCTGTCGTCAGGCGCGATCACGACGTTCTCGGTGGTGGCGCTGGTCGCGCTGTACGGCGTGCAGGTGTCCGCGGCGAACATCGCGCTGTCGGCCTACCTGATGGCGACCGCGATCGGCGTTCTCGCCGGCGGTTTCGTCGCCGATGCGACGCGCCGCCACGCCGAAGTCGCCGCCGTGGGCTTTGGCGCGGCGGCTGCGATCACCTTCGCGATCGGCACGTTCAACCTGGGCGTGATTCTGCTGGTTGTAGCGATGGCGGCGTCAGGGTTCCTCGGCGGCATGATTATGCCATCGCGCGACATGCTGGTGCGCGCCGCGGCACCACCCGGCATGGCCGGCCGCGTGTTCGGCATCGTGACCACCGGATTCAACATCGGCGGTACCATTGGCCCTATGCTGGGCGGCTGGTTCATGGACAATGGCATGCCCCGCTGGATCTTCTACAGCTCGGTCTGCTTCATGTTGGCGACCGTGCTGACAGTCCTGGTCGGCGACTGGCGGTCGCGCCGGCGGGCGCTCGGTATGGCATTGGCGGAGTAGCGAATATGGCTGGACGGACCCATGGCGAGGAAGAACAGACACTGCTCGAGCTGGCGCAGCGCGTGCTGCCGGCGGGCAGTTTCGGCAACCTCGCCGGCGATATCGTTATTCGCGAGGGAAGCGGCGGGCGCGTCTGGGATGTCAGCGGCAACGAGTATGTCGACTTCCTGCTGGGCTCGGGTCCGATGTTCATTGGCCACTGCCACCCCGACGTGATGGCGGCGGTGCAGGCGCAGATCCCGCGCGGCACCACGTTCTTCGCCAACAACGAGCATGGCATCAGACTGGCGGCCGAAATCGTCGATGCGGTGCCCTGCGCGCAGAAGGTGCGCTTCGTGTCCAGTGGCACCGAGGCCGATGCCTACGCCATGCGCGTCGCGCGTGCGTTCCGTGGCCGCGACAAGATCCTGAAGTTCGAGGGCGGCTATCACGGCATGAGCGACTACAGCCTGATGAGCCTCGCGCCGAAGCGCCCCGGCAACTTCCCGCAGGCGGTGCCCGACTCGCCCGGCATTCCCCGCAGCGTGCGCGACGAGATGATCATCGCGCCGTTCAACGATGCGGCGATGGCGGCCAGCCTGATCCACGAGCATCACGACGAACTCGGCGGCGTGATCGTCGAACCGTTCCAGCGCCTGCTGCCGCCGAAGCCCGGGTTCCTTCAGGCGCTGCGCGAGGCGACGGCCGAGCACGGCATTCCGCTGATCTTCGACGAGGTGGTCACCGGCTTCCGCTTCTCGTACGGCGGGGCGCAGGAGTTCTACGGCGTCACGCCCGACCTCTGCACGCTCGGCAAGGTCATCGGCGGCGGGTTCCCCCTGGCGGCGATCGCCGGGCGCGAGGACATCATGTCGCTGTTCGATCGCGGCCGCGTCGGCGACGACAGGTTCCTGACCCAGATCGGCACGCTGTCCGGCAATCCAGTGGCCGCGGCGGCGGGTCTCGCGACGCTGGAGGTGCTCCGACGCCCAGGCGCCTACGACAAGGTGTTCGCGACCGGCACCGAGTTAATGACGGGCATGACCGCCGCGCTGGAGAAGGCGGGGTTGCCGGCGCAGGTGATCGGCGTCCCACCATTATTCGACATCGTCTATGCCGCCGGAGATATCGCGGACTACCGCGGCTGGCTGCGCGCCGATACCGAGATGCAGCGCCGGTTCAATCGTCGCTTCCGCGAGGGCGGTATCCTGAAAGGCGAGAGCAAGTTCTACGTCTCGCTTGCCCACGATGCGGCCGATGTGAAGCACACGCTTGAGGTGGTGAAGTCGGCCGTGGAAGCGGAACTGGCCGAGACGCGCGTACCGGCGCAGTAACGGAGTTTCCCCGCCGGACCTATTGGCGCAGGAAAGGCGCCCGGACGCGACTCAGGGGGGCGTGGGAAGTAGGGATCCGCAACGCCCGCCTGCAATTGCTCGCTACCCTGCTGAACACTATTGCCGCAACTAGCTTCACTGTCGGGATCGCTGCGCCTGTCGCCGCAGTCTTCTACGGCCAGGGCACCGTGCAGGTCCGCGATCTGCTGTGGTGTTAGCCTGTGGGCAGTGCCAGTCGTTTCTCTGGCTGTCATCGCCCAACTGGTGCTTGGAGGTCTGCGCCAGCCATGACCGATCTTCAGTGGTTCGCTTTCGTGTTTCTCCCCCCTGGGGTCACTGCGTTCGGCCCATTAGGGGCTGCGGCGGGCGTCGGGCTGATCAATCTCGCCGACAGTTGGACATCGCCACCACCACCGAGGAGCGGCCGCTCTAGTGGTGCCGCTGTGGCGGAGGTTGGGATCACCGGCGTCGGCACGGTCGGCGTATCGAGTGCCGTGATTAAGCGGGGCGAAACCGTGGGCAACTCAGTCGCCACCACGGCCGCAGATCAGACGCGATAGCGGATCGAGCCCCGGCATGACGTGCGCTCTGGATGTGGGCTGAACGCCCGCCCTAATAGCGCCGCGATCGATTGCGCCCAGGAGAACACCTTCCCCGGCCTGTTGGAAAATGAGCTGTAGCGCCTTATGTGCGCTTGGTAAGGAACGGGTCATCCCAACGGCAAACGTTCGGCCGCCTTGTTTCGGCATGAACCTTGCCGCACGCATCAACCACCCGCCATGGCGACGCGCCTCGTAGGGGTCGCCTGCCGACTTGTTCAAAACTGCACGCTAAGCCATCAGGGGTGTGTGGCGCTAGCAGATGGGGCATGCACTGAAGCCGTTCGGAATTATGCCGGTTTGAGCGCGGTCAGGTAATGGTTTTCCTGAGGAACAGCGAGGCCACTGTCGTCCATGTAGCTGCTCAGTCGTTCGAGGATACTGCCGACAAAGGCACGCTGCCGGTCCGCGGGCATCGCCAGAAATTGCCCTGCGATCGGTGTTGTCGCTGCGAAGCCGGCGATCAGTTCGGCGGGTGCGGCATGCCGCATCGTGCGGTGGGTGAAGCGCACACGAATATCGGTCAGTCTCGCTCCAGCAGCCAACTGGCGCAGTTCCTCTACCGTGTTCAGCGAGAAGGCGAGATCGAACGTCGCTTTCGCGTCCGCGCCCATATATTGGCCGATTTCCTCTATCAGCGCGACATGGAATGGCTGTCGTGCGTAAGCACCCCAGACGCTGACCGCGAGTCTCCCACCCCTAACAAGGACCCGAGCCATCTCTTGCACGGCGGAGGGACGGTCCGGAAAGTATTGCAGCCCCTGCTGGCATAATACGAGATCGAAACTACCATCCGCGAAAGGCATAGCGGTCGCGCTGCCTTGGTGCCACTCCACCTCGGAGTTGTTCCGGGCGACGCCCAGCATACCTTCGTTGATATCGATCCCGGTGACAGTGCAGAGTTTTTGGCTGGCCAATCGCACACGGGTGGCGACAAGGCCCGTGCCGCAAGCGACGTCCAGTACCCTGTCGCCATCTTGCGGCGCGCCGGCCTGGATCAATTCGTCCGTGAAGGTGCCAATTATCTTGCCGGCGAACCGAGCATAAAGGCTGGGGGCATCGCCACTCAGTTGATAGCCGCTCATCTTCTTCCTCCCCTTCTTCCGTGCTGCGACCGATCAGCCCCTTACGAGGTCGCCACACAATCTGTTCGGGACAGCGCTCTGTCCACAACGGCTGCGGCAGGGCGGCGTCTCCTGGGGCGCTGCACATGGCGCGCAATCCGGGCGCAACGCCAGCGGAATGTCACTGGTCGGTCACATCTGGCGGTTTCGGCGAGAGCGCGAGCCAGTGCTGGCTTTGGCGATCCAGACGCTCGATCTCGGGGCCGGTGACGCCGGCATCGCGCAACTGGCCCGCCATCCACTCGTAGGCGCTGGCCACCTTGCCTGCTCGGATGTCACTTGCGTCTTCCTTCCCTTCCGTTGGGCCAGGGCAGCGCCCGATCTAGTGCGAGGGCACAGGTCATAATGTCCCAGTAAAGAAGTTCGCTCTCCGCCAGAATCTTGTCGAACACCTGAATGTCCTCGAAATGGACCTATCTCTTCAGGGTCCGCCGCGACGTGTGATAGGCGGCAATCCCTGCACCTGCATCCGTAGGCATCCATGAACCGTGGACGATGCGGTTGCGATCATCATTCAGGCGTTTGCATCGGTTGATCACCTTTTCAAAAGTTGCCGCTATTGTCGGATCTTCAAATTTGGGCGCCGTCGCTGGGTCCGTGCACCGGAAACGGAACGCTGCGAGCGTGACATCGCATAAGGCCCGAAAATCATAGGACGTTGTCACCGCCCTGGGCGCACGCTGGGGCGGATGCGGGAGGGGTGACACACCGCCCGCTCGGGGAAAGGCGCAGTAGCGCCCTTAGCGCGTTGGGCGAGGCGGGGTCACCGTGTAGTCGTAGAACCCGCGCTTGGTCTTGCGCCCCAGCCAGCCGGCCTCGACATACTTCACCAGTAACGGGCATGGCCGGTACTTGCTGTCCGACAGCCCTTCGTAGAGCACCTGCATGATCGAGAGGCAGGTATCCAGACCGATGAAATCCGCCAGTTCCAGCGGTCCCATCGGATGGTTCGCGCCCAGTTTCATCGAGACATCGATGCCGGCGACCGAGCCCACGCCCTCATACAGCGCGTAGACCGCCTCGTTGATCATCGGCACCAGGATGCGGTTGACGATGAACGCCGGGAAGTCCTCTGCAACTGCCGGGGTCTTGTGCAGCCGCTCGGCAAGCGCGTGCACCGCCTGAAAGGTCGGCTCGTCGGTCGCGATGCCGCGGATGATCTCCACCAGCTTCATCACCGGCACAGGGTTCATGAAGTGCATGCCGATGAACTTTTCCGGGCGGTCGGTCGCCGCGCCCAGGCGGGTGATAGAGATCGACGAGGTGTTGGACGCCAACAGGCACGCAGGCTTCAGGTGCGGCGTCAGCAGCTTGAAGATGGCGCGCTTCACCTCTTCCTTCTCGGTCGCCGATTCGATCACGAAATCGGCCTCGCCGAACGCCGCGTATTCCGTGGTGGTCGCGATGCGTCCCAGCGCTTCGTCGCGATCCTCGGCCGAAATCAGGCTGCGGTTGACCTGGCGGTCCAGGTTGCGGGTTATCGTCGCCAACGCCTTCTTGAGCGGTTCGGGCTTCACGTCGAGCAGCAGGACGGGCAGCCCCGCCAGCGCGCAGACATGGGCGATGCCGTTGCCCATCTGGCCGGCGCCTACCACGCCGATGCGCGCAATATCCGGCGGCTCCGCCAGCAGCGTGCCGCCGGCGGGCGTTGGCTTGACTTCTACATTCATTCAGGAGCGCTCCAGTTCCTTTGCCAACTCCGGCAATGCCGCAAACAGATCAGCCACCAGGCCATAGTCGGCGACCTGGAAGATGGGCGCTTCCTCGTCCTTGTTGATCGCCACGATCACCTTGCTGTCCTTCATGCCGGCCAGATGCTGGATGGCACCTGAAATTCCGACAGCAATGTAAAGCTCCGGGGCGACGATCTTTCCGGTCTGGCCCACCTGATAGTCGTTGGGCACAAAACCGGCATCCACCGCGGCGCGGGATGCCCCCACCGCGGCGCCGAGTTTATCGGCAATTGGTTCCAAAAGTTTAAAGTTATCCCCGGCCTGCATGCCGCGGCCGCCGGAAATCACCACGCGGGCGGCGGTAAGCTCGGGCCGCTCGCTCTTCGACAACTCGGCCGAGATGAAGCGCGAGATCGCGGGCAGATCGGGGATCGACACCGGCTCGATCGGCGCACTGCCGCCTTCAGCCGCCACCGGATCGAAACTGGCGGCGCGAACGGTGATCACCTTCTTCCCGTCAGACGACTTCACCGTCGCCATGCCGTTGCCGGCGTAGATCGGCCGGATGAAGGTGTCGGCGTCCACCACGTCGGCGATGTCGCTGATCGGCTGGACGTCGAGCAGTGCCGCGACGCGCGGCATGACGTTCTTGCCCACCGCGGTGGTGGCGGCGAGCAGATGATCGTAGTTCGGCGCCAACGCGATCAGCAGCGCGGCAAGGGGCTCGGCCAGCAGATGGTCGAGCCCCGGGGCATCCGCCGTCAGCACCTTCGCCACACCGGGCAGCTTCGCCGCAGCCTGTGCGGCGGCATCGACACCGCTGCCTGCGACCAGCGCGTGGACCTCGCCCAGCTTCTCGGCGGCGGCGACCGCGCTGCGCGACGGCTGCTTGATGCCGGACGCGTCGAACTCGAGCAGAACCAGTGCCGTCATCGGTCAGATCACCTTCGCTTCCGTCCTGAGCTTCGCCACCAGCTCGGCCACCGAGCCGACCTTCACACCAGCCTTCCGCTTCGGCGGCTCCGCCACCTTGACCGTGGTCAGCCGGGGTGCCGGATCCACGCCGAGATCGGCCGGCTTCACGTTGTCGATCGGCTTCTTGCGTGCCCGCATGATGTTGGGCAGCGAGGCATAGCGTGGCTCGTTGAGCCGCAGATCGGTGGTGACGATCGCCGGCAGGGTCAGCGCGACAGTTTCCAGCCCGCCGTCCACCTCGCGGGTGACCGTGATGCCGTCGCCCTCGATGGTGATCTTCGAGGCAAAAGTGCCCTGCGGCCAACCGAGCAGTGCCGCGAGCATCTGGCCGGTGGCGCTCATGTCATCGTCGATCGCCTGCTTGCCCAGGATGATCAGCTTCGGCTGCTCCTTGTCGGCAATCGCCTTCAGCAGCTTGGCCACCGCCAACGGCTGCAGCTCGACATCGGTCTCCACCAGGATGCCGCGATCCGCCCCCATGGCGAGTGCGGTGCGGATCGTCTCCGAGCACTGCGGCACGCCCAGGGAGACAGCGATGATCTCGGTGGCGACGCCCTTTTCCTTGAGGCGGACCGCCTCCTCCACCCCGATCTCATCGAACGGGTTCATGGACATCTTCACCCCGGCGGTTTCCACGCCGGAGCCGTCCGCCTTCACGCGGACCTTCACGTTGTAGTCGACCACCCGCTTCACCGGGACCAGGATTTTCATGGGGAGGACCGTGCCGCTTCGAGGAATGTTGCACACCAGAGGGCCGGACTGCCCGCCTGTTCGCACCTGCAATAGAGGCGGCGGACCATATGCAGGGGCCGGTAGCCTGTCAAACGCCGGATCAGGACTTCAGCAGGGTCATCAGCAGGGCGAACAGCAGCAGCGCCGCGCCTTGCAGGATGACACGCCAGCGCATGAGTTGGTTGGACCGCGCTGGGTCGCCACCACCGCGCACCAAGCCAAAAAAGCCGGCGAACAGGACGCCGAGGGTGGCAAACATCAGCAGTGCGACCAGGATGGCGAGAAAGGTCTTCACCGGGGTGATATAGCGAGCAGGAACCCCCACCCCAACCCACGGCGATTCGCAGAAGCAGGAGTCCTGCGGCGCACTGCCATTTAGTTGACCAATCTCGCTTCCTGTTGTCCGGAGCCATGATGATGCTGCGCCTGCTGATCCTCGCCAGCCTGCTTGCCATCGCGCCGCACGCATACGCCCAGGTCAGTCCCGACGACGCACGCAACACACTCGAAGTGTTGCAGGACCCGCAGAAGCGCGACCAGCTCATCAGCACCCTGAAGACCATCGCTCAGGCACAACCGAAGCCCACACCTGCCCAGACGGCGGCTCAGATCGCTCCGGGGAGCCTTGGCGCCGAGGTGTTGGTTGGGGCGTCCGGCTTCCTCAATCACCTCTCCGGCGAGGCAAGGGCCACCCTCGGCGCGATCCAGAGCGTGCCGCTGCTATGGGCCTGGCTGCACATTATGGCGACGGAGCCGTGGGCGCACGACATCCTGCTGGACACCGCCTGGCGCCTCGTCGTGGTCCTGGCGCTGAGCCTCGCCGTGGGTTGGGCGATGCGGCGCGCGGTGGAGCGCCCGATTCTGGTGCTGGTGCGCCGGGCGCCTAATGGCAGTGCGCCGATCCACGAGGAAGCCGAGGCGCGCGCCGAACATGGTGAAACCGAGCCGCCCCATCGGCGTCGGCTGGCGGCGCTGACCTTGCTGCGGCGCATGCCGCTGATGCTTGGCCGTTTCGCTTTGGAACTGCTGCCGGTCCTGGCCTTCCTGGCCGCAGGCCATCTGCTCGCCGCCACCTCGCTCGGCGGCAGGGACCCGCCCCGCCTCGTGCTGCTCGCGGTCATCGACGCGTACGCGCTCTGCGCCGCCATCCTCTGCGTCGCGCGGGTTATGTTCTCGCCCAGGCAGCCGCGCCTGCGCATGCTGACGATGACCGACAGTACGGCCGCCTACGCCATGCGCTGGACCAGCCGCATCGCGGCGGTCAGCGTGTTCGGCTACGCGGCAGCCGAGGTGGGGTCGCTGCTCGGCCTTTCGGACACCGCGCATGACGCGCTGCTGAAGGCGGTCGCCTTCGTCGTCAACGTCTTCCTCGCGATCATCGTGCTGCAGCAGCGAAAAACGGTGCGGCGGATGCTGCGCGCACCGGAGGGCACCAGTCGCCCTGTCGCTGCGCTGCGCAATTGGCTGGCGCGCATCTGGCACTGGCTGGCACTGATGCTGCTGGCCGGGCTGTGGCTGGCCTCGGTAATCGAAGTCCAGCACGGGTATGCAAACATGCTGCGCTATCTCGGCAGCATCGTCGTGGTGATGATCCTGGCGCGGCTGCTGCAGATCGTCGTTCTCGGCGGTCTCGACCGCGCGATGTCACTGCGGCCGGACACGGCGTCGCGCTATCCGGGCATCGAGGCGCGCCTCGCACTTTATCATCCGGTGATGGCCGGCATCGCGCGAGGCCTGATCCTTCTCATCGCCGCGATCGCGCTGCTCCAACTCTGGGGGCTTGGCGCGTTCGACTGGCTGACGGTCAGCGTGGCTGGCCGCCGCCTGCTGTCCAGCCTGCTTAATCTTGCTGTCACCGTGCTGCTGGCGGTGGCGGTGTGGGAAGTGGTCAACGCCGCGATCGAGCGCCATCTTGCCATGCTGGCCCGCGAGGCACAGGCGGCGCGCTCGGCGCGGCTGCGGACACTGCTGCCGCTGCTGCGCACCACGCTGTCGATCACCATCGTGGCCGTCGGCGGCATGATGGTGCTGTCCGAGATCGGCGTGAACATCGGCCCGCTGCTGGCCGGCGCCGGTATCGTCGGCGTGGCGATCGGCTTCGGCTCGCAGACCCTGGTGCGCGACCTCATAACGGGCATCTTCCTGCTACTGGAGAATGCGATGCAGGTCGGCGACCAGGTCACCGTCGCCGGTCTGACCGGCACCGTGGAGAACCTCTCGGTCAGGATCATTCGGCTACGTGCGGGCGATGGCTCGGTGCACCTCATCCCCTTCAGCTCGGTGACGACGGTGACCAACGTGAACCGCGGGCTGGGCAACGCGTCGGTGTCGGTTAGCGTTGCGGCGGACGAGGATACCGACCGGGTTTGCGATGTGCTGAAGGAGATCGTGACGGGTATGCGCGAGGAGGCGGATTTCGCGGCGCGGATGCTGAGCGATCTGCAACTCTGGGGTGTCGACAGGGTGGACGGTGCGTCGGCGACAATTGCCGGCCAAGTGGTCTGCACGGATTCGGGGCGTTGGAACGTGCAGCGCGAGTTCAATCGGCGCATGAAGAAGCGGTTCGAGGAACTGGGGATCCAGCTCTATAACCCGGTGGGACGCATGGTCGCTGTACGCCAGGTCTCGACTGAGAGGCAGCCATGAAGCAGCTTGGTACCGCAATCGCGGCCGAGGGCTTTGCCTTTGCGCACGGGGCGGAGATGCGCGCGCTGTTCGGTCCGATGGCGGACTGGCCGGCGTTCGCGGCGAGCTGGGACGACCTCGGCCTCGATACCTACATGGCGGATGGCGGGCGGTACAGGAAGCGTCGCCATGCCGCGTTTGGCGCGTGTGCCGGTGAGCCGATCCACCGCAAGCCGCAACAGCCGCATTACCAAAGCCGCGACTACAATCCACTGAACGGCGGCGTCGCGCGGTGGTTCGACCCGGTGCTGCCGGAGGTCGCCGGCGGGCCTAGCATGACAACGATCCTGGCGACCTGCCGTGGGCTGTTCGAGGGTCTCGCGCCGACGCGCGACTGGCACATCGAGGTGCACCAGTTCCGCATCGAGGCGCGCTCCGGCGCGGCAGGGCAGCCAACACCGGAGGGCATGCACCGTGACGGCGTCGATTATGTGCTGGTGCTGCTGATCGGGCGGCGCAACATACAGAGCGGCGTCACCTCGATCCACGATGCGGACGGGCGGGATCTGGGCAGCTTCACGCTGGCCGAGCCGTGCGATGCTGCGTGGGTGGACGATCACCGGGTGATGCACGGGGTTACGCCGGTCGAGCCGATCGATCCGGCGCAGCCGGGGTTCCGCGATGTGCTGGTGGTGACGTTCCGCGCTGAAAGCTGACGATGTCGCCGGGTCACCGACCGGCGACCTGAACCGGGATTTGCCGGCGGCGCACTGAGCCCCCTTCATTGACCCAAGTGCTACCGTAACGTAAGGGACTGGCGCATGTCTCGGGATCAGAATGAGTTGGCGCCGCCATATCTGAGCGTGGTGATACCAATGTACAATCGTGCCGCCCTTATCAGGCGCGCGATCGATAGCTGTATGCGAGCGTCGCTCGCGGACTACGAAATCATCGTCGTGGACGATGGTTCGACCGATGAATCGGCCTTGGCAGTCGCGCAAATAAATCACCCCGCGGTTCGGCTCATTCAGCATGATGCCAATGGCGGTCTCAGCCGTACCAGGAACACAGGCATCGAGCACGCGAGGGGCGAGTGGATCATCCTGTTGGACAGCGACGACGAGTTGGTCGACGGCGCTCTCGACGTTATCCGGCAGTGCGCGATGGAAGCGCCCTCGGACGTTGCTGTCCTGTGGTTTCAATGCCGAATGGATGACGGCACACTTACACCTGTCCCCTGCCCGCAGGCCGGCCCTTGGGACTACGAACATTGGCTGGCCTTCTGCGAATCCATGACGGTTGCGGACGCTAATTCCGAGATGTTGCTGGCGATGCGGCGAAGCGCGCACACTACGTTCCGCTTTCCCGACGAGCGAGTGCCGGAGGATCGAACGTACTTTGATCTGGCCAAGCGCTACCGGTCCAGGTTCTATCAAATCGTGCTACGGCTTTATCATCAGGATGCGAACGATCAGATGACAAAGCAGAGCCAGCCTGGCGGGCAGATCCACCGCGATCGTCGAAGCACGGTCGCGGAAACCGAGGAATGGCAACGGCTGATTGATGACCATGGCTCTTCGCTTGCCGCTCATGCGCCGCGGACATACGTCATGTATCAGACGAGACTGGCCGCAAGCGCGTTTCGCTGCGGCCGGACCAGCCAAGGTGCGAGAGCGTGCCTGAAGGCGTTGGCCCGTCGGCCGCTACACCCTCGCACGATCGGGCTTTTGGTGTTTGGTCTGCTGGGCCCGACCGTGCTGGAACGCGTCCGTGCATCGCGCCTGCCGCGCCTCGGGACTGAAGCCAAGTGACGATACGAACGTATACCAGCGGCCCATCCGACGGCCGGTCCCGACCCAAAGCGGCGGTAGGGTGACCACGGCGGCTACAGCCGGGATCGATCCAATGCTGTAGATGCGCGGAACTCGTACACCGACGATGCCGGCCCTCCCCTTGAGTACACCCTCCGGACCGTCGGCGCGCAGTCGGACCCACATCACGGCGTGGTCGTGCGATGATGGCTTGCACCTTACGCGATCGTTGCGATCGCCTCGAGATGCTCCGCCAGCACGCGCGGCATGTCTGACGAGGGCATACGGCCGAAACCGCAGTAGCCGGCGATGCCAAACTGCGGCAGAAACCGGCGTGCGGCCGCGACGCGGGCCGCGAAGCCGTCCATGTGATGAACCACGCCGAGATAGACACGGGCGCCCCGTGGCTTAAGTGCGGCCAGCGGGGCCAGGAACGTGTCATCCGCGTCATCGAGCACTGGAACATGCAGCCACTCGATCTGCCGACCCGATGTCTCGACGACTGCGTTGGCAAGCGTGACAGCCGGGCCCAGATCGTTCGGTCGGAACCGCGGCCAACTGCCGAGCGTGCCGAAGCAGAAGTGGAAGCCGACCGCGACCCGTGCCGGAATAGCGGGCAGAATGGAGCTGATCTGGCCGAGATTGCGCTCGATCGCACCGTCGCGCGGCAGTTCCGGAATGCCACCGTAAGCATCCTGGATCTCCGTCACGCAGTCGAACTGGATGGCCAGATCTTCGTTGGGAATATTTGTAACGATGGTCGCAACTTCGCTCTGTAAGATCTCGGTAAGTCCGGGCGTGAGTTTCGCCACATCGCCCGGCTCGGGAAAAATCCGCGGGGGTAGCATGCTGTTGACTGTCGGCAGCGCGACCTGAAAGCGCAGATGCGGCGGCAACACCCCTTGTTGTCTGAGCGTCTTGAATACGAAATAGGAACTGACGGCATCTCGAGCGAAACCGAGCCGCCAGCCCGGCTCACCGAAGCGTGGCAGCGTCGCGCCTGGGCGCAAACGGAACTGCCAACTGTCGGAGGCATCGTGTGGAAAGAGCCGCTCCACACCATCATCGGGACGCGGGTGCCGCAGGATCTCGATCTCGGGATGGATCGCCAGTACCTGGTAATGTACGCGGCTGATCCAGTGGCGGCGCAATCCGACCTCCCCGTCCGGCAGCGACATCAGATAACCGCCGAGCGTTCGGCCGAACTGTCCGAACACATCCTCAACCGTGTCCAACGGAATGCTGCCGACGAGCAGCAGGTCCTTGCTCATGTGCCCTCCCTCCGCCCATCGCGCGCGCGCTTTCCATCTGTTACGCCGCTATCATCTGCACCGTCTCTTGCGCGATGAATGTCGCCCCCAGGTTTCTGGGCAGCAATTGATTCGAACGTCGGTGGAGGCAGGCCGCACGAAATGCAAATGCCAGGCTGTCCGAACCGGGCACCCCTCGAACATCAGGCGGGGGGTGGGGAAGGACCGCTTTCCACCCAAAGCGGTCCGATAAGGTCGCTGGTATTAGACTGTCTCAGTATTTGCCATATCGCGGCAACGGTGCCCGGTGGCAGCCAATGTCATGGCAGCGTTCCCATTTCCAGCGATACACCGTCGGCCAGCAGCGGCACCTCCAATAGCCGGGCGTAGAGAGCGCTGCTCAGCGCCGCCCGCCGCGCCCAGAGCGAGCGGTACCAGGCGATCCGCGGCGCCACCTGATAGGCCAGCATGCGCTCGCCGGCGACGTAATGCCGCGCCGCGTCGCCCAGACCGCGCGCCAGTTCCGGCATCGCCACCAGGCGCAGCAGTCGGTCGTGCAGCTCGCCGGCGTTGTGAAACAGCAGCCCGGTTCGGCCATCTTCAATGCTGTCGCCATACACGATGTGGCTCGCCAGTGCCGCAACACGACACGCGGCAGCCTCGATGAACTTGAGATCGGACTTGGCGCGATTGAACGGCGTGTCCTCCAGCGGCATCAGCGAGATCTCACACTCCCCGAGCAGCGCCAGATACGCGTCGTGATCGCAGATGGGCGTGAACCGCTTGTGCGACGTGCGAAGCGCGTCGAAGAAACCCTGGTCGTGCACGACATGGAAGCGCAGCCGCTCGCCCGCCTTCTCCGCCACATCGTTCAGCGCCGGCATCAACGGTGCCCAGTCGCGCTCGCGGTTCAGCGCGCCGAAAAACAGCGTCTGCGCCTGCGGCTCGCGGAAATTGCGCACATCAGGCAGCACGCGGATCATGTTGGGGAATACCATGACCTCGGGATTGCGCGTTCGCAGGATCGCGCCGAGTGCCGGCGTGCTGGTCTGCACCGCATGAACGCCACGGAACGCGAGTTCATCGTCAGCATTGAGCATGCCGAAGTGATCCGGATGATCGTCAAATTCCGTCACGACCACCCAGCCATCAGACAGCAGATTGCGAATCACACCGGCACCCCGATCGCCCGACAGCGTCGGCCGGTGCAGCACGAAGATGCGCGGCGTGTCGCTGCCCGGCACCTTCATGTCGCTGCCGGTCACGAGCTGGGTCAGCACCGTCGGATCGCTGCGCATGGCCTGCATCGGGTACACGACCCGCACATGCGACACGCCGCCCACCGGCTCCAGCATGTTTGCCGCCACCGCTATGATTTGCCGCGGCGCCTTGAGCACACGCCAAATGTACTGAAGCGGTGCCGCGCGCTGTGCGTAGGCTGCCGGATCGACACCGAGCCTGGTCAGCGCCGGCGCGATCATGCCGGCGAACTCCTGTGCGCTGCCGGCATCGAACACTCGCGGCGAGACGTCGTGCGGCACGAGGCCTGCTGCCTCCAGGCCTTCGCGCATGGTCTCCAGGCTGAACCAGCGGAGGTGCGTTTCATCCAGCAGACCGGCCGGCTCATACTTCCAGGTGCCGCGCAGCAGCCGGTCGGCGAAGCTCCAATGCTGCATGTTCGGCACGCAGATCAGCATCATGCCATCGTCGCTCAGCACCTCCGCGTGGCGGCGCAGCACCGGCCACGGGTCGCGCAGGTGCTCCAACACGTCGCCGTAAACGATGCAGTCAATCGGGCGCTCCAGCGCGAAGGGCATCGGATCGTGCTCGACGTCGACGACCGCCACCTGGTCGAGCCGCCGCGCAGCCTGCCCGGCGGCCTCGGGATCCTTGTCGATACCGAGCAGCCGTGCGCGCGGATTGAGGCGGCGGTAGGCGGCACCCAGGGCACCGGTGTTGCAGCCGACATCGAGCACTACCCTGGCGCTGAGTGGGATGCGCTCCAGCAGGTCGTTGTTCGCCTGGTCGGGATAGCGGGACATAGGCGGCGAACGCTCCGTAACGGCCCGACCGTGCTACGCGGAATTGCCGCGATGACGCAAGAAAGAAGCGGGCCTAGCCCATGGGTGCGTCCCATGGCCGCCGCGGATCGTGTCGCAGAGCGTCCAGGCGATCCAGCATCCGTGTGCGGGAGCGGTCCAATGCCGCCGCGGTGGAGAGCTGTGGCGCAGAGGCAGCGGCGGCGGCGAGTGACCGCGCGGCCTGTTCGATGAACCGGCGCCGCGCGGTGGCTTGCAGGATGGGATGCGCAAGGTGCAGCAGATGGCGGCCGCGCCGCGATGCGGCGAGCGGCGAGGTGCGCAGCCTCTCGGACAGCGAGGAGGCGGCGAGGATCTGAAAGCGGATCGAAAGGCCCATGGAGTCCGCCCAGTCGAGCCATTTGGCGCGATGGACCAGCGCGAGCGGGCGCAGCGCGACCCACGGCACGCGCATCGCGTCCGCCGCGATGACGCCGTGCATTGCCTCGCTGAGCAGCACGCGACAGGCACCGATCGCGGCAAGGATGGCGGCCGGATCCCCGCACGGATCGATTAGTGTGATGCCCGCCACGTCGGCCGCGGCGGTCCATGCGCCGCGTTCGAGGCTCTCGAAGTGGGGCATGAAGCCGATCGAGCGGCCGCCGGCGCAAGGCTCGGGAAGCAGCATCACCGGGTCGCCCAGACCGCAGGCTTCCGGCAGGCCGAGCAGTCGCGCCGTGCGGGGGCCACGGACCCAGTGGATGATCCAGTTCGCATCCAGCCTTGGCGGGGCCTCGTAGCCGCCATAGCCGGCGCCGGCGACCAGCTTCACCGCGCCGGTGTTGTGGCGCGCGTCGAGCACCGAGCCGATGCCGAGAAACTGCTCGGCGGGATCATCGTCAAAGAAGCCTGGCAGCAGCCGCGGCCACAGGAGCGTATTCAGCTCGTCGCCGAAATTTCGCGCAGCACCGCGCCAGCGATAGAGTTGCACACGCGCTACTCGCCGGGCACGAGGCTACGGCCAAGCGCGGACCGCACGAAGCCTGCCGCGTAGGCGAGCCGCCAGCGGCACGGCACGAGGCAGGTGCTGCGTCGCGGCAGCAGACCGAACGGCGCCAGCATGACGGCCACCGCAAAGCGCCGCGGCAGCTCGCGCCACACAGCGGAGGATTGACCGAGCAGCCGTCGGGTCAGCACGGTGGAGACGCCCTGCCAGTAGAGCCGCGACAGCAGCCACCGCGGGGTCAGGCGCTCTGCCTGAATCTGGTGCTGCACCACGATCCGCGAGTTGTAGCGCGCCGAGTGGCCGGCCGCCTGCAGACGCCACGCAAGTTGGACCTCCTCGTCCGACAGCAGCGCTCTGCCAACGCGTCCGCTGTGGCGGCCGAAGCCGCCCATCGCCAGCAACGTCGGCACATGCACGACCATGTTGGCGCCGTACGGTTCCAGGCCGGCAGGCAGTGCCGTGGTGCGGTATTCGCCCTGGCCTTCACACTCGATGATCGACAGAGTGCCGCGCAGATGCGGCGGCCACCACATCGGCAGCGGCGCTTCCCAATGCGGCATGATGCGCCCGCCGATGAGTGCCGGCGGTGGGTCGGCTTCGGCAATTGTCGCCAGGATGCGTTCGATCCAGTCGGGCGCCGGGATTGCGTCATCGTCGATGTAGGCGATGTAGCTGCCGCGAGCGGCCGACGCGCCGGCGTTGCGGGCGAAGCTGACGCCGGGGCACTCCATGCGCAGCAGCCGCGCATTGGCGACGCCGGCGACCAGACGGGCGATCAGCGCGGGTGCCTGCCCGCAGGAGGCGCTGTCCACCACCAGGATATCGAACCGCCCGGCTGCGACCGTCTGGCGGGACAGCCCGTTCAGACAGTCTCGCAGATAGTGCGGGCGGTCACGCGTGCAGATACAGACAGTGATGTCCATGCACCGAAGAATAGGCGCCGGCGCGTTGAGGAAGGATTAGCGATATTGCTTACGAATGGCTTGGCCGTTGATTCCGCGCATTAGACTAGGCGGCGTGGCGGAAGTGCTCTTCTCGCTCACTGTCTCTCGCTCTCAGTTGGCTCAAAACGACGCTCCAGATCCAGGCTGTCAACAGCCCCAGGTAAAACCAGGCGCCGGTAATTTGGAGAACCCATTGCCACCAGTACATGATCTGGTTTCCTCCGCGCCTGGCACCAGATCACGCAGCCGTGAAAGGCGCGGGTGGTTCTCCATTACAAAATTGTTAAATCTGTCGCCCCGCATGACGATAGTGCGGGCCTGCGTCGCGAGTGCATCAGCGTGCGACGAAGCGCTCCAGCCAGTGGATCGTGTAGTCGCCACGCTGGAACTCTGCATCATCGACAATCCGCTGGTGCAGCGGGATCGTCGTCTGGATGCCAACAATGGCGAATTCATCGAGCGCGCGACGCATCCGGCTGATCGCATCGGCACGCGTCGGCGCGTGGACGATCAACTTGGCAACCAGACTGTCGTAATACGGTGGCACGAAATACCCGGCGTACAGCGCCGAATCCACGCGCACCCCCAGGCCGCCGGGCGCGTGGTAGGCGGTGACGCGGCCGGGCGTCGGAGTGAAAGTTGTCGGGTCCTCGGCGTTGATGCGGCACTCGATCGCGTGTCCGGAGAATCGGATATCGCTCTGTTCAAAGCCGAGTGGCGCGCCGGCGGCGATGCGGATCTGCTCGCGCACGAGGTCGATGCCGCACACCATCTCGGTGACCGGATGTTCAACTTGCAGACGCGTATTCATCTCGATGAACGCGAACTGCCCGTCCTGATACAGGAACTCCAGAGTTCCGGCGTTGCGGTAACCGAGCGATGCCAGAGCGGTGGTGGTGGTGGCACCGAGCTTGTCGCGCGCGGCGGCACTCAGCGCCGGCGAGCCGGCTTCTTCCAGCAGCTTCTGATGCCGCCGCTGCAGGCTGCAATCGCGCTCACCGAGATGCACGACGTTGCCATGCGCATCGGCGAGAACCTGCAGTTCGATGTGTCGCGGGTGATCGAGGTATTTCTCCACATACACGGCGTCGTTGCCGAAAGCGGCACGCGCCTCGGTCCGCGCGATGCCGAATGCCTCGTCGAGTGAGGCGGCATCCCGCGCCACCTTCATGCCGCGTCCGCCGCCGCCGGCAGAAGCCTTGATTACCACCGGATAGCCGATGCCTCCCGCCACATCGCGCGCCTTCGCGACATCCGCCACGGCGCCATCCGAGCCTGGCACGAGCGGCACACCGAGCCGCGCCACGGCGGCCTTCGCGGCGATCTTGTCGCCCATCATCCGGATATGCGCCGGTGACGGACCGATGAAGGTCAGGCCATGCGCCTCCACCATCTCGGCGAACCCCGCGTTCTCGGCGAGGAAGCCGTAGCCCGGATGGATCGCCTCGGCGCCGGTCACCAGCGCCGCCGAGAGTATTGCGGGCATGTTGAGGTAGCTGTCCTTGGCCGGTGGCGGCCCGATGCACACACTCTCGTCGGCGAGGCGCACGTGCATGGCGTCAGCATCCGCGGTCGAGTGCACCGCGACCGACTGAATGCCTAGCTCGCGGCAGGCCCGCTGGATGCGAAGCGCGATCTCGCCACGGTTGGCAATGAGGATCTTTTGGAACATCCGACGCTACATGCTCCCGGGCGAGGCCCGGACTTCACGGGTCGTGGCCAGACTTGATCCGGCCATCATTCCAGGATCAGCAGAACTTCGCCGTATTCCACCGGCGTGCTGTTGGCCGCCAGGATGCGCGCGACGGTGCCGTCCTTGGGCGCCTTGATCTGGTTGAAGGTCTTCATCGCCTCGATCAGCAGCAGCGTCTGGCCGGCGATGACGCTCTGGCCGACAGTGACGAAGGGTGGCGCACCGGGCTCCGGCGAGAGATAGGCCACGCCGACCATCGGACTGATGACCGCGCCCGGATGGTTGGTCTCGTCCGGTGCGGACGCGGTGGTCGGTGGCGCCACGGGGAGCGGCGTGGGCGGGGCAGCGGCAACCATGGCGGGGGCTGCTGCCCGCACGACGCGAATGCGGCTGTCCTTCTCGGCGATCTCGATCTCCGTGAGGCCGGTCTCGTTCAGCACAGCGGCGAGCGCGCGGATAGCGTCGGGATCGAACGGGATGCGGGTCATGCGTTGGCCTCGAACAGTAGGTCGGCCATGGCGGTCAGCGCCAGCGCATAGCCGCGAATGCCCAGACCACAGATCACACCGACGGCGGCTTTTGATACGTAGGAGTGCTGCCGGAATTCCTCGCGCCGATGGATATTGGTAACGTGCACCTCGATCACAGGCAGGTCGGTCGCGAGCAGCGCGTCCATAAGCGCAATGGATGTGGTAGTGTAGCCGGCCGGGTTGATCACGATGCCCTGGGTGCGGCCGCGGCATTCCTGCACCCATGACACGAGTTCGCCCTCGCCATTGGTCTGACGGAAGTCGATGGCGAGCCCGAGCTGCACGGCGGTTTCCGCACAGAGCTGCTCAACGTCATCAAGCGTGGCGCTGCCGTAAAGATGCGGCTGCCGCAGGCCGAGCATGTTCATGTTCGGGCCGTTCAGCACGGCGACCAGGGGTGGGGATGCCGATTGAGACATTGGGGCGCGCGTAGCATAGCTGGTCGCGCCGGTCCAACCGGCCGGGGCGCCGGTTCAGGCGTTCGACCGCCTCAGTTGGCCGACCGCGCCAGCGTTCGCAGCCGCGTCTCAGCGTCCCGATCCCCCAGCGCTGCCGCCCTGCGATACCAGGTGGCGGCGGCCGCCGGATCGGGTTGCAGGCCGACCACGCCGAGCCTGGCGAGGTAGTCGGGATCATAGGTTCTGGCGAGCGCCGTCGCGCCCGCCGCACTTCCGGCATCGGCGGCAGATTCGTAGAGCTTGCGCGCCGCCGATATGTCCTTGATCGCCAGCATTGCATCGCCGCGACGCACGAACGAAGCGGCCAGCGCCGGGTCCGGTGCGGCCGGCGCGTTCGCCGGCAGGCTCGCGGTCGGATCTGCCAGCGCAAACGCCGTATCGGCGGGTGTATTGCCAGCCGCAGCCGGAGGGCTCGCCGGGTCTTTGTCCGCAATCGCTGTATCAATAGCGGCTGTATCAGGAGCGGCAGGGGCACCGTCCGGTGTGCCGCTGGGCGCCGCCGCCTGGTCCGCAGGCCCCGGGGGCGGATCACTTTCCGCGGCCGGCTTTTCGGCGGTCTGCGCACTGCTCAGCGACGCCGCACCCCGCGAAATAAGCTCGCTCGCCAGGCCCTCGAACAATTTGAGATCAACCTCGACCGTTCGTCTCCCGGCCGCATGTTCCTCAGCCTCGCGGGCGGTCAAGCGCGTTACGAAGTCCTGCAACGCATGAAGTGTTCCCGGCGAGGCAGGTTCCACGCGCGTGATCACGCTCTGCCATGTCAGCAGCGCGTTGTCATCAGCCGGTGTGGCGGTGCGGCCATCGGAAATCTGCTTCTCGACCTTGAGCAGTAGCGCTGCACACTCGGGATCGGCTGGCACCGCCGGTGAACTCTGTGCATTCTCGGGACTGCTCGGAGCCGCAAAGGACGGGGCCGCCGCCAACAGGGGAGCGGCGCAAAATGCCGCCAGCGCCAAGTGACGTGCGCGTCTTCGCGCGGCCTCATCTGGCACTGCTAATGTCCCGCCGGCTGCTGCTTGTCCCAGGCCAGGAATTGCTGAAACAACGCTGCCTTCGCCGTCTCCGTCAGACCGCCGCTCACCCTGGGGTTGGTCTGGGAGAGGAAGGCATTGAACCGTTCCTGAGTGGCGCCGCCGGCGGTGCCTGCCGTTGTCTCCTGCTGCAGCCAGTCCTCGGCCGCCTGGAAGCGCGTCCAGCCGGGTACCTGGGCAGTCAGGTTCACTTCGCGCCACTTGGGATGGCGCGGCGGTTGCTGGAACTGGTCGAACTTGCTGAAGAAGGCGGTCACGAAGCGGGCCACCTTGTTGTAGCGCTCGGAATGCGGCTGCCAGCCGAACACTGCCATCACGTCGCCCACGGCGATGGTCGGCACTGTGGTGCCGGCAGGGACCAGCAAGGGATAGTTGTCGTGGGTGAACTGATCCGGCAGGTAGGTCTGCGCCAGCGCCTGGTTGAGCTCGATCGGCAGAAAATGAATGCCGCTGTCGGCTGATATGTCGGCGAACAGCGGGATCGGCGCGCCGCCGACATGGATGACCGCAGCGATATCGCCGTGCTTCAATTCCTGCACGCCGGTGACCTGCTTTTCGTGCTCGACCTTGGCCTTGATGCCGAGAGCATCCAGCACGATCTCGGCGGTCATCGCGGAACCGCTGCCGGTGACATCGACGTTGACGCGCTGGCCGTTCAGATCCTCAAGCCTGGTGATGTCCTTGCGGGCGAGGATATGGATCTCCTCGTCGTACAGCTTGGCGATGTAGCGGATCTTCTGCGTGAGGTTGGGGAACATTCCGTGCTGTTGCGCGTAGGCCAGCGCATCGGCCTGCACGAAGCCGATATCCACGCCTTTGAGGTAAAGAATGTCGGAGAGGTTTTGCAGGGAACCCTTCCCCAATATCGGCAACACGCGGAGCGTGCCGTCGTCGAGGATCGTCAGGTCCGCCGCGGTCCTCGCGTAAGTGCCGCCTTCCATTCCGGTGATGACGCCAACGGTGCCTTGATTTGCCCGATTGGCCGGGTCCGCTGCCTGCTGCTGGGCCATGGCGGCGCCGGAAAACAGGACGCATAGAACCGCTGCGATGACTTGCCGCATGAAACCCCCCTTTGGTCTAAACCCGATATGACCAGCCCGTTGAATAGCGTGATACGTAGGTAACTATTTCGTTATACCTGCGTTATACACTTTTGGCCAGTTTTTTCGCATGCTCCCGGGCGTCATGCCAGGGCAGAATTCTGCACGGGAAATCTGCACGCCGGTCGCGTCTCCGTTCCTTGCCCCGCTGGGCCCACGTGCCCATAATCCGCGCATGCAGACCGCCGTGACTTTGACACTGAATGGCGAAGCCCGCGCCTTCGACGGACCGATAACCGTCGCCGCCCTGCTCGCCACGCTCGGGCTGGAGACACGCAAGGTGGCGGTAGAGCGCAACGAGGCGATCGTGCCGCGCTCCAGCTACGCCGAGACCTGGCTCCAGACCGGCGACGCGCTGGAAATCGTGCATTTCATCGGGGGAGGCTGAGATGGATGCAACGCTGCCGCAAGACGACACCTGGACGGTGGCCGGACGCCGCTTCCGCTCGCGCCTGATCGTCGGGACGGGCCGCTACAAGGATCTCGAGGAAACCGGCGCGGCGATCGACGCGTCCGGCGCGGAGATCGTCACCGTGGCGGTACGGCGGGTCAATCTGTCGGATCCCAAGGCGCCGATGCTGCAGGATTACGTCGATCCGAAGAAATACACTTACCTGCCGAACACCGCGGGCTGCCACACGGCAAGCGAGGCGGTCCGGACGCTACGGCTGGCGCGCGAGGCGGGCGGCTGGAACCTGGTGAAGCTCGAAGTGCTCGGGCCGCCGCCGACGCTGTATCCTGACATGGCCGGCACGCTCGAGGCGGCGGAGGCGCTGATCAAGGACGGGTTCGAGGTGATGGTCTACACAGCCGACGACCCGGTGGCGTGCAAGCGCCTCGAGGAGATGGGGTGTGTGGCGATCATGCCACTGGGCGCGCCGATTGGCTCAGGGCTGGGCATCCAGAACGCGGCGATTATCTGGATGATCCGCGAGCAGACCAAGGTCCCGTTCCTGGTGGATGCCGGCGTCGGCACCGCCTCGGACGCGGCGATCGCCATGGAACTGGGCTGCGATGCAGTGCTGCTGAATTCGGCGATCGCCCATGCCAAGGACCCGATCCGAATGGCGCGGGCGATGAAGTTGGCGATCGAGGCGGGACGGCTCGCACATCTCGCCGGACGGATGCCGCGGCGCCTCGGGGCCGATCCGTCCAGCCCGCTGACAGGGTTGATCAGATAGGGCAGGCGCTGCCAGCGCTCGGACGCGGCTCCTTCTCGCGAGTAACGCTGATCAAACCGTTGATTGGTTAATTAATTATGTATCGCTGACTGCCAACGCTGGCCTATGGAAGCGGTGCGCTAGATCACCGTTTGAAGGGGGCAGCGAATGGCAAGATTTATTTGGTCTGCCGGCACCACGGGAGACTGGAGCACCACCGACAACTGGTCGCCAACAGGAACACCGGGCGCGGGAACTCCCGACACGGACGTGGCGGGGTTCGGCGCCACGTCAACCGGTCCCGGAGCCACCTACACTGTAACGCTTGACGCGGGCAGCACCTTTGATCTCGCCCGGCTTTGGCTCGCGACTGGCCACGGAGCCCATAGCCTCCCGAGCCTGACCGTCGGGGGAAGCCTGCTGACCGACACCCTGGCTTATGCTGGCACGGGTCCGGCCGATATTACGGTCAATGCGGGCGGTCTGTTCGCCATCAGGACGAATATTATCGACTTCCGCAGTACCGCTGAGACGATCACGATCGCAGGCACCGGGGGTGGAGGCCATCTCGAGCTCGGCAATACCTCGGTGGACAACAGGAACGTCACCACCAGCTTCGCGAATGCGAGCACCGCCACGCTCAACACCGGCGAAGTCGAATTCCTGTCGGGCTTTGTCGCGACGTCCACCGTGACGAACCAGCAGATCAGCAATCTCGCGTGGGGCGACCAGATTGTCTTCGACGGTGCCGACTTCACTGGCGACGCCGCGACATTGGACGCATCGACCGGTGTCCTCACGGTGACCGACGGCAGTGCCACGATCCTGACGATGAACAACGTGGGTCTGCAGACCGGTGCGCCGAATGACTTCGCGGTGTTCGGCGACACAATCGAGGCCGTCTGCTTCGCGGCCGGCACACGGATCCTCACCGCCAGCGGCGAACGGATGATCGAGACCCTGATGCAGGGCGACATCGTGCTTACGATGGCTGGCGATGAACTGAGCCCCAGGCCGGTCAAATGGATTGGCCGGCGACGCATTGATCTGACGACGCATCCGCGCCCGGAGACGGTTGCGCCGATTCGCATCCAGCGACGCGCGTTCGCCGACAACATGCCGCACACCGACCTTCTTGTGTCGCCGGACCACGCAATCCTGGTCGACGGCCGGCTGATCTGCGCCCGCCAGTTGATCAACGGCACAACGATCCGGCAGGAGAAGGGCCTGACCTCAGCCGAGTATTTCCACGTCGAACTCGAGGCGCACGCCATCCTGCTCGCGGAGGGCATGCCGGCAGAAAGCTACCTCAACACCGGCAACCGCGGCTTCTTCGCCAATTCGCAAGATCCGCTGGTGCTGCATCCGGATCTTACCGACGAGACGGACTATCCGACGCGCGAGGCGGGATCGTGCGCTCCGTTCGTATGGGACGAGGCGAGCGTTCGCCCGGCCTGGCAGCGCCTTGCCGCGCGTGCCGCACTGCTTGGTCAGCCCGTGCGGCCGGTCGAGGCCACCGTTGACCCGGCGCTGCATATCGTTGCCGCGGGCCGCAAGCTTCGCCCGGTCCATGCGGACGCCGGACGGTGCATCTTCGTGCTGCCGCGTAACGTCGGGACGGTGCAATTGGTCTCGCGCGCAAGTGCGCCGGCTGATGTGCGGCCGTGGCTGGAGGATCGCCGCCGGCTCGGCGTGTGCCTGGCGCGCATCGTGCTGCGCGACGCCACGCAGGTGCGGGAGATCCCGATGGACCACCCCGATCTACAGCAGGGCTGGTGGGCGGTCGAACGGGATGGATGGGCAATCCGGCGTTGGACCGACGGTGAGGCGGTGTTGCCGCTGCCGGCCACGAATGGCGTCACGACGCTGGAACTCCAGTTCGGCGGCAGCATGGACTACGTGATCCCGGGTGACGAAAGGCGCGAGGCGGCTTGATTTCGCGGACGCGCGGCGCAAGCCCCCTCAGCCCTCCAGCACGCCCAGCCGCCGCAGCAGCGGCATCCGCCGCTCCAGCAGCCCGACCACTGCCTCGGTTACGATCTGAATTGTCTCGCCGGCACCGCCGACCGGCTTGCCGTCGCGCTGCACACTGCGCCCGCTACGTCCCAGCGACCCCACAAGCTGGGCCACCAGGGACCCGACATCTGCCGGCTTCCCTGCGAGCAGCTCGCCTACCAGCAGTGTCTCCAGGATGTCCGCGCCGATCGCCGAGCCGATCGTCGGCGCGGCCAGCCGCGGCAGGTCGCCGGCGTTCGCGTTGGTCTGCGCGATCGCCAGGTTGAGCCGTCGCGCAGCCTCGTGCCTAGCCGCGGCGCCGGCCTCTGGCAGCATTGGGTGTGCGTAGCCGCCGGCGATCAGCAAGGTGAATGCCTGCATCAGCTCGGTTAGCGCCCGGCCGGCGAAAGCCGGGGCGTCGCGTGCCTGGCGAACGCTCAGCGTGCCCGCTTCGAGCATGGACAGCAGCGGCTCGTACACCTCCGGCCGACCGGTCACGCTGCCGATCGGCGTGGCAAACGTGATACCCCCCTCCGGCGCCGCCATACCCATTCCGGCGAGCGTCAGGTTCTCCAGCTGCATCTGCTGCTCGGCTGCCGGCATCGGCGCCATGCCCTTGCGGTATAGATCCCGGCGGAATGTCTGAGCGCAGCCGAGGTCGCGCAGCGTTTCGCGCAAATAGGGATCGCGCGTTTCCGCGAGGATCGGCGCCACGTTGGGCGGCACCGAGACCGTGTCGATGTTCTCGGCCAGCGTGGCGCTGCCGATGTAGCGGCATTTTGCCTCCAGCATCTCGCCCGCGACCTCGGTGAACATCAGCGGGTGCCAGTCCTGGTTCAGGTATTCGTGCGCGATATAGCGCGCATCCTGCTTGCGAATGTCGGCGAGCCGGTTCTCGAGCGCCGGATTGGCGGTGAAGAACGATGCGCCCGCCTGCTTCAGCCGATCGACGAAATCCAGCACGCCGGGCACCGCAAGGTCGGTGCGCTCCGGACTCGCGACGGTGAGCATCCGCATCAACACGCGAAGTGGCACCATCCCGGTCCAACCGGTAGTTACATTATAACTTAGGTAGACCAAGCCGCCTGGCTTCAGACGGCTCGCTACCGCGCCAACCAGATGTTTGCGGTTCGCCGGCGAGATCCAGCTCAGCACGCCGTGCGACACCATGATGTCGAAGTCGGGCATGTCGCTGTTCGACGCGACCTCCAGGTCGGCGAACGAGGTTTCCACGAACCGCACGTTGGTCAGTCCGGCGCGGCCGGCCAAACCGTTGGCAAACTCGACATGCGCCGGATTGAAGTCGAAGCCCCAGACCTCCGCATGCGGACACGCCGCGGCGATGACAAGACTGGTGAAGCCGTTGCCGCAGCCAAGGTCGGCGTAACTGAATGGCGCCGCGAGGTCCGGCGGCCGATGGCCGAGCAGCAAACTCGTCAGCGCAATCCAGCTCGGCGTGATCTCGCGGTAGAAGTTGCTGGTATACGCCACGTCGGTGACGTAGCCGTCGTCCCACTGGGCCATTTCGCGGCGTTTCCCTACTCGAAGGTACGCGTGCGCCAGTCAGGTAACAGCCGGCCGTTTCATTTGCCAGCCGAAAGGTCCTCGCGCGCCGCGTTTCGATGTTCCAGTTGCGAATTCACCTCCGCGCCGAGAAGCACGGCGTAGGCGGTCAGGTAGAACCACAGCATGATAGCGACGACTGCGCCGAGCGGGCCATAGGTCACGCTGAACCGCGCGATGCGCGCGACGTAGTACGACAGCCCCTCCGAAGCAATGAGCCATAACAGCGTCGCCAGAATCGCGCCGGGAAAGATCTGCCGTTCTCGCAGCCGCTCGCGTGACGGCCCGTATCGATAGAGCAGTGCTATGGAGCCGCCTACCAGCACGACCAGCAGGACCATGCTGAAAATGTTGATCAGCGCAGCACTATAGTCGGAAAGGCCAATGAACCAGATCACCGTCGGCAGGAACACCAGCACCGCGATCGCGAGAACCGCAGCGGCCACCGCGCATAGCGTCATTGCCAAAGCGGTGAGCTGAAAGCCCACGATGCCACGCCGCTCGACGGTGTCAAAGGCGACGTTCAGCGCCGACAACACGGACTTCGTGCCGGCCGAAGCGCTCCAGAATGCGACGACGAGACTGATGAGCAGGCTGATGCTCAGCGTGTCGTTGGGTTGGTTGACGAGTTCGTGCACGCGTTCACTGATGAGCGCAAAGGCCGGCGGCGGCAGCAGTTCTCGCAGCAGGGCGAGCTGCTGCTCCACTGACTGGACGTTGAACGCGAGGCCATAGACCGAGATGAGGACGCTGATGGCGGGGAAGAGTGCCATTGTGGCATAGAACCCGCACCCGGCGGCGGCGAGCGAGACCCGATCGGTCACGGCCTCCCGCATCGCCCCAACGATAACCTGGTACCAGCCGGGTTTGCCCGAAGCACGGCGGCCGGGTGAGGCCCCGGGTGAAGTCATCGTGTCCAATCTGTTCCTCGCATCCATAACCTGCCCCCCGGTGATCCTGGCAGGGAAAACGCCGAACCGCAGCCGGCGATGCAGTGAGATGACATTTTTCTGGCGGATTGATCGAGATTCCGTCTTGCGTCGGGGGGGCTTGGGTCCTATGTGGCCCCCTACGCAGCAACGCACGTGCCTCTGGCCCTAAGTGGTTACGCAACGACGTCAAGCGTTCTGGCAATCGTATTGGTCGCTGGTTCGTTCGACCGTTTCGTCAACTAACGCCCGCCGCCTGGATCAGGTGGGCGTCCAGCCAAAGGAGGCCCGGCGCGATGACCCCAAAAGTCGCCCGATTCCTTGCTGAGCAGCAGCCGGCCACGCCGTGCCTGGTGCTCGATGTGGACCGTGTGGAAGCCAATTTCCGCGCCTTGCAGCGCGCCCTGCCATTGGCGCGAATTTATTACGCGGTGAAGGCCAATCCGGCGCGTCCCGTGCTGGAACGGTTGGCGCGTCTCGGCTCGAGTTTCGATGCGGCGAGCTTCGAGGAGGTGTCCGGCTGCCTGGACGCTGGCGCCCGGCCGGAGGCGATCAGCTACGGCAACACGATCAAGAAGTCGAGCGCGATCCGCTCGGCATTCCAGCGCGGCGTGACGCTGTTCGCCTTCGACTTTGCCGAGGAGCTTGAGAAGCTGGCGGAGAACGCGCCGGGAGCGCGGGTCTACTGCCGCATCCTGGTGGCGAATGAAGGCGCCGACTGGCCGCTGTCTCGCAAGTTCGGGACCACCGTGGAGAGTGCCCGCGAGCTGATGCTGCGTGCCGGAGAGCTGGGGCTGGATCCCTACGGGTTGTCGTTCCACGTCGGCAGCCAGCAGACCACGACCCGCGCCTACGAGGCGGCGATCGCGAAGGTCGCGATGCTGTTCACCGACCTGACCGAGGCGGGTGTGAACCTGCGCATGATGAATCTCGGCGGCGGCTTCCCGACGCGGTATCGCGATCCGGTGCCCGAGATCGATGAGTTCGGCGATACGATCATGACGTCGATGATCGAGCATTTCGGCAATGCGCTGCCTGAAATGTTGATCGAGCCTGGGCGCTTCATTGTGGGCGACGCAGGTCTGGTGAGCGCCGAGGTGGTGCTGGTGAGCCGGCGCGACCGCACCGATCCGGTGCGCTGGGTGTATCTCGACATCGGTCGCTTTGGCGGACTGGCGGAGACCGAGGGCGAGGCGATCAAGTATCGCATCACCACGCCGCATGACGGCACGGCGATGGGGCCGGTGGCGATCGCCGGTCCAACCTGCGACGGTGCGGACATTCTCTACGAAAAGGCCAACTATCGCCTGCCGCTGGCGCTGCGTTCAGGCGATCGGGTGGAACTGTTGTCAACCGGCGCATACGTGACGACGTATGCCAGCCAGCGGTTCAACGGCTTCGCGCCGCTGGCGGAGCACTACGTGTAGTCTTCGGTCGGTCGCGGCGATAGTTGTGCGCGATCGTCAGAGGCTCTGAGCCCACAGATGCGGTGTGTGCACTTGATCGCCCGCCTCGGGATGGCACAGAAAAAATCTAACGCAAATAAGCGGCAGATGGACGCAAAACACGCAGTTGGTTTTGTGTGGCACATCCGGCCGGCACGTTCGGAGTAGCGACTCGACTTCTGCCAGCGTACCGGCGGGAGCCGGATCGGCGACGGTCGTGATGACGTGACCGGGCGGCCGATTGTAAACGCCGCGCTCACCCCGCTGATAGTGACGCACACATGGCCGAGCTGATTGGCTGGCGCAATCGCCGCCTAATGTCGCGGGCCAACGTGGCGCATGGCCCCTAACGAACGCGCCGATGTCAGCTCGAATACCTACTGGGACGGGTCGCTCCGGACTATCCGCCACGACAGCGGCCACAGAGCTTCACAGTTGACCAGATCATCGAGAAGTTGCAGCAACCGACCGGCGACTGTTGGAAGACCCGAGTGCACGCAGCATCTGACGGACCGATCGACGAGTATGTGCCACCGGACATGGTATGGGTGGCCGGCGGCACATTTCGCATGGGGTCGGATCGGCACTATCCCGAAGAGGCGCCGGTGCACAGCGCGAGTGTCGCCGGGTTCTGGATCGACCGTTCGCCGGTCACCAACAGCGCGTTCCATAGGTTTGTTCGCGCCACCGGTCACGTGACGGTCGCCGAGCTTGTGCCAAAGGCCGCCGACTATCCTGGCGCGCTGCCGGACATGCTGCGCGCCGGTTCGCTGGTTTTCACGCCGCCGAAGCATGCGGTCGATCTGCGCCGATGGGAGCAGTGGTGGCAGTTCAGGTTCGGCGCGAACTGGCGACGGCCCTATGGGCCTCGCAGTTCGATCGCGGGACTGGCCGATCATCCCGTGGTTCATGTCGCCTATCGCGATGTGCTCGCGTATGCGGAATGGTCCGGCAAGGAACTGCCAACCGAGGCCGAATGGGAATTTGCCGCGCGCGGCGGCCTGGATGGTTCTGCCGAGTTCGCCTGGGGCGATGAATTCACCCCGGATGGGAGGCATCTGGCGAACACCTGGCAAGGTAATTTTCCGCACGAGAACCTCGCAACCGACGGCTACGAGCGGACATCGCCGGTCGGCGCGTTCCCGCCGAGCGGCTACGGCCTGTACGACATGATCGGCAATGTCTGGGAGTGGACGTCCGATTGGTACGCGCCGTGCCACGACGGTGATGCGGCCAACGCCTGCTGCATCCCGTCGACCCAGCGCAGCGCGCCCGAGTCCACCAGCTACGATCCCGCCCAACCCGAAATCAGCATTCCGCGAAAGGTGCTGAAGGGCGGGTCGCACCTGTGTGCGCCGAATTACTGCCGCCGCTATCGCCCAGCCGCGCGCCATGCACAGCCGGTTGACACCTCGACGAGCCATGTCGGGTTTCGCTGCGTCCGTCGGCAAAGGAATGGGTGACGAGCGCAGGCCGCACAAGCCACGCATCCCGCGAGCTTCCACTATTGTCGAGGATGAGCGTTGCGATCCACGAACTTAAGACATAGTCATGGAGGATGGCTGCACCTGACCCTCTGGAAGGCCCCGTCTGGCCGTCGGATGTCATCACCTACTCGTTCGCCGATGCGAACCTGAGGGGCCAGCCCGCACAGTTCTCCAGCTTCATCACCGAGGCGGCCTATCAGAGAGTGGTCGAGAATGCTGCCGCCGCCTGGTCCGCAGTATCGGGGGTGCAATTTGAGCTTGTGCCGGACGCTGCATCGGTGGACATCCGCGTAGGGTTCGACGCGCTCAATCCCGCGCAAACCAGCCAGATTGGGCTGACATATTGGCACTCAAGCGCTCAGTTCTTCCTGCCGAACACAATCGTTTTAATCGAAGACCCATCTCAGGATGCGCTGATCCCTCTCGCGGGCGGTGATTTTCAATATACCGGTTACACGGCGAACCTTCAGCAGGTGTTAGAGCACGAATTGGGCCACGCGCTTGGTCTCGACCATAATCTGGCCGATCCTGACGCAGTGATGAACCCGACCGCGGGGCCCGCTAACAGTGCGGGACCGGACCAATCCGACATCGAGGCCATTCAGTCGCTGTATGGAGCGCCACCGGGAACGCCCGCTCCCCGGCATCGCTGTCCTCGACACGACAACCAATCAATCCATCCCGGCAGTTTTCCAACCCTACACCGGGCCTGTGAGCGGACTGCAGGATCAATATCTCAACATCGCCTCGGACAGCCTGAACATCAGCGTCAGTACGCCCAACTGGTTTCTTCACAGTGGCAGCGGCAACGATGCTCTGGCGGTCAGCAGCGGTACCAATGTGCTGGACGGTGGCACTGGCTCGAACTTCCTGTCCGGTGGCAGCGGCACAGACACGTTCTTCGTGGATGATCGTGGCCCAACGGCGGATATCTGGAGCACGGTCAATGGCTTTCATGCCGGTGACGTCGCAACGATCTGGGGTGTCACGCCGCAGGATTTCGGCCTCGCCTGGGTGGATGGCCAAGGCACCGCGGGCTATACGGGTCTGACATTGCACGCGACGGCTGCCGGGCAGCCGACAGCATCCCTCACGCTGGCTGGTTTCGCCGGTAGCGACCTCAGCGACGGACGCCTGTCTGTCAGCTTCGGCACTGATCCAGGCAGTGGCAGCCCGTACATGTACGTCTACGCGAACAGTTGAGCCAAGGCTACCAGGACCGAAGCGCCCGCAGCCGCGCGGTCTTCTTCGACTGGTGCTCCATCATCCGCTGGAGCAGACCCTGCAGCGCGGTGATCGCCTCGCCCACGTTGGGGCCCTTGTTGAGCATCACACACTCGGCGCGGCCAGCCATCGCCGCGTCGGTCATCTCGCCGCGCGTCGGCAGGCCCGACTTGACCATCTCCTCCAGCACCTGGGTCGCCCAGATCACCGGCACATGCGCCGACTCGCACAGCCACAGGATCTCCTCCTGCATCTCGGCGAGCCGTTCGAAGCCGATCGCCACCGCCAGATCGCCGCGCGCGATCATCACGCCGAACGGCTGCCTGCCGGCGGCGCGCACGATGATGTCGGGCAGATTGGTCACTGCCTGGGCCGTTTCGATCTTGGCGATGATGCCGAGGCGCTGCCAATCGGGACGACGCGCGGCCAGTTCGTCCTGCAACCGCGTGATATCGGCGGCGCTCTGCACAAACGAGAATCCGATCATGTCGGCGTGTCGGGCGACGAAGTCGAGGTCTCGCAGATCGTCTGGCGTCAGCGGGTCGAGATGCAGGTTGGCGCGCGGGAAGGTCAGGCCGCGTTCGGGCTTCATCTTGAAGCCTTTGCGCTGCGTCCGTTCGACACGGACCATGACGTTGCCTGGCTGGCACGTCTCGACGATGCCGCCGAGCTTGCCGTCATCGAACGAGACCTCGGTGCCGATCGCGAGGTGATCCAGCACGTCGGGCGGTTCGCACACGGCCTCGATCGTCGTGTCGGAGGAAAACGCCGCGGCATCCCCCACGAGACGGAATCGGTCGCCGGCCACGATGCGCTCGCCCGGCTGCCGTTTGACCTGGCCGATGCGAAACTTGGGTCCGGCGATGTCCATCAGAACGGGAACGCGGCGTCCCACCGCGTCGCCTGCCTTGCGGGTGTTCTCGATCATCGCGGCCCAGGTATCGGGGCCGTCATGCGCGCAGTTGATGCGAACGACGTCGGCGCCGCGCCGCGCTATCTCCAGCATAAATCCGGGGTCCTGCGCCGCCTCGGTCGGGAGAGTGACCATGATCCGCCCGGCGCCGCCGGGCTCGCCACCGAGCAGGGCTTGCGTGTTGGTATGCAACTGCATCTCGCCGCGAAAGAACTCTTCGCTCGAAGGTGGTGAGGCTGGGCTCGTTTGAGCGTCGGACACCAATGCGTCCAGAGCGCTTTCCACGGTACTCAGCGTGAGCAGGACGCGGCTTTCCAGTCGGCCGAGTGACGACAGTCCGTGCCGCATCAGGTCGCGCTGCAAATCGCGCAGATCGTGATGCCGGAGCGCCAGGTAGTGTGCGAGATTGCCGGCGCTGACGACGAACGACGGCTGCTCAATGTCGGCCTGCCAGCGTTCGATCGAGCGGGCGGCCTCGGTCATGATCGAGTGGCGGAGGTCGCGGAGTGCCGCGAGCAGTTCCGAACTGGAAAGCGACATTGGAAACCTCCGATTTGCCGGCCCGTCTTGGTCCGCTATCGCGCTACAGCGAGTCGTCGAGGGGACGCCAGTCCAGCAGGTCCTCGGGCGCCTCTATGCGCTGGCGGTCCCAATCGGCCAGGCCGGATCGATGCCGCGCCACGGCCTTGACCGCCACATCGGGCGATCGCCAGCGGCCGGCGTGGCGCCCGGCGAAATGCAACAGCCATCGACCTCGAACGCGAAGGAGGCGGAGCGTGCCCGCCGCGCTGGGATATTCGTACGCCATTGGCGCTGCCGACCCCGATCCTGCCCCATTGGGTGCGATGGTGCCGATGAAGCTGCAATTTGTCTAGGCGCCGGTCTCGATTGCACCCGTGCCGGCGGGCCGGTAAACCGTCTGGGCGTGCGGGTGTAGCTCAATGGTAGAGCCCCAGCCTTCCAAGCTGGTTATGCGGGTTCGATTCCCGTCACCCGCTCCAGGCTCTCGACACTGGCGCGATCAGCGGAACGAACAGCGCTTGTCGATCGGCGTTTCCTGTCCGGCGACGACCGCGCATCTCGCGGCCGCCGCGAAGATCGCCCCCAAGTTTCACAAATGAATAAGCGCAAACATTCCGGGTCCGCACACCACAACAGATGGTTGCGGACAATCATCAAGCCGGCTTAGCCTTCGTGGGAAAGGTGCCCGGAGGAACGCATGCGTCGCCTGCTGCTGATCTTGCCGTTTGCGTCGCTGGTCAACCCCGGACATTCGGCTCACGCGCAATACTACCCGTACGCGCCGCCCGGTTACTATGCGCCTGGCTATTATCCGCCGCCGAGCTACTACCGGCCACCACCACCGCAGTACTATTCTCCGCCGCCTTACCAGGCGCCCTATTACTATGGCGGCCCGCCCTCCAACAGTTCAGCGAACTGCGGCACGCCGGATCAACCCAAGCCGTGCTATCGGTGAAGGACTGGCCGTGACGGGCTGGCGGTGACGCGCTGGGAATTGCCATTCCGGTAAAGGCAGAGCCGGCGCCAGCAGCGGGCGGCCTAGACATTCCGCCCCCCAATCGCTACATCGGCCGCCTCGCGGGGCGGCCTTTTCTGTGGCCAAAGCGAGACTGACGAGCGGGGCGCGGGGCATCCAAGCCGCTGCAAAGACTGACAAAGGGGTGTAGCTCAATTGGCTAGAGCGCCGGTCTCCAAAACCGGAGGCTGGGGGTTCGAGACCCTCCACCCCTGCCAGCGGCCCGTGAGCGCGCTATAGTCCCCGCAGCAGGTCTGGAGAATGATGACGTGGCGGTCGATCCGGCGAAATTCGTGCGTGAGGTGCGGGCCGAGATGGCACGCGTCACGTGGCCATCCCGCAAGGAGACGCTGGTGACCACGGGCCTCGTGTTCGCCATGGTGGCACTGGCGGCAATGTTCTTCTTCCTGGTGGATCAGTTCATTGGCATCGGCATCCGTGCCCTGTTCGGCATGAGTGCCTGAGGAGAGATTTCAGGTAATGGCCAAGCGTTGGTACGTGGTGCACGTCTACTCGGGCTTCGAGAAGAAGATCGCCCAGCAGATCAAGGAACAGGCGGCGCAGAAGGGCCTGGCAGACCAGGTGGACGAGGTGCTGGTACCGTCCGAGCAGGTGGTGGAGATGCGCCGCGGCCAGAAGGTCAACGCGGAGCACAAGTTCTTCCCCGGCTATGTGCTGGTGAAGATGGAATTGAGCGATGATGCCTGGCACCTGGTGAAGAACACGCCAAAGGTGACCGGCTTCCTTGGCAGCAAGACGCGGCCCTCCCCGATCAGCGACGCGGAAGCCGAACGCATCATGAAGCAGACGCAGGAGGGCGTTGAGCGCCCGCGTCCTGCCATCCTGTTCGAGATCGGCGAGCAGGTTCGCGTTGCCGATGGTCCGTTCACCAGCTTCAACGGCACGGTCGAAGAGGTGGACGAGGAGAAGGGCCGCGTGAAGGTCAGTGTGTCGATCTTCGGGCGCTCCACGCCGGTGGAACTGGAATACGGGCAGGTGGAGAAGGTTTAGGACGGAGGAAGGCCGCCGGCACTTCTTCGCAGCCTGGTCAGAAGAATCTGGTGGCGTGTCGGAAGGTGCCAGGAATCGCCGTCGCGGCGAGTGCAGGTGTCAGGGAGAATACGGGAGCCTTCCGCGCTTGTAGAATTTTGAGCAGGCCGCGTTCGTCCACCTCGCCGACGACGCGGCAGAGCGCCCTGGGCCAAGTGTGCAACTCGTTATGGACTATGTTCCAACCGACAGCGCTGGCCTGTAGGTGAAGCGCCACTTCTATCGCCAGAGCGAGGGGCACACCGACGGTTCCCCGTCTTATGGGCAGAACCCGGAGCGTGTCGCGGGTCACCTGCCAAACGACACCATGGTCGTCACCCCAAAGCACAATCGAGCCAAGTGTGACCTTGACCTCGTCCAGTTGGCCGATGCGGAACATTGAGCTCTGTGCCATGCCTGATCCCTCGCAGCGACGCCATGAATGCCTGCCGAGCATGATAATCGGCGGCGCCAGGATGGTGGCCGGGCAAAACGTTACGACTTCGTTAATTCCTCTCTTGCTCGCGATTCAGTGATGACTGACGGCGCGAATCGCAGCCAGTCACCGCTGACCTATAGGCCCTTCTCGACCATATCCAGCAGGCGCTGCTCGATCTCTCGCACCTGCACGCGGGTCAACCGGCGCAACGGGCCTTCCTGCACCAGCATGGCCAAGCCATGCACCGCCGACCAGGCGAGATATTCCGCGCCGATGCGTCGTTCGGCTGGCAGCACGCCGGCCTCGACCAGCCGATCCAGCGCCGTGCCGAGAAGCTGGAAGGGATTGAGCCCCGTCTTGCCGGCCATGGCGCGGTCGGTCGCTGTCTCCGGGTCACCGGGAACGGCGAACGCCATGCGGAACAGTCCCGGCTCGCTCTGGGCAAATTGGAGGTAGGCGGTGCCGATGGCGCGCAGACCGGCGCGTGCATGATCGGCGCCCTGGCGACCACGCCGCAGCCTCGTGAGCTGCTTCTCCATCGCGATCGCGAGTGACGAAAGGGCGGCCGCGCGCACCGCCTGCAGCAGCGCGTGACGATTGGCGAAATGCCGGTAGGCCGCGTTGGGTACGACACCTGCGCGACGGGTGGCCTCGCGCAGCACCACGGCGTCGGGGCCGCCATCGCGCGCCAGGGCAATGCCGGCGTCGAGCAGCGCCCGGCGCAGATCGCCATGATGGTAGGTGCGCCGAGGTCGTGTGCGCGTCATGGCATCCATCATCACCCCTCCGCGAGGTATGTGGACACTGTCCACCTCGCTTGCTAGGTTGGTGTGGACGATGTATACATTACGGAGCGGCTGCGCAACATCGTCATTCGGGTACGAAACGTATGAGGAGTTACCATGCAGATCCAACCATATCTGTTTCTTGACGGGCGTTGTGAGGAAGCGATTGAATTCTACCGCAAGAACCTCGGTGCGGAGGTGACGATGCTCATGCGCTGGAAGGATTGCCCGGAGAAGGGTGGCATGACCACGACTCCACCGGATGACAAGGTGATGCATTCGAGCATCCGTATCGGCGATTCGACGATACTCGCGTCTGACGGGCAGTGTTCGGGACAGGCAAAGCTGCAGGGCTTCGCGCTGTCGCTGACCGCGAAGGACGCGGCTGAGGCACAACGTCTGTTCACGGCGCTCAGTGACGGCGGCCAGGTGCAGATGCCGTTAGACAAGACGTTCTTCTCGCCAGCGTTCGGCATGCTTGCCGACCGGTTCGGCGTGTCGTGGATGGTATACGTGGAACATTGAGGGAGCGCCGCATCACGTGGCCCGCGTCGCGTTCACCGCGAATTTGCACCGGCATCTGAACTGTCCGGATATGACAGTGCCGGGACCGACGGTGCATGCCGTTCTCGCGCAGGTGTTCGCTGCCGAGCCGCGTCTGCGATCATACATCCTGGACGATCAGGAGCGCGTGCGACGGCACGTCGCGATCTATGTGAATGGCGAGCGCATCGCCGATCGTGATCGTCTCAGCGATCCGGTCGGCGATGCGGACGAGGTGTTTGTGTTCCAGGCGTTGTCGGGCGGATAGAAGTTAGGGAGCGCGGCGGTGAGCGATCGTCTGCTGGTCGGCACGAAGAAAGGCCTGTTCGAACTGCGCCGGCGACGCGGCGAATGGTCGGTTGCCGGCACGCGATTTCTTGGGGACCCGATCTCCATGCTGCTCTCCGATCGACGCGACGGCGCGTTGTATGCCGCGGAGGCACTCGGGCATTTCGGCGTCAAGCTGCAACGCTCGCGCGATGGCGGCGAGAGCTGGCAGGAAATTGCCGCCCCGGCGTTCCCTAAGAGCGACACCGATGGTCCCAGCGTGTCCTACCTGTTCTGCCTGGAGACGGGCGGTGACGATCAGCCTGGCCGGTTATGGTGCGGGACCATCCCAGGAGCATTGTTTCTGTCGAAGGATCACGGCGAGTTGTGGTCGTTGAACGAACCGCTGTGGAACCTGCCCGAACGCAAGGACTGGATGGGCGGCGGGTTCGACGATGCGGGCGTCGCCTCGATCTGTGTCGATCCACGCGATCCGGCGCACATCACGATCGGTGTTTCGACCGGCGGCGTTTGGGCGACGAACGATAGCGGCCTGCACTGGCGTGCCGCGTCCGACGGGATGCATGCGGATTACTTTCCGCCGCCGCGACATCTTGCGCCGGAGGTACAGGACATCCATCGGCTGGTGCAATGCCCCGAGACACCGGACACGATGTGGGTGCAGCACCACAACGGCGTGTTCCGCTCGACCGACGGCGCGCAGTCCTGGCAGGAGGTCACCACGATCCGCCCATCGAAGTTCGGCTTTGCCGTGGCCGTGCATCCGCGCGATCCCGATACCGCATGGTTCGTGCCCGGCGTGAAGGACGAGTGTCGCATTCCGGTCGATGGCCGGGTGGTGGTGGCGCGCACGCGCGATGGCGCGCGATCGTTCGACGTGCTGACCGAGGGGCTGCCGCAAAGCCACGCCTATGATCTGGTGTATCGACATGCGCTCGATGTGGATGACAGCGGGACGCTGTTGGCCATGGGATCGACGACGGGGCATTTGTGGCTGTCGGAGAACGCCGGCGACGCCTGGACGTTGGTTGCCGGCCATCTGCCGCCGATCAGTTGCGTGCGCTTCGGCTGATGCGCCTTCCCATTGAGCGTCAGGCCACGATCCAACGATAAGGGAATCTCAGCTGATCGCCTTAGTTTGCCGTAACTCGGCAATGCGTTCGGCCGGGTATCCCAGCGTGCTCAATATCGCATCGGTATGCTCGCCCGCCGCCGGCGGCTGCAAACGCAATGCAGGCGCCTCGTCGTCGATGCAGAACGGCAGTCCAGGCAGCTTCGCCACATTTCCGTTGGGCATCTGCACCGCCATTGCGCGGCCGAATGCGTTGAGCTGTGGATCGTCGAACAGATCCGATGGCGTGCGAACTGCCGAGAACGGGATGTTCGCGGCATCCATGATGCGTTCCAGATCGGCGATCGCGTAGCTAAGCACGATCGCCGCGACGATTTCGCGCAGCGCGGGCCGATTCCGCACCCGATCAGCATTCGTGGTGAAGCGCTCGTCCGCCAGCAGTTCCGGGCGCGCGAACTTCGCACAGAACGCGCGCCAGTGGTTGTCGGACGTGATGCCGATGAACAGCTTCTCGCCATGCAACGTCGGGAAGGTCTCGTAGATTCCCCAGGCGCCGCTGCGGGCGGGCATCGGTGGTGACGGCGTGCCGGTGGCAGCCTCGCCGGCCATGTGCTGGCCCACGAGGAATGCGGAACTTTCATAGAGCGCGCTGGTGATGCGCCGGCCCTCTCCGTCCTTGTCGCGCTGCCGCAGCGCCGCGAGGATGGCGAGCGCACCCATCACGCCGCCCATGATGTCGATCACCGACGACCCGGCACGCAATGGCTGGCCGGGTGGACCGGTCATGTAAGCGAGGCCGGTCATGTACTGCGCGATCTCATCGAGCGACGGCCGATGTTCGTAGGGTCCGGGCAAAAAGCCCTTCAGCGCGCAATAGATCAGCCGCGGGTTCAGCGCATGCACCGCATCCCAGCCGAGACCCAGCCGATCCATCGTGCCGGGACCGAAATTCTCGATCAGCGCATCGGCATGACGCACCAGGTCCTGCGCCACCGCGAGCCCCTCGGGCGATTTCACGTCGATGCAGATGCAGCGCTTGTTGCGGTTGAAATAGGCGAAGAAGCCGGTGGCGAAGCCGTGCAGCCGACGGGTTCGGTCACCATCGGGCGCGGGCTCAACACGGATCACGTCGGCGCCGAGATCAGCCAGCACCACGCCGCAGGACGGCCCCATCACAGTGTGGCTGAATTCGAGCACGGTCAGATCCGCGAGCGGCAGCATCGAACGATTCCTTCAACTTCCGGCTTGCGGGCCTGGGCGCGCCAGGTGCGTGAGATCGTCGCGCATAATGACGACGCGGTCGCCTGTGCGGAAGCCGGGCTCATTCGTCTGCACGATCGACAACGTGGCGCCGTCATCGGTGCGCACGATGAATTCCACCAGCGAACCGCTGCCGTCACTGGGTGAGGCGCCCGTGGTGAGCATCGCGGCGCGCAAGGGATCCTGACTGGCATGCGCTGCCACTCCACGCATCGACAGGATTTTGCCTGTGCTGACTGACGCGGGCTGCACGGCGGCCGGCGGCGGCGGTTTGGCAGGCGCGCATCCGGCAACGCCGGCCAGCAGGACGAACACAACCGGATAGATCGTTAATTGCAACGTTCCTGCTCCCGCTTCCCCGCGTCACTGTAGTCCGCTGCGGCGCGGGTGCGAAGCGACCGTTCCTGGTGCGGCATGAACTGGAAAGCGGGCGGGAAGCCGGTCGTTGCGAGATGATCTTGCCTAGAACAGCGATCTGGTATAATGGGTTGCAGTCGGTTCCTGATTCCTTACCTGAGCGACGGCCACCCGGCCGCCGTGCCCTCCGGCCATTCCGGCCGCGCCACGACGACGGAGGTCTTGCCTCGGATGTTACGTCAGAGCCGCTCCGCTTTCTCGGACGCCGCCGCACTGCGCGGAATCTCCAGTCTCGTGCTTCTCGTCCTGCTGGCCGCGTGCGCCGGGCAGGGGCCGCATTCCAGTTCCACGCAGGAGGCGGCGCGCTATGCCGCGCGTGCCCGCGGCAACTACGTCCCGCCTGGCCCTCCCGAGGATCCGTGGGGGCCGTATATCCGTGAGGCCAGCAAGCGCTTCGACGTGCCGGAGGTCTGGGTTCGCTCGGTCATGAGCGTCGAATTGGGGGGCAGCGAGTATCAAAATGGCCAACTGATCACCTCCAGCGCCGGCGCGATGGGGCTGATGCAGGTGATGCCGGAGACCTATGACGAATTGCATGGGCGCTATAACCTTGGCGACGATCCATTCAATCCGCACGACAACATACTCGCGGGCGCTGCTTATCTGCGGGAGATGTACGACATCTACGGCTCGCCCGGCTTCCTCGCCGCGTACAACGCGGGGCCGCGGCGGCTCGACGACTATCTGAGCAACAACCGGCCACTGCCGGATGAGACGCGGCGCTACGTGGCGATGATCGGTCCGGAGATTGTCGGGGTGTATCCGAACGGCCGTTCACCGGCCGAGGACTATGCGATGAATGCGCTGCCAATCGACATCCCCCCAGGCACGCGTTATGGCCGTGCGGTCCAGCTCGCCAGTAGTCGCGGTGGTGGTGGCCGCGTGCCTGCCCGCGGGTCGGTTCAGGTTGCGCAGCTGGCCGAGCAGCCGCGGGTGAGCTCCCAGCAGCGCACGCAGCAATATGCGTTGGTGCTGCCGCCGCCGGCGCCGCCATCGCATGGAGGCCTCCGCTTCATCCAGCAGGCCGTAGCGGCGGAGTCGGTGCCGTTCCATCATGGCGGTGCGCCAACCGGACAATGGGCTATCCAGGTGGGCGCCTATTCCAACGAGCGCCAGGCGCACGCAGCACTCGGCACGGCGCGCGAACGCGCAGCGGCCGAGCTCGCTGTCGCGCGCACGTCGGTGTCCGGCGTGCACCAGGGGCACGCGGTGCTGTATCGCGCGCGATGGACCGGACTGTCGCGCGATGCCGCGGTGCAGGCCTGCCAACGGCTGGCACATGGCCGCACGAGCAGTTGCATGGTGGTGTCGCCGGAGTCGCAGTCGTAGCGGGCCGCGCGAAATAGTCGATCGCATCGCCGAACGGCGCCAGCGGTAACGCAACCGCAACGCTTGCCGCCATGTCATGGCGGCGTCACACTGGCGGCAACACCTCACCATCGGGGGAACGTTCGCCGTCATGCCCGACGCCAGATTTGCCGGTCTCACGCCACTTTTCGCACCTCGCTCGGTCGCCGTGCTGGGTGCTTCCAGCGATCCAACACGCATCAGCGGACGGCCGCTGGCCTACATGAAGGCGCAAGGCTTTCAGGGCGGACTGTATCCGATCAATCCGAACCGCACCGAGGTGCAGGGACTGAAGGCCTATCCGTCGATCGCCGACCTGCCTGAGACGCCTGACGTCGCCATCGTCGCCATCGCGGCCGAGATCGCCGAGAACTCGATCACCGAACTCGCCGCGCGCGGCGTGAAGGCCGCGGTGATGTTTACCGCCGGCTTCGCGGAAATGGACGAGGCGGGCGAGGCCGCGCAGCACCGCATGGTCGCGGCGGCGCGCAAGCATGGCATGCGCATCCTGGGACCAAACTGTCTCGGTGTGTTCGACGCACGCACCGCCTATTACGCCACGTTCTCCTCGTCGTTCGACAGCGGTTGGCCGGTGCCCGGTCGCATCGGCATCGCGTCGCAGTCGGGCGCGTACGGCACGCATCTTTACACGCTGGCGCGCAATCGTGGCATCGGTGCATCGCTGTGCATCATGACCGGCAACGAGGCAGACGTGACGGTTGGCGAATGCATCGGCTGGCTGGCGGAAAGTCCCGACGTGGACGTGATCGCGGTGTACGCCGAGGGTATCCGCGAGGCGCCCGGCCTGATCGCCGCGTTCGAGGCCGCGCGTGCGGCGAAGAAGCCGATCGTCATGCAGAAGGTCGGCCGCAGCGAGCTTGGCGGCAAGGCTGCAAAGTCGCACACCGCGTCGATCGCCGGCGACGATGCGGTGACCGAGGCGGTCATGGCGGAGTTCGGCGTGGTGCGCGCGCGCAATTCCGAGGAGATGCTGGACATCGCGCACACCGCGACGCGCCGCATTTATCCTGCGCGCAACACGCTGGGCGTGATCACGGTGTCGGGCGGCGCCGGCGTGCTGATGAGCGACGTCGCCGATGCGGTCGGCTTGCCGATGCCGGAGATGCCGGCGGCGACGCAGACGATGCTGCGTGACCTGGTGCCGTTCTGCGCGCCGCGCAATCCGGTGGACGCCACCGCGCAGGTCAGCAACAACGTCGCGTTGATCGAGACCTTCACCGAGGCGATGGTGAAGGATGGCGGCTACGCGTCCGTGCTGGGCTTCTTCAGCATGACCGCATCGTCGCGTCGCTGGCCGGGCATTCGCGAGCAGATCAACAAGGTGCGCGAACGCTACCCCGACCGGCTCTACACATTGTCGGTGATAACCACGGACGAACGTCGCGCCGAGCTGGAAGCGGATGGCTGGTGCGTGCACGAGGACCCGACGCGCGCGGTGACGGCGATCGCCGCGATGGGCCGGTTCGGTGCCGCATTCGCAGCCCCTCCTCTGGGTGCCGCGCCAAGCGTGCCGCCGGTCGCGCTGCCTGATACGACGCCGAGTGAAGCGGACGCGAAGCGGCTGCTGGCATCCGCCGGCATCCAGTCCGCGCCGGAGCAGGCGTGCGACAGCGCCGACGCCGCGGTGGCGGCTGCCGAACTGTTCGGCTTCCCGGTGGTGCTGAAGATCCTGTCGCCGGACATCGTGCACAAGTCGGAGATTGGCGGTGTGCTGCTGAACGTCGCCGATGTGGCAGCGGTGCGCGATGGCTACGATCTGCTGATCGCGCGCGCGAAACGTGCGGCACCGACGGCACGTTTCGAAGGCGTGCTGGTCGCGAAGCAGTTGCAGGGCGGCGTGGAGTGCATCCTGGGCATCCACCGCGATCCGGTGTTCGGGCCGATCGCGATGTTTGGGCTCGGCGGCATTTTCGTCGAGGTGATGAAGGACGTGGTGTTCCGTCGCTGTCCCTTCGGCGACGACGTGGCGGAGCAGATGATTCGCTCGATCAAGGGTGCGCCGCTGCTGCTGGGAGCACGCGGGCGGCCGCGCACCGACATCAAGGCGCTGGCCCATATGCTCGCGCGGCTGTCGGCGTTTGCGCATGCGGCGGGACCGCGGTTGGCGGCGATCGATCTCAATCCGGTATTCGCGATGCCGGAGGGACACGGCGCGTTCGCAGTGGACGCGGTGGTCGAGGTGGGAGGCCAGGAGCTCCAGGACTGACGGCAACGCCCGGAGGGATCGCAGCGCATGATCGATAAGATCGTCCAGTCTGTGGCCGAGGCCATGGCGGGCATCAAGGATGGGTCAACCGTGCTGATCGGCGGCTTCGGCGCCGTCGGCCAGCCGAACGCGTTGATCGACGGACTGATCGAGCAGGGCGCGACAGACCTCACCGTCGCGGCCAACAACGCCGGTGTCGGGCATATCGGTCTGGCGCGCCTGATGGACCTGGGGCGCGTGCGGAAGATCATCTGCTCGTTCCCGCGGTCGTCCGATCCGGTGGTGTTCGAGACGCTGTATCGCGCTGGAAAGATCGAGCTGGAGATCGTGCCGCAGGGCACGCTCGCCGAGCGCATGCGTGCGGCGGGCGCCGGGGTGCCGGCGTTCTTCACCGCGACCGGCGTCGGCACCAAGATGGCCATGGGCAAGGAGACGCGCGAATTTGAAGGTCGCAGCTATGTGATGGAGCGCGCGCTGGCCGGCGATGTCGCGCTGGTGGAGGCATGGGAGGCTGATCGCTGGGGCAATCTGACGTTCATGGAGTCCGGCCGCAATTTCAATCCGGTGATCGCGATGGCGGCGAAGCTGACCGTCGTGCAGACCCAGCACGTCCGCGAGCTGGGCGAGATCAATCCGGACCACGTTGTCACGCCCGGCATCTTCGTGGACCGTGTGCTGCATGTGCCTTACGGTGATCCGACCGGATTCTGACAGGAGGCAGCGATGCCCGATACCGCTGTGACCGACATCAAGCCGCTGAGCCGCGTCGAGATGGCCGCGCGCGTGGCACGCGACATTCCCGAGGGCTGGTACGTCAATCTCGGCATTGGCATCCCGACCGCGGTCGCCGACCACGTGCCGCTGGAACGCGAAGTGATCTTCCATTCCGAGAACGGCGTGCTGGGCATGGGGCCGGCGCCGCCAAAGGACAAAATCGATCCCTGGCTGATCAATGCCGGCAAGCAGTATGTCACGCTGCGGCAGGGCGGCAGCTTCTGCCATCACGCGGACAGCTTCTCGATGATCCGTGGCGGGCATCTCGATCTGTGCGTGCTGGGCGCTTTCCAGGTGGCGGAGAATGGCGACATCGCCAACTGGGCGACGAGTGAGAACGATACCGCGCCGGCGGTTGGCGGCGCGATGGATCTCGCTGCCGGGGCGAAGCGGCTTTGGGTGATGATGGAGCACACCACCAAGGACGGCACGTCCAAGCTCGTACACCGCTGTTCCTATCCGCTGACGGCGGTCGGCGCGGTGAAGCGCGTTTATACCAACCTGGCGGTGCTCGACGTGACCGAGCGTGGTTTCGTGGTTCTCGACATCGCGCCGGGCGTGACGTTCGACGCGTTGCAGGCACGCACGGATGCGCCGCTGCATCGCACGGGCAACTGACAATCCTCCGCAAATCCGGGTCAGCCCCTCCCCCCTCCCTCACGGGGAGTTTTTAGTTTGGAGCAGTCGGCATGATGGATCCGCTTGAACATCTGCAGATGCTGAAGGATAGCGCGGCGGGGATTGCGCCGCGCAAGGGCGATCTCAAGCGGATCCGCGCGCTGCGCTTCACCGAGCCGGGGTTCGATCGCGAGAAGTGGCGCGAGATGTGCGAAATGGGCTGGCTTGGCTTGCTCATCTCCGAAGATGCCGGTGGCTCGGGTCTCGGCGCACGCGAGTTCTGTGGCCTGGCGGAGGAGCTCGGTGGCGGCCTTGTACCGGAACCACTGATCGCTGCGGCGATGGCGGCGCAGCTGCTGCCGCCCGATCACCTCGCGCCGGTGCTGGCCGGCGAGCGCGTCGTGCTGGCGGCATGGCAGGAGAAGCCGAACAGCCTCGACCTGATCGGCGATACGGTTCTGCGCGACGGCAAGCTCAACGGGCGCAAGGTGTTCATCCCGATGGCAGCCGGCGCCGATGCGTTCCTCATCACCGTGCCGGGTGGGCTCGCGCTGGTTGAACGCGATGCGACCGGCGTGTCGCTGGAAATCGCGGAGACACAGGATGGCGGTAACTTCGGCACGTTGATCCTCGATAATGCACCAGCGGAGGCAATCGATGGCGACGCGACCGAGGCGCTGGAACACAGCATCATGGCGAGCTCCGCCTATCTGTACGGACTGATGGACCGAGCCTTCGAGATCACGCTCGACTACATGAAGACGCGCGAGCAGTTCGGTCGAAAGATCGGCGCCTTCCAGGCGCTGCAGCATCGCGCTGTTGATATGCAGATCCAGGTCTCGCTGACCCGCGCGACGATAGGGACCGCGTCCTATGCACTGGACAACGCGCCGACGCTGGGGCAGCGCCAGGCGGCGGTGTCGCGGGCCAAGGTGCGCGCCTCGGATGCCGCGATGGTGGTGACGCGCACCTGCATCCAGTTGCACGGCGGTGTCGGCTACACCGACGCCTACGACATCGGTCTGTTCTTGCGCAAGGCGATGGTGCTGTCGCCGCTTTACGGTTCGCCGTCCGTGCATCGCCGGCGTTTCCGCACCGTGGCGCCCGAGGTTATCGATGAGTGACGCATCGCGACTTCCGCTACAAGCGGACTGACGAACAGCACGTCTAGATCGCCAATCCGAGGAGCCAGACAATGCCCGATGCCATTCCGGTCATTGACGTTGCGGACTATCTGGCCGGCCGCCCTGGCGCGTTGCAGGCGATTGCACGCCTGGTCTGCGATGCGCTCACCAACGTGGGGTTTCTCGTCCTCACCGGCCATGACGTGCCGCAACCGCTGATCGCGCAGACATTCGCCGAGGCGAAGCGCCTGCACGACTTGCCGATGGCCGGCAAGCTCGCGCTGAGACTGAACGAACACAACAACGGCTACATGGCGATGGGCCGTTACGCGGTCTGGACGTCCGACATCAACCAGAACGACCAGCCCGACCTGAACGAGGCGTTCTTCATAAAGCGCGAACGCGCGCCGGACAATCCACTGCGCCGCTCAGGCCGGCGCTTCGTCGGCGCGAATGTCTGGCCGGACGAGAAAGAGCTGCCGGGCTTCCGTCGTCGCGCATTGGAATACGCCGATACCATGGATGCCTTCGCACGCCGCCTGCTGCCGGCGGTTGCGGTGGCGCTCGATCTGCCGCCCGACTGGTTCGATGCGGCATTCCAGCAGAGCCAGTTCTCGTTTCGGCTGTCGCACTATCCGCCGGTCGCGGCGGCGGCCAACCAGTTTGGCATTGCGCCGCACACCGACAGCAACTTCATGACGTTCCTGGCGCAGACCGACGTGCCGGGCCTGCAGGTACGCATGCCGTCGGGCGAGTGGCTCGACGTGCCGTTCATCCCGGGCTCGTTCGCGGTGAATTCCGGCGACATGATGAAGCGCTGGACCAACGGGCGCTTCAAGTCCACGCCGCACCGTGCCCTGCCGCCGGTGGGACGCCATCGCTATGCCATTCCGTTCTTCCTCGGCCCGCAATTCGATTGGGTGATCGAATGCCTGCCGACCTGCGCGGATCCCGATAATCCGCCGCGCTGGGAACCGATCACCTACGCGACCTGGCAGGAATACTGGTACGACGCGAACTACAATCCGCAGGCTCAAAAGGATCTGGTGGCATAAGGAGAGGCTGACATGAGACGCAGGAACCTTCTGGCGGGCAGTGCAGCGCTTGCGACGCTCGGCACGACGAGTCTGGCGCGCCCCGCGATAGCCCAGAGTGCCTCGGCCAAGGTGCTGCGGTTTGTGCCACAGGCCGACCTGGCCAACCCTGATCCGATCTGGACGACCGCGACGGTGGCGATCAACCACGGCTACATGGTGTGGGACACGTTGTACGGCATCGACGATGCGCTGATCGGCAAGCCGCAGATGTGCGCCGGCCACGACGTCTCAAGTGACGAGCTGACCTGGACATTCACCCTGCGCGACGGGCTGAGATTCACCGACGGCGAGCCCGTGCGCGGTGCCGACTGCACCACGTCGATCGCGCGCTGGGCAGTGAAGAACCCGTTCGGCCAGCAGCTCGCGGCGCAGACCGAGGAGATGAAGCCGCTGGACGACAAGCGCTTCCAGATCCGGCTCAAGAAGCGGTTCCGCCAGATGGCCTATGCACTGGGCTCGCAGGGCTGTTTCATCATGCCGGAGCGGATCGCGAAGACGCCGGCCAGCGAGCAGATCAAGGAATACATCGGCTCGGGTCCATTCATCTTCAAACGCGACGAATGGCGGGCCGGCGCGAAGGCAGTCTATGTGAAGAACACCGACTATGTGCCGCGCCAGGAGAAGCCAGAATATTTCTCCGGTGGCAAGGTGGTGAATTTCGAGCGCGTGGAGTGGATCGTGCAGCCAGATCCCGCGACCGCGTCCGCTGCCCTGCAGACCGGCGAGGTCGATTGGCTCGAATTTCCCCTGCTCGACCTGCTGCCGATGCTGCGCAAGTCCGATGGGTGCGATGTAGTGCGCTACGATCCGCTCGGTGCACTGGCAATCATCGCGTTCAACCACCTGTATCCTCCATTCGACAACCCGAAGTTGTTGCGCGCACTTCTGCCGGCAATCGATCAACAGGACTACGTAACGGCCTGGGTGGGCGAGCAGGCTGATCTCGGAACGTATCCGGTCGGTTTCTTCACGGCCCATTCGCCGATGGCGAACGACGCGGGAATGACGGCGCTCACCTCGCCGCGCGATCTTGCACTGGCGAAGAAGCTGGTCGCCGAAAGTGGCTATCAGGGCGAGAAGATCGTAATGATGGCGCCGTCCGACCAGGCCTCGATTGTCGCGCCGTCGCAGGTGTCGCGCGAACTCTTCGTCAAGCTGGGACTGAATGTCGATTACCAGGTAATGGACTGGGGCACGCTGGTCGCGCGACGGGCGAAGATGGACCCGCCGTCGCAGGGCGGATGGAACGTATTCCACACCACCTGGGGCGGACTCGCCACATCAAATCCGGGCAGTTCATATCCGCTGCGTGGCAACGGAAAGGACGGATGGTTCGGCTGGCCGACCGACGCGAAGATGGAGGCACTGCGCGATCAGTGGTTCGATACATCCGAGGTCGCGGATCAGAAGAAGATCTGCGAGCAGATTCAATTGGAAGCATTCCAGAGCATCCCGTTCATACCGTTGGGCCAGTGGTACTATCCCTGGGCGATCCGCAAGGACCTGACCGACTTCGTGAAGTGTGCGGCGGTGCTGTTCTGGGGCGTGCGACGGGCGTGAAGGAGAAGACTTTGGAAAAGCGCAAACTCGGCCGATCCGGCATAGAAATATCGCCGGTCATGTTTGGCGGCAACGTGTTCGGCTGGACGGCCGATGAGGCGACCTCGTTCAAGCTGCTCGATGCCTGCGTCGCCGGTGGCATCAACGCGATCGACACCGCGGACGTATATTCGGTGTGGGCGCGGGGCCATCAGGGCGGCGAGTCAGAGACGGTGATCGGCAACTGGCTGAAGCAGCGCGGCAAGCGCGACGATGTGGTCGTCGCCACCAAGGTCGGCGCTCAGATGGGTTCCGGCGACAAGGGCCTGTCGCGTGCCTGGATCATGAAGGAGGCCGATGCATCTCTGAAGCGGCTGCAGACAGATGTGATCGATCTCTATCAGGCGCACCGCGACGACCCGGAAACGCCGCAGGAGGAAACCGCGCGGGCGTTCGCCGACCTGGTGAAGCAGGGCAAGGTCCGCGCAATCGGCGCATCGAACTTCACCGCCGCGCGGCTGAAATCGGCGCTCGAGATCAGCAAGGTGAACAACCTGCCGCGCTATGAATTGCTTCAGCCGCACTACAACCTCGTGGAGCGGCCCGCATTCGAGACGGAACTCGAAGCAGTGTGCCTGGCCGAAGGTCTCGGCGTGATCAACTACTACGCGCTGGCCGCCGGGTTCCTGACCGGCAAGTACCGTTCGGAGGCGGACCTGCGAAAGAGCCGGCGGGGCGGCGGTGTGAAGCAGTACCTCGACGAGCGCGGCCTTGGCGTGTTGCAGGCGCTGGACGACGTTTCGGCGCGGCACAAGGCCACGCCCGCACAGGTGGCGATCGCATGGCTGATCGCGCGGCCATCCGTCACGGCGCCGATCGCCAGTGCAACCAGTCTGGAGCAATTGCAGGACATCCTCAAGGCAGTCGAACTGAAGCTCGACAGGCAGGACATCGACAGCCTCAACGCCGCAAGCGGATGAACGCGCGCGCTTGCGTCATTCAGTGGCCTGCGCCATCTCGGCCGCCGGCGCGTGGCGTGGGCGGCGCATAAGCAACAACAACAGAAGCGCGGGAATCGTGGTAAAGATCATCAGCACGTAGTCATCGATATAGGCGATGATCTGCGCCTGATGATTGACCATCTGATCGAGCATCATCGAGCCGTGCCGGCTCGCTGGGTCGAGCCATGCACGCGCGGAGCCCAGCGCCTGCAATGCGCGATTGAAAGGATTGACCGAGGCGCCGATCGTCTCATGCAGGGCCTGCGCGTTGTGCGCGAGCAGCGATGTGGTCACCGACACACCGATCGCGGCGCCGATGTTGCGGCCCAGGCTGAACAGTGCGGCACCCTCGGTGCGGAGGCGGGGCGCCAGCGTGGCAAAGGCAAGGACCTGCAGCGGCGTGAACACGAGACCAAGGCCGGCACCCTGCACCGCAATGGTGATGATCAGTTCGTGCGCTGAAACGTCCGGCGTCCAGCCGGTCATCGCCCAGAACGACCAGCATTGCAGCAGCAGGCCGATCGCTACGAGCCAGCGCTGATCGAAGCGGGTCAGAAGGCGGCCGCACAGCGTGATGGTGAACAGGTTGCCAATGCCGCGCGGCGCCATCAACAGACCGGCGGTCGCGACCGGGTAATTGGCCAGGGTCTGCAACCAAGGCGCCATCAGCGCGATCGATGAGACCAGCAAAGTGCCGACGGCGAACATCAGCACGAGGCCCGCGGTGAAATTCACGTCGCGGAACAGCTCCGGCCGGATAAGCGGGCGCGGCGCCCAGGCCATGTGCACCAGAAACAGGTAGATGCCAAGACCGGCCAGCACGGCCTCGATCATGATCTCGCGCGAAGTGAACCAGTCCTGGTTGTTGCCGCGATCCAGCATGATTTGCAGCGCGCCGATTCCGATGCTGAGCGGAAAGAAGCCGAGCCAGTCGAAGCGCAGATGCCGCTCACCGTCGCTCTCGTGCATGAACAGCAACAGGCCGAGCGCGGCCAGCACGCCGAACGGCAGGTTGATGTAGAACACGTAGCGCCAGTTGTAGGCATCGGTGAGATAGCCACCGAGTGTCGGACCGAGGATGGGGCCGATCATCACGCCCATGCCCCACACCGCCATGGCGAACCCGCGTCGCTCGATCGGATAGATGTCGAACAGGATCGCTTGCGACAGCGGCACCAAGGCGGCGCTGCACATGCCTTGCAGCAGGCGGAACACGACGATCTGTTCCAATGTCTGTGCCGCGCCACACAGCATGGATGTGATGGTGAAGCTGATGATGCAGACAACAAACAGACGTTTGCGCCCGAAGCGCGCGGCAAGCCAGCCTACCGGCGCCGTCATGATCGCCGCAGCGGTGATATAGGCGGTCAATACCCAGGTGATCTCGTCGTAGCTCGCCGAGAAGCTGCCCTGCATGTAAGGCAGCGCGACGTTGGCGATGGTCTGGTCAAGCGACTGGAGCAGGGTGGCACAGATGATGCACGCCGTGATCATGCCGCGGTGCGGTGTGCGCTCCAGCAATGCGACGGCGCCGGCGACAGCCATCGCTAGCGGCCCGGCGAGGGCGGCATTCGTTTCCTCCGTGCCGCCGTACATTGCGGTGGCTGCTTTGTGCGTGTGCGGCACAAAGCGCCGCCCGCCAGTGCGATACTGGTCCACCGATCAGAGGCGATCAAGCAGCGATCAGATGGGTGCCCCGGTCTCGTCTTCAGTGGTGAAGGACTGGCTCTGGAACGCGAAGAAGAATGCCACCGCGGGTGCGTCGGGAAAGCGCAGGACCAGGCCGCCATCCTGCCATGCACCGTCATCGCGATCATGCGGGGGCGGACTGCCCTGGTTCATGTGCAGATCGTGGACCCCGCGGCCGGGCGTAAAGTGGAAATACTGGTCGGGCTTGTGTTCCGGTCCCCATGGATTGCCGAAGGCAAACACTTCAGCGCCGTCGGTCCGCACTGCGCGCTCCAGCGCCTCGCTCAGCTTGTCGTCCAACTCATTCGGATCGCCAACGGCGGTCGCGGCAACCTGCCGCATCGAGGTGGTGTCGAACAGGGCGCCGCGCACATAGTCAAGACGCAGAGAATGGTCGTCCCGTGCGGGTGTTGTAAGGCCGGGTGGCAGCGCGTCGATCGCACTCAGAATCCGACCACGGAAATCCGGCTCAATATGGAACAGCAGATCGGTCTCGTCATCGGATCGGACATTGACTGCGAGCCGCCAGGGTCCGTGTGGCGTCTGCGCCAGGATCTCGACATGCGGGGCCCGGTCATCCGGCTCGTGATGGAGCACCTTTGTCACGGTGCCGCGCAACACCCCATACCTGATCGCCACGGCGCTCCCCCTTCCAAGCTATCGGGTTAGGCTGATTAGCAGACGAGGTACTGCGTGACGTGTGAAACAGGTCACCGAATGTTGCGACAGATGAGCTAATATCCAGCATCATAGAATAACGAACATGTGGTCTGACAATGCCGCCAGGGGGGAGGCAGTACATGCCAAAGGCGCTCGCGTTCTCGAACAACGACATTGCCGTGTTTGCCTGGAGCTACGAACAGAAGCTGGCCGGCTGCCTCGGGTTCGCGGTGTATCGCGGCGACGTGCATGCCGGCACGTGGGAGCCGCTGCCGGCGCTGGCGCGCTTCGATGCCGCTTCGGCCGACACCAAGGAAACCACCGAGCAGGCGCCGGTGCAGAAGTACTGGTGGAAGGACCTCGGTGCACGCCGAGGCGGGGTGTTCCACTACAAGATCGTACCGATGGGTGGAAAGCCAGGCGCGCTGCGGCCGCTCGACGGTATCGATCCGCTGCTCACCAACCCGGTTGCCGTCACCCCTGACCGCGGCTTGTTCAAGGCGTATTTCAACCGTGGCATTCTGGCGACTCAGATGGTCGCGCATGCGCTGGGCACGCCAAGTGTCGATCGCCTGATGCGCCATATCGAGGATCCCAAGGACAGCCTGCGCCAGGCGTTGGAGGGCCAGCTGGCCGACGCGCTGACCGAGCTGCTCAATCGCGCTGACGACAAAGGCGGCGAGATCCGGGGTGCGCTTTATGAGCTGAACGATCCACAGGGGCTCGAGGTGCGCCTGCAGGCGAGCGACCACGGTTCGGCCTCCGCCCGCGCGGTCGTGCTGGGGAATGAGCGCGCGGGATCCAATGAAGATACGCATAGCGAGAACCGCGCCAACCTGAAGGCGGCGGGAGTGCCTGTGGTGGATCGCATCCTGCCCGCGGGGCGCATCCCGCATAACAAGTTCCTGGTGCTGAAGCAGGCGGACCAACCGATCGCCGTGCTGACCGGCTCCACCAACTGGACGATGAACGCGCTGGCTGCGCAGACCAACAATGCGCTTATCGTCGAAAGCCCGTCCGTCGCGGCGCACTATTCGGCCTACTGGGACCAGTTGGAAAAGGATACCGGCAGCGCGCAACGTGGCGACGAAGCATGGCAGGGACCGACATTCCGTAAATGGGTCCAGCAGCAGAACGCGGCAATGATCAAGCAACCGCTGCAGCTCGAGGACCATAGTGCCAGTGTGCAGGTGTTGTTCTCGCCCAATACGAACAAGCCCATCAGCTCACCGCCGAAGGAGAACCCGGCGGATGTCAATCTTCTGTTCGATCTGATCAAACAGGCGAAACAGGCTGTGCTGTTTCTGGCCTTCGAACCAGGCAACCATTCGATTTTGGATGCGGCCGGGAAGGCGCTGCACGATAATCCCTCGTTGTTCGTGCGCGGCGCCCTCACCAGCGCGAGCAATGCGGAGAATTTCAGGGAGGCGCTGCAAGGAGGCGGAGACACCGCACCGGAAGGGCATGGCAAACAGCCCCGTGTCGCGACAATCGGCGAACCTGCGCAGGGCAAGGCTGGCGTGGATTTTCGCGTTATACCTGCGACCGCGGTCAACAAGAATGACGCGTTCGGTGCGTGGGAGGGCGAGTTGAACAAGGCCGGATTCGCGATCATCCACGACAAGATCCTGGTGATCGATCCTTTCAGCGATGACTGCGTGGTGGTGACTGGTTCACACAATCTTGGCTATCGCGCGTCACATAACAATGACGAGAACCTCGTGGTGGTGCATGGCCATCGTGCGTTGGCCGAGGCCTATGCGTGCCATGTGCTGGATGTGTACGATCACTATGCGTGGCGTTGGTGGCTCACTCAGAACCCACAGCAGTTCGGCAAGCCTCTCGATCCCACGGATAAATGGCAGGACCGCTATATCAAGAACGGCCAGGTCACCGCGGCGGAACTGAAGTTCTGGATGAGCGCGGAGCCGAATGTGCGTGCTCACGCCGCGGTGGTTGCGTCAGACAGCCGGGTTCGCCGCGGTCGGCACTGATCAGGTGCGCCTCACTGTCATGCCGAGCAACTCGGTCAGCACATAGTCCGTGTGCGCGCCGGCCGATGGGCCTGGCCAGGCCACCACGGCCTCCGGCTTTTCGCCATCGAGCCGGATCGCGGGGCCCGGATGCAACGTTGGCCCGATCAGCGGATCCGCCACCTCCAGCACCGAACCGCGCGCCCGGAAGTGCGGATCGTTGGCGCAGTCGGCGATGTCGTAGAGCCGCGAGCAGGGCACGTCCGCCGCCTCCAGCCGTGCCTCAGCGTCCCTCGCCGGCAGTGTCCGCGTCCATGTGGCAATTACCGCATCCAGTTCCGTGCGGCGCGCGCAGCGGTCGGCGTTGGTCGCATAGGCGCGGTCGCGCGCCAGTTCGGGCCGGCCGATCGCGGCCATCAGTCGGGAAAAAATCAGATCCGAGTTCCCCGCGATGCACAGCCACTTGCCATCCGCGCAAGCATAGGTGTTCGTGGGCGCCGCGGTCTCGATCGCCGCGCCAACCGGCTGTCTCACGCGGCCGTCCATGGCGTATTCCGGCAGCATTCCCTCCATCAGGCTGAACACGCTGTCCACCAGGTTCACGTCCACCACGCGACCTCGCGCGGTGCCGGTCACATCGCGCTGCCAGAGCGCCGACAGCAGGCCGATCGCCGCATACAGCCCGGCGAGATCGTCGCTGATGGAGATGCCGCAACGCGGCGGTGGCAGGTCGGAACTTCCGGCGGGATGTGCGGTCAGATGGCGGATGCCGCCCATGGCCTCGCCGATCGCGCCGAACGCCGGCTTGTCGCGATAAGGGCCGTCCTGGCCGTAGCCCGAAATGCGCGCGATCACCAGACGCGGATTGACCGCGTGCAGCGCCGCGGGGCTCAGGCCCAGCCGCTCCAGGCCGCCGGCGCGCAGATTCTCCACCAGGACGTCCGCCCGTGCCGCGAGCCGCAACACCACGTCGCGGTCCCGCTTGAGGTCCAGCACCACCGACAGCTTGTTTCGGCCGTGCACGCTGAACCACACCGAGTGCCCGTCCACCGAGGCGCCCCAGCCGCGGAACGGATCGCCGCCCGGCGGTTCCACCTTGATCACCTCGGCGCCAAGGTCGGCCAGGATGCGGGTACAGAACGGTGCCGCGATGTAATGGCCGATTTCGAGGACCTTCAGGCCGATGAGCGGGCCGGTTCGCTGTGGCGGAATCTGCATTGGCGCTCCGGTTGCGGCAAACTGTGAAGATAATAAACGACGAATTCGCGCCAGCGGCACGCCAGCGTTACTCTTTCATAAGAGGTTTACCGCCATATTGCTTCACGGAGCCGGCTTCGGCCGGTGTCCTGTTTCCTCCCCGATGTCGTGCCGCTAGGGCGCGACCCCCTTGGGCGGTGCGGCTTCGTGCGGCACCGCTCTTTTTTTGCCGGCTTCCGTTCCCGTGCCGTCGATCGCATGATCCATGCCCGACGGCCGGAGAATGACATGGACAAGGACCTGATCGCCAAGCTTGCGCACGCCGCGGGCCTCGACAAGGCGTTGGCGCAATTCCCTGACGATGTGGCGATGGCAGCCGAGCAGGCATTGGGCAACCGGGGCGCGATCGCCTGCCCGGAGGACCCGGCTGCGGAACCCTGGCCGCCAATGCGCGCAGGGGTCGGACTGTGAGCGAGCTCCACTGGCTCACTGCGGCGGAAGCCGCACGGCAGTTCGCCGCGCGGAAGCTCTCGCCCGTCGAGCTGCTTACCGCACTGCTGGCGCGGATCGAGCGGCTCGATCAGAAGCTGCACGCGTTCATCCGGCTGGACGCCGATGCCGCGATGGCGGCGGCACGCGCAGCCGAGACCGAGATTGCCGCGGGACGCGTACGCGGGCCGCTCCACGGGGTGCCGGTGGGCATCAAGGACATCATCGATGTTGCCGGCCTGCCGACCACCTGCCATTCGAAGGTTCTGATCGACAACGTCGCCAAGGCCGACGCGGCCGTGATCGCAAAGCTGCGCCAGGCGGGTGCGATCATCCTGGGCAAGCTGTCCACCCACGAGTTCGCCATCGGCGGCCCGAGCTTCGATTTGCCCTTCCCGCCGGCACGCAATCCGTGGAACCCCGAGCATCATCCGGGCGGCTCGTCGTCAGGCTCCGGCGCCGGCGTGTGCGCCGGCCTGTTCCCGCTGGCACTCGGCTCCGATACAGGCGGTTCGGTCCGCAACCCCGCTTCTGCCTGCGGCATCGTCGGGCTGAAGCCGACCTACGGGCTGGTGTCGCGGCGCGGCGTGTTCCCGCTGTCGTTCACGCTCGACCATGTCGGGCCGCTGACCCGCACGGTGGCCGACAACGCACTGCTGATGGACGCGATCGCCGGGCACGATCCGGCCGATCCCGGCAGTGCGGCGACCAGCGCACGGTATTTCGGCCGGATGCTGGATCGTGGGGTGCGCGATCTGCGCGTGGGCTTCGTGAGGCACTTCCATGAGCTGGACAAACCGGCACACCCCGAGGTGAGCGCAGCAGTGGAAGACGCGGCGCGCGTTCTCCAGGCCGAAGGCGCCGAAGTCCGCGGAGTCACCCTGCCGTCGCTCAACGAGTTCGCCGCGGTCAACCGGGTGATCCTGTGCAGCGAGGCCTGGTCGATCCACACGCCGTGGCTGCGTTCGCGTCCCGGCGACTACGGCCAGCTCTCTCGCCAGCGGCTGATGCCTGGGGCGTTTATGAATGCCGGCGATTATGTCGGAGCACAGCGCCGGCGATTGCAGATGATCGCCGCGGTCGAGGAGGCGTTCCGCGACTTCGACGTGCTGATCTGTGCCAGCTCGATGGACCCGCCGAGCCGCATCGAGGACGCGACGGAGACCGGCCGCACCTATCCACGCCAGGCGCGCACGCCGTTCAATGTCACCGGTCATCCAGCATTGGCGATGATGGCCGGGTTGTCGCGCGAAGGACTGCCGCTGTCGGTGCAGTTCGTTGGGCGCTACTTCGACGATGCGACGGTACTGCGCGTTGCCGCGGCATATGAGCGTGGCACGGAATGGCACAAGAAGCGGCCGCCGATCGGGTAACTTGGCTCTCGTCACGTACGGGTTGTGCCGTCGGCTTTGCGTGCGACCGAGGAATTTAGTGCGCTCTCTCCGCCGATGCTGAGCACCATGATCCGCCGCCCATGATCGATACCGCGACTTCGTATGTCCGCGGGCGACGATCCAACATCCGCGGATGAAGCTGCTCGCTGATCTCGGTGGCGACAGCAATTAGCAGTTCCTCACGGGTCTGGAACTAGTTATAGACGGTGCCACGTGCGACTCCCGCCGGCGCGTCGGGGCCACTGGAGCGGGAGGAGCGGTCATGAAATGGGCGGCGCGCATCGTCGTATTTGTTGCCGCGGCAGTCGGCCTCTCGTCCATCCCGAATGTGGCATGGGCTGCCGGCAGACCGAATATCCTGCTGATCCTCGCCGACGACATGGGCTATTCGGATACCAGTCCATACGGCAGCGAGATCTTCACCCCCAACATCGCTGTTCTGGCCGCCCAGGGCATGATGTTCACAAACTTTCATGTCGCCGCCTACTGCGCGCCGACCCGCAGCATGGTGTTGACCGGCGTCGATAACCATATCGTCGGTCTCGGCAACATGATCGAGTTGGCCGCCGACAATCAGCGCGGCAAGCCGGGTTACGAAGGCTACCTCAACGGGCGCGCTGCCACCATTGCGACGATATTGCGCAACGCCGGCTATCACACCTATATGGCTGGCAAGTGGCACCTTGGAAAAACGCCTGCTTCGATTCCTGCAGCGCAGGGGTTTGAAAAATCCGTCGGTGTATTGGAGGGCGGGGCCGACAACTGGGAGAACAAATCCTATTCGCCCGGATACAAGTCCGTGCACTTCTTCGATGGCCATGAGGAGCTGCGAGTGCCCGCGGATTTCTACTCGAGCAGAATTCTATGCGGACAGAATGATGGGCGACATCGACGAGAGCGCGGCTGATGGCAAGCCCTTCTTCGGCTACCTGGCGTTCCAGGCAGTGCATCAGCCGCACCAGGCCCCGGCTGAGTTCACGGCTCGATACATATCGACCTACCAGGCCGGCTGGTCGGCGATCTCGGACTTCCGATCCCAACGGCTGGTCGAGCTCGGGATCATGCCGAAAGGATTGACGATGTCACGCCCATCGGTGGTTCCGGACTGGAACTCGCTGCCGGCAGACGAGCAGCGCATGAATGCCAAGCGGATGGCCGTGTATGCCGGGATGCTCGAGTATATGGACATGAGTATAGGCCGTGTCGTCGAGCATCTCAGAGCGAAGAAAATGCTCGACAATACCATCGTCGTGTTCATGAGCGACAACGGCGGCGAGGCAGCCAAGCTGCAGGCTCTGTATCCGGATTACTATAGCAAGAACTTCGACCTGAGCTACGAGCATCTCGGCGAGAAGGGATCGTACTCGGAGTATGGCCCGGGATGGGCCTCCACCTCGATGACGCCGTTCAGCAACTTCAAGGGATCGGCGGCTGAGGGCGGCGTGCGCGCCCCATTTATCATCCGATATCCCAGGGTCGTTGCTCAGGGTGAGCGATCCCACGCTTTTGTCTATCTGCTCGACGTGGTGCCGACGTTGCTGGATCTTGCCGGAGTGCAGCCGAGTGCCGAGGCGGGCGCACCGATGACAGGCCGCAGCATCACGCGGATTCTGGCCGGCCGGTCCACGCAGGTCCACTTGGATGGTGAACCGATTGGCTATGAGGCGGCCGGCGGTGCGGCTCTGTATCGCGGCGATTACAAGCTGGTACGCAGCGTTCCGCCATACGGTGACGGAAAATGGCGGCTCTATGATCTACGCGCCGACCCAACCGAGTCGCACGACCTCACCTCGTCCCATCCGGATCTCGCGGCAAGCATGTCCGCCGACTACAGCAGCTACGTGAAGAAGAACGGCTTGGTGGAGGTTCCGGACGGCTACAACGTGATCGGGCAGGCGCAGAAGAACGCTGCCCGCAGGACGGGGGGATAAGAGCGCCGGTCCCGCCGACTGTTCCTAGTACCCACCAGTTGCCAGGAATTTCTACGGTAGGTCCCAAGCGTTGTCTGCATGTCCGGCGATGCGGCTCACGCGTCGCAACCTTCCTGCGGGCCGCGGAGGGCACGGATAACGTGACGAACTATCGAAACTGGGTTCGGCTTCCGGGAACTTGGGCGTTTTGCCGGCGACTATCAGATCCTCTGAGGCACCGTTCATGACACTACGGAGCGCGAGTCCGCACTGAGCCAGGTTGGCAAACTTGCCCTTGCCGTTTCCGCATAGCTAACGTCCGGGGCAATAGGTCACAACGAGTGCACAAAATGAGACATCCGATGCCCGCTCAATCGCTACCAAGAAGTCGCAAGATCATGTCCAAGGATGGCGGCGGTTCTCGCGTAGCACTGCCATGAGCGAAAGCACGACAACTATGCCGTCCGCGCGAGCTGCTACGAAACGCTCGAAGCGTCCATCTGTCATTTGGCTGATCCCCCTGGCGGCAATTGCGATCGGCGCGTGGCTCGCATGGGACACGCTGTCCAAGCGTGGGCCCACGATCACAATTTCCTTCGACACCGCCGAAGGTCTCCAAGCCGGCCAATCGCAGCTGAAGTTCAAGGATATCGTGTTTGGCACTGTGCAGAGCTTGAACCTGACGGGAGACCGTAGCCGCGTGATCGTAACGGTCGCCACAACCCGGGAAGCCACACCACTTCTGACGGATAAGACCGAGTTCTGGGTCGTCAAACCCAGATTGTTCGCAGGGAATGTATCCGGTCTGGAGACCGTACTGTCCGGTTCCTATATCGGCATGCTCCCGCCAGCCGTGTCGGGCAGGTCGCAACGGGAATTCACCGGACGCGAGGATCCGCCTGTTCTCGAAGCGAACATTCCCGGTCATACCTTTCTGGTAAAGGCAAACAGACTCGGATCGATTTCGGTCGGTTCGCCGGTCTTCTTCCGTGATATCAGCGTGGGCGAGGTGCTTGGCTGGGATGTCGCCGACATGGCCGAAAGTGTTACGATCAGAGCCTTCGTGCGTGCGCCATTCGATCGCTATGTGAGCGATGGGTCGCGGTTTTGGAATGCGTCGGGGCTTTCCGTGAAGCTCGGGGCGACGGGCGTCGACGTGCAGTTGGAATTGCTGCGCGCACTCCTGCTCGGCGGCATTGCATTTGACACGCCGCCAGACCAGGCCAGTACCGTGGCCAGTCTCGAGAGCCACGTCTTCCCCTTGTTCTCGGACCACGACGCCGCAAACGCAGCCTCGTACAGCCGTAAGATCCCGGTCATATCCTACTTCCCGGGGTCAGTTCGTGGACTTGGTCCGGGGTCCGAGGTCACGATGCATGGGCTTGTTGTTGGCCACGTCCTCGACGTGCGGCTGTCCTACGATCCGGTGAAAGACGCCATTGTGGCGCCAGTACGATACGAGGTTGAACCAGAGCGCATTCTCGGGGTTGGCGCCAAATCGATCTTCAAGACAACGGCAGAGGCTGCGGCGGCGGTGGTGAAGCAAGGACTGAGGGCCAGCCTGCAAAGTGCAAGCTTTATTACCGGACAGCAGATGGTGACCCTCGATTTCGTTCCGAACGCGCCGTCTGAGGATGTCAAAATGGAAGGTTCTGACTTCGTTCTGCCCACCACGGAAGGCGGAGGATTTGCAGGTATCACGGCATCAGCCTCGGCCTTGCTCGATAAAGTGAATACGATTCCGTTCAAGCAAATCGGCGACAATCTCGATGGTATACTTCGTTCTGCCAACGATACTGCCAATGGTCCACAGCTGCGGCAGGCGCTAACCGACCTCTCGGCAACACTCGGCAGCACAAAGGAGTTCGTCACGCATTTGGACAGCGGTCTAAGTCCCGCCGTGCGGCAATTACCGGAAATATCCTCAGGACTGCAGAAGACACTTACGAATGTCAATAAACTGCTGCTCTCAGTTGATAACGGCTACGGCGATAACACGCCGATCAATCGCAATCTTGAGCGGCTGCTTGCACAGCTGAACGACGCAGTTCGCTCCATTCGGTCGCTTGCTGACCTGCTGGCACGCCATCCGGAGGCGTTGATCAAAGGCCGGCCGGCGGGGGGTATTGAATGAACGGAGCAAACTATCAACGCCGGCTCGCCGTGCTGATGCTTGGTGCCATTCTCGGGGCCTGTTCGTCGCCCAACCCCACGCTGTACACGATCGCGCCCGTCGCCGGGTCCGAGCAAAGCGATGGCCCAAAAGTGGTTCTGCTGCAGCAAATCGGCCTCGACCGCTATCTGGAGCGATCGCAGATTGTGCGATCGTCGGAGAATTACCGGCTGGACGTGATGGCAAACGATTGGTGGGGTGAACCGCTGTCCGCAATGCTGAGCCGCGTTCTGGTGACGGAACTGAGCCAGCGGCTGCCACGCAGCACCGTTATCAGCGAAAATGGCGCCGTATCCGCGCCCGCCGATGCAACGATAGAGCTGAACGTGCAGCGGCTCGACAAGGACGCGTCCGACACTCTTGTGTTGCAGGCCCAGGCCGGCGTCATCTTCAGGGGGCGGAATGCGCCCGCCTTGCAAAGCTTCCGGATTACTGCGCGCCCGCAGACACCCGACACACCGGGAGAGGTTGCGGCAATCAGCACGGCTGTCGGTCAGCTTGCCGACGGGCTCGCCGCCATGGTGCGTGCAGGGCCCTCGGCACGATAATGCCGTTGTCCGTCGATCGTCCGATCACGCCGCCGCAACTCCGCGAATGTCCCGGCTGCGGGCTGTTTCAGACGGTTCCCGCGTTGGTGCCTGCCATGATCGCTCAGTGTGGGCGCTGTTCGACGACTTTGCATCGCACGAACACCCATTCGCTCGACTACAGCTTTGCTCTGACGTTTGCTTCCCTCGTGCTGCTTATCATCATGTGCACAACCACGTTGATGAGCGTGCAGACCGCCGGAATTGCTCACAGCGCCTACCTTTTTTCAGGGCCAGCCGAACTGGTTCGACGCAACATGGCCGAATTGGCCGTGGCAGTCGTGTTCGTCACCGTCGTGGCACCACTCGGAAAGCTGATCGGCACGCTCTACGTTCTGATCAGACTACAGTCGGCCGAGCCGCCTTTCCACCTTCGGCGCGTCTTTGCATTGACCGAACGGCTGCGCCCCTGGTCCATGATTGAGGTCTTCGTGTTCGGGGTGTTCGTCGCATACGTGAAACTTGGAGACTTGGTGCATATTACCCTGGATGCAGGCGTTTACGCTCTGATGGCACTGACAGTGCTGGTCATATGGGCCGACAGCGCTCTCGACCGGGAAGCAATCTGGGAGCGGCTGAGGGGGCAGGACCTCGCCGGTCACACGGCCACCTCCGCCGTAGGATTGGCGTCCGAGGCAGTCGGCTGTGAGGTCTGTGGTCTCGTGAACATGTCAGAGGCAGGCGAACAACGGTGCTTGCGTTGCGATACAGTGCTGCATCGGCGCAAGCCAGACAGCGTGGCGCGGACGTGGGCGCTGGTGCTCGCCGCTGCCGCACTTTATGTGCCGGCCAACTACTTTCCGGTACTGACCGTCATGCAACTCGGGGCCGGATCGCCGAGTACGATCATCGGCGGGGTGGAGGAGTTGGTCGCATCCGGCATGTACCCGCTCGCATTACTGGTGTTCTTCGCCAGTATCGCGGTTCCGATGCTGAAGCTTGTGGGTCTGACCATCATGTTGGTTGCGACACAGACCGGCCGTTCAGGCTGGCTGCGCGATCGGACGAAACTATATCATGTCGTGCGCTGGATCGGGCGGTGGTCGATGATCGACATCTTCATGGAGGCGTTGCTTGGAGCACTCGTGCAGTTCGGCAATGTCATCACGATCGAACCTGGCGTCGGAGCGCTGGCATTCTGTGGGGTCGTGATTCTGACCATGTTCGCGGCGGAGACATTTGATCCGCGGCTGATGTGGGATGCGACGGATCAGCGCGCGGCTCGCATCGTCGCCGCCTGAATCCCGGCACCACGGATAGAACAATCTGCGAGGTGCCCGGACGGCCGGTCAGCGCACCGGTCTGACGATGCTGCCCGGCGGGACGCCGGCCAGCTTGCGGTCGCGATGGAACTCCGCGGCGATCGCATCGCGATCCGCCCCACGGGGGCCGCAAACAACCTGGCGCTCCTCGTCGCGTGCCCTGCGGGCGGCGGACTGCCAGGGTCGGTCGTCGGTCATTGGACCTTCGACGGAGAAGACACCCCGATCCTCGTCGATGACGATCAGAAAGAACGGCGGCGTGGGTTTATTCTCATGCATGATACGATACTAGCTTACTATGCTACCGCTTTCACCCGCCTGCCAGGATCGGCACCGACGCCCGCAAGACAGCCGGCGACCGTATGGAGCACCGAGGTCGATAATGCTGGCGCTCATGCTCACCACGCTGTTGGTTGGCGTGGACATATAGTTGGCCGCGACCCCGCCAGCATTACGGTATCATTACAGTTGCAACAGTTGATGCGCCCGGCAGGACTCGAACCTGCAACCAGACGGTTATGAGCCGCCCGCTCTAACCAGTTGAGCTACAGGCGCAGCGCCCACCCTGGTCTGCCCGAGGCCGGCCCCGGGTGCAAGCCAACAGGTCACGCCACCCGTCCCGCCCAGACCGGATATTTGCCACTTGTTCACCTATCTGGCATACGGCCGCGCCTACGCTCACCGGGACCCAGGCCGGCGCGCCGTTCTGGCCGCCCGGTACGCGCTTCGTTTTTTACAAAGAGGATTACCGGATGCTTTTGGCCCAATACCTGATCATCGCCTGCGGTCTGCTGGCGCTGTTCTACGGTCTGGTCACCAGCAAGCAGGTCCTGGCCGCCGACGCCGGCACCACGCGCATGCAGGAGATTTCCGCGGCCGTGCAGGAGGGCGCTCGCGCCTACCTCAACCGCCAGTACACCACGATTGGTATCGTCGGTGTCGTGATCCTGATCATCCTGGGCCTTACTCTCGGCCTCCACGTCGCAATCGGATTCATTATCGGCGCGGTGCTGTCGGCCGCGGCAGGCTATATCGGCATGAACGTCTCGGTGCGCGCCAATGTGCGCACCGCGCAGGCAGCCAAACGGGGGCTTTCGGCCGGCCTGGATCTCGCATTCAAGGCCGGCGCGGTTACCGGACTGCTGGTGGTCGGTCTCGGCCTGCTCGGCGTCGCCGGCTATTACTTCGTGCTGCGCAGCGGCATGACCAGCGGCAGCGACGACGAGTTGCGACGCGTGCTGGAGGCGATGGTGGCGCTGGGCTTCGGCGGGTCGCTGATCTCCATCTTCGCCCGCCTCGGCGGCGGAATCTTCACCAAGGGCGCCGATGTCGGCGCCGACCTGGTCGGCAAGGTCGAGGCCGGCATCCCCGAGGACGATCCCCGCAACCCCGCCGTCATCGCCGACAACGTGGGCGACAACGTCGGCGACTGCGCCGGCATGGCCGCCGACCTGTTCGAGACCTATGCGGTGACCATCGTCGCCACCATGCTCCTGGCCGCCATCTTCTTCACCGGTGCCGTGCGGGACGCCGTGCTGATGCTGCCCCTGGGCATCGGCGGCATCTGCATCCTGACATCGATAGTTGGGACGTACTTCGTCAAACTCGGCCCCGACAACGGCATCATGAAGGCGCTGTACAAGGGGCTTATGGTGACCGGTGCTCTGTCGATCATCGGCATCGCTATCGTCATCGCCTGGTTCATCGGCTTCGGCACGCCGCTGCCGCTGACCAGCGGCGGCTCAGTCACCGGCGGGCAGCTCTTTATCTGCGCACTGGTCGGCTTGGCGGTGACCGGGGCGATCGTGTGGATCACCGAATACTACACCGCGACCGAGTATCGCCCGGTGCGGTCGATCGCCCAGAGTTCCACAACGGGCCACGGCACCAACGTGATCCAGGGCCTCGCGGTGTCGATGGAGGCGACCGCCCTGCCGGCGATCGTGATCTGCATCGGCATCGTGGTGCCCTACATGGTGGCCGGCCTGTTCGGCATCGCCGTGGCGGTGACCACGATGCTGTCGCTCGCCGGTATGATCGTGGCACTGGACGCTTACGGCCCGGTCACCGACAACGCCGGCGGGATCGCCGAGATGGCTGATCTTCCCGCTGATGTGCGCGTCACCACCGACGCGCTCGACGCGGTGGGCAACACCACCAAGGCGGTGACAAAGGGCTACGCGATCGGCTCGGCTGGCCTCGCGTCGCTGGTGCTGTTCGCGGCCTACACGCAGGACCTGAAGCACTACTTCCCGACGCTCGATGTGCAGTTCACCCTGCAGGACCCATTCGTGGTGATCGGGCTGATTATCGGCGGCCTGCTGCCTTACCTGTTCGGCGCGATGGGCATGACCGCGGTGGGGCGTGCGGCCGGCGCCGTGGTGGTGGAGGTGCGCCGGCAGTTCCGCGAGATCCCCGGCATCATGGAAGGGACGGGGAAGCCGGAATACGGCCGCGCCGTGGACATGCTGACGCGGGCTGCAATCCGCGAGATGCTCATCCCCTCGCTCCTGCCGGTGCTGGCGCCAATCATCCTGTGGGTGGTGATCGACATCGTTGCCGGCCGGGTTCAGGCGTTCGCCGCCCTTGGCGCGATGCTGCTGGGCACCATCGTCACCGGGCTGTTCGTCGCAATCTCGATGACCTCTGGCGGCGGCGCGTGGGACAATGCGAAGAAGTACATCGAGGAAGGCCACCATGGCGGCAAAGGCTCCGAGGCGCACAAGGCCGCGGTGACTGGCGATACGGTCGGCGACCCGTACAAGGACACGGCGGGGCCGGCGGTGAACCCGATGATCAAGATCACCAACATCGTGGCACTGCTGCTGCTGGCGATCCTGGCCGGTTGGCTACACTGACAGCAGCGCCGCCAGCTCCGCCTCGTGCTCGTAGTCGGGCATGAGGCGGCGCAAGGTTGCATCGCGCTCCACTGCCGGGTGCAGGTAGATCTCGCTCTCGCCATCCGGCAGTTCCGCCAACAGCCGCCGCACGCGCTCCGGTGTCATGTGCCCGCTCCACGCGATGCCGAAACAGTGGTCAGTGGTCTCCATCCCCGCCGCCCGCACCTGCCGGCGCAGCACGCGCGTCCAGTGGTACAGCGCGTGTCCCCCAGGGCCAACAGATGTGCCGCAGCGCGCGAGCACAGCGGGCGGCTCGGCCGGAACACGAACGCGGCGGAGGCCAAACTCCCGGCCGATATCGAGCATAAGCCGCCCCACCGTCGGATGCAGATGCATGTGCTTGTGCGCGTCGGCGTGCTGCAGCGCCAACCCCGTCGCAGCGAACGCCGCGAACTGCGCGCTGATCTCGGCGGCCAACTGGCGGCGAACCCGCGGACGGGCGAAGTAGTTCACGCCCAGACGTAGCTGGTGCGCCGGGAACCAGCCGCCGTCGTCAACCACCAGATCGGGGATCTCGCTCGGCGCCAGCACTGCGGGGCCTTCGATCACCACAAGATGCAACCCGACGCGCAGGTTCGGCATGGCACGGGAGCGGCGCACGGCATCGGCCGCAGCGGGACCGGCGATCATGAGACTGGCGGCCTGCAGGGTGCCGGCACGGTGTGCGCGCTCGACCGCCTCGTTCACAGATGGGGTAAGGCCGAAGTCGTCGGCGGTGAACGTGACGCGCTGCATGGGGCATGGCAAAATCAAGGATAGCTCGCATTACCACGAAATCCGGATTGGACCAGCGGCCCTTGAATGGGTTCAAGTGTGAATTGAAGGAGGTTCTGGGCGGTCGAAGCGGCTGGTAGTGTCGCCGGTGGGCGGCTCCGTGTGCCCGCAGCGCAGCAGGGCCTCGCGCATGTGTTGGGGAACCGGCGCCGTTGCTGCAACTGGAGGATCGAGATCCAGCGCGATGCCCCGTGCCAGCAGATGCAGCTTGCCAGGGCCGCCGCCGTAGGTCGCATCCCCCACGACGGGACAGCCAAGAACAGCACAGTGAATGCGCACCTGATGCGTTCGACCGGTACGCGGTGAAAGCTCAAGCCACGTTATCGCGCCCTCTTGCCCGAGTACGCGCCAGTCGGTGATCGCGGACTTCCCGGCGGGATCCACCACCATGCGCCAACCGCCACGCGTGCTCCGTTTCGCGAGCGGCGCATCGATCATGCCGTGAGTCGCCGACGGGGTGCCCTGCACCACCGCCCAGTAGGTTTTGCGCACGCGGCCTGCAGCGAATTCAGCCTGGGCGGCGAGTAGTGCGGGGCGGCGCAGCGCCACCAGGAGACAGCCGGAAGTGTCGGCATCCAGCCTGTGCGCCAGCCACGGCCCTTGCCTGCGCGAGGACAGTAGCGGGAACCAATCCTCTACGCTTATTCCGCCGCGCGGTCCCGGATGCACCGCCAAGCCGAAGGGCTTGTTCAGCACCACAAACCTGGCATCGCGGAACAGAATCGGAGGCACCGTGCCTCAGTGCCGGAATTTGTCCGCGATGGCAAAGCCGTGGCAAGCTGCGTGCTGATGCGCATCCACATTCAGAACCCGGTCGACGATCCGCTGTTTCTGTTCTCCCGCGCGATGTGGGACGCGGCGTGCGCACGTGCTGCCGATGTCGGTGCAGGCCATGAGGTGACGATCGGTTACACCGACGCGGACTTCGCCGACGGTATTGCTGAGGCCGAAGCGCTGGTAACCGAGATCGGCGTGGTGGCGGCGAAGTTTCCTTGCCGTGCACCGCGGTTGAAGCTGCTGTTCATCACCAACGCCGGATTGGATCGGCTGGCGCCGTTTGACTGGCGGCCGCCGGAAGTGGCGTTGCTGAACAATGCCGGTGTCCACGCCGTGAAGGCCGGCGAGTTCGCCATCATGTCGATACTGATGTTGGCCAATCGAGTCCCGGAAATGGTGACGCATCAGCGCGCCGGTCGGTGGCAGAAGCTCTGGGGTGCCGAGCTGGACGGGCGCCATGTCACCATCGTCGGGCTCGGCTCGCTTGGTGGTGCCGCGGCGATGCAGGCAACGCGGTTCGGCATGCGCGTCACCGGTGTCCGAGCGACAGCGATGCCACATCCGCATTGCGCCGAGGTGATCACCACCGCCAGCCTCGACCAGAAACTGCCACGGACGGAGTTTCTGGTGCTTGCCTGCCCACTCACCGCGGTGACGCGCGGATTGATGGACCGCGAGCGCCTGCGCCTGCTGCCACGCGGTGCCGGAGTAGTGAACATCGGCCGCGGCGCGTTGATCGATCAGGATGCGCTGTGCGATCTGCTGGACGATGGTCATCTGTCGGGTGCGGTGTGCGATGTGTTCACACCGGAACCGATCCCGCCGGGGCATCGGTTGTGGACCACGCGCAACCTTATCATCAGCCCGCATACTGCGGCCGACGATCCGGACACTTACAATTCGCGCAGCCTGGACCTGTTCTTCGACAACCTGCGCGCCTGGCGCGACGGCCGTGCCATGCCCAACCTGTTTGATCCGGCACGTGGATACTGAAGGGAGAAAGACGACAATGGAATTCGGCATGTTCCACGAGTTTCAGCGGGTGCCGGGACAGACCGAGGAGGAGGCGTTCACCGAATCATTCGAGCAGGTGGACGCGGCGGAACGCTACGGCCTCGACGTGATGTGGCTGGCCGAACTGCACACTGCGCCGGAGCGATCGGTGCTGGCCTCGCCGCTGATGATCGCTACCGCGATTGCCGCGCGCACCAAGCGGATGAAGATCGGCACCGCGGTGCAGGTGCTGCCGTTGTGCCACCCGCTCCAGCTTGCCGAGGAGGCGGCGACCGTCGATCAGATCAGCCATGGACGGCTCATTTTCGGCGTCGGGCGCAGCGGATTTCCCCGCGTCTATCAGGCGTATGGCGTGTCGTACGCCGAGAGCCGCGAGCGGTTCGTCGAGGTGCTGGAGATCCTCAAGCGCGCCTGGACGCAGGATCGCTTCAGCTTTGATGGCCAATACTATCACTTCGACAACGTGTACCTGGTGCCGAAGCCGTACCAGAAGCCGTATCCGGAGATTCGCGTCGCGGCGACCAGCCCCGACACCTATCCGGCCAACGGCGCGGCGGGCCATCCGATCTTCTGTGCCACGCGGTTGGGCGATCTGTCGGAACTGGGGCCAAACCTGGCGGCGTATCGTGAGGGCTGGGCCGCTGGTGGCCATCCCGGCAACGGCCAGGTGTTCATGCGCGTCCCGGTCTACGTCGCACCGACCGAGCAGCGCGCGCGGTCAGAGCCGGAAGAGAGCGTGATGCACTTCTACCGTTATCTCGGTCAGCGCATCGAGGAGTCTGCCAGCCTGGAGGGTGCGCGCGCGATCGAGAACCGTGCCGAGAGAGGACAACGGCTACAGAACATCACCTACGACGAGGTGCTGCGCAGCAAGGCCATCGTCGGCACGCCCCAACAGGTGGTGGATCGCCTCAGCGAACTGCGTGAGGAGTTGGGGCTCAGCGGCATTCTGGCGGAGATGAACTGCGGCAACCGCATTCCACACGACCAGGTGCTAACTTCGCTGCAGCTGCTGTGCGAGGAGGTTATTCCGAAGTTCAAGCCTTGAACGCTGCCCCCTCCCGCGAGGGGAGGGGAAGTTCAGGGATTTACACCCGCATCGGCATCAGCACGTAAAGCGCACTGGCATCGGCGGCGTCGCGCACCACGGTCGGCGCCGAACCGTCAGAGAAGCGAAATTCGACGTCACCCTCGATCTGATCGGTGATGTCGTTCAGGTAGCGCGCCTGGAAGCCGATCTCGAGCGGACCGGCTTCGTAGGTGACGTGATCGGAATCCAGTTCCTCGGTCGCGGTGCCCTGCTCCGGGCTGGCCGCCGACAGCACCAGCAGATCGCGCGCCAGCGAGAGCTTCACCGGGCGCGACCGTTCGGCGGAAATCGCCGCCACCCGGCCGACCGCGTCGGCAAAGTCCTTCTTGCCGACCCGCAGCACCTTGTCGTTGCCGCGCGGGATCACCCGGTCGTATTCCGGGAAGGTGCCGTCGATCAGCTTGCTGGTCAGCAGCACCGCATCGGCGTTGAACTGGATGCGGGTGTCTGACAGTGCGACCTCCACGTTGCCGGTCACTTCGTCCAGCAACTTGCGCAGCTCATTCACCGTCTTGCGCGGAATTATCACGCCCGGCATCGAGCCGGCGCCTTCCGGCAATGGCTCCTCTACCCGAGCCAGCCGATGCCCGTCCGTCGCGACCGCGCGCAGGACGCGCGTGCCTTCGCTTTCGGCGGCATGGAGATAGATGCCGTTGAGGTAGTAGCGCGTCTCCTCGGTGCTGATGGCAAAACGTGTGCGGTCGATCAGGCCGCGCAGCACCTGTGCCGACAGATTGAACCGGTGCGGCAATGCGCCGGCGGTCATCGAGGGAAAGTCCTCGGTCGGCAACACCACGAGACTGGTCGAGTACCGCCCCGACCGCAGCGCCAACTGTGCATCGCCGCCCGGGTGGTCCAGTTCCACCTCGGCGCCGTCAGGCAGCTTGCGGACGATCTCGTAGAGCGTCGCGGCCGGCGCGGTGCAGGAGCCATTGCGCGTGGTGCTGGCCGGCACGTCCTCGACGATGGCGATTTCCATGTCGGTGGCCGTCAAAGTCAGCTTGCCGTCGCGCACGGCGAGCATCACGTTGGCCAGGATCGGAATGGTGTTGCGGCGCTCCACCACGCTCTGCACGTGGGCCAGCGCCTTCAGCAGCGTAGCCCGGTCGGCCTTCAGCTTCATGGCATCCATCCTCACAGGGCCGGGTTACGGGGTGCCCAGGCGAATCCATTGCGCACACTGTAGCAATGGCGCAGTCCAGCGGGGAAGGCCGATCGCGCGGTGGCCCCCAAGTGTTGCCCGGATCAGGATTCCAGCAGGCGGCGGAGCAGCTCGACGTCCTCGGCGAAGACGGCATCGCGGGTCATCAGCTCGCCGACGCGGGAGACGGCGTGCATCACCGTGGTGTGGTCGCGATTGCCGAAGCGCCGGCCGATCTCGGGGAGGCTGCGCTGGGTAAGCTGCTTGGCCAAGTACATTGCCACCTGCCGCGGCCGGGCGACGGCGCGGGCGCGCCGTGCCGAGGACATGTCGGTCAGCCGGATGGAAAAATGCTCGGCGACGCGCTTCTGGATCTCTTCGATGCTTACCCGCCGGTCGTGCGCCTTGAGAACGTCGTGCAGTACCTCCTGAGCGCCTTCCACTGTCACCGTGCGGCCGAACAGTTTGGCGTGCGCGATCAGCCGGTTCAGCGCGCCTTCCAGCTCGCGAACGTTGCTCGTGATCTTATGGGCGAGAAAGTCCAGCACCTTGGCGGGCACCGCAACTCCGAGCCGTGCCGCCTTTGCCTCCAGGATCGAAATGCGCAGCTCGAAGGTGGTGGCGTGCAGATCCGCCACCATGCCGTAGCCAAGCCTGGTGCGCAGGCGATCGTCGAGGCCCGAGAGGTCGGACGGCGACTTGTCGGCCGACACCACGATCTGCTTGCCGACATCCACCAAGGCGTTGAAGGTGTGGAAAAATTCTTCCTGCGTATTGTCCTTGCCGATCAGGAACTGCAGGTCGTCGATCATCAGCACGTCAACGCTGCGGAGCTGCTCCTTGAACTGCATGGTCGACTGGCTGCGGATAGCGGCGATGAAGCGGTACATGAACTTCTCGGCCGACATGTAGGTGACCGAGACCGGCCGACCGACGCCGCTGTGGCCCCGTGCCACCAGTTCCCAGGCGATGGCATGCATCAGATGCGTCTTGCCGAGGCCGACGCCGCCATACAGGAACAGTGGATTGAAGCCGGGGCTGGATGGCACCTCTGCGACCCGACGCGCGCACGCGTAAGCGAACTCATTGGGCTTGCCGACCACAAAGGCATCAAAGGTAAAGCGCGGATCGATGCTCAATTCGGGGCGCTGATCCATCCGTTCCTCAAGCCGATTCGGGACCACGATATGCGGCGCGGCTGTCGTTGCGAGACTTTCAGCCAATCCAGCCCCGGGCGCGGCCTCGCCACCAACCCGAATATCCACCCGACGAACGGTCGGGTTCTCTTCATGCCATAATGAACTCAATCTATCGCCGTATCAACTCCTCACCCAGTCGCAGAGAAACCGTGTTGGCAGTAGCACGGTGATCTCATCGCCGTCGATGCCGGCGAACGTCATCTGGCGCAACCAATTGCGATATTCGAGTTCGCCCACTTCACTTTGCAGTCGGCCTCGGATGCGTGCCCATTGGGTCGGCAACTGCGAGATGTCCGCGAACGGGTGTTCAATGATCGCGGACAAATCGTTTTCCATGCGGTCGCTCCCCGACGCCACGAACCGAGCTTCAGCACGACGGTCTTAGCGCCGCCGCCAGACGAGACGCTTACCGTCAGTTCCGACGGCAGGCCGATAGATCAAGAGATTTGTGGACCATCGGCAGGACTGCCGATACAAAATTCATTATGTCATGTCTACGAAAACAGGGGCAATGAGAATCTATCTGCAGAAAGAGGCCAAATGTAAAAAGCAACAAGATTGCCGGTCGGTGTGGATAGTACTGTGGACGCATGGAGTATAAAAAGTCCAACGCAGCCCACAGTCATTGTTCCGGTCGCGATGCGCGCCGGCACCACCCTTTCCTGACCGTCGCGCCCAGGACAATCCAAGCAGCGACAGTGATCAGCCTGCCGGTATCGCCTTGATCCGTGCAGACAGCCGCGACAGTTTCCGAGCGACCGTGTTGCGATGGGTCACGTGCTTCCCGGCGGCCCGCTGCATCTCAGGCTGTGCCGCACGCAATGCATCGCCAGCCAACTCTTTGTTGCCGCTGGCGATCGCGAGTTCGACTTTCTTGACAAACGTCCGCATGCGCGACTTGCGCGCCTGATTGCGCTCCGTGCGGCGTTCGGTCTGCCGATTGCGCTTGCGCGCGGAAGCCGTGTTGGCCATTGAGTCCTGCTGCTTCGTCAAATACAAATGCCCCGGTTGCTGGCCGTGCCGGCCCCCGGGGTGGCAGTCTTCTATGCACCACCCGCCCTTAAGTCAAGGAACCCCTGGATACTCACGCAACGAGACCGGCTCACCTCTTGCGCAAGCGCACCAGACACGAACTCCAGCCAGTGGCGTGCTTAGAAGCCGCAGCTCTGCCGGGAGTCACGGTTGAGCGCGGTCGCTGTCACGATGTCAGGCACGCCGGTCGGACAAGGGCGGATCCTGCCGCCCAATCGCCAGAGAAGCAGCCGTGCGGTGAGGGCGGCGCCGAAGCCTCTGCGTACTGCCGCTGGCGTTGTTGGACCCCTGCGGGACGCCACGGCACATTAGCGCGCTGCTGATGCCGTCATCACAGTCGAGACGGTATGGCGTTGTGCGCTTGCAGGGCGAGCACACGCGCACAGATCCATCGTATCAACGCAATCACCAGATGCGGCGACCATCGGGGCTGCTACCTCCATGTCCAAAACGGGCGTAGACGATCACGCCGCCATGCGCTGTTGCCGGCGAACCAGATCGGCAGCCTTCTCGCCGATCATGATCGTCGCGGCATTGGTGTTGCCGGAAATCACCGTCGGCATGATTGACGCATCCACCACGCGCACACCCTCGATCCCATGCACGCGCAGTTCGGGATCTACCACCGCCATTGGATCGACGCCCATCTTGCACGTGCTGGTTGGGTGGAACACGGTGCCTCCGGTGTTCCTCGCATGCTCCAACAATTGTTCGTCGGTCTGCACCGACGGCCCTGGCTGATATTCCTCGGCAATGAAGTGCTGCATGTACGACGTGGCGAGGACGCGGCGGCCGATCTTCAGGCCATCGACCAAGGCACGGCGATCGGTCTCGGTCGCCAAATAGTTCGGATGCATGGCAGGCGGATCGGAGGGATTTGCCGATTTCAGCCTGATCTCGCCGCGGCTTTCGGGGCGAAGCTGGTAGGCGGTGAGCCCGAAGCCCGACCATGGATGCAGTCCATCCTGCAGCCGGTCGGAACTGAATGGGGCCACCGAAATCTTCACGTCCGGCGTGGCAAGCCCTTCGCGTGTCCGCACGAACAGCGCCGCAGGGCCCGCCGCCATCGTGAGGGGACCGGTGCGGAAGAGATAGTACTGCAGCCCGACCTTCAGCTTCCTCACGCTGCTCTGCATCACGTCGTTGACGGTGATCGGCAGGCGGCACTTCAGCTTGATCGGCGCGGAGTAGTGATCCTGCAGGCTCTGGCCGACTCCCGGCAGATGGTGCACCACAGGCACGCCGAACTGCGCAAGCTGATCCTGCGGGCCGACACCGGACAGCAGGAGAAGTTGCGGTGAGTTCACCGCTCCGCCGCACAGAATCACTTCGCGGGCGGCACGAACGGTGCGCGACTGGTCAAATTCGCGGAACGCGACGCCGACGGCGCGCTTGCCGTCGAACAATACCCTCTCAGCCAGCGCGCCGGTGATGACGCGAAGGTTGGGCCGGGCGCGCACCGGATGCAGGTAGCCGACGGCGGTGGAGCAACGTTTGCCGTTGCGCGTGGTCGTCTGGTGGTAGCCGACGCCGTCCTGCTTGGCCCCGTTGAAGTCGTCGTTGCGCGGATAGCCGAGTTCCATGGCACCCTTGATGAAGGCTTCGCAGATCGGGTGGTGCTCCGATGTGTCTGACACGCAGAGCGGCCCGCCGGTGCTGTGGAACTCGTCTGCGCCGCGGGTCTGGTGTTGCGCACGCCTGAAATAGGGCAGCACGTCGGTCGACGACCAGCCGGTGTTGCCGAGCTGGCGCCAGAGGTCGAAGTCCTCATGCTGCCCACGGATGTAGACCATGCCATTGATGGACGAGGAGCCGCCGAGAACCTTGCCGCGCGGCCAGAAGATGCTTCTGCCATTGGCACCGGGATCGGGCTCCGCCTGATAGCACCAGTTCACCGAGGCGTCGGCGAAGGTCTTGCCGTAACCCAAAGGAATGTGGATCCAGCGGTTGCGATCCTCGCCGCCGGCTTCGAGCAGCACGACGCGGATTGACGGGTCTTCCGAAAGCCGTGTGGCCATGACGCAGCCGGCGGAACCGGCACCGACTACGACGAAATCAGCTTCGAAGTCATACCGTTGATCGGCCATCGCGCTTCCCCCTCGTCACGGCGCTGTCGTTGCGCGGAGCGCAGCGCGCACCCATGATGGAGCTTGCTTCGTCGCGGCACTTCTCGCAATGACCAGGTGGACGCCGGCTCAGCCTGCCGCGCGCATCTCCGGCTCGGTGCGGAATGCCGGCATCACTTCCTTGGCAAAGCGGCGCAGGTTCTCGCGCGAGGTGCCGCCGCCGTTGAGCAGGATGTATTCCACGCCCATGTCGCGGAGTTTTTCGACTTTGCGCGCGATCTCGTCCGGATTGCCGTACAGCGCACTCTCCTCGCTTGCCGCGCGGGTGTCCGAGAATGCCATGATGCTGGCGGTGTTGTTGCCGTCCGGCCGCTGAGAGATCGCGTGAAGCCGTCGCTGTCCAGCGATGCGGCGATCCAACGCCGCCTCCTTCTCAGCGCTGTCGCGTGCGACATAGAAGGCGCGTGCCACGCCGACCTGGCTCGGATGGAAGCCGAAGCCATTCGCCTGCATTGCATCGCGATAGGTCGCGAACCGGTTGCCGGTCTCGTCGAGCGAGGCGAACTGATCCAGCAGCAGATTATGGCCGCGACGCGCCACGCGGCGGATCGATTCCGGATGGCCTGCAGCCTGCCAGAACGGCGGATGCGGCTTCTGGATGGTCGGCGGCTCGACGATGATGTCGTCGTACTGCCAGTACCTGCCGCGGAACGAGAACCGTTCGTTCGAGCTCCACGCCTTGGTGATGATGTCGATCAATTCCTCAAACCGCGGCTCGGCCTCCTCCATCGGGATGCGGAAGCCGACGAACTCGTTGTGCCGGTAGCCCTTGCCGACGCCGAAATCCAGCCGGCCGCCCGACAGCAGATCGACCGTCGCCGCCTGTTCGGCGAGCAGCACCGGATTGTGCCACGGCAGCACGATTACCGCCGTGCCAAGACGCAGCGTTCGGGTGCGCGCGCCGATCCAGGTGAGCAGGTTCAGCGTCGCCGAGACCTGGCCGAAGCCGGTGAAATGATGCTCGACGATGAACGCGCTCTGATAGCCGAGCGCTTCGGCCTCGATGACGTATTCGATGTAGTCCTTGAAACCGGCGGCGCTGTCCACATCGGGGCCGCCGCGCTGCGCCTGCGCCGCGCCGAAGAGTCCGAACTGCATGCTGCCGCTCCGTTGCCTGGCGAGACGTTATCCCGATGCGACGGCTATTGAAATATCTGCCGCAGCCAGTGGCAGGACTCCGCCATCGCTGCGTCTGCCTTGGTTACCCGGCCGACCCAGAAGAAAAAGCCATGGTTCATGCCGTCCCAACGCGCAGTGATCGCCGGCGTTCCCGCGGAGCGCAGCTTCTCGGCGTAGTGTTCGCCCTCATCGCGCAGCGGGTCGTATTCGGCGGTGACCACCAATGCGGGCGGCAAACGGCCCAGGTCGCGTGCCCGCAACGGCGACACAAAGGGGTCCGCGGCCTCTGACGGATCGGTGAGATAGTGGTCCCAGAACCAGACCATCGTATCGCGTGTCAGTCCGTACCCGTCGGCGTTCTCGCGATACGACGGCGTGCCCGGCGAGTGGTAGTCCGCGACGGGATAGATCAGCAGTTGCCCGACGAGGCGTGGGCCGCCCTCATCGCGGATGCGCAGCGCTGCCGCGGCTGCGAGGTTGCCGCCGGCACTGTCGCCGCACACGGCGAGCCTACCGGTATCGCCTCCAAGTTCCGCGGCGTGTTGCGCGATCCAGCCGGTAGCGAACACGCAGTCGTCGAGGCCGGCAGGATATTTGTGCTCAGGGGCCAGGCGGTAGTCGACCGAGACAACGACGCAACCGGCACCGGCACACAGGTTGCGACACATGCCGTCGTGCGTGTCCAGGCTGCAAAGCACGAAGCCGCTGCCGTGGAAGAATGCCAACAGCGGGAACGGCCCCTGGCCCGCGGGACGATAGATCCGCAGTCTCAGGTCGCCGCCCGGCCCCCCAATTATGCGCTCGGCGACCGCAGCTACCGCGGCCGGTGGTGCCATCAAACGGACACGCGCCTCATACTGCGCGCGCGCCACGGGAACAGACAGCGTGTTGGTTGCCGGCACCCCGGTTCCCATGTCGAGCAAAGCCTAAATCTGCGGATCGACTGGCATTTCCTACCGAGCCCTCGGCATCACGGTGGTGGTGGTCATGGGAAAGTGCGTGATCGGTCCAGTGAACGCCGGGAAGCGATGGAACGAGTCGCGCATCTCGTGCCGCACCGGCGAATTGAGCGCTTCGGTCAGTGCCGCCTGATTGTCGAACACCACCTTGTTCCGCTGCATGTGCGCGGCGCGCGGCCACGGCAGGCCGCCGCACCAGTCTATACAGGTGTATATCTCAATCTCGCGGATGCCGGGGAACCGCGCCATGATCGGCGGATGATCCGCGATGTAATGCGCAAGCCAGGTCGGCAGGTGCTCGGCGGGACCCTCGTAGGCGACCAGGTACGTGCAGGGAAGCTCGCCGGGCGGCGTGCGGTAGGTGGGATCCGGCACGGCATAACGTCGCACGAGCATCGCCTGCTGCACAGCGCCGTCGCCGCCCAGCGCAGCGAGCCGCTGGAGGTGGCCGTCGGCGGCCAAAGCAGCCTCCAGGTCCGCGATGTCGTCGAAGTAGAGCTGCAGGCCGAGCTGTGGCGGCGGCCCATCATCCAGGTATGGATCATTCGTGCGGGAAGGCGTGAAGATCAGTCCCAGCCGCAGCGCCGGCGTGGCCGCGACGACGTCGGTCAGCCACGCCAGCTCCGCCGGCGCATCGCCGAATAGCGCGAACCAGCAGACCGTCACGTGCGGAACAGCCCTGCCGTCGCGGCAGGCGAATAGCCGGGCGCGACACGCACATCGACCACCGCGACAGCACCGCCCGCCACCGCGTCGATCGCGTCACGGAAGGTCGCGGCCAGGCTGCCGCCATCGGTGACCGGGCCGAAACCCACAGCACCCTGGGCCCGCGCGAGCTGCGCGATATCGACCTCCGGATCAGCGATCCGCTGGCCGATCCAGCGGTTCTCGACCGGGCGATTGCGGGCGCGCGCCACGCGCTCCTGGTGCAACTCATCGTTGAAGAACGAGCGATTGTTGGCGACCACCATCAGCAGCGGAATGTTGTAGTGCACCGCCGTCCACAGGGCTGTCGCACCCATCAGGAAATCGCCGTCACCGCAGACCGCGACCGGCAGCCGGCCGCTGCCACGCAGCGCCAACGCCGCACCGACGGAGACCCCCGGGCCGCCGCCGATCCCGGCGCCACCGGTCGAGCCGAAATAGTCGAACGGGTGCCGCAACGGCCAGTGGCCGGCTCCCCATGAGGTCGAGACGTGCAACAGCGACGCCGGTTGCGCACCGACCGCGCGGCGGAGCGCCTGCGTCATCTGGGCCACGGTAATGGGGTCGGTTTCGGCCACCGGTTCGGCCGGCGGCGGCTGTGCGTCGGTCCGCGCGGAGGGGGGCGGTAACTGCTTCAGCATCGCGGCAATCGTGGTATCCGCGTCGGCGGCGATGAACAGGTCCGCGGGCGGCAACCCCTGATAGTCCATGCTCCACCCGTTGTGGAGCTGATGATCCAACGTGACGGCGATCACCTTCGCGGCAGGTCCAGCCGCGCCGCATGCGACCTTCAGCGCTCCCGCAAGGTCCACCCAATCGAGGCTCAGAATGACATCGGCGGCGGCGATCACCTGGGCCGCGTCCTGCGCCAGGAAGGTTGCCGGTGCACCGACATGCAGCGCATGCTCGGAGGGAAACACCGCGGCGCACTTCATGTCGGTGACCACCTGGGCGTGCAGAGTTTCCGCGAGCGCGATGCGAGCGGCCCAGTCATGCTCGCTGCGCGAACCGCGACCCATCAGAATCACCGGCCGCTCCGCTGCGCGCAGCATCGCCACAGCGCGCGTCACCTGCTCCGGCGCGACCGCTGACACCACATCCGGCACGAAGCGCGCGGCATCGATCGGCGGCAGCGGCTCGGCGAGCGGCGCCTCCTGCATGCCTGCGTCGAGATTGACGTAGACCGGCCCCATCGGCGCCGTCCGCGCCAGCCAGTAAGCCCGCAGCAACGCCTCGCGCGCCGCCTCGGGTGAGGCCGGCTGGTCGTCCCATTTGGTGTAGGGACGGATCAGCGCACCCTGATCGCGCGCCGTGTGAATCCAGTCGATCCAGGGGCGGCGCTTCGGCGCATCCACCGGACCGGTCGCGCCGAGCAGCAGCACCGGCATGCGGTCGCACCAGGCGTTGAACATCGTCATCGTCGCGTGCATCAGCCCGACATTGGAATGCACCGCCGCAGCCATCGGCCGGCCGGTCACCTTCGCGTAGCCGTGCGCGATGGCGACTGCATGCTCCTCGTGCAGGCACAGCAGCATCTGCGGCTGAACGTTGCCAAGATGGTTGACCAGGCTGTCGTGAAATCCCCGATAGCTGGAGCCCGGGTTCAGCGCGATGAAGGGGATCTCAAGAGCGCGCAGCGTCTCGGCAACGACATCGCTGCCGAACAGCGCATTGCCCGAGGGCAGCGGTAGCGGCCGTTCGATTGGTGTGCCCGACCGATCAGCGAGTTGATCTGGGATATCAGCCATTCAGCAGATCCTTATTCCAGTCCGTCGCATCCCTGTGCCGCAAGAACTCATTGCCGCCCAGCAATGCTGATGCCGGCGGATTTTCCGGTCCCCTGCGGTCGGGCCCGCAAGAGAACTCGCAACAATGTTATGTGGCACAGTTAATGTGGCCGCCACCTGCTTGTCCATATAGCTTTCTGTCCGCTTCACATCACAACGAAGGAACACTGCGATGCCCTTCGATGCCTTGGTCGCCGTCACGCGACGGAAAGCGCTCTCCGACGCACTCGATGATCACCGCCTGGATCCGGTCTCTTGGGAAAAGCTGGCGGCACACAAGGTGGAACAGCAGCGACGATACGGACCAAGTTTCTGGTATCGCCATCAGGCTATCGTGTCGATCATGCTTGTGGTCGCCAGCCCCGCGGCAGGCGCATTAGCCGCGGCAAGCGGCAGCTTCAACGCACACTCCGGGGTCCTGGCGATCACCGGCAGCTTCGTGTGGATGTGCATGGTCGCGCTGGTCACCGGCACGGGCATGGTCCGGCTCCGGGCCGGCTCGCACTGGGAGGAGCGCGAAGTACCTGACCTTTGACGATGTCCCCGAGCCCATTGCCAAATTTGCGCGCATCCTCAAGGGCGATGTGCCGCGCGCCCGGGTGATCCTGGGTGAGTTGAAACGGGAAGAGACGGTGCTGGACCCCTATCTGCTCATCGAGCACGATGGCGAGTGCGTTTGCCTGGGGATCTGGGAGAACGATCGCGTGATTGCCTGCGCCGGGTAACGGGAGGCAGAGCCGCGTCTGTTGGCTATGGCCGGTCCCGCGTGCCGGCCACGCTGGCTGTAATCGTTCAGTGTTGCCCTTCCGGCATGCGGACCAACAGCCCGTCGAGTTCTTGCGTCATCTTGATCTGACACGACAGCCGCGAATCTGGTTGCGCGACCGCGGCGAAGCTCAGCATTGCTGCTTCCTGTGAGCCCGGCGCCGGCGTGCCGATCCTCGGCAGCCACTCGGCGTCCACATAGACGTGGCAGGTCGCGCAGGCACACTCGCCGCCGCAATCCGCATCGATGCCGGGGACGTTGTTATCGACAGCCCCGCGCATGACGGAGGTGCCGACCGGCACGTCCACCGTGTGCTCGATGCCGTTGTGTTCGACGTACGTGACCTTCGGCATATTCCTCCCCTCGGCTGGCTAGGCAGCCAGGTCCCGAATGGAGCATGACACGTCTCGCAGCCTTGCTGCTACCACCTGCTTGCGGCGTGCGATCATCATGCGGCCGGCCATGAATTCCGCCGGCGCGTTGACCGCTTCGACGGCCTGGACGGCACCGTCTTCAGCCAGATGGAAGATGGCAAACGATCCGGTCTTCGGGTCACCGCGCATGACAATTTCGGCCACGTCGAACGGCAGGCCTGCTATCTGCAGCCTGACGTCATACTGGTCGGACCAGAACCATGGGACCTCGGGAGGGGGCAACGCACGGCCACACAGGTCGGCCGCGGCTTGCTTGGCCTGCTCGATCGCGTTCGGCACGCTCTCGAGGCGGACGGAGCGCTCATAGAGCGCCATCGGGCGATGCGTGCAGTCGCCGATGGCGTGGATGCCGTTGTCCGAGGCCCGAGCGGCCAGATCCACGACGATGCCGCTGGTGCAGGCAAGTCCGGCTGCGCGTGCCAAAGCATCACTCGGCGCCGCACCGATGCCGACCAGCACCGCGTCGCACGGAATTGATGCGCCTCCCGACAGGCGCACTTCGGCCACACGGCCGGCAATGCCGCGAAACTCCTCCACTGTGGCGTTCAGGATGATGCGCACGCCGGCGACCGTGTGATGGCGGTGGAAGAACTCGGCCAGCGGCGGTGATGCAACGCGGGCAAGGACGCGCGGCTCACGTTCGACCACGACCACCTCGGCACCAAGCAGGCGCGCCGACGCGGCGACCTCCAGACCGATATAGCCGGCACCGATGATCGCGACGCGTGCGCCCGGCCGCAGCAGCGTCCGGAGGCGGTCGGCGTCCGCAAGCGTGCGCAATTCCACGATGCCCGCGAGGTTGTGGCCTGGGACAGGAAGCGACCGCGCATGAGAGCCGGTCGCGAGGATCAGATGGTCGTAGGCCAGGCACTCGCCGCTCGCGAGGCTCACGGTTTCGGCTGCACGGTCAATTGCGGTCACACGGCAGGACGCCCGGAACGCGATGTGGCTGGTCTGGTAGAATGATGCCGGCCGCAGCAACAGGTCTGCGAGATTGCTCTCGCCCTTCAGCCACGCCTTGGATAGTGGCGGACGTTGATAGGGCGGGACCGGCTCCGCGCCGATCAATGTGATGGCACCTTGCCAGCCGTGCTGACGCAGCAGGGCTGCGGCCGTTCCACCTGCATGGCCGGCGCCGACGATCACAACCCGCCCGGACATATTGCTCATGGCGAGAGCCTAGGCACCGTGCCACGCCACGCAAAGACCCCCGCACGCGTCAGCGTTTGAACGGGGGTCGGGTTGCGAAGCTTGTGTTCTTCGCGCCCAGCGCTGATCGCCAGGCTATGGCGTGGACTTTGTGATCAGTCGCCGGTGCCACGTCGGTCGGCAACTGGGAGTCTGCCCGGTGGAGTCATGCTGCGATGCACCCTCCTGTTCGGTTAAGCCCGCATGCTGCGCCCGTTATGCTGTCAATGTCAAGGGTTATACCGCAGCAGGATTAAAAAGTTTGCTGCTGAATACAGCAGTGTTCGCCATTCCGCTAATCTGCCGCGGCGTCCTGTTCAATCGTGATGACATCACCGCCAAGCGTCGTACGCCGCACATCGCGCACCTCGTTGCGGTCGAAGCGTCGGGCGCGATGCATCGTGGTGCGATTGTCCCACATCACCAGATCGAACGGCCGCCAGTTGTGCGAATAGACGAACTCGCGCTGCGTCGCGTGCTCCGTCAGGTCGCGCAGGAACATGCGGGCCTCGGGGACCGTCCAGCCCTCGATCGCACCGGCATGCGATGACAGGAACAGCGACTTTCGCCCGGTCACCGGATGCGTGCGAACCAGGCGCTGACGCACCGGCGTGAACCCGGCAATCTCCTCCTCGGTCAGTTCGGTGAAGCCGATCGCCTGACGCGAGTAGATCAGCGAATGCAGGCAGACCAGGTCCTCCACCTCGGCCTTGGTGCGCGCGTCGAGCGCGTCGTAGGGAGCACGCATGTCGGCGAATTCCGTGTTGGCGCCCCATGACGGAAGCACCCGTCCCGACAGCAGCGAGTATTTCGCCGGCACCGGCCGGAACGAGCTATCCGAATGCCACAGCCGGTCGCCGAGTTTGAAGAACCACACCCGGTCCTCGGCCGACATGATCCTGCCGTCCTTGTCCAGATTGGAGAAATCGGCGATGCCCGGACCTAGCCGGCCATCCGCTCGCTTCCTGATGTGACCGCCTTTCGCATAATTCTCCAGCTCACCAAAGTGCCGGGTGAATGCAAGCTGCTGGTCGTCCATGATGTTCTGGTCCGGAAACACCAGAACCGCGTAGCGGTCCATTCCGGCTTCGATCGCGGCGGCTTGCTCCGCATCAAGCGCCCTGCCGCAATCGATCCCGGAGACCTCGGCCGCGCAGGCCGGATGCAGTTGGCGAAATGACACCGGCATCTACGTCTTTCCCTTGCAGAACCGGCGACATTGAAATCCTTTCCTGTGGCGTCCGTCCAGGGTAAGGGGGGCGTGGAGGTGCCAGCATGTTCATCGCAATGAACCGCTTCCGGGTCACCCCGGGTTCCGAGGCAGATTTCGAGAAGGTCTGGACGTCACGCGACAGCCACCTGTCGGGTGTGCCGGGCTTCGTCGCCTTCCACCTTCTGCGCGGGCCGGAACGCGAAGATCACGTGCTGTATTCGTCGCATACGATCTGGCGCGATCGCGATGCCTTCGAGGCCTGGACACGATCTGAGGCCTTCCGTCGCGCGCACAGCGACGCCGGGGGCAATCGCACCCTCTATCTCGGCCATCCCGAATTCGAAGGCTTCGACGTGATCCAGACGATCCAGCCCGGCAATAACTGACACGGAGGAATTTCGATGCGCTTCGACGGCAAGGTCTGCCTGGTCACCGGGGCCGGCTCCGGGATCGGCCGCGCCACCGCGACGGCGTTCGCGCAGCACGGCGCCAAGGTCGTGGTGTCGGATGTGAACGGCAACAGCGCAGAGGAAGTGACCGGCGAGATCACCGCGTCGGGCGGCACCGCGTTGGCGGTCGTGGCGGATATGGCGAGGCCCGACGATATCGCAGCGATGGTGGCCCGCACCGTGCAGACATTCGGCCGGCTGGACGTGCTGCACAACAACGCCTTCGGTGTGCCGGCGGAGCTGCGCGAGAAGCGTCTGGCGCGCGTCGCCGACACCGATCAGGCGGTGTGGGATTACACGATCCAGGTCGGCCTGACCGCTGTGATGCAGGCAACCCGCGCGGCGCTGCCGATCATGCGCAAGCAAGGCGGCGGCGCCATTGTCAACACCGCGTCGATCTCCGGCCTGTTCGCCGATTACGGCATCACGTCGTACAACGTGATGAAGGCCGGCGTGGTCAATCTGACGCGCGGCACTGCGATCGAATACGCACCGTATGGCATCCGCTGCAACTGCGTCTGCCCCGGCGCGATCGACACGCCGCTGCTGCAGCGCGCCTACGGCATTCCCGGCTTTGTCGAGCAGACATGCGCCGCCATCCCGATGGGCCGCTTTGGCAAGCCCGAGGAGATGGCGAACGTCGTGGTGTTCCTCGCCTCTGATCTGGCGTCCTATGTGACCGGCGCTGCCTTCGTCGCCGACGGCGGCCTGACGGCGCAGACCGGCATACCGTCGCGGTTCCGGGATTGAGCGCTATCGCCTTCGCGGTGACGCGGCGACCGCCAGTGGCGAGGTGATATCAGCGAACGACTGCTCCAGCGAAGTCCGCACGTCGATAACCGTTGGCACACGCGCGTTCAACGCCTCGCGCAGTGCAGTTCCCAGCGCGGCGGGTTCAGTGACGCGCACGCCGTTGCAGCCCATGGCGCGGGCGATCGCCGCGTGATCGAAGTCGGCGAACTCCGCCGCGAACGGCCCGCCGCCATGCAGCACCCAGCCAAGCGCGTTGTTATTGAACACCACCGTGATGATCGGGATGTCCTGTTCGATGCCCGTCATCAGCCCGTTCATCGTCATCGCGAAGCCGCCGTCACCGCACACCGCGACGACCGGACGATCAGGGTGCACCAGCTTCGCCGCAAGTGCCGCGGGAATGGCAAATCCCATCGGCCCGGAACCCGCCGCCTGAAGAAAACCACCAGCCTGCTTCGTCTGATAGAAGTGTGTCATCATGATGCGGTTTTCGCCGGCGTCGCAGGTGACGATGGCGTTGTCCGGCAGGCAGCGCATCAGCTCGCCAATCGCGCGTTGCGGCAGGATCGGCGTATCGTCGGCGAAGTAGCGTGGCCCGTCGAAGTAGCCCTTCTGTTCGCGCCATCGCGCCACGCGGGTCTCAGCGGCCTTGCGGCGACCCTCGGCATGCGGGAGCACCGCTTCGTGCAGTTGCCGCATGACCTGCGCCGCATCGCCCACCAGCACATGCTCGGCCGGGAACGTCCAGGATGCGTTGCGTGGCTCGATGTCGATCTGGATGAATGTCTGCCGTGTCGGATCGAGCAGATCGCGATTCTCCCACGCGGTATCGCTCGGCCCGAGCTTGGTGCCGATGGCCAGCACGAGATCGGCCTCGGCAAGGCAGGCGTTTGCGGCCTCAGTGCCGAACGTGCCGAAAACTCCCAGTGCCAGACTGTGGGTTTCAGCAAAACAACCCTTGCCGGCCGCCGTCGTCACCACCGGCAGTCCCGCTGTCTCGGCCAGTGCGGCGAGCTGTTCGTAGCTTTGCGCGATGCGCACGCCGTTGCCGGCGATCACCACCGGGCGTTCGGCGGCGAGCAGCGCCTTCGCCGCTTCCGCCACGCGCACGGCATCGGCCGGCGGTGGCAGCGACGGCAGGTAATAGCGTGTGGGATATAGCACCGGCTGCGAGTCCGGCTTCACCGTGCCGGACAGCGAGTCCATCGCGAACAGCACCGCCACCGGACCCGCCTGCCCGGCCACCGCATGCTTGATCGCAAGCTGCGTCGCCTGCACCGCGGCGGTCGGCGTGTGCGCCTGCATCACCTGCTTGGTGACGCCGCTGAATGCGCGGCGCGCATCCCAGCTTCCGTAGTCGCCGGTTGCCTGTTGATAGGGCGCATGCAAATGGAACGGCGTGGAGTCAGAGAAGTCGGTGAGCAACAGCATCGGCGAACTGGAAAGGAACGCCTCCATCGTGCCGATCAGCCCGTTGCCGAGCACCCAAGGACCCTGCCCGATCATCACGCCTGGCCGCCGCGTCAGCCTGCCATAGACCTCGGCCATCACGCCGGCGAGCGATTCCTCGCGCACCAGCACCATGCGGAGCGAGTTCTGGTACTTTCGCAGGCCCGAGACGATGCGCCCGGTGTGACCGCCAGAGATGCCGAAGACATACTCGATCCCGGCTTCCTGCAGCACCCGTCCGACCAGTTCCCCCGCCGGCTCTTCCTCGGTCAGCATGCGCTCGACTGTCATTGCTTTCCTCCCATGGATCGCCAGACCATACACCAGGATCGAGCAGGTTTCACTTGGCGCCCCGCACCGGGTCAGCCATTGTCCGAGCATGGCGTCGTTACCCAACCGGCTTCCCGGGCTGAACTTCCACCTCGGCGAAGCGGCCGACATGCTGCGCAGCACGGTGGAGAGCTTTGCTGCCGATCAAATCGCGCCGCGCGCCGCGGCGATCGATCGCGACAATGCTTTCCCCATGGACCTGTGGCGCAAGTTCGGCGATCTCGGCGTGCTCGGCATCACGGTGGAGGAAGACTACGGCGGCGCCGGCATGGGCTATCTGGAGCATGTCGTGGCGATGGAGGAGATCTCGCGCGCCTCCGCCTCGGTTGGCCTGTCGTACGGCGCGCATTCCAACCTCTGCGTCAACCAGATCCGCCGCAACGGCAGCGAGGCACAGAAGCGGCGTTACCTGCCGCGCCTGATCAGCGGCGAGCATGTCGGGGCGCTGGCGATGAGCGAGCCAGGCGCTGGGTCGGATGTCGTCGGCATGCGCACGCGGGCCGAGAAGCGCGGCGATCGCTATGTGCTGAACGGCTCGAAGATGTGGATTACCAACGGACCGGATGCCGATGTTCTGGTGGTCTACGCCAAGACTGATCCGCGGGCGGGGCCGAAAGGTATCACCGCCTTTCTGATCGAGAAGGGCTTTTCCGGATTTTCCACCGCGCAGAAGCTGGACAAGCTCGGCATGCGCGGGTCGAACACCTGCGAGCTGGTGTTCGCCGACTGTGAGGTTCCGGAGGACAACGTGCTGGGCCGCGTCAATGACGGTGTGCGCGTGCTGATGAGCGGTCTGGATTACGAGCGGGCAGTGCTGGCTGCCGGACCCCTGGGCATTATGCAGGCGTGCATGGACGCGGTGGTGCCATACGTGCACGAGCGAAAACAGTTCGGCCAGGCGATCGGCGAGTTCCAACTCATGCAGGGCAAGCTGGCTGATATGTACACCACAATGAACGCCGCCAAGGCATATGTTTATACGGTTGCAAAGTCATGCGATCGCGGCGAGACGGCGCGCAAGGATGCGGCCGGCGCGATACTCTATGCGGCGGAGAAAGCGACGTGGATGGCGCTCGAGGCGATCCAGTGCCTGGGCGGCAACGGCTACATCAACGACTACCCGACCGGACGGTTGCTGCGCGACGCGAAGCTGTACGAGATCGGCGCCGGAACCAGTGAAATCCGTCGCATGCTGATTGGCCGCGAACTGTTCCGCGAGACCACGTGATGCGCAATGAACTCCCCCTCCCCTTGCGGGAGGGGGTTGGGGGAGTGGACCGCGCCCATTTCCCCCAACCCCCGCCCCCCGCCCGCAAGGGGAGGTGGATTAGCCCATGACGCTACTCCGTTCGGACATCGACCCGCGCTCGGCCGAGTTCGCTGCCAACGCCGCAGCGATGCGGGAACTGTTGGACGACCTTCGCGCAAGTGTCGCCGAGGTCGGGTTGGGCGGCGGCGAAACCGCGCGGCAACGCCATCTCGCGCGCAACAAGCTGCTGCCGCGGGACCGCGTCGCCGGACTGATCGACCCTGGCTCGCCGTTTCTCGAACTGTCTCAACTCGCCGCCTATGGCCTGTACGACAATGAGGTTCCCGCCGCCGGCATCGTGACCGGCATCGGCCGTGTCGCCGGTCGCGAGTGCGTCATCGTCGCCAACGACGCCACGGTAAAGGGCGGCACCTACTTCCCGATCACGGTCAAGAAGCACCTGCGCGCGCAGGAGATCGCGCTACAGAACCGGCTGCCCTGCATCTATCTGGTCGATTCCGGAGGCGCTTTCCTGCCCATGCAGGACGAGATCTTCCCCGACCGCGAGCATTTCGGCCGCATCTTCTTCAACCAGGCAAACCTGTCCGCCCGGGGAATTCCGCAGATTGCCGCGGTGATGGGATCATGCACGGCCGGCGGTGCCTATGTGCCCGCGATGAGCGACGAAACGATCATCGTGCGCAAGCAGGGCACCATCTTTCTCGGTGGCCCGCCGCTGGTACTGGCGGCCACCGGCGAGATCGTCAGCGCGGAGGACCTCGGCGGCGCCGATGTGCATGCCCGCACCTCAGGCGTGGTCGATCACTACGCGCACGACGATCGGCATGCGCTGGCACTGTGCCGGCGCATCGTGGCGGGACTGAATTACACCAAGCAGCCGCACATCACGTTGCACGAGCCGCTGCCGCCTCGCTACGATCCCACCGAACTGTACGGCGTTGTGCCAGCCGATCTGCGGGCGACGTACGATGCGCGGGAGGTGATCGCCCGCATCGTCGATGCCAGCGAGTTCGACGAGTTCAAGCGCCTGTACGGCACAACGCTGATCTGCGGCTTTGCCCATGTTCACGGCTATCCGGTCGGCATCCTTGCCAACAACGGTATCCTGTTTTCCGAGTCAGCGCTGAAGGGCGCGCATTTCGTCGAACTGTGCAGCCAGCGCGGCATTCCGCTGGTGTTCCTGCAGAACATTACCGGCTTCATGGTAGGGCGGAAGTACGAGTCTGGCGGCATCGCCAAGGATGGCGCCAAGCTGGTCACCGCCGTCTCTACCACGTCGGTACCGAAGCTCACCGTCATCGTCGGCGGCAGCTACGGCGCCGGCAACTACGGCATGTGCGGCCGCGCCTACGAACCGCGCTTTCTGTTCATGTGGCCGAACGCGCGCATCTCGGTGATGGGTGGCGAGCAGGCAGCCACCGTGCTTGCGCAGGTGCGTCGCAACAGGGACTGGAGCACAGATGAGGAGGAGGCGTTCAAGGCACCAATCCGCGCACAGTACGAACGGCAGGGCCATCCGTATTATGCCACCGCGCGATTGTGGGATGACGGGATCATCGATCCGGCCGATACGCGCCGTGTATTGGGTCTCGCGCTGTCGGCAGCATTGAATGCGCCCATCCCGCCGACGCGCTTCGGCGTGTTCAGGATGTGACGATGTTCCACACTCTGCTGATCGCCAATCGCGGCGAGATCGCCTGCCGCATCGTCCGCACCGCGCGGCGCATGGGCGTCGCGACTGTCGCGGTCTATTCGTCGGCGGACGCCGATGCACTGCCAGTGAAAGCCGCCGATCGTGCCATCCAGATCGGACCGCCGGCTGCGCGCGACAGCTATCTCAACATCCATCGCATCATCGAAGCCGCGCGGCGCAGCGGTGCGGATGCAGTTCATCCTGGCTATGGCTTCCTGTCGGAGAACCCGGAGTTCGCGGAAGCCTGTGCGAAGTCGGGCATTGTGTTCGTCGGTCCGCCGCCCGCGGCGATGCGCGCAATGGGCTCCAAGTCAGCGGCCAAGTCGCTCATGGAAAAGTCCAGCGTGCCGGTGCTGCCTGGCTATCACGGCGAGCAGCAGGGCGTCGCGTTTCTCGCCGATCAGGCTGTGCGCGTCGGCTTCCCACTGATGATCAAGGCGGTGTCCGGCGGCGGCGGTCGCGGCATGCGGATTGTGTCCCACGCCGATGAGTTTGCCGTTGCTCTGGATTCCGCACGGCAGGAAGCCGCATCGGCGTTCGGCGACGACCGCGTGTTGCTCGAACGCTACCTGAAGCACCCAAGGCACATCGAGGTGCAGGTGTTCGCCGACCGGCATCGCAATGCCATCCATCTGTTCGAGCGTGACTGCTCCGTGCAGCGCCGCCATCAGAAGGTGATCGAGGAGGCACCCGCGCCCGGTCTCGATCCCGCACGCCGCGCCGCGATGGGGCGAGCCGCTGTCGCCGCGGCCCGGGCGGTCGACTACGAGGGTGCGGGCACGGTGGAATTCGTCGCCAACCCCGATGGGTTCTTCTTCCTCGAGATGAACACCCGCCTGCAGGTCGAGCATCCGGTGACCGAAATGATCACCGGCTTCGATTTGGTCGAGTGGCAATTGCGTGTGGCGGCGGGCGAGCCCCTGCCGGCTCAACAGGATGCGATCCGCGTCGACGGCCACGCGATCGAGGTTCGTATATACGCCGAGGACCCGGAGCGCGATTTCGCGCCCTCCACCGGGCGGCTGGCGCAGTTCCGCACGCCCGAGCCAGCGGCGAATGTGCGCGTCGATACCGGCTTCGCGACCGGCGACGTGGTCTCCGTCCACTACGACGCGATGCTCGCCAAGCTGATCTGTCACGGCGCCACACGCGACGAAGCGCTGCGGACATTGCGCCGCGCGCTCGCCGAGACAGATGTGGTCGGCGTCGCGAGCAATCTGGACCTGCTCGGTCGCATCGCGGCGCATGCGGAGTTTGCTGCCGGCGCCGTGGACACCGGCTTCATCGCACGCCACGCCGACACGCTGTTGGCGCCACAGCGCGAGCCATCGATCGAGGTGCTGGCTGCCGCCGCTCTGTGCGTGCTGACCGGTGAAGCCGACGAAGCATCGAATGCCGCGGCGTCGAGCGCCGATCCGCACTCGCCGTGGTACTCGCGCGACCACTGGTGGTTGAATGCCGACTTCGAGCGCGAGCTTCCATTCATCGCGGGCGGAACGTCGATGCCGGTGAGAGTGGGCCGCGACGGCCCGGACTGGCGGTTGACCGTGAACGATCGTCGCGTCGCGGCCAAGGCGATACGCGCCCCGGACGGCCGCTTGGACATGGTGCTGGACGACATCCGTGAGCCTGTGTCCGTCATGCGGATTGCCGACACCATCACCGTCCGCCGCAATGGCGAGACCTGGCGGGTGCAACTGCCCGATCCGATTGCCGCCGCCGCTGAGGAAGACGATGCCGGGGGGCGGCTTGTCGCGCCGATCCCCGGGCAGGTTACCGAAGTCATGGCGCAAACGGGGATGGCGGTCTCGCGCGGCCAGATCATGGTCGTGCTGGAGGCAATGAAGACGGTGTTCCGCCTCACCGCGCCAGCCGACGGCGTCGTCGCCACTGTCGCGTGCCAGGCCGGCGACAGTGTGGTCGAAGGCCAGCTTCTCGTCGGTTTTGCCGAAGCGGACGCCCCGACGCCGCCGAAATGACAGGTGTTGCATCAATCGGTGCGACATGGTCACAGTAGGTCGCCAGGCGGGCGAAGCACCGCGGATTGGGCATGTGGCTATCCCGTGAGAAGGACAGGAAATTCGATGACTGGAAGGAAAGCGTATCTGGCTGCGGCGCTGTTGGCCGTTGCCGTCACGACCGGCGCGACGGCCGCGGACACGCCGGGTGTCACCGCGACCGAGATCAAGATCGGCAACACCGTGCCCTATAGCGGCCCCGCCTCGTCTTACAGCGTACTCGGCAAGCTGGAGAGCGCCTTCTTTGGCATGGTGAACGAGCAGGGAGGCGTGGCCAATCACAAGATCGACTTCATCTCACTGGATGATAACTACAGCCCGCCCAAGACGGTCGAGCAGATCCGTCGCCTGGTCGAAGAGGAAAAGGTCGCATTCACCTTCGCGACCCTGGGCACGCCGACCAATAGCGCGATCGTGCACTACATGAACCAGAAAAAGGTGCCGCAGCTATTCGTCTCGACCGGCGCCGACAAATGGGGCGACTACAAGCAGACCCCCTGGACGATTGGTTGGCAGCCCAGCTACCGGACCGAGGCGCAAATCTATGCCAAGTACATGCTGCAGCAGAAGCCGGATGCGAAGCTCGCGATCCTGTATCAGAACGACGACTTCGGGAAGGATTACCCGAACGGCGTGAAGGACGTGCTGGGCGACAAGTTCGGCAAGATGGTCGTGACCGCGAGCTACGAGACGACCGATCCGACGATCGACAGCCAGATCACGGCGCTGCAGGCATCCGGCGCGGATGTGCTTCTCGTGGCGGCGATCCCCAAATTCGCCGCGCAGGCGATCCGCAAGGTGCACGATCTCAACTGGAAGCCGATGTTCTTCATGTCCAACGTGTCGATCTCGGTGGGCGCCGTCATGAACCCGGCCGGACCGGAGAACGGCGTCGGCATTCTCAGCGCCGCATATCTGAAGGACTCGTCCGATCCGAGTTGGAAGAACGATCCAGGCATGAACGAATGGCGTGCCTTCATGAACAAGTACATGCCGAGCGCCGACCAGACCGACGGCGGCTACATCGCGGCATACGGCCTGTGCAAGACAATGTTGCAGGTACTGCAGCAGGCGAATGGCGATTTCTCGCGGACCAACATCATGAAGCAGGTGAGCAGCCTGCATGATGTCGCGAACCCCGTGCTGCTGCCGGGCATCAAGATCAACACGAGTCCGACCAACTATCACCCGATCACGGCGATGCAGCTCGAGAAGTGGGACGGCAAGAGCTGGGCCCTGTTCGGCAACGTGATTCAGGGCGCCGGATCCTGACCCTCGGCAGGCGATGTCGGGGATGATTGCGTCCCCGACATCGCAGCGTTGACACGAGCAGACCTGCCGCACAGTGCCCGCCGCTTCTGTCAGCGATCACACCCGATGATACCGCCGTGACAACACGCCGGAACTCAACCCGGTGGAGAACATCGGGCAATTCCTCAGGCAGAGCTTCCTCAGCAATCGCGTCGACGACAGCTACGACGCCACCGTCGACGCCTGCCGCGCAGCATGGAATGCTCTCCACCGCTCTGCCTGAACGCATCCAGTCAATCACGCAGAGAAGTTGGGCAATAGCGGTCATCGCGTCAGTCCGCTGATACTCGTCGAGCGGGTCCGCAGATCCATTGTGCCAAGCCATAGCAGTCCCGCGAGCACGAGGCCGCGCGCTGGTCGATAATGATGTCGTACCCCCATAAACGTAAGACCGACCATTGCCCAGTGCCGGCCGCGACATAAGGGGAGGAACAAGTCGACAGCCCAACCCCAATCGGAGAGGACTTTGAGCGCTTGACAAACCACTTTCCGCAGGAGCCAAACTACGTGACCCTGGATATCGGTCATCGAAAGAGGAAGACGGGCTCGCAATAAAATTCATAAACGGGAGGGTCGCACAGTGGATGCGCTTGAGCAGCGTACGATGGCCAAAGTGGCGTGGCGTCTCGTGCCCTTCCTGATGTTGTGCTACTTCTTCTGCTTTCTGGATCGCGTCAATGTCGGCTTTGCCGCGTTGCAAATGAACCAGGACCTGCACTTCACTGCGTCGGTGTTCGGCTTTGGTGCCGGCATCATGTTCGTGACCTATATGCTCGGCGAGGCTCCATCGAACCTCGTGCTCGTCAAGGTTGGCCCTCGGCCCTGGATTGCTCGCATCATGGTCACATGGGGCGTGCTTGCCAGCTGCATGGTGTTCGTCTCGGGAGAGAGGAGTTTCTATATCGTGCGTGCGCTGCTGGGTGGCGCAGAGGCCGGTTTCTTCCCCGGCATCATCTTTTACCTGACAAACTGGTTTCCGGGTACCTATCGGGCCCGCGTAACCGGGCTTTTCATGGCCTGCATTCCACTATCTTCCGCGATCGGCTCTCCGATATCGACCGCACTGCTGTACCTGGACGGCATTTTTGGATTGCGCGGTTGGCAATGGCTGTTCTTGGTCGAGGGTCTTCCTCCGATTCTGCTCGGCTTCGTTACCTGGTTCTACCTCACCGAACGGCCGTCCGAAGCAAAATGGTTAGAGACGGATGAGCGTCAATGGCTGTCTGACAGAATCAACACCGAACACGCGATCAAGCAGCAGCAGCTGCAACTGAGCGTGATCCAGACATTCTTCAATCCGCGGGTTATTGCGTTGGGGTTGGTCTGCTTCACTCTGGCCTCGTTGCTGTTCGGGGTTGGTTTTTTCCTGCCAACCATCGTGAAGGGATTTGGCCTGACCAACATGCAGACGGGTTGGGTGTCGATCATCCCGCCGGCGGCCGGCGCTGCTGCAATGATCTGGTGGGGGCGGCGTTCCGATCGCAAGATGGAGCGCAAGGGACATCTGCTGATTGCCATGACGCTTGCCGCGGTAGGCGTGGCAGCCGCGGCGGTGCTGGATGACCCGGTATTGAAGATGATTGCGTTCACTGTCTCTGCCGTCGGTCTGAACGCGTGCAACCCTGTCTTCTGGAGCCTTGCCCCTTCATTTCTGACTGGTGCGTCAGCCGCAGTAGGCATTGCGTATATCAACTCGTTCGCGGCTCTGGGCGCGTTCCTGGCGCCATGGATGATGGGTTTGGTAAAGGATGCGACCGGCAGCTACGCCTATGGACTGCTCGCGTTGGGTGCGCTTGTGGTGGGCGCCGCCGGCATCATTTCTGGTTTCGCCCATGACGTCAGTTTGGAGCATGCCCCAGAGCGGCAAATGGCCTAGCTGGCTAGCACAGTGGTTTCGACTGGTTGATGGTAGCTCGGCTTCGGCGCGGGCAGAACGGGGGGTCGAGATCGGTCATTATTGGTCGGTCAGTGCATCAGATGCGGCCGTTCTCAGCGACGGCATCGAGTGGCCCGATCGACCCAAGCGGTGCATTCAGTACACCGAGTGCAGCGGCCCCCGAACTGACGAGCGAACCTTGTCAAGGCTGCGGCAGAGTTCCAACACGTCATGTAACTGAGAACAATGTTGCGGGAGAAAACGTCATGACCCTCCACCTTCGCCGATTGGGGCCGGTGTTTGCGGCAGGATTACTGCTTGGTTTGTGTGCGACCGCACTGGCCGCCGACCCAGAGATCGACGGCTTGTTAAAGAGCCCGGTCAGCAAGGACTGGGTCACCAACGGCGGCAACATGACCAACCAGCGTTACTCAACGCTGAAGCAGATCAACACTGATAATGCCAGTCAGCTCAAGGGCGCCTGGATGACGCGTCTGAGGGGCTCGGGCATGGGCGGCAAGTACTCCGCCGAGGCTTCTCCGCTGGTCAAGGACGGTATCATGTACGTCGTGACCGGCAATGACGATGTGTTTGCGCTCAAGGCGAAGACCGGCGAAATCCTATGGGAGCGCAGCTCGGGGATCGACCAGACCATATCGACGGTCTGCTGCGGATGGCTTAACCGCGGCCTGGCGATGGGCGAGGGCATGCTCTTCCTCGGCCAGCTCGACACCAATGTCGTCGCGCTCGATATCAAGACCGGCAATGAGGTGTGGAAGACACCGATAGAGAGTTGGCAGAATGGCTACGTGATCACCAGTGCACCGCTGTACTATGACGGCATTGTCTACAGCGGAATTGCCGGTGGCGAGTTCGGCACGCGGGGGCGACTGACAGCGCTCGATGCCAAGACCGGCAAAATTCTGTGGCGCTCTTATACGCTGCCTGCGCCGGGCGAGGTCGGCAGTGATACGTGGCCCGCGGAAAATACGCCGGCGATGCGCGGCGGGGCGACGATCTGGAACACACCGGCACTCGATCCCGAACTGGGCCTGGTTTATTTCGCGACCGGCAACTGCGGGCCGGACTACGATGGATCGATCCGCGCGGGCGACAATCTGTTCTGCGCCTCCATCATGGCGGTCAATGCCAAGACCGGCGCCTATGCCTGGCACTTCCAGGAGGTGCACCACGACCTGTGGGACTACGACGCGGCGAGCCCGGTGGTATTGTTCGATACGGTGATCGACGGGCAGCCTCGCAAGGGGATCGCCGAGGCCGGGCGCACTGGTTGGGTGTATATACTCGACCGCACCAACGGCAAGCCGCTGGTCGGCATCGAGGAGCGTCCGGTACCGCAGGAGCCGCTGCAAAAGACGGCCAAGACGCAGCCATTTCCGATTGGCGACAACACCGTTCCGACCTGCGCTCCGCCGCTGCCCGGTTACGAGAAGCCCGGCTGCATCTTCGAGGCTTTCTGGGCAAGTCCCGTCATCATCCAGCCTGGCGGACAGGGTGGCACGAACTGGTCGCCGATGCCCTATAGTCCGGATACCGGTTTCTTCTACGTGCCCGGAACCATCCGGACGAGTACCTTCGTGCGTACCAACGACACGTGGAAGAATGGGCAGCGCTATGTCGGCGGTACCCAGGCGGCCCCGATCGGCTCGCAGTTCGGCGGCACGTTCACCGCAATCGACAGTCACACCAACAAGATCGCCTGGCAGCAACAGATGCCCCATCGCATGGGTGGCGGCGGCGGCTCGACCGTGACCGCCGGCGGTCTGCTGCTGCGCGGCGAGCCCGACGGCAATTTCGTGGTGCTCAACTCCAAGACCGGCGACAAACTGTGGTCATTCCAGACCGGCTTCGGCGCCGATGCACCTGCTGTTGTGTATGAGCTGGATGGCGACGAGTACATCACGATCGTCACAGGCGGCAACTCGATCCAAGGAAGCGCCACCGGTGACGCCGTATGGACATTCGCACTGAAGGGAAACGTTCAGCCGCTCTGGCCGCCGCCGCCACCGTTGGACGTGGCGTTTCCTCTGGGCCCGATCGCCGCCGGCGTGAACGCAGTCAAGATTGCGGACAACAACGTGGAATATTCCTATTGGCCGGCTCGCACGCGGGTAAAGGTCGGAACTGCCATTACGTTCACCAATGCCGGCACCATTCCCCATTCGGCGACCGCGGCCGCCGGTGAGGAGGGCAAGTGGGATACCGGTCTGCTTGCAAAAGGTGAGTCAAAAACCATCACCTTCAACGTACCCGGCATCCACTACTACATTTGCACGCCGCATCCGTGGATGTACGGGCAGGTGATCGTCGAGAAATAACCCAGGAACGACCTGCGAGCACCTGGCGTCGGCCGATCCGTGGGCGCCAGGGTGCTCTGCATGCTGCCACGGTCAGCGGCTCTCCTGCCAACTGGCCCGCACCTGGATCTCGCATTGGAACTGGAGCGGTCCTTGGCAATAGCCCTGTAGACAGATCCGTGTGTTGTCAGTGTCAATTCTGGTCCGCGCCTCCGCCTTCTCGACCTTCCAGTCAGGATCACCGCCAGGGTCCATCATCCGCGCGGTGATCACCTCCGCCTTCACCGAATCTGGCACGATTTTCCAGCCATCTTGCGCCTTGGCGCAGCTCTCGTTCGTCAGCAGATGGCTCGGCGTTTCCGCACGCAATATCAATGCAGTCTCGTGCACCTCAAGTCCGTTCGTCACCGTCCTTGTTTCCGCATCCGCCGGCACAGCTCCGCCGTTTGTCAGTGCGACCAGAGCCAGTGTCCATCCGAGGCGCTGATATCGCATGTGGTCGCCTTCTTCTGTCATTCCTGCCGAGGTGAGCAAGAGCGTGCGCGTATCTGAACTCTATCTCATCCTGGCGCGTCGCAAAACATGAACGGAAGCCAGCGTGACAACGACAACGTCGGCTGGTAGCGTTCGAAGAACAGAAGCCGGGGCAGGAAATGGTGGAGGGTGAGGCAGACTCCTGCGCGCGCGGGCGCACCGATCCACTAATTCACGATGACGGTCAAACGCCGCCGATCGAAGCTTCCCGAGGCGCGCCGTGCCCTTGCGCGGTCGTGACATCTGGGCGGAGGGCGCTGCTTGCCGCCTGCGTCGGCATCGGTGTCGACCTCACATCACGAATGGCGGATGCGCAATCCGATGCGACGCACGCCCGCCCGAAGGCAGGCGATCTGCTGGTAAAGGTCGGTGATACGACTCCGCTTGGACCGGATAGTCTATCGGTGGGTGAAGGTCAGATCATGACATGGCCGATGGATCCCACAGACAATGTTGTGCGCGACGGTTCACGGCTCAACAAGGTGTTGCTGCTCAGGCTGGACCCCGCAACCCTTGATCCACAGACCAAGGAGCGGGCGGTGGATGGGGTCGTTGCCTACTCGGCAATTTGTCCCCACACCGGCTGCGAGGTGGTCAACTGGTCCGCCGAACGCCAAATTCTTGAATGTCCGTGCCATAACTCTCAATACGATCCCAAAGCAGGTGCACGGGTCATCGCCGGTCCATCGCCGCGCAGCCTCGCGGCGCTACCGCTGGGCGTTACGAATGGAAAGCTGACTGTCGCGCGGCCATTCATCGGTCGACTGGGTATTCAGCAAATGTGACGTTCGGCTCGCCTGACCGCGACGGGCGCGACCAAGGTTGCCCAGCGGCCAATATAGAAAGGGGGAAACAAATGTCCGACAGACCAAATTTATGGCGAACCACCGCAGGTGCTGCACTCACGCTGGGATTGCTTGCCTCATCAGCGCTTGCCCAAGTGGCGCCCACTGCACCGTCGGCGCCGCCTGCCGCACCAGATCCTATGCCGCCTAATGGCGAAGCGGTGACCGCACCAGCAGCGCTTGCGCCAGCTCTCGCTGCCTACAAGTCGGTCACCGCCGATCGGCTGACCAAACCGGATGATGGCGACTGGCTGATGTTCCGCCGCACCTACAACGGCTGGGGCTACAGTCCGTTGGACCAGATCACCACCGCGAATGCATCCCATCTCCACCCGGTGTGGAGTATGGCGACGGGCCAGGTCGAGGGCCATCAGGCGCCGCCGATCGTCAACAACGGCGTCATGTTCGTAGCGACGCCAGGCAATCAGGTTCTGGCCGTCAACGCCAAGACCGGTGATATTCTGTGGCGCTTCAAGCGGCCGATCCCCGAAGATCAATTCCTCTTGCATCCGACGAGTTGCGGCGTTGCGCTGTGGGGCGACAAGGTGTTCTTCGCGGCATCCGATGCCACACTTGTCGCGCTGGACGCAAAAACCGGCAAGGAGGCCTGGAACGCCAAGGTAGAGGACTATGCCAAGGGTTATTACATGTCACTGGCGCCGCTGGTGATTGACGGCAAGGTGCTGCTCGGCACTTCCGGCGGCGAGCTTGGCGTTCGCGGCTTTGTCGTCGCGTTCGATGCCGAGAGCGGCAAGGAACTGTGGCGGACATACACGATTCCTGCGCCGGGTGAGGCCGGCAGTGAGACCTGGCCAAAGGGCGATCAATGGAAGACTGGTGGCGGCTCGATCTGGGTCACCGGTGTGTACGATCCGGCAACCAAGCTCACATTCTGGGGCACCGGAAATGGCGGCCCATGGATGGGTGATCAGCGACCGGGCGATAACCTTTACACTTCATCGGTTCTCGCTCTCGACGCGGCGACCGGCAAGATCAAGGGGTATCATCAGTATCATCAGAATGATTCGTGGGACTGGGACGAGGTGTCGCCGCCGATCATCGTCGACTACATGAGCGACGGAAAGCCGGTGAAGGGCCTCGTCGATGTCGCTCGCGACGGGTATCTCTGGATGCTCGAGCGCACCGCCGACAAGATCAACTTTGTCGCCGGTCAGCCATTTGTCTACCACAACACGTTCACCGGCGTTGACCCGAAGACCGGTCATCCGATCGTCGCCCCGGAGCACAAGCCGGGCACCGGAAAGATGGCCGATTTCTGTCCCAGCCTGTGGGGCGGGAAGGACTGGCCACCGGTGGCCTACAGTCCGAAGACCAAATTGCTGTACATCCCTGCGAACGAGAACCTTTGCGGCGCGATTCTCGGCCGTCCCGTCACCTATACCGCGGGCCAGCCGTTCAGTGGCGTGACGAGTTGGCTCTATCTGCGCAAGGGTGCCGATCACATCGGTGAACTGCAGGCTTGGGACCTCGACAGCAAGAAGAAGGTGTGGACCCACAGCTATGGCATGAGCGAGAACTGGGGCCCGCTCCTCGCGACCGCCGGCAACGTACTGTTTGAGGGCGGTACCAACGACCGTAAGTTCCGCGCTCTCGATGCGACGAGCGGCAACGTGTTGTACGAATTCCCCATGCCATCTGGCGTCAATGGCGTTCCGATGTCCTTCGAGGTGGATGGCAAGCAGTACGTTGCTGTGCAGAGCGGATGGGGTGTCGACGCGGCACGCATGCAGTCGCGGCTGAATCTGGTACGGCCTGGTCAGTACCCGGAGGTGCCGCAGGGCGGCACTGTCTGGGTATTCGCAGTCGATTAGGCAGCAGCAGTGGCTGCCGCGCGCCATCACGGTCGCGCGGCAGCCGGTTGCCTCCCCGCTTAGGGTCGTGCTTGCCTTACGGAATGTTCCCGAGATCGCCCTGCGGTTGGTTGGCGCTGCTCATGGCTGGCACGCTCGCGAGCCGTACGGCTGCGGCGCAGGACTTCCGGTCGGGCCTGTCAGCCTATAACACTGGCGACTACGTGCGTGCGTACCACGACTGGCACGGCCTCGCGGAACAAGGCGACCCGGCATCTGAAGCCGGCGTCGGCTTCCTGTTCCATAAAGGTCTCGGCGTGGCGCAGGACGATACGGAGGCCGCGAAGTGGTTCGTGAAGGCAGCCGAGCAGGGACAGGCCGAGGCGCAACTACTGCTGGGGACCTTGTTCTTCTTCGGCGAGGGTGTACCGCAAAGTTATGTGACAGCCTATGCCTGGTGTGACATCGCGGAAACGAGTGGTCAGTCCGATGCGTCGGAATGTCGCGACGCTGCCCTCGAACACCTGACTCCTGGCGAGATGGCCAAATCCTTCAAGATCGTCACTGACTGGTTGAGCCGGCATTCGGTAACCGCGCACAACTGAACACTTGTGCCGGCGGATGCACTGTGCGAGGCTCGATACGTTCGAAATAACCGATCCGTGCCGCGATGCGCCGCGGATCAAGGTGTCGCGGCCTGCCTGGTGAGACGGATGAAGTAGCCGCCGGCCGCTGGGGAGAAACAACCATGGCCCAGAGCAATCCCGGTCCGTACCGTGACGCCGATCGTGGCGGGCAGACGGATGGTGCCAGCAGCAATCTTGTGCAACGCAGCGCTCCGTCACGACGAGCGTTCATCAAGGGCGTGATTGCGTCGGGCGCTGCGGCATCCGCGGCAGGCTATCTGTTCCGCGGTCCTGGCGTGCCGTCCGCCTATGCGCAGGCTGCGGGTACCGTCGAACGGCTGGTCACTCTGAATGTCAACGGTGTCAGCCGCCGCGTCGACGTCCTGCCACAGGAAACGCTCGCCCACACGATACGCTACAAACTCGGCCTTACCGGCACGAAGCTTGGCTGCGATCATGGCGAATGCGGTGCCTGCACGGTCATTATGGACGGCATCACTGTGTATTCCTGCTCGACGCTGACGCACAGCGTGCGTGATCGCAAGATCATCACGATCGAGGGCATCGAAGGACCGAACGGTCAGCTGCACAAGGTGCAGGCGGCATTCGTCGTCGAGCTTGGACCGCAATGCGGCTTCTGTACCAGCGGCCAGGTGATGGCCGCTGTCGCACTTCTCGAACACAACCCGCATCCGACCGTAGACGAGGCGCGCCTCGCGATGTCCGGCAACCTCTGCCGGTGCGGCGCCTATGACCACTATCTCAAGGGCGTCATGCGGGCGGCGGGGGAGGCGTAAAATGGCATACAAACTGATCGGCCAGAACTTCGTACCACATGACGTGGTGGCGAAGGTCACCGGCCGCGCGAAATACGCCGAGGATTTCCGCGCTGAAGGTATGGTCTTCTGCAAGCTGCTGACCAGCCCGATGCCGCATGCGAAGATCCGCAATATCGACGCTTCCGAAGCGCTCAAAATACCGGGTGTTCTTGGGATCCTCACCGCCGATGACGTGCCACAGTTCCCACCACCACAGCGGCCAATCCTGCAGAAGGACGAGGTCTTCTTCATCGGCGATCCGATCCTCGCGCTGGCCGCCGTCGATGAAACCACTGCGGCGGACGCGCTGGAAAAGATCAAGATCGATCTCGAGCAACTGCCGCACGTGCTCGACCCACTCGACAGTCTGTACCCGGGCGGCCCGAACGCCCGGTCCAACGGCAATGTCGCGGCGGCGCAGATCAACCTGCAGACCGTCAAGTGGCAGGCCGGCGATTTTGGCGACGACAACAAACTGCCGATGGGCAAGCCCGCCGAGTCGTGGACCTACGGCGATCTCGATGCTGCATTCAAGGCATCCAAACTGGTGATCGAGGAAAGCTTCGTTACGGCAGGCTATTCGCATCACAGCATGGAGCCGCGTACCGCCATGGCCTATTGGCAGGGCGGCAAGTGCTTCCTCTATGGCTCCAACCAGAGCCACACGGCAGCGGTGCCGAACATCGCACGCTATATCGGCATAGAGCCGAAGAACCTGGTGTTTATCGCCGAGTATTGCGGCGGTGGTTTCGGCAGCAAGATCCCCGGCTATCCGATTATGGCGATACCGGCGCTGCTTTCGAAGAAGCTCGGGCGCCCCGTGATGATGCGCATCACGCGCATCGAGGAGTACTCACTCGGCACGGCGCGTCCGACGTTCCAGGGCCATGCGAAGCTGGGCTTCCGCGAGGATGGCAAACTGCTGGCCGCTGACCTTTACGTCGTTCAGGAGAACGGGCCGGACATCGGTGGCGGCGACTTCCGTTCCGCGGGCAACGCGCTGTCGTTTGTCTATCAGCCGACTGCCATGCGGTTCCAGGCGATCCCGGTGCTGACCAATACGCCGTTGCGTGGACCGCAGCGCGGGCCGGGTGAGAACCAGCTCGTGCCGGCGATCGAGCCGATGATCGACAAGGCGGCGCGTGAACTCGGTATCGACCGGGTGCAGATCCGTAAGATCAACGCGCCGGACTCGAGCGGCAAAATTGGCGTGGACCAAGGCCCGGTGACCAGTGCGTTCCTGAAGGAAGCGCTGGACAAGGGCGCCACGATGTTCAACTGGGACGAGAAGAAGCAGCGCTCCGGCCAGAAGAACGGCAACAAGGTGATCGGCATCGGTGTCGGCCAAGGTTATCACTCCGCCGGCAGCAACGGCTTCGATGGTCTCGTCCGCCTCACCCCGGACGGCAAGCTGCACGTCCACACCGGCGTCGGCAATCTCGGCACCTACTCGCACTCCGCGACGTCGCGAGTCTCGGCAGACCTGCTGAATGTTGCGTGGGAGAACGTTGTCATTGAACGCGGTGACAGCCGACTCGGTCTGCCATGGAACAGCCCGCAGGCCGGCAGCCTGACCGCGTCGACCGAATCGCGCACGAACTATGTCGCCGCGATGGACCTCAAGGAGAAGCTGCTCGACATTGCAGCGCAGATGCTGGGAGGCGCGCCAGGCGATTACGACCTCGGTAACGAGCGTGTGGTCGCGAAGGCCGATGCATCGAAGTCAATCACGTATGCACAGGCAGCCCAGAAGGCGATCGAGCTGGGCGGCAAGTACAGCGGCAAGGAAGTCCCAGCGGACATCAACCCGGTCACCAAGGACGGCGTCGCGATGATCGCCGGGACCGGCCTGATCGGCGTTGCGAAGGACAACCTGCCGCGCATCGGCGTGACGCCGGGACTGACCGCGACCTTTGCCGAGATCGAACTCGACACGGAGACCGGCAAGTTCAAAATACTGGAGATGCTGTGTGTCGCCGATTGCGGCACGGTGCTGCATCCGCAAGGGCTGGCGCATCAGATCCGCGGCGGCAATGTAATGGGCATTGGTCTGGCGCGGCTGGAGCGGCACGTTTACGACCCGAAACTTGGCATTCCCACCACGGTGCTGCTCTACCAGGCGAAGCTGCCAGGTTATCTCGACGTACCGGTGGAGATCGGCTGGGGCGCGGTGGAGAAGCCCGACCCGCAGAATCCAATCGGCGTGAAGGGGGTCGGCGAACCGCCGCAAGGTTCGGGCGCCGCCGCGATCACCACGGCGATCGCGGATGCACTCGGGGGGCACCTGTTCAACCGCACACCCGTTTCGACCGACATGATCCTGAATGCGCTGTCGGGGCGCCCGCAGGCGCACAAGCCGCTTCAGGTCAACTCGGTCTGAGGGAGCATCGCCATGATCGTCAAGGACATGATGCCCGCGTTCGAGCTGTACCAGCCGACGCAACTCGCCGATGCGCTGACTCTGCTGGACCGCTACCGTGCGGACGGCTGGAAGCTTGCTGGCGGCAACGACAGCCTGAGTTGGTTCAAGGAACGTAACAAGCGGCCCAAGGCCGTGATCGATATCAATGGTATCGCTGAGCTGAAGGGAATTCGCGAAACCTCTGACGGGATCGAGATCGGTGCGCTGACCACGCTGACCGAGGTCGAACGCAATCCGACGATCCGCGCGAACTACCGCGTGCTTGCGGATGCGGCTCGACGTGTGGCCGCCCCGCAGATTCGCAACACCGGCACGATGGGCGGCAACGTCTCGCAGGATGCGCGCTGCCTCTACTATCGCTACGGACTGCCCTGCTACCGCGCCGGCGGCAACACTTGCTTCGCTGATACGCCCGAAGGCGTGAACCGCGAACATGCGTTGTTCGACGCTGATCGCTGTATCGCGGTCAGTCCATCTGACACAGCGCCCGCGTTGGTCGCGTTGGATGCGAAGTTTGTCATTCGAAGCACGAAGGGCGAGCGGGTTGTCGGTGTGGACGATTTCTTCGTTGGACCGAAGTCGGACATCACGCACCTGACTTCGGTGCAACCGCAGGAATTGCTGACCGCGATCCGTATTCCCAAGACCTGGGCTGGGGCGCGCTTCTACTTCGAGAAGGTGGCCGATCGCGAGTCATGGGACTTTGCACTGGTCAACGTCGCCGCTGCCATCGTCGTCACGAACGGCACGATTGAGCGCTCCCGCGTCGCCTGCGGTGGCGTCAGCGCCGTTCCGCGGCGCCTGACGGTGGTGGAAGAAGTGATCAAGGGGAAGGCACAGGACGCCGATATCGCCAAGCTCGCCGGTCAGTCAGCGGTGCGTGGCGCACGCCCAGTGAACTATAATCAGTTCAAGATCCCGTTGATGGCGAACCTCGTCAACCGCGCGGTGCGCGACGCAACGGCCTGATTGACGATGCCACTGTTCCGCTACGCGACCAGCGTCTACGGACAGACTGTGCTGGTTGGGGCGTCGTGGGACCTGATCTGGTGGTTCGTCGGTGCGGGAGCGATCTTCATCGTCGCACATGCCGCGGCGAAGGCCCTGACCAGGGGGAGTGCCGGCGCGTGAGTGGTGCGCGAGTGCTGCGTCACCAACTGGCCGACCGGCTGTATCACTGGACTATGGCGGCCGCTCTGCTGACCTGCCTGTTCACGGCATTCCTGCCGATACTTGGCTGGAAGTTCGAATGGGTGACGGCGCATTGGATCGCCGGCGTCGTGCTGACCGCGGCGATCCTGTTCCATATCGTGCGTGCCGTCCTGTGGCAGGATTTCTGGTCAATGGTGATCGGTCCCCGCGATCTGCAGAAGTCGTGGCGGCTTGTCGCACGTGCGCTGGGGTTTGGCGGACGCCCTCCGCAGCGCGACGCGAAATATTCGCCGCTGCAGAAGAGCTTCCATATGCTTGTCGCGGTCGTGGTGCTCGCCATCGTGGCGACCGGCCTGTTGATGCTGAGCAAGATCGATACGCCATTCTGGCGACGCAATCCCTACTGGCTTGCGGACTCGCAGTGGGGACTGATCTACGCGATCCATGGCTTGTTCGCGATGGCCATGATCACGCTGATCATGGTGCACATCTATTTCGCGGTGCGCCCGGAGAAGTTATGGATGACACGCTCGATGTTCCACGGATCGATCACACGCGAGGATTACCTGCGCTATCACGATCCGCAGCGGTGGCCAGTCCCGGACAATCCGGCACAGCGCGAAGGTGGCGGATCCGCATATTCGGCTGGCGAGTGAAGGCAGGTTGAAAGCAAGCCGATGACCGAGCACAGTTCTGCGTCACCGCTCACCCTGGCGGAACGGATCGAGGTCATTGAGCAGGCCTATGAACTGATGCTGGCCTACGCTGCGCAGGGGCGACAGGACGATAGAGATGACAGCAGTTCGATCCGGCGTTTCCTGCAGCGCGCGGATGCCGCGCTGGACGGGCTGCCAGCATGTCTGCGTGAAAGCGTTGCAACGATGGCCGAATCCTATGCCGATTTCATCACGGTTCTAGAACATGACGCGCGGGCCACACGTGCTGCGCTTCGCCTCGTGCTGGCGCAGCCAGCTATGAGTTCGCAACTGATCGACAATCTGAACGCGTCGATACATATCCGCGCGCTACTTACCGATATTTTCCTGATCGACGAGACGCTGAAGACCGGCGAGAGCGATGGTTGACGCAGCGCAGCCCAGGCTGGGTGTGATCGGTCTTGGCGCAATGGGCGCCCGTATTGCTACGCGCCTGGTGTGGCAGGGATTCAATCCCCAGGTCTATGATGTCGTGGACGTCGCGGTGCGCATGTTCACCAATGATGTCGGCGGCATGATGAGCGGTTCGCCGAAGATGATGGCGCAGAGCTGCGATGTCATCATTACGGTCCTGCCGTCAGCCGATGCATTGCGGGACGTGTTGTATGGTTGGGAAGGACTGGCCGGCGGCTTCGCGCCGGGAGGCGCGGTCATCGACATGGGAGCGTCCGATCCGACCGCAACAGCCGATCTGGCGAAGCGACTGGCAGACGAGCGCGGCATTGATCTGATCGATGCGCCGGCGCTCGGGACGCCGGCTGACGCCCGCGCAGGCAAGCTCACTTTGATTATTGGCGGCGGCCCGATGGCCGTGGAACGCTGCCGGCCGATCTTCGCGGCGCTGGCAGAGCGAACGCTTCATGCAGGGGTGCCCGGATCGGGTCACGCCGGCGCGGTGCTCGGCGACTTCTTGCGTGGGGCACAGATCCTCGCTGCCAGTGAGGCACTGTCGATCGGCCAGAGGTTTGGCATGGATGCACAATCGATGGTCGAGATCGGTGAGATGCTGAGCGGCGTTGGGCCGGCATTGAGCGCAATGTTGCGCGACGAGGTACTAACGCGGCGGTTCGGGACCGGATTGGCACTTGGACACGTGCTACGGGGGCTCGAGGGTACGACAAGCCTGGCGCAATCCACGGGAGCGCATGCACCACTAGCGGCAGCGTGTCGCGCCGCGTGGGTTGCTGCAGAGGCGCAACTCGGATCGGGTGCCGATCAGAGCGAGATTATCCGGTGGCTGGACACCGTAGCGGTGCAGGAGCCGAACGAAGAGGGCTGATGCGCGGGATTGAATCCGGGAACCCGGGGTGCGCAACTCGCACAAACGCACCCGGATCACCCGCCTTGCGCTAGATCGCGCCTTCTGGGGCGACGCGCGAGCTTGCGTGGCTGGGTTAGCTATGCTTCCAAAATGCGCCTTCCTCCGTCAAGCAGAATGTCGCTGACCCCTGCCGACTTCATCACGTCCGCTTGCATCCTGCGTCCCGCCTCGTGGATGCGTCTCGTGATCTCCTGTGTCGCCTTCACGACTTCCGGATGGTCCAGCTCGCCGGGATAACCCAGGCTCTGCGCGAAGTCATTCGGCCCGATGCTGTAAAGATCGATACCCGGCACCGCGAGAATAGCGTCCAGGTTCTCCAGTACGGCCACGTCTTCCAGCAGGGCGCAAACCAGCATCTGTTCGTTCGCGTCGCGGTAGTACGCTGCCTTGTCCGGGATGCCGGCATTGTAATCCGTGCCACGGTTGCCGCCGAACGAACGTTCGCCCAACGGGCCGAAATAGCACGCCCGCACCAACTGGCGGGCGTCTGCCTCGGTGGCGATGTGAGGCCCCAGGATGCCCATGATTCCGCGGTCGAGATAGCGCAGGATGGTTGATGAGCCGATGTCGGGCACCCGGGCGAAGGTTGTCAGGTGGTAGCGCTCGGCCGCCAGGCACAGGTCCTCAAGACGTTCCAGATCAAAGGGCCCATGCTCACCGTCGATGAAGACGTAGTCAAAGTCGAGCTTCCCAAGAATGTCGATCACCCACGGAGAGGGGAAGGTAAGGCCGTAGCCGCACGCTTTGCGACCGGCGCGCATGGCGGCTTTGATCCGGTTCGGTTGCTTCATTGGACATCCTCCTGTGCTGGCGTGTTGGAAGAATGGCGCATTCGCCTCGCGGCGTCATGCCGGGCGGATCAGAAGGTCACTACGTTGCCGAGCAGGAGCCCCTGTGCCTTCACGGTGTTGTTCGCATTAGAACCGATGGCGCCTGTGACGAAGTTGAAGGCCCCCTGATATTGAGTATTGTACTGGTATTCAGCATAGACAACGAACCCTGGTGCGACAGTGTAACCCAAGCCAAGGTCAATCGCCTGCGAACGCCGCTGGGTAAGCCCAGTCAGGTTCACCGCACCTTGGGAATTGCCCCGTTCCGCCGCAACACCGACCACAAGCGGGCCAGCAACATATTTCACACCAAACATGTAGGCGATTTCATCGACGCCATTCTGTGGCGTGAGAGCCAACAGGCCATTCAACCGGCCACCGATGACATTGCCGCCGACGGTGAACCCGCCATAGGTCAGCGCAATGCCGCCGTTGCCAAAGTTCAGCCCGTCATACTGGCCGTTGAACTTGCTGCCAGACACGGTATTGCCGAGGATGCTCGCGGTTCGCGCGCCGGTGTAATCGGCATGGCCGCTGATCTCGTAGGCAGCGTAGGCCAGCACGCCGAAGTCGCCGACCTTACCCTGATAGCGCGCACCGATGGCGGTCTGGTTGATCCACCGCGCGCCATCCACAATACCAGGACCCGCCGACAGGTTCGGACACCCCGTGGTCGCAGTGGCGCAGACGAGGCCGGTGCCTATGCCGCTGCCGACGATCGATTGGCTCAGCGCACCGATGGCGGCGGAATCCGAGCCGTATTGGTTCGACATGCTCGGCGCATACTGGAGGCCGAAATCCACACCAGCGAACTGCGGCGACAAATAGACCAGCTTGGTATTGGTGTATTCGGCCCCGGCGCCCGAGAGGAAGAAGAACGGGACGGTGGTATTGCCCGGTGCGACCGCAGCAAAGCCGTCACCATTCTGCAAGTTGTTGGTCGGCAAGTATTGAAAAGTTGTCACGCCGTTGTCGAATAGGCCGATGATACCATCGGCCTGACCCGCGCGCAGTATACCCACGTGATTATCGGCGATGTAGCTGAATGCGCGGCGTACAAACAACGTCTCCAGCGACGAGTAGGTGCTCGCTGACGCGCCACTGGATAGGCCCGAAAAGTTCTGCCGAACTTCAATCCCGGCGCCGTAACGGAGTCCGTTGGTCGCCATCGCATCGGCGCCAAAATACAGCCGCGCCGAGCTATACATGCCTTGCGGCTGTAGCTTGGCGGTGCCGGTGCCGTTCACGCCGAGGATGGCCGCCTGCGCCGTGCTCACGGAGGTGCCCCCGGTGCCGATACTGGTAATCCGCGCTGCTCCCGGCGAGCCGGCCGGCGCAGTGAACGCCCGTTGATCTGCACTGGTCCAGATGCCGGCAAAGCCCGTTTCGATCCGGCCGTTGATGTGAACGATAATGGTGCCCGGTGTCGGATTGGCCAGTGCGCCGGCTCTGAAGACGGCCGCCGTGTTATTGTTATCATTGACGGTCGACGGTATTTGCGCCGGCACCGGCCATGCCTGCTGGCCCTGGTTCGGTGCGCCGATCGGCCCTGTTATCGGGGCTGGCGCCGGCATCGATATCGGTGGTGTCGGGACTGGCGCCCCTGGTGGACTCTGTGCGTTAGAGATATGTCCGATAGCTCCGGCGCCGAGCGCTGTCACCCCGGCCAAGAGTCTTCCTCGCATGCCGTCATTTGCCCCTACCGCCTTGCGCCTCAGGTAGGTGGCCCGGGATGCGATTGCGGCCGCGCTAAATGACGATTACATGATGTTTGGTTGGTTGCATTGGCAATTATGTGGATCAGGATCGGGCTCGCAAGCTTCCCTCTCGCGCATAGACATCGCGAGCCCAACCGTCCGTGCATGTGCTCTACGTCTGGGGCCCGGGAAACGATCGTTGTGGCGCGGGGTTGATGGAAATTGGTCCAGCGGGGTGGGTCATCGCGTCATGCGGCAAAGGCAATCCATTGAACAGCATGGTCGCCGTCGCCACCGACGGCAGCAGGGTTTGCGTTTGGCGCGGCGTTTGAACTCCTCGTGCAGGCGCTCGATGGCATGGGCCTGTCATAAATTGTGTGTGGAGGATCGGTTGGTACCCGAGAGATACGCGCCCGCGATCACGCCTCTACCTGCTTCGAACCGAGCAGCTTGGCGGTTCCGTCGCCGAGCTCCATCAACAGCCGCTCATGCTCCGCCGTTCACATCGATCGTTGCGCAGGTAACGAACGATGCGGCATCGCTCACCAGGAAATCCACCACCGCAGCGATTTCATCCGGCTCGCCGGCGCGACCGAGCGCGCTGCCTTTGGCACGCTCCTTCGCCACCTGCGGCGTGCGTGCGCCCATAGCGGTGTTGATCAGGCCCGGGGCGATTGCGTTCACCCGAATGCCGTGCCGGCCCAGCCGTGCGCCAAGGCTCTTGGTCAGATTGATCACCGCGGCCTTTGAGGCACCATACTCGACCACCGTGCTACCGCGCTGCCCCGCCGATGAAGCCGTGTTGACGATCGCGCCCGGCTGACTTGCCGCGATGAGCCGCTTCGCCACCCACTGCGACGCGAAGAACGGCACGCGCACGTTCACCGACATGGTGCCGTCGAACTGGTCGGGCGGCACGTCGAGGAAGTCGCTCTCGGGGTGATATATGCCTGCGTTGTTGAACAGGACGCGGATCAGCCCGTGGTCGCGCTCGATCGCGGCGAGCGTCGCAGCCATGCGGGTGAGGTCGCTCAGGTCGCACTGGTAATGCGGCCAGTTGCCGGCACCCTCCGCACCGACGTCGATGCCGACGGCGAGATGGCCCGACTGCGCGAGGCGACGGCAGGTTGCCTGGCCGATCAGCCCGTTGCTGCCGGTAATGACTGCGACCTTTGCCATGGGTTCCTCCCTTGAGACCGGCGAAAATGCCAAGCACAATCGCAACACATCGGAAGGGCGCGGACAATGCGGCGGCTGCACGTACTGATGGCGATGGGTGTGTGGCTGGCCATCTGGCTGCCGTTCGGCGCCAAACCGGTGCAGGCCGCGGAGCTGACGATCGGCCGCGCCACCGAACAGAATTCGCTCGATCCACAATTCTCCGATCTCGGCAACGACGTCGCTACCGCCGAAAACATGTTCGAGAGCATGATCGAGTTCGATTCGACGCTGCGCATCCATCCGAGCCTGGCGGTGTCGTGGAAGCTGCTTGATCCGCTCACCTGGGAGATCAGGCTGCGCCAGGGCGTCACATTCCACGACGGCACGCCGTTCACCGGCGACGATGTCGCGTTCTCGTTGCAGCGGGCGCGCAATGTGCCGAATAGTCCCGGGCCGCTCGCGAGCTTCGTTCGGTCGGTGAAGCGGACCGAGGTGGTCGATCCGCATACGCTTCACATCCACACCGACCAACCGACGCCGCTGCTGATGGACCTGATCGGGCGCATCTTCATCGTGCCGGCGAAGCTCGGTGCAACGGTGACCAGCGAGGATTTTCCTGCCGGCCGCGCGATGATCGGCACCGGGCCGTATCGCTTCAAACAGGTGATTCCAGGCGATCGCGTGGTGGTGGAAGCGAACCCGAGCTATTGGGGCGCAAAGCCCACGTTTGATACGGTCACGCTGAAGTTCCTCGCCAATGCCGCGGCACGCAGTGCCGCTCTGCTGTCGGGCTCGGTGGATGTGATCGAGCAGATCCCGCCGTCGGACATTTCGCTGTTCCAGAACCGGCAGGACGTGGCGCTGTATTCGGTAACCTCGACGCGGTTGATCTATCTGGCGGTGGACCAGGGGCGCGACGACAGCCCCTTCATCACCAACAAGGACGGCGCGCCGCTGAAGGTGAACCCGCTGAAGGATCGCCGCGTGCGGCTGGCGCTGTCCAAACTGATAATTCGTCAGGCCATCGTCGAGCGCGTACTGGCGGGCGCCGGCGAGGCTGCCGGACAGATCGTGCCCGAAGGCATGGGCGGTTACGATGCGTCGCTGCGGCCGATGGCGTTCGACCCGGAAGCGGCGAAGAACCTGTTGGCCGAGGCCGGCTACCCGAACGGCTTCGGCCTGACCGTGCATGGGTCGAATAACCGGTTCCCGAATGATTCTCAGGTCACGCAGGCGCTTGGTCAGATGTTCTCGCGTGGCGGTCTGAAGGTGAACGGCGTCGAGGTATTGCCGTACAACGTCTATGCGCCGGGTGCGACAGCGCGCAAGTACAGCCTGTTCATCTTCAGCTATGGCAGCGTCGCGAGCAGTTCACTCAACGGCTTGTCGGGTGTGCTGGCGACGTATGACAAGGAGGCCGGCACCGGATCGCTCAACCGTGCCCGCTATTCCAATCCGGCATTCGATGCACTGCTGAAGCAGGCGGCGGCGGAGTTCGACGAGAGCAGGCGCAACAAGCTGTTGGCGGATGCGACGCGGGTGGCAATGGAGGATGCGGGCATCTTGCCGATCTATTGGCAGAAGCTCTACTGGGCCGCGCGCAAGGGCTTTGTCGTCGATCCCGACCGCGGCGAGTCGACATCTGCACGGTTCGTCTCGCTGGCCAAGTGACCGGTCTGGACATACACTGTGAACGAGTGTCCCCCCAGGGAGAATACGCATGCTGTCCATCGAACCGACTGGCGGAGTAATGGGCGCAACCGTTCATGGCATCGACGTGAGGCAGGCCGACGAGACGGAATTTGCCAGGATTCTGCTGGCGCTCGGTCGGTACGGCGTGCTGCGCTTCCCCGATCAGCAACTCGACCTAGGCGATCTGCGCGCGTTCTCGGAGCGCTTCGGGGAAATCCAGGGACCGAGTTCCGCACAGGACAATTACGCGCATGTCGGTACGCTGTCGAACCTGAAGGAGGGCGGCAAGTACATCGGCTCGCCTGACGCTGGGCAGGACTGGCATACCGACATGTCGTACCGCGACGTGATGGGCTTCGTGAACGTCCTCTATGGTATCCGCATCCCGCGACGCAACGGCGTGCCGCTCGGCGGTACCGAGTTCTCCAACATGCGCGCCGTATACGAGGCGCTGCCCGCGGAACTGAAGCTCCGCCTGGCCGACGCCACCGCGACGCACAACTTCGAGAAATTCTGGGAGCATATGCGGCGGGACAAGGCGAGCGAACGTCCACCGATGACTGCGGAACAGCGTCGCCGTCGTCCACCCGTGGTGCATCCGCTATTCCTGACCCACCCGATCACCGGGCGTAAGGTGCTGTATTGCAATCCCGGGTACACGATGCGCATCAACGAACTCTCCGAGCGCGACAGTGACGCCATGCTGGAATACCTGTTCGAGTTTCAGCTGGAACGGCGCTTCCGCCATACGCACACCTGGACCGAGAACGACCTGCTGGTATGGGATCACCTCGGCACGATTCATCGCGCGATCGCCGACTACGGCCCGGACGAGATCCGGTTGATGCGCCGCTGCCAGGTGATGGCGACGAAAGTGTTCGATGCGGAATTCCTGCGCCCCGTGCGCGAACTCATGGAGGCTGCCTGATGCGCTGGATCAGATTCACCACGAATGGCCACACTGCGTACGGTTCGCTCGATGGCGACACGGTCGGCGAGATCAGTGGCGAGCCCTGGGGCGCACACGCAGCGACCGGCAAGACACACAAACTCGCTGAGGTTAGCCTGGAAGTGCCGGTGATCCCGCGCACCTTCTACGCGGCAGGCATCAACTACGCCGCGCATATCCGCGAGATGGCCGAAAAGCGCGGTGTGCAGCCGGTGTTCCCCGAGAAGGCCGATATCGGCTACCGCGCCAACAACGCGCTGATCGCGCACGGCAAGGACGTGGTGATCCCAAAGGACGCCACCGAGAAGATCAACTACGAGGGCGAACTCGTCGTGGTGATCGGCAAGCAGGTGAAGCATCTATCGAAGGCGGATGCGATGTCTTGCGTGTTCGGCTACACGATCGGTAACGACGTGAGCGAGCGAACCTGGCAGCGGGGCGATCGTACTTTCTGGCGCGGCAAGAACGCCGACACGTTCAAGCCGATGGGTCCATGGATCGATACCGACGTCGATATCGACGCGATGCAGACCATCGTTCGGGTGAACGGCAGGGATAGCCTGAAGTTCAAGACCAACGATATGATCTTCGATATCCCGACCTACATCGAGGCAATGACGCGCTACCTGACGTTGTATCCGGGCGACGTGATCTGGATGGGCACTGACGGCACCTCACCTGATCTGAAGCACGGCGATGTCGTCGATGTGGAGCTCACCGGTCTGGGGGTACTGCGCAACCGCTTCGTGCGCGAGAGCTAGACACTCTCATAAAGCGGCGCGCCGCATGCTCACCACCCTCGTTGTGCTGCTCGCCGCCGCGACCATCGCCGTGCCGGTCACGCGCCGCGCCGGCTTCGGCAGCGTACTCGGCTATCTGCTCGCCGGCATCGCCATCGGTCCGGCCGGGTTAGGGCTGATCACCGATGTCGACGCGATAGCCTCGATCGCCAGTCTCGGCGTGGTGATGCTGCTGTTCCTGATCGGCCTGGAGGTTCGGCCGCAGCGTCTGTGGATCATGCGGCGCGCTGTGTTCGGTCTCGGCACCGCGCAGGTGGCGATCACCGGCGCGGTGCTGGCGGCGCTCGCACATGCCGTCGGCCTCGCCTGGCAGGGCGCGGTCGTGCTTGGCGCCGGCCTCGCGATGTCATCGACTGCGATCGTGCTGCCGATGCTGGCCGAACGGAATCTCCTCACCACCCGCGCCGGCCGCGATGCATTCGCGGTGCTGCTGTTTCAGGACCTTGCTTTCATTCCCCTGGTCGCCCTCGTGCCACTGCTGGCGGGCGACAGCGTACCTGACCACGTGCCATGGCACGATGTGGCGCGCGCTGCGGTGATCATTGCCGTCATCCTGATCGGCGGCCGTTTCCTGCTGCGGCCGCTGTTCCGCGCGATCGGTGGGGCGAAGACGCCTGAGGTGTTCACCACAGTCGCGCTGTTGATCGTCGCGGGCACCGCCTTGCTCGCGACCGTCGCGGGACTCTCGCCCTCGCTCGGGGCCTTCATGGCAGGCGTGTTGTTGTCGGAATCCGAATATCGCCACGAACTGCAGGCCGACATCGAGCCATTCGAGGGGCTGCTACTCGGCTTCTTCTTCATCTCGGTCGGCATGTCGGCCGATCTGCCGCTTGCCCGTGAGCAACCGCTGCTGTTGGCCGAGGCAACGGCGGTGCTGCTTCTCGCCAAGGCGGCGATCGCATTCGCGCTGGCGCTTATCGCCGGCGAGAACAGGCAGAACGCGTTGCGCTTCAGTCTCGCTTTGCCGCAGGCCAGCGAATTCAGCTTCGTGCTGTTCAGTGCCGCCGTCACCGCGGGCGCCCTGAGTGCGGCCAATGCCGCACTCGCCACGCTGGTCACCGCCGCCTCGATGGTCGCGACGCCGATCCTGTTCGCCGGCGCCGAAGCGGCGCTGCGCCTGAGGCCGACGCCAGCGCCGCAATACGACACCATCGACGCAGAGGCCACGCCGGTAATCATCTGTGGATTCGGCCGCTTCGGTCAGATCATCGGCCGCGTGCTGCGCATGCATGGGATCGAGTTCACCGCGCTGGAGCGTGATCCGGGCCAGGTAGAAGTCGTCCGGCGCTTTGGCACGAAGGTGTATTTCGGTGACCCGACGCGGCCAGACATGTTGCGCGCGGCGGGCGCCGAACAAGCGAAGCTGCTGATCGTGGTACTCGACGATCCGCCAGGCGTGCTGCGCACGGTTGATATGGTGAAGCGCAACTTTCCCAACCTCGCCATCCTGGCGAGGGCGCGCAATCGTTGGTACGCACATCTGTTGATGGACCGTGATGTGGATGGGCTGGTGCGCGAAACGTTCCACTCCAGTCTACAGCTCGCCAAACAAGCCTTGACCGTCCTGGGCATCGATGAGACGGCGGCCGAACGCGCCGTGACGCTGTTCCGCGACCGGGACGAGAAGACCCTCCTCGAGACCCATGCGATTTATCGCGACGAGCAGCAGCTCATTCAGAGTCAGCAACAGGCGGCAGACGAGTTGGCGAGTTTATTCGAGGCGGATCGGGCATAGTCTCCGGCATCACCAGCCACAATACCAGTGTTGCCAATGCCCCGATGAGCGCGAGCACAGCGAAGGCTGCCTCGACGCCGGCGGTATCGGCGATCCAGCCACCGAGCGTCGTGCTGATCCCGGCACCCAGACTGACGGCAAGACCGAGTGCGCCCATGCACAGATTGAAATGCGACGTGCCGCGTGTGATGTCAGCCGAGAGCAGCGGCAGCATCACGCCGAACACTGCGCCGCTGACGCCGCTGACAGCCTGTGCCGCGACCGGCAGCCATGCGCCTGGCAACACCGCCAGCAGTACCCCGCGCAGAGGCAGCGCTGCCCAACCCAACAGCAATACCGGGCGCCGGCCCAGCGACGCCGCACTGCGTCCTACCCACGGCGAGCAAAGCGCCACGACCGCCTGCGGTACCATGATACAGGCGGCGATAATCAGGTTGGCGAAGGTGCCAGTCCGCATCGTCACGGTGGCGCCCAACAGCGGCAGCATCGCGGCATTCGACATGTGGAACAACAGCACACAGACGGCGAACGCCAGCAGTTGCCGATTGGTGAACAATCGCCGCAACCCTGGCCAGTCGAACAGCTGGGTCGTCGTCTGTTGCCTTGCGTGCGGGCCGCGTCCGATCGCGAGCAATGCCAGGAGCGCGGGTACGCACAGCGCCGCCGTCAGCAGGAACACGCTCCGGCTGGACACGTAGGCGCCCGTCACGCCCATTACCGCGGCAGCGAGTCCGTTGCCGATTGCGGCGAAGCGCGCATTGCGCCCCAATCGCTCGCCGAGCGCCGCGTGGCCGACCAGATGCAGGCTTATCGCGGCAATCGCCGGCGTGAGCACACAGCTGGAGAATGCATGGACCGCCTGTGCGACCAGGACGGGCAATTCGTCTGGCCAGAAGGCCATCAGGAGCGCGGCGACGATGACGCCGATCAGCGCACCGCCCGCGGCCTGTCGCTTGTTGTGCGCGGCATCCACCAGTGCGCCGGCCGGGAGCTGGCTGATCAGTGCCACCATGGTGCTGAGAGTAAGGGCAAAGCCGATCTGCACCTGGGTCCATTTGTGCATCGTCAGATAGACCGCGACGAATGGGCCGAAGCCCGTTTGCACATCGGCGATGAAGAAATTCAGCAGATCGAGCGCCCGCTGACCGTGCGTCTGATATGTTCCGTTGGGTGGCATGGATCATCGCGGCGTTTCGGGTGCCACCACGACCGGCGCGGGCTTGGTGACATCCTTGTATTCGGGCGCCGCCTTGATCTGGTCCTGTGTCAGATCGAGTGTGATTGGATGTTTTGCGTCGCCTGGCGCGAAGTGCAGGGCGCTCCACTCCACTGCGATCTTGCGGTTGCCGACGCCCATGAAGCCACCGAAGTCGATCACGGCGGCCTGCGGCTGGCCCTGATCGCCCACCAGGACATCGACGAGGCGGCCGATATCCTTGCCGTCGGGATCAGCCACCTTCTGACCCAGGATGGCGAGCGTCTCGTCGATCGGGACGTGTTGAACCTCGCCGGCCGGCGGTGCGGCGGCGATCAGCAACAGTGCGAAGACCGCTCGCAGGTGCCGCATGCATGTGAGGTCGGAGCGTTGCGCGACGCGGTCAAGCATCGCCGCGGGCGCGAGGCTTCAAGTTATGTTGCAGTACGCTGCAAGCGGCGGCGTGCTGGCGAGGCAGCCCCGCCGGTCGTGGCTTAACCGATGCCAGCACGATATCCGCCGCGATCGTCGCGATGCCGATCGCGTGGTAGAGGTAGAAAGTCTCGCCAAGGAACAGCACCGCGAGGATGCTGCCGAATACCGGCATGAGATGCCACGATTGACCGGCACGAGTCGCTCCGATCAATTCGATACCGCGATTGAAGAACAGGTAGGCGACGAACGAGGGGAACACCGCGATATACGCCAGCGCGAGCCACGCCGTCGGGCTGCCCTCGATGCGCCCGCCCTGTGCTATCTCCCACACATAGAACGGCAGGATCATCATTGAGCCGACGCCCATGGTGGCGACCAGGAAGCTCAGCGGGTGTGCTGCGGGGCGCACGCGAAACATCGCGGCGTAGATGCCGTAGATCACCATCGCGAGCAGGATCCAGACATCGCCGCGGTTGATCGAAAGGTGCAGCAGCGTGTCGAGCGAACCATGTGCGGCGATGATCGCCACGCCGATCAGCGAAACCAGCACGCCGGCCGATTGCCAGAGTGTCGGTCGCTCACCGAACAGCGCGAGGGCCCAAACGATGATGACCAGCGGCCCGGCGGATTGCAGCAGCAGCACATTGAGCGCGGTGGTGCTGGTGAGGCCGATATAGGACATCGTGTTGTAGGTCGCGATGCCGGTGGCGGAGAGCAGCAGCATCATGCGCCAGTGGCGGAGCAGGGTTGGGGCGTCGCGCTTCAGGTATGGCCACGCGAAGCCGACGGCGATCAGGAATGCGCCGGTCCAGCGCCAGTAGGCGAGCGCGATCGGAGGCACCATGCCGACCACGCCGCGGCCGAGCACGATGTTGCCCGCCCAGAACAGGTTGGCGAGTGCCAGGAGGGACCACGCGGAGTTCCACAAAGGCATGCGTCGGGTTCACCCAAACTGTTCGCTCAGTACGCGCCAGCCCATCCGTCGCGGCGTGGATCGGAGCCCGCCATCTTCACGCCGTTCTCGGCGATCCGGATCGCCTGTGCGCTGCACGGCGCCTCCAAGGGTCCGACGCGGTTGAGCCGATGCCCGAGTCGTTCGAGCCGAGCCAGGACATCCTCGCCGAAACCCGGCTCTATGGTCAGTCGCCCGTCGCCCTCATGCGGCCAGTTGGCGCCTTGGCCCTGCTGGATTGAGGTCCAGCGCGGCGCCTCCAGCGCGGTCTGCGGATCGGCGCCGAGGTCCATCATGGCGGTGAGCACCTGCAGATTGACCTGTACCTGATTGTCAGCGCCCGGCGTTCCTTCCACGGCCCACAGTTGGTCGTCCTTGAAAACCATCGGCGCGTTCATCGTGTGGCGCACGCGCTTGCCCGGCGCGAGGCGGTTCGCGTGCCCCGGCGCGAGGTGCCAATACGCCATGCGGTTGTTCAACAGGATACCCGTGTCGCCTGCCGTCACGCCGGAGCCGAAGCCGGAATTCAGGCTCTGAATGCCGGACACGGCATTGCCTTCAGCATCGACCACACAGAAATACGTCGTGTCTCCGACCGCCACTTCCGGTTCGGCCAGCGCAAGATCGCTGGCACGCGTCATGTCGATCGACGCTGCGCATTCGTCGGCATAGGCATCGGACAGCAGACGATCGAGCGGCACGTCGCCGCACCGGGGGTCGGTGCCGTAGCACTCGCGATCGAGGAAGGCGCGCTTCTTCGCCTCGACGAGCACATGGATGCGCCGCACCGGATCGAGCGCGGCCAGGTCGAAGCGCTCGGCGATCCGCAGCATCTGCAGCATCGTGAAGCCGGTCGAGTTCGGCGGCGTCTGGGTGACGCGAAAGCCGCGATACGCGATGTCGATCGGATCCTGAAGCTGCGGCTGGAATGCCTCCAGGTCGCGTTCGTCGACCAGCACGCCGACCGCGCGCATGCCGGCGGCGAGACGCTTCGCCAGTCTGCCGCGATAGAAGGTTTCCGCGCCGTCCTGTGCGATCTCCTCAAGCGTCCGCGCGAGGTCAGGCTGGCGGATCAGCGCGGCAAGCGGCGGCACCCCGATGTCGAGATTGGCGAGGAACACGGCGCGTGAAAGCGCATCGGCCATGAGCACCGGACGGATGTCGCTCGCAAACCGCCGGTAATGATCCGTAACGGCGAACCCATCGCGCGCATGCTCGATCGCCGGGGCGCACAGTTGCCCCCACGGCAGTTTGCCCTGCGCCGCATGCATCGCGCCGACACCGGCGAGCAGACCGGGCGTGGAGACGCTCAGCGGGCCGCGGACTGCCATGCCTCTGGCGCGGAACCGCTCGGGCGTGGCGGCGAGCGGTGCGCCGCCGGTCGCATTGTAGCAACGCGACGTCGCGTCCCGCGCGGTATGGACCTGATAGAAACCATCGCCACCAAGACCCGACATGCCTGGCTCGACCACACCGAGTGTGAGCGCGATCGCCACTGACGCGTCCACCGCATTGCCGCCGGCACGCAGCGTGTCGAGACCTGCCTGGGTCGCCAACGGATGATTGGCGCCAACCGCACCATTGCGGCCCATGACCAGAACGCGGTGATTGCGGGCGGGGAGATACATGGTCATTTCCAGTTCAGCGGAGGTGGGTCGTGAAGAACTCAGCGATCGCGCGATAGACCCGGCGCCTGTCGTCCGGGCGTACGAAGCCATGGCCGGCGTAGTCGAAGGTTAGGTACGTCACCTGCTTCTGGCGTTCCTGCAGAGCGGTCACGTACTGCTCGCTCTCGCCGATCGGCACACGCGGATCGCGCGTGCCATGCGCGATCAGCACCGGGGCGGTGATCCGATCGACGCGATGGATCGGCGAGATGCGTGCGAACAGCGTGGCGTCACGCTCGGGGTCGCCATATTCCGCAGCACGATGACTGCGCCGCCAGGCGCCGGTGCCGGCGAGCAATGTCGCGAAGTCGGCGATGCCATAGTAATTCACCGCTGCACGCCAGAGCTCCGGATGCTCGGTGATCGCCGACATCACCATGAAGCCGCCGTACGACTGCCCCATGATGCCGATGCGCTCGCTATCGATCGCCGGGTGTGCGGCGAGCCAGTGCCTGCCATGCGCGAGATCGGTCACGCTGTCGAGGCGCCGTTCCACATCATCGCTCTTCGTGTAGGTACGGCCATAGCCGGAGCTGCCTCGCACATTCGGCAACAAGACGGCGAAGCCCTGTGCGAGCAGCATCTGAATGTCGGGGCGGAAATTCGGTCGCGTCTGACCCACTGGGCCGCCATGCACCCATATGATCGCGGGATAGCCGTCCTGTGGCTTGGCGCTGCCCGGCAGTGCGAGCCAACCGGGAATATGTGTGCCGTCAAAGCTTTCCCAGGATACCAGCTCGAAATCGACGAAGTCGCCGGGATGCCGTTCCGGCTGCCATGCCATGCGCGCGGCACCATCGCGCCATAGCCAGAGTGACGGCGGTTGCGTTGGCGCGGCAGCACTGAACACCAGACTGCTGCTGTCGGGTGACCAGGCCAGATCGCTGATGACGCCGCGTGGCAAGCCGCTCACCTCAGGGCGCTCGCCATCGATCGGGCCGACCCGCAGTGTGGCAAAGCCGCGATCGTTTTCGATCGTCGCGAGCATCCGCCCATCGGGCGCGGCTGACCATGCGTCCACGTCGCGCACTTCGGCTGCGTAGACCACCGAAGCCTCGCCGGATTCCGGATCGAGCCGACACAGTCGCAGGAAGTTGCTGCCGCCAATGTCAGTCAGCGCCAGCAGCGTGCGACCATCGCTCGCCCAGCGGACACTCTGGAAATTGCCCGGCGCCCAGAGTGGGCGCGCTTCTCCCGATACGATATCGAGCAGCATCAGCGACACATCGCCGAAGCCACGATCATGCCGGAGTGCCAGCGTCGCGCCGTCGGCACGGAAGCCTGACACACTGACCTGATTGCGGCCTTGGTAAACACACTGGCGAACGCCGCTTGCGACATCCTGAACATAGACGTCGAAATGCGCCTCGTCGCGATCATTGGCGGTATAGGCAATGCGCGCGCCGTCCGGTGACCAACCGCCGAAATCGTGGATGGCCGCGGGATTCGCGGTCAGCTCGCGCGGCTCCGGCGAGGGCTCGTTCGGATCGATCAGCAGCAGTTGCTGGCGCTCGTCGCCACCGAAGTCGATGCCGTAGATCAGCCGGTCATCCACCGGCGAGCGCCGCAGCCGCGCGACCTTCTCATCGTGGAACGTGAGCCGCCGGTCGGCGCCGGTGGCGAGATCGAGCGCCCACACCTGCGGCAGGCCCGAACCGCGGAGGTGATACAGAGTTTGTCCGTCACGGGAGAATGCGGGAGCGGCGGCGGCACCAATATCGACGAAGGCTTCCGGGTCGTGTGTCATGTCGCGAGCATACCGTGCCACCCGGGGTTGGAAAGCCGGACAGTATAGGGTTTGCTCGGACGATGCGGCGGATCGTGCTGGCCAACGAGACTGATTGGGAGGGTTGGCGCACGGCCACCCGCTCGCTGGTCCTTGGCGGCCTTGCACCCGACGAGGTGAGCTGGTCGGTCCGCTCGCACGATGAGGAAGGCGAGCCGCTCCCGGCGGGCACCGGTAGCTTTGGCGTTTCGCGGGCGCTGATCAATCTGGCGTCGCTGGCCATCCAGGCGCGCGATCCGGAGAGGTTCGGTTTGCTGTACCGGCTGGTCTGGCGCGCCAATGCCGGCGAGAAGACTGATGCGGCGGAGATGCGACGCGCGCAGGGGCTCGCCTTCGCGGTGCGCGCCGAGGCCCACAAGATGCGCACCTTGCTGCGCTACCTGCCGGTGCGAGAAGGCAACATCACCCGCTACGTCGGTTGGTATGATCCCGCGCATTTCGTGCTGGAGGCGAACGCTCAGCTCATCGCCCGGCGGTTCTCCGATCTGACATTCTTCATCGTTACCCCCGACGGCGTCGCGCACTGGGACAGGACGGAGCTGCGTTTCTCCACAGGGGTCGAGCGCAAAGCGGTGCGGGACGACGACGCGTTGCTGTCATGGTGGCAGAAGCATCAGGAAAATCTGTTGCGCCATGCGCGTATCGGCACCGCGATCCCCGAGGCGGAACAGCTCGATGAAGCGCCGCGCCCGCCGGATCGGCCACCGCTTGGTCCCGTCGTCCTGCCCCTGCATTCCGACCCGCCATTGCAGGAAGCGATGCACGAGGCGTCCGATTGCCGTCGCTGCCATCTCCACGAACAGGCGTCACAGACGGTGTTCGGCGAGGGGCCCGCGCATGCCGGTCTGCTGTTCGTCGGCGAGCAGCCGGGTGACCAGGAAGACGTGATCGGCCGTCCGTTCGTCGGTCCGGCGGGGCAGATCATGGATCGCGCAATGGAGGAGGCGGGTATCGACCGGCGCACGGTCTACATCACCAACGCGGTGAAACACTTCAAGTTCGAACCTCGTGGCAAGCGGCGGATCCACAAAACCCCCGAGGCGCCTGAGATCCAGGCGTGCCGTTTCTGGCTCGACGTCGAACTGGTACGGCTGCGGCCGAAGCTTGTGGTGGCGATGGGTGGGACCGCCGCGCGTGCAGTGCTTGGGCGCGCCGTCACCATCACCCGCGAGCGCGGCAGGCCAATCGAAATGTCCGATGGACAGATGGCATTTGTCACCGTGCACCCGTCCTACCTGCTGCGGGTGCCCGATGAGGAGGCAAAGGCCCGGGAGTACCGTGCCTTCGTTGCTGATTTGCGGAAAGCGGTCGAGTTGGCCGGCTAGGCTGCCGCGACCGAGGCCGGGACGCCCTCGGGATCCAGTCGATAGCCGCCGCCCTCGGTCACCAGGAGGCGCGCGTTCGCGGGGTCAGGCTCGATCTTCTGGCGCAGCCGATAGATGTGGGTCTCCAGCGTGTGCGTCGTCACCGCGGCGTTGTAGCCCCACACCTCGTTCAGCAGCACCTGGCGCGCGACCGCACGCGTGCCTGCCCGGTAGAGGAACTTCAGGATCGCTGCCTCCTTCTCCGTGAGGCGGATGCGGCGGTTCTTCGCCGGATCCTGCAGGAGCTTGGCCGACGGGCGGAACGTGTAGGGACCAATGGTGAACACGGCATCCTCGCTGTTCTCGAAGATGCGGAGCTGTGCCCGTAGCCGAGCCAGCAGTTCGTTCAGCCGGAACGGCTTGGCGATGTAGTCGTTGGCGCCGGAATCGAGCCCACGCACGACATCGGTTTCGGCGTCCGATCCGGTCAGCATGATGATCGGCATCTTCTGCCCCTGCCTGCGCAGCTTGGTGCAGAGATCCCGTCCATCGCCGTCCGGCAGCCCGACATCGAGGATCACCGCGTCGAACCGTGCGTCCTTGGCGTTGAGCTTCTCCTCGGCCTCGCCGATGGTGCCGGCAGCGACGGCGGTGAACTCTCCGTCAACCGCGAGTTGATCCGCCAAGGTCTCGCGCAAAACCCCGTCGTCATCCACGATCAGGATCGGTCGCTCTGCCGACATCTCCGTATACCTCTCAACTTGCAGGCGCCCGAGCGCCCGTCACTCCTCGCACGACAACGTCCGCGGGACCATGATTTTTGTCACGGTGGCGGTCATCACCGTCGAGGCCAACACCAATTCCATCTTGCCACGCCGATTCGTGCAGTCACAAGGCGCTCACATTTCTGTGAGTCTTGGCAAGACATCTCACAGGCCCCGCCATATAGTCCTCGTGGCGGCATCCCGGAGCCGGTTTGTGGGCTCCGTGAGTTTGGTCGGAGGGTAGTTTGGCGTTAATCATGCCGAAAATTGGCCGTTATTGTTACCTACCTGTGTAATCCGATGAAACACGCCCTAGGTCGCGATCAAATTTCGATGAACGAACGGAATGCGGATGCGGCACCCGCGACAGCGGACCCCGAGGTGATGCGTCTGCGAACGGTGCACCGCGCGGCAGCGGACCTTCGCCGAGGGATACCTGTGCTGCTGACCGGCGAGGCGCCGCTGATCCTGCTGGCAGCCGAGACGGCGGGGCCGCGCGGACTGGCTGAATTGGCCATGTTGGCTGTGCAACCGCCGGTACTGCTGCTCGCTCCGATGCGCGCGGCTGCCGTGTTGCATCGGCCGATCGAGCCGGGTTCGTCGGTCGTAGCGCTCGGTCTCGACAATGGTTTATTGGCACCTGGGCCGTTGCGTGGCTTGGCCGATCCCACCATCGAAGAGGTGCTTCCATCCCGGCCTGAGCCGGCTTCTGTGCCGGAAAACGCGCAGCCAGCACTGATCCTGGCCAAGCTCGGCCGTTTGTTGCCAGCGGTGCTGGCCGCGCCCGTGCGACCCGACATTGCCACCGATCTGGCGCGACTGGGTTTGCTGAGTGTCCCGGCTGCCGATCTGATCGCCTACCCGGCCGCCGCAGCGGCGGGCTTGCGCCAGATTGCGGCGGCTCGGGTGCCGCTGGAGAATGCCGCCAACTCCAGAGTGATCGCATTCCGCACCGAAGGCTCGGCGATCGAGCACCTTGCCATCGAGGTAGGCGATCCGCAGACCGTCGATGCCCCGTTGGTGCGCATCCATTCCGAGTGCTTCACCGGCGACCTGCTGGGCAGTCTGCGCTGCGACTGTGGCGCGCAGCTGCGGGGTGCGATCGCCCGTATGGCCGAGGAGGGGGCGGGCGTGTTGCTCTACCTCGCGCAGGAAGGCCGGAACATTGGGCTGGTCAACAAGCTGCGAGCCTACACGCTGCAGGACCGCGGGCTCGACACGCTGGATGCGAATCGGGCGCTGGGGTGGGGTGCCGACGAGCGCAACTTCCTCATCGCGGCCACGATGCTGGAGGCATTGGGCGTGCATCGGATCCGGCTGCTGACCAACAACCCCGACAAGCTCGCCGCGCTGGCGGCGTGCGGAGTGGAGGTCGTCGGACGCGAGGCCCATGCCTATGCGCCGAACGGTGTGAACGATCACTATTTGGCGACGAAGGCAGAGCGCTTCGGTCATCTGCTGGACTGAGCTGCATGCAGGTCTTGGTGCATCCCGATGGTCGGTTGGTGCTGCGTGGCCTGGTATTCCGGGCAGCACTCGGGCGCGGCGGGGTTCGCCGCGACAAGCAGGAGGGTGACGGGGCAACGCCCGCCGGGTATCTGCCGCTGCGCCGTGTGCTGTACCGAGCGGATCGGGTGAGGCCGCCGGACTGCGCCATGCCGGCGGAGCCGACCGCGCCGAGCGACGCCTGGTGCGACGATATGGGGCAGTCCAACTACAACCGTATGATCCGGCTGCCGCACGACGGTCACTACGAGGAGTTGTGGCGGCAGGACGGCGTATATGACGTGATCGGCGTGCTGGGGTGGAACGATGCGCCAGTCCAGCGTGGGCGAGGTTCAGCAATATTCCTGCATGTCGCACGTCCTGATTATTCTCCCACCGAAGGCTGCATCGCGCTGAGCATGGGGGACCTGCGACAGGTTCTGGCCGCAGGGGTCACTGAGGTTCTCGTGCTCGCCGGCTAGAGTTCACCTCCACCGAGACCCGCGCTATACGTCCTACCCGCAAAGAGGCGACGCCCGCACCTCTGATACTTCGCATTTGCCGCGGGAGGCACACTGCTTGCGAGCTCACGCGGATGGCCGGACTGTCGGGCGATGATCCGCTGGCCGGGCGTCAATGAGTGGCTGTTCGCGCTGAAGACTTTCGCGGCCGCGATGGTCGCATTCTACATCGGGCTGTCAATCGGCCTGGACCGGCCGTATTGGGCGATGGCGACGGTCTATATCGTCGCACAACCGCTGATTGGTGCGATGCGCTCCAAGGCGATCTACCGTCTGATCGGCACGTTGATGGGTGCTGCCGCAACAGTGGTGCTGGTGCCGAATCTGGTCGATGCGCCTGAGCTGTTGAGCGCCGCCCTGGCTCTGTGGACGGGGCTGTGCCTTTACATCGCGCTGCTCGACCGTACACCGCGAAGCTACCTCTTCATGCTCGCCGGCTACACTGCCGTGCTGATCGGCTTTCCTGCGGTGACCACGCCGGACGCGATCTGGGACATCGCGCTGGCACGGGTGGAGGAGATCAGCCTGGGCATCATCTGCACGACCGTCGTCGGCACTGTGGTGTTCCCTTGCGAGCTTGGACCGCTGCTCAGCGACCGCATCCTCGCCTGGGTCGGCAATGCCAGCGCATGGACGGAAGAGTTGCTAACCGGCGCCCAGGAGATCGCCACCACGGCAGCCCATATTCAGCTCGCGGCGGACGCCGTTGAACTCAGGTTGCTCAGCTCGCAACTTGCGTATGACACCTCCAAATACCAGGCGGCCACGCGCTGGGTGGTGGAAGTGCAGCGACGCATGGTGTTCTTGTTGCCGCTGCTTGCTTCGATCGGCGACCGTCTGTCGGCGCTGCGGGCGGCCGACGGGATCACTCCGCCGCTGCAGCGCCTGCTCACGGATTTGTCCGTCTGGGTGCGCGCCGGAGCGCCGCCGCCGCGTAGCGAGGCCGAGAGAATGCGGGCAGCCATCGCGCAGCTTGAGGCCGAAACCGATCCACGCGCCGGCTGGAACGAGATAATGCGTGGCAGCCTGCTGCTTCGGCTGCGTCAGCTGGTGAATGTGCGGCAGGACATGCGGGATCTGCGGCAACACATCGAGGCCGGTGGCGGCGCGCTCGCCACGCCGCTCGCGATCCGCCTTCGGTGGTCGGAGCGGCTGCACCACGATCACGGCCTCGCATTGCTGTCAGGGGTCGCGGCCGCTCTTACCATCCTTATGCTCTGCGCGTTCTGGATCGCCACCGGCTGGCAGGCAGGCGGCAGCGCGGCGGCGCTGGGTGCGGCGGCCTGCTGCCTGTTTGCCGCGCTCGACGATCCGACCCCGGCGCTGAAGCGGTTCCTGATCGTTGCCATGCTGAGCGTGCTGTTCGTCGGCGTCGGCCTGTTCGGCATCCTGCCTCGGGTGCACGATTTCGTCCCATTGACGCTTGCGCTTGGTGCATTCTTCGTGCCGGTCGGTTTGCTGGCCGCCATGCCGGCCACGCAGCCTCTCGGCGCGGCACTCGGCTTTATCACCGCCACTTTGCTCGCTCTGCAAGGCCGCTATGCGGCCGATTTCGTGTCCTGGGCCGACGGCAGCATCGCGGCCTTACTCGGGGTTGCCGGGGCGGCGGTGATGACCTCGCTGGTGCGCTCGGTTGGCGCGGAATGGAGCGCACGCCGACTGCTGCGCGCTGGTTGGCGCAGACTGGCGGCGATTCCGCGTAGGCAGACCCAGCAGGATGAACTCGAGTTGGTCGAACTGCTGCTCGACCGGATCGGGCTGCTGGTGCCGCGGCTCGCGGCGGTCGGGGCTGGCAACGAGCTGGCCGCGGTGGCAGCGCTGACCGACGTGCGGATCGGCGTCAACATGGTCGACCTGCAACGCGATCGCGACGCGCTGCCGCCGGCGGTGCGCGTCGCGGTGGACAAGGTCCTGCTCGGTTCAGCGACGCATTATGCCGTGCAGGCGGCGCTCGGACACGTGCACCGGCCGTCAGCTGCGCTGCTGCGCTACATCGACCGCTCGCTGGATGCAGTCATTGCATGGGACAGTGCTCAGGCGCCCCGGGTTTTGCTGCAGCTGGTTGGCATCCGACGTGGCCTATTTGCCGACGCCGCGCCATATCGATCCACGCCACGGCCGGGCGACGCAGCTTCGGCCACCGCCGAGAGGCTTGCGGCATGATCGGCGAGTTCGATGTTTATGGCGTGTTCGTTCCGGCACTGCTGGTATGGGGCATGATTGCGCTGCTGCTCGCTGCGTTGCTGCGCCGGGTCCTCGCACATGTCGGCTTCTATCGGCTGGTTTGGCACCGGCCGTTGGTCGACCTGTCGCTGCTGGTCATCATCCTGGCCGCTATCGTAGCCGTTGCGCCACGGTGGATCGCACCATGAACCCATTCCTGCGGCGGCTTGCGCACACCGCAGCGCGCCCCGCGCTGACGTTGCTGATCGTCATGGTCGCGCTGGTCGCGGGACGCAGCCTGTGGATTTATTATCAGGAGGAGCCTTGGACGCGCGACGGGCGCGTGGCCGCGGACGTGGTGACGATCGCGCCGGATGTCTCCGGGCTGGTCACCCAGGTCCTGGTGAAGGACAACCAGCCGGTGAAGCGCGGCGATGTGCTGTTCCGCATCGATCCGGACCGTTTTGAGCTGGCCCTGGCCCAGGCCGACGCGGCGGTCGCCAGCCGTAAGGCGCAGATGGACGAAGCGGCGCGCGAATTGGCGCGGAGCCAGCGGTTGACCGAGCTCTCCGTCTCGCAGGAGACGCAGGAGCAGCGACTGACGAGTGCCGAGGCCACCGCTGCGGCGTATCGTCAGGCGGTCGCCGACCGCGCGGTGGCCGCGCTCAATCTCCAGCGCTCCGCCGTGGTCAGCCAGGTCGACGGCACGGTCACCAATGTTGGGCTGGAGCCCGGCGACTACGTGAGCACCGGCAAGCCAGTAATGGCACTGGTAGATAGCGCAACGCTGCGGGTCGAGGGATATTTCGAAGAGACCAAGCTGCCGAAAATTCACGCGGGCGACCCCGTTCGGGTACAGTTGATGGGCGAGCCGCACGTGCTGACCGGGCGGGTGGAAAGCGTCGCCACAGCCATCGCCGATCGTGAGCGTTCTGACAGCGCGGACCTGCTGGCCAACATCAACCCGACATTCAACTGGGTGCGCCTGGCACAGCGCGTTCCGGTGCGTGTCAAGCTGGATGCTGTGCCGGCGACCGTGCAACTGGTAGTGGGGCGGACGGCGACGGTCGCGATCGAGCCGGGCAAGGCACACGGCGCGTCAGGGGTCGCGACTCAACCCGCGCGTCTCTAACGCACTAAGGTATGTCACCCATCGCCTATCCTGCTCGCGGCCCAATTCATGCAGGTATTCCCACGAGTAAATCCCCGTGTCGTGCAGATCATCGAAGGTGAGCCGCACAGCATAATTGCCAACCGGCTCGATCCGTATGATCGCTACAGCGCGCTTGCCGGGAACGATTTGCTTCTGGCTCGGTCCATGACCTTGCACTTCAGCGCTTGGGCTCTCCACCCGCAAATACTCCAACGGCAGAGCAAACCTCGATCCGTCATCAAACGCGACGTGCAGAACGCGCTCCGCCTTGTTCAGCCGGATCTCCGTCGGGGATACCATTACTCCGCCAGCCTGCGCGCCTCCTCAGGCAGCATGATCGGGATGCCATCGCGAACCGGATAGGCGAGACCGGCCTTGCGGCTGATCAGCTCGCTGGCCTCACGATCGGTACTCCAGCGGTCCCTTGGTCAGCGGACATACCAGGATCTCGAGCAGCCGCGGATCAATCGGCGCCTGACGCCTGGTTTCGGCCGGTTCGTCCATGCCCGATCCCTTCCTCAGCTCACGCTGCGCCCACCCGGGGTGTCCGGCGAAAGCGCACCCATCTGCAGCAGAGTGAGCAGTGCCGCAGCCTGGTCCATGCCGGTGGGTGCCTCCAGCAAAGCCTGCTTTTCCGCAGGTTCGAATGGGCACACCATCGCCAATGTTACCACCAGCATCTCATCGGACAGCCGCTTGATCGCGTCCCAGTTGGCGTCGATGCCACGTTGGGTGAAGTAGCCGCGCAGTGCCGCAAGCAACGGCTCCCGCGATACACCGGGAGGCTGCTGCTCCAGGTCCAAATCGGCGAGATACGGCGCGAACTCGCCACGCACGCAACGATAGCCACGGCGCATGTCGAGTTCTGCCACAATGGCGAAACGTATCAGGCCGGTCAGCGTGATCAGATAGTGCCCTTCGTCGGTCTCGCTGAACGACGACATTCGCCCCAGGCAGCCGATGCGGAACAGGCCCGGCCCGGTTGGAGCGTCCGGCAGCGTCGGATCGGGTTGTATCATGCCGAACATTCGACCTAGGCCAAGGGAATCCTCGGTCATCGCCACATAGTGCGGCTCAAAGATCCGTAATGGCAGCTTGCCGTGCGGCAGGAGCAATGCACCCGGTAGCGGGAACACCGGGAACTCGCCCGGCAGGTCGTCCACCCTGGGGTGGAAGGCGGCCATCTAACTGAACAACACTGCGGAGAGCCTGCGGCGCGCCGCGGACGTGGCCGCATCGTCCGAACCCCAGGCCTCGAAGAACTTCAGCAGTTGCAGGCGCGCAGCATCGTCGTTCCACGAGCGGTTGCGGCGGATGATTTCCAGTAGCGCATCGGCGGCCTGCTCGCGCTCGCCCATCGCGTTGAGCGCGGTCGCGAGGTCATAGCGCGCCTCAAGGTCGGTCGGATCGGCGGCGGCGCGCGCCTGCAGGCTCTGTAGCTGCCCTGTGGCCTTGCGCCCCTCCTCGGCAAGCATCAACGCACTGCGTGCTCCGGCGATCTCGGCGTGATCGGCGATCTTCTCTGGCACCTGTTCCAGCGCCTGCCGCGCCTGGTCCTCCTGGCCGAGCGCCATGAGCGCTCGGATCAAGCCACCCCAGGCGTCACCGTTCTCCGGTTCCTGCTGGAGCAACTCGCTGAACAGCTCACCGGCGTGCTGGGCGTCGCCGGCGTCCAGCGCGGCCTTGGCATCCGCGAGCAGGTCGGCGGTGGGCATCGAGCCGCCGGCCAGCTTCAACAGACCCTCGACGAAGCGCTTCACCTCTGATTCGGGCAGCGCACCCTGGAACAGGTCGGCGATCTGGCCCTGCCAAAAGGCAGCCACCGTTGGCACCGACTGCATAGGCAAACCAAGTTGCGCGAGCTGCTGCACCAAGGCGCGGTTCTGGTCGATATCCACCTTCACGAGCTTCACCCGCCCGGCAGCGGACTGGACCACCTTCTCGAGGGTAGGCGTAAGCTGCTTGCAGGGACCGCACCAGGTCGCCCAGAAATCGACGAGGACGGGGAGGCTCCTTGAGGCCTCCACAACCTCCTTCATGAAGGTCTTCTGGTCGGCGTCCACGATCATGGCGCCGCCGGCCCCCGCTGCGGATGGGTTCTGACCGATAATGAGCTCGTCCATGGTCTCCTGGCCTTCGATTCAGTCGAGGCGATAGATGTTGCGCCATTCGTGCGAGACAAGCGCGAAGGCGGCTTGAGCGGACCATGCCGTGACTGGCGGTTGCTTGCAATCGTGGAGGAAGCCGCCTAGAAACCGCGCCCTGTCGGGAGCGCGGGCGTAGCTCAGGGGTAGAGCATAACCTTGCCAAGGTTGGGGTCGAGGGTTCGAATCCCTTCGCCCGCTCCAATTTTTCAAGCAGGTAGCACCGCCCATCAACTCGGCCATTCAGGAACTCGGCGATCCGACGATAGACTATGATGACGTGACGGTCCCCCGTGTGCTGGCGCAGGCGGCGCTCGATCAGATAGCCCAGCAGGTGAAGGATGCTCTGGCTGAGCAACAGATCGACATCGACCTGTTCTTCGTCAGCCCGAGCAGCGACAGCCTGCTCTGCTACGGCACAATGACCGATCCACCAGACGAATTGTGGGCCGGGTCGCATCCGTGGTCGCATCCATCGTGAGCGGAGTAGTTGGTCTAAACCGGGTCCGGTCCCGTGCGGTCGTTTGTGCCGCCACCGCGTCGCCCGCTGATCAGCAGCCCCAGGCATTTACGGTCCAGCCTGATGCACCATCAATCTCCTAGCCGACGACGGCCTTGGAGACAGGTGTAACCGATCGATGAGATACCAAGACATCCAGCCGATAGACGTTCGGCTGCTGCGCATTCCGGCGAAGTCGGCCGGTGATTCCGGCCTGAAGTCGGCCACCCATTCCGAATGAAGTCGGCCGGCCGTTCCGATCGATGTCGGCCGGGGTGGCGCCGTCCGTGCCGGCGAAGTAGCGGGCTTCGGCCGGCGTCGGTTGGCTTCCTGTGACTAGTCACAGGAACCTCGGACTAGTCACGGCGGTCTCGACCAAGTTGGCAAACACATAACACAGGCAGCGATCATGGCGCGATGATAGCGCCCGCAGGGTGTGCAGGACCGTGTCGCCGGCATTGCGCGCCGGCCAACAGGGCGAAAACGTGAACGCGGCAGTTGGGGGTCATCGGTGACCCCGCGTAGGCCGCCTCAAGTGTTTGGTCTGCTTCTTCGATGCCTGCCAGTTGCCCGACTCCGGCAGGCTCGCTGGACAGACGAGCGTAGGGCAGCGGATTGGTGCTGGTGGCGCGACCAGTGGCCGCCCGTCTTAGTCTTTCTCAACCCCGGCCTCCGACGCGGATGCAGGCGGGGCCTGCATCGACGGTGGCGGCCGGACACGGGGCGTCGTTTTGCAGTCTGAAAACGGTAGCCTGCGCACGCCGCTGCTCGGTGATTTCGGCGCGGATCAGCGCCAGCCTGTCGATCGGGTGCATGGTGAAAATCCCGGCTTAAATGAGCAGCTTATGACAGCATGCCGTAACAGGGGCAGAACTCCGGGCGGCCGCGGTGTTCAGGTGGGCTGTCCGCGACAGCGAATGAGGTCTGGCAGATATGGAATGACCGGCTGGCCTGGGATGCAGAGTCGATCTCCGAGATAATCCCAGAACGCGACACCGAGTTTGGCAGTGGTGCGCATCAATCCGAGGAACGCATCGCGACAGTCGCGGCCATCGGCACTGCGTGTGCCGCCACTGACCTTGCGCTTGGTGACATGAAGCCGGATGTCGCGCTCGGAGCCATTGGTATGCAGTGGGATCTCGGGGCGATCGAGCACCATCAGCAGCTCTGGCTTGTTGGCGTGCCGCCGTTGGAGCAGGCGATCGAGCGTAACGAATCCGGTGCGTCGACGGAAGATGCGCTCGAAGCGGGCACGCAGTTCGCCACGGCGCCGTGCGGTGGGTTCGGCGCGATACGCCTTGAGGTCATCGTAGAACCACCAGATCAGCGCGCGCATGCGTTGCTGCGCGGTGCGGTGCGGATCGGTGAACGCGTCGAGTTTGTGGACCAGCCGTTCTGCATGCACCCAGCACAGCGCGTGCTGGCCGACGGCGAACTGGCCGGCGTCGTCACTGACAATCACCATGTCGCGCAGCAGTCCGTGCGCCTGGACGCTGCCCCATAATGCACCTTCGGTGGCGATGCAGACCGGGTCGGGCGTGACCTGCAACGCGCTGATGCCGAGGCGGTCAAGATGCGTCTGCCAGGCCGCGTGATCGGTGAACCGCATCTGCCGAGGTGCCGCCAACTGGTTGATGACAGGTCCGGCCAGGGCACGCCCACGCATATAGTCCAGCGCCGCCTGATTGATGACGTAGTCTGTGTGTCCGGCGCGCAGCAGATCGAGAAAGTTCAACCGGCTCTTGCTCGGCCGCGTGCCGAACCAGGTGAAGTCGTCATTGCCGATCTGAGTGCAGAACCCGTTCTTGCCAGCGTGACGCGCGCCGGTGTCGTCCACCGAGATCCAGGCCGCCGTCTCAAGGCCAACCCGCAGCACGTCGCGGGCCTCCGTCAGGAAGCCATCCTGCCCAGCGATCAGCAAGTGCATCACCTGTCGCTTGGAGATGCTCACACCGATCCCCCGCAGTTGTGCCACCAGCCGCGGAACGGTGACCTGGCCCTGATGGTGTTGCGCCAGCACGAAACGACGCAGTTCCGGTCCGAAATGCCCGACCACGCCGGGTGGCAAAGCAGCCAATACCGTGGTCCCATCCGGCGTGATCCAGCGCTCCCGCCGGTCGCGTACCACCTCGGCACGCAGCACCACGTAGGTCTCGTACCCTTTGAAGCGCGAGCCCGGCGGCACCCGCGCCTTGATCACCCGATCCTCAACCGCAACGCGGGGTGTGATCTTCCCGCGACACCGCTGCTCGCCACGCTTGCCCGGCGGTTTCGTCTCAGCCGTGTTCTCCATGCCGCTGGGCTTGATCCGCGGCCGGCCATTCAGACCCTTCAGTCGAGCGTTCTCCTCCCGAAGGTCCGCGATCAACTGCTCCTGCTCGGCCACCTTGCTCAGCAACTGCACCACCAGCGCTTTCAGCGCTGCGAGCGATAGGCCATCAATGTCAGCCGGGGCGGTCACTTCCAGGTTGAATCGAACTGCCGGGCGTCGGCACAAGCAAAATCTCAACCCTTGCCCGGGGTTCTGCCCCTGTTACGGCATGCCAGGGTATTTGCGGCAATCAGATCACGCCGCCGGGGCAACTGTCAGCGGGATCACGTTGGTCACCTGATACGTGTAGAGGGTGCGCCGGCCGTGCGTCACGTAGGTCCAACCGTCTGCCGCCGGAGCGGACTCGTCGATAAGCTGCTGGAACCGGCTGCCCCAGTCGCCCAACGTCATCTTGTTGCCGCCGGGGAAGGCGCGCGCCTCGAACGCCGAGAACAGGTCGAACAGCTTGAGGGCGTGGAGCTGCACAGCCCCGACAGTGGCGGTGTCGTCTTGGAGTTGTGGTCGTAGTGGTTCAGCCACGTCTCCACCCGGTCCACGGTCCGCATCTTCTCCTGCTTGTCGCTGAGTTGGTCGAAGAACGGCTCCAGCGGGCAGGCTCCCCGCGCATCGACGCTCTGCCAGAAGCCCAGCCAGTCATCGTTGACGATCGCCGCCCAGTGCGGCTCGATCGCCTTGCGCGACTTCACGTCGAGCTGGTTGAACCGCCTCATTCCGGTGGCGTCGCGTATCATCGTGCTGACCGGCACATTCGACGTGCCAATACAGATGGCCAGCATAGGAACGTCGGCGAAGGTCTGGGTGTAGTACACCCGGCGGCTGATCTTCTTGCTGGTCAGTGTGGTCTTGAGCTTGTTCAGGTCGGTGGAGCCGGCCTTGGACAGCTCATCGCAATCGCCCAAGTGGTAGAGATACAGGTCCATCGTGCTGTCGGCAACCAGCGCGGTCACGTCCACTGGGCCTTTGCAGAGGTCGGCGATCACCCAGAAGGTCGATTTTTCGCCCCGCTGTTTGCCGTACAGCACGGTCATCAGCGGCTCCGCGATCGGGATGTTCAGCATCCGCCGCTTGACCATCCAGATCACGGTCTGGATCGATGCCATCGCGTACGCCGGTTCGCGAAAGAACCACATGCAGAGCTCCATCATCTCGCGCTCGACCTGCACCCGGTCGCGGTCGAGCGACAGGTTCTCGATCACCGCCAGCACCTGCGCGACACGGCGCTTGCGGTAGGCCCGGCACCACTCGTCGAGCGCCCGCTCGAAGTTGCGATCCTTCAGCTCCAGCGGCTTCTTGGTCAGCCGCAGGTCGGCGGCAGTCAGCTGGATGTCGTGCAGCAGGTCGCCGCGCGGCTTCAGGTTACCGTCCACGTCGGTGAACTCGCATGCGTAGTTTGCGGTGTAGTTGCGGGCGATGAACGCGGCCACCATCTCGCGCTGGGTCTTGATCTGGCAGCCCAGCAGCTCCTTGGTCTGCTCGCGATAGTGCGCTGCCAGCGCCTCGGCGTCGGCCTCACGCTGGCGTCGGTCGAGCGCCTTTTCCAGTTGCAGCGCGGTGATGCCACGCACCTTGGTGTGCAGCAGCGCAGCGAACACCTTCTGGTTCAGCCGGTGGCCGGGGTGCATGCGTGCGGCAAGCTGATCCGGGGACATAATCTCGCCCTTCGCTAGCGCGGCGAGTAGGGTGTCGAGATAGTCGTCGTATTCCTGATCGGTCATCTCAAATCTCCGGCGGGTGGAAAATCGGCAAGGCTGCGGCTGGCCCGCCACTCCGCATGTGTCGGGCGTCCGACCGGCGTGAAGGCCGACGGTTTGCGGTGGTAACCGTTCTCGTAGGCGAGCTTGAATATGGTGGCCGCCCCGATCCGACTGGGCGGCGTGGTCTTGAAGGCTTCCCATCGCTTAAACGGGTCGCGATGCCCGGTCAGCGGGTTGCGCCACGTGTACTCCGCGAACGCCAGCAGCGGTCAGCTTGCAGTAGGGACCGCTGAACAGCTCGATCCCGCCGTCGCTCCCCTTGGCGCAGGCATACAGCCCCTCGGGATCATCACAGCGATAGATTACCGCCCGGCGCGGGCTGTTCGGCCGTGAGCGCACGCAGCGCGGCGGACCGCACGTCTTAGTCAGCAGGTCGAGCGCCGCCTGCACGTCGGGCGGCCAGTCGAGGTCGAAGCCCAGTGTGACTAGTCGCACGGTCACCAGCGCGGTGTTGAACAGCAGCCCGTAGGCGTTGGCGTAGGGCTGGTCGGGGTCGAACGGATCGGTGCGGGTGCGCCAATCCGAATAGGGCTTCGGGACCGACTTGCGCCCGGTCACCTCGGGCAGGAACCAAAAGCCGGCGACGACGAGGGCGCGGCGCAGCGCCCGCACTCCCGGATCGTCCAGCGCCCCGCCGTCCGGCGGGATCATGGACGGCAAGAGGTGGCTGGGCGAATCTGAACAGTCCGATAAATGGAATCCCTGCCTGATTGGCGGCGTTGATGCCGCGTAGCAGGAGGGAGCATGTCGAGACGATCACGGCGGAACCATAGCCCTACCTTCAAGGCGAAGGTGGCCTTGGCTGCGATCAAGGGTGAGAAGACGCTGGCGGAACTGGCGCAGTTGCATGACGTGCACACGACGCAGATCGCAGCGTGGAAGGCGCAACTGTTGGAGGGTGCGGCCGGTGTGTTCGACGGCGGATCGCCGGCGCGGTCGTCGGAGCGCGGTGTGGACCTGAAGACGCTGCACGCGAAGATCGGCGAGCTGACGCTGGAGAACGATTTTTTGTCCGCCGCGCTCGGCAAGGCGGGTTTGCCGAGCGCAAAGCGATGATCGACCGCGGACACGGGATGCCATTGAGCCGACAGACCGAACTGCTGAGGATCAGCCGGAGCGGCCTGTACTACGATCCGTGCCCAGTGTCGGCCACCGTTCTGGCAATCATGCGGCGGATCGACGAATTGCATCTGGACTACCCGTTCGCGGGCAGCCGAATGCTGCGTGACCTACTGCGCGGCGAGGGTATCGCGATCGGTCGGGAGCGGGTTACGACGACGATGCGGCGGATGGGGATCGAAGCGATCCATCGCCAGCCACGTACGTCAAAACCCGCAGACGGACACAAGGTTTTTCCCTATCTGCTGCGCGGCATGCCGATCGAGCAGCCGAACCAGGTGTGGGCGATGGATATCACATACATTCCGATGGCTCGCGGCTTTGTCTACCTCGCGGCGGTGATGGACTGGTTCAGCCGGCGGGTGCTGGCTTGGCGGGTGTCGATCAGCATGGATGTGGATTTCTGCGTGGACGCGCTGGATGAGGCGTTGGCCAGGCACGACCGGCCGGAGATCAACTGCACTAGCAAAGACTTAATCTGACAAACATTGTTGGTTTTCGGAAGCGGAGCCGGTGGGCGGGCGGGGTTCTCACCCACGGCAGGAACCGCGCCCGCCCACCGGCGGAACGGAGACCAGGAGATGACCCAGGAGCAGAAGATCATTCGTGCCAAGGTTGGGCTGCTGGAGCTGGCCAAGCAGCTCGGTAACGTCAGTCAGGCCTGCAAGATGATGGGCTACAGCCGAGACAGCTTCTACCGGTTCAAGGAACTCTACGACAAAGGCGGTGAGATCGCCCTGCAGGAGATCAGCCGCCGCAAGCCGGTGCTGAAGAACCGCACGCCTGTCGCCGTCGAGGAGGCAGTGATCGCGGTGGCAACCGAGCAGCCGGCATGGGGGCAGGTTCGCGTCGCCGAGGCGCTGAAGCGGCAGGCGCTGTCCATCTCGCCGGCCGGCGTGCGTTGCGTCTGGCAGCGCCATGACCTGGAAACCATGCGCAAGCGGCTGAAAGCGCTGGAGGCGAAGATGGCGCAGGAAGGCTTGGTGCTCACCGAAGCTCAGGTGCAGGCACTGGAACGCGCCAAGACCGAGAAAGAGGCGCACGGCGAGTTCGAGAGCGAGTGCCCGGGCTACTGCGGTGCCCAGGATACCTTCTATGTCGGCCCCTTGAAGGGGGTGGGACGCATCTACCAGCAGACCTTCATCGACATCTATGCCAAGGTGGCCTTCGCCAAACCCTACGACCGAAAGACACCGATCACCGCCGCCGACGTGCTGAACGACCGCGTGCTGCCGTTCTTCGAGGACCATGACATCCGCCTCAGCCGCGTGCTCACCGACCGCGGCACCGAATATTGCGGCAGTCCTGAGCGGCACGAATACGAACTCTACCTGGCGGTGGAGGATATCGACCACACCCGCACCAAGACCCGGAGCCCGCAGACCAACGGTATCTGCGAGCGCTTCCACCGCACCGTGCTTGACGAGTTCTACCGCGTGGCGTTCCGCAAGAAGATCTATCGCACCATCGAGGAACTGCAGACCGACCTCGATGCCTGGGTCGTCGAGTACAACCACCAGCGCCCTCATCAAGGGCGCTGGTGCTACGGCAAGACTCCAATTCAGACCCTGATTGATGCACTGCCTTTGGCAAAGGAGAAACTCATGGCAGCATGACCATCGTCAACACTCACCACGGCTCGCACAGCCAACACTGACCGTCGGATCAAGTCATAGCTAATACAGATCAACGTATTCGTCGAACGGCTGTGGCGGTCGGTCAAATACGAGGAGGTCTACCTGCGCGCCTATGACAGCGTGGCCGAGGCGCGCGCCTCGATCAGCGGTTATCTGGCCTTCTACAACCGCAAGAGGCCCCATTCGAGCCTGAACGGTCGGACGCCTGACCAGGCGTATTTTGGTGGCCTGGCGCTGGCGGACGCCGCATGATGTTCGCCGCCGTGGTGGGGCATTGCTCCGGTCGGGCTACGCCCTCCCTACGCAACGCCCCACCACGGCAATTGATAGAGATAGTTCGCAGGGAAACCATCTATCGGGACCGAAACGCTGTACAGACCAACCCGGCCACCTCTGACCGCGGCCGAGGTCGGCACAGTCGGCCTGCGTCAGCAGCTAGGCAAACCGCAGGGCAAAGCCGGCGACATCGCTCTGCTCTACGGTGACGAGAGCGAAGCGCCGACGCTTCCCTATCTCGCCCGCGTCCGGGCCAAGGCAGGGGCGGATCTGCGGCTTCCCGCACCGGGACAGGTGAACAAGATCGCGATGCTGGGTTCGTGCGAGCACGTCACGCAACAGCTCATCGTCCACACCGCCCTACCAAGCACAGCAGCGACTTCGTCGGCCATCTCGAACAACTGGATCAGAGCTATGATCACAAGCCCGGCCGGTGGTCCTGGTTAATGGTCCAAATCTACAGCAAAAAACTCTCCCTGGCAGCGCTTGCCGCCCGCGCTCATTGGCCCACTGTCGAGTGGCTGCCCAAATATGCCCCGGAGCTGAACGACATCGAGGGCGTCTGGCGACACCTCAGGGCGCATTATCTTGCGCATCGGACCTTCGCCGACACTGATGCACTCGATACTGCAATCCATCACGCCGTCTACGCCCTGAATGTCGAGCGCAAACCGCTGCCGTTGGTCAAGCCGCGAATCTCTGCTTAGAGTCCTCACCCGCCGTGACGTCGGCGCCAGAAACTTCGGGGTTGCATATAATGCTCGAGATCGCCTTCGCTAAGCCGGCCTTGCCGAGGTCAGGTGCGCTTGTGCTTTTGGTCGGCGAGGGAGAGACGCCATTTGGCCTCTGGCAGCAGGCGGATGAGGCGACGGGGGGTGCCATCGCGCGTGCCTTCGCCGTGGCCGAATTCAAGGGCGGGACGGGCAAGATATGTACGCTCCTCGCGCCCGGTGCGGGATTATCGCGCGTCGTCGCCGTAGGTCTCGGCAAACCGGCCGAACTGTCCGCGCATGCGCTGAACGAGGCGGGCGGGCACGCTGTAGCCGCGGTGTTGCGCGAGTCTGTGGCAGCTATCGCCACGGGGCCGTTGCAGCCCAGTTACGCGGCAGAGGTCGCATTCGGCGCCTCGTTGCGCGCCTATCGCTTCGACAAGTACCGCACCAGAGAGATGCCAGAAGATATGCCAAAGCTGACGAAACTCACGCTGCTTACCAGCGAACCAGCACGCGCCAGATCAAGGTGGGAACCGCTGCAGGGAGTGGCTAAGGGCGTATCTCTATCGCGCGACTTGGTCAGCGAGCCGCCCAATGTATTGAATCCCTTACAAATGGCCGATCGTTGCAAAAAACTGAGCGAACTTGGACTGAATGTGGAGGTGCTTGGCCCTCGTGAGATGGGCCGACTGGGTTTCGGCGCTCTTCTTGCGGTTGCGCAAGGCAGCGCAAATGAGCCCCGCATGGTGGTGATGCAATGGCACGGTGCCTCGGGCAATGGACGTAAGACCGAGAACAAGCCTGTTGCGTTCATCGGAAAGGGCGTCACATTTGACACTGGCGGGATCAGCATCAAGCCTGCGGGTGGCATGGAAGATATGAAGTGGGATATGGCGGGTGCTGGAGTGGTGGTTGGGTTGATGACGGCACTCGCCGCTCGCAATGCGAAAGTTGATGCGGTCGGTTTGGTGGGATTGGTGGAGAACATGCCTTCCGGCACCGCACAGCGGCCCGGCGATGTGGTGAAGAGCTTCTCGGGCCAGACGATCGAGGTGATCAACACCGACGCCGAGGGACGCCTCGTGCTGGCGGATGTATTGTGGTACTGCCAACGAAGGTTCGATCCACGCTTCATGGTTGATCTGGCTACGCTGACTGGCGCCATGGTAGTGGCGCTTGGGCACGAGTATGCCGGTATGTTCAGCAATGACGATGCGCTGGCGCAGAAACTGGCAACTGCAGGGCAGACGACGCATGAAAAGTTGTGGCGCTTCCCGCTCGATGATGCGTACGACCAGCTGATAAGATCTGACATCGCTGACATGAAGAACGTAGGCGGCCGTCCCGCAGGATCCATTAGCGCGGCCCAGTTCATCAAGCGCTTCGTCAACGATAAGCCCTGGGCACATCTCGATATCGCGGGTGTGGCGTGGAGCACAAAGGACGCCCCTTGCATTCCGAAAGGGGCCACAGCATTCGGTGTTCGACTGCTGGATCGATTGATAGCGGACTACTACGAGGGCTGACGGAAACAGCATTTATTATGAGCTATCGGCACTGGCGGAAACCGGCGTGAGGGGCCGAGGATCGGTTGGCTCGCAGTCGCGCACCATTGGGTGGGACGGCTCCGCGTCGCGATGCGGGCGTTCTGCTGACGGGGGCGCTTCCGTCGCGAGCCGCGCTGAAAGCATCATAGCGGTGGCTGGAGCAACAACGGGTTGCCTAATCTACTGATTGGACGCGCGAGCCATCGCGGCGTACGCCGAGCGCCAGATAGATCGCCGTGTTGCACCACCGCATCTTCTCTGATCTTCACCTGCAACGCGTCCGAAGAATACGACGGCCCAGACCGCCTCAGCTGGCCGCCTCTGCCACCCCGCCACCTCCGCCAGCACGCCTTCGATGACCGTGCTGATTAAGCCAGGGCTCATCTCAGCGTCGTAGTTTGACGCAGATAGGCCTTGATCTCACGCACCGCCAAGCCACCCATAGAGGACCTTGTCGTCGAAGCCGGCGAAACGCCTGGCATGCCTCGGCACCAGCCGCGGCTCGAAAACTACCGCATGTCAATGCGGATCTTGCCATCGCCAAGCAGCACTCACCTGGCCGTGTGCTGACCTTCCGATGTTGGTAACCGCTCAGGTCCGTCCGCGCCGGTCTCGTAGCCCAGATGGCGGCTCGGCTCCGCTCCGCGTTCAACGGCACCTCGACCGGCGCCTTCGTAACGGCCAAGCCAGCCAGCTTTATTGATCGCCTCGCCGCTTCATCGGGGCAATTCGACACCAGTTCCCTTCGGCATCGATGGACGCTTCGCTAGGCCATGCGCTACTCACTTCGTTCTGCTTGGCAGAATAAGCTCCTCCGCGACGGGGCTATGCTCGCACACAGAATTGCCAGTTTTTGCCCAGAAAATCCATCTGGGCACGAAAGAGCAGCTAACCAGCCTGCGCAACCTGCTGGCGCATCGCGTTGATCAGTGCATCGATGTTGTCGTTGTTGCGGCTGAGATAGGACGCGTAGTCCTGCCGCTGCGTCAAGCGCAGCGACGTCCCCTCGGCGATGACATCGATGATCTTTGGAGCAGTGCTCGGGCTACTGATGATCCAGTCAACATTGGTCGGTGGATTGTTTGGGCGCTCCACGACTGTGGACACCACCGCATTGTCATCACGCATTTGCGACCGACCCATTGTGAAGCGGACGCCGCGATACTCGCCCAGCTTCGCGGTGATATTATTCACCAGCACCTGATGAAAAAGTTCGGTGTAGCGCTGTCGCTGCTCGGCCGACGCATTGTGCCAAAACCGCCCGAGGCAGAATTGTGCCACGCCATCCACGTCGACGGCGCCATCGATAATCGCAGTCAGGTTCGCGCGCTTTTCGCGGCTACTCTCGGGTCCGTTCACGACGGCTACGAGCTTGTCCCCGATGCTCTTCACAAACGCGCTGGCCGCTCCGGCCGATCCCTGAGCGAACGCAGAGTGAGCCAGCCTGCCAATCGCGGGCAACAGGCAAACTCCAGTCTGGACCAAGAAGGCACGTCGGTTCGGCATGTTTTTAGCCTCAGTCAATAGGACGGCGACACGGCCGGCGAGTAGGTCACTGTATCCGGTGACCCGGATTGCGGGAACCATGCTGGGATCGTCGCGCGTGAGTCATTGCGGGCGTCGGTGATCTGCGCCCGCCGGTGTTGCCGATAGAGGCTGCGGAACGTTGCGTAAGGATCCAGTGCCGTCTTTTTAATGCTATCAATATCGTCGAGGTGGCGCTCCCGCTGGTCAAGCCCGTTCATCGCGAAGCGAGACCAGTCGAGTGCCCGCACTGCTGTCCCCTGACCCACCCAAGTGAACGGATCCATTGCAGCATTGACGCCGAGTCCCACTGCATCGCGTGGATCGGACGGACCGAACACGGGCAGGAACAGGAACGGGCCCTCCGGAAGCCCCCACAGGGCCATTGTCATGCCAAAGTCGGAGTCATGGTCGGGGTAGCCCCACCTCTGGGCAACATCGAAGACACCCAGAACGCCCGCAGTGGTGTTGATCAGAAAGCGCATCGTTGTGTCGCCGGCTCGGCGGGGTTTGCCTTCCAGGATGTCATTGCCCAGCTGAACCGGCGTGCCGAGATTCGACAATACGTTGTGGATGCCGCCCCGCACGGGAGCCGGAATCAGGGCTCGATAGGCTTGCGCGACCGGTCGCATGATCACTGTGTCTACTCCGTTGTTGAACGCATAGATCGCGCGGTTCGCAGGCTCAAGTGGATCATTGGTTTCGTTAAAGTCCGCAAGCGCGTCCTTATCGCTGGCCGGTGGAGGTGTGGCGCAACCATTCAGGCCGCATATCAAGACCGCGGTGATCACCAGAAGGTGACAACGAATGACGGCAAACATCGGATTCCTCGAGCGAAGTTCGGGGGGTGGAGGACGAACGAGCCCCCGCCCGCTACCAGCAGCGGGTGACTAGAAGCAAGTTGCCAGAGGGTAGGCGTACGGTGGTCCCAAAGCAATCTGGGCTTGCCCCACACAATCACCCTTGCGCCGGCGCGAGAACCTGGGAAAAAGAGCCATGAATGATCTCCCCGACGGACCGGCAGCCGAGAGTGTGCCCCGTCCAACATTGGAACGCTGGCTTACCGGTACGCGTTTCACCGCCCTTCCGGCAAGGGGTGCGACCCACCCTCCGCCGCTGTTGTCGTTCGAGTTCTTTCCTCCGAAGACCGAGGCCCTTGAGCAGCAACTCTGGCTGTGCGTCAGGCGGCTGGAGCCGCTGGCTCCGAGGTTCGTCTCAGTCACTTACGGGGCCGGTGGCAGCACACGCCAGCGTACTCACGCCACAGTGACACGCATCGTGCACGAGACCGGCCTTGTCCCGGCAGCGCACCTGACCTGCGTGGATGCAACTCGGGAAGGTGTGGACGAGGTGGCGCAGCAGTATTGGGACGTGGGGGTACGCCACATCGTGGCACTGCGGGGTGACGCTCCATCCGGGCAAACCTACCAGCCTCATCCGAGCGGCTATCCGTATGCCGTTGACCTTGTCGCGGGGCTGAAGCGCATAGCGCCGTTCGACATTTCCGTGGCGGCCTATCCCGAGGTCCATCCTCAGGCGACATCGCGAATGAGCGACCTCGACAACCTGAAGCGCAAGCTCGACGCAGGCGCGAGCCGGGCTATCACCAACTTCTTCTTCGATACGGCGGTCTACCTGCGGTACCTGGATCTGTGCCTGGCCGCCGGCATCACAGCGCCAGTCGTACCCGGCATCATGCCTGTGACCAATCTGGCCGGACTGCGGCGGATGTCGGCGCTGTCGGGGGCAAGCGTCCCGGACTGGCTGGGCCATATGTTCGATGGTCTCGATGACGACCCAGAGACCCGCCGGATGGTGGGCGCCGTGGTGGCCGCCGAACAGGTTCGCCTGCTGCAGGCCAACGGAGTGGACGAGTTTCACTTCTACACGCTCAATCGGCCGGAACTGACCTACGCGATCGCGCACATCCTGGGGGTCAGGCCACGCGTTGTGGAATGATCCCTGCGCTACCCGTTTGGTGCTAAGCGGCATCGCACCCTATACCCTGACCATGGCCGACTACCTTGCGCGCCTGAATGCCGAACAACGGGAAGCTGTCGAGACGGTCGATGGTCCGCTTCTCGTCCTCGCGGGTGCTGGGACCGGCAAGACCCGCGTGTTGACCACACGCTTTGCTCATATCCTGCTGACCGGCCGTGCCTACCCGAGCCAGGTGCTGGCGGTGACATTCACCAATAGGGCCGCCCGAGAAATGCGTGAACGGATCAGTGCCATCACCAACCGGCCGGTCGAGGGGCTGTGGCTTGGCACCTTCCACGCGCTTTGCGCGCGCATGCTGCGCCGTCAGGCGGAGTTGGTCGGGCTGAAGCCGAATTTCACCATCCTCGATTCAGATGACCAGGTCCGTTTGCTGAAGCAGGTGATGGAGTTCTGAGCGGGTCGATACTAAGCGCTGGGCACCGCCCGCGATGATGGCGGTGATCCAACGCTGGAAGGACCGTGGGCTGACGCCGTCTCGCGTGACGACCGCCCAGGATACCGACTTCGCCGCCGGGCGTGCCCGCGCGCTCTACGCAGCGTTTCAGGCACGGCTGCGATCACTTAATGCCGCGGACTTCGGGGACCTTCTGCTCTACATGACCGAGCTGATGCGCGACCAGCCGGAGGTCCTCGCGCAATATCATCGGACGTTCCGCTACATCCTAGTCGACGAATATCAGGACACCAATTTGGTCCAATACCTCTGGCTGCGATTGCTGGCGCAGGCGCAGAAGAACATCTGTTGCGTCGGCGATGATGATCAGTCGATCTATTCGTGGCGCGGCGCCGAAGTGGAGAACATCCTGCGCTTCGAGCACGATTTCCCTGGCGCGAAGATCATCCGGCTGGAGGCGAATTACCGGTCCACCGCGCCGATCCTGGCCGCTGCGTCGGGGCTGATCGCCCACAATGACGGAAGACTTGGCAAGACCCTCCGCCCCGGCCGGCAAGACGCGTCGGGTGAACGTGTGACTGTCGTTGCACTGTGGGACTCGGATGAGGAGGCGCGCATGGTTGGAAACCGAATAGAGGCGCTGCGCCGCGACGGTGAACCGCTCAGGGAGATCGCCATCCTGGTTCGCGCCGGCTTCCAGAGCCGAGCATTCGAGGAACGGTTGATCAATCTGGGCGTCCCGTATCGCGTGGTCGGCGGCTTGCGGTTCTATGAGCGCCAGGAAATCCGCGACGCGATCGCCTACATGCGTCTAGTCGTGCAGCCCGCCGATGATTTGGGGTTCGAGCGCATCGTCAACGTGCCGCGGCGTGGCGTGGGCGAAGCGGCACTGCGGGCCATGCATGAAACAGCGCGGGCGGATGGCATCCCGCTCATGGAAGCCGCCGCAATGTTGGTCGCGAACGGTTCGCTGAAGGGCCGGACCAAAGAGCAACTGGACGCACTGTTGCGTGGCTTCGTGCGCTGGCACGCACAGCTCGAAAAGGACGGCCACGTGCTGACGGTCGTCACGCTGCTCGATGAAAGCGGCTATACCGATATGTGGCAGCGGGACAAGTCGCCGGAGGCGCCGGGGCGGCTGGAGAACCTGAAGGAGCTGGTTCGCGCCCTGGCCGACTTCGAGACGTTGTCCGGCTTTCTCGACCACGTGTCACTGGTCATGGAGAACGATGAAGCGGCTGACGGTGACCGCGTCAGCCTCATGACGCTGCACGGGGCGAAAGGGCTGGAATTCGACACGGTGTTCCTGCCCGGCTGGGAGGAGGGCCTCTTCCCCAATCAGCGAGCGTTGGACGAAGGAGGCGTGAAGTCGCTTGAGGAAGAGCGGAGGCTGGCTTACGTCGGCCTGACCCGCGCGCGGCAGCGGGCAATCGTGAGCCATGCGGCGAACCGGCGGATCTATGCCAACTGGCAGACCAGCATTCCCAGCCGCTTTATCGATGAATTGCCGGACGATGTCGAGCGGACCGGGTCGGCGGCGATGGCACGCGACGCAAGGACACTCGCGGCGACGACACTCACGGGCCAGTTCCCGCTTGCAGGCCTGCGCACCCGGACGATCGAAGCATGGGAGCAAACGGCGCGTCCGGCACGGAGCGATGCAATTCCAGTCGGCTCTCGCGTGTTCCACGAGAAGTTCGGCTACGGCACGGTCAAGGCGGCAGAGGAGGGCAGGCTGGACGTGGCCTTTGACAAGGCGGGCGACAAGCGCGTGCTCGACCGGTTCGTGGACAAGGCATGAGGAGATCTGTTTCGGTGAGGTCCTTTCAATGCAGTGCGATCAATCTTCGCCATGACACTAGGCTGGAAATCGTCTCAACCTACCTACCGGAGTCAGCGCTGCACGTCTATGTATCGGCACTATCGAGTGTCTGCGCCACCGTCGGATTCTCTTGCTGCAACAGAACGAATATCTGGCGCCTCGAAGGATTAAAGCCAATTGGCAGCAGCGATCACCCGTAGGCCCAGTCGCGCATTCCGATGGACATGATGGTCCATGGCTGATCGATGAGCTTGTTCCAGGCGTCGCAGCAGTGATCGCGGTGCGATATTTCTCCATCACCCATTCCGCCAGATCGCTCGGCCGCCAGCGAACCACCCCATGCACCGCCGGGATCCTCAACAAGCCGAGCCAACTCGCGTCGTTGCGTCTGATCAAGCCGCGGAGTCGACCGGGCGCCTTGCCGTCCACCAATCCGGAGGGACGGCGATCCTCTCCGGCTTGCTACCTACGCAGGCCCGTAGTGTCATTGCCGCGCACCTTCATCATGGCCTCCGATTGGAAGGGAGCCTTCACGAGGACTTGTGGACGACCCTGATCTTGCGTCGGCCAACCCATTTCAAGGTCTGCGACAAGTCAGCAGGCGAAGTGATCTCGACCATGGGCAAGGCTTGCTGCGAAAGTTGGGTTGAGGACTTGCGATATATCAGATCGTGACGGGCCGATATCCACGGTTGCGCTAGCGCTGCCACTCCGCGACTCTGGCCAGCAGCAGCCGTCCGGCGATTACTGTGAGGCAAGGCACGCGGCCTCTGCATGGATGCCTAACGAGTTCTGAAAATGAGGCATGGCTGGGAGCGAGAAATGACTGGAGATTTCGCTGATCGCCTCGCAAGTTTGCGCCAAGAACTTGCACGCCGGCGCCTGGACGGTTTCATTGTTCCGCGTGCCGACGAGTATTTGGGCGAATACGTGGCGCCGTCTTCCGAGCGACTCGCGTGGCTCACTGGGTTCACTGGAAGTGCCGGAGTAGCCGCGGTGCTGATCGATAAGGCAGCAGTATCTACCGATGGTCGCTATGTTCTACAGCTCGCGGAACAGACCGATTGCCGCCTGTGGGAGCGCAGACACATATCTGAAGAGCCGCCCAAAAACTGGCTGGCAAAAAATGCGCCGGCCGCCGCAAAGATCGCGTACGACCCGCGGTTAATTAGCGAGGAGGAACTCTAACGCGCTACGGCGCTGCCGGTCTTGATATGATGGTGGTGGATTGCAACCCCTCGATTCGATCTGGACAGATCGTCCACCTCCGCCGCTAGCGCACCCGCTGGATTACGCCGGACAAACCGCTGCGAAAAAGCGCGAACAGATCGCTAGAGCATTTTCAGGCCTGGTGGAATCAGCGGGGGCCTTCCGAAACGGGGTTGATATATGATTCCTGGGTCTCCGGTTGGGTGTAAACCGGAGGCAAGGATGCTGTACCAGCGGGGCAAGGCTTATTCGCAGGATCTGCGCGAGCGGGTGTTCGCGACGTCGGATGATGGCGAGCGGGTTGGTGAGATAGCCGAACTGCTGCGGGTAAGCGTTGCGTATGTGTCGAAGGCGCTGACGCGGCGCCGCACGACGGGTGAGACAACCGTGCGCGCGGAGCATGGCCACAAGTTGCCGAAGCTGGCGCCGTTCTACGCAGCGATCCGCATGTATGTTGCGGAACGGGGCGATACCACGATCGCGGAACTGCGGACGTGGCTGTTGGCGACGCACCAGGTCGCAGCGAGCGTCGGGCTGATCTGGCACACGTTGAAGCTGCTTGGCCTGTCGCTCAAAAAAAGTCGCTCCGGGCAGCCGAGCAGGATCGACCGGTCGTCGCCAAGGCCCGGGTGGAGTGGCGCGAGAACCAGCCGAAGCTGAACGCGGGTAGGCTGATCTTCATCGATGAGACCTGGACCAAGACGAACATGGTCGGGCTCTACGGCTGGGCCGAGGTGGGTCACCGGCTGGTTGATGCAGTACCCCATGGGCACTGGAACACCTCCACCTTCATTGCGGGCCTGCGCCAGGATGGCCTGGTCGCGCCTTGCGTGTTCAACGGAGCGATCAATGGCGAGTTGTTCCTCGCCTATGTCGAGCAGGTTCTGGTTCCCACATTGATAGGTGGCGACATTGTCGTCATGGACAATCTCGGTTCTCACAAGGTCGCCGGGGTCCGCAAGGCAATCGAAGACGCCGGCGCCAGGTTGCTTTACCTGCCATCCTACAGCCCTGATCTGAATCCGATCGAGTAGGCCTTTGCCAAGCTCAAAGCCCTCCTCCGAGCCAAGGCATCGCGAACCGTCGAGGCACTCTGGAACACGCTTGGCGATATTGTCGCCCGCTTCTCGCCAGCCGAGTGCGCCAACTTCCTCCGCCACGCAGGATATTTCTAGTCATCCTGAAAATGCTCTAGCCTACTGCGCAAAGGGAGGCAGGACGCGGCGGTGATCAGCGATCCGGCCTCGATTGCGTGGCTGTTAAATATTCGTGGCGACGACGTTCCGTTTACCCCGTTCGCCCTGAGCATTGCGGTGGCGCATGCCGATGGCAGCGCGGAACTGTTCATAGACACAGGCAAAACCCGTGCCTGGCTCGGCAATGCGGTCTCGGTGGCTCCCCGCGGGGCGTTGGGGACAGCGCTGAAACGTCTCGATGGCAAGCGGGTTCGCGTGGACGCTGCCGCAACGCCCGTGTGGTTCGCCCAATGCTTGCGGAAAGCCGGGGCGGTGGTTGTGGCGGCCATGATCCATGCCTGTTGCCAAAGGCCTGCCAGAACGAGGTCGAGCAGCAGGGTGCCCGAAATGCGCATCTGCGGGATGCAGTGGCGGTAATTAGGTTCCTGCACTTTCTTGCTGAAATCGGCCTGCGGCGCTACGAGACGGAAATGTCGGCGGCCGCTAATCTAAGGACTGGGGACGTACTCGGCGGGCCTTCCGCTGACGTCACAAACTTCGTATCGGAGGCATGCCGTGCCCGGACACCTCGCCAACCAGACCGCCTTCGTCACGGCCGCCGGTCAGGGCATCGGGCGCGCCACCGCGCTTGCCCTAGCCGCTGCGGGCGCGCGCGTGATCGCGACCGACATCGACGCCGCGAAGGTGGGCCGGCTTGGCACGCCGGAAGAGATCGCGGAGCTCGCGGTTTACCTCGCATCCTATGCCGCGCAATTCATCACTGGCCAGGCCATCGTGATCGATGGCGGGCTCACGCTGTAGGAGAGGATCGAGACATGAAACTGCTGCGCTACGGGGCGCTTGGCACCGAAAAGCCCGCGATGCTTGCGAAGGATGGCACGATTCGTTGCCTGTCCGCCTTGGTGCGCGACATCGACGGTTTCGCTCTGTCAGACGCCGCGTTGAAGATGGTCGCCGGCATCGATCCGACAACTTTGCCGAAGGTCGATCCCGGAGTGCGCCTTGGCTCCTGCGTCGCGCGGCCGGTGAATTACGTGTGCATCGGCCTCAACTACGCGGATCATGCGGCCGAGGCGGGAATGCCTGTGCCGAAGGAGCCGATCATCTTCCTTAAGTCGCTCGGTGCGCTGTGCGGACCGAACGACGACGTGAAGCTGCCGCGCGGATCGAAAAAGCTCGATTGGGAGGTCGAGCTCGGTATCGTCATCGGCAAGACCGCGCGCTACGTGTCTGAGAAGGAGGCGCTGGATCACGTCGCTGGCTACTGCGTCTGCAACGACGTATCCGAACGTGAGTTCCAGATCGAGCGCGCCGGTACATGGGACAAGGGCAAGGGCTGCGACACGTTCGGTCCGACCGGCCCATGGGTGGTTACGAAGGATGAGATCCCCGACCCGCAGGCACTGCCGCTGTGGACCGAGGTGAACGGCAAGCGGATGCAGAACGGCACGACGAAAACGATGATCTTCGGCGTGGTGAAGCTGGTGAGCTATGTCAGCCACTTCATCACGCTGCACGCCGGCGATGTCATTGCGACCGGCACGCCGCCTGGGGTCGGACAGGGTGTGAAGCCGAACCCGGTGTTCCTGAAGGTTGGCGACACGATGCGACTGTCGGTCGAAGGACTGGGCGTGCAAACGCAGCGGGTGGTCGAGGCGTAAGTGCCTATGCCTCCAGCGGCAGCCCGACGTAATTCTCGGCCAACGCCAATAACGCGGCACGCGAATTGAAAACATAGTCGAGTTCCGCCGCCTGGATGCGCTGTTCGAACGGCGTATGATCGAAGAACCGGTGCAGCAACGTCGTCATCCACCAGGAGAACCGCTGCACTTTCCAGATCCGCCGCAGACACGTCGTCGAATAGGCGTCCAGCCGGTCGGTCGTCCCTTGCCGATAGAACGCGACGATGCCACGCGCCAGCATCGCGACGTCCGCTGCCGCGAGGTTCAGGCCCTTCGCACCCGTCGGCGGCACGATATGCGCGGCATCACCGGCAAGATACATCCGCCCGCACTGCATCGGTTCCACCACGAAACTCCGCATCGGCGTGACGGCGCGCTGCTGAATCGGACCCGCGGCCAGGCTGAAGCCATCGCGCGCCGCCCGCGTCTGAAGCTCCGCCCAGATCCGGTCGTCCGACCATGCCGCAAGGTCCTCGTCAGGCGCACATTGCAGATAGAGCCGGCTCAGCGTCGGCGAGCGCATTGCCAGCAAAGCAAAACCGCGCTCGTGGCTGACGTAGACATTCTCCTCCGTGGAGGGCGGCGCTTCGGCCAGTATCCCCAACCAGCCGAACGGGTATTCGCGCTCGAATATCCGCAGTTGATCACTCGGGATCGACGCACGGCAGACACCATGAAATCCATCGCAGCCGGCGAGGATGTCGCACTCGATATCACGCATCGCCCCCGCGTGCCGATACCGGATGCGTGGTCGGCCAGTCTGAAAGTCCTGCACGCTGACATCGTCGGCCTCGAACACAATTTGCCCGCCCGCGGCCAGACGTGCCGCGATCAGGTCCTGCACCACCTTATGCTGGCTGTAGACCATCACGTGCTTGCCGACGAGATCGGCCAGATCGATGCGGTGATCGGCACGTCCGAAGCGCATGACCACACCCAGATGCAACATGCCCTCGCGCTGCATCCGCTCGCCAACACCGGAGTTTTTCAGCAATTGCTGGGTGCCGTATTCCAGCACGCCGGCACGAATGCGGTTCTCGACATAGTCGCGCGATCGCGACTCGAGCACGATGGACTCGATACCCTCCAGATGCAGCAGATGCGACAATAACAGCCCTGCCGGGCCCGCACCGACAATGCCAACTTGCGTGCGCATCCCGCGCCTCCTTTGGCGCCCAGTGTAGCCGCCCCGAGCGCCGCGTGCATAATCGCCGGAAATTCTTGTGGAGGACCTGACGTGGCCGAACCTCTCTCCCCTGAAGCCCTGGCAGCCGAATTCGACTGCCTGATGGCGCGCGCCGGCGTCACCGTTCCGCCGCAACGCCGTGCCGTGGCGCTCGCCGCCTATGCGGATCTGCGCGGCCAGATCGCTCTGCTGCACGGCCGGTACGGGCCAGAGGCAGAACCGTCAAATGTCTTCCGTCTGGGAGACAGGTAATGGACACGCAAGATCTCTCCATCGCCGAAATGGGCGGTTTCCTGCGCTCCGGCGCGGTCACCGCCGAATCGCTTGCGCGCGACGCTCTGGCCCGCGTCGCCGCGCGCGACGGCGCGTTACATGCCTTCGTGTTGGTGACGGAACAGCGCGCCCTGGAAGATGCTCGCCGCGCCGACGCAGAACTGAAGACGGGGCGTGACCGCGGACCGTTTCACGGCATCCCTTACGCGCTGAAGGATATCTACGACACAGCCGGTATCCGCACGACCTGCCATTCGAAACTGCGCCTGAACGTCGTTCCGAAGCAGGACAGCGTCGCCGCCGCACGACTGCGCGAAGCCGGGGGCGTATTGCTGGGCAAGCTCGCCACGCACGAGTTTGCCATCGGCGGTCCCAGCTTCGACCTGCCGTTTCCGCCGGCGCGCAATCCGTGGAATCGCGAGCACATCACCGGAGGTTCTTCATCCGGCTCGGGCACGGCGATCGGCGCTCGCATGGTGCGCATGGCAATGGGCTCGGACACCGGCGGCTCGATCCGTGGACCGGCCGCATGGTGCGGCACCGTCGGCATCAAGCCAACCTATGGTCGCGTCTCGCGCCGTGGCGTGTTTCCGCTGTCGTGGACGCTTGACCACATCGGCCCGCTGACCCGCAATGTGGAAGATGCGGCAATCACGTTGCAGGTATTGGCCGGCTACGATCGGCGGGATCCTGCCAGCGCCGATGTTTCAGTTCCCAACTATCGTACCGATATCGAGAGGGGTGTGGCCGGTCTGCGCATCGGAATTCCGCGTACCTTCTTCGCCACCGCCTCGGCCACGACAGCCGAGGTGGTCGCGGGGCTTGACCGCACCGCAGCGCAGTTGCGCTTGGCGGGTGCTTCGGTGGAGGACATCGAGCTGCCTGAGTACGAGTTGTTCTCGGCTGTCGGACGCGTGATCATGATGGCGGAGGCCTTCGCTGTCCACGAATCCGACATGCAGACCCGGCTGCTCGATTACGGCGAGATCACCGCTGGCCGCTTCATCCTTGGCGCTGCGATTACCGCAGCCGACTTCATCCATGCGCTGCGTGCTCGTCGCGAGCTGACCGACGCAGTCAACGCCGCACTGACACGCTACGATGCGCTGCTGACCCTGTCGGCGCTGAACACGGCCCCGCGCTTCGATCAACCCACCAATTCGCTGTCGGCGGCATCGCCAATTCAAACCATTCCGTTCAATGTCACCGGCCACCCGGCCATCAGCGTGCCGACGGGGCTGGGCGCGAGCGGGCTGCCGATCGGCGTGCAGATCGTCGGGCGGGCATTCGATGAACCGATGGTGTTCCGGATCGGTCGCGCCGTGGAGAAACTGTCTGGCTGGGAGAGCGTAAGTCTACCTGGGGCGTAGTATCCTCAGGGAGGCTGCATATGGCGCGTGCCGGAACTGTTCGCATCGGCATTTCCGGCTGGACCTACGCGCCCTGGCGCGGCGTGTTCTATCCGAAGGGCCTGCCGCAGAAGCGCGAGCTGGAATACGCCGCCAGCCAGTTAAGCTCGCTGGAGATCAACGGCACATTCTACGGCATGCAGCGACCGGACGCGTTCGCTGATTGGGCCGACCGGGCGCCTGATAACTTCGCGTTCGCGGTGAAGGCGCCACGCTTCATCACTCATATGAGACGGCTGCGTGATGCGACGACGCCACTGGCGAACTTCATCGCCTCGGGCCTGCTGAAGCTCGGCCCGAAGCTGGGGCCGATCCTTTGGCAGTTCCCGCCGAACTTCCGCTTCGACGCCGAGAGGATCGAAGCGTTTCTAAAGCTTCTGCCGCACGATACCGGCGCGGCCGCAAGATTGGGACGCATGCACGATGACCGGCTGAAGGCACCCGCCTGGCTGAAGGTGGACACAGAACGCAAGATGCGGCACGCGTTCGAAATCCGCAGTGAGACGTTTTGCACGAGCGCGTTCGTCGAGCTCCTGCGCAAGTATGACGTGGCACTGGTGTGCGCCGACTCGGTGGAATGGCCGCGGCTGATGGACCTCACGTCTGATTTTGCCTACTGCCGGCTGCATGGTTCGGAAGAATTGTATGCCAGTGGCTATGACGACAAGGTGCTGGATGATTGGGCTGCGCGGGTCGCGACTTGGGCGAAGGGTGGCGAGCCGGCCGATGCCTAGCGCATCGATGGCCAGGGGCGCAAGCGCAGGCGCGACGTGTTCGTATACTTCGACAACGACACCAAGGTGCACGCGCCGTTCGATGCAAGGGTTCTGACTGAGAGGGTCGCGCGGCTGCTTGCGCCTACTCGATCGCGCTCGCGGACTTCGCGAGGCCACGCAGTACAAACTTCTGGATCTTCCCGGTCGAAGTCTTCGGCAGCTCGCGGAACACAAAACTCTTCGGCACCTTGAAGCGCGCCATGTGCTCGCGGCAGAAGGTGCGGAGCTCTTCCTCGGTCACGCTGGCACCCGGCTTCAGCTCGATGAATGCACATGGCGCCTCGCCCCACTTCTCATCGGGCTGCGCCACCACAGCGGCGCCCAGAACGGCGGGATGGTGGTATAGCGCCTCCTCCACCTCGATCGATGAAATGTTCTCGCCGCCGGAGATGATGATATCCTTCGAACGATCGCGAATCTTCACATAGCCGTCCGGCTGCGTAACCCCGAGGTCGCCGGTATGGAACCAGCCGCCGGCGAACGCGGCATCCGTCGCCTTCGGATTCTTCAGATACCCCTTCATCGTTATGTTGCCTCGGAACATGATCTCGCCCATCGTCTCGCCATCCCACGGTACCGGCGACATCGTCGCCGGATCCAGCACCGTCATCGCCTCCTGCATCGGCACCCGTACGCCCTGGCGTCCGTTGCGTTCGGCACGCTGATCGATCGGCATCGCGCTCCAGGAAGCGTGCTTGGCACAGACGGATGCCGGACCGTAGGTCTCCGTCAGGCCATAGACATGGGTCAGCTCGATGCCGATCTCCTCCGCCCCCTCGATGATCACGGCCGGAGGCGCAGCGCCCGCGATCTGCCCGGCCATTCCATGATCGATGCCGCGACGCAGCTCCTCCGATGCATTGATCAGCATCGAGTACACGATTGGCGCACCGCACATATGCGTTACGTGGTGGTCGCGAATGGCATCGAGCGCCGCCTTCGCCTCGACACGGCGCAGGCAGACGCTGGTGCCGGCACGCTCGGCGAGCGTCCACGGAAAGCACCAGCCATTGCAATGGAACATCGGCAGCGTCCACAGATACACGGCGTGCGACGGCATGTCCCAGTCCAGCACGTTGCTGATCGCATTCAGATAGGCGCCGCGATGGTGATAGACGACCCCCTTCGGATCGCCTGTCGTACCCGATGTATAATTAAGCGAGATCGCATCCCACTCATCCGCCGGGCCCTGCCATCCGTAGTCCGGATCGCCCTCGGCAAGAAATACCTCATAGTCAATTTCGCCCAGCGTGGTGCCCCCATGATAACTCGGATCGTCGATGTCGATCACCAGGGGCCGTTCGTCCAATAGTGCCAGAGCCTGCTCGATCGTCGCGGAAAACTCGCGATCGGTGATCAGCGCACGGACACCGCCGTGACGCAGCATGAATGCGACCGTCTCCGCATCGAGCCGCGTGTTGAGCGTGTTCAGCACCGCGCCACACATCGGCACACCGAAATGCGCCTCGTACACTGCGGGGATATTCGGCGCCATCACCGCGACCGTGTCGTTCTTACCGATCCCCCGCCGCGCCAGGGCCGATGCAAGACGACGACAGCGCGCATAGGTCTCGCGCCAGACGAAACGCTGCGCGCCATGAATGATCGAGATGTGCTCTGGGTGAACGTAGGCCGCGCGCTCCAGAAAGGTCAACGGTGTGAGCGGAGCATAGTTGGCCTGGTTGCGCTCGAGCCCTGTCAGGTAAGCGCCGTTGCCGGTCATGCGTTTTCTCCCGCGCGCTGTCAACTCGATGTAAGCAGATCGCGCACTGCCTGCACCACCGCATCCGGCGTTTCGCGCGCCAGGAAATGACCGGCAACCGGAATCACCCGCCGCTCGTAGCGCGCGGTGAAATGTCGCGCGTGCGCTTCCGACTGCTCGGCTGGGCCTACACCATCGCAGGCACCGTGCAACACGATTGTCGGCACTGTAATCGACGGACGTTCTGCCAGACGTTGTTCGAACGCAGCAAGCGTCGGATCGCCGGGCGCGTTGCCATAGCGATGCCGATACGACTGTATCGTCACATCGACGAAGTCAGGGTTCTCAAAGCTTTCCGCCGTCGCGTCGAACGTTACGTCGTCGAATCGCCAGTTCGGTGACCAGAGCCGCCATAGCAAACTCGCGATATCGCGGCGGTTCTGTTGCAGACCGGCCCGGCCGCGTTCCGTGTGAAAATACCACTGATACCAGTGGCGATGCTCCTGCGCCGCCGCCGCCGGTTGACCCGCGGTGCGAATGTTCTGGATATTGTAGCCGTTGATCGACACCAACCCACGCACGAGCTCGGGCCACAAGGCTGCCATCACGCACGCACCGCGACCGCCCCAGTCATAGCCACCAAGCAACGCCTGCCCGATACCAAGCGCATCCATGAAGTCACGCACGTCCGATCCAAGCGCTGCCTGCTGGCCGGATCGCGGCGTGGCCGCATCAAGAAACCGCGTAGGGCCAAAGCCGCGCAGCCAAGGCACCAAAACCCGGCATCCGCTCGCAGCAAGCGGTGGCGCGACAGCGTCCCAGTCATGCGGATCGGAGGGCCAGCCATGCAGCAGGATCACCGGCACACCATCCGCCGGACCGCTCTCCTGATAGGCGATCTCCAGCTTCTGCGTGCGTACTGTTCTGGCCATCCACGTCATTCCATCGGTGCGCCGGCAAGCCTCGTGCCCTGATCCGCGATAGCGAATGTCTCGAAGTAGCTGATCCGGGGCTCACAGTCGTAACGGCGCTTGATGCCCTCGAGCCATGGTCCGTTGTAGAAGGCCTTGGCGGACGCAAGATCCTTCCAGATGTACGATCCGCCCGCCACGCCACCATTCACGTCGTGTATGAACTGCTTCCGAATGAAGCCCGGCACATCGAGGAACTCCGGCGCAATCTTCAGAAAATGCTGGCGGCATGCCTCACGGTCGATATGCGCCGGCAGATCATAAAGGACGATGGCAGTGATCATCGCGCGCCTCCTGTCGTGTATTTAACGCACCAGATTGTTGGTCACCGCGCCGCCGGTCGCAGTCCGTCCGCCGTCCACGACATACTGGGCGCCGGTGATGTTGCCCGCCAGATCAGAGCAGAGGAACAGCACGACGTTCGCCACCTCTTCTGCAGTCCCATAGCGGCCGATCGGGATGTTGGACTGATAGCGCTCGCCGACGCTGCCCGGATCGGTCGGGTTCAACATCGACTCCAGCGAATGAATCATGCGCGTGTCGATTGGTCCCGGACACACCGCGTTGACGCGCACCCCCGAGCGCGCGACCTCGCCAGCCGCGGTCTTGGTCAATCCGATCACCGCGTGCTTGGAAGCGACATAGGCCGGCATCCCGGGCGTCGCCACCAGACCGGCGACCGAGGCAGTGTTCACGATGGCTCCGCGCCGCTGCTTCAGCATGACCGGCAGCACGTGACGCATGCCAAGAAACACGCCCTTCACATTCACGCTCATCACCACGTCGAACAGCGCCTCGTCATATTCCGCGGTCGGCGCGACATTGCCCTCGATGCCGGCGTTGTTGTGAAAGCAGTCGATCGCACCGAAGGCGTCGAGTGCCGCCTTCACGTAGGCCTGCACGTCGGTGGACTTCGTCACGTCGGCGGTAACGAACAGCGCCTCGCCGCCTTGTTGACGGATGATACCCGCGGTGCCCTCGCCGCCGGCCGTGTCGCGGTCCACCACGACAACCTTGGCGCCGTCGCGCGCGAAACCGAGCGCTGAGGCGCGCCCGATCCCGTTGCCAGCGCCGGTGATCAGCGCGACCTTGCCCTTGAAATCCATGGCGTCCCTCCGATGCCTCTCTTGGGGCGGACCATAGCACGGGGCTCGTCAGGTGAGGAACTCGCGCCGTGCCTCCTCGAGGCACGCCCACACATAGGGCGCGAACGAACGCGCCACCTCGATGCGGAAATCTTCCACCGCAGTTCGCCAGAGCACGATCTCAGCCTTACCGAACACGGTTCGCGTGCACATACCAACGGGAAATGCAAACAGATGCAGGTCCAGCGCGCAGAATGCATTGATTGCCCAAGCGGCGCGGGAACCCGATACGGCGATGCCGGCCATCGCATGAGGCACACCCACGATGCTCGCACCCGGATACGCCGCTGGCAGCTCGGCATCCTCGTCCGCCATCACCAGCCATTCGTCCGGTCCGAGCCACAGCGCAATACGATCATGATGTTTGTTGCCGCGGCATGGCACCATCGGCAGCTCCACGCCCACCATATCGCCGAGCGCCTTAATCGAATTGCGGTCGGCGCGCACGACTATACGGGCAAGCGGTGGAACGACGGACAGAGACACCTCGGTGCAGCGTGCAGAATCCGCAACTATTGCGTGCAAGGGAAGATCGCGCTCACCCATGCAGCCGCACGCCTTGGGCATCGTAGAACATGGGCGCAGTGACCCGCACCACGACAGCACCCGCTGGCCGAGCCACGTACAGCATCTGCCTGATCCGCCTTCTGCCACCAGCCAGCATCGCCAATGCGATTGGGCGGTGAAGCGTTTCGCTCCAATAGGCCGACGTGACATGCCCTAGCGCAGGCATGGGAAGTCGGGCGTTCGCGTCAGCGACCACCTGCGCGCCTTCCTCAAGCGTCTCGGATGATAGAAGCCCGACCAGTTGCCTGCGATCCTCGCGGAGCATATCGGGCCGGGTCAGCGAGCGCTTGCCGACGAAGTCGCGTTTGGCCCTGCTGATCGTCCATTCCAGGCCGAGATCAGCAGGTATCACCGTGCCGTCGGTCTCCTGCCCGACAATGACGTAGCCCTTCTCGGCACGCAGTACGTGCATCGTCTCGGTGCCATAGGCGGTGACGCCATGCTGACTGCCGGCTGCGAATACCGCCTCCCAGACGGCACGCCCGTAGTCCGACGGCACATTGATCTCGTAACCGAGTTCGCCGGTGAAGCTCACGCGGAACAGACGGGCGGGAAACCCGCAGACGCGACCCTCACGCACGCTCATATGCGGCATCGCATCCGCCGCAATGTCGATGTCCTGGACCAGCGGATCAATCGTCCGGCGTGCCAATGGACCCTGCACGGCGATGACTGCCCATTGCTCGGTGATCGACGTGAGCCAAACCCGAAGTTCGGGAAACTCGGTCTGCCGATAATCCTCCATATGGTGCAGCACGCCGGCGGCACCACCGGTCGTCGTCGTGACATGAAAGCGATCTGGCGCCAGCCGTGCCACGACACCGTCGTCCATCACGAAGCCGGCCTCATATAGCAGCACCCCGTAGCGGCAGCGGCCTGGCGCAAGCCCCGAGAAGTTGCCCGTGTAGATACGGTCGAGGAATTCAGCCGCATCCGGACCCACCACCTCGATCTTGCCGAGCGTTGTAGCGTCGAACATGCCGACCGCATTGCGCACGGCGCGACATTCGCGCGCGACAGCGCTGCGCATAACCTCGCCGTCGCGCGGAAAGAAACGAGCGCGCTGCCACGTGCCAACATTTTCGAATACCGCGCCGTGCGCTGCAGCCCAGTCGTGGATTGGCGTCCGACGTACCGGCTCGAACAGGTTCTCACGCGCCATGCCGGCGAACGCACCGAAAGTCACGGGCGTGTAGGGCGTACGGAACGTGGTATGGCCCACCTGCGGCAACGTCCGGTCGGTCAAACTCGCAATCAGCGACAGGGCATTCATGTTCGCCGTCTTGCCCTGATCGGTCGCCATGCCTGTCGTGGTGTAGCGCTTCACATGCTCGACCGAGCGGAAACCTTCGTCCGCAGCGATGGCGAGGTCCTTGGCTGTCACGTCGTTCTGGAAATCGACAAAAGCCGTGCCACTGATCGTGGAAGCTTGCGTCATGGCTGCCGATGGCAAGCAAGTGGGCGCAACTTCGACCACAGATTTTCGCTGCAAGTCCCCCGCGGCGTAGCCTTCTTCCAGGCAAGCTGCGAGCCCGAATGTACCATTGCAGGCGCCCGCCGAGCGAACCCGCGCAGTCCATTCTCCCGGCAGAAACGCCTGCAAGCGTTCGTCGAAGCGCAATTTTGCACGCGATTGGGAATACAGATGCACCGACGGTGTCCACCCGCCGCACACCAGCACCAGATCGCAGGGGATGGTTTCGTCATCCGACAGGGTGGCGCGGTTGACACGCTGTCGTCCGCGGGTCGCAACGAGGCTCACACCGCTTCGTACCGGCAGACCGGACGCTTGCGCCATACCGCTGACCTCGCTGCGCAGATCGGCGACAGCGCCGATGGCGATACCGGCTTCGCGCAGCGCAACGCCAGCCGCATATGCACTATCGTCCGAGGTGGCAATGACGGCGCGTGTTCCGACCTTCACGCCGTAGCGCTGCAGGTAGATCCGTGCGGCATCGGCCAGCATAACGCCCGGTCGGTCGTTACCGGAAAACAGCAGAGGTCGTTCCAATGCTCCGGCAGCAATCACCACCCTGCCGACTCGCACGTGCCACAGCCTTTCGCGCGGGAGCCGCAAGTCCGGTTCTGCGATATGATCGGTGACGCGCTGGATGAGACCAATGGAATTGTCAGGATACCAGCCGAATGCCGTGGTGCGCGGCAACAGTGTCACATCGGCACGCCGGCCAAGGGCGTCCAGCGTCTCACGAAGCCAATCCGAAGCGGCCTCGCCATCGATACGTGCCGCCGGCTCGGCGAGCAGCGATCCTCCGAGTTCAGACTGTTCGTCGCATAACACAACGCGCGTCCCACCTGAGGACGCGGCCAGAGCTGCAGCCAGACCCGTCGGGCCGGCGCCGATCACCAGCACGTCGCAATGCGCATAGTGGTGCAGGTACCGATCGGGGTCGGGCATAGTAGGCGATCGTCCGAGGCCAGCGGCAGCGCGAAGCACCGGTTCGTACACATGTCGCCAGAACGCGCGGGGCCACATGAAGGTCTTGTAGTAGAAGCCAGCGGCAAATATCGGGGCAATCACGTTGTTGACTGCAGCGAGATCGAAAGCAAGAGAAGGAAAGCGGTTCTGACTGAAAGCCCGCATTCCGTCATATAACTCGAGCTGCGTTGCCCGCAGGTTTGGTGTGATACGCCCCACGCCACGATCTATCGTCACCAGCGCGTTGGGTTCCTCCGAACCCACAGAGATGATCCCGCGCGGCCGATGATACTTGAACGAACGGCCAACCCGATGCACGCCGTTGGCCAGCAGTGCAGAGGCGAGAGTGTCGCCAAGACAACCAACAAATCGTTTGTCGTCAAACCTGAATGACAGCGGCGTCGAGCGGTCGATCCGGCCACCATCGGGCGTGCGGAACCCATCGGTCATCGCGGCGGGGAATCGCCTGGTTTGTACGTGGCGCGGATGCGGTCGGTCACGGTATCGCGTACGCAGTCGAAGAAGCGGCCGCACCCATGAATGTGGCGCCAGCGCTCGGCGTGCTCGCCCTTTGGGTTGCTTCGCATGTAGAGGAAGTCCGCCCATGCCGCATCGTCAACCGAACCGGGATCGCGCGGCCGGACGATGTGTGCCTCGCCACCATAGCGGAATTCGTTCTCCGGACGCGTGCCACACCACGGACAGGCGATCAGCAGCATCAGTGCGCCACCGCCGCGGCGGCCGCCTCGTCTATCAGCCGGCCATTACGGAACCGATCGAGCGAGAACGGCGCGGCGATCGGGTGCGGTTCGCCGCGTGCAATCGTCGCAGCAAAGACGTGACCCGACCCAGGAGTCGCCTTGAATCCGCCGGTGCCCCACCCGCAGTTCACATAAAGGCCCGGCACCGGCGTCAGTCCGATGATCGGTGATCGATCCGGGGTAACATCGACGGTACCTCCCCAGTTGCGCAGGATGCGCAGGCGACGGAATGTCGGGAACAGCTCGCAGATTGCCTCCAGTGTGTGCTCAGCGACATAAAGGCCACCGGCTTGGCTGTAGGACACGTAGGCATCGGTTGCCCCGCCGATCACCAGCTCTCCTTTGTCGGACTGCGAGATGTAGGCGTGGATGCTGTTCGACATGACCACGCACGGCAGCACCGGCTTCAACGGCTCGGACACCAGCGCCTGCAACGGATAGCTTTCCAGCGGCATGCGCAGTCCGGCCATCGCCATCACCACGCTGCTGTGGCCAGCCGCCACCACCGCGACCTTGCGCGCCGCAATGCGTCCGCGCGTCGTCTCGACCGCGTTCACGGCGCCGGACGGCCCGCGGCTGATCCCCGTCACCTCGCAATTCTGAATGATGTCGACACCGGCCGCGCTGGCACCGCGGGCATAGCCCCATGCCACCGCATCGTGCCGCGCAACCCCACCACGGCGTTGCAACGCGGCACCCACGATCGGATAGCGCAGACCCGGCGAAATGTTCAGCGGCGGGCAGAATGACTTGGCCTGCTCAGGTGTCAGCCATTCGTTGTCGATGCCGCTCAGCCGGTTCGCGTGCACGTGCCGTTTGAACACCTGCACGTCGTGGACCGAATGCGCCAGCATCATCACGCCCCGCGGCGAATACATCACGTTGTAATTCAATTCCTGTGCCAATCCCTCCCATAGCTTGAGCGCATGTTCGTAGAGTGCGGCGCTCTCCTCCCACAGATAGTTGGAGCGGATGATCGTCGTGTTGCGCCCAGTGTTGCCTCCGCCGAGCCAGCCGCGCTCCAGTACCGCGACGTTGCGGATGCCGTGCTCACACGCGAGGTAGTACGCGGTGGCGAGGCCATGGCCGCCGGCGCCAACAATAACCACGTCGTAGCTCGAACGCGGCTCCGGCGAGCGCCACTGCTCTGGCCAAGTAGCGCCTCCCATAGCGTGCCGCATCAGACTGTAGATAGAAAACCGCAACGGTTCCTGCCCCCGCGCATCCTGTCTTGTGAGTCGTGTTGAGGCAAGCGCCCGCACTCGGTAGCATCCATGGCAAAGGGGAAAGACGATGGCGAACCACGACTACATCATCATCGGTGCCGGTTCCGCGGGCTGCGTGCTGGCACATCGGCTCACCGAGAATCCGGACATCAAAGTGCTATTGCTGGAGGCTGGACCAAAGGACGATTCGATGTGGATCAACATTCCGGTCGGCTTCACCAAGCTGCTCAACAGCCGCGCTACAACTGGAATTTCGCCACCGAACCGGAGGACAACGTCAAGGGCCGGTCAATTCCGATCCCGCGTGGCAAGACGCTTGGTGGCTCGAGTTCGATCAACGGTATGCTGTATGTCCGAGGCAACCCGCTCGACTACAATACCTGGGCGCAGTTCGGCAATCGCGGCTGGTCGTACAACGCGGTACTGCCTTACTTCCGGAAATCCGAACACTTCGAGCCGGGTGGCCGTGGTGGCCTGCTGAACGTCGCCAACATGATCGAGCGCGCCGAATTGCTGGACGCGTTCATCGATGCCGCAGCAGCCGAGGGCTGGTCACGCAATCGCGACTACAACAACGGCCGGTAGGAGGGCTTCGGTTACTATCAGGTTACCCAGAAGAAGGGCCGGCGCTGGTCCACCGCACGCGCCTTTCTCGATCCCGCCCGTGGCCGGCCGAACCTTCGCGTCGAGACTGAGGCCCATACGACAAGCATCTTGCTGGAGGGAAAGCGCGCCGTTGGCGTTGAGTATAGCCAGCACGGACAGACGCGTCAGGTGCGATGCACTGCCGAGGTGATCCTGGCGGCAGGAGCGGTGAAGTCACCGCATCTGCTGGAGCTGTCCGGCATCGGCCAGCCGGCGCTGCTGCAATCACTTGGCATCGAGGTGAAGCACGAGCTACGCGGTGTCGGCGAGAACTATCGCGACCACTTCGCGCCACGAATGAACTGGCGCGTAAAGCTGCCGGTCACGCTGAACGAGCACACGCGCGGCCTGCGCTTCTTGAAGGAGATCATCAAATACTATACGCAGCAGCGCGGTGTGCTGACGTTCACCGCGGGCATAGTCTATGGCTTCGTCAAGACGCGGCCGGAGCTGGAAGAGCCCGACGTGCAGTATCATTTCACTCACGCCAGCTACGCAACGGCACAGACGCGCGTCCTCGACCGTGAGCCAGGCATGACCCTGACGGCGTATCAGTGCTCGCCGGAGTCGCGGGGATCGATCCATGCGAAATCGCCCGATCCGATGGCTGCGCCGTCGATTCGGCCGAATTTCCTGGCCGAAGAGCTGGACCGCCGCACGATCGTCGAGGGCATGAAGATCGGCCGGCGAATCATCAACAACCCGGTGCTGGACAAATACCGCGCGTTCGAGATGAACCCGGGCGATCAGGTTCAGACCGACGATGAGTGGCTGGATTTCGCTCGGATCAACGGCCAGACAACCTACCACGTCACTGGCACGTGCAAGATGGGTCAGGATCCCATGGCGGTGGTGGACGACGACCTGCGCGTGCACGGAATCGCGGGACTGCGGGTGATCGATGCGTCGATCATGCCAACGCTGGTGTCGGGCAACACCAATGCCGCGGTGATCATGATCGCCGAGAAGGGGGCTGACATGATCAAGGCTGCGCAGCAACCAGTGCGCGCGGCGGCCTAAGCTTTAGCCGAACCGCACCATCTTCCCTATCGGCGTACCCACCACCTCGTCATCGCGCATCACCGTTCGGCCACGAACGATCACGCCGACCGGCCAGCCGGTGATGTCCATGCCGGCGAAGGGCGTCCAGCCGCAGGGTGAAGCAATCCATGATTCTTCTATGCGGCGCCTGTGCTGCATGTCCACCAAAGTGAAATCCGCGTCGTAACCTGCGGCAAGCCTGCCCTTGCCCACTACGCCGTATACGCGCGCCGGCCCCGCGCACATCAGATCCACCATGCGCAGGAGCGACAGCCGGCCGGCGTTCACGTGGTTCAGCATCACCGGCACGATCGTCTGCACCCCGGTGAGTCCGGCGGGGCAGTCCGGCCACGGCAGCAGCTTCTTGTCCCGCGCATGCGGCGCATGGTCGGAGCCGACCGTGTCCACCGTCCCATCATTGATCGCGCGCCACGCCGCCTCGAGGTGGCGCGGTCCGCGAACCGGCGGATTCATCACGCCGAAGCCCTGCAGCCTGTCGTAACAGTCCGGTGCCACCTGCGTGAGATGGTTCACCAGCACCTCGCAGGTCGCCAGATCGCGGAAGTCCTTCAGATAATCGAGTTCCTCCGCGGTGGACACGTGCAGGATATGTGCCAGGCGCCTTGTGGCTCGCGCCAGTGCCATCAATCGGCGCGTGCCGAGAAATGCCGTCTCCTCGTCGCGCCATTCCATGTGCCGGCGGTACGGATCGCCCGACTTGAACAAAGGCTTGCGCTCCTGAAGCCGGTATTCATCCTCGGAGTGATAGGCGATACGCCGGCGCCCTGACCGCATCACGCGCTCCAGGTGCTCGTCGTCCTCCACCAGCAGATCGCCCGTCGAACTGCCGGCGAATATCTTGATGCCGCAAACCCCACGACCAAGCTCCAGCTTCGCGAGTTCGGCGATATTCTGCTTGGTGCCGCCGACGTAAAGGCCGATGTCGCACCATGACTGACGCTCGACGTAGTCCTGCTTCCACGCCAGCTTCTCTGCATCCACAATGGACGGGGCGGTGTTCGGCATGTCGAACACAGCCGCCAGCCCGCCGAGTACCGCGGCCCGCGTCCCAGTTGGGATCAACTCGATCGCCTTGTCGCCGGGATCGCGCAAATGCACGTGCGGGTCGATCAATCCTGGCAGAACGTGGAGGCCCCTGGCGTCGATCGTATCGTCCGCGGAGCCGTCCCGGGCGACACCGAGTGCCGCAATCCGGCCGTTGCGCACGCCGACATCCGTCTTCTCGGCACCCCAGGGCAGAATACATGTGCCATGGCGGATCAACAGATCGAAATGGGCTGGCATGGCTCGATTCCCTAAGCTTGCCGCAGCATAGCACCAGAACCAACTATACAGGAGAGCGAAGCGGGAGAAAGCCGATGGGAGCGCGTGTCCCCCGAGTAAGCTCGGTGCTCGAAACGTCGCTGTATGTCGCCGAAAAAGTCCGCATGACGGCCGCATGTGCGCTCTCGGCGTGCCGGGTGCCCAGGTGCTGCTGCTGTTCCATCAGGGCAGTACCAATGAACCGGCCCCTGTACCGGGTGGGATCATTCCGCGCCATCACGGCAGCGGCGAACTGCATCTCTGTTTCGCCATTCCGCTTGGCGAACGTGCCGCATGGGAGGAGCATTTACGCCGGGAAGGGATTGCGGTGGAGAGCCGCATCCACTGGGCGCGCGGCGGCACCAGTCTGTACTTCCGCGACCCCGACGGCAATTCGCTGGAGGTCGCAACGCCGGGTCTCTGGCCCAATCACTGAATGACCACGCGCTGGCTACCGCTAGCGAGCCTGATCGCGGTCGGGCTGTTGCTGGCGCTTGCCGCCGGCACCGCGGGCCTCCCCTGGATCATGCCCCAACACGACGCGACGGCCCGCCGTCTCGCCGCCATCGCGATCTTTGCCGCAAGCTACGTAGCCCTGGCGATCGGCAAGGTGCCGGGGCTCTCGATCGACCGCGCCGGGGTGGCACTGGTCGGCGCCTGTCTCATGGTGGCATCAGGCGTCGTTCCGCTGCAGGAGGCCTACCAGGCTGTCGATCTACAGACCATCACGCTGTTGCTCGGCATGATGATCGTCGTCGCCAATCTGCGCATCTCTGGCTTCTTTGCATTGGTCAACGCCTGGGTCGCCCGCCGCGTGCATCGACCATTACTGTTGCTGGCGGCCATCGTTATGGTCTCCGGCGCGTTCTCCGCCTTCCTGGTGAACGACGCGATCTGCCTGGTCATGGCGCCGCTGGTGCTAGAGTTGACATTGGGCCAGAAGCGCAATCCGGTGCCGTATTTGCTGGCCGTTGCAATGGCATCGAATGTCGGGTCAACGGCGACGATCACCGGCAACCCGCAGAACATGATGATCGGCAGCTTTTCACATATCCCGTATCCGCAGTTCGCCGCCGCCCTGGCGCCAGTCGCGCTGGTAGGACTGCTGCTGACGGTCGTGCTGCTGGCGCTGCTGCACCGCAGCGAACTGCGAGGTGGCGTGCAGGACGCTCGCGCGCCGCGGCTGCGGATCAGCCACATGTTGATGATCCGCGCCATGACGGCAACTGCGCTGATGGTCGCGCTGTTTTTCGCCGGACAGCCGCCGGCGAAGGTGGCGATCATCGTCGGCGCGCTGCTGCTTCTCACGCGCCGCGTGAAGAGTGCACGGGTCTACGCTGAGATCGACTGGTCCTTGCTGCTGATGTTCGCTGGCCTGTTCATCATCGTTGCCGGCGCCGAACGCGAGTTGCTGACGCCGCAGGTGGTCGAGGCCGTCGGACAACTGCACCTCGCCACGGTGCCTGTGCTCAGCCTCGTGACCGCAGTTCTAGCGAACCTGGTCAGCAACGTCCCTGCGGTGCTGTTGCTGAAGCCGTTCGTCGCCGCACTGCCGGACCAGGATCGTGCGTGGCTGGTAATCGCCATGGCATCCACTCTCGCTGGCAACTTCACGGTTCTGGGCTCGATCGCCAACCTGATCGTGGTCGAGAAGGCGGCGCGGCGCGGCGTGGTGATCGGCTTCTGGGACTACTTCCGTGTCGGCGGCCCTCTGACCGTACTTACGCTGCTGGTGGGAACGTTCTGGCTGATGCTGCGTTGAGCAGTCGATACACACAGGAGCGCAGGAATGGATCGAATCCGCGTGCTGGAAGAGGCACTATGGCGGGATGTTCCCGCCGACGTGATCGAGGAAGCCAGGCGGGTAGCCCAAACCGAGCCGAGCTGGATCGCAATGCAGGGTAATGGCCACGTGGTGGCGATGGCAGCACCGGGCAGCCCGGACGTGGCAACGGGCGACGTGATATACATCGCAGAGGTTAGCCCAGCCAAGAGTCCGGCTTGAATGCCAATCCAGCAAGCAGGGCTCGAGCCCAACCGCCCCTGTCACTTGTTCAGGACTTTGCTGATGCCATTAAGACGGGAGGAGTCTCCCAATGGATTGTTCCGCTGAAAACTCGGTACGAGGGCGCCGTATCCCTCACCGCATTCGTTCCAAGCGTAGATCAAGACCGTATTGGCGGGCGTTGCGGATCGATGGCTCTCGGTCCATGCAATGGCGTCCTGCAAGTGTTCGGCCATCTCCGACGGCGCAGCGCGCGCGTAGTATTTGTCGATACCGACCCCTTTAGCCATGAATGAACGATCCCAATCAGGCGGGTTTTCGATGAGCGGCCGCTGATCCCAACCCGTCATTACAGTGGGGACCATACCGACGCCGCTTGCTGCGAGCTGGTCCCAGCGAGCCTTGGCGTCCTGGGCCAACTTGCTGTACGATGACCGATCAGGATTGCCGACAATCGCATAATTTCCTATCGCGTCGGCGCCTGTCGCGGTCATCGTGCTGGCATCCGCCCCCAGAAAAACAACATAGGGATTGCCGCATTTCTTCTCCCGCGCCGTAGCTCGAACGAAGGCAATCAGCTTGGCCACACCTTTGTAGCCACCCCACTCTGCTTCGATTTGTGCTTTCGGAGCCGACAAAACATAATAGAGAGGCCGATCGCCAAGCACCCGCACGTAACCTTGCTCCTGCATGACGGAGACTTCCTGCAAGGTTCTGTCTGAGAAGTGGTCGACGCTTCCGCCATTTGCGATTGAGCCGATCATACAGAAACCAATCTTGCTGCGGGATTTGCTGGCAAGATACAGTTTCAAGGCGTTGCTCATTGAGTCGTTGACCGAGTACCCTACAAATGCCCAATAATCGAGCCCGGCGCGCGAGCCGAGCGCGATCTCCTGGTCCATTATTGGCTGATAGTCACCATTTATCCGAACTCTATCGGTTGCTACTTCGCTCCCAAAAAAAGGCATGCGATCATGGTAGCGTGCTGGCCCCAGCGCAGTCTCCATTGCTTGCGCCACCGACCCATCGTTTGGATCGTACCAAGCATCCCACCGGATTGCTCCGACACGCGGGCGCTCGGCCGCTACACCAACGTGTCCGTTCGCGCCTATACCAAACAGAAGCCCTGCAGTTTGAAGAAAGCGTCGGCGAGACCTCCAAGGGCACAGAAAACTCATATGAGTGTCAATTCTTTGCCCCGCATTCTGATCAACTCATCAATCTTGAAATCCCTGCGCTTGGCGGCGCCTCGTCTGAGCAACACGAGCGCCGGCAGTATCTCAAAGCGATCAATGAGACCAGGAGATGATGCATACATCATAAGAAATTCAAAAACGAGGTTGGTTAGGGCCGGCTGATCTGCCCACACCTGGGTCTGGAAGGGCTCTCCCCAATGAGCCCAGGCCCAGTCCTCAAGGCAATAGAACCCGCCGGGTGCCAGGCGTCCAAAAGACAGCTCGAATGTCGCTTTCGAGAAGCGATAGTTGTGAGATGCGTCATCAGAGATTATGCCAATCTCCGCATTGCGGAACTCGTCCCTGATCGCTTTATCAATTTGTTCCCGGTCTGCCTGGCTGACGTTGTAGTATATCTTGACGCGGTCTTGCAATCCAAGGTCACGAATGTGACGCAACACATGCTCGCTGGGAGGGCGAATGTCGATTCCGACAAACTTGAACTCGGGATATGCGAGGGCAAAGAGAATGATCGATCCCCCCTCAAAAACGCCAAACTCAAGCACATTCTTTGTCGGAGCTTTCTCGAATACTGGTTCGTAGTGTTTTAGAAAGCCAGGTCCCTTAAGTATTATGATCTCATCTGCACTGGTCTGATAAGTATTGTATTGCGAATTGATGAAGCGGAATTTTACGCCAGAGACCCGGAACTCGGGCCCATTTTCGTCTTCGATTAGCCGCTCGATGGCACCCATGCGGGCTGTGCTCCTAAGTCATTACGACCGCACTCTGACAAATAGCCCGTTATCGGGCGCCAGTCGACTGATTTATAGTTCGTCTATCGGATGGTGCGGATCTACCGCGGGCCGGATTTTCCCCTTGCTTAGATGACGCAAGTATATCTCGAATATAACGCCTGTTTTGGGCGAATGTCTCCGATTGATTCGTGCTGGACGCAGCCCTAAGCCGCAGTGGGCCGCTCGCCGGCGGCAAGTCGTGCGTCGATTGCCGCCACGGCCTGCGGCAGATCAGCGATGCTGTCGATCACCAAATCAGCATTGTGCAGCTCGGCGGCAGCATGTTCACGCAAGCGGCTGCGCTCCGCCTGAGGCAGCACCGCCAATTCCTCGGCTGACAGACCAACGGCATTGCCGGTCAGCGCGATGCCAACGGTCCACGTGCCCGCCGCCTTGCCTTCGCCGATGCCCGGGGCGGTGTCATCCACCTTCACAATGCTTGCGGCGGGCCAGACGCCGAGCTTTGCCATCGCGTACCACATCATCAGCGGACTCGGCCTTCCCGCGGGAAGATCGCCGGCGCACACGGTCAACTCCGGCACGTACCCGGAGGCGGCCGCAAGTGGCTCCAGCACATCTATGATCGGCCGCGTGTAGCCAGTCGTGCCGGCAATGCGGATGCTACGCGCGCGCATGGCATGGATCGCTGAGATGGCGCCCGGGATGATGTCGGCATGAGCGCGAACCGCCGCAATGCTCATCGGCTCGAACACCTGAAAGATGGCATCGACGTCGCCTTCGGAGAAGTCACGGCCGTGCCGCGAACGCCACGCTGCGGCCACAGACGAAACCTGAGCAATTGCCCGGATATGATCCCACTTCGCCATGCCCATCGGCCCGCGCGCCTCGGCAATGCTGATCGTCAGGCCGAACTGCGCGAAGGCGCGCACGAAGGCACCCATTGGCGCGCGGCTGCCGTGATCCACCACGGTGCCTGCCCAGTCCAAAATGACGGCCTGCACTTTCATGCCTGCATATCAGCACGCTTGCCCATCGGACGCCATCCGCTCAGCATGGCTGCATGGCGGATCACACCGAAGGCGACACCAATCTCGGCGACGCGCGCGCGGCATGGCAGCGCGGCTACATCGATGCCGAGACACGGGCGCTGCTCGATGAAGACGAGCGCTGGTTTCTGCACCAGGCGCTGTCCACACCTTGCCTGAATGTGGTTGAGCGAGCTGAGGGGATCTACCTCATCGATACGGGGGGACACCGGATCATGGATTTCCATGGCAACACGGTGCACCAGGTCGGCTACGGCCATCCACGCGTGATAGAGGCGGTGACACGACAACTGGCAACCCTGCCGTTCTCGCCGCGACGTTACACGAATTGTGCGGCGATTGAGCTAGCGCGACGTCTGGCAGAGCTGCCGCCGGGACGACTGAACAAGGTGCTGTTCGCGCCGAGCGGCACGGTGGCGATCGGCATGGCACTGAAGTTGGCACGGCATGCAACGGGGCGACACAAGACGCTGTCAATGTGGGATGCGTTTCATGGTGCCTCGCTCGATGCGATATCGGCAGGTGGCGAGGCAATATTCCGCCGCGATGCCGGTCCCCTGTTGCCAGGCAGCGAGCACGTGCCGCCACCCTCGCTGGCGCCGAGGTTCTTCGGCGACGATGGGCGCGCGCATGAGCGACTGGCCGACTACATCGACTATGTGCTGGCGGTGCAGGGCGACGTCGGCGCGGTGATCGCCGAGCCTGTGCGATGGACAACCTTGGAGGCACCGCCTGCGGATTTCTGGCCGCGCGTGCGGTCGAGCTGCGACCGGCACGGTGCATTGCTGATCTTCGACGAGATACCAAGCTGTCTGGGACGCACCGGCACGATGTTCGCGTCCGAGCAGATGGGCTGCGTGCCCGACATGCTTGTGCTAGGCAAGGGCCTAGGCGGCGGCGTGTTCCCGATGGCGGCGCTGCTGGCGCGCGAGGACCTGGATGTCGCGGGCGATCGGGCGTTGGGGCACTACACGCACGAGAAGAGTTCGGTCGGATGCGCGGCGGCGCTGGCAACGCTGGACGTGATCGGGGATGAGAGGCTGCTTGAGCGCTCGCGCGAACTGGGGCAGCACGGTCTGGAGCGGCTGCGACGCATGCCGCACGCACAGATAAGCGCGGTGCGCGGGTTTGGCTTGTCGCTTGCAGTGGAGGTTGCCAGCCCTGCGCTGGCCGAAACCGCGATGTATCGCTGCCTGACCCACGGGCTCAGCTTCAAGGTCGGCGGCGGCAACGTCCTTACGCTGTGCCCACCGCTGACGATCACGCGCGCCGAACTGGACTCCGCGCTCGACATTCTCGACCTGTCATTGCGAGAAGCGTAGCGACGAAGCAATCCCGCGCACGAGGGGACTGCTTCGTGCGATAACTACAGCGGCTTCAGCGGCGGCGTCTCTCCGGCAGGCAGCGGCACGCCGTCGACGTTCAGCACCATCGAGACGAGGCTGTAGTAGCCGACCGCACCGATCAGGTCGATCACGCCACGCTCGTCGAACCGGTTCTTGATGCGCCCATAGTTCGCATCCGATACATGGCCGCTCGACAGCAGTTCTGTGCAGAAATCGTAGACCTCCGCCTCATCGTCCTGCATGCCCTGCGGTCGCGTCCCCGCGGCGATCGCATCGCAGATCGCGGTCTTCAGACCCGCCTCGATCGCCAGCCGCCGATGCGCGTAGAACTGGTACTGCGCTGTCCATTTGCGACCGGCCATGATAATCGCCATCTCGTTGAGTCGCGCGGGAATCGCGCTGGAATACCGCACATGGGCGCCCACCCTCTGTACCAGATCGCACAGATCAGGACTGCGCAGCAGCGCATTGAACGGACCTCGCAGTCCCGCACCGCGCGGGCCGGACTGGATCGCATCCGCCACCTTCTTCTGCTCCGGCGTCATGATCTCCGGCGTCAGTTCCCGAAAACGTCGTTCGCTCATTGCATTCCTCCTCCTGTGGTCACGGCGATGCCAAAATCAGGCCGCCATCGACGATGATCTCCGTTCCCGTGATGTAATTGGCCTCATCGGAGGCCAGGAAAAGCACAGCATGCGCCACATCCCACGCCGTGCCCATCCGCCCCATCGGCGTACGCGCATTGCGGCTCGCGATCAGCGCCGCTGCATCATTGCCGCCGACCGTGCGCGCCAGGCGATGTTCCACGAGCGGCGTGTGCATCAGGCCCGGCACCACGGTGTTGCAGCGGATACCTTTCTTCACAAAGGCGCCGGCGGTCGAGCGGGTGAACTGAATAACGGCCGCCTTGCTGGCGCTGTATCCGACATGCACGCGACCGCCATGGCCGTCATTGCGCAGACCAGCGACCGACGACAGGTTGACAATAGCGCCCTTGCCCCGCGCCTCCATCACCGGAAGGACGTACTTGCAGCCCAGAAACACGGTCTTCAGGTTCGTGTCTATCTGGCGGTCCCAGACCTCCTCGGTCATCGACACCGGATCTCCGGGCGCGGAGCCTCCGACGTTGTTGACCAGCACATCGATTTGCTTGAAGCGGTTCAGACAGGCCTGAACCATCTCCTGCACTTCCGCAGCGATCAACATGTCGCAGCGATGAACCGCACAGGTGCCGCCCTCGCCTTCGATGATCTGACGCGTTTCACTGGCGGCGGATTCGTTGATGTCCACCAGGAACACCGCCGCGCCCTGACGCGCGAGCAGTGTCGCGGTCGCCTTGCCATTGCCCCAGCCCGGACCGATCGAGCCAGCGCCAGTGACGATCGCCACCTTGTCTTTCATGCTCAGCATGCTGGTCTCCCTCAGGCCGCAGTAGGCGCCGGTGCACGCTGCTTCCGCGACTTACGCCATTCTTCGAAGTGCTGCATCACGACGAAGAACGACGGCACGAACAGCACCGCAAGACAAGTGGACGCGATCATACCGCTGAGCACGGCGAGGCCCAGCGAGGCACGTGCACTCGCTCCTGCACCAGTCGCAGTCACCAGTGGTACGACGCCCAGGATAAATGCGAACGACGTCATAAGGATCGGTCGGAAGCGAACACGTGCCGCATCGACCGCTGCCTGAACAATTGACACGTTCTGTAGCAAGCGCCTTTCGCGCGCGACCTCCACGATCAGGATTGCGTTCTTCGCCGATAGAGCGATCAGCAGGACAAGTCCGATCTGGGTGTAGAGGTTGTTGGACAAGCCGAGGCTGGTCAGCGCAATGAAGGGTCCCAGCAGCGATAACGGGACTGCGAGAATGACCGATATTGGTGCGATCCAGCTCTCGTACTGGCCTGCCAGGCACAGATACACCAGCAGCATGCCCAGGCCGAACACATAGACGATCTGGTTGCCGACGATCTTCTCTTGATAGGACATCGCAGTCCACTCAAACCCTGTGCCACGCGGCAAGGATTTATCGGCGATCTCCTCCATCAGGCTCATGGCCTCGCCGGAGCTGAAGCCCGCCGCCGATCCGCCCACGATGCTCGCCGTCGGATAAAGATTGTAGAGGCCAACGAGCGAAGGCCCGACCATAGGACTTATCTGCACCAGTGCTCCCAGCGGCACCATCTTGTTGTCCTGGCTGCGCACATAGAGGTTCTCGATGTCGTGTGGCAACAGGCGGAATCTCGAGTCAGCCTGCACATAGACCTGGAACGTGCGGCCAAACTTGTTGAACTGATTGACGTAGCTCGCCCCGACGTAACCCGCGAGGACATTGAACACGTCGCCGACCGAAACATGCAGCGTCTCCGCCTTCACCCGGTCCACCGTCACGCGAACCTGAGGCACCCCAGCACGAAACGATGAATTGAGCCGTTGCAGTTCAGTTTGGGTGTTCCCGTCGTGCACCATTGTCTGGACGAGTGCCTGGAGCTTTGCATAGTCAAAGCTTCCGTCGCGCAGTTCGATCTGCATGGTGAAGCCGCTGGCGTTGCCGATGCCCTGAATTGGCGGAGGTATCAGCACCAGTGCCACCGCGTCCTGCAGCTTGTCGAGCGCCCCCTGAAGGTTGGCGTAGACCGAACGTAGATCCGCACCGCTCCCCGGCTTGCGCAGGCTCCAATCCTTCAGGATCACATAGGCGACACCGGCATTCGCCAGAGTTGCGCTGTTGTCCAGCACCGAGATGCCGCTGATGGAGATCACCTGATCCACGCCCGGGACACCCAGCGCGATTTTCGTCACCTGATCCATCACGTGCTGCGTCCGACCCGATGCCGCACCGTCCGGAAGCTGCGTTGCCACCAGCACATAACCCTGGTCTTCCACAGGAATGAACGAGGTCGGCAATCGAGTGATGCCCCAGACGCCGACCCCCGCGACGACAAGCGCGACGATCACCATCAGGCCGCTGTGGCGCGCCATAGCACCGATCAGCCGCGCATACCCATTCTCGATCGGTTGATAGACCCGGTTGAACCCGCGAAAGAAGAAATTGCGCTTCTCCGGCGGCACCGGCATGCGCAGCCACAGCGCGCACTGCGTCGGCTTCAGCGTCGCGGCGTTGATCGCGCTGATCAACGCGGTCGCCGCGATTACCAGGGCGAACTGGGCGTACATCTGCCCGGTCAGTCCTGGCAGGAACGCGGCCGGGATGAACACCGACATGAGCACAAGCGTGATGCCGATTATCGGCCCGAACAACTCCTCCATTGCCCTTATGGCAGCATCGTGCGGTGTCAGGCCGCGCTCGATATGGTGCGCCGCACCTTCCACCACGACGATCGCGTCATCGACCACGATGCCGATGGCCAGGATGATCGCGAACAACGTGGAGAGATTGACCGTGAAGCCGAGCGCCGCCATCGCAGCGAAGGCGCCGATGATCGTTACCGGGACTGTCGTTGCCGGAACCAGCGTGGCCCGCCAATCCTGCAGGAACACGAGGATCACGATCAGCACGAGCACCGCAGCCTCGATCAGCGTCTTGTAGACTTCGTGGATAGAGGCGTTCACGAAGCGCGTGGTGTCGAACGGTACGTTGTAGGTCAGCCCCTGCGGGAACGACTTGGACAATTCCGCCATCCTGGCATTAACAAGCGACGCCACATTCAAAGCGTTGGCGGTCGGCAGCTGGTAAATCGCGATGCCTGCCGATGGCTTGCCGTTCAGCCTGGACGACTGGGAGTAGGTCTGCGCACCCAGTTCGACGCGTCCCACGTCCTTCACCCGGGTGATCTGGCCACCGTTGGCGCTGTCCACCTTGACGATGATGTTGCCGAATTCGGCCGGATCGGCCAGTCGCCCCTCGATGTTGACTGTGTACTGAAAGGCCTGACCGGGCGGCGCCGGCGGTGCACCAACCTGTCCGGCGGTGACCTGCTGGCTCTGCTGCTGGATCGCCTTGATCACGTCCTCGGGCGCCAGCCCGCGTGCCTGCAATGTCTGCGGATCGAGCCAGATGCGCATGGAGTACTGCCCGACTCCGAACACGCCGACATTGCCGACGCCGGGCACGCGGGAGAGTTCCGGGACCAGACTGATGGTGGCGTAGTTGCTGAGGAACAGGCTGTCGTAACGACCATCCGGTGAGGTCAATGTCACGATCTGCAAGATCGATGTGGACTTTTGCTGCACGGTGACGCCCTGCACCTGCACCGCCTGTGGCAGCGAAGCCATCGCCGCGGAGACACGATTCTGCACAAGAACCTGCGCGAAATTGAGGTCGGTGCCGATTTCGAAGGTCACAACGAGCGAGTAGGTGCCATCGGACGCGCTGGTCGACTGCATGTAGAGCATGCCCTGCACGCCGTTGACCTGCTGTTCGATCGGCAGCGCCACCGTGTTCATCACGGTATCCGCGCTCGCCCCCGGGTAGCTCGTGGTGACGGACACGGTCGGAGGCACGACGTTCGGGTATTGCGCCACCGGCAGCGTGAAGAGCGCAACCCCACCGATCAGCACCATCACGATTGCCAGGACGTTGGCCAGCACCGGCCGATTGATGAAGAATTTTGAGATCATCGGCTTCGGCCGTCACGACTTGCCCGGCGGCGAGGCCGCCTCGGCCGTGATCGTCGTCACTTGCGGGGCGACCTTCTGCCCCGGCACCGCTCTCTGGTTGCCGCTGACCACGACCAGATCATCCTCGGTGATGCCTGAGGAGATCACGCGGAGCCGGCCCTCCAACTGACCCGTCTGCACCGTCCGCTGCTGCACGACGTTTTCCTTGTTGACGACGAGCAGATAGCTGCCGCTCTGGTCGGCACCCAGCGCTTCATCGGGCACCAGCAAGGCATTCGCCTTCTGCACCGCCAGAGGTATACGGATCCGCAGGAACATGCCGGGCAGGATGGCGCGATTGGCATTTTCCAGTAGGCCGCGAGCGGTCAAAGTTCCGGTCGATGGATCGAGCATGGGGGCGACGTAATCCAGCGTGCCGATATGCGGAAACCCCTCTTCGGTCATCAACCCCACGGCCACCGGCACATTCTTGATTTCTCCCGCCTTGATGCCGCGCTCAGCCAGTGCCGCCTTGATCCGCAATACCTGCTGCTCGCTGACCGTGAACGTGGCGTAAATCGGATCGAGTTGCACGATGGTGGCGAGCTTGGTGGGCCCCGTGACACCGACCAGACCGCCCTGCGAAATCAGATGTGCGCTGACCACGCCGTCGAACGGTGCAGTGACCCTGGTGTAGCCGAGGTTGATCGCCGCTATCGTCACGCCTGCCTGGTCGTTCTGTATCTTGGCCTGGTCACTGTCGAGCTTGGCGCGGGCCTGATCAACCACCGACTGCGAGGCGAAGTCGCTCTTTCCAAGCGTTGATTGCCGGTAGAACTCGGCCTTGGCCTGCACAAGGTCGGCCTGAGTCGCCGCAAGCGAGGCCTGTGCCTGCTGCAACTGCGCCTGATATGGTGCGGGCTCTATTACAAACAGCGTGTCGGCCTGCTTGACCGGCGCGCCATCCTGATAGTCGATATTCTGGAGATAACCTTGTACTCGCGCCTCGAGGTCAACCTGATTATATGCGACCGCGCTGCCGGTGACTTCCAGGTACGGCGTCACTTCCTGCTGAACGGGCTTCGCCACGTTGACCGGCGAAGGCGGCGGCGGGACGTAGGCGTTCTCCTTCTTACACGCCGCGGTTACCGCCAGCGTCAGGCTCAGCACCACGAGGCACGCCAGTTGTGGCCGCCGGAACGTTCTGCGCACCCGAACCCCCAAGCTTGGTTGGGAGCAGTTCACCCGATTTCGTGCCCCGGCGGAAGCGCGCAAATAACGAGCCAATGAAGCTCGCGGCGCCGCCCGGCATCAGGAACATCACGGCAATCAGGATCACGCCGTAGACCGCGCCGGGCGCGGCTTTCGACACCTGCTCGGCCAGGTTGGGGACAAACTCGATGAACAGGCCGCCGAGGATGGCGCCCCCGATCGAGGAGACGCCGCCCACCACCAGACCAACAAAGAAGTATATGGAGACGAAGATGCCGAAGCTGTCTGGGGCAACGAACTGCACCACGATGGCGCCAAGTGAGCCGGCCACTCCGGTATACATCGCGCTCAGCGCGAAGGTGCGCGTCTTCAGCAGCGCGATGTCGATGCCCATTGCCTCGGCTGCCAGCGCGTGGTCACGGATCGCCATCATCGCGCGGCCGATGCGCCCGCGCACGATGTTCCATGCCAGCAGGAACAGCAGCGCACCGACGAACAGGGTGAACAGATACAGCCACTGGTCAGGCGACATATCGAGGCCGAATGGCGGATCAGGTTTGTCGATGACGAGGCCCTGCACGCCGCCGGTCCACGGCGAGAGCGCATCGTGCTTCAGAAGCTGCGGAACAGCGACGGCGAGCGCGAAGGTGGTCAACGCGAGGTACAGGCCGGCAAGGCGAAGTGCGGGAAGGCCGATCAGGAAACCGATCACCGCGCAGACAACTGCCGAGACCGGCAGCGTCGCCCAGTACGGCACGTTGTACTGATACATCAGGACAGCGGTGACGTAGGCACCAATCGCATAGAACGCGCCATGGCCCAACGAGATCTGGCCATTGAAGCCGGTCAGGATGGCGAGGCCAAGGATCGCGATGGCATAGACCACCACCATGGTAAGCTGGAACAGGTGATAGTCGCTGAACAGCAGGGTGGGCAGCACTGCAACCGCCAACCAAACCAGTGCTGCCAAGAGGGCGTTGCGCGCCATCGCTTACACCCTGCTCAGCACGGTCCGGCCCAGCAGACCGGACGGTTTAACCACCAGCACGGCGACGATGATGATCAGTGCGACCGTCAACTTCAGCTCGGTCCCGACCAGATAGGCGCCGGCCAGATTCTCGATGATCCCGACGGCGAAGCCGCCCAACACCGCCCCGAGCGGATTGTCGATGCCCCCGAGAAGCGCGCCGGCAAACGCGTAAAGCAGGATGCCGGCCATCATGTTCGGATCGAGATAGACGATCGGCGCCACCATCATGCCGGCAACCGCACCGATCGCAGCCGCGAGGCCCCAACCCAACGCCAGCATCCAGCCTACCCGGATACCGACGAGACGCGACGAAACCGGATTGAACGCGGCGGCGCGCATCGCCAGGCCAAGCTTCGTGTGGCGGAAAAACAGGTAGACGGCGGCCAGCACAATCAGCGTGACGCAGGTGGCGCCGAGTTCATGGCCGGAGACATACCCGCTGAACAATATCGGGCCGCCGGGGAATGGCGTCGGGAAGGTCTTGATCATGTAATCGAACATCCAACCCGTACTGCTGTTGATGATCAGCAACAGCCCGATGAACACACCGACCGACGCAAGAACGGGCGCATCCGTCATCGGCCGCATCAGGATGCGCTCGATCAGCAGGCCGATGACAAACGAGACGACAATGGTTATCGCGAAGGCGATCCAGTAGGGCAGACCGGCATTGATCAGGGTGAGCGCGATGTAGGTTGACAGCGTCGCCATCTCGCCCTGGGCGAAATTCACGTGATGGGTCGCCTGATAGATCATCACCAAGGCAAGTGCCACCGAAGCGTAGATGCCGCCACTGGCAATGCCCGACAGGACCTGGTGAAGTACGCCTTCCACGCTCAATGCTCCAGTATCAGTTTCAGTACCCCAGATAGGAACGCCTGACAGACTCGTTGCGCTTGATCTCTGCCGCGGGCCCGGAGATCACGATGCGTCCGGTCTCCAGCAGATAGGCCTGCTCCGCGATCTCCAGCGCCAGACTGGCGTTCTGCTCGACCAAAAGGATCGACACGCCTTCATCGGCGCGGATGCGATGCATGATCGCGAAGATCTCCTGCACGATCAGCGGCGCCAGACCGAATGACGGCTCGTCCAGCAACAGCAGCTTCGGACGCAGCAGCAGCGCTCGCGCGATCGCCAGCATCTGCTGTTCACCGCCCGAGAGCGTGCCTGCCTGCTGGCGAAACCGCTCACGCAGCCGCGGAAAGTAGCCGAACACCCTTTCGAAATCCTGCGCGACGGCCTGCCGGTCGCGGCGGATGTAGGCACCGAGCCGCAGGTTCTCTTCGACCGTCAGCTCGAAGAAGGTACCTCGGCCATCCGGCACATGCGCAACTCCGCGCTGCACGATGTCCTCTGTCGCCTTGCCGTCGATGCGCTCTTCGCCAAAGCGGATTTCCCCACTCGTGCGGACCATGCCGCAGATCGCCCGCAGAGTGGTCGTTTTGCCGGCGCCATTCGCACCAAGCAGCGCAGTGACACCACCCTGTTGCACGGCGAAGTCGATGCCGTGCAGCACGCGCGTCTCGCCATAGCCCGCGTGGAGGGAACGGGCTTCAAGCAGCGCCGGCATGCTGCCCTTCCTGCGTCTCGCCAAGATAGGCCCGGATGACCTCTGGCTCGCTACGCACTTCGTCCGGCGTGCCGTCGGCGATTTTGAGACCGAATTCCAGTGCCACCACCTTGTGCGAGACACGCATGACCAGGTTCATGTGATGCTCGACCAGCAGGATGCTGAGGTCGAAATGCGCGCGGATGCGCTGCAGCAACTGCGCCAGGTCATCGACCTCGCTGTGGTTGAGGCCGCCTGCCGGTTCATCGAGCATCAGCAGCTTCGGCCCACCGATCAGTGCGCGCGCCAGCTCGACTCGCTTCTGCGTGCCGAACGGCAGGCTGCCCGCCTGCGTGGCGGCGACATCGTTCAGATCGAGCAGATCGAGCAGGTCATGCAGCCGCGCGACTGCCACGTTGTCCTCGTGCCGCACCACCGGCAGCCGAAGCGCATTGGCGACGAAGCCCGTGCGGCCTAGGTGATGCGCGCCGACCAGGATGTTGTCCCGGACGCTCATCCGACGGAACAGTGCGACGTTCTGGAATGTCCGCCCGAGGCCCAGGTCGGCCATCCGGTAACGGCTGAGGTTCTTGAGCGAGCGGCCCTCGAACAGGATGTCGCCGTCGGCGTAGCGGTAGAAGCCGCTGATGCAGTTGAACAGCGTGGTCTTGCCGGAGCCGTTCGGTCCGATCAGGCCGCATATCTCGCCATAGCCGACGTCGAACGACACGCCACCAAGCGCGATCACACCGCCGAAGCGCATGGCAAGCCTGGAAACCCGCAGCAGGGGAGTATCGACTGACCCCGGCGGCATCAGGTCGCGCGCATGGCCTGTCGGCCAATCCAATCGCCGCCGCGACGGCTCCCCATACGTAACTCCCTGATGGCTGGCCCGCGCTGCCGGGGGCTTCGTCGCGAACTAGACGCAGGCGCACGGTCAAGTCAACCACGACTGGACTTGCGTCCGCCAAACAGTTTGGTCTAGTCCTGGCATACCAACAAGCCGCCGCATCTGGCGTGCCAGATCAGGGAGCGACGATTGCAGGAAACGGCGGCCGAGCCGATCGCGCTCAGCATCGGGCTGCGCAAGCAGGCCTGTGACGCGATCAAGCGGGCGATCACTGAGATGAACATCTATGGCCATCCGCTGGAGATCCGGCTTGATGAACGCCAGCTCTCGCAGGACCTCGGGATGAGTCGCACGCCGGTGCGCGAGGCATTGTCGGTACTGGAGCAGGAGGGCTTCGTGCGCTCGGTGCCGCGGCGTGGTCTGATCGTGGTGCGCAAGTCGAAGCGCGAGGTGGTCGAGATGATCACCGTCTGGGCGGCGATTGAAAGCATGGCCGCGCGCCTCGCCGCTCCTCGGGTGGCTAAGGGCGAGCTCGATGAATTGCATGCACTGGTCGACGTGTTCCAGGAGGACCCCTCGGAGCAGATCAGCGAATATTCGCGTGCGAATATGCGGTTCCATCAGGCGATCATCCGGATGGGTGGCGTCAATTTGATGACGAGCCTGACCGACAACCTGTTCATCCACATGCGCGCGGTGCGCGCCGTGACGATGACACAGGACAACCGGGCGCAGCGCTCGATCGTCGATCATCGCAACATCATCACAGCGCTCGAGCGGCACGAGGCAGGCCTGGCCGAGCGGCTGGTGCGCGAGCACACCATGGGGCTCGCGGCGCATGTCGAGCAGCACGGCGATTTTCTCGACCGGATGGCCGGGTCGGACGACGAACGGCGCCGGCAATACGCATAGCGAGGGGGAAAAATGCCCACAGCACTTGAGCAGAGTATCTGCGAACCCGAGGCCGAACTGACTGACGGGTTCCACCTCGTCATAGAGGCGCTGAAGCTGAACGGCGTCAAGACGATCTATAATGTTCCGGGCATCCCGATCACCGATCTGGGCCGTCTGGCGCAGGCCGCGGGCATGCGGGTGATATCGTTCCGGCACGAACAGAATGCCGGCAATGCGGCTGCGATCGCGGGATTTCTGACGAAGTCGCCCGGCGTGTGCCTCACGGTCTCCGCGCCAGGCTTCCTGAACGGCCTTGTCGCGCTCGCCAATGCGACGACGAACTGCTTTCCGATGATCCTGATCAGCGGCTCATCGGAACGCGAGATCGTCGACCTGCAGCAGGGTGACTACGAGGAGATGGACCAGCTCGCCGTTGCCAGGCCGCTGTGCAAGGCGGCGTTCCGCGTGCTGCATGCAGCCGATATCGGCATCGGCATTGCGCGCGCGATCCGTGCCTCGGTGTCGGGCCGGCCGGGCGGCGTGTATCTCGACCTGCCGGGCAAGCTGTTCGGCCAGGTGATGGAGGTCGAGGCAGCCCGTCGCTCGCTCGTTAAGGCGATCGACCCGGCACCGGCGCAGCTCCCCGCACCCTCCGCCGTCGAGCGCGCGCTCGACGTGCTGCGCGGCGCCAAACGCCCGTTGATCATCCTCGGCAAGGGCGCGGCCTACGCCCAGGCCGACAGCGACATCCGCGCGTTGGTCGAGAAGAGCGGCATTCCCTACATTCCGATGAGCATGGCCAAGGGCCTGCTTCCTGATCTACATCCGCAATGCGCCGCCGCCGCGCGCTCCACCGTGCTCGCCGACAGCGACGTAGTTCTGATGATCGGCGCGCGGCTTAACTGGCTGCTTAGTCACGGCAAGGGCAGACAGTGGGGGAAGCCAGGCGCGAAGAAATTCATCCAGATCGATATCGAGCCGCGCGAGATGGACAGCAACGTGGAGATCGCCGCGCCGCTGGTGGGCGATATCGGCTCCTGCGTGGCGGCGCTCCTGCGCGGCATGGGCGACGACTGGAAACAACCGCCGGCGGAGTGGAAGCAGGCGATCAACGAAAAGAAGGAAACCAACATCGCCCGGATGGCGACGCGGCTTGGCAAGAACTCGATCCCGATGGACTACCACTCCGCGTTGCGCGTGCTGCGCGACGTGATCAAGGAGCGGCCGGATGCGATCCTGGTGAACGAGGGTGCCAACACGCTCGACCAGGCCCGCGGCGTGATCGACATGTATCAGCCGCGCAAGCGCCTCGATGTCGGCACCTGGGGGGTGATGGGCATCGGCATGGGCTTTGCCATTGCAGCGGCGATCGAGACCGGCAAGCCGGTACTCGCCATCGAGGGCGACAGCGCGTTCGGCTTCTCCGGCATGGAGGTGGAGACGATCTGCCGCTACAACCTGCCCGTCTGCATCGTTGTGTTCAACAACGACGGGATCTATCGCGGCGATGGCGTCAATCCGAGCGGCGGTGCCGATGCGGCCACGACGGCGTTCGTCAAGGGTGCCCGCTACGACAGGATGATCGAGGGGTTTGGCGGCGTTGGCGTCAACGCGACCACGCCCGACGAGCTGAAGCGTGCGGTGGACGCGGCGATGGACTCCGGCAAGCCCACTCTCATCAACGCGGTGATCGATCCTGCGGCGGGCAGCGAGAGTGGCAACATAGGCAATCTCAATCCTCGCAGCGCCCTGACAAAGAAGACAGGAGCATAAGATGTCCAAAGCACTCGACGGCGTTCGCATCCTGGACTTCACCCACGTGCAGTCGGGACCGACCTGCACGCAGTTGCTCGCTTGGCTGGGCGCCGACGTGATCAAGGTCGAGCGTCCCGGCGTCGGCGACATCACGCGCGGGCAGCTTCAGGACATCCCCAAGGTGGACAGCCTCTATTTCACGATGCTGAACCACAACAAGCGCTCGATCACCATCGATGGCCGAAACCCTCAGGGCAAGGCGGTGCTTGAGGAGCTGGTGAAAACCTGCGACGTGATGGTGGAGAATTTCGCACCCGGCGCGCTCGACCGCATGGGCTTCACCTGGGCGCACATCCAGTCCCTGAACCCGCGCATGATCCTTGCATCAGTAAAGGGCTTCGGCCCCGGCCCCTATGAGGACTGCAAGGTCTACGAGAACGTCGCGCAGTGCGCCGGCGGTTCCGCCTCGACCACCGGCTTCGATGACGGCCCGCCGATGGTCACCGGCGCGCAGATCGGTGACTCCGGCACCGGTCTGCATCTCGCCCTCGGCATCGTCTCGGCGCTGTTCCAGCGCGTCACGACAGGCCGCGGCCAGAAGGTGCTGTGCGCGATGCAGGACGGCGTGCTGAACCTGTGCCGCGTCAAGCTGCGCGACCAGCAGCGGCTGGCACACGGACCGCTCAGCGAATATCCGCAGTATCCCGATGGCGAATTCGGCGAGGCGGTGCCGCGCGCCGGCAATGCCTCAGGCGGTGGCCAGCCTGGCTGGATTCTGAAATGCAAAGGCTGGGAGACCGATCCCAACGCCTACATCTACTTCATCGTTCAGGCCCCGGTGTGGGAACCCATCTGCGACGTGATCGGCAAGCCGGAATGGAAGACCGATCCGGAGTACGCGAAGCCGCCCGCGCGCCTGCCGAAGCTCAAGCAGATCTTCGAGACGATCGAACACTGGACCATGACCAAGACAAAGTTCGAGGCCATGGACATCCTGAACGAGTACGACATTCCCTGCGGCCCGATCCTGTCGATGAAGGAGATCGCCGAGGAACAGTCGTTGCGGGCGACGGGTACCGTGGTCGAGGTGGATCACCCGACGCGTGGTACGTACCTCACTGTCGGGAATCCGATCAAGCTGTCCGACAGCATCTCGGAAGTGAAGCGCTCACCGCTGCTCGGCGAACACACTGACGAGATCCTGCGCGACGTCCTGCGCCTCGACAAGACGCGCATCGACGAGATCAAGGCATCCGGCGCGCTCGGCGGTGCACCGGCGCGCGCTGCCGCGGAGTAGCGGCATCTCCCAACCGCCGTCGTCCCTGCGACCGCGGGGACCCGGGCGGCAACAGCGCAGGCCCGGGTCCCCGCACGGCGCCAACGAAACCCCGTTTCCTTCCCCAAACCGCAACCGGGGCAAAAGCCCGGACGGTGAAGCTCAGGCGGGTTGTCCGCGGCAGCGGATGAGGTCGGGCAGGTAAGGCACAGGTGTATCTGACTGGATGCCGAGGCGCGCGCCGAGGTAATACCAGGATGCGATGCCGGATTTTGCTTGCCGTGTGCATCAGACCTAGGAACGCGTCGCGACAGTCACGCCCATCGTTGCTGTGGGTGCCACCGCTGATCTTGCGCTTGATGACGTGGCCGCGAATGTTGCGTTCAGATCCGTTGGTGTGGAGCGGTATGTCCGGCCTCTCGAGGACGGTGAGCAGTTCGACCTTATTGGCGTGCAGCCGCGCCAGCAGGCGATCGAGTGTGGCGAAGCCGGTGCGGCGGCGAAAGATGCGATCGAAGCGGGCACGCATCTCGCTGCGGCGTTGTGCGGTCGGCGCCGCGCAATCGCCTTGAGGTCGGCAAAAACCACGAAATCAGCGCGCGTATGCGCTGCTGTGCGTTTCGGTGCAGATCGGTCAAGGTGTCGAGCTTGTGCATCAACCGCTTTGCATGGATCGAACGCAAACGGTCCGGTGTCCACGAAACCGGGTCAACTTCACCGATGGACAAAGCCGTCAGGCTGATCCTCGACAATCATTCTGCGCAAATCTCGAAGGCAACCAAGGCTTGGTTGGCCGCCCAGCCGGAAGGACGCTTCGCCTTCGTATTCACCCCAAGGCACGGAGCCGCTCGCATGGCCCCGGCTTCGTGCTCGAGCGGGCTTGTCCCACCGACCTGTCGAACAGCTTCCAAAACGCGCCAAACGGTCAGAACAGCCCGAACAACCCCCGCAGAAACCCCGGGGTCAGAGCGGCCAGCGGATTGACGGACACGTTCGGGTCGGCCAGCGGGCCACGCAGCGTGTAGCTCGCCGCGAACACGCCGCCGCCACGCTCCGGGCTGAACAGCTTGCCCACCAGCGGGATGTTTCCCAGCAGCGCGTTGAAGAAATACGCCGGCACGATGGTGCCCTGCAGGTCAATAGTCTGGGCATCGAGGTCGAGCCGCCCCTTCGCGGTCAGCCCCAGCGATTGGCTGAACGCCCGTGCGTCGGTGAGCTCAAGCGCGCTGTCGGTCAGCCGGAACGGTGCCACCAGTCTGGTGAAGCCCAGGCCGGGGCCTTGCACTACCTCGACCAAACCATAAAGCGTCATCGCCTGCAGCAGTTTTCCGAAGGCCGGGGCATCGCGAATGCGGAACTGCTCGATGTTGGCGGTCCCGACCAGCGGCCGGTCCGGCTGCGCATCGTCGGTACTGCGCCTGCACCGACAGCTTCCCCCCTGCATGCTGCGGACATAGTCCAGGCCGCGCAGCAGCTCCCCAGCATCGTCAGTGCTGCCGGTGAGCCGACGCCCACCACGGTCGGCGACGATCTGCGCGACGAACGGCGCCCGCGCCCCGATGCGGCCCTCGATGCGCAACGTCTGGATCACGCCGCGATCGCCCCGGGCATGCGCCACCACGCCATTCGCAGCGCGGCCTTGGGCCATCAGCACCCGGTCGAACTTCGCATCCAGTATCCATGGCGGTCCCGACGACGGCTGGCTTCCCGCTGTCGCACTCGGCCGCGTCGTGGAATTCGCCGGCGTCCTGCGCTCCAGCCGGGGTGCCAGGTCCAGCGTCGCACCGGTCAGATTGACCGCGATCGGGCCCTCGGCCGGCAGGTCAAGCGTGCCTTGCGCGATCGTTCGACCCAGCACAAGCCGATCAAGGTGGAATTCCGACAGCGTGCCCCCACTGAATTGCGCGCTTCCGCGCACCGCGAGATCCCCGCCATCGAGTTTCACCGCGTCGATCCCGGTAAGCCGGTCATGGTCTAGCAGCACGCGCGCGGACGCCCTCGCCTGGGCAGCACGCGGCTTGCGCCATTCGAGTTGCGAGACGAACAGCTCCGCCGCGGTCAGATCGGCGGTTACCGCCACATCGCCTTGGCCGCCCCGTCGTTCGCTCAGCACCGCCTGCATCTGCGCCGGTCCGCTCATCATCACTGATGTCGCGTCGAGACCTGCCGCTGCAAGTTGCCGCGCGTCGGGCTGCGCCGACACCGTCACGCTCTCCACCACCTGTGTCGCAGGACCGGCGCGGAAGTCCATCGCCGCATCCAGCTTTGATGGAATCGACGCCAGCAGGGCGCGCCCGTTTATCTTCATGCCATCGGGATTAGCGCTCAGATCGAACACGCCCTGATCGAGATCGCGCCCCGCCACCAGCGCACTGAGGTGCACTCCGTCAAGGTGCGCCTGTGCCCGAATGGCGACATCGTCCATCTGGACATCATTTTGCAACGGAATAGTGAGGCTGAGCTTCACCGCAACCTGTCCGGCCGGATCTTTCAGTTCGATAGGATGACGATCGAGCAGCTCGAGGCGTGGCTCACGCAGCAGCGCCAGCGTGTCGGGCAACGAGCCAGCGATGTCAGCTTCGATCGCGCCCACCTGATGCCGCTGCATGATGCCGGTGATGCGCATTTTGCCGCCACGGATCTGCAGGCCCCCCGTGGTGCCTTGCTTCTCATTGCGCATGCGTTGCCGGCCGCCGGTTGCGATGATCTCCAGCGTGTCGGGATCCACGATGCGCAACTGCGCGCGGCCGTTATCGATCGGCGGCACCGGCCGCAGCCAGTTTACCTGCAGCCCCTCGCCGTCGAGCGTACCGCTCGCCCGCGTCAGCTCCACCGACGAAAAATCCAGCGACGACGCCAGGCTGACATCGACGTGACCATTGCGCGCGATGCCGACCGGGATGTTGGCCACCAACCAAGCCCGTGCATCGCCGGCGATCCCCTCGGGCCACAGTCTTGTGAGGTCGGCAAAGTTCACCTGGTCGATATTGACCGCCACATCAGCGCTGATCCGGTCTAGGCGGCGTTCCACGGCACCCTGCGCCTCAAGATGGGTGATCGGGCCGTCGTCGTGACCACGCAGGCTCACGCGGAGCGTCTCTACGGCGAGCGCGTCGGGTGTGCCCGAGGCCACCAGCCTTGCATCGAGGAACGGCACGTCACTGCCGCCGATCCGAACGGAGCCGACGCCAGCGTCCAGGTTGAGGCGTGCATTGCGCACTGCCAGGTTGGCATCGAGGTCGAATGTTGCCTCGCCGCCGACCGGGGCATCCAACGCCGCCAGAAATGACAGCGATGGCGCTGCACCCGCGATCTCGCGCGGTGTCACTGGCGACAGCCGCGCACGAAGATGCGTCTCACTGGCGCCGGCCGCCAACGTGGCCGACAACGTCAGCTGCGCCTGTTGATCACCGAGCGCCAGGTTGAGCGTGGCAGTGCCATCCACGCCGCCCCTCGACCGACGGGTGAGGTCGATCTCTGTGTGCGGCGCCAGCCACGTGACGCCAAGTTGCCGATCGACCAGTGTGACGCGCGCATCATGGACGCGCACCCGGTGGAGCTGTCCCAGCAGCGCATTCGGACTGCGAACCCGATCGCTACCGGCCGGCCGCGCCAACTCTGCCAGCAGGTCGGGGAGCGGTGTCTCCGACGCCGTCGGGGCGGCTTCGTCATTGTCCGCCGCTCGGCCGAGGTCCAGGCTGATCGCCCCACCCTTCGCTCGGACAAGAGTGAGCTGCGGCTCATCCAGCTCCACCGCCCGCGGCACAACGCGGCCGAATAGCAGCTCGTAGAGCGAAATCGACACCTCGGCGCGAGGGATGTTGATCCGCCGCCGTCCCGACTGATCGGTCACCGTGACATCGGTCAGCAGCAGATCGAGCGGCCGATCCACACCCTTGGTGAAACCTTCCCAAGCGAGCGCAGCAGAGCCGATCGCCAGTCGAGTGGGTCCGCCGTCGGCATTCGCCGCGTCCTCCAGCCGGCCGGCGAACCAATGCAGATCAACCGGCCCCTGCGACAGCCGCCACGAGATCGCTCCCACACCGACGCTGCCCAGCACAGCCAGTGTGATCGCCAGGGTGCACAGCCGGTGCACCGCCATTGCGGCACCGATCGCCGCTTGACCTGGAAGATGCCTCACGCCCAGCCTTTACGCGCATGACCGACACGAAATTCCGCCTGGCCGCGACTTGGCCAGGCCCTTATGACGCAGGTGCCGCAGAACGGCTCGTCGAGCGCTTTTCCGAGCTCGGCCGCGCCGAGTCCAGGCTGGCGACCCGACCGGCGGTGGCCGCACTGCTGCGCGCGCTCGGCGGCAACAGCCCCTACCTTGCCGATCTCGCGGTGCGCGAGTTCGGCCGCCCTCCGCACGCTCATCGCATCGGGCCCCGACCCGGTCGTGGAGACGGCCATGGCCGACCTCGCAGCGATCCCGCCCGCTGCCCGCCGCGACCGGATTGCTGCGGCCATGCGCCGCGCCAAACGCATCGTCGCCCTGGCGACCGCCATCGCCGACATCGGCGGCATCTGGCCGCTCGAGCGCGTCACCGCGACGCTGAGTGACCTCGCGGAAGCCACCCTGTCCCTCGCCATCGCGCACCTGCTGCGTACCGCCCACGACGCGGGCGAGCTGCACCTCCCGGATCCGACGGACCCGACACGTGGCGGGGGGTTCACGGTACTCGGCATGGGAAAGCTCGGCGCCCGTGAACTGAATTATTCCTCCGATGTGGACCTCGTGCTGCTCTACGACCCGGCCGCACCAATATACACGGACGCGTCTGATGGCCATGCAATGGGCCTCTTTTCGTCGCGCATCGCACGCAGTCTCGTGTCGCTTATGGAGGCGCGCGACGCCAACGGCTATGTCTTCCGCACCGATCTGCGCCTGCGGCCCGATCCCGCTGTGACACCGCCCGCGGTCGCGTTGCCGGCAGCGATCACCTACTACGAAAGCATGGGCCAGAACTGGGAGCGCGCCGCCATGATCAAGGCGCGACCGGTAGCTGGCGACCTCGCACTGGGCAGCACGTTCCTGGAGGCGATCCGCTCCTTCGTCTGGCGCCGAGGCCTGGACTTTGCCGCAGTCGCCGACATCCACACCATGAAACGCCGCATCGACGAGTACAAAGGGGGTGCACTCGCCGATGCGGTCGACCCGCTCGCTCGCATCGCCGGCCACAACGTGAAGTTGGGCGAAGGCGGGATCCGCGAGATCGAGTTCCTGGCGCAGACCCTGCAGCTCGTATGGGGCGGCCGCGATCCGGCGTTGCGGGTACCCACGACGCTAGGTGCACTGCGCATGCTGGTTCGTGCCGGTCACGTACCGCGCAGTGCCGCGCGCGAATTGGACGCCGCTTACCGCTTCCTCCGCCGCGTCGAGCATCGCCTGCAGATGACCGCCGACCGCCAGGTGCACGAGCTGCCGCAGCGGCCGGCAGAGCTCGCGCGGTTCGCCGTCTTCATGGGCTACAGCGAAGCGGGCGAGTTCGCCGCACAGTTGCTGTACCATCTCCACCAGGTGCGGGCGCGCTACGTGGAGGTGTTCGAGCTGGTGCCCGCATTGCTGGCCCCAGCTGAGGGCGGCCTGGAACTGGACTTCAGCGGCGTCGACGCCGTCCCGGAAGCCACCGACACGACGCTGCGCGCCCTCGGCTTCGGCAATCCTGGACGCATCGTGACCGCGGTACGCGGCTGGCAGGCAGGGCACGTCCGCGCGCTGCGCTCAGCCCGCGCACGTGAGCTGCTGGCCCAGTTGCTGCCACGCGTGCTGGCCGCGCTGGCCCGCCAGCCGCAACCAGACACGGTGTTCAACCGGTTCGACGCGTTCCTGGCGCGTCAACCGGCTGGCGTGCAGCTTCTGTCGCTGTTCCAGCGCAACCCTGGCCTGATCGATCGGATCGCCGCGGTGCTCGGTGCCGCGCCGTCGTTGGCCGATCACCTCGCCAACCATCCGGCGGCGTTCGATGGCCTGCTGAGCCCCGAAGAGAACCCCAATCCGGCACGGCTTCTGCGGGGCCGGCTAAAAGATGCGAGGCTGCTCGAGGATGTCATCGAGATCACCCGCCGCGCGGTGCGCGAGGAGGATTTCACCGTCTCGGTCGCCACCATGGAGGGTCGGATCAACGCCGATGAAGCTGGCCTGCGCCGCACCGCGATCGCCGACGCGGCGTTGGAGGCGCTGTTGCCGCCCGTGCTGGCGGACTTTTCCTCCCGTTTCGGCCATGTGCGTAACGGCAGGATGGCCGTGGTGGCACTGGGCAAGGCCGGCAGTCGCGAGATGATGGCGGGTTCTGACCTCGACCTGATGCTCATCTATGACCACGAGCCGGACGTGAGCGAGAGCCGGGGCGCACGCAGGCTGCCGGTCAGCCAGTGGTTCGTGCGCGCCTCGCATGCCTATGTCGCCGCGGTGACGGCACCGGGGGTGGACGGCCCGCTTTACCAGGTGGACATGCGGCTGCGGCCGTCGGGCAATAAGGGCCCCGTCGCGGTGTCACTGGGATCGTTCCGGCGGTACCACGCCGAATTCGGCGTGGATCTGGGAGCGCATGGCACTGACGCGTGCTCGCGTGGTGGCTGGTCCTGCTGCGCTGCGCGGACGTATCGAGGGGGCAATCGCCGAAGCGCTGGTCCAGGCAGGCGACGCCGCGCGTATTCGGACCGATGCCGCGTCGATGCGGGCGCGCATGCTGCGCGACCTGCCGCCTGATGGGCCGTGGGACGTGAAGCTGCGCGCTGGGGGACAGATCGAGGTAGAGTTCATCGCCCAGGTGCTGCAGCTCATTAACGCACGTGAGGCACCGGAGTTGTGTTCACCCACGACGCGCATTGCCCTGGCACGGCTTGCCGAGGCGGGTGCATTCCCGGCGGATGACGCGACGCTGCTGATCCGCGCCGATCACGTCTGGCGCACGGTGCAGGGTATGCTCCGCATCACCGTCGGTCGCAGCGCGCGCGAGGAGCTGCCGGGCGCATCCGCGCGCGCGCTGGTCGGCGCGGTCGCCGAGGCCATTGAGTGGACCGGACCGGTTGACTTGGCGTGGCTCCGCGGCACCCTGGACGAACTGGCGCAGCAGGTCCGCGCCGCATTCGTCCGCCATATAGGAGAGATACAGCAATGACCGTCCAGGAAGGCGAGGTCGCCCCCGAGTTCGAGATGCCGGCGAGCGGTGGCCGTACCGTCAGCAAGAAGGCGCTGCGCGGCAAACCGTTCGTTCTGTATTTCTATCCGAAGGCCGATACGCCGGGCTGCACCAAGGAGGCGTGCGCATTCCAGGAAGCGTTGCCACAGCTTGCCCACATCGGCATCGACGTGATCGGCGTGTCGCCCGACAAGTTGAAGCCGATCGAGAAGTTCGCTGAGAAATACCAATTGACGTTTCCACTGGCCTCCGACGAGACGCACGCGGTGGCGGACCAGTACGGCACCTGGGTCGAGAAGTCTATGTATGGACGCAAGTATATGGGAATGGAGCGCAGCACATTCCTGGTGGACAAGGCAGGCAAGGTCGCCAAGGCTTGGCGCAAGGTCAGCGTGCCGGGACATGCGGCGGAGGTTTTGGCCGCTGCCCAGGGGCTGAAATAGCGACAGACGCCGGGCTCGCCGTCACACTGGACGACTGTGGCCTGGCGGGTCGAGTATCTGCCAAATCACAACCGGGGATACGCATTCCATGAAGGCCTTCATTCTTGCCGCGCCGCTGCTGCTGCTTGCCGGTATCGCACAGGCCCGCGACATCCGGTCGGAGATCGATGCCGCCAATGCGAAGTGGGTTGCGGCCTTCAGCAAGGGCGATGCTGCAGCGGTCGCTCAGCTCTATACCGAGCGGGCGACGGCACTGCCACCAGGCGCGCCGATGGCCGAAGGACGCACTGCGATCCAGGCGTTCTGGCAGGGTGCCATCACGGACGGGGTCAAGAACGTCACGCTGAAGACGGTCCAGCTCGATCAGTTCGGCAACGCAGCGCGCGAGATAGGCGAGTTCAGCCTCGATGCACCGAATGCGCAGAAGCAGGTGGCGCACGAACAGGGCAAGTACGTCGTGCTTTGGCGGCATACACGGGCCGGCTGGAAGCTCGACACCGATATCTGGAACAGCAACCGGTAGGCGGCAATATTCACTCCGCCGCGGTCGGCAGCCTGATCACGAACCGCGTGCCGCCGGTCGCGACGGGCGAGACGGTCAGCAATCCGCCATGCGCCTCGACCAACTCGCGGCAGATCGAGAGACCCAGCCCGAGGCCGCCGACCTTGGACGTGACGAAAGGCTGGAACAGCCGCTCCGCCACTTCGGGCGAAATCCCGGGACCTGTGTCGGCTACCGTGATCTCCACTGCTCCCGGCAGAGCCTGTGTCGACACGATCAGTTCTCGGGTGGTGCTCGCTTCCATTGCCTCCACGGCATTGCGGACCAGGTTGATGATCACCTGGCCGATTTGAACCCGGTCGAGCATCACCGATCCGACTGCCGCCTCCAGTTCCATGGACATGCGCACGCCGTAGTGCAGCGTGCCGAGCAGTCCGAGTTCCACCGCCTCCCGGACCATTGCGTTGACATCCTCGAGCAGGCGGGTGGTGTTGCGCTTGGCAACGTGTTCGCGCAGCCGCCGGATCACTTCGCCGGCGCGGGTGGTCTGCTGACGCATCCGCTCGACGATTTCGCGCACGCGTTTCGGATCGGCAGTGCCGCTCGCCAGTATACGGTCGAGGGCGCCCGCGTAATTGCTCACCGCCGTCAATGGCTGGTTGAGTTCGTGTGCGATGGCCGATGCCATCTGTCCCATGGTGGACAGCCGCCCGACATGGGCCAGTTCTGCTTGCAGTTCCTGGATGCGCGACCGGCTGCGTCGTTCGGCGGTGATGTCGCGCACGATCTTCGAGGCACCGATGATCCTGCCGGAGGCGTCAAGGATGGGCGAAATGGTCAGCGCCACCGCTAACTCGCTGCCGTCCTTGCGCACGCGGCTGGTTTCGTAGTGTTGCAGCCGCACGCCGCGTCGCAGCCCGTCGAGAATCCTCGCCTCCTCGTCGCTACGATCCGGTGGCAGCAGCCGGGCGATAGGCTGGCCGATCATCTCGCTGGCCCGATAGCCGAACATCGCCTCGGCGGCGCTGTTCCATGCAGTGACCACGCCCTCCAGAGTCTTGCCAACGATGGCGTCTTCGGACGAATCCACGATCGCGGCGAGATACTGGCGGGCCTCGTAGCCCCGCCGCGCCTCGGTGATGTCGTTGTTGACCTCGGTCACGAGCGATGGCGTGCCGGCCGGATCGCGATGCAGTGACTGGTGGCTGATCACCACCACTTCCTGTCCGTCACGTTGTCGATGGCGCAGCTCGCCGGTCCATTCCTCGCGCTCCAGCAACTCGCGTTCGACGTCGGTGCGCGATTGGGGGAACTCGGTTCGCAGCAGCTCGTGGGAGATGCGGCCGAGGGCCTCCGCCGAGGAGAACCCGTAAAGGCGTTCCATACCGCGCGACCAGTAGTGGATTTCGCCAGGAAAGCTACGCGTCATCACCTGGGCGAGGCTCAGGCCGGCCGCGTGGGCCTCCAGCGAACTGATCCGCCGCTGCAAATCCTGCGTCTGGTCGTGCCGACCCGAACGTCCGCCTGTGTCGTGCGTTTCCACGGTGCCACCATACCCGTCTCGACGCCGGTGCCCAACTGGTACGCACGATTTTGCGCCGGCACCCCAGTTTGCCTAGGTTACCCTGACCAATCGTGGAGATGCGCAATGGTTGACGAATTGCCCCCGCGGGAGGCAATGGAGTTCGACGTCGTGATCGTCGGCGGCGGTCCATCCGGCCTCGCGGCCGCGATCCGGTTGAAGCAGCTGGCGCCGGAGGCCGCTGTCTGCCTGGTGGAGAAAGGCAGTGAAATCGGCGCGCATATTCTCTCCGGCGCAGTGCTGGAGCCCCGCGCGCTCAACGAGTTGATACCCGATTGGCGCGAAAGGGGCGCGCCACTGGAAACGCCGGCCAGTGCTGACCGATTCCTTTACCTCACCGCGACGCGTGCATTCCGACTGCCCACGCCGCCGCAAATGCACAACGCTGGCAACTATATCGTTTCACTCGGCAATGTCTGTCGATGGCTGGGGCAGCAGGCCGAAGCGCTCGGCGTCGAGATCTATCCGGGCTTTCCCGCCGCAGAGCTGCTGGTTGAGGACGGCCGCATCGTCGGCATCGCCACGGGCGACATGGGCATCGGCAAGGACGGCAATCCCACGGATAATTTCCAGCGCGGCATGGAGCTGCGCGCACGCTACACGCTGTTCGCCGAGGGCTGCCGAGGATCGCTGTCGAAGCAGCTCATCAGGCGCTTCCATCTGCGCGACGATCATGATCCGCAGACCTATGCAATCGGCATCAAAGAGCTGTGGGAGGTCCCGCCCGCCAATCACAAGCCGGGCCTCGTCGAGCACACGGTCGGCTGGCCGCTCGACGCACGCACCTATGGCGGTTCGTTCCTGTATCACTTCGGAAACAACCTGATTTCCTACGGCTTCGTCATTGGCCTCGACTATCGCAACCCATGGCTGTCGCCATTCGACGAAATGCAGCGCTTCAAAACGCACCCCACGATGCGCAGACACTTCGAGGGCGGCAGACGCATCAGCTACGGCGCCCGAGCATTGAACGAAGGCGGGTTACAGTCGATCCCGCGCCTTAGCTTTCCCGGCGGCGCTCTGATCGGCGATGCCGCCGGTTTCGTCAACGTGCCGAAAATCAAGGGTTCGCACACCTCAATGAAATCCGGCATCCTGGCGGCTGAAACCGTCGCCGTGGCGCTTGCGGACGGAGGCTCCCACGATCTGTCCGACTATGAGTTGAAGCTGCGCGAAAGCTGGGTCTGGGATGAATTGTCCCTCGTCAGAAATGTCCGGCCGGCGTTCGCAAAGTTCGGCCTGTGGGGCGGCCTGGCCTATTCCGCCCTCGACACCTACGTGCTTCGCGGCAAGGCGCCTTGGACCCTCCACCATATCCATCCAGATAACGACACGTTGCTGGCGGCGTCCACCGCTCAACAGATCGACTATCCGCGGCCCGATGGCGTGCTCACCTTCGACCGACTGTCATCGGTGTTCATCAGCAACACCAATCATGAGGAGAACCAGCCAAGCCACCTGCAGCTAACCGATCCAGCGCTGGCGATCACGCTCAATTGGGAACGCTACCGTAGTCCGGAGGCTCGCTATTGCCCGGCGGGCGTGTACGAAATTGTCGGGGCTGATGAAGGCGATCCGCGGCTCCAGATCAATGCGCAGAACTGCGTGCACTGCAAAACATGCGACATCAAGGACCCGGCGCAGAACATCAACTGGGTGACGCCGGAAGGCGGCGGCGGACCCAACTACCCTGGCGGCATGTAATGGCTCCCAGCTAAACGGCGCTTCATTCAAATCCGCATGACTCTCACGAACGTCTGACGTAAAGTGAGCAGATGCAGCATGCCCGCCGCGCTCGTCGCGCGCTTCTCCTCGCCCTCACGCTGTTGTCAGCCTGCGCGGCGGCCGATCCTCCTGCCTCCCGGGCCACAGCCACTCGGCCCGGCCGTGACGCGCCTTCCCAGGTCTACGGGGAGTTCCTCGCCGGCCGCTTCGCCATGACCCAGGCGGATGCGCAGACCGCGGCTACCGAGTTCCTGCACGCGGTGGCCGCCCGCCCGAATGACCCCGAACTGCAGCAGCAGGCATTCATCGCCGCCCTGATTGCTGGCCGCGCCGAGGCGGTGCAACTCGCCCGCCAATTGCCGGACAGCCAAGCCGCGCAGCTTCTGCTGGGTCAGGTCGAGGTGCGCGCTGGGCACTGGCAGGCGGCCGAGCAGCGCTTCCGTGGACTGCCGCGCCAGGGCCTCACCCAATTGCTGCAGCCTTTGCTGATCGCCTGGGCGCAGCAAGGTGACGGTCGCACAGACGCCGCGCTGGCCACTCTGCGTCCGCTCATCGAATCCCCTCGGTTCCGCGGCGTCTACACACTGCACGCCGCGCTGATCGCCGACCAGGCCAGGCGTTCGGCGGATGCAGTTAGGCTGTATCACCAGGCGCAGTCCGAATTCGGCAGTCTGAACCTGCGGCTCGCGCAGATCATCGCAAGCGAGCAGGCTCGCAGCGGTCACTTTGGCGACGCGCAGCGCACCCTGGCCGCGCTCGCCGCCAATGCGCCGGAAATGAGCATCGCCCTCGGATCGCTGACCGCCGCTACCATGTCCCCCCCTGTGCCGCGTGCGGTAGACGGGATCGCCGAAGCCTATCTGGCACTTGCAGGCACACTGCGCGCGCAGGACGCCGGTGATTTCGCCATGCTGCTGCTGCGTCTGGCGCTTGATCTGCGGCCGGACTTCACCGCCGCGCGGCTGCTGGCGGCCGATATACTGGGATCCGAGCATCATCTCGAGAATGCCCTGCAGATGCTTGCCTCGGTGTCCAACGACGATCCGCTGATCTCCGTGGTCCGCTTGGAGCGCGCGGACCTGACCGGGCAGATGGGCCACACCGAGGATGCGATGCACGAGTTGCAAAGCGTCGCCCACGACTATCCCGACAGCCCGATCCCCGCCATACGCGAGGGTGACATGCTCCGTGGCAAGCAGCGTTTTGCCGAGGCGATCGCGGTTTATGACCAGGCCATTGCTCGCATCAAGACGCAGGCGCCCGCCGACTGGCTCGTCTACTACGATCGCGGCATCTGCTACGAGCGCTCGCACCAGTGGACCAAGGCCGAGGCGGACTTCAAGCACGCGCTGAAGCTCTCGCCCGATGAGCCTTACGTGCTGAACTATCTCGGGTATTCCTGGGCCGACATGGGCCAGAACCTGGCACAGGCGCGCGAGATGATCGAGAAGGCTGTGCAGCGTCGCCCCAATGACGGGGCGATAGTGGACAGCCTTGGCTGGGTGATGCTGCGCCAAGGTCAGGTCACCGACGCGGTTAGTACGCTGGAGCGCGCAGTCGAGCTGGATCCCGAAGATTCGTCCGTCAACGGTCATCTCGGCGATGCCTACTGGGCGGTGGGGCGGAAGCTGGAGGCGGCCTTTCAGTGGCGCCGCGCGCTGACCTTCAATCCCGAGCCGGACGACGCGGCGAAGTTGGAGGCGAAGCTTCAGGGCGACCGGCAACCGACACTCGTCAGCGGCCAGTAGCTTTGTGCCTGATTGCCTGACCGAGACCGCGCCAGCCAAGATTAATCTCTACCTGCATCTGACCGGCCGACGCGACGACGGATACCATCTGCTCGACAGCCTCGTGGCGTTCGCCGAAATCGGTGACGTGCTGCGCGCCGAACCTGCGGAGACACTGTCGTTGCGAGTAGCCGGCCCGTTTGCCGGCCGGTTGCCAGCCGAACCCGATAATCTGGTTCTCCGCGCGGCGCGTGCCCTGGCCGCGGAGGCGGGGGTGCCGTCTGGGGCGCATATACTGCTGGAGAAGCATCTGCCGGTGGCATCGGGTATTGGCGGAGGCTCAGCCGATGCGGCCGCTGCGCTGCGGCTGCTGTGCCGATTGTGGGGGGTGCCGCCTGACCGCGCCGTGTTGACTAGGCTGGCAGGTGGACTTGGCGCGGACGTGCCGGCCTGCCTGTTCGGTCGCACGTGTCGCATGAGTGGGATCGGTGAGCGGCTGGAACCCGCGCCTACCCCGCCACAGTGCGGCGTCGTGCTGGTCAATCCGGGGGTTGCCGTCGCCACGTCCGATGTATTCCGCACATGGCGGGGCACCTGGTCCGTCCGCACCGCGCTGCCCGCTGGTTGGGCGGACGCTAGGGTAATGGCGCACGACCTGGCACCGTTGCGCAACGACCTGGAATCCGCCGCCGTTACGCTACGGCCGGTCATTGCCGACGTCCTTGCGGCATTGGCGGCGTTGCCAAGCTGCCTACTGGTTCGAATGAGCGGCTCGGGCGCGACCTGCTTCGGCTTATTCGCAGATCGCGAAGCGGCCGGACGCGCTGTTAGCGAGATCCGACAGACCGGCTGGTGGTGCTGGTCCGGATCGCTGCTGCGAGGATGAAAGACTTTACCTCGCCCGGCACGCGACCTATGCACGGGTGTGGCCGGATGGGGCGTAGCCAAGGGGTAAGGCAGCGGATTTTGATTCCGCCATCGGAGGTTCGAATCCTCCCGCCCCAGCCAGGGGACCGGCTGATTTTGCAGTATTTTACTGTCACTCTGGGGGTCGCCGGAAATGCCGCGGGGACGGCCACATTTTGGCACCCCGCTGTGCGTAACCAAGCCGGAAGACGATTTCAGTGTGTTTCGGCGTGGAGGTTTGACCCCACAGCCAGCGGTGAAGCTCAAACGGGTTGCTGCCGAGTTTGGTCTCTGTGCATGGGCCGAAGAAGGCGTCGCGACAGTTGCACCCATCGTCGCTTTGGGTGCCACCGCTGATCTTGCGCTTGATGACAGGTGTTGGTCATCGGCCCAATGCCTCGGATGTCCGCGTTGCGCCGGCGTTCCGGTAGAATTGGAATGGACTGACAAGTCACCGCGGGCGGGGCGGCCAATTGGGTGCTGATCGGCTGGTGCTCTGACCATCGCGCGGAGTGTCACTCTTGCAGGCTAACGGCGCTACGCATAGCGTCGGACTATGTGGGCGGTTCCGATCCTGTTCCTGGGCCTCTTGCTCATCCCGTCGCAAGTCGATGCTCGGGGGAGCCAGGGTGGTTTTGCTGGAGCGGCTTGGGGATTCGGCGCCTCCAGGAGCTTCTCTGGTTTCCCGGGAGGACGGGGACCTTCGTTCCGCCGGATACCGTCCACGCGGATGCCAGTGATCCGGAGGCCTAATGCACCTCATGCACCACCGTCCGTGATGTCGCGCAGATCCTTTGATAACCATCAGCGGATCCACGACCCTGCGTTCGGCGATCAGAATTGGCTGAAGCTCTAAACCAGTCCATCCCTCCATTCAACGCTTCCGCATGTGCAGCCAGTGATCGGCGGTTGGCCGATGAGCTGACCAATGCGCATGAGGTCCTGGTAAACCGGGATGCCCAAAAGGGCTGGTGTCGCCGTGGGGCGCGCGTCAATGGGAGCCCGACCGGCGCGCCCGCAGCGACTCACTCAGGCCCCAGCCGCTCGAGGGCGGCCAGGCTACAGAAGGCGAAAAATCGAAGCCCGCCATAGCACCAACATAACTGGGCTGCCGGGGCACGCTCTCGTAACCTCTGAATTGTTGCTTTCATTGGTGCCGGGTGAGGGATTTGAACCCCCGACCTTCGGTTTACAAAACCGCTGCACTACCACTGTGCTAACCCGGCCAAAGCTTGATTTTACTGCTTTTGCCCAACGTTCTGTTCGGGCCGAACATCTCCGGGAGCGCTTACGCTCCTGCATCCAACCTAGCCGTCTTAACCGTTTCCTGGCTCCGTCCGCAATTGTGGCGTATCTGCCACCTTCGGGCACTCCCGGGGGCAACCCAACAGCGGTTAGCCTGCCGGCAGCGCGAACCAAGGGGCCGCTCGGCCCAGGAAACCGTTGGAGGATGCTATGCCGGACGGACTGATCTCCTGCGACGACCATATGGATCTCGGACAACTGCCAGCCGACCTGTGGGAAACCCGCCTGCCCGCCTCGCTGCGCGACCGTGCGCCGCATGTCGAGGAACGTGACGGGCAGGCCGTCTGGATCTGCGACGGCAAGGTCTGGGGCCGCTGGGACGGCAAGCCGCCCGCCACCGGGTCGGCGCGCCCGATCAAACCGATCTACACGGCGCTCGATCGCGCCGGCATCCACGACAACAGCGCGCGGCGGCCGGCCAACGCCAAACTGCGGCTCGCCGACATGGATCGCGACGGAGTTCAGACACAACTGATCTTCGGGCCGATCTTTCAGATCTCGACTGACGACCCGGTGCTGCGCGCGGCCTGCTATCGGGTCTTCAACGACTGGCTGCTGGACTTTTGCGCGGCAGCACCGGACCGGTTGATCGGCGTGCCGATGCTGCCGGAGAGCCCCGAGGGCGCATTGCAGGAGTTGTCACGGCTGGCTGCCCGAGGTGGGGTGCGCCAGGTCAACCTGATGATCGCCAATATCAACCCGAAGCTCGACGACCCTGCATGGGAACCGCTCTGGGCCGCGCTGGAATCGAGCGGCATCATCCTGGCATGGCACATCACCGTGTTTGTCGGCCGTCCCGGCGACCGCGCCGCCGGCAAGGCTGCGAGCGTATTTGAGAACACCAAGTTCTTCCTCGGCAACTTCCTGGAGCCCTTCGTTGACCTGTTCGCCTGGGGCATCCTGGAGCGGCATCCGAAGCTGCGCATCGTCATGGCGGAGGCCGGAACCGGCTGGCTCCCCTGGCTCGTGCAAGAGCTTGACTATCGTCACTGGCGGTTGTGGGAAGCGAAGGAATTCTGGGCCGACAAGGGCGGCAGCGCGCTGGTCACCAAACCCAGCGAGCTGTTCCAGCGGCAGATCTACGCGACATTCCAGGAAGACTACGTCGCACTGTCGCTGCTGCCGTTTTTCGGCGAGGGGCACCTGTTATGGGCGTCGGACTACCCGCATCCCGACAGCGTCTGGCCGCATTCGCGCGAGGCGATCGAGCGGCAGATGCGCACCTTGACGCCGGAGATGCGCCGCGCGCTGACCCATGACAACGCCGCGGCGCTCTACGGGTTGGCGTAACGCCGGCTACTGCCTGTACGATGGATCGATGCGGTCGAGCTTGCGCAGCAGGGCCGGCCATTCGGCCCTGCGACCGCTCCGTGAGCGCCTCGCATTGTCGTAGGCGGCGCTTACGACCTGGTCACGGATCGGGTTGAATTCGGTGCCCGACTGCTGAAAGGCGAGCTGCATCGCGCACGCCCGCTCCATGCGGTACGTCGCGACAAAGGCTTCGGCGATTGTCGCTCCGACCACCAACAAACCATGGTTGCGCAGGACCATGATGTGGCGATCACCGAAATCTGCGAGGAGACGCGCGCGCTCCTCAGGGTTTCGTCCCGTGCCCTCATAGTCGTGATAGGCAACGTCGCCGATGACCTGCAACGCATGTTGATTGAGCGGTAGCAATCCGTGCTTTTGCATCGACACGGCGCAGCCGGCGACCGTGTGCGTGTGAACGACGCAGCCCAACTCCGGCCGCGCCATGTGGAGCGCACTCGGTATCGCGAAGCCCCCGCTGTTGACCTCGGATGCGGCAGGCTCGACCGGGTTGCCCACGACATCGATCTTCACCAACGACGACGCGGTGACCTCTTCGTACAGCAAACCGTAGGGATTGATCAGGAAATGGTCGTGCGTGCCTGGCACTCGCGCCGTGATGCGGGTGTTGATCAGGTCCGACCAGCCGAACATATCGACCAGGCGATAGCAGGCCGCGAGGTCGCAGCGGACCTGCCACTCATCAGCAGAGATCCGCGCGGCTGCGACCGTTGAGGTTGATGCCATGGCTTCCTCCGATGCGAGCGAACCAGCTACGCCGAGGCGGCGGCCATCCATTCCGCCGGAATCAGCTGTGCCCGTTGGTCCGCGACCAGTGCCCGGCGGCGGACCTGCTCCTCGGCACTGATCGAAGCCGGGTCCTCGCGGAACTCCGGTCCCAGCGCCATGGCCTTTTTGACCGCCGGCCGCTCACCGATTTCCTCCAGCCAGGACTTGACGTTGGGAAACTCGTCGATGTCGATTTTTCGTGTTGCCCAGCTCGAGGCCCAGGGATAGCAGATCATGTCGGCGATCGTGTACTCGCCGGCCGCCAGATAACGCTTGTTGAACAGTCCAAGGTTCATCACCCCGAAGATGCGATGCGCCTCGTTATCGAAGCGGCGAAGGGCATAGGAAAGATCGCCATTGCTGCCCGCGTCGAGCGCGCGCCGGAAATGCCCCTGCTCACCCAGCTTTGGCCCTTGATTGGCCATTTGCCAGCTAACCCACTGGGCGACGTCGTATTTCCCGCGCGGGTCGGTCGGGCAGAACTGCCCGGTCTTTTCCGCGAGATATGTCATGATTGCGCCTGACTCGAAGATCGAAATCGGCTCGCCGCCACCCATCGGCTCGTCATCGACAATCGCCGGCATGCGGCCATTGGGCGAAATCTTCAGGAACTCGGCAGTGAGCTGGTCGCCGCGGCCGATATTGATCGGCTTGAACGTGTACGGCAGTCCGAGTTCCTCGAGCAGAATGACGACCTTCTTGCCGTTTCCGGTCGGCCAGAAATACAGATCGATCATCGGTTCCCTCCTGTTGACAGCCGGCGTCTCCCTCCGGCGACAAGTGTTGCCCGCATATTGCCGCGCTGGTCCTTCGCCGGCAATTGCCGCAAACTCGCGTATCACGGAGAGGCTCGCACGATGGACGACATTGGAACTCCCTATGTCGGGCGCTCACTGTTGCGGCGCGAGGATCGCCGGCTGCTGACCGGCCAGGGACAGTTCATTGCCGATCTCGTCCTGCCGCGCATGCTGCATGCGGTCCTCGTGCGGAGCCCGGTGGCGCACGCCCGCATCCGCTCGGTCGACCTGTCACGCGCCGCCGCGGCACCCGGCGTCGTGTTCGCGCTCGACGGCGCCGATCTGTTGCAGATGCTCCCGTCAGTGCCCGAGGGGCAGATCTCGTTGCCGCGCAAATGGACCTCGGTCATCCAACACAAGTTCCTCAGTCCGCGACAGCCACTTCTGGCGCATGACAAGGTCCGGCACGTGGGCGAGGCACTTGCGATCATCGTCGCGGAAAGCCGCGCGCAGGCCGAAGATGCGGCCGAACTGGTGCAGACGGATCTCGAGGAGTTGCCCGCGGTCGTGGACCCCGAGGCGGCGTTGCGTCCAGACAGTTGCATTGTGCACGATCAGTTCGAGACCAATCTCATCGGTAACTTTTCGGTTGGCCGCGGCAACGCTGACGCCGCACTGGCACGCGCGCCGCACAGATTGACGCGACGCTTCTATCACCATCGCTATACCGCCATGCCGATGGAATGCCGTGGCGTTGTCAGCGCTTATGATCCTCGCAGCGACACGGCGACGATCTGGTCCTCGACCCAGGTGGTTCATTGGGTCCGTCGCGAGGCCGCCGCGCTGCTCAGTCTGCCGGAAGCGCGCGTGCGCTGTGTCGCGCTGGATGTCGGTGGCGGTTTCGGCGGCAAAGGCCACGTCTACCCCGAGGATCTGCTGATCACATTCCTCGCACGCCGGCTGGGGCGACCGGTACGCTGGATCGAGGACCGTCGCGAGCACATGATGAGTGCGACGCATTCGCGCGACCAGTTGCATGACATCGAGGTCGGATTCGACGACGACGGCCGCATCCTCGCGTTGCGCGATGATTACATTGTGGATTGCGGCGCCTGGAACCCGATCGGATCGGGTGTTGCCTACAACACGGCTGTCCACCTGACAGGGCCCTACAAGATCGAGAATCTTGCGGCGTCCGGCAGGATCGCCGTCACCAACAAGGTTCCGAATGCCCCTTACCGCGGGGCCGGCCGTCCTGAAGCCGCATTCGCGATGGAGCGCACCATCGACCTCGTGGCACGGGCTCTTGAACTGGAACCGGCGGAGGTACGACGGCGCAACATGATCCGCGCCGACGAAATGCCCTATCGCGTCGGCATTCCGTATCGTGACGGCGAGCCGATCGTCTATGACAGCGGCGATTATCCTGCCGCCCTGGCGAAGGCGCTTGATGCGATCGGTGGCGTCGCGGCATTCCGGCAGCGCCAGGAGCAGGCACGTCGCGACAACCGCCTTCTCGGGCTTGGCATCGGCTGCTACATCGAAGGCACCGGTGTCGGGCCATTCGAAAGCGCGTTTGTTCGTGTCGATCCGACCGGCAAGATCTATGTTTCGTCCGGCGCATGCCCGCAGGGTCAGGGCATGGAGACCATCTTCTCGCAGGTGGCCGCGGATCTATGGAAGGTCGCGCCCGAAGATGTCGTGGTGGCGCTCGCCGATACGGCCGCGATCGCGATCGGGTTCGGAACCATGGCAAGCCGCAGCACCGTTACCCTCTCGGCTGCGATGCATCACGCGAGCGAGCGGCTGCGGCACAAGGTGTTCGCCATCGCCGCCAATCTGCTTGAATGTGCCGAGATCGACCTCGAATTGCGCGATGGCGGCGTTGGCGTGGTCGGCGCGCCGGGCGCCATGGTGAGTCTCGCCAGGATAGCGCAGGCGGCGCGTCCGGGCTGGGAGAACGAGCGCCCGCCAGGGATCGACGCTGGTCTCGAGGAAACCTTCTATTGGCAGCCGCAGACCGTCACCTGGAGCTACGCGGTCCATGCCGCGATCGTCGAGGTGGACCGCGATACCGGCCGCGTCGCGATCAAAAGCTACGCGGTTGCCCACGATTGCGGTGTCGTCGTCAACCCGATGCTGGTCGAGGGTCAGATCATGGGCGGCGCGGTGCAAGGTCTCGGCGGCATCCTGTGCGAGGGCATCGCCTATGACGCGCAAGGCCAACTGCTCAGCGGCTCGTTGATGGATTACGCGCTGCCGATCGCGAGCGACATGCCGGCGTTCCAGATCCTCCACCAGCATTCGCCGTCGCCGCTTAACCCTCTCGGCGTCAAGGGCGTGGGCGAAGGTGGTGCGGTCGCGCCGCCGGCGGCCATCGCCAATGCGGTCTGCGACGCCCTGGCGCCATTCGGGGTCGAGGTGAACGCAACGCCGATCAACCCCGAACTGCTCGTGCGCGCGATGCGGACGCCCTGAAGCGCTATTCAGCCGCAGCGGCGAGATGGACGCGATTGGGCCGCAGCGATCTGACCCGCTCCTGCGTATAGAGATCGGTCCAGTTGCTGAAGCTGCGATCGGTGACCTGGCGCGGATCGTAGGAGCGCTCGGGAACGTCCATGCGCTTGCCCGCGATATGCACGTGCCGGATGCGCTGTTTGTCCTGGAGGATCGCCACATTCTCGAGCGGCGAGCCATCGACCGCGATGAAATCGGCCAAACGGCCGCGCTCCAAGATGCCGAATTTCCCACCATTGGCCATGAACCGGCTGGTAACCGACGTCGCGCAGCACAGCGCTTCGGCCGAGGTGAAGCCGAGATCGCGGACGAAGATCTCCAGCTCGGTCGCGTGCCATTCGCCGTACGGCGTGACCGCGAAGCCTGAATCGGTTCCGGTCATCATCGGAATACTGGCGCGCTTTGCCTTCTGCATGTTGACGCAGGCGATCTCGTATTCCCGCTCGGTGTCGCTGATGCGGCCCTTGATCGCGGCAGGCTCGTGCGGCTGGGTGAAGTCGATGATGTTGCGCGGGAATGTCAGGGTTGGGCCGATGGCCGTGCCGGATTTAACCATCGCCTCAAGACATTCGTCATCGAGATATGTGGCGTGAAAGATCAGATCGACGCCGGCGTGGGCGGCATAGAGGATCGCCTCGCGGCCGCGCGCGTGCACGACGACGCGCTTGCCGAGCCGGTGGGCCTCGGTGACCATCGCGGTCGTTTCGTCCCGGTTGAAAGCGGCAATCAGCTCGCCATTCTCGCGTGTCTGGACGCCATCCATGGCAATCTTGATGCAGTCCACACCGTTCTTGACTTGCACGCGGATCTCTTCGACCGCCTCGTCCTTGCTGGTGACGAGACGGCCGATAGACGTGTCGGGCACTCCGATCCAGGTCGGGTACCAGTCGGTCAGTCCCTGGCGCGTTGTCAGGTAGCGGCCGGCCGCGGTGACACGCGGACCATCGAACAGCCCGAAGTTGATCGCGTTGCGAACCGAGAGGCTGATCTGCCCCGCATCGCCAGGCGCGCAAATCGACGTATAGCCGGCCGCAAGAACCTTCTGCGCGAAGAACAGCCCACGCAGCGAGCGGAACTCCATCGGCTGGTATAGGTCGATATCCTCCTCGGACTTGGCATTGCCGTAGGCAAGATGCGTATGAACGTCCTGAAGGCCCGGCATGACGAAGAGATTGCCATAGTCGAGCACAGTCTCGCGCGCCGCGACCGGCGGAGCCTCGCTTGTCGGGCCGACATGGGTTATCTCGCCACGATCACCGAACGAAAGCGTATGGTTTTTCAGAGCGGTCGCATCGTTTCCTGCGAACAGCGTACCGCAGCGCACATGCGTCGTCATTGGCTCACTCCCACCGCTACTCTGATGTCGCGTGGCAGGATACGTGAGCGGCGTGTTCGTCGGCAAGCACCGCTGCCCGATCAGTCCAGCGGCGTGTTCCGGTATTCCTTCATGCTGAGAATGGCGATGGCACTCAGCGCAGCGCCCGCCATCACGTAGAATGACGGCGCAAAGGGATTCCCGGTTACCTTCACGAGCCATGTGGAGATGAGTGGCGCGAAACCACCGAATAGCATCACGGCAAACCCGTAACTGACTGAGAGTGCCGTGTAGCGTACGCGGGTCGGAAACATCTCGGCTAAAATCGAGGGAATCGTGCCGGTATACATCGACTGGAACACCGCGTTCACTGCCAGTGCCAGCAGAAGAGAACCATGCGACCTACCGTGGATCGCCAACAGGAATAACGGGTAGTCGAACAGGAGATTAAGCATCGCACATGCCAGAATAAGTGGCCTGCGCCCGATCCGATCGGACAATGCGCCGAAGAACGGCGTCAGTGTCACCACGATAATGCCGGACACCATGGCGCACGATAGTGCCACGCCCGCGGGAAGCTTCATGGTGTTGATCGCATAGCTGACGAGATAGACGGTGAAGACGAACCCAGCGATGCAGCCTATGATGGCTCAGGCCAAAGGCCTGGATCATGCGGTCGCTGTAATCGCGGATCGCAACACGCAGCAGCGCCCGCTCGACCTTCCGCCGTTCGACGGTATCCGTGAAGACCGGAGTCTCGGCGACCTTCCGGCGCAGGTAATAGCCGATCGGTCCGAGCAGGAAGCCGAACAGGAACGGCAGCCGCCAGCCCCAGCTATAGAACGCCGTCTCGGAGAGGCCTGTCGCCAGAACGGTCGCCGCGGTGGAACCGGCGAGCGAGCCGATCTGGGTGCTGAACTGCTGCCAGCTCCCCGTGATACCCCGCTTGCCGGTCGGCGCATATTCCACGAGAAATGTCGCCGCGCCGCCCCATTCGCCACCGGTGGAAAACCCCTGCATCATGCGGCAGATCAGCAACAATATGGGCGCCCAGATTCCGATACTGGCATAGGTCGGGATCAGTCCGGTCATTCCCGTGGCCGTCGCCATGAGTCCAATAGTCACCACCAGCGCCGCGCGTCGTCCTGCCCGATCACCGTAGGCGCCAAGCACGATCGCTCCCACCGGGCGCAAAACAAAAGCCACCCCGAATGTCGCGAACGTGCTCGCCATCGCCAGCACCGGGTCTCCGGCCGGAAAGAATGCGCGACTGATCGCGACCGCGAAGAAGCCATAAATCGTGAAGTCGAACAGCTCGAAGAAGTTGCCGATCGCGCATGACAATATCGCGCGGCGACGCGCGAGCGCGAACTCAGTCACTCCAATGGGAAGAGCCCCTGACGCTGCGTGGGACATTGCCTGTGTCCTTCACAACCGAGGCGACACCGCTCGGCGCGCTCAACCCATGGTTATCTGCGTGAAATCCTGCGACCAGCTCTGTGCAGGGTGAAAGTTCTGCACACTCTTGCTCATCGCCCGCGGGTTCAGGTCATGACATATATAGAGCCAGGCCGCCTCGTCGACCAGGATGGCATGCGCCTCCGCCAGCAACCTGGTTTGTTCCGCCACGTCGAAGCTGGCCTGGGCACGCGTCGTCAGATCATCAAAGCGGGCGTTGCTGAAATGTCCCCAATTCGTGCCCGCAGGCGGGAAGCTCGCGGTTGCAAAAAGGCGATACATCGTGGATGGATCGGTGTAACCGAGGCTGTTGTTGATGCCGTCATCGCCATGCGATGTCGCCTGGCTAGGCGGACTGCGGCGTGCAATCAGCATAGTCCCCCATTCGACCACGTCGAAGTCGACGTCGATACCGACGTCAGAGAAGTTCTGTTGCAGGAACTCGTTGATCGGGATCGGGACCATCTGCCCCGAGCCAGAGGTCGATATCATGATTTTCGCGCGCGGACGCTTGGGTCCGTACCCCGCCTGTGCAAGCAGCTCCTTGGCACGCTCCGGGTCGTGACTGTAGTGCAACCTCGGCTTGCCGAACAGCGGGTGGTCGGGCGGATAAAATCCGTAAGCAGGCTTCGCCGTGCCGTTGAGCATCGCGCAAAGCCCGTCACGGTCGATCGCGAAATTGATCGCCTGACGCACCCGCACATCGCTAAAGACTGTCCCGGGTGCGCAGTTGAGCACGTACGGATAGGTGTGTGGGTATGGCCAGAGGCTGATTTGGAATCCGGCACTGCGCAGCGATGGAATCGCGTCTGGTGGCGGCACTTCGATCCAGTCGACCTGGCCTGAGCGCAGCGCGGCAACGCGTGTCGTCGCCTCGGGCATCGGATAGACGACGAGACGTTCCAGCTTGGGGATGCGCGACTTGTTCCAGTAATTCTCGTTACGGCTCAGTTCGGCATATTGCCCAGGCACGATGCGGGTGATCTTGAAAGGGCCGGTGCCGGATGGCGCTTTGGCGAAGCCGGACCAAGTCCGCCCCATCTTCTCCCATTGCCTTGGGCTGGCGATCAGGAAACTGGTGAGCAGATAGTGGAAGAAGCTGAATGGGCTCTTGGTGTAGAGCGCGATCTTGCTTTCGTCGATCTTCTCCCAATGGTCCATCATCGTCACCGTCGCACGCACAATGGGGGCCGCGGGTGCGTCGTATTGCGGCGACTTTTCGTCCCAGACCCGCTGCAAATTCCAGACGATGTCGTCCATGCTGAGCGGCGACCCGTCGTGAAATGTGACGCCCGCCCGCAAGGTGAAGATCCAGCGTGTCGGATTGCCGGTGTCGATCGCCCAGGATTCAAACAGCCCAGGCGTCGCGTCGGCCGTCTGATTTACATGGGTATAGTCCCAGTTGATGACGCCATCATAGGCGGGATAGCCGAGGAAGCGGAAACCCTCGCCACCGTTGTTTGGAATGCCTGTGACTGTGGGAAGATCCGACGCGGTCATCGCGATCCTGAGCACCTGTGCAGGAGCGGTTCTCGCATACGGTCCCGTTGCGGTTGCAGCGGCAGCAGCGGTGAAGCCGCCCAGCAACGAGCGGCGATACAATTTGGTTGCACTCATAACCGCCCTATTCGGCTGCATGGTCGAACGTTCCCCCCGCCTCGTCGCGAACGATATGATTGCTCTCCTCCGACCAATAAGCGCGGACCCGCTTGCCCGGCGCGATTGGCGGCAACGCCGCGGTTTCATTCTGCCGCAATACAATCAAGGGATCGCCATTGTCCTGGCGCAAATAGAGGTGGCTGATGAAGCCATGGTAGACGATCTTTTCGACCAAGGCATCGACCTCGTTGATTTTGGCTTCGGCGTCTCGAGTTACGTCGGGCACGTCGACCTTCACCGATTCGGGCCGTAGCGCGATGGTGACCGGCGTGCCAACCGGTCGCGAGGAGCGCACTGAGATCGCCGGTCCACCCGGCACGGCAACATACATTGCGCCAGCGTCCGTCCGCTCGACCGTGCCGCGGAAGAAGTTCGACGCACCAAGAAAACTGGCAATAAAGCGCGATACCGGTCGCTGGTAGACGTCGGCCGGTGTGCCGGATTGCTCGATATAGCCGTCCCGCATAATCGCGATGCGGTCCGCTATGGTCAGCGCCTCATCCTGATCGTGGGTGACGAGTACCGTCGTGATGCCCAGCCTCCGTTGCAGATCGCGCAGCTCGACCTGCATGTCCTGCCGGAGGCCCCTATCGAGCGCGCCCAATGGCTCATCCAGCAGCAGAACCGCCGGCTCCACAACCAATGCGCGCGCGAGCGCGACACGTTGCTGCTGTCCGCCGGATAATTGCGCCGGCATGCGATGCTCGAAGCCGGCAAGCTGCACAAGCTGCAATGCGGCGGCGATGCGCGGTGCTGCCGCGCTGCGGCGGATGTTGCGGGTCTCCAGACCGAAACCGATGTTCTCGGCGACCGTCATATGCGGGAATAGTGCGTAATTCTGGAAAAGCATCCCGACATTGCGCCGATGCACGGGAACATCGGTGATCGATCTCCCGTCGATGATGATGTCGCCGGCGTCCGGATGCAGCAGTCCGGCAATCATGCGCAGCGTGGTGGTCTTTCCGCAGCCGCTCGGGCCGAGCAGCGCGACAATACTGCCGGGCTCGATGGCAAGCGAAACGCGATCGACGGCGCGCGTGGCGCCGAACTGCTTGATCAGCTCGCGCAGACGAACTGAGGCTGCCATGATCGCGTCGGCCTCAGGCGCCAAAGACCTGATTGTACTTCTCCAGCAATTTTGCCCGGATCGGGTTGATGAAGGACCAGTCAGGGCTGAAGATCTGCATCTCATCCATCTTCGACTCGGGATATGCCATGAATCTCGCGACATCCGGCTTGAACTCCAGGCCGGAAATGGAGGGTGCCGTCAGCGTCTCCTCGGCCAGCAGCTTTTGAATGGCGGGATCCAGCATGTGATTGATGAAGGCGATGCCGAGTTCGCGGTCGGGCGCATTTTTGACCAGGCTGACACAGTTGATGCCGGCAAAGGCACCCTCGCGCGGATAGCACATCTCGACCGGAACGCCTTTGACCGTGTAGGGATAGACGGTCTTCGAATAGAAGATGCCGGCGACATCAGCCTGCCCGTTGGCCACCTGCATGACCGTCGTCTGGCTCTCGAATATGCTCAGCACATTTGGCCTCAGCGCCTCCATCTTCGGCCAGGCCTGCTCGATCATGTACTGCGTCTGGGCATAGGGCTTACCGGTATCAAGCGAGACGGCGGCAATCAGCAGATAAAGGCTCTGCGTCGCCTTTGGTGACTCCATCATGAAACGGTTGCGCAGGCGCGGATCCCACAGATCGCCATAGCTGGTGAGCGGCTTGCCCGTCGCGGTGTTGTAGCAGAGGCCGGCCGCGGACATCGCAAACGCAGCGCCGTAACCGCCGAAATAGATAAAGCGGCCCAACACGCGTTCCATGTTGGGGATCTTCTCGCGCGGAAGCTGCTCGATCAGTCCCTCGCGCTTGGCCAACTCGATCCCAATGTCATCCACAAACATGACGCTATATTTCGGGTTGTTGCGTGTCGCCCGCATCAGCGCGATTTGCTCCAACGTCACGCCTTCGGTGGTGTACACCTTGCACTGATGCTTCGCCTCGAATGGCGGAATGATCTCCTTGCGCACGACGTCACCCTGCTGGCCCGTGTAGATGCCAACGGTGATCGACCGGTCCGCTGCCGAAGCGCGGCGCCCGATGATCAGCGGTGCGGCGATGGCCCCGCTCAGGACAGCGCGGCGTCGTACGGCCTTCCCCATGATTGCTCCTCCTAGATTGCCATTGCCCGCCGCAGACCGGTGAGCCGTTCGAGCACCAGCACGATCACCATTGCCAGCAGCATCATCAGCGTTGAGATCGCCGCGACCGATGGCTCGAAGACATTGTCGATCATCTGGAAGACCAGGAGCGGTATCGGATTGTGCTGCGCGTCGGCGAGCCATAACGAGATAGGGAAATTGTCGAACGACACCATGAACGCGAACAGTGCGCCGGCCGCCAGGCCAGGTGCGATCTGCGGGATAGTGATGCGGCGGAACACTCGCCAGCGCCCCGCACCCAGGGTTCGCGCCGCATCTTCCAATGCAGTGTCCGCCAGCGTCAGGCTGGCGGCGACGGTGCGAACCACATAGGGCATCGTCACCAGCACATGCGCGATCAGCATGTTGAGCGACACGTTGTCGGAGCGCATGAAGGCGAAGAGCTGCAGCAGTGCCACGCCGATGATGAGCACCGGGAACACCAGAGGCGACAGCAGCGCGGCGGAGACGGCGTCGCGTCCGGGAAACCGGTGGCGCACCACAGCGAAGGCCGCTGGGACGCCCAGCAGCAGCGCACCCAGCGTCGCGCCAACGGCAAGTAGGCAACTGAAGCCAAGCGAGGCCTGGAAATCTGCGTCCTGCAGCACCTTGGCGTACCAGTCCAGGGTGAAGCCGCGCGGCGGAAACACGACGTACGGCGTGTCGCTGATCGAGATCGCGACTGTTACCAGCAGAGGCGCCAGAATGAAGATCATCACCGCGGCGGTGACCGGGAAAAGCAGCCACGCGATCGGTCCACTCAGACGATTGTTCATGCTGTGCGTGTCATCCTGCGCAAACGGAGCGCACGTAGCGAAACGACATTCACCGCGAGGACGATCACGACAAGCACAGTTGCGACCGTGGCGCCGAATGGCCAGTCATAGACAACGAGAATCTGTTGGTCGACGAGCATGCCCAGCATCTGCGCGCCATTGCCGCCAAGGATGGCAGGCGTCACGAACGATCCGGCCGTCAACGAGAACACCAGGGTGCAGCCCACCGCCAGCCCAGGCAGGCTGAGCGGAACAGTGATCCGGCGGAAGATCCGCCACGATGTGGCGCCCAATGTGCGCGCAGCGTCCTCGATGCGCGGGTCGATGCGGCCGAGCGAGGAGGCGAGTGGCAGCACCATCATTGGAAAGAAGACGTGCAGCGAACCGATCACGACCGCGGCTTCGGAATACAGCAACGACAAAGGCTCGTTAGCAAACCCGGAGTTCAGCAGGAGCCAGTTGAGAATGCCGGTCTTCCCTCGACCGAGGATCAATTGCCAACCATAAGTCCGCACCACCACACTGACGATCAGCGGAGCGATAACGATCATTGTCAAAACGCGATTGACCAAAGGATTGCTGCGCACCATCACCATCGCGACCGGATAGGCGAGAACAATTGCCAATCCCGCCGTGACGAGGCTGATCCGCAGCGTCGTCAGCAGGACGTGGGTATAGAGCCCTACGGCGAAAAAGTGTCGATAGTGTTCAAGCGTCAGGGGCAGCCCGATTGTTCCATCGGTGGCCTGGGTGAGAAAGCTGCAGGCCAGCAATCCCAGCGCTGGAAGCGCGAAGAACATCGCCAGAAACACGAGCGACGGCAGCAGCAATGCCGCGACAGCGGCGTGCGGTGCGAACGCGCGCGGGCGCAATTGGCTTTGGGCCTTGGCGAGGACAGCGGCGGGCAAGGCGTGAACCCGGTACGCAGCCATGGTTGGCGAAGCTCCTGTGGCGTCTGTTCAGCGCTTCCTCCGTGATGGTGGTCAGCAAGTTCCGTGCCATGCGCGGGAGAGAAGTTCCTATCGACGATGATGGGCTCTGTCGTCGTGGGAACCGAACGCCATCGTGGCGGATGCCAACGGGCCTTACGAGTCCGGGTGGTCCGGATCGGGTGCGTCGCAATTGAATACGCCGCGGGCAATCCGGCAGTGAACACCCTGTCTGCCATCCACCACCTGCGTGACCGCGAAGTCGGCGGCCAAACTCATCAGCGAGTACGCGTCGTCGCGACTCAGGCGCTGTTGCTCGGTCAGCAAGTCCATCATATCGAGGGCGGCGTTGCGCATCGCCACGTTCAGGTCCTCGTCGAACCCATGGACGATCCAATGGCGCGGCGTCTCAAGCAGCGGCGAGGGAAAACGGAAATCCTTCCGCACACGGACCTGGAACAGCACGTCGAGCGAGGCCTCGATCGCGGTGCCGCTGATTTCGCCATCGCCTTGCGAGATATGCGGATCGCCGAGTGAGAACAGCGCGCCGGGCACCTGCACGGGATAGAACATCGTCGCGCCGGCGCCCATGCGCCAATTGTCGATGTTGCCACCGTGCAAGCCGGGAGGCACGCTGCTGATCCGGCCCGCCGCATTCGGCGCAACACCGGCGGCGCCGATATGCGGCCGCACGGGCACCCGGACGCCACGCAGCGCCGGTTCGCACCGACAGGCAGCACAGTCGGTAATGCGTCCCGGCACTGTGTATTTCTCTGCCACATCATAGGCGAACACCGCGGCAACCTGGTTGGTCGCGCGATCAATGCGGAAGATCGTGATACGCTCGCGTTCCGCCATCTCGCGATACAGGTAGCCCCAGTGCGCGGCGAGGTTGGACCCGTAACTCAGGCGCGGCACCATTTCGAGATAGCGCACCTCCAACATGTCGCCCGGCACAGCGTCGGCGACATGGATCGGGCCGGTCATGATATGCACGCCTGGCGCGCGGTCATGCTCCGGGATCGCGGCGTACAAACCGCGGATGCCGGCGTCCATCATCAGCTCGGGCGCATCGCCCGCATGGTGGGTGATTGCCTCGGCACGAATGAGGTCGCCGCTGCGCACGCGGAGCGCCGGCGCAAGCGATGCGTCGAAGTAGCCCCAGTGAACGTTGCCCGGCGTCGCGGGCAGGTCATGCAGGCTTCGGGCGGTGGCCGACGGTTCGCGCAATGCTTTGCCCCTCACGGGCATATGCTGGCTGGTTCGTGGCCGGTGAAACAGCATCTTTGGCCACTTCTCAGGCAATTGTGATCAACGATCTCACGCGCCACACCATGATATGGTCATATAAAAGGCATCAAAGCCCGATATAACAGCAAGTAGCCGTGGAACCGTCCTCTTAATCAAGAAATCTCCAGTACATGCACAAATATACGCCACATTCATCCGGCGGTGCATAGCGCCTCCTTGGGACCTCGCCACGGTTCACCGGCCGCATTTGGCTCGATGCCGAAGATGGTGAATGCACGAGCGCCGGAAGCAAAAGGCACCTCATGTGAAGGGCACGCTCTTGCGGCGCCGCTCTATCGCTATCGTCAGCCGAAAGGCGTGGAGCAGTTCGGCATAGAACCGATCCGACGGAGAAGCGGACCGTGGGATGGTTCGACATATTCGCAATCATTTTCGGCTTCGCACTCAATCCTGGTTCGATCATGACCGGCGGCTTGGCCGTGGTTGCCGGCCTGTCATTCCTCAGTGCTGTCGTCAGCATTACCGCAGGCACGCTTCGCCTGCACGCTCGGCGCATACGGCGCGGCCGCCACCAATGGCAAGGTCGCCAACGTGTTCGAGGTGGCCTCAGGGGTGACACGTATCCTCGGACGGGTCGGCCTTTTCTGGACCACGCTGATCATCAGCATTCGCGGCCTCAGCCTCTCCGCTGTGCCGGGCGTGGTGAACAGCTATACGAGTTGTGCGGGGCTGCTGGGCAACGTGTTCGCGCCGACCGGTGGCGTACTGATAGCTGACTATCTGGCCATGAAGCGTGCCAGGATCGACGAACTCGCCTGGCATCTCGCGGAACGCTGACGCGCCAAATGGCCCACCGTTTGCTTGGGCCATAGCGGCAACTCTCAAAGCGGGACCGCGCGAGCGTTTGCCCAAATTCACGGCACCGCCGCCAACAGGGAGCACCTTTCATGGATCTGACGCGCCGAGCGCTGCTGGGCAGCGCCCTTGCCGCTTCCGCCACTTCGGCCGCCGCCGCATCGCAGGTCATGCGCATCGGCATCACGACGTCGCTGGTCATACTCGATCCGCTGCGCACCACGTTGGGCGACGAATACATCTACGACAACCTCGTCTTCAACGGCCTGACCAGAATGAAAGCGGATCTGTCCGTGGTGCCCGATCTTGCGGAGAGCTGGACCTCCACCGAGGATCTCAAGCAGTGGACGTTCAGCCTACGGCGGGGCGTAAAGTTTCATAACGGCCGCGAGATGGTGGCCGACGATGTCGTCGCGGGCTTCAAACGGCTGCTCGATCCGAAGTCTGCCGCGCCCTCGCGCAGCAATTACGTCATGATAGCCGAGATGTCGGCGCCCGACCCCTACAAGGTCCGCTTCGATCTCAGCTATCCCTACAGCGGGTTTGCCGAGATTCTCGCGGATCGTCAGGTCAAGATCGTGCCGCGCGACATGGTCGATCAGCTTGCCACCAAACCGATTGGCACCGGCCCCTTCATGTTCGCCAGCTATACGCCGGGCGATCGCCTGGTGATGGTGAAGAACCCCAACTACTTCGAACCGGGCCTGCCGAAGCTCGATGGTGTGGAACTGCGCATCATCCCCGAAATGAGCGTCAAGATCGCCGCGCTTCAGGCCGGCGACATCGATGCGGTCTGGGACCTGCCGCCGGATCAGGTGCCGCAGCTCAAGGCCGACAAGCGGCTGCGCGTGGAGAGCGTGGCAACCGCATCCTGGGATGCGGCGATCATGAACAACATCACGCCACCGTTCAACGACGTGCGCGTGCGCCGCGCGTTTCATCTGGCGGTCGACAAGCGGGACGTGGTCGATTTGGTACTGTTCGGCGAGGGCGTGCCGACTATAGGGCCAATCCCACCGACGCATCCGTTCTATGCGCGGGACATCGTGATCAACAAGTCGGATCCGGTGGCAGCGCGCAAACTTCTGGCTGAGGCTGGCCACCCGAACGGAATCAAAATTCCGATTATCCTTCCGGTGGGACGCCCGGTTCGCGAGCGCATGGGTGTGGCACTTCAGCAGCTCGCGCTGCCAGGCGGCTTCGACCTTCAGCTTCAGCGTATGCCGTACTCCTCATTTGACGCGGAAGTGTCGGGAAAAGCCCCAATCTACGTGGACGGCTTCTTCGCGCGCCCCACCGTCGACACCAGCACCTACCCGTTCTTTCATTCACAGGGAAGCTGGAACCCGCGCATGTGGCATTACGCAAATCCACCTGTCGACAAGGCGCTGGATGCGGCGCGGCGCACCGGGAACATCGACGAGCAGAAGGCTCAGTACATCGCAATGCAGCATGGCATCTTCGATGATCCGCCCGGATACATCGCCTACGCCGCCAACTTCATCTGCGGCTATCGCCAGTCGGTTCAGAACGTGGAGACACACCCCATGCGATGGTTCGATCTGCGCCACGCGACCATGTCATGAGCCCACCCTCTGCGCCCTGACATGGTGGGATACATCGCGCGGCGGCTGTTGTCGGTGGTCGGTACTGTTTGGGCGATGTCCGTCCTGATCTTTGCCATTGTGCACATTCTGCCGGGCAACGTCGCCTACGCGATTCTTGGCGAATTCGCCACGCCCGATGCGATTGCGACCCTTGAACAGAAACTCGGACTCAATGATCCGTTGCCGGTGCAGTACTGGCACTGGTTCAGTCAAATGCTGCGCGGTGATTTTGGCCGCTCCCTGGTGATGGACCGGCCGGCGCTCCCGGTGATCCTCGACGCGCTGGGTCGCTCGGCCATCCTCGCGGGAATCAGCTTCGTGTTGGTTACGATCATCGGCATCGCCTGTGGCGTGTACGCCGCAACCCATCGCGGGCGCCCGTCCGACCGCGTCATCGCGCTGATGCAGTTCTTGTTCATCGCCGTGCCGGACTTCTTCTGGGCCATCGTTGCGGTCCTGGTCTTCGCGTCGCTGCTGCGGTGGCTGCCGGCAACCGGCTACGACCCGATCGAGACCGCAGGAATACTGGGCTGGCTGTCGCATCTGCTGCTGCCCGTGCTGGTGTTGACCTGCGGATTGATCGCCCATGTTTCGCGACTGACCCGCTCCTCGATGCTGGATGCCCTGCAAAGCCGCTACGTGCTTGCGGCGCGTGCCAAAGGTTTGCCTGAGCGACTGGTGCTGCGGCGCCACGCGCTGCCCAATGCACTGCTGCCGACGATCACGGTGCTCGCGATCGACGCCGGCATTCTGATGGGCGGTGTCGTGGTGATCGAAACGGTGTTTGCCTATCCTGGTCTCGGGCGCCTCCTCGTGTTCTCGATCGAGCAGCACGACCTGCCGCTGCTGCAAGCCGGCATGATGGTGGTCACTGCGATCTACGCGTGCGCCAACCTGGTCGCAGACACACTTTACGCAGTCGTCAACCCGCGCATCCGGCTAGGCGGCAGCGAAGCATGAGCGGCCAGATAGCAGCGGGTTCACTCCGCCGCAGCGCGTGGCCGCCGCGTCTCGTGCTCGGCGCCAGTGTCGTTTCGGCGATCGTCGCGCTGGCAATTATCGGCCCATCGATCGCCCCATACGACCCCACCAGTTTCGCCGTGCGCGTACGCCTGATGCCGCCCTCGGCCACGCATTGGTTCGGCACCGACGAGTTTGGTCGTGATGTGCTCTCGCGAGTATTGTCAGGTGCCCACTATTCGCTGGCTATCGGCTTCGGCGCCACCGGCATCTGCCTTGTGATCGGCGTTTCGCTCGGCCTGGCCGCAGCCTTCCATCGCCGCGTCGTGGAAGCAGCGATCATGCGCACAGTTGATCTGCTGATTTCGATACCACCAATTCTGCTCGGATTGCTGATTCTTGCCGTGACGACGCCGAGTTTGTGGAAGACCATCGTCGCCGTCGGTCTCATCTATATCCCGATCATGACGCGGCTGACGCGATCGGTGGCACTCGGTCTGCTGCAGGAGGATTACGTTCAGGCCGCGCACGCGCGCGCCGAGGGCCCGACGTCGATTTTGCTACGCGAGATACTGCCGAATGCCTGGCCGCCTATCATCGTCGAAGCCGGGCTGCGTATCACCTTCGCCATTCTGCTCGGCTCGTCGCTGTCGTTCCTCGGTCTGGGTCCGCAGCCGCCGAGTAGCGAATGGGGGTTGATGATTGCGGAAAGCCGGCAGTTCATCGATCAGGCACCGTGGATCGGCCTCGCACCCGGGCTCAGTCTGTGCGTCGTGCTCGTGGCGGTGAACCTGTTCGGCGAAGGGCTGCGCGAGGCTCTCGATCCGCAACTGCAGGAGTGAGCTGATGGCCGATAAGCTGCTCACTATCGAGGACCTCTCGGTCAGCTATGCAACTCCGCGCGGCTGGTTGCGCGCGGTGGACCGGCTTTCGCTGTCGATCGCACGCGGCGAGGCGCTGGGGCTGGTGGGCGAATCGGGTTCCGGCAAGTCGAGCGTCGTGCTGGCGATCCTTGGGCTGCTTGGGCCCGGTGCGCGGATGCATGCAACGCGCGCCGTGCTGGGCGGAGCTGACCTGCTGCGCGAGGCGGCCGCACTGCGTGGCCTGCGCATCGGCGCGGTGTTTCAGGACCCATCGGCTGCACTCAATCCGGCTCTGCCGGTCGGCATCCAGGTGATCGAGCCGATGCTGGTGCATCGTAGGATGTCGCGCGCCGCCGCCATGCAACGTGGCACCGCGCTGCTGGCCGAATTGGGCATCGTGCGCGCCGCCGAGATGATGCGGCTCTATCCGCATCAGTTGTCGGGCGGCATGAAACAGCGCGCCATGATAGCGACGGCGCTCGCCGCGGAGCCCGACCTGCTGCTGCTGGACGAGCCGACCACGGCGTTGGATGTAACCGTGGAGGCGCAGATCCTCGACCTGCTGGAGAACCTGCGGCAGCGGCGCGGGCTGGCCATGCTGCTGGTTAGCCACAACCTCGGCATCGTCGATCGCATCTGTGACCGAATCACCGTGCTGTATGCCGGACGGACAGTGGAGACAGGTTCCGCGACCGATGTGCTGGCACGGCCCGCGCATCCCTATACCAGAGGATTGCTACGCGCATTGCCACGGCCCGATCCGCGGCGGATCGCACGACTTGCGCCGATACCCGGCAGCTTGCCCGACATGGTCGATACCGACCCTGGGTGCAACTTCCGTGCGCGCTGCGCGCATGTCGTCGACGGATGCCAACGGCCGCAGCAACTCGAGCTGATCACACCGGGTCACCACGCAAGCTGCCATCGCACCAGCACCGCCGCCGGACTGCCGTGGCAAGACACAACAACTGAAACTTACGTGGGCCGGGGCCGCGAATGTACTGGGCCGCTGGTCGACGCGGTGGACCTGACAAAATCATTCCGCAGCGGCCATTGGCTGGTCCGCAAAGGAAGCATCGCCCCCGCCGTCGATCATATGTCGATCCGCATTGACTCCGGCGAAATCCTGGGGCTCGTTGGTGAGTCCGGGTGCGGAAAGACGACGCTCGGCCGACTGCTGCTGCGACTGATCACGGCCGATAGTGGGCTAATTACGTTTGCGGGCGCGGAACTGCCTGCCAAACCAGGTCCGGAGTTTCGCCGGCGGGCACAGATCGTATTCCAAAACCCGGATACGTCGCTCAACCCGCGCAAGACAGTTGGAGCCACGTTGCGCCGGCCGCTTGAGCGCTTCGGCATCGCCCGCGGCGCCGCGGCGAGAGACGAGGTCCACCGACTTCTTGCGCTGGTTCGGATCCCCATGGGTTACACCGATCGCTATCCGCACGAGTTGTCAGGCGGGGAGAAGCAGCGGGTCAGTATAGCCAGAGCGCTCGCGACACAACCTGACTTTCTTGTCTGCGACGAGGCCGTCTCGGCCCTCGATGTTTCGGTGCAGGCCGCCGTCCTTAATCTGCTGCACGATTTACGCGACCAGTTCGGCCTGGCTCTTCTCTTCATCAGCCACGATATCGGCGTGATCGCACATATCGCCGAGCGAGTGGTTGTCATGTACCGCGGACGTGCCGTGGAAGCGGGACCAACGGCGGAGGTGTTGCGTCCGCCCTACCACCCCTACACCGAGGCGTTGCTCTCCGCGGTACCTATTATCGGCGCGCGTCATGTCGTGCGTGTGCGACTCCCCGGTGATCCGGGTTCTGCTAAATCCGCGGAGGGATGTTGCTTCGCAGCCCGCTGCCCACGCAGGCTTGGCACAGTCTGTGATACCGTTGCGCCGCCATGGCAGCAGTCCTCAGGCGCACACGGCATTGCCTGTCACATTCCAATCACTGAACTTGCCACCGTCGCGCCACAGCTTCAGGCCGCCGAATGATCGCGTCACCTCATATCGAACGCACCGGGCGCTTTGCAATGCCGGGAGCACCACTGGCAGCGCAGGCGCATCATACGATGATCCGAACGCCCTTCTGGCTGGTGATCAAACCATAGTGCTGGAGCTGCCGATTGACCTCGAAGTTGAATATGCTGCGGCGGTTGTACTCACCGGCCGAGAGATCGCAGTCAGCCACAATGACTTCATCGCCCAGACCCATGGCCTTGGCAACGACATCACCCGTCGGTGCAATGATACAGGTATCGCCGAGAAAATCGCTGCCCTCCTCCGCGCCGGCCTTGGCGACGCCGACTACCCAGCAACAGTTCTGATACGCACCCGCCCGCATCACCAGCATATTGTGTTCTGTGGCCAGATGCGCGGGCTCCATGACGCGCTGGTTGCCCTCGATGACCATACGCGTGGAGCCAGTGTTGTAGCCGACCATGATAAGCTCGGCTCCCTGCAGGCCCATCACGCGATAAGTCTCGGGCCAGCGGCGATCATTGCAGATGCACATGCCCATCACGCCACCGAAGGCACGGAACACCGGGAAGCCGAGATTACCGTTTTCGAAGTAGCGTTTCTCAAAGTTCGTCGCACAACCATCAGGATCGGCGTGTGCCAACCCGGGGATGTGGACCTTGCGATATTTGCCGATGACCTCGCCGCGGCCATCGACGAGAATGCAGGTATTGAAGCGACGCTTGCGGCCGTCCTCCTGTGTCAGCTCGGCGTAGCCCAGACAGAAGCCGATGCCGATCCGCCTGGCCTCATCGAACAGCGGCTGCACGTCTGAATTCGGCATCTCCCTCTCGAAGAACGGCTCTGCCTCCACCGGATCATCGAACACCCAGCGCGGAAAGAACGTGGTCAGCGCGCATTCCGGATACACCACCAGCGTCGCCCCGAAACTTTGGGCCTTGTGCAGCAAGGCGATCAAGCGATCGACAACCTGCCCGCGAGTTTCCGACCTCGCAATCGGTCCCAATTGGGCGGCGGCAACCCGGACAACACGTGACATGGCACTCTCCTCGCGGTTCTCGTCAGGACGCATGCGATCAGCATGCCATAGTTGGCGCGAGCGCCTGGCCCATGGCAACTCGTCCCAGCCACGCGGCACGAGACAAAACCATCGGATCACATGCCAAACCGCAGCGTCAGCAGTCCGATGCTGCGCATATAGTTGCCCGTGGTCAGTGGCGTTGGCGCACTGCTGCCCCTCTGGTCAGTGAAGTCATACGTGGCGGACAGCCGCATATTGCGGTTCACTAGCCAGGTGACACCAGCGCCGATCGAATAATCGCTCGCCTGCCCACCACCCTGTAGGAAGTTGGCACGCTGCGCAGCGGCCGACACCTGCAGCAGCACGTTGCGCAGATACTCGTGATCCATCACCACTCGCGCACTGGTGAAAGTGTAACCGGCATTGCCTTCCTGGGCGGCGTCCTCAATGTCGCGAGTCAAAGTGGCCGTGAAGGTGGTCAGCCCGCTCGGACTCCAGATCAACGCCGCCTCCGCGATCGGCGCCTGATGCGTCGGGTACTGCGATGCATGGAACGCCCGCACCTCCCATCCGACCAGCACGCGATAGCGCCATACCGCATCCGTGTCATCGTCGAGCCCCGCCAGTACCTGATAGCCGGTGGAATCGAGCGTCGGCACACCCGTCTGCGGCGCCACATAGTTCTGATCCAGCGCCCGAGTTACCAGCAGCAGATTGCGTTGCGGCGATAGTTCGTAGCGCGTGGTTACCGCGCCTTGCAGCACATTCCGGTCCCGATACGCCTGCGACGTCGGCACACCCATGATCGTTGTCGCATCATAGCGATACGTCGAGAACGCAACGCTTGGCGTGACCGAGAAACGATCCAGTGCGATCGTGTAGCCGACGCGGACGTCATCCACGCTATAGGCGACAGGCGAGTCCGACGGCAGCGCGTCCAGCTCGGTGCGCGGCTGGTGCAGGTCGAAATGCGCCACCGCCACGGTCAGCTCATCGCGGCCGATCGACACAGCACCTCCCAGCGATGCCGTCCAGTTGGTGTAGCTCTGTTGCGGTTGATCCAGGTAACGCTGGTCGTCGACCCCGACATAGCCACCCAGCCTGTCACGCGACCAGTCGGAGTTGATCAGCAGCGACGGGTGTGTACCGATCAGCCAGCTTCCATGCTTGGTGTCGCCGCTGCCAAGCACGTTGTCGTCATAGCCCAGCCCCTCCACCCATTGCGGGTAAAGCAGGAAATCGCCGGCGCGTACTCCGGGAGGGTCGTAGTCCGGTCGCGCCCGTGAGGCGACGGTCACACCGGGCGCGTCACCGTAACCGGGCACGCCGGTCGGGAAATAGGTCGACAGCAGCTCCGCGCGTACGACACCGTAGAAAGCCACGCCGCCGAGCGCAGCGCCAAAGCCAAGACGCTGCAACCATCCGCGCCAGCCCGCCATGGCGTGCGACCATGACCGGCACGACCTACCATCACGTTAATTCGCGACTACAGATGCGGCGCGCCGAGTGGCCGAAGATCATCGTTCGCCCGCGGCAACTGTGTCTCCCATCCGCCACCCAGCGCCTTGTAGAGCGCTACCAGGTTCGCCGACACATTGGTGGTCGCAATCGCAAGCTGCTGCTGCGTGGACAGCAGGTTCTGCTGCGCTGTCAGCACCTGCAGGAAGTCGGCGACGCCCTCCTGATAGCGGCTCTGCGCCAATCCTAGCGCTCGCTGGTTCTGCACCACCGCCTCCGCCAACTGGTCGCGCCGCGCCTGCTCGGTCCGATAGGCGGTCAGCGCATTGTCAACGTCATGCCAGGCGGACAGCACGATCTTCTGGTAGTTGATCGCGGCTTCCTGCTGCTGCGCTTTGCGCAGTTCAAGTGTCCCCCTCAGCTGACCGCCCTGGAAGATCGGAATGGTGACGCCCGGCCCGAACGCGTACTGCCGCGCATCGATGTTGAACATCTTCCAGGGCTGCAGCGCCTGAAGCCCCATACTGCCCGACAATGTCACTGACGGGTAGAAGCTCGCCACCGCCACGCCGATGTCGGCGGTGGCCGCGTGCAATTGCGCCTCCGCTTGGCGGATGTCAGGGCGTCGCCGCGCCAACTCGGATGGCAGACCCACCGGAACCCGCGGCGGCACCGGCGGCACTCGCTGCACGTGGATCAGTTCCGCCTGTAACGCGTTGGGCGGCTGTCCCAGCAGCAGGCTGATCGCATTGATCAGTTCAAACTCCTGCTGCTCGAGAGGCGGGATCTGGGCAGCTGTGGTGCGCACCTGAGCGGCGGCGTTGGCGACGTCGAGATCGGTCGTCACACCACCCGCCGCCCGTTGCTGCGTGAGCTGCAGGCTCTGCTGTGACGTCCTCAGGTTGTCGCGCGCGATACGCAACTGCGACTGTGTGCCACGCAACTGCATGTAGTCGCGTGCGAGTTCCGCCAGGCTGCTGAGCAGCGTGGCCCGCCGCGCCTCGGCTGACGCCTCCACCGAGGCACGTGCGGATTCCACTGAACGCCGCACCCCGCCCCACATATCGAGTTCCCACGATGCGTCGAAGCCGACCTGATAGACATCGAACGGGTTGAGATGCGAGCTCTGTATGCCGCCCGTGGTGTTGCCGAAGGCGCCGTTGGCGCCGATCGCGTTGGGGGCGCCTGAGAACACGCCCACATCGCTCGTCTTCTGCCGCGCGTACGAGCCGTTGGCATTGAGCGTCGGATACTGTGCCGCGCCTGCCACAGCCAGTTGAGCGCGGGACTCGGCGATGCGAACCGTGGCGACCTGCACGTCGAGGTTCTCGCCGGCGACGCGGCGCTCCAGTTTGGTGAGCACCGGGTCCTTGAACAGCTTCCACCAGTTCGGATCGATCGCCCCAGCCACCGCGACGCTCGGTTCACGCGAAATAGGTTCGGCCTTCTTCGCGAACCAGGAGGCAGGCGAAAGCCACTCGGGCGACTCGTAGTTAGGACCCACAGTGCAGGCGCCGAGCGCCAGCAGCAGGGCGGCAGCGGGAATTCGTCTCAACATCAACCCTCGTCCCGGCCGCGCCCGGGCGCTGCCTCTCGACCGCTTCTAACGCGGGAACTGCCCGCGAAGCCAGAGCGAACCGGGGTCCGCCGGCCGGATGCCCTACTGCCGCTCGAACTTCACCACCCGTCGAACGCGTCCCCACTCGCCCGGTTGCACGACGTAGATGTCACCATGCGTATCGCCCCAGATGCCGTGGCACGAGCGATGGATCGGATCCCCCCACCGCGCCAACCGCTCGCCATCCAGCGTCAGGATGCTGATCATCCCGCCGTTGTGCTCCGCAACATAAACGATGTCGTCCGGATCGACGTAGAAGAACGCCGGCCCGATCAGCTCGGTGGGCCACACCTCCAGCAGCTTGCCGGCCTGATCGAACACCTGAACGCGATCATTCTCCCGATCGGCCACCAGCAGTCGCCCGCGCCGATCGATCCACACCCCATGCGGCAGGTTGAACTGCCCAGGCGCCTTCCCAGGTTCGCCCCACGAGAACAGGTACTTCGCGTCCGCCGAGTACTTGTGGACTCGCGCATTGCCATACCCGTCGCTCATGAACATGGAACCGTCCGGCGCGAAGGCGATGTCAGTCGGAATGTTGAAGGGCCCGCCGCCGTGCGTGACCTTCTTCCACGCGGTCGAACTGTAGTCGTCGTCAGGCACACCGGTATCCGCACGCTTCCCCCCCGGCAGACCGATGGTCTGCAGCAGCTCGCCCTCGGGGGTGAATTTCATGAATTGCATGGTGTGCCCGTCGGTGAGCCAGGCGAACCCCTCGTCGTCGAACCGAATCGCGTGCGGGAAACGGAACATGCCCGCGCCCCATGAGTTCAGGAAATTGCCCTCGCGATCGAATACCACGACGGGATGCTCGGCGCTTCGATTGAAGCAGTAGATGCGGTCATGCGGGTCGACCGCCACCGCGGCCGGCTTCATCTCGACGCCAGCGGGCACCCGCGCCCAGTCCTCATGCACCTTGTAGGTATGCTTGCCGCTGCCAACGATCGTTTCCATCATTCCTCTCCCTATTTCTGCGGCCTAGGTTGCCCCTCCATCCCCGGCACGCCAAGCCGGCGCAGGAGGCGCTCTGCCGAATCCCTCAGATCATCCGTCAGCGTGGAAGGCGCCGGTGCAACCTCAGGACCGGCCACCCGATACCGCGTCAGCGCCTCCTGCGTGCGATCGAGATCGAGCGCCAGCGGCCCATCAGGCACCGGAAGCGGCAGATCGCCGAATGCGCGAAAGCGCACCAGCACCGTCTTCGACCTGGCAAGCTGATCGGCGAGCGTCGCACTATCAGCCTTGGTCGGCGCGCACACCACGGACGCGCCATCAAGCGCGCACGGCAGCTCGGCCATCGCAGCCGCATCGAACCGGATCTGCGCCGTCGTTGTCAGCGCCAGCAGCCCGCTGAGCGCCGTGCTCAGCGACAGATCGCGCACAGTCATTACCGGAACGAGCTGATCAAAGCGCAACTGCACCTCCAGCGCCATGCCGGGATGGCTGTCGCTCGGGACCACCAGCCAAAACCTGTGGCGCATGCGACAGACCTGTGCGTCGGTCATCGGGTCCATCGCACAAGAGAGCACCCACGAGCCGATTGTCTGCTCCGAATGCGCCACATCGACCTTGCGTGGCTGTGCCACCGCCAGCGAAGGCAACAGCAGCGTCAGCATCAGGAGGGCAGCCCGCATGGCAGCGTGATTGCCACGCACGTCAGGCCGGCGCGAAGACATCCTCATGTGCTGCGGCACCCTGCACTCTCGGCGGCTCGGCAAACAGCGTGTCGCGTTGCAGCACCGGCACCACTCGGTCCGCGAACAGGCGCATGTTCAGCTCGCCTTCCTCGTGTGGCATGCCGCCATACGAGAAGTCGGCGATCACATGCTCGGTGCCGGTGAGCGCGCGCAATTCGGCGATCTGCTGGATGCAGTCATCCGGCGTTCCGGCGATCTGGATCTTCACGTAGAACTCGGTCGCCTTCTGACGCGCGGTGTCCTCCTTCATTTTGGCGTAGGTCTTGGTCATCTTGCCGTACGCCTCGTAGCCTTTCACGGTCGCGAGATGGCCATCTGAGAAATGGTAGTGATTGTCGATCGAATCCCATTTCCGCCCGAGATACCGCATGGCGCGCTCGTGTGCCTCCTCGCGGCTCTCGGCACACGAGACATTGGTGAGAATGAGCGGCGGCGGTGGCACGTGACCAACCGCGGCGGCGATCTCGCGGAACTTGTCGATGTCGGCCGCGGCCTTCGGCCATTCGTTCTGCATGATCACCATCATGCCGAAGCCGAGCTTCGCCATGATCTCGGCTGACTCGGGCGTGACCGCGGAGACGAAGAAGCGCCGCTCCGGATTGGACACCGGCCGCGGGCGGATCGAGGTACGTGGGATCTGATAATACTCGCCCTGCCATTCGAACTCGGGCTCGCTGAGCGCCAGCCGGATGAGCTGCGCCGCCTCGACGAAGCGCGGTCGCGCCTCTTCCATCGGAATGCGGAACCCGGCGTATTCCACGCTCGCCGCGCCGCGGCCGAAGCCGAACAGACAACGCCCGCCGCACAACACGTCGAGCAGCGCGATGCTCTCGGCGACGCGTATCGGATCGTGCCACGGCAACACGATCACCGCGGTGCCAAGTTGCACGCGCTTGGTCCGGCCGGCGAAGTAGCTCAGTAGTTGCACCGGTGCAGGCGACATCGAGTAGCCGGTGAAGTGGTGCTCCAGCGCGAAGATCGAGTCGAAGCCCAGCGGCTCGGCGAGATCGCCAAGCTCGAGATGCTCCTTGTAGACGGCGACATCGGAGCGTCCCGCCTGCGCCAGAATGCTGAGCGACACACCGACTTTCATGGACGCCTCCTGCACGAGTTGGCTGGAGTGTGTCAGGATGCGATACCTAGGTCGAGGGGTCGCGATGCCGCACAAGACCGCGCCTGACGCGATCGACACGCTGCCTGATCTGCTGAAGCATGGGCTCGATGTGGTGTTCGTTGGCATCAACCCCTCGCTGTACTCGGCAACACAGGGCCACTACTTCGCAAGGCGGTCCAATCGCTTCTGGCCCTGCTTCTCACGCTCCATCCTGAGCGAGGCGGCCCGCCGCGCTCTCGGCGTTGCCCGGCTGGAACCGGAACACGACCGCGCCATGCCGGCTTACGGCTTCGGCTTCACCGACCTGGTCAAACGTCCCACGGCGCGCGCCAGCGAGCTGCCGCCGAACGAATTGGTCCTCGGCGTCGCAACCCTTGTCGCCAAGCTCGCCAAACATGCGCCGCGCATCGCCTGCTTTCACGGCATGACCGGTTACCGGAATGTGCATCGGACGCTCGCTTCCGATACCACCCAACCGGTGCTCGGCGCACAGCCACTGCGCATCGGTCCGACGCGCTGTTTCGTGGTTCCCAACCCGAGTGGCGCCAATGCGCACTTCACCCCTGCCGACCAGACATTGTGGTACGATCGGCTCGCCGGCGAGCTGAGTGCGCGCTGAGTTTGCTCATCCGTCCGCTGCTGCCTAACTTCAGCGCAGAGGAAGGGTCCGACAATGGCTACACCTGTGAACGCAGCGGCGCAGCTCGACCGTCTGCCGATCGGCCCATTTCACCGACGCGTACTGCGTCTGGTCGGCATGGGCATGTTCTTCGACTCATTCGACAACTCGATGATGGCGGGCGTTCTCGCCGCGCTGGTCAGCAGCGGCGCCTCCACCATGTCGCTGAACGCGACCTTCATTTCGGTCACCTTTCTCGGGCTTACAATCGGCGCGGCGACCGCCGGTCTGCTGGGCGACCGGCTTGGACGCCGCTTCGCCTATCAGTTCAACCTGCTGATCTTCGGCGGCGCGTGTCTCGTCGCCAGCGTCGCTCCCTCGATGGACTGGCTGATCGTCATCCGCTGTATCATGGGCATCGGCCTCGGCGCCGAGTTCGTCGTCGGTTACGGCATGATCTCCGAATTCGTGCCACCCGCACAGCGCGGACGCTACACCGCGCTGCTCAATCTGATCTCCAGTTCCGGCGTGTTCGCGGTATCGCTCATTGGTTTTGCCGTGATCCCCTGGCTCGGCTGGCGCGCGATGTTCATGATCGGCGGTGTCGGCGCGCTGTGGGTGTGGTGGCTCCGGCGCAGCCTGCCGGAATTGCCGCGCTGGCTGGAAACCGTCGGCCGCCACGACGAAGCCGACAGCGTGCTGCGTCGCATCGAGCATGAAGCCGCACCGCGCGGCGAATTGCCGCCGGCCGTCGCCGTTCCGGCAGCCACACCGCGCCACGTGCCGATCTCGGTGCTGTTCTCGCGACCGGTGGTGCGACGCACGCTGCTGGCGATGGCTGTCAACGTCACCTGTCTGGTCGGTTCATACAGCTTCACCGCCTGGATACCGTCGTTCTTCGTCAGGCAAGGATTCAGCGTGACGCGCTCGCTCGGCTTCACCGCCGCGATGACCGCCGGAACGCTGGCCGGACCCGCGCTTGCGGTGCTCCTCGCCGATCGCATCGGCCGGCGGCGCGGCATCATGCTGGCCGGGGTGGGCTGCGCCGTGATCGGTTCGATCTATCCGTTCCTTGTCATGCCCATGCCGATCATGCTGTGCGGCTTTCTGCTTGTCTCTTCGATGTCGCTGTTCCTGGCACTCGGACTGGGCGGCTATACGCCGGAGCTGTTCCCCACCGCGTATCGCTTCCGCGGCAGCGGCATCGCACAGATGACCGGCCGCGCCGCGCTCATCGCCACGCCGTACGCCGTCGTGCCGCTGTTCAACACCTATGGGATCGCCGGCGTGGTCGGCACCATCGCCGCCATGTATCTGACGCTGGTCGTGATCATCGCGCTGGCCGGCATCGAGACCAATCAGCGATCGCTGGAATCGCTGGCGCCCGACGCGGAGCCGTCATCGGCAACCGTGACCGCCGCGATCCGCGACGAAGCCGCACTGTAGGAGACCGCGGATGACCAACACACCGTTAGAGCGCATCTGGGATCGGCACGTGATCAAGGACTATGGCGACGGCCGAGCGCTGATCCACATCGACCGCCACTTCGCACAGGAGGGCACCAGTGGGCGCGCGTTCGATGGGCTGCGCCAGCGCGGCCTGCCGGTGAGGCGCCGCGATCTCACGCTTGCGACCATCGACCATGGCATTTCCACTAAGCCCGGCCGCACGCTGGAGACCTGGGCCGCGACCCGTCCGCGCAACCTCGCGATGCAGCGCAACTGCGAGGAATTCAGTGTCACCCTGTTCAGCATCGACCACGCCAACCACGGAATCGTGCACGTGGTCGGCCCGCATCTTGGATTCGCGCTGCCTGGCTGCACCTACGTCTGTGGCGACAGCCATACCGCGAGCTGCGGCGGAGTCGGCGCATGGGCCTGGGGCATCGGCACCTCCGAGGTGATGCAGGTGTTCGCCACCCAATCGCTGATCATGCGCAAGCCCCGCACGCTGCGCGCCGAGTTCCATGGCACGCCGGGCAAGGGCATCTACGCCAAGGACATGATCCTGGCATTGATCGGCCGCTACGGTGTCGATGCCGGAGTGGGGCACGTGGTGCAGTACCGGTGGACCGGCGATCCGCGCCATGCCGCTCGAAGGCCGCCTGACGATCTGCAACATGTCGATCGAGTTCGGCGCGCGCGGCGGCTTCATCGCCGCCGACGACACGACGTTCGAGTATCTGCACGGCAGGCCGATGGTGCCGAAGGGCGCACTGTGGGACCAGGCGGTCACCGCGTGGCGCACACTGTACCGATGACTCGGTCGCCGAATACGACCGGGTGATCGACATCGACTGCACGAGACTGAAGCCGCAGATTACCTGGGGCAACTCGCCGCAGGACGTGCTGGCGATCGACGAGACGGTGCCGTCGCCATCGACCTTCGCCGATGCGGGGCGCCGCGCCATGGCCGAGCGCGCGCTTGGCTATATGGATCTGCAGCCGGGCCAGAAGATCGCCGGCACGAAGATCGACATCGCCTTTATCGGCTCATGCACCAACGGGCGGCTGTCCGACCTGCAGGTTGCGGCCGAGGTGGTGCGCGGACGCAAGGTTGCGCCGGGCGTGACGGCGCTGGCCGTGCCCGGTGCGGCGCACGTCAAGGCCGCCGCGGAGGCGGCCGGTCTGCACAAGTTGTTTCAGGCAGCGGGGTTCGAATGGCGTGAGGCGGGCTGTTCGATGTGCGTCGGTGCCGGCGGCGACATCGTGTCGCCGGGCAAACGATCGATCTCGACCTCCAATCGCAATTTCGAGGGCCGTCAGGGCCCGGGCAGTCGCACGCATCTCGCCAGCCCCGCGATGGTCGCCGCGGCCGCCATCGCCGGCTGCATCACCGACGTGCGTTCCATGCTGGCGTAGGGAGAAAGACGATGGAGAAATTCACCGTGCTCACCGGTGTCGCGGCGCCGATGCTGATGACCAACATCAACACCGACCTCATCGCGCCGTCGCTGATGCCCGGACGCACGCCCGAGGAAGCCGCGACGCTCCCGTTGAAAGCGAAGCTGTTCGCCAACCTGCGTTACGACAAGGAGGGCGTGCCGCGCCCCGACTTCGTGCTCGATCAGCCGCGCTATCGGGAGGCCAGCGTGCTGCTGGCCGGGCCCAATTTCGGCTGCGGCAGTTCGCGCGAGACCGCTGTCTGGGCGCTGATGGAGGCCGGCATCCGCTGCGTCATCGCTCCCGGTTTCGGCGACATATTCCACGACAACGCTTTCCAGAACGGGCTGCTGCCGATCCATCTGGAGATGGCAGAGATCGAGCGTATCGCCAAGGCGCTGGAGCAATCCAATGCCGCCACGTTGACCGTGGACCTGGAGCGCTGTGTCATCGACGTGGCAGGGCAGCCACCGATCCGCTTCACACTTGGCGACGACCGGCGGCTGCCGCTGCTCGAGGGGCTCGATCAGCTCGGCTTCATGCTGCGCAGCGCGGACGAGATCATCGCATTCGAGAGCCGCGATGCGGCAGAACGACCATGGGCCTATGGGAGCGTATCATGAACCACCATTTCGGCGTGCTGATACCGTCCACCAACACCACGGTGGAGATCGAGTACAGCCGGCTGCTGCCAGCGACTTTGCAGGCGCATGTCGGCAGGTTGCTTACCAGCGGCACAGGCCCGTTCTCGCCGAGTAAAGACGAGGACGTGGACTATCAGGCGCGGCTGCTCGGCACCGCGAAGGTGGAGGTGATCAGCCTGGCGCAGACCTCCGCCAGCCTGTTCGCCGACGACTACGACACAGTGACCACGCAGAGGATTAGCAAAGCGGCCGGCGTGCCGGCGATCACCTCGGCGCAGGCGATCGGCCAGGCGGTGCGGGCGCTGGGCGCGCGAGGCATTGCTCTGGTGTCGCCCTATTCGCAGCCGGTGATCGAGCGCGCGAAGCACTACTATCAAAGCAAATACGGGCTGAAGGTGGAGTTGTTGGAGGGCTTCGCCGCGACCGATTCCTACATGATCGGCAAGCTCGGCCCGGAAAATGCACGCGATGCGTTCGCCCGTACCGACCGGCCGGAGATCGAGGTGTTCGTGGTCCCGGGCGGCAACTTTCCGACCATGTCGTTCGTGCCGGCGTGGGAGCAGGAGTTTGGCAAGCCGGTCATCACCACCAATCAGGCAGCGTTGTGGGCGATGATGGGGATCATGGGCGTACGCGACCCGTTGCCGGGACTGGGACGATTACTGGAGGAGATGCCGGCGCAATAACGCCGGCATCTCTCACCTATCAGGTCGTGATGTAACGATGGAAGAACGCCGCCGCCGGAGCGAATGAACCGGCACCCGCTTTCTTCGCATTGTCGACATACAGCAGGTCGATCTCGCCGCCCGCCTTGCGGTAGTTGTTCACGAACCGCTGCGGCTCATGTTCCGGGCCCGCATAGTCCGGATCATGATAGTCGTGCACGATGTCGGGCTGGCCTTGGAGCCACAGCGCCGGCGGCGTCTGCACCTTCTCGCCCCGCTCCAGTATCAGGATCGGATTGCCCTCGGCCATAGCCGCCTCGTTCTTCCAATACGTCTCGTGGCGCTGCGGGATGCTGCCGACCCAGGCCGGCGGATTGGCGGAATTGCGCGCCTTCAACGCATGGCGATAGCGCGACAGCGGGCTGATCACCGGCCACAGCATGCCAACTGCGCGCACCGTCGCATCCACCGACGGTGCCGATGACGGCAACTGGATCGCCGCATAACGCGGATCGTTCGGCCGCATCGCCGCAAGCATGCCGAGATGCCCACCGCTCGACTGGCCGGCGATGCCGATCAGGTCGGCGCGTGTGTTCAGCTCCGAGGCGTGTGCCTTGGCCCAGCGGATGGCGTAGTTGATGTCGGCAAGCGACGTCGGATAGCCGTCTGCCGCGTGGCGGAAATCGATCGCCATCACCGCCAGCCCGGCGCGGGCAAACCCCTCGCCATAAATCTGGCACTCGTTGAGATCGCCGTTGCACCAGGCGCCGCCATGCACCTCGATAATGGCCGGGAACGGCCCCTTGCCCTGCGGCTTGAACAGCCGCGCCATAAACTTCCGGTCACCGTGCCGGAGGTATTCAACGTCCTGCGTGGTATATTCGAAGGTCGGCATTGGACTTTACTCCCTCTACCTGCCGCTAGCCTGCGGCAGATCGAGCCGGACCGCAACGGCCGCCGACGCAATCACCGCCACGTCGCTCGACGTCTCGTCCGGAATGTCGAGCCCACCCTTCACCACCTTAACGGTCACCTCACCATGCGGCAGCGAAGCCTTCACCGCCGCGGCGTCCACCTTGGCCGGCTGCTGTACGCCGATCGTCACCTCCACCTGCATGCGCCGCGAGTTCCAGCCCGAAGCTGCGGATGAAGCTGAGCGAACTGTGGTGGAGGGCGTCCTGCACCGCGCGCAGCGCCGCCTTGGTGTAGTCGCCGCCATGCAGGTCGTTGCCGCTGCCCATCTCCAGGATGATGCGCTTTGCCATGGTCCGTTCCCCTATACGTCCAGCCGCACGACGGCGGCGGCATTGGCGATCACCGTGGAGTTGGTGCCGGCGTCGTTGGGAATTTCCAGTCCTCCCTCGACGACGCTGACCGTGCCGGTGCCATGCGGCAGCACGGCCAGCACCTGTGCCTTGTCCACCAGCTCCGGCTTTGGCACGCCGATGGTCACCTCCACGCGCATCTCATCGACGTGCAGTCCCGCCGCGTCGGCCACGCTGAGCGAGTTGTGCCACAACGCATCACGCAGCGCGCGCACCGCCGCCTTCGTGTAGTCTGTACCTCGGATGTCGGTGCCCATGCCGATCTGCAGCACCATGCGTTTCCAGGCCATGCTCTTTCTCCCAGTTCACACCGACGTTGGCGCCGTACCTGGCCGCGCCGTCAAGGCCTCGCGCGCCGCATCGGCGAACGCCGCGTCACGCGGCAGCACGACGGCAGCCGAGCGCACGCGATGCGTCGCCGGGTCGGTGCCGGGCGGCGGCTCGCCCTTCTCCAGCGCCCGCGCCGCCCGCATCAGACGCTGCCGCGCCATGATGATGCCGTTGTCGGTCGACAGCAGATGCTCGCGCGAGCGGTCCATGATCGGCCCCATGCTCTCCTGCAACGACGCGTCCTGCATGGCGATGCCGGCAACACCGCTATAGGTCGTGCCGGCCTTCTGCGCCGCACGGTCCATCAGGTAGTCGTTGTCGCGATTGGCCTCGGGAACATAGGTGCCGGGAATGGTGCGCGTGTGGATGCCTTTGCCGTCGCGCATCGCCTGCACCTCGGCCGAAGTCAGTGCGCGCGTCGGGTGATAGTCGAAGCTCCATGCCCAGCAGTTCTCGTCGTCGATCGGGATCCAGAAATGTCCGTGCACCGGATGATTGCCGCGCGGCGGGATCATGGTGAACGACGGCATGCACCACGGCGTGATGCGCCAGTAGTAACCGTCCTCCGCGTTGCGTCGCGCGCCGATGAACAGGCCGGCCGGCTGATCCACCACTTCGAACACCGGCATGGCATCGCCCATGTTGTACTGGTTGCCGCGCGAGCCGACCATCAGAGGATCGGTGCGCAGCGCATCGCGATGCAGCCATGAGACATGGCTGGAATCGATGCCGCCCTCCATCGCCTGCAGCCAGTTGCAGTATTGCAGGCGCTTCGACGTATAGGTCTGCTCCGGCGGCATCATGGCGAACTCGAATTCGGGCAGTCCCGGCTGGTGTTCGGGTGGCCCCATGTAGGTCCACAGCACGCCGCCACGCTCGACCAGTGGATACGAACCCAGCCGGATCATCGCGCGGAAACCGCTCCGCTCCGGCTCCGACGGGATCTCTACGCACTGTCCGGTCACGTCGTATTTCCAGCCGTGATACGGGCAGCGCAGCCCACATTCCTCATTGCGGCCGAACCACAGCGACACGCCGCGATGCGCGCAGAATTCGTCCAGCAGGCCGTAGCGGCCCTCGGTGTCGCGGAACGCGATCAGCTTCTCCGACAGAAGCTGCACTCGCACGGGCGCGCAGTCGTTCTCCGGCAGTTCTTCGGCCAGCAAGGCCGGTATCCAGTAGCGGCGGAACATCTCGCCCATCGGCGTTCCGGCCGCTGTGCGGGTCAGCAGGTCATTCTGTTCCTTGCGAAGCATGGCTGTCTCCTCCACCGTCGCCCGCCGAGGCTAGCCGCACTCGCCCCAACCGCCTAGCGTGCGGCCTTCACCGACCGAGGCTCACATGCTCCATACCGGCGGCTGCCACTGCGGCAACATCGGGGTACAGGTTCGGCTCTCGCGCGGGCCGGACCAGATGCCGCTGCGCTCGTGCTCATGTGCATTCTGCCGCTCGCACGGCACGCGGACCATTTCCGACCGCGACGGTGATGCGACGATCAACGCATCCGACTGGTCGCAGGTCGAGCGCTACCGCTTCGGCTCGCGCACCGCCGACTACCTGCTGTGCCGCCGCTGCGGCGTCTATGTCGGCGCGGTTTGCGAGACCGGCAGCGGGTTGCGCGCGGTGGTGAACGTGAACTGCCTGTCCGATCGTGCCGCGTTCACGCAACCCCCCGCCTCGCCCGACTACGACGGCGAGGCCACCGATGCGCGGCTCGAACGTCGTGCAACGAACTGGATGCCGGCGCGCGTCATCGCCTAATGCCGCGGCTGATCGTACAGATGGCACGCCACGACGCGATCCTCGATCGGCGCGAGCCCCGGCTCCTGCTGGCCGCAGATCGACATCGCGTGCGGGCAGCGCGGATGGAAGCGACAACCTGACGGCGGATTCAGCGGACTTGGCACCTCGCCCGTCAGAATGATCTCATCACGCCGCTCGTCCGGATGGCTCGGCAGCGCGGCGGAGAACAGCGCCGCCGTGTAGGGATGCTTCGGTGCCCGTGCAAGCGTCTGGGCATCGCCCATCTCGACGATCTTTCCCAGGTACATCACCACGATGGTGTGGCTCATATGCGCTACCGCGGCGAGATCGTGCGCGATGAACAGATACGACAATCCCAACTGCTCCTGGAGGTCGCACAGCAGGTTCAGGATCTGCGCGCGGATCGACACATCCAGCGCCGACACCGGCTCATCCAGCACGATCAGCCTGGGCGACAGCGCGAGCGCCCGCGCGATCGCGATGCGCTGGCGCTGGCCGCCGGAGAACTCGTGCGGAAACAGATCGGCCGAACGCTGTGGCAGCCCGACCTGGTCCAGCAGGTTCAGCACCCGCTTGCGCACGTCGCCGGCGCCGATGTCCTGGTTGGTCACCAAAGGCTCGGCGATGATGTCGCTGACGCGCATGCGCGGACTGAGCGATGCGTACGGGTCCTGGAAGACCGCCTGCACCGACTTCCGATAGTGACGCCGCCCGTCGGTATCCAGCTCCTGTAGATCGCGGCCCTCGAACCGGATGCAGCCACCGGTCGGCTCCTCCAGGCCCAGCACGAGCTTCGCAGTCGTGGTCTTGCCGCAGCCCGACTCGCCGACCACGCCAAGCGTGCGCCCGCTCTCGATGGCGAACGACACATCGTCCACCGCCCGCACTACACCGCGACTGCCGCCGAACAGGCCACGGCGCGCCTGGAAATGCTTGGTGAGACCCGCGGCTTCGAGCACCTTCATCAGGCGGCTCCACTCTGCATCGCGGCGCTCGCCAGCCAGCAGCGCGCGGTGCGTCCGCCGCCGAGGTCGAACTCCGGCGGCGCCTCCTGCCGGCAACGATCGAATGCCGCCGGGCAGCGCGCGGCGAACGCACAGCCGCGCGGTAGGCGCGACAGGTCCGGCGGCTGCCCCTCGATCGCCGTCAACCGCTGACGGCCGCTGCTCATCCGCGGGATCGAATTCAGCAACGCCTCGGTATAGGGATGCGCCGGCGCATTGAATATGCGCGAGACCGGACCGGACTCCACGACACGTCCCGCATACATCACCACGAGCTGGTCGCACATCTTCGCGACAATGCCGAGGTTGTGGGTGATGAATATCAGCGCTAGGCCATGCTCGCGCTGAAGTTCGCTCAGCAGCTTCAGATATTGCGCCTGAATCGTCAGGTCCAGACTGGTGGTCGGCTCATCGGCGATCAGCAGGCGTGGCTCGCAGGCGATGCCGATGGCGCCGACGATGCGCTGACGCATGCCGCCGGACATCTCGTGCGGATACTGCGTCACGCGCGTCTCCGGTGATGGAATCCGTACGGCCTTCAGCAGCTCGCGTGCCCGCTGCCAGGCAGCCGCACGGCGCGTCCCCTCATGCACGCGGATCGGTTCGGCGACCTGGTTGCCGATGGTGAACAGTGGGTTCAGCGACGCCATCGGATCCTGGAGGATCATCGCGATGCGCTTGCCGCGGACATGCCGCATCTCGGCGTCGGTCTTGCCCGCAAGGTCCTCGTTCTCGAACCAGATCTGCCCGCCGACGATCTGCGCCGCGGGCGGCAAGACGCGCAGGATGCTGAGCGCCAGCGTGCTCTTGCCCGATCCTGACTCGCCCACGATGCCGATCGTCTCACCAGCGCTGACGCGCAGCGACACGTCATCCACCGCGCGCACCACTCGGGTCCCCTGCGCGGAGATGTAATGCGTGGAGAGATTGTCGATCTCCAGCAGCGGCCGGCCGGGCATGACCGCCGTCTTGCGCCGCAGTTCAGAGTTGACGGAGCTGAGGGTCGAGTTTGACACGGAGCCAGTCCCCTAAAAGGTTGGCGGAAAGCACCATCAGCATGATGCAGACGCCCGGGAAAATGGTGAGCCACCAATAGCCCACCATCAGGCCCTGCTTGCCGTCCGACAGCATGATTCCCCAGGCCGGCTGCGGCGGTGGCACGCCGACGCCAAGGAAGGACAGCGAGGCCTCGGTCACGATCACCACACCGAGCATCAGCGTCGCCAGCACGATCGCAGAGTTCACCACGTTCGGCAGGATGTGCCGCCGCATGATCGTCCATTTCGAACAGCCCGCGACGATGGCGAGGCGGACGAATTCGCGTTCCTTCAGCGACAACACCTCGCCGCGCACGATGCGCGCATAGCGCGTCCAATAGACCAGCCCGAGGATGATCACGATGTTCCACATGCTCGGGCCGACGATAGCCGCAAGGAAGATGGCAAAGGTCAACGCCGGCAGCGCGAGCCAGGCATCGGTGACGCGCATGATAACCTGATCGACCCAGCCGCCGAGATAGCCGGCGAGGATCCCAAGCGTCGTGCCGACCACGCCTGCGAAGATGACCGCGGTGAAGCCGACCACCATCGATACCCTGGCCCCGAAGATCAGCCGCGACAGCACGTCGCGGCCCAACTGGTCGGTGCCGAGTAGGTAGTTCGTGCTGCCGCCTGTTTGCCAGACGGGCGGGCGGAAGCGCGCTGTCAGGCTGCCGACCTCCGGATTATGCGGGGCTAGCAAATCGGCGAAGATTGCCGTCAAGGCAATGACCACCAGGATGATGATCGGGATTATCGGCAGGTCGCCCAGCCGCATCGCCGAGGATCGCGGCGGCGCAGGCGAGGTGAGGACAACGGTCTCGCTCGAGAGGCTCATGGTCGTCACTTCTCCAGTCTGATGCGCGGGTCGATCACGGCATAAACAATGTCAACCAGCAGGTTCACCACCACGATCATGGTGCCACCCATGATCACGACTCCCTGAACCACCGGGAAATCACGGAAACTGATTCCCTCGTATAGCAGCCGCCCAACGCCGGGCCAGGCGAACACGGTCTCGACCACCACGGCGACATTGATCATCAGCACGAGGTTGATGCCGGCCAGTGTCAGTACGGGGATCAGCGCGTTCTTGAATGCGTGCTTGCCGATCACCAGCGCCTGCGGCAGGCCTTTCAGCCGCGCCAGCTTGATGTATTCCGAGCCGAGCACTTCCAGCATCGACGAACGCGTCAGGCGCATATGCGCTGCGGCAAAATACCATCCCAGCGCGAACGCAGGCATGAGGATGTGCAGCACGCCGCCGGACCCGGAGGACGGCAGCCAGCCGAGATAAACCGAGAACACCAGTATCATTACCAGACCGACGAAAAACGACGGCAACGACAGGCCGAGCAGCGCGAACAGCTTTCCGGCGCTGTCCCAGAATCGGCCCACATGCACCGCGGCAAGGAGACCGCTCGGGATGCCCACCAACAAAGAGAACGCCATCGCCACCAGCGCCAGCAGCAGCGAATTCGGCAAACGATCGAGGTATAGATCGAGCACCGGCGTCTGATAGTAGAACGACTGACCAAAATCGCCCTGGAGGAGGTGCGCCATGAACAGCCCGTATTGCATCCAGAGCGGCTGATCGAGGCCAAACTGCTGATGGATTGCCGCGATATCCTCCTCGCTGGCACCAGGTTCGACGAGCAGCGCTGCCGGATCGCCGGTGACGCGGACGAAGAAAAATATCGTCAGCGACAGCAGCAGCAGCGAGAGCAGCGAGTAGCCCAGCCGTCGAGTGACAAAGCGCCGCATCCTCTAAGCACTTTTCAACGTGATCTCTTCGTAAGGCGCCGTGTAGACGAATCCCTTGATCAATCCGAAGCCGGATTCCGCTACCCGCGGTCCCACGCCACTGATGAATGCAAGCTGCCAGATGGGCACGTACATCGTCCGGTCATCCAGCAGATGCTGCATCTTCGCCAGGATGGCCGCCCGCTTGGTCCGGTCCAACTCGACGGCCTGAAGCGGGAACAGCTCGTCGATCTCCGGATAGCTGCCATAGGCGTAGTTGCCGCCCTTGACCACGAACTCCTCCAGCCGTGTGGCAGCATTACCGAACGCGCCCGATGCGCCCTGAATGATGTTCTTGTACTTCTTGTCGGCGTAGCCCTTGAAGAACGCCGCGCGTTCCAACGGCCGCAGCCTGGCGCGGATGCCGACCTCACCCAGATAGTTGATGGCGGCCTCGCCAAGATTCGCATAGGCGACATCGCAGGTATAGAAGCCGGCGTCGAAACCGCCGGTATGGCCCGCCTCGGCCAAAAGCTGCCGCGCCTTCTCCGGATCATACACCGGCGGCGCAAGCTTCTCATAGAACTCGAAGTTCTCTGGCATGAGGCTGCCGGTAATGTGCGAATACCCCAGTGTCAGCGCCTTGTTGATCGTGTTGTAGTCGAGCGCATATTTCGCGGCCTGCCGCACGCGCTTGTCATACCAGGGCGACGTCGGATCCCATTGCTCGGGGAAATACAGATAGTAAGGCGCCGAACCCACTGTCGGCCGCAAGGTCAGACCCGGCGTGCGCTGCAATTCCTCGGCCAGTTCCGCCCGAATCGAGTAGGCAATGTCCACCTCGCCGTTCTTCAACGCGGCGAGCCTTGTCGAACTCATCGGGGATCACCTTCATCACGATACGTTTCACACTCGGCGTCTTGCGCCAGTACCTGATCGAAGGCCTCCAGCACCAGCTCGATGCCGGGTGTGAACGAGACGAACTTGTACGGCCCAGCGCCGACCGGTGCCTTCTTGAAGCCATCCTCGCCAACCTTCTCAAGGTATTTGCGCGGCACGACCCAGCCGGCACCCGAGGCGACGGTGTAGAATGTGATGAAGTCCGGCCAGGGGTTCTTCAGCTTGAACACCACCCGTTGCGGATCGGGCGCCTCAACTGAAGCCACTCGCTCCTTCAGCAGTCCATGCGCTGCACCGCGATAGCGCTCGAACGAGAATTTGACGTCATCGGCGGTGACCGGATCGCCGTTGTGGAATTTTGCCCCGGCGCGCAACACGAACTCGTAGCTCAGCCCGTCTTCGCCGGCAGACCAGGATTCCGCCAGCGATGGTGTGGGATTCCCCTGCGGCATCGGCTTCGCCACCGCGTCGTGCAGCGCGTACAGCACCATGAACGGCGTGATGATTCCGGCCGTCTCCGCCGGATCGAGCCAGGTCGGCGCCAACGTGATGTGCACCCCGACAGTAAGCTGCCCCGCTGGAGCAGCCGCCCGCGCCGGCCGCACGGCGCCGGCCGCCACGCCCAGTGCGGCAAGCGCAAGCACATCACGTCGTGTCGTCATTGAGGATGCTCCGTCACACGTTCTTCAGGGTTAGGTCTTCATAGGGCGCCGTGTACGGGAATCCGGCGATCCGGTCGAAATTGAACTCGCCGACCCGCGGTCCGACGCCATTGATGAAGGCAAGCTGCCAGAGATGCGTGCCGATCACCCGCTCATAGAGGATCTGCTGCATCCTGGTCAGGATCTCCGCACGCTTGCCGTGGTCGAGTTCGATCGCCTGCTGCTCGAACATCGCATCGAGATCGGGGTAACTGCCATAGGCGTACGCACCGCCCTTCACGATGAAGGTCTCGAACCGCGTCGCAGCGTTGCCGAACGAACCGCTCCCCGCCTGTACAATGTTCTTAAGTTTCTTGTCGGCAAACTGCTGGTTGAACGAGACGCGCTCCAGAGGTCGCAGCTTCGCCCGTATACCGACCGCGCCAAGGTAATCGTTGGTCGCCTCGGCCAGGTTCGCGTATGAGCTGTCGCAATTATAGAAGCCGGCATCGAAGCCGTTGGGATACCCAGCCGCGGCGAGGAGCTGCCTGGCTTGCTCCGGGTCGTACACCGGCTCCGGCGGCTTCCAGAAGAATTCGAAGTTGTCCGGAATCAGGCTGCCGTGGATACGCGAATATCCCGCCGTCAGCGCCTGGTTGATCGTCTTGAGATCGAGCGCCAACCGCGCCGCCTGCCGCACGCGCACATCGTGCCAGGGTGATTTCGCGTCCCATTGCTCAGGAAAATACAGCCAGAACGGCGACTGGATGACCACCGGCTTCAGCGTCAGCCCCGGCGTCTGTCGCAGTTCCGTGGCCAGCTCGCCGCGGATGGAGTAGGCGATGTCGACCTCGTTGCGCTTCAACGCGGCCAGCCGCGTCGCCTCCTCGGGAATCACCTTCAACACCAGTCGTTTGACGCTGGGCATCTTGAGCCAGTAGCCCTCGTAAGCCTCGAGCACCAGTTCCACGCCCGGCGTGAACGAAACGAACTTGTACGGTCCGGCGCCGATCGGCGCCTTCTTGAAGCCGTCGTCGCCGACTTTCTCGACATATGTCTTCGGCACGATCCAGCCGGCGCCGGTGGTCGAGGCATAGAACGTCAGGAAGTCCGGCCAGGGGTTCTTCAGCCGGAACGTGACGTGCCTTGCGTCCGGGATTTCAACCGAGGCAACCCGATCGTGTAGCGTTCCCTTGGCGGCGCCACGGTATCGCTCGAAGGAGAACTTCACGTCCTCCGCCGTCACCTTCGCGCCGTTGTGGAATGTCACGCCATCGCGCAATACGAAACTGTAGCTCATGCCATCTTCGGTGGCCGACCAGGACTCCGCCAGGCTGTGCGCCGCCAGTTCGCCCGGCATCGGCTTCAGCATCGCATCATGCAGCGCGTAGTAGATCATGTAGGGCGTGACGAGCGACGGCGTTTCAGCCGGATCGAACCAGGTCGGCGCCAGCGAGATGTGCACCGCATATGTCAGCTGCCCAGCCGGACCGGCCGCTCGGGCAATATCCGGCGCGCCGCCTATGACAGCGGCGGACGCTGCAAGCGTTAACGCGTCACGGCGGCTGATCCGAGTGGTGTTACCGCCGGGCGTGGGTCCTGAAGTCCCCATTGTCGCCTCCCTGTTGGCTCGTTGTTTGTTGAGCCTTGCGTCCAGTGTAGGCGAGCCATGCGTGCGCGTCACTCCCTTTTCGTGCGGTCCAGCGCGATCCGCCCGATCGTCAGTGCGATGCGCCAGCCGGCGCGGATGCTGCCGCCGAGCGTGCCCGCTACCTTGGAGTTGCCGCCGGCGCGGCACCGGTATGGCACGGGCAGTTCCAGGATGCGGAGGCCGGCGCGGGCCGCCTTCATCTGCATCTCGATGTTCCAGCCGTAACTGGTCTCGCACATGTCGAGCCGCGCCAGTGCCTCGCGGCTGATGGCGCGGAATGCGCACATGTCGGTGTAGCGAACGCCGTACAACAGCGACATCAGCCAGCCCGCGAGCCGCCCTGCCAAAACCTGATGCCAGCTCATCGATCCCGGCTCACGAACACCGCGCACGCGAGAACCGATGACGAAGTCATGCGTGCCAGCGCGGATCGGCGCCACGAGCAAGTCGGCGAGATCCGCGCGGTCGGCACCGTCGCCGTCAAGAAACAAGATAATGCCGCACGCCTCGCCCGCCGCGGCCACGCCGGCGGCACAGGCACGGCCATAGCCCCGCTCGGCAAGTGTCACGACGCGTGCGCCAGCCGCCTTCGCAGTCGCAGCAGTGCCGTCGCGGCTGGAACTGTCGGCGACGATGATTTCATCCACAGTATCGCGTGGCAGCATTGCAATCGTGCCGGCAATCGTCGCCGCCTCGTTGAGCGTCGGAATGACAGCGGCGACGCGTCCGGTCAGAGACTCCACCGCATCCCGCACCCTGCGCACGGACGCGGCGGCGTGTCGCTGAGCAGTGCCGCGCGGAAGTCCTGGTAAGCCGCGCCATTCCAAATCTCGCGCAGCGTCTGCTGTGTCGCATCGCCCAGCGTATAGCTGTCGTATCCGCGCGCCGAAAACGGCGCCATACAGCATGGCAGCGCGCGGCCATGCGCGGTGAAGTACATCAGCGACCACGGCCGCCGGCACGCCGACCACGGCTGCGTTTCATCCTGACGTTTCAGACTGAGGCCCGGCTCGGTTGCGCCAGAGGCATCCAGCGCAATGCCGAGGTCGCGCGCCAGCGCGGCGGCCGCCTCGATCGTGCGCGTCTCCTCCGCATGCAGCGTCTCGAACAGCGACGACTGCGAACGCGCCAGGCCGTAGCCGGTCTCGTCATACACCAGCCGCTGGAGATATACCTCCCGCACGCCCATCGACTCCGCCAGACGAACGAACGCCGGAAGCTGCTCGATCGTCTCCTTCAGTCCGGTGAGCCACAGCGAAACGCGCGGCGACACCGCACCCGTCGCGCGCTGCAATTCGGTGAAGCCCCGTATATTGCGCACGATGCGCTCGAAGAAATTCTTGCCCCGCACAGCAAGAAACGTCTTCGCATCGGCCGCGTCCAGCGACACCCGCAGCTCGTCCAGTCCGGTGTCGATCATCGCCTGATACTTCTTCGGCGACAGCAGCGTGCCGTTGGTGTTGAACAGCACATAGACGCCGCGATCCTTCAGATGGCGGATCATGCGCGGCAGTGCCTTCACCAGCATCGGCTCGCCGACACCGTGCAGGACGACACGCGCGACATCAGGCACCTGGTCGACGATGGAGGTGAACAGCTCCCAGCTCATGTCCGCCGGCGGCTCGAGCGCCTCGAACGTGCGCGGACAGGTCTCGCACAACAGATTGCAGCGGTTGGTCACCTCGAGATACAGGCACACCGGCGGTGCCTCCGCCTGCGTCGCGCGCGTCTGCACGGTCTCGAAGTAGCGGCGCGGATCGTTGACCACGGTCATTGTGCACTCCGTAGGGCTTGCGGTGGCGCCGGCAGGCGACGGCACAGATCGATGGCCGCGAGAATGACGGCCGGCAGGTAGACCGCGCCCGGCACCGCGAGATACTCGAACGAGCCGTGCGCCAGCAATGGCGCGGCACCCAGCATCCAAAGCACACTCGGCAACGGTGCAAGACACGCCAGCGGCGCGAGCCAACCAAGATACCACGGATAATGCGGCGACAGCGCCACCAGCAGTACGCCACCCAGGATCGCCGCCTGGCGCGCCTGCATCAGCACACGTGGACCAGGTGCCGCGGGAAGTTCCGTTGTGAAGGCGAAGCGTGCGGCAAGACAACCGAGCACGCCCAGCACAAGCACGATGTAGAGCATGGGCGCCCACGCCGGCAATGTTATGATCTGGCCGAGCAGTTCCAGCAGGAAGACACTGTGGCCGCTGGCAAAACCTTCCTCGGAGACATAGCCGGGAAGGAAACCAAGCACCCGCCATCCGACCGAGACGTAGGGCAGGTAGCAGACCACCAGCGTCGCCGCGAAGGCGACCGGCAACCGCCAGTCACGTGGTCGGAAGAACGCCGGCAGCACGACCACCGGAAGGAACTTCGTCAATGCCGCCACGGCCAACACGATGCCTGTCCAGATAGAACGTCCGCGCACCGCGATCAGCAAAGCCAAAGCCAGCAAGCCAGCGGCCGCGCCATCGATATGCGCGTTGCCGGCGAACTCCCAGACCGGCAGCGGCAGCCAGGCGTAGATCAGCAGCTCTGCCGGATCGCGTCCCGCGACACGCAGCAGGAGGATCAGCGCGACCATGGCGAGTGCGTCGAACGCCGCGATCATCAGCTTCATGCCGAACACGCCCGGCGTTGCGATGGCAGCCAACGCGAAGATCGCCTGTGCCGCGGGCGGATAAACCGTGGGCGCATATGCGGCGCGGTTGATGTTCGGATACACCGCCGCGTCTCGCAGAAATGCGAGCTGATCGGCGGCCGGCACGTACCGGTACGGATTGACGCCCGCAAGCTGCACGCGGCCATCCCACACGTAGCGGTAGATATCGGACGACAAGATCGGTGGCGCGGTCAGGGTCACCAGCCGCATCGCCACGGCGATGCCAAGCACCAGCCAGATCGTGTGCGGCGGCAGACGCCCACTGCGGACGATCGCCACCGCGAGCAGCCACAGCCCGCCTGCGAGGCAGAGACCGGTAACGAACACGGCCAACCGCGTTGCATCGGCCAAACCGACCGGCTGCCAGCCCAGCAACCACAGTCCGCACGCCACCAGACAAACGAGCAGCACGCCAATGGCAGCCAACATCGTCAGGCGACGCACAGGATCGGTCATTGCGCGGCGAAACTCAGGCGCCCACGCAACCCGCTGCCCTCGATCCACGCGTTGGTCGCCGGCGCGGTGTAGGGCTGCAGCCCCATCCCACCGTCAGCGGTTTCAGCGACAAGCCGGTTCAATGATGCTGAATCATCCACGTCGTACCAGGTCGGCAGCGTGACCACATCAAGACCAAGCGCCACCGCGCGCATTCGTGTCGTTGCCGCGACGCTGTCCGTGCTCCAGGCAATGTCGGCAAACAGGCGTGCGTGAGGCTGTTTCATGCCCAACAGGTAATAGCCACCGTCCTCCGCCGGGCCAAGCACGACGCGGTCGCCGGGCGATAACAGCGAGTGCACGGCCTGCAGCAACACTGCCGTCGGCAAGGTTGGACTGTCGGAATTCACCAGGCAGACGGCGCCGAATCCCATATCGAACAACACACGCGCCGCGTGAAGCAGGCAGCGGCCGAAGCCCTGCACGTCGTGCGGCATCGCCGGCGAACCGTCAGCCAGGACGAGGCCTGTCCCATCGGCGAGATGTCCGTGAAACCACCCTTCGTCACCTTTCGGCGCATAGGCGATGCAGCCATGGATCGGTGCGGAGCGCGACGCCAACGCGATGTTCTCGGTGATGTCGCGAAGGAAGGCCTCACTGAGTTCCGCGGCCTGCGTGGGCTGAAGTGGCGGGCAAAGACGGGTCTTCGCCCTTCCGGGCTGTGGCGCCTTTGCCATGACGCCGATCGCACAGGTACCTGCGCGATCCATCTTCAGATGCCGCTGAACCAGTTGTAGCCACGATCCGTCCAGTAACCGCGTGGCTGCTTGTCGGTGACATAGATCGCGGTGACGAATTTCGGATTCTTGAAGCCGAGCTTGGTGGGGATGCGGATCTTGAATGGATAGCCGTATTTCGTGGGCAGGATCTCGTCCGAGAGACGGAATGCCATCAGGGTCTGCGGATGCAGCGCGGTGGGCATGTCGATGCCCTCGTAGTAGCCGTCGGCGCATTCGAAGCCGACATAACGCGCGGTGGTATCGGCACCGATCCGCTCAAGAAAGGTGCGCAATGGCGTGCCGCTCCACTTGCCGATCATGCTCCAGCCCTCGACGCAGACGTGGCGCGTGATCTGGGTGGTCTGGGGCAGTGCATAGAGTTCATCGACCGTCCACGCTCGCTTGTTGTCGATCCGACCCGCAAGCTGCAAGCGATAATCGGCAGGATTAAGGCGCGGCGCCTTGTCCGGCCCGTACCATGCATTGTAACGAAAATCCTTCACCGCCTCGGCTTCAGGAAACGTCGGTGCCAGACGGCTCGGACCAAAGATTGCGGCCTGCACCCTGTCGTTCCACTGCGAGAAGCGCGCCAGAACGCGCTGCACCGCGTCGTGGTCGCTCAGATCGCAGCCGGTGAGCAATGTCAAGGCACCGAGCGACAGCCCACCCCGCAGCGCCTGGCGTCTGACGAACGTCATCGTGCGTCCTCCGATGTGACAGTATGGCGTAACTCGGTGGCGCGACCGACCACCATGGCGAGCAATGTGCGAGGCACCAGCAGGGTCAGTGCCACATGCACCACCAGAAAGAATACGATTCCGGTCATCACAAGGAAGTGCACCAGCCGGGCACCCTGGAATCCGCCGAACAGCAACTCCAGCGGATAGCTCTGCACCGGCTTCCAGATCGCGATGCCGGACAGGATCATCACCGCCACCGCGGCGAGCGCTCCCCAATACGCCACCTTTTGCACGGCGTTGTACTCGCCCAGCCGATGCTCGAGCCGGAACCGCAGCGCGTCGACCATGTCGCGTATGACGGAGCGTGGGCTGACGGGCAGGAAGTCGCGCCAGAAATGCCCGGTAACGATGCCCCAGAGGACAAACAGCAGATAGGCGAAGACCAATGTCCACATGGCGGCGAAATGCCACTCGATCGCGGAGGCGACGCCCGGATCACCATGGCGCGCCAACGAAGCTTCGACGTCACCGCCGAGTGTCGCCCACTCCGGAAACCTGAAACCGAAGATCGGACTGGCGTTGTAGATACGCCAGCCGCTGCCGATCATCGCCAGAATCGATAGTGCCATCACCCAGTGCAGGATGCGCCGCGACAGCGGATGGCGCTGCTCGTCGTAAATCGGTGTCATGTGGCCATCTCCAGACCAGCCGAGGTGAGCACGTCCGTGGCCTTCTTGGTGGCCAGGAACGCGACAAAGCCAGCGGGATTGGGTCGCCTGGCCAACCGTGTGACAGACGCCGCATAGAGCATCGGCGACTGCACCTCGGCTGGTATCGGACGGATCACCGCAAGCCGCGCATCGGCTCGGACGTCGGTCATGTGCAGCACTCCGGCCTGCGCTGCACGGTTGGTCAGGAGGAATGCCACCTCATCGGTATCGACAGCACCGAGAGTGCGAGAGGGCTTGATGTCGAGGCGCGCCAGGATGGCCGCTCCATCGATATCCGACGCCGGAGTTGGATCAGGTGCGGCGAAAGTACCTGTCATCGCCGCTTCATCTCGCAGTCCGGCGATCACCAGCGGATTGCGCCACTGAGGACGGACGGCGACCGCGACTACACCTGCCTGCACTGCCTGATCGAGAATACCTGTCTGGGTGACCACGATGTCGTTCTGAATATCGCGTACAAGCTGCGGCAGGATCAGTCCTGGGCCGGTGGGGAACACGAACACACGCACGCCGGATTGCGCCCTGTAGGCGGCGGCGGCCTTGCGCAGCGCCGGCGCAAGCGTGGTGTCGCAGGTGACGGAGAGATCCACGGTTTCCGCCAGCGCCGGCGTACTGACGGCGGCCAGTGCCACCAGCGGCAGCGCGCGACGTCGGATTGTCATTGCAGCAGGCATTCAATTGATCCAGGACAAGACAGTGGACGAATGTGCGACACCACGATGACGCAGCAGGGCGTCGGCGCCCAGTAGGCGGCCTGGCGGGTCGATGACGAACCACGCCTGGATCATCACCAGGAACATGTAGGTCCATGGCCATTCGCCACTCGCCGAATAGAGGCCGAGCCACAGATTGAGTCCCATCAGCAGGCCAAGCATGGCGCCGGCGCGAGAGAACAGGCCAAGCAGCAACGTTACGCCGATGGCGAGCTCCAAGAGGTAGACCAGCGGACCGAACACCGAGAGATTTGGCAGGACAACGTCACGCACCAGTGCGCCCTGCAGGGCGATGGCGGCGTGGTCTGCCTCCTGCTGCATCCAGTATTGCAAGCCGCCGAAGTTGGGCGGGATCTTCCACAGCGTCTGCTGCCACCACATCGTGCCCGCGAGAATGCGCAGACCACAGATGCCGAGGTTGCGCGGGGTGCGCTGTGCCGGGTCGTGACGCCAGGCCAGCACGGCGATGGCAATGGCGGCCAGCAGCAGCAGCCAGAACACCGGGGTGAACCAGCCGGGCTGCGTCAGGAAGGTGACGGCGTCGTCCAGTGGATTGGGCCGCATAACATGTCTCCCCATTCCGGCACCGACCAGGTCGCCGCCTGGACAGTGGTCTCGCTAGTCATCCAGACGTTACAACCCGCGCGGAGGCAACATGGCCGAACTGATCGACCCACCGAGCATCCTGACAGCGAAGACGTACCATGCGCCGTCGGTGTTCCAGCCGGAGAATTTGCTGCGCGAGGCGCGTCGCCAGCGCGGGCTGTCCGCCGCGCCGGTGCCGGCGGTCTGTGTGCTGGACCCCGACGGAGACCTCGTGCGGACACTGCGCGCAGGCGGGCGATCTCGCCGTGCCGCAGGATGGGCCTGCTATCACACCGAAATGGACGAGACCGAACATGCAGGCGTCGCGATGGGTGTCGTTGGGCTGGCGGTCGGCGCCCCCTTCGCCGTGCTGGTCGCGGAACAGGTCTTCGTATCGGGCTGTCAGCTGCTGATCAGCATGACGTCGGCCGGGCAGATCGTGCCCATGGGACCGACGCCCTATTTCGTATTGATCGACCGCGCGCTGCGCGACGAGGGCACCAGTCATCATTATCTGCCGCCGTCGAGCTTCGCGGATGCGGACGCGGCTTTGGCGGATCGTGCCTGGGCTGCACTCGCAGCACTGCCGCTGCCGATACACCGAGGCGCGGCCTGGACCACGGACGCGCCATATCGCGAAACCGAGGCAGCGATCAACGCGGCGCGCGCACATGGCGCGCTTGCGGTGGAAATGGAGGCCGCGGCGCTCTACGCGTTCGCCCGCGCACGCAGGCGCAATGTGTTGTGTTTCGCGCATGTCACAAACCAGATGGCTGTCGCCCTGGGAGATTTCGAGAAGGGTGAGGCGGATGGCGCGCGCGACTCGCTCGACGTCATCGCCGCGGCGGCGCGCGGGTGTGGGTTTGGCTGATTGCCACAGTTGCGCAACTTGCCCGGGATTGCTTCGCTGCGCTTGCCAGGGAACGGGGAGTCACGTTGATGCTGACACTGTATTTCGCGCCCGGCGCAAGCTCGATGGCGCCGCACATCGCGCTGCACGAGGTCGGTGCACCGTTCGAGAGTTCGACCGCTGTCGTTCCACAGGAAGGATAACCGCGATCCGACATTCCTGGCGATCAATCCGGAAGGTAAGGTGCCGACGCTGCTGGTCGATGGCCGTCCGCTCACCGAGGTGGCCGGCATCCTGTTCTATCTCGCTCGTCGCTTCCCGCGGGCTGGGCTGCTGCCGACAGACGATGTCGAGGCCGAGGCGCGGACGGTTTCGTGGATGTCGTTCATCGCCGCGACGATCCATCCGGCTCGGCGGCAAGGTCTGGAACACTCTCGCGCCGTATATACGGTCGCCGAACAGCGGTTGGGCGATCAGGAATGGGCGGTCGGGCGCTACTCGATCGCCGATATCCATCTGTTCCGACTGTTCTGGCGGTTCCGCGGCATGCTCGGAACGGAGTCCGGCGAGTTCCCGCATCTCTCGGCGCATTACGAACGCATGATGGCGCGGCCGGCGGTGCGGAAGACCATCGAGATCGAGGCCGCGATTGGCTACCAATTACCGGCGTAGCGGAACTAGAATGCACCGCAGACTACATGGACCGTGGTGCCGACTGACTGCTGGTGAAACTGCGCCCGATAGGCGTTCTTGATCGCAGTGATCGCGGTGACGCTCGCTGCTGCATCAGGCAGCGCTACCACGAGCATTGTGGTGTGCTCACCGACGATCCGATGCGTCAGGGGATTCATCCACTGCCCGTTCGCGTCGACAACGGTGAACCCGTCGGCCAGTTGCGGCGTAATGACGTGCGCAGTGAACTCAGCCCACGCGGGATCGGTTACGGATGCGCGGCCAAAGAACAGGTGATATTCCAGCATCGGTGCTCCGCCGAACCGTACGCAGGGCAATGGCCTCGGCACCTGGCTGCACCCGCCGGCGATGATCGAGGCGCCACAAGCGATGACACGAAGCAGGGTGGAAACATCGCGCGGGTCCATACGGCAAATTAGCACCGATCGCGTCCGGGCCTGTGGTTTGACATGGCAGATTGCGATGCGTAGCGTTTGAAAGTTCGTATCCATTGGACAGGGGACGGTCGTGTGCCGTGCTTGCAATGGGATCGAAGTCGGGGGCCGCGTGCCGCCGCAGACATGAAGCTAACGCCAGGAAGCGCGCTCGGGCGGTTCCGACGGGGTGTCTTGTCCCGTTGGCCGCGTCCGTCAGTGTCGCAGGCCGGCGGCGACGCAGAGAACAACACCAGGAGGGACGCCAATGATGACCGCAATTCAGGATGACCTGTTCACCCCGAATGTGATCGCGGATCCCTACTCCTACTACGGTCGCCTGCGCGACGAGGATCCTGTGCATTGGAACGAGACCTACGCATTGTGGGTCATCACGCGCCATGACGACCTGGTCTGGTTGACGCGGCATCACGAGCTGTTCTCGTCGGCAGTCTTCAGGAACGACCCGAGGCCCGCCTATCCCGCGATCGACGAATCAGACCTCGGATTGTACGATTACGTGAAGAACTACCAGGGCGATCAGTTCATCCAGCACGATCGTCCGGACCACCTGGAGATGCGCCGGGTGATGCATGGCTATTTCACTCCCAAGTCAATGGAGGCTTGGCGGCCCTTCGTCCGCGAGGCGGTCAAGGAACTGCTCGACGCGGCCGAAGAGAAGGGCGAGATGGATGTCATGCGGGACCTGGCGACCCCGCTGCCGGTCCTGGTGATCGCCCAGATGATGGGCGTCCCGGCATCGGATCGACCCTACGTCAGACAACTGGCCGAGAAGCTGCTGTATATCGGGCGCGGCGAGTATGACCGGATGAAGCCCCTCACCGAAGGCATGCGGGGAATGATCGATTACGTCTCGCCGCTGGTCGACAAGCGCATCGTCGATCCTGGCGATGACTTCATCTCGGTGCTGGCGCGCGGCGAGAAGGCGGGGGTGTTCACCCGCCATCAGGTGCTGGTCAACACGTCGCTGCTGCTGTTGGCCGGCCACGAGACGACCATCAACCTGCTGTGCAACGGGACGCTGTCATTCACTCGCCATCCCGATCAGTGGGCACTGCTCAAGGAGGACCCCGCCGGTCGCGCCAAGCAGGCGACCGAAGAATGCCTGCGCTACGATTCGCCGGTCGTATCAATCCAGCGGATCGCGACACAGGACGTGGAAATGCGGGACAAGGTGCTGCGCAAAGACGACCGCATCCGGTGGTTCATTTCGTCCGCCAATCGCGACCCTGACGCGTTTGGCAGCCCGGATACGTTCGACATCAGCCGGCATCCGAATCAGCATGTCGCCTTCGGATCGGGCACGCATCACTGTCTCGGCGCGACCCTGGCGCGCGTGGAAGGTCAGGAGGTCTTCAAGGCACTGGCCGAGCGGTTCCCCAACCTGAGGGTGGAGACCGAGGGACTGGAGTATCAGCCGAGCATCACGTTCCGGTCGCTGAAATCGCTGCCGGTCACCTGGCACTAGGAGAACCGCATTGGCGCGAAAGCTGAAGGTCTGGGTGGATCACCAGGCATGTGTCGGGAATGCGATGTGCGAGTTGATCGCCCCCAAGGTGTTCAAGCTGAACGATGACCGTCAGTCCGAGGTGGTCGATCCGACGGCAGACAGCGAAGCAAAGATCCTGGAGGCGGCGGAGAACTGCCCGGTGAGCGCGATCTTCGTGGAAGACGCGGAGACCGGGGAGCAGCTCTTCCCGTAGCGGAGGGGCTGGAGCCCCGTCAGGCCACCGGCGGCGGCATGTCGCGCGGACCGGGTGGCGCGACGGGCGGAATATCCGGCCCGGGTGCCGGCGTGGGGGTTTCCGGTCCGATCGGGGGCGGGATATCGGGACCTGGCGTCGCCGGAGGAATGATGTCCGGTCCGGGACCTGGCGGCTGCTCGGGTCCGGGTGGCTGCGGCGGCTGGCTGTTCCTGGGCATGGAGCATAAGCGCCCCGCAGCGCGAGGGGTTCGGCAGAATTTCACGGCACGCCAACACGATGTTCTGAGCACAAGCACGCTCGGGCGCCCGGAGTCTCACCGATGCCTCGCATCCCTGTGGGTGAGATTAACCTCCTCGAGGGCGCGGAGGGTTGGGCGTTGCATTTGGGGAAGCACGAGGGATCGCCGCGGTGGCCAAGACGATCGACAAAATTCCTCGCGCGCTGAATATTCCGAAAGTCACGGGCTCGCAACTCTCCCTGCTACTCAACTTCGGCAAGCCTTGCCTTGAGATCAACGCATCGTCCTGGCCCTGTAAGGCACCGCCGCCCTTTGCGTGTTCGGCGTGATTTGCGGTTCCATTTCCCTTTCGGTCGGACAGACCGCGCTGCGCGGAGCCAGGGCAGATGTGCACCCAGCCACCTCTCCCATCTGCATGTGGAGGGTGCTGATCCAAACGTGAATCGAGCGCACATTTCGCTCTGTCTTCATGACGGACAACTCGGTGGCAATACTATTGGCGAGCTAACCTCCGTGTTTGGAGAAGAAAGAAATGTCCCCGTTTTGGGAGAGAGCAGCGCGCACCTGAGCGGCATCCGCTCAGTCAGCGTGAGGCTTCTGAACGGATCGCTCGATATCTGACGCGACGAGCCAGTGAATCATTGCGTCAGTCCGCTTCCATCGAAGCTCAGACATTCGAACACCATTGAGACACAACCTCTGAGAGCGAGCGCCGCTTCGAGCCGGACTGCGGCGCTGCGATGGCGCCAGCCCACAAAATGGCCCATCCTCTGAGCAACCAACAACGGCACGGGAGGACACAATGCGGCTCCAGGGCAAAATAGCGCTGCTGACCGGCGCGGCGGCCGCAACCAAGGGTGAATTGATGGGCTTCGGCGGCGCGGCGGCGCATCTGTTCGTGCGCGAGGGCGCGAAAGTAGTGCTGACCGACATCCGCGATGAGCTAGGCGAGCGCTCGGCGGCTTCCCTCCGCGCCGAGGGCCATGACGCGCGTTACATGCACCTCGACGTGACATCGGAACAGAACTGGGCCCAGGTGGTAGACGCGGTGATGGCGGCGCACGGTCGGCTGGATATCCTGTTCAACAACGCCGGTGTCTCCTATCCCGGCAACGTCGAAGACATCACCGTGGACATCTGGGACCGCGAGTTAAACGTCCATGCCAAGGGGGTCTTCCTGGGTACCCGCACGGCGATCCCGGCCATGCGCAAAGGCGGAGGCGGGTCGATCATCAACACGTCCTCGGTCATGGGCATCGTCGGCAGTCCCACCTCGCCGGCCTATTCGGCCGCCAAGGGCGCCATCGCGATCTTCACCAAGTCAGCGGCGCTGCAATACGCGCGGGAAAACATCCGCATCAATTCGGTGCACCCGGGCTATGCGGATACGCCGCTAACCTTGCAGCGCTTCAGCGATCCGGCCGTGCGCCAGGTGCTGCTCGATCGCACGCCGATGGGCAGGCTCGGCACCGCCCTGGATATCGCCAATGGCGTGCTGTTCCTGGCGTCTGACGAATCATCCTGGGTTACCGGCTCGGAACTGGTGATCGATGGCGGCATGACGGCGCAATAAGCGCATAGCGGTCCACGGCCCGCTCAGCCAGGACGCCGCGACCGGCCCGGATCGCTGCCTTCGACCCGCCCCCGCGGTCAGGCGCCCCCATCACGTCCGAGTAATCAGCTGAAAGCACTGCGCACAAAGCTCGCTCCATCCTTCGGTGGCGTTGGGGTCGCCGGGCGTGCCGAACGTCAGGATGCTCCTTCCATTGTTTGGAACGAGGAAGAAGATCGGCATGTCGATTCCCCGCTCAATGAGAGCCAGCTTCACCTGCCGGGTGACCTGATTGAGTTCGGCTGCGGCTCGATCACGGTGATCCGCCACGTCGCCATCGGCCGCCCAATCGTCTCGTTCATCGTCCATCGCCGCCATCCGTTCCTGAGTTGGTGACGGTATTTATCGCTGCCGGAGACGCCCTGGTGGTCAGACGGGCAAAGCCATCTGGCGAACTGGCCGGCATGATCACCGGCCGTGCTACCCGGCCGCGAACCGGGGTTGCCGGCCGGCAGCACCAGCAGCGCCAGGGCAGACCGGCAATCGGTTCACGACCAATGACACATGGCGGCATGGCGCGATGGCCAACCGTACGCGACGCTGGGTCGTCCGGTGCGAGGCTCCAGCCGCCCGGAGCCCCCGCGAGACTCCCTCGACCGCCCGAGCCCCCGGCGGCTCGGCCGCGCCATCGGTCACCGATGATGTGACCCAACCAATCGCCTCAACCCGACAGGAAAAATGATGCCTCGATTATGAAGCCGAGCGTCCGCCGAAGAACCGGGGTGGTGGCGGCGAATCGGCCCCCCAATCAGGCGGCCGGCTGCTATCTCCGTGCTATCTTTCGCCCGTCAGCGGCCGATCGATGTGGTGCTAAGTGCTTGAATTGATTGGCGGACCCGACACGATTCGAACGTGCGACCTTCGCCTTCGGAGTACGGATGCAGGCGACCTTCTGATGCGCCTGTTTCAATGGGTTAGCTGCTGGTTGAGCAGCGACTACGGGTGGTCGGTTGCTGTCTTGGTGCTGGCTTGATCGGGCGCGACGTGCGGTGCTGGCAATTGATCGATCCGTGCGAGGTAATCAGCCCCGTCTCGTCGATCGACGCTTGACCATGGTGTCCTCCCCAAGCGAGAGCCTTGGCTGAACGATGTCCGGATCGCCGAGGGTCAAAATCAGCCTCCGCGATCTCCGATTAGTTCAGCCCGGCCAGAAGATTTGGGATGGGCGGTAAGCGGTTTCGGGGCGCGTCGCCAGGACGGGCAGGTCATCTCCTACATCGTCGTGTACCGCACCAGGGAAGGCCGCCAGCGCACCTACACGATCGGCAAGCATGGATCGCCCTGGTCGCCCGATACAGCCCGCCAGGAAGCTCGTCGTGTCCTCGGCGAAGTGGTCAAGGGTGCCGATCCCGTGGCCGACAAGATCGCCGGTCGCAAGGCGATCACGGTTGCCGAGCTATGCCGGCAATACCTCGCCGACGTTGAAGCTGGCCGCCTGCTGACCCGGCGGAAGATCGCCAAGAAGGAATTGACGTTGATCTCCGATCGTGGCCGGATCGATCGCCACATCATCCCCCTGCTTGGGCGGATGCCGGTGATGACGGTCAGGCGGAATGACGTCGAACGCTTCATGCACGACGTCGCTGCCGGCAAGACGGCACTCAGGGAGAAGACCAAGCCACGCGGTCTCTCGATCGTACGTGGCGGTCGTGGTGTCGCCGGGCGCACCGTGGCACTGCTCGGCGCGATCTTCACCTATGCCGTGCGCCAGGGCATTCGGATCGACAATCCGGCGCATGGCGTCGTCAAATTCGCCGAAGGGCGGCGACAGCGACGGCTGATCGATGATGAGTACCCGACAGCTTGGCAAGGCGCTGTCGATGGCGGATCAGGAGGATGTCTGGAAGCCAGCCATCGCCGCCACGTGGCTGATGGTGCTGACCGGATGGCGCCGTGGCGAAGTGCTCGGCCTGCGATGGTCGGAGGTCGATCTGCCGCGACGAACTGCACGACTGGCCGACACCAAGACTGGAGCATCGCTGCGTCCCTTGTCAGAACTGGCCTGCATGGTGATCCAATCGCAGCCGATGATCGGCGATGTGGTATTCGCCAGTCGATCCGGCGAGATGCCGATCGTTGGCTATCGCAAGATGTGGCTGAGGATCGCCAAGCTGGGTGATCTGCCAGCCGACATCACGCCGCATGTGCTGCGCCACAGCTTCGCCAGTCTTGCCGCCGATCTCGGCTATAACGAGCCGACCATCGCCAGCTTGCTCGGCCACAAGACGCACAGCATCACCAGCAGGTACATGCATTCCGCCGATGCCGTGCTGCTGGCAGCAGCCGATGCCGTGGCCAATGCCACCATGAAGCTGATGGCGTCGGATCAAGCGCAACCCCAGTTGCGGGATCAGCGCCGAGATGGATCAGTCGTGCGGGACGGAATCACCTCTTTATAGGTGTTTTCGTGACACATGGATTTTGGCAGGTGTCCGACATCTCCGGCCGCATCTGCCACTCAGCCGTGTGGGACGAATTTACCTCTTTATAGGTGTTTTCGTCCCACGCGGAGAATGGCGGACTTCCGCCTGCTGGCGTCGGGCAATCTCGGCAGAGACCAGATCACATTGCCGACCCGAGCGCGGCATAGCTTCCTTCAGGAGGGGCAAAGCCCACAGGAGTTCTGCGGTGCTTCGCTCGGTTGCTGTCTCGGCGAAGTGCATCGCTATCGCCAATTCTGGGTTCTCTGGGGGAGCCGTGAGGTCAACCATCAGATGCTTCGGTGATGGAGGTGGTGAAGGATAAAGTGGCGGCGAGCCATCATGGACCTTCAGCTTTGCCGGTGTCGTCTTGGAATTAGGCTTGCTCTTCCGCTTCGGCATGATCGATCAGGGATGCAGATCGATCGCCGCCGCCGACATGCGCCGCACCTCGCTGACCTTGGCGGCAGCTCACCTTCAGCAGCCGTGCCGTCTCTCGCACGCCACGACCTTCATCCAACGCAGCACGGATACGCTCCATCTTGAACGGCGTCGTCCTCGGCCTGCCCAGGCGCTTACCGGATGATCTCGCTCGATCCAGTCCGGCCATCACCCGGTCGCGGATCATCGCTCGCTCGAACTCGCTGAACACCCCCAGCATCCCGAACAAGGTCGCGACCCGATGGCGTGCTGGTATCGAGCGCCTGCTGGTGCAGGTAGAGATCGATGTCGCGGGACCGTAGCTCGCCGAGCAGACCGATCAGGTCTGACAGCGATCGGCCCAACCGACACACCGACCAAGCGGCCACGATGTCGAACTCTCGGCGGGCCACGCCCTTGAGCAAGGCATCCAGCCCAGGCCGCTTGTCGCGCCCCTTGGTGCCACTGATGCCCTCGTCGCGGTAGATCGCCACGACCGTCCAGCCAAGCCGTCCAGCGGCCTCCTGGAGCGGCTGTAGCTGGTTCTCAACGGTCTGGCCGCGATCACTCGTCGAGACCCTGACGTAGAGGGCGGCGCGTCTGGATGTTGCCATAGCGGAAGCGTCGCACGGATCGGCAGGGCGTCAAGCAATCATTGATCGCACTGTGGCTCCGACCGATCACCACGGGTGTGATCGGTCACCGTGACGGGTCTGATCGATCGCCGTGGGGTTGCACTGGTCGGAGATCGATCTGCCGCGACGAACTGCACGGCGCCAGTCTCGCAGCCGAATCTTGCCTACAACGAGCCGACGATCGCCAGCTTGCTCGGCCACAAGACCCACAGACTTCACATGCAGGTACGTCCATTCCGCCGATGCCGTGCCGGTGGCGCAGCCGTCGCCGTGGCCAATGCCACATGAAGCTGATGCTCCGATCAGGCGCAACAGTTGCGGGATGAGCGCCAGGACGGACCACGGGATGATTACGGATAAGCATCTAACTCGCAAGCATTGCGCGTTCCTTGCGGGCGAGGATTGAGTTCCGCATTACGGACTTCCTTGCGCGCTCGGATCAAATCCTCTGATCAAGGTGCAGATCGCGATCCTCGCCGCCGACGCGACATCCGCCGGACCTCGCTGACCTTGGCGGCGGACACCTTCAACAGCCTCGCCGTCTCTCGGACACCACGGCATCGCCTCGGCCTGCCCAGGCGCTTGCCAGATGATCGAGCGCGATCCAGTCCCGCCATCACCCGATCTCGGACGGGGGATCGTAGCTCGCCGAGCAGATCGATCAGGTCTGACAGGGATCGTCCCAAGCTGACACACCGACCATGCGGCATAGCGGAAGCGTCGCACGGATCGGCAGTTCGTCAAGCAATGATCGTGGGTGGGTCTCCCAGGAAATAGCTCGACAAACTCCGGATCAGTGGTAATTCCGATCACGAACCGACGAGGAGACCTGCATGATCGGCAGCGCGATCGAGCGCGGATCGCTGATCTGCGTGTACGACCAACACGGAACTACGCTGTTCCAGAAGGCCAAGGGATCAGGCGCCAAGGACGGGTTGATGGGATTCACCGGCTCCACCGTCACCGTGCGCTTTGGCTCGATCATCCACACGTACGACGAGAAGGGTATGACGATTACTCAAAGGCGGCGTGACGGGGCGTGTGATCGCCTGCCACTTGGCGCTGCCGTGGGCGTGCTATTGCCTTCATCGCGATGATTGCCCGACGGGCCGGCCAACCGTCCAACGGCCTCCTGAAAGAGCTTTAGCGGTTCTCTGTGGTCTGGCCTGATTGGCGGTGAGACACGCGCAGGTCAGAGTTCAATGGTTTCTGAGCAATATCGTGGGTGGTGACGGCTGGCCTTACCCTGCGTCGCAGTTTGCATGTTATCTTGCGCCGCCAACGGCGGGTCGGGTGGAAAGTTGGCATCGGTCTGAGAACCGAAGCGTATATCAACAAAGGGAGGATCATATGAATGAGACGACATTGGTGTAGGACGCGACGTCTTCGTTATGGCGCCGATCGCCGGCGCCTTTGTCGCTGGCTTCCTCGGCGTTGCGCTGTTCCATCGAGGTTCGGGATGGTTGTTTAATGTGATTGGGATTTACCCCGTTGCGCAATACAAGATGCAGCCGCTACCCCCCTTCGGAGTGCCCCAGGTTCTCTCGCAGTGCTTCTGGGGCGGTCTATGGGAATTGCGCTTGTGGACGTTGGCCAACCGGCGGAACGTGAACTAT
>CAWHVQ010000007.1:0-124889 GCA_963832895.1 uncultured Alphaproteobacteria bacterium | reverse complement strand
TGCGAATCCTGGCGTGTCGATATTGACTCACCCCAGACCCGCCACTAGGTTCCGCCCCCTCTGGCCGACCCGGCATGGTTGAACCGGCGGCCATCGTTTGCAGGCCGAAGTCGCGTGCGGCGCCGCCTCCGGACAGACCGGCGGGCCTAGGCCGTGGGCTTGATTACCCGCGGGTTGGGATGCTCCCAGCCGGCGGGCTATGCCTGTCAGACGATGGCGCGCCCGCAGCAGGGCCGGCCGCACGGAATGAAAAGAGGCGCGATGCCGACGATAAACCAGCTCATCTCCAAGGGACGTGAGCGACAGAAGACCCGGAACACTGTGCCGGCGCTGCAGGGCTGCCCGCAGAAGCGCGGCGTATGCACGCGCGTCTACACGACCACGCCGAAGAAGCCGAACTCTGCGCTGCGCAAGGTGGCGAAGGTGCGGCTGACCAACGGATATGAGGTGGTCTCCTATATCCCGGGCGAGGGCCACAATCTGCAGGAGCATTCCGTGGTGCTGATCCGCGGCGGCCGCGTGAAGGACCTGCCCGGTGTGCGCTACCACATCCTGCGCGGCGTGCTCGACACGCAGGGGATTGCCAAGCGCCGCCAGCGCCGTTCGCTGTACGGCGCCAAGCGGCCGAAGTGAGGGGCGCCGTGCGCAGCTCCCGGGAGAACATCCGATGAGTTGTCGTCGTCGTGCCGTCAAACGCGAGATCCTGCCGGACGCCAAGTTCGGCGACATCGTCGTCACCCGTTTCATGAACGCGCTGATGTACGACGGCAAGAAGTCGGTGGCCGAGGGCACCGTGTATGGCGCGCTCGACGTGATGAAGCGGCGCGGTGGTGCGCAGGCCGATCCCGTGCGCATGTTCCATGAGGCGCTGGAGAACGTGAAACCGGCGGTCGAGGTGCGCTCGCGCCGCGTCGGCGGTGCGACCTATCAGGTGCCTGTCGAGGTGCGCACGGAGCGCCGCCAGGCGCTGGCGATTTGCTGGCTCATCGACGCCGCCCGCAAGCGCGGCGAGCATACGATGGAAGATCGGCTCTCGAACGAACTGTTCGATGCGGTGAACAACCGCGGCGCCGCGGTGAAGAAGCGTGAAGACACCCATCGGATGGCGGAGGCGAACAAGGCCTTCAGCCACTACCGCTGGTGAACTGAATAAACGGAGACAACGAAGATGGCCAAGGCGAAATTCGCGCGCACCAAGCCGCACTGCAATGTGGGCACGATTGGTCACGTGGACCATGGCAAGACGACACTAACCGCCGCAATCACCAAGGTGTTGGCGAAGACCGGCGGCGCGACCTTCACCGCATACGACCAGATCGACAAGGCGCCGGAAGAGAAGGCGCGCGGCATCACCATCGCCACGGCGCACGTCGAGTATGAGACGAAGGCGCGCCATTACGCGCATGTCGATTGCCCAGGCCACGCCGACTACGTGAAGAACATGATCACCGGCGCCGCGCAGATGGACGGCGCCATCCTGGTTGTCTCCGCCGCGGATGGCCCGATGCCGCAGACCCGCGAGCATATTCTGCTCGCCCGCCAGGTCGGCGTGCCGGCGCTCGTCGTCTATCTGAACAAGGTGGACATGGTCGACGATCCGGAACTGCTCGAGCTGGTCGAGCTGGAAGTTCGCGAACTGCTGTCCTCCTATCAGTTCCCCGGCGACGACATCCCGGTCATCAAGGGCTCCGCGCTGTGCGCGCTGGAGGACCGCGATCCGGAGATGGGCGAGAAGTCGATCATGGAACTGATGGATGCCGTCGACAGCTACATCCCGCAGCCGGTGCGTGCGACCGATCGGCCGTTCCTGATGCCGGTCGAGGACGTGTTTTCGATCTCCGGCCGCGGCACGGTTGCGACCGGGCGCGTCGAGCGCGGTGTGATCAAGGTCGGCGAGGAGGTCGAGATCGTCGGCATCCGTGCCACCCAGAAGACCGTGGTCACCGGCGTCGAGATGTTCCGCAAGCTGCTCGACCAGGGCGAGGCCGGCGACAACATCGGTGCGCTGCTGCGTGGCACCAAGCGCGAGGACATCGAACGCGGCCAGGTGCTGGCCAAGCCAGGCTCGATCACGCCTCACACCAAGTTCAAGGCCGAGGCGTATATCCTGACGAAGGAAGAGGGCGGCCGTCACACGCCGTTCTTCACCAATTATCGCCCGCAGTTCTACTTCCGCACCACCGACGTGACAGGCGTCGTGCAGTTGCCGGAGGGCACCGAGATGGTGATGCCGGGCGACAACGTGACGATGGACGTGGAGCTGATCGCGCCGATCGCGATGGATGCGCAGCTGCGATTTGCGATTCGCGAGGGCGGCCGAACGGTCGGCGCCGGCGTCGTCGCCAGCATCACGGCCTAGCGGAGATAGACGGCACCGGCGCTCCTCGGCAACGAGGGGCGCCGGTGACGTTTGAAGGGGACTCGGGGACACCGATGGCGATAGACAACCAGAATATCCGCATCAGGCTGAAGGCCTACGATCACCGGGTGCTCGACAACAGCACGAAGGAGATCGTCAACACGGCCAAGCGCACCGGTGCCCAGATCCGCGGGCCGATCCCGCTGCCGACGCATATCGAACGCTTCACCGTCAACCGTTCGCCGCATGTCGACAAAAAGAGCCGCGAGCAGTTCGAGATACGCACGCATCGCCGGCTGCTCGACATCGTGGAGCCGACGCCGCAGACGGTGGACGCATTGATGAAGCTCGACCTCGCCGCCGGCGTGGACGTCGAGATCAAGATCTGACGCCATGGCAAACGCGATGTCCCCTCTGCGCACCGGATTGTTGGCCAAGAAGCTGGGCATGACCCGGATCTTTCGCGACGACGGCACGCATGTGCCGGTGACGGTGCTGCAGCTCGACGGGCTGCAGGTGGTCGCGCAGCGCACCGCCGAGAAGGACGGCTACGACGCCGTGCAGCTTGGTTGGGGAAAGGCCAAGGTGAAGAATGTGTCGCAGCCCAATCGCGGCCACTTCGCCAAGGCAAAGGTTGAGCCGAAGGCGAAACTGGTCGAGTTCCGCGTGGCGGCTGATGCGCTGCTGGAACCCGGTGCCACGCTGTCGGCAGCGCACTTCTCGGTCGGGCAGCGCGTCGATGTGTGCGGGACCACGCAGGGCAAGGGCTTCGCCGGCGGCATGAAGCGCTGGAATTTCTCCGGCCTCGAGGCGAGCCACGGCGTCTCCATCAGCCATCGCAGTCTCGGCTCCACCGGCAATCGGCAGGACCCCGGCAAGACATTCAAGAACAAGAAGATGGCCGGCCATCTCGGGGTTGAGCGCGTCACCACGCTGAACCTCGTCATTGCCGCGGTCGATGCGGAGAAGGGTCTGTTGATGATCAAGGGCGCGGTGCCCGGAGCAAAGGGTGGCTACGTGATGGTGCGCGACGCGGTGAAGCGCGCGCGGCCAGCGGATGTGCCGTACCCGGCGGCTCTCGTCGGTACGCAAGCAGAGCTTACGGACCAGGCGGGCTGAACGATGCAGGTCGAAGTCACCACCCTCGATAAGGCGAGTGCCGGCAACGCTGAGTTGCCGGATGATCTGTTCGCCGCGAAGCCGCGCGCCGACATCATGGCGCGCGTCGTTCATTGGCAGTTGGCAAAGCGTCGCGCCGGCACGCACAGCACCAAGGGCCTGAACGACGTATCCGGCACGACGAAAAAGCCGTATCGGCAGAAGGGCACGGGAAATGCGCGCCAGGGCAGTCTGCGCGCGCCGCAGTACCGCAAGGGCGGCGTTGTTCACGGGCCGGTTCCGCGTTCGCACGAATATAGCCTCAACAAAAAGGTGCGCCGGCTCGGCCTGATCTCGGCGCTGTCCCAAAAACACGCGGATGGCAAGCTGGTCGTGCTCGACACGGCGAGCGGTGCGGCCAAGACCGGCGAGCTGGCGAAGAAGCTGAAGGCGCTCGGCTGGACTTCGGTGCTTGTCGTCGATCACGCCGTCGATGTCGGCTTCCTGCGCGCCAGCCGGAACATTCCCGGCATCGACGTGCTGCCGACGGTAGGCGCCAACGTCTACGACATCCTGAATCACGACATGCTGGCGATCACCACGGCCGGCGTCGAGGGTTTGAAGCAGCGGCTTGGTCCGAAGGCGGCTCCGGCAAACGGGGAAGGCACGGCATGAGCGGCACAGTCAAACGCAAGCCGACGCTGTCGCGCGAGGCGATGTATCAGATCATCCGCGCGCCGGTGATCACCGAGAAGGCGACGATGCTGTCGGAGAGCGGGCAGTTCGTGTTCCGCGTCGCGCCGGATGCGAACAAGCGCGAGATCAAGGCGGCGGTCGAGGGCCTGTTCGGTGTCACCGTGCTGGCGGTCAACACGCTGGTGCTCAAGGGCAAGACCAAGCGCTTTCGCGGTCGGCCCGGCGTCCGCTCGGACGTGAAGAAGGCGTTCGTCAAGCTGGCCGCCGGCCAGTCGATCGATTTCACCACCGGGCTCGCATAGAGGCCTCGCATAAATGGCACTCAGACAATTCAATCCGGTCACGGCGAGCCTGCGCGGCACGGTGCTGATCAACCGTTCCGAGCTGTGGAAGGGCAAGCCTGTCAAGGCGCTGACCGAGGGCAAGATCGGCACCGGCGGGCGCAACAATCATGGCCGCATCACCAGCCGCTTCATCGGCGGCGGGCACAAGCAGGCGTATCGCTATGTCGACTTCAAGCGGCGCAAGTTCGACGTGCCGGCGACGGTGGAGCGCCTGGAATACGATCCTAACCGCAGCGCGTTCATAGCACTGGTGAAGTATCAGGACGGCGAGCTGTCCTACATCATCGCGCCGCAGCGGCTGCGCCCCGGCGATGCGGTGGTGTCCGGCGCGCGCGTCGACATCAAGCCGGGCAACGCGATGCCGATGGCGGTGATCCCGGTCGGCACGATCATCCACAACATCGAGATGAAGCCGGCGGCGGGCGGCAAGATCGCGCGGGCGGCAGGCACCTATGCGCAGCTTGTCGGCAAGGACGCGGGCTGGGCGCAGATCAAGCTGTCGTCGGGCGAGCTGCGCATCGTGCGCGCCGAGTGCATGGCGTCGATCGGCGCCGTGTCGAACCCCGACAACATGAACCAGAAGATCGGCAAGGCCGGTCGCACACGCTGGCTTGGCAAACGGCCGCACAACCGCGGCGTGGTGATGAACCCGGTGGATCATCCGCTGGGCGGTGGCGAGGGACGCAGCTCGGGCGGGCGGCACCCGGTCTCACCGTGGGGTCAGCCGGCCAAGGGCTACAAGACGCGTAGCAACAAGCGCACCGACAAGATGATCATCCGCCGCCGCAACAAGGGCAAATAAGATGGCGCGTTCCGTCTGGAAGGGTCCGTTCGTCGATGGCTATCTGCTGAACAAGGCAGATGCCTCGCGCCAATCGGGCCGCAACGAGATCATCAGGATCTGGTCGCGCCGCTCGACCATCCTGCCGCAGTTCGTCGGGCTGACCTTTGGCGTCTACAATGGCCACAAGTTCCTGCCGGTGCAGGTGAACGAGAACATGGTCGGCCACAAGTTCGGCGAGTTCTCGCCGACGCGCACCTTCACCGGCCATTCCGGCGACAAGCGGGCACGGCGCACATGAGCAAGTCCAGTCATCCGCGCGGACTTGCGGACACCGAGGCGCAGGCGATCGTGTCGAACCTGCGCGTGTCACCGCGCAAGCTGAACCTGGTCGCCGGGCTGATCCGCAATCTGCCGGCGCAACAGGCGGTGGCGACCCTGACCTTTTCCAAGCGCCGCATCGCGCAGCAGGTGAAGAAGGCGCTGGAGAGCGCGATCGCCAACGCCGAGAACAACCATCAGCTCGACGTCGATCGTCTGGTGGTATCGCGCGCCGAAGTGGGGCGTTCGATCGTGATGCGGCGGTTTCATGCGCGTGGCCGCGGTCGCGCGGCACGCGTGGAAAAATGGTTCAGCCATCTGAAGATCGTCGTCGCGGAACGCGCACAGGAAGTCGAACAGCAATCGGGGGCCGCATAGATGGGTCACAAGGTCAATCCCGTCGGGCTGCGTCTTGGCATCAACCGCACCTGGGACAGTCGCTGGTTCGCCGGTGCTGACTACTCCAAGCAGCTGCACGAGGACCTTAGGCTGCGCAGTCATCTGCGCAGGAAGCTGCACGGCGCCGGTGTCTCGCGCGTGGTGATCGAACGTCCGGCGAAGAAGCCGCGTGTCACGATCTACGCGGCCCGGCCCGGCGTGGTGATCGGCAAGCGGGGCCAGGACATCGAGGTGCTGAAGAAGGACCTCAGCAGAATGGCCAACGCCGACGTGGCATTGAACATCGTGGAGATCCGCAAGCCGGAGATCGACGCCACTTTGGTGGCGGAGAACATCGCGCAGCAGCTCGAGCGGCGCGTCGCGTTCCGCCGTGCCATGAAGCGCGCGGTGCAGTCGGCGATGCGGCTCGGCGCGCAGGGCATCCGGATCAATTGCGGTGGCCGGCTCGGTGGCGCGGAAATCGCGCGCGTCGAGTGGTATCGCGAAGGCCGCGTGCCGCTGCACACGCTGCGCGCCGACATCGATTTTGGCGAGGCGACCGCGAAGACCACCTACGGCACCTGCGGGGTGAAGGTCTGGGTGTTCAAGGGCGAGATCATGGCGCACGACCCGCAGGCGCAGGACCGCCGCGCGGCCGAGCAGGCGCCGCAACGGTGACGCGGATGATCTCCGCGTCATGGCCGGGCTTGTCCCGGCCATCCACGTCTTTTCTTCGGACGTGGCGGGCAGACGTGGATGGCCGGGACAAGCCCGGCCATGACGATGGAAGAAAGTCATAGTCGATGCTGCAACCGAAGCGCACCAAGTACCGCAAGGCGCACAAGGGTCGCATCCGTGGCAACGCCAAGGGTGGCGTGTCGCTGAATTTCGGCACGTATGGGCTGAAGGCGCTGGAGCCGGAGCGCATCACGGCGCGGCAGATCGAGGCGGCGCGGCGCGCCATCACGCGCGCGATGAAGCGCACCGGGCGCGTGTGGATCCGCATCTTCCCCGACGTGCCCGTCTCGGCGAAGCCAGCCGAGGTGCGGATGGGATCTGGCAAGGGGTCGCCGGAGTTCTGGGTGTGCCGCGTGGCGCCGGGCAAGATCATGTTCGAGATCGATGGCGTACCCGCCGATCTGGCGCGCGAGGCACTGACGCTCGGTGCCGCGAAACTGCCGATCCGCACGCGGTTCGTTGCCCGCATCGGAGACGCGTGATGGCGAACAAGGCAGTGGATGTGCGGGCGAAGACGCCGGACGAGCTGACCGCGATGCTGCTCGATCTGCGCAAGGAGCAGTTCAACCTGCGCTTTCAGCGCGCGACCGGCCAACAGGAAGGTGTCGGCCGCGTGCGCCTGGTGCGCCGTGAGATTGCGCGCGTGAAGACAATCATTGGTGAAAAGCATCGGGCGGAGCAGCAGCGCTCCGCAGCGAAGTCGTAAGGGAGATCGGCGCGACATGCCAAAGCGCGTCCTGAGCGGGCGAGTGACGAGTGACAAGATGGACAAGACCGTTACGGTTTCGGTCGATCGTCGCGTCATGCATCCGCTGTACAAGAAATTCATCCGCCGTTCGAAGAAGTACGCGGCGCACGACGAAGCGAACCTGTGCAAGACAGGTGACCTGGTGCGCATCGAGGAGTGTCGCCCGATCAGCAAGCGCAAGACCTGGCTGGTGATCGAGCGCAATGGATCGCCCGTCGAGGGCGAAGCGCTGGCGAAGGAAGGAGTGGCGGCATGATCTCGGTCGAATCCAACCTGGAAGTCGCCGACAATTCCGGCGCGCGCCGCGTGCAGTGCATCAAGGTGCTGGGCGGATCGAAGCGCAAGACCGCCTCGGTGGGCGACATCATCGTGGTGTCGATCAAGGAGGCAATTCCGCGCGGCAAGGTGAAGAAGGGCGACGTGCACCAGGCGGTGATCGTGCGCACGGCGTTTCCGGTGCGGCGCGGCGACGGCAGCGCGATCCGCTTCGACCGCAACGCGGCGGTGCTGATCAACAAGCAGCTCGAGCCGATCGGCACGCGCATCTTCGGCCCGGTGGTGCGCGAGCTGCGGGCGCGGAAATTCACCAAGATCATGTCGCTCGCGCCCGAGGTCCTGTGATGGCCGCGCGGATCCGCAAGGGTGACACGGTCGTGGTGATCTCCGGCGTCAGCAAGGGGCGCCGCGGCGAGGTGCTGCGCGTGTTGCCGAAGGCGGAGCGCGCGGTGGTGCAGGGTGTTGCGATGGCGACGCGGCACGTGAAGCCGCGCGGCATGGCCGAACCTGGCGGCATCCGTGAGCAGGAGGCCGCGATCCATCTGTCCAACCTGATGCTGGTCGATCCGCGGAGCGAGAAGCCGACCAAGGTCGGGTTCCGCGTATTGGACGACGGCCGGAAGGTGCGCGTCGCGAAGGTGACGGGCGAGTTGATCGAGAGCTGATGGCCTGGACGAGCCTGGCCATGACGAACCAGAACCGGGCCGACGCCCGGAACCATGCATGAGGTCCACATGAGCGGATCGAAGAACCAACCGAAGGGTCCACCGAAAGGCGGCGGCAATCGTGGCTCCGGTCCGCCGCTGCGCGGCGGTGGCAGGGCGGAGGCGCGGGCCGAACGCGCGCGTGCCGCGGAAGCGGCGGCGGGCGCGGAGGCGGCCTCCGCGTCGCCCGAGGAGATGCCGCGGCTGCAGCAGCGGTATCGCGAAGAGGTGCGGGCCAAGCTGCAGCAGGAGTTCGGTTACACCAACCCGATGCAGGTGCCGAAGCTCGAGAAGATCGTCATCAACATGGGCGTCGGCGACGCTACCGCCGATCAGAAGAAGCTCGATGCAGCGGTCGACGAACTCACCGCGATCGCCGGCCAGAAGCCGGTCAAGACGCTGGCCAAGAAGGCCATCGCAGGCTTCAAGATCCGCAAGGGTCTGGCGATCGGCTGCAAGGTCACGCTGCGCAAGGCGCGGATGTACGAGTTCCTCGACCGGTTGATCACCATCGCTATGCCGCGCGTGCGTGACTTCCGCGGCATTGCCGGCAAGGGCTTCGACGGCCGCGGCAACTTCGCCATGGGGGTGAAGGAGCAGATCATCTTCCCGGAGATCAACTACGACCGGGTGGAATCGGTGCGTGGGATGGACATCCAGTTCGTCACCACCGCCAAGACGGACGCGGAAGCGAAGGCTTTGCTGAAGGCCTTCGATCTGCCGTTCGCCAACTGAGGAATCTGGAATGGCCAAGACCTCGCAGGTCAATCGCAACCGCATGCGCGAATACATGGCGAAGCGCGACAAGTCGAAGCGCTCCGCGCTGAAGGCGATCGTGATGGACCGGACGCTGCCGGTGGAGGATCGCTTCAACGCCTCGCTGAAGCTGGCGCAGTTGCCGCGTAATGGCGCGGAGGTTCGGGTGCGGCTGCGCTGCGAGCTGACCGGCCGCTCGCGTGGCAATTATCGCAAGTTCAAGCTGTGCCGCATCAAGCTGCGGGAACTGTCCAACCAGGGACAGATCCCCGGCATGGTCAAGGCAAGTTGGTAGCGGAGGGAACGGTAGATGGCGGTTTCCGATCCCCTGGGCGATATGCTGACACGCATCCGCAATGCGCAGCGCGCGCGCCACACGAGCTGCATGGCGCCGGCGTCGAAGCTGCGTGCGAATGTGCTGGACGTGCTGAAGCGTGAGGGCTTCATCCGTGGCTTTGCGGCCGAGGAGTTGCGGCCCGGCATCGCGCAGCTGCGTATCGAGCTGAAGTACAACGAGGGCGAGCCGGTGATCAAGGAGATCACCCGCGTGTCGAAGCCGGGACGGCGGGTCTACTCGAAGATCCAGGAGCTGCCGCGGGTCTATGCCGGCCTGGGTATCTCCATCCTGTCCACGCCGCGCGGCGTGATGAGTGACGCAGAGGCGCGCGCTGCCAATGTCGGCGGCGAAGTGCTCTGCCGCGTATTCTGACGCGGGTATTTTAGGAGGGCTGTGATGTCGCGCGTCGGCAAGTATCCGGTGGAAATACCGCAGGGCGTGCAGGTGGCCGTCGCTGGCCGGCTGCTAACCGCCAAGGGGCAGCTTGGTGAGCTGAAGCTTGAGCTGACCGATTACGTCGAGGCGGCGGTGGAGGACAACAAGGTCACGGTGAAGCCACGCACCGCGGAGCGGCAGGCGCGGATGATGTGGGGGACGACCCGTGCGCTGGTCGCGAACATGGTGAGGGGTGTGTCGACCGGCTACGAGAGGTCGATGGAGATCACCGGTACCGGCTTCCGTGCGGCGGTGCAGGGCAAGAACCTGGAGCTGAGCCTGGGCTACTCGCATCCGGTCGTCTATCCCATTCCGGACGGCATCAGGATCACCTGCGAGCGTCCGACGGCGATCAAGGTTGCGGGCGTGGACAAGCGGCTGGTTGGGCAGGTGGCATCGGAGATCAGGGCATTCCGTCTGCCCGAGCCTTACAAGGGCAAGGGCGTGCGCTACACCAACGAGCAGATCCGCCGGAAAGAGGGGAAGAAGAAGTGACGATGATGTTTCCATCGTCATGGCCGGCGAAGGTTGGCCATTCACGTCTTTCCGTCGTGTGCGTGGCAAAGACGTGGATGGCGGGGCCAGGCCCCGCCATGACGATTGTGCGAGGAGGCATGCGCGCATGAGCACACTGCAGGACCTTAGGGTGCGGCGGCGCGAGCGCCTGCGCTTCCAGTTGCGCCGCAAGTCCGGCGGACGGCCGCGACTGTCTGTGTTCCGCTCCGGCAAGCACATCTACGCGCAGGTGATCGACGATGCGCAAGGCCGCACGCTGGCCGCCGCGTCGACGGTCGATAAGACCTTGCGCGAGTCGCTGAAGACCGGCGCCGACAAGGCCGCCGCCATCGCGGTGGGCAAGCTGGTGGCCGAACGCGCGGTAGCGGCTGGCATCAAGGAAGTGGTGTTCGACCGCGGGGCTTATCTCTATCACGGCCGCGTCAAGGCGTTGGCCGATGCCGCCCGCGAGGGCGGGCTGGCATTCTGAAGGATTGAATCATGGCACGTGAGCCGAGAGACGGCGGCCGGGGTCGGGATCGCGACCGCGAGGACGATGGCCTGATCGACAAGCTGGTGACGATCAACCGCGTGGCGAAGGTGGTGAAGGGCGGCCGCCGCTTCGCGTTCGCCGCATTGGTGGTGGTTGGCGACCAGAAGGGCCGTGTCGGCTACGGAGCCGGCAAGGCGCGCGAGGTGCCCGAGGCCATCCGCAAAGCCACAGAGCGCGCCAAGCGCGGCTTGATCCGTGTGCCGATGAAGGAAGGCCGCACCCTGCACCACGACATCGAGGGCCGCTACGGAGCCGGCAAGGTCGTGCTGCGCACCGCGGTCGCAGGCACCGGCATCATTGCCGGTGGGCCGTTGCGCGCGGTTTTCGAGACATTGGGAATCGGCGACGTGGTGGCGAAGTCGCTCGGCAGCCGCAACCCGCACAACATGGTAAAGGCGACGTTCGCGGCGCTGGAGCGTTGCGCGTCGCCGCGGTCGGTCGCCAACCGCCGCGGCAAGAAGGTGTCGGAGCTGTTCGCACGCCGCGAAGCGGCTCCCCCGCCGCAGGCGCCCACAGCACCGGAGGGGACAGCCAGTGCCTAAGGTGCGGGTGACGCAGACCGGATCTCCGGCCGGGCGAAAGCCGGGACAGAAGGAGACACTGATCGGTCTCGGACTGAACAAGATGCGGCGGACGCGCGAGCTGGAGGATACACCGGCGGTTCGCGGCATGATCCGCAAGGTGGCCCACCTGGTGAAGGTGGAGGAGCAGACATGAAGCTGAACGAACTGCGCGACAACCCCGGCTCGCGCCTGAAGTCGAAGCGGCTCGGGCGAGGCATCGGCTCGGGCAAGGGCAAGACGTCGGGCAAGGGCGTGAAGGGGCAGCTTGCGCGCGCCGGCGTGTCGATGAATGGCTTCGAGGGTGGCCAGATGCCGATCTTCCGCCGCCTGCCGAAGCGCGGCTTCTGGAACCCGTTCCGCAAGGAGTATGCGCCGGTGAACATCGGCGTGCTGGACGCGGCGATCGTGGCGGGCAGGCTGGATGCTGGCCAGCCGATCGATGAGGACGCGCTGCGCGCGGCCGGTCTGGTGCGCGGCAAGCTGCACGGCGTTCGGCTGCTGGCGAAGGGCGAGATATCGCGCGCTGTGAATATCACGGTGTCCGGTGCGTCGGCCGCGGCGATCGAGGCAGTGCAGAAGGCGGGCGGCTCGGTCACCACGACGGTGGTGAAGCCGGAGGCAGAGGCGCCGGCCGAAGCCTAGAGTGTCTGCCTTCGCTCACGCTCCTTGCTTTGCCTTTGCCGCAGTCCGAAAATAGCTCGCGACTGACGAGGGACGCTCCATGGCCTCCGCTGCCGAACAACTCGCGGCAAACCTCAATCTTGGCGTCTTCTCCAAGGCGACCGAGCTCAAGCGGCGCATCTGGTTCACCCTCGGCGCGCTGATCGTCTACCGCGTCGGCACCTATATCCCGGTGCCTGGCGTCGATGCCTCCGTGATGACCGAGATGCTGCAGCAGCACGGCGGCGGCATCCTGGGAATGTTCGACATGTTCACCGGCGGCGCACTGCGGCGCATGACGGTGTTCGCGCTGAACATCATGCCCTACATCAGCGCCAGCATCATCATCCAGTTGATGACCGCCGCAATCCCCACGCTGGAAACGCTTAAGAAGGAAGGCGAGTCGGGGCGCAAGAAGCTCAACCAGTACACCCGATATCTCACTGTGCTGATTGCCATGTTCCAGTCGTACGGCATCGCCGTCGGGCTGGAGAGCATGCGCGGCAGCGTGGGCGCCGCGGTAATCGATCCAGGCTGGTTCTTCCGCTTCTCCTGCGTCATCACGCTGGTCGGCGGCACGATGTTCCTGATGTGGATCGGCGAGCAGATCACCGCCCGCGGTGTAGGCAACGGCACGTCGCTGATCATCATGGCCGGTATCGTCGCCAACCTGCCGAACGCGCTGGCGTCGTTGCTTGACCTTGGGCGCACCGGCGCGCTGTCGCCGTTCTTCATTGTGGGCTTCATGGTGCTGGCAGTGTTCGTCATCGCCTTCATCGTGTTCGTGGAACGCGCACAGCGACGAATCGCGATCCAGTATCCGAAGCGTCAGGTTGGCAACCGCATGTTCGGCGGCGACTCGACGCACATGCCGCTCAAGATCAACACCTCAGGTGTGATCCCGCCGATTTTTGCCAGCTCCATCCTCCTGATCCCGGCCACGATTGCCGGCTTCTCGGCGGGTACCTCGCCCTGGCTGCAATGGATCTCCACCGAGATGTCGCATGGCTCGCCGATCTACATGGCGCTCTATGCGGCGATGATCATCTTCTTCTCGTATTTCTACACGGCCGTGGTGTTCAATCCGGAGGAGACCGCGGACAACCTGAAGAAGTACGGCGGCTTCATCCCCGGCATCCGTCCCGGCAGCGCCACGGCGCAATACTTCGACCACGTGCTAACCCGACTGACCACCGTGGGCGGCCTGTATCTCGTCGCGGTCTGCCTGCTGCCTGAGGTGCTGATCAGCGACTACGGGCTGCCGTTCTACTTCGGCGGGACCTCGATCCTGATCGTGGTCTCGGTCACCATGGACACCGTGACGCAGATCCAGTCCCACCTGCTGGCGCACCAGTACGAGGGCCTGATACGCAAGGCGCGCGTCCGGGGCCACAGATGAGACTCATCCTCCTCGGCCCCCCTGGCGCCGGGAAGGGCACGCAGGCTAAGCGGCTGGTCGATCGCCATGGTATCGCGCAGATCTCCACGGGGGACATGTTGCGCGCCGAGGTCGCGGCGGATACGCCCATCGGGCGCGAGGCGAAGGCGGTGATGGAAGCCGGGCAGCTTGTCTCGGACGACATCATTATCCGCATGCTCGGCCAGCGGGTGGAGCAGCCGGACGCTGCGAACGGCTTCATCCTCGACGGCTTTCCTCGCACGGTACCGCAGGCCGATGCACTGGACCGGTTGCTGACCGAGAAGCGAATGAAGCTCGACAGCGTGATCGAACTGCGGGTGGACGATGCTGCGCTGATCGACCGGATCAGCGGACGCTTCACCTGCGCCAAGTGCGGCGCCGGCTATCATGACACCTTCAAGCCGCCGGCGGTCGCCGGCGTCTGCGATGTCTGCGGCTCGCATAACTTCACCCGTCGCGCCGACGACAACCGCGAGACGGTGACGGAGCGGCTGAAGGCGTATCATCGCCAGACGGCTCCGATCCTGCCGCACTACGCGGCGCAGGCTCTGCTGCACGCGGTGGATGGCATGGCCGACATCGACGAGGTCGGGCGACAGATCGACGACGTGCTGGCCCCGATCGCCTGAGTCCGGCGCGATCGCCCGTGGACGCACGCGCGGCACTGCACGAGGCTGACCAACTCCATCAGGCCGGAAACTACCAAGCTGCTGTCGCCGCGTATCGTCGTGCACTCAACGCCGATCCGTCGCGGCACGAGGCATGGTACGGTCTCGGCTGCGCCTGCGCGTCGCAGTACGCCTATGGCGATGCGGTCGCGGCGCTGCGTCGGGCGGTGTCGCAGCGTCCGGACGCCGCCGGTGCGCGCTGCAACCTCGCCGAGGCGCTGTTCCAGCTCGGCCAGGTTGACGAGGCCGTTGCCGAATATCGTCTGGCGGCGGAACGGGGCAATCCGGAGGTCCGTGCCGTCGCAGTGGGCGCGCTGGCGTGCATCGCACCAGGTTGCCCGAACCTCGACCAAGCGGCAGTCCGGCGGGTTCGTCAGGACTGGGCCGCGTCAATCGCGAACGGCATTCACCCGGTTGAACCTGCGCCTGTCAGCCACGCGCATGAGAAACTCCGCGTCGGCTATGTCAGCGCCTTCTTCGGCGCGCGCAATTGGATGAAGCCGGTCTGGGGGGTGATCAATCGGCATGACCGCGCCAGGTTCGAGGTTCACCTGCTGTCCGATGGCGCCGACCCATCCCCGGGCAGCGGCTACGTTGACCACCCCGAAGACCGCATCTGGCGGATCAGCGGCCTCGCGAATGCCGAACTCGCGCGCCACGTGCGAGAGGCGGAGCTGGATGTTCTGGTTGACCTGAACGGCTACAGCCGGCAGGCGCGACTTCAGTTGTTCCTCCATCGACCGGCACGGCTGCAGATCGCATGGTTCAACATGTATGCCACCAGCGGGCTTTCTTGCTTCGACATGCTGGTCGGCGATCCAGCCGTCGTGCCACCTCAGGAGGAGGGCAGCTACTGCGAGCGCATCGTCAGAGTTCCGGGCAGCTATCTCGCGTTTGAGGTCCGCTATCCGGTTCCCGGGGTGGCGCCGCCGCCTGTGTTGCGAAGCGGCTCGCTGACCTTCGGTTCCTTCGCATCGGCCCACAAGATCACCGACCCGGTCGTGACGGCGTGGTCCCGCATCCTGTTAGGAGCACCCACCGCGCGGCTGATGCTGCGCAACCAGCTCCTGGACGAGCCGTCCAACCGGCTGGCTCTGATGGCGCGCTTTGCCCGGCACGGCTTGGCGCCGGAGCGGCTGACCTTGTCGGGCGGTGCCGAGCACTTCGATTTCCTGCGCGGCTACGACGATATGGATATCGCGCTCGACACGTTCCCGTACAACGGCGGCACCACCACCACCGAGGCGCTCTGGCAGGGCGTGCCGGTGCTGACCTTCAACGGCGACCGCTGGGCCAGTCGCACCAGCCGGTCCCTGCTGCTCGCGGCAGGTCTGCCTGAGTGGGTCGCGACCGATGCGGCGGATTTCGTCAGCCGCGGCGTCGCGCTGGCTCAGCTGGAGAACACCCCTGGCATGTTGGCTGCTCTCCGGCATGGAATGCGCGAGCGGCTGGGCGCCAGCGCGGCCTGCGACAGCGCGACATTGTGCCGCTCGCTCGAGGCTGTTTACCTGACAGGAGGATAATCACGCGGATTTGATGTCTTTACGTTGACTCACGCCTCGCGCGGACTATATTCCGCCCCTTCGGCGTATCCCGCGTGGGACTGCGCCTCTGCGGACATTCCCTAGGAGCAACGGCGTGGCACGTATTGCCGGCGTGAACATCCCGACCAACAAGCGCGTGACCATCGGATTGCGCTACATCTATGGTATCGGCCCCTCCAAGGCTGCCGAGATCTGCGACAAGCTGACCATCCCCGGTGAACGCCGGGTTAACCAGCTATCGGACGAGGAGGTGCTGCGAATCCGCGAGATGATCGACCGGGACTATCGCGTCGAGGGTGACCTCCGCCGCGAGGTCGCGATGAACATCAAGCGGCTGATGGATCTGGGCTGCTACCGGGGGCTGCGGCACAGGCGAGGCCTGCCGGTGCGCGGCCAGCGCACCCATACCAACGCCCGCACCCGCAAGGGCAAGGCGGTGGCGATTGCCGGGAAGAAGAAGGTCACCAAGTAGGCCGACTTCGACCACCGGCTACCGCCTCTCATCAGCAGCAGGATTTTGCATCATGGCGCGACCCGCCGCCTCGACACGCCCCCGCAGGAAGGAGCGTAAGAACATCACGTCCGGCGTCGCCCATGTCGCGGCGACGTTCAACAACACGGTCATCACCATCACCGACGCGCAGGGCAATGCGATCGCCTGGTCGTCCTCGGGCAGCCAGGGCTTCAAGGGCAGCCGCAAGTCCACGCCCTACGCGGCGCAGGTCGCCGCCGAGGACGCCGGACGCAAGGCGCGCGAGCACGGCATGGAGATGCTGGAGATCGAGGTGAGCGGGCCTGGCTCCGGGCGGGAAAGCGCGCTGCGGGCCTTGCAGGCGGTCGGCTTCTCGATCTCGGCCATCCGCGACATGACGCCGATCCCGCATAACGGCTGCCGGCCGCGCAAGCGCCGGCGCGTGTAGCCGGATCCCGCCGCGCGCGGGACAAGACGTGCCGATCCCATTGGGTCGTTGATGGACCCCGGCGGATGCCGCGGTCCGAAAGGTTGGATACATGAAGCAGAGTGCAGTCATCCAGCGCAACTGGCAGTCCCTGATCAAGCCGGAGAAGCTGGAGGTAGAGCCGGGCGCCGACCCCGCACAGGTCGCCACCATCGTAGCCGAACCGCTGGAGCGCGGCTTCGGCATGACGCTCGGCAACGCGATCCGGCGCATCCTGCTGTCCTCGTTGCAGGGTGCCGCGGTGACCGCGGTGCAGATCGACGGCGTGCTGCACGAGTTCAGCAGCATTCCCGGCGTGCGTGAGGACGTCACCGATATCGTGCTGAACATCAAGCAGCTCGCCCTGCGCATGCACGGCGAGGGGCCGAAGCGGATGACGCTGACCGCGACCGGCCCCGGCGAGGTGCGCGCCGGCCAGATCCAGGCCGGCCACGACATCGACATCATGAACCCCGAGCTGGTGATCTGCACGCTGGATGACGGCGTGAAGCTCGGCATGGAGTTCACGGTGAACCTGGGCAAAGGCTATCAGCCCTCGTCGGTCAACCGGCCCGAGGATGCGCCGATCGGGCTGATCCCGGTGGACAGCATCTACTCGCCGGTGCGCCGCGTCTCCTACAAGGTCGAGCCGACACGCGTCGGCCAGGTTACCGACTACGACAAGCTGCTGCTCACGGTGGAGACCAACGGCGCGGTAACGCCCGAGGATTCGGTGGCGCTGGCGGCGCGCATCCTGCAGGACCAGCTGCAGCTCTTCATCAACTTCGAGGAGCCGCAGCAGATCCGCGCCGAGGAGCCGGAAGACAACCTGCCGTTCAACCGCAATCTGCTGCGCAAGGTGGACGAGCTGGAGTTGTCGGTCCGTTCGGCGAACTGCCTGAAGAACGACAACATCGTCTACATCGGCGACCTGGTGCAGAAGTCCGAACAGGAGATGCTGCGCACGCCGAACTTCGGGCGCAAGTCGCTGAACGAGATCAAGGAAGTGCTCGGCTCGATGGGCCTCGGTCTCGGTATGACGGTCGCGGGCTGGCCGCCGGAGAACATCGAGGACCTGGCCAAGCGAATGGAAGAGCCGTTCTGAAGGGATAGCGTGTCATGCGTCACGGGGTAGCCGGCAGGAAGCTCGCGGTCACATCCGCGCATCGCCAGGCCATGTTCCGCAACCTGGCTGCTGCGCTGATCAAGCACGAGCAGATCACCACGACCCTGCCGAAGGCGAAGGAGCTGCGGCCGGTCGCCGAGAAGCTGATCACGCTGGGCAAGAAGGGCGGACTGGCCAACCAGCGGCTCGCATACGGGCAACTGCGCGACGATGCGATGGTGGCGAAGCTGTTTGGACCGTTGGCCGAGCGGTATCGGGCGCGGGCCGGCGGGTATTGCCGCGTGCTGAAGGCGGGGACCCGTTATGGCGATGCCGCCGACATGGCGGTGATCGAGTTCGTCGATCGCGATGTCACGGCGAAGGGTCAGGACAGCGGGCCGAAGCAGGTGCAGGAAGAGGAAGCCGCTGCGGCGTAGCCGATATCGCGGCACCCGCTTAACCTCATCCCGCGCTCGCCGGGATCACCCGTTATCCTACGGCTTCTGGCGCTCTTCCGCAGGCGGCCAGAACGCGTGATCGAGCACTTGGTCGATGGTCCACGGGGATGATTCGGGCAGCCCATCGAGGCTGGCCTCCGCCTCCGCAGCGCGTCTGGCCGGCGGATAGGCGTCGGCGAGTACCCGAGGCAGGGTAGCCCTTCAGCGACGGGCTATCGTTCAGCAGCTTGGCGATCCGATCACGCGCCCTCACGACCGCGCTACGCCAAGCGCCGGAGCGCATCTCTGGCTGGAACCGCCACTTCAAAAGATGCGTGATCGCGGTCACCAGCGCGCCGTAGAGACGGTCCCTGTCGCGCCTCGCCACGTCCTCGATCTCCTCGGCGACGTTGTTCCAATCGATCTCATTCGTCGCGCGCCGGCGCAGGGCATCGGCCTGCTGCTCGGCCCACGAGACGATATCGGTGTCGTAGAGATCGGCCATACCTATCCCTTTGCGGCCGGTGGAGCCGGATCGCATGCACCTATATAACAAAATCATGGCACCGCGTCCCGCCGTTCAGGATGACATGTTCGGCTCCTCGTCGGAGCCGGAAACCTCAGCCCCCGCCGGCCCGCGCCCGCTGGCCGATCGACTGCGCCCTCGCTCGCTCGACGAAGTGGTCGGGCAGGACCATCTGCTGGGCCCCGACGGGACGCTGACCCGCATGTTGGCGCGCGGATCGCTCGCATCGTTGATCCTCTGGGGCCCACCCGGTTGCGGCAAGACGACAATCGCCCGGCTCCTTGCAGCCCAGTCAGGCCTGCACTTCGTGCAGCTCTCGGCGGTGTTCTCTGGCGTGGCCGACCTGAAGCGCGCGTTCGATGACGCGGCGCGGCGGCGGCACACCGGGCAGGGCACGCTGTTGTTCGTCGATGAGATCCATCGCTTCAACCGCGCGCAGCAGGACGGCTTTTTGCCAGTCGTGGAGACGGGCACGATCACGCTGATCGGCGCCACCACCGAGAACCCGTCCTTCGCGCTGAACGGCGCGCTGCTGTCGCGCTGCCAGGTGCTTGTGCTGCGCCGGCTCGACGATGCGGCTCTGGAGCAATTGCTCGCGCGCGCGGAAGCGGAGACCGGTCGCGAACTGCCGCTGGATGGCGAGGCGCGTGCCAGCCTGCGAGCCATGGCAGACGGCGACGGCCGCTACGTTCTCAACATGGCCGAGCAGATTCTGGCATTGCCGGCAGATGCGCCAATCATGGACAGCGGCGCGCTTGCAGAACTGCTCGCGCGGCGTGCGGCGCTGTACGACAAGGATCGCGAGGAGCACTACAATCTGATCTCCGCGCTGCACAAATCGCTGCGTGGCTCGGATCCCGGACGCCGCGCTCTACTGGTTCGCGCGCATGCTGAACGGCGGCGAGGATCCCCGCTACATCGCGCGTCGCCTCGTGCGATTCGCAGCCGAGGATGTCGGCATGGCCGATCCCAATGCGCTGACTCAGGCGCTGGCAGGATGGGAGACCTACGAACGTCTCGGCTCACCCGAAGGCGAACTGGCGATCGCGCAGGTGGTGATCTATCTCGGCGCAGCGCCGAAATCGAATGCGATCTACACCGCATACAGTGCCGCGCGCGCGTCGGCGAAGTCGACCGGCTCGCTGATGCCGCCCGCGCACATCCTCAACGCGCCGACCAAGCTGATGAAGGACCTCGGCTACGGTGCCGATTACCAGTACGACCACCAAGCCGAAGAGGCTTTCTCCGGCCAGGACTACTTTCCGGACGGCATGGCGCGCGAGCAGTTCTACCGCCCGCGCGACCGAGGCTTCGAACGCGAGATCAGCAAGCGCCTCGAGCACTGGGCCAAGCTGCGCGCCGAGCGGAGGGCCGCGACGGGAGGCAGTTAGGAATTTCGCAGCAAGACCCGCGACCGCTCAGGCCGCCGGCATGCGACGCAGCGCGCACAGTTTGTTGCCGTCAGGATCGCGCAGGTAGGCAAGATACATTGGACCGGCGCCGCCCTGGCGAATGCCGGGCGGGTCCTCGATCGACGTCCCGCCGTTTGCGACCCCGGCCTTGTGCCAGGCTTCGGCTTGTTCCGGACTCGCCATCGTGAAGCCGATCGTGCCGCCGTTGGCGTGCGTGGCAGCTTTGCCATCGATCGGTTTGCCCACCAGGAGCAAGCCACCGTTATGCGCGTAGATCAACCGGCCCTTGGCGTCCTCCGTTCCAGGCTTCCCGCCCATCGCGCCGAACACGGCGTCGTAGAATTTCTTCGATCGGGCGATGTCGTTACTGCCGATCGAGACATGGCTGAACATTCTGTTCTCTCCCCAAAATTCGCACGGGACGATCAGAACACGGTTTGCCGGCCGCGAAAAGATCGCCGGCCAGTGCAGATGCTACGGTCGCGGTAAGCTCTTCAGCAAACGCGACGCCCAGTCGGCGACCGCATCCCCACTGCTGATGGCGGGCTGCACCATCCCGTCGATCATGAAGGTCGGAGATACGTGGATACCGTTCTGGCGGGCATATTTGCAGTGCCACTTGATCTCGCGGTCAAGGTCAGGAATCGCGAAGGCCTCGGCCAGTTTCATGCCGCTGTAGCCTTCGATCCGCGCGATGATGTCATTCGGCGTGGCACCCATGTTGGCGCCGCGGCAATGGCGCTCGAACTCGAACTCCTCACGATGCGCGGCAACCACCGCCATCACAGTCTTCGCCGCTGCCTTGCCGCATTCGAGCGTGGAGGCGGCCAGAATGCAGCGCACGATCACCCCCGAGGTACATGTGCCAGGGCTGTGACTGAAGGCGTATTTTGACTGTGATGCGGTCGCCGCCAGCCTGGGCGAGCAGGTCATCGAGCTTGCCGAACGCGCGGGCGGAAAACGGGCAGGTCGGTTCGAGGAATACCTCGAACACGCGGGGCCCGTGTCCCCAGACAAGAGGATCGGCGCGCCATGCGGTTTGGCTCATACGGTGTTTCCTGTTCGCTCGGTCCGGTACGCGGCGCGGGCCTTCAGAGGGGATGGGAGGCGACGCGCCGCGGAACGCAGTGCCGACCGATCCGAACAGAGGCCGCTCTCGCTGTGGTCTGGCAACTCCCCGCCTGAGTCAAGCGGCCGGAGCACCGTCATGGTGTCGCGGGTGACGCGCCATTCCGCGACCTTCCGCCCCTCATGCGAGACACTCGTTGCGCAAGATCAAGGTCACCGCACACCTCCGGACTGGGGTGCAGTTGCAAGGCTCACTTGACCGAAGGCGTTGCGGCTACCGAACTTGGTCGCCTCAGCACGTCGTCAAGGAAATCTCGCACCTGCCTCTCGGCGTCTTGAGTTGCTTTTGGATCATAGGCCATGTCGTGGCCAAGAATTCGATACGGGCCCGTCGCGGGGACATCGAAGTCGTGAGTGGCGTTGGGGTACACGATAAGCTTGATCGGGGCGCCCTTCTTATTGGCGTCTTCAACCATGTCTCTGCACGCGCGTGCCCATGCCCAGTCATCCTTCTCGCCGATCAGGATCAGCGTAGGCACGCTGACATTGCCGCTGTCGCCCGTGCATGACGGATAGAACGCTACAGCTCCGCGGAACTTCACGTGATAGATCCGTTGCCACAAATTGCTTTCCACATCACCAACCGCGGCGATGCCTCCGAGTGAAGAACCGAGAACGGCCACTCGATCCGGGATTACAAAGGACTTGGTCGCCAGGTATTGCAGTGCCGAGAAGGCGTCCACCTCATCGGCGGATGTCGGTCCATTACAGGCTGCGATGTTTCGCGGTGTGAAGCTGTCGATGGCCGGTGCCACGTAACCCCATAACCGGAGTTGATCGGCCCAGTGCGTCTCGCGTGGCCCAAAGCCCGCGCAGCCATGCAAGAGGACGACAGCCGGAAATGGTCCTTTGCTATGCGGTCGGGTTAGATACCCCAGGAGAGGCTGTCTGCTCTCGAACGCCTGCGGAGCAACCTGCACCAATTCGGCTGATGGTGCTGCGGATGTTGTGGCGGGTATCGCCGCGACCATCAGCGATGCAAGAGCGGCGGCACCGATACGTCCACACGTCATCGCCCGAGGCATCCGCGCGCCTCCCGGAGAGTGACGCAGTCAAGCAAAGGTGGCCGAAGTTAGCCATCTGTCACACATCACGTCCAGGTAATCGCCGGCGCGCTGGCGTTTTCCTTGCTGCAGCGTCTCAGCGGCAGAGCCGGAGATCATTGTAACCGAACGACGGACCGACCAGACCGCAAGCGTCTCATCCCATGGGCGTGCGCCGCCAATTCGTCAGCTCCAATGCCCAGGCACCCAGACATTGCCTTGCCAGTGCGGCGGGATCCAAGCCTGTTGCGGTGGCGCATAATAGGCCGGAGGCGGCGCGTAGTACACCGGCGGCGGTGCATACAAGGGCGGGGCGACGACGACAGGCGGCACGACAACGCCGATCCCCACGCCGCAGCACCAGCCGCCACGCCACCAGGCATTGGCCTCGCCGGGCAGCGCCGTGATACCGATGGCGGCAAGTCCGGCGACCGCCAACAACGCGCCAAGTCGTTTATTTCTCAACATGATCCGAAGCTCCGAGGCCGGTTCGTCCCAACCGGCGACATAAGCGTGCCGTGTATCCGGTGGGTAACACGGTTGTATCATATTGCGGCTCTCAGCAGCCGGCATCGGTCGACGTTAAGCCCGCGTTGACCGGCGCGTTGTATGTATCCTTCGCTCGACAAGAGGGGCGCCGGTCGGTTCCCCTCACGCCACTGCAGAAGGGCCGCCCTGTGCGCCCGCATAGTTTGGAGCTCCTGCCTCCCAGGAGCTCGCGTGACTGGGACCGCTATCACGATATCCGCAGGCGGTGCCTGTTTGAAAAATACCACGGCAAAGGAACTCAGTACCATTGCGAGTACCGATGCTGATTACCCCGACGAATGGACCCCGGGGCATCAGCCGCTGGTTCTGCTTTGCAATCGCGAGGTGACGGGTACCATCCGGATCGACTTCAAGCCCGCACGACGGGTGGTGTTTCGCCTCATAGCCATCGACACGCCCAGGCAAGGGCAGGGCCTCGGCAGCTTCATGCTCGAAATGGCAGAGGACTACGCCCGCGCCCGTGGGGTCGACTCGATCTGCCTGAACTCGGTGCCCGATGCCTATGGCTTCTATGTCCGCCACGGGTTCAGACGATGGCGCTGGGAAGGCTGCACCAGCAACCCAACCGAGATACCGGTGATGAAGCTGTTGCCGCCCACCCTTGGCACGGCGCCCGTCCAATATCCTAGTCTGCAGCAATCAGCTCTCGCTCGTCATTGGTCCGCGCCAGCCTGCTGACCGGCCGTCCGGAGAGTGCGAGGTATTCGGCCCGCAATATTACCGTTGGCCTCGATACGCCCAGTTCACGTGCTATGGCAGGAATGGTCTTGGTCAGATCAGGCCACAGCTCGACCAGGCGGCGTATCCGCTCGGCCGGCCATTTCCGGAGTCCCTTGTGCATGACAGCCTCAGAGAAGGTCGTTCAGGTCACTGACGTGCCGACACTATGCCGATCAGGTCACCTTGCCCTTAACGGGTCGCCAAACCGCCTGATGATTGCAGCGTTGCCCGCAATCTGCCTTCAATGCGACACGATCCGGATCGGAGGACTGCCGACTGTGAGGACTATTGTCGCGTTGGTCATCGTGGTTTTGGCAGCCGCTTCGTGCAGCACCGGCCAGCCCTGCGTCGGCCCCAATGGGGAGCCCTGTGGCGGGCCACGCGCCGGGTGGCCGGGCGCCCCCGCGTGCGCCACCTGTCCGCCGCTCTAGCAAAACCGATCGACCGACCCGGTCAGGCGACTTGACATAACGCTCATCGGGACGGGAAATCCTGCGCCAATTCGAGACGGGGACAATATGAAATCAAAGACGATCGTCGCGCTGCTCGCAATGAGCTCAATCGCGTTCGGCAGCTCCTGTTCTTCTTCGGTCAAGGTTGGTCCGGAAGCCGTTGCCGGACTTACGCCGGATGCAACCGTGGACATGGAACAGGTGCAGGTGGCGTATATCGGCAATGCGGGTGGTGGAAACGGCACCCTGTTCTACCAGGGTATCCCCTATCCGTTCACCGTCGCCGGTCTCGGTGTCGGCGGCATCGGCGCCTCAACGGTCGATGCGGAGGGAGAGGTCTACAAACTGCACAACCTGTCCCAATTTGCCGGCTCATATGCCCAGGCAAGCTATGGTTTCGTGTTTGGCACAAAGAGCGCCGGCGATCTGTGGATGCAGAACGAGGCGGGTGTGATCATGCATCTGAAAGCAAAGCGTACCGGGCTGATGCTCAGCCTGGGTGGGGATGCCGTGGTGATAAGCATGCAGTAAGCGAAACGCGCAGAACAGGTTGGCTGGTCATCGTGGCCAGACCAGCCTCGATCGCAAAGCAGGCGGTCACCGTCCCGACGAGGTCACATCGCGCATTGCGTTGCGACCGCGCCCATTTCGAGCTCGGGGACCTGCGCAGATGCCGGGATGGTCATGGTGCGGCAAGACATCGCATCTTGCTGCGGTTGCTCGTGCAGCCGGCCATCGACGATTGCGATACGGCGTTCCGCAGATGCGATCGTTTCCGGTCGATGCGCAATGATGATGCGCGTCAGGCCGAGCTTGCGAATCGCGGCGTTGACCCTTCCCTCGATATCCGTATCGAGATGCGACGTGCCTTCGTCCATGCACAGCAGGGTAGGGCGCCGGTACAGCGCGCGGGCGAGCAGGATGCGCTGCCGCTGACCACCCGACAGCGAAGATCCCATGTCGCCGATCAGGCTGTCATAAGACATCGGCATGCGCATGATGTCGTCGTGAATGCAGGCGAGCCTGGCACAATGCTGCATGTGCTCATGATCGAAGCTCTGGTCGAAGAAGCAGATGTTGTCTGCGATCGAGCCAGACAGCAGTTGGTCATCCTGCATCACGACGCCGGCATGGTCGCGGAATGAGCGCGCTCCATATGTGGTCAGCGGCAGACCGTCGATCAGCACCTCGCCGTCAGTGGGCTCGAGCAGGCCAAGCATAACCTTCATCAGCGTCGTCTTGCCGCCGCCAGACGGACCGGTGATCGCGACGTAATCGCCAGCCTGTATGGTGAGGTTAATGCCTTCGAAGACATATGGCTCGCCTGGCGCATATCGAAACGACAGGTTCCGCACCTCAATGCGGCCGGATGGCCGCGCGCGGTAGTTGGTCCGGTCCTGGCCTGGCTCCGGTTCAGCCTGGGTGATGTCAGCGAGCCGCTCGAGATGCAGGTCCAGCATCCGGAACTCGATCGCCTTCTCCACCAGCCGGACCGCCTTGTCGATAAACTGCTGCTTGTACGCGATAAAGGCGAACAGCATCCCGATCGTCATGCGCCCGTCGAGAATGGCGAGGGCTCCGAGATAGATCACGGCGATATTCTCGCAACCGAACACCACGTCGTTGATGGCCTTGAACCCGCCCTTCAGGTACTCCACACCCGCATTGGCGGCGACAACATCAGCGTAGCGGTTCGACCACAGCACCTTTCGCCCACTCTCACGATTGAATATCTTGATGCTCTGTATGGCGCGCGTGGTCTCGATGAACGTTGAGTTTTCCCGCGCGCGGGCCTGCACGACGTCCACCGAGCGTCGCCGGAACATCCGATAGAAGGCCACCCGCAGTACGGCGTAAATGAGCAATGCCGTGAGCACGACCAACCCAAGCCTTGCACTGTACAGGAACACCATTGCGGCCGTGAGCACGGCCATCGCGCCATCGACCAGGGCCGAGATCAGCCCCTCGGCGAGCAGGTTGCGTATCGGCTCGATGGAACTGAAGCGGGACACCAGGTCACCGATGTGTCGGCGCTCGAAGAAGACGAGTGGCAGGCGCAGCAGATGGGAGAACAGGCCATCGCCGATGTCGAAGGCAATTCGACTTTGCAGGTAGACCAGGATGCGCGAGCGGAGCAGTCCGGCCACTGCGTTGAACAGCATGGCCAGCCCGAAGCCCAGAGCGAACACGGACAGCAGGCTGCGGTCATCGTTGACAACGCCCTCATCCACTGCGAGCTGCATGTAGAACGGACCCGCCAGCACATAGGCCTGCAGGATCACTGAGAGCACCAGCGTTTGCACCAGGGGAGAGAGCAGGCCGTGCGCCGAACCGATCAATCCGGAGAGCCGCTGCTTGACCACCTGCCTGCCGGGCTGAAACCCAGAGGATGGAGTGATCTCGAGAGCCACGCCGCTGAAATGATTGGACAGGTCGGCCACGCCCAGTTGCCGCTCGCCGAGTGCAGGATCGTGGATAACTGCACGGCCGTTGCGCGCAATTCGTTTCAGGACGACGAAATGGCTCATGTCCCAGTGCAGAATTGCCGGCAACCGCAGTCGCGCGAGACTGACAGGTTCGAGGCGCAGCGGCCGACCGGCCAGTCCAATTCGCTCTGCCGCCTCGATAACCCCGGCGAGCGTCATGCCCTTGAGCGAGACCGGATAGCGGCGACGCAGGCTGCCGAGATCGATTTGTTGCCCATGATACGTCGCGATCATCGCGAGGCAGGCGAGACCGCATTCGGCTGCCTCGGACTGGCGAATGTCGGGCAGGCGCCGAACCCATAGCGCGCGTGCTGTCATACCGCCCCCCCGCGCATGCTGCGCAGTGGATCCAACACCCAGTCGAGCAATGAGCGTCGGTCGAACACGATGTTGGCTTTCAGCGTCATGTCCGCGTCGAGTGGAAAGTCATGCCCGAACGCCGGCAGGCTCTGCTGGTCGAGATCGACAATAACCCGGTACGACGCTTCGGCGCTGATAACCGGCCCGACGACCTCCGCCGGACGCAGCAGCGTGCGGGACACGGAGCGCACCGTGCCGCCATGCAAACCAAACCTTTGATAGGGAAACGCCTCGTATGCCAGGCGCACCGCCTGGCCGGGCGTCACGAAACCAATCGCGCGGGCCGGGACAAGCAACTCGGCCTCGAGAACGCCTCCGCTCGGCACGATCGCGAGCTGCGGGATTGTGGGATCGGCGACGAGCCCGACGCGGGCCTGCAAAGCCGAGACACGGCCTGCGACCGGCGCGCGGAGTTGGTAGGCGCGGCGGCCTGCTGCCTCTGCCAGTTTGGCTTCCAAATCGGCAACCGACTGGCGCAGCACCAATAGCCGGCCAGCAACCTGCCCGGGCAGCGCGTCCAGTGAATGATTTTGCTGCGTCGCCTCGCTCTGCTTTGCGGCGACCTGCTCGGCCAGTGCGGCTTCGTTCTGTCGCTGCGCGAGGTGGCTGTCCTGCCGTCGCTTGAATTCGACGCCGGACACATAGCCCGCCGCGACGAGACCGCGAATTGCCTTGACCTGCTGCTCGGCCAGCAGCGATCGCGCGTGCTGCGTCGCGAACTGCGACTGCAGTGCCGTCGCCTCGCGCTCGAGACTGCTGATCTGATCGCGGAGGCGCATCGTCTCCTGCTCGGCTTTCGTCTGTTCCAGTTTGATCTGTTCCAGCAGCTCTGCCCGCTGACGCGCCAATGCCTGCAGCACCGCACCGTCTACGTCATCGCCCTGACCGTCGGTCTGTCCGACCCGAACGGTGAGCAGAGGCGCACCTTCATCGACAACCTGGCCTTCGCTCACATCGAGCGCGGTGACGATGCCTGCGTGCGGCGGGAATACTTTGGCGACGCCGACAGTCGGCACCAGGAAGCCGGAGACGGTTACCTTGCGGGCGTAGTGTCCTGTCGCGAGAAAGATGAGCGCCGCGCAGACCATGGCCGCGAGCAGCCATGTCAGCGGTCCGGTCGTCGGGGCCACCGGCTGCCGGTCAACCGATCGCAGGGGGTCCCGCTGGAACGCCACTGCCTCGGGTCGGAAAAGGCGAAACTCGGCCACGGCGGAACCCCGTCGATGCAGAGCCACGATAGCCGTGCGGCCGCGGCGCTTCAGTGAAGTCGGTCACAAATCGTTGCAGTATTGCCGAAGGCAGCGGGCGTTGCGCGTCGCGACATCTGGCACGGCCGCGGTTTGCGTCAAGCTCGCCCGTTATGTTGGTATGGCCATACCGACCCGCGGCTTGGCCTGAATGGACCTGATGCAGTCACACCCGCTGGTTGCGTCAGCGATGTCGGTAGACGAGAGCGCCAGGGTTTGACTTCGGTGCATTTGGGTCGAGTGTCGCACCGAGACGTTCCGCGACTGCAGCCGATGCGACGTTCTCCGGATGCACATAGCTCACCAGGCCATCGAGCCGTAATGCGCGCGTGGCCCAGTCCCGCAGGGCCATCGCCGCCTCTGTCGCGTATCCCCGTCCTTCCTGTCCTTCGTAGAGTTGCCACCCAAGCTCTTTCTCCGGGAACAGCGGTCCGTCGTTGATGCGGACTTGTCCGACGCTCTCACCCGTAATTCGCAGATCAACCATCAGTCCGCCGTGGCCAAACAGCTCCCAGCACGCAATATCGTGGCAGAACGCACCCCATGCCTCCCGTTGCGTATAGGGGCCGCCCAAATAGCGTGCGCGCGGAGAGGCGAGGAGCCGGGCAAAGCCTGGAAAGTCGACCACGAGGGGTGCCCGGAGGAGCAGGCGTTCAGTCGTCAGTGTTGGGATGGTTTGCAGTGGCATGCGGCGCACTCGGCTACGAAGGACATCTTACTGTAATAAGAGACGTTCGCGAACCGGTAGTGGCGGTCATGGAGTGCTCGATGCCGTCAGCGGTGGGTGCCTCGCCGACATGGTGGGGATTACTATGGCGGTCTACCCTGCCGACACGGACCAACACCGCAACCAAGTCGGCGACGAGGGCTGCCGACCGGCGACCTGACCGCCGGCCGGTCGCGCCATCTCAATTCTGGTTTGGGCTATCCGCAGTGATCTTGTCCATCACGTCGCTGACCGAGAAGCTTGCCGCCTTGGCGCGCGGCGGAAATTCTTTGAAGCTTTCGATGTATTCCGCAATGATGGCCTGCGCCGGTACGAACGCGTACATCCGATGCGCTTGCCAGTTGCCGTAGTTTAAGCTCTCGGGACCCCGCTCGAACGGATCGGTGCGCAGATTGTACAAGCTCGGGGCGCGGAGCTTGGTGAATTGGCCCTGCCAAACCCCCATAGGGGTTTCGGGATTTATCTGGGTATTCTGTTCCATGAAGCTAACCTTCCAATCGCGGACGCGGAGGGCCATCAGGTCGCCGTCGTCACTCCAGTACAGGAAGCCCTCGCGTGGCGATGCCTGCATTTCGCCCTTCAAGAAGGGCATCAGGTTGTACCCATCCAGATGTACCTTGAAATTCTTGCCATTCAGTGCGCCGCCCTTCTTCAGCTTTTCAACCAGGTCCGACTCACCGGCCGCCGCCGCAAAGGTCGGCATGAAGTCCTGGTGAGCGCAGATGTCATTTGCGACCGTCCCGGGTCTGATCACGCCCGGCCACCGGATCAGGCACGGGACCCGGAAGCCGCCTTCCCAATTGGTGGCCTTCTCGCCCCTGAAGGGTGTCGTGCCGCCGTCGGGCCAGGTGATCACTTCGGCCCCATTGTCAGTCGTGTAGACAACGATTGTGTTGTTGGCGACGCCTAAGTCGTCGAGCTTCTTGAGAAGCTCGCCAACATGCCCGTCGTGCTCGACCATGCCGTCCGGGTAGATACCCAGGCCCGTCTTCCCTTCGCTCTCTTTCTTGAGATGCGTAAAGACGTGCATGCGCGTCGAGTTGTAATAGCAGAAGAACGGCTTGTTGGCCTTTACCTGTTTCTCCATCCACTCCATCGCGGCATCGGTGAACTCGTCGTCGATTGTCTCCATGCGCTTGGAGCTGAGCGGGCCAGTGTTCTCGATTCTCTGCTTCCCGACCTTGCCGAACTGCGGATCGACAGTCGGATCGGCGGTATCGGTCGCATATGTGTGCAAGACACCGCGCGGCCCGAACCGCTGGCGGAATTTGGGATCTTTCGGATAATCCGGACTCTCCGGCTCTTCCTCGGCGTTGAGGTGATAAAGATTGCCGAAGAACTCGTCGAAGCCATGTACCGTGGGCAGATGCTCATTGCGGTCGCCCAGATGGTTCTTGCCGAATTGGCCGGTCGCATAGTCGAGCGACTTCATCACATCCGCCACGCTCGGATCTTCGGGGCTGAGCCCGAGCTGCGCGCCAGGTAGGCCGACCTTGGTGAGACCGGTGCGGATCGGCGACTGGCCGGTGATGAACGCAGCGCGACCGGCGGTGCAGCTTTGCTGGCCATACCAGTCGGTGAAGGCTGCACCTTCCCTGCCGATCCTGTCGATATTGGGCGTGCGATAGCCCATGATCCCCATATTGTAGGCGCTGACATTGAACCAGCCGATATCGTCGCCCATGATGAAGAGGATGTTTGGCTTGCGGCCGCCAGGCGTTCCGGGTTCTGGCGTCGGCTGCTGCGCCTGCGCGACTTGCATTGGCGCTACCGATCCAAGCGCCGCCGTAGCGGCAAGGGTCGTGCTGCCGAATAGGATGTTGCGGCGGGCAACAGCCGAATTCCCAGTCTTGATCTGATCTCTCATCTGCCTTGTCCCTCCTCGCGGCATTTCGGACGGTGTCAGTAACCTCCGCGGAAGTGGGTTTGTCCATCAACCTGAATGACCCGCTGGCGCGCGCCTGATGCAGAAACAAGACTATCGGATTTCCCGGAAGGTATGACCGTAATGGAAGTGCAGCGATCCTCAGATTTTCTCGATGAATGCCAGGACGCGGATCAACGTCCGCAGAGGATCGAACAGCGTTTGACGCCCGATTCGGGGGGGCGCGATAACGCTCTGTCTTTCTGCTCGCCTGGGAGGGTACCGGGAGGGGCGAATTCGTGATAATGCGGAGATACCGGGGTGTCCAGTGTACCATCGGGACCTTCCTCGGCGGCGAAATCATCCGGTTTGGAGAACCCAGCCATGTCGAGTCCCACCGCGGCTGCGGAGAACAAGGCGCTGGTCCAGGCCAGCTTCGATCGATGGCACGCCGGTACCGGCAGTCCCTTCGAATTGCTCGCCACCGACGCCGATTGGACTATCGTCGGCTCGTCGCCACTGTCGAAGACCTACACCCGCCAAGCGTTCCTCGACGAGGTGATTCATCCGTTCAACGCGCGAATGGCCACGCCGCTGGTGCCGACTGTGCGTGGTCTCTACGGCGATGGTGACATGGTGATCATCCTGTTTGACGCCGCCGCCACGACGAGAGACGGGTTGCCTTACCGCAATACCTACACGTGGTATTTCCGAATGAAGGATAAGGTCGTGGTCAGCGCCATCGCGTTCTTCGACACGCGCGAGTTCGACGATTTCTGGAATTGCGTGTCCCCTGCGCGGTGAGGTCTGACGGCGCAGCGGTCGGCTGACCGCGCGCGCAGTCACGAAAGTCAAGACTTTTGCGCGGAACGTCGCATCTCTTCGAGAGAGCGCCATTTGGTTTCACCAGCCATTCAAACTCGGCTTCGGCCCGTCCCTTGTCTCGGCAAGGGCGCTGGCTCGGCGTCGTCTTGGAAATCCTTGCCATTAGCCTACGGTGCTGGCGGCACACCCGTCGGCAACCTAGTCAGACCTTGTGGGAAGCGGTCAATCACCGTTGCCGCAGAGATCCACGGGTGCATGTCCTCTTCAAAAATGGAAAAGGTCGGTGGCGGAAAGTCTGGATCAGCGAAACTGCCGACCGTGATCCCGTAGCCGTTCGGATTTCGATCTCCGTCGAAAAACACGTTGCTGCCGCAATTCGGACAGAAATGGAAACGGGTTTTGCGCCCACTGGCAGTCTCACGCTCATAAATCTTACTTTGACCTTCGATCCGAACCTGATCCTTCGGATACGAACAACCGGAATGGACGACCGCACCCGTGCGGCGCTGACACGCCTTACAATGACACAGATACGCGAAGGTTGGCTCGCCCACGGCGATTACCCGAAGTGAGCCGCAATGGCATTGCGCCACTCTCTCCACCGTTCCCTCCCCTCGTTACAACGGACGGAAGACGGTAGGTCGGCAACGCAGGCGCAGCAACTGACTCACCGCATCGTCACGACGGCAGGGGAAGGGACAGGCACCGAAGCATCTCGATCCACGTTCTGGTATGCGAAAATCAAGACCTTACGCACCAAACCTAGCCGACCTGAAAAGATTGTGCTTTTTTGGCGCGCAAGTCTGGTGCATAATCGGGCCATGAAATATGGCTACGCGCGGGTATCCACGGACGGCCAGAGCCTTGACGCCCAAGTTCGGCAACTGACCAAGGCCGGATGCCGGCGGGTGTTCCGCGAGACGGCGAGCGGGGCCAAGACCGACCGTGCCCAGCTGCGCCGGGTGATCGCGGCGCTCGAACCCGGCGACGTGCTGACCGTGACGCGGCTCGACCGGCTGGCGCGCTCGACCCGTGACCTGTTGAACACGCTCGCCGCCATCACCGGCAAGGAAGCCGGTTTCCGCTCCCTTGCCGACGCATGGGCCGACACCACCACGCCGCACGGACGGCTGATGCTAACCGTCCTCGGCGGCCTGGCGGAATTTGAACGCGAGCTAATCCGCGCGCGAACCTCGGAAGGACGGGCGCGGGCGAAGGCGAATGGCAAAAGCTTGGGCCGACCGCATAAGCTGACCCCGCACCAGCGGCGCGAGGCGATCAAACGGCGTGACGACGGCGAGCCGGTGCGCGAGATCGCCCGCAGCTTCAACGTGCATCACGCGACGATTTCAAGGCTGGCCGCGTAAAACGAATTATGGTACGCCGGTCGCTGCTCACGTTCATAGCCTCAACGTTGCTGCTACTCCTGGATACTCGTTTACGCCACACGTGCCTAACGTCGCTAAAGCGATCATGCCGCCGATGTTTGAGCTTCAGGGCGGCATTGCGCCAGATCTTTCGGGAGGCCCTATTACCCCTCAAGACATACTCGACTCACAGGCGGGAAGAAAATTCATCTACCTTTGGGGGTGGATTAAATATCAAGACATTTTCCCAGAAACCGAGCAGCACATCACCAGATACTGTTGGCAGATCGTGACCACGGGCGATCCACTGAAGTTTGCTCCAAACACACAGGGGCGGCCCCCCACGCCTGGCGCTCTCTCGTTTTCCAATCGCCATCATACCGAAGGCAACAGCATAGACGACGGAGGCAACAGCGCGTGAATTAACATAAAGCGGCTTATCGGGCTTTCGAAGCGTATGTGACGGTCCTCGCCCACAATCAGCTCCCGGCCGATTGGTATCACCCATCTTGTTACCCTCACGCGCGGCCTCTAAACAGCCCTAATGCTATTCTACGAACCGCTTTTCCTCTTCGTCTTCTTCCCGAGCGTCTATCTGATCTATCTCCTCGGCGAGCGGCACGAGGCGCTTCGCCGCGGGGTCATTCTTTGCGCAAGCGTGCTGTTCTATGCCTGGAGCGGACCGCTGTTCGCACCGGTGGTGCTGGCTTCCGCATTCGCCGATCATCTGATCGCCCGCCGAATAGACCGCCTGCCGTCTCGATCCCGTCAGGCAAGGCTGCTGCTCACCCTCGGCGTGCTGCTCAACCTCGGGATCCTCGTCCACTACAAGTACACGCGGTTTCTGGTCGAAAACCTGAACGACCTGCTTCTCGGAATGGCGGTCAACCCATTGCCGGTGCCCACCATCATCCTGCCGATCGGCGTCTCGTTCATCGTGTTCGAGAAGATCACCTACCTGGTCGACATCTATCGCCGGATCAGTCATCCGGCAGGACGGTTCGCCACCTACCTGCTCTATGTCTTCTTCTTCCCTAAGCTGCTGGCCGGTCCCATCATCAAATACCACGAGATGGAGGACCAACTCGCCGCCATGCCGGCGGCGCGCCTCGACGATATCTCGGTGGGATTTCTCCGCTTCATGATGGGCGTGGGGAAAAAGACCCTGATCGCCGACACGTTGGGCACCGGCGCTGACCAGATCTTCGCGGCGAATGCCTCCGGAATCGGGTTCAGTCACGCCTGGAGCGGGGTGATTTTCTTCACCTTCCAGATCTATTTCGATTTCTCGGGCTACTCCGACATGGCGATCGGCATCGCCCGCATGCTCGGCTTCCGCCTGCGCGAGAATTTCGACATGCCGTACATCGCCTGCAGCATCACGGAGTTCTGGCGACGCTGGCATATCTCCCTCACCACCTGGATACGCGAATATCTTTACATTCCACTCGGCGGCAACCGTGTTTCGCCGATCCGAGTCTATATCAACCTCTGGGTCTGCTTTCTTGCCTCCGGCTTGTGGCATGGCGCGGCGTGGACCTACGTCGCCTGGGGCGCCTACAACGGGCTGTTCCTGGTGTTGGACCGGCTGTTCCTGTTGCGCCTGCTGGACCGACTGCCGCGAATCGTGGCAAACCTCATCACCTTCGCCATCGTCGTGGTTGGTTGGACAATCTTCCGCGCCCACTCATGGGATCAGGCCATCGCTTTCTTGCGCGCAATGATGCAGCCGGGTCTGCCCAGTCGCGTCGTCGGGCTGCAGATCACGCCTGATGTGACGGTTGCGGCGATCGTTGCGGCAGTCATCTGCGCCATGCCGCGAATGCCTGGTTTCCATCGCATTCGCCGCGCCATCTTCGCTAAGCCGGCATGGAATTTTGCGCTGCAGATGGCGATCTCGCTGATCTTCGTGCTGGCCGTCGGAAAGGCGGTGGCCGACCCGTTCAAGCCGTTTCTGTATTTCCGGTTCTGACATGCGGTGGGTCACGCGGCTGAAGCCAGGCCATCTGCCGCTCGCCATCGGCGCATCACTGCTGGTAATCTCATGGTTCTACCTGACGTGGAACACCACGGTCGGCGAGCTGCTCCCGGCCCTCCGCTTCCGGACCAAGGCCACTCTCGCCGGCATCGTGGAGGAGGCAGGACCGATCCTCTCGCTCGACACCGTGCTGAAGGGAACCTACCAACAGTGGATATCGGTCTCGATCGGCAAACTCTCGCCAATCTTCAAACCGGCCATCAGCTGGAAGAACCAGATCTACTTTTCGCTGCTTGGCACGATCGGCTCGAGCAACGTGGTCATCGGCAAGGAGCAGCAGCTCTTCGAAGTAGGTTACCTGAATGAATATTGCAGCCGTGACCTGGAGAAACTGCACGAACAGGACGAAGCATGGGCCCCACGGATTCGTCAGGTGCAGGACTACTTCGAATCGCGCGGGAAGGTGTTCCTTTACATCATCACACCGTCCAAGGTGGCGCAGAACCCGCAATACATACCGGATGGCTACACCTGTCCCGCCGCAGCGAAGGATCGCTCGGACAAGCTTTTGGTGTATGACGACATCCTCGATCGCCATGGCGTGCATTTCATCGACACCGCATCCGACCTCGCCGCCGCCCGCGAGGAATACGGCATCAGCATGTTCCCCCGCGGTGGCATTCATTGGAACTCGCTGGCGACCGCTCTCGGCACCCAGAAGGTGATCGCGGCAGTGAACGCTCAGCGACCAGAGCCGTTGCTGGCGCCCTTCAGCTTCACCTGGCGGATTTCGCTACACTCCGCGCGGAATCGATCGCGATCTGCTCGACCTTATGAACCTGCGGTATCCGGACACGCATTATCCGGTGCCGGAGCTTGTCTATCAGTCAGACCCGCTACCGGGCGCCTGCCATCCGGTAGCAATCACCGAGGTCGGGGGCAGTTTCCTCGACGGTCTCAACTCGACGCTGCAGAAGTTGGCCTGCCCGCCGGATATCACCGACTGGTTTTACTGGGACAACAAACTCATGCACTACGCCAACGAACACCGGGTTACTCTACCGATCGACGCGCAGGCACGGCGGCGGTCACTACTTGATGCCGACGTGGTGATACTGGAGGAGAACGAGTCGTTGGGTCCTCAGAGCAGTCATGGGAAGCTGATGATGGGGGAGATGCTCACGCTCATGCAAACGGCCTCTGCGCTCGCCACACAACCAGCAGGATCGCCGCCACAATGACGGTGGCCAGCGCCGGAAAAGCAGCGTTAAGCGTGTTAAGCCATTTCCAAGAGCAACTTGATATAAACCATGTTATCCGTCCGGCACGCGTCATGGCTGTGGAAGGAACCGCCCTGAAATCTCTCCGGGCACACTTCCATTCACGCAATGTCCGGTGAACTTCTGCCCATCGATAGTGCCGCGACAACGGTAGAGTGAGCCATCGGACATGCCATAGAGCATGGCGTTGAACTCTCCCGACTCACACGTAACGCTGGCCCGACCGGAGATTGCGCCGAGCGGGCCGGTCAGTGTGGCATCACCACCACGCGTCGAGGCTTTGAGCTGAAGCGTGGCAGTGTCCGGCATCGTCAGCGTGCCATCCAACAACGGGGCGGGGCACAGATCGCAGCGCGCGCTACCTGTCCCGCTGGCATAAATCAGAAGCGCGACCATCCGGGTGATTTTCGTGCCTACAAGACGACCAGAGCCGAGCGCAGGCCGGGATGCAACCGGCAGCCCGCCTTGGTCGAGGTGAACCTGTGCGTTTTGCTAACTGAGCGACCCGAGGCCACGCTGACGCACCATAAATCAAGTCACAACGCACGACTTTGCCGACCTCGGCCGGACCGCGCGGCCGCAATCTCGCGCATGATAATTCCCTGCCATCGCGCGAGACGCCCGCAAAACCAGCACCGGTCAGTTTGCCGTCGGTTAGAATAAAAGACCAATTGAAATCATACATACTAACCACCACATCCGCCCCTTTCCGCATCACGGGCGCCACCTCATGCAACCCACACCACCCCCTTCCAACCCCTCCGGCTCCAACTACCGCGAGACCTTCGCCTACCTCTGCCCCATGCTCCCCAAGCTTCCCGACGACACCCCCGACGCCCGCGCCACCCGCAACATGGGCGCGATGGACGCCGTCGCCGCCCTCAACCCTGGCGACGCCTTCGAAGCCCGTCTCGCCGCGCGGATCGTCGCCATGGACGCCCACGCCGCCGACAGCCTCCGCCTCGCCGGCCTCGCCATCAACGACACCGCCGAGATGCACCGCTGCCGCGCTCAGGCCGCGTCCATGTCGCGCCAGTCGAACGCGGGGCTGCGCTCGCTGCTGTGTTTGCAGGCGACGCGTGAGAAGCAGATCGCGGAAACCCATCCCGCCGCCATGGAGCGCGCCGGCTACTGGTTCCACGAAATCCCCATCGCGGCGCCCGCACCGGAACCCGCGCCCCCAGCCACCGCCCCGTTCGACCAGCTCACCGAGGCCGAGCGCTACGCCGTGATGTACCCGGACCGTGCCGCGCGCATCCGTGCGGCGGGCGGGCTGCCGGCGGCGCCGGACTTCGGCCCGCCCGAGCCAGATCTGGTCGACGCCATCGTCCACGGCTCCAGCCCGCTCCTGCTGGCGCTCGACCGCCAGCGCCACAACGGTGCCGCGGAACCCTCACGTGTTCCCGTTTCCGCGACCACGTCTCACGCAGCGGAACTTTGAGACGATGCTGAGCCTGGAGCTTGCTCGGGAGTGCGTGCCGGACTCGGGTCACTTATTCCCAAGGCCCTAAGCGTGGCCCAGGGACGCCATCAGCTCCGCCCACTCTCTCCGGTTCAGCCCGCTGTTCGCCTGCTCGACCGCCTCGCCGTCCAGCATCCGCCGAACCACAGCCAGCATTTGCGCCGACAGCGTTACCGCGCCCAGCCGGTAGTCGAGGAACGCCTGATGCGCCACCGGCACCCACGCCGCAACGGCGTCCAGCATCGCCTCGGCATAAGCGCGGATCTCATACTGCGCGTGCGCGTCCGCGCGCAGCGACAGGAAGTGGAACAGGTTGTAAAGGTCGATCTTCCAGTACCACTGCGTATAGGTGTTGAGCGTCAGGTTCATCCGCGCCAGTTCGCGCGCGAGGCCCTGGCGCGACGCATCGCGGACCGCCCCCGTCTCATCCTCGTTCAGCATTTCGGCATAGTGGTCGTAGCAGCGCGTCGCATCCTCGCGCAGCAGGTCGAGCACATGCGCGGCCTCCTCGCCGGCCAGCACATCGCCACGCCCCTGGCGGTTGACCGATGACTGTGCCGCCAGATGCTCGGGCTCAGGCACGTAGAACTCGCGGTCCAGGATCGAGTAGCGCGCGGAATACTCATTCACGTTGGCGGTGCGGTGGCGGATCCACTGTCGCGCGACGAAGATCGGCAGCTTCACGTGGTACTTGATCTCGCACATCTCGAACGGGGTGGAGTGCCGGTGCCGCATCAGGTAGCGGATCAGCCCGGAATCCTCCGAGACCCGCCGCGTTCCCCGACCGTAGGACACCCGCGCCGCCTGCACGATCGCCGCATCGTCGCCCATGTAGTCGATCACCCGGACGAAGCCGTGATCCAGCACCGGAATCGCCTGGAACAGCATGGCTTCCAGTGCGTCGACGGTGGGGCGCGCGGTCGGCGACCGCTGGGCCCGGGCGGCCTCGATCTCGGCGGCTTGCTGCTCGGTCAGGCGCATGGCGACTCCACTTTCACCCGGCTGGATGAATGCCTATATTACCGCTGCTGGTTCGCCGGCTATGGCGATAAACGGTGCGTGGAATAAGCGTAGTGGACCCGGGGGCAGTGCCCGGCGCCTCCACCATTTGCCCAAGGTTGGCAGCATGGGGGCGACACAGGCTCGACACGCGCGGTAAAGATGTATCTTTCGCTCGGCATGGTTCCGCCGTTATCGGGCCATATGACAAGTGCCAATGACAACACAGAGGCGCTCGCTGTCGCTGCATAAGCGATAAGCGCGGTTCGGGGGGCACCGGGCAACAGAAGCCCCCCACTTCGCTCTCATTCGGCCAGAAACGCCATCACCACCCGGCAGAACCCGATCGGATCCTGCCCGAACATGAAATGCGCGGCCTTCGGGATGATCTCCATCCGAGCGCCAGGCACGTGCGCCGCCAGCGCCCGCAGAACCACCGGCAGCGAGCCGGGCGTCTTCTCCCCACCCACCAACAGCGTCGGCATCCGGATCGCTTCGGCATCGGCGCGGGTGAACGGCTGGCGCTGCTCGTTGACCTGTCCGACCAGCGTATAGGCGTTGTCGCGCAGTTCCTGCTTTTCGAAGGGCGGAAGCGCGCGCCAGGCCCCTTCGCCGTCGATCCCGTCGATCATCCCCGCCAGCCCGCCTTCGACGTCGCCCGCCGCTATCTTCTGGGCGGCAGTGACGGTTTGGTCGCGCATTGGCGGGAAGGTTACCCCAGGCGGCGCCAGCGACGTATCCAGATCGCCGCCCGGTTCCGCCAGCACCAAACGGCGCAGCAGGTCCGGCCGCTGCTGCGCCACGCGGAAGGCGATGTGGCCGCCGCGCGAATGACCCATCAGATCGACCGGCGCCGCGCCCAGTGCTTCGATGAAGCCGATCACGTCGGAGACGTGCTGCGCAATGGTGTAGTCGGAGCCCACACCGTCCCAGTGCTCGGGAAAGAAGCGCCGCAGGCTGGGCGCGATAACCCGATGGCGTCGCGACAACGGCCCCAGCACACAGGACCAGACCCGGAAGTCGCACAGCGAGCCGTGCACGCACACCAGCGGCGCACCGTCGCCCACCTCGATATACGCCATGTCGTAGCCGTTGACGCGGCGGTGCAGCATGGCTTGTCCTCCATTCCCACTCGGGCGCAGCATGGACGCAAGGCCGCGCGGCGGGAACCAGCAGAGGAGTGCGCCGATGAACGAATCGACCCGGCATCCGGAAGGCGAGCCCTGGCAGTGGTCCGAGGCCACGTGGCGGCAGATCGTCGGGCGCGCCCGCGCCGGCCGCAGCCTCAAGCCGAAGGCCTGGCCTGATGGTGCGCGCTGCGCGGTGGCGATCAGCTTCGACGCGGATCACGAGACGATCCCGCTGCGCGACAGCGACGAGAGCCCGATGCGGATCAGCCAGGGTCAGTATGGCAACCGCCTGGCGATGCCCCGCATTCGCCGCCTGCTGGAGCGCGAGGCGGTTCCGGCGTCCTTCTTCTACCCGGCGGTGTCGGCGCTGCTGCACCCCGAGGAGGTCCGCGCAACGGCCGATGACGGGCACGAGATCGGCATCCACTCATGGATCCACGAAGCGAACACCTCGCTGCCCCGCGAGGCCGAGCGCGATCTGACGTTCCGTGCCTTCGAGACGCTGGCGCGTATCTCCGGGCGCAATCCGGTGGGGATGCGCACCGCGAGTTGGGACTTCTCGGTTAACACGCTCGATATCGTGCGAGAGCTTGGGCTGCTGTACGACAGCTCGCTAATGGCGGATGACGATCCGTATGAACTGATGGACGCCGGCGAGCCGACCGGCATCGTCGAACTGCCGCCGGAGTGGATCCGCGACGATGCGGTGTATTTCAATTTCGTGCGGTTCTCGGCGCTGCGACCCTATACGCCGCCTTCCGCGGTTGAGGAGATCTTCACCGCGGAGTTTGACGGCGCGTGGGACGAGGGCGGGCTGTTCCTGCTGACCATGCATCCGCATATCACCGGCCATCGCTCTCGCCTGCCGCTGCTGGGGCGGTTGATCAAGCACATGAAGGCGCGCGGGAAATGCTGGTTTGCCACGCACGAGCAGGTGGCGCGGTGGTGCAAGGAGCACGCCTGAAGCCTGCTCACCCTCGTTACATGCCCCTACGATGCGCATAAGGCGAGGTGATCATGACTTTGTCGCGCGTGACGCTGAGCGAGGATCTGCTGCGTGAGGACCGACTGCTGACCCCAACGCGATAGACGCGGCGATTACGCGTGCCTACGGCTGACCATTCCGCGCTATTTTTGCGCGACCGCACCCGACCACGGCGAGGCAGCATCGCTGATGCCGACGCGCGCGCCGTCCACCGACTGAACGATGACGTTCGGACAGGCGAAGTTGATGGGCACCGCGTTGTGCTCGACCACCTGCAGCTCGCCGTCCGCCGCCAGCGCGTCCAGCACGTCGGCGGGCAGGCGCGCATCGGCGCTGGCGCTGTTCGCGCTGGAGACGTCGATCCGCGGATGGTGCGACGCCGTGTCAACGTCCATGCCGAAATCAGCGATGAAGGTCATGAGCTGGAACACCGCCGCCATGATACGCCGCCCACCTGAGGCGCCCCCTGCGATGAACGGACGCCCGTTCTCCGTCAGCATGATCGGCAGCATGTTGCACAGCGGCCGCTTGCCAGGCGCAATGCCGTTCGGCACGCCGGGGCGCGGATCGAACCACATCATGCCGTTGTTCAGCAGCACGCCCGATTGCGGCAACAGCACACGACTGCCGAATGACGACATCAGCGTTGTGGTCATCGCCACCGTATTGCCCTCTGCGTCACACGCGGTCAGATGCGTGGTGCAGCTTTCCGCTGCCAGCGGCTCGGATTCGCCGAGACCGGCAAGCCGTTCGGCATAGGCCGCCTTCATAACGCGGGCGAGCGTACAGGTACCAGGCAACCGTCGGCGTCTTGCCGACGTAAGGCGCATCGGCCATGCCCTCCAGCACGCGCTTCAAGGTCGGCGCAGCGGTGAGACCGCCGGTGAGTTGCAAGGTGCGACCACGCCAGCCGACCTCCTCCGCCGGCCAGGTGCGCGCGTTGCAGTTGCGCAGGTCCTCGAGCGACAGCACGCCGCCGAGAGCCCTGGCGTCGGCCGCGACCGAGGCGGCGATTTCGCCCTCGTAGAAGTCACGCAGGCCAGCCCTGCCGAGACGCTCGAATGTCTCGGGCAGGTTGCCCTGCCGGAAGAAGCCCGGCTTACCCTGATACGGCGGCGCCGGCGGCAGCCCGTTCGGCAGATAAACCGACGCTGTGTGCGAATACAGCCGGATCGCTGAGGCGGACGTGGCGACCTTCAGCGTGGTGTACCAGTCCTGCGGCAGCCCGCGCCTCGCCAACGCGATGGCCGGCGCGATCACCTCGGCGAGCGGCAGGCGGCCCCATTGCCGATGCATGTAGTCATAGCCGGCAACCGAGGACGGGATTGCTGCAGACAGCGGCCCGTGGATGTTGATGTCGCCCTCGACCTCCGGCCATGCGAACAGATCGGTGGTCATGCGCCCGGTCAGTTTGTAGCGGCTGGGGTCGGTGGCCGCGGGCGCGCGCGGTCCGAAATCCACCACCTCGGCGCGAGGTTGGCCGGCGCGATGCACCAGCGCGAAACCGATGCCCCCCAGGCCCGAATTCCAAGGCTCATGCGTGGCGAGCGCGAGCGCGGTCGCCACCGCCGCATCGATCGCATTGCCGCCTGCGTCCAGCACGGCAACTCCGGCCTCGGCAGCGCCTTTGGCCTGGGAGACCACCATGCCACGGCGCCCCTTCGCCGAGGGCTTGCTGAGCTGCCAGTGCTGGGTGACGTGTGGCGGAGGTGTGTACTGCATGACGTGGAGTCCTCGTGCTCTTGTCGAATGGTCCGACGCCGCCCGGTGAATGGCAAGGGAGGAACCGATGACTGTGCTGGTAATTGCGGCTCTGGTGTGGATCGGCATCCACATCGGCATCGCCGGAACCGGGGTCCGCAATGCGATCGTGGCCCGCATCGGCGATGGTCCGTTCCGCGGGCTGTTTGCGCTGCTGTCGATTGCCGCCATCGCGTTTCTGGTGCGCGCCTGGAGCACGGCCGCAACAACACCGTTGTGGTACGCCCCGATCTGGCTGCGCTGGGTGCTGGTCGCCGTGATGCTGGTGGCGTTTGTGCTGTTCGTCGCCTCGGTGGGCCGGAGCAATCCGACGATGATCGGCGGCGAAACGGCTATGGCGCAGTCCCCCCGCGGCATCCAGCGCATCACCCGTCATCCGATGCTGTGGTCATTCGCGCTATGGGCGGCGGTGCACATCATCGGCAGTGGCGATACCGCCGCGATCGTGTTCTTCGGTGGCATTCTGGTAACCGCGCTTGCCGGCATGCCGTCGATCGATGCGAAGCTGGCGCGGCGCGATCCCGCGGCGTGGCAGGCACTTTCCGCGGCAACCTCGATCATGCCGTTCGCCGCCATCGCGCAGGGGCGCAACCGTTTCGTGCCAGGCGAGATCGGCTGGCTCACGGGTACTGACCGGCGTGATCGCGTGGGCCGTTGTGCTGCGCCTGCATCCGTGGCTGTTCGGCGTCGCACCGGTTGCCATGTGACCGGCGGTGGTCGAACGTGGCGGCAGCAATACGAGAGCCGCCATGTATCTGAATCAATTCGCCGACACGACCGAACCGCTCGACATGACGCAGACAGAGGAGTTCCGCCTGCTGCTCGCCAGTGCTGCCGATCTGGGCATTCCGCACGCGCGGGATGCGCCATACCGTTCGCGCAACATCGTGCTGCGGCAGTTGCGGTTCCATTTCCTGGAATGGGGCGCGCCGGATGCCCCCCCGATCGTGCTGCTGCACGGCGGCCACCAGTCGGCGCATTCCTGGGACCTGGTCAGTCTGCACCTGGCGCAGCATTTCCGTGTGCTGGCGCTGGACCAGCGCGGGCACGGCGACAGCGAGTGGACGCGTGATGTCACCTACAGCAATCACGAGATGTCGCTGGATGCCGAGGCATTCATCGCGGCGCTCGGGCTGCGGCGGCCGGTTCTGATGGGCCATTCGATGGGTGGGCGCAATTCAATGCTGCTGACCCGGCGCGACCCGTCACTGCTGCGCGCACTGGTGATCGTCGATGTCGGCCCGGAGCTCTCGGATCGCGGCCGCGCGGTGATCGCCGGGTTCGTTCGCGACAACGAGGAGTTCGACGACCTGGAGCACTTTGTGCGCAACGTGCAGCAGTACGATCCGTACCGCACGCGAGAACACATCGAGCGCACGGTCAAGTACAACATGCTGCAGCGGGCAGACGGCAAGTTCGTCAGCAAGTGCGATGCGAACCCGCGGCGGCTTGGTGTCGTGCGCGGCACCGGCCCGCTGGAGAACATCACGCTGGATGAGGCCCGCAAGTTCGACCTGCCGGTTCTGCTGGTGAGGGGCGCGGACTCGCGGATCCTGACGGCGGAGGCGGCCGACCGCTTCAGGGACGCATTGCCGCACGGAACGCTGGTGACGGTCGCTAACTGCGGTCACAACGTGCACGGACAAAACACGCAGGGCTTCATTGCGGCAGTGGGCAGGTTCCTGACCGCGTTGCGATAGGAACCGCGCTACGCCGCGCGCTGGCGAAGAACCTGGTGGCCCTTGCGCAGCGCCTCGACCATCGTGTCGGCCGGCATGGCTCCGGAATAGAGACCATAGCCGTCGAGGAAGAATGACGGCACGCCGTTCACCCCGGCCTCGCGTGCGGCGCGGTCGGCGGCGAGCATCTCCTTGGCCGCCGCATCGCCGGCCAGGAAGTCGGCGACTGCCGCGCGACCCATACCTCCTCGTGCAGCGCAGTCGGCCAGCACGTCGCGATCGCCGAGGTCGCGGCCCTCAGTGAAGTAGGCGGCAAACACGACCTCCATCACCGCGTCCTGCACGCCCTCGCGACCGGCGAGCCAGATCAGCCGATGCGCATCCAGCGTGTTCGGCGTCCGCAGCATCAGGTCCAGACGGAAATCGAGCCCGACATTGGCTGCGGCCCCGGCCACGCGCTCATCGAGTTCGCGCGACTTCTCGGCGCTGCCGAATTTCATTGCACGATAGGCGGCGCGATCGCGGCCTTCCTTCGGCATGTCCGGGTTCAGCTGGAACGGGTTCCAATGGACCGAGAAGTGCAGTCCCTCCCGCGTCAGCGTTGCCAGCGCGCGTTCGAGTTGGCGCTTGCCGATGTAGCACCACGGGCAGATCACATCGGAGACGATGTCGATGCGCAGCCCTACCGGTGATTCGTCCATTCATGGCTCCTCTGCGTTGCTGGTAAGATGGGGGCTGAGGCCGCGCTTGCCAATGCCGGATGGAAGTGCGCCAATCGGGCCAAGGACAAGAAACGGCGGGGGCCATTCCGCCGACAGGAGGAGCCATGGCCAACTCGCCGGTATCGCCACGCATGCGGCGAATGCAGTGGGTCGCGATCGGGCTCGCCACCGCGGCGATTGCCCTCAACTACGTCGATCGCTCGACGCTCGCCGTCGGTAACATCAAGATCCGCGAGGAATTCGGCATCAGCGCCACCGCGATCGGTGCGCTGCAATCCGCATGGTCGATCACCTACGCACTGTGCCAGGTGCCGATCGGCTATTTCCTCGATCGGCTCGGCCCGCGATGGCTGGTCGGGGTGGCACTCGTGCTGTGGTCGCTGGCGCAGGCGGCGGGCGGGTTCGCGGTGTCGTACGTACAATTGCTCTGGGCGCGCGTGGCGCTCGGCGCGGCCGAATGTCCCGCCTTTCCAGCGGCGGTGCGGGTCACCAGCGACTGGTTTCACGTGAAGGATCGAGGGCGCCCGACCGGCGTATATAATTCCGGTGGCAGCATCGGTCCGTTCATCGCCCCGCCCCTGTTGACCGGCCTGATGCTGGCATTCGGCTGGCGGATGATGTTCATCACCATGGGCATCGCCGGCGTGTTGGGCGCTCTGGTGTGGTTCAAGCTGTATCGTGATCCGGCCAAGACCGAACTCGAGCCGCAGGACCAGGCGTATCTTGCTGCGAATCGCGCGGCCGAGGGGAAGGTAGAGGCACGCCACTGGGGCAGGCTGTTCCGGTTCCAGTCGATGTGGGGATTGATGCTCGGCGCCTTCTGCACCGGCTATGCGGTGTGGATGTACCAGACCTGGTTGCCGGCGTACCTCGAAATGCAGCAGCACATCAGCATTGCCAAGACCGGGTTCCTGGCCTCGATCCCGTTGTTCTGCTCGATCCTCGGTGCATGGAGCGGCGGCTGGCTCACCGACCGGCTGCACGCACGCGGCATGGCCCTCGTCGCGAGCCGCAGGCTGCCTTCGATCGTCGGCCTGCTGCTGTCGGGACTGTTTACCGTCGCAGCCACGATGGCCGGCAGTCCAACCCAGGCGATCGTGTTCATTTCGCTCGCGATGTTCTTCCTGTCGCTGGGTATCGCGGGCAAGTGGACGCTGATCACCGCGGTGGCGCCGCAATCCTATTGCACGTCGGTCGCCAGCATCCAGAATTTCGGCGGCTATCTCGGCGGCACGGTGTCGCCCATCGTCACGGGTTTCGTGGTCGACGAAACCGGTTCGTTCGTCGTCGCGCTTTCGATCGGTGCGGCGATCACGGTCCTCGGCGCGGCACTTCTGCAGTTGCTCGTGCGCTCGCAGATCACCTCGGGCGATCTGGAGGGGACCCTGGCGCCGGCGCTGGCGGAGTGAGCGGCGAGGCGGCGTAGGCGGCCTCGACCAGGTCCATCGCGGCCGCCATGTCGCCGAGGTCGGCAATCGGCTTCTCGCCGTGGGCGACGCGGTGCAGCGTGTCCTCGACGAAGGTCGGGTAGAAGAATGAATTGGTCAGCGGCATCGACCGCACCTCGCGCCGGCGGGCGTTGTCGAGGATCTCCAGCGTCTGGTTGTCGCGCGCGGCGAAGTAATGCTGTTCAGTGCGGATCGAGTAGTGCAGGTCGAACACCGAATTCGGCGCGGGATATAGATAGCCGGTCTCCACCATGCAGGTCGCCTGACCGCCACGCATCAGCACGACCGCGTGGTCCTCGATGTCGAGTTGGGCGAAGCTGTTGGACTTTGCGTCGTAGACCGGACACGAAAACGCCCGGCGCGTGTCGGTCCGCGCCGGGCGTTCACTTCCACAAGGCGAGGGAGGCGCCCTGTGGGTCGAGCTGGTTAGGCGATCGACCTGCCCCCGATCACGTTCGAAGCGCCGCGCAGCCGTCCGCGAACGGCGCCGATCACCTTCACTGTGCCGTCTTCATCGCGTGTGGCTACCTGGACGCGCTTGCCACCCGCGAGGACGCTATGCCCTTCGGCTGTGGCAACGGCGGTTGCGATGCCTCTGCTGACGGGCCTGAAGGCCCCGTCTTTGATTATTCCGTGCTGTGCCATGGCTTGTCTCCTCAGTGCCTTGGTTGTTTCTCGGCTTCTTCTGCTGCGGCAGCCCGGGCGCATAGGTGACGCTCCACGGCGGCGAGCACCGCACGATCCACGATCGGTGGCAGGATTGCAGCGCCATCCTGGTCGAGGGCGCGGACAATGTCTCGAACCGCTCGCGTCATACGTAGATGGACGTCCCGCGCAAATCTTGGATCAATGCCGTGCGTCTTCATGCCCAACTCGTGCAAGATTCTAAGGTCGCGTCCGGCATCCCTCACGTCCGCTTCGAAACGGTCGAGGACTGCCTTCGTCTCGGCAGCGATGGCGGCGATAGCTTCGGCGCGTTTCTCTTGCCTTCGGGTGTGAGCCTGAAGCTGGTATTGCCACTTCTCGGGCGCCGGACCGCGAGCGATCGGGCGAGCATCCGTGGGGCGCGGGCGGAGTTCATCATGCATCGGGGGTTGCCTCGGGCGCGGCGGGCGCGAAGATTTCCGCCGTCCACTCTTGCGCAATCCTTGCCGTATCGGCGGCGTCCTCGTCGAGGAGTTTACTGCACGCCGCATGGAGCGCGCGGACGGCGCTCACGCTCGACACGTCATAGGTCAAGCACTCGTTGACGAGCTGTAGGGCAGCGCGAAATTCAGGATCGTTGGTCATCGCGTGCTCCATTCCTGCAGGCGCTTTCGACGCCAACTGACCTCGATTTCCAGCTCGCGGTTGCCCGGCTTGCTACGAAGGGCGTCCAGCGCGTCCTGCACTTTCAGCTCAAGATGGGCGCGATACCCGTCCGCCATCGCTTGCGTGCTCATGGTGCCCGTCCTTCATTCAGCATCGCCGTCGCCAGCGCATAAATCAGGCGCTCCGCCTTACGCGCGTTCCCTATGGTTGGCTTCTCGGCGAACACGAGCATGCTCTCGCCTGCCATCGTGCGAATTTCGTCCGCCGGGACGCCGCGAAGATTCGGAGGCATGCGAACCCACTGCGGCTTGATGCCGGCGCTCCGCAGGCAACTGTCGCCGCGCGCGATCAGCGCGAAGAAGTCTTGTGTCGGCTTCCGCAAAAGAAGCTCATAGCCGAACGAAGCCGCGCGAGCCTTTGCCGGCAGCTCGTCGAAGGTGGCGCGGCGTGCCTGCATCGTGTCGTCATCGAGCACGTAGAGACCGCCGATTGCGGGGAGCTGGCTCATGCTGCGAGCACTCCACGTGCGGCAAAGTTGCTCAAGCGCGCCTCGATCTTTTCAATAGCGGCTTGCCTGTAGCTCTGCACTGTGACGGACCCACCACGTGTGGCCTTCAGTCCTGCAAGCTCGCGCGACAAGCGGGAGGCCTCACGGACGGCGTCCAGGTGCGCAAGCTTTCGCTCGCCGCTCATGCCTGCCACGGCCGGCGTGGAGGCGATTGCGCCCACAGGTGCGGGCTTTGCTGTTGCGCCGGCAGAGTGCGCCATGCGCAGTTTCTCCATCGGCGTCATTTTCGCCATCGCGGCTTCTGGTGTCCCGTATCGCGCGATCAGCTCGTCTTCGACGGTGGCGCGCGCGGGCGTGCCTGCCTTGAACTTGTGCCACAAGGCGAGCTTCGCTGTCGGTGCCAGCGTGTCATAGGTGGCAGCAAGGCCTCCAAGCCACGCGTTGAAATCGGGGTTCTTCGGACCGGGACCGGTCAAGGCGGGTGCGGCGGGTGCCTCGAATAGCGCGGCGTCGCTGGCGAGCGTGCGAAGCTTCGCCGTCACGTCCTCGTCAGACACGAGGTGCCCGAAGTGAATGCTCACCCCCGTGGCGTGTAATTTCTCGATCAGCGCCGCGCCGTCTTTGATCTTGAGGCCGGCTTTCACAGCGAGGCCCTGTGCGCGTTGGAGAAGTTCTCCCCTTTCGCGCGCATCCCATTCGTCAGCCATTTGTTTTCTCCTCGTGCGGCGCCAGCTCACGTTGGAGAACTTGCGCGATGTATCGTGAGCGGCTTACACCTTCGCGCTCTGCGGCGGCGATTACAGCCGCGAGCAAATCGCCTCGCAGTGATAGGTTGCAGGCTGACCTGCGGGTGCCTCTGTTATGCGGCAGGCCCAGCGTCGGGTCTGCCTTATCGGGCCTCTGGTATCGATCGATGCGCTGCAGATTGGTCATGTCACCGATCCCATCCGCCGAAGTGTTGCTCCAAAATCCCTGCCACCACGCCGCCAAGGGTCACGTCCTTCGCTCTCGCGAGTAGCCCGATTTTCTCGACGATGTGGGGAGACACCATTGCGCGCACGAGTTGGCGTTGCCCGCTGCCGTTCTCACGGCGCTTCTGCCTCGCAGGACCTTTGCGGATGTAGCGGGAGGCCATGTCAGACTCCCGCCGAGTCCATCGCTGCCAGCTTCTCGCGAATGCAGCGGCGCACGAAGGCGCGCAATGACCAATCGTGCTGCGCGCACGCCCGCTTGGCCCGCGCATGCAGATCGGGGTCCAGCCACACCGTGCTGACGACGACGTTCGAGCGTTTTTCCATTGACTTTGCTCCAACTCTGACTATACATGGGTGTGGAGCAGTCTTACTTCGGGGTCAAGCATTCTGAAGAAGTGGCTCAAAAATGCACGGAATAATTGTACAGATCTATATTCGGTACAACTCATAGCTGTACCCGACCGCGCCCACGGGCTGCGTCGGCCCTTGCTCTTCTGAAATAATTCGTGATCGGTAGCCATCTTGCTTCGGCTCATGGTTCTGTGTTACATGCACCAGAGATCAAGGACGCACCTGTCCGCGATACAGACTACGCCCGAGCGGTCAAGACCTCGCTTGCCGCCGGGTGACCCAGAAAACGCGAGGCAGCCAGGAGTGCGTCATGCGCGCGTCGGTTGAAGGAGTGCCTACCCAGACGCGATAGCCCGACGCGCACAGATCGGGCCAGGAATAGTGAGGTCCCGATCCATGACCCAGACCACAACGCCCCCTCACGGGGGTATCCTTATATGCGCGCCTGAGACCGCCCCAAATCGAGGGCGGCCTAGACCCATGCCCGCACGCATCCGCCGGACGATCGAGACGTCCTGGCTGACATACCGCCGTGGCAAGCGGACCCTGACGTGTCTCGCCGTGACGACCAGGAGTGCCCCTGAGCCTTGCGAGGCGATGGAGCGACTTCGGGAGCTGGTCCGGCTTCACGCCCCTGCAGGTGATCCTGCGTCGCGAGCTGTGCTCGCCGACATGCGGTTCGATCCTAAATCATGCTGCGCTCTGAAGGTGGAGGCATGAGCACGCACGACGCACCTTCAAACGAAGAAAGCGCCCCCGGCAAAGAGGCGCTTTCGGAAGTCAACCCACAACTATCAAACAGGACAATCAGAATGGAACAGAACACGCCCGAAAGTCAAGCAGAAAATGTCGGCTCGGCTGAGACTAAACCGTCGCTGGCAGCCGTTCTTAATGCCGTGCTCGGCGAGACCGAAGGCCTCATAGCCTACGCGGTAGGTGTCGACGGCGAAGTCAGACTGGGAGAACCTTCTGACGTCCCGATCGATCAAACCGAGTTAGTGTCGGTATCGCCAAGCACCCACCTAAAGGGTGACGCCCGCGACCAGCGCGCTTTGGTTGCGCAGATCGCGACAGGACACACTCCTCCTCTGGCGCCAACGATCAGGTTGACGCGCCCCGACAGCGCCGCAGTCGACGTAGGCGTGTGGTGCGCAGCGACCAACATTGCCAGAGAAGACCTGCGATCGTTTGCAGTCGCGCTTGGCGGGCAGGATGACGCTGCAACCGACGAGCTGATGCCAGTCCCCGGGACCGGAGGATGGCAACTCGCAGAGTTTGAACCCAGTAGAGTGTATAGCGTCGACGATCTGCGCTGGGCCACTGTGCCGATTTATGGCGGCGAGCTGGACCCGGCACTCTTGGCGAGGGAAATCGAGATTGCTCTAAGCGCCGCTGGCAAAGAGACTAAGCCGGGACGCTGGACAAACACGAAGATGACTGTCGGGACCTTGCTTCGCATCCTGACGATGCACGAGGCAGGCGAGAAGGATGGCGGATGCTTCTTGCAAGGCTATGCGATCGACGGCATGCGGTTGGCGAACGCAATCCGGCAGCTTGACGTGCTTGGCATCGATCTGGACACCGGACAGTCGATTGAAGCGATACGGGCGGAGCTGCTCAAGCTAGGTTACTTCGCCATCATCTACACGACGCACTCGCATCTGAAGCCGATCACTGAAATCAAACGCGACACCCTGGTCAATCACTTTGACAAGGAGCAGAACCTGACCATCCAGCACGTGTGCGAGTATCTTCGCACCGTCAAACGCTTCCAGCCGCACATTCTCGAAGGTGCTGAAATAATCGATCCGTCAAAGCACACTTCGGATGGTGCGTGTTCCGGTGGATCGTGAACGCTGAATCCGGTCGATCGTGAACACCTGTTCCAGTTGATTGTGAACGCGAATTCCGGCGGATCGTGAACACCGATTCCAGTGATCATGAACGCCGCGGTTGTCGCGATGGCGGGTCGGTTCCGCTAACATCTTCTACCGAGGGTAGAGTCGATCCTTTTGCCAAGAGCAGGGGATCGAGATGCCGGGAGAGAGATTGTCGATGCGGAAGATACGCGAAGTGCTGCGCCTGCGGTTCGGACACGATTTGAGCCAGCGCGCTATTGCGCGAGCCTGCAACTCAGCGCCGGTGCGGTGAACGGCTATCTCAGTCGGCACGCCGCGCCGGAATAGCCTAGCCGGTGCCGAACCATCTCGATGACGAGCAACTGGAACAACTGCTGTTCCCGTTGCCGCCGGACGTGCCGATGGATCAGCGGCCGGTGCCGGATTGAGCCGTGGTTCATCGTGAGCTTCGGCGGCCGAACATAACGTTGGCGCTGCTGTGGGAGGAATATCGCACGGGAGCGCCGGATGAGTTTAGCTATTCCTGGTTCTGTGGCCTCTACCAAGCCTGGGTTGGGCGGCTGAAGCCGACGCTACGGCAGGTCCACGTGGCGGGCGAGCGGATGTTCGTCGACTTCGCTGGTCAGACCATGGAGGTGTTTGACGGAGCAACCGGTGAGGTGCGCCAGGCGGCGGTCTTCGTCGCGGTGCTGGGTGCCTCCAGATACACCTACGCCGAAGCGGTGTGGAGCCAGTCGCTGCCGGACTGGATCAGCGCCCACGTCAACGCGCTCGCATTCTTCGACGGCGTGCCGCGACAGATCGTGTGCGACAATCTGCGTTCGGGGATCACGCGCGCCTGCTTCTACGAGCCGCTGGTGAACCGAACCTACGCCGACATGGCGCGGCATTACGGCACCGCAGTTATCCCGGCACGGCCCTACAAAGCCCGTGACAAGGCGAAGGTCGAAGTCGGCGTCCAGGTGGTGCAACGCTGGATCCTGGCCAGGCTGCGACATCAACGGTTCTTCTCATTGGCCGAGTTGAACAGCGCCATCCACGCGTTGCTGGTGCAACTGAACGACCGTCTGATGCGCGGTTGGGGCACGAACCGGCGAGCCCTCTACCAACAGGTCGATCGGCCCGCGCTGCAGCAGTTGCCCCCGGCACATTTCGAGTATGCCGAATGGAAGCGCTGCCGGGTCAATCTCGATTATCATGTCGAGATCGAACGGCACTACTATTCGGTGCCCTTCCAGCTGCTGCGCCAAACGGTAGAGGCACGGATCACCGCGAAGTCGGTGGAGATCTTCCACCACAGCAAGCTGGTGGCGACCCATTTGCGCAGCCTGCGTCGGCATCGGCCCAGCACGGTGCCGGATCACATGCCGAGCTCACACCGCCGCTATCGCGACTGGACGCACGAGCGGATCCGGCGTGAGGCGGCGGCGATTGGTGATGACGCCGCGGCGCTGATGGATCTCATCCTGCGCTCGCGACCGCACCCGGAGCAGGGGTTCCGCTCCTGCATCGGCATCCTGCGGCTGGAGAAGCGCTACGGCGCGGAACGCCTCGATGCCGCCTGCGCCCGAGCACTGGCGCTTGGCACGCGCTCCTACACCTCGGTCGCAGCCATCCTCAACAACCGCCAGGACCGCAAACAGACCGAAGCCGACCGGCCCAGCCTGATCCACGAAAACATCCGCGGTCCCGGCTACTATCATTGAAAGGAGAACCCATGCTGATCCATCCCATGGCCGATCGCATGCGAGGCCTTGGCCTCGCCGCCATGGCCGACGCGTTCCTCGAGATGCAACGCACCGCCGTGGCCGATGAGATCTCACGCGAGGACTGGCTTGGCCTGCTGTTGGATCGTGAGGCGACGAGCCGCGAAAACAAACGTCTCGGTCATCGGCTGCGCCAGGCACGACTGCGGCACAGCGCGGTGATCGAGGACACCGATTATCGCACGCCACGTGGCCTCGATCGCGCGTTGTTCCAGAAGCTCGCCACCTGCGAGTGGATCCGCGCCAGTCAGCACCTGGTCATCGGCGGCCCAACCGGCATCGGGAAGTCGTGGCTGGCCTGCGCATTGGGCCACAAGGCCTGCCGCGAGGGCTTGTCCGTGCTCTATCGACGAGCCTCACGTCTGTTTGCCGAGCTGGCCACGGCCCGCGGTGAAGGACGTCTCTCGCGCCTCATGTCAACGCTGGAGCGCACGCGGCTGCTGATCATCGACGACTGGGGACCGGAGCCACTGACCGCCGAACAGCGACGTGACCTGTTGGAAATTGTCGATGATCGCTACGAGAAAGGATCGCTGCTGATCACCAGCCAGATCCCCATCGGCAGATGGCATGAAGTTATCGCGGACCACACAATCGGGGACGCGATCCTGGACCGCGTCATTCACCGCGCACACCGGCTCGAGCTCAAGGATCCCAGCATGCGCAAGCGGCACAATGCCGAGGTCAACGCCACAGCACAAGCTTGACGAACGCCAAGGAGAAGTGAGACGAAATCAACCGTCAGTGGCATCGCCCCGCTGCAGTGGCATGTCGCTCGTCTCGGCCCATCAGCTGACGGCGGGCGCGTGTTCATGATCACCGGATTCGGTGTTCATGATGGAACGGTTTAACCGTTCATGATCACTGGAATGCGCAGAATCATGGTAGTCGTCAAACACAAGCCTATGCCGAAGTTCCGCGTGGTGCTCGTGCTGGAAAAGCCATTCGTCATTGGCGCTCGCGGGGGGTTGCAGTCGGATGCAATCCGAGAATGGAAAGAGCGTTACGCAGGCGCTTCCAAGATGCTCGGCGCATACTTCGATCGCTCGTGCGTGGACCCTTCGCGTTTGTTCTTCACGCCGCGCCATGCGAAAGGCGCGGAGTGGCATGTCGAGATAATCGCCGGCAAGGTGCTCGATATTGAAGAGTGTGAGCGTCTTACGCAAGAAGATATGCGCAAGGAGTTGCTCAATAACTTCGAGCGCGTCAATGAAGTGGTGAGTGGAAAACGTGGAGGCAAGGAATACAAGACCCACGACATATACCCGTTTTTCGGAAAGTATGGCCCCCGCTTCGACGTCGAGACCTTCCTTCTTGATGTTGACCCCGATGGTGATCGCGGGCCTCGTTCAAACGGCCCCGGCGCACGCATCGCTGCCCGAATGACGACAACCATGGCGACGCAGGCAACCCGGAGGACAAGGGGTTCTTCTGCATTAATGCCGACAACTCCGACAAAGGTGGAGCGGTAGCGAAGTGCATGCACGATACATGCGCGGGTCTCGATCGTATCGACTTTGTGGACATGATCTGCGAGCGCGTGAGCATTACAGACGCGGAGGAGCTTCTGAAGTGGGTTCCTAGGACCAAGGAAGACGACGAGGAAGAGAAGCAAGAAGGCAATCAGGAAGAGCCGCAGCCGGAGCCGGACGGTGCTCCCAAGCCGCAGCCGCCACCGCGCGCATATAAGAACTACGCCGAGGCGCAGCGTGCAGTCGGAAACCTCACAAAAGACGATGCAGAAACGGCAGGTATCGTCGCACGCAACATCGGCGCGACGACATCCCTGAAAGCAACCCAGCGCGACAGCTTGAAAAAGGAGTGGTGCAAGCGGACGGGTATGGGCGCGAAGGTTTTCGAGGACGAGGCGAAGCTTGGTAAGCCGCCGTCCCCGGGTGATGGCGAGGGTCGCCTAGACGATGATGCCATCGCAGCGCTGAAGGAGCTAAATAAGACATACGCGCTCGTGCGACTGGAGAACAAGATACGCATCGCGTGTGAGGCTGAAGCGGGAAAGCAGCCCGTCTTCATGCTGAAAGACGACTTCGCCCTTGAGCAAATCAAGAACCGCATCAAGCTCACCGATGGAATGGGCAACTCGAAGTGGGTGCCAACCTCCCTTGAGTGGCTGAAGTGGCCTGAAGGGCGTCAATACGACCGCGTGGTGTTCTGCCCGGGGGTCAAGGTGCCTCCGAACGAATACAACATATGGGCAGGGTTTGCGGTCAAGCCGAAGAAGGGCGACTGGAGCAAGCTGCGTGGGCATATCTTCGACAACGTGTGTCAGGGAAATCAGGAACACTTCGACTTCCTGATGACGTGGATGGCACAGATACTCCAGCAGCCAAGCGTCAAGATGCCTTGCTCTGTCGTGCTCAAAGGTAAGAAGGGCACGGGCAAGTCGAAGCTGTTCGAGTGGTTTTGCGAGATACTCGGAGGGCATGGACTGAAGGTGAATGATGCCGACCAAATCCTGAACGGCTTCAATAAGCACCAGCAAGGCATCTTGTTCATGCTGTGCGAAGAGGCTGTGTGGGGTGGCGACGCGCGCGCTGGTGGAAAGCTGAAGGACATGATCAGCTCCACCACGATGCTTGTCACGCCGAAAGGCCTCGACAGCATCCCCTTCGCGAACCTGATGCGGCTTGCGATGATCAGCAATGAGGAGTGGATCATCCCCGCCAGCCTTGGGGATGAGCGGCGGTATTTCGTGCTGCTGTGCGGAGAGGATCGAAAGGACGACCTAGAGTTCTTCGGCGCGATCGATGACCAGATGAAGGCAGGCGGGTTGGAGGCCATGGCGCATGAGCTGATGCACTGGCAGCCGACGATGTTCGAGAGAGGGTGGAACGTCCTACGCAAGCCGTTGGAGACGGTGTGGCAGACGGAGCAGGCGCAAATCGGGATGCCGATCTGGGATAAGTTCTTCCATTCGATCATCGAAGCCGGGCAGATCACCCGCTTCGACAAGCCTTGCGAAGTCGAAGAGATACCGCTGTATGAGGACAGGCCCAACCTGCTGCCGAAACGCATGCTGCTGTGGTATTATGAGAGGTTCTGCATGTCGACGACGGCGAAAACACAAGGCGGGCGACAGCGTGCTGTTTGACCGTCTGGTGGACGATTGGCTGATGGCCTCTGCTGGGGTCGAGATGACGGCCTGGGTGAACAGGTATGCGCTCGGAGCCTTAGAGGTGCCGGTCCAGTGCATCCGGTGCCCACCGCTGTCCACCATCAAAGCCGACTTGAAGGTGCGGAAGAGGCTGACGTTTGCACCCGTTGTGGTGGAGGGAGACGACGATGCCGAGATCAGGCATCAGATCGGGCAGGTGTTCCGGGACATGATCGAGGCGGGGGTCGAAGGCGCGGTGCCCCTGTTCGACAGCGACGAGACGATCGAAGGGGTCTCCCGGTTCTTCGACGGGTTCAACCATGTGAGCGTGGATGCGGTCCGGAAGGCATACGTGCCTCACGTGGAGGCGTTGGGGGAGAAGTCAGCCAAGTATCTGGGGGATGACCACATGGTGCACTTCGCCCGGCGCTGGCTGTATGCCCGACTACACAAGGCGCGGCTGGGGGGCAAGTCTGTCTCTTGCTACCGGGTGCCGCCCCTGAGCGTGCTGAGGGGTGCTCTCTGATCTTGTTACCGCTGTTCTCGCCGATCTAGTGCCCTGCGTCGTTGATTCTGCGGCCGATCCCTGAATTGATATCTCCGGTAGCGCGGAGATGCGTCGTGATCGCGAAACAACCTGCCGTAAAGAGATACATCGTAACGCTCAGCGCTGAGGAGCGGGAACACCTCGACACGCTAATACAAAAGGGCACAAGTCCCGCACGGCAGGTGCTGAAGGCGCGCATTCTGCTGAAGGCCGACGCGTCCGATGCCGGTGATGCCTGGAGCGACAGCCAGATTGCCACGGCTCTGGACACCAGCATCGACACCGTGGCGCGGACGCGCCAGCAGCTGGTGGAGGAAGGGCTGGAGGCGGCGCTGACCCGCAAGCATTCGCCAGCGTCGGCCAGGCCGCGCATCTTCGATGGAGCCGCTGAAGCCAAGCTGATCGCTCTGGCCTGTTCCGAACCACCCAAGGGTCGCGCGCGGTGGTCGCTGAAGCTGCTGGAAGAGGCGGTGGTAGAGCTGAACATCGTTGCCCGCGCCAGCGACAATACGATCGGGCGAACGCTCAAAAAAACACGCTCAAGCCGCACCTTCAGAAGCAGTGGGTCATCCCGCCGGACGCCAACGCCGCCTTCGTAGCCGGCATGGAAGATGTGCTGGAGGTCTATCACAGGCCGCACGATCCAGCGTTCCCGGTGGTCTGCCTGGACGAGACCTCGAAGCAGCTGGTCGCCGAAACACGGGTGCCGATCGCGGCGAAGCCGGATATCCCGCACGTCATGACTATCAGACCAGCGCAACGGAACGGCCAATCTCTTCATGCTGTTCGCACCACTGGAAGGCTGGCGGCACGTCGAGGTGACCGACCGCCGCACGGCCCGCGATTATGCCCAGGTCCTCAAGGATCTGTCCGATACGCACTTACCCGCAGCGAAGAAGATCGTGCTCGTGCAGGACAATCTCAGCACCCACAAGCCGGCTTCACTCTACGAGGCATTCCCCGCTGCCGAAGCACGCCGGCTCACCGAGCGGTTCGAGTGGCACTACACACCCAAGCACGGCAGTTGGCTGGATATGGCAGAATCCGAACTCAGCGTCCTCTCCGTTCAGTGTCTCGATCGGCGGATCTCTGACAGGCAGACTTTGATCGAGGAGGTCGCCGCCTGGCAGGACTGCCGCAACAAGAAGCACACCACGGCCGACTGGCACTTCACCACCGCTGATGCCCGCGTGAAGCTGAAACGCCTATACCCAGCGATATGAGTGACTCAGGGCACTAGCCGTTCTGCGGGAACAGACCCCTACCGCCAGCCCGAGGGGCATATATTCTCGCCTCGCGCCTTTGCCGGCGTAACGCGGGGCGGCGGGGGGCAGGCGAGAATGTGTGCCACTCGTTCTCGTGGTTTACCTTTTTTTTGAAAGAACAGAGAGAACAGAGAGAACAGCGGGAACAGACTAGGCCATGACGGAGTGGCGTCGCACATAGCCGGCGCTTATCCCGCTCGCCCGCACCCGAGCCGGTCAATCGCCTACCGCCGTCCCGCGCCTCCCTGCCACGCCCTGGACGTCCAGCGCCGATCGGGCGGCAACCGCACCCCTCACGCTCGCCCGCCGCCTGGACACGCTGCGGGCCTCCCACCACGGCAAGCCATCGCCCGATCCGCCGGCCTCCACGCCGCCAGACCGACCCCGCGCCGTGTAGCCGGTTCATCGATTTTGCTGACCGTGCACACCCCGAAACCCACGCTGGACTTGCGGGCAACCATGCGCCAATCGCAATAATCAGGCCACGAACCTTTGGATTGATGCGCCCGGAGAAGTCAATCCATAGGAATTAGCATCTTGTGCCTTCGATCCAGGTTCAGCCCCTACTCTTTGTGCCTTCGGTCCGCCTCGGGCGCCCGATACTGCTCCTCGACCTCCGCCTGCTTCCGCGCATAGAAGTCGCCCCAGCTCTCTGCCGGCATCCGACCCGCTGCCCGATCGCCGAAGTCGCACCGGTCATTGGTGACAGCGTCGCCGCAATCCGCCCGTGCCATGCCGGCGGCGAAACATCCAAGCACAGCCAAAATCAACGCCCGCCGCATGACTTCCGCCCCTCTCTCCAATCGCATGAGTGTAGCGCGCGGCACCCGGCGCGACCTACTGATTACAGCGAGGCAAGCCAGTGATTCGCGCATCTCTGGCAGTCCTCGCAAGTGAAAACGAGACGGAATCCAATAAAACGAGTCGGAGTCTATCGTAACGGTCGAGTCCTAAGAAAGAAACGCCCTCGTTTTCACTTGCATTAGGACCCGAGCAAGACTACGTTACGAACACCGAATTACAGAGGAGACCCAGATGGCACTTTACGGCTACACCCGCGTTTCTACCCGCCTGCAGGCTGACGATGGCGAGTTACTCGCCACGCAGGAGCGCCAGATCGCCGGCTACGCACTGATGCTGGGATTTCCCGTCGCCAGGACCTTCATCGAAGGCGGGGTCTCCGGCTCTGTCCCCCTCCGGGACCGTCCGGAGGGTTTTACCCTCCTGGCCCTCCTTTCGCGCGGCGACATTGTCATCGCCAGCAAGCTCGACCGGATGTTTCGTGACGCGAGCGACGCGCTGGACACGATCAAGACGCTGAAAGCGCGCGGTGTGGCCCTCCACCTGATCGACCTTGGCGGCGACGTCACAAACAACGGCATCAGCAAGCTCGTTTTCACGATCCTTGCCGCAGTCGCAGAGCAGGAGCGCGATCGGACGCGCGAACGGATCACGCAGGTGAAGGCGGACCAGAAGCAGCGCGGGCGGTATCTGGGCGGCAAAGTCCCCTTCGGCTATCGGGTGGAATTCGACCCGCCAGTCGTCGGCAAGAAGCCCGGTGGCACGCTCGTCGAGGTGCCTGAAGAGCAAGCCGCAATCGCCACTGTGCGCCGTATGCGGGCTTCTGGCGCGGTTCTGCGGGTCATTCAGGAAGAGTTGGTCGCGCAGCACGGCATGAAGCTGTCCATGGGTGCTTTGTTCAGGCTCGTCGACGAGGACGCCAAGGTGGCGGCGTGAGCATAATTCTGAAGCTTCTGCTGGCGCTCGTGGAGCTGGGGTCGCTCCTGATTCTTCTGGTCATCGTGGCTGCACTCTAGCCGCGAACGCCTTGTAGCCGGCCTGCGAGGCCGATTTCGACCGCATTTTCCGGGAGCCAGAGTTTCGCTTTTGCAGCGGAAATCCGGGAACCGGACTCTCATTTCTGCAGCCGTCGCCCGGCTCCTTTCGAGCGTAGCGGAGATCACCTGCCGCCGCCGCAGGCATGCTGGAATGCTGCCACTCCGTGCGGAATTGGTCGAGGGACCCAGACGGGTATGCCACCCGGGGGTGGGTGCGCGCGACCCTTAGTGCAACCTCGACGCGATATAGGTTCGGAACATTGGGGAACGGTCCGCACGATTGGACAAGCCTCGGGCACCGGCTATTCTCGAAAGAGAATCAAGAGCCAGCGCATGCCCAGTGGGGAACCTGACGATCCGACGACCAGCCCACCAGAATCCCCCGCACAACTGCGGGCACGGGCAGCCCGCACACGCGAGTATGCGCTCGTTCTGAGGTTCGACGAGGCGTCAGCGAGGCTTATCGCGTTGGCGGACGAGCTGGATGCGCGAGCAGACGCTCTTGAGCGCACCGCCACCGCCGACTGATGCGGCAGCAGCTCATGGAAGCCGCCGGGGCTTGCCAATCGGCAACGTTCCGCAACGCAGACCATCAGGTCGACTTCCTCCGCCGGCTTGCCTTCAGCGTCGCAACCGAATTCGGACGCTTGGTCACGCTGGAAGTGATAGGTCGTGATGTGGTGGTGACCTTTGTGGAATCCACGGGGCCAGAGGCAGCGTAGGTCACGCTGTAGTAAGAGGCGAGTTGTGCCCGATCCGCAATGGCATCTGAGCGAGACTTACAAGAGCCTCATCACACTGTCCGTGGAGGCCCTGAAGCTGCTCGCGCTGGTGAACGGGGGCGCAGCGGTCGCGATCCTCGCCTACCTCGGTAGCTTGACCTCCCACTCGGCTGCTGTGCCGCTGCCCCATATCCGCTGGGCATTAGTCTGTTATGGCCTTGGCGTGTTTCTGACCGTCATGGCATTCCTCACTGCATACCTGACCCAACTGAGGCTTTATGGTGAGGAACTCTCTCGCGTGTCGGGCGGACCGTTCCGCCAACGTCATCAGATACTCTTGGCGATAGGTTGCTCGTGCGCAGTCTCAGCGGCCTTGCTATTTCTCGTCGGCTGTTGTCTCGCCGCGCTTGCGTTGGGGCAATGACGACGCACTCTCACGCCCACCAAACCGCCAGCATGCGAGACGCTGACGCGCCCCGAACGCCGGAGGCATCGAGGACCGAAGAGGCTACCAGACCCCTCCTGAGACAAGAGTGCTTAGCGACGAGATGAAACCCGGAGGTTGTGCGGTCGGGTCTGGTGGCGCCTTCCCGTGCATGCTGGGACAAATGAAGATACTCTTGTCCCGTCCCTCCCATGCCGCCTTGACAGCCTGATAAAGCACCGGAACCCGTATGACATTGAGCGCGTCGTTCCCGTCGAAGGAAAACGGCACCCCTTGCTCGTCAGGCTCCAAGAATACGTTCGGCGACATAGTGCCGGTATGCGCAAGCATGTTCCGATACCAACTCACAAGATTGCCGACCTTGGACGCGTTCAGGTTAAGTGCCGGATCAAAGGGCGGATACATCAGCACATCTAGCCGTGTGCTCCTCCCATTGTCCGGCAGCAGCCCGTGACCCATGGCGTCCGTCACGCAGAGCAGCAGCAATGTCGCGGAATATCCTCGGATGCCAGCACCCTTTGAAGTGTCGATGCACCATTCTGCAGTCGTCAGATATTCTTCGATGACCTGAATCCATTGGTCCTTGGGGCTGGTCGCGTTCGCCACTGCCTTGTGTCTCCAATCTCGGGGTGAGGTGAATGCGCCCGCTATAATCAAACAGAGGGTGTCGGGGCAAGCAAATGCTCGCAGCCCATTATTGAGTTCGGACGGGTCCCATGGAGAAAACGCCCCGGGGACCCTGGCGCGCGGGACCCATCCGGAAGCCGCCCGCTACCGATCCTCACGACGTCTCTCGTCGCCTTAGCCCGCCCGGGCGCGATATTGGCACCGGGAGCGCACCAAGCAACAAACGGCAGCGTCACTCATTGCGCCTGCCTCGTTGCGTTCGATCCCGGCGTTGTCTCCAGGCGCCAGGGTGCAGAGCCTCCATCTGTTCTAGACGACCGATGCGCTCACGTGTGTGCGCCTCTGCTTCTGGGTCGGGGTCGATCAGAGGCGACCGGGCGCGTTCCCGGAGGACTGAGTCGATCGTCTCCGCAATCGTTCTCTCGGCAGAAATTGCATGCTGAAGCGTTGTCACGACCTTGCCCTTGATCTCAAGCGGCAGCCGGTCAATGGGCAAGCGGCGCAGCGCCATGATACCCTCTGCCGCCTCCTGAACGCTGCCGGCGACCCGATTGCGAATTTGGCGCAGCCGTAGGAGCGAGTGGCGATTCAAGTCCATAGCTTCAATCGAAAAGTCAGCAACATTCGTCTTTGAATTCAAACGAATGCCGCTCTGCGCAAAATGCTGTCGGCGAACGTCCTGATCTGGTCTGAAGAACCGATGACCGTTCTCCCGTGCCTGCGGTGTAGGGCACCGGTCGCCCTTTAACATATTGCACTGATCACAGGCATACATCAGGTTAGCATAATCGTTTTCGAGGTCCCGCCTCGCGCTGCGTGGTTCGTAGTGATCAATCGTCATTCTGATCCCTTGCGCCTCAGCCTCGGCCATAGTGCAGTAAGCACACGAGAAGAAGAAGTCATGCCTGAGATGCTGCCTATATTCAGGATATCTCATCCCCACATCAACGACGGAACGCGCAACTAACTCGGGGTCGATTTCTGCAACACGCGCTGGCAAGTCAGATTCAGTGGCCCCATCATCGTCTCTATTCATTTGCGCTTCCGTTCGCGCTTAGAACTCTTCCGAGCGATCTGCATCACCTCGTCCTTGAAGTCGGCAAGATCCGCCACGAAGCGTTCATACACGGCGACTTGGTCCGAAAGCATGTCCAGCGCGGCACCGTGCTTTGCATCTTCAATTCGATCTAGTGACCACCTCACATATTTAAGCCGGTGCTGTTCTCTGCGGCTAATTGTGCCATCAAATAGCTTGTCCAAGAGGACTTGGCGTTCTCGTAATAGACGGTTGAGTTCCGTGTCGGAAACTGCGGCGGCATTCATTCTGCCCGCCAGACGCGAGGTCTGGGCGTTGACTTGGTCAGTGCTGAAATTAGGAACGTTCAATCCGGTGGACTGCGCGAAGGGTGTATCGCTAGCACGAGCACTGACCTGTGGTCCTGGCGATTGGCTCAGTTCCGCACCAACTGGACCAGTGCCAATCCCGTCAAGTTCTAGTTGTCGCGCTGACGACGTTCTCATCGAAGCGGCTCCCTTCTGCCAAGTCCTCGAAATATGCCATGGCGTCGCCCCGCGCGCGAGCCAGGATGCTTCCAACGGAAGCGGTGCTGATCACTTGCCCAGATGTGAATGTCCGCTGCCAATCGAAAGAAAGTGTGACCAGAGCTTCTGGGTCTTCGGGTTTTGTCAGATTGTGAATACACCTATCTTTCCAGCCCATGGCGCTTTCCAGCTCGGTTATAATTTGAAATGAGAAGACATCGACCCTCTTCCCCCAAGGCCGTCCGATATAATCAATGAAGTTGCCTACGCCGGGCGGTGCGTCCTCGATGTCTACTATCGTAGTAGAAACGATCCCCACCCGTATTATTTTCCGCGTTTTCCATCCAGGCAGCAATAGGGCAGCTTCGCTGGCCCTTTCGCAAGCACTTGGCAGCAACAGCGAGAATGGCATGGGGCGCGACAGCATCTCCATCTCGGGATGGCCGCCGCTCACCTGCTTGGCCCTAAATCGATGCTGAAAGCCTACGACAACTTTCGATTGGTCGGCTGCGTAGTGAAAGCCGCTATCCGTTTGAAATCCAACGCTGAAAGGTTCGTTCTGAGTTATGACGAAGGTTGGCTTCTCGCTGGCAACCTCCTTATCCAAAATCGGCGCAAAGGCAGCCCATAATGTGCTGCCTCCCGAAAAATGCCAGTCGAGCATGATCCCCACGGTGGGGACCGACGCAAGTTTGTCACACCAGCTCAATGGCGCCCTCCCGCAATTCATCCGACGATGAACCTACCTGACAGCGTTACCATATCGCGTGCGCTGTGTGCAGCAGTGCTTCCCTCACAGACCGCCCGGCGCACCCCGCAGCAAGCCCCGCGCAAGATACGAGAATGGGTTCTCCCCCCTCCTGCGAGGGAGCGGAGGCCTCGGCTTCGGTGGCATGTCCAACGGTTCGGGTCGGGAACCGTCATGCCTGATCAGGCGCCCATCATAGAGGACCGCCCAGTCCTCACGCATGGCAATCCCGAACGTCCCGTCCGCCCTGAACTTCAAGCCCTCCACGATGCGCGGCAGCGTCGCCATGACGTGCGCCCGAGCCTTGACAAGCTCCGCGCCCTCCAGCCCCTCCAGACCACGCCAGACGCCAGTGTCAGCCCGCTTCTCCTCCCCTTGCGCCAGCTCGCGTTCCAGGCCGGCTATCTCCGCCAGCTTCGCCTTGTGCCTATCGGCAAGCTTCAGCATCGCGGCACGCACGCTGCCGGGGGCATCGGCGAACCCCTCCACCATGGCGTCTAGGTTGCGCTGCATCTTCGCCGCCTCTTGGCGTGCAGCGACGAGGCGCGGCGCCACAGGATCGCGCCGGGACCCATTAGCAGGCGCCGGCACGAGATGGGCGAAAACGGCAGCCATCCGCTTCTCAACTGCTCTCACGTCGTGCTTGACCCGGTTCGTGCACACTCCGGTCCGGTAACCCGAGCAGACGAGGTGGTGGTATTCGTAGACCTTGTCCCCGCGCGTCCTTCCCGAGTTCTTCACGCCCATCCGCGCGCCACACACGCCGCACCGCGCCAGATCGCCGAATAGGTTCGTGAGCCTCTCCGCGTTCCTGCCCTTCGGCACCGCCCGCCCGTCCAGCACTGCCTGTGCCTTCCGCCATACCGCCTCCGTCACGATGGCAGGATACGCGTCGCGCAACACCTCCCCGGTAGCAACTTGTTTGCCATCTACCACATGGCAAATAAGTTGCTCGCCTAACACCTGACGTCCTCGAAGGATGCGCCGGACGGTAGCGCCATCCCATCGCTTACCGCGCAGGCAGGGTGCGCCCTCACGGTTCAGCGCGCGTGCAATCTCTGGGGTCCCCATCTCTCCTATCAGACGGAACATGCGACGCACGACGTCCGCCTTCTCGTTGGCAACGAGTGCCTTCACAGCGCTGGGCGCCACGCCAGCGAAGGAGCGGACCACGACGCCGTCCGCCGTCTTGTCAAACCACCCTGGCACGACGCTTGTCGCCCCACCCCGGCGCTTGATCCATGCGGCTGCGACACGCTCCGCCTTGTTCCGGGACTCCGTATGCGCGCCAAACATCAGACCGATGGACAGGAAGAGCTGCCCCATGTTCGCATCGATGGACTTCTTCGAATACCGCTGTCCGTCGATCAGCGTGACCACCTCAATACCGGCGCTCACGATGGCGAGGAAGACGGAGAGGGCTTCGCGCGGCGTCTGACGCGACAGCCGGTCCATCGCCTCCACGATCAGCACGCTGCCGGGTGCGATGCGACGAGCTTCGACCAGCGCGAGGAATGCCCCGAGCTTCCCGCGCGTGCGGTGCGTCCCGTGATAGCCTGACACCCCTTCGTCTCGGAAGGTAGTCGACTGATCGAGTTGCAGCCCATGCTCTGCGCAGTAGGCCTGCGAGCGTTCAAGCTGGCGCCGAAGACTGTCCCCGAGTGCTTGCTGCGGAGACGAGAAACGGATGTAGGAGTATGCGAGCGATGCCATAGCCGGCGACGATACGGCACCGAATCTGTCCGGTCAAGGAATAATTATGCTTCGACATCGCCGAACCGACGACGCGCAGCTTCGTGTCCGGCAGCAGCACGCGGCAGAGATCGAGGAAGTGCACGCCCAGATTGAGCAACGGTCCGCCGCCGGCGGTGGCGCGCTGCAGCATCCACGGCACGCGCTGTTCGTGGTAGCGGTCCACCATGCCGCCGACGAACTTGAACACGATGTAGTTTACCGTTTCGCCTGCGGCGACTTCGCGGATCGTGTTGATGAGTGGGCTGTAGCGGATCACGAACGGCACCGCGGCGAACAGGTTGGCCTGCGCGGCACGGGCCGCTATGTCGTACGCATCGGCTGCGGTTATGGCGCATGGCTTTTCCATCGCGAATGGGATGCGCTCGGCGATGAGGAAGCGCGCCTCCTCAGCCATGTCGCAATGGCGCCCGAGAGCGAAGGCGAAGTCGGGCTTCAGCCGCGCGCACATCTCGCGGTAGTCGTCGAACCCTGGGCAGCGCGCCTTTGCCGCGATCTCGTTTGCGCGTGCGGCATCGGGATCGCTGACGCCGATCACCGACATGCCAGGCATCGTCAACAGAGGATCGAGGTAGAATGGTGTGTGCCAGTGCGACACGCCGATCAGCACGATGCGCATGGATGGCTCCTTGCTGCCCTTCACCCTATCATACGCGGCGGCCAATTCGAGGAGGAGGCCCATGGCGATCCGGCTCTCGGAGAACTTTCGCGCGCTGTTCTATGCGCCGTTCTATGCTGCGCATGCCATCGGCGCCTACCAGGCGGAAGGCGTCGAGGTGGAGCTGATGTCCTCGCCTGATCCTGCACGCACCGCTGCGGCACTCCGCAACGGCGAAATCGATGCGATCTGGGGCGGCCCGCTGCGCGTGATGCTGACGCATGCGTCGGATCCCGCGGCCGACAGCGTGTGCTTCTGCGATGTGATCGCGCGCGATCCGTTCTTCATCGTCGGTCGCGAACCCCGGCCGGAATTTCGCGTCACGGATCTCATGCGGATCCGCCTTGCCTCGGTGGCCGAGGTGCCGACGCCGTGGCTCTGCCTGCAGGACGACCTGCGCCGCGCCGGGGTCGATCCCGCGGCATTGAACCGTGTCAGCGGTCCCAGCATGGCAGACAACGCCGCCGCATTGCGGGCCGGTTCGCTGGATGCCGTTCAGCTGTTCCAGCCGTACGCCGAGGAGCTGATCGCATCGGGCGCAGCCCATGTCTGGTATGCGGCGGCGGACCGTGGCCTCACAGCCTATACCACGCTGGTCACGCGCCGCCCGCTGCTTCAGTCGCGCCGCGATGAGTTCCTGCGCATGACCCGCGCGATGGCGATCACATTGCGCTGGATCGCCGCGACGCCGGGCGCGGGCATCGCCGATGCGCTGACCGATTTCTTTCCCGCGGTTGCGCCCGACATTTTCGCTGGCGCGATCGACCGATATCGCGCGCTCAAGCTGTTCGCACCTGATCCGGTGCTGCGGCGCGAGGGCTTCGACCGACTACAGGGGGCCATGCGTTCCGGCGGTGCGCTCGACCGTGCCATTCCGTTCGATCGTTGCGTTGATACCGCATTGGCGGAGGAGGCACTTGCCGATATCTCTGAGCGGAGATAGGCAATTCCTCCAGTGTCCGCGGGCAAGCGGATGCAATCAGGGAGACTGCTCATGAATCGCCGGGAGGTTCTGACCGGACTTGGTGGGGCTGCGCTTGCCGCGGGTAACGCGCGCGCTGCCGAGAAGACCTTCTGGTTGAGTCCGCAACTACCGGATGGCACGCGCGCTTCTGCCACGTTCGTGGCACTTCCTGGTAAGCAAAAGCTGATCTGCCTGGCCGATCGGCCACCGAACTACGAGTCGCCGATCGGGACCTTTCGATCCGCGATCACGCCCAATGATGAGTTCTTCGTCCGTTATCATCTGGCCGGCATTCCGTCGATGGCGGAGCTTGGTAAATGGTCGCTCGCCATCGGCGGTGACGCGGCGAGCGGACAGATTTCTCTGGGCCTCCACGAGTTGCAGAACGACTTTCCGCAGGTGGACGTGGTTGCCGTCTGCCAGTGCTCCGGCAATCGCCGCGGCCTGTCGTCGCCGCATGTCGCAGGCGTGGAGTGGGGATATGGCGCGATGGGCTGCGCGACCTGGCGCGGGCCGCGGCTGAAGGACGTGCTTGCCAAGGTCGGTGTCACACCCGCCGCGGTGGAGGTGTGGCTGGACGGTGCCGACGGGCCCGTGCTGCCGACGACGCCCGACTTCATGAAGGCATTGCCGATGGAAAAGGCGATGGCTGACGAAGTGATCATCGCGACGTCGATGAATGGCCAGCCGCTGCCGCATCTGAATGGCTATCCCGCACGCGTCATTGTGCCGGGCTGGACGGCGACCTACTGGATGAAGCACGTCTCGAGCATCCAGCTCAGCAGCAAGCCACTCGGCAGTTTCTGGATTCAAAAAGCCTATCGCGTTCCGGCCGGCATGTTCGCGGTGGATCACCCGTTCCCTTCGCAGGACAATCCGACGACCTGGCCGATCACCGAGATGGTGGTCAACTCGGTGATCGCGGATCCGATCGAAGGAACGCGTCTGCCAGCGACCGGCTTCACGATCGAAGGTGTGGCATGGGATCGCGGGCATGGCATCAAGCAGGTTGAGGTGTCGCTGGACGGTGGCAAGAGCTGGAAGCAGGCGACGCTCGGCAAGGATCCCGGGCGCTTCGGCTTTCAGGCATTCAGCTTCAACACGGGCAAGATAGAGGCCGGCAACTACATGGTGTCGTCGCGCGCCACCAATAAAGCGGGCGAGGCGCAGGTGGACAAACTGAAGTTCAATCCTGCCGGATACCACAACAATGTGCCGCAGCAGATTCCGGTTACGGTGGCATAAGGGGGCTGGGATGTTGCGTTATTTCGCTGTCGCGCTGCTGCTCGCCGCACCGGCCGCTCTCGCGGACGAGAATGTGCAGTTGAAGCCTGGTCCGGGGCTGGATGCGGTGCAGACCTCATGCAGTATCTGCCACACGCTGAATTACATCAGGATGAACTCGGTGTTCCTGACGCCGAACGACTGGAAAGCCGAGGTGACGAAGATGCGGACGGCTTTGGGGGCGCCGATTGACGACGACACCGCGGACACCATCATCAAATACCTGTCGGCGACCTACGCGGCACAGCCGAAATCGTGATGCGGCGCGGCCTTCAGTAACAGGATCGGTTCAACAGGGGCTGCGCTATCGAGACGCCGCGCGCGACGGCCTTGGTCAGCCATTCGCGCGCCGCCGTACAATCTTTCGCCATGCCGGGTCCGCCTTCGAAGTAGAGCAGCCCTATGCTGTAAAGCGCGGTCGGATAGCCATGGTCCGCGGCCTGCTTGTACCAGGAGAGTGCCTTCCCATAGTCTCGCGCAACGCCCAATCCCAGTGCATACAATTGTCCAAGCGAATACATGCTATTTTTGTCGCCTTTCTCCGCGCCAAGCGAATACTGGCTCTTGGCCTCAGCATAGTTGTGACTATCGGCTGCCGCGTAGCCGCGCCGGAAGTATTCGTATCCGGCTAGCGATTCTTCGTTTTCACGCGGCCGTCGCACCGGCTCCGTCGGGGCTGGAGTTGCAACCGGAGCCTGTGCCGCAGGCTTGGCGGGCTGCGCGGGGGATTCCTTCACCGGCGGCGGCTTGGCGAGTGCGATGCGCGGTGGCGGGGCAGGGGGCGTCGGCAGCGGCCTGGACAGCGGCGGCCTGAGCACCGTCGGCGGGGCCGCTGGGGGTAGCGCAACCGGTGGTGTCGCCAGCGGGGGAAGTGGTTCCAGCCAGGGTTTCGCCCCCGCTTGCGGCCCAGGTGACGGCGGCGTGGTCAGAGCGGGCGATTCCGGAGGAAATGGGGCTGTCGCGACAGGACGCTGTTCCGGGGCGGGTTGTGGCGCAGCGCGGAGCCAGTCCGGCGTGACATGAAGTTTCGGCAACCCCTGGATCCCGGGCAGGCTGGTGACATTGGTATCGGTCAGATCAAGCTCGCGAAGCTCGGTGAGCCCCTCCAGTGGCGGCATCGCAGCCACATTCGTGTGCGAGAGGTCGAGTTCTCGGAGCGAGGTAAGACCATCCAGCGATGGCAACGTTGTTATCCCCGAATAGCTTAGATTGAGCCGTTGCAGGGCGGCCTGGTCTTGCAGTGACGGTATCGTGGTCAACTTGGTCTGTGACAGATCCAGTTCCCGCAGAGCGGTGAGCCCTCGCAGCGAGAGCAGTGTCGTCACCTGTGACCCACGAAGGCTCAGTTTCTCGAGCGAGCCGAGGCCTTGGAGCGATGGCAGCGTGACGATCTGCGAATTACTGAGATCGAGCGCGGTTACCTTCAGTTTGATAAGATAAGGCAGCGCCGCTATCAGCTTCGCGGTGTCGGTTGTTTGCGGGAACTTCGCCGATATTTCGCTGCTATTGCTGGCAACCGCGACTTGCAGGTTGGCAAGTGCATCGGCCGGCTGGCTCTGCCCGGAGAACCAAACGTACGACGCGATGCCGATCAGGACGGCTGCTGCGACAATGACGGCGGGAACAACCGCGCGCGATTTCCCGCGCTGCTGCTGGAGCGGTTTGGCGGACTGCTGGGAAGCGTCGCGCTTCCACGCCTGTGACAGGCGCCCCATGCCGGAGAATGCTCCGGTCACCGAAGACCACACCCCGCTCAACGACATCGCACGACGACGGCTCGGGCGCGTCGCGGGAGAACCTATCCGCCCGCGGTTCTCAACCGGTCGACTGCGCAGGATCGTTGCCTCGCCGTCGAACGAGTTGTCCAGAAGCGCCAGCATCTCCTCGACCCGCTGTGGGCGCTCATTTGCTGCCACCGCAAGAGCGCGATCGATGGCAAGCAGCAGCGACGCGGGGTATCGGTCGCGTCCGATGTCAGCCGCCGGCACGAGCGGGTCACGCGCGCGACTCAGCGTCGCCTGCTGGCGGGCGCGCGCGTCTATAAGCTTTCCGCCGATGGCCCGATAGGCAACTCCACCCACCGAATAGATGTCGGAATAGGGCCCTTGGGGTGCTCCATGGATCATCTGCTCGATCGGAGCGTAATGGCCCGAATAGACCTGCGTGTAGGTGGTGTTCGCGGTGGGCCGCATATCCCGCGCGGAGCCGAAATCGATCAGGACCGGCTGACCGTCGGGACGGATCAGGATATTCGAGGGCTTGATGTCGCGATGGAGAAAGCCTGCGGCGTGAACGCGGGCCAAGGGCGTCAGGATACCCCGCAACATTGCAGACAGAACCTGCGGGGACATGGAGACGCCGGCTCCGAGAACATCGTCCAACGTTTCGCCGGCCAATAATTCCATGACGGAGTAGGCGGTATTGTTGGCCTCGAAAAAGGTGGCGACCTGCACCACGCCCGCCGTGCCACCATTGCGGCCCAGCGTTGACAGCAGTCGCGCCTCCGTAAGGAAGCGCTTCCGGCAATCCACGAAGATCGCCTCCTCGGACTCGGAGGTTACGACGACATCATGGCCGGAGCGCATCGCAAACTGGCGCGGAAAGAATTCCTTGATGGCGAAGGACTGATCCAGCAGATCGCTCGCCCGATATGTGATGCCGAACCCGCCGCGACCGAGCACCCCGAGGATCTGATACCCATTCAGCACCGTGCCGGCGGCCAATGCGTCGCGATGCAATTGGGCTGTCGACGATGACATCGGTGGTCCTCGACCCTCCTGGCAGTTGACCGAGGTCGCCCCTTAGTGCCGAGAGGCGACCTCCGCACGCGAGATATACAGCGAGAGATTTCCTGTCGGCTCGCCCCAGACTACGATTAGAACCGCGACGGCTAACGCAGTACGCCCAAAAGCAGGGCGCCCTGTGTGAAATTTCCCACACCCATTTGGGGCGAACAAGTCACCGAATCGTGATAAGTCACCTGCAGCCTCTCCGGTTGGCTCAGCTCTCGCGCACAGTTCGCCGCGGCATGCGCAGCATCGCGCCGGCATCTACAGTCACGATACTACCGGTTATTCCGCGCGCACCGCGTCGTGATGCGAGAAAGACATAGGCGCCGGCGAGATCATCGGGCATCAGCACGGTGCGCAGCGGATTGCCGGTCCGCAGCCGGTCCTCGATGCCGGGATTGGCGAACTGCGAACGATCGTCCTCGCCGAGTGAAGCGAGCCCACGCAGGTCGGTCATCGTGCCGCCGGGGGCGACCCCATTGACCCGGATGTCCGGCGCCAGCTCCACGGCCAGTTCTCGAATGATGCCGACCCGCGCGCCCTCCTCGACGAAGCGGGCGACCACGGCGCGGCCAATACCCGAACCGCCGCCTGTCACCAGCGCTACCTGACCGTCCAGCCAGCCCATGTTCCTCCCCGGTGCTGGGACGGTCCAATCTGAGCATTCGGTCCAGCGGATAGCAAGCGATGGCGACGGATGGACACGCCCGATCACCCCTGGGACTGTGGTGCGGAGCGAGAACGGGACGCGGTGACACTCTTATATGGACGTTGCATATATCTCTGCATTGTCGGCCCTCGCGGGATCGGTGGTCGGCGGCCTGACATCGGGCGTCACCAACTGGCTCAACCAACGCTCCCAAGCGCGGGCGGGTCTGCTTGCACATGACATGTCACGACGCGAGGACCTCTACCGGGACTTCATCGTTGCGGCATCGAAGGCATACGGCGAAGCGGTCGTCAGCAATGAGCCGCAGGTTCAGGAGATCATCGCGCTCTACGCCATGATCAGCAGGATGCGCGTGTTGAGCTCGCCGCGAACTGTCGGGTGCGCCGAAAAGATCATGATTATGACGATCGCCACCTATGACGCGCCAAACCGGACGGTTAGCGAGCTGCATGATCTGCTGGAGAGCGGAACCGAGATCGATCCGCTGAAGGATTTTGCCGAGGCCGCGCGCGAGGAGATGCGAAGTCTGCAAACCAGACGATGATCGCAATTCGGCGACACAATGCTACTGCCTGGCGGGCGGGAGCTCCGTCGCGACGCTGCGCATCGCCTCCTCGTGGATGGAATGCATGATGCGCCGTTTGATCGTGATGAACGCGTCGCTGGTCAGCATCTCCACGGTGCGCGGGCGGGGCAGGGTGATCTCCACCATCTCCTTGATGCGGCCGGGCCGCGCCGTCATCACATAGACCCGGTCGCCGAGCAGGATCGATTCGTCGATGTCGTGGGTGATGAACAGCACTGTCTTGTGTGAGGCCTGCCAGATGTCCAGCAGCAGCTCCTGCATCAGCGACCGCGTCTGGCTGTCGAGCGCGCCGAAGGGCTCATCCATCAGCAGGATCGCCGGATCGTTGGCGAGCGCGCGTGCCAGCGCCACGCGCTGCATCATCCCACCGGAAAGCTGCTTCGGGTACAGCCGCTCGAAGCCATGCAAGCCGACCTGCGCGATGAACCGCCGCGCGGTGTCCTGCCGTTGTGCCGCCGGAATTCCCGCGATGCGCAACCCGAACTCCACGTTGTCCTGCACAGTGAGCCAGGGAAACAACGTGTAGGACTGGAACACCATGCCCCGGTCCTTGCCGGGCCCGTTGATGAACGCGTTGTCGAGCGTGATCGAGCCTTCGCTCGGCTCGATGAGGCCGGCCACAAGACGAAGCAGGCTGGTCTTGCCGCACCCGGACGGCCCGACGATGACCGAGAATTCTTTGTCCTCGACATCGAGCGAAATCTGCTCCAATGCGGTCACCGACAGCCCGCCTGAGGTAAAGCGGAGCGCGACATTGTCGATGCGGAGCTTGGGCGGCGCCATCACACTGCCCAGGGCAGCAGCCAGTTGCGCAGCAGCTTGAACAACTGATCGGTGATGAGACCCAGCAACCCGATCACCATGATGCCGAGAAAGATCTGGTCGGTGAACAGTCCGCGCATCGAATTCAGGATGAAATAGCCCAGCCCCTTGTTGGCCGCGACCAGCTCGGCCACAACGAGATAGGTCCATGCCCAGCCAAGGGTGACGCGAAGCGTGTCCATCACGCCGGGCAGTGTCGCAGGGATCAGCACGCGCGCGACCACGGTGCGGCGGTTGGCTCCAAGTGTGTAAGACACATCGAGCAGGTCCTGTGAGACGCCGCGCGAGACATCGGCGATCAGGATGAGCTGCTGGAAGAACGTGCCGATGAAGATGACCGAGATCTTCTCCGTCATGTCGATACCGACCCACAGGATCAGCAGCGGGATCAGCGCGGAGACCGGCAGGTAGCGCACGAAGTTGGTGACCGGCTCCAGTGCTGCCTCTGCTATCTTGAAGCTGCCCATCAGAATGCCGAGTGGCACGGCAAAGATCGATGCGATGATGAAGCCGGACATGATCTCGGTGACGCTGATGCCGGTGTTCACCAGTAGCGAGCCATCGCCGATGCCGTTGATCGCCGCCGTCAACACGGCGTCCGGTGTGGGCAGAAAGTCGCTGCGCACCAGCTCGCCGTACGACAGGACGCACCACATCGCCAGGATGGCGGCCGCCACGAGCGTGCTTACCGTCAGGTAGGCACGCCGTGGGATGTCCTTCTTGGGTGCGACGTAGGCGTCGAGGAACGACGCCATCAATCGCCGACAAAGCTGTAGTTGATCAGGTCCGCCGGGGTCGTCTTGACCTGAAGCTTGCCGTGGCTCGACCAGATGTCGATCGCATCCTGCACGGTGTGTGAAAGCGGGCCTGGCTTGTCCTTGGTGCCGAAGAAGGTCTTGTTGTCATCGCCGCCGTAGAACTTGATGCCCGACAGCGTCGCCTTGAATTCCTTCGGGTCCTTCAGCCAGCCGCCGACACCCTTGGCCATGATGGCAATCGACTCGTCCGGATGTGCGCGATAGTAGGCGACGGCCTCATTCCACGACTTGACGATTGCCTCGACGTCCTTCTTGTGCGCATTCGCCCACGCTGTCTTGACGATCAGCACGTCGGTGATCAGGCCGGGCGTGGTGGAGCTGTCAACCAGCAGATGGCCGAAATCGGTGGATTTTCCCTTGGTCAGCCATGGCTCCCATGTCACCGCGGCATCGACGCGCTTGGCGACGAAGGCACTCCCGGCGTCGGCCGCCGTCATGTTCACCGTGTCCAGATCAAACTCCTTGAGCCCGGCTTTGCCGAGCAGGACGTTCAGATAGAACTCGGACACCGAGCCGTCGTTGACTGCGACCTTCTTGCCCTTCAGATCTGTGACGGATTTGATATCCTTAAGCGCCACGATGCCGTCACCGCCGTCGGAATCGTCGATCGCGACGACATACTGAAAGTCGGTCGGCTTCTTCAGGTACAGCAGGGCGGTGTCCACCGTGCTGGCGATCATCTGGATGCGGTCAGCCATCAAGGTGGGGAAGCGCTCCTTCGGGTCCTCCATCACCACGAGGTCGACATCGACGCCGTTCTTCTTGAAGATGCCCTTGTCGCGCGCGATGTAGAGTGGACCGTAACCGACCCAGGTCGAGTGGGCGATCGTCACTGTGTCGTCGGCGCGCGCGGGAACCGCATGCACGATCGGCAGCAGTACAAGGCCGAGCAGCAGCGCGGTCAGTTGCCATATGGCTCGCTTCATTGGAGTTCCTCATTGTTATGTGGCTTCGGTAGTGGCCCGGACCTCAGCTTACCGCTACGTGACGATCCGAGTGAAGCCATCGGCGCTCCAGTTCTCGCTGCCGACGCCATGGTGGACGAAGAACAGGCCTTCGGGGTCGTACTTCTGCTTTACCGCGAGCAGCCGAGGATAGTTGGAGCCCCAGAAGGAGCGTTGCCAGCCGCGCTCGAAGTAGTTGCTCTCGGATACGTAGGAGCCGGCGTTCGGCACCACCTTCCGCAATGCATCCGCGGCGCGCCCAATGGCCGCGGCATCCGCACGCGCCTTCGCCAGATCGCGCGGATGACCGAGGAGGTCCGTGTAAGCCGCTGGATCGCCGCCCGCGATGATCGCTAGCGCGAACGCGTCCAGCACCGCCGGGTTCATCGCAGTATCTTTTGCGGCCGAAACGTCGGCGTCATTGGTGCCGGCAAGTCCCTTGTTGAAGTGCAGCATCACCGCGTAATGGCGGGTCGCGGCGAACAGGGCATCGACAAATCGCTTCTGTCGGTTCTTTTGCAGCAGCGAGGCGGGCAGCCACAGCGACTGGTAGCCGTGGATGAATATCCCGAGCTCGTTGTTCTGTTCAGCGAACCAAACATTGTCCGCCGGTGCGCCCGGACGCTGGTCGAAAAACGCCCGGCCGGGGCGGCTCTTTTTCAGGAATGCGGCATTCCAATGATTGCGTGCCGGCCCGCCACCAATGTCAGGGGGCACGGTGATGGTGAAGTCTCGCGGCGAGGCGGCGATCCAGTCGAGGAACGGCCGCCAGACCGCGACGGCCTGCTGGGGTTCCAGCCCTTGGAAAACCATTGAGACCGCGAAGGTCTTGTCTGATCCGAAGGTGACGCTCTCCCCCCAGTGCGGATTGAGCAGGCTCTCGGCGTAGAAGCCGACGAAGCGGGCGATCAATCGACGGAACGCAGCATCGGACGCGGCCTTGATCGTCACGCTCGCGCCGCCGAACACCGCCGGCAGCTCGCGCGTTCTGAGCGTCAGTCTTGTGACGATCCCAAGGCTGCCGCCGCCGCCGCCCTTGATGCCCCAAAACAGGTCGGGGTTGGTGCAGGCACTGGCGATGCGCACCTGGCCGTCGGCGGTGACAACCTCGGCTTCCAGCAGCCCGCCTGCGGCGGTGCCGAAATTCTTCGAGAAGCTGCCGAAGCCACCGCTCTGAATCAGCCCGGCGACGCCAACCGTCGCGCAACCGCCGCCCTGCACGTAGCGCTCCGCCTTTGTAGTGACGGCATCATAGACATTCATCCAGACGCACCCGGCTCCGACCGTGACTGCCGGCTGTGGCGCCTGTTTGCCCTCGCATCCCTCGGCCACGAATGCATCATGCAGGGCGATGCTGTTCATGGCGCGGGTCCAGAGCAGCAGCGAGTTGGCCGAGTCAGATGTGCCCTGATAGCTGTGGCCGCCGCCCTTGACGACCAGCCGCAACCGGTTCTCGCGGGCGAAGTTCACGGCGGCGACCACGTCTTCGGTAGACCTTGCCGCGACGGCGTAGACGCTGGGCGCGGACATCCAGGCATCCAGCCAGCCGGCGGTCTGCGTCCCGGCAGGCTGATCGCCTACGTAGTATGGGTTCTTCACCGCCTTGAGTACTTCGTGGCACTCAGGGCTGTCAGGGTTGACGCAGGCCGCGAGCAACGGCTGAACCTTGAACAGGTTTCCGCCAGCGCTCCGGTTCAGCGTTTCCCAACTCGCCGTACTTGGCCAGGCCGGGTCGGATGGTCGGACGCGGCGGAACTGAGCCTGTCCCGACATAGCGGCTGCGGCCGGCTCTGTCAGGGTGGCTCCGAACGCGAACATTCCCGCAGAGGCGAGCAGGCTTCTTCGTTGCACTGGGTTCTCCCTTCAGGCGCCGACGGGTCAGATTAATTGAGACGGTGGGCGACCGAGAAGGCTACTTATAGCTGCCGATATCAGCGTCATATTGGACCCGAACACAAGTCTGAGGCTACCTTGAACCCTTTCATGAATACCGTTTGCAATAAGCGGCCATCTCGTCGCCACCTGATGCAGCAGATGGGGACTGCCGCTGCGGCTGCCCTGCTGGTTCCATTGATGCCGCCGGCTCGCGCCGCTCAGCCGCCTCGCACACTGAAGCCGGGTGTCCTCCGCATCGGCACCTACTTCGTCAATCCGCCATTCGAGTTCATCTCTGACGGGAAGAGGGTCGGTTTCGAGGTCGACCTCATGGAGGAGATCGCCAGACGGCTCGATCTTCATTCAGAATTCGTGAACACGCGATGGGAGGTTATCCTCCACGAGACTGAGGAGAATCGCTACGATTGCATCGTCGGTGGGATAACCATCACGCCCGACCGTCAGCGGTTGCTTGCATGGTCGGTGCCATACCTCACGACGACGCTGAGCCTGATCGTCGATCATCAGCGATCGCTGGCGAACATGACGCTTGCTGACCTGAAGGATGGCACCGTCGGTGTACAGGCTGCGACGACCGACTACGATGTGGCGGTCGGCATGCAGCGAGCCGGCCAGATCGGCAGTGTCAAGGTCTATCCGTTCGCCAAGATCGGCGACGCGATCAAGGATCTGACCGCGGGTCGCGTCGACGCGATGATGAAGGTCTATCCGGTCGCGGCGTGGTTCGTGCGGAGCATGCCTGGCTTGCGGATGCTGGCGCAGGTGCCTGATGCGCCACAGCCACTGGGAATTGGTTTCAATCGGAATAATACCGGTCTCGCCGCCGCCGTCGATCATGTTCTGACCCAAATGCAGCAAGACAAAGGTTACCAAGCGCTCGCACAGCGCTGGAGCGTGACTTAGCCAAACTAATCGACTTCGGCAGGCAGCAACGGCATAGGAACGCCCGCATAATCGACCACGCTCATCATCCCTGCAGCAAGATGCCAGAGATTGTGACAGTGGAAGGCCCAGCGACCGGGATTGTCCGCATCGAAGGCGACGGTAACAGTCCTGAGCGGCGGCACCAGGACCGTGTCGCGGACCGCACCCGGGAAGCGCTGCTGATCGAAGCCGATCACCTGAAAGCGGTGGCCATGCAGATGCATCGGATGCGACATCATGGTCTTGTTCCGCATGACAAGTTCCACGCGCTTGCCTGCTGAGACCATGACCGGCGTGATTTTGGGATAGACCTGGTTGTCCATCATCCAGACGTAGGCCTGCATATCGCCCGACAGCAGAATGTCGGGCACAATCCCGGCCGGGTGAGGCGCGAGCGGCTTTGCTGCGCGCAGCGCCTGCTCAAAGGTGAAGTCGAAGGCCCGAGATGGCTGCGTCGCGTTGCCCTCGATCCGCGCGACGTTCGCCCGCGCAGTTGCCAGCACGACGCCGGTCCGGTCGGTCTTGCCCTCCACCTGGGCGAGAATGGCATGCGCCCCTTGTTCCCGCGGCAGCTCGATCAAAATGTCGGCGCGTTGCGCAACGGCAAGCGGCAGACCACGCAGCGCGACCGGCCTGACCGGTGAGCCATCCACCGCAACGAGCGTGCCCCGCAGGCCGCCGAGGTCGATCCAATAGTTGGTCGCGGCGCTGCCGTTGATCAGGCGTAGCCGGATACGCCCGCCGGGTTCGACACGGATGACGCCCGGGTCCGCGAGTGTCCGGTCATTGGCGAGGAAGGCATCGTAGTCAACGTCGTTCAGGTCCGGCTTCATGGTCTGCATGCCCGCCATGGCGGGTGGTGCCGACGCGGTTTGCTTGCGGTTGGCTTGCCTCAGGCTGGCGAAGACCTCTCGCGGATCGCGGAAGGTGAAATCGTGCAGCATGACGACGATTTCCTGCACCGCAGCGCTCCGGGTGCCCGCGTCACGGATGATGAGCGGAGCCGACAGCAGTTGCTGTTCCTGGAAACCGACATGCGAATGCATCCAGAACGTGCCGGGGAAATCCAGGCGAAAATCGTAGTCCTGCACACCGCCCGCTGGTATCGGCGGCGCGGAGATGTAGGGCACGCCGTCCTGCTGGAATGGTGGTGTCAGCCCATGCCAGTGGATCAGCGAAGCGCGATCCAGATGATTGCGCACCCGCACCCGGAATGGCTGCGCGACGTCGGTCACCACGCCCGATGTTCCGTTGGGTTGGGTTATCCCGAGCACCGTGGCCGCTTTGCCGTTCACCTCGATGGTGCGGGTCTGCAGATCCAGAACCGTCGCCGGTTCGGCAGCGGACAGCCTCGGCGCGAAGGGGCTCGCAGCGAGTGCGGAGAGGGACGTCAGGAAGCTGCGGCGATGCATTTCAGTCTCGCTGTTCGCCCCTGGCCGCAACGGTTGTCAGATTGTCGGCGCGCGTCGCAGCTCAGGTTCCACCAACTGCTCGAACGCCACATCGCCGGCGGCTGCGATCCGATCGGAGCCGATGGCCGCGCGTGGGTCCTCTGCGTTGCGCCAGACCTTGTATTCGTCGCTATGCGGCAGCCCCATGGCCTCGGCCAGCAGATGGATCCAGTTCACCACGCGGATCGGACGCGCGCGCTCCAGCGCCACGGCCTCGCGGTGACAGGAATGGAAGATCGTCGCCAGCGTATCGGCGCCGGCATCTTCCATTGCCATCAGCGTGTCGCGATGCGCCTGCGCCAGCACGCCCGGCCTGGGCGCTATCGCCGAACACATGTGGCCGGGCACGCGCAAAGGATGATCGAGCATCGTCAGTCCGGGGATCATGCCCAGCAGCATCGGCACGTCGGTGTTGACCGGCACTCGGCCATGGAAGCCGTGGTGTGCATGCAGTAGAACGCGCGCCTGAACCGCGTGGGTCAGCAGCGGACGCAGCCGCTCGGCGCGCGCGGCGAGCAATTGCGTAATGTGCTGTGTCTCGAAGGCGGCCTCGGTCACCGGCGCCATCAGATCGTCCATGTTCATGTGGCAGGACGGGCACCAGGTGACCACGGTTTCGTGGCCGGCCTCGTTGAACTTCTCCACCGTGCGAGCGGCCATGCCGGCAGCGATGCGGGCGTTCGCCTCCTGTGTAGAGCCGCAGCAGTAGCCAGGCCCGCCGGCCGGCGCCGCCGCCACGCCGACCGCTTCGAGTATATGCGTGGCAAGACGCACGATCTCGCCGTGACGCGTCATGTTGCAGCCGTACCAGAAGGTGACGCTGGCGTCCGGGGTCACAGCCATCCGGCTCGCTCCTCATCGCTCATTGTCAGCCGCGCGAACGCCTTGACGCGCGCGGACCATCTTGGATCGTGCGGCGTCCTGACGCGCGCCGCGTCGCCCAGCGTGCCGCGGACGCGCAGCGACGCAAGCCGCATCAGGAATGCGGCGTCAAGCTTCTCCGGGCAGGCGGGCGTGCACTCGCCGCTGCGGACGCAGGCGCCGGCGAAGTCGATCGCATCCGACGTGTCGGCGCCGTCGCGGAGGATGTCGCGGATGCCGGCCATCACCGCTTCGGGGACCGCATTCGATAGCGCCGGTGTGCGTGGCACCATGGGGCAGGCGCGGTAGCATTCGCCGCACGCGGTGCAGGCTGCAGCAAGGCGTGCCGAGTTGTCGCGGATATGGGCGATGAGGTCTCGTTCGGTATCGCGCACGGCTACACCACAAGGCGGATCTTCGTGCCGACGGCCGGTTCGCGCGGCAGGCCCTCGGTCTCGGTGAACGAACCCCACATGTCGCCGTTGTAGCCCTCCAGCGAGAACTGGCGCGGACGGTAGGTCGCCTCCTGCTCGGGCAGGATGTGCTTCACCCCGACCGAGTATTCATAGACCATGCCATCGGGCCCCTCGAAATACACCATCATCGCAGTGGAGATCGGATGCCGTCCCGGGCCATAGACGATCTTCACGCCGCGTTGCTTCAGCCAGTAGTAGGACTGCATCACGTCGTCGATATCCTCGACCTGATGGTTGATATGCTGAATGCCTGGCCGCGACGACGGCATCAGCACCACGGAATGGTGCACGGTGCCGATGCGCAGGAAGGTCGCTTCGCCGAGCCAGTCGGAGACGCGGGCATTGACCAGGCGGGTCCAGAATTCGGTGTCGCGCTTCGTGTCGGTGCTGAACAAGGCGACGTGGCTGAAGTTGGTGATGCCGACCTGACGGCCGGGAAAGTATTTGCCGCCGCTGTTGTAGGGACGCGCAAGGATCTCGATCTTGTTGCCGCTGGGATCGGAGGAGGCGATGAACGCGCGGGTGCGGCGGCTGTCGCACTCGGCGCGGGTGCCGAAGTGGACGGGCCGGCCGGCCTGTTCCAGCGCCGCGCCGACGGCGTCCAGATCGTCCGGGTCGATCAGATCCAGGCCGATGGTCTGATCTGCGGGGTCACCCTCGAAATATACAAGTGTATGGTCGCGCGTGTCGCCGCGCACGTCGACCTTGTCGCTGCGGAAATAGGCGGCGTTGCCCTCGCGCGCGACCAGTTGCAGTCCGACGATGTCGGTGGCGAAGCGGATCGCGGATTCCAGGTCCTGCGTGCCGAGGCGCGCGTAGCGGATGTCGTGCAGGTTGATCATCTGGTGTTCCTTCGGTCTTGTCCGCGGCAGGCACGGCATTGGTTCGGAGGCTAGTCCTGCGGGCGGCCGTGTGCCAGCGCAGGCGATCAGGGCCGCCGCCGTGTTTCAGTGCTACATATCCACCACTGACCCATCCACGTGCGGCCGCATCTTGATCGGTCGCGGCCGGTAGGGGAACTTCCGCTCCACATCCTCCACCAGTTCCACGCCGATGCCCGGCCCGCCAGGAATGGCGATGAAGCCATCGACCTGCTCCTCCAGCCCTCGTGCCAGATCGTTGCCCAGCAGCTCCTTCCCGCCATCCAGATCGGGCGTGCGCGACGGATACTCCTGGATTGCGAAGTTCGGAATGCAGGCGGCGATCTGCAGACACGCCGCGGTGCTGATCGGCGACAGCGGATTGTGCGGCACCACCCACGCGTCATGCGCCTCGGCGATCGCCGCCACCTTCTTCATCCCGGTGATCCCGCCGACCAGGCACGCATCCGGCCGCAGATACTGCACCGCGTTGCGCGTCAGCAGCGTCTGGAACTGATACAGGCTGGTAAAGCGCTCGCCGGTCGCGATCGGAATGTCGATGTGCCGCGCGACCTCGGCCATCGCGTCAAAACTGTTCGGCCGCAGCGGGTCCTCGAAGAACATCGGCGTGTATTTCTCGATGCCGCGCCCCAGCGCGATCGCCTCGGGCGGCGTCAGGCGGCGGTGGATCTCGATGCACAGGTCGACCTTCGGCCCGACCGCCTCGCGCAGCCGGCGTACGTTGTCGATCGCCTCCTCGATCCGGGCCGCGTGCGACTTGTAGAACGGCTCGTCCTCGCTCTCGTCGAGCAGCGGGTTCAGGTGTCCCAGCGCTGTGAAACCGGCCTCCTTCAGACGCACCGCCTCGTCCAGCAGCTTGTCGATCGTGCGCCCCTTCACATGGCCATAGAGCCGCGCCTTGTGGCGCATCCTTCCGCCGAGCAGCTCGTAGACCGGCACGCCGAACGCCTTGCCCTTGATGTCCCACAGTGCGATGTCGATCGCCGACACGGCGCCGGTAATCGCGCCGCCGGTGAAATGATTGGCGCGCAGCATGACATTCCAGTGGTGCTCGATAGGGAACGGGTCGCGGCCCACCAGATACTCGCCGTACTTCGCGATCGATGCGGCGGACGCCTCGAGCTGGCCCCAGGTGCCGGATTCGCCTATCCCGGTGATGCCGGCGTCGGTGGTGACACGAACGTACAGGAACCGGTCGAGCAGCAGTGGTTCAACCTTGGTGATCTTCATAGCGGTTCCTCCTTCGCTTGGCGCAGCTTCGGGCAGCCGCCGGCCAACGTCCAGCCGCGGGAATAAACCGGCGCCGTCCGCGTCCTATCCGCGAGGCATGGAGCAGACGCTGCCGATGCGCAGAGCCAATCCTGCCGGGTCATGGCGGTGTCCGGCACGCTGACCCGCGTCGAGGCCTGCATTCCGGCGTTGCGGCGCTACGCCGCGGCGTTGCTGCGCAACCGTGAGGATGCGGACGACCTTGTGCACGATTGCCTGGTACGTGCGCTCGCCAAGCTGCACACGCGCCGCGATGAGGCCGATGTGCGGGCTTGGCTGTTCGCGATCATGCACAACCTGTTCATCAGCCAGTTGCGGCGGGCGAAGGCGCGGCCGGCGGGCGAGTCGCTGGATGAAACGCACGAAGCCGCCATGAGCCTGCGCCCGGACCAGGAGAACAGTTTGCAGTGGCGCGACCTGATCCGCGCGCTGAACGCCCTGCCGGTAGAGCAGCGTTCGGTTGTCCTGCTGGTCTCGGTGGAGGATCTCTCCTACGCCGAGGCTGCCAGTGTGCTGGGGATCCCGATTGGCACCGTAATGTCGCGGCTGGCGCGTGGCCGTGAGCGGCTGCGCCAGATGACCGAGGGAGGCGAGGAAGTCAGGCCGGCGCTGCGGAGGGTCAAATGAGCGACCCCGGACGGCCGATCGCCGAGGAGGAACTGCACGCTTACGTCGACGGTCAGTTGGACGCCGACCGCCGGTCGGTGGTGCAGCGCTACCTGCAGGACCATCCGGACGTTGCGCGGCAGGTTGCCGAGTGGGGCGCCCAGCGGGAGGCGCTGCGCGCGGCATTCGCTCCGTTTGCGGCTGAACCGATCCCGCCGCGGCTCGGCTTGGAGCGTCTGGTCCAGCAGCGGCTGGGGAGGCAGGGGCTGGCGTGGCGCGCCGCGGCCGCGGTGGTGCTGGCGTTTGGTCTGGGTGGCGCTGGCGGATGGTTCCTGCGCGGCGGCGTGCAGACGTCCGATGCTGCCTTCACCCTGCTGGCGCAGCAGGCGGTGGCCAATCACGTCGTGTACACCGCAGACCTCCGACGTCCGACGGAACTTGGCGCGCAGCAGCGTGACGACCTGGCGCGCTGGGTGTCGAACCGGCTGAACCACGTCGTGGCTCCCCCGGACCTGTCGCCCGAAGGCTTCAACTACATGGGCGGCCGGCTGGCCGCGACGCCGGACGGCCCGGCCGGATTGTTTATGTACGACGGCCCGCAGGGCGTGCGCCTTACGGTGTTCGTGCTGCCGCTGCACACCTCGCCAAGCCAGCCGATCCAGCACATCGATTATGACCATGTCGATGGCTGCGCCTGGATTGAGAAGGGTGTTGGCTACACCGTCGTCGGCAAACTGCCGCCCGCGGAATTGCGACGCCTCGCCGAGGTGGTTCAGCGGCAGTACGGGGGCGCCACCTGAGAGTGGGCTGATCCAGATCAAGGCGCGACGGCCTCGAGCGGTGCAGCATTGCCTTCTGTAAGGAGGCAACCCATGGCAAAGCCACTGATCCTTCGGATCGTCATCGCCAATGGCGAGCATGTCCGATTCGCCCAGCCGGACGTAGACAATGTGCTGCGCACGATCGGCTCGCTCGACTCCGCGTCCGCGCATCTGCGGTCGCGTGATATTGGCTCCGACCGACCGGGCCGGTCGTTCGAGAGCGGCACGGTCGCACGCCATGCAGTTGCCCCGCGGCATGACCTGCACGAAATGGAGAAGAAAAAGTTCGTTCATCTGATCGGCGAGCAGATCAACGCCGCTTCGGGACGCGACGAGTTCGATGAGCTGCTGCTCGTGGCACCGCCGCGCGCCCTGAGTGAGCTGCGCGCCGCGCTGGATGCGGCAACGCAGGTGAAGCTGATCGGCACGCTCGAAAAGGATCTGGTGAAGACCCCGGACCATGAGCTGTCGCCGCACGTGCGCGAATGGGTCAGCCCGGCGCGTCGTTCGGGTACTTGATCTGAATCAATGCGGCTGCATGCCTGTGCGTGCTGCATTGGATTGCCGAGAAACGGCGGATATCGAGACTGCCTGAACGGAGAACGACCATGGCAAATACACCTGTCGAAGTGAAGAAGACCGCTCCGCCCGCGACCAATGCACCCGATGCGTGGCGTTCCCTCCGCACTGAGATGGACCGAATGTTCGACCGGTTCGCGGGCGGCTGGGGTATGCCCTCGCTGCGGCGCATGTTCGATGCCGAACCGACGCCGCGCTACGAGAGCACCTTTACCGTGCCGTCGCCTGCGGTGGACATCACCGAGGACGGCGGCAACTACAAGATGACGGCGGAACTGCCTGGCATGAGCGAGAAGGAGATCGAGGTCGTGGTCTCCGGCGACATGCTGACCCTGAAGGGCGAGAAGAAGGAGGAGAAGGAGCAGAAGGAGAAGAACTTCTATCTGTCCGAGCGCTCCTACGGTTCGTTCCAGCGTAGCTTCTACGTGCCGGAGGGCGTCGATCGCGACAAGATCGCGGCTGACTTCTCCAAGGGCGTGCTGACCATCACCATGCCGAAAACGGCGAAGGCGGTGGAGCAGCAGAAGAAGATTGAGGTGAAGGCGGCCGCGTGATGCAGCCTCCGTTGTCACGGCCCGTGAAGGCGGGCCGTGATCATCGCTATTCAGCGTAACAGCGTGTCGAAGTTTGCGCGGCGCGGCGCTGACGAGCACCCTCGGACGCAGCAGCAACCGCACCGCGGCAATGCCGATCAGCTGCGGCTACGCCTCGTGCAGTAGTGCCACAGGCGTGTGGTTTGAGACGATGCGCCCGATGAAGGCGGGGACGGTCACGTCGAGGATGCGGGCGAGGCCGCTGAACAGGAACGGGCCGATGACGAGCCGCAGCTCTGGCGGAGGTAGTGGTGGTCGAACGGCGACAAGTCGTGCACGGGCGGCGCTCGGGCTGTCGGGCGGTGGGGTCGAGCGGGGTTTCGGCGCGGCGGAGCATGAGGTTACGGACCTTGGCTCGAATGGCCGCCGGTTCTAGCTGGTGCAGCGTCAGGCGTGGCCACGCGGGGCGGGATGGGTAGCCCTGATCCTGAATTTCAATGCGCGCCGTTTGACCGAAGGCATCCGTCGCTACTGGATGAATTCCAATGTTTGGTTCTTCGCTGGCAAGATCTGAATCGCACGTAGCAAGCAAAGCATTTGAAACCGCAAAACACGCAAATGCACGCCGATAAGGCTTGGGTCCTCCGGCGCGTCCGCGCCAACAAACATTAAGTGTCCGTTTCCCCGAGGGTGATGTCCCGCAGGCGGATTCGACCGTCAGGTTTTAACCACCACGTCGCGTAGGCGCTGGCCGTGGGACCGTTCCGACTCGCGTGGCCTTCGCTACTGTCTCCGTGTTGAAAATGCGCACGCGCTGCGGGCGCGGCATCGACGGATGGTCGCGAGTTGCGAGCAGCGGCTATGATCTGCAGCATGCTCCTGCCTTGGGAGGAAGGAGCAAACTCATGCCTGTAAGCAACTCGCTGAAAGCGATGTTTCGTAGTGCGCTGATCGGCATATTTCTCGCCACCGCCGGTCCCGGCATCGTTGCCAGAGCGCAGACCAACAATCTGGTTCAGCCGTGGGGACTACCGCCGCTGCCGCAGGGGGTGGGGCCGGTGGAGAAATTCGCCGATGTCAGCAACACACCACAGGGGCAATTTCTGGAAGGCGGCGCATTCGACACGCAAGGAAATCTGTGGTTCGTCGCTATCGGCAGCGGATGGGTCTCGTATCTGACCCCTGATGCCAAAGTAGTTCCCGTCTTCAACTGCAATCCGCCGGCTGATCTCGGTCAGACGTGCGAGCCGCAGGGCACGCGGTGGCACGACGGCAAGCTCTACCTGACCACGCGGCACCGCGGCATTCTTGTCTGCGACCCGCAGTCAAAGCAGGTCAGCACGCTGGTCTATACCTACCGCAACCAGCTGTTCAAGGGACCCAACGACCTCGATTTCGATGCCGAGGGCAATCTGTTCTTCACCGATCCGTGGGGAACCGGTCCGGGGCCGAGCGCGTCCGATCGCACCGGCGCCGTCTATCAGTATTCGCGCGACGGCATTCTGCGCCGCGTGATGGACAGCGGCTCGTTCCCGAACGGAATCGCCGTTTCGCCCGATGATAGTCTGCTGGCGATCGGCGACTTCCGGGAAGGCCGCGTCTGGTACGCAGGCTTCGTGACCGGACCCACGATCGGCTGTCCGCAATGCGTCAAGGACCCGCTGCATCTGACGTTCGGCTCGGTGAAGGCGGGCAGCTATGTGCCGGGAAACAGCGGACCCGACGGCCTGCACTACGACGTGCATGGCAACATATGGGCGGGGCTGGCCGGCATCGGCGGCATCGTCGAGATCGATCCGCATGGCATCATTCTCGGCTTCGTGCCGATCCCGAACGGCGACCCCGCGACGACCAACTTCGCGTTCGGCGGCCCCGACAACCAGTTCCTCTATTTCGAGGGGGCGAACACCGGGACGTTCTGGCGCTTCAAAGCGCCCTATCCGGGACTGATCGGCGCAGGTGGCGTGCGCCTGCCACCGCAGTAAGCCGGTGGGCTCGGGGGCTGCGCACTGACGCTCTGAGTGCGTCGTGCGCGGCCCAATTGCTGACGACACCTTTTCGCATCGCGCCTCGCCGCGTAAGGTTCAACCCAACTGATCAACCGGTAGGAGCTCACCCCATGTCCCAGTCCGGTCTGACCGCTGAACCTCGCGTCGCCTGGCCGTCGAACGGCATCAGCGAGGTGCCGTTCCGCGTCTATACCGATGCCGCGCAGTATGAGCGCGAGCAGGAGCGGCTGTTCAAGGGTCCCACCTGGAACTACCTCTGCCTCGCCGTGGAACTCGCCGGGCCGGGCGACTACGTCGCCACCACCATCGGCGAGACCGCGGTCATCGTCGTGCGCGATGCGGCCGGGACGATCAACGCGTTCGTCAACCGCTGCGCCCATCGCGGCAACCTGCTGTGCATCGAACGCGCTGGCTGCGTGAAAGAGTTCTCCTGCATCTATCATGGCTGGACTTACGACCTTGCGGGCCAACTCACCGGCGTCGCATTTGAGCATGGCGTGAAGCGGCAGGGCGGCATGCCTCCGGAGTTCCGCAAGGAGGAGCACCGGTTGCAGCGCCTGCGGGTCGCTGAACTCGGCGGGCTGGTGTTCGGCACGTTCAGCGACGACACGCCGGAGCTGGAGACGTATCTCGGGCCGGATGTCACGCGGGGCTTGCTTCGCGTGATGGACCGCACGCCGGTGCTGCTCGGGCGCAGCACGCAGGTGATGCCGAACAACTGGAAGCTATACTTTGAGAACGTGAAGGACACTTATCACGCCTCGATCCTGCATCTGTTCCTGACCACGTTCCGGATCAACCGGCTCAGCATGCCGGGCGGCATCTACATCAATCGCGACGGCGGCAATCACTACAGCTACGCCAAGCTGGACTACGCGGCCGAGGACGCGGACTACAAGGCGGCGGCGCTGCGCGCAGACAGCGAATTCCAGTTGCAGGACCGCTCGGTGGTCGAGTTGGTCGATGAGTACGGCGACGGCGTGTCGGTGCAGATCCTCACGATCTTTCCCGGCATGGTGCTGCAACAGGTTCGCAACACGATCGCGGTGCGCGTGGTGCGGCCGCGCGGGGTGGACAAGTGCGAGCTGGAGTGGATCCACCTGGGGTTCGCGACGGACGACGAGGCGATGACGGAGCGGCGGCTGCGGCAGGGGAACCTGATCGGGGCGGCGGGATATATCTCGATGGAGGACGGCTGCGTCGGCGGGTTCGTGCAGCGGGCGCTGCAGTACAACGACGATGGCGCGGGGCTGGTGATGATGGGCGGCCACGAGGCGGAATCGCAGACGTTCCGCGCCAGCGAGGCAGCGATCCGCGGGTTCTGGAAACACTACCGCATGCTGATGGGCGAATGACGCATGGACGATCTCGCCATTCGGCTTGGCGTGCATGAGCTGATCGGGGAATACGCCGAGCGCATCGATGAGGATCGGCTGGAGGAATGGCCTGAGCTGTTCGGCGAGCCCTGCCGGTATCTGGTGATCAGCCGTGCGAACCATGAGGCTGGGATGCGGCAGGGGGTGATGTACGCGGCGTCGCGGGGGATGCTGCTGGACCGCGTGTTTTCGCTCAGGCGGGCGAATATCTACGAGCCGCATCGGTATCGGCATGTCGTGGGGCCGATCCGGATCAAGTCGGTGGAGGGTGGCGTCGCGGTGGCGCACTCGAATTTCCTGGCGGTGCGGATTATGCACGACGGGGCGACGACCCTGTTCGCCAGTGGGCGGTATCTGGACCGGATCGATGTCTCCGCCGCGCCGTTCCGGTTCAACGAGCGGATCGTGGTGCTGGACAGCGACAAGATCGACACGCTGCTGGCGATACCGTTGTAGCCCCTCCCCCCAGCCCTCTCCCGCGAGGGGAGGGGGAGAGTAAGATGCGCCCTATGCCACTTGCTGCGCGCACCGTATCTGAGGACGAGGCGGATATCCGGCTGGATCGATGGTTCCGCCGGCATTTTCCTGGGCTGACGCAGGGGGCGATCCAGAAGCTTTGCCGCACCGGGCAGGTGAGGGTGGATGGTCGGCGGGTCGATGCGGCGACACGGCTCGCGGTCGGGCAGGCGGTGCGGATTCCGCCGCTGCCTGCGCCGCCCGAGGAAAGGCCGCGGCCTGTGATCGAGCCGGGGCTGGAGCGCGATCTGCAGCGGCTGGTGATCTATCGTGACGACCATGTGCTGGCGGTGAACAAGCCGCACGGCATGCCGGTGCAGGGGGGGCCGGGCATCAGCCACCACCTGGACGGGCTGCTCGACGCGCTGCGCTTTGGCTCGACGGAACGCCCGCGGCTGGTGCACCGGCTCGATCGTGATACGTCCGGCGTGCTGCTTTTGGCGAGGACGCCCGGGACGGCGGCGAAGCTGGCAGCCGCGTTCCGTTCGCGGGCGGTGGAGAAGACATACTGGGCAGTGGTCGCCGGTCGGCCGATCCCGCCTGAGGGGCGCATCGACCTGCCGCTGCGGCGCATCGGCGGGGCGCGTGGTGAGCGCACCGAGATTGCCGAGCGTAACGACAAGGATGCTGCCCGCGCCATCACCGACTATCGCACGCTCGATCATGCGGGGCAGAAGCTTGCCTGGCTGGAGTTGAGCCCGCTGACCGGGCGCACGCACCAGCTTCGCGTGCACTGCGTCGCGATCGGTGCGCCGATCCTGGGCGACGTGAAATACGCGCGGCCCGATCAGAACAATGCGTTCAGCGCCACGGTGGCAGGGCTCTCGAGCGAACTTCACTTGCATGCGCGCGCGCTTCGGCTGCCCCATCCCGCGGGCGGAACATTGCTGGTGGAGGCGGACGTGCCGCCCCACATGATCGAGACGTTCCGCACCCTGGGCTTTCACGCGCCGGCGGCGCGCGCAGCTCAGCGGCGCTAGCACGAGGAGCAGAGGCGGCGATGGCTGGGCGAACGCTTCCCCGTGGAGTGCGCATCGGACTGTGGTCGCTGGCCGGTGTGGTCGGCCTGATCGTGGTCGCGGGCGTGGTTCTCGCGCTCAGCTTCGATCCTAACAGCCTCAAGCCGCGGGTCGAGGCGGCCGTGAAGCAGGCCACCGGGCGCGATCTAACCCTGGCAGGACGCATCCGGTTGGGGCTGTCGCTGCAGCCGACGTTGGTCGTGAGCGGCGTCAGCCTGGCAAATCCGCCGGGGTTTTCCCGGCCGGCGATGGCGACGTTGGAGCGGCTTGATCTGAAGCTCGCGCTGATCCCGCTGCTTAGCCGTCGGGTCGAGATCGACCAGCTGCTGCTGGTGAAACCCGACATTATGCTGGAGACCAATGCGCAGGGCAGGACGAACTGGCAATTCACGCCGCAGACCAACCCCAGCGCGCCACAGCCCGGCACTCCCGCTTCGCCAAAGAATGCGTCGGCGATCAGCGTGGCCGATTTGCGCATCGAGAATGGCACCCTTACGTGGCGGGACGATATCACCGGTCGCAATGCGGTGGTTGGGCTCACCAGCGTGCGGGCCACCGCGGCGTCGCCGGATTCGGATCTGCACCTCACCGCATCGGCGACCTATAACGGCGCGCCGTTCACGCTGGCGGGCGACTTTGGTCCGCTGACACGGCTCCAGGAAACCGGGGCGTCAGGAGCGTGGCCGGCGAAGCTGCAGATGGAAGCGGCGGGGGCGAAGCTGGCGCTCGACGGCACGATTGCACAGCCCCAGGAAGTGCGCGGCTACGCGATCAAGGTGGCCGCGAATGTGCCGGATCTCGTCGCTCTTGCGCCGTTTTTGCCGGAGCAAAAACTGCCGCCGCTGCATGACGTGAGCCTGGCGGCGCAGGTTGCCGACAATGGCACGGCGGTGCCGCAGGTCTCGGGCGTCACGCTGCATGTCGGCGCATCCGACCTGAGCGGGACCGTGGCGGGGCTGAAACTCGACAAGCTCGATGTGACTGCTCCGCAGCTCGATCAGCCTGTCCACGTCGCTGGCCAGGGCAGCTTCGATAATTCGTCCGCGACCTTGGCTGGTACTGTCGGAGCGCCCGCTGGGTTGCTGTCGGGTGCCAAGGCGGCACCGATCCCGATCGATCTTGGCCTGCAGGTGCTGGGCTCGAGCCTGACGGTGAAAGGTACCGCCGCGCGAACCGCAGACGGGCGGCCGTCGGTACAGGCCGCGGTGGCTTCCGACATGATCGATCTCGACGCCGTGTCGGCGGCTTTCGCCAAGCCGCCTGTCCATGCCGCCGGCGCACCGGCTGCGCCGCCTGCGGCCAAGCCGGCAGCGGGCGGCCACGTGATTCCCGACACACCGATCCCGTTTGGCGAGTTGCGTCTGGCCAATGCTGATGTGACGCTGAACATCGCGCAACTGAAGTCGCACGGCGTACTGTATCGGGCTATCGCAACGCATCTGAGCCTTCAGGATGGCAGACTACGGATCGATCCGGTGGCGGCTGATCTGCCCGAAGGTCACCTCGATGCGACGCTCAGCGCGGATGCGACGCAGGCCAGTCCGCCGGTGGCGCTCCGGCTGCGGATACCAGTGCTGGCACTGAAGCCGTTGCTCGCTGCGATGGGCGAGCCCGACTATATCAATGGCAATATGGACGTGCAGGCTGATCTGCATGGAGCGGGCGTCACACCTCATGCGATCGCTGCCAGCCTGGACGGATCACTGGGGCTGAGCCTGGCCAACGGCACCGTGGACAACCGTCTGCTCGGCAGCACGCTGGGATCGGTGCTGCGCGCGGTGAACCTGCTCGATCTGGTGGGGCGAGGCGGTAGCAGCCAGGTGCAGTGCTTCGCGGCCCGCCTGGACGCAAGCCATGGGATCGCGACCGTGCGGTCGCTGGTGTTCGCGTCGTCGCTGCTCAGCATGGATGGGGATGGCAGCCTGAACCTTGGCAACGAGACGCTCGATCTACGGGTGCGGCCGGAGACCAGGATTGCCGGAACGGGTCTGGTGGTGCCGCTGCGGATCACTGGCCCGTTCAGGTCGCCGAGTTCCGCGCCTGATCCCGCAGCGACGGTTGCCCAGAATGCGGGCACCGTGGCGGGAGCGGTGCTGGGCAGCACGACGCCAATGGGATTGATCGCCGGCGCGCTCGGGGCAAAGCCGTTGCAGGGGGGCGCGCAAGCGGACTGCGGCGCGGCCTTGGCGGCAGCCCGCGGCACGGCCGTCCCAGCGGCACAGTCCAACCCAGGCCCACTGGCAGCGCCTCAGCAGAAACAGAAGCAGAAGCTGCCCGATGTGGGCAGTGCGCTGAAGCAGCTGTTCCGTTAAGAGGACGAGTGTGAAGCGCTTCTGGCAAACCGTCACCATTGATTCGAGCAGTAGCGGCTACGCGGTCCTGCTGGATGGCAGGCCGATGCATCTGCCGGGTGGCACACTGTTGCACGTGGCGGGCGAAGCGCTGGCCCGCGCCATTGCGGAGGAATGGCAGGGCGCGGGTGGTGGCGGCAAGGGCGGCGAGATGTCGTTCGCAGATACGCCGCTGACCTGCCTGGCCGGCACGGCGCAGCAGCGCATCGCGCCCGATCCCGCACCGACCGTCGATGCCATCGCGCGCTACGCCGAGAGCGATCTGCTGTGCTACCGCGCCGAGACGCCGGAGGATCTGGTGGCTCATCAGACACGTGAGTGGCAGCCGTGGCTGGATTGGGTGGCGTTGACCTACGACGCGCCGCTGCGCGTCGCCCGCGGCATCGGCTACATCAAGCAGCACCGCGACAGCGTGGCCGCCTTGCGCCGCGCGGTTGCCGGGCTGGACGTGGCGGCGCTGGCGGCGCTTGGTGTGGCTGTGCCAGCGCTGGGCAGCCTGGTGCTTGGGCTGGCGCTGGCCGAGGGGCAACTGGACGCCGCGACGGCGCACTCCCTGGGGACGCTGGATGAGCTCTATCAGGCCCAGGCATGGGGCGAAGATGCCGAGGCCGTGGCGCGTCGCAGCGCGATCGCGGCCGACATCGCGCACGCGACGCGCTTTCTGCAACTGACACGACCGGAGGCATCGGCATGAATTGCAAGCGCCTGGTCATCAGCGGGCGTGTGCAGGGCGTCGGTTTTCGCCCGTGGATGGTGGAAAAGGCGCGCGCTCTCGGCGTTTCGGGCTGGGTGCGCAACCGGATCGACGGTTCGGTGGAGGCGCTCGTGGCCGGCGATACAGCGGCCGTCGAGGAGTTGCTTCGCCTATGCCGTCGCGGTCCGCGCATGGCGGAGGTGGTCAGCATTGAGGAGGATCTGGCCGACCCACCTGAGCAGTTCGGGTTCCGACAGGTTCCGTCCTTGTAGGACCGCGGGCCTTACGCCGGGCTGCCGCAGCTGCCCTGCGCGCCGCCCTCGCCGAACACTTCGCGCCAAGCCGCGCGCAGAGCGGCGTCCGCCTCCGTCATGGTGACCGGAAAGCCCAGTGCATGGAGGCTGGTGACCCCGTGCCCGCGGATGCCGCACGGGACGATGCCGGCGTAATGGTCGAGATCTGGCGCGACGTTCAGTGCCACGCCGTGCCAGCTTACCCAGCGGGACACGCGAACGCCGACGGCGGCGATCTTGGCCTCGGCGCCCGTGGCTGGCTCGGCGACCCAGATGCCAATACGGCCTTCGCGCCGTTCGCCGCGAATGCCGAGGCGGGCGAGGGTGCGGATCAGCCATTCCTCCAGGCCGTGAACGAAGCAGCGCACATCGCGCGGGGGCACCGTGCCGTGTGTGCGTGTTAGGTCCAGCATGACGTAGGCCACGCGTTGGCCGGGGCCGTGATAGGTCCACTGCCCGCCTCGACCGGTGGCGAAGGTGGGAAAGCGGTCGGGGTCGGTCAGTTCTTCCGGCCTGGCCGAGGTGCCGGCGGTGTAGAGTGGCGGGTGCTCAACCAGCCAGACCAGCTCGTTGGCGGTGCCGGCGCGGATGGCGGCGACACGCTCCTGCATGCGGGTGACGGCGTGGGTGTAGGCGGTGAGGCCGTCTTCGATGCACCATTCGGGGGTGGCGGGAACAATTGAAGGGGCGTCGTTCATCGAGTATATCCCAGCGCCTGCCTGAGCGGTCGTGGCGGAATGGTAGACGCGCAAGCTTGAGGTGCTTGTGGGGGTAACCCCGTGGAAGTTCGAGTCTTCTCGACCGCATTAAGCAAGGCGCTGAGTTCCCGTCGTATCGTTAAAACATACCAGTTGCCGGTTCTGGCATCAGGTTTTGCTGGGACAAGACCATGACGTCACGCCTGTCAAGCGCCTCACCGGCACGCGTAGCTGGGCGTCAGCTCAATAGGCCAAGCCGGCCTGCATCGCGAAATGCTCCGCCGCCGGCCCCAAACTAGCGCAAATACGCTTCAGTCGCATAGCGACGCATCATGCGCTGACTGTTGAAATAGTAGCCGATGGTTCCGATAGACTGCTTCATCATCCCGCGCCACCGGGCAGGTTCTGTATAAAACAGCGGGAGGATCACGTTCTCCAGCTTTTCATACAGCGCAGCCGCGTGCGCCTCAGGTGGAGCGGAATCGCCGTCATTTCCGATCGACCAGCCTGTGACGCCTTCTATGCAGGCCTCGATCCACCAGCCATCAAGCACGCTGAAATTGAGCACACCGTTCAGCGCGGCCTTCATGCCGCTGGTGCCTGAGGCCTCCAGCGGAGGCAGCGGTGTATTGAGCCAGATGTCGGAGCCGGCGACCAGGGTCTTGGCCAAATGCATGTCGTAGTTCGCGAGAAACACACAGGTGACCTTGCCGGTAAGTCGGCCGGCAAAATCGTGCAGTTCGCGGATTGCCTCCTTTCCGTCACCGTCGCGAGGATGCGCCTTGCCTGCCAGCACCACCTGCATGGGGTGCCGTGACGCGATTGCGGCAAGTCGATCCAGGTTATCGAACAGCAGAAGCGGGCGTTTGTAGCCTGTCATCCTGCGTGCGAAGCCAAAGATTGGCACAGCAGGATCGAGCACGATCCCGGTCGAGTTCCTTACCAGATCGACCAGATCGGACTTCGCCTCCTGATGGCATTGCCAGACGGCGTCCTCCGGCAACTGGAGACCGCGCACCAAGACTTCCGGCTCATGCTGCCATTGCGGGATATGATGATCGAAAAGTCGCGCGAAGCTCGGATGAATCCAGGTGCCGACGTGAACGCCATTGGTGATGGCATGCACACGATATCCCGGAAACATGTGACGCGCTGTTTCCGCATGACGGCGGGCGACGCCATTCACGTAACCGGAAAGATTGAGAGCAAGTTGCGTCATGTTGAGCCGCTCGGCCCCGGCCAGGTACCGCAGCTCGTCAAGTGCCACCGCGCCAGGCAGCAGGATCTCGAACAGTTCATAGGAGAAGCGGTCGTGGCCGGCCTCTACCGGCGTATGCGTTGTGAACACGCATCGCTCGCGGATTTCGCCGAGTTCGTATTGCGATTCACCCGGCCTTACGTCCTGTTGTGGCACATGATAGCGATTGAGCAGCTCAAGGGTGAGAAGTGCAGCATGCCCCTCGTTGAGGTGGTAAGTGTGCAGGTTGAAGCCGAGTGAGCGGAGAACGCGATACCCTCCTATGCCGAGGACGATTTCCTGTTTGAGCCGGTACGCGTCATCGCCGCCGTACAAGTGATGAGTGAGTTTCCGATTCTCATCGCTGTTCTGATGAAGATCGGTATCGAGCAAGAGGATCGGGATTTGATGGCCGTGCGAGGTGCTATGGATATAGAGCCACGGGCGGATCCACACCGGCTTGTTCTCGATGTCGATGGCCACCATCGCATGTAGTGCGACACACCAGTCCTCCGGCGCCCACCAGTCCGGCTGTTCTGTCTGCCGACCGTTATCATCGAGTTGCTGCCGGAAGTAGCCTGCGCGACTGACCAGTGTCACGAACACGACCGGCAGTTCCAGATCGGCGCAGGAGCGCGCCGTATCGCCGGCAAGCACACCAAGCCCGCCGGCATAGGTGTGCATTTCGGGCCGAACCGCAATCTCCATTGAGAAGTAGGCGATGTGTGTTCTGGCGATGAAGCGATCGACGGAATTTGTCATGCGCGGCGCCGCATCGACCGGCCATACGAAGGGCCGGGCTGGTGCGTTGTCGAGCGACCCACCGTCCTGAGCCGTCCCGTTGGGTTGCGGGCCCTGCGCCTCGGAGTGGCTAAGGCCGCTGTTGCTTTGCTCGCCCAATATTATTCCTGCTGACCGTCATCCAGCCTGCGCCGATCACTGATGTGATCAGCAATAGCACAAACGTCGTCTGGCCGGTGTGTCGTTCCAATGACTGATCTGCTGCTTATGGAGGGTCCCGGTGAGGAGTGCAACTGAGCAGTGGTCTCCATTTTCTGCTCCGTCGCCAAGAGGAGGCGTGTCACAAAGTGATGCGTACCCCTCGCGATCGCAGTGTTGCCTCCTCATCTCGTTGCCGCGTGCGAGCCATAGAATTGCTTTGGTCAGCATTTGATAACGCCGCTCACTCCACGGTCCGCGGGTCCTCGACATCGACGCGCAGATGTTCAGTGGGCTGCGGCGTTGCCGTCATCACGCATACGCCGTCGGGCGCCTCGAACTGGTGCCAGGTGTTCTGTGGCACGACCACCATCATCCCGGCACCGAGCGTTACGGACTGCTTGCCCTCCGCGGTTATCAAATGCAGCGTCGTCGCGCCGTCGACGATCTGCACGATCTCATCGCCTTGCGGATGGCGCTCCCAGGCACTGGTGCCGGCGAATTTGGCGGTGAAGATCGCACCGTCGCGATAGGGCGCCACCCGTCCGAAGGCCCCCTGGCGCTCCGCCTCGGACGAGGTCGGGGTGCGCCCCTCGAGCATCGTCAGCCTGGCGAATTCAGCTTTGAGATCGACGACCGGGACCATGCTTTCCTCCAGGTGCTGGATGTGTGCCGTGACCATACCAGACGCCGCGGCTCCTTGGACCTGCGATGGCGTGGCGGCCCCTCTCCCCAGCCCCCCTCCCGCTGGGGGAGGGGGAGCAGTGGCATGTGGAACTTGCCGGAATGTTGGGGCCAAGGCAGCGTGAGGCACATGAGTGCATTGACACTTTACGTGCTGCTTGGCGCGTTGGCCGCGGGTTTCGTGCAGGGCCTTTCGGGATTTGCCTTCGGCCTTGTGGCGATGACGTTCTGGGTGTGGGTTGTCGTGCCACAGGTTGCTGGCCCCCTGGTCGTGTTCGGTTCGTTGGTCGGCCAACTGCTCTCGCTCGGCTCGTTTCGTCGCAGCGTCGATGGACAACGCCTCTGGCCCTTTGTACTCGGCGGATGTGTCGGCACGCCGATCGGCGTGTGGATGCTGCGATATATCGATCCGACCGTATTCAAAATGGCGGTGGGGCTCATGCTTGTGGCTTACTGCCCGCTGATGCTGTGCATCGGCGCCATGCCGCGGGTAACCGCGGGCGGGCGCCTGGCCGACGGCGGCGTCGGTCTGATGGGTGGCGTCATGGGAGGTCTCGGCGGCCTCAATGGGCCGGCGCCAACTCTGTGGTGCTCGCTGCGCGGCTGGAGCAGAGATGAGCAACGGGCGGTGTTCCAGACCTTCAGCCTTTGCATGCAGGCGCTGACCCTGGCGATCTATGCCACGACCGGCCTCATTACGCGCCAAACGGTGGGGCTGTTCGCGATCGTCGCTCCGGCGATGGTGGTGCCGACGTTGATCGGTGTCCGGCTCTACGCGCGGTTCAGCGAGGCCGGGTTCCGCCGGCTCATCCTCGTATTACTGAGCCTTTCCGGGATCGTGCTGCTGATCGCCTCGGTGCCGCGCCTGCTGTTCGGATGAGCGGCAAATCGTTCAACGCGTGAGTCGGTATGCTGCGGTGACCAGATCGAACACATCGAGCAGGCGCGCCACATAACGGTCGCGCACCGCGTAGCCGGGTGCAGCGGGGTCCAGCATCTGTCGCTCCATCGCATCGATCATCCGTCGCAGCCGGCGCTGATGCAGACCGAGCCTGCGTTGCACGGGGTCGGCAACGATGCCTGCGAATGCCGACAGTACGGAGCCAATCGCCAGCAAGCCGCCGCTGAGGCTGAACAGCAGCTGTGTCGATGGCAAAACCGGAAACATCCCATACCAAAGGGTGCCGAATCCCGCACCCAGCGGAAATGACGATATGGCTGCCTGCTGCGCCGCGATCGCGGCCAGCATCGGGCCGAACGACACAACGCCGGGGGTCAGTTTGCCCAGCGTCAGCACACCTGCGCTGAGGGACATCAGAGCGGTGGTGATCTCGGCCGCCGTGCCACGCGTGACGGCGTATTCCGCCAGGGTGCGCTCGAGCGCCTGGTGGCGCCGCGGATCATCGTCCTTGAGGCCGATGGAGGTTAGCATCGCGCGCAATGCGGTAAGCACAAGCGGGTCGGTCAATATCGTCTCGGCCAGGGCATCGCGCGTGCTGACGCGGTCACCCGTCTGACATGGCAGCTCCAACAAGTCCGTGCAGACCAGCCACTCGACGCGATCTGACACTGAGGTGCTCAGCAGCAATCGTCCTCGGCCGAGCACGTTTGCCACGCGTTCCGCGCCGACCCTTCGTGCGCCCGACGCGGCCAGGTGCAGTGCTGCGGCCGGCGCGGCCATTGTGAGGTTGACCGGCGCGCGCAGCATGTCCCAGCCGAAGGCCGCACGATGCAGTCGCAGCGCGGCTCGCAGTGAGAAATGCCGATCGACGAAGTCCGCGATTCGCTCGCGGCGGGCCGCGCAGTAGCGCCGGATGCCAGCCTCCACCGCCTCGCGCGCCAGCTCCTCCGTGCGGCGCTCTCGGCTCGCGCCGTCCAACCCATCGCGGGCCGGCGGCGAGCTCGGGTGGCCGCATGGCCTTGTCCAGAGGGACACTCAGCATGGGAGGCGAGACTACGCGCGGGGCAGCTTACGCCCGCCAGCAAACCTGTGTGAGAGACTGCGGAGTCGTTGCGGTCAGCGCCATAAATGTGCAGAGCGGAGCCGGATGGGCAGGCGCCGCCAAGATTCTGTGCGAAGGACGGTAAGACATCTGGCTGTGCTCAGCGTTGGGCCGGTGGCGTCGCTGTGATGGTGCAGGTTGGGTGAAAGAGCGGCGTCACATAGATGGGGTCACCCACGGTTCCGGCATAGAACGGACCGGTTCCGCATACAGAGCCCCTTATTTGCTCGATTATCCTGGCGGGCTCGTCAAGAATTCTTTGCTCGACTCTCTGTCTGCCGCGCTCGTGGTCTGTCTCGATGTCCGCTGATTGCCCCGCCCAGGTCGTACTTGGCAGCAAGACGATGACCGATAGAACAGGCATTATTCTCGGTATCAGTAATAGAGCGAATGCACTTGCAATTCTCGGTAGTAACGTCCTCGCCGATCTCAGCATAGATTTCTTTCCGATGACCACCGTTGCGGCAGCCGATAAGCAGGCCCCCGCGAGCCGCTCTTGCACGTTCTATGCCACGTACGCGTAATGGATCGGGAGGGCTGGACGGGGTCTGGTGATCGGCCCGAGCGCGACGGGTCACCGCGTTGCCGAAAGGGACGGGTGCGGGGTGGTCAAAGCACCTACGGCAGCACCACCCACGGCGCCGACGGGACCGCCGATCAGCGCCCCTTTCCCGCCTCCAGCCAGGGCGCCGGCCACCGCTCCGGCGCCGCCACCAATCAGTGCGCCGTTGATGGCGCGCTTGTCCGAATTGTAGGAGCAGCCAGCCAGTGCGAGAAGGCTCAGAATCAAGCATGCGCGACGCATTATAGCTCCTTCCGCTCGCTGGGGGCTGAACGCGGCGAGCAACGCAGAGTTTCGTGCGCTGAGCGCATGGCGGTAGGCGAGGGCCGGGAGCACAAGCGGCCGGCGCAACGGAGAGCAAAGCATGGGGCGCGCAACCGGGCGGCGCCGCGTGGTAAACTGATCCAGATCAATGCCGAATGGCGGCAACGCGGGTACCTGACGCAGCCAAGGGTTGTTGGAGACCAAGCGAAATGAGCGGGGCACAGGAGGATCTTCTGCCACCGGTGAGAAGGGGCACTCCGTCTGGCGAGAAGGAGCTGAACAATCGCGAGCTTGTTCGCAGTGAGGCGGAGGACGAGCGGCAGATTGCCGAGGAACAGCGCATCACGGCAGAGGAAGTCCGCAAACACACGGAAACCATTCGTGCGGCGGCGGAGGATGCGCGTGCGGCCGGTGAGGCGGCGAGGGCCGCCGCCGAGAGCGCCCGCGAGCAAATGGAACTGGCGCGCCAGGCCAATGAGGAACTCAGGAGGGCCACTGAGGAGGCGCGGCAGGTGGCGGAAAGTTTGCGGGGGCAGGCAGAGGAGCAACGCGCATCCGCGGAAGAGCAGCGCCACATCCTGACCGAGATACTGGCGACGCTGCGATCACAGGCCAGCGGCCGGCCGGCCGAGTGAAGCGCGCCGAGTGACCCGTCAGCCAGTCCAAGTCAGTTCGCACGGGCGCTCTGTCGGCCTCGACCGACACTGGCTGCGGTCAATCGGATTCACGCTGTTGCTGGTTGGCCTTGTCGCTGGTGCGATCGGTGTCGATTGGACGGCGGCGGTGTCATCGCTGGTCACCTGCGCGGTCGGATTCGGCTTCTTCTATCTGCTGTTCTCCGGCGGTGCGCATTTCGGCATGACCGTTGCCAACTTCCTGGCGATCTATGCATGCATGTTCGAGTTCTTTCGCGACGCCAACTTCCCGGCGGCATCGCGCGGCTTCGCTCTGGGTGCGGTGGCGATGCCGGTTCTGGGCTTTCTCGGCGGCTGCTTCATGCGCCGCCGACAAGTGTACTCGATCATCCACGCTCGCCGGATCCGCGAGCTTCATCGTCTGCCACGCGTGACCGGCTGGCTGCTGGCCGCGCTGGCTGTAGGCGCTGCGTCGTTCGCGCTGCCACGGCTGGATCTCGACGCACAGGAGCAGGGCTTTGCTCTTTTGGCAGCAATGGCCCTGATCACGCTGCTCGTCGTTGCCTCGGTGCGTGACGTGATCCTGGTGATGATCGACGTCGCCATGGTGTTCGAGGGCGTCGCCGCACGGCTCGATCGACTGGTGCGGCCGATGATGGCGTTCGTCACGTTCTATGGGCTGCTGGTGGTGGTGTTCGCCTGCCTCTACCGCATCGCTGATCTGACCACGCCGGTGCCGCAGTTCTCGCTGCACGCGGCGCCTGAGCGCATCAGCTTCGTCGATGCGCTGTATTACAGCGTTGCGACGATCACCACGCTGGGAATTGGCGATATCGTACCGACATCGATGCTCGTGCGGGCCATGACGGCGATCGAGGTGGTGGCCGGCGTGCTGATGCTGCTGTTCGGCTTCAGTGAGATCATGCGAAGCGCCAGTTCCGACCGACGCCCGCCGCACGATTCCGCCTAGCAAACGACAGAGTTTCGCCACTGGTGATAGTCATGCGGGGAGCCCAGCGGCGAAAGGCACTTGCGGGACAGTCGCTGGTTTCTCGCAATGACGCTGGGACGGGATGTTGAGCATGAGTTGGAGCGGGCGCAGGGTATTGGTCACCGGTGGGGCGGGCTTTCTCGGGGCCAATCTTTGTCACTCCCTGGCGCAGCGCGGCGCGCGGGTCGTGGCGCTTGACGGATTCTTGTTCGGCGGCGGCGCCAACTCGGCGAACCTGGCCGATGCCCAGGTGGAACTGGTGCGCGGGGACATCCGCGAGATCGACCTGCGCAATGTGTGCGAGGGCGCTTCGGTGATCTTCAACCTTGCGGCGCAGACCAGCCACATGGGCGGCCAGAACGAGCCGCTGGCCGACATCGAGGTGAACGCCGTGGCGCAGGTGCGGCTGATCCAGGCGGCGCGTGAGGCGGCCCCTGACGCCGTGGTGGTGCACGCCTCGACGCGGCAGTTCTACGGCCGGGTGCAGAAGCTGCCGGTGGACGAGAACCAGCCGGTGGCGCCGCCGGACGCGAACGGCGTGTCGAAGTTCGCCGGCGAACAGTATTGGCTGCTGGAGCACCGGGTGCGCGGCCGACCGGTGGTGTCGCTGCGGCTCACCAACTGCTACGGCCCGCGGCTGCGCATCCGCGACGCACGGCAGACATTTCTCGGCATCTGGATCCGCTGCGTGCTGGAGGGCCGGCCGTTCGAGGTGTGGGGCGGGTCGCAGCTGCGCGATCTGACCTATGTGGACGATGTAACGGAGGCGTTCCTGCTGGCGGCGGATACGCCGGAGTGCCATGGCAGGATCTTCAACATCGGCGGGCCGCCACCTGCCTCACTGCATGAGATCGCCGAACTGCTGGTGCGACTCGCCGGCCCCCCGGCGCGCTATGCGACGCGGGAGTTCCCTGCCGATCGCGCCACCATCGACATCGGCAGCTACCATGCCGACGACAGCGCGTTTCGTGGCGCAACCGGCTGGGCGGCGCAGGTATCGCTGGAGGACGGCATCCGGCGATCGCTGGAATGGTTCCGGCCCAGGCTCGCCGACTATCTGTAGGCCGTTGCCCGGACTCCCCCTGACCGGGTAGGTTGCCGCCGCGAGATATGAGAACACAGCATGAACGATCTGTTTGGTGGCAATCAAGGCAAGGGGTCGGACTACTCAGCCAAGGACATCGAGGTCCTGGAGGGGTTGGAGCCGGTTCGCCGCCGGCCCGGTATGTATATCGGGGGGACGGACGAGACAGCGCTGCACCACCTGGCCGCCGAACTGCTCGACAATGCGATGGACGAGGCGGTGGCGGGCCATGCCAGCTTCATCGAGGTGACGCTGGAACCGGACGACTGGCTGACGGTGCGTGACAATGGCCGCGGCATACCGGTGGATGCGCATCCGAAATTCAAGAATCTCAGCGCACTGGAGGTGATTCTAACTACGCTGCATTCGGGTGGCAAATTTGGCGGCAAGGTTTATGCGACGTCCGGCGGTCTGCACGGTGTCGGTAGTTCGGTGGTGAACGCACTGTCAGCAGCGATGCAGGTGGAGGTCGCGCGCGACCGCGTCTTGTGGAAGCAGAGTTATTCGCGCGGCAAACCAACGACCAAACTGATCAACGCGGGCCCTGTGCACAACAAGCGCGGAACCTCGATCCGTTTCAAGCCTGACCCGACCGTGTTCGGCAGCGTCGGGTTCAGTCCCTCGCGGCTTTATCGGCTGTGCCGCTCAAAAGCCTATTTGTTCCGCGGCGTGCAAATCCGCTGGGGGTGCGACGCATCCCTGCTGCGTGGCCTCAAGGACGATACGCCGGCCGAGGCGGTGCTGCACTTTCCGGGCGGGTTGCGCGATAGCCTGGAGGCGGAAATCGGCGAGGCGTCCCGTGTGCTGCCGCAACCGTGGTCAGGCGAGGCGGACCTTCCGAATGGTGCCGGCCGGATGGAATGGGCTGCGGCCTGGCTGGAGGAAGGCGAGGGGTTTGTCCACTCGGTACTGCAACACAATTCCGACCACGCAGGGGGGCACGCACGAGGCCGGGTTTCGCACTGCGCTGCTGAAAGGGCTGCGCGCCTGGGGCGAGCAGCGCGGCAATCGGCGCACCGCTCAGGTCGTGGCCGAGGACCTGCTCGGGCCTATCGCGGCCAAGCTGTCGGTGTTTCTGCGTGATCCGCAGTTTCAGGGCCAGACCAAGGAGAAGCTCACCAGCACGGAGGCCGCGCGCCTGGTGGAGACTGCGCTGCGCGACCGCTTCGATCACTGGCTGGCGGGCGATCCGACGCAGGCGGACAACTTGCTCACTTTCGTCATCGAGCGGGCAGAGGAGCGGTTGCGCCGGCGCGAGGTGAAGGACACGGCGCGCAAGTCCGCCACGCGGCGGCTGCGGCTGCCGGGCAAGCTCACCGATTGCACTCGGGAGAATGCCGCCGAGACCGAGATCTTCCTGGTGGAGGGCGATTCCGCCGGCGGCTCGGCCAAGCAGGCACGCAACCGCGAGACCCAGGCGGTGCTGCCGTTGCGCGGCAAGATCCTCAATGTGGCCAGCGCGTCGGCGGACAAGTTGCGGCAGAACCAGGAGCTGAAGGATCTGATCGAGGCGCTGGGATGCGGCGTCGGCGACCGCTTCGACCGCGCCAAGTTGCGCTATGGCCGGGTGATCATCATGACAGACGCGGACGTGGACGGAGCTCACATCGCCTCGCTGCTGATGACGTTCTTCTATCGCGAGCTGCCAGAACTAGTGCGCCACGGTCATGTGTATCTGGCGCAACCGCCGCTGTATCGGCTGACGCAGGGCGCGAAGTCCGTCTACGCGATGGACGACGCGGATCGCGAGGCGAAGACGAAACGCGAGTTCAAGACGAATGCGAAGGTGGAGGTGAGCCGCTTCAAGGGGCTGGGCGAGATGCCGCCGTCGCAGCTCAAGGAGACCACGATGGACCCGGCGAAGCGCACGCTGCTGAAGGTGGTGGCCGCGCCGGACGAGCGGGCGGCGACCGCGGAGTTGGTGGAAAGCCTGATGGGGAGGCGGCCGGAGCTGCGCTTCCAGTTCATTCAGGAACGGGCGCGGACGGTGGGGGAGGTGGACGTCTAGCCGGCAGCCCATTGTGGGCAATCATCGGCGAGGGCGTGCGGGATCTCACGATCGCCAGGCGGGCGGGCCAGGAAGACCGCGCCACGCCTCGGCATGCACTTGCCTCACCTGGTGGTCGTGGGAGCAGTCACTACTGTACCGCCTGTGGCTCCTCCCACAACATAAGAGAAGCCCCAGCTCACAGGAACGAACTGCAGGAGGTATTGGTCCATGAACCGGTAGACCTCGGCGATGCCGCTGCGCGGCACATACACGACATCATACGGCGCAAGCCGCACATCGGCCGTCGCGTCTTTGCCCCACATCAGATCCTGAAAGCGGACCGAGAGGAACTCCGGCACATCGTTGGGTCCGCGGCGGATGATGAAACACTTGTTCTCATCGCCGGTCATGCTCTTGAGGCCGCCGGCACGTGCGATCGCCTGCGACAGCGTGAGGGTGGGACCCACTGTTATGAATTCGCCGGGCGTGGCGACCTCGCCGCCGACATAGATGCGAGTCGGGGCGAAGGATTTCACGACAACCGTGAGACGCGGGTTGCGCAGGTCCGACGAATAATCGTGCGTGAGGGCGGCGGCCACCTCCGGCACGGTGCGACCATAGGCAAGTTCATCCCTCGCGACTGTCGTCGAAATGCGGCCGTCTGGGCGAACCGTGACCTCCTCGTTCAACTCAGGGTTCAGCATGAGCCGAACAGCCAACACGTCACCGACCTGGATGCGGTACGGTTCGAGGCTGCTGACGTAGCCTGTTCCGGGTGCCGGCGTTGCGGGCGCCGGTGGCAGGTCGGGCACCGGACTGCATGCTGACAGACCGGCAAGCGCGCAGGCAGCAGTGGTCATGACGAGGACATTGCGCACCCGCATTTGCGCCACAGAGCAGTCAGCCTTCCTTGGCTGAGCGGAATAACCAGGAGTAACGCCCATCATTGACCACATCTCCAGCAGGACATCGGTTCAGGACTACGGCACGGATTACGGAGCTGCGCGCGTGCTGCCTAGTGTTGCAGAAACACAGTGGGGAGGGTTTCGCTCAAGATCGCAATATCGTGCCAAAGGCATCAATTCCGCGCTGACCAGACAACAGAGATTTCACACTGCGACGATATGACATGTCATAACGGTTTGTCACACCGCAACGTTTGACTTCGCTGCCAAACCGGGTCAATCCAAGACCGCTGGGCCGGTCACGTCGACCGAGGTTCACTCTCTAGTACAACGCGTTGAAGATAACGATCTTTCCGGCGGGTTGCGGCCATGTCGGGATGGCGGGATAGCACGCTTGCAGCAGGGTGAGCCAGGAGCTTTCCAGGGGTAACTCGCAGGGTCGTGAACTCACGATCTCGCGCGGTGGCCATGCGATGTCGGCGGCGGTTCAACCCTCACCAACGGTCGTTTGACGGTAGGCAATATTCGCGGTTGTGAAACGCCGACTGCTCCATCCTAGCGGTCAAATTCGCTTCTGTAGTAGCCGGGCGGCGGTGGAGGGACAGTCCCCGCGGGCGTATCTGCTGTAAAGCCAGACCAGGCGCGGACGGGTCCGCGTTCGGGTCTCGTGTTGCCGGCGAGGTTCGCGTTCGCCGGCGGGTTCGCATTGCCGATCGCCCGCGTGATCGACTGCATCGCCTGGCCGCTGGCACCCATGTCGAGCCAGCGGATAGCATCGCCGATGTCGGTCGCGGAGGGACTGCCGCCCTGGGCTGAGGGCTGGTCTGGTGTGACCGGCTGGAACACCATCTGGGTTTGTACCATCGCCAGTATGCGTCGCGCCTCGTCAGGCCGTCCCGCGGACAGCCACTGGCGGGCAGTTTGTAATTGCTGCGCCGCAGACCGCGCGGGCATCAGTTGGGCCGGCTGAGGGCCTGGCGTGGGCTGGCTTGACCGCGGCGCCGGCATGGGCTCGCTTTGCTGCGGGCCTGGCGTGGACTGCCCCGGTTGCCGGACGGGCAAGGGCTGGGCTGTGCGAGGCGTGGGCTTTGGCGGGGCAGGCCGCGGCAACGCAACCGCTGCAAGCTGTTCCGGCGCTTTCTGTCGCGCCAGTGATGCCTCCTCCGCCTGACGCTGCTCACGGAGCCTATCAATACCTTGCCGGAGCTTGTCTGTTTCGGCGCGCACAGCATCAAGGTCACGGGTTTGCTGGGTGAGCGCCTCGGTGCTCTGGGCCAAATCCTGTGATCGCTGAGCGAGATCCTGAGAACTGTGCGTGAGCTCCTGCCTGTGCTGAGCGATCTCACCCTGCATCGAGCTATCCTGCCGTTGCAGATCGGCGATCTGATGCTGCAAACCGGCAATCTGACGCTGCAGTGCATCGCGGGTCGTCTGCTGCTCCGCGACCGCCGAAGTTTCCGCCGCGTGTTGCGCAAGCTGCTTTTTGTGTTGAGCGATCTGATTCTGCAGCGCGCTGTCCTGTCGCTGCAGATCGGCGACCCCGCCCTGCAGCGAGGTGGCCTGTTGCTGCAAATCGACAATCTGACGTTGCAATGCATCCCGCGCCTGCGCCTCAGCCAGCATAGCCGAAGTCGGGGCGCTCACCACCGGTACGGCTGAGGGTGACGTCGGTGTTCGCGAGGGTGGGGTGGCGGGGGGAGCGGCCTGCTCGGGCTCCGCGCGACTGATGATTGCACTTCCCCCGTTGGACATGTCAGGCGATAACCACAGGTCGCCGACTGCGCCGAAGACCAGCGCGGTCATTGCGCCCATCATAGCTAAGGCTGGCAGCAGGAAGCGCCACATGCGGCCCTCCTTGGCGTTGGCGTTGCAGGTGATGGCATCAGTTAGTCGTTCAGGCGGCCCTATGGCATCCCCGTGTGCCCGCGGCAATGATCATACGGGCGACTCCGATTGGCCGCAGGATGAGGATCATGGGCCGGCGTCATGAATGCAAGGGCGGCCGACCGGGCGGAATGGCGAGCCCGCGAAACTGGCATCAGGTGGCGGGCGGGTCTATTGGAGCACCCTGTCCGCAACCTGTTGGACAGCTAGGGCGCCCTTAGCTCAGTTGGATAGAGCAACAGCCTTCTAAGCTGTGGGTCACTGGTTCGAGTCCAGTAGGGCGCGCCAAACCTTTGTTATTACTGGCAAATATAGATGCCTAACGCAACGACGGTTGGCAGTTTGCACAACGAGAAATCATTCCGCCAACCGTCCCTTTCGGTGCAAACCAAGCTGGACCACCCGCGCATCGGTAGTGCCGGCGCGCTCCCAAATGGTGATTGCGCCGGCCGCCACCTCCGTCCGCCGTGGCAAGTACGTATCAACTATCCGTTGACAGTAGTCGATGCCCCAGCCCGTCACTGAGGCGATCTGCGGCACTGTCGCGCCTGCTTGCGCCAAACGCACCACCGCCGTCCGCCGACCGTCCCGGCGCTGCCTATCCTCGATGCCAGCCTTTCGCCGAACAGCATCCCAGGAGCGCGCAAAATTGCGGTAGGCCCACGGCTTCCCCGTTGGACTCGGCACCAACAGCAAGCCGCCGGAATCGTCTGCCAGCCGGCTGCGGACCAGCGGTGCGAGCCGATCATGCAACGGAACCTCGATCAGTTCACCAGTCTTCTGTTGGCGTAGGATGATCCATAAGCGACCGTCGTGTTCCGATACACGTCCCTTCGTCATTCCAAGCACATCGCTCGGACGTTGCGCCGTATAGATGAGCAGCATCATCGCGAGCCGTAGCGACGGCGGCGCAGCCTTTAGGAAGGCATTCTCTTCGGCGTATGACCACACCTGAGTCCGGGGTGGCGTCGGCAGCATTTCGGGACGAAGTGCGGGATTGACATGGAGTAGCCGCAGTTTGACCGCATAGCCTAAAAGTATGCGGAACAAAGCGATGAACTGGTTGGCCTTGCGCGGTCTATCCTGGAACTCTGCTTTGATCTCCTCAACTGAGCCAGCATCGAACGCTCGGAATGGAAGATCGCCCCAGCGAGTTCGCATTTCGTCGAGATAGCCGCGATACAATTGCTGCGTTCGCGGAGCGAGCTTCAGCCGAAATTCGGGCCGCGACAGATAGCGTGTAATCAGATAGTCAAACGTATCTTTTGGCGCCTCAGCGTAATCGGACGACCGGGTTTCGCGTAGTGCCGCTACCCGATCGTGGCCAAGTGGTCTTCCGGTGCGCCGGTCGTAAAAGTATTCCACGTAGCTGCCATCAGCCCGCCGCTTTCGAACGACGTTCAGTCCGCTTCCTCTTGGTCTCGCCACGGCTTCTTGCCCCCCACACGCCCGTCAAAGACGGTGCAGGCTGACCGGGATCGATGAGTTCCGAATCCCTGTCGGCGGCAGCGTCAAGCGCGTGTCGGTCCCATGTCAATCGTCCGCCTTTGCTACCCCTACGTTTGGGGGCTGGCCAAACGCCTTTTTGCACCTCGCCATCGAACGTGTCAGGGCTAACACCGAGATACACAGCGGCCTGCTGACGAGACAAGTAGCGAGGCCAGAACGGCAACTCGGATAATGGTGCTCGCGTCATGGCTTCAGCAATTCGCGTGGCCTTCACCGACCGGAGAAGCGTCCCTTGTTCGACCTGCCCGAAGAGCTTCAGCCGAACCTGCTCGGCTGCGTCAACAAGAAGCGGGTGACACCGCCTCCACACGGGCAAACCTCGCAAGTAGAAGCAGGTATAGGTCCACCGTGAACACAGTACGGCATGCAATGTCCGCAAAGACGTAGTTCCCAGCACAGGCGCACGCAATGCGCTAGACTGGCGTACATCTTTATGCGATCATCCCTATTTGCGGATCGAGGCCCCACTCACGCGCCCGACAACTCGACCGCGCACCACGAGACCACGCAATGGCACATCCTTGTCCATCAGTCGGTCGGAGACATTCACGGTATCGTCCGTCACAAGATGACACCACCGAAAGAGCGGAAGCCCGCCGAAGTCGAGGAGATAAAGGTCGGAGAGCGTCACTACACGCCATGAGAGGTCCACAAGAAGTTGCTCGCCAACCCATACTGTTGGCTCCAAATTGTGGTCTTTTACCTTGATTGCTGCCACCTCTTCGAGCGAGGACCAGCCGTAACAAGAAAGCAAGTCATACGGTAACGTCCAAATACCTTTCTCTACGAGCTTTTCGGTAAATGTAGTCTGCGAAGCAGCAAAAGTGGTGTGCGGAGACAGATCGAGTTCGATCCTTTTGATGGCTATCGTAGTGGGTGGCTTTGAATCTCGCGTAAGGTCATCGAGATCAACCCGAAATACTTGTGCTATTTGCACGAGCCGCTTGTTTGCGGGTCTTGATTGGCCAGTCATCCATTGAGACACCGCCTGAGCGGATACCCCAATACGACGAGCAAGCTCCTTGGCCTGCATTTCTGCTTCATCGAGCAGTCGCTTCAAATTTTCTCCAATTATGACTTCCTCGGTTCGTTTACGGTTCAATGGATCATCCGACATCTGCTCCTCCTCAAGCCGCTCCAGCCTACGGCCTAAGGTAGGCCAGTCAAGTGTGACCGGTTGATAATAGCGGTATTGTGATTGACTAAGGTCTTCCGAATTGCCCCGGTCTATCCGATTATCCCTACAGTCAAGTGTAAAGAGTAGATTGTCACCCCGTGATGGCGGGCATATGGTCTAAATAAGGTTAATTCTACTAGATCGCACAGGAGCGCCCCGATGAGCGTCACGCTGTCGCACCCAGCCCGGCGGGAGTGCCAAACGGCCGATACGGGTCACCTAGCCGGAGATAAAGGCCCACGAGATGCAGCCAGAGGGTTCTGGGTAGAACCCTCTCCTGTACTGAACAGTGATGGCTGAAAGGGCAACGAAGCCGACGCCCGTTCGCGGCGGCCCAAGCAAGGCGCGGCGCGAGGAAATCGTCGCGACCGCAGTGAAGGCATGGGACGCCATCATGCACGGCGACCGCGACCGTTGGAACTACTGGGAAGAGGTCTGCCCAGCCCTCCGGCTCTGCCGCGAGGATGCGATGCGCTCGTGCGGCCTCGACCCGAAAACCGATAAGACGCCGACCAAAAACGGTCGATACAATACCGTAATAGGTCGCTCGCTCAAGGACATCGGGCTGCACGGCATACCAAAGAGCAGCCGCAAGGCGGGCATCGAGTGCGCCTACTACCTGAAAGAGATTGGCGCATGGCGGGAGGAATTGCGGGTATCGGTGGAGGAGAAGGAACGGGCGCAGTACTTGAACCTAAACCATCCGCAGGTCGTTTGGCGAGACTTTGCGAAGATGCAGGGCTGGAACCAAAAGGAACCGACCGAAAAAACCTTCCTGCAACTCACTGTCAAGAAAGTCTTGATGCTAGACAACGGACAGGTGGCGCAAGGGCTAGCGTCGAACCTGACGACTCGGCGTCTGCACGCTGTCGCCTCAGCAATGCTCGAACGGTTGGACGTGCCCATGCGCCCGATCATGTCGTCTGCGCTGGACGTGCCCCCAGACTCCAAGCACGAGGCGATTCTCGCGGTGCTCGACAAGCTCGGGTGGGACTATAACGACCGCTCGCGCTTGAGCGATGCGTTGAGCTTCGGACAGGCCGACCGCGAGCAAGCCGAGATCGCCGCGCTGAAAGCCCGCGTCGAAGAGCTTGAGCAGGCGGCGAAGGATGCACAGGGCGGTGAGACCGATGCGCGGCTCGCAGAGGCACAGGACGAAATAGGCTCGCTGAAGCAACGCATCTCCGAACTTATGCAGGCGGAGAACAGGCCGGTCTCGACGGAATGGGCCACCGGAGATGAGGCGGCGAAGCAGATCGCAGACCTGACCGACCGGCTCCGCACCGCGGAAGCAGCAGTGCGACGATTCGATGATGAGCAATTCGCAGATGGTGCCGACCCGATCGCGAAGGCAGCCTACAAAGACGCGGCGAACAAGGCTCGTATCGCGCGTGAGACCGCCGATCAGCGTATCCGCGAGCTAGAAGCCCAACGCGACGACTGGCGGGCGCGGACCCACGCGGAGCTTGAGCAGCGATACCGTGGGCGGACAGCCAACGCGGAACGCGAGCGCGATGACGCTGCGAAGGCGCGGGACGCCGCCGTGTTGGAGCTTCGCGCGGCGGAAAGGCAGATCGCGGCGATGAAGGAGCCGCTTACGTTGGAGCAGTTCACCGAGGCCGAAAAACGCCAGCACGACGAGGCAATACAGAAGCTCGCGGAACTCCGCGAGAAACATGCGATGTAGGGGGGGCGATAATGAGACGCCAGCACCGGAGCCGCAGTCCGATTAGCACAGAAGCTAAGCAGCACATGACCAGCGAGCACAAGACGTTGTTGCGTGAAATTGACCGGCGCATCGCCCGCAGCAAGCGACTGTCTTTGGCGGAGCTTGGATACGAAGGGGAGGACCTGGAAAGGATGCTCAAGATGTTAAGGCGAAGAAAGTAGGAGGGTAAATGGGCAAGGATAGACTGGTGTTGGAGTTGCACAGGGAGAACGACAAGGACCAACCCGTAGCGTACTTTGAGGTCGGGGTGAAGATGAGCCGCAAATTCTGCCTGCCAAGCCCACAGACATTCTCCATGCTTCCCGTGCGGCAGCTATTGGCGCGGCATATCCGAAAAGGGATGTCCGTGATTGATCCATTCGCGGCGAACGCGCGGTGGGGGACGAGAACCAACGACCTCAATCCGCGGACAAGAGCGCAAGATCACATGGAAGCCGACATGTGGCTCGACAAGGTAATTCGCGAAGGGCTGCTGTATGACGCCGTGCTGCTAGACCCGCCCTACTCTTCGCGGCAGGTGCAAGAAGTGTTCGGGGGCTTTGGCCGCAAAGTCACACAGCGGGATACGCAAGGGGCGACCCTCACGGCAGTGCGCGACAAGGTTGCCAAATTGCTGGCCGCGGACGGGACCGTGATTTCGTTCGGATGGAACAGTGCAGGGATGGGGTTCAATCGTGGATTTCGCAAAGTAGAGATCATGCTCATCTCACACGGGATGCACCACAACGACACCATCGCCGTTGTGGAAGAACGGTTCATCATGGAAAGGAAGTGAAGATGCCTGAAAAGGTTTGGATATTGATCGTTGATCATCACAATGGGCGCGACGTGTATCCGTGCGCCAATTACGAGCGGGCATGGGAGAAGCTAGACGCGTATGTTCAGGAGTTTTGGAACAGCAGTGGTGGTCGTATCCCGCCCGATCCCCCGACACCCGGCGATCCCAAAACGATGACACAGGAACAGCGCATCCAGACGTTCTATGACTATTGGCAGGAGAAGCGGGTGGAATATTGGGAGATCGAGAAATATGACATCTTGGCGTAACCTGTAGCTCATGGTAGCCTTAGGTTGTCATGATCGCTCACACTCATAGACGCGAGTATACGAATTGGCGGCCGGTGATGGCCGCCTTTTTCATGGTATCTCCCGATCTAGCTTGGCCACAGCCTCCGTTATCTCCTCCAACGCCCGATCGGTACTGCTCAGCATCATTGAGGGGCAATGGACCGTTCTTTGTGATCCATGCCCCTATCGCCTCCATAACCACCAGTTCGTCCGCTTGCTAAGCCGCTTCTTTTCCCTGATCGGCTTTCTCATTGCGGCCTCCCTGCGCGGCTGATCCATGGTGGTATGCTCTACCGGCGTGGCCCAACTCGATACACTCCGGTTCTGCCTGCCCGACAATCGCGGCGGCTATCTCAACACGGGCAATGATGCTTACCTCATCGGCCATGTCTCGGTCGAAGTCGGCGACGAGATCGCTGACTTCTCGGTTGGCGACTTGGCAGGCTGAAGCGGACCTGATTTACGAGAACGCCGTTCATCCCCCGATCGCGCGTTGGGACCGATTGAATGGTGGTTGTCGCCGCCTCAGTTTATCTGGCAGAGCGCCGCATCACTGAAGACCGCTTGGCGCTCATGCGGTGAGCCTATGATCGGTCAGTCATGGTACGGCGCGTGGTCGCACTGCCGGATGCCAGACTTCGCAAGTTTCGATCACGTCGCGTCGGCAGCGATGGTTGCGTCAATATTGCAGAGCGAAGGCTACGTGCGTCATGCAGGAATATGGGATCGCCTGGACGGCAAATAGCCCGGCGCGGTCGCCGATGCCCGCAAGTCTTCGGACCGTCTGGTCTCCGATATGCGGGCATTGCCAACACGGTTGCCAGCACCGCGCTGGAGTGTCGAGAAATCGGGTCCAGGGCGTCGGTTCCGGTCCACACCCGATCTCATCGGTGAGTGGAGCGACTAGCTATCCTCCTGCGTCAGATGGTCATGACTTTGCGGGGCGCAGGATAAAGACCGCAACGTTGGGTGGATGTGAGGCTGCCCGGCGGTTGTCCACGTCGAGGAAGGCATTCGCCCCAGGGTCCATCGACAGACAATCCGCGATCCGCTCGCGGAAGTGTAGTTCGCCGACCAGTAGCGCGATGAGTGGGGACGCATCGCCAACGAGGGCCGCCTAGGCAGTTCCCGGCTTGGCACAGAGTTCGGGAATTCCGATCTCCTTCCGCTCAACACTGAATTGTGCCTGTGCCCAATTCCTTCCTGATCGGCATGCAATTACCGAAGTACTGCTCAGTCGGCGATGCGCCCGACCGCCCCTCATCATCCGTCAGCCGAAGCGCGGGCCAAGGCGATAGAGGCGCAACTCGGCAACAAGCCCAAGAATGGTCCCTCCTAAGGAGGGTGGAAGGGCGCGACCCAGCGCCCTCCTGTGTTATCGGTCGTAAATGATTCCGCATCCGCCTTGCAGACAAGGCTCAATATCGGCAACGGTCTTACCGTCACTGAGATGCAACGTCACGATGTGGCTATCCAGCCCGAACGTCTCAACCAGTTTTGGCTCAACGATGTAGCCGCTTTGCCGCGCCCACACCATCGTTAGTGTCAGTTTAGCGAGGTCAAGGTCTAGCGCACGCTCGACCTCCTCATATGTTGGGTTCATAACATCCATGGTAATCGTCCTCTCAAATAGTAGGGAGGCAGATTCATCCTGCCTCTCCGTAATTGCTGCGGTAAAAATCCCGCCATAAGAAGCATTGTATCAAAAGCAGCCATTAAAATGCAAATAGTAAGTAGAGTGACTGGTATAAGTATTGACGCGAGGCTCAGCGCTATGAGACACTATAGATATTACCAGAGGAGATTTCAGCATGAACAGACTACTGAGCATCACGGAAGCGGCGACCTATTGTCAGAACCTGCCGCTCACCTACTTCCGCAACCAAGTTCGAACTCGGCACCGGCCCAGCCTTCGTGCGGGTTTCGGCCAAGCGCATCTTCTTCTGCGTCGCAGACTTGGAAGCGTGGATGCAGACTTGGGAACACACTGCGCCCAAAAAGAAGGATGCGGGGCGTGAGTGATCTTGATCCCACCATCTGGGCACCCGTGCCTATCGCACCAATGCCTATGCTGGCCTACTTGCGTGTCTGCATTCTCAGTCGCTCCGCTAAGCGGATGCCGAAGTGGAAGTTTCGCATATCACAGCACATCGTGACGGAAGTCCAGCCGCGTCCTGACAGCTATGCGGCATTGTTACGCTGCAAGGCCGTCGTGCATGACGAAGCTGGTGCAGAGCTACTGACCGATAAGCGGCGTCCACTGGACTCGTGGATGATCGAGTTCAAGCCGTTCGTCATCCTGCACGAGCAAGCCGATTTCACCGATGACGGCGATTGGCATCTCAAGCCAACCCGCGTCGGGTTTCGTACCGGACAACCACACAGCGACATCTTAACCGTTCGTGATCGGCTCATCGAAACGTTGCCAGTTGCCTTCGACAAGCTGCAACCGGAGATGATGTTGAGACCCGCTTGCCTGTTCTGCGGCAGGCCATTCACCGATCCGGTGTCTATGGCACGATTCATCGGCCCAGAGTGTGCAGGCGCTGCGGCGGCAATTACGCCGTTCGTGGTGAACCTAGCAGCGTAAGTAGGAACAGAAAGCCCTCCACTGTGGCAGTGCAGGTCGGTGGTCACCATCATAGAGCAGACCATCGACTTGCAGCAGCAATCACCTCGATAAAGAACAACCCCGCACCGGGAAGAATGCGGGGCTGCTAAAGAAGGCAAACGGCATTGAATGACAATCAATCTTAATCCTTATTTAGCCGCCAAAGCAATCTCCTGGTGCATCGACATTAGGAAACTTTGCATTATGGACACAAACCCACAATTAGCATCATTTCTTGCGACGCAGGACACTCAGTTGCAGGACCGTGGTGGATCACAAGGCGATCCGCACTGCAACTTCACACTGCCCTCCGTGCCAATGAAGATGAGACATGGCGCTGCCGGGAATTTAGACTTGAGGGCGCGGAAGGATGATCTCGCACATGCCCATGCAGCAGACACCTGATGGCGAGGCTGGCGCTGCCGCCAGCGGAGGCCGTAGGCCGACGGTGGTGACAGCGCCAGCCTCGCCATCACCCGAATTATCGGACCGTCCGCGCCGCCGGACGTTCACTGCGCAGGACAAGCTACGCATCCTGGCGGAGACCGATCGCGCCACGGCGACCGGTGGTATCGGCGCGATCCTACGTCGCGAGGGACTTTACTCATCGGCTCTCACTGACTGGCGACGGCAGCGTGACGCCGGGGCCTTCACAGCACTGGTTCCCGGCAAGCGCGGCCCGAAGGCTACCGACCCGAGCCCGCTTTCAGCCGAAGTGACCGCACTTCAGCGCGATAATGCCCGTCTGGCACTGCGCCTGACGCGAGCCGAAGCCATCATCGATATCCAAAAAAAAGTTGCGGCGCTGCTGGGCATCCCGCTGACGCCCAGCGACGGCGAAGCTTGACCGAGGCTGTCGTTGCACTCGCACCCGCCCGCGGCATGACCGCCGCGGTCTGCGCCGCGCTTGGGGTGTCACGTGCCAGCGTCCAGCGCCGCCGCTCCCGCCTGGCCGCGCCACCGGCGATCGACCGCCAGCGAGCGAAGCCGACCCGGGCATTGAGCGATCCGCAACAGCAGGTGGTACTGGAGCTGTTGCATGCGCCGCGCTTCGCAGACCAGGCGCCGGCCGAAATCTACGCCAGCCTGCTCGATGAAGGCGTCTACCACTGCTCGATCCGCACCATGTATCGCATTCTTGGACAACACGGCGAAGTCCGCGAACGCCGCGAGCAGCTCCGCCATCCCGCCTACCGGAAGCCCGAACTTATCGCCGAACTGCCCAACCAGGTCTGGTCCTGGGACATCACGAAACTTATGGGACCAACGAAGTGGAGCTACTTCTATCTGTACGTCATTCTGGACATCTTCAGTCGCCGCGTGGTGGGTTGGTGCGTGGCTGATGCAGAGAGCGCCGCGCTGTTCAGGCCGTTGTTTGATGATGCCATTGCGAAACACAACGTGCTTCCCGGTCAACTCACCCTGCACGCCGACCGCGGCGGCCCGATGAAGGCCAAGGCTACCGCGTTGCTGCTTGCCGACCTCGGCGTCACCCGTTCACACAACAGACCGCATACCTCCAACGACAATCCGTTCTCCGAGAGCCACTTCAAAACCCTCAAGTATCAGCCGCGCTTCCCTCAACGCTTCGGCTGCATCGAGGACGCCAAAAGCTTCTGTCGCCGCTTTTTCGATTGGTACAATCAGCAGCATCACCATGCCGGGATCGGCTTGATGACACCGGACCAGGTCCACTACGGTCAGACCGATGCCATTCACGCCGCACGTCAGAACACACTCGATCGCGCGTTCCGCAACAACCCAGAGCGCTTCGTCAACAAACCACCAACACCGCCTGACAAACCAACCGCTGCCTGGATCAATCCACCAGCGTCAACGCTGAAGATCCAAGCCTAAATGCCGATCCAGGATGTATCAAAGTCGTTGACACGTTCCGGTCCGGCGGCGCCCACAAGTGCTTCGCTACGCTCGCACTTGTGCTGCCCTTCGCTCGACGGCGAGTGAACCAGTATCGAGTTGGGCGAAGAAGAGGGGCTGGTCGCCCAGAGGATTGCCCGTCGTCAGGTGGCAAGCTCGGGGCTGCGCCCTTCGCTCGCCACAGCAGATAGTCTGCCGTCGCTCGCCGCACCAGCGATCCGGCGGCTTCGCCGCCCAGACGTGCTTCGCTACGCTCGCACGCCTGCTGCCCTTCGCTCGACGGCGTTTTTTACAAGTACCGAGTTGGACGAAGTAAGCTGGTCGTGCCAAGACGCGCAAGCGCGATTCGAATATCGCGCGGCCAGAGTACGCGGCGGCATGACCGCCGCCGCGTCTTTTCTTGCTTATGGGTCGCTCCTGCCTTCCTTCTGGAAGGAATTGTGTGACCGCGCGCCTCAGTTTTGAGACGCCCGCTAGGCTATCTCTGGCGGTCCTGGAGCGGCTCACGCTTCGCGCGGTCTATCATGGCCCACAACACCATGGCACGCCCGTACAACGCTCTGAGTGTCACACTACCCCTGCAAAAATGCACCTTATCGATCAACTCCGTCGGCGCGCGGTAATAATGCCGTTCGACTCCGAAGAGCAGGCATTTTCTGCTCAAGCGATATGCCTGCTTGATCAGGCGGCGACGCTATCGGACTCGTCCCAACAGACCACAAATAGAGCGCGAGCGCGCTCCTGTGAACGCAACTACAACACACCTATCGAGGATCAGTGGGCGACCACCACGATGCACAAGTGCTGCTCTCGCGCTGAAGGTCAGGGTCAAGCGCCTCTAGAGCGCGGGTGAGACAGTGATCCCGTGTCCGTGCAGATCGACGGCGACCGCACGGTGGTGCGCCTGCCGGCAGCCGTTGCCTGTCACGACGTGATAGATGAGCGGCATTTGCGTCCAAAGGCTGGACCGTTTGTTAGCTCGGCGAAGGTCGTTGGAGTGCCACGGGTGCGCGGACTTCCCTCCGCGTGCGGGTCGTGCCAACTCTGCAACCGTTCTGTTACTCCTTCCCCGTGACTTTCGGCTTCCAGCGTGTGTCCGCTTCTCGGTGGACCAGCCAGCGTGTCATGGAGGAAGAGTGTCAGGGAAAGCAGAGAGATTTCTTGCCGAGTCGGCAGCCGATCTGCGGAATGAGATTGTCGCAATCGCCAGGATGGACAGCGCCCTGGTTGAGCGCGACATCGCCGCACGGCGACGCGAGGCAGCCCTGGGACGCCGATGGGCGAATATGCGGACGAGAATCCAAAAAGAACTGGAACGTCTGGGGTTCGGCGAAGCAGAGTGGTGCAAGCGGGAACTCGACTGTGACATCGCCACCATGCGACGGCGGGTTCAACTTGCTAAGGGGTGGAAACAATACGAAGCCGCTCGTCGGGACGCAGGCAACAACGGTCAGTACGGTCTGGTTTATGGCTTGTCACTGATCCGCACAGAAGCAACCGGTACCGCAACAAGTGCGCATCGGTTGCGTGTATGTTATTGTATCGAACCAAATAAGCTCGACATCTCCCGCTGTCAGTTCATCACTGGCGACGCGCTCACCGAGCTTCGAAAAATGCCTTCTGCCACAGTCAATGTCGTAATCTGCTCGCCGCCCTACTGGCCGGTGAAGCGGTGGTACGGCGGCGACGGTATTGGCTTCGAGCCAACACCGAAGGAATACATCCACAATCTGGTCGGTATCTTCCACGAAGCCCGCCGCGTGTTGAAGAATACCGGGGTACTATGGACCGTTATCGGCGACAGCTTTTCGCGCCATGGCGGCAGTGGGGCCAGTCATCTAAGCGGTATCGGATACCAAGACGCAGGCCGTCCGCCCGGCAACTTGTTGATGATTCCCGCACGGTTGGCGATGGCGTTGCAAGATAGCGGTTGGATTCTCAGACACGATGTCGTCTGGGACAAAGGATCGGTACGGCCGGAAGCGGTAACAGATCGCGTTACTCGAACACATGAGTTTGTGTACATGTTCGCCAAAAATAGGCGATACTTTTACGACCAAGACCCGCTCCGAATCCCAGTGGTTAGCCCGTATAGTAAGCGTGGTCAGGACAAGCCGGGCTTGATACGCCGCGACGAGAACCGTCGGGACCTGCAAGTGATCTCCAATCCGCTGGGACGCAATGTGGGATCGGTGTGGTCAATCCAGCGGGGTAATTACCGAGGCAAACATCCTGCGACCTTCCCGCCAGAACTGGCGCGTCGAATGATTGTCTCGTCGTGTGACGAGAAATCGGTCGTGTTGGACGTGTTTGGAGGCTCTGGGACGACCGCTCTGGTGGCACTCCAGCTTGGCCATCGCGCCATCACGATCGATATCAATTCTGACTATACGAGCGAGGCACGCGAACGTCTCGCTGCCGCACCAGCAAATTTCTCCACCGATCGCGATGGCCAAGAAGGGGGTTCCAGGAGTGGGCGCGCATATTCTGCGCCAACTAATGTCCCAGCGAAGAACAATAGTGGCAACGTCATCGATCTCATGGACGCGAAGAAAAGTCTCCGACAGAAGGCGCCATCGGAGAAGATAGTGCCACCGTCGCCGAGGCCAGCGAGGTCCAAGCGTCCTGGCGCCGCTCAGACTGTCAGGAGAAGCGGTAAGCGCGCGTAGTCGTGGGCGCATCCCTTGCGCAGGTCGTCGCTGATGGTGGATCACTCCGGGACAGACTTGACTGACAAACTCCCGATTTGTTGCGTTCGGCGGCGACTGGCTTGGCGGCGGCTAGGGCTGCGGCTGAAACGTACATGCAACCGGGCGATAGACGACGGCGCGTGGCTCGGCATATGCGCCATGCTCAGAAGGCCATCGGAGCCTTGCCACGTCTCGCACGGGGATGGGCGCCTTTCCCGTTACGTCTTGATAGAGTGCGACGCGGATGCGGAGGACATGATGGCGACGCGCGAAATGGCATTCTGTTTCGCCTTATCTGGACTAACCGCGACAGCTACTGCCCAAACTGCATCCGCTCCCGAAAATTGGATGCCGATCACCCGGACTGCGCAAGCAACGACCGGCCGCGTGACGTTCACGCCGGCCGAGATCACCTTTCAAAATGGAAAGTCGCTACTGCTGGCCCGAGGCGGCCAAATGCTGTTCAGGCCAGAGGCAAAGCAAAAGAAGGTCATGGCTGACCTCTACAAGGTCACATCGTCTGATGACCCAACCCTTGAGAACGGCAATAAGCTGTGCAAGGGGAAATCCGTCGCCTATCTGATCGTGTGGAAGTCTGAGAAGGTCGGTAACGAGGTCGATCCGCGTACTTTGGCACCTTTCTCCGGGCAGAAGCTCAGTGCCGGCTCACCCGACGACTGCGGGCGGTACGTTTATGATGCTGGCCGGCACTGACGGACAAGATCGCAGCAGGAAGCTATGTCTGCGGCGGGAACCCAGCACCTGTAGGATTTCCGTCTCGTGGGCGCGGGGAGCAAATCAGGACCGGACCGTTCAGCGCCAATCGTTCGGGTCGAAATCTATATACGGCGGCGCTTCCTCAAATTGGCTCTCCACCACTTCGACGGCTGCCACCCTCGGCGTGGCGCCTGGGGGCTTTGTCAGCAGCGCGGAACCAGCCAGGGTGACGGCCAAAGCGGCGAGTCCTGCGAGAGCTTTCATGTGACACCCTATGGCGGCGGTTGACATCGGGAGGCTCTCACACGGGCCACGATCGCTGTATGAAACCCTTCACACGCCGAGCACCGCTCAAAGAGGCGCTCTCCGCCCCGACCTTCCCACCGGCTCAGCCGGCGGCCCGTTGTTTTCGGTGCGGTGCCATCCCAAATAACCGCCATGCCGGCTCATCGGTTCAGAGTTGGTCAGACGGTCGTGGTGTCGTGGAGTGGGCCACAGATTGGAATTCCGCTGGGGCCTTATGTGATCGTGCGGTTACTGCCGGGGGAAGATGGCGAGCCGCACTATCGGGTCAGAAGCTCCGTTGATGGCCATGAGCGGGCGCTCCTCGAAGTCAGATCAAGGCACGGGAGGAGAGACCGGCGAAGGTCGAGGCTCCGCCGGCAAGACCGGCGCGGCGGCGCAGGTAAAGGGAGGATCGGCCGCCGATAGAGACGAAGCGAGTAGCCAAGGCGGCGCGGATGCAACATGCCGATTGTCGCCGCCCACGAACCGATCAGAGCGAAGGATATTCTCGAACCAACAGATCGGCGGGGATCGGTTGCCGCTTCCACATCTGCTTCAGAAAGAGCGCGGCACCTGTGTCGTGGCACTGATCACGCAGATCACGCGCCCATTCCGGTTCCATGTAGCGAGCATCCTTGGCGCCAGTCTCGCCACCGACGACGATCCAATCGACGCCGCGCCCAAGCCAGGGCCGGAGGTCAAGCGGCTCAAGCAATGGTGCGACAGACAGCCAATGCACACGGGCGGGTACACGCAAGAGGATGGGGATTCGCCGCCGTGCCTCGACCATGTTTTCCACCGTCGCACCTAGCCAGATGTGCGACCATCCCTGCGCCCCCCAATCCGGCGGCAGCATCTTGAGAATATTCTGCGGGCGTTTGGTGAGGATTAGCCAATCCAGGTTCCGGCATTGGCGGATCACGTTCAGGGACTCAGTTCGCCACTCACCGGGTACTTGGTTGTCCCAGAAATCACCGAGAGACATGCAGAAAACTCGCCGACGTTTGCCGGCCGCTGCCGCCTCACGATCCCAGCGGTAAGGGGCGCGACGGGTCGCTTCACTGGTGCGCCGGCGTGGTCCTCCCCACTGTACCCGGCCATACCGGGCATCTTCCTGCGCTTCTGCGTAACAGCGGTCACAGGCGGGGCTGACTTTGGTGCAGCCTATCCAAGGATTGTATGTGTGATCACACCACTCGATTCCGGTTACTTGCCCCATCTTTCGCGTCCTGTGTTTGTTGCCTCCGTGGGCTTTATGGTCGCGATGGCCCGGATGGTCACGCGACGCCCAAACCACGCTACCAGTGCCGCTGGAAGCCTGCACAGGCTGCCAATCGTTGCCAACATTGTCTGTGCATGCCGCCGGCCAAGTGGCAAAGCGCCAGCAACCGTTGGAAGCTGATGGGAGTTCCGTTAGGTAAGTTCGTCAAAGTAGAATGATGCAGTCGCCTCTATGACTGTGCTACAATTCCGCAATGGAACGTTATCATTTTGCGCCGATGCTAGGTCCGGCGTCGCATCAGGCTGAAGGTAGCTCCGATTGGGCCGAATGCTACGGCAACGAACTCGACTACCACGTGGAACGCCTTGCGGACGAAGTCGATCGGTTCGCCGAGATCATTGGTAAGTTGGTGGCCGCAGACCCGCCACCATGGACGATCTTTCCCAAGCCACCTTGCCGCACCGCTGATGCGTTCTTTCGCTTGTGCGGTGGCATGACCCAGGAGCAGACTGCCGCTGTCTTGGCGGCGTGCGGCCACACCGATCTGGCTGGTATGGTACGCAATCTCTGACACCTGCATCTGCCATCTCGACCCGCGGACCGACAGATGGTGATCGGAAAAAGCCAGCCTGGACGATGGTCGGCCATGACAAAATGGCCTGCGGCAGAGGATTGCACCAATGTGGTCGATCTGATGTCCGCGCTGAAGGGAGCGTTGACGCAGGAGGCGGCAAAAGCGCTATGATACGGTGGATTTGGATCAAAATCGCGTGCCGGTGGAAAGGACCAATAGCAGGGGCGCGCGCAGGGGGACGCAGACAATGCATGATATGATCGGCAGTGCCGGAATGCTCCGTGGCTGGATGGAAGTCTGGTCCGCGCACATGGTGTTGCTGCTCGCTACATTGATCGTATCGGTTGGTGCGGCGGCGTTAGTTGAACTGCTTACCACACATCTGCGGACGGCACGGTCAGCAGTTGGGGTCGATTCGATCCATTCTGACGAGTAGGGCTGCTTTCTCTGTTCGTCGATCTGACACATGCCTTTGTCGCGACCGTCTGACGATCCACGACCTCCAACGGTCAGCGGACCCAATCCCCAAGCCCGCCACGGCCTCCTAGCCGTCCCAGCAGTCCGCCGGTGCCACCACTGAGCGGACAACATGTCGAGCCGGCTCAGAACCTTGGCTTCCATACATTTGGAACACCATTTTGGGGTCGCTGGCCTAAATACCGACATGACCCAAGACCTTTCACCTCCGCCCTCCGGCGCGCCGATCGGCTTCATTAGCCTTCCGTTTCCTCCGATCCCGCATCCGGTTTCCTCCGAATTCTCGTTGGCGCCGATCCTGGCGAAGCGTGCGCAGCGTCGCGCGGCTCAAGCCTACTGGGACCTGCTGCGTCAACTGCTGACCAGACAGGGGCATCCGGCGTCTCTCGATCGTATCGCCTACGACCCCGATGAGGGGTGGCGTATCTACTTCCTCGGCGCTGATCCAGAGTTGGTGGCAGCGATCCACGAAGTCGCGGGGAAGGAAAATGGTCCCGGCGATCTATCAGCTTTCGATGCCCACGACCAAGTAAGGGATTGGGTGAGGCGGATAGAGGGCCGGATTGTCTGCGGACTGGGTGACGGTTTGCTGGTCGAATGCCACCTAGACATTGCAGCTATTGATTGAACTTCTCTCCCCGCACAGCGACTGCCGTTTGGTTGCCGGAACCAGAATCGATGGTATGTTTTCAGAATGACTACCAGGACAGCGATTTACGCTCGGACTTCACCAGATTGCCCGCTGTCCGAAGACGAGCAGATCGATCGTTTAAGGACGATCGCAGCCGAGCGTGGTTGGACAGTCACAAGCCTGTTCGGCGACCGGCCGACAACTGTGCGGAAGGGTCAGGATCGTCGTCCAGGCGAATTGGCGCTGATCGAGGCGATCCGCAGCGGTTCGATCGACAAGGTGCTGGTTTGGTCGTTATGCCGGGTCGGATGGTCCCTCACAGAGTTGGTCGGGTTCTTGGAGACCTGCCGGGCGCGCGGCGTTGCTTTGTATCTGCATGAGCAGCAAATCGATACCGCGACCTCGAACGGTGCGTCGCTGCTCGATGTCGCGCCATTGATGGTCCACCATTTACGGCAGTCCAGGCGCAGCAAGATTTTGAGGG
>CAWHVQ010000006.1:0-193523 GCA_963832895.1 uncultured Alphaproteobacteria bacterium | reverse complement strand
CAAGAGCAGCAGTAGACTCTGCAATTACCTAGGTCCCTTCATTCAAGACCGCCGTCGGCCTACGGGCTTGCTGCTCCTCGCTCCGGCAGCGTTAGCTGTCAGCCGCGGAGAGTGGCTTTCGCCCGGGCGCCACGCGCTGAACTGGCTGGGCCGCCGCCCTCGACCGGGTCGGAGCCAGGCGTTTTGATGTCTGGAATACTGTGGTGGAAGCCTCGGCCCTGACGTGATAACTGCTGTTCGACCTTGGCCTGCCGATGTGACAAACCTCCCGGTTCATCCCTTCATGAAGGGACAGCGGCGCCTCATCCACCCGCTGGCGCAAGGTCTGACAGAAATCCGTTGGCTACAGGGAGGCCAATTCGCCGATATAAGTAGTTTCCGAGGGTGCCGGTCGCAATTGGTCGACTGTTATGTTTCAGGAATGCTCCCGAGACGGTGGAGCGCGGCGTGCATAGTTTTGATCGCGATCAAAGGGCTCACACCCTTCAGTCGAGTAAGAGTTGGCAATGAGATTGGATCATGACAAACCTTCCAAGCAATGCCTGCAGAAATGCTCGCAAGCGACCTCGCGGCTGGCGCGGGGTTTGACCATGACCTCGAGGGCTGTGCACGCTGAGGTGGCGACCACGCGCGACCAGCCGAGAACCGCATTCATCACGGCGTGGGTTCTCTGTCTCGTTTTCTATTTCCTGCAATACGCGCTCCGCTCGGCGCCCGGGGTGATGATCCCTGAACTGACCGCAGCGTTCAGCCTAACGACCCTCGGCATCAGTTCACTTCTGGGGCTATACTATTACACGTACGCCGGTTTTGCGATCGTGGCCGGCGCATCACTGGACCGCTATGGAGCCAAACTGCCGATTGCTGTTGGCGTCATGACTGTTGCTGCCGGTAGCCTGCTGTTCGGCCTCGCTTCGATGGACATGGCGGAGACCGGACGATTGCTGCAGGGGGCCGGATCAGCCTTCGCATTTACTGGCGCCGTCTATCTTGCTGTTCATGGGTTTTCAGCCCGGTGGCTAGCGACAGCGATCGGCTTTACGCAGTTGGCCGGTATGCTCGGTGGTTTTGCTGGACAGTTCGCCGTGGGTCCTTTGGTGCACGGGCCGATCGCATGGCAGTGGTTCTGGATCGACGCGGGTGTTGCGCTCGCCTTGGTTGCGCTCCTGCTCCTGTTCATGACGCCGGCAACTCATGAGCGCGCAAGCGGTTCCATGTGGGCCATGTTCGCCCCCTACAAGATCGTGCTGACAAATCCTCAATCGTATTTGTGCGGCATCATCGGCGGCCTCCTGTTCATGCCAACGACGATCGGCGACATGATTTGGGGAGTCCCGCACCTGAGTCAGGGTCTGGACGTGGCCGCGGCGGAAGCGGTTGCACGATCATCGATGGTGCCACTGGGATGGGTGATCGGAGCGCCGCTGCTTGGCTACCTCGCCGACCGGATCGGCCGTCGCAAGCCGGTGCTGCTCGCCGGTATCGTTGTCATGCTGCTTTCCGGCGGCGGTATCGCGTATCTGGAAGCGTTCATCCCGCCCTATCTCGGCGGGCTGGTCTTCGGGATAGGATCCGGCGCGGCGATGATTCCCTACACGATGATCAAGGAAGCCAATCCCGACAAGGTCAAGGGCAGTGCCACCGGCGCCATGAACTTCCTTGTGTTCAGCCTCAGCGCTTTTCTGGCACCGGTGTTCGGCCTCGCGCTGATGCGGTTTTCTGGTGGCCACACGCTGACGCTGGCGAACTTTCAGGACGCCGACCTGATCTGGGCCGGTGCCATCATTCTGTCTCACGCTCTTCCTGCGCGAGACCGGTGCGGGCCCACGACAGGCGCCTGCCACGCTGGCCGTCAGTTCGTCATAGCCGGGGACCAAGATCGCACATGACAGCCCTACAGTCGGATTTCACGCCGGTCATCGACATGCTCCGCCAAAGAGGCACCGGTCCAGTTCGCGCGCAGCGACCGGTGTATGTCGACCTCCTGCCGCCTTGCAATAATGCCTGTCCGGCAGGCGAAAACGTGCAAGCATGGCTCGATCTGGCGCAAGCCGGCAAATACCGCGAGGCGTGGGAGACGATCCTGCGCGACAACCCCTTTCCCGCTGTGCATGGGCGGGTCTGCTATCATCCGTGTGAGACGCATTGCAATCGGGGCGAACTCGACAGTGCGGTCAGCATCCATGCGGTGGAAAGATTTCTGGGGGACCTCGCGGCAGAGCAGGGCTGGGCCCCACCCTTGGCAGCCGCGCCGAGCGGCAAGCGCATCCTGGTGGTTGGTGGCGGCCCAAGCGGGCTGTCAGCGGCCTACCATCTCGCCCGTCGTGGCCACCGCGTAGAAATCCGCGACGCGGGTCCGCTGCCCGGCGGAATGTTGCATTTCGGCATACCTGCCTATCGCCTGCCGCGCGCGGATCTCATGAATGAGGTGCACCTCATCGAAGCCATGGGGGTCAAGATCACCCTCAACCACAAGGTCGAAGACATCCTCGCCGAGCAAGTTGAGGGCCACTTCGATGCCGTGTTCATCGCGATTGGCGCGCAGATCGGCAAACGGGTCGAAATCCCCGCGCGCGATGCCGGACGTATCATCGATGCCATCACGTTATTGCGCGACGTCGAAACTGGCGATCCCCCACGTCTTGGTCGCCGCGTCATCATCTACGGGGGCGGCAACACCGCAATCGACGCTGCGCGAACAGCGCGTCGGCTCGGTGCCGAAGAAGCACTGATCGTCTACCGGCGGGACCGTGCCCACATGCCTGCGCAGGACTTCGAAGCCGACGAGGCGATGTCCGAGGGTATCAAGATCAGGTGGCTCAGCACGATCAAGGACGTCGGCGAGGGTGAGCTCACGGTCGAGATGATGCGGCTGGACGAGAACGGCCTGCCACAGCCGACCGGGCAGCTGGAAACTCTATCGGCCAATTCGGTGGTTCTCGCACTCGGTCAGCAAACCGATAGTGGATTCCTCCGCACTGTGCCGGGCATTGTTTTCAAGGCAGACGATACGGTAATCGTCGATGCTGGCATGATGACCGGCTGTCCTGGCGTCTTTGCCGGCGGCGATATGGTGCCGAGCGAACGCACGGTTACTGCCGCGGTCGGTCACGGCAAGAAGGCAGCTAGCCATATCGATGCCTGGTTGCGCGGCCAGGTTCCGCAACCCATCGCCAAGCATCCGATGGTGGCGTTCGACCAGCTCAAACTGCCGATTTATACCGACGCGCCACGCTCTGTCCAAAGCGAGCTTACCGTGGAAGAGCGGATGGGCCGTGGATTCGTGGAAACCAGGGCCGGACTGACCGAGGCCGAAGCACGCCACGAGGCGCGCCGCTGTCTCTCATGTGGCAATTGTTTTGAGTGCGACAACTGCTACGCCGCCTGCCCGGAAACCGCGATCGTCAAGCTTGGCCCGACCTATGGTTACCGGGTGGACTTGGCGCTGTGCACCGGCTGTGCCGTGTGCGTCGAACAGTGCCCATGTCACGCGATGGAGATGGTCCCTGAACCCGCCCACGACATGGAAGCCGCCCAATGAGCACGAGAACCACGATGGACGGCAACACGGCCGTTGCACATGTCGCGTATCGGGTGAATGAAGTCTGCGCGATCTTTCCGATCACCCCGTCCTCGCCGATGGCGGACATGGCCGACCAGTGGATGTCCGATGGGCTGGCGAACATCTGGGGCAATATCCCGGTCGTGCAGGAGATGCAGGCCGAGGGTGGGGCTGCTGGTGCGGTGCACGGCGCGCTGCAATCGGGCGCGCTGACCACGACCTTCACCGCCTCCCAGGGCCTGATGCTCATGCTGCCGAACATGTTCAAGATCGCCGGCGAGCTGAGCTCGACCGTCTTCCATGTCGCATCGCGCTCTTTGGCAACCTCGGCGCTGTCGATCTTCGGCGATCATGCTGATGTCATGACGGTGCGCCCCACGGGGTTCGCGCTGTTCTGCTCTTCCTCCGTCCAGGACGCACATGACTCCGCCTTGCTTGCGCAGATGGCCACGCTGGAGGCGCGGGTCCCGTTCGTGCATTTCTTCGACGGTTTCCGCACGTCGCACGAGTTGAACACGCTGGATCTGCTCAGCGACCCCGACATCAGGTCGATGATCGATGATGATCTGGTCCGCGCCCATCGAGGGCGTGCGCTGAACCCCGAGCATCCGTTCATCCGCGGCACCGCGCAGAACCCGGACACCTTCTTCCAGGCGCGCGAGGCGGTGAGCCCTTACTACGCGAAGGTGCCCGGCATCGTCGAAAATGCCATGCGGCGCTTCGCTGCGCTGACGGGTCGGCAGTATCATCTGTTCGAGGACGAAGGCGACCCCGACGCCGAGCGGGTGTTGATCCTCATGGGCTCGGGGGCCGAGACAGCACGCGGGGCTGCAGCTGCATTGCGGGAAGCGGGCGAGAAGGTCGCGGTCATTCAGGTGCGCCTGTATCGCCCGTTTTCCGTCTCCCACCTGCTGGCTGCCCTCCCTGCATCGATCCGAGGGATCGCGGTTCTCGACAGGACCAAGGAGCCTGGCGCGACCGGCGAACCACTGTTCCAGGATGTCGTGACAGCCCTGGCCGGTGCGGTCGCCAGCGGTGAGCGCGCGACGATGCCCCGCGTGATCGGAGGTCGTTACGGTCTATCGTCGAAGGATTTCACCCCGGCAATGGCGAAGGCCGCGTTCGACGAATTGAAGTCAGACAAGCCCCGGACGAGCTTCACCCTCGGGATCAACGACGACGTGAGCCATAGCAGCCTCACGATCGATGAAACCTTCATGATCGAGAAGGACGATGTCACCTGCGCCGTGTTCTACGGACTTGGTGCTGATGGAACGGTTGGCGCCAACAAGAACAGCGTGAAGATCATCGCTGAAGATGCGGGTCTCTACGCACAGGGCTATTTCGTCTACGACTCGCACAAATCCGGCGCGCAGACGATCTCGCATTTGCGCTTTGGCCCCGAGCCGATCCGCGCGCCGTATCTCATCGCCAAGGCCGGGTTCGTCGCCTGCCACCAGTTCGTCGCTCTGGAGCGGCAGGACCTTCTGCGTGTGGCCGCGCCGGGAGCGACAGTATTGCTGAACGTGCCCTATCCCACGACAGAGGTGTGGGACCGTCTGCCGCGCCCGGTGCAGCAGACCATCATCAACAAGAAACTGCGGCTGTTTGTCATCGACGCCGGCGCGGTGGCACGCGAGGTCGGATTGGGTGCGCGGACCAATACCGTGCTGCAAACCTGCTTCTTCGCCATCTCCGGCGTCCTGCCGCGCGAAAAGGCGATCGGCCACATCAAGGAAGCGATCCGCAAGACCTACGAGCGCAAAGGCCAGTCTGTCGTCGATAAGAACTTCGCCGCGGTCGACGGAACCTTGGCTCGACTGAGCGAGGTGACTGTTCCAGCGAAAGTCAGTAGCCGGATCGATATGCCGGCCTTGGTCCCGGCGAATGCACCGGAGTTCGTCCACGCCGTGACCGCCCGCATCTTCGCCGGCATGGGCGACGAACTGCCGGTCAGCCTAATCCCGGCCGACGGCACCTTCCCGTCCGGCACATCCGCCTACGAAAAGCGCAATGTCTCGGACATCGTTCCAGCGTGGCGGGAAGACCTCTGCATCCAGTGCGGACAATGCAGCTTCGTCTGCCCCCATAGTGTGATCCGCGCGAAATACTACAACGAAGAGAAGCTCGCTGGAGCGCCGGCCAGCTTCAAATCAGCACCCGTCAATGCGCGCGGTTACCCTGAAGCACGATTCACTTTGCAATTCTATGTCGAGGACTGCACCGGATGCGGCCTCTGCGTCGAAGCCTGTCCCGCAATCAGCCCGCGAGAGCACGACGTGAAGGCCATCAACATGGCGGACAAGCTGCCGACGCTGGCAGACGAGCGCGCCAACATCGCGTTCTTTGAAACCCTGCCGGTGAACGATCGCGCGCGGGTGGATTTCGCCGATGTCCGCGGCGTGCAGTTCCTGGAGCCGTTATTCGAGTTTTCCGGTGCCTGCGGCGGCTGTGGCGAGACGCCTTATCTCAAGCTACTGAGCCAATTGTTTGGCGATCGGTTGCAGGTCGCCAACGCCACGGGCTGTTCCTCCATCTACGGGGGTAATCTTCCCGTCACGCCGTGGACGAAAAACGCCGAAGGCCGTGGGCCGGCCTGGTCGAATTCCTTGTTTGAGGACAACGCCGAGTTCGGACTTGGCTTCCGGCTCGCCGCCGACAAGCACCTTGAGCTTGCCTTGTCGCTGCTGGCCAACCTCGCCGATAAGGTAGGGCCGGAGCTTGCCGAAGCCATCGCCAAGGCGCCACAGATCAAGGAATCAGACATCCGCGCGCAACGCATCCGGGTCGCGCAATTGAAGACCCGATTGCTTGGCATCAAGGAACCGCTTGCGCTCGATCTACTCTCCGTGGTCGACCATCTGGTCCGCCGCAGTATCTGGATCGTGGGCGGTGACGGCTGGGCGTACGATATCGGGTATGGCGGCCTCGATCACGTGCTTGCCAGCGCTCGCGACGTCAACGTCTTAGTGCTCGATACCGAGGTCTATTCCAACACCGGCGGTCAGGCCTCGAAGGCAACGCCACTTGGGGCGGTGGCCAAGTTCGCCGCCTCTGGCAAGCGAACGGCCCGAAAGGACTTGGCACTCCAGGCGATTGCGTACGGCAATGTCTATGTCGCCCAGGTCGCGATGGGTGCCAATCCGCAACACACGCTACAAGCCTTTCGTGAGGCCGAGGCGTATGACGGACCGTCGCTCATCCTTGCCTACAGCCACTGCATTGCCCATGGCATCGACATGCGCTTCGGCATGAAGCAACAGGATCTGGCAACGGCCAGCGGATACTGGCCGCTGTTCCGCTTCAACCCCATGATGCGGACTGTTGACGAGAATCCGTTCCGCCTGGACTCTCCGCGTCCCCGCATCCCGCTGAAGACCTACGCCTACAACGAGCTTCGATACAGTTCTCTCGCGAGCACGCGTCCCGCCGACGCCGACACGCTCCTCGCCATGGCGCAGGCGGCCGTCACTGAGAAATACCGCCAATACGAAGAGCTCGCGAGCCGCGACGGCAGCCGCTTCCACCCTGATGCGCGGCATCCGCCAGAGTCGCAACCACAGCACGACCTGACACCGATAGCGTTGGACACCCTGGATCACGGCGGGGTGCCTCCGCCACTGGGTGACGCCGGCCGGCGGCACGAGAAGATAGTCCCCGCGCCAGGCCAGTGACACGCCGCTGAGGAGATCACTATGTTGTTGGCGACCAACTATCTCGGCCTGACGCTGAAAAGTCCCCTGGTCGCATCGGCGTCGCCGTTGAACAGCAAGCTGGATAATCTCCGCCGTCTCGAGGACGCGGGCGCCGCCGCGATCGTGCTGCCCTCCTTGTTCCAGGAGCAGATCGAGGCGGAAGCCGAGATACAGGCGTCTCGCGTGGATGCGTACGCAAACAGTTCTCCCGAGGCTCTGTCTTATTTTCCGATGGCCGACAGCGGGCCGTACGGGGTACGCCCGGAACGTTATCTGGATCTGGTCCGCCGCGGGACCGAGGCGGTCTCCATTCCCATCATCGCCAGCCTGAACGGTTCGTCCCGTGCCGGTTGGATCGAATATGCACGGCTTGTCGAGCAGGCTGGCGCGAAGGCGCTGGAGCTGAACATGTATCACGTTCCGACCGATCTGCTTGAGTCCGGACGCGACATCGAGGCCCGCTATATCGACATCGTGCAGGCCGTCTGCGGTTCCGTCGCTTTGCCTGTCTCGATCAAGCTGACTCCTTATCTCAGCTCGATCGGTCACTTCGCGGCAACGCTCGTGGAGCATGGTGCCGCCGGCCTCGTGCTGTTCAACCGCCTGCTGCAGCCCGATATCGATCTGTTGCGCATGAGCCTGACGGACACGCTTGAACTTAGCGAACCCGCTGAGATGCGCCTGCCGCTACTCTGGATCGCGATCCTCGCCGGGCGTACCAAGGCGTCGCTGGCTGCGTCCACGGGCGTGTCCACGGTCACCGACGTCGTGAAATACCTGCTCGCCGGCGCCGATGTGGTCATGACAACGTCGGCGTTGCTGCGCCACGAGATAGAATACATGGCCGCTCTCACCAATGGCCTGCGCACGTGGATGCGCGAGCGCGAAATCGCCTCGCTTGCCGAAATGCGTGGTATCATGAGCTGGCAGCGCAGCCGTGATCGCGGTGTCTATACCCGCGCCAATTACCTTCGGATCCTCGAGAAATACGTCGATCACCTGCCACAAGGCCAAGTCTCCGCGCTGGCCCCGCCAAGGTCGATGCCGTCGGACACCGCCTCCTGTGCTGTGAACTGACATCAGTCCAACAGTCTCCAGACCATGCCCCGGAGCTGCGATGAGTCGGCTGCCCCGTGTATTTATGTACACGAGAGCCGGGATGGCGTATCATTCCGTAACACCTTTGAGGTTCGGCTCGCGACACGACTACCCGTTATTGCGATGCACGTGCGGCCAAAATTCGCCAGAATGTGGGTCACCGATTAGCCGTCATTGATTTTGTGGACGACAGCGCGTCGCAGCTGGAGAAATTACATGACACGGGTGACCCGCGACCGCTGTCTATGGTCAGAGTTCTGTCGCGATAATCCTGCGCCCGGGTGGCTGCACCAGTGGTCTGCGACAGCGGCCAACGGTCGTCGAGCAACCCGGGAACTGAACAAACATTTTCAGCGCCATGCGGTCCAGCATGCTGCCGAGGTGGCCATGCGCAAGCTAGTCTGATGCGCCACGCGCCAGTAATGCGGGCGTGGCGTTCCAAAGCGCGATCACCCGCACCTCGGGGTGGCTGGGATTAAAACCGAGAATGTTGAGCGATGCTGTGTCGAGCTGGAAATGCTGCCCCTCGATCACAGGCAATCCGATCCATCGCGCAGCCAGCGCCAGCCCGAATTCACCATGAGAGAACAACGCGATGTTCCCGTCCATCGTGCACAGACGCGCAATCAGCCGATCGGCGCGAAAGGAAATCTGCGCGGGCATTTCGCCATGAGGGCAGCCGTCCCGAAACGCATTCCAGTCTGGTCGCTCCTTGCGAATGTCCGTGGAGAGCTTGCCCTCATAATCGCCGTAGTCCCACTCTGCCAGGTCCGGTTCAATCTCGGCCTCCTGGCCAATCCCTGCCAACTCGCATGTCCGTCGCGCACGCTGCCTCGGGCTGGTTAGTACACGACCAAATTGGGTATGCTGTAGCCACGGTACGAGTTCGCGCGCCTCATCCTCACCGTGCGTGGTCAACGGAATGTCCGTACGGCCGGTGTGCTGGCCGGAAAGGGACCACGCAGTTTGACCGTGTCGAATGAGATACAGGCTCGGAAGCGTCTTCCGCGCATGAATCATGTCCGCTCCATGACTACGGAATATTCGCCACAAAGTGCGGCCCCGTTGCAACGCGCTCGATGGACAAGTGCATCCTGTGCCGCCGCTATGCGCGAGTCCTTGCCCTGCCAAATCTCCAAAGCTGGCAGTTGAATCGCACGCGCAAACGAAAACACCAGCGGCCAAGGCAATCGCGACGTCGGCGACTTTGCCATGACGTTCATCGCATTGAGACGAGCGGAGGCCAGTTCACCGGCTTGTCCACCCGACAGGAACGCAATCCCCGGAACGGCTGCGGGAACTACCCTGAGAAAAGCCCCAACCGTGGCGGCGGCCACCTCGTCCACCGCCTGCTGTTTTGGACAGCTCAATCCGGGAAGGACCATATTGGGCTTCAGGATCATGCCCTCCAGCATGACACCTTGTGTGCAAAGGTGATCGAATACGCTTCGTAGCGTTGCTTCCGTGACCTGCCTGCATTGCTCCAAGGTGTGCTCGCCCGCCATTAACACTTCCGGCTCGACGATGGGGACGAGCCCGGCTTCCTGGCACAGAGCGGCATAGCGAGCCAACGCCTGGGCATTGGCCTCGATACAGCCGTAGCTGGGAAGGCCATCACCCAGGGCAATGACGGCGCGCCACTTTGCAAATCGTGCGCCCATTTGGAAATACTCCAAAAGACGATCGCGCAATCCGTCCAGGCCTTCAGTTATTTTCTCTCCCGGACGACCTGCCAGATCCTTTGCGCCCGTGTCGACCTTTATGCCGGGAATGATGCCGGCCTCAGTCAGGATCTTGAGAAAGGGTATGCCGTCGTTCGTCTGCTGGCGGATCGTCTCGTCGTAAAGGATGACGCCACTGATGCTTTCACCAAGACAAGGTGCGGTGATAATCAATTCGCGATAAGCCCGCCGGGCCTCCTCGGTCTGTGGGATTCCCGCACTGGCAAACCGCCTGTTGCAGGTGGGATTGCTCTCGTCCATGGCGAGAAGGCCCTTGCCGTCGGCTACCAGCCTACGCGCGGTGTCCACAAGCGGTTGCGGAGTCACGTGGAGATGCCCCACTTCCAGTTCCGGATCTCTGGCAGGTCCTGGCCATGCTGGTCGATGTAGAGCTTGTGTTCGACAAGCTTGTTCTGAACCATTTGCTTGAGATAGGCTCCCTTGCTGGCCAGATGAGGCAAGCGGTCGACGACATCCTGCACGAGATGAAAGCGGTCCAGATCGTTCTGCACCCGCATATCGAAGGCCGTGGTGATCGTGCCCTCCTCCTTATAGCCGCGCACGTGGAGGTTACGGTTGGTCCGGCGATACGTCAGCCGATGAACCAGCCACGGGTATCCATGGAAGCCGAAGACGATGGGCCTGTCCTTCGTGAAGAGCGAATCATAATCCTGGTCACTCAGGCCGTGCGGATGCTCGCTTGCTGACTGCAGCTTCATAAGATCGACGACATTGATCACCCGGATCTTCAGATCGGGCAAATGCTGCCGAAGGATTGAAACCGCGGCCAGAACCTCCAGCGTTGGCGTGTCACCACAACAGGCCATGACAACATCCGGTTCGCTATCCTGGTCGTTGCTGGCCCACTGCCAGATGCCAAGTCCTTGTGTGCAATGGATAACGGCCTCGTCCATGGTCAGCCACTGCGGAAGGGCGTGCTTTCCGGCGACGACCACGTTGACATAGTGCCGGCTGCGCAGGCAGTGATCGAAGGTTGACAACAGGCAATTGGCATCGGGCGGCAGATAGACACGCACGATGTCAGCCTTCTTGTTGATCACGTGATCGAGGAAGCCGGGATCCTGGTGCGTGAAGCCGTTGTGGTCCTGCTGCCAGACGTGGGAGGCGAGCAGATAGTTCAGCGATGCGATCTTCCGACGCCAGGGCAGCTCTGACGTGACCTTCAGCCACTTGGCGTGCTGGCTGAACATCGAGTTGACGATGCGAATGAAGGCCTCGTAACTGTTGAACATCCCGTGCCGCCCCGTCAGCAGGTAGCCTTCCAGCCATCCCTCGCACTGGTGCTCGCTGAGCATCGAGTTCGAGAACACGGCCGGCGGGCGCAAGGAACTCATCATTCTCGACCTTCTTTGCGTCCCACTGGCGATTGGTCACCTCAAAGACAGCGCCGAGAAGATTGGACAGCGTCTCATCGGGACCAAAGACGCGGAAGTTCCCCTCGTTCAGCTTGACCACATCTCTTAGGAACTTGCCCAGCACAAGAGTGTCTTGTCCGTTAACGGCACCTGGCGTTGGCACGCGCACCGCATGCTCGCGAAAATCTGGCATGTGCAGGTCGTGTAACAGGATGCCGCCGTTGGCGTGCGGATTGGCGCCCATCCGCCGATCGCCCTTCGGCGCCAGCTCGGCCAGTTCGGCAATCAGCCGCCCATCTGCATTGAACAGCTCCTCAGCCTTATAGCTTTTCATCCAGGCTTGGAGTTGCGCGACATGCTCGGGATGCTCGGGATCGACGAGGAGCGGTACTTGATGCGCACGGAAGGTCCCCTCGACCTGGAGCCCGTCGACAATCTTCGGGCCCGTCCAACCCTTGGGCGACCGCAGGACGATGACCGGCCAGCGCGGTCGAAAGGCTTTCTTGGTGGTCCGCGCCGTGGTTTGGAACTGCCGAATGTCCTCAATGGCCCGGTCCAGGACGGTGGCCATGAGTTCATGCATCGTCGTTGGATCGTCGCCCTCGACGAAGTAGGGCGTCCAACCGCAGCCGCGCAGGAACTGCTCCAGCTCCTCGTGCTCGATGCGGGCCAGCACGGTCGGGTTGCTGATCTTGTAGCCGTTCAGATGCAAGATCGGCAGAACGGCACCGTCAGTTATTGGATCGAGCAGCTTGTTGGACTGCCATGCGGTCGCCAAGGGGCCAGTTTCCGCCTCACCGTCGCCGACGACGCAGGCGACAATCAGTTCCGGATTGTCGAACGCGGCGCCAAAGGCATGGCTCAGGGAGTAGCCCAATTCGCCGCCTTCGTGGATCGACCCCGGCGTGGTCGGTGCAACGTGGCTGGAAATGCCGCCAGGGAACGAAAATTGCTTGAACAGACTTTTGAGTCCGGCTTCATCCAGGGTGACGTTCGGATAAACCTCGCTCCAGGTGCCTTCGAGATACACATTGCCCACGATCGCAGGGCCGCCATGACCGGGACCGGCAATGTAGATCATGTCTAGGTCATACTTCTTGATGACCCGGTTCAAGTGGACATAGATGAAGTTCTGCCCTGGCGTTGTGCCCCAGTGTCCCACCACCAGCGGTTTCACGTGGGCCATCGTCAGCGGCTCGCGCAGAAGTGGATTATCGTAGAGATAGATTTGCCCGACAGACAGATAATTGGCCGCCCGCCAGTAGGCGTTCATCTTGCTCAGCTCGTCGGCACTCAGTGTCCCTCGCCTGTCGGAAGCCCCCGTCGCGCTGTCCGGATCTGGAAACTCTCGCGTTAAAGTAGGTGCGTCCATTTTCTCGGCCTCTCTTGTCTCTCGGTTCAGCACTCGGTTGCACGAACGGTTCGCTGCGCGTCACGCCATGACCGGATCGCTGGGTGTTGGCGGATGCCGTACCCACACGCCGTCGTCAGTACCTAAACCCGAAGACCACACAGGTGGCGTCAACAACTTGATCAGGTCTGGTCAACCCGGATCATAGCCGCCTGGGACCAGCGAAGAGCAGGGTCGGAAAGTACTCATACGGGAGCGCAGCTTATCGGTGGGGGCAAGGCGGATGCCGACACAAACATCGTTCTTCCGCGATTGAATCAGCGGCCTACCAACGCGAAACAAGATCATCGGGAAAAGCTGGCCTGTCCGCTCAGCCTGCGTAGCTTCGAGTCCCCGCGCGCGCCTTGCCAACTGCTATGGAACACCCTGAGTGTGTGTTCGTCGTCGTATCGTCTCTTTCTGCGACCGATGTCCTGTAACATTGTCCTAATGGTGGAGGGGTCGCCAATGGAGGCTCTCGCTCATGAGGTCGCTCGTCGTCGTCTGGCGACCATCACGGCTCGTCGACGACAAGTATCTGCGCAAACTGTAGATCCACGGTGCGCGGGCAGCGATGCCGAGCCTCGTCTCGTGGCCGCCACTCCGCTTGGCGGCTGACTCCGTGCTTTGAGCGCTAGGCTGCACAGGAATGCGGCCGTGGTCGCGCTGGCCAACAAATTGGCGCGCATCGTCTGGGCGGTGCTTCGCAGCGGCGGGCATTGCAATCCAGCCGTGACGGCGACCGCATCGTCGGATCGATCGGCGGCGCTGACGTCGCGGTTGGTGGAAGCGAGATACCCTGACAGTTAGCCGGCGTCGTGGGAACTTGGCTTAAAAAATGGCGCTTGGGACGTGGAGACATTTGTGAGGATCAGAACGCGTGGATCTCCATCTGGGCCGGGAGGATGCTCTGAGGCCGGATACAGAAGCTTGACCCTTCAGCCGTTGACGTTGAGATTGTGGGTCCGACTTGTGTGCCAATTCAGCGGGCCGCTGGCGCTCAATTCTGAGCCGATCATCGTGCGCATCATCCAGAACTCCCATATCGTCGGCCTCAATCATTTCGAGGCGGCCTACCGAGCGCAGTGCCGGGACGGTTTGTGAGACGATTTGTAGCGACCTGGTGAACAGGTGGAGTCAAAGGACAAACGGAGTCTCAGCTTAACCGAACGTCCTTGTCGGGACTTCGGTAGGTTCCGAGAAGCCTATCCCAGAAGAAATCAATCACCGCGAAATTGCTGTTCGCGTGCAGATGGTGAACGAAGTGAAGCTGCTGCTTGCGTCTGAACCAAGCAAAGCGTGCCAGCCTCGATCCTTCGACGTGGTATTCTTTATCAAGATATACGTGCGCGTAGAACGATGCCGCGCTGGCAGCCATCACTACGAGGAACAGATCAAGGGGGAGAACGAGAAAAATCCCCCAGGCAACGAGGATGGTGGGGATGAGAAAGTAAGGGGTGTTGTTTCCTTCGTCGCTACAATAGGTGGAGGAGACGAGATGGCCCTTTGCATAGTAAGTGTGATGAAATGTGATGTGGTTTCGGAAGAAGACGCCGCCAAACTTCCGATGACCGAGGGCGTAATGGAACAGAGTTTGGCTGCTCGACATGACCAAATGCGTACAGATTGCTATTAGAACAAACAGCGGAAACTCCCACAGGAACCGTCGCACCCACTCGATCATCAACAATAAGCCCCACTCAGTGGACCATCGCTAACTCGCATTTCTCACCCTATGTAGGTGCATCGGGAATCTGAATACGTAAACACTTCGGCGACAAATCCATACGGTGAAGTAGAAAGAGTTCCTCGATAGAATCGGAGCCCTGGATCAGCACGATAGTGATGCAGCGGGTGTTGGGCATTGCACTCGGATACGCTCGCTCAGTGAGAGTTCGGAATGGCTGTAGCGCTTACCGTACTCTGTTTGGTCCCAACCACCGAGCCATGCTTCCCGTTCGGTAGAGCCGAGTGGGTAAGGGCAGCTGTCGCGCGGCAGTTCATGTAAGTAGGAGTCCATGCCCTTTGAGAAGACGCCATAGAGTATTTGCGGCTCCTTGTTCATAGCCCACCTCCACGTTAAATGGGGATTGCGCGATGCTGGACCGGCGGTACGTAGATGAAAAGGAGCTGACCTGCACGCGACACACTTGCTCGTCTCCGACTATAACCAGCCACGACGCTGGAGCAGTAGGCTCGGAATCTACTCAGACCCTTCTCGGAGACCATCGGCCAGTAATCCACGGCCTCCCCAACGGTCCTCGCCCGATGGGCCTGCCGCCCGACGATTAGCCGCAATCGACGGCCGCCACTCGTTCGGTGGCTCTCACGGTCAGGCAGATCTGGTCATGCTGATCAGCGCACGCCTAAACTGGCTCCTCTCGCATGGTAAGTGCCCAAGCTGGTCGGGGACGACGAGATTCGTGCAGGTCGACATCTCTGCGACCGGGGCTGGGCCACTCCCGCAACCGGGAGCGTTGCGCGGGGGTGCATGGCACGTGGATCTTCGGGTTCGCGGCAAGTCGCCAAAGCAAGACGAGGGGCGGATCTTGCGACCCGCCCCCCGTCTTGCACTGATCAACTCCGATCAGTAGTCCATATCGCCCATCCCGCCCATGCCGCCACCACCCGGCATAGCGGGAGCCTTCTTCTCAGGCTTCTCAGCGACCATCGCCTCGGTGGTCACCAGCAGACCGGCGACTGAAGCGGCGTCCTGCAGCGCCGTCCGTACTACCTTGGTCGGGTCAACGATGCCGGCCTTTACCAGGTCCTTGAACTCGCCACTCTGCGCGTCAAAGCCCCAGTTGTACTCGTCCCTGTCGAGGATTTTCCCGGAGATCACCGCACCATCCTCGCCGGCATTTTCGGCAATCTGCCGCAGCGGGGTCTGCACCGCCTTGCGCACGATCTCGATGCCGAAGCGCTGATCGTCATTGTCTCCCTTCAGCTTCGACAGAATGAGCGATGCACGTGCCAACGGCACACCGCCGCCCGCGACAACGCCTTCCTCCACCGCCGCCCGTGTCGCATGCAGCGCGTCGTCAACGCGGTCTTTACGCTCCTTCACCTCCACCTCGGAGGCCCCGCCCACGCGGATCACCGCCACTCCGCCCGCGAGCTTCGCCAAACGCTCCTGTAGCTTCTCGCGATCGTAGTCCGATGTGGTCTCCTCGATCTGTGCACGGATCTGGTTGCAGCGGCCGATGATGTCCTGCTTCTTGCCGGCGCCTTCGATGATCGTCGTGTTTTCCTTCTCTATAAGCACCCTCTTCGCCCGGCCGAGCATTTTCAGCGTGACATTCTCGAGCTTGATACTGAGGTCCTCGCTGATCACATCGCCACCAGTGAGGATCCCGATGTTTTCGAGCATCGCCTTGCGACGATCACCGAAACCGGGCGCCTTCACCGCGCCGACCTTCAGGCCACCGCGCAGTTTGTTGACGACGAGAGTAGCGAGCGCTTCACCCTCGACATCCTCGGCCACGATCAGCAACGGCTTGCCGGACTGTACGATGCTCTCCAGCAGCGATAGCATCGGTTGCAGGCTGGAGAGCTTCTTTTCGTGGATCAAGATGTAGGGCTCGGCCAGCTCGGCAATCATCTTCTCGGCGTTGGTGATGAAATAAGGCGAGACATAGCCGCGGTCGAACTGCATGCCCTCGACTACTTCAAGCTCGGTCTGTATGCCCTTCGCCTCCTCGACCGTGATGACGCCCTCGTTGCCAACTTTTTGCATCGCCTCGGAGATCATTTTGCCGATCTCCACTTCGCCGTTCGCGGCGATCGCTCCAACCTGTGCAGTCTCAGCCGGCGTGGTGATCTTGTTGGTCCTCTTCTTGAGCTCGTCGACGACGGCGCTTACTGCCCGGTCGATGCCGCGCTTGAGGTCCATCGGGTTCATGCCCGCGGCGACCGCCTTGGCGCCCTCGCGCACGATGGCCTGAGCGAGAACGGTTGCAGTGGTGGTACCGTCACCGGCAACGTCGCTGGTCTTAGACGCGACCTCACGCACCATTTGCGCGCCCATGTTCTCGAACTTGTCGGAGAGCTCGATCTCCTTCGCGACGGTCACGCCATCCTTGGTGATGCGCGGTGCGCCATAACTCTTGTCGAGCACCACGTTGCGGCCCTTCGGGCCGAGCGTAATATTTACCGCTGCGGCAAGTATATCGACACCCCGCAGCATACGCTGACGGGCATCGTCGCCGAACCTCATGCCTCCCCTCATTCCGGCTTGGCGATACCTGACTGAAAAGAATCAGATCGCCTTGGCGCGGTTTGCGGAAAGAATCCGGTGGTCGCGCGAGCGGTTCGAATGATGTTATTTGCGGTGGTGTCGGCCCCTGTGCGGTCGAGGCGCGTTTCCATGACCATCATCCTGCGCTGGGACCCATGCCATGGCGATTCGTCGGCCACTTTCGATTGACGGTGTTCACGGCTTCCTCGACGCGCTGTTTGGCGACGACCTGCACGCCAAACGAGTGAAGTCCTTGGCCGGCGCCGCGCTCGGGGCGATCCAGTCCGCGTCGCTGGCGGTCAGCCTGATCGGCCAGGGTCTGGCGCTGGCGCGCGGGCGGCTGACCAAGCACGCGGTCAAGCAGGTGGACCGGCTATTGTCCAACCGGGGCATCGACGTCGATGCCCTGCTGGTCCATTGGGTGCCTTACGTGATCGGCAAACGCGACAGCATCACGGTCGCGATGGACTGGACCGAGTTCGACGCCGACGGTCAGGCGACAATCATGCTATCGCTGTTGTCTCGCCACGGACGGGCCACGCCGCTGGTTTGGCTGACCGTGGATAAGGCGGCGTTGAAAAACCGTCGCAACGGCTACGAGTATCAGGTCCTGGTGCGTCTGGCCGAAATCCTGCCCGCCGATGTCCGTGTGCGCATCGTGGCCGATCGCGGCTTCGGCGACCACAAGCTCTACCGGGTGCTGACCGAGGAACTGAAGTTCGACTTCGTCATCCGCTTCCGTGGCAACATCACGGTCACCGCCACCGATGGCGAGGCGCGGGCCGCGGCCGATTGGGTTGGCGCCGGCGGTCGCGCGCGAACACTGCGCGGTGCGGCCGTCACCGCCGAGGCGTATCCGGTCGCCACCGTGGTCTGCGTGCGGGCGAAAGGCATGAAAGAGCCGTGGTGCCTTGCGGCGAGCACCGCCGACGAACCCGCGCGGGCGTTGATCAACCTGTACGCCAAGCGTTGGGAGATCGAGGGCGGTTTCCGCGACACAAAGGATCTCCGCTTCGGCATGGGGCTCGGATCGATGCATGTCAGCACGCCGGACCGGCGCGACCGCCTGTGGCTGATCAATGCCTTCGCAGTGGTCTTGCTGACGCTGCTGGGCGCCGCCGGAGAACAACTGGGCTACGATCGGCACCTCAAGACCAACACCACCAAGCGGCGCACTCATTCGCTGTTCCGGCAGGGGAGCATGCTTTACGAACTCATGCCGAACATGACCGATTTCCTCCTGCTGCCACTCATCAAGCGGTTCGCCCAGATGCTCGCAGCCCAGCCCCTCTTCGCACAAATGTTCGGTGCCATCTGAGAATGAGGGGAGTCATGAGGTGTCCACACTGCTTTACCGCCAGTCGCGACCCTTGGGACGCTGACGGCTGAGAGATAACTGCGCTCCCCCTGCACCTCGGCAGATTTGAGGGGAGCGCCATGCCTGGGTCCGTAGTCATCGCCCACGATGATCCCGAGTTCGTGGAGAACACGGTTTTGGCGCCTCGTGCTATGACGTGGTGGCGTCACAAACGCCATGCCGGCGCTCAATGCATTGGAGGCTGCGCAGCGTGTTGATGTGCGGTTTCCGGAGGGGCAGCTAAATGGCATCCCGCGCATTCATGTCTACTCGAACGGTGCCGGCAGGCGACCGGCCTTGGATCGTGCGCCATGCAGCATTGGTCCTAATCCTGGCGGCCGTCGGATGGCCGGGTCCTGTTGTGGGCGGACCCCTGGCTTCGGCGGCATCGGCCGTGACTTCAGCCGAAATCCGCGCCAGAGCTGCTTCAAGCCCTGGCGCGGATGTCGTGTTCAATTTCTGCATTGCGCGGCGCAATGCCTCGCGACGCAACAGGCGAGCGGTCATCGCGTCAAACTGCGGATCGGGTGCATCCTGATCCACCATCGGACCCTCCTCTCCTGTGAGCGTACAACGGGGCTCGTGCTGGATCGTCGCACGCTTTGCTCAGTAGCCCGACCCATTGCCGACAGCGGATTACTCCCGCCGCTCGCCCGCCATCGCCTCCGCGGTGATCAATCAGCGAACCGACCGACGCGGTGTGATGCAACGCGGACCGCGCCACCTTCGTGGGGTCGATGATGCCGGGTTTGACCATGTCCTTGAACTCGGCTGTAGCTGGGTTATCACCACCATCGACATGCAGCAACGATGACAACCGCGGCTATGACCAAACCTGGAATTACGATGGGTGGGACGAAATATTCCAGGTAAGAATAACTGTCAGGATTGCGCCGGGCGCTCTTCAAGAGGCCCGAGAAATATGCCACAAGCAATCTCCCTTCGGGTTCACAGTACCACTTGATCTAGAGCGACTCCGTGCAGCACCACCTTCGAGTGCAGCAAACTTGAGGCGCTGCTCATCTGGCACTTTGGTCCTGGGAGAGCCCCTCTGATTTGGGATACCGCGACATCGAATTCAAGCTGTTGGCGGAACTTTTCGTGCCGACGACCGCTATGGCCAACGAGACAGTGCAGCAGGTAGCGAATTCATGGCTAGGAGGCGGTCGCATCTCCGAGGAAGTGCGCTGCCCGCCCGGCAGCGTCAATGTCGCTTGACGCCGCCGTCGACAAAATCAATTCGAAATTCAGAGTGTCGACTGCAGGGAGGACTGGAATCTCCACGCCGAACGGATTTCTGGCCCTCGCGCCCGCTTCCTCGGTCCGCGCCGGCTGTGTCAGCCTTCGCCGGGAGCAGTCGCGCCAGATAGACATGCTGGCCCTCGTCGCCAGGCAAGTCGCCAAGGCCGCGCGGAATGAGTCCTCCACCTCCCCAGTGTCTCCACCAGACGATGTCAGCAGCCAGCTTAGCGTGACGAAGGTTGAGGCGGCTTGCGCGGGGTCTCTTCCCCGCGATCGGCAGCTTGACTTTGCGGTTTCGTCGGCTGTCACGGCGCGCTTGACCTCGGCAGCGCATAGCCTACCCTGGCGCAGGTCGCTTCGGTGGCATGGGTCAAGCCGGTTGCCCTTGCCCAGCCTCGGCTATCGTGTCGACGTGTGTCGTAAGTGCGGTAGGTCGTCGCGTTGATGCGGAACTCTGCCCACTCGGCGGTATCGGAGCTGTCTGCGTCCGGTGTGTCGGTGAGGGCGTTCTGCATCGGATGTCGCTGCAACCACATCGAAGCTGAAGCTGCTTGACCGGGTTTGATTTGTGTGCCGAGTGAACTTGAGCGACGGCTGACGCAGCGTCTGTCTGATCATGTGCGGCTCCTAGAAGACTCAGTCGGTCGCCTTCGCGAGATCGGGATCGATTGCAATATCAGCATCGGTGTCGTCTTCGATTTCGACAGCGTCCTCATCGTCCACTGCTTTGGAAGCGCCCACGGACTCTAGGTCATCATCCGCGGGAGCGACCGCAACGACTGGCGAAGCTTGCTGGTGGCGTGGCTGTGATCCGCGTCGGTGGGGATGGCGAGGCGCGGGCCGCGGCCGATTGGGTTGGCGCCGGCGGTCGCGCGCGAACACTGCGCGGTGCGGCCGTCACCGCCGAGGCGTATCCGGTCGCCACCGTGGTCTGCGTGCGGGCGAAAGGCATGAAAGAGCCGTGGTGCCTTGCGGCGAGCACCGCCGACGAACCCGCGCGGGCCTTGATCAACCTGTACGCCAAGCGAGATCGAGGGCGGTTTCCGCGACACAAAGGATCTCCGCTTCGGCATGGGGCTCGGATCGATGCATGTCAGCACGCCGGACCGGCGCGACCGCCTGTGGCTGATCAATGCCTTCGCAGTGGTCTTGCTGACGCTGCTGGGCGCCGCCGGAGAACATCCGGCGAGTTGCACACCGAAACGCCGAGGAGGCAAGCGCGTTCTTGCGCCGGCTGGTCGCGCTTCGTGCTGGCATCGTCCAGGCGTGACTCGGACCAAGAACTGTCAAATCGCTCGCAACTGCGCCCCCCATTTCGCGCGCAATCGCGACCCCTCTTGGGCTTGATAGAGCTCCGCGGGATGGCGTTTGCGGGTGTTGGGAGGCTGTGGGTAAGTGGCCTGCCGGAGCGACCGTCGAGAGTTCTGGCGTAGGCAGGCCACTTATCCATAGCGGACAGCGAGGGCGTGGGGTGGCGAGGTCAGTTTCGGTTCTTGAAGCGCCAGCTGGTGTTGCCGGTTTCGACGATGTCGCAGTGGTGCGTCAGGCGGTCGAGCATGGCAGTCGTCATCTTGGCGTCGCCAAAAACCTGCGGCCAATCTGCAAACGCCAGATTGGTGGTGATGAGCAGCGACGTGTTCTCGTAAAGCTTGCTGATCAGATGGAACAGCAGTTGGCCGCCGGACTGGCTGAACGGCAAATAGCCAAGTTCGTCGATGACAATGACATCATAGCGCAACAGCGTCTCGGCGAGCCGACCGCTGCGACCAGCCGCCTTCTCCTGCTCGAGCTGGTTGACCAGATCGACCAGGTTGAAGAACCTGCCGCGCGCACGGCTGCGAATGATCGCGGATGCCACGCCAATGCAGAGATGCGTTTTGCCGGTGCCCGTGCCGCCGATAAAAATTGCGTTGCGTTTGGCATCGAGGAACGCGCCGGTTGCGAGTTCGCGCACCTGGCCCTCGTCAATCATCGTGTCGCCAAAGACGAACTTGTCCAGGTCCTTCAGCACCGGGAACTTGGCGCCACTGATGCGATAGCTGATTGAGCGAGCCTGCCGATGCGTGCGTTCGGCCCTGATCAGGCTGGCGATGAGCGGATAGATCTCGTCACGCCGCGCCAGGCCCTTGCCGGCGATCTCGTCGAAACTCGCGCGCATGCCGTAGAGCTTCAATTCGGTCATGGCGTCCAGGATCTCGTGGCGTTCCATCAGGCGACCTTTCGTATGCTGTCATAGCGGCCGCAATCGGCCACGGGCTCGACCTTCAGGCGCAGGCCATCCGGCGTGGTGATCGAAGCCGGCGTCGGGGGTTGGTGCCGGCGCGCCAGCACGGTCAGGATCACGTCGCCGCTGGCGATCCCCGCCGCGAGCGCCTCGGCGCAGGCAGCCTCCACGGCCGACAAGCCATGAGCCAATACTGCACCGAGGACTTTGACGAATTGCTGATCGCCGTCGGCATGCTGCTTCAGCTTCGCGCGAACCTGGGCCAGCGCCGGCGGCAATGCCCAATCCTTGAACGGCGCGCCGTTGCGCAATGCACCCGGCTTGCGCACCAGCACAGGCAGATAGTGCCAAGGATCGTAGATGATCTGATAGCGCCGGATGTCGCGCGGATGGTCGGCCACCCCCTCGTCGCCGAGAAGAACCACGATGCGCTCAGCATGAGATCGAACCAGCACCATCCGGCCGGCGGCTCGTGCATCAACGCTGTAGCGATTATGGTCGGCCATGATCAGGCACGTGGTGGTAGCCCTGACGGCCTTTTCGACAAAACCATCGAATGGTCCGCGTAATTCCATTAGGCTCGCTTGCTCTTCCTGGAAAACCTCCCAGATCGTCCGGTCCTTGAACTCCGGATGCTTGTGGCGCTTCGCATAAGCAATGCACTGATCTGCCAACCAGCCATTCAGATCGGCCAGGCTCGATACCCGCGGCTTGGGCCGGAACAGCTGATCGCGCAGATTGCCGATCTGGTTTTCGACCTGTCCCTTCTCCCAACCCGATGCGGGCCGTGCAGGCAACTGGCTCAACCAGATGATGTGAACACATCTGGAGAAAACGGCGATTATATTGGCGCGCCTTGCCCACGAAGATCGCTTCCACCGCAGTCTTCATGTTGTCGTAGATCCCGCGCCGACAGATGCCGCCGTAAAACTCAAAAGCCTTGTCGTGCGCATCGAACACCAGTTCTTGTGTCTCGCGGAAGTAGGCGCGCACGAATGGCATGCGGCTATGCGACAGCTTCATGTGCGCCGCCTTGATGACCAGCGGCAAACCCTGCAGCGTGATGGTCTCGTGGCTCCAGTCGAACTGGTAGGCTTCGCCGGGCGCAAAGCTCAGCGGCACAAAGGCGTGCGCCGGCGTCCGAGCCTGCTCGTCGCGCCACGATTTGGTGAAACGATGCACGCTGTCATGCGCGCCATCGTAACCGCGGCCTCGCAGCTCTTCGAACAGGCGCTGCGTCGACCGGCGTTCTCGCCGCGGAAGCTTGGCCTCCTTCTCAAGGATCTGGGCCAGAACTCCCACCCACGCACCGAGCTTCGGCGCCGGCTGCACGCCGCGCTCATACTTGAACGCGGTCTTGTGGCTCCGAACGACCTTGCGCACCGTAGCCCGTGAGACGCGGAGCGTCCGCACGATCTCCTTAATCGGCAGGCGCTGCTCGAAATAAGCGCGCCGGATATCGCCGATCGCGTCCACGGACATCATCCCCCAAACCCCTCCCAGGCCGACCTGGGCCATAGGGAGAGACGCTGACACACAGAGCCGAGGGGTCGCGATTGGAAGCGAAAACCGCCCTCAGGGGGTCACTATTGCGAGCGATTTCACACTTTAGTAGCAGCCCGTGCGGCGTGATTTCGATCTGGGCGTGCGGGTAGGCCGTCAGCACATCGGGCATAACACCACGGATTCAGTGCGCCAAATTGAACGCTTCACGCTCGTTCGCCCCGATTTGTGCTTGCAGGGCGTTCCACCGCAGATGTACTTCCCTTTGAAGCTTCGGCAGCCGATATGCGAGCAGGGCGTAGAGGTCTAGGCCCAGCGAGTTACCTGCCAGATGCGCGATGCCGCGTCGGTCGAGAGGGACCGCATGTTGGCGAAGTGGTCATGGAATTGTTCTGACAGTTCGACAGTCCCACACCACTCCTCGCCACTCGCGGATCGCCACAACTCCATGCCATCGACGATGCGAGTATCGGCAATCAGCGTACGCTCGTCTCCAGCTTCATTTTTGTCAGTCCACTGCATCGTCATGGTGCAACGAGCAATGCGTAAGCTCTGCTCCCGTATGGCGACGATCGAGCCACGTGGCCCCCCAGAGACTGGAAGGCCGAGGCTGCGAAGGAACGCCGACAGCGATGGGCCGAGGGACACGGTGCGAGACTTCAAACCCTCACTCTGGAGATGCAGCATAATCAGCCTGGCTCGACTGCCGTATGGCACGCCGACGTGCCGTGCGACCTTTCCGTCATCGATCACGCCGGGCTGCACCAGAAGGCTGAAGCGGCCGGATTGCCGGCGCCAGACGCCCGTGTCATCTGCAGGCCGAGAGTGCGGTAGGCAGGTCTGAGCTAGGCCAGAGTGCAGGAAGGCAAAATCCTCAGCCGTGGGGAGCGCGGACAGCATTTCGTGGGTCATCTCAACCCGTCGTGCAATCCTATTCCTTTGCGCCTTTGTGGCACCTTCCACCATCCTGCCGCCGCCGATTCGGGCGCGATGAATTGCCAATCTGTTGCGGATCTGAATTTTCCACGATGCATCGGGATGGGCTTGCGCTGAATCGGCAATGGCCAAACGGGCCTGATTGCGCTGAATCACCAAGGAGCAGCGGGGTTATCCACGATGAACCGGCAAGGGACTTTATATAAGAGACTGATAAAAGCCTTGACTGTTGATTGCCGCTGAGAACTGACCCGGGAGAGGTCGGTATTTCCACTGAGAAGTGACCCATGTGCGAACGCTTGACCCCGTCTGAAGTGGGTGGGGATGAACGGAGTGTTGGACATGGCGTTTTTGAGCATTATCCGTCGGTGGCATAAGCGAGATCAGGTGCCGATCCGGGAGATCTCCCGACGCACCGGTGTGTCGCGGAACACGGTCCGCAAGTACCTTCGGTCCGATGTGATCGAGCCGAAGTTTCAGGTGCCGGACCGGCCGAGCAAGCTCGATCCCTATGCCGAGAAACTATCGGCGTGGCTGCGGCGTGAAGCAGGGCGGCCGCGCAAGCAACGGCGGACGGTCAAGCAGCTGTGTGGAGATCTCGTCAGCCTCGGCTACGACGGATCCTACAACCGTGTGGCGGCGTTTGCCCGGGCCTGGAAGGAGGAATGTCATCGGCTGCAGCAGACTGCCGGGCGGGGAAGCTTCGTGCCTCTGTCGTTTGCACCGGGTGAGGCTTTCCAGTTCGACTGGAGCGAGGACTTCGCGGTCATCCATGGCGTTCGTGTCAAGCTGCAGGTGGCGCACGTCAAGCTTTGCTACAGCCGGGCGTTCACCGTCCGCGCCTATCTGCTGCAGACCCATGAGATGCTGTTTGACGCGCACAACCACGCCTTCCGGGTTCTCGGTGGAGTGCCGCGGCGAGGCATATACGACAACATGCGCACCGCCGTGGACAAGGTCGGCCGCGGCAAGGAACGCAGCGTCAATGCTCGTTTTTCGGCCATGACCAGTCATTACCTGTTCGAAGCCGAGTTCTGTAATCCCGCTTCTGGATGGGAGAAGGGACAGGTCGAGAAGAACGTCCAGGATGCGCGGCACCGCCTCTGGCAAACCATGCCCCCGTTCGAAAGCCTGGGCGCCCTGAACGGCTGGCTGGAGCAGCGCTGCCGGGAGCTTTGGGGGCAGACCCGGCATGGCGGCGAGCCGGGAATGATCGCCGATGTCTGGGCCCAGGAAGTCGAGAGCCTCATGCGTGTGGACCGGCTATTCGATGGGTTCGTGGAAGTTACCAAGCGGGTCTCATCGACTTGCCTGATCCACCTGGAACGTAACCGCTACAGCGTGCCGGCGTCGTTTGCCAACCGACCGGTCAGCCTGCGGGTCTATCCCGACAAGCTTGTGGTCGCGGCGGAAGGCCATGTCGTCTGCCAGCACCCGCGCGTCATCGACCGGACCCATAACGGGCCAGGGCGGACCGTGTATGACTGGCGTCATTACCTGGCGGTGATCCAGAGAAAGCCTGGTGCCCTGCGCAACGGTGCCCCGTTCCTGGAATTGCCGGACGCTTTCAAGCGGCTGCAGCACCACCTCTTGCGCCGTATCGGTGGCGATCGGGAGATGGTGGAGATCCTGGCCCTGGTGCTTCACCATGACGAGCAGGCCGTGCTGGTGGCGGTGGAACTGGCGCTGGAGGACGGCGTGCCGTCCAAGACCCACATCCTCAACCGGCTCCACAGACTGATAGATGGCAAGCCTGCCACTCCGCCGGTGGTCACTGCCCCGCAGGCCTTGGCGTTGACCAACGAACCCAGGGCCGACGTTGAACGCTATGACGCCCTGCGCCAGACCGGGGAGGCGCGCCATGCGTCATGATCCCGCCAGCGGCGCTCTCGTCATCCTGCTGCGCAGCCTGAAGATGTGCGGCATGGCGCAGGCCGTCGATGAACTGGCGCAACAGGGCGCTCCGGCCTTCGAGGCTGCCATTCCCATACTCTCCCAGCTGCTCAAGGCGGAGACCGCCGAGCGAGAGGTCCGCTCCATGGCATATCAGCTCAAGGCCGCCCGCTTCCCGGCCTATCGCGACCTGGCCGGCTTCGACTTCGCGTCCAGCGAGGTCAACGAAGCGCTGGTCAGGCGCCTTCACCGGTGTGACTTTATCGAGCCCATCGACAACGTCGTGCTGGTCGGTGGGCCCGGTACCGGCAAGACGCACATCGCCACCGCGCTTGGCGTGCAGGCCATCGAGCATCACAAGAAGCGTACCCGCTTCTTCTCCACCGTCGAGCTGGTCAATGCTCTCGAACAGGAAAAGGCTCAGGGAAAGGCCGGCCAGATCGCCGGCCGTCTCGGCCATGTCGATCTCGTCATCCTCGATGAACTCGGCTACCTGCCCTTTAGTCCCTCAGGCGGCGCTTTGCTGTTCCATCTTCTCAGCAAGCTCTACGAGCGCACCAGCATCGTCATCACCACCAATCTCAGCTTTAGCGAATGGTCCGCCGTCTTCGGTGACGCCAAGATGACGACCGCTCTCCTGGATCGCCTCACTCACCACTGCCACATCCTGGAAACCGGAAACGACAGCTTCAGGTTCCGGAACAGTTCCGTACAAAAATCCCAAAAGCGAAAGGAGAAACCCCAGCCTTGACCCCCTCATGAAACCCAAACCATAAACAGCAGCCGGGTCAATTCTCGCCGGAATTCCCGGGTCAGATCTCACTGGAAATCAACACATCACCTCCTACACCAACGAAAGTTACGCCTCGTATCAGGGTGTCGGCGGCGTCACGCCCGACGTGCTGGTGAACCAGAACGTCACCCCTGCGGGCGCCACCACCGCCACCACGCTGCCTGGCGTGGTCGAAACCACGACCGGCGGGACGAACGTGCATTTCGCCACCGCTGACCTGATGGGCGACAGCAATCTGCTGTCCAACGCCATCCAGAGCGTCGTCGCCGGCACACAGCCAGGCGTGGCGCTGCACATATCTCGCGACGCCGGCGTGGTCGCAGTACGCATGGACATGGACCAGTCGCAGTTCCCCGACGATACGACGCCGACTGTCAACGGAGTCCAACAGCCTGCCAGCGACGGGATCGATGCCACACTCATCCCGATCCTGCAGCAGTGGAACCAGCAATACGACTTCGTGGGATCTTTCTACATTAACATCGGCGACGATCCGGCTGGCACCGGCACGGGTGCGAACGGTTCTGAAGTCACAAGCACCAACTGGACCGCGCTGCTGCCCTATTACCAGGACCTTCTGGCGATGGGGGACGAGATCGGCAACCACTCCTATACTCACCTCATCAACCCGCCGACCGAGACGTTCACCGCCACCACCGTTGGCGACACACCGGCGGGCTCCACGACAATCACGCTGAATAGCGTGCCGTCGTTCGGCGGCAGCACGATGGGCATGTTCGTGACCGATGGCAGTGCCCTCGGCTCGAACACGCCAATTACCACCGGCCTCACCGACGAGGGTGGAACCGGCGACGCCGTGGAGAACACTCTGGTCACGGCGGTGAGCGGTGACACCATCTCGATCAGCTATACTCCCGCAGGATATGGTGGTGCCAATGTAGGAACCCTCGCAGACATACCGGCTGGTACCACTCTGACCTTCGCCATCCCCCCGGAGAACACCAACTTCCTGCAGACGACCGGCACCGTACTGAGTGCCGACGGCAACCCGTTCACCTACGCCTATGAGTTCGGTACGTCGAAAACCCTCGAGGAGCAGGAGCTCGGTACCACGATCTATGGCGCCGCGGTGCCAGGCGCCAACGAGACGGCGACAACCTCTCAGAACATCCAGGCGTACTACCGGTCGGTTGCCGCGACGGCGACCACCCCCGGCTATGTCGGCTATGTCACCGGGGACCGGCATTGGTTCCGGCGATCCGAGTGCGATCGGCTACATGGATCCGACCGACGAGGGGTCGCTCTATATCGCGCCGAACATGACCTTCGACTTCACCGAAGTTCAGTATGAAGGCAAGACGGTGGCGCAGGCCGAGGCCGACTGGGACGCGGAATTCGCGTCGTTGACCGCGAATGCCGCCGGCACACCCGTCGTCGTCTTGCCGATCCACGACTATGGCGTCGCAGCCTGGAACACCGATACTGATACCGGGACGGGCTCGCCCTATACGACGGCGATGTACACGGACTTCATCCAGCAGGCCTACAACGACAACTACGAATTCCTGACGCTCGAGGAGCTTGCCGCACGCGACGAGGCACAGCAGAAGGCGGCCATCAGCTACACCACCGTCGGCAACACGATCACCGCGACGGTCACCCCGGACCCCACGGCGCCGGATGTCGGCGGGATGGCGCTCGACGTCATCAACGGCGGCACGGACGTCATTCAGAACGTCACGAACTGGTACGCCTACAACTCGACGGAGCTGTTCCTGCCGACCAATGGCGGCACGTTCACGATCAATCTTGGCACCACGCAGGACGATGTCACACACATCGAATCCCTACCGATGCGGGCGGATCTGGTCTCGGTCACCGGCAATGGTCTCAATCTCAGCTTCACCGCGGCCGGCACAGGCGATGTCCTCGTCGACCTCGGCGGAGCCACCACGCTCACGCCCACCGTCACCGGCGCAACTATCGTCAGCCTCACCGACGTCAACGGACAAAATCAGCTCGAACTCGACCTCACCAGTGCGGGCACGAATGTCGTTTCGATAACCCTGGCCGCTCCTCCAACCATCACAGGCACCGCCGCGGGCCAGGCGACGACTGATCTGGCAACCATCGCACCGTTCTCGACGGTTACGATCGGGGATACGAATGCTTCCCCCCAGACCGAGACCGTGACGGTCACGCTGTCTGCCGCGGCGAACGGCACGCTGTCCAATCTGGGCGGCGGCACCTACACCGCAGCAACAGGAGTTTATACCAACACCGGTACCGCCGCTGTGGTCACCGCGGCTCTTGATGGCCTGGTGTTCACGCCGACCGCCAATCAGGTGGCGCCGGGGAGCACCGTCACCACTGGCTTTACCATCGTGGACACCGACACGGCGCTGGCCACTGCCACCGACAGCACGACAACCGTCGTCGCCACCGACGTGGCCGTTCCCCCGACGATCACCGGCACCGTCGCGGGCCAGTTGACGAGTGATCGTCAGACCATAGCGCCGTTCTCCAAGGTCACGCTCGCGGATCTGAACCTCGGCCAGACCGAGACCGTGACGGTCACGCTGTCCGCAGCGGCGAACGGCACGCTGACCAACCTGGGTGGCTTCGTCAACACCACAGCTGGCGTCTATACCGACACCGGCACCACCGCCGTGGTCACCGCGGCGCTGGACGCCCTGGTGTTCACGCCAACCATAAACCAGGCGCAGGTCCTGCCGGGTCAGACCGTCACCACCACCTTTACCATCGTGGACACCGACACGGCGCTGGCCACTGCGACAGACAGCACGACGACGGTCGCCGCCACCGACATCGGCGCCCCGACGCTCACCGCGCCCCTCACAGCAACGATCAATCAGGGCGCGCCGACGCTTATCGCCGGTCTCAGCCTGGCGGAGATCGCCAACGTCACCGGTGAGACGTTCACCGTCACACTGGCCGATACAAACGGCTTGCTCTCGGCAACCGGAACGGGCGTAACCGGCTCGGGTACCACCAGCCTGACGATCGCCGGGTCCCTCACGACAGTGAACAGTGACCTGGCGACGCTATCCGACACCGATGGCACGACGCCGTCCGACACCATCACGCTCAACGCCGTCGACAGCTTCGGCGTCGCAGCGGCACCGCAGAGCATTGCCGTGACGGTGACGCCGGGCCAAACGTTCACGCTGACTACTGGCAAGGATACCTTCACGGGCGGCGCTGCCAACAACACGATCTTCGCCAAGACCGCCACGTTGACCGCCACCGACAACATCAACGGTGGCACCGCGACGAACACGCTCGCTCTGCAGGGCGGGGGTACCTTTAACCTCGCGGCGCCCGCGACGCTCACGAACATCGCGATCATCACAGCTCAGGAGGGCCAGGGCACAACGGCGCAGACGGTGACGCTACGAGCCGGGCTGAACGCGACGGTGAACGTCGCCTCGGACACGACGGCAACCGATACTTCGCCCACCATCACCATCACCGGTGCGGCCAACAGCGACGTCATCAACCTTGGCGCGGGCAATGACACAGTTACCGTGGGGGCCGGCGAGACGGTGAACAGCGGCGGCGGCAATAACACCTTCAAAGTCACCTCGGCCAACGTCGGCAATGTAACCATCAACGGCGGCACGAAGGGGACCAACACACTCAGCGTCACCGGCGGCGGCACTGCCATCATGGGGGCCGGCATCACCGGCATCACCACGGTGCAACTGGCGTCGGCGACAACCTTCACCGCCAATGCCACGACCGGGCTGAAAATCGTCGGGAGCGCCGGCGCCGACAGCATTACCGCGGGCGGTGCGGGCCAGGTGCTGACTGGCGGCGCAGGAGCCAACACGCTGACCGGCTCCAGTGCCGGAAGTGACATCTTCCGCGACACAGCCGCTGACCTGAACGGCGATACCATCGCCAACTTTCTCTCCACTGATGTCATCGACTTCACCGACTTCGCGTCGGCGACGATCAGCAAGGTCACGGTTGGCGCTACGAGCACTGTGCTGACGCTGAGCAGCGGGACCACCACCAGCAAGGTCACATTGTCCGGATTGTTCCAGGGCAACTTTGCCGTCGCGGCCGACACCACCGGGGGCGGCGGAACCGACCTGACCTTCGTGCCGACCGCAAACCTCTCGACCGTTACCCTGCCGACAACCCCGGTGACCATCACGACCGGGTCGGTGAGCACCACCATCGTCGCGACAGCGGGAACTCTGCTTCCGGCCGACAAAATCACCGGAGGCACCGGCACTGGCGTGACCAACACCTTGCAGTTGTCCGGCGGCGGAGCGTTTGATCTCGCAGCGGTGACGAAGTTGACGAACATCCAGGTCATCGCCGCGCAGGAAGGACAGGGGACGAGCGCGCAGATTGTCACGCTGAAAGCCGGGCTGACCGCGACAGTGAATGTGGCCTCGGCCGCGGGGGGAGGCATCACCATCATCGGTGCCAACAACACCGATGTGATCAACCTGGGAGCGGGCAACGACACGGTAACCTTGGGCGCCAACGAAACCGTCAACGGCGGCGCCGGCGCCGATATCTATAACGTCACCAAGTCAACCATCGGCAACACCACCATCAAAGGGGGCGCCGGCAGCAACACGCTGGTGGTGACCGGCGGCGGCAATGCAACAATGGGCGCCGCAATCACCGGCATCAACGCGGTGCAACTCGCGGCGACGACCACCTTCACCGCCAACACCACGGCTGGCCTGAAGATCAGTGGCAGCAGTACCGGTGGCGACACCATCACCCTCGGCGCGCCAACGCAAAGCGTCATCGCGGGCGGTGCCAACGAGACGATAAAGGCCACCGCGGCCAATGCGGGCGCGTCGATCAGCGGTCTCGGCGCCAACAGCACACTGCAGATCACCAACGGCGGCACCATCGCGCTCAACGCCACGACCGACGTCACCACGGTGAAGCTAAGTGCCGCGAGCAACCTGACGCTGAACGGGATGCAGTTCATCACGGCGGATGGCAGGTACTGGCGCCGACACCATCCAGGCTGGCGCCATCAACCAGACGCTGACCGGCGGCGCAGGGGCCGACACGCTGATTGGTTTCTCCGGCGGGCTCGACACCTTCAAAGACACCGCCGCGAATCTGAACGGCGACACCATCCAGAACTTCGCAGCAAGCGACACGATTGACTTAACCAATCTCGCGTACGCCACCACCGACAAGGTGACTACGGCCACGAGTGGCACCAACACGAAGGTCACGGTTACAGCGGGCACGACCAAGTCCACGTTCACCCTGGCCGGTTCGTTTACGTCCTCTGGCTTCCTCCTCAAGTCCGACGGTGCGGCGGGCACGTTCTTGACGCACACCTAAGCGACGCCGTGCCTGGCTGGCTGCATGGCGTCGAGCTGGAATTCTCGCGGTCGGGTAAGCCGACGGACAACGCCTTCCCTTAAAGGCAAGGTTTCAGGGAGGAAGGTCCTCTGAATGCCTATTGGTTCCCCGGCCTGGACGTGCAGCTGAAATGCGAGGCTTAGCTGTGGGGATTGCAATGGGGTTCGTCCCGCGGCGCAATTCCCAAACCAAACCCCGGCTCCGCACTTTTGGTGAGCTATATCTCGGAGCATGATTCAAGGTCAGTGCAGGGATGGGAACGGCGCGGTTGGAGGAGCACTACCAAATTGACCATCCGCAAGCCCAACAAAAGACAAAGAGTAGGCGCCAACACGCGGGCGGTAAGTTTTGGCTTACGTGTATACGAATGAAAGGACGCTACCTGATGCAACCCATTTGGGGCAACTGGCACCTGGATACTAGCAGCCTCGAACTGGTGCACGCGGCGGACGAGTACACGATCGACCTTGAGCGAATGAACAGTGCGGCTCAGATGCTGGACTGGATCTTTAAGATAAACAAGAAACCGCGCGAGCTGTATCTCGCACAGGACCTCGCAGACCTGCTGCAAGCCCTGCAGGACATCTTCGACCCGCGGACCAACCTGTGCAATGGTGGTGCGAGCAAACGGCTCGACGCCACCGGCTATCTCAAGCAGCGATACGGTTAGGGTCCGCCGACCCGACATCCATGTGCCTCCGCCCCGATCTCAAACACTAATTGCATTTCCTAACGTTGACGCGACCCCGCCTCCCCGTTCGAGCCTAAATGCGGCCCCGCTGGGCCGATGGACCTGAAGGACGCTCTGTTCGTGCCAGGGACCGTCCGCGCGCACTGTCTGCGACTGCCTGCTCCAGTCCGCCCGAGGGACGCAAGAATTTGACCTCGACTGCGGAAAGCAGCATTTTGGATACGGCTCGGGGGAGCAGGACGCCAAGGGACGCCTGCGCTACGCCCACAACGGTGGCGTGCTCATGGTGAGCAAGCCCATCGATGGCAAAGCGGCCACTCACTCCAACGGAGGCACGATCGGTTTGTCGATGGCAAGCCCAGAACAGGCCGCTGCTTGGCATAAAGCCGGTGTCGCGAATGGCGGAACGGCCATCGAAGATCCGCCAGGACTTAGTGGTCAAACGTATCTGGCTTATCTCCGCGATCCCGATGGCAACAAACTCTGTGCGCTCCATCGGCCAGCCGCTACCTGACCTTACAACTGCGAAGGGCCGCCGGGCGAGGCGTCCTTCTGTTGACACCGGTAGGAGCGACGCTTCTGCCCGGCCGAAAATGGGCGCTTCTTCTGCCATTGATCGCAACAACTCCGCCGCATCGCCTTCAGCCTCGCCAAGCCAGAGCGGCCAGCCGGCGCGTTCGACGATCACCGGCATGCGGTCCTGAATTGATGCAAGCAGCGTGTTGGCCTCGGTGGTGATGGTGGCGAAGGTGTGCAGCCCGTTCGCCGCCCGGCGACTTCCACGTTTCGCAGATCCCGGCAAAGGCCACGGGTTCGCCGTCCACGCTCGCCACGGCAAGCCGCGTCTTTCCCTCGGGATCGTCCCGCCATTCGTAATACACCGGTGCTGGGACAAGGCAGCGGCGCTTGGCGAATGCCTCTCGGAGTACCATCACCGGCCCCTGAGCTGGGAGAGCGGGCCGTGTTAGCGGAGTTGGGGCTAGACGGGGTGGCGGAACTCCTCGCCCGAACCGGGACGCCCCAGCAGCTGAGGCGTCGCCGCGCCGATCTTCTTTTGGTGCAGACTTTCCAGGTGACTTGCACCTGTACGGCCCGCGAGAAAGCGATCGCGCCAACGACGTGACATCGGCCTTTGGCTTTCGGCGGGAGGCGGCAACATAATGAGGCGGACAACCGAGGTCAGCCCGGTCAGAGCGCTGGAAAAGACCGACCGTTCGGCCACCGGGATTCACACGACCCACAAACCTCGGATAAACTCTGGTCATGCACGTGGATCCGCGGCAACTCAAATGATCATCGCTCTGCCCACCTGGCGTGACGGCGGGCCGTATCGATCACGCGAGCGAGACAGGCGACCGCGAGCTGCAGCACCTGGGCGGGCATCGGGCACCGGGTCGGCTCGACTTTGACCTACGAGCCATCACAGCGCCTCAGGCGGAGAACCTCTCGTTCCGCCGAATATCACTCTCAGCCTTGCGGCGTAGGCCGCATGGGTGACCTGATTCAGAGCCCCCGGCAATCCACGCTTCCGTGGGAGGCGCCGGTTCTCGCGTGCCAGCGATGCATCGGCAGCAAGACTGCCTACCACGCGCGCTTGAGATCCAAGGTCGTGGTGATCGGCGGTAAGCGCATTCCATGTCCGGAGTGTGAAGGCATTGGCTTCGTCGGCGGGCGACGCCCGGCGAAGCGGTTGTCACGACAGCGGACTCTCCAAACACTCGGATAGCAATCCAAATGCCCCTCGTCCGGTTCGCATGGAACCCGCAATTGGTCGAAGTTCGGCGCGAGGCGTGCCCACGGGCACGCTGGAACAGCCAAACACGGACATGGACAATGACCGCTGCGGAAGTTGAAGCGTTCGTCGCTGCCGGCCACGTCAGGCTCGATTACTGCAGAATGGCCAGCGAGATCATCGTCGATGGCGACAAGGTGGCTCGTGGGATTCCTCCAAGATGCGCCGCGAAAGGCGCCGCAGAGCGGGTGACCAGCTCCAGATTTTAGCCGGCGCGGCAACTACCTATTCCCGCGAGCAGCCAGGTACTGGTGACCGCGTCCATTCCGCGTCTGTGCGAAGCCGGCAGTGTCCATTTATGTGTAAATAACGAGCGATTAACGGACGGCTCAGTCGCGGTGTAAATTACGCACGAAGATGTTAACCGGGGTGCGGATCGACCGATGGCCAAACGCAGCAGTGATAAGCATCGTCCCGAAGAACCAGGTCCCGATGATCTCTTGGGCGTTTTTGGTGCGAGGCTAAGGGCGGCTCGCGTGAAGCTCGGCATGTCACAATCTCAGCTGGCCGAACGCTCCGGCCTGTTGCAGCAGTACATCTCCCTCATCGAGACGGGACGGCAGAACATCACCCTCACAACGGCACAGAACCTCGCCACGGTCGTGCACCAAGATGTGAGCGACATGCTGCGCAAAACCGCGCCGAGACGCCGAAAAACCTAGGGCCTGTCCTCAATTCGCCGAACACGGCGGCCAGCGGAGGCCACGCGCGCACCGTATTGGGTCGGTGAGTCCCGATTGCAACACACAGCCGCCAATCGGTGCCGATTGATAGGCGTCCGATTCCGGCGCGGCGGTTTCTTCAATTCATAGGCGGTCAGCTTGTGGGGGCTGACCGATGCGGCGGTTCGGATTGCGTGACGATCAGTGGGAGCGGATCAAACACCTGCTGCCCGGACGTGAAGGCTCGGTCGGGGTGACCGCGGCCGACAATCGGCTGTTCGTCGAGGCCGTGCTCTATCGTTATCGTACCGGGATGCCGTGGCGCGATCTGCCGGAGCGGTTCGGTGACGGGGTAAAGGTCCACCTGCGGTTCAGCCGTTGGGCCAAAAGCGGTGTATGGGAGCGGGTGTTTCAGTATCTCGCCGCAGACGCCGACAACGAATATGCGATGATCGACAGCACCATTGTGCGCGCCCATCAGCACAGCGCCGGCGCCCAAAAAAAGCTGGCGAGGATCAAGCAATCGGACGCTCGCGCGGCGGATTAAGCACCAAGATCCACGCCCTGGTCGACGCACTGGGTAACCCGATCGGCTTCTTCCTGACCGGCGGCGAGGCACACGACCTGGTCGGGGCTGACCGCCTGCTGCCCACCATGGAGGCTGATATGCTGATCGCCGACAAGGCGTTCGACGCCGACACGCGCGTACTTGAGCCGCTGGCGGCCGCTGGTAAGACCGCGGTCATCCCGCCACGGGCCAACCGGTCCTCGCCGCGCGACTATGACCGAGAGCTTTATGCGGCGCGCCATTTGATCGAGAACTTCTTCGCCAAGATCAAGCAGTTTCGCGCGATCGCCACCCGATACGAGAAGACCGCTCGGAACTTCCTCGCCGCCGTCCAACTCGTCGCCAGCATCGTTTGGCTCAATTGATGACATGCCCTAGCCATACGATCGGTTTGCGAGGCTTGTCGCGGTGACAATCACGGTCTATCCATAGCAATGTAACTGAGCATAGATCGGACGCACTCGGCAATGCGAGTCAGCTCCACGTGCTATGCCGTCTTTTACCACTGGTGGTCGGACGCGGCGGTGCGCGCGCAGTGACCCCGCCCACGCTCCTGGCTTGGCCGATACGTATGCAGGAGATGTCGTGGATATCGATAGAAAACCCACGAGACTTGTGAGCCTCCTTGGACGCAATCTCAAAGCAGCCCGCCTCTGTGCCGGTTTGAGTCGACAAGAACTTGCGGAACGTGCCGGCGTGACGCTCTGCCACCTCGCTCAGATCGAGAGCGGCCTTAGCGACCCCGATCTACTGGTCATAGATGCACTGGCAAGGGCCGTTGGGCGCGCCGCCTTTGAATTGCTGAAATGAACGCACTCGGCGATGGTCTATCGCATCAGCAACGCGGCAGCGGGCACAATCACTGACCAGACGGTCTGCCGCAGCAAGATTGCGCGTTCCGCCGCTGCATGCGTCTCGGCCAGTGGACACTCTCCGAGTGCTGCGACCTCAAAAAGATTTCTCAAAGAGGCCACAGGGGCCATAGGGCTCTTGTAGTTCAGGGGATGACATAGTGTAAGATGTCGGTCGGTGCGCTGATGACACGATCAGTTTGCGAGATGAAGCCATGCCGTTGTCGGGCTGAGCCATTTAGTCGCGAGCAGGGCCCGCATCTGTTGGATGTCCCGCCTTGCGGTGCGTGGCAACTGTCGACCTCACGATAGATCGCGAGCGCATGAGCGGTCGCTGAACAATATGAGGGAAAACAAATTGCTTCGCAGTGTGCATAGCAACGCGGGCGAGCTTCAGATTGTCACTCTGCAACAGCACGTGGTGCTCGACAGCCTGATCCGAGCTGGCTTGGCCGCCGTCGGTACTGTTCGTCGGCTCCCGCCGCTCGCGCTCGAGGCGATGGTCCGGATGCACCTACACCCGGCGTGGACCTGGTCCGGCGTGTGGGCGGGTAAGGCGCGATGTTCGCGCTCGCTCTATGTCGTGAGCGTCATGATTGCCGCCGCTATGCCTCGGCTTGGCACCCTCTTCATAGTCGCGGTGGTGATCGGGTTTCTCGTAGCGATCGGTCAGCGGGAGTCGCAGCTCAATCCGTTGACGAGACACGACAACCTGACCGGTCAAGTGCTGCGCGGCGATGCGTCGTCCAGGCCGCTGCACAGCTCATCGCCCGGCGGGTCACTCTCTCGATCTCGGCATGATGCAGCCAGGATCTGGTCGTGCGTCGATACGGCTTCGAGATTGCCGGAAGGATCGACGCGAAACTGTGAGAACGGAGAGCGCTTCTCGTCCACTTCGCTGAAGGCCCCGACGATCGCTCCCATCTCGCCGACCTTCTCGCTAAACGCCTCCCACGGGCCAGCTACGCGATTTTCGATAGGGGTTTCTGCATAGGCAGTTGATCAGCTCGCAGCACGCCCGAGCCCCGACCGGGTGCATTCACACCCGTTGCGCTATTCCTCCTGCCTCACGAGCCGCCGGCACCCTTCGCAGCCTTGAGGGAATTTCCCATCGCAAGAGTCGTCTCCCTTATGGATCCGATGCCAGCTCGTGGGCGTTGCGCCCGATGTCCGCCCGCCGGAACTGGCCCTCGTCCGCACCATGAAGGAAGCGGAGGCAACGATGATAGCACGGACGACGCCGACAGTGCCGGAGCTGAAGCGCATCACGGAGCTGGCCAACGAATACCGGCGGCAGCTCATGGCCGATCTGGCGCCGGAATTTCCCGGGCGGGAGGCCCACGCCCTGGGCGCCGCGCTGGCGATCATGTTCGCTACCAGCATGACGCCGGACCCGGCGCAGCAATCCGATCAAGCACGCACTCTCAACGAGATCATGTCCCGCTGGCAGCCTGTCCTGCCCTGGCAAATGGTCAGGCGTTCGGACTGAGGGGCGCCGGCGACGGAGCACTAATCCTTTCCGCAGATTGGCGTTATGCTGTGTTCCCGCTTCCGCGCAAAGGAAGATTAACCATGACGCCAAGGAGTGCTGAACGGATCAGGGATCCAGCCATCCTCGTCGCCCGCATCCTGCTAGTACCCGGAATCAGAGTTGAGTGATACGGCGATTTTTGAACCGCCGCTGGTGAACCTTCTTCTTGGTCCATGCGAATGGCTCGGCGGTCTCGTTATATGCTGCGATGAAAGCCTCGAGGTGCTCCTGCAAATGCTCGACGGTCGTGAAGGAAGCGCCGTTCAGTGACTGGCCTTGCAGGATGGAAAACCAGGTTTCGATCTGATTGAGCCACGACGACCGGGTCGGGATGAAATGAAAACGGACTTTGGGGTGTTTCCTGAGCCAGCGCTCGTTCGTCTTGTGGGTGTTGAGATTGTCGAGGATGACGTGAAGCTCCCGGTCCGGGAAGGTGTCAACAAGGCTGTTCATGAAGCCGAGGAACTCCACGCGGCGGCGGCGCTTGGAATGCGCCGCGATGATCCTGCCGGTGGCGACTTCAAGCGCCGCAAACAACGTCGTGGTGCCCTGCCGCTTGTAGTCGTGGCTCTGGCCGGTCAAGGCGCGCCCGTTCGGCAGCTTCAAATAGCCCTGCGCCCGCTCCAAGGCTTGGATCGAAGGCTTTTCGTCGACACAGAGAACAATCGCTTTGGCGGGCGGATCGACATAGAGGCCGACCACATCGGCAGCTTTCGCCACGAACTCTGGATCATTGCTCTCGCACCAGGATTTGCGGGCGACAAGGTCGATATTGTGTTCGCGTAGGAAGCGCCAGACATACTGAACATCAACGTCGCCTAACGCCTTCGCCAGCAACGGACCCGTCCACCGGGCATAGCCCTGGGGCGGTGGCTTATCCAGAAGTGCCAGAATGCGCTTGTTCGTGGCCGTGCCGTAGATCGGCTTCTTGCCCGCCCGAGGACGGTCCGTCAGCCCTCCAAGGCCATGGTCGGCAAAGCGCCGCCGCCAGTTGCTCACAATGCGCGGCTGAACTCGCACGTCCTCGGCGATGGAACGCGTGCTGTGACCGTCAGCCGCCAGCAACACGATGCGCGCCCGCTTCACGTCGCGCTGCGCCGTAGTCGGTGCACGGCAGCGCGCCTCGAGCATCTTCCGTACTTTCGGCTTGAGCCGAACTTCTCTTGCTTTGAGAACCATCCCAATCTTGCATCACGACTCACCTGCGAAGAAAAGTGGGTACTAGTTTCGCTCTTTTGACCTGGCTTGTCGCCGACATCGGCCCCTCCGTGGTTACGAATGGCCCGAACACGGGCGGTTCACTCCAATTGCGGACCGCAACGAGACTGAATTGTGGGTGCGTAACCAGTGCGCGTTCACGTTTGCACGACCAACTCACATATCATGCGGAGACCCCGGCCGCGGTCGCGCAGCGACCAAGTTCCCTGGCTCCTTGCATCCGCTTTACTACTGATTTGGGCGCCCGGCTCTCTTCCGCGCCGCGGTTTCCACTGCCGCCCAATCACCGGCCCGGCGTTGCCGCCGTGAGCCGAAACGTAAGCCGCGCGGGCTATGCGAGGCCCGGACATGCTGCCCGAATGCGACTCCCTGCTCGACCTGACTTCATGCGGACGCCACAAGCTCGCGAATATGACGAATGACGTGGCGAGGCCGATATGGTTTTGCCAGAAATCTGCTTCTGTGGGGAGCTCTGTCCGCTCCGGGGCTGGTCGCGCCGAGGTAATCAGCAGTGCAATCTTCGGCCAGTGTCTAGCGGTATGGTGCGCGAGGGCAAGTCCGTCCATGATGCCCGGCATCTGAATATCGGTGAACAGCACATGGATGCGGGCCGCATGAATCTGAAGAGTACCCAAGGCGGCTTCGGCGTGTTCGGCGTCCATCACCTCAAAGCCCGCATCATGCAGCGCCTCGACGACGATAAAGCGAACCAGCGCTTCGTCCTCGGCCACGAGGACCAGAATTTGGTCCGGCATCTGTCCCACTCCAACACTAAATCTGAACCGCCCACGCTGGAGCCCTAGAATTTGCTCCTGTTGTCAGGGTTGTCAGGTTTGTCAGGGTTGATAAAAGTTCCAGAGAGATTTGGTGTGTGTGCGCACGATCGCCGCGGAACACACACGCAAAACGTACTCTGGAGCGAATTTTTTTACCGCGACATCCCCGCCAACCCGGCCAACGCGGCCTTTCTCTAGGCGTTTCGCTGTCAGGGTTGGTTCTGAACCCTGACACGGCTTCAGCCCTCGCCTTCGTCTTGCCAATCTATCTGTAGGCCGGTCTTCTTGATGAACTCGGCCCGCGCTAGGGCCAGGAGGCCGAGCGAATAGCCAGTGGGGCGTGACTTGATGATGCGCTGGGCCTTGCGGGATGTGCCGCCGTAGGGATCGTCCGCGATATGCTCGCCGACGGTAGCGTCTTTGAGCCGCCGAGGTCTGGCGCGCGCGACGTTGACCATGAAACGGCCGAAGGTCTCGCGGCTCATGGGATGGCGATCACGGCGTTTGTCGGCGAACGCGGCGTAGGCGTCGAAGAGGAGATCGGTCGCGACCTCGTCGTACCATTCGGCGAAATAGTCTTCGAGGCCCAGCTTTGATGTGAAGACGTAGCCACGGTGCAAGACGTCGACCCACCATGCGATCGGGGTGTCGAGAGATAGCTTGCGCTGCTCGATCAGGCCTTCGGTGACGGGGACTTTTCTGGGGTTGAAGGCTGATATGTCGCGGGTCAGAAGGTCATGCAGCATGGCTTCGTATCCGCCGTGCTCCATCTCTTTGACGATGTCGGCGAAGTATGGGTGGTCGCCCACCCTGGCAGGAGAGACCAGCAACATGAAGAAGCGCCGGCTTTCGATGGAAGCTGGGATGACCCAGTCTTCGTTGCTGGCCAGCATCACGTGAAGGAAGTTGGGGGCTTGGACGACGTCGTGGAACTTGGCTTCGACGGCCAGGTAGGGCTCTGTGATGATGCTTTTCAGCACGCCGATGTGGGCCTTGTCGCCTGCGAAGAAGCATTCGTCGCCGAACAGGAAGACGGAGTCGCGTAGGTGAGCGTTGAAGGCACCGACGAGATGCTTGGGGTTACTGATGGCGAGCCCGTGCTGGCCTAGGATGGTCCGAATGGCGCGGGCGAAGATGCCTTTGCCGCAGCCTTCAACGCCTTTCATGACGACGGCGACTTCGCCCTGCTCGGCTGGGAATTGGACGAGGCGGGCGGCCCAGTCGAGGAAGTAATCGCGATATTCAGTATTGCCACCGCAGATGATGGTCAGCAGGTGGTTCTGCATCTTCGCCCATGATCCGGGCTTTGGCTTGACAGCGAAGCCACGCCAAAGGTTCAGGGCGCCGGAGGGCACGTTTTTTTGGGACGGATCGAAGACGACCCCGCCGATGAACTGCTTGCGGTCGGGATGGCGCAGCCAGACATCGGCTGCGGGTTTCTTCACCGCCTTACCGTCGGCATCGGTGGCGACCTGGACGGTAACGTTGAGGTACAGGCGCCGGAAGTCATCGAAGGCTATGCGGATGAAGTGGTGCCGCCGCAGAACAGGGTCGTAGGATCGGTTGAAGACCATAGCCTTACCGCCCTCGTTCACCACGGCGTAGTTGCCGTTGAAGTCGGCGATCAGTTTCGCGACGTCTGGTGATCCTGCGATCTGGTCGGTGTCTGTGTTTGCCGCGCGCGCGACAAGCTTGTCGAGGAGTGCGAGTTGGATCTTCAACGTCTTGGCGGCGGCGGCCCGCTGCCTGGCGTATTGCAGGGTGGATAGCTTAGCGAGGCGGGCGATTTCGGCCTCCGCGTCAACCTCCGGGCGGTCCTCTGACGCGGTCGCGTGCGGTTTGGTGGCGCCATTGCCGTTATACGGTCGGTCCTCGAGGACGATCGGCTCGCCTCGCCCGTGCTTTAGGCCGTCGCGGGCGGTTTGCTCGGCGCGCTTGCGGTCCTCAACGGTGTCAGGCAGGGCATTGAGCAGCCAAGCGACAGCGTCGGCTTCTGAAATGCCGGCGCCCTCCATGATGCCGCCAAGCGACCGTGCGTTGTCGCGAAGCGTGTGGTGCTTACTCCCATCGGGAGCGGCACGGACGTTGACCAGCAGCTTGTCAATGAACCCTTGGTAGCGGCACCCCGACTGATCGGTCCTTGGCGGTGCGTTGTTCGGCCTCGGCTTGGGCGGTGGCTTTTCTGGCTTGGCGATTGCGCCAGCGTCCAAGTGGTCGAGTTGGTCGATCGGCGTGCCGTCGATCAGTTCGGCGCGGTGCGACGGGTTACGATTGACCGAGCCGAAATAGTAGGACTGCGAAAGCGTCCATGATTCGTTGCTGAAGATGCCACCGAACACGCCATTGAGCCGGGCGAGGAATAGCGCTCGCTTTTCTGGCGGATGCTCTTCTTTGAACGGACAGATGACGCGCCACCGTGGCGTATCCTCGGTGTGGCTCGGTGAGGTGTAGACGACGCATAGGATGCCGGCATCCGTGGCTTTCTTGATGGCGTCGGTGAAGCTCATGCGCTCGGCGTCGTAGTCTGCCTCGACGCCGTAGACGGCCAGCATGTTCTTATTGTGCCGCAGCGATTTCTTGTCAGTTCGGGTGTCGCCAAACCTGGCCAGTTTGAGCCACCTGAGGCCGTCCTTGCTCGGTGCGTCGGCAGCGAGGATTTCATCGACCAGTTGGGAGAGCGTGTAGACGCGTTCTGTTTTCTGTGTGGCCGCGAAGTTGGGGAACAATGTTACCGCGACGCTGTATGAGGCGGCCTGAGTTTGGGGGACGTCGCTGCCGGTCGCCGCCCAACTTGAGGGGACCATGACGATTTCAGGGATGGCGGTGCCGCTCACGACCGGGCCCTCCGGCGTCGGGGCCTGGCTCCCAGGCCGAACATCTTACCGAGCACTTCGCCGGCGATGGCGTGGCTGCTGTGCGCCTGGCCGCACCTGTCGCGTCGTTGTCCGCCAGGATGACCACCCTGCGGACTACGGCAGGTAGCATTAGGCATTCCATGTTGCCGGCACTAATCGCCGACCAACCAGGCAGTCCCATCGCTTGCACGCCCGATAGCACCGTCTCGATACCCTCACTGATCAGCAGTGTTGGGCCTGCCGGTGCCAAATGGATGGCGTGGCCTCTGGTCGGTCCTAGGCTCATATTGTTCGGCGCGATCATAGCGACCGTCCGATCACGACGGCTTCCCGCGCTCTGGTGATTGCTGTGTATTGCCACGCCTGCCGATCGGCAACCGGTGCAGCGTTGACGCCGGCAGTCCTGTGTTATTGCGCAGCCGTGAGCCGGCGACATTGGTCGGTGCGGCCAGTTTGATGCCGGGAATGCCATGCGCGACGATGCCGGGAATGCCATGCGCGACGTTGGTGAGCAGGTGGCTCTTACCGGTGCCTGCAGCGCCGCCGATGGCGAGAATGTCACGCGCGCTGTGGCCGGCGAACTCCAAGATCGCCGCACGGGCATCCGCCTGTTCGGCTGAGAGGGATTGTTGCAGTACGGGCACTTCTCATCGAGTGCCAGGTCTCGCTTGCATCAGGCCGCGCGTGCCGCTACATACCCAACCTGTAGAGGGTGCGAATACTGAACTTGGGTATGTGAGCAGCCCGTCAGCCCGTTACTTCGGCCTGGCGGGTTTCGTTTATATGGCTTTGACCGCTGCGGCGTTCGCCTGATCCCACTGTTGTAGCGCTTGCTCAGACCAGTAGTTTCGTCCCGCAATGACCAGCGGCGGTGGCAGCGGATTGATCTTGCGGGCGCGCCAGCGATGCAGCGCCATTAGCGAGACACAGTATCGGCCGGCCACCTGCCGCGATGGCAGATACTGTTGCGGCACTAGCATCGTCGAAGACAAGGCGGAAGCCCGCGTCGTCGCGTGGCGTGCGCTGAGTTGCTCGCTCTGCACGCGGGTGGTCATCGGTTCCGTGGGTCGCATCTGGTAGAAGCCCTGTGTGTTGAACGTCGTCCAGAGTAAATGTGAAACCACGATCAACACGCAAGCGCATTAAATTTCGTCGTCGGATTTTTCTGAATGACGAAAATTAGATTTAGACCAGGACTGCGGATTATCCGTCCGCTGACGGATCAACCGATTTGCGACGTCGGCCAGCCCTGTGCGCCGGTATCTTCTCCTCAATGCCGAGCCTCGCAGCGCTCTGGCTACAGAACGGCCCTGGCGGGTCCTGCGAAGCGTCCAGCCTCAGGGCCTCCCAACAGCCTTCCCTGGTCGGCTCGCGGCCTGCATCGCGCTCCTGTTTCAGCCAGAGGTCGATCCTCGCGGCAATCTCCTGGCGGGTCCGCCGTGGCGTCCGTGGTGGCGGGATCGCCCGCCCGAACATGGAGACCCTGATGTGCGCGCTGACCTTGTTGTCGGCGGCCATCGGTCAGGCCCTACGTGCGAGCTTGACCACCTTGGCGGTCGGCGAGTACAGCCCGTCCAGATGATCGGCCAGCGTTGCCAATGCCGCCGCTTTCTCCTGCTCGAAAGTGTGCTGGACGTACGTGGTCAGCGTGACTCCCTTTGGCGCATGGTTCAGCACGCGGCCGACATGATCCATCGACACCATGAGTCTCGCCAGGTTGGTCGCACCCGAGCGGCGCAGATCATGGTTCTGCCAGTGCGGGATCGGTGCGCCATTCAATTCGGTGACTTTTGCGTCTAGCCGTTGTTTCAGCGCCGACAGGCCAGCGAACGGCTTGCCGCTGGAGACGGAGAACACGTAGCGGCCTAGCTTGATGCGCGGCATTGCCCGGAGCATCGCGGTGACGGTCGGCGGCAAGATCAAGCTGTGCGGTCGCTTGCTCTTGTTCGTGCTCTGGTGCCACACCACCGTGCCGTCCGGGTGGTCCGTCAGTTCGGACCACTCCAACTTGCGCGCCTCATCCCGGCGGCACGGCACATAGGCCAAGAATTTGTAGGTACTCGCAATACGGACTACCCAAGGTCTCGATCGCCTGCAACACGATGGCAAGCTCGGCATCGTCCAGCACGCGTTCCCGTATGTTCTCCTTGGCCATGCGCTTCATGGTGACGGGATTGCGGTCGATCGAGCCGCGCTCCTCCGCAAAGTTCAAGATCGATTTGACCATGGCCAGGGTGCGGTTCGCAGCATAGGGACCGCCGCCGCCTCTGTGGTGGCCACTGGTGGCGCACGCCGTGCCGCCTTTGTAAACCCGGTCCAACAGCAGGGTCACATCCTGCCTGCTGATGCTGGCGACCTCGCGATCGCCAATTGACGGCAGGACGTGGTTCGCGAGATTCCGGCGGCAGTTGTAGGTGTACCGTGGCGCGCGTTTCTCATCCACCAACTTGCGCTCGATCCACAGTTCGGCGACATCGGCGAAGGTCTCGCGCGGTTTGGCGGCCTCGATCCTCGCCGCCTTGGCCTGCTCGCGCACGGCGTAAGGATCGATGCCTTGGCGCTTCTCCTGCTGCGCCTTGGTAGCCTCGGTGCGGGCGTCAGCCAGGGTCATGCCAGGGTAGGTGCCGAGCGTCAGCTTGCGCTGCTTGCCCTGGACGCGGACATAGTAGACCCACGCCTTGCGTCCCTGGCTGCGACCGCTTGCGCCGCTCACTCGGAGTGCCAGGCCAGGAAACGCAGGGTCGAAGAACTCGGTGCGGGCACCTGGTGGCGCCTTCAACGCTCGCACGCTCAAGTCGGTCATCTTGGCCACGGTCGGCATCGGCTCAAATCCTCTTGCTCTCGCGGGTGTGTCATGGGTAACACGTCATGCCTGCCTGGCATCGTTACCCAGCGTTCCGCTCCGTTATAAGCATAGGGGCTAAAATGCCTGTGGCGCAATGGTATAGCGGCCAGAACCGTATCTGATCGTTAGGCTTCGTAAACCTGCCATATACGACATACGGTCTGATACAGGCAGCCGGCGACCAGCCGCCATTGCGGCAGACCCAGCGAACGCAACCGCTCGAGCAGAAACATCAGGTCCGGATCAGCACGGATGATGGACTCGAACCGCGCCCAGCCTCCCCCTCCCCTCGCGGGAGGGGGGAGGGGGCCGTGCGTCATCCTCAGTCGACGCGAAGCAGCTTCGTGATTCGCCATCGCGGACATCGTCGAGAGGCTGAACAAATCAGTCAACGCAGTGCCAACCAGCTGGCCTCGGCGTGGCAACACGCGCTTCGCGCTCCGCAATGCAAAGGGACCTGGTCGGGCGCCTGGCGAAAGCCGGCATCTTCGTCGAGGCGACCGGCCAGGTGCGTCATCGCCGATTCCGCTATGATCTATACACCCAGCTAGTTCTGGTGGCGCATCACCAACCGAAAGTCATTGTCAGTTTCGCACTGGCAGCGCCGCTCCTCGTCGCTCGTCATCGGTCGCCAGCGCGTGGGCCGAATGCGTTCACTTCTGCGGCCTTATCTTCTCTTTCGTGACATGAGCTGGGTTCGCAAGGCCGCCACCTCGAGTGGCAGAGAAGCTAACGTAAATCTCAGGGGTGAACCAGCGGCTCTCTGTCAGGCAGACAGCGGCAAAGCGGGCAAGCTGCTTCATGGCGGTGCGTCGGGTTTTCCAGTCGGGGAGGAAGGTTGCTCATTACGCATCAGGTTTTGGTCTATTTGCTTTAACTCGCGATCCTCAGCATTTCTCTGGGTTGGTGACTGACGGACACCAGCCGCACGCTCTTCGGTGGAGACCTTTCCCCGAGTAGGTTGCCAATCCTTGAAGTCAGACTCGTTCCCCTCGTGGGTTGGCGTCTGCGCCGAGCTTTGTGCCGGCAACGCAAGCATCAACACAACGACTGCCGCCGCCATCTGTCGGATCCGGTGACGAATGGCTAATTTGGACACGGCTGCGTCGTCAGGGCGAGTGCCCACGCACCAACCAATCTCACGATAGGTGCGCAATCTGGCCAGATCATTGCCCCCCGGCAGAAGTTCCGGCCAAGTCTGGATGCTGGAGATGCGCCGGGTGCCCTTCCATTCGTAATCATGATGACTTGACTGTGTCACGCGGGAGTCTCCAGTCAGTGGGTTTCCGATCTTCGTATCAGTTCAGGCCGGTTTCGCAACCACCTCGTAAATCACACTGCTGCCACTGTAGAACGGCCGATAGAACGCCCCGCCGAAGGTGAAGTAGGTCGTTCCTTTGATATTCTGATCGACCGCGCCGTCCGGCAGCGCGGTCACTGTCGATCCAACGGGCGGTGGGATCACTTTGTAGCCAGCCGAGACCGGCGCGTAGAACGCTCCGCCGCAATCGAGATTTGCGACCCCACTGACGTAGACGGTCGAGCAAGAAGGGGGTGCCGCGGCGACGACCGCCCCTTGCGGCGGCGGAACTACGGCGTATTGCCCACCTTGCGGCGCGTAGTAGACGCCGCTCGCATAGTAGTATGGGTTTCCGGCGACGGAGATCGCCGCTGCCGCCGCCGGTAGAACGGCCAACGTCGCGCCGATCGCAAGACCAGCGCCGAATCCGGCGCCCGAGTAATAGCCGCCCCAATCGCCTTTGTAGTTATTCCACGTGTTGGTGCGATTGACCTGCAGGCTGCGCGCGTCGTTGTAGCGGTTCTGCTGCATCGTATTGGCTTCGTTGGAACGGTTCTGTTGCAGCTGGTCTGCGTCGGTCGAGCGATTCTGCTGGAGGGTCTGCGCGTTCTGTCGTTCGTCGGGATGGGATTGCTGAAACTGGCTCGCGTTATGCTGAGATTCGGGGTGGCTTTGTTGATACGCATCAGCATGATTGGAGAAGTTGCCCGCGTTGTGGACGCTGCCGAAACCACCCCGGCCAAAGCCGGCATCAGTACCTGCGGTCGCCAAATCCCCCATCACCAAAGCGCGAACCTCCGCCTCTAGCGCCGCCGAAGTGGGACCCACCACCGCGGAACCCACCGAAGCCACCCCCTCCGTGGAATCCTCCAAATCCACCTCGGAATGCCGCTGCACGTTCGACACCGATCACGAGACACGCGGCCAAAGCGGCACTTGCCAATAGCACGCCGGCCTGCTTTTCCCGGTATAACACCCGTTTGAACATCGGCATCCTCCGGACTGCTACTTGGCGGCAGACATTGTCTCGAACGGGATCTTCTCCACGCCCGCCGGCATCTCCGGCGTGAACACCGGCGCGGCGATGCGTGGTGCGAAATCCCAGTGGGTGAACACCGCGCTGAACTGCGGTTGTGACGGCTGCGTCTTGTAGCCGATCACAAGCTTGCACGGAGTCAGTTGCGGGCCACCATCGATCCAGATCTGCCAGTCAATGTCTTCTTCGACAAAGGCCAGCGCGTGGCAACTTCGTCCGTTCACATCGGTCATTCCTAGATCGAACCCGTACCTGTACGTTGCCGCGTACAGCGCGATATGGGTCGCGATACAGCAGGTCGGCCAGCGGCGGGGCGAAGCCGAGTTGCGTCACGACCTTGGTCAGCATGGCATCGATGTCAGCCGGCGCCGCGTCCGCGGCGTAGAACGGCGTAGCCGGGTTATACAGCGTGACCGACTTGCCGTCGTACCAGAACTGCCGGTCGCCGAGATCGCCGCTCCATTCGACATAGAGCCGACCGGGACGTTGCAGTGCCACGTCCTCGGACGCCGAGTATTGCAGCTTCTGGCCGGACGGCAGCACGTGATCGAAAGTTATATCGGCATGGAAGGTGAACTCTTCCGCGGAGCCCACATACTCGCCCATCTCCTTGAGCAGGCGGTCCGCCTGTTCCGCCACTACAGGCGCGGTTGCTTGGGGCGGGACGCTGGCCGCGTTCGGCGTATTCTGAGCTCCCCCCACCTGCACCCAAACAGGCCCGCATATCAGGAAGGCCGCGGCAATTATGGCACTAATTCGCATCGATCCATGCCTTCCAATCAAGAGACCCAACTCTCGATAACGGGTGCGACGACATCATCTATCTGATATGGTTTTCGAAGTTTTCGTTCGGTTTCTGTCAGTCCCCGGCCATGCTGTCGACGGCTACACCGGCGATCTTGCCCTCCGTGTCGAAACTGAACAGAAGGCTGGCCGCGTCACCGCGTGGGAAAAGCAGCTCCATTACGTAGAAAGTCTGGCTGCCGACCGTGCTTTTCCGGACGACCGCGGCGCGCAGCGGCGAGGCGCCGTATCGGTTGAGCTGCTGCGACATCGCCTGCACCGCATCGTCGGTTATCCCGGCGCAATAAGCGGCATTGTATTGTGCCCGATCGATCTTGCCCGCCTGGAGCTGCAGGAACCATTGGAGGGCGAAGGCCGGCATGCCGTCGTCTGTAGGAACGCCAACCGGGGGCGCCAGATCGGCGCGCGCGGTAAAAACGCCTGTTATCGACAGCGCTGCGGCCAGGACTATCATCCTGAAGCGCTTCATCCACGTCACTCCAAGCTCGAACTTGCCTACATCGAAGTTCATAGTGCTTTCCCATCTGAATGGGGTGATGCAAAGCGGGAGATGGCCAAGACCACCCCCGCGCCTCGCACGCGCGCTGCACTACGATCAGCCGCCACCACCCCCCACATGCACGTTCGGATCCAACAGAGGTACGGGGTCTTTGGGGTTTTTGAGGTTTGGCTTCAGATCGTTCGAAGCGCCACCCGGGAACCGCTGTATGTTGGGATACTTGATGATGGACTTGTCGAAAGCCACCAGCGGTATATACGCCAGCGAAAGTGCCCAACCATTGTCCTCACCCGAATACCTGCCGGGGGAGGTCGTCGGCAGGCGCGTAGAGACCGCTCCATTGAACAGCATGTCGTATTTTTCGTACGGATCCATGGTGAGATTATACAGAGACCCGCAACAACCAAGATCTTGCTCTGCCCCCAACCATGTGTCCTTGGAGGTGTAAAGGTACTTCCACGCGATTCGGAGCCATGGGGTCTTCGGGTCGCCGCCGATGTCGGCGCGCACGCCCGAGAAGTTCTCGCCATCGACGTAGATCCACGAATCCCGCGCTGAGTGCGGATCCTTGCCCGTGACATAGGCACTATTGTCTATGCCGTCGAAGTAGATGCCCTTGCCGTTGTTATCGACCCAGTCCGCCGGCGGCGGCTTGATACCAACCATAGCGGCCAAGGTCGGCCACGCGTCCATGTGCGACATCATTTCGGAGCGCTTCGAATCCGCCGGAATCCTTCCCGGCGCCCACATCACGCCGGGGACTTGCCAGCCTCCCTCGAACGGCGACCCTTTTTCGCCACGGAACGGTACGGTCCCGGCATCCGGCCATGCGTCTTGCCAAGCGCCGTTGTCAGCTGTGAGAATCACGATCGTATCGGACATTTCCGCCCGAATGGTGTCCATGATCCGACCAATATTGTAGTCGAGCTCCATCATGGAATCGGAAATTTCTCATGATTTGATGGTGAGTCTCTGAATCGATGTCTCGGGACCACCGGAGATAAGTCGTGACCGCGAAACAGACCGCCGTGAAGAAGTACGTTGTGAAGCTCAGTGACGAGGAGCGCGAACGGCTCAACACACTGATCCTGTACTGGCAAGCACCGAGCACGTCAGCTGATGAAAGCGCGTATCCTGCTGAAGGCCGATGTCTGCGAGGCGGGCGAAGGCTAGAGTGACAGCCAAATCGCCAGTGCACTGGCGACCACCGTCAACACGCTTGCCCGGACCCGCCAGCGATTGGTGGAAGAAGGGTTCGAGGCGGCCCTGACCCACAGGCATTCTCCTGCTTCGGCCAGACCGCGCATCTTCGACGGAGCCGCCGAGGCCAAGCTGATCGCCCTGGCCTGCTCCAAACCACCCAAAGGGCGCGTGCGGTGGACACTGTCGCTGCTGGAAACGGCGGTCGTAGAATTGTACATCGTTGACCGTGCCAGCGATAACACGATTGGGCGGACGTTAAAAAAAACCTGCTCAAGCCTCACCGGCAAAAGCAATGGGTGATACCGCCCAATGCCAACGCGGCGTTCGTAGCCGGCATGGAGGATGTGCTGGAAGTCTACCAGAGGCCGCAGTATCCGACTTACCCCGTGGTCTGCGTGGACGAGACATCAAAGCAGCTTATCGCCGAGACGCGCGTGCCGATCCCGGCAAAACCAGGACGCCCCGCGCGGCATGATTATGAATACGAGCGCAATGGCACCGCCAACCTGTTCATGATGTTCGCGCCACTGGAAGGCTGGCGGCGTGTCAAAGTCACCGATCGTCACACTGCCTTGGACTACACCCAGGTCCTCAAGGAACTGTCCGACACACACTTTCCAAAGGCGAAGAAAATCATACTCGTGCAGGACAATCTCAACACCCACAAGCCAGCGTCACTCTATGAAGCCTTTCCCGCCTCCGAGGCACGTCGGCTCGCGAACGGTTCGAGTGGCACTACACGCCCAAGCACGGCAGTTGGTTGGACATGGCTGAATCCGAACTCAGCGTCCTGTCGCGTCAGTGCCTCGATCGGCGCATCGCCAACAAGCAGACCTTGATCGAGGAAGTCGCCGCATGGCAGGACAGCCGTAACGAGCACCACGCAAAGGCGGATTCGCAGTTCACCACCGCTGACGCCCGCGTTAAGCTGAAGCGTCTATATCCCACAATATGAGTGACTTCGGGCAGTAGTTGCCCAAACGCGTTACGCCTTTAAATGCCTGGGCAGGGTTGTTCGGATTGTGCATCTTCATGAAATTTACATCCATAAAGACCGGTGCGGCGTCCTTGGCGTGCTGCTTGATGTAAGCAATCGCCGAATCCGTTTGGCGAATATCGAATTCCGCGAGGTTGTCGTAGGTGATTTGTTCTCCTTTGGTCGCAGACTTGCCGGCCGTGCCTTCCCATTCGTATAGGTTCACCACGCTTTGGTACTGCTTCCAGTAGTCGGCATTATACGATGGGAACCATGGGTGCATTTTGGGCGAGGTGTCAGAATACGAATACACGCCAGGATAGTAGGCGGCGAAGTTCCTCATCTCGTCGAAACCGTGCTCGATGGGATAGAATTCGGCCTTGTCGCCAAGGTGCCATTTGCCAGAAAAGTATGTCTGGTATCCGTTTTTCTTAAAGAACTCCGCAATTGTCGGTGTCTCTTTTCTCAGACCGTTTGGGTCGCCAGGGACAACGACGACCGAAAGTGCGGAACGAACGGGGATGCGTCCCGTAATGAACGATGCGCGACCCGCCGTGCAGCTTGCCTGGCCGTACCAATTTGTAAAGATCGCCCCTTCTTTCGCGAGGCGGTCGACATTCGGCGTTGGATGGCCAAGGGCCTCGCCCCCGCCGGACACGTAGCCAAAGTCCCCCCAACCGGTGTCATCTGTCATAAGTATGACGATGTTCGACTTCTTCTGTGCTTGGGCACTGGGAGCGATCAGCGGCAGCGCCGACAGTGATAGGCCCACGGCGAGCGCGCAGGATGCCTGTGATAACCTCGAACTGACCGTCATCCTGGGCCTCCATTGCTCGACTGTGCTGCTGAAGACATCGTGGTCCTTCTCCTCATCGTTGTGACGACGCGATATTCTATCGTTATGCTGACGCAGAGGCCTGATGGCAAGATACCGCCAGGCTAGTATGCGAGATCCAAGGACCGGTTTCGCGCGGCGCACGGTTCGACGCGAGCGGGTACGAGCTACGCCGCACAAAACATTCCGTGCCTCAACGTCGAGAGGTACTAATCGCGGTAGGGACGCCCGTTGCCGGGCGCCCCCCGCACAGATCCCAGCGAGCCCGATTCGGGCACTGGGCTCCTACCTCGGGTGGGTGACGGCGAAGCGCACATCTGGCCAGGGATGAAGGATGCGGGGCTTAGGGAGCCAGTGTCCTGATACCTGCGCGATGCGATCCCAAGTGCAACCGTCCTTTTGACTGCGCCGCCGAAGCGTGCGCCTCCAGATATCGGTCACATAATGCCGGAACGCCGACAGCGCCCGGATGTTTGTTGGAACAGCAAAGTAAGCAAAGTGCCCGGTCACGATCTGCCTCAGCCATTCCCCTTGTTCGGGAATTGGTTGGTGCATTCGACGCCTCAGCTCCCCCTTGATCTCCTGGAGCTTCGTCCGCATGCGGTCACGCCGGGTTTTCCGTTGAAGCTGGAATCGCCCGCGGCGTGTCTTTCCGCAGATGAACGTGAACCCCAGGAACGCGAAGGTTTCCGGTTTGCTAAGCCCTTGCTGTTTGCGGTCGGCCGCCGCATGGCGACCAAACTCAATCAGACGGGTCTTCTCCGGATGGAGCGACAGCGCGAACTCCTTCAGTCTCGCGCGCATCGCATCAAGAAAGCGACGGGCGTCGCCCTCGTGCTCGAAGCCAACGACCAAATCATCGGCGTACCGCACGATGATCATGTCGCCGGTGGTCTCACGCCGTCGCCAGCGTTTGGCCCACAGGTCCAGGACATAGTGCAGGTAGACATTCCCGAGAAGCGGTGAGATCACCGACCCTTGGCCTGTCCCCCGGTCGTCCACCGTCACGTCCCCGTCCTCAAGGATGCCCGCCTTGAGCCACTTCTGAATCAGGCGGGTGATGCGCTCGTCGCCAACCCTATGCTTCACGAAGCGGATCAGCCACTCCTGGCTGACCGCCCCAAAGAAGTTCTGGATGTCGGCGTCTACTACCCAGTTCACATTCCGCCTGTCGATTGCCACCGACAGGGCATCCAACGCGTCGTGCGGCCCTCTTCCAGGCCGAAACCCGTAGGAGAAACCGCAGAAGTCGCCTTCATAGATCGCGTTGAGTACCAGCACGGTCGTGCCCTGGACGATCTTATCCTCCAGGGCGGCGATCGCCAGCGGCCGAAGTCTCCCGTCCGCCTTCGGTATATACGTCCGGCGGGACGGTTGAGGCCGGTAAGCGCCTCGATGGACCCGTTTGTGCAGGTCCTCGAGCCGTCGCTCGAGGCCTGCCTCATAGTCCCGCCACGTCATGCCATCCACGCCGGGGGCGGCCTTGCGTTTGAGCGCGTAGAACGCCGTCCGCAGCGTTTCGACACTGACGTGGTGGAGGAGCGCGGTGAACTGTTCCTTTTTCCTCTCCTTTGCGACTTTCCGTACGCGATCCAGCGCCTGGGTCACGCGAGCCCGGTCCTGTGCCCGGTGCGTGCTTTGCTGTCCCGCGCTTCCCTTGGTCCCCAGCCTTGGCTCCGCCTACTCCGCCGCCGGTCGCCCGGCTTTGTTCGTCGACTTCACAGCTACTATGCCGGAGTCTGACTTCTCTGGATCGTACATCAGCGACTACGGCTCATCGCCTTTCCGCTGCGGACCATACGCCCCGAGTTGGAGGGCTTATGGCCGATCCAGAGATCTCCCGGTTCCCGTGCAAGGAGCTTCCGTACATGCCAGGGTCTATGACCACGCCGGGCCGGGCGGACACTCGCAATAACGCATCCTTCCGTGTTGCCTTCCACCCTAGTCACGGCGTCGGCACCCGAGATCAGAACAATTTCGCGGCTCAATGGCTGGCCTGCACGTACCCCTACCGACGCTTCGCCGACACCCTCGCGGATGCCTGCGCACGGCTCGGGGCCGACGTGGTTTGCTACTCCTTCATCGCAGTGGACTCTCACCACTTCCTCCTTACCGGTCTCCCGGCGCACGACCAGATGTTCGCCTGAGATAGGGCGACCCGTCTCACAGTATGCAGGCTTCGAGGGTTGTGCCGGATGGTCCGGTACCGAGCCTCATGCATAGGGGAGACGGGTCATGGCAAAGCCTATCACATATGTCGGCCTTGACGTGCACAAGGATACGATAGCGGTTGCATTGGCCGAAGCGGGCTTGCAGGGAGAAGTGCGCGAGCATGGGAAGATCCCCAATACACCGGCTGCCTTGAAGTCGCTGACCGTGAAGCTGGCTCCTGCGAGAAGAGAACTGCGGTTCTGTTATGAAGCCGGACCATGCGGTTACGGCATTCAGCGACAACTCACCGTAGCGGGGCACGAATGCGCCGTCGTCGCGCCATCGTTGATCCCGCGAAAGCCAGGCGAGCGGATCAAGACCGATCGGCGGGATGCGATCAATCTTGCCAAGCTGCACCGCGCCGGTGAACTGACCGCGGTCTGGGTTCCGGATCAGGCCCACGAAGCGATCCGTGATCTCGTTCGTGCACGTCAGGCGGCAGTGCGCACCCTGCGCCAAGCGCGTCAGCAATTGTCTGGCTTCCTGCTGCGCCACGGCTGCCACTACCACCGACCGGCCTGGACGCAGCTGCACCGGCGCTGGCTGGCAAGCCTCAAGTTCGACCAGGCGGTACATCATATTGTGCTGGAAGATTGTATCGCGGCCGTCGAGGCAGCGATGGCACGGCGCGACCGACTGGAGGCACATATCGAAGCCGTGTTGCCGGAGTGGTCTCTCGGACCGGTGGTTGAAGCCCTGCAAGCCTTGCGCGGCGTGCGCTTGACAGCCGCAGCCACTTTGGTGGCTGAGCTCGGCGACATCACGCGCTTCACCAATCCCCGCCAGCTCATGGCGTATCTCGGCCTGGTGCCGTCCGAGCACTCCAGCGGTCGCACGCGACGCCAGGGCGGCATTACCAAGGCCGGTAATGGAGCGGCGCGACGCATGCTGATCGAAGCCGCCTGGAGCTATCGGTTTCCTGCACGCATCGCCCGAGAGCAGCTGCTGCGGCAGGAGCGGCTGGCCAAGCCGATCCGTGACATCGCATGGAAAGCCCAGGAGCGGCTGTGCCGACGGTATCGCAAGCTCGCCCGGGCCCGAAAGCTGCCGACGGTGATCACGGCTGCGATCGCGCGCGAGCTGGCGGGCTTCATCTGGGCGATCGCCAAACAGGCACAGCCCACGGCTACCTGAACGAGTACAGACTGGCATCGGAATCTGTTTCAAGGAAAGGACACACCGCGCAACAACACATCCAATGCTGGGCAAGGCTGGAGGCACGGTCACGGCCAGGAGAACCCTCGAGGGTACTATCAGCCGGATCTCATCCGACGCTGGACACTAGACCGAGGAAGCTCCGCGACGTATCACCGGTCCGGCGGTAACCAACCCGCGTATCAGAGCATGATCAACCGTCGTTTCATGATCGTGCCTCCTGCTTTGCTCAGCAACGGCCATGCTGAACAGCTTGCAGTGCAAGCAAGGAATTTACGCACCTGCTGCTTGAAACGGCGAACATGAGAGTGCCCTGAGTCACTCATATCGCTGGGTATAGGCGTTTCAGCTTCACGCGGGCATCAGCGGTGGTGAAGTGCCAGTCGGCCGTGGTGTGCTTCTTGTTGCGGCAGTCCTGCCAGGCGGCGACCTCCTCGATCAAAGTCTGCCTGTCAGAGATCCGCCGATCGAGACACTGAACGGAGAGGACGCTGAGTTCGGATTCTGCCATATCCAGCCAACTGCCGTGCTTGGGTGTGTAGTGCCACTCGAACCGCTCGGTGAGCCGGCGTGCTTCGGCAGCGGGGAATGCCTCGTAGAGTGAAGCCGGCTTGTGGGTGCTGAGATTGTCCTGCACGAGCACGATCTTCTTCGCTGCGGGTAAGTGCGTATCGGACAGATCCTTGAGGACCTGGGCATAATCGCGGGCCGTGCGGCGGTCGGTCACCTCGACGTGCCGCCAGCCTTCCAGTGGTGCGAACAGCATGAAGAGATTGGCCGTTCCGTTGCGCTGGTACTCATAGTCATGACGTGCGGGATATCCCGGCTTCGCCGCGATCGGCACCCGTGTTTCGGCGACCAGCTGCTTCGAGGTCTCGTCCAGGCAGACCACCGGGAACGCTGGATCGTGCGGCCTGTGATAGACCTCCAGCACATCTTCCATGCCGGCTACGAAGGCGGCGTTGGCGTCCGGCGGGATGACCCACTGCTTCTGAAGGTGCGGCTTGAGCGTGTTTTTTTGAGCGTTCGCCCGATCGTATTGTCGCTGGCGCGGGCAACGATGTTCAGCTCTACCACCGCCTCTTCCAGCAGCTTCAGCGACCACCGCGCGCGACCCTTGGGTGGTTCGGAACAGGCCAGAGCGATCAGCTTGGCTTCAGCGGCTCCATCGAAGATGCGCGGCCTGGCCGACGCTGGCGAATGCTTGCGGGTCAGCGCCGCCTCCAGCCCTTCCTCCACCAGCTGCTGGCGCGTCCGCGCCACGGTGTCGATGCTGGTGTCCAGAGCCGTGGCAATCTGGCTGTCGCTCCAGGCATCACCGGCATCGGACGCGTCGGCCTTCAGCAGAATGCGCGCCTTCAGCACCTGCCGTGCGGGACTTGTGCCCTTTTGTATTAGCGTGTCGAGGTGTTCCCGCTCCTCAGCGCTGAGCGTTACGATGTATCTCTTTACGGCAGGTTGTTTCGCGATCACGACGCATCTCCGCGCTACCGGAGATATCGATTCAGGGATCGGCCGCAGAATCAACGACGCAGGGCACTAGCCCTGGTACGGCACGTAGGTCATGATCTTTAGCGGGCCATCGGTACAGCCCGACCCCTTAATCTGAGCCAGCCGTCAGACGCGTTGCGCGAGCCGGTGATGGTTCCCTGAGGACCTTTGCCGTCAACCTGGGTCATGGCGAGCGAGAATTTCTCTTTGGCGTCGATCGCGCCGGACAGGCGGCTCGAACCAGCCATGTCACCCGTCTCCGCGAAGCCCTTCAGGTTGTCGCCATCTCTCTGTATTTGCAGAGCGATGCCGGGGCATCCAGACTTCGCTGCTGTGTGGACCGTCCAGTTGCCAGGCGCACCCGTCATTGTTCCCTGCGCCAGCGCTAGGCCGAGCATCGCGCTGTAAGCCAGCGGACTCGCCGCAACGATTCTTCGGTAGGTCATTTCGCGTTTCCTCGGTAGGTTTCCACCAAGGATGACAACATCGTAACGACCGCCAACACGCTCGCTACCACTAGCCAGTTGTTTGCCGATGAGCCTGGAGCCGAATAGCCGAGGTGGCATAACGCCAACTCCCGGCTCCCTTGCCAGCCCGCACCGGCAGGTCCTATGGGGCAGGCACCAAGCCAGAGGACACCGCGATGCCAACGCCCGTCGAGACCGTGATTGAGGGCGCCCGCGCCTTCCTGGGCGAGCGCATCACCACCAACGCCACCCTGCGCGAGCATCACTCGCATGGCCAGGACACCCAACCGCCGGTACTGCCCGACGCCGTCGCCTTCATCGAGACCTCGGACGAAGCCGCCCGCCTGCTGACGCTGTGCAACAATGCGCGCGTGCCGGTCGTGGCATGGGGCGCCGGCACTTCGCTGGAAGGCCACGTGACGCCGGTGCGCGGCGGCATCACGCTCGACCTGTCGCGCATGACGCGCATCATCGACGCGAGCCAGCCCGATATGGATTGCCGCATCGAGGCCGGTGTCACGCGCGACCGGCTCAACGATCATCTTCGCGACCAGGGGCTGTTCTTCCCGGTCGATCCCGGGACGGCGCTGTGCACCATCGGCGGCATGTGCGCGACGCGCGCCTCCGGCACCAACGCGGTGCGCTACGGCACGATCCGCGAGAACGTGCTGGGCCTCACCGTCGCACTGGCCGACGGACGCTTGATCCACACCGGCGGCCGCGTACGCAAGTCCGCTGCCGGCTACGACCTGACGCGACTGTTCATCGGCTCCGAGGGCACTCTCGGCGTTATCACCGAAATCCAATTGCGCCTGCACGGCATCCCCGAGGCGATGTCGTCGGCCACCTGCCAATTCCCCACGCTGCGCGGCGCGGTCGAGACCGTGATCGCCATCCTCCAGATGGGCATTCCCGTCGCACGCATGGAACTGCTGGACGAGGTGCAGATGGCGGCCTGCATCGCCTATTCGAAGCTGGAGGGACTGGAGCCGCTGCCCAGCCTGTTCTTCGAGTTCCACGGCACCACCGCCGCGGTGGCCGAGCAGGCGACGCAGGCCGAGGAGATCGCCGCCGGCTGCGACGGGAAGGGCTTCCGCTGGGCCACCGATGCCGCCGAGCGTGGCAAACTCTGGAAGGCGCGTCACGACGCGCTGTGGGCGTGCCTGGCGCTGAAGCCAGGACACAAAGGCATCGCCACGGACGCGATCGTGCCGATCTCGCGCCTCGACGCGGCGGTCCTCGGCGCCAAGGAGGACATCGCAGCGTCGGGTCTGACCGCGCCGATCGTCGGCCATGTCGGCGACGGCAATTTCCATACGGTCATCCTGGTGCCGCCCGAACCCGACGGATTGCAGCGCGCCTGGGACCTCGACAAGAAGATCGTCGCCCGCGCGCTGGCGCTTGGCGGGTCGTGCAGCGGCGAGCACGGCGTGGGGATCGGCAAGCGCGAGTTTTTGGAGCAGGAGCACGGCGCCGAGGCCCTGGCAGTGATGCGCTCGGTGAAGCAGGCGCTGGACCCGCGCGGGATTCTCAACCCGGGAAAGATCTTCCTGAACTAGACTAGCGCCGCCTGAGCACCGTCCGTCCGCTTGCTCACGCGACTGAGCAGGTCGGGCAACCTGCTGGCACGAGCACCAATGTGCACCACGATAAAGACCGCCAACGGACACGACGCCCGCGGAAGCTCCTATCACGAGAATACTGGGCACGGTATCGACACAACGAAGTCCGCGCTGTGACGTTGCATCGGCGTGGCTCGTCCGAACTCAAATTTCCGCGCTGTATAGACCCAGTCGCCGGAAAGCGATCCGCGTCACTCGGCAGGAACCACCTCGTCGCTGCTCGACACGGACGCCATCGCCTCGAATACACCGTCCCGTCGGACGAGCGCGTGGAAGAGCGCTGCGGCGACGTGCATCAGGATCAGAGCAAAGAACACGAAGGCAAGGTAGAAGTGTGCGTTCCAGAGCATCGCGTGAAGGCTGTCGCTCTGCGGCACGATCGCCGGAAGATGCACGCTCCCGTACAGGTACAACCGGATAGGCGGCCGCCGACAGCATGGCCCAGCCGATCAACGGCATCCCGATCATCAGGATGTATAATGCATAGTGCGACAAATAGGCCGCGAGCTTCATTGGCTCAGGCAGGTCGAGTGGCAGCGGCGGCGCACCATAGCGCAGGCGCACCACGAGGCGGATCAGCGCAAGCACCAGGATCGCGATGCCGAGCGGTTTGTGGATCGAAACAAGGCTGAGATATTTCGGCATGACGGTGGACACCATGCCGACGCCGATGAACAGCATGGCCAGTATGAGCACCGCCATGACCCAGTGGAGCAGGCGCTGCAGCGGAGTGAAGCGTGGGTTATCCGCGATCATGGCTTGGCGTCCGTTGCGGTTCTTGGATAGTCCTGAGCCTCCGCCGTGCGACGGTCATACGACTTCGCGTAGGCGGACGACCGTGCGGCCGGGAACGGATCGTCCGATGTTCGAATGCCCGCGGGCAGGACGGTCGGATCAAAGTTGATATCGCGGCATGGACCGTCCCGTTCCGCTTCGATCTTCTCCACGGTCAGCGTCCCGACCTCGACGGTGCGGCGGTCATCCGGCCAGGCCTTGCTCGGGTCCGCAGTGGGATCGCCGGGATTGGCCACGGTCACGGCCATGGTCCAGCGCAGCGGGCCGCCGTGGATTCGCTCGGCGATCTCCTGCTCGAGGAAGTTGGGTCCACGCTTCGCGAGTTCGTCCGGCGAAACCGCGACAGGTTGCGCCGCCGGCAGAAGCGACCATCGCACCGTTTTCTCTGTGCCGGAACTGTTGGCGACGATGAAGCTGTTGAGACCGTTGTATCGCTCTTCCGCGTAACTACCGGTCCACGGTCCGGTGCCTGCCCAGGCGCCGAATGCTCCAATCTCAGGATGCGCGGCCGCGAATGTCTTCATCGCGTCGGGGGCCTTGCTCGCCGAGGCGAGCAGAAGTTCATAGAACGCCTGTGGCGTCGACACCGGAAAGACCGGAGCGTTGATCATGGCGCTGCGCCATTCCTGCCCGTCCGGCGTCGAGATCTGCAATCCCATGCCCCGAACGCGGACCGTTGCATCGGGCGCGTTCGGATCAGGAGTTCCGAGATTGAAGCGTCCGAGAACCGGATACTGACCGCGGACGAAGGCCTGCGCATATGAGAGTTCAGATCCGGCCCCGTTCGCCTCGAACGTGCCGGTGAAGCAGATCCCCTTCGCATGATTCTTGCGATGGCCAAGCGGCTCACCGCCAGGAGGCGTAAACGCATCCACCAGCTTGTCCGGGGTGAGGCGCTGCGGCGAAAGCCATCCCGCCGTGTAGGCAAAGGCCGCGGCGCTCCCACCGATGGCAACAGCGATCAGCACGAGTGATGCAAAAACCGAACGCGGGGGTGGTCGGCGTGTTTGGCTCATTCAAACCTCACCGTTACAGCTCCATTGAGGCACTGACCATTCGCTACGTCATGATCGGTCCGCTGAAACTCCTATTAGTGCCCACCGTCTGCTGCCGCAATGTGGCGGGATCGCATGCCGTCCCATTCCGTCACAGGCATTCGGCCATGAGAGGATGCAATTGCAGTCGATATCCGATCCGATCGCATCAAATGCGCGCGCGCCAACTCACGATCGTTTCGCAACAAACGATGTCGTTGCGCTTTTGACCGCCGCCGCGAGGTCATGTTGCATGAACGGTTTTGCCAGCCGTGGAAAACCGGCGCCTTCAGGCGGCAGTTCCGCGTAACCGGTTGCCAGAACGATCGGTAAATCCGGCCACTCGGATTTTATCTCGCTGATCAGTTGCAGACCGGTCATGCGTGGCATCGCCTGATCAGTGATCACCAGGTCGATGGCCACAGGTTGCCGCAGGATCGTCAGCGCCTGCCGACCGGAGTTCGCCTCAAAGACCTTGTGGCCGAGGTCTTCAAGCATGGCCACCATGTTCGTCAGGACGAGATAGTCATCATCAACCGCAAGGATCGTAAGCGGCCGATCCGAACCTGTGGCCGCTTCGGTGGCGGCAAGCGTTGCGGAAGCCGGTGGCTTCGACGCAGCGGGGAGCCAGATTTCGACCGTCGTTCCCTCACCCTGTTTGCTCTTCAGCACGAGGCGACCCCCCGATTGCTCGGCCAGCCCATGCACCATCGACAATCCAAGCCCGGTTCCCTTGCCCACTCCCTTGGTGGTGAAAAAGGGATCGAGCGCCCGCAAGCGAATCGCCTCGTCCATTCCACTGCCGTTATCTATGATCGACAGGCAAACATAGGAGCCAGGCGACAACGCCTCGTCATCCGACGAGACCTTCACCATACACGCCGCGAGGATAAGCATTCCCCCATCCGGCATCGCGTCGCGCGCGTTGACCGCCAGGTTGAGCACGGCCATTTCAAGTTGATTGGCATCCGCCACGACCGCGGCAAGATCGGACGGCAGGCGTGTCTCGATCCCGATCGTCGGCCCCAGCGAGCGTTCCAGCAGGTCGGTCATGCCACGCAGGAGAACCGACAAATCGACCGGTTGAAGATTGAGCTCCTGGTGCCGCGCGAATGCGAGCATGCGTTTGGTGAGTGACGCACCGCGTTGGGCGCCGCGCGCGGCGTTGTCCAGCAGACGCGCGAGCCTGGTTTCCGGATCAACCAGCTTGCGTGCGAGTTCAAGGCTGCCAAGCACCGCTGCGAGCAGATTGTTGAAATCGTGCGCGATGCCGCCGGTCAATTGCCCCATCGCTTCCATCTTCTGCGACTGAAACAAGGCTTCGCGGGCCTTTTCCAGGGCAAGCTGCGTGTCCCGCCGCTCGGTGATGTCACGGGTGATCTTGGCGAAGCCGATGTGTCTGCCGCGATCGTCATACAGTGCATCGATCACCACGCTGGCCCAAAAGCGGGTTCCATCCTTGCGGACGCGCCAGCCTTCGCCTTCGAACTTGCCCTCGGCGGTGGCCGTCGCGAGTGCCCTTGCCGGCAACCCCTTCGCCCGGTCTTCGTCAGTGTAGAACCGGGAGAAATGCTGGCCGAGAATTTCGTCGCGCCGATATCCCTTGATTCGCTCCGCGCCGGCGTTCCAGGTCCCAACCTTGCCATCCGGTTCCAGCAGGTAGATCGAATAGTCAATTACTCCTTGCACAAGGTGCCGGAACTGCTCCTCGCTTCGCCGAAGGCTATCCTCCGCGAGCCGCCGCTCGGTGAGGTCCCGTGTGATCTTGGCGAAGGCGACAACGTGACCTTCCGGATCACGAATTGCATCAATGACCACGTTGGCCCAGAACCGGGTTCCGTCCTTGCGGACCCGCCAGCCTTCACCTTCAAACCTGCCCTCGCTCGCGGCGGTCGCGAGCGCCCTCGCCGGCAATCCCGTTGCCCGATCCTGCTCGGTGTAGAACCTGGAGAAGTGCTGGCCGAGTATTTCCGCCGCCTGATAGCCCTTGAAACGTTGCGCGCCCGCATTCCAACTGGTCACTATGCCGTTGATATCGAGCATGAAGATCGCATAATCGGTTACCGCCTCGACCAGCAGGCGATAACGCCCCTCCTCGGTCAACGAGGCGGCGAACCGTCTGGCGTATTCCTGCGCGCCGTCGTGCGTAGTGACCTCGTCCACCGCCGCCCCTCTTCCAAGAACCTGCATATAGGGCGCGCAGAAGCTCCAGGGTCAATTTCCAGCCGGTCGACCCATTCCGACGATGCTCAGGCGGCCGCCCGGAACGTCCGCGGAATGCCGGCCTTCGGCACCTGCCCGTGCATCGGCTCCTCCGGCAGCCCCTCATGCAGCAGCCGACGCGCCTCGATCAGCTTCGGCAGGTCGATGCCGGTGGCAAACCCCATGCTTTCCAGCATGAACACCAGGTCTTCGGTGACGACGTTGCCCGACGCGCCGGGCGCATACGGGCAGCCACCCAGCCCCGCCAGGCACGCGTCGAACGCGCGGATGCCCTCCTCCAGCCCGGCCAGCGCATTGGCGATGCCAAGGCCGCAGGTGTCGTGCAGATGCAGCCCATAGAGCGTGCCGCCGATCGCCTCGCGCGTGGCCCGCACCACCTCCTTGATCTGCGCCGGATGCGCGTAGCCGACCGTGTCGGCCAGCATGATCTGATCGACGCCAGCGTCCGCCAGTCCCTTCGCCAGCGCCACCGTCTTCGCCGTCGGCACCACGCCGTCGATCGAGCAGCCGAACGCGGTCGAGCATCCCGCCACCACCGGCACGCGGCGCGGCTGCGCATGCAGCCAGTCCATGATCTCGCGCATCATGGTTATCGACTGCGCCGGCGTGCGGTTCAGATTGGCCATGCTGTGGCCTTCGCTGACCGAGATCGGGATGCTGATCTTGTGCACGCCTGCGTGATAAGCGTTCTGCGCGCCACGCAGATTTGGCACCAGCGCCTGCACGGTCAGGCCGGGTATGTCGAGGCACCGCTCGACGACTTCGGGCGTGTCCGAGAGCTGCGGAATGACGCGCGGCGGCACGAAGCTGCCGACCTCGATCTCCTTCACGCCGGCGGCGGCGATCGCTTCGATCCAGCGCACCTTCGCATCCGTCGTCATGCGCGTCTTGGCGATCTGAAGGCCGTCACGCGGCCCGACTTCGCAGATGGAGACGTATTCGATCATAACTGTGCGCCCTGTGCTCAAGGCCGATAACCTTGCGCGATCCGCAGCGAAGATTCAACACAGAGAACCCGCGAGGGTCACGGAGAACCCCAGAGAAAGCCAGCGGAACTTCGCGCGAAGCGCATGCCCACCTCCTCGGTGGCCCTCGCTTCGTCCTCCGTGTTAAATCCTGCCTTTCAGGCCTGCACACTTGGCACCCAAATCATCCGAGGAAGCCAACAATGAGCGTCGTCACCACCGAACACCAAGGCCCTGTCTCGATCATCCGCATCAACCGCCCCGAGAAAATGAACGCGATCTCCAGTGCCGTGGCGATTGAGCTGCAGCAGGCGTTCCAGGAGTTCGACGCTTCCGACCAGCGCGTCGCGATCCTGAGCGCCACAGGCGAGCGCGCCTTCACCGCCGGCGCCGATGTCACCGACCTGCCGGAATTGTGGCGTGCCATCCCCACCGTCGGCTTCAACACGGACAAGCCGATCATCGCCGCCACCTCCGGTTGGTGCATCGGCGGCGGCATCGTCATGGTGATGCTGTGCGACCTGATGGTTTCAACTGAAAGCACCATCTTCCACTACCCCGAAGCGAAGCTCGGCGTCACCGGCGGCATGATCAGTTCGCTGGTCTCGCGCATGCCGCACAAGCTTGCGATGGAGATGATGCTCCTGTGCAGCAAGGTGAGTGCGCAGCGCGCCTACGATGTCGGCTTCGTCAATCGCGTGGTGCCGAACGGCCAGCATGAAACGGCAGCGCTGGCGATGGCGAATGAAATGCTGGAACTCCGCTCCGCTGGTGATGGGCGCCCTGAAGCGCCTGGCGGCCGAGGTGCTGCCGATCGGCCCGGTCGAGCGCATGGTCGCGGTCAGCCAGACACTCGGCCGCGTGCGCGCGAGCGAGGACATGCAGGAAGGTATCCGCGCCCATCGCGAGCGGCGCAAACCCGACTTCAAAGGGCGCTGACACGCGTCAGGTCGGCGGCGCCAGACGTCAGGTTGTGTCGCGCCGCTGTGTGGCGGCGTCGCTGAAGGCACGGCGGGTCACCGAAGATCTCTGCGCCTGCTCTGACTGCAGTCTGGATCGAACCGCCCGTTCACGCGCCCTCTCGGCATCCGCGCGAACCTGTTTCGCATGGGCCAAAAGCACGCGAGAGAGCGCACGGAGAGCAGCCGGCGAAACACGCTGCATGTGCTGTCCGGAGCCTTCGTGAGAGCGGCCGGCATCGACAACCTGCATTCGGTGCACAAACAACTGCGCCTCGCGCAGCGTACCAAAATAACCGAGACAGTGGTCGGTAGCAGTCCCGTCGCGCGCCACGCCGACGCGGAACGCGCGCCTGCCAGTCTGTTTGATATCGTACTTCATGTCGCCATCGCGCCGCGCACCGCCGCCAATGCCGCATCCGCGTGCGCGCCATCGGGGCCGCCGGCCTGCGCCATGTCCGGCCTGCCGCCGCCGCCCTTGCCGCCAACCGCGACCGATGCCGCGCGCACCAGCTTCACAGCATCGAACCGCTTGGTGAGGTCCGGCGATACCCCGACCACGATGCTCGCCTTGCCTTCGTTCGTGGATACAAGTGCCACCACGCCGGTGCCCAGCTGCTTGCCGATCGCATCCGCCAGGCCCTTCAGATCGCGCGCCGGAACCTCGCCCAGATTGCGCGCGGCAAGCTTTACGCCGTTCACCTCCTCAACGTCCGCCGCACCGCCGCCGGTTGCCAGCCTGCGCTGCAGTTCGGCGACCTGGCGTTCCAGCTTCCGCTTGTCCTCCAGCAGCGCGGCAACACGCTCCGGTGTCTCGACCGGACTCGCCCGCAATGCGCCCGCGACCTCGTGCAATCGATGCTCCGTCTCATCCACCACCGCCTCGGCGAACGCGCCGGTCACCGCCTCGATGCGACGCACCCCGGCGGCAATCGCGCTCTCCGACAGGATCTTGAAATAGCCGATATCGCCGGTGCGCCGCACATGCGTGCCGCCGCACAGCTCGATCGAATACGCCGCCTTGTTGCCTTCTCCCCGACCCATCGCGACGACGCGCACCTCCTCGCCGTACTTCTCGCCGAACAGCGCCATCGCCCCCATCTCCACCGCGGCATCCGGCGTCATCAGCCGCGTCGTCACCTCGCTGTTCTCGCGAATGCGCGCATTCACCTCGCCTTCCACCCAGGCGATGTCGTCGCCGGTCAACGGACGCGGCTGCGAGACGTCGAAGCGCAGCCGGTCCGGCGCGTTCAGGCTGCCCTTCTGCGTGACATGCGTGCCCAACCGCCGCCGCAGCGCCTCGTGCAGCAGATGCGTCGCCGAATGATGCGCACGGATATCGGTGCGCCGCGCATGATCCACCTCGGCCAGCACCGGCGCGCCGACATGCGCCTCGCCGGCCTCGACCCGCCCGAGATGCACGAACAGATCGCCCAGCTTCCTCTGCGTATCCGCAACCGTGATGCGGAGCCCGTCCGCACCGGTGATGACACCGGTGTCGCCGACCTGACCGCCGCTTTCGCCGTAGAACGGCGTCTGATTGAGCATCACTGCGACGTCCGAACCGACCGCGGCGGTTTCGGCCGGCGCGCCGCTCACCACCAGTGCGACGATTTCCGCCTCCGCCGTCTCGGTCGAATAGCCGAGAAACTCCGATGCGCCGACCTTCTCCTTCAGCTCGAACCACACGCGCTCGGTGGCCGCTTCCCCAGTGCCCGCCCAGGCGGCGCGGGCACGGGCCCGCTGCTCGTCCATGGCGGCCTCGAAGCCGGCGAGGTCCACTTCGCGCCCCTGTTCGCGCAGCGCGTCCTGCGTCAGATCGAGCGGGAAGCCGTAGGTGTCATACAGCCGGAACGCCACGGCGCCCGGCAATGCCTGCCGATCGCCGAGCCGTTCAGTTTCCTCGGTCAGCAGATGCAGACCGCGGTCCAGCGTCTGGCGAAACCGCGTCTCCTCCAGCAGCAATGTCTCGACGATCAGCGCCTCGGCGCGCACCAGCTCGGGATACGCGGCACCCATCTGCCGCACCAGCGTGGGCACCAGCCGGTACATCACCGGCTCGTGCGCGCCCATCATGTGCGCATGCCGCATCGCACGACGCATGATCCGGCGCAGCACGTAGCCGCGTCCCTCGTTCGACGGCAGCACGCCATCGGCGATCAGGAACGCCGTGCTGCGCAGATGATCGGCCACAACGCGATGGCTCACGCGGAACGGACCGTCGGGCGCCTGCCCGGTGGCCTCCGAACTCGCCAGGATCAGCGCGCGGAAGATGTCGATGTCGTAGTTGTCGTGCTTGCCCTGCAGGATGGCCGCGATGCGCTCCAGCCCCATGCCGGTATCGATCGAGGGCCGCGGCAACGTCACGCGCGTGCCTGGCGGCCCTTCCTCGAACTGCATGAACACCAGGTTCCAGACTTCGACGAACCGGTCGCCATCTTCGTCCGGCGAGCCGGGCGGCCCGCCGGGCACCGACGCCCCATGGTCGTAGAAGATCTCCGAACTCGGCCCGCACGGCCCGGTATCGCCCATACGCCAGAAATTGTCCGACGTCGGAATGCGAATGATGCGATCGTCGCCGAGACCCGCCACCTTGCGCCAGATCTCGGCTGCGTCGTCGTCTTCGGAATATACCGTGACCATCAGCCGGTCCTTGGGCAGACCATACTCCTTGGTGATCAGCTCCCACGCATAGGGGATCGCCTTCTCCTTGAAGTAGTCGCCGAAGCTGAAGTTCCCCAGCATCTCAAAGAACGTGTGGTGCCGCGCGGTATAGCCGACATTGTCGAGGTCGTTGTGCTTGCCGCCGGCGCGAACGCATTTCTGCGCCGTTGTGGCACGCACGTAGTCCCGCTTCTCCTGCCCGGTGAACACGTTCTTGAACTGCACCATGCCGGAGTTCGCGAACATCAGCGTCGGGTCATTGCGCGGCACCAGCGGCGAGCTCTCGACCACCCGATGTCCATTGCGGGCGAAGTAGTCGAGAAAGGCGGCGCGGATGTCGTTGCTGCTGGCCATGGCACGCTGGCTCGTTCCAGGGAATATGTAGTTGCAGGAAGTAGCGCAGCCACCCTGCCCTGTCACCCAGCTTGCCCTGTCACCCAGGCTGGCCTGTCACCCGGGACGGGCTATCGCCGGTATGGTTCTGGCAGCAGTTGCCGGACCGGCAGTTTCGCCAGCCCGCTTGGACCATGCAGGATCACCAGCGCATCGGCGCAGTGGTCAAGCAGCATCTCGCGGCACGCGCCGCACGGCGGCACCACAGCCAATGTCCGATCGGCCTCGTCAGGTTTCGGATGGCGCACCGCCACCACCGTGTCGATCGTGCCGTCGCCCTCGAGCAGCGCGCGGCCAAGCGCCACCGCCTCGGCGCAGATCGACAGCCGCCCCACCGTGGCCCCCAGATGCAGACCCGTCCAGATGCGCCCGTCCCGCCCGCGGATCGCCGCAGCCACGGTATGCCAGAATGGCTTGTAATGCCGCGCCAGCACATCGTGCGCGGCGGCGACCAGGGCTTGGTCGTCGGAGTCAGGGCCAGGATCGAACAGAACCGGCATCAGGAGGGGTCTTGCTTCACTCGGCCCATCCTACTCCGGACGCCCCCGCAACGGACAGGGTAAGTTGAACGACGCCGGCCCCTCAGTGGGCTTCGTCGGGTTCGATCGCGGATCCCTCCTTCGCGGTCCATTCCTCCACCCGCTCGGCCATCGCCATATAGCGCGCGGCCATCGACCACATCTCGCGCCGTACGCCGAGGTCCCGAACCCGGTCGGCGGCGGCGACCGCTTCCTTGGCCATCTCACGCCACAGCGAAGCCTGATACGAATTCATCGGTAGCCTTCTGTCAGCCGGTTTCGCGCCGGTGCGGTAGGCGCTTTCCTGCGGCCCCCCGCGACCCAACGCGACAGCGGAGTGCTATGCCCTCGCCGTCTCCATCGCCGGAGCGGTTCGTCGGAGCTCACAGATCGCGACGTGGATCTGCTGCCATAGATCCCGCCCGGCGACGTCGCCCTGGTGGCGCAGTTCCGCCGCGCGCTCCAATGCGACAGCCTGCGCCCGCAGCCCGTGCAGCCGGATCATCGACACCGCGGTCGCCTGCGCGTCCCGCCGGATTTCCTGTTCACGCATTTATCTGGTCCTCCCAACGCAGTAGTGGCCATATGCGCAGGAGGGTACGCCGGCACCAATCGCAGGCGCGTCAGCGGGATGAATTTCCCGCCATCAGCGACGGCTGGTATCGAACCCCAGGAAGCCGGCATTCGGGTTCGGCGCGCCACCGTCCCCGCTGAACAGGCGCGCGGTCTGCGCGGGAGCCGGCGCCGCAACCGCGACCTTGGCTGGCTGGGCCCGCTTCGCCTGCGACGGCTTGGCCTTAACCGCCGATGCCTTTGCCACCGACTGGGGCCGGGTCTGGTCGTCATCCGCCCCGCGCATCGACAGCAGTATGAAGGCAATGTCGTTGCGACCCAGATCGACCGCCAGCTCCAGCGGCGTCAACCCGAGGATGTTTTGCCCGTGCAGATCGGCGCCGCGGCTGATCGCATCGCGTGCGCCAGAGGCGTCGCCGCGATTGATCGCATCGAACAGCGCCTCGGTGGGCTCCATGTCGCTCGGAAGACGGCTCGGCGGCGCCGCAGCGCCATTGGACGCGGCCCCTGGAAGGGCCGGCGGGGGCGCCACTTTCGCAGGCGGCGCCGGCGCCTTGCCGCCCCCCTTGCCGATCTGATCGAACATCTGCGCCTGTGCCAGCTGCGGCGTTGCGGCGAGCACGACGATGGCCAGCGAGGACCCCAGGAACCCGATTCGCATACGACTACTCTAGCTCAGCTCTGATTGAGCCACCAGAACCCCGCGTTGAGGTAGGCCGCGTAGCCGGTCCACGCCAGATATGGCGCCATCAGCCAGGTCGCCAGGCGCCGCACTCGCCAAAAGGCGTGCATCGTCAGCACGATGAGCACCAGCAGCAAGACGATCACTGCCAGCGCCAGTGGCGGGCTGTGCAGTCCGAAGAACGCCGGGGTCCAGCAGGCATTCGCTGCCAACTGCCAGCCCCACAGACGGAGCGGCCGGGTCGTGGTGCCGCGCCGCCACACCAGCCAGCCGGCCACGCCGACCATGGTATAGAGGCCGGTCCAAACCGCACCGAACACCCAGTTGGGCGGCGTGCCGGGCGGGCGCGCAAGCGACAGATACCAAGCGCGTGGCAGCCCGGTGACGATGGAACCGTCGACGGCAGCCACCAGGAAGCACAGTCCGACAAACCCGATCAGCGCAAGCACGGGCGAGACCGGGGTGGACGACCCGGGATAGAAGCCCCAATCGTTTGGATCGGAGTTCTGGAAGACACGGCCCTTTCAAAACTGTGTGGCGCTCACCACCCGTTCACACGGTGCCAGATTGCCACGACTTCGTCACTGCCTTCGACCACAAAGTAGCGATCATGCGCCGCCGCCGTCATGCAGGTGTGGTTCGGCGCAATCCGCAGCCTGGCGCCAACCGCCAGATCGAGCGGGAAGCCCGGATCAGCCTCCACCACGCCGTGTTCCTGATATGCGCGCCGCACAATGGCATCGCCATGGCTGCGCTTGCCGGCCAGATCCAGCACCAGACCGAAACCGTAATCCTTCGGCGCGTCCGCCGTGCTGCGGTCCTTCGAAAGCGCCAGCCCCCCGGCGTCCACCAGCAGCCGCCCCGGCCGCCGCCCGATCACGCTGGTCAATACAGTCAGCGCGACCGCATCGAGATCGTGCGTGCCGATCTCCGCCTGGAACAGGTCGCCGAACATGTAGACGCCGGCGCGCACCTCGGTCACGCCGTCGAGCCGCCGCGCGTGCAAGGCGGTCGGCGAACTGCCCATCGACACGATCGGCGAGGGGTAACCAGCCGCACGCAGGCGTTCGGCGGCGCGCACCACCGCGGCGCGCTCGCCGTCCGCGATGCGTGCAATGTCCTCCAGGCTGCGTGCATCATAGGAATGCCCCGCATGCGTCATCACACCGGCAAGATGCGTGCCCAGCCTCGCCGCGATCTCCAGCAGCAGGTCGTCGCCCGGCGCCAGGCCGCCGCGGCCTTCGCCGGAGTCGATCTCGATCAATACGCGCGGTGGCCGATGCTGTGCCGCGATCGCGTCCGCCGTGTCGAGATCGTCGGTCAGCACGATGACGCCGGCGCCACCGCTGTTCAGCCCGGCCACATGATCCAGCTTCTGCGGCGTGATGCCCACCGCATACAGAATATCGCTGACCCCGTGCCCCGCGAAGTATTCCGCCTCGGCGAGCGTCGATACGGTGATGCCGCCGGGCTGCCCGGCAATCGCCAGGCGCGCCACGTCGATCGACTTGGCGGTCTTCATGTGCGGGCGCAGCGGCACGCCATGACGCGCCAGACGGCCCGCCATCGTCGCGATGTTGCGCGTGAGAATGCCGCAATCCAGCACCAGGCAAGGCGTCGCCAGCTCACTTATCCTCATTCGTCCCCTCCCCCCGCGGGAGGGGCCGGGGGAGGGGCAGTGCGTCCGGCCGCGGCCCTCACAACCCCACCCCCAACAGCTCGGCGATCCGCGGCGTCGCCTTCAGCCCGCTGCCGGTCAGCACCAGCACCGTGCTCTGCTCCGGCGTGATCGCCCCGGCATCCAGCAACTTGCGGAACGCCGCGGCAGCCTGCGCTGAGGTCGGCTCGACATAAACGCCGAGGCGCGCCAGATCGAGCGTGGCCGCGCCGATCTCGTCCTCACTCAGCATCACCGCGCCGCCGCGCGTCGCACGCAGCGTGCCGAGTACCTCCGCCAGCCTGATCGGCTGCGCGATTGCCGTCCCCTCCGCGATGGTCGGCGCAATCTCGGTGGCGACCGGCACATCGCTGCCGGCAAGGAACGCCGCCGCGATCGGTGCGCAGTTCGCCGGTTGTGCGGCAAAGATGCGCGGCATCGTGTCGATCTCGCCGCCCCGCAGCAATTCGGAAAAGCCAATCGCGCAGCCCAGCACGTTCGATCCCGCACCGCATGGCGTGATGATGTTGTCCGGCGCGCGGAACCCCAGGTCCTCCCACAGTTCGTAAGCCAGTGTCTTGGTGCCATGCAGAAAGAACGGATGCCAGTTGTGGCTGGCATAGAACGTTGTTTCGGAACGTCGGACAGCCGCATCGGCAGTGTCCTGCCGCGTGCCCGGAATCAGCTCCACGGTCGCGCCATGCGCACGCATCTGCACGGTCTTCGCCGGACTGGTCGACGCCGGCGCCATGATCGTCGCGTGCAGCCCTCCGGCCGCCGCATACGCCGACACCGCGGCGCCGCCGTTGCCCGAGCTGTCCTCCAGCACCTCACGCACGCCCTGTGCGCGCAGCAGCGACAGCATCACGCTGGCACCGCGGTCCTTGAAGCTGCCGGTCGGCATGAACCACTCGCACTTCAGCAGCGCCGGCGCGCCATACATCGTTCGGCCGATCAGCGGCGTGCAGCCCTCACCCATGGTGATCGGATCGTCAGGCTGGAACGGCAGCGCCGCGCGATAGCGCCAGAGGCTGCGCGTCGCGCCATCGATCTGCGCGCGCGACAGGCCGGCAAGCGGTGTCAGCAGCAGCGGCGCGCCGTCCGGACCGCACCAGCGCGGCTCCTCGAGGGGGAAGGTCTGGCCGGTGCGAGGGTCAAGATACGCGGGCGACATGGAAGCAGTGTGCGCCCCGGCGTTTCCCGTGGTCAAAGGCGCTCGCTCCGCAGCGCACCGGCGTTACGCGGGCTGCGGCTCGCTCGGATGATACCGCCGCAGCATGTCCGGTATCTCGCCGGCCGGTTTCGGCACGCCGAACAGGAAGCCCTGGGCCTCAGTACAGCCGTCGTCACGCAGTTGCGCCAACTGGTCGGGTTGCTCGACGCCGCCGGCCACCGTGGTCAACCCCAGTGACGCGCCCAGTGTGGTGATCGCCCGCACCACCGCCGCTGCGTCCTTGTCGCGAGGCAGATCGCGTATGAATGACCGGTCGATCTTGATCTTGTCGATCGAGAACCCGTGCAGATGCCGCAGCGAAAGATAACCCGTGCCAAAATTGTCGATGGTGATCCGCACGCCGAGGTCGCGCAGTGCATCGAGGACGCCGGTAATTTCGTCACTATGGCGCAACAGCGACATCTCGGCGATTTCCAGTTCGAGCCGATTGGGAGCCAGCCCGGCGTCCTCCAGCGCCTTGGTCACGCAGCTCAGCAGATCATGGTGGATGAACTGGGCGGCCGATAGATTGACCGATATCCGCACGTCGCCCGGCCAGCCCGTCGCCTGCCGGCATGCCTGCTGAAGTGCCCACTGACCGAGTGGTGCGATCAGTCCCATCTCCTCGGTCAGCAGAATGAACTCGCGAGCGTCCACCAGCCCTCGTGTCGGATGATGCCAGCGTGTCAATGCCTCGAAGCCGCTGATTTGCCCGGAAGCCAGGTCGACCAGCGGTTGGTAGAACAACTCGAATTCGCTGTTTTCGAGCGCCGCGCGCAAATCGAGTTCCAGCTTGTGGCGCTCTTGCAGGACCGCGTCCATTTCAGGTTCGAAGAACCGATATATCCGGCGTCCGCCCGCCTTGGCGCGGTACATTGCAATATCGGCGTTCTTCAGAAGTGTGTCTGCGTCCGACCCGTCGGCAGGTATCATCGCGATACCGATACTGGCACTGATGTTGACCCGATGATTATCGATCTCGTACGGCAGGCTCAGTGCTTCGATGATCCGCTCCGCCAGGATTGCGACATCCTGCGCCCGCTCCGGCCCGACCTGGATCACGGCAAATTCGTCGCCGCCAAACCGTGCGACGCTATCCACCTGGCGCACACAGGCACTCAACCTCTCGGCGACCGCACGCAGCAGCAAGTCTCCTGTCGGATGACCCAGTGTGTCGTTAACCTTCTTGAAATGATCGAGGTCAAGACACATCACCGCCGCAGTGACGGCGCGGTCTGCGTGGGCCACCGCGAGCTCGATCCGCTCGCGAAACACCATCCGGTTCGGCAGCATGGTCAGAGCATCGTGTCGTGCCATGAAAACGACCTGCTGCTCGGCATGCCGCCGCGTCGTGACGTCGTCGATCGTGACGACCCACCCCCCATCGTCGCTCAGCTTCGTGCACCGCACCTCGAGGACGCGCCCCTCCGGCAGTCGCCGCTCATGCACCAGCGGTCGCTTGCCGTCGCCGGCAATTCTCGCGGCGTGCTCGCCGGCTGCGCCATTCGTCCCCAGCAACTCGGCAAGGAACCCCAGCATCGCAACGCTCTCGACAGGTGGCCGCAGCGCCATCAACCCTGGCGGCAATCCAAGAAGCTCGATCGCTCGCCGATTGCAGACGGCAACCACGCCTCCGGCATCGATCATCACCAGGCCCTGGTCCATCGACGCGAGCGTCGTCTCCAGTTCATGTGATGTGGCCCCGAGCTGCGCGTCGCTTGCCGCCAGCGCGACCGACACACGCGTCAGTTCCGCATTGCGCGCAGCGAGTACTTTCTGCTGTCGCGTCAGCACGTCGAACTGCTGATGCAGCGCGCGCAGCAGCAACAGCGTGCTGCAGGCCGCGCCGATCGTACCCAGGCCGACCAGTATCGCTTTCCGTCGCCAAGGCGCCAGAGCCATCGCCTTTGGCACGCCCACATTCATAACCAGCGGGTAATCGTGCAGCAACTGCACGGAGACCAGCCGTGCCTGGTCGAACGGGGCCATCGTTTCGAATTGGCCGCCGCCCTGCGCCACCACTGCGTACCATGGCGACGCAATCGGCAGTTGCGTCCCGATCATAGCCCGCACATCGGGATGACGCATCAGAACCATACCATCGCGCCGCACCAGCATGAACGATTCGCCCCGCGGCAGACTGATCGACCGATAGAAGTCAGAGAGGAAGCGGACCGGGACCGAACCCAGCACCATGCCGAGGAACTCACCGCGTGGTCCGTTCACCCGTCGCACCAGGAACAGCGTCGGCACGCCGGTTGCCCGGCTCACCACCGGCTCACTGAGAAAGAGTCCGCGATCATCCTGCAGCTGGAAATGCCGGGTATATTCGCGATCGGACATGTCGCCCGGTGGCGCCGGCCAGCCGACAGAATAGTTCACGCGGATACCATCGGCACCCACCAGCGCGATATTATCGACCTGCGGCAGACGCGCCGACCGGCTGCGCAGGAACTCGTGCATGTCCGCCGTCCCAAGAACACTGCGAAATGCCTCAGGCGTCGTAACGCCAAGCGCGCCGATCCGCTCCTGAACCTCGCGCAGAACGATGTCCACCGACTGCACCGAACGGCTCGTGTGCTCCGCCAACACAATCGCCAGATTGTCCGTGCTGACCAGGGCCTCGGCGAGGGTGTCTCCCCGCAGGTTCCACATGATCAGACCGATCGCCATGACGATACCGGTCAGCAGGCACACGCCGGCACCCATCAACGTCACGCGCTGCCGGATCGACGCACCCAGCCGGACGAGCACGCGGTGCGTAGCTACTCGAACGATGAGCGACATAACAAACCGAGTTTGAGCGCGCGCGATTACCAACCGGATAAGATCAATGTGGGTTGCGTTCTATTGTCATGGCCGGGTCAGGGACGCATGGAGCGTCACAGTGAGCCTGAATGCCAGCCGCCGCTTCCTTGTCGCGGCAGCGGCTTCACTCGCGATATCGCGCGGCAGTCGCGCGGCAGGCCTGCCACGCACCATTCGCATTGCCACCGTCAAGCCGCCAACCTCAAGATCGACCGTTCGTTCGTCAGCAACATCGGCAAGGATCCCCAGGCCAGCGAGATCGTGCGTGCCGTTCCGCGCATGAGCCATGCGATGGAAATCCGGGTCAACGCGGAAGGCGTCGAGCAGCCGGGGCAGATCCCCATCCTACAGGAAGAGGGCTGCGAGGAAGTCCAGGGATTTCTGTTCGGCCGACCGCTGCCGGCCAATCAATTCGCCAAGCGGCTCGCCTGTCCTGCGATGACCATCGGTCATTAAATTGTCGGCCATTGTCAGACGGCCCTTTCTCCGGGGAAACTGATCGCCGCAAACTGGCGAGAACACCGTGACGAGCAGCACCGAGAACGACGTCGTCTCCCTCGCCCGCGATCTGGTGTCGCTGGACAGCCGCAGCTTCGTCTCCAACCTGGCCGTCGCCGACAGGGTGGAGGCAGCGCTCGCCGGCTTCGACATCGAGCGCATCGACTACACAGATGACGCCGGCGTAGCGAAGCGTGCCCTGGTGGCGCATCGCGGCCCGACCGGCGGCATAGCACTGTCCGGCCACATGGACACGGTGCCCGACACCGGCTGGCAGGACGACCCCTGGTCAGCGCGTCTCGGCTCTGACGGCATCCTGCACGGACTCGGCAGCACCGACATGAAGGGCCCCGTCGCCGCCACCATCGTCGCTGCGCGCTCGCTGCCCGAGCGCGTTCCCATCACGCTGCTCATCACCACCGACGAGGAGACCACCAAGCAGGGCGCGCGGCTGATCGCGCAAAACTCGAAGCTGGTGCGGCGGGTGAAGCCGTCCGGCATCATCGTGGCCGAACCAACCTCGCTCGTGCCGGTGCGCGGACACCGCAGCCATATCGCGCTCACCTGCGTCGCGACCGGCGTGCAGGCGCACAGCAGCACCGGCCGCGGCCGCAACGCGAACTGGGAACTCCTCCCATTTCTGATGGAGATGAAGGGCGTGTTCGAGCGGCTGCGCAGCGATGCCAGCCTGCAGGACCCCGACTACGATCCGCCATTCAGCGACTTCAACGTGGTGATCGACAACCACGGCGCGGCGGTGAATGTGACCGTGCCCAAGGCCACCGCCCGCATCAAGTTTCGCTACTCCGCCAAGATGGATCCGACCCCCGTGCTGCAGGCCGTGCATGACGCCGCAAGTCGCTGCGGCATCGCGGTGAGCGAGGCGCGCGAAGGCTTCCCGCCCGAACTGCCGCCGGACCACGCGTTCGTGCGCCTGTGCGTCGATGTCCTCGGCAAGCCCGCGGGCACCGCGCCCTACGGCACCGACGCGTCCGAACTGCAGGCGATCGCGCCGTGCGTCGTGCTGGGGCCAGGCGACATAGCAGAGGCACACACACCGACCGAGAAGGCGCGTGTCGCTGACCTGACCGCGGCGGTGCCGGTGTTCATGACCTTGGCCCAGCGCTCAGCGCCGGGCTGAGGCGATCGTGCTGCCGCCAAGTAGCAGATAGTCCGGCGACGTCTCGCCGCGATCGGCCGCCGCCAGGTCGCGCACAATGCGGTCGGCGATCGCGACCCGGTAGTGCATGCCGTCCCAGTAGTTGTCATCGTCATCGGTAATCGGGCTCGGCCGCATGAAATCGACCGCGAGTGCGTTCGGCACTCGCTTCACCAGCTCCGCCACGCGCCGTTTGCATTCGCGCCAAACCGACGCGCTCGACGAATCACCCGCCGGCATCATCTTCTGGTCGTACGGCACGAAGAACAGGATCTTCCGCGTCGCATCCCCCAGCGTCGACAGATCCGCATCCAGGCGATCGAGCGACGGATAGCTCCAGCTCGCAGGATCGCCGCTGCCCCCCGGCAATATGAATTTCTGATCGTCTCGCAGATGCTGCGCGACGCGCGCGGGATCGTAGGCGCTGTCCGGCGGCACGAAGCTGGTGTAGCCGTCGCTGCCGTAGACCTCGTGCTTGATACCGAGCAGAATTCCGAACTCCTGCCCGGCCTCCTGCACCGCATAGAGGTTGAACATCTCGCCATAGCCACGCCACAGGCTGCCGTCGTACATCCACGCCGGGAACGGCCGCGGCGTGAATTTCGCCTCCGCGGGGCCGGGCATGCAGTAGCTGATGTCGAGCCCCACAATCACCACGCGAGCCGCAGGGTGCGCCGTTCGGAACACCGCCATCAGGCGAGACTGCTCGTACGCCGTCGCCGCATTCATCGAGAGATTCGCAAACCGCGCGCCAAACTCCGCGTTCAGCACGACCGGGCGCAGCAGACGGCTGGTCGATGAACCGAAGATCGCGCTGTCGAACCGGTCCGATCGCGCCAGTGACGGAAAGGCGAAGCGAGCATTGGTCGCCACCGGCACGCGATCTGCCGGCGGCGACAGCGGCAGCGTGTCGAACGGGTCCACCAGCACAACGAAGGCGTAGATCGCCACGACCACCAGCACAGCGGTGCCCGCCGCCATGCGGAAGAAGCGCCGCCAAGGCGCAGCGGCGTCAGAACTGGAAGTAGATGAAGACATTCGGCAACCGCCCGCCAACCAGCAGCAGCAGATACGCGAGCGCGACGCCGGCCGGCATGGCGAGCCACGCCTTGGGCTGCAGCTTCTCCAGCGCCATCTGCTGGCTGGTCGGCCCGACCAACGCAATGGCGGCACCGCCGATCAATGCCACGACGTATTCGCGATCGAGCGAGAGCCGTCCCAGTCCGTGCCACCCGATCATCGACGCCAGCACGTCGCCCGCGGTCGCGAACGCAGCCGAGCGGAACAGCACCCAGCTGGTCATGACGAACAGCAGCGTCAACGCCCACGCGACGCCGCGCGGCAGGCGAAACCCCCTGCCCTGCCAGACATGGTTGACCGCCAGCGCCGCGCCATGCAGTCCGCCCCATGCGACAAAGGTCCAGTTCGCGCCATGCCACAAACCGCCCAGCAGCATCGTGGCGACGACGTTCGCCGCCTGACGCAGCGGACCGCAGTGGTTGCCGCCCAATGGAATGTAGAGATAGTCGCGCAGGAACCGCGACAAGGTCATGTGCCAGCGTCGCCAGAAGTCCCGCACCGAGACCGCGCGATACGGCGCGTTGAAGTTCAGCGGCAGACTGAAGCCGAACATCAGCGCCAGCCCGATCGCCATGTCGGAGTACCCGGAAAAATCGAAGTAGATCTGCAGCGTATACGCACCGGTGGCGATCCACGCCTCGGCCGCCGACAGCGATGCGCCGACCGCCTTGCCGAACAGCGGATCGGCCACCATCGCCAACGTGTCCGCCAGCGCCACCTTCTTCGCGACACCGATCACGAACAGCACGAAGCCGCGCGACAGGTTCTCCCACATCGCCGGCCGGCGCGGATCGAGCCTGAACTGATGGATGATCTCGTTGTGACGGACGATGGGACCGGCGATGAGCTGCGGAAAGAACGTGACGAACATGCAGAAGTCGAGGAAGCCGTAGATGTGCCTATCACCGCGACGCAGGTCGATCAGGTAGGAGATCTTCTGGAACACGAAGAAGCTGATGCCGAGAGGCAGGATCAGCCCCCAGGGGTGGAAGCTCTCGCCCAGCAGGGCATCGGCAGTTCCGCGGAAGAAGTCGGCGTACTTGAACAGCCCGAGCACCGCGAGGTTCAGCACGACACCGAGCACCGGAATCCATTTGGCGCCCGCAGCGGCGAACCACCGCACGATCAGCCAGTTGGCGAGGGTGAGCCCGGCCAGCAGCGGAACGAAGCGGACATCCCACCAGCCGTAGAAGAACAGCGACGCGACCACCACGATCGTCTGCCGCGCCACACGATGCGCCGCACACGCATAGTACAGCGCCAGCACGATCGGCAGGAAGCCGCAGATGAACGCCTGCGAATTGAACAGCATGACAGCCTGACTGCGCGACGCTACTCCAGCGTCTCGAGCAATCCCGCCATCAGCGCGGCACGCGACGCCAGGTGCCGCCACAGTATGTGTTCGTGACTGGCATGCGCACCGGCACCCGGACAACCGAGACCATCCAGCGTCGGCACGCCCATCGCCGCGGTGAAGTTGCCGTCCGAGCCGCCGCCGCGATGCTGCCGCGGCAACGCGATCCCAACCGTCTCGGCGACCCCGCGCGCCTTGTCGTACAGCGCGAGAATCCCGGAACCCTCGGTGTACGGCGGACGGTTCATGCCGCCCTCCACCACCACTCGGCAGCCCGGCGTCAACGCCGTGGTCTCCAGCAACACGCGCTGCATGTGCTCACCGTCGGCCACCGAGTTCACCCGCAGGTCGATCTCGCACCCCGCATCAGGCGAGATCACATTCGGCCGCGATCCGCCCCACACGGGTGCCGGGTTCAGCGTGATACCGCGATCGAGATCGACCATGCCGTGGATCCGCACGATCTGCCGCGCCAGTTCCACCACCGCCGATGCGCCGTCCTGGAAGGCACCACCGGAATGCGCGCCACGCCCCTCGACCCGCATGACGAACCGCCCCACCCCCTTGCGTGCAGTGACGCAGGCGCCGCCCTGACCCGCGGGCTCGGGGATCAGCACGCAGGCGGCCTCCGCGGCCTCCCGTTCGATCCATTCGCGCGAGGTCGGGCTGCCCACCTCCTCATCGGGCGTCAGCAGCAGCACGATCGGCCGGCGAGTCTTCGTCCGCTGAAGCAGGATCGAGCGCACCGCATGGAACGCGAGAAAGCTGCCCGCCTTCATGTCATAGATGCCCGGCCCGTGCGCCTTCTCGCCGTTCACCTGATACGGCATGCCGTCCAGCGTGCCGTGCGACCACACCGTGTCGAGATGCCCCGCGACGACCACCGGCTTCCCCTCGCCCGCCGTGCGCGCGATCAGGTTGTCGCCGAACCCGTTGCGGCCCGGAATCCGGGTCAGCACCGCGCCCGCTCGCGCCAGTTCCCCCTCGGCCACGTCCATCAACCGGTTGACCGAAGCGGCGTCCGTGGTAGGAGTTTCCATCCCCACCCATTTGGCCAGTTCGGCCAGAAGGTCCTCGGAGCGTCCCACATTGGTCTGCGGCATCTTCTGGTTCCCCAGGCGGTTGAAGGGTGCGGGTGTGGCTAGCGCATGCCCGGCGCCGCAGACAAGGGGCCGCAGCGCGCATGCCCTACGTGACGTAGCCTGGCAGGTTCTGCGTATGCGACGTGATCGGCACCAATGCCTGTGCCGTGATGCAGAACAAACTGACACTGGGTTTGATGGGTCCTGTCGTCGCGCGTTCCCGCATCGATCAATGGCCTCTTGCCGCCTTCTCGCTCATGGATGAGTTCCGTTCCGTAATCGGGACAGAAGCGTCTGTGAAACGGCTCGCCGCGCGTGCCACTTGACTGCCAAGCGAGCAGCTAAAGCGGAAACCATCAGCGATCGGCGAAGTCTGCCGCCGTCACTTGGTGCCAATCAATAACAACCTCCTAACCTTTTGATTACCTCGATATCTTTAGGCCACGCGTAAGGTTTCCCTATTGCAATATCAAAAATTGCCGGATTAGGTCGGGTACTGTTCCGGTAGGCATGGTGTCGGGCCGGAGCCGGGGCAACCGAGCCCACGGAGTTACCGTGCGTGCAGTGCCGGCCGATCATGGCAGCGGTCCGACAAACCCGGCTCTGCACTGCAACAGTGGGTTGAGGTCTAACCGAGGCCCGGCAAAGGTAGAGGCAAAGGTATAGACATTGGCCATCCAGCCGCATGACTATCACGGGTATCGCATAGTAATACGACGGTACGGTAGCGGCTGGCGTGCCACGATTTATGCCCCAGACAGCACTCAACCGATCCTGGGTCCGCAGTCAACTGATCCGACCAGTCACGATGACATACTGGATAGGGCAAAGCGTCTCATCGATAACCTGATGAGTTCGTAGCTCACGGTCGGGTGTCAAATGGCGGGGTTAGGATGGTTGCCAGGCGAATTTGTTCAGCCGTCACCTTGAATGTCCTTGAGCTGGCATACGAGAGATCGAACCGCGACTTAGGCCACAGCCCAAGACAACTTGCAATTGCATATAGCGCTCTCGTGCTGATGGCGGTGCTATGGCCGAGCATCGCTCTCGGACAGACCTGCACATCTTTGACCGCGCCATCCGTTCACTGGGCGCCGACTGGCCTCAAGGCGGCCTTCGAGGCAGCCGGTCAACGATTCCACATTGATCCTGATCTTGGTCGCGCGATTGCATGGGTGGAGAGCAGTGGCAATCCGACGGCCGTCTCACCAAGAGGCGCTCAGGGCCTGATGCAACTGATGCCGGGAACCAGCGATGAGATGCGGGTGATCGACCCCTTCAATTCGTACCAATCGATATATGGCGGCATGGAATACTTGCGGCGGATCGTTAATTCACCGCGCTTTGCCGGCGATCTGTACATGGCATTGGTAGCGTATAACGCCGGACCCAATCGCGTCACGTTCCCGGCCGTCAGCTATTATTACGCCGACACCGTGCAAGCGGTCTATTGGCAGTTCAAGTACAAGCGGAGGAGCGGTTCGACGGCACCCACTCCGATTGGGTATCTCAGAATGCCACAGTGCGGACGGTCGGCCCAATCGATCCGGATTCGGATCATTTTATCTGGCGGCAAACTGGCACCCTCACGGCACTACTGAACCCCAGGCGCTCCGTTGAAGTCGACGGTGCGGGGACTGTTCCAGAAAGGGTTTGCCGGAAGAGCCGATCGCGATCGATGCCGTGTCGCTCATCCCCTCGATCATTGTTCTGCTCCGGTCAGGCTGAGCGACAGGCGCAAGATGGCAAGAGGCAGGCACATTGCCGGCATAGGTTTGGTAAGCCGGCAGTGATCTGTGCCGCGCGACTCCCTGGATAGCGTATTAGCCAATCCGGGTTCGTCTGCTATGTTGTGGAGCATGAGTGTCTCGGCGTCCGCATATCCGGGGATCGCCAATCCAAAAGGAACCGACAATACGGGGAGAACGAAGATGGGATCGGAATCTGCGACGACAACAACCTTCAGATCGTCGTTGCGCGGTCAGTCATTCGCGTCCGGCGAGCCGGGCTACGACGCCGCTCGAGTGGTCTTCAACCGCATCATCGATCGGCATCCAGTACTCATAGCGCGATGCGCCGGCGCTGCCGACGTCATGGCCTGCGTGCGGTTCGCCAATGAGCAGGGCCTGACGGTGTCGGTGCGTGGTGGCGGTCACAGCATTGCCGGCAAGGCGATCTGCGACGACGGCCTGATGATTGATCTCTCGGCCATGAAAGGCATTCGCGTCGATCCGGCCAGTCGTACCGTTCGTGCCGAACCAGGCCTGACCATCAGCGAGTTCGACCGTGAAACCCAGGCCTTCGGTCTCGCCACCACAATGGGCGTCATCACCACGACCGGTATTGCCGGCCTGACCCTCGGCGGCGGAATGGGCTGGTTGATCGGCAAGCACGGCCTTGCCTGCGACAACGTGATTGCCATGGACGTGGTGACCGCCGATGGTCGTCTTGTCACCGCCAGCAGCCGCGAAAATGCGGACCTGTTCTGGGGCATGCGCGGCGGTGGCGGGAACTTCGGAATAGTCACGTCGTTCGAGTATCGCCTCCATGAGGTCGGACCGGTCCTCGGTGGCGGCGTTCTCTATCCGCTCGACCAGGCGCGGGACGTTCTCCGCTTCTACCGTGACTTCGCCGCCGCCAGCCCCGATGAGCTCAGCACGCAGATCGGCCGGCTCACGACCCTCGACGGCATTCCGGTCATCGGCGTTGCCGGCTGCTATTGCGGCTCGCTCGCGGAGGGCGAAAAGGCGCTGGCGCCATTACGCGAGTTTGGCGCGCCGATCGCGGATTTGTTCGGACCGATCAGCTATGTCCAGATGCAGAGCATGTTCGATCCATGGTTTCCGCCTGGCCGACAGGCCTATTGGAAGGCCAATTTCCTCCATAGCCTTCCCGATGAAGCCATTGATGTCTTCTGCGAATTTGCCATGACGGTCCCTTCGCCGTTTACCACCGGTCCGTGGCTCGAGCATCTGCACGGCGCGGTCTCTCGCGTCGGCCCCACAGACACCGCCTTCGCCCATCGTCAGCACCCCTACAACTTTCTCATCCTGTCGAGCTGGGATGATCCATCGGAAGCCCAACGGAACATTCAATGGACGCGCGACTGCTGGGATGCGATGCGCCAGTTCATGGTCGCGGGTGCCTATGTCAATTATCTCGAGGACGAGGCGGATCCGATCGCGCGCAACGCCTATGGTCCGAACCACGAGCGCCTCGTCGCGCTCAAGAACAGGTACGATCCCGCCAACCTCTTCCGCATCAATCACAACATCCGACCGACCGAAGGCCGGCACATACGGTGAGTGCAAGCCCGAACCAGAGATCCGGCGCGCGGCTACTTCGGTTTCGCCAGGCCCGCGTAGACCTCGCCGGGCACCACCGACATCACGAGCACACTCGGTTGCGTATCCGGCCCGAACGGGCCCGGCACCTTGTTCTTCACCGCCGCTATGCTCTTGAGAAATGCCACGATCGCCAGCGCGTCCGACTTCGCCAGGTGCGACAAACCCCGCCACGGCATGGCCGGAGCAAGGATGCGCCCGTCGGGCCGTACTCCTGTGGTGACCGCGACCACGATCTGCTGTTCGGTCCAGTTCCCCAGACCGGTCTCCTTGTCCGGCGTCAGGTTCGGGCCGACGAACACGCCATGTCCGGGAATGCCGAAGCCGACATCGGACCCGCCAAGATACCGCGTCATATCCGGGTGGCCGAGAAAGTTGCCCGGCGTATGACAATCGGTGCAACCGCCGAGTTCGACCAGGTACTTGCCGCGCTCGACCTGCGTTTCGGCTGGTTGCGCGGAAGCGAACGGCGCAGCCGCGACGATCGCGGCCACGACGATCCGTGGCAGACGATACGACATTCCCACTCCCCAATGGACTCGACTGTGCAATACCGCAGCGACCTGCGCCCGTTCAAGCTTCGTTGCAGACTTCTCTTGTGCCCAACGCACGAGAGACATACCGTCCGGAAAGAGACGTTTTGCCGCAGCGGAGATAGAAGTGGCCTCTAGGCAAGTAACCGTTCGTTTGATGTTTGCAATTGTAGGATGCATCGGGGCACCAGGGACTCTCCTGGCGGCGGTGGCAGACGACAACCAGGCTCAGCCACCGGCATACATTGACCCGGCACCCACCGATCCGTTCGATCCGGCTGCCGGCCCGGTGATTACTCCGCCGCCGCCCGATCCCGCCGCCGCGCCAGGCGTCGGTTTCAAGCAGCCCGATCCGTTGGGCACGCCAGACATCAGTTTCAAGAAACTGTTGCAGCAACTGGACAACACCCCCGCGGCCGCACTGCAAAAGAAGCCAGGCTTTACCACCGGGGACACTACAAGGTCCTCTTCCACGACTTCAGACAGCACGACGGCGGATACGACACACTCGTTCACCACCGGCCAGAAGCCGCCCGGACCGGGGTTCTGATCAACCCATCCGTCTCTGACCATACCCATCGGTCATGGCTGGCCGTGGCCTAGCCATCCACGCCTTCCCTCTGATGGGCGGCACGCTCGCTCGCGCCGTCCATTAATTCCATGTTCATGAAATGTTCGTATTGTCCTTCTGCCGCAGGGCCCGCGGCGGGAGAGACCGCGATGGACATGCATAACCCTGACCGAACGCCGGCACGCTCCGCCGCCCACGCCGGACAGTCCTCTCCGAACTTCATCGCGCACCTGCTGCAGACGCTCGATGCCGCCGCGCCCGACACCGATACCGGGTCGCACCAGAACGCCACGCGGGAACTGTTCGAAGCGCTCAGTCCGCGTGATCCGGCCGAGGCTCAGCTCGCCGTCATCGCGATCGCCGCCGCCCAGTCCGCGATGGACAACTTTGCCCGCGCCGCCCGCCCCGGCGTCTCGGACGACACGGCGATGCGACTGCGCGGCAGTGCGCTCGCCGCCGGCCGCGCCTACGCCGCGGCGCTGCGCTGCCTCCGCAGGCAGCAGGCCGTTGCCGCGCAGCCCCCCAAGCCAGCCAGGGTGAAGATCCCGCCAGCCGCCGCACCCCAACCCCCGCCCGCGGAAACCGCCAGCGAGACACAAGAAATCCCACCAGGCTTCATCGCGCTGCGGCCGGGCGCCACGCCGATCCCCGCCGTGTTCCGCCCGCACGATCGCTTCGGCGATCAGATCCCGGACTGGCGCCGTGACCTGATGACCCCGGCACAGGCACTTGCCGCCTTCTCCTATCCGCCCGATCCCGCCCAGGTCGCCGCAGCGATCGCCGAGGAAGCAGCGATGATGGCGGAGCAGACCGGGCTCGACATCCAGGGCATCCGCGATGAGCCGCCAACGGGCGGCGCGGGGTGACTGCCCCGCGGTTGATTTAACCCTCGCCTTCCCCCAGAAGACCGCGGCAACCCAGCGAGGCTCCGCGCATGACCACAGGCCGCTTCTTCGAAGACCTACAGGTCGGCCAGACCGCCAGCCTCGGCAAGACCATCACCGAAGCCGACATCCTCATGTATGCGGCGGTCTCAACCGACACCAATCCGATCCACATCGACGCCGAAGCCGCGAAGCAGTCGATCTTCGGCGAGCGCATCGCCCACGGAATGCTGAGCGCCGGCTTGATCAGCGCGGTTCTCGGAACCCGTCTGCCCGGTCCCGGATCGCTCTACATGCGCCAGTCGCTGCGCTTCGCGGCCCCAGTGAAGATCGGCGACACGGTAAAGGCCACCGCCACCATCACCGCGCTCAACACGGAAAAAAAGCGCGCCACGCTCAGCACGGTGTGCACTGTCGGCGACACGGTGGTGATCGACGGCGAGGCCTACGTCCAGGTCCCGTCGCGATCGTGATCCGCATCTTCCACGACTGGCGCGAGCTTCCCGCCGATGCACGCGGCGCCATCGTGGCGCTGGGCAATTTCGACGGCGTGCATCGCGGCCATGCCGAGGTGATCAAGGCCGCGCACGCGTCGCGGCCGAAGCTGCCCCTCGGCGTGCTGACCTTCGAGCCGCATCCGCGCGAGCACTTCCGCCCCGACGACCCGCCGTTCCGCCTCACGCTGTCGGCCGAGCGCGCCGCGGCACTCGAGGCGTTGGGCGTCACCCTGCTCTACGAGTTGCCCTTCGACCACGAATTCAGCCTGATGCCTGCCGAGACCTTCGTGACCGAGGTGCTGCACGAGGGTCTCGGCGCGCGCCATCTGGTGTGCGGCCCGGACTTCGCCTTCGGTCGGCGCCGCGGCGGCGGCACCGACTTCCTCGCCACGCGCGCCGAAGCCCTCGGCATGGGGCTGACCCTGGTGCCGTTGCTCGCCGACGGCGCCGGCCCGATCTCCGCCACGCGCATCCGCCGCGTGTTGCAGGACGGCTATCCCGAACGCGCCACCGCCGATCTCGGCCGCCCCTGGACCATCCGCGGCACCGTCGCGCACGGCGACGCGCGCGGCCGCACGATCGGCTTCCCCACCGCCAACATCGCCCTCGGCCGCCACCTGGAGCCCGCGCGCGGCGTCTATGCGGTGACGGTCCGGCTGCCAGACGGCCGGTGGCGCAACGGTGTCGCGAACATCGGCCGCCGCCCGACGGTGAACGAGGGCCCGGAAAGCCGGCTCGAGGTCAACATCTTCGACTTCGATGCCGACATCTACGACGCCGAACTGTCGGTGGCGCTGCACGCCTACATCCGCGAGGAGCGCCGCTTCCCCGGCCTCGACGCCCTGAAGGCCCAGATCGCCGCCGACGCCGCAGAAGCCCACCGCCTGCTGGCACCACCAGAACTCCCCCTCCCCTAGCCGGAGGCGCCAGGGGAAGGGGCGCTGCCAACCGACACACAACCTTCATCCCGCTGTCATCGCCCCTGCACCCCGGCCCCCTAGAACCCGGTTATCGCCGCAACCGGGAGTGCACCGATGAACCGAACCCCAACCTGGGCCGGCCTGGCCACCGCCCTCCTCGCCCTGGCCGCCACGCCCGCCCAAGCCGCCACCGCGCCGGACTGCCCGAACGGCGGCGTCGTGCGCTTCGGCGTCGAGCCCTACGACACCTCGGCCAAGCTGGTGCCGATCTACGACCACATCGCCAAGGTCCTCGGCGACAAACTCGGCTGCGAGGTGAAGGTCTACGTCACCACCACCTACAACGCCGAGATCGAGGCGATGCGCGTGGGCAAGCTGGAGATCGGCGAGTTCGGCCCCCTCGGCTACGTCCTGGCGCACCAGGTCGCCAAGGCCCAGGCCGTCGCCGCGTTCGGCAACAAGGACGGCAAGCCCGACAGCTACTGGGCGAGCCTCGTCACCTGGCCTGGCTCCGGCATCAAGACCGTGGCCGAGATCCGCGGCCACTCATTCGCCTTCTCCGACCCCGCCTCCACCTCCGGCCACCTGTTCCCGGCATACGGCCTGCGCAAGGCCGGCATCGACCCCGAGAAGGACATCCGCCCGATCTACGCCGGCAGCCACACCTCCTCGTTCGAGGCGCTCTACAACCACAAGGTTGACGCCGGCGAGCTGAACTCCGAGCAGCTCGAGTCCGCCTCCCAGCGCGGCCACTACAAGAACGGCGACGTCGTCTTCCTGTGGAAATCCGACCCAATCCCCACCGACCCGATCTCTGTGCGCGGAGACCTGCCGGCCGGCTTCAAGGCCCGGCTGATCGTGGCGCTCCAGACGCTCGATCTCTCCGTGCTGCCCGAGGCCGACCGCAAGATCATGGGCCTGGGCGGCGACCACTTCGTGCCGCAGACCGACGCCGCATACGATGGCATTCGCGACCTGGTAAAGACGCTGAACATCGACCTGGAGAAGCTGAGCTGACCTCGCCGATTCTGCGGGCCAGCGGGCTGTCGCTGCGTTACCCGAACGGCAAGCTGGCGCTGGCGGATCTCGGGCTGGAGGCACGGGCGGGCGAGTTGCTGATCGTGCTGGGCGGCAACGGCTGCGGCAAGACCACGCTGCTTCGCTGCATCACCCGCGCACTGGTGCCGACCGCGGGCGAGGTCTGGCTGAACGGCACCGCGATCTCCAGCCTCACCGGCGAGAAACTGCGCCGCGCCCGGCTCGACCTGGCGATGATCTCGCAGCACGCCAACCTGGTGCGCCGGCGCAGCGTGCTGGCCAACGTCGCCTGCGGCACGCTGGGCCGGCACCAGACCTGGTGGACCGCGCTCGGCGGACTGCCGGCCGGGGAGCTGCCGGCGGCACGCGACCACCTGCGCCAGGTGGGTCTGCCGCATCTTGCGGAGCAGCGCGCCGGCACTCTGTCCGGCGGTCAGGCGCAGCGCGTGGCGATCGCGCGAGCGCTGGCGCAGCGACCGCTGGTGATGCTGGCCGACGAGCCAGTGGCGAGCCTCGATCCGGAGGCGGCGCAGGACATCATGCGTCTGCTGCGCCGCCTCGCGCATGGCGACGGCCTCGCGGTGCTGTGCGTGCTGCACCAGGTCGATCTGGCCTTCGCCTACGCCGATCGGGTGGTGGGCATGCGCGACGGCCGGGTGGCGTTCGACCGCAGGTGTGCCGACCTGTCGCGCGACGCGGTGCAGCGTCTGTATCTCGCCGAAGCAGCGTGAGGGGCGCCGGCGCAATCGCGGTACGCACCGTCGGCCTGGTGGTCGCCATCCTGGTGGTGGTGCAGTCGCTGATCGTTGTGCAGGCGCGCCCGCAGGACCTGGTCACCGGCTTCTTCGGCATGGTGGATATCATCCGCCGCGCCACCCCGCCCGATTTTTCCAAGTTGCCCGACGTCGCCTGGCCGACCTTGGAGACGGTGGACATCGCACTCTTCGGCACATTGGCTGGCGTGGCGATGGCGCTGCCGCTGGCGGTGCTGGCCGCGACCAACGTGACGCCGTCGCGTGCGCTTTACTACGCGTCGCGGGCGACCATTGGCTTCACCCGCGCGGTGCCCGACCTCGTGTGGGCGCTGCTGTTCGTCACCGCCGTGGGGCTCGGGCCGTTCCCCGGCGGGCTGGCTCTGGCGGTCCACTCGATCGGCATGCTCGGCCGGCTGTTCGCCGAAACGATCGAGAACATGGACATGGCGCCGATCGACGCGCTGTCGCTGACCGGCGCCAACCGGATGCAGGTGTTCACCCACGGCGTGGTGCCGACGGTGCTGCCGGCCCTGCTGGGCATCGGGCTGTATCGGCTGGACGAGAACATCCGCGCGTCGCTGGTGCTGGGGTTCGTCGGGGCGGGAGGCATCGGGTTCCAGTTGCTGACCGCGATGAATCTGTTCCAGTACCGCGAGGTGTCGCTGCTGCTGATCGTCATTTTCGTTATCGTCTTCGCCGCCGAGCGGCTGTCGGCGGTGTGCCGCGAACGGTTGACCTAGCTTCCCAGAACGGCGTCGAGGGCCGCGGCCGTACCGGCCTGAATGCTGCCAGCACCGGCCCGCGCCACTGCCGAGCGGAGCGCAGCACGGATCCGGTCGGCGGCGGCACTGTCCGCGGTAAGGGCAACGGCCGCGCTGAGCGCCCGCAGCATCTCGTTCCAGCCCGGGTCGCGGCCATCGAGTTGTCCCAATTGCCGAACCAGCAGCGCCACCAGAGACTCGTTCGGTTGAACCGGCGTGACCCGAGTACCCCATGAGGAAGCACGCACCCACATCCCACCGGCGCGGCGAGACGGACATCCTCAGCCAGTCCGCGACAACGCTCTCCACGCCCGCAATGCCGTCCTGACGCGCTATCTGGCCGGCCCCGTAGAGCACTTCGAAGTCGGGCCGGCTCCGCGCCGCCTGCGCTCCCAGCGTCTGTGTCAGCAAACCAGCAGAATCATTGCGGAGGGCATTGCGGAACGACTGCGCCCGTGGATGCACCAGAGGTTCGACTGTCATCGTGGCGGTTCCCTCTGTACCGGCACTATATCGTTCTGCGTGCCGCTATTGCGCGCGAGCTGCGCCGCAGCATCGACGTTATCCTGGTTTCTGGTGGGGATCAGTGGGCCACCTGGGTACATCGGCTGCGTGCTGTAGCGGCCAGACTGATCGTCCATCCCCCATTCGTTCTGGTCGGGGTTGTACTTGATCTCGCCACTCACCCTTGCCGGCCCGTTCTCCGCCAAATCGGTATGCTTCACCGACTCGTTCCCGGCGTCGTCAACGTGTTGCGGCGCATAGACAATCGTCCCGTCGATCAAAACCGCATACAGATAAGTGTCGCTCTCGTTGGGATCGAGGACCATCGGCTGACCCGGCCGCGCTTCTCTTGCCTCCGGCGGGTATTGGCCTTCGCCATCGCGTATCAACCAGGGCTCCTGCGGCGGCCCGCAGGCTCGGGCAAGGGCCGGATCCGGCGGACCCGGCTCTGCTTCGGGACCGACGGTGCCTTCATCCTCCGCGTCGTTCTTGTCCTGGCCCGGGGCCGGCGCACTCTGATTGGGACAGGCATCGCCGCTATCGCCGCTAAGGCCACGCACGTCAACGCGAACCAGAGGATTGGCCAGATACGCGTAGACGTTCATGCCACCCGGCAGACCCAGGGGATCCGACTGCACATAACGCCCCAGCGCCGGATCGTAGTACCGAAAGCGATTATAGTGCAGTCCCGTCGCGGCATCGAAGTAATGCCCCGGGAATCGGAGGTTCAGCGTCATCCCCGCCGGCGCGGTGATGCTCGCGGCGCCGTAGGGCATCAACCGGGCCTGCCAGAGCACGTCACCCTGTGCATCGTCGACCAGCACCGGCGCTCCCCGCTGATCGGGGTACACGAAGCGAACCGCGCCGCTGGCGGGATCGGCATCGATATCGGAATAATCCAGAAATGCAACCGGAGTGAGCGCCAGTGGGTCGGCATAGACGTAAACGCGCAACATCCCCGATGCCAACACCTCGGCTGCGAGGCGGTCGGTATCCCAGAAGAAGAGTTGCTCAATCCCGTCCTGCCAGGCGCGCACGCGCCGGCCGATCGCGTCGTACTCCGCTTGCCACAGCCCGTCCGGCCCATCCACCGCAACCAGCATGTCGCGCGAATCGTAGTGATACCGCACCACGCCGCGCGGCCCGCGTCGCTCCGTGACGTGATGACGCACGTCGTAGGTGAACTGCTCGCCATTCGCGGCAGTCAGTCGGTTACCAGGCCCCAGCGCGGCCCCGAATAATCCTGGTTGGCCGATTAGGTTGCCTGCCGGGTCGTGCTCATAGGCCTCCGGTCGTCGGCCATGTTGATGCGCCGTGACGAGCCGATGCGCGGCGTCGTAGCGATAGGCCGTCGCGCCGGAACGGTCGTCGTCAGCTTCCTGCAGATCGCCTTCGTGCGAATAGCGCCAGCGCCTAAGCCATTGCCGGTCGCGCCTGCGACCTGAGACAATGGCGCTCGCCAGCTTGCGACCCTCGTCGTCGAACTGGCACAGCTCAGCGGTCCCGTTGCTGCTGTGGCGCAGGAGCGAGTGAGCATTCGGACGGTCGATCCGCAGCCACGCGCCGCCAGCCAGCCGCAGGGTGACCCCGGTTTCATCCTGCTCGTGGCGAATGACGAACCGATCCAGCACCGTCGTGACCTGCCGGTCGATGCCGGTCGAGAACTGATGTGTGATCCCCTTGCCATCGCGCGAGTCCAGCGTGCATCGCCCCGCGGCGTCGTAGCCGAAGCGAACCTCACTGAAATCAACCGATGCGGTGAGAAACCGGCCTGCAGGGTCGTAGCTGAAGCTGTGCACCGGACCAGACGCGAGGCGACGCTCCGCCATCAACCGGTCGGCAGTCGGGATCAGGGTGAGCAGCGTCGCGCCACTGCTGTCGCGCTTCTCGATCAGATTGCCCGCGCCGTCGTAGCGATATGTCTCACGCACCTGACCTGCCCTGCGCACGCCGATAAGCCGGCCCTCCTTGTCGTGGGCGTACTCGGTGGCGGTGCCGCCCGGATCGGTCACGGCGGATATCCTGTCTTCCGAGGCGAACCGATAGCGAGTCGCATTACCGATCGGATCGATCTTTGTTTCGAGCTGATTCCAGGAGCGGCGTTCACGACGTATCACCGCGCCATCGGCATCACGGCTAAGATGCACGCTGTCGTTGGGGTCGTAGGTCCAACGACGCTGACCGCCGCTCGGCAGCAGTTGCGACGTCAGGTGGCCGAACGGATTGAATTCGCGCCCACCCCACGGCGAAGGGTACCACGACAGCACGCCGAACGGTGGCACGCGCGGGCTGGGCGGCAACGGTCGGGTTTCCGGCAGCAACGTGCGCCGAAGTTCTGGAGGACGGTCCGAAAGTGCGTCTGCCGCAATGGGAAGCCGCGACGGCAATTCGCCGTACAGGAACTCCCGGGCACAGTCCGCGACACGGTGCGGTGGCAGACCGGTCACCTCTTCGCCGGCTCTCACAGGAATGACCCGCCCGGTCGCAAAACGCTTGCCGACCAGAGCTCCGGTTTGATCGAGCACGTAATCGAGGCCATTGCCCAACGGGTCGATCTCACCGACGGTACGGCCGTTCTCGCCCGCGATGAACTGGCGCACATCACCATACGGACCGGTCACATGGGTGATGCTTCCGGCGTCGTTGTAGTGATACGTCCACTTGCCACCGTCGGATCGGGTGACCTCGGTGACGCGCTCCTCGGTGCGATAGCGCAGCACCACGCCCATCACGCCGTCCTCGCCGGCGGACCGCACGCACCGCCCGGCGGAGTCGTATTCGAACAGGAAGCTGTAGCCGCGTCGGTCGGTCCGCCGGACCAGCCGGTGCGCTTCGTCGTAAGCGAAGCTGCCGCGCCTTTCCAACGCATCGGTCATCGCAACCAGGTCGCCGGCGGCGTTATATTCGCATACCAGCATCGGGCGTTCGGCTTCACCGCCATCCCAGGCGCCAGCAAGCCGCATCAGTCGCTGCGCCGCGTCCTCCTCGACCACGATCTCAAGTCCGGTCGAGTGCGTGAGACCAGTGAGACGGCCGTCGGGGTCGTAACGGAAGGCAATGTCTGCGCCGGAACGATGTGCCCGCGTCACACGGGCAGATCGCGCTGGGTCGGCGAACACGAAGTCGATCGCCGGGTCACCTGGCCGGGTCAACCGATAGCCCAGCAGCGACAGACGCTGTAACGTCGCGCCGCGCACCGCGTGCATCTCGCCGTCGGCGCGCAGAGCCGGGAACCCGATGCGTCTGCCGATCGGCTCTTCCAGCAGCAGCCCGTCGGCATCGAAACTCAACCGATGATCGTAGGAATGCGTGTGGCCGAACCCGAGGCCGCGCTGCAGCGTGTTATGCCCGCTGTTGTAGTGACGATAGAGCTCCAGGAACAGCGGACCGATCAGTCGGAAGCACAGCGTGCGCTCGGTGACGCGGCCGGTGACGACGTCCACCGGATCGCCGACCAGCCGCGTGCCGGCGGGGTCGAACCACGGGTCAGCAGGGGCCTTTTGCACCGACACCGCCCTCTTCCTCCTCCTCCTCGTCCGCCACGTTCCCCTTCAGCCCGGACAGCTTGCCCAGCAGCATGTCGACGGGATTGGGAATGTTGACCATGGGAAACCCGCCGATCAGCACATTGGGATGGCCCATCAGCACCGCGCCCTGATTGGGCATGCCTGGGTCCTTGCCCATCATCTGCGCGATCGCCATGCGGATCGCATCCGATGCCATCTGCGCGGCATTCATGGCGGCGCTCATTGCCTTGGCCGCAGCCATGGCCGCATCGTCCGCCACGGCCTCTTCCATGACGTCGGCGGCGATGCCCAGCGCGCCGACCACAACGCCGGCATATTGCTGGAACGCGGCGAAGGCCTTCACCGCGCCCGAGGCCTCCGCCGGGGCCGGTATGCAGACCTTGCAGAAGTCGCCCATGCGCGCCGCACGCGCGCCACCGATGAACACATTCGACGAGCCGGTGGTGATCTCGAAATACGGGAACAGGCCGCCGCAGGTGGGCGCGATGCCCAGGTCACCGGCCCGCGCCGCCGGGATGCTGTTGATCAGCGTCTTAACGTGGCCGCCGAACAGGACCGTGCCGATGCTCGGCAACGGCACCGGTGGCGCCGGCGGGATCAGGCTAGGCGGGTGCGTGTGGGTATGCGGCACGCCGAGATAAGGCATCGTCAGCGTCGCCGCCGGCAGCGACGGAAACATCGCGGCGATGCCCGAGGTGAGTTCGGCAAACCCGGTATCGAGTGCCCCTTTCAGCAGGCCGATCGCGCCGAGGGCACTCGCCGCAACAGTCTGAATGCGCCTTACCGTCTGCGCCGCCTTCTGCCCGGTGGTCGGCGGCGGCGTGCCTGGCGGCGGGGGTGGCGTGCCCGGTGGCGGGGGCGGCGGGCTCACCGCATTGCTCAGATTGGTCCACCAACCCGTAAAGCCGGCGCCGACATCGTGCGCCGCGGTCGGCAGCAGCCCTGGGGGCTGGTCGCTCACGACGCCGACCTGCCGGCGTCCGCCGCGTGTGCGTGGTCGTGCCCGACAGCGGCCAACGGCTCCAATCGAGCGATCTCGCGCGCCAGTTCCCGCGCCTCCTCATCGCGTCCCTGCTGCTGGAGCAGACTGCGCAGATGGCTGCGCGCGGCCAGCGCGAGCTCATGTGCCTCTGCCTCATCGGCGATAGCGATGGCGTCGCGCCAGCTTCGCTCGCTTTCCACCACCTTGCCGAGCCGCGACTGCGCGATGCCGCGGCGGTCAAGCGCCTCGGCCCGCACGGTCGGCATGAACAAGGCGTTCGCCACATCGTGGGTGGCGGTCAGGTACAGCTCGGCCTCCGCCCAGCGCTGCTGGCGCGCGACCAGCATCGTCAGCTCGAGCAGAACGTTGAGCACCACGGGGAGCGACGGCGGCGTGGATTGCAGGGCCGCCTCCATCGCGGCGTGCATGACCCGCTCCGCACCGGCCGTGTCGCCCTGGGCCTGCAGGCACGCGGCGATGCCGTTGGCGGCGAGGGCGGCGACGGGCGCATTGCCGGCCGCGCCGAAGTGCTGCATCACCGTCTGGTAACCGGCCAGCGCCGCGTCTGTCCGGCCGTACGCCTGATCCATACCCGCCGCGACGAGTGCTGCGTTCATGCGTTCGTCCGGCGGCAGACTCTCATCCGCCGCCTCGCGTGTGAGCGCCTCGGCCAGCGCCGGCGCGCTGAAATCGATGCGCAACGTTCGCGTACGCGGGGCATTGCCGAACTGTGCGAGCTGCGGCACGGCGACATCGTCCCGCAGCACGAACCGCACGCCGGAGCACCATGGAAACGGCATGCGATGGCGCACCAGATCGCGCGCCAGGGCCGCGTAGGCGGTGTGGTCGCTGATCTCCAGCGGCAGCAGTGCAAACAGCGTCACACCGCCGGGCACCGGAGGAACCATCGAACGCACATATTCCACCGCGACACGCAGCCGCTCGGCAGGCACACGCGACGGATCGCGCAACGCGGGCGGCACGGGCGGCAGCGCCGGCCTGCCCTGCTTCTCCAGCGCGCCATTCATCACCAGTTGCTTGCCGGCGACATCGGCGGCGATCGCGTCCACGTAGCTCGGCGCATCGGTGAAGGACTGCGCGAAGACCCAGCCCCAGACATGCGACAGTTCGGCCTCCAACCCCTCCAGTATCTTCAGTCCGGCCGGCACGTCGCCATCCGCCGCCGACAGGATCAGAATGAGATCGTCCCGCTGGTTCAGAAACGTGCGGAACGCTGTTGCCGCCTGCTCCGCCAGGGAACGCATGTCAGTTGATCTTCACGACCGCGCCGGTGATGTCGTGCTCGCCCACGGCGTTGGACGCGATGCCGGCACCCGATGTCGTCACCTTGGCCTTGTCGTAGCTCGTGTTCTGGCCGCCGACCCCGATCTTGGTCTCGTCGCCGCCCTGCACGCCGATGCTCTTGCCGCCGACCTTGACCGTTTCGCTGCCGACGATGCTGATGTTTTTGCCGACAATCGTGATCTTGCCTTCCTTGTCGAGCGTGATCTGACTGGCCCCCGTTGTGAACTGGATGGCGAGTGCCGCCTCGAGAAAGATCTTCGAATAGAGCGACTTGATGACCACGTCGCTGTTCACGTAGGTGAACTGATGATCGTTGTATCGCTCGGTTATATTGCCTGAAACGAAATAGTCGGCCGTGTTGCTCTCTATCCGGTGGACCAGCTTGCCGGTGGTGACCCTGATCGTGGTATCGCCCTTGATCGTCTCCGTGTGCGTGCCGCTCTGGATCGCGATCGTGCGGTGGCCGGTTTTCACCGTCTCGTTGTAGTCGTGCGTCACGACGACGTTGGTGTCCTTGGTCGCATTGACCCGGATGTCCTCGGATCCCGACTTGCCCTCCATAACGATCTCGTTGCCGCTGTGATCGCGCATCGCGCTCTGCGTCTTGTTGTCCGGCATGCCCATCGCCGTCATGTTCTCGCCGTTGTAGACGCGGCCGGTGACCAGCGGACGGTCCGGATCGCCCTCCAGGAACGACACCACGACCTCGTGTCCGACATGCGGCAGGTTGACCGCACCCCAGCCGCGTCCGCCCCACGAATTCGACACGCGTATCCAGCACGAACTCTTGTCGTCATGCTTGCCGTAGCGATCCCAGTGGAACTGCACCCGCACGCGGCCATGCTTGTCGGTGAAGATCTTCTCGCCCGGCGACCCGACGACGATCGCGGTCTGCGGGCCATGCACGAATGGCCGCTCCGTCACACGCAACGGGCGGAACTGCACATCGTACGGGATTGCCTCGAACGTGTTGTCGTAGCGTGACGGATCGCTGCCCTGGTCCAGGTAGCTCGAGTTGGTCGCCTCGTGGCGGACCCGCCGGATCACGTAGGCCGTGCTGTCCTTCTCGCAGGGATGGCTCGCCAGGGTGAACTTGCCGCCGGTATCGAGACCGGGGTAATTGCTGGCGCCCAGCACCGCGTGGTACGCCGCCTCTTCCGCCTCCATCAACGTCCGCGTCAGCTTGGTGCCGAGCGATTTGTCGGTGTACAGCCCTGGATAATCGAACCGCTCGAACGCGTCGGCATTGCGCAGCTTGAGCACGGTCTTCTCGGTGGTGGTCAGGTCGGTCGAGGGCGTCTCGAAGTTATAGTCCTTCTGCGACCAACGGCCGGGGCGAAAAGCGTAGGTGTGCTCCCATCGCGTCACGTGGCCCGACTGAGCGGTGCCGGGCGCATAGATCAGTTGCGGGTCCGGCAGAGCGCTGAAGCTCACGTTGCGGTCGGCGATCACCAGCACATGGCGATCCTTCTCATGGCGGAAGAAGTAGCAGATGCCCACTTCCTCCATCAGGCGCGAGACAAAGTTCAGCGCGGTTTCCCGGTATTGCACGCAGAACTCGAGCTTGGGGTAATCGCAGCGCGCGACCGACATCTGATAGTCGGTGAAGCCGAAGGTCTTGAAGACCTGGTCGATGATGTCGGGGACGCTCAGGTTCTGGAAGATGCGGCAGTCGGTGCTGTGCCCGAGATACCAGAGCCACGGCACGACGTGCGCGCTGTACTGCCGGAGGTCGCGGCCGGCCAGCGGTCCGGCGCGGAACTGCGCGACCATGCCGTGGATCGGACGCGTCTTGCCGTCCTCCGAGGTGATCACGACCTTGACGTTGCGTCCGATCAGGCTCTCGGGCGCGATCGCATGGTCGGACGACAGCATCTCCAATTCGTAGGCGAACAGGCAGGAGATAGCCTCCTCGCCGGCCAGCGAGGTCAGCAACAGCTTGTCCTTGCCGAGCGGTGTCTCGATAGCGATGAGGCGGCCGTCCTGGGTCCAGTTCGCCGCTGCGCCTCCCTGCGATGACGACTGGGCCGATGACGATTGGGCGTAACTGGCCGTTTCGGACATGGCGGATCCCCACGAGACTTACCGAAGGAGGGATCGCAGTCTTCGACCCCGCTTGCGACGGAATTAGCAGACCATAAAATTAACGCACTAATCTCCGCGCGAGACAACCGATGATCACGACCGCAGGCCGCCGGCGCGATCCTGCCCGGCGGGCGGCCGGCGCCCTATGAGCTGGTTCACAGGCCGCCACCGCCGGATGAATGGGGGCCATGCGCGCATCCCGCTTGCCCGGCCCGCGCCGCATCCCCATAGTCCGGCCCATGGCCCAGGTGTATAGGCAGGCGCGAATTACCGGCCCGGCGGCTCGCTGAGCCCCCGGGACAAAGCACGCGCTCCGCCCACCCCTGAAGCGGCATCAGCCGTCCGGACAAGCCATGAACGACGCTCCCGCCGATCCCGCCCCGCGCGACTACCGCGACACCGTGTTCCTGCCGCAGACATCGTTCCCGATGCGCGGCGACCTGCCGAAGCGCGAGCCGCAGATCCTCGCCCGCTGGGAGCAGATGGACCTGTGGTCGCGTCTGCGCGCCGCCTCGCGCGGGCGGCCGAAATTCATCCTGCATGACGGCCCGCCGTATGCGAACGGCAACATCCATATCGGCACCGCGCTGAACAAGATCCACAAGGACGTCATCAACCGGACCCGCCAGATGGCGGGATATGACGCCGACTACATCCCGGGCTGGGACTGCCACGGCCTGCCGATCGAGTGGAAGATCGAGGAGCAGTACCGCGAGGCGAAAAAGGACAAGGACGCGGTCCCGGTGCTCGACTTCCGCGCCGAGTGCCGGGCCTATGCGGAGCACTGGATGGCGGTGCAGATGGCGGAGTTCCGCCGTCTCGGCGTCGAGGGGAACTGGCGCGAGCGCTACGCCACGCTGGACCATCCGTCCGAGGCGGCGATCGCGGCCGAGATCTGCAAGTTCCTGCTGAACGGCGCGCTGTATCGCGGGCTGCGTCCGGTGCTGTGGTCGCCGGTCGAGAAGACCGCACTGGCCGAGGCGGAGGTGGAGTACCACGATCATACCTCGCACACGGTGTGGGTGCGGTTCCCGGTGGTGCGGGCGGCGAAGCCCGACCTGCGAGACGCGGCGCTGGTGATCTGGACCACGACGCCGTGGACCATCCCGGGCAACCGCGCGATCGCCGCCGGCGAGACGTTCGACTACGCGGTGCTCCACGTTGACGCGGTCGAGCCGAACTCGCACGCGCGCGTCGGCGAGAAGCTGGTGGTCGCGCTGGAACTGGCACCGCAGTTCGTCAAGGATGTCGGCATCGCAACGCATCACCTGGTGCATGTGCTGAAGGGCGCTGACCTGGTCGGCACCGTCTGCGCGCATCCGCTGCGCGGGCGCGGCTACGACTTCGAGGTGCCGCTGCTGCTCGGCGATTTCGTCACCACCGAGGCCGGCACCGGCCTTGTGCACATCGCGCCGAACGCCGGCGAGGACGACTTCGTACTGGGCCGCGAGCACGGACTGGAAGTTGCCGACACCGTCGGCGACGACGGCACGTTCAATGCGTGGGTGCCGCTGTTCGCCGGACTGCATGTCTACAAGGCGCACGATCAGGTCGCCGCGCGGCTCGATGAGGCGGGCGGGCTGCTGGGACGCGGCAAGCTGGTGCACTCCTATCCGCATTCCTGGCGATCGAGGGCGCCGCTGATCTTCCGCGCCACGCCGAACTGGTTCATCCGGCTCGATGGCCCGGAGCGCATCCGCGAGAAGGCGCTGGAGGCGATCGCGGCGACGCATTTCGTGCCGGAGGCCGGACGCACTCGGCTCGGCTCGATGGTCGCCAGCCGGCCGGATTGGTGCATCAGCCGCCAGCGCGCCTGGGGCGTGCCGATCACCGTGTTCGTCGACAAGCACACCGGCGAACCGTTGCGCGACGAGGCCGTGGTCGCGCGCATCGTCCAGGCGTTCAGGACCGAGGGCGCCGACAGTTGGTATTCATCGCCGCCGTCGCGCTTCCTCGGCAATGACCGCAATCCCGACGACTACGAACAGGTGATGGACATCGTCGATGTCTGGTTCGAGTCCGGCTCGACGCACGCGTTCACGCTGGAGGCGCGCGACCTGCCCTGGCCGGCCGATCTGTATCTCGAAGGCTCGGACCAGCATCGCGGCTGGTTCCAGTCCTCGCTGCTGGAGGCCGTCGGCACGCGCGGCGTGGCGCCGTTCAAGGCAGTGCTGACCGATGGCTTCGTGATGGACGAGCAGGGACGCAAGATGTCGAAGTCCCTGGGCAACGTCACCGCACCGCAGGAGGTCGCGGACAAGTTCGGCGTCGATATCCTGCGGCTCTGGGTGATGATGTCGGACACGTCGGAGGATCTGCGGATCGGGCCGGAGATCCTGAAGCAGCAGGTCGAGCTGTATCGCCGGCTCCGCAACACGCTGCGCTGGCTGCTGGGCAGTCTCGCCGGTTTCACCGACGCCGAACGCGTGCGCTACGAGGACATGCCGGAGCTGGAGAAGTGGGTGCTGCACCGGCTCGCGGAGTTCGACACGCGCATCCGGGCCGCGGTGCAGAGCTATGACTGGACCGGCGTGTATCCCGAGCTGCACAACTTCTGCGCCACCGATCTGTCGGCGTTCTACTTCGATGTGCGCAAGGACGCGATCTACTGCGATCGCCCCGACAGCCTGCGCCGGCGTGCGGCACGCACCGTGCTGGATCATCTGCATCGCTGCCTGACCACGTGGTTGGCACCGGTGCTGTGCTTCACCGCGGAGGAGGCCTGGTGCGCGCGGTCCGGCGAACAGGACAGCGTGCATCTGCAGCTGTTCCCCGAGCTGCCGGCCGCGTGGCGGGACGAGGCGCTGGCGGCACGCTGGGAGACGATCCGCGCCATCCGGCGGCGCATCACGGTGCCGATCGAGGAGGCGCGGCGCGGCAACACGCTCGGGTCGTCGCTGCAGGCGTCGGTGACGCTGCCGCTGAGTGGGGCGCACGCGGGGCTGCTGACCGCCGATGAGTGGGCCGAGATCGCCATCGTATCGAACCTGCGGGTGGTGGCCGACGAGAACGAACCGCTGGCGACGATCAGTCCGGCGCCGGGCGACAAGTGCGCGCGGTGCTGGCGTGTGCTGCCGGAGGTGGGCAAGCAGACGGGGCATCCGACGCTGTGCGAGCGCTGCGCCGATGCGGTGGAATCCGGGCTGGTCTGTCGGGCCTGATGGCACGGTCCCCTCTCCCCGCCCCCCTCCCGCAAGGGGAGGGGGAGATGCGACCATGACACGCAACGGACTTACCCTGCTGGGCGTCGTCGCCGCGCTCGTCGTGCTGACCGCCGACCAGGCCAGCAAGTGGTGGATCCTCAATGTCGTCGACCTCCCCGACATCGGCCAGATCGTCGTGCTGCCGGTGCTCAACCTCACGATGGTGTGGAATCGCGGCGTCACCTTCGGCCTGCTGACGAACTCCGGCCGGTGGAGCTACCTGCTGCTCGCCGCCGTCGCCCTCGCCGTGGTCGTCGGTCTGGTGATCTGGCTCCGCCGCGCCGAGTCGCGCCTGGTGGCGACGGCGCTCGGTGCCATCGTGGGCGGCGCGCTCAGCAACGTGATCGACCGCCTGCGCTTCGGCGCCGTGGTGGATTTCATCCACGCCCATCTCGGTGACTGGTCGTGGTACGTGTTCAACGTCGCGGATGCCGCCATTGTGTGCGGCGTCGCGGCACTGGTGATCGACGGCCTGCTGCCCCGCGCGCGAAGCGCCAGCTCCGCTCCGTGACATTCTTGCGAACCGGCGCGGTCTCCGGCTAAGAGAGCGGGCGATGCCGCCCTCGAACAGACGAGTCGCGACGACTCTCGCACTGGCCGCCTGCACTGCGGTGGTTGCCGGCTGCAGTGGCGACAAGTTCGGCCGTACTCTCGGCTTCATCCACGATCCTCCCGACGAATTCTCGGTCACCACCAGGGCGCCGCTGGCGATGCCGACCAGCTTTGCCCTGCCACCGCCGCGCCCCGGCGAGACGCGGCCGCAGGAGCAGTCCGAGCGCACCAAGGCCGAGCTCGCGCTGGTGCCGCAGATGGCCCTCGGCACCCCGTCCCCGGGCACCAGTCCCGGGCAGCAGGCTCTGGTGCAGGCGGCGGGACCGCCGGCGGCGGCGGGGATCCGCGCCGAGGTCGATCAGGAGGCCGCGCGCGATCAGCCGTCACAGGGCATTGGCTCGAAGCTGATGTTCTGGCGCACGCCGCCAAAGCCCGGGATCGTGGTCGATCCGCAGAAGGAGGCGCAGCGCCTGCGTGAGAACTCGGCGTTGGGCCAGAGCCAGGAGACCGGGGACACGCCGATTGTGCAGCCGAAGCAGCGGGCGTTCCTGGAAGGGATCTTCTAGCGATCGAAGCTGATCTGGACGCTCCGCACTTCATCCAGGTCGGTGCGGCGCCGGTGTTTCGCGGTGTCGGGATCGGCGAGCTGGCGTGCCGTTGCGGCGCGGTGCTGATCGAGCGCTACCTGCCGGGCAACTTCCTCGCCATCCGCATCCAATGCCCTCGCTGCGGCGCAGTTAGCAGCACCCCTGGCCTGCCCGACGGCGAGATCCTGCCGCGCACGGCGGTCCCCATCATGGCGGCACGCACCCCTGCCGTCACCACGAGCGACATTCTCCGCGGCACTCTGCTCGCCTGCCAGGATGCGGTGACGCGCGACTACGCGCTGACCCGGCCGCGCTCGCTGCCTGACGAGCCGCTGCCGCTGTCACGCACCATGCTGGAGTCCGCGGCCGCGGACTACAACCGGCTGACCGGTGGCCGGCTCGCGGAGCATGCGGCCGCCTCGCCCCCCGCCATGGGATCCGAGCTTGGGCCGTATCCGTTCGCCTGGGGCCTACTGCGCCTGCGCGAGCGGATCGGCCTGCCGGACTGGAGCTGGCGGTATCAGGACGAGGATGCCCTGGCGGCACTGCATGTCACGGCGCTGCATCACCTGATGCTGTGCTGGGGCCAGCATCCGCTGCTGATCCGACTGGCAGCGCCGCTCGCGCAACCCGGCCGGTTCATTCGCACCGTGACCGGATTCGCGACGGCGAAGCTGCTGCACGATGCAGGCAACCGCGTCGGGTTTTCGCCATCGGCCAGCGACGTCGATCTGCACTTCACCACCGCGGCCGACGAACCGCTGTCACTGGCACTGCTGGCGCCGGAGCCGTTGCAGTGGCGGGAGCGGGCGCGGCGCAGCCCCGAGGTCCTGACCGCGGCGGTGGTGGACGCGCTGGCATCGGCGCAGGGCCGGGTGAACCGCGCTAGGCCGGGGATCGTGGTGCTCTCCGCGTCGATCTTCCGGCCGGACTTCGATCAGATGGTGGTGAACGCGATCCATGCGGCTTTTCAGGCGGTCGGGCGGCGGCACCGCGGCGTCGCGGCGGTCGCCATCGTGATGCCGAAGGTGCTGCCGATCGGCACACTGGATCAGGTCGGCTTCGGCTATGCCTTCTATCCGATCCGCAATCCGCGTTTCGTCGGCGAGAATCCGGTTCGGATGGGATAGCGACGACGCGTTACCGCGCTGCCAGCGGCACCACGCTGATGCTGTTGAACGGCGAGCCATTGATCAGCTTCGTGCTGACGACGGTATAGACCAGCACATTCTTCTCCGCATCGACCGCGCGATGGATCTGGAATGTCTTGAAGAACAGCGAGGCCGAGGCAAAGGCGATAACCTCGGACTTCGCCAATCGCTCGGGCACGGTGACGGGACCGACCGCGCGGCAGGCGATCGAGAACCGGCTCGGGTCTTCGGCAAATCCAAGGCCGCCCTTGATCCCGCCCGCTTCGGCACGCGACATATAGCACGACACGTTGGCGACCTTGGGATCGTCGTAGCGCTCGACAACGATTTTGTCGTCCGGGCCGAGCCAGCGAAAGCTGGTGTTGATCGAGTCGATCCGGGTCTGCGCTGCGGCGGACAGCGTAAAAGCAATCAGCAGGACAGGGCACAAAGCAGCGGCGCGCATGACGATCATCCTGAGAAACCGGGCGCAAGATTAGGCCGCATTGTGGGCGACAAGAACTGGACGCTGCGCGCGGTTTGCCGCACGCTCGCGCGCAGTTGCTTCCGGAGGCCAACATGAGCCATCGCCCGACCGTCTACGGCACGCGTCACGCGGTTTCCGCCGGTCATTACCTGGCCGCGGCGGCGGCGTTCTCCATCCTGGAGGCCGGCGGCAACGCGATCGACGCAGGCTGCGCGGCGGGCATCGCACTCGGCGTGCTGCAGCCCGACCTGGTGAACGTCGCCGGTGTCGCGCCGATCATGATCCGGCTGGCGAACGGCCAGGTCGAGAGTATCGCCGGTCTCGGCTGGTGGCCGAAGAGCCTGCCCGCCGACATCTTCATGCGCGAGCACGGCGGCAAGATCCCCGACGGCGTGTTGCGGACCGTCGTGCCCGCGGCACCCGATGCGTGGATCACCGCGCTGCGACGCCACGGCACGATGCGCTTCGCCGATGTCGCGTCGTATGCGATACGCTACGCCGGCGAAGGCTACGCGGTGTATCCGCTGCTCGCCGTCTCGATCGCCGCGCACGAGCACGAGTACCGGCGCTGGCAATCCAACACCGCGATCTTCCTGCCCGGCGGACGCGTGCCGAAGTCGGGCGAGAGGTTCGTGCAGTCCGATCTGGCGCGCACCTTGCAGTTCATGGCCGACCAGGACCGCGCCGCCGGTGGCGACCGCGAGGCCGGGCTGCGCGCGGCGCACGATGCGTTCTACCGCGGCGACATCGCGCGCGAGATCGTCCGCTTCCAGCAGCGTGAGGGCGGCTATCTCTCGATGGACGACCTCGCCGCGTATCGCTCGCCGATCGAGCCGGTGGTGCGCCGACCCTGGCGCGGCCACGAGGTGATCACCTGCGGCCCGTGGTGCCAGGGGCCGGCGCTGCTTGAGGCGCTGGCGCTGCTGGAGCGGGTCGGCATCGCCGATCTGCCGCACAATTCGGCAACCTATCTTCACCGCATCGCCGAATGCGTGAACCTGGCGATGGCCGACCGCGAGTACCATTTCGGCGATCCGGCGTTCGTCGATGTGCCGATCGAGCACCTGCTCGATCCGGCGACCATCGCCCGCCGCGCGTCGGCGGTGCGCGACGACCGCGCGTTCGGCGAGATGCCGGCCCCGCTCGACCGCACCAACCTGCCGCATCTGGCCAGCCCGGCCGAACTGCCGAAGGTGGAGGCGGACACGTCGTATTGCTGTGTGGTGGATCGCTGGGGCAATGCGTTCAGCGCCACGCCGTCGGACGGCTCGGGCAATCTGCCGGTGGTGCCGGGCCTCGGCATCACGCCCTCGGGGCGCGGTTCGCAGAGCCGGCCCGATCCGCGGCATCCGGCTGGCGTGGCGCCCGGCAAGCGGCCGCGGCTCACGCCGAACCCAGCGATGGTGGTGACCGAGGCGGGCGGCGTGATGCCGTTCGGCACGCCGGGCGGCGACGTGCAGACCCAGGCGATGCTGCAGGTGCTGCTCAACATCTTCCAGCATGGCATGGAGGTGCAGGACGCGATCGAGGCGCCGCGCGTTGCCAGCTACTCGTTCCCTTCGTCGTTCGCGCCGTTCGAGTATTTCCCCGGACGGCTGGCGGTCGAGGGGCGGATCGATCCGGCGGTGCGGGCTGATCTCGCGGCGCGCGGGCACGACGTGAAGGCGTGGCCGGAGTGGACCTGGCTCGCCGGCTCGGTGGAGGCGGTGCTGTCCGATCCGCGAACCGGGCTGATCGCGTCCGGCGCCGATCCGCGGCGGCCGGCCTACGCCATCGCGATCTGAGGCGGCAGCCGACGCCGGAATCTGCGTGGGGTGGCGCGCTCAGCGGCGTATAAGATGGCCATGATTCCAGCCATCGACTCGGGAGGGCCGGCCTGTTGCGTTCGCCCCAGATGACGCCTGTTGCCGACTTGCTGTCCTGACGCCGGCTTTGTGCAGGCCTGAGCGCATGCCGGCGATCCGCATACTGCCGCCCCACACCGTCAACCGAATCGCCGCGGGCGAGGTGATCGAACGCCCGGCGGCCGCGGTGAAGGAGCTGGTGGAGAACGCGCTCGATTCGGGTGCCACGCGGATCGCGGTGGCGTTGGACGCCGGCGGCATCGACCGCATCGAGGTGAGCGACGACGGCTGCGGCATGGACGCCGACGGCCTGGCGCTGGCGGTGCTGCGGCATGCCACGTCGAAGCTGGCCGATGACGACCTGGTGCACATCGCCACTCTTGGCTTCCGCGGCGAAGCGCTGCCCTCGATCGGTGCGGCGGCGCGGCTCGCCATCACCACGCGCCCGCCCGGCGCGGCGCACGCGTCGGAGATCCATGTCGAGGGCGGCGAAGTCTCCGATGTCGCGCCGGCAGCCGGCGCGGTGGGGACGCGCGTGGTGGTGCGCGACCTGTTCTTCGCCACGCCGGCGCGGCGCAAGTTCCTCAAGCATCCGCGCACCGAGGCGGACCACGCCGAGGCGGCGGTGCGCCGACTGGCGCTGGCCGCGCCCGAAGTGGCGTTCCGACTCGAATGCGACGGCCGCGTCGCATTCGACCTGCCGCGGCAGGACCGCGCCGAGCGGGTCGCGGCGCTGTTCGGCACCGAGGCGGCGGACGCGATGGTCGAGGTGGCGGGGGAGCGCGGGGCGTTGCGCATCGCCGGCTTTGCCTGCTCGCCGGCGGTGACCCGCGCCACCGCGGCGGCACAGGCGCTGACGGTCAACGGCAGACCGGTGGCCGATCCGGTGCTGAAGGGTGCGGTGCGGGTTGCCTATCGCGACGTGATCGTCTTCGGGCGCCATCCGATGGTGGCGCTGTGGCTCCACCTGCCGCCGGACGAGCTGGACGTGAACGTCCATCCGGCGAAGACCGAGCTGCGGTATCGCGACGCGGCCGCGGTGCGCGCATTGGTGATCGGCAGCATCGGCCGCGCACTGGCGGGCGGCGCCGGCACGTCGCTGCCCGCGCCACGCCCCTCGCTGCAACTGAGGCATTCGCGATCCTCGCCGGTGTCCTATCGGTCGGTCCCGCTGCCCGGCATGGCCGAGACGCAGCTTGCGTTTGGCGCCGCACCGGCCGCGCGCATGCTGCCGGCAGCCGAGCCCCGGAGTGGAGGGGATTTCCCTCTGGGGGCGCCGGTGGCGCAGGTGCTGGATACCTATGTGATCGCGGTCGCCGCCGATGGCTCCCTGGTGCTGGTCGATCAGCACGCCGCGCACGAGCGTCTGACCCACGAGGCGCTGCGCGAGCAGATGCTGAATGGCGGCGTGCGGGTTCAGCCGCTGCTGCTGCCGGCGGTGGTGGACCTGCCGGCGGCCGATGCCTCCCGTCTGCTGGCGCGCGGTGCTGAGCTGACGCGGCTCGGGCTGGAGATCGAGGCGTTCGGGCCGGGCGCGGTGATGGTGCGCGCGCTGCCGGCGGCGCTCGGTTCGCCGGAGCCGGGGCCGCTGCTGCGCGACCTCGCCGACGAACTGGCGGAGCTGGACGAGGCCATGGCGCTGAATGCGCGGCTTGATGCGGTGATCGCGCGATTGGCCTGCCACGGCTCGATCCGTGCTGGGCGACGGCTGAACGCGGCGGAGATGGACGCGCTGCTGCGCCAGATGGAGGCGACGCCGCGGGCCGCCACGTGCAGCCACGGGCGGCCGACCTTCCTGAAGCTTTCCAAGGCCGAGATCGAGCGGCTGTTCGGGCGACGGTAGGCAACACGATGAGCGAACGCGGCATGGACATCACCCGCATCCCGGGCTCGCTGATCCTGGAGGTGGCCCGCATCGCCTTCGCCACGCCGGATGTCGATCTGCTGTGCTTCGGCGAGTCCGACCAACCCAGCCCGGCCGTCGCGCACCGGGCCGCGGCCGCCGCGCTCGATGCCGGCGAGACGCGCTACCCCGACGTGCGCGGCCTGCCGGAACTGCGCGCCGCCCTGGCGGAGTACCTGACGAAGCTGCACGACCGCCCCGTCGTGGAGGCGCGGGTCCAGATCACCGCTTCGGGCATGACCGCTGTCTCGGTCGCGCTGGCGGCGACGATACGGGCCGGAGACCGCGTCGTGCTGCACAGCCCGGCCTGGCCCAATGTCGGCAATGCCGCGCGGCTGCGTGGCGCGGTGGTGGACGAACTGCCGCTGACCGCGCTGCCCGACGGCGGCTTTCACCTGGACCTCGACCGGCTGGACCGGATGCTGGAGGGCGCGCGGGCGTTCATCCTGAACAGTCCGAACAATCCGACCGGCTGGACCGCGACACGTGACGAGCTGGTGCAGATCCTCGACACCGCGCGGCGGCGGCGGGTGTGGCTGATCGCGGACGAGGTCTATTCGCGCCTGGTTTACGATGGCACGGCGGCAGCCCCGTCGCTGCTGGACGTCGCCGCGCCGGACGATCGCGTGATCGTCTGCAACAGCTTCTCCAAGGCCTGGGTCATGACCGGCTGGCGCCTGGGCTGGCTCGTCGTGCCGCAGGGCGCGCGCGATGCCGTCACCGAACTGGTGGAAGTGACGCATTCCGGCGTGGCGCCGTTCATCCAGCACGCGGGCCTCGCCGCGCTGGGCGATGCCGCCGGCGTGGCGCAGTTCCGCGCTCACTGCGCAACCGGCCGCGCCCTGGTCGGCGAGGCGATCGCCGATCTGAACGGCGTGCGCTACGTCCCGCCGGCCGGCGCGTTCTACGCCTTCGTCGGCGTCGAGGGGCTGTCCGACAGCCTGGCGCTGGCAAAGCGGCTGGTGAGCGAACACAAGGTCGCGGTGGCGCCGGGTGTGGCGTTCGGTGCTGCCGGCGAGGGCTATCTGCGCATCTGCTTCGCCCAGTCGGCCGAGCGCATCGAACGCGCCATGGGCCGGCTGCGCGACGGGCTGCGCGAACGTTGACATGACGTTGCACTGAACCGCACAACGCAACGGATTGGGGAGGAGCGCAGCAATGCAATCATGGTGGATGGCGGCCGCGGCGATGACCGCGTGCCTGTCGGCGGGCGCGATGGCGGACAGCCCCGGGGTCACCGCGACCGAGATCAAGATCGGCAACACCATGCCATACAGCGGTCCGGTCTCGTCCTACAGCCCAATCGGCAAGCTGGAGACGGCGTACTTCAAGATGATCAACGAGCAGGGCGGCATTGCCGGGCACAAGATCGACTTCATCTCGCTGGACGATGGCTACAGCCCACCGAAGACCGTCGAGCAGACGCGCCGGCTCGTCGAGGAGGACCAGGTCGATTTCCTGTTCAACACGCTGGGCACGCCGACCAACTCGGCGATCGTGCGCTACGTGAACCAGAAGAAGGTGCCGCATCTGTTCGTCGCGACCGGTGCCGCGAAGTGGGGCGGCGAGAAGCAGTATCCGTGGACCACCGGCTTTCAGCCCGACTATCGCACCGAGGCGCAGATCTACGCCAAGTATATCCTGCAGCAGAAGCCCGACGCCAAGGTGGCCGTGCTCTATCAGAACGACGATTTCGGCAAGGACTACCTGTTCGGCCTGCATGCGGCGTTCGGCGACCGCTACGCCAAGATGGTGACCGAGGCCACCTACGAGCCGACGGACCCGACGATCGACAGCCAGATCACCACATTGCAGGGCTCGGGCGCCGATGTGCTGGTGGTGGCCGCCGCGCCGAAATTCGCCGCGCAGGCGATCCGCAAGGTGCACGACCTCGGCTGGAAGCCGATGTTCTTCATGACCAACGTCTCGATTTCGGTGGGCTCGGTGATCACACCGGCCGGCGCTGACAACGCGGTCGGGCTGATCAGCACCGGCTACCTGAAAGACCCGACCGATCCCCAGTGGGACAACGATTCCGGCATGAAGGAATGGCGCGACTTCATGGCGAAGAACATGCCGGGCGCCGATCTGACCGACGCCAACTACGTGTATGCCTATGCCGCATCCAAGACGATGATGCAGGTGCTGAAGCAGTGCAACGGCGACTTCTCGCGCGAGAACGTCATGCATCAGGCGGAGAACCTGCACGGACTGGAGCTGCCGACGGTGCTGCCCGGGATCAAGGCCAGCACGAGCCACACCGATCACCGGCCGATCAAGGCGATGCGGTTGGAGCGCTGGGACGGCAAGACCTGGGCGCTGTTCGGCGACATTATCGAGGCGGGGTCCTGATCCGCGATGCCTGACATGGAACTGTTCGAGGCGATCCACACCGCGCGGTCGTTGCGGCGGCTGAAGCCGGACCCGGTGCCCGAGGCGCTGATCACCCAGGTGCTCGACGCGGCGATCCGCGCCTCGACCGCGGGCAATGCACAGAACTGGGCGTTCATCGTGGTGCGCGATCCGGCGGTGCGCCGCGCGGTCGGGGCAGTCTACCGCAAGGCGTCCGAAATCGCCGCGGCGATGTATGCCGCGAAGGGGCGGCCTGCGCATCTCACAGAAGCCCAGTTCAACCGGTTCATGACCACCGGGATGCATCTGTGGGAGCACATGGGTGACGCGCCGGTGATCCTGATCCCCTGCCTGCACCGGCCGTTCGTGCCACCGGCGGAAGGTGTCGATCGCGCTGCCGAGCTTGCCTACGCCGAGCGGATTCGCGGTGCCAGCATCTATCCGGCGGTGCAGAACGTCATCCTCGCCTGCCGCGCGCTCGGGCTGGGGACGACGATCACCACCAACCACATCCGCTGCGAGGACGAACTGCGGGAGCTGCTGCGCCTGCCCGACGATGTGGACAGTTTCGCCATGATGCCGATCGGCTGGCCGATCGATGGGTTCGGCCCGCTGTCGCGCAAGCCGCTCGCCGACGTGGTGCACGCGGACGGCTGGGGCGGCGGCTGGCCGGGATCATGATTCGCGCCAGACGCTGATCCGCGCGGCACCGTAGCTGCGTTCGGCAAGCAGCGGGAACGCGATCGGCAGCGTCTCGTCGCGCGCTGTCTCGGCGATCAGCAGAGTGCCGGGCGCGAGGCGGCCCGCTTCATGCAGCCGGGCGACCGCGCGCGGCAAAAGGTCTCGGTGGTACGGCGGATCGAGGAACACGAGGCTCGCGGGTTCGCCAGGCGGGATGACGAGCGCGTCGACCGCGAGGACCGTGCTGCGATCCTGCGCGCGGCAGGCGGCGATGTTGGCACGCAGGGCGACGAGCGCCGCGCGGTCGTGCTCGACGAAGCCGGCATGCGCGGCGCCGCGCGACAGTGCCTCGAGGCCGAACGCACCGGTACCGGCGAACACATCGAGCACATTGGCGCCATCCACGGTGTCGCGGCCGCCCCAGGGAGCGTGCAGCAGCATGTCGAAGAGCGCCTGCCGGGCACGGTCGGCGGTTGGACGCGTGGCAGTGCCTTGCGGGGCGGCCAGCGCCCGGCCGCGCCAGGCGCCGGCAACGATCCTCATGGGCCCACCGTGGCCCTCGCCTTGCTGCTCCGTGTTGAAGCCTTGCTATGCATCACGCGGCAACTGATCGCGCAGCACCCGCGCCGGCACCTCGTCCACCGCGCCGCGCGGCAGCGTGCCAAGCTGGAACGGACCGTAGGCGATGCGGATCAGCCGCGTCACCGCAAGCCCGAGATGCGCCATCACGCGGCGCACCTCGCGATTGCGTCCCTCGCGCAGGCTGATGGTGAGCCACGCATTGTCGCCCTTGCGCGAATCGAGACCCGCATCGATCGCGCCATACGCGACGCCCTCGATGGTGACGCCCTTGGCCAGGGCCGCAAGCCGACGCTGATCCGGCACGCCGTGCACGCGCACGCGATAGCGCCGGAGCCAGCCGGTTGCCGGCAATTCAAGCTGCCTCGCCAGAGCGCCGTCATTGGTGAGCAGCAGCAGCCCCTCGCTGGTCAGATCGAGCCGACCGACGCTGACCACGCGCGGCATACCGGGTGGCAGCTTGTCGAACACCGTCGGCCTGCCCTGCGGATCGCGATGCGTCGTCACCAGCCCGACCGGCTTGTGATGGCGCCAGAGCCGCGTGCGCTCCGGCGCATCGACCACGGCGCCGTTCACCACCACCAGATCGCCGGGCACGACGAATGTGGCAGGATGCGTCACCGGCGTGTTGTTCAGACGTATCCGTCCGTCCGCCAGCAGCTTCTCCGCATCGCGACGACTGGCGACACCGGCGCGCGCCAGCCACTTGGCGATGCGTTCGCCGCGCGCCGGGTCAGCCATCCATCACGCGTGCACGAACGGACACCCGCCCTCCGCCAGCGGACGGAACGCCTGGTCGATCGGCGTGGTGCCGATAAGCTTGTAGACGTCGCCCGGCCCATGCGATTCGTCCGGGCTCTTAACCTGCCACAGATACGCGGGATGCAGCTTGCGGCCGTCCTCGCGGATCGATCCCGGGCCGAAGCAGTCGTCGTCGGTGGGCATGCGCTTCATCGCATCCACCACCTCGCGTCCCGATCCCTTGGCACGCCCGGGGCCGATCGCCTTCACGGTCTTCAGGTAGTGCAGCGTGCCGGCATAGTCGCCGCCCTGAAGCATGTTGGGAAACACGCCCGAGCCGAGCCGCGGCTTCACGCGGGCGTAGAAGGCGCGCGTGCGATCGTTATGATCCCAGTAGAAGTTCTCGGTGATCAGCAGGCCCTGCGCCACCGGCAGGCCCATGCTGATCACGTCGGTGATGAAGCCGGTCATGCCGACCACGCGCGCCTTCTTCGGCAGACCGAACTCCTGCGCCTGCTTGATGAAGTTCACCTCATCGGTGCCGCCGATTGCGAACACCACCACCTGGGCGTTGCTGCCGGCGGCCTGCACGATGAACGAGGAGAAGTCGGTTGTCTCCGGAAACGGGAATATGGTGGCGCCGACCACCTTGCCGCCGGAGGCCTCGATGAACTTTGTCGCGTCGGCCTGGAGCGCCTTGCCGTAGGCGTAGTTCGGCGTGACGAAGAACCAGGTCTTGCCGCCAAGTTTGATCACCTGCGTGGTGGACGAATGCGACAGGTTCCAGGTGTCGTAGGTCCAATGCACCAGATTGCGCGAGCACGATGGACCGGTGAGCACCGAACTGCCGGCTGAGGTGTTGATACACACCTTGTCCTTGTCGGTGATGATGCCCGCGGCGGCCAGCGCGACGGCGGAGTTGGTGACGTTCAGCACCATGTCCACGCCGCTCTCGTCGAACCAGGATCGAGACGGCGACATCCGGCTTGTTCTGATGGTCGGCGCTGATCGTCTCCACCTTGATGTCGGGATTTGTCGCGGTGAACTCCGCGACGGCCTGGGCGAGGCAGGCGACGCTGGTCGGGCCGTTGATGTCGCGATACGGGCCGGAGAAATCGGTGAGCAGGCCGATGCGGATCGGCGCCATCTGCGCACGCGCGCGGCCGGCGAGAGCGAGTGTCGCCGCGCCGGCGCCCAACGCGGTTCGTCTGGAAAAACTCATGCACGTTTCCCCTGTTCGTGTCGCGAGTGTCAGGGGCGGGGGGTGAGGCGTCAACGTGCGCGGCAGGCGGCGATCAGCGCGTCGAAGATGCGGCGGTCGCCGGGATCGATGAAGAACTCGGGATGCCACTGCACGCCGAGACAGAAGCGATAGCGCGCGTCCTCGATACCCTCGACCACCTGGTCCGGCGCAATCGCGTTGACCACCGCGGAAGGTCCTGGATCGCGTACCGCCTGATGGTGCGCGGAGTTCACCCGCATCTCGGCCGCACCGACGATGCGATGCAGCAGCGTGCCGCTGCGCACGGCGACGGGATGGCCGGGCTCGTGGCGCGGATTGGGCTGCTCGTGCTCCAGCGCGTCGGCGAAGGCGTCGGGAATGTGCTGGATCAGCGTGCCGCCCAACGCCACCGCGAGAAGCTGCTCGCCGCCGCAGATGCCGAGCAGCGGCATATCGCGCGCCAGCGCGCCATTGGTGAGTGCCAGTTCCGCGGCGGTGCGGCCTTCCTTCAGCGTTACTGTGGCGTGGCGGTCGGCATCGCCGTACAGCGTGGGGTCGACGTCGAACGCGCCCCCGGTGACGACCAGCGCGTCGATGCGGTCGAGATACGCCGCGGCGAGCGCGGCATCGTGCGGCAATGCGATCGGCAGGCCGCCAGCGGCGACAATCGCATCGGCGTAGTTCTGCCGGATCGCATACCAGGGGTATTTCGAGTAGCCGCCTGGCTGCTCGGAATCGAGGGTGACGCCGATAACGGGTCGCTGGGTCATGGCGCGATTGCTAATGCGCGGCGCCGAGGTCGGGCAAGGGCGGCGTGGCGCCGTCCGGCACGCCGATCTCGTGCGCGTTCAGGGTTAGCGCGACCATCGCGTAGTAGCCGATCAGCGCGGTCAGCTCGACGATGCCGGCAGTGCCGTGGGCGTCGAGGATCCGCCGGTAGGTCGCGTCGGTGGCGCGATGGTCGCGCAGCAGCTCGATCGTGTAGTCGTGGATCGCCTGCTCGTCTGCCGCGGCGAAGCTGCGGCCGCCGTGGCGGAGCGTCTCGATGGTCTGCTCAGACAGGCCGGCCTTGCGCGCCTCGCCTTCGTGCGAGAACCACTCGAACTGGCAGACCGCGTGCCTTTCAGGATTATGTGATATTCCAAGCACCTACCCATCACCATCCGAGCCTGAAGAAACCCGTTGAAGAAAACCCCATGAAGGATATAGGGTGCGCCCCGCGTTGGAGACCCAATGGGACGCCCTGCCAAGCATCGCATCTGCAAGCCGCATCCCAGCCCGCGCTTCAAGGATAAGGTGCGGTTGCTGAACTTCCTTCGCGGACCCGAGGATGATGGCTGGGCCGCCCAGTTCCTGATCAAGGGTCAGTGGCAGCCGCGCAATCCCGCCGCTCTTGGCACCAAGGATTGGGAGGAAGCCTGCGAGCTTGCCCGCGATCGCTATGCCGTCGCCGACGCGGGCCAGCCGATCGTCAAGCACCGCACGTCCAGCCACAAGGGCCATCCCCACGCCTTCAAGGTTTTCGCCGAACCCGTCGCCGCCCGCTTGCACCAGGAAGCCAAAACCACCGATGCCCTCGTCCCTGGTAAAGGCCACGTCGCCTATGCGACGGCCCGCAAGATCGAACGCGATCTGATGCCGAAGTGGGGCGAGGTGCCGATCACCGCGATCACCGACAATATGCTGAACGATTGGGTTTCCGACGAATATCGCGTGGAGGACGTGGAGGCGACCATCAGCAAGTACGGCGTCCAGCCAAAAGATGAGACCCGCCAGATCGTCTGGAAGAAGGCTGCCCGCTCCACGCTCGGCAACCTCGACGCGGCGTTCAGGGAGGTCTGGCTAGAAGCGGTCAAGCAGAAGGTAGTCGATCGGCGCAAGCGTCCCATGATCCGCCGCGTCGATCTTGGCGAGGACGGCGAGGCGCGTGCCTTCATCGACGCCGCTGGCGTCCGTGCGGTGGCGCGGGTGATGACCGATGATTGGGTCACGACACCGAACGGCAGCGGCACCGAGATGAAGCGACATCTCCGCTGCTACGTCGCGCTGATATCCTGCACCGGCATCCGACCAGGGCTGGAGGCGCTGCGGATCAAGATCGGCCATGTGAATTTCCATACGCAACATGGCCATCCGGTCATCATCATCCGCATCATCAAGAACCAGGGCAAACACCCAAAGGCGCGCGGCGTGGTGGTGTATGAAGGCGACCGCTTCTTCAACATCCGGCGTTTGCTGATCGAACATATTGCATGGCGTAAGTCTCAGGGTGCCAGCGATAACGATGATCTGTTCGCGTGGCAGGATGGAACGTATCCGTACTTCCGGTATAATTTCCGCAAGGTGCTGACCGACGCGAACGCGCTGACCGATCAGATGACCGGCGAGGAACGGGTGCCATATTCGTTCAGACACTACTTCGCCACCAAGCTGGTCGAATTGGGCCTGTCACTCGCGCAGATCGCCGAATGGCTCGGCACCTCCAGCCAGATGATCGAGCATCATTACAATCGCTTCCTGAACGAGCGAAACGCGCATCTGATCAACGGCTATGAAGTGTGGATGCCCGATCCGGCCATCGAGCGGCTGCTAGAGCCGTGGAGAGGGTTCGGCGACGATGAAGGGGACGAACTGGCTGACCGGTAGGCAGAAGGCCGGTCGCTCCGTTCACCCTTTAGCCGGAGCGTGGACTGCGACCGGCATCTGCGCACGGTAACGCGTACCGGCACACCATCAAGTCTGGCATTGCTGCCAATTCGTCGCGGATGCAAGACGCATGGGACTGGAACCTACTGCCACGGCGACGAACGGAGGCTATTCACCGCGTCCCCCAGGCATCCCCCCGCGCACACCTGTAACGGTGCTGGGTAGTGCCTCGTTGGCGACGGAGAGCTTGTTCATGGCGAGCATGATATCCGGTACCGAAGCATGTACCGAAGAAGCGGGAACCGAGGCAGCCGGGCTAGAACGACATCAGGCAGTCGTACCGGTTGACCAAAAAACCGAAATGCAATCTGATCCGACGAGGTACGAGGTGAACGAAAAATTCGAGACACCTGAAGCGTGCCCATGATCAAAGGGAGGGGGCGATGTCACGTATTGGTGCCGTGTGTTTGACGATCATGCTCGGGGTGACTGGTTGCTTGCCCGCCGTCGCGGCGGACCTGCCCAAAGAGGGCAACTTCACCGCTACCTTTAATGGTTATGGGACATACAAGGCTATCGCGGTGGGAAAGACCCGATATCAGTCTTCATACGAAATCGACGGGTTTGTTCTCGGCGAAGGCATATTGGATCATTTGACCTATCATTGCATGGGGATGAACGGACGACATGACCAGACGCGCCATTCCGTCAACTTCTGCGTCTTGACCGACAAGGACGGCGACCAGATCGCAGAAGACATTGACGAGACTTATCCCAACGGCGCCAAGGAAGTCCATGGAACTGGGATGTTGGTCGCTGGCACCGGCAAATACGAGGGAATTTCAGGCGAGGTCAATTTCTCAAGCTATCAGAACGCCTTCCGGACGGCCGCCGACAACGCGTTCATCAATTATGGCAAAGGCGAAGGGCACTACAAGCTATCCAAGTGACGTGCGATCCCGCCTGTCCACGGCGCCGGGGAAGCCTTGCGGGCCGGTGTGAGCGAAAGGCTGTGGGACGTGGTGGACATGGTGCGGATGATTGCGGAGTGGGAAGCAAAAGCCTAGCGCCGTGGTTGGTCTATGTTAGTTTCTAGTCGGTCCAGTTCATTAGCGAATCTCTCCGCTAGCACTGGCAAGCTTGTACCGTCTCTTTGGAAGAACACTGTCCTTCCAACTGATCCGCAATCGGCAAGAAACTTTTCTGATAGCATCGGCCGAATGTGGTAATACCAGGACTTAGCCTCAAGTTTCTCGACAAACTCCCAGTCATCTAAGTGATGCTTACCAGTTTGCGCAACGAACCGCCTACCCATTCTGATGATCTGGATGACAGTCGAATCAGGATTATTTCTCGCGCTTGTCGCAGTATCATGACTGATGTGTTCTGGGCGCCTTACGAAATGATCCCACGCAATAATCCAGAGAGTCGCCACCGTCAGGGGAACACCGATAAAGATGAGCCAACCGCCAATATCTTCAGCAGAAAGCGTAAAGCCTAAGCCGGAGATAATCATGCCGGCGCCAAATAGAACAAATTGCCATAGCGGATGCCCCAACATGCACCCGACGTTGCCACCCATGCGGCGGTAGCGTCCAGCGGCGTGCCGGATTGGGCGGTCTCGATGCGCCGTCCCAAACGCCGCTGGCGATGCAGGGCGCGCCGCGCGACCCGCTAACGCAGGACTGAGCCACATGATCGGGGGCGGCCTTGACCAAGGCCAAGAAGACGCGCCTCCTGCCAAGGCGAGGCATTTGCATGCTGCTGGCCTCGCACTGGAAACATCAGAACAACTCTCTGAAGCCTCGTTTGCTCGGTGCGCAAACCAAGGTACGAGGCTTCCGCCTTTCAACGAAGAACCGCTGCCACCATGTTATGCCGAGGACTTCTGGAAGGGCACTAGCCGGTCCGTGCTTCAGCCGCCTTCGGTAATAGATCGCGGCCTGACACCACCCATTCGGTCCGCATCGACCGGCACTGAGTACACCTAAACTCCAGGTTGATGAGCGGCGCATCACCGCGCCGAGTCATCCAGAAATCCATCTCCATCTGATGCCGGCAAGCTTTGCACCAAACCACCAAGCGCATCTTCGACTTTAGATAGGGTCGAGGGGCCGTGCCCACGTTCACGGCTTGAAGTGGCGGGAGACTTTGAACATTTCCTCGGCGATCTCTTGCTGCTGTCGCACCGCATGGAGACGGCCTTCGGCTTCTGCGTGCATACGTTCAGCATCGGCTCGCAGCTTGTCAGCCGCAGCCCTTTGTTCCTCGACCAGTCCTCGGATATCTTCCGCCGCCCGCCGAGCCTCCTCTGCCGACTTCCGGGTGTCCTCTGCCGATTTTCGAATGTCCTCTGCCGACTTCCGGGTGTCTTCCGCCAACCGGCGCAATGACTTTTCGGTGCGGCGCGTTTCCTCGGAAACAGTCCTGTCCTCGTCGGAGGCTACCCGGCCAGCTTCGGCTTCCTCCTGTTGCTGGGCCGCAACTTGGCGGAGCGTTTCCGCGACCTCACGACCTTTTCGGCCTGCTCGCGCCGTCCTTGCGGCGTGTCGGCGGCTTCCTTCGCCATTGCGCTCCCTCGCTCGTCAACCACCAGCCGGTAATTCGGGAATGGGCGGTCGATTTCACTGCTGTGATAACCGTCGCGCGCAGCCGCGGTTGCGCTTCTCTCGCAATATCGGAGCGGCCTTTACCGAGGTCAAAAACGCGCGCCTCCTTGCCCGGTCCCCAAACCTCAGATGGGGCTTCCATCTTTCCTCAGATGGGGCTTCCATCTTTGCCCCCGCCACGGGCTTTTGAAGCGAACCGCTGGACGGCACCCGCAGTTAATCCGGGCAGGCTAGACGGGCGCGTGCCATGCCCCGATCCAGCCGAGCGGCGCGGGGCTTGGTTACATCCTTTTCGGGGCCTCGCGCCGTTGATAGAGGGAAAACTCGGAAGCTCGCGCCGCCCTGACGGGGCTTCCTTTTTTTCTCCTGGTACCCACGCGCATTTGAGCCGATGCTCGAAGAACTGCTAGATCGCGCAGCAGTTGTGGAAGCGCGAGGATGCTGTCACCGCGTTCCTCGTGGGGGAAGTCCCTGCTCTGATCCGGCGCGGGCTTCTCCCTATCCTGCCTTTTACCGGCCAGCCGAGCGGCGCCATATTCGAAGCCGCTATGACCATCGTTTACTGCGATTACCGACCGAAGCGCCCACGGAAAGCCAAGCCCGCCGTGGAGAGTTTCCGAGCGCCCGGATCGTCTCCGCTCGTCCGCCCCGGAAACGGCACTACGGCGAGATACGCGACGGCATTCCCGATGAGGCCCAGCGCGCGGAACTTATCCGGCAGTTCATGCACCGGACACTCAAGGGAACACCGGAATAAATTACTATCCGTGGCCGGCCGGATTCCCGCGGAACTGAGCAAGGGAGAGTTGTCGGCCTGGATCAAGGATCGATTTCTGTGGCCGGCCTGCTTCCCAGCCTGACCGAGATCACCCTCACACGCGACGTCGATACCCCGTACGGTGTGCTGCCGGCGGGCATTCGAGGCACTATCGTGTCCGACTACAGTCACGGAACCTATCTCGTGGAATTCGCGGCGCCCTGGTATGTCATGATGGTTCCACACAATCTTGTCGTGGCGGCGTGACTGATATTCCGACAGCCCCCTATCATATCAGCCGTGGGCGCACCTCATCGTCTGGTGCAAGGCATGCACGCTTGTGGATCAGGGCAAAGGCGATGTGCCGATTGCCCATCTGAAGTTCCGCTGTGAGAACTGCGGATCATCGCCGGCCGGTTGTGTGGTCAGCGCGCGACATGTTGGCCCAAAGCAATCGGCCTGAGCCGCCACCGATGCACTGGCCCGCGTCCAGCACGATGTCCACCTCGCCCGGCCGCCGTTTCACGGTCTGCGGGTTCCACTCCACGATCATGGATGAAAACGGGACATAGCCATTGCGGCCGACGAAGCTCAGCTTGCTGCGCAACAAGGTGACCTTGCCGAACGGCATGGCGCCGTGAAACCACCGCCCCGCCAGTGCGAGGCTGGCGGGGTTTTTCCACGTAATGATGGGAGCGCTCGGTGTGTTCACCGCGAGTTGGCGATCGGCTGCATTGCCGGAGGCCGCATGGGGGGCCGTTCACCTCATTTTACCCGATTGCGAAGTGAGAAGCCGTCAGAGAAGCCATAGCGGTATTGACGAAGTCGATGTGGCCGGAGGCGCCGAGCGACAGCATCGTGCCACCATTACCGTCGCTCTGAAGTGCCGCAACGACCGCCTTTGCCGTATGATACCCACCGACCCCGCCGACCAGATCAACGACGCCATGCTTATCGGCAGGGAAGTTGCTCAGCGTGACGACGCCACCTTGGCTGCCGATCTTCACCTCCAGCCCCTTCGAATTGTCGGTGATGGTGTCGGTACCGCCATGGACGAACGCAACATCATTGGCACCGTACAGGACCAGCGAGGCGTGGCTACCGTTGAGGATGAAGGTGTTTGACCCCTTGGATGACGCCGCCTCGACAATGCTATCGGTGCCTGGACCCAGCGTGACGGTGTTGCCACTAGATAGAACGTTGATGGTGTCGTTGCCATTGCCGCCGGTAACTGTGGCATCCTTGCCGGACAGATTGACCACCACGTCGCCGGAACCGATGGAGACGTTGGCGTAACTTGCCGTGACATTCATGACGTTGCCGCTGGGGGCGACCACAGGATTGCTGACCGTCACCTTCACTTCCCCGGCCAACTCATCGCCCAACTGATCAGTGACGGTGTAGGTAAACGTATCGGTCCCCGAGTTATTCGGTGCGCTGTAGGTCAGATCGCCGTTGGTCAGCGTCACCATGCCGCCCGCGCTGGTCTTACCGACACCTGTGATGGTCTCAGTGTCGCCGGTCACTCCTGGCGTGACCTGCGCCAGGATCGCGGCGGTCAGATCGACGGTCTGACCGAGATTTGCGGCGGCTGACACGGCGCCAGCCGTCGGACCTGGATCGGCTATGGGAGTTCCCGTAAGTCTGAAGTCATCGGGAACCTGTACCGGCAACCACTGCCGGATACCTATATGTTCCTGTACGCCGAGGGGTGAAACAGGATAGACATACGTGATGGCAGTCGCCCAGTTCGCGGGCGGGGTAAAAGTCGCACCGACAACGGCAATGTTTCCCTGAAAATATCCAACGCTGTTTCCATCCGCCGTCAATGCGAACGGTGCCGTGAACACCTCGGATGCCTGACCGGTATCGATGCCGTTTACGAAAAGGTCTGGATCGCCAGAGGCTGGCAGAGCATCGATCAAAGAGACATTGCTGAAAGCTAATTCAAAGTAGACGGTCTGCGACATTCGGCTGTCTCCAGCGACGCTCACGGTTCAAATGGGAAATACAACAGTACGTGTGCCCAACGAGTATGCAAGCCCCAACAGTGCTTAGACCGTTATGTTGGGGCCTACTGGTTGCAGGATGGCGGCGGTGCCCCGAGGAAGGGTCAGAAGCGGTTTGGCAAGACGGTGCGACCCGTCTCGCACCCACCGAACATCGCCTGTTTCATTTTGCGAACCAAAGTCGTGAGTCGCGCGGCAAGGCCGACATCCAACGGCTGACCCTGCCGCCGCTTCACGGTCCTTTGTCGGGTCTTGAATGAGCGGTGGAGCGCGTTCCTGACCGGCAGGGCCTTACGCCGGGCTTCGAAGTGCCGGCCTTGTCGCTAGTTGTGGATAACGCGGCGGCGCAGGTCACGGTCAGCCTCTGTGACGAGGGCGCGGCCGGCAAAAATGGACGGGTTTCGCTGAGACAGCCTGTGCTTGTGATCCGTGGCAACCATGATCGATGGGTGGCAGGTCCCGAGCCTGTACGTATGGGGCCGTCGGATCGATACGCTTAATCCAATGTTGGTGCAGACCACCGACGTTGGCTCGGTACGTTTGCCGAGATCGCAGTGCATGATCCGCCAGAGCCACTCGCCAAACCGCACGAGGAACGGGCGGTCAAGACCGAGCGAGGCACGCCACCTCGGCTGATGCTGGAAATGGCATCCTTGCCTGCGACGGCACACCGACGGACGACAATCAGTATCTCATCGAGGAGGTGTCAGAACGCCGGTTGGTGCGAGCACATCCATCAACGATCAAAGAACGATTGGGGGACGTTCAGGCTCGTGTGGTTCTGTGAGGGCATAGTCACCAGCAACACCTGATCCAACTGCCTGACGGCCCACTGATCTTAAATCCGGGTAGCGTCGGCTGCCCGTCTTATGACGATCCAGGTGCCGAACCTCACGTGTCCGAAGGCGGCTGACCGCACGCAAGGTACGCTGTTCTGACCATCATCGGTGAGCAGGTGCCGGCAGAGTTAGTCGCTATCTCGTACCACAGGAAGGCCGCCGCTACGCGCGCCGACGCCAATGCCCGCGAACACTTTAATGAAATCACAGAGCCAGCGCGGGCGATGTCGCAATCGCAGCGCACCGCCCCGTTCCGACCATTACTAGCCAAGGTCAGTCAGTCGTAGTAATGCCACCGATTATGATGACGATCCCAATCGCGATGCGCATAGTGATGATGGTCCCAGTAGTAGTCCACCCTCTGCACGTGAGAATCGGCCGAGTGTATGGCCACCTGCTCGTGCGGCTGTGAGATCGGAGCAGCGAACAACGCTGCCGGAGTGCCTACTACCAACACCGCTGTTGCCACAGTACTCAGGATCAATCTTCGCATTGGCCAGTGTCCTTGCTTTCCGCAGGGTCCTACCGCATAGGTGAACCCTTGGCGTTCGGAGGGGCGACAACCGGGCATAATGTTGGCTTTTCTGTGCGAAGAAGTATATTACGTTATTGTAATGCGCTCCGGCGCGTCGCAGGTCACTGGCCCGGGGGTCGTCACGTTTATTAAGACGGAATTGGCGTCGAGCAGTCTCGTAACCCGGGGGATGCCTGATCTTTAGAACAGTGTGACCATGCAGCCTTCAGCCTTGCCAACCTGCCTTGCGCAGGCCGTCCTGCAAGTGTTCGCGGTCCTCCGGGCGTAGTTCGCGCAGATCATCCAGTGGCAGCAGCACGAGAGTGCGAAAGGCATCACCGAACAATGCCAGCCCATTCGCCATCACCGCGTGCGCGTCGTCCACCCGTCCGACCTGCCCCAGTGCAGCGATCAGCGTGTTGTAGGGCTGACGGAACGCGGGAAATGATTGACGGACTTGACTGGCGCCAGCAATTGCAGCCTCGTAGTCCCCGCTCCAGTAGTGAGCACGCGCCATGAAGTGTTGCCATAGTGGCATCAGCGGATCGAGAGGGCTTAACCGCATCGCTGTCCGCAGCGGTTCGATCGCCCTGCGCGAGGAACCACCCCAAAGCCGTGCTCCTCCGAGAGCGCCGTGCGCTGCCGGTGAGTTAGGTTCGAGACTGACAGCAATCTCTGCGGTGGCAAGACTCTCGGTGTGCCTGCCTGACATCCACAAGGCTCGTGCCAGCGCGGCGTGGCCTGTGGCATCTGTCGCATCCATCGTCACCGCACGCACCGAATGTTCGAGCGCAAGCGGGAGATTGACCGGGCGCAGATGCGGCCGGAACAGCGTGATCTCGTTCAGGTAGGTGAGCGCGAGGGCTGCGACCGGCCGAGCAAACTGGCTATCAAGTTCGATCGAACGCTGAAAGAAGCTGCGGGCCTTCTCGTTCTCCGTTGCCTCGACCTTGGAGAAATGCCACATACCGCGATGGTAACTTTCCCAAGCGTCCAAGCTGTCGGCAGGCTTGCGTACAACGCGCTCGCGCTCGCTCCGCTCCAGCGCTGGCTTGATGGCGGCCGAAACGCTATTGGTGATTTCATCCTGAACCGCAAAGATATCGGCGTGATCGCGGTCATAGCGCTCGGCCCACACATGTCCGCCAGTGGTGGCTTCGATCAACTCTGCCGTGACGCGCACCCGGCTGCGGGCGTGCCGCACGCTGCCTTCCAGGACGTAGCGCACGCCCAACTCGCGGGCAACCTGCTTCACATCAACTGCGCGACCCTTGTATCTAAAACTGGAATTGCGGGCGATGACAAAGAGCCAGCGGGCGAGCGACAATTCAGTGATTATATCGCTGGCAATGCCGTCCGAGAAATATTCCTGATCGAGATCGTTACTCATATTGGTGAAAGCCAAGACGGCGATCGAGGGCCTGTCGGGCAGCGGTGTAGCTTCGCCCGTGTTATGCACACGAGACTGCTCGAAGGGCACGGAGGCGGCAACATCGACCTTGAGTACAAAAGCCTCGACCGGTCGGGCAATGTTCTTCAAGTTGAGTGCGCCAAGCTCCTCAAAGGCAAGATTGAGCCGGTTTTGCACATGATCTCGAACTGGTCTTGTAACGCAGATACCGCCCGGTGGACATTCGGCCTGAAGTCTCGCCGCGATATTCACGGCGTCCCCGTGCAGATCAGTCCCATCTGCAATGGCGTCACCGATATTGATTCCAATGCGAAAGCGGATGACTTGCTCGGCAGGCTGGTCGCCATCATAGACGAGCACTTGTTGCTGCACCCTCACGGCACAGCGCGCCGCCCCATCAATGCTATCGAAAACGATGAGCAGGGAATCGCCCCCGGTCTGAACGATCCTGCCGCCGTGCTCCTCGATCGCGGGGTCGATTACGTTCCTGCGAAGGGTTCGCAGCCGTTCAAGCGTTCCAACGTCATCAAACCCAATGAGACGGCTGTAACCGACCATATCGGCATAGACTACCGCGATCAGCCTTCGCCCCTCTGGCGACTTGCCAAGCAGGTCTGATGCATTGCTCCCCGACATACTGGATACCCCATGATCGCATCGCGCTGATGAACGAAGTAGATAGCTACAATCTAGCATGGCGAGCCGCCTCCCGGCCCCGCAACCTGATCAGAATCCTATCACCGAGGGTTGCTCCCGGCGAGAGGTGGTAGGGCTAGAAGGCAACCACTCCATGCTGGCCTTTGTGGAGCTACGACTCGGGCGCCGCGCGTGCGCGCTCCCAAGAGATAGCGGGTCTAGCCCGTTCGGGACGGGCCGGGCCGGGCACAAATCGGGTTCGCCAAAATGGCCGGCAAGGCTGCCGGCCGCGCGGCCTAATATTTATTGTGGTGGAGGGCGTCTATAGGTACCTGTACCCATGCATTTGCGACCAGGGGTAGCCCGGTCTACATCTTGGGGGTCAAGCTGCTGGCGCCGGCGGCCACCATCGCCGGATGAGCATGAACAGGCCGTACCGCCCTCCGGCCGAACTGACGCCAAGCCGTTGAAACATCGTCGAATGGCGATGTTGGCGCGCGGCCAAGACACGATACGAGCTTTGAATACATGGCGATCCGGGGTTCTGTTGGCGGCGACGCCTGAGATTGAGGAAGGCGTCCTGAGCGACGAGAAGACGACCAGCAAGTCTCCTCATCAGGACGGCTCGCGCGACTTCTGTCCTAGCTCGATCATGTGCAGAATCCAATCCCGGCTGGCGCCTTCATCGAAGTGCGATTGCAACAGCAGTCGGCAACTGTGATCTACCAAGTGGCGCAACGTCGTGTCCAAGTCCTGCTTCGCCCCATCGACCAGCTTGGCGCGGTCGTCCGCACTCACATCGGGTAATTGTGCAAGGTGGTCCCGCACATATTCGGCGCCCTCGTTCTTGACTTGTGCATCGGTAAAAATAGAGATGATCTTCTGCAAAGTGGGAAGCTCGCCGTCGTCGAGACTGCACTGTGCAAGTCCCGGCAATACCGAGCCGGGTGTCAGACCTTGCTCATAAGACGGGTCCTCTTGCGCGTTGACGGCGGGGAATCCCATAGCCAAGCTTTGGAGACAATCCCAACACTGCGGACTTTGCGGATCAGCGGCAGCCGTCCCTCCAAGGGCCATGACGAACGCAACTACATACGTACGCTTCCCGAACATCAGACACGCCCTGAGGTGGGCATTGCGAATCCCGGCTGATGGCGAAGTGCCTCGATGACGAACTCTGTAAAGGCGCGCACCTTCGTCGGCACGCGACGGGCTGCCGGGTGAACCGCGCTGATCGACAGTGGTCCAGGCTCATAGCCAACGAGCACTGGTCGAACGACGCCCGACGCGATCTCCTGTGCGAACAGCCATTCTGGTGCGTGAGCAAGACCGAGATCGGCTAACACCGCTGCACGAATCTGCTCGGCGTCCGCAGTTCGAAAGCGGCCCTTCGGGTGGTGCAACATGGCGCCGAACTTCCCCTGGAATTCCCAGGGACGGGGTTCACTGCGAGGCGCAAAAACTATGCAGTCGTGGCGCTCAAGATCAGTCGGGCTTGATGGCTCGCCTCTCGCTTCAAGATAAGCTGGCGTCGCCACCGTCGTAATGGAGGTAGTGGCTATCACGCGGGCGAGCAGCGAGGAGTCTGTCAATGGGCCATTGTGGATCGCGAGGTCGATGCCTTCCTCAATCAGATTGATTGTGCGCTCGGACACCTGCAATTCAACTGAGATGTCAGGATAGCGCGCAAAAAAGTGCGGGAGCCTCGACACGAGATGGCGGCGGGCGAACACCGGCGCGGCAGTGACGCGAACCAGTCCCGAAGGATCGGTCTGACCGCGTCCGATCAAGGATTCGGCGGCTTCAAGGTCGTCGGTGATACGGACGGCTGCCTCATAGAATGATTGTCCGGCTTCCGTCAGTGTCATGCTGCGGGAAGTCCGCCGCAACAATTGCGCACCGAGATTACCCAGCGTCCGCCCATGGAGGCTCAACTTTAACGTAGGGTTAACGATCGATTGATAAGTGGGCGCTACAGGTGGAGGCGATGGAGACCGACCGACTTAGTGCTGTGACGGCCGCAGTTCTCGCGGATGCTGCATTCGATGTCACAGGAGAGACAACCAGATTTTCGACGCAGCGCTACCGCGAGATAATCGAGCATATTCGCCGGACCGGGGAGATGCCTCGCCAACCGTGCCGGCCCACGCCAGCCACTGACATCAGCATTACCCGCCGCGCCACGTCGCGGTGCCCCGTTCCGGACGACAGTCCAATTCTTGGCGACAGTCCGATCTTCCCATAACGCTGCTCAGAGACCTCGTTGTAACGGTGCTCCTTGCGTTGCTGGCCTCGGCTGCCGGAATTGTTTGGATCAACCTTGCGCTTCCGGGTGTCTGGCCGCCCTGGATCGAGCCATGGACGTCCTAGCCGGTCGATTGGCATCGGATACGTCCAGACTGACACATCGAACCGACGAACTCGGCCCGCCCGGCCCGCAACCGGGCTTTTTTCCTTGCCGCGCACCGGCCACGCGAGCGGCCGCTTTCTCCCGGTGCTCTCATGCCGCTTTCTCCCGGTGCTCTCATATAGATAGCGCCCGGTAGCCAAGAGCTACCGGGCGTCGGCTCATCAGCACACCGCAGTGGTGATCCCGGCGTAGCCAGAAATCGGATCGCCTGACCGGGCAGCAAGGGCCGTGGCGCATGCCGTTACCACTCGCAAAATGCCAGCTATTCCCACCGCTAGTCTTCGGCCTTCGCTGTAGACCTTGCCGGCGATAGACGCGGCGGGGGCTGGGTCCGTGTCTCGGGTCCCAAGCGAACCTCGGACGATGCGAACGTCTCAGATGCCGGGCGCGCATCAGTCGAGACAGCCGTCTCGAAGGCGGACTGCGGTACGGGCGATGTTGGCATTTCGGCAGATGATTGCGTCCCAACCAGACCAAGAGACCCAGGCATGCCGCTCATGATCCTGCTGTTGACCTCCATCAGTTTGCTCATCTCCTTCAAGTAGTCGTCCGCAGCTTCTCGCACCCACCGTGCTTGAATGGCGAAAACCTCCGGGAGGTCCTGGCACTTCGTCATTTGCCCTAGTGTCTCGCCATTTCGAGCGACACGGTGGCTGAGGAAGTGGCTCACCTCGCTATTCCATTCGCTGATTGTCTTCGCCACAGACTGGCCCTGCTCGCAAAAGCGACGGGTGGCATCCGAACTAGCCTGAACGAACGGCACGCCAAAATCAGGCATTGCCCACGCGAATTCCGATTTCCTTACTTCGTTCATCGGCGTCTCCTATCATGGATTGAGGCGGCGCGTACAAAATCCTCAATAGAGCTACTGTCAATGGTAAAAAGATTAAGAGTCGAATGCGGTCCGAGTCTTGTTTAGTAGAAAGCTCCTCTTTTCGCCTTGTATGACTTACTACATAGTATGAAGACTTTCCGCATGCCGGTCATTCTATAATCTCAGGTAAGATCACCAATGCCCCGTTTGCGCCGAGGCATAAGATCGAACCCTTCTAGTAATAATCTGACCGGACAATGAACCAAGACTTTCAGAGCGCCGTGGCATCGGCGCGCTGGCCGTTGAAGGGGGCGTTTTGTACGGACTCCTCCGTCACGTCAGATTTCTGCTATCCTTCGCGGCGGAGAAACCGCCATGATAGTCGTGGTCGAGATCATGAGCCGGGCCGGCGCCCGCGCATGCAAGGAATACGACGCACCTTCCTACGACGCTGCCATAGAGGCGGTGAAACGTGAACTTCGAGAATACCCCACGTTTTGCGTCACGGACATCTGGGTCAAAGACGATCCAGCGGCTCAGCGAGAAACAGCCGACGAGTGGTGAACTCGGGGCCGGCAAGTATGAGTAGAAGGGACACGCGCCAGCGGGACCGTTCGGCACGGCCGTTACCAAGCCGCCGAGGCCAGTCCCCCGCTGAGTTTATCCCGTCGTGTAGTTCGAGAAGATCACGTTCGCCCGCTTGAACGCCTTGTCGATCGCGTCAGACGCCTTCATGCCGTTCTTGATGACATCGGCATGCGCCGTTCCCCAAAGCTGCTCGGAGTTCACCTGACCCCAGGCTGGCGTGTATCCCTCATAGAATGGGATCGTCGGTCCCATGATCTCCTTGACATAGGGGATCACGTGGGGGTCGGTGTTTTGCAGCCAGAAGGGATCGGTCTTCACTACCTGGGCATTGGCCGGCACCCAGCGGCCGAGCGCCGCCTTCATGTTATCGTTCGTAACCTCTGGCTGCATCCAGTACTTCATGAAGTCCTTGGCGACCCCGAGGTTCGGTGCGCCCGTCGGGATGAAGCCACCGCCGGCATTGACTTGGGCGACTATCGGCTTGCCGTCATTGCCATTCGGCAGTCCCATCGTCACCGCGTTGTGGTAGTCTTCCTTGTTGTCGATCATCGCCAACTCGGTGGACAGCGTGCCGTCGAAGTCCATCAGGATAAGCTTCTCATGGAAGGCATTGTTGTCGTCGGCGTCGTTCCAGCTTAGCACCTCGGGCGGCACTACGCCTTCCTTGTATGCGGCCGTCAGATACTCGACCGACTTGATCGCCGCCTCGCGAACCTGCGGATCGTCGGTGTGCAGCTTGCCATCTGGCGTGACGATACCCTTACCGCCGTTGGCAATCACGAACGCCTGGAACAACCCGTTGCCATCGTTCGGGCCGACCGTGGTCATCTGAAGACCCAGGCCATACAGGTGGCGAATTCCCTTGTCACGCAACGTGGCTTGCATCGGCTTGAAGAAGCTCCAGAATGCGTCCCAGGTCTTCGGGGCGTCGGACAGCTTGTAGCCGGCCTGCTCGACCAAGTTGCCCCAGATGTGGAACGGCACGCAGCCCTGCTTGATCGGACACAGGTAGTAGCTGCGCTGCTTGGTCGTCTTGTTGTAGAAGGTCGATCCTGCCTTTGCCGTCTCGGTCAGTTGCGGCTCATGAGGCGCGACAACGTCGGTGACATCCACAATTTTGTCGTCCCAGGCGTTCTGTGGCAGGATATTCGCCGGGGCGTCCATGAAGATGACATCAGGCACATCACCACTGGTCAGGGCCGAGATCGTCTTCTGATTCATCGCCATGAACGGCATGATGCTAAGGTCGATCTTATTGCCGCTCGCCTTCATGTAATCGGCGACAAGCTTGTTGGTTGCCGCGTCCTCCTGGGGAATGAAGCCCTGGTTCACCCAGACAATGGCGGTCTTGGCCTGGGCATTGGCGATATAGGGTCGTCCCAGCGTGCCGGCTGCGGCCAAACCCAATGTTGTTCCCAGCACCGAACGCCGGCGCATGCTTTTCATGGCCGATTTCCTTCCCTGGTATGATTGGCGCCCATTTCGCGCCCTTATTCTAGTCGCGTATTTATAAGCCGAACGTGCGCACGGTCACATTAAGGTTCGTCTAACGATTTCAACTTCTGGTGCGACTCCTGGGTCCAGAACCGACCGGTGGCGTGTCTACATGCCGGTAACACCATCTTCGTCGGGCAGAGATGTGTCGCGGTCTGTTTGGTATTGATAACGTAAAACTTCCAGGATGTCGAACAAAGGGATGCGCGAGATTCGCGACGCGCTAAGGCGGTACGGTCTGCTGTGGCCGGTTCCTATCCTTTTGGGACCGGGTAGGCATCTCGATGCAGGTCAGCATTCGTAGCGAGGTGCGCTTTGCCCAGCCATCTATGCTGTGAACGGCGGACGGTAGGCCAGCATGAATGCCCTATTGTGATGCGTGATCGCGCCGGCCGTGCAATGCTGATGTCCCCGTGCCATACTGACAGACATGATAAGCATGGCGTATCGGGTGATCCCACAAAAGGGACCTTTGTTCAGCGTTGAGATGAACAACCTCAAGGGCAAATGTAGCCTGATTCCTGGCTTTCGAGACAAGTCAGAAGCGGATGCATGGATTGTGCAGACCATGCGGATGCTACATGAGCTTGATCCCACGGATAGGGTCGTAGCCCGCAAATCTGGAAAGCACGGATAACTCGTGAACACTTACACTGTCACCCAGGACGGGGCCAGATTTGAAGTAAGAGTAGGCGACGCAAACGGACCGGTGGTCGCCACATTTTCGAACAGGCTGGCTGCTGAGACATTTGCAGAAAACCAGCGAGTGAAAGACCAAGGCGCACCCAAAACTCAGTCTGAGAATGGCGCCTAACGGTTCCGACTGGCGCCGAAGAAAATGTGCTGACCACGGCTGGCGCAATTTGATCTGAAAACGCTGGTCTGGTCACAGCTTGCGATGGTCGATGGAGTCCGATTGTCGATGGTCGAATGGGCAGAACAGTTGCTATCGCACCTTCCACTGTTCGTTCTGACTGCCATCTGCACCCATTTGGTCGTATCGAGCAGCCAAACCCTGTTCCATTACGGCCTCGGCCATCACCGAATAGGCGGCATATTCTACCGGAACCACATCAGATTTCATCATGCACACTATGCCGAGGACCATCTGGTGTCGTTCACTCATCGCCGCAACGAAGGAAACAACACGCCTTACTTTCTCATCCCTACAATCCTCGTCGTTGGTGGGATATATCTTGTTCTTCCATTGAATCTATTTGTAGCAACGATCACCGCCAGCGTGGTGTCATTCTCCGCGCACGTATATCTTGACAAGCAATACCACACCGAAGGATCGGTCCTCGCACGTTTCGCTTGGTTCAGGTTCAAGCAGCAACTTCATTTTGTCCACCATCTGCACGGCGACAGCAATTTCGCGGTGATTGACTTCTTCTGGGACCGAGTTCTCGGAACCTACCGAAGTCCCGGCACGGACCCTCGCTGAACTAGGACGCAGAGACGCCGCGTCAGATGCTCGCCCTCAACGGCAGAAAGGAGGGCGATGTGGAGGGTTCGCAGATGGTTTTGCCTCCGGGACAGAGCGCAAGACGCATCGAGGAGCACATTAATAAACCGCGCTTCCGAGCCGCCCTTGCCACTGCTATGCTTCAGCCCTAGCCATGGACGATGAGCGTGCGGGTGTAGCCATGAATTTCCTCGATGACCTACGGGCCGAATGGATCGCGATCAGGAAAAGTCTGGGAGACCACATGGCCTTCCTTGAGGCTGGCAACAGAATTCATCCAATCGACCAAGACCCAAATGAAGCGACGACAGAATTCTTGGAACGGCTGAGGCAATACCGTTCGGAGGTAGAGGGGTGGCTTATTCATCTCCTCTCACAAGGAGAGTGATGCTTAATGCTCGATCGCCGCACGACCGGGTCAACGGTTTCAGCGCCGCCGATGCCAGCCGTCGGTAACGTGACGGATCGCTTTCGAAGTCGGCACGGTCCGCCGTGGCTATGGCTGTAGCGACCTGATCTATCATGCTAGCCGTCGATACCGAGCGCCGTGTCATTGCCGTCTGCGGCCTCCTGACCTGTTTCGACTTCGGGGGGGCGGCGGGGTCCGATAGTTCCGCCAAAACTCGTGGATACCCGCAATACACGTCGGGATCATGTCCGATGCCTCGGCCAATAACTCATCCTCGTCGGCCGCACCATCGTCCAACTCGATGTCGCCGTTGAGCAGAAACAGCGGGGCCATCAGAATGCGTGCATGGTCGTCTTCAATCAGCGGCTTCCACGCCTGCGGACGAAGAGCAACAGCATCAAGAAAGCCCCCAGCCCAATCGGATGCAATCACCTCACCATCCGGTCCCTCCCAGAAGATTGGGTCGAACTCCTCGGGGTCACTGTTGAAACAGGCGGCTATCTCGTTGTACCGGCCCATGATTGTGCCAAGAACCGTTCGCATCTCCTCCTGGGTCTCGAATTCCGGCTCCGCGCCACCCCAGATTATGGGCAACCACTCACTCGGCAGAATCAACTCTGGTCCCGCGACCACGCCTGTCAGAAAGCCGTCAAGGTCCGACAAACCCATGCTGTCGTCAGGGGCATGGTCGGACATCAGGTAGTCATCCAGCGTATCCAGGTCGATTGGGCTGTTCAAAGGGAGGTTGTATTCCATGGCGCCATCGTCCCGTGTTGCTGAGGCTGCCGCCGGGCCGAGTTGTTGAAGACGGCTCACGGCAATCAGCCATGCCAGCCGGCCTTTCGCAGACCGTCGAGCATGTGTTCGTGGTCTTCTGGCCGGCGCCATGAAGGGCGGGAGAGCGCATAAAATTCAAACGATTGCCGTGAGACCTCGATGGCTTTGTGTAATGCGTCGTGCGCCTCGTCGCTGCGACCAAGCTGGCCAAGGGCTGCGGCAAGCCATCGATAGGGTGGTGGAAAAGTCGGATGGGCACGTGTCGTGCGTTGCGCTACCTCCACCGCAGCCACGTAGTCTTTCTCCAAATAATAACTGACGGCTAACAGCAACAACGCAACCCATGAGAAAGGGTCGCGCGGGCTAAGCCGCAACGCCGTTTGAATCGCTACCCGTCCCTCACTCGCCCTGCCTGAAAACGCCAGGGCACGCCCTTTTGCCAACCAAGCAGAGACGTCATTCGGAGAGATCACGAGGGCTTGCTCTGCACGCTCCAGCCCCGCTGCATAATCGCCATGGAAGGTGAATGCCCACCAAGAAAGCACAGCTTGTGCGGTGGGATCGTAAGGATCGAGTTCAAGTGCCCGCCGCGCTTCAGCTTCTGCCATCTTTTGGTTCTCTCGCGACCCGTTGGCGACACGGGACGAAAAATCCCATCCTCGGCTGTAGGCCATCATTGCATGTGGTGTTGCGAACATTGGGTCCAGTTCGGCTGCTCGCCTGAAGAATTCCCGCGCCTGCTCGTTGTCCACCGCGTTGGGCTTCCCCACATGCCAGAGGCCACGTTGATACGCTTCCCATGCTCCCAGGCTCTGTGGCGGCTTACGCATAATGCGACGAATATCAGCGTCAGCGATTGCTGGCTGGATCGCTGTGACTACTGCTCTCGTGATACAGTCCTGAATCGAGAACACGTTCTCAAGCTGACAATCGTATCGTTCAGCCCAAATGTGACTTGCACCGAAAGCCTCGATTAGCTGTGCGTTGGCTCGCACACAGGCGCCCTCGCGGCGAATGCTGCCTTCCAGCACGTACCGCACGCCCAGTTCGCGGGCTGCCTGCTTCACATCGACCGATCGTCCTCTGTATGTAAAACTAGAATTGCGAGCGATAACGAACAGCGAACGGCTCCTCGATAGTTCGGTGATGATATCGTCTGTTATCCCGTCAGAAAAGTACCTCTTGATCGGAGTCACGACTCAAGTTGGCGAATGGCAATACGGCGATGGATGGCTTATCCGGCAACGGCAAGGCTGCGCCTGCGCCCTGCACGAGCGACCACTCGACTGACCTCGGCGTCATAGTGCCAACGCCCGGCCGCAGCACGAACGCCTGTATCGGCTGAACGATGTTCTTCAGAGTGAGCGACCCAAGCTCCTCAAACGCAAGATCGAGCCGACCACTGACATGATCGCGCACAGATCGGGAAAGGCAAATACCACCCGGAGGACATTCGGCCTGAAGCCTCGCCGCGACATTAATGGCGTCTCCGTGCAGATCAGTCCCGTCTGCAATCGCATCTCCAATGTTGATCCCGACGCGAAAGCGGATGGCTTGATCGGGTGGCTGATCCCGATCGTGGATTGGAACTTGCTGCTGCACCCGCACGGCACAACGCACCGCGCCATCTATGCTGTCGAAGACAATTAGCAGCGAGTCGCCACCGGTCTGGACGATCCGGCCGCCGTGCTCCTCGATCGCGGGGTCGATCAGGTCTTTGCGGAGTGTTCGCAGCCGTTGGAGCGTTCCTGCGTCGTCCAGGGCAATCAAACGGCTGTAGCCGACCATGTCGGCATAGACAACAGCGATCAGCCTCCGCCGGTCTGGGGACCGTCCGATCAGGTCTAACGTATTACTCCCCGACATAGTGCATCGTCCCACGATCTTTGGCAGCCAGCGGTGAACGACGGAAATCCTACCACCGAGGGTTGCTTCAAGCGAGAGGCGCCCGCCAGGGCGTTCCGCCTTCTAGGCAGAGCCGGAGCAACTGTGAGGGGCATCCAGGAGCCGAATTCGGCCCCATGCAGAAAACCTAGCCCCTGCTAACCCGCCAATACCCGCAGAAAACTGCCACTCTGTCGGCCGCCGATTTTCTATGCGGCAACCACTCGTCTTCTGCACAGCGAAAAACCGGCACATCCAATCAGTCTTGCTGAGGCCAGCCTCATCGGCCCAATGCGCCGCCGCCAGCAGCACTTTCGCCCATTCATAGAGGACGTGGGCGATCCTGCCTGACCTAAACCAGGAGCAAGATTCATGTCAGAAGTATCTCCCGTATAAAGAGACTTTTTTCTGACACTGGGCTGCATCTCGACGCGATCGGAGTCCTGACTGCTCCAATGCCGCAGCGAAAGCGCGTCGGGCGCGCGGCCGTTGCATGTACGGGCCGGTATGTTGGCTGGGACGCAGACAGCCGTGGTATTGGCTCAAAGCCTGTCGAATTGATGTCCCTCTACCCGCGAGCACATGTCCGCCCATTCTCATGCTCATAACTCGACAATTTTGGGTTAGGTGGTATCATTGCGATGTAGTCTCATAATGACGGATCGGCTGAGGAATGAGCACAGATGGCATTCGCGCAGCGATCTACCTCCGCGTGAGCCGTGACGACCAGACCACTGAGAATCAGCGGCTCGTCCTTGAGAAGGTAGCCAGACACCGGGGCTGGGTGATCGTCCAGACTTACGAGGATCAGGGGATCAGTGGCGCGAAAGGTAGAGATCAACGCCCGGCCTTTGACGAGATGCTCAAGGACACTGTGCGGCGACAGTTTGATGTCTTGATGGTCTGGTCAATCGATCGGCTTGGACGAAGCGTGCTCCACGTCGCAAACGCCCTGGCCGAACTCGATGCTGCCCGCGTCGCTCTCTATTCCGATCAGCAGGCGATCGACAGCACCACGCCGATGGGACGAGCCATGATTCAGATGGCGTCGGTATTCGGCGAGCAAGAGCGGCAGATCATTCGCAGCCGGGTTCTTGCCGGTCTCGACCGCGTGCGCCAGCAAGGGAAGAAGCTGGGCCGTCCCAAGGTGCCGCCCAACGTCGAGAAGGCCATACGTCAGCATCTGAGCGCCGGGAACGGCATCCTCAAAGTGGCGGCGCTGGTAGGTGTCGGGAGCGGAACGGTGCAGCGAGTGAAGAGAGAGATGACCGGGGAGTTGGCGGACGCGTCGTGATCTCGGCAGTGATCCGCCACCATTGACAGGGCGCGCGGCGCCGAATGGCTCGGCATCGGCGGTAGATTTTCAGTCATTGGCTGCCCCGTGATATAGATGAGGCATGGCGGAATATGGCGAATGGATTCGCAAGGGCGCGGTCCTCAGCGATGTGACGGCCCACAAGGAATATGGGGTGACCCGCGAGTTCATCGTAAAGGGCATCCAAGCTGGGAAGCTCGAATACCGAGAAGCGGCGATATGGGGCAATCCTCATCTCAGAGTCCTACGAAGTCAGCTTGAATTGTACATATCGGCGGAGCTTGGTCCTGAACGTCTGTTGAGTAAGAAGGCACGGGCCGAATTGCGTACTATCAACAAGGAGATCGCGGAGAACAAGAAGAAGCTGACTTCGCTTGAAGCGCGAAAGGCAGAGATTGAGCGTGCGATGAAGACATAGCGGGGGCGCAACATCAGCCCTACTGGCGACTATCAGCACCACGTTCTAGCCCGAGTGGCGTTTCATCGTGGCTGGCTGATCGGCACGTGAACTGCTTAGCGCCCAGTGCACAAGGCTTGACGGTGCGCGCACGGCCCGAGACAGTCCAAATCCGATCGCTCGAACCGTGGGGAGATGACCCGATGGCCAAATTTGATCAAGAGACTTTGCGCAAGCTGCATGACTGCAAGGAAGTGGCAATACGAACCACAAAGCACCCCGGAAGCGCCGTAACCATCTGGGTCGTGGTTTCCAGCACCGATGTTTTTGTACGTTCTGTGCACGGGACCAAAGGACGCTGGTATAGGGACTTGGCCAACGGCGGGCCTGCCACGTTGGAGTTCGACGGTGAGCAGTTATCGGTCCAGGCCGTTGCGACGACCGACGCCAATTCAATCGAACGCGCCAGCCAGGAATTCCTCTCGAAATATCAGTCGAGTCCCTATGCCGCATCAATTGTGCGACAAGACGTACTGGAGACTACGTTACGGCTGGACCCGCGGTAGCAACCTGACTTACTGACCGATAAGCGCCGATGGCGCGAGCGATCAAGATCGCAGCCGACGTTGACCCCCCCCTGCCGCTAAGGCTGGAGCTATGCTGTCTGCCCCAGCAGCGCGTCCCTGGCGAGGTGCCAACTTGTTTTGTCCGGCGCGCAGATGAGGCCGCCCGTGAGATGTGTCGGGCGATACCCGGTCCCGTCAAAATGCGCGCTGTAACCGCCTGCCTCCCCATGGAGAAGCCAGCCCGCCGCGTGATCCCAGGGCATCAACCTGTTGTAGAACAGCAGATGGCAATGCCCCGCCGCCGCCATTCTGTACTCATGCGCAGCACACCGAAGCCACGAACTCATGGCCAGTCGCGAAAGGTTGCCGTTGACGATGGTTCGACGCGGCTCTGGCAGGAAGTTCGTCCCGATGATCGCATCCATTGTCTCGACCGGTACCGGCGCGGCGACCTTCAGGTCGGCGCAGGAGCCGTCCTGGCCCTGCATCCATGCACCTTCGCCCCGGAGGGCGAACGCGGTGTCGCGGCACACCGGATCATGGATGGCGGCGAGAACGACCTCTCCCCGCACTGTCGCTGCCACCATGACCCCGAAGAGAGGCAGTCCAGACGCGAAATTCTTGGTGCCGTCGAGCGGATCGAGGACGAATGCCAGATCGGCCGCGCCGATCGCATCAAGCAAGCCGCCGTTCTTCGCTGTAGCCTCCTCGCCGACGACCGCCGCTCTGGGATAGGCTGTTTCGAGCGCAATAGAGATGGCCTGCTCTGCTGCCTCGTCCGCGTCGGTCACAACATCGAACCGCGACGACTTCTCGCGCACTTGCCCGGCGGTCAGGGCACCAAACCTCGGCATGATCTCGGCCTGGGCGGCATGGGATAGGATTTCACCTACCCGAAGAGCGTCGCCGCGTGTGAACCGTATCATTGCGAGAAGGCAACCGGACTCATCATCCCGCCTCGAAGATCGCGAATGCCTTGGGTGCGGCATAGATGTATGTCTCGGCCAAATCCGTCCATACGGGGCGCCGACCAAGCTCGCTCATAGCGCCGGCCAGACATACCCAATTGAGCAACTCCTGTTGTCCGGCGTCCTCCAACTGAGGTGTAGTGAGAGACTGCCAACGGTCAATCTGTCCATCGCGCAATTCCTCGAACCGGGCACGATCTGATGGTAGGTCGGGGTAGAGGTAGTCGTTCTTTGCTGTGAGGAATGAATGCGACCAACTCGATGACGCCATCACGGCCACCCGCCACTCGCTCGCCTTCAATGCCCGTGCGGTGGCTGCTCCTAGCGCGAAGCAACGTGTCGGCGATGGACCTGGAGGATCAGGCTCATCGGACCCGGTGCCATCGATGTGAGCGAACGCGCCGCGCTTCGAGATTGTGGATGACCCGTAGCAGTTCACGTGGAACGGTACGACCGGCCACGGCAATCCACGATGGTCGCAATCAAGCAGCAGCATGGCATTGATGAACGCATGCGGCAGACCAGCCTCATGTCGCATCGTGTAGGCGTAGCTGATGTCGAACCCTTGCTCCACCAGTGAGGTCGCCAGCCGGCGCCCACCAATGCGATGGCCCTGGTTATGGACGACGGTATCAGCGGGTTCGCCCCAGGCGTTGGCAGAGCCTGTTCGCTTGAATGGGCGGGAGTTTATCCCGTCCAGAGCGAACACACAGAATTGCGCCACGCCGTCCTCGCGGAAGTTCTGGTACTGATCATCACCCCAGATCAGGATGAAGTCGGGTTCGAACGCATCCAGCGCCGCGCGCACGGTCCGAAATCCCTCGATGGCACGATGCCGATGTGCCGCTGCCGCCCGACCGGCACGGTGCTCGGCCCACTCCTGCTGCATCTGCGAGGGCCAGTTGTCCGGGTCGCGCGCCGACGCCGGCAGTCGCGGGCTGTTCAGCACGCGCTCGAAAATCCCCGCCATCCGCTCTTCGCTGCCTACTAGCAGGGGCGAGTGAGTCACCCCCAGTCCAAGAATTTCGGCCATCGGCTTGCCTCCCTATCCAATGCCGTTGGGCAGGCTACACCCGTCGCGGCGATCAGCAGAAGTGCTGGAACTGCTGGTGACGCATTATGTTCTCTTCGTAATTCTAGGTAGGCGCTAGGTCGGGCCGGTGTGAAGACTTCTCAGATAATCGTCGCTGGATGCCCAGCGACTTCGTCTTCAACAATAGCTGGAATTCCAAACTGAGGCACCATCCTTTGTTGCATTGACTTCCGGTGATCCGTTGGTAAGTTCCAGACTGGGAGGAAGAATCCTTCCCGGACATGCCGTAGTCGCGACAACTCACTAAAGGAGGCGACTCTATGAGCACAAACCTCTCTCGACGAAGACTTGGATTTGGCACGCTCGGAGCAACCCTGATCGGCTCTGGGGCAGCAGCACAAGACAGCCCAAGAGAACGAAAGCGACAGCTACCGTGGACGTTCGCGCCGATACCTGTGGTAGGTGGCACAGCCGGTTTGAGTCCGATAGGCGCCTTTCACACGTTCGGCGGTCCTGGTCAGGACCCGTCCACCATCAGCAACTTCAAGGGTTCGTCGGGCATTGCGACCCTAAGTGGCAATGTCACGCGGACGAACATTAAGACCGGCGATCAACAATCGTTTCCGTTCGATCAGGCCACTAGCATGCGGTTCATGACGGGAACGTTTGTCGGCGCTGATGGACAAGAGCACCAGGGGACTTTCGCGTTCGTTTGAGTGGAAGTGTTCCTGCCCGGTTCGGGCGGCGCACAGATACACGAAATCAACCCATCGCAGTTCCCACCAGTCGGCCTATTCTGGACCGTGCCTCTACCTGCCAGTGGTGTCGAGGTTGATCTGACCAACGGTACCGCCACGATGAAGGCGGTGAAAGTGCCGATTTATGACTATGGCACGCTACAAAACGCGCTGTCCACGGGCATCAACCCCCCACCAGTGCCCGGTTGGATATCGTTCAAGGTTGTCTGGCAGGGCGGCGTAACAATGATGCCCGTTACCAGCACTGATCCGACAAAGGGCATCTTCTCTGGCAGCTTTGCAACATGCATGGCGCAAATGGAGTGGCAAGCTCAAGCGGGTGACTTCTCCTTTGCGTCGGACCCGCTGGAGACCTCACAGAGTACATTCGCCGAAATCGGTCAAGAGGTGAACGGTTCGTACTTGAACTGATGACTTTGGGCAGCCCGCTGAACTCTGGCGGGCTGCGACTCTCTGGATGAAGCTGGTGCGCTGGCTCATTAGGACGCTACTGGGTCTTTGTGGTGAAATCCAGCCGGACTTGGTGCCTTGGATGCTGACACTACCATCGACCTCCCGGTCACTGGACCGGCCAGCCCGATGACTCATATTTGTCCCCGCCATGACCATCGTAACTATTACCATAAGCCGAAACACGTTCGGCCGAAGAAACCCGGCCCTGAGTTCCCAGTTCGTCACCGTTGGCGCCGTGTGGCGGCCGCCATCTTCTCCGCCACTATCCGGGAGGTACTCGGCTGGCGAGCACTTCCGGCCTGCCATCATCTGTCCCCGGCGGCCAATTCCAACATCATCACCGGCAATGAGACCGGTTTCCTGCGCGGCTGTCTTCTCATCGTCGGTAGATGGGGCCAATAGTCGTAGCGGCAAGGTCGGTCACATCAACCGATGGACTCGGGTTGTCCAACGTAGTCGCGCAAATTGGTGCCGGGACCTCACGCTGGTTTCATTTGTCTCCACCCGCTCACCATTCCAGACAGCGCCGAGTGAGCATAGGAAGACGAATGATGCAGAAACTTCTGGCCATTGGCGTGGTGACGATTTCGCTTGCCAGCTTCGGGACATGCTCGGCACAAAGCACGTCACCGCCTTCGCAGACGCCGCCCCCCGCAAAGACTGCCCCCACGCACGCGTCGCATTCAACGTCAAAGAGCAGCGTGCAGCAATTCAAGACCGAAGCCGACGCCAAGTCGCATTGCGGCACCGATCAGGTCGTGTGGGGCAACACCAGTTCTCACGTGTTGCACGATTCCGGTACCAAATATTATGGCAAGACCACGCACGGCGCCTACATGTGCAAGGGACTTGCAGTCAATGCAGGCTATCATGAGGCCAAGGAATAAGAGTCTCGGCCCCGGCCGCAACCGATTACGGCTAATCTGGGTCATCTTTGATGGTGCGATGGTGTCCTTCGGCCATGAACACCACCGCCCAGTCGATTGGCTCGTTCGGTCCTAAGCCACTCTCGGCTGCCTGGACCTACCCCGCCGCCGTCGCCTCCGATACATTCTCGGCCATGACGAAGGCGACAAAAGTGTTCTCAACCAAATCAACCCGTTCGGTTGAGCGGGAGTCATCCGCGACGCAGACAACGGGAAAGGGTCTGGCGTCGGTCATGCTGGCCTCCCAATGGTCGTGATATGGGGTGACTGGCAAAGCATCGACGACCTGACACTGGCCGGTAGCGCCACCCTGACCTTGAAGCCTGATGAGACGATATCGGAGGAACCGATGGCCGAACACCCAGAACTGCCTGGATTGGCGACTGAGATCGTATCGGCCCACGTTCGCAACAACGCCATTGCAGCAGAACAGCTACCGGGGCTTATTCGGCAGGTCTTCAACGAGCTTGCTACCGTCGAACAAGCGACTGCTGCACCGACAAAGGCCTAACCCACCGTGCCGGTGAGGAAGTCAGTGTTGGCAGATCACATCGTCTGTCTCGATTGCGGCAAGCATTTTTCCATGCTGCGGCGGCATCTGCGGACAGATCATCAAATGACGCCGGAGCAGTATCGACAGCGTTGGGATTTGCCACGCTCTTATCCTTTGGTTGCGCCCGACTATGCGAAGACCAGATCGGCGCTGGCGGAGAGGATTGGTCTTGCCGCAAAGGACAGACGGCCCCAAAGAAGGCGGCGAGAATGAGCCGGAAGCGCGCCAATGGTTGATCGCGGGGTTCCGGTAGTTTCGCCAAAACTCCTTGATGCTTGCGACGCAGGTAGGGATCATGTTTGATGTCTCTGACAATAACTCGCCCTCATCAGCCGCCGTGTGGTCGAACATATCGGCAACGCCAGTGCCAAGTTCTACGTAGCCTCGCGCGATCCTGGCCGCCAAAACTGGCGTACACCTGTTGACCTACTTGCCGTCCCTTTTAATCCGGCAAGCCTGCCGCGCGCAGCCGTTCAATCCACAACCTCAGTGTGACGCCCTGGAATGGGCAGCGTGGCGCATAGTTCGATAACCGGAAAGTTGGCAAAACTTGCATTAGGCGCTGTGCATTCTGCCGTGCCTCGGTGATGCGCTCAGTAGCCACTTGGCTGGCGATCAGCACGCGCAAATTGAACATCACATCGGGACGACGTACCGCCAGCCGGTCTGCCGTGGCCACTGCCTCTCTAAATTGACCGTCAACATAGAATGCCTGCGCCAATATGGCTTCTGGCCAAAATAGATGCGCATCGAGTGGCGACAACGCTAGCCCACGTTGGGCATGCCGCACAGCTTCCGCGCCCTGATTGAGATAACCACGCGTCAGGCTACTCATAGACCATGCCATCGCGCAGTTCGGCCCAGCTTGCAACGCAAGATCGAGGTAGTGCGCAGCTTGGCTATAATCGTGTAGTAGGAACGCCTGCACATGTCCATAGATCGCCAACGCCAGCGCGTCGTTCGCATCGTGCTCAATCGCCAAAGCCGCAGCCCGCGCCGCAGCCCGCGATTCCTTGTCTGGATTTTCTGACTGCCCCTCCCCGACATGCAGTATGTGCCAATATGCCAGATAGCTATAAGATGGCGCGTATCCGGGATCGAGCCAAATAGCTCGTTCAAGCAACGTACGTGCTCGCGCGAGCGACGCCGCATCAAGATGGTGTAGACTGTCAAGGGCCTCAAGCAGCACATCGTATACTGTCAGACTGCTGGGCGGCTTGCGCCTTGCACGGCGCAACTCTTGCTCGTGTACGCGTGGCGCAATAGCGGCTGCCACGCGCACAGCGATGCGTTCCTGCAACGCGAACAGGTCGTTGGGCACGCCATCATACTGATCGGCCCGAATTACGAGGCCCGTCTCGGTATCAATAAGTTCGGTGCGAATGCGCAGTATGGCGTCAGTACCGGCGGACACTGCCTTGCAGTAGATAACGAACACCCAACTGAACAGCAACAGCCCGTACGTCAATCTGCGCCTTAGAAAATTGCAACGTGGAGCCGCGAGAGATCACGAAAATCTCCCTCTGGCTTGCCAACATATGGATGATGTCCTCGACGATGCCCTCCGCGAACCACGATTCCTCAGCATGCGTCGGAGTCATCCGAAATGGCAGCACTGCTATTGAAGGCTTGTCGAGCAAAGCTAAGGCTTCGCTCGTCGCTATAAGAGATTGCTGGACAGGTTTCGGCGTGGTCGCGGTTGCACCCGGTCTCAACACAAATGCTTCAACAGGGCGCGCAATGTTCTTCAACGTAAGCAGTCCGAGTTCCTCGAACGCCAAGTCGAGCCGTCCGTGGACGTGGTCGCGTACCGATCGAGAGACACAGATGCTACCCGGCGGGCATGCAGACTGAAGTCGCGCCGCCACATTCACCGCATCGCCGTGCAAGTCAGTGCCGTCTGCAATCGCGTCGCCGATGTTGATCCCAACGCGGAATCGGATGGCCCGATCAGGCGGCTCATCTCGGTCATGGATCGAAATCTGTTGCTGCACTTTGACGGCACAACGGACTGCCCCGTCTATGCTGTCGAACACAATCAGCAGGGAATCGCCCCCAGTCTGGACGATCCTGCCACCGTGCTTCTCAATCGCCGGGTCAATTAACTCGCTTCGGAGGTTCCGCAACCGTTGGAGGGTTCCTGCATCGTCCAAGCCAATGAGACGGCTGTAGCCGACCATATCGGCGTAGACGACCGCGATCAGCTTGCGCCGATCTTGCGAGCTTCCGGTCGTGTCAGATGTGCTGCTCCCTCTCATAATCGATAGCCCCACGATTCCCCTGACGCGGCCAGCGGGGCAGTTGAGAGCCAAGAGACAGCAACGATCAGGCCCACCTTCCCCCGCAGATTCGGCGGCGCCTGCAACCTGATCGGAGACACTACCACCGATGGTTGTTTCGCGCGAGAGGTTACAGGGATGCCGCACTCGACGCTGGGAGAGAGGTGTCGAGGCGGCTCCTCGAATTCTGGCGACCCGCTTTGCGGCGATCCCATTGCAGTCGGACTAGTAGCGCCAGTTGGCCCTGCACAGTTGCGTGACGGTGAGAGCGAGGGCGTGGCGCAGAAACTCAAGCGTCGCCCTCGTTGATCTCGGCTGCCCTTCATGGGCCGCTGCCTCGCCGATAGGGCGGACTCGTGATGATGCGGCGGCATCCGTCCGGGACACTCGCGGCACGCGAGGAAATCAATACCTGGAATGCCAAACCCGCAGTCGGCGATGTCCGTCGAGGTCACTTCGTACCCGTAGGCGGCGAGAACCATGGACATCGCGCCAATCCCACAGCAAGGCTCGCAGATAGGACCATGGAAGCAATGGCGACATGAAGAATTTGTACGACACACGTGTATGCCAAACCTAAGTACTCCGCCAATCTCCGGCCGCCAGCGCAGCCCTTGCCGGATGGAATGTGCAGCTTTTTCGGGACGCGGTTCCGAGAGATTCTGACCCCTTAGATCGTTGGTCTAATGTTCTGGTTCAGCCGAAACAGATTGGCCGGGTCGTACTTGTTCTTGAGCGCGACAAGCCTTCCATAGTTATCGCTGTAGGCAGCCCTGATCCGCGTCGCTTCCTCAGCATCCAGGTGATTGACATAAACTTCGCCGGTCGCGAAGGGTTCCACTGCCGTCCAGAATTCGCGGGTCCACCGGATATGACGTGCTGACTCCCCGAGATCGAGCCACTGTGAGATGATGTCATAGTCCCACTGGTCATCGCGAGCGCCGAAGGCGGTCTCATTCCGATCTACCCGGCTCGCGGCGCCATGGACATGAAAGAATCCGACCATAGACATTGGGGACGGCATCGTGGTGGCCCGATCCACCAGGATATCCAATACATCGTCCCCAAGCTGCTTCAGGAAGCTCGACTTCCAATACCGCTGGACGCCGCCGTACGGAAACGCGGCATCCAACATGGTGTTCAGTTGGACATACGACATCGGACCAATGGTATCGGCAATAGGTGATCCAAACTTACGGACAGGTGCGACCAGCAGTTCCCCCTCCGCAACAGGCCCGATATAACCTACAACGATGGCAACTACTGGCACACCCTCCGGCGAGGTCATCAGCGCCGCAAAGGCGGTCAGTTCGTCTGGGCAAGTGCGTGCATACTCGCGATAAAAACGCAGTACTTCTTTGGCTTTGGCCATTGGATGAACGACCATTCCTGCCAGCACAGAACCAACGGGATGGAGCCGATATTCGAACGAAGTGACAATACCGAAATTACCACCGCCACCCCGTAGCCCCCCAAAAAAGGTCCGAATTTTCGGTTGGGCTGGCCGTCAGAAACCGCCCGTCAGCCGTGATGATGTCTGCGGACAATAGGTTATCGCAACTGAGGCCGTGCTTGCCCATGAGCCAACCCAGGCCACCACCCAACGTCAATCCGGCGATGCCCGTCGTCGAGATGACCCCACCGGTGCTGGCTAGGCCAAAGGCTTGTGTCTCGCGGTTGTACTCGCCCCAGGTGAGGCCCGCCTGTGCGCGGGCGGTGCGTCGAATTGGATCGACCCTCAACCCCTTCATCCGAGAAAGGTCGATCATCAGGCCGCCATCGCAAACCGCGTTGCCTGTGATGTTGTGACCCCCTCCCCGAACGGACACTAGTAGGTCGTTGGTGCAAGCAAAGTTCACAGCGTCGATAACATCGGCGACGCCAGTGAACCGCGCGATCAGCGCAGGTCTCTTGTCGATCATGCCGTTCCAGACTTTGCGGGCGTCATCGTAGCCCGCGTCGCCCTGACGGAGTACATTGCCACGCAAGATCGCCTGGAATGCGGCGACCTCTGCGACCTCGATCACAGTCTGCGTACCACTGGTCGTGGTTACTTCCAAACTCCCACTCATGACCTTTCTCCTCGTGATGGTCGGGATGCGATGTTCTCTTGCATCGACCGGATGCCCCGTTTGCAATGCCAGTATGCCAGTCCGAGCTTCGTCGGCAAGGAATCATCAGCAAGAGAAAGTGCCCAGACCGTTCGGCAACGGGCCGGGCACAAGTTGAACTCGACACAATGGCCGGTAGGTCTGCCAGCCACGCGGCCTAATAATATTTATGGCGAGGGCGCGTCTATCGGTACTTGTACCCATGGAGTCAGGTGGTCCCAATGAAGCTTTTCAGAGACCTCGCTGTAACTGTGCTCCTCGCGTTGCTGGCCTCGGCTGCCGGAATTGTTTGGATCAACCCTGCGCTTCCGGCTGTTTGGCCGCCCTGGATCGAACCATGGTCGTCCTAGCGCCTGCCGATTGGCATCGGTTACTTCCAGACTGACGCGTCGGACCGACTAGCTGCCCCCCTCAAGCGGGGTTTCCCTTGTCGCGCACCTTTCGCGCAGAGGTCGCTTTCGCTCTAGTCTTCGGCTTTCGCTGTAGCACTTGCCGTCGATAAACGCGTCGCAGGCTGGGTCTGTGTCTCGGGTCCCAAGCGCACCTCGGGCGATGCAAGCGTCTGGGATGAGGAGCGCGTCCCAGAGGATGCGGGCGTCTCGAAGGCGGATTGCGCTAGGGGCGATGTCGGCATCTCGGCGGCTGAAGGCAGCCCAAATTGACCAACAGACCCGAGCATGCCGCTCATGATCCTACCGTTGGCCTCCATCAGCTTGCTCATCTCCTTCAGGTAGTCGTCCGCTGCTTCTCGCACCCACTGCGCTTGAATGGTGAAAACCTCGGGGAGACTCTGGCAGTTCGTCATGCGCCCCAGTGCCTCGCCATTCCGAGCGACGCGGTGGCTGAGGAAGTGGCTAACCTCGGTATTCCATTCGCTGATGGTCTTCGCGACGGATTGGCCTTGCTCGCAAAGACGACGGGTTGCATCCGAACTAGCCTGAACGAACGACACGCTCAAATCGGGCATTGTCCCCGCGAATTCCGACTTCCTCACTTCGTTCATCGCCGTCTCCTATTTTGGATTGAGCGGCGCAACCCAAGCCCTCATAGAGCTACTGTCAATGATAAAGAAATTAAGAGTTGAACGCGATCCGAGTTCTTGTTTAGTAGAACACTCTTCTTTTCTCATTGCCTGCCTTACTCCCTAGTATCAACGGTTTCTTCATGCTGCTCATTCGCGCCGTGGCAACACCGTCGCGCCCTCTGGTAACGTGACCAAATTCGAATCAGATTTCAGGGCGCTGGCGGCATGACGGTATCTGCCGCCCCCGCATCGCTGCGCTAGCCGCTTAAGCGGAACGTTCTGGAACGGACTCATCGGTTGCGGCCGAACTCTGCTATCCTTTGCGACAGGAGAAGACGCCATGATAATCGTGGTCGAGATCGTAAGCCGGAGCGGCACCCGCGCATGCAAGGAATACGACGCGCCTTCATACAACGCCGCAATAGCGGCGGTGAAACGTGATCTTCGAGCATACCCTGCATTTCACGTTACAGACATCTGGGCCAAAGGCGATCGAGCAATGCATCAAGAATCAGCGGACCAGTGGTGATCTGTCTCCTGGCGAGAGACCGAACAGCCAGGGGAGTTGCACCATTAAACGTAGTCCCACTGAACTTTGAATACCCGACAGATATTCTTGGCCGTTCAAGTAGCCTCAAGCCGGTTTCGATTGAGCTTGTCTCGTTATCAAGGGCAAAAGCAGGCCCACGCCGAGTCCCCAGAACCCGTTGATCAGAAGTGAGCGCACAAACGCCATAGGCGCCCAACCTCCTGCCATCGGCAATCCCTTGATGAGCGGGACGATAAAAAGGCCAACTAAAGCCGCCGCAATTCCCAATCCAAATCCACTCACCCACAACGGATACTTTCCTCTCAAACTGGGCAGGATCAACCCGAACGCAGCCCCCCAAACGCCGCCCCAAAAACACAGATCGATAATCAGGGGCACTCCAAATGGAGGAACGCCCCTCATCGGATATGGGGGCGGCATAAGGCCAAACAGGTGCAAAAATGCCCACATACCCTGATGGAATGTGAGTACGGAAATTACCGCCGCGAGAAACCCGAACGACGCACGAGTGAATGGCGTTGGCATGAGGTCCTCCCATGGCAAGGTCGGTTCAATCCGACTTCAGAAAAAAGCAAGCCGCCGTATCGTCGGCGACCATAACCAATACGATGATCACAGCACAGATAGCTGGCTCAATCGCTCCCGGCAAGCCCGTTCATACTCCGATCGACCGATACGGTCATCAACCACGAATCTGCGAAGTTGCTGGAATACGCGAGCGGATGCTGGTGATCATCCCACCATCCCATTCCACCCGTACCCCATCGCTAACTCTGGCATTCCCGCCGCACGCGAGCCGATGATGGCATTTTCCAATGCCCATTCCGAACGGTTTCGGTTAATGAACCGAATGCCGCCTACGCTAGGGGTGTCGCCGATCTGCGGGTTCTGGCAAACCCGCTTCCGGCAAGCGGCTCTTTGTTCGGTGCGAAGCCGAACAGCATCGATGCTGGTATCTATGGCTTCACCGCCAAAATTTACTTCTACGAGATCGACACGCCTCTGAGAGAGTTTCTTGTTTCCCAGCCGAATGTCGTCCTACACTGCCAATCGGTTCACGCCGCTGTACGGGGATGAGCCTTGATCAGTTCGCGCGGCGCAGACGACGGCAATCAGCTTGCGCCGATTCCGAGGACCGTCCGCTCAGGTCTGAAGGATTGCTCCCCCACATAGTGAATGACCCCACTTCTCGTTCAGCCTTGCCATCCTGCCTTCCGCAGACCGTCGAGCATGTGTTCGTGGTCCTCCGGACGGTGCCATGGAACACGCTTGAGCACGTATAGGTCAAAGGCTTTCGGTGCAACAGTCATAGCGGTATTCAATGCCTCGCGCGCCTCGCTGGTTCGACCAAGCTGCCCGAGGGCCGCAGCCAACCAGCGATAGGAAAGAACGTTACCAGGATAACGCTCTAGCGGATATCGGACTATAGTTCGCCGCGCGGCTTCCACGGCACCGGCATAGTCGCCTTCGACATAGTAGGACATTGCGATCAGCCTCCACCGGATGGCATTCGCGCGGGGTTCGCGTGGATCAAGCCGCAGGGCTGTCAGGATAGAGTTCCGACCCTCGACCGGCTGTCCACTGAATATCAGCAGCGCTCCATTGAGAGTATTTGCCGACGTTGAATGTGGACTTATCGCAAGGGCCAACGATGCGCATTCCATAGCCTCTTCTAGGCGACCGGAAAGAGTTGCGACAAGCCCCAGCGCGAATTGCGCTTCGGCATCCTGCGGGTCGATCTCGGCTGCTCTACGAGCCGCAATCCCTGCCAAGATCATGGCGTCATCAAGCGACCGCATGGCAAGTGCCTCGCCTGATACGTAATATGCAACCGTCAAAGCCACGTAGGGAGCTACAAACATCTCGTCCTGTTCGATTGCGCGGCGAAAGAACTGTACCGCTCGCGTATTGTCGGCCGCGTTGAAATTTGCTTGATGCCACAGTCCCCTTGGTACGCTTCCCATGCATCCAGATTGTCGGGAGGCTTGCGCATCGCCCGCTGCCGCTCCGCTTGGGATATGGCAGGCCCGATGGCATTGGCTACTGCGTCGGTTATTTCGTCCTGCACGGCAAACACATCAACGAGATGGCGATCGTAGCGGTCGGCCCAGACGTGGTTTCCAGCCTCCGCGTCTATAAGTTGCGCACTGACGCGCACACGATCGCCGCCCCGGCGTACGCTGCCTTTGAGCACGTAACGCACCCCGAGTTCCTGTGCCACTTGCTTTATGCCCGCAACTCGCCCTTTGTAGGTGAAGCTAGAATTCCGTGCGATGACGAACAGGGAGCGGCTGCGCGAAAGCTCCGTAATGATGTCGTCGGCGATTCCGTCCGAGAAATACTCCTGATCCAAGTCACCGCTCATGTTGGTGAACGCCAATACAGCAATCGACGGCTTACCCGGCAGCGGCAAGGTTTCCCGCGAGTCATGCACAAGCGGCCCAGGCACGGGCGCGGGTTGGCCCAGCCTCACCACGAACGCCTCGACCGGGCGGGCTATGTTCTTCAGGTTGAGCGCCCCAATCTCCTGGAAAGCGAGATCAAGCCGCCCATGTACATGGTCGCGCACCGCTCGCGTGACGCAAATGCCCCCGGCGGACATTCAGCCTGAATTCTTGCCGCAACGTTCACCGCATCTCCGTGCAGATCAGTCCCGTCTGCAATCGCGTCGCCGATGTTGATCCCGACGCGGAATCGGATGGTGCGGTCGGCAGGCTGGTCGCGATCACGGTCAGGCACCTGCTGCTGCACCTCTACGGCGCAACGCACCGCCCCATCAATGCTGTCGAACACAATCAGCAGCGAATCGCCACCGGTCTGCACGATCCTGCCGCAGTGCTCCTCGATGGCAGGATCGATCACGTAGCGGCGGAGAGAACGCAGGCGTTCGAGCGTTCCCACATCATCCAGGCCAATCAGACGGCTGTAGCCGACCATGTCGGCATAGACTACGGCGATCAGCTTCCTCCGATCTGGCGAACGTCCGATCAGGTCTGATGCGTTACTCCCCGACATAGTGAGGCCCCATGATCGCATCGACGCGGCAAGCAGAGGCACTGATAACAGTGAATATCTACCACCGAGGATTGCTCCAGGCGAGAGGCGACAGCTAGGCCATTCCGCGCTGGGAGGTGAGCCGGAGCCACTGGGCAGCATCGGGAGGATCGAAGTTATCCCCATGCGGAAAACTCTTCGGCCATAGACCCCGGAACCCGCAGAAATCCACCAGCTAATCGAACTCTTGTTGCCATGCCGAACTCGACCTTGGCGACAGGTGGGACATGACCGGCAGACACACCGAGCGGCGATCTACCTGCGCGTCAGCCGTGATGGCCAGACGACAGAGAAGGCGGCTCATCCTGGTGAGGGGCGTAGAGCGCCGTGGCTAGATAATTGTTCATACATAACGAAGGCCAGGGGATCGGTGAAGCCGAGGTCGGGATCAGCGTCCTGCGTTTGACCGAATGCTCAAGGATGTTGTCCGCCGCCGGTTCGGTGTTCCGATGGTTTGGTCAATTGACCGACTGGGACGCAGCATTCGGACGCAAGGCAAGGAGTTACTCGCCAAGGTCGCGGCGGTCATCTGCGAGCACCTTAGCGTCGGGCATGGCATCCTCAAGGTGGTGGCGATGGTCGGTGTCGGCAGCGGAACCGCGCAGCGGGTGAACAGGGAGATGGCTGGGCGGTCAGCCGGAATGCCGGGTTCATCTGAGCCGATGTACGGCGCCGCGTGTCTCTACCCTCCCATAGCACGGGAGGGTAGAGGAATGGACATCAATAACTGTACAACTCGGTGCCGACCTGCACCCACTTGCCATCCTTGACCTGCGTCAGGAAGGCGGCGTTCGAACCCTGGTGCTTGGTCGCGCTGTAACTCATCGTCGGTGAGCCGAAGATGTCATTGTAGTCCTTGACGCTCTCCAGCCCGGCGATGAAGCTGTCGGCCGTGAGGTCGCGGCCCGCCTTCTGCAAGGCCAAGACCACCAGTTTCCCTCCCGCATAGCCGATCTCGGCGGCGAAGTTGGGCGGATGCCCGTACAGGTTCTCATATTTGGTGGCAAACGCGTGCACGGCGGGACGCGGATCACTGGGGTCGACATAGAGGGTGGCGGTCATGGTGTATATGCCCTCGGTCGCGCCGCCCGGTACGTCCGCGACCGACTGGTCGTAGATCGGTTCATTGCCCAGTATGTCGACATGCCAGCCAATCTTCCGCATGGCTGAGACAATCGCCACCGTGTCACGTACGATGGTGCCGAGCAAGACCACATCGCAGTCAGCGTCGCGCAGCTTGGCGACGGCGGCGCTGAAGTCCGTGTCGGTCGGCTTGTGCAGTGTTTCTGCCACAAGTTTCAGGTTCAGCACTTCCAACTCGTCGCGCGCCCCATCCATCACGTCGCGACCATAGTCAGTGTCCTGTGACATCGCACAGAACCGCTTCTTGCCATGCTGCTCGGCGAACACCTTCACACCGGCCCGTTCCATGTCGTAGTACGACGCCGAGTAGCCGAACTTCATGTGATTGAGCGGCGTGTACATCGAGCGTGCCGCTGTGTACGGGAAGATGTTCGGCACGCCCTTGGCAAGCTGCTCCGGCATGGTCGCGTTGTTCATCGGCGTACCCGCATTGGACACGTTGATGAACACCCTATCGAGGTTGAGCAACTTGTTTTCCGCCTGCACCGCGCGGGGCACCATATACTGCATGTCCTCGACGATGTACTTGATTTTGCGACCGTTGATGCCACCTGCGTCGTTCGCCTCATCGAACGCCATGCGATAGGCATTGACGTCGTTGACCCCCCACACCGCTGTCACGCCGGACATGTCAGTGTAGGTGCCGATGGGGATTTCGGTGTCGGTGACACGGGCAACCTCTCCCGCCGTGGCCGGGACCGTGAGTGCGACGGTCGCTACCGTCGCGATCAACAGCTTGCGCATACGTCCCTACTCCCTCGCCGAATTGTGTCGGCATTCCCGCGCTGCCCCTCGGCGTGCGGTCAGCGCAGCATGATTCTTTTTTTGTGAGCGCCGAACGGCCGATCCCGAACACTGGCCGGTCGGCAAATGCAACCTACCCCTGGAGCGGTCCTCGATTGACGTCGTGCTGACCAGCACCCGGTTCAGGCTGCATCGCACACAGAATGAATGACTGAAGCCCAATGCTCGGCTGCACTTGAGCCTGAAGCCACCACCCGAGCCGTCTCACAATTATCTCTGTCCAATAGGGCAAGCCCGTGCGAGGCAGGCCAGTCGGGCGCGAATTTGTCTCACACAAATCGCTCGACAGATTTGGGATCGGGTGTATCGTTGCGTATTAGGCCCGAGTGAGACATTGACCCCATGCTGATCGGCTATGGACGCACATCGACGACAGATCAGGCGGCGGGCATTGAGGCGCAGGAGCGCGACCTGCTGACGGCAGGGTGCGACAAGCTCTTCATCGAGCAGGTGTCGTCCATTGAAAAGCGAAAGCAGCTTGAGGCTGCCCTCGACTACGCGCGGGAGGGCGACGCGCTGGTGGTCACCAAGCTGGACAGGTTGGCAAGGTCGGTCGCCGACCTACTGAGCATCGTTGGCCGGTTGGAGGCCAAGAGTGTCGCACTCCGGGTGCTGGCGATGTCAGGTTCCCAGCCCCTCGATACCGGCACGGCGATTGGCAAGCTGATGCTGGCGGTGATCGGCGCCGTGGGACAGTTTGAGCGGGAGATGATGCTGGAGCGCCAGCGCGAGGGGATCGCGAAAGCTAAGCGCGACGGCCGGTATAAGGGCCGTGTGCCGACCGCGCAGAGGCAGGCTACCGACATCATCCGGCTGAAGTCGGAGGGCGTCAGGCCCGCTGAGATCGCCGTCAGGCTGGGGATCGGCAGGGCCAGCGTCTATCGGGTGCTGGGCAACGAGAGCGTGGTACAACAGGTGGCGGCCTGATCCTTTATGCGTGTGAGAAATATGGTTTCGGAACTCGATCCGCAGTTCCGGCTCCTGCAACGTCTGCCACGCCATGTCGGCTCACATCCTCGGAATGAACTGGCCTCGCGTGCGGTTCGTTGCGATGGACGAGTCTGGATTACAGACTTCTTGCCGGCATTGGCGGACAATCCAGCCGAGGTCGCTGGCATCCGATACCAAGGCTGGCGCATCGTCGCCCTTTGTCGGGATCGGCCGGCCACGTGATGCAGTCCCAGCCGAGGTCGGCAGTCTCATATTCCCCAGTCGATCCGGTGAGACGCCGATCGTCGGCTATCGGGAGATGTGGTTGCGGATCGCGAAGCTGGGTGATCGCCGGGCGATATCACTCCGCATGGCCTCCGCCACAGCTTTGCCGGTCTCGCCGCCGACCTCGGCTATAACGAGCCGACGATCGCTTCGCTGGTGGGTCATCAGACACATTCGATCAACAACAAGTACTCCGCCGATATCGTGCTGCTGTTGACAGCGGCCGATGACTGCGCCAATGCCACCATGAAGCTGATAGCCGAGGATCAAGCGGCCCAGTTACGGGATCAGCCAGGGTTTGCGAACTCAGTTCGTTTCCGGTTCCGCAACGGATGGCACCCACCGAGGCATGATCCGTTGCAAAAAGCCCCCGAACGCGCATCGCTTGCGCGCTCGTTTCGATGAACGAGGCGACCCTGGGAGTCACTAGCCCTCGTCGCGATAGATCGCCACGACCGTCCACCCGAGGTGTGCAGCGGCCTCCTGCGAAGGCTGTAGCTGATTCTCGACGGTCTGGCCGCGATCACTGGTCGAGACCCGGACATACAGGGCGGCGCGGGCGAATCCGTCGAGCAAAGCTTATCGTGGTGGTATCAGCGACAGACTGCTCGACCCCCCATTCCATCGCAGGCGCAAGGTAACTTGCGGTCGTCGGCTATCACCTCTGGAGGACAATTCGTGGACGAAAGGCTCCATTTCCCTGCGACCGCCGCCGGCGGATATGACGGCCATATTTCCGACGCTGTACGCCGCACTGAGTTTCGTTAGGCCGGTTCGTGTACTGCATCCGATAGCCGCACTAAAAACGACGCCGAACGCCTCTGAATCGTGACCAGCAAGGCGAAGCGGGCAGTATCGAATTCGGCCGCGTTGCCCGGTACCCCAGGGAGTGCCTGCATCTCGCAGCTACGTCCCGACGTCGCCGGCCAGCGATCACCTCAAGCAGAAGCCAGTCCGCAGCGCTCATGCCGGTCGGCTTACGCCTGATAGCGCACAGGGTGTGATGGAGGTATTGATCTTGGAGTATTAGCATTCCCTTGTACCTTCACCAGACGTTCGCTATTGTCGTGATAGCGCCCAGCGCGACAGTCGCACCGGTCCAGATGGCACCCCACCTGTTGAGAATGGCTGCCTCGCCGCTCGCCTTCATCAGCGCGTTCATCCACCCAATCTGGACTTGCAGCGGGTCCGTAGGTTCTTCTCGTCCTACCTCCACCCAATCAGGCACGGCGTATATCTGGCTCGACTTGTACCAGTACCATGCGCTTCTGAATGCCGCCAACATCGTTGCAAGCGCGAGCAGCCACGCCATTGTATTGTGGACTCCAATCCAGGTTCGCGGACGGTTCTGGTCACGATTATTGACTATGCTAAAGCGGGCAGGAAGACGAACTCGAAGCCGTGCGGCAAAATCTGGTTTGTCACCAGCAGTCCATGCTCGGCTATCATGCCACCCCACCAACACCCCGGCCATCTCCCGCTTTACCCGCTGCACGGTGCCCCTGCCGCATCCAGCCAGTGCCGCCACTTTCAGGATGCCATTCCCGGCGCCCAGATGCCTCCTGATGGCGTCCTCGACCATTGCCGGCACGTTGGCGGCGGGTGGATTCAATCCTCCGATCGACACGCACGACCGACTGGTTCGGGAGTACGCTGCTGCTGGTGACGTAGCTGTGGTTAGTGTGAACTATTCGCTTTCGCGCGAAGCCAAGTTCCCACGGGCGTTGGAAGAATGTTAGGTATCGTTCGTCATCTTGCAGCGGATGGATCGGAGTGGCACGTGGTTCTGAAAATTGGCGCCGACTTTCGGTTGACGTGGCATTGTAGGGCCGCGAGCGCTGAAGGCTCGCGTGTACTTCTCGTCACCTATGCACCTTTCAAAGTGAGGTCTTCATATGGCGCAGTGTATGCGAATGCCCTGATTAGCCCGAACCCGGATTCGTTGATCCGTGGTCCCACCGCATTGATAAAGGCCAGTTGGAAGATCGGCGCGAAGATCGCCTTTTCAAGCACAAGTTGCTGGATTTTCGTCAGAATTTCTTGGCGCGTGTTGCGATCCAACTCAACTGCCTGCTGCTCGTAGAGCGCGTCGATATCGGGGTAGCTACCATAGGCGTAGGCGCCACCTTTGACCACAAAAAACTCAAGTCTGGTCGCTACATTTCCTACCGTGGCGAAGCCGCTTTGGACGATGTTTTTGAGCTTCTTCTCCGAAAAGCTCTTGTAAAACGCTGCGCGTTCTAGGAGTCGCAGCTTGGCCCGGATACCTACGGAACCCAGATCGTTAAGCACGGCCTCACCAATATTTGTGTAGGCGATGTCGCAATTATAGAAGCCAGCGTCAAAGCCATTCGGATAGCCTGCTTTTGCCAGCAACTCCTTTGCTTTTTCCGGGTCGTAGATTGGTGGGGGAGGCTGCCAGTAGAACTCAAAGTCTTTCGGAAAGGCGCTCCCAGTGATGGGAGAGTACCCCAGCGTCAAGGCTTGGTTGATGGCGGCGCGGTCGATGGCGACGCTGGCAGCCTCACGTACTCGCTGATCGTGCCAAGGCGACTGCAAATCCCACTGCTCGGGAAAATACAGATGATATGGCGCGGAAATAACCGTTGGCTTGAGCGTCAAACCGGGGGTGTGCTGAACCTCGTCAGCGAGTTCTCCTCGGATGGAGTAGGCAATATCAACCTCTCCGCGTTTGAGAGCAGCGAGGCGAGTCACTTCTTCAGGTATCACCCTGAATACAAGACGCTTCACCCTGGGCATTTTACGCCAGTAGTCGTCAAACGCCTCTAGCACAAGCTCTACACCTGGGGTGAACAAGACAAACTTGTAAGGGCCGGCGCCAACTGGTGCCTTCTTGAACCCGTCGTCTCCCACTTTCTCGACATATTTTTTTGGCACGACCCAGCCCGCTCCGCTGGCATTAACGTAGAACGTTGGGAAGTCGGGCCACGGCTCCTTGAGTTTGAAGCGGAAGCGCCTGGAATCTGGAACTTCCACCTCCGAGATTCGCTCCTTGATCCGCACGTGATCTGCGCCTCGGTATCTTTCGAAAGAGAACCTAACATCATCCGCTGTCACCGGCTCGCCGTGGTGGAACATCGCGTCCTTACGAAGAGTGAACTCGTAGGAGAGGCCGTCTTTCGTAGCGGACCAATCTTCTGCGAGGCTGGGCGCCATCGGCTGATCAGGCATCGGCTTCAGCACCGCGTCGTGCAGCGCGTACAGCAACATAAAGGATGTGATGGCTCCCGACATTTCTGCTGGGTCGAACCAAGCTGGAGCGAGAGAGACATGCACAGCCCAGGTGATCTTTCCGACCGGCGAAGGCGCGGCGGCCAAGGTCCGTATCCTTGCACCGAGGCTGAAGGCGGTCAGAGCAAGTACCTGCCGGCGCACAAGAATAGGTTGTCTCATCGTCGCCTCCCTGGTACTTGAACAACCATCAGTTAACAATGGGCGGATGGAGTTGGTGTGATATCTACGCATCGTTACGCTCTTTTAGCCCCAGGGCAAGCCATCGGCCAATGTCGCTGAAAAAGGGCGACCGACACGCAAGGCTTCTGAAATGAGCATTGCCGCCCGTGAGCGGGTTGTCCGGCCACCAGCAGGGCTGGCCCTTGTTAGCCATGTGCATTCAGTCACCTTGCGGGTGCTCCGCATTCGGTCCCAGAGGCGCGTTCGCGCATTGGAGGCAGCGAACCATGCGATCGAGATGGTCCCTATGGGCAGCCTTCGGGCGAACGCCAGGGCTGCGGCAAGCTCGGGGCGATCGGCTCGCGTGCCGCTGATCGATTCCTGGAACACCCGCTCGCACCCGGCGGTATTGAGCGCACCGATCTGACCATCGGTGGTTTGCAGATCGGTCGAGACGCGAGCGTATCCCACCAGCATGACCTGTTCTCCGAAAACTCGTCCTACCCCCGTGCAATCAAGATGAGGGTTTCGGGAATGAGTTCTGGGGGCTGACCACCACGGCTACTCTGCAATTCGAGCAACTGCGGCAGGGCTTCGGAACAGCACGGCGACTCTCGGCAGGGCCGAAGCCGACAAACCTGTCCACACGGATAGCTCGACAAATGGCGGATCAGTGGTAGTTCCGATCACGAACCGACGAGGAGACCAGCTATGGCCATTGGAAGTGCAATTGAGCGCGGATCGTTCATCTGTGTGTACGACGAACACGGCCACACACTGTTCTCGAAGGCCCGAGGGAATGGACGCACCGACGGATTGATCGGGTTCACAAGCTCCACCGTCACTGCGCGATATGGCTCGACCATCTTCACGTACGGTGAAGCCGGCATAACGATCTACGCCAAGGCGGCGTGACCGGGCTGACCACCTTGACCACCCTGTCCAGCATCCGGTCTGGGTGGTATGCCCGTCATCAGCAATCCGGCTCCTCTTGCCCGTAGGCAAGATCAGTCTTTTATGCGACACCCGCCAGCGAATCCCAGCTATGCTCGTGAATAAGAGCGGCTAGGATGCAGGCCGCTTCATTTTACAGGTGGTTGGTAGTGTCTCGTCCGCCACTGTCGTCTTATATTCGGTCTTCCATCCCAGTCCCGTCTTCTCAGCATCGTACTTCACATCCTTGCTGAATACCCCCTCATAGAAAGGGTAGAGTAACTGATGATCTTCTTTGCGCATTATGCTTGTGACACCAAATAGGTCCTTCTGCTCCATTCCCTCCAGCGCGAAGGCCACTTTCACCGCATCGGTCGAGCCTGCCTGATCTATCGCGCGCGCCAGCATCTCAAACCCGGTCAATATGGGGACTGTGATGAACATGAAGTCGTGCGTCGCGCGCCACTTCTGGAAGAATTCCTCTGCCTCGGCGCTATGTTCCTCAACAGCCACATTGTCGTGGTCATCGATTACTGAAGTGACCCGTCCCTCGCCACTAGTGCCCATTGTCCTAGCAGCACCGACAACGTGGCCAAGATAAGTATCGAAGCGGACATCGAGTCCAGCATCGATCGCCGCTTTGAGTAACAGGTTAAGGTCCGGTCCATAGTTCCCCGTCACTACCGACTGGGCGCCAGACGACTTTATTTTCGTGATGTACGGCGAAAAGTCCTTGACCTGTCCCAACGGTATGAACTCGTCAGCGACGATCTTGATGTCGGGCCTATATTGCGCGAGGAACCGCTTCGTGTCGCGTTCGATCGACTGGCCGAACAGGTAGTCCTGGTTCAGAAGATAGACCGATTTCACGGACTGTGGCAGTGACTTAACTCTTGCCACCGCTCGCATCTCGACGCTACCTGGGAAGCGGAACTGCCAAAAGCTACACTGTTCGTTGGTTAGCTCTGTGGCAAGCTGACCAGAGTTCAAAAACAGTATCCGGTTGTCGGGGTTGCGTGCGTTGTGCTTGTTCACCCCGTCTATCAACGCCGAGCCGACATTAGAGCCGGTGTAGGACATCACGAACGGCAACCTCTGGTCTGTAACGCTATTCAATGCGATCAGAGCCTCGGATGGTTGCAGTTTGTCGTCGAACGTGATCACCTCGAACTTCTTCCCAAGCGCGCCACCCTTGGCATTCACGTAGTCAAGAATAAACTGGGTTTGCTTGAGATTGGCGTCACCTCCAGCGGCGAACGCGCCGGAGAATGGATCAATGAACCCGATTTTGATGGTGTCGTCATCCGCCCTCGATGGCTGTCCTATTACGGACACACCCAGCACAGTCACCATTGCTGTTACGAGCAAGCTAATGCGTCGCATCTTTCCCTCCCTGGCTTTCGTTTCGCCATTGATGGAAAGCGTTGAGGAATATCTGAGAAAAGTCAATTCATATAGGTTAGCGTGGCGGCGCTTTGCGGTCATGGACTCTTGTTTGTTTCTAGCTTATCCCTCTGTTCGCTGCGTGCGTCGCACCACCAGCCCTTTAGCCCAGATTGGCCATCATAACTGCGATGGGCGAGCATCCATAGATCATCGCTCCTGGCCCAATGAGGTCGTGGTTTCGAGCCAGGGCGGCCTCATCGATGGGGACGATTGCATCATCAAAGGGCCAAACCGATCCAGTCATGGGATTGAAGACGATGACGCACCTCCGCGATCACACGATCCGTCACGCCGCCTTGGCGTACAGCGTCATGCCGTGTTGGTCGTACGTGTAGATGATCGAGCCATACCGTGCGGTGACGGTGGAACTGCTGAATCCCAGCAGCCCGTCCTTCGCTCCTGACCCCTTGGCCTTCGAGAACAGTGTGTGGCCGTGTTCATCGAACATCTGGATCAGCGATCCGCGCTCGATGGCGCTTCCAATTGCCACGGCTGGTCTCCTTGTCGGTTCGTGATCCGAACTACCACTGATCCGCAGTTTGTCGAGCTATACTTGGATCAGCAGGGCGACGACCGGAGACCTGACCCACGTTCATCGCTTGACGAACTGCCGATCCGTGCGACCCTTTCGACATGGCAACATCGACCAGACGCGCCGCGCTGTATGTTCGGGTCTCGACCAGTGATCGCGGCCAGACCGTCGAGAACCAGCTACAGCCGCTCCAGGAGGCCGCTGGACGGTTCGGCTGGACGGTCGTGGCGATCTATCGCGACGAGGGCATCAGTGGCTCCCTGGGGCGTCAGAAGCGGCCAGGACTGGATGCGCTGCTGAAGGGCGTGCCTCGGCGCGAGTTCGACCTCGTGGCCGCGTGGTCGGTGTGTCGGCTCGGTCGATCGCTGTCGGACCTGATCGGTCTGCTCGGTGAGCTACGATCCCGCGACATCGACCTCTACCTGCACCAGCAGGCTCTCGACACCTCGACGCCATCGGGGCGGATGCTGTTCGGGATGCTGGGTGTGTTCAGCGAGTTCGAGCGTGCGATGATCCGAGATCGGGTGCTGGCCGGGCTGGATAGAGCGAGGTCATCCGGCAATTGGGAGCCGCATCGGCTGTTCGATGAACGTCTTTCACACACTAGCGGCTAAACGGCTTCGCTTCATGGCAACGGTCCAATGATATCTCGCACTAACACCTCAAGGATCGCCTCCAATCGGGCGACCAACCGTTCCATTTGAGCGACACGCCGCCGGTATGAGTCAGCCGCCCGGCGCCAGTGATTGATCGTGCCGTGCGCCGCACCCTTGGGTAGGTTGCCTTTACTTAATCGTTTAAGAACGCCTAGCCGGCTAGTGAACCCCGTCGACGTTGTGTCAACCGACGAGGTTTGCATGTACCCCTTGCGCGGTGCAAGACGACCAATTATGTACGGGGACAAACGATACGCGTGGGCGTGCTGGATTGCTGCTATAGTCGGCGCATGCCGGAAGAAAATGGGCCGGGGCGCGCTAGCTCACCTTGCACGAAAGGCTATAATAATAGGGGGTAACATGCCGCACTACACGCGACTGACCGTTTCCTCAACGCTGGCCTTGCTCATTGGAACCGGGGGCGTTTTCGCGTTGCCGACCAAGGATGTCCCTACCTCTGAGCCAGCATACCTCGCCAAGGTCAAGACCGCTGCACCTGAGGAAATCGTTGCCAAAGCATCTATAGTCATGATGCAGGACGGCAAATCACGGTCCCTTCAAACTGGCACCAATGGCTTCACCTGCATGATCGCCGCAGATGGCACGCCGTTTTGCGCTGATGAAAACGCTATGGCATGGCGGAAAGCTGCTGAATCAAAGTCTGACCCGCCAAACAAGGTTGGCTTCATCTACATGTTGGCTGGGGATACGGGAGCGAACAACGAAGCAGCGGGCCTTAAATCGCATGAGCATTGGGTTCAGACAGGCCCTCATGTGATGATTGTCGGTCCACCGGTTCGGGAAATGGGGGGCTATCCGAGAAACGTCGATGTGCACGATCCAACGCAGCCCTACGTTATGTATCCCGGCACGCCGTATCAGCACCTGATGCTGCCCGTGGCCGCAGCCAAGTAGACACACTGATCGGCGGTCACGGACCTCAGCGCCAAGGCATTGGCCCACTACGATGAGGCGTTAAGTGGCTCCCGCTGATCACGCAATCGGTCGGGCGGGAGCCACAATTTGCACAGCGGAGTCTCAAACGCACCATCGCGATATCGCCTTTGTCCTGCGCCACGAGCGAAGCGAATTCGATCTCGCGCTGATGTCGGCACGCTTTGCACCAAATCAGCAGCCTTACATTGGATTTCAGATAATCGCGGGCGGTGGGGAGGTCACTCATCGGCCTCGTGATCGATGACGATTACACCGTCGGGCAAATCACGGCGTCCGACGCAATCGCCATTCGTGCAGACCAGCCCAGTACTTCCTCTTGTCGCCGACGACAACCCAGGTCAGCGAACCGCAGACGATTGTCCACCGACGTAGGGATCGAGCAGTTCAACTGTGCGGCCTACGCCGCGCTGACTATTCGGCATCCAACCAGACAGCCTGAGCCTCAAGTTCATCAGCGTAAGTGGTCAGCTTGTCCGCCGCCTCTTGATCCCCGAGTGTGATCGCAGACCTAACCCGGAGCGCCTCAGCCCGCAGGTCGGCGGCGCTATCAGGGTCGGTGGCGCGATCATATGGCATGTCTGAACCCACACGCAGAATAGCTGGCACTCAGCAAACTTGGCTGGTCAACTGGCAATGCTTTTGACCATCTAGGTTGGCATCGCGGGCGATCGGTCATCGACGTCGGGATCGACGACGGTTGCACCGTCGGGCAAATCACGGCGTCCGACAAGATCGCCATTCGCGGAAACCAGCCAGCACTTCCTCTTATCACCGACGACGACCCAGTTCAGCCAACAGCAGACGTGGCACGGTTGGCCATCGACGTAGGGGTCGACGTGGGTGCCAGTTTCCGCTGAGCGGCGCTCCACAGGTTTTTTGAACACCGTTTGGCTGGGCGTGCCGACAGTCGGCCGAAGGCGATGACCTATGCCAGCCCCGGACACCGCGCCTCTGAGCGCCCTCCGGCACGGCTGACCGGATAAGTTGCTGGGGAGCAGGTCACGGTCGCCATAAATATATGGGCCAAGGCCGAGGGCGCCGGACTCAGGTCCACGGCGCGGAGATTCAAGATTAGTCCGGCCAGCGTTGTGAACATTCGGCGCGCGTCGGTGACAAACCTCGAAGCGAGGGTGGCGTTGCCCCACCCGTGACGCAGTTGGACGATATTGGCGCGACTGATTTGCAGGGAGATCGATCCTAATGGCTTGGGCCATGGTTATTGTTGCCGGCCCACTAGAAATGGTGTGGTCCTATAGCGCCAAGCGCTCCGATGGGTTCACGCGGCTCGGGTGGGCGGGATTGACCGTGATCGCCTCGCTCGCCAGTTTATTCCTGCTGGTGTTTTCGATGCGTCGGTTGCCGCTTGGCACAGCCTACGCCGTGTGGACGGGCAGCGGGAAGCTTTTGCAGCGTTCGACGTCATCTCGCCTGACCGTCGTCACCGGCTTCTTGCCGAGCAGTGGGATGATGTGTCTGGCGATCGGAGACCAGCGAGGACTCCGTCTTGGCGATCGTCCGCACGCGACCGGACGGGGTGCCCAGTGCTGAGGTCGCCGAGAGTGTGATGCCGACGATCGGGTGCACGCGGTGCGGCTACCGTCTGGCGCTGCGATGCGACCCTGTTTGAGTCTCTGACGACCCGGTCATGGCAAAGCTACTTGAGTTTGTGTCGCGTAGAATCCTCACCAACTACTCAGCCATACCTATCGCGTGCCGAACTTCCTGCGGCGTAAGATCGGCCGCGCCAGCACCTAGCTTCTTTTGGCCGTTCTGCTGCGGCACCGCGATGGGTTTGACCTCCACCGGCACGACCCCCTGCTCCCTTATGTCCAATTCCTGTGCGACCTTGAAAGTGACGTCCATCACGCGACCGGCGACAAATGGGCCACGATCTTCAACCCGAACCGTCGCCGATCTGCCATTTTCCAGATTGATCACCTTTGCCGTGGTGCCGAGAGGCAAGGTCTTGCTTGCGGCGACGTTCGCCTGAGGGTTTAAGTGATTGCCGTCAGCCATCCTCCTGTGCGCGAATTTCGCTGCATAGTAGGATGCTTGGCCCTTCTGCTTCCGACCAGAGTGATCGATCGGAGCCTTTCCCCAGGGCGTGATCGGTGGCGACTGATCCAACCGTTTGGCCTCCTGGAGTGCCGAATTGGGCATGGGAATGGCGGCCCCGGCAGCCACCCCCATTCCGAGACTGAGTCCTATCCATAGCAGAGCCTTTGCCCCGAAATGCCACATGCCAAATCCCTCCACATGATGTTCACTTGAACGGAACAGCAACGGCTCGGTTGCGCGTGCCGCTACCCGGCGTTGGCGCCTCACGAGGGCACTGGGCCGCCCAAAGCCCTGCGCCGACAGCGGTTGGGCAGCGGACCGTCTCCCGGCGCGTCCCGGTCTGTTCGCCCTTGCGGTCCTGTTTCGGCCACGCGCAACAATTGGTCACTCGACGCTGGCGCTTTCGGCGCGAAGAGTGACAGCGCCAGCGGAAGCGCCCGCTGGTCCATCATCGCGGTGAGAGGTTCATCCGCATGGACTATCGAAGTAGCAGCCTCCGCCTCCGCACCACCCTGCTGCTGGGGACCGCCTTCCTTGCCGGCGTTGCGATCGGTCCGGTGTACGGCCTGATCGCAAGCGATTTCGTGCGCGCTCTCGGCGTCAGCGCCGCGTTCGCCAAGGACAGTGACCGGGCCAATACCTACCGGCTACTCACTCTTTTTGGCGATGTGTTCGAGCGGGCGCGTAGTGAATACGTCGATCCGGTCTCCGACCCGGACCTGATCGACGATGCGATCAACGGCATGCTGACCAGCCTCGATCCGCACTCCTCGTACATGACCGCCGAGCAGTTCCGCGCAATGCAGGCGGAGACCACGGGCGAATTTGGCGGCCTCGGCATCGAGGTCATCCCAGAGGCCAGCTTTTTCAAGGTGATGAGTTTATTGGACGACACGCCCGCATCGAAGGCTGGCATCAAGGCAGGCGACATAATCACCCGTCTGAACGGTAAAACGATGGAGGGGCTGTCACCAGACGACGCGCTCGACCAGATGCGCGGCCCCCCGAATACCAAGATCACGCTGACGATTAAGCGTAAGAGCGTGGACCACCCGTTGGAAATATCGATGCGGCGAGAGGTCATCCACATCCAGGTCGTGAAGCAACGGATGGAGCCGGACAATATCGGCTATGTGCGTCTCACGGAGTTCACGGAGCAGGCCAACGTGGCGCTGAAACAAGCCGTCCAATCGCTCAGGCAACAGGCAGGTGGCAAGCTGAAGGCACTCGTTCTCGATCTGCGCAACAATCCTGGGGGCTTGCTCAATCAGGCTGTAGCCATATCCGGGGATTTCGTCGCCCAGGGCGAGATCGTCGCAACGCGTGCTCGCCATGCCGAGGACTCCGAATGGTTGACCGCCAAGGGTATAGACATCCTTGACGGCGCACCGCTGGTAGTCCTGATCAACAGCGGTTCGGCCTCGGCCAGTGAGATTGTCGCAGGAGCGTTGCAGGATCGTCACCGCGCGGTTCTTGTGGGAACCCGTAGTTTCGGCAAAGGCTCGGTGCAGACAGTGATCCCGTTGCCCGACAACGGCGCCATACGGCTCACGATAGCGCGTTATTACACGCCGTCCGGCCACTCCATTCAGGGGCTGGGCATCGCGCCCGACGTGCTTGTGGCGGAGACCCGCGATGAGGTGCCGAGCTTCGATCCTGAGCACGAGGCCGACCTGAACCACGTGCTAAAAAGCGCAGGCGGGACACCTAATGTCGGGGCTGGGTTGCGCACCGATCTGCCACCGATCGCTAAGACGATCCCAAGCAAGCCGCCAAAGGATTTTCCTGACTCCGATCCAGCCAAGCCGGATGAGACAGACTTCCAGCTTCAGCAGGCGCTCGTGGTGGCAAGGGCAATGGCAGTGCAGGACGGCGCCACGGCCAACTGAGCTTCACGGGATACTCGCTTTGCCCAACGGCGGCTGAGCCGAATAGCCCACCGCCGTCGGGAGAAAAACTCCAATTCGTGAGTAGCGTCAGTTCTTGCCGCCGCCAGATGGCTGAGTGCGGTTAGGATTTGTTGCGTCAGGTTGTGTCGATCCCATCGGACCAACAGTGGCAGGGTAGGTTTGATTAGCTTGGTTGGAGGTGACGGTCGCTCCAGTCTGCCCAGCCCCGGTTGCCGGTGACGCCTCTTGCGGACTGCGTAACTGTGTCCCAGTAATGCTTTGACTGCTGCCACTGCTGGCCCCATCGCCGGCTGCCATGCCGGCCGTGGCGATCATAGAGAAACAAAATGCGGCACTGACGACGGATAACGATCTCGACATGCACTTTCCTTTCAAAATCGCGACGCTCCGAAGTTCGAATAACGCTAAAGCCAGATTTATAGTTGCCCGATAACGCAGTTTTGCTTACTACCGTCTTAGCCGGTCCTTGCCGCTGCCTTTTCAGCCCGCTCCGCGAGTTGTGAGGTATATTCATCCGCCTTGTAGATATCCTTTACGATTGCGCTCAGCTTGCCCGCATCGCTTTTCTCGCCCAGCGCGGCTGCATAGGCGGCGGCCGTTCCGAAGCCTGCCAAGCCGTAGTGAGACATGCGCTGATATTGAGAGATGATGACCAGATCGCGCAGGGACTCCTCGACATCCGCGTCGATGGCGTGTTTTTTGGCCTCGGCGACCAGCCCTTCCATTCCCTTGCAATGTTCCTTTCCGACCCGACCACCCTGGCTTTCCAGCACGGACCTCAGGGTCTCTGAATGCTTAGCGATGCCCTCTACCGAGCGGTCGAGTAAGTCCTTCAGTTTTTTGTCGCCGGCCTTCTGGCTCATGTTGTGCATTATCCGCTGCATCTGGTCGTTCGCTGACCACAAATCCCTTATCTCCTCGATGTAGATGTCCTTCAGGCTTCCGGCCGACGGCATGGCGTATCTCCAATGGTTTTGAGAGCGCTCGGACAAGCCCAGCTTCGAGATGAACTCGTCCGCACTCTCCCGGTTGCGTCAGGGTCCTCCCCACATGACGCGCACCGGTAATCGAGGGCATGGATGACTGTGCCGGGGCCAACAGAGAATTATTGAAATGGGGTAGCCCAGCGAACCCGTGCTTTGGGGCAGTGTTGGCGAATTCTTAAAGCAGAATTCATAGGGCTGCGCATTGCGCACCGATCGATTGCTGACGACAGACACTGATGCAGTACTAGCGTTGGAGGAAGTAGCCACGCAATTCGCTTTGTCTGCGTGTCAGCAGCATGATGCCGTAGGTGTAGAAGCGCGCTGGCCTGCTCAAATGCCGGACTGCAATACTCGGCAGTTGCCGAACGGCCACACGAACAACAGAAGGATCGGCTGCTCATGCTGGGGTCGCGCAAAAGGATGGGAAGCGATTGACAAGGGTGGTGCGACGCATGACATCCGAGCAGCTTCTGACAAAGGACGGGGTATGATGCGGGGAAAGCTACTTCGTCTCTTGCTAGCAAGCACTGCCACGGTGGGTATCGCGTCTGCGGCCCACGCGCAGATGCCGCTGCCGTCCCTGGAACCAGCACCACCGCTCACCATATCGGAGGCGGGGCAGGTTTCAATTGGATGCAGAATCAACACCTGATCGACGCCACCGGCACGGCAGGAAACGCGTCCCTGCAATCGCACTTCGGGTTTGCCGGCATAGGCAGCATCGGCTGGGCCTTGCCCAATGGTATACGCGTTGAGCTTGAGGGCGACTATCGCAACAATCAGTTCGCACATGGGCTTAACTTTGGGTTCCCGGCCCGCGCTGGCGGCAGGGAAATCAAGTACGGCCCGATGGTCAACGTGCTATACGATATGACCAATCTGTTGGCGCAGACCACGGGTCTGACCGTGCCCTACTTCTCCCCATATATCGGCGTCGGTGTTGGCTACCAGTGGGCGCATCTGAGTGGGTTCACGGCTTCCGGTGCCACCGGGTTCCCTAGTGTCGCCTCGAATGACACCTACGGCGCGATTGCCTATCAGTTCATCCTCGGTGGCGCGGTGCCGATCCCCTCCGTGCGCGGCTTGGCGATGACCGTCGAATACCGCTTCTTCGGCATGGGGTCACGCAAGTACAATGTGGCGACGCAGGCCGCCTTTGATGCACCAGTCACTTTCGGCACGGCGAAGCTTGGTAATGACTTCAATCATTCCGTAATGATTGGTTTGCGCTACAACTTTGGCCAACCGCCACCGCCACCGCCGGCCCCCGCGCCAGTACCAGCAGCAGCGCCAGCGCGATCCTATCTGGTGTTCTTCGATTGGGATAAGTACAACCTCACCGATCGTGCGCGCCAGATCATCGCGGAAGCGGCGGCCAACTCCGCCAAGGTGCAGTACACGCGGATCGAGGTGAACGGCTATACCGATACCTCTGGCACACCGCAGTACAACCAGGGCCTGTCGGTGCGTCGAGCGAAGGCAGTGGAGGCGCAACTGATTGCCGACGGCGTGCCGGAGAATGCGATCACCATTCAGGGCTTCGGCGACACGCGCCTCCTGGTGCCGACCGGTCCAGGCGTGCGAGAGCCGCAGAATTGCCGCGTCGAGATCATCATTCGTTGATGTGACCCGCTCCGGGTTCTCGTCTAGCGATCGGGAGCACTACGAAACTGGTCTCTGGGCTGTGCCGGCAGTGTCGGTGCAGCCCATTTTTCCGCGCCATCTCAAAAGAAGATCGCTCGTGAGGCGGCTTCCTCTCTTCGCCCCGGCCGTTCGCTGCCCGACCGAACAGTGCGGCCACCGCCCTGGCACCGGCATCGGATGTGGTTGCCATTGTAGGGGCGTCCGAGGTCGGCTGCGAGGGCTGATCGGCATAGTTGAGTCGCTCCCCTCGCCGCGGCGCTTTCCGTCAAGGACGATTTCTTTGACTTCAATGAACGCTACCATACCAGGGACCGGGCGCACATCATCGGTGGGAACTGCCGCATCGTACGCGGCCCTGCATTGCGCACGCGGTTCGACTAGTATGAGGCCATTATCGAGCCAATGGTGGCGTGCTGCGCCCGCGCGGCGTGACCTTTCGACCGACACGTTCGTCCGCGCGGCCCGAGATTATCCGGGTTGCCCCGAGGCTCCCGCCTTGACATCACCTGCACGGCCGAGGGGCAATGCAGTGCCCTTCGCCGTCGAATAGGGCGATATTCCGTCCAGTTTTCTTCAGCGGGCGACCTTGCGGTTTCTGCACCATCTTGGCTAGGGCCACCACTACAACCGCTCTCAACCGCGATCCGGTTGGCTTTGTGGTAGCAACTGATAGCGTCATGCCAGCGTGATTCAAACGATCGCTGGAAGTGGCGCCCCTTACTTTCGTCCATCGTCCTCCACCAACCTGCCGCGCCTACTCCCGATCAGTGCCGTCGGCCGGCTTGATGTCACAGGTCCTGGCCTCCGAGAGACCTATAAATCCGGCGAAGACAACATGATCCGCCAATGTCGTCGCGCCAAAACTCTCGTTATCATTCTGCTCTCGCAGGATTCGGCCGGTCTTGAGGGCTAAGGAGTGCAGGCTCGGGTCTTGGATATACGTATCCACGACATTGGGATTGCTCGGATCGCGGTAAGCGGGATCGCAAAGGCCAGTCTGTGTTAGGGAGTTGCCGTCGCCGAATGCGGTGGCGCTGAAGAGGCGTCTTCCATCGAACGCGGCCCCGCCAAAGAAGCCTCCACTGTCTCCACCAAATACTACGCGCGTGGCCCAGAGCTTCTGCCCCGTCTTACGATCAAGTAGATAGTACGTGCCATCCTTTCCGCCAATGCCGACAGCACGCTGCTCGCCTAGCTCGACGAGATTGGGAGAGGCGCCGAAATCAAAGTCGCACTTGTAAGGATCGGTCTCCCCGAGCACGGAAAACCCACGATAGGTGGCCGGTCTTTGCGTCAAGCGCAAGGACCGATCCGTGATACGGGGGCAGCGGTTGTTCCTCGCAGTCAGCCGTTCCGAAGAACACCATCTGCGATTCAGGGTCCAGTGCTGGGGAGGACCAAACGTTGCCGCATCCCCTGTTTAGGGTACTATTTGCCCCAGCTTCGGGATCGACTTCAAAGCGCCAGCGCTGCTCGCCCGTTTGGGCGTCGAATGCTAGAAAGCCTCCCCGATAAGGAATACCGAAGTTAACACCACCTGTCGTTACGCCGACATATATCGTACCAGCAAATATGGCAGGAGACGACAGGATTTGAAGCGGATCGTTCTGATCAGAGGCACAATTCGGATCGTCGGGATTCCCGCATATAACGTGCTTCCAAATCAAGTGCCCATCGTCCGCTGCAAGGCTATAGAGCGTACGGCCGCCGCCAAAATACACATGACCATCGACAACCGCTGCTGACGACGTGACTATTCCACCCGGGGGTCTGAAAGCGGCTCGGGGTCGCCGTTCCAGGCGCAGGCCCCCCGCAAACCTGGGGAACAGGAACGACCGACGGTTGGCAGTCCAATTGGACCTTCCACCGAAGCTGGCCAGTTGTGGCATCGATGGCATAGAAGAATCCGTCCCAGGAGCCGACATAGACAACGCCATCAACAACTGCTGGCGATGCACTAACTGCGTCACCGGTAGGGACCGTCCATGCGGGCATCAATGACCCAACGTTGCCTCGATTGATCTGAGTGATCGGATTACTGAAGGTGTGCGACAAGTCTTTGCCGTACATCGGCCAGTCCTCGTACGGCCACGTTTCCCCGCGGACGGCAGCAGTGGAGGTGATCAAAGACAATACCGCCAAGGCCATCTGACGTTTCATTTTTGACCCCCCCCTAAGATCGGCTCCAATTGGAATTATGAGCAAGGCGCAGTGTGGGCACAAACGTACATTGTCACGCTTGATCACTTTTTCGCGGCGCAGAGTGTTCGGTCCGATAGCTTCCATTGCACGGCGGGAACATATTAGGCGGCGCCGCTAGGTGAGCCGCGCCGTCCCGAGCCAGAAACTGCACTTTCGTTACATCCGGGTTTCCGCAGGCGCTACACACCGCCATTGCGGTCGGGGGGACAATCGGGCGGGTTGCTCCACGCCACTCGGCGGTGAGGTCAGAACAATCATGATCGGGATGTGGCTGCGCGGCGTGTGCGACTGCCGTGGTGGTGCGCGTGGACCTTCGTGAATTCGGCGCCGAACAGGAAAATCCGAGCCGAGTAGTACACCCAGAGCAAAGCGATTATCAACCCGCCTGCCGCTCCATAACTTGACGCCACGGTGCTACTGCCGAGGTACAGTCCGATCAAGAACTTACCGATCGTGAAGAGAAGGGATGTGGCGACAGCGCCCACAATCACATCGCGCCACTCGATGCGCCGGTCCGGTACCACCTTATAGATTGCGGTGAACAGAACGGTAATCAAAACAAACGACGCGAGAACGTTCAGTGTTTGCAGGATGAGGTGACCTGCCGGAAGCACTCCATTGATGTAGTTGCTCAGTGCCGTCAGAATAGCGCTGATCACCAGCGACACCAGCAACTGGAACCCTAGGGCGGCGACTAATCCTAGGCTCGTGGCACGAGAGCGTAGCAGGGCAGACACAGTGCTGCGTCGCGGCGCCGCCCGCCAGATCACGTTCAAGGTCTGCTGCATCTCCGTGAACACGCCGGATGCAGTGATCACGAGCGCGACGATGCCAACAAGAGTGGCCAACGTGCCCGATAACTTGCCAGAAGCGTTTTGGATAGCTGTTTGAAGTAACTCCCCACTCTGTCGGCCCATTAGCCCACCAAGCTGGGCGGACACGGCGCCGCTCGCGGCATCCTCGCCGAAAACGAGGCCGGCGATAGCCACGACAATGAACAGCACCGGTCCGATCGATGTGACTGTGTAGAATGCGATGGCGGCGCCGCGCGTCAGTGCCTCGTCCTCCATAAATCCATCGACGCTTTCCTTGATCAATCTCCAGACGTGACCGATCAAACGTACTTCCAGCCAGAATCACGTTACGCAACTTGCCTAACGCACGACCCAGGCAAGGCGTTGACCGGTTCGCGCCTCGCTATGACGTGAAGCGCCGAACCATTCAGGGGCCGTGGCTGGGCACGGGGCCGTTGGCAGACCGTCAGAGCCTCGCGAGACTGGTGGCTAAGAGGCGGCGTTTCAACCAAGGTTGCAGAACAATTTTGGGCCATTATTGGTCACTCTGGTTCGCACGTGACCAGCCGCCCAGGCAGTCATCGGGTGCTGTGTGACACCCCGTCGCACAGCCAGCCTCCACGGCACCGGTCGCCACAGCCTTAGCAACCAAGGTGGCAGCATGCTTATGGCGCGTCCCCCGCCTGTTGAAGGGGTGCTGTGAACCAAGAATGGCTGTAGCCGTCCGCGAGCGGGCGCATGGTGCCGGGGTCTTCAATCAGGGCTGTTCAACGCTCAATACATGACGCGCATGGCGAGGATTGCACTGATGCCGCCGAAGGCTATGCGACGCCCACATCTGAGACGTTGTGAATGCTGCTGAAGCGCAGGATGTTGCCAGCGAACGAGCGCAGACGCGCAAAGATGCCAGGATTGCAGCGGATGCGGCTGGCGCCCTCGGCGAAGCTACCGTCGCCGACGTAGTGGGAGCGATTCTCGATGTGCCAGTGGCCACGGATGGTTTGGCACATTGAGCGGCTGGCAGCATGACGTCGCTGACAAACAAGGCGATGCATACCAAGCGAGTGCGAAACTGACTCTGCTCAACGGTCCAAAGTAGGCTTGCGCTCCTGTGGCTAACGATGTACCGACCCATTCGTTTGGGGGCGCACCAACGGTAGCGCATACACTACCGATCCTATCTGACGCGGTAATGGGAACTCGTGGAATCCGACAGTCGCAGGCTCTATCATGGCACCTCGTTGGCCAGATTGCCAGCGATCCTTGCTAATGGTCTTACCTCGCCATCTTGTTGGGGAACCAGACCGGTAGCTCTCTACTATGCGGAGGTGACCGCCGAGGAGGAGGACAGCAAACCTGTGCTTCTGGCCGTCCCGCTGACCCAGTTCAATCTCAATCAACTTCGGCCCGATCACAACTCAATTGCTGAGCCATTGACCATGGTTCTGCGAAGCTCGGAGGAGGTGTTGAACCGGCAATGGGAGCAAGCGGAAGGGACGTGGCTCGATAGCCTTTGTGTCTACGGATCGGTGATCTATCGTGGCACGACTATTCCTATCACTGCGTCCAACGTGAGACCAGCGAATTCGCGCGAGTAATCAACCCCAGGACCACACCGCCGCCTCGGTGCAAGCAGCGCAACCGTCGGACCAAGGAAAGCTAGGTAGGCTGTTGGTTGCGCCTCAAGTAGCTGGAGGCCTGAATGCGTCGTCATCGCCTGGGCAATCTGCTCCTTGACGCCGTCGAGATCGAAGCTCGCAGGCTTGGCGGGAACTCGATGAACGACTGTCCCGCCGTCATGACAATGTCCTGCACCAGGACGAAGCGCCAGAACTCGTCGCCGCGGTGATCGGGTTGGTTGTGGAGCCGATGGCGCGCGCTCCGGCTAACGCCGCTGCATCGGTGGACGCCTGAAGTGCGCGCTGCGCAGTAACCGCATAGCCCACATCAACAGCGATGGCGCCCACGCCCGCCTTTCACGCTGCAAGATATCGGCCATACCCCGGCTAGAGATGTAATCATTCTTGCAAACGCAATCCGTAACATCGGCATAGCTGACGCAGGGCTTAGAGCAAATCGATCCTGCCAACTTGGTAAGCCTAGTTCCGCTGCTCATGGTCGCTACGCCCAAGGAAATTACATATTCCCTGGCGCCAACTTTAAGTCCGAAAGGGTCGCAACAATATCTCCGAAAGTCGAACCAAATGTGCCAATTGCCGGCAACACGATTAAGACGGTTCTCATCTATGGTTGCATAGCGTACCAGAGCGAAAACGCCACACGGCACGCCCTTCGTGTACCAACTGGGGGCACCTGATCCCTCTGATACAAACAAGGTCTTACCAATAGACCTCACCGCTAGCAGAGTCATACCGAGCACCGAGTCGCGAATGATACAGGAACTCATCAACTCAATGGTTGATTGACAATCAACGGCGCACAGGCATGGCGCTGTGTCTCGTGGCGATAATTGGGCTGGTCGGGCTAGTGTGGGTCGTATTCGCGCTGCTGGCCGCGGCGCTGGTGGCTGGGATGTGAGGTGGCGCCGTTACGCGGATGCCTTCAGCGGCCATTCTTTGGCTTTGCCCGGTAAATGAACTGCTGCAAGTCTTCGGCTGTTATCGGCTTGCCTTGCCGGGTAGCGGCCCCAGACACTTTCTGGGTCATCGTGGACAAAGATAGGGCTGATGGCTCTGGTACCGCGGTCGAGTCCGATAGCTGGAATATGCTTGGAGGCCGCCCTTCCCAAGCAACCTTCACCACGTCGTAAAGCGGCTCGACTAGAACGCGCGGCGTTCCGTTCTCATCAAAGTTAAACGCGTCACCTTCGCCTACATCCACGAAGGCGTTGAGCGCCATCGCTCCTGTGTGCGAAAGTTTGTTCCTGTACCAACTTGTGAGGTTGTTTACCTTCGTCTCATCGAGCTTAAGTTCCTTCGGATCAAACGGGTGGTGCAACAGCACGTCCAGTCGAGTGTATAGCGGCCTCCCTTGCTTCTTTTTCGGCAGCAGTAGACCGTTACCCATAGCGTCGATGATGCAGAACAGTAGCAGCGCAGCCGAATAACCCTTGATGCGGCCACCATGTTGCGATCTGTCGAGGCACCACCTGACGGCGGCCAAGTGCTCTTCAATTGCGGCAATCCATTGGTTCTCCTGTAGCGTGGCCGCTGGCGAGTGCGGCGGGTTTTGATCGTTGCTCATGTTGACAACGCTACTCCCTCGCCTCCGCCCGCAGCAACGGCACCCGCCGCCGGCTAGAACCGTTGTGCATCCCCGGCTAAGTGGCGCACAACGGCCCAAAGCCGGGAGGTGCCCGGCAATACCCACAGATGGAAAGGAAAACACCTGTGGGCGACGGACGGCTACCATGCACGCGGCCATAGCGCTATGATCGTGGCGCCGGGACCTAAGACGCATCACGCGGTGTGACGATGATCCTCGCGGCTATACTAATCGTTCTGATTGTCGCCCTGGCCGGTGTGCTGGTTACCAACCGCATTGAAGCCGAGCAGGACGATCCAGCTTCTGATGCCGGCAGGTAAGCCAGCGCGTTACTGGCGCAGCTACGGCACCGACCCGCTTGCCGACAGGCAAGGAAGCGATGGACGAGCCGTTCGCCGGGTTTCCGTCTTGGTATATGCGGATCACCTGCGACCGGTGCGGCAACGACCGCATCTTCGTGGAGACGCACTTCGCCGGGCGCGACCTGCCGATCCGCGCGATCATCCGGCGCGCTCGCCACGATGGCAAAGGCGGCAAGGCAGGGAAGGCGGAACTGTTAACCGGCTTAGAGGGCGTCAACCGGCCGGTGCGGCCGATTGTGTTGATGGAAGGGTAGGCGTCACGATCGCGGGCCGTCGCTTGCCGCTGACGTGCAGGGCAAACCCCGCCGGGGAGAATCCGGCGGGGTAAGCAAGCCGGCACAGACAGAACGAAGGGCCACATGGACTGATGCGGCACGGACAAAATAGATCGCCGTGGGCAGCTTCGTCAGCCTGGGCAATGGGACTAGATCAAGGCGCTAGCCCGTGGCCCATTGCCGCCATGATAAAAGTGTGCGTCGGACAACAAGCGGCAACACTTTCGCCTCGAAACTGCCTCGATGAGCACCTAGTTACCTGAATGAGCAGACACTGCTGCGACTATTGTTCCGCAGCCCTAGGGGTCGGTTCGCCTTCCATTCTGTCAGCTAGGGAAGCGTGCACTCCACCGCCAGTTCGAGCAAAGCCTCGCCCACCGTCTCATCAGTCACCAAGCTGGCAATCCGCCGGTAGTGCAGAGCTTTTGCGCGTAGTTCCCGGGCATTCATAGCCCGCCAACGAAGCGAGCAGGCGCTCGGTTCGGCGGATCGTTGCAATTTGATCAATATCCCCGGCTCCCGGAATGAACAAGGTCTGGAACGTTAGAAAACGAGGGGTTCGATGCCGGACAGATGGGATTCCGAACAATACAAAGAGCGCGCCAAGGCGTGGCGGGACAGGGCTGCCAGCCTTCCAGAGGGCGCCCCAGAGCGAGACGCCTGCGTTGCCCTCGCAGAGGGCTACGAAAAACTCGCTGCGCTCATCGAGGCTCGAAGGTCCTGATGCCTGGGGCGGGTAGAACTGGCGACCGGCCGGCCCGCAGGGTCGGCGGATAATGCTTTGATATTAGTTAGTTTCTGGCCGGCTGAATTGCAACGATGCTGTTGCCACATACATGTCAAGAAAGGCAACCGGCCTGAGCCGGCATTCTCAGAAGGGAAGCAACCGGCCGATGTTCGCTTACGTGTTCGCTCTCCTGGAGCGCGTGAAGGTTGACCGCAAGGGCGTGACTGCCATGGAATACGGCGTGATCGCTGCGGGCATCGTCCTAGTCGTCGCCACGGCTGCCGCGACGCTGGGGACAAAGATTTCGACACTATTCGGTGCGATTGGGGGCAAGCTCTAGCGGGTGCGCACCACATCGCCAGCCCCGAGAGGCGGGCGTTTCTGAATAGGCACAAACACACGAACCCGCTATCCTCCTCCGGCACCCAAAACTGCTCGCCTGATTCCCAAACGCGGCATCAACCCGACTATGCGGTGCGTGCAATCCACGCGGACGAACAGGCCGAACGGGCGGCTTCCCCGGCGCTCTCAGATCGGTGACGCGCGGTAGCCAAGAGCTTCGGGTGCTCGCCCTTCAGCACACCAAGATGAAACTTCGGCCCGAGCTTAGCCGAATGCCGAATGCTAAGGACCGCAACATCTGACGGCCGCCGCTAACGGCTGGCGACAACGGCTACGTCACAGGCAGGAGAGGCCCCCGCCGTTGGGAGACGGCGAGGGCAGGCAGGATGGCGATACAGGAAAACCGCGCCGGGTAGCGCGGCGACGGGCATGTGGCGAACTATGATGTCGCGCGAGTAGCTCTTGCGTCCTCAGCGCGTTATCCGTGCGCCGCTCGTGCATCAAGTCGAACCGGAAAGCGGGTATTTGCAGGAGAAAGGCCCAATCCCGCGTTGTCGAGCTTGAAAAGGTTCTTAGTCAGGGTGGGTGCTGCCAAAATCTTGGGAAGCAACAGAGCGGCAGCGCCGCCAATACCAAGCAGCGTTCCGCTGAACCAGACTATGCTCGCCTGACCAGTACCCATTGGCCGTTCAGCCGCTCGGCATCGTACCGACTATGAATGGAGCGGAGCCAGACGCGCACAGCCCTCCCACACTCGAACCGTCTGCCCTCGCCGAATTCGCTCGTGCGCGCCGCTGTTGTCGCAAGCGCATCGGAAAGCGGCACTATCGGAGCTAGCATTGCCGCCTGGACAAGCGCCACCACGAGCAAGCCCGAGAAGCCTTGGAACATCACGTAGCCCAACCCGGCGACGGCCGCCGCGAAGGCACACCCGCTGCGCGTCAGGGTGTGCCTTCGTAGCCGATCAGCGACATGACCGACCGCAGGTCCGGCAAGAAGATCGCAGTGGATGCAGCGAGGACGATGCCGATTTCCTCGGCGCGCAACCCCTGTTCGTAAAGCAACTCTAAGGTTGGATGCACTTACGATCAGACTCGTGTCGTGGCGCATCGATAGTGCAGCGTAGCGTGATCCGACGTTTGCTTAACGCAAGGTTCTCGGTAACCGCCTTCGGCGCTTGGCAAAGCCTTCAAATGAATGTGATGGGGTACGTTGCGAGTACGGTACTCCAGCCGATCTCTTTCTTCAACTGCTCACACACCTGTCACGATGCATCCCAACCGCCACATTAAAATCCCGGCACCACGAAGCAAAGAAGACCCTATGGTGGAGTTATCGGAAGACCGAGTAGAGCAGCTTGAGAAGCTGGTATCGACCCTTCGTCACGATGTACGCGGCATCGTCACCCCGGTCGCGCTCGCTACCTATCATCTCTACAAAAGCGGCGATCCAGCAATTCAACATTCAGCGGCAAGGATTGATGAGATGGTCGAGCGTCTCGTCGTGCGGCTGAATTCAACATACGGACTGGTGCCGCCAAGTTGCGACCGTGTACGACACGCGCCGGCATCACACAATTGGTCAAACAACGTCGCCGATGCCACACGCGACAAAGCGGATGCTGCCGTGTCCGCTTAGCGGTCCGACCCAGGAGGGGGCGCCTTTGAACGATGAGATCGAAGATTGGATGACGGTGGCTCTACTCCGCGCAATTGTGGCACTCGTTCGTCGCGAGGGCGCTGACCTGTCCGCGCGCCACATTGGGGTATTCTTGATATGCCACCTAGAGGACGATGCGCAGACAGTCCGCGGCTTGGCCGCCAGGCTCAATATTTCGAGAACCGCGGTCTCTCGTGCGCTAAATCGTCTCTCCGAATTCGATTTGGTCCGTTGGATCGGCGTAGTGTCCTGGTTCAGCGGACGACGATGGGTGCTGGGTTCTTACGCGATCTCAAAAGAATACTCGCTGCCGCCAATGAAGCCGGAAGCCTGCCCGTGCAGATGAGGCACCCGCTGGCCTCTGCGGTCAGCTAACCGTTTGGCTAATCCTGCCCTGCGGGACCTGCTGATAGACCGGCTGCGCTCAGATGTCGGAGCGGGCTGAGAGTTGGGCGAGCATGGCTGCCACAATCATTTGCGCCATCTGGGTCGTCACTTACCCGCCGGGGTTTGGCGCCAGTTTTCGTCGCTGCGGTAGCAGGCGTTATCGCGCAACGCATCTGATGGGACCGAAGGTCGATCTGGAGAACTGTCATGCTAGGGCTGTGGTGGGGCCTCGCTCTTTACCTCTTGGCCGTTATAGCAATTTCGGTCGCTGCCGCCATCGGCATTCGGCATCTGTTGACACCCGAACAGCGGCAGCAGTACCGCGCCAGAATGGAGACCATCCGCAAGGTTCGGATCACCCGGCGGTGAAGGGGGCCATTTCGGGTCAGACATCAGATTTCACATCGCCGCGCCCTAATCCTGGTCAGAGGTATTGGCAGGCTGCCCGCCGATCTGCCGGTCATCTCTTCAGGGGGTCTGCAAACAATTTCTTCAACCTGCTGCCAGTCGTCATTCGCTAGATCAAGCCCGGTCGCAATCGTCACGAGCGCCCCCAGACGTAGCGATGTTGGCCGGCGCTCCTTCCGACCTGTTGCCCCGCGAGAGTCGTGCCTTCCTCATTGGTGTGTCCGGCTCTTCATTACCACGGGACCCCTCCGCATCCAGAACCGCCTCGAATGCCCCGCCACTATTCCGAGCAAAAGGCAATCCTGCTCGTAACACGTGAAGTTTACGTGGCAAGGAACAACGTCCAGTCGTAAGTTGAACGAATCCAATCGGGAAAGGAATAGTTCCGATGGCGGGCAAGCAAGAAAGCGTCGTGCTGGTTGCGATCGCACGGGCAGCCTCGAAATATGGGCCGCTTGAATGGTTTGGGCTACCGCCTAGCCAGCGGACACGGGCGATCTATCGCGAATTGCGGCAACTTGATGCCGCCGCCTCCGGAGGTCTTCGGGAGGCTTCGGGCCGCCATACAGGTACTCGCGAACTTCGAGCGCACCTGAGGTCGCGCCCATTCTTCGAGTTCGGCGGTGAGCAGCAGTATACAAACACTTAGGAATATCCGCTCGATCGCTGTTCTGCTCATATCGCTCAATCCACCGCTCTATGCTCAGGCGCCAATGCGAGACCCGAATTTGCCGAGCGCGCACCCTCAAGCTCTCCAACGCCTCTCGGACGATCGGGTCCGACAACGGATCATGCAGGAGAGCCAAGCGCGTTATAGTGGCCGGTGCGTGTGCCAATACCAGACAAAAGATTTGAATGGTCGTTCGTGCAAGGGCCGACACGAGGCGATAAAGGCGTTGCCTGGGCCGGTTTGCTATCCCAACCAAGTTACCGATGCGATGCTGAGCGACTGGCGACAGCGGCATCCTTGATAGTAGGAGGGCGGCAAGCGCGCTGGCTCCTATTGGTTCTGGAGCAACGCCGTATCGACTAGGATAAATACCTCCGTACCATGGAGGACGACTACATGAACACCATTGAAGATGAGGACGACTCATCGACCGACGACAGACTCGATGCACAGCGCGACATCATCAGGCAATTGCTCGACGAAATCGCTAATGCCATCGGGATGGCAATGCGCGACGTTGGTCTGAGTTTTCCAGTCTATATCACCGTTCGGAACTCTGGAGACGCGCTCGTGACAATTGCAACTCCGTCCGATCCATCAGATGCCGATTGGCAGCAGGCATCAGAAATAGTCTGTCGGACCCTTGAAGAGAGTGTTGGCTGCGATCGGTTGCGGGGTCGGGAGCTTGCCTGCGCTATTGCGAACGCCGGGGTGATAAATGCCGCCGACCTAACGGCCGATTGAGATTTGACGAGTTCGACACCAATGCAGGTCGGCTGGCCTTCAACGGCTTCCGTATCCCGCTATCGACCGGTTCTGCCGGAGCCGTCTCGGGTCAGTGTCAGCTAGAATGTGCCGTGCAGTGCTCAACGATCTGAAAGTAACGCATAATGTCACCTTCTCTGGATGGATTTATGCGCTACTTGATTTTGTCAAATTGTGAACCTATGTTCCCCGCCGCGTGAAATCGAAAGGATTGGTACATTGCCTCGTAAGCCTAACTTTGCTCACTATCTCCGTGAAGCTCGGATCAAGCGTCGCCTATCGGTCGCTGAAGTGGCCGAACAGGTTGGCGTCAGCACGGCGAGTATCTATTTTTGGGAAACGGATCACGTTAGACCACGTGATGCGAATTTGAGCGCGCTTTGCAAGGTACTGAAACTCCCAATCAGAGCAACACGGGAGATGGCAGCGGCATAATCTCTGCGGGTCGAACTCCTGCGTGCGCCGCCCTACTGGGATCACGGCCATCGCTGGTTTGGTTGAGCCGCCGATTTGGCTGGCGGACGGACATTTGAATTGCCTGCAAATGTAGTCACTTCCAAACTTCGCGGCGGCGTGCCCGGTAGTTCGTGGTGCGTCGTCGTGAGCCAAGCCATGCCTGCCCCACAGCCTGCCGCCATGCGCGCCCGGTAGGGCGTGAAGTCCACTCGCTTCGCCGCGGCGATGCCTGCGCCTAAGGCTGCAAAAAAGAGTAGATCGAAACGCTCCGTGCATGTAACAACACGAATGAGCAACGGATGCGCCAATGCTCTGGACTCTATTCTACCTATCCATCGCCGGCTGCGCCATCGGCTCGGTCTCCCATTGGCTTCGCAAAAACTGACGCGCGTGACGGATGGCGTCCGAACCGCGCTGCCGGCGATCTGGTAGCGGTGTAGGCGGCACCATCCCTAGGAAGGGCCGCCTCACCGGACATTTCACTTGCCGCCCGCCTCTCGCGGGCGGCTTTGGTTTGGGACAACCACGCTGCCCAAACTTTCCGCTGGTTATTTCGATCCGCGAGCGAGTAGTTTCGCTGCCGCAAGGTGGCGCCCCTCCGCTGCCGCACAGGACACGATATGCCTACGCCCATCCCGTCTGCTGACGACGGCGGTAGTCACGCGTGGCGCGCCCGTCTCGCCTCGCCTTCCGCAACCCGTTTCGCCATTTGGCGGTTCCTGCTCGCCGTTGCCGCACTGCCGCCTCTGCTGGCGTTCATGGCAGCGGCGTCCTGGCTGGCCTGGATGTGCTTCCGGGGCGTTATAGGACCGCCGGGCGCTGTCATCGCGCTGGCCGGCATTACGGCTTTGGCAGCCCTTATACGACGGCATACGGGCATGGAAGTCGGCTTGGCGTTGTGCCTTATCGCTGTGGTGGGGCTGGTTGCGGTGGTGTGGGTTGTCTTCGCGTTGCTTGCGGTGGCGCTGGTGGCGGGTGGGTGACGGGCCATTACGCGTCCGGCCTCATGTCAGCAAGAGCAAAAGGCTGACCGGCCACAGCATCGCGAGAACGATCGTGCCGGCGACATCCGCCGCGTCCCATCGCCCATGCCGGCCAACGCTTGAACGCATCAAGAAGATGTTCAGCCGTATCACAACGGCTTCGGTCGCGAGAGCAATCAATAGGTAAATGGCGAGAACGTGGCGCCACATGGTGACTACGCTTTCAGTCTGATGGCGCTAGTCACCAAAGTGCTGTCCGTGGCTGTCCGTGGCCTGAAAATCAGCCTGCCGCTTACCACGGTAACAGCCTCGGGCTTGCCAGCGCTTGGCGTTGCCGGCGATCCACCACTCCCCCATTCCCAGTGGGCGATCTCGCGCAGGTTCTGACCGAGCACCACCCAGCAGAAACCTTCTGCACGATTTGGAACCTCGTCCAACGCCTCCGCTCCCCGCATTCTTCCCTTTAAGGGAGCATACCACGGCCTTGCGTCAGCGGCGGCCTTTTCCTATCCGGCGACCGTCCTACGATGGCCCGATGCCCACCAAGCGACCAGTCATCGTCCGCACAACATACCACCGGAAGCGCCCGCCGAAGCGAAGGACTCCGGTTGCCATTCCGATGTGGATTGGTCAGCACGAAAAACCGGAGGCAAACAGCGACAGCGATCGAATGCGGCGGTGACTGAGAGCACGCCGGCACAGCCACTGGGCCGCGTATCTTCACGGCGTCACGCAAGACCTCGCCGCGCTTCGGCCCGGCGCAGGACATCGACGCCAAGGAACTCCAGTGTCGCGGTGATGCCGCCGAAGCGCTGTTTCGAAAAGTCGTGGGCCGACCCCCTACACGTTCGCGAGACCCTAAGCCGCTACCACTACGCTTGCCACTGGCCGGACTAACCTGTCCGGTGATCGGCGGCCGCTCCGCGCTCACCAGCGCGCCAGCAAGCATCCCCGGAGGGATGGTAGAGCGTGTCGCAACCGGCTGCCGATCGCTCTCTGTTGTCTCTGACGACGTTGACTCCCGCCACGGGGAATTGTCGGATGCCGCGCTCATGCTGCGGGAGGCCCGCATCAGTCGCCATGCGGCTACCTAGAAGTACAGAAAGATGGCCAAGGACGCAACGACGATGACGACTGCGTAGGTGATCACGGCCCACCGGGTCTCGGTCAACCATTGAGCCACCTCCCTGCCCTCCCTGCCGATTTTAACCTACCCCGTTACCCGCGCCACTTCATCATCCTTGCTGGTGCCGTCCAGCGCGCTCGATCTAGGCCGCCGCGCAGCCTGAGAGCGGGCGCTTTGGTGTCAGCCGCGCCAGTCCGTATCGCTAGGATAACAGTGACGACTTGCACGTTCGATCACCCGAATTGCGACAGATCGGCTGCCATGATGGCTGCGCTGAGTGCTGCGCGGATGGTCTCCAGACGTTCTGACGACAAGCGTTGCTCGGCGGGTCGCGATTTCAGATCGGAGACATGCCGGCGGTGAAAGAATGTTCGAGCGTCGTAGTGCGAGAACCCTGCATCGATAACACCTTGCGCCTCGATGGAAAGTGCGTCCGTCTGCCGTTTCACCGTCGCTTTGCTCAACTGGTGAGTGATCGCAAGAGCCTCGGAGGGATAGACAATCGGACAGATCGCGCGGGCGATACGCCACACTGCCAGCCACGGGCGACGGTCGATTTGCTCGTATGGGATGATCAGAGCCTTTGTTTTCAAATGTTGAAATAAGCAAATCCAGTGCTGCATGACGCCGAGCGCGATGGGTTCGGGCACCGCATCGAATGCGTCGAACCAACTTGCCATCGCATCCTCGACGCGACGCACCGTCATGATGATGCGCATTGCTCCGGCCTGAGCCAGGGCAAGTGACGGCTCGTCAAGGTTGTGGGTCTTGACCAACACATGATCGGCTCCGCCAGAGCGGCCTACTACTCCGACAACATCGTCGCCCACCTCCTGATCGACCGCCCCCCGCGCTGACAGGATTTCTCGGGCCACGTTGAAGGAGAACGTCGAGCCGCTTCGCGGCATACCTGCTATAAGAATGATCACGGCACCGATACCCACTTCGACTACACTTGGCCCTGATTGGTGGCGAACCCACGTAACGCTTGCGATGGAACTCCTCGCGCCTGCTGACAAGTGTCAAATAATTTAAGGTACCTCTCGCCGGCCGCCGCATCGAGGAAACACCGTCATCCCGGGTATGACGCTTGTCGGGGCAACAAATTGCAGGGGCACGCATGCGCCTCGGCTTTATCGCCGGGGAGGCGCTTTGCGACCGGGGGCGAAGTGCACGACATATTGCTGGAGAGGGTTAACTTTCCCAAGGAAATCAACCTAGCCCCGCTGGCCCTTTAGCTTCGCGGGGTTTTCTTGGCCGCACCCTGCCGCCGACGCTCATTTGCCTGCGTGGTCGCGAACCCGCTACCCTTGGAATGCTGCTGCGCGGCACTTCACAGCATAAACTCGCCCCGCTGCGTCCTTGTCCAGCGGGGCTTTCTTTGCCGCCATGACACCGCGCACGGTGCGCTGCGCGGCTGCTTACGAAAGCAATACTGGCCCCGCTGATTTCCGCGTTGCACCAGCGGGGCTTCCTTTTACCGCCCCTCGAACGCCCTGACTGACAGTGCGGGCAACCGCGAGCGGCAACCCTGGGCCGTCGGAGCCACAACCAAGGGGCGACAAGGCTGCGGCCCCGACGTAGAGCCGATAGAGCGACTCCGGTGTTACTAACGAGTCTCCGGGCTAACCGTTGCGGCCAAGCCGTGGCATGCGGCCGGACCTTTGTACTCCCTTAACCGTCAGATGACCCGCTTAATCTGGCAAGGTTGCGCCCTTGATGATGCTCCTGGTGGCGCTCGTAACCATCGTGTTCTATGGCGGGCGGCGATAGCCCCGCTCGATGCCCTAAATGTGAGACCGCTGCTGAACGCCGGTGTACGGCCAATTTTGTGACGACACGCAACAGATTTTGCGGTATATCAAGCAGACTGTGGCGGATCAACCCGACTACGCAGTGCGTGCAATCCACGCGGCAGAATTGTAGCCCAGACCTCATGTAAAAGCTTTCCTGATTACGCACTTTCCTCAGTCACGAGGCGCCTGGTAGCAGGCCAGGGATATTGTGGCATTTCATGAGGTTGTGGCGATGGCTCGTAACGTCGTGCAGTTCCAGAAGGGTCTCAGCGAGCCTGCGTTCGAACAGCAGTACGGCAGTGAGGAGCAATGCCGTGCGATCGTCATTGCGTCACGCTGGCCGCGTGGCTTTGAATGTCCGGCATGCGGCGGCAGGCAGTACTGCGTGGTGACAACCCGCGATCTCTATCAGTGTGCCAAGTGCCGCCGGCAGACTTCGCCGATCGCCGGGACGATCTTTGCATCGACCCACCTGTCGCTGCGGCTATGGTCTCACGCAAACCAAGCAAGGCATCTCCAGCATCGAACTGGGTCGTCGCCTTGGGGTGACGCAGACCACCGCCTGGAAGATCAAACACAAGCTGAAGCAGGTCATGCTTGAGCGTGATGCAAGCAAGCGGCTGACCGGAAGGATCGAGATCGACGATGCCTATCTCGGCGGCGAACGCTCCGGTGGAAAGCGTGGCCGCGGGGGCGCCTGGCAAGACGCCGTTCGTCGCCGCTGTCGAGACCACTACCGAGGGAAAGCCGGTTCGCCTGAAGCTGCGCCGGGTCACCAACTTCTGTGCAAGCTCGATCGCAGGGTTCGCCAAGCGCAGCCTCGACCCAGACTGCTCTGTCGTCAGCGATGGCCTTCAGTGTTTCGCCAGCGTCGCAGAGGCCGGGTGCGTGCACCAGGTCGTCAAGACCGGGTCAGGACCGAAGGCGGCTCGGACGCCAGCCTTCAAATGGGTCAACACCGCTCTCGGCAACATCAACGCCGCCATCACAGGAACCTACCGTGCCATCAACAGCAAGCATGTCCCGCGCTACCTCGCCGAATTCGAATACCGCTTCAACCGACGATACGATCTGGCCGCCATGATCCCGCGTCTCACATGGGCCGCAGTCCGAACCACCCCTATGCCCTATCGGCTCCTGAAATTAGCTGAGCTTTATACGTAATCAGGTATCATTTTGACAACCACACTTCTGGCATTGGCGCCGACCACCTTCGCGCAAACATACCCGCCAGGAAGCACAGCCGGTCCAGGGCCAGTGGGCGGCACGGGTTACCCGAGCCGCCCTCCGCCGCCTCAAAGCTCCGTGAGTGGCTTGCCCGACCGGGAGAATTGGGGAACTCCAGACCAACCGAAAGCCTGCCCTCCGCCGCCGCGCAAGGCGCTACAGACTTATCCAGCGAATTGCGAGTGATTGACCCGCCATCGCAGGCGGCGGCTGGCCCGAGATACCGCCGCCAGCGTGGCCGAATGCAGCGGGACATAGGGAGAGGCGGCGGAGCCGATCACCCGAATGGGATGATGAAGCTACCGATCCCTTTTTCGGATGTAGCCGGTCGGGGTAAAGGTGGGTGCCAGCAACAGACCGGCCTGCGTTTCACTCTTTGAGGGCCGCGATCGGATGCAATATACGAACCGGCCTGATGAAGCTCAGCGCGGTGTACAGCGTCGGAAACTCGCCGATCTCCGTCTGCTCGATCACCGAGACCACGGTCCATAAGTCTGTATCCAGAGGTGAGAAGACTAAGTAGATCGGCCTTCGTATTTTTTCATCCACGACCACGATGCGGCCTTGGAACGCCTGATTATCAGCCGCTCGGCGGCTGACATAGGCTGTGACGGTCGTCGGGCACGCGGCCACCCACTCTTGTAGGAGTTCGTATTCATTCTCCGACAAGGCTTTGGCTGGGACCACGAGGTGCTGGTCGGCAGTCCAGGCATTGGACCGATTTGAACTGGGGTCAGTGCTGCCGCCGCTCATCGATATCACACGAAACGAATGCTATGATGCTGCATCGCCGAAACCACGTTTCGTGGTGGTTACAGAATACGGCCCGGCTGATGCCGAACAGACCCAGCAAAATCAACCCGATTACATCAGCGAACACGGTCCTGCCGATTGTCCCCTACGGCGCAAGCTGCCAGATGCGCTGAGCGGACCCGGCCGATGGTTTACGTGATCAGCCGCCGCCCCTGGTTGGGCGTGCATGCGGTGCGGCAGTCCGCGGAACATGCGATCGAGCTTGGCGGCGACTAGGACGTCGCCGCGCTGCAAGGCTTGCCACAGCTTCGCCCCGATCGCCGCGCTCGTGGAACAACATGGTGCCGAAGCTACCCCCTCGTCAGAGGCTATGGCTCCCGGTCATCAGGGTGCGGACACCGTACCTGCCGCAGTAAATGCGGTGACGCCGGATCAACCCGTTCCTGATTTATGCTCGCGGGTCCTGCGCCATTGGATGCAATTACGATCAGACTCGTGTCGGACCGACTGGTTAGTGCCGTGCGGCGCGATCCGACGTTTGCTTTACGTAAGATGCCATCATTTGAGGGATACCGCCTCTTCCCACGCCACGGAAGGGTTCGCTCGGGCTTCTTTCGGCGCTTGGCAAAGCCTTCAAGTGAATGTGATGGGGTACGTTGCGAGGACGGTACTCCAGCCGATCTCTTTCCTTAACTGCTCACGCACCTGTCACGATGTGTCCCGTTCGCCCTTTCAACATCCGGCCACCACGAAGCAAAGAAGACCCCATGGTGGAGTTATCGGAAGACCGATTAGAGCAGCTTGAGAAGCTGGTATCGACCCTTCGTCACGATGTACGCGGCATCGTCACCCCGGTCGCGCTCGCTACCTATCATCTCTACAAAAGCGGCGATCCAGCAATTCAGCATTCAGCGGCAAGGATCGATGAGATGGTCGAGCGTCTCGTCGTGCGGCTGAATTCAACATACGGACTGGTGCCTCCAAGTTGCGACCGTGTACGACAAGCGCCGCCACACAATTGTCCAAACAACGTCGCCGATGCCACACGCGACAAGGCAGATGCTGCCGTGTCCGCTTAGCGGTCCGACACAAGAGGAGGTGCCTTTGAACGATGAGATCGAAGATTGGATGACGGAGGCTCTACTCCGCGCAATTGTTGCACTCGTCCGTCGCGAGGGCGCTGACCTGTCCGCGCGCCAGATTGGGGTATTCCTGATATGCCACCTGGAGGACGAAGCGCAGACAGTTCGCGGCTTGGCCGCCAAGCTCAATATTTCGAGAACCGCCGTCTCCCGTGCGCTGAATTGTCTCTCCGAATTCGATTTGGTTCGCCGAAAGATCGACCCATTGGATCGGCGTAGTGTCCTGGTTCAGCGGACGACGATGGGTGCTGGGTTCTTACGCGATCTCCAAAAGATACTGGCTGACGCCGCTAAAGAGGCCGGGAGCAAGCCGGTGCAGACGAGGCGCTCTATGGTCTCTGCGGTCAGCTAATCGTCACACGGGGCTTCCACCCAGCAAAAGCCTTCTGCACGATTTGGAACCGCGTCCACGCCTCTGCTCCCCATATTCCTTTCGCCACAGGAGCATACCGCCGCCCCGGCGGCTTTTCATATCCGGTGATCACCCTACGATGCCCCCATGCCCGCCAAGCCTCCGGCCGTCGTCCATTCCACCTACCGCCCGAAGCGTGCCCGCAAGCGGAGCAGTCGGTTGCTATCCCCACACGGATCGTTACGGCAAAGCCACCGAAGAAACACCTCGGCGGACCAGTTCAGCCAATCAGAGGCGTTCGGCAGCCGTCACCGGAGCGCCGCGCATCGTGACCACGTCACGCAAGACCTCGACGCGCTTCGGCCCGGTGGGCAGGGCATCGGCGCCGAGGAACACCGGCGGCCCGGTGATGCCGCTGTCGAGTTGTTCCGGGAACTCGTCCGCCGGGGCCACCGGTGATGGCAGGACGTAAACATCCCGAATGTCACTGGCGCACCCATGGGGATGACCTACCGCCACCGAGCAGCCCAACGGTGCGACTGGCGACACCAATACGTCTTGCCCGTGGCGATGTCGTGCATGAAGGCTTCCACATCGTCCCTCGTGACCGAGACCGCTGACCTCCGACCGAGCAAGGGGGAAGACGCGGCAAGCAATCCAGGAACTCAGCGCTCTCCCAGCGTCTACGAGGCTTGCAGAGCACAACCCACAGTGGTAGACCGCACAAAACCAACCATGAACAGGGAATAGTCCCGTTGACAGACGTGACAGCAGACAAGCAGGAGAGTGCTGTGCTCGTTGCTATAGGACGCGCAGCCGCGCATTACGCGCCGCACGAATGGTTTGAGCTACCGTCAAGGCACCGGACGCGCGCGATCTATAGTGAATTGCAGCAACTTGACGCCATCGCCTCGGGACGGCTTCAGGACGTAACGGATCAGTCAGCGCCCGTGCGCATGCGCAAGTCTGGATCAGCTACGTAGGCGTTTTGGGTTCGCCAAAGCGTCCCCGCGAAATCTGAGCGCACCCGAGCATCCACTGCCCTCCCCCTTCGACGTGCCCACTCTTCCAATTCCCCAGGGTGGATAACTACCTTTACAACGCGCCGACCAGTGACACGAGAGAGATTACCGGCAAGCCCGCTGGTTAGCTCCTGCCAAGCCGCGAACGTCTCCGGCAATCCATAGTAGTCGAGATTCCGATGCTGTTGGTATTCGCGCTCCAACAGCCATGCCATCACCTGAACCATTCGTCGGCTCCCCCGCCAGCCAGTGATATGGAAACTGCTGGCCCTTGTCTGCTCAACATTTTGGCGGCGGCGGCCGATCAGAGTTAGTTCCCTGCGGATCACCCGATAAGCGCATCGCGGAGGGTCCTTTCTGTGTCCACTATCCGCCTGAGCAGCGACGCCCGTCCAAGGCGACCGTGCCGCTGGTGTGGGTAGCTGAGCATGATCGCGGGCTTGTCGCCTGACATCCGGGTGAATTTGCGATGAAATCCTGCGAAAATTAACATATGGCACGAAACGGATAGACCTGCTTGAATTGACCAGCATGTTTGATGCTACGGGGGGCATCATGGGTACCGCTGCCACAGAAGCGGTCTATCGATTCGACGGATTTGTTCTCGACCTAATGCGCGGGACGCTGGTCACCACAAGCGGCGAAGAGCTTCATCTTCGAAACAAAGCCTTCCGCTTATTGCGTCTCCTCCTTGAGAACGCCGGTTGTCTTATCGACCGCGGCACGATTAATCAAACGATTTGGCCTGATGTCACTGTCAGCGATGATGGCATTACGCAATGCGTCCGTGACATTCGCCGCGCCCTTGGCGACGATAGGCAGGCGATAATCAAGACGGTACCACGCCGAGGCTACATCTTCGCCGCCAATGTGAATGTCTGTCGTGACCAGTCCATAGGTGAGATATTCGAGCGTCCAAAACTGTCGCCCGACAAGCCCTCGAACGCCATTCCGCCAATTTTAAATCTGCGCGGTGTCTCAGAATGTCTACTGGATAGCATCTGTGTCACACCAGCAGCGCCCGGACACGTGCAAGACCGGCTTCATCTTGATCAACTTGGGACGATTGATCTCAACAACATCGCCCGGCCGGTCGCGGTGTTTGTGCTAAAACTCGATAGTGCGGGTTCCAAAAGCAATTCCGTAGAGCGGTATTTTGTGCATCATACGCCTGAACGCTCGACGCCGCCGGATAGACCATCAATTGCCGTGTTGCCCTTCACCAACGTGAGCGGTGATCCCGACCTGAAGTTTTTCTCGGACGGCATTGCAGAAGATATGATTACGGAGCTTTCTCGCACTCGCTGGCTCACGGTAATCGCTCAAAGTTCCGGTTTCTCATACAAGGGTCGCCTGAGTTCCGGGAAATGGATGGCCAGAGAACTGGGTGTGCGCTACGTGCTAGAAGGTAGTGTGCGCCGTAGCGACGGGCGCCTGCGCATCAGTGTGCGACTTGCTGATGCCGAAGTGGGTAATCAATTATGGGCCGAACGGTATGACCTGAACCTCACTGACGACGTGTTCGCTATGCAGGACGAGATCACAACCACCACGACGATCGCTGTCCACCGAGCGCTAACTGACGTAGAACTGCGACGTTCGTTATGGAGGCCAATAGAAAACCTCAGCGCATGGGAAGCCTATCAACGCGGATTGTGGCATATGAGCAAATCGAATTTGCCCGATCACGAGCGAGCAGTTGCGCTTTTCAATCTTGCTATAGCGTTGGACCCGATCTTTGCTCCTGGATACGCGGCCCTCGCGCAGGCTTTCCTCATGACTGCTTTGGAATATAGCTCGCTCCCGCTGGCCGAGGCAATGAAAACTGCTGACAACTGGGCGCGAAGGGCAATAGAAGCCGATCCAAGCGATGCTGATCCCCATGCGGCTCTGGCTCATGTCATGTGGTTGGCAGGAGACAATGCGGGAGCATCGGAGCACGTGTCGATAGCACTTGCCCGTAATCCATATTCTCCCTGGGCAAACCTCGTCAACGGGCTTGCTTTGGGCGCCAACGGGAACCTACGCGAAGGCCGCGACGCGCTGTTGACCGCATTGCGCCTGAACCCGCGCGACCAGACTAATAAGATTACCGCGCGACAGATCGCTCCCACCTACTATTTCGAGCAGAATTATCTTCGTGCAATTGACACGGCGAGGGGTGCCATATCTCTCGATCCCGAATTTTCAGGTCCGTATCGGTGGCTTGCGGCCGCACTGGGGCAACTTGGCAGAATTGATGAGGCGCGCGACGCCTTAAACAAGGCGATTGGCAGTTCACATCAAACTTTTGCCCTATACGCGCGAAGCTGTCCCCCTTGGTTCCGGCCCGAACACCATGAACACATGCTTGATGGATTGCGGAAAGCAGGGTGGCAAGGCTAGCGGCCCCAAACGATGACCGAGGCGCGACAACCGAAAGACGCGGCGGACAGTCTGGTCACCGTGTGGCGACTTCCCAGTAAGGTTGTTACAAGACCCATCAATAGCGCTGTTGGTGTCGGTTAGCACCAACATTTACTTGCCGTCAGGTAAGACCGCTAATCTGTTCCCTTGGTCGTCGCCATGATGGCGTACCCGGTACGGACCATATGAAGTGAGCATCTAATTAATAGCTAGAAACCAAGCCATAGCGACGATGATAAATACCTCCACCTATACGAGGACAACAACAACCTTGAACTCAATAGACCCGCAGACCGAATCAGACGATAAGCTCGCGACGCGCACCGCGAGATCATCAGGCAGTCGCTCGAATTCTTACAAGAAAAGATTGGCTGTGGTCGGTTGCAAGAACGAGAACTGGCATGTGCAGTGACGAACGCTGGGGTAATAAATGTCGCGGACGTGACTGCCGAATGATACGGACCGCATCGAGGCTGGCTATGGCACAAACCCAAGCGGAGTATGACCGCTTGGCCGGCCGAACACGCGGATGATCATAGCCGACGCGGTTGCCGATGTCCGGAAGGCTCCGGGGCGTATGGACCAACGACTTGCTACGCTGGTGGTCGGATTGCAGCCATCCCTATGGGAACTGCCACTCCGATAGGATGCCGATCTCCTCATCCCCGCCGTTATTTGCTATTGCTTCGGCGCCAGATGGCTGCCGGACACCACCGCGTCGGTCGGGCGTGAATCGCAGTTGGTGCAACGGAACCGCAGATGACTGGGATGTCGCCGCGTCCGTCGTCAACCAGCGACTTGAAAGATAGCTCGCGTTGGAAGCGACACGACTTCCACCAGAAAACCAAGTGGCCTTGACCAAAGGCCGTGAACGCTAGCGAGTTGATGAGCGCCATGATATTGCTGAACGCATGATGATCAGACGACGCGGTATATACATTGGTTTCAGCGGGTTGTTCGCGCCCGTCGTGTTGGCTGTCCCGTCCGTTGCTCAGGCGGAGTGGGACCTCGTAACTCCCGAGGAAGATGCGCGCGACCGCGCCGCTCCCAAGGTGCCCGGACCAAGCGACCTGCCTGCCCCGTCTGTGATTGAATTGGTCCGCC
>CAWHVQ010000005.1:0-123526 GCA_963832895.1 uncultured Alphaproteobacteria bacterium | reverse complement strand
TGCGCATTCCGGTGATCATGAACGGTCAAACCGTTCCATCATGAACACCGATTCCGGTGATCATGAACACGCGCCCGCCGTCAGCTGATGGGCCGAGACGAGCGACATGCCGCTGCAGCGGGGCGATGCCACTGACGGTTGATTTCGTCTCACTTCTCCTGGGCGTTCGTCAAGCCTGTGCTGATTGTGGCGCTGACCTCGGCATTGTGCCGCTTGCGCATGCTGGGGCCCTTGAGCTCGAGCCGGTGTGCGCGGTGAATGACGCGGTCCAGGATCGCGTCCCCGATTGTGTGGTCCGCGATCACTTCATGCCATCTGCCGATGGGGATCTGGCTGGTGATCAGCAGCGATCCTTTCTCGTAGCGATCATCGACAATTTCCAACAGGTCGCGTCGCTGTTCGGCGGTCAGCGGCTCCGGTCCCCAGTCGTCGATGATCAGCAGCCGCGTGCGCTCCAGCGTTGCCATGAGGCGCGAGAGACGTCCTTCACCGCGAGCCGTGGCCAGCTCGGCAAACAGACGTGAGGCTCGTCGATAGAGCACGGACAGGCCCTCGCGGCAGGCCTTGTGGCCTAAGGCGCAGGCCAGCCAGGACTTCCCGATGCCGGTTGGGCCGCCGATGACCAGGTGCTGGTTGGCGCGGATCCACGCGCAGGTGGCGAGCTTCTGGAACAACGCGCGATCGAGGCCGCGTGGCGTGCGGTAATCAGTGTCCTCGATCACCGCGCTGTGCCGCAGTCGTGCCTGCCGCAGCCGATGACCGAGGCGTTTGTTTTCGCGGTGCGTCGCCTCGCGATCCAGCAGCAGGCCAAGCCAATCCTCGCGTGAGATCTCATCGGCCACGGCGGTGCTTTGCATCTCGAGGAACGCGTCGGCCATGGCGGCGAGGCCAAGGCCTCGCATGCGATCGGCCATGGGATGGATCAGCATGGGTTCTCCTTTCAATGATAGTAGCCGGGACCGCGGATGTTTTCGTGGAACAGGTTGGGCCCGTCGGCCTCGGTCTGTCTGCGGTCCTGGCGGTTGTTGAGGATGGCTGCGACCGAGGTGTAAGAGCGCGTGCCAAGCGCCAGTGCCCGGGCGCAGGCGGCATCGAGGCGTTCCGCGCCGTAGCGCTTCTCCAGCCGCAGGATGCCGATGCAGGAGCGGAACCCCTGCTCCGGGTGCGGTCGCGAGCGCAGGATAAGATCCATCAGCGCCGCGGCGTCATCACCAATGGCCGCAGCCTCACGCCGGATCCGCTCGTGCGTCCAGTCGCGATAGCGGCGGTGTGAGCTCGGCATGTGATCTGGCACCGTGCTGGGCCGATGCCGACGCAGGCTGCGCAAATGGGTCGCCACCAGCTTGCCGCGGTGGAAGATCTCCACCGACTTCGCGGTGATCCGTGCCTCGACCGTTTGGCGCAGCAGCTGGAAGGGCACCGAATAGTAGTGCCGTTCGATCTCGACATGATAATCGAGATTGACCCGGCAGCGCTTCCATTCGGCATACTCGAAATGCGCCGGTGGCAACCGCTGCAGCGCGGGCCGATCGACCTGCTGGTAGAGGGCTTGCCGGGTCGTGCCCCAACCGCGCATCGGACGGTCGTTCAGTTGTGCCAGCAACGCGTGGATGGCGCTGTTCAACTCGGCCAATGAGAAGAACCGGTGATGTCGCAGCCGGGCCAGGATCCAGCGTTGCACCACCTGGACGCCGACTTCGACCTTCGCCTTGTCACGGGCCTTGTAAAGCCGCGCCGGGATCACCGCGGTGCCGTAATGCCGCGCCATGTCGGCGTAGGTTCGGTTCACCAGCGGCTCGTAGAAGCAGGCGCGTGTGATCCCCGAGCGCAGATTGTCGCAAACGATCTGTCGCGGCACGCCGTCGAAGAACGCGAGCGCGCTGACATGGGCGCTGATCCAGTCCGGCAGCGACTGGCTCCACACCGCCTCGGCGTAGGTGTAGCTGGACGCACCCAGCACTGCGACGAAGACCGCCGCCTGGCGCGCCTCTCCCGTTGCCCCGTCGAACACCTCCATGGTCTGACCAGCGAAGTCGACGAACATCCGCTCGCCGGCCACATGGACCTGCCGTAGCGTCGGCTTCAGCCGCCCAACCCAGGCCTGGTAGAGGCCACAGAACCAGGAATAGCCGAACCCGTCCGGCGCCCCCGTGCGATATTCCTCCCACAGCAGCGCCAGCGTCATGTTCGGCCGGCGAAGCTCACGATGAACCACGGTCCAATCCGGCACCGGCCGCTGATCCACCGGCACGTCCGGTGGCAACGGGAACAGCAGTCGTTCCAGTTGTTCGTCATCAAGATGGTCCGCCACCGGCCAGGCTATCCCGGCGCGGCGTGCCCGACTGAGATAGCCGTTCACCGCACCGGCGCTGAGTTGCAGGCTCCGCGCAATGGCGCGCTGGCTCAAATTCTGTCCGAACCGCAGCCGTAGCACCTCGCGTATCTTCCGCATCGACAACCTCTCTCCCGGCATCCCGATCCCCCGCTCTTGGCAAAAGGATCGACACTACCCTCGGTAGAAGATCGTCAGCGGAACCGACCCGCGATCGCGACAACCAAGGCGTTCATGATCACCGGAATCGGTGTTCACGATCCGCCGGAATTCGCGCTCACAATCAAACGGAACAGGTGTTCAAGATCGACCGGATTCAGCGTTCACAATCCACCGGAACGCGCAGACCCGGATAGCCGCTTAGCCAAAACCATCAATTCAATAGCCGCGCAATGGGATGCCGCCAAGGTGACAGCAGCCAAGCTCCGCGTCGCAATCGCACAGCGCTACGATAACTACCACCAGATCGCTAACGGGTTGAGCGCGTCGAGCAGTGCGATTCGGACGACGCCGCGAGGTTATTGAAGGCACGAACTTGGCCCCACATTGACGGGCAGCTTGCCGGGTTTATCCTCCACTGTTCCAAAGAGGAGACCGACATGAGCACAGCCGAAGGCTTTGTCGTTCCACCAGGTGGCGGCAAACATTTCAATTCCCCGACCCCGGGCCGTGTCTTTGCCATGAAGCTCCTTGGTCGTGAGACCCACGAGAGCATTATGATGTTCGAGGAAACGCTCCCGGCCGGTACCGCCAGTCTTCATCATTTGCACCACGACAGCGACGAGGTCGCCTGGGTGCTTGAGGGCGAGTTCACCTTCAAGATCGGTGACGAAGTTACGGTCGGCGGCCCCGGCACCTGCGCCTTCATGCCGCGCGATATCCCGCATGCCTGGAAGAACACCGGGACCGAAATCGGGCGGGTCCTGTTTCTTTATACCCCCGCCATGGCTGGCGGATATATCGAGGAACTTGCGGAGAATCGCCCAGCTGACGACAAAGAACGCGAGGCTCTTCTTGAGCGCTATCGCTGGGCGATTGTCGGCGCGAATCCCCTCTGAGGGCCGACGCGGTTCAGCTTGCCGCTGGTCGGTGCGCTCGGAGGAAGGTCAGAACCCGGTTGATTGTCCTGGCCTTCAGCTCGGGAGGGTCGCGCCACGGAAACACCGTGATCTCGGCATTGGGTGCCAACGACGCGACCTGGATCGAGGTTTGAAGCGGATGGGAGTCTGTGTCATCCGGCAGCACCAGCATCGGCGTTTGGCAGTTGCTGATAAAGGCGCGCGAGACGCTGTGAAGAAAATCGGGTCGCGCTGCGTACAGGTCGTGCAGGTATTTTTCAATCGTGTCGGACGACACGTCAGGCCGCCTCTCGCGGAATCCAGGAACCCAGTTGTCCGAGCTATGACGATACATGACGGTTGGATCTTCAGGGCGATGGCCGACGGTCTGGCAAAAAACGGCGGCGACCACGCGGTCAGGCGCCCGCTCCATCAGCTTTCCTGCAAAGCAACCCCCGATGCAGTAGCCAATGAACAGGAACTGCTTGATCCCAAGGTGGTCCATCAGGCCGAGCTGATCATCGGCAAATGCGTCCCAAGGATCGCTGGCCGGTATCGGGCCAGTGGACTCTCCGCCATTGGCGTTCCGTTGGTCCATCGTGATGCAATGAAACTCTTCCTGGAAAATCCCGAATGAGTTGAACACGGCGTTGGGCCAATTGCTGATGCGGGAGTTCAGACCGCCACCGGGCACGCACAAGAGTGGAAATCCGCTCCCAGCTTCCTCATAGCGGATCCGGACGTCACCTTTCTCATAGAACGGCATCGCGCTCTCCCTCTGCGGTATTTCGGCGGCCCAATCCGCCCCGTGCGGCCAGTGTCGTGCAGGCAGGCGCCCCCGTAAAGTGATGCCGGCTCTGGTTGCCGGTGCTGAAGCGGCAATGTTGCGAAGTCACGACGTGCCGGACGCAATATCTCACGCGGCGAGCGGGCGTGAAAACATTCCCGCGACCGGCCGTCATCGCGGCGAAGACCCATTGAATTCTGTAGCGAGAATACAAAAGAAGTGATGCATCCGCTTGGCGGGGTCGTCGTTGCGGGTTCCATGGATGTGCTGATCGTAGAACGTGATGACTTGATCGCCGATGTGCTGGCGGCTGCGCTTGCCGAGGACGGCATCGCCGCAGCAACCGTGCCCGACGAGAATGAGGCAATAGATACGTGCAGGGCCGAGGCGCCACGCATCGTGATTACAAGCATTAACAGGCGTGGCGAAGATCTGAGGGGCATACAAATCGTGCACGCCCTGCGGGTTCGCTGGCCATGGCTGGCCGCGATTTACCTGGCGGCCTTGTGGCCAGTGCGATTGCGCCGAGGGGCGCTTGATCGGCGGGAGCGGTTTCTTGCCAAGCCAGTCGCGATGACTGTGTTCGTGGACAACGTCCGGGAGCTTTTGGCGACATGATGCAACACCGATTTGAGATCGGCCAGCTCGTCACGGCATACTTGATGGGCGTGCCGTCGGGGCCCTATCGAATCAGTAGATTACTGCCTCCGATAGAAGGGAAACCCCAATATTGGGCACGAAGTGCCGACGACCACCACGAAAGGGCGCTTCCTGAGAGTGCGCTGCTGGCCACGGAGGCGGTGGCTCGGCCAGAGAAGCAGAAGGAACGACACCGGTAGCTCAACCGAGGGGGCGCCGTCTTGGAGCCCCATCAGGCCTCACTACGGATTGCGGATCACTGTCGTGGTGCTGGGAGGCGAATAGGGGGTTCCCGGCGTCACGTAGGTCGTGGACGGCGGCGGAGGCGGAGTAGCGGGGACCACATACGTTGTCGTCGCTGGCGGCGGGGGCGCGGCCGGAGTGACCGCCACGCAAGCGCCCAGAGCTAGGAAAAGCAGCGGGGGAAGGATTAAAGCGCAGCGCATATGACATTCCCTCATATTCGACCATATGAACCAAGATGGTAACGAACTCTGCCCAGCGACAGGCAATGCAGCCGCGTTAGAAATGACTTTCCCGTGATCGGCTTGTCGGAACAATACTAGCCTCAATTCGATGTGCACGAGCAGCGCGGGCGCGATCAGGAGAAGAGCATGGCCTTGATGCTCGGGCCAGCAAATCATCGCCATAGAGCATCCATTCGAGCCGAGCCATTAGATTTGACGGCCGCTTTTTGACGCGTGCCGACCGCTTGGTTATCGAGGATCGGGGCGTGAAGGTGGGAAGGTCAGGCAAGCGGGCGCCGCCGGGCGGTCCGATACGCCTCGGCATTATGTAATCGCGCATGCAGAGCAGACAGCCGAAATGCCAGAAGCATCTCATCGGCAACCTTGCCGACTGCGTCAACGCGTTCATTGATGGAATTCTCCATAGAGAACCGCGCTGTCGCGATATCGGAATCGTTCATGCCCGCAGCTTTTTCGGCGGCGATTACTCTGGCTGTGAGCATCCGTATCTGCCGGTGGGCGCCGCTAACGTCGGGCATGCTGGTGACTTCGGGGTTGTCGGACGGGGTCCCAGGGCTCGCGCGACCACTGGTGGACTAGGACGCTAGCAGCTCGCGGCAGAGCGCGCTATTCCCAGCGCAAGCGTGTTGGTTTGAGGACAGGCGACACGCGCATCTTCTCGGTATCCCCGGCGATTACAACGGTCGGTTCCGGGGCGGCATTGCTCGTGATGTAGTCCATGAGGCCATTGCAGAAATAGGTATTGCAAACATCGGAGCGCATGGATCGATCCAGCGTGCATCCGCATTTCCCGTGAAAGATGCACGAGTCCCGGTAGGCGGTGGTCGGAATACGTTCGAGATAGAGCTTCAAAATGGCCTCGACCGAAAGCTGGGGATTCTCAAGCCTGACGCCGGTAAGTGCCCTATCATCGATGTATCCGTGATCGTCCCCGTGGCTGCAGCAGGCGCCTTTGCAGAGCCCGCAGGCGGCTCGCACAACGACGCCGGTGAAGCCATTAGGCTGACTTGCAATGTCAGTCGCTGTGGGCACTGGAGCGCTTCCTCTGAGGCCCAAAATGACATCAATCAGGTGCGTTCTAAGCCGCAGAATGCGCTCAGGAGAGACGGGAGCCAAGCGCTTGTCGCTCCGCGGCACTATGACCGGGAGGCTGTCGTGGTCGGACCTCCTCATGTCGTTCAATGAGCCATCGGCGACTGACAGGTGGCTTGCGGATCCATCTCGAGAATATCGTTGCACGCCTGCATAGCGGCCCCGCATTCCGAGTCGCCCCTGTTATGCTCGGCACACCACTTAAGCCTCCCAGTGGTCTCGGATGGATGGCTGCGATACCAGACAACGCGCGACATATCCCACGGGCCGAGGCTCTCTTCTGCTGCCTTCGCCACGCCGAAGGGAACAGCAACGATCAGCATGATCAGGGACAGGCTTTGCATCCGCCGAGCCTAGCGCATGGTTCGGTGCGGCGGTAGACCGCGACGCGCCAGCCTAGTGTATTTCTGGTTCGGTCAACGGCTAATGGCAAAGACCACCGGAGCAGGCCAGCATGGCGCTCCGAGACTAGCCAGCATGGCCGTAGATATCAGCCAACGTTACCTTGCCCTCCGTCTCGGAGACGATTCGTAGTGCCTGCGCCCCGCGCGGCGTGCGGTCACCGGACAGCCAGCGGGACAGGGTCGATGCAGCAACATCAATGGACTTGGCAAAGTCCCTTTGGTTGATGTTCTTTTTCAATAGGTAGTCATGCAGTAGCATCGGGCCATCATAGCCATTGTCCGGCAGGCAATTCAACAATATTGTGATAGTGCAAATACGCAACAATATTACCGCAGATTAGCTTGACCGGGTATTTCCCCTATGGCAACTTGTATATACGATAATTGATCAATCAAGAAGGAAAGGAAACCGAAAATGCTCTCACAATTCGCATTAGGTCACATTGAAGCCGCTTTCCAGCTCTCCGAGCAAAGCGACATTTCCGACCTCGCCAAGGTGGAGATTGCCTATTGTCGCAAGCTCATCGCACTCGCCAAGGAGCAGGAATACGCGAAGCACATGGGCGCGTATGCCGGTGCTATTGGCACGAAGCCATCGCAGAGCCTGATGGATGGAATTGCCGCAGATTGCGAACAGCATGGCAGCAACTAAGGAACCATCAACAGCCCGGACAACGGGCAGAAACTACTATCCTATGCACTACCATCTTGAAATCATCATGCCGCCGACAGACGATGTGGAAGCGGCAATCGAGCAAATCATGAAGCCATTCGATGAAAATGGCGATCAATCAAATGAAGATCATTCTCCAAAGTATGGATTCTGGGATTACTGGAAAGTTGGCGGAAGATGGTCAGGCAACAAACTCCTAGCCGGTCTAGACCCCGCCAAGCTCGAAGCATTTTATGCTACCCTGAACGAGAAGAAAATCACTGTCAGTTCGTTCCAAGCGGGGAAACAAGCCTTGCAACCGGCTGATCAGGCCGAGATCGTGGATGCGATTTGGAATGAGTTCTTTCCACAAGCGCCAACCAAGGTTTGCCCTATCTTCGATAACTACAAAGGAAGCTCGGGTGACGTGATGGAATTGCAGGATGTGCCGGAAAATCTGAAATGCTCACACATCATCATAGCTGGGCCTCACTATACGGGCGACGGCCTTGAGGCAAAACACATGATGCAGGAGAGCATCTGGAATGGCGTCACCCATTGCGAGACCAAATGGGACGGCACTCTGTTCAGCGCCCTTGCTGACAACGCTGAGCGATTAAGTAATGCACGACCAGACTATGCCGCCAAGCATCTCCCGAAGGGTGACTGGCTTGTAGTGACAGTAGACTATCACAGCTAACCAACACGCCGGGAGCCAACCCGACAGAAAGCGTAAGCCGTGCCTTCCGAATCCTTTGAACAAATTATAACCAAGCACCGCGCGCGGATTGCAGATGTTCGCCATGCATTTGAACGTGACGGACGCGTTCACGGCATCAGCAAGCGTGACCCCAGCTATTCGCTTCTACTGAGCCGGAACAGCAGCAGTGATGCACCATGGCGCGTTACTAGTTTCCGTGCTGGGGAGCCAGTTGGGCACCGGGAATACGACCGCGTAGAGGGCGGAGGGCCGACGCAGAATGCGTTTCAGGAATTTTCGTCAGACGATATCAGGCTTATCCCACGGGTAACGATGTCCCAACTCAAGGATGCTCTGAAAGCATTGGTTAGTTGGCATGAGGATTGTCTCAACGCTGGACTCCCACCGGAGCGCAAAACCGAACGCACGCACCCGACAGACGACGACCTCTGCGAATTATTCTGTAGGCTCGATCGAGCAAGGAAGCTTTTGAACCCAACACCGTAACCCGCGCGAGCGGGAGAATGCGACCAGACTTTGTCTACCCCTATCAAACTTGACTACGAGAAGGCGGTTCAGGAAGCACTCACTGAGCCGGGTAGGATAGCAGCGGCATATTCGGCTTTTTGGAACTACAGCCTCGGCAACCAAATCCTTGCCATGATGCAGCTCGGCAAAGCTGAGCCGATTTCGACATTCCCCGGCTGGAAGCGGAATGGCCGGTCAGTGATGAAGGGCCAGAAAGCTATCACTCTGCTAATGCCGGTGACGCGCAAAGTTACTGACGAAAAAACCGGCGAGGAAGCGCACAAGACATTCTTTATCGGAAAGCCCAACTGGTTCGGTCTGTCGCAAACAGAAGGCGCTGAATACGTTCTAGAAAACCCACCGGGGTTCGACCTGTCGCATGCATTGGCGAAACTGGAAATCACGCAAACGCCTTTCTCCATGGTCAATGGCAACTGCCAAGGCTACGCGCTGCCGATGGAGCGCAAGATCGCAGTTAGCCCGATAGCGTTCAACCCGAACAAGACAACATTTCACGAAGCTGGCCACGTTCTGCTCCACGGCGATCAAAGCAAACTGATCGACGACGAGCAGATCGACAAAGGCGCGCGCGAAGTCGAAGCAGAACTCACCGCCTATCTGGTGAGCGCATCGCTGGGAATTACTGAAGGCTTGGAATACTCACGCGGTTATCTCCAGCACTGGCTTGGGCAGACCGGCGAAGACAAGGTTCGCTTCCCGGCAGTGTTTCGGGCTGTAGACGAACTCCTGAAGGCTGGACGGCCAACAATTTCAGCAGATCAACCCCAACCATAACCCCTCGCGCAAGGCGAGGAGAAACGCGCCTTTCAATGACTGGACTAAACGCCGACCCGATTAGCATCGACATCAAACATTTTCATTTGTTTTGCGGGCTTGGCGGCGGTGCAAAGGGCTTCAACAAAGGACAAGCTAGAGTCGGAAATCTGCAAGCGAAGTTTCGTTGCCTTGGCGGGATAGACGTGGATGCGGCAGCTATCCGAGATTTCGACAGACTGGCCGGAGTTCCAGGCACTACACTCGATCTATTCAGCAGAGAGCAATATGTTGCCTTCCACGGAAAGGAACCGCCAATCGGCTGGCGTGAGGCGACAACTGCCGACATTCACCGCGCGGCACAGAACGAAAACCCTGACATCCTTTTTCTCTCCGCGCCTTGCAAAGGGTTTAGTGGCTTGCTTTCCGAGACACGCAGCCGGACTGACAAATACCAAGCCTTAAATGCTCTCACGCTTCGTGGGGTATGGCTAGCACTGGAAGCATGGAAAGACGACCCGATCCCGCTTCTGGTATTCGAGAACGTTCCACGCATCGCGAACCGTGGCCGCACACTGCTGGACCGAATTGTGGCGTTGCTGCGCTCATACGGCTACGCCGTTGCTGAGACCACGCATGACTGTGGCGAGCTTGGCGGACTGGCGCAGAGCCGGAAACGATTCCTTCTTGTCGCGCGCCACATGGAGAGGGTGCCCCCTTTCCTTTACGAACCGGACAAGCGACCGCTACGCGCCGTTGGCGACATTCTCGGCAAGCTGCCCGTGCCAGGTCTTGGGCTTGGCGGTCCCATGCATCGCGTCCCGTCGCTCCAATGGAAGACATGGGTTCGGTTGGCATTCGTTGAGGCTGGGAAAGACTGGCGCAGCCTTAACCGGCTCAAGGTTGTCGACGGTAAGCTCGCCGATTATCTCATCGTCCCCGACACCAGATGGGAAGGGGGCGGACGCCTTGGCGTCACATCATGGGGCGAGACAGCCGGAACGGTTCAAGGCGCATCACGACCCGAAAACGGGAAGTTCTCTGTTGCAGATCCTCGTTGGGAGCAAAGCGCAAAGTGGAACGAGGGAAATGCACTTGGCGTGAAGAACTGGAAAGAAACCGCTTCGACCATCGGAGCTGGCAGCATGCCGGGTCAAGGAGCCTATTCAGTGGCCGACCCGAGGATGAACGCCGACACCGCAGAGACGAGGCACAAGAACGTCTTCCGCGTCGTTCGATATGACGAAGCGGCCGGGACCGTATCCGGAGGCCATGGACCGTCATCTGGTGGCCAATGCGTTGCGGACCCGCGCCACACGGGACCGGCGAAATTCAACAACGAGATGTCGGTTCAGAGTTGGGACGGGAACAGCTCGGCTGTAACTGGGGCACATGGCACGGGCCAATGCGTATCGGATCCTCGGCCGCCCGTGGTCTCCTTCAGCAAATACAGCGTGGCAGACTGGAAGGGACAAACTGGGACCGTCATCAGCAGCGATGACCATGGAGCATACGGCGTAGCTGACCCGCGACCTGATTGGGAGAAGCGATACAGCAATCTCAGCGTCAATCAGTGGACGGACCCGTCAAAAACCGTGGTCGGAGGTGGTAAAGGCGTCCAGGGCGGCTGGTTGTCAGTCGCTGACCCGCGCATCCTGAATCGCGAGAAGGGTGACAACTATTTAACGGGTGGTCACTACGGCGTGCTACCATGGGAAGCGACTGCTGGCGCAGTATCCGGCTTCGCTTGCCACGACAACGGTAGGTGGACAGTAGCCGATCCGAGAATGCCAGGTGAAAAGGAAAACCTTGTCGCTGTCATTCGGGCTCTGGACGACACCTGGCACAGGCCGTTCACCACGCTTGAACTGGCAGCGTTGCAAAGTCTGGTGGACCCGGAGGAGTTTCTCGAACTCGACGGCATGTCGGATAGCGCATGGCGCGAGCGTATCGGGAACGCCGTTCCCTGCGATGCAGCTCAGGCAATCGCCGAAGTGATGGGCCATACCCTTCTGCTCGCCGCCAGCGGACAGACCTTCATGCTTTCCAACACGCCAATCTGGGTGCGGCAAATCGCAATCGGTCTATCGGTGAAGGGGCCAGCGCTATGACTCGCCCGACACATATCCTGATCGATGGGCGCACCTATAGCTGGCGTGAGCTCGTTGAACGTCGCAAGGCTCAGGTCAAGGAAGCTGCCGCGCCAGAGCAACCGCTCTTGTTCGAAGACCTGAAGGAAGACTACCGGCCACCAACCGAACGCACGGCGGCAGGACGCTACAACAATCCCAGCCTTTTCGACCTCTAGCCCGGAGACCTTATGCCCTTAGACCGCCGCGCCATTCCCCTCATGATTCACAATGTGAGGATGTTTCACGAGATCACCCTATCCATGGGCAACACCGTCGAACTGATGCACCACGCCAGCACGGCGATGCTCTGGCGACCGAGTATCGAGCAAATGGCCCTTGGCGCGAACTCGAATGCTGATTTCGCAAAATGGGCCTCGGCGATGATCAGGGAGGCCGACGAGCGGAAACGGGCAATCAGGATGATCAGAAACCCGCGCGGCTTGGTCGCAATCAGGACGATGGAGAACGCGTGACGGCGACGATGGTCAGCAAAAAGCCGAAACTGTTGGAGGCCGGCCATCCGGACAATTTCCAAACACCGGCATCAGCGCTGGATTGCTTGCTGCCTTACCTCAGCAGGTCTTGGATTATTTGGGAACCAGCGTGCGGGAAGTGCAATCTGGTATACGGGCTTGAAGACAAGGGCTACATGGCATTCGGAACAGACATTGTTAGAAGGCCATCAGAAGATTTTCTGACTATGAAGATGCTGCGGGAAGTTGACTTCATCTGCACCAACCCACCATTCAGCATCAAAGAGAAATTCCTCGCCCGATGCTACGAGCTGGGCAAGCCGTTCGCCCTGCTCATGCCGATCACCACTTTCGACAGCCGAGAGCGCCGGAAGCTGTTTCACCGGCACGGCATTCAGATCATCCTACCGAATGGACGGGTGAACTTCGAGACGCCAAACGGCAAAGGCTCATCGAGCTGGTTCTACACAGCTTGGTTCACCAACGGCCTTAATCTGCCAAGCCAGTTGAATTTCCACGGATTGGAGGCCGAGCTGGTATGACCGAGGCCTGCATCTACCATCTTCGCGGTGATGGAGAGCGAACCAAGGTGCTGGTAGCCAAGTTCATTGCCAACCTGTCCTGTGGCAAAGAGTATGGAGAAAAGCTTACAGGGCTTCGCAGCAAACTAGCAGCCGCAAGGTATCGGGACTGGCAGGAAGCGAGGACGAATGGCTGAAACGCGCACCCACTTTTACCGCGACGTGCCAAAGCTCGGCAATGTAGCCGTCTCCCGCCATGCGCAAGCCAACATGATCAAGGACGGCATCACGCAGGAAGCTTTCGACAATGCGCTACTTCACCCAACCCGGCCCGACATCCCCGATGGTGCTGATATCCTCTGGCGCGAACGGGACGGGCTTCGGATTGTGATCTTGATGAATCCGGAACCGCCTTCTGGAAGCGTTCTTGTGAAAACCTGCTACCGGATTGAGCGGCAAGCAAGGGCGAGATGAGTATGACCGACAAATCACCGGCCACAAAATGGCTTCCCGCCGACCTCATGGACGAGATGATCCCTCCACCGCGCAATTCCCCCAACGACTGGGTTGGCTCACTGGATGACGGCGCGGCGGCAATCATCGCAGGCGCGGATGATGGCGGCTCCGCAGAAAAGATATGCCTCTTGCGTGATGGCGATGTCGTGAAGTTCTGCAGCATGACCCGTCACGGGTCAGCAATTCTGACCCTAATGGCGGAGCGGCAATGGAGCGTGGACACGCCGATGCCGAAGGAAGCCGAGCAGGTCTGCGCCATCAACGGCTGGCAGGTCGAGTCACTCGCCCTTTCGGTTGAGGAATGTGCCGAAGCGCTGTTCGACTATGACGCCGAGCCGGGCGATTACGAGCTGTCCTATTACACATGGTCCGACGGCATCCCCTTCGTCTTTGACGCCGCCGTCCGGACGTTCAGGAGGCAGGAGACCGCCGCATGACCCATTCACCAACCACTCTGCCCGAGGAGAAGGATTTTCTTCGCGATGACGTCCGAATAGCTGTTTGGGAATGGATACGTGAGAGCGCACCTACCGGCATCAAGCTGATGATGACCGCTGATCTGTCTGACGAACTTATTGATACCATCGAGAAGAGGCTGCGGCATGTCGGATACCGAACTAAGACCACGGAGAGGCCATGACCCGCCGTCGCTGCACCCGCTGTCACAGCCGACCACGGGCACCCGGCCACACACGTTGCCGTCCCTGCAAGAATCGCGCGTGGCAAACCCGAAGGCCCACCTACAGCGAATTGCCGGAATGGCAGCGCAGGCGCGAGATCGCCAGAGCCACCGCCCGCGTCTATCGGAGCAGGGGAAAGCTTAAGCGGAAACCGTGCCAGCACCGGAACCGGCGTTCCGCTTGCCATGGTCCTATCCAGATGCATCACCGGGACTACCGCCGACCGCTGGACGTGGAATTCATCTGCCAGCGGCATCACCGGGAAGAGCATGCGGGGGAGGCCGCATAAAGAACCGGCGCCGCAATCAGGGAATGGCATGGCGCCGGTCAAGGTTATTTGGGAGAAATCAACGCTGACCCCCTCGGTAGGAGAGAGCGGCGTGACGGTAGCGCAGGGCGGCGGGATAGGCATGTAAGATAACGTAACCGGGCTAATAGTCTGGCACTTGTCTGCGAATCGTAACGAAGAAAGATGCCCAGTTCCCGATCTGCCGAAGCTTTTGGGGTTCTATGTCCGCAGGCCCCTCGACCAGCTTCATCACAAGCCTTCGCCCGGGCCGTCCACGGAATGTCCAATCCTCGTAAGACCATTCAAACGTGCAGCCCGTTGGTTTGTGCCGGATGCGCTTCGTGCCCGGGCCGTTCTGCCAGTCGGCGTAAACAATCGGCCGCGGCGCAGTCTCGATCAGGTTCTTCAGGTAGTCGATGTATTCGGGAATGGTCCGGCGCGGCTGGAAGTCGGGATCGTCGCTCAATTCCATCACTCGGCAGTCAGCGCTAGGGTGCGTAGGGACGGCCATATTCCGATGATGATCTGTTGCATAAACTCCCAGGCCTCGTCCCTCATAGCATAGGGCCCGAAGTCGTGCTGAAACATGGTGCCCTTGGGCGTGGCGTGCAGCGTTACCGGCCATCTCATGGCATCGAGGACCGCCTCATGGCTGCCAAGGATTTCGGTATCTTCATTCTTGCAAACCGGCTCGGTTTGCGAGAGTAGATAGCGGTAAATGCCTACCACCGCGTCGTGGTATTCGGCAAGCGTTCACAGCGTCAGCAGGGGCAGCGGCAAGTCAGCCGTAGGCCTCGCCGCCTACATAACCGGCGAATACATCTACGACGAAGAGAACAAGCGCACCTGCTACCGGGGCCATCCCGGCGAGGTGAAGGGCTGGGGCACCGTGGCACCTGCCATGGGGCCGTCCTACCTCACCGTCAAAGGCCAGCTTGGCAAAGCGTGGAACGACGCCCAGCGGGCGGAAACCCGCTCCAATAGCCATCTGGCCAACCATTGGGTCATCGGCCTCTGGCGCAACGCTACGGCAGAGCAGCACCAGGCCGTGATGGAGAAAATCGCCAAGCAGGTCAGTGACCGCTACGGCGTGATGGTCACATGGGCTGTGCATGAACCGAGTGGCGAGGGAAGCGATGCCAACTGGCACGGCCATCTCGCCATGAACATGCGCCGGGTGACGCCCGAAGGCTTCGGAGCCAAGGCCAGAGAAATCGTCGACGGCAAGACCCGGAGACTGGAAACCGAATGGATGCGCCGCATGATCGCGGGCGAGATCAATGGTCTCCTACGCTCGGTAAACTCTGATGAACGGATCACCCACGAAAGCTACCAAGCCCGAGGCATTCTGAAGCAACCCATGCAGCACATGGGGAACAATGCTTGGCAGGCCGAGAAGCGGGGCGAGCGCACTCGGATTGGCGATAAGAACCGAGCGATCAGAAAAGAGAATGCCGCCTTCGATAAGGAAATTGGCCAGCACAACTCCACCATCGACAAGATTGACGCGAAGCTCTGCGATGTTCACCAGCAAAAGATTTTCGTGGTCAAACAGGAGATTTCCTCCATTCAGGCCGAGATTAAGGCCGAAGCCAGAGCGAGAAAAGACCCAATGGAAACCACACCCCAGCAATCCATGCGGGAATCTGAAACGCTTGCCAAGGGTTTCGAGAAGGCAGCCGATAACTTCGATCAGGCCCGCGCCGCCGTCCTCCATGGCGTTTATGAAAACGGCCAAGCCTTCATGCGTCAGAACGAGCGCACCACACTAGAGGCGGAGAAAAAACGGCTTGAGCTGGAGGATGCCGACTACCGCGCACGGCGTGATCTGGATATCGAAGATCCGGCCATGCGCTGGAAACAGGCGCAAGAAAGGCCAATGGATGGAGACAACCCCTTCCGGATGCTGGCAGCAGCGGCCAGATCTGAAGGTTCCATGTTCAACGAGCGGCAGGAGAAGTTGCGCCAGGAGGAAGCCTCTCTGGCCTCAACCGACCCCGACAAAGCCGAGATCACGAAAATGATCCGCCATGTCGAAGCTGCCGAGTATTTTCAATACACCAGCGAACGCCTCATCTGGGTCGCCCGCATAAACACCGGTCGAAAGGGCAGCGAGAGCGAGGAGTATTATCAGGGCCGGGCTGATATGTATCGCGATATCGCCCAGCTTGAGCGCGAGCATCTCACCGAATTGCGCGATGCTTTCGATGACAAGATGCGGGGCCTTGTCATTGATGAGGCCAAAAGGCTCGACCGGCAGGCGCGCGAAGATCCATGGGCGCGGCGGTTTCAGGATCAGAAGGAGAAAGAGAAGGAGCGGGATTCCCAGAAAGAGCAACTCTTCGGGCAGGCGCAGCCGCTGCCCGAGAACGCGCCGATCAGGGACAGGCCGCAGAAAGATCAGCACGCGCCCGCCGATCATCAGCCGGGATATTGGCGTGACGTGAAGGATGGAGAAATTTTCGATCCTGGCCGTCAGTTCCAGATGGACCCGAACCGGGGAAGACAGGTTTACGAACCGGGATTCGATGCCGCCGCATGGCGCGAGCAGGATGCCGCGGAATACGCCTCACGAGCAGATATCCTGTCCGGCGCGGCACCACGCGAGAACCCGTTCGACACCATGGCGCGGCAGGAAGGCGAGCGCCGAGACGAGCGTCGGGATGCCGCTCACGAGACGACGGATAGCCGGAAGGAGAGGCCGGCAAAGGAAAGGCGCGACAGCCAGAACGAGATCACAGACGCCGATTCCGAAAGGCAAGCGATGCTGAGAGATCAACTCTCAGCAGCAAACGAGCGGGCAGGGAACAGTTTGGGACGAAGTAGCGGAACGGGACGATGAAGCCAGCGGGCCAACTTCGGTCTTCCTCGCTGGCGAGAAGGAAGCGACCGACGACAAAGATATCTATGCCGAGTTCCGCGCAGCGGCGGCGGAAGTCTGGCGCAATCGCGGTCTGACGCACGACCAGAAGAAGGCTAAGGTTGCGGCCCTCAAGGTTCAACGGAACCTGAAGAAGGCTGGCAGGAAGGCAAGACGCGACGCCGAGGCGCTGAAGCCGAAGAAAATGGCGAAGGCTAAGGGGCCAAAGACATAATCCTGCGCAAAGCCGGAACGTCACCTGGCCAGGGCGTGAAGCAGCGCAGCGCCCCCTTCCACTCATTGCTAAAAATTATACTGTACCCTTCGCCTATTCCCCTTGTTTCGTGGGGCATGATCAACGGCATCGCAATGTAATTTGATGCCGAGGTAAAGCTGCTTTGGATGCCACGCGGCATCATGGGATTGGGGTTGAGGGAACTCGGATTCCGATGTGAAGTAGATCGTTGTCTGGCCCGACATTCTTGAAACGAAATCTGACGTTGTGATATCGTTCGGCGCGAACGCCTGTATGATACCCGCATTTCCGAGAAAGGATTCGAAGGCTGGTCCATATAGCGTTTCAGCTTGCGCAAGGTCTTGAAATACGCTGAGCAACTTCACGGAAAAGCCACGAAACATCGCCATGTTCCGTTGCACAGCGGGAAGACCATCTGGATAGGCCACTGCAAACATCTCATCAAGCATGAGAAGCACAGGGCAGTTTGTCCGCACATCCTTCATCAGTTTCTGAATAACTGAGGTGACGCAAAGCCTGAGCCACGCAGCATGTGTTCCTAGCCTTCGAGCTGGGAGCATCAAATATACAGTCGTAGGCCGTTGCTTCATGATGCTGAAGTCTATTGGATTACTGGCCAAATCACGTCCGATCGGCCGACTATCAAGCCATCTGGTTTGAACGAGCGCCGTACTGAGAACGCTATGAAGTTCGCGATTCTCCGGATTTATGTCGCCAAATCTAGCTGTCTTGGTTGCCATCTCCTCCCAGCCGGTGCGTGCCGCAGTCTCGATAATTCCGGGAAGCTTGAGGCCTTTGTAGCGGAAGAAGTGTTCCACACCATCGACCACTGCACCTGGTGAAAGCACCATCGTTCGGATGCCCTCATCGTTCTGCCCGAGCAGAGCGCGAACGTCCCGGAAGGAACCATTCGGAATCACCAACCTCACAAACATTATAAGACCCGCGACTAATTCCTGAGCCGCTTGCGGCCAATGGGCCTCTCTGGTGTTGTCAACACTTATGATGGCTTCAGACAATTCCAATGCATTGTCCGGAAAGTCATCATCAAGATCAAGACCCGCTATCGGGTTGAAGTTGTCACTGCCAAGACCAAGGACATTGAACGGGTTTAGTTTGATAATATGACTGCCAAGGGAGCGGCGATGCTCAGAACTCATCGCACAGAGTTCGCCCTTGATATCAATTACGCAGATCGAGTAATCTTTAAGTTCGTAAAGGCTGGGCAGCAAAATCCTCATGCTCTTTCCTGAACCGTTAGGCCCCACAAGCACCATCTGTCGATCACCTGTGTAACGCACGGGATAACGAAGCGAGGGTGCAAGCCCTTCTAGTTGTTCGGACCAGTAGCCCAAGGGTATTCCATTGTTCCGCCCGAATAGACCTCTGCCCTTCCTGATCGTTGGAGCTTCGGCCCATCCCGCGCTACCATGTGGCATGATTGGCATCGGCTTAGCTCCAATGGAATCCGCCCAGGGTCGTTCTCCTTTCCTGCGGCTGCATGCTGTTCATGGTCCGCATCTTCTTCATCAGCAACGCCAATCGGCATAGGCTTGTTATGCACATCCACAGCCCGAGGAACAGGACGGCGATGTTGAGATAGCCACGAAGCTGCTGGGGAATGCCTTCTTCGGGCAACATGGCGTGGAACAGGGCATACAGAAGCGCGGCGCCCACACAGCCCTTGATGACCGCGCGCATGATCAAATTCATGTCGCGCCTGTTCACCATCGTCCGCGCCCAGCCGATGATCAGCCACCAAAGTCCGAGCGCCATGAGGCCGAACGCCACGGGCCATTCGAACGGTTGCCATTCGGGCGGAAAATAGTAATCGAAATGGTTGAGCGTGATGAAGTGAACCAGAAGTGGGGCCAGCACCACGAACGCAGCGCCATGCGATGCCTTGGTGATCTGGGCCTGATAGTCATCCCTCTGCGGGAACCATTTCCTGTTGAAGTGCCCGATGTCGGCCACCAGCATCGCCAGCGGGATCATGGCTAGCAGCCAGTGCGGGACGTTTTCCCAGATCCAAGCGGCTATGAGGGCGAGAGTGACCATTAGATGAAGCGCCTCCAGCCAGTCGCCTTCACCGGGTTACGCAGCAGCAGGAGGACGCGGGTGAGGCCAGCGATGATGAGGTAGCTGGCGACAAGATCGGTTTCAGGAGGAAGGTGAAGGCTCTGGTATTGGGTCAGCAGCACGAAGCCGACCGCTGCCTGAAGCAGGGCGAATGCGATCAGGCGAAGATTGCGAAGATCGTGCGGATTGATCCGCCTGCGGCAGACAAGGAACATCACGAAGCTCACGGCCATGACGGCAACGGCCAGATAGAAGACCGGTGCGCGGTCATCTGTCGGAAACCCCACCCACTGGTTGTTCTGGATGAGGTCGTAGTGCGTCCATGCCTGGACTTGCGTGTAACTCAGCCATAGCAAAGCCATGAAGCGCCCCGCCCATGCCTGCGGCTTGAACAGGTCGGCACCCGGCAACGATGGCATGCGCCATTGGCGGCGCTGCTTGAACTCGATGTTGATCTGCTGGGGTTGGTAGGTGGATTGATTTGGTTGCGCAGCAGGCTGTGGTGGTGGCTCTCCCGACTTTGCTGCATCGACCGCTTTGCTGCGCGGCTTGATCACGAACTGCCATGCCTGTGTTGCCAATGCGGCGAAATCGATCGGACGGTTATCATCCGGTTCCGCGATCAGCAGGTAGCCCATGCGCCCGAAGGCCATGCCCAATGGAAACGACAGGATCAGGCAGAAGAGGGCGAGGACGATTGCCCGCAAGTCTTGATTAGCTATGCCATGCACGAATTGTAAAAAGAACCCGGTGCCAATCAACGGCATTATGAGGACGATGAAGATAAACGCAACGCTACCGAGCGCAAGGGACCGCCGCAGGGAAAGCCATTTCTCCTTCTCCCATGAAACACACAGGGAGAAGATGGTCGACGCGATAATCGCACCCTCGATGAAAAAAGAGAGCCGCCAGAACGAATTTGACCATCGCCTGGTGTCGAATATCGACTGGAATGCAAAGTTGTCCCATCCGCCAACGGCCCAGGCAAATAAGATAGACCCTCCAACGGCACATATTTTCTGCAGCGTATCAAGGGTCTTTTTATACTCACCGCGTTCCCAGCGGTCCTTGATATATTCCCGCATTGCCGATGAGAAGATTTCCAAGGGTAAGCCAATTGCACCATAAGCTGCGACGAGGCCCGGCAAAATGTACGCCCACCATGGAACATCATTTGCGGCTAAGAAGATGATTGCAATGATACCGGCAGCAAGAAATCCAACACAGATTTTTATGTTCCGGCGATGGATGCCAACCCACGTGACAAAATATTCGTAGTCTGCGACCTGCTCTTCTGAATAACCAGCGCCACGAATCCACGACTGCCTATCGGCAATGGACATATTATATAGCGGTTCCGGAGGACCTTTGGCCCGGACTTGCTCGGCTTCCGCTCTCCTGTTCCGTTCCATCAAGCCTTCAACTTGAGTCCGCGACCGCGCAATCTGTTCCCGGGTTTCTTCTGCGGATGACGGCGGCGGCTGCCAAGGCTCGTTATCGGTGCCGTCATCTGGCAACCGTCCGGTGCGCTCAAACTCTGCTGAGGCATCATCCTGTGTGGGATCATCCTCGTTCAGCCTGTCCAGCCGCCCCTGCAGCTCGGATAGCCGCATGGCCCGCTGCTTCCTGCGATCCGCTGTTCCTTCGCTCATTGCCGCCTCCCATTCTCGTAATCGTGAGGCAGGACAGAAAATTGGGCAATTAGGGTATCTTGTAACAAACAGAAACAAGATTAGAATGCGCAACGACCATGGAGACAGACTGGCGATACTCCCATCCGGCGCAGCCGATCCCGAGCTCGACTATGCGCCAGATTTTCGCCCGCATGCCGAAAGACCAGCGGCCGAAGCGACGCCGGTCTCTACCTATATCTGCCACCGAGCTGCGCGCCAGAGAGCTTGCCCGCCTCGCAGACTACATTCCGCCATCGATCCCGCGCCTACAGTCCCTGACGCCGGCACCGTTCAGAAACGCCATAGCGCTGATGCTGGAGCGGCTGGGATATCAGATCGTCAACGACCCGACCGAAGGACCGCATCTGATCGCAACCAAGGGCAGCAAGAAGCATATCGTATTCTGTGCCCGACCGGCCGATTACGAGCCGACTGGCACTGCCGCCGTTGGCAGGCTCCATGATGCCGTCGTCGCCAATGGAGCGGACTCTGGCTTCTACGTCTCGGCACGGGATTTCACCAAGGAAGCCTACGACTACGAGAAGACGGCTCCCGTGAAGCTGGTCGATGAGCGGCATCTCAAGAAATCCATGGACCGCAGCATGCGCGGCCTCAGGCTGCCGGTCACCTACGATGCCATGTGCACGCAATGCGGTGACGTGATCACGCACCGGCTCGACAAGGCGAAGGCCATCCCATGCGTGATGGGACACCCAGTTCCTCCCACGATCGCCATGGCCGCCCTGCAGCCGAAGGAATACCCCATCACCAAAGCTAAGCAGAGGCGCGGCATGAGCCCGAAATTCATGATCAAGCTCATGAACCAGGCCATGCGGGAGCGGTGAGCAACGGGAAGCGACGGGACGCGACGGGACGCAGGCTAAGGCCGCGGGGTAGTGATTTATCCCATCTTATGTGGGAAATTTTGTGCCCCCGGATGTGCCCCTACCATGTCGCAGATTGGGCGTTCTGTGCGCTGTGTGCGCAGAAAAAATGGCGGAATTCTGCGGGTTTGGGGATTTTCCATATGTGGGGCTGAGGCTTTCAAGACCGCTGCCTTAAACCGCTCGGCCACCCATCCGGCTCAATCCGATCAGGGCATTATCACGCGCACCAAGAGAACGGAAAGCGAGGGTCGCCCCCGGTTGCGCCGCAAACCATTTCCTCCTCGCGACGTGCCGCGCCCAGGCTGAAGTCTGTTTGTAACCGTTCCGGTTCCACCATGAACCGCCCGGACCTTCCCGGGCGGAAGTGCCGAGGTGAGCCGTTCCCGGCCTCCCCGACCGGGGCGGTTCACTGAGGCGGTCAGTCCGGCTCGGTGGTCCGTGGCGAATGGTCGGTCCATTCCACCGGAACACCCAGGGCCGCGGCCTCGCCCTCAACCCACTGGCGTGCTTCGTCCGGTGAAGCACAGCGTCGAGTGGCTGGTCTGCGTCGCAACGCCATGGCCTCGGACACGAAGGCTGCCTGGAACTCCTGGCCACTCCCTGGCTCGATCCAGGCGAGAAGCCTGCTGACGGATGACATCGTTCTTCCCCGATGCTGCAATGCAGCAATCATAGACAAATCACTGATGGGTTGAACAGCGCCGAGCCGGGGCGGGGGATTTCCTGCGAGACCTCGCATCGGTGTTCTCGGGACACGTGAAGAGCCGCGCAGGGATGGGCTTGGCGGCGGTCGCTCTCATCGTTTGTTCGCAGACCATTCCCAGGCGAGAAGCTGGTCGGTGACGGGCAGGGGCGGCAGGACCTACAGCCGAACGATCACACCGTACAACAACGGCGGCGGGAACCTTGGCCGGACAACGACCACGAGCGGTCCCTTCGGCACCGCCACGTGGCAGTTCAATCAGACCAACAACGGCAACGGCACCTTTACCAATTCCCGGACGCTGACCGCGCCAAACGGGCATGTGTATACCAATTAGTACACACGAAACTGGGCGGGAGTGGGGGGAGACCGATCAGGCGCCGTATCAGCCAGGACGACAACATCCGCAACAACGCGGCAATGAGTCCAGTGATGCGCGCACACCACCTGTTTCGACTGCGGCTGTTGCCCTTCGCGGCCGGCGCCATCGGCTGCACCGCACTGTCAAATTCCGCGTTGGCGACGGATCGCGCGGCTCGCCTCGATCGTCCTCAACCTTTTCCTCGCCGCGTTGATCGGCGGGCACATGCTGCGCGCGCGTCTCAACGAGACCCGGTATGCAATGCCTTGACCGGCGCGTTGGCGAGGGCCGAGGCCAGCCTTCCGCCACGGGATGCTGCCGCGTTCGGTGCCGTGATGCGGCGTGACGCACCAAATTATGCGGCGGCGGCACGCCAGCTCAGGGAAACACGCGACGAGCTCGCTCGCCAGATCACCGCGCAGCAGTTCGATCAAGCAGGAGCGCAGCAGGCGTTGACCAACTGACAGACCGCGCGGACCGGCTTCATGGATCGCTTCAGCGGCACGCTCATCCAGGCATTGGCGCAGGTCTCGCCGGAAGGCAGGCGCAAGCTCGTTGTCGAACGCCGGGCGGCGCGTGGCGGCGACGATTAGTCGATGCGCATAGAATCAACTGTTGACACCACGTCCTCCCTGGAGTGGACGATCAGCCTGACATGGGTTTCCCTGGCCGACCGACTTCGTGACCTTACCTGGGCAGTGTCGCGGCTGTAGCCGAGCTTACGCTTAGGAGGGAGATGACCGGCCGCAAGCGATTGCGTTTGGTTCTGACGTAACGAAACTGAAGGAGAAAGACCATGGCGTTTATCCGACACGTTGCGATCGCGAGCAAGGATCCGGCGGCCACCGCTGAGTTCTACAAGAAACACTTCGAGCTGAAGGAGCTGTACCGGCAGCCGAAGGACACCGGCGACGATGGCGTCTGGCTGAGCGACGGCTACATCTATTTTGCCATCCTGAAGCACGGGCCCAACACGCCCCAGCTCGGGCCTGAGCAGTCATCGGATTTCTGCGGCATCCACCATATCGGCTTCATGGTGGACGATCAGCGGGCAAAGGTTGCCGAGCTGGACGCCGCGAACGTGCCGCATGTGCAGGATAATGCGGCTGCACCGCGGCGGGTCAGCCTGATCAGGAATGCACCGAACGAGAAGTTCATCGGCCCGGACTGGGTGCATTTCGACGTTCGTGAGAAGGGCTGGAACGAGGCCATCCGGTCCAACACGCAGCTCTATGAGCTGAAGCCGGTTACCTCCGACCGCTAGGTGTCGGCAACAGGGGCGGCAGGTTGCAAGACCTGCTGCTTTTGCCGCTGCTGCTGACCCGCCGCATCTGGCGCGCTGTTCCGTCCGATCGCTACCCGCAGCAAAATCGAAGCCGAGACCGATCCCGTGATGGCGAGCGCAAGATCGCGAGCGTGTGAGGCAATCTATCGTTGGCCCAAACGTCGGTGCGCCACGCACAGGTCTTGGGCTCACGGGCGCCTTCGGAGGCATGTCCGCCCGAAACGCCCTCAATTCGCAATGCTGCAATGCAGCATTCTAGGCAGGCGCGCCGCTCTGTTCATGCATAATCCGGTTGTCGATATGAACAGATGGAATGAGCGATGGCCCAGTCATCGGATACCGGACTTACGATCGATCCCATGCCGTCAGGGTCAGGTCGACAACCGACAGCCCTGAACGGCGGAGGTGATCGTGCAGGACACTGGGGCGCGATCGATCTCAATTTGTTGATCGTCTTCGACGCACTCATGCAGGAGCACAATCTGACACGCGCCGGCCGCCGGCTCGGACTGAGCCAACCGGCCACCAGTCACGCCCTCGCGCGGCTGCGCCACATGCTGAACGACGAATTGTTTGTCCGTGCACCGGACGGCATGCAGCCCACGCCGCGCGCCCAGCAGATGGCCGAGCCTATCCGTGACGCCCTGCGCGTGCTGCGTCTCGCGCTGGAGCCCGAGAGCTTTGATCCGGCACAATCGGCGCGCGGCTTCACACTCGCCGTGAACAACTACGCAGCGCGCGCTGTGGTGCCGACATTGGCCCGCAAGGTCGCCGAGGCTGCGCCCAATGTCACGTTGGACATCAAGCCGGTCGGCCTGATCAATGTCCTCGACCAGTTGGATGCGGGCGGCGTTGACGTTGCGCTCAGCCGGCTTGTCGATGGCGGCGAACGCTTCAAGTGCGTGCGGATCACGGATGACGATTATGCTGTACTGCTCGACCGCCAGCATCCTGCCGCCGGCGAGACAGTGTTCTCGGCAGAGTTACTGGCGAGTATTCCGCACGTCGTTATCACCTCGAGCGGCGACGATACGAGTTTCGTGGACGTGGCACTGGAGGCGCGTGGCCTGGCGCGCCGGATCGCGACGCGTGTGCCATTCCTGTCGATCGTCCTGATGCTGGTCGGATCGGATCGGCTGGCAATCGTGCCGCGGCGTGCCGCCAATGATCTTGCACTGATCTGTCCGCTTGTGGTGAAGGAACTGCCGTTCGCTTCGCCGCGCATTGGGCTGTCGATGATCTGGCACCGGCGGCTCGACAGTCATCCGGCCCAGCGCTGGCTGCGCAATATGATCAGGGCGTCGGTGGAGGCCTGAACCCCCACCGCCAACGCGGCGGCATTCCTCTCCTGCATGTGCCCATGCGCCGCATCGTGCCTTCAGCCATGCGCATCCGCTTCGATATTGCGCTGCAGCATGGCCAAGAAGGACCGGAAAAATGCACGGACGAAGCAGGCGGGTTGCTCTGCGGCTGGGGGCTGTCGCGGCTTGCGCGGCGGCAGCAGTCGCCTTTGAGGTGCGGAGTTCGTCCGCGCAGCACGCAGCAACGCAACTGGATGTAACGGCGCCCGCCAGCGTCCCCGCAGTGGTGGCAAAGGCTACCCGGCAGGACGTTCCCATCTATGTGACCGGCGTGGGTTCCGTCGAGGCCTATCAGTCGGTGCTGATCCGCGCGCGCGTCGATGGAATGCTGACGAGCGTACCCGTCACCGAAGGACAGCAGGTCAAGCAGGGCGATCTCATCGCCGTGATCGATCCGCGCCCCTATCAGGCCGCGCTCGATCAGGCCACCGCGAAGAAGGCGCAGGATGAAGCGCAACTCGTCAATGCCCGGCTCGACCTGGCGCGCTTTCAGTCGCTGTCAGCCCAGGACTTCGCGTCACGCCAACAGGTTGACACGCAACAGGCGCTGGTCGGAACGGACACCGCCGCCGTGGCCGGTGATCAGGCAGCGATCGAGGCCGCACAGCTTAACCTGGCCTACTGCTACATCACGTCGCCGGTGAACGGCCGCGTCGGGCTGCGATTGGTTGATCCTGGCAACCTGATCCAGGCCGCCAATGCGACCGGGATCATCACCGTCACCCAGATCCATCCGATCTCGGCCACGTTCACCTTGCCACAGGATGAACTGCCTGGTGTTCAGGCAGACATGCGTCGTGGGCCGCTGGCGGTATTGGCATATTCCAGCGACGACAGCACTGAACTCGATCAGGGAGCCCTACTGACACCGGACAACACGATCGACGCGACCACCGGGACAATCCGACTGAAGGCCACCTTCCCGAACCCGCAGAACAAGCTCTGGCCCGGCCAGTTCATCAACGCTCATTTGCAGACCGGCACCGCGCAGGACGCCGTCACCGTGCCGCCCAGCGCGATCCAGCACGGTCCCGACGGTCTCTACGTTTATACCGTCGGCCCTAACTCCACGGTGACACGCGACCCTATCACGGTCGGGTATCAAACCGCGCAACTCGCCGTCGTGACGAAGGGCCTGAGGGGTGGTGAAGACGTTGTGGTCAGCGGCCAGTCGCGTCTCCAATCGGGCACCCGGATCGCCGCGCGATGAGCATCTCGGCGCCATTCATCCGTCGCCCCATCGCGACATCACTGCTGATGGCGGCAATCCTCCTCGTCGGCCTCGCGGCATATCCACTGCTGCCGGTGGCGCCGCTTCCGCAGGTCGATTTTCCGACAATCACAGTCACGGCACAGGACCCCGGCGCAAGCCCTGACACCATGGCGTCCAGTGTGGCGCAGCCGCTCGAGACGCAGTTCAGCCAGATCAATGGACTGGCACAGATGACTTCGATGAACGTGCTGGGTACCAGCACGATCACCCTGCAGTTCGACCTGGACCGCAATATCGACGCGGCGCAGACCGATGTGCTCGCGGCGATCAATGCCGCGCAAGGCCAGTTGCCAAAGGACCTGCCCAGCCAGCCAACCACCCGCAAGATCAATCCAGCGGATGCGCCGATCTTCGTGCTGGCCGTGCAGTCGGACGCATTGCCGCTGACGGCGGTCGATGACTATGCCGAGAATGTCCTGGCGCAGCACCTGTCGAAGATCTCTGGCGTCTCGCAGGTGTTGGTTGGAGGTCAGCAGAAGCCGGCCATCCGTGTGCAGATCGATCCTGCCAAACTTGCGGCCATGGGCCTGACCTTGGAAGACGTGCGCAGCGCGTTGACCAACGCCACCGTGAACAGCCCGAAGGGCAGCATCGACGGTCCTGACAGCTCCTACACGGTGCTGGACAACGACCAGCTTATTCACGCCGCACCCTACAACGATATCGTCATTGCCTGGCACAATGGCGCGCCGGTGCATATCGGCGATGTAGGCCAGGCGATCCGCGGACCGCAGAACCGCGAACTGGCAGCCTGGCAGAATGGCAAGCGCGGCATCCTGCTGCTCGCCTTCAAGCAGCCCGGTGCCAACGTCATCAACACGGTCGAGCGCATCAAGGCGGCGCTGCCGGCACTCGAGGCGTCTATGCCCCCCGCCGTGCATGTCAGCACGATCGTCGACCGCACCCAGACCATCCGGGCTTCGGTCAACGACGTCGAATTCACGCTTGCCCTGTCAATCGGGTTGGTGGTGATGGTGATCTTCCTGTTCCTGCGCAACCTTTGGGCCACCATCATCCCCAGCGTGACCGTGCCACTGGCGCTGGTCGGCACACTCGGAGTCATGTACCTGCTGGATTTCAGCCTCGACAATCTGTCATTGATGGGCCTGACGATCGCGGTGGGCTTCGTCGTCGACGACGCGATCGTCATGCTGGAGAACATCTACCGGCATATCGAAGATGGCATGTCACCACTGGACGCCGCGATCAAGGGCGCCGGCGAAATCGGCTTCACCATCGTCTCGATCAGTCTGTCGCTCGTCGCCGTGTTCATCCCGTTGCTGCTGATGGGTGGCATCGTCGGGCGCCTGTTCCGCGAGTTCGCGATGACCGTATCGATCACAGTATTGGTATCCGCGGTGGTCTCGCTGACCCTGACGCCAATGATGTGCTCGCGGTTCCTGTCAAACCATCACGCGCAGCACGGCCGACTCTATCGCCTTGTCGAGGCCATGTTCGACGGCATGCTGGCATTCTATCGCGTCACCCTGGATGTTGCACTGCGCTTTCGCTTCTGCACCTTGCTGGTGTTCCTCGCCACCGTATCTCTCACCGCGGCGCTCTTCGTGGCAATCCCCAAGGGCTTCTTTCCCACGCAGGATGTCGGGCTGATCATCGGCGTCTCCGAAGGCGCACAGGACGCCTCGTTTGCACAAATGGTCAGGCTTCAGGAGCAGCTCAACGACATCGTTGGGCATGACCCGGCCGTCGCTTCATTCGCGTCGCAGGTTGGCGCGGGAACCGCAGGTCAACAGGGCAATGACGGCCGCATGTACATCAACCTGAAGCCCTGGAGCCAACGCCCGAATGACGGCGTGATGCAGGTGATCGCCCGCCTCTCAGCGAAGGCGCAGACAATCCCTGGTGTGCAGCTCTACATGCAGCCCGCGCAGGACATCACCGTTGGCGGCCGGCTGACACGCACCTTGTATCAATTCACGCTGGAGGATTCGGACCCTGCCGAACTGAACAGTTGGGCGCCGAAGGTGTTGCAGCAGATGCAGGCGCTGCCCATGCTGCGTGACGTTGCCACGGATCAGCAAATTGCCGGCACCACAGCGACGCTGAACATCGACCGCAATGCGGCCCAGCGCTTCGGCATCCAGCCGCAGCAGATCGACGACACCCTGTACGATGCCATCGGCCAGCGTGAGGTGACTCAGTATTTCACACAGCTCAACTCATACTTCGTGATCCTGGAGGTGCCGCCGCAACTGGAAGGCGACGTCACGACACTGCGCAAGCTCTACGTTCACGCGCCCAGTGGCCAGGCGGTCCCGCTCGCGACCATGGTGCATGTGGATACCAAACCGGTCACGCCACTCGCGATCAATCATGAGAGCCAGTTTCCGGCCGTGACAATCTCGTTTAATCTGGCGCCTGGTGCCTCACTCGGTGATGCGGTCACGGCGATCAGCCACATTCGTGAGTCGCTGCACGCGCCACTGTCCCTACAAGGCAACTTCGAGGGATCTGCGCAGGCATTCCAGACCTCACTCAGCACGGAGCCCTATCTGATCGCGGCCGCCTTGGCCTCAGTCTACATCATCCTGGGCGTGCTCTACGAAAGCTACATACTGCCGCTGACAATTCTGTCCACGCTGCCGTCGGCCGGCGTCGGCGCCCTGTTGATGCTGATGCTGGCGCACATGGACCTGTCGGCCATCGCCATGATCGGCATCATCCTGTTGATCGGCATCGTGAAGAAGAACGGCATCATGATGGTGGACTTCGCCATCCACGCCGAGAGACAGGAGGGTGCATCGCCTGATGATGCGATCCGTCAGGCCTGCCTTCTGCGCTTCCGCCCCATCCTGATGACGACGATGGCGGCCCTGTTGTCGGGCTTGCCGCTGATGCTCGAGAACGGCGCCGGATCCGAGCTGCGCAAGCCTCTCGGCTACGCCATGGTGGGTGGACTGCTGTTGAGCCAGGTTCTCACGCTCTACACCACGCCCGTGATCTACCTTTATCTCGACCGGCTGCAGCACTTGCTGGTGCCGCGCCGGCGCCTGCGCCTGTCGCCCCTGGCAACGAAACTCGGTGACGTCGGCGCGGACTGACGACATGTCCCGATGCAGAGCATGCAGGGACTTAGGTGTGGCCTCACCTGCGGAATGCGCATCCGACCTGCGGTGCCTGTGGTGTCTGCGCGGTGCCAGAGAAGCTGACTTGGAGCCGCGAGGACGATCTGGCGCGCGACATAGTTTTAGGTGTGGCCGTGGATCCGCATCGGGAATGCGGTTGAGCCCCTCGGCCGGCCCCTCATGGTCTGTGGTAGCAGAGAAGACCAGGCCGTCTGTCGTTTCGATCCTCGCAGCGTTGACGGTTTCGCGTTGCGTCCAGAGTATACGCCGACGGCGGACGCTGCTCTGAGGAGGCCGCGATGGCACAGGAACCTTTGGCGAAACGAGGCAATTTTCTGCACATCTACGACTTTCGCGTGCAGGCCGGACACGAGGCGGAGTTCATCAGGCTGTTCGAGGAATTCGACTACTCTGACGGCAACCCGATGCACAAGTCGTCCGCTCAGGTGAAGGATGGTGTGCTCTGCCGCGATACCGAGGACCCGCAGCGCTTCTTCCTGATCGCCGAATGGGCGGACATCGAGGAGCACGCGCGCATCCGTCGCATTCTCGCGGACGAGATGAAACCGGCTTTTGTCGAGTTCATCGAGGGCGGACGCCTCGTGCCGAAATACGTCGAGGTCGTTTCGTCCACGCCGGATGAAATCCTTCAGAAGGCTACGAGGTAGTGCACACTGTCGCTGAGTGCCGCGATGTTGCTTGCTCACGATGGAGATTGCTGCGTCGCTGCACTCCTCGCAATGACAGCGAAAGCTAGATGGGCATGGCACTCGATCCTGCCCGGGACCCGCTGTTGCGGCCGTTCCAGCTCAAACACCTGACGCTGCGTAATCGGCTGATGAGCACGGCGCACGAGCCGTCCTTCTCGGAGGACGGCATGCCCAAGGATCGCTATCGGCTGTATCATGTTGAGAAGGCGAAGGGCGGCATCGCACTGACCATGACGGCAGGATCAGCCGTCGTTTCACCAGATTCGCCGGGGGTTTTCGGCAATCTGCTCGCCTACAAGGACGAAATCGTAACCTGGATGCGTCAGTTGTCCGATGACTGCCACGCGCACGGCGCGGCGGTAATGATACAGCTTACGCATCTCGGGCGGCGTACCACCTGGAACAAGGCCGACTGGTTGCCGGTGCTGGCACCATCGCCGGTGCGCGAACCGGCACACCGGGCGTTTCCCAAGGTGATCGAGGACTGGGACATCGAGCGCATCGTCGCTGACTATGCCGCTGCGGCGCAGCGCATGGAGGCCGCCGGACTGGATGGCATCGAGATCGAAGCCTATGGCCATCTGCCGGATCAATTCTGGTCGCCGGCGACCAATCACCGCACCGACGATTACGGTGGCAGCCTGGACAACCGCCTCCGCTTCACCCATCGCGTGCTCGACGCCGTGCGTGCAGCGACCGGCCCCACGTTCATTGTCGGCATCCGCATGGTGGCCGATGAGGCCTGGGACATCGGGCTGTCGCGCGCGGAGGGCATCGAGATCGCCCATCGCCTCGTTGCTTCGCGGAAGGTGGACTTCCTCAATATCATTCGTGGTCACATGGATACCGATGCCGCCCTGCGGCGGGTGATCCCGATCCATGGCATGCCGACAGCGCCACATCTCGATTTTGCCGGCGAAGTACGCGACGCGACGCGATTTCCGGTGTTTCACGCCGCGCGTATCCAGGATGTGGCGACGGCGCGCTACGCGATAGATGCGGGCAAGCTCGACATGGTGGGAATGACCCGCGGGCACATCGCGGACCCGCATATCGGGCGCCAACTCATGGCAGGCCGGGAGGACGAGATCCGTCCTTGCGTCGGCGCCACCTATTGCCTCGACCGTATCTACGAAGGCAATGACGCGGTATGCGTGCACAACCCCGCCACGGGGCGTGAGGCGACGATGCCGCACGTCATCACGCGCAGCAGTGGTGCGTCGCGCAAGGTGGTCGTAGTGGGCGGCGGACCCGGCGGGCTGGAAGCGGCACGCGTCGCCGCGGCGCGCGGGCATGACGTTGTGCTCTTCGAGGCGGCAGACCGACCGGGCGGACAGGTGCTGCTCGCCAGCCGGGCACCGCGTAGGAAGGAGCTGATCGGCATCATCGACTGGCGGATGCAACGCCTCGCGGCCCATGGCGCCACACTGCATTTTTCCACCTACGCGCATTCCGGCGAGGTTGTTGCTCAGTCGCCCGACATCGTGTTTCTTGCCACCGGCGGTGTGCCGAACACCGACGTGCTGGAGAGAGGCGGGGACCTTGTTGTCTCCACCTGGGATATATTGTCTGGTGCCGCGAAGCCGGCGCAACGCGTGCTGGTCTACGACGACAATGGTGCCCATCCCGCGATGCAGGCAGCCGAGCTGCTGGCGGAGGCGGGCAGTGCGGTGGAAATCGTGACGCCGGAACGCTATTTCGCTCCCGAAATCGGCGGTCTCAATCACGCGGCCTATGCCGAGGTGTTCCATCGCCATGGCGTTCGGGTGACGATCAACGCGCGGCTGATGTCCGTGCGGCGCGACGGCAATGCATTGCACGCCAGCATCGGCTCGGATCACGGGCCGGAGCAGTTCGACCGCGTGGTTGACCAGGTGGTGGTCGAGCACGGCACGTTACCGGTCACCGACCTGTACGACGCGTTGCGCCCGCTTTCGCGCAATCTCGGGGAGGTCGATTACAACGCACTGATTGCAAACCGGCCACAGCAGGTCGTGCGCAATCCGGATGCGGCGTTCCAGCTTTTCCGTATCGGCGACGCTGTGGCGAGCCGCAACATCCATGCCGCGATTTACGACGCGTTGCGCCTCGCCAAGGATATCTGAATCAGGCCGCGCCGCCTGTGAGCTGGCGCGCAAGGTAGCGTGCGAAATCGTAATTCGGCCGTTCCAGGTAGCTCAGATGGCCCGGCTTCGCCAACGGCGCATGCGCGTTACGGAACACAGCCTCCACGCCCTCCCTGTCCTCGGCATTCACCTTGTCCAACAGCGTCTTCAGCGTAGCCATATGCTGCGAGCTCTGCGGATCATGGATGAATTCCGGTGCGAGCCCACCAGCGAACACGATATGCACCTGGCCGACGCCGCGCGGCGACAGCAGCAGGTACCAGAAATAGCCGGGCGTCAGTGAGACAAGCTGCGTCGGATAGATCGACATCAAGGCCACCGTCTTGCGCCAGTTTCCTTCCAGCGCGGTGTTGTCCGGGTGAGCATTGCCGATCGCGAGCGAGGCGTCCTTGGTGATCCAGTGATAGTTGAACGTGTCGAAACCCGGCGGGCAGTCCATTTCCTCCATCTTCGATGCCGGCCCTATCGTCGCACGATGCAGGGTCGGCAGGTGGTAGCTTTCCATGAAGTTTTCCGCGAGAATCTTCCAATTCGTGTTCCAGACCAGCTCCTCACGGAATGTCTCGACATAGCCCTCCATGTGATAGCGCCCGATCAAGGCGGTGAGCTGTGCCAATCGCTCGGTGACGGGCGCGATATCAGGATTGAGCGTGACATAGATCCAGCCGAGCCAGGACTCGGTGCGCAGTTCCGGCAGGCGATAGTCCGCCTTGCAGAAGCCGGGAGTGCGTTCCATGTGCGGCGCCGCAAGCAGTGCACCGTCGAGGCCATAGCTCCAGGCGTGGTACGGGCAGACGATCACGGAGGTGCGGCCGCGCCCTTCGAGCAGCACCGACATCCGGTGAAGACAGACATTGGAAAACGCACGCACATTGCCAGTCCGGTCACGCACGATGATGACCGGCTGACCGGCGATCTCATAGGTCAGATACGTGCCTGGCTCGGCAATCGCACTTGCCCTGCCGACGCAGATCCACTCCCTGCGGAACAGGCGTTCCAGCTCGACCGCCTGCACATCGGCAGACGTATAGATTTCCGGCGGCATGGAGCGGGCATCGGAGAACGGCCGTGCGGCGGTATCGCTCAGTGCCTGCAATGCCCGGCTGGCTGGCCTGGCATCGCTTGTCGGCGGCCCGGCAACCCCGTCGTTCATCGCGTTCACCCCCCAAACCACTCGCGAAAACGCAGCGCCTCTGCCAGGATACGTGCCGACGACCGACAGGCAACCGGGAAGCACCCATGCTCGATCTGGCAAGAATACGCGCGCTGATAGCGGCACGCCAACCGAAGCACACACTGCCGCAGGAGTTTTATGTCGATCCCGACGTGTTCGCGTTCGACCTGGCGGCAATCTACGGCCGGAACTGGATCCTGGCGGGATTCGAGGTAGAGATTCCCGAACCCGGCTCCTACCTGGCCTTTCCCGTTGGGCAATCGCCGGTGATCGTCGTGCGCGGGCAGGACGGTGCCCTGCGCGGCTTCTACAATTCCTGCCGCCATCGCGGTTCGCAGATCTGCGAGCATGGAAGCGGCTCGGGATCCTGGCTGACCTGTCGCTATCACCAGTGGACCTATGGCCTGGACGGGAAGCTCGTCAACGCGCCGCGAATGGCCGCCGATTTCGACGTTGCAGTGCATGGACTGCGGCCGATCCATGTCGAGACGGTCGCCGGCTCGATCTATGTGTGCCTCGCGGAACAACCGCCGCGCTTCGCGGAATTCCGCGAACACGTCGCGCCATTGTTGGCACCGCACAACCTGACGAACGCCAAGCTCGCCTTCGAGAGCACGCTGGTGGAACGGGCGAACTGGAAGCTGGTGATGGAGAATGCGCGCGAGTGCTATCACTGCGCGGCGCGCCATCCCGAACTCGCGTTGAGCTTCCCGGTCAGAGGTCGCCGGCCCGTGCAGTTCGCCGACGTCCAGCGCTTCGAGCGTTTTCGCGCCAGGATGGCGGAAGCCGGCCTGCAAACCGGGCCGGTGGAAGGCGAATGGTGGCAGGCCATGCGGTTCCCGCTCAACGACGGCACGGTCACGCTGTCGATGGACGGCGGGCTGGCGAGCCGCAAACTGATGTGCGATGTGGCGAACGGCGACATCGGCTCGATGCGCTGGTCGCTGGAGCCACACTGCTTCGCGCACGCCACGAGCGACGTCACATTCATGTTCAGCGCGATGCCGACCGGCCCGCAGGAGACAGTGGTGACGTCGAAATGGCTGGTGCACAAGGACGCGGTCGAGGGGGTCGATTATCGCATCGATGAACTCACCGAGCTGTGGACCAGGACCAATCTCCAGGACCGCGACCTGTGCGAGACCAACCAACGCGGTGTCAATTCGCTCGGCTACGTGCCGGGTCCCTACAGCGAGGAGGCAGAGGCGCTGGTGATGCGCTTCGTCGACTGGTACTGCGATGAGGCGACGCACTACATTGATCGGCACATGCGTGTTGAACCGCGACTTGCCGCGGTCGCCGGCGGATAGTGACCCTGCATGGCAGTACCCGCGTGATCCCAGGTCCGTCGCAGGCAAATTGCTGCCGGTTCAAGAGAGTTGCCAACTTCTTGTGATCGGCGCCGGCCCGGCGGGTATCGCCGCGGCCGCCTGCGCAGCGCAGCTCGGACTAAAGGTCGTATTGGCAGACGAGAACCCGGTGCCGGCCACGGTGATGGGCGATGACATTCCGCTGCACTTCGGCCAGCGCTTCGGTGCCGCGGCGCGCAATCGCACTGCCATGCTGGAAGCATTCAACACGCGCGAACCGGCGATCGCGGAGCTGTTCGACGCCGGCGTGGATGTGCGACTGGGCACCTCGGTTTGGGGCCTCTATGCCAACGGTCCGAGCGTTGGCTGGCTGCCCGGTCCGGTCGCCGGTCTGCATGACCACGATGGCACGTGCGTCATGCTTGGCTGCGAGCGCGTGATCGTGGCGGCAGGCCGGCGCGACATGGGGCTCGCGTTTCCCGGCTGGGACCTGCCCGGCGTTCTTGGCATCACCGGCGCACAGCGACTGTCGGAACGTTTTGGCATCCTGGATGCGCGACGCGTGGCCGTGCTTGGCACCTCGGCTGAGGCGTTGGTCGCGGCGCGGTCGTTGCGCGACGCCGGTATTGAGATCGCGGCCTTGGTGGAGGTCGCATCCGCGCCGATTGGACCGGCTTCCTTGCTGCGGGAGCTTGCCGATATACCCATGCTGTGCGGCCATATCGTTCGCCGCGCCATCGGAGGCGTCGATGGTGTAGGGGCGATCATAGTTACGCCCGCAGCATCGCAAGGCGCAGAACAGTCGATCGATTGCGATGCCGTGCTGCTTGGCGTCGGCACGGTGCCGGTGATCGAATTGCTCGACGCGCTTGGCTGCCGGATGGGCTATGTTGCCGAGCGTGGCGGGCATGTGCCGGTGCTCGACGCAACGCAGCGGACGTCGTTGGCGTGGCTCTACGCCGCCGGCGATTGCGCGGGGATCTGGCCCGGGAAGACCCTGGATCCCGCCATTGCAAGGGCGGAGGGACGGCGTGCCGCAGCAGCGGTTGCCACTTCACTCGGCATTGCCAGCGGATCACCTGAAACGGAATCGCTGCCCGACACGCCCGCGTGCGACATCGACGCCTACCGGCTTGATTGGGTGCGAGCGACCGTCGTGGACGCCGCCGGTGAACCTTTTGTCTGCCAGTGCGAGGAGGTCACCGCGCGCGAGATCATGGAGCTTCGGCCACCGCGTTATCTCGAGTGGCCGGACGATCGGCGCAATGCGCGCGCGCTCAGCCAGATGCTGGGCGACGCGCCACCCAACCCCGATCAGGTGAAGCGTCTGACGCGGGCGGGCATGGGGCTGTGCCAGGGCCGCCGTTGTCGCGAACAGGTCGCTGCCCTTCTGGCGCTCGCCTCGGGCGCGCGACTGCGCGACATCCCGCTCGCCTCGCATCGCGCGCCGGTACGTCCCCTGCCCCTCTCCGTGGTCGCCGAGACGGAGGAGCATGCGGAGATGACGCGGCATTGGGACACCTGGTTCGGCATGCCGTCGCAGTATGTCCCCTACTGGGGTGCGCCGCGTTTTTACACTTCCGCAGAACGCCCGACCGATGACAAACCGGCTGATGGCAAATGAGTGAGCCGAATGGCGCGGCCGTGGTGATTGTGGGCGGCGGCGCAACCGGTCTGTCCGCCGGATGGTGGCTCGCGCGCGAGGGCGTCGATGTCCTGGTGATCGACAAGGGAATCGTCGGATGGGAGGCATCGGGACGTAATGGCGGCGGATGCACGCACCCGTTCAGTCCGCTGTTCGGCGAGGAGCAGCGCCTTTGGCCGATGATGGACAAGCTGCTTGGCTATCCGACCGAGTTCCGCGGCAAGCGCATTCGCATCGCGATGGACGAGCAACAGATGCAGCGCTACGGCAACGCGCGACAGCACGCGGTGCAACAGGGTTTTGTGTCCGAGCAGCTTGATGCACGGCAGGTCCGTGACCTGGTGCCGCTGGCAGGCGACGATATTGCGGGCGGTTATCTGCATCATTTCGGCGGCCACGCGAATCCACAGCGTACCGTGCAAGGCTACGCGTGGGCGTTGCAGAACCACGGCGGGCGCACGCTGCAGCAGACCACGGTCCTGGGATTCGATTGCGCGGGCGGCAAAGTGAACGCGGTGCGGACGGATCGCGGCACGATCGGCTGCGAGACACTGGTGATCGCCGCCGGTCCGCAGATCAACCACCTCGCCGCGTCGCTCGGCGTGCGTGTGCCGATGGTCGCCGCGCGCGCCGAGATGATTGTCACGGAGCCGTTGCCGCTGATGCCGATCGGCGGCGTGGATGGCAACGGCCTCTATGGACGGCAGACGCTGCGTGGCAATCTCGCCTATGGCGGCGGCCCGCACGAGTGGCTTGAGATCAACGACAACACCGTACCGCACCGGTCGAGCACTCCGCTCATGCGCAACATCGCCGCGCGCGTCGCCGCGTTGTTTCCGCGCGCTGCACATGCACGTGTTATCCGAAGCTGGGCGGGCATCGTCGAGAACACTCCGGATGGCCGCCCGGTAATCGAGCGCATGGCATCGCCCGACAACCTGATAATCGCCACGCTGTCGAGCATCGGGTTCGGCCTGTCGCCGGCAACCGGGCACGCGGTGCGCGATCTGGTTATCGACGGGTCATGCGGGTTCGCCGACCTGAGCAGCTTCAGCCTGTCGCGTTTTGACCGGTTGGAGCCGGACTGGATCGACCTTCAGGGCTGGCGCCCACCGATTGCGTCGTAACATCAATCTTCCCTCCCCCCGCCCCCCCGCTAGGGGAGGGGGAGGTTCTCTTTGCCAGGTCTGAGATAGGGATATGGCAGCGAATGCGGTGACCAACCTGGGCCAGACGCTCCGGTGGCGCGGTGGTTTCGCAGATCGGTCCGACCTTGTGCTGACACCGCGTGTGAAAGGGACACCCGGTGGGTGGCGACACGGCGTTCGGCAGTTCACCGGTCAGCACGATGCGACGCTCGGGCTTTGACGGATCGATCGTTGGGGCGGCCGCGAGCAGTGCCTCGGTGTAGGGATGCCAGGGCGGCTCGAATACCTGCTCCACCGTCCCTGCCTCCACGATCTGGCCGAGATACATCACCACCACGCTGTCAGCGATGTATCGCACAAAGCCTAGATCGTGACTGATGATAATGAACGTCGTTTGCTGCGTGCGCTGGATATCCGCCAGCAGCGCGATGATCGCGGCCTGCACCGACACGTCGAGCGCAGATACCGGTTCGTCGGCGACGACCAGTGTCGGCGTGCCGGCGAAGGCACGGGCGATGCCGACGCGTTGCTTCTGCCCACCGGACAATTGACGCGGGCGGCGGCCGGCATAAGCAGCGGGCAAACGGGTCATGCTCAGCAATTCACCGACCCGTTCCCGAACTGCCGCCCGACCGCGGGCGACACCGAGTTTGCGCACGGCACGCGCGATCTGCGTTCCGACGGCGTAGCATGGGTTCAGCGTCTCGTCGGGATTCTGAAACACCATCTGCAGTGCGCGCAGCAGCGTCGCAGGCCGCCGCTCGACCGGCAATCGGGCAAGATCGATCGTCTCGAACATCGCCCGGCCGCCGCTGGCCGCTGTCAGTCCCATGACGATCCGGGCGAAGGTCGATTTACCACAGCCGGATTCCCCGACGATGGCGATGCTTTGGCCACGTGCAATATTGAAGGTGAGATCATGGTTCGCGCGCAGCGTGCGGAGCTGGCTTCGCACACGCATCGGATAGAACTTGTCGAGCGCATTCACCGCGAGCAGGGTCTCATCGTGATACTGAATGCTGGGTTCGGCGCCTTCCTCCGTCGGTTGCCATGCGATCTCCTCGCTGCGCGCGCACCGCGCTGACGCGAGGCCGCCGGGCCCCACGGGCTTCAGCGGGATTGGCGCCTGAGCGCACGGCTCGCGCCGAAAGTGCGTGCAGCGTGGGCCGAAGCGGCAGCCGGTCTGACTTTCCTGGTGCGATTGCATCTGTCCCGGTATCGGCACCAGCTTCTGCATTCCCCGCGGCAGATCGGAACGCGGAATGCAGCGCAGCAGACCCGCCGTGTAGGGATGTCGCGGCCGTGCAAAGATCCGGTGCACGTCGCCGGTCTCGACGATCTCGCCGGCATACATCACTGCGGCACGATCGCAGATCCGCGCAACCAGACCGAGATTGTGCGAGATGAACAGCATTGCCGTTCGGCGCGTGCGCCGCAGCACGCCGAGCAGATCGACGATGCCTGCCTCGACCGTCACGTCGAGCGCCGTCGTCGGCTCGTCCAGCAGCAGCAGACGCGGCTGCGGCAACAGCGCCATCGCGATAACCGCACGCTGCTGCTGTCCGCCGGAGAGCTGATGCGGATACGCCGCCATGATGCGTTCCGGATCCGGTATCTGCATCTCGGCAAGCATGTCCTGCGCAGCGATGCGTGCCTCGCGGTGCGCTAGCCTGCGATGAATGATGGCCGTCTCGATGAGCTGCGACCCGACCCGCAGGCTGGGGTTCAGGACCGACATTGCTTCCTGGTACACCATACCGATGCCGGGGCCGCGCAGGCGTTGCAGTGCCTTGCCCGACATGGTGGCGATGTTCTCACCGGCGAATCTGATGCTGCCCCCAGTTATCCGGCCGGTTCGGCCGAAATGCCCGAGGCTCGCCAGCGCCAGCGTCGATTTCCCACAACCTGATTCACCGACCAGTGCCACCGCCTCACCCTCATCGATCGTGAGAGAGACGCCGGTGACGGCCGGCATCGGACCCGCGCGGGTGTGATAGACGATCGAAACGTCCGTCATCTCGAGCAACGGTGCCCGCGCCGGCCTCATTCCTGCGTCACCAGCTCGCGCAGCCCGTCCGCCAACAGGTTCAGCCCAAGCACCAGCGACGACACGGCGATGCACGGGAACAGCACCATGTGCGGGAACACCAGCGCGAAGCTACGCGACTCGTTCACCATGCTGCCCCAGTCCGGATTGGGCGGCGGCAGACCGAGGCCGAGGAAGCCAAGCGTGCCAATGGTGATCACGACATAGCCGAGACGCAGACAGGCATCGACGATGAGCGGGCCCGCGGCATTCGGCAGTATCTCGACGAACATAATTCGCCATGTGGGTTCGCCACGCAATTGTGCGGCTGCGATGAACGCGCGGTCCCGCAAGGCGAGTGTCAGGCCTCGCGTCAGTCGCATGATGGCCGGACTGGACGCCAGGGTCACCGCGAGAACGATGTTCAGTCCCGAGGCGCCGAACTTCGAGACGATGACGATGTAGAGCACCAGAGCCGGAAACGCGAGCACGAGGTCGGAAACGCGGGACAGCACCTCATCCAGCCAGCCGCGCCGGTATCCGGCGAGCAATCCAGCCGTGATGCCAATGGCAAATGCCAGCGCGGTTGCGAACGGGGCATAGACCAGCACGGTGCGCGTGCCCCAGATCACGCGCGACAGAATATCGCGCCCGAGGTGGTCGGTTCCGAACCAGAACACGGCCCCGTTTAGTGCGACCGCGCCAGGTGACTGCATCGGCATGATCGTCTGGTTCGGCGGGAAGGGCGCGATCCAGGGCGCTGCCACGGCCACGAAGATCCAGAACCCGATGATGGCAAGCCCGCACAATGCGAGCCTGCTGCGCCCGACCTGCCTCACCCACGCGAAGCGCGGCGCGGCGAACTGCGCTGCAGGAACCGCAGCGGCGATCTCGGCGTTGCTCACGCCGCGCGCATCCTGGGATTGAGTGCCAGGTAGCCGAGATCGGAAATCGTCTGCGTGATCGTCGCCAACGCGACGGCGATCATCGTGCACGCCTCAAGAAGATAGAGATCCTTGCCGAGAGATGCCTCGAGGATGAGCGAACCAAATCCCTTGAAGGCGAAGAAGTACTCGACGACGATCACCCCCGCGATCAACCAGTTCACGTGCAGCATGAGCAGGGTGAACGGCGCTATCAGCGCATTGCGCAGCGCATGACGTAAAATGACGCGGTGATACGGCAGGCCGCGCAGGATCGCCGCCCTAATATACGGCATGCTCATCACATCGGCCATCGCGGCACGGGTGATGCGCGCGATGTAGCCGAAGTCGTAGAGCACCAGCACCATGACCGGCATGACGAGTTGGCGATAGGAGAAACCGTCCAGCATTGTACTGGTGCCGGGCAGCCAGTGCAGGCTGAACACGAAGACCGCCGAGACCAGCACCGTGCTGGCGAAGGGCGGGATCGAGGTCGTCAGCACGCAGATCGCGGAGACGGCGCGGTCGAGCCACGATCCCTCACGCATGCCCGCCAGCACGCCGAGCCCGAGCGACAGCGGGATCAGGCACGCGAAAAACCAGAAGCCAAGGATCGCGGTGTTTTCCAGCCGCAACCAGACGATACGCGCTACCGGGGCCAGGAAGATCCTTGACTGCCCCCACTGGCCGATGACGAAGTGGCCGAGCCAATCGAGATAGCGTATTGCGATCGGCTGATCGTAACCATTGGCAACCAGCCATAGATGCCGCTGCTCAGGCGTGGAATACGGACCAAGCTCGGCCAGCGCGACATCGCCCGGCAACAGCTCGAACAGCAGGAACAGCAGCAGCGAGGCGGCCAGCATGGTCGCCAGCATCCAGCCAAATCGTCGAATGATCTGGCGCGCCATACGGCAGGTTTCAGACCTTCTCCACAGCCAGTTCGTCAAGGAAGATGTACTGCGTCGGGTGCATGCGGAATCCCTTCACCTTCCGGTCGAAACCAGTCTGCACGATGCGCCAGAGCGGCTGAACGATCGGACCATCGGACTGAAGGATCTGCTCCAGCTTGGCCATGACCACGCGACGTTTGTCGACTTCAAGAATCCCCTCGGCCTCTGTCAGCAGCCGATCGAATTCGGGGTTGGAATAGCTCAATTCGTTCCATGGCACGCCGGTGCGATAGGCGAGGCCAAGCACCATCACGCCAAGCGGCCGGTGAGTCCAACCCGTGTAGCCAAACGGCACCTTCTCCCAAACGGCCCAGAAACTGGCCGACGGCATCAGGTTGATCTTCACGTTGATGCCTGCCGCCTTCCACATCTCGACCATGACCTGAACCGACGCCAGTTCCCAGGCCGGGTCACCCTTGCAGGCGATCTCGAGCGAGAGGCCATCGGGATAACCCGCCTCCGCCACAAGCTGCTTCGCCTTGGCTATGTCCTGCGTCACCATCGGCAGCTTGGCGTATTCCGGGTGCACCGGGGCCACATGGTGATGCTCGCCGACCGACGCCCTGCCGCGGAAAACGATGTCGATCACCTTCTGCTGATCGATCGCCAGCTTTAGCGCCTGGCGGACCCGGACATCATTGAACGGCTTCTGGTCGTACTTGCCGCGAACTACCGCGGTCTGGGCCGTCGTCACCTGGTACATCACGACGTCGGGCAATGCCTTGACCGCATCGAGCTGCGAGACATCGACCTCGTAGAGGCCGTCTACCTGTTTCGAGGCTATAGCGGCGATCGCGGCGCCTGCGTCATCGCCGAGATCGATGAACTCTACCTCGTCGAGGTGGACCGGCGGTCCCCAGTAGTTGGCGCTCGCCTTCAGCACGGCACTCTGCCCGACGTTGTACGCCGCCAGTTCGAATGGGCCGGTGCCGTTCATGCCCGGCTTGACGGCAGCATTTTCGGCCGGATCGAGCATAAAAAACGGATAGTGGAACAGGTGCTCGGGAACCGCGAGCTGCGCTTGCTTGCAGTTCAGGCGGAAAGTCTTGTCGTCGATCTTCTCAATCGCCTTGTCGCTCCACAATCGCACCGACGTGACGGGCTTGCCGTCTTTGGTCTCTCCCGTGTTGTACAACTCAAGCATGTAACCTTTCATCAGACCAAGCACAGACGAGCCGGTCTTCGGATCCAGCGCGCGCTTGATGTTCCAGATCGCGTCATCAGACGTGAAGGGCCGGCCGGATCGCCATTTCGCTGCCTGGCGAATGGTCAGGGTCCAGGTCTTCAGGTCCTCGCTCGTCTCCCATTTTTCCAGCAGCTCCGGATGGGTGATGTTGTTGGCATCGGTGCGGGTGAGGTACTGGACCGTATTGCGCAGCACGTTGCTTGGTTCGACCCAGGAAATCGTTTGCGGGTCCTTGATCTCCTGCACGCGCATACCGATGCGGATCTTGCCACCCTTCGGCAGTTCTGACTGCGCTTGTGCTGGCATTGGCAGTCCGGCCATCGCATACGCCGCGACCGCGGAAACGCCGAGCAGCGTTGCGGTTCTCAGGAATTCGCGCCGATCGATCCTGCCGCGCCGGAGGTCGGAACGCAGTTCAGGCAGGTATGAATGCTCGCCTGGAATTGCCATTGCACGAAGCCTCCTGTTGTTGCTGACGGCGCGCCATCTTTGCGGTTCGCGTCGACGTCTCCCGCGACCGAGCATAGCCTCAGTCCGCGACGAACGGGAAGCCTCGCCTGGTCAGACTGAGGCCGTTCAGCGCCAGAGCTGACGGCTGGCCAGAGCCGCTCCTTGGGCAAGGGCTTCGAGTTTTGCCCAGGCGATTTGCGGATGAACCCGACCGCCGAGACCGCAATCCGTGGACGCTATGACGCGCTCCCTGCCGACGAGCTCCGCGAAGCGGAGAATGCGCTCGGCGACCAGTTCCGGGTGCTCGACCACGTTGGTGGCATGGCTGACGACGCCCGGGAGGATCAGCTTGTCGTCAGGCAGCTTCACGTCCTGCCAGACCTTCCATTCGTGTTCATGACGGACATTGCCGGCCTCGAACGAGTAGGCGTGGGCGTTGACCCCCAGCATGACCTCGACGATGTCCCGCATCGGAATGTCTGTCGTATGTGGTCCGTGCCAGCTTCCCCAGCACAAATGAAACCGAATGCGATCCTGCGGCAGCCCGCGAACTGCGTGATTAAGTGCCGCCACCTGAATCATAGCGAACTTGCGGTAGTCCTCCACCGTAGGTTCGGGATTGATCATGTCCCAGTTTGTGGCGAGCGCCGGGTCGTCGAGTTGCAAGACAAGTCCGGCCTCGACGATCGCCGTGTATTCCTCACGCATTGCGTCGGCAGCGGCGAACAGGAACTCCTCGTAGGACTTGTAGTAGACGTTGGCCATCCGCGTGGTACTGCCTGGGGCGATCGAGGTCATGAAGCCTTCGCCCACACCCGCAACATCGAGCGCGGCCTTGAAGTTGGCGATGTCGGCCTTGATCGCGTCGCCACCGACATAGCTGAGAGGGGCAACGCATACCGGCCCTGTCGTTGGCCGCGGGCCCGTTGACACGCCTGACTCGGGATCAGCGTATGCCGCTGCAAACCGCGCGCGATCGCGCCGATCGGCAAAACTCGTCAGCACCGGCTGACCAGGGCTGGACCGCCGAGGGGCCACATCGTGCATGTCCGGGCCGGCCAGATCGAGACCGCCCAGGCGATGATACGCGTAGCTCATCCATGCACCGAAGTTGACCCGGTGTCCCATGGACTTGCCGAACTCGCCATCGCCTGGGATGTCGATGCCGAGGTCTCTCTGGTGCTGGACGACATCATCCACAGCTGCGCGAAGTTCCTTCTGAAAGATCGCCTCGTCGTACGCCTCGCCGGCGTCGCGCGAGAGGTTGGCTGCTATCAGGTCGTCAGGGCGTGGCAGGCTCCCGACATGAGTAGTGACGATGCGATTGGAACTGGCTTTCATGGCTGTCCTCTCCGCCTCGCGCGGGCTTTGGCGCACGCACTGCCACGATGTCCTTGTTGCGACACAGGCGCCAGCGCGAAGTCGCGCAGAATGAGTGACACAGAAGGAGTTGTCAGGAAACTCAATCAATCATGCTGCTGCTGGTCAGGATTGAACTGACGACCTCCCCCTTACCAAGGGGGTGCTCTACCACTGAGCTACAGCAGCACCAGGGAGACGGCTGATGGATTTCCTAGCCTTTCGAGTGGAACGACGCAAGCTAATCGCCGGCTGAACCGCCGGAAGCTGGCTCCGACATGGTCAGACACGTACCATGCGATGCGACGCTGAGGGAATGACGGCGTCCCCGGGGTGACATCGACACTACCGGTGTACGGTCGCTGCCATGCCGGTCTCACCCATTACTCGAATCCGGCGTAGGTCAAATCTGATGCGTGCCTACAAGGAGGCCATGAGCCTCGCCGATCCCCGGCTCATGGACCTCATCGGCGAGTTCGACAGTCCATGGTCTGTAACCATGGCGACGATCTGGCCGCCGCCGCGCTAGACGGGCAGCGGTTGCAGGACTGGATAGAGCTGTTCGTCGATAACGCGTTCTACCTCGTCACGTCACGCGAGAACGCGGACCAGGGATTTCCCGTCGGGCTGATCTACTGCGAGGGCAGGGCGATGATTCGGGATCGCGCCGTCGCGCCGGAGAAAACGGCAATGCACCAGGTCGGCAGCTATCGTGACGTGTTCTGTCGCATCGCGGACCGCCTCCGGCTCAGGAAGCGGCGTTGTGTCTACGCCAATCTTCTGGTTCCGAACGCCCTGTGCATTCCCGTCTGAAGTTGGACCGCGCGCCTCGTCTGGGTATGCTGTGCCGCTGGTCTTCGTTGCGGAGGTGAATTCCGATGAGCGCTACCGATGCAAATGTTGTGACGCCGGTGCGAGACTTGCCGTTGCGGCGACCGATAGACGGGCCCGCTGCCTGGGCCGGCGCGGATATGCGCGGGCGCGAGGCGGAGTGGAGCTATCGGCTGTCGCACTCGGAGATCGCCGACATCGAAACCGCCCTGAAGGCGGTGCAGGCGCGCAACATCGATATCGCCGATATACGCCGCGAGGATTTCCCGCTTCCGACGCTCGGTCCAGTGCTGGATCGCCTGCGCGCGGAAGTGCTGGAGGGACGCGGCTTCGTGCTGCTGCGCGGCGTGCCGGTCGAGGATCGGCCCATCGCGGAGAGTGCCACCGCATATTGGGGCATCGGAAGTTATTTCGGCAGTGCCCGTTCGCAGAACTCAAAGGGGCACCTGCTCGGTCACATCTATGATCTCGGCGGCAGCAGCGCGACTAACCCGAACATTCGCAGTTACGCGACGTCAGAGCGGCAGAACTTCCACATCGATCGCTGCGATGTTGTGGCACTCCTGTGCCTGCGGCGCGCGAAGTCCGGCGGTCTCTCGGCGATCGCAAGTTCGATGGCTGTGCATAATGTCATGCTGGAGCGTCGGCCCGATCTGCTGGAGCGGCTGTATCAGCCGTTCCCAGTCGATCGGCGCGGCGAGGTGCCGGAGGGCAAGGCGCCGTTCTACGACGCGCCGGTTTTCAATGAACATGCCGGCAGACTTTCGGTGCTGTATTCGCGGCTGCATATCGGCTCATCGCAGCGCTTTCCGAATGCACGCCGGCTTTCTGCCGAGGATATCGAGGCGCTCGACATGCTGGGCGAATTGGCGGGCGATCCCGAATTGCGGCTCGACATGAACTTCATGCCAGGCGACATCCAGTTCCTGCACAACCATACGATCCTGCACGCCCGCTCGGCGTACGAGGATTGGCCTGAAGCCGAGCACAAGCGCCATTTGCTGCGCCTGTGGCTCGCCCCGCCGGACGCCCGGCCGCTGCCGCCGGTTTTTTCGGAATGCTATGGCGACATCACGGTCGGCGACCGCGGCGGTATCATCTGCGAGGGGACCCGGTCGCACGCGCCGCTGGTGCCGGCCTGACAAGGCGCGTCGGATGACCCGGCTCCGCGTCGCCCTGCGCGTTCCGGTCGGCCGGCCGTTGCCCGAGATCGCTGCATTCGTCGCGCGCTGCGAGGACGCTGGCTTCGACGGCGTTGGCGTTCATGACCATCCTTCCAGCGGACGCGATGTCTACCTGGCGCTGGCCCTGGCTACCCAGGCGACACGCCGACTGCAACTTTTCCCGGCCACTTCGAGCCCCGTGGTTCGGCATCCGCTGGTTCTCGCCTCGCTTGCCCAGAGTCTCGAGGAAATTGCGCCCGGACGGGCGTTTCTTACCGTCGCCCCCGGTTTCATCTCGACGCGGAGCATCGGGCAGCCGCGCGCGGGCGTGGCCTTCATGTGTGACGCGATCCGCGATCTCCGCCGGCTGCTTGCCGGAGAGGAGGTGGGGTTCGGTCCGGCATCGATCCGTCTGCGCAACCGCAGCACGACACCGACACCGGTGTATCTGCTCGCCGCTGGCCCGCGCATGATCGAACTCGCCGGCGAAGTGGCCGACGGCGCCTTTCTCATGGTTGGCCTCCATCCGCATTCCGTCCGCGCCGCGCTGCGTCACCTGGAGGCAGGGGCCAGTCGCGCCGGCCGTTCTCTGACCGGCTTTCCGGTGAAGTTCGTCGTCACGCTCGGTCTCGGACCGGATGCCGAGGTGGGAGCGCGATGGGTACGGAGCTGGTTCGCTCCGGGACAGCCATTCCTCAACTATCCGAGTGCCTCGAATCTGCGCTGGCTGACGGAAGCGGGCTTTCCGTTGGCGGAAGCGCACGATCCTGCTGCCATCCCCGACAGCCAGGCATGGCGGATTGCCGATGCGTTCGGACTGTTCGGCTCACCGGAACATTGTGCGGAGCGGCTGCTGCGTGCGCGTGAGGAAGCAGGCATTGACGATGTATTCCTGTTCCCGGCGCACGACCTCGCCGGCGGCTACAATATGCCGGAGGCCGAGCTCGCCGCCTTCGATCACGTCATCCGCTCCCGGCTCGGCGGGTGCTAAGAACTGGTCACTGCGGCCGCGCTCTCGCACTGACAGTGGCACGGCTCAAGGAAGGAAACGCACATGGCAGACAACCAACGATGGACTCGTCGTCCCACCGGCTCGACCTGGGGCGATTTCGGCGCCGATGATGAACGCGGCCGGCTCAATCTCCTCACGCCGCAAAAAGTCCTGCAAGGCATCGCCGAGGTAAAGGTCGGCAAAACATTTTGCCTGTCGTTGCCGCTAGACTATCCCGGCGGCGCCATCCTCTCGCCGCGCCGCTTTCCGCCGGTGCTGAAACCCACCATGCGCGGCGACAAACCCAACATGAACTACCCATTGCGCTGCGATGATCCGACCGCCACCGATATCGTTTGCGACGACCAGGTCGTCCTGACCCTGCAGTACTCGACGCAGTGGGACAGCCTCGCGCATGTCGGCCAGATGTTCGATGCCGATGGCGATGGCCGTGCGGAGGACGTGTTCTACAATGGCTACCGCGCCGGCCGCGACATCATCGGTCCCGCCTATTACGACGCACAGGGCAACATGACGCCATGCGACGAACCGCAGGGCGCGCGGCATCTCGGTGTGCAGAACATGGCGGAGTCCTGCATGCAGGGCCGCGGCGTGCTGATCGATCTCGAGGCACATTTCGGCCGCACCGGCCACATCGTCAGCTATGACGAGCTGATGGAAGTGATGCGGAAGGACAACGTCATCGTGGAGCAAGGTGACTTCGTGCTGTTTCGCACCGGTTTCGCCGAGATGCTGCTGGAGATGAACAAGCAGCCCGACCGCGAAAAGCTGATGGCCGGCACCGTGGGGCTCGACGGTCGCGATCCGAAGCTGCAGCAATGGGTGACCGACAGCGGCGCCGTTGCGCTGATCTCCGACAACTTCGCGGTCGAGAGCATGCCCGCACGGCCGTGTATGGACGATGTCTGCGCCACATTGCCGCTTCACGCGCATTGCCTGTTCAAGCTCGGCTGCTATCTCGGCGAGATGTTCTACCTCACCGAGCTCGCCAATTGGCTGCGCGTCCACAACCGCAACCGCTTCCTGTTCACCGGCCCACCGCTGCGCCTGCCCGGAGCGGTCGGCTCGCCCGCGACGCCGGTGGCCACGGTATGATGGACCAGGGTCGTTAGGTCAGAGCGCCACCGGAAAGATCCGTTGTCTTCTGGTTCAAACTCTCGATCAGCGCCTGGGCGCCCCCGCGGGAGACCAGTCGGCGGAAGTCGGAGCGCTGCACCGCGACCCGACTGATCGAGCCGTCCGCCAGCACATCGACAGCCTTCCAGGCATTGCCACCCCGGCGCATGACGTAATCCAGCTCGTGCGAATCGCCGGATGACGAGATGATCTTCGTCTGTGCCAGTTGCTCGCCGTTCGGCAGGCTCTTGGTGTCCGGCGACACGTCGAAGCGCTGACCAGTATAGTTGTCGAAGCTGTTGACATAGTTGGCCACCGTGTAGCGGCGGAACGCGGTGAGGAGGCTCGCTTGCTGATCGGGGCTCAGGCTGGACCAGGTCGGACCGACCGACAGCTGCAGGATGGAAGCCAGATCGAAGACGCGGTCGATCACCGGGGCCAGAGTCGCGAACCGCTGTGGAAACGGCGTGGCTTGGCCGGCCCGCATGATCTCAAGCAGGTGGTCGCAGAGTTCCCGGATCGGCGTCACCGCCGCGGGATCGGCGTTCGCTCGCGGCAATGCCACCGCTGTGCCGGCCACGGCGAGGGCTCCTCGCAACCAGCGCCGGCGGCCAAACAAGGCAAACGACATGGTATGTTCCTCATCCGATCGATGTGCGAAGAATGCCCGCGGCGCCGGATTTGGGAGCGAATATTCACGCCCCGCACCGACGCTGCGGTCAGGCTAGCCGCATAATGGTTCAAATGGGTTACCGCCAAACCCGGATGCACAGGGGGACGGCCCTTCACCGGGTCACGATCCTGTGCCCTCCGGTCGTGCCGCGAGGAGAGACTACGTTTGTTGCTGCAAGATTCGGTCCTCTCCCTCGCTGACGGTGTGGCGGATGCGTTCGGGCTGCTGGGGCGACCGCTGGAGGCGGAGCCGCTATTGGCGGCCGCTCGCCGTCGCAGCGGACTCAACGAGTTCGGCGACACATCGTTCATCGACCCGCTGCGCCGCCTGCTGTCCGCGTGCGTGGATGAGGCTTCGCTCAGCCTCGTGGGACGCATGGCGACGCGATGGGATGTAGTGCGCTTCCTAACCAATCTGCTGCGCTTCCAGGAGGCCGAAGCGCGCGATGCCGGCATTCAGCGGCAGCAGATTGAGCGGCCGATCTTCATCACCGGCCTGCCGCGCAGCGGCACCACCTTCCTGCACCGGCTGTTGCTGAACGATCCCGAGAACCGGGCGCCGCTTGTCTGGCAGACGATTTATCCATATCCGCCGGCCAAGGGCCAGGATACACGGCCGGCGCGCGTGGCGCGGCAGTTGCGTGCCTTCGAACGCCTGGCCCCGGAGTTTCGCGCGCTGCATCCGCTCGATGCCACGTCACCACAGGAGTGCAGCGAGATCACCGCGCATGTCTTCCGCAGCCTGCGCTTCGACACGACCTACCAGATCCCGACCTACCGGCACTGGGTGGACAGGGCCAGCCACGCGCCTGCCTACCAGTTCCACCGTCGTTTCCTGCAACATTTGCAGCACCAGGCGCCTGGCGGGCGCTGGGTCGTGAAATGCCCCGAACATTTGTTCGCGCTGGATGCGATCCGGGCCGAGTATCCCGATGCGCGGCTCGTGTTCGTTCACCGCGATCCCGTGAAGGTGCTCTTGTCGGTGGCGAAGCTCACCGAGGTGGTGCGCCGGCCGTTCACCCGGCGGCTGGATCCGCGCGAGATCGGCAGGCAGGAAAGTGTCCGCTGGCTGGAGGGCACACAGCAGATGGTGGCGGTTGGCGACGATGCCGGCCTCCCGGAGGCGGTCCATCAGGTCCACCACAACGCGCTGGTGGCGGACCCTGTGGGCACGGTGGCCGCGTTGTATCGGCATTTCGGCCTGCCGCTGGCGCCTGGCGTGGCTGCCGCGTTCGGGCGATATGCCAGCGAGCGGCCGCGCGGCGGCTATGGCCCGCGCGACTACCGCTTCGAGGATCATGGCCTCGACGCCGCCACCGAGAGGGAGAAGTTCCGCGGCTACACAGAGCGGTTCGGGATCGCAGCCTGACCGAGGTTGCTGTCCCCCCAGCCGACGCCCCGCGCAAGAAAAAGGCGGTGCCCGGAGGCACCGCCAAGTTTAGGGAGGAAACGTCCAAGAAAGCAGACAGCGCAACTCTCGTTGCATTGCTGCGGCGCACAACGTAGCAAGCCGGTCGTTCGTGTGCAAGTGGGATTTCGCAGCGCAGCATCGCATTAGGCTGGACAACCCGATGTGAGGCGATTACCAGACGCTCAAGAAGCCAAGTTTAGAGAGAAATGTCCGCACCCCGCCAACAAGAGCGGGGTGTTTTTTTGGACCCGGCGTCTAGCTCGATTCGCGCCGACGCTTCCTGATCGCGTTGGCATTGGGCACCTTGGCAATCGCGCAGTCGAGCAACTGCAGCTTGCACGCGATGCGCGCCGGGTCGCCATGCTCCGCGATCGCCTGCCTGATCGTCTCATAGGGGACCTTGTGGTCGAACCCGGCCTCACTCGCGTCCGTCAGGTAATGCAGGGGAGCCGCCAGCACGGTGGCGAATTCCTGCCAACACCCGGCGGCTATGCCGGTCTGTCCTCTACTGCGAAAGCGCGCCGGTTGAGACTGAGTGAATGCGGCGCCGAGCTTGTTGTCTATCAGGAGTGCCCTCCTTCCCCTGGGGGTAACGTGAACCACCAGGAAGTCGGTCTCGCCATCATCTGTGCTAGTGGGTTGCAGAAGACGGAGCAACTCGAGCGTGCCGGGTCCACTGTGCCCGGTCTGCCCCAGGAACCACCGCCCGAACGATGGCGAGCATGCCAGTTCCTCCAGGACCATGAAAGCCAACTGCCGCTCGTTCACCTGAAGCCTGTCGTCACGTCGTCCCATGCGGACAGCATGGAGTGCCGGCATTTCAACACGGTATCAGAACATCACCCCGACTGAGCACAGGCGGCCCGCACCCTATCCTCGCCAGAACGGCTTGTTGGCCTCCGCCTCCGCTGCGGCGAAGCTGACGCCAATGTCCTTCAGTAAGTGGCCGTCGAGATACGCGATCCGCTGGCGCGACCGGTAACGCCGCCAAGCCGCGCGGACCGCCGCCCACGCGGGTAGGGTCGGCGCGGTGAATAGTGCCTCCGGCCGCACCCGGGTGGGCTGGTCGATCAGCAGTCGATTGGACATCGTGACCTCCTGCAATCTGCGGCATGCTGCCTGAGCCGGCGCAATCAGAAAAACGAATTGGCTTGATAGGTCTGATGAATTAGGCTGATGACCATGGCGCTGCCCCATGCTCTGGATACCGACCTGCTGCGTGCCTTCGTGCTGATCGCCGAGGGCCATAGCTTTACGCAGGCCGCCGCCCGGGTGGGCCGGACGCAGTCGGCCATTTCGATGCAGGTCAAGCGCCTGGAGGACGCGCTCGGTCAGCCGGTGCTTAGCCGCAGCAAGGGCGGCACTGTGCAACTGACACCGCACGGTCACTACCTGCTGACCCGTGCCCGCCAGATCCTCGCGCTGAACGACGAGGTGCTGACCACCTTCCGGACGCCGGAGATTGCGGGCACCGTGCGGCTGGGCTCACCGGACGATTACGCGTTCGCCTATCTGCCGCCGATCCTCAAACGCTTCGCCGAGACGCATCCTGCGGTGCAGGTGGACGTGGTCTGCTCGCCGTCCACCGAACTGATGCATCGGATCAAGGCGAACGAACTGGACCTGACGCTGATTTCGAACGGGCATCACCCGCCGGACTGGCAGACGGTGCCGCTGTGGCGGGGCCCGCTCGTCTGGGTCACCTCGACCCGCTATGCGCCGCATCGGCAGGATCCGTTGCCGCTGGCGCTTGCCGACCGCAAACCGTTTCTCGCGCGCGGACAGGACTGCGAGTGGGCCGGCGCCGCGGTTCGTGCCCTGGAGCAGGCGGGACGGCGCTACCGCATCGCCTACACATCGGCATCGCATATCGGCACGCACGCACCGGTGTTGGCCGGCCTTGCGGTCACTGTCTCGACGCTGTCCTGGCTGCCGGAGGGCCTACGGGCAATGCGGCCCGAGGAGGGCCTGCCGCGGCTGCCGGACTTCGGCATCCTGCTGCTGAAGGCAAAGCGTCCGCTCCAGCCGGTGACCGACGCGCTGGCAGCGCATATCGAGGAGAGCTTCGCGGCCGATGCAGGCCGGGTGGAGGCAGCCGAGTAGCTACCTCGCCGTCAGCCGGAAGATCGGCGGGTGGTTCGGCTGCGTCGTCACGATCGCCACCGGCAGTACCGGCGCCGGATCTTCCAGCCTCACCGAGAATTCCTGGATCATCATCGCCAGTACCAGCGTCGCCTCGGCCAGTGCGAACTGCGCGCCGACGCACACGCGCGGGCCGGCGCCGAACGGCAGATAGGCGAAGCGTGGCGGCGGGAGCATGTCCGGCATGAAGCGTGACGGATCGAATGCGTCCGGATCGCGCCACAGACGACGATGGCGGTGCAGCACCCAGGGCGCGATCATCAGCACCGAACCGCGCGCGATGTCGATCGTGCCAGCCCGGTCCGGACCGATCGCCTCGCGTACCAGGGTGAAGCCTGGCGGATACAACCGCAGCGCCTCGCTGATCACCGCGCGCGTGCGGACCAGACGCGGCATCACATCCATCGCGTTGTCCGGCGTGATCTCGATGCCGTGAACCTCGTCTGCGACGCGCTCCTGCTCGACGCGCGAGCCGGCGAGCAGCAATAGCGACCAGAACAGTGTCACCGCCGTCGTCTCATGCCCCGCCAGGATCATCGTGGCGATCTGATCGCGCAGTTGGTCGTGCGAGAAACCCTCGCCCGATTCCGGATCGCGCGCGGCGAGCAGCAGATCGAACAGATCGCGCGGCGCGTCGGTCGCAGGCGCTGACATGCGCTCCCGCATGATCTCATCGATCAGCGCCATCCAACGCCGCTGAAACCGGCGCCGCCCGAGATCGCGCAGTGTCGGGATCGACGGCGGCAGGACCATGTCGAGCAGATGCGGCCGCGCATACCGCATGCCGAACTCCGTCAGCAGGCGGCGCATCGGCGGGCCGAACTGCCGTGTCTCCAGCGAGAACATCGAGCGCCCGGCGACCTCAAGGGCCAGGTTCTGCATCGCCGCCAGCAGGTTGAGCGGCTCGCTGGTCTGCGCGGCGAGCAGCGCAATGGCCTCCTGGGCGCACGCCACGATATGGCGCGCGAGCAGCGGCAAGGTCCGCGGCGCCAGCGCCGGAGCAATGGTGCGCCGCTGCAACCGCCAGTCGTCGCCCGCGCTGAGCAACAGGCCATTGCCCATGATCGGTCGCAGGATACGGATTGAAGCCGGCGATCGGCGGTAGTTCGCGGCGTTCTCCACCAGCACGTGGTGGATCGCATCCGGTGCGTTGATCAGCATGGTGCTGCGCCCGAGCAGCCGTCGGACCAGCACGTCCTGCTGATACGCGGCCTCCGTCCACATGCCGAGAGCATTGGTACGAATGGCGCGCAGGAACTGCAGGAACGAGAGTTCCTGCGCCGGCATCACCGGACGCGGCGGAATGAACACGTCAGGTTGCACGGCGTCCATGGCGTGAACCTAGTGCGGCGACCGTCCCTATGAAAGTCGCCGCAGACCCGCACGCGCGGGGACGCGCCGTTATTTGGTGATGGGGACGTCGTCTACCGGCTCTGCTTCAGGCATCAGAAGTGAAATCTGCGTCACGGACTCGGGAGGGGCGGTGAATTTGGCCCACAGTATGCGCTTGCCAGGCTCGGAGGAATTGAACGGGTTCAATGACGTGCAGAGGCACGCACCATCGGACGTGCGCAGGACGCTATATTTCCGCTTATTCGGGAAGTCGACCAACTGGAAGTTTTCGACGTTGCCACTGCCTGGAAGAGCCTTGTTCTTGACCTCTCCGCCGGATGCGTTGTCATAGACTATCCGCAACGTGAGCAAACCACCCTCGGTACGCCTCAGGCTCAGGATTTCCGCGCGAACGCCGAACTCGCTGCCCTCGACTGTCTTCACTGCCGCATCGGCCTCTTGAGCATGCCCGCCCCAATTCGGGATGCCTGACAGGAGCAATGCTGCGAGTGCGATGCCACTGCGCAATCCACCACGTTCCGACATGTTCTTCCTCCGGTTCTTGCGAGCGACGAATGCCGCCTACGCTCCCGGACAGGAAGCCAAAGCAGGACGATCAAGTCTGTGAATTGCGTCACAGCGAGATCCTGGACGAGACGCCATTCACCTCGCTGCCGCAGGCACGCGCCGCAGGATTCAGATCTGCATCAGGGAGCGAAGATCAGGAAGATGTAGCTCGCCAGCAGGACCAGATGGACAAACCCGGACAGCAGGTTGGTGCGCCCCTGACCGTAGGTGAGCATGGCCACCAGAAACGACAGCACCAGCAGCACAGTCAATTCGTTGTCGATGCCAAGCGCCAGTGGCTGGCCGAGCCATAGCGCGATGACCGTTACCGCCGGAACGGTCAGTCCGATGCACGCGACCGCGCTTCCCAGTGCCAGGTTGATGCTGGTCTGCAGTTGATTGCGCCGTGCGGCGCTCAATGCGGCGAAGAACTCCGGCATCAGCACGATCGCCGCAACCAGCACACCCGCGAGCTTGAAGGGAGCACCGGCTGCGACGATGCCTCGCTCGATGAACGGCGCAAGCAGCTTGGCCAGCAGGATGACCGCGGCCAGCGACAGTACCAGCAAGCCTGCGCTGATCGCACCAATCCGCGCCTGCGGCGTCGCATGATGCTCGACCTCCATCGCGTTCGACGGCACGAAGTAATTCTGGTGACGCACGGTCTGCACGAACAGGAACACTAGGTAGAGCGAAAGGCACGTGGTTCCGACAAAGATGAGTTGCCACGTCGAATAATAGGGACCGGGCGTGGTCAGCGTATAGTTGGGCATGACCAAAACCAGCACCGCCATCGGCATCAGCACTGTGAGGAAGGCGTTCGCTCCAAGCGTTTGGAATTCCTGCTCGCGGTGACGCAGCGTTCCGGCCACGATGCAGATTCCGGCCAGGCCGTTGAGCACGAGCATGACCACCGCATGAACCGCGTCGCGGGCGAGCCCGGGGTCGGATTTTCCGGTTAGCATCAGCGAAACGATCAGCGACAGTTCGATAACCGTCACGGCCAGCGTCAATACCAGCGTGCCCAAAGGTTCCCGCAACCAGAGCGCGACCAGCTCTGCGTGGTGGACGGCAACCATCACTGATCCGATCAGCAGAACGGCAAGTGCCGCGCCGGCGATCCAGTCGCCATTCTTCCCGAGCAGCAAGCCTGCCGCGAGCGCGGCAAGCGGCAGGAGCCAGCCCTTGATCGGAATGCGGTGCTCGTTCGTTGCCGCCATGTCTGCTCCTTTGATGCCGTCTGGCCCCCGGGCTACCGATCAGTATAATCGCGCGGTGAACCGGATCGGTCGTGGTCGCGAAGGGAGTGAAGCGCATGAGTTTGAAGGGGGCAGGCTACATTGTCGGGGCATATGAGCACCCGACGCGCAAGGCAACCGACAAGTCGGTGGCCCTGCTGCATGCCGAGTGTGCCAGGGGCGCTCTGGAGGATGCTGGCCTGAGCAAGGATGACATCGACGGCTATTTCTGCGCCGGTGACGCGCCGGGCCTCGGCCCACTGTCGATGGTCGATTACATGAACCTGAAGTGCCGGCACGTGGATTCAACGGATGTCGGCGGCTCGTCGTACCAGGTCGCGGTCGGCCACGCGCTGGAAGCGATCGCCGCCGGGCGTTGCAGCATCGCGCTGATCACGCTGTCCGGCCGGCCGCGCAGCGAGGGCATGGCGACTGGCACCCAGGCGCGTGCCGGGAACGTGGCGCAGCCCGACGTGCAGTTCGAGTTCCCCTATAACCCGACCGTGGTGAACATGTACGCCATGTGCGCCGCACGGCACATGCACGAATACGGCACCACCGGTGAACAGCTCGCCTGGATCAAGGTCGCGGCGTCGCACCATGCGCAGCACAACCCGCACGCGATGCTGCGCGACGTGGTGACGGTCGAGGACGTGGTGAAGTCGCCGATGGTCTCCACGCCGCTGCATCGGCTCGACTGTTGCGTGATCAGCGATGGGGGCGGCGCGCTGATCGTCACGAAGCCCGAGATCGCCAAGAGCCTGAAGCGGCCGCTGGTGAAGGTCATCGGTGTCGGTGAGTCGCCCAAGCACCAGATGGGCGGCGATGTGGACCTGACCTACTCCGGCGCGCGCTGGTCAGGACCGCCCGCGTGGGAGATGGCCGGCATCAAGCCCACCGACATCAAATACGCCTCGATCTACGACAGCTTCACCATCACCGTGCTGATGCAGTTGGAAGACCTCGGCTTCTGCGAGAAAGGCCAGGGCGGCAAATTCGTGTCCGACGGCAACCTGATCTCCGGTGTCGGCAAGCTGCCGTTCAATACCGACGGTGGCGGGTTATGCAACAACCACCCGGCCAACCGCGGCGGCATCACCAAGATCATCGAGGCGGTGCGTCAGTTGCGCGGCGAGGCGCATCCGGCGGTGCAGGTGAAGAATTGTAATCTCGCGCTAGCGCATGGCACGGGCGGTTCGCTCGGCACGCGGCACTGCGGCAGCACTGTGATCATGGAGCGGGAGTGATCGATATGGCCTATGTCCAACGCAAGATTTCCTTCGCCGGCACGCCCGAGACCAATCCGGAGACCAAGCCATTCTGGGACGGTTGTGCCGCGGGCAAGTTCCTGATCCGTCGCTGCACGTCCTGCAAGAAGGCGCACTGGTATCCACGCGAGCTGTGTCCGTTCTGCTTCAGTGGCTGCGCGTGGGAGGAGGCATCCGGCAAGGGCAGGATCTACTCGCTCAGCGTGATGAAGCGCGCCGAGGTGCCGTTCGCAATGGCCTATGTCGAGCTGGCGGAAGGGCCGAAGATGATGACCAACATCGTCGATTGCGATCTTGACGCGCTGAAGATCGGCCAGGATGTGAAGTTGAAGTTCGTGCCTACAGAAGGCGGGCCGCCGATGCCGATGTTCACCCCGGCGTAAGCCGGGCCTTGCCGTTTTCGTCATGGCCGGGCCCGGCTCGGCCATGCACGACCCTGCGTGCTGCGCGCAGGGAACACCCCGCACAGTCAAATCCGGTTACTGCTCGCGAGTGACCCGCGCCGCGCCGAACCGCTCAACCCACTGGCGGCCAAGATCGGCAGCCTCATCGATCGTGAGGTACGACCATTCGGCACCGCGAGCGCGGATGGCGACCCATCGCGTCTCGCCTTCCACCAGGCGCTCCTCCACCTGGTAAGGTGCGACGCCGTCAGACATGGTGGGACAGAGCCTGCAGGAGGAAACCGGCGCTGTAGAGCACGGTTGAGAGACCGGCGCAGGCAATACCGAAGGTCGCGAACAGGATGCCGACGCGGTCCCAATCGAGGTGCAGAGCGAGCGTAATGGTGCCGATTCTTGACGTTTCCACGGTCACTTCTCCTGACCTGGGTAACGGGACGAGTTGTGCTGCTTCCGATAGCGCTTGCGAATGGGCTGGAGCTATGAAGTCCCGCACACCCATTAGTGCCCAATTTTGGCCACAATGCAAGTACAATTTTTACACTTTCGTACAAATTATGATAATTGGGGTCTGCCGTCGGCAACATCGTCGAGCGACAGTGGGCGCAGTGCGGCCTCAGGGGCTGACGGCGGTCGGCCAAGCCGTATAATCCGGGCGGCCAAAGCGACCCCGGGAGGTAGAAGGTCAGAAATCATGCTGACAATTGATGCTCAAGTGCATGCATACGAACGCAATCACCCGGGCAGGCCGTGGGCCGGCGTGCTTCACGGACCGCCAGAGGTGACAGGCAAAGACATGGTGGCCGCTATGGACGCCGTCGGCGTCGACGGCGCGGTGCTGGTCTCGCCGTTCTCCTTGTACCGCTACGACGCCAGCTATGCCCTCGAGGTTTACGCCGCGCATCCCGGTCGCTTCGGTCTGGTCAAGCCGGTCGATCCGGCCGATCCTGCGGTCGCCGACACGATCGCCGACTGGGCGGCCACCGACGGGACCGTCGGCATCCGCGTCATGTTGAACCGCGAAGGCGTCTCGACGGACCCGGCCGATCCTGGCCTCAATCGCGTGCTCGCTGCCGCGGCGCGTCACTCCCTGCCGGTCAACCTCATGGCGACCGGGCGGCTGGAGCAGGCCGGACAACTGGCAACGCGCAACCCCAATATGTCGCTGGTGATCGATCATCTCGGGCTGCAACAGCCGTCCCAACCGCCGGCACCCGCGGCGCCGTTTGCCGATCTCCCCAAGCTGCTGGCGCTGGCACCCCACGACAACATCGCGGTGAAGATCAGCGGCGCGTGCACGCTGTCGCACGAAGCGTTCCCCTACAACGACATCTGGGATCCGCTCTGGCGGATCTTCGACGGCTTCGGCCTCAATCGCTGTATGTGGGGCACCGACTGGACGCGCGCGGTCGGCGTGTTGACCTACCAGCAGGGGGTCGAGCCGTTTCGCATTACCGACCGCCTGTCCGACAGCGATCGGGTGGCGCTCATGGGAGAAACTCTGCGGCGGGTCTATGATTGGTCGCCGTCGAAAGCCTGATCAGGACGCTCCGCCGACAGCGCGTTTTCCGGTGCCATCTCAATCGAACAGCGTTGCGAGACGCTGCTTGATGCTGTCGGCGACGTAGAGCGCCAGTGCCTGGATCGTGCGCGTGGGGTTCACGCCGGCCGAGGTGACGAAGATGCTGCCATCGACGATGAACAGGTTCTTCACGTCGTGGCTGCGGCCCCACTCGTTCACCACCGATCGCGCCGGGTCGGTGCCCATCCGCGCGGTTCCCATCAGGTGCCAACCGCCGTCGGTAAGCGGCGCCTCCGACCACACGTCGTGCGCGCCCGCGGCACGCAGGATCTCGCTGGCCCGCGCGACAGCGTGATCCAGCATGCGGCGGCTGTTCTCGCTCAGCGTGTAGCTGATCTTCGGCGCGGGAATGCCGTTGGTGTCCTTCAGCACCGGATCGAGCGTCACCGTGTTGTGCTCTTCCGGCAGATCCTCGCAGATCGCAACCATGCCGGTGCGGTGGCAGAACAGCCTGCGATAGGCGCGGTGGTGATCCGCGCCCCAGGGAAGGCGCCCAATCTGCATGCCGTGCACCGCAGCCATCACCGGACCCTGGCCGCGCGAGAATTCGAACGTGTAGCCGCGTGCGAACCCGCGCGAGCGATCCGTCTCGTAGAATTCCTGGCTCCAGATGCAATTGCCCGGGCCGCGATAACCGTCCAGCGTCTCGTCGAAATACCCGGCGATCCGTGCGTACGGGTGGAACATCAGGTTCTTGCCGACGAGGCCGGAGGAATTGGCGAGACCGTTGGAGTTGAGCAGCACACGCGCCGTGCCGATTGCGTTGCAGGCGAGGATGACCACTTCGGCTGGTTGAAACTGCTCGACGCCATCGGCGTCGTAATACACCACGCCGGACGCCATCCCGTGCTCGTTCCTTGTGATCTCGCGCACCCGACAACGCGTGCGCAGCTCGACGCCGGCACGGATGGCGGCAGGCCAGTAGGTGATGTCGGTGCTCGCCTTCGCGCCCTGCGCGCAGCCCGAGGTGCAGTGCGCGAGATTGATGCACTTGGCGCGGCCTTCATAATCCTCCGAGGCGATCGCGCTGTCGGACGGCCACCAGTGCCAGCCAAGCTTGTTCATCCCGCGCGCCAGCGTGGCACCCGACCTGCCCAGCGGCAGCGGCGCCATCATCGGCTCATGCGGCGGATAGGCGGGATCTCCGGCCAGCCCCGATACGCCCATCATGCGGTCGTTCTCGTCATAGAACGGCGCCAGCGTCGCATAATCGATCGGCCAGTCGTCGGCGACGCCGTCCAATGTGCGCACACGAAAGTCCGACGGATGGAAGCGCGGGAAGTGACCCGCATATAGCACCGTGCCGCCGCCGACGCCGTTGAAGTTGGCGATCTTGATCGGTGAGCTGTCCTCGTTGATCGGATAGTCGGTGTCGCGCGCGCGCCGGTTCGGGCTGTAGTGGAAGTCATTGAGCTGCCGCGCCTCCCAGTCGCGGCCCGCGCTGGGATATTCCGATGGCTTCATCCAGTCGCCCTGCTCGAGACACAGGATGTGCATCTTCGTCTCGGCGAGACTCCACGCGACGGCCGCGCCCGAGGCGCCGGCACCAATGATCAGAACGTCAACCGGTGTCGTCATTGTCGGAAGTCCCGCCAGGAGTGCGCTTCTGCCAGTCCATGGGGTCGCGGTGGGATTGTCAACCGCGTCGGAGGCGGCGCCCAGGGAAGCCGGTGACGCGGTGAGGGCACATTGCGTTTTATACCATTCTGAAAGGAATGCCCTCGTAGAGGGACGGCCGGCCCAGACCACTTGCCTGGCCGCCGCCTGGATTCGGTCAGGGGCTGCGGATCGTCACTCAGCCGCTAACGCCGCGTAATTGCAAGAGCTCATAGGTTCGATGCTCAGATTTTCGTCATCATACACGACTGCCCGGACCGGCATGGCGGCATCACGCCGATCCACTGGGCGGTGCCGAACATAATGAAAGTTCTCTCCGTCTTCGGCACGCGGCCTGAGGCCATCAAGATGGCGCCGCTGATCAAGGCCATGCAACGTAACGCGGCGATCAGCTCTGTCGTGTGCGTCACCGGTCAACATCGACAGATGCTCGACCAGGTACTGAGTTTATTCGATATCGTGCCGGACTACGATCTGGCCTTGATGACGCAGGACCAGTCGTTGAATGCCTTGGCCGGGCGCGCGCTTATGGCGCTCGACGACGTACTGGACAAGGTCAAACCCGATCGGGTGCTGGTGCACGGCGACACGACCACGGCGATGGCAGCCGCACTCGCGGCCTTTCACCGTCGCATCCCGATCGGCCACGTCGAGGCGGGCCTCCGGACACGTGATCTGTCGCGGCCATGGCCTGAGGAAATGAACCGACGCGTCGTCGATGTCGTGAGCGATCTGCTGTTCGCACCTACATCCGGTGCAAAGGCCAACCTGGCGGCGGAGCGGCTCGGCGGTCGTATTGTCGTCACCGGCAATACCGTGGTCGATGCTCTTCTGGCCACCGTGGCACGCGTAAAGGATGATACCGGCCTGCAGGCGCAACTGGCCGCGCAGTTCTCTTATCTTGCGGCTGACCGAAAGCTGCTGCTCGTGACCGGCCATCGCCGCGAGAGTTTCGGCTCGGGGTTCAACAAGATCTGCGTCGCACTTCGCCGGCTGTCAGGACGGCCGGATATCGAGATGGTCTACCCGGTGCATCTCAATCCCAATGTCCGTGGTCCTGTCCTGGGCACACTCTCGGGACGGACAAACATCCATCTTGTCGAACCCCTGGAATACGTGCCGTTCGTATATCTGATGCAGCGGGCCCACGTCGTGCTGACCGATTCGGGTGGTGTTCAGGAAGAGGCCCCCTCGCTGGGCAAGCCTGTCCTGGTGATGCGCGGGGTTACCGAGCGACCCGAAGCCGTCGAGGCAGGAACCGTCCACCTTGTCGGCACCGATCCGAGTCGCATCATCACCGCAGTCAACAAGCTGTTCGACGACGACGATGCATATCGCCGTTTTGCACGCCGCCTAAATCCCTACGGCGATGGCGCGGCCTCTGATCGGATCGTTGCCGCGTTGACCGGTGGCGCACTTCGTGAGTTCACCAACGAGGTGCCCGACGACGTCTCGCACAGCCGAATCGGAGCCGATCGTGTCTTGGCCGAATGAGGTGCCATTGATCGCGCCGGGTCGCTGACATGCTCCGAGCGTAGTGACGTTTGCCGAACATGTCGTCTGACCCATCACAGCTCCTCGTCGGCTATCAGGGCGCATTGGCATTCCTTACGGCGGCGGTAGCCCTCGTAATGCTCGTTCTCGGCCTGGACGATCTGTTCATTGATATCTGGTACTGGTGCCGGGAGCTCCATCGGACGCTCACGGTGTGGCGTCACCATGAACCGCTGACCACCGCTCAGTTGTACGAACGCGACGAGCAGCCCTTGGCAATCATGATTCCGGCGTGGCTGGAGCATGACGTGATTGTACCGATGCTCGAGAACATGGTGGTTACACTTGATTACCGGGAATACACGATCTTCGTCGGTACCTACGTCAATGATCGAGCGACGATCGACGAAGTAGAAAGGATGCGACGCCGGTTCAGGCAGCTGATTCGGGTCGAGGTGCCGCATGATGGGCCAACCTGCAAGGCGGACTGCCTAAATTGGATAGTTCAGGCCATCTTCCTGCATGAGCAAGCGCACGGCGTCGAATTCGCTGGCGTCGTTCTGCACGACTGTGAAGACGTGCTGCATCCAATGGAACTCAAGCTGTTCAATTATATTCTGCCAAGAAAGGACTTGATTCAGATACCGGTCGCCTCGCTCGAGCGCAATTGGCACGAGTTTGTCGCGGGGACCTACATGGACGAATTTGCCGAGTGGCACGCTCGCGACCTGGTGGTCCGCGAAAGCCTGTCCGGCATGGTGCCGTCAGCAGGCGTCGGCACATGTTTTTCCCGCCACGCGCTGACGGTCCTTGCCGCGGAAACGGATAATCAGCCGTTCAACACGGACACATTGACGGAAGACTACGATATCGGTGCACGGTTGGCGCACCACGGGATGAAGTTGATCTTCTGTCTCTTCCCAGTGGATTTCATCGTGCGACGCAGGTCGTGGTTCGGGCTCGGTCACCCCCGCGAGGTCCGCGTGAGAATGCCACTCTGCGTGCGTGAGTACTTCCCAAGCACATTCAAGACGGCGTACCGGCAAAAGGCCCGTTGAACTCTTGGCATTTGCTTTCAGGGTTGGCAGCAGGTTGGATGGTCGGGTTCACTGGCGACCAAATATCTGCTGTTCCGTGATCGCAAGGGGGCAGTCACACCGTTCATCAACATTTTTGGATACTTGCTCACCGCGCAGCTTGTCCCGCTCTACATTCTGACGATCGGCGGGTTCTGGGCGAATCGTCTTTCCACCCCGATCTGGCGCGACTGGATTGTCTGGCTGCTCTATGCAAACGGCGTTTTGCTGCTTTGGCGAGCCTCCCAACGCGTCTACTTCGTGCGGCGGATTTATGGCTGGGAGCATGCGCTGTTGTCGTTGCCACGGTTGGTGGTGGCGAACTTCGTCAACTTTGCCGCTGTACTGCGTGCCTGGAAGCTATTCCTGCTGCACCTGATGTTCCATACGCGGATTACCTGGGACAAGACAGCCCACGACTTCCCCTCGAGCGCAACTCTCGCCCGGCGGCGCCAGCGGCTCGGCGAGCTGCTTCTTGCGTGGCGTGCCGTCGACGATGCAAAGCTTGCCGACGCTTTGCACCTGCACCGCAGTCTTGGCGCACCACTCGGTCGAATTCTCGTTTCTGAAGGCTTGCTGGACGAGGAGACCGTCGCCGAAGCGATCGCCTTTCAGGCGGCGTGGCCAAGGGCGCACCCGAGTGCGGAGCAAATAGCGCAGGCAGCCGGGATGCTGCCGATCAATCTCTGTGTGCGGTGGCGGATAGTGCCTTTTGGCGTCGATGCCAGTGGGCGGATCATGGTGGCGACAGCAGGTCCGGTCGCGGAGGAAGCGCGGCAGGCCATTGCGGCGCTGCTGCCACAACAGCCGAGCTGGCACATCGTGCGGGAGAGCGAGATTGCGGCCGCGATGCGGCTCATGCGGCGCCACGGCGTGGCAACCGACGTCTTCACGGTCGAGGTGCCGTTGCTGGGCGACATTCTGCTCGAAATGGATCTCGTTCACCGCGACGTTCTTGCGACAATGCTCGCGCGATATCATCCAGACCGGGATGGCCGCATTGGTGACTTCCTCGTCGCGCATGGCGTGGTGACGCGCGAGGCGGTCCAGACGGCCGCTGAAGTGCAGCAGCGGCTCGCAGCGGCTGCCAAAGCCACGGTTGACCGCGATCCATGATGTGGCGGTACGCAATCGGATTGCTGCCTCGCGATCGGCCCATCGTGACCTTGGCAATCTGTTGTTTCATGACCGCTCTGTTGTCGCAGAGCCTCGGAGCGCATCATTCCTCCGCAGCTGAATTGGCCCCGGCCACGACGCCTTCCGTCGTCGTGCATGGGGCGGTTCCGGCGCTCGCCTACGCTGCGGCGGATGCGGCCTACAAGGCCTATGCCCGTGGTGACTATGCGGAGGCTGTGCTGCGGGCAAGGGAGGCGGTAACTCTCGCACCCGACAATGCTCAATATCGCCGCCTGCTGGCGACGGCCGAGGCTGCTGTGCACAACACGCAGCGTGAGCGGGCATTCAGCGCAGCCGATGCGGCCTACAAGGCCTATGGCCGCGACGATTACGCCGAGGCTGTTCGTCAGGCGCGTACGGCGGTTACTCTTGCGCCGGATAATGCGGATTACCAAAAACTGCTTCGCACTGCAGAAGCCGCGGTTGCGTCGTCAATTCGCGAGCGAGCGTATCGAGCGGCGGACAGTGCTTATAAGGCGGAGGCGCACGGTGACTACGCCGGTGCCGTGGCCGATGCGCAGGAGGCCGTCAGGCTGGCACCGCAAAATCCTGACTACAAGCGGTTGCTGGTCGATGCGATGGCGAACGCGGGCCATCTGTCGGAGGCGGATCAACTCGCAACCGACGCACTCGCGCAGTCGCCAAGAGACGCTGCGATGCTGGCGCAGCGTGGCTACGTCCGCCAGAGACTGGGAAGATTTACTGCTGCGGCAGACGACTTCGCGGCTGCCCTGCAGGCCGACGAGACCAAGACGCTTAACCGTCGGAACATAGCACTCGCGCTGGCGGATGCCGCCTTGGCCGCCAAGCAGGATCAGCGCGCGCTTGACGCTTTGCAGCCCTACGCCGGCGAACGGAGTTATCTGATCGCCTCTCGCCGAGCGTTTGCGTTGCTTGCGCTGGGCCGAAAGGATGAAGCGCTTGCCGCCTTTCGCCTTGGTATGCAGCTCGCAAAAACCCCGGAGGAGCGGGCAACGATGGTGAAGGCCGAGATCGGTCTCCTCGCTGAGCTGGGACGCACGAGCGAGGCTAAGACGCGCTTCGCGCAAGCTCTGTCGGATGGCTCGCTCGACGCGGCGTCAAATCTCGACGTGGCCTACCTCGGGACGCGTCTCGGCGACGATACGGCGGCGACCGCTCGATTTGAGCGCGCGAGGCAGCGGGGCGAGCTTACCGGGTCCGCGATTCTCGATGCTGCGTACGCCGAGAAGCGCTCGGCACACAACGCGGAGGCCATCGACTTCTTCAAGACCGCCATTGACGAAAACGCCGCCGGCAGGCTGCCGCTACAGCCGCAGGCTCTGTACGACGCACGTCGCGAAGTGGCCGAACTCGAGCGGAGCTGGGGAGCATTCGTGACCTTGTCCTACGGAGCCATTGGCGTGATGCCGAGTTCGCCTCTCGCTCCGCCACTTGTTGGTGGTGACCTGCTTCAGGCCGGCAGCGAATTCTATTGGCGGCCACCAGTGATAGGCAATCGCAACGGCAGCATCTTCGAAGTCTTCGAAAGAACATTCGAGACATTGTCGGACGCGACAGGAGGCCCAACAGGCGCACCCACGCTGCAGGGCGCCGTTGGTGCGCGCTGGAAACCATTCTCGGCAATCAACCTGGTATTCGAGGGTGCACGACTATTTGCCATCGGCAATGATGCACGTAATGACTGGCTGGGACGCGTGGCATTTTCCGATGGGCAAGGCACGGACCTGCGGGTCGATGCCGAGAACTGGACGATGTGGCAGATCTATGCGGAATACGACAAATTCTTCGTGATCCCACAGTCGGTCGTCTCGTTTGAGGGACGGCTGGGCCGAAGCTTTCGGCTCGATCCAATCAGCGATCGCGTTGTCGTCACGCCTTTTCTGGCGCTGGGTGGCGGCTACAACAACCTGCTTGCCACGCCGAATGCACTTGGCGCCGGCCCGGGCGTCGCGCTCCGATGGTGGTTCCGCGAAAGCACCTACACCGCCCCTAAATCATACGTGGATCTGAACCTTCAGTACCGCATCAAGCTGGCGGGTGACGATCGTGCCCGAGGCGTATTCGTCGGTCTCACTTTCGCCTATTAGTTGGCACCCACCGCACGGTCGATCTCGGCCGCGGTGATGCCGATCTTGGCCGCCGCTTCGCGAATGTCATGCCACGTCGTCGCGTCCACTGAAATTCCGGCAGCCTCGCGTTCCCGCGCGGAACGTCGCTCGGGTTCACCGGGCAACAGCACTTCCTCGAACCCAGGCGCGACGCGCGATGTGCGGATATGCTCCTTGGTCGCCTCGATGCCCTGCGCGATCGCGTCCGGATCGCCGAGCCGCGACAGATCGATCACCGTCGCGAGCATCGAGTTGAGAGTGCCGCCCTTCACCGGCTCGTCCACCCGCTGGCCACCGCCGATCGCGCCGGCCATGATCTCGCACATCACCGCCAGGCCGGAACCTTTGTGCCGACCAAACGACAGCATCGCTCCGGTGCGGTCGCGGATGAACCCCGTCGGATCGTTGGTCGGGAGGCCAGCGGTATCGATCAGGCAATCGTCCGGCACCGACACGCCTTTGTTGAACGCCACCCGGGCCTTGCCGGCAGCGATCGTGGTGGTCGCCATGTCGAGCATCAGCGCCGGCCCATCCGGTCCAGGCACTGTCGCGCAGAACGGATTGGTGCCGAGACGCGGCTCGGCGCAGGCCCACGGCGCCTGCGCATCACGACCATCGGCCACGTTGACGAATGCGGTGAACGCGCAGCCGGCCCTCGCGGCGAGTTCGCCGTAGGTGCCGATCCGGCCGACATGCGAGGCATTGCGCAATGCCAGCACACAGGCACCGAGTTCGCGCGCGCGGCCGATCGCACGGCGCACGGCATCGGCGGTCACACGCTGGCCGAACCCGCGGCGCGCGTCGATCACCAGCAGCGCGCCGGCATCGAGCACGGTGTGAGGCGTCTGGTTAGGCACCAGCAATCCGTCTTGCAGCAGTCGGACATAGGTAGGCAGCATGCCCACGCCATGGCTGTCATGACCTGCAAGGTTGGCGCGAACGAGGTGGTCCGCTACTTCCTCGGTCTCCTCGGCTGTGCTGCCCATGCGGGCGACGATCAGGCTGACGACAGAGCGAAGCGCCTGGGGGCTAAAGGTGGGCATGAACCGTCGGGTCTCCGTGATGCAGCGTTGCGCTTCATTCTCCGGCAAGGCGCGCCGGCATCAAAGGCGAGGCGAGCCGCATCAGGTTGGCGACGTCGGCCGTGGTATCGATCGCCAGCACGGCATCGGCCAGGCGCGCCGAGCGTTCGGCGCCTAGCACCGTATCGGTCAGGCCGGTGAACTTCGCGCGCAGTTCCGCTTCGGTGAGGAAGTTGCCGGGCTCGCCCTTCGGCACCACCACCTTCTGCACGAAACTCTGGCCTCGCGCGGCGACGGTCAGCTTGCCGGACATGTTGGCAGGGAACTCGGCTTCGATTTCCGGATCGAACGCGCAGGTCACCTTGGGGAGCAGCCCGCGCACGGTCGCATCGCGCAGCAGGCCGTAGCTGTCCCAGCCCATCGCGCCCGTCGCCAATGCGGCCGAGATGACGAACGGGCCGCTGAACTGGCCATCCACCACGTTCTGCGGATCAGCCTTCTTGTCCGACGGCTGGCCGATCAACATCATCCCGGCGCGCGGCAGGCCCAGGGTGACGGAGGTGATTTCGGTCGGCTTGATGTCGTTGGCGGCGCGCAGCGCCAACGCGGCATCGATGCCGGCATGGCCGTAGCGGCAAGACGGATACGGCTTCACCGCGGTCGCCATCAGTTCGAACACCGTGCCGAGATCCTGGACCGCGCGGGCCGGGTTGGGGTTGGGCGCATAGGCGCGCAGGAAGCCATGGCGACCTTCCAATGCCTCGGCCGCCCCCTTGAACCCTTCGCGCACCAGTGTAGCGGCCATCAGGCCGTTGCATGCTGCCCAGCCGACCTGGAAGCGCTTGGTCCAGGCGCCGTTAACCAGGAACTGCAGGCTGCCGGCGCACTGGCTCAGCACGGTGCCAAGCGCACCCTCGACCTGTTCCGCGCTGAGACCGAACACACGGGCCGCCGCCGCTGCGGCGCCGAAGGCCCCGCAGGTCGCGGTGGGATGGAAGCCGCGGTCGTAGTGCTCGCCGGCGGGAAGTGCCAGGGCCACGCGGCAGGTGATCTCATAGCCCGCGACGATGCCGGCCAGCACGTCGGCACCCGACGCACCGATCATCTCGCCGGCGGCCAGTGCCGCGGGGATCACCGGCGCGCCGGGATGCAGCGAGCCGGCGGCATGCGTGTCGTCGAAATCCAGCGAATGCGCCAGCGCGCCGTTGAGGAACGCGGCGCCGGCGGGCGTGTAGCGCGCGGCGTCGCCGAACACGCCGGAATTGCCGGCCGCCATGCCCATGGCGCGGACCGCGGCAAGGAAGGATGGCGTGCTCTCGGCATCGTGGCGCGCACGGACGATGTTGCCGACCAGATCCAGCACCAGGAAGCGGGCGCGCTTCACCACCTCGGGCGGCAGCCGATCGAGGCGGGTGTCTGCGGTGAACTGCGCGAGGTCAGCGGTGATGCCCATGGCGGATGTAACCCTCCAGTTTGCGCGCACTCTGGCAGCAAACCAGGGGCGGACAAAATCCGGCGGCGCGCTGGTTCGCCGCAACTGGGGGCACGAGATCGGCGCACAGACGACCACGTCGGCGTAGCCCCTCATTGGCGACGCTTCAGATGGCGCGTGTCGATGCAGGCCGCAGTGCCGGGAAGCTCGCTTGCCCAGATCTTCAGCTCACCCCGCTGCACCTTGTTCGTTGCCGTGAGCGGCAGGGCATCCACGAATGCGACGTAGCCGGGCGCCTTGAAATAGGCGAGTTCGCGCAGCGTGTGCGCGACGATCTCGGCTGCCGCCGAAGTCATGTCGCCGACCGGCTCGCGCGGAACGATGCAGGCCAGGACCTCCTCACCACGCAGGTCATCGCGGACCGCGGCACATGCGACCTCGCTTATCAGACTGTGCTGCCGCAACACGCTCTCCACCTCGGCTGCCGCGATGTTCTCGCCGCTGCGGCGGATCACGTTCTTCCAGCGATCGACGAAGAACAGATTGCCGTCCGCGTCACGTCGCACCACGTCGCCGGTGTGGAACCAGCCGCCCTCCCACGCGGCCTCCGTCGCTTCAGGGTCGCCGAGGTATTGGGTGAAGAAACCGGCGCGTGGATCGCGACCGGCGGCGCGCACCAGCAGCTCACCGGGCGTATCGTCTGGCGTGTCCGTGCCGGTCTGATCGACAAGGCGGTATTGCATGAACGGCCGTGCACGGCCGAAGCACGACCGACCGATATGGCGTGGCTCATCGCTGGCGATCACCACGGCGCCGGCGCCGGTCTCGGTCATCGCCCAGGCGTCGATCATCGGGATGCCGAACCGCTGTTCGAACGCGGCGTGGTAGCGTGGGTCCACCCCAGGCGCAAAGCCGAAACGCAAATCATGCGCGCGATCACCCGGCGACGGTTCGGAGCCGAGCAGCATCGTGGGCATGACGCCGAGACTGTGTATGATCGTCGCCTTGCTTTCGCGCACTGCCTGCCACCAGCGTCGCGGATGGAACCGGTCGAGTGGAATGATGCAGCCTCCGGTCATCACCATCGCGAGCGTCGAACAGGCCATCGCGTTCATGTGAGTCATCGGCAATGGCGTGATCAGCCGGTCCTCGCCCGGACGGAGGGTGCATAGTCCGCCGATCTCGGTGTACCAGCGACCGCAGCGCAGGAAGTAGTCGTTCGACAGCACACAGCCCTTCGGCTTGCCGGTGGTGCCCGAGGTATATAGCAGGGCGCATTCGCCTGCCGGGCCAGGCACTTCGTTGCGTGCCGCGGAGGGGGCCGGTGGGATGGCTGAGTCCTCGGTCACCACCGCACATCCACCGGCAGCCTGACGCAGCTTCTGCGTGTGCGCTTCCGGACCGATGGCAAGGCTGGCACCGCTGTGCTGTATGAGGTGGGCAAGCTCGGTCGGACGCAGATCGGCGTTGAGCGGCACCACGCTCGCCCCCAGTTCGTTCAGGGCGAACCAGTGAAGGAACATTGCAGGCCGGTTCTCCAGCATCAAGGCCACGCGATGGCCCATGCCATAACCTGCCGTGCGGTATCGGGCGGCGACGACGTCGACCGCATCCGCCGTCTCGCCGAAGGTCATTGTGCCGGCCGCGATGCCGTAGTTTCGCGCGGTTTCCTCGGTGACGCAGAGGAACGGCCGGTCATGCCAGATCCGCGCGGAATCACGCAACGCCGCGGCCACGTTCGCACTCGTCATTCGGCGCTCGATCTCCAGCACTGGCGCCATTTACCACTGGTTCACGTCGCCATGCCAACCTGCCAGGCCAGTCCTGCATGAGGGCCTGATGGCTGCTCCGAATCTGACCATTCGGCTGAAGGTGTTGCTCGCCTTCGGCCTGCTTCTGCTCGTGGCAATGGCGCTTGGCATATTTGCAATGAACCGGCTTGCCAGCGTGAATGCGGCGGCGGCCGAGCTGCGCAGCAAATGGCTCCCGAGCACGCAGATCGTCGCCAGGATGAGCCTGACGTTCGAGCAGTATCGCATTGCTGAGGGGCGGGCACTCGTGGCGGCGTCGGAGCACGCCAGACGCGCCGTGGAGGACGATCTCAGGGTGCGCTCTCAGGAAGTGCAGCGGCAGCGCGCCGCCTACCAACCAACGATCACATCTGATGAGGAACGCGGCATCGTTCGGGAGTTCGATCGCCACTGGGACGAGTACTTATCGATCAGTCAGGAGATGATGGGCTTGGTCCGCCAGGGTGCCAAGGAGCCAGCGGCACTTATCTACAATGGCAAAGAGCGGACACCGGTGGCCGATGCGCGCAAGAGTGCCACGGAGCTAATGGAGCTGAACGTGCGGGAGGGTCGTGCCGCCGCCCTGCGTGGAGACGCGGTCTACGCGTCTGCCAGGATCTGGATCGTCTGTGTGCTGGTCGTCGCAGCACTCGTTTGCTGCATCGCCGTGTTTGTGATTGTTCGCGGAGTTTCCACGCCGGTGTTGGCCATGGCGAGGACCATGCAGCATCTCGCGCAGGGCGACGAAAGCGTCGCGATCGCCGGAAGCGATCGACGGGACGAAATCGGCCGGATGGCGGCCGCTCTGGAGGTGTTCCGGTCGCACGCCATCGAGAAGCGACGTCTGGCCGAGGCTCAGGAGGCCGAGCGCGAACGCGCAGACGTGGAAAAGCGGGCCGCGTTGCTCGGCATGGCGGAAAAGATCGAGACGGAAACCGCGACCGCACTGGACCAGATCGGTACCCGCACTGCCGCGATGGCGGCAACCGCGGAGGAGATGCACGCATCATCGGCGCGAACCGGCGGCACGGCGCGACACGCTGCGAGCGCCGCCCAGCAGGTGCTGACCAATGCGCAGACCGTCGCCAACTCCACCGACCAGCTTTCTGAGTCGATCCACGAGATAGCCGCTCAGGTGGGCCACTCGACTGCCGTGGTCGCCCGCGCGGTCGAAGCCGCCACCGAGACGCGCCAGACCATGGAGGCCCTGAATGAGCAGGTTGGGCGTATCGGTGCGGTCGCCGACATGATCAGCGAGATCGCCGCAAGGACCAACCTGTTGGCGTTGAATGCCACCATCGAGGCAGCACGTGCGGGCGACGCCGGCAAGGGTTTTGCGGTGGTGGCCAGCGAGGTTAAGGCGCTCGCGACCCAGACCACCAGTTCGACCCAGGAAATAGCGCGCCACATCAACGAGGTCCGCGCTGCCACGGAAGCGTCGGCCGCCGCGGTTGGTCGGATCGAGCAGACGATCGGCGAAGTCAATGCGATTGCCGGCTCGATTGCGGCGGCGGTGGAAGAGCAGGGGGCCGCGACATCGGAGATCGCGCGGAACGTGGCGGAGACGGCGTCGGCGGCCAATGAGATGACCCGTCAGATAGGCGAAGTGTCATCGGAGGCAGAACGTGCCGACCGTCAGGCCGGCGCCGTGCAGGACGACACAGGCGGTCTCAATGCGGCGGTGATGGAACTGAAGCAGTCGTTGATCCGCGTCGTGCGGACTTCGACCGCCGAGGTCGATCGGCGCACGTCAGGGCGCCACAGCGCCGATCTGCCCTGTCGCCTGACGATCGCCGGCCGAATGCATGACGCACGGATCGCCGATATCTCAGAGGGTGGAGCGCGCGTGCACGGGGCTCCGGCGATTGAGCGCGGCACTCGTGGCACGCTGAGCCTGGACGGTGTCGGCTTCCCGCTGCCCTTCATCGCACAGGACGACGCAAGCGGCGGGTTGCGCCTGACGTTCGATCTGGACACCGCGACCGCCGCGAAGTTCCGTGGTCTTCCAGCGCGGCTGGTCAGCCGGCGCGCCGCCTGAGCGATTACAGCGGATCCCAGTCGAACACTTCGCCGGAGCGATCGAGCGGCATGAATGCGGCCTTGAGCGCCGGGGCGGCTTGCGCGGCGATGGTCTCCGGCGTCCAGCCGTCGGCGCGATGGACGATGCGGATCGGACGCGGCGAACTGAATAGGATGATCTCGTTCATCCGCGTGCCGAACACCTGTCCGGACACGTCCTTCGCGGCGTCGGACGAAAGAAAAACCGCCATCGGCGCATTCTTGTCCGGGGTCATTGCCTGGATCTTGGCCAGCCGCGCCTGCTGCTCGGGCGTGGTCGCGGGGATGGACTGCGTCATGCGGCTCCAGGCAAACGGCGCGATGCAGTTGGAGCGCACATTGTAGCGCTTCATGTCCAGCGCGATTGATTTTGACAGCGCGGTAATGCCCAGCTTGGCCGCCGAATAGTTGGCTTGTCCGAAATTGCCGATGAGGCCCGAGGTCGACGAAATGTGCACGAACGTGCCGCTCTCCTGCTTGCGGTAGTGCTCAGCCGCCGCCCGCGAGACGAAGAAGCAGCCATTCAGGTGCACCCCGATCACCGATAGCCACTCGTCCGGCGACATCCTGTGGAAGATCACGTCGCGCAGGATGCCGGCGTTGTTCACGACGCCGTCGATCCGGCCATAGTGGTCGAGTGCCGCCTGGATGATCTTCTGTGCCGAGCCCCATTCGGCCACCGATTCCGTGCAGATTTCGGCGCTGCCGCCGCGCTGCTCGATCAACTGCTTGGTCTGCTGGGCAGGCGTGGCAGAGCCTCCTTCACCGGACAGCGACGCACCGATATCGGCGACGATGACCTTGGCACCTGCCGCGGCCATGGCCAGCGCGATCTCACGGCCAATACCGCCGCCCGATCCGGTCACCACCACGACCTTGCCTTCCATCATGCCAGCCATCACGTCCTCCTGCACTGAAGGCATCTGACTACTGGTCGGTAGGCAGGCCGACAACCCCTTGACGGACAGGATCGGATGCGCCATTTGCGGACAATCAGGACCCAATTGGTCCGATTAGCTGAACACCAGGGTTCAAGGGTTCGCAGGCCATGTTGAGGCTCTCGAAGCTGACCGATTATGCGGTCGTGGTGCTGGTCCGCCTGTCGCGCGAGACTGGGGTGCAGACCTCACCGGGCATCGCGGCGACTACGGGCATTCCGGAGCCGACCGTCGCCAAGGTGCTGAAGACATTGGCCGCCCGTGGGCTGGTCGCTTCCCAGAGGGGCGCGCGGGGAGGCTATCGGTTGTTGCGGCCGCTTGCCGCCATTCCGGTGGCCGACGTGATCGCCGCGGTCGATGGGCCGATCGCGCTCACCGCGTGCGTGGAGGGCTCCTTGGTGGGTTGCGAAACCCAGTGCCTGTGCCCGATGCGCGGGCGCTGGGACCCGGTGAATGAGGCGATACAACAGGCGCTCACCAGCATCACGCTTGCCGACATGCAGGAGGCGTCTATCCCGCGCGCTTTCCGGATCCCGGCCGCTCCGTCATCACCCGCCCCCGAATAGGACCATCTGATGTCTTCTGCCGCGACCCAAACGCTCGATACCGTTCAGTCCCTTACCCAGTCCGGCTACAAATGGGGCTGGGAGACCGAGATCGAGATGGACCTCGCGCCCAAGGGGCTGAACGAGGACATCATCCGACTAATTTCTTCCCGGAAGGAGGAACCCGCCTGGCTGCTGGAATGGCGGCTGAAGGCATATGCCGGCTGGCAGCAGATGACCGAGCCGCATTGGGCGCGCGTCGAGCATTCGCCGATCGACTACCAGGACCTGCATTACTACGCTGCGCCGAGGAAGAAGCCGGGGCCGAAGAGCCTCGATGAGGTCGATCCGGAGCTGCTGAAGACCTACGAAAAGCTGGGGATACCGCTGAAGGAGCGGGCGATCCTGGCCGGCGTCGATCCGGCGTCTGTCGAGGGCGGCTCTCAGGTCGCGATGGACGCTGTGTTCGACAGCGTGTCGGTGGCGACGACCTTCCGCGAGACGCTCAAGAAGTCGGGCGTGATCTTCTGCCCGATCAGCGAGGCGGTGCGGGATTATCCCGAGCTAGTGCAGCAGTATCTCGGGTCCGTCGTGCCGGTATCGGACAACTTCTTCGCAGCGCTGAATTCCGCGGTGTTTACCGACGGCAGCTTCGTTTACATCCCGAAGGGCGTGCGCTGCCCGATGGAGCTGTCCACCTACTTCCGAATCAATGCACGCAGCACCGGTCAGTTCGAGCGCACGCTGATCATCGCCGATGCCGGCAGCTATGTCAGCTACCTGGAAGGCTGCACCGCGCCGATGCGCGACGAGAACCAATTGCATGCCGCGGTGGTGGAGCTGGTTGCGCACGACGATGCGCAGATCAAGTATTCGACGGTGCAGAACTGGTACCCGGGCGACGCGGAAGGCCGTGGCGGCATCTACAACTTCGTCACCAAGCGCGGCGCATGTCGCGGTGCGCGCAGCAAGATCTCGTGGACCCAGGTTGAGACCGGTTCGGCGATCACCTGGAAATACCCATCCTGTGTGCTGACCGGTGACGACAGTGTGGGCGAATTCTACTCGGTTGCGGTGACCAACAATCGCCAGCAGGCTGATACCGGCACCAAGATGATCCATATCGGCAAGCGGTCGAAAAGCACGATCGTCTCCAAGGGCATCAGTGCCGGCCGGTCCAACAACACCTATCGCGGACTGGTGCGCGTGCTGCCGCAGGCGTCCGGTGCGCGCAACTATACGCAGTGCGACAGCCTGTTGATTGGCGACTGCTGCGGCGCGCACACGGTTCCCTATATCGAAAGCCGCAATCCGACAGCGAAGGTTGAGCACGAGGCGACCACCTCGAAGATCGCCGACGACCAGTTGTTCTATTGCCGCCAGCGCGGGTTGACGGAAGAGGATGCGGTGAACCTTATCGTCAATGGATTCTGCAAGGACGTACTGAAGGAACTGCCGATGGAGTTCGCCGTCGAGGCACAGAAGCTGCTGGCGGTGAGCCTGGAAGGCTCCGTGGGTTAGAGGAACGCATTCATGTTGGAAATTCGCGGCCTTTCCGCCGCTATCGAGGATAAGCCTATCCTGCAGGGCATCGACCTTATCGTGCCGGATGGAGAGGTGCATGCCGTCATGGGACCGAACGGCTCAGGCAAGTCGACGCTGGCCTATGTGCTGGCGGGACGCGAGAACTACGCGGTCACCGACGGCTCGGTGTCGTTCGATGGCCGCGACCTGCTTGCGATGGAACCGGAGGAACGTGCCGTGGCGGGGCTGTTTCTCGCGTTCCAGTATCCGGTCGAGCTGCCTGGGGTGGGCAATGCCAACTTCCTGCGCACAGCACTGAACGCGTTGCGTCGCACGCGCGGCGAGAGCGAACTGGACGCGGTACAGTTCCTCAGGCTCGCCCGCGCCGAGACGAAACGCCTGGCCATGCCCGAGGACATGCTGCGGCGGAACGTCAATGTCGGTTTCTCCGGCGGCGAGAAGAAGCGCAACGAGGTGCTGCAGATGGCGATCCTGCGGCCGCGTCTGGCGATCCTCGACGAGACCGACAGCGGGCTCGACATCGATGCGCTCAAGATTGTCGCCGACGGCGTGAATGCGTTGCGGCGTCCGGACTTCTCCGCGCTGGTGATCACGCACTATCAGCGGCTGCTCGACTACATCGTGCCGGACCGCGTGCACGTGCTGGCTGGCGGCCGCATCATCCGTTCCGGAGGACCGGAACTGGCACGCGAGCTGGAAGCAAAGGGCTACGCCGGCATGGTCGCGGAGGCGGCCTGATGACGGCTGCCGTGCAGTCCGGCGTTGCGGGCTTCCTGGCGCGCTATGATGCGATGCGCGATCGCCTGCCCGGTGATCCGCGCCGCCGTGCCGCCGCCGCCGACGCTTTCCGCCGCGCGGGCCTGCCCGGCGCCACGTCCGGTCGGCGTGAGGAGGCATGGAAATATACCAGCCTGCGTCCGGTGGCGGATGCATCGTTCGTGCAACCGCTGACCTTCGCTGACGACGGCACACTGCTCACCCGGCTGCCTCGCATCGATGTGCCGCGCATCGTGTTTGTCGATGGAGAGTTCCGAGCTGACCTTTCTGCGTTGCCGGTCGCTGTCGCGTTCTCGCGGTTTGCAGAACACGGCGAATTCGGCACCTTGGCGCGCCCGGACAGCGAACCGCTGGTTGCGCTGAACACCATGTTGGCACAGGACGGCGCGGTGGTGTCGGTGCCCGCCGGCGTCGATGCGGGCCTCGTAATGCTCGCGAACATCGCAACCGATCGTGCGGCATTCCATCCTCGGCATATCATTCGTCTGGCGCGCGGGGCTCGCTTGAGTTTGCTGGAGCTGTCGGTCGGCGATGGCAGCTACCTGCACAATCCGGTCTTCGAGGTGCAGGTGGATGAAGACGCGGTCCTCACGCATGTCCGCCTGCAGGACGAATCGCTGGCGGCCTTCCACCTTTCGACGTTGTACGCCGAGATCGCCGAGCGTGGCACGTATGACAGCTTCGTGCTTAATCTCGGTGCCCGCATCGCGCGCACTGAGGTTCGTATCAGGCTCGGTGGAGCAAAAGGCACCGCGCATCTGAACGGCGGTCAATTGCTCAGTGGAGCGCAGCACGCTGACCTGACCACGGTGGTGCAGCATGATGCGCCGTCGTGCAGCTCGCGACAGACGGTCAAGAATGTACTTGACGGCAGGTCGCAGGCAGTATTCCAGGGCCGCATCGAGGTGGCGCGGGCCGCGCAGAAAACCGACGGCTACCAGATGAACCAGGCGCTACTGCTGTCACCGGACGCCGAGATCGACACCAAGCCGGAACTGGAAATTTTCGCCGACGACGTGAAGTGCAGCCACGGCGCGACGGTGGGCGAGCTGGACGCCGAACAGTTGTTCTATCTCCGCAGCCGCGGGATTCCCGAGGCAGCGGCACGCTCGATGCTGGTGCATGCATTCCTGACCGAGGCGCTGGATGCGGTGACGGACGAACGGGTACGCGGTGTGCTGGATCGCGCGGTTGAATGCTGGTGGGAGAGGCAGGCAGCATGAACGTCACGACACGTCCTGTCATGCTGGACGTCGCCCGCATCCGCGAGGATTTCCCGATCCTGCGTCAGAAGGTGCGTGGCAAGGACCTGGTGTTCCTTGACAGCGCGGCCTCGGCGCAGAAGCCACGTGTGGTGATAGAGGCTATGCGCGAGGCGATGGAAACGCAGTACGCCAACGTGCATCGTGGACTGCACTGGATGAGCGAGCGTACCACCGATGCCTACGAGGCGGCGCGCGATGCGGTGGCGGCACTGCTAAACGCGCGTGACCGTCACGAAGTGGTGTTCACCCGCAACGTCACCGAATCGCTGAACCTGATGGCGCACAGCTACGGCCGTGGCGTGCTGAAGCCCGGCCAGGCAGTGGTGATCTCGGGCATGGAGCATCACTCCAACATCGTGCCCTGGCAGTTGCTCCGCGATGAGCGTGGTATCGAACTACGCGTTGCACCGATCACCGATGGCGGCGAACTCGACATCGAGGCGTTCGAAGCACTGTTGGCCGACGGCCGCGTCGGGCTGGTGTCGATGACGCATATGTCCAACGTACTCGGCACCTACACGCCGGCCGAACGGATAGTGCGGATCGCGCATCGGCATGGCGCGAAGGTGCTGTTCGATGGCGCGCAGGCCGTGGTGCACAGGCGTGTCGATGTGCAGGCGCTCGACTGCGACTTCTACGCCTTCACCGGCCATAAGCTTTATGGACCCACCGGCATCGGCGTGCTGTGGGGCCGCCGTGAACTGCTTGATGCGATGCCACCATTTCTCGGCGGCGGCGAGATGATCTCGTCGGTGTCGTACGAGCGGTCCACCTGGGCGGAGGTACCGCACAAGTTCGAAGCGGGGACGCCGCCGATCCTGGAAGGCATTGGGCTGAAAGCGGCGATCGATTACGTGCAGGCGATCGGTTACGATGCCATCGCCGCGCACGAGTCGTCGTTGATCGATCATGCGCTGGCGCGGCTCGATGCGATCGAGGGCGTGCATATCCTGGGTCGCGCGCAGGATCGTGGCGGTGTCGTGTCGTTCGCCTTGGATCGCGCGCATGCGCACGACGTCGCGACGCTGCTCGATCGTCAGGGCATAGCGGTGCGCGCCGGCCACCACTGCGCAGAGCCGCTGATGCACCGTTTTGGCCTGGATAGTACCGCGCGTGCCAGCTTCGCGATCTACACAACGCGTGACGAAATCGACTATCTGGCTAACTCATTGACCCGCGTGCGGGAGTTCTTCAAGTGACCGATACGTTCGACGACCTGCGCGATCTGTACCAGGAAGTGATCCTCGATCACGGCCGCCGCCCGCGCCATGCGCGCCGACTTGAGAGCTTCGATGCGACCGCCAAGGGCGACAACCCGATGTGCGGCGACCGCATCGAGGTGTGGGTGAAATATGCCCCGGACGGAACGATTGCCGATACCGGCTTCCAGGCGCGCGGCTGCGCGATCAGCGTCGCCTCGGCCGATCTGATGGCGGAGACAGTGGTCGGCCGCAGCAAGGCTGACACGAACGCGCTTTTCGCGGCATTTCGCGAACTCGCGCGCACCGGCAAGTGCCCGCAATGCGACACAGCCCTCGCCGAACCGATGGAGCGGCTTGAGCCGCTGGCCGGGGTGCACGAATACCCGTCACGGGTGAAGTGCGCGACGCTCCCCTGGCACGCATTGGTCGCGGCATTGGAGGGTGGCAAGGAGGCTAGCAGTGAATGATGTGACGCAGTCTCACGCCGCCTGGACGCCGGACGGCGAAACCGAGCCACGACCCACCGAGGATGCGATCATCGCGGCGATCGCCGAGGTGTATGATCCGGAAATCCCGGTGAACATCTACGAACTCGGCCTGATCTACGCGATCGAGATCGCCGACGACGGGACAGTAAAGGTCGAGATGACGCTGACCGCGCCAGCCTGCCCCTCGGCTCAGGAGTTGCCGGAGCAAGTACGCAATGCGGCACTGACGGTGCCCGGTGTCACGTCATGTGACGTAGAGACCGTGTGGGATCCGCCCTGGGACCCAAGCCGCATGACCGAAGAGGCCCGCCTGCAGTTGAACATGTTCTGACCGACAACGACATAGAGCGAACCATGAGCACGACTGTCAATTCCGCCCCTCGCAAACCCCGCGCACTGCCGCCGCTGATGACGCTGACCGATGCGGCGGCGGACCGTCTGCGCGCACTCTATGGCAAGGGAGAGCAGGGCAAACTGCTGCGCATCGGCGTGAAGACCAAGGGGTGTTCCGGTCTGTCGTATGACATGACCTGGACCTATGAGCCGGGTCCGGGCGATGAAGTGGTCAACGACAAGGGGCTTACCGTGCTGGTCGACCGCAAGGCCAGCCTGTTCCTTATCGGCACTGTTATGGATTACGAAGTGAAAGCGCTTGCCACCGGCTTTACCTTCACCAATCCAAACGAAAAGGGACGCTGCGGCTGCGGCGAGAGCTTCCACGTCTGAGCCTCCACCGGCAGTTGACGGGAATATGAACCAACTGCCCTGATGCTGCCGCCTTGTCGCTTCGCTATCAGCGCGTGCAGGCGCTGATACCTCCCGGCTGGCAGGACTTCCTAAGCCAGAGCATCGACTGGCTGCATCGCAACGTGTTCGTGCCCGCCTTGTTCGAACAGCTTGTCTGCGTGGTGCTGCTGGTCAGTGCAGCGCGGTGGCTGGCGCCCTCACTTCAGCGCGCATGCTTCGACCTCACCCACCGGGTCATCGCAGGTCCGTTGCGGTCCATGGCAATTGCCTTCTCCCGAGTGGCGGACTGGATCGCGCTTCTGCTGGTCCTCTGGTTCGCGCATCTTGCATTCAATGCCGCCGGCAATCGCGCCGACCTGCTACGGCTGGCGGAAAGTCTGGTGCTGGTCTGGGTGCTGATCAGGATCAGTTCGATGCTGGTGCGCGACGAGCGGCTGGCCCGTGCCATCGCGGTTCTTGCCTGGATTATCGCTGCGCTGAACATCGCCGGGCTGATCGCCCCTGTCATCAGTCTGCTGGACGCCATGGCGGTGCCGGTGGGCAATTTCCGCATCAGTGTGCTGCTCCTGCTGAAGGGCGCTGTCACGCTCGCGATCTTCGTGTGGATTGCCAACGTGCTGTCGCGACTGATCGACCAACGCCTGCGCGTATTCGGACCGCTGACCCCGGCCGTGCAGGTTCTCGCCGCCAAGCTCGTCCGCATGACATTGCTGACACTTGCCGTGGTGCTGGCGCTGGGCTCGATCGGCATCGATCTGACGGCCTTCGCCGTCTTCTCCGGCGCGATTGGCGTCGGTGTCGGCTTCGGGCTCCAAAAAGTCGTGTCAAACCTGGTCAGCGGTGTGATCCTGCTGCTTGATCGTTCTATCAAGCCCGGCGATGTGATCGAGATCGACGGCACTTACGGGTCGGTGATTGCGCTCAATGCGCGCTATGCCTCGGTGCAGACACGGGACGGCAAGGAGTACCTGATCCCGAATGAAGACCTGATCACCCAGCGCGTCACCAATTGGTCGTTCTCGAGCGACCTGATCCGGATGCACGTGAAGGTCGGCGTCTCATATCAGTCGGATCCGCATGAGGCGATCAAGCTGGCAGTGGCGGCAGCAGGCGATGTGCCGCGTGTCCTGAGGGAGCCTGCTCCGAACTGCCTGCTGGTCGCATTCGGCGACAGTACGGTCGATCTGGAGTTGCGCTTCTGGATCAGTGATCCGGCGAATGGCACGACGAACGTGCGCAGCGAAGTGATGCTGAATTTATGGGACCTGTACCAGGCACACGGGATCGAACTGCCTTACCCGCAGCGCGAAGTGACATTCCGCAATCCCGAAGCGGTCGTGCGGGTAATGACTAACCGCCAGCCTCCCGTTGTCGAGCCACCGGCGCAGAACTGAAGACGCAGACGCTCTCAAGCCTCGTCGACCAGAGAAACTGATCGATGGGTGTCGCTGACCGCAGCGTGAAGCCAGACTGCCGCAGCAGCCTCGCGTCGCGCGACAGGGTGGCTGGGTTGCAGCTTACATAGACGACGACCGGCGGTTTCGCCGCGGCGATCTGTGCCACCTGCGCTGCGGGCGCCGGCGAAAGGCGGGTTGAGCACGACGGCGGCAAAGCCCGCGAGTTCCTTTGCCTGCAGCGGCTGGCGCGCCAGGTCACGCTGGTTCGCCTCGATGCGGCCGGCAAGACCCGCGTGATTGGCGGCGGTGCGCAGAGCGGATGCCGATGCCGTGTCGCCCTCCCATGCGGCGACACGCCTACACTGCGCCAGCGCGAAGGTGATTGCGCCGCAACCGGCGAACAGTTCCGCAACGCGTCCCTTCTCCGGAAGCGCCGCGACGACCGCAGAGATGATGGCAGTCTCACCCGTCGTTGAAGCCTGCAGGAATCCGCCGGACGGCGGCACGACCGTGATGCCCGAGAGCGACGTCGTCGGTGGGCGCAGCATCGCGATCGGCTCTGGTTCGTCGCTGCCGAGCGCCCAGGCGATGCGCGGCAACCGATGACTTCGGGCGAACTTGGTCAAGGCAACGCGATCCGACAACGCAAGCGGCGCATCGGTGCGCACCAGCAGATCGACGCCGGAGTTGAGCAGATTGGCAATCACTGAGCTTTCGCGGCGGAAAGCCTGAAGCCGTGCCAGCATTTCGCGTAAGGGCGGCATGAGCTCGACAAGTGTCGGATGCAGCACAAGGCAAGTGATCAGATCGACGACTTCCGTGCTGTGTTGCCGATGCAGGCCGAGTACAACGCCGCCACGCCCGCGACGCACAGCCAGGTCCATGCGGCGGCGCTCGCCGGGGCCGACGCGAGCGGGTTGCGACAATGCGTTGTCGGAAAAGCCCGCACGGCGCAGCGCCGCTGCCAGCAGCGCGGTTTTCTCGGCGATGTAGGTGGCGTCCGGCAGGTGTTGGAGCGCGCAGCCGCCGCAGGTGCCGAAATGAGGGCAGGGGGGCTGCGTCATTCCTGCCCCTCCCCTCGCGGGAGGGGCGTTGGGGGAGGGGGCCGCGGCTCAGCCGAATGCCGACAGCCCGGTCTGCGCGCGGCCGAGGATCAACGCATGTACGTCATGCGTGCCCTCATAGGTGTTCACCGCTTCCAGGTTCATCACATGGCGAATCACGTGGTACTCATCGCTGACCCCGTTGCCGCCATGCATGTCGCGCGCCGTGCGTGCGATATCCAGCGCCTTGCCGCAGTTGTTGCGCTTCAGCAGGCTGATCATCTCCGGTGCGGCGTTGTCCTCGTCGATCAGCCGGCCGAGCCGCAGAACCGACTGCAAGCCGAGCGTGATCTCGGTCTGCATATCGACCAGCTTCTTCTGGATGAGCTGCGTCGCCGCCAGCGGCTTGCCGAACATGGTCCGCTGCATCGTGTAGTCGCGCGCCGCCTGCCAGCAGAACTCTGCGGCACCGAGCGCACCCCAGGCGATGCCGTAGCGCGCATTGTTCAAGCACGAGAACGGCCCGCGCAGCCCTTTCACGCTGGGCAGCATGGCATCCTCCGGCACCATGACATTGTCCATCATGATCATGCCGGTGACCGATGCCCGCAGCGAGAACTTACCCTCGATCTTTGGCGCGCTCAGTCCCTTCATGCCCTTTTCGAGAATGAAGCCGCGGATGTCGCCGGCGTCGTCCTTTGCCCACACCACGAACACATCGGCGATCGCCGAATTGGTGATCCAGGTCTTCGATCCGTTCAGCACAAACCCGCCGTCGACCCGCTTCGCCCGTGTGCGCATCGACGCGGGATCCGAGCCGGCATCGGGTTCGGTGAGACCAAAGCAACCGACCCATTCGCCGCTGCGCAGTTTCGGCAGATACTTCTCCTTCTGCGCCGCGGAGCCGAAATCCCAGATCGGATACATCACCAGTGATGACTGCACGGAGAACGCCGAGCGATAGCCGGAGTCCACCCGCTCCACCTCGCGCGCAATCAGTCCATAGCTGACGTAATTCACGCCGGCGCAGCCGTAACCCTCCAGCGTGGCGCCGAGAAACCCCATCTCGCCCATCTCGTTCATGATCTCGCGATGGAATTGTTCGTGCCGGTTCGCCTCGATCACGCGCGGGAACAGCTTGTTCTGACAATACTCGCGCGCGGCGTCGCGGATCGCGCGTTCCTCCTCGGTCAACTGCTGGTCGAGGCGCAGCGCATCATCCCACTGAAAGGAGGTGAAGTGGCTCTTGTGGCGGACCGGAGCATCGTTCATGCCTCGCTCTCCCCTCAGTTCGCCGCGTTGCGTGGGCGCAGCAACATAAATGCCGGCATCTCGTCGCCAAACCCTGTGACCCGTGGTCCGCCGTGCTCTTCATCGCGCTGGCGTGGCGGCTCGCGACGCCGGGTCTCCCGCGGCGGCTCGCGGCGTTTCTCTGAAGCCGGCCTCGCCGTTCGTTGCTGCGGCGCCGACTTCTCGGGTGCCGGTGGCTTCTCAGGTGCCGCTGTCTTTTCTAGCGCCAGCGGCTTTTCAAGCGCCGACGACTTCTCGCGCGCCGGCGGCTTCTCCCGCGCGCGCGGCTTCTCACGGGTCGAAGTCTTCGGCCGTGCGGCACGTCCCCCCGCCCGCCGTCGGCGCCCACCGTCTTCCGCCCAGTCGACCGGATCGAGGCCCTCCACGCTCATCGGCGGTATCGGATGTCCGATGAGCTTCTCGATAGCCTCCACCGCCGCACGATCCTCCGGCATCGCGATGGTGAAGGCGTGTCCCTCCAACCCAGCGCGTCCGGTCCGTCCGATGCGGTGCACATAGTCCTCGGCATGATGCGGCACATCGAAGTTGAACACATGCGACAGTCCGCCGATGTCGAGCCCGCGCGCCGCAACATCGCTGCACACCAGCAACTGCAATTCGCCGGCCTTGAATTTCTCCAGCGTGGCGAAGCGAACCGTCTGCGCCATGTCGCCATGCAACGCACCGACGTTGAACTTGTGCCGCGTCAGCGACTTCTGCAGGATGTCGACATCGCGTTTGCGATTGCAGAAGATCAAGGCGTTCTGCACCTTCTGGGTGCGGATGAGCCGACGCAGCGACTCGCGCTTGTCGTGTTCCGCTACCAGCGCCAGGCCCTCGGTTATCGTCGTGGCGACCGAAGCGGGACGCGAGACCACGATCTCCTTCGGGTTGGACAAGAACGCATCGGCCAGCCGGCGGATCTCCGGAAACAGCGTCGCACTGAAGAACAGCGTCTGCCGGTTGCGCGGCAGCAGCGACACGATACGCTCGACGTCAGGGATGAACCCCATGTCCAGCATGCGGTCGGCTTCGTCGATCACCAGGATCTTGACGTCCGACAGCAGGATGGAGCCCCGCTCGAACATGTCGATCAGGCGGCCTGGCGTGGCGATCAGCACATCGACCCCGCGCATCAGCACGTCGCGCTGGTCGGTCATGCTTTCGCCGCCGATGACCAGCGCGTGCGTCAGCTTGAGATACTTGCCGTACTGGACGAAATTCTCGGCCACCTGCAAGGCGAGTTCTCGGGTCGGCTCGAGGATCAGGCTGCGGGGCATGCGCGCCCGCGCGCGCGAGCCGGTCAGGATGTCGATCAGCGGCAAGGTGAAGCTGGCGGTCTTGCCTGTGCCGGTCTGCGCTGCCCCAAGGACGTCGCGCCCCATCAGCACGACGGGTATCGCCTGCTCCTGGATCGGGGTCGGATGGCGGTAGCCCATTTCGGCGATGGCCCGCAGCACCGACTCCGACAGGCCAAGATCCGCAAAGACCGGGCGCGTCGCTTCTTCGCTGATCGGCTCGGCCACTGCGATCGGCGCGTGCTCGGTCTGTTCCGCCGGGGCGGTCGTGGTATCGTTCAAGTCTTATCCAGTCGCTGGTAGGTTGCGGCGCTGCGCCGCGACGCCTGCGCGGCCAGTCGCATGGCGGCATTCCGGCCGTAACACGCCGGGTATCCGGACTAAATCCATGAAAGTCAAGTTCATCCACCGCTGCGCGGACACGACACCGCCGGTTGGAACTCGCGGCGCGTCGGCTATAGTCGGCAACCAAGTGGGGCTAGGATGTTGGGATGATCCATTCGGCAATGCACGCCTTGCGCCGTCCGCTCGCAGTCGCGGCGCTCAGCGTCGGCCTGTCCACTCTGACCGGGCTGGCGCACCCTGCCATGGCCCGCGTCTGGGTCGGCTTCGGTTTCCCGCTGGTCGTCGGTCCGCCGGCCTATTATCCGCCGCCCGTCTACTATCCGCCACCGGCCTACTATGCTCCCCCCGCCTATTATCCACCGGCCTATTATCCACCGCCCTATTACCCGCCGCCGGCCTATAGCCCGCCGGTGCAATACCGTCCGTCCGGTCAGTCATGCGTGGCCGGTCCGGCGGTGTGCCCGATGCAACACCCGGTCGCGTCCGGCGCGGGGTGCTACTGCACGACGACGCAGGGCCGTCTCTGGGGCCGCGCCACCTGATGGCGACGCCACCCGGTATACGCCCGCCGGAAGGGGCAAAGGACAATCCTCGCGAACAGGTGCCAAACACGAATGCCGCGCGTTACGCGGCGCGCATCGAGGATTACGCGCTGATCGGCGATTGTCACAGCGCGGCGCTGGTCAGCAAAGAGGGATCGATCGACTGGCTATGTTGGCCGCGCTTCGACAGTGCGGCCTGTTTCGCCGCGCTGGTGGGCACGCCGGACAACGGTCGCTGGCGCATAGCCCCCGCCCAGGCTCCGGTCAGTATCCGCCGGCAGTATCGCCCCGGCACCCTGATCCTCGAGACGATCTTCGAGACGCAGGATGGCAGCGTGGCGTTGATCGATTTCATGACCGCCTCCACCGGCAACTCCTCGGTGGTTCGCATCGTGGAAGGACGCAGCGGCCAGGTCGCGATGCGGCTCGATCTCGCATTGCGGTTCGATTATGGCTCGGCCATCCCTTGGGTGACGCAGTTGCGGCATGGCACTGGTCTGCGCGCCATCGCCGGGCCGTACGTCGTGGTGCTCCATGGCGACACGCGGCTTCGCGGCGAGAAGTTCACCACGGTCAGCGAATTCACCGTCGCGGCCGGCCAACGCGTTTCGTTCGCCATGACGCACGGCATGTCGCACCTGGCCGATCCGCGTGTGCCCGAAGCCGATGCGGCGCTCGATGAGATCGACGCTGGCTGGACCGCCTGGTCCTCCCGCTGTCTGTATCATGGAGAATGGCGTGACGTGGTTCAGCGCTCGCTGCTCACCCTGAAGGCGCTGACCTACTATCCTACCGGAGGCATCGTTGCCGCCCCGACGACGTCGCTGCCCGAGCAACTCGGCGGCGAGCGCAATTGGGACTATCGCTTTTGTTGGCTGCGCGATGCCACCTTCACACTGCTTGCGTTGATGCATGCCGGCTATCGCGAGGAGGCGCAGTCGTGGGGCACCTGGCTGCGCCGCACTGTCGCCGGCACCCCGTCACAGGTGCAGACGATGTACGGTCTGGCGGGCGAGCGCTGGCTGATGGAATGGGAGGTGCCGTGGCTGGCGGGCTATGGTGGCGCGCGGCCGGTGCGCATCGGCAACGCCGCGAGCACTCAGTTGCAGCTCGACGTTTACGGCGAACTCATGGATGCGCTGTATCAGGAGATGCACCTCGGTCTGGCGCGGCCGAATGCCAGCTGGGATATTCAGCGGCAACTGGTCAATCACCTGGTGAAGATCTGGAACAAGCCGGACGAGAGCATCTGGGAAGTGCGCGGCGGCTCTCGGCATTTCACCTTCTCCAAGGCGATGGCCTGGGTCGCAATGGACCGCGCGATCCGTGGTGCCGAGCAGTTCAACCTGCCGGCGCGGCTCGATCAGTGGCGTGCGCTGCGGCAGCGCATTCACGATTCGGTCTGCCGTGAGGGCTACAGCACCGAGAAGCAGAGCTTCGTGCAGTACTATGGCAGCGATGAGCTGGATGCGAGCCTGCTGCTGCTGCCTTTGATCGGCTTCCTGCCGCCCGACGATCCGCGCATCAAGGGAACGGTCGCGGCGATCCAGCGCGACCTTACCGTCGATGGTCTGGTAATGCGCTATCGGACGCATGAGCACGTCGACGGGTTGCCGCCGGGGGAAGGCCTGTTTCTCGCGTGCAGTTTTTGGCTGGCCGACAACCTGATCCTGCAGGGCAGGCGTCGCGAGGCGCGCGCCCTGTTCGAGCGGCTGATCGGGCTTTGCAACGATGTCGGCCTGTTGGCGGAGGAATATGATCCGCGTTCGAAGCGTCAATTGGGCAATTTCCCTCAGGCGTTCTCGCATCTGGCGCTGATCAACACCGCGCTGAACCTGCACAACCACGGCCCGGCGCACCGACGGCGCAATACCTCGTCTGAACCGGCTACTCCGCCGGCACAACGATAGGCGGTCGCTTGCCGGCCAGACGCTCCAGCGCCAAATAGACCACCGGCGTCGTGTAGAGTGTCAGCACCTGCGACACGATCAGGCCGCCGATGATCGAGATGCCGAGCGGCCGGCGCAGTTCCGCGCCGGTGCCGAATGCCAGCGCCAGCGGCACGGCGCCAAGCAGAGCCGCCAGCGTCGTCATGATGATCGGCCGGAATCGCTCCAGACACGCTTCGTGGATCGCCTGCGCCGGCGACATCCCCCGCTCGCGCTCGGCTTCCAGCGCGAAGTCCACCAGCATGATGGCGTTCTTCTTCACGATGCCCATCAGCAAAATGATGCCGATCAGTCCCATGATCGACAGATCGTTGCCGGTGATCAGCAATGCCAGCAAGGCACCGATACCGGCCGACGGCAGCGTGGAGATGATGGTCAGCGGGTGCAGCAGGCTCTCGTACAGCACGCCAAGCACGATGTAGATCGAGATCAGCGCGGCAGCGATCAGCAACGGCTGCGTCGACAGCGATTGCTGAAGGAACCGGGCGTTGCCCGCGAACTCGGTGCGCACGTCCTCCGGCATGCGCAACTCTCGGGTGGCGTTCTGCACCGCTGTCTCGGCATCGCCGAGTGCCATCCCCGGCGCCAGGTTGAAGCTGAGCGTGGCGGCCGGGAATTGCCCCTGGTGCCGCACCGCCAGCGGCGCCGTGCCACGCTCGAAATGCGCCACTGCCGAAAGCGGCACCTGCTTGCCGCCCGCCGCACCGACATAGATGCGCTCGAGCAGCGACGGATCGGTCTGCAATCGAGGATCGATCTCCAGCACGACCTTGTACTGGTTGCGCTGGGTGTAAATGGTCGTGATCTGCCGCTGCGAATAGGCATTGTTCAGCGCGTTGTCGATCGCCATGGTGTCGACGCCGAGCCGCGCGGCACCGTCGCGGTCGATCACCACATTCACCTGCGGCCCGGCGCGATCCTGATCCGACGTCACGTCGACTATCCCCGGCGTGGCGCGCAGCTTGTCCTCGAGCGCGATCGCCCAGCGGCGCAGTTCGTTTATGTCCTGCGTGATCAGCGCGTACTGGAACTGCGCACCGCCCTGCCGGCCGCCGCCGCGTAGGTCCTGCGCCGAAAACAACGTCGTCTGGACGCCGGCGACCTTCTCCAACGGTTCGCGCAGCCGCACGATCACCGCTTCGGAAGAAATCCCCCGCTCCGACAGCGGTTTCAGGCTTACGATGAGAGTGCCGCGATTGACCGAGCTCCAGCCGTTCGACACGCCGACCGTCGAGCCGACGCTCGCGACAGCGGGATCGGCCAGGATCGCATCAACCGCGGCGCGCTGCCGCTCCTCCATCGCCTGGAACGAAACGTCGGGCGAGGCCAGCGTGGAACCGATCAGGATGCCGGTGTCCTGCAACGGCAGAAAGCCCTTCGGCAGCACGGTATAAAGCCGCACGGTCAACACGATGGTGGCGAGAGTCACCAGCAGCATGAACACGCGGTGCTCGAGCGCCCAGCCGAGCGTCCTGGCGTAGAACCGCTGCACCGCGGCAAAGCCTCGCTCCAACCCGCGATCCAGTCGCGCGGCGAAGCGATGGCGCGGCGGCGCATGCAGGTCGCGCTGCATATAGTGGGCGCAGATCATCGGTGTCAGCGTCAGCGACACGAGCGCGGAAACTGCGATGGCCATGGCCAGCGTCATCGCGAATTCGTGGAACAGCCGCCCCAGGATGCCGCCCATGAAGATCAGCGGGATGAACACCGCGACCAGCGAGATGCTGATCGACATGACCGTGAAGCCGATCTGTCGCGCGCCGATCAGCGCCGCGCGCATCGGATCGGCGCCGCGTTCCCGGTGACGTACGATGTTCTCGATCATCACAATCGCATCGTCCACGACAAATCCCACCGATATGGTCAGTGCCATCAGCGAGAAGTTGTCGAGTAGATAGCCCATGAACCACATGCCGGCGAGCGTTCCGCAGATCGACAACGGCACGGTGACTGCGGCGGCCAATGTCGGCATCAGCCGGCGCATGAACAACAGCACCACCAGCAGGACCAGCGTGATGGTGATGAGCATGGTGTACTGCACATCGTTGACCGACGCGCGGATGGTCGTGGTGCGGTCGGAGATGATGGTAAGATTGATGTTCGCAGGCAGCCACTTCATCAGTTGCGGCAGCAGTGTCTTGATGCGATCGACCGTGTCGATGACGTTGGCGCCGGCCGACTTGGTGATTGTCAGCAGGATCGCCGGTTGCTTGCCGTTCCACGCCGCGAGCCGTGTATTCGCGACACTATCGACCACCGTGGCGACGTCGGACAGACGCAGGATCGCGCCGTTGCCGGCCTTGAGCACCAGCGGTGCATAGTCCGAGGCCTGCGAGATCTGCCCGTTGATGCCGATAGACTCTGAGCGTCCCGGTTCCTGGAACGCACCGGTCGGCTGCAGAACGTTGTTGCCCTTGATCGTGTTCAGCACGTCCTGCCCGGCCAGGCCTGCGGCGGCGAGCCGCACCGGATCGAGCCGCACGCGCACCGCCGGCTTCTCGGAGCCGTTGACGGTGACCTGCGAGACGCCGTCGGCCTGCGACAGTCGCTGCGCCAGGATGCTATCGGCGGCGTCGTAGATCTGCGCCGTGGTCAACGTGTCGGATGACAGCGCCAGCGTCATGATCGGCGCATCGGCCGGATTGAACTTGCGGTAGTAGGGTCGCGTAGGGAGATCCGACGGCAGATCGGTGATCGCCGCGTTGATTGCGGCCTGCACGTCGCGCGCGGCACCGTTGATGTCGCGGTCGATGTCGAACTGTACGACAACCGAGGTGTTGCCGATCGAGCTGGTGGAGGTGATCTCGGTGACGCCGGAGATCTCTCCGAGCCGGCGTTCCAATGGCGAGGCGACCGAGTTCGCCATCGTCTCGGGGTCTGCGCCCGGACGCGCGGCGAACACCACGATGGTCGGAATATCGACGCTTGGCAGCGCGGAGATCGGGAGGAAGCGATAAGCGACGACACCAGACAGAAGCAGCCCGAGCGAGAGTAGGATTGTCGCTATGGGACGGGCGATGAAGGGGGCCGAGAACCCCATCGCTACTCTGCCGGCTCCAGCTGCTCGCCGCGGTGCGAGAACCGTCGCCGCAGCCGCTCGAATGCCAGGTAGATCGCCGGTGTGGTGTACAGCGTGAGGAACTGGCTCAGCAGCAGCCCGCCGATGATCGTCACCCCGAGGGGTGATCGCAGTTCCGATCCCGCCCCACGTTCCAATATCAGCGGCAGCGCGCCGAGCAGCGCGGCCATCGTCGTCATCATGATCGGGCGGAAGCGCAGCAGGCAGGCCTCGCGGATTGCGTCCTCGGGCGCCGTACCGCGCGTGCGTTCCGCCTCGATCGCGAAATCCACCATCATGATCGCGTTCTTCTTGACGATACCCATCAGCAGCACGATGCCGACCAGCGCCACCAGCGACAGGTCGATGCCGCACCACATCAGCGCCAGCAGCGCGCCGATGCCGGCCGACGGCAGCGTGGACAGGATGGTGACCGGATGGATCCAGCTCTCGTACAGCACGCCGAGTACGATGTAGATCACCACCAACGAGGCGAGGATCAGCCACGGTTCGGCGGCGAGCGATTTCTGAAATTCTGCGGCGTCGCCGGAATAGCTGCCGGAAATCGTTTCCGGCACAGCGATTTCTCTTTCGGCCGCGGCGATCGCCTGCACCGCCGCGCCCAGTGAATAGCCGGGCGCCAGATCGAAGCTGAGCGTGACTGACGGGAACTGTTCCTGATGAGTGATCACCAGGGGCGCCACGGTGCGCGTTATGGTGGCGATCCCCGACAGCGGCACTTGCGCGCCGTTCGTGCCCGGCACGCGCAGCAGCCGCAGATAGTTCGGGTCCGCCTGCCAGGATGGATCGGACTCCAGTATCACACGGTACTGGTTGGACTGGCCGAAAATGGTCGAGATCTGCCGCTGGCCGAACGCATCGTACAGCGTGTCCTCGACCGCCTGCATCGATACGCCGAGCCGCATCGCCGAGTCGCGGTCGACATCGATGTAGGTGCGGAAGCCGTCGTTCTGCTGATCGGTGGCGACGTTCCTCAAAGCGGGATCAGCCGCGAGTTTGTGCAGCAGGCGTGGGGCCCATAGCGCAAGCTCGGCCGGGTCCGTGTCCACCAGGGTGTACTGGAACTGCGTGCGGCTGATGCGCGTGCCGATCTGGATGTCCTGCACCGGTTGAAAGAACGTGGTTATGCCGGGAATTCCGGTGATTGCTTGCCGCAGACGCGCGATCACCACGGGCGCCGGATCGCGTTGGCTGATCGGCTTCAACGCGATGGTGAGGCGTCCCGTATTGGGCGTGGCGTTGATCGTCCCGGCACCGACAAACGAAACCACACCGGTCACCGCGGGGTCGCGCTCTACGATCTGTGCGATCTGGGTCTGCAACTTGACCAATCGAGGGATGGAGGCACTCTGCGCCGCTTCCGTGACAGCGACGAGTACGCCAGTGTCCTGCTGCGGCAGGAAGCCTTTTGGCACTACGATATAAAGGCCGATGGTGCCGACCAGTGTCGCGGCGCCGATCATCAGGACAAATGACTGATGTGAGAAGGTCCAGTCAAGGCTGCGCCGATAGGCCGCGAGCAGCGCGTTGAAGCCGGCCTCACTGATGCGTGCCATACGGCCCGGGTGCTGGTCGTGTGCGGAGCGCAGGATCCGGCCGCACATCATCGGCGTCAGGGTGAGCGAGATCACCGCCGACACCACGACGGCGATCGACAGCGTGACGGAGAATTCCTTGAACAGTCGGCCGACAACGCCGCCCATGAACAGCAGCGGGATGAACACCGCGATCAGCGACACGGTCAGCGATACGATGGTGAAGCCGATCTGGGCCGCGCCACGGTAGGCGGCTGCCAGCGGGTGCATGCCCTGCTCGATGTAGCGCACGATGTTCTCGATCATCACGATTGCATCGTCCACGACGAAGCCCGCGGCGACGGTGAGTGCCATCAGCGACAGGTTATCGAGCGCATAACCAAGCTGCTGCATCACGCCGAATGTACCGACGAGAGACAACGGCAGCGCGATCGCCGGGATGAACGTGGCGCGCGGCGAGCGCAGGAAACAGAAGATCACCGCCACGACCAGGAGCACCGACATGATCAGAGTGATCTGCACGTCCCGCACCGATGCGCGGATCGTCTCGGTGCGGTCGGTGACGATGGTGAGCCTGATACCGGACGGGATCGCGCTTCGCAGGCGCGGCAAGGCGGCTTTCACCAGCGCCACGGTCTGCACGATATTGGCGCCCGGCTGTCGCTGGATGTCGATCACCGCCGCAGGCTGGTCCTTGTACCATGCGGCGACCCGATCGTTCTCTACCCCGTTGATCACGCTGCCCACGTCGGACAGCCGCACAGGGGCGCCGTTGCGCCAGGCGATCACCAGCGACTGATAGGCCGCGGGATCGACAAGCTGGTCGTTGGCGCCAAGTGCGAAGGCAAGGCGAGGACCGTCGAAACCGCCTTTGGCACCGTTGACGTTGGCATTGGCGACGGCGGTGCGCACGTCCTCCATCGCCAAGCCGTAGGCAGCCAGCCGTGCCGGATCGACGCGCACGCGCACTGCGGGCCGCAGACCGCCCTGTACCGTGACGCGGCCGACACCGTCGATCTCGGACAGTTTCGGCTGCAACAATGTGTCAGCGGCGTCGCTAACCCGATCGATCGGCAAGGTATCGGAGGTCAGCGCCAGCGTCAGAATCGGCGCATCGGCCGGATTGACCTTGGCGTAGACCGGCGGATACGGGAGGTTCGCCGGCAGCGTCCCCGCGGCGGCATTGATCGCCGCCTGCACGTCCTGTGCGGCCGAGTCCATGCTGCGGTCGAGATTGAACTGCAGGGTGACCTGGCTGGTGCCCTCGGAACTTTGTGAGGTCATCGTAACCAGGCCGGGGATCTGGCCGAACTGGCGCTCCAGCGAGGCGGTGATCAGCGTCGCCACCGTGTCCGGGCTGGCGCCGGGAAGCTGCGTCGTGACCTGCACGGTGGGGAAGTCGACCTCGGGCAGCGCGGAGACCGGAAGCGCTCGATAGCCCAGTGCTCCGCCAAGCAGGATGGCAATCGCCAGCAGCCATGTCGCGATCGGACGGGCGATGAACGGGGCGGAGATGTTCATCTGACTTCAGCCGTTCACCTCCCCCCAACGCCCTCCCGCAAGGGGAGGGGGAGCAGAACGGGGACTCCTCCTCCCTTACGGGAGCGGGTTGGGGGGAGGGGGCGGCTGATCACCCGGGCGCTCCGCCCTGCCTCCGGCGCGTCCCCGGAGCGGACGGTTGCTCCGCTGCCGGCGAAGCGCCCGCTGGAGCGGGCTGCACGATCGTTACCTTGGTGGTGTCGGACAGCCGCGACGCACCGTCGATCACCACCTTCTCGCCCGGCTTTATCCCTTCGGTGATGATGCTCGCCTGCGCGTCCTCATGCCCCACGTCGACATTGCGCCGTGTCGTCGAGTTGTCCGCGTTCACCACGTACACGAACGAACTGTGCGGCCCGCGCTGAACGGCGGCTGGCGGCACCACGACAGCATTCTTCGCGGTATCCACCTGCACCTGCACACCGACAAAGGCGCCGGGCCAAAGTCGATTGTCGACATTTGGAAATGTCGCCTTCAGCTTGATGGTGCCCGTGGTCGGATCGACCTGATTGTCCAGCACCGCCAGCGTGCCGGTATCCAGCACGCCGGTCTGGCTGCCCGTGGCGCCTTGCGCGTAGGCCAGCACTTTGGCGGCACCCTGGCTCATCGCCCTGGTCACCTGCGCGAGCGTTTGCTGCGGCAACGTGAACAGCACCGAAATCGGCTGCAGCTGCGTGATCACCACCAGGCCGGTGGTGTCCGACGCATGCACGATATTGCCGGCATCGACCTGTCGCATTCCGGTGCGGCCGTCGATCGGCGAGGTAATCGTGGTGTAGCTTAGTTGCGTTCGAGCGTTGTCGATCTGCGCCTGGTCCTGTTTCACCAGCGCCTCGTCCTGGGCCACCTGCGCACGCGCCGTATCGGACTGCTGTGTGGAAGCGTAGTTGTTCGCAACCAGTTTTGTGTAGCGCACGAGATCGAGCCGCGCGTTGGCAAGCTGCGCCTCGTCCTGTGCCTTCTTCGCCGATGCCTGATCGAGCGCCGCCTGATACGTGCGCGGATCGATCTGCGCCAACAGCTCGCCCTTCTTCACCGCCTGGCCCTCGGCAAAATTCACCGTGAGAAGCGGCCCATCGACCATCGGCTTGATGGTCACCGTATTGAACGCCTGCACGGTGCCGAGCGCGTCCAAAAAGATCGGCACATCCTGCTGTGCGGCCGTCGCGACAAGCACCGGGACCGGCTGGTTGGCGTCGCGATCGCGGGCGGTCTGGCCTCCTGAACCGGCCGGCCAGAACCAGATCGCGTAGATGATGCCGGCGACAAGCAGCAGGCACGGCAGCGCCATCAGCCAGCGGCGCGACCGCGGACGAGTTGTCAGATCAGTCGGCTCGCGCGTCAGGACGTCCATAGCGAGCCTCGATCCATCAACGAACGTTGCCTCCCATCGGCAAGGCCAACCCGCCGGGCACCAGGCCCGGTTTCAGGCCGGGAAATTGGTCCTCGATCGGCCCGGACGGCTCAACCCAGCCGCCGCCAAGCGCCTTGTAGAGACTGAGCAGCGCCTGGAAGCGCGCCAGTCGCACCTGCACGAGGATGTCTTCGTCGCTGAACAGCGTGGTCTCCGCCTGCAGCACCGTGGTCACATCGACGGTTCCGGCCTGCATCTGGGCCTGGGCGATATTGGCAGCGTTGCGCGCCGTGGCAACTGCCTCACGCTGCAACCCCTCCTGCTCGGTGGTGAAGCGCCAGGCGATCAGCGCGTTCTCCACGTCGGTGAAGGACTGCACCACCGCCTTGCGGTAGTCGGCGACGAGTTCCTGGTATCGGCCCTTGGACAGCTCCAGTTGCCCGCGCAGCAGTCCACCGTCGAACAGCGGTTGGGTCAGTCCTGCCGCAGCCGAGACGAAGAAGCCGCCAGGACCGAACAGCCTGGTCAACGCAGCCGCCTGATAGCCGGCCTGCCCGGTGAGCTGGATCGCCGGAAAGAAGGCCGCGCGCGCGGCCTGGATGTTGAAATTCGCGGCGACAAGTTGCGCCTCGGCCTCGGCCACGTCGGGTCGGCGCGCCAGCAGGCCCGATGGCAGGCCGGGCGCCACCGGCGGCAACGACAACGTATCGAGCGAACCTGGCCGCACGTTGATCGCCTCCGGTGGGCGCCCGACCAGAATGCCCAGACCAATCAGCTCCTGCTCAAGCTGATTGCGCAGGTTGGGGATGTTGGCCCGCTCGCCTGCCACCAGTGCCTGCTGCTGGGCGACGTCGAGCGCGGTCGCGGTGCCGGCATCAAGGCGCCCACGGATCACCGCCAGCGTATGCTCGGCTGCCGCCAGATTGCCTTGCGCGACGACGAGGCGGTCGGCCAGCGCCAGAGCGGTGAACCAGGTATTGGCGACGTTGGTCACCACGGTCAGTGCGACCACCTGCTGGTCGAACCGGCTGAACACGGCGCTTGCCTTGGCTGACTGAAACCCGGCCAGATTGTGGTCCCAGAAATCGACCTCGTAGGCGACGTTCAGGCCGAGGTCGTAGAAGTGCGTATCGATTGTGCGCGAGCCCCCCGAACCGCTGACGAAGGTCGTGCCTGTCGTGCTGATGCTCGAGCCTCTGGACGAGATGCCGGAATGCTGCCAGTCCGCGTTGCCGGTGCCATTGGCGGTGGGCAGCATGGCGGCGCCGGCAATGCGGACCTGGGCATCGGCCTGTCGCACCCGCGCGATTGCGGCCGCGATGTCGAAATTCTGCGCGCGCGCCTGTTCGATCAGGGCATTCAGTTCAGTCGAATCGAAGCCGCGCCACCAACCATCGGAGGCCCACGCTGCCTCCCCCGTGGCCTCGGTGGCGCGGAACTGCACCGGCATCTCAACCTCGGGTCGCTGATAGTCCGGCCCGAGATTGCATGCTCCAAGCACCAAAGCCAGCAGCAGGGCGAGGCGAGACAGCCGGCTGATCATGGCGTGGCCATTGTGGGCCTTCTATCGAGCCGTTCACCACCGTCAATGCCCCGCGCGGACGGCGGTTACTCGATCGGTTCGGGCCGTAAGGACTGATTGTTATCCCGCAAGCAAACTTCCACTACGATGTGATGCAGTGGTGGCATTGGGTCCTGATCGTCACTGGGGCGTGGTTCGATCTTGCGGTGATCGCGGGCGGGCTATGGATTGTCGTCATGCGCGTGGCGCGCAGACGAGGCGCCCGAACGGAGCGCGCGAGGGCAAGGGACGTTCATGGCGCCGCGTGACGTCGCCCAGCCCCGAGCCGCCGAACTACCTCGCCGCGACGAAGCCCAGCCCGGCGCCAACCAGCGCTCCGACCGCGGCGCGCGTGGTCATGAATGCGCCCCAGCCCCATCCCACCGCGGCTGGGGCTGCCGCCACCGTGGCCGGCGTCGCCACGACCGCTCCTGCTGGAGCGATAACCGGCCAGAGCAATGCGGCGACCGTCGCGCCCGCAGCCGCGCCGACCACGACGGGCACCAGATAGCCACCGGACGACCCAACGGGTGCCGGCTGTGCGGCAGCAGGGTGGATCAATGCCGGCGTGCAGAGCATGACCGCGGAACCGATGGCAACAGCCATTGCAAGAGATCTCATTCGCCATCTCCGGTTGCAAACCGGAATAGTAGACATATCGATCCGTGTCGACAATACAATAAAAGTACCCGACTGCTCGCGCGAGGTGTTTGGATTCAGCCGCTGGTTGCCGGATCCTACGGGTGTCCGGCGGCGGCCAGGATGCGCTGCGCCAGTTTCCAATGCGGCCGGTCGATCATCTTGCCGTCGAGTGCGAACACGCCGGCATCCGGGTTGGCGCTGAAGGCCGCGTTTACCCGCTCGGCCCAGCGGATGCGCTCCGGTGAGGGCGTGAAGGCCGCGTTTACGATGTCGATCTGAGCCGGATGGATCAGGATCTTCCCGGAAAACCCATCCGCTTCGGCTGCCGCCGCTTCCCGCCGCAGGCCGGCCGGGTCGCCGTGATCCGGATAGGGCGTGTCGATCGCCGGAACCCCGAGGGCACCGGCCGCCACCAAGGTCTGGGCGCGCGCCAGCACGACGGGCGCCGGGTAGGAGCCGTCCGGATGGCGCGGCGAAATGCCAAGATCGGCCGAGAGGTCCTCTGCCCCGAAGCAGATCGCCAGCAGGCGAGACGCCACACCGCCATAGCCGCCCAGGTTGAACACCGAACCGGCAGTCTCGGTGACGATCGCCACGACGCCGGTGCTGCCAATCGGGGCGCCGGCAGCGGCCTCCAGCGCCTCGAGGTGGTGACCAAGCGTGGCAAGATCCTCCGGCCCGCTGCACTTCGGCAGCATCACGCCCGCCGGTCGCGCCGGAACGACGGCGGCCAGATCGTCCAGGTACCATGGCGTGCCGGGCGGATTGACCCGCACGATCAGCCCGCGGCCGGGATGCCCACGCACCACATCGGGCACCATGGCACGCGCAATCGGTTTCGCTGGCGCAGCGACCGAATCCTCGAGGTCGAGGATCACGACGTCGGCAGTCGAGGCGATCGCCTTGGTCATTTTCCGTTCGGAATCGCCAGGTGCAAACAACGGACTGCGCAATCGCATGCTGGTGACCTCGCGCTTCGAAAGGGCGGCAATCTTGCGCCCCCGACAACGATATGCAATCAGCGACGGCACAGGGACTTTGTTGAAGGAGACGTCCGGGGGTGAACAACACCATCCTGGAAACCTTGCACTTGACTCGAGAGTTCGGCGGTTTCGTCGCCGTGGACGATGTGTCGCTGACTGTGCGTGCCGGGACGATCCATGCGCTGATCGGTCCGAATGGTGCCGGCAAGACCACCTGCTTCAATCTGCTAACCGCGTTCCTGCCGCCGACCCGCGGCACGATCCGCTTCAAGGATCGTGACATCACCGGCATGAAGCCGGCCCTGGTCGCACGCCTTGGCCTCGTACGCAGCTTTCAGATCTCGGCGGTGTTCCCTCACCTGACGGCACTGGAGAATGTCCGGCTCGCACTACAGCGCGGCCGCGGTGCCAGCTTCGACTTCTGGCGTTCGGAGAGGGTGCTGCGCATCTACGAGGATCGGGCGCGCGAGTTGCTGTTCGACGTCGGCCTGACCGGCGAGGCCGACACCGTTGTGACGCAGCTTCCTTACGGCCAGAAGCGGGCGCTGGAGATCGCCACGACCCTGGCGCTGGATCCCGAGGTGATGCTCCTCGACGAACCGACCGCCGGCATGGGCCATGGCGACGTCGACCGCATCGTCGAGCTGATACGCAGGGTGCGCGGCGACCGCACCATCCTGATGGTCGAGCACAATCTCTCCGTCGTGGAAGGCTTGTGCGACACCATCACCGTGCTGACGCGCGGACGCGTCCTCGCAGAGGGCGACTACGCCACGGTGTCGCGCAACCCTGAAGTGATCGCCGCCTATCTGGGGACGCCGCATGCTTGAGGTGAAGGGGCTCAACGCCTGGTACGGCGAGAGCCACGTCCTGCATGGCGTGAATTTCGAAGTGCGCGAGGGCGAGGTGGTGACATTGCTTGGCCGCAACGGCGCCGGCAAGACAACCACGCTGAAGTCGATCATGGGCCTGGTGCCGCGTCGCGAGGGAAGCATCGCGTATCGCGGCAGTGAAACCGTGCGTCTGATGCCCAATCAGGTCGCGCGTGCCGGCATCGCGTTCTGCCCTGAGGAGCGCGGTATCTTCGGCTCGCTGAGCGTGACCGAGAACCTGCTGCTTCCGCCGGTGGTGGCACCGGGCGGCCTGGACGTGGATACCATCTACACACTGTTTCCCAATCTGAGGGAACGCGCACGCACCGCGCATGGCACGCGGCTGTCCGGCGGCGAACAGCAGATGCTGGCGATCGCGCGCATCCTGCGCACCGGCGCCAAGCTGCTGCTGCTGGACGAGCCGACCGAGGGGCTGGCGCCGGTGATCGTGCAGCAGATCGGTCGCACGGTCCGCGAGATCAAGCAGCGGGGATTTACCGTTCTGCTGGTCGAGCAGAACTTCCGTTTCGCCCAGACGGTGGCCGACCGGCACTATGTCATGGAACATGGCCAGGTGATCGACATGATCCCGAATCATCGGCTCGAGGCCAGCATGGACAAGATCCACGAGTATCTTGGAGTTTGAATGACTGTGACGAGGGGAAGAGTCTGGATCGGTGGATTAAACCACTGACGCAAATCCGATCCATCACTGATGAGGATGCCGACCATGACCATCTCCCGCCGCACTCTCCTCGGCTCGGCAACAGCCGCGGCCGCCATGCCGCTTGTGCGCCCGCGCGCGCAGGGCACGCCGACCATCAGGATCGGCGTGCTGAACGATATGTCGGGACCCTACATGAATACCGGTGGACCGACCTCGATCGTGTGCGCCAAGCAGGCACTGGAGGATTTCGGTGTCGCCGGCAAAGGCCTCAACGTCGAGGTGATCAACGCCGATCACCAGAACAAGCCCGATCTTGCCGTCTCGATCGCGCGCCAGTGGTTCGACCGCGACGGCGTGGACATGCTGCTCGACGTGCCGACGTCGTCTGTCGCACTCGCCGTGCAGTCAGTCGTGCGTGAGAAGAACAAGGTCTACCTCAACTCCGGTGCCGCTTCGTCCGATCTGACCGGCAAGTCCTGCTCGCCGAACTTCATACACTGGACCTATGACACCTACATGCTCGCGCGCTCGACCGGTGGGGCGATGGTGAAGGCGGGCGGCGATTCCTGGTACTTCCTCACCGCCGACTACGCGTTCGGCAAACAGTTGCAGGCTGATACAAGCGCGCTGGTGCGGGCGTCGGGCGGCAAGGTGCTCGGTTCCTCGCCGTACCCGTTCCCAGGCACCTCCGATTTTTCGTCGTTCCTGGTGCAGGCACAGGCGAGTCGCGCCAAGGTGCTCGGCCTGTGCAACGCCGGCGCCGACACGGTCAACTCGATCAAGCAGGCACGCGAGTTCGGCATAAACCAGACGATGAAGGTCGCCGCCCTCCTGATGTTCGTGACCGACGTGCATGCACTCGGACTGGACGTGTCGCAGGGGCTGAACCTGACCGAAAGCTTCTATTGGGATCTGAATGACCGCACCCGCGCCTTCACCAATCGGGTTAAGTCGAAGACACCGAGTAACTGGCCCAACATGGTGCACGCCGGCTGCTATTCGGCGACGCTGCATTACCTGAAGACGGTCGCCGACATGGGGGCCGCGGAGGCGAAGAAGGACGGCGTCGCGACCGTGGCACGGATGAAGAAGATGCCGGTCGAGGATGACTGCTTCGGCAAGACCACGATCCGCGAGGACGGCCGCAATCTGACCCCGGCGTTCCTGTTCGAGGTGAAGCAGCCATCCGAAAGCAAGGGTCCGTGGGACTACTACAAGCTGGTGGCGACGACGCCTGGCGACCAGGCTTATCGACCGCTCAGCGAAGGCCATTGCGAATTCATCGGCAAGGCCTGACGGAGAGCGGGTCGGGGAGGCGATACAATGATCATGATCTTCGGCATCCCCGGCCCGCTGCTGTTCGGCCAGCTTTTGCTCGGTTTGATCAACGGCGCCTTCTACGCCATGCTGTCGATGGGGCTCGCGATCATCTTCGGCATGCTGAACATCATCAACTTCGCGCACGGCGCCCTGTTCATGATGGGTGCCTTCGCGTCCTGGATGCTGCTGCAATATGCCGGCATCGGCTATTTCCCCTCGCTGATCCTGGCGCCGATCATCATCGGGGCGTTCGGTGTCGTGCTGGAGCGCACGATCATCAGCCGCCTCTACCATCTGGACCATCTGTACGGGCTTCTGCTGACCTTCGGGCTGGCGCTGGTGATCCAGGGCCTGTTCCGCAACTACTACGGCAGTTCCGGCCTGCCCTATCAGATCCCGGCGATCCTGAGCGGCGCCACTGACCTGGGCTTCATGTTCCTGCCGAACTACCGCGCATGGGTGGTCGTTGCCGCGTTGGTGGTCTGCCTCGCGACCTGGGCCGTCATCGAAAAGACGCCGCTCGGCGCCACCTTGCGCGCGGCAACCGAGAACGCGCCGCTGGTGCAGGCATTTGGCGTGAACGTGCCGCGCGTGATCACGCTGACCTACGGCGGCGGTGTGGCTCTGGCAGCCTTTGCCGGCGTGCTCGCCGCACCGATCTATTCGGTGAACCCCAACATGGGCGACAACTTCATCAACACGGTGTTTGCAGTGGTGGTGATCGGCGGCATGGGCTCGATCATGGGCTCTATCATCACCGGTTTCGCCCTCGGGGTGATCGAGGGCCTCACCAAGGTGTTCTACCCGCAGGCTTCGGCCACCGTCGTGTTCCTGGTCATGGTGATCGTACTGCTCACACTGCCGCATGGCCTGTTTGGAAGGCGCGCCTGATGTTCGGCTTTTCCCGCTCGCAGCAGATCGCTTTCCTCGTGATGCTGGCGCTGATCATCGTCTGTCCATACGTGCTGTATCCGGTATTCCTGATGCGGGTTTTGTGCATGGCGCTGTTCGCCTGCGCATTCAATCTGATGATCGGCTATGTCGGCCTGCTGTCATTCGGCCACGCGGCCTTCTTTGGCATGGGCAGCTACATAGCCGCCTGGACCATGAAGTTCTGGCATGTCGATGCGGCGATCGCGATCGCCCTTGGCGGCGCCACCGGCGCGGTACTCGGCCTGTTCCTTGGCTATCTGGCGATCCGTCGCTCGGGCATCTACTTCGCCATGATCACGCTGGCACTGGCGCAGATGATTTATTTTTTCTGTGTCGAGGCGCCCTTCACCGGCGGCGAGGACGGCATCCAGCAGGTGCCGCGCGGCTATCTGTTCGGCGTGATCTCACTCGACAACGACATGGCGATGTACTGGCTGGTCGCGGCGGTGTTCATCGCTGGCTTCCTGCTGATCCATCGCATCATCCACTCGCCGTTCGGCCAGGTGCTGAAGGCAATCCGCGAGAATGAGCCGCGCGCCACGTCGCTCGGTTACCGCACCGACGACTACAAGCTCATCGCGTTCGTGCTGTCCTGCATGCTGGCGGGCGTGGCCGGCGGCACCAAGGCGCTGGTTTTCGGCATCGCCACGCTGACCGACGTACACTACTCGACCTCCGGCGAGGTCGTCCTGACCACACTGCTCGGCGGCCTTGGCACCGTGTTCGGCCCGGTGATGGGAGCGGTCCTCGTGACCACCATGGAGAACTACCTGGCGCAGTTCGGCCAGTGGGTGACCGTCACGCAGGGTGCAATCTTCGTGATCTGCGTGCTGGCGTTCCGTCGCGGCGTGATCGGCGAGATCGGCGGCGCGTTGCGGCTCGCACTGTAAACCGGTCAGCCGGACTGGCGGGCAACCGCGATGATCCGCGGCCCGTCCCAGATTCCCAGGCAGATCTGCTCGCCGCCGCAGTCCAGCAGCAGGTAAGGATCGAGCACGACCTCCTCCTGCAACAACTCTCCGAGAACAAGCGTCGATCCGATCGCGTCGCGTTGCAGGTCACGTGCCAGAAGCGTGATCCGCCGAGGCACGCCGAGCGCGAACAGCCCTTCCGCTGTCACGCCGCGCTCCTCCCACTTGGCACCCGCGCTCACCCGGAACACGCCGAACACGATCAGTAGCGCCATCACGCCGAGCCAGAACAGGCTGAGCCAGGACGGCACCAGAGAATCGGCCAGAGTGCGGTTGGCCAGACCACCGCTCAACGCCATGCAGAATACAGAACCGATCAGCCCCACCGGCAACCAGGTCTGATGCTGGTGCCAGAAGCTCGGCGCGAATTGTTCGAGCTGCGCCTGCTTGTGTGCCGCCAGCGCCTGCAACGGCACCGGCGACACACCGTGGTCGTCGAGGACTTCGGCCAATAATCTTGGTCGGGGCGGGGCTATCAGTGCGTCGAACGGCATCTCTCGTGCCCCCTAGCAGCGGTAATTGGCGCCCTTGCGATCGATCGTGCGCAGCAGGCCTTGCCACTCCGCGCGACCATATTCCGGCGTGTTGCGCCGTTTCTGCATCCGCTCCGCCGCCTTGCCTATAACGTGGTCGTCGATCTCCACGGCCGGCGCACCCAGAGTACGGGCAATGAGCTCCAGCTCGCAGGCGCGCTCCAGACAATACATGCGGAAGAACGTACCATGAATTGTTGGTCCATGCGTCAGCAGACCGTGGTTGAGCAACACGACATGGCTGCCGTATTTGCAGGTGCGGCCAAGCGCCTCGCACTCCTCCGGCGATGCCGGCACGCCATACTCGTGGTAGGCAATATCATCGTAGAGCTGCAGTGCGTCCTGGCTGATCGGGCGCAGTCCACGCTCCAGCAGCGAGATTCCGGCGCCCGCACGGGTGTGCGTGTGCATCACGCACATCGCATCCGGGCGCGCCTTGTAGACACCGCTGTGGATGGTGAAGCCGGCATTGTTGAACCTGCCGCCTTCGCTGAAGACCTTGCCGTCCATGTCCATCTTGACCAGACTCGACGCGGTGATCTCATCGAACATCTCGCCGTAGTTATTGATCAGGAAGGTGTTTGGTTCGTCTGGGATACGGGCCGACATGTGGGTATTGATCAGGTCGGTCCAACCAAGGTGATTGACCACATGATACAGTGCGGCAAGCTCGCAGCGTGTCTGCCACTCGATGTCGGTCATGCTGGTCTTTGGCAGCTGAAGCGCTGCTGACATTCGGTCTCTCCATTAACGTTCGTCCCGGCGGGCGCTCCGGCGCCGTGCCTATCCTGTGGGAGTTGTCGCTGGTCCGCAACCAGGGTGCCGTCCAGGCCTCATTCGCGCCGTCAGCGTTCGCCAGCCGCGGGCGGTATTCCCGCGACCGCGAAGTTGAGTTTAGGTTGCCCGGCGCGATCCTGGTATGGCGCATCGCTGAGGAGGGGAGCGTTTGATTTGTACCCGCGCCGCACGGTGGGTGACCGTGTGCCTTTTGCCATTGTTGTTCGTCGGTTCTGCGCTGGCGCAAACGCGAGTCGCGCCCCCGTCGGCTCCCCGAACCGCGCCGCCGGTCGCGCGAACTGCGCCGGCGCCCGGCACCGTGCGCGCCGGCGGCACGATCGCCACGATCAAGGTCGAGGGCAATCAGCGAATCGAGACCGGGACCATCCTCTCCTACATGCTGGTACAGCCGGGCGATCCGTTCGATCCCGACCGGATGGATCGCAGCCTGAAGACCCTCTATGCGACCGGCCTCTTTCAGGATGTGCGGCTCAATCGCGATGGCGACACGCTGGTGGTGCATGTGGTCGAGAATCCGCTGGTCAACCGCGTCGCTTTCGAGGGCAACCACAAATTGACCGATGATCAGCTTCGTCCGGAGATGCAGCTCAAGCCGCGAGCCGTGTTCACGCCGGCGCTGGCCGAGCAGGACCGCCAGCACATCCTCGATCTGTACGCCAGGCGCGGCTACTACAATGCGCGGGTCGATCCGCAGGTCATCCGGCTCGGTGAGAACCGTGTCGACGTGGTCTATCAGATCAACGACGGCAGCGTGACGTTGATCAGCAAGATCGCTTTTGTCGGTAACCATGAGTTCAGCGAGGACCGGCTGTCCGAGGTGATCAACAGCCGCGAGGAGCGCTGGTGGCGGTTTCTCTCCACGTCCGACGAATATGCTCCGGAGCGGCTGAATTTCGACAAGGAGCTGCTGCGGCGATTTTATCTGAAGAACGGCTACATCGATTTCGAGGTGAAGGACGCGAAATCCGAGCTCGCGCCCGATCGCTCCGGTTTCTTCCTCACCTTCACGATCAGCGAGGGTGATCGCTACAAGGTCGGTAAGATCACCATCAACTCGCAGTTGCGCAACCTGAACGGAGACGCTTTGCGGGACAATCTGCAGATCGACTCGGGCGATTGGTATGATGGCGATGCGATCGGCCGCAGCGTCGATGCGATGGAGCTCGCTGTTCACAATCGAGGCTATGCTTTCGTCGAGGTGAAGCCGCGGATTGTCCGCGACGCCGCTAAACACATCGTGGACCTGATCTTCGAGGTCGGTGAAGGCCCTCGCGTCTATGTCGAGCGGATCGATATCGTCGGCAACACGCGTACCAAGGACAAGGTGATTCGCCGAGAGTTCCGCCTGGCCGAGGGCGACGCGTTCAGCGCCGAGGCGGTGCGCCGGTCGCGGCAGCGGCTGCAGGACCTTAACTACTTCAACAATGTCGAAATCAACACCACGCCTGGATCGACGCCGGACAAGGCAGTGCTGACCGCCTCGGTCGAGGAAAAGGCAACCGGCGAACTCACGGTGGGTGGCGGCTACTCGACGGATGCCGGTGCGTTGCTCGACGTCGGCCTGAGCGAGCGCAATCTGGTCGGCACCGGCGTCAGTGCCGGCATCAACGGCGTGCTGGCGCAGAAGCGCAGTTCGGTCACCGCCTCCATCACGGATCCTTACTTCCTCGACCGCAATCTTGTCGCCGGCGCCGACGTCTTCCTGATCCAGACCAATTATCTCGGCACCGAGCCGTATGACGAAAGGCGTATCGGCTTCGATGTTCGTGCCGGCTACGACTTCAATGAATATCTGCGCCAGGTGTGGAGCTACTCGCTGGTCGGACGAACCGTGTTCAACGTCGCCACCAACGCCAGTTTCTTTATTATGCAGGAAGAGGGCTACACGCTGCTCTCGCAGGTTAGCCAGGCGATGACCTACGACCGCCGGGACAGCAAGGTCGATCCCCACTCAGGCTATCTTGTCTCGCTCGGCAACGACGTCGCGGGCCTGGGCGGCAACGCGCAATTCGTTCGCACGAACCTCAACGGCCAGTACTTCGTCCCATTGGACCGGTTCACCGGCAACAGTGATTGGGGCATCGCAGTGACGGGGAGTTTCGGTTACCTGTGGAACGAAGGGCAACAGGAGCAGATCATCGACCGCTTCTTCCTGGGCGGCGACAACCTGCGGGGATTTCAGATCGGTGGCGCGGGTCCGCACGATGCGGTGACCGGCGATCCGGTGGGAGGCCGGATGATCTGGACACAGTCGACCGAATTGCACTATCCGCTGCCGATCTCGGCAGACATCGGACTGTCCGGTCGCGCCTTCGTCGATATCGGCGGCCTGACCCAGGCCAGCTTCCAGGACACCTCGACCTGCCGGGAGTCGACTGGGGCGCCATGCGTGATCGTCGCGTCTCCGGCGCCGCGTGTTGGCATTGGTGTCGGGCTGGCTTGGCATACTCAGTTCGGTTTGTTGAACGTTGACTTGACCCCGTTCGTGATCAAGCAGCCGCACGACCAGACGCAGATCTTCCGCTTCGGCTTTGGTACGAGGTTCTAGTGCTGTCATACCGTCTCTTCGCGGTCGCTGCGTTGGCGGCTGCCGTCCCGTTGGCCTATACGCCGCTGGCCTCGGCGCAGCAGAACCAGCAATGGTTCGTCCCGAACCAGCCGCGCGCCGCGGCGCCGCGGTCGGCTGCGCCACGTCCGGCGCCCACGGCGCAGCCTGAGGCTCCGGGTGCCGGCCTCGTGCCGGAAGGCGCCATGCCTGGTGTCGAAGGGCAATCTCCGCAGGTCCAGGTGCAGCTGCCCCCGCCGCCCGAGGTGCCCCCGCTGCCGAAAGGCCCCACCCCGCCGGCCGCCATTGTCGGCGTGCTGTCGGTGGCTGACGTTATGCGGGCCTCCACCGCTTTCCAGCAGGCGGACAAGGAGTTCGTCTCGCGACGCCAGAAGCTGAACGAGGACGCGCAGAAGGAGCAGGTTACTCTGCGCGATCTTGGGCAGGGCTTGGCCAACGACCGCGGCAAGCTAACGCCGGAGCAGATCCGTGCTCGCGAGAAGGACCTCCAGGACCGGATCGCCGAGTCTCGACGCGTGTTCGGCGAGCGCAACCGCGTCATCCAGGAGGCCAGTCAGTACGTCATGGCGCAGATCGACCGCGCAACCGAAATGGTGACGCAACAGGTGGCGATCAGCCGTGGCATCAACCTGGTTCTGAACCGCGCCCAAATCCTCGGGACCGTCAACGAATTTGACCTGACACCCGCGGTGGTGGAGGACCTGAACAAGGTGCTTGCGGCAGTCACGATCCCGCCGGACGGCGTGTCGCCGGTGGCAATGAAGCCGGCGGAAGGTGCCACCCCGGTAAGCGAACAGCAGCCGTCAGCATCCCCGGCCAAGCCGCCCGCGAAGCCGCCAGCCACCCCTCCGGCAGCGCCGCAACAGCACCGTTGAGCCACCATCGGGGCCCGGCACATGGATTGGCCGCCGATCGCCGGAGATCCCCGGTTCTTCGATCGCAGCGGCCCGCATAGTCTCGAGGCGGTCGCCGCTGCGGCGCAGGCGAAGGCGCCTCCGGGCGAACTGATGCTGACCGGTGTGGCACCGCTGCAAACGGCGGGGCCGGGCGACGTGAGCTTTCTCGACAACCGCAAGTATGCCGCTGCGTTGGCCAAGACGCGGGCAGGGGCCGTTATCGTGCACCCCGACATGGCCGACCGCGTGCCGCCTACCGCCATCGCCATCTCGGCGGCCGAACCCTACCTGGCCTGGGCGCGCGTTGCCGCACTGTTGCATCCAATGCCGCCGGTGCGGCCTGGCGTGCATCCGTCCGCCGTTCTGGCGGCCGACGCTTCGATCGATCCAGGCGCGGAGATCGGACCGCTGGCCGTGATCAGTGCGCGGGCTCAGATCGGCCCTCGCTGCCTCGTGGATGCAGGCGCCTTCGTCGGCGCCGGCGTGGTATTGGGTGCCGACTGTCGGATCGGCGCCCATGCCTCGCTCAGCCACGCGCTGCTCGGCGACCGCGTGGTCGTGTATCCGGGCGCGCGTATTGGTCAGGACGGGTTTGGCCTCGCGGCAGCCGGCAAGGAGTTTCTGCGCGTTCCGCAGCTTGGCCGTGTGGTGCTCGAGGACGATGTGGAGGTCGGTGCCAACACCACGATTGATCGCGGTTCGCTGCGTGACACGCGCATCGGGGCCGGTTCGCGCCTCGACAACCTGGTGCAGATCGGGCACAACGTCAGCCTTGGGCGCGGCTGCGTTATCGTCGCGCAAGTTGGCATTTCCGGTTCCACGGTCCTGGAAGACCACGTCATGGTCGGTGGCCAGGCGGGTCTTACGGGCCATCTGCGGATCGGAGGCAGGGCGCGTATCGGGGCGCAGGCCGGTGTTATGTCGGACGTGCCGGCGGGCGCTGATGTGGTTGGCAGCCCGGCACAGCCGGTACGCGAATTCTTCCGCCATATCGCTGTGCTGCGGCGATTGGTGCGTGAGGCGACCGCCAAACGGTCGAAGGACAAGACGGCGGGGACGGAGACAGATACGGACTGAGCGTCATGGATTCGCCCGCAACTGAGGCAGTGTCGTCCGACGCCACCATCGACGTGGTCGATATCGCGCGCATCATGCACGCGATTCCGCACCGCTACCCGTTCCTGCTGATCGACCGGGTGGTCGACCTCGTGCATAATCGTTCTGCCATCGGCATCAAGAACGTTTCGGTCAACGAGTCGTTCTTCGCGGGCCACTTCCCGGACCATCCGGTAATGCCAGGCGTGCTGATCATTGAGAGCATGGCGCAGACCGCCGCGGTCCTGGTGGTGGAGACGTTGGGCCCGGACGCCGCCGGCAAGCTGGTGTATTTCATGTCCATCGAGGGCGCGAAGTTCCGCCGTCCGGTGGTGCCTGGCGACCAGTTGCGTATCCACGTCACCAAGGAACGCAATCGCGGCAACGTGTGGAAGTTCAATGCGGTTGCCCGGGTGGACGGCGTGTCGGTGGCCGAGGCGACCTACGCCGCGATGATCATGGATCGCGCTCCACCGTCCTGATGCACTGCCTCAATCGCGCCAAAATGTTCGGTGAAACAAGCGGTTACAAGCTGATCATCGAAATATGGGGCAACAATGATTGAGTTGGTCAACGGAGTGCCCGGGTCTAGCCTCCGCAGTCGTTCCTGCCAGTGAGATACGCCAGAATGGATGCCATGCCCGACACGATTGCGCTGCGGCCGGTTGGCGCTGTCGTCCACCCGACCGCGATCGTCGCGCGCGGCGCCGAGTTGGGCAGAGGGGTGCGGATCGGTCCCTACTGCACGGTCGGTGCAAACGCAGTTATCGAGGACCGCGCCCAACTGGTGTCACATGTTGTTGTGGACGGGCATACCCGGATCGGTCCCGATGTGGTGCTGTATCCGTTCTGCACCGTCGGGCTCGCGCCGCAGGATCTGAAATATGCCGGTCAGCCGACGCGCTGCGAGATCGGCGCGCGCACCCAGGTTCGCGAGCACTGCACGATCCATCGCGGCAGCGTCTCTGGCCAGGGGTTTACGCGGGTCGGCGCCGACTGCCTGCTGATGGCAGTGGCGCATGTCGCGCATGACTGTACGCTGGGCGACCACGTGATCGTCGCCAACAACGTGGTCATGGGCGGTTATGTGTCCATCGCGGACCATGCGGTGATCGGCGGCGCGGCAGCGATCCACCAGTTCGTGCGCATCGGCCGCGCGGCGATGATCGGCGGCGTGTCCGGCGTCGAGGGAGACGTCATTCCGTTCGGCAGCGTGATCGGCAACCGCGCGCGGTTGGCGGGATTGAATGTCGTCGGCCTGAAACGCCGGGGCTTCGACAAGGCGCAGATCCAGTTGCTGCACAACGCATTCCGCGACCTGTTCCGGCGCGAGGGTGTGTTTGCGCAACGGCTGGCCGCCACGCGCGCGCGCTATGGCGACGAAGCGTTGGTGGCCGAGGTCCTGGCGTTTATCGACGCGCCAAGCCACCGGGGCCTGATCCGCGCGGAATAGCCGGTGGCGGCGGAGCGCCGGGTTCTCGGCATCATCGCGGGCGGAGGACAGTTGCCCGGTCAGGTCGCGGCTGCGGCGCGCGCGGCCGGGCGGAGCGTATTCCTTGTCGGGCTGGACGGCTTCGCCGAGCCGGCGGTGCTGGCGCCTTGGCCACACGAGATGGTGCGCATCCTTGCTGCCGGACGCATCATCGCGGCACTTCGCGAGCATGGCTGCCAGGACCTCGTGCTGGTCGGGCCAGTGAGGCGGCCCTCGCTGCTCGATCTGCGGCCGGATGCGGAGGGCGCCCGCATCCTCGCCCGCATCGGTCGCGCCGCGTTCGCCGGTGACGACGGGCTCCTGGCCGCTGTGGTCAGGATCTTCGCCGAGGAGGGGTTCCGCGTACTCGGCGCCCACGAGATTCTGAACGAGGCGCTGGGTCCCGCTGGAATTCTGTCGCAGGCCGTCCCCGATGCGGTGGCGATGGCGGACATTCGCCGCGGCATCGCCGTCGCCAGTGCGCTCGGTGCGATCGATGTCGGGCAGGGCTGCGTGGTGCAGCAGGGGATCGTGCTCGCAGTCGAGGCGGCCGAAGGGACTGACGCGATGCTGGCGCGCTGCGCGTCTCTGGCGCGGGCCGGACGCGGCGGTGTGCTGGTGAAGCTGGTCAAGCCAGGCCAGGACCGCCGCACCGATCTGCCCACCATTGGACCAGAGACGTTGCGTGGTGCGGCGGCGGCCGGTCTGCGGGGGGTTGCCTTCGAGGCCGGAGGCACCATTCTGGCGGACCGGGACGCCGCGATCGCCGCGGCGGATGGGGCCGGGCTGTTTCTGCTGGGTCTGCGTCCGGATGACCTGTCCGAAAGGGGAGAGAACATATGAGTCGCTATCTGCACACCATGCTGCGCGTCGGTAACCTGGATCGCAGCGTCGCTTTCTACTCAAAGGCATTCGGCATGAAGGAATTGCGCCGGCGCGACGTGCCGGACGGCAAGTACACCTTGGCCTTCGTCGGCTACGGCGACGAGGACAGCAATACTGCGATCGAGCTGACCTACAACTACGGCGTCGAGAAATACGACCTGGGCGGCGCCTTCGGCCATCTGGCGATTGGCGTGCCCGACGTGGCGGCGGCGTGCGATATCGCGGCCACGGCCGGCGGCACAGTCACCCGCCCGGCCGGGCCAGTGAAGTTCGGCACCACCATCATCGCCTTCGTCAAGGATCCGGACGGCTACATGATTGAGCTGGTGCAGCGGTCGTAGGCGCGCTCATCGGCCGGCATCGAGTGCCGCCTGGAGCATCCAGGCGGCCGCCATCCGGTCAACCGCTGCAGCGCGTTTGCGGCGACTCAGATCGGCCTCGCCGATCAGGAACCGATTGACCGCCGCGGACGACAGTCGCTCATCCCAAAATGCGACCGGCAACTGAGTCGCTTCGGCCAGCGCCTGCCCCCAATCCCGCGCGGCCTGGGCTGCGGGTCCTACCGATCCATCCATCGATAGCGGCAGTCCCACTACCAGCCCACCGCCGCCCTCCTTGCGTGCGATGGCACCAATTTCCGCCGCGGTGTCACGCAGCTTGCCTCGTCTGATGCTGCCATAGGGTGACGCAAGCGACAGGCCGACATCCGACAGCGCCACGCCGATCGTGCGGCTGCCCGGATCGAGACCGATCAGCCGTTGATTGCGCGTCAGTACGGCCCGCAGGTCGCGTAGGTTGAATACCGGCATCCCGCGTGCTTATGGTCCCAGTCTGCCAGCCGAAAAAGGTCTGCCTGCCATGTCGCTCGAACCCGCGACCATTCGTCGCATCGCCACGCTCGCCCGCATCCACGTCGAGGACGCCGAGCTTGCCACGCTGGCGGCCGAACTGAACGGCATTTTAGGCTGGATCGAGCTACTTAACGAGGTCAACGTCGATGGCGTCGAGCCATTGACCGGCGCGCAGCAGATGGCACTGAAGATGCGCGAGGATGTGGTGACCGACGGAGGCTACCCCGACAAGGTCATGGCCAACGCGCCGGAGCGGGCAGGTGATTTCTTCGTTGTCCCGAAGGTGGTCGAATGAGCCTCACTGACCTCACCATTGTGGCGGCGCGTGATGGCCTGCGGGCGCACGAATTCACCGCGCGCGAACTGACCCAGGCACATCTCGCGGCGATCGATGCACTCAACCCGCGGCTCAATGCCTTCATCACGGTGACCGGCGAGCGCGCATTGGCGCAAGCCGAAGCGGCGGATGCGGCACTCGCACGCGGCGAATTCGCGCCGTTGACCGGCATTCCGCTGGCCATCAAGGACCTGTTCTGCACCGCGGGCGTGCGCACCACCGCGGGCAGCCGCATCCTCGAACCGTTCGTGCCGCCCTATGAGAGCACCGTCAGTGCCAACCTGCTGCGTGACGGCGCGATCTTTCTCGGCAAGGCGAACATGGACGAGTTCGCCATGGGTTCATCCAACATGGCCTCGGCCTATGGCCCGGTGACGAACCCCTGGCAACGCAGGCAGGACACCACCGCGGCGCTGGTGCCTGGCGGTTCGTCCGGCGGTTCAGCGTCCGCAGTGTCGGCGCGGCTCGCGATGGGTGCAACGGGTACCGATACCGGCGGCTCGATCCGCCAACCCGCGTCGTTCTGCGGCATCGTCGGCATGAAGCCGACCTATGGCCGCTGTTCGCGCTGGGGCGTGGTGGCGTTCGCCTCGTCGCTCGACCATCCCGGGCCTTTCGCGCGCACTGTGCAGGACTGCGCGATCCTGCTCGGTTCCATGGCGGGACACGATCCGAAAGATTCCACAAGTGCCGATGTGCCCGTCCCGGACTATGTGGCGGCGTGCGCGCGCGGTGTGAAAGGCATGCGCATCGGTGTGCCGCGCGAATATCGCGTCGACGGCATGCAAGGCGAGATCGAGAGCCTGTGGCAGCAAGGACTGACCTGGCTGCGAGATGCGGGGGCGGAGATCGTCGATGTCTCGCTGCCCCACACGAAGTACGCCTTGCCGGCCTATTATATCGTCGCGCCCGCCGAGGCCTCGTCCAATCTGGCGCGCTATGACGGCGTGCGGTTCGGCCTGCGCGAGAACGGCAAAGACCTGCGCGATCTTTATGAGCGCACGCGCGCGGCGGGGTTCGGTGCCGAGGTCAGGCGTCGCATCCTGATCGGCACGTATGTGCTGTCGGCCGGCTATTATGACGCCTACTACATTCGCGCGCAGAAGGTGAGGGCGCTCATCCTGCGCGATTTCACCGAGGCGTTCGCCCATGTCGACGCGCTGGTTGCTCCCACCGCGCCTTCGGCGGCATTCGCACAGGGCGAGAATATGGATGATCCAGTGCAGATGTACCTGAACGACGTCTTCACCGGTCCTGCCGATCTGGCAGGCGTGCCGGCGATCTCGGTGCCGGGGGGCCTCGACGCCAACGGTCTGCCACTCGGCCTGCAGGTGATAGGCAAGCCATTCGACGAGGCAACGCTGTTTGCGGTGGGTGAGGCATTGGAGCGAGCCGCGGCATTCGACGCGTTGCCGCAAATCAGGGCGGGAGGCTGAACGATGTCCTATGCAATCGAAGGCTCGACCGGGGCCTGGGAAGTCGTCGTCGGCCTCGAAGTGCATGCGCAGGTGATCAGCAAGGCCAAGTTGTTCTCCGGCGCCGCCACCGATTTCGGCGCGCCGCCCAACACGCAGGTGAGTTTCGTCGATGCCGCGTTCCCCGGCATGCTGCCAGTGATCAACCGCGAGTGTGTGGCGCAGGCGGTCCGTACCGGCCTGGGCCTGAACGCACGCATCCACATGGTCAGCCGGTTCGATCGCAAGAACTATTTCTACGCCGATCTGCCGGCCGGCTATCAGATCAGCCAGTATCAGCATCCGATCGTGGGCGAGGGCAAGGTCGAGATCGAGCTTGCCGACGGTTCCACGCGTGAGATCGGCATCACGCGCCTGCATCTTGAGCAGGACGCCGGAAAGTCGCTGCACGATCAGCATCCGACCAAGTCATATATTGACCTCAATCGCGCCGGGGTGGCGCTGATGGAGATCGTATCGGAACCTGACATCCGCTCGCCTGAGGAAGCCGGTGCCTATCTGCGCAAACTGCGGAGTATCCTGCGCTACCTCGGCACATGCGACGGCAACATGGAGGAAGGCTCCATGCGTGCCGACGTCAATGTGTCGGTCCGCAGGCACGGCGAGCCGTACCGCACGCGCTGCGAGGTCAAGAACGTCAACTCGATCCGCTTCGTCACGCAGGCGATTGAGGCCGAGGCGAAGCGGCAGGTCGAAGTGTGGGAATCCGGTGGCGCGGTCGAGCAGGAGACACGGCTGTTCGAACATGCTCGCGGCATCACGCGCTCGATGCGCAGCAAAGAGGATGCGCACGATTACCGCTATTTCCCCGAACCGGATCTGCTGCCGCTGGTGCTGGATGGGGCGTGGGTGGCCGAGTTGAAGTCGAAGCTGCCCGAACTGCCTGATGCGAAGAAGCGCCGCTTCGTGCGCGATTATCAACTGACTGCCTATGATGCCGGTGTGCTGGTAGCCGAGCAGGCAACGGCCGAATACTACGAGACGGTGGCGAAGGGCCGCGATGCAAAGACTGCCGCCAACTGGGTGATGGGCGATTTGTTTGCTGTCCTTAATCGTGCCGGCCGCGCAATCGCCGACAGTCCCGTGTCTGCCACATCGCTCGGCAAGCTGCTCGACCTGATCGCCGACGCCACGATCAGCGGCCGCATTGCCAAGGAGGTGTTCGAGGCGATGGTCGAAACGGGTGACGATCCTGCTTCGATCGTCGAAGCGAAGGGTCTGCGTCAGGTCACCGACACCCGCGCGATCGATGCGGCGGTGGCCCAGGTGCTCGCAGCGAATGCCGACAAGGTAGCGGAATACAGGGCCGGCCGAGACAAGCTGTTCGGATTCTTCGTGGGCCAGGTGATGAAGGCGATGGCCGGCAAGGGCAACCCCGCGCTGGTGAACGACACGCTGAAGCGCGCGCTGACTGATACGAACTAGTACCCACTATCGTTGGAGCGCGAGTCACGCCGACATTATCATTGCGAGGACCAAAGCGACGAAGCAATCCCCATCGTAAGTTCGCTCCATCGAAGGATTGCTTCGTCGCTTTGCTCCTCGTGCGATCAGCATAAAAAGGGCGGTAATGTTGAACCTGATCCCGCGACGCTTCCTCATCGGCGGATTGGCGAGTGCGTGCATTGCAGTACGTGGCGTCTCGGCGGCCGATCCGGCCGGCGAGGTCGAGAGTTCGCGCGGCGAATGCTATGCGCAGACGACCGTCGCACGCCGAACCCTGGCGCCTGCCGCCGAGGTATTCGTTGGCGACACCGTCGGCACCGGCGCTCAGTCGGCACTTGGTATTCATCTCGGAACTGCGACCCAGGTGAAGCTTGGACCGGAAGCCAGGCTGCGCATCGACCGTTTTTTGGTGAATGCGGGTGGCGTTTTGGTATTGGAAAGCGGTGGAATGATCTACGACCACGACCCTCAGAGTGGCCGAAGCGACGTGACGGTGCGCGGTCCGTTCGGCCTGGTGGCGGTACGCGACACTCGCTTCTTCGCCGGCCCCAACAATGGGGTCTTCGGCGTGTTCGTCGAACGCGGGGCGGTGATGGTCGTGGGGGTGAACACCGCAGTCATGGTAACTAGCGGTTTGGGCACCGATATCGTGCGACCCGGCGCCGAGCCGACGACACCGCACCCGTGGGGGGCCGCCCGCATCGCCAGCGCGATGGCTTCGGTCAATCAGTGATCGCAGCAGGCGTATATACGGTGATCTCGCCGCTCTGACCACGCAGGGTGAGTGTGCCTATCGGACGGAGCATCGCAGGATCGAGACGCGCCGCTGTGCCCGGCCCAATGCAGATTGCCGAGCCAAGGTCCTTGTTCGCCGCCTCCAGCCGCGCCGCCGCATTGATCGCATTGCCGTGCGCTGTGTAGTCGAGCTTGCGGCTGCCTCCCACGTCACCGACGATGGCCGGCCCGGTCTCGATCCCCACCCGCGTGCGGCCGAGCTGCAGCCGCTGTCCGAGGGGTGAGCACCTTACCTGCTCGGTGGCTTCCAGCAACGCAAGCGCGCTGGCGACCGCCTGCTGTGGATGATCTTCCAGCGCAAACGGCGCATTGAAGATCGCGTGGATCGCATCACCAACGATCTTGTCGATCATGCCGCCGCGGTCCGTGATGATGCTTGTGGCGACGTCGAAATAGGCATCGAGCAATGCGACGAGGTCAGCGGGTTCAGCGCGCTCGGTCATGCTGGTGAAGCCTTCGATGTCGGTGAACAGCGCGGTGATTTCACGCATCTCACCGCGCAGGCGCAGTGCGGTGGGATCGGCGGCGATGCGACGCACCACCTCCGGGGCAAGATGCTGTTCGAAGCTGAGGCGCAACAGACGTGCGCGCCATTCATCACGTGCAAAGCGAGCAATTGCCGCCAGGGCGAAGGTTACGATGGCAACGATGGGTGGACCGGCAGGGTCCAGGAGCACGCCTAGGCCGGGAACCGCCGCTGCCGCCGCCGCGGTCCAGGCCAGACAGACGAGCAATGCGAACAGCGCCGCGGAGGCAGGCCGCAGTCGCGCGGCCATCAGAAGACATAACACGCCGAGCAGTGCAGCGCCCAAGGGTTCGGCGAACTCCACCCATGCCGGTCGGGTGAACACCCTACCGCGCAGGATCGCCTCGATGGCTGCCGCCTGAATTTGCACCGATGGCGTCGCCGGCGAGGCGGGTGTGACGCGCAGGCCGCCCACCTCCGGTGCGCTGCTGCCGATCAGCACGATCCGTCCGGTCAGCGTGGTGCGAGCCGCTGGATCGTCGATCAGCTTTGCGGCCGGAACCACCGGCACGGCTGACAATCCGGAAAGTCGCAGGGTCGCATCGCGTCCGAGCGGCAGAACGAGTGGGCCAACGATCAACATCCCTCTGGCATCGATCACCAGTGCGCCCGCTCCTCGCGCGAGCCGGACCGCCTCAACCGCCAGACCTGGCCGGACCGTGGCGCCAGTCACCACCAGCAGCGGAACCCGACGGATTGGACCATCCGGATCGGCGGCGGCGACCAGCGCGCCGATCCCCTGCGCGGCGTCGGCGAGTGCCGGTGTCGGGCCTGTGGCGCCGTTGGCCCGCCAGAGTCCAGGCAACGATATAGGGACGCGGAACAGGATCGGCGTTGTGGGCAGGTCCTCGCCCGAAGTCGCGGTCTCGAGGACAAACCCAAGAACAGACGGGACCGCCGACAGGGCGCGCGCCAGTGCCGCGTCACCGTCGGCGGAAAATCGATCTGGGCCGGCAAACAGTATGTCGATCGCCAATACGGTGGGATGCCCGGCTGCCGCGGCGGCAACCAGCTCGGCCATGCGCTGGCGCGGCCAGGGCCACGGCCCGAAGCGGGCAAGTGCCGCGCGATCGATATCGACAACGACCACTTCCGGTGTCCCCGCGGATTGCCGCGACAGCAGCGGCAGCAGCAGATCGAGCGCTCGCTCGCGAAGCGTATGGCGCGCGGCGCTCGGTGAGAACGCCCACACGGCCAGCAGCACCAGCAAAAGAGCCAGCCCTACGAGAACGGGCCGCCCCTCGCGCCCTAGGATTGCGATCGATGCGGATTTTCGCAGCATGGCCGATTGCTAGCTTCCGCTGAGCCGGTTGTCTGCCGTCGTATTCCTGAAAATGCGCTGAAGCGCAGACTTTCGTGCCCCTAGACTAGCGGGCTCGCAGGTACCTCGCCCGGATCGGTTTCAGCACTCCGATCGCCAACACTGCCGTGGTCAGATCGGCCGCGATCGCCACAGCGAACACGCTCACCCAGTTGCCGGTCGCCTCGTGCAGCAGCGATGCCATCGGGCCACCGAAGATCGCGCCGATGCCCTGGGCGATGTAGAGACACCCGTAGTTGCGCGTCGCGTTGCGCGAACCAAACGTATCGGTAAGCGTCGCGGGGAACAACGAAAAGATCTCGCCCCAGCCGAAGAACACAACCCCCGACAGCAGCACGAACAGCAGCGGGTCGCCTCGGGTGACCAGCCACAGCGTCATCGCCACACCTTCCAGCGCGAAGGCCAGGCACATCGTGTTCTCGCGTCCGATCCGATCGGATACCCAACCGAAGAACGGCCGCGTCAAGCCGTTGGTGAAGCGGTCCACGGTCAGTGCCAGCGGCAGCGCGGCGAGGCCAAACACCATCGCCTGCGTGATGCCGAAGTCGGCACCGAACGTCGCTATCTGTGACGTCACCATCAGGCCGGAGGTGGACATCAGGCTCATCATCACGAACATCAGCCAGAAGATCGGCGTCTTCAGCATCGTGGAGGTCGGTGTGGACACGCCGTCCTGGGCTGCGTCGTCGGCCGATGGTGGCGCCTTGAGGCCCAGTGCCGCGACGCAGCCGACGACGCCGAAGATCACGCCGAATTCGACCAGTGCGGTGCGATGGCCGGAGCTTGCCAAGGTATTGGCGATCGGGAACGTGGTGACGATGGCGCCCATGCCATAACCGGCGGCGACCACGCCGGCCGCAAACCCGCGACGATCGGGGAACCAGCCCACCATCTGACCGACAACGCCGATATAGACGATGCCGGTGCCGAGTCCGCCAATAACCCCGTAGGTGAGATACAGCATGGCGAGCGATCCCGCCTGTGCCGCGAGCACCCAGGACAGCCCGGTCAGCACCGCGCCGGTTGTGATCAGTCGGCGCGGACCGAAGCGGTCCACCAGATAGCCCTGGAACGGCGAGAAGAAGGTCTGCAGCACGATCAGCAGCGAAAACGTCACCTGCAATGCCGCCGGCGCCACCCCCAGTGCGCTGCCCAGAGGCTTGGTGAACAGCGTCCAGACGTATTGCGGACTGGAGATCGCCATCATGCAGATCAGTCCAAGGCCTAACTGGATCCAGCGCGTCGCCGGACTCGCCAATGGCAGCTCGATGCTGGCGGCGGAATCACTCATGTGACTCACCCTCGATGTTACGCAGCCCGATGCAAGCGGCAGGCCACGGTTGCGAGGCGCCGGCTCCTCGGTGACAATCGCCGCCAAACATCTCGCGGAGTAGGCCGATGCCCATCGAACTCTATACCTGGAACACGCCGAACGGCCGCAAGATCAGCGTGGCGCTGGAGGAGATGGGGCTGCCCTACAACGTCCACCCGGTGAACATCGGCAAAGGCGAGCAGTTCAAGCCGGACTTTCTGAAGATCAGCCCGAATAACCGCATCCCCGCCATCATCGATCCTGAAGGCCCCGGCGGAACGCCAATCAGCATATTCGAGTCAGGAGCGATCCTGATCTACCTCGGCGTGAAGACCGGAAAATTCTATCCGGCCGATCTGCGCGCTCAGGTGCCGGTGCTGGAATGGCTGATGTGGCAGATGGGCGGCTTCGGACCGATGCCGGGCCAGGTGCACCACTTCCTGCAGGTGGAGAACGAGCAGGACCGTCGCTATGGTCTTGAGCGCTATTCGAAGGAGACGCTGCGGCTCTACGGCGTGCTCGACAAGCGTCTGTCCCAGGTTGAGTTTGTCGGCGGCCCGGTGTCGATCGCCGACTTCGCCATCCTCGGATGGGCCTGGCGCCACGAGCGCCACAAGGTGGACCTCGCCGAATTCCCCAACGTCAAGCGCTGGTACGAGGCGATGATGGCGCGGCCCGGCACGAAGCGCGGCTTCGAGGTCGCCCTGAGCTGACCCTCAGCCTGCCGCCGCGGCCACCATCGGTTGCGCTACCGCAGTTGCGAAGCGAATGCCGTGTGCCGCGAATGCCGTCCTGATCTGACTGTACGCTGCGCGGCGCACGGCAAACTGCCGACCGGGCCGGGTCTTGAACATCAACCCGACCTGCATGCCCGTGTCGATCATCGCCTGCACGCCGAGTGATCGCAGCGGCTCGATAAGCTCCGTTGCCACCAAAGGGTTCGCCGTCAGCTGATCGCTCACGGTCTCGACGACGTTCTCCAGCAGATCGAGGTCGGTGTCGTACGTCACCACGACGTGGAGATACTCCACGACCCAGTCGCGCGAATAATTGGTGATCGCCTTCAGGTCGCCGAATGGCACAGTGTGCAACTGGCCATTGACGTGGCGCAGCTTGACCGAGCGCAGTGAGAAGCTCTCCACCGTGCCCCGAATGCTGCCGCTCTCGATCTGTTCGCCCACTCGGAATGCGTCGTCCAGCAGGAAGAAGACACCCGAGAGAATGTCCCGCACCAGGGTCTGAGCGCCGAACCCCACCGCGATGCCGACCACGCCGGCGCCCGCCAGCAACGGGCCGATCTGCAGACCCATCGCCGCCAGCGCGCTCAGCGAGGCCATCACCAGCACGATGAAGAACGCAAAGTTGCGCAGCACCGGCAACAGCGTGCGCAGCCGCGCCTGCCGGCGCAGTTCCTCTTCATCCAGCGCATCGATCGGCGGCTGATCGCCCGCCAGGCGTTCATCGATCAGCACACGCACCACCTGCCAGAGCAGATCGGCGATCACCAGGATCACGAGCGCCTCCAGCAGGCCGCGAATGACCCGTGTCATTGGCGTGTCCATGTTCGACATCATTGTCAGGTCGATGTGCCATACATGCACCATCGCCAGGGCGGCCAGAATGATGACGAGCGTCTGCATGGCACGACGGGCGATCGCCACATGTGCGCATGGTTCGGTGTTTGTCTCCGGCCATCGGCCAAGCACGACCATCGAAATCGATTGGCCGAGGATGAGCGTGGTGACCGGGATCGCCGCCAGGATCAGCAGCGTCCACGCGAGCGCGGATGCTCCCATCACAAACAGCAGCCAGTCGAACACCAGCCCCAGCGACACCAACAGGCGCACCACCGGATCGCGCCTGGAGCGGGCGGTGCCGTGGTGCGCCGTGGGAACGCGCCAGACGATCCAGACGCCCATTGTGGTCAGCACCAACAGCAGAAGCTGCCGCAGCACGTCGCTTCCCTCGTCTGGCATGCCAAGCGAGCGCAGCGTCTGTATCGTCTGCCAGCCGATGGCGGCGACGCCGACCAGCCACGCCACCCATCTGTGCCAATACCAGGCGGTATCGGTGCAGACGTTCACCAGACGCAGGCGTTCGGCGTTCGGGGCGAGGAAGAAGCGGATCGCCGTCTTGCCGAGCCGTATCGCCAGGAAGGCGAGCAGGTAGCCGAGAATGATCGAGCCGGTCAGCGGCGGCCACATGAACAGCAGGAACGTTCCCATGCTGCCCGCCGCCGAGACCGCGATGATCAGGATGGCGAACGCCAGCCGCTCACAAACCGCCGAAAGGCGCTCGCGTGGCGTCGCCAGCGCCAGCACGCCGAAATGCGCGCGCCATGGTCGCGCGAGACGGAGGAACAGAAATTGCGCGGCAATGCCGCCGGCCAGGAACACGATGAGGAACGCAACCAGCCGAAGCAGAGCGGAACCAGGCAACAGCACCTGCATCTGTTCGCGGACGCGCGCCAAGTGGCTCGGGATATGCCCGAGCTCTGCCCCTATGTTCCATAGCCGCAAGCGGGTCCGGCTCAGCGTTGTGTCCATCATTTCGCCGGCGGTCGCGCTGCTGTGCTGCGCCGGCGGCGGCGTCCCGGGATCCTGCAGGATCGCCTGGCGGACCCGCGGATCGCCGAGCAGGTCGAGGATCGCGGCGCCGCGGCCGGTTGCGAGCAGGTCGCGCAGTTGATCCACCCTGGCGGCAACGTCGGCCGTCGGCATGTCGTCCGCCGCCCGGGCGGCCAACGGCAGCATCCCGACGAGGGAGACGAGGGCAGGGAACAGCGACCGGCGTACAATTGGGTGCATCGCGGCGGAGCTTAGGCTTATCAGCGCCTGCTGTTTAGCGCACCAGTGTTTGACGCTCCTTCGGCGAGGCCCTAGATACGGCGGAGCATGCGCCGTGTCCCCGGCGGAGGGGTGGCCGAGTGGCTGAAGGCGGCGGTTTGCTAAACCGTTATAGGGGGTCAACCTCTATCGTGAGTTCGAATCTCATCCCCTCCGC
>CAWHVQ010000004.1:0-208458 GCA_963832895.1 uncultured Alphaproteobacteria bacterium | reverse complement strand
CGGGGACGCGATCCTGGACCGCGTCATTCACCGCGCACACCGGCTCGAGCTCAAGGGCCCCAGCATGCGCAAGCGGCACAATGCCGAGGTCAGCGCCACAATCAGCACAGGCTTGACGAACGCCCAGGAGAAGTGAGACGAAATCAACCGTCAGTGGCATCGCCCCGCTGCAGCGGCATGTCGCTCGTCTCGGCCCATCAGCTGACGGCGGGCGCGTGTTCATGATCACCGGAATTGGTGTTCATGATGGAACGGTTTGACCGTTCATGATCACCGGAATGCGCACACAAATTATGCAAAGCTTTACTGCCGTTGATATGATTGGCCTTTTCCTTTGCATAAGTTACCGCCATAAGTAAGGCATGATTTACGGGTATGCACGGGTATCGACGGGCGGCCAGAGCGTGGCGGCGCAGGTGGCTGCCTTGCAGACCGCTGGCGCTGGCAGGGTGTTCCGCGAAGTGGCGAGTGGAGCCAAGACCGGCCGGGCGCAGCTACGGAAGGCCATTACCGCGCTGGAAGCGGGTGACGTGCTGATGGTGACACGGCTCGACCGGCTGGCGCGATCCACCCGCGACCTGTTGAACACGCTGGCAGCGATCGCCGACAGCAAGGCAGGGTTCCGCTCCTTGGGGGATGCCTGGGCCGATACCACCACGGCCCACGGGCGGCTCATGTTGACCGTGCTCGGTGGGCTTGCGGAGTTCGAGCGCGACCTGATCCGGACCCGCACAGGCGAAGGCCGGGCACGGGCGGTCGCGCGCGGGCAGAAGATGGGCCGACCGCCCAAACTGACGCCGCACCAACGGCGAGAGGCGATCAAGCGCCGTGACCGCGGCGGGGAATCGCTTGCCGACATTGGCCGCAGTTACAACGTCAGCGGCGCGACGATTTCACGTGCTGCGCGCGGCTAGCGCTTCCCATCCTTGGGTGCGGTACCCGAAAGTCCGAATCAGCCGCGCTGAGTGAGGCAGCCAATCCAGCCGGTCGAACACATCCAGAAGGCTAATCGGACAGTGGCCCGGTGTGCTGCAACACAAGCTCATGTCGACAAACCCGAAATCGGCCGTTAGCTGTCAACCGCATAGCTGCCGGCTGGGTCAGTGCAGCAGCTTGGCCGCCGCGAGCTTCGCCTGGACCTCCGCCAGCTCCGCCGCGATGTCCGCGTCCGACTTGGTGGCGTCCGTGTTTGTGATCCGCACGTCGGACGAACTGAGTTTGGCACTCTGGTAAGGTGCGAGGATCGCAGCCGTCGCCTTGGCGCCCGCCCTGTCGCCCTCCATCACCTCCGCCCGCAGGATGCGGCACAGCACCTGCACCGCTGATAGTGAGGCTATCTCGTCCGATGTTAGATTCTCCGCGATCAGCACCTCATGTTCAGGCACCGCGGACCGCCTCCGTGTAGGGCGGTCTGCCTTATAAACTCGTGGAAAAGCTCAACGTGAGTGACGAATTCTGCGACAGCCTTGCGACAGCTTTTGTCACACCGATCGGCGGGCAGCCCTCGAACGACGCGTGCGCCTCGCATCCGGGCAGGCGAATTGCCGAGGTCGTGGTACTTTTTCCATATCGCCAGGATTGCTTTCCGATCCAGGCCGCACAGGTGCAAGGCCTTGTTCATTCGCTCCTCAAACAGCGTTTCCTTGCTGGGCACACGACGTCCCTTGATCCGCAGCTGCTCGACCTCGCGGCGCAAATCGGACCCCTGGTCCGATATCCGCTGAATTGCCGCCCCAATCGCCTCGTGTCCGGGACCGTCTGTGGGTATCACGGTCCCCGGCAACCGGAGCATAAGCGGCCGGACCACGTCTATAACCACCCGGGTTAACGCTTCGCCGAACGTCACAGGATATGCAACTTTGAGGCTGCCTGCGCATTGATTTAGCGACATGAACCCAGACGCCGACATTCCCCGGTATCCAGAACACCGGATACTGGTTCTACGGCCGGTGTAGGGATATCAGTAGTACCGCACCACAACGAAAATGTCCCCGGATCAGGCCACGGATCAGGATAGCCTGCGCGACGCCGACCATGCAGCCGGTTCGGTGCCAGACCGGCCCGAGCCGCAGGCCCATGCGAGCGCCTGCTGGGGCGCAACGATCGCCAACACGCTGAAACGGTCCAACATCGGCAACCGACGGGCGTCCAGGTGTCGCGAGGATCGGGCGCGTGGTGGCGCCGACGATCGAGACCTTCAGATCGGACTGCTGCCCGCTCGAGCTTGCCGAGACCGCAGCGCCCTTCTTGCAGAGCCGACCAGAATGCCGCCACCGAATGGCCAAGGCGTCGGTGATCACAATAGGCTCATGCTGCACTGCCGCCTCCTTCGAGACCGAGCGAGCGGCCCAGCTCAATGAGGTCTGCGACGGTCTTGTAGCTATTCCAGGCCTCGACCGCACCCGCCGATATGGTCACATTATACTCGTCTTCGACCGTCATGATGATTTCGACCAGATCGAGCGAAGTCACGCCCAGTTCGGACAGTGCAGACTTCGGCGTAACCTCCGACGGGTCCAATTGGGCCTGCTTGGCAATCACCCTCGTGATCACGTCTGTTATCGTCTCTCCCATGAGTCACCTGCCGTCGTTGTTTCTGTCTGACACAGGTCATCAACGCGCCTGATGTGCCTCATCCAGCCGGGCCGTTGGGCGCCGCCAAATCCTCCTCCACGAATCGTAAGAGCGCTTCGAGAAGGGCCTCGCGTGGGTAAGCGTTCTGGGTCACGAACATTGAGGCAACCATGGCGTGCGCACGGTTGATCGGTACTGCGACCGCCCAGTGGTCGGCATTGAGATAGCCCATCAGGACGCTGTCCGGCACAACCTGGTTATAGAAGATCATCTGGCTGTCGTTGCGCGCATCGATGCGTGCTAGCTTCTTGTAGCTCGAGGTGAGAATCGCAGAGATCAACTCCGGCCGCGGAAACGTGACGAGTGAGTAATAGCGCAACCCGGGGGGAAGCGGATTACGTGCGAGCCACTCCTGGCGTGTGGCCGGCCGAAGGCTTGCCACGCCGCCGCCGTCGCCTAGGTTGCAGGTTGCACCCGGAAAATACCGCAGTAGGTCGGCTTGGTACCTGCTCGGCATCGTTCGCTAGTGGCGACCCACCGACCGCGCCTGCGACGCTGACCACCGCCGCCACGCGGCTCCGGATCTCCGGGTACGCGACCACCGCGTCGAGTATGTCGGAGATACCCTTCGAATAGCCCACGAGCACGAGGCGCGGCGCGCCTACGTCCGATGGCATGGCAATGATCGCGTCCCGGATCTGGTGCGCGTTGTTTTCCGAGCTCGACAGCGCATCGACCTTCAGCAGGACCGCGTCGTACCCGAACTGCCGTACGTGCTGCCCGACAGTACCGGGAGGATTGAGCCAAGGCTCGAAGCATTCGTAGCCGATACCCGGCACCACTGCCGCGACGAGACGTCGCTTCGACGGGCCAAGATCCACGGGCCTGCCGGTACCCGCGGGTTCGGTTCCGACGCGGGTCAGCGCGTCCTGGCAAGGGCGATAGTCCGGAAGTGCGTGTCCGTGCTCTTCCAGCACGGCGCAGTAGATCTCGCGGAAGCGCCCCCGTTGATCCTGCACGCCCACCAGAGAAGCCGGCGCGAGCACGAGCGGCGGGGTGTCGGCAGAGTACGGAATCAGTGGCGTCGCCGCGCATGCTCCGAGCGCGACGCAACCCGCGACGACCAACGATACGGCGGTCATGCGAATCAATAACCGGCCTCCCCGCACACATTTCCCAACCCCTCACTCGCGCAGTCCTCGCGTCCTTCGAGGTATGGCTCCCAATTGAGAAATTCCACGTCCTTAAGGCTAAGAGGCCGCCTCGCGAAGAATAGGACTGCGCGCAGGCCGTCGGTATAGTACCGCGCGCCGTGAAGGGCACTACGAGGCTGTGTCTCGGAGGTCTTGCCAACACCAGTTACGAACCCGAGCCTCTCCAGACTGCCCGAATACATCATATCCTGGATTGTCAGGTTTCTTACCTCGTCCACGTCGTCGTCCAAGACGATGTCGCTCCCACTGCGGTGCCCGAAGCGTCCCCCGACCGGTCGCCCAGCCTGCACAAGGTAGATGGAGCGGCCCTCGAAGCAAATCGGTGCGAGCCATGCGCGCAACCAGTTGAAGGGCGCGCCTGCTTGTGCCTGCTTGCGCAGCACGACGTCCGGCGGGCGACCGAAGACCTGTTGCGTCATGTCGTCCGCTCGTGTGTCACGACGATAGTCACGGCGTGCCATCGCACCTCGAATGTCGGCAAGGTCACCGACGAAGACGACGTTCAACGGATCATCCCGCGTCGCTCCGCGCACATCGGTCGCACAGCACGGCATCCGCTCGAGTGCCCCACGGAGCTTGGCAAGGTCGGTGTAGTCCACGACTTGCGCGTCGGGATATCGGAAAAGCGCCGAGCCGTTGTCTGCGGCATCATCTGGGACCGGCAGGAACAGCGAGAACGGTATCAGCGTCCGTCTCCCGAGCAAATCGACGTTTAGGAGCTTGCTCCCGCGCTCGGGATTGGTGAAGAGGATTCCTGCGCGCACTGCCCCCGGAGCGATCGGATTCTTAAGCGCGAGGTTCTCAAAAAAATAGTCGATCCGTGCGTTCACGTCACCTCGGAGCGGTGTGTGCAGCGACCAGGCGACTTCCCGCGGCGAGTAATAGTCAGGATCGGTGCCCGTCCGCAGAAACCACAGTGGTTGCGAGGTCCCATTCCGAACTTCAATCCAGACAGGCTGCACATGGGTCTCGTCAAGGTCGCTTCCGAAGATGCGCTGGGTGTCTGAGGCGCCTAGCACCGCCGCGCTCACGCGCACGTCGCGCCGCGAGTCGGTCACAGCGCGGCTGCGCAGCGTTGCATCGTCGACGTCAGCGGGAGCTTGCCAAGTCACGCAGCCGGCAAGGGCAAGTGATAAGCATGTTGCGCACGCGCGAAGCAAACCGGACGGCGACCCGCTCACGGCATTGCTCCCCGCACGGCATCGTTCTGCGCAGGGAGAGTTCCCCATTCGAAAAAATCAATCTCCGCCATCGACGTCGGCTCGCGATCAAACACCAGTACTGCACGATATCCGTCGGTGTAGTACGGATCGGTGGTAAGGTTCTCGCGCGGGGTGCTTTGCGGGGCCCTGCCGACCCCCTCGACGAGTCCATATTTAGCAAGATTTTGTGAATATGCCATGTCTTCGGCAAGCGCCGTGCGCGCCTCGTCCACGTTGGGGTCAATCTTGTGGGTTGTAAGCGTCGGAGAATGGATGGTGAGACGGCTTCCGATATCGCGGCTGATCTGACCAACCCATACCTGCTTGCCGTGGTAGCGAATCGGGCTCAGCCACAGCCGCAGGTGATTGCGTTGATGAATGTTGTCGCGGGCCTTCTGCAGGGCGAGATCCTGAGGCCGGCCAAACAGGTAGAGATCGCTCACCGGCGCATTGGGATAGCGGTCTCCGGACAGCGCAGAGATCACCATTCGTCCGACCGAGCCCGACCACTTCTCCTCAGTCGGATGCCAGTCACGTCTCACGAGAGCAGGGAATGCGTCCTCAAGGCCACCAACAATTACCAAGTTGAGGGGATCGCCGTTCTTCGTGCTCTCCTTGTTGGTCACGCAGCAGGGCAGACTCTCAAGCGCCGCACGGAAGGCCGCGTCATCTGTGTAGTTCGTGATCTTCGCGGGTGGGTAAATCTCAGTCTGGAACGCTTTGCTCACCTTGTAATCGGCCCGGAAGCCAGGCACGACGGTAAGCATCGAGAATGTCCGCACGCGCCTGCTCGCAACGAGGTCAACCTGCACGAGCTTTACTCCCTCGTCGAGGTTTGTCAGCACGAACCCTGACGTCGTCGTGTTGGGCGGGACCGGATTGCGGAACGCGAGCCGACGAAAGCGCTGGTCGAGCACCGCCCGCTGCTCGTCCGAGCTATCCGGCGCCAGCGCTTCGGCCACCTCAGATGCTGGAAAGAAATTTGGATCCAAACCCGGTGACAGCAGGTAGTAAGCCTGCTTCTCGCGGTTCTCGACCTCAATCCACACGGGCTGAATCCCCCGCTTCGCGAGCTGCACACCATACACCGCCGTGCTCTCGTCGGCTGACAGCACTGCCGTTGACACTCGCAATTCACCCTCGGTCTGCGTCACGGCCCTGCCTTTATAGTCCAACCGTGTGGTGGGTGGTTGTGGCAAGGAGGCACAGCTACCAAGTGTGCTGGCGGCAAAAGCGATTGCGAGTGCTAGTGTCGCTTTCCAGGTCAATTTCACAGGCTCACCCCTGGGCACGGTCCCCTCCTTACTGTAAATGAACGCGCAACCCGCACTGGTCACCGAATCCAACAGAAGTCGTATCCGCGGAGTGAGGTAAGAGCTCCGCGAGGACCCGGAGATAGGACCCTGACGGAAAGCTGTTGGCCTGGCACCAAGGACTGCGCCACACATCACTACGCGACAGGATCTCGATCAAGCTCGCCGAGCGCATTGCCCCAACCTTCGCAAACTCGTCAGCAATACGCCCGTCACATCAGCTGTTTAGAGTCCACGGACCGAACAAGCTGCCGGTGATATTGCCCAACCCAGGAGCGAAGGCAAAAAAGCGAGCATTGCCGAAACAGCCACCGCCTGTCCTGTCAATGCCGACGAACGCGCTTTGCCGAGGCCTTCCCTTGTCGCCGTTCCGATATCAACAATGATCCACGGCTGCGGTTGGCCATAAGGCAGCAGGGCAAATGGGGATTACAGCAATGGACATACATGGCTGGTCGGGATACGGCAGTGCCGATCATTACCACTGTGAGTATCAGGATCGTCGGAGCCGGCATTCTGTACATTATCGGTCGCTGGTTGATCGGGCTCGCGGTCAGCCTGGTGTCGCGGGTGCTGACCGCGCGCAGTTTCGACGCCACCCTGCAGAGCTATGTCGTCAACATCTCGGCGGCGGTACTCTATATTGTTCTGGTGGTCGCAATCCTCGGTTGGGGTGGAGACGACAAGCTTTGCCGCCCTACTGGCCGGCGCCGGCCTGGCCATCGGCGCGGCCCGGCGTCGATCCGCTCGCCGCAATCGGGCGGCTGAAGGTAACCCTGGCAGCAATTCCCAACGTGGTCGCCGCTCCGGCGCCCGATGTCGAAATTCTGGACTTCATTGGGGCGTTGTTGGCGGTACGCCCCTATTGCCATACCGACCACTACTGGCAGGTCTATTTCGACACCAACAATTTGATCGCAGCAATTCGGCACCGCCGGCTATCCGGCGCCCTATGTGGTTCAGGAACACCGAGACCCAACTTCGACAGTTAGTAAAAAGCGGGAGCGTAAAAGCCGCACAAATGTGGGACTTGTCAGTGGCCATGTCGATTTGTGGTGCTAAAGTTTTGCAGCGCCTGACTGCAGAAAATCGCTTGCGTCAGACGGGACATTTCGAGTTTCGTAGCGGCGGCACGTTGATGCAGCATCGAGCCTGCTGTCAACGTCATCGCGACGGAATGGGTTCTCCCGCGTTTTCCACACCTACATTCCTAGCACCCACAGGAAATGGCCTGTGGTGCCTAAGAAAGTCAACGGGCTGAGATTTCATGCATTTTCGGGCCAACTGTGGAAGTTGGGCGAGAAGGGCCAATCGTGAAATCGCAGCAAGCCTGAGACGGGTGATCAGTTCAGCGATGTCCTGGGCGCCGTGCCTGCAGGCTCGACGGCGCAGAACGCCATCACGACCGCGAAGCCCCAATTGCAGGCCAGCGTCACCACGCATTCGCTATGCCTGCATGGGGGTCCGTCGCCGCGTGGATGTCGTCAATATGTGAGCGTCAGCACGTGCCGGCGGTTGTCCATCGCCCAGTCCTGAGCCTTGCTCAGAAAACTCTGCCCGAGCAGCCCAGTATCATCGTTGCTGATCGTGCAGGGAATGTCGCGCACGATGAATGTGCCGACCTGTAGTGAGCGCAGTCGGTAGACTTTTTGAGTGCGGAGCGAGCCATCTGCCAGTCGATAGGTCTTGGTGGTCACGTAATCGGCGTGAGTGAGCGATCCGGCGCGGATCAGCCTGCTGGCGACGGTTCGCGGGAGCATGACGTCGGTCGCGCCGCTGTCGACCCGCAGGGCGGCTTGGGGGGCGCCGTTGACGGTTGCCAGGATCACGAACGTGCCGCCGAGCACGAGCGCCGGTGCCTCGGTCTTGGTCGACGTGCTAGCGCTACCGGCCGGGAAAGCGCGCTCAAGGCGCACCTCGGCGGTGGCTGGGGCTGCCAGCACGGCACTGGCGACGAGCGCGATGGCAAGCGTCCGGGACATGGTGCGGATTTCTCCAGAATGGAGCAGCCAGAGCCTTGGGAACCAGAGTTTATCGGATGCAGGGACTGCGCGCAGCTCCTTTTCAATACAGCCGGCGGATCGCCTCTGTCGAGACGGCGACGATTCAAGCGACGCGAAGCCGCGCTCGCACCCAGACCTGATGCAGCATTGTTCCGGTTGCGATGTGCCCGCGGCAAGTATACGTCGTCGCACGCCACCGGCGGTGACTACCGCCGCTCAGCCGGCCGCAGCGACTTGCCGATGACTGCGGAATTACATTCGATCCCTTAACGTTAATCGCCATATGACGGCCACTCTGGGTAGAGCGCCGCCGGCAGGTCCCAACCACCCAATAGGGCGATGACCATCACGGGGCTGCGCGTTGCCGTTCGATCGCTCATCGATGACCCGCTGGCGCCAGCGTATGGGCGAAGAGGAGCTGACCGCGCTGCTGCAGGAGAGCCTGTCCCTGGCGACACGCCGCGGAGCGGCGTGTGACGGAAGAACTCCTCGCCGCAGAACAGCCGATAATAGGGGTTCTCCAGCCACCGCTCGCAACGGTACCTCGTCCGACAGGTCATAAGTGTGCTTCAAGACCGACAGGCCCGCCATCAGCCGCGTCGGCAGCGGTGGCCGGCCGGCCCGGTCAGTGTAGCTCGCGCCGAACCGCTGCTCGAGAAAGCTCCAGTCGACGCTGCCCGCCAGTCTCCTATGCCGACGACTTTGCCATCCTCAGTCGGAGGAGGCACTGGCCTGGACGAAGGCGGTGATGACGAAACTCGGGCTCACCGAGGCGAATACCTCATTGAAGGATGCAGGCGGCGGCGTGACGGCGACGTCGTGGAAGGCCTCGGATTGGCCGCCCGGGGAACCAGGCGTCAGGCCTTCAGGGCTTCCTGCAACTTGGCTTCCTGCTCGGTCGTCAAGTTCGTCCGCAGGACCTTGCCACCGAAGCCCGCCATGACGGGCAGCACTTTATCGGCCGTGACCTTGCGCACCAGCACGCACAGCGCCGCCTGGCCGGGCGTCAGTGCCCCCGCGGCTTCCTTCATGAAGTTGTCATCGATGCCGATATCATTGAACCGGCCACTAAGGGCGCCAGCTCCTGCGCCGATTGCTGCACCCAGCAGCGGATTGAGGAACACGAGGCCTATCAAGGCACCCCACATACCGCCGGAGGCAGCGCCAGCAGCTGTCGTGTTGACCAATTGATTCAGCTTCACGTGCCCCTCGGGCTGGCGCACCGCCACGACAGCATCGCCAAGTTCGATGAGATACTCCTTTTGCAACTCAAGGAGCTTCTTCCGCGCGGCTTCGGCGGTCGCTTCGGTGTCGTAGGCGATGATGATGAGGTCGGCCATGAGAAGTTCCTGCCCAGAGATTTGCCGTTCAGTCTTAGCGCACTGAGGCCTCGGCGCAAGGCGCAGCACGCCTCTCTGAACTGGCCTGCACGACAGGATGCGGTCGTGCTCCGCTCGTGGTGCAGGAGTGGTGGCGCTCCTAGTTTTGCGATCCTAACGAACGATTCCCAAATGCTAGCTGCTGCGGATCGTCTCGGATGAGGAAGACAAAAGCGAGCATGTGGCGGCGCAGGATCAAGCGACCCTCAGTATCGACATAGAGCAAGGCATTTCCAAAGCCGGCTATGCGATGACCCAGGCTGGCACGGTTGTGGCTTCGGGTACTAGCAGTTTGCTGAAAAAGGTATTCGGCCCTGGGCGCCACGCAAGTTTGATTCAGAAATCCACCCTGCACCGAACGATTGATTCGCGAGGCGGTTCCGACCCGGTTCTTTTCATTCGAACATTTCGAAGCCGTCGGACTTTTTCAGCAGACTGCTAATCGCGGTAGATACCGTGTTGCCGGTCAAGTGCCAGGATCGCCTTCGTTGATCTGTTTGAGCATGCCAGCGCGCTCGCTGCGGTCAAGGACAAGGCGCGCTTTCGCGCGCGGGCCTGCGGCCCTCCTTGACCTTCGCTCCGCGCGCCGCCCATTGGGTATCAGATCGGGACGGCGGAATGATCAGTCACCAATCGAACAACGGAATTGGGAAACCCTCGAAGCTCAAGCTGGCATGGCGATGGCCGGATCGAACGGTTTGCCGGTCTTCAGTACCCCGAAGCAGATCACCAACAGCTTGCGCATCGCCGCCACGACGATTTGCTTGGGCTTAAGGCGACCCGCCTGCTTCAGGCGCGCGACGAGCGCGATGATGGCGGGATTATAACGCATCGCCGACAGCGCCGGCATGTAGAGCGACGACCGCAGCGTGGCATTGCCGACCTTGGAGATACGCGTCGGGCGGTCAATCGAGGTCCCGGACCGGTGGTGGCTCGGATTGAGCCCGGCATAGGCGACCATCTCGGCACTTCGACGCAGCACTTCTGGCGCCGGCATCTCCGCCAGCAGCGAGGCGGCAAGCGTCTCGCCGACACCGACGACGCTGAGCAATAGGTCGCGTCTGCCGCGCAGCTCGTCGTCCTGCTCGATCGTCTCACGAATGGCCTTGTCGGCTGCCTCGATCTGCGCGGTGAAATGCTCGATCGTCGCGGCGGCCAGGCTGGTCGCGATGCTGTCGCCGAGGCCGCTGCCGATGCGGTTCTTCCACTCTGCCCGGTTGTTGACGATGCCGGTGCGCACGGTCTGGAGTTCGCACAGCCGCCGCATCGCCGGGGACGGCGGTGCCCATGGTCCCGGCTTGAACAATCCGGCGTATTCGCAGATCAGAACGGCATCGATTTTGTCAGTTTTGTTGCGGCCCAATTTGGTGCGGGCGAAGTCACGGATCTGGGCCGGATTGACAATGCTGACGATGTGGCCGGCGTCGTGCAACGCCAACGCCACGCCGAGGCTGTGACGACCGGTCGCCTCCATGCAGACGTGAGCCTTCTTGCTGCCCATGGCCGTGAACCAGGCCAGCATCAACTTCCAGCCATCGGGGCTGTTCTCGAAGGTCCTGCTCTGCTTTCGCTGACCTCGTGCGCAGTTCACGTCCAAGCTCTCCTTGGACACGTCGATTCCAACTATCGAGTCACTCACTTTTTGCTACCATTTCCGGGGATGAACACGGCAAGGCTCCGCGTCGGGCTACCTTGTACACGGGATCAGCGGCAAGCCGCGTCCCTGGATACCGTCCAGCATGAACAGCGGAGCTCGGAGAAGCGGGGCCATATCTACCGCACAGGTTCTTTGACCGAAGGGACGCATGAGGCTCACCGCTTTCCTTGCTGCTCGATGAGATATTGTCCTCGCCGAACAAGCCGCAACGTACAAGGGACGCCCGTTGCCGGGCGCCCCCCGCACAGATCCCAGCGAGCCCGATTCGGGCACTGGGCTCCTACCTCGGGTGGGTGACGGCGAAGCGCACATCTGGCCAGGGATGAAGGATGCGGGGCTTAGGGAGCCAGTGTCCTGATACCTGCGCGATGCGATCCCAAGTGCAACCGTCCTTTTGACTGCGCCGCCGAAGCGTGCGCCTCCAGATATCGGTCACATAATGCCGGAACGCCGACAGCGCCCGGATGTTTGTTGGAACAGCAAAGTAAGCAAAGTGCCCGGTCACGATCTGCCTCAGCCATTCCCCTTGTTCGGGAATTGGTTGGTGCATTCGACGCCTCAGCTCCCCCTTGATCTCCTGGAGCTTCGTCCGCATGCGGTCACGCCGGGTTTTCCGTTGAAGCTGGAATTGCCCGCGGCGTGTCTTTCCGCAGATGAACGTGAACCCCAGGAACGCGAAGGTTTCCGGTTTGCTAAGCCCTTGCTGTTTGCGGTCGGCCGCCGCATGGCGACCAAACTCAATCAGACGGGTCTTCTCCGGATGGAGCGACAGCGCGAACTCCTTCAGTCTCGCGCGCATCGCATCAAGAAAGCGACGGGCGTCGCCCTCGTGCTCGAAGCCAACGACCAAATCATCGGCGTACCGCACGATGATCATGTCGCCGGTGGTCTCACGCCGTCGCCAGCGTTTGGCCCACAGGTCCAGGACATAGTGCAGGTAGACATTCCCGAGAAGCGGTGAGATCACCGACCCTTGGCCTGTCCCCCGGTCGTCCACCGTCACGTCCCCGTCCTCAAGGATGCCCGCCTTGAGCCACTTCTGAATCAGGCGGGTGATGCGCTCGTCGCCAACCCTATGCTTCACGAAGCGGATCAGCCACTCCTGGCTGACCGCCCCAAAGAAGTTCTGGATGTCGGCGTCTACTACCCAGTTCACATTCCGCCTGTCGATTGCCACCGACAGGGCATCCAACGCGTCGTGCGGCCCTCTTCCAGGCCGAAACCCGTAGGAGAAACCGCAGAAGTCGCCTTCATAGATCGCGTTGAGTACCAGCACGGTCGCGCCCTGGACGATCTTATCCTCCAGGGCGGCGATCGCCAGCGGCCGAAGTCTCCCGTCCGCCTTCGGTATATACGTCCGGCGGGACGGTTGAGGCCGGTAAGCGCCTCGATGGACCCGTTTGTGCAGGTCCTCGAGCCGTCGCTCGAGGCCTGCCTCATAGTCCCGCCACGTCATGCCATCCACGCCGGGGGCGGCCTTGCGTTTGAGCGCGTAGAACGCCGTCCGCAGCGTTTCGACACTGACGTGGTGGAGGAGCGCGGTGAACTGTTCCTTTTTCCTCTCCTTTGCGACTTTCCGTACGCGATCCAGCGCCTGGGTCACGCGAGCCCGGTCCTGTGCCCGGTGCGTGCTTTGCTGTCCCGCGCTTCCCTTGGTCCCCAGCCTTGGCTCCGCCGACTCCGCCGCCGGTCGCCCGGCTTTGTTCGTCGACTTCACAGCTACTATGCCGGAGTCTGACTTCTCTGGATCGTACATCAGCGACTACGGCTCATCGCCTTTCCGCTGCGGACCATACGCCCCGAGTTGGAGGGCTTATGGCCGATCCAGAGATCTCCCGGTTCCCGTGCAAGGAGCTTCCGTACATGCCAGGGTCTATGACCACGCCGGGCCGGGCGGACACTCGCAATAACGCATCCTTCCGTGTTGCCTTCCACCCTAGTCACGGCGTCGGCACCCGAGATCAGAACAATTTCGCGGCTCAATGGCTGGCCTGCACGTACCCCTACCGACGCTTCGCCGACACCCTCGCGGATGCCTGCGCACGGCTCGGGGCCGACGTGGTTTGCTACTCCTTCATCGCAGTGGACTCTCACCACTTCCTCCTTACCGGTCTCCCGGCGCACGACCAGATGTTCGCCTGAGATAGGGCGACCCGTCTCACAGTATGCAGGCTTCGAGGGTTGTGCCGGATGGTCCGGGACCGAGCCTCATGCATAGGGGAGACGGGTCATGGCAAAGCCTATCACATATGTCGGCCTTGACGTGCACAAGGATACGATAGCGGTTGCATTGGCCGAAGCGGGCTTGCAGGGAGAAGTGCGCGAGCATGGGAAGATCCCCAATACACCGGCTGCCTTGAAGTCGCTGACCGTGAAGCTGGCTCCTGCGAGAAGAGAACTGCGGTTCTGTTATGAAGCCGGACCATGCGGTTACGGCATTCAGCGACAACTCACCGTAGCGGGGCACGAATGCGCCGTCGTCGCGCCATCGTTGATCCCGCGAAAGCCAGGCGAGCGGATCAAGACCGATCGGCGGGATGCGATCAATCTTGCCAAGCTGCACCGCGCCGGTGAACTGACCGCGGTCTGGGTTCCGGATCAGGCCCACGAAGCGATCCGTGATCTCGTTCGTGCACGTCAGGCGGCAGTGCGCACCCTGCGCCAAGCGCGTCAGCAATTGTCTGGCTTCCTGCTGCGCCACGGCTGCCACTACCACCGACCGGCCTGGACGCAGTTGCACCGGCGCTGGCTGGCAAGCCTCAAGTTCGACCAGGCGGTACATCATATTGTGCTGGAAGATTGTATCGCGGCCGTCGAGGCAGCGATGGCACGGCGCGACCGACTGGAGGCACATATCGAAGCCGTGTTGCCGGAGTGGTCTCTTGGACCGGTGGTTGAAGCCCTGCAAGCCTTGCGCGGCGTGCGCTTGACAGCCGCAGCCACTTTGGTGGCTGAGCTCGGCGACATCACACGCTTTACCAATCCCCGCCAGCTCATGGCGTATCTCGGCCTGGTTCCGTCCGAGCACTCCAGCGGTCGCACGCGACGCCAGGGCGGCATTACCAAGGCCGGTAATGGAGCGGCGCGACGCATGCTGATCGAAGCCGCCTGGAGCTATCGGTTTCCTGCACGCATCGCCCGAGAGCAGCTGCTGCGGCAGGAGCGGCTGGCCAAGCCGATCCGTGACATCGCATGGAAAGCCCAGGAGCGGCTGTGCCGACGGTATCGCAAGCTCGCCCGGGCCCGAAAGCTGCCGACGGTGATCACGGCTGCGATCGCGCGCGAGCTGGCGGGCTTCATCTGGGCGATCGCCAAACAGGCACAGCCCACGGCTACCTGAACGAGTACAGACTGGCATCGGAATCTGTTTCAAGGAAAGGACACACCGCGCAACAACACATCCAATGCTGGGCAAGGCTGGAGGCACGGTCACGGCCAGGAGAACCCTCGAGGGTACTATCAGCCGGATCTCATCCGACGCTGGACACTAGACCGAGGAAGCTCCGCGACGTATCACCGGTCCGGCGGTAACCAACCCGCGTATCAGAGCATGATCAACCGTCGTTTCATGATCGTGCCTCCTGCTTTGCTCAGCAACGGCCATGCTGAACAGCTTGCAGTGCAAGCAAGGAATTTACGCACCTGCTGCTTGAAACGGCGAACATGAGAGTACCGCAGTGAGCCCTATTGCCCGCCGAATGTGAGTAGATGCGGTCATCGTCACCGCATGTTGACAACGGGCTCAAGCCTCGGAGCGGCACTCCAGGAACGTGCCGACGTGACGGGGGTAACCGCCCACCAGCTCGCCCACGAGGCACAGGAGTTTCTGCGCTTCAAGCGGGCGATGGGGATCCCCTACTGGCGCGCCGAGTTTGTCCTTGATCAGTTCGTGCGCTTTGTCCGGCAGCATTGGGGAGATCACGGCGAGGTAATGCTCGATGACGCGATAACCCGATGGTGCGCACGTGTCGCCGCCCGCAAGGCCGTCACGGTCGCCAATGAGTTCGGCGTCGTGCGACAGCTGTGTCTCTATCGCCGTCGCCGCGATCCGTCGAGCTACGTGCCGGAACACGCACTGGCAACGGTCAAAGTATCGGTCTTCCTGCCCTACATCTTCAGCCACGACGAGGTGCTTCGGATATTGACCGCGGCCGGCTCCCACGTTGGTCGCTTCATCGGGGCCTCGATGCTGCGCACCCTGATCCTGGTGCTCTACTGCACCGGGCTGAGGTTGGGGGAAGCAGTCCGGCTGCGCACGTCCGATGTCGACCTCGAGCACGGTACCTTCATGATCCAGCGAAGCAAGGGCCGCTCGCGGATCGTTGCAATCCGCCCCGACCTGGTCGCTGAGCTTCGCAGCTACACCGCCGAGCGGCAACGGTTGCTACGCAAACGTCGCCAGGCGGATCCGGTGACATTCTTCCTTCGGTTGGACGCCTCGCCCCTGACCATTCCATCCGCATCGAACGCAATCCGCCAGTTATTGCGCCAGCTCGGCATCAAGCCTGTCGGCGGACGCGTCGGCGCGCGCCCGTACGAGTTCCGCCATGCCTTTGCCGTGCATCGACTCACGGCCTGGGCGAGTGACGGAGTGGACATTCACGCCAAGCTGCCGTCGTTGTCGGCGTATCTCGGACACCAGAACATCGTCGGGGACGAGGTCTATCTTAGGGCTACGCCTCAGCTTCTTGAACTGGCCAGCGCTCGGTTCGAACAGCACCTGCGCGATGCGCGCCCGCCAGAGTGAGCAACGCAGCCCCGCGCGAGCTATTCGCGCTCGTCGAAGCCTTCTTCTTGGAGTACCTGCCGCGTCAGCGTGGGGCGAGCCGGCACACCGTGCGCGCCTACCGCGATGCGCTCAAGCTGCTGTTCGAGTTCGCCGCTCGACGGAGTGCCCGGCAGATCGCATCTCTGGAGCTCGGCGATCTCGACGCCGACACAATCGCCGAGTTCCTCGATCATATCGAGGCCACCCGCTCGAACTCCGTTGCCACCCGCAATTGCCGCCGCGCTGCTCTCCGCAGCTTCTTCAAGCATCTCGTGCGCAACGATCTGGCTCACTCACTCCAATATACGCGGGTGCTGGCGATCCCTTCGAAGAAGGCTCGGCAGCAACCTGCCACCTATCTCGAGGCCGACGATGTGCGGGCCATCATCGCCAAACCGAACCAACGTACCGTCGATGGATGGCGTGATTACGCGTTGCTGCTGTTCCTCTACAACTGCGGCGCCCGCGTGAGCGAGGCCACCGGCATCCAATGGAGCGATCTTCAGCTGGTGCCGCCGCGGCAGGTGCGCCTGCGTGGCAAGGGGAGGAAGGAGCGACTGGTGCCGCTATGGCGCACCGCCGATGCCTTGCACCGGCTACGCAGCATGGCGAGGAGCGCCGATCAGCAATATGTCTTCGTGAACCGGCACCGCCAGCCACTCACTCGGGACGGCGTCGCCTACATCCTACAAAAATATGCGTCGGCGGTCGCAGCAGAGGAGCGCCCGATGCTTGCCCACAAGCGGATCACACCACATGTGTTGCGACACAGCTGCGCGGTCGCACTGCTTCAGTCGGGCACCGACGTGACCGTGATCCGTGATTATCTCGGCCACGCCAGCATCACCACGACCGGCCGGTACATCACCACGAACCTGCAAATGAAGCGTGATGCGCTGGAGATGTTCTGGGAGCATGCCGGGATCGAGCCCGCCGAGGCAAAAGCCTGGAAGCCGCAGCCCCACCTTCTCGCGTTCCTCCAGTCACTCTGATCCAATCGAATTTATCCGGAGTCCCGCCGGCTGTCGCTACCGGCCAATGCCGGGGCCCCGGCCCGCCACTCCACATAAAAACCGACTCCAGATTATGCGCCTTATGCCGAGCTCGGCATAAGGCGCACGTGCGCAGGGGTTTTTACGATCTGGCCAAGACCAAGGCGCCGATCGCCGTGGAGACGCTGCGGCGCATTGCCGCGCTGTATGAGATCGAGGCGCGTATCCGTGGCAAGAGCGCCGCTGATCGGCTGGCCGTGCGTCAAGCCGAGAGCAAACCGCTGGTCACTGAATTCACTTCTGGTTCGAAGCGCAGATCGCGAAACTGCCTGCTCGCAGTCCAACCGCCGAGGCGATCCGGTATGCACTGAACCATTGGGATGGGCTGGAGCAATTCCTCGACGACGGACGCATCGAACTCGGTAGAGTCGAGGTGTGGCGCGGTTGCTGTAGGCTGAACATAACCGTTGCCGCCCCTTTCGTCTGGCGGTGCCTCACTGGTTCAACCCTGGCCCCGTCTCCACACCCCGCTCGTCAAACCGGACATGCAGATCTCCCGCATCCGGCTTTCTCTCGTCCCGTCAGACCTTCGCTCTCGGCAGGTCGACGCGTCGCCGCGGAACGCTGTAGAGGCCGAGTGTCTCGTAGAGATACTCGTCTGGGATCTGGCGGAACCCAACGCCCCGTCGACCCGCGCGACGCATCAACCAGCGGCGGACCCGTCGTTCTGTGTATGCTCGAACGAGCTCATAGATTTCTATGACCGGACCCTGGTCAAAGTAGCCGCACCAGCCGCGTATCATGCTGCTGATGCGAGCCGCCGTGCTGGCAGGTTGATCCGGATACCACTGTCGCGTAGTCCGCTCGTGGATACGCCTGAGCAAGCTCTTCACCGCCTTCCTCGATGGACGGGTGCCGAAGTAGGGGCGCCCGTCCTTGCCGTGGAAGCGACCGACCGTGTAGCCGAGGAAGTCGAACTGTTCCTCGGGCAATCGGGCGATCCGGGTCTTGGTCGTGTTCACCTCCAAACCGAGGCGCGCCATCAAGTTCGCCATCCGCGTCATCGCCGCTTCTGCGTTGCCGGGTCGGCAGCAGATGACGAAGTCGTCGGCATAGTTGACGACGTGAGCATCGAGTTGGTCCCGGTGGCCATGGTTATGCCAGGCCAACAGGAAGCGCCGGAAGTAGCAGTTCGCCAGCAGTGGCGAGATCACTCCGCCCTGCGGGGTGCCCCGCTTGGTCCGTCGTGCTTCGGTGGTCTGAACCGGACGCCCATCGATGACCTCCACCACCGGTGCTGTGAGCCAGCACTTGATGACGTGAAGCATACGTCCATCGGCGATGCGCCGGGACAGGCTCCGCATCAGGGGTGTGTGCGGGATTGAGGTGAAGTAATCGCGCAAGTCCGCGTCCACCACCTCCCGTCGCCCATGCTGCGTCACGTGCCAGTAGACTCGTCGGAGAGCCATCTTGGCGTCCAATCCGGGGCGGAAGCCATACTGCTGTGGCAGCAGATCCGCCTCGAAAATCGGGCCAATGATCAACACCGCCGCCATCTGGACCACGCGGTCACTGATGCACGGAATGCCGAGAGGCCGTTGGCCTCCATTGCTCTTCGGTATCCATACGCGCAGGAGGGACTTGGGCGTGTAGCGCCCGGAGACCAGCTCCTCCCGCAGCTTTCCCAGCCACTGCTCCGAGCCATGGGCGTCGATCCGTGCGAACGTCTCGCCATCCACCCCGGCCGCTCCCGCGTTGGCGCGGCAGCGACGGTAGGCTTCCAGCAGGACGTCCTGACGACAGACTTTGTCCCAGAGGGCATAGAAGCGAAAGGCCGGTTCAGCCTTAGCTTTCGTCTGTAGCGAGGTCTGCAGCTTCTCAACCGTTTCAGACGGCGTTGGTAAACTCATCGTCAATCGCCGGGCTGTCAGCCCTTCCCTCGCTTGGGGCGGGTCAGGGCTCCTTCCCTCCGCCGGCATTACCCGGCCTCGGCGGTGTCGGGTCGGAGGAGGCACCCACTGAAGGGCTCGCCTCCGTCCGCCGCTCAAACTGGACGTGCAGTTTGCCCGCATCCAGCTTTCATGAATGGGTTCTCGCGATCTGAAGAGAGGGGATCAGTGAAACAAGGCTAACCAACTCGAACTCCCCCCGAAGCCGCTTGGTTGGATGCGTCCTCCAGCCCGCGTTCCGCCACCGTTTTGCACGGTGCGACCAAAGCCTTCGAATTATCCAGCCATCCAGCTGATGGAAGCGCTTCCTGACATGGGAGCGGCAGTAATAGTTGCCCCATCCTCGGATCACCGGGTTGATTGATTGGATCAATTCACCCAGTCGTAGAGGCACCTGTCTTTTGGTCAGGGCTCTGATTTGATCCTTGAACCGGTCCAACGATTTCTGCGTCGGAATGGCGTAGAGATGCTGTCGGTTCAACCGGGATTTGATCCTGTCGCGGGACAGCTTGAACCTGTTCTTACCCCGCTGGATCTTGAACCCCAGAAACTCGAAGCCTTTCGTGATATGCACAATCCGGGTCTTCTCCCGGTTGAGCGTCACGCCAAGCTTGTGGAGGATCTTCGTTGCCTGGGCCAGGGCATTCTCCGCCTCGGCCCGGGTTCGACAGGTCACTACCCAGTCGTCCGCCCACCGCGTGAGCCGGTATCCTTTTTGCCTCATCTCCTTGTCAAAAGGAGTAAGCAGGATATTGCTCAGCAGCGGCGATACGACCCCCCCTTGCGGGGTTCCTCGAGGGGTCTCGTACCGTTGGCCCTTCTCCTCGTAGCCCGCTTTCAGCATCTGTTGAATCAGCTTCAACACTCTGCCATCAGCGACTTGCTTTCCGACAAGGGTCATGAGCTTTTCGTGATCCACGGACCCAAAATAGTCTTTCAGATCCGCATCGACGATCCACTCGCTTCCGGCCCCCATTTCACGCCAGATCTTGCCCAGGGCGTCGGCCGGCTTGCGGCCTTTACGGTACCCAAAGCTACTCGGATCAAAGACCTTTTCAAAGATCGGTTCCAGACGATTGACCAGGGCCTGTTGGCAAATCCGGTCATAGACCGAGGGTATGCCCAGAGGCCGGGTCTTGCCGGGAGCTCCTCTTTTCGGGATCTCCAATCGTCGCACAGCTTGCGGTTGATAGGTTTTTTCACGAAGCTCTCGATGAAGCCGGTCCAGATTCTCATCGAGACCTGCCTCAAAATCTTCGATCGTAACCCTATCCGCTCCGCTCGCTCCTTGATTGGCGCGAGCACGCTCCCACGCAAGTTTCAAGTTCTCGCGTGAGTAGACCTTGTCCACCAGAGAGTGGACCTTCTGCTTCTGACCTTCGAGCATCAGATGGTCGGATAGTCTCCTTTGAGCGTGACGTTCGGGTTTTTCACAAAGGGAACTTTCCACCTTCACACTCCTTTCTCATCTATCTCAACTTCCCTCAGCTCCATCCATTCACGAACGTCCTTCCCCGAACCACTCTCGGTTCGCCGTTGCCGGTCACGCGAGTTATTCGTCTCGCGCTTCAGGTACTATTACGTTCTCCAACTCCTGTCGGTGCATCGCTTCCCATTTCGCTTCCGCTTATAGGGTCGCTTACCTGGTCGAAAACCAGGACACCGACAGGTCTCCTGAGGTCACGCATGAATCTTCCGTATCGTGCCGTCAGCAAACACCTTGGTACGATGGGTGAATGAGTAGCGCCTTCGCCCCCATAGTGCGGGCTCGACCTGATCCCATCTTTGGCCGACCTGTTCATCCGGGGTCTCCCCCAATCGATTACAGCCCGATACTTCTCCGCATACCCTTCGGATTCCACCTCGCGGCGGACACCCTGTCCTCCGAAGCACGTAGATCGGTGGCTCAAGGTCCGCCTTGCTTGTTTCCGGCTTTCGCCTTCGTGCCTCAAAAGGCTTCTCCATACCTTCCTATCGCCTCGGCCAGCGAGGCATTACCCCCGCTTTTGGATACGGCGCTCCTCATCCGTGCCACTGAAGATGAGACTTGGCGCTTCCGGGAATTTAGACTTGAGGGCGCGGAAGGTGATCTCGCACATGAACCCATCCAGCCATCTGATTGCGAGGCCGGCGCTGGCCCTCGCGGGTCGCCGTTGGCCGACGGTGGTGACAGTGCCACTCGCCATCACCACGAATTATCGGACCGTCCGCGCCGCCGGACGTTCCCTGCGCAGGACAAGCTACTCATCCTGGCGGAGACCGATCGCGCCACGGCGACCGGTGGTATCGCCGCGTTCCTACGTCGCGAGGGACTTTACTCATCGGCTCTCACTGACTGCGACGGCAGCGTGACGCCGGGGCCTTCCCAGCACTGGTTCCCGGCAAGCGCGGCCCGAAGGCTACCGACCCGAGCCCGCTTTCAGCCGCAGTGACCGCACTTCAGCGCGATAATGCCCGTCTGGCACTGCGCCTGACGCGAGCCGAAGCCATCATCGATATCCAAAAAAAAGTTGCGGCGCTGCTGGGCTCCCGCTGACGCCCAGCGACGGCGAAGCTTGACCGAGGCTGTCGTTGCACTCGCACCCGCCGCGGCTGACCGCCCGGTCTGCGCCGCGCTTGGGGTGTCTCGTGCCAGGTCCAGCGCCGCCGCTCCCGCCTGGCCGCGCCACCGGCATCGACCGCCAGCGAGCGAAGCCGGCCCGGATTGAGGATCCGCAACACGGGGTACTGGAGCAGTTGCATGCGCCGCGCTTCGCAGACCAGGCGCCGGCCGAAATCTACGCCAGCCTGCTCGATGAAGGCGTCTACCACTGCTCGATCCGCACCATGTATCGCATTCTTGGACAACACGGCGAAGTCCGCGAACGCCGCGAGCAGCTCCGCCATCCCGCCTACCGGAAGCCCGAACTTATCGCCGAACTGCCCAACCAGGTCTGGTCCTGGGACATCACGAAACTTATGGGACCAACGAAGTGGAGCTACTTCTATCTGTACGTCATTCTGGACATCTTCAGTCGCCGCGTGGTGGGTTGGTGCGTGGCTGATGCAGAGAGCGCCGCGCTGTTCAGGCCGTTGTTTGATGATGCCATTGCGAAACACAACGTGCTTCCCGGTCAACTCACCCTGCACGCCGACCGCGGCGGCCCGATGAAGGCCAAGGCTACCGCGTTGCTGCTTGCCGACCTCGGCGTCACCCGTTCACACAACAGACCGCATACCTCCAACGACAATCCGTTCTCCGAGAGCCACTTCAAAACCCTCAAGTATCAGCCGCGCTTCCCTCAACGCTTCGGCTGCATCGAGGACGCCAAAAGCTTCTGTCGCCGCTTTTTCGATTGGTACAATCAGCAGCATCACCATGCCGGGATCGGCTTGATGACACCGGACCAGGTCCACTACGGTCAGACCGATGCCATTCACGCCGCACGTCAGAACACACTCGATCGCGCGTTCCGCAACAACCCAGAGCGCTTCGTCAACAAACCACCAACACCGCCTGACAAACCAACCGCTGCCTGGATCAATCCACCAGCGTCAACGCTGAAGATCCAAGCCTAAATGCCGATCCAGGATATAACAACAGCGTCGAGCGTTCGCCATGCGGCCGGTCTGTCTGTCGAGAAAAAATAGCCTTTTTGCGGGCAGCGACGAAGGCGGCGAAAACTGGGCCTGCCTAGCATCGCTCATCGAGACCTGTAAGTTGAATGGCGTCAATCCACAGGCCTATTTCACTGACCTGCTGACACGCCTGGTGAATGGCTGGCCGCAGAAACGCATCGACGAATTGATGCCGTGGCACTGGGCGCCCGAACGGCCACCCTGAGTCCGTCAAATTCTGAAGGGTGGTGGGGCACCGCTTACACACGGGAGGTATCATGGCGGGGTAAACAGAGGGCTGTGCCCGAAACCAGCGGCGCCGCTTCACACTTCCGCATATCGGCGGCGGCATGCTGCGTGATTCAGGGACCGGGAGAGCGTTCGACGCTCGCTTGCCAACATACACAGAATCCACGCCCGGCGGACGGCCGCGGCCAGAGCAGGCTTCACCAGCACTGGAGCACGGCTCGATGCGGCTCTCCGGATGCCCGGGCTGCACGTATAGTGCGAAGCGATAGCGGCGCTGAGGAAGCGCCGCGACGTCGAGATGAGCCTTCGGGGTGTGAAAGTGCGCAGCCGATATCGCGCAGCTTTGCAGCCCGCGGTGCTGTCGGCTAAGTCCTCCACATCAGATTACGAAGAAATCGTCGGCGATAGAGCGAACTCACCTCTCGTCCTTCCGGTGCCGCACCACGAGTTTCAGGGCCGGTCTCGTGAAACGAGGATTTGGGTTGAATCCCTTTCAAGGCCAAATCATGACATCTACGAGCGAGCATATTTCGGGCATGGCAGTAAATTGCGTAGTCTATGTCAGTTAGCGGCCGCGTTAGCGTTAGCTCATAGGCGGAAGGCTCAGTCTTTGTGACACGTTCGGTCCCAACGGCGTCAGCCTCGTAGGTTCGGTTCTTCCGAATGTTGAGGTCCGGCTCGGCTACGCCAAGCAAACTCGACAGACACTGCATCGAGGCTTGAAATTCTTCCGTAATGCCGACCCAGTCAAAAGTTTCGAGCCGACGCACGCACCACTGGATGAGCAAGCTCCTGTCATGCCTTAGCCTCTCGAAGTCAGGGCCTAGTATTTGGCGTGCTGCGGCGTTGTCTATGTGCCGTCGGACAAAGGAGTTGGCTGTGAGCAGAAAATTAGCGAAGCTGGATGACTTCGCGGCAGCGGGTCCGTTAGTGGGAGGGGGGGGCAGATTATTGTGGATGTAGTTCCACGAATAAGATCTCCAAAAATCGTAAAGTGACACCAGTCGGCTAACAGGTTCACGTAGTATCGTAAGCTTAACTTTGGATTCTGTGAAGGCATCGATAAATTCGTGGTCAAAATGGCCTTGGAACAATCGGTAATGAGCCACGTCGTGGGGCTGGTAAGCCCAAATGCCCGCCACGGGGGGCGGGCAAATTTCCTCGCGCTGAAACACCGTTGAGAGAAAAGTGGCAACTGAGGTTCCTGCGCATTTGGGAACGGTCATAAAGAACGTCCGGGACGTAGCGACTTGTTGAGTTCTGCTCACTGACAAGGACGTTGCCTAAGACTGACGTAGCGGTGATCCCTAGCGGGGTGACATTATCGCGTCACGCAGCAAGGTCAATGCATTGAACGGTCGCCTCCCGGGCGAGCGTCTACCTTGCGCATGGTGATCTGACCTGATGCCAGGAGTGCCCAGAACAGCATCGCCGCCGTCTCCGCTGACGGCAGCACGGTTTGCGTTTTGGCGCGGCGTTTGAACTCCTCGTGCAGTCGCTCGATGGCATTGGTGGTTCGTGCCGACCGCCATTGACTGTCGGGCAACCGGGAGAAGGTGAACAGGCGCTCACCGGCTTCCTCCAGGCGGTCGGCTGGCACGGCATTTCAGGCGCCACTTGCGAATGAATGACTTGCGGCGTGTTTCAATCTCCTTCGGCGTGACGGCGTAGATCATGTCGTTGTAGTCTGCCGACACCTCCTCATGCAGTCGCTCGGGCGCCCCCGAAGGGGATCGCGATGGACGCGAAGCACAGCTTGCCACGCTGCACGGACGGTGCGTCCAGGTCCGTGGCCCGGATGTGGAACGGCGTGCCGGGAACAACCTGCTCGGCGCGAAGGGTGCCGGCCTTGATCAGCTTGCGTTATCCTGTAGCTGGTAACGCCGCATTGCTGAGCTGCCTCGCGCAAGGTCAGCCAGGTCCCGTCCTTCTCGGCGGACTTGTAGGCATGGATGCCGCGGACACGTCGGATCGAGCCGACCCGGTGCGCTGTCCAGGTCTTACCTTGCCCGGTTGGCAGGACCGTCCGGTTGAGAGTGGCAGCGATGTCGTGATCGGACCAGCGGCTCGCCATGCTGCGAATGACCGCCAGGGCGTCTTCGGGGGTGCCGCATGCGTGTTCGCCCGTGCGGGGCTTACACAGGCGCAGTTCCGAGTGCTGTCCGCTTTTCCAATGGATGATCAGAACGATCTCCCGTGCCGGCTCGGCGATATCGACGATGATCTCGTTGACCAGCGCGCGCACCAGTTGCTGGCGGCAGCGCATGGTGACGTTGGTGTTCTTCCATGCCGCCTCGAGGTCCTCGGCGATGCCAGTCAGATCCGGTATCGCCGGCGTCGGAGCGCTCATCGTTACCGGGTCAAGCCGCGCCTCGCAGTCGCGGACGCGGCGTAGGGCCGCCTCCCAGTTCTCTTCTCCAGCGTGGCGGCGATCAGCCGGTTGTCGGGGTCGCAAGCGGCGTTCGGCGAGAGACGCCTCATAGCGCGCCTGCTGGAGTTCGAGCTCAAGAATGCGGCGATGTTCGGCTTGGCGCTCCATCTTCCTCCGTTCCGCCAAATGCGCCGCCTCGATCGCCATGGGCTCGACGGCACGAATGAGCTCGCGGGCAGAGCTGCAAAGTCCGGCCGCGGCGGCCGCGCCCTCCTCGCCGGTCTTCTGGTTTGCCGCCGCTGCGGCCGTCGGCTGAGTGTCCTCTACGCCGGACGTTACAGCACGCCCGTCTATCGCTGCGACCGAGGCAACACGATGCACGGCGTGCCCCGGTGTATGATGTTTGGCGGGCTTCGCGTCGTTTGCGGCCATACGCGTTGGCGGCGAGCTGCTTCTGATTGCGTTCAAACTCTTCCCAGTCGATGTAGCCCTCGTGATGATCCTTCAACAGGATCTCGCAGTCCCGAAGGGGACGATAGTGCCCGTAGGTCTTACGCGCCCTGCCATCAACGATCTGGGTTCGATTGACGCTTTTGCCGTAGGCGTAGGCGCCGGCATAGAACGGGTTCTTCAGCACCGAGATGACATTGCGGTAGCGGATTGGCGTCCAATCGAAAGTCGTCATCCTCTTGCCGTCTGACGGTCGCGGGAAATGGACTTGTTCCGCTTTGAGCGCCAAATGCACTTGCCGGGCACTGCCAAGTTCGCGGAAGCGCTGGAAGATCCCGCGGGTGACCTCCCGGACGCGGCAATTCGGATCGAGGCCGAGAGCGATCTCCCGATGCCAGACAAAGCCAATCGGTACGGAAATCCTGAGTTCACCACTGCGAGCCTTGGACCGCGCCGGCGTCCAGCATGCGCGAGCGCAGGACACCAAGTTCGAATTCGCTGATGCTGCCCTTCATTCCCAAAAGCAATCGGTCATTCGGCCGACACGGATTGTAGACGCCATCGAGGTCGATGACGCGGGCGTCGACGACGTCGCACAGCTCGAGCAAATGATGCCGACCTCGACATCGCGAAATCCGTGGCGGCGAGCTTCATCAACGAGGTCATATTGACGGCGCTGGCTTTCGAGATGCACCTGCGACTGTGCTGACTGGCGCACATACACGACCACCTTGCGCCTCAGGACTGTTGGCGGCAGTGGATCTGCATTCGTCATTGCCGACTCTCCTCGGGATCCACGCCGGCGGCTTCCATCAGCAGGCGGGCCAGACGCCGGATCGCGGTGTTGCGGTCGGTGGGTGTCATCCCGTTCAACACGGGACGGTCTAGTGATATCGCGAGCTGACGCGGTGGCTTGGTCGCAACAGTTAATTGCGACGGTGGTCGCATGATGAACCTCCTCAGTGGGCAGGGGTTCATCGGAGCATCTTCGTCGGAGTCCGAGCGCCTTCAGCAGCCGATAAAGGTCGGCTAGGCCAGAGATGTCGATCGTCGGAGCGCCAAGCGACATCGTCGAGCAAACGGCAGGATCAAGCATCCAGGTGGCAAGGACAATCGCCACACCCGGTTCAGCCCCAACGACGACAACCTCTCTCCCAGATCGCTGCTCGGCGTAGAGCCGTCGGACCTTGCGGCCATGCAGCGCGTGCCAGCGGTAATGGACCTCAACTTCTTGGCTGATATGGGCAGAATGTCCCCTCGATTTGCCTCTCAGGAGAAATTCTCCGTTCGCGGACAGTGATGAAGGGGCGGAAAACTGGGCTTGCATGGCGTAGTTGGTCCCACCACTCCCCGGACGGTCTTGAATCGCCACCGATAACCAATCACACTTGCGTCGCGCCAAGCGAAATTTTGCCGCCTGTATGTTTTGCGACTCAGTAGCGACTAATTAGCGTGACACTGCGTGAATGACCGACAAAGGCAGGGGTTTGGACGAGCCAGGGGCGTGGCTGGACGACGTCCTCTGGCGGGTAATAGCGAGCTTGAGGGCATTCACCGCCCGAATCAGGTCCTCCGATGACAGCGACGGGTAGCTTGGCAAGGAGATGCCACGCGAGGCTAGGTTTTGGGCGACTAAGAATTTGTTCCATCCTTCAGGGGCGGACGCATACATCGGCATTTGGTGAGCACAGTAGAATGTAGGGCGTGTCTCGATGCCTTCACCGGCCATCGTAGAGATGACCTGGTCCCTATCGACATCCTGCGGCAGCAGTACGGTGACGAGCCAATTAGAACAAACAGAACAAGACGGCTCCTCTTGAAACTGGACAAAGGAGTGCTCCAGGAGTCGCCTATAGGTGGTTGCGATTTGGCGCTTTCGGGCAAGGATTTCCTCAAATCGCTCCATCTGTGCTGTCCCGATCGCAGCAGCGATGTTGGTCATCCGATAATTGAAGCCCAAGACCTCATGCCAGTAGCGCCGAGTTCAGCGACTGGCCTTGACCTTTGGTCATGCGAAGCCGCGCTGCTAAAGCTTCATTATTGGCGATCACCGCGCCTCCCTCGCCGGTGGTGATGGTCTTATTTCCGAAAAAACTAAAGGTTCCTACATCCCCAAAGGTGCCGACGTGTCGGCCATTGAGACAGGTTCCTAGTGCCTCGGCACAATCCTCAATTACCTTTAGCCCATGTTGTTCAGCGAGCCTCATCAGCGCCGGCATGTCACATGGAACCCCGTATAGGTGCACAGGCATAATTGCCTTGGTTCTCGGCGTGATCAGCCTTTCGACATCTACTGTATCCAGGAGCCAATCGCCAGAGCGGCTCTCGGCAAAGATTGCTGTCGCCCCTGTCTGGGTGATGGTGTTGACCGAAGCGATGTAGGTGAAGGTTGGAACGATCACCTCGTCCCCTACACCGATGCCCAGGCAGTGAAGCGCGAGATGCAAAGCAACGGTACCATTGCACACGGCAATCGCGTGGGGAGCGCCAGTTGCTGCCGCAATCGCGGATTCGAACCTCCCGACGAAGCTGCCGAGCGACGAAATCCAACTGCTTTCCACACATTCGGAAACATAACGACGCTCGTTTCCTGAGAGATCTGGTTGATAGAGCGGGATCCTTTTATTCCTCATCGCCGACTGATCTGCCTCCATCTTGGTCTCCTCTCCCAGCAGGATATACTATCGGAAGCGCCAACGCCAACTCCGCCGTCACCGGATCATCAGCGCCGAGGCCAAATTCAGCCAGAGTATGAGAGAGTTCACGCCTAGCTTGGCGTACTGGCCCGTAAGCTACGACCCGCTCGAGCAGAGGCAAGAAGCTGTCGGCACAGGAACTCGGTGCGTAGCGCTTGATCGCATAATCGCGCGCGCGCTTGCCCATAGCGAACTTTTCGGCGGGATTCCGGACGTAACATTCCAAGTGGCGCATCGCGTCCAATGCCTCATTGTCAGGCGCGCATTTCATGACGAGATGGCCTGGAAGCTCCGCATAGCAACCTTGGGTTGTCACGAGGGTGGGGCGACCTGAGGCGAGGGCAAGGGCCAATATAGCGGAATCTCCCTCCACAACCGGATTTCGTAGGCACGAAATGACATCTACATCACGGAGCGTCTCGGGTATCCTACCATCCGGTATGCACCCAGTGAACGCGGGTGGCTCGACACCGGCAGCCCTGGCAATTCCCTTTAATCTTATTTGCTCGGATGGGGGCGCGTCGCCGATGACTTTAATGGCACACCGCTCACGAAGGATTGGCGAAGCACCTACCGCAAGCAGCAGCTGGTCAATCCGCTTGCTCGGGTCTACTCTGCCCATTGTTGCGATTGTCATTCGAATCCATGCAGGCGCAGGCGGCGGCAACTCTGGAATAGCGAATGCCAAAGGGATGACAGCCACCGGTCCTGGGCACGCCCGGCGCAAGTGGTCTACATAGTGCTCACCATGAGCGACAGCCCCTACGGTTTGGCGGGCTAACCACTCCAACATAGGTGGTTGGAATGCGACATCAGACGGTGCGATTTGTTCGTAGTCGGCGATGTCGCCGTAGGTGGCGTGAACTAGTTGGCGCATTGTTGCCATATCACCCCCGACTCGACTCCCAAACGAGCCCGGCAACTGTGATATCGTGGAATACGCCGACAGCTTCCAACTCGTACAGCCTGGTCAACAATGCTCCGTGCTGGCTGAAGTTGTTCCCAAAATGCGCCACTACTGTATCAAAGTTCTGGCGTACGTCGGCCGCTGCCACATCGTCGAGGCAAGCGACAGGACCAGGTGCGGACAGCTCCGGAAGAGCCAATGCATCGCCGGCTTCGGTGCGGAATACGGTCACTTCGTGGCCCCGCCGCGCCAGCTCGAAAGCCATGTCACTGGCCGATCGCGCGATGGCAGAACGCACGTTCCACGGCGCCGCCCATGCAATTCTCAATGTCATCAGGATGGCCCTCTGCGAATTCTCAAATCTTTGTCGGAGCAACGCGTAGCTGGCCGGTACACCCAAATCACCACGAAAGATGGATCACGATAGCCGTTGAGTGAGTAGCAGGTTGCTACCTTCTAAGGTCATTGCAGACTCGTGTGACACAGGGCTAAGTTGTCCAATTGTAGGTCCATCCTCGATTACGTACGGCATGAACCCAGCCGATCGGATGTCCCGCATGAACGCGCTAGGATCCTCGCCAGAGCGCGCGAAGTGAGAAGCCGACCATTCCATAATGATCTCAATTCCCGGGCTTTCCCGCAAAACTCTTCGCATACCTCGCCAGGCGCATGGTTCAGCGCCCTCAATATCTAGCTTAACGAAGTGCACGCATGTGCCCTCCGGGATGTAATCGTCGAGCGAAGTCTTCGAGACGGTGCAACGTTCAAAGGGTATATTCTCCGACAACCCGAAAAGCGAACTGTACGGACTGTGCAACGCCGCATTGAACGTCGCTGTTCCCGTCGTATCGGAGAGGGCAAGCCGCTCTACTTTCACCCTGCCTGCAAAGCCGTTGAGGCGCAAGGTTCGCTCTAGGGCATTCGCGATGCGAGCGAGGGGTTCGAAGCAAGTGATGCTGCCATCGGATCCAACTGCCGCTGCCATGGTCACGGAATGTAGACCGACATTGGGGCCGCCTTCGATTACGATCGCTCCGGGCCGGATGCGCCTCTCCATGATGTATCGCACGCCCGGTTCCACTGCTTCTATGCCGTGGCGCACGAGGTACGATAGAAGGCCGTCCTCGTCGCTGGGTACGACTAAATCGTACCCTCGGGCATGCAGCATCACATTCAAACCGTTAGCCAAGTAAAGCGGAGAGGTTTGGGGCATAAATTCACCAAGCTGGATTCGCATAGCCTCATTGTGCGCGTTCGTGGCCGCCAATTGTGATTGGAGCGGCCCTAGATGCGACTGGAGCGTCGCAAGCGACGTTGTGACGCTATTCAGCGCAGATAAGCAGGCCGTAGCGTAGTCAGCATCGGCAATGCGAACCCCGTCGATGGCAAGACGGAGCGCGGCGGAATGGTTCTCTATCTCAAGTCCCAGCGCAGCAGCGTGATGTACGAGATAACCGTCCAGCCGCTCTATCCCCTCACCAACCCAACTGTCGAGGGCTGACACGAGAGCTTGGTCACGTGCAGCATATTCAGTTCGTAACTGATCGATCATGTTGTAGAGAGCTTGGTCACGTGAAGCATGTTCAGTTCGTAACTGATCGATCGTGTTGCCGATCCGGTCAATTGAAGCAACTTGCAAAATGCGCTGGGCATTCGCCTGCTCAAGCAGGCTACGCAGGTCCCAGTAACCCACGAGCGGCTGCACGGCCCGACGCAGTTGGCGGCCTACCGCACGCAGTGCAGCTCTCAACATCTTCAGACCGCTGTCGCGATCACAAATGACGCAGCGCCATTTCCGGCAACCGCTGTCGGACTACTACTAAGAGGCGCGCGCGCAAGGGCTTTTCTCCATTGCTGCCGAGCAAGTCCGGTTGAGAAATGTCGCATTATGCAGCCTTGACCCGAGCGAACCGACTCGGCGAGACTAGCGTCGCCCGAGATCAGGCTTTGAGCCTTGACTCGCATCTCGACGACATTGGAGCAGGCGCCAGGTAGGTCAGCGTGGCCGGCCAATTCACCGATGAGCGAATTCCGCAGGTAGAGCACCGGAGTGCCAACCACTATTGCCTCCAGGGGTGAATAATGGATGTGCCGTGGCTCAGTATGCGGGTAGACGAACACTGGTGCCCTCGCATAGAGTTCTATCAATTCTTCTTCAGTGAGGTAAGGCAGTATAGCTGGATCGTTTGGCGGGTTGACTTGCCTCCCGAATATCACGTGAGGCAAGCTGCCAAAGTCCCGTTTGATTCCCTCGTAAACCGAACGATAGAAGCCAACATCGGATATCGCGGGACAGAGGAAGACCGCCGCCTGCCCGCCACCGATCCATTGTCCCTGATGGCGATAAATGTCCCTCGGTAAGGGCACTGTGATCGTATAGGCGGTTCGCTGCAGCACGGTATCTTCGATCTCGGCGAGATTGTCGTAGCCTTGCGCGAAAATGAACCGCTCATGAAGTGCATCGATCTCTCGAAGCAAATGTTTTCGCGGTCCAACATTTACAAACTCCGAGTAGGTTCGTGGGTGTTCGCGGCCGAACGCCCGCGCAATCACTATCCCATGAAACTTCCGAGCCGCTTCCGAAAGAGGCATTGTGTAGTAGGAGAAGTGGGACACTACAGCCTGAAAATAGTCGTTAACAATGCACACCACCGTTGGTGGCCACGGCTGCTCATACCATCTATGGGCATTCAAAACAGCCAGCGCGGCTGGAGGCAGATTAAGGGACGAATCGTATTCGAAAGTTACGACCGCACTTCGGTACCCTGGATCATGGCTCGGGATTGTTTTTGGCACGAATACTTCCCATCCCAGCGAGCGCAGGATTGGAACTTCAGCCGGCAACAGGGTCTTATGGTTAACGATCCAAAGGAGGCGCTGCTTTCTTCGGTTGCAGGATCCGGATGATGGCTGGGTATGCAGTAACATTCTCCCGTAGTGCCGCGGCTGCCTTTCGAACTGGTGCTAGCGGTGGAACATTAGGCCAGCAGCTTAGATATTGCTTCAGGCCAGCTCCATCTGGCGTCGTCAAGAGCCGACTTCGCAGCAAGACCAAGCTGAATGGCGCGTTTAGGATCGCCGGTCAAGGCGGCCATTGCTTTTCCGAGAGCTTCCGGATGCGGGACTGCCACTAAGCCTGTTTCGTTATCCCGTACGAGGTCGAGCCCGTCGAGGAGATCAGTTGTGGTCAGAACCGGTTTCCCAGCCCGGAACGCCATCGCGATCAGACAACATCCTGGCACTTGCTCTGCTGAGGGAAGGTATGCAACAGCCAGAGCTCGGCTGATAAGTTGGGACAGATCCGAACGGGCGAGGTATCGTATGTCCAGCGTCACTCGGTCCTCAACGGCTTCTTCCGCGATTATTTGAAGTAGATCAGTGTATCCCGAATTGTTTGGGGTTCCGGCGATCACAAGGTGGGCACCTGGCGCGTGACGTAATGCCCGGATTAGAAGATGCTGCCGATTAGTGGCGCATATTGCACCGACAGCCAGGATATACTCTCCTCCTTCAGCACTATAGACGACTTCAGACAGGTCAGGCGGAGGGCGCAGTAAACTGCTCTCGATACCGGCGTATTCTAGCAAACGGCGGGATGTGGTTGGTTGCTGTGTGTAGATGGCTTTTGCTTCCGAGAGAGCAAGGACATCGGCGGCCCGCACCGCGGTGACGATCTCTCTACCCCTTCGATCGCTCCGAATGTCACTCTGCCCTGCATCGAACGGCTCGTACACCGGGGTGTGAAGACCGTTCAGCCAGACGATCTTATCGTGCCAGGCAACCATATACATTGGGAATGTCAGTGCAATTACGCGCTCCACGTTCATCACCCGCAAGCGACGGGCGATCATCATTTCCGTAATCAGTCGCTCGGCTGGTCGAGGCGTGAAGGGAATCCGAAAGGCCTCCGCTTCGAACCCCGTTTCTTGGAGGTTTCGGATGAGAACCTGCGACAGCTCCTCCGTCGTGTCGTGCGAGAACGGCACCATAGAGCTGAGAACGAGTACTCTCACGCGAGCAGTTTCGTGATCACTGAATCCCAATGAATATTGAGTTCGGCAACACGCGCCTTCGCTGCTTGTCCCAGACGGCGCGCTAATCTGCGATCCGAGTACAGCGCATCAAATGCCTCAGCCAGAGCAGCCGGGACGGGTTCAGTGACGAGGCCGGTTTCCCTATTGGTCACGAACTCTGTGACGCCGCCTGAATCGGACAAAGTGACAATACAGCGCTGCGCGTAAGCTGCTTCTAGCGTCGGATAGCCATAGCTGTCCTCGTCGAATGGCACATAGGCTGATGCCAAAGCATGCCCCAATAACTCTGCCTTCTCACTTTCCGTGACCCAGCGTGCGTCTATAACTACTCGCTCAGAGACGCCGACCAGGCGCGCCCGTTCCGCAAGATGCCTGGGATACTCGGGGTCCATCGAGCGTCCGCATAAACGCAAACGAACCGCAGTGCGCGTGAACGCCATCGCATCGATCAATAGGTGCTGGCGCTTATGATGCTCCATTCGGCAGACACACACGATCTCACAACCATAGTCGTCACCCGCGAAGATTTCCGGAGCTAGCAGCGGTGGGTACAGAACCTGGCTTTCGAGGCCGTTAAATCGACGGATGCGGTCGGCAACGACTCGGGAATTCGTGAAGAGTCGCCATGCCTCTTTCAGAGCCATGGTATCAGCGGCCATAACGGCCGCACGCATTGCTCGTCCAGAAGCATTTTTAGGCACGGGACAGTATGGCGTCTTCCACAAATCATAGAACATCCGAAGATGGTGAATGAACCAAACAACCTTGCGTGGGTGCTGCACCATGTGTGCGGGCGGTCTAAATGTTATGACTTGCTCAAAGTAATCATCGAGTTTGATCAGGCGATAGGCGGTCATTTGTGGAAGTATGTGATTGTACTCATCACTGTACGGCATGTAAACAGTCTCAACTGAGTGCCCGTACTCGACTAGCTTTTCGTGCAACCAATCGACAATGAAGCGGCCACCGCCCCGCACCAACGGCACCGCTGTCGAAATGAGCCCTATTCTCACGAGAGCCGCCGCCGCAGTGGACGCGCTGGAACACCTCCAACAATGGCCCCGTCCGGCACGTGGGTCACGACCGCCGAGCCAGCCCCAACGATAGCGTCCCTACCAATTCGCATTCCTGGTCGCGCAGCGCTGCCGACTCCGATCAGTGTCCGAGCGCCAACCTGAACATTGCCGGCGAGTGCGCAACCCGGCGCAATGTGCGCGGCGACGTCGATCTGATTATCGTGGTCGATACTCGCCCCTGTATTGATAATTACCAGGTCACACGCTAGCGACTCCGTACCTAGCACGGCTCGGGCCATGATCACGACACCATTCCCAACCCGTGCGGTTGGTGAGACGAATGCTGAGGGATGAATGACGGCCGGTAGAACGAAGCCCAATTGACGCAGCCGATAGCCGACTCGCTCGCGGAGCGAATTGTCGCCAAGCGCAATGACCGCACTATCGAGACCTTCGGACCTTAACCGAGGTAGGATCTCGTCGTTCCCTAGCACGGGTATGCCGAACAGTGGGGCCGCATCCGCCCCTGGGTCGATCAATCCCACGACCTGCCCGAGGCCCGCTGCGTGGATTGCCTCGAGTATAACCTTTGCGTGAGAGCCGGCGCCGACAACGACGAGCCGGCCTGCGATAGCGTCATGGGTCACTGCGAGGGGTGTCTCCGGCCGCGATCGAGCCACGGTGGCTGCCTTGGCAAACTCACTCCATGGGACATTTCTAGCTTTGTTCCATTCCACGGATCCTCCTGTGACCGCCAACCTTATGCGCATAGTCAAACAGGATATCAACGCCTCTCAACTCAACAAGGCGTCAGGGCCACCGTGACGGGGGCAGCCGGCGCGGCGGCGTGGAACGCCGCGCTTTTGAGCTAGGCCCTGTGACGGATAGAGAAAAAGACCCCCATAGTCCCTTACGGGCCAAGTCTTCTCGCCTGCTGCGTTGAATTGCACCGTCCGCTAAATCCCATCAAATCATAGTCGGAACGATAACCGCCTCGGTGATCCGTTGCGCCGCTGCGGTCGCGGCACGTCCGGCCTTGGTGAGGTAGTAGCGGTAGCTTCCGGTGACGCGTTTGATGACCCCGAGGTCGAGCAGCCGGCGCAGTTGTCGCGACAGTCGGGTTGGCGAGAGTATGCCGAGGTCCGGGAACAGGTCGCTCCGGCGAATGCCGGCGATGTTGACCCGTGGGTTCTGCAAGGCGTGCAACAGGGCGCTGTCTACAGGAGCGAAGAAGTTGATCCCCTTGACCGTCCGGCCATCCACCTCACGCGGCTTGGTCACACGGTCGAGCGCCCGAACCCCGGCTGAGAAGTCGTCCAGCGCGGACAGGTGGGCGACGTAGCGCCTGTTGCAGCCCAGCAATATCTCTCGCAGGTCGATCAGGCTGTAGATCGACTTCTTGAGCGGTGCGAGTTCCCGGGTCGCGGGGCCGGTGCGGTGTTCCACCTTTCGGTGGTGCTTGAAGAACGACACATTGTTGGTGGTGGTCTCGATACGCAGCACGATGCCGTGCTTGTCGTACATCTTGATCGCGCACTTGCCGAAGCGATGCTTGATGCAGGTGCCCTCGATGCGGGTAGAGAACTGCGAGCCGATCTCCTGCGCCAGCAGCGGCGTGATCGGCCGACCGAGGAAGCTGGCGACCTGCTCGGCCTTCACGCTCAGCACCGACTGGCGGACCAATTGCTCATAGAGCGGGCCGAGCGTGGCGGTGGAGCGGAACGCCAGGTCGGTGGCGTATTCCACCTGCATCAGGCTCCAGTGATAGGACTGCCCGAATACCTCGGACACCGGACAGCACTGTGCGGCGTACCGATCCAGGGCACGATGCAACTGGTCCGGCGACAGTGCATCAGCCAGTTGCTGGGCGCGCGTCCAGTCGTCGATGCGCACGAAGGCATTGTCCGCCATGGTGTAGCCGATCCCCTTCGCGGTCAGCTTGCGCGCCAGCCAGCTATGGCCGTTGCAGTAGAATTGCAGACGGAACGGCGCCCATGTCGGAACACGCAGATAGATCAGGCCAAATTTGGCGTCCTGGAAGTAGAAGTAGTAGTGCAGGCACTTGCCGCTGTCCGGCCGGATGAAGGTCTTGTGCGTCTGCTTGTCGTGCCAGGGTTTGTACGCGTCGCAGGCTTCCATGGCCGAGATGATGTGCACCAGACCCGGGTGGTCGCCACGCTGCTGGAGCACGCGCGCGACAACATCTTCCTTCCGGACGTGCGGCTTCGCAATGTGCTCGATGGTAACTCCCGCCTCAGCGGCCATCGATGCCGCACGGTCACGCACGCACTCGCGCAGCGTCTTGGCAAATTCGGGGTAGTCGAAAATGCGGATGCCCTTGGCATTCAGATATCCGGTCATCCCAGCGGCATAGCAAACCACCGGCAGCGTCCCGGTGATCACCAGCCGGTCATAGCAGGACAGTATCCCGGCGATCCGGTCGTCGTAGCGTTCGGTCAGCGACTGGCTCATGCTGCCCCCAGCGACAATGCCGTAGGGCAGGCTACATCAGACTTATTGGTTCCGGCTCCGCCGGCTTAGGCTCATTCGATCAGCCATGGCGCTTCGATGCGATCGTGGCGTAACGCGGCGAGGAAGGTCATGGTCTTCCACCGGCGGTGCGGCACTTTGGCCTTCAGCCGCACGCCGCGGGCCACCCATCCCCGCAGCGACGCCATGTTGGTCTTGGTTCAGGGTGAGTAGGCCGGGGGAGTTTCACCCCCGGCCTCTCGCAGAACGGTGCGTGAACCTCTCGATTCACACCGCTCCCATCAGGTAAACGTAACCGTTCCGAATGATTGCCAGTGCACGAAGAGGTCCACATTGTGCTGAGCCAGCTTTCGTAGGAATACTGAGGCTCGCGTCTTGTGGAACCGGAACCGCTTGTATTTTCGCATGATCCAGGCCTTCAGATTCTGATTGACGTAATCAACCAGCGGTGCCAAGCCTGAACGGCTGAACCGGCCGTAGTACTCAATCCACCCCCTAAGGAGCGGATTGATCTGCTGGGCGATTTCAGCCAGCGTCCCCGGCGTCTGCCGCGGAATGCGCAAGCTCCGGATCGTTTCCCGCATGGACTTCAGGGCCGCCGGACTGACCGCTGGGGTGTAGCCACAGAAGTACTCGTTCCTCTGCGCGGTTGCCACCCGCCGCGGCCTGAACTGATACCCGAGGAAGTCAAATTTGACGTTCGGATATGTTCTCCGTCGCCTGTTGTCCTTGCAGTAGACGATCTGCGTCTTTGTCGGATGCATCTGAAGTCCGCACACCGCGAGCCTCGCCTGGAGCTCAGCCCGAAGGGCTTCCGCCTCCTTCTCGGTCCGGCAGTGCACCAGCCCGTCATCAGCATACCGACACCAAGGCAGGTCGGGATGTGTCCGCGCCATCCAGAGGTCGAACGCGTAATGCAGAAAAAGGTCGGATAGAACTGGGCTGATCACGGCCCCTTGCGGGGTGCCGCGTGTCCGCTCAGTGCGTTCGCCATCCTTTTCCATCGGCGCTGTCAGCCATCGCTCGATATAGAGCAGCGCCCATTTGCATTGCACGTTCTTCCGGACGGACTTCAGCAAGAGATCATGCGGAAGATTGTCAAACAGGCCTTTGATGTCGAACTCCAGTACCCAGTCGTACTTCCAGCACCGCTGACGTGTAACACCCACGGCATCCAGGGCAGATTTTCCCGGTCTGTAACCATAGGAGTCCGGCAGGAAGATGGATTCTAGTTTCGGCTCAATCGCCTGCTTGACCACCATCTGCGCAATCCGGTCGCTGACAGTGGGCACACCCAAAATCCGTTCGCCGCCCGTCTTCTTTGGAATGGGAACGGCGCGCACCGGGGGAGGAAAGTAGGTCCCTGAGGACATGCGATTCCAGATCCTGTAGAGATTTCCCGCAAGGTCTCTCTCGAACATCTCCAAGGTCTGCCCGTCCACTCCCGCTGCACCGTGATTGGATTTGACCGCCTTGTACGCGTCGTACACCTGTCGCTTCTCAATCTTGAACGGCTTGCTCGTCGTATCTGTCGAAGTCATCCTGTTTCCAGTTGGTTCAAAAATACGACTACCTGACCCGATCCCTTTGCTCCGGCCCCATTACAGGGCCATCCACGCTCGTACAGATCGGTCCGCCCCAGACCCCTACATCGGTACTCTCGCCTCGCGGTTTTTTCCGCTTGGGCTTCTCCCTTCGCATCAGGGGTCTGGTTCCCGCAGTTCCACGCGAAAGCCTGTGTCCAACTCACGCCCCCTCTACGCCGGTCGCCGCCCGCCCAGTCATCAGGCACCCGGCGGGCTCGTCCCAGGATGACGAAACGATCCTGGTTTCGGCGGCACTTGAGTTCATAACGACGCGTCTTCGGAGGGTTCACTTTCGTTCGTCTTTCGGACACGCACCTGCTCGGTTTGATCCGAACTTTTCATCCGACGCTCACCACCACGGCTCTTTACCACAGCAGCTCGGACTGGTTTGGGACCTGCTCCTGAAAGCCGATCCCGGGGGGCCCGCCCCCATCTTTCGCGCAGCTTCACGAACGGTTCTAGTCCATGCTGAACTCCTTCCGTTTCTCTGCGGCACACTTTCATCGATGAAGACCAGGCGTGCGGGGTTGATCCGGTAGCGGTATCGCAGCCACTGTGCCTGCCGGCCCGCCACATCGGGGCGGTCCTGCTCGCTGGCAGTCAGTGTCTTTTTTGTGCGTCAGCTTTTCAGCGTGGACAAACTCCCACCACCGAGCGGTAGTCGACCTTGCAGGCCACGCTCGGCCAGTTCGCCCACCAGACCCCGCAGGGTGAATTCGCCGGCGCGGCAACGCCCCAACGGCCAGCCCCGCCATGAGCCGGGGAGCTTTCTGGGGCGGCGGCCTCCCGTCTTGCCAGGGCTGACGCTGCCAGTCCGTCTGAGACGCTGCACCCACTTGATCACCTTGTTGGCCCCTACGCTGTAATGCGATGCTGCCTGCCGTCGCGACAGCTCGCCTCGCTCAACTGAGCCCACTTCGCGTTCGCGAAGGTCGTTCGAATAGAGTTCGTGCCATTCCATGCTGGCCTCCATCCCCAGCCAGCAGGTTGAATCAGACCCGGCCCGATTGGGGAATCCATCACTGATTTAAACGGAAATCATCAAGCTCTAACTAATGGCCCTTCGGTTGTGGCCGCAAGGTCAGCTACCGAGTCCGATCAGTTGATGCAATCAGTTGGGCGCCGTTGCGGGTCGCTCACCCGCCGCAGCGGTTGCTATTGGGGCCTCCCGCCCCTTGCTTGGAGGCGACACAGGATGGGTAAGAACGATTTCTTCGGCGACGGCCGCAGCGACATCATCCTGCAGAACACCGACGGCTCGGTCGTGCTGTGGGAGATGAGCGGCACCGCCATTGTGAACGCCGGTCTTGTGGGTAATCCTGGCGCGAGTTGGAGCGTCGAGGCCACGGCCAGTGGCACAGCCATCACACCTGGTTCCGGCTCCTTCACCGATTCTTCGGGGAATGTCTTCACCGTTTCAACCGCTGGCCTCGCGGAGGAAAACGGATCGCCACTCCCCCTGGGCTCGGGTACCGCGAAGTTGGTGTACGACGACGGCATTGTGTATGGCCAGGATGTCGCAACCGGCAACTGGAATATCTTGGACGGCGACGGCCACTGGTCCAGATCGTTCGGACCTGGTTTCTTCGGCGACGGTAGCAGCTCCATCGTCATGCAGAACGCCGATGGCTCGGTCGTGCTGTGGGACATGAGCGGCACCACCATTGTCAACGCCGGTAATGTGGGTAATCCCGGCCCGACATGGCACGTCGAGGGCACAGGCGTTTTTTTCGGCGATGGTAACACCGCAATCATCATGCAGAACGACGACGGCTCGGTCGTACTGTGGGACATGAGCGGCCCCACCATTATCAACGCCGGTCTTGTGGGGGCCCCCGGGCCGACATGGCACGTCGAAGGCACGGGCGATTTCTTCGGCGATGGTAACACCGACCTCGTCATGCAGAACACCGACGGCTCGGTCGTGCTGTGGGACGTGAGCGGCACCACCATTGTGGACGCCGGTCTAGTGGCGGGCCCTTCGACATGGCAGGTCAAGGGCACGGGCGATTTCTTCGGCGACGGTAACACCGACCTCGTCATGCAGAACACCGATGGCTCGGTCGTGCTGTGGGACATGAGCGGCACCACCATTGTCAACGCCGGTAATGTGGGTAATCCCGGCCCGACATGGCACGTCAAGGGCACGGGTGATTTCTTCGGCGACGGTCACACCGACCTCGTCATGCAGAACGCCGACGGCTCGGTCGTGCTGTGGGACATGAGCGGCAGCCACATTATCAATGCGGGCAATGTGGGTAATCCCGGCGCGACCTGGAACGTCCTCGACAACAATATGCGGTTCATCTACGGCACGTCGGCCAACGAGACGTTGGCGGCGACGCCGGCGGCGACGGATGAGTTCGTGCTCACCGGCCTTACGACCGGTTCGGACACGATCAGCGGTTTCAACCCGGCGCAGGATATGATCGAATTCAGCAAGGCGCAGTTCGCGTCCTTCACCGACGTGCAGGCAGCGACCTCGGCGATCTCCGGTGGGGCGATGATCAACCTGCCCAATGGCAGTTCGTTATTGTTGCCCGGGGTCGATGCGGGCTCGCTGCACGCCAGCAACTTTGCGCTGGCCTGAGCCAACACGACCAGCCCGTGGGGCCGAGCGACTAGAAGCGACGCGATGTACCTCCCAGCCTAGAGGCTGCGAAGAAGAGCGGCGGTTCGAAGGTGCGACGGGTGCCTCGGGCTCCGACCGGGGCGGTTCACTGCTGGGCCTGCCGTGCGGCTGCGGGAAGCTGATGCTGCCTCAGATCCTCAGTTCGAACGCCTGACCAGTTGCCAGGGTAGCGCCGGCTGCCAGCGCGACATGATCTCGTTGAGGATGCGCGCCTGGTCGGATTGCTGCGCCGGGTCCGGCAACATGCTGGTGGCGAACATAATCGCCAGTGCCGCGGAAAGGGCGTGGGCCTCCCTCCCGGGAAATTCGGGCGCGAGCTCAGCCACGAGCTGCCGCCGACATTCGTTGGCCAACTCTGTGAGGCGCCTCAGCTCCCCCACCGTCGGCTGCATCCGGTCCGTCATCCCGTTTCCCCTTTTCCAGGACTCAAGACGCAGACGCGCCCCCAGAATGAATGTTCCCGGACCGACACATCACGGCGGCGTGCGGCTGCGGAAGGGCGCTGAGCAGTGAGGCGCTCGCTCCGGATTGCGCTCTTGATTATGGCGCTGTCAGCGATCGCGGCGGCTTGTTCTGCGAAGATAACGCACGTGAACGTATATCCGGCGTTCGGCCCTCATTATGGTGATGGGGGTGGCTGATGGCGCTTGCCGCGCGGCGCCAAGCGGGGCACACAAAAAGGCCCCGCCGATGCTAGGCGGGGCAAGGGTATGGGGAAACAAAACACCGGGTGCGGTACACACGGCTCGATGACAGTAGCGCCGCGAGCAACCTGTGTCACCGTCGAAATTATGATGGAGATGTAACGGCAGGCTTCCGGCTTGCACGCGCCCCGTTCACCGCGCCTGCCGCAGGATAGCTATGCCCGGTCCTTTCCCCGGGCACCGTGCGTGCAGAACCGCCTCGGCCCCCGCCCGGGGCGGTTCACTGCTGGCCGGCTGGTGTCGGGGATTACGTCGCCCGCGCGATTTAAGCGTATGCGGGCCGCTCGGCTCTTCCGATCGGCGCCGCGCTCTGGCGCCCGCGGGCTATGCGCGTCGCGAAGGTCGCCTCCTTGCGAGGATCTGAGGCAAATCGCGCCGCGAATTGGTCGAAGAGCGAGGCATTCTCTGGCCAGCGAAGGAACATCGCCAGCATGCCTGTTGCGACAGATCGCGCGAACAGATCGGCAAGATCGCGATGGTCCTTCGCAAGGTCGTCAAGCGCGTGCAGCAGCGTCCTCTCTTCAGGACCTTCAGGAGCGTCGATCAGATGTCGAGCAATGTTGTGGGAAATCTGCCTATCAACTGTCGCATCACTGACCTGAACAAGCAGCAACTTTAGATCGGTGGGAGCGGCCGGATCGTCGAGAAAAGCCTGCAGGTCTGCGTAGTGCCGTTTGAGTAGATCAATGGCATTTGCCAGTTGGCTCCTGCGCCTCTGGATCCGGGTGCGAACCCAGGAGAAGTAGACCGGGATTGCAACAGCAAGCTCGATGGCGGCGATCAGGGCCAGAGAGTTCGTGTTCGTGAGATCCATTCCTTCAACAACGCCCCCATCCGCCGGCTGTTCGCTGGTCCCAAGGTCGCCGGCCAATGGCAAGTCCGGCTGGTGCGATTGGGATAGTCGACGATATCTTCCCTTCATTGCCTCACCTTCCCGCTGCACGCGATTAGCCTCTTGCTCCGCGGTCCGTTCTCTATGTCGTTCGTTCTCGGTTTCACGAAGGTGATAACCTCCCGATAATATGGCGGCTGCAGCAACAAGCGGCCCGGGCGGAAGACCCGCTGCCATCCCCGCGAACACAAGCGCGAACATGGCGAAGTTGAGGAGGCCGGCTGGCCCAAACTTCGCAAGCTCTTTGGCCACCCATTGGATGAAATGCCATGGCACGGACAGCAAGGACGAATCGTGAGGCTCGTGGTCGTATCCATGCAAGGGCAATTTAAGGATCCACGCCTAATAGTCCCGCGCGCAGATTCTGCGGACACACTGCGGACATTTTCTGAAGAATTTCTTGCAGTTTCTCCCTAACATTTTGATTTCATTGGTGGAGCCAAGGGGAGTCGAACCCCTGACCTCCTGAATGCCATTCAGGCGCTCTCCCAACTGAGCTATGGCCCCGACCGCGCGAAGCGCGGCATATAGCGCCCGCCCTCCATACCGATCAAGGGGCGCCCAATGGCTGACATTCTCTACGCGCCAAACCCGGAGCACGTGGTCACCACCAACGTTTGGGCGTTCCTGCACTGGCTACGCACCGCGTATGGCATCGACCTGGCGGACTGGGGTGCGCTGCAGCGGTTTTCGGTGCAACGTTCGACCGAATTCCGCGCCGCGGTGGCGCAGTTCGCGCGACTGCCGCAGGGACCTGCCCGCCTCGCCCGCCATTCCGGGACACGCGAGGCGCTGGTGTTTCGAAGAGCTGGCGGCTCTCGCCCCGGGTTCAGCCGAGACGAGCTTGTGCGCGCGAGTCTGGCGCCTTCCGCTTTGCCCGCCGAACTGGCGGCGCCGCTCGCCCGGCTCTGGCCCCCGGCAATTTTGGTCCGCCCGTGCGCCGAGCTGTTGCTGCACGCGGACCTGCGTCCGGACGACAGACTGCTGGTCCTGGGTCCGGCCTGGCCGTGGCTCGTCGCGCTAATGGAGGGCTGTACAGTCATTCTGGCGACCGGCGCCGGCAGCCTGCTTGCGGTCGCGGCGGAGGAATGCGCGACCGTCCTGGTCGCCCCCGCGCAGGCCCTGGCGGAGGCCGCGTTCCAGCGGCCACGCAACCGCCCGAACCTCGCCAGCCTACGCTCGATCATCGCAACCGGCGGCCCGCTGTCGCCAGAGGGCCGGCGCCGCATCTACACCTGGGTGAAGTCCGACCTGATGCTACTGGCCCGCACCGGCGACACCGTCTGGGGTAATCCGCTCGAGCCGGTTCCGGTGCGGCCCATCGCCTCGCCGGCGCTGCTTACGCCGCGAGTTTCAGATCCGGCGACACCGTGAATTCCGCCTCGGTCTTTGAACGGATCTCCTCCACCGTCACCTCCGGTGCGACATCGACCAGACGCAGCCCGCCTTCCCCCACCTCGAACACGCCGAGGTCGGTGATCACCAGGTCAATCACGCCCGCTCCGGTCAGCGGCAGGTTGCAGCGCTTCAGCAGCTTGGGCTTGCCGCCCGCGGTGTGCTCCATCAGCACCACCACGCGCTTCACGCCGGCCACCAGGTCCATGGCGCCGCCCATGCCCTTCACCATCTTGCCGGGGATCATCCAGTTGGCGAGGTCGCCGTTCTCCGCCACCTGCAAGGCGCCAAGGATCGAGATGTCGATATGTCCGCCGCGCACCATGGCGAAGCTGGCGGCGCTGTCGAAGAAGCTGGTAGTCGGCAGCTCCGTCACTGTCTGCTTGCCGGCGTTGATCAGGTCGGCGTCTTCCTCGCCTTCGAACGGGAATGGACCCATGCCGAGCATGCCATTCTCGGAGTGCAACTGGATCGACATCCCCTCAGGAATGTGGTTCGCCACCAGCGTCGGGATGCCGATGCCGAGGTTGACGTAGAACCCATCGCGCAGCTCGCGTGCTGCACGTGCCGCCATCTGATCGCGCGTCCAGGCCATCGGCCCCTCCTCAGTAGCGCCTGCGCACGGTGCGCTGTTCGATCCGCTTGTCCACGGCGTCCAGTAGCACGATGCGATCGACAAAGATGCCCGCGGTGATGATGTGGTCGGGGTCGATCTGTCCGTTGGGCACGAGGTCCTCGACCTCCGCCACCACCACTTTCGCCGCTGTCGCCATGATCGGATTGAAGTTCCGCGCCGTCTTGCGATAGATCAGGTTGCCCTCGTGGTCCGCCTTCCAGGCATGGACCACCGCCAGGTCGGCACGGATGCCGCGTTCCAGCACGTAGGTGCGGCCATCGAACTCCTTGGTCTCCTTGCCCTCGGCGATCTGCGTTCCGGCGCCTGTCGCGGTGTAGAAGCCCGGGATGCCCGCGCCGCCTGCGCGAATGCGCTCAGCCAGCGTTCCCTGTGGGTTGAACTCGATCTCCAGCTCGCCCGCCAGATATTGCTGCGCGAAGGTGGCGTTCTCGCCGACGTAAGAGCTGATCATCTTGCGCACCTGGCGCGTCTTCAGCAGCACTCCAAGGCCGACGTCGTCGATCCCCGCGTTGTTGGAGACGATGGTCAGCCCCTTCACGCCGCTTTCGCAAACCGCATCGATCAGCGCGGTGGGAATACCGCACAGGCCGAACCCGCCCGACATGATCACCATGTCGTCGCGTAACAGCCCGGCCAAAGCGGACCCCGCGTTCGGATAGACCTTGTTGACCGCCATCGCGCCCTCCTGCGAGCGCACCGTGCCACTTGGCCGGCGCGCGAGGCAAGGGCTAGCGCCTGTTCAGCTCGGCATGGATTTCGGCGGCGAGCGTCGGATTGGCACGACGGATCTGGCTGGCGCGGAGACTGGCGGCTATGTCCGGGCAACGCTCTGCCTGCCAATACTCAAGGAACAGCAGATCGGCCGCAGCCGCCTCGTTATCCACAAGTTGCAGCGCACGACGCAGTGCTTCGGTACGCGGACCGTGCTTGTCAGCGCCATCGCCTCGCATTGGCATTCCCTCCCAGAGGTAGCGCACGGGCAGTTAGTCACCACAACCGCGCTTCACCAGTGCTTTATGATGACGCTCCGGTTAATTAAGAGTGTGCGTGTAACTCGCTATCCGCGAAGATGGCATGCGACCCAGTGGCCATCGGCGCTCTGTCGCAAGTGTGGCTTCTCGGTTGCGCAGAGCGGCAATTCACGGATCGGACAGCGGGTGTGGAAATGACAACCTGATGGCGGTCGGATCGGGTTGGGGACATCCCCTTGCAGCCGGATGCGCTCGCGCTTCATCGTCGGATCGGGGATCGGCACCGCCGACAGCAGAGCCTCGGTGTAGGGATGCAGCGGCGAGTCGTAGAGCGCGCGGGCCGGCGCCAGTTCCACGATCCGGCCGAGATACATCACCGCGACGCGCGTGCTGATATGCTCCACAACCGACAGGTCGTGGGCGATGAACAGATAGGTCAGGCTGAACTGCTCCTGGAGGTCCTCGAGCAGATTGATCACCTGCGCCTGGATCGACACGTCCAGCGCGGATACCGGCTCGTCGCATACGATCAGCTTCGGCGACACCGCGAGGGCGCGCGCGATTCCGATACGCTGACGCTGGCCGCCGGAGAACTCGTGCGGGTAGCGCCGCATGTGATCGGCATTCAGACCGACCGTCTCCAACAGCTCGACGACGCGATTCTGGAAGGCCTGCCGGTTCTTCGCCAGACCATGAATGGTCAGGGCCTCGCCGATGATCGCGCCGATCGTCATGCGCGGGTTCAGCGACGCATACGGATCCTGGAAGATGATCTGCATGTCGCGACGCAGCGCATTGAGCTCACCATGGTCGAACTCGATGACATTGCGCCCCTCGAACCAGATCTCGCCGGCGGTTGGTTCGATCAGCCGCAGGATGCAGCGTCCGGTGGTCGATTTGCCGCAGCCGGACTCGCCGACCAGACCCAGCGTTTCACCGGCGGCAAGCTCGAAGCTGACGTGATCGACGGCGTGTACCTCGTCGACGGCGCGCCGCAGCACGCCACCCTTCACCGGGAAGTTCTTGACCAGCTCGGTGACGCGCAGCAGCGGCTCGTTCATCGCCCCACCCGATACAGGATGCAGGCGACCTTGTGGCCCGCCTCGACCGTGCGGAGTTCCGGCATCGCCTCGGTGCAGGCAGGCATTGCCGATTTGCAGCGTGGCGCGAAACGGCAGCCCGGCGGGGGGTCGATCAGGCTGGGCACCACACCGCCAATCGCCTCGAGCCGAGACCGACTGCCGGCGTCCTTGTCGATGCGCGGGATCGAGCGGATCAGACCCTGCGTGTAAGGGTGCAGCGGGTCGGCGAACAACTGCTCGACGGTCGCCTCCTCGACGACGCGGCCGGCATACATCACCACCACGCGCTGCGCAGTCTCCGCGACCACGCCCATCGCGTGGGTGATCAGCATGATCGCCATGCCGAGACGCGACTTCATCTCGGCGAGAAGATCGAGGATCTGTGCCTGTATGGTGACGTCGAGCGCGGTGGTCGGTTCGTCGGCGATCAGGAGCCTGGGATTGCACGACAGCGCCATCGCGATCATCACGCGTTGCCGCATTCCGCCGGAGAACTGATGCGGATAGTCGTGCACCCTGCGCTCGGGCGTCGGGATATGCACCAGGCGCAGCATCTCGATCGCCCGGTCCATCGCTTCCCGGCGGGTCAGGTCCTCGTGTTGCCGGATGGTCTCGGCGATCTGCTGGCCCACTGTGTATACCGGGTTCAGCGAGGTCATCGGCTCTTGGAAGATGATTGCGATCTGCTTGCTGCGGATCTGGCGCATCTCCTCGGCGCCGAGTGGCACGAGATCACGGCCCTGCCACAACACGCTGCCTTCGACGATGCGGCCGGGAGGCATCTGGATGAGCTTCAGCACCGTCATCGCGGTGACGGTCTTGCCGCAGCCTGACTCGCCAACGACGCCGAGCGTTTCGCCTCGGTCGATGACGAGGTCCACACCATCGACCGCGCGAACCATCCCGTCGTCGGTTCTGAAATGCGTTTTTAGTCCGCGGATCTCGAGCAGTCGCTCAGCCATGCGTCACATGATGCGGCGCGGGTCGAGCGCATCGCGCAAGCCGTCGCCGATAAAGTTGATGGTCAGCACCGCGAGGAAGATCGCGCCGCCGGCGAACAATGCCCAGTGTGGTGCGACGTCGAGCTGATCCTTTGCGTCGAACAGGATGCGGCCCCAGGTCGGAATGTCCGGCGGAAAGCCTAGACCGAGAAACGACAGGGTGGATTCGGCGATGATCGCCGCGGCCACGTCGATCGTGCCGGCGACGATCACCGGCCCGAGCGCGTTCGGCAGGATGTGGCGCACCACCAGGCGGAAGGTCGAGGCACCGAGGGCACGCGCCGCCTCGACAAACTCCTTCTCGCGCAGCGCGAAGAATTGCGCGCGCACCAGGCGGGCCACAATCATCCAACGAAAGGCGCCGATCCCCGCAACGACGAGGATGAAGATGCCCAGTTCTGGGCCCAATACCGCAGTCAGCGAATTGCGGAACAGGTAGAGGAGGAGCAGCAGCACCGGCAGTTGCGGCAGCGACAGGAACAGATCGATCAGCCACATCAACGCGGCATCGATGCTGCCGCGCGAAATGCCGGCGAGTGCTCCAACGACTGTGCCGACGACGACCGAGACAGACATCGCCGCCAGACCGACCGCGAGTGAGATGCGGCCGCCATAAAGCATGCGCGCCAGCAGGTCCTGGCCGAGATCGTCGGTACCTAGCGGATGCCCCCAACTCGGCCCCTGCAACTGCGCGGCGAAGTCGATGTCATTGATCTGCAAGCGCCACACCAGCGGACCGAACGCCACCGCCAGGACCATCGCCAGGAGCACCACGGCACTGGCCACCGCGAGGCGATGGCGACGGAAGCGACGCCAGGCCTCGGTCCACGGCGTGACCTGGCGCGACCGCGCCTTGCCCCGAAGTGCGATGGCTGCCGCGTCAACGGTAGGAGATGCGTGGGTCGAGCCAGCCATACAGCAGGTCCGCGATCAGGTTGAACAGGATGACCAGGCAGGCGAAGACAAACGTCACCGCCATGATCACCGGCGTGTCATTGGCAAGGATTGCACTGATCAGCAGGGAGCCGACACCAGGCACCCGGAAGATCTGCTCGGTCACGATAGCGCCGCCGAACACGCTCGGCATCTGCAGGGCGATCAGCGTAACGACCGGGATCAATGCATTGCGCACGATGTGCTTGAGCACCACGCCGCTCTCGGGCAATCCTTTGGCGCGCGCGGTGGTGACGTAATCCATCCGGATCACGTCGAGCACGGCGGAGCGCACGAAGCGTGTCCAGGTGGCGCCCTGGAACAGCCCGAGCACAACGATTGGCATGATCGATTGCTTCATCTCCGCCCACCACCAGGCGAGGCCGGTCGCCTGAACGTCGGAGTTGAACACGAATGGCAGCCAGTTGAGCTCCACGCTGAACAGCAGGATGAGCACGATGCCCGTGAAGAAGGTCGGCAACGAGAATCCGACCAAGGCGAACGTGCTGGCGATCTGGTCGAAGATTGAATAGGGCCGCGTCGCGGCAAAGACGCCCACCGGCAGCGCGATCAGCAGCGCCAGGATCTGCGACGCGCCGATCACGCCAAGCGTCGTCGGCAGGCGCTGCAGGATCAGCGTGTCGACGTTGACGCGACTGACGAACGAGAAGCCCCAGTCACCGTGGAGCATCGCGCTCAGCCAGTGCAGATAGCGCACCGGGATAGGATCATCCAGGCCGAACTTGGCGCGCAGGGCCGCCTGCACCGATGGCGGGATGGCCGGGTTGGTTGCAAGCTCACTGAACGGATCGCCTGGCGCGAGCGCCAGGATGGTGAACAGCACGACGCTGATGCCGAGCAGACTGGGTATGGCGATCAAAAGGCGTCGGATGAGGTACCGGCTCAAGTCGCGTCCCGGTACCAGTCCTGCACTGCATAGAGATTGCTGTCCCAGCCACTCAATGGAGCGTGCAGGTTCTTGCCCATGGCTACAACGGCGGGGCGGGTCACGACCGGGATGACCACGACGTTCTTGATCACCAGGTCGTTCATGGCAATGAACAACTCGGCCCGCTTCACCGGATTGAGCTCGACGTCGCTCTGCTGGAACAGCTTGTCGTAGTCGGCGTTCTGCCAGCGGGTGATGTTGCGGCCCTGGAACTTGTTCGCCTTGCTCGCCACTTCCGCCGACAGGAATTGGCGCATGAACACGCCGGGGTCAGGCTGGGTCATCGTCGTGGTGTACATCTGGAGGTCGGCCACGAAGTGCGGATAGGTATCGGGGTTTGCCACATCCGACGAGAAGAACACCGAAGCGGTGACCGACTTGATCTCCACCGAGATGCCGGCCTTCTGACAGGCTTGCTTGACGATCTCCTGGGTCTTCTGACGGGGCGCGTTGATCGAGGTCTGATAGACCGCGTGCAGTTTCACGCCATTCTTCTCTCGCACGCCATCGGCACCGGGCTTCCAGCCGGCGCCATCCAGCAGCTTGATCGCCCGGTCGACGGCAAACTCGTAATGGGTGTTCTTCGAGACAAACTTGTCAGGCCCGTTCACGTAGTTTGCCGTATCGACACCGGTACGGCCGTAGATGAACTTGTGCACCGACGCGCGATCGACCAGCAGGTTGAAGGCGTCGCGCACCGCCGGATCGGTCAGGTACGGGTGCTTCGACTTGATGCTCGAGCGTTCGCCGTCGACGTCGTGCCACGGATCGGTGTTGTTGAGCTGGATGTGTTCGATGCTACCGCCCGGCAGGATTTCGACACGCCCCTTGCCGCTTGCCTCGAGCCGCTTGAGAATCTCGTCTTCCACCTGCATGTTCCAGGCGAAGTCGTACTCGCCGGTCTGCAGCACGGCGCGGGCCGCCGACACCGCGTCACCGCCGCCCTTCATCTCGATAGTGTCGAAATAGGGCCGGTTCGGCATGTGGTAATTTGAGTTGAGCTTGCCCTGCACCAGATCGCCCGGCTTGAAGTCGACGTACAGGTATGCGCCGGTGCCCACCGGGGCCAGGTTCGCCGGCGCCTCGCGCGACTTTGCACCTTTGTAAGGTTCGAACAGGTGCTTGGGGATGATCATGCCGTTGACGCCGACGAAGGCATCAGCCCAGAACGGCGTCGCCTTCTTGAATTCGACGCGGATCGTGTGGTCATCCACCTTGGTGACCTTAATGTCCTGATAAGAGCCGATCGTCGTCGCCGCGGTCGCGGGATCAGCCGCATATTCCCAGTTGAACACGCAATCGTCGGCGGTGAAGGGCTGACCATCGTGCCACTTCACACCCTGCTTCAGCTTCCAGATGACCGAAGTGCCTTCCTCGGACAAGCCGCCGTTCTCCACGGTCGGTATTTCCGCGGCCAGCACCGGGGCCAGGCTGCCGTCGGCATTCCATCCGGCCAGCGGCTCGTAGAAGATGCGCGAGGCGTCCTGGTCCTTGGTGCCGACGGCGAAGTGCGGGTTCAGCAGGGTCGGCCCCTGCCACCACAGCACCTTCAGCGGTCCGCCGCCGCCCGCCTTGGTCGGTTTGTATGCCGGCTGTTCCGCCGCTACGGCCACGCCGGAAAACGCCAGCATCTGCGTGGCCAAGGGCGCCGTGAGGCCGAGCGCGATCATGGCGCGGGTGAAGGCACGCCGCGACAGCCTGCCGTGCCGGACTTCCTCGATCAGGCCGTGCAGGTCTCGTTCGTTCATTGTGGTTCGCCTTTGTCCCAGTGCCCCTGTCGCGGCTGGATGCTAGGCAGCAACGGAACGGGACACAACCGGTACGTTGCGCCCGATCCGCCGCTGCGCCGCTCGATCCTAGTACCCGATAGAGATCGTGCTTGAACGGCCCTGACGCGGGCACACCGATATACTCCGCCTGCTCCGGCGTCAGTCTGGTCAGCTTGGCGCCGACCTTCGCCAGGTGCAGTGCCGCCACCTTCTCGTCCAGCGCCTTCGGCAGTGTATACACCTGCCGCTCGTACCGGCCGGCGGCCGCGGTGAACAGTTCGATCTGCGCCAGCACCTGGTTGGTGAAGCTGGCACTCATCACGAAGCTCGGATGACCCGTGGCATTGCCCAGATTGACCAGTCGTCCCTCGCTCAGCACGATCAGCCGCTTGCCGTCGGGGAATACCACCTCGTCCACCTGCGGCTTGACGTTTTCCCACTTGTAGTTGCGCAGCGACTCGATCTGGATCTCAGAGTTGAAGTGGCCAATGTTGCAGACCACAGCGCGATGTTTCATCGCCCGCATGTGGTCCGCCGTGATGACGTCGACGTTGCCGGTGGCGGTGACGAAGATGTCGCCGATCGGCGCGGCATCATTCATCGTGGTGACCTGATAACCCTCCATCGCCGCCTGCAGGGCGCAGATCGGATCGACCTCGGTTACCATCACGCGGCAGCCTGCATTACGCAGCGAGGCCGCCGAACCCTTGCCCACGTCGCCGAAGCCGTTCACCACCGCCACCTTACCGGCCATCATCACATCGGTGCCGCGGCGGATGCCGTCCACCAGCGACTCGCGGCAGCCATACAGGTTATCGAACTTCGACTTCGTCACGCTGTCGTTGACGTTGATCGCCGGCGTCAGCAGCTTGCCGTCGCGCGCCATGTCGCGCAGGCGGTGGACGCCGGTGGTGGTCTCTTCGGAGATCCCTCGAACATCCTTCAGCATCTCGGGGTGCTTCTGGTGCATCAGCAGCGTCAGGTCGCCGCCGTCGTCGAGGATCATGTTCGGCGTCCAGCCGTCCGGGCCGCGCACCGTCTGTTCGATGCACCACCAGAACTCGTCGTCGCTCATGCCCTTCCAGGCGAACACGGGAACGCCGGCCGCGGCCACGGCCGCCGCGGCATGATCCTGAGTGGAAAAGATGTTGCAGGACGACCACCGCACGGTGGCGCCGAGCGCCTGGAGGGTCTCGATCAGCACCGCCGTCTGCACTGTCATGTGCAGGCAGCCGACGATCCGGGCGTCCTTTAGCGGCTTGGACGCGCCATATTCCGCTCGGGTGGCCATCAGGCCGGGCATTTCGTCCTCGGCCATGGCGATTTCCTTGCGACCCCAGTCGGCGAGAGAGATGTCCTTCACTTTGAAGTCCTGCGTCGCCATGTCGGTTCACTCCTGCCTGGGTCGGCGGCGCTATATAAAGATATCTGCATGTTTGGCAATCGTCGGGCGAGCTGCCTGAGGCCGATAAACAATTGAGAAGGGTGGACCGATGGCTGAGCGACAGCGTGTTCTTCTGCTGACCGGGGCGAGCCGCGGGATCGGACACGCCACGGTCAAGACGTTCAGCGACGCGGGATGGCGGGTGCTGACCATCTCGCGCCATCCGTTCGATCCCCGCTGCCCTTGGGATGGGACGAAGAACCACATCCAGCTCGACCTGGCCGATATCGCGCGCGTGGTGGCCGAGATGCCTCGGCTGCACGACATCGTCGGCGACGGCCTGGACGCGCTGATCAACAACGCGGCGGTCTCACCGAAGCGGCAGGATGGCGGGAAGATCGGCGCTCTGGAGATGGCCCACGCCGACTGGCTGCACATCTTCAACGTCAACCTGTTCGCCTGTGTAGCGCTGGTCCAGGGCCTTCGTGGCCCGCTCGAGGCGGCACGGGGGACGGTGGTGAACATGACCTCCATTGTGGGCTCGCGGGTGCATCCGTTCGCCTCCGCGGCGTATGCCGCCTCGAAGGCGGCATTGTGGGCGCTGACCCGCGAGCTGGCGGCGGATTTCGGACGCGCCGGCGTACGGGTGAACGCAGTGTCGCCGGGCGAGATCGACACCGGCATCCTGTCGCCCGGGACGGAGGCCATCGTCGAGCGGGACATCTCCTTGCGCCGGCTGGGCAAACCCAAGGACGTGGCCGGGCTGCTGCTGTTCCTGTGCTCGGATTCCGGGAGCTATATTTCCGGGTCGGAGATCCATATCGACGGCGGCCAACGGGTCTGAACAAACACGGGGAAACGCCATGACACTGCGCACCGCGCTGGTCACCTGCCTGGCATTGTCGGCAGGCCAGACTGCTGTGGCCGGTACCAACGACATCCTGATCGGCCTCGACAACAAGGTCAGCTTCGGGGCCAACGGGCAGGTGAACGGCCCACCCGATAAGGACGCCGTCCTGGTGATGGACGTTTCCAATCCCGCGAAGCCGCGGATCCGTGCCAGCCTGCCGTTGATGAATTCGCTGCTCGGTCCGCCGACCAATCTGCAGATCACACCGGACGGCAGGCTTGGCCTGGTGGCGAACTCGGTGGTGAACGTCCAGGACGGAACGGCCTGGAAGACCGTCCCGGACGACAAGCTGTTCGTCATCGATCTCACCGCCAATCCGCCGAAGCTGATCGACACGGTCACGGTCGGCAAGATGCCGTCGGGGTTGTCGATCTCGAGGAAGGGCGATCTCGCGCTGATCGCCAATCGCGCGGGCAAGAGCGTGTCGGTGGTGTCGATCCAGGGCATGACGGTGAAGCCGGTGGGCGAGGTGCCGATGGAGCAGGAGGCCGCTGCCGTGGTCATCACGCCAGACGCCAGACGCGCATTCGTCTGCTTGAACCTGATGAACAAGGTCGGTGTGCTGGCCATCGACGGCACCAAGGTGACCTACGACAAGACGCTGGACATTCCGTCGGCGTTCGGTCCGTACAACATCGACATAACGCCGGACGGCCGATATGCGGTGTCGTCGCATACTGGTGCGCATGGCATCAATGCGGACGCTGAGGTCAGCATCGACACATCGGGTGAGCATCCGCATGTGGTTGCAATCACGGCGCCCGGCACTGGCGCCGAGGGCTTCGCGATATCGCCGAACGGCAAGTGGGCGGTGACACCGTTGATCGAAGGCTCGGGCGCGCCCGCCGGTGCGTGGAACCACACCCCGGGCGGCCACGCCGCACTGATGTCGGTCGGGTCCGACGGCAGGCTGACGGTGACCGCCAAGGCGCCGATCGGCGCGCTGCCGGAGGGCGTCGCGTTCAGCCCCAACAGCGAATACGTCTATATCGGCAATTACATCGACCGGAATTTGCAGATTTTCCGCATCGCGGGCGGCAGGCTGGTGGCGGCGGGGACCATGGCGTTGCCAGGGCAGCCGGCCTCTCTCAGGGGGGTAGCGAAGTAAGCAACACGTCCGGCCACATGTGGATGGCCGGCGCAAGGCCGGCCAAGACAACCGAGAGGGCCAAGCCTTTATCTAGAACTTCTTGAGTTCCAGATTGTACGTGCAGGAGTTGCCGACCTTCGTCTGAGCCTTGATTGCCCCAGCGGAAATCTTCCCGTCGAGGGTCTGCACCAACACACCGGTTCGATTGCCGGCGTAGCTGTTCTGGCCGGAGCCGCTGAACGAACCGTCAGCCCCTACAGCGGCAGAGATCGTCGCGTGACCCATGTGAACATACTCAAGCTTATTGTCGGTCACGGTGATCTGGACGGGCGCTTGCTTGGCGCAGGGCATGGCGTTCGAACCAGCCCCCGTAAGCGTGCCATGGTAGGTCCCGTCGTAAAGTCCCGCTGCCCTGAGACTGGCCGCAGGTGCCACGGCGATCGCGGCGAGCAAAAGTGAGCCGAACAACCCGGGAGCAAGTCGCTTCATCGCGTATCCGATCGAACCAAACGTCCGCGTGATTGCAGACTTCGTTTCGATACTAGGAGCGAATATCCCGTTTTGCAATCATATCGTTAGGATGAGGCTGCTGACCGTTTCGGAGAGATCTCAGGTATTCATCGCATCGAAGAAGTCGTTGTTGGTCTTGCTGTACTTCAGCTTGTCAAGCAGGAACTCCATCGCATCGACCGTCCCCATCGGGTTCAGTATCCGCCGTAGCACCCACATCTTCGACAGCGTGCTCTTCTCGACCAGCAGCTCTTCCTTGCGCGTGCCCGACTTGGTGATGTCGATCGCCGGGAACGTCCTCTTGTCGGACAGCTTGCGGTCAAGGATGATTTCCGAATTGCCGGTGCCCTTGAACTCCTCGAAAATCACCTCGTCCATCCGGCTGCCTGTGTCGATCAGCGCGGTTGCGATGATGGTCAGCGACCCGCCTTCCTCGATGTTGCGCGCCGCGCCAAAGAAGCGCTTCGGTCGTTGCAGCGCATTGGCATCCACGCCGCCGGTCAGCACCTTGCCGGAGCTCGGCACCACCGTGTTGTAGGCCCGCGCAAGGCGGGTGATTGAATCCAGCAGAATGACCACGTCGCGCCGGTGCTCGACGAGCCGCTTGGCCTTCTCGATCACCATTTCGGTCACCTGCACGTGCCGCGTTGCCGGCTCATCGAAGGTGGAACTGATCACCTCGCCCTTCACCGAGCGCGCCATGTCGGTAACTTCCTCGGGCCGCTCATCGATCAGCAGCACGATGAGGAATACCTCGGGATGGTTGGCGGCGATCGCGGTGGCGATATTCTGCAGCATCACGGTCTTGCCGGTTCGCGGCGGCGAGACGATCAGGGCGCGCTGCCCCTTGCCGATCGGCGCGATCAGATCGATCACTCGGGGCGTGTAGTCCTTGCTCGGACCCTTCGCGACCGATTGGAAGTTCTCCACCTCCATCTTCAGCCGCTCATCCGGATACAGCGGGGTCAGGTTGTCGAAGTTGATCCTGTGCCGCACGGATTCCGGCGGTTCGAAATTGATGGTGTTGACCTTGAGCAGCGCGAAATAGCGTTCGCCATCCTTGGGCGCCCGAATCTGCCCCTCGACAGAATCGCCGGTCCGCAGGCCGAAGCGGCGCACCTGGCTGGGACTCACATAGATGTCATCCGGGCCGGGCAGGTAGTTGGCCTCCGGGCTGCGCAAGAACCCGAAGCCGTCGGGTAAGATTTCCAATGTGCCTTCGCCATGGATGGCCTGGTCGTTCTCGGCCAGGTTCTTCAGGATCGCGAACATCATGTCCTGCTTGCGCAGGGACGATGCGTTCTCAATCTGCAGCGATTCGGCGTAACTGAGCAGGTCGGAGGGGGATTTGGCCTTGAGTTCGGCAAGATGCATGGACGTAGTCCGATTAATGATGCGGGACAGGGGCAGAATGCCCGGTATATCGTTGCCGACCATCGTCTGGGATGGGCAGGTTCGGTCCCGTCTGGTGGGAGATTTTTCAGGCGGCGGTTGGCCGACACCTTGCGGAGGGAGACCCGAATCTAGGCGGTACGGCCGCCCCCCGTCAACCGGCACGTGGGATGAACTACAGGGAAAGTCAAGGGTTTCCTGTCCGGCGTTGTCAGAACGGCCGGACGATCACCATCACGACGATGACCACCATCAGCAAGGTCGGCACCTCGTTGGCAATACGGTAGAAACGCTGAGGCCGCCGGTTGCGGTCCTCCAGGAAGTCCCGCCGCCAACGCGACAGTGCGCCGTGAAACCCGGACATCAACAGCACCAGGGTGAGCTTCACGTGCCACCAGCCGGCGGACCAATTGATTATCCCCGGTGTCAGCACCAACAGCACGCCGAAGCACCAGGCCGCGATCATCGCCGGATTGGTGATCTGCCTGAGCAGCCTCCGCTCCATAACCTTGAAGCGTTCGCTTTCCGCTGAACCCGGCTTCACCTCACAGTGGTACACGTAGAGACGCGGCAGGTATAGCATCCCGGCCATCCAGGCGATCACCGATATGATGTGAAGTGCCTTGGTCCAGGGATACAGAGCGGTCAGGAATCCGATTGTCATTGGAACGGACATAGTTTGCGATCGGCCGGGCAAAACCGCCCGCCAGCGTGGCTGCAGAGACCAGGCCCGTGCGCGCGCGCTCGGCGTACCAGCTTCGCCAACGCCGCGATGAAGGCGGTATCCGCGCCCTGGGTCGGAACCCGAAAATAGCCGGGCACACCGAGCCGCTCGGCCAGACCACGATAGTCGGCGTCGAGTTCCACAAGGGTCTCCGAATGCTCCGATACGAAGGCAATCGGCACGACCAGCACCGCAACCTTGTCGCGGGCGGCCCGCTCGATCTCATGCTCGGTACTCGGCTCAAGCCACCGCTGCGGCGTTGCCCTGGACTGGTAGCAAATGACCCAATCCGGCGCCCGCTGCCACTCGGCCAGAACAGCCGCAACCGTCTGCTCGATCTGCCATTGGTAGGGATCGCCGGCCTGCACGATCGCCTCCGGCAGGCCGTGGGCGGAGAACAAGACCCGCAACCCGATCGATGCATCCAACTTGGTCCGCGCCTGCTTCCATGCCTGCCGCACCAGGGTGGCGGTGGCACCGATGTAGCCTGCGTCGGTCGGATAGCAGCACAGCACCGTCGTGTTTGCCACCAGCCCGGCCCGTGCGGCCGCCTCACGCCATGCAGTCAACGAACTGCCGGCCGTTGTGCTGGAATATTGCGGATACAACGGGAACAGGACGACCTCATCAGGCTTCCAGTCCCGCACCGCCCGCGCGGTCTCATCGCTGAGCGGATGCCAATACCGCATTGCGATAAAACACTTCACGTCCAGCTCCGTCATCTCGGCCTCGAGCGCGCCCGCCTGTGCGCGGGTCAGCTCGAGGAGCGGCGAGCGGCCCCCCAACACGGCGTAGCTGGCACGCGCTGGCGCCAGCCGCGCCGCGGCAATCCTGCGCGCAAGAAACGGCCGGACAAAGAACGGAACGCGGAGAATGGCGGGGTCGCTGAACAGATTGACGAGAAAAGGCCTGATCGCCTCAGGTCGATCCGGTCCGCCCAGGTTGAACAGAACGACAGCGACCCTAGGCCGCACGTACTTGCTCCACCAACGCGGCGACATGGTCGGGCGGCGTCTGTGGCACGATGCCATGGCCGAGATTGAACACGCACGGCCGCCCCTTCAGAGCGGCGAGCACAGTGGCGGCTTCCTGACGCAGGGCCGCTCCCCCAGCGACCAGGGCCAGCGGATCGAGATTGCCTTGCAGCGCCACGCGGGGCGGAATCAATCGGCCGGCGAGGCCAATATCCATCGAAGTGTCCAACCCGATGCCGTCGACCAGGGTTGCCGTCACGTAGTCGCCAATCAGCTGGCCGGCCAGCCGCGGAAAGCCGATGATCGGCACCGCGGGATGACGCCGGCGCAATGCATCGGCGATCGTCCGCGCCGGTTCAATGACATAGCGGCGGAACCGGCTGGGCGAGAGAATGCCGGCCCAGGTATCGAACAGCATCACCGTCTCGACGCCGGCATCGATCTGCGCCGACAGATAATTCACCGTCGCCTCGGTGAGCAGAGCGATCAGCCGGTCGAACAGCGCAGGCTGGGCGTACGCCATGGTCCGCGTCGCGGCGAAATCCCGCGAGCCACCACCCTCGACCATGTAGCACGCCACGGTGAACGGTGCGCCGGCGAAGCCGATCAGCGTGCAGTCGGCAAACCCTTCGGTCGCCAACCCTGAACGCACCCGCCTCACCGTTTCCAGGATCGGCGCGATCGCGGCAGACAACCGCTCCGGCTGTAGCGCCGCCACCCCCGTCTCGTCGCGCAACGGTGGCAGCACGGGCCCTTCGCCTTCGCGATAGTCGACGCGCTGGCCGAGCGCCCAGGGAACCATCAGAATATCGCTGAACAGGATTGCGGCGTCGAAGCGGTAGCGGCGGATTGGCTGCAGCGTCACGTCCGCTGCCAGATCGGGCCTCGTGCAGAGTGCGACGAAATCCGTGACCTTCGCCCGCAGGGCACGATACTCCGGCAGGTAGCGGCCCGCCTGGCGCATCAGCCAGATTGGTGGTGGCCACAACTTTTCCCCGGCCAGTGCCCGCAGCAGGGACTTCGCTGGTTGTTCCATGGCCATCGCTTAAACAGAAAAGAAAGATAAAGAAATGGATGAAGGGGTAATTAGGCCTGTGAGTTGCGTGGATGGAATTCTCCGCGAGTTTGGGTGCTGGTGCCCACCGGAGCATTGCCGGCAAAGCGACTGACTTCATCGCATAATCCGGCGGTGTCCCCATTTCCCCAAGGTGGCGTGCGAATTCCTCCACCGTACTCGCGGAGGTATGAGTCTTCCCCGGGTTTCGAGCCGAGCCCCGACAATGTGGTGAAAGTCCCCATTATCCCCGCTATCCTCAGCGCCATGCCTGACCATCGCATCAATCTGCACCTGGTCTCCGATGCCACCGGCGAGACGTTGAACGCCATCGCCCGGGCCACCACGGTGCAATTCGAGCATGCCGAGATCATCTATCATCGCTGGAGCCTGATCCGGACGCGGTTTCAGTTGCACCGCGTGATCGAGGGGGTTGAGCACGAGCCGGGACCGGTGCTGTCTACCTTGGTTGATCGGGCTCTGCGTGATGAGCTCGAGACGACCTGCAGACGGCTGAACGTCCCGCTGGTGAACGTCCTCGACCCGGTCATGAGCATTCTGCAGGAATATGCCGGTGAGGAGGCCGCTGCCCGCCCCGGTCGACAATACGCGCTGAACGCCGACTATTTCCGCCGCATCGACGCCATGCACTACGTGCTGGCGCATGATGATGGCCAGGCTCAGCCGGGCCTGGCCGAGGCGGATGTCGTGCTGGTAGGGGTGTCGCGAAGCTCAAAGACCCCGACCTGCTTCTATCTTGCGAACCGCGGCATCAAGGCGGCCAATGTGCCGTTGGTGCCAAATCTGCCAGAGCCGCCTGGGCTGGAGAGTGTGGAGTGTCCGGCGATCGGTCTCACCCTGGAGGCTGAGGCCCTGATCGAAATCCGCCGTCATCGCCTGCGCCTGATTGCCGCCGGCAACGCCTCTGCAATCGCTCGGCAGAACAGCGCTGACTACGTGGACGAGGACGCGGTTAAATCAGAGTTGCTGTGGGCGCGGCGGCTATGCAATCGGCGCGGCTGGCCGGTGATCGACGTGACACGACGTTCAATCGAGGAGACCGCGGCGACCGTGCTCCAGCTTATGGAGGCGTGGCACGAGCGACGGCGCAAGGACACCCCAGCGAAGACCTGACGTCGCAGCGCTCAGGCCCGTGATCGGGCGGATCGGCACCATTGGCACCGTGTGGCGTGCCCCGCTAGTGTGTCACGAAACGTGACGAGGCAACCGCCATGGAAATGTCCGCGGCCGTCTTCCGCAAGACGCATGAACCGTTGACCATCGAACAGGTGGAGATTGACAAACCCTGGGGCCGCGAGGTGCTCGTGCGTACGGTTGCCACAGGCGTCTGCCACAGCGATTTGCACGTGGTGGATGGCAACGGCCGGTTTCCGCTCGATCGGCCTTTCGTCCTGGGCCATGAGGGAGCCGGCGTTGTGGAGGCGGTGGGTGCGGATGTCGCCACGATGCGGGTGGGCGATCACGTCGTGGCTTGCTTGTCCGGTTTCTGCGGCACCTGTCCGCAATGTCTGAGCGGTCATCCGAATGTCTGCACCGGCGGTATTGTCGCGCGCGGTGAAAATGTAACGCCGCGCGTATCGCAGAGTGGCCAGCCGTTCCGGACCTTCGCCGCGATCGGCAGTTACGCCGAACATATGCTGCTGCACGAGAATTCGTTGGTGCGGATCGAGCCGGAGATCCCGCTGGATCGTGCGGCGCTGGTGGGCTGCGGTGTGCTGACCGGCGTTGGTGCTGCACTGCGCAGCGCAGGATTGCAGGCGGGACAGACAGTGGCGGTGTTCGGCTGCGGCGGCGTCGGGCTGTCTATTGTTCAGGGTGCGCGGATCGGTGGCGCGCGACAGATCATCGCGGTCGATATGTTCGATGCCAAACTGGAGATGGCGAAGGGTGTCGGCGCGACACACATGGTGAACAGCACCCAGGACGATCCGGTGAAGGCGGTGCGCGCCTTGACCAAGGGGCTGGGCGTCGATCATGCCTTCGAGGCGGTGGGCATCGCGTCGCTGTGTCGCCAGGCGATTGAATTGCTGGCCGTGCGTGGCACCGCTACGATCGTCGGCGTCCTGCCGCCGGATGCGACGATCGAGTTCCCATGGATGGCGATCAGGCCGGAATGCCGTGTGCAGACGTCGCGCATGGGGTCAAACCAGTTCCGCACCGATATCCCAAACTATCTGGAATTCTATCGGCAGGGGCGGCTGGATCTGGACTCGATGATCAGCCGTCGCGGCCATTTGGGCGATATCAACGAGGCGTTCCGCGCGATGAAGGCCGGCGAGGTCGCGCGCACCGTGCTGATGTTCGATTGAGAGGGCGCCATGCTGTCAGTCACACAGAACCTGATGCTGCCCACGGCGATCACCGGATCGTATCCGCGTCCGCTGTGGTTCGATCTCAGTCTCGACGGTCGATCGTTCAAATCGGCGCTGGGAGAATCGCTGTTCCGCGAACAGTACCTGGATGCCGTCGCGGCGGTCATCAACGCGCAGGAAGCGGCCGGCCTCGACATTGTCACTGATGGCGACAGCCGGTTCGATCTCGCGGTCGGGGGAAAGTCGTGGTTCTTCTATCCGATCGAACGCATCATGGGCGTCGAGGGCCATCGCGACACGTCGCGCGGCTGGATGAGCCGGCACGGATTGCGGCCCGGCAAGATCCTGTGGGAGGTGCAGGAGGCGTATCAGCCTGGTGTGGTGAAGCACAAGCTCGAGCGGGGACTGCTGGAATACACGGCGATCTGGCAGGTGGCGCAGCGCATGTCCGATCGGCCGGTGAAGTTCGGCGCGATCTGCGCGCCGGCGCTGGCCAGCATGCTGTGGAACGAATTCTATCCGGACGATAAGCAGCTTGTGCTCGATCTGTGCGACATCATGAACGCCGAGTTCCGCGAGATGGCGGATGCGGGCTGTCCGCTGATCCAGGTGGAGGAGCCGCCGCATCACGGGCGCTCGCTGCGTCCAGATTGCACCGAGGCGGAACTGGAGTTTCTCACCGAGGCGTTCAACCGGCAGCTTGTCGGGGTCAATGCGGAGATCTGGGTGCACACGTGTTGGGGCAATCCGAACCAGCAGCGGGTGTACTGGGAGGTGCCGAGTTATGAGCGCGCGATGCCGTATCTGCTGCAATTGAACGGGGACGTGATCACTTTCGAATGTGCCAGCAGCGACGGTCGTGATCTGCATCTGTTCGGCAAGTACAAGACTGACAAGAAGATCGGTATCGGTGTGGTGAACCACTGCAACACGGTGGTTGAGCCGCCGGAATATGTGGCGGGGCTGATCCGCCGCGCGTTGGAGTTCATCCCGCCGGAACGGCTGGTGATCACGACGGACTGCGGTTTCGGCCGCGAGGGGCTGAGCCGCCGGATAGCGCACTATAAGTGCGTCTCGATGGTGGAGGGCACCAATATCGTCAGGCGCGAACTGGGGCTGCCGGAAGCGCATGTGCGTGCAGCCGATCCGAAGCTGTATTTTGCTTCGGTCGAGGCGACTCACTTGTGATGGAGATTGCTTCGTCACTTCGCTCCTCGAAATGACATTCATAAGGAGGAAATCATGGCAAGACTCTCCTACATCACAAGCAAGGACCAGGTGCCGGCGAAGGATCACGCCGCGTTCGATGCGATCGTTGCGAGCCGTGGCTCAGTGCACGGGCCGTTCACCATGTTCCTGCACTCGCCAGAGATCGCCGGTCGCGTCGCGCATCTCGGCGCATATGTCCGCTTCGAAGGCTCGCTCGATATGCGGGTGCGCGTGCTGGCGGCGATGGTGGTCGCGCGCGAATATGAGGCGATGTACGTCTGGGGGGCGCAGAGCGGCGGCGCGCGGCGTCTCGGCGTGGCGGAGTCCACGATCACCGCGATCCGCGAAAACCACTCGCGCGGAATCCCGGCCGAGGATGCGCAGATCGTTGATTTCACCCGCCAGTTGCTGCGCAAGCACCGGATCGACGAGGCGGCGGCGAGTGCGCTGCGCAAGCGGCTCGGCGACGATGAGTTCATTCAGCTCACCGGGGCGATCGGCTACTATGCCATGCTGTGCATGACGGTGAATGCCTGCGAGCTGGAGCCGGCGGAAGGCGCCGAAGTCCTGAAGGTCTAACTGAAACCAATCGGAGCCACCACATGCTCACAACCTACGAGGGCGGCTGCCACTGCGGCCAGGTGAGGTTTCGCGTCCAGGGCGACCTGGACGACGTCTCGGTGTGCAACTGCTCGGTCTGCACGATGAAGGGGATCGTGCACATGGTGGTGCCGCTCGAGCAGTTCGAGCTGCTGCGCGGCGCGGACGCGATCGCCACGTATACGTTCGGCACGGGCGTGGCGAAGCATACGTTCTGCCGGCATTGCGGCATCCACTCGTTCTACACGCCGCGCTCGAAGCCTGACGGGGTCAGCGTGAACGCACGCTGCCTCGATGATGTGGATATTGCCGCGCTGCATCCGAGCCTGTTCGACGGGCTGCACTGGGAGGAATTCATGGCAGCCCGCCGAGCGGCCGAGGGGACGTGAGCTAGTTCAGGTGATAGAGCCGCGCGACGTTGTCGCAGACAATCTTGCGGCGCACGCTCGGACTGAACGCGGCGAGATTTTCGGCCAGCACGTTGTGCGAGTCCGGCCATAGCGAGTCGGGATGGGGGTAGTCAGAACCCCACATGATGTTGTCCTCGCCGATCAGCGGCACGATCGGTTCCAGGAACTTGTCCTGCTGGTAGGTGACGTAGCCCTGACGGCGGAAGTAGTCGGATGGCTTCAGCTTGAACCCCAGGCTGCGGGCGCGGTCATGGTACTCGGTGTCGAGGCGATCGAAGATGTATGGCAGCCAGGTCACGCCCGATTCGCCGAGGACGAAGTTGAAATCGGGGTATTTCTCGCAGGCACCGGAGGCGAGCAGCGATACCAGGACCTCCATCGTGTCGGTCTGGAACAGCGCCGAACGCACCAGGCGATACTGGATCGCGTATTCCTTCTCCATCTCCGGTGTGTCAGGCGCACGTGCGGCCTTGAAGCCGGTGGAGTGGAACGAGATCGGGAAGTGGCATTCGGCACTTGCCTCCCATAGCGCGTACCAGTCGTGGTGCCACAGCGGGATGCCCATGCGCTTAAATGCGAGATCGCCGCCGCGCAGCCCCATCTTCGCGCAGCGCCGCACCTCGGCTGCCGCTGCCTTTGGATCGCTGTTCGGCACGATCGCCAGGGGGAACACGCGGTTGGAATTGGCCTTTCTGGCGAAGTCGGCCACCCAGTCATTGTACACCGCGTCTGCCCAGTCGCGCATCGTGGTATCGGCGATCATCTCGTTGATCATGATGCAGCCATACACCACCTCGGCCGCGACACCGTCCTTGTCGAGATCGGTGATGCGGGTTTCAGGCGTCGTCGGACGGGGCTTGGCACCGCGGCGATAGTCCCATTCGAAACCGGCGTCCTTCATTTCATCGACGTGGTGGAAGGTGCCCTTTTGATACTTCAGGAAGCCCGGACCGACGCCGTTCCACATTCCCTTGTCCTGGCCATCGACGATCCAGTGCAGGCCGTCGTCGCGCTCCTCCGTGCGCGGCGCCGTGTCGCGCCATTGCTGTGGCGCCTGCTCGGACCAGAGATCGGGCGGACAATAGGTGAGATCGATGTGGTTATCGGCGGATATAAGCTTTTCCTGCATGGGACGCTCCTCGGTTGCCGCAAGGGTGGAGATCGTCGGAGGAAGCGACCGACGGTCCCGGGTTCGCGATGCTGCGAACTAAGCGCGGTCAGGCTAGTCCGCCGGGCGTTGGATGGGAAGCCGCGCCCCAGCGGCCGCTTGAGCGACGGCGCGCATCGTTGCAGACTTTGGTGGCCGGCACGCGCCATAATCGGGAACATCCGGCTGGAGGTGCCGCACATGCTGAATACGACGACGCTCCTGGCAGATGAGCTCGGTCAGAGGCTCTCCGGCGTCTTCCTGCGCAGCTTCGGCGGAGGCAATCCGCGGATCGCGGCCGAGCTTGATGAAGCGGGCCGGCTTGTCATCGAGCGGCTTGCCACCAGCGATGCGCTGTATCATAGCGCGGAACACACAGCGCTCGTAACCTTGGTGGCACAGGATATTCTGCGCGGGATTCGCCTGAGGCAGGACATCAGCCCGGAGGACTGGCTGCATTTCATCATCGCGGCGCTGACGCACGATGTCGGATATCTGCGCGACGTCTGCGCTGGGGACAGCGGCGAACGACAGGTCATCGATGACGCGGGCAATACGGTGGTTCTGCCGCGTGGCGCGTCGGACGCGTTCCTGGCGCCCTACCATGTCTACCGCTCGAAGAGCGTGGTTCTGAGACGCTTTGCCGGTCATTCGATGATCGACGGCGAACGGATCGCCAAGGCGATCGAGCTCACTCGCTTCCCGATCCCGAACGACGAAGATTACGCCGAGACCGACACCGAGGCTGGTTTGTTGCGCGCGGCCGATCTCATCGGACAACTGGCGGACCCGCTGTATCCTCGCAAGCTCAATGCGCTGTTCCATGAGTTCGCGGAAATCGGGGTCAATGAGAAGCTGGGTTATGCCACACCGGCAGACCTGGCCGAGCAGTATCCGCGGTTCTTCTGGAACAAGGTTGAACCGTACATCGGCGATGCGATCGGCTACCTGGAATTGACCATGGAGGGTCGGCTGTGGGTGGCGCAGTTGTACAGCAACGTGTTTGCCATCGAGCATCACCGGCAGCATATGGGTCCGCAAGTCAGACGTTGACGAGGATCGGCCTCGCGAGGCCTACGCTACACCTCCAGCCCGGCGTGCACCGCGCATCCCGCCAGGAAGCCCGCCAACGTGCGGTGGAAATCCGGCTCGTCCAGCAGGAACGCGTCGTGCCCTTTGTCGGTGGGGATTTCCACGAATGACACATTCGCCCCCGCCCGGTTCAGCGCCCGCGCGATCGCGCGGCTCTCGGCTGTCGGGAACAGCCAGTCCGAGGTGAACGACACGAGCAGGAACCGCGTCTTCGTTCCGCGGAACGCGTTCGCCACATCGCCTTGGTAATCCGCAGCCAGATCGAAGTAGTCCATCGCGCGGGTGATCGTCAGATAGGAATTGGCGTCGAACCGCTGCACGAACGTGGAGCCCTGGTGGCGCAGATAGCTCTCCACCTCGAACATCTCGCCGAACAGGCTGATCGCCTCGCTGGGATCCTTTGGCGCGTTCTGCAGCCGCCGGCCGAATTTGCGGGTCAGAGCCTCTTCCGACAGGTAGGTGATGTGCGCGCACATGCGCGCCACGGCGAGGCCGCGCGCCGGGATCCGCCCGTTCGTCCAGTAGCGGCCGCCTTGCCAGTCCGGGTCGGCGAAGATCGCCTGACGCCCAACCTCGTGGAACGCGATGTTCTGCGCCGAGTGATAGGCCGCACCGGCGATCGGCAGCGCGGCGAATACGGCGTCCGGGTAGCTCGCCGCCCATTGCAGCGCCTGCATCGCGCCCATCGAGCCGCCCAGCACCGCGAACAGCCGTGTGATGCCGAGGTGATCGATCAGCATCTTCTGCGCGCGGACCATGTCCTGAATGGTGACCGGCGGGAAGTCGGTTCCCCACGGGCCCGCTTCGTCGTCGCGCAGGCTGCGCGGCCCGGTCGAGCCCATGCAGCCGCCCAGCACGTTGGAGCAGATGACGAAGTAGCGGTCGGTGTCGATCGGCCGGCCGGGGCCTACAACAACGTCCCACCAGCCCTCCTTGCCGGTGACCGGATGCGTCTCGGCGACATACTGATCGCCGGTCAGCGCATGACAGACCAGCACGGCATTGGAGCGCGCGGCGTTCAGCGTGCCGTAGGTGCGATACGCCACAGTCATGCGCGCCAGCCGCGCGCCGCAATCCAGCGCCATCCCCTCGGCGAAAGTGACGCTGGGGCTATGTTCGGTGGCGGCGAGTGCGATCGACGTATCCATTCGCGCCTTTGCATAGGCCGGGCGTCGGCCGGTCGCAACTGGCCGGCGCCCCTGTTTGCACACCGGCCTGCTTCGGCTATCTGTTCCGGCCCTCGACCGGCCCAGGATCATGCCCAGTTCCGCTCGTCTCGACGCGCCGTCTGCTCCCGCCCCCGTGGCGGAGGAACCACCACCGCAGGATGGCTGGCCTGGCGGCCTCGCCGCTCTGCGCGCGGAACTCGACCGGATCGACGATGCGCTCCACACGCTTCTGAAACAGCGCGCCGCAGTGGTGGAGCAGGTGGCGCGCTCCGGCAAGCGCAGCGCGTACCGTCCGGGGCGCGAGGCCGCGATGATTCGCCGCCTCCTGCGGCAGCACAGCGGCACGCTGCCGGCGCAGGCTATCGTGCGCATCTGGCGCGAGCTGCTGGCGGGCACCACGGCGATGCAGGCACCCTTCGCGGTGGCAGTGTACGAGTCGGACAACGGAGCCGGCTTCACCCAGGCCGCGCGCGAACATTTCGGCGGGCTGACGCCGCTGCACGCGTATGGCAGGCCGGCATTGGCTCTGGCCGATGTCAGCCGCGGCGACACGGCGGTGGCCGTGCTGCCGATGCCGTCGGAAACTGATAAGCCGCACGAGGCATGGTGGACCGCGCTGCTGCGGAAGGACGCGGCACGGCTCTACGTGGTGGCGCGGCTGCCGTTCTGGGCGGCGCGTCCCGAGGGCTCACCTGCCGTGCAGGCTCTCGTCGTCGCCGCCACCGAGCCGGACGCCAGCGGACACGATCGCTCGCTGCTGGGGCTCGATCTGGATCGCGATGTGGGTCGCGCCCGCCTCATCGACACGCTGACCTCCGCAGGCCTTGCGCCCAGCAAGGTCGTTCTGCGCCGCGAGCCAGGCGCGCCGATCGCCCAGGCTCTGGTCGAGGTCGATGGGTTCCTGTCCGACGATGACGCCCGGCTCGACGCGCTTGAGAGGGTGCTGCGCCGGCCAATGATCGTCGGCGCCTACGCCATCCCCGAAACCGGAGCCGCCGCATGACCGCGCCTCGTCCGCGCCCCGAAGTCCTCGACATCTCTCCGTATATCGGCGGCGAGTCCACGGAGCCCGGGATCAACCGGGTGTTGAAGCTGTCCTCCAACGAAGGCGCGTTCGGCGTGCCGCCGGGCGCACAGGAGGCGTACAAGCGTGCGGCGGAGGAGTTGCATCGCTATCCCGACGGCGACGCGACCGAACTGCGCCGCGCTATCGGGGCGCGGTTCAAGCTGGACCCGGCGCGGATCGTGTGCGGCGCTGGGTCGGATGACCTGATTTACCAACTCTGCCTCGCGTATGGCGGCCACGGCCGCGACATCGTCATGAGCGCGCATGGCTTCGCGATCTACTTCATCGCTGGCACATATGCTGGCAGCCGGGTGATAAAGACGCCGGAGCGCGACCTGACCGCGGATGTCGATGCCATGCTCGCGGCAGTGTCCCCGTCGACGCGGCTGGTGTTCCTCGCGAACCCGAACAATCCGACCGGCAGTATGCTGCCGTATGCGGAAGTAGCGCGGCTGCGCGCAGGCCTGCCGCCGGAGGTGCTGCTGGTGATCGATGCCGCGTATGCCGAGTACGTCGAGCGGCCGGATTACGATCCTGGCATCCGACTGGTGGATGCCGGCGACAATACCGTGATGCTGCGCACGTTCTCGAAGATCTTTGGCCTGGGCGGAATGCGGATCGGCTGGGCCTATGCGGCGCCGGCGGTGATCGATGTATTCAACCGGGTGCGCGAGCCATTCAACGTCACGCTCGCATCGCAGGCGGCGGCGGTCGCGGCGCTGGCAGAGCCGGGCTGGGTGGAGAAGGGCCGTGCGCACAACGCGGAATACCGGCCGAAGCTGGCGGCGGGGCTGACGGCGGCGGGAGTGAAGGTTTGGCCGTCGGAGGGCAATTTCGTGCTCGCCGACTTTGGCTCACCCGAACGCGCCAAGGCGGCGGATGGCTTCCTGCGCTCGCGTGGCGTGATTGCCCGCCCGGTGGGCGGCTATGGCCTGCCGCACTGTCTGCGCATCACGGTCGGCACCGCGGAAGAGGTGGACATCGTCATCGCCACCGTCACGGAGTTCATGTCCCCGGCTCGCGCCCGGGGACAGGCGTAGTATGTCTGAACCGCTGTTTCGCCGCCTGGCGCTGATCGGCATTGGCCTGATAGGCAGTTCCGTTGCCCGTATCGCGCGCGAGCGCGGTGACCTGGCCGCCGAGGTGGTGGTGAACGCGCGGACCCCGAAGACATTGGAGCGGGTGCGGGAACTGGGTATTGCCGACCGGATCGAGGCGGACCCCGCCTGCGCGGTGGCCGGCGCCGACTGTGTGATGCTGTGCGCGCCCGTGGGCGCGTTCGCCGATATTGCCGCCGCGATCGCACCGCGGCTTGAGGCAGGGGCGGTGCTGACGGATGTGGGCTCGACCAAGCAGTCGGTGATCCGCGACGTGGGGCCGCTGGTGCCGGCGGGGGTGCATTTCGTGCCGGCGCATCCGGTGGCCGGGACCGAATATTCGGGGCCGGATGCCGGTTTCACCACGTTGTTCGAGGGCCGCTGGACGTTGCTAACCCCGCCGCCGGGAACGGACGAGACGGCGGTCGCGCGGGTGGAGGAGTTCTGGCGGCGTTGTGGGTCGATGGTGCAGCGGATGGAGCCGGCGCATCACGACCGGGTGCTGGCGATCGTTTCCCACCTGCCGCACCTGCTCGCCTTCACCATCTGTGGCACCGCCGACGACCTCGCCGACGAGAGCCGGCAGGCGGTGCTCCAGTTCGCCGCCTCGGGCTTCCGCGACTTCACGCGGATCGCCGCGAGTGACCCGGTGATGTGGCGGGACATTTTTCTCAACAACCGCGAGGCGCTGCTGGAGATGCTGGCGCGTTTCGTCGAGGACGCTCAGGCGATGTCGCGCGCGGTGCGCTGGGGGGATGCGGAGTACATCGAGGACAAGGTGGAACGGGGGCGCAAGATTAGGCGTAGTCTCATCGAGCTCAAGCAGGCGTAGGGGGATCCGAGGCGGCTCAGCGCGCGGACATCCGCTCTGGTAGCCGTTCGGCGGCAAGGACATTGATACAGATCAATTCCGACGCGCCATTATTCTGACAGTGACACAGGTAATTTCCTGCGATACCATTGCATGATGTTCGCGTATTTATTTGCTCTCCGGGAGCGCGTGAAGATTGACCGCAAGGGCGTGACTGCCATGGAATACGGCGTGATCGCTGCGGGCATCGTCATCGTCGTCGCCACAGCCGCGGCGTCGCTTGGGACGAAGGTGTCCACCCTGTTCTCGACCATCGGCGGCAAACTTTAGGGGTCGGGGCCCCCGCCTTTCGGCGATCCGCAGCCGTACGCCAGACGCTCGCCAACCTGTAACGGTCGGGTATCTACCCACGGCGGCATTACCTCGACGTATTGTTGCGGCTATTTAACGGTCCTGTCACTCACCGGTCAGTGTGCCGCGCTAAGACGGCCCCCATGCGCCGTCTCGCCGATGTCTTTCGCTCGGAATTCCTGCTGGTTGTGCTCGCCACCGCCCTGCCGGTCTGGCTGGCCTCGGCCGTGCTGCTGTACAATGCGGAGATCGACGCCCGCGCCCTGGTCGAGCGCGACTCCGCCGCCGCCGCCAGCGCTGTGATGGTTGCCATCGATCGCGATGTGGCCGCCGCCATAGTGCTTGCGGAGACCCTGGCGACCTCCCAGAGCTTGCTCGAGGGCGACCTTGCCAGATTTACCGTCCGCGCCAGCGGTGCCATTCAGCGCAGCGGCGTCGGCAGCAACGTGGTCCTGAGCGATGCATCAGGTCAGCAGGTGCTCAACACCTTGCAGCCGTTCGGCCAACCGCTGCCGCGCCACGGCAATCCCAAGATAGTCCAGGTGGTCTTTGCCACTGCCAAGCCGGTGATCTCCGATCTTTACATCGGCGGACTGATGCACCGCCCCGTGCTCAGTGTCGAAGTGCCGGTCATTCGAGACGGCACGGTTATCTATGACCTTTCCATTGGCCTGTTCCCCGAGCGCAAGAGCGCGATCTTGCGCCAGCAGCATTTGCCCGCCGGCTGGATCGCCGGTGTCATCGACAGCACGGGCACCATTATCGCGAGGTCACAGAACGAAGCCCAACTCGTCGGGCAGAAGGCAACCCCGGCGTTCTTACAGGCAATTGCGCAGCATCCGGCTGGCGGCGGCAATAAACTGTTGGCGCAGCGCACGAATGATGGTGTCAGCGTCTCAACCGCCTGGGCTCGGTCCGAATTTTCGGGCTGGACGGTCGCGGTTGGCGTGCCGACTGCCGAACTGACCGACCGGGTGTGGCGCTTCCTGGCGCTCAGTATAGTTTGCACGCTGGCCATGATCGTCATCAATCTTGCCATGGCAGCGGCCATCGGCCGGCGCTTGGAGGCGCGTACAATCGAGAGCACCACGGCGCGTGTCGCACAGCAGGGCGTGGAGGAGGCAGCACGCGCCCGGGGCAGCTACTTCGCCTACCTCAGCCACGAGCTTCGCACGCCGCTGATGGCGGTGTCGGGTTGCGCGGAGGGCATCGCCACTCGTTCCCGGGATACGAAGGTGCTGGACTATTGCGAGCGCATCGACGGGAGCGTGAACCACATCGTCGATATCATCGAACAGATCCAGAGTTATGCTCGTCACGAGGCGGGAGAGCTGAAGTTGCACAAGAGGCCGCTGGACGTTGCGGACGAGGTGCAAGGCTCCGCGGATCTGTTGGAAGGCATCGCCGGGCAAGCCGGCGTCGAGGTGCAGTGTCAGATCGATCAGCGCATTCCACCGTTGAATGCCGACGAGGTGCGGCTGCGGCAGATCCTGCTCAACCTGCTATCGAACGCCATCAAGTTCACACCGCGCGGCGGGACGGTGACGATCAGCGCGGGACAGGTCGGCACTGACTGCATGATCCGCGTGGCCGACACCGGCATAGGCATCAGCGCGGAAGACCTTCCGCGCATCGTGCTGCCGTTTGCCCAGGTGGAAAACGCCCAGACCGGGAAGCGCAGAGGCACCGGCCTCGGGCTACCGTTGAGCAAGGGGCTGGTGGAACAGCATGGAGGCACACTGACACTGGCGAGCGAACCCGGTGTCGGCACAACCGTGACCGTGCGGCTACCGGGCCTCGCGGTTCTGGACCAACAATCAGGCACCGGGTCAGAGAGCAGCACGTCCGGGCAGCGCGCCGAACTCGCGAAGATTGGTTCGTGACCCCGTGAACGGTGCGCCGCGCCATCTCACCAATGGCCCGGAGTGCTGCCTGACGATCGAGCGAAGGGCACCTCCGCCACAACTCTGCCGCCATGTTCGGCAAGACTCCGCGCCGCCAAAGGAGTTGTCCGTCATGCGACGCAATCCGATCCGCATCGCGGGTGCCGTTTTCGCTGTTGTCGGCCTGCTGATCCTCACGGCGCCGCTCGCACGTGCCGACTGGCATGGCGGCTGGCATGGTGGTGGTGGAGGTGGCTGGCACGGTGGCGGTGCTTGGCATGGCGGCGGTGCTTGGCATGGCGGCGGCTGGAATGGCGGCAACTGGGGATGGCACGGTGGCCGCTGGAGCTGTTGCTGGCGCGGCGGAGTCTTCGTCGGGGTGGCACCGCCGGTTTACGTCCCCCCGCCGGTCTACTATCCGCCTCCGTACCTATCCTCCGCCCTACTATGCGCCGTACGGCTATGGCTATCCTGGATACTGAAAGGCCCCGTAGCCCTGCCAGCGCAACCGCGCCGAGCCCGCAGGTTTAGAATTCCATCAGGTTGTCCTTGAAGTGCTTGTGGGCGTAGCGCGTCCGCGTCAGTCCGCGGCGCTGCAACGCCGGCACCAGCCCGTCACACACCTCCATGATATAGCGCCGGTCGAAATAGGCATTGAAGAACAGGAACCCGTCGCCGCCGACTTCCTCCATGATCTCCTGCATCATGCCCGCCACGTGATCGACCGTTCCGGTGAAGTCGATGCCCATTTTGGTGGACTGGCTCACCGCGACCTCGCGCGGCGTCTTGCCGATCCACTTGGCCAGCGACGACTGATGGCCATCGGTGTGCAACTCGGGAAGCGGCTCGTCCGGATCGAATTTCGAGAAGTCGATGTTGGTCAGACGCGACATGGTTGAGAGCTGCATGTCGAGATGCCGGTTGGCGTCCTCATGCATCAGGCGCCGCCGGTCATGCGCGGCCTCCATCGTCGTGTCGACCAGCGGGTAGGCCAGGAAAAGCACCTTCACCCCGTCGGGGTCGCGGCCGGCAGCAACGGCACGCCGACGGACGTTGGCTCGATAGGCCTTCATGGCCTCGACGCTGCCGGCATCGGTGATGATTGTATCGGCCCAACGGGCGGCGAATTCCTGGCCGCGCTGCGAGCCACCCGCCTGGCAGATCGGCGGACGCCCCTGCGGCGAGCGAGGTGCATTCAGCGGGCCGCGACAGCGGAAGTACTTGCCCTCGAAATTCACCGGATGGACCTTCCCCCCGTCGGCGAACATCGGCGTGTCACGGTCGAGCACCACGGCCTCAGGCTCCCAGGCGTCCCACAGCCTGGTAACCAGGTCCGCGAATTCATCGGCGAGTTCGTAGCGCTCATCGTGCGGCGGCTGGCGCAGATGGCCGTAGTTCTGCGCCGCGCCGTCATTGCTGCTGGTGACGCAGTTCCAGCCGATGCGCCCCTCGGTCACGTGGTCGAGCGAGTTGACCAGCCTGGCGAGCAGAAAAGGCGGGTACTCGGTAACCGAAAGCGTCGGGATCAGCCCAAGGTGTCTGGTAACCTGCGCGAGGAAAGGGACCAGCACGGCCGGGTCGAGCTTGGGCGTGCTGGCGGCGTAGCGCAGATAGGTGTCGTGCGAGTCCCGAAACGTACACGGCACCATCGAGGAATCCTCGATGATGAGGTAATCGAAGCAGGCACGCTCCAGCCCGCGGGCGAGGTCGAGAAACAGATCGGGCATCATCCAGCGCGCCACGTCGCTGCCCGGCCAATTTCCTCGCCAGGTCTTCGGACCATAGCCCTGCGAGAGGAACCAGGAGAGGTGGAACTGACGCTTGGCCATTGTGTCGGATCTCGTTTGTGCAACGTTGCGGTGCGGGCGTGCTGCACCGCAGCATGCAAGAAGGTGGCCGCTTCTGCCAGCGTCTCTTACGAGCGCTCCGCGCCGCGTCGGGTTTCGCAGGTTGACAGAGGCGACGGCCGGGGAGCCAGGCCGGACCGCCTCACCCCCGCAGCATCGCCGCGACCTGCTCGAGGCTCCGGATGCGCGCGTACATCTTCATCGCCTTGTCCAGGCTGTAGGCGTGGGCGGCAGTGTCGCTGCCCCAGCAGCACTCGCGCACCACGACAGACGCAATGTCGAGATTGAATGCCTCGCGGACGCTCGTCTCGACACCGCGATTGGTAGCGCCCCCGCCGATGATAATGATGTCGCGTCGCAGCATGTGAAGGAGCTCGGCGACGCCCGTTCCGTAAAACGCGCTCGGGCGGCGTTTGAGGAAGACATAGTCCTCCGGCCGCGGCGCGATCTCGTCGGGAAAACCGGCCTCCGCCGTGCCTTCGATACCGTTGGTAAGTGGCGGCACACCGGTTTCCGCCGAAAGATCGGTCGGCAGCATGACGACGTCTGCGCCATCGGCGCGGCTTACGGGGGTCGTGTAGATCACCGGCACGCCAACCGCACGCGCGGCCGCGATCATCTGCACCCAGGCATCGAGCACGGGGCGCATCGTGGCTCTCCGTGCAGGGTCCGGCGGCGTCAGCGCGCGCCGGCAGACATCGTAAGCAATCAGTGCGGCACGGCGCCGATCGACGCGTTCAGGTTCGGGCATGGCAACCTCAATTGCTGTTGGAAGGGCTGGTGGCGCTTCCAGCGGGCACGAGCGTAACCCCTCAGCCATCGAAAGCAATCGACCGAAGTGTGCTTGACACCCAGACCGCGCGCTCCCCACCGTGACAAGGCGCGATTTCCTGCCAGCATGCGGAGAAGCCTTCCATGCCCATCGACATCGAGCGGGCGCGCCGGGACACGCCGGCGACCGGCAAAATCCTGCATTTCAACAATGCGGGCGCGGCACTGATGCCGGAGCCGGTGCTGCAGGCGCAGCTGCGTCACCTACGGCTCGAGGCCGCGATCGGCGGCTACGAGGCCGCCGCGACAGAAGACGATTGTGCCGAAGCGGTCTACGATTCGATCGCGCGACTTCTGAACGCCGACCGGACGGAGATCGCGCTGGTCGAGAACGCCACCGTGGCCTGGGACATGGCGTTTTATTCCGTCGGTTTCGCACCCGGCGAACGCATCCTCACCGCCGAAGCGGAATATCTCAGCAACTACATCGCCTTCGAGCAGGTCGCCCGGCGCACGGGCGCCGTCGTCGACGTTGTGCCTAGCGATGCAGCCGGCGAAATCGATGTCGAGGCGCTCGAGCGCATGATCGATCCGCGCGTCAAGCTGATCGCCATCACGCATGTCCCGACCAATGGTGGGCTGGTCAATCCGGCGACGGCGGTCGGTCGCGTCGCCCGCGCTCATCGCATCCTCTATCTGCTCGACGCCTGCCAATCCGTTGGTCAGATGCCGATCGATGTCGCCGCCATCGGCTGCGACATGCTGTCCACGACCGGGCGAAAGTATCTGCGCGGGCCGCGCGGCACTGGCTTCCTCTACGTGCGGCGCGCCGTGCTCGAGGGCCTTGAGCCGCCGTTTCTCGATCTTCAGGCGGTGAGCTGGGTCGAGCCTGACCGCTACGAGATGCGCCCCGACGCCCGACGCTTCGAGAACTGGGAACGCAACGTTGCCGCACAGCTCGGCCTCGGCGCCGCAGTCGACTACGCACTCGACTTGGGTCTCGCGGACATTTACGTGCGCATCGAGACACTGGCCGGCGAACTGCGGCGACTGCTCGCGGACATCCCTGGTGTCAGCGTCCGCGACCGCGGGCGCCGCCGCTGTGGCATCGTCAGCTTCACGGCCGAGGGAAAGCCTGCGCGGGAACTCGTCGCCGCGCTGCGTCAGCAACGTATGAATTGCCATACGTCGACGCCGAGTTCGACGCTGCTCGATGCCCGGGCGCGCCGGTTGCCCGATCTCGTGCGCGCGTCCGTGCACTACTACAACACCGAAGACGAGGTGACGCGCTTTGCGGCTGCGGTCGCCGCACTGGCGTAGTCTAAATGGACAACTTTTCGTTTGCACCCGATGCACGCAAAACACGCAGATTGTTCGTCGCAAGCCGCAGGCCGAACCCCCGCTCGAGGGCAATCCGCGTGCATCCGCGTGCATCTTCTTGTATCTGCGTTTAATGACCTTCTCCTGCAAACCTGCGGAACAAGATGACCCAATGACGAACTTGTTTGATCTGACCGGCCGGACCGCCGTCGTGACCGGAAGTGCGCAAGGCATGGGCCGCGCCATGGCACTCGCGTTGGCCGAGGCCGGCGCCGACCTCGTGTTGCTGGACCGCAACGCGACAGGCATCGATGCGACAGCGCACACCATCCACCAGCTCGGCCGCAAGGCATTGCCGATCGCCGGCGACGTGACCGATACCGATCAAATCGACCGTGTGTTCGCCACGGTAGATCGCGAATTCAAGCGGGTGGACGTCCTGGGCAACGTAGCCGGCGAGGCGAAGGCCGGTGCGGCCGAGGACATGACGCTCGCGGATATCAACGCCACGTTCCACAACCTGGTGATCAGTCGCTACTATACCTGCCAGCTTGCGGGCCGGCGGATGCTGGCGCAGGGCAAGGGCAGCATCATCAGCATCGGCTCGATCGCCGGCGTGTCATCGCTCGGTCGGGCGCAATCGGTCTACGGCATGGCGATGGCGGCGGTGATCCAGATGACGCGCGAGCTGAGCACCGAATGGGTCGGGCGCGGCGTGCGGGTGAACTGCATCCTGCCGGCGCAGGTACTCGGCGCCAACGGGCTGGGGCCGCGCATGGCGGCCGATCCGTGGCTGCGCGATACGTTTCTGCGCGGCATCCCGGCCGGACGCTTCGGCCAACCCGACGACATCAAGGGTTTGTCCGTGCTGCTGGCGTCGGATGCTGCCGACTGGATCACCGGCGCGGCGATTCCGATGGATGGCGGCAACCTGGCGATGAACGGCGGCGGCGGGCTGCTGGCACCGATCATGGAACGTTATGGGGTGAAGAGCTGAGACTACCGCCGGTGACGCGGAAAGCGCTCGTCATCGGCTACGGCAACACGCTGCGCGGCGACGACGCAGTGGGCCAGGCTGCTGCCCAGGCGCTTGCAGGTGAGGCTGCCATAGCAGGCGCCGAGGTGATCGCGTGTCACCAGCTCACCCCGGAATTGGCCGAACGCATCGGCGTTGCGGATCGCGTCGTCTTCATCGACGCCGCGGTTGACCTCCGGCCTGGCGCCATCGTGGTCGCGACGGTGCCGGCCGCACCGCTGGCGTCCGGCGTGGCGCATCACATTGACCCGCGAACGCTCCTGTTCATAACTACCAAGCTTTATGGTCGAACTCCGGATGCATTCCTCGTCAGAGTTGGCGCCGGTTCGTTCGAGCTGCGAGAGGGACTGTCCGCCGCCGTCGCTTCCGCGCTGCCGGAGGTGGTCGCGACGGTGCGGCGACTGGTGCTCGAGTGACCGGGAACTCAGGTGCGAACCGAATCCAACATGGTGCCGTCGGCATCCAGCAGCTGAAGTTCCACGGGATACTGACCGCCGGCATGCGTTGAACAACTCAGGCATGGATCATAAGCCCGCAGCACCGCCTGCACGCGGTTGAGCATCCCGTCGGTAATCCGCTTGCCATCGATGTAGTGGCGACTGACTTGGCCGATGCTCCGGCCGATGGATAGATTGTTGTGCCCGGTCGCGATGATGAGGTTTGCCCAGACGATAGCGCCGTCCTCGTTAACCTTGTAGTGATGCGTCAGAACGCCTCGCGGTGCCTCGGCCATGCCGATGCCCTCCAAGGCGTTCACTCCGGCATGCGCGCGCACATGGCGATCGAGGATCGCCGCATCGTTCAGCAGTGCCTCCATCCGCTCGATGCAGTAGAGGATCTCGATCAGGCGCGCGTAATGGAAGTGGAAGGAGCTCTGCACGACCTTGCCGAATCTCTCGTGGTACTCCGCGAACTCGGCATCCGCCGCTTGGGTGCCGCAGCGCGCCACGACATTCAGCCGTGCGAGAGGCCCGACGCGGTACGTCCCATCCGGATAGCCGCGCGGCTTGAAGTATGGCGCCTTCAGGAAAGACCGTGGCACCGTCGCCTCGCCGATGTACTGCTGGTAGTCCTCGGCTGCCATGCGATCGACCACAGTCTCGCCCTCGGCGTCGACGAAGCGCAGGCCGCCGTCGTAGAGCTGCATGTTGTCGTGGTCATCGACTAGTCCGGCGTACATGGTGGGCATCGAGCCGAACACAGCGATCTCATCGCCGAACTGGTCAACCACGTCCTTGAAGAAGCCCAAAGTGCGCAATGCCAGAGCCTTTGCCTCCGGCACGGCGGCCAGGATGCGGTCGCGGACTGCTTGGTCCAATGGCGCGTTGACGCCGCCGGGGACTGTCCATGACGGATGGATGCGCTCGCCTGCGAGGCCCGCGATAACCTGCTGGCCGAATCTGCGCAGCGCGATCCCGTCCTTGGCAAGCTGCGGATGGTCTTCGATGACGCCGACCAGGTTTCGCCGTGTCGGATCGGAGTTGAAGCCGAGCAGCAGGTCGGGGGCCGAGAGATGGAAGAAGCTCAATGCGTGGGACTGGATAACCTGCCCGCAATGCATGATTTCGCGAAGCTTCGCCGCCGTTGGCGGGATGCGCACGCTCATGATGGCTTCACAGGCCTTGGCCGAGGTCAGCAGGTGGCTGATCGGGCAGATGCCGCAGATGCGTGCGGTGATCGACGGCATTTCATAGAACGGCCGTCCCTCGCAGAATTTTTCGAACCCGCGAAGCTGAGTGACATGGAAGGCGGTGTCCACGACTTTGCCATTGTCATCAAGGTGAATGGTGATCTTTGCGTGGCCCTCGATGCGGGTGACCGGGTCGATAACAATGGTCGTCATGGTGGGCTCCTCAGCCGAAGCGCGTCCTGGCCCTGAGATCGGGGATGCGGCCCTCGAGAAGCTCGTTGAGGACGAACAGGATCGTTGGGGCGGACGGCGGGCATCCCGGCACGTGCAGGTCTATCTTGACAACGTCGTGCAGCGGAACGGCGTGTTTCAACAGCACAGGAAGTGCGGGGTCAGCGGGGATGCCTTTGTCCACGTCGGCGCCTGCCACGTAGATGCTCTCGAACAGGTCTTTCAGTGGGATCGGGTTGCGTGCGCCCGAGATGTTGGCGGTGGTCGCACAGTCACCGAGTGCCACCAGGATGCGCGTGCGCTCGCGGACCTGGCGGATCTTCTCCAGATCCTCCTCGGTGCTGACCGCCCCCTCGACCAGAGCGACATCGACGTCGTGGGGATATTCGCGAGCGTCAACCAGCGGGCTGTAAACCAGGTCGACACGCTGCGAGATGGTAATGAGAGCCTCGTCCAGATCGAGCAGCGACATGTGGCAGCCCGAACAGCCGTCGAGCCACATCGTGGCCAGTCGTGGCTTTGTCATGAACCGGCACTTCGCTTCGCGGCGAGTTCCGTGATGACACTGTTGCGCTTGGTCATCTCTTCAACGGCAAGGCCTTTCTCCACCAGCGCGCCGGTCGGACAGACCTGTACACATTTGCCGCAGTTGGTGCAGGAAGGCGCCTCGCCCCATGGCAGGTTAAGCTCGGCGACGAGCATCGAATTGATTCCGCGCGCGGCGATGTCCCACACATGCGCGCCCTCGATCTCGTCGCAGACGCGCACGCAGCGTGAGCAGAGGATGCAGCGATTGTGGTCGAGCACCCAGCGAGGATGCGAGACGTCGACCGGCAGACGCGGGAAATTGTACGGCAGGTTGACATGGGTGAGCCCAAGGGTCTGCGCCAGAGACTGCAATTCGCAGTGGCCGTTCGAGACACACACGGCGCAGATGTGATTGCGCTCGATGAACAGCAGCTCGAGTGCCATCAGCCGATTGTGCGCGAGGCTGTCGGAGGTGGTGCTGACCGACATGCCGTTCTGCACCGGTGTCGTGCAGGCGGGCAGCAGCCGGCCGACGCCCGCGATCTCCACTAGGCACAAACGGCAGGACCCAGGCGAACTGAGGCCTTCCAGATGACATAGCGACGGGATGTATTTGCCGTTGTCATGCGCCACCTGGAAGATGTTCTGTCCCTCGGTGGCGGTACAGAGCTGGCTGTCGATGCGGATTGAGACCTGCTGAGGCACGAATGGCTCCTTAACGACGGGAGACGGCAAGCGCCGTCATTTCTCGGATGTCACAGCGCAGACAGCGGCTGGACTCCTCGTGGGCCTCGTCCGCCCGCAGCGCCGACACGGCCTCATCGAAGGTTTTGGCGCGGGCGGCGGCGGGGAGGAAATGCGCGTGGTGGCGTCCGCAGGGGCTGGGCTGCGGCTGCGCCTGGTCGTACTGGAAGCCCGGCATGACAGTGTCGTAGCGGGACGTGCCCATGAGATGACGGTCGATGTTCCTGGCGGCATCCTTGCCCCAGCCCATGGCGGTCGTGACGTTGGATGCGCCGGTGACGAAGTCGCCACCGGCGAAGATGCTTTCGCGGCTGGTCGTCGGTGCGTAGCGGTCGACCTCGAGCATGCCGTTGCGGGTGACCTCGAGGCCGGTCCCGCGGCAGAAGTCCCGGTCGACGCTTTCGCCGACCGCCAGGATGACGCTGTCGCAGCTGACGTTGAGCACCTCGCCGGTGTCGATGGGGCGTCGCCGTCCGGATGTGTCGAACGCGCCGAGCAGCGTCTTGGTCACCTCGATCGACTTGACCGCGCCCGCTTCACCCACGATGCGGTGCGGCGAGGCGAGGAAGATGATGCGCACACCTTCGTCCTCGGCGGCCTCGACCTCCTCGGAAATTGCCGGCATGTCCTTGCGCTCGCGCCGGTAAATAACGGTCGCCGACGCGCCCATGCGGATCACCGTGCGGGCGCAATCGATGGCAGCGTTGCCGCCGCCGATGATGACCACGCGCTGACCAAGTTGCACCGCCTCGCCGCGGGCCTCGGCCTCCAGGAAGTGCAGCGCGCCGAAGACGCCGGTGAGCTCGTTGCCGGGCACGCGCACATCGGTTTCCTGCCAGGTTCCGAGAGACAGGAAGACCGCGTCGGATTTCGCCTCCAGGTCGCTCAACGAGATGTCGGAACCGATGCTGGAGTTCAGCACGAAGTTCACCCCGAGGCGACGGATGATTTCGATTTCGCGGTCCAGCACTTCGCGCGGCAGCCGGTATGCCGGCAGAGCAAAGCGCAACATGCCGCCAGGTTCGGCGTGCGAGTTGAAGACCACGACCTCGTGCCCCAGCAAGGCGAGGTAGAAGGCGGTCGTCAGTCCGGCCGGCCCGGCGCCGACGATGGCGACCTTCTTTCCGGTCGAGGGGTGACGTCTGGCGACGATACGGTCCACCATCGCGTCAAACCTGTCCGACAGCAGGATGGTATCGGCGATGACGCGGTGGACCTCGCGCATGTTGATCGGCTCGTCCACCGTCTGACGGCGGCAGCGATGTTCGCAGGGATGCTGGCAGACGCGACCGGTGGTGGCGGGGAGCGGATTGTCGAAGATGACCGCCTCGAAAGCGTCCTCCAGACGGTTCTCCTTGTAGAGCTGCAGGAAGCGCGGAATGTTCATGTGGATCGGGCAACTGTTCTCGCACGGTGCCACAGCGAGTTCCTGGCAGACGCCGGCGCGGCAGCGCTTGGCGCGGATGTGGTCCTCGAACTCGTGGCGGAAGTGACGCAGCGCGGTGAGCACCGAATTCGGCGCTGACTGGCCGAGACCGCAGAGCGACGTATCGCGGATCATCCGGCCCAGCGTGTCGAGTTCGGCCAGATCCTCCTCGCGCCCTTGTCCCTTGGTAATGCGCGTAAGGGTCCGCAGGGCCTTGTCCAACCCGACGCGGCACGGCGTGCATTTGCCGCATGATTCGGAGCGGGTGAACTCGACGAAATAGCGCGCGACGTCGACCATGCAGTTGTCGTCGTCCATCACCACCATGCCGCCGGAACCCATGATGGAGCCCAGCTTGCCGAGTGATTCGAAATCGACGGGCGTGTCGAGCATGTCGTGAGGTATGCAGCCGCCGGACGGGCCGCCCGTCTGCACCGCCTTCACGCTATGGCCGGGCATGGTGCCGCCGCCCGCGTCATAGACGAACTTGCTGAGCGGGGTGCCGAGAGGCATCTCGACAAGGCCGGTATTCCGGATCTTGCCCACCAGCGAGAACACCTTGGTGCCGGGGCTGGCAACGCTGCCGATCGAGGTGAACCACTCCGGCCCCTTTGCGACGATGGGCGGGATGTTGAACCAGGTCTCGACGTTGTTGATGTTTGTCGGATGCCCCCACAGGCCCTTCTGGGCGGGATACGGCGGGCGCGGCCGCGAGCGGCCCGACATCCCCTCGAGCGAGCTGATCAGCGCCGTCTCTTCACCGCAGACGAAAGCGCCGGCTCCTTCGACCAGCTCGATGTCGAAGTTGAAGCCGCAACCCAGGATGTTCGCTCCCAGCAGGCCATAGGTCCGCGCCTGCTCGATGGCGACAGCAAGCCGGTGCACTGCCAGCGGGTACTCCGCGCGGACATAGATGATGCCCTGCGTGGCGCCGGTGACGTAGCCGCCGATCGCCATGCCCTCGAGCAGCGAGTGTGGATCGCTCTCAAGCTCGTTGCGATTCATGTAGGCGCCGGGATCACCTTCGTCGGCGTTGCATACGAGATATTTGCGCTCGCCGGTCGCTCTGCGCAGATATTCGAATTTCACGCCGGTCGAGAAACCTGCACCGCCACGGCCGCGGAGTTTGGCCAGCTTGATCTGTGCGTTCACCGCCTCGGGCGCGTTATCGTGCAACACCTTGTGCAGTGATTGATAGCCGCCAATCCCGATGTATTCCTCGATGTCGGAGGGATCGATGAGGCCACAGTTGCGCAGGACAATCTTCTTCTGTCCGGAGAAGAACGGCACCGCGTTCCAGGCCGGGATATCCGGCAACCCGCTGCCGTAGTCGAGCTGCGCCGTGACGTGGTCCCACTGCTCGATCTTGCACAGGACCAGTGCCTGGGGAAATGCATTGCCAGTCAGGCAATCGAGAATCTGGCTGACGTGATCGGGCCTGACGCGGTGCAGCATTATGAGCGGCTCGCCGGGATTCCACACGTTGACCAGCGGCTCCTCGGCGCAGAAACCAAAGCACCCGGTCTGCACAAGCTGCACGTCTAGCCCGCGCTTACCGATGGCATCGGCGAAGGCATGGTAGACACTCTCCGATCCGTTGCCGGTTCCGCACGTGCCCATGCCGACGGCGATGCGTGGCCGCGACGGCAGCAGCTTGGCCAGCCCGGCATCGCGAACCGCGTTGAAAGCGCTTGCGTCGCGGATCGGCGTCATGTCGAAGCTCCCCGTTGATCGAGCGCTTTCAGTTCCCGCTGCAACGTGGTTTCATTCATGTGGCCGAAGATCGCGTGGTTGATTTCGATGACTGGAGCGAGCGCGCACTGACCGAAGCAGGCCACGGTTCGCAGTGTCGTGCCGCCGTCGGGAGTGGTGAGCGACAACTGCTCCGTCTCGCCGTCCGACGAGGACTGGAACCCGAACTTCATAAGCAGGTTCTCGAACAGATCGCGCGAACCCCTGGTGTGGCATGCGGTGCCGCGGCAGACCGATACCGTGTCGCGGCCCTGCGGTTGGAGGTTGAACAACGCGAAGAACGTCGCGACGCTGTAAATCCTCGAGAGGGGAACCGCTGTTCTGGTTGCGATGTAGTGCAGCGTCTCGAGCGGCAGATACTTTCGAGGGTGATTGTTCTGGACCTGCTGCAGGATCGCCAGGAGCGCGCCCGGACGCCCGGCCTGCCTCGCCAGAACTCTGTCGATGAAGTCCTGGCTGACCGGTGAATCCGGAGCTGGCGCGTGCTTCATCGATCACCCCCCATACCAACTGCCCAATGAGCGAGACACTCCGTCATGACGAGGAGGAGCGCGGTGAGTCACTCAGGACCAGTCCGCATACAGATCGGCCGCCTGAAGCGCAGTGTTCAGAAAGCGCCACTCCAGGACGGAGCCGACCTGCTTCATGAAGCGATACCCCAGGGAATGCTCCTGCTCGCAGAGCGCGATCAATTGTCCCACGTCGATCGCCAGCGCGCTGACTGCCTGAAGCGCGCGGGCGTCCCATGTCCAGGTACGGGGCGTAAGCAGCCATGATACACCGAGAAACTCACCGGCCCCGATCGTGGCGAGCGTGATCGGTCCGTCGCGCGGCTGCATCTGCAGTGCGACGAGACCGTCGCGCAGCAGATAGAATTGGTCTGCCGGTTCGGCGGCGTGGAACACGAACTCGTCGGCCGCGAATTGCGCGCTTCGAGTGATTTGTCGAACGCACGCGACATGCTGTGGAGCAAGCGACCGCAGAAGCGGCTGGTCCTGCAGCCAGAGGTGAACATCATCCACGTCGCACTCTCCACGCGGGTCGCGCGACAAGGGATGAGAAAGGTGAAAGATTAACTAATGGATAAGTCGGATCCCATTTTATTGGGCCGGCGCGCCGGGCCGTTTTATCCGAAAGGAGCAGGAACTCCGTTCAGGAGAACGCGAGGCAGTGATTACCCGTGCGGGTAACGCCTCCGGAATGTATTCGATGTATGAAGTGGGCAACATCATAGACACGAATTGGAGACTAGGTTCCTCCTGTCGAGATAGAGCAGGTGAGCGTTGCCATGTACTGGTGGCAGTGGATTTTTCAGATTATCGGCGCCTGGTTTTGCCTCGGTATGGTGACAGGCGGTCTCTGGATCGTTTTCGTGCGCCTTGGCCGCGGACCAGGATTGGCAAAGCCCGGCAGGGGCCGCGCTTCCCACGTGGCTGCCACGCCACGATGATCCAACGGCGATTGGCGCCTGTTCGCCGCACGACTGCACCCGGCACCCGGCACCCATACCTTGGACCCGGTTGTGTGGTCGCCCGGCCGTCCCCGCTCCGCCCAGGAGGCTGCTAACTCTCCGGAAGCATTGGAGCGATCAGCCGGTCCAGGCTTGCCCGATCCGCCAGGAGCGACCGTGTAGGCGCACGCAGCGCGATGGTGCCACGCTCGATCACCACGGCCTCGCGCGCCAGCGACAAGGCGACCTCCGTGTGCTGTTCGACCAAAATGATCGCAGTGCCTTCCTCCGCCATCATGCGACCGATGGCCTCGGCCAGTTCATCGACGATGACCGGCGCCAGTCCCTCCAGCGGCTCGTCGAGCAGCAGCAGTGCGGGATTGGTCATCAGCGCGCGGGCGATGGCCAGCATCTGCTGCTCGCCGCCGGACAGATGGCTTCCCATGTGGCGCCGCCGCTCCGCCAGGCGCGGGAACAGTTGATATACGGCCGAGACATCCCATCGGCCGGGACGCGCGGCGACGGTCAGGTTTTCCTCGACCGTCAGGGAGGGAAATATCTCACGTTCCTGCGCGACCCAGCCGATGCCCAGGCGTGCCCGGCGATGCGGCGCGATCCGGGCGATGTCGCGACCACGCCAGCGCATGCGGCCGGACGCGACGCGGGTGAAGCCCATGATGGTGAGCAGAAGCGTCGTCTTGCCGACACCGTTGCGGCCGAGCACCGCGAGACTGCCGCCCTCCGCCAGTTCGAGCGAGACGCCGTCGATCACAACCGACTCACCATAGCCGGCACGCACGGCGTCGAGCGCCAGCAGCGTCTCAGGCATGACGCGAGCGACCGAGATAGACCTCGCGCACACGCGGGTCAGCGGCGATCTCCGCGGGCGTGCCCTCAAGGAGAAGTCGTCCGCCCACCATGACGATGACCCGGCTGGCGAACCGGAACACCACCTCCATGTCGTGCTCGATGAACAGCACCGTGATGTCGGACGACAGGTTGGCGATCGCCTCGAACAGTTCGCCGCCTTCCTGGCGCGGCACGCCGGCTGCCGGTTCGTCGAGCAGCAGCACCTTCGGTTTCGTCGCCAGCGCCAGCGCGATCTCCAGCAGCCGTTGCTGGCCGTAGGCAAGCTCGCGCGTCGTGCGATAGCAGACATGGCCGAGCCTGAGCGATGCCAGGATCTCGTAAGCCTCGTCCACCGCCTCGTGGTATGCCGTGAGGCGTCGCCACCAGATGCCGGCGACGCCGTGGCGTTCGCAGATTGCCAGAGCCACCGCCTCGAGCGGCTCCAGATCAGGAAACAGCGTGTTGATCTGGAAGGTGCGCGTCAGGCCTCGCTTGACGCGGCGATGTGGTTCGAGCGCGGTGATCTCCTCCTCGCCGAGGATGATCTGCCCGGAGTCCGGCCGCAGCGTTCCGGTGATCAGATTGATCAGCGTGGTCTTCCCGGCGCCGTTCGGGCCGATCAGCGCGTAGCGGGCGCCTTGCGGCAGAGATATCGCGACGTCCTGCGCCACCACGAGTGAGCCGAAGCTCTTGTGCAGGCCGGTGGTGCGCAGCGCCGGGACGGTCATGAGGCGGGGGTTGCGGAAGGCACAAATTTCGCCGTGGCCTTGGCGAGTCCGCCCAGGACGCCGTTCGGCAGGAACAGCACCACGCCGATCAGCATCAGCCCGATCCAGAAATACCAGGTACTGCGGGTTCATGCCGGAGAGCCGGTCGCGCGCCACCAGGTAGACAATGGCGCCGATGACGCCGCCATAGAGACGTCCTGTCCCGCCAATCACCAGGATGGTGACCAGTTCCGCAGACCGCTCGAAACTGAGCGCCCCGAGCGAGACGAACTGCGTGGTCTGGGCAAGCAGCCCTCCGGCGAGACCGGCGACCGTAGCGGCGATTGTATAGATAGCGTGCAGCCGGGCGCGGCTCGGCGCGCCGATTGCCGGCATGCGGCGCTCGTTCTCGCGGATGGCGCGCAGGGACAGTCCGAACGGCGAGTGCACCAGGCGTCGCGCCGCCAGCACGACCAGCAGCAGAATTGCCAGCGCGTAGGCGTAGGCGGTGTAGCCGTAGAGATCGAAGTCGAACCGTCCGAACAGCGGCCACATCGTCACGCCCTGCAGGCCGTCATTGCCGCCGGTGAGCCAGTCCTCGCGGTTCGCCACCTCGTAGAGCAGCAGGCCGATGCCGAGTGTGATCATGATCAGCGCAAGGTGGCGGACGCGCACCACCAGGAAGCCGGTGAGATAGCCGAACAAGCCGGCCGCTAGCCCCGCGAGCACCAAGCCGGAGAACGGTTCTCCCCAGCCGGCCTTGGCGATCAGCCCCGCGGTGTAGGCGCCGAGACCGAAATACGCCGCGTGACCGAGCGAGACCAGCCCGGCATAGCCCATGATGAGATCGAGCGAGACTGCAAAGATCGCGGTGATCGCGATCTGGCTTGCCAACGTGAGGTAGGTGGGTACCAGCACGAAGGGCAGCAAGGTCGCCAGCCAAAACGCGACCTCGATCGGGTGCCAGCGCTGCTTTGCCGCCAGGTGTCGATGCGGACCGGCAGCCAATGCGGCGCTATCCCTCAGCCTCCAGCCGCAAGGCGACCCATTCCGGGCCAGGCATTTTGCGGACCTTGGGCAGGATCAGCATCATCACGAACGGGCGGTTTTCGCCGCGCGCTGCACCGATCGCGTGCTGCACGTCGCCCGGCTGCGCCATCGGCTTGTCCTGCACGCGGAGTATAACGTCGCCTGCGCCAACACCGCGGTGCGCGGCGTCCGAGCCCGGCAGCACGCCATTCACCAGTACGCCAGTCAAACCGTCCTCCAGACCCAACTTGGCGCGCTGGTTCGTCTGAATAGCGGAAAGTGACAGCCCGAGATCAGGCGGGATGGTGAGCTTCGGTCGTTGCGCCGTCATCGGCGCGTCGCGTTCCTGCCATTGGCTGCGCGGCCAGGAGGCGATCGTCACGGGCAGGGTGCGCTCGGCGCTGCCACGCTGCACGACCACCGGCACCGTCTCACCGACCGGCGTCCTGACGATGTCGCGCAGCAGGGCGCGCTCGTCGCCAGGCGTGGCGTCGCCGTATTTCAGGATCACATCGCCTATCTCGATGCCTGCCTCGTGGGCGGGGCTGGCGGGCATAACCCATGCGACGACCGAGCCTTCGGGCTTGGTTCCCATCGCCGCCGCCAACTCCCGCGTGACCTGCTGCACCTTCACGCCCATCCATCCCGGGCGGACCCAGCCATATTTCATCAGTCGGCCGACGACGAATTGTGCGCTGTCGGACGGAATGGCGAGGCCGAGACCGGCGGAGGCGTCGGTCGGTGAGACCAAGGCGGTGTTCATGCCGATAACTCGGCCTTCCATGTCGAACAGAGGGCCGCCGGAGTTGCCGTGATTGATCGCGGCGTCGGTCTGTATGTAGTCGTCGTACGGTGAATCCGCGACATTGCGATTGAGCCCGCTGACGATGCCGCCGGAGACCGACGTGCCAATTCCCAGCGGATTGCCAATGGCAAACACCTGGTCGCCCACGCGCACCTTGGTGCTGTCGCCCCACTCGACCGGCGTCAGCTTGCGATCCGGCTGCACCTGCACGACAGCCAGGTCGGCGGTTCGTGAGGCGTGCAGCAGCTTGCCGGGCAATACCGTGCCGTCGGACAGCGTCACTGAAATCTCATACGCGTCTTCGACCACATGGTAGTTCGTGACGATCAGTCCCGAGGGATCGATGATAAAGCCGGAGCCGACATACGACTTCGAAACGTCGGTCGCGGCGTCAACCGACACGGCGGTGCTCGCCATACGGGCTTCGGATGGCACTTCCTTGCGAACGGCGATGTTGACCACCGTTGGAAGCAGGCCGCGGATCAGGTCGGACCGGTTGGCGCCAAAATCCTCGGCGCCAGCGAAAGTCGCTGGACAGGACAGCATGATTGCCATGAGAGCAACAATGCCGCCGATCCGAAGCCTCACACGGGCCCCGCCGATCATCGGCCACCAGGCGCAGCTGGGGGGTCTGTCCATAACATGATGCCTGCTTCCTTTTCCGGGCAATGACACCAGGGAATTGCCGGCTGTCAAGGAACGATCATGGCCGCGCGAACTACCGCCGCCCGAACAGACCCGAAGGCCGCCACAGCAGCAGGCTGACCATCACCAGATAGATGAGAAAGGCGCCCAGGGTGGGGACATAGTACTTTCCGGCCGCATCGCTCACGCCCAGCACGATCGCCGCCAGCAGCGATCCGCGGATCGAGCCGAGCCCGCCGACCGCAACCACGATCAGCACGTAGATCAGGTAGGTGAAAGCGAAGTTCGGGTCGAGACCGACGATTTCGATCGCCAGCGCGCCTCCCAGGCCCGCCAGACCGCTGCCGAGCGCGAAGGTGATGGCGAACACGCCGTCCACGTCGATGCCCAGACCCAGTGCCATGCGCTGGTTGTCCACCGCGGCGCGCACCTGAGCGCCAAATCGGGTGTATTCCAGTGTCGCGACCAACAGGACGGTGATTGCTAGCGCGACCCCGATCAGGAACAGCCTGTAGGTGCTGAAATTGACCCCCATGACGGTCGTATAGCTGCGCAGGTACGCCGGCAGACGCACCGGCTGCTGCATCGTGCCGTAGAACCACGCGGCGGCGGCCACCGAGACGAACACCACGCCCAGCGTCAGCAGCACCTGCTGGAGATCGCTCGCGCGGTACAGCCGGCGGAACAGCGTGCGCTCGAGCGCCACGCTGACCACGGCGGCCGCCAGGAACGCGCACGGCAACGTTGCGAAGAACGGCCAGCCGCGCTCCATCAAGGTCACGGTCACATAGGCGCCGAGCATTGCGAAGCTGCCGTGCGCCAGGTTGACGAAGTTCATCAAGCCCAATGTCACCGACAGCCCCACCGACAGCAGGAACAGCAGCATGCCGTAGGCGAAGCCGTCGAACAGGACGCCGAAGGCTGGGGCAATCACCGCCGCCTCCCCCCGACCCGATCCCGCGAAAGGCGGGAGAGGGTACGCGGGGGGCTCACTTCGGCATGCGCGCCTTCAGCGGGTCCTTGACGTTCTCGACCTTGTCGAATTCGACATTCACCAGGTGGCCATCCACCTTCTCCACCCTGCGGATATAGACCGTCTGGACAATGTCGCGCGTCTCCGGATCGATCGAGATAGGGCCCCGTGGGCTCTCCCACGCCATGCCCTTGGCGGCATCGATCAGGTCCTGACCGTCGGCCTTGCCGCCGGTCTTCTCCAGCGCCGCGTAGATCAGCCGCATGCCGTCGTAGCCGCCGATCGAATAGATGTCGGGATTGCGTCCGAACGCTTTGTTGTAGGCCGCGACGAATTCCTTGTTTAGCGGCGAGGCGTGGTTGTAGTCGTAATGGAACGCCGTGATGATGCCGAGGGCGTCATCGCCCATACTCTTCAGCGCGTCCTCGAAGGTGATCTCGCCCCCGCCGAGGATTTTGGTGTTCTGGGGCGTGATGCCACGGCTGGCCAGCGCCTTGCCGATCGCGGCCGGCTGTGTGCCGCCGGGCACGAAGATGAAGATGGCTTCGGGATTGGCGTCCTTGGCGCGCTGCACGAAGGCGGAGAAGTCCGCATTCGCCACGGGCATTCTCACCGATCCCACGATCTTGCCCCCGCCCTCCTGGAATGCGCGCTGGAAGGCGGTCTCGGCGTCCAATCCAGGTCCATAGTCGGAGACCAGCGTGTACGCCGTCTTGATGCCGCTCTTGGCAGCCCAGCTGCCGAATGTTTCGTCGATCTCCGGCACCGTGACCGACGTCCGCGCCAGATACGGCGATTTGGTCGTGATGCTCGAGGTGGCAGCGTTCATCACCACCATGAACTTCTTCGCCTGCGCCGACACTTCCGCCGCAGCGAGGGCGTTCGGCGTCAGCGCGAAGCCGGCAAGGATGTCCGCCCCGTTGCGCACGATCAGTTCCTGTGCGAGCCGCTTGGCCACCTCGGGGGCGATGCCGCCGACGTCCTTGCGGATAACCTCGATCTTCTTGCCGGCCGCCGTGTCGCCGTGCTGCTGCATATACAGCTTGATGCCGTCGTCGAGCTGCACCCCGGTATCGGCGAACTGTCCGGAAAGCGGCAGGATGACGCCGATCTTCACCGTCTCCTGTGCATGCGCGCCGGAAGGTCCGGCAAGCAGCGCCAGGAGACCGACGCACAGGGTGATCGAGCGCAACATGAACCCTCCCGTTGTTCTTCGGTTTTGCTTGGACGGGAGGATACGGATGGCCTGCCGACAGGGCAATCGGACTGCCGGCTTTTACAGCTCTCCGAGATCGGGCTGATCGCCCGCGGACTTCTGACGGCCTCGCCGCGTCCGTGACTTCGTCGCGGCGTTGCGTTTGACTTCTACGAGCAGCGGCATTTTCAACTGGCAATCCGGCCGGTCTGCACTTGAAGCGCCGGCCTCGGCGGCGACCCTGGCCTGGTTCTGCAAGACCAGGGCCCGATGCGCGCGAGACTTGGACGAATGCGTTGGCAAGCGGTTCTCCTGCGCAGCGTGGCGCCCCGCATCAGGCGCGCTTGCGGGACGCCTTGGCGGCAGGCCGAGCGACTGCCTTCTCCTTGGGTTCCTTGGCCGGCTTCTTCGCCGGCGCCGCCTTCGTCTCGGCTGACTCGCCCAGGCTCTTCTTCAGCGCTGCCATCAGGTCGATCACGTTGCTCCGATCCGGTTCTTCCGGCTCGCTCACATCGATGCCCTCGCCCTTCAGCTTCGCCTCGATCATCGCCCGTAGCCGCGTCTCGTAGTGGTCCTCAAGGTCGGATGGATCGTAGTCCGTGGTCTGGCGATCGATCAACTGCTTGGCGAGTTGCACCATCTCGGGTTCGGTCTTGATGTCGGAAACGTCACCGAAGACCGCGCGCGCATCGTTGATGTCGCGCTGTTCGTCCAGGGTATGGGCAACGAGACCGCCGGGCATCGCGCGCAGCGCTATGGTGCGTTCGCGCTGCCCGATCACGACGCGCGCCAGCGCAATGCGTCCGGTCTCGGCGATGGATTCCAGAAGCACGGCGTAGACGTCGCGCCCGGCGTCACCGTCTGGGGCCAGGTAGTAGCTCCCGGCGTAGTAGATCGGGTCGATCGAATTCACCTCGACGAACTTGTCGATCGCCATCACGGAGGAACTCTCGACCTTGACGCTCTCGAAGTCCGTGTCTTCCAGCAGCAGGTACTGGCCCTTCCGGAACTCGTAGCCCTTCACCGTGTCGCGCCGCTGCACTTCCTCTTCGGTATCGGAATCCACCGTCATCATCTTGATCCGATGTCCGGTCTTTGGATTGATCATGTTGAACCTGATCGCCGCGCGATCGTGCTTGGCGTTCCAGAGCGCGACCGGGCACGACACCAGTGCCAGCCGAAGATGACCACGCCAGATTGGACGCGCTGGCATGGCTAGGCCGCCCGGTAGCGCGGGAACCAGGACCGCCGCGCACGCAGTGCCTCGGCGGTATCCTCGGCTTCAGCCTTGTCGTCATCGAGCGCCGTTTCGATCCGGGCGAGTTGGGCGCCGATCGTTTCCTCGATCTCGGCCAGTGTATCCTCGAGATTGCGGCCGTAGCCGCCATGCTGCGCGACCCGGGCCTGATGCCCGGCGACCTTCAGGGCCTGCCGGAGGCGATCCAGTTGGTCGCCGCTCAAAGTGAACTTATCAGGAACAACATTTTGGTTGTGCATTCACCGACTTTGGGCAAAGTCACCCGGGCTGGGAAGACATTGCAACGAGAGCGGCGCGCGACTCGTTCTGCCAATGTATATCAAGTTGTGGCCATAAACGCCTTGACTCGCCAAACTCTTGCTTCGGAGAAGCCCGGCCCCGGCGGGTCCGCGCACAATGGTGTGATAATGGCGGATTCCGGCGCTCGCTGCTCATCCAGCCTTCGTCGGACGCGACTTGTCTGCTGACCTCGCGCGTCGTTCGATCTCCTCGGCCTGCACTTCCAGGTCGCTGGCGCGGGCGCATAGGGCCTTCTCCACGAACGCGTCGGTCACCAGTTGAGCCACCCGGCGCCAGTGGGCGGCCAACTTCCTCATCATTGACGGGTTTTTTGCTGTTTCCTGCATTTCTGCACCGCCAATCCCCGGCCCGATTCAACGTATCCAGGTCGAACGATTGCCTGCGCGGCCGGTTCCAGCCTGCCGGGGAGTTGTTCCGCCTCGCTTGCGCCCGGCTTTTTCATTGCGGAGTAGGTCCGACCTGCTGCCGGGGTGGTTCTCGCTTTGCCTTCTCCGTGTTGAACTGATGTCTGCCGCGAGGCACCTGAAGCCGGGTCTTCGGTTCTCGATGCCGGCCGCGCGGCCACTCGATGAGGAGGAAACGCATGGAACGCCTGAAAGGGAAAGTCATATTGATCAGCGGCGGAGCTCGCGGACAGGGAGCGGCCGAAGCGCGCTTGTTCTCCGCGGAAGGAGCGCGCGTCGTGATCGGCGACGTGCTTGAGTCCGAAGGTCGTCGACTTGCATCTGAACTCGGCAGTGCTGCAGTTTTCGTGCGGCAGGATGTGACGCAGGAAGCAGACTGGCAGACGGCGGTAGATGCCGCCGAGAAGTTGGGCGGCCTGCATGGCCTGGTCAACAATGCCGGCATCTTTCAGCCGCGCAGCCTGATGGAAACCGACGCCGAACTGTTCGAGCGCCACATGCGTGTCAATCAGCTCGGTTGCTTTCTCGGCATGAAGGCTGTGGTGCCGGCAATGGAGCGGTCGGGCGGCGGCTCGATCGCCAATATATCGTCCGTTGCCGGCCTCCGTGGATCGCCCGGCGCGATCGCGTACAGCGCGACCAAGTGGGCGTTACGTGGCATGACCAAGGCAGCCGCCGTCGACCTGGCGCCGCGCAGGATCCGGGTGAACTCCGTGCATCCCGGTCCGATCGACACCGAGATGCTGAAGGTCCGCACCGCGGAACAGAACCAGCAGCGGCTGCAACTGGTGCCGATGAAACGCATGGGGACCGCCGGTGAGGTTGCGCACCTCGTGTTGTTCCTGCTCTCCGACGAGAGCGGCTACATCACCGGCGCCGAGATTGCGATCGATGGCGGTGCCACGGTGTAGCCCGCGAGCAAATCAGGTTCGGCGCGCCATTCGCCGAACCTGTGGGCTCATGGCGACGTGCTGTTATCCCAACTGCGGACAGCAGCCTCGGCAGCCCGCATCGCTCGAACAACGGATGGTGCGACGCCGTGGCGTGCGGTCTCGGGTGGGTCGCCGGGACGCCAGACGGTCCAATCCCAGCCGTCACCGCCGGGCAACCGCTCCACGATCAAATGATATCGCGCGCCGCCGCGTCCGCCGATAACGGCCGCGTACAAGGATTCGTCCACTTTGCGCCATAGTTGACGAATGGCCGCCTGACCCCATCGTTGGTGGCCAACGCCTAACAGACGAAGCTTGCAATTATGTTGCCGACGCGGACTGACGTGTGTTGTGGCCGGTGCGCCATGATGAATGCTACGGTGTGACGTTCTTTGGAGAGAGCCTGATGGATGTCAGCAAGATCCCGACCGGTCGTGCACCGCCAGGCGACATCTTCGTGGTGGTCGAGATCCCGCAGGGATCAGCGGTGAAATACGAAGTGGACAAGGAGTCGGGCGCGATCTTCGTCGATCGATTTCTGTTCACGGCAACGGCCTATCCATCGGCTTACGGCTTCATTCCCGGCACGCTCGCCGAGGATGGCGATCCGGCCGATGCACTGGTGCTGATCCCGACCCAGGTGGTGCCCGGCGCGGTGATCCGGGCACGGCCGATCGGCATGCTTCGCATGGACGACGAGAAGGGGCCCGACGAGAAGATCATCTGCGTGCCGCATGAGCGGGTGCATCCGCAATACAGCGGTATTGACAGCATCGAAGACCTGCCCGCCATCACTCGCTCGGCAATCGAGCACTTCTTCGAGCGCTACAAGGATCTCGAGCCCGGCAAATGGGTGAAGATCAACGGCTGGGCCGGCAAGGCAGAGGCCGAAGACAACATCCGCAAGGCGATCGCCGCAGCGAAGTAGGTCACCGGCGCGCGTGCAGATGAACGATCGGCTGCGCGGTCTCGTCGGCGATCATCTCGGCGACGAAGCGGCGATGGCATGTCATCGGGTCCTGCTCAAAGCAAAGCAGGCATACGCGCCGCTCCCGCGCCAGAACCTTCGCCTGCGCCAGCTCGGCCTGCGCCCGGTCCGAGCGCATGTGCTCGCGGAAGATCGGCTCCATCCGCTCCGGATGGCCGGCGCGCACGGCGTCGCGCCCAGGCTTTGGCGTCCCCAGACCCTGGAGATGCACATAGGCGATGCCGCTTGCGTCAAGCCCGGCCGCGAGCTGGCGCTTGGAGAAGCCTGGCTTGCGCGACTGCGGCACGGCGCGGACATCCACCAGCAGCTTCACGCCAGCCGCCTTCAGCTCGGCCAGCACGTCGTCGATCGTGCATCCCTCATAGCCGATGGTGAGCAGGTCAGGCATCGGTTAATAGACCGGCGGGCGGATCGGCTCCACACCGCCCGGCGGCGCCAGACCCTTCTGCTGCATGCACTTCAATGTTGCCTGGCGCTTCGCCCACATCAGGTTCGAACGGGCCGGACCGAGCTGCGTGTAGTCCCCCTGATCGCCGCGATAGATCGACCGCACAGTGGGATCCTGATCTGCCTGCAGCTCGCACTGTGCCTGCGGGCTGTTGTCCTTGGCGGCGCAGGCGGTGAGCATGAGCGCAATAAACAACCAGAATTTCACTCCGTCGCCATCCAGTCCTCGATCAGCCGCCGTGCGATGCTGTCGGCACGCGGAAGCAGGAAGCCGTTCGCCTCGCTGTCGCGGATCTGCTCGCGCGAGAACCAGCGCACATCCAGCATCTCTTCCGGATCGATGGTGATGGCCTCGCTCAGTCCTTCGCCATAGAAGCCGAGCATGATGTTGCCGGGAAACGGCCAGGGCTGACTTGAGTGGTATTGCACGTCGCCCACTTTGATGCCGGATTCCTCGAACACCTCGCGGCGGACCGCCTCTTCCAGTGTTTCTCCCGGCTCCACGAAGCCGGCCAGGGTGGAGGTACATGCTGGAGCGCGGGAAGCGCTGCGAATGGCCGAGCAGCGCGTGATCGTCGCGCGTCACCAGCATGATCACGGCGGGATCGGTGCGCGGGAAGTGCTGCACCTCGCAGGCGGTGCAGACCATCACGTGGCCCGCACTGCGCGCCTCGCACACGCTGCCGCAGACGCCGCAGAATCGATGGCGCGCACGCCAGTGCAGCAACCCGCGCGCGTGCGCCAGGATCGAGGCCTCCGGCCGCGCCACCCCCCAGCCCACCGAACGCAGATCGACGAACGTTCCCAGGTCCTCCGACAGCAACGGCACCGGGTCTTCCGCCGTGCTGATATCCATCGCGAAGATCGCCAGCTCGTCGTGCAGCCCGAGAAATGCCCAGGGGCCGCCCTGCATGCGCAATGTCTGTGCCATCTCGCCGGAGATGAACACAGCTTCTGGTGCGCCATCGTTCATCCCGCGCACCAGGTTGCGATTGCGCCACACCGGCACAAACAGCGTGTCGGGGTCATGCAGCCGCTGTTCGATCCACGCCGCGTCTTCGCGCCGGGTCCCGACGCGGTCGAGCGGGCTCGATGAATAGACGTTCGGGCGGCTGGCAAGGATGAATGTCACGGAAAGCGCTCGCTGCTTGGGGTCCGGCGGACGGTGCCATGTGGCGGGCGGAGCGGCAACCGCCGTGCTACACACCGGCCATGGGCAACGAAGCCGACAGCTATCTGTCCGGGCAGCTACGCCAATCGGAGCCGACGGTGGCGGTTGGTGCCGTGGTGGCGCTGCGGCTGTTCGACGTGGCCTACGCGATAGACCTCGCACGTGCCGAGGGGCTGCTCGCCGACCAGGCACGGACGTCACGTCGCATCCGGCTCAGTGCGACTCCGCCGAAAGCGATGGCCTTTGGTGTGCCGCCGCTGGCGCTTGAACTCGAACCGGTCGTGCTGGCGCTGGAAGGCGAGGATGTGGCGGCGGTCGCGACGGTCCGGCTCTATGACTTCGGCGCAGTCACGATTGCGTTGCGCGTTCCGATCGTGAATGTGACCTGGGCTGATTTTGTCCGACAGTTGAATGCGGTCGATCGCAGCGTCACGGCGGCCGACGACATGTGGGATCGCCTGCTGAGGCGGGTGCGCGAGCTGCTCGGGCCGGCAATGAACCGCGCCGAGGACTCGAGGGTCCAGGAGGATTACCTGATCGGTGTCGTGCATACGTTTGAGCCGAAGCTGACCGCGGCGGCATTGCGCGACAGCGTCGATCTGGTGCCGTTGCTGTCCGGTGAGCAGCGTCCGCTCTCGGATGGCGCGCGCCATGAGCTGTTGCGCCAGCGCTTCTCATATTACACCGACGATCTGGTGGTGCTGACCTGGGACCGCGCATTCGTCTATGAGCCGCGCGGTGACTCCGACGTCCTGGACGTGCTCGAGGTGGCCAATGCCCAGCTTCTGGAGATGCGTTACTACGACGAGCTGCTGGACGATGAACTGCCGCGCATGTACGACCTGGTGGCGAAGGCGCGACGCGCGCGCACGTTGCTGGCTTCGCGTCGATTTGCCGGCCTCGCGCGCCGGCTGCACACATTGGTCGCCGAAGTCACCGAACTGACCGAGCGCGTGGACAATGCATTGCAGGTGACCGAGGACGTGTATCTCGCGCGGATCTACGCGGCGGCGCTGGAACTGTTCCGCGTGCCGGAGGTGAATGCCGCGGTGGAGCGCAAGCTTGCGATCATCCGCGACACGTATTCGGCGCTGTACGATGAGAGTTTGGCCAGCCGGACGGAACTGATGGAGTTCCTGATCATTGTCCTGATCCTGGCCGAGATCGTTATCGCCCTGGTGCGGCCGTAGACAATGACGCTGATCCCCGCTGCGGTTCCCACTTTCGCCACGGCCCCGGGGTTTCTCGGGATCGCCTGCAGCGATCCGGCCACGGAGTTTATCGTCGCGGGCGTGCCGCTGGACATCGGCACCACCAACCGTGCCGGCGCGCGCGACGGCCCGCACGCGATCCGGCGGGCCAGCCGGATGCTGACCGATGGCGCGCATCCCGAATTCTGGATCGAGCCCGCGGCACTGAACGTCGCCGACATCGGCGATCTCCGGCTTGCCCTCGGCGACATACCAGCCAGCCTGCAGTTGATTGAGCAGCAGGCGGCCGGGCTTGGCCATCTGATTGCCCTGGGCGGCGAGCACGGCATCACCCTGCCGCTGCTGCGAGCGCTGTCGCGCCGGATCGGCGGCAGCCTCGGGCTGGTGCATTTCGACGCGCACGTGGACACCTGGCCGGACAATTTCGGTCAGCCCTACGCGCACGGATCGGTATTTTATCATGCGATCGAGGAGCGGCTGGTCGAGCCGCGGCGCATGATCCAGATCGGCATCCGCTCGCCGGTGCAGCGCGAGGTGTGGGACTGGACCATCGGTCACGGGGTCACCGGTACTGACCGCGCAGGACGTGCACGCGCTAGGTCCCGATGCGGTGGCGCGACGCATCCGCGATGTGGTCGGAGAGGCGCCGGCCTATCTCAGCTTCGACGTCGATGCGCTGGACCCGGCCTTCGCGCCCGGCACCGGCACGCCGGAGATCGGTGGCCTGGCGTCATGGCAGGTGCAGGCGATCCTGCGCCGGCTGCGTGGCGTGGCGTTCGCCGGCATGGATGTCGTTGAGGTCGCTCCGGCCTATGACGTTGCCGAAATCACCGCGCTGGCAGCGGCGACCGTTGCGTGGGAATATCTCGCGCTGGCCGGCTCCGCGCAGCGTCGATGATATGACCACAGCAGTCGCCACACCATCGATCATCGCATACCTCTTCCACCGTCGCAGTCCCCATATGCGTTCGCTGCTCGACCCGCGTGGTTGAGCGACGCCTGACGCATCGCACGTGCCGCGAGCCCCGCGCTGAGCATCTGAGGGGCACAGCAACGACGTAACGCGTCCTTTTCGTCTGGCCGGTCCAATGGTGGGGCCGGGGTCGTTAGGGAGTTGCCTATGTTTGCTGACCGGTTTGCGGCGATGCGAAGTCCTCGCAGCACCATCTGAGTCCGTCGCCGCGGCATTGTCGCGCGGCGGCGCCGTCTGTGTTCCTCCTGCCTGCGAGGTTTCCTGGAATGAACCATGTGCGCGTCCGCACTGCCGTGTCGCCTCTGCGCCGCCGCTTCCCCGGCGCCGCAACGCCGTTGCCTTCGGTCGATGAACTGATCGCCATAGAGCGGCCCGAAGAGCCGATGCATTGCCTGCGTCCGGCAACGGTTGAGGCGGCCGTGCGCGATTTCTCCGAGGTGTTTCCGGGCGATGTGCTCTACGCGGTGAAAGCCAACCCAGAGCCCGCGATGCTGCGTGCCGTCCACGCCGGCGGCGTCACGCATTTTGACTGCGCGTCGATCGGCGAGATCGCGCTGGTGCGCCAGATGTTTCCCAATGCCTCGATCCATTTCATGCACCCGGTCAAGTCGCGTGGCGCCATCCGCGAGGCGTGGCAGCGGCACGGTGTGCGTGACTTCGTGCTCGACAGCACGGAGGAGCTGGCGAAGATCCGGCATGAAACAGCCGCGACGGGTACTGCCGGTGAGCTCGGCCTGATCGTCCGCCTTGCCATGCCGAAGGGCCCGGCGGTGTTGGATCTGTCAGGCAAGTTCGGCGCAGAGCCGGGGCCGGCTGCGGAGTTGCTGCGCGCGGCGCGCCCGCATGCGGTGCGTCTCGGGCTGAGCTTCCATGTCGGTTCGCAATGCCTCGAGCCGCTCGCCTGGCGCCAAGCGCTGGCTTTGGTCGGCGACGTGATCCGAGATGCCGGCGCGACGATCGAGGTGATCGATGTCGGCGGTGGTTTTCCTGTACGCTATCCGGACGTAGAAGTACCTCCGCTCGGCGCATACCTCGCGGAAATCGACGCAGGCTTCGAGCGCCTGGGCCTTTCCGACGCGCGGCTTTGGGCCGAGCCCGGCCGCGCTCTCGTCGCCGGTGGCGCGTCTGTGGTCGTGCAGGTGCAGCATCGGCGCGGCAATTCGCTGTATGTCAGCGACGGCATCTATGGCGCTCTGGCGGATGCCGGTCCTCTCGGTTTTCGCTATCCGGCGCGGCTTGTCCGCCCCAATGGGCCGCCGCCGCCCAATGCGTTGATCGGCTTCTCGTTCTTCGGGCCGACCTGCGACAGTGCCGATGCGATGCGCGGCCCGTTCCATCTGCCTGCCGACGTGGCCGAAGGCGACTGGATCGAGATCGGTCAGCTCGGCGCCTATGGCGGCTGTCTGCGCACCGCGTTCAACGGCTTCGACCGCGCGCGCCTCGTCGAGGTGCGCGACGGTCCGTTCCCGGCAGCCGGGACTCAAGCCGCTCGTGAAGGCGCGTTCCTCGAGATGCGGCCAGTTGGCAGCCCTGCACCCAAATCAGCGACCGACATCACATGCGCCGTCGAGGCGGCGAGTACGACCAAAGTCGCGTGGTGAACGTCGGCATTCGGCATCGGTCCGTAGCCGCGATCCGGGTAATCGTAGGTGGCCGTCGCATCGGACAGAAACACCACGCGATAATTACGGAACATCGCGTCGCGCGCCGTCGCGTGGCAGCAGTTCTCGGTTGTGGTGCCATTCGCGCCTGGATGGGCGAGGATGCGACCGCGATCGAGCACGCCAGGATCGGTATTCGCCTCAGTCCGTACGATCCGCTGATCTATCTGCCCTATGTCGGGCTCGCCTATGCGAATTTCTTCGTCGGAAATTTCATCGAGGCGGTCAGTGCCGCGAGCCGGGCGTCTGCGGCGAATCCCCGGTTCAGCGTGCCGCGCTACCTGCACGCGGCGGCTTTGGTCCGCCTCGGCCGACTCGACGAAGCACGGTCGGTGGCCGCCGTTGTACTCGAACTGCAGGCCGGCTTTACCATCAGCGGATTGGCTTCCGGTAATATCACTACCCCGGAACGCATGGCCATGCTGGCCGGTGCGCTATCTCAAACGGCGCTGCCGGAGTAAGCTCGCCCAGTGAAGTGCGCGCGGCATCCGACGCGCGGGCCACGGGAGGAGGACAGCAATGGCACAAGTCGGCACAGGCGAATACACCTACGAATTGGTACGCGATTTCCTCAAATTGCCCGGCGGAGAAAGGTTCGGGCTGGTCAGCCGGGTGGCGACCGATTCACAGGATCGCGTCTATGTCTTCCAGCGCAGGGATCCTCCCGTCGTGGTGTTCGATCGCGACGGCAAGTACCTGGGCGCCTGGGGCAGCGGCGAGGTCACCGACCCGCATGGCCTGAAGATAGTCAACGACGTCGTATATACAACCGACCGGTCGGACTCGGTCGCGAAGTCGTTCACGCTGGACGGCAAGACCCTGCTGGAACTGGGCGAGCGCGGCGTGCACTCCGACACCGGCTGCACAGGGTCTCCATGGCTCGCGGAACGTGCGGCGGGACCGTTTAATCACCCGACTGAGATGATGCCGCATCCCAACGGCGATATCTACGTGACCGACGGCTATCGCAATGCGCGTGTGCACCGCTTCACCAGCGACGGAGAACTCGTGACGTCATGGGGTTCGCCGGGCCATGCGCCAGGAGAATTCCACCTGCCGCACAGCATCGCGTTCGATTCCGACGGCAAGCTGTATGTCGCGGATCGGTCGAACAAGCGCATCCAGATCTTTTCACCCGACGGCGACTATCTTGGCGCGTGGACCGGCATGGGCGGCCCGAACGACATCACACGGGGCAAAGACGGCAACTACTACATCGCCGAGCAGGAGGACGGCGGCAAGCCGGCGTATGTCTGCGTGCGCGACGCGGCAGGCAACGTACTTGCGCGCATGGAAAGCCGCCACGTGCACGGCGTGGGCGTGGACTCGCGCGGCGACATCTACGCCGGATTGACCGTAGACCGCAGCGTGGACAAGTTCGTGCGAACAGCCTGAGCGCAACCGAAAGGAGGAACTGTCATGCCGTTCTATCAAAGAGGCGACGTCCGCATTCACTACGAAGAGGCCGGGTCCGGCTTCCCGGTTCTGTTCATCCCCGGCGGCGGGTTGAATTCGAACATCTCCTCCCTCACCGGCTTCGGGCCGTTCAATGCGATGGAGGAGTTCAGGGGCGAGTACCGCTGCATCACGATGGACCTGCGCAACGCCAACGGCGGCCAGTCATCGGGTCCGCTCGAGATCGACCGGCCGTGGGATGCCTACGCCGATGACCAGCTCGGCCTGATGGACCATCTGGGCATCAGGGAGTTCATGGTGATGGGCTTCTGCATTGGCGGCCCGTTCATCTGGAACCTTTTGAAGCGTGCACCGGATCGCATCGTCGCCGCCGTCCTGGCGCAGCCCAGCGGGTTCCGTCCGGAGATCCCCGACCTGTTCTATCAGAACAACATCAAGGGCTGGGGCCCGCAGCTCTGCGAGCGCAGGCCCGATATCACCATGGCGACGGTCGACGCTTTCCTGAACAAGATGTATCGCTCCAATCCCGATTTCGTCTTCACCGTGACGCGCGATTTCGTACGCTCCTGCAACACGCCGATCCTGGTATTGCCGGATGACGTGCCGGCGCATCCCTACGCGGTCGCCATCGAGTCAGCGCGCCTCGCACCGAACGCTGAAGTCAGTATCTACCCGTGGAAGGAGACCAAGGAGCAGACCGCCGAAGCACTGCGCCACGTACACACCTTCCTTCGCGAACATGCGCCCGTGACGGCTGCGGAGTAGATAGAAAGGGAGACAGATTCAAACGCAGATAAGAAGCAGATGCACGCAAAACACGCCGATAAAGATACAAAACCATTTGCGTGTTTTACGTGCATCTGCTTCTACATCTGCGTTTAATCCTTTCTGCTCAAACCGGTGGCGGCGCGACGGCGCCTGGCGCCACCGAGCCGATCAGCCAATCGCGGAACAGCGCAACCTTCGGCGTGTCGGCGATCCCCTCGGGGGCCACGATGTAAAACCCGGCATCCGCCGGCAGCACGACATTGAACGGCACCACGAGCCGACCAGCGGCAATATCGGCCTCGACAAAACGGGTGCGGCCGAGTGCGACGCCCAGCCCATCCACCGCCGCCTGAATTGCCATGAAGCTCTGGTCGAAGCTCAGGCCGCGTCGCGTCGCGAGCGAGACCGGCAGGCCGGCGGCGGTCAGCCAGAGCTGCCAGTCCTCGCGTGACGCCGTCGCGTGCAGCAGGGTGTGGTCTGCGAGGTCCTCGGGCGTGCGCAGCGGCTTCTCGCCCGTGACCAGCGCGGGGCTGCACACCGGGAACATGTCCTCGGCCATCAGCCAGTCAGTGCGCAGTCCCGGCCAGATGCCCCGGCCGTAGCGCACCGCCATGTCCACCTCGTCGCGCTGAAAATCCACCAGGTGCGACGATGTGGTGATGCGCACCTCGATCCCGGGATTGGCGTCCTGGAACGCGGCCACGCGTGTCACCAGCCATTTGGCGGCGAGCGAGGCCGTGGTGCTGACAGTGAGCAGCCCTTCGCGCTCCGGTCGGCGCAATCGTTCCGTCGCACGTCGCAGGTCCTCGAACGCACCGCGCACCGCAGGCAGATAGGATTCCGCCTCGCGCGTCAGCTCCAACGCGCGGTTGCGGCGCACGAAGAGCGGGATTCCGAGTTGCTCCTCCAGTCGCCTGATCAGGTGGCTGATCGCAGTCTGGGTGACGTTCAGCTCTTCCGCGGCGCGGGTGAAGCTCAGGTGACGCGCCGCCGCCTCGAAGGCGCGCAGTCCGCTAAGCGAGGGGAGGGTTGCCATGACAGCAGTTTAGCATGAGCTGGTGTCATGCGAAGGCTGACAAACTATCCTTTGTCGCGCCCGCGGCGCAGGGCCATTTCCTGCTCAGTTCTCACTGATAGGAGCGACGGCCATGGCCGGGCTTGCCACTACATCCCTGATAAATTCTCAGCCGCTCGCGGCCAGACCGTGGCGCGACGGGCGCCGGGGCCTTTTGGCGCGGATTGCCTCGACGGTGCGGCATTGGCGCCAGCGGAGCCGCGAGAGGCGCGCACTGGCGGGTCTGACCGAGCGTGAGCTGGCGGATTTCGGTGCCTCGACCGCCGATGTGTACCGCGAGCTTGCCACCCCGTTCTGGCGCGCACTGCCGCCGTGCTGAGGCTGCTGCCAATCTCACCCCCAGGAGGACAGACACATGAATGGTGACCGGTTTGACCACCTGCCTCATGTCGAGGCGACATTGAACTATCTGGCTCCGATAACCGAGCGCCCGCGCAACTACACCTTCGATCCGCCGCCCGGCGTGCCGCGTTCAAACTCGGAACGCGAAACCCACACCGTGGCGATCCACGACATGCGTCCGGTCATCGACGATGTGACGCTCGACCGCGAAGGCTTCGCGGTGCTGCGCAACGCAAGTGCGGTCCACGACTTCTGGGACGAGGACGAGGTGCGTCGGGTCTATTATCCGGAAGTGCAGCGGGCGATTGCCGAGGCGACCGGCGCCAGCAAGGTGTTCATCTTCGACCATACGCTGCGCCGGCGTGTGCGCGGCGCGGCCGATCGGGTTCCTGGGACGCCACGCCAGCCCGCGACGGGTGTGCATGTCGACCATACGGCGACGTCCGGACCGCAGCGTGTGCGCGACTTCTTCGGCGATGAGGCCGAGCAGCTGCTACGTGGCCGCGTGCAGGTGATCAACCTGTGGCGGCCGATCCGTGGGCCGCTGCGCGACGCGCCGCTTGCTGTGTGCGACGCCGGCTCGGTTGCACCTGGTGACCTCGTGCCATCCGATCTGGTGTATCAGAACCGCGTCGGCGAGACCTATGGTGTCAACTACAATCCCGCCCATCGCTGGTTCTACGTGCCCGAGATGCAGCCGGACGAAGCCCTGCTGTTGAAGTGCTTCGATTCAGAGACAGATGGCCGGGCCCGCTTCGCGCCGCACACGGCGTTCGAAGATCCGACCGCGCCGGCGGATGTCCTGCCGCGCGAGAGCATCGAGATCAGGACTCTGGTCTTCCACGAGGCCTGATGATCATGGGCGGCGGGTTCAGTGCTCGCCGCCCATCCCCTTGCCATTGCCGATCATCGCAAGGACCTCGCGCCGCGTCGTCGGGTCGTCGCGAAACGCACCCAGCATGCGGCTGGTAACCATGGTCACGCCAGGCTTGTGCACACCGCGCGTAGTCATGCACTGGTGCGCCGCTTCGATCACCACTGCGACGCCGCGCGGCTCCAGCACCTGTTGGATCGTGTTGGCGATCTGCGCGGTCAGCTTCTCCTGGATCTGCAACCGCCTCGCATAGGCATCCACCACGCGCGCCAGTTTGCTGATCCCCACCACGCGGCGGTGCGGCAGATAGGCAACGTGCGCACGACCGATGATCGGCACCATGTGGTGCTCGCAATGGCTCTCCAGGTGGATATCCCGCAGCAGCACGATCTCGTCGTAACCGTCGGTCTCCTCGAAGGTGCGCTCGAGCAGCGCGACCGGATCGATCGCGTAGCCGGCGAAGAACTCCTCATAGGCGCGCGCGACCCGGGCGGGTGTGTCAATCAGTCCCTCACGCGACGGGTCATCGCCCGCCCAGCGGAGCAGAGTGCGAACGGCCGCTTCGGTCTCCTCGCGCGTCGGTCGGTCGGTCGAGGCTTCGGTTGTCGCGCGGGCGACAGGCGTGACGATGTTCACCGCGCAATCCTCCCAGGAGGGTGTGAGGGAAGCGGCGCGCGTACCACACGCCACTGGTCGGCATATAAGGCGAGCCAGCGGGCGCACAACCCGTTTGGCGGCTAATGCACCCTACCGCTCTGGTGGGGGCTGTCCAGACTGAACGCCGGGATGGCCACATCGAAGTTCTCGCCGGAGGATGGCACCACCATGTGGTAGGCGCCGACCATGAAGCCGGACGGCGTGTCGAGTGGCGTCCCCGACGTATACTCGAAGCTCTCGCCCGGCTCGAGCAGCGGCTGCTCGCCAACCACGCCGGCGCCGTGCACGTGCTGCGTGCGTCCACGCGCGTCGGTGATCTGCCAGGTGCGCCGGAGCAACTGCACCGGCTCGCGTCCCTGGTTCTCGATCTTCACGCGATACGCCCAGACGAAGTGGCTGTCGTCCGGCTCCGACTGGTCCTCCAGGTAGAAGGACCGCACGGTGACGCGGACTCTGCGAGTGACCTTGGAATAGGCTTCCGCCATGGCACGACCGGTTCGCTGGGTGAGGTGATTCAAGGCGAGAGAACGGGCGTTGTCCAGTAGAGTGGAGTTGTGGTCGTGCACGCGTCGGTTCGGTTGGGTGCGTTGTAATCATCGGTGAACTAGACTAAATGGACTTAGTCCAGTTGGGGGCGGATGTGCGCACGGTGAACATACACGAAGCGAAGACGCATCTGTCGCGCCTCGTCGACCAGGCTGCCAAGGGCGAGCCGTTCGTGATCGCCAAGGCGGGCAGGCCGCTGGTGCGGGTCGTGCCAGTCGATGCGCCGTTGCCAAGGCAGGTCAGGCGCCTGGGGTTCATGACAGGACAGATCGCAGTACCCGGACGATTTCGACCTGATGGGCAGGGCCGAAATCGCGCGCCTGTTCCGCTGCGACACCACGTGAAGCTGCTGCTCGACACACATCTGCTGCTGTGGGCGGCCGGCAAGCCAGATCGCATTGAGGCGGCTACCCGGAACCTGCTTGACGACCCGGAAAACACGCTCCTGTTCAGTGCGGCGAGTTTGTGGGAGATCGCGATCAAGCGTGGGCTCGGTCGTGTTGACTTTCAGGTCGATCCGAGACTGCTGCGGCGTGCGTTGTTCGACAACAACTATGGCGAGCTCGCGATCACCAGCGAGCACGTCGTTGCGATCGATTTACTCCCACCGATCCACAAGGACCCGTTCGATCGTATCCTGATCGCACAGGCAACCATTGAAGGTATTACGCTCCTCACGGGAGATTCCGTGGTGGCGCAGTACCCTGGACCTGTTCGCAGAGTTCCGCCCGCCCGTCGCGTCAGTCGGCGGCCTGCGCGGTAACGCTGATCGTGGTCAGCGCCTGTGCCAGATCATCCTTGATGTCCTCGACATCCTCGAGCCCAATGGAGAGCCGGATCACCCCATCGGTGATGCCGAGTTTCGCACGCTCCTCGGGACCGATGCGCATGTGAGTGGTGGTCGCGGGGTGCGTCGCCAGCGACTTCGAATCACCCAGATTGTTCGACACCGCGATCAGTCCAAACGCATTCATCACGCTGAACGCAGCGTCCTTGCCACCCGCCACCTCGAAGGTCACGACTGTCCCGCCCGCCGTCATCTGCTGCAATGCCAATTCCTGCTGCGGATGATCGGCGCGCGTCGGATACCAAACGCGCGTCACCTCCGATCGTGCGGCGAGGAACTCGGCGATCGTCACGGCACCTCGGCAGGCAGCATCCACACGCAGCCCCAACGTCTCCAAACCCTTCAGCAGCACCCAGGCATTGAACGGCGACATCGCCGGCCCGGTGTTGCGGATGAACGGCTGCAGCGTCTCGTTGATCCACTTGCGGCTGCCCAGCACCGCGCCGCCAAGCACACGCCCCTGACCGTCGATATGCTTGGTGCACGAATACACCACCACGTCCGCCCCGAACTTCAGCGGCTGCTGCAGCAAAGGTGTCGCGAACACATTGTCCACCACCACGATCGCGCCCGCCGCATGCGCGAGACCGGCGATCGCGCACAGATCCACCAGCTCGAGCATCGGGTTTGACGGCGTCTCCAGCAGCACGAGTTGCGCAGGTCGCGACAGCGCCGCGCGCCATTGCCCGAGGTTGGCGCAATCGACGAACTCGGTGGCGATGCCGAATTTCGGCAGCAGCGTCGAGACGATCCAGTGACACGAACCGAACAGCGCACGCGAAGCCACCACGCGGTCGCCAGACTTCAGATGCGCGAGCAGCGCCGCATTGACCGCCGCCATGCCGGTCGCCGTCGTGCGGCAGGCTTCGGCGCCCTCGATCAGGCAGAGCCGCTCCTCCAGCATCGACAGCGTCGGGTTGGCGAAACGCGAATACTGGTAGTGATCGACTGTGCCGGCGAACGTGCCCTCGGCCTGCTCGGCGCTGTCATAGACGTAGCCCGAGGTCAGGTACAGCGCCTCGGCTGTCTCGCCGAACGAGCTGCGCTGCACACCGCCTTGCACGAGCTGTGTGGCGATACGGTAGCTGGCGGGATTGGTGGACATCGTCTGGGCCCTCTGAACATTTGGCCCGACCGGTGGAGCAGCTTGAGCCCGTCTGATGGGCTGTCCGCTGGCCTCTTTAGCGCGCTTGTTTCACCTCGCCGCAATCCGGCCGGACAAATCGCGAGGGCCGGGGCGATCCCGGCGGGGCGCACCCTAATGCGATGCCGATTGCCCCGTCAATCCGTCAGCCGGTCGCCGTCGCTTCGCCAATTCGTGGCAGATCTCCAACGCGACGGCAGTGATCGCTGGCGCCCGTGCGGCAGTCCCGGGGGCGCTGAGACTTCACACGAGCCTCCCGGGCTCACTTGATCGCCGCAATGGCCTGGACCTCCAGCAGCAAGTCCGGATCGGATAGCTGCGGCATGGTGACGGTGGTGCTCTCCGGTGAGGGGGGGCCGAAATAGCGCGGCAGCAGGTCGGCGTATTTGTCGAGTTCTGCGGGCGCCGCGACATGGCTTACCGTAAATACAATGTTGTTGACGGTTGCACCGGCGACCTTGAGGCACGCTCCGACATTTTCGCCGACCTGTTCGATCTGCGCCCGCATATCGCCCTTCCCGACGGCATTCCCGGCCGCATCGCGCGCGACCTGCCCGCCGACCACCAGCCATTTCCCGCCATCGCGCAGTGCGACCAGGGTCGTGGGCGGGGAGGCAGCGCAGGGTGGTCCGACGATGGTCGGGGCCGGCAGGTCCGCGACGACCTGCCAGTTCGCGTCGGCCCGCTTTATGTACTCCTTGGCCTGTTCTTGCCATTTGGCAAGCCAATAGCCGTTGTGAACCAGATAAAGCTTGCCGTCGACGATGGCCCAAGCCTCCGGATCGACGGTGTCCTTATGCGCTGCGGCGTCGCCCGATGCGCCCATCGCACAGTAGCCGTCGTATTGCGGCGCGTAGTGCTCCGGATCCTTGCTGAACAGATCGCGATGCTCAGCGCTGGCAAAGCGCCAGCGGAGTTTATGCCACAGATATTCAAGATCCGGTTTGCCCGGCGCGGGTTTCCCATCGGTGAAATAGGCGACCGGATCGTAGCCGCTAATCGACAGCCGCGGCTCGTCGCCCCGGGCGGTAGACCCGAAAGGTGTCACGCAGAGCAGAGCGACCAATGCAGCCGCCCACACCGGTGAAAGAAAAGCAGCTCTCGACATGGCCTTTTCCCCCTCCAGGGCTTCAATGACCAGTCCCTGATGGCGAGATACTGCGCACTGTCTATTGCCCGGGTCAAACAAATCCGCTTGGCGCCAATCCAAGTATCGGCAGAAGGGCGGCGGGTGCTAGGGTGTCGTTCAGGAGGCTTCTGAATGGCGTTTTGGCCTGCCGCATTGCCGGTAAGGCGTCCACCATGCCGATGACCAGTACATCGAACATGACGGGTGGGCTTCCGGATCCACGGCGACTTATCGCGGTCGTCTATGCCGACATGGTCGGCTACAGCCGCCTGATCGGGCTGGATGACCTGCAAACGCTCGAACGGCTGCGCAAACTCCGGAGCGAGGTCATCGATCCCGGCCTCGACGGGCATGGCGGTAGAATTGTTCAGACCGGGGGCGACTCCCTGCTGATGGTATTCAACAGTATCGATGGGGCGGTACGCTTTGCGGTCAAGGTGCAGCAGGATGTTCCTATCTTCGATGGTGACCAACTGCCTGATCGGGCTATCCGCTTTCGGATCGGGATCAACATCGGCGATGCGATCGCGGATGGCACCGATCTGCACGGTGACGTGGTCAATGTCGCGGTCAGGCTCGAAGCTGAGTGCCCGCCTGGCGGCATATGTGTCTCCCGAGCGGTCCGGGACCATGTGCACGGCCGGCTCGATCTCGCTTTTGAGGAACTGGGGTCGCTAAAGCTGAAGAACATTGCGCGACCTGTCCAGGCATTCATTTTGAAACCTGATTCTGATCACCACCTGCCCGGCGATGACGGTGTCAAGAATGTCGCCGCGATAGTGCGAAAGAGAAAGCGCCGGGCTCTGATTGCTGTTGCGGGAGCCGCCGTGTTCATATCGGCGGGTTTTATTGCCTGGGCGTTGCACGCAGGTGGGAGACTCGCCCCATTCGGTCCCGGCACTGCGGTGAAGCCGGTCGAAGTGGCGGCCCTCGCCGCACCGGCTCGCCTCGCCGAGCGTCCTTCGGTCGCGATTTTGCCATTTAAGAACCTGTCGGCCGACGACGGCCATGACTTCTTCAGCGACGGGATCACAGAGGACATCATCACGGCGCTGGGCCGTTTCTCCAATCTGCTCGTCATCTCGAAGTCGGCCAGTTTTCCGTTCAAGGACTCAAACGCGGCACCGGCTGATATCGGACGCCTGCTGAATGCGCGGTATTTGGTCACGGGCAGCATTCGTCGCGCCGGCAGTCGCGTTCGGGTCAGCGTTGAACTGACCGAATTCGACGACGGGACGGCTCGTCTGGTCCGAGACATATGATGCCGAAGTCGACGATATCTTCGCCGTGCAGGACAAGATCACCAAGCGGGTCGTCGGCGCAGCAGCCGTGGAGCTCACCCGCTTCGAGCAAGAGCGCGTGCTGGCCAAACCCACCAGCAACCTCGCGGCGTACCAGTACGTTCTACGCGGCCGTGATGCGTTCTCGCAAGAGACGCGCGATGAGAACGACAGGGCGAGCGACCTGTTTCAACGGGCCATCGATCTCGACCCGAACTACGCCGACGCCTACGCCGCACTGGGCTTCGCCCATTACGAAGCCGTGATATCAGGCTGGTCCGAATTCCGCACGGACGAGCTCGAACGCGCGGAAGCGCTTGCCCTCAAGGCGCTGGCGCTTGATCCGGCAACGACACGCGCCTACCGCCTCCTCGCCCAGATCAATCTGTTCAGAAAACGCTACGATCTCGCGCTTGCTCAGGTCGACCATGCGCTCGAGATCAATCCGAGCGATGCGGACAACTACGCCGCCCGTGGCTCCATCCTGGTATGGGCGGGCAAAGCCGCGGAAGCATTGCCGTGGCTGGAGGGTGCGCTCCGCTTCGACCGAGCCAATGGCTTCGCAGCCGCGCGGCTCTGCATGACGTATTATCTGCTTGGCCGATATCGCGAGGCCGTCGATGCCGGCGACCGTGCACTTTCCCGCAACCCTGGGCGCAATACCCAGATGATCACGCACCCGATGATGGCGGCTGCCTACGCCGAGGAGGGCCGACAGCAGGATGCGGAGCGCGAGCGCGCCGTCACCGCGCGCTTGTGGCCGTTGCTCGATGCCGGCACGTTCGTCGCGCAATTCGGCACGCAGGAGGCGCAGGACCGGATGCTCGAAGGCCTGAAGAAAGCGGGATTTCATTGACGACAGCAGGGAGCCGCTCGCCAGGCTCGTTCCATGCTGCGGACGCCTCTATGAGCTGGAATGTTAATCTAGATCAATCGCCTGCATCAAAGACGCGGCCAACTCACGGCGCATAAGCTCCGCCTTCGACAAGCGGGAACCTCAATCGGACTGGCCAAGCCAAGCCCGCGCGGATGCGTCGCGTTGTGCAGACGTATCGCCGGCCAGTCCCAAAGGGAGTGAATGCCCATGTCAGCAGCACCTGCCATGGTGTGGTCGGCTGTACCGGCCAGCCATCTTCTGGGACGTAAGCTCGATAGCATCCCGTTCAGCGGATACCACGTTCTGCTTATCCTGGTGCTCGGGTTCGTTGGCTTCATCGAGGGCTACGACCTGGCGCTCAGCGGCTCTCTGCTGGTGCTCGCCAGGCAGCCCCTCAACCTGGACCCCGACCAGATCCGTGCCCTCGCCGTGTGGCCGACCCTTGTCGTCGTGCTCGGTGGCTTCGCGGCCGCGGCGATGTCAGACCGCATCAGCCGGGTGGCTGTGATGCAGGTCGGCGTCATCATCAGTACGTTGTGCACGCTGCTGATCCTTGTGGCGCAGGATTTCACGCAACTGCTGGCGCTGCGCCTGGTCACTGGCATCGGGCTCGGATTCGCAATCTCGGCGCCATTTCCGATCGCAGCCGAGCTGATGCCGGCGCAACACAGGCGCACCTACGCCGGGATCTACGAAGTGCTGCTCGCCAGCGCCTTCACGTTGCTGCCGTTTGTCGGCTTCATCCTCGCTGATCATCCGAACGGTTTCCGTCTGGTTGGATTGCCCGGTGGCGTCACGTTGTTCATCGCACCGGTGCTGATCTGGTTCCTGATCCCCGAAAGCCCGCGCTGGCTGCTGCGGCGCGGCCGGGTTCAGGATGCGGTCGACACGGTCAATCTTTTGATCCGGCGATGTGGCAACCGCGTCGCGCCAATGACGGCGGCCGAGCTTGGGTCGCACCCTGAACTTCAGCCGGAGGCGCTGCCTTCATTCTGGAAGCTGTTCGCGCCTGGCCAGATCCGCTGGACAACTGTCGGCATCCTGTGCGGCATTGCCGCCGGCACCGCATACTACCTGATCGCGATCCTGTTGCCGAAAGCTCTGGTCGATCAGGGTGCCGCTGTCGCGGTGAGCTTTGGCCTAAGCTCGCTGGTGTTCGCGGCGAGCATCCCAGGCAAGCTCTTCAACGGCTACATGATGGAGATCGTGGGTCGCCGTTGGACAATCACCGGTTCGTTCGTGCTGGCAATCCCCGGCCTGATCATGATGATGACGGCGCACCAGATGGGTTCCGCCTCGACAATCGTCTTCGAGGTGGGAACGCTGATCACCGGCTTCACCGTGCTCTCCGCATTCCCGGCGGTGCGCATGTACCTGTCGGAGCAGTTCCCAACCGCATTGCGTGGACGTGGGCATTTCTTCGGCAAGTCATTCGGGCGAATATTCGCCGGAGTGATTGCACCGTTCGTGATGGCATCGCACACCGGTTCACCGGCGATATTCTTCGGCTCGATGGTCGGCGTGGTCGCGGTCGGTGCCTGCATCCCTCTGATGTTCGGCCGCGAGACACTCGGCAACCTCGAGACCTTCACCGAGCGAGTGCCCGAACTGGCCTGACACCTACTGCAGCACAGGCGGCCCGGCGGCGGCCGCATCGAACAGATCGACCGGACGAAATCGACCGAGATACGATCGATCGAAGTCGGCCAGCGCCGACAGTGCCTCGACGTCCTTCACGATCACCCGGTGCGCGTCGATGCGCACCAGGTCGTCGTCGCGTAATTGCCGCAGCGTGCGGTTGACGTGCGGTACGCTCAGACCCAGCGCGTCGGCCAGCAGCTCCTGGGTCAGCGGCATCGGGAACGAACATTCGTCGCCGCGGCCGATGCTCTGAAATCGCACCAGCAATTCGAGCAGGAAGTGGGCAACGCGCTCGAGTGCCGAGCGCCGCCCGACATCCGTCAGATGCTCGATGTATATCGCAGCCTCCGACGCGAACGACCAGAAGATCGCAGCCGCCAGCCGCGGTTGTGTCTTGAACAGTCCGCCGAGCACCGGCAACGGGATGCAGGCCAGCACCGTATCGGTGAGAGCGCTGATCGAGTACGGTGCGCTTTCGAAGAAACACGCGGGAAAGCCGATCAGGTCCCCCGGGAGTGCGACGTCCAGCACCTGACGCCGACCGTCACGCAGGATCCGATAGCGTACCGAGATACCCTCGACCGTCACCAGCAGCCCACCGTATCGGCGGCCCTGGGTGATGATTTCCCGGTTGTGCCGAACCACGCGGGTGGTCGACTGGAGATCTTCCAGGACCGCGGTCTCAGCGGACGACAGACTGACGAACCGCGACAGCCTCTGTACAAGCGACGACCTGACGACGGCCTTCGCGCTCGGCGACTCCGTTGTCATGGCCGCTCCCCTCTGATGTTGACGGGACGGTTTGCCCGGACGGATCAGGCGGCAGGTCAGCCTATAGCCGTACCTGCCTCTGATCCGATCCTGACATGCGCGTGATGCGAACCTTACAGGCTGAGCGCAGCCTACAAAATGAACCGGCTCAGATCCCCCTTCTGGGCCAGCGGCGCCACCCGCTCGTTCACATAGGCGGCGTCAACCGTGATCCTCTCGCCCGCCTTGTCGGTGGCGGTGAAGCTGATCTCCTCCAGCAGCCGCTCCAGCACCGTGTGCAGCCGCCGCGCGCCGATATTCTCCACGCGGTCGTTGATGTCGGCGGCCAGCTCCGCCAGCGCATCCACCGCGTCATCGGTGAACACCAGAGTGACCTTCTCGGTTCCCAGCAGTGCGGCGGACTGCTTCAGCAGCGAGTGCTCCGGCTCGGTCAGAATTCGCCGCAGATCGTCGCGCGACAGCGGCGCCAGCTCCACGCGGATCGGCAGCCGCCCCTGCAACTCCGGCAGCAGGTCGGACGGCTTCGACAGATGGAACGCACCCGAGGCGATGAACAGCACGTGGTCGGTCCTCACCGTGCCATACTTCGTGCTGACCGTGGTGCCCTCGATCAGCGGCAGCAGGTCGCGCTGCACGCCCTCTCGGGAGACGTCGCCGCCGCGGAAGCCGCCCTCCATCGTGCGCGCCGCCACCTTGTCGATCTCGTCGATGAACACGATGCCGTTGTTCTCGGCATGTGACACCGCATCCTTGGTCAGCCGGTCGTTGTCGAGCAGCCGGTCGGCTTCCTCCTCCTGCAGCAGGCGGCGCGCCGCCTCCACGGTAAGCTTCCGCTTCTGCGTCGGTCGGCCGCCGCCGAACATGCCCTTCATCATCTCGCCGATGTTGATAACCTGCCCCGGCGGCATGCCCGGAATATCGAGCTGGCCGATCGGCATGCCACCCGACTGGGAGACCTCGATCTCGATCTCCTTCTGCTCGAATTCGCCGTTGCGCAGCATGCGGCGGAATTTCGAGCGCGTGTCGGCCGCCGCACCTTCGCCGACCAGCGCTGTGATCAGCCGCTCCTCCGCCGCCAGCTCGGCCTGCGCCTGCACCTCCTTGCGAGACGCCTCGCGCAGCATGGTGATGCTGGCCTCGACCAGATCGCGCGCGATGCTTTCGACGTCGCGGCCGACATAGCCCACCTCGGTGAACTTCGTCGCCTCAACCTTCAGAAACGGCGCCTGCGCCAGCTTGGCCAGCCGGCGCGCGATCTCGGTCTTGCCGCAGCCGGTGGGGCCGATCATCAGGATGTTCTTGGGAACAACTTCCTCGCGCATTTCCTCCGGCAGTTGCTGCCGGCGCCAACGATTGCGCAGCGCGATCGCGACCGCGCGCTTGGCGTCGGTCTGCCCGACGATGAAGCGGTCGAGTTCAGAGACGATCTCGCGCGGCGAATAGGTGGGAACTTCCATTTATATGGTCTCGAATATGACGTTGTTGTTGGTGTAGACGCAGATGTCGGCGGCAATCTTCAGGGCACGCCGAGCAATCTCCTCGGCTGACAGCCCGTCCACCGCCATCAGCGCACGTGCGGCCGACAATGCGTAGTTGCCGCCGGAGCCGATGCCGATCACGCCGTCCTCCGGCTCCAGCACGTCGCCCGTGCCGGTCAGCGTGAAGCTGCGGTCCTTGTCGGCCACCGCCATCATCGCCTCCAGCCGGCGCAGGTAGCGATCGGTCCGCCAGTCCTTGGCCAGATCGACGCAGGCGCGTTCGAGCTGACCGGGAAACCGCTCCAGCTTGCTCTCCAGCCGTTCGAGCAGGGTGAACGCGTCGGCGGTCGCGCCTGCGAAGCCTGCCAGAACCGCCCCGTCGACGCCGATCCGGCGCACCTTGCGGGCGTTCCCCTTTACGATCGTCTGACCCATGGAGACCTGGCCGTCTCCGGCCATCGTTACGTGTCCATCCCGCCTGACGCACAGGATGGTGGTGCCGTGCCACCCGGTCGGGTCGGCGGCGGCGTTCATGATGTTCTGCATGACGGCGCTAGATGGCGTGGCCGGTCGCCGTTCACAAGGTTGCGCCTTGACGCATGCCAGCCTAGGCCCTCCATCGGGTTGAAGCTACCAACGAGGGACACATGGAAAGCAGCGCCGCACAGCTCGCAGCCAGACTGGATCGGCTGCCGATGGCCCGGCACATCTGGTACCTGGTCACGCTGATCTCCCTCGGCGGTTGCTTCGAGCTCTACGACCTGTTCCTCACCGCCTATATTGCTCCAGGGTTGAACCGGGCCGGCTATTTCACGCCAGAATCACTCGGCGTCTTCAACGCCCTGGGCCCGTACCACGTGGCCGGTATCGGCACGTTCGTCTTCGCCCTGTTCGCCGGCCTCTTCGTCGGCGCGATCTGCCTGGGCCACGTGGCCGACCAGTACGGCCGCCGCACCGTGTTCACCTTCTCCCTGATCTGGTACTCGATCACCACCGCCATCATGGCCTTCCAGAGCTCGGGTTTCGCCGTCGATCTCTGGCGCTTCATCGCCGGCATCGGCATCGGCGTCGAACTCGTGACGATCGACACCTATGTCGCGGAGCTGGTCCCGCTAACCCATCGCGGCCGTGCCTTCGCCTACAGCCAGTTCTTCCAGTTCCTCGCCGTGCCGATTGTGGCGTTCATCGCCTACCTGCTGGTGCCGAATGCCCCGTTCGGCTTCGACGGCTGGCGCTGGGTGGTGCTGATCGGCTCGGCTGGCGCCGTCGTGATCTGGTTCATCCGTCTCGGCCTGCCGGAATCCCCGCGCTGGCTGGCGCGGCACGGCCGCCTCGCACAGGCCGAGGCAATCACCGCGGCGATCGAGGCAAAGGTCGCGGCTGAGGTCGGGACACTCCCGGCGCCTGGTCCAGCCATGGCTCAGGACGAAGGCGCCGGCAGCTTCGCCGAGATGTGGCAGCCGCCTTACGACAAGCGCGCCATCATCCTGTCCGTGTTCAACTTCTTCCAGACCTTCGGCTATTACGGCTTTGCCGCCTGGGTGCCGACGCTGCTGATCGCCAAGGGCATCACCATCACCACCAGCCTGTTCTATTCGTTCGTCATCGCCATCGCCAATCCGGTTGGCCCCCTGATCGGCACGCTGATCGCCGACAAGATGGAGCGGAAGTGGCAGGTGTGCGGCGGCGCGGTCGGCATCGGCGTGTTCGGCATGCTGTTCGCCAATGCCACGGATGGCGCCATGCTGATCGTACTCGGCGTGCTGGTGACGCTGTGCAACAACTGGATGTCTTACAGCTTTCACAGCTACCAGGCCGAGTTGTTCCCCACCCGCATCCGCTCACGTGCCATAGGCTTTGTGTATTCGTGGAGCCGGCTGTCGGCCGCGCTGTCCGGCCTGGCGGTGGCCTATCTGCTGAACCTCGGCGGGGTGAACGCGGTGTTCAGCTTCATCGCCTTTGCCATGCTGATCGTGGTGATCTCGATCGGCGGCTTCGGTCCGCGAACCACGGGACTGGCGCTGGAGGCGATCTCCCGGGCGTGAGATCGCCCCCGGAGCCCGAACCGACACCTCCGTGTAAGGCCGATCGATCTACCACCGGCGCATCGCAGTACTCGGCCAGAGGTTCATAATGTCGGAAGTAATGAGTTCCCCTGACCAGGAGTCCACGCTGGACATAATTGTCCGCCGCCCGACCGAGGCCGACGTTCAGGGCCTCGCCGGCCACTTCTCGGAAATGCAGACGCACTACAAACGCCCGGTGTCGGATGCCGATGCCATCAAGGCGGCGGCCCTGGCGTGCAAGCCGCCGCTCAGTACATTCGATCCGCATGTCCTCATTGCCGTGGCAGGCGAGACCGTCGTCGGCTCACTGGTCATGAATGTCACCTTCCCTGCGGCCGAGTTGACCCTGTCGCTCTACATCCGCGACCTCTATGTGGCGCAGGCGGCGCGACGCAGCGGTGTGGGACGCTTGCTGGTGAAGGCTGCGCAGCGACTGAGAGCCGCCGAAGGCTTCTCGTCGCTGGAGTGGACCACCAATTCGTCCAACGCCGCGGCGCGCAAGTTGTACGAGACGTGCGGAGCGCGGCAGATGGATCGAACCTACTTCAACGAGAGACGCAGCGACAGCGAGCGACGTGACGGCGCTCGGCTGGGCGGCAACGATCGTCGTGTTCGTGGTTGACTGGAGCGCGCCGGCGACGCGCAGACAAGGATAACCGGGTTCGAGTTGCGTCCCCCCGCCAGCTCGCTAGCCTGCTCCCCTTCACGGAGCAGGTACGTGCATGGAATACACCACGCTGGGCAGGACGGAACTCAAGGTCAGCGTCGCCGGTCTCGGCTGCGGCGGATTCAGCCGGCTGGGGCTGAACACCGGCGGCACCGAGGCCAGCGCCATCGCGATCATCCATGCCGCGCTCGACCAAGGCGTCAACCTGCTCGATACCGCTGCGCCCTATGACACCGAGGGCGTGGTCGGCAAGGCGATCAAGACCGTCCCGCGCGATCGCGTGGTGATCGCCACCAAATCCTCCATCATCCGCGGCGGCGAACGCTGGCCCCCGGAACGTGTCATCGCCAGCCTCGACAACTCGCTGCGAGAACTCGGCATCGACTGCATCGATGTCTTTCAGCTCCACGCAGTTCCGCCCTCCGGCTACGACTACGTGCATGACGTGATCGCGCCGGCCCTGCTGAAGGAGAAGGAAAAGGGCAAATTCCGCTTCCTCGGCATCACCGAGACCTCGCCCAACGATCTCGAGCACCAGATGCTGCTGCGCGCCGTCCCTGACGGAATCTGGGACGTCGTGATGGTCGCGTTCCACCTGATGAGCCAGAACACCCGCGAGGCAGTGTTCCCCGCAACACTGAAGCACCGCGTCGGCACGTTGCTGATGTTCGCGGTGCGCAGCATCTTTGCCCGCGCCGACCGCGTGGCGGAGGCGATCAAGGAACTGGCAGAGGAAGGCAAGGTGCCGCAGTCGCTGGCCGAAGATCCTAACCCACTCGGCTTCCTGATCCATCCGGGGGGCGCCACCAGCCTGACCGACGCGGCGTATCGCTATGTGCGCCATGAGCCCGGCGTCGATGTCGTGCTGTTCGGCACCGGTGACCAGGCGCACCTGCGCTCGAACATCGAATCCATTCTGCGGCCACCGCTGCCTCAGGCGGACCGCGACCGGCTGAAGGAGCTGTTCAGCCATCTGCGCGGCGTCGGGCTGGTTCTGCCACCGCGCGCAAGGAGAGCAACGTTATGAAACTCGCCAAGATCGAGGACCTGCACTGCGACGCCGGTTGGCGCACCTTCTCATTCCTCAAGCTCACCACCGATGACGGACTGGTCGGCTGGTCGGAATACACCGAGGCCGACGGCAGCCGCGGCCTGACCGGGGTGATCCGCGGCCTGGCCGAGCCACTCATCGGGCTCGACCCACGACCGGTGCAGCAGATCGCCTCAATGCTGTGGGTGCGTCAGGTGCAGGCACCCGGCGGGATCAATTCGCGCGCCATCGCCGCGATCGAGAATGCGCTGCTCGACATCAAGGGCAAGGCGCTGGGCGTGCCGGTCTATGAACTGTTCGGCGGGCCGGTGCGCGAGCGCATCCCGGTCTACTGGTCGCATTGCGGCTCCTACCGTGTGCGCAACCATGAGTTGGTCGGCGCGAAGCCGCTTCGCACCTACGACGACATCGCCGCACTTGGCGCCGAGGTGAAGAAGCGCGGCTTCAAGGCACTGAAGACCAACATTCTGCCATTCGACGGCGAGAAGCTCACCAACTTCGGCCCTGGCTTCGGCCGCTCGCCCGGCTGGCCCGAACTGAACGTCGATCGCAAGACGCTGCAGTCGGTGCGCGATCTGCTCGGTGCATTCCGCGCCGGCGCCGGGCCGGAGATGGGCCTGCATCTCGACGTCAACTACCACTTCAAGACCGAGGGCTACCTGCAGATCGCCAAGGCGGTGGCACCATTCGATATGACATGGCTCGAGATCGACACCTGGGATCCGCAGTCGCTCGCGCTGATCCGCCGCGCCGCGCCATGTCCGATCGCATCCTTGGAATCGGTATGCGGCCGGCGGGCCTTCCGTCCGTTCTTCGATGCCTACGCGACCGACGTGGCGATCATCGACGTCATCTGGAACGGCTTCCTGGAGTTGATCAAGGTCGCCTCGATGGCCGAGGCCTACGAGGTGAACTGCGCACCGCACAACTACTATGGCCATCTCTGCTCCGCGATCAGCGCGCATTTCTGTGCCGTGGTGCCCAACTTCCGCGTGATGGAGATCGACATCGACAGTGTGTCGTGGCGCGACGAGCTGTTCCTCAACGCGCCGGCGATCGAGAACGGCGAACTGATCATCCCGAAAGGACCTGGCTGGGGTGTCGAGGTCAACGAAGCCGCCGTGCGGGCGCACCCGCCACGTAGCTGACCGCAATGACAATTGAACGGATATGATGATGACAACCCGTTTCGACATCCTGGGCATCGGCAACGCCATCGTCGATGTGGTGGCAAGCGCCGACGACACGTTCCTCTCGCGCCACGACATGCGCAAAGGCTCGATGACCCTGATCGATGCCAACGCCGCCGGCGCCCTGTATGCCGCGATGCCGCCAGGCCAGGAAAGCAGCGGCGGCTCGGCCGCCAATACCTGCGCGGTGGCCGCGGCACTCGGCTCGCGTGTCGCCTATCTCGGCAAAGTGGCCGACGATCAGTTGGGTACCGTGTTTCGCCACGACATGACGGCGATTGGCGTGCACTTCCCCTCGACCTCGCTGCTCGGCGCCGCCTCCACCGCCCGGTGCCTGATCGTGGTCACCCCGGATGGACAGCGTCACGATGCACACCTATCTCGGCGCCTGCGTCAGCTTCGACGAGACCGATGTGGCCGAGGCCCTCGTGGCGGATGCGGCCGTGACCTACCTCGAGGGTTACCTGTTCGATCCACCTGCCGCGCAGCGCGCGTTCCTTCGTGCCGCGGCGGCAGCCCACGCAGCGGGACAGCAGGTTGCACTGTCCCTGTCAGACGCGTTCTGCGTCGATCGCCACCGCGTGGCGTTCCGGGAATTGGTGAAGCAGAACGTCGATATCCTGTTCGCCAACGAGGCGGAGATCACCAGCCTGTATGAGGAGAACACCTTCGAGGCTGCGGCTGAACGCGCCCGCGCCGATGTGGCGCTCACAGCCCTGACGCGCAGTGAAGCCGGCAGTGTGATCCTGCGCGGCGCCGAGACAGTCGAGATCGCCGCCGAACCGACACAGGTGGTTGATACAACCGGAGCCGGCGATGCCTATGCAGCGGGGTTCCTGGCCGGCCTCACCTCCGGCAAGCCGCTGCCGGTGTGCGGCAGACTTGCTTCGATCGCCGCGGCCGAAGTCATCAGTCACTACGGCGCGCGGCCACACGCCGATCTGAAGAAGCTGACAGCCGGAATTAGCTGACACCCCCCTCTGGACGCGCCCAGGGCTACGCTACATACTGAATTCGCAACCAATGGCAGGCCCTGTGGGGGCTTGCCAATAATCAATAATGCGGGCGGGAGCAGTATATGCGTTCAGGTCTACAGGCGGCGGCATTCGCCATGGTCGCCGCGTTCGTTGCCATCGTGCCGGCGTCGGCTGATGAAACGCCGAAGCGCGGCGGCACACTGACCTACATGATCCCGGCGGACGCCCCGCCCAGTTTCGACGGTCACCGCGAGACCACCTACGCCACCGTCCACGCGACAGCGCCATTCTACAGTGTGCTGATCCGGCTCGATTCCGAGCATCCGGAGGACGTGACAAAATTCGTCTGCGACCTCTGCACGGAGATGCCGACGCCGACCGACAACGGCACCACCTACACCTTCAAGATCCGCGAAGGCGTGAAGTGGCATGACGGTTCGCCCCTCACCGCGGCCGACGTGGCGGCAAGCTGGAATCACATCGTCCACCCGCCGCCCGGCTACAACAGCGCGCGCGCCAACTGGTACCAGATGATCGACACGATCTCGGCGCCTGACGCAGGCACCGTGGTATTCCACCTGAAGTTCGCCACGCTCACGTTCCTGCCCGCGCTGGCCGATCCGTATGCCTACGTCTACAAGAAGGACATCCTCGACAAGGACCCGAACTGGTACATGCGGAACATCATGGGCAGCGGGCCGTTCCGGTTCGTGGCCTATGATCTCGGCCAGTCGATCAAGGGCGAACGCAATCCCGACTACTATCACAAGGGCCTGCCCTATCTCGACGGCTTCGTCGCCATTTTTGCCGACAAGCAGGTGGTGCGCACCGAGGCGATCCGCGCCGATCGCGCGACCACCGAGTTCCGCGGCCTGCCACCCTCCGCAATCGATCAGCTCAGGAAGGAACTCGGCGACAAGATCACCATTCAGACCAGCGACTGGAACTGCGGCAACCTGATCACGCCGAATTCGAAGAAGAAACCGTTCGACGACGTGCGGGTGCGCAAGGCGCTGCTGCTGGCGATCGACCAATGGCATGGCGCCCCGGCGCTGTCGAAGATCGCCGACGTGCACACCGTCGGCGGCATCGTCTTCCCCGGCTCACCGCTCGCGGCAACAAAGGACGAACTGCAGCAGATGGCAGGCTTCTGGCCCGACATCGACAAGTCGCGCGCCGAGGCCAAACGGTTGTTGCACGAGGCAGGGCAGGACAACCTCAGCTTCGAGATGCTGAACCGCAATGTCGATCAGCCATACAAATACGTCGGCACCTGGATCGTCGATGAATGGAGCAAGATCGGCGTCAAGGTCACGCAGAAGGTGGTGCCGACCGGCCCCTGGTTCGAGGCGATGCGCACCGGCAACTTCGACGTCGTGGTGGAGGCCAACTGCAACGGCGTGGTCAACCCCGTAATGGACACGCAGAAATACCTGCCAAAGAAAGCCTTCGTGGAGAACTACGGCGGCTATGACGACCAGGACGTGATCGACATCTACGAAAAGATGTACCACGAAACCGACCCCGCGAAGCAGCGCCTGCTGATGCGGGCCTACGAGACGCGGGTGATCGACACGATGGCCTATGAGTGGCCGATGCTGTGGTGGAACCGCATGTTGCCCGAGCGGTCCTACATGCACGGTTGGAAAATCGGCCCGAGCCACTACGTGAACCAGGACCTCGCCACGATCTGGCTCGACAGGTAGCGCCGCCCGAGGGCTTCGCCGATGATCGGCTACGCATTCATGTCCTGGTGGACCTCGATGACATTGCCCTCGGGATCGTAGAAGAAGATCTGGTGCCAGCCGCTCATCGCCCACTGGCCGTAATCCGAATACGAGATGCCCTTCTCCTCGAGCCGCTTCTTGAACGCGGCGATATCATCGGTGCGGAACGCGATGTGGCCGCGCTCCAGGGGATTGACGACGTGGTCGGTGCGGAAGCCCACGCCGAGGTCCTTGGTGGCCAGATGCACCTGCGTTTGCCCGTCGGTCACGAAGGCGACCGGCGCGGCGTAGCCCTGCGTCGTGTCGCGCGCGCCGTTCAGTGATGGCTCGGGCGCCAGGTCCAGAACCGAGCGGTAAAATTCCTCCATGCCCGCAACATCCTTCGAGCACAGGTTCAGGTGGTGGAGCTTGAGCTTCACGCAGTTCCTCCTGGGAGTGTGATTGCATCTCGACAATGTGGACCCGAAGACACCGTCGAGATATTGGGCGCCGGCGACCATCCACTATTATTATAGCGAGAGTTATCCCGCCGTTGTCATTCCGCGAATTGAGCTAGCCGTCCTGCTCCGGTGCAGGCGCGGCATTGAGCATCACGTAACGTTCGATGCCGATCTGCTTGATCAAATCAAACTGCCGCTCGAGGAAGTCGACGTGCTCCTCTTCGCGCCCCAGTATCCGCAGCAGCAGATCGCGGGAGACAAAATCGCGCACACCCTCGCAATACGCGATGCCTTCGCGCAGATCGCCCAGCGCCTTTTCCTCCAGCGCCAGGTCGGCCTGCAGGATCTGCTCCACGTCTTCACCGACGCCGATCGAGTTGAGCCGCTGCACGTTCGGCAGCCCACCGAGGAACAGGATGCGGTTGATCAGTTCGTCCGCATCCTTCATCTCGCCGATGGACTCGTCATATTCATGCTTGCCGAGCTTCGTCACACCCCAATGCTGCAGGGTGCGCGCATGCAGGAAGTACTGGTTGATGGCGGTGAGCTCGTTGGTGAGTTGAGTATTGAGGTGTTCGATCACCTTTGGATCACGCAGCATGGCTTCCTCCGCTTGGCTCGCGGCAACCTTCCTGCCTCAAGAGGGTCGCTGGCAAGCGAAGCGGCGATCAGTCTGCGCCCTGTGGCTCCGGCATCGCGGAATCCGTGCCGCGCACGAGGGCCAGCAGCGCCTTGACGCATTGGCCGCATTGAGCGCGGCAGCCACAGGCGGCGTAGACGCTGCTCGGCTTCGTGGTGCCCGCGCTCGCGGCGGCCTGCTTCACCTGGCGGTCGGTCAGCGCGTTGCAGAGGCAGACATACATGCCGATCGAGTCCTCGCTACGGCGGGAATTCCAACCGCCGACCGACAGGTAGCCCATCCTGCCCTGCTGAAGATGCGACTTATTCGCAACCCTCCTCCCTGGAATTGTGCGTTTGGAAACACCCTCGCCATTGGGGCCGCGGTATCCCCCGCAGGTTCTTACTTTGTTCGGGGTGGGCTTCAGCCAAATCCTGGTCTAACCGCGCTCCCGGACTGAACGGGCCCCGGCGCCCGTGGCGCTATCCCCTTCGCTACCCGTTTCACCGTGCGCGAGCTTGACCGCCTGGCTGATCCTTTCGGTAAGACCTGGGCACGGACGCCTTGGTTGCCGCACTTGATAGCCTGACCGGTGTATCTCGGCATTTGGCCGGTTGCGCGAGACCCGTGGCCGTTGCCACAGCGCCTGACGCCATCACGGTGTATACGTTCTCACTCCCGCAATGCGTCGGAATCTGTCAGGCGATTCCCGGACATCGGTCGGCGATTCACACTTCGCCGCGAAACGTGAACAAGAGTTCGATCATCGCCCATGTATGTTGACTGGATGTCCCCGCTCGAAGGGACGCGCTGACCCTGGGAGGCTTGAGCCATGGCGACATCGGTTCATGACGGCGGGCAGATTGCGTGGTGGCGGGAACCCACCAGAGAACAGTGGCATGCCTGGATTGCGGCATGGCTCGGGTGGACGCTCGACTCCTTCGATTTCACGATCTTCGTCTTCATCATGCTGCCGATATCGCAGGAATTCCATGTCCCGCTCACCGCGGTGACTGCTGTCTTTACTTTGACGTTATGGTTGCGTCTGATCGGCGCAACCGGCTCCGGGTGGCTCGCCGATCGCATCGGCCGCAAGAAGCCACTGATGATCTCGATCGCCTGGTTCTCCGTCTGCAATTTCATCGCCGGCTTCTCGCCCAGTTTCGCCTTCCTGTTCTTCTTCCGCGCAATGCTCGGCATTGGTATGGGCGCGGAGTGGCCGGTGGGAGCCTCGCTCGCGATGGAATCCTGGCCGATCCGCTCACGCGGCTTCATGGCGGGCGCGATGCAGGGTTCATGGGGCCTGGGCGGGCTGCTTTCGGCCGCCGCCTATGGTCTGCTGTACAATTACATTGGCTGGCGCGGCCTGCTGTGGATCGGCGTCATTCCGGCGCTCGCCATCATCTACGTGCGAAAGTTCGTCAACGAGCCGGCGATCTGGCTCGAGAACCGCCGCCTGCAACGGGCGCAAAAGCGCGAGGTGCGCCTGCCGCTGTTGACGATCTTCAAGGGTGACCTGCTTGGCAACACGCTGACGGCGTGCTGGTGGATGGCGAGCAGCTTTGTCGTCGGGTATTCGATCGGCACATTGTTCGCGACACATTTGCAGAAGGACCTGGGTCTCAGCCCCGCCCTGGTCGCGCTACCTATCATGCTGCAGAACCTGCTGTTCTTCATTTCGTGCTGTTGTTGGGGCCGCGTGGCTGACGTGCTTGGACGCCGCTGGGCGATGATCCTCCCCGCGATTCTCGCGATTCCGGTCACGCCGCTTTACTTGCTAACCAACGACTACACCATGATCGTGATCTTCTTCGCCCTGCAGGGATGCTTCGGCGCCGGCGGTATCTACGGCCAGAACGCGAGCTACATGACCGAGCGCTTCCCGACCGAAGTGCGCGCGACGGCGAGCGGCTTCTGCTATCACCAGGGCGCCATCTTCGGCGGCCTGATGGGACCCATCATGGCCTATGCCGCCACCACATGGCACATGGGTTTCGCCGTTCCGATGCTCATTGGCACCTTGGTGGGCCTGGTTAGCTTCATCGCTGCCCTGCTGTGCGGCCCGGAGACCCGGGGCAAGCAGATGGTCGCAGACCTGACCGTGGCGTGACGGAGACGCCGTAAGCTCAGAACCGCGCGGCACCCGGCGGCAGACCGAACAGCACACGCCCCACCGGCTCGAGGCTCGCCTGCATGCTCAGCGCGACATGCTGCCCGGCGACATGGACGTCGCGAAAGCATCGCTCCAGCCGGCTGCCCTGAAACACCGACACGCCACCCGCCGACTGATAGGCCAGATCCACCGCCTGGATCGCGCACTGCGCCGCATGACACGCAGCGAGCTTCACCGCCGCCCGCGCGCGTAGCGTGATCGGACGGTCCGCCACGGTGTCTTCCCACATCTTCCCCAGTTCGCTGAACAGATACGCCCGCCCGGACCGCAACTGCGCCTCGGCGCGTGCGAGGTCGGCCTGCGCCAGCGGCTTGTCGCGCAACACCGTCGGCTGGCCGGCAGTCTTCTTCTCCGCGCCGATCTCCACCAGCGAGTCGATCGCGGCCCGCGCGATGCCAAGCGTGACCATGGCAACGCAACTGACGAAGGTGCTGGTCATCGGCACTGAATAGAGCGGCCCCGCCCGGCGGGGCGGCGGTTGGAAATCCACCAGCGGAATCGTGTGCTGTTCCGGTACGAGCAGGTCCGTCACCTGGTAGTCATTGCTGCCGGTGGCGCGCAGCCCTCCGACATGCCAGACATCGAACACCTCCACTTCGGCGCGTGGGAACAGGCACAGGCGGAAGTTGCCGTTCTCGGTGACGCAGTTGCCCAACACCCAGTCGCTGTAGCCGATGAAGCTGCCGTATCCCCAGCGTCCGCTCACCCGGTAGCCGCCCGGTGCGGCCACGGCCTTGCCTGTCGGGTTCAATGTGCCAACCAACACGCCCATGCCGGTCCCGAATATCTTGCGCGCGACAGCCTCCTCCAGCGCGCCGGCCAGCCGGGCATAGCCCGCGGGAATTACGGTGCACCACCCCACCGAGCCGTCCTGGCGCGACAACTCCTCGATCACCTCGAGGAAGGGCAACGGTGCCAACTCGGCGCCACCGATCGCGCGCGGCAGCCACATGCGGAACAGGTCTGCGGCGTGCAGTTCCTCGACCAACCTCTGCGGCAGGTGACGGTCCTGGTCGAACTGGCCACGCAGTTCCGCGACCATCGGCTCCAGTCGCCGGGCCGCGGCAAGAAACTCGGTTCCCGTCATCACCACCTCCATCCTCCAGTCCCGTTGCCAGTCCCCTGATAACGTGATGCTCTGACCAGACGACGGAGGAGCCCTATGAAAGCACTGACCAAGGCCCAGGTGGACTCATTCCACTACGACGGCTTCTTCTTCCCTGTCCCGGCGCTCACGCAAGACGAAGTCGCGACCTGCCTCGCCGGCCTGCACCGGCTGGAGTCCGACCTCGGGTCTCCTGTCGCGGAGGCAGACGTGAAATGGCGCTCCCACGCGTACGCCCACTCGCCCTGGTTCAACGACCTGATCCGACATCCTCGCATCCTCGACGCCATCGAGGACGTGATCGGCCCAAACATCCTGGTCTGGACCAGCACGTTCTTCATCAAGGAACCGCATTCGCCGACCTACGCCGCCTGGCACCAGGACGGCGCCTATTTCGGCCTGGAGCCGAGGGAGCAGGTCTGCGCCTGGGTCGCGCTGACTGACGCAACCCGCGAGGCCGGGTGCATGGAGCACCTGTCCAGCAGTGGCGCGCCCCGCGAGCACCATCACGCCGCCCTCGGTCTGGCGAACAGCATCAACCGCGCCGGTCAGACCATCATGGATAACTTCGACCAGTCGAACCCGACGGCAATGGCGCTGCCCACTGGTTCCTTCTCGCTGCATCACGAGTTCGCAGTGCATCGCTCGGCACCGAACAACGCGTCGCATCGCCGCGTCGGCATTGGGCTGAACTACATTCCCACGCACGTCCGCGTCGATGGGCCGGTCCGCTGCTGCGCGATGCTGGTGCGCGGCGAGGACACCTACGGCCACTTCGACCTGATCGACCCGCCTGCCGCCGAACGCGACGCCGCGGCGCTCGCGGTGCATCAGCGGGTTAGCGACCGCTATCGCGCCAACTACAACGAACAGGTCCGCCGCCACGCACAACGGTTTGTGCCGGCTGGCACGTAGCGCAGCATGACTCGCTCAATCAGGTTCGCCACAATAGGACTGGACCATCGCCATATCTATGAAATGGCCGGCCGTCTGCTTGAGCACGGCTGCACATGCGCTGGCTACTGGACCGACGGCGAGCCGCAGCCGCTTGCCGGTTTCATCGAGCGCTATCCGCACATTCCGCGCGTCACCGACAAGCGCCGCCTGCTGGAAGACCCGGCGGTGAAGCTGATCCTCACTGCCGCGGTCAACTGCGACCGCGCCGCCACTGCCATCGAGGCGATGCGGCACGGCAAGGACGTGATGTCCGACAAGCCAGGCTGCACCACCGCGCAACAGCTTTCGGAGCTGCGTCGCACAGTTGCCGAGACCGGCCGCATCTGGTCGGTGAACTACTCCGAGCGGTTCGAGGTCCCCGCGGTCACGCGCGCGGTCGAGCTGGTGAATGCCGGCGCGATCGGCCGCGTGGTACAGACCGTGGGCCTCGGACCGCATCGGCTGAACCGGCACCTGCGGCCCGACTGGTTCTTCCAACGCGACAAGTACGGCGGCGTGCTCTGCGATATCGCGAGTCACCAGGTCGAGCAGTTCCTCACCTTCACCGGCTCGGCGGACGCCGAGATCGTTACTTCGACGGTCGCCAACTTCGCCAACCCGTCCGATCCGGAGCTGGAGGATTTCGGCGAGATGCTGCTGCGCAGCGACCGCGCCCAGGGATACATCCGCGTCGATTGGTACACGCCAGACGGTCTGGCGAGCTGGGGCGACGGCCGGCTGACCATCCTCGGCACCGACGGCTATATCGAGCTGCGCAAATACATCGACATCGCCGGCCGGCCGGGCGCCGATCATCTGTTCCTGGTCGATAAGCAGGCGACGCGCCACATCGACTGCCGCGACGCTGACCTGCCCTACGCCGCAAACCTGATCGCCGACGTGCTCGATCGCACCGAGCGCGCGATGCCGCAGGAACACTGCTTCAAGGTCATGGAATTGGCGTTGCAGGCCGAGGCGATGGCGACACGGCTGGGCAATCTGCGATGAGCCGGCAGTTCCGTGTCGCGGTGATCGGCGCCGGCATCGGTGCGGCGCATGTCGAAGCCTACCGCGAGAACGCTGCACTTTATCAGGTAGCTGTCGTCTGCGACCTGGACGCCGCGCGAGCGACGAAGCTCGCCGCGACAGCCGACGCCGCTGTGGAGACCTCGTATGCCTCGGTCCTCGCACGCGACGACGTCGACCTGATCGATATCTGCCTGCCGCCTCACCTGCATCTCACGGCCATCGAGCAGGCCCTGCATGCCGGCAAGCACGTGCTGTGCGAGAAGCCGCTGGTCGGCTCGCTGCGCGATGTCGAGCGTATCCGGCGTGCCGCCGAAAGCGTCGGACGCGCGGTGGTGCCGGTCTATCAGTACCGCTACGGCAACGGATTGGCACGGCTGCGCCGGCTGATCGCGGCGGGGATTACCGGCATGCCGCTGGTGGCGAGCATTGAGACCCATTGGAACCGCCAACCGTCCTACTACGACGTGCCATGGCGCGGCCGGAAGGCGACCGAACTCGGCGGCGCTATGCTCAGCCATGCGATCCACGCGCATGACCTGCTGACCTTCACGCTGGGACCGGTGCGTCGTGTGTTCGCCAAAGTCGCCACCATGGTCAACCCGGTCGAAACCGAGGACTGCGCAGCGATCAGCCTGGAGATGGAATCGGGTGCGCTGGTCACGTCATCAGTGACACTCGGCGCCGCGGACGAGTTGAGCCGGTTCCGCTTCTGCTTTGCCAACCTAACGGCGGAGAGCCCCGGCGTACCGCCCTATCGCCCGGCCGAGGGTGACTGGCGCTTCATGCCTCGCGGGTCCTGCACGCAAGCCGACATCGAAGCGGCCTTGCACGACTTTGCGCGGGAGCAGGAAAGCTACCCGGGCCTGTTCGCGGCGTTGCATCCGGCGCTGGAGGGTACCGCCGCCTGGCCGCTAACCCTGCACGACGCCTACCGATCGCTCGAACTCGCCTCTGCCATCTACTACGGCTCGGCCACCAATACTGTGGTGGAACTGCCGCTGCCGGAGGACCATCCCGTGCGCGACGGCTGGGCCGCATGGTTGCCTTAGTCGCGTGGTTCGTTGCATGGGGCGGAGTGCCGTGGACGGCCAATAATGTTGCCGTGGCGTGTGCAGCCCGGACAACAGGTCATGGCCGGCATTGACACGAACAAGGCTAAACCTCGTATGCGACGTTCCGGTTCTATTTCACCGGCATCATAACATGCTCGTAAGAGGTGCCGCTCCACATGATGAAAGGCTTTTTGGGGTTATCAGGTGATTTTGGCAGGTCTTCAAGCATCCCGGCCATCCCAACCACCATCACGTGTGGACCCGTCGTCACCCATTTGTCGCCAGGCTTCGGCGCGGTGGCGAATGGGTCATAGTTGCTGGCGTCCGACCCGCCCTGCAACATGTAGACGAGGCCCATTTTGCCCTTCGGGGCATCCTTGTGATCACTCAACGCCATCAACCACTCCATGGCGTTTTTATCCAGACACATCGGATCGTTGCCGGGAGAGCTCGGGTCATCGGACACGCAGGTGAATTCGTTCTTTCCCTGCCGGATCGTCCGCATCTTGTCGCCATCCATAGCCATGATCGTTGCGTCATGAGAGATCGCCGAGGGACCTGCGGACATTGCGTTAGCTATATGCTCTGCATCGGTTTTGGGTTTATGCCCCTGCGCGTATGCGGCAGTGGAAAGCGCAAGAAATGCGCACGCAGAAATTCCCATAAAGCGCGCTAAATTCGGCATTGTTCCCCCCCGGAGATGCACTTACAGGCTAGTCTGGACGAGAAGGCCACGGCAAGAGCAACAGGGCGCGTGATGCGCGCCAACCCGGCAGAGACCTCGTAGCCTGGCCACGTGGCCTCGCTCGTAACGCCAATGGCCCCCGGCACAAGCCGCCGCTATCATGGGCAATCCTGATACCATCGAGGGTCACCATGCGCCCATCCGGCCGCGCCGCCGACGTTCTACGCCCGATCTCGCTGACACCCGGCTTCTCGCGCCATGCCGAAGGTTCGTGCCTGATCCGCATGGGCAACACCGAGGTGCTGTGTGCCGCAAGCGTGGAAGGCCGTGTTCCGCCGTTCATGCGCAACTCCGGCCAGGGCTGGGTGACCGCGGAATACGGCATGCTGCCGCGCGCGACGCATACCCGCGGTGAACGCGAGGCAGCGCGCGGCAAACAATCGGGCCGCACCCAGGAGATCCAGCGCCTGATCGGCCGCTCGCTGCGCGCGGTGGTCGATCGCGCGCAGATGGGCGAGGTCACCGTCACGCTCGACTGCGACGTGCTGAACGCCGACGGCGGCACGCGCTGCGCGGCGATCACCGGCGCCTGGGTGGCCCTCAGCCTGGCGTTCCGGCACATGCTGCGGATGAACGTCATCAAGACGCTGCCGTTGATCGGCCAGGTCGCCGCCGTGTCGTGCGGTATCAGCGGCGGCGAGCCCGTGCTCGATCTCGACTACGCCGAAGACTTTTCCGCCGATGCAGACGCCAACTTCGTGCTGACCGACGCGGGCGGCATCGTGGAGATCCAGGGCACCGCGGAGCGCAACGCGTTCTCCGAGGCACAGTTCCTCGGCATGCTCGGCCTCGCGCGCCAGGGTGTCGCGGCGCTGTTCGAGGCGCAGCGTGAGGCGGTCGGCGCGGCCTGATGGCACGCAGGCTGGCGGGTGGCACGCGGCTGGTCCTGGCGAGCCACAATCCCGGCAAGCTCGCCGAACTCGCCGATCTGTTGCGCCCGCTCGCGGTCACGGTCATTTCCGCCGGCGTGCTCGGACTGCCGGAGCCGCCGGAGGACGCACCCGACTTTGTCGGCAACGCGCGCATCAAAGCGCTGGCGGCTGCGCGGGCCACTGGTCTGCCGGCACTGGCCGACGATTCCGGCTTCTGCGTCGCCGCGCTGAACGGCGCGCCCGGAGTGTATTCGGCGCGTTGGGCCGGCCCCGGCAAAGATTTCACCGCCGCGATGGCCCGGGTGCATCGCGAGATGGCTGCCGCGACCGACCGGCGCGCCTGGTTCATTGCCGCGCTTTGTCTCGCCTGGCCTGACGACCATACCGAGACATTCGTCGGCCGTGTCGACGGCACCGCGATCTGGCCACCCCGTGGCGACAAGGGTTTTGGTTACGATCCGATGTTCCTGCCGACCGGCGAGACGCGCACATTCGGGGAGTTGCAGCCGGCGGAGAAGCACACGGTCAGCCACCGGGCGCGAGCATTCGCGCAGTTCATGAGGGTGTGCCTGCGAAAAAGCGGGAGTGGCACATGACATAGTGGGCGTTATGAGACAATGGTAGTGAATGCGTCGGGCCAATTTAGAAATCCAATACTCAGATCGTCACCGCGATATATGGCAATGATAACCGATGGACGGTCCCGTCGCGGAAAGACTTGCCTCTCAGGGACACGCGGGTCAGGCTTCGGCAAGTAGCCTAGTTCCTGTGACTCGCAGAGTGGGAATTCCGCCAACCATCACATCGGAGGCGCGATTCGGTATGCTAAGTGAGCGGCCTTCAGTGCAATTCCGCACATCCAAAGCGAGCTGTCCTCGTACGCAATACCAAAAAAGTAAGTGTTGACCGGGTCTTCGGTCGGGGCTTTCAATTTGTGCCGAACCGAATTGGTGTGCGGATCAACCTGTATAAGAGTCCCAGTAACTGTGACGACCCAGACAAAGCCCCCACCGAAGGTCATTTGGGCCTGCCCGACAGCCTCTGTCTCGATAGTGGCGAGTTGCTTGCCGCTCTTGCCGTCGATCCGCTGAATAGTGCCGTCGCGCTCATTAAAGACCCAGATCGCCCCATCCCCTGCCGCGAGGAGAGTTGGTCGCGCCCGCAGTTCAATAGTCGCCACAATCTGATTGGTTGTCGGATCAATGCGGTATAATTCGTCGTTTCCCGTTCCTGTCACCCACACGGAACCAAAGGCGACGAGGACCCGTGAGCTGTTGGACGGGAGACGGATCACCGCTTCCTCAGCCCCACTCGTCGCGGAGTATCGCCCAAGTTTCTCGTTGCCGACGAGCACCCAGACCGCACCTTCAGCTGCTGCCAAACTCCAGTAGGCGGTGGAGGGCTGGTCCAGTTCCACGCGGACTTCCTGGACAACCTGCTCCTTCTGGGGATCGATCTTATAGACCGTGGTGTGGGTATCACCAATCCAGACGGCGCCGTTCCCGACCGTTACTGCACCGTGCCAAGATTGCAGGCCATTGACCGGAACGCGTCTCACTGAGTTGTCGCGAAGGTCGACGCGATAGAACTCATTGCCATCCAACATCCACCAAGAGCCGAAACCTGCGTGTGCGGCGTAGCAGGACCGCGCGAGATCGGCTTCTACGCGAACAGCAGGAGTGGCCTCCTCGGCAACAGTGAAGGGAAGTAAGGATGCGAGCATCGCCACAGCGACCACGGTGACGTTGCGAGCTTGGCGCAAGGTCATTTGATCCTCCCGTGCTCTCCCAACACTTGAGGTCGTTTCATCGGCCCTTGTTAAGGACACGATTGGTGCTTGTCCACCTGGGCACCCGTCCGCTGATGAAGGGATGAAAGTTTCGTCTGGCGTGGCCCCCTGGCCCATCGATCCGACTGCGTTTGCCTAAGTCCGGTGCAAAAACGCCACCGCCAATCCAGCACTTGTGGCGTCTCACTTCGGGCGGGGCGTTACGCGCAAGAGCGCGCGGAGCCGAAGGCGTCTCCGCCATTTGGGTAACGCCCCTTTCTGTAATCGGGTGTCGATGGTCAATACCGGTCAGCCTCGCCCCGTGCTTCATATGCAAGTCTGGCGCATGATCCGCCGCCCGACGCAGCCGCCAGGCTGCTCACGCGACGATCGGCATCACATGTTTCGCGTCGCTGGCATCGCCGAGAAAGCTCATGTGAGGATCATCGGGGGACACACAGATGGGAATGCTCGACGGCAAGGTTGCCATCATAACGGGTGGTACGAGTGGCATCGGTGCACGCACAGTGGAGCTGTTTGCCGAGCAAGGCGCCAAGGTCGTCGTGGCAGGACGCCGCGAGGCGGAAGGCGAGGCGATCGCGGCGCGGCTTGGCCAGACCGTCAGCTTCCGCCGGACTGATATGCTTGATGAGTCGCAAGTTCAGACCCTGATTGAACACGCGGTCGAGCGGTTTGGCCGGCTTGATTGCATGTTCAACAACGCCGGCGGTGGCGGACCGCGAACGGGCGGTATCGCCGATCTGGATATCGAGTCCTTTGACAGGCACATCGCTATCAACCTGCGGACTGCGGTGCTCGGCATGAAACATGCTGCACGCGTTATGCAGGTTCAACGCTCCGGCAGCATCATCAATACGGCCAGTCTGGCTGGGCTTCGGGTCGGTTACTCCCCTCTGCCCTATTCTGCGGCCAAAGCGGCACTGCTTCATGCCACGAGATGGATCGCGAATGAGCTTGGACCTTACCACATCCGCGTCAACAGCATCAGCCCAGGCGGGATAGTAACCGGACTTTTCGCGAAGAGCGGCGGCGCATCAGAGACTGACGCGGCCAAAACCGCGGGCCCGCTGAGCGCATTCTTCGCGACGATCCAACCGATCCCCCGCGCCGGCATCCCCGACGACATAGCGAACGCCGCAATGTTTCTGGCCAGCGACCTATCGAGCTTCATCACCGGACACGACATCGTCATCGATGGCGGGATGGGGATGGGAAACGACTGGCAGACCTACGCTGCGTTTCGAGCCGAGATCGGCAGGCGTGTCAGCATGTGATCCGCTCCCGCCCCTTTAGCTGCTTCACCGTGTGCCCAATTCGGTCCGGTTTATCCCTGACCTGATACCTGGGTTTTTGCGCCTGATAACGTCCTTTATCATGCAGCGTCCGCAGGCTTGGCCATGGTCACCAGACGCGCCCCCTCGGCCGCCAGATCTTTCTTGCCTATCAGCCGCCCCTTGTGTTCTACTTTTGTTCATGTCCGCCGCGGCCCAGGCTCCCGTCCCAACCATGGCCCCCGATCCGTCCGGGGCCAACGCGAGCATGCCTGCCCGCATCGGTCGCGTCCTCAGCGTCCTGCGCAAACTGATCGATTACGGCAAGCAACTCGCCACCGCGATTCAGCAGCGTGTCGGCGCCCCAGGCTGTGCCTTTCTCGCCAGACCCTTCGCCACCGCCGATCTCGCGGTCATCCTCGCCCGCATCACCTCTGGCCTGCTCCGCGCCGCGGCCCTGGAAGCCGGGCTTTGCCGGCGCGCCGCACGCGGCCGGGACCTGACACCAACCTCTCTCCGCCCAACCGCACTCTACCGGCCACGCCCCCCACGGCAGGTCGCGCCACCCGAACTCCTTGCCGGCCGACGCCGCCGAGGACCGACGTCTGGCGCGCCTGCCCACCGAGGAAGCTATCGCCGCCGAGGTGCGTCGCCGCCCGGTCGGCGCTGTCATCGTCGATATCTGCCGCGACCTCGGCATCAGACCCGGCGACTGCGACCGGGCGTTCTGGGACGAACTTTGCCACGCCATCATCGCCTACGGCGGCAGCCTCGCCGGTTTCCTCAACGGGCCGAACAGGTGGCTGACTGCTCACGGATCAGACGACCAGGCTGATCCCACGTGGCCGCCGGCGCCGCCGCGACCGCCACCGCTCGCCACCGGGCCGCCCTCGCGAACATAATTTCACGCGGATGCACGCAGATGGCAGCGTGATCCGACTCACGTCCGCACCTCCGCCACCTTCGCCCCGGTGATCCGCACGAGTTCCTCTGCCGTGGTCTGGAACACATGGCTCGGCGACCCCGCCGCCGCCCACACCGGATCGAGCGCCATCAGATCCTCGTCCAGCAGCACCATCGGCGGCGCCAGGTGACCGACCGGTGCCACGCCGCCGATTGCGAAGCCCGTCGCCTGGCGCACCCAATCCGCGTCCGCGCGTCCCAGCTTGACGCCCAGAGCCGCCTCCTTCGCCTGATCGACCCTGTTGGCACCCGAGGTGATCACCACCGCCGCCCGCATCCCGCAGCGGAACACGATCGACTTGGCGATCTGCGCCACGGTGCAGCCCACCGCCGTCGCGGCATCCGCCGCGGTCCGCGTCCCCGCCGGGAACTGAGTGATGGTGTCGGAATGGCCTGCGGCCAGCAGCGCCGATCGCACGCGCTCGACCGAGCCGCCTGTTTCGCTGGCGGACATCCTATATCTCCCCGCAATGGAACCTCTGGCGCTCTATATCCACTGGCCGTTCTGCCTGGCCAAGTGCCCGTACTGCGACTTCAACTCGCACGTGCGCGAGCGCATCCCGCAAGCCCGCTTCCGCGCCGCGCTGCGCCGCGAGCTGTCCTGGGAGGCCGAGCGCCTCGGCCGCCGCAGGCTGACCTCGATCTTCTTCGGCGGCGGCACGCCCAGCCTGATGGAGCCGGACACGGTCGCCATGCTGATCGACGACGCGCGGCGCCTCTTCCAGTCGGCCGACGATATCGAGATCACCCTGGAGGCCAACCCGACCAGCGTCGAAGCCGGCCGGTTCATGGCGTTTCGCGATGCCGGAGTTAACCGCGTCTCGATTGGCGTCCAGAGCCTCGATCCGGCGGCGCTGCAAATGCTCGGTCGACAGCACTCGGCCGTGCAGGCGATCGCGGCTTTGGAAACGGCGCGGGCGGTCTTCCCACGCATTTCGTTCGACCTGATTTATGCGCGTCCAGGCCAGACGCTCGAAGCCTGGCGCGCCGAACTGCGCCAGGCGCTCGCGCTGGCGGCGGATCACCTGTCGCTCTACCAACTGACCATTGAGCCAGGCACGAAGTTCGAGGCCATGCATCGCCGCGGCGAGGTCGTGCTGCCGGATGACGATACCGCAGCCGCCCTTTACCAGGCGACCGCAGAGGAAGCCGGGCGCTTCGGCCTGCTCCCCTATGAGGTATCGAACTATGCGGTGCCAGGCGGCGAAAGCCGGCATAACCTCGCCTACTGGCGATACGGCGACTATGCCGGCGTCGGGCCGGGGGCGCATGGCAGGCTGACGCTCGCGCATCTCACTGCCACGCGCCGCCACCGAGCGCCCGAGCCATGGGCTGAAAGAGTTGAGCGCGACGGCCACGGCACGGTGGAGGAGGTCACGCTGGCGCCGACCGAGCGTGCGCGCGAGATGCTGCTGATGGGCCTGCGCCTGACCGAGGGGATCGCGCCGGCGCGGTTCCTGGCACGGACCGGCATGGAGCTGGATGCCGCGCTCGATGCGGAAATGCTGCGAATGGCCTTGGACGAGGGTTATCTGGCATGGCGCGGAGAGAGAATTGCGGCCACGACGGCGGGTCGGCTGCGGTTGGACGCGTTGTTGGCAGCCATCGTGCGCTGAGCGTCATCGCTGTTGTTGCGGGGACGCCTGCAGATCACGGACGAAGAACCGGACGGCGTGTTGCCATGCGTCGTCCGTGTCGCCGCGAAAGCTCAGCACGCGGCTGAATACGCTTCCGCCGGTCGCCACATCCTCGATGTTCAGGCTCAGGCTGCCGATCAGCGTGCTGACCTTGTCCACCCCACCGATCAATACCCGGTCCGCATGAGCCTGCCTGGCCAGGTCCCGCTCGCAGCCGTTGCACGCGTCGAGCGGCTGTGTCGCGAGGACCTTTTCGATCGCGCCAACGATCGGCGTGGGATCGATGACGGTGTAGCGGCCGTCTGCCGCCAGCATCTGTGACAGGTATCGCGTCAATGCCGCCAGCCGCTCCACGTGCTCCTGAGTGCGTGACGGCGTCTCGCCGGATGTGTCGTTCAGACTGAGCGGAAGCACGAGCAGCGTCGGCGTGGCGGCCGCCTGGCTCGCGGTCATCGCCGGTGCCATGAGCATGGCGGTACAGACGAGGATGGTCCGACGGACGGATCGCACGGCTGCAACGTCTCCTACGGTCCGGGTCCCTCGACGCCCACGCCCGGCAGGTCGCCGACCGGCACGGGCGGGCTCTCGAAGCGACTCCACGCCAGCTCGTGCACGAAATACAGCGCACTGCTCGCCACCGCGCTGACGATAGCCAGACCGCCGGCCGAGGGCAGGCTGCCGAGCCACAGATAGTTGACGCTCATGTCGGTCATCGTGCCGAAGATACGGTAAGTGATCATCTTGGCACCGATGTGCTCGACGTGGTCGGCGCTCTCGCCGACCTGCGGCATCATTTGCGCCGCGGCACCGGATTGACGCCAGTCCGGCAGCCCATCCTCCGTGCCATGGCGGTTGCGAAAGCCGCTTCCGACCTGCTGCCAGCTCGCCTCCGTCCATGCGACGAGAGCATGCACCGTCTTCGGGTCGACGGCGCTCGCAGAACGGAACAGGTAGCGGATCTGGATCGCGTCGCGCGGATCGGTGATGCGATACGCTGCTTCGACCCACTGCGGCGGAAATCGCCAGCCGCTGCCGGTGCCCTCCACCAGCGCCCGCTGCCAGGCGGGATCGGTCGTCTCGGGCTTCACCGCCGCATCGACGTAGGCCGCATAGGCGCAGGAGCCATCATGATCCGAGGCGTAACGGATGCGTGCAAAATACAGATCGGTACGATCGCATGCGCTCGCCCTGCCCCAGGACGCCGCAGTGTCTCGCGCGTTGGTCTGTATCAGCGCGACAGCATTAACGTCCGCGCCTCGCAGCCTGACCAGCGCCACGCTCACCACGCTGTGCCCTGCATCCGAGGCATTCGCCGCACGACCGGCGAGGTGCCAATCACCCTCGGGCAAGGGGACATGCTTGTCCTCGACACTGATCATGCCGCGATACAGCTCGGACGCGTGCTTGGGCGCGCCGTGTGCCTGGGCGGCAATGCGAAGGACGGGCAAGTGACTGGGGACCGGAAGGAGCAGTGCCGCCCCAACCGTGACAAGCGCGATGAACCCGAGGGACGCGCGCCAGTTCCACATGCGCCGCAGTGTAGCAGAACGCGCCGGCGCAGTGCGGCACATTCCGCGCTACCGGCTCAGCGCCAATGCCCGCGCATAGACCAGCTTGCGTGGCAGCCCGGTCGCCACGGCGACCAGCGCGGCGGCATCCTTCACGCTGTTGCCTGCAAGAGCCGCGCGCAGGCGCTCGTCAAGATCCTCGGGATCATCCTCCTGCGCCGGCGGCGCGACGACGACAGTGACTTCACCCCGCGCGGCATTGTGCGCGTAGTGGGCCGCCAGCTCTGCCAAGGTCCCGCGCCGGACCTCCTCGAAACGCTTCGTCAGCTCGCGCGCGACCGCGGCGGGACGCGGACCGAACGCCTCCGCCATATCCTGCAACGTCTCGCCCAGACGATGCGGAGCCTCGTACCAGACCAGCGTCGCCGCGAGCCCCGCCCTCTCGGCGGCGCGCAGCCGGCCGAATGCCGCACGGCGCGCGGCCTGACGCGGCGGCGGGAAGCCCAGCGCCAGGAACGGCAGCGGCGGCAGCCCCGACAGCACCAGAGCTGTCACCGCGGCGTTTGCCCCCGGCACCGCGCCGACCGGCAGACCCTCGGCTAACGCCGCTCGCACCAACCGGTAACCCGGATCGGAAATCAGCGGCACACCGGCATCGGAAACCAACGCGATGCGTGCGCCTTCGCGCAACCGCGCCAGCACTGCTGGAATGGCGGCGTCCTCGTTGTGCTCGTGCAGCGGCTGCAGCTTCACCTTTGCGCCAATTGCGCTGAGCAGCCTTGCCGTGTGCCGCGTGTCCTCGCAGAGGATCAGATCGGCGGCCCGCAGCGTGTCGCGCGCACGGAGCGTCAGGTCGCCGAGGTTGCCGATCGGAGTGGAAACCAGCACAAGACCATCGGGCAGGACGGACTGTCCGTCCCGCCCGTGGTCAGGAGATGTGGCGCATGCTTCGTCGGGCATTCGTGCTCCTTCTCGGCACTCTAGCACTCGCGGCCTGCGGCGGCGGATATGGCTACGGGCCTCGCGGCGGCTACGGCTACGGCTATGGTGGAGCGCCGGTCCCGTTGGGCAGCGGACCGCCGCCCGCCTCCGGCGGTCCGACCGGCCAGACGGTTGCCATCCTGCTGCCGCTATCAGGCGCACGAGCCGATCTTGGCCAGACGATGCTGCATGGGGCGCAGCTCGCGCTCGACGGGTCGGGTGCGCCGCCGCTGGACGCAAAAGACACCGGCGGGACGCCCCAGGGTGCCGCTGCCGCCGCCCAGGCGGCGATCGCCGATGGCGCCGGGCTGATCCTGGGGCCGCTGACCTCATCGGAGACCGCCGCGGTCGCGCCGATCGCGCGCGCCGCAAATGTCGCGGTGCTCGCTTTCACCAATGATCCATCCCAGGCGCAGCCCGGTGTTTGGACGCTCGGCATCACGCCGGGACAGCAGGTGCGCCGGCTGGTCGCCGCCGCGCAGGGGCAAGGCAAGTCGCAATTCGCCGGGCTGCTGCCGGACAACGACTTCGGCCACGCCCTGGCGCAGGCCCTGATCCAGGCGTCATCGATCAACGGCGCCGCCCCGCCGAACGTGCGGTTCTATGCACCCGGCATGTCGGCCATCAACGCCGCGGCCCGCGACCTGTCCGACTATGCCAATCGCCGGGGACCGATCGACGCGCAGATCCGTGCCGCGCGCGCGCTCGAGACACCGGAGGGCCGGCATCAGGCGCAGGATCTTGCGAAGTCGTCGATCCCCCCGCCGAGCTTCAATACGCTGTTGCTGGCGGACACCGGGGATGCGCTGGCCGAGATCGCCGCAGTCCTGCCGTACTATGACGTTGACCGCTCGGCGGTACAGATCATTGGGCCGGCGCTATGGGCAAATCCGGCCAGCGGTTCCGGCCAGGTTCGAGGTGCCTGGTACGCCGCCCCGGATCCTGCGGCGCGCAGCGGCTTCGAGCAGGCCTATTCGGCCAAATTCGGCAGCCCCCCGTCACCGCTGGCAGATCTCGCTTATGACGCAGCTTCAATTGCACGCGTACTGGGCGGCCAAGGCTTCTCCGTGGGTGCGATAACCCAGGCGAACGGTTTTGTTGGCGCCGACGGCTGGTTCGCCCTGTTGTCCGATGGCCAGGTGCGTCGCGCGCTCGCAGTGTTCGCGATCGAACGCGGCGGACCGCAGATGGTGGAGCCGGCGCCGCAGTCGGGTAACGTCCCCGGCGCGTAGGCTAGCGCTTCGATAGATCGACGATCGCCGCAAAGCCCTGTTCCGTGCCGATGGCGAGCTGGCTGCCGTCCGGGCTCCACGCCAGCGCGGAAACTGGCCCACGTCCTGGCGGGGCGATGGGCAGTACGCGGGAGGAGTTGACCTCGGCCAGCACCACAAGGCCGTCGGCGAAACCGCCCGCCACCATCTCCTGCTGAGGATGCGCCGCAACGCGCGTGCAGGTAATGCCGTCGCCGCCAGCGAGTTCGATCGGCGCCTTGCCCATCGGGCCACCGCCAAAGAACGGCCAAAGCACCATGGCATCGGCGCCGCTGGTGGCGAGCCACTTGCCGTTGCGGGTGAACGACAGCGCCTCGGTTTTCGCAGGATAGCCGCTCATGCGCATGTGCTGGTTGTCGGACAGTCGCCAGCCATGCAGCGCGTTCTCCTGCATCGCCGTCACCACCGCGTCGCCGTCGGGATGGATCGCAATTGCGGTATGGCTGCCCTTCCATTCCAGGCGGCGAGGGCTGTCCACTTTGGCCCCGACAAACCAAAGCGTGGCGCCGTTGTAGTGCGACGCCGCGACGCGCTTGCCGCGGCCGTCGAAGGCAAGGCCGGTGGCGCTGGATGGATGGGGGAGTTCCTTGAGCTTCTCGCCTGTCTGGTCGAACAGGTGGATGGTTTTGCCAACTGTGCAGGCGAGCAGCCCCTTGCTTTTCTCGCCGGCATGAGCGGCGACGTGCTCGACCCACTTCGAACGGAAGTCGGCGATGACAGAGCCGATGCGGCTGAATTTGCCATCGTCGCCACCGGTGACGAAGCCCGTGGCGGTGGCGTCGGGCGCCAGCGAGAGGATTGCGCCATCATGTGCCTCGACCGTGCGCCAGGTCTCGCGATCGGCGATGTCGACCAGGCGAAGCGTGCCGTCGCCGAGGGCGAAGGCAAGCGTGGCGCCGGCGCGGTCGAAGCAGGCGGCAACAACGAAGGCGTCGAGCTCGCGCTGGGTGCCGCGGGTTTCGAGCAGGAACCTGGTGGCGGATTCACTCATGGTGCAGCGCCCGGTTCACCGCATCACTCAACCGCACAACCCTCAAATCCGCGCCTCAGCCGCGGCCGGTTCAGGTTCCGCCCGATGAACACGATCCGGCTCACCCGCGGCTCGCCCGCCTTCCACGGTCCGATGAAATCGCCATCGGCAATCATATGCACCGCCTGGAAAGCGAATTGCCGCTCGTCGTTCGCATATGACAGTATCCCCTTGGTGCGCAGCAGATCAGGTCCCTGCTCCTGCAGCAGCGCACCGATCCACGCATTGAACTTCTCGGGGTCGATCGGCTTCTCCACCTCGAAGCTGACCGACGTCACCTCGTCGTTATGCTCGTGCTCGCTGTCCGTCAGGAAATCCGGCGCCATCTCAAGCACCCGGTTCAAATCGAACGCGCGGCGGTCCAGCACCTGCGCGATCGGCAGCGCCGCACGTTCGGTGCGATGGATCACCGCGAAGCGGTTGATCGCGCGGATCTTGTCCTCGACCGCCGCCAGCTCCTCCGGCGTCACCAGGTCCGTCTTGTTCAGCACGATAACATCGGCGAATGCGATCTGGTCGGCCGCCTCGTGGCTGTCCTCCAGCCGCTGCGGCAGATGCTTGGCATCCACCACGGTGACGATCGCGTCCAGCTTCGCCCTGGACCGCACGCCCTCATCGACGAAGAACGTCTGCGCGACCGGCGCCGGGTTCGCGAGGCCGGTGGTCTCGATGATGATGCCGTCGAACCGATCGCGCCGCTTCATCAACCCCCCGACGATGCGGATCAGGTCGCCGCGCACCGTGCAGCAGATGCAGCCGTTGTTCATCTCGAACACTTCCTCGTCGGTATCCACGACGAGATCGTTGTCCACACCCAGTTCGCCAAACTCGTTGATCACCACGGCGTACTTACGGCCGTGTTTCTCGGTGAGGATGCGGTTCAGCAGCGTGGTCTTCCCCGCGCCGAGATAGCCGGTGAGCACTGTCACCGGCACCAGTGCATCCCCTTTGGCCTCGGTATCCGTATTCGCCATCAACCCAACTCCGACTTCCTGTCGCGCGGAATATAGGATGTGGTGCCCTGGTCGACCACCGGCGCGCCGGCGCCCCAGCGCGCTTCGGCCATGCCCCAGCCAAGCAGCAGGAACGACCAGCCGCCGATCGGCATGCTGAAGAAGCCCGATGTCGATGCAATTGGCCAAAGCTGCATGAGTGCCGCCGCGAACAACCCGACCAACACCGGGTCAGGGCGGCGCATCAGCGCCCGCGCCATCGTCGCCAGCCAGGCAAAGGCGAGCCAGACGAACAGCGCCAGCCCGACAAAGCCGCCCTCGGTCAGCGCCTCGAAGTAGAAGTTGTGCGGATGGTGCCAGCAGATCATGACGCCGCCGCCATCCTTCTGGCTTCCATCGAAGCTTGGCCGGAAATAACGCGACTGGGCGCAGCCGTAACCGAACCCCGATGCGCCGAGCCCGGTCAAGGGGTTCTGCACGCCGATCTCCAGCGCTCTGGCGTAGAGATCGCCGTATTGGCTGGTGGAGAAGTTCTCCATCTGCCTGGAGAACTTCGAGACGAGGCGATGGTGTGCCTCGGGTGCGACAACCGGCGAGGCGGCGACCAGCAATCCCGCGAGGACCACGGAAACCACCATGGCCGGGCGCAGCCGTGGCAGCAGCAGCGCTACAGTCACGAGGCCGAGACCAGTGAGCAGCAAGGGCATGCGCTGACCGATCAGCACCATGACAGCCGTCCCGGCCATCAGCAGCGCATAGCCGCCCGCGACGGACCAGACACCCGGCCGTTGCAGCAGTGCAGCGACCGAAGGGACCAGTGCAGGGAACAGGATCCGCACCAGTGCCGGCCCGGCGCGTGGCTTGGCAAACGGCCCAGTGAGCTCGCCGTCAGGAGCGTGCACCGCGCCATACAGGTTGCGCCCGAAGGTGAACTGGATGACCGCCTGGACAGCGATATAGATCGCCGACGCCGTGACAACCCAGCCGAGCCAGCGGCGCGGCGCAGGATCGCGTAGGATGGTGTGCTCCATCGCGGCGACCAGGATCAGGAACCGCACGATCAGCACCCCCTGGATCAGCGAGGGCAGGCCGGCTTCGCCCAGGTCAAGCGCGGGTATCGGCAACGAGCACAGCGTCACCCAGCCCCACCAGGCAAATCCGGCGCGCAGCCAGGGCGTGCGCAGCCAGCTCCATTCCCGCGTGATCGCGCAGCGCGCCAGGAAGCAGACATCGGCGACCGCGATCGCACCTTCGGCTATGCCATGTGCATGGAGCAGCAGAAGCGGCGTCAGCAGAATGGCGCCGAGCGCCACCCGGTCGAGCGTACGCAACATCCGGGCGGTGTCGCCCGCAAGGACCGCCGTTACCATTGGTCGCTACGTCGTCCGGCGGCGCTCGTTAGCGGCACACGCAGCGTCACCGGGCCCCAGCAACCCGCGGTCACGCTGGATAACCGCGAGGACAGCGTCCAACGAAACCCGCGCCACGCCGTCGAGTGAGCCACCTTGTGGCGACAGCACCGGCACGATCTGCGCGCTGTGATGCAGTGGAGGAGTCGCGCCGAACAGGGCGTAGGCGCGAGTGCCGACGGCGGCAGCCATGTTCATCACTCCAGTGTCATTCCCGACGTAGAACGCTGCCTCGCTCAACAGCGCAGCGACCTCGGCCATGTGCCAGCCGAGCGCCGGTACCACGAGCGCGGCATCGTCCCCCAGCAGCGTGCATATCTCCCGCTGCATCGTCTCTTCGCCGTTTCCGCCGGCCAGCACAAGGCTCGGCCAACCGGCATCGATCAGCGCCCGTGCAAGGGTTGCGAAGCGCTGTGCGCCCCATTGTCGCGTCGGTTCGGAGCTGCCGATGCCCAGCACCACGAGCGGTCGCTTCACCTGATCCAATCGTCGACTTACGGCTTCCCGTGCAGCCGGTGTGATCCGGAGGCGCGGCTCGGCCTCGTCCATCGCGATATTCGCGTTCTGCAGGAACAGCGTGGCACGTTCCATCGGTCGGTTGCGCCAATAGGCCGCCTTAGCCAGATACGGCCCTCGATTGAGGAACCAACGCTGCACACCAACTCCGTAGCCCTGGCGCGACGGAATGCCCGCAGCCCACGCAGCGAAAGCGAGTGACGCACTCTTGTTCAGCAGCACGGCAGCGTCGAACCGGTGGGAGCGCAGCATGCTGATCAACCGCCACATCCCAAGCGGTCCGTCATGGGCGCCGCGCGCACCCTTTGGATTGCGGTCCACCAGGATAACCTCGCGCACCAGTTCTTCGTCGGCGAAAATCTCATCGGCCTGAGACCGCGGCTTGGCAGCCACCGTTACCGGCCCTCCAACATGACGCGCCAGGGCGCGAATATGTGGCAGATGCCAGATCATATCGCCAATGCCAGGCAAAGGCTGAACCACCAACACGCGTTGGTCGGATGTGCTCAGCGATTGGCCCTCGACACCATCGATTGCCAGGCTAGACACCGCCGCGCTCGATCCAAAGCTGGGTCAATCTGTGGCTCCCGGCTGCCGCATTGCGGGCACCGCCGTTACACGATTCCGAGAGCGGACAAAAGATGACATAGCTCAATTACCCGGCGCATCGCTGCCCGCTGGCGCGCCGCCGGTTAGTATCTGCCGCCGCAGCGCAGCCATGCGCTCTGCCGCCACCGAGACGTCGAACTGCCGCGCTCGTTCGCGCCCAGCCGCTCCGAGCGCCTCCCGCAGCGGCGCATCGTCGGCCAATCGAAGAATTGCATCAGCGATCGAGGCCGGGTTGTCCGGATCGACATACAGAGCGGCATCCCCGGCAACCTCGCGAAGCCCACCACGCCCCGATGTGATCAACGCGGCTCCGCTCGCCAGCGCTTCCAATGCCGTCAGGCCGAACGGCTCTGGCCATCGGCTCGGCACCACGGCGATCGATGCCCTGGCGTTGGCCTCGAGCACGAGCGGGTGATCGAGGTAGCCGACCATGGTGACCCCCGCGTCCAGCGCCGCCTTCCACACACGGCGCACGAACGCGGTGGAGGGGCTCGTCTCGCTGAACCGGTCGGCGCCAATGATCTCCGCGCGCCATCCGGGCAGGTGCGGCAAAGCCCGGCTACAGGCGTCGACGAACATGTCGGGACCTTTGTCGGGCACGACGCGGCCGGCGAACAGGATGAGGCGCTCGCGCGGTCGCGCTTCGGGAAGTTCTGCCAGGTCAATACAGTTGGGCTGTACCGCCACAGAACCAGCCGGCGCCTCCACGCCATCGAGGAGCCGGTCGCGCAGATATCGGGACGACGTCACCACCAGCGCCATGTGCCGCAGCAGAGCGGCGCGCTCGGCGGGGCTACGCGCCGCGCGCATCGCCTGGGGGTCGTTGTGCAGCAGCAAGGTAACAGGGACATGCGGCAGCCGCCGCGCCAGTCGAAGCGCGGTCTCCGGCCGGTTGTGCACCTCGATCAATGCGGGTGATATCCGACGCAGCAAGTGGCTCGCGGCCTGCGCGAAGCGGAGATTGACGTTGCCGGGCCAAAGCAGGCTCGGCTGCACCGGTTGAAATGCGGCGTCGGGAAACACCGGGCCGGGCTGTGGACCGCCGATGACCACCGTCCTGAAGCCCGGTGTGGCGACATACCGGCGAGCAAGCAGACCGATCGCCCCAGCCCGGCGTGGTCCGAACCCTTCGCGTGGCGGCAGCACGACGGCGACCAGCGGTTCATGCCCGATACCGCAATCCGCGGTATCAAGGCTGTCGCGCCTTAGTGATGACAAACCGGCGAGCTTTGCTATCTCCACCCCGCACCCACCTTCCGGAACCCTCCCTTATGGCGGCCCGCCGCGCTCTTGTCGTGTTCATCGTGCTGCTGGCCGCCACCGGGCTGGGGGCGCTTCTGATCCAGGTGCTGTCGCCCGGGGGTTGGACATTGCCCAAAATCGCGATGATGGCGGCGTTTACGGGCGCGGCGCCTTGGACCGGGCTTTGTATGGCCAACGGACTGATAGGCTTTGTGATCCTGGTGATGTTCCGGAATCCGGTGTGCGCGGTGTTTCCGGTCGTCGATACCGCGGCCGAGATGCCGCCGTTGCCGCGCACGGCAATCGCAATGACGGTGCGCGAGGAGGATATGCGCCGCGTGCTGCCGCCGTTGCGACGCATGCTGCGCGATCTGGACCTCTCGGGGGACGGTGACGCCTTCGCGGTGTTCATGCTGTCCGATACCCGCGACGGGCCCGCGGCGGACGCCGAGCAACAGGCGCTGGCGACCTTCCGCGCCGAAGACCGCGAGCCGGCGCGTATCCACTACCGCCGACGCGCCACGAACACCGGGTTCAAGGCCGGCAACATCATGGACTTCCTCGAGCACCATGCCGAGGGCTTCGAACTGATGCTGACGCTCGACGCCGACTCTGAGATGTCGGCTGCGGCGGTGCTGCGACTTGTGCGCGCCATGCTGGCGGATCCGACATTGGCGATCGCGCAGCATCTGACGGTCGGATTGCCGGCGCCGTCTGCCTTCCCGCGGCTGTTCCAGTTCGGCATGCGCGCGGGGATGCGCACCTGGGCGACCGGACAGGCCTGGTGGCAGGGCGACGAAGGTCCCTATTGGGGGCACAATGCCGTGGTGCGCATCGCGCCCTTTCGCGCGCATTGCCGGATGCCGACTTTGCCCGACGGGCAGCACATCCTATCGCACGACCAGGTCGAGGCGGCCGTGCTGCGCGCGGCAGGTTGGGGAGTGCGCGTGCTGCCGGACGAGAGCGGGTCGTGGGAGGCGAACCCTCCGGCGCTGCCGGAATTCCTCCGTCGTGAGCTGCGCTGGCTGGCAGGCAACATGCAATACCGGCACCTGTTGCGCCTGCCTGGGCTGCGACCACTAGGACGTTGGCAACTCCTGCAGTCGATCCTGCTGTTCGCCGGCACGCCGCTCCATCTGCTGTTCCTGCTTGGCGCCGCGACCGCGGCCGCAACCGATGGGACATCGCCGTTTCCGACCGCGCCGGCAGTGGCCCTGACGATTGGGTGGTTCGGCGCGTTGTACGCGCCAAAGCTCCTGGGCTACGCCGAAGTGGCGCTGTCGCCCGTCAAGCGTGACCGCTACGGAGGACTGGCACGGCTTGCCAGCGGGGTGCTCGTCGAGATCGGGTTCACCTTGCTGCTGGACGCTGTCTCGGTTGTGGCGAAGACGGGCGCCATGCTGCGTCTGGCGTTCGGTAGGCAGACCGGATGGACACCGCAGAACCGCCGCGAGCGGGGTGTCACCTGGGGCGAGGCAATCCGGCTTCTTTGGCCGCAGACACTGCTCGGCGGGCTGGTGTTCGGCGGCTTCGCTGCCTCCGGATGGACGGCGACATTGTGGGCGCTGCCGCTCGCGGGAGGTCTGCTGGTGGCGATCCCGCTCTGCGTGCTGACCGCCGAGCCACTATTTGGCCGCTGGCTGCGCGAGCGGCAGATCGCGGCGATCCCAGAAGAGATCGGCGCGCGGGCCTGGCGCACGGTTTCCGCTCATCACGAAACTGCCCTAGCGTTGCTCGCCCAGCCCGAATCGGATTGAGGGGGAGTGATCCACCATGCTGACCCGTCGCTCGCTGCTGGCCGCCTCGGCGGCCGCCCCGATGCTGCCCGCCTTCCGCGCCGAAGCCGCTACGCCGAAGGACGTGCTGGTGATGGGCAAGACCATCGACGACATGATCGCGATGGACCCCGCCCAGGCCTATGAGTTCTCCGACAACGAGTTCGACGGCAACATCTACCGCAAACTGGTGATGCCGGATCCGAAGACCGGTCAGACCATCGTCGGCGACCTCGCGGAGAAGTTCGAGGTCAGCAGCGACGGCCTTACCTTCACCTTCCACCTGCGCCCCGACGCGAAGTTCGACTCCGGCCAACCGGTGACGGCGCAGGACGCCGAGTTCTCGTTCCATCGCATCGTGCAGTTGAACAAGACGCCCGCGTTCATCATCACGCAGTTCGGCTTTGCCAAGGACAACGTCGAGAAGCTGATCCGCGCCACCGATGAGAGGACGCTGGTGATGACTCTGCCGGCGCCGCAGGCCACAAGCTTCGTGCTGTTCTGCATCTCTGCCAATGTCGGCGGCATCGTCGAGAAGGCCGTCGCGCTGGCGCACCAGCAGAACAACGACCTCGGCAATGCCTGGCTGAACAACAACAGCGCCGGCGCCGGCCCCTACAAGCTCACGTCGTGGAAGGCGAGCGATACGGTCATCCTGGACGCCAATCCCCACGCCGCGACTCCACCTGGGGTGAAACGGCTGGTGATCCGGCACATGAAGGACCCCTCGACGCAGCTGCTTTCTCTGCAGCGCGGGGACATCGATATCGCGCGCAACCTGGGCGCCGATCAGCTCAAGACGATCGCCGGCAATCCAAACCTGCATGTGGTCTCGGCGCCGCAGGCCAGCACGATGTATTTCGCGATGAACCAGGCGGTGCCGGAGCTGGCGAAGAAGCAGGTACAGCAGGCGATCAAGTGGGCGATCGATTATGAGGCGATCGCCAAGAACATCACCCCCGGCGTCTGGCACGTGTCGCAGTCTTTTCTACCGGTCGGCCTGCCCGGTGCGCTGCCGGATACGCCGTTTCACAAGGACATCGCCAAGGCGAAGCAGCTTCTGGCAGCGGCCGGACTGGCGAGCGGCTTTTCGGTCACCATGGACTATCCGTCGGTTTGGCCGTTCCCCGATATCGCTCAGGCGATTCAGGCGGATCTCGCCGCAATCGGCGTCAAGCTGCAGTTGCTGCCGGGCGAGATGAAGCAGGTGATAACCAAGACGCGCGCGCGGCAGCACCAGATGGCGCTGCTGACCTGGTTCACCGACTACATCGATCCTAATTCGAATGCGCAGGCCTGGTGCGCCGATCCGGACGATTCAGATAACAGCAAGCTGAAGATCCTCGCCTGGCGCAGCCACTTCGCCGACAAGGAGATGACCGACGAGGTGGATCAGGCGACGAAGGAGCTGGATGACAAGAAGCGGCTGGCGATCTACGCCAATCTGCAGCGCCAGATGTGGGATCGCGGACCGTTCGTGTTCCTGCTCCAGGCGGATGAGATCGCGGTTATGACGAAGAATGTCACCGGGTTCCAGCTGGGGCCGACGCCGGATTACTTCCGCTATGCGCCGATACGGAAAGCATGACACGCGCAATCAGGTTCTCGAAGCTGCCGGCGCAGCGCCCTTGATGGCTTGGCGCGTTGGATCGCTGGGATGCACGGCGAGGAAATTCAGCCCGAGGGTGAACCATTCATAACCGTAGGACGCCAGCACGCCGGTCAGTTCGTCCTGTGGCGCCTTCAGCCCCTCCACGATAATGATCGGCAGGAACCGCTGCAGCGTGGCCTTGGCTCCCGCCAGTACTTCGAGCTCCATCCGCTCGACATCGATCTTGATCAGGTCCAGCCGCGACAGGTTCAGCGAGTCGATTGTCAGCATCCGCACGGTGCGCAGCTTTTGCTCCGAATAGTCGATCTCCTGGCCGATGAACTCGTTGGCAGCCGACTGTCGCAGCTCCAGGCTGCCGAAGCTCGCAGGCGCCATATAGTTCGGCGCAGGGATACGGAGCACTCCGTTCTCCGCGCCGACCGCACCGTGGATCGCATGGGCGTTGAAGCAGTTGTTGATCGCGATGTTGCCGCCGAGGGCGTAGTAGATGCGCTCCTGTGCTTCGATCGCGAGAACGGTGCCCCAGCCGGTCATGCCCTTCGCCCATTCCACGGTGAGCACGCCGATATTGGCGCCGCAGTCCACCGCCAGGACGCCACCGCCGAAGTGCTGGCGCCGCAATGACAGAAGCTGCATGGCGACCGAACTTTCCCGCTGCTCGTAGCTGGAATTCTCCAGCAGGAAATAGCCGACACCGAAGCCTCTGGTGGCATTGACCATGTGGTAGTCGAATCGGTTAACGATCAACGTGCCGTGGTCGGTGGACGCCAGGATGAAGGCGATCTTGCGCGGCGGATAGGTCATGGTGCTTTGCCGTGGGTGCGGCCGACAGCATAGCGTAGAAGGCTCGCTAAAAGGTGATCTCGTATTCCAGCCTCCAGCGCACCGCGCTGCGTCCGGATGCCGGGGTCAGGCCGAACAGATACCCGACCTCGTATTTCAGCTTCCCGTACGGCGCGAAATTGGCCGCCCCAGCCAGCACCGGGCCGACCCAGTGCTGTTGCTGCGTCGTCGGACCGGCATGCGCGAGGTCCGGAATGATGCCGTAGAATTCGACGCCGGGCGAGATCAGCGGGTGCGTCAGGACCAGCGATTGCCACGCGTACTGGAAGCCGGTGTCCTTCGTTGCGTCGTGGCCAACGTCGCGCGACAGGAACAGATTGAGCGTGTGCAGCGTGTCGAGGCCGAAGACGTCGTTCAGCTCTTTCTGGATGATCGGCCCGAAGGTGACGTCGCTCGGCTCGCCTTGCAGCGTGGATTGCGAGTATTCGAAGAAGAAGCCGAGGGTGAAGAAGTATTCGCCCGGCTCGGTGAGCTGAAAGGTGTTCTCGAGCGTGGTGGCATTCCAGGTCAGATGCTGTCCGCCACCCGAGGCCATCTCGCCTTCCAGCTCGATCTCCCACCAGGGCAGCACGCCATAGCCGATCGAATTCGTGTAGCTCTGAGCGTTGTGCAGCGGCGAGCCCTTGGTGTCGAAGGTGACCAGGCCGTTATGCTCGAATTCGAACTCCAGGTAGTCGACCTCGGGCATGCGCACCTGCAGTTCGGCGAAGGCGGGACCGGTGAGCAGAACAAGTGCGGTGAACGCGAGGGCAAGCCGCAGTATGCCGGTCACTTCGCGACGATGTGGCCGCGCGATGAGGGATGGAAGTCATCGAAGAATTCGTAACGGCCGGCGCGCAGCGGGCCGACAAACACGACGATCTCCTTGCCGGCGGGCACCACCTTCTCGCGATGCAGCTCCGCGCTCTCGAACTCCGAGGCCGCCGCATCGGTATTGCGCACATGCAGTTCGATCTTCTGTCCGGCGGGCACCTCCAGTTCAGGCGGGTCGAAGGCGCGATTGCGAATGGTCAGCGATGCGGTGGTATCGGCCGCGGCGGCGGGCCAGGCGAGAAGCAGTGCCAAAGGAAGGACGAACGTCGGGCGCATGGACTACCTGCGTGGCAATTGAGAATGATTTGCAGTCGCACACCTTGGGCGGGAGCGCAAGAGGCGATGGGCTGGCGAGGTGCCTCGCTGCACTCCGGTATCGCGGCTACACTGACCGCGTATTGAACCAAGACCGGAGGGACAAATGGCCAAGGCATATTGGATCGCCTGTTATCGCTCGATCTCCAACCCTGCCGCGCTGGCCGAGTACGCCAAGCTGGCCGGCCCTGCCATCACCGCCGGCGGCGGCAAATTCCTTGCCCGCGGCGGCACCGCCAAGACCTATGAGGCCGGCATCGACCAGCGCACGGTGCTGATCGAGTTCCCGAGCGTCGCCCAGGCGATCGCCGCGCACGACAGCCCCGGCTACCAGGCAGCACTCGCGGCGCTAGGCAATGCGGCCGAGCGCGACATGCGCATCGTCGAGGGAGTCGACTGAACCGCGGGCAACCGCGATGACAGTGCAGATCGTCCTGCTGGTCGTCGTCATCATCGTGCTGGCGGTGGTCGCGCGCTCGCTGCGCGTCGCCGCCGAATGGCAGCGCGCCGTGATCCTGCGCCTGGGGCGCTTCCACAAGACGAAGGGACCCGGCATCTATCTGGTGTTCCCGGCAATCGATCGCGTGGCACAGATCGTCGACCTGCGCATCCAGACCACCACCATCACGGCCGAGCAGGCGCTGACACGGGACACGGTCGCGGTCGGCGTCGACGCGATCGTGTTCTGGCAGGTCGACAACGCAGAGGCGGCCGCGATCCACATCGCCGACTACAGCCAGGCGATCGAGCGCGTGGCGCAGACCAGCCTGCGCGAGATGATCGGCGCCACCGAACTCTCGCGCCTGCTGTCGGACCGCAGGACCGCGGATGAGCAGTTGCGCCAGACGATCAGCGAGAAGACCACCAGTTGGGGCGTCGTGGCGCGCAGCGTGGAGATCAAGGACGTGTCGATCCCGCGCGAATTGCAGGACGCGATGAGCCGTCAGGCCCAGGCGGAGCGGGAGAAGGATGCGCGTGTCACACTGGCCTCAGCCGAGCGGGAGATCGCCCAGCAGATCCTGCTGGCTGCGGCATTGTATGGTCAGGACCCGAATGCGCTGAAGCTGCGGCAGATGAACCTGCTGTACGAGATGAACAAGGAACGTGGCACGACGGTGCTGATACCGACCGAAATGGCGAGCAGCCTGGGCGGGCTGGTTGGCCTCTCGCAGGCACTGGCCAATCCTCCGGCGGACCCGCCCCGTTAGCGGCTTCATGCCGCCAGGAGCGTGAACTCCGCCGGGTCCTCATCGGTTTGACCCTGGGCGACCGAAGCTTCGATCGCCTGCTCGACGCGCCGCTGATCCGCCGGATCGGCATGGGCATTGCGGCAATCGAAGAATATCCGCGTCACACGATGTGGCTCGATCAATGTGGCGATCACCGACATGGCACGCCTCAGTGGACTGCGGCGAAGTTGAGACCGCACTCGGCAGCCATGTCCAAGGCTGCCTCGACGTCGTCGGCCGCCATCAGCGGCGCCCCGTTGGCCCCATAGAGCACAAACAGCATCTCGCCATCGCAAACGCCGGATTTCAGATAGACCACGTGGCGCTCGCCAAGATGCCGCAACTGCTCGGCAGTTATCTGACGCAGCGCCGTCTCGCGGGGGTCAGTGATCGGGTGCATTTCCATGGTGACAATCCTCCGTCGTCGGGCAGCGGATCTTCTGACGCGAATGCAATCATCTCCATGACGTTCGGACAATTCGATAAGGCACGTACGTGGTATTGCGTGCCCCGCATCGGTCCGCTCCGTCTGGACCCGGTCAGATTGGCGGTTGCGGGCGCGCGGCGCTGTGACCTGGTCCACACCCCCCTGGATTTGTATGAGCCCGCAGCCCTCGCCTCTCAGCGAGCTGTCGCGTCCAGCAGGCCGCGGATGTAGCCATAGCAGAAGGCGAACGCGGTCCCCGACGGATCGCGCCCATCGATTTCCGGCACATGATCCGGCATCAGCATGTACTGATAGCCGACCTCGCGGTACACCCGCAGCGACCGCGCCATGTCCATGTCGCCCTCGTCCGGAAAGGCCTCCATGAAGTCGAGCCTGCGCCCTCTGATGTTGCGGAAATGCACGTTGAACAGCTTGCCGCGTGTGCCGAACCAGCGGATCACGTCGTCGATCTCGCGCTCGGGTTCGTCGAGCATCTCGGCCACGGTGCCCTGGCAGAAATTCAGCCCATGATACGGGCTCTCATGCAGGGTGACGAAGCGCTGCAGCCCGGCGATCGTGCCAAGCACGCGAGTGACGCCCTTGTAGCCGGGCGGCGTGTAGGGGTCATGCGGATGACAGGCCAGCCGAACCTTCGCTGCCTCGGCAACCGGCACCACCGCCGCGAGGAATGCATCGATGCGCGCCCAGTTCTCCTCTTCGCTCACCGCGCCGGCGCGTCCGGGCGGCGCCGATTGATCCGCAGCACTCCAGCGAAATGCCGCATTGCGCGAGCCGCCGCGTCCCGCTTCATGCGCGGTGCGCGGAATGCCGATGATGTTGAAATTGTATTTCACCGCGGGAATTCCCGCCGCGCCGATCCGCTCTATCAACCGGCAGATCGAGTTCGAGCTCGCGCTGCCGCTCGGGGTCCTTGCCAAGCAGAATGTTCGGGCTCTGTGCTTCCTCGATTGGCCGTGACGACAGCGGCAGTTGCACCATGTCCAGCGTCAGCCCGAACTTCTCCGCGTACTCGCGCTGACGGCTCAGCGCGTCCACCGTCCAGTCGTGTGGATTGCCCGGCGGATCGACGCAGACATGATTGACGCCGAGCTGCGCCCAGACGCGATAGTCGCTGTCGTCGCGTGGCTTGATTTGAGTTCCAAGATACATCGCCGCCTCCTCAGTCGGCCGCCCCGCGCGCGGGTTGCACGGGCGCCGAGCGCCGTCCGGTCAGCTCATCGCCGGCATTGCGCGGCATCCACAGCGCGATCGGTGCGGCGAGCAGAGTGAACATCGCGACCACCAGGAATGCGTGGCTGAAGTCGATCGGCATCGCCGTCTCGTGGCCGGCCATCCGCATCGAAATCTCCAGCGAAACCGCACCAGCCGAGATGCCGATCGTGGCGGCAAGCTGCTGCGCGGTGACGTAGAGGCTGGTGGCCGAACTCATGCGGGAACGCGGCACGTCGCCGTAGGCCAGCGTGTTGTAGGCGGTGAACTGCAGCGAGCGGAAGAAGCCGCCGATCAGCAGCGCGCCGTAGATAGCCGCCGCCGGCCAGGTTGGCCGGAACGATGCACAGATCCCGATCATCACCGCCGAGATCACGCCGTTCCACACCAGCGTGTCGCGGAAGCCGAACAGGCGCAACGTTCGCTGGGTCGCCGGCTTCATCACCAGGGCGCCGGCGGAACTGGCGAAGGTGATCAGCCCGCTCTGCACCGCGGAATCACCGAAGCCAACCTGAAACATCATCGGCAGCAGGAACGGAATGGCGCCGATGCCGGTTCGGAACAGCATCATCGCCGTCAGTGCCACGCCGAAGCACGGCAGGCGCATCAGCGACAGGTCCAGCAAGGGTGCCGGATGGTTCCACGCATGCAGCAGATAGCCGGCGATGGCGACGATACCGACGCCGATCATGGCCTCGGTGAGGTCCTGCGGCACGACGCCACGCCCGGCGGTCTCCAGGCCGAACATCAGGCTGGCGAGCGCGACGCCGCAAAGCAGCAGACCGATGCCGTCGAAGCGGCCGCGCGGCGGCTCGCGGACGTCCTCGACGAACAGGCTGACCAGGACGATGCCGAGGATGCCGATCGGGATGTTGATGTCGAAGATCCAGCGCCAGGAGAAATAGGTGACGATGAAGCCGCCGACCGGCGGGCCGAGCACGGGTCCGAGCAATGCGGGGACGGTGAGCCAGGCCATGGCCGCGACCAGCTCCTGCTTTGCCGCGGTTCGCAGCAGGACGAGCCGGCCGACCGGGACCATCATCGCGCCGCCGATGCCCTGGAGGACCCGCGCGCCGACCAGGAAGGCGAGCGAATCGGCCCGGCCGCACAGGATCGAGCCGATGGTGAACACCGCGATCGCGGCGCGGAACACGGTGCGCGTGCCGTAGCGGTCGGCGACCCAGCCGCTGGCGGGGATGAACACCGCGAGGGACAGCAGATAGGAGGTGAGGGCGACATTCATGTGCACCGGGGCGGCGCCGAACGCCTTCGCCATGGTGGGCAGCGCGGTGGCGATGACCGTGGAGTCGAGGTTCTGCATGAACATCGCACAGGCCACGATCACGGCGGTCAGCCGGGTGCGTCCGCTGGTGCGGCCGATGCGTGCTGGGGCGGAGTCAGACATCGCTGGATGGTGAGTAGCATCGGTGGGGGCGGCGCGCCATGCGGAGAGGGCGCTCGCCCGGGGGAAGTCGGGGACAATCGGGGCGCAATTGCTGCTGGCCGCGTGGGCTGCATTCCTGCCCGGTTAGGGAAGATGGTGGTTTCGTCTCAAAGTGTCGCGGCGTGAGATGGTGTCGCGTCAGGTGAGAACGGGCGCGGTCCCGTCGTCGCCGTCGCGGCGCCTACGTGGCGGGGATCGCGCAGGAGTGCCGCGACGATGTCTGGCTCCGGCGGGCCGAAGTCGAGCCGAGCGGGGAGGCCGCCGGCTGCGCGGATGCGGTCGACGCGGTCGGGATACATGACGGCGTAGAGGTCGGCGTCGGCGTCGATCGTGGCCTGGGTGCGCTCGGGTTCGACTGCGTCGGGCGGCGGCGTCTCGGCCGCGGCGGGCGCGGGCGGCACGACGACCGACCTGAACCAGTAGCCGGCCTGCTCCATGGCCGCCGGGTGCATCTCGGCCTGCAGCTTCTCGCGCCTGGCCTGGATACGCGCGAGGGCGCGCTGCGCGGCATCCGACTGGCGGGCCATCGAGGCGGCCTGGGCGCGGCACTGGCGCACCTTGTCCGGGTCGGCGGCGCCGAGGGCGGCGGAGCGGAGGGCGTCGGCGGCGTGCGCATCGGCCGCGACGGCGCGGACGGCGAGACGCGCCTCGAAGGCGTCGCAGGGGGTGAGGCAGGCGGCGGCGGGAGCTGGGTGCGGAGGTCGGCGAAGATTTCGCGGTAGTTGGCACCGGAGGGGTTGGCGTCGGGGGTTTCGAGGTGCATGGCGCTCGCCGGGTTTGGGTGGAAATCCCGGGAGGTGGTGGTTAGGTAGTCTAAAGTCAAGAGTTATAGGAGCTGATTCGCGACGGGGCGCCAAAGGCGCTGTACAGAAATCCGCTCAGAAAACCCCGTGTCTAAAAACACATGGTTTTGGACACGACCCGCCTGACCGTCGAAACCACGGTCGAAAGCCAGCTTTCGAGGGTCAGGTGGCAGGGGGATTTCTGAACGAGCCGGATTGTGATCATTTGGCGGCCCATGCTCGGTCAGGATGGTCAGTCCCACCGGTACGTCCACCCAGCCAGGTACAAGCACCATGAGCAGTAGTCATCAGTCGATCTGATCGAAGGAGCCGAGCGCATGCGCATAGTTTTTTTGGCATGTAGACCAGCAGTGGCAACTGACCTAGAACTCAAAGACCTTCGCTCTTGGCGGTCCCCTGAACATGACCATGCTATGCGCCTATCACACTAACGTCCGGTCCTTTTCACAAGACTGCTTGGATGGGTCCATCGCCGACAAAGTCTCCGACGGGTTCAACACGCGATTCGGTTATCTACCTTCAGAATCCGAAGTCTCGTCATGGCGATCATCCCTGCCTGCGTTTGGCCGAGAACTAGCCAAATTCGATATTGTAGACGCGTACGTGTTCATTGAGCTTCAGATGCCACTTTCTTCGGCTCGTTGTGACCTCCTTTTGGTGGGCAAGACAGTCCATGGTCATGAATCCGCCCTCGTTGTCGAGTTGAAGCAATGGAGCCGTGTCTCGGCTTCCGCCGTTCGGAACACGGTCTCGGTCCTAGGCCGGCCAATGACTCATCCCTCAATCCAAGTGCGCTCCTATGTGAACTATCTGAAGCATTTTCATGGTGCATTCACCAAGTCACGGTTGGAACTGTATGGTTGTGCGTACCTACATAACGCGGTGTCACCTGAGACCTTAAGAACTCTTGAGATCAAGAATTGCATTCGACTCTACTCCCGAGGAATTTCCGGTTTTTGACGCGAGCGATCCCAGCCTTTTTGGCAATTTCGTCCGTGAGTTCGATCGGCAATGGCCAGCCACTGGCCCCCGATATTCTGATCTTAGAAGGCCGGATTATGCCGTCGAAGAAGCTGCTCGATCTTGTCGATGCAGCAGTGCAAGGCAACTACGAATGGCGTCTTTTGGACGAGCAAATTTTGGCTTTCAATAAAGTCATTTCACTCGTTGCCGAGGCTCGGACCCATGCTCGCCGCGAGCGCCATATCCTAATTGTTCGGGGAGGGCCAGGAACCGGCAAGAGCGTGATCGCAATTCAATTGCTGGCATACGCCGCCCGCCATGGCTGGAAGGTTGCGCACGTTACCGGTTCAAAGGCATTCCAGACCGTCCTGCAAGCCAAGACGGAGCATTTCGCGGACGCCTTTCTGAAGCGAATTCATAATGCTCGCTTCAAGAGAGAACTGCCTGTGAAGGAGATATTCGCCACCTTCCGGGATGTTGCGCGGCTTGGCTCAACGAGCGGCTGTCAGCTTGACTTAGTAATAGGGGATGAAGGCCATCGTCTGTGGGATTACAGGAGAAACACTCGGACTTATGAAGTAGAGTCTTCGGTCCCGATGATCGAGGAGATATTGCTCGCTGCGCCTGTCGCAGTCATGTTCCTTGATGACAACCAAGGTGTTCGTGCAAACGAAATTGGATCAGTCAGATACCTTGAAGAGAATGCTCGTAGGCTGGGCATCGCGCATTCAATCATAGACCTCAACACGCAGTTTAGATGCGCCGGTAGCAAGAGCTATCTGGACTGGGTTGACAATCTCCTGGGGTTCCAGGCACCTCACTCGCTCGCTTGGCAGGCGTATGGTGGATACGAATTCAATATCTGCTCGACGCCTCTGGCGATGCAAGAACAGCTTTCCGCCGTTATGCAATCAGGGAACCGTTGCCGGTTGGTCGCAGGCTTTTGCTGGCGCTGGTCTGAACCTCGACCCGACGGGTCCTTAGTCAACGATGTATCGGACCCACTATTCGCTGGGTGGTCTGCGCCGTGGATCGAGAAAGGGGACCGCTACGCAAATCCTAGAGATCATCGCTATTTTTTATGGGCGACCGATGACTCGCATTTCAGCGAAGTCGGCTCCATTTATTCCGTTCAAGGCTTCGAGTTTGATTACGTCGGTGTGATCTTTGGAAACGACCTTGTCTATCGTAATGGGTCATGGCAATCCAATTTGAGGAAGAATAAGGATAGGCAATTCCAGAACGACCTAAGACGCCGCCTATCGGTGGCTGCGCACACTGTGGATGAGGTAGCCCATTTGCGTAACATCTATCGCGTCTTGCTTACTCGCGGGATGAAGGGGACATTCGTCTATTTCATGGACCCAGAAACGCGCACCCATTTCGAGCGGAGTTGGTCCGCGCGGTGCTTTCTTCAGTCGGCTTGAAAGTAGACCGTGTCGTCCCCAGCGCATACTTAGATTAAGCGAAGCGGAGGCCGAACAGTAATGGCTGGTTCTGTCACCCCTCCAACCAGCCCGAACAACAGGTTCTCAATTTCCTCCACTGGTATGTAGATCGCACGAGCGATATCTTCTTTGGTGATCTTTTCGTTCCAGAGAGCAGTCAAAACCTTGTGCCAGACCAACGATTTTTCTCTAGGAATACCCAACGGCTCAGCGGTCCTGTAACCACGTTCTGTCGCATCTATGCAGAACATCCGGGTACCGCCATGGTGACATGATCTGGAGCCTGTGGAGGCGATGGATCAGCGCCATTACTGACACGCCCCAGCATGATTTCGCTTCAATTATCTGATTGAGCGTGTGGACCCGAGGCAGCTTCGAATGCACGTCTGCCGCCGGCATCATGAACGAAGAAGCAAACGTGTTTGCCTGTTCCTCTGCGAGCCGTCCCTTCGGGCCACCATGCCTGTGTAGAACCAGATGCCCTAATTCGTGGGCCGCATCGAATTGACTATGTTCTGCGGTTTTCATCAGGTTTAGAAAGATGTATGGAGTATATTCTCTCCAGACGGAAAAGGCATCGACCGTGACGGTGTTCTCAGCCATTGAGAATACGCGCACACCCTTGGATTCGAGGAGATGGACCATATTTTTGATTGGTTGCTCGCCAAGACCCCACCGCTCTCTTAGGGATCGAGCAGCAACTCCAGGCGTATCGCTGCTCAGATCGAGCAAGTCTGGCTTCGGCAAATCGAATTGCTGTTCGACCCAATCAGCAAGAAGAAAGGAAATCGCGCCGGCTGCGAGTGCCGCATCTCGCTCCTTCGCTGACATGGCACTCATACTTCGGAAACTGGCCGCCGCTTCGTTGGGACCTTCGATTTCGGACTGGAAAAAGAACTCGCTAGGGAAAGCTATAATTTTGGCAATCCTGTTGACCACGTCCTGCGTTGGGACGTTCTCGCTGATCTCATACCGAAGGATAGCATGAGGTGTAACTCCCACAGCTTCTGCCAAGTCTTTTTTTGTGAATCGACGCCGCCTTCTCGCGACTGTCAGACGTGTCGGCGCAAACATTGCTACTTGCGGCGCACATTGACTTCGTAAGTCTGCAGACCATTCTCGACAGGTGGTGCGATTATGACCTTCTCCCAATCGCCAGATTCAAGAATGAAAATTCGCTCGCTGAAGCCGATCACATAGCCGGCGCTGAATTCGATCGGTGTGGATAGTTCTGCCCGAACGCTCTTACCGTCATCGAATATGCAGAGATACCAAAGTGAGTAGGGAGATTCCCTTAGCCTCGTCATCTCGTGCCGCTTGAACATCTCAAGCTGATTGTTGAGATCGACTACTTGTTCACAAGCAGGTCCCTTGGAGGTGCGGTTGCGTGGAGATCGTGTGTGGTCCGCCGTACCTGCGTCGGTATTCATCACGGCGACCATTCGCTTGAAGTCGTGGCTGACTATGGTCTCAATGCCGTTATGGTCGCCTCTCTGCCACCCCTCCCGCCTAAACACTTGGCGAAGTCGGGCTGTGCCGGCATCCCATGCGTGATAGCCAGGTGCGGATTTCGCGTGATCGTCGGTGCAGGCTCCGCGCGCCCGCACAGCTTCTTTGACGATGTCAATCCATTGCTCGCGGCGCGAATTGAAATATTGGCTCAGGCGACGGTCAACGGTTCTAGGGTCTCGATGGATGGTAGCAGCCATTCAACACCACGTAACTTTTCTAAGGCGCATTCGTGGCCTAAAAACCTTACGAGGTCAAGGAAAACCTGCTTGCCTGACGGCGAATCCGGCTCGTTCAGAAATCCCCCTGCCACCTGCCCCTCGAAAGCTGGCTTTCGACCGTCAGGCTGGTCGTGTCCAAAACCATGTGTTTTGCGAACGTTGTCTTCTGCTTGTTCGGAATACGTTTCGCTGAAGGCGGGCGCTTTCGCCTGGTCCCGCATCGCGCGAAGGGCGACGATCGCCCGCGTGGCTCTTCGTGTCTCTGTGCGACGCCCTAAGGCACCAGCACGGTGCTCCCGGTGGTCTTGCGCGATTCGAGCGCGATATGCGCCGCGGCGGCATCCTTCAGCGCAAAGGTCTGGTTCACCTCGATCTTCACCGCGCCCTTCGACACCACATCGAACAGCTCGCCGGCCACCTTCTCGAGGTCCGCGCGCTTCGCCGTGTAGGTGGCGAGGTTCGGCCGCGTCACATAGAGGCTGCCCTTGGCCGACAGGATGCTGATGTCGACCGGCGGCACCGGCCCCGACGCGTTGCCGTAGCTCACCATCAGCCCGAGCGGTGCGACGCAGTCGAGGCTGGCGTTCCAGGTGTCCTTGCCGACGCTGTCATACACCACCGGCACCATCGCCCCGCCGGTGATCCGCTTCACCTCGGCCACCAGGTTGCCGTGCCCGACCACGGTATGAGCGGCGCCATGCGCGCGGGCGAGTTCCGCCTTCTGCTCGGTCGAGACGACGCCGATCACGGTGGCGCCGAGGTGCCTGGCCCATTGGCACAGGATCAGCCCCACGCCGCCGGCCGCGGCATGCACGACGATCGTTTCACCTTCCCGAACCGGATGGGTGCGGCGGACCAGGTACTGCGCGGTCATGCCCTGCAGCATCATCGCGGCGGCGGTCTTGAAGTCGATCGCGTCCGGCAGCTTCACGAGGCGGTCGGCGGCGATCACCCGCTCGGTGGCATAGCCGCCCAGCGCGCCGGCATAGGCGACGCGGTCGCCGGGCTTCACGGCTGTCACGCCCGGGCCGACGGCGAGCACCGTGCCGGCGCCCTCCTGGCCGATGATCAGCGGCATGGTCGGCGCCTTGTAGAGGCCGCAGCGAAAATAGACGTCGATGTAGTTGAGGCCGACGGCCTCCTGCTTGATCAGAGCCTCGCCGGGACATGGCTCGGGGCGCGGCACATCCTCCCACTTCATCACCTCAGGACCGCCGGGCGAGTGGATGCGGATGGCCTTGATCATGGTGTTCTCCGTCGGAAGCGGGCCGGATCAGGCGGCCGCGGAAGGGATTGGCTGAAGCAGCGGCTGCGCTCGCGCCTCGAGCGCCAGCAGCCACCGCTTGGTGGCGAGACCCTCACCGCCCGAGTAGCCGCCCAGATGCGTGGTGGCGACGACACGGTGGCATGGGATGATGATCGGGATGGGGTTGTTGCCGCTGGCCTGGCCCACCGACCGGGGACTACCGCCGGCGACCCGCGCGATGTCGAGATAGCTGCGTGTCGCCCCGTGGGGGATCGCGCACAGTGCCTGCCAGACGCGCTGTTGGTACGCAGTACCGGCCGGCGCGAGCGGCAGAGCGAACTCGGTCAGGTCGTTATCGAAATACGCGTGGAGCTGTTCACGGGCGCGACGCAGCAGGGACGTTTCGTTCTGCTGACTGCCCCAGCCCCAATCGACGGCGACGATGGCTCCATCCTCTTCCGAGACGGAGATATCGCCGATCGGGCTGTGGAGCGAAAGCTGTGCCACGGTGCAGATGCCAGCGCCGCCGAACGTCAACTGTCAAGGGAGGGGAGGTATTAGACCGAGCCATCGTAAGGCCTGGCGGAATGAATTGACGCGCATCTGGCGATGGCAGGCAAGTCGATCTAGCGTCGCCGCATGACAGGGGAAGAAATCCAAGTCGCGCTGGAAACTGCCGAGGGAATGCCCGAGGAAGCGCTGCAGGCTGCTGTCGTGCACGCGGCCGATCTTGCTCCGGCCGTCATCGCGGTCGCGCAGAGCATGGCTGATGGCCGCATGCCGCTGCCGCGCGAGGAGAGGCTGCTGCGCCTCGGTCTGCATGCGCTGTCGGTCGCGCGCGAGGCCAGCGTGTGTCCGGTCTTCCTGGCGCTTTTGCGACGGCCGCCGATCGAGCTGGAATGGCTGTTCAGCGACGAGGATCGGGTCAATCGCGTGGCCCGCCTGCTGCTGGGGCTGTTCGACGGCGACGACGCGGCCGTTCGCGCCGTTGCGGCCGATCCGGAGGTGGACGGCGATACACGCGCCGGATTGCTGGAGGCGCTCGCGCGGCTTGCGTGGGAAGGCCGCGCGTCACGCGAGGCTTTGGTGGATCTGCTCGACCGGTTCGATCGTGAGGAACTGGCGCGGCCGAAAAGCTGGGCATGGTACGGATGGCAGAGCGCGATCATGCTGCTCGGCCTCACCGACTGGATCGATCGGGTGCAGAGCGCATCGGATGCCGGACGCATGATCCCGCCCTTCGACCGCGCGGTGGACCGCGACGACTGGCTCGAACGCATCCGTGCCGCGGCGGAACACCCGGAGGACGCGCAGCGTTTCGACGGTGCCCTGCTGACGCCGTTCGACGATCCGGCGAAGCATGTTGGTTGGTTGCCCGACCCGGCCGGTGGCCCCGACGATCTGCTCGGTGACGACGAGGTCGCGTGGCTGGATGTGGCCCTGTGGCGGCGCGTCGGCACGACGAAGACGATGTGCCTGGAAGGGGCCGACGGCTTCTTCACGGCACTGGCGATCGGTCCCGAGCGTCTGCCGCCGGAGCGATATCTGCCTGAGATCGTGGGCACCAGTGACACCGGTTCGGTGTTCGATTCGCCCGCCCACGATGCCTATGTCGCCGAGCTGCTTGCCCGCTGGCTCGCGGCCATCGAGTGCACGCTGGCCGACGATGAGGAGATCGAGCCGTTCATCAATCGCGATATCGGCGAGCTGGAAGGCGCGCTGTGGGCGCAGGGCTATATCGCGGCCATCGCACTATGCAAGGACGCCTGGCAGCCGCTGACGGCCAAAAAGTATCTCGCCGAGCGCCTGGTCGTGCCCATGCTCGCGCTGATGCCAAATCCGGATGGGCCGCAGGGCGTCGTGCTGACGCAGGAGCGGCGGACAACGCTGATCGAGATGCTGCCGGATTACCTGATCGCCACGTGGAAGTTCTGGCGCGGCGAGGAACATCCGTTGCTCGAGGCCAGGCGGGAACGCGCGCAGAAGATCGGCCGCAACGAGCTGTGCCCGTGCGGGTCGGGAAAGAAATATAAGCGGTGTTGTGGGGCGGCGGCGTAGCGCGATACCGTCAATTCTGACTTTCAGTTCCGGAGTTCCACGTCATGCCTGCCAGCCTGTCGCCCGCGCAGATCGCGCAGTACAGCCGCGACGGATTCCTGTTCCCGGTCGACTGCCTGACGCAGGACGAGGTGCGGCATTATCGCGGGCGCCTCGAGACGTTCGAGCGCGAACAGGGCGATACGTTCGGCAAGCTTCCCGATCTGGTGCGCTCGAAGTCGCATCTGCTGTTCACCTGGATGGACGAGCTGGTGCGCCATCCGAAGGTGCTCGATGCGGTGGAGAGCATCATCGGTCCGAACATTCTGATCTATCACCTGACATCATGGCTCAAGGAGCCGAACGAGCCATCGCATGTTTCGTGGCATCAGGATGGCACGTATTTCGGGCTGGAGCCGGCCGAGCAGGTCACCGCGTGGATCGCGCTCACCGACGCGACGCCGGAGATGGGCTGCGTCAGGATCATCCCCGGCAGCCACGCGATCGGGCAGCGTCCGCACAAGGACACGTTCTCGCCCGGCAACCTACTGTCACGCGGCCAGACGATCCAGCACAGGCTGGATTACGCGAACTCCGTGATGATGCCGCTTGAGGCCGGGCAGATATCACTGCACCACACCCACATCGTGCACTCGTCCGAGCCTAATCAAACGCGCCAGCGCCGCATCGGCATCGGCGTCAGCTACATCCCGACGCACTGCCGCCTGGTCGGCGACGGGCGCGTTACCGCCACCCTGGTGCGCGGGCGCGACGATTTTGGGCATTTCGATCCGGAGCTGCGGCCGACCGGCGACTTCGATGCCGGCTCGCGGGCCGTGCATGCCATGGCGGTGGAGCGGTTCTTCGAATCGAACAAGCTGCTGGCGTCGCGGCGCAGATCGGGCAATGTCGGGATCTGAGCGACGTCCCTGAAAGGCAATGTCCCGCAGCCTCTCGGGATGGGTCCTTGCCGGCCCCTACGTCTCTGATCGCCGCAGAGGTCGGGTACAAAAATGCGCGACCTGGCATAGGCATGGTTCGGTTACGCCTTGAGGGGTGGCGTGAACCTGGCGGATTGTCCGTGCGCTCCACGACAACCGAGGAGGTGGATTAGAACCCACTTGAAGTTTCCAGCCATCGACAAGGGAGGTGAAACCATGAAGATCGTCGTCATCGGCGGCACCGGCCTGATCGGCTCGAAGACCGTCGCCATTCTGCGCCAGGGCGGCCACGAGGTCGTCGCGGCGTCGCCGCAAAGCGGCATCAACACCATCACCGGCGAGGGGCTTAAGGAGGCCATGGCCGGCGCGCAGGTGGTGATCGATCTCGCCAATTCGCCCTCATTTGAGGACAAGGCGGTGCTGGAATTCTTTGAGACCTCCGGCCGCAACCTTCTCGCGGCGGAGGCCGCAGCTCGCGTCCGGCACCATGTCGCGCTCTCCATCGTCGCGATAGACCGGACGGACAATGGGTATTTCCGCGCCAAGGTCGCCCAAGAGAAACTGATCGTGGCCTCCGGCATCCCCTACACCATCGTCCGTTCGACTCAGTTCCTGGAATTCCTCAGCGGCATCGCGGATTCAAGTGCGGAAGGAAACATCGTCAGGCTTCCGTCCTGCCTATTCCAGCCAATCGCTGCGGACGACGTTGCTCTTATCGTGGCCGAGGTGGCGCTGGCTGCTCCACTAGGCGGCATCGTCGAGATCGGCGGCCCGGAGCGCGTGCCATTCAACGAAATCGTCGCACGCTACCTGAAGGCGGTCGGCGACCCGCGCGAGGTGGTGCGTGACCCCGAGGCCCGATACTGGGGCAGTCGGGTCGAGGAGCACTCGCTCGTTCCGTTGGGCGAAGCACGTCTTGGCCGCGTCGGTTTGGACGAATGGCTCCGCCGATCACGGGCACCGGCCTGATCCGCATTGGCCAACTTGTCGCGACACTGCCGTTCAGCAGCGTCCCAGCGGATACGCCGAGAGAAAAGAATTAGCCGCGCGAATTCAGTACCGGCCAAACGTCTGCAACTCTTGCCGACATGCCTCGCTGAAATCGCGTAGCGGATCGACGTGTCTATCTATCCAATTCGCCCGCATGTCCTCCATGGTCATGTTCGGCGCGGAATACGCATCGACGATGATGCGACAGACAGTGTCGGCGGCCTCCACAACCCGTGGCGACGACATAAGGCGTATCCGGTTCGTCAGTGCGTAAATACCGATCAGCGCGGTTAATTCGTCTCGTCTGTTTTGCAGAGCATCCGAATACAACTTCGCTGCCTCGTCCAGAAACCTCACGAACAACGCGGCTCGGGCCTCCCTCTCGGCGGCGAGCCGCTGGGTCCGGGCTTGCGCCTGTTGCGTTGTCCATGAGGTTGCAAACGAAGTCAGTCCGCCGATGGCGCTTCCGGCCAGCGCCGCAAGTGCCGATATGTATGCTGCGTCCATTGAGCTCGCTCGGTGGTCCCCCGAATTCTCGGCGCCTCACGATCGCGCGTTCAGGCGCCGTATCGGCGGCGGGTCCCGATCTGCTCCGCCAGTGCCGCGCGATCGACCAGCGGCAGCCCACATGCGTTGTCGCGGCAGACATAGACCGTCGCCCCTGCGGCACCGGCTGACTTGCCGAATGCCGGATGGTCCGCCGGCAGCGCGTCGAGACCGGACGCGCGCAGCACCACGACCGCCGGGTCCGCCGCCGCCAGGGCCACTGACGCAAGCGGCTGCCCAGCGTTGCCGGCGATCACCACCGTTGCCGCTTCCTCCAGCAGGTCCGCCGCCGCCAGCAGCGTCGGCATGGCGGCAAGCTGATCGGGCTTGCCGGTGAACGCGCGTAACAGCGCCTCAGCGCGCTCCCGCCATCCCCTATCACCGGTCAAATGCCAGAGCCGCGCGAACACCTCGGCCAGCAGCCCATTGCCCGCCGGCGTCGCGTTGTCAGCCGCGGTGCGTGGCCGCGCCAGCGGCACATCGGACGCATCGGCGGCGGTGGTGTAATAGCCGCCCTGCCCGTCCGTGAACGCCGTCTCGGCGGCTCTGGCCAGCCGAATCGCCTCGGCCAGCCGCAGCGCCTCGCCGGTCGCCTCGAACAGCGCCAGCGATGCGCGCGCCATCGCGGCCTGATCGTCCAGCAACCCCGCCGCCGTCACCCGCCCGAGCCGCCATGCGTGCTGCACCCGCCCATCAGACGCCGACATCTCCGCCAGGATGAAGTCGTGCGCCTCCTCTGCGCGCGCCAGCCACTCGGGCCGTTCGAACACCGCCGACGCGCGCGCCAGGGCGGCGATCGCCAGGCCGTTCCAGTCCGCCAGCACCTTGTCGTCGCGCCCAGGCCGCACGCGCTTCGCACGGGCCGCGAACAGCACCGCGCGAGACCGTGCCAGCGCCGCTTCCTCATCCTCCGTCCCGGCCGTCGTCATCCGGCGGAGGATCGTGTGGCCCTCCCAGTTGCCGGTCGGCGTTACGTCATAGGCGTGCTTGAACGCGGCTGACGCATCGCCCAGCAGCGCGTCCACCTCCGGTTCGGTCCAGACGTAGAAGCGGCCTTCCTCGCCCTCGCTATCGGCATCCTCCGACGCGGCAAAGGCGGCGCGCCCGGCCAGGCGTTCGGCGGTCATGTCGCGGACCATCCACTCGACGGTCTCCGCCGCGCGCTGCGCGTACAGCGGGTCCGGGCGATGCGCGTGGGCGAACGCCAGCAGCTCCAACAATTGCGCGTTGTCGTAGAGCATCTTCTCGAAATGCGGCACCAGCCACACGGCATCGGTCGAGTACCCGTGAAAAGCCGCCGCCGAGGTGATCGTAGATGCCGCCCTGCGACATGCGCGTGAGCATCAGGTGCAGTGCGTTCTGGCCCTCCGGCGCACCGGTGCGGAACGCGTTCTGCCAGAAGAAACGGAAGATCGGCGGGTTAGGGAATTTTGGCGCCCCCTTCAACCCACCCTGCTCCGGATCGTTCATCCGCAGCAGGGCCGCGGCCACTGCATCCAGATGCACCGGCGTCGGCAGATCGCCCAGGTGGGCGTTCGACATCCCCGCCAGCACGCGGCGCAGCGCTGTGGTGTTCTTCGCCACCATCTCGTGATCGGTACGGTATGCCTCAGACACGCCCTGCAGCACCTGACGGAACGACGGCCGGCCCCAGCGCGGCTCGGGCGGGAAATACGTGCCGCCCCAGAATGGCGCGCCGTCCGGGGCGATGAACATGGTTAGCGGCCAGCCGCCTTGCTCGCCCAGCGCATGCAGCGCCGACATGTAGAGGTGGTCGATGTCCGGCCGCTCCTCGCGGTCCACTTTGATGTTGACGAAGCGCTCGTTCATCAGCGCCGCGGTTTCCGCATCCTCGAACGATTCGTGCGCCATCACATGGCACCAGTGGCAGGCGGCGTAGCCGATCGACAGCAGGATCGGTTTCTTTTCAGTTCGCGCCTCCTCCAGCGCCGCCGGTCCCCACGGCCGCCAATGCACCGGGTTGTCCGCGTGCTGCAGCAGATACGGCGAGGTCTCGTGGCGGAGCAGGTTTGTGGGCTCGGCCATGGCGTTGCGCTCCTCCGGTGTCGGGATGACATAGGAAGCCATGGACGCGGACACCATCTTTGCGGTCGCATCCGGGGCGGGACAGGCTGCCATAGCGGTGATGCGGCTGAGCGGGCCAGCGAGCCGCGCCATGCTCGCGGAGCTGTGCGGTCGGGTGCCGCCGCCGCGGCGGGTGTCGTTGCGCCGGCTGCGCGACATCGACCGGGCGATGGTCGTATGGCTGCCCGGTCCCGGCAGCTATACCGGCGAGGACTCCGCCGAATTATTCCTGCACGGTGGTCGCGCGGTGCTGACGGGCGTCGCCGATGTGCTGGTCGCGCTCGGCGCTCGGCCGGCGGAACCGGGAGAGTTCACCCGGCGCGCCTTTCTCAACGGCCGGATGGACCTCACTGAAGCCGAGGCCGTGCACGATCTGGTCGCTGCCGAGACCGAGGCGCAGCGGCGCCAGGCACTGCGTCAGTTGGATGGCGCACTGGGCACGCTTTACGCCGGCTGGGCGGATCGGCTGCGGCTGCTGCTGGCGCAGCAGGAAGCGCTGATCGACTTCCCGGACGAGGACCTGCCGCCCGAGGTTGAGGCGCAGGTGCAAGACGAACTGAAGGCGCTGTCCCGCGAGGTGGCGGCGCATCTGAACGATGATCGACGTGGCGAGCGGCTTCGCGAGGGGCTGGTGTTTGCGGTCACCGGCCGGCCGAATGTCGGCAAGTCGTCACTGGTCAATGCGCTGGCCGAACGCGACGTGGCGATCGTCTCGGCAATCCCCGGCACCACGCGCGACGCGCTGGAGACGCGGGTGGTGCTGGGCGGAGTGCCGGTGACATTGGTCGACACGGCAGGATTGCGCGATGCGACGGACGAAATCGAGGCCGAGGGCGTGCGTCGCGCTCGTGCCCGTGCCGCTGCGGCCGATCTGGTGATCACCGTCGAAGAGACTCCCCCTCTCCCCATCCCCCTCCCGCAAAAGGAGGGGGAGAATGGCGGACACTTCCTCATCGTGAACAAGATCGATCTTGGCGGTTCGGTGCCCGCCGGCGCGATCGGGGTTAGCGCGCTGACCGGTGAGGGGCTCACGGAGCTGCGTAAGCGCCTGGCCGATGTCGCGCGCGCGCTAACCGAGAGCGCCGGGCCGCCGCCGCTGACCCAAGCGCGCCATCGTGCGGCGCTGCTGGAAGTGGCCGCGCGGCTCGCCGGCGCTCAGTCCGCGGAATTGCCGGAGCTGCGGGCGGAGGATCTGCGCCTGGGGTTGCGCGCGCTCGGACGCATCACGGGCAGCGTGGGCGTCGAAGACATCCTCGACACGCTGTTCGCGCGGTTCTGCATTGGCAAGTGATCGACCTCACCTACCGCCTCTCACCCCTGTGCCAGAACCAGACCCGACTTGCCGGAGAATATAAATGCCAGCATCGCAACAGCCAGGAATGGGCGCGATACCATTCGCGGGTGGCGTCGCATTCCGCGTCTGGGCGCCGTTTGCCAGCAGCGTGACTGTGGCCGGCGCCTTCAACAACTGGAACACGCTTGCATCGCCACTGACCTCGGAGGGCAACGGCTACTGGTCCGGCGATGTCGCCGCAGCAGCGCTGAACGACCAATACAAGTTCGTCGTCACCAACGCCGCTCTCCCTGGTCCGCTGTGGAAAAACGATCCGTATGCGCTGTCGATGACCAACTCCGCCGGCAACAGTATCATCTCAACGACCGATTTCGCCTGGCAGGCGCAGGGCTATTCCACGCCTTCCTGGAACGAAATGGTGATCTATGAACTGCATGTCGGGAGTTTCCTGTTCGATCCCGCCAGCCTCAGCGGCCGTGGCGACTTCAACACCGTGATCGGCAAACTCGGCTATCTCGCGGATCTCGGCATCAACACGATCCAGGTGATGCCATCGGACGAATTCCCCGGTAGCAACTCGATGGGGTACAACCCAGCCGACATCTTCGCCATCGAGGACAACTACGGCGGACCCAACGGCTTCCAGGCGTTGGTTGACGCCGCGCACAGTTATGGCATCGCGGTTATCTACGATGTGGTCTACAACCATCTCGGCCCCAACGATCTCGATCTCTGGCGCTTCGATGGCTGGAGCGAAAACGACGCCGGCGGCATCTACTTTTACAATGACTGGCGTCGCAGCACGCCGTGGGGTGACACGCGCCCCGACTATGGTCGCAGCGAGGTGCGCCAGTTCCTGCGCGACAATGCGCTGTTCTGGTTGCAGCAGCATCGCTGTGACGGCCTTCGCTTCGACGCCACCGACTACATCCGCAACGTCTGGGGCAGCAACAATGACCCGGGTTCGGACATCGGCGATGGCTGGGGTCTGCTGCAATGGATCAACGGTGAGGTTCAGGCGAATCAGCCCTGGAAGATCACCATCGCCGAGGACATGCAGGACAATGAATGGCTGACCGGGACGCAGGGTGCCGGAGGCGCCGGCTTCGGCTCCCAGTGGGGCGCGGGCTTCATGCACACGCTGCGAGGCGCGATCGTCCCGCCCGATGACGCGGGGCGCGACATGCAGGCGCTCGCCAGCATGATCGGCCAGCAATTCAACGCCAACGCGTTTCAGCGCGTGCTATACACCGAAAGCCACGACGAGGACGCCGCGTCGAACGGCAAGGCTCGGGTGCCGGAGCTTATATGGCCGGGCTCAGCCGACAGCTACTTTTCGCAGAAACGCTCGACGCTCGGTGCCGCACTGGTGTTCTCCGCACCGGGCATTCCGATGATCTTCATGGGACAGGAGTTTCTCGAGTGGGGTGCGTGGTCCGATGCGGTTGCGCTGGACTGGTCGAAGGCCGGTCGTTTCGCCGGCATCCGTACGCTGTACCGCGACCTGATCCGCTTGCGGCGCAACTGGTTCAACAGCACACGCGGCCTCTGCGGTCACTCAGTGAACGTCCACCACGTCAACAATACCGACAAGGTGATCGCGTATCATCGCTGGGATGGGGGCGGGGCGGGAGACGACGTGATCGTGCTCGCGAACTTCGCCGACCAAGCCTACGATTCCTACCGCATCGGATTGCCGCGCGGCGGCACCTGGCGCGTGCGCTTCAATGGCGACTGGAACGGCTACAGTCAGGTCTTCTCCAACCATTCGAGCTTCGATCTTGCGACAACCGATCAGGGCGCCGATGGAATGGCGTTCGCCGGTACGATCGGGCTCGGGCCTTACACCGCGCTTATCCTGTCGCAGGATCGCTAACTTATGGATGGATGACGGTCTTGGTGCGATTGATGACGAAAGCCTCGTGGCGCTCGAGAAAATCATCAGCCAATTCGGCAAACGCCTCGGGCCGATCGGTGCTGAGCTCGTGACCCGCGTCGTATACGAACACCAGGTGGCAGTTCGGCAGCAGCGTCTTGTAGATACGGCCGAGGTCAGGCGGGATGACCCGGTCGAGCGTGCCGAACACCACGAGTGTCGGCGTCGCCAGCCCCTTCATCTGTGCCTCCAGTTCCGCATCGCGGTCGGGTCCGCGCAAACGGCCAGTCAGCGCGCGCTGCTTCTCCTGCACGGCCGGATCGACGGAAGGCATCGGCCCGAGCCGTTCAGGATGCGCGAAGATCAGTTGAGCGATCTGCTCCGGCGTGCCCGACGGCGGCCTTTGTCCCGCCGGACGAATCGCGGCCGGCGCTTCCAGAATGAGCGCCTGCACGCGATCCGGATGTTGCAGCGACAGCCACAATGCGACACGACCGCCGAATGAGGTCGCCATCAGGTTGAAGCGGTCGATACCGAGTGCGCCGACAGCCGATCCCATCGTTGCGGCGAGGTCACCCACGGTCTGCGTTCGCGTGTTCTCGGCCGATGCACCGAACCCGGGCATCTCGAAGACGATAACCTGATGATGCTTGCTCAGCAGATCGTGCGCGCGCGTCATGCGCAACCCGCCGGCGCCGTGCAGATGCACCAGCGGCGTCCCCTGCCCTGCCTGCATGTAGCGGATGCGGAAGCCGTCCGCCTCGACGAAGCCTTCACTGAACGCCACGTCAGATCTCCCGGATGCGCGGCAGGACCTTTTCCCCGAACAGCTCGAGCGCCTTCAGCATGGCGCCGGTATCGCCGGTGCCGGGGTCCTGCAACGACAGGTCGAGCACGCCGGCGCCGACCTGCTCGCGACAGAGCCGAATCTGATCGACGACGCGATCGGGACCGCCGCAGAAGCTGATCGGCAGCACGCCGCCGACGTTCGCCGGCCGCTGCTCGCCCGCGACATTGCGCCGGTCCGACTGAAGCAGCGCATCGCGCAGCCCGCCGCTGATCGGGAACGCCGCCTGCTTGTCGCGCCGATTGAGCAGCTCCTCGGCTGCATCATCGGTCTCGCCCAGAATCATGTTGGCTCGGTAGATAACGTCGTCCGGACCCGGCTCCCAACCGTAATGCGCGCATCGCTCGCGATAATGCGCGGTCGCTTTCGCCATCAACTCGAACGTGCCGTACGAAACGCCGAGACCGACGTGATGGCGAGCGGCGAATTCGCCCGCCTCCGCACTGGTGCCGATCGCGTAGGTCGGCGGATGTCCGTTCTGCGGACGCGGCCAGATCGACACGGTGCGATACTGGTAGTGACGCCCCTGCCAACCGAACGGTTGCGGCTCGGCCCACGCCTTGAGGATCAACTCCATCCCCTCGTCGGTGCGCTCGCGCGCCTCCTTCGGGTTGAGGTCGTAGCTGAGGTACTCGTTGGTGGTGCCGCGCAGCAGTCCGACGACGATGCGACCCGGCGCCAGGTTGTCGAGCATCGCCAGTTCCTCGGCGATGCGGATCGGATTGCTAACCGGCACAATCGGTCCAAGCAGCGCGACCTTGATCGTATCCACCCGCGCGGCGAGCCAGGCGGCGGAGACCACCGGCGACGGTGTCAGAATGCGCGGCGAGTAGTGGTGCTCGGACAAACTTACCCAGTCGAACCCGAGGGCCTCGACGAACTTCACGCGCTCGACCATGCCGCGCAGCGCTTCGGCGCCGACCGCGGGATCGTACGCGGCAGGCGGCACCGGCCATTCGCGCGGCAGGTCAGGCGACGGCACATAGCGACCAGTTTCGAAGTACGAGACTTTCATGGCGGCCTCCCAGCGCATCTTCTGCCCGCGAGGCCGCCCGGCGCAAGCGCCCCGCTACATCCGTGCGAAGATCGTGTCGCGAAATCGCTGCATGTTGGCGATCGTGGCGGCCTCGTCACTGCCTTCGACCTCGACATCGATCGCGGTTACGCCAAGTTCGCGCAATGCGCGCAGGTCGTCGACGATATCGCTGTCGCTGCCGGAAAACAGCCGTCGTTCGCCATCGGACGCAACCGGCGGCACAACGTCGCCGTAGCGCTTCACGCGATACACCACCGACACGCTGGCAGGATCCCGCCCGGCTTCCGCGACCAGCTTGCGCAGGCGCGCGATGCCGGCAGCAAGGCGTGGCAGCGTGTCCAGCAGATGCCTCTTGTTAGAGCCGATCGGATACCACGCATCGCCGAACCGCGCCGCGCGACGCAGCGACGGACCGCTCTCGCCGCCGACCCAGATCGGTGGATGCGGCCGCTGCACCGGGCGCGGCAGGAAGATCAGGTCGGCGAACTTCGTGTAGCGTCCGTCGAAGTGCGCATGTTCCTGCGTCCAAAGCGCGCGGAACGCTTCGAGGTATTCGTCGGTCACCGCGCCGCGTTCGGCGAACGGCGTGGTCACCACGGCATCGAACTCCGCCTTCAGCCAGCCGGCGCCGATGCCGATGACCAGGCGGCCTTCGGACAGAACGTCGATGGTCGATAGCATCTTCGCCGCGAGCACCGCAGGCCGATGCGGCACCACCAGCACCGCGAGCACCAGTCGGATACGCGAGGTCTTGGCGGCGATGAAGGCTGTGGCGGTGAGCATCTCATGCCGCTCGGTCGGCGTGTTCGACATGAACTCGCCGGACTCGGAATACGGATAGCCGGGCACGCTGACGTCGGGCAGCACGACGTGGTCGGTCAGCGTCAGGTAGTTATAGCCCATCGCCTCGCCTTGCTGCGCGATACGGGCGAAGCTGCGCGCGGACGAGGTGGGGCCGCTGATCGGCAGGTTGAAGCCAAGCTGCATGATGGTCTCCTGGTGTCAGCGCGCCGCGACGGTCGCCGCGGTACATGCATGATCCTGCAATTGTTCGCCCCAGCCCCTGTCGCCCGTGGCCGGTGTGGCATGTCCGGCGAGCAGCACGAAGCCCGTCGTCGCACCGACGACCACGAGCGTGTAATGGCCCATCTCGGCGCGCGCGCCAGTTATGCCATCGGCGAGCAGGTCGAACGGATTGGTGTGGCCAAGTTCCGGCTGATCGAGCCGCATTGCCATATACTCGTGGCCCGCAAGCGGCACCGGGAATTTCGACCATTGCGTGCCGATATCCGAAGCGTGCTCGCGCAAGGCAGCGATGACATCAAGCCGCATGCAATCAACATGGATGTGCAACTGGTTCTGCGACAGCGCATATATCGAATTGATCGCCAGCCCGATCGCATCGCGCGGCAGCGGACGACGCGCGCGCTCCTCGACATAACGCCGTGCCTGCCAGGCGTCCTGCCAGTAGTTCGGCGCATCCGGCGCGAGAACCGCGGGACTCGCGATGCCGCTGATCCGCGCGGTCGGAATCAGCAGGAACTGGGTATTCCCCACGATGTCCTTCAGCACCGCGTAGCCGCCAGCGAGATCGACCTGTTCGCACGGCTTGGGCGAGTGATTCTGCTTCTCATCCGGGACGCATTGCTCGCCCACGATCTGCCACAGCGCATTGGCATCCGCGGCGCTGTGACGCGGCGCTATCAAACTGAGAAGCGCGGCCAGTATAAAAACCCCACGGCAAATACCAGCCCGACTCTCCCCCTCCCCTTGCGGGAGGGGGCGGGGGGGAGGGGACGCTACCACCCGCGCACACCGCCGGGTCGGCGCACATCCGCACCACCCTCCATCATGCCGCTCTCGAGATCCTTGACGACGGCGCAGACGCAGCCAGCCTTCCATTCCCATTCGCGCCACCAGTTCACGCCGTGGCCCATCCGATCGAGCGCCGCCGCCGTCGCATCGCTGAATCGCCGCTCCATGCTCATGCGTCCGGGCGTGTAGCTGTGCGGATCGGACGAGCCAGGGAAACTGAACGAGGCAAAGCGTGGCTGCTCGATCGCCTGCTGCGGCGTCATGTCGAACGCCACCACGTTGAGGAACACCTGAAGCATCGCCTGTGGCTGCACGTCGTTGCCCGGCGAACCGAACGGCATGATCCATTTGCCGTCGCGCATCGCAATCGACGGATTAGGCGTGAGCCTCGGCCGCTTGCCCGGCGCGAGGCACGCGGGGTGTGCCGGATCGGTCCAGGACTGCATGCCGCGCGATGAAGGTGCGAGACCCGTGCCTGGGATGACCGGCCCGTTGATCGCACCATCGCTAGGCGTGGCCGCGAAGCAATTGCCGTGGCGATCGATCACACAGACATACGAGGTATCCGGGTCGCCCTCAACATATTCGCGGTCCGCCTTCGCGGCGATGGGCGCTCGCGCGGCGATGCCAAGCTCCTGCGCGGTGCCGGCCGGCGGCATTTCCGGGCAGGCGCGGTCCGGTTTGATCAGCGCCCGCCGGCGTGCGGCGTAGGCGTCGCTGAGCAGCGCGTCGATCGGCACATCGACGAACTTCGGATCGCCATACCAAGCGTGCCGGTCGGCGAACGCGAGTTTCAATGCCTCTACGAGCGTATGGACATAGGCGGGCGTGTTGTGGCCGAGTGACCGGAGGTCGATGCCGTCGAGGATCTTCAGGGTCTGCAACAGCACCGGCCCCTGACACCACGGGCGACAGCCGAACACCGTCACGTCGCCGAAGCGCACGTTCAGCGGCGTCTCGACGTCGACGCGGAACTCCGCCAGGTCATCCTCGCGCAGCCAGCCGTCATTCGCCTCGTGATAGGCGACGATCTTCCGCGCTATGTCGCCGCGATAGAACGCATCGCGTGCCGCGGCCAGTCCCGCCGCGCGGCCGCCCTTGCTCGCGACGGCGGCTTCCTCATCCGCCATATACTGGATGGAGTTCGCCAGGTCGGTCTGGAAGAACCGCGTGCCCGGTTGCGGCACTTCTCCACCAGGCATGTAGATCGCGGCGTTTTGCGGGTACCGACGAATTGTGTCGGCGGCTCCGGTTATCACCTCATGCGAAATCGACTGCAGGCCGAACCCCTCGCGGCCGAAACGGATTGCCGCGGCGGCAACCTCGGCGAAGCTCATCGTGCCGTAGTGTTCCAGCGCGGTGATCCACGCATCGGGCGCCGCCGGAACCACGGTTCGTTTGATGTTGGACAGGATACGGCCGCCCTGGTGCTCGCGAAACCACGCGGCACTGGCGAGCTTCGGCCAGGGACCGAGGCCGCTGATCGACACCGTCTCGCCGGTTTCGGCAAGGCGGATCATGATCGGGGCCACGCCGGCGAAATGCACGTATTCGCATTGCAGGACGCCCAGCGCGATGCCGCCCGCGACGCCCGCGTCGATCGCATTGCCGCCGGCCTCCAGGATCTCGAACCCAACCTGCGCGGCGAGATAGTTGGCGGACGAGACCATGTGCCGCGTGCCGATGATGCGCGGATGGTGGGTGGGCATGCGATGCTGGTCGGCCATCTTCACTCTCCCTTCTGCGGCAGGACATCGGCGGCGCGGATGCGGCCGTCGATGCGCGGCGTGTGGCGGATCTTGCGCGCCATCGCCTCGATGTTGAACTGGTGGTGCAGCGGCAGCAGAGCGTGGTCGCGGAAGGCGATGTCCGTCGCCTTGATCAGCAGCGCCTCGCGCGCCTCGCGATCGAGCGTCACCAGCGCCTGATCCAAAACCGAGTCGAATGCCGGATTGCTGTAGACGCCGCGGTTGAATGCGCCGCGGCCGCGAACGGCGTCGGGCGTCTCGAGCTGGCTGATCAGCATGAGCGAGGGTTCGGGCGTATCGATCGTCCAAAAATAGGTGAACAGACTGAACTCGTGCCGGTTCGCGCGCGGCACCCAGACGGCGTGCGGCATCACCTCCGGCGTGGTGGCGACGCCGATGCGCGTCAGCATCTGCGCCACGGTCTGGCAGATCGTCGCATCGTTGACGAAGCGGTCGTTCTGGCAGGCGACGCCGAGTTTGAAGCCATTCGGATAGCCCGCGGCAGCCAGCAGTGTCCGCGCCTGCTGCGGATCGAAGCGCAGCGGCGGCAGCGCCGGGTCGTAGCCGTACTGGCCGGGCTTCATGTACTGGTTATCCGGATCGGACTGCCCGTTCATGATGCGGTCGCGAATTGCAGCGCGATCGATCGCCAGGCTCACCGCCTCGCGCACGCGGCGGTCACGGAACGGATTGGTCGGCAGCGGCTTGTCATCGGCATCGGTGATTGTCGGCGACGAATGATCCTGCACGTCGAACACGAAGCCGACGAGGTCGTCGGACGGGCCGGAGGCGAGTGTGAAGCGCGCGTCCTGCTTCACCCGCGCAATGTCCTGCACCGAGACTTCGTCGATCAGATCGACATCGCCGGCCAGTAGCGCCGCCAGGCGCGAGGGCGGATTCCTGATGTAGCGGATCGTCACGTTATCCCAAACGGGAATCCCGCCCCACCATAACTCGTTGCGTGCCAGCACGATCTTGTCGCCACGGGACCAGGAGACAAAGCGGAACGGGCCGGTGCCGATTGCCGCCTTGCCGCTGTTGTAGTCGGCCGTGCCGGCGCCTTCACCGTGACGGCGCGAGACGATGCCGATGGCGGAGAGATATTCCGGCGCGAGTGGGAAGGGGCCCTTGGTGTGGAAGCGCACGGTGTGGGGATCGACCACCTCGACGCGCGCGATCGGCTTCACGTATTCCGACATGTCGGTGACGGTGGTGAGCACGTTCGGCACGCGCTCGATGGTGAAGGCAACGTCGTCAGCGCTCAGCGGCGCGCCATCGGAAAACGTGACGTCGGAGCGGAGTTCGAATTCCCAGGTGGTGTCGTCGATCAGCCGCCAGGAGACGGCGAGATCGGGTGTCAGGTGGTCCGACGCGTCGGTCGCGGTGAGGCCCTCGAAGATGTTCGGCATCAGGCCTTTGTTGCCGCCGAAATTGTGATAGTGCGGGTCGATCGAGTCGGGCTCGACCGCGAGGCCAAGGCGGAGGTCGGCAGCGGAGATGGGGGCAGGGAGGGCGAAAATCGCCAACAGCAGGAATACGATGCCCCGTCGCATGCAGCGCTCTTGTCAATGTCCGAGACGGCAGCCTGTGCCGTGCCGCGCCACGGCGTCAAATCGAGGCGATCACATCGCGAGGCAGGCAACTGGCGCCGGCCGCTGACCTGCGCTAGAATCAATCACCGTCAGTTCAGGTAGCGGAGGGTAGCTACCATGGATACGAGAAACGGACGCAACGCGATTACCCGCCGCATGTTGCTGGCTGGTGCGGCAACGGTTATTGGAAGTACCGCTCATGCGGGGCTGCCGGTACCGGCGGATGACAGGCTGGCGTTCAGGCTGATGCGTCATGGCGTGCCGATCGGCACCCACACGATGACCTTCCACCGGGATGGCGACGCGCTGACCGTCGATATCGCGGTCGATGTGCTGGTGAAGTTCGGGCCGATTCCGTTCGTGCGCTACACCCATCGCAATCAGGAGTTGTGGCGCCGCGACCGGCTGGTGGGGTTCGTGTCTCAGACCTATCGGAACGGCACGAAAATGCATGCGCTGGCGCATCGGATCGATACCGGTGTCGCCGTCGATGGCAGCGGGACCTCGCCATACATCGCGCCGGACAATGCGTTGGCGACCACGCATTGGAACGCGCGCATGCTGCGCGGGCCGATGATCGGCACGCAGGACGGCATGTTGGTTCACCCTGCGGTGTCGCTCCAGCCTGACGAGAAGATACGCCTGGCATCAGGTGAGGAGATACCCGCGAAACACTACAAGCTGAGCGGCGATCTCAACTTCGAACTCTGGTACGATCACGACGACAGATGGGCCAGCATGCGCTTCACCGTCGACGATGGATCAGTGATCAGCTACGAGCGCCTGTAAGCCCGCTACTCAGCCGCCAGCGCCTGACTGTCCTCGGTCTGTAGCCGCTCCATCGTGCGGCGCATGTGCAGTCGAACCGAGTCGCTGGCGATGTCCACCAGTGCGGCCTCGCCAAGTTCGGTCAGTCGCTCCTGCTGGGCTTCGACCACCGTCTTGTCCTCCAGGAACGCGGCTGCGACCTGTTCGAAGAACAGCTCGGTCGCCGCCGGTTCGTCCTGACGGAACCCGTTCGCGGCCGACCAGAAGTAAAAACATGAGGTCTCTGTCTCCGGCGTCAGGCCGTGATACAGGCGGAACGCCAGCTTGCTGTCGGACGTGTCGCCGTCGCGATAGCCGCCGGCATCGGTGGCACCGGTCCATTGCAGGACGGAACCGGGGGCGACGAACTCGAAGCGCTGGCAGCGGTCGATGCGGCCCTGGAAGCCGACCGCCTTCACGTAGGTCGGCGGCGGCAGTGAGTTCAGCATCCAGCGGGTGAACCTGACACCGAGTGGCGTGCGCTCGGTTTCCATCCTGGCTTCGACATGCGCCGTCGGGTTGCCGCCGATGGTCGAGGTGTGGATGTAGCCGAGATGCGTCAGGTCCATCAGGTTGTCGACCATCAGCATGGCCGCCGCCTTGATGGGATACATCGTGTGCCTGTGTGGCCAGTTAACCGAGTCGTTGTGATACGGCCATGGCACGATCTTCGCCGGATCGGCCAGCGCCGGATCGCCCATCCAGATCCACACGAACGCATCCTGCTCCACCACCGGGAAGCAGCGCACGCGGGTGCGATCAATGATGCGGTCCTGGCCGGGGACGTGAACACAGGCACGGTGTGGTCGAAGATCAAGCCGTGATAGCCGCACTGGATGCCCTGTTCGACCACCGTGCCGATATGCAGCGGCGCCCCGCGATGGCAGCACATGTCGAGCAGCGCGGCGGCGCGGTTCTGCCGGTCGCGGAACAGCACGACCGGCTCGTCGCAGATCCGGCGGGCCAGCGGCTTGTCGCTGATCTCGTCGACCCAGGCAGCGACATACCAGGCGTTGCGGATGAACATCGGCGCCTCTCCCTTGCGATGCGGTGACCGCTTACCGGGATGACACCCTTGTGCGCGCGCCTAAGTCAAGCGCAGGGCATGCGAGCAACCGCGTCACGGCGCCGGTGACCGCCGCGCGGCGAGCGACAGGGCGATCTGCCCCAGGATGGCCGAGCCGAGCAGCACCACCGCGACGGTGAGTACCCGAGCCGGGCCGCCACACCTCGACGATCACGGTGCACAACGCGCCGTACGCCATCTGGGTGAAGCCGTATAGCCCGGAGGCCGCGCCGATGGCGTGTGGGTTGACGCTGACCGCGCCGCTCAGCGCGAACGGGCTCGCCATGCCGGCGCCGATCATGAACACCACGACCGGCGCGATCACCGTCACGACGCTGAGCCGGTCGGCGACGTTCGCCAGCATAAAGGTCGCGGCACCGGCGATCGCGATGGAGTTGGCGATGCGCAGCGCCGTCTGCGTCCTGATACGACCGGCCAGCCGGTTCGCCGACAGGCTGCCCGCCGCCACGCCTGCCATCAGCAGCAGGTAGTAGAGACCGACGCGCTCGGTCGGCTGGTGGAGCAGGTCCACCAGGATGAACGGTGAGGCCGCCATGAACGCATAGAACGACGTGGTTGTGCAGGCGCCGCCCAGCACGTAGCCGCAGAACGCCCGCGAGCGGAACAGCCGCAGCGAGCCCAGCAGCATCGAGGCCCGCCCACTCGACTGCAAGGCATTGGTCTCCGGCAGCAGCAGCACCGCGAAGCCCACGGTCACCGCGCCGACGACCGCCAGCAGCGCGAAGGCAGCGCGCCAGCCGAACCAGGCCGTGGCGTAGCCGCCCAGCACCGGCGCGATGGCGGGCGCCGCCGACATCACAAGGGTCAGCATGGCGAGCCGCGCCGCCGCCCGGTCCGGCGCCGCGGAATCGCGGACGATCGCCCGGCCCAGCACCAGTCCGCTGCATGCGCCGATCGACTGGAGGATGCGCGCGATCACCAGTGTCCAGGCGTTCGGCGCGGCGGTCGTGGCGATGCCGGCGAGCGTGAACAATGCCAGGCCGCCCAGCAGCACCGGGCGGCGGCCGAATTGGTCGGATATCGGTCCGTAGAGCAACTGTCCGATCGCCAGGCCGATCAGGTAAAGAGTGATGGTCAGCTGAATCGTGCCCGGCGAGACGCCCAGCGCGCGCGCCGTGTCCGGCAGCGCCGGGATGATCAGGTGCATGCCCAGGGTGCCGCAGGCGGTGATCGCCACGACCAAAGCGAAGGGCGCGCTATCCCGTCTGCCGTAAGGCGGCGTTCTGTGCCACTCCATGCCGCGGTGTTTCCTGTCGGGGCCGGCTGATGCCAAGCATGGATGCAAGTGCGCTGCCAACCACCCCGCGCGAGCGGCGCTGGGGACTGGTGGCGGCGATCGCCTCGGTGACCGTGTTCGGCCTCAGCGTGGGCCAGGCGGGACCGCTGCTGTCACTGCTGCTCGAGCAGCGTGGCACCGAGGTGACGCTGAACGGGCTGAATGCCGGCGCGACGTTCATCGGCGTCATCATCGGCCCGCTGGTCGCGCCGCGGCTGGTTCAGCGCTTCGGGGTGCGAAACTTCCTGTTGGCCGGATTCGTCCTCGACACCGCGCTTTTCCTGGCGATGAAGCCGCTCGACAGCATCGCGGCCTGGTTCGTGCTGCGCCCGCTGGGCGCCGCCGTGGGCTCGAGCATCTTCACGGCGGGCGAGGCCTGGATCAATCACCTTGCCGGCGATGCGCGCCGCGGCCGGATTATCGGAATCTATGCGGCCGCGTTGTCGGCCGGGTTCGGCACCGGGCCCCTGGTCCTGTCGCTGACGGGCATCGAGGGTTGGCCGCCGTTTCTGGTCAACGCCGCAATTTCGGCCCTGGCGACGCTGCCGCTGCTCGGCGTCGGCGAGGCGTCGCGCAATTTCGGCCGGGACCGCGGCGCGGGTCCGCTGCGTATGTTCGCGCGCGCACCGGCGATCCTCGGGGTCATCGCGGTGTTCGGCCTTTATGAGGCGTCGCTGATGGCGATGCTGCCGGTCTGGGGCGTGCGAAGCGGGCTGACCGAGCGTTGGGCCGCGGCGACCTTGTCCGGCGTGTATTTCGGGTCGATCGCGTTCCAGGTGATGATCGGCTGGCTGTCGGATCGCGTGTCGCGGCTGACGGCATTGCGGCTCTGCGGCACGGTGGGCGTGGTCGGAGCGGTGGCGTTGGTGATCGTGCCACCCGCGCCGCTTCTCCTGTTTGCTCTGCTGTTCGTGTGGGGCGGCGTAGCGTCGGGGATCTATCCGGTCGCGCTCAGCATGGCTGGCGACCGGTTCCGCGGCGGCGACCTGGTCAGCGTCAATGCCGCGATGATCATCGCCTACGGCCTGGGCGCCCTTGCCGGGCCGCCGCTGGGCGGCGCGGCGATGGACCTGCACAATCCGCAAGGGTTGCCGTGGCTGTTCGTGGCGCTGTTCGCCGGCCTGCTTGCCGCGGCCTTGCTGCCCGGTCCCGTTCTGCGGGGGCTGGCATGGAAGTGTGCGCCGCGCCAGTGACGCTGTTCACATCCGAACCGCCACGCCTTGCATAAGCTGCTGGCCGCATGGGTTGCGGTGGTTGGGAGGTGGCGATGGGTGTGTGGTGGGACGACGCGACCAAGCTGGAGTTCGCGAGCCAGAATGGCGGCGCCTGGGTCGGCGGTCCGTTCAGAGGCGTCATTCACACGACCGAGGACAGATCGTACACGCCCTCCACCACCAGCTACTACGGACACCACAATCCACCGCACTTCACGCTGGTGATGGAGCACGATGCCGCCAGGTTCTTTCAGCATTTCCCGATCAACGTCGCGGCACGCGCGCTGGAGCACAACGCGGGCACGGTCGATACCAATCAGCAATCCGCCATTCAGATCGAGATCGCGTGGAAGGCGGCCGAGATCGCCGACATCCCGGAGGCGATGCTGGAGAGGCTGTGGGACTGGATGCGGTGGGCTGAAAGTCAGACCGGCATAAGGTCATGGCAGTACAGCAGGTTCGTCGGTGAAGGCGACGGCAAAGGCTACGAGAGCTCGTCGCGCATGACCGACGACGAATGGCTCGCCTTCAACGGATGGTGTGGACATCAGCATGTTCCCGGCAACCGCCATTGGGATCCTGGCAGGCTGGACATCGGCCGGCTGCTCAGGATCTCGCGCCCCGGCACTCCGCCGCGCTGCGAAGTAGCAGGCTGGTTCGGCGTGAACGCGATTTAGGATCCAGCATGGAACGGCGCGCTCTGACGCCAGTGGGTACTCGCTACAACAGATCGGCCACCGCCTTCTTGTACCGCGTGATCGCCGAGAGGTGCTCGGCCGCGCTGCGTCCGTCGATACGTTTGTGATGACCGCTCACATAGGTCGTATGCGCCGTCATGTGCGTCACCCCGGCCTGCTTCCAGAACTGGAACTCGCGCCGCCAGTCGTCCTCGCTGCCAGCAAGTGACGCCCACACCTCGATGCCCATCGCCGCCGGATCGCGCCCCGCCTCACGCGTCAGCCGGCGCAGCTTGTCGAATGCGGCAAGCGCCGCGTCACCGGGCGGATACGCCAGCGGCATGAATCCGTCGCCATACCTGGCCGCGCGGCGGAACGTCGCCTCTGCGTGGCCGCCGTACCAGACCGGCACGCGTCCGGAGGCGGGCCGTGGATTGATCCCGGCATCCTTGATGCGATGGAACTCGCCGGTGAAGTCGACGTGTTCGTTCGCCCACAGTGCCTGCATCACCCGCACCTGCTCTTCCGAGCGCTTGCCGCGGTTGTGGAAATTCTCGTTCAGCCCGACGAACTCCACTTCGTTCCAGCCGACGCCGACGCCGAGGCGGAAACGTGCGCCGGACAGCACGTCGAGGCTTGCCGCCTGCTTCGCCACCAGCACCGCCTGGCGCTGCGCCAGGATCAGCACGCCGACAGCGAAGCCGATGCGCTGCGTGCAGCCGGCGAGGAAGCCGAACAGGACGAACGGATCGTGATATGGGTTGGCGGTGGTGCCGACCCGGCGCCCGTCATGATCCGCTGCCGGATTGACGCCGAGTACATGGTCCGGTGCGACCAGATACGAATAGCCGAGACCCTCCGCCGCCTGGGCGTAGTCGCGAACGACTGTCGGTCCGGTGCCGATATCGACCACCGGCAGTGAAGCTCCGAGCTGCATCGAGTGTTCCCTCCGTTCCGATCGGACCGACGCTACTCCTGATCCATCGCACAATCACGCGCGCGTCGCGCGGGCCCCGGACAGCGAGTTGACGTCATCGCGCATCGCGTTCAGCCTTTAGGCACTGCAGAGGGGGAAACGCACATGCCGCTACCGGCAGACACGGATGCCACCACGCCGAAATATCTGCGCGACAAATACGCGATCGTTGGCGTCGGCGAGACCACTTACACGCGCGGCTCGGGCAAGACGACCCGCGCGATGGGCACCATCGCGGTACGCAACGCCATGCAGGATGCGGGCCTGAAGCCGTCCGACATCGACGGAATGCTGTCATACTCGGGCAACGATTCGACGCCCTCGACATTCCTTGCCGGCGACCTCGGCATAAGGCTGAACTTCTTCATGGACGTGAACGGCGGCGGTTCATCCACCGAGGCGCTGATCGGCATCGCCATCGGCATCATGGAAGCCGGCATGTGCAAGTGCGTGGCGATCTTCCGCTCGATGAACGGCTATTCGCAGGTGCGCATCGGCGGCACCGGCGCGCGGTCCGCGGCGCCGGTCAACGGCGACGCGCTGCACAGCCGCGCCTATGGCTGGCAGAGTGCGGGGCAGATGTTCGCGCCGACCTTCATGCGCCACATGTACGAATACGGCACCAAGCCCGAGCAGGTGGCGATGGTGAAGGTGGTGCACTCCGAGCATGCGTCGAACAATCCGAAGGCATTCTACAAGAAGCGCTATACGGTCGACGATGTGATCAACAGCCGTATGATCTGCAAGCCGCTGCATCTGCTCGACTGCTGCGTGGAGACCGACAACGCCACGTGCGTCATCGTCACCCGCGCCGAACATGCGCGCGATCTGCGCCACACGCCGGCGCTGATCCGCAGCGTGGTGGGACGGTGCAGCAAGCCGCGCACCGACATGCACTATCAGCACGGGCCGATCTCGCGCGTCGCGGGCTACTACGCCAAGGACATCCTGTGGCCCAATGCCGGGGTCGGTCCCGAGGATATCGACGCGGTCGGGGCCTATGACGCGTTCACCTTCACCTCGATGCTGCAGCTCGAAGACTACGGCTTCTGCAAGAAGGGCGAGGGCGGCGAATATGTCTCGTCCGGCATCACCAGGCTGGGCGGCAAGCGGCCGCAGAATACCTCAGGCGGCCATTTGTGCGAGGGCTATACGCACGGCATGAACATGGTGATCGAGAACGTGCGCCAGTTGCGCCACGACGCCGACGACTATTGTCCGATCGGGCCGGATGGCAAGCGTCAGCACACCTTCGACTATCGCGAGGGCGGCTGCCGCCAGGTGCGCAATATCGAGGTGACGGCCAATCTCGGCTGGGCCAATCCGATGACCGGATCGGCCATGGTTATGCGTCGCGGCTGAGGGGAGGAACCGACCATGCCTGTTCGTGGCACATATCTCGACATGCCGCTGTCAATCGACGATCTGGACGGCGAGAATTTGGAATACTTCCGCCACTGCGCGGAGCACGACTTCCACCTGCAGCAATGCGATGACTGCAAGCTGCTGCGCTATCCGCCGACCACGGCATGTCCATGGTGCACGTGCCTGACATCGACTTGGACGAAGGTGGAAGGGAAGGGCGCAGTTTACTCGTACGAAGAGGTGCGCCACGGCATCCAGCCGGCGTTTCAGGCACGTACGCCGTACATGGTTCTGCTGGTCGAGCTCGACACGCAGAAGGCCAAGCCGACCGAGCACGAGTCATTGCGTGTCATCGGCAACCTGGCCACGCCCGATGGCATTCTGGCGTCGCCCGACATGGTGAGGCGAGTTGGGATCGGTTCGCGCATGCGCATGGTGTTCAGCGATGTGGCGCCGGGATTGTCGCTGCCACAATGGACGATCGACGAAGGCGCGCCGCAGCCTGCGAGCCCCTGGCGCTATCCGCAGGAATAGTGCTCCGAACTATCGGCCGATCGGGTTACTATGCTAGCTGCGGGCAATACTTGGTTCTCGCGGGCTACATACCACGCGCATTAGTAAAACCTATAATAATGAACTCGTTACTCTGGGACGCCGGCCGGCGCGCGCCGGCTGGGCCAGGAGCTGGTGCTCGCGGCGCCGCATGTACAGCCCTGCGATCACCAGGGCGACAACGACAATCGCACAGATGCCGATAGCGATTGGTCCGGCGACGTGTTTCGCCTCGTGGCCTAGCCAATAGGCACCAAAGCCATAGAGTGCCGCCCAGACGACGCTGCCTGCGACATTGGCTACCATGAAGCGGCCCCGCGGCATACGGTTTGCCCCAGCCAGCAATGCCGCCAGAGTGCGCAGCAGCACGATGAAGCGCGCGGCGAACACCACCTTCTCCCCGTGGCGACGGAACAGCGCTCTGCCGAATGCCAACCGGCGATCCGTCAGGCCGATATACCGCCCATAGCGGCGCAGCAGGCGAAAGCCGACACCCCAACCGATCGCATAGCCCACGATTTGGCCGACGATCGCGCCCAAGGCGGCGGACAGAATGACAAACGCAATGTTCAGCTGGTGCGTCGTCCCGGCATACACGGCCGCCGCGATCAGCAGAGTCTCGCCCGGCAGCGGAAGGCCGACGCTTTCCAAGCCGACGACGACGCCCAGCACCACATTGCCGTATGCGTGAAGAAGCTGGATGAGATGATGGACCGAGAAGAATTCCATAGGCGCTATAAAGCGCCCCGGCACGCGTGTAACAAGCCCTGGCACGCGTGTAACAAGGTGCGAATCCTATGGTTGAGCATTTCGACGTAGTGGTGATCGGTGGGGGGCACGCCGGATGCGAGGCAGCCGCGGCGGCAGCACGCATGGGCGCGCGCACGCTGTTGCTCACCCACCGCCTGGATACGATCGGCGAGATGTCATGCAATCCGTCGATTGGCGGAATTGGCAAGGGGCACCTGGTGCGCGAGGTCGATGCGTTGGATGGTCTGATGGGCCGCGCAGCGGACGCGGCGGGCATCCATTTCAAACTGTTGAACCGCAGCAAAGGGCCGGCGGTGCGTGGACCGCGCGCCCAGGCTGATCGGGCGCTGTACCGTCGGGCGATCCAGCGGATGCTGGCCGAGACACCGGGGCTGACGGTACGGGCAGGTTCGGTCGAGGACCTCGAGATTGGAGGCGATGGTCGTCTGTCCGGCGTTTTGTGCGCCGACGGATCGGCGATCCATTGCGGCGCAGCGGTGTTGACCACCGGAACCTTTCTGCGCGGCCTGATCCACATTGGCGATCAACAGAGTGCGGCCGGCCGGGTAGGGGAGGCGCCCTCGATAGGACTGGCGCGCACGTTGGAGCGGCTGGAACTCCCCCTCGGCCGACTGAAGACCGGCACGCCACCGCGGCTGGACCGCCTGACGATTGACTGGCACGGCCTCGATGCCGACCCCGGCGACCCCGTGCCGGAGCCATTCAGCCCACTCACCGAGCGCATCGTCAACCCGCAGGTGGAATGCCGCATCACTCGGACCACCTCGGCCACACACGCGATCATTCGGGCCAATCTTCATCGGTCGGCGGTCTACGGCGGCCATATCGCCGGAACTGGGCCGCGCTACTGTCCATCGATCGAGGACAAGATCGTGCGGTTCGCCGCCAGGGATAGCCACAACATCTTCCTCGAGCCAGAAGGTCTGGACGATAACACGGTCTATCCCAACGGCATCTCGACAAGCCTTCCTGGGGAGGTGCAGACCGCCTTGCTGGCGACGATCCCGGGGCTGGAGCGCGCGCGGATGCTGCGGCCCGGCTATGCGGTGGAGTACCGATTACGTGGATCCGCGGGCTTTGACTACGTCGCTGGAGGTGAGGGCGCTGCCTGGGCTGTTCCTCGCGGGGCAGATCAACGGCACGACCGGTTACGAGGAGGCGGCGGCGCAAGGGATCATCACGGGCATCAACGCGGCGCGCCGGGTGGGCGGTCTTGCGGCGGTCGCGCTGGCTCGCTCGGATGCATACATCGGCGTGCTGGTCGATGATTTGACGACCCAAGGGGTCAACGAACCCTACCGGATGTTCACCTCGCGCGCAGAGTTCCGCCTGACGCTGCGGGCCGACAATGCCGATCTTCGGTTGACCGGGAAGGGGATGGCGTGGGGGTGTGTAGGCACCGCACGTGCCGCAATCTTTGAAGCACACCATTTGGCGGTCGCGGCTGCGGCGGAGCGGGCGAGGACGGACGGCGGCTATCCCAACGACCTGAAACGGCAAGGGATCCCGGTGCGCACGGACGGACGCTGGCGGTCGGTGTTCGAGTTGTTGGGCCATCCGGAAGTCGAGTTCTCCGCACTGGCTGCTGGGTTCCCCTGGCTGGCTAATCTGCCACCCCGCGCGCTGAACCATTTACAGACGCAAGTCCGTTACGACGGTTATCTGCCGCGGCAGGACGCCGATATCCGGGCATTCCAGCGGGAGGAGAGTGTCGCGCTGAACGGCGTGGCGTACAGCAAGATCGGCGGGCTTTCTGCGGAGCTCACGGCAAAGCTGGCACGGTTGCAGCCGGAATCACTCGGCGCTGCGTCTCGGATCCAGGGCATGACGCCAGCCGCGCTGGCAGCGATCGCCGCTCATATGAGGAAGCGCCGAACTCCGCTGCAGACGGCGGGCTAGCGGGTGGTTTCACGTGGAACTTAGTTTGAGGCCGAACGATGTCTCACGTGAAACGCTCGCGGCACTCGAACGGTACTCCGCGCTGCTGCTTCGCTGGAACCGGACGGTCAATCTCATTGCACCCCGCGATGAGCCGCTGCTCTCGGAACGCCATATTGCCGATTGCCTCCAACTCGCGCCGCTGATCCACCAGACCTGCGATCGCGCCATTGACCTGGGCTCCGGTGCCGGTTTCCCCGGCCTCATCCTCGCCCTTGCGACAGACCTGCCCTTCCATCTGATTGAGGCCGACCAGCGCAAGGCCGCTTTCCTACGCGAGGCCGCTCGCATCACAGGCGCCAGGGTCCACGTCCACGCCACCCGCATCGAGACGGTCGGCCTGCCGCCCGCCCCCCTCATCACCGCCCGCGGCCTTGCTCCGCTGCCCAAACTCCTTGGCCTCGCGGAGCCGCTCCTCGCACCGGGAGGCCAATGTTTGTTCCTCAAGGGCGCCAATGTTGAGACGGAATTGACGCACGCGGCGGCACAATGGCACATGGACGTGGAGCGAGTTCCAAGCCGTACCGCCGCCCACGCCTGCATCCTCCGGATCAGTGACCTCCGCCGTGTCCTTCCCACAACCTGATGAGATTATCCTCGACAAACCGCCGCCGGCATTGGGTGTGCGCATTCTCGCGATCGCGAACCAGAAGGGGGGAGTCGGCAAAACCACCACCGCGATCAACCTGGCGACCGCGCTCGCCGCCAATGATGAGAAGGTCCTGTTGATCGACCTCGATCCCCAGGGCAACGCGTCTACCGGCCTGGGTGTCCCGCGGACCGATCGCGCGGTCGGCATCTATCGCCTGATCACCGGCGATCTTCCATTGCTGGACGCCGCGCGAGCCACCCACATCGCGAACCTCTCGTTGGTCACTGCCGAGGCGGACCTCGCCGGCGCCGAAATCGAACTGGTCGGGATGGATCGCCGCGAATACCGCCTTCGCGACTCTTTGATCCCCCTGCGCGCTGGACTGTCGCCGTCGCCTTACACTTTTGTGCTCATCGACTGCCCACCGAGCCTCGGCCTGCTCACCCTGAACGGACTGGTCGCCGCCGACGCGGTGCTTGTCCCGCTGCAATGCGAATTCTATGCCCTGGAGGGCATCAGCGGTCTGGTCCGAACTATCGAAATGGTGAAGCGCGGCCTCAACCCAGCCCTCCGCCTGCAAGGAATCGTGCTCACAATGTACGATCGACGCAATAATCTTTCGGATCTGGTCGCCGCCGACGCCCGTGGCTTCTTCGGCAACACGGTCTACGAGACCGTCATCCCCCGCAACATCCGCATTTCCGAAGCGCCGAGCCATGGGAAACCGGTATTACTCTACGACTTCCGCTCGCCTGGCGCGCAGGCCTACGTCCGGCTCGCCGGCGAGGTGCTTCGGCGCGAACGCGACCAGTCATGAACGCCAGGCGCGACGCTGGCCCCCGGCTCGGCCGCGGACTTGCCGCGTTGCTGGGCGACGCCGCCGTCCGGGCGCCGCCGCAAGGAGCGGCCGTCCGCCAGGTGCCGCTCGACCTGCTCGAACCAAATCCTTACCAGCCCCGCAGCAGCATCGACCCGACCGCACTGGAGGAGCTTACCCAGTCGATCCGGCTCCGTGGCATACTACAACCTCTCCTCGTCCGACCGCACCCGGCGACGACCGGCCGTTTCCAGATCGTCGCGGGCGAGCGGCGCTGGCGGGCAGCCGGGGCCGCGGGCCTGCACGAGGTACCCGCGCTGGTTAACGATATGACGGACACCGAGGCCGCCGCAGTTGCGCTGGTGGAGAACCTGCAACGCCAGGACCTCAACCCCATTGACGAAGCCGAAGGCTATGATCGGCTGCTGACCCAGTTCGCGTTCACCCAGGAGGCGCTCGGCCAAGCCGTCGGCAAGTCGCGCAGCCACATCGCCAACACGCTGCGACTGCTCAACCTGCCGACCCCGGTGAAGGAAGCCCTGCAAAGGGGCGAGATCTCAGCCGGTCATGCGCGCGCCCTGCTGGCCCATCCGGCGCCCGAAGCCGGGCTGCGCGAAGTGATCGAGCGCCAGTTGTCAGTGCGCCAGACGGAAGCCCTGCCAACGCGTGAACCGCCTGCGGAACGCACGCTGGCAGATGACCTGCGGCGCAGCCGAGGCCCGGATACCGTGGCGCTGGAGCGTTGTCTGAGCGAGCAGCTTGGCCTGACCGTGAAGGTGACCTTCAACGGCAAGCGAGGCGTCGTGCAGTTTCACTACACCGATCTGGATCAGTTGGACGAATTACTGAACAGACTCGGATTACGACAGTAACGGCCAAATAAAACGGAAGTAACCGTGATCATGCGGTTCGCCGCCGCGTCCCGCCCGTTGCTGCCGCACGACGCGCCAGGGTCAGCACGGCATTGCGCGACAACACGACATCCGGCGCCCCGGTGCGCTTGCAGGCGCGCTCCGCCTCCGCCAGCCTGGCGATTGCCGCCGTCAATGCGGCGGATGACCACAATTCGATGGCGCGGCTGAACGCGCTCAACCGTCGAAAGAACACCGGCGGGCGCACACTCTTCGCCGCATCGGCCGTGCTTTGCCCATCGTCCACCGCCAGCCGCACCCGATGCAGTCGCTGCAGATGCATCAGTGCCGCCCGCAGCATGCCAACTGGTGTGGCGCCCTCGGCGATCGCCAACTCCAGCGCACGGTCAGCGCGTGCCACATCGCCCTCGGTCGCGGCGAACAGGGCGTCGTCGAGCGACAGGCCGGCGAGGTCGCCGACGCACGCCGTCGCCGCATTCAGGTCCACCCGACCGCCGGGCCCGACATACAGTGCGAGTTTCTCCACCTCCCCCCGGGTCGACACGCGATCCGCACCCAACTGGTCCGACACCCAGGACAGGGCATCCGCATCGATGCCGACGCCGGTCTCGCCCAGCGCCGCACGGATCGTCTCGGTCAGCGCCCGGCCTTCCTCGGGATAGCAGCCGATTGCCGCCCCGTCGGGCGCGCCCTCAAGCAGCGTCCGCAGGCGCGAGCGCGTCGCCAGTCCGGGTGCCTCCAGCACCACCAGCGCCGGTGCCGCGCCCTTCAGAATGGCCGCGACCTGGTCCGTCGCAGCGTCGGTGGCCTCGCGCAGCCGCACCACGCGTCGCCCGCCGGTCAGTGCCAGGGAGGCTGCCTCGGCGGCCAACAGCCCGACATCCTCCCGCCCGAGCTCGGCGACCAGGAACGGGTCATCCACAGACCCGGCCACCGCCCGCACCAATGCGGCGGCCCGGTCCCGGATCATCCCATGGTCTTCGCCATACAGCAGCACAACGCGGCACACGCCTGGGTCGCGCAGGAAAGCCGCCACGCGCTGCGGCGGCAGCTTCATCCGCTCGCCGCCTCCTGTTTGTGGAAGAATGTGGCAAGCTGGAGCGTGATCTGGTCCGCCAGCGCCTCGGCAAGCTGTCGCTGCACCGTTTCATTCTCCTGATCGGCGGCAAAGTACTGCGTGTCGAATAGATTGATCGCGTTGACCGACCTGGCGGAACCGCTGGTCAACTGTGTGCGTCCCGGGTCTTGCGCGATCAGGGTCCAGCTGGCGCTGCCGATCATGCGGAGGCGGGTCACGCTGGTGTCTTGCTGGATCGCGATGCCCTCACCCGAGATGCCAAACGAGACCGACAGCTCGTAGCGCCGCGCGATGCCGCTGGAGCCCATTTCCAACCGGTCCTGCAGCGCCTGACGCAGCAACTGGCCGGGACGATCGGGAATGATATCCACCTGGATCGCGGCCAGCTCGCGCTGCGCCGCGCCGGCCTTACCCGATGCGGTCGGCATGTACACCGGCTGGAAACCGCAGCCGGACAACGTTGCGCCGGCTGCGAGTGCGAGCAAATCTCGCCTCCTTGGGTGCCGCGGGTGCATCACCCGGCGACGAAGTTGATGATCCGGTCAGGCACGTAGATCGTCTTCCGGACCTGCTTTCCCTCCAGTGCACGGGCCACATTGGGCTCCGACAAGGCTGCGGCGGTGTTGGCCTGCTCGCCGGCGTTCGGCGGACACACAATCGTCGCCCGCAGCTTGCCCATCACCTGCACTGCTATCGTGACAGTTTCCGCCGTCAGCAGATTGGGATCGGCTTCCGGCCAAGGCAGGTCGGTGACCAGCGTCGCGGCCTCGGGATGCATGCGATGATACACCTCCTCAGCGAGGTGCGGCATCATCGGTGCGATCAGCCGGGCCAGCGTCTCGATCGCCTCATGCCGAGCCGCAACGAGCCCGGACGCATCCCCCGCGCCGGCGATCGCATTGGCGAGCTCGTAGAGGCGCGCCACCGCGACGTTGAACGCGAAGCTGTCCAGCGCCTCGCTGACAGCGGCGATCGTGCGGTGCGTTATACGACGCAAGGCATGGGCCGCGTCGGTCGGCTCCCCAGCAGGCGCATCACCGAGCGTTTCCACAAGTCGGTACACACGCTGGGTGAAGCGGAAAGCGCCGGCGACGCCCGCCTCGGTCCACTCCATGTCGCGCTCGGGCGGGTTGTCCGACAGGATGAACCAGCGCGCCGTATCGGCGCCGTAGCGGGCGATGATCGCCTCGGGGTCTACCGTGTTGCGCTTCGACTTGCTCATCGCCTCGACCCGGCCAACCATCACCGGCTCGCCGGTATCGCGGTGCAGCGCGGAACCGTCTTGCTGTTTGACAACCTCCTCCGGGTACAGCCAGGTGCCGTTCGGCCCCGTGGCCGAGCGATAGCTCTCGTGCGTCACCATGCCCTGGGTGAACAGCCCGGCGAACGGCTCCTCCATATCGAGATGCCCGGTGCGCTTCATCGCGCGGGTGAAGAAGCGCGAGTAGAGCAGATGCAGGATCGCGTGCTCGATGCCGCCGATATACTGATCGACCGGCATCCAGTGACCGACCGCCTCGCGCGCCACCGGGGTATCGGCGCGCGGGCTACAGAACCGCGCGAAATACCAGGCGCTGTCGACGAACACGTCGAACGTGTCGGTTTCCCGTCGCGCGGCGGCGCCGCAACGCGGACAGGCGACATGCTTCCAGGTCGGATGATGATCCAGCGGATTGCCTGGCCGGTCGAATGTCACATCGTCGGGTAGTTGCACCGGCAACTGATCATCCGGCACCGCCACCACGCCGCAGGCGTCGCAGTGGATCACCGGGATCGGGCAGCCCCAATAGCGCTGCCGGCTCACGCCCCAGTCGCGTAGCCGCCAGTTCACCTCGCCATGCCCCAGGCCATGCCGTTCCAACTCGGCAATCACCGCGCGCTTCGCCGCCTCGACCTCAAGACCGTTCATGAAGTCTGAGTTGAAGATCGTGCCAGGCCCGACATAGGCCGCATCGCCGATGGCGAATGTCGCGGGGTCTTCGCCGGGTGGCAGCACCACCGGCACCACGCCCAAACCATACTTGCGCGCGAAGTCCAGGTCGCGCTGGTCATGGCCCGGGCAGCCGAATATTGCTCCGGTGCCGTATTCCATCAGCACGAAGTTGGCGATCCAGACCGGGAAGGTCTCATCCTTCAGGAACGGATGCCGCACACGCAGTCCGCTGTCATACCCCCGCTTTTCCGCCGTCTCGATCACCGCTTCGGAGGTACCCATCCGGCGGCATTCGGCGACGAACTCGCCCGCCTTCGCATCGCGTGCCGCTATCGCGGCGGACAGCGGATGCTCCGGCGCCAGCGCCAGGAACGACATGCCGTAGAGCGTGTCCGGCCGCGTGGTGTAGACCTCGACCCCGGCGATGTCGCCCACGGGTTCCGCCAGCGCGAAATTCAGCCGCGCGCCCTCGCTGCGGCCGATCCATTTCGCCTGCATCAGCCGGACGCGTTCGGGCCAGCGTTCCAAGGTATCGAGCGCGTCCAGCAGTTCCTGCGCATAGTCGGTGATCTTCAGAAACCACTGGCTGAGCTGCTTCTTCTCCACCAGCGCGCCCGACCGCCAGCCGCGGCCGTCGATCACCTGCTCGTTCGCCAGCACGGTGCCATCGACCGGGTCCCAGTTCACCCAGCTCTCCTTGCGCTCCACCAGGCCGGCGCGCAGGAAATCCAGAAACAGTTTTTGTTGATGGCCGTAATACTCCGGATCGCAGGTGGCGAACTCGCGTTCCCACTCGAGCGATAGGCCCATGCGCTGCAGCTCGGCGCGCATGGCGGCGATGTTCTCGCGCGTCCACTTCGCGGGGTGGACGCCGCGCTCACGCGCCGCATTCTCCGCCGGCAGGCCGAACGCATCCCAGCCCATCGGATGCATCACCGCGAAGCCGCGTGCCCGCTTGTAGCGCGCCACCACGTCGCCCAGCGTGTAGTTGCGCACGTGGCCCATGTGGATCTTCCCGCTGGGATACGGGAACATCTCCAACACGTAGTATTTCGGCTTGTTGTCACTCGGCACGTCCGGCACACGGAAACAGCCGCGCTCAGACCATGCGCGTTGCCAGCGCGGCTCGGCCTCGCGGAAATCGTAGCGCGGCATCTCAGCCGCGACTGTCACGCTTTCGTTCATCACACAGTTATTTGCCGCCGGAGGCGACTTCGCAAGAGGCGCCGGACCGGCCAAACCTCATGGATTCAGTCGACTGACACCAGCGCCGCTAGCTGCTCGCCTGAGACTGCTCGCGCAATTCGCGGGCACGGGACAGCACCTTGTTCTCGATATCGCCCACGGTAACCGGGCTTATCGGCGCATCCACCCATTGGCCGTTCTGCAGCACCTGGCGGAAGATGCTCACGCGGACCGCGTCGCTGCGCAGCTCGCGGCCGAGGATGTAGGCCGTCGCCTTGAAGCGCTCATCATTCGCCGCGTTGGGCGTGTACCAGTCGGTGATGATCACGCCGCCGAACGGATCGGCCGAGGACAGCGGCATGAAGCTCAGCGTGTCGAGCGCACCGCGCCAGAGATAGGCGTTGACGCCAAGAGCACCACCGCCGCCGCCGCCGCCACCGGCACCGCTGCCGCTCGCGCCACTACCGCCGGGCCGGTCCTTGGCGGTGCCGAACACCATGCTGCTGTCACCGAGAACACTGCCGCCGGGCATCGTCCCGCTGCTGCTCGGGCCTTGCTGGCCGATATAGCCCGGATCGGCCGGGCTCGGTTTCGTATCGCCGCACCCGGCAAGCAGCCCCACGGCCAAACCCAGGGTAACAGCAGTCTGAAGCCTGATAGCCATCTCAGTATACTCATGCCAGAGGTGCACCCCCTTAGCGCCTTGCGACTGAGTCGCCAAGGTTCTCCTGCAATCCCGCCGGGTCGTCAGGAAAAAACCTCAGGTCGGCGGAGTGGGCCCGGTTCTTTGTTTCCTGCGCGGCGCTGGGTCCGGGCGGACATTGACCGCCTTGATCACGGCTTCACAAGTATTGGCGTCCGGTTTATTGGCTGACGGTCTGCCAACCGTGTTCGGTCATGCAGGTTGCGACCTTCGCCTCATCGGTCGTGACCTGGGATTGCACGTCGTATCCCTGAATTGACACGACCGTTGAGTGCAGTTTGCGGCATTCAGCAAGATCGGTCCGGTATTCCAGATCGCCATAGTTGGGATGGTTAACGTTCTGATGGCGTGCCGAAGAGCAGGCGCATAATACCCCCAGCCCGATGGCCAGCAGTGCCGAAGCGCGCGACAGACCTTCATCCCCCATGCAGTTCCCCCGTTCGCGTTTCAGACACCGGGCTGTGCCACCCACTGCGAACTTACCCGGCGCCATTGGCGGAATGTCGTGGCGCCGCCGCATAGCGCAACCCATTGTTTCGATGGCGCCTCAATTGCAACATGACGACGGATACGAGGAGCCGGCACGCTTCACCAAGACCCACTTGATCTGCCACCAGGGCCGGCCCGAGAGCCGATATAAACGCGCAGTGCAAAGGCGATCGGCGATCCCTATCATCGCCCCCGAAAGCAGAACGGCGGGGATCGCTCCCCGCCGTTCGCAGCAAGTCTCGGTTACTGTTCTATCAGAAGTTCACCACGTTGCCGATCACGAAGCCCTGGCCATGGATGTTGTTGTTTGCGTTCGAACCTGTTGCAGCGGTGATCTGGTTCACCCCGTTCTGGGTCTGATCATTCCACATGTATTCGCCATACACGGTGTAACCGGGCGCCACCGTGTAGGAGAAACCAGGATTGATGCCCCGTGCGCGGTGCTGAGTCAGGCCGGTCATCTGCACGTTACCCTGATCCCAGTACTCCATCGCGGCGATACCGACTGTCCACGGTCCGGTCACGTACTTCACACCTAGGATATAACCCAACTGGTGTACCGCATTTTGTGGCATCGGACTCGCATAGCCGTTCTTTTGTCCGCCAATGACGTTGCCGGCGACCGTGAACCCGGCATAGGTCAGCGCGACACCGCCACTGCCGATACTCCAGCCGTCGTACTTGCCGTTGTATTTGCTGCCCGGCAGTGCCGAGATGCCCAGGATGGTCCGGCCGGCAGCCGTCCCAGGACCGGCACCGGTGTAGTCCGGGGTGCCACTGCCCTCGTAGACACCGTAGGCCAGCACACCCAGTGCGCCGAACGCCGCCTGATAGCGCACACCGGCTGCGTACTGGTTGATGAGTCGCGATCCGTCGAGCGACCCTGGCCCGGAACTCAGGCTCGGACAGCCTGACGTCGCGGTTAGGCATTCGAGACCGGTGCCAATGCCGGCGCCCGCGATCGATGTCCCAAGCATACCATCATTGGCGGTACCCGAGCCAAATGCGTTCGAGGTATTCGGCGCATACTGAAAGCCGAAGTCGAAGCCGGCGATCTGCGGCGACATGTAGACCAGCTTGGTGTTGTCATACTCGCCGCCGGCCTGTGATAGCCAAATAAACGTCGGCGCCACGTTTCCTGGCATGAAGGACTGCGTGTCGCCGCCGTTGAAGTTGCCGGTCGGCAGGAACTGAGTGGTGGTCACGCCGTTGTCGAAGATGCCGATCAGGCCGTCAGCTTGGCCGGCACGCACGATGCCCCAGTTGTCGCCAGCCACGTAGGTGAAGGCACGCCGCACGAACAAGGTCTCCAGCGATGAATAGGTGCTGGCGCTGGTATTGCTGGGCTGACCGCTGAAGTTCTCGCGGATTTCGATGGCGGCGCCGTAGCGCAGCCCATTCGTCGCCATGCCGTCGCCGCCAAAGTACAAGCGTGCGAAGCTGCCGATGACCTGTGGCTGCACCTTCGCCGTGCCGGTGCCGTTAACGCCCAGGACGGCATTCAGCGTCGCGCTGGCGGACGTGGCAGTGCCGGCCGCCAGCGGGCCGCTGCCGATGCTGGTGATCGGCGGCGCGCCTGGCGCGCCGTTGGGCGCAGTGAACGCGCGTTGATCGGCGCTGGTCCACACCCCGCCGGCACTGATCTGCACCTTGGCGTTGATGTGAACGACGATGGTTCCCGGCGTCGGATTGGCCAGTGCGCCCGGCAACATCGGCGCCTGATAGTTGTTGTTGGAGTTGACATAGGCAACTGGCGACGAAGCCGCCGGCCACGCCTGCTGCCCTTGGCTCGGGGCGCCGATAGGCCCTGATATCGGTGCTGGTGCCGATAGAGGTGTTGGCACCGGTGCTCCCGGCGGGGTCTGGGCCAGAGCCGCACCCACCAACCCCCCAGTCGTCCCCAACGTGGCTACGCTCGCCAGCAGAAACTTACGCATTCCAGGTTTGGCGCCGGGCAACTGGAAAACATCGATATTTCAATGGCCTAGATGGGAGGCGGCTCGCCGAGGCATTTCCGCTGTGGTCACAGCCATGAGTGCCTGCGGGGTGGGTGTGCAGTCCTGGCGAAACGGACTTCTGATCGAGTGGCGTGGACAGGAGGCGGTCGGGTGGCTAGCAAGGCCCCCAGCCTCTCGAAAACGGTCGTTTTCGGGAGAACCCCAGATTAGTTCTGACTTCGTCTTGAAACCTGCCATGCAGCGTCCCAGAACTCAGTCCTGAAACCCGCGTCCTGATTGCACGGGGGTGGGACGAGTTATGGGAGACTTCCAGTGCTGGTCGGCTATGCCCGCGTATCGACCGATCTGCAAACCACTGATGGTCAGATCGACGCCCTCCAAGCTGCCGGGTGCCAGCGGGTGTTCGAGGAATCGATGGGCGGCACCCGCACGGATCGCCCGCAGCTTGCCGCCGCCTTGGAGTTCGCCCGCGAAGGTGATGTGCTGGTCGTCGCCCGGCTCGACCGACTGGCGCGATCGATGCGCCAACTTCTGTCCACCGTGGACACGTTGCAGGCACGTGGCATCGGTCTGCGGTCGCTGCACGAGAACATCGACACCACCAGCGCGACCGGGCGGCTGATCCTCCACATATTCGCCGCCCTTGGACAGTTCGAGGTCGAGCTTCTGCGTGAGCGCACCCGAACCGCCCTGGCGGCCAGCCGCGCCCGTGGTCGTGTCGGTGGTCGTCCACCAGCTTTGGACGCCATCAAGGTCACGGCGGCGAAGGCAATGCTGGCATCCGGCACCATGACCGCCTCCGAGGTCGCCCGGCAGGTTGGGTGCAGTGCCTCGACGTTGTATCGCCATGTACCGGGTGGACGCGCCGCAGTTGCCGAGAGCGCGACATCAGCCGCCGCCTGATTGCCAACACCGTCGGGCGTACGGCTACACGGTGGAACCGCCAACCCGCTGGTGAGACGGAACCGACCCCGCCGGCGACAGCGCATCCTGGCACGGCAGGGGAGCGTCTCCGGCGCCGATAAATAGCCGCGACCAATCAGCAGGGGGGCGGCGATGGATGTCCACGATGAACGAGACGATCAGGCAGACGAGGAGCGCGTGGCGGATCACCGTGCGCGAGCCACGCAGATGCTCACTGAGATCAGCCGACAGGCGAAGGAGGCTCTCACCGACCAGGGGATCGACACACCCTTGTTCTTCATCGTCCCGTCTGGGAATGCGGTCGTCACTTTCGGCTGCTCTGGCGATCCCAGCGACGACGAGTGGAACCGTGTGGCCGAAATCGTCGCGCCGATCGTCTCAGGGTTGATTGGGCTGGCTGGCACGCGATGCAGGGGCGTGGCGTGCGCGACCACCGAGATCGCTGATCAACCCTCGCAACCGACGCGCCAGCCTTGCAGACAGGAGCAGAGAACCGATGAAATATCGTGAGATCACACCCAACCGATTCCAGTTGCCGCCCTCGCATCCTGTTCTCGCCCAGGTCGATATCGAACCAGCAGACTGGTTCCAATTCGAGAGGCTCGATGTCGATAGCCCGGTCACGCACATCGTCGGCCATGACATTCTCGACGGCAGGATGACCGTCTTCGTCGCATGTTCGTCTGACGAGGTGCGGCAACGCCTGGAAGACGGATGGGGCTGACAACCGCTGCTGAGGCCCGTCAGACGATGATCGGCATCGGTTCGACGATGGGTGAGATGATCGCCTGCTGATCTTGCTGAGGCATGATCACGATCCGCAGTGGTTCGACACCCCTGCGGCAACGGCCAAGATCGGCGGCATCTTCGGCCACCATGTCCGACCTCGGCGCCTCTTGTTCCAGACCCTTGACCAGGACATCGGGCCACCGTGGGCGCAGCACATCCAGCACATCCACACCTCGCGGCGATCCACACCATCGTGCGACACCAGGACCAAGGCCCTGCGATCACCGCCGGCCATGCCCGCGAACCCGACCTCACGCCATAGCCTTCTGCGTCGCGCCATTCGGTCTCTGACATCTCGCAACCCGCGCCGCAGCCGTCGCACAGCGTCATGCAAGCCTACTGGTGAATCGATCCGCATGATGGCAAGGCTCGATGTAGCTGCTTCTGCTGACCAGTGGCACATGCCATTCCACCATCCACGGATCAACGAGCGACGACACCAAACACATGCGGCAGATCGGCAGATGTGTGGCCAGCCATCGCCATGATGACGTTCAAGACGTGTGTTCATACACAGTTCTAGGCGGATCGCCAGATCGATCTCACCGATCATGCGGAGCGCGATGATGACCTCTGCTTGGGCGGTGTACGCCATTGCCATCTGGCGTTGAGTGGTCATCATGCTACGTCGCGGATCGCATGAGTGCTGTCCGCCGCCCCGCTCTCGCATCGCGCATCTGCTTCAGCACGCCCGTCGGGCGAACGGGTCTCTGCTGCGTCGGGCCGTCATTTGACTGGCCCCTTAGAATGGCCGGTTTGGTGCCGTCACCGAGCTTGGTTTGCGGTCGTTCGATCTGGCGCCAGCGCATCAGGAACTCCGAGCGCGACGACCAATGCCGCGCCATAAGCGGAAATCCGCCTCGTCTAATGGATCACGGAAATCCACGGTAAGTTCTATCATTCCCTCGAAGTCATCCTCTTCGCCGATTTGCCACTCGCCGCGCGTACCGTGGTGGTGAAGCCACGTTTGGATATCATGGCGGAGGATGTCGTCTTCACGGTCAGTCGGATCAATCTTGAACCTCACTCGCATCGGTCTGTTCTCCGCCACTATTTATGTGGCGGGAACGCTTGAGCCGGATTTTCCCTTGGAAATGGGCGGGTCGAGTTGGCGATCCCGATGAGCGCCCAGGTCTAGGACTTCACATCCATACCTGTTGCATGGATTCCTGAGCCGAGGCGGTGCCGAGAAGTCATATCCCGCCCGTAGCTCCGTAGCCCGTTCAGTGGGGTGGCAGCTATGATGATCCGTCATCCGCAACGGACATGGACTCGCTGATCGCATATGAAACTCCTTTGTGACGAGCAGCGAGCAGCATGGGTTCTTGTGAATGGTACCGCGCAGGTCGGGTGGATTATTTTTTCTGCCAGCGAAGGTCAATACGCGCCACCTCCTCCGACATGGCATCGCGGGGACGTGCGTGTGGCCAGGGATTTATCCCTGGCCAACGCGGACGACCATAGCACGGCGACGAAGCTGCGTGTTCGTAGGGTTCCTATAGGGACAACGCCGACGCAGCAGCAGACTCATCCCTGCATCGCCGTCATTTTCTCCCTCAGCCGTTCCTTGGCATCGAGGTCAACGCGGGCCACCTCGCGGATGTTGCGCGACTTTGTTGTGACCTCCTCCCCATAAAGCACGCCTGCCTTCTGCCACTCGTCCATAAGCTGCTTTGCCTTCTTCCGGTCGCAGCAACCCCACGCCATGATGACCTTGCCCGCCCACTTGTCACCTGCATTGGGCGATAACGAACAGTCGTCGGTGCTGATCTGGTTCAGCGCCCCATTGACCGATGCCCACGTCAAGACTGCCGGTGATGGCGTCCAGGGGGTCAACACACCAACGATGTCTCCCTTGGGATACTTGTCCGTGGCATTTCCGAGTGGCACAGCGTTGAAGCGATACCAGCGACCTTCTGAGGCGGGGCCGAGGTTCGCCTTGGCGTTCTCAAGGCGCTTGAACCGTCGCCTCTCTGTCTCGTCAACGGACAGTGCTTTGGCCTCATCTCTCGTCATGGTCGTCAAGGTTTCCATGATACGCGCGGCATTCTGCAACGTTGTCGAGCCACGGAAAGCATCTGCTTCGCCTGCCGCGCCACCTTTGCGAAAGTGATGAATGAGCCAGATAGCGCAGTTGGCTTTGTGCGCCACCTGCCGCCACTGATCGCAGATGATTTTCATGGTGTCTGATCCCGACTCCGCACCATCGCCTCCATCGAAGCTGTTGGTGTACGGATCGACGGTCAGGGCGACAACGTTGTTGGCGACGAGATAATCGACAATCGGCTGAATGTCGCATCTGATCAGTTTGCCGCGCTCGTCTTGCTTGGCTACCACAAGCGGGAGGTTACGTCCCGATTGCAAGATGAGGTTAGTCGAGATCGAGCGCGAGTTGATGTTGTGGTGTTGCATAATGCCTTTGACCTGCCGGATCAAATCGGACATCGGGTCTTCGAGGCTGTAGTACATCACGGTGCCGCGTGGCTCGTAGATGTGGTGCGCCGGATCATCTTTTGCGGCGGCGAGCAATGGCCTACCCGTTGCGATGGAAACCAGAACCGTCATGGAGTAGGCGGACTTGCCTTCCCCGCCGGAGCCGCCAAGTACGCTTAGCATACCGCGTATCAGAGATGTGCCATAGACCCATTGGCGGGGTTCGACTTCCAGCGACACGTCACGCAAGCGCAAGCCATAGAAAGGCGCTGCGTGTTGGTGTTCATTATCCTCTTGTGCCGTGTCGCCGCGGTCGTCAGTCTTCGATTGCAAGGCATGTAGCATAGCAGCCTGTTGGCATCCCCAATCATACACTTCGCCGGAGTGATGCCTCCACCAGATTTGATCAGCGCGTTTGGCATGGGCCAGCAGCGACTTGTACGATCCTGGGCTTGGTGGTTTCAACGTGGCCCACACCTTGCTGTCGGACTTCTCATAGCGATTGGACTGACGTTGCCACTGGTCGAACAGAGGGAAGCTGTCAGGGTGGGCGTCGCGGCACGCTTGCGCGACGTCGAGCCAAAGGTCTCGCTGTCCTTCGCCGGAGATCGGCGGGATGGCCTGTAGAGCCGCTTCGATGACGCAGAGTGGCAGTTTGCCATTCCCGTCGTCTGTGACCGGCTGATAGCTGACCGGCTCTGGCGGCTCACTGGCTGGCTCTGTGTAGGGAAAGGAAGCGGCGAAGGACTGCGGGCAAACTTCGCTATTGCCGGCACGATCGAGCGCGGTGACTTCGACAATGTAACCACGTTTCCGTTTCCGCTCCGGTGGATGACTGATCGTGCCGGCAAGTCTGAGAACTCGTGACGGGTTCTTCACTGTATTGTCAGTGCCGAAGTGCTGGGCCAACGCCGCTTGAGTGGTGCGCCATTTCACCATGTCTGTGATTGGATGGCTCATTCGCCAGTACACCTGACTCCGCGGCTGTGGGATGGTGCCTGTGAGCGTGGTGAAGGTCGGCTTGAAGCCTTGGCTGCGTTCGCTGATCAGGTCAGGATCATCGACACCATCGGCATCAAGGAAGTGGAAGATCGTGACTTCTACGTCGTCATCTGTTGCCGTCTGTGTCGTGTTCGGCTTGAGGACGTTGACCGTGACGTAGACATTGTAGCCGGTGTCGTTGTGCTTGACTGCGTAGTACAACGCTTGCTGATAGCCCTCTGGCGTACAGGTGAAGCGTTTGTCACGAACCTTGCCGTTGGGGTGTATGCAACGCGTCTCGAACAGTGCGTCGGAGTACTGTGTGTGCGTCCAGTCATAGAGAAGCGCAAGATGCGCCTCCATGTCGTCGAGGTTGGGATCGATTCCCATGCTGAAATCCTTGTGAGAAAATTGCGCCAGCCGGATGCTCGACCCATCCGACCAGCGTCGATTTTCTTCTCTACAAGAATGAACTGAGTATACCTCAGCGGACGTTGTATATCCACTTGTATTTAGAAGAACCGCCTGAAAATGGGTAGGTCGAGTACCGGACACAGCGAGTTAGTTATAGTTGCTCGGTCGGGCGAGGATCATGGTTCCTTCATGTCTTCGATAAGGTGCGGGCCAACACATTCTCCGCACTTACCGGATGGTGTGTGCGGCGTGGTGTGTTTCCAGGTATGCATCCACGCTTCGAGATCGCCCACGGCAAAGAAGGTGCGGCGCGGCGAGACCTTCAGGGCCACCGGCCCTCGACCCAACCTGAGTTGATTGCGGAAGAACACCTCAGGCAGTCCGGCGTAAGTTGCCGCCTGCTTGATGTCCAATAGAGCTTGCATGCTTCAATACTCCAGATGGTACAGGTAATCTCCTGACCATACTCAAAGTATGCGGTACTGATCAGTGTAAAGTCAAGTGCATGATAGTGGTGATACTGCACGATCTTGCGCTATGCTTGGCTTTGTTTGCCGTGTTGCTCTCCTCCGTAGACGGCTTGGTCGTGCGACATCGTGCGATCCGTAGCTCCGCAGCCACAACTGGCTCCCAGGCCGTAGCTCCGTAGCCAGCCGCATGGGGTGCGAGGATTCTACGGAGCTACGGATGGGGATGTCCCACACGACCACGGAGCTACGGTGCCTTCGGCTTCCGTGGCCCTCGTGGTTTGCCCTTCGGCCAGCCACCGCGCTTTTTCGGCGGTGCCTCCTGCATCATGCGCTCCGCATGGTCGAGGATGTCCCGCAAGGTGTTCCGCCGAAATAGCTCACCGGTGCGAACCGGATCAGTGGCAATCTGTTGGCGTATCCACTCGATAACCTGCTCATTGATCGCTGGGAGATCGCTGTCGAGCGTCTTGCGTTGTTCGATGGCTCCGAAAAACGCGCCGATGCGATCCTGACCCTCAGGCAACGGCTGATCCATGATGTCGCGGACGGTCGGTTTCGTCGGCACCACAGGTTCCGGCTCCGGTGGGGGTGGTACCTTGATACCGAGCATACCGAGTGCGATACGCGCCCGCTCACGCACTGCGGGATTGTCGCTGTTGGCGACCACGTCGTGTAGGCACCGGATACCAGCCTCACGATCCTGGGTGAACACCGGAAGGCGGGGATTGCCGATCAGCATGGCGTAGCGGCGTTCATCCGCCGGCGACGCTGAGAAGGCGCGTTGGAAGTGCAGGAACCAACGCGCCTCTCGCGGCGTCATGTGGCCGCGAGGCACGGGGAGATCGTCGCCATCGGCGTGTTCCTCTGGCACGACGTCTTCCGGGGTCTCCTCGCTCGACGCCGTGCGTGGCGTACCGCCAACGACCGCTGGGCGCGCGGTGCAACACAGCAGTTCCTGGCTGTCCTCGATCACCAGCATAATGGTTTTCATCACGCCATCGTCGGGTATGTGGATGGTCACCCCTTCATCGAACGGCACGAGCCGGCGCATACGCGCCAACTGATTGCCACCGTCACCGCCCCACGCCCGCATCAGCACACCAGATGGCGGCGAACGCTCACCATCTTCCAATGCGCGTGCCAGCCGCATGAGCCATGCGCTGTCGCGTTCCGCCGTCGCGGCTTCGCGCGGCGTCGTGGGCCGCCGCACCTCTTCATCGGCGCGACCGCGCAGCACGATCACAGGCTGTGATCCAGACGGCAGAGCGACCGGCACCACGTCGAAGATATAGCTAAATCCGGCGGAACCACCGCGCTGCTTGAGGACTTGCACCTCACACTGATTGTTCTCCCGTGCAATGGCCTTCAACTCGGCGTCGCAATCGGCCAGCAGATGCCCGACAGGGCCACGCGGTGCTGCACCGCTCTTTTGCGCGTGCAGCAGGATGCAAACGCAACAGCGCAGCCGGTTGGACAGCCAGCGCAACGCAAGAGTCGAGATCAGCCCAGGCTTGCGTGCTGTCCTTCCTGTGCATGGCTGCGATCAGCGAGGTGCCAGTATCGAGGGCGATCAGTACCGGATCGCCGTGCGACCCCGCGTCGGCCTCGATCATCTTGGCCAGTCGCTCTCGACCCGCCGTGGAGAACAGGTCGATGTTCCGCAGGCTGGCGTCACGGTCTGCGAGATCAGCGTAGTGTTGACACTTCAAGGCGTCGATCTCAACTGGCTCGTACCGATAGGACCGGCGCCACGCATCACATCGTTGGCCGGTCAGCCAACGGTAGCCCTCCCAGGCCAGATAGACGCACAATCCACGTTTTGCCGGCTTGCCGTTGTACGTGGCGCCGTTCGCGCACGCGCTGAGCCACGACAGCACCAGCAAGCTCTTATTGGCCCC
>CAWHVQ010000003.1:0-577833 GCA_963832895.1 uncultured Alphaproteobacteria bacterium | reverse complement strand
CCGGGTCGATACCGTCTGTGAGCGCAGGGTTCCAGTCAGTGGAGATCATCGCGTCCTCTTATCTATGCCGTACATAGCTACACCTCAGTCGCCCTTTTTAGGGCTCTCATGAAAAACTTGTGTGCTGCTGCCGGTTCGGCCGGAACAGCCATTTTCCCCTCTTCCCGCGCCATGCGAACCTCAACGAACAGCGCCGCCCAAGCTCCGGACGGATGAGGCTCAAGGGATGCTGAGGGGCATATATCCGCCAGAAATACCTTGGCGCGGGCGAACTCCAGTTCGGGCTTCCGCGTTCCGCGCAGATGATTGCGGGCGACGAAGGATTTGCGTTGGCTCGGCTCAAGCTGCCGCGCCGCGTCGGTTCTGATCCAGCGCAGGATCGGACAGATGGTTGTCGCCGCCTGTCGCCGGGGTTCCGTCGAGCGGGAGGCAAATTCTGTGGCGCCGCGGCGGTGAAGTGCGGTCAGGGCGTGATTCGTGGTATGCGATTTGTCGTCGGTCATGCCAATAGCTCCGCTGCCCAATCCGAAAGCTTCAGCATTCCGGGCGATGGTTTTTCCAGGATGTTGAGAACGGCTAATCCAGATACCGCCTTGATGAATGAACTACCAGAAGCGGTATACCCGGCCGCGGAAGCAACTTCATCTCGACTGAGAAAATCGTTGCCGTTCTTAAAAGCACCAAGCACAAGATTTCTGGGGCCGTCCATTATCGAGATTAAGCGGTTCTTTGCATCCTCCATTCCAATGGTTTCATGAGGTGCTGAAGGTTGCAACTTGAGCGCTCCCGGAACCGGAACATCGATTAATCCCCGAACCCTCAAATTGCTGACCGCCTTGATGAACGATGAACCTGATACTGTGTATCCGGCAACAGCCGAGACTTGTTCTCGGATCGGCGTATCGTGGCCTATGCTTTTCCAGAAATTGAGCGAGGAAATTACCAGTCGCTCCGGGCCGCTGAATCCGTCCGTTGCTGCGCTGGCAATCGGACGATCTACCTTTGGCTTAGAAAGTGCCGATGCCATGCTGGGCGGCGGCGTATCATGTTTCGGCATCATTTTGCCGGGCTTGGGTGAAGGCCATCCTCCGATCTCGCGGTGTATTTTAGCGGCCATCGTGGCGATTGTGGATTGCCATGCCATGCCGTAGCTATCGATGCCAGCCTTGAAGCCTTCGGCATAGGCCTTCTGAACTGCGCCCTTATTATCGGTCATTGGCTGTGCGCGCGGCTTATCCGCAAGTTGCCGTTGCAGTTCAACGACCTGGCGCTTGAGAGCCGTAGGGTCATTGGCAACCTTTTCGTGTTTGATGCTGGCAAGCTTGCCCTGAATGGCGTCGAGATTGATTGGGGCCAACACGATCTCCGCGGCGCCTTCGCCATCTGGTGAACGGCTGCTGTCGAACGTTGTGATCTTCGGGAACTTAATACGCTCCAGAACGTCGATCTCCGGTGCCCATAGCCAGCCCTCGCCGGTCTTAAGGGCAGGTAGCGAGGCGATGATTTCCTTGCCTCGTTGGACATCGGCCTGATCGGCAATCCACGCCTCAACGGCGGCCCGATCCTGCGGCGCTATCAGTCTCATGGCGATGAGCGAATGCACCTGCGTCAGGCTGTCCTTGTGGATTTTTGCCGGACGCTGGCTGATTATCGTGATGCGCAGCCCGCGCGACCGTCCAAGGCTGATTAGGTTGTTGGCAGCATGCAGCATGTTCGCTGATTGGGGGTCGCTTACGCGGCCCTGCGGCATAAATAAATGTGCTTCGTCGATAAACAGATTGAGCGGGCCGGTGTTTTTGATGCGTAGCGTCTCGGCGAAGTCGGCAAAGAAGCGCGTCCTCTCGCTGCCGCGCATTTGGGAAACGTCAAGAATGGCCGGTGTGGTCGAAGTGCCGATGGCTTCCGCAATCGCCTCGCCGTGCAAACCACCGATCTGAACGTCTGCGTGCGCGCCGCCAAAGATCACGACAGCATATCCGGCGCTTTTTCCGCTAGCGCTGGATTTCAGCCCATACCAGACGCCGGTAGGGTCGATCACACAGATGCGCTGCTTGTCATCCAGAAGGCGTTCTGCAAGACCCTTTGCGGTGTAGGTCTTGCCGCTCCCGTTGATCCCGAGAATGCCGAGATGCTTGTCGAGGATTTTATCGGGCGCTAGCACCGGCTCCTTCTTTCTGCCTTGCGGCTGTCAGGGCTTGGTTCATGTCTCCAGCTCACTCTTTGGCTTTGCCCACCATGGCTTCGGGGTCGATGCCATATCCTCGGCGAGTGCAGCCATCATAATGTCGGCGCGTTCCAGTGCCGCTTCGACGCTATCGTAGGCAAAGACTGACGCGATGATGCCGTGCGGGCCGTCTATCCTAATGCTCGGATGCACGTCGTTTTCGTAGTGGAGCGGGCCGGACATGGTGAATTGCCCGTTTTCATATTCATACTGGCAGTCGCTCAGTGGGTTCTCTGTCGGTTTCGCTTTCATGTCGTGCGTTCCTTCGTTGTGGTTTCTGGCTTGCTCATTCTTCTACCTCAACTTTATAGCCGTCTCTCATGGCGCACCAACCGAACCAGATCGCTTTTAGCCAACCCATAAATATGACCCGACCGCTCGGCAGCGTTGCGATGATCTCTCTGTCATCACCGGACGATACGGCCATGTGGATGGTGCCTTTAGTGGTAGGTTCGGTCATGGCGTCGGCCTTTCGTGCTTTCGCAGGAAGCTATCCAATAGTTGCCGATGCCGCTCATCATATTGGCCGAACTTCTGCATAGCCTTTGTGGCATCAGACGAGTTAGAAGCCATTCCCTGTGTGCGGCATTGCTCGGCGCTTCGTCGTTCAGTATCTCCTGCACGGCAAGATACAGTGACCGATACGCATCGGGGCGCTTGGCAGGTGCTTTAGGCATTGGCCTCTCCATGAGTGGCGTGAGGTTTATCCATCATTCTCGTCCGCCCTTAAAGCTTCTCGAACACTTCTAATCGCCAGCTCCATCTCGTGGACGGCTTGCGTCAATCTGGTCGCGCCAAAATAGTTCTCTCTCCAGTTTCTGCCGAGATTGCAGGCTTTCTCGAACTGAATACAGGCGTCAGTGAATTTCGCCGTTTGTGTCATGACGCCACCCCATTTTCCATCAGCCAAAGCTTTAGCAATTGCCCCCGCGTAATCCATGCGCCACCATCGATCTTGGAAAGGCCCCATTTGCACATACGCTCAACAATGTTTCCCTTGCGCACGAAGTGACTTATCGCAAGTTCAGTTGTGGTTGGGTTCGCCGTTTGTGGATTAGTCATTTAAAATCCATCCTTTCGCCAAACAGAAGAAGAAAATTGCTGCGGCCTGATAGATGGCGAAGAAAATGTAACCTGGATTCATTGGTTTTCCTTCGCGGTTTGCGTCATGAGCATTCTCCTTGACGGATTGCTGTGGCGAACGAAACCAGAAGGGTTTCTAGTTGCTTGGCCTTCATCATGTCGCCAGGTGCTATGACCTCAGCAATCGCCATAGCCAGATAATTGGCATGGTTTTGTGGTGCACCGAACGAGACAAAATAGTTCGGAACCTTCATCTCTGGAGCGGTTTGTGGTTTATCGTTTGGCATTAGTAAGGCCCATCATTTCCAGAAACTGCTTGCGGGACTTCTCTGAGGCATGGTCCCATGCGTAGACGAGTTGATTAAGTTGTTCTTCATCGGTCTTCGCCATGAGGCTTGTGGAGCTGGAAACATACTGAAGCGCTTTTGTGCGCTGGCGACTATAGGTAGCCTGACGCTTCCTTTCGGCCTTCAGCGTCTCAGGGTTATTCGCGTATTTCATGTAATTGGCGATGGTGACATAGGAAAATGGAGATCCATCGCTCTTGCGGAGGTAATTCAGGCACCATGTGCCGAATGGCATGTTGCTCTCATCCGGTAAACGCGCCTTGACTTCCAGCAATATCTTGCCGATCTCGAAGCGTCCATTCTTCAATGTGCTTTCGGCGTCGTGAATGGCACGCGCCGTCTTGTTGATTGCCTCCGCGAGCTGCATAAGTGTTTTGGAGCGGGATACGGGGATCGAACCCGTGGCCTTATCGTTGGCAACGATATGCTCTACCTCTGAGCTAATCCCGCGTTTCATGCAGCCTTCGCTTTCCGGCGCTCTGCACGCTTCAGCGCCGCCTCTTCGTTCCTCCATCTCTTACGGTGTTCCTCCCAGATGCGCTCTTGCTCTACTTGCCTGCGGGCGGTCTCTCCTGACGCATCTCGTTCGGCTCTCCGTCGATCCCAGTCCTCGAACACGGCATGATTCCACTCGGCCATCACATCGAAGGATGATTTGCCGAAACACTCGATGACGGCGGACTCAGGAATGCCATGACGAGCAAACCAGTTGCCAACGATGACTTTCTCTTTCCATCCGCGATCCAGTAGCCGGATAACTTTAGCAACGGCCCGGCGAGCTTTGTGGATGGATACATCGAACCACTCCCCGGTCCGGTGATATTCGCGCAAATACATGTGCGAGAGCTTCTCGATCATGTATGCGTGGCGATGAGGCCATGTTCCGTAGATATCCATGCCTTTTTCCGCCGCATCCCAGTAATCCATCTTGAGTTCTCTGCGGGCAGAACCAAAGCGCTTTCGGGGATTCCTAGAGGTGACGCCAATCTTTACCGGCCCGTCCTTGAAACCGACCAAATATGCGTTGGCCTGGCCCATTGGCTTAGCCATTTTTTGCCAGCCAGTCGGCGAGGATCTTTAAAACCAGATTTGATAGCGACCGCTTATCCTTTGCTGAAGCCTTTTCGAGCGAAGTCTTAAGTGGTTCTGGTAGGCGAATTGCTATCTGGGCAGTTTTGCTCATGTATAACAACGTATATACAATGCTTGACAACTAATGTCAAATAAATTAGATTGGTGTCACTTCAAGAGAAGCCAACCAGATACCCCAAAAACAGGAGCGCAAAATGTCCTTTGAGTATGAAGTCACCGCCAGCTTCAACGCTCCTAATCGCAAACACAGGTTCAACGTGGACGAAACACGCGGCACAAACTTGGCGAAGGTTGATGCCGAATATTACAACGAGAAAGAGCAAGCTTGGCGGAAGGTGAGAAGCGAAAACACCAGAATCCGCTTATACGATCTTCGCGGGGCTAAGGAGCCTGCTAGCAGTCAGCCGGTAGCGGACGTTCGAGCCGTGTAAATGTCCGGGGGCGTCGGGAGGTGTTGGGGTTCCCGGCCGCGAAGATACTTTCCCCAACGACATTAACCCCCCCCCCACGCGCCAGGTCTCTGCGCAAAGCGTCGGTCATCTCCAATTCTTGTCTGTAGGCCGTAAGGGGACTACCGTCACCACGGCCCTGCAAAGGGGGAGGAGACATGATAGTGCAAAAGAAAGTGTGGATATCGGCGACTTAAATACTTTGCGCCTTCAGCGTTTTATGTGCTGGGCTTGGAATTAGAGGGGCATCGGCCGCGATACTCAAGCAAATCGATCAAGTTGCGCTTCAGGAGACTCTGGATAAGGCAATCAAGGAACTCATGGTTCCGGGCGCTATGGTTCTTTTGCGCACTCCGCAGAAAGAGTTCATCGTTGGTTCAGGGACGACCAAAATCGGCACGATGGTAGTTCCTCAATCCGGAACGTATTTCAGGATCGCGTCGAATACCAAGACGATGACAGCCGCCACAATCCTGCTCCTCATTCAGGAAGAGAAAATAGGTCTCGGCGATCCGGTTTCGAAATACGTCACAGGCGTTCGCAATGGAGACGTCATAACCATCGCCCAGCTGCTGAGCATGCGCAGCGGCCTCTACAATTACACTATGGGGCCGGAGCTCGCGGCAAGCCTTGACCACGACCCCACAAAGATTTGGAACCCGGACGAGTTGCTGGCCATCGCAAATAAGCATCAGCCTGAGTTCGCACCGGGCGAGAAGTTTGAATATTGCAACACCAATTACCTGTTATTGGGCCTGATTGCCGAGAAGGTTGAGGCGAAGCCGCTGGCGGTTATTTTCAAGGAGCGGTTGTTCAACCCACTCGACATGAAGCAAACCCTGCAGCCTGCTGCCCGTGTGAACACGCTCCCCGAGCCCTACTCGCACGGCTACCTGTACGGGAGTTCCTCCTATGCTTTGGCGGACGAGCCATACCCCGCTGAGATGCAAGCGAAGATCAGGGCAGGAACATTGAAGCCCAATGACGACACGGACCAGAATCCGTCTTACGCGCAGGCAGCTGGCGGCGCCATCTCGACCGCTCACGATCAAGCGGTATGGATACGCGCACTGGTCCGTGGACAAGTTCTCAACGCTGACATGCAGCGCAAATGGCTTGCGAGCCCGGTGCCCGAAGATCCGGCTAAACCAGACGGGCAAAAGTACGGGTATGGCATCACTAAGATTAGCTTCGGCCCGAACAGTATTTATTTTCATGGCGGCGAACTGCCCGGCTTCAACTCGTTCATCGGTCACGATCCGGCCAACGATGTGACACTTATTGTGTGGACCAATCTCACCCTCTCCGCCGAGGGGCAAGTGACGGCCAACGCTGTCATGCTAAAAGTGCTGGATCAGATTTACGTGGAATTACCGCTCAAAAAGAAGCCGTAACGAACATACCATGAATTGTTTTACCACTACAACCGCTAACCCTGATATCTCAACCCCCTCTCTCACATCCCGGTTGAATCGTCGCGCTCCCGATGGCCGCCAGGTCGCGCGTTATGCCGCTCGATCAGCCTTGTGATCAGCTTTACACCTTCGACAAAGATAACCATCACGACAAACGATGCCGCCGCGCTAGGGAGCAGGCCCCAATGCTTGAAAAGCACCGTGCAACATAGGAAAACGACGGCGCCGTAGCTAGTATATGGTCTCAACCGAATCCTCTTTCAGGAAACCCGGCAAGTCCTTCGTTCCAGTCGGCTATCGCCAAATGCTCCCTGCGCCAGTGCTGCGTTGTGCAGCCGCATGATGCGCAATGGACTTGATAGATAGTGCCGGAGATTGGCATGCCATTTCGCCTATGCCCGGTCCATGACATAATCCCAAGCTTGGCCTCCCCGCCACAGTGAATGCAGGGGTTCAAGCCTTGGCCTCACGGATGGCCCACAAGATGCGCTGGAAGATGTAGCGCTGGTCATATTCTGGCAGCGTCGAGCCAAGGCTTCCCGCGATGTCCAGCATCGCCGCTTTCGCGATCTCTTCATCCGTGCGCGGTGGTGGCTTGGCCATGCCCGATTGCAGGGCGATGGCGTGGCAGGCTCAAGCAGAACGGATCGTGAAAGCCAAAAATAACCGTTGAAAACCTATCGCTCACATCAGCCAGTTGGCGAGCATCTCGCGCGAGCGCCGAAGTTCTTAAAGGGTCGCCCCGTTGCGAGATGCTTTCCGTCACGGATGAACGGTTCCAGCTCCTTGAGCGCCGCCTGGGGCGAGGTAAAACTTGTGATGGGATACTTCATAGCCCTGGCTCCGGTTTACCAAATATACTGGACCGTTGATTTGCGTTTAGCGCTGACAGTGATGTCACGGCTTGCGTCCATTCGTGAGCCATGACCAGGACCGCTTCATGGAGGGAAGCATCGCACAATCGCCCCAACCGCGAGAAGCCTTGTCCGACTCGATAGCAGTTCCTATTCAAGCTGACCAAACCGGACAGAGGTCAGCGATGGGCCGCTTCCAATGCCCCGAGTGCGGCTTTGGCGACTATGAGGTCGCACATCTCATAGCTGAAGCTGAGATCTATTGCGTGGTCTGCCTCGAGGAGGACGGCCGGTTGATCGGGCTGGAACGTTGGGACGAAGAAGCGGAGGCAGCTCAGGCCCGCTTGCGGGAAGGCCTGGTCGTCGTCTCCTGAGCCGGGGTTTTTTCGTCGGCGCCGCCCTTGATCGGCAGCTTGAGAGCCGATTGCTTGCGGTCTGGCGCCCGTGCCTTCTTGGCCGGCGCATCCCTTTTTTCCTCTGGCTTCTCTTGGCCGAGGCTCTTCTTGAGCGCCGCCATCAGGTCGACAACGTTCGTGCGATCCGGTTCTTCTGGTTCGCTTGCCTCGATTCCTTCGCCCTTGAGCTTGGCATCGATCATCGCCCGGAGGCGCGTCTCATAGCGGTCCTCGAGATCGGCTGAGTTGTATTCGCCGGACTGCCGCTGCACGAGTTGCGTGGCGAGTTGCACCATCTCAGGATCGGTCTTGATCGCGGCCAGGTCGTCGAACAGTTCCTGCGAGCTGTTGAGGTCGCGGTCCTCGTAGAGCGTGTGCGCCATCAAGCCATCGCCCATCGGACGTAGGGCAATCGTCCGTTCGCGCTGGGCGATCACCACGCGCGAGAGCGCGGTCTTGCCGGTCTTGGCGATGGCTTCCCGCAGCACAGCGTACACGTCTTTCCCAGCCTCGCCGTCGGGCACGAGATAATAGGCTGAGTTGTAGTAGACCGGGTCGATCGACGCGGTATCCACGAACTTCTCGATCGTCATCACCTTCGAGCTGTCGACCTTGACACTGTCGAGGTCATCGTCGCTCAACAGCAGATACTTGCCCTTCCGGAATTCATAGCCTTTGACGAGGGAACGGCGCTCCAACTCATCCCCGGTTTCACTGTCCTGCGTGATCATGCGGATGCGGTTGCCGGTCTCGGGATTGATGAGATTGAACCTAATCCCGGCGCGGTCGTGGCGGGCGTTGTAGAGGGCCGCGGGGCAGGAGACGAGGGCGAGGCGCAGGTGACCACGCCAGATAGGCCGCGCAGCCATCAGGCGGCCTGGGTGGCCGACGTGGAAGCGTCGACCTTGTCGTCATCAATAGCGTTGGCGAGCGCGGCAAGCTGGTCTTCGAGGATGTAATCAAGTTCTGTTAGCGCATCATACATGCGAGGTTTAGCGACGCCCTTGGCGGCCCGGACCTGTTGTCGCGCAATGTCAAGGAGTTGCGTGATGCGGCTTTCATAGTCGCCCACCAGAGTGAACGTGTCAGGAACCGAATTTCGAAGCGGCATGCGAAGATAGATTTGACCGCCGGCATGGTGGGAAAAGAGGCGATATGAAACCCTAGGTCCCACATCCTCACGCGCCGTCTCAATATGCCGCCGCAACGCGTTCAGAGGAGGGCGATCTATGGGACCCGGCCGCCGCCTCACAACTGCGTGAATAGCGTGCTCTTGTTGCACCGCAGCAATGCCGGGTGGCAAGGAATAAGCACCTCAGGCATCTCGTCTTGTATGGGCATTTGGGGTGAAGACGATGGAGACGGTGTCTATAGTTGTGATCGCCCTGCTCGTCGCAGTGGCTGGCCGGGCGATCCTCGACCCACCACGCGCGCGGTAGCTCTCTACCGATATTTCTCCTGCCACCCAGGCGACCACCATTCCACGATCTCGGAATTGCCTGACGCAACATCCTGCCGCGCGACCTTCGGAGGCCGACCGCGTCTGTGTCGCGGCTGATCGCTGGGGAAGGGCGCCGGAGGTGGCTGCGCAGCTTTGACCGCCGTCCGGCTCCGCTGTTCGGCAACGGTGGCTTCGTCGCGTTCCCGTTCTACCGCCGCGCGCCGCGCACGCTCGGCCGCCAGCTCCTCCTGCGCCGCAGTGTGCGCTTCCTCGAACTGCAGTCGCTCTGCATTGACTCGCTGCATGACCTCGTCTCTTGCAAGACGCTCATGGCCTAGCTTTGTCTCGAGGTCGTGGATGGTGTTGCGCGCGTCCGCCAGCAACCGCTCGGCTGCCTCGCGCGCAGCGGTTTGCTGCCGAAGGGCATCTCGCGCCGCGTCCAATTGCTGTAAACGGGAGCCGCTATCGCTATGGACCATAGTGACGGGGATGTCGCCATCGCGCGCAAAATGACGCCGCTGGTGTGGCCCATTGGATGGGTTGGATGAATGCGTCACTTGGGACGCATGCGACGTTTCTCGTTCTAGTCCAAGCGCACGTCGCATCTGCAGCTCAGTTGCGCCTAGACGCGCATCCGATGGATTGTCTGTCATCTTTTATTCAAGACCCGGACTGTTTTTTCGTATATTGTTCTTTCGCCACGAATCGCGCGGCGGCTTCTGACGCTGCGTTAAATGATGATCTGCCGCACGCAGTCAAGGCGCAGATTCGATCTGAGGTGATATTCCCTCCGGCACCGATCACAATCGTCTGATGGAACGGCGCCTGGTCTTGTGGCTGATGGAACTGAGGGGCAGCCTGCGCGTCAGACCGATCTGTTCCTCGCCCGCGTCTGTGCCGAGTACCTGGTCGACGAACCGCGGGATTACTGGTGATCCGGCCAGCGCAGTGGGGCTGCATGGGTGACGCGGGCCACCTACTTCGCAGGCAGGACCGTCACGTTATACGTCCTCTCGAGATTATACATTTCGTTGAGTACAACGAAACTGTCGGGCCCTGAATACCCCGGCTCCGGCTTGTAATAGATCCTGGTGCCATTGCTGACGACAGTGATCGAGACTTGGCCATGTTCCGGCTGCTTCGTCAGATGCATGGGCACTCCAATGACCAAGCTGCCCTTGATCGTTTTTCTAAGGTGACCACACCAGCCGCCGTCATTGCTCATCATGATTGTATCGCTAGGTTGCACTCCACCTTCGAAGCCGGCCGGTCCGTGGACCGAACATCTTTTTGCTCTGGGCAAGTTGTTGGGGCTTTGAGCCATAGAATGCGCCCCGAAGAACGCCGCGCAGACCAACGCGAACAGTAGGTGATGCAGCCGCATTCGGTGACTCCAAATTCTAATATGCCAATCAAAGACGAATATCCTGAAACGCCCGCATAGGGAGAGAAGCTGCCGCCCCTGGAGCGGCAGTAACGGCTCATCCCCTCGTTCATCCGCCTTGAGTGTATTGAGCTCGATGGCTGTCACGCGACCGAGGGCAAGGGCTGCCAACCCTCAGAAGTCTTCGCCCTTCCGCCTATTCCACCTCACTGCCGCACGCACCATGTTGGGAGCTGGCGGCCCACTCGCTCCGCAATCGGCACATTGAACGATGAACGTGCCGGTCTGCACGATCTGTGGCCTGTCCCCGCAAAACGGGCACGGCTTCAGTATCGGAACGATCTCCTCTCCCTCCATCTTGCCCTCACTGGTTGTTGTAACCAGGCGAATATGACTCATTTGGCCATTCACAACCATTGCCCCCCACAATCGCGGGCCTCAATAAAACCCAATCGACCGGATCAACGAAAAGCGCCTCGTCTCAGGGTCAAACTCTCCTAGTATCCCGGCCTCCCGCAGCGCCTCGATGAGGAGGCGAGATCGCTTGTAGCCGATGCCTAGCTTCTTGCCGATAACAAAGCTGCTACCTAGCCAGCCTCGCACAGGATCACGGCTGCGCAGTGAATCATATCTTCATCGACGGTCACAACAAGTCCGGTTGATCCTTCCCGAATCTCCTGAACCATTCCTTAGCCTCCTCGAACAGTGGCGATGGTGCCGCACCTTGGCGCAGCACGGCACAAACCTGTCCTTCATCAAGCCAGATATCAAACACGCACCGCGTCGGGATATGCCGGCATCGGCGCCGGCCGTTCGAGAGCCCCTTCTCAGCTCTCCACTCATCAGGGTTCACGGTCTATTCAGAAATAGCTTCTGCTTTGAGCGGCGGATTATCAGGACCATTCGGCTCGACGTATTGGGTTTCAGCACCATCCCTCAATCGCCGCGCTGCTTCGATCATAACGGATTTCATCATATCGCTCTTGGCGTAGGACGAATTGTAATCGAGTGAGTTTGCCAACTCTCTGTTGGTCAGCGTTCTGGCGTATGCCGGGAAGTCTTGGCGCATGCGGTGGAACCACCAAAAAAGGAATTTCTCCGGGCTTCCATAGGCCTTCATCCGCTCCAGCAATTCCAGAGAGATCGGTTCGGCGAGGACGCGAGTTACCACGCGCCTAATGGCACGTTCCAACTCTGATTCTTCTGCCATTCATTTAGGCCCTCAACGGCCGTGGAGATTCCATAGTATAACTGACAATCCAGAGAATGCCCTGCGTGCCCAACCTGTTGATTTCTTCAGGCGAAGGCATTGGCTTTCGATCTGCCATGCCGACAAAGCGGACGGCGATCTGATGCCTCGCGAACGGCACAACAACGCCTTCCGTCGGGACTGGATACGCATGAAACCTGCAACCGGTTGCTACATGCGTGATTGTTTGCTCGGTCGTATCCGCGACCCAGTCTGTGATCACAGGCATCAGGATCTCAGTAGTTTCGATCTTCGGGTCAGCGATTGTCAGGTGCAGGACCATTAGCGCTGCAGGTAGCCGCTATCGGCAAGCCAACTCACAACGTCGCAAATTTCGGCATCGGCTGGGTGCCCCTTAAAATGCACATGGCGCTGCTTATCGATGAAGCCGATATCCGTTGTTCCGCAAGGGCCATCATGGACCCAATCGGGATCGGCTTTGTCTGGCCCCAAGCACTGTGGGAACGTAAACATGCGCCGATGGATGACGCTGCCGTCGGGCAGAACCTGATCCGATTTCTGTGCTGCGGCTTGCTCGCATGCGCAAAGCTGGAGGCCAGCGAGCAATAGCGCGGCAATTCCAATGCGCCGGATCATCCCTTCGCCTCGCGGATTGCGCGGAGGATACGCTGTAGGACATATCTCATGTCGTAATCCCGCCATGACTCTCTCGCGCTGGTGACGTTCGTATAAATGTCCTGCATGGCTGTGCTGGCGATATCTTCGTCGGATTTTGGTGGCTGCTTGGCCATACCGGATTACAGAATGGAGACCGGCTGGTAGCAAGTGGAACGGAGCATGAAACGTGTGGAAAACCCTATTCAGGTAATCCACAGCGCGTGACGTAGCCGCCATGGCTGAGGCTGGTGGTAGCCTGTTGCCCTACTGAGGCGCAGACGCCGCGCTCGCCGTCGGCCGCGTCGCCGTATGGGATGCTCGAGCTGCAGCTTGAGCACGCGATCAGCATGGCGATAAGGGCCATGATTACTGTCCATGTTAAAGTGCCGAACTTGTGCCGGTTCACGCCGTGGCCTTGTTCAAAAGGCCGAGTGCGAAAACGATTGCTGCTGTGGCGCCAATGCCGAGTGCAACAAGCCAGAGAAAAATCACAATCCAGGCAAGTTCGCGATTAAGCCATGTGATGCTGTCGAGCAGTGACGTGGCAGCGTTGCGTTGGATAACTATGTTGGTGATGTGGTGGATCTCTGAAATCGGCCTGCTGAGGTTGTTCTTGTTTGTCATCATCTTTAGGCGGTTTGGCGTGCGGTTGCGGACTTGGGTTGCCGGAGGGATGTGAATCCGCTCCAGCAGCTCCGACTTGCGCCCCTTCGATCCCAAGATCGCCATCAGTCATCAGAGGTGCAGTGCGCGGAGCGGCATATCCCTTTACATGCTGAGCGAGAACAGCATCGGCCTCAGTTTCTGACATCATCGTCTCGCGGATGCCTGCGAGTGCTTCAGTGATGGCTGATGGTGCTGGGGGACAGCTCTGCTCATCGTCCTCCTTCGTGTTGGAGGCCTCCGTCGGCGTTGCCTTATCGGCATGCCTGACGATGCGGATTGGTGGCCCATCGTTGGCGGTGATGTCCAGCACAACCCTATTCGTGGTCCCCGGGCAATTGATCCGTAGGGAACCGGCTTTCACTCGTATTTTCGGTTTCGTTTTGCGCCGTGCCATTCCCCCCTGCCGCTTCCGCTGCAAGTTGCAGCACATAATTTTCCGTTCCTGTCAGGTCTCGCTTGAGATTGACCCCGTGAAGGAAGATGTAAATCTGCTCGAGTTTGAGCTGCATGCGTTCGAACGTGTCGATGTCTGCCAGTTGTAACATTGCCGCCTCCGTATGCTTTCGTTGAAATGCTTCATATCAAAATCTCTTTGGTAATCTGCGAGTTTAAAATGGAACTGAAGGGGTAGATATCGAGGATCCTACTCATCGGGCCACCCCGGTGCCGTTGGGTGTCGATCATTAACGGAATTCGGCTCGCACCAATAGCGGATGGTCGTCCGGTCATTGGAGTGTTGTTCACAAAGAACCGTGTCCTCGATGCGAGCGCCGGTCGCGGCGAGATACCCGGCGATGAAGTTCTCCTTAACCGCGTTCTGCTGCTTGATTATGTCTGGAACCAATGCCTGAGTGTCTATTGGCGTGAAGCTGTGATGTCCGACACCAGCGGCAAGGTTATGCGCTTCGGCTGTCCTTGGAGTGGTTAGCGTTTTGTCGGACATTGATCCCTCTCGATGATCTGCGGGCGGACGAAGACATGGTTTTGCTGAATGATGGCCTGTCCATCGCATACCGCTCGGATCACATCTCTCAAACGCATGGGCTTGAATGGAAGTTCGACTATATGCTGCACCGATGCTGCTGCAGATACCGGGAGTAAGATCCAAAAGATGAGTGCCAACTTAGTGGTTTGGGATTTGGTCATTCTATTCCCATGCCCCGATCTGTGTGAATCTCCCATCTGCATCAAATTCTATGTCGGTCATGAAACCGTTGTAGCCCGTCACCTTGCGCATTCCCTTCTCCATGCACAACCGCATGACGGGGTCGCCAGGTTGATCTCCAAGCTCCTCGCGATACTCGATCCCGAAGTCCGCCAAAAAGAGTTTCCAGCGGTCAAGCTCAGTGGTTTTCGTTGTCATGCCAGCACCCACTGACCATCGCGTAAGTAGCCATGCCATTTACAAGGCAGACCGCTTTGCAGCACGCTCGGCTTAAGCGTCGGTCTTTCGCGGTTGCCGTCCCATTCCCATTCTGGGCCACCGCCGCGCGCCGCATCGGGGCGGCATGTGAACGCAAGGTAGCTAATATTGCCGCAGCCGCATGGACATGAGAAATGCATGCCTGATGTTTGCTCGTCGCCAACCATATCGTTTGCAGCGCAGGTGAAATTATAGCTACCCGGAACATCGCGATGTGTCGGGATCTCGGCGCGCAGAGGGAAGGTCATGGTATCCGATTGTGCGCTCACGATACCATCCAGCACCAGAATGCCACGGGGATGGCGAAGATGGCGGCAAACCCGATGACGCCTTCAATATGTTGTCTGTTCATTTTAGACCTCCTAAAAGCCAAGCGATAATCCGACCGATAGTCGCTGGATTTCCTCCCTTCCCATCTTCAATACGGCAGAGAGTTTCCGGTGGAATGCCAATATCATCAGCAAGCTTGTTCTGCTTGATGTCCTGAGAGGCTCGATAAACGCGAAGAACTTTTCCAAGTATCATGATTGAAAACATAACACACTATTGCTAATGGTCAATTAATATGATACGCTTCTAAATAATAGCAACAATATTGCCGATGACGGCAGAAACGCTTGTTTACATGGACTTGTCTTGCCGTATACGACCTTCCGAGGTTGCCCGAATCACCAGCCTCTCGTTGCGCCAAGTTCAGGCCTTGGCTGTCTCTGGCAAAATTCCGGGAGCCGCGAAGCTTGGGGGATGTTGGACGTTCGACGAACGCAAGCTGCATGATTGGATACGAGCAGCAGAGCGCGAGGCGTGCCGAAACCCGGTTATCTCTACAAGAGGGGGGATACCCACTGGGGGGCGTCGGTATTGCCGGACGTGAGCACAGACGCTCTCTACGAACGGTTGATAAAAGGGAAGCGACCCTCAGGCTCAAGGCGTGGCGTTTCAAGGTTGAACGCCAGGTTGTAGGGCAAATGCCTATAGGCCTTCGGAGCTCAGCCGGCAGGATGAGGAGCCGCAATATTCATGGCCTGCCCACCGGCCGAGACCTCGACGTGGTATTGGGCCCAGTTCGTTGCGTAGTCGGGCGGCGAAGGGATAAGGGCCGAGGCGACATACTGATCGCTGATTTCTGCCGGCGTCGGCTGTCCAACGGGAACGCCGACACCCAGCCCCGAGCCAAAGGCGCTGCAGCATCCGGAGAAGCCGAAGCCACCTATCCCGATGCCGATGGATGGGGGTGGGTTGTAGAGGACGTGGGGCCCGCTCACGAGAGCGATGCCTGCGGCCGGATAGCGGGTCCCGTCAGCCGCTACCAAAGCCACGCCCGTCGGTGGCTGCAGGCTACTGACCCTGACCTGCACGGCGTGCTGCTGCCCGTCATACTGCGCATCGGCGCTGTTCGGAGGCGGCAGCCGTGGGCCGCATGCGGCCAACATAGCGACGACGACCAGCAAATAGAACCGCATCGAATCACTCCCGCGAACATGAGTGAAACGCTTGCGGGGGCTGAACGATCCGCATGCACGGGGTTTTGTGACAGGCTCGAGCGTCGCCGGGCTCGAACCCGGGGCGTTATCCCCTAGGGGTTACCAACCGACTTGCGCCAGATGGTGACCTCCATCCTGGCGTGGTTCCGCCACGCTTGCTTGGCGAGAACGGACAACGATTCCCAGTCCGTGTCCGTGCCGTTGGTCGCCTGCTCCCACAGCTTGTGAGCGACCCGCTCGATAGCGACCAAATCCTCCAGGGAAACCTCGTCGTCCGACATTGCTTCGCGCCCTTGAGACAATGTTCAAGATTGCAGGGCGACCGCAATTCGATCGTTACGATATCATCAAAATAGCGTCGACTCCGCAACAGTTGATGGCTGGAGTAGTTCCGGGCCGTCGTTCCGGACGTTGCCGACGGCTTTTCCGACCGGCCAGAGCCGGAGGACGTCTTCCGGCGCCGGGCGGAGTAACGTGCCGGGATCGCCGTCGGCCTCGCCCAGCCAGAGGGGCCAGTCCCGCCGCTCTATGATCACGGGCATGCGGTCCTGGATTCCGGCAAGCTGCCGGTTGGCGTCCGTGGTGATGGTGGCGAATGTCTGGAGCAGCTCGCCGTCAGGCGATTTCCACCTCTCCCAGATACCCCCGAAGACAACCGGGTCCCCGTCGATGCGCGCCACGGCAAACGGCGTCTTGCCGTCGGGATCGTCCCGCCATTCGTAGTAGGCAGGGGCCGGCACAAGGCAACGGCGCTCGGCAAACGCCGCCTTGAACATCCCGGACGTCGCTATGGTCTCCGAGCGGGCATTGATCGGCTTGCGCGCCTTCTTCAGGTCTTTGGTGAAGTACGGCACGAGGCCCCACTTCAAGGCGTCGAGGTGGCGCTCGCGGTCAACGACCCGAACAACCGGCGCGTCCATGGTCGGGGCCATGTTCCAGGTCGGCGCGAGGTTCGGCAGCGGGTTCACCGTTGCGAATAATCGCGCGATGAATTCTGCGGGAAGGAAGCTGGCGTATCGTCCACACATGCCGGCGATGTGGTAAGGCCGGGGACAGTATTCCAGCAGGAGGACCCGACCTGATGACAGTCCTCATAGAGGATTTCTACCGCAGCTCGAACGGCGATCGATGGCAGCTGGTTCGTGATACAGAATCGGGAACGGAGCTCGTCCGTCACGAGCCAAATCTAGCCTCCGGCGGCAGGATCACAGAGGTCGACGTGCGGGTTTTCCTCGACCGCACTGGCTCTAGCCCCGAGAATTTGGCGCTGAGGGACTTGCTAAAGGAGCTGAGCGGGAAGAGCTAAGCCCCCCTGCAAGTTGCGTTTACGTCCGTCTCGACCGCAGATAAGGTCAGACATCGTCCGGGCTGAGGGTAACGATCAGTCCGGCTGCCTTGCGATGAACCTCAGCTTCTCGCTCGAGGTTCTTCGGGAACCGGCTGCGTCTGGCCTGAACGAGCAATTGGCTCGCCTGCGACTCGTGCCAAGCGCGCGCTAGACGTAGAGCCGCGTCCCAGCCCCTCTGGAACTCCGGAGTGATGTCAGGGGTCATGTGGTTGTTTCCTCCGGTAGCCTCGTTGCCATCGAAATAAGACCACCCCCGTGGCGCTCCCTCAAGGCGATTGGATGTCGTGACGGTTACCTCCGCCCTGCCGGTTCGGCACCAGGTGCTGCACGGCGCTGCGTCTGGCCTTCGGGGCGCGCGGGCGGATCGCCAAGCATTGTGATGTCGCCTTTGAAATTGCGGATCACGATCTCGGTCACCGTCCGTTTTGCGCCTTGAGTGTCCGTAAACTCGCGGTTCTCGATTGCGCCTTCGACAGCGACCAAAGAACCTTTCGTCAGGTATCGTATGGTAATCTCCGCAAGAGCCTTGTTGAACACCACGACGTTAATCCACGTGGTGTTTTCGCGTCGTTCACCCGAGGTCTTGTCGTTCCAACTGTCTGTCATCGCCATGGAAAAGGTGGCTATGTTGCCATTGTCCCGCTCAACTGGGTCTTTGCCAAGCCTGCCGATCAGAAATGCCTTGTTTACGCTCTGTGCCATCTTGCTCTCCTTGCTGGGTTAACGGTAGCTTTGCTCTACACACACGTATCGCGCATCCTTCACCGTGCCGGCCGTGAGGATGAGCGCCTTCTTTCCTGCCGCTTCGCATTCATCTGCTGTTTTGAAGCCGGGGACATTGGTGAGACTGACAGCATCTGTATGAGCAAACGGCCCGGCATAGATAAAGAGAATCAGAACGTAAGTCATAGCATTGCTCTCAATGCCTCGCGGATGCGTTGCACCTTATGAAGGTATTCTGGGTGCTGCCGTATCAATTGGATGCCGCGTTTCTTCAAATGCATGGCGGTCGCGTGCTCTCTGCCGCCGATCTCATTGCCGATTCGCGCATAAGATGCTTGGGTGATCCCGCGAGCTAAGGCGCAGAAAATCGCTCTGGCGTGCGCGATGCGAGACGTGCGGCTGCTTCCGGTTAGCTCAGTTGCGGAAACCTTGAACTCAGCACATACTGCTGATCGGATTTGGCGAAGGGTGGGCACGTCATGTTCTTTCTCCGGCTTGGATGCCGGTTAGGTTCTTAAGGCGTTCAGTTCTGCAATCAACTGCTCGGTGAGCTGCTTCGATTCTTCCCGGTCTCTGGCAATTCGCTTGTTCAAGAACTCGATCCGGCGCGTCATCTGACCGGCAGTGCGTTCCTTTGATTCTGGTTTGGTCATCGTATAAACTCCTTCGATCTATCCGGCAGGCAGATTGGAAGTGATTTCGCGATCTTGTGAGCTTCCTGAACTGCCAGCAAAGCGCCATCTTCATCGCCTGATCTGATGGCCGATATGCCAACATCGAGCATCTGCATGATGCGATCAGCAATAGCATCTGCGTTTTTGTTAGGCGTTGGCATGGGCTTCGTCATTCTGCTGTGGTTCGATAAGCCCAACGTCGAGGGCGGACGCATCAGGCGCTGGGCGGTTGCGCGCTTCCTCTGTCTCGAAATCCCGTATCTCTTCGACAATACCGAGACCGCTAAGAACGTCAGAAAAGCCGTCGCGGAGCACCCATGCACGCGCCCGCATCAGGCACATACGCGGCCCATAACCTGATGACCAAGGCCCACGTTTGCCGATAAGGTTTGCTCTGGTTGCGTCATCGAAGCCAAAGCTGCGGACAATCGTTTCCGGATTATCGATGCGTTTGGCGGTGACTGTGACCTTGAACGCGCCCTGCGCGCCTTTCGTCCAGTCACCCTCCTGTTCGTCCTTGATCCATTCCAGCTTACCGCTGTTCTGAATAAGGGCAAGCGCACCGTCACCCCACACACTGGTGCGATTGTTGATAATCATGATGGTGCTGATGGCAGTTACGGGCGCTAGGCCGATCTCCATGCCCTTCATGATGCCAAGAGCAACGCGGGCAACCGTTCCTTGAAGATCATAGGTTCCGCTGGAAGATATCTCCCCCGCCTTGTCCCGTTTCACGACGTAGCTATCGGGCGCCATGCCAGCCGCAACGAAACCTGTGGCGATACGGTAAGCATCTTCATAGGATTTCGGGATAATAGGCTGCATGCGACTGCCGGACATGATCGGCGGTTTTTCACGTCTCGCGCCCGGTAAATGCACGGTCTCTGGAGGGCTCACCGTTTGCACCTCTTGCCCCGCCGCTGGCATGTCCGCCATCAGCGCCTGGCGTTCCGCGTCTATCTGCTCTTCTGTCTTTACCTCATTCATGTATCCTCCTAGTTATGCGGCCCATGGTGGGAAATCTTCGTCGCTAAAATCCTCAAGACCGGTCATATCAACCCATGGTGTGCCATCGTCGCCGAAAAACTCCAGGCATTGCTTGTAGGTCGCAACCGCCTCTTCGATCTGCCGACGGGCTGCACCGCGCATTCCGGGGCATTCGAAGGTGAGATGACGGGCAACAGGTGCGCCATCGGTCTTCTGGAACACGAAGAAGAATTTATGATCGCCCTGTTGCGATGCTAACAGGCTTATCCATTCCTTAGTCGGTGCGTCACCGCTATGAACGGTTATCTTACCGTCCTTCGCGAACCCTACTGCAGCACGGGCGGCGTCGGTGTAATATTCGGCCTGAATATGATGCTTCGCATAGGCGAAGGATGAAATGATCGCCTCACTGACGGGCTTACCGAACTTGTTGGCAAATGACTTGAGATCGGAAAGGGCGGCTGGCTTCAGATAGTCCAGCCTTGCCCTGCGTCTTATGTCATCGGCAGTCCATATGATCGTAACTTCCGGAAATCCACCCATAAAGCATTTCCTGATATCCTTGTGGCATTCGATCATGCTGGCGGCGCGTTGAATGCGGCGAATGCATTTGTGTTCCAGAAAATCCTTGCCTTCATGCTTTTTTATGTATTCGGCTTCGAGCACGGCCTTGATCTTGGTGGTCGGATCGTCGGCGAGAAGCCTGTCGATAAGGACTTGCTTGTTTCCTCCGACTGCCAGCTCTCGCTTGCGCAATTCCTCTTTCAACTCATCATTCGTGTCCAGCGCATCTTCCGGGCATTCGAACTTATCGGCGAACCTCGATGCGAAGGCGTCTTGGCCTTCAAGAATGCGGGTGTGATAGGCGCGGCCGAGGATGCGATGGAAAGTGTCATCGTCGGCCTCTTCATCAGGCTCCGGATTCATGTGACTGCCTTCCCAATAATCCGGCCCGCTAATCAAAAGCTGCTTTATGTCGTGTGCCGATATCATCGACAAAGCGTGGTAAACGCTTTCGTCCAGTCCGAAGTGTATACCGTCTTCAAGCTCACTTTCTTGTGGCATTATTCCTCTGCTCTTGAAACTGTAGCTCTGCATTCACAATCGCTACTCTCAACTGCGTAAAGACCTGCCTTAGGCTCCCGTATAGGACTTGGTCGATTTTGATGTGTCCCCGCTGCTTTAATTTGAGTGTTGGCTTCATTAGTGAGTGTGCTCCGACCCGTGCTCTTCCTGAGACATTGCAATTGCCGCCCCCAGGATATCCCGCGCGACCATCACCAACTGATGCTGGCAGAGGCCATATGTGTGGAACTCTGCTTCGCCATCGGCATTGATGATCACAGCGAGAAAGCACTCCGCATCTTTGCTTTTGAGACTGTTCAGCAGATCCGCCTTTGCTTCGTCTGGTTCGACGTTTTGCTTCACTATATCCATTACCGCGCCCTCGCCTTTATCTCCACCAATGCCGCCTTTGGCAGTGTAGGCATGAGTGACTCGATTTCCTGATCGAGGATCGCCTTTTGCACATTGCGGCTGGTCGAAGCGCGGTGCTCGGCCTCGCGGGCCTCGGCAATGGCGCGGGCGAGCTCAGCCTTGTTCGCTGCCTTCTGGTTTTCGTAGTCGTTTGCAATAATGAGGCTGCACAAGATGCTGACGGCAAGGACGGTGAAGAGGGCTTTGTTGAGGATGTTTATCATTGGACAACCTGATGCTGATGGTGAGTCGGGGTCTTTCGTAAGGTCGCTACGTCGTAATCCATGGCGGTTTGGCGGAAATCGCTCATCTTGAAACACCGGGCCATGAATGGGCCGTCGTCGTCTTGCACGAAACTCATGATCTGCATCGGACTGTTGGAATCGATCAAATAGACAACATCGCCGTGTTTGAAGTCTGCTGCGTGTTCGGGGAGCATGGCGTTTCCTGTTATTGATTACTTGCAAACAAACTTAGACTAGTGTATATACGAATGTCAAGAGGAAATTACAGGAGCAAGAGGAAATGTCTCCAAGAATTAAGACTGCGCCAAAAGCGCAACACCCCAGAAACAGGCCGGTTTACATACGTTTACCTTGGCACATTTATGAAGACGTGGTTAAGGCCGGAGCCGCAAATCATCGCACGGTATCTGCCGAGATTGTGCATCGCCTCGATTGCAAAGCATGACCGAAATCGCTACTATCACCTGCCTCGCTCACCGCATCAAGGCAATCTTCTGGGCTTGTGTGGGTGTCGGGTTTCTAATTCTCGTGTGCGCGTGAATAAACCTGTTGAAAACAGGCGTGCCGTAATTGCCTAGCCGTCCCGCCGAGTTAAATATAAGATATGACGCTGCTCGAACTTCTTGCCTGTTTTGCTATCATGGCCTACGGACTATCGAAATTACGGAGCCGCCGTCGATCTCCCAAGGAGCGGCCGGAGAAGAAAAAGAAGCGGTATGTCATCCCACGCAAGGCCCGCTTTAAGCTTTACGATAACCCACTAAAACCATATCGCCTCCAGCCTACCGAGGACATCCGCCGCAAGGCAGAGGAGTGCAGGGCACGGCAGATCGCGGCCGAGAATCCGGTCGAGCTTTGGTTCGCCGGTATCCTCAACCAGCTCGGCGTGAAGTTCCAGTATCAGGTGATGTTCTACCGCGTCGGTAGTTTCATCTGCGTGGATTTCATTTGCCCGGAACATAAGGTTGCCTTCGAGGTTGATGGCGAGGCTTATCACCAGGGCCAGGAAGGCTATGACAATGGCCGGGATCGCTGGCTGCTGACCCAAGGCTATCGCACGATAAGGTTTAAAGCGAAGGACGTGTTCAAGAAGAGAACCGATACGCTGCTGCGGGTGAAGGCGGAACTGGGGCGATGAGTGAACGCACGGCTAAAAGATTGTGGAACCGGGTCGTTGTCGAGCGCCAGAAGTCCACTGAGGGCCGTTCAGCCCAAGGCCTTCATATCTCCGAGGCCAAGGCCGGAATGTGCCTCTGGATCGCTGGGAGCGGCAGGGATGGCTACGTTTGCGCTGCTCCTACAGTGCCAGGTCGATCCTGGTGTCCGGACCATCTCCGCCGCGTGATGGCAGGCTGATTGCCAAGACGGCTGGCCGCATATCGGCGACAAGCAACGCGCCAAGACCCGCGCACCGCGGATTTTTTGACGGAAGGAAGGCCGACCGGCAACCACCGGAACGAAGCGGTTGCCGGACCCTCATCATCACGGATTAGGGCGGCTGGGATTATTAACTTCGACTTCTTCCCGACGCACGTCGTCGCGCACCGTCTCCGTGCGTTCGGTAGTATCCTTTCGCACGACGACTTCCTCGACGACCCGGGCGGTCTTATTCACCACTGGCTCCTCGGCCGTCTGATGCACCTCGACGGTGCGTTCCTCAAATGCCCCGGCAGGCGCGCCTGCTTCGCCTGCCGTCACTGGCCGGCGGCGTTCCACGGTTACCGTCTCGTCGCGAAGCGTGACACTCTCTTCGACAGGCCTGCGAACGACATAGCGGCGGATGGTGGTCGTTCCGCGATCGACGGTGCGCTTGCCGACCTGCAGCTCCTCCTCGGCAAGCGGGATGACCTGCTCTTCCTTGCCGCCGGTTGTTCCAGAGGCGCTGGCCGTCTGGTGCGCCGGATATGCGGGGATGCCGACTTGGTTGGTTTCTGAGGCGCCGCTCGTTTGTTCGTGAATCTCGCGCGGCCCATGCTGATTCAGAATGCCTGTGACGGCATCGGCGTGAAGTTCATCCACCGTCACCGTGACAACGGTATGCCCGGAAGCCAGCCCTGTATCGTAGACCCCGTATTCCTGTGACTGGGTCGGCTCTTCGCCGATCAGCCAGCTCCAAAAGCCGCCCTTATGGTCGGGCTCCCGGGTCTTGTATTCCAGGTAGGAAGGCTCGTCCTTGGAGTAGCTCTTGATGGCGGCTGAAGGTATCTGAGCGTTTTCGAGATCCCGAATGGCCGCTTCCGCGACCGCGGGCGAGTTGAAGTCTGCGATAACCATTTCTGTCATGAAGTCCCCTTGTGCTTGCTGCCGGCGAAATGCCGGGACCAATGAACGGCCCTGAAGCGGCAAGGTTCGGTTTGGGGGCGCCTCTGAAGTGTCTTTTCCCTGGGGGAGCCTTCTCTGGTCAGGGAATGCAAATTCCGTTTCCGAATCATTGAGGTGATCGCACGGCGACCGGGAATTCTCTCGGAAGCCATTCGCCGTGGAAACGGGTAGCCGTCTGATGGGCGGCTACCAGCTTCCGATCAATCACACAGCTTCACGTCGAGCACGTACCAGCACTTGGGGGCGGCGGCCTGCGCTACGGGCGCCGGGTGCTGATCGGCAACACGCGAGATGCCATATCCGTCGACCTGCCACTGGCCGGCCGGGGCGCTGTAGGAGGTCAGCAGCATGGCTTCCGCCTTCGATGCCGCGTGGCCGTTGACGACGTATTCTTCGGCGTGGGACGCGGGGGCGAACACGTTCAGAACGACTATTGCTGCGGTAAGAACGAGAAACTTGCCCATGACCCTCTCCGTTCGCTTTTGGCCCCTCAGGGCGTTCTTTATGCGACGGAGAGTGGGGCGGTGAATGGCGCCACGATATGAAGCGATTCACAGTTTAGGTGTGAAAAACTGGCCCCCGGCTGCGGGTCAGCTCAGGGCTATGCCAGCGGCGCGGAACAGGGGATCGACGGTGCGTTCAAGGGCGCGGATCACTGGGCCGATACGCCGCCGCTCGATGAGCCAGCGGCGCGACCTGGGTTCCCACTGGCCACCGGCGTTGCGCATAGTGGCGTCGTAGTCGCGCGGGCAGCGCACTGTGACCCAGCTGCCGCTGGAGCCGAACACAACGGGGCCGATACTCGATGGCACGGGGTAGGGCGCGCGCATGGAAGCCATTATGCGCGCCGTCGCCGCCGGTTGATAGCTATCTAGCCTTTCCGCCCGGCTTTCCTCATCGGCCCCCCGGCCGCCTTCTTCCCCAGCCCGATCTTCTTCGCCATTGCCGAGCGTGCCTTGGCGTAATCCGGCGCCACTATCGGGTAAGATCCGGGCAGTCCCCATCTTTGGCGATATTCTTCAGGGGTCACGCCATGGTCTGTTTTGATGTGACGCCGTAGCATCGAGAAGCTCTTGCCGCAGTCCAGACAGATAATGCGATCGTGACGGACGGACGACTTCACAGGCACCGCCGGTTCGGCACTCGGTGGAACTGTAGCTGGTTGCCCGGCATTCGCGAGAGCGCCGTAGACATCCCCGATCAGCCGCGCAATCGACTCGGCCGGAACGGTGTTATGCGCGATGTGTGCAGAGACAATCTGAGCCGCGAGGCTCCGTAATACTTGCTCATCTGCCATCCTGTGTCCTTTGCGCCGATACGAGGCATGACTTATAGAATCACCCCACAAGATGCCACAAGCGGCGTGCGGACGAACATAGCGGATCACAAGTGGAGCGACAGCTCCTGAGACATCTGCTGAGTCGGCGATGCTGGTCGCTAAACGCTTGACTTCCCCCAACGCCCATGAGGTAAATCGCCCGCTCGGTCTACGGGCAAACAAATCGAACATAACAGGAGGAACACGATGGCATACGTTGTAGTGCGTATCTTCTCGAGTTCTGGCGATCTCAAGAACGTAGATGAAGTCTCTGACATCGCGCTCAGAGAATTGTGTCCAAAGTTGACCGCTGCCGGCGGTTTGGTGCGATTTGTGACGATCTCGTTTTCCGATGGACGTTACGGTTCCTTTTCCGCGTATGAAAGCCCAGACGCCGCAAGGCGGGGCCACCAGATCGCGATTGAATGGGTGAAAAGCCATCCTGACGCCAAAGGCGTCAATCTTGCGGAGACTATGGAAGGTGACGTCGTCTATGCGGCCGAAGGAACGGTAAAAATGACCGGTGGGCTGCACGGCGTCGCGCGTATCTACAGGACCAATGCGTCGGTGAGTGACATAAGAAGCGCTTTTGAGAGTGAAGGACCCGCGGCTATGCAAACATTCGTCGGGCTAGCGCGCTACTCGGTCGTAAAATTGAACGATGGCCGCGTGGGAACATTCGGTTCGTTCGACACGCCAGAGAATGCACGGAAGTCGTCGGAAGAGGCACGACGAGTCCGGGCTAAAGCCGGGTCGCAGATCGGTCGGTGCCTGCCTTCAGATCCCCAAGTGCTCGAGGGGACAGTTATCGGGGTCTATCAAAACTGAGCAAAAGTGTGGCTGTTAGGGCACCACCGTCGGCATCCCTTCACGACGGTGGTGCTGTTAGAAACCTACGAAGTCAAACGCCCTAGCGGTTAGTCGGTCTCCGGCGTCTGGCGAGGTGCCGGCGCACCAACAAGAAAACTGAGCTCAGCTTCCTCTCCATGCAGGCGTAGCTTTTCCATGATCTGCTCGGCCATTGATTTCCTCTGGTCCTGGGATCGGTTCGTTAAATCGGTCATGTCGCGGGTCTCCATCGCGGGGGTTTTGTTTTTGGGTTGGGGACTTAGGCAGGATGGAAATCGTTGCATAAAGAGTCTGTAGGGAATTGGCATGCTAATTTTTCCGTCCATACCGTATGGAAGAAATTGGCAGCATTGCCAGCGACAATCGGCCTTGTACAATCCATGACCGTTTGATATTATGTTGTCTCTTCGGGTGGGGCGGCATTTGCAAATGCTCGTCTCCGTTTTGTCCGGTCGCACGGATGGGGCGCCCCAATTCCCGCCTTTCTAAAGCGACCAGTGCGACCGGTATATCCATGATTGAATGCTATTTTGACGGGTGCTGTGAACCTGTGAATCCAGGCGGCACAGCGAGCTACGGTGCTGTCGTTTTCATTGACAGCAAGCGTGTATGGGATTGCTCAGAACTCTTCGAGCCAATCCCCGGCAGAGAAAAAGAAACCAGCAACAATGTAGCCGAATATAGCGGGTTTCTCGCGATCCTTGAATGGCTTCTCGACAACGAAATGGACGATCAGCCATGCATAATCTATGGCGACAGCAAACTCGTCATCGAACAGATGCAAGGCAACTGGCGTATGCGAAAGGGATTCTATCTTGCTACAGCCAAGAAGGCTAAGCAAACGCTGGAGCGGTTTGCCATCATGCCTCTGCTAGTCTGGATACCTCGCGACAAGAATGACATCGCCGACGAACTATCCAAGGCTGAGCTTAAAAAAGCAGGAGTTGAGTTTCGCATTCAGCCGGAGGCATGACCAATGACCTACCGGGTGAAAAAATGGAATGAGTTCCAGCATTACAAGGATCGCAATCCGACTTGGATAAAGCTCCATAAAAGCTTCCTAGATGACTACGATTTTCAATGCTTGCCGGTTGCTAGCAGGGCGCTAGCACCAATGTTGTGGCTGCTAGCAAGCGAGCATCATGACCATTCGTCGGGTGTTATCGATGGTGATGACCGGAAGATTTCATTCAGACTAAGGATTTCTCTTAGGGAATTTATGGAAGGTATCAAACCATTGATGAAAAAGGGATTTATCGAGTCTGATAGCAACTCGCTAGCAGAACCGGAGCAACTTGCTATCCCAGAGACATATAGAGAAGAGACATATAGAGAAGAAGATATAGAGAAGAAAGAGACAGATATGGCTGCCGATTTTGAAAATCTCTGGGTGAGTTGGAGACCTTTCGAAATGGAGAAGGGAAGTAAATCGAAGGCTAAGGCCGCATACATCACAGCACGAAAGGAAACGACACATGAGACCATTATCGACGGTTGTGGACGGTATCTCGAATGGTGCCACGCTGGCAGACAACGAACTCAGCATATCGTCACCTGGCTCAATCAGAGAAGATGGGCCGACGAATACCCTAGCAGTAGCGCCGCGCGAATGTCCGCTAACGGAAAATCAACTTATGCAGATAGCCTCCAAACTGCTGCTAAGGCCGCCGGTCGTGTCCTTGACGAAAAAGAAAATCTACGGGCGAAAGGAACTGCGTGACGATTATAACCGCGAGTATTTCGTTGATAACGAGCCGATTGGTGAGGAGGAGGTTCCAGAGATATCTATCACCTACCGCGACGATCTTGACATTCGTGTGGTGGAGGCAGCCTTGCGATCATCGCCACCTTCAGCCGCACTAGCTCACTTAACTCGGCTGGCTATTCACAAGCGTCTTGGGTCATCCGATGCGGATCGTGCTGTTTTGTTGCATGACTTCGCAGAGGCGCTTAGGCCCTATCCCGATTTCGTAATCTACGTCGCTTGCAAGAGCCTTTGGGAAACCGATGAATCTCCGTTCTATCCCAAGATCAAGCAACTTGCCACGCTGTGCGAATTGGTCCGTGACAACTTTTCCCAACTGTTAATGAATTTTCGATCTGATTCAAAAGCTCTGCCTACATCCCAAAAACAGAAATTCAACAAGGCAGACTACTATTCGAATCCGCAAGAAAACCCGTTGCGCCGGGAATTATGTGATTTCCTGATATCTCAAGGGAAAGATGACTATTTTGAGCAGTGCACGATGTATTCGAATTATCAGCTCGAATGTAAGGCCAGAGGTTTAGGGTGGGGAAAAGATATTTCATGAAAGACTTTCCCTCTGTACAAATCACTTCGCTTGATGTACTTTCATACCCGCAATGAGCTTGTCAGCCATCCTCTACGGTATCGAACCCCTCCTCAAATACGAACTATTCACCGTGCGCCAGATCAAGTTTCTCATCAAGCTTCACGAACTCGGAGGACAGGAAGACTCGGGCGTCGTCCGCAAGCTTGTTCCCCTGTCTCGCCCCGCCACATGCCGCACCATCGATAGCCTCGCCATCAAGGGTCTTCTCACTCGGCAGAAGGCAGAACATGACAAGCGCTTCTGCACCATCACCATGACCGACAAGGGCCGCAAGCTGATCCGCCACATGCGAGGCATACCAGCGAAGGAGGCCGCATGACCGGAAATGGCTCAAAGCGCCTCTACCAGCGCTCTCCCAGACACAAGCAGCTTTGTCGGCTCAACAGAAGGTTCAGTAGTGCCCAGATTCATGGTCCACGGAACGTAAGATTGCCAATTGGTATGATTGTGGAAGATCAGGATATCCAAAGCATCGACGCTGATTTGGAAAGCATCGCATGAGTGTGATTATCCCCTCCTCCGGAAACAAATATATCGCTCCCGGCTCCAAACGCTGGACACCTCGTCAGAAGTGCCTGCTGGTCGAACAAGTCCTCGATGGGGAGGTCGCTCTTCAAGAGGCCCTTTCCGAGAATGGCCTCGCGCCGGACGAATTCTCAGCTTGGGTGAGCCACTTCGAGAAATCCGGCTACGCAGGCCTCCGGCAGTGCAAAGGCCGCTCCACGCCAAGCAGACGCAGGGCCTACGGGGTCGCCCGCGCTGTCGCCATTCTCCGCGCCGTCACAGGTGCCGCATGAGCGAAACCGTCCGCCTCCTCCCACCCGGCAGCGACTTCGGCGCTACGGACGATCCGGTCGAGGCGAGGGCCTGGAAGAACATGATTTTCGATAGGGCTGGCGGCTCGCATATCTGCGATCCCGTTTATCCTAACGAGCGGGACGCTCAGGTTGATGCTGATCTTTGCCTACAGAGGCTGAGAAGAAATTACCCCCCCGGATATCGCGCCCAACTCCACGATGGCGCGTGGGTGGCGGTCTCAGAGATCTCGCATTGCCTGCAAATTCCGTGGAACCGCCCATGATCACTGCCACCGTCATCGGCGCTATCCTGCTCCTCGGCTGGCTTCTCCATCGCCTCGGAACCGTGATCTACTGGTGGCTGGATTAGAACCTCCGCTTGCCGCGCTCAGCTGCTTGGCCTATGCGGGCCGCTTAGATCAGTTGAAGGACAATCGGATGCTCTTTACCCGACGTGGCGTCGTTCGAGCAGCTGCCGCCTCAGCACCGGCTCTATGGTTCGGCGCAAGAGAGGCGATGGCAGATTCCGACGCGTCTCAGATCAGTCGAGATGCAGCTGTCGCGCTGCGGCGGCTAGATGCCACTGACCATCGCGCCGTGACCCTTGGCCAAAAGGCTGCTGGGATTTTGGTGTTCCCGAAGATCGTGAAAGCTGGCTTCATCTTCGGCGGACAGGGCGGTAAGGGCGTCCTGACGGAGCACGGCCATACCCGGAGCTATTACTCGATCGCAGCCGCGTCGTTCGGCCTGCAGGCCGGCGTGGAGTGGTTCAGCTACGCCCTTTTCTTCATGGACCCCCAGGCACTGCAGTTCCTAGACAAGAGCGATGGTTGGGCGATCGGCACCGATCCGAATGTGGCAGTGATCGATAAGGGTGCTGGCGCGACCTTCGACAGCACCACTTTGTCGCACAAGGTTATCGCTATACCGTTCGGGCAGAATGGATTGATGGCAGGCTTGGCGCTGCAGGGGTCGAAGATTACGACATACAACCCAAACGCCTGATCGGCTGGAGGAACCGGTAGCTACCTGTTCAGCGGCTACCGGTTCCCATTGCGCTCACTCGCAAAGCTTCACGTCGAGCACGTACCAGCACTTCTCGCCAGCAGTGTGCACCACAGGGACCGGGTGCTCGTCTGCAACCCGCGCGATGCCATACCCGTCCATCTGCCAATGGCCGGCCGGGGCGCTGTAGGACGTCAGCAGCTGCGCTTCCGCCTTAGTTGCCGCGTGACCATTGACGACGTAATCCTGAGCCCGGACGACCGGCGCGAATACGTCCAGGGCCACCATTGCGGTGACGACCAGGATTAGAAATCTTTTCATAGCCTCCTCCGTTCGCTGGGGCCCCGAAGGGCGGTTGATGACGCGACGGATATGGGCGCTCGGAGGCCGCCCAGATATGAAGCGATTCAGAGGCCGGTCCTAAATCTCAAATTCCGGTTGATGAGCGCGCGGCCCTATGCAAATGTCGATACGTCTAATATCTGCCTTTTACCTCCCTGCCTTCATGCTTCGCGCAATCAAGCCCATTCCTCTTGTCGGCCTCAGGGTGAGGGATATTCCGTCGTCGCCGCCCACCTTTGGTTGGGCCGGTCCGAAAACATTGTTGGTTGAACCGGAATATCAGCGCGACCTGAGCAAGCGATCGATCACCCTGATCCGTCATATCGCCGCCAACTTCGATTGGCTGCATATCAAGCCGCCGGTCTGCGCGCATGGCGCCGGAGGGAAGCTCTGCGTCGTCGACGGACAACATACTGCCATCGCCGCGGCAAGCCGTGGCGTGCCCAAGATACCGGTGATGGTCATCGAGGCGCCGGAAATGAAGCGGCGGGCCAAGGCCTTCGTGGCTCATAACACCGACCGCCTCGCGATCACCCCGATGCAGCTGTTCCATTCCCGCGTCGCAGCCGCCGACCCGGGGGCCCTAGCCGTCATGCGTGTCGCGCAAGGTTCCGGGGTCACGATTTGCCGCTCCCAACCGGCGACCGGATATTGGACGGTGGGGGAGACTGTCGCCATCGCCGGCATCGAGAGCCTGATCCGGGCGCGCGGCGAGGAGAAGGCGGTCAAGGTTCTGAAAACGCTGGTCGCGGCAAAACGCGGCCCGGTCGCCACGCATGAGATCCGTGCCGCCGAAGCCCTGATCTTCGACTCGTCTTACGGCTGGCAGCACTCGGTCTTCGACCTGGTGACGGTGATCCGCTCGAAGTCGATCGATGCATGGCGCGGCCAGGTGCTCGGGCGCATGAAAGAAGGCGAGAAAATGCCGGTCTGGAAGGCAGTTGCCAAGGCCTGGGTGAGAGCAGGGAACCGTGATTGATTGGGAGGCGCGCGCCAAAGTCCTGGAGGCCGAGAACGACGAGCTGCGGGGTCGCGTCCGTCAGCTCGAGGAGGCGATTGGTGTTGCTGCTGAGCCGCCTTTGGTGTTTGGCCTCACCAAGAATGAGTCGATTATGTTCGGCGTCATGATGAATAACCGCTCGCCACGCAAGGAAACCTTCATGACGGCGCTCTTCTCGGATCGAATCGATGACGCGCCCGAGATCAAGATCGTCGACGTCTGGATTTGCAAGATGCGGAAGAAGCTCCAGCGCTATGGGGTCGAGATAAAGACGTGCTGGGGTTTGGCTATGAGATGCCGGAGGCCAGCAAGGCGACGGCGCGCGAGTTGATGGCCGCAGCGACCTGAACGGCCCCTACCTCAGAACGCTGCAGAGCGTATCGTAATCGATCAGGCATGCATGGCCACCATACTCGGCAGCCACCGGCACCATGGGTTCACTGGCACTGGGAGCGCTGTCGCCATAACTGCTCGCGGCCAATCCGGCTAGACCGAGACTGACGATCATCGTGCCCATGGCGATAATCATTCTCATCGTCGTCTCCTCACGCCGTGTTAACGAGGCGGTAAATGACCGATATCGGGGGGCGAAAGGTATGACGCACCTCACAGTCTGGCAGTATTCCGGATCATTCGAGGAAAAAACGGGGATCGTGGCCAAGGTCAGCGAGCCGCGCACTGAGCTCTTCTTTTCCGGGTTGTGTTACCCGGCAGTCGCCCATCCACGCCTGCCCTGAGCTATAGAAACAGGCTCCAGCCGCAGACCGTAGTGGGGGTGCCAGGTCAGGATGACCGGTCATTACCGAGTGCCATGCTTCTGGCGGGCCGGGGGTGTGGAAAGGGATAACTCTGCCCGAAGTCAGGCGCTGTCTGAGCTGCTCGTATTTTGCGGCGAAATATCAGCGTGTGACTTGATGCTTCCATCGCCCGAAGGCACGGTTGGAAGAGCAACAGCTAGCTGGTAATCAGTGGGCGCTGGATGCTTTGGCGCATTCCTAAATGCTTGTCGAGCTGCGCGTAACCGAGCTGCACGATTTCGTTGAGCCTGAAGTGCGTTTTCCATCTGCGAGAGTATCGCCGCAGCGTCTCAATCTGCAACCCCACGCAGATGAGCGGCGATTGCCCACGCCTATCGATGCCGTATCATGCTGGGGCTGAAGCGGAGGGATGGCCCATGGATGTCGATCAAATCTGGCGGTTCCAGCTGGTGCGCGGCTTCTCGAACGATGTCTCCCGGGGAGCATGCCTTCTGACGGCGGTCAGTTGGCTTGTCCATGGCAAGCGTAGCGACCGGCCGGCCGGCGTATGCCGCGTCCTCGCCCGATGCGGCCGGCAGGTGAACGACATATTGGCGAATGAGGACCGGCAACAGCTAAAGACCTTCATCTGCAGGCTTGCCGGCAGCAAAGATGCCGATGCCATGGAACGGCGGGCGCGTCTTTTCGTCGATGTGATTATGCTTGGCATTCTGCAAGCAGAAGGACTGCCGCTTCATAGCCGATCGTCAGCTCGCCTTATGTGGTCGTCGGCAAGGTTTTCCCTTTTCTTTGGCGGCTGGGAGGATGCGGCAGGAAAAGCGATCGAGGCGTTCCGCAGGCGCTATAGGAAAGCTGAGGGCCCGCGAAAGGCCTATTTCGTCGACCTTATTCGCAAGGCCTTCGACGAGGCATTGCGTGCTGGCAAACAGGGGGAGATAGACCCTGTTCACGCCGCCAATGCCATGGGCGCCTATGAGCAGCTGACAAGGATTTCGAAGAAGGGGTGCCCCTTTAGAACAACCGAAGTGTTCTTCTAAGAGAATTGCGCGCATCTCGAAAGGTTGAGCGAGTGTGCCTCAATGTTGCCGGTTTGGTGGCTAGACTGACCGGCATTGGAGTGCGGCAGCATGAGAAAGAACGACTGGATTTCTCTCACGATTTACGGTTCGAGCCTCCTAGTCGCCAATCTGACCTATAGGTTCTGGTGAGGCAGCAGGTCCCGGTGCCGCGGGACCTGCTCTTTTACACTCAGAGATCGCGCTGACGACCGCCAATGGCGCCCGCAGTCGAGGCGATGAATGCGCCGATCAGCATCGAGAAAAAGAGGTAGAACGACGCTTGAGCCGAGGCCTTGCGGGCCGCATCGGCAACCTGCTTCGCTTTATCCTCGGCCGCCTTGATCTGCGCCATAGTGTCGTCAATGCGCTTCTCAGCGTCTTGCTGAGAAATGCCGGTACGCGCTGCTATGAGCTTCGCCAGGTAGGTACGATCCCCCGGATCAAGGTTGCCGTTTGCAACTGATCTGGCAAGGATGCGGCCGGCCTCCGCACGAGCGTCCTGGGGCGGCGCATTGGAATCTGGCTGATCCTTCCTGAACAGGGTGTCCAGGAAATAGCCATTGTTCCCTGAAGACTGGTTGGCGGCCGCCTGCGTGGCTGTAGAAGCTGCGCTACCGGCGACGTTGGAGATTGCTCGACCGGCGGAGCTTACCGCCGAAGAGACCGACGACGTGGCGAAGGCCACGACCAAAACCGAGGCAAGCGCCCAGGCCAGGAACCCATGCACGGTGTCGCGAAAGAAAACCTCGTCGGTATGGATGCCGGTCCATTTGGTGCGCAGTCGCCCGGAGATGTAGCCGCCTAGTCCCGACGAGAGCCACTGCACGATGATGAGCCACACCGCGGCGAGCAGAGTGAAGGTCGTCGCTGACGGATTTAGTGCCGTCCACGGCGAGACCGACGAAAGGCCGATACCGGATCCCAGTGCCACGAGGAGCAAGGTGATGGCGACGGCTGCCAAAGCTCCGCCTATGATCGCCGCCCATGAGACCGCCGATGTCGTTTCACCCGGCATCACGACTGCGGCGCCGGTAGTCTCGGCTACGAGTGCCATTGCTGATGCTCCCTAATGCCAGAGCAAAATCAGCAGGATAATGATCGGGATCGGTATGCCGAGCAGCCAGAGAAGAATGGGCATTTGTCGTTCCTCCAAACTGATTATCGATGGGGAAATAGATAACCTTCTCCGCGTCGTTCAATCGTTGGAGCTATCAAGACCCTGTAACAGCGCACATTCCTCGCGTTTTGTGGCTTGTAAGCAACGCTGTAGCCGTGTTGCGATGCGGGATGCCGCCAGACCTGCAGTCGGTAAGAGCTTTCGGATGGTCGGCGACACAGCCCTACGCTTCGTTCAACCCAGCACCGCGCTTGGAGAGAAACTCTATGCCCTTTGCTGTGAGCCGATAAGGCGAAGCTGGCTGATCATGCCCCAGCTCCGCGTAACCCAGGCGGATAAGCGTTTCCGTGTCAGCCTTCATGGCGTCATGAAGATCAAGGGAGGTCCACGCTTTGTCGGCCATATCACAGAGTAGAGAGATTTGGCTGTTGGACAGTTCGTCGGACATTTCCTTGGCTCCCAGGTCAAACCAAGCCACATTACTTTCAGGGTCTCAGGCGCAGAAGTCCAGCTGTCCCAGATGTAGGATCCTCAGGGGTGCGATGCCGCAGAAATACTCCTCTGAGCGATTCAGCCTGTCTTATAGCCGGACCCGCCGCCCAATTTCAGTACGAAACGCCGTGAAGGCGTTCCAGTTCTGGCCCATGCCCATACCGCCGTCGATGACGATATCGTGCCCCGTGATGAAGCTCGATGCATCGCTCGCTAAAAACATGGCAGCACTTGCAACATCTTCCGGGAGTCCCGCGCGCGGGATTGGCTGTATAGTCGAGAAGAGATCCCTGATACCTTCGGTAACCTGATCGGCTTGGTTTGGCGGTACACCGCTTCCCTTAGCGAATATGCCCGTCACGATGCCGCCTGGACTGATACTATTAACACGGACATTGTAGGGACCCAATTCGTTGGCTACCCATCGCGTGGCATGAATGAGGGCGGCCTTCGCCGCAGAGTATGGAAGGGGCGAATACCCGACGCGCAAGCCTGCAAGGCTCGTCGTGTTGATGATGCTGCCTGACTGCTGTGCCTGCATGACTTTCGCCGCGTATTTCATGCCCAGCACGGCGGTGCGGAAATTGATTGCGATATTGGCATCGAAGCCTTGCATGTCGAGGTCAGCAATACCGCCGGACGGCGGTCCACCGCCGCCGGCATTATTGAAGAGGCAATCAAGGCGTCCGAACTGCGTAATGGCATGGGCAACCATCTCTTCCACTTGGACTTCGTCGAGTACATCGGTCTTGATGAAGCTGGCATTCTCGCCGAGACGCTCCGCCACAGCTTTCCCCTCTGGCTCCCGCCTGCCGGCAATCACGACCTTCGCTCCCTCAGCGACGAAAAGCGTGGCCGCTTGTTCTCCGATACCGCTGGTGGCCCCCGTTATGATCGCGACCTTACCCTCAAGGTATCCCATCATCCCCTCCATCATCAGTGCCACAGGGAAATGGAAAGGCCACGTTCGTCAAAGCCTTCTTCCCGGTCCTGCCTGACCAAAGCAAACCCGGTTCGGTCCTTCACGTCAAAACCCGGCTCGGCGACAGCTGCTGAAATAGCAATAAAGTTGCGCGCAGGTCGTATTGTACTCGCCGTCCTTTTGCGGTACTATCTGCTTCGAAAATGACCATTAAAGAGCTTCAAAAAGCCATCGAACCGCTCATGAAATACGAGCTCTTCACCGTGCGCCAAATGGCATTTCTCCTCAAGCTGCAGCTACTTGGCGGCAACGCCGAGTCAGGGGCGATCCGCAAAAGCTTGGGTATCGGCCGCCCGGCTATGAGTTCGAGCACTCGATTCACTTGGCACGAAGCATCTCATCATTCGGATGCGCAGCGACAAAGACCGGCGCTTCTGCAATGTAAAGATGACCGATGAAGGCAGTGCTCTCGTCCGACAGCTTTGCGGGGGCGCATGACCAAACCCAAAGCAACCCGACATGAGCAGCAAAAGCCGTGGCCCATCTGCATAACGATCAGCCTCGCGGCGGCCAGCATATGCATAACTATTGGAATGGGATGCTTCGATATCTCCACGGCCATCAGAGACCAGCATGCAATTATCAACGTCACGCCAAGCCCAGCGATTGCCCCGACCGAGGCCCCGGCACTTCAACTGACAACGACTGCATCCCTGCGTGTCCCAAAGTCAGTTGCTAAACAACGGGCCGCTATCAAGCAGGAAGAGAACAACGGCTCCAGGAACGCATTGCCACTTGTCTGCAAAGACTGGGATACGCTGCCCAACGATCACCAGCACTGCGCGAGCTGGGGCCGCGATCTGCCCAAGGAGCGCCCATGACCCATTTGCCCGTTCTCCGCAGTATCGCCCAAATACGTGGCGAGTTACGGCGGCTTCATAGCGTTACACGTGGCGCAATCGGCTAACCAATGGACAACCCTTACGAATTCTGCCGAGACCCCAGCTACCTTCCTGTGGTCTCTGTACTCATCATCGGCCTGATCATCTCGGTGGGCGCCAACATCATCCTTCTGGCGCGGCGCAGTTAGCCAATGCTCATACTGATCGCCCTTCTCCTGTTTCTCATTCTCCTCGCCCTCCCCGGCGGGTGTTAGCGGCGGTGAGGATCCGCGTATAAGCGACGCGGGCTTTGGGCACTTGGCGTCCGTCTGCTGAGATGATGCCGCCGTGCTCGCGGCCGTCCAGCACGCTTCGCGCCGCCTTCGGCGGTGCCCTACGGGCATGCTTGACCGCCGCTGTGCGCGGCGAGCTGAGGGGACCGCAGGTCGGGACGACGGGATGGCCGTCTTGATCGAACAACAGGATTGTTTGTCGGGGATCCGTTGCGGGAACGGTCCCGGTCACCGGAGGCGACGGTCAGATGAATGGAGCTGACTGAGTGGGGGGCAATGTGTCGTCGCTGTCGTCCAGGCCGGGATATTGCTGTTGCTCGCGGAGCAGATTTTGCAGTTGGACGTTATAGAGTTCCCAGATTCTCTCGCGCAGGCCGTCGAGCAATTCGTACACGGCGAGCGCCTGCTCCGGCGTCCAGGTGACGGGGATTTCGACGCTGACCGGACGGAGATGGGCTGGCAGTGGCTCGGGAGCGTTGCTCATGACCTGGTTCCCCGCCGCTGACGTGAGCGCTGGTCGGCGCGTTCGTGGGCTTCCTTGAGCCGATAGGAGTCACCTTCGACAGCGATAATCTCAGCGTTGTGGACAAGACGGTCGACCAGCGAGACGACGCAGGCGGCGTTGGGGAACACTTCGCGCCACTCGGCGAAAGGTCGGTTGGTGGTGACCAGCGTGCTCTTGTTCTGATAGCGGCGCGAGATCAGTTCGAACATCAGATCGGCATGGCGGTTGGAGTAGGAGAGATAGCCAACCTCGTCGATCACCAGCAGCTGCGGGCGAGCATAGTGGCGCAGGCGTCGGCGCAGGGCAGAATTGCTGTCGAGTGCGCAGAGGTCGCCGAGCAGCTGGCCTGCGCTGGTGAACAGTACGGTGTGACCATGGATCAGCGCCTGGTGGGCGATGTTCTGCGCCAGCGTCGACTTGCCGACGCCGTTTGGGCCAACCAGAACGACGTTGGTGGCATCGCCCAGGAAGTCGAGCGTCATCAGCGCGTCGATGGCGGCGCGGTCGCAACGCTTTGGCCAATTCCAGTCGAAGTCGCAGAGCGGCTTGAAGCGGCCGATATGGGCGGTCTTCAGTCGGCGCTCCAGACTGCGGCAGGCGCGCTGCGTCTCCTCCCACTCGAGCAACGGCGCGACCCAGGCTTCGGTCGCAACCTCGGGCCAGTGCGACACCAGACCGTGCAGATGCAGCGCTTCGGCGCGGGCGCGCATTGTGTCGAACTCAGTCATCGTGACACTCCTTCAGCCGGTCATAGGTTTCGAGTGCATGCGGCTGCACCGGCGCGTCACGCGCCTGCACATGCGCAGGCAGCACGACGGCGACCTGAGGCGCTTCACCGCGCTGTTCTCGCCGACGTTCGAGGGCGAGGCGCACCGCATTCGGGTGCGGCACATCGCGCTCCAACGCATCGAGGATCGCGAGTTGCAGATCGGCGGCGCTGGTACGACCGAGCAGCCGCATCAGCGCGGCGGTGATCGCGCCGAGATTGGCACCGCGTTCGGCGGCGCGGATCAGCAGGGTCTGGCTGGCGGGAGCCGCCCGCGCGAGGCGGTCCGTGGCGCGATGCTGGCGAGCGGCGCGTTTGTGCTCGACCAACGCCTGGACGTGGGCGGTATCCTCGATCTGCGCGCCCTTGTCATAGCTGCGTTGGTGGCAGGCGAGCACCTCGGCGCCGTCGACGATGCGCACCTCGTGTGGATCGGCGAGAACGGTCAGGGCGCGCCGGACGCAGTTGTGGGGAACCGAGTAATCGTTCAGGTCGAAGCGGACGTAGGGTGTCTTGCCGACGGTGACCGCGACGTGTTCGAGCAGTGGTGCCGGGTTGTCGGGCAGCGGCAGCAGGCGAACCGCTTCCTCGGCGAACACCTCGCGGACCGTGCGGTCAGGTTCGTCGGGACAGCGCCGGTCGGCGGCAGGGCCGTTGCACCAGATCTCGGCCTGGGCATTGAGGTCATCGAGATCTTCGAAGCTGCGGGCAGCAAAGAAGCCATCGCGTACGTATCGGATGGCGCGCTCGACGCGACCCTTCTCATTGCCGCGCGCGACCGCCACGGGGCGCGGTTCATAGCGATAATGCCCGGCAAAGCGCAGCAGGGTCGGATGGAAGCGGATCGCATCGCCGCGCCGTTCCAGCACCACGCTTTTGAGATTGTCGTACAGTAGGACACGGGGAACGCCGTTCCACGCGCTAAACGCGGCGACGTGGCCGCGCAGGAAGTTCTCCATCCTGGCGTCCAGGAAGAAGCGCAGGAAGATCTGCCGCGAATGGCTCAGCACCATGACGAACGCCATCAGCGGGCGCCGTGCGCGGCCGATCTCGAGATGGCCGAAATGTCCCCAGTCCACCTGCGCCTGCTCACCCGGTAGGCAACGCAGCCGCAGGTACGCATCGGCCGGCGGACGCGGCCGATGGCAGGCGATCAGGTGGCGGAAGTGATCGGGACTGCCGCGATAGCCGCGCTCGCGCGCCATCCCATACAACCGACTGGCGGTCAGTGTCGGAAACGTCTCCAGCGTCTGGCGGATGAACGGCAAATACGCATCGATCTGCGACGGACGGGCTGGCGGGCCGATCCTGGGCAGCCCAGCCTGCGTCAGCACACGCGTCACCACGCTATGATGCACGTGCAGCTGACCGGCGATGGTGCCGACGCGCCACTTCTCGACGTGATAGTAGCGCAGGATCTGCGCCTCGATGTCAGGCTGCGTGACCATGGTCGGGTCCTGTCCGGTCGTGTCGCACCAGGCCGCGACGATCAAGGCGGCGGCGCAGGAACTCCCGACGGACGAATTCCGGGCAGCGACGCCCGCACCAATGGCAGTGCGATGTCGTGCGCCGGGGCCGCTCCTCCAGGATCGCTGCGTCGCTGGCGATCGCCGGCGAGCCGGGTGGCAGCAGATCATCCGGCAGCGGCTCGGGTGAACCGTGATGCGTCACATTTTTGCAGCGCGCCCGATAGCGACGCGTCCGATCGGCATGCGCGAGCCGCCCCCGACGACTGGTCTGGTAACGCTGTCCGGCAGCACGCTGCGCGCGGTGCCGGGCTCGCCCGGCGCAGTCTCCGGCACAGTAGATTTGGCCGCGATCGCAGCAGCTGCAGATCACGCTCGGGGCGCGGCAACCGGCGCACAGAAACAGCCGGGCTGACAGAACGTCGTGATGCGCGGACCGCCACGCGCCACGTGGACGAACGGCGTGATTGCCGGGATATTGTCCCTGCATGCGTGCCCAGCACGGTGTGGGGCACGGCGTCGATGCGGAACCGCCAAGTTGTGCTCGGCGCCGTGCTTGCCCCTCAGGGCCGGAACGCTACTCCGCCACTCGTCACCGCGTCAGGCCGCGCACACCCCGCAGCGCCTCTTCGCTCCAGACGACACGCCGTCACCGATCCAGCAATCGCAGACATGCCTCTCCGCCAGCGCTTCCCGGCGGCCGATATCACCCCACCAATTCAGGCACTCCGCGCCAGATTTACGCGGGTCCGTGCAGCCATCGACAGCGGGGTTAAGATTCTCGGTAACCTATTGATCGCCTGCGTCCTGCTGTCGTTCTTCGCGTCCTTCGCCCTGCATCACGACGAGGCGAACGACCGGGCGGCCTGGCACAATCCTCCCTGCACGCATGGCTGTGATCCATGACACGGCTTTGTTGCAGAGGATGACCACAAGATGTTGCGGAGTGAGCCACACGTCCACCTTCGTTAGGCAGACGGCTGGCGCGTGACTGCGCCAGCCAATTGACCCTATCAGTGCGCCGCTGCCTTCTCAGCTCGCTCCGCCAGATGACTGGTGAAGTCATCGGCCTTGTAGATCTCCTTGACGATCGTCCTGAGCTTGGCGGCGTCATCCTTCTGGCCGAGGGCATCGGCATATGCCGCCGCGGTGCCGAAGCCAGCGAGCCCGTAGTGCGACATGCGCTGATACTGAGCGATAATCGCCAGATCCCGCAGCGAACCCTCAAGGTTCGCATCAAGGGCGTGCTTTTTCGCTTCCGCGGCTAGGCCCTCCATGCCTTTGCAATGTTCTGCGCTAGTTTTCCCGCCTTGGGCCTCCAGCACGGTCCTGAGCGTTCCGGTGTGCTTCTCAATTCCGGAAACAGACTGTTCCAGCAGCTGTTTGAGCTTCGGGTCGGACGCCTTCTGGCTCATATTGCGCATTAGGCGGTGCATTTGATCATTAGCGGACCATAGGTCGCGCATTTCCTCGATATAGACGTCCTTGAGCGTTTCGGCAGCCATCGCAAATCTCCTTTTGTCCGATAGGCTGGGCAATCCAGCCCCTATGGAACTCACGTGCGGTAGGTGGGTTTGCCGTGGCCGACGAAAAAATGCATGTCCTCCCCCGGCGCTGGTACGTTCCTTGTCATAGTGATATAATCAAGCATGGCTGGAACAGAAATCCGAAACGCAGATGGCACATATGCCATAGGAAATGTGAGCAACCCCGAAGGCAAAAACGGGCATTCGGCTGGCTGGCAGAAATACGGCACTCGGGCAATCGAACTGGCCAATCGCTATACCACGGAGCAGATCCTTGAATTTGCGAACGACAAGGATAAACGAAATAAGGAACTCTCCTATTGGGATGCAATGTGCGTTGTTCATATGGCGCGTGCTATTGACGCTGGTCTGACCCAAACACAGTCGGGTGCGGATCATGTCAACAAAGAGCGCGAGGCCCTGATCAGCCGAATTGAAGGGACGCCCAAGCAAACCCTCGATATCACCAGCCGGGCTATGCCGAAGATTTCCGATGGCGCCACTCCCGAGGAGCTGGCCGAGGCCATGGCCGCGCTCCGTACCCAGGGTTAAGGTTGCAGTGGCCGCCTGACTTCCACGCGGAGAACCTGCGGCGCTTCCGCATGATGGAGCACGCTCGCGGAGACCTGGAGCTTCAGGGCAAGGTCCTGGCCTACTACAAGCACCATCCCCTCGAATGGATGAAGGACTGGTGTGTCACCTTCGACCCGCGGAACGAGCCGCCGATGCCGCGGCTCATGCCATTCGTTCCATTTCCCCGGCAGGTCGAGAACATCGAATGGTTGCTGGAATGCATACACAGCAAAACCAATGGGCTGGAGGAAAAAACGCGTGACGTGGGAGCGACCTGGTGCTGCGTTTATGTGGCTTGCCATCAGTGGATCTATTGGCCAGGGAGCGTCATCGGATTCGGTAGCCTGAAAGAGGATGCGGTCGATAAGCGCGGCGACCCAAAGTCTATTTTCTCCAAGCTACGGATGAACCTATATAATCTTCCAATTTGGATGCTGCCGCCAGGCTTCGACAGGCGCATTCGCGACGCTCACATGAAGCTCATAAACCCTTCAAACGATTCATCGATCACGGGCGAAGCGGGAACGAACATAGGTCGCTCTGGAAGAACGACCGTTTTCTTTGTGGACGAAGCCGCTCACCTCGAGCAACCGGAAATGATTGAGGCCGCACTTGGGGACAACACGAATGTCCGCGTCGACATATCCAGCGTCAATGGCTCCGGGAATGTCTTTCACCGAAAGCGTTTGGCGGGAGAGGTATGGCAACCCGGGTGTCCGATGCCAAAAGGCAAGACAAGCGTGTTTTTGTTTGACTGGCGAGGTCATCCGAATAAGACGCAGGAATGGTATGATCTCCGGCGCTCACGCGCGGAAGCCGAGGGTCTTTTGCATGTGTTCGCGCAAGAGGTTGACAGGGACTACCTTGCATCTGTCGACAACATCATCATCAAACAGGAATGGGTCGAGGCCGCGATTGATGCCCATATCAAACTGAACATCAGGCCCGGCGTCGAACGTGTTGCTGGACAGGATATCGCCGACGGAGGTGGTGATAAGAACGCCCTGGCAATCCGGCACGGCATCATTCTGCGCCATTGCGATCACTGGGCGGGCGAGGCTGGAGACGCCCCCGGCATAGGGCGGCCGGTCATGATTGAGCAGGGCGTCCGCGAGCTGTTCTACGACAGCGTGGGCGTCGGCGCGGGCTACAAGACCGGCGTGAACAATCTCAAGAACCAGGGGACGTGGCCGCAGTCGATTGCCGTCTACCCATGGTCCGGCGCCGGCGAGGTGCTCGATCCGACGCAGCCGATCATCCCCGGCGATCCCGATAGCCCGAAGAACGAAGACCAGTACGCCAATCTCAAGGCGCAATCGTGGTTCCGCTTGCGCACGCGGTTCATCAAAACCTTCAGGGCTGTGCGCCACGGCGAGAAGTTCGAGCCGGTCGAGCTGATCTCGCTGGACTCCCGAATGGGCCGTCTGCATGAGCTCAAAAGCGAGTTGTCCCAGGCGGTTCATAAGGTCAGCGGCACAGGGAAGACTTTGGTCGATAAATGCCCCGCAGGCACTAGATCACCAAACTTGGCAGACGCCGTTTGTATCTGTTACAATCCGAACAATCCGTCCCGTGGCTTTTTCAGCGCGTAGTATATGGGCTTATTCGCTTTTTCCCGAAAACCTGAACCTGCGCCCATCACAAGATCAGCCGGTTATTTCAGCACGGACATGGATCCGCATATGGCGGATGCGCTTCGCCTGGCCGAGGCCGAGAAGCGGGCGCAGATATTTCAGAGCCTGATGGCGTCTCCGAAGTTCAATCCGGTGAACGCCGACGGTTCTCCGATGAAGGACGCCAAGGCACCGAAGTTCGCCATGGATGCGAGCAACGGTCAGGGCGGCGATTCCGTCAAATGGCAGCAGAATATGGCCGACGGGATGCCGTTTGCGCAGCTCGCTTGGTTCGCCAACCAGACCTTCATCGGCTACCAGGCGGCGGCCATGCTGGCGCAGAACTGGCTCATCAACAAATGCTGCACCGTGGCGCCGAGGGACGCCATCCGCAATGGATACGAGATCACGGTCAACAACGGCGAGAAGGCCACGCCTGAGGATCTCGCGAAGATACGGCAATTCGACAAGCAATTCGGCATCAAAAAGAACACAGTTCAGTATATCCGTTACGGGCTCATCTTCGGTATCCGTGTGGCGCGGTTCATCGTCGAGGGCCTGTCAGACGAAGACCTGGCCAAGCCCTTCAATATCGACGGCGTGCGCAAAGGCAGTTACCGGGGCATTGCCCAGATAGACCCCTACTGGATTACGCCGGAGCTGGATCTCAAGGCCGGCGCCGATCCGGGATCCATCCATTTCTATGAGCCGACCTGGTGGCGCATCAACGGCAAGCGCATTCACCGGACGCATCTCCTGATCTATCGGCCCTACGATGTGGCCGACATTCTGAAGCCGGTCTACTGGTATGGCGGCATCCCGCTGCCCCAGCTCATCGCCGAGCGCGTCTATGCGGCAGAGCGCGTGGCCAACGAAGCTCCCATGCTGTCGCTCTCCAAGCGCACCAAAGTCATCAAGACCGATGCTGCGCAGGCCCTGTCCAACCAGGTAAAATTCGACGAGCGAATGCAGCTAATGGCGGCGATGGCGAGCAACTATGGGACCCAGATTATCGACCGGCAGGACGAAGCCCAGCAATTCGACACAGCGCTGGGCGATTTCGACGCCCTGATCATGACCCAGTATCAGCTTGTCGCTGCCGCCGCCGAATACCCAGCCAGCAAGCTCCTCGAGATCTCCCCCAAGGGATTCAACGCCACTGGCGAGTTCGAAGCCGACAGCTATCACGAGCGCCTGGAGTCCATGCAGGCACACGATATGGAGCCGTTCCTCGACCGCCATTACCTTCTTCTGTCCAAATCCGAGGAGCTGCCGCCGATCGAGGTGAACTTCAACCCGGCCGATTCGCCCACGGGCAAGGAGCTGGCCGAGATCAACTTCCTCAAGTCCCAGACCGCGGTTAACGAATCCCAGATTGGTGCCATCGACGGAATAGACGAGCGAAACCGTCTGATTGCCAATAAGGAGAGCGGTTACAACGGGCTCGATGCGCGTGAGGTCGAGCTACCGGTAGACCCAGATGACAGCGACGAACACAGCCCAGAGCCTGACCAGCGCTAAGGCGCAGCGCAACCTCGATCCCCGCCGCCGGTTGATGAAGGGCCAGCCCCTGAACCCGAACGCCGCGGCGATCCTCCGCTATCAGCGCGAGCTTGAGGCGCTCGTCAGGCAGATGGTCGCCACCTACGAGCGCGAGATCAGGAAATTCCTGAAGAAGCCCGTCGCCCGGGAGTATTTCGCGGCCGATGAGTTGGTGTCATCGCAGGCTAAGATCCTGATGACCGAGCTGGCCAAGCGCTTTTTCTACCCTGTTCGGCATGAAGGCCAAGAAGCTGGCCGAAGGCATGATCGATCAGGCGTCGATCTCAAGCGTCTGGTCGCTCAAGAGCAGCCTGAAGGACATGACGGGTGGCCTGACGCTAAAGACCGACATTCTGACTGGCGAGCTCAAGGACGTGCTGAAGGCATCGATCGCCGAGAACGTTAGCCTCATCAAGTCCATTCCCGATCAGTATCACAAGCAGGTCGAGGGTGCGGTCATGCGCAGCATCACCAGCGCCCAAGGCGGCGAGCAGCTGGTCCCGTTCCTCAAGAAATATAGGGGTATCACTGAACGCCGGGCCCGGAACATAGCGGGCGACCAATGGATAAAAGCTTACTCCAGTATAAATCGTGTGCGGATGCAGAAGCTTGGAATCCGAAAATATGAATGGCTTCACGTCGGCGGCAGCATGCATCCGAGAAAGATTTCATGTCTCGTATTCTGGTCGGATATTCAGTTGGGATAATCCGCCGCTGCTGGATAGTAAGACTGGCGCTCGAGCCCATCCTGGCGAGGCGATTTTCTGTCATTGTCGGGCAATTCCGGTGCTCGATTTCGACAAGGGCAGTTAGGCAATTGCAAATCCGTTACCGAAGTAGCATGATACGGCCAGAAATACCCCACCTTTGGAGGCTTGATGCAAATAGGTTCTCGATCCTACACACCTGAGACCCATTATTCTTTCCGCAAGCGCCATACCCAGGGCGCTTTTCTTTTGCTCCTACTCGTCGCCGTTGCCGTCGGCTGGGAACTGAACAACCTTCACCACCCCGTCCAGCTGGAATTCTGCGCCGAAGGTGCGCCATCGAATGGAACACCATCTCCCTCCCAGCAATAGCTGGTGGCATTGGCCGGCACTTATCAGTGCCATTGTCCTGCTGGTGATGATCGTGGTTGTCACATCTGCGTCTCTTCCAAAAACCTATGTGGACCCGAATACGAAGCATGTTGTGCTTACGCAGGATGAGATTGATCGCGAGCTGAAATTCTGCCACGACAGGAAGCTAACCACGGCCCATTATCCAAGCGGCGGCGCTCCTATCGAGAAGATCTGGTGCCTTATGGAGGTGCCGCAGTGACGACGCAGGAGGAGGCACATCAGGCTTACCAGACAGGCTGCGCGGCCCATGCCAAGGGAAATCGCCATCTGGCCTACGACAGCTTTCTCCGCGCCATCGAGCTTGACCCGAACGTCTCAGCGTACCGGCTCAACCTGGCGATCACCGCGCAATCGCTGGCCCGGCCCGCCGATCAACTCAACGACATGGCCTATTTCCAGGCTTCGGAATGCTGCCGGATCCAACCGGAAGCGCTCGGGAATTGGGTTGGCTTCGCAGAGATCGCGATGCTCACCCACCACTACAAGGAAGCCATCCATGCATACGAGCAGGCTCTAAGGCTCGCGCCTGACAATGCCCGGCTCTGGTGCCTTCTCGGCTTCGTGCATCACAAGATCGATCACACGGAGGACGCCAAGCAGTGCTACCTGAAATCGGTTGAGCTCGATCCGGAGCAGGGTCAACCGCACTTTCTGCTCTCGACCTGCTATACGGGGAAGGATTACGACCCCGCTCGCATCGCCTATCACGGTGAGAAGGCGTTCACGGTCAAGCACAAGGCCACGCTCTCGCTCGAGGCCATGTGGAACGCGGCGCACGGCTTCCTCGGCATAGGCTGCTACGAGAAGGGCTGGGGATATTTCGAGGCCCGCCTGCACAGGAACCTCACCAACCAGGGCCGCGTCTTGGCGCCATTCAAATTCCCACAGCCGATGTGGAAGGGCGAGCGCGATTGCACGGTTCTTATTCACAGCGAAATGGGATTGGGCGACGTCGTTTGCTTCTTGCCGTATCTCCCCATCATTGAGCGCCACTTCAGCGTCAAGGCCAAGCTCGAATGCCCCGCATCGATGCTCGCTTTGGTGCAGTACAACTTCCCATCGGTTGAATGCACGGTCAACGGCGTGGGCATGGAATTCGACTACCACCTGCCGATCATGTCGCTCCCCTACGTCTGCAAGACCCGCGCAGACACGGTGCCGTGGGACGGCCCATATCTTCGGGCGGAGCCGCACAAGATCGACGAGTGGTCGTGCTTCTGGCCGCTCAATGAGCCGGGCATTCCCCGGATCGGCATCTGCTGGTCAACGGGGGTTAACGCCTACAATCCGCACAACTACGACGTCCACAAGAAGAAGTCCGTCCCGTTCGATCTGCTCAAACCGGTCCTCGATGTGCCGGGCGTGGCCTATGTTTCGCTGCAGACTGGCGATGAGGCGGAAAGCATGCCGAACCCGGGCATAAAAACTTTCTCCGACACTGCTGCAATCCTGCATCACCTTGACGGGGTGATCACCGTCGATACCGCACTCGCGAATTTTGCGGGCGCCATGGGTGCCAAGACGTATTTAATTGATCGCTTTGACTACGACTGGCGCTACCACGATAAGCTCAAGCAGCCGTGGTATCCGACTGTCACTCCCTATCGACAAACAGTTCTCAACGACTGGTCGCCCGTGATATCTTCTTTGGTCGATGAGATGAAGAAGCTTGCTGCGAACAAAATGGCTGCCTGAATGTCGCGTATTGGCCGGAAACTATCTCCGGAGACCATCGAGAAAATTCGCAAAGCCTGCACAGGCCACCATAGGGGCTTGGGGCGCATTCTCACTCCCCAGCATCGGGAGGCAATACGAAAGGGCAAGCTGGGCATCAGGCATACGATCGAGACACTGGCGAGACTTCGTGCCATAGCAGAAAGACGCCGCAATATTCCGCTCACTCCGGCGACAGTTGCGAAGATGCGCGCGCAGAAATCCCGGATGCTCGTCTGTCCATATTGTGCTACAAGTGGTAAAGCAGGCGGCATGCAGCGGCATCACTTCGAGCACTGCAAGCAGAAACCGCAGACAGCAACGCAGAACGCGGTCGAGGCCATCGCTGAGACCGTTGGGGCATAGGCCCCGGACTTGAGGACCAGTGGCGTGCGTATATTGGATACATTTGCCCGGGCATAAGGATGTCTCATCAGAGGGCTATGTCGGATTTACAACCCAAGCGCTTAAACGGCGCCTTAGGTGTCACAAGACAAACCACCGGATTCAAAGCTACGTCATATCAGAAGCGATTAGAAAGTATGGCTGGGACACACTCATTGTTGATGAGGTGTTTGTAGGATCGATGCAAGAGTGTCTGGCGAAGGAAAGAGAACTTAGACCACGGCCATATATAGGCTGGAACATTGCCGTAGGTGGTGAAGCCACGCAGATCGGGCGTCCACAGACGGAAGAACACAGACGTAAAATCTCAGCTGCCTTGAAGGGGATACCGCGAACCCCGGAATGGAGGAGAAATTCCTCGCTGGCGCATAGAGGACTTAAGCAAAAGCCTCACGTTGTTGAATTGATGCGCGCAAGAATGACCGGGACCAGGCTATCCGAGGAGTTGAAACGGAAGATCAGCATTAAAGCCATGGGGCATAGGAGAAATGTAGGCCGCCCTCTGTCTGAGGCCCACAAAAAAAGAATAAGCGAGTCAAGAACGGGAAAATGCAGCGAAGCGTTGCTTTTGGCAAATAGAAGGACGGGCGCCGCCCTGCGTGGCACAAAACTCCCTCTTGAAGTGCTCCAAAAAATAAGAAGGGCGAAAAGCCAGGTTTTGGAATGCCCGCATTGCTATACCTTAGGAAAAGCAGGCGGCATGCAGCGGCATCATATGGCGAATTGCGCATCCAGTTTGCTTTGGACGACGTGGGGATCGGCTTTCTATACCTCGGAGATCGCAAATGCCGCTTGAAAAAGGAAAATCCGAAGAGGTTCTAAAAGATAACATCGCGAAGGAGATTGAGGCGGATAAGCCACCGAAACAGGCTGAGGCGATTGCTTATTCTGAACGGCACGCGAGTGATGCGCCTTCTGCTGCCGGTATCATGTACAAATCGGGCGACGACATCCTGCTTATGAAACGGGCAGCCGGAAAGACGCAAGGAGGCACCTGGGGCTTTCCCGCTGGCGGTATTGAATTTGGGGAAACACCAGAGCAAGCAGCCCGTCGTGAATTCTATGAAGAGACGGGGATCGAAGCTCCGGGAACGATAATATCACATTCCGACGTTGATGGTTTTGTGCTCTTTACCGCTCAAGGGGGAAAGTTCAACCCGACTCTGAATGACGAACACGTCGAATTCACGTGGGCAAAATTGGGAGAAATGCCAAGGCCGCTTCATCCCGGTATTATGCGAATGCTCGAGACACATGGCATGGATCGCGGGACATCGCGCAACTACGACGAGAATGGCTGGTATAGTGTGAAGGATAACCCAATCAGTCGAGTGGGCGTATTTCCATATCTCGGGAGAAACATTGATCCATCGCTTGAGCCGGAGAAGATATACAATGTTTATCGGCCTGCCGACGAATTATCCAATCCGGATACGATTAATTCATTCAAGCTTATTCCTTGGGTCGACGACCATCCGAGTAACCTTCTTGGTTCGCAAGAAAGTGGCCGAACGCCAGCGGAGACAAAGGGCATTGAAGGTGTAATCGGAGAAGACGTCTGGTTCGATACGGCGACGGGAATGCTCAAGGCAAACGTAAAAGTTTTTAGTGAAAGTCTTGCTGAACTAATAGCGTCTGGAAAAAAGGAAGTATCGGCTGGGTATCAGTGCCGATATGAGATTTCTGATGGAACATTTGAAGGTTTGCATTATGATGCAATTCAGAAAGACATTCGCGGTAACCATCTTGCATTAGTCCGCGAAGGGCGAATGGGGCCGGACGTAGCAGTTCTCGATCATCTCAGATTCACTTTCGACGCGAGGGACATTCAAATGGCAGACACGGAGGAAAAATCAGGCGAACAGGAAATGAGCCTTGATGATGTTGCAGCCTGGATGAAAGAGAATGCTCCCAAGTGGAAAAAGATGCAGGACATGATGGAGAAGCACATGGGCGGCAAGGGAGAGGACATGGCCGAGATGCCTGAAACCGAGCCGAAAACCCAAGCGGTCACCGCACGCGACAAAGACGAAACGCCAAAGGAAAAGGCGCAGGACGAGGAAGAAGCCGAGAAGGAGAAGAAGGGCAACGACGAATCCGAAGAGAAGAAAGAAGCCGAGAAAGAAGCCAAGGATGGCCAAGAAGAGGAGAAGAAAGAAGCCAAGGACGAAGAGGAAAAGGAAAAGAAGAAAGAGGCCTCCGACGCCAAGCAGCGCCGCGCCTTGGATACCGCGATCACCCGCGTGAACGCCCTAGAATCACAACTCGAATCCATCAAGAAGAACGGCGTCAAGTCGTTGATGCAGGAGATCTCCCGGCGCTCCGAACTCGCCAACAAGATTTCCTCGTTCACCGGCGCCTTCGATCATTCGGAGATGACGGTATCTGAGGTCGCCTCATACGGCGTCCGTAAGCTCGGGCTGAAGGCCCCTGCCGGTCAGGAAATGGTCGCGCTCGACGCGTATTTCGTGAATCGCGCGCCGCAATCCGAACAGATCAGTTTTGCGCTTGATCGCCAGGCTGCCGCAGACGCCGGTGTCGGCGCCGTCGAAGATTTCTATTCGCAGTCAGCCGCCTAGGGGGAACCAATGGGATTTCAGACCGCAGTCAATGTTGAACTCGGCGCAGGCCTCCCGGGCACGCTCTATGATGACGGGCCAGTGCGCGCAGCGCCGTATGAGCTGAATTCGGCCCAAGCCTCCTATAACGTAATTGGCGCCACGGCTTTCACCGTCGTCTCGGGTGATCCGGGAAATAACGCCGCTTCCGGCGTGGTTGCTGCAGGCGGAACGGGATCGTTCGCCGGCATTCTGATGAACCCGAAGGTCTATGCTAACTATGGCACGACTGCCGGCCCACTCACCTCGAATCTCACGCTGCCGAACTTTACAATTGGCGAGTTGCTCACGATGGGCGACATCTGGGTATCGCTGCCCGGGCCAGCCAATGTGGGTGACCTCGTCTGCTACGACCAGACGACCGGCCAGCTCTCGACCTATCCGCGTCAGAACCAATTCACCGCGGCGCTCGCCACCACAGGCGTTCTGACCGTCACCGCGATCACGGTCGGGCAGATCCAGGTGGGGTCGATGATCAGCGGAACTGGCGTTCCCGGCGGAACTTACGTTACCGCTAACGTCTCCGGCACCGGAGGTGCCGGCACATATCAGACAAGTGCCGTCAACACCTCTTTCACCGGAGCCATCGCGGCTGAGGCAATGTCGAGCACGACCCTCCCTCCGGCTGCTGCCGCCTTTACCGGCGAAATCGCGACGACGGGCATCCTGACGGTATCCGCCATCACGAGTGGAGAACTGGCGCCGGGACAGATCGTCTACGGCACGGGCGTCACGCCCAATCCGGTGATCCTGAGCCAGGTCAGCGGCACGGTGGGCAGCACTGGCAATTACTCGATTAATCAGGTGCCTGCATCTGCTGTTGGCGCTACAGCCATGACGACAGACCAGCAAGTGGGAATCCCGCGCGCCGAAGTCTACCGCTTTGCGCCTGCAGGCAATCCGCTGGGCAATGGTCTCGGCATCGGCGTCATCAAGATAACTGACTAGGGGGAACGGTAAATGCCGCAGGCTTCTATAGAACATCTCCATATTCCGGCGCGCAACGTCCGTCCGCTGCCGCAGAAAATGGTCAATTACGAGACCGCCAAAAAGCTTGGCATCGGCGTCCGCAATATGGGCGTCGCCATGGACATGATCGACATCTACAAGCGCTACGGGGCCGATGCCCTGCAGACCTCGGTGACTACGCCGAATATCGCGACACCTGTCCAGTTCCTGCAGAACTGGTTGCCCGGCCAGGTCTATGTGATGACCGCCGCCCGCAAGGCGGACGACCTGATGGGCATCTCCACCATCGGCTCCTACGAAGACGAAGAAATCGTCCAGCCAGTTCTGGAAAATATCGGCTATGCCGTGCCCTATGGCGACTACACCAATGTGCCGCTGGCCGACGTCAACCAGACCTACGAAGCCCGCACTTTGGTGCGTTTCGAACAGGGGCTGAGGGTGGGCGCTCTCGAAGAGATGCGCAGCAGCCGTGTGATGCTGAACCTGGCATCCTCGCGCCGCCAATCCTGCGGCCTGGCTCTGGAAATCAGCCGCAACCTGGTTGCCTTTAATGGCTACAATTCCGGCAGCGACAAGACTTACGGCTTCCTGAGTGATCCCAACCTGCCCGCCTACATCTCGGTGCCGAACGGGGCGTCAGGCTCGCCACTCTGGTCGAGCAAAACGTTCCTCGAAATCACCGCCGATATCCGCGCCTCCATCGTCGGTCTCCGCACTACATCGAAGGGCGTCATCGATCCTTCGAGAACGCCGATCACGCTTGCGCTGCCGACCGCCACCATCGACTATCTCTCGGTCGTCTCCGACTACGGCATCAGCGTGTGGGAATGGCTCAAGGAGAGCTATCCCAAGGTTCGCGTGCAGGACGCCGTGCAGCTGGATGCAGCCAATGGCGGGGCCAACGTCTTCTACACCTATGCCGATGAGGTCAGCGACTTCTCGACTGACGGCGGCCGCGTATGGCTGCAGGTGGTGCCGACCAAGTTCATGGTTCTCGGCGTCGCCAAGATGGCCAAGGGCTTCGAGGAAGATTACGCCAACGCGACAGCCGGTGCGATGTGCAAGCGTCCATGGGCAGTCTACCGCGCAACGGGTATCTAATGGCCTCGCGATACTTCATCTACAGCACACTGACCGCCGATCAGCTCTACACGGCCTGGACCACTCCTCCCAAGGGCGGCATGGCCGCGATCAAGCGTCAGGTGAGGATCAAGGGTGGTGCCAATGTGGCCAACAACCACAAGGTCACGCCCCGCGGCGTCCGCACCGAGGTGACGAGGGAAGACATGGAGATCCTCAACGATCTGCACGTTTTCCAGCTGCACATGAAGAACGGCTTCATCACCGTCCGAGAGGAAAAGATCGATCCGGAGGTCGCGGTTGCGGCCGATATGGAGCAGAAGGACAAGAGCGCGCCCCTCACGCCGCAATCGCGCGAGTTCGTGGAACATGGCGGCGCGCCGCCGATGCAAGAATTGGAAAAGGACGCGCAAGCAGATCCGGCCTGACGGGGTGAGCCGCCATGGCATGCCCTCCGACCCTTTCCTACAACGACGCTCAGTTCCGGGCGATGTTCCCGGCCTTCGCCAACACGGCGACGTTTTCAGAAGCAACCTTGCAAATGTATTGGGATGAGGCGACGAGCTTCGTCTCCAATCTCGCCAATTATGGATGGCTGACCGGCGGCCAGTCCCAGAGCGGGAACGCCACCGGCCGCGCGCTGGCGCTCAATCTCATGACCGCCCATATCGCCCAGATATTCGTGCTGGTGGGGCAAGGACAGACACCCGCCCCCATTACGCAGGCCGGGATCGACAAGGTCAACGTCACTCTCATGCCGCCGCCGGCCAAGGATGGGTGGCAATACTGGCTCTCGTGCACCCCCTACGGCAGCCAGCTCTGGGCGCTCCTAAGCGTCAATGCGGCTGGCGGATGGTATGTGGGAGGGTCACCGACGCGGGCAGGCTTCAACGGCTCTGGATACGGCTGGAGGGGCTGATGGCCCGCATGATCCGGCAGAACCCCAAGAGCCTCGAGACGCTCACGGCCCGGATCCGTGAGCTGGACGGCAAGCAGGTCAAAATCGGCTGGTTCGCGGATGCCGTTTACCCCGACGGAACCAACGTGGCCATGGTGGCCGCAGTTCAGGAGCTGGGATCTCCATCGAAGAACATCCCGCCCCGACTCGGCATGCGCGCGACTGCCATCCAGAAGTGGGGCGAATGGAAAGAACTCATGGCGAAAGGCGCGAAAGCCGTCCTGCAGGGCAACTGGAAGGCAGAGAATGTCATGGACGCCGTCGGCGCCAAGGCTGCCGGCGACATTGCCAAGCACATCTCTGAGGTCTGGGAACCGCCGCTCAAAGAGGCGACGGTCAAGGCGCGCGCGCGAAAGCGGGCGGATCAGAGCATCACACCTTCGCTCAGGAAACCGTTGGTTGATTCCGGTCGTTTGATCTCGAGCCTCACGCACACGGTTGACAACTCATGACAGCGGGACAAGTCCCAGGCACAAACTGGTTGCGTACGGCCTTTCGTGCCCTCGCCACGCAAAGCTTCCAGTATTACGCCTTTGCTGGCCGCACGACGCAGGTGAACGGGCAACAACTGGCAACATACGCGGCGCCCGTGACCCTCTTGGGCAGCATCCAGCCAGTGCCGCGAAATCTTTATCAGATGTATGGACTGCAGTTCGACCGCTACTACGTCACGGTCTATATGCCGGAGAGTGCGACCGACGTATCGCGCGACACAGCAGGCGACCAGATCGAGTATCAGGGCAACAGATTTCAGGCCGTGCAGAAGGTAAACTGGTATGCTCAGGATGGGTGGGTCGCCATGCTTTTTGTGCAGGTCTTACCGCCCTCAACCTAGCGCGTATTGGTCATGGCTGTCGACAATCAATTGTTTGCTTTACTAATCGGCCTGATCCAGAGCGGGATGAACAACATTCTCGCGGCGAACTACGACGTTCTTGCGACGCAAAGCGGGAACATCATCACCACAGAAGGCGGATCGGGCATAGAAGCCGATACCGTAGTCGTGCCCGTGCTGCAGGCGTATCAACCGAGCATGCAAGGCGTGAGCACCGCGCCTGCACTCTACATTCACAAGGTCGGTGACAGGCGCGTCGGTTCTCCGCGCCGGAACTCGAAGTGGGTGACTACCTATTCTCAGCTTGCCACTGAAAGCGATGATGGGATCGCTACAGAGAGCGGAATTGGCGTTGCTGCTGACGGCACACAGCAATCCTCGATGGTTCATACCGAAACACAAAGATATGAGACGACCTTTCAGATCAGCGCGCTTGCCACTCAGGATCCATCAACCCCGATGCAGCTCACGGCGTCAGATCTGGTGAATTTCGCAGCGGCGATTGTGCAGAGCAATGCGTTCATTGAGGCAATCGAAGCTCAGGGCGCAGGGATTTTGAAAATATTCGATGTGCGCAACCCGTACTTCACCGATGATCGCGGACAGTTCGAGGCGAACCCCAGTTTCGATTTATGCCTAACTCACAATCAGACTATCATCTCGACCGTCCCTGTGTTAATTTCTGAAACCTTCCGTATCTTTCCGGTTTAGGATGAATCTGGTCGCGCTTAAAATCGATAGGACACCCTACACTTACATCCTCGAGTGGACTAAGCAAAACAAGCGTTATATTGGCGTTCGATGGGCTTCGGGGTGCCATCCATCCGATTTGTGGTCAGAATACTTTACCAGTTCCTCTTATGTGAGAGAGTTCACCCAATTATATGGAAACCCCGACATTATATTGGTTGATCAGATTTTCACTACGCCACAGGAGGCAATGGAAAGAGAACGTTTCCTCCTGAAGCAATATAATGTTCCATTCAACAAGGATTTCTTGAACAAGGGCGTGCAGGGTTTTTACGATCCAGACGACCCGGATATCAGAAAAAGAATGAGTGAGGCGCAGAGGACAAAAAAGATCAGTCCGGAGTCTTTGGCTTCATTGAGAGACAAGGTTCGTAAATTCCATACTGGGCGTGTCAGATCAGAACAAGGATGTGAGAACATTAGTAAGGCTTTAAAAGGGAAGCCGAAATCTCCCGAGCACGCAGCTAAGTGTCGTGTTGCGAATGCAAATATGGTGGTAAGTCAAGAGACTAGGGAGAAACACCGCCGGAGAATGCTTGGCAACAAAATATGTCTTGGTCGGAAGAAAGTCTTGCTGAACGCTGTGCAATGAGTGCGAATAGGGCAGGAATTAATAGCTACTGGTACGGGAAGCATCAAGATCAAGCATCTTGCTTATCCTGTAGAAGGACCGGAGGAGTTATAACGATGCAAAGATGGCACTTTGAAAACTGCAAAGAATTTTCCAAGGGGGACTAATGACAGTAGCCGCTATTCCCGGGGCGATATCGAGTACACGCTACGTCGCAATAACTTCCGGTGTCGGCGCAAATTCTGTCATTCCTGCCAGGCAGCTCATCGGCCGCATATTCACCGACAATCCGCTCTTGCCGCCTCAGACCTACATGCAATTCTCGAGTGCTGCAGCTGTGGGTGCCTATTTCGGTCTGAGCTCCAATGAATATCTTCGCGCGCTTTTCTACTTTTCCTGGATCAGCAAGAACATCACTCAACCCAATCTGATTTCCTTCGCGCGCTGGGTCGATGCCGCGCAGGCCGGCGTTATCTATGGCATTCAAGCGAGCTACTCGCTGAGCACCTTCAGTGCGGTTACGAGCGGCTCGCTCAACCTCACCATCGGCGGCACGACATTCCAGCTGACTGGGATCAACCTTTCGTCCGCCGGAAGCCTATCCGCCGTTGCTTCAGATATCCAGACCGCCATCCAGGCCCATTCTGCCGGAGGCACCGACTGGACGAGTGCGACCGTCCAATACGTGGCCTCGCCAACGCAGGGCGGCAGCCCCCAGTTTGTGCTCACAGGCGGCGTAGTGGGTCCGGAGGCCATGGCCATCGCTGCCGCAACGGCAGGAACCGATCTCGGACCTCTCCTCGGATGGGAAGGCGCCGGTGTCATCATAGGGCAGGGATCCGCAGTTGAGACCGTCACGCAGACGCTGACCACCACGGCCAACCTCTCGAACAATTTCGGCTCTTTCCTCTTCATGCCGGCGCTCAACACGAGCCAGATCACGCAGGCGGCAGAATGGAACTACAGCCAGAACAACTTCTATATGTTCCTGGTGCCAGTCACGTCCGTGAACTACGAGACGATCGCCGCCGCCATTCAGAATTACGGCGGCAACGGCATGACGCTGTCGCCCCTCTCCGGGCAATACCCGGAAATGATCCCGATGATGGTGCTGGCGGCAACCAACTTCAACGCTGTGAATGGCGTCCAGGGCTATATGTTCCAGAACAATTTCGCGGTGACGCCATCGGTGACCACGGATTCTCTGGCCAATATCTATGATGCGGCGTTGGTCAACTATGTTGGCCAGACCCAGAGCGCCGGTCAGTTCATCTCGTTCTATCAGCGCGGCGTTCTGACGGGGCCCACCACGTCGCCTCAGTTCATGAACTTCTACGCCAATGAGCAGTGGCTGAAATCGGCAGCAACCGCTGCGCTTCTCACGCTGTTGCTTAGTCTGACCGAAATCGCGGCCAACAAGCAGGGCAACGCCCAGCTCACCGCCACCATGCAGACGGTGATCGATCAGGCGCTCAAAAACGGCACGATCTCAGTCGGTAATACTCTCTCCTCGGCCCAGCAGCTGTTCATCACCCAAGTCACGGGTGACCCCAAGGCCTGGTATCAGGTCCAGACCATAGGATACTGGTTCAGCGTCGCCTTTCAGGAAGTGGTCAACCCGAATTCCGGGCTCGAGGAATGGGCTGCGGTCTATACCCTCGTCTACGCCAAGAATAACCAGATTAGCTCGGTGCAGGGGACGGACATATTAATTTGAGGTAGCAAGATATGACACAGCAGAACGTCTCCGGATTTGGATCGGTTGTAACCCTCATCGCGAGCAACACCTTTCCGACCGGGATCTCCATCACGCAATTCTCTGACGATGTGGATGCTCTCGATATGCCCGGCATCCGCATTGCGGACATCGCCATGGGCGTGAACGGCGACCTCATCAAGTGGAACCGCGCCGTGCCGTTGCCAGTCTCAGTTGGTGTCATTCCCGGATCGAACGATGACATCAATCTTGGGATCTTGGCAGAAGCCAACCGGGCCGGACAGGGCAAGGTCAGTGCGCAGGACATCATCACCGTCACCGTGACCTATCCCGACGGCACGAGCACCACGCTGAGCCAAGGCTCGATCACCGATGCACCATTTGGCAAAAGCATTGCCGGAACGGGTCGCGAGAAGTCAAAGACGTATTCCTTCTCCTTCAGCAATCGTATTGGCTTCTAATGGCCGAGCTGATCGATCCCAAGGAAATCGAAATCCCTGACCAGAGCGGGAAGCTGCAGAAGTTCATCATCTCGAAATTCAGCGCCTTCGATGGCCGAGAAATCTGCACACAATATCCGATGAGCGCTCTTCCCAAACTCGGAGATTACAAGGCTAATGAGGAAATCCTTCAGAAGATGCTGGGCTACGTCGCGGTGCCAATGCCGAACGGAGCCACGCCTCTGCGGCTGTCGACGCGAGAGGTCGCTGAGAACCACGTGAGGGATTGGGAGCAGTTGGCCAAGCTTGAGCTAGCTCTGATGCAATATAATACGTCTTTTTTTTTCGGAGGCAAAAGCTCGGAATTCCTCAAGGCAGTGGCGGAAAAGCTCCATCCATTCCTTTCGGCAATATTGACGAGCTCATTGGCACAATTGTCGGCCACGATAAAGCAACCCTCCACGAACTGAAGACCGTGTATTCGCTCGAGGATGCATGGCTTTTATGGGAAGTGATCGCGGTCACCCGGTATAACGAATATCTCGCAGCCGAACATCGCGGAAAGAAGGCAGCAAGGCGATGAGCATTCTCGACACCTTTTTAATCCTGATCCGCTCCAATGCCAAAGATACCGAGAAGGACATGGATTCGCTTGACAAGAAGGTGAAGCAGACACAGGAAAACATAGACAAGACTGACAAGTCCACCCGCCAGCTCGGTCTTACTTTCGATGATTTCGTGAAGGGTCTCGTCACGGCGAGCGGGATCGACTTATCGATCAAGGGGCTGGCTAGCGCGACAAAGAACGTAGCGGAAATGGAAGTCGGGCTCGGGCGCCTTTCCAAACTGACCGGCATTGGCGCCAGCGATATCGATGCCTGGGATCAGGCGCTGCAACGCTTCGGCGCACCGGCGGGCGCCTTCGAGAGCTGGCTCTCGAGCGTGAACTCCCAATATCAGGCCATAGGCCAGGGGGACAAGGTCAAGAATATCCTGCCGAACATCATAGCGCTGGCCGACAAGTGGAAAGACCTGAACATCTATCAGAAGGAGTTCTACGCCCGGCAATTCGGCCTGACGGACGACATGGTCCTGGCCTTCGATAAGGGCGGCGCATCGCTTCAGTCGATGATAGATGGCCTCAAGCAAGTCAGGAACATAACGCAGCAGGATACCGAGGCATCCCTCGCGCTCGAGCGCGCCTGGCAGAGCGTCGGCACGCAATTTGTCGGCACCTATCACGAAGCAAGGCCGATCATCGAATGGATGGCAAAAGAGCTGCAGGTGGTGGCACTCGGCCTCCGTGGGATGATCCTCTTCGGGAAGGACGTCGCGAACGGCAATTGGGACGATATCCTGGCCTGGGGCAAGCACCCGGCTTCGGTGTCGGGCTCTATAGCTGCCGGGCAGTCCGGTCAGCTCCCCCTCGGCATCCGCAGCAACAACCCCGGTAACCTACAGCCAGGTGGACGCGAAGCAGTCTATCCCACGGCCGATGCTGGTCTCAGGGCAATGTCAGATCAGCTCGCGCGCTACGGGCAAAGGGGCATCAATACGGTGTCGGGCGTTGTCTCGACCTATGCCCCTCCATCGGCGAACGACACAGCCGCTTACATTGCGGATGTTTCGAAGCAGACGGGGTTCGGCGCCAATCAGCAGATCGACCTCGGCGATCCCTACACACGGTCACTTCTGATGCAGGCCATGGTGCAGCACGAGAATGGAATGAACCCATACTCGGCGTCGCAGTATGCCACGGCCTCCGGGCAACGCACCACCAACGTCAGCATCGGCGATGTGACGGTGAACTCTCAGGCAACGGATGCCCATGGAGTTGCCAACGATCTGAGTAGCAACCTGGCCGCGCAGATGCGTTCCGCAATCGGCAGCTTTGACGACGGAATCCTTTACTGATGGCAATCAATGAACTCGCAATCGCTGAAGGAATCGTGGGCCTGATCTTATCGACCCCTGCGGTGGATACGGTAGCGGTATTTGATGGTTCCTTCAGTCAGCTTTTCCCGAATGCCCGGCCCTTGCTGGACAATGTGAGAGAGAATTCCCGGGTGATGGATCATCCGCTAGAAAGCGGGCAATTGATCTCTGATTACAAGGTGATCCTGCCAATTGAGATCGAGCTTCCGGTGATTGTTACATCCGCCTATTACATTGGCACCTATCAACAGATCAAAGCCGCTTATCTCTCTTCTGAATTGCTGACTGTCCAAACTCGCGCGGCCGCCTATCCGAACATGATCATCTCGGAAATGCCACGGCAGGAGGATCCCGAGAAATACGACGCGATCACTATCCTGATCCGGTTCCGACAGGTTCAGGTCGTGCAGCCCTCGACGACCGGCACTACGGCGAACCCAAACTTTGCTCCCGCCGTGCCGACTTCGGCACCGACGCAAGATGTTGGTCTCCTGACGCCTGACCCAATCGTCGGCGTGGATGGGCCATACGGCCTTGAACCATTGCCTTATACCCCATCCAACGGAGCGCCGATCTACAGCTACACCGTGCCGACCCAGACCCAGAACGGCGTGGTCGACCTACCGGTGTTCAACAGCGGTAATCAGGGGTCTCTCGGGTCTGTGAGCGGTGTTCCTCAGGCCGCCAGCAGCTACAACACCCCGAATCTCGCCAGCGGTCAGGCGCAGGCTGGGTCGTCCGTGTCGTCCCTCAATGCGCTCCAGGCCTATGGCGTCCAGGGTGGTTTTTGATGCCTCAGTCGATCGCACTTGAAGCCATTCCCAACCAGAGCTTCAGCTTCAATGCCAGCAACACATCCTTTGGCATCATTCTGAAGGCCACGGCCGGCTGCATGTCAGCCAGCATCACAATCAACGGGACCGATGTGGTGGACAACGCGCGGTGCGTGGCCTGGCGCGGGATCATTCCTGCGCAATACCAGGAAAACGGCAACTTCATGTTCATGACGCAGAACCTGCAATTGCCGTGGTTCACGCAATTCGGGGCGACGCAGACGCTGCTCTATTTCTCGCCAAACGAGCTTTCGTCAATCAGGGCCGGAAATCTTGGTTTCTCGCCTTTCGGGCAGTTGCCGCTGCGCTTCCTGCCGGCTGGATATTTGGGGGCGTGATTTGGTCGGCGCTTTCGATGATCGCCTTGTAACCCTCGGCATTCAGGTGCAGGGGAAAACCTATTCGTTCGATCAGAGATACTTCATTCGTGCCACAGGAACGAAATTGCAGACGGGCGGAATCCTCGGCGAAGCTGAAATCAGAATTGACAACATCGATCTTCAGACGCGCAACTTTCTTCTGACTGCCTGTTCACCCTATAGCCAGCAGACATATCAGGCGGCGCAGTCGGGTGGCTCGCCGCCGAACTATCCCCTGGTGACGCTTGATGTAGGCCGGGCATCCTGGGGCACATTGCGCGTGTTCCAAGGCAACTGCATAGCAGTGGCGCCAACGCAGCCGCCAGATATCGGACTTACGCTCAAGAGCCTGCAGGGTGTTCTGCTCCTCGGCCAGCCGCTGGCCCTGACTATGCCGCAAAACACCTTGCTTTCGCAGCTCGCGCAGCAAGTGGCAACAGCGAACGGCCTATCCCTTGAGTTTACGGCTACGGACAAGCAGATCGACAACTTCTCTCTCACTGGCTCGATCTATCGCCAGATCCAGAAGCTGGCCGAGTGCGGCGATGTAGATGCTTTCATCGACAATTCGACGCTCGTGGTGAAAGACATTGGCACTGCCCGGCAAGGGGCCATACCTACCATTTCCTCCCAAACCGGGATGGTGACGGTCCCGGTTGTGAACGAGCGGGGCCTTCAGGCCAAGTGCCTGATCAACAACGCAATCAAAATCGGTGGCCAAATCCAGGTCCAGAGCAGGATAAACCCTGCTGCAAATGGGACGTGGCAGGTATATAAGTTGGGCTTTGATATCTCAACGTGGGAGAGCCCGTTCTACTGGCTTATTTTCGCGCAATTCATGCGGCTTGGCTTTGGGTATACCCCTTGACGGACACCAGTTTCTCCCTCCAGAGGCCGGTCTTGGCATCTCGATGCAAGACCTCGCGGGTGACGCGGACGATAGATTTGATGAGAGACTTCCACTCGGTTGCGGCAACGGAGCGGGTCGCGCTGAAGACGTCGGCCGACCTGGTTTCGTGTCGGTTGCGCCCGGTGCAGACCGAGGTGTGGCTGCTGACGGGCCGCTGGGAAGCGCAGGCGGTTTCGACTTTCTGCAACAGCGAGGGCTGATTGTCCTTCAGTTGGACGATGAGGCGAGCCTGCACCTGTGCGGCGGCCTCGAAGGTTTTTTTTGGCAATGCATGGCATCAAGGGTAACGATGCTGTGCGCGACATTGAGTTCGCCGAGCAACTGCTGCGCGGCGGGGATTTCGTTGGACTTTTCCTCGATATCGACGTGTGCCAGGACGAGACCGGCTTCGACGTCGAAGGCGTGCAACACCTGGGCCGCCTTGCGATCGGTGAAATTGTCGAAGCTTCGTCTGAGTGTCTTGCCGTCGATCGCGATCCTTTTCCAGCAATCCGGCCAACAACGACAGTCTGTCGGGTTTGCTGCGCCTGGTTCTGCGCAAGTGGACGCAATACCTCGACAACCAGCTCCCGGCGGAGGTCGTGGCCTACAGCCGCTCGACGAATCGCGCTCAGGTCCAACCTCTGATTTTAGCCGTGACGACGAATGGTATTCAGATCAAGCGCGCGCAGATTGCGAGTGTGCCGGTGCGAATGTGGGGCGGCGGAGGGACAGTTGCGAGCGCCAACCTCGTTGCCGGCGACCTCGGCTGGCTGCATGCCAATGACCGGGACATCTCGCTGTTCAAGCAGAGCTTCGGAAACGCGCCGCCAAACACCAAGCGTCAGCATTCGTTCGAGGACGCGGTATTCGAGCCTGATCCAATCGAGGGAGTGACTATAGCGTCGGGTCACTCCAATGATTTTGTCATACAGGCGAAGGACGGAAGCTCGTGCGCAGCCTTCAATACCACGAACAATGTGATTGAGCTCGATAGCACCACCAAGGCCTTCCAAATCCCGCGGATGACCACGGCGCAGCGCGACGCCATTCCGACACCGCGGGGCGGCCAAATGGTCTACGTCACGGATAGCACTCCGGAGCCTCACTTTTCGTTCTACACGGACGGGATCGGTTGGTCCTGATGGTGCAGTCCTTTGGCCTCTCATCTTCGAACGACCTTTACCTCGATTCAGCAGGAAATCTGAAAATTGACTCAGGCCTGCAGGCCCTGGTCGACATTTGCCTGAATGTCACGCGCGCGCTGCTGGGCGAGATGGTGCTGACGGTCAACAATGGCCTACCATATTTTCAGGTTGTGTTCGTCGGCTCACCAAATCTAGCGGTATTTCAGGCCTATCTGATCAACGCCCTGAACGGAATCGAGGGCGTGAATTCAGTGCAGGATGTCAGTATGTCGATGAGCAGTAACGTGCTATCTTTCACTGCTACCATCGACACGATTTATGGCCCAACCACGCTTTCCAGCTCGCAATCTGCATGACTTCGTCTTCCCCCTTTAATTATTTGACCCAAACGGGCGTAGTTGTGCCCGATGTCAGCGACATTTTGGCTGAGGTGCAAGGAGAATACGTCTCAGTTTTCGGGTCCGACATGAGCACCGATCCGAGCACACCCCAAGGGGTCCTGATCACCGCCGAGGCGTTGGCGCGGACGCAGGTCGTCCAGAACAATGCTGCCCTTGCCAACCAGATCAACCCGAATGTAGCCGGCGGCACGTTCCTCGACGCAATCATGGCGCTCACCGGCGTCCAAAGAACGCCGCAGAGCCAAACTGTGGTCACGAATGTGACCGTGACCGGCGTGGTCGGCACGGTTGTCCCTGAGGGAAGTCAGGCGCAGACCGCAGCCGGAGACATCTTCGCCGCGGACCAGGCCGTCACGATCCCCTCCGGTGGCTCCACGCAGGTCAATTTCGCCTCTGTGGAGTATGGCCCTATCCCGTGCGCCGGGAACGCCCTGAACGCCATCACAGGCGGTGGGGTGCTGGGGTGGGAGTCGGTGGACAACAACCCCTCCAGCACCCCTGCCAGCATCACCACCCTGGGAAAGACGACGCAGAGCGACCAGGCGGCGCGCGCCTATCGAAACAATACGCTTGCCTTTCAGGGCCTGTCCCTCATCGAGGCAGTTTCGGCCGCTCTCTACGCCGTGCCGGGCGTCGCGAGCCTCACGCTTCAGGAGAACGTCTCGGCCGTAACGGCGACGATCAACGGCATCAGCATGGTGCCGCACAGCATCTACGCCTGTGTCGAGGGTGGCTCCAACGCCGCCGTGGCCGGGGCGCTCCTGGAGAACAAGAGCTCAGGTTCTGCATGGAACGGCGGGACCATACAATCTCTGGTCGAACCCGCCAGCGGTCAGACATACGCGGTCTCGTTTGATCGGCCAGCGCAGGTTGGAATCCTGGTCCAGGTCACGACGCCGAACGGCAATGAGGCGAGTATCATCCAGTCGATCCTCGATTATGCTGCCGGCGTTGTCCAGATCACCGATCAGAACGGCGTCACCCAGACACTCCCCGGCTTCGTCGTCGGTGCCGACGTCTCACCGTTCGAGATCGCAGGCGCCATCATGACCGAGAACCCGGGCACAATCATCACCAGTGTGGAGATCGGCCTCGCACCTTCGGGCTCCCTGTCGACGAGCGTGATTGATATTGGGGTAAACGAGATTGCGCAAAGTCAGGCGAGTTACATAACGGTAATCTTGTCATGAAGCTGTCGATTAAATATTTAAAGGCAAGGCTTACGTATGATCCTCTTACCGGGTCATTCGTTTGGAAGCCGCGGCCAATCGAGCAGTTTAAGACGCGTCGCGCTTTTGGTACATGGAATGCTCGCTACGCAGGTAAAGTTGCGGGTGCTTTATTAGTATCAGGGCACGTGTCCATAATCATTGATTATGCCCCATATCTCGCTCACCGGCTAGCGTGGTTCTATATGACCGGCGAGTGGCCGCGTGAGGAAATCGATCATAGAGATACGAATGGTTCGAACAATATATGGGAAAACCTTAGGCAAGCCACCAGCCTACAAAACAAAGGCAACATGCGCTTACCATCGCACAATCGTTCTGGGCTAAAGGGAGTGTCTTGGACGAGCCGGGAGCAGAAATGGAGGGCCGTGATCGCGGACAAACATCTGGGATATTTCAATTGCCCCACCGCAGCTCATTTTGCTTATTGCCGTGCCGCAAAAGCATATTTTGGCATCTTTGCGAGGACTGAATGAATCCCTTCCTCCTCACCGAAGGCGGCGGAGGCATTGTTTCTGCCAACCAGAAATACCTCACGGCCGATGTCCTGACATCGAATGCGGACATTCAGTTCTTCGATCTTTCGGTGAATCTGCTGCAGGCCATCCTCTGGCAATACAATGATGCGGCAAACCTGCAAGGTCTCATCACAGCCAAGCAGCAATGGTATAACGACAATCAGCAGTCCTACTGGCAGGGTTGGATCGCCAATGTCTTCAACCTGGACACGGCGAATGAATTCGGTCTTGCCGTGTGGTCGATCATTCTCGGTCTGCCAAACTTCATAAACCAGTCATCCCCCGGACCTGAGGTTCCCATTTTCGGGTTTGACGGGTCGGGAGGAGTGAATTTCGACAACGGAATTCTGGCTGAGCCAAACGGCAGCTCGGTCGTCCTGTCGATCGAGACACAGCGAACCGTCCTTCAACTGCGTTACTTTCAGCTCTGCAGCTCCGGCACTGTGCCGGAGATCAACCGCTTTCTTGCCTTCCTGTTCGGACCCAAGATGGCGTGGCTGATCGATAACCACGACATGACACAGACCTATATCTTCAACTTCCCGGTCAATTGGGAACTCGCCTACACTTTCAACAATCTTGATATCTTACCGAGACCGGCAACCGTAGGAAGCGCTTGGATTGACGCCACGCTTTCGGCATTCGGATTTGATGGTGCTCACGTTGGATTCGATCAAGCGCCCCTCGGCGCGTAGTACTGGCAATACGAGACTTTCCTTTAGGCGCATATACGTTCGTGTTATTTTGCGCGTGACAAACCCTCGCCTCTGGTCAACCGCATGCCGTCGAACGGGTATTTTGATACAGCCTTTGCCTTAAACGGCACACTTACCACAATTCCTGATCCCACCCAAGCCAATGGGACAGTTTTATACAATCAAGGCTTTCCCGCAAGCTACTCAACCCCTGTTGCGTCCGGCGGATATAATTTTCCACGTGCCCAGTTTAACCAGCTGATGAACGACATTACGTCGGCCATTCAGTTCATGCAGCAGAACGGCGCATCGAATTTTATCACGACAGCGATGAACGGCGGCGAGCCATATTCCTATAATATCGGGGCTGTCGTTATGTATAACGCCGGGAGCGGTATACAAGCGTGGATCTCGACGGCTTCCAGTAACACGACAACGCCTGGAGCGGTTGGCGCGACATGGAACGCCCTTACAACCGGGTCGGGCCGTTTGAGGCTGACGGCTGATACGACATTTTATGTGGCCACCACCGGAAATAATACCAACCCGGGAACCTCAAGCGAACCGTGGCTGACGATGCAATATGCCTACAACTATATCGCCTCCAATATCGACATTGCGGGCTTTAATTGCGCTATATCCGTCGCGGACGGCACTTATGCTTCGGGATTGCTCGCCACGATTCCAACAGTCGGTGGCACTGTGTCTCTTCAGGGCAATATCTCAACGCCAAGCAATTGTGTCATCTCTGCCGGCGGCAGCCCATGTATCGCTGCGATGAACGGTTGTACACTTAACGTTGCGGGAGGCTTCGAGGTAACGGGCTCGTCATATCTTGTCATGGCGCGTGGTTCTGGTGCCAACGTAACCATCTTCGGCGCCATGAATTATGGCCTCGCGAGTGGTGGAAGTGGGATTGCCCAAATCAATGCATTCTGGGGCGGTTTTGTCGAGGTGGAGGCGAGCTATACCATCTCTGGCAATTCCGGAAACCACATCTATACGAGCGGCGGCACGATAAGGATCACCGGAATTACGGTTACGCTGACGGGTACGCCGAGTTTCAGTGGATCTTATGCCCTCGGCTCCGATACCGGCCGGATGGAATTGTTCGCCAATACCTATTCTGGGGCTGCGACTGGCGTTGCCTACCTGGCCCAATTTAACAGCGTCATCAATACGAATGGCGCTGGCCTGCCTAGCGGCCTTTCCGCAGGTTCGGAGTCTACGGGCGGTCAATATGCCTAGGATTGGATTGATCGCAGTTCTCTGCCTGATATCCTCGGTAGCGTCGGCGCAGAACTTCCCGCCTCAGGTTCCTATCTCGGAACTCCCGCCTGGTGGTGCTGTTCAATCCGGCGACTTATTCCCGGCGAATCGGTCAGGTGTAACCTACGGGGTAATGTGGCCCCCAGGCTCCATACCGCTTTCTAATCTCGCATCACAATCGGCCAACATCCTTCTCGGGACCGTTGCTATCGGCGCTCCAACCGCGCTTCCTATGCCGAGCTGTAGCGCATCGAACAGCGCCCTTACATGGACAACAGGCTCCGGTCTCGGATGTCACTCGATCAACGCGACCAGCATACCACTCTCTGGTCTCACTGGTGCTATGACGACAAGCACAATTGACAACGTGAATGCCACGCAGACCTGGACCTGGAACAGCCTGACGACGCAGACAGCCCTCTCGATAACCTCCTCATCGGCCACGTCCGGAAAGATGCTCAGCCTTGGCGTCGCTACAAGCGGTGCGAGTGGATACGCCGGATATTTCTCAATGTCGGGGACCGGGAACACCGGGTACGCCGGTTATTTCACCAACACTGCGACAGCTACAGGGTATGCTGTTTATGCCTCCGGAAGCAGCTATTTCTCGGGGACCACCACCGTCACGGCCGCGCAAATCACTGGCGGCAATATCAACGGTGCCGCGATAGGCGGGACGACATCATCGACTGCGGTCTTCAGAACGACAACGATTGGAACGTCGAGCATCACTGGAAATGAGACCGTCACTGGCACGGAAATCTTTTCGAGCCATGTGGCAAACGGCGGATCGGCGCCAAGCGTTGCATCTGGACCTATGGCATGCGGCACATCGCCGGTAATTTCTGGAAGCGATCTCGTTGGCAGCGTGACGATGGGAACATCGCCAAGCGGGTCATGCCCGGTGGCATTCGCAACGGCGTGGGCGAACGCGCCAGACACCTGCTCTTGCAATAACAATACGAGTGCTGCTCGTCCTTGTGCCGCTCTTAGCGTCAGTACAACCTCATTTGCACTTGCTGCAACCACTTCTCCATTTACCGGAGGGGACAATATAGGTTACAATTGTGCGAGCCATCGTCTGTAGAATTCAAGCAAACTATCTCAGGGGGAAATTTCCATGATCAAGAAAGTCGGGGCTATCGGCCTCTTGCTCGCACTCGTCGCATTGCCCGCCTTGGCGGACACATTTGTCACCGTGCCCAATCCCCAGGCGGTGTTCGATTCCACCCTAGGCACGGCTTACAGCCTCTGTCCTCCGGGTCAAGCCAGCGCATGCGATCCGATTGCAGATCTCAACAGCACGCAAACGCTGACAAATAAGACGCTGACAAGCCCGACGATTAACGGTGGGACGCTTAATAATGTGGTCACAGCTGGCCGGGCACCACTGGCTTGCGGCGCGACGTGCACTCTGACAGCAGCGAATGCCGGGCAAACCATTCTGCTCAATCAGGCGACTGGCTCTGTTGCCACTCTTCCTGCGGCGACCGGAACTGGAAACACCTACTCGTTCGTCGTCACCGTGACAGTCTCGAGCGTCAAGGATGCCGTGCTGGCGGCAAGCTCAAGCGACTTCTTCAATGGGTTAGCCATCGGTGAAAACGCCGGAACCGCCAAGGCATTCCCCAGCGCTGCTTCGACTAACCACTCTTTGCAAATGCCATTCGCGGGAACGCAACCTAGCGGTGGCTTCATTGGCGATAACTTCTCCTGCAAGGATATCGGCACAAATCTCTGGCAATGCACCGGGGATTATCAGGCCGGAACGACACCGACTTCCCCCTTTTCATCTTCCACCACCTAACGGGCCCGCATGAAACGCCTCGCGCTCCTTGCGCTTAGTCTCGCGCTAATCGGCACGGGCGTTCATGCCAGCAACGTCCCGATCAGCCAGCTGCCGCCTGGTGGCAATATGTTGTCTGGGGATCTGGTCCCCGCGACACGGAATGGCGTGACCTATGGTGTCGTATTTGAAGGTGCGGCCCTCTCGTCGCTCACCAATGCCGTAGCCGCGAACACGATCACGAACGCCGGGTTCACGCAGAACTGGCAATGGCCGACGCTTGGAGCCAATATGGGCCTTGCCCTGAGCGGAATCACCTCAGGCAGTGGCATTGCGCTCAGCGTCACCACCAGTGGGGCGGGGAACACAGGCTACGCGGGCTACTTCGCCAATACCTCGACCTCCGGTTACGCACTATTCGTCAGTGGGAACCTGTCCACGACCGGCAATACCGTCCTTGGTCCCCTCACGACCGCGCAGGGCCTCAGCGTCACCGGCAACCTGCTCGGGACGAACGCAGCTCTATCCGGCACCACGACGGTCAATAACCTCTCGATTACCGGGACGTGCGTGGGGTGCGGCGGTTCCATCGCGTCGCAGACCGTAGTCTCGACCGGATCGTCTCACACGACCTCGGCCTGCAACACCTTCGTCGGCTGGAACAGCGCCTCCGGTCTGGCCAAGACTGAGAACATTCCCGCCAGCACCGGCTCCCTGTGCGAGATCACGATCGCCGACCTCTTCGGCGATGCCGGGACGAACGCCATCACGCCGGTTCCGGCAGCGGGGAGCATCCTAGGATCACCGACAGTTTACACGTCGCATGGGTCGATAACGCTGCTTGATACGTCGGCCGGATGGGCAGGAATCTGATGAGTAATCGAATGAGGGTCTCACAAGTTTTTGGCGGCGCGTTGCTCGTGATGTTCATGAGCCACTTGGCTCTCGCCCAGGTTCTCGGACCCTATGCCCACAACAACACGGTCACGCCTCCGGACAGCGGATACATCAACAACGTCTCTTTGACCGCCAATACGCCCGCAACCATCAGCTGGCCGAGTGGAGCGGCCTACGTGAATGTCAACTGCCCCTCGGCCTACTGGACAAGCCTCCAATCCGGGCTCTCGGTCCCCAATTCGACGGTCAGTAACGGCACTGGCGCCGCGCTGAACACCGCGCAACGGCAGCGGAGCGCCGGCGAGACGGCATTCTACATCATCAGCTCTACCTCCCAGGTGTGCAGCCTGGAGTTCTGGAGCAACTGATGCTGAAGCGCCTCATACTCGCTCTGGCGCTCACGACGGCAAGCTGGCAGGCCCACGCCTCGTCGAACGGCATTCTCACGCAGGGCCTGGCATCTTCAACCAGCAGCACGGGAGCGAATACGATCTCCTACCCCTGCGACATTCTGGCCACGGCAGGAACGCCGTGCATCGCAGCGCATTCCATGGCGAGAAAAATGACCGCCGCTTATACCGGAAACTTGTTCAAGCTGGAGAGGCTGTCAGATACCACATCAACGAATATAGGAACCATCAGCGGTATCGTAAATACCTCTGCGATCAACACGTTCTGTTCTGGGACTACCTGCAAAGTTGCCGAGATTTACGATCAGATGGGAAATACGACTACAGGAAACAATCTCCCGCAATCGACATTCGAGAACATGCCTACCCTCACTCTTGGAACGGCATACTTTGGACAGCTTCCCATCGCGAGTTTCTATAATAACGAATATTTTCGCAATCGCGCCGCAACAGTCAATATGCCTACTGGAGCATCGGCAACCACCGAATATATGATAGTCGATACCAGAAACGTATCATCACCTTGCTGCGGCGCTTATGGAAATGAGGAAGCCACGGTTGCAGATAGTGGTAGCGGTCATATGTTTGCTCTCGCATTTTCAACTGGCGCAGCCGGGACCTTCGGCACAGGTTCCGGGCCATGGCCCGGTGTTGATTGGGAGAACGGGGTCTATCTATATGGTAGCAACGCGACATCAACCTTTGAGACAATTTTGGCGAAATATAGCCCTACCGGTCCGACTTGGGCACTCGAAGAAGGACCTGTATCACAAAATTCGCTGATAACACTGCATTCAGGTACGCCACCGTTCACTGCTGACTTCGAGGGTGGCCTGTCATTGGGCGAAGGTGGCGATGGCTCTGCCGCTCCGATCAATTTCATCGAAGGGGCTATATTAGCCTCTACTACGACAGGAGCAGCGGATGCAGCTTTACAACAAAGCATTCAGAATTTTTATGGATCGGCAAGCGTAAATCAATTCTCTATGCCTAATTGCGGGCAGAATATTGCTGCCAATCTCGTCAGCGGCTCTTTCAACTTTGCATCAGGATGGACGACAAATGGCGCTACAGTATCAAATACAATAGATCCATTTGGCGTTCTGGATGCCGCTTCTGTTGTTAATGGTGGCCATAATTATGCATCGATATATGCGTCGGTAACATTGGCAGCAAATACACAATACACTTACATCGACTATGTACAGGCTACTAATGGAGCTTCTGCATTTCCATGTGGAGGTGTCACTACCAATGAAACGGGGTCATCCGAGTTCGGGTGGTGTGTAAATACAAATACGGGGCAAATCTTGCCTTCAACTTGGACAACCGGAACGGCAGCAGGCATCACGCAGTCCTCATCTGCATTTTTTAACGGATGGTGGCAGATAAAAACGACCTTTATAACGGCTGGAAGCACTACAAGCGGTAACTTCTATCTTAACGCTCCAACGGTTAACAGCCTGGGCGTAAGAACTTATTTTTCGAACGGCCTAACAGCTGTTCACTTTTGTCCCATGCTGGTTCCGACAGCTAGTGAGATCGATGGTGGCGGAGCAAACACTTCGGGGACCGTGAAGTTCCCTGCCGCTGTGATCACCGGAGGCTATACGGTATCGACTTTGCCATCCGGCGTGCTCGGAATGAAAGCCTACGTCACCGATCAAACATCAGCTTGCCCAGCTCCTGGCGGAGTGCTTGCAGGCAGCGGGTCGGTGACCTGCCCTGTGTTTTACAACGGCGCTGCTTGGGTGGGGGACTGATGCTTAAAGTCCTCGCGCTCTTGCTAATATTAATTTTCGCTTGCCCGACATGGGCAGCGAACACGCCACCGCCTGGCGCAAACAATCAGCCAATATATAACAAGAATGGCCAATATAGGGCCCTCGCTCTCAATGGAATTTACATCATCGATTGCCCTGGCGGCCAAAGCTATCTCAGTCTGACTACAACAGTTAGCTGTCCATCCCCGACAGGAAATATCGTGACCCCGTTGGGCGTGCCGTGGGTGACGCCGCTCGGCGACAACATCGTAACCCCATAGAAGGAAACTGTATGAAAAAACTGCTTATCGCCTGCGCGCTGATCGCTATCCCGTTCCTTGCTCAAGCAACAACGAATATCGATCAGATGACGACCGGTCCTGGAACTCTGACCGGAAACGAGGAGTTGCCGTTCCTTTATTCAGGCACAACAACATCATACAAGACCACGGCTCAGCAGATCGCTAATCTCGGTAGTGCATCGTCTCTACCGTTCGTCACGATTCCGGGCCTCGTATGTGACGGTTCCATTATCCCTCTAGGTGCCCAAACTGCCAGCAGCAGCCAGAATATTAGTCTGGTAGGCGGAACGCAATATCCGACTACGTTCTCCCCTGCAGCAGCTGGAGATACGATCGTATTAGCCAATCCTGGGCAGTCAAATAACTCGACCAACCCAACCACAATTCTTTCCTCAACCTTGCTATCGGCCACTAGCACCGCCGCAACTATGGCCGCAAATGCGACTTTTACATCGTCATCCTATCAATATGCGTCGGCGTTTATCTATAAGACCGATAATTTCACTGCTATCCAGAACGCGCTGACATCTGCGTATAATTCCTATCCCAATGGTGCTAATATCGTCTTCCCTCCCGGTATCTGCGGAACGCATGGGCCAATCATATTCTATTCAGGTCAACGTTTTACTGGAAGTGGCCCTTCTGGAACGACGCTAGCACTAGTAAATAACAGTAATAGTGATCTTTTCGTTGCGCAGAACTTTTCCGCGCAAACGGGCAATGGTGGCAACGGTGGTATGGCGGGCAACGTATGGGAGCATATGGCCCTCTATGGGAATAAAGCGGAGAACACAGGAAGCGGCATCGGCTCAAATATCGGAACGGGCGCAGCAATCCGCATGTATGGTTACGGCTTCGACTTCCGCGATGTTGTGATCGCCAATTTCGCCGGTGATGGAATGTATACCGAGTGGACCGGTGAGAATGGCGGCGATCCGCTAAACTCCCTGATCTCGGAAACATATTCGTTGACCGGGCCATTAATGTTAACTCAGAACAACGGCTACGCTTGGAACTTCGCGGGTCCACACGATATGAATGCGCAGGGCATTACCGCCACCAACAACGGCACTGGCGGGGTTCTAATAAATACAACAGTAGCCAATGCTCAAGCTTCTCCATTTAATTTGTCAAATTCCCATTTCTATCAAAACTCCGGGTACGATATGGACTGCAATGCTGGGTGCCGTATCTATAGCACTTCGCTTGAAGGAAAGACCGTATTCAGATCGGGGGGAAGCGGGGTTGCCCCAAGTTTCCTTATCAATGGGAGCTACCTAGGAACTCTATATCTCGGTGTATCGCCATGCGCCGGCGGCGGCGCGCCCTATAAGATTTCTGTTACGAACTCGTATGTGGCAACGTTGAATAATGCTGCCAGTTGTGCCAACGGGTTCTACGATAACTGGGTCAATTCGAGCGTTGGCGCTCAGACCGGCTCCTATATGCCCAGTTACTCCTATGGCGTTATGGGCGGTTGGGGGAAAAGTGGTGTCGATACGCTTAACCTCCTAGGCAACGGCTCCTTCCTAGGTCAAAACTTCGTTTCTCTAAGTCGTGGCAGTGATTGGCCTTTCCAGATGACGATGTATGGAAATGTCTTTCAAATGATGAACGGCACGGGAACCGCTCTTGGCGTGACGACCAGTGGCACTTTTCTGACGGCAAATGTAAGCCAGCACGTCTTGTTAGGACCGTCCGGCCCCGGCTCTGGCGTTGCTGGTTCTTCACCGGCTAGCACAGCCGTCGATGCTGTGGACTTGGCTGGCGGAGCCTTCGGGCTCCTTGGCACGACCACAACGGATATACCCCTTAATGGCGTATATTCCCCAAGCGCTAACGAACTCGATTTGACAACTAGCGGAGCGGTTAATTGGGCGGTCAATAATGTGGGGCATTTGATCATCAAGGGATCGGTTCCATCTGCGGGGGCTGGGTGCGGAACCTCTCCAATCATAGCAGGAACAGACAACGCTGGAGTTGTAACGATGGGATCAACGCCAAGTGGGTCGTGTCCCGTCACGTTTGCCAACGCATGGACGAATGCTCCTGATGGATGCGACTGCACGGACAACACCACGTCCTCTCAAGGATGTCGTGCGCTCAGCATAACGACGACCTCGTTTGCGCTCTCGGCTACCACCTCACCTTTCACGGGAGCTGATAAGATTTCCTATCGCTGCCATAGCCATCAGTTCTAACATGCTGCGCCTCATCCTCACCATCCTCTGCACCGCCGCCTCCTACCTCCTTCTGCGGGAGGATGCGATCCACCTGATCAACAACACCCAATGCATGAAGATAAAGGCCGATATCTCGTGCCATGTGAATGCAGGGTTATTTGAGCTGGGAGGACTCTGAAACATGGCTGACAACAACCCCGTTATCATAAATCCCGCTCCGGCATCTCCCGGTGTCGATGTCTATGCGTTGGTAAGCGTCAGCCGTTGGCCGCCTACCGATTTGGCGGACTGGAGTGCATGTTGCTCGGGCCTGGTGAGGGCGGGCTAATGTCCATGATCGGTTAAGTGGACATCATCTCTTCGGATAGCGATCTCCAGGGATATCGGGACGAGAGTGATTGGGTTGATTTCCTGACATGACTGACCCGACATTGATTGCGGCTGGGGGCAAGCGGTCGCGTCGTTCATGGTCGGATGAAGAGAAGCGGCGGATCGTCGCTGAAGCGGTTCTCCCTGGCGCGTCGGTGGCGGACATTGCTCGGCGGCATGGCGTGAACGCCAATCTGGTGTTCAACTGGCGAAAGACCGCTCGGGCGGTGTTGTCGGTTGCTAAGCCGAGCGCCTCGCCGGTGGCGTTGCCGGTGAATCCATCGTCGCGTGACGCTGAGCACGGTGAGTTCATTCCAATTGGCGTTATTGGCCAGGCAGAGGAAGCAGAACCGACGCTGATCGCCGGACCTTCGTCGACTGTGGTCGGCGGGACGCCTTCGCGGCGGGAGACGTTGTCGCGCCCGGGCATGGATGAGCGGCCTGGCGTGATCGAGATCGATCTGGCGGATGGAGTGCGGGTGCGTGTGGATGCCTTCGTCAATGAGCGGGCGCTGCGTCGCGTGCTCGCGATATTGACGGCCACGCCATGATCCAGGTGATGCCGGGCACCAAGGTTTATCTGGCCTGCCGCCCGGTCAGCATGCGTTATGGCTTTGACGGTCTGGCTGCGCAGGTGAAGCAGGTTCTGGCTGCCGATCCCTTCTCGGGACACCTGTTTTTGTTTCGTAGCAAGCGAGCGGATTATCTGAAGATTTTGTATTACGACGGAACCGGCTTGTGCCTGTTTGCCAAGCGGCTGGAGAGCGGCAAGTTCATTTGGCCGCCGATCGTGGATGGCGGCATGATCCTGACACCCGCGCAGCTGGCTCTTCTGCTTGAGGCGATCGATTGGCGGCGAACCGTCGCTGCGGAATTGCCGCGCAAACCGGTTGCGGTTTGACTGCCGGCACGACGCATTTTTCCGGGTTTCCGGCGCTCAAAGGGCTAGCGGCGCGACAGAGCGGTTTCGTAGAATCTGTCTATGTCGTTGGCAACCGAGCCGCTGCCGGCCAACCCGAGTGTTCTGCGGATCTTCGCCGCAGACCTGCAGGCCGAACTGGCGCGCAAGGACATCGAGATTGCCGCCAACGCCGCCGAGATCCATGCCAAGACGCTGCACATCGAGAAGCTGAAGATGCAGCTGGCCGTGCTTCGGCGTGCGCGGTTCGGCCGTTCCTCGGAGAAGCTCAATCGCGATATTGAGCAACTTGAACTACTGATCGGCGCGCTCGAACAGGATGCTGTCGCCGAAGACGCCCGCACCAGCACAGCCGAACCCGACACGACGACCGACCCCAAGACGTCTGCCCGGACACACCAGCGCAAGCAGCCGGTGCGCGCGCCGTTGCCAGCCCATCTACCGCGCGAGACCGTCACCCATGAGCCAGCCTGCATCTGCGCGGGCTGCGGTGGCACAACGTTCAGCCGGATCGGACAGGACGAGCGGGAGGTGCTCGAATACGTCCCATCCAGTTTCAAGGTGATCCAGCATGTCCGGCCGAAGCTGAGCTGCCGGTCGTGCGAGACGATCGTGCAGGCGCCAATGCCGTCGCTGCCGATCGAGCGCGGGCGGCCTGGTCCAGGCCTGATTGCGCATGTGCTGGTCTCGAAATATTGTGACCACACGCCGCTACACCGCCAGTCCGTCATCTATGCCCGCGAAGGCGTCCAGCTCGACCGCGCCACACTGGCCGATTGGGTCGGAAAGGCGGAGTTCCTGCTCGCTCCTCTGGCTGAGATGATCGGCCGGCATGTTCGTGCCGGCGCCGCGCTGCATGCCGACGACACCACCGTCCCGGTGCTCGCGCCCGGCTTGGGAAAGACCAAAACCGGACGGCTCTGGGTTGTCGTTCGCGACGAGCGGCCCTGGGGCTCGGTGGTGCCACCGGCGGCGTTCTATCACTACTCGGCGAATCGCATGGGCATCCATGCGGAGGCGCTGCTTGGCACCTGCCGGGGCTTTCTGCATGCCGATGGATATGCCGGGTTCGAAAGGCTCTACCGACCAACCACGCCCAATGGCGAGCCGACGCTGGTCGAGGTTGCATGCTGGAGCCACGCACGCCGAAAGTTCTACGAGGTGCACCATGCCACAGCCTCGCCGATCGCCTTGGAGGCCTTGGAGCGGATCGCCGCCCTGTTCGCCATCGAAAGCAGCATCCGCGGACGGCCATCCGATCAGCGTGGCGCCGCGCGCGAAGAGCACGCCCGGCCGCTGCTGGTGCAACTGAAGACGTTCCTCGACACGTCGCTCAACCGGGTGAGTGGCAAGAGTGCGCTCGCCCAAGCGATCCGCTATACCCGGTCGCGTTGGCAGGCGCTGACCCGATACGTCACCGACGGCCGCCTCGAAATGTCGAACAACGCCGCCGAGCGGGCAATGAAGCCCCCAGTACTCGGAAGGAAAAACTATCTGTTCTGCGGCTCCGACGCGGGTGGACAGCGCGCCGCCTGCATCTACAGCATCATCGAGACCGCCAAGATGTGCGGCATCAATCCGCAGGCCTATCTGGCCGATGTCCTCAACCGCATCGCTGACCACCCGATCCGCCAAATCGACACCCTGCTCCCCTGGCGATGGTCAAAATAGCGCCTGACAAGTCGCTGTCCCAGACCAAAAACCGCGGCCAACGGCTGACACTCACATGCGTTGCTGATTCAAGCGCACACATCGGCCATTCAAAGCGCCACGCAGTTGCAGCAACATCTTAACGAATGCAATCAGCGGGATCAGCGAAATGAGCGGATGTTTGGCGACACCAAGCAGAACATCGTTAAGCTATTCGAGAAGATCGAGGCCAACAAAACCTCACTGGAAGATAGTCTTGGCAAGGTTTCCGACGACGTGAACTCCTCGAACAAATGGATATATATGATCGTCGGAGGCATTACCTTGGCAGGTGCTTTGCTCGATAAAGTGCCTATTGCCAAGCTCTTAAGCGGTCAATGAGGCATTCCCGCGACACTTGTACGCGACCGCAGTTTAGTATAGGATTTTAATACGAGGCCGCCATGGACTTTAAAACCGAAGTAACCCTCTTCGTCACTCTACTCGCCACGCTCGGCACCTGGGGCGGTCACTCAATCCCTCCAGATCAGCAATCCGCTCTCATTGCATGGCTCATGGGCCTCGGCACAATCGTAAGCATTATCGGCCCAGTTGCTGCCGCTGTCTTCCACAGACTGCACGCAACGAAACAGGCCAGTGTGATCAAAGACCTTAGCGGCGTGGTAGCTGCAGATAATCCCAATCCCACTCAACCACAGAAAGCAGGAAGCCAATGACCGGACTTATCGTAAAGCTTGAAACCGTTGCCGAAGCCGCGCTCGATACCCTTAAGACGGACGGCGAAGCCGCCTTGCAGACCATAGAGGGCGTTGCCAAGGCCGATGCAACAGTCATTGAGACTGATCTTGAACAGGCATTTTTCAATGCACTGGAAACGCTCGGCGGTGATCTCCTGAAACAGCTTTTGCCGCAGCTCGTCCCTGGGGCAACGGTAACTGTCCCTTCGCCTGCGCCTTCCGCTCCGGCAGCGGCCACGCCGTCTGCCGCTGGATAAGGTGAATAGCCTCAAGCAGATGCTCGCTAAAGCAGGCCCGTCTATTCTAGCTTGGGCCTTATCCGTCGCCGTTCCTGCGGTGCCTTCGTCGATCTGGCTCGCCCTTATCAATGGGCTGCTTGCTGGCGATCTCACCCTTGCGCACGTTCAGGAATTTCTGAAGGCACACAACATCGCGGCAACTCCGGTCTTTCCTACTGGAAAGAATGGAGACTTCGAGGCGCGCGAGCCAAGCGCCAGCAATATCAATCGAGGTGACGGCTAGAGGGAGGCGGCAATGATTGGAAAGATAATTCTAGTGGTGGCTCTAAGCGCGGCCACAGGCGCTGCAGGACAGAAGATGGTCGACCAGAAAGCCAGCCAGAACGTGCCGACCATCGAGGAAACCGACAGCATACCAGTAAGCGGCCCAGCAACACCTGTAATCGCTCTTCCCCCCGAGAACACCGATCTGAACCGTCAACCGATCTACGATAATAGGCCTTCGAGCGAAGCCCAATGAAAACGCCATACGGCAATGGAGCGCCTCTCGAAGCTGCCCTGATGATCGCTCTGGTTATCTGCGCTGGGTTTGCTCTGAAATGGTTGTTGTATCCATGAGCGATCCATTCAGCCGCTCTCACGCCGCAAGGCGCGCGAAAGCGGAGCGCGAGGCCCGCGACACCAATCCTGCCAAGCAGGAAATCCAGGCACGGATAAAAGCTGAGGCAGCACGGCGCGAAGCTTTGGCGAAACCTGATCCAGCCTATCGACCAAAGCTGCCTATGAGGCTCGATGTCCGATAGGGGTTTCCACAAAGCGGCTGAGAGAGCCCTGAAGCGTGACGGCTGGATACGGGTGAGATGGAACTGCGTGCATGCGATTTTTCAGCATCCGACGAAAGAAGGTTCGATCCCACTGCCCTTCAAGCTCAATGACCGTGGCTTGGCGCTGAGCATCCTGAGAAATCAGGCCGGTATCAAGACTGCACGGCTCTGATGGCGGACATCGTTTATCTCAATTCTCTCCGCGTCGGACGCAGCGTACCGGTAGCTCCCCGCCTCCCGCAATCGAACCCGGAAGAGAAAATCCGCGCTTCGGCAGATCAGTGGCTCGTGGATCAACTGCTGGCTTGGGCCGAAGCCAAAATGGCCACCACATACCGCCAGCCGCTTGAACCCCGCGACCGGGTGATGGCCATGCGCATGCTGGCGATGATCCGGCCGGAGCCGTCGCAGTGACCGACAAAAACATCTGTGACCTTGATCTCCGACTGCAGCCGGTGGCTATCAAGGGCATGACCATGGCCAATAATATGCTGGCCCCATCTAAGGCTGCGATCACCGTCACCTGGCGCTCAGGTGCCGATCAGAACCGGGTGCAGGCCGCAGGGTTATCCAGGGCCACGGCCGGGAACAGCCCTCACAACTGTTGCTCTGCCGATGGCGTCACGCCAGCCGCCAAGGCATTCGACTTCGCCGTGCTCGATGAGAACGGCGCCTATGTCACCGATGGCACCGATCCCCGCTACGCCACGGTCGCCAGCGTCGTTCTGGAGGCCGGACAGGACATGGGCCTACCCCTGACGTGGGGAGGAAACTGGACCCCTGCCACGGACGGCTGCGAGCCTGATTTCGACCATATCGAGATCACCGGCTGGCGGACGGCATGATAAATTCGGGCGCCGGGCTGTCGTAGTTATACGTCCATTCGATAATGAACATGCCGTCTGCTGCTGCATGCTCAAGCAGACTATCGGTGCTGACGCCTAGCTCCTGCGCCCTCGCGACCACTACAGCCTTTATATGCGATCCCACAGCTTGGTTGAGGAATTCCCCGAACGCGGCCACCTTCCGGGCCATGTCGCTTAAATTGATCTTGCAGTCGAATGCACTCAGCGTGAAGACTCCAAGTGGCAGCTCATTTAAGCTGAACGGGTCCGCCACATTCACGGTCTCGTTTTCGCGATGGAAATGCCCGGTGGCCACCACGCAGATCCTCGCATGCAATGGCGCCCCATCGGGCCTGCACTCATAGGCCCATATAAACGATAGGCCACCGAACAGAGCGGATGGCGATTTCTTCTTGGCCAGGTTTCCGATGTTTGCCGGCAGGTGGTCGATCCCATTCCGCAAATGCGTCGCGACCTCCGTTTCCCTGATGAAGGCCTCGATCTCCGGTAGTTCGAACTTGCCGGGGAACTTCATCAGGACCGTGCGCAAATCATGGACGCTGTTCACCAGCGACCAGGCGTCCATATACATGCCGCGCCGCGTCTTGAGGTCGCCTTGGATTTCCTCCGGATACTTGGACATCATGTGCCCGGCCGTATAGCGAAGCCGAGCCATTGCGATTTCCACGAGGTCGATCGAATAGATGGCCATGTCAAAGGCCATCCGCTGTTCGGTCATCAGTATCTTCGGCAGGCAACGCAACGACGGCTCGTCCGGCACAACATTCTCCGCGCTTTGGGACCACGCCAGAAAGGGGTGACCGTATAGCCGGATGAGAAAGCCAAAACCAGCACTACCGGCTCCCATCGGCACTGTTGTGCCCAGGCCGCGCAGCCGGCGGCTCCCCCGACTGGGGGCTCCCGGGATCAGCCGGGCCGATGGCATCGCCGCCATGCGCTGATCCGGCTAGCCTGAAGCAACCCTGATGGCGCTCAGCTCATAGCCTGCAGGATGAGCAGGCTTCGGCGCGGCATGATCTCCAATTGGTCCTGTGCTTCGAACATGGTTCAGGCTCTCCAGCGGCCTGCCCTGCCGCCTGGGTGTGGCCTCAGCCGTTGGTATTGTATTTGAAGTCGGGAAGGCCCTGCAGAGCGTCCTTCGTGCCGCCGGGAAGCACGATTTTCTTGTCGATGATCTTCAGGGATGTGAAGGGCAAAGCGACGTATTTCGTGCCGATCCCCAGAAAACCTCCGACCGACAGGATGGCATAGGGTGCCTGGCCGCCCGGTGTAATGATCAAATCATCGATGGTGCCCACTGTTTCGTTGGCATCGTTGACGACCGTGCTGCCAACCATCTTCGATGAGCGATAGCCCGTGGCCAAGGTCTGCGGGTCCACCTTCATCAAAGTCACGGTCTGGGGCGTGAGCTGCGCATAAACCGGACCGGAGAGCAGCACAGCCGTAGCTGCGACGGCCGGCAACAGGATAAAGGAACGTTTCATGGTTGGACCTCACGCCTTATCGTGAGGCAACAAGCGATCTGAGGGTGCCAGAGTTGCGTAACCCAGCTGGCCTTCTGGGCCACGTTGTCGTGTGACCCTTCCCGCCCGATTAACTCTGCAGTTAACTCAGCCCTCACCACGGTTCAGAAGGAGACGTCAGATGGCCGACGCCAAGCTCGCTCCCAGCCTGCCTCAATGGATGGTCGACCACGCGAATCGCTACATTTCCAGTGGCGGCACCGAGGGGCACATCTATACGATCTCGCCGGCGGGCTACTCGGAGATGCACGTTCCGTCGCTGCTGCTGACGACGACCGGCCGGAAATCGGGCGAGAAGTTCATTTTCCCACTGTTCTATGGTGAGGATGGCAAGAGCTACATCATCGTCGCATCGAAGGGCGGTGCACCGGAGCACCCCAACTGGTATCGAAACCTCGTCGCCAATCCGGATGTCGATGTCCGCGTCGGAACGAAGACGCTCAAGGCCAAAGCCAGGACAGCAACCGGGGCAGAGCGCGAGCGGCTCTGGGAAAAGGCGCTGAAGTTCTGGCCGCCTTATGCCGATTACGCGAAGAAGACAGAGCGCCAGATCCCCGTGGTCGTGTTGGATCCGATAACACAAGGGCGGCTGGCGCATCGCTTGGATGGAACATACGGTCTGATCAGTTCTCGGCTTTGAAGAACAGCGGGAGGCGACCATGGCACGTTACACGGGTGGCTGTTTGTGCGGGGCTGTCAGATATTCCATCGACGCGGAACCTCTGCCAGGGCGCCAGAATTCTCTGCCATTGCTTCGACTGTCAGAAGCAAACCGGCACGGCGTTCGTTTCGGGCATGGCCTTCCCCTCAGACGGGGTGGTGATCACCGGCACAATGACCACCTTCACAATGCCAGGTGGCCAAAGCAATGAGCCGATGCATCGACAATTCTGCACGAAATGCGGCTCACCTATTCTGATCGAGAAGGATGGTACCGGTCGAATGCTGCTCATGGCGGGGACGCTGGATGACAAGTCGCAATTCAAGCCGGTGACCAGCCTGTTCTGCGAGCAGGCGCCAACATGGGTCGAGATGCCGAAAGATACCGAGAACCTGCCGCGATATTATACGTAGTGGCAGACCGAAGGGCCGGCCGCGCCTAATCGGCAGCCAGCCTGAATTCCGGACTGGGAGCGGGCGACCCGGCGCTACGAGGCACCGGGCGTCAGGGGTATCATATCCTTGACACCCTCCAGCGTTCCGCGCGCCATGCAGCCGATGGATGAGTCGATATTCGTCCTCGTCTTGATTGCTGGCATCCCAGTGGTTGGCGCAATCCTGGGAGGGATCGGAATTGCTGTCGGGCGGCTTATCTCACGTAGATCGCGCGGCCGAGTCCCTCGGCGGCAGGATCCAACATTCAGGGGCAGGCGGTGACCTATTTGCGTGGCCGCCATCCGGCAGATCAGTCCCGGCGATAGGTCCCTCTCATGATTGCCGGAAAATCGCCACGGCTTAGGCCTACATCTCGCAGTTCCCGATCGTCAAACTGATAAAGCTGACGGATCTCTGTCGCTGCCCTGTGGCGCGCAGCCAATCTGGAGGCAAAACGACCCAGCTTCGTCCCGATCCCCGATAGTATTTGCACGGTCTCTCTCCTTACGACTTCCGTGGAGATGGAGCTCTGCTGGCCGCGCTATAACGCTGTCGCGTGCGATATGACTTATGCGTAATGCGGGGAAAAGATTGTGGCCGGGTTCACATCCCCGCTGCTCCTTCCTGGTGTACCGCCGCGCGCTTCAGCCCGCGCGCGGCAGGTTGGCCTGAAGTTGCTGTGCGATCTCGGCGTGCTGCAGGACGGTGGGCCGCGTGTTTTGCACCCACGCGTTGATGTGCTGGTCCTGGCCATGGATCAGCTGAGCGTTGAGTTGTTCCACCATCATCGCGTGCGCACGGACCATGTCGTCAACATAGGCGCGATCGAAAGCGGGGCCATCGAGCTTGGCCAGCGGGTCGAGCATCTCGCGATCCTGATCGCTCAACGTCGTCGGAAGCTGGATGTGGTGAATCGCCGCGATCTCATCTAGCGTTTTCAGCGCGTAAGAATGATCCGTGATCATCTTTTCTGCGAACTGGCGGACCTCTTGATTCTGACTGTTTTTGAGTGCCAGTTGACCCGCCTGTATCTCCGCCATGTTGCCTTCGAGCTGGGCGACCACGAAGTGCTCGTCCCCTGTGGTCAACGGCGCGACAGGAGCGCCAGGAATAACCGCAGGTGCCGTAACCGTTGGCGCCGGCGCCGGCGCAGTAGTCGGGGGCGCTTGCGCGAAGGCCGGCTCAGCCAGAATTGAAGCCGCCACTAGCGCAATATAGATCGATGGATTTTTCATGGCCATGTCCTCAATGTGCCGAGCAATAATGCACACGGAGCACAATGGTTCTCCGCCGGGGCGCGTTAGGCCTATGCCAACGGCGTGCCCACGGGCCACCCAGGCCCGTCTCGGATCAGCCGATGCGCATGAAGGCGCTGACGAACGCTGCGGCGTCAGCCTGCACGAGCGGGTCATGTGCGCGGACGGCGCGTCGTCCAACCCGCTGGAGCTTGGCCCTCAGATTTGAAAGCCAGCTCCCACTCTTCCTTTGAGGAAGCGACCAGTCGGCTGTGATGGTGCGCATAGGGATCTCCTGTGGCCGCGGGGCCAATGCTGCTTTGCAACATAATATAAGGCAGAAGGTCTGTCCTGATTACCTCGGAATGTGCAATAGTTCTATGCGCGAAGCGTGGAAGTCGGCGGCCTTGGCCAGCGCAAAGACGGACCCAAATAGCGGTTGCTCACGGCTCCGTGAGGCGGTAAAAATACGTCATATTTCCGTCATCAAAGGTCATATGCCTCGACCATCCCCTGCCATGATTTGGAAAAAGCTGGCCGAATACAGCAGGGGCCTCGCGGAAGATTCGAAGGATCCTCGGGCCCAGGCATGCCTCTCCGAAATTGCGAGGAACTATGAGGCCTTAGCCCAGCTGGAGGCTGCATCGGACAACACGCCGTAACGTCAGGGTAATTGCCACTGCAAAACACCGGATTACCCACGCCATTACTTTCCGCTCTGCTCAACTCACGGATGCATGTTGCGTCGCACTGCACAACGCACTTCGGTGCCGATAAGTGCAGAAAAGCTTCGGAAATTATGACGATGTAACAGCCATCTGTCCGACTTCACACGTCGCGGATGACTGGGCTTAGCACAGGATGGCCGTGCTCGGTTCCTTTTATGGGGGACAGGGGTCTACAGGGATCGTCTCGGCTCCCCGGCCGGGGCGGTCCACTGCATCACGTGCTGCGCCAAATTGCCTTGGGAAACGGCCATTGCAAAATCAACCTTCACGCCCGGTCTCGATCATGGTCGGCAGCCGTGTTTACCGGGGCAAATATGTCGTCAGGGGTGGTATGATCACGGTGACTGCACTCGGCCAAAGCGAGACCACGCAGACCGGCCGCATGCCGGTTGATGATCTCGCCAGGCACCTCCTTTTGGGGATGGTCCATTTATGGACCCCGATGCCAGGCTGAGGCGTCAGCGCGTGCCAGTGGCTTTAAGTTTGCCGCCGATTGTCGAGAATAAGGTTGAAGCCTTCGTTCCCGATGTTGCAGCGGCTGCGGCAACGGCAATGACGATGCCCGCGGCGATCACGCCGTACTCCATGGCAGTCACGCCCCTGCGGTCGACCTTCACGCGCTCCAGGAGAGCAAATACATACGCGAACATCATAGGACCGGATCGCAGGAAACGGCCTGTGTCACCGCCGGAATAATGGCGGCAATAGAATTGATTTGTATCAACACTCCTGCTGCCGAACGCGCTACCATGGTGGATGCCTCATGACAGCGAGCAACAGCCTGGCGACCGCGCGCCCGAAACCGCTTATTATGAGGAGCTGAACGTGTTCGGCACGCCGACCGGTAAGGTGCACCACTCGCAGGAAGGCGATCAACTACCGGGTGCACCGCGCGGCTTTACATGGCGGCGGGTGAGGCAAGAAGTCGACTGAACACCGGGGAGGGCCGGCGGTTCGGCTGCAGAAGGCGAGCACGGTTCCCCGGCAACGCTACTCGGTCGCCTTGAACAAGACAAACCAATCGCGCAAGCGAAGAGGGACATTCGTGCTACATAGCATCGAAATCGATATCGAAATCGTGCATGGCAACGCCGGCATCATTCATGCGCGCAGCCGGCAGATGCAAAGCCTTATGCTCATGGGCAGATCGGAGGATGAGCTGTGGCGGGACATCGGTCCTGTCCTGCGGGATCTTCTTGATATGCAGGGTGAGAAGGTTGCGACTATGACGATAGATCGGCCAGGACGGCGCCTGCGCGTCGACGTAGAGTGACGACGAGTGAGCAGTCCCGCGCTCGAATCAGGGTCCTCGGCCTAACACCGATCGGTCGGACCAGCGCTGGGAAATATCAGTTTCATCGGGCTCGCGGCGGCCGAGTATACCCTATCCGTGACCCGGATGACCTGACGGAGGCAGAGCGCGAGGAGATGATCGAGTACTACGAGCAACAATTCTCTCTGGCGTGAGGGCCCGTCCGACAGCTCAACCGCCTCGCGTGCTCTGAAATGCACTGAATGTCTGGATGACCTTGAGGTTGGTCGGAACATCCTGCCTAGGCATCTCCATCCCTTGATAATAGAGACTTGCTTGCGCGTCGGGTAGCGGCGGCGCTCTGGTCAAGCGCTTACGGCTTCGCCGTTCCGAGGAAAACCGTGGGTCCCATGGTCGCTGAATACGCGGCGTAGCCCACCGTTGCCGGGTAATCTTTCACCACGGGCAGCGGTGGCGCGGTGCCCTCAAATGTAGCGAAATCGGCAGTGATGGTATCTATTACTCGTTCTGCGAAGGATATCGGATTGATCCAGCAACGGTCATTGGCCGCGTCAAAGTCGATAGGACGGTCATGGCTTACGATGCCGTCGGCCAGCCTTTGGCTTTTGCTGTCGAGCGCGTTGAACGTGCATTGATGGAGCAACCCATTGCGATGAATCTCCCAGAATTGCTTCGCGTTCTCCGGGCTCTTTAGTTCAGGGAATATCCCAAATAACGCCTCGCAAAATCTTGGGTCCCTGATATTTCCAGCCGCAACGCCTGTCTTCTGCCTTAGATACCTTTCGAGCGGTGGGAACGCAGTTATGACAATGGCGAACCCCGCATCCCGGTTAGGGTAGAGGCTGCGCAGCACTCGGGTGAACCAAGCGTCAAACTCGTCGTGCGTCATGGCGACCTTCCTTTCTCGGCACCACTCTTGATCTGGAGCGCTATGAGCTTGCCGGTTAGTTTGCCACCCTCGACCACCTCGGCTTGCGCATCAATGCCATGTTCGCTCGGTCAAGGGATCAGACATCTGACAATTGCTGTCGTTCGTTCAAGTTTGCTTCTCCCGCTTACCATAGCGTTCGGCGTATACCATGCAATGTTGGCGAACATGCGCCACCCATTTTTCGTTCCATCCCCACCAGTCGCTGTCGAACACTGTCGACCCGAAACCAAGCGTCGGGTTTTTGGCATTTTCTGATTGCCATAGCTGGGTATGATTTTGGATCTTGAACTCAGGGTATCCTTCGTCCTGCATAAGCTTAACGACCTGACCGGCGCGATATTTTCGCCGGTCCACCTCCTTAATAACCGCGATTGATGCTGCGGCATCGCCCGGTGTCCCCTTGGCAAACTCAATCACCTGATCCGCGCCAGCCGGACGGTTGGCCAGGAGCGGCATGAAGTTGACGCGGAAGGCGTATTGCGGGTCATCCCTCTCCTCCGGTGTTAGCTTGTCAGAGAAGGCATCCATTATAGTTTCGATGTTGCGCGGCAGGTTTGTGGCCCGCTTCAGCACTGCGCGTTGATCGGAGCTGAACGTCATAAATTGTAGGGCAATCGGCAGCCGCCGCTCCAACGCGTACTGCGGACCGAACTGCGCCTTGATGATATCGTTGAAGTTGATGCAGCAAGCCTGAAGCTGCGTACTGAACTGCATCGTCGAATTCGGCTGGTTGATCGATGCTCGATTTCATGGCGCAGCTCGATCAGGAACTCGAGATTGGAGATCATGCCTTTCGTGAGGGGGCATTTCGCGTGCTTCAGGCAATAGCTCAGTTCCCAGTATCGGTCGGCACCGCTCTCGGTTGTCACGATCTGTTTGGCGCCATCGACGCTCCTGACATATCGGTAGTCGATGCCGAGGCGGCGGAAATACGCATGGTGCAGATAGGTCCAAGCGATGATCGCGGTGACGATGAACAGCTCGGCACGAAAGTGCAGACCGGCGCCATTGAAGGTATGAACGGCGGCGATCATCGCTTCACGCGCATTGATAAGAAGCTCATCTCCACGAAGGCTAAGCCCAGTCTGGGGGTCTACATCGGGCCAGGTGGCGAGAAACTCGGCTAAGTCCTCGTCGGTTGCGACTGAGGTCTTGGCATGCACGAAACCCTTACGGATTTGGCCGATTAGCCGGTGGTTCACCGAGCGGGTCGGCCGCGTGAAATAGGCAAGAATGTCCTGGTCGGTTCGGTCATGCTTCGCCAGCATCGCCTTGACGATGGTTACTTCCCATTGTTCGAGAGCGTTTCCCCGCAGACGTTTCGTCTTCTTCGACGCCTCGACGGCCTGCTCGCCGGCCCCCACCACATCACCTCTGCAAAAAAAAGAGGCGCGCGTTTTACGGCGGTGGATAACCAATATGCAATTGGAGAATGGCTGAGCTCTGATCAATCTCTACGGCCATGTGGCGACCCCTACGGCCATGCCGCGACAGGGGCGGCGCGGCTCCTGCGGCACCGCCGCGCCTTTTCGTCGACAGGAAGGGGATGATGGCCGATGTGAATCGATGCCGCGCGCGAGTTCGGATTGCGGCGGACTCTGTTTTGAGCGAGGAAACACGCTATGCCGGTGAAACTCTACGTCGTCCGCCACGGCGAGACCGAATGGTCGCTCTCAGGTCAGCATACCGGGAGTACAGACATACCGCTGACCGTTCATGGCGAAGAGGAGGCCAAGCGCTTAGCGACGTGGCTGAGCGGTATCCACTTCTCATCCGTCCTATGCAGCCCCCGGCAGCGGGCCCAGAGGACGAGCGAGCTTGCCGGCCTAGGTTCCCTTGCTCAGGTCGAGCTGGATCTTGCCGAGTGGGATTACGGTGATTACGAGGGCATCCGCACCCCAGACATCGTTAAAGGACGGCCGGGGTGGAATATCTTCGCGGACGGCTGTCCGAACGGCGAGTTGCCGGATCAGGTGTCAGACCGGGCAGACCGGCTCATTGGGCGGCTTGAGGCGCTCAACGGAAACGTCGCTCTGTTTTCACACGGGCACTTTTCGCGGGTGCTAGCCGCCCGGTGGATTGGGTTGGCCGCCAGCGGCGGTCAGCGGCTCATGCTTGATACCGGCTCCCTCAGCATCCTGCAGGACGACCCACGGCATCCCGAGAATCGGGTCATTTCACTTTGGAATGCGGTGCCCTCGACCCCTTAACGGCGCCGGGCCGGGTCCTCTTCGCATTCCCCAGCCAGCCCCGCCGAAACGTGCCCTGGCCACCAAGGCGAATGGGGCTCGGGCAGCGGCAGGTTCGCGGCAATCGGGGAAGGGAGGGGTAGGGTTTGGACCGACCGCTGCTGTCGCCACGACGCCGCAAGGGCACGCCCTTACGCTCTGCCTCCATCATGACCTCAGGCAGTGCAGGAGGCTCAGGAAGACCGCAGAAGGTTCGACATCGGGCATTCCTGACGGCATGATAGCAGGCTTCCAAGGAAGATCGCTGCATTGCCGAGGGCCGGTGGCTACCTGTTCAAACGGGGTGACATCTATTGGGGAAGGGTGCGTCTCGGTGGGCGCGAACACCGGCGCAGCCTGAGAACGTCCGACAAGCGCGAAGCAAGCCTCCGGCTCAAAGCGTGGCGGCTCAAGGTTGAGCGCCAGGTTGTAGGTAATCCCGACTCGCCAAGTTTCAGAGAAGCAGTCGTCAAATGGGCGCAGGAAGTGCTGCCGAAGGCGGTCAAGCCTGCCGTCATGCGCCGCTATCTCACCAGCGTCGCCAAGCTCGATGAGGTCTTCGGCAATCTCCGGATCGGGGACGTGAGCACTGCCCGGATCTCAGAATACGTCAGCCTTCGGACGCGAACTGCAACGAACGCCACGATCAGAAGGGATCTGACCGCCCTTTCCCGCCTCATGGCCGCCTGCGTCGCCTGGGGCTGGCGAGAGGATAACCCGGTTCGGCTCTATGATCGAAGTGTCGTCTTGCGCGAACGACGCGACCCTATCGAGCCTCCGAGCGAGGAAGACGTTCTGACCGTTTTGTCGGCCCTGCCTCCGCCAATGGCGAATGTGCTGCGGCTTCTTGATGCGACCGGCATGAGGGAGAACGAGGCGGTCATCCTGAGAGCTTCAGACGTGGACCATGAACGCAAGCAGATCATGCTCCTGCGCACCAAGACGAACCGGCCTCGCATCATCGACTGGATCACCCCCGGCGGCGATGCGAGGGAAGCTTTAGCTGCCGGGGAAACCCACGGCACGCTCTTTCCGTCCCGCAATGGCACAGCCTATGGGAGCTTCGCCAGCGACTTTGGCAATGTCATGCGTCGGGTGATGGCGGCTGAGAAGAAAGCAGGCCGTCCCTTCCGCCGGTTCCGGGCGCATGACCTCCGGCATCGCTTCGCGATCCGTTGGCTGAAGAATGGCGGCGGCATATACGAGCTGGCAAAGCATCTGGGCCATACGTCGGTCAAAACTACTGAGTCGAGCTATCTGGCTTACCTCACGGCGCAGGAGCAGAGAAGGGCACAAATGAGGGATCAGTGGCATAATCAGGTGCAGCCAGTTTCCGCAGAAATATAAGCCAAATCAACGCTTAGGATGGGTGGCCGAGCGGTTTAAGGCAGCGGTCTTGAAAACCGCCAACCCGCAAGGGTTCGTGGGTTCGAATCCCACCCCATCCGCCAGAACCCCTTCCAGCGCAGTCCACCACAGTCCGAAAAATGGCGGATTTCTGCGGTTTTTCTTGTTGGTGGTGCCCACCCTGATCCGCTAAAATCCACCCCTACCCGCAAGCATTTTGAGGGTGATTTTGTGGGTTTAGGCGGAAGCAATTATGGCAAAGCTCACGGCGTCGGGGGTGCAGAGCAAGCGCGAGCCAGGTCGGTATGGCGACGGTGACGGGCTGTGGCTCGAGGTGGCGACATCCCAGCGGCGGGCCTGGTTCCTGCGCTACATGCGGAATGGCAAGGCGCGCACGATGGCCCTCGGCGATGCCCAGGGTGTCAGTCTGAAGCAGGCGCGGGAGAAAGCGGCGGACGCCCGGAAGCTGCTCGGCCAAGGGGTCGACCCGATCGACCAGCGTCGGGCGAGCCGGGACGCGGAGACCGCCGCACAGGCGAAGCAGACCACGTTTGGCGAGGCCGCCCAGCACTACATTGCCGGCCACGAACCTGGCTGGCGCAACCCGAAGCACCGCCAGCAGTGGCGCAATACGCTTACCACCTACGCCGAACCGGTCATCGGCAAGTTGCCGGTTGGGACAGTAACGACCGAGCGCGTGCTGGAGGTGCTCACTCCGATCTGGCGTAGCAGGCCGGAAACGGCCAGCCGAGTGCGGGGCAGGATCGAGCAGGTGCTGTCCTACGCCATTGCCCGCGGCTGGCGTGACGGTCCGAACCCTGCGGTCTGGCGCGGTCACCTACAGCTCATGCTGCCGGCGAAGGGCAAGGTTCGGCCGGTGGAGCATCATGCGGCGCTGGACTGGCGCGAGACGCCTGCCTTCATGGCCGAACTACGGAAGCGGAACAGCTTTGGCGCGCGCGCTCTGGAGTTCCTGATCCTGACGGCCGTCCGCAGTGGTGAGGTACGCGGCGCCACCTGGAATGAATTCGACCTGAGCGCTCGCACCTGGACCATTCCGGCCGCGCGCATGAAGGCGGCCCGGCCGCACCGTTTGCCCCTGTCAGAGCCGGCGATCGGGATCCTGCGGGCGATGGCAAAACTGAAGGACGGTAGTGGCCTGGTGTTCCTTGGCCAGAAGCACGGGACGCCGCTATCCGACATGACCCTGACCGCGGCGCTGCGCCGCATGGGGCGCAACGACCTGACGGCCCACGGGTTCAGATCGACCTTCCGCGATTGGGCGGCGGAGAACACTCATCATCCCAACCACGTCGTGGAACTCGCGCTGGCACACGCGATCGGCGACAAAGTGGAGGCAGCCTACCGACGTGGCGATCTTTTCGAGAAGCGCCAAGCGCTGATGGCCGATTGGGCCGCCTACCTGGCGGTGTCACCTGGCTGAAAGACGAAGCGGCTTGTCGAGACCGCCAAGGCGCAATGGCCCAAGGTCGCCGACCGGCTGCGACCCAGGCTGCCGAAGCTTGCGGCGTTCGTGGACGAAGCCGAGGCCGATGTCCTCGCCTACATGAACCTCCCCGCATCGCATCGGTCGGAGCTGCATCCGACCAGTCCACTTGAACGGCTGAACGGCGAGGTCAAACGCCGCGCCGACGCGGTCGGCATCTTCCCCAACGAGGTGGCATTACCCGTTTGGTCGGCGCAAAACTGCCGGAACAGAATGATGAACGGGCCGTGCAGCGCGCACGCTACATGACGCTGGAAACCATCGCGCCGCTGACCGATAATCCCATCGTCAGCTTGCCCTGCCGCGGCTTATACCAAAGCCTGCGGATGCTGACTCAAAGGACTTCCCCGACGCGGGGCTGATGTGATTCACCATGGCGAACAGCAGGATGTTGGCCATGGCGGCAGCGGTAGCACTCCGCACGGACTTCACGGGCTCTGCGCTGCGTCACCTGGCGCGTTATACGCGGGACGCAAATCAGGCACGGCGATTGTTGGCGTTGGCGGTGATCTACGACGGCGGCGCTCGTAGCGAAGCCGCCCGCGTCGGAGGTGTCGGTCTGCAGATAGTCCGGGACTGGGTGCTGCGGTTCAACGCCGAGGGGCCGGAGGGGCTGATTGATCGCAAGGCTCCTGGTCCAACGCCCCGGTTGACCGTGGAACACCGCACAGCACTGGCAGCAGCCATCGAGAGCGGTCCGATGCCTGCCATTCATGGCGTCGTGCGCTGGCGACTGATCGATCTCTGCCAGTGGTTGTGGGAGGAGTTCCGTGTCGCTGTCGCGCGGCAGACGCTGAGCCGCGAACTGCGCGCGCTGGGCTACCGCAAGCTCACCGCGCGGCCGCGCCATCACGCCCAGGCGGCGGGAGCGATCGAGCATTTTAAAACGTATGGGCCGCCCCGTCCGCAAGCAGTTTTTGTGATTTGATCTGAACCAGTCTGCATCAACGTATCCGGCCTGTGGGCACAGCCCGGGCCAAGATGGAGATCCGCGCGTCCCGGTCCTCATAAAAGTTACGGCGTCAGAGCGCCATTTTTAAAGCCAGGTTGCCAGAGCGCCGGTTGAACTGTCAGGCCATCTCGCTTCCACCACCCACAGACATCGTCAACCGCCCGCGCGTGTCAGCGCGTTCGGTGATCTCAATCAGGCCACCGTCAGCGCGCCGGCGTCATATGTTCCGCCATGGCGCAGCACCGCCCAGACGATCCGCGCCAGCTTGTTCGCCAGCGCGACAATGACCGTGTTCTTGTGCGCCCGTTGCAGGAGATTCCGCAGCCATTTCCCCAGCGGTGTCGTACTTGCCGACAGCGAAGGTAACGCCGCCCGAGCGCCATGCACCAGCAGCTTGCGCAAGTATTTGTTGCCACGTTTGCTGATCCCCATCAGCCGTGGCTTTCCGCCTGTCGTCATCTGCCGTGGCACCAGGCCGAGCCAGGCAGCGAGATCGCGCCCGCGTGCAAACGAGGCGGCATTGCCGACAGCTGCCGCCAGAGCCGTCGCGTTCAGCACGCCGATCCCGGGGATGCTTGCCAGGCGGCGAGCCGCATCATCGGTCTTGGCCTGGGCGGCGAATTCATCGTCGAATGCCGCGATACGACGGTCCAGCGCTCCCCATTCTGCTCGCATGTCCCCGACCAACAAGCGCACGAGCGGGCTCAATCGCACCTCCTCGCCGTCCAGGATCACCGCCAAATGCTGCTCAAGCTTGCGGCGTCCTTGCGGCACGGTGATGCCACGCTCCAGCAACACGGCGCGCAGCTGATTCATCAATGCGGTCCGTTCGCCAACCAGTCGATCGCGGACGCGATGGAGCGACTGCATGTCGAGTTGCTCGGCACTCTTCAACTCGACGAAGCGCATTGTCGGCCGCGTCGCCGCCTCGGCAATCGCTTCTGCATCCCGGTCATCGTTCTTCTGCGCCTTCACGTACGGCCGGACATATTCCGGTGACATCAGCCGCACCTGATGCCCTTGGTCGCGCACGATGCGACCAAGATGGTGAGCACCACAGCAGGCTTCCATCGCCACCACGCAAGGCGCCATGCTGGAGGCCAACTTGATCACGCTGTCGCGCTGCATCCGCCGCCGCATGACCACCTGTCCGGTCCCGTCCAGACCCACCACACTGCAGCTGTTCTTCCCCAAGTCGACCCCGAGAACCGCGATCTCCATTGGAACCCTCCTTCCCCTCCGGTTGCACGGTCAGCCTACGCTGCCGGGTAGAGGGGCGGGCCATCCCATAAAAGTTTCCCCGCCATCCTGGGCAAGATCGCGCAGGACAAGGGAGTCGAGCCTGCCGCGATAGAGATCTGGTTCGCCGACGAAGCCAGGATCGGACAGAAGAACAAGATCACCCGTCGCTGGGCCAGACGTGGAACGCGGCCGGCCGCACCGTCCGATCAGCGCACCGCTTCCACCTACATCTTCGGCGCCATCTGTCCCGCGCTCGGCAAGGGGGCAGCGCTCGTGCTGCCCCGATGCAATACCGAGGCGATGAACCTGGACCTGGCCGAGATCGCTACCGCCGTCGCGCCTGGCTGCCACGCCGTACTGCTTCGTCGACCGGGCGGGATGGCACCTGTCGCACCAGCTCGCCATACCGCCCAACATCACGCTCGTGCCACTGCCGGCGAAGTGCCCCGAACTCAACCCGGTCGAGAACATCTGGCAATTCGTCCGCGACAACTGGCCCTCCAACAGCGTGTTCTTCTCCTACGACGATATTCTCGACCACTGTTGCGACGCCTGGAACAAACTCGTCGATCAGCCGTGGACCATCATGTCCATCGGTCTGCGAGATTGGGCACAGAGGTTCTGATCAGAGGGCATTGGTATTGTTGACCAACCGGCCAAACCTCGCCGGAGAGAGCGGTGACTTCCACGCTCTTACACCGCACCAGGGGGCACGATCTCTACCCCGGCTACATGTAGAGGGAGCCGGGTCCGCACGTAACCGCTGTCCGTTAAGATATCCGGCTTTCCAGGTGCGATGGCAGCCACGCCACTGAAGTTGACCCGGTTTCGTGGACACCGGACCGTTTGCGTTCAAGGAGTCCACGATGGCCAAGACAAGATTGCCCTATGCACCTGAGTTCCGCGGCCAAATGGTAGAACTGGTGCGTGCTGGCCGTACGCCGGAGGAGCTGGCGTCGGAGTTTGAACCGACGGCACAGTCGATCAGGAACTGGGTTGCGCAGTCCGAGCGCAATGCTGGGCGTGGCGACGGCGGCCTGACAACATCGGAGCGCGAGGAGCTCAACCGACTGAGGCGTGAGAACCGTCAACTCCGAGTTGAGCGTGGGATCCTCTCAAAGGCGGCGGCCTGGTTCGCTCGGGAGACGAACGCGATCCCTGCGAAGGGTTCCGGTTCGTGAGCGATCACCAGGCGAGTTACCCGATCGTCACCATGTGCAGGCTGCTGGGTGTCTCCTCTAGCGGCTACTACGCGTGGGCGAAGCGGCGGCCATCGCGGCGGGCAGAGACAGACGCTGCACTGATCGCGGAGATCCGTGTGGCGCACGGAGCCTCGCACGGTACCTACGGTGCGCCACGCATCCATGCCGAGCTTGCGGCCAACGGCATTCAGGTTGGCCGCAAACGCGTCGCGCGGTTGATGTCGCGAGCCGGTCTTGCCGGTGTGTGTCGCCGCAAGTTCGTCGTCACCACTCTCAAGAGCGACAGCCGTCAGGCACCAGACCTGGTCGAGCGCAATTTCACGGCGGAAGCGCCTGATCGGCTGTGGGTCGCCGATATCACCTATATTCCGACATGGGCGGGCTTTCTCTATCTCGCTGTCGTGCTCGATGCGTACAGTCGCCGCATCGTCGGCTGGTCGATGGGTACCACGCTCGCCACGCAACTGGTGCTTGACGCTCTGAACATGGCACTGATGACGCGGCAGGCCAGGGGCGTGATCCATCACTCCGACCAAGGCTCGCAATACACCTCGATCGAGTTCGGCCACCGCTGCCGGGACGCCGGCGTGCGCCCCTCGATGGGTTCGGTCGGCGACGCATACGACAATGCCATGTGCGAGAGCTTCTTCGCCACGCTCGAATGCGAGCTTCTCGATCGCTGCCGGTTCAAGACACAGGCCGAAGCGCGCAATGCCACCTTCGCGTTCATCGAAGGTTTCTACAATCGGCGGCGACGCCATTCCTCGATCGGATATCTCTCACCAATCAACTACGAGCGCCGGCATCACGCGCTGGCGGTCGATCCCGACGCGCACCAGCCTGCCGTCGTGCTCGCGACCGTCAAGGACAAGCCCCCCGGGCGGCCGCAAGATGCGGCCGTCCTTGACCGCCGCTGCGCGCCACGGCCGCATCATCCTGCGGGTCGGGGCGGAAGAATGGCTCCGCCAGGGGCCGAACCAAAGAATGTCTCGAAAGCCGACGCCAACATGCCGTCAGATCAGATAGCATGACCCCAAGCTCTCACCCCTCCACGAAACCGGGGCAAGTCCACCACCACCGCGCGCTTGTTCTCGTTGGACCAGAAGAAGTAAATCCGAAAGCAGTAGCGCGGGTCGCGACTGTTGCTTCCCTTGAGATGCATGTCGATTTCGGTCTTCCGCCCGAGATAGGTCACGAAATAGTCGCTCGGAAACTCACCCGCCCGACCCCCAGTCGGCGTGAACTCAAGCCCCAATTGTCGCAACCCGGTCTCCCAACGCTCCTTGAGAACGAGCGAGCCATCGCGGCGCATCGGTATGTAAGTTGTCCGCATCAGAAGAAGCGCTTGGTAGGCCAGGGCCGGGTCATCAAACACCGACTTCTTCGCTGCATTAAATGCCCTCGGAAGCAGTTCCACATCGTCACCAAGATAGAGGGCGGCCCACGCGGGTAAATCGTCAAAGCTCTATCGCTAGCGTCCGCGGACGTGGTGGAGATTCAGGGCGACACGGTTTGTGTTGTTGCGGTGCAGTCTGGAGTGGTCATCGGCCCTGTTGGCTAAGGTGGAGTTGCGAGACTTCAACCATGACCGTGCGAGGATCCGATGACCGACGATAGATTGGCGCTGGCGGAGCTTCTGGAGAAGGCCGGAGAGGGCGATTTTCTGCGTAGCGTGGCGGAGGCGGTGCTGCAAATGCTGATGGAGGCCGACGTCGAGGGGCTGGTCGGCGCCGGGCGGTATGAGCGCAGTGGCGAGCGAACGACCTGGCGCAATGGCCACCGCGACCGTGTGCTCGACACGCGGCTGGGATCTTTGCAGCTGCGCATTCCGAAGCTGCGCCAGGGGAGCTACTTCCCGCCGTTCCTCGAGGCGCGGAAGGTCTCGGAGAAGGCGCTGGTCGCGGTAATCCAGGAGGCCTGGATCGGCGGCGTCTCGACACGGCGGGTCGACGATCTGGTGCAGGCAATGGGCTTGAGCGGGATCAGCAAGTCGCAGGTCTCCAAGCTGTGCAAGGACATCGACGAGCGTGTGCATGCGTTCCTTGACCGCCCGCTGGTCGGCGAATGGCCGTATCTGTGGCTTGACGCAACCTATCTGAAGCAGCGCGAGGGCGGCCGGATCGTCTCGGTGGCGGCGATAATCGCTATGGCGGTGAACACTGACGGCAAGCGCGAGATCGTTGGGCTGCACATCGGCCCGTCGGAGGCGGAGACGTTCTGGTCGGGCTTTCTCAAGAGCCTGGCTCGCCGCGGCCTGCGCGGCGTGAAGCTGGTGATCTCGGACGCGCATGAGGGGCTGAAGGCGGCGATCCGTCGGGTGTTCAGTGCCACGTGGCAACGCTGTCGCGTTCATTGGATGCGGAACGCGCTGTCGTATGTATCGAAGACCCAGCAGAGCATGGTGGCGGCGGCACTGCGCCAGACGTTCATCCAGCCGGATCGCACGCAGGCCAGCCAGACGCTGCGTCACGTGGCGGACCAGCTGCGGCAGAAATGGCCGAAGCTCGCATCCTTCATCGACGACAGCGAAACCGACGTCCTGTCGCATCTGGACTTCCCCGAGCAGCACCGAACCAAGATCCACAGCACGAACCCTCTGGAACGGCTGAACAAGGAAGTGAAGCGACGCGCCGACGTTGTCGGCATATTCCCAAACGAGGCATCGATCATCCGCCTGATCGGCGCGGTGCTGCTGGAACAAAACGACGAGTGGCAGCTGCAGCACCGCTACATGCAGGTCGAGGCGATGGCAGAGCTCGGCGCACCGGCGAACGAAGCTGAGACCAGGCAGATCGCGGCATGACGCCAGACGCCACACCGCGGATCGTGTCACGGCATATCCACGAAAGACAGACTGCGCCGTCGACGGCACCTGTGCCCAAGGCTCGACCGTGGCGTCGCGGTCAAGCCCCGAAGCCGCATAGCGGTGCGCCGAAGGCGCAGGGCTTGACGGCGGCGATCGCGGTCGCAGCACCATCACTCGGGCCGTCCATCGCACCAGACGATCCAGTCAGCCTCAACGCCACCGGTGCTAATGCGCCGATGAATGCCTTCGCTACATCACGAATCTACACCAGCTTGACGGACGCGACCAAGCTATCTGGTATCGGAACGTCAGGTTGCTGCTCCCGAAGCCGCAACCGCGTTGGTCATCTCACCAAGCCGGGCACGCAGCGCATGTATCTCAGCACGAGCTTCGTCACGCTCCGCAGTTGTCGTTTTCAGATCCTCATCCGCCACCGTCAGCAACTCGGCGTGTTCGGCCTTGACGTCACTGAGCTCTTGGATCAAGCGAGCGTTTTCTGACTCGTAGAGCGGAAGCAGCTCTTCGGCGGATCGACCGCTTCCTGTCGCCGTCTCCCTTAACAAGGTCGATGCGATTCGACGCGCCTCGGCAAAAGAGGGAATCGCCTCGTCGGCATCGCGCCGCCCGGCAGAAGCGCGGAGCAGTCTGTCGATAATCGAGCGCTGGGTTACTTCCGCGCCGTCGTCGTCGATGCGGTCAGCGAGCCAAAGCGGATGATCGTAAGGGTCGTCATGATCCGGCCGCAGCGGCGCCCACCAAATCCGCACCGCGCCGTTGAACACGGAAAGGCGCTTACCAATCCGGTCAGTCAACCGGAACGAGGGGGTGGGGCTGGAAGGCGTTGGCGGGCGACCGATCCCGCTCATCGACCGCGTCCATCGGCTGATGCAATTGTGGAAAGCCGGTGACGTAACGAAGGTGGACGCCTTCATCAACCAAGCCGCGCTCGGCCGCGATCAATTATTCGCTAAGGTTGTCCAGGCAGTGATCGAACTGGCAGGCCACGAGGGCCGCAACGACGAAGCGGTCATGCTCCAGGCGATCAGTAATCATCTTCATGGGCGCGCCGGTATCACGCCGGCCCGTCAAGCAGAGCTGCTGTAGCGCAGCAAGGGGACAAAAAAATGTCCGGAACCACTTTGAAGCCGTGGAACAAGCTGGTGCGACTGCGCGACGACGTGCGCAGCGGCGAGCTGTCGTTGCAGGAGTTCGCCGCCGATCTGTTCGATGTGGTCAATCGCACGGGCAAACGGCCGGTGTACGAACAGCCGGCGCGGTTCTTTCCACTCACCTTCGCCACCACCAGCCTACGTGACATCGTCGCTGGAACCGCCGATCGGCTGCGCGGAAAGAGCGCGAAGGCCATCCGGCAGTTGGAGATGACCTATGGCGGAGGGAAGACGCACACGCTCGTCACCCTCACGCACATCTTCCGCGATCCGGATGCTCTGCCCGATGTTCCATCGGTCCACGAGTTCGAAAGCGCGATGGGCGGCAAGGCACCGAAGGCGCGCGTTGCGGCGGTCTGCTTCGACAAGCTGGACCTGGAAAGCGGCATTCGCGCCATCGCGCCGGATGGTTCTGCCCGCATGCTGAAGCAGCCATGGAGCGTCATCGCGTTCCAGCTTGCCGGCGACGACGGCCTGCGCATGATCCACCCCGATGGCGCTGGTGCCGAACGTGACACGCCGCCACGCGATGGCGGCCCACTGGAATCGGTATTGGAGGCGCCAGCCAAGGAGGGCTTGGGGACCCTGATCCTGTTCGACGAAGTGCTGATGTACGCTTCGGAGAAGGCCAAGCAGAAGGAAAACGGGGAGCTGTTTTGCACGCAGTTCCTCAACTTTCTGCAATCGCTGACGCAGGCGGTCTCGAAGGTCGATACGGCGTCGCTGCTCGTCTCGCTGTTGGCGTCTGATCCGAACCGGGATGACGAGTTCGGCCGTCAACTGCTCGCCGATATGTCGAATGTCCTGGGCCGCAAGGAGGATGAGTCGTTCCTGCCCGTCGGTAAGGATGACGTGGCCGAGGTATTACGTCGTCGGCTGCTTGATCCGGAAACGACGAAGGACCCGGAAGCGTTCCGGCCGAGCGTGGTGGCGGTGGTCAAGGCGCTGTCTGCGCTCGATCCGGAATTCGCCAAGTCGCCGGCGCTGCGGGATCAGCAGGAGAAGCGCTACCTCGCGAGCTTCCCATTCGATCCGTCGCTGATGGACGTATTCTATACCAAGTGGACCAGCGGGCTGCCGCTGTTTCAGCGGACTCGCGGTGTGCTCCGCACCTTCGCGATTGCCTTGCGCGATGCCGAAGGGTGGGACACCGCCCCTGTTGCTGGCGCCTCAATCCTGCTGGCGAAGCCTGGCGAGACGCGGTTATGCGAGGCGCTGCGCGATCTTGCGGACGTCGCAAGGGTGGGTCAGTTCAGTGGTGCGGCGCAGGACTGGACCGCAATCTTGCAAGGCGAGCTTGGCTTTGCCCGAACGGTTCAGGATCAGCACCCGTCGCTGGCCGCGCGCGAGATCGAGCAAGCAGTGGTGGGAGTCTTCCTGCATTCCCAACCGACCGGCGCCAACCGCTACGCTCGTACCACTGAACTGACGGCGATGGTCGGTATGGCGCGGCCCGACCGCATCACACTGGAGAAGGCGCTGCAAGGCTGGGCGGAACGATCCTGGTATCTGGATGAACTGCATCTGGACAGCGCCGACAAGCGCTCTGACGGCAGCCGTGGCCTGCCGAAGACGTGGCGCATCGGCAATCAGCCGAACCTCAAGCAGATGCATGACGATGCCCGGGTGAACCGGGTCACGGCGACCGCTGTTGACGATCTGCTGCTAGAGGAGATCAAGCGTGCGCGGTGGCTTGATCAGGGTGCATCGGCGCTCGGTGCGCACGTCCACAAGCTGCCGTCCGATCCCGGCCAAGTGCCGAGCGACGGTGAGTTCCGCTATGTGATCCTTGGCCCTAATGCGGTGTCGGAGTCGGGCAAGCCTTCGGCCCTGGCGACCCGATTCTGCGAGGAAAAGACTGGCCCGGACAGCCCGCGCGAGGCGAAGAATGCGATCATTGTGGCGGTGCCTGATCGCACGGGCCTCGCCCAGGCGCGCGAGAAGGTGCGCGACCTGTTGGCATGGCGCGATGTGCGAGCGCAGCTTGCGGACAAGGAGGTCGATCCGGTGCGCAGCGCCAATCTGCGCACCTCGCTTGAGGGCGCCGAGCGGGACATTGCCGGCGCGATGCGCCAAGCTTACTGCATCGTGGTCACTCGTGCCGCGGATGATTCCGTGCATGCGTTCAAAGTGACGGTGGACGAGAAGAAACCGCTGTTTACCACGATCAAGGAAGACAAGAAGTCCCGTATCGAGGACGTGACGCTTGCCCCCGATCTTCTGTTGCCGGGCGGACAATACGACCTCTGGCGCGAGGACGAGGAACGACGGCGGGTCAAGACGATCGTCGGCGCATTCGCCGAGCGACCGAAGCTGCCCAAGATGCTGCGTCGCAAGGATCTGCTGGATACTGTCGCCAACGGTGCTGTGCAGGGGCTGTTCGTGTTGTCGCTGGCCCGCCCCGACGGCAGCGCGCGCACGTGGTGGCGGACGCGCGTCGATGAGACGGCGCTTGCAGACGACAATCTGGAGGCGGTGCAGAATAGCGCGGCGACCCTGGAGGCGCTCGATTCTGGGTTGCTCGCGCCCGGCGTCTTGGAGGGACTGAACTGGCCGACCGGCGTGAAGGTCGCCGACCTCGTTGCCTACTTCAACGGCCACACCCTGACGATCGAGCACGCGGACGTGGGGTGGACGGAGCAGCGCGCCATTCCTCGGTGCCCCGAGGCCGCTGTGCTGTCCGCCGTAGCCGATGCGGTGACCGCCGGTGCGATCTGGCTGACCAGCGGCCCGGCATCGGTGTGGGGCGAGCAGCCTCCGGCCGGTGTGGTGTCGAAGGCTGCGGGTACTGCGCGCGCCACCCGACGAAGTTAGCGTCTCGACGTTGACGCCGGAGGCGCTGCCTGATGCCTGGACAGACGGCAAGGCGACCGCCGCATCCATCCTGCACGCGTTATCGGCACAGCGTGGTGTGCCGGCGTTGCCGTGGCGGCTGATCGAACGCGCCATCGGCAGTGCCCTTCACAGTGGCTTCATTCGTGTGTTGCCAGGGGCCGTCGCCTGGCCCTGTCAGCCACATGAGGCTGGTGCGTTGGAACTGGCGCTGCCAGAGGTTGAGAGGCCAGCCGAACCCGGGGGTGGACCCGCGAAACCTCATGGCCCCGGCTTTAGCGATAAGCCGCAACTTCCGATTGTTCACGTAATCCGAGAAGCAGTGTTGGACTCCAGCGATATGGCCGAACTGGTCGATGCCATGGGTGACATCCTGGGCGCGGCCGGCAGTCTCACGCTTCGGTTCCATGTCATGGTGGAGTGCGCGGAAGGGGAACACCCGACGCCGGAGGTGAGCAAGGCAATCCAGGCCGCACTGGCGAAGGTGTCGGATCGCTTCAGCGATGCGGGTGCCCCCATCGCAGCATAGGTTCAGGCCGCTTCACGCGGCATCACCTCGGCGCGGATGCGTTCGCCGGCCGCACGTTCCGCAACATCCAACTCATAGGCTTTCTGAAGGTTCAGCCAGAAGCCGGCGCTGGTGCCGAAATGCCGCGCCAGACGCAGTGCGGTCTCTGCCGTCACGGAGCGCTCGCCAGCAAGGATCGCGGTGACCCGATTGGCAGGCACGCGAAGGGTGAGCGCGAGTGCATGAGCGGTCAGGCCAAGCGGTTCAAGGAAGTCATGCCGCAGCACGTCTCCCGGATGGACCGGCGGCAGGCGTTCGGCGGTTGCCGTTTCTGAGAAATCCACACGCCCGGCGTCGAGATCGTCCCGCGATATCAACCGTTGCTTTGCCATCTCGAATTGCCCTGCCTTCGTATGTGGCTAGTGATAGTCCACGATCTCGACCTCATGGGCGCCGTCGTCTCGCCAGACGAAGGCGACGCGCCACTGGCTGTTGACCCGGATGGAATGCTGCCCCGCACGATGGCCTCGTAACGCCTCCAGACGATTGCCGGGCGGAATACGCAGGTCGTCCAGCCGTTCGGCCGCATCCAAGGCCGCCAACTTTCGGCGGGCTGTTACGGCAAGGTCGCGCGCCATGCCCCGCGGTAGACCTCCCGCGAAAACCAGCGCGGTCGCTTTGTCGCGAAAGCTCCGGATCACAGCATTACGTAGGGCGTAATATGCAGAACGTCAAGGATGCCAATCAATTATGCTGATGGCAACATGAACGACAATGCAATCCGGTGATTTTCTTGGGAAAATCTGTCTCCTACCGCGCGCGTGAATTGCCCGCGACAAGCCACCTGCCGGGGAAGGACCCGCGGCCCTGCCCGGCCCGGAACGCGTAGGGGCGCGCTACGCGCAGGCTGCCAGGTCAGCCGCACCGATCCACCGCCTTGGCCGGGCAGCCACCTATAGCCTCGCCAGATCTCGGGTGCGCGCGTGACCGGGCAGGCCACTCGACCTTCTCCGGCAATTTTGGCGATCCTGCTGAGGCCAGGCTGTCTCGCTATCACGGCCACGCAGTGGATCGTGACAGCTCCCGTGACAGCTTTCGGCGCGCCTAAGTGTATGGATTACTTGTTGTTCCGTTATAGATATCAATGGCTGCCACGCTGTCACATACGACTCCCGCGCGGACGCACCCACGCACGCGCCCGTGCACATCACGCGCCGACGGGTGACAGCCGTGACAGCGTGACAGCTTTGATTTTGCGGGCCTTTGCCGTGACAGCCTCTGTGACGGCGTGACAGCCCCGACTTATGTCTCCAGCCTCTCCGCAACGGCGAGGCTGAATGCCCAGGCGACTGTCTGACGGATGCCGTAGTCATCGTCCTGATTCGCCAGCTCTGCAACGAGATTGGCGAAGGCGAAAAAGCCGACCACCATCCCGGCGTCTCTTGGTATCGCCGCTCGAAGCCCGCCTTCGAGTTTGGTGACCTCGCCCCAATCGACGAGGTGCTCGAGCTCCGCTAGTGCATCTATCGCGCTGCGCGCCGTGCTCATTGGTCGCCTCCCATCTCGCCAAGTAGATCGGCGCGGGAAATCCAGATCGCCTTGCGCACCGTCCTGTCGCCAATCTTGATAAAGCAGCCGGCGGGCAGCTCGCGCGCGCTAGGCAGGCTGCGAAGCAGGTAGCGGCACCGCTGCCCCGCCCATACTGTCCCGTCGAATATCTTGACGACGGGAGCGGACGTGTAGGCGATCCATACCCCATCGCCTGATCCACCTCGTTGTGGCGGCGGACGGCCGAAGCGCCCGTTGGTCTCATCAGCACGCAGTGCACGCATGCCATTCCTACCCAGGTCTCGTTGCGCACTCTCCGCCACAACGCCCGGGTCCAACTGCTCACCCGACTCGGGATCCTGCCTTGACTCCCAGGCCCGGACCGCAAGCTCGGCCGTCGGCCATTCCTCGGTCGAGTGGTCGCGGCGCAGCCGGTAACTGGCGAGATGTTCTACCACGAGGCGGCCAGCCGATTGCTCGGCCACCTCGCCGGCGTCTTGCACGAAGTCCCGAATGGCCGCGACGAGGTTCAGTGCCTCGCGGTCATCTGGAACACCGTCATGGCAAAGTGTCCAATAACCGGCCAGGATTGCACCGAACTGGTCCATTTGGCGCGATGCACACCCGATGCGGGCCAGCGCGTCGCGGAACATGTCGAGCGCCAACAGAAAGCGCTTATGCCCTGCCAAGACGCGACCAAGGATCGCCGATCGATGCTCCTGGCAGAACTGGATCAGCAGGTCCATCTCCGCACGGTGGTCCTCTCCTGACTCAGGCGCCTGCAACTCGATCACGGACACGCGCGCAACATGCTGCGGCTGCATCTCTGGTGGCGCGATACTCGCCATGATGACAGCGCCGATCACCTGTGTGGTGCGGCCTTTGCCGTCGCTGGTGCCGCGCGCGACCTTGGAACCCTCGCCGCCTGTCGCAGCTGTTATCAAGCTCAGCAGGTTCTGTGCACCGCGCTGGTCAGCTTGATCAGAGGCTTCGTCGACAAATGACGGCATGGCGCGACCACTGAGGTTGTGTTCGAGGCCGGCCTTTGTCGTGTCGGTTGTGTAGTAGTGCAGTGGGCACATAGCGCGCAGTGCGTCGAGCAAGTAGCTCTTGCCGCCGCCAACATCGCCGCCAATGAACAACGACGGACGCCAGCGTGGCCACGCGCCGAGCATGGCGACGGTCGTGGTGCCCAAGCATATGATGGCACCACCTCCGTGACGGAAGCGCCAATATTCTTGCGTGCAAGCCTGTATATACCGGCCGACCTCAGCATCACACGGCGGGCCTGGGCGATCGACCGCGTAATCAGCCGGCCAGATCGTATTGCCGGTTCGCATGCCGGCAGCACGGAACATGCCGTTGATAAACAGCGCATCACCGCAGTGCATGATCGGCTCGCCATCCTCGCCGGGCCAGACACCGGGCCTTCGGATGATGATATGCGAACCGAACATTGGCTGGCGGGCGCACTGGTCCATCAACCAGGCGCAAGCGGCGGACACCGAGTAACCGACCGGGACCATCCGCAGCTCGCCTTCGATCTTCCGGGTCGCGAAGCGCGGAAAGCAGGTCCAGAGCCATGTTGTAATACCGAGTAGCAGCCCAAGCAGTTCGGCTTGCGAACCGAGCTGCCGCGCGCTCAACACGCGATATGCGCCCCGTGGGTCCAGAAAATGGAAATGTCCATCGCGTTCCCCGAGCGGGGTCACAGGGCATGTCGGCCCCGGATCGATCGCCGGGCCTCGCAATTCATGATCTGGCGGCAGGCTCACGCCGTCGGCTGCGAGGTCCCAGCGCGCCCAAGCTTGGCAGAGGTCATGATCGTCCGGAGCCGCGGTAGGCATCATGCATTACCCAACCAGGAGGCCGCGTGCCTAATCGAAAGGGCTTCGCGGTATAGCGCATCGGACCGCTTCCTAAGCGATCCACTGTGATGCGCCGAGCTGGTCATCGATTTGCCTGTCCGCGGCCCTAGTGCCCTGAGTCACTCATATCGCTGGGTATAGGCGTTTCAGCTTCACGCGGGCATCAGCGGTGGTGAAGTGCCAGTCGGCCGTGGTGTGCTTCTTGTTGCGGCAGTCCTGCCAGGCGGCGACCTCCTCGATCAAAGTCTGCCTGTCAGAGATCCGCCGATCGAGACACTGAACGGAGAGGACGCTGAGTTCGGATTCTGCCATATCCAGCCAACTGCCGTGCTTGGGTGTGTAGTGCCACTCGAACCGCTCGGTGAGCCGGCGTGCTTCGGCAGCGGGGAATGCCTCGTAGAGTGAAGCCGGCTTGTGGGTGCTGAGATTGTCCTGCACGAGCACGATCTTCTTCGCTGCGGGTAAGTGCGTATCGGACAGATCCTTGAGGACCTGGGCATAATCGCGGGCCGTGCGGCGGTCGGTCACCTCGACGTGCCGCCAGCCTTCCAGTGGTGCGAACAGCATGAAGAGATTGGCCGTTCCGTTGCGCTGGTACTCATAGTCATGACGTGCGGGATGTCCCGGCTTCGCCGCGATCGGCACCCGTGTTTCGGCGACCAGCTGCTTCGACGTCTCGTCCAGGCAGACCACCGGGAACGCTGGATCGTGCGGCCTGTGATAGACTTCCAGCACATCTTCCATGCCGGCTACGAAGGCGGCATTGGCGTCCGGCGGGATGACCCACTGCTTCTGAAGGTGCGGCTTGAGTATGTTTTTTTGAGCGTTCGCCCGATCGTATTGTCGCTGGCGCGGGCAACGATGTTCAGCTCTACCACCGCCTCTTCCAGCAGCTTCAGCGACCACCGCGCGACCCTTGGGTGGTTCGGAACAGGCCAGAGCGATCAGCTTGGCTTCAGCGGCTCCATCGAAGATGCGCGGCCGGGCCGACGCTGGCGAATGCTTGCGGGTCAGCGCCGCCTCCAGCCCTTCCTCCACCAGCTGCTGGCGCGTCCGCGCCACGGTGTCGATGCTGGTGTCCAGAGCCGTAGCAATCTGGCTGTCGCTCCAGGCATCACCGGCATCGGACGCGTCGGACTTCAGCAGAATGCGCGCCTTCAGCACCTGCCGTGCGGGACTTGTGCCCTTTTGTATTAGCGTGTCGAGGTGTTCCCGCTCCTCAGCGCTGAGCGTTACGATGTATCTCTTTACGGCAGGTTGTTTCGTGATCACGACGCATCTCCGCGCTACCGGAGATATCGATTCAGGGATCGGCCGCAGAATCAACGACGCAGGGCACTAGAACTCTTCCAGCGCAGCGGGATCGCGCATGGCGCCAGATTCCTGCTTACGTGGCGGTAGGTTGCGGTAGATCGGAGGAATAAATGGATGGGCGTTCGGAGGCGGTGTCCAATCCCCGGCGTCAGCAGCAGTCTGCGGTGCGCGTGATGGCCGCCTACCACTGAAGCTTTCCTCACGTGCCTTCTCGTTCGCCGCCGTCAGTGCTATCGACCTCTCACGATCGATGCGACGCACGTGGGATCCCACGCGATCCTCAACTTCCCTGAGCGGCTGAAGCGCGGCAAAACATGCGGCTGCGGCGGGATTGTCGCGCCAGGTTGCGGTCAAGTCCTCTCCGGTGCCAAGGCGGCCATCGTTGAGGAGGTATCCACTTTCGATCGGATGCTGGATTTTGATGTCACCTAACCATGGCAACCCGACCCCACCGGCGCGTACGGCATATGCCCGCTTCAGGACCGTTGCGAGCTGAACAAGTGCCGTGTTTAAGTCGGCCACGACATCGTGCTGGACAGTTGTCTTCAGCGGGGCGGAGGCCTCACGCAAGGTCGCGGATGCCGCGACCACACGCTCATCAAGTTCAGCTAACAGGCGGGGAAGACTGCACTTGGCATTCGCCAGCCGCGCAAGCTTCGCATCGATCTCCTGTGCGCGCGTCTGCGCGATCTCCGCACGATTGGCGATGTCGGGATCTGACGGAGCGAGAAGCGCATCTGCCTGGACCGCATCCCGCGTTGCGACAGCCTGCTCATGTTCGGCAGCAGCTGTAACATGCTCCGATGCAACAACCGACGGAAGGCGATCGAGCCTGTTGAGAAGCTCGCATGTCTCGCCGATCAAACGGCGGAGTTCCTCTGGAACGTGTAGCATTGCATGAACCTCCAGGTTGCTGTTCATCTGCGTGCTGCGTTCCGAAACGCCACGTCCCATGTACCGATCGGTTTCGGACTGATGCTTGGGCGGCACGCTGTTCGCCCAAGATGCTTGTGCCACCGGACCGAGCCGCGCGGCGAAATGCACGGTCCCAGCTTGCTCTGATCTCTGCTTTGGAAAGCACTATCGGCGATGCAGCCTTTGCTGCGAGCTGGGCCAGCACCGAATAGTCCCGCTGTGGCTGCTGCACATCGCTCGTGCGGTGCTTTGACACAGCGGGTCGCGGCAGAGTGGCTCGCCTATGGATTATGGAAGTCTTCGCAGACGAGTGCACATGAGTCACCAGCGCGGGTGTCGCTGTAGGAGTTATCGAGGTGACGCCAGGTTGTGGCGTCTTGTGGCGCGGGTGGAGCGCCAGGAAATGCGAAAGGCGTATGCTGGTCTGCATGATCCGACGGGGCCAACGAGTCACCTGCGAGTGAACGTCGGGCTTTCGTTGATCGCGCATCTATTCCTCCCTTCAGTTGGCAATGGTCCGGGCTATGAGTGCTCGGATGCTGTCGACGTGGACCAACGTCACGCGGCCGATACGAGACACCTTCAGCTCGCCGTCGTGGATCAGTTCCCAGAGCTTGCTGTGGCCGACACCGATTACAGCGGCTGCGGCGCGAGGACGGACGGTGAGTGGCTGGACATACGGCGATCGCGCCGCGAGTACGTCGCCGGCGACCACACTCACGGATCGCTTGCCGGCAGACCTGGATTTTTGTGAATCGGCCACGCTGCCTCTCCCGACGCTGGTGCGAAGAAAGAACCGGAATCGTGGCACGCAAGAAAATCGCCCGACCCAGAAGGCAATGGCCTGGAGGTAGCTTACCGGACCCGCTTTGTTCTGGTCAATATGCTTTGTGTCGCCAATATCCGCCGACCACCGCCGGAGTCCGCCGGACCCATTTTGTGGGTGATTTTGTGGGTGACTTGGATAGGCCCATTATTTATAGGCATCATTTCAATGGTTTGATGTGGACATCAAACTCCCACCCCATCCGCCAGACAGGCGCGGTGCGACACTACAGCCGATGCGACAGGTTTCGTTATAGCTGCGCCCCACTTTCCACTGGGTCTTGAACGCCGCCGGCCGGCCTGCCAAAACCGGCGCGACCAATGGGGGAGCACCTTGAAGACGCCAAAGACCTTGACCGAAGGGCAGCGCTCCTACGAGGCGAAACGCGCGGCAAAGGCTGGAATGAGCCTCGACAAGTGGCTCGCGAGCAAGCAACGGCAGCAGGAGGCTGAGGCCCGCGCCAGAGAGAAGGCGGCGGAACCAGCGAAGGCTGCGAAGAAGCCTGGCTTCCTGTCACGCCTGCTGGAGCGCGCGCACAAGCCGCTGTAGCATCCTCGCACCACTGCATCGCGGCGGACCACTCCATGCAGAAAGGCGCCACCGGGATGCGCGCCGAGCCGTCATTGCAACCGCATTGCGCCACCATTGCTGCGCACGCGGATTGGAGCGTCGATCCGCGCAAGCGCTGGGTCGCCATCGCACGCTATGAACTGGGCATATGGCGCGTTGCGGCGCCGGTGCTGGTTGGCGATGTGCCAACATTTCTTGCCCGGTTGCGCGAGATGGCGGCGGGCGGCGCGGTGGCACTCGGCGTCGATTTGCCGATCGGTCTGCCCCGCGCCTATGCCGCGCGATTGGCTGAGCGGGATTTTCTGGATTTCCTGGCGGCAATCGCGAAGCGGCCGAGTTTCTTCCACGTGTGCGCCACGCTCGACGATCTGGGACCTGACAGGCCGTTCTATCCACTGCGCGGCGTACGCGGGATGACACGGGCGGCACATGCCGCCGCACTCGGGCTCGAGGGCGCCGTCGCGCTGTCCCGCGCATGCGACCGGGCAACGGCGGAACGGCCCGCCGGCGCGCCGTTGTTCTGGACGTTGGGGGCCAACCAGTCCGGCAAGGCGGCGATCGCTGCCTGGCAGCACCTACTGCTCCCGGCCCTGTCCAGCTGTAGCCATGTCCGCCTCTGGCCGTTCGCCGGTGCCTACCGGACGCTGCTCACCCCAGGCTCGGTGGCGGTTGCCGAGACCTATCCCGCCGAGGCACTGCGCCACATCGGCATACGGCTGAAGGGCAGCAAGCGGCGGCAGGCGGACAGAGCAGCCATCGCGGACCAACTCGCTGGTGCCATGGCCGCACTGGAAGTCCTCCCGGACGCTGGATTGCGCCAGGCCACAGCAGATGGTTTTGGCAGCGATGCCGCGGGAGAAGACCGGTTCGACTGCGTTCTCGGAGTGCTCTGCGTGCTGAACGTGCTGGCAGGCAACCGACCTGACACCACCCCATCTGATCCATGGATCCGCCGGTGGGAGGGCTGGGTGTTGGGCCAGACCGCATTGCCGGCGGAAAAGAAATGGCGCGCCTCTCAGGACGCGCCAAAGGTTGCTTTCGGTAACGGGCGTGCGCTTACATGAACCGAGCCAAATTGACAAGACGCAAGAAACCGTGATGGGCCAATGGAAGGGACTGGATACCGGCCGCATGCCGGTGTTCCTCGGCTACGACCAGACCGAGCGGATGATCGCCGCGCTGTTGGACCGTGCTGCCCGGTGGCAACCCGACGCGGTGGTCGGGATCGCTCGCGGCGGCCTTGTGCCGGCTACGATGGCCGCCGGCATCCTCGCGCTGCCACTTGCGATGATCGGTTTCGAGCGCATGACTGGCCTCACCCAGTGGATCGGCGCGCCAGCCAGTGCCGGTCGCATCCTGTTGGTGGACGATGGTTGCAGCACAGGCCGCACGATGGACGCGGCGCGCGCCGCCGTGTTGCGCGAGGGTCGGGACTGCCTGACGCTTGCGGTGGTGCATGACCCGGAGGTCACCAGCTACGTGCCGGACCTGTCGCACGCTATGCGGACGCTGTGGCGGTTTCCGTGGGAGCGCGGCGAGGCAACACCTGCGGGTCGTGCGCTGCGTGCCACTGGCGCCGGACCCGATCGGGCGACCGAGTTGCCATTCTACGGACTCGACCTCGACGGCGTGTTCCTGCCCGATGTGCCGGACGAAGTGTACCGTGCCGACATCGCAGAGGCGGTGTTGCGACGGCATGGATTGGAGCCGTTCCCCACCCTGCCCTTCTTCTCGCCTGAGCGCGCTGTGGTGATCACCGGGCGCCCCGACGCGGATCGTGAACGTACGCAGGCCTGGCTCGCTCGCTGGGGACATGGCGCGCTGCCGCTGGAATGCCGCCCGCTCGAGACCCCACACACGCCTGTTACGGTCGCCCGCTACAAGGCCGAGATAGCGACGCGCTGGGGCTGCACGCATTTCGTCGAAAGCGATGCCGAGCAGGCGCTGCGTATCGCGGCCCACGCGCCGCATCTCGTGGTGAGCTGGTGGTCGGCGACGGATGCGCGCGCCTGGCTCATCGGCGTCGCGGCTCAGCCCGTATAAAGTCCTGCCGCACCCGCGCGTAGTTTGATCATCGACACCAGAAGGTCGAGCGCTGGCGTCGACACGTTCATCAGACGCGCCAGCTCCAGCGGCACAGTGTAAAGCGCGTCGATCTCCATCGGCCGCCCAGCTTCCAGGTCCTGCAGAATGCTAGGCCGGTGCGCGAGCCGCATGTTGGTGGCCACCACTCGCTCGGCGTCGATGTCGAGCCGGTAGCCCATGGCAAGTGCGATGGCCTGGGCTTCCGCCAGCATGCGACGTGAGCAATCGATCAGCGCCGGCTCCTCATGAGTGGCTCGCACAGGCGACTCTGTCAGCACGCACATCGGACCGGCGCTGAGATTGAATGCCAGCTTCTGCCATATGAGCTGGCGAATGTTCGGCGTGATGGTCGCCGGCAGGTCGGCGGTACGGAACGCGGCGACGAGCGCCTCGATGCGTGGCGTGCTGCTGCCGTCGGGCTCGCCGAACACGGTGCCGCTGCCGGCGCCGCTGAGCAATCGCACCACCCCCGGAGCGGGCACCGAGCAGGCAGGCCAGAAGATGCCGCCGATCGCCCGCTCGGGACCGACCACGCGCCATAGTGCGTCATCTGGATCGAGGCGCGGTAGGCGGCGATCATTCAGCGCGCCACCATGCGCACGAAAGTACCACCAGGGAATGCCGTTCATCGGAAAGGCAACCGGTGTGTCCGAGCCGAGCAGCGGGGCAATGGTGGCCGCGACCGCTGGCAGCGCCGGTGCCTTCACCGTGACGATCACCGCGTCCTGCTGGCCGAGATCGGCGGGATTGTCAGTGGCGGGCAGCCTCACCGTGACCGAACTGTCCGGCGTCTCCACCGTCAGGCCCTTGGCGCGGATCGCCGCAAGATGCGCACCGCGCGCGATAACCGATACGTCGTTGCCGCCGTGTCGCAGATAGCCGGCGAGGTAGCCGCCGACAGAACCCGCGCCGAATATGCAGATCTTCACGCAGGCAGGATCGCCACCGCGCGCGTCCATCCGGCGGACGCGCGATGCACCTTCACCGGAAAGCAAACGACCTCGAACCCTTCGGCCGGCAGCAGTTCGAGGTTGTGCAGCTTCTCGAGATGCGAATAGCCGATCTCGCGTCCCGCTCGATGGCCCTCCCAGATCAACCCGGCATCACCGGTCTCCGCCACCTTGCGGCGGGTGTGCGAGAACGGCGCGTCCCAACTCCACCCATCAGTGCCGACCAGGCGAACACCGCGTTCCAGCATCCACAGCGTCGCCGCCTTGCCCATGCCGCAGCCTGAATCGACGTAATCGTCCTCACCGTATTTCGCACCCGCCGCGGTGTTCACCACCACGATCTCCAGCGGCTCCAGCGTGTGCCCGATACGCTTGAGCTCCGCCTCAACGTCGCCCGGCGTCACCACGTAGCCATCGGGCAGATGGCGGAAATCCAGCTTTACTCCCGGCTGAAAGCACCACTCCAGAGGCACTTCGTCGATGCGCCAGGACGGTTCGCCGCCTGGCTTCAGCCGATGATTCATCGTCGAGAAGTAGTGGTACGGCGCATCGAGATGCGTGCCGTTGTGCGTGCTGATGTTGGCGCGCTCCACCGCGGCGTATTCGCCGTCCGGCAGCTGATCGACCCGCACCCCCATGTACTCCGCCATCGCGGGAGCGGTCATGTGGTGGTCCAGATATTCGATCTTCGGCAAGGAATGCGGCGGATCGCTCTTGATGCCGGCCTTCAGCGCGACCGAGATGTCAATGAACCGGCGTGGCATTACTCGGCCGCCTTCATCAGCTTCGAAGGATCGGCGCCAACGCGGCCGGTGTCGCCCGCCTCGGCGTGCGCCAGGCGGAAGTCGTAGCGCAAGGCCTTCAGTCCCGGAATCGGCGAAGCCGGATCATCCTTCGCGCTCACCACCAGCGAACCGGACACACCGAACACCGTATCTGAGCCGATATGATCGTCGTCGCCGAAGTAGAGCGCGGTGACCAGCTCGCGATAGCCGTCGCTGCCGATCAGGAAGTGGATGTGAGACGGCCGGAACCCGTGCCGATGCTGCGCCCGCACCATCTCACCCACCGGTCCGTCCATCGGAATGGGATAGCCCAGCGGCCGCACCGTGCGGAAATGGTAGTTCCCGTCCGCATCGGTGCGGAAGTTCGCCCGCAGGTCCATCACCTCGGCCGCGTTCTCCGCCTGCAAATCGTAGAGCCCGTGCTCGCTGGTCTGCCACACCTGCACCAGCGCGTTAGTAACCGGCTTGCCGTCGTTGTCAGTGACGCGACCGTAGACGACGATCTCCGGCACCGACGGTTTCGCGACGATGCTGGCACCCAGCGGCAGTTCCGGCGCGCCCTCGCGGTAGAACGGGCCGAGCAGGCTGCTCTGCGTGCCCAGTTCGCGCGCCTTCTTGTCGTGCATCGCGTTGACCAGTGCGCTCACGCCCAGCACGTCGGCGAGCAGGATGAATTCCTGGCGAAACGGCGTGCACGCCTGCCCTACCGCGGTTAGAAATTGGATGCCGGTCAGCCACTCAGCCGGCGTCAGGCGCACGTCTCGCGCGAACGCGTGCAGGTGCCGCACCGCGGCGTCCATAATCTCTTTCAGGCGCGGATCCGCCGTGTTCGCCATCTGCGCGAGTGCGGCTTCGGTGACGGTATTTTCGTCAAGGTCCTGCATGGGACACTCCTATGGCTCGGTCGGCAGAGCATAGCGCATCGTCTCTGGCGTGCCACTGCGGCGCTCCCTACGATGCCGGCAGGCTGCATGCGGGAGGACCTGCGCATGGCAATGGCCCAGTATGGTCGCGCGTTGGCCGCGGCGCTGCTCCTGCTGGTGGGATGCGCGCAGACGATTGCCATTCCCGACCAGAGGATCGGCGTCTCGCGCGTTCCGGACAAGCCGCTGTCGGCGTCGCTCGTGCTGCCGGACGGAGCCGGTCCGTTCCCCGTGGTTATCCTGCTGCATGGCTGTGGCGGCATCGGCGGCGGGGACTGGTACTGGGCCAGGCGGCTGACCGACTGGGGCTACGCCGCGCTCGTGCTGGACAGCTTCTCTGCCCGCGGTGTCACCACGGCATGCGCGCCGCAGGCCCAGCATCTGGTAACCCCGCAGGATCGCGTTGCAGATGTGCTCAGCGCGGCCCTCTATCTCCGCACGCTGCCCAAGATCGACGGTGCGCGCATCGGCGTGCTCGGCCGATCACACGGAGGGCATACCGCGGCGCTGGTGACGCAGGATCGCTATGCGCGGCTGTATCCTGGGCTGATCGAGGCGGTGGTGGACTATTACGGTTCCTGCGACGTCCCCGAGTTGCATGGCAATGTTCCGCTGCTGGCGCTCGCGGGCGAGGCCGACGACTGGGGCCATCCGGCGCTCAGTTGCCACGTCCTCGGCGGGAAGGTGAAGCCCGACCAGCCGTTCGAGATCCACACCTATCCTGGCGTATGGCATGCCTTCGATAATCCGGATCAGCGCACGGTTCAGGTCTCCGGTCACACCTTGGCCTACGACGCCGGCGCGGCGGATGACAGCATCGGGCGCGTGCATGTATTCCTCGACACCTGGCTGAGGCGGAAGCCAGCGGCAGGCTGATCCGAGCCACTGGCGTCGCACTGCGCCGCCCCATAGGATACGGGGAAGCAATCAATCGAGAGGAACCGTTCGATGCTGTCCAGGCGTCTCGCCTTTCTCGCCGCCGCTGCCCTTGCGTGTATCGCGCCTGCTTACGCCCAGACACCGATCACGATCGGCCTCGGCATGGCGCTGACCGGCGGGCTCGCGCCGAACGGCAAGGCCGCGCTGCTGGCCATGCAGATCTGGGAATCCGACATCAACACCAAGGGCGGCCTGCTGGGGCGGCCGGTGAAGCTGATCTACTACGATGACCAGTCCAACCCGGCAACGATCCCGGGCATCTACACCAAGCTGCTCGACGTGGACAAAGTGGATCTGGTTATCAGCGGTTATGCCACCAACATGATCGCGCCGGCGATGCCGATCATCATGCAGCACAACCGCACCTTCCTGAGCCTGTTCGGCCTCGCGGTGAACACCGAATTCCAGTATCCGAAGTATTTCTCGTTCACGCCGACCGGCGGTCCTGAGCCGAAACAGAGCTTCGCACAGGGCTTCTTCGCCATCGCGATGGCGCAGAACCCAAAGCCAACGACGCTGGCCATCGTCGGCGCCGATGCGGAGTTCCCGCACAACGCGATGGACGGCGCACGCGTGCTGGCGAAGCAGGCCGGGCTGAAGATCGTCTACGACAAGACCTACCCGCCGAGTACGACGGACTACACACCGATCGTCCGCGCGATCCAGTCAACTGAGCCCGATCTTGTGCTCGTCTGCTCATATCCACCTGACTCCGTGGGCATGGTCCGTGCCGCACACGAAGTCGGTCTGAAAGCCAAGCTGTTTGGTGGCGGCATGGTCGGCCTGCAAAGCACCGCCATAAAAGTACAGCTCGGCCCGTTGCTGAATGGCATCGTCGATTACGACTACTGGCTGCCGTGGTCCAAGTTGGCAAGCGAGGACAGCAAGGAGTTCCTCAAGAAGTACCAGGCGCAGGCAGCGTCCGCCGGTGTCGATCCGCTTGGCTACTATCTGCCGCCATTCGCATTCGGCTACATGCAGGTGCTGCAACAGGCGGTGGAAGGCACCAAGGGCCTCGATCAGGACAAGCTCGCCGATTACCTGCGCACGCACACGTTCACCACTATCGTCGGCGATGTGAAGTTCGGGCCGAATGGCGAATGGGCCGAGCCGCGCGTCAACGAGGTGCAGTTCCAGAACGTGAAGGCGAACGATGTGGAGCAGTTCAAGGACCCAAAGACCGAGGTGATCCTCTGGCCGCCTTCGCTGAAGACCGGAGACCTGATGTACCCCTACACGGGTTCGCCGCAATAGTCAGCGCAGCGGCGGTATTCGCAATTCTTGTGACGGCCGGCGCATCGGATCAAACGCCGCGATATCCAATGACAGGTCTCGACCCAACGCCGCGTCGGCCAGCAGCCGACCGGCGAACGGCCCGATGGTCAGCCCGGCCGCACCGAGACCATTGCCGATCAACAGTCCATCGAGCCCTTCCACCGGACCGAGCAACGGCCTGATGCTCGACCCCACAGCACGGAACCCCACTCGAGTTTCGATCACGCTCGCCGCCGCCAGACCCGGCGCAACGTGCAGCGCCTCCGCCAGCACCTCGGCTTGCCCCCCGGCGGTCACGCGATAATCGAAACCCGCGCCGCTCTCCCGCGTCGCCCCCACAACAACACGCGAGTCGTCGAACGCCAGCAGGTAGTGACTGCCAGGCGGCAGCACGACCGGCCAGTCGCGCGTATCCTGCTCCGGCAGTCGCAGATGCACGATCTGACCGCGTTGCGGCTCGATCGACAAGGTGATGCCAACAGGCGACAGAAGCGAAGGCGCCCACGCGCCAGCGGCGATGATGACACAATCCGCACCGATCGTTGCATCGCGGACCGCGACCCCTGCGACGCGATTGCCGTCTGTTAGCAATTCGGCGTGGCCCTCGACCTGCCGCGCGCCAAGACCTAACGCCGCACGCAGCAGACCCGCCGCCATCCGTCGGCCATCGACACGCGCGCCATTCGCGACATGCAGGCCCGCGAGATCCGTCCGCAGTGGCGGAAACAACGCCCGCGCATCGCGCGGTGACAGCACACTGGTCGCACCCATCTCAGGCGTGTCGGCGCGGCGACGATCCAGCATGGCGTGGAACGCCGCCAGCTCATCGACATCGTCCGAGACCACGAGCGCCCCCACGCGCCGAAAGCCGAGATCGGTTTCGCCGCATTCCGCCAGTACCGGCACAAGTTCGCCGTAATAGCGCGCGCCCTCGACATACAGCCGATAAAACGCCGCATCATCGGCACCAGACACCCAGGGACAGATGATGCCAGCGCCGGCAGCGGTCGCGCGTCCCTCATGCGCCTGATCGACGATCGTCACCTGCGCGCCCGCGCGCGCCAGGTGAAATGCCGCGCTGGCTCCGAGAATTCCGCCGCCGACAACTACGATATGCATCACATCTCCCTTCGCTGGCATGACCCAGAGCAGGTTCGCGGGTTTGATCTCAGCCCTCGCATGAGGACACCCCGGTGTATGGCCAGCATTTCACGTCTTGGTGCGATGTCAAGCGACGTGCGAGATTGCGGCAGAGAATTCGGGAGGCAGCGCATGACACCGGCGGAATTCGGCAAAGTTGACGTCCTGGTGATCGGCGCAGGCAATGCGGCAGCGAATGCCGCGTTGTCGGCGCACGAGGCCGGCGCCTCCGTCGCCATGATCGAGACGGCGCCAAGAGACGCGCGCGGCGGCAACTCGGCGTTCACCGGCGGTGCGTTCCGCTTCACCTATTCCAAGGTCGATGACCTGCTGCGTCTGGCACCCGACATCGCCGATCTCGATCTCGGCAGCATCGACTTCGGCAGCTACACCGACGGCCAATATTTCGACGACATGGGCCGGCTGACCGAGTATCGCTGCGACCCCGATCTCACCGAGGTGCTGATCGGCAACAGTTTCGACGCCGGGCTCTGGTTGCGCAAACAAGGCGTGCGGTTTCAGCCGGCGCTCGGTCGGCAGGCGTTCAAGGTGGATGGGAAATTCAAGTTCTGGGGCGGACTTGCATGCCACATCCTGGGCGGCGGCCAGCATCTCGTCGCAACGCTCCACGAGCGGCTGGAGAGCATCGGCATACCGGTGCTGTACGACACCACCGCCATAGCCCTGCTGCACGGCGATGCGCGCATCGAGGGCGTGCGGGTCCGCCATGGGTTCAGGCAATTCGATCTGCGCGCCGGCGCAGTCGTGCTGGCATGCGGCGGGTTTGAATCCAATCCGGAGATGCGCGCGCGCTATCTCGGGCCGAACTGGGATCTCGCGAAGGTGCGCGGCACAAAATACAACACTGGCATCGGCCATCGCATGGCGATCGATATCGGCGCCGCAGTCGCCGGTCACTGGTCGGGTGCCCATGCCGTGCAGTGGGATATGAACGCGCCGCCGTACGGCGACCTCACCGTCGGCGACCGGTTCCAGAAGCACAACTACCCGTTCGGCGTGCTGGTGAACGCGCGCGGTGAACGCTTCCTGGACGAGGGTCTGGATTTCCACAGCTACACGTATGCCAAGTACGGGCACGAGGTGATGAGGCAGCCTGGCCTGTTCGCCTGGCAGATTTTCGATGCAAAGATTGTGCATCTTCTGCGCGAGGAATACCGCATCTCACGCATCACCAAGGAGCAGGCGAACACGCTCGAGGAACTGGCGCCGAAGCTGACCGGCGTGGACACTGCCGCGGTGCTGGACACGCTGCGCCAGTACAACGCCGCGCCGCGCCCCCACGTGCCGTTCAACCCGAACGTCCACGACGGGCTGCGCACAACCGGATTGGCGATCGACAAGACCAACTGGGCGCAGGTGCTGGATACCCCGCCATTCCACGCCTACGGAGTCACCGCGGGCGTGACCTTTACCTTCGGCGGGCTGAAGACGACGACATCGGCGGAAGTGGAGGACACCTCCGGCGTGCCGATCCCAGGCCTATATGCCGCGGGCGAAATTCTGGGCGGCCTCTACTTCCACAACTACGGCAGTGGCACCGGCCTCGTGGCCGGCGTGGTGTTCGGACGGATCGCCGGGAAGCAGGCGGCCGCCCACGCGCTTACCCCACCGTGATCTTCGGTGGATTGCGCAGCGTTTGCAGGATGACGCAGTAGCGCTCGGTGGTCTGGATCATGCGCTCCAGCTTTGCCGGATCGGCGTCGCTGTCGATCTCGAAGCGCAGCGCAATATCGGTCAGCCCAACCGGCACGCCGCGGTCGATGCCGAGCGTTCCGCGCGCATCCCAGGTGCCCTCCGCGATAACGCGGCCACTGCGGATCGTCACACCCGATGCGGTCGCGACGGCGCGCAGCGTGACGCCGGCGCAGGCGACGACTGCCTCCAGCAGCATGTCGGCCGAGCAGGCAAGCTCGCCCGAACCGCCGGTCGCCGGGTGCAGGCCGGCCTGAATGTCGCCATGCCGCGAGGGAACTGTGCAAGCAACTTCATCGCTGTCCAGCCGCGCCTCGGCACGGGCCGGAACACGTGCCGCGTCCGGCGTGTCGCGGTAGCGCTGCTTCACAGGCGCCTGCATGGCGCGAAGCTGATCAGCGTTCATCTGTGCTCTCCCATCAATCTGATGTGGGCGCAGTGTCCCACGCACGGTGCTCGTTTGCCACCGGGAGCCGAACGGCGCAGCATCGCCGCATCAGCAGTGAAGGCACAGATCCATGGATTTTGGCGCTTCGATCTTCTTCACCGACTATTCCATCTCTCCAGCCGAACTTGCCGTGGCGCTCGAGGAGCGGGGTTTCGAACTCATTGTGGGCTGCGGAGCACTCGCACATTCCAGTGCCGCGTCGCACGCCGGCACCAGGCGGCGGTGAACTGGCGAAACGCTACTATGACGTGATGGATCCTTTCGTCACGCTCACCGCCGCGGCAGCCGCCACCAAGAAGCTCAAGGTTGCGACGGGGATCTGCCTGGTCATCCAGCGCGACACGATACAGACGGCTAAGCTGGTCGCGTCGCTCGATCAGGTAACCGGCGGACGGTTTCTGTTCGGCATCGGTGGCGGTTGGAACGCCGAGGAGATCGAAGCACACGGCACAGTCTTCGCGACACGCATGAAGAAAATGCGCGAGCAGATGGAGGCGATGAAGGAGATCTGGACGAAGTCCACCGCGGAGTACAACGGCGATATCGTCAAGGTGCCGTCGATGCAGACCTGGCCGAAGCCGACGCAGAAGCCTTATCCGCCGATCCTGCTTGGCGGCGCCTTCCCCTACGCGGCGCGGCGCGCGATCCGTTACGGCGACGGCTGGTATCCAAACGCGACGAGTGGCAATCCCGACGAGTACATGCCGCGCTTCCGCCAGATGGCCGCCGAAGCCGGACGTGACCCTAAGTCGTTGCCGGTGACGATCGGCGGCGCGCCCGAAGACATCGCGCAGTTGCAGCGGTTCCGTGATCTCGGGGCCGCACGGGTGAATGTGACCCTGCCGGCGGAGGGAAAAGAACAGATCCTGCCCGTGCTCGATCGCTGGGCAGGATTGATCCGCAAATTACACTGACGCCTGCGCCACCGCGGCGCGCGACTCCTTGGCCTGGAAGTGGGGGATCACCTCCTCGCCAAAGAGCCGAATGGTATGGAGCACCTCGCTGTGCTGCGCCGGTCCGATGGCGCACAGCAAGATCGCTTCCTCGATGCCCATCGCTTCGTACAGCTCGAGAAACCGGATGCACTCCGCCGGCGTGCCGACGCAGAATGTCGTGCCCTGCTCACGCACTTCGCGGGGCGTCGGCTCACCAGGATGCGGTCCGCTGGCGAGACGCTGATCACGTGCATAGTAGCCGCGATAATCCGCCGGCACGGTGCTCGGGTCATAGTCGCGCCACACCAGGCGGGCGCGCTCACGTTGTTGCTCGAGGTACCAAGCCATCAGCTCGGTGCCACGTTCAGCGACGACCTTCGGATCTTCATGGCAATAGCCGGCAGTCATCAGCGCGGCACGTCTCGTGGGAGCAGCGCTTTGGGTCGTTTGCAGCGCTTCCTGATAGAGCGCCATGAGTTGCTCGACGCGAGCCGGACCGCCTTCGCTGCCGAACAGTCCGCCCATCCCTAGGCTTCCTGTCAGACGCGCCGTCTCATCACTGCCGCACGCGGACCACAATGGAGGATACGGGCGCTGCACAGGCTTTGGCAAAACCTCGCGCGGCGGAATCTGAAAGTACTTTCCTTGATATGACACCGTCTCCTGCGTCCAGATGCGCGGCAGCACGTCGGCAAACTCCAGCCACATGCCTCGTGTGTCGCCCAGGTCCGTTCCATACGGGATGAGCTGGTAGGGATAACCGGTGCGGCCCAGGCCCACGTCCACACGCCCATGACTCAGGATGTCGAGCGTCGCCATCCGTGCCGCCACATGCAGCGGGTGGTGAATGGGAGCAAGGACCACGCCAATCCCAAGGCGGATGCTGCTGGTGCGCTGACTGACCGCCGCGAGAGTGAGGTCGGGTGCGCTGTTGTGCGACCATACCGGGCGGAAGTGATGCTCGGAAAACCACACGCTGGAAAAGCCCTGTTCTTCGGCAAAGGGAATCTGTTCCAGTGCTTCGTGGATGCGTTCGGATTCACTGGATGCAGTCCACGGTTTCGGGACCTGAATCTGATAGAACAGGCTCACTCTCACGGGGCTGTCTCCTTTCGAGTTCAGATGATTGTCTGACCCAGGGTATGCGCGACCGCCCGTGTGCGCTACATTTGCCAAAATCGCACTTGTCTTTGGGAGGAGAAGCAGCCGATGACGTATGATCTGTTGATCCGCAATGGCCGTATCGTGGACGGCTCTGGCATGCCTGCATTCCGCGGCGACGTCGCGGTCAAGGATGGCAAGATCGCCGAGATCGGCAAACTGAGCGGAGCGGCGTCGCGCGTCGTCGATGCGCAAGGAGCCGTGGTGGCACCCGGCTTTATCGACAACCATTGCCACTACGACGCCCAGGTCACCTGGGACCCCCTGTGCTCCTATTCGTGCGACCATGGCGCCACCACGGTGATCTTCGGCAATTGTTCGTTGTCGCTTGCGCCGGTGCGGCCGGGCAAATCTGAACGGCTGGCAGAATTCCTGTCCTATGTCGAAGCGATCCCCATGGAGGTGCTGCGCACCGTCGATTTCAATTGGGAGACGGTCCCGCAATACATCGACCAGCTCGACCGGAAACTCGGCGTCAACGTCGGCAATCTCATCGGCCACACCGCCGTGCGCTACTACGTGATGGGCGACGAATGCCAGAAGCGTGCCGCGACGGACGCCGAGATAAAGGCGATGCAGGACATCGTGCGCGACGGAATGCGCGCCGGCGCGCTCGGCTTCTCGGTCTCGCGCAACCAGGGCCATTACGATCCGCAGGGCGTTCACCTCCCGGCGCTCTGGGCCGAGGAAAAGGAGATGTTCGCGCTGTGCGACGTGCTGCGCGAACTTGGCACGGGCATCATCCAGAGCGGCGGCGGCAACGGCGCCGAGATGAAGAGCAGCCTGATGAGCCGCCTGTCCGAAGCCACCGGGCGCCCGGTCGTCTACAACAATCTCAATCAATCCATGCGTCGCCCGAACGAGTGGAAGGAGCAAATTGCGCACGTCGACGAGACGATCGCCAAGGGCATCCGTGCCTATCCGACCTGCACGCCCAACCGCATCACCGACTTCTTCACGATGCGCAACACACAGACTTTCCGGGGACTGCCGACCTGGCATCCGATTCTGCTCGCGTCGGACGACGAGAAATTGCGTGCCTACAGCGATCCGGAGGTCCGCAAGAAGCTGCACGCAGAGGCGGTCGAATTCAAGGTGGACACGATGCCGCCGGGGATCTGCCGCACCTGGTGGGACTACATGACGGTCCAGCATGCGGTGCTGCCAAAGAACAAAGATCTCGAAGGCAAGACCGTTGGCGAGATCGCCAAGTTGCAAGGCAAAGGCATCATCGACGCCTTCCTCGACCTCGTCGTCGAGGAGAATCTCGACACCGCGTTCCTGCACGGCGAGAACAATGTGGATGACGAAGCGGTCGCAAAGATTCTGAACTACCCGAACGCGATCATCGGCCTGTCGGACGGCGGCGCTCACGTCCAGTTCCAGAGCGGCTTCGGCTTCAGCACCCGCCTGTTGAGCGAGTGGGTGCGCGAAAAGCACATCATGTCGCTGGAAACCGCTGTGCGACGGCTGACCTTCGAGTCAGCGTCGGTGTTCGGACTGCATGATCGCGGCCTGCTGCAGCCCGGCATGGTGGCCGATATCGTGATCTTCGATCCCGACACGGTGCGCCCATTGCCGCACGAGGTCGTCCACGACTTCCCGACCGGTGCCATGCGGATCCGCGAGCCGGCGCAGGGCATCCACATGACTGTCGTCAACGGCCAGATTCTGTTGGAAGACGGCAAGCACTGCGGCGCGCTGCCCGGCCGGGTCCTGCGCAATTCCTACTACCGTGCAAACCACCAGAACTGAGGCGGTTCGACAATGGCTCTCACACTGGAAGAAGCCAACCGCGTTATCGAAGGCGCGGTGGCCAAGGCAAGGGAACTCAACATCCGGGTCAGCGTCGCGGTCTGCGACGCTGGCGGACGCCTGGTGGCGTTCCAGCGCATGAACAACGCAATCTGGGCGAGCGCATACGGCAGTCAGGGGAAGGCCGTTGCGTCAGCTGCCTTCGGTAGACCGAGCGGCGAACTGTCCGAGCGCGCACACCACCCGACCCCAGCCGGCATTGCCGCCGCGGAAGGCGGCCACATGATCATGGGTCAGGGAGCCGTGCCAATCCTGCGCGACGGCGTGATCGAGGGAGCCTGCGGCGTGGGCGGCGGCACCGCGCAGCAGGATGAAGACTGCGCCCGCTACGGGGTCGGAAGACTATAACAAACGCCGTCTATTCTGTGGACCATGCATTCTCTGTGGACCATGCATTCGTATCGACGGTCCGCACGCCGTGTCTGGTGCTCGCAGGCAACGACGAAGCGCACCCCTATCCAATCGCCGAAGAACTCTCGAAGCTATTGCCGAACTGCGAATTCATCCCCGACTGGAAATCGGGCGAAGCTCCGACATCGGCGAGAGCTCGCGTGGCGGAGTTCCTGTCGAGGCACACGCCGAGCGGGGCGTAAGCTCAGCGCTTCCCCGCCGGCACCTCGATACCCAGAAGCCGCGCCGCATTGCCGCCGAGGATTGCCCGACGCGTCGCGCCATCCAGACCAGGCGCGCCCTCGATGAAGCCCACCGGGTCGGTTTCTCCCATGTCCGCAGGGTAATCGGTGCCGACCAGAATATGGTCCGCGCCGAACTGCGCCACGAGATACTCCAGTTGGGAATGCGTGTAGACGAGAGAATCGAAGTATAGCCGGCGCAGATACGTCCCCGGCATTTCCTTCAGCTTCTCACCGGTATCCGGCCGCGCCGATGCCGCGTGGTCGATGCGCCCTGCATAGGCCGGCAGGTATCCGCCGCCATGCGCCACCACCAGCTTCAGGCCAGGGCAGTCCTCCAGCACTCCGCCGAAAATCAGGTGATGCAGCGCCACCGTCGTATCGAGCGGGTTGCCGATCACGTTGGCAAAGTAATGGTCCTTGAACCGACGTGCCTCGGTGAAGCCGTCCGGATGCATGAACACCAGAAGACCTAATTCCTCGATGCGGCTGAACACCTTGCGGAAGCGGTCTTCGGACAGATCGTCACCTGCCACATGCGTCATGATCTCGATGCCGCGCATGCCGAGCGATTTGTGCAGCCGCTCGAGCTCGGCGATCGCCAGTTCCGGTGCCTGCAGCGGAATCGTACCAAGGCCGGTGAAGCGGTCAGGATGGCGCCCGACGATATCGGCAATCTCGTCGTTGATCGTGCGCGCGGTGGCCAGTCCGAGATCTGGATCCGCGCCGTAATAGGTCTGTCGCGGCGCCGGCGAGACCGCCTGAATGTCGATCCCCATCAGGTCCATGTCGGCGATGCGCTGCTCGGCCGACGTCCCCTGCACCCGCGTGCGTACAGCATTCTGCCGGTTGACGTCCTGGCTGCGCGGATTCGCCTGCGTTTCCAGAAACCAACGCGAGACGGCTTCGTTGCCCTCGACCATGGAGGCGGCTTTGACACTGGTGACATGACAGTGGATGTCGAGAGTGAACCATTTGCCGCGAGCATGCGCGGGACCGGGAAAGCGTCCGGGGATTCGTGCCCCCTCCGGCAGACAGGTGAACAGCATCCACGCTCTCCTCTCACTTCACTGCGTCAGCAGCGCCGTCAACTCATCTGGCATGCTGAGCATCGGATAGTGTCCGGTATCCAGTTCGAACCATGTGCCCTTGAGCCGTTCGGCAGTACGCCGCTGATGGGCTTCACCGGGATTAGGTGCGCGCCGGCACCAGACAACTGTCGTCGGCCATTGCTGGCTCCAGAAACTATCAAGCTTCACCGGCGTCTCGGAGACGCCTGCCGGGTGCGGCGTATAGCGTGCGCGCGCCCATGCCCGCATGGACGGCTCAAGATCGGCGAACAGGCGCTGTTCGACATCCTCGCGGGACGGACCGCTCGTGAGGCCGCTGGTGATGCTGGTTGAACGCGTTACGATGTCGCGAATGCGCTCACCGTTGAACAAGGCGAGGGCGTCCGCGAAGACCAGGCGCGCGATGCGCTCGCGAGCAAGTTCCGCGGCGCGGCACACGACCATGCCACCCGAACTGGTTCCGACCAGCACGACGTCGTGGAGATCCTCGAAGAACAGCAGATCCGCAATCTCCGATCCCTGCGTCGTCGCATCGATGCCGGGGCGAACCTGATGACGTCGCTCGCCGCAACCGTCCAGCGTCGGGGCGTACACGTCGTGACCTGCTTCGCGCAGGCGTTTCACGACAGGCTGCCAAATCCAGCCGCCCTGGTACGAACCGTGGATCAGAACGAAGGTGGTCATTGTCGTCTCCTCCGATTGTATCCGTTGGCGGACATTGTGATCGCAGGGCATAACCCGTCAATGGCGAGTCACACCGACAGGAAGGCGACGGCATCGTCCTCGAACACCGCGCAGGTTAGCCTGCCGCCGTTCTCCGCGCCGGTGTCGATGCCGATGCGGTTCGGCTTGATCACCGGGGACGGACTCGCAGAATGGCCGTGCACCACGATGACACCGAAATCCTGCTCGCTCGCCAGGAAACTTTGGCGGATGCCAAGTCGGTCGTCGTCCGTTTGATCGCTCAGCGCCACGCCTGGTCGGATGCCTGCATGCACAAACAGATAGTCGCCGTCGCGATGATCGATGGCGAGAGCCTCGAGAAATTCCATGTGCGCGGCCGGAACCCTCGCACGCCAGTCAAGGCGCGGGGTGCCCACCTGAATGCCCCAGCTATCCAATGCTGCCTGACCGCCGACATGCAGCCAATCGGTCGCCGCCGCGCGATCACCCGACAGTGCATCCAACGCAGTGCGTTCGTGGTCGCCCATAAGATTGATCGTCGGCAAACCGGCGACCGGCGGTCCGGCGGCCAGCAGAGCAACGACGCCAGCGCTCTCGGGGCCGAAATCGATGTAGTCGCCAAGGTGCAGCAACACCGCGGAGGCCGCCGGACGTCGCGCGAGGTCGTCGGCAATCGCGTTGTGCAACTCACGAAGCTGGCCCAGGCAGCCATGAATGTCCCCGACCGCATAAACCCTGCGCCCATGCGCCAGCCGGCCTGGCGACAGCACGAAGTGCAGCGATGCGGCATCGGCGGTTGCGATGCGCGGCGGACGCCAGGTCGGCACGGCGGTGGCATCGAGTTCCGCGCGGATACGGGGCCGCGCGAGGCGGCGAACAGGGCGTCGCATGGCGCGCACTATGCCGCGTCCCGTTGTGCGCGGGCAATGTGACGGGTTAGGCTTCGTGTCCAGTCGAGAAGCGATCGGAGGAAACCCTTGGCGAAGATCACATTTCCCGTCGAGGCGGGCCATATCATGCTGTTCGCCCGAGCCATCGGCGATACCAATCCGGTGTTCCAGGACGCCGAGGGAGCGAAGCAGACCGAGGTCGGCGGCATCATAGCGCCGCCTACGTTTCCGCAGGCGGTCGCACAGTTCGATCCCGACTATCCGCTGCGCTGGCGCCCGGGCAAGCCGTGGTTCGGCTCCGGCAAGACTGCGAGCGGTGTCGAAAGCAATCCGTCCGGCGGCGGCGGGCTGCATGCGGAGCAGCACTTCGAATATCACCGCCCGCTACGGCCGGGCGACGTGCTGACGGTAGAGACGAAGCCCGGCAACACGTGGGAGCGCGAAAGCAGACGCGCCGGCAAGCTGACCTTCCGCGAGCGCGTCACGGAATATCGCGACCAGAAGGGCGAACTGGTGGTCACGGCACGCAGCGTCGGCGTGACGACGGAACGCCCGGTGGAACGCGGTTGAGGAGGCCCAGATGGCACTGAAGGCAAGCCAGCTCCAGGTCGGCGACACGCATGTCGAGCGCGTGGCCGAGAACCTGTCGCGCACGCAGATTACCATGTACTGCGGTGCGTCGGGCGACTACAATCCGCTGCATGCGGACGAAGTGTACGTGACGCAGAAGGCGGGCTATCCCAGCGTTTTTGCGCACGGGATGCTGACCATGGGCCTGACCGGAAAGATGCTGACCAACTATGTCGGCGACGGTCGGCTCACCAAATTCGGCGTGCGGTTCACCAATCAGGTGTGGCCTGGTGACGACCTCGATGCGAAGTCGACGGTAAGCGCAATCCGCGAAGAGGGCGGCAAGCACTTCGTCGATTTCACGCTGTCCACCACCAACCAGGACGGCAAGGAGGTAGCCAGCGGTAGCGCGACCGCGCGGGTCGACCCCTGAGGAAGCGGTTCAACGCGAATAGCGGCAGATGCACGCAAAACACGCAGACAGCGACCGGGCCATCAGCGTGTTCTGCGTACAGCCGCTGGCATGTGCGTTGATTTCCCTAATTCATGTGCGCTGGCAGCCATAAGGCTAACTGTGGAAAGGCCGTCAGCAGGAACAGCAGCACGAACATGATGACGTGGAATGGAATCGTGCCTAGCACGACGTCGCCCAACTCGCCGTCCCAGATGCTCTGAATGACAAACAGGTTGATGCCGATCGGCGGCGAGATCTGGCCGAGCTCGACATACATGACCAGGATCACGCCGAACCAGATCGGATCGATGCCATATTTCCCGAGCACCGGGTACAGCAGCGGCACCGTGATCACGATCATACCGATGCTTTCCACCAGGCACCCCAGGACGGTGTACAACACGAACAGCGACGCGAAGAACTCGAAGTGGCTCAGGTTGAGGCCAACCAGCCAGGCCGTGACGCTCTCGCCCACACCAGCCACGCCGATTGCATAGGCGTAGATGTAGGCGGCATAGATGATGAACAGCAGGTTGCCGACGATCTGCACCGTTCGGTGCAACGCGTCGACGAATTGTCGCCACCGCAGCTCACCCCACGCAAGACAGAGCAGCAACGCGAACAGACAGCCGCCGGAAGCTGCCTCGGTCGGCGTGGCCACGCCCGAATAGATGCTGCCCATGATGCCGCAGATCAGCAATGCGAACGGCACGATGTCGGCAAGTGCCAGCAGCACACCACCTGTGGCGCCGCTTTCGCGCGGCACCACGCGACCCCAGGACGAGCGCACCCCGATATACAGCATGAACATGCCGGTCAGCATCAGGCCGGGGATCACGCCCGCCATGAACAGCTTTGCCACCGATGTCTCAGTGAACGACCCGTAGATGATCAGGGCGATGCTCGGCGGCAGCAGGATTCCAAGTGTACCGCCCGCGGCCAGTGAGCCGGCCGCCAGCTTGCGATCGTAGTTGCGCTGCACCAGTTGCGGCAGTGCCACGCCACCGATTGAAGCTGCCGTCGCCACCGACGAGCCACTGATCGCCGCGAACAAGGCACAGCCCACGATGTTCGTCTGCAGCAGCCCGCCCGGCAGCCGCGAAACCACCTTCGCCAGCCCACGATAAATCCGGAACGACAGTCCACTGCGCTGCATCAGCTCGGCCATCAGCACGAACAGCGGAATTGCTGTCAGCGTGAAGCTGTTCATGCTGCCCCACGTGATCAGCCCGATGCCCTTCAGCGCGGTAACGCCATTCTGCAGCAGCAAGTACACCACGCCGGGCACGGCGATGGCGAACGGTACCGCCATCCCGGCCGCCAGCAACAGCAGAAAAAGTCCGAACGAGCCGATCAGCGCGAGTGCGACGCTCATCGCCGACAGCGCCGAAAGTTGAGCGCGGCCGAGCGCAGCAGCGACACGGCGACCGCCACCGAGCCGATCGGCATCGCCAGCCGCGGAATCCACAATGGCGTGGCCAGCAGCGTCGGTGCCACGTCGCCCGAGCGCCATGATTGCAGCTCGAACCTCGTCAACTGCCATATCAGCACACCGCAGAACGCCAGCGACAACAGGTCGAACAGCAGATGCGACATCGCCCGCAGTCGCGGCGATAACCGGCTCTGGATGAATTGCACGTGATGATACGAGCGGTACACTTGGCACACCGGCAGGCTGAGGAAGGTGATGCCGACGATGATGTAGCCACCCAGCTCTTCGGACATCTCGAAGGAGAAGTCGAACAGATTGCGTGTGATGATCTCCAGGATGACGACAAACGCCATCGCGCCAATCGCGATCTCGCAGATCACCATGCAGCCCCGCTCCAGCAGTGTCGGCGCCGGATGATACGCTTCCTCGGCTGCTTCGCCGGGGAATTCGCTGTCATCCACCTTGGTCATCGACCCACCGCCGCGCGAATTTTGCTTAGCACCTCGATTGCCTCCGGCCCGTGCGCCTTGGCCCATTCGTCCCAATAGGGCCGCAACTTCTCCGTCGCCAGCTTGACGTCGTCCGCAGACGCCGGCGTCGTGATCATGCCGTCGCGCGCGTATTGCGCAGTCAGGTCGTCTTCCTGGCGATTCATCTCGCCGATCGCCCACGTCGCTGCCTCGGTCGCCGCGTCCTTCACGATCTTCTGTGACGCGGCGGACAATTTGTCGAACGAGTCCTGGTTCACGATCACCGTAGAATTCACAAATGACGTCGGAAAACCGTAGCGAGACTTCAGCAGATCATGCCAGGTAACCCCTCCGCCAGAACTTGCGGTCAGCACGCCTTCGACCAAGCCACGATCCAATGATGCGGCAACGTCGGGGGTGCCGATGGTCAAGGGTACACCGCCGAAGCGGCGGATGAACTCGCCCTGCTCCACCGATGTGACCCGCAGTTTCAAACCCTTTATGTCGGCGAGCGACGTGATCTTCTTGCGTCCCCACAACACTTGGAACGGGTAGGAATACTGACTGAGCACAACGATGCCCTTCTTGCCGTAGTCCTGATCGAGATAAGGCCGGAGGATAGCCATGGCCTTCGCCAGATCGGCATCGCTCTGCAGCAGCATTGGCAGACGCAGGATCGCGCTGATCGGCACGTTGCCTGTGGAGAAGCCATCGTCGCCCATCTGCACAACACTGTCCGCCACGGCCGCGGTGATATTGGTGGCGCTTATTGGCAAGCTTCCACCGAGATGCAGATTGATCAGCAGATCGCCATTGGTCTGCTGCTTGACATTGTCGATCAGGCGAATAATGCCCTTCACCGCGGCGACGGTGGCTACCGGGTTGTACACATAGCATTCCCACGTGGTCGCGGCGGACGCGGCGTGCGCCGCCATCAGAAGCCAGCACGCGCCGATCGCGCGAAGCAGCATGCGTGTCACGAACGTTCCCCCTTGGTGTTGCTTGGGCAGGAGAGCCTATAGCCAGCGCAGATTCGCTTGCGAACCCAACAGATGCTGTCCCACCGTCTCGAAGTGCGAGCGCCTGCCCTGCACCTGCTGTGTCACCGTGTTCACGTCACGGAAGCGGCGTTCGAACGGGTTGGCATCGAAGATCGCCGTGGCACCCGCCTCGTGGTAGGCGACATCGACCACTTCCTTTGCCTGATGGATCGCAAAGGTTGCAGCCTGCCGGATCGCGATGCGCTGCTCCGTCGTCAGCTCGCCGGCGATTTGCACCGCGTCTTGCGTCTCGCGCAGCACGTGGATCAGCCAGGTGCGTGCGGATTTCAGTTTCGCGTCTGCGATCCCGATGGCCGACTGAATCACCGCGCTGTCGCGCAACGCGCTCGAGGTCAGGGCCGGCGTCTTGCCGCGCGCCAGATCGATGAAGGCCTCCAGCGCTGCGCGGGCCCCACCGAGTGCCACGGCAGCGAAACCCGACGCATAGATCTGCATCGCGGCAAATCGGTAGATCAGCCCGGGCTCGCGACGCTCGTCCGGCCGGTCACGCGTCAATGTGTGTGCATCATCGACGAACAGATCCTGCACCGAATAGGTATCACTGCCAGTGCCGCGAAGTCCCACCACCTGCCAGACGTCCTTGATGGTCGCGATCTGGCGGCGGAACAGCATGGTGCGTTCCCAGGGCCTCCCGTCAGGATGGCGCTGCGGCGTTCCATCAGCCTCGAAGCACGGACAATGGGCACCAAGCCAGGTTGCATGGCGGCTGCCACTGGCAAACGCCCAGGTGCCGGTGATGCGCCAACCGCCCTCGACACGGATCGCCTTCGCACCAGGTCCCATGCCCCAGGCCAGTACGTCGCGGTCGCCACCGAACACCTCGTGTGCGACACGCGGCTCAAGATACCCGGCCGACATCGAGCAACCGGACCCTTGATTCATACACCACGCGACCGAGGCATCGCCGCTCGCGATCGCCTCTACGCACTGGATGTAGGTCGCGGGATCAAGCTCCGCGCCACCAATCGAGCGCGGCACCAGCAGTCGGAACATGCCCTCGCCGTGCATCGCGTCCAGCACATCAGATGGCAGCTCGCGTGCTTCATCGATGCGCGGGGCAGCGGCGGTCAGCAGCGGCGCCAGCTTGCGGGCCCGGGCGATGTGGTCGGTCGCAGCGCCGGCCTCGTGCACGTCCATCGTATCGTTCCTCTGATGATTTGGCTCCGAACGCTACACCCCGCTCGGCTTGGCGCGCAAAGCGGAGACAGTGGTAGGAATTGCACCGTGGATGAGCGCTCTGCACTGCTGGCCGAGATCGCTGCCGAGATGCACGAGACTGCACATTGGACAGGCCGCGCGACGCTTTCGCCACGGGTTGCCGCAGCGCTCGCCAAGGTCCGGCGCGAGGCATTTGTGGCACCGGGCTCCGAGGATGCGGCCTACGAGAACCGGCCGCTGCCGATCGGGCACGGTCAGACGATTTCGCAGCCGTTTATCGTCGCCCTGATGACCGAGCTGCTCGACCTGGAGCCAGAGCACACCATACTCGAGATAGGCACCGGCTCTGGCTATCAGGCTGCGGTGCTTTCCGAGCTTGCCCGCAGCGTCTGCTCGATCGAGGTGATCCCGCAGCTCGCGACCAGCGCGGCGGCCGTCCTTGCGGGACAAGGGTGCCACAACGTCGAACTGCGCACCGGTGATGGCGGTCTCGGCTGGCCGGAGCGCGCACCATTTGACGCGATCATCGTCACCGCTGCGGCGCGCGACATACCACCAGCGCTGCTCGATCAGCTGCGGCCCGGCGGTCGCATGGTCATTCCGGTCGGCCCACGGCACGGCGACCAGGAGCTGCTCCTGGTTACCAAGGATGCGGCGGGAACGGTAACGCAACGCACCGTTCTGCCAGTGGCGTTCGTGCCGTTGACCGGCGGTGGACGCGATTGACGTGCCAATGGGTGGCCGATACTACCCGCCAGTAAGCATCGCCCAGTAGTGGAGTATGCCGTGAGCGAACCCGAAACGTTGACCGTCGATGTCAACGGCTTTGCCACCCGTGTCTGGCGCAAAGGCAGCGGTCCCAAGCTGGGATTTCTCGCCGGTTTCGGCGGGCTGCCACGCTGGGTGCCGTTTCTCGACGAACTGGCGAAGAGCCGCACGGTGATCGTGCCGTCGTTGCCTGGCTTTCCGGGCGGCGACCGCGGTCATTCCGCGCTTGATACTCATCTCGACTGGTTGCTTGCGGTGCATGATCTGCTGGCGAAAGCGGGACTAGATGGCGCCGACCTCGCCGGCAGTTCAGTGGGCGCATCGATGGCGGCGGAGATGGCCGCACTGTGGCCGACCAGCGTGCGACGGCTGGCGCTGATTGCGCCATTCGGCCTGTTCGACGAGGCCGATCCACCGACCGATCCCTGGGCGCAGCGGGCCGATGCGGTGGCCGGCCTGATGTGCGCCGATCCCGAGATCTGGAAGTCGCTGAAGGCGGTGCCGGATGGCGCCAATTCGGTCGAATGGCCGATCGAACAAACTCGCGCCAACGAAGCCGCCGCACGCATCTTCTGGCCGCTTGGCAATACGAAACTCGAGAAGCGCCTGAAGCTGATCAGTGCGCCGACATTGCTGATCTGGGGCGAGCACGATCGCATCATGCCACGCAGCTATGCCGATCGCATCGCCAAGGGGATTGCCGGACGGACGGAGACGAAGGTGATCGCCGGCGCCGGGCATCTCGCCGAACTCGACAAGCCCACAGAGGTTGCCGCCGCGATTGCCAGCTGGACCAACTAAGGAGTTCGCGCATGCCGCTCGATCCAGACGCCGAAACTCTGCTCGCCATGATGCGAGCGGCAGGACGTCCGCCAATGGAAACGCTGACGCCGGACGAAGCACGGCAGTCGTTCAGGGCGGGCCGCACGGTGGTGCAGCCGGATCCCCAGGATGTTGCCGAAGTGCGCGATATATCGTGCTCCGGCCCGCACGGTCCGATCCCGCTGCGCGCCTATCGGCCGATCGGCACGAAGGCAGACGAGGTGCTGCCTGCTCTGGTGTACTATCACGGCGGCGGCTGGCTGCTCGGCGATCTCGACTCACACGACGTGGCATGCCGGCATTATGCGAACGCGGCGAAATGCCGCGTGGTCTCGGTCGATTATCGGATGGCGCCGGAATACAAGTTCCCCGCCGCAGTGGATGACTGCGCCGCGGCGACCGGATGGGTGATCGCCCAGTCTGATGCTCTCTGCATCGATCGAAGGCGCGTCGCGGTAGGCGGTGACTCTGCCGGCGGCAACCTTGCGGCCGTGATGGCGCTGATGGCGCGCGACGGCGATCTCCCGCCGCTGGTGTTTCAGTTGCTCGTGTATCCGGCGACCGACATGGGCATGACGCATGATTCCTATCGGCGAATCACCGAAGGCGTGCCGCTGACCGCGAAGACCATGGACTGGTTCATCGACCACTACCTGCATGGTCCGAAGGACCGCGCCGATTGGCGCGCCTCGCCGCTGCGCGCGGCCGATCTGTCCGGCACGGCGCCCGCCCTGGTGCTGACCGCGAGTTACGACCCGTTATGCGACGAGGGCGTGGCGTATGCGGAGCGGCTCGAGCGTGAGGGCGTGCGCGTGATCCACCTGCACTTCTCGGATCAGCTGCACGGCTTCGTCGGTCAGGGCAGGATCATCCGCGCGGGCGGAATGGCATTGGACATGATGGCAACGGCGCTGAAAAGCGCGCTGTGGAACTGAGCTCTGCCAACCGGTCGGCTGTCAGACCGTGACCTTGCTCCGCACACCCACCATCTGCAATGCGAGGTCGGCCATCCGCTCGCACACATCCTCGAGCGGCAGCCGTCCTTCCGGACGGTGCCAGGTATAGGCCCACGAGATCATACCGCCGATCGCCAGCGCGGCGAGGTTCACGTCGCCCGCATCGAATTCGCCGGCCGAGACGCCCTCGCTCAGCATGTTCGACAGCACGCGGTCGAACTTCTTGCGGAGCGTGTTGATCTCGGTAAGCGCATCGGGCGCCAGGTTCTTCTCCTCGCGGAAATAGATCGCAATGTTGGCCTGACGCGACAACACGACTTCGGCGAAGCCAACGATCGCACGGTGCAACCGTGCGGTGGGCGAACCAGGCGACTTTGCGGCGCGGGCGACCGCTTCCAGCGACAGCTCGATAGTCGGCTTGCAGAGTGCCGCCAGCAGATCGGTCTTGCTGCGGAAATGCGTGTAGATGAATGGCTTGGTGACACCCAGTTCAGCGGCGATGTCGTCGAGCGTGGTGCCGGTGAAGCCTCGCTGGTAAAACAGCTTGACGGCCTCTTCGAGAATACGCTCTCGCTTGTAGGCCAGTATCTCCTCGCGCATCACCCGGTGATCCATTGTTCGACCTGTTATGCTAGCCTTGTTACGAGACGATGGGAAGAAACGGAGCCATGGAGGTAGATATGGCGGGATTGCTGGACGGCAAGTCGGCTCTGATCACCGGTGGCGGCGGCGGAATCGGCCGCGCCACTGCGCTTGTGTTCGCCCGCGAAGGGGCCCGCGTCGCGGTCGCCGATGCGGCCGAAGCGGCGGCGCAGGAGACGGTGGCGCTGATCAACCGGGTGGGCGGCCAGGCCATGACGCTAACCGGCGATGTCACCGATGCAGGCGCGGTCGCGGCGTCGGTGAAGTCGGTGGTCGCTGCCTATGGCAGGCTCGATTGCGCATTCAACAACGCCGGCATCGCAGGCTTCCAGGTGGATGCAGGAGGCAGGAAGACTGCCGAGTGGTCGGAGGCAGCGTTCGACCGAATGATCGCGGTGAACCTGAAGGGCGTCTGGCTGTGCATGAAGTATGAGCTGGAGCAGATGGTGGCGCAGGGTGGTGGTGCCATCGTCAACACCGCGTCGATCGCCGGCCTGATCGGACTGCCCACCTCATCCGGCTATGTCGCTGCGAAGCACGGCGTGGTCGGGCTGACCAAGACCGCGGCGTTGGAATACGCCGACGACAAGGTGCGGGTGAACGCGGTGTGTCCCGGCTATATCGAGACGCCGATGACCGAAGACACGGTGCGCCGCCGCGGCGCGGAGCTGATGGCGAAGGTGCCGTTCCATCGCATGGGCAAGCCGGAGGAGATCGCCGAGATGGTGGTTTGGCTATGCTCCGACCGTGCCTCGTTTGTGAGTGGCGCGGCGTACAATGTCGATGGCGGCTATATGGCGACGTGACGCTCTGGCGAGTGCGATGTGCGTCACCAGTACAATCGTTCGCCTACCGATACACCAGGAACCCCAGGATCGCATCCACCATCGCCTCCGGCTCATCGCTCCGGATCGAGTGGCTGCTTCGCTCGAACACCCGCAGGTCGGCGCCCGGGATCAGTCGCGCGATCTCCTCCGAGAATTCCGGCGGACAGATCCAGTCGTGCCGCCCGGCCAGTATCAGCGTCGGCGCCCTTATGCGTCCAAGCTCCGCCCGCACATCGAACCGTCGTAAGAAACCGTCCGGCCCGAACGCCCGATTGAGCGGCTCCGGCGAATGTATCGTCCGCGCCCGGCCCGCCTCCCCTCCCGCCGCGTCGTGCGACCGCGCATACATCGGCCCCATCACCGCGTAGTAATGCCGCATCTCCTCGGTCGAGCGGAAAGCCCCCGCCCATAGCGTCTCGCACACCGCCCGCTGCTCGGCCGAGCCACGCTCGCGCACCATCGCCTCGGCGCGCGGGATGAACCCGCCGTGCGCCGCAGTGACTATCAGCACGAGGTGCGACACCGCGTCGGGATATCGCGTGGCATGCGCCATCGCGACCATCCCGCCGTAGGATGTGCCGATCGACACGATCGGTCCCAAGCCAAGGTGACGCCGCAGCGCCTCCATGTCCTCGACGTTCTCGTCCAACGTGTAGGTCGCAGGATCGGCGGGGTCAGATCGCCCTTGGCCGCGATGGTCGAAATACACCAGCTGCAGGCGGGCAGCGAGCGGCGAAAAGCCCGGCTTGAACCCGGTGTGGTCGCCGCCCGGTCCGCCATGGATCACCATCCCGACGGGTCGCTCGCGCATCGTGGTGCCATCCGGCACCAGTCCCATTCCTTCCACATCGAAATAGATCCGCGTGCCGCGCACCGCCGCAAACATGGCCCTCTCCCGGTTGCCAGTAGCGCAGTCTAGACTGCCCGGCACAGCCCGAGGAGAGCCGCGACATGCCTGACGCACCCGCCACCCTGCGGCCGATCGCCACTCTCGGCTTCATCGGTCTCGGCGTGATGGGCGAGCCGATGTGCGGCCACCTCGCTCGCCGCTGCGGCCGCCCCGTGCTGGCACACGACCTCCGCCCGGAGCCTCTGGCGAGGCTGGTTGCCGACGGCGTTGGCCCCGCCCAACCTGCTGAAATTGCGGAAGAATGCGATCTGATCTTGCTATCGCTGCCGGACGGCAAAGCGGTCGCCTCGGTAGTGGCCGCGCTCGATCCGTACCTCTCGCCGGGTCAATGTGTGGTGGACACCTCCACCTCGTCGGTGGCGCTCACCCGCGAGATCGGCGCACGGCTCGCGGCGCGCGGGATCAACTATGCTGATGCGCCTGTGGCCCGTACCCGTGAGGCCGCCGCCCGTGGCGAACTTTCCATCATGGTTGGCGCCACCGACGCCGTTTTCGCCCATATCCGCCCGGTCCTGGAGACGATGGGCACCGACGTGACGCATTGCGGTGGCATCGGCTGCGGACAGGTCGTAAAGATTCTCAATAACATGTTGGTATTCCAGCATACGGCGGCGCTGGCCGAGGCTATGGCGATCGGCCGGCGCAACGGCGTGCTGCCCGATCTACTCCTGCCCACCATCGCCAAGGGCTCCGGCGACAGCTTCGTGCTGCGGAGCCACGGCATGAAGTCCATGCTGCCACGCGATTTCCCGGAGCGCGCCTTCTCCACACGCTACGCGATCAAGGACCTGTCCTACGCGCTGGAGATGGCAGCCGCCGCCGGCCTCGCGGTCCCAGGGGCCGAGCTCACCATGCAGCGCCTGCGCCAGTCCGAACAGGCAGGCAACGCCGAGGCCTACCACCCCGCTGTGCTGCGCCTGATCGACCCTCTATGAGCGCCTGGCCGAATGGCACTACGTGGTGCGAGGCCTGCGCCGATGACGCGGTCCTGGCCGCGTGGCGCGGTCCCTGGTCGGTCGCCTTCGCGGTGGCCGACGGCAGCACCACAACCACATTTGCCTTTACTGACGGCCGACTGTCGGGCGGCGGCGTCCCTCAGTTCACCCTGGCTGCACCCACTGCGATCTGGGCGAAATTCCTTGCCCCCGCGCCACCGCGGCACCATCACGCGATCTTCGCCATGCTGGCGCGCGTGCCCGAATTCGCCGTGGGCGGCGACCAACTCGCATTCCTGCAGCACTGCCACGTCGTGCGCCGTGTACTGGAGGTTGGCAAATGGCTGGCACTGGGCCGCACCGCGCCTGTACCCACCTCACTGCATCCGCCCCTCGGCACGCCGACGCCAGCGCCGCCCGTGACCGGCGGCTATGTGCCGGTGACTGTCCGTGGCAACACCTACCAGATTTATCATGAGCAAACGGCCAGTGGTGACCGCGACCTGCTGTGCCTCCACACAGCAGGTGCGGACGGACGGCAGTTCCACCGCCTGATGGCCGACCCGCGGATAACCAGGTCGCATCGAATGGTGGCCTTCGATCTCCCTTGGCATGGCAGGTCGCCGCCACCCGACGGCGGAATCCCGGGCTCATGGCGGCTGGATACCGATCTCTACGTCGCCCTGATTATGGAGTTCATTGAGGCGGCCGGCCTGCGGCGCCCGATCGTCCTCGGTGCCTCGATGTCGGGCGAGATCTGTCTGGAGCTGGCCTATCGTCATCCCGACGCCTTCGCCGGCATTATCGCCTGCGAGGCCTCGGAGCGCATCGAACGCCGCCAGACGCCGTTCTCCGCCCACCCGCAGATCAACGCCGGCTTTTTCGTCCCCGAATGGATCCGCGGCCTGATTGCGCCACAGAGCCCGGCGGAGTGCGCCGCCGACATCGCCTGGCACTATGCCCAGGGCGGTCCGGCGGTCTTCTTCGGCGACATCGAGTTCTACGCCGGCGACTGGGACGCAAGTGACCGCGTCGGTCGCATCGACACCAGCCGCTGCCGGCTGTTCATGCTGACCGGCGAATACGACTACTCCTGCACCGTCGAGCATTCGGCTGCCACCGCGGCCAAAATCCCCGGCGTGCGTTTCCAGGCGATGTCGGGCATCGGCCATTTCCCCTTTGCCGAGAACCCGGCGCGGTTCACCGACTATCTGCTGCCGATCCTGCACGACCTGTCCGACTGACACGTCGGACCACTGCGGCATAGCGGATCGGCCGGCGCACTGGTCCTTCTTCCGTCCACTATACAACAAGACGCAACGCCGCGCCGCTGATGTCAGCGCCTGTGGAACCATGCCCCGGAAATGACCGAACGCAAAAATTATGGGTCAAGCCACTTCGGCCAGATAGTCCCGCCTGTAACCATTTCGGCCAATAAACTCCGGCGAATTCGCGTGGCAAATCAAAGATGGATAGACTGGCCAGGGGAAGGCGCCGTTCGCGGAAGACGGACGTCACCAAACAGCACCGGGGCTGACGAAGGGAGAACGGGAATGATCAAGTCGAAGAGAGTCTCGCGCCGTAGTGCGCTAAAGCTGGGGGCGGCCGCAGCGGCGTTACCACTGGTACACATCCGCACTGCCGGCGCCGCCGGCAAGGTGGCAATCGGTTTCTGGGACCATTGGGTACCCGGCGGCAACGACATCATGCAGAAGCAGGTCAATGCCTGGGCCGACAAGAACAAGGTCGAGGTGACCGCCGACTTCATCACCGGCAACGGCAACAAGCTGCAGATGACCGGGGTTGCCGAATTGCAGGCCAAAACCGGGCACGACGCCTACACTTTCTATAATTGGGACGTGTACAACAGCCATGACGCGCTTGCGCCGATGGATGACGCGGTCAAGTACCTGACCGGCAAGTATGGCGCGATCAATGCCACAGCCGAGTACTTGGCGAAGCAGAAGGGTCAGTGGACCGCGATCCCGACCAGTTCCGGCACACAGACCAAGCCACCTTGCGCACGCATCGAGTGGTTCAAGAAGAACGGTCTCGATGTGCAGGCAATGTATCCGGTGAAGCCTGAGCATACGGCCGCACAGGATGGCTGGACCTGGGAAGCCTTCATGAAATACGCCGAGTTGGCGCAGAAGGACGGCCTGACCTTCGGCCTCGGACTTGGCAGCAACACCAATACCGACGCCATCGACACCCACGGCGCGCTGTTCGCTTCATACGGTGCCAAGCTGATCGACGAGAAAGGCAACATAACGCTCGACTCGCCGGAGGTGATGCAGGTCCTCGAATTCTGCCAGAAGCTGGTGAAGTTCTATCCGGACGATGCCGTGAGCTATGACGACGCTTCCAACAACCGGGCGCTGATCTCCGGCAAGAGCGCGCTGATCTTCAACCCGCCGTCCGCCTGGGCGGTGGCGAAGCGCGACGCCCCCGACGTCGCGAAGGACTGCTGGACCTTTTCTGCGCCCTCCGGCCCCAAAGGCCGCTTCGTGCCGACCGCCACATTCTTCTGGGGTGTCTGGCAGTTCAGCAAGAACCAGCAGGCGGCGAAGGAGCTGATCACCCACCTGATGGAGCGTGAACAGGTCGAGGAGCGCGACAACGGTGTCGCCGGCTACGACTTGCCGCCGTTCGAAGGCATGCTCGACTTCAAGATATGGGAAACCGTCGAGCCGCCATCCGGCACGGTCTATAACTACCCGATCCGGAAATGGCACAATGCGAAGCCGAGCTTGACGGCATCCGAGGCAACGCCCGACGTGGCGGTGCAGGTCTACAATCGTGCCATCCACAATCAGATGATGGCGCGGATAAAGGAAGGCCAGTCGATCAAGCAAGTGATCGCCTGGGCAAAAGACGAGTTGGAAGGCTTCACGCGCTGACCATTTCGAGCGAAACGGCTACGCGGCTGGCGTTGCACATTGCCACGCCAGCCGCTAGCGTGGTTGGTAAATAATAAGATGCCCCGCAGTCCTTTGCCCAACTTGGCGGCAAAGGGCATCGTCGACGAGGGCGGAATAACCGCCACGGACAGGGGTCTGGCTTTATTGGTCGTCCGGTTCTTCCGGAAGGCGTGGGAGGTACGCGGATGGCGAAGCTGCATTGCGGCTCGCGTCATACTCAGTCACGAACCGGGAGCTCACGCGGCGGCCTGACATTGGCGCATGCGTGCCGCGTCCGGCGCCCGATTGCGCTTTGCGAGTGTCCGCCGTGCTGGCGGAGCAAGGGAGAATAAGATGGCCGACAGCACAAGCGTTCCTGCTGGCGTAATGGTTCCCGCGATGGCGGGTACCCGCCGCGTTGGCAGCATGAAGCGCTTCACCCAGCGGCGGTCGACCATCTCCTTCTTTCTGTGCCTGCCGCTGATTTTGCTGATCGGCTGCTTCGTGGTCTACCCGGCGTTCTACGCAATCTATCTCAGCATGCTGAACAAGAAGATGACCGCGTTCGTCGGTCTGGGAAACTTCGCGTTCCTGCTGAGGCGCAACACGTTCCAGCTCGTCATCTTCCAGAGCTGCCTGTTCGCCGTCACCGCGGTGGTCTTCAAGGCACTGCTCGGCTTCATCATCGCCCACCTGATGCACAACATCCCCGGCAAGAACCAGCGCATCTGGCGCGGCCTGCTGCTGGTGCCGTGGGTGGTTCCACTGGCGCTGTCCACACTGGCCTGGTGGTGGATGTTCGATCCCTCCTACTCAGCCTTCAACTGGATCCTGAACAAGTTCGGCCTCGCCTCTGTGCCCTGGCTCGGCGTCGGCTGGATCGCCCGGTTCTGCACCATCACCGTGAATGTCTGGTTCGGCACGCCATTTTTCATGATCATGTATCTCGCCGCACTGAAATCGGTGCCGGAGCAGCTCTATGAGGCCGCAGCAATCGATGGCGCCAACTCGATACAGAAGATGTTCTTCGTCACCCTGCCGATGATCCGAAACATCATCGCCATAACTGTGCTGTTCAGCCTGATCGTGACCTTCGCCGACTTTGACATCGTCCGCATCCTGACCGGCGGCGGACCGCAGGATATGACGCACATATTCGCCACCTACGCGTTCCAGGTCGGAATCCAATCCGGTGACATCCCATTGGGTGCGTCAGTCAGCCTGTTCATGTTCCCGATCCTCGCCTTCGCCGCATTCTTCGTGCTGCGCGGCGTCACCCGGCGCAGCAAGGAGATCGCGGCATGAGCACGACCACAGCGACCGGCGAGACATTGCCGACGACAAGGCGGCGGAACCAAAGCCTCCACCGCCAGCGCGCATGGGCGCTGTGGGGCAGCTACATAGCACTCGGATTCTTTGTGGTGATCTTCCTGGTCCCGCCGTTCTACACGCTGATGACCAGCTTCAAGTCCTCGGCGGAGATTTCGGCTCAGTCTGGCAATCCCTGGTACCCGCACCACCCCACGCTCGAGAACTTCTGGTACCTGATCACGTATCCGAACTTCCAGACCTACTACCTGAACTCCGTCATCATCACGGTGCTCGTGGTCGCGATCAGCATCACCATCTCGGTGCTGGCCGCGTTCAGCCTGGCGCGGATGGGGTTCTGGGGCAGCCAGGCGCTGGCGACCGGAGTGTTCCTAACCTACCTGATCCCTGCATCGCTCTTGTTCCTGCCATTGTTCCAGATCGTCGGCTGGCTTGGCCTGATCAATAGTTTCTGGTGCCTGGTGCTGCTGTACCCGACGTTGGCAGTGCCGTTCTGCACCTGGATCATGATCGGCTACTTCAGCTCGATCCCAAAGGAACTTGATGAGGCAGCGCTGATCGACGGCGCCGGCTACCTGCAGATGCTGTGGCGGATCTTCATACCGGTGGCAATGCCCGGAATCATCGCCGCCACGATCTTCGCCTTCACGGTGAGCTGGGGCGCCTTTCTATATCCGTTGGCGTATCTCTACACGTCGAACCAGATGGTCCTGACCGTCGGCATCATCAGCGACCTGATCCGTGGCGACGTCTTCCAATGGGGCAAGATCATGGCGGCCGTCGTGCTCGCCTCGATGCCGCCGATTCTGATCTACGCCTTCCTGATGGACTACTACGTTGCCGGCCTGACTGCCGGCGCCACCAAGGGATAATTCCACCGCCAACCACGAGGGAACGACAAGATCATGGCTGAAGTCTCCTGCCGCAAGGTAGTCAAGAACTACGATGGCGGCGTGCAAGCGGTGAAGGGCATCGACCTCGAGATCGCCGATCGGGAGTTCGTGGTCCTCGTGGGACCGTCCGGCTGCGGCAAATCGACCACGCTGCGCATGATCGCCGGCCTCGAGGAGATCACCGAAGGTGAGATCTGGATCGGCGGCGACGTGGTCAACGACGTGCCGCCGCGCGATCGCGACATCGCCATGGTGTTCCAGAACTACGCGCTGTATCCGCACATGAGCGTGTTCGACAACATGGCATTCGGCCTGAAGCTGCGGAAGTTCCCGAAAGACGAGATCAAGCGGCGAGTGGACGAGGCGGCGCGCATTCTCGACATCGGCATGCTGCTGGATCGCAAGCCCCGCGCGTTGTCGGGTGGTCAGCGCCAGCGTGTCGCGATGGGCCGCGCCATCGTGCGTAACCCGAAGGTGTTCTTGTTCGACGAACCGCTGTCGAACCTGGATGCCAAGCTGCGCGTGCAGATGCGAACCGAGATCAAGAAGGTGCACCAGACGGTGCGTACGACAACCGTCTACGTGACGCACGACCAGATCGAGGCGATGACGCTTGCCGACCGCGTCGTGGTGATGAACCACGGGGTGATCGAGCAGGTGGGGTCGCCACAGGACCTGTACCACAGCCCGAAGACCCGGTTCGTGGCTGGATTCATCGGGTCGCCCGCGATGAACTTCCTGCCCGCGCGCATTCAGGACGGCGCAAATGGCGCGTTGGCAGTGCGCATCACCGACCAGATCGTGCTGCCGGTGCCTCCCTCGCGCACCGATCGTTATGGCAAGTACAAGGGCAAGGAGATGGTGCTCGGGCTGCGGCCGGAGCATCTGTTCGAATACCATGAGACCGGCCGCCCAGGCTGGACGCGCGTCGAGCTGCCGGTTGATGTGGTCGAACCGATGGGCATGGAGACGATGGTCCACTTCTTCGTCGGCCACGATCCCGTCTGTGCCCGCGTCGATCCCGCAACGCACGCGGAACCCGGTGAGATGCTGCCGCTAACCGCGGACCTGAACCAGATGCATCTGATGGAGCCGGACAGCGGACGAGTTGTGTAGCCTCTGATCTGACGGCACAGCAGGTCCGGCGAAGGTATCGTTTGGCCGACCGTGGTTGTCGTCCGGTCCCTTCTCGTTCACGCGCCGGTTTCCGGTAGCCTGGGCCATCCGTGGACATGAATGAGGCAACTGCGATGCGTCTTTCGCTGGCCATGGTGTTTTGCGCCTTGCTTGCTTGTCAGCCGGCCTTGGCCGACTGCGCCGGCCCGCCCTACGACCAGTTCGATTTCTGGTTGGGTGCATGGCACGACCCGGCGTCACCCTCGGCCGAGCATTACGCGGTCAAGCGCACCGCTGGCGGTTGCGCGATCGAGGAAGTGCTGACCGGCGCGAACGGCCACGTACAGGGTATCGGTCTTTCCGGCTGGGACAGCGAACGGAAACAATGGCGCCAGCTCTGGGCGGACAAGGACAGGATTGTGACAGTCTATATGGGCGCTCCGGCGGCGGACGGGACCTTCGTCCTCACGTCCGAGCCAAAAGGTGCGGGAACGCGGTGGCGATACACGTACCGAAACATCCAGCCCGATGGCGTCGACGCCGACTATGCCTCGCGTGTCGGCGAAGACGGACCTTGGACCACGGTGTGGTCGGGCCACTTCGATCGTATCGGACCGGCAGGAAAATAACCCTCCAGGCAGCGGCACGCGCAATAGCCGACCTGTCGATTGCGGTGCCTTGATCCAGTCTGCCGCCACTTGCCTGATTGGCGCGGACGCTGAACCATGGCGCACAGACACCGGGAGGAAGCAGCGATGGTCGATCTGGTGGTGCGTGGTGATACCGTGGTGACGCCACAGGGCGTGGGTGCCTATGACATCGCCATCACCGGTGAGCGGATCGTCGCGGTCGCCGCGAAAGGCAGCCTGCCGGTGGCGGATGGAGCGCGTCTGATCGATGCGACCGGCAAGGTCGTCATGCCGGGCGGCATTGATCCGCACGTGCATTGCAAATGGTTTCTGCCCAACCCTGACGGCAGCGCGGCACTGACGGATCCACCTGATGTGGTGGGTCGCGCCGCCGTGCATGGCGGGACGACAACAATCATCGACTTCACGCGCGCGAGCCAAGGCGCCAACGTCCAGGAGGCGATCGCGAAGCGCGAGGAGGACTGGAAGGGCCACTGCGCCTGTGACTATGCGCAGCACATCATGGTGGAAGGCGCGCTTCCACTGACGCTGCCGGACCAGTTGGCCGAAGCGATTCAAGCTGGCTTCCCGACGGTGAAGATTTTCACCACCGACATCACGCCATCGCGCCGCGGACGCATGGTGGATTTCGGCGACATCTGGGAAGTGTTCCAGGTGCTGAAGGCGAATGGCGGCCTCGGCGTTATCCATTCCGAGGACAACGACATCGTCATGCACATGTACGGCAAGCTGATCCGCGAGGGACGCACGGGGTTTGCCAACATGGCGGAGGTGCACAACACGCTGTCCGAGGATATTTCATTCCGACGCGTCATCCGGCTGGCCGAGAAGGTCGGCACGACGCTCTACATGATGCACACCTCGGCTGCATCCGGCGTGTCGGCGATCCGCGAGGCGCGTGCACGCGGCGTGCCGATCTACGGCGAGTCACTACATCAGTATATGCTATATACCTCGGAGGACTATAAACCCCCGAATGGTCAGATCTATCACACCTATCCATCGCTGAAGTCAGCCGAGGACCAGGCGGCGCTATGGGCCGGCACACTCGATGGCTGCATCAATTGCGTGGCCACCGACGAGATCTGCTGCACGCTGGCAAAGAAACTGCAAGGCGTGCGGATCGACGACACGACCGGCGGCAACGCCGGCGTCGAACCGCGCGTGGCGCTGATGTACACCGAGATGGTCGGCGGGCGCGGATATTCGTTGAGCCGGTTTGTCGATCTGGTATCGACCAACGCCGCCAGGATCATGGGGCTGTATCCGCGCAAGGGTGCGCTCGCGGCGGGATCGGACGCCGACATCTGCGTGCTGGATCCGACCGACAAGCGGACGATCCGCGCGCAGGATTTGCATGAGGCAGACTACACGCCCTGGGAGGGCCGCAAGATGGAGGCGTGGCCCTGCCTGACACTGCTGCGCGGCAAGGTGGTGGTGGAGAACGGCACGTGGCAGGGCACGCTCACCGACGGCAAATGGCAGCATCGCAAGATCGCCCCGGAGATGCTCGAAGGGCCGAAGTTGTAACGATGAAGGAGCCGGTATGCGCGGGTATCCGCCTCCCCCTCCCGCAAGGGGAGGGGGAGATCCACGTACTGCATGCGCTGCTCATCGATTGCGTCACGCTGTGGGGCGTCGAAGCACGCATCGCGGCTTGCGCCGACGGTGTGGACATCGTCACGGCCTCTGGCACGTTCCGTGTGCACCCCGCCCCGACTGACATTCGCCCCGCCCGCTGGCTGCTGCAAACGCCCGAACGCTGCGCCGCCAATCGACCGCCGCGCGCCACGCCATCGATCGTCGCCCTGCTCGCCGCCCTGCGCAACGCACTCGCTGCGGAAGGCGGCAACAAACTCCGGATCGGAGCACCAGCATCATGAAACCGGACGAACGCAACCTGCCGCTGTCGACCGACAGGTACCTGAAGCGGCACGTCTGTTCGACCGTGCGGTCGAGCATTACCTGAAATACCACACAGACACGATGGCGCTGGTCGGCAAAACCATCGTCGCCGACGCAGACTTCGTCATGGCACATTGCCTCAAGGGCTATCTCCTGCTCGGTGCCGCCAACCCTGCCCACCGCCAACAGATCGTCGCCACTCTCGCCGTTGCCCAATCCAATGCGGCCACCGCCACGCAGCGCGAAAAACTGCATGTGGCCGCGTTCGCTGCCTGGGCGGCCGGCGAACTCGACAGGTCCTTCGCGATCTGGCGACAGATCCTCGACGCGACACCCACCGACCTGCTGGCACTTCGCATCTGCGACACGACGTGGTTTCGCCACGGCCAGACCCAAAAGATTCGCGAACAGGCGGACCGCATCGTGCCGCGCTGGTCATCCGACCTGCCGGGCTACGACCTCGCACAATGTGTCTGGGCCTTCGCGCACGAGGAGACCGGCGACTATGCCGCGGCAGAACACGCGGTGGATGCTGCGCTGGAACAGGACCGTACGAACTACTTCGCCCACCACGTCAAGGCGCACGTGCTGGAGATGGACTGCCGCCCGCGTGAAGGCTGCCATTGGCTGCAATCGCAAATTCCCAACTGGTTGGCCGGCAACAACCTGATCCATCATCTCTGGTGGCATCGCACCCTGATGGAGCTCGACCTCGGTGACCGCGACGCCGTGCTGGCGAGCTACGATGCGAACATCCGCAATTTCGACGATCCGATAACGAAGGCCGTGCCGGACCACTATGTGGATCTGCAGAACGCGACTGCCCTGCTGTGGCGTCTGGAACTGCTCGGCCTCGACGTCGACCATCGCTGGGACGAACTCGCCGACAAGGCGGAAGCCCGCATAGGCGACGCGGGCCACCTTCTGCTCGTCCCTCACCTGATGCTCGCGCTGGCCGCCACCGGACGCGACGAAACAGCCGGCCGCTACCTCGCCGCGCTGCACGAGCTCGCGGCGGATTCCGCGCTATGGACCGCGCCGGCTATCGCCGGCGTCGTGATCCCGGCATGCGAGGCGGCGCTTGCTCATCGCCGCGGCGACCACGCGCGCGTCGTCGACCTGTTGGAGCCGCGTCAGAATTCAGATTCGCCTCCTCGGCGGCAGCAACGCGCAGCGCGACTTGTTCTTCCAGATGCTGATCGACTCAGCGATGAAGGCCGGCCGCCACGACGTGGTCTCGGCGATGATCGCCCACGAAACCGCCACGCGGTCTGTGCCGCCGGCACAACGGGCCGGATATACCGCCCCAGCGCGCTGGTTGCATTCTTGACACTGTCCAACCCCAACTGTAGCAAGCCCCCGCCTTCCGGCAGGGCTTCCTGTCAGGAACGGACATGAGCGAGGAGCCGGGCGAGGAAGAAGAGTCTCCCTCTTTCGAGGAGAGGCTGAAAGCCGCCCGCAGCAGGCAGGGGCTCGACGCCCCGCCGCCATCGTCAGCCGGAGACTCCGGCGACATCGGCGGCATGAGCCCCTGGGGGATCGGCCTGCGGGTGGGGATCGAGATGGTCTCGGCCCTGGTGGTGGCAGTCGCCATCGGCTGGGGGCTGGATCGCCTGCTCGGTACGAAACCCATCCTGATGGCGGTGTTCGTCCTGCTGGGCGGGGCGGCTGGAGTACTCAATGTCTGGCGCCTGTTCGCGCCACGACCGACACGGGGACCAAAGGTCCGGGACGGGGGACGATAGTGGCGGCCGGAGGATCGATCGACGCACTGAGCCAGTTCCAGCTGCATCCTGCGCTGGGCCCAATCGGCGCGTCCGTTAACTTCACCCAGGCCAACCTGATGATGGTCGTCGCAGGCCTGCTGACCTTCGGCCTGCTGTGGCTCGGCATGCGCCCGCGTGCAATGGTGCCGGGACGGCTGCAATCGGCAGCCGAGATGGCCTACGAAGCCGTGCTGGGCATGTGCACGGAGACGATCGGCCCTGAAGGCCGTGCCTATTTCCCGTTCATCTTCACGCTGTTCTTTTTCATCCTGTTCGGCAACCTGCTGGGCGTGTTCCCCTACTTCTTCACCTACACCAGCCACATCGCGGTGACGCTTGCGCTGACGGTGTTCGTGGTGGGCCTCGTGACGGTTGTCGCGATCCGCATCCACGGCTGGCACTTCTTCAGCTACTTCGTGCCGCAGGGCGTGCCGATCGCGCTCATGCCCTTGCTGGTCCCGATCGAGGTGCTGTCCTACCTGTCGCGCCTGATCTCACTGTCGGTCCGGTTGTTCGCCAATATGATGGCGGGCCACGTGATGCTGGAAGTGTTCGGCGCCTTCGTGATCATGCTCGGTGGTGCGGGCATCATCTTCCTGGTCCCGGCCGCCTTCTCGCTCGCGGTGAATGTGGCGCTGATCGGCTTCGAAATTCTGGTGGCGACATTGCAGGCGTATGTGTTTGCCGTGCTCACCTGCATCTATCTGCACGACGCAGTGCATCTTCATTAACCAAAGGGACAAAGAACAATGGATCTCGCTTCCGCAAAGGCCATCGGCGCGGGTATCGCCGTTATCGCACTGTCGGGTGTCGGCGTCGGTATCGGCTACATCTTCGCCGCCCTGGTCACCAGCGTGGCGCGCAACCCCGCGGCGCGCGAGCGCGTGTTCGGCCTCGCCATTCTCGGGTTCGCGCTGACCGAGGCGGTGGCGCTCTACGCGCTGGTTATCGCGTTCATCATCTTGTTCGTCTGATGCCGATACGCCTGGCGCTGCTCGCTGCGCTGCTGCTGCCAACCGCCGCCAGAGCGGCAGGCATGCCGCAGCTCGACTTCGCCAACCCACTGACCACCAGCCAGGTGGTATGGGGCGCGATCATCTTCGCCGTGCTGTACATCGTGCTGTCGCGCATCGCCCTGCCGAAGGTAGGCGCGGTGATCGAGGAGCGCGCGCGTCACATCGCCTCGGATCTGGAGACCGCGCAGGCCTCCAAGGCTCAGGCCGACGAAGCGGCCAAGCATGTAACGGAGGCGACGGCTCGCGCGCGGGCCGAAGCTCAGGCCGCGATCAATGCGGCCCTGGATGCGGCGAAGCAGGAGGCTTCGGCGCGCATCACGGCGCTGAACCAGCGGCTGGAGCAGCAGCTGCACGAGGCGGAGGCACAGATCAATGCGGCGCGCGGGGCGGCAATGCGCGCGCTGCGTGACGTGGCGACCGAGACGGCAGCCACGGTGATCGGGCGCCTGACCGGTGCGCCGCCGGATGCACAGCGGCTGGATGGCGCGATCGGCGCCGCACTGGCCTCACGCCGGATTGCCTGAGGACGAACCGATATGGAGCCAGAACCAAGCTTCTTCGCCGAACCGCGCAACTGGGTGCTGATCGCCTTCGTGCTGTTCTTCGTGCTGTTCGGCCGCAGACTTTGGTCGGTGCTGGCGCAGATGCTGGACGATCGTGCTGCCAAGGTCCGGAGCGAGCTGGACGAGGCCGCGCGGCTGCGTCAGGAGGCCGAGGCGATGCTGCGCGACGCCGAGACGCGGCGGACCGAGGCGTTGCGTGAGGCGCAGGCACTGATCGAGGGTGCCAAGGCGGAAGCTGAGCGCGTCGCGGCTGCGGCGGGCGCGGAGGCCGAGGCGTCGGCGCGGCGGCGCGAGCAGATGGCGATGGACCGCATTGCCGCCGCCGAGAAGGCCGCGGTCGACGAGGTTCGGTTGACCGCGGCCGAGGTCGCAACAGCGGCGGCGCGGCAGGTGATCGCCGAGGGACTGTCGGCGGACGCGGATTCGCGGCTGATCGACCACGCGATCGCCCAATTGCCGAGTGCCCTGGCCAGCCGCCGCGTCGCCTGATCTGTTATTATGACTATCTCTTTATATCGCCAAGCCTAACGTCCACCTCCACTGAATGGATACCATCCCCAACCAGTCCGCCACCATAACGCGCGAGATCTTTGCCACCCTCCGCGGTCTCCTCCCGCCACCCGTCCCGGACACCGCGGAAGCCCGCGCCGACCGTGAGGAAAACGCGATGGCGTTCGTGGCCGCGCTGCACCCCGCCGACGCCTACGAGGCCAATCTTGCCACCCAGATCGTGGCCGCCGATGCACACGCCAAGGAAAGCCTCCGTCTCGCCGTCCAGCCTGGCCAGCTACCCGAGGAAGTCCGCCGCTGTCACGCTCGCGCCGCCGTCATGATGCGCCATATGCAGAGCGGGCTGCGCATGCTTCGCCGGGACCAGGTGGCACGCGAGAAAGCTGAGACAGCAATGCATCCCGCCGCCATGGAACGCGCCGGCTATTGGTTCCGTGATGCCTCGGTCCCCTCCCCCGAGTTGTCGCCCGACGCTGCCGGTTCGCCCCGGTTCGAAGACCTCACCGAGGCCGAACAGTACGCGATCATCTATCCTGATCGCGCCCGACGCATCCGAGCCGCGGGCGGCCTGCCCAAGCCCCTCGATTTCGGTGCCCCCGAACCCGCCATTGTCCAGGCCCTGATCGCGCATCAATGGCCCGCCAACTCTGTCTCACTGCACACAACGCCGTCTCATGCACCAACACTATGAGACGAAATCACCGCCTTGCCCCGCTTAGGCATTCCCGCTACATCCCCGCCGCGCCGGCACCCCTGGAGGCCGGCGCAGTCATTTGCAGGAGCGGACCATGGCCAATGTCGTCACCATCGAGGCCGAGGCACGCACGCGAGCCGGTAAGGGGGCGGCGCGGGCGACACGGCGAGCAGGCAAGATGCCCGGCGTCATCTACGGTGCCAAGCACGCGCCCAGCCTCATCGCACTTGACCCTCGCGCGGTCCTGCGCGAACTGAGCCGACCCGGCTGGCAGTCGCGCCTCTACGAGATCAAGATCAACGGCGACGCGACGCAGGCGCTGTTCCGTGACGTGCAGTTTCACCCGGTGACCGATGCGCCCGAGCATGTCGATTTTCAGCGTCTCGCCCCCGGCGAACCGATCCGCGTGTCGGTGCCCGTGCATTTCGAGAATGACGGGCTGAGCCCCGGCCTCAAGCGCGGCGGCGTGCTGAACGTGATCCGCCACACCGTCCAGGTTTACGCGCAACCTGAGCACATTCCCGAGCAATTCACCGCAGACCTCGCCGAACTCGACTTCAACGATGCAGTGCGCTGGGAAGATTTGAAGGGGACCGAGAACAGCCGCCCGGCGGTCGCTCGCAACTTCGTTGTCGCGACTGTGGCGCCCCCGACCAAGCTGGCCGAAGTCTCAGCCGAGCCGACGGCAGCGGCTGCACCGGTGGCAGCGCCCGCAGCCGCGGCGCCAACCGCCGCTCCGGCACGCGGCGGCGCGCGCCGCTGATCTTGGCGTGTCATGCTGCTCTGGGTCGGCCTCGGCAATCCGGAGCCGGGGATGGCCCGGAACCGGCACAACATCGGCTTCATGGCGATCGACACCATCGCCATCAAGTACGGCTTCACGCCATGGCGCCAGCGCTTCAAGGGCTTGATGAGCGAGGGCAGCATCGCCGGTGAAAAGATCCTGGCGCTGAAGCCGCAGACCTATATGAACGAGTTGGGTGTGTCGGTGCAGCAGGCTGCCGCGTTCTACAAGCTGCCGTTCGAGGGCATCACCGCATTTCACGACGAGCTCGACCTGGTGCCTGGCAAGGTGCGGGTGAAGCGCGGCGGCGGTGCGGCAGGTCATAACGGTCTGCGAAGCATGGATCGCATCCTTGGCACGCAGGACTACTGGCGGGTACGCCTCGGCATCGGCCACCCCGGGCAGAAGGAGCGTGTGCTGGGCCACGTGCTGGGCGACTTCGTGAAGGCAGACCGCGAGTGGCTGCTGCCGCTGCTCGACGCCGTGGCCGACGCCGCACCGTTACTGGTGCAGGGCAAGCCCGAGGACTTCATGACCAAGGTCGCGCTGCTGGCGCGGGAGCCGAAGTAGATGGGCTTCAACTGCGGCATCGTCGGGCTGCCGAACGTGGGCAAGTCCACCCTGTTCAACGCGCTGACCGCAACGGCGGCAGCCCAGGCAGCGAACTATCCGTTCTGCACCATCGAGCCGAATGTCGGCCGCGTGGCTGTGCCGGACCTGCGACTCACCACGCTCGCCACGATCGGCAAGTCGGCAAAGATCGTGCCCACGACCCTGGAATTCGTCGATATCGCCGGCTTGGTGCGGGGTGCCAGCAAGGGCGAGGGACTCGGCAACCAGTTCCTTGCGCATATCCGCGAGGTTGACGCGATCATCCACGTGCTGCGCTGCTTCGAGGATCCCGACATTGCCCATGTCGAGGGCGCCATCGATCCGCTCCGCGATGCCGAGGTAGTGGAGACCGAGCTGATGCTCGCCGATCTCGACAGCCTGGAGAAGCGACTGGTCGCGGCGCAGAAGCGCGCACGCGGCAACGACAAGGAGGCGATCGCTTCGGTCGCGCTGATGGAACCGTTGGTTGTTGCACTGCGCGATGGCCGCCCTGTGCGTTCTGTCGTCCTGCCAGAGCAGGCCGAGGCTGTGAAGCGGCTGCAACTCCTGACGTCAAAGCCCGTGCTGTACTTGTGCAATGTCGAGGAGAGTGCGGCCGCGGCCGGGAATGCGTTTACCGAGCGCGTGCTGGTGCGCGCACATGCCGAAGGCGCGCGCGTCGTGGTGGTATCGGCGGCGATCGAGGCGGAGGTTGCGCAACTGCCCGAGGCGGATCGCGCCGAATTCCTCGAGGGGCTCGGGCTGCACGACAGCGGCCTCGATCGCGTGATCCGTGCGGGCTACGACCTGTTGGGGCTGCTCACCTTCTTTACCGTCGGGCCGAAGGAGGCGCATGCCTGGACCGTCATCCGTGGCACCAAGGCACCGCAGTCGGCAGGCACGATCCACGGCGATTTTGAACGCGGATTTATCGCCTGCGAGACGATCGGCTACGACGACTACGTCGCCTATAAGGGCGAGGCTGGCTCCAAGGATGCCGGCAAGATGCGCGTCGAAGGCAAGGAATACGTCGTGAAGGACGGCGACATCCTGCTGTTCCGCTTCAACGTGTAAGAGGCGGAGCCCACCTCACTCCAATTTCGCGTCGAGCGTGATCGCGGCGTTGAGCACCTTCGATACCGGACAATTCGCTTTCGCCCCTGCCGCAAGCTCCTGGAATTTAGCGTCCTCCAGGCCCGGCACCCGGGCGCGCAACACCAGATGCACTGCGGCGATCTGACCATGGAGCAGGAAGGTGCCGGTTGGAAGGTTATCCGCCGGAGAGCCTGCACACGGACGCGACCTTGCCTGCGCCGCTGAGCTGAAACGCCGTCGCCATGCTAAAGCAGCCGGCATGTGCCGCGGCTATCAGCTCCTCCGGGTTGGTGCCCTTCCCGTCGCCGAACCGTGCGGTAAACGAATACGGCGTCTCTTTCAGGGTCGCGCTCTGCGTCGTGAGACTGCCTTTGCCGTCCTTGCCGCTGCCTTGCCAGACCGCGCTTGCGTGCCGCTTGATGCTTGCCATGGAGGTCCTCCTGCCTGTGCGGACCCAGCATGTGGGAAGCCGTCCGCCGATGTCAGGGGCTGAGCCGAGCGCGCCTGCCGGGAAACCACGGCATCATGGGCGGCGCGCAACTGCGACGTGACCGAGGTCGCGCGGCGGCGCGGCGGCGCTCCCAGATGCCGCTCGCGCAGTTCCTCCGTGAAGGCACGCCACATCTTCGGGCCGCCCTCCTCCAGGAGTTCGCGCCCGGATGGCGAGTTCCTCGCTCACCGGCAGGTACTTGCGTCCCCAGACCGCCATCTGCGCCAGTACCGGCAGCAGCTCGATGCCCTGGCCGGTCAGGCTGTAGACCGACTTCTGCAAATGCGTCGGGTCGTCGGCCTTGGTGATGATCCCCTGCGCCAGCAGCATCCGCAGCCGATCGGCGAGGATATTGGAAGAAATGCCCTCCTCCGACCTCAAGAGCTCGCGGTAGTGGCGTTTGTTGCCGAACATCATGTCGCGAATGATCAGCAGGCTCCACTTGTCGCCCACCACCTCGAGTGTGAGGTTGATCGGGCACCCGGATTTGTGATCGTCGCTCATCCATCGCTCCGCTGGGGAACCGCTTGCGATATTGCGCTGCTTTGCCAACGATACAACTGGTTGTAGCATGCAACCATTGGACAAGCCGGCGGCCTCACTGGGATAGTCGGCAGAGAAATCGCGAGGAGCGTCCGACATGCCCTACGAGACCATCGAGGTGAAGCCGTCCACCGCGGCGATCGGTGCGGAGATCTCTGGCGTCGACCTTGGCCGGCCGCTGGGCAATCAGCAGTTCCAGGAAGTGCACGACGCCCTGATGGCGCATCAAGTCGTATTCTTCCGCGACCAGAAGCTGACCTTCGATCAGCACAAGGCGTTCGGGAGGCAGTTCGGCGAGCTGCACATCCATCCGAACACGCCTGGTCCGGAAGGGCATCCGGAAATCCTGCCGATCCACGCGGACGCCAATTCCAAGCGCATCTCCGGTGAACGCTGGCATTCGGACGTGTCCTGCGATCCGGAGCCGCCTATGGGGTCGATCCTCAACCTCAAGACCGTGCCGCCGGTCGGTGGGGACACCATCGTCGCCAGCATGTATGCGGCGTACGACGCGCTATCCAAGCCGATGCAGCAGTTCCTAGTCGGCCTCACGGCGATCCACGATGGTTCGATGAACTACTCGCGCACCAACCGGCTGATCGGCGCCGAGGGACCGAAGACGTTTCCGCGAGCCGAGCATCCGGTGATTCGCACCCATCCGGTCACCGGGCGGCAGGCGATCTACGTCAATCCTGTATTCACTCATTCGATCAAGGACATGCCGGAGGCGGAGAGCCGCGCGATCCTCGACTTCCTCTATGAGCATTGCGGCCGACCGCATTGGCAGGTGCGGTTCCGCTGGCAACCGGACTCGGTGGCCTTCTGGGACAATCGTTGTGTGCAGCACATCGCGATGTGGGACTACTTCCCGCAGGTGCGCTCCGGCTATCGCGTCACGGTGAAGGGCGACAAGCCGTTCCATCGTGCGCATTGATCCCGCCGAGGTCGCACGTCTGATCCTTGAAGGTCAGGCGCCGCCCGAGGACTGGATTCCGCATATCGTCGAACTGCGGCTGGAGCGGAGCTACATCACCGATCTGCGCCCGGTTGCTCTCCTAACCGGTTTGCGCCGCCTGTTGCTGACGCGATCGCGTATCAGCGATATCGCTCCGCTTGCCGCGCTGACCCGACTGCAGCATCTGCATCTGTCGTTCACCGCCGTCAGCGACCTGGCACCGCTCGAAGGTATGGCTGAACTGGAGGGCTGCTTCCTGACCGGTTCGCTGGTCGATGACATCAAGCCGCTGGCTGGGCTGAGGAGGCTGGAGCGTCTCGATCTCGGCGACACCCAGATCACCGACACAACGCCACTGATCGGGCTGCGCAACCTGCGCAGTCTCGATCTGTCCGCCACACGGATCACCGATATCGCGCCGCTTGCCTCGCTGACCGCTCTCCAGTTTCTCGATCTGACCGGCACGCCGGTCACCGACCTCACGCCGCTCGTCGCGCTGACCAACCTCCGGTGGCTCATCATGCGCAATACGCACGCAGATGTTTCACCGTTGTCGCGACTGGTAGGCTGTCACGTCATCACAGCCGTCCAGGCGCCGCGACGCGCGCGGCACAGGCATGCCTGACGTGCTCGAAATGGCCGCCACGTAACGCAGCACGCGGCTCAGTCCGTCGTGGGAATGCCTTCGGCCGCCGAGATCAGGTTTACGCTGTCAGGCCCGGCGACGAAGCGCAGAAACAACACCTCCGCCGCCGCCATGGCGCACAATAGCGCGACGGCGATCATGACGCCGCTACGTTCGCGATTGGCAGCGCGACCGCGACGTTGCTCTAGCATCTGCCATACTGTGTGCGTTCCGCTCATCACCCGTTCTCCCTCGTCCGACCCTTCGCGGCAGGATCTGCGCTGGGCGAGAGAACGGTTATGAACTGGTTCACATTGACGAAGCGTTTATCCAAGATCTGCGAGATCGCGCCATTCGGCCTCGGTGATCGTGCGCACGCCGAGCTCGCCTGCCTTCCGCGCCTTCGATCCTGCATCGGCGCCGACGACGACAAGGTCGGTCTTCTTCGACACGCTGTCGGTGACCTTTGCCCCGAGCGCCTCGGCCCGTGCCTTGGCCTCGGGCCGCGTCATCGTCTCCAGCGTGCCGGTAAACACCAATGTCTTGCCCGCGATCTCGCTGTCCGCCGTCTGTGCGCGCGCGGCGTCCTCGATCGTCAGCTCGTCGGCCAGCTCGTCCAGCAGCTCGATATTGCGTCCCTCGCCGAAGAATTCAGCGAGCTCCTCAGCAATCGCGGAACCGATGCCGATAATGTTGTCAAGCTCGGCGCGCGCTTCTGCCCCAGCCTCGACCGCGGCCAGCATCTCGGTGCGCCAGTTCGCGAAGCTGCCGTAGTGCCGCGCCAGCAGCCGGGCATTCGATACACCGATCCGACGGATACCAAGTGCGTAGATGAACCGATCGAGCGGAATGCGCCGCCGCGCCTCGATCGCCCGCGCCAGATTGCGAGCAGATATCTTGCCCCAGCCTTCGCGTTCAGCGATTTCTGTTTCCCGCGCCGGTAGACGGAACAGATCGGCGGGGCCGTGCAGCCAACCTTCCTCATAGAATTCACGGATCGTCTTCTCGCCGAGACCGTCGATGTCGAACGCCGGGCGTGAGACGAAATGGATCAGCCGCTCGACACGCTGCGCCTCGCAGATCAGGCCGCCCGTGCAGCGTCGCACCGCCTCGCCCGGCGGGCGCATCGCGTGACTGCCGCACACCGGACAGACCTCGGGGAACACATAGGGCTCCGCACCTTTCGGCCGCCGCTCGGTCACCACTGAGACGATCTGCGGGATCACATCGCCGGCGCGTTGCAGCACGACCGTGTCGCCGATACGAATGTCCTTGCGCGCGATCTCGTCCTCGTTGTGCAGAGTGGCGTTCTGCACCAGAACGCCGCCGACATTCACCGGCTCGAGCCGCGCGACCGGCGTCAGCGCGCCCGTGCGGCCAACCTGGATGCGGATGTCCTGCAGCACGGTCATCGCCTGCTCGGCCGGAAACTTCCAGGCAACCGCCCAACGCGGTGCGCGGCCCACGAAGCCTAGCCGACGCTGCAGCGCCAGATCGTCGATCTTGTAGACGACGCCGTCGATGTCGTAGCCGAGGCCAGAACGCTCCAGCGCCATCTCGGCCTGGAATGCGGCAGCATCCGCTTCGCTCTTGAGATGACGCGACAGCGGGTTCACGCGAAAACCCCAGTCGCGCAGCCGCCTCAGATAGTGCCAGTGGGAGTCGGCCACAGGTTCGCTCGATTCACCCTGCGCATAGGCGAACAGCGACAGCGGCCGTTCTGCAGTGATGCGTGGATCAAGCTGCCGAAGGCTGCCCGCGGCGGCGTTGCGCGGATTGGCGAATACCTTCTGCCCAGCGGCGGCCTGGGCTTCATTCATCTTGAGGAAGTCGGCCTTGGTCATGAAGACCTCGCCGCGAATTTCAATCAGCGACGGCGAACGGCCTTTCAGCCGTGTTGGTACCGCATCCATCGTGCGCAGATTGGCGGTGACATCCTCACCCTCGGTGCCATCGCCGCGCGTCGCACCACGCACGAAGCGACCGTCCTCGTAGGTCAGGTTGATCGACAGGCCATCGATCTTGGGTTCGGCGACAAATGCCAGTTGGGCGCCCGCCGCCAGCCCGACAAAGCGTCGCGCGCGGGCACAGAACTCGCCGAATTCTTCCACGCTCATTGCATTGTCGAGCGACAGCATCGGCACGCGATGGTGCACTTTTGCGAACCCGCTCTCCGGCGCGCCGCCGACGCGGTTGGATGGCGAGTCCTCGCGGATCAGATGTGGAAAGCGGGCCTCGATCGCGACATTGCGCTGGCGCAGCGCGTCGTACTCTGCGTCGCTGATCTCCGGCGCGTCCTTCTGGTGGTACAGCTGGTCGTGATGCGCGATCTCGCGCGCGAGATGCGCGAGTTCCGCGGCAGCGTCTCGCTCGGTGAGGTCCGCCTCAGCCGTCAGTGGCGTGCGGGTCATCGCGCGACATCCTCTCCCTCCCCTTGCGGGAGGGGGTTGGGGGGAGGAGGGGTCGGCGGAGAGCGTTCGGCCCCCTCCCCCCAACCCCCTCCCGCAAGAGGAGGGGGAGAAATCCACCACACTTTCAAACCGCGGCTCCGAGCAGATCATCAGCCGCCGCCCTGGCAGCCTCGGTGATCGTTTCGCCAGCCAACATGCGTGCGATCTCTTCGCGCCGCTCCGGCGCGTCCAATTGATGGACACGCGTCGCCGTGCGTCCGCGCGCCGCCTGCTTCGACACCCGCAAATGCGCACTACCGCGCGCGGCAACCTGTGGACTGTGCGTCACGACCAGCACCTGAACCCGCTCCGCCACCCGCGCCAGCCGCTCACCGACCGCCGCCGCCGTGGCGCCCCCAACATCGGCATCAACCTCGTCAAATACCAAGGTCGGCACGGGTGACCCAGATGACAACACCACCTTCAATGCCAGCATCAGGCGCGACAACTCGCCGCCGGACGCGATCCGCCCCAAAGGTCCCAGCTCCTGACCGGGATTGGTGGCTATCAGGAACCGCACGGCATCGGTTCCCGCCAGCCCCCAATCGCGCTCCTCCAACGCCACCACCTCGGCGTGAAACCGTGCCTTGTCGAGCCGCAGCGGCGGCAGTTCCTTTGCCACGGCCCGGTCCAATCGCCCCGCCGCGGTCCGCCGTGCCGCCGCGAGCGCAACAGCGGAACCCACATAGTCCTCGCGCGCCTGGCGAACCGCCTGTTCCAGCGCGACCACCTCGGCGGCACCGCTTTCCAGAGCAGCCAGCCGCGCGCTCAACGTGTCGAGCAGTGCCGGCAGATCCGCCACCGCCACCGCGTGCTTGCGGGCCACCGCGCGTAGAGCAAACAGCCGCTCCTCTGCCAGCTCCAGCAGCCGCGGATCGGCCTCCGCTTCACCAGCCAGCCTGGTCAGGAAGCTTTCAGCCTCAGCCAGCGCCTCCTCCGCCCGTTCCAGTGCGGCGATTGCCGGTCCTGCCCGATTGGTCGCCTCAGGCTCCGCCGGTGTCACCAGGCGCTGCAGCGCACGGCAGGCTGCACGCAACACCGCGGCAGGCGCCGAGCTGCGACGGTCGTGCGGTGCCAGCTCAGATATTGCCGCGGCGATCGCCTCGGCGTGCCGCTCGCCCTGCTGCAATCGCTGTCGCTCCTGGGCGAGCTGCTCCTCCTCGCCCGGCTGTGGGGCCAAACCGGCCAGCTCCTCCACCGCGTGACGCAGCCAATCCTCGTCGCGCTGCGCCGCCGCGATCACTGTGTGGGCGGCCTCCAGGGCGGTAACCGCCGCCCGCCAGGCACGCCAGGCTGCTGCCGCCGCATCACGCAGGGACCGTGCGACACCGAACGCGTCGAGCAAACCCGCGTGGCTGGCCGGATCGGCAAGGCCGATTTGTTCATGCTGGCCCTGCACCTCAACCAGCAGCGACGCCGCGCGTCGCAACAGCGCCACACCGACCGGCTGGTCATTGATGAAGGCGCGCGTCCGGCCATCCTTGGTCAGCACACGACGCAGCACGAGGTCGTCATCGGCCTCCAATCCCTGGTCGGCGAGCAGCGCTGTCGCAGGATGCCCGACGGGCGGCGCGAAGCAGGCGGTCACGCTGGCCTGTGCGGCGCCTGCACGCACCAGTCCGGCGTCCGCCCTCGCCCCCAGCGCCAGACCGAGACTATCCAGCAGAATCGACTTGCCGGCCCCGGTCTCCCCGGTAAGCACCGTCAGACCTCGCCCGAACGAAATATCCAGCCGCTCGATCAGCACGACGTCGCGTATGGAGATAGCAGTGAGCATGCGGCTGCGCCTGCTGCCGCCGCGGTTCAGAAGACCGCGTGCCAGGCGCGGGAAAGGAAGCCGCGATCGTCTGGCTTGCGCGGCGGACCTGGCTGCTGCACCAGCCCGTTGTCAAACAGGTCGTTGTAGCTGTCCTCGTACCACGAGCTGCCGGGATAGTTGTACGCCAATACCGACGCCGTCTTCCGCGCCTGATCGCGCAGGCCGAGGAGCAGGTAGATCTCGGTCAGGCGATGCAGCGCCTCTGGCACGTGATTGGTGGTCTGATAGTCATCCACGACGCGCTGGAATTGCCCGATCGCCGAACTCGTAGAGGTGCTGGCTTTCGTACCAGCGACCGATCTCCATTTCCTTGCCGGCAAGGTGGTCTCGGCAGAGGTCGATCTTCAGGCGCGCGTCGCGGGCGTAGGCGCTGTCCGGAAAGCGGTTCACCACTTCCTGCAGCGCGTTCATCGCCAGCTCCGTGCCGCGCTGGTCACGCTGAATGTCGGCGATCTGCTCGTAGTAGCAGAGCGCGCGCAGATAATAGGCATAGGCGACATCGCGATGCGCCGGGTGGAGCTGGATGAACCGATCGAGTGTGGCGATGGCGTCGGTGTAGTTGTTGCGCAGGTATTGCGTATAGCCTTGCATCAACTGTGCGTTCACCGCCCAGCTCGAATACGGATAATTCTGCTCCACCAGGTTGAACTGGTCCGTGGCGGTCTCGTACCGACGCGCGTTGAGCGCGTCGATGCCGTTGTTGTACAGTTCTTCGACCGGAGCCACGGTGGTGGTGGCGTTGGCATTCTCATCCTTCGAGCCGCCACAAGCGCTCAGCAGCGGCAGCAGGACGATGAGGCTCGTGAGATAGCGCCACAGCGGCGCGAAGTGATTCGGTGTCATCGCGGCACTTATACCACGCGGCGCCACGAAGCGAAGCCGCTGGACTATTCGGCGGCGACCGGAAGCTGCTCGGGCACGCTCTCCCGCCACGCGGCGCGTTCGGCGAAAAGCGCATGCAGCAACCGGTTGTTCAGTGTGTGCCCGGACCGATGCGCGACGAAGCGACCGCACAGCGGGGCGCCGGCAAGCGCCAGGTCGCCGACGGCGTCCATGAGCTTGTGACGGACGAACTCATCCGGCACGCGCAGCCCGGCAGGGTTCAGCACCCGCGCCTGATCAACCACGACCGCATTGTCCAGACTGCCGCCCTGCGCCAGCCCAGCGGCGCGCAACTCGCCAATCTCCTCAGCCAGCGTGAACGTACGGGCGGCCGCCAACTCGCGACGGAAACTGTCGGGCGTCAGCCGCAGCGACAGCGCCTGGCGACCGATTGCAGGGGCAGCGAAATCGATCGACAACGCCATGTCGAGGCCGGTAGAGCCCGGGCGCAATTCGGCGAACGCGTCGCCGTCGCTGACACGGATCGACTGACGCACCTCTATCGTCGGCCGCGGCGCGTCTTGCGCAACAGTGCCGGCACAATCCAGCAGGAAGACAAACTGTGCTGCGGAGCCATCCAGGATCGGCGGTTCCGGGCCATCAACCTCGACCACCGCATTGTCGATACCACAGCCGGCCAGTGCGGCGAGGACATGCTCGACCGTGCCGATTCGCGCGCCGGCATGCTCCAGCACGGTGGCAAGCCTCGTGTCGACGACCCGGTCGAACCGAGCGGGAATGTCCGCGCCGATATCACTGCGGCGGAAAACGATGCCATGATCTGCGACCGCCGGGCGGAAGGTCAGGGTGACCCGCTGTCCGGAATGCAGCCCCACACCGACGCAGCCGATCGAGGCCTTCAGCGTCTGCTGACACCGTGCGGTGATCTCGGAACCCAGGGCTTGCGGCAGACCGTCCATGCACCTCGCCTCTTTTCGCTCTTGCGGCATACTGCAAGCTAGTTGCCGCCCGCGAGCCTTGACCAGTCAATGTTTGTTTCTGAGTGTATCCGTGGAAGCCTTTGATTTTGCGGTTTTCAACTGCCGATTGGTGCCGCCTGACGCCGGCACTAGGACGACTGGCGCCGGAGGAAGGCCGGTATGTCCAGCCCGACCTCGTCGCCGGCAGTCTGACGGACCGAGGCGCGCGGTTGTCCGACCTGCGGCGCCTCCTGCTGCACCGTCGGCTCGGCGCGAACCGGCGGCGGCTCGTCTTGGGTCGTCGGTGTGTTCAGTCGCCGACGGAACGCCCCGGTGACCGTGCCGAACAGACTGGGGCGGGACGGTTCGGCCGCCGGCTGCCCCTGAGCCGGCGCGCTGACTGGCCGCGCCTCGGCAAACAGGCCGGCTCGCGACGCGGTCGATGGCCCTCGTCGCTGCGGCGCGGCGGGCGACTCCGACGCTGGTGCGGTCATTGCCTCCATGAGCGGCGCCATCTCCGGCATGGACTGCGTCACTGCGACCATTTGCGGAGCGGCCTGGCGCAGCGGTTGCAGCCCGATCGTCATGCCGGGCGCCGGCACCGTGCCAGCCGGGAGCGACCCGGCCGGAAGTACCATTGCCTGCATCGGCAGCGGGATCGGTTGCGGCATGGGCATCGCGTTGCCCCCCACGGCGACCAGGCGCGGCCGATCGTGCTCGGCCATGGCCGGGGAATCGATGCCGGTCGCGACAACGGACACCCGAATGCGGCCCGAGAGCGACTCATCGATCGCCGAGCCGAAGATGATGTTGGCCTCCTCGTCCACCTCCTCGCGGATACGGTTCGCCGCCTGATCCACTTCGAACAGCGTCAGGTCATCGCCGCCGGTGATGTTGATCAGCAGACCACGGGCGCCGGCCATCGAGGTGTCTTCCAGCAGCGGATTGCTGATTGCCGCCTCGGCTGCACGGATCGCACGATTCTCACCCTCCGCCTCGCCGGTGCCCATCATCGCCTTGCCCATCTCCGCCATGACGGTGCGGATATCGGCGAAGTCGAGATTGACCAGACCCGGTGCCATCATCAGATCGGTAACCCCGCGCACGCCCATGTAGAGCACCTGGTCGGCCATCTTGAACGCCTCCCGCCAGGTCGTGCGCTCATTGGCCATGCGGAAGAGATTCTGATTCGGAATCACGATCAGAGTATCGACGTGGCGCTGCAGCTCCTCGATCCCCTGATCGGCACAGCGAGCGCGTCGCACGCCCTCGAAGCCGAACGGTTTGGTCACCACACCGACGGTGAGAATGTTGCGCTCTCGCGCCATGCGCGCGATGACCGGTGCCGCGCCAGTGCCAGTGCCGCCGCCCATGCCGGCCGTGATGAATACCATGTGCGCGCCGTCCAGGTGGCGCGACAGTTCATCGGACGCCTCTTCCGCCGCCGCCTTGCCGACCTCCGGCTTCGCACCGGCGCCGAGCCCTTGCGTGATGTGCGGGCCCAACTGGATGCGCCGGTCGGCGCGGCTGTGCATGAGCTGCTGCGCATCGGTGTTGGCGACGACGAACTCCACGCCCTGGAGATTCGCGGTGATCATGTTGTCGACCGCATTGGTGCCGCCGCCGCCCACCCCTATGACGGTGATGCGCGGGCTGAAATCGGTATGCGGAGTCTGCGGGATGGTAAGATTCAAAGTCATAGTGACTTGTCCCCCAGTCGTGCCGATTCGTTGTTACGCCACATCTTGCGATTCGCGCCGCGCCGGAGGCGCGCGCGAACAAAAAATTCCGGCATCAGACGCGCTCCTTCAAAAAATTGACGACGCGGCGGAAGAGGCCCGACGGACGTTCGACGTCGAGGTCGACGTCGCGCATGGTGCGCCCCTCGCCGGCGGCCCAGGCCAGCAGGCCGGCTGCAGTCGCGAAGGCCGGACCGGATGCCGAGTCAGGCAAACCACGCAGCGCGATGGGACGGCCGAGACGGACCTGCTTGTTCAGAATGCGGCCCGCCAACTCGCGCGCTCCGGCAAGCTGACAGGCACCACCGGTCAGCACCACGCGCGTTCCCGCTGCGCGGGTGAGTCCCGAAGCATCAAGCTTCTCTTTCACCATCTCGAACGTTTCTTCCAGCCGCGGGCGGATGATGTTCACCACCATGCTGCGCGGCACCTTGGCGATCTGATGCTCTTCCTCGCCGACCAGCGGCACCGGCAGCATCTCGCGCTCATCATCCGGACAGGAGTGCACGCTGCCGTACAGCGCTTTCAAACGCTCGGCATGCGCGACGGGCGTCGACAGCAGCCGCGCCAGATCGTTGGTCACGTGTACGCCGCCGACCGGGAGCTGCGCGGTGTGCAGCAACTGGCCCTCGGCAAACACGGCCATGCCGGTGGTGCCGCCGCCCATGTCGATGACCGTGGCACCCAGTTCGCGCTCGTCGGCCACCAGCGTGGCAAGACCTGCCGCCATCGGCGCGGATACGAGCTCGCCGATATCGAGGTCGCAGCGCGCGATGCAGGCTCCGAGAGAGCGCAGCGCGGTGGAGAAGGCATCGATGATGTGCAACCGCGCCGTCAGTTCCTCGCAGAACAGTCCGCGCGGATCAGCAACGCCATCGGTCTGGTCGACCGAGAACGTCAGCGGTATCGCGTGGATCACTTCGCGGCCATCAACTCCGGCACGTCCCCTGCCCTCATTCACGATACGGCGGATGTCCGACTCTTCCACCGCACGCCCGCCAACCGGCCACTGCACATTGAACAGTCGCGATTCCGGCTGACCGCAGGTGAGATTGACGGTGATCGAGCGGAGCCGCGTATCGGCCATGTCTTCCGCCTGGCCGACCGACGCACGGATCGCTTTTTCGGCGGCGTCGAGATCGACCACACTGCCGCCGCGCACGCCGCGTCCCTTCTGCCAACCGAAACCGAGTGCACGCAGCGTTCCGTCGGTTTCGGTGCGGCCGATCAGGCAGACGATCTTGGTCGTGCCAATGTCCAGCACGCCGAACGGTCCGGAGCGCCCATATCGCGAACGCTCTGGCTCATCGGGCTCGCCAACCGGCGGCAGCATGCGGCGGGACATGTCGTTCATGTTGGCTTCTTCTCGTCCGGCCGCGGGCGAACCACCAGGCGATCGCCAAGCCGCATATCGATTGCGGCAAGCGGGCGATCGAGCAGCGCGTGCTCCTGCTGAAGCTGCATAAGCCGATCGAGCGCCGGAACCTCGTGTCCCTCAGGCAGCATCACATCGGCACCGTTGCTAAGTCGCAGGTTCCAGCGCCGCTCGCCGATGCGGACGGCGGCGATAACACGCTTCTGCAGCTCGGGACGATCGGCCAGTGCGTCGATCAGCGGGGCGGCAGCGCCTGGCGCGCCAGGCCCGACGACAAGCGGAAGCTGGCGGAATTCGGCGAGGTTCTCGTTTGCGACGATCTGGCCGCCTCGGTCGATCAGCACGAACCTGCCCTGATTTTGCCAGATGGCGAACGGACGCCTCTCTTGCAGAAACACGACGACGGTGCCGGGTAGACGCCGCTCGATGGTGGCGTGTTCAACCCAGGACAGGGTTTCCACTCGCTGGCGCGCCTGTTCCACCGAGAAGCCGATGATCGGATCTCCCTTGCTGACGCCAAGCGCTGCACGCAGCAACGGTTCAGGCGTATTGGCGCGGCCCTCGATCACCACATCAGTGACGCGCAAGCCGGCGAAAGCGGTGGCACCACCAAGCTGTTCGCGCAGCGTGGCGAGCGTGCCGCCGGGCGCTGCCGAGCGCAGAACGAACAGACCGAGCAGAACGACAACCATCGCGAAGGCAACCCAGCCGGCGGGGCGCAATAGCCGCTTCTGTCGGCGCAGCAGAAGCCGCAACCGGCCTGGCCGATCCTTCACTGAACTTCGCGGACCGCGGGTCACGCGCGGCATGTCGCGTTCTCCACCATCCAGGCGCAAAGCTGCGAGAAGCTCACGCCGTTATGCGCGGCCTGTTCCGGCAGCAGCGAGGTTGGCGTGAGGCCTGGCTGCGTGTTGATCTCCAACAGCACGAGGCGGCCGGGTTCACCGCGTGTGTCGTCATAGCGAAAGTCGCAGCGCGTCGCACCACGACACCCGAGTGCGCGATGCGCAGCGAGGGCTACATCAAGTGCATGCTCGTACATATCGGGATGCACGCGCGCAGGGATGACATGGCGCGAGCCACCGTCGGCGTATTTTGATTCGTAGTCGTAGAAGACGCCTGCTTCCGCAATGATCTCGGTCACCGCGAGCGCGCGATCGCCCATGACACCAACGGTGAGCTCGCGGCCGGGGATGTATTCTTCGACCAGCGCCGCTCTGCCGAAGCGCCAGGCGCGGGCAACATCGGCGCGACGGTTATCGCCGTTCCTGATGATCTCGACGCCGACCGACGAACCTTCACCGACCGGCTTGACCACGTAAGGCAGCGGCAGCGGATCGGCGGTCTCAAGTTCGTTGGTCGACACGACGCGACCGTGCGCGATCGGTAGGCCGGCGGCGGCAAAGATCGCTTTGGCCGCGACCTTGTCCATCGCGAGCGCGGAGGCACGCACGCCGGAATGAGTATAAGGGATCGCCAGCCAGTCGAGCACGCCCTGGATCGCGCCGTCCTCGCCGAAGCGGCCATGCAATGCATTGAACACGGCATCGGGACGCGGCGTAAGTGCTGCGATCACAGCACCGATGTCTTCGCCGACCTCGATCGGTGTGACGTCGAAGCCGGCCTCGCGCAGGGCGGGGATGACCTGCAGGCCGGTCGAGCGGCTGACCTCACGTTCCGCGGAAATGCCGCCGTAGAGGACTGCGATGCGAGTCATGGAGAATAACCGGGGCGAACAAATCTCCCCCTCCCCCGCAAGGGGAGGGGGAGGACTGTGAGGACTGTCATAACATTCATACGACTGCCTCCGGCTTTCCCGCAGGCACGCCGATGCGATGGATCTCCCATTCGAGCGTGACGCCGGTGGCAGCATGCACACGGCGACGAACTTCCTCGCCGAGCCCTTCCAGATCCGCCGCGGTGGCAGTGCCAGTGTTGATCAGGAAGTTGCAGTGCTTCTCCGATACCTCAGCGCCGCCGCGGGTCAGGCCACGACAGCCGGCGCCATCGATCAGCTCCCACGCCTTCATGTCTGGCGGGTTACGGAAGGTGGAACCGCCGGTCCGTGCACGCACCGGCTGCGAGGCCTCGCGTGCGGTGCGGATCTCCGCCATCCGCGCCGCTATTGACGCGGGGGCACCGCGTCGCGCGCGCAACCGGGCACGCACCACAACGGCGCCGTGGGGCAGGCGCGAGTGACGATAGGCAAAGGCGAGATCAGCCGCGGCGAGACGGCACTGTTCGCCGCCACGCGTGACCACCTCGACCCAATCGAGGCAGGACGCGAGGTCGCCGCCATAGGCTCCACCGTTCATCACAACCGCACCACCGATGCTGCCGGGAATGCCGGAGAGAAACTCCAGCCCGGTCAATCCAGTGGCGGCGGCGTACTCGGCAACCGTCACGTCGAGCGCCGCCGCGCCGACAACGACACCATCGCCATCCAGCGAGACCTTGCCGAAGCCGCGCGCGAGGCGGACGACCACGCCCGGCAGTCCGCCATCTCGAATGATCAGGTTCGAGCAGGCGCCGATCACATGCACCGGGATATCGAGCGGCAATGCTCGCAGGAACTGTGCGAGATCCGCCGCATCGGCAGGGCGCACCAATGCTTCGGCGGGACCGCCGACGCGGAACCAAGTGAATGGCGCCAGATTCGCATTCGTCTGGGCGCGACCGCGCAGCGGCGGCAGCGAGTTGGCGAGGTCTGTGATGCAGGCGGCAGCCATCGTCATGCCGCACTCCCCGCGATGCGCCGCCCCTGCAACTCCGCCAATTCGCCGGGCAGTGCTGCCGCCCAGCTGGTGATATTCCCCGCGCCGAGACACACGACGAAGTCACCCGGCTTGGCAATCGCGAACACCATCTCCGCCAGCCGCTCGGACGATGGCAGCGGCACGACACTGCGATGGCCGCGCGCGCGCAGCCCCTCCACCAGTGCATCGCGCGTGACACCGGGGATGGGCGGCTCACCGGCGGCATAGATATCGGCCACGATCACCGTGCCTGCGTCATTCATGCAGGTGCAGAATTCGATGAACAACGAACTCAGGCGCGTAAAGCGATGTGGCTGCACCACCGCAATCACATTGCGCGCGCCGGCCTGGCGCGCCGCCTTTAGCACTGCGGCGATCTCCACCGGATGGTGGCCGTAATCGTCGATCACGGTAATGCCACCCGCCTCGCCGGTCTTGGTGAAGCGCCGCTTGACGCCACGGAAGCCTGCGAACGCGCCACGCAGCGTATCGTCGTCGATCTCCATCTCAACACCGACCGCCACCGCCGCCAGAGCGTTCTGGACATTATGGCTGCCCAGCATCGGCAGTCGGTACGGACCTAACTTGCGCGCCCGGTTTCGCGCGCGATCGGTGATGGTGACGTCGAAGGTGGATCCCAGCTTGTCCGGCACGATACGATCTGCGCGCACATCAGCCTGCGGCGAGAACCCGTAGGTGATGATGCGCCGATCCGAGAGGCGCGGGATCATCTGCTGTACCGCAGGATGATCGATGCACAGCACCGCAAATCCATAGAACGGCACGTTGGAAACAAACTGATCATAGCCGGCGACCATCGCCTCCGGCGTGCCCCAATGATCGAGATGCTCGGGATCCATGTTGGTGACGACGGCGATGACCGCAGGAAGACGCAGGAAGCTGCCGTCGCTTTCGTCCGCCTCCACCACCATCCAATCGCCGGTGCCCAGGCGCGTGTTGGTGCCATAGGCGTTGATGATGCCGCCATTGATCACGGTGGGATCGAGATGCGCGGCCTCCAGCACAGCGGCGATCAAGCTGGTGGTGGTCGTCTTGCCGTGCGTTCCACCGATCGCGATTGACCACTTCAGCCGCATCAGCTCGGCGAGCATCTCGGCGCGCCGCACCACCGGGATCAGCCGCGCACGCGCGGTCGCAACCTCGGGGTTGTCGGGCTTCACCGCGGACGACACGACGACAACCTGTGCGTTGCCGAGATTGGCAGCGTCATGCCCGATGGCGACCGGGATGCCGGCCTCGCGCAGACGGCGGACGTTGGCGGAATCCGTCAGGTCGCTGCCTTGCACACCGTAGCCAAGATTGTGCAGCACCTCGGCAATACCCGACATACCGATGCCACCGATGCCGACAAAATGAATGGTCCCGATCGACAGCGGCAGCGCTCTCATGCCCGTACCTCCTGGCGCATGAGTTGCTCGACGAGATCGGCCAGCCGTGCCGCTGCATCGGCACGGGCGGTGCTCCGCGCGGCAAGCGCCGCATGGGTAAGCATGTCGGGTGCGACCAATAATGCGACGAGCCGGTCGCGCAATGCATCAGGCGACAAATCCCGCTGCGCGATCACCGATGCGCCGCGTGCCTCGGCCATCGCACGCGCATTGGCGGACTGATGATCGTCGATGGCGCCAGGCAGCGGCACAAGAATCGCTGGCCTGCCGGCGGCCGCAAGTTCGGCGACGGTGGAGGCACCGGCGCGCGCGATGACCAAATGCGCCGAAGCAAGCTTCTCCGCCACGTCCGGAAAAAAGCCTGACAGTTCTGCATTGATGCCTGCCAGGTCATATGCCGCGCGAACCCGACCCAGGTCCTCCGCGCGGCACTGCTGCACGATCGAGATGCGCGACAACAGGCCATCAGGCAATGACGCCAGCGCCGTCGGCACGACATCGCTGAATATCCGCGCGCCGAGCGAGCCGCCCAGTACGAGCAGGCGTATCGTGTCCACGGGCGGCGCATAGGGCAGCGTCGCAAGCGCCTGGATCGCGTTGCGCACCGGGTTGCCGGTGACCACCGCCTCGACCTCTGGCACGCGCTGGGTTGCGGCGAAGCTCAATGCCAGCCGGTCAGCGTGACGGGCAAGGAAGCGGTTGGCGCGGCCAAGCACGGCATTCTGCTCATGCAAGATCACCGCTGGACGTTGCGGCATCAGACGAGCGGCAAGCACCGGCGCGACACAGGGGTATCCGCCAAAACCGACTACCGCCGCAGCATGGACGCGCCTGAGGATGTGTCTCGCCTGAAGCACGCCGCCAGCCAGCGTCACTACGGCCTTGCCCGCACGTAGCGGCCCACGGCCGGCGATCCCTGCGCCGCTGATCACGAAATGCTCGAGCCCGGCGAACACCGGGGATTGAATCCCACCCGAACGCGCATCGGTCATCAGTGCCACGCGCCGCCCGCGCGCCAGCAGTTCGCTGGCCAGTGCCTCGGCCGGAAAGAAGTGGCCGCCGGTTCCGCCGGCCGCGATCACCACGGGAAGCACCGCAGGCCCTCTCATGGCATGTCGCCACGATGTCGACGTTGCGTCAGTGCCAACAGCATACCCATGCCAAGGGCCACGGCGAGCGCAGACGAGCCGCCATAGGATATCAACGGTAGCGTCATGCCCTTGGTCGGGATGAGTTGCAGCGACGATGCCATGTTGATGAATGCCTGCAGGCCGAAACCGGTCACCAGACCGGTGCACGACAGAACGACGAACAGGTCCTGCTCCTTCAGCAGCCACAGCAGGCCGCGCAGCACGATGAAGGCGAACACGGCGATGATGACCAGGCACAGGATCAGGCCGAATTCCTCGCCGGCCACGGCAAACACGAAGTCGGCATGCGCGTCGGGCAGTATGTCCTTTACGCGCCCCTCGCCCGGACCACGGCCCAACAGGCCGCCGTTGCCGAATGCCTCCAGTGCGGTGTGCGGCTGGTAGTCGCTACCGGTGGTGTTGCCGGGATGCAGGAAGTTCTCGACCCGCCTCTGCACGTGTGGGAAGAACATGTAGGCGCCGACGCCGGCAAGCCCAAAGCTGGCGACGGCACCGGCCGCCAGAAATAGGTTCAGCCCATTGATGTAGAGCTGGACAAAGAACACCGCGGTGATCACCGCCAACATGCCGACATCCGGCTGCGACTTCAGCAGCAAGGCGATCACCAGGAAGGTGCCGATAGCCAGCGACTTGCCCGGAAAGCGCGGCGAACGGCGCCCCTCGCTGATCAGCCATGCGACAACGATCGCGAAGCAGGGTTTCAGAAACTCCGACGGCTGTACCGAAAGGCCTGGCAGCGCGATCCAGCGTCGAGCGCCCTTGATTTCGACGCCGATCAGCATGGTGGCGGCGGTGAGCAACAGCGCAATGATGCAGCCCACGATGGCGACACGACGGATGCTGCGTGGCGACAGCAGTGACACCGCCACGACAATCGCGCCGGCGGCAGCGAGGAAGAGCACCTGCTTGAGGATGAACACGTCGCGCGAAGAGCCAATGCGCTCAGCGACCGCCGGGCTCGCCGCAAGCATCATGATGTAGCCGAAGCCGATCAGCATGCCGACAGCACCCAGGGTCCAGCGGTCCACGGTCCACCACCAGCGGCCCAGCACAGAGTTGTCAGCGCGCGAGAGTGTGGGCATCAGGCAGTATCCGCCGTCGAGCGGACCGCATGAAAGCGGAGCGGCGCGATTCGCAACAACGGCATCCCTCGCAATGACCGGTGGATGTTCATCTGATCTTCAAGGTCGCCAGGCCGACCAGGGCAAGAATCATCGAGATGATCCAGAAGCGGATCACGATGGTGGGTTCCGCCCAGCCCTTTTTCTCGAAGTGATGGTGCAGCGGCGCCATGAGGAAGACGCGCGTCCCAGTGCGCTTGTACCAGAACACCTGGACGATCACCGAGGCGGTCTCCGCGACGAACAAGCCGCCAACGATCAGCAGCACGATCTCGTGCTTCGTCGCCACCGCGACGGCGCCCAGCGCGCCGCCCAGCGCGAGCGAACCGGTATCGCCCATGAAGACCGCAGCCGGCGGCGCATTGAACCAGAGGAAGCCGAGCCCGGCGCCGATCAGCGCGGAGCAGAACACAGCGAGTTCGCCAACGCCGGGCACCGGGTTGAGCTGCAGGTAGTCGGCGAAGATGCGATTGCCGACCAGGTACGCGATCAGCGCGAACACACCGGCGCAAATGATGGTCGGGACGATGGCGAGGCCATCCAGCCCGTCTGTCAGGTTAACCGCATTCGAGGCGCCGAGCATGACCAGCATGCCAAAGAAGGGAAAGGCGAAGCCGAATGGGATGAGCACGTCCTTGAACATCGGCACTGCCAGAGCGGTGGCGAATGCGCCGCGCGTCAGCAGCACGATCCAGATGGATGCGGCGAGACCGATCACCATCTGTGCGGTCAGCTTGACCCGTGCGGAGACGCCCTTGTGGTTGCGCCGCGACAGTTTTCGATAGTCGTCGGCAAAGCCCAGTGCGCCATAGCCCAGCGTGACGAACAGAACCGCCCAGACATAGGCGTTGCGAAGATCGACCCAGAGCAGGGTCGAGACGGTGAGCGCGGATAATATGAGCACGCCGCCCATCGTGGGCGTGCCCTTCTTTTCGACGAGATGCCGCTCCGGACCATCGTCACGGATCGGCTGCCCATCACCCTGCATCGATCTCAGCCAGCGAATCAGTGGCGGCCCGAGGATGAAGCTGACGATCAGTGCAGTCAGGCACGCAGCACCCGAACGGAAGGTGATGTAACGGAACAGATTGAACAGGATGAACTGGTTGGCCAGCGGGCGGGCGAGATCGTACAGCATCAGGCGGCCTCCGCTCGCGGCTCGAGGGCGTTGACCACCAACTTCATTCGGCTGCCGAGACTGCCCTTGATCAGGATCGCGTCTCCGGGAGCGACGGCGCGAGCCAGGATCGGCGCGAGGGAAGCGGAGTCCTGGGCGTGGCCGGCACGCATAGCTTCGGGTACTGCGTTGAACAGCCCATGCATCAGCGGTCCGCACGCAAACAGACGATCCGCTGCCGCTGCGACATCGGCCGCAAGGGCGCGATGCTCGGCGGCGCCGACATCGCCAAGTTCCAGCATATCGCCAAGTACGGCGATGCGGCGTTTGGCACGCTGCAGACGCAATACTGTCAGTGCCGCGCGCATCGAGGCGGGGTTGCCGTTATAACTTTCGTCAAGCAGCAACGCGATACCGCCGGGTACGGCGATCGTGCGGCGGGTGCCGCGACCAACGACCGGGGCAAAGCCCTCCAGCGCTCGCGCGACGCGCTCGGGCGCCGCGTCGCTGAGGTGATGAGCTGCGGCGAGCGCGGCCAATGCGTTCATCGCCATGTGGCGACCTGGCGCGTTCAGCCGAAACGCGACGCGCTGGCCTGCAAGCTCGGCCGCGACATCGCTGCCGTCCGCGTCCATCATGAGATCGACCAGCCGCGCATCGGCGGAATTCGCCTCGCCGAATGTCACGATTTGCGCGCCGCCGACAGCCGCAAGCAGCCGCGGCAGCAGGCGCGTGTCAGCCGGCAGCACCGCGATACCACCAGGCTCCAGCGCGCGCAGAAGCTCTGCCTTTTCGTCGGCGATGGCCTCAATCGAGCCAAGGAAACCGATATGCGCCTTTTCCACCGCGGTGATCACCGCGGCATTCGGTCGCGCGAGGCGTGCGAGGGGCGCGATCTCGCCGGCATGATTCATGCCGATCTCGGCGACGCAGAACTCTGCGTCCGGCGCCAACCGCGCCAACGTCAACGGCAGTCCCCAGTGATTATTGTAGGAGGCGACGGCGGCATGCGTCGTGCCGAATGCCGTCAGTACGGTCCGCAGCATCTCCTTCGTCGTGGTCTTGCCGACGCTTCCGGTGACCGCGACCAGGCGGCCAGTGAAGCGCTCGCGCGCATAGCCGCCAAGGCGATGCAGGGCGGCAAGGGTATCATCGACCAGCAGCTGGCGGCGGACCTCTGGCACGGCATGACTTACCATCGCGCCGGCCGCGCCCTTGGCGATGGCATCAGCAACAAACGCGTGGCCGTCGCTCGTCTCGCCGCGCAATGCGACGAACAGGTCGCCGGGCTGAATGGTGCGCGTATCGATCGAAACGCCAGTGGCGGCGAATGGCACGCTCATGGTTCCGCCGGTGGCCTCGAGCAGATCAGGCGCGGTCCAAAGCGCGGTCATGATGCGGACACCAGGCGGCGAACGACATCCACGTCGTCGAACGGGACGACGGTGTTGCCGATGGTCTGACCCTGTTCATGGCCCTTCCCTGCCACGACCAGCACATCGCCGGATGCAAGGCCGTTCAGTGCTGTCTCGATGGCCTTGGCGCGATCGCCGATTTCGCGTCCACAGGGACACGCGGCGAGCACCGCGGCGCGGATCATGGCTGGATTCTCGCTGCGGGGATTGTCGTCGGTGACGATCGCCACATCGGCCAGCCGCGCGGCTGCGGCGCCCATCAGCGGGCGCTTGCCGCGGTCCCGGTCACCGCCGGCGCCGAATACCACGTGCAGCCGACCCGCGGTGTGTGGCCGCAGTGCGGTCAGCAGCCGTTCCAGCGCGTCCGGCGTATGGGCGTAGTCCACGTACACGGCAGCGCCGTTTGGCAGACGCGCCGCCAGCTCCAGCCGACCGCGGACACCGTGCAAGAGCGCAAGACGATTCAGAACATCGGGCTCACCGAGTGCGGCGGCCAGGGCGGCGGCCAGCAAAGCATTGTCGGCTTGAAAGCGGCCCGGCAAAGCAACCTTGATTTCGCGCCGGGCGCCAGCCGTTTCGATACGTAGAACCTGCCCGTCGGGACGCGGCTTGGCAACCAGCAGACGGATCGCCGAACCTGCCTCGCCGACGGTGCGAAATTCAAGCCGACGCCGGCCAGCGATTTGTTTCAGCGCTGTGAGCGTCGTCGCATCCATCTCGCTACTCGCGACCACAGGGGCACCGGCCGGCAGCAGCTCGGCAAACAGCCGGAGCTTGGCGGCACGATATGCGTCCTCCGAGCCATGGTAGTCGAGATGATCGCGCGTCAGATTGGTGAACGCGGCTCCGGACAGGCGCACTCCGTCGAGACGGAATTGGTCGAGGCCGTGCGAGGAGGCCTCCATCGCAGCGTGCTGAATCCTTGCACGCGCCAACCGCGCGAGCGTCTCTGCCAACGTAACCGGATCAGGCGTGGTCAGGCCGGGACCGGGATCGAACCCTGCGGCGAGCAAGCCGAGTGTGCCGAGACTGGCTGCGGGCTTTCCCCCCGAACTCCACAACTGGCGCAGGAACTCCACGGTGCTGGTCTTGCCGTTGGTCCCGGTGACCGCGACCATGACACGGGGCTGGCTGCCGGCGAGACCCGCAGCAAGTTGGGCGAGACGGCGCCGCGGCTCCGGATCCTCCAGCAACGGCCGCGGCGGCACACCAGGTGGCCATTGGGTACCAGCAGGCGCGAGCACGGCGATGGCACCTCGCGATACCGCATCGGCGATGAAGGCACGGCCATCAACGCGACTGCCCGGCAGCGCCGCGAAGAGATATCCGGGGCCCACGCGGCGACTGTCCGCGGTGATGCCGGCGATTTCCAGGCGACCCGCATTCCGCCAGGAAGCGGAAATGGTACGGGCCAGAGCCTGTACGGGAACCGCGCTCATGATTTCAGCGAGCCGCAACGGAGGCGGCTGCGTCTGCGGGCAATTCAGCGGCGGCAATCGCGCGGGACGCCGGCATGTTCGCTTCGTGGCGTGGCTCGTGGCCCATCGGGCGCGCAGGCGCGAGCGGAGTGACCGGGACCGTCAACGCTGGCCGGGCCGAGGTTCCCGGAGCGGAAACCGTCAAAGGTCCGCGCGCGACCACGCCGGCCGGCCTGTGCGGCTCGAGTGGGATGAACAGCGCCTGATTGATTGCCGGCGCGTCCTGGATGTCCGGCAGCATACCAAGCATCGGCGCGATCCGGGCAATGACCCGGCCCGCGGCGGGTGCCGCCACCCAGCCGGCGGTCGAATAGCCGAAGGTGCTTTTGTTGCCATGCGGCTCATCGATCATCATGTAGACCGCATAGCGCGGGGCGTTCATCGGGAACACGCTGGTGAACGCGGCGACGTTGAAGTTCTCTTTGAAGCCGCGCTTGTAGCCATGTTTGCCGACCTTCTCAGCGGTGCCAGTCTTGCCGCCCGGGTAGTACCCGGCAACTTCCGCCTGCTTGCCGAAGCCGTCGGTCACGACGAGACGCATGAGCTTGCGCATCGTGTCGGACGTCGACGGCTGCATCACCTGCACACCATCCGGGTGTTGGCCGGACGCCAGCGCCAGGATGGTCGGCCGCTCCAGTACACCGGTCGCCACCGCCGCGGTACCACGCACCACGTGCAGCGGTGAAACCGAGATGCCGTGACCGAACGAGACCGTGAGCGTGACGACCTCCTTCCAGGCCGAAGCGGGCTGAATGATCGGCAGACCGGCCTCCGGCAACTCAATGCCGACGCGGCCGAACATGCCCATGGATTTCAGCCAGGCACGCTGGCGCTCGCCGCCCACTGTCTCACCGATGTGTGCCGCTCCGAGGTTGGAAGAATAGGCGAGCACCTCCGGCAAATAGAGCCAGCGATGTTTGCCCTCAAAATCCGTGATGGTGAAACGGCCGATATGGATTGGGCGAGAGGCGTCGAACTCGTCCCAGATATGGACGATGCCGGAGTCGAGCGCCATAGATGCAGTTTGCAACTTGAACGTGCTGCCCGGCTCGTACATGCCAGTCACCGCGCGATTGAACCGGTCATCCGCGGGCGTCGTGCGGAAGTCGTTGGCGTCGTAGTCGGGAAGGCTGATCATCGCGAGAACTTCGCCAGTGTTCACGTCCATCACGATGCCGCAGGCACCAATCCCCTGGAATTCATCCATCGCTTTGGACAGTTCGTCACGCACGACCGCCTGCACGCGCACATCGATCGACAAGCGGAGCGGCGTGCTGTCGGCAAAGAGGCGCTGGTCGAAATACCGCTCGACGCCGGCGACGCCGTGTTCATCGACATCGGTGCCGCCCAGCACCTGTGCCGCCGTGCGGCCCATCGGATAGTGCCTCTCCTCGGACGGGCGGAAATCAATTCCCGGTATGCCGAGCGAATTGATGGCGAGCTGCTCGCGCGGCGTGACCTGTCGCTCGAGATAGACGAACTGTCGATTGGTGTCGGACAGGCGCGTCCGCGCCGCGTCCTCATCGAGCCTCGGCAAGACCTGTTTCAAGCGGTGCGCCACATCGGCTGGATCGATGACCTGCCGAGGATCGGCGAACACCGCGACGGTGGGCAGTGAGATCGCAAGGATCTGACCGTTGCGATCGGTGATCATGGCACGCTGGCCGAGCTCGGTCGCTTCAGCAGCCTTTGGCGCTGTAAGCAAGGCTGCGATTGGCTTCTCCGGCCGGTGCGGAGCGAGTGGCTGCAGGATGGTCGCGTCAGCCAGCTTGGCGATCACCGCGAGAAACAGCAGGGCGAAGCCGAACGCAGTATAGACGAGACGGTTTCGCGTCTTCTCCAGTGCATTGCGGCGCTGCAGGTCAGGCTCGGTGACACGCACCATTTCCATGCGAGGCACGGTGTCGGCGGACGCGGCGCCGCGTCGATGCGCGGGCGCCCCGCGCGGCACGGAGGAAGCGGACGGGGCGCCGCTCATCGTCTACCCCCCTCCTCCGTTGCTCACCCACTGTGAAGCGCTCACCGGCATGGGTCGCGGCGGTGGCGGAGCCGTGGCACTGCGTGCCATGCCAAGAGCCGACCCGGTTATCGGCAGACGCGCAGGCGGCTGGGCCGGGCGCGGTTGCTCGGCAACGATAACCCGACGCGCCACGGCCGGGGATGGGCGCACCTGCTGCACTTCGGCAATTACGGGGTGCTCGCGTGGAGCTTCGGCAAGCGCGGGACGCGGTGGTGGCGGCGGCTTGTGCTCCGCCGGCGGCGAGACCGGCGGGGCGGCAACGGCCACCGCGGCGGCCGGCCGAGCGGGCGGCGGCGACTGAACGGCGGGGCGCGGCGCAGCGGGCGCGGGCGGTAGCTCTTCAGGCTGCGGTGCCTGCGCCACGGGTACCGGTTCCGGCTCGGTTGCCTCGGGGGCCGTTGGCTCGGGGGCAGGAACCGCAGGCAGCCGCTTATCCAGATCCGCCAGGCTGGTGAACTGACCTGGCGTCAGCGTCTTCAGAGTTAGGAACTGATCGGCTAGCGCCTGAAGACGCTGCGGATCGTTCTGTAGTGTCCATTCGGCGTGCAGCACCCTGATCTGTTCGCGCAGTTCGTCGGTGGCGCGAACGGTCTTCTCGATCTCATGGTCGACCAGCTGCACGCGATGCTTGGCCGAGTAGAGATAGAGGCCGGCACCGCAGGCGAGCAGGAAACAGACGAGAGTGACGGGGCGGATCATGACCCGCTCTCCCCGACTGTACGCTCAAGTGCACGCAGCCTGGCGCTGCGGGCACGTGGATTGGTGGCTGTCTCCGCCGCGCCGGGGCGTAATGGCCTCGCGGTAAGGAGGCGGAACCGCGGCGTTGCGCGCGTGGCCAAACCCCTCGGGTCGTGACGCGAGGGCGATGGCGCGCGCCCAGCCGCGTCGGCCATGAACCGCTTGACGATGCGGTCCTCAAGCGAATGGAACGAAACGACGATCAGGCGACCACCCGGACCGATCAGCCGGCTGGCCTGGCTCAGCCCTCGCTCTATCTCGCCGAGTTCGTCGTTCACCTGGATGCGCAGCGCCTGGAAGCTGCGCGTGGCGGGATCGATGCCTGGCCGATCCGGCGGCAGGACGTCGCGAATGATGGTCGCCAGCCGCGCCGTAGTGGTGATCGGCGTCTCACTGCGGGCCGCGACGATCCTGTGCGCTATGCGGCGCGAGGCGCGCTCCTCACCCAGCTCGAACAGCAGGTCGGCCAGCTCGCGCTCGGGCAGCGTGTTGACCAGATCGGCGGCGGTCAAGCCGCCGCGGCCCATACGCATATCGAGGGGACCATCGCCGCGGAACGAAAAGCCACGCGCCGGGTCGTCGATCTGGAATGACGACACGCCGAGATCGAGCACAACGCCATCCAGCGCTGTGACGCCTTGCTCTGCCAGCAGATCCAGCATGTCACCGAACTGGCCATTGATCAGGTGCAGGCGGTCGGGAAAGCGCGCGGCCAGACTGGCGCCACGAGCGATTGCCTCGGGATCGCGATCGATCGCCCAGATTGTGCAGGGCGCGGCTTCCAAAAATGCTGAAGCATAGCCACCGCCACCGAAGGTGCCGTCGAGGTACACGCCGCCGCTGCGCGGGCCGAGCAAACGGACAACCTCAGAGAGCATGACGGGAACATGATTCATTGCGTACCACCCGCCGGCAGCGTGAAGCCATGCGCGCGCGCCCGTTCGCGCGCCTCGGCGCGCCGGCGTTCTGCTGCTTCTGGTTCCCAGATCTGGAAAATGCGGCCGAGACCCATGAACACCACGGTCTCGGCAAGTCCGGCAAAACTGACGAGCGAGTCGGGCAGAACGATACGACCTTCCTTGTCCGCCTCGACCGGAAACGCATCCGAATAGAGGGAGGCTGCTAAATCATCGTGAGCCTGGCTGAACAAATCGAGTCGGTTCAATGGCTCGGACAACGCTTCGAATACAGTGCTGGGCCAGGCTTCGATGCAGCGATGCTGATGCGAGGGCCGCAGCACGAGATGCGTGCCATTGTTTTCGTCGCAAGAGCGGAGCGCGGCGCGAAACGGCGCGGGGACGGAGACGCGGCCCTTGGCGTCCAACCGATTCTGGTGGGTGCCCAGGAAGCTCGCCATCCTTCCGTTGTTGCCCTTCCGGCTCGACGCCAGTCTGCGTCAGTGTCTTTGGGATGACATGGGATAGCATGGGCTGGGATGGGCGTCAAAGATATTTCCCTGCTGGCGGTGGTTTTTTCTGGTCTCCTCAATGGCTTACGGTGTCATGGTTCCGGTTGCGTTCCTGTGGACTAGTCTGCGGAGCAAATTTGGAGATGGCGCCAGACGGCCTGTAAGCCGGGTTCTGTCCGCACCGCCCACAGTTTCCCATGGCGATGCGGGACGACCATTCCTCTTGGACGCGCCTTTCAGCGCGCCTCGCGCGACCAACCCGGACGGCGGAGCGGGAATGCTCCTGCGCCTTGCGACGCGGCCGTCCCTATTCGGTCTTGCTCCCGGTGGGGTTTGCCCTGCCGCCCCTGTTGCCAGGGGCGCGGTGCGCTCTTGCCGCGCCGTTTCGCCCTTGCCCGCGGGCCGCGTCGCCGCGACTTGCACGGGCGGTTTGTTTTCTGTGGCACTTTCCCTGGGGTCGCCCCCGCCGGACGTTATCCGGCACCGTATTCCCGTGGAGCCCGGACTTTCCTCTGCCCCTTGCGGAACAGCAGCCGTCCAGCCGTCTGGCAATCCATCATTGGCCGGTAATCGCGGAACCGGTCAAGCGTCGCGCCGCGCATTCTCAACAAGCCGTTGCACCGCTGACAGCCGTTCACGCGTGCCGGCGTCTGCTTCGCCAGTGACAGCCTCGGGCCGCCAATGACGCTGGAACGCACGCAGCACCGTGGCGAGCGACGCATCGAATGCGCCTTCGGGCGCCACGCGGTAGCCGATGTCGCTGAGCGCGACGCGCACATCGCGCAGGGGGGCGGCATCGCGCACCGCGCCGGCGGCGCCGAGATCCGGCACCCCCTGGGGCCACATGCCGACGCCGTTCTCTGCCAGGCTCCGCCAGTCGAACCTTTCTCCCGGATCCTCCTTTCGGTCCGGCGCCACGTCGCTGTGTGCAACGACGTTGCGCGCCGGGATCGGGTGCCGCGACAGAATGGCAAGGCAGAGATCGCACACCGCGGCGAGCTGCAGCACCGGAAAGTCGCGATAGCCCCATTCGTGGCCCGGGTTCACGATCTCGATGCCGACCGACCGGGCGTTCAGTTCACTGTGCCCACGCCAATACGACACGCCGGCGTGGAAGGCCCGTCTCTCCTCCGGCACGAGGCGCAGCACCGCGCCGTCCTCATCCACCACATAGTGAGAAGACACGCGCGCGGCGGGATCGCGCAACCGATCGATCGCCTCCTGCGCGGTTGGCATACCGGTGTAATGCAGGATCAGGACGTCGATCGGGGTCCCTGTCGGCCGTTCGTCCTGGTTCGGGCTCGGCAGGTCGCGAACCCGCAGCTTCACAAGCCGCGCTCGCGCTTGATCTGGTCCCAGGCAGCGTTGATCCGCGCAACCTTCTCATTGGCGCGGGCGATGAATTCAGCCGGCACGCCTCGCGCAGCCAGGCTGTCGGGATGGTTCTCCCGCATCAACCGCTTCCACGTCGCGCGGATCTCTTCGCCGCTGGTGGCAGGCGACACGCCGAGTGTCGCGTAGGCGTCCGGCTCGTTGGATACCGGCCGCCTGGGACTGACACCGCGCACGCGATCCCAGGCTGTCTGATCGAGCCGGAAGCTACGATGCGTCCGCTGCAGGAAGTCGAGTTCGCGTCCATTCACCGCGCCGTCAGCGCGCGCGATCACGAACAGCGCGGCGAGCACGTCCTCGAGCATGCCACGATTGTCGGCGAACGCCTCGCCCAACTGCACGGCGTAGGCCTCGAAGCCATCGGCGCTGTCCCGCGCCTGATCGAACAACCGGCCGATGTCGCGCACCGCCTCGGGCGGGATGCGGAACTGGCGCTTGAACGCGTCGATTTCCAGACGGCTCACCTGGCCGTCGCATTTGGCGAGCTTGGCCGACAGCACCACGACGCAGATCGCGAAGAGTTGGTCGCGGCGGTTGAACATCGCGGCGAGGCGGGCGGGGTTCCAGCCCACCTGGGGGCGGAACTGAGCGCGGAAGTTGGGCACCGCGCCAGAATCCGCCGCATGTCCGAGTGCGGCGCCGACCACGGCTCCCACAGGGCCGCCCATGGCGAAGCCCGCCACTCCGCCGATGATCTTGCCCCAGTAGCCCATCGCTTGCCCTTACCACGCAGAGGTTGACACGGGCAAAACAATGGGACGGCATCTCACCCTGCCGCGCTCGGGATCCCGCGCGGGACAACCGGAGCGTGCCGAAGGAGGAGTTCGCCTGTGCGATGCGCGATCGGCTCTACGAGAGCCTGCGTGGCACGCTTTCCGACCAGCTTTTGCTGAAGTGCTCTGCGCCATCGACCGTGATGCGCACCTGTGACAGGTGGGTGTAGCTGGTCTCGTCGCTGGACGTCTGGCAGGTCGCCTCGATCCGAATATCAAGTGTTGGGTGCACCGCTACGTGCGTTGCCGACGAGGTGATGGAAGTATGCGCCGGGTTCCGGTTCGACACTGTGTAGCGCGATCGATTGCTGGTGCGGCCACCATCAGACGGACGCAGGACACAGGTCATCGTGTCTCCCACCAGATCGAATTCGAACCGGTAGTCCGGCTGCGCCAGGGTTTCCGCAGCGGGCAGAGCATGCGGAGACGGAGCGAATTCGTGTGCGGGCAGCGGGTGCGGGTCTGCATGCGCGACGGGCAGAACGATAAGCGAGGCATGCGCCCCGCCGTGATGCACTGTATTGACCGCTGGCTGCCCGGTCGGCCAGGCATTCTGGAATTCGGCGCTGGCGATCGCCACGCGGAGCCGGTGCCCGGCTGCAATCGCGTAAGCACAATGCCGCAGCGGGATGGGGAATGCGCAAATATCGCCCGGGACCAGCGGCTCCGGCTCCTCGTGCGAGTTGCGATGCGTCGCCAGGAGCCCGCCATCGCAGATCAGACGCGATGTGCCATCTTCCGCAACGTCGCAGAGTTTGACATGGAAATAGGCAATCTCCGCGGTGGACGACGCGTGCAGCAGCACCAGCGGTTCGCCCAGCAGTTCCAGCGGAGCATGCAGTTGCTCAGTGGTGAACAGCAGCGAAAATGCCTCGTCCAGCCGCTGATCGATCGGCATCGCCCACGGCGTCGTCGAACCCAGGCCGCGGCGGCCGGTTGTGATTCCCACCGACGGCCGGTACGCATAGCTGTCCGAGCCAGAATCGCCGGCGACATCCGCCAGGCTCCCGCCGCGCGATAGGTACTTGGTGGTCGGCTGCACGCGCGCCGGTGGCCAGGTCGCCTCGTTGCGCCAAGCCCCGGCGTCATCCAGACACAAAAGCGAGGGTGCCTGCCAGCCACGCACGAACACAGTCACCGGCGGTTCCTGCATCACGCCGTTGTCGACGCCCTTCAGCCAGTGATCGAACCACTTCAGGTATTCCACTCGCGCGTCGATGCGTGGTCCGGGGAAGGCTTCCTTCTCCTCCGCGTAGTAGTGACCCCACGGCCCGATCAGCACCTTCTTCGGTGCGCTCAGCCGCTGAAATGCGCGCAGTTCCTCGGTCGCATACCAGTCAGCCCAGCCCTCGATCAGCAGCACAGAGCACTGCACGCGCTCATAATCTGGCGCCAAACTCTGACTGCGCCAATAGGGGCCGTGCAACGTGTTGCGGATGTAGCCGAGACTCCATGGCGCGCTTCGCTCCAATCTTTCCGCCCAGATCGCAGCGAAGCGCTCGCCCACCAGTCCCGGATCGGGTGGCGAAAAATTCAGCGCGTTCATCAAGGGGGCATAATATTCGAACATCCATGGCCGGATGCAGCCGCCTGGATTGGTGAAGCCTGTATAGACATCGTCGTTGGCGGAACGCACAACGATCGCCTTCAGCGCTGGCGGCTGCTGCACTGCCACCTGCCACTGCACGACAGCGCCATAAGACTTGCCGATCATTCCGACCACGCCCGTGCACCAAGGCTGGGCGGCGATCCACGCAACCATGTCGTAGCCGTCCTGCCGCTCCTCCGGGGAGTAGATGTCGGTGGAGAAACCGCATGAGCTACCGGTGCCTCGCACGTCGGTACTGCACCACCGCATAGCCTCGCGCGGCGAGGAATGGCACGACCGGCGGATACTCGTCGCGCCAATCAGGCAACGCCGCAGCAAGACGCCGATACGGATGGTACTCCATCACACCAGGGAACCGCCCCGGCGCATCCGGGCGCATGACCCGCACGTTCAGCTCCACGCCATCGCGCATCGTTACGCGAATGCACGTGTGCACCTTGACCGGAAGGATCCCCGTCATCGGCTGTCGTGGCTTCAGCGCTTGCTCTCGAGCGGCCGCACCCGGCTGCCGTCACTCACTTCGTCAGGGAGATTGAGAACCACACTTTCGCCGATGCGCGCCCCGTCCGCCAAACCAGCGACCATGCCGTCGGTGGTGGCAACCTTTACCGGCTGAATGCGCACGGTGCTGTCCTTGCCAACATTGGCGATAAACGTGCTGGTGCCGCGCACTATGAGGGCCGCTACCGGAATTTCCGGATAGCTCGGCACGGGCACATGCAGGGTCACATAGGCGAAACTACCCGGCAGCATGAAATCTTCGCTGTTGTCCACGTCCAGTTCAACGAACAAGGTACGCGTACGCGGATCGAGCTGATCGGAGGTACGTGCGATGCGGGCTTTCACCTTGCGGTCCGGGTTTGCGCCGTCCGTCACGTCAGCCAGATCGCCAACGTGGACGAACGGCACGTCCTTCTGCTCAACATAGACGTCGACACGCAGCCGGCTCATGTCCGCAATCGTAAGCACTGGTTGGTTGCTTGTCTGATTGGTCACCGAGCTCTGCACCAGGGCACCCACATCGACGAAGCGCGCGGTAACGGTGCCGTCGAAAGGGGCGCGCAGGATCTCGTACGACTTCATTACGGCAAGCTGTTCCATGTTCGCCTGCGCCATGCGATACGCGGTATCCGCCTGGTCCGCGGTCTGTACCGATGTCCAGCCGCGTTTGACCAGGTCACCTTCCCGCTCGGCATTCTTGCGCTTGTTATCGAGATCGCTCACCGCCGCGTCGTATTGCCGATCGGTCTCCGCCGACTCGACCTCGGCCACCACCTGTGCCGCCTTCACATGATCGCCGCGATCTACAGCTATGGACTTCAGATAACCACCGACCTTTCCGTACAGCGTGGCAACCTGATACGGACGGGCATCACCAAGCAGCGTGATCTGCCGCTCCTTCGGCCCCTGCACAATATTCGCCACCTGCACGACGGGACCTTGCGCCAGACCTTCCGCCATCGCTTGGCGTGCCGCGATAAGGTCCGCATCCTTCTGCTTCCAGAGATGCAGTCCAACCAGCGCGGCGCCGCCGACCACCAACAGCCCGACAAGATAGACCATGAATGAACTGAAACGGCCACGTTTAGCCATGGTGAGCGTCCCCTGTTCCCTGCGCGCCCGCGGCCTCAGCCACAAAGCGCGCATCGAGGCTGTGTAGCGCCGGCGGCCGGCGCCGCAGCAGCGTGTAGAAGATCGGCACGATAAAGAGCGTCGATATCGTTGCGACGACAAGGCCACCGATCACCGCACGGCCCAGTGGCGCGTTCTGCTCGCCCGCCTCACCGAGGCCCAGCGCCATCGGCACCATGCCGATAACCATGGCGAGCGCCGTCATCAGCACCGGCCGCAGGCGGATACGGCCTGCCTCGATCACCGCGCGCAGCGGACCGACTTCCTCGCGGGCGCGCAGATCGTTGGCAAAGCTCACCACCAGGATCGAGTTTGATACCGAGATGCCGATCGACATGATGGCGCCCATCAGCGATTCAACGTTGATGGTGGTACCTGTCAGCGCCAGCATCCACAGAATGCCGATCAGCGCTCCGGGCACCGCCATCATGATGATGAACGGATCGACCCAGGACTGAAAGAGCACCACCAGCAGCGCGTAGACCAGCAGCACCGCCAGCACCATGCCAAGCCCGAGGAGCCGGAACGAGCTCTGCATGACATCGTTCTGGCCGAGGATCAGGATCTTAGTTGTGATCGGCAGGCCCTTGCTGATCTCGTTGATCGCCCGCTGAATGTCGCTGGCGGTGGAACCAAGGTCGCGGCCGTCCACATTGGCGGCGATGTCCAGCTCCCGCTGCACCGTATAATGGCTGACAGATTCCAGCGTCGATCGCGGGTACACCGACGCAATGTCGCGGAGTTGAATCACCGGCGCGGCGGGTTGCGCCGCGGGACCCGTGCCGACGTTCCCGTCGGGGCGGTTCACCGGTGTGTCCATCAGGTCGCCCACCGACTTGATCTGCTCGATCGGCGTCTGCACGGCCACGAAATAGTTCACGTTGTTCTGCGGATTGAGGAAGAAGTTCGGCGCCACCAGCGAGCTCGACGACAGTGTCGTCAGCATGTTGTTGGCAACATCCCGCTGCGAGACGTTCAACTTGGCCGCACGGAGTTGGTCGACCTCCAACTGCAGAGCCGGGTAGTTCAGCACCTGCACCAGATGCGCGTCCGCCACACCGGGGATGCTCTGTATGCGCGGGAGCAACTTCCTGGCGAGTTCAGCGGCCCGGTCGAAATTCACATCCTGGATCTGTACATCGATCGGCGCTGACAAGCCAAAGTTCAGTACCTGCGACACTATGTCCGCAGTCTGAAAGTAGAACAGGCTGCCGGGAAACTCTGCCGGCAGCCTGGCGCGAATTGCACGGATGTAGTCGATCGACGGTCGATGCGGCGAGCGCAGCGAAATCAGGATCTCGGCATCCATGTCACCAACATTGTCGGTCTGCACGAACGCCATGTTGAAGGAGGACAGCGCGCCCACCGTGTCGTTGATGGTCTGCAGCTCGTTCGCCGGGATGATCTGGCGGATACGGTCTTCCACCTGCAACGTCAGCCGTTCGGTGCGCTCGATCCGCGTGCCCGGCGGGGCACGAAAATGCAGCTTGATCAACCCCACATCGGCATTGGGGAAGAAGTCGAGGCCGATGACCGTGGCCAGGCCCCCGGAAACCACCAGCAGGCCACCCGCGCACAGCAGCACGAACACCCGATGGTGCAGAGCGCCCTCCAGCAGCCGGCCATAGAGGTCGCGAAACCGGTTGAAGCCGCGATCGAACAGGGCAAAGAAGCCGCGGGGCGGTCCGTGGTGCTCTGCGCTGGTGTCCAGCAGAAAGCGCGCGAATGCGGGCACCACCGTGAACGACAGCACATAGGAGGCCAGCATGCAGAACACGACGGTGGCGGCCAGTGGCATGAACAGGTAGCGCGCCACGCCGAACAGCAGCACGACCGGAAAGAACACGATGCAAATCGCCAGCGTCGCGACGGTCAGCGGCTGGATCACCTCGTTGGTGCCATCCAGGATCGCGACTGTCAGCGATTTGCCGAGCGACTGGTTGCGGTGGATATTCTCGATGGTCACCGTGGCATTGTCGACCAGCAGGCCGATCGCCAGCGCCAGCCCGCCCAGCGTCATAAGATTGATGGTGTTGCCGGTCAGAAACAGCCCCATGATGCCAGCGAAGATCGACAGCGGGATCGATGTCGAGACGATCACGGTATTCCGCCAGCTTCCCAGGAACACCAGGATCAGCACGGAAACCAGTATCGAGGAGATCACCGCCTCGCGGATCACGTTCTCCACCGCCGCGCGAACGAATACCGACTGGTCGAAGTCGAGCTTCAGCTCAAGACCCGCCGGCGCCGCCGCCTGGATCTCCGGTATCGCCGCACGCGCGGCGTCCACCACGGCCAGCGTGGATGCATCGGCGTGCTTCAGAATGGCGAGGTAGACCGCTCGCTTGCCGTTCACGTGCACGATGTTGGTCTGCGTGGCGAAGCTGTCGCTGACATGCGCGACATCACCGAGTGTGACCGGGGCGCCATTGAATACGCCGATTGGCAGCGCGTTGAATTGGTCGACCGCACTGGGGCTTGAATTCAATTGCACGTTGTATTCCACGTCACCGATCCGCGCAGTGCCGGCCGGCACGATCACGTTCGAGGCCTGCAGCGCGTTGACGACATCGGCCGGCGAAAATCCCTTGGCCTGCAGTCGCGCAGGGTCGATGTCCACGTTGATCTGACGCGACTTGCCACCGAACGGCCCCGGCGTGGACAGGCCGGGAATCGTAAACAGCTTCACCCGGATGAAGTTGAGGCTGTAGTCGTAGATCTGCTGCTCCGTCAGATTCTGGCTCGACAGCGTCATCTGCACGACGGGCACGTTCGACGCGTTGAACTGGATGACCGCGGGCGATGTCATGCCGGGCGGCGCAATGCGCAGAATCGAGTTGTTCACCGAGGTGATCTGCGCGATAGCGCCGCCAATATCGGTACCCGGCTGGAAATACACCCGTAGCAGGCCGATGCTGGGGATCGACTGCGATTCGATGCGCGAAATGCCGTTCACCGTGGTGGAGTAGGCGCGCTCCGAGATGAACACCACGCGTCGTTCCATGTCCTCGGTGGTCAGCCCGTTATAGTTCCAGACCACCAGCACGACAGGAATGTCGATCACCGGAAAGATGTCGACGATCATGCGCGTGATGGACAGCGCGCCCATTAGCAGAATCAGCATCGCAGCGATTGCCGACGTATATGGCCGGCGCAAGGCAAGCCGCACCAGGCCGATCATCGCAGCCCCCCTCCCGTGCCACATTGTCCCAAACGACACTATTGTTGCCACCTGAGCGGCACGGTGCCAAGTCGGGTGTTTTCAAGGGGGAGAATGGACGATGGATACGCAACAGATCAACCTTGCTGCCGCCCTGCTGGTCGGGGCACGTCGCGGTGGCACGTTGCTGGCCGGCCTGCCCGCGGACGCAACTCCAGTGAGTATAGCCGATGCGCTTGCGATCCAGGACGCAGTGACAGCAGGTCTGGGCAAGCCGGTGGGTGCATTCAAGGCGATGGCGCCGCCCAACGGCGAGCCGACGCGCGGTGTGATCTACGCCGACACGATCCACGCCTCACCGGCGCGCATCCCGACAGCCGAGGTGCCGCAATGCGGCGTGGAGGGGGAGGTCGCGTTCATCTTTCGCCACGACCTTCCGGCCCGCGCCGCACCTTACTCACGCGAGGAGGTGACCTCGGCGGTGGACGCCTGCGCTGCGATCGAGCTGGTGACCAGCCGCTACCGCAATTCCGATGGCGTGACGAACCTTGAAAAGCTGGCCGACTGCATCAGCAATGGTGCCTTCGTCCATGCCGCACCGCCCGGCGATTGGCGCAGACTGGAACTCGGCAAGCTGAAGGTTACGCTGACGGTGAACGGCGCGACCGCGCTGGAGCAGGTCGGAGGGCATCCGACCGGCGATCCGCTCGGTGTCGCGGTGGTACTGGTGAACATGATGCGCGAGAGAGGTGGCGTGCGGGCTGGCCAGTTCGTCACCTGCGGCTCTTGCACCGGCCTGCGTTATCTGGAGCCAGGCGACGTCTGCGGCGTCCGTTTTGAGGGACTAGGCGAGGCAGAGGTGACCTTTATCCGTTGAGGTGCGTTCCCCCTCCCCCCAATCCCCTCCCGCAAGGGGAGGGGGAGGTTATCAGCGGTTCGCCAGCACGTTGGCGGGATCGGCAGCGAGCTCGCCGCGCTCGACGCGCTTCACCACCTCGGTCAGCATCGCATGGGTCGGCGCCGGCACGCCGATTTCGGCGCCTTTCTCGGCGATGAAGCCGTTCATGAACTCGATCTCGGTGCGGCGCCCCTTCGCCATGTCCTGGGCCATCGACGGCCGTTGCAGATCGCTGCGCGCGGCCGCGTTGGTGCCGGCGAGCATCAGCGCCTCAATCTCCTGCAGCGCGTCGCGGTTCGCCTCCGAGGCAAGTGCCAGCTTCTCGGGATCCAGCGCGCCGATCTTGCCCAGGGTAAACCCGAGCGCCTGGCCGACACGCACCGACTCGCCGCCCAACCGGATGCAGATGCGCCGGATCGCGTCATGGCCATCGCGGGCATTGCCGCCAAGTCCTGTCGCAGCCGAAACGCCATTGCGCATGCCGTTGACGCACAGCTTGGTCCAGCGCTCGCCCCACAGATTGTCGGTGGCATGTGCGGTATCGATGCCGTCCAGCATCTCAGCCAGTTCCTCGATCCGGCGCGTGACGCGGCCATGAGGCTCGCCGACGTGGAACGAAACGACATTGGGGTTCTTCAGCATTGTGCGGCGGACATGACCAGGCTCGAACAACTCCACGCCCACCCCGCCGCCGACCACACACCCGACGGTGCGGCCCCAGCCCACCACGGCTGCGATTCGCTCTTCGTTGATGCAATTCTGCGATGATACCACGAAGCCACCTGGCGACAGGTACTGGCGGATCAGGCGCGTCGCCCACACGGTGTCGTAGGACTTCACCGCGATGAAGGCGATGTCGATTGGCCTCTGCTTAGCCAACTCCTGCGCGTCTGTGATGTGCATGGCGTTGACGCGGACGGTGCGGTTCTCGGCCTCGGTCATGCCATAGAGGTGCATGCCGTTGGCGCGCATCGCCTCGACGTGTGCGGGCCATGGATCGATCAGTGTGACGTCGTGGCCAAGCGCGGTCAGGTTCGCGCCGATATAGCCGCCGATCGCACCGGCACCGACGAAGGCGATGCGTTTGCCCATTCCTGTTGGTCCCCTCTCATTCAGCGGCGAGCGGCATCTTTGCCGCGGCGGAACGCAGCCACACCGAGGTATCGTGAAACACCGCGCCGCCCATCGGGGGAGCCGGATCGTCGCTGGTCAGTGCGTTGATGCCGATACCGCCTTCGAATGCGGCATTCGGCCACACACTCTCAGCCACCAGGATACCGGGCTGCAGACCGTCGAACAGGTGTGCATGAAGCACAACTTCACCACGCGTGTTGCCCAGCCTTACGCGATCTCCATCCGCAATACCGAGCCGCGCCGCGTCCACCGGGTGCAGCAGAACCGTCGGACGCCCTTCGCGCTTGAGCGATGTCGGTGTCTCGGTGAAGGAGGTGTTGAGGAACTGGCGCGCCGGAGCCGTCACCATGCGGAACGGATGATCGGCTGTGGCCTCATCGATCGCCGGCATGTAGTCGGGCAGCACAGGCATCCGTGCCCAGTCCGGACCAATTGCGCGCCAGTCCGGAGCAAAATGAAAGCGCTTGTCGGGCTGTGGAAAGCCGTCGTGGAAGTGCGCCTCAGCGAATGGTGGCGCGGCGTCGATCCAATGCTGCTCCAGGACGGTCCGGGCATCTGGCCAGCCGGAGACACGCAGTGTTTCGTCGATGATCTCCATCGCACTCATCCGGAAACCACGATGGCTCGCTCCCAGTCGCGCCGCGAGACCCTGAAGCACTGCATGGTTCGATCGGCATTCGCCAGGAGGCTCGATCAGTTTCGCGCCGATCTGGATGTGGCTGTGTCCACCGGCCTGATACAGGTCGTCATGCTCCATGAACATCGTTGCGGGCAGGACGATATCCGCGAGCAGTGCCGTTTCCGTCATGAATTGCTCGTGCACGACGACAAACAGGTCATTGCGCAGGAAACCGCGGCGCACACGATTGCTGTCAGGCGCCACCGTGGCGGGATTGCTGTTCTGGATCAGCATCGCGTGCACCGGAGGACCATCGCGAAGCGCCTCGCGATCGCCGGTCAGCACGCTGGCGAGCCTGCTCATGTCGAGAGTGCGCGTGTTCGGATCAATCGCGTCCAGGCCCTCGATAAGCGTCCTATCCCAGTTGTAGATGCTGCGGTAGCTCCACAGTGCCCCGGCGCCCTCGTGCTGCCATTTGCCGGTGACTGTCGGAAGGCAGGTTACCGCATGCATGGACGCGGCACCATTGCGCGACCGCGCGAAGCCATAGCCGAGGCGTATATACGCGCGCTGCGTCTCGCAGTACAGCGTGGCGAATTCCTCGATCTGCGGGTACTGGCAGGCCGGTAATCGCTGCCGCCCACTCAGGCGAGCGCGCCGCAAGATGTGCATCGAGCCCGGCTGGATAGTCAGAAAAGCTGGCCAGGTAGCTGCGATCGGCGTGGCCATCGCGGAACGCAACGTGCATCACCGCGCAGGCCAGCGCGGCGTCCGTCCCGGGCCGCAAAGCCAGATGCGTATCCGCGACCGCCGCCGTGCCGGTGCGATACGGGTCGACAACCACAAGCTTCGCATTGCGCTCCTTGCGAGCGCGCATGATATGCGTCATCACGTTGACCTGTGTGGCGACTGGGTTGCCACCCCACATCACGATGAGGTCCGAGCGCGCCATTTCGCGCGGATCCGGTCCAATGAAGCGGCCAACACCAGCTCTCCAGCCGGCCTCGCAAATCGAAGTACAGATGGTCTTTGCCTGACGGGAATAGCGCATGACATGGCGCAGCCGGTTGATGCCGTCGCGCTGCACCAGGCCCATCGTGCCGGCATAGTAATAAGGCCACACTGCCTCAGCGCCATGCTGCCCGGCCGTGGTGATGAACGCCTCCGCCACGCGATCGAGCGCTTCGTCCCAGGAGATCGCGCGAAACTGCCGCGATCCCTTGGGGCCCGTTCGAAGCAGTGGCCTTGTCACGCGGTCGGGATGATGGATGCGCTCGGCATAGCGCGCGACCTTGGCGCAGACCACTCCGGCGGTATAGCTGTTGGCTTCCGCCCCGCGCACCGCACCGATGCGCTTGCCATCAAGCACCTCGATCTCGAGAGCACAGGTCGAGGGGCAGTCGTGCGGGCAGGCGGAGTGACGTCGCTCACGTTGCATCAGGCGAAGCCTAGCGCCTGGCGCGCAGGCTTGGCAAAGTGGCGACGATCAGGCTCCCGGGAGATACACCATGCTGACGAGACGCACCCTGCTGGCCAGCTCGGCTGCCACCGTCGCTGCGCCGGCTATTCTGACTGAGGCACGGGCCGCCACGCCCAAGGGTGTCGCGGTGATGGCCAAGCAGATCGACGATATCGTCAGCTTCGATCCAGCGGAGTCCTATGAGTTCACCAATGGCGAGGTGGATGCCAACTGCTACCGACGGCTGATCCGGCCGGATCTCGACGATGCAACGAAGATCGAGGGCGATCTGGCGGAAAAATGGGAGGTCAGCAACGACGGCCTGACCTTCACGTTCAGGTTGCGCCGCGACGCCAAATTCGATTCGGGCAATCCAGTGACGGCGCACGACGCTGCCTTCAGTCTGCATCGTGTGGTGAAGCTGAACAAGACACCAGGATTTATTGTCACGCAGTTCGGGTTCAACCCGGACAACGTGGAAAAGGCAATCCGCGCGCTTGACGATTACACGCTAGAGATGAGGCTACCGCAGGAAGCCGAGGCCACCAGCTTCGTACTGTATTGCCTGAGCGCCAATGTCGGCAGCGTCGTGGACATGAAGACGGTCATGGCAAATCAAGCGAACGGCGATTTGGGCAATGGCTGGCTCAAAACTCGCACCGCCGGCGCTGGACCGTACAAACTGACCGAGTGGGCAGCGAGCGATCACGTAATCATCGACACCAACCCGCATGCGGAGGAAAAGGCCCTGACGCGAAGGATCGTGCTGCGCCACGTCGCCGATCCGTCGGCTCAGCTGCTTTTGCTGCAGAAAGGCGACGTGGACATAGCGCGCGAACTCGGCTCCGATCAGCTCAAGTCGCTCGCCGGCGACAAGAACCTGACGGTCACGTCGGCGCCACAAGGCACCTCGATGTACATCGCGATGAACCAGGCGATGCCTGAGCTGCAGAAGGTGCAAGTGCGTCAGGCGATCAAATGGGCAATCGACTACGACGCAATCGCCGAGAACATCACGCCGAACACTTGGACTGTATGCCAGGCATTCCTTCCCGACGCGCTGCCCGGCGCGCTGAAGAGCACGCCGTTCAAGAAGGATGTGGCGAAGGCCAAGCAATTGTTGGCCGAGGCGGGCCTGGGCAGCGGATTTTCGGTGGCGATGGACTACATCTCAGCTTCCCCCCACTCAGATATCGCTCAGGCAATCCAGGCGGATCTTGCGGCAGTCGGCATCAAGGTGACGCTGCAACCGGGTGACCAGAAGCAGGTTATCACCAAAACGCGGGCGCGACAGCACCAGTTGGCGATGCTCTATTGGGGCACCGACTATTTCGACCCGAATTCAAACTGTCAGGCGTGGTGCGAAAATCCCGATGACTCCGATCAGAGCAAGCTCAAAATTCTCGCCTGGCGCAGCCATTTTGTGGACAAAGAGCTGACGAGCGAATCACAGGCTGCGGTGCGCGAACTGGACCCCGCCAAGCGCATCTCGCTGTATCACAAGATCCAGCAGCAATTTATGGATCGTGCACCGTTCGCCATGCTGCTGCAGCGCAATGCGGTAGCGGTCCTTGGCAAGGGCGTGTCGGGCTTCAAAGTGGGGCCGATGCCCGACTACACGCACTATTCGAAGATTACCAAAGCGTGAGAGGTCGGCTCCAGATGCTGGCGAGCAGTTTTGCCAGCGTCCCTCTTACGTTGTTCGGTCTGACGCTCGTCACGTTCCTGATCGGGCGGGTAATGCCGATCGATCCGGTTATCGCGATTGCCGGTGATCACGCCACGCCTGACGTGATCGCCGCGGTACGCGACCAGCTCGGCCTGGACAAGCCGTTGCTTGTGCAGTTCTGGATCTATCTGGTCAACCTGGTCCACGGCGATCTCGGTCGTTCCGTCATGACCTCACACCCGGTTACCGAGGACATTGCGCAATACTTCCCTGCGACACTCGAGCTTGCGACGACAGCAATCACCATCGCCATCATTATCGGCATACCGCTTGGGGTAGTCGCCGCGGCGCGACAAGGTTCGGGATTCGATCATGCGGTGCGGGTGGTGAGCCTGGCGGGGCAATCGGTGCCGGTTTTCGTGCTCGCGCTTCTATGCCTGCTCGTGTTCTATGTGAAACTTGGCATCGCGCCCGGCACCGGGCAGCTTGACGTGGCGTACCAGGGTCTCGTGCCGCGCGTTACCGGCATGCTTGTGATCGATTCGGTTATCGCCGGCGACTGGGATTCGTTCTGGGACGCGCTGGCCCATCTGGCGCAGCCAGCGCTGGTGTTGGCTTACTTCTCAATGGCCTACATCACGCGCATGACGCGTGCCTTCATGATTGAGTCCCTGTCCGGCGAGTACATTATCACGGCCCGGGCGAAGGGTCTGTCGGCAACGCGTATCCTATGGCGGCACGCGTTCGGCAACATCGCGGTGCGTTTGGTAACGGTGCTGGCGCTGGCCTATGCTGGACTTCTGGAAGGCGCGGTGATTACTGAAACGGTGTTCTCCTGGCCTGGTCTAGGGCTTTACCTCACGGTATCGCTGTTGAACGCAGATATGAACGCGGTACTGGGCGCCACGCTGGTGGTCGGGCTGGTTTACCTGATCCTGAACCTGCTGGCCGACGTGCTGTACCATCTGCTCGATCCGCGCGTCGCGTGAGCGGAGTCCTATCGCGCGAATGGTTGCTCAGCGAGACGCCTGCGTCGCGTGTGCAGGCCGCGTGGGTACGGCGTTATCGCGGCTGGCTGCAATTCCGCGCCAATGGCCTCGCGATGGCAGGACTGGTGACAGTTGCAATTATGATTGTGGCCTCACTCGCCGCGCCGTTGCTCGCATTGCAGGATCCCAGTGCTCAGGATCTCGCGGGGCGCCTGGCGCCGCCATCGTTTGCACATTGGCTTGGTACGGACGAGCTGGGTCGCGACATCTACGCGCGCATCCTGTACGGCGGCCGCGTGACGCTCGGCATGGTTGTGGCCGTCGTTCTGTTGGTGGCACCCGTCGGGTTGGCGGTTGGCAGCATCGCCGGTTACCTCGGTGGATTCGCGGACCGCGTGCTGATGCGCGTGACCGACGTATTCCTGGCATTTCCGCGCCTGGTGCTCGCACTGGCCTTTGTCGCGGCATTGAAGCCTGGCGTCACCAGTGCGGTCATCGCCATTGCGCTGACTGCGTGGCCGCCCTACGCACGGCTGGCGCGCGCCGATACATTGACTGTACGAGGCACTGACTTCATCGCCGCGGTGCGTCTGACCGGCGCGACGAGCGGTCGTATCATCCTGCGCCACATCATGCCACTGTGCATGTCCAGCGTGATCGTACGCATGACGTTGGACATGAGCGGCATTATTCTGACCGCGGCAGCGCTCGGTTTCCTCGGCATGGGCGCGCAGCCGCCGATGCCGGAATGGGGTACGATGATTGCATCGTCGCGCGCATTCATCCTGGATCAGTGGTGGGTGCCGACAATCCCAGGCATCGCAATCTTCGTCGCGTCGCTGGCGTTCAACCTACTCGGCGACGGGATGCGCGACGTGCTGGATCCGCGTCAGCGATAGATGCTGGTCGAGGTCTGCAATCTGCGCATCCAGTTTCCCACCGCCACCGGTCTGTCCGACGCCGTTCTGAATGTTTCCCTGACGCTCGGCCAGGAGAAACTTGGCATTGTGGGCGAATCGGGTTCGGGCAAGTCGCTGACAGCGCGTTCGATCCTACGCCTGCTGCCATCCAATGCAATCGTCAGTGCCGAGAAACTGGCATTCGACAACATCGATGTGCTGCGTGCCGATGAGGCCACGCTCCGGCGGATACGCGGGGCACGCGCCGAACTCATTCTACAGGACCCGAAATTCTCGCTCAATCCCGTGATGACCGCCGGCGCGCAGATCGCCGAGGCCTGGCGCGTGCATCGTGGCGGTAGCCGAAGGCTGGCCGAGGAGGCGGCGATCGACCTGCTGGCACAGGTGCAGATTCGCGATCCGAAACGCGTTGCGGGCGCCTATCCACACGAGCTTTCGGGGGGCATGGGACAACGCGTGATGATCGCTATGATGCTGGCCCCTGATCCTGAATTGCTGATAGCGGACGAACCGACCAGTGCCCTCGATGCCAGCGTGCAGGCGGAGATTCTGCGCCTGATCGAGGACCTGGTATCGCGTCGTGGCATGGGCCTGATCCTGATCAGCCACGATCTCCCGCTGGTTTCGCATTTCTGTGACCGAGTCGCTGTGATGTACGCCGGACGCGTGGTCGAGGAACTCGCCGCTGCCGATCTGACGCGTGCGCGACATCCGTATACACGTGGCCTGCTGGAATGCCTGCCGACGCTCAGCCACAGGCAGAAACGGCTGACAGTGATGAAGCGCGATGCGTCGTGGCTGGAGACATGATAGAGGTCGATGGCCTCTCGGTTCGCTTCGGCCGCATCGAGGCGGTGAAGTCCGTATCGTTCAGAGTGGCGCGTGGCGAAAGCTTCGGTCTGGTAGGCGAATCGGGCTCCGGCAAATCGACCGTGCTGCGCGCGATATCGGGACTCAATCCGCTCTGGACTGGCCGAATGTCGATTGATGGCAATACGCTTTCCCCTCGGCGCTCGAAGGAATTCTATCGTCGCGTGCAAATGGTCTTTCAGGACCCGTACGGTTCGTTGCATCCGCGTCAAACGGTAGATCGCCTGCTGTCCGAGCCGCTGCTGGTGCATGGCATGGACAATGTCGAACGACGTATCCTGCGCGGTCTCAACGAAGTGGCTCTGCCGGCCCTGGTGCGTTTTCGTTATCCTCATCAGCTGTCCGGGGGGCAGCGCCAGCGTGTCGCGATCGCGCGGGCCTTGATGGCGGAGCCGCAAGTGCTGCTGCTCGACGAACCGACGAGCGCGCTCGATGTTTCGGTACAGGCCGAAGTTTTGAACCTGCTGATGGATCTGCAGCAGGCGCACGGGCTGACCTACATCCTGGTCAGCCACAATCTTGCGGTGGTTGCGCATCTCTGCGCGCGCATCGGGGTTATGGAGGCGGGAGAACTGGTGGAGCAGCTGTCGGCGGACGACCTGCGTGCGGGCCGTACCCGACATCCGCACACAGCGTCTCTGCGCGAACTGAGCATCGAGTTGGAAGAACCGGAGACCAACCCATGACGGACGCTTTGGGCGTGCTGACGCGGCGCTTGGGAGCATCATAATGGAAGCTGTCACCCACATGGTTCGAATGCGCGACGGCATTCGTCTCGCCACCGATGTGCATCTGCCCGATGGGGGTGGCCCCTTCCCGGTTATCATGGAACGCACGCCGTATGGCCGCGCGGAGACCAGCCGCAGCGAGATCACCGCTCGGAATTCCACCCCCGCCTCGCGCGCCGAAGTCGCCGCGTATTTTACCCAACGTGGCTATGCGGTCGTTTACCAGGACACGCGCGGCCGCTACGGATCAGAGGGGCGCTTCGTCAAATACCTGTCCGACGGCGAGGATGGGTTTGACACCTGTGGCTGGCTGCGCGATCAGGCGTGGTGCGACGGTCGCATCTGCACCATGGGGCTGTCCTACGCCGCGCACACACAGGCTGCGCTGGGCTGTCTGGATCCCCCAGGGCTGGTCGCTCAGGTGTTGGACTGCGGCGGCTTTGTAAATTCGTGGCAGTCTGGCATTCGCCAGTCGGGCGTCTTTGAGCTCAAGCAGGCAACCTGGGCGTTCAAGAACGCGCTCACCTCGCCGGAGGCGCAGGCCGATCCCGTGATGCGCGCAGCGCTGGCGAACGAGGACATCTGCGAGTGGTTCACCCGTATGCCGTGGAAGCCCGGCCATTCGCCGCTGTGCCATCATCCGGACTACGAAGCGTATCTGTTTGACCAGTGGACGCACGGTGCATTTGACGAGTTCTGGCAACAGCTCGGCATTTGCACCGAGCGCTGGCATGGACGCTACAGCCGCGCCGCGTGTGTGCACATGTCGTCATGGTGGGATCCATATCCGCTGACCGCGACCGGCAACTTTAGCGGCCTGAAGCGCGCAGGACGTGGCCAGCAGTGGTTGATCCTTGGACCCTGGACGCATGGCGATCGTAGCAACACCTGCTTCGGCGATGTCGAGTTCGGTCCCGACGCCGCGCTGGACGCCTGGGCCGGCGACTGGCGCCTATATCGCCTGCGCTTTTTCGACCACATTGTGAGAGGCGCTCGCCTCGATGAGCCGACGGTGCGCATCTTCGTCATGGGTGGCGGCAGCGGGCGACGCAACGCGGTCGGGCGACTTGAGCATGGTGGGCGCTGGATCACCGCAACCGACTGGCCGCCGCCCGGCGTCGAGTTCGCTGCGTTCCATCTGCACGGGGATGGACGGCTCGACCGTACGCCGCCCGGCCCGGACGCCACGCCGCTCTCGTACGATTTCGACCCATCGCATCCTGTGCCGACAATCGGTGGGGCGATGAGCAGTCTCGAGCCGGTAGCCTTTGCCGGCGCGTGGGACCAGACCGAAGGGCCGGAATTCTTCGGCTGCACTCCGCCCTACTTGCCACTCGCCTCGCGCCGCGATGTGCTGGTGTTCCAGACACAGCCACTCGATGCGCCATTGCAGGTGGTTGGTCCGATCGAGGCTGAGCTGTTCGTGGCCACCGATGGTCCGGATACCGACTTCACCGCCAAGCTGATCGACGTGCATCCGCCCTCGGCCGACTATCCCAAGGGTTACGCAATGATCCTCACCGACGCGATTTTGCGCCTGCGCTATGCCGAAGACCCGGCGCATCCGCGCCTTCGTGCGCGGGGCGAGATGGTCAAGATCCGGATCACGCTGTTCCCGACGGCGAACCTGTTCCTGCCCGGTCATCGGGTCCGACTGGACGTCTCATCCAGCAACTTTCCAAAATTCGACGTGAACCCGAATACCGGAGAACCTGAAGGGATGGCGCGGCGCAAACGGATTGCCGTAAACACGGTCTTTGTCGATGCCCAGCGCCCGAGCCGCGTGATTTTGCCATTGCTTGCGGTGTAACGATGAAGTTCACTCTGGCCGCCAAGGCCTGCGGTAGCCGCCAGTGAGCTGGTGAGGGAAAGATGATGAACGACCTTTATTCGTTCTATGCCCAGCACCACAACAGCAGGGTGATGCACAAATGGGACCACTACTTCGAAATCTATGACCGCTTTCTGTCGCCGATTCGTCGCAGTAACCCTGTGGTGCTCGAGATCGGCGTCCAGCTCGGCGGCTCGGTTGAGATGTGGCGCCACTATTTTGGCCCAGCGACACGTATTTATGGCATCGACATCAATCCTGACGCAAAGCAGCAAGAGGACATCATCACGAAGGTGTTCATCGGCGATCAGCAGGACCGCTCGTTCCTGCAGTCGGTGTTACGCGAGATTGGCAATCCGGATCTGGTGATAGACGATGGCGGACACACTGCGAATCAGCAGATCACGGCGTTCGAGGAACTCTATCCTGCGCTCAGCGAAGACGGGCTATACTTTGTGGAGGATACCCACACGTCGCTGTGGGGCGGGCCCTTCATGGACCGCCAGGATCGGCAAAGTTTCCTTCAGTTTTCCTTCGCCCGTACCGTTCAGTTGATGGAATGGACCAGCAAGCAGGAGAGCTTCTCGATCCTGGGTACCGATCAGAACGAGACGCTGGCAAATACCGCTTCCGAGTTCTGCCGCACAACGAAGGCGATCAGCTTCTTCGACAGCATGATCGTATACGAGCGCGCCCACCGTCGGGTGCCGAGACACTCGCGACGCTGACAGAGGGACAGAACGCACCACTATGATCACGCTGTCGCGCGCGCCTGCAACGCTGCCGGAAGGAAGGCGCATCTACGCCATCGGCGACATTCATGGCTGCAACGTGCAGCTTGGCAACCTGCACGAGATCATCGCGGAGGATCTGGCGCGGCGGCCAATCGATGCGCCGCTGCTGCTGCATATCGGCGACTACGTCGATCGCGGGATCGATACCGCGGGCGTGCTGCAGAGATTATTGGCAGGTTCGCCGGTTTCAGACGTCCCAGTGGTCAATCTACTCGGCAATCATGATGATACCATGTTGCATGCACTGTCCGGCGATCGCCCGGCTGCGACGGACTGGTTGTTCACAGGCGGCAGGCCGGCACTTGAGAGTTACGGCATCGATCCAGAGTCGCCACGCGAAAGCTGGCCGGAATGCGTGCCCTCGGAGCATCTCGACTTCTTGCGCAACCTCACGATGACCTATCGGGATGGCGGATATTTCTTTGTCCACGGTGGCGTGCGGCCCGGTGTGCCACTGGAGCAGCAGATGCGCGAGGATCTGCTGCGCATGCGCCAGCCGTTCCTGTATTCCGAGATGGACTTTGGCGCAGTGGTGGTGCACGGGCACTCCCCGGTGAAGGCACCGGTGGTGCGGCATAACCAAATCGCGATCGACACGGGCGCGGTGTTCGGCGGCAAAATGACCTGCCTTGTGCTGGAAGGCGCGACGCTAGGTTTCCTCACCGCGGACCCAGTGGGCGAGCCGGTGTCGATCGCGCACCGGTAGGCAGCTACGGCGACTTATCGTCAGCGATCAATTCGCCGCCTGACGCTCCGCAACGCCGGCGGTCTGGTGCTCGACCAGCCGCGCATAAAACCCGCGGCGCGCGGATAGTTCAGCATGCGTTCCCGCCTCGATTACCTGGCCGGCGTTGAGCACCAGGATGACATCGGCTGCCTGTATGGTGGACAGGCGATGCGCCACCACGATCGTGGTGCGGTTTACCATCAGCGCACTGAGCGCAGTCCGAACAAGCTGCTCGCTGATCGTGTCGAGATGCGACGTGGCCTCGTCGAGCACCAGGATCGGCGCGTCCTTCAGGAAGGCGCGCGCGATGGCGATACGCTGTCGCTGACCACCGGAAAGCTGCACGCCACGCTCGCCCACCCGCGTCCGCAGACCATCCGGCAGCTCGGCCACGAACTCCGCAAGTGCGGCCTGGCGAAGTGCCGTCTCGATCTCCTGACGTGTCGCATCAGGTTTGGCGAGGCGAACATTCGCCTCCAGAGTATCGTTGAACAGATAGGTGTCCTGCGCGACCAGGGCGATGCGGCCGCGCAATCCATCCAGCGTCAGTTCGCGCAGATCGACGCCGTCCAGCGTGATCGCACCGTGTTCCGGGTCCCAGAAGCGCAGCAGCAGATTAGCGATGGTGGTCTTGCCTGCCCCTGAGGGTCCAACCAGCGCGACCGTCGCGCTCGCGGGCACATCGAAATCCGCATCCGCCAGCGCGGGACGCTGCCGGCCCGGATAGGTGAAGCGCACATGCTCGAAGCCAACGGTAGAGCCGCCGCGTGGCGCCACGGGCACCATCGGGCCGTCGGTAATCGCCACCGGTTCAGAATTCACCACGTGCAGGCGCCGTGTGGATGCAATCGTATCGGCAAGCTGACGGCCGACCTGAGCGATCTCGGATACCGGCAGGAAGGCGGCGATCGACACCAGCACCAGCAGCGGCAGCAATGTGGGGGCCATCCAGCCGTGCATGACTAGGAAAGCGCCGACTGCAGCGACAGCCAGTCCGCCGAGACCAGTCGCCACTTCGAGACCGACGGTCTGCCGCGTGAGATCGTGCAGCAACACGAGCCGCATCGCCTGATACTGCCGGACGCAGGCCATGAATTCGTCGCGTCGTCGCGTCGTCGCTTCGAACGCGATCAGTTCGGACAGGCCCTGAATGGTCTCCGTCGCGTGTGCGCTGAGCTCACCCAGAGCACGGCGGGCGGTGGACGCGAGGCGGTCGATGCGCCGCCGGCCCAGTACCGGCGAACCGGCGGCATAGGCCAGGAACGGCAGCAGTGCCAGGGCGAGCGGCCAGGCAACCACGGCGAGCGTCACCAGCACCGCACCGGGGATCAGCACCGCAACGAAGGCAGGCGCGACCGTGTGGGCGTAGAAATACTCGATTGTCTCCACATCCTGGGTCGCCAACGCGACCAGGTCGCCGGAGCGACGCTTCAGCAGGTAGGCGGGGGCAAGCGCATCAAGCTTGCGGTAAAGATCGACTCGCATCACGGCGAGCAGCCGGTACGCCATGTCGTGGGCGAGAAACGATTCGAGCCAGTGCAGCAAGCCGGTGACCGGCGCTGCCGCGATCAGCAGCACAACCAGCAACAGCGATGGCGCATTCGCGCGCACCGCGGCGATGATCAGCGCGCCGAGTACACCTACGCCGATGAAGGCGATGACACGGCCGACACCGCAGGAGACGGTGATTGCAAGCTGCCTGCGCCAGGGGCGGATGAACCCGAGCAGCGTGCGGATCGTCGCCGGCCAGCCGACATCCGCGGCGTCCTGGGCAATGTCATGCACGACAGCGGTGGTGTCTTCCACTGGGGCGCTGCTTGGGGCAGCTAAATCGCCGACCGGTGCCATCGCGTCGGTTCGTTCTGCGAGCTGCGGACCCATCAACCAACGATAAGGGCCATCGTGCGCGATCAGCTCCGCGTGGCGACCGCTCTGCGCCACCACGCCCTCTTGCAGCACCAGAATGCGGTCGGCGTTGATGACGCTGGAGAGGCGATGCGCCAGGATCAGTGTGGTGCGCCCCACCATCAGGCGATCCAGCGCCTGCTGGATCACCGCCTCATTCTCTGCATCGACCGATGACAGCGCTTCGTCGAGCACCAGAATCGGCGCGTCGCGCAGCAACGCCCGGGCGATGGCGATGCGCTGACGCTGGCCCCCCGAGAGGCGCGCTCCGCGTTCGCCGATCACCGTTTGGTAGCCGTCGGGCAAGGCTTCGATGAAGTCATGCGCGTTGGCGGCACGCGCGGCGGCTACGACGTCGGTCTCGTCGGCGTCGGGCCGCCCGAGGCGCAGGTTATCCTCGATCGTGCCGTGGAACAGATGGGTATCCTGCGCCACGACGGCGATCATCCTGCGCACCGCATCCGGATCGAGCGCGCGCAGGTCCTGCCCACCGATGCGCACCGCGCCGCTCTGCGGATCATGCAGGCGGAGCAGCAGGCGCACAACGGTGGACTTGCCTGAGCCGCTGGGACCGACCACGCCGACGCATTCGCCAGCGGCAATGCTGAACGACAATCCCTGGTGCGCGGCACGCCTGCCGCCGGGGTAGGCAAACTGCACGTCGTCAAAGACGATGCTGGGCGCGAGCGTCAATACGTGCGCCGGGTTGGCCGGCGCGCTTGGCGCAGTGACCGGTTCATCCAGCAGCGCGTTGATGCCGGCCGCTGCTGCCTGGCCGGTGAGACCCTGGTGCAGCACGGTGCGTAGATCGCGCAGCGGACGAAAGATCTCCGTGCCGGCCATCAGCACGATCAACAGCGCCTCCAGGCTCATCTCGCCGTGGCGAACGCGGTAGGCACCCAGCGCAAGCGCAGCGGCGGCACCAAGGGCGCAGCCGAGGTCGGTGATGCCCCGGGTCAGTATGCTGGTGCCGAGTACCGAGGAAGGTGCTGTCGGACAGAGCGCGCGCCTTGTCGGCGAGAATCCGGCCGAACGCACCGCTCTGGCCGAATGCCTTCAGTGTCGGCAGTCCCTGAACCGCATCGAGGAACTCCTCACCGAACGCCTTGAACGCCTGCTGACGCTCGCGCGATGCCAGGCCGGTACGCTTATGGACGACAGTCGGTGCCATGAGAGTGAACAGCGCGGCGCAGAGCATCACAGCGGCGACGGGGAGATCCCAGAACGCCATGAAGGCGAAGATTGCCACCGGCGCGCAGGCGGCGATCGAGACCTGGGGAATGTACTGGCCGAAGAAGGTCTGCAACTGCTCGACGCCGTCGACGATCGACAGCATCACGCCGCCGGTGCGTTCGGCACCGAACCATACCGGGCCGAGCGCGACGATCTTGTCGTACAGGCGTACCCGCAATGCCTCCTGCACCCGGGCTGCGGTCCGGTGCGCGATCATGGTTCGAAGATCGTCGAGCCAGGCGCGAAGCAGGATGGCGGCGAGTATGCCGAGCAGCGGTATGACCAGTTCGGCGGTCGGTGCCGCGCGGAACAGCCTGGCAAGGAACTGGCCAAGGAAGACGAAGCGCGCGATGCCGACGGCGAGGGCGAGCAGGCCGAGCAGGATCCCGAGGACGATGCGCCCCCGCAGTCCCTGCGTCATTCGCCACAGTCTCAGATCGAAATGCACGTCGGCCTCCTGGAATGCGGGCGCATCCTGAGCGTCCCGGGTGGTGTTGCGCAAACGCGAGATTTTCAACCGCTGTTGAGTCATATTGTACAGCGATGACCGACCGCATTCCCCCCCTTGCGGCGCTGCGTGCGTTTGCTGCCGTCGCGCGCCACGGCTCATTCGCCCGTGCGGCACTGGCGCTGCATGTCAGCACGTCCGCCGTGAGCCACCAGATCCGCGGTCTCGAGGCGACACTCGGCACGCGGCTGCTGTCACGCGCGAGCAACGGCGCCGGCCACACGCGCACCGCGGTGACGCCGGAGGGCGCGTCGCTGCTGGCCACCGTCGAGGCGACCTTCGCGCAGCTCGCCACGGCCTGCGAGGCGGTGCGCGAGCGTGCCCGCGGCATCCGGCCGATGCTGGCGATCTCGGCCAATGGTTCCGTCGCCTCGCTGTGGCTGGCGCCACGGCTGGCGGCCTTCGCCGCCCTGCATCCCTCGGTGCAGTGGCAGGTGCGCGCCATCGAGGAGCCCGAGCCGGACATGGTGAGGGAAGGTCTGGACCTTGCCATACTGCGCGCCCGTCCGGGAGGGCTTGCGGCAGGCGACCGGCTGCTGTTCAGCGAGACGGTATTTCCGGTGTGCAGCCCGTCGCTGATGCCGGTTAGCGGGATGCAAGACCTGCTGCGCCACAACCTGCTGCAGGAGGATCACGGCAGCAGCCGCGAGAAGGCCTGGCGCACATGGCTCGATCTGCTCGGCATCCCGGCTAAGGCGAGGCCGACCATCGTTCGGTTCAACACGTTCAACGCCGCCATCGGTGCGGCGATAGCGGGAGCCGGCATCGCGCTGGGGCGCCGGCCGCTGATCGACTTCGAGCTCGCCAGCGGGCGGCTCGCCCGGCTGTTTGCCGACCGGTCGCTACCGGGGTCATGGGACTTCGTCATCCGAGGTCGCCCCGACGCGGCGCGCGACATTCACGTAAGCCACCTGCGGGACTACCTGCTATCGCAGCCGGCCGCGCGCTAGGCGAAGCCGGAAAAGTCAGGCTTGCGCTTCTCCATGAATGCCCTGAATGCCTCGGCCGCCTCGGGCGAGCTCAGGCGTTCACGGAACAGCTTGAGTTCCTCCTCCATACGCCCTGCGAGGTCGGTCGCGCCGTGCCGGATAAGGTGCTTGGTAAGCCGCACCGCCTGCGGCGGTAGAGATGCGAGCCGATGCGCGATCTCGTAAGCCGTCTCCAGCAGCGCCGCATCATCGACCACACGGTTCACAAAGCCCCACGCGTGCGCGGTCGGGGCATCCAGTGGCTCGCCGAGAAGCAGCAACGCGCTGGCGCGCTGATGACCGAGGAGACGGGGAAAAAGCAGCGAGCTTGCGGCCTCGGGCACCAGGCCGAGACTGGTGAACGGCATCACGAAGCGGGCGGAACGCGCGGCGACGATGAGGTCGCAGTGCATCAGCATGGTGGTGCCGACACCGATCGCCGCTCCGTTGACCGCGGCCATCAGCGGCTTCTGCATCGACGCAATCGTCGGCAGGAAACGCGACGCTGAGCTTTCCCGTTTCCCGCTCGCGCGCGCCTGGAAATCGCCGATGTCGTTGCCAGAAGTGAATGTGTCGCCTGAGCCGGTCAGCAGAGCGACGCGCAATGCGGGACTGGCATCAACCTGCGCGAGAGCGTCTGCCATCGCGTCATACATTTCGCGCGTCAACGCATTCTTCTTCTCCGGCCGGTTAAGGCGAATTTCCGGTACGCCTTCCGTGCGGGTGATGATGACGCCATCGTTCACTGGCCCCTCCTAGCGCGGCAAATGTTCGGCGATATAGGGCGGGAGATTGAAGGCACCCACATGGATCTCAGGCGTCCAGTAGCGCGTTACGCCGAGAATGCCGGCCGTCTGCGCGCGCGCCCGTATTTCATCGGCGTGAACCCGGGTCAGCAACGCATCCTTCGCCGCCCATCCCAATGTCATGAAACCACCGACATACGTGGGCACCGCCGCGACATACGCTGTGACATGGGGCAGGAACTTCGCGCGCCGCGCGCTGGTCTGGCGCAGTTCGTCCGCCTGCATGAACGGCACGCCGCATTGGTTCACCACCAGTCCGCGCGTGGTGAGGATGCGTGAGCAGTTGGCGTAGAACTCGTCGGTGAACAGCACCTCGCCGACACCGATCGGGTCAGTCGAATCGACGATGATCGCGTCGAACGTCGCATCCGGTGCACGCTTCACATAGTCGATGCCGTCGCCGACGATCACCTCGGCGCGCGGATCGTTCCAAGCATCAGCGCCGATCAGCGGCAGGAATTCCTTCGCCAGCCGGATGACTTCGCCATCGATTTCGACCATCACAGCGCGCCGAACGCCGCGATGTTGCAGCACTCGCCGCAACACGCCGCCATCGCCGGCGCCGATGATCAGCACGTTCGCCGCCGCGCCGTGCGCCAGCAACGGCACATGCGCCAGCATCTCCTGATAGACGAACTCATCGCGCTCGGTGATCTGGATCACCCCGTCCAGCACCATCACGCGACCATGCGAGAAGCTGTCGAAGATCGCGATGTCCTGAAAGTCGCTCTGCACCCGTGCGAGCTCACGCTTTACCAAAAAGCGCTGTCCCCAGTCGGGATACAGTGTCTCGTTGATCCAACTATCGGTCGCCATGCCGGTCTCCAAACAGAACGGCCCGGAGCATCGCAACCGGGCCGCGTATCACGCCAAGGAAAAAGCCGCTACGGAATCAGGCCGCGCCGCTGCTCGGACAGCAGGATCGACTTCGGCGCAAACACCTCCTTCAGCACGGGCAGCGAATGATACGGGTTGCACGCGCCGCACATGAAGATGTCCACGGCGGCGAAATCACGCTCTGGCCACGTGTGGATCGAGATGTGGCTTTCCGCCAGCACGAGCACGCCACTCACACCGCCATCGGGGCCGAAGTGGTGGAAATGGCTATGCAGGATCGTCGCGTTGGCCGCTTCGGCGGCATCCCGCAGCGCACGATCGATCAGCTCTGGATCCGTGAGATTGCTCGCTTCCCACAAATCAAGCAGCAAATGCGTGCCAGCGAACTTCACGCCGTCCCTGACGACGAAGTAGTCCTTCGGAGCCTCCTCGTCTGGAGCGTCCGAGACCATCCCCAGCGGGCTGAGTGCGTCCATTGCCGTACCCCGTTCCTACCAGCAGACAGCCTGTAGAACGGCCGCTCGCCTCGCGGCGACCGTTCCCTCGGGCCAAGGTCGCGGAACATGGGGAAAGGGGGGGCCGCATGCAAGAGGCTATTTAGTCTGTTGCGCACCCAGCATCACTGGATCTGCCGCGCCGGAGGCTGCAGGGCCTTTAACTCGCCTGGCAGTTCGTGGGCCAGAGTTGCCTCCTGCCCGGATCGCTTCAGGTCAGCCACGCCGCGCACCTGGTCGGCTGTCAGTAACCGGAACATGTCGGCCAGCGGCCCGGTTTCCATTCGCGCTCCCTCACGCTGACGAAGCGCCCTCAGTGCCGGATTGTCGCCCGCGCGAGCCGCAGCTGTGGCCAGGCGCAGGAGTGTCCGGCGTTGTGGATCGTCCAACTTGCCGTCCGGCGGCACTGTCTTGGCGGCGTAGTCGGCCAGCGCCCGCTGGGCCGCCGGCCAGTCGTTCGCCCTTTCCAAGATCGTCGCCCGCGCCTCGTCGGCGGCGGCGCTGTCAAGTGAGCCGAGCGCTGCCAGCGCACGGTCGTTGTCGCCACGCCGTGCGTTTGCGGCGGCGACCAGGAGCGTACGGCGTTCGGCTAGATCTGGCGAAAGATCCGCGGCGACGGATGCATCGAGCGCTCCCAGCGCTCCTGCTGTATCGCCTTCGCGCAGCCGCAGCGCCGCCAGCCGCGCCCCGAAGCCAGCCCGAACGATGTCGGATTTCGCGGCCTGCATCAGCTTCTCCAGCAGCGGCCCGGCGCGCTTCGGCAAGTCGAGTGCGACCAACCGGTCGGCCAGCTTCGCCTGCAATGCTTCGCCATCAGGGCCGGCCGGAAGCAGATCCGCGTTTTCCTCCACGACCGACACCAGCTCCAGCGGCGGGAGCGTGTCCGCCACGTCGCCGCGCAGCAACCTGGCGAACATATCGCTCAATTCGCCGTGGATCGCGGTTTTGTCTTCCGGGAACAGCGATTCGCTTTCCCGCAGCAAAGCAAGTCCCGAACGCCAGGCTCCGATGCGCGCCTCGAGCTCCGCGAGACGTTCGCGCAGCGCACGTTCGCGCTTATCGCCGCGCCAGGAGTATAGCAGGCTCCCCAGTTGGTCGGCTGCCCGCTTGGCATCGAGTGCGCCTGAAGCAAGGCGCAGTTCGACCGCACGGGTCGCAGCCCGAGCGTGCACCGATTGGTCTCGTGATTGCGCCAGCTTGTCGTAGCTCGCCAATGCGCCAGCGCTATCGCCCTGTGCCTCCTGCAGCATGGCGCGGGCCAAATCGAGCGCGGCATCATCCTTGCGCGCCTGGAGTAAGGCCTCGGCGGTAGCGATCTCACCGCCGGCCACCAGTGTCTCGGCCGCCAACGGAAGAATGCGATCGCGCACTTCCCCTGGATAGGCGAGCACGAGTGGCAGCGTGGCGGCAAACATCGCCGCGGCCGGTGCAGAGCCATCCTGCAATTGCGCCAGGCGCACGGCACGCCACAACAGGATGTCGTCAGCAGGAGGAAGGCTCGGATCGGCCAAGCCAGCTGCCTCGTCGGGTCGATGGGCGAGTAGCGCGGCGATCGACGACAGCGCGCCATTTTCCGGGGAGCCGGCCTCATGCGGATCGTCGGTTGCCGCGATTTGCAACATGGCACCCGCCTCGGCACCAAGGCCGAGCGCGATCATCGTGCGAGCCACGGCTTGCCTGCGTGGACCGCGAGCGAGCGGTGGTGAACTTGCATCCTCCAACATTTGACGCTGCAGGCGTTGCAGCAGCACCGCATTGGGCTGGCTCGGGAAGTCGAACTGCCGCGTCAGGCCAATTGAGCGCGCGAGTTGATCGGCAATATCGGTGGGCGGTGACAGGGCCAGAGCGCCAGCGATCACGAAACCCTGCGTCGTCGGGCGTAATGTCACCGTGTCGGCGTTTGGTTCTACCACCACGCCCTGCCAGGTCGGCAGCAACGTGAACTCCGGCGAACGGTGCTGCACCGGAACGCCCTGGCCTTCGCGTCGTTGTGTTCCGACCAGCAGGGTAGCGCCCGAATCGGGATCCACCAGACTCACAACACCGCCTGGCGCAGCCGCCAGCATGAACAGGCGATCGTCGGCGCCTGTTACCTGAATAGGACGCAGCGTTGGTTCGTGTGCCACAGGGGAAATGTGCCACGCATCGGCAGTGCGCGAGGTGGAGAGCACCGAGCCCGCGTCGAGTTGCACGCGGATTACGGTCGCAGTCGGCAACGTCTGCACAGAAGCGGTGCCAAACACCGGGTCGTCACGCAACGATGCCGTGTCGATGGTGCTGGGCCGATCGAAAACGATCAGCGCCGCAAAGCCGCGCCGGAACACCGCGACACCTACCTGCGAATCCGCTGGCACGACAAGTTCGGAGTCAACGCTGAGTGTGGATTGTGCTGCGGTGCTGGCGGCGGTGACGGGCGGGCTCGGTTGCGGTGTCGCAGCGGGCGGCGCTTCCTGCGGGACGGCCAGCGGCGGTACGGCGGCCGGGGCAGGTTGCTGGTTTGCCGCTTCGATCTTCGCTGGCTCGGACTTCGGCGCTGGCTCAGACTTAGGAGCGGGCGATTGGGCGGGAGGAGCCGCCGCCGCCGCAGCGGGAGAAATCGCTGGTTGCGTGCTGGGAGCGGGTTTGGCTATGGGGGATTTGGTTGCGACTGGCGCATGCAGCGCCGGGGGATCCGCCGCGGTGTCGCGGTCCATTACATCGATCACAACCAGATCGCCGAGACGCCAGTCGTGCAGGGCCGTTCCTGGCGCCACGACCAGTTCTGCCTGATGACTGCCACCGGTGATGCTGACCACGTTCCGCGGAACCCCGCGCGGCGCAGCGACCGATAAATCGCCAGCGAACTGGACCAGAACGCGCTGGCCCTGCTGCGTCAAATGGTAGTCGGTTTGCGGCGGAAGATAGAATACGACCCGACCGTATCCTTCATGGGTACCGATATGCACTGGCACATCTTGCTGGCTGTCAGCCAAGGCCGCGACTGGCAGAAGCGTCAGCAAGGCGACAAGCAGCAGACAGGTGGCGCATTGTGCCGCTGCCCTGCCTCCCCACTGCCACGGGGAGGACGGCCAATGCGTCATTCGAAGCTGGCCAACAGCTTGTCGATGTCGGACTGGTCCATGGCGACTGCGGGATGCTGCGGGCCGTTCAGCAACTCGGCGGCGCCCTCGACCGCAAGTTCAACTGGCGTCTGCCGGTCGCCGTTGCCAAACGTGGCGACGATCTGGACGACCTTGGCCTCGATCGTCTTCAGTGTCCCGACAACTTTGTTGATGCGCTGGCCAGTGATGTCTTGGAAGCTGCACGCCTCATAAATACGAGTGGTGGCATCCTGCAACCTTTCTGCCGGTTCGCCGGTCAGGCTCCGCGCAACCTCATCGAGTGTTTCGCAACTGCTGAGGATCGCATTGGTCGCGGTAGCGGTGTGATCGACGATCGCATCGAGTTCGTCGGTCGCGAAGGGGATATGATTGTCGGTGATGTCGTCCACCCGCAACGCGGCGATCTCGACTTTGGCGCGGGCGATGGTCTGGCCAAGAGCCTCCACCTCGGCGAGCAGCGACGTCTCCTGCGCGGACAGATCCCCGCTCAGCGTGGAGAGCACGACGCGCACCACTTCTGCGACCATCTCCGGTTGCGAACCAGGATGTCGCGAACGGATCTCCGCGAGCCGTTGGGCCAGCAGATCAGGGTCAGACATGACCTAACACCTTTTCGATCTTGTCGCGCAGGGTTTCGGCATTGAATGGCTTCACGATATAATTCGAGACGCCGGCCTGCTTGGCAGCAACGACATTCTCTGCCTTGCTCTCGGCGGTGACCATAATGAACGGCGTGGCCTTCAGTTTGGCGTCCGCCCGCACCTCCTGCAGCAATTGCAGTCCGGTCATTGGCGCCATGTTCCAATCGCTGATCACCAGGCCAAAGTTGCCACCGCGCAGCTTGGTCAGGGCGTCAGCGCCATCGCTCGCTTCTTCGACGTTGTTGAACTCAATCTGCTTAAGCAGATTTCGGATGATGCGCAGCATCGTCTTGTAATCGTCGACGATGAGCACGTTTACGGATTTGTCGATCGGCATCGTCGTTCGGTCCCTTCTCCTTCGCGTTCAGCCGCCAGCCTGGCCGTCGTGTTGCGTGCGCATCTGGGCAAGTTTTGTGGTAAGCTCGCGCGCCTTGTCAGGCTGCATCGCCGCCAGCACTGGCGCCGCCTTCGCCTCCTTCATTCGGTTCACCACCTGCAGAAGTACTGGCATGTCGAGGTCATTGAAGATTGTCGCGGCATCGCGTGGTTTCATCATCTCGTAGACCTTAACCAGGCCCTGCCAACCCGCGTCCTCACGTTGTTTGCGTGCGCTATCGAGTGCCTCGAGTTTGATCTGCAATGCCTGCAATTCGCCGATGCGCTCCGCGAGTTTCTTTTCTGCCGCGGCAAGCACAGACTCGCGCATTGCCAAAGCTGCGTCGCGGGCGTCCAGCTCCTCGCGCCGCTGCCGCAGGTCGAGCAGCACCTTGCGCTCGGCGTCGTCGACTGGCGGCGCGGTCTCCTCTGTCGGCTTTGCCGCAGCGGGCTGCGTCGGAGCTGGTATGGGGGCCTGCGCTGTCGTGACAGCCTGAGGTGTGGCATCGTGCACAGGCACCGCCGCACGGACCAGTTGCGCCGACTTCATGGCCAGCAGACCGGCGAGAGCGAAGATTGTGATCGGCAGCAGCCGTATCGAACCGAGGTGCCGGATCATCTTGCCATCCTCAGCGCCTTCAGCAAATCGCGCTCGGCCTGGCTTCGCACGCGTGGCTCCGTGGCGTCCGTATTCGAAACGACAGTCAATCGTGGTGCTTCACTGGCGAGCGGTCTACCGGCACTCACGAGCGCGTCCAGCCGATCAGCCAAGCGGCCACCCCGTTCGATCAACAGTGCAAGGTCGTCCTTGAGCGACAACGCCGCATCAACCTGACGAGCGATCTGCTGACCAGCGCCGTCGGCCGCATCCCGCAGTCGCTCGATGCCGATCTCAGCCTTGCGCGTGCTGGCATTGAATCCGGCGATCAGATCATTCAACTGCACACGATCGCGTTTCAGCACGCCCAGAGCGCGCTCCAGCCGTACGGCGTGGAACAGGGTTGCCGCAAGCAGTGCGACCAACACGAGTTCGAGGATCAACTCCATGGCCGCGATTGTCCCGCAGTAATGTTAGGAAACTGCCAATACGGTCAGTGCTCGGTCTGCTGCAGCCGCAGCACTTCACGCTCGATGCGCACGGCGATACGGTTCTTGCGGCGGCCGACGCGGCCTTCGAATAGCGGCACCGTACCGCATCGTACCAATACCGGCGCACTCAGCGCCGTGTTAAGCAGGATGCGATTGCCGGGCTGGAGCGCCATCACATCGGACAGCCGCATCATCTGTTCATCCAGCACGACGTCCAGCTCGACCTCGGTGTTCCACAATTCCTCGGCGAGATGGGTTTCCCAGATCGAATCACGACCGAATTTCTCACCCATGAACTGCTGCAGCAGGAGTTCGCGAACCGGCTCGAGCGTGGCATATGGCAACAGCAACTCCATACGACCACCGCGGTCCTCCATGTCGATGCGCAGGCGCGCGAGCACCGCTGCATTCGACAATCGGCTGATGGTGGCAAAGCGCGGATTCACCTCCAAGCGCTCGAAACGGAAGGTTACCGGACAGAGGGGGTCGAAACTGGCGGAAAGGTCTGCCAGCACCACCTGAATCAGCCGCTCAACCAGGGTGCGCTCGATCGTCGTATAGGGGCGGCCCTCGATGCGCATCGCTGCGGTACCGCGGCGGCCGCCCAGCAACACGTCCACAATAGAATAGATCATTGCGGAATCAACGATCATCAGGCCGTAGTTGTCCCATTCCTCCGCCTTGAATACTGCGAGCATTGCCGGAAGCGGGATGGAATTCAGATAGTCGCCGAAGCGCAGCGACAGAATGTTGTCGATGCCTACCTCGACATTGTCCGAGGTGAAGTTGCGCAGCGAGGTGGACATGATGCGCACCAGCCGATCGAACACGATCTCCAGCATGGGCAGGCGCTCGTACGAGACCAGACCCGAGCTGATGATCTTCTGCATCCCGCTGCGGTTCTCGCCGCCAGCGGCACCTTCGTCGAAGCCGAGCAGGCTGTCGATCTCGGCCTGGTTCAGCACACGCGCGGGCTGGGTCGGCTGAGCCGCGTCACCCGCTGCCTCTGCGCCCCACGCCGCAGCCAGTTCTTCGTCGGACTGAGGTGAGTTGGGTGCGTCGCTCATTGGACCAGCATCTGGGTGAACAGAACGTCGGTTATGCGCGCAGGGGCGGCGGCAAGGTTGGCGCGCGCGATCAGTTCCTCACGCAGGCGATAGGTGCCGGCGGACCCCCGCAGCTCCTGCGGGCGCATTTCGCGCATATAGGTCAGGAACAGGTCCTGCAGCCGCGGCATGGCGGCCTTCACACGTTCCACGTCTTCCTGCTTCTGCACCTCAAGACGCGCCGTCAGTTTCACGTAACTCGGCCGCTGCGGGTTGCTGTTCAGGTTGGCGATCAGCTCGGGCAGATCGACATAGATGGGCTTCGGTGGCGTGGCCTGTTCGGTGGGTGTCTCAGCGTGCCGCATACCGAGCAGGGCCGGCAGGACCCCGGAGAACCAGAGGCCAGCGCTGACACCCAGCAACGCGACAGGGACGGCGAGCAGGATCAGCTTGCGCCGACCGCCCGACTTCTCTGGCTCCGGTTGTTCGGGTGTTTCGTCGGACTTGCTGGTTTCTTCCGCTGCCGCGGCCTTGGCCACTGGCTGCTCCTTTGACCTATTGCACGGCAGGATGACAGCGAGCTGTTAAGAAACCTTTGCCCGGCAATTTCGGCCGGGTAGGACCATCAGTGCCGGACCGCCCCTACCACCTGAGGGGCGGCGTTGTACCGGTCAACCACGGCTTGCCAAGCGAGATCTGCGCGACCGCAACGCGGCGGCGAATGGCATGCTGCTTGCGAGTGCGCGGACATGGAAATCGTCAGCAACGTCGCCGCCTCTCGTCTGGTCGCACAACAGCGTGTGATGGACGTGATCGCAGACAACATCGCAAACGCAAGCACGCCAGGTTTCAAGACCGAGCGCATGCAGTTCAGCGACTGGCTCAGCCGGCAGCGCGGCACCGACGTGCCGCAAGGCGATCGCAGCATCGCATATACGCAGGACCGTGCAACCTGGCGCGACCTGCGCGCGGGCACGCTGATGCATACAAGCAATCCATTCGATCTCGGCATCACCAGCGACGGATACTTCACCGTCAGGACATCACGCGGGCCGCGCTTAACGCGCGATGGCCGCTTCGGTTTGATGCCCGACGGAACGATGGCGAACGGCGCCGGCAACGCGGTGTTAGACAACAATGGGCAACCTATCACCCTGTCGCCTGCAGATACGCAGATCACCATTGCTGGCGATGGCACCGTATCCAGCGAGAATGGCCAGCTCGCCAAAGTTGGCGTCGTGCAACCAACCGATCCGATGCAGCTCGCGGCTGAGGGCGACACGTTGTTCAGTTCTGGTTCGACGACAGCGCCGGTGGCTTCGCCCGGCTTGGTGCAGGGTTCGATTGAGGACTCTAACGTTCAGCCGGTGCTGGAAATGACCCGAATGATCGATGGCGAGCGAATTCCAGTTCATGACGCAGTTCATCCAGGCCGAGAGCGACCGGGAACAGTCAGCGATCGACAAGTTGCTGACCCAGCAGCAGAGCTAAGGAGATCCCGACATGCGTTCGCTCGACATCGCTGGCACGGGGATGCAGGCGCAACAGACCAATGTTGAGGTGATCTCGAACAATATCGCCAACATGACGACGACCGGATTCAAACGCCGGCGCGCGGAGTTCCAAGACCTGATCTATCAGAATCTTCGCCGCGTCGGTTCCAACAGCTCCGATACCGGCACGCTGGTGCCAGCAGGGGCGCAGGTCGGGCTCGGCGTCAAAACGGCTGCGATCTATCGGATAAGCGAGCAGGGCAACCTCCAGCAGACGTCCAACACGCTCGACATGGCAATCCAGGGAAATGGCTATTTCCAGGTTACCCTGCCGTCGGGCGACACCGCTTACGCACGCGATGGCACGTTCGGCCTGGCGGCGGATGGCACTATCGTCACCGCGGACGGTTATGTGGTGCAGCCCGGAATACAGTGAAGTTGACCCGGTTTCGTGGACACCGGACCGTTTGCGTTCAAGGAGTCCACGATGGCCAAGACAAGATTGCCCTATGCACCTGAGTTCCGCGGCCAAATGGTAGAACTGGTGCGTGCTGGCCGTACGCCGGAGGAGCTGGCGTCGGAGTTTGAACCGACGGCACAGTCGATCAGGAACTGGGTTGCGCAGTCCGAGCGCAATGCTGGGCGTGGCGACGGCGGCCTGACAACATCGGAGCGCGAGGAGCTCAACCGACTGAGGCGTGAGAACCGTCAACTCCGAGTTGAGCGTGGGATCCTCTCAAAGGCGGCGGCCTGGTTCGCTCGGGAGACGAACGCGATCCCTGCGAAGGGTTCCGGTTCGTGAGCGATCACCAGGCGAGTTACCCGATCGTCACCATGTGCAGGCTGCTGGGTGTCTCCTCTAGCGGCTACTACGCGTGGGCGAAGCGGCGGCCATCGCGGCGGGCAGAGACAGACGCTGCACTGATCGCGGAGATCCGTGTGGCGCACGGAGCCTCGCACGGTACCTACGGTGCGCCACGCATCCATGCCGAGCTTGCGGCCAACGGCATTCAGGTTGGCCGCAAACGCGTCGCGCGGTTGATGTCGCGAGCCGGTCTTGCCGGTGTGTGTCGCCGCAAGTTCGTCGTCACCACTCTCAAGAGCGACAGCCGTCAGGCACCAGACCTGGTCGAGCGCAATTTCACGGCGGAAGCGCCTGATCGGCTGTGGGTCGCCGATATCACCTATATTCCGACATGGGCGGGCTTTCTCTATCTCGCTGTCGTGCTCGATGCGTACAGTCGCCGCATCGTCGGCTGGTCGATGGGTACCACGCTCGCCACGCAACTGGTGCTTGACGCTCTGAACATGGCACTGATGACGCGGCAGGCCAGGGGCGTGATCCATCACTCCGACCAAGGCTCGCAATACACCTCGATCGAGTTCGGCCACCGCTGCCGGGACGCCGGCGTGCGCCCCTCGATGGGTTCGGTCGGCGACGCATACGACAATGCCATGTGCGAGAGCTTCTTCGCCACGCTCGAATGCGAGCTTCTCGATCGCTGCCGGTTCAAGACACAGGCCGAAGCGCGCAATGCCACCTTCGCGTTCATCGAAGGTTTCTACAATCGGCGGCGACGCCATTCCTCGATCGGATATCTCTCACCAATCAACTACGAGCGCCGGCATCACGCGCTGGCGGTCGATCCCGACGCGCACCAGCCTGCCGTCGTGCTCGCGACCGTCAAGGACAAGCCCCCCGGGCGGCCGCAAGATGCGGCCGTCCTTGACCGCCGCTGCGCGCCACGGCCGCATCATCCTGCGGGTCGGGGCGGAAGAATGGCTCCGCCAGGGGCCGAACCAAAGAATGTCTCGAAAGCCGACGCCAACATGCCGTCAGATCAGATAGCATGACCCCAAGCTCTCACCCCTCCACGAAACCGGGGCAAGTCCAACAGATCCCGTCGAACGCCACCGGCGTGACGGTGAACCAGTCCGGCCAGGTGCAGGTGACGATAAGCGGCCAGACCGCGCCACAGACTGTCGGTCAATTGCAGCTCGCGGTGTTTCCGAACGAAGCGGGATTGGATGCTCAAGGCGACAACCTCTATCTGCAGACTGCTGCATCTGGACAGCCGGTCACCGGAAATCCTGCCTCGCCAGGCTTTGGCTCGGTCATGCAAGGATTCATCGAGACGTCCAATGTGAACGTCGTCACCGAGATCACCAATCTGATCACGGCGCAGCGGGCCTACGAGATGAACAGCAAGGTGATCACCACGAGCGACGACATGCTGTCCACCCTGACCAACCTACGGTGACGTGATGATCCGATTGCCATTCGCCGTTCTGGCGATCTGTCTTGTGGGCACGACTGCGCAGTCCGCAACGCTGCGCACGGTGACCACGTTGCACGCGCCGACCGTGCGGCTGTCAGATCTGTTCGAAGATGCAGGCGCCAATGCCAACCGTGTGCTGGGTCCCGGGCCGGGCGCTGGCGGACGCATCGTCGTGGAAGCGGCACAGCTTGGCGCCATCGCACGGCAATTCGGTGTGGATTGGCGGCCGGCTTCGTCGGCTGATCGCGCGGTGCTCGATAGGCCCGGCCGTCCGCTGCCGCGCGAGGACGTATTGGATGCTTTGAGAAGCGCCCTGATCGAAGGCGGCACGTCGCCCGACTGTGACATCGAGCTGGCCGACTTTTCGCCACCACTTGTGCCATTCGAGTCAAATCCACGGCCAGTGGTGTCCGACCTCAGCTACGACACGAGTGCCGGTCGGTTCACTGCAATGCTTTCGGTTGCCGGTGATTCCATGGAACCAATCTATATGCGCCTCGCGGGCAAGGTAGATGACACGATCGAAGTGCCGGTCGCCACCGCGCGCTTGCCGGCAGGCAGCGTTCTGCGCGCCGAGGACGTTCACGTGGCACGCGTGCATACCTCACTGATCCATGGCGAGGTGGTGCATAGGATCGAAGACGCAGTCGGCATGCAGACGAAGCGCCAGATTGCCGGCGGAGCACCATTGGTGGGGGCGGAACTGATGCGTCCATCCATGGTGCAAAAGGGTGCCACCGTCCTGATGATGCTCGACAGTCCCGGAATCGCACTGACCGCACAGGGCCAGGCGATGGAGGCAGGTGCGATCGGTGAGCGCATCCGCATACTCAATCCGGTATCGCACGCGGTGGTCGAGGCGGAGGTAACCGGGCCTGACCGCGTGCGTGTTGCGCCGAGCGCGATGCCGCTGAATGTGAGCGTGCGATGAAGCGGAACGCTCGACTGTTGGCGCCCGCGCTGGCGTGTCTGCTCCTGGTTGGCTGTGGATCGCTTTCTCGCCTGTCCGAGGTCGGGCGCGCGCCGGCAATGACGCCGACATCGGATCCGACCAAGGATCCGACGTGGCGGCCTGTCAGCATGCCAATGCCGGCGCGAGAGCCCACCCCGAATGAAGCGAACTCATTGTGGCGTGCCGGCTCACGTGCGTTCTTCAAGGATCAGCGCGCGGCGCAGGTGGGCGACATCGTCACCATCCTGATATCCATGAACGACACCGCCAACGTGAAGAACGCCACAACGACCACCAGAAGCAGCGCCGAGACCGGGAGTCTGGCGAGCTTTTTCGGTCTGCAAGCGGGCCTGCCCAAGACGATTACCGATCCGTCAAAGATCTTGAATGTGGGCAGCGGCAATAACAACGGCGGGTCGGGACAGATCCAGCGCAACGAGGTGGTGACTATCAGGCTTGCCGGCGTGGTGACGCAGGTGCTTCCCAATGGGAACCTGGTGGTGTCGGCGCGACAGGAATTCCGGGTAAACAGCGAACTACGCGAGCTACAGGTCACCGGCGTGATCCGGCCGCAGGATATCGCGTCCGACAATACAGTGCTGCATGATCGTATGGCTGAGGCCCGGATCGCCTACGGCGGGCGCGGGGAACTCACAGAGGTGCAGCACACTCGTTGGGGTCAACAGTTGATGGATATCCTGCTGCCATTCTAAGGCCTATCTGGCGGCCACATGGTCCACCAAAAACATCAGCCTGCATCTTTGTGCATATGGGTAGCCGCAGCGATCGTCTCGCACAGGTCGTCGACCATGTGGCCGATCAACGTCTCGTCCTCGCCTTCCGCCATGACGCGAATCAGAGGCTCGGTGCCGCTCTCCCGGATCAGCAGGCGGCCGCAGCCATTCAGTGTCGCCTGCGCTGCCGCGATGGCGTGCTGAATATTCTTGTTGAGTAGCGGCGAGGCGCCGGTGAAGCGAACATTCTTCAGCAATTGCGGCAACGGCGTGAACACGCGGCAGACTTCGCGCGCCGAGCGCTGCTGTTGGACGATAACCGCGAGGACCTGCAAGGCGGCGAGGAGACCGTCTCCGGTCGTGGCAAAGTCTGACAGGATCACGTGCCCTGATTGCTCACCGCCCAGGTTCATGCCTGTCTCACGCATGCGCGCGACAACATAGCGGTCGCCCACCCGGGTCCGGTCCAAGGTCAGCCCAAGGCCGGCGAGGAAACGCTCAAGCCCAAGGTTCGACATGACCGTTGCGACGATGCCATCGCCACGTAGCCGACCGCTGGCTGCCCAGGATCGCGCGATCAGTGCAAGGATTTGGTCGCCGTCGATCAGTTGGCCCTTCTCGTCGGCAATCAGCAACCGGTCAGCGTCGCCATCCAGAGCGATGCCGAGTTGCGCTTCGTGCTCCACGACCTGGGTACGAGGGTACTGCGGCACAGTGGAGCCACAGTCGCGGTTGATGTTGAAACCGTCGGGCGAGACCCCGAGCGGAACCACGGTGGCGCCGAGCTCCCACAACACGGTCGGGGCCACGCGATAGGCCGCTCCGTGCGCACAATCGACCACGATCTTGAGACCGTCCAGGCGCAGACCGCGCGGGAAGCTGGCCTTGGCCAACTCAATGTAACGCCCGGCGGCGTCCTCCAGGCGAGTAGCGCGGCCAAGCGACGGAGGCGCCGCCAGGCGTTGGCTCATGTCGCTGGCCATCAAGGCTTCGATCTCGCTCTCGGTCTCATCGCTGAGCTTGAAGCCGTCCGGACCGAACAGCTTGATGCCATTGTCCTCATATGGATTGTGCGAGGCAGAGACCATCACGCCGAGATCGGCCCGCAGGCTGCGGGTCAGCATGGCAATCGCCGGGGTGGGCAGCGGACCGACCAGGGTCACGTCCATGCCTGCACCAATGAAGCCCGCCGTGAGCGCCGGCTCCATCATGTAGCCAGACAGCCGCGTGTCCTTACCGATCACGACGTGATGGCGGTGACTGCCGCGGGTGAACAGCAGTCCTGCGGCCTGCCCCAGTCGGAGCGCCATCTCGGCGGTCATGGGGTCAGAGTTGGCCGTGCCGCGGATACCGTCGGTTCCGAACAAATGTCTCACGGACGCCATCGATCGTTCGCCTTACCTATCGAAAGACATGTTGCATGTATCGACTTGGCAATGGAAGTACAATTACGATGTCAAGGTGTGCCAAGTCCTTATCGCCTGCAAGGTTTCTGGCACGTCGTGGACGCGCAGGATCGAGGCGCCACGGGACAGGGCAAACAGGCCGGCAGCGAGCGAGGCCGGCAAGCGGCGCCGCGGATTGTCCACGCCCGTGACCATCCCAAGAAACGACTTACGCGAGACGCCTACAAGGATAGGCCGGCCGAGCGAGCCAAGCTCCGACAGACGACGTAGCAGTTCCAACGACTGCTCGGCCGTCTTGGCAAACCCGATACCGGGGTCAACGACGATCCTGTCCCGGGCTATACCGGCGCTTACGGCGGCTTCGATGCGATCGCCAAGTTCGCGGGTCACGTCGGCTGCCACGTCATCGTAGCGCGCCTCGGCGTACATATCGGTCGGCGTTCCGCGCATGTGCATGAGGACGACCGGACAACCACGAGCAGCCACCAGTGATGCGGCGGCGGGATCGAAGCCCAGAGCGTGAACGTCGTTGACGATGGCGGCGCCTGCATCGAGTGCTGCCGCCATTGTGGCGGCATGGCGGGTGTCGACGGAGACGCGAAGCCCCGCTGCGGCGAGGCCGCGTATCACGGGCAGAACACGGTTCTTTTCAGTAGTTTGCGAGGTGGGCTCCGACTGCGGCCTCGTGCTCTCTCCACCTACATCGATGATATCCGCGCCGGCCGCGGCCATCGCGAGGCCAGCAGCGATTGCTGTATCGGCATTGAGAAAGCCGCCGCCGTCGCTGAAGCTATCGGGCGTGATGTTCAGCACACCCATCACGCGAGGACGGTCGAGGCTCAGGCCGGCCCAATGCTGGAATGGGGCGGCCGTGGAGGCTTTCCCCCGGTCTCCTTGTTGTGCTTCCGGATCAGCCCGGCTGCGGCGCCGGACCAAGGCCGCCAGCTGGTTGGCTTGGTGTCGCCGGACGGCCTGCGGTCGGCACAGAGGCGCGACGGCTCTCAGGCGCTGGCTCGTCCACCACCTTGCGTATCACCGGCTCGCCGCGCAGAACCGTGCGGATTTCGTCGCCGCTCAGCGTCTCATGCTCCAAGAGCCCACGCGCGAGGCGGTGCAGCTCTTCGATGTTCTCCGTCAGGACGCGCCGCGCCTTGGCATAGGCGCGATCGATAATGTCCTTGATCTCGGCGTCAATCTCGCGGGCCGTGGCTTCCGACACGTTCTTGTTCTGCGTCACCGAATGGCCGAGGAACACCTCCTGGCTGTTGTCGCCGTAGGCGATCATGCCGAGCTTGTCGCTCATGCCCCACTCGGTGATCATCCGACGCGCCTGATCGGTCGCCATTTTGATGTCGCCGGCGGCGCCGTTGGATACTTTGTCCGGTCCGAAGATGATCTCCTCGGCGGCGCGCCCGCCCATCGCCATGGTCAGTTCGGCCAGCAGTTTGGACTTGCTTTTCGAGTAGCGGTCACCTTCAGGCAGGCTCATCACCAAGCCTAGCGCGCGGCCTCGGGGAATGATCGTCGCCTTGTGGACTGGATCGCATTCCGGCTCGTGCATGGCGCACAGCGCGTGGCCGCCCTCGTGGTAGGCGGTCATCCGCTTCTCCGCCTCGGACATCACGAGCGAGCGCCGCTCGGTGCCCATCATCACCTTGTCCTTGGCTGCTTCGAATTCGGCCATGGCGACCACGCGCTTGCCCATGCGCGCCGCCAGAAGTGCCGCCTCGTTCACCAAATTCGCCAGATCGGCGCCGGAGAAGCCGGGCGTGCCGCGCGCGATCACCTTCGGATCGACGTCGGAGGCGAGCGGCACCTTGCGCATGTGCACCCGGAGGATCTTTTCGCGGCCGTTAACGTCAGGATTGGGCACCACAACCTGCCGGTCGAAGCGCCCGGGGCGAAGCAATGCCGGGTCCAGAACATCCGGGCGGTTGGTCGCCGCGATCAGGATAACGCCTTCGTTGCTCTCGAAGCCGTCCATCTCAACCAGCATCTGGTTGAGGGTCTGCTCGCGTTCGTCGTTTCCGCCGCCGAGGCCAGCGCCGCGATGACGGCCGACCGCGTCGATTTCGTCGATGAAGATGATGCAGGGGGCATTCTTCTTGCCCTGCTCGAACATGTCACGCACGCGGCTCGCCCCGACACCTACGAACATCTCGACGAAGTCGGAGCCCGAGATGGTGAAGAACGGCACGTTCGCCTCACCGGCGATGGCACGCGCCAACAGCGTCTTGCCGGTGCCAGGCGGTCCGACCAGCAACACACCCTTGGGGATCTTGCCCCCAAGCCGCTGGAACTTCTGCGGATCCCTGAGAAATTCAACGATTTCCTGCAGTTCACCCTTGGCCTCGTCGATGCCGGCCACATCGTCAAATGTCACGCGCCCCTGCTTCTCGGTCAGCATTCGGGCGCGCGACTTGCCGAAGCCCATGGCACGGCCGCCGCCGGCCTGCATCTGGCGCATGAAGAACACCCAGACGCCGATCAGCAGCAACATCGGGAACCACGACAGCAGGTAGTGCAGCAGTGGGTTGACGTCGGAATCCTCGGGTTTGGCGATGACCCGCACGCCCTTGTCCGTCAGGCGCTGGACCAGGGTGGAATCCTCGGGCGTATAGGTCTGGAACGTTCGGCCATCGGTGAGCTGGCCTGAGACGGTACGACCTTGGATCACTACGTCACGGACCCGGCCGCCGTTCACCTCATTGATGAAGTCAGAATAAGCGACCTGGGTGGCCGCGGTGTGTGTTGCGCCCGGCTGGAACAGGTTGAACAGCACCACGAGCAATAGCGCTATTATTACCCAAAGAGCCAGATTGCGACCGAAATTGCTCATCTATCTTTGCTCACGTCCACACGGTGCACACGATGCCAGCCGGAATGACAACGAAAGGTGAACCGGCCGTATCAGCTTACGTCAAGATAGGGTGTCAGCGTCCTTCATGCATCCCCAAACCAAAAGGCCGCGGCCGCAGCCGGTCGCGGGGGGGCGAATAGCACTGGAAAGCATTCCCATCCATTACGGTCAGGATAGAGCAGATGCGGCACGGCGAGAAGTACGGAACCGCATCGGACAGCCGGAAGTGTCCGCAGCACGACTGATGGGAGCGGCGAGAGCCGACGGAATCGTGCCGCATCGTCCCCTAGCGGGCCCAAAGTCGCGCCCGACGGCACCCGGACCGCGGCACCGAGACGGAAACGCCCATCCCAGACGCCGCCGGATTGTGCGGGGATTGGCGGCGCCATGGCGGCAGGCTCACGCACTGCCAGCAGGCCTGCTCCCAGCCGGCCCGCCGATACGAGCCGGACGCCCGCCAGGGTCGCCGGCCTTGGTGCGGCGGCAAGGGCAGAAACGGCCCGGGTAGGCGGCGGAAAGGGCGCCCCGGCGATAGTCTGGACCACCGCAGCGAGAACAGGAGGCTCGATCGGCTGCCCGGAAAGTATGGCAAAGCCCTCTGGCCGCAGCGCGGCACATTCTGCCAGCGTAGCGGCGACACGCCTGTCCTGCCCGGCGCGCAGATGGCCGGAGGCCATGGAGGCAGCAACCAGAGCGGTCGTCGCAGAGCCAGATCCCTCACTGTCGCTCCGCAGCAGACGTAGTCGCGGACGCAGTACTGCCGCATCGACATTCGATGGGTCCTCGAACCACCGCACGCCGACGCATGTCAGCATTGCACGCAATTGCGCTGGCGGCACGGTCAGAAGCGGACGCAGCAATCGCAGGCTCATCGTCTCAACGAGCGATGCCATGCCGGCCATGCCGGCCGGACCGCTCCGGCCAAGCGCCCGGATCTGTAAGGTTTCTGCCTGGTCGCCCGCATGATGTCCGAGCAGCAGGTGCAGAATACCCATTTCGGCGCACGCCGCCTCCAGCGCCGCGAAGCGGGCGTGCCGCGCTCGCTCGGCGATCCCAGGACCAGGGCCCAGGCCTTGGATGACGAGAATTCTTGCCGCGATGCCTCGCTCACCAAGGCGCGCTACCGTCTCCGTCGCCTCCTTGCCAAACTCAGCACGGAGGCCGTGATCGACCACAAGCGCGTGCAACGATCCGGCGCGCTGCCGTGCCCAGGCGTGGGCGAGCAAAGCCAAACTCATGCTGTCGGCACCGCCTGATACGCCGGCCGCAATCCGCGGTGCCGGCTCGAACGGGCCGAGCACTGCCATGCGGACGGCAAATTCCTCGTCCGTGACCACTCACTTGTTGCCTGTCACCTGCAGGCGGCGCGTTGGTTGGACGCGGCCATTGCCTCGCGGATGTCGGGCCGTGGGCTGGGATATTCGCCGTGCAATTTGGCGAGGGTATCGCAGGCCGCTTTCTTTTCGTTGATGGCAATCAACGAATTGGCCAGACCGAGCAGGGCATCTGGAGCATGCGCGCCCTTTCTCGACCTGTTGTAGGTGTCGTCATAGGCGATGGCGGCCTGCGAGTACCTGGTGCTGGCCTATCAGCGCCTGGGCAAGAAGGAATTGCGCGTCATAGGCGCGCGGCGAGGTGCGATTGCTGGTCAGCACTTCGCGCGCTGCCTGCTCTGCTGCCGGATAATCGCGCCGTGCAAGAGCAGCGTTGCCCTCCTGCATCACGACCTCGGGCGTCCGGCGGCGGGGTACGGACGGCGCAGCCGCTGCCGGCGCACCTAGCGAGGCGGGCGGCGATTTCATCCCCAGGCTGCCAGGTTGGGGCGACCCTGTCGGGGGAGGCGGCCCGCCCCGAGGCGTCTGGGCCTGAAATGCCATATCGTCGATCCGTTTGCCCAGGTCGGCACCTTGTCGCTGCACCTCATTCTGTGTCTCGTCGACCCGTCCCCTCAACTGGCGCACCTGATCCTCGAGGGCATCAACCCGAGACAACAGTTGCGCCACGAGGTCGCTGCCGCCAGTCGATGGTTGTGGATACGCCCCTCGGCCGAGATTGGTCGGGCTACCGCCTCCGCGGTTCGTCTGATCCTGCAGCGTCTGCATCTGACGCCGGAGTTCAAGGATCTGGTTTTGTAACGCTATCCCCTCGCGGCTCTCGACCTGCGCCACCGCCGGCATCGCCGAGGCCAGCAGGACAAGAGTCGCGATCAGCCGCGTTGCCAACGCCCTGCTCATTCTCACTCTCCACGCCGCCGGCGACTCGGGGTGCCCTATGATGCCAGACAGGGCTGTCGCGTGGCCAACACCGTGCGGAGCGGAACCGGCGACGTTGGGCCGCCAGCTCGCTGTCAATCCGGCCCGCTCGGAACCCGCTCGGTTCAGCGAACCGACGTGATGGTATTGCGGTTCTGCGCCCAGGCCTGCTCGTTGTCGCCCAGGGCTGTCGGGCGGTCCTTGCCATAGCTGATAGTGCTGATCCGCGAATCGGCAACGCCTCGAGCGACCAGATAATCGCGGCTGGAGTTGGCGCGACGCTGGCCAAGCGCGAGGTTGTACTCCTCGGTTCCGCGATCGTCGGTGTTGCCGGCAACCTGCACGTTGACCTGAGGATACTTGGCGAGCCAACCCGACTGCCGATCGAGCGTCGCGCGCGCATCCGGTTTCAGCGTCGAGCGATCGAAGTCAAAAAAGACACGGTCGCCCACATTGGCGACAAGGTCCTCCTGACTGCCCGGGACCGGACCCGAGGTTGCCGCGCCGGCGCCCGTCGAGGCACCAGTGTTCTTATCTGCGCACGCCGCCAACAGGGCGACGGCGGCCAAAGCGCCGAGGATCTTGCTGTTCATGCCACTACGTCCCTGGTTGAGGGTGACATCAGAGGAAGGCACGCCATGCCGGCGGATCGGTAATCCGTTCCGCCACTGGATGCGATTAGCCGGTTGTGCCGAATCGGGTCAAGTTCGCGCGAACCCTATCGGGATCGACACAACCGGTACATGCAGCATTGGGTGGCTATGCCGCCAGGGGAGACCACGCCGGGTCCGATGCGTCGGTCGGCGTGCCGACCACCCGTTCGTTGAAGCCGGTGATATCGACCGAGACTAGACGGGACGAGAACCCCGATCCCCGATTGTCGTGCGCCGAGGTCTGGCGCCAGAACATGAGGACACGGCCATTGGGGGCAAACGTGGGGCCTTCGACCGAAAATCCTTCAGACAAGATACGTTCCCCTGACCCATCCGGGTGCATGACCCCAATCGAGAAGTTGCCGGACTCGCCGCCGAACCTGGTGAACGCGATCAAATCCCCACGCGGTGACCAGACCGGTGTGGCGTAGCGACCAGAACCGAAACTTATCCGCTTCGCGCCACCGCCGCCGGCGCCCATCACGTAAAGTTGCTGATCGCCGCCGCGGTCGGAGTTGAACGTGATCTGGCTGCCATCCGGGCTATAGCAGGGACTCACATCGATCGCGCCGGAATTAGTCAGACGCCGCGATGCGTGGCTGCCGAGATCGACGCTGACGATGTCCGAGCCCTGACCGGTCGCGACCGACATGATCACGCTGCTGCCATCGGGCGAGAATCGCGGCGAGAACGTCATCCCGGGGAACTCACCGAGTACTCGCTGTTGGCCATTGCCGAGGTTGAACAGATAGACCCTCGGGCGGTTATTGGCGTAGCTCATGAAGGCGATCTCGTCGCGCGTCGGATGGAAGCGGGGCGTGAGCACCAGCCACGACCCGTCCGTGAGGAAGCGGTTGTTCTCGCTGTCCTGGTCCATGATCGCGAGACGCTTGGTCTGCCGGCCACGCGGTCCCGTCGCGCCGATATAGACGATGCGCGTGTCGAAATAGCCCTTCTCACCGAGCAGGCGCTCATAGATCACATCGGCGATAATGTGGGCGATACGCCTCCAGTTGGCTTGGCTGGTGGTGTAGGCGGTGCCTTGAAGCTGCGTCTGCGGGAGGACGTCCCACAAGCGGAACTCGACGCGGATCTGCCCGCCGCCCTGCGCCTCGGCTCGGCCAGTGACCAGTGCCTGCGCGCCGATGGCCTTCCAGTTCTGGAAGTTGGGTGCCGCGCCCTGGCTTGCGCTTGCCTGGATGTACGCCTGCTGGGCAATCGGTCGGAACAAACCGGAGCGGGCGAGGTCATTGGTCACCACTGTCGCGATGTCCTGGCCAAGTTGGGCGGAGTTGCCATCTCCGCCGCCGAGGACCGGGACAGCAATGGGAATTGGGTCGGTGCGCGCACGGTTCACGTCGATTACCGCGCTCTGGCCGCCGCCTCCGGAACCCGCCTGTGGCGGCGCGAGTGGCTGAGCCGCGAACGCGGCAGGAGTGGCGAACAGAGAGCCTGCCACGCCCGCAAGCAGCGAGCGCCGGCTGAACGGAAACACGGGCAATCCTGACATGTCTGAGCCTTCCTTCAAGTGAGTCCCTCTCACGGTCGGAATCGAAAGGTGAACGTTCGAACCTGCCCCAGCATGTTCGACGGCAGCGGCAGGTTGGCGCAGTTGGGGTCCATCACGGCGCGGACGGCTCGTTCGGAGAACACACGAAGGCGCATATTGCCGGCGAGGCGGCCCGCGTCCTCGGGCGCCACGACTGCACGGCGGACGACGCCTCCGCCGTCAGTTGTAACGGTGAGCAGCACTTCCATTTTGTCGAGATCGAGCATTCCTGGATCGGTCGCCCAGCAACGACGGACAGTATCGCCGATCGCGCCGCGCTGTGATGTGCTCAGAGCGGAGGTGTCATCGCTTTGGGGATTGCCGCCGCCATTGGGCGCGCCGCCGGATTGCGGATTGTAGCGCGCCTTTGGCGGCTGGTTCTGACGCTGCAGGCTGCGCAGCTTCTCCAGCGTGTTCTCCAGTGCATTGCTCTGTGGCGCTGGATTCTTGGTTGGGTTGGGCTGCGAGGTTGCACTTTGCGGACTGGGAGGAACCGGGGTTGACGGCGGCGGCACAGGCAAAGGCGGTGTTGGCAGCGGCTCAGCCTGCTGTGGGGAGGGTGACGCGGCCGGGGGCGAAGGCGCGATCTCGGGGGCGGGCGACGGCATTGGCGGCGGAACCGGGAGGGGTGGCGCGGGCAGCGGCGGCGCCGCCGCCTGAGGCAGAGGTGGTGGTGGTGGTGGCGGCGGAGGTGGCGATGCTTCGGTCGGTTGTGGCTTGGGCGGCTGTTGCACCTGCGGCGCGGGCGTTACGTCAGGTGCGGGGGCTGGTGCAGGGACCGCGGCTGGCGCCGCAGCCTGAATTGAGGACTCAGCTGTGCCGTCGAACACCATGGCAATCGCGGTCTCTTGCGGTTCCGGTACGGGTTGCGCGAATGGCAGGCCAAGAAGCAGGACCAGCAGGATAACAAGATGCACAGCCGACGAGATGACCGCGCCACGGCGCAAACTCGGACTGATGCCGTTCGTCCGGCTATCCCGGTGGTCAACCCCGTGCAGAACGCGCTGAAGCACGCGCTGTCCTCATCCAGCCTTGGGACGAGCCGCGGCAGCCGGCTTGGCAGGCTGCGCGATCGGTTGCTCCGCCAGTAGCGCTACCTTGGTGAAGCCACCCTGCGTGATCGTGCCCATGACCTCCATAATCCGTCCGTAGGCAAGATCCTTGTCCCCACGCACAAATATACGGCGATCCTGGTTGTTCTGCGCGATCGCCTGCAGTTTCGTCACCAGCTCCGCGAGTTGAACCTCCTGGTCCTGCAAAAAGATCTTTCCGCTGGCGTCGATGCTGACCGTCAACGGCTGGCTGTCGGTGTTCAACGGTTTGGCGTCGGTCTTTGGTAGATCAACCGATACGCCAGACGTCATCAGCGGAGCAGTGACCATGAAGATGATCAGGAGCACCAGCATCACGTCGACCAGCGGCGTGACGTTGATTTCCGATAGCGGCCGGTATCTGCCTCGAGTTAGAGGCCGGCCATTCAACGATACCGCCATGGCTCAGGCGCGCTCCTCGCTCTGTCGTGACAGGATCGCGCTGAATTCGGCGCCGAAGCCCTCCAGGCGCCCCGCGAAGCGGGCAAGGTCGTTGCTGATCTTGTTGTAGGCGAGAACCGCTGGGATCGCCGCCACCAGACCGATTGCAGTGGCAAACAGCGCCTCGGCGATGCCCGGCGCCACCACGGCGAGATTGGTATTGTGCATGGCCGCGATGGCGGAGAAGGAGTGCATGATTCCCCACACAGTGCCGAACAGGCCGATGAATGGCGCGGTGGCGCCCACCGAGGCGAGAAAGATCATCCAGCGTTCCATTCGATCCATTTCGCGCTGGACGGTCACCGTGATGGCGCGATCGATCCGCTCACGAACGGAGGTGCGGCTGATGTCGGCGCCGGCGACGCGCACCGAGCGACGCCACTCGCCCATGGCGGCCCCGAATACCGCAGCCATGGGGTGAGCCGGATTTGTCGCCTCGTTTTCGAACAGGTCCTCGAGGCTGCCACCGGACCAGAAACGGTCCTCGAAGCCGTCCGCGTCACGATTGACCTTGCGCAGACTGGACCACTTCTCGAACACCACGGCCCATACCCAGACGCTGGCCGCGAGCAGGCCGAGCATAACGACCTTCACGACGATGTCGGCCTCGAGGAAGAGGCCCCAGAGCGAGAGATCCACGTTCGGCACGGCGAGATTCGCCGCATCAACTGCTCGATCCACCTGCTACTCCCTATCCAGCGCAGCCTTCGCTGCTGCGCACATATCGGTCAGGACCATGCGCCAGCGCTGTGGCACACGCCCCGGCTTTCCGTTGCCGGGCCTTACGCATGCGAGCCGCACCATCAACACGGCACATGACCCTTCTGGCCCACGGACATCCTGACGCAGTGTCACTGTTGCGCCGCCCACGGAGAGAAGTTCAGTTACCACGATCAGCGAGTTGTCGACGCGGGCCGGGCGGAGATAGTCCACTTCGATCCGGCGCACCACGAACATCGAGGCGAATTGCCGCAAAAGCTCCGCATGCGGGATGCCCACGTCGCGCAGGGCTTCGGTGCGGGCCCGTTCGGCAAACCGCATATAGGTGGCGTGATAGACGACACCACCGGCATCGGTGTCCTCATAGTAGACGCGCACCGCATAGCGGTGTTTGCCATCCGCGGGGATGGAGGGCGGATTTCCATTCATTCACGAAGGAGATCCAGCTGGTCGGGCTGACGCGCCGGCACCGGCAGGTCGAGATGCCGCCAGCCTGGTTCGCCCAGCATTCGTCCGCGGCTGGTCCGGAGCACGAGACCTTCCTGGATGAGGAAAGGCTCGATCACATCCTCCAAGGTATCCCGGGCCTCGGCGAGAGCTGCGGCAAGCGTCTCGACACCCACAGGGCCGCCGGCGTGATGCTCGGCGATGCGACGGAGGTAGCGGCGGTCCATCGCATCGAGGCCGAGTGCGTCCACCTCAAGGCGATTAAGCGCAATGTCAGCAGCGGAGCGATCGACCTTGGCGGCGCCGTCCACGGCGGCAAAGTCACGCACGCGACGCAGCAGGCGGCCGGCGATCCGTGGCGTACCGCGAGAGCGGCGGGCGATTTCCGCCGCACCGTCGGCCGTCAGCGGGACATCCAGCTTGGCGGCACCGCGGCGGACGATCAGTTCGAGCTCCGCGGGGGTGTAGAAGATCAGGCGCAGTGGGATGCCGAAGCGGTCGCGCAGCGGCGTGGCGAGCAGGCCAGCGCGCGTCGTGGCGCCGATCAGCGTGAACGATGGCAGGTCGATGCGGACGGAACGTGCCGCCGGACCCTCGCCAATGATCAGATCGAGCTGGAAGTCTTCCATCGCCGGGTAGAGCACTTCCTCGATCGCGGGCTGCAGGCGATGGATCTCGTCAATAAACAGGACATCCCTTGGTTGAAGGTTTGTCAGGATTGCGGCGAGGTCCCCTGCCCTCTGGATGATGGGCCCTGAAGTGGCGCGGAAGCCGACGCCGAGTTCGCGCGCGACTATTTGGGCCAGGGTCGTCTTGCCGAGACCGGGGGGACCGTGGAGGAGAACATGGTCCAGCGCCTCGCCGCGAGCACGGGCGGCCTGGATGAAAACGGCGAGGTTTTCGCGCGTGGCCTTCTGGCCGACGAATTCGGCAAGCGTTTGGGGCCGGAGGCTCGCTTCAGCGGCGTCTTCGTCCCGGCGCATGGGTGAGACGGTTCGGGAGGTGTCCTCGGGATGCTCAGGCGCCCCCTCCCCTCGCCCACCGCCCGCAAGAGGAGGGGGAGGGCTCTTGGCGGGGCGGCTCATCCGGCTGCCCTCTGTGCGAGGTCTTTGAGGCTGTCGCGGATTACCGCGTCGAGCAGTGCCGGTTCGCCCAGGCGCTCGATGACCCGCACGACCACCGGCTGCACCTCGGGTCTGCGGTAGCCAAGGTTCAGGAGTGCGGAGATGGCGTCCTCGGCGATGCTCGGCGTGGCGGCGACCGGCGGGATGACGAAGCCGGGTGCCGACGGCATCGCACCGGCCTTATCGCGCAACTCGGTGAGCAGGCGCACTGCCAGCCTGGCACCCACGCCGGGGGCCCTCGTGAGACTGGCACGGTCACCCGAGGCTATCGCGGCGACCAGATCGCGCGGCGACAGGGCCGACAGCACGGACAACGCCACCCTGCCGCCAACGCCCTGCACTGTCGTCAGCAAGCGGAACCAGTCGCGCTCGGCTGAATCGGCAAATCCGTAGAGCAGGATCGCGTCCTCGCGCACGTGCGTTTCCACCAGCAACCGTGCCACCTCAGGTGCCGCTGGCAGCGCGGCGAGCGTCCGGGTGGAGGCGTGTACCAGATAGCCGACGCCGTTCACGTCGATGATGCAGCGACCTTCCTCCAGCGCTTCGACGCGGCCAGTGAGTTGGGCGATCACGCAATCCTCATGCGGGCATTCCAGGCCATGCGACTGGCGCGGTGATGCGCGTGGCAGATGGCAATTGCCAAAGCATCGGCCGCATCCGCGCGGCGAATCACCGCCCCCGGCAAAAGTCGGCGCACCATCATCTGCACCTGCGCCTTTTCCGCGCCGCCCGAACCCACGACAGAGAGCTTCACGGTTTTGGCGGCATACTCGATAACAGGCACGCCGACGAGGGCCGGAACCAGCAGCGCCACACCACGGGCATAGCCGAGCTTCAGCGTCGCGGTGCCGTTGCGGTTCACATAGGTCTCCTCGATCGCCGCCTCGTCCGGACTATACTGCGCTATCAGGGCGACGAGTGATTCGTGCAGCACCTTCAGGCGTTGCGGCACGGTGGTCGCGCTGTCGGTGGCGATCACGCCATCGGCGACGTGGCGGAGGTGATTGCCATCCGCTTCGATCACCCCCCAACCGGTGAAGCGCAAGCCGGGATCGACGCCGAGCAGCCGGACCATGGGCGAATCGGGTCCCCGTTGATGACCGGCGCTGGTATACGACAGGCGGCTATCCAATGAACAACGAACCGGTCTGCTTCACCAATCCGATGTCACGGGGCCGCATCGTCGATCCCAGTTGACCGTCAGGCCGAAAGCTTCTGCATCACCGCGTCAGGGATATCGAAGTTGGCGTAGACGTTCTGCACGTCCTCGCTCTCGTCCAGCACCTCGAGCAGCTTCAGCACCGCCGCCGCGCGCGCTTCGTCCAATGTCACGCTGGTGGTCGGGCGCCAATCGAGTCGCGCGCTTTCAGGCGCACCGAGCCGCGACTCGAGTGCATCCCGCACGGCAAAGAAGTCTTCCGCTGCCGAAGTGACTTCATGTGCCTCGGCGTCACTCTCGACATTCTCGGCACCGGCCTCGATAGCCGCCTCCAGGACGTCGTCAGCGGACCCAGCGGACGCCGGATACCGGACCACGCCGAGCCGGTCGAACAGGAAGCTCACCGCGTTGGTCTCTCCCAGCACCCCGCCGTGTTTGGCGAACGCCGAGCGTATATCCGAGGCAGTCCGGTTGCGGTTGTCTGTCAACGCCTCGACGATGATCGCGACACCGGCTGGACCGTAGCCCTCGTAGCGGACCTCAGCGTAGTCGTCGCCTCCCCCGCCACCGGTCGCCTTCTTGATCGCACGATCCACCGTATCCCTTGGCATGTTCGCCTGCCGTGCCGCCATCATCGCCGCACGGAGCCTTGGATTGAACGCCGGATCAGGTAAACCCTGTCGAGCGGCGACAGTGATTTCGCGGATCAGCTTGGCGAACTGCCTTCCCCGGCGCGCGTCCTGGGCGCCTTTGCGGTGCATGATATTCTTGAACTGAGAATGTCCGGCCATCGCTCACGACTGTGTGTTAATCGTTAATCCGCAACACTCGGATTCTACACTGAGGCGGCATAAGGAGGCGAGAGTGACGGACGCACCGGGCTGGCCAGGTATTCCACCGCGCTGGACCTCCAGTGCAAAGAGCGGCGTGGGCACGGCGCTGTCCTCCGTCAGCCGAGTATGGTTCACCCTCAGCCACGGGATCCTGGACGAAATCTACTATCCGCGCGTCGATCAGGCCTGCACGCGGGACTTTGGCCTCATCGTGACCGACGGCCGCGGGTTCTTTGCCGAGGAAAAGCGCGACTGCACCTTTGCCATCGCCGGGCTGGAGGATGGTGTTCCGGCATTCCACCTGATCAACACCCATACCGGAGGTCGCTTTCGGATACACAAGCACGTCCTGACCGATCAGCGCGCCGACGTGGTGATTCAGCGGGTGAGGCTGGAGGTCCTGGATGGCGGCCCGCTGCGCCTCTTTACGCTGCTGGCACCCCATCTGGTCAATGCTGGGGCGCACAACACTGCCTGGACGGGCGACTATAAGGGCCATCAGCTCCTGTTCGCTGAAGGCAACGGCACCACGCTGGCACTCGGCTGCTCGCGTCCGTTTCTGGCCCGTTCGGTCGGCTTCGTCGGTGCCTCCGACGGCTGGCAGATGTTGTATCAGAGCGGCCAGCTAAGGGAATACGACCGTGCGGCCGATGGCAACGTCGCGCTGACAGCTGAAATCGCGTCCCCGGAAGATGAGTTCAGTCTCGCCCTGGGCTTTGGCCGCAGTGCATCCGAGGCGGCCTTTCGGGTGCGCGCCAGCCTGCAAACGCCGCTTGAGCGGCAGATGGAGGAATACGCTACCGGCTGGCGATCGTGGCAAGCGCGGCTTCGCTCACTGGACCGGAAGGTGGAAGGGCACAACGTGTATCGCGTCAGCACCGCGGTACTGCGCTGCCACGAAAGTCCGACATTTCCTGGCGGTCTGATCGCCAGCCTGTCCATCCCGTGGGGTAGCAGCAAAGGTGACGATGACCTCGGCGGCTATCACCTGGTGTGGCCGCGCGACCTTGCGCAGACTGCGGGCGCGTTTCTGGCCTGTGGCGCGCATGATGAGGTACTGCGTGTCGTGCGCTATCTGCGTGCCGTGCAGGAGGAGGACGGAAGCTGGCCGCAAAACTGCTGGCTTGATGGCACACCCTATTGGCACGGCATCCAGCTCGATGAATGCGCTTTCCCGATGCTGCTGCTTGACATGGCCTGGCGCGAGGGCGCGTTGCCACTGCCGGTGTTGCCAGCCTACTGGCCAATGGTCGCGAGAGCCGCGGGATTTGTCATCAGTCACGGGCCACGCACCAGCCAGGACCGGTGGGAAGAGAATGCGGGCTACACGCCGTTCACCCTCGCCGTTCAGGTCGCCGCGCTGCTCGCCGCTGCCGATATCGCCGACGCCTGCGACATCGATGACATTGCCGACTTCCTGCGCGACACGGCCGATGCGTGGAACGAGCAGATAGAGGATTGGGTATACGTCACCGATACCCGGCTGACGCGCGAGGTTGGCGTGGCTGGTTATTATATAAGGATTGCTCCTGAGATACCGGGTGAGGCGCGCGCCGAACTGCGCGGCACGGTAGAAGTCCGCAACCGATTCGCTGAGGCATGCCACGTCGAGGCCGACGAGTTGATCAGCACAGATGCGTTGGCCTTGGTGCGATTCGGGCTGCGTGCGCCGGACGATCCGCGGATCATCGACACTGTGAAGGTGATCGATCACGTGCTCTGCGTGGATTTACCCTACGGTCCTGGCTGGCGGCGCTACAACGGCGACGGCTACGGCGAGCATGACGACGGTGGCCCGTATGACGGTACCGGCGTCGGTCATGTCTGGCCGCTGCTTGCCGGCGAGCGTGCGCACTACGAGTTGGCGGCAGGCCGCCGTGCCGAGGCAGAGCGGCTGCTGGCAGCGTTGGAGGCCGGAGCGAGTCCGGGTCGGCTGCTACCCGAGCAGGTATGGGACGGCGCGCCGATCCCGGAGCTGGAGTTGCTGCCCGGCCAACCGAGCGGATCGGCCATGCCGCTGGTGTGGGCGCATGCCGAGCATATCAAACTGCTGCGGTCGCTAGCGGACGGCGCAGTATTTGATCGGCCGCCGCAACCGGTGCGACGCTATCTCCGGGAGAAGCGCGTAGCTCGCTGCCGGCCGTGGCGGCCCGACTGGCGAACGCCGTCAGTGCCGGTGGGGCGTGTATTGCGACTCGATTTGCCGGACGAGGCCTTGGTGCATTGGAGCAGGGATGGTTGGCTGACACGCAGCGACGTTCGGACGCGCGACACCGGCATTGGAATTCACACGGTTGACCTACCGACGAATGATCTGGTGCCGGGCCGAAAAATCGTATTCACCTGGATGACCGTCGCCAGCGGCGAATGGGTTGGCCAGGATCATACAGTGATGGTTGATGGCGCGGGCTGATCGAGGGAGCTTAGCGTGCGCGCTTCCGCAGCAGGAAGCGTTGGCGTCCGTCCAGTACCAGCTCACGGCGTTGGTTGTACACCGTGCTGTGAAGACCGATCACACCAGTGGTGCGGTTGGGCGATAGCTCATCCACTTCCAGTGACGAGTACAACGTGTCACCGACGAAGACCGGCTTCAGAAACCGGCTCGACTGCTCGAGGAAGCCCACCATTGAATCTTCGGTGATGAACGGGAACAGCCCCGCTCCCGGCGCGGTTTGGATCAATGTCTGGAAACCGTGGGCGAGCATGCCGGGCAGGCCGTGAGCGCGGCAGTACTCCAGATTATAGTGGATCGGATGGTTGTCGCCGCTCGCGGCCTGAAACGCCAGGAACAACGCCTCGGTCATCGTTCTGCTCGGCAAGACGAAGCGTTCGCCCATCTGGAAGTCATCGAACCAGCGTTGCTCTGGGACCATCCGATGGGCGCCCGGATCGAACTCGCTCATAATGCTCCGGCGGCATGAAAGGCGTGGATCTCCGAAGGGGCATATCCAAGCTCCTGGAGCACCACGTCGGTGTGCTGGCCGAGTGCCGGAACGTCGCCCATCGCCGCTTCCACGTCGGTGAAGGTGAACGGCGGGAGCAGTGCGCGCACCGGGCCGCCTGGTGTGTCGATCTCACGCCAGCGGTCGCGGGCGCTGAACTGCACATGCTGCCAAACATCGCCTGGCTCGTTCAGCCGACCATTGGCGATGCCGGCCGCATCCAGCTTCGCCACCACCTCGACCGAGGTCATGTCAGAGAAGTAGTCCTCGATCAGCTCGGTCATCTCGAGCCTATGCTCGCGGCGTGCGTTGTTGTCGCGGAAGCGCGGATCGGTGGCGAGTTCGGGTCGGTCCAGCACCTTGGCGCAGAACGTCACCCACTCGCGCTCGTTCTGCAGGCCGAAGATCACCTGGCCATCCTTGGTCTGATGCGCTCCGTAGGGGCTGAGAGCGGGGTGGCTGGTCGGCAGACGCGGCGTCGGGGATTTGCCGTATGCGTGCCGATACAGCGGATACATCATCCATTCGGCCAACGCGTCCAGCATCGCGACCTTGACATTGGCGCCCTCGCCGCTGCGCCCGCGACGGACAAGCGCAGCGAGGATGCCGGACAGCGCGTACATCCCGGTGGCGATGTCGGCCGCCGAGATGCCGACGCGTGAGGGCGTATCCTGAGTGCCGGTGACGCTGATCAGGCCAGATTCCGCCTGGATCAGCAGGTCATACGCCTTCTTTTGCGCGAACGGGCCGCTTTCACCGTATCCGGAGATGTCGCAGACAACGAGCTTCGGGTGCCGCGGCGCGAGATCGGCGTGGCTCAGGCCGAGGCGTGCGGCTGCACCAGGCGCGAGGTTCTGTAGCAGCACATCCGCGCTGCCAACCAGCCGATCCAATATATTCGCCGCTTCCGCATGCTTCAGGTCGAGCGCGATGCTGCGCTTGCCGCGATTGAGCCAGACGAAGAAGCTGGCCTGGCCATGCACGTAACTGTCGTAGTGACGCGCGAAGTCGCCCTCACCGGGGCGTTCCACCTTGATTACATCGGCACCGAGGTCGGCCATGTGCCGGCTGCAGATCGGCGCCGCCACCGCGTGTTCGAGGGCGACGACACGGATGCCTTCGAGGGGTCGCACGATCGTATCTGCCTTCCTGGTGGTTATTCGACAGGAAAGCGCCGCGGACTGCCGGTGTCAAAGCGCGATGGAGGTGGCGGCGGAGAGTGCCGCGGCAATGCCAGGGGCAGCGGCAAGGATCGGGTTGCCCGCTCTCGCGCCGTCGCCAGCCATGAAGGGACTCACCGTGGCACCCGCCTCGGCCAGGATTGCCAGCGCCGCAGCCACGTCCCACAGGTTTATGTGCAATTCGACGTAGGCGTCGGTTCGGCCGGCCGCGACATCGGCGAGGCCGAGCGCCCCCGATCCATTCAGCCGCGGCATAGCGCCGGCGGCGATAACGCGATCGGCAAGGCCGATGAAGGCCTCACGCGGCCGGCGATGCGACCAGCCGAGTTCGATAGTGGCGCGAGACAGGTCCGTGGTTTCAGCGGCACGGATTGGTGCACCATTCAGCGTGGCGCCGGCGCCACGGCATGCGGCGAAGGTCTCCCTGAGTGCGGGAGCGACGATCACGCCAATCACCGGGGTCTCGCCGTCGAGACAGCCCAACGATACGCAGAAGCGGGTGCCGCCACGCATGAAATTCGCGGTCCCATCGATCGGATCGACGACCCAGCGGAGGATTCCCGAGCGAGTGCTGCCACCTTCCTCACCTTGAAAGCCATCAGCCGGGTAGGCCTGCACCAAGCGTTCGGATAGCAGCGCTTCGACTGCGCCGTCAGCCTCGGTGAGCCAGTCCTGGGCGCCCTTCAGCGTAGCCGACGATGCACCGGGCGGCGGTTGCATACGCAGGGCAAGCGCCGCGGCTTCAGCAGCAAGCCTAACAGCAGTGTCGAACCGGTCGGCAAGTGCGGTCATCGGATCCCCGCGCGCATGAAGCTCTGGACGAATTGCCGCTGGAACAGCAGAAACGCAACGAGCAGCGGCGCGCTGGTCATCAGCGTGGCGGCGGTGACGATCGACCAATCGATACCCTGGTCGGTGGTCGCGAAAACACCCAGGCCCACGGTCAGTGGCCGCGTTGTCACCGAGTTGGTGATGACCAGCGGCCAGAGGAAGTTATTCCAGTGATAACTGACGGAGACCAAGCCGTAGGCGATGTAGGTTGGCTTGGCGAGCGGCACATAGACACGCCACAATCTTGCCAGCAGTCCGCAGCCTTCCAATCGCGCCGCGTCATCGAGCGGCTGCGGGATGGTCAGAAAGGTCTGACGCAGCAGGAAAATACCGAAGGCGGAGCCGAGATAGGGCAAGGCGATCGCCAAGATGGTGTCGGCCAGATGAAGGTCTACCAAAGTGCGGTAGTTCTCCACGAGAAGAACATCCGGCATTACCATGAGCTGCAGCAACACGATGGCGAAAAGCACGTCGCGGCCGGGAAAGGTCAGGCGGGCGAAGGCAAATGCGGCCAGCGTGCACAGCACGAATTGCGCGGCCAAGATCAGGGTCACCAGCAGCACGGTGTTGACCAGGTAGCGGGTAAAGGGTGCCGCGTGCCAGGCTGCAGTCAGGTTCGCGAAAGTGATTGGCGCAAGCGGATCGAAGTGCGTCGCGTAGATGGCTGGATGCAACGCGGTCCACACGGCGTACAGCAGCGGCAACATCCACAGCAGGCCGAGGAGCCAGGCGCCGATAATCTCCAGACTGCGACCTCGATGGTGTGTGGCGACCATCATCGGTAATGCACGCGCCGACCCAGCACACCGAACTGGAACGCCGCGGCCAGCCCCATGATGGTCAGCAGCACCACGGTCGCTGTTGCCGCAGCAGCAGTGTCCCAAAAGCGGAAACCGGCCTCATAGATGTAATAGAGCAGCAGTGTCGTTGCATTGTCCGGGCCGCCACGGGTCATCACCACGATATGGTCGATCACCCTGAACGCGTTGATCACAGCATTGACCAAGACAAACAATGTGGTCGGCATCAGCAGCGGCAAGATGACGCGACGCAGGTAGTTCCAACGCGACGAGCCCTCGAGGGCGGCAGCCTCGCGCAAGTCAGTCGGCATGGTCTGTAAGCCCGCGAGATAGAAGATCATAAAGAAACCGGCCTCCTTCCACACTGCGACCGCGATCATTGCCGGCAGTGCTGTGGTTGGATCGCCTAACCAATTGTGCCGACCCCCGCCGAAGATCGCTATGATGCGATCGAACAAGCCGTAATCGGGCGTATAGAAGAACAGCCAGATGTTGGCGACCGCGATCATCGGCAGCATGGTCGGCAGAAAATAAGCCATACGCAGCAGCGCCCTTCCGGGCAGCGCCTCATTCACCGCAAGGGCCATCAGGAACGCGATGACAATCGATACTGGGATCGTGGCCACCGCATACCACGCGTTGTTGCGCAGCGCCTGCCAGAACACGGGATCGTCCAGCAGGTCTGTGTAGTTATCGATACCGACGAACGGCGCAGGCCGACTCCCGCGCGGTGTGGCGTACAGGCTGTCGATCACGGTCGCGATTGCAGGCCAGTGGGTGAAGGCAACCAACAAGACAAGGGCGGGAAGCAGCAGCAGCCAGGCGTGGATGGTCTCGCGCCGCATATTCCGTTTCCGTCAGGTCCGCTTGAAGGGTTTCAGAACCCGATCCGTCTCAGCCTGCGCATCCGCCATGGCACGGGCTGGAGGCTTCGAGCCATTCAGGCAGGCCTGAATGTTGTCGGTCAGAACCTTGTACACGCGTTGATTTTCATGGACGGACAGCTCGCCGGTCGCTACCGGGAGAAAGGTGCGCGCTACGTTCGCCGCAGGGAACTTGGCGACGAAGTCCCGCAGTGTCTGCGTCTCATAGGCGGCCGGACTGGTCGCGATGTAGCCGGTCCGCATGGACCAGTCGGCGGCTCGTTCCGGCTGGCTCACCCAGCGCGCAAATCGCAGACTCGCCTGCCGCTCAGCAGGGCTGGCATTCTTGAAGAAATACATATTGCCGCCACCGACCACGGTGTGCGGCGAATTCTTGCCGGCGAGCCCTGCCACGCCGAATGGGAACTGAGCCTTGTCGCGCACGTTGGTCAGATTGCCGGTCGTGTGCTGGATGATCGCCGTATTGCCTTCCAAAAAATCAGGTGAAAGCTGCGGCCAATTTGACACTCCGTCCGGCGTCGCATGGTGCTCCGCGGACAGGCTCTGCCAGAAGGACATCGCGTCGATGGTTTTCGGGTGGTTGAAATACACCTCGGTACCAGCTTCATTCATCAACCTCTGCTCGGCCTGATTGGCGAGCGCACCGAATGTCCACTGCGCATTGCCTAGGTCACCCGCCATCTTGATGCCCCAGCGTATCACGCGCCCTGATGCATCGCGTTTGGTCAGCTTCTCCGCCGTCGTCGCAAGTTCGGCCCATGTCGTGGGAAACTTCTCGCCGTCCAGCCCGGCATCCTGGAAGGCTGCCTTGTTGTAGTAGAAGATTGCAGTCGATCGCTGGAATGGCACTGACCAGGTCTTGCCATCGGCGTGACTGTTCGCCATGAACGCTGGATAGAAGCCGCCGAGCCACTTCTTGCCATCGGCGTCCAGGCCAATCTCATCGAGCGACACAAGAATGTCCTGGTCCTGCAGGCTGTGCATCTCGGCGGCCAGCAGTACAGCGAATTGCGGGCCGGTGCCTGCGCGAATGGCAGCCAGGGCCTTGATCAGCGTCTGGCTGTAGTCGCCGGCATATACCGGCTCCACCGCGATGCCGGTCTCCTGCTGGAACGCTTTGCAGTAGCCGTCCATGATGGCCTGCAGTGGGCCACCGACGGCGATCGGATAGTAGAACGTCAAATTCTGGACGCTCTGGGCCCGCAAGATGGCGGGCGCGGCGAGCAAACCTGCCGAAGCAGCGAGTAGTGTGCGACGATGGATCATGGCGAGGCCTCCCCCGTTGAGCCCGCTTCGGGCACATTGCGTTTTGGCTGCGCGGCAGCCTGGTAAGATTCATACGCCGACAGTCTGTTTCGCTGTCGCTGCGAGCTCGACGCGACTGCCCACGGCTGCGTCGAATAGGTGGATTGGTTCCTCGGTGGCAAGGCACACCGGCGCGCCATCGGACAGCACCACATGGCCTGGGAGCCGTGCCAGCAGCGGCACGTCGCCGACGGTGCATGCGAGCACCGTATCAGCGCCAAGATATTCGGCATGCCGAACGCGTGCTGCTATTCCCTTCTCGACGAGCTTAAGCTTCTCCGGCCGGATGCCACCGAGCAATTGGCCGGCAGTTGGGGGTGCCAGGATCGGGCCATCCGATCCGCGCAGAACCATGCCGCTGCCGCACCGTTCCAGTGGAAACAGGTTCATCGGCGGTGTCCCGATGAAGCTCGCACAGAAGCTGGTTGCCGGCCGAGCGTAGATTTCGGCGGGAGGCGCGTCCTGCTCGATATGGCCTTCGCGCAGCAGCACGATCTGGTCGGCCATACCCATGGCTTCGGTCTGATCATGCGTTACGTACAACATGGTGATACCGAGCCTCCGCTGCAGCGCCAGAATTTCGCGTCGCATGTCCGCGCGAAGCTGCGCATCGAGGTTCGACAGCGGTTCGTCCATGAGGCAGACCGGCGCCTCGGCCACAATGGCGCGACCGAGAGCCACACGCTGCTGTTGGCCGCCAGAAAGCTGGCCCGGCTTGCGGTCCAGCAGGTGTGCAATGCCGAGGATCTCCACCGCACGCGCCAGCCGACGCGCGCGCTCCCGCGGCGCAACCCTGCGCGCCTTCAGACCGAAGACGATGTTCTCCGCGACGCTCAAGTGTGGGAAGAGGGCGTAGGACTGAAACACCATCGCAACGCCGCGCGCAGCCGGCGGCAGGTCGGTGACGTCGCGACCGGCAATCTCCACCCGGCCTGCGGTGGCGGTTTCAAGGCCGGCAACGATTCGCAGGCAGGTGGTCTTGCCGCAGCCTGACGGGCCTAGCAATACGGTGAAGCGGCCGGGCGCGATGTCGACCGAGATGCGATCCAGTGCCGCAGTCGCACCCCAGCGCCGGCTGACGTCGATCAGCCGCACCGACGCGCCGGAGAAGGCCGATCGTCTCGGCTGGGTTATGTCGTCGGGGGGCATGAGACCGGTCTCGTTGCGGGAACCGATAGCAATCTGCGCAGCTAACCGGCCGCGCGGCAAGCGGGTGGAGCGATCCGGATCGTGGCGTTTGGATGAACTCGGCATTGATCTTCGCCGCACAGCGAGGAAAGGTACCTGTATGTCGATTCTGTCCGGTCACGCCCGAGTCGCCGGTATTGCCGGCTGGCCTGTCACGTATTCCCGCTCGCCACGTCTGCACGGGTTCTGGCTGCAGCGCCACGGAATTGATGGTGCCTACATCCCGTTGCCAATCCAGCCAGGTGAGTTTCCGGCGGCGATGCGTGGGTTGCTGGCGGCCGGATTTGCCGGCGCCAACGTCACGATCCCGCACAAGATCGCCGCCTTCGAGGTCTGCGATACAATCGACGAGACCGCTCAGCGCGCAGGCGCGGTCAACACACTTGTGTTCCGAGACGGCAGGATCGCGGGCAGCAACACCGACGGCTATGGCTTCGTGGCTAATCTCCACGCGCATGGAGTGAACCCCGCGGCGGGACCAGTGTTGCTGCTCGGTGCCGGCGGCTCGGCACGCGCAGTGGCCGCGGCGTTGCTCGATGTCGGCGCGCCGGTGACCGTGGCCAACCGCACCCTTGCTCGCGCCGAGGCGTTGGCACGCGACCTGCCGGGGCTGCGCATCGCCGAATGGGACGCCAGAGGGGCGGTTCTTGCCGACCATGCCCTGGTGGTAAATGCCACGCCGCTTGGCATGGTCGGACACGCGCCGCTCGATCTCGATATGTCGCAGGCGCCGGTCTCGCTCGTGGTGGCTGACAATGTCTATGTGCCGCTGGAAACGCCACTGCTGGCGGCCGCCCGCGCCAGAGGCCTGCGCTGTGTCGAGGGTCTCGGCATGCTGCTGCATCAGGCCGTCCCCGGTTTCCGCGCCTGGTTCGGCATTGAACCCAGGGTGGATGACGAGCTTCGGCGGTTCGTCGCCTCCGACCTCCTGGCGCAATGATCATCCTCGGACTGACAGGCGGCATCGGGATGGGCAAGTCGACTGCCGCCGCGGCATTCCGTCGGGCGCACATCCCAGTATTCGATGCCGATGGCGCCGTGCACCGAATGCAGGCCCGTGGAGGAAGAGCTGTCCGCGCGATCGCAGCGGCATTTCCCGGCACGGTACGCGACGGCCAGGTCGACCGGGCGGCGCTGCGTCAGGCGGTATTGGGGAAACCGGATGCGCTGACCCGGCTGGAAGGGATCCTGCACCCGATGGTGCGTCAAGAAGAGCAGACCTTCGTTGCGCGCGCGCGACGCCACGGGAGCCGCGCTGTCGTGCTCGATATCCCACTACTACTCGAAACCGGGGGCGATAAGCGAGTCGACCGCATCATCGTCGTCTCGGCGCCACGCGCGGTGCAGATGCACCGAATCCGTGGCCGACGGCGAATGAGCGATGCTGATATCGAGGCAGTGATAGCACGGCAGATGCCGGACGCGGCCAAACGCCGACGCGCCGACGTTGTCATCAAGACAGGCCTGTCGCGTTACACCTCGCTGAAGGCGCTGAGCAGAGTTATCAGAGAGGTCCTCGCGTGAATCGCGCCGTTCTGTTCGATACAGAAACGACTGGTCTGGAACCGGATCTCGGCCACCGAGTGATCGAGGTAGCGGCGCTGGAATTGATGAACGACCTACCGACGGGACGGCGTTTCCACGCGTTGGTCGATCCTGAGCGTGACATTCCGGAGGACGCGACACGAATTCACGGATTGACGCTGGCGGGCCTAGCCGGCAAGCCACGCTTCGCCGAGATTGTCGATGATCTGCTCGAGTTCCTCGGCGAGGCCAAATTGATCGCGCACAATGCGCCGTTCGACTTCGCGTTCCTTGACGCGGAATTTGTCCGCCTCGGCCTTCCCACCCTGTCGGCCTCGCGCATGATCGACACGCTGGCGCTGGCCAAGGTGCGTTTCCCTGGAATGCCGAACAGCCTTGATGCGCTTTGCCGGCGTTTCGCGATCGACCTAAGCGCGCGCACGACCCACAACGCGCTCCTCGACTGCCGGCTCCTCGCCGATGTCTATGTGGAACTTACCGGTGGGCGCCAGCGTGGTCTCTCATTGGCCATCGAGAAGACGAAGATCGAATTGGTGGTCTACACACATACGGACGATCGGACGCCGCGGCCGATCGTGCCAAGCGAGGACGAGCTGACTGCGCATGCGGCCTTCGTCGCGCAGATCAAGGATTCCGTTTGGCTGCGGACCTAAAGAAGGATCAGGCAATTGCCGTGGTGCCTGGCTGGGTCTGCCCAGTCTGCGCGCGGCGAGCCTGCCACAGCGCGACGAAGTCGATCGGCTGCAGCAGCACTGGTGGGAACCCGCCGTCGCGAGTCACGTCGGACAGGATATTGCGGGCGAATGGGAACAGGATGCGCGGGCACTCCACCAACAACACCGGCTCGACCGCGTTGTCCGGCAGGCCCGAAAGAGTGAATACACCGGCATAGGTCAGTTCGGCCACGAAGACCGTCGGCGGTACCGCAGCTGACTGGCCGTTGGTTGATGGTGCCGGCGCTTCATGCGCCTCGGCACGGATGATGATCGAAACCTCGAAGACGTTCTGGCCGTCATGCACACGACGGGCCTGCACATCCAGATTGATGTTAACCTGTGGCTGGGCGCGAAGCTGAGTGAATACCTGGGGAGCACCGGGCACCTCGAAGGAGAGGTCCTTGACGTACTGAATATTGACCACCAGTGGCGTCTGCTGCTGGGCGGTCGTTTGGGGTGCTGCGGTCGTCTCGGACATTGCTATCTCCGTATAATTGCGGCTCAGGGCTGAGGCACCCGCTTGGCCGGGCCCGGTAGCACGGAACGGCAGCGCGGCGCCATCCTGTTACGCGTGTCGGGTCAGGCGCGCCAAGTGATCTGTTCGGGCGGCCTATCGTTTGGGTCGCAGCGAAGCCATTCACCATTCATGACACTTCTGCCGGTCAGCGAGAGAATGAAGCCCCAATGGCTGACCACCAGCGTGTCCGACCAGTTCGGCAAGGAGGCCATCTCGGCACGGAATAACGCCGCGCGCCCAGCCACTGAGGCAGCCGGCTCCTCGACCGCCGGCCACCACACCTCGTCGATGGTCGAGAAGTCGTGGTCCGGCCAGGCACGCTCCAGTTCAGTCCGCGGCGTACCGATATCGCACGCAAAGGCGTAGCGTTCACGTACGATGGGATTGATTACCACCTTGACCCTGAGTGCCTCGGCAAGCGGGGCCGCCGTTTGCAGTGCCCGCGTGTAGGGGGAGGCAATGATGCGGGTGATCCGCTCCCCGGCGAGACGGCGGATCGCGTCAGCCGCCTGGATGTGGCCCAGCTCGGTCAGGCGCGGATCGACGATACCAGGATCGCGCCGCGTCGCGCTGAAATGGAGGTTGAACTCGCTTTGGCCATGGCGCAGCAGGATCATAAGTGCGGCAATACAGGCCGGCTCCAAGGCCGGCAACCCGGCGGCCGCACGGGAATTGTTTGTGTCCCGGGCGATGCGCGCTTATCTGTGACCGAGAGGAGAGCACCGATGGGCGCCAGCAGTTTTCCGATCGACCTTATCCTGTTCGGGATGATAGCGGCATTTCTGGTGCTGCGGCTACGGAGTATCCTGGGCCGCCGGACAGGGTTCGAGCGCCCTGTAGCGCCCCATCAGCCTCTGGCGGGCCAGAATGGCGCCGGCCCCGTGATCGAGGGACAGGCGGAACCCGCAACGGCGACCAGCCCCCGCACTCTGCCAGAGCCGACCGGCGCAATCGGGCAAGCTTTGGGACGCATGCAGTCGGTGGACCACAGCTTCGACCCTGCCGCATTCCTTGACGGAGCGGAGAAGGCCTTTGGTATCATCGTGACCGCGTTCGCCGCCGGGGACCGGACGACGCTACAGGGTCTGCTGTCCGAGGACACGTGGCGTGCCTTTGAGCAGGCGATCGCGATGCGGGAGGCCAGCGGACAGGCTCAGGTAAGTACCATCCACGCCATCCACAGCGCAACGATCGAGAATGCGGAACTTCGCGGGCAGGTCGCCTCAATCACGGTGCGATTCATCTCCGATCAGACCAGCATCACGCGGGACAAGGATGGCCATCCTGTCGCTGGCACGGACGCCGTGACCGAAATCACCGACCTCTGGACTTTCGAGCGGAACCTCTCGACGCGCGATCCGGTGTGGCGGTTGGTCTCGGCACGCAGCGCCTGATGCAAGGGTGCTCGCGCTAATCCATGGCGCACGTCGGGGAGGCCGATCGGGTCAGTGCGCAAGGCCGCCATCGCCTCATAAGCGGCGATTGCCTGACGGTTCTGCCGAGTTTGGACGCCGGGACGGTCGACGTAGTTGTAACGTCGCCGCCGTATAATCTTGGACTGGCGTACCGTGACTATTACGACAGAATGAGTGAGGAGGAGTACCTCGACTGGCTGATGCGTGTTGCGAGGGAACTCCGTCGTGTCATGAAGGTGGACGCTTCGTTTTTCCTCAACATCTCCGGCTCGTCGAGTGCTCCTTGGCTGCCGTTTGAACTGGTCGTCCGACTCCGGTCGCTGTTCGTGCTGCAGAACCATATCACCTGGATCAAGTCGATCGCCACCAAGAGCGATGCGGTCGGTCATTTCAAGCCGGTGGGTGGGCAACGTTTCCTTCACCACAACCACGAGCACATCTTTCACCTGACATTGTCGGGCGACGTGAAACTCGACCGACTGGCGATCGGCGTGCCGTTCAAGGATAAATCCAACATAGCGCGCCGTAACCACGCCAAGGACCTTCGATGCCGCGGGAACACGTGGTTCATCCCGTACGACACGGTACAGAGCAAAGCCGCAAAGTTCCATCATCCGGGCACGTTTCCCCTGGCGCTACCCCGCTGGTGCATTCGTCTGCACGGCCGCAGCAATGCCGTCGTGCTCGACCCGTTCGTGGGATCTGGGACTACCCTGGTCGCCGCCGAGTTGGAGGGGGCAAGCGGCATCGGCATAGACGTTGATCCGAGCTACGTAGCCATCGGCCGGCATCGCCTCATCGAGACGAGCCACGTACAACTCGATCTGGCAGACGTCTGATATGGCGTCCACTAGACCGCGCGTCGCGCTGTTTGTCACCTGCCTGGTCGATCTCTATCGTCCGACGGTTGGCTTCGCGGCGTTACGGTTGCTCGAACAGGCCGGCTGCCAGGTCGAAGTGCCGCGTGCACAGACCTGCTGCGGTCAGCCCGCCTACAATTCCGGTGATCGGGGCACTGCGCGCGACCTTGGCGAAGCGATCCTCGATGCATTCGGTGGCTATGACTACGTGGTGGTGCCATCGGGTTCCTGTGGCGGCATGGTGAAGCATCACCTGCCGCACCTGTTCGATGATGATCCCAATTTGCGAGCGCGTGCCGATGCACTCGCAGAGCGTACATTCGAACTGGTGAGTTTCCTGGCAGATGTCATGGGTGTCGAGCGTCTGCAGACCCGGCATATCGGTGGCCCTGTGACCTATCACGACGGGTGTTCAGGCCTGCGCGAACTCGGTGTCAGGGAGCAGCCGCGCCGCCTGCTGGAGGCGATCGGAGCAACCGTTACCGAGATGGTGGATCCTGAGATCTGCTGCGGTTTCGGCGGCACGTTCTGCGTGAAATATCCGGACATCTCCACGCGGATGGTGTCCGACAAGGTGTGCGACATCGTCGCCACAGGCGCTGAGACGGTGCTCGCAGGCGATCTCGGCTGTCTACTGAACCTGGCGGGACGCCTGCAGCGCGAGGGGCACCGCACAAAGGTGCGCCACGTCGCTGAAGTTCTTGCCGGAATGACCGGACAAGTGCCGCCGATCGGTGAGAGCCGTCAGTAGCCGCCGCGATGTCAGTGACCACGGAGTATCTGGCTGAGGAATAGCTTCAGTCGATCGGTCTGCGGGCTTTCGAACATGCGCTTTGGCGAGCCGGTTTCGACAATCTCGCCGCGGTCCATAAAGATGACACGGTCGGCGACCTGGCGCGCGAATCCCATCTCATGCGTTACGCAGACCATGGTCATGCCGGATTCGGCCAGCTCGATCATCACATCGAGCACCTCCTTGATCATCTCAGGATCGAGCGCCGAGGTAGGCTCATCGAACAGCATCATCTTGGGGCGCATGCAAAGGGCGCGTGCGATAGCAACGCGCTGTAGCTGACCTCCCGATAACTGTCCGGGATATTTCCTCGCCTGCTCGGGAATCCTGACGCGGGTGAGAAAGCTCATCGCGAGTTCCTCGGCATCGGCTTTTGGCATCTTGCGTACCCAGATCGGCGCCAGCGTGCAGTTCTCCAGGATGGTGAGGTGGGGGAACAGGTTGAAGGACTGGAATACCATGCCGACCTCGCGCCGGATCGTATCAAGCGCGCGCAGATCATCGGTCAGCTCAATGCCATCGACGACGATCGTGCCTTCCTGGTGCGATTCCAGGCGGTTGATGCAACGGATCATGGTGGATTTGCCCGAGCCGGACGGTCCGCACACCACGACACGTTCCTTCTCGGCCACCGACAAGGATACGTCGCGCAGCACGTGCAGCGGTCCAAACCACTTGTTCACCTTGTTCATGACGATGATCGGGGGAGCCTCTCCGGAGGGACTAATGACGTGGTCCGGCGTTGCGGTCTAACTCATCGCAAGGTCCTCATCCCCGGTGCAAATAGACAATCTGCGGCTGGCACTTAGCGGCCGCAATCGCGTGCCGATCGATCAGCACACTTTCCTACGGGTGAGGAATTTTCTCAATATCGACCGAGCCGAGGCTCAATTTTCCGGCAGACCTCCGCGCCGCAATCCTTCCGCATAGAAGTCCAGATCTGCCTGTTGTTTAATCGGAGATCGCTCGAGTGCGCTTTTAACGCAAAATCGTGGCTCAAGCGTTAGCAGGCGTGCCAGGACGCGCGCTGCCTCCTGATCACGACCCAGGTGACCGAGGGTTGCCAGATACCCCTTATACGCGGAGGTAAACCCTGGATTGAGTTCAATCGATCGACGGCCAAGCGCCAATGCTTCTTCAAAAAGTCCTTGCAGAAAATACGGCATCAACAGCGCCATGTCGAAAAAGAATGCGTGGGGGTCATGCGGCGAAAGGTGCCGAGCCCGTTCGATTTGTTCGATCGCCGTTGCGTGGCGGCCGAGATAACAATTTGCAAGCCCCGAGAAGCACCATGCCAGGGACAGGTTGGGGTTCAACGAAATCGCTCGTTCGTGCAGAGCACACGCCTCCTCGGCGCGCCCGTGAAAGAAGCCACGGAGGTGACCAACCAGCGTCAAGGTGCGGGCGTCATTGGGGTCGAGTGTGACAGCCCGCTCTGCCAGCTCGCTCGCACGCATCATCGCGTCGACTGGATCCCGCGCCCAGGCCTGTCCGACCAGGAGCAAGTGCCAATAGACGTACCATGAAAGCGCTGTCACATTGCCAGGCTCCACAGCCATCGCAGCCGAGAGCAGTTCGCCTGCAGCATGAAATCCGGAAACTTCAAGTCGGTATATCGCAGGAATGGCGCGCAATGTGAGGTCGAATGCCGTTGCCTCGCCTGGTTCTCGCAACATCCGGCGCTTGCCTTCGTGAAGGAGCAGTTCGGGGTCGATCTGGGCTGCTGCCTTGCCAGCAATCTCGCTCTGGACCGCCAGGACATCATCTACTTCCCGGTCGCAGTGAAGCGCCCAGACCACCTTCCCACCGGTATGAAGGTCCAGGAGGCGTAAGATGATGCGGGTGCGCTTCCCGAAACTCTGCAGCGTGCTGTCGAGAAGATAGTCTGTATCAAGGTCATACAAGGGCATCTCAGTCCGCCGCTGGTGTGGCACGGCTGCGACGCAGGAAACCCAGCGGAATCGTGACACCGCAGCCGTAATCTCCTCGGCGAGACCTGGGAGCGCCCCTTCCTGTCGTGAGCCGTCCAATGAACGCGGCGGCAGCACGCACAGGCGAATTCCGTCATTGACATTATTCAGCTGCGTAACAACCGATGGCGAGAGCTGCGCGCGCGGTGCGCCGCGGATCAATGCTGCTGTTTCGGGCGACGGGGCACGGCCGAAATGCAACAGGGCGCTAGAGTATCGCTCGAAAGCTAACTGGGCGGCAGCACGATTTCCTTGTTCCAGATGGGCACGGATCAGGGCTTGCCACGCAGGTTCGTTCATACGGTCGATTATCAGCAACCGTTCAGCCGCCGCGATCCGCGGCTCAGTCTCCAGCTCGGACCGAAGGACTGCCTCCGCGTCTGCAAGCGCCTGTTGCGTCACCCGCTGACGCTGTTCGGCGAGCCAGCTGTCAAACGCGGGATCAAGCCCCTCAAGATCATCGAGCAAGGTGGGCTGAAACACCTCCAGGCCTTGCGGGTCCGCGGCAGTTGCTCCTGCCGCCGCACGCACATCGACCCACAGGCCATTTTCAAATAATATCAGATGATTGCGGTCCGCAAGCAGCAAAGTACCAGTGTCTTGTCCCAACGCGCGCTGCAGTTCATGCACCGACTGCCGCAGGGATCCTCTCGCCTGCTCCTTGGCGCGCTGACTCCACAGGAGCCCGGTGAGCTTGCTGCGCAATACCGGCCTTGGTGACGCCAGTGCGAGGATCGCCAGCACCGCCCTGGTTTTTCGCGATCGTGGCAGAACGCTGTGGCCCGATGCTCCAACAGCGCGCATCTGGCCGAGCAGCGACACCCGCAACAGCGGTCCGGCAGGAACCGCAGGCTGAACGTCGCTCGACCCATTCGCGTGCAGAACAGTGATACAACGCCTCGCTAATCGGGAAATATGACCACCTTAACAACCGATGGTCGAGTGCATTGTTGCGAATGCTAGCCAAGGGGGCGCTGCGATGCAAGGACCTGCAGCCCTGGTCGGGGTTCTGAAACGGCGGTAACTTCGGCTAGGCTCCGAGTCGAGGCGACAGGCAGGGAGAGATCACACTCATGGCGGTACAGCAGGATTTGGCGGTCTCGTCGGCGCCGCGCATCGCATCATCGCCCTGGATCCGACTGACCGCCGGATTTTCGCTGTGCGTCGCGATCGCGGCTGCCGCTGTTGCGGCTGCGGACTTCGCGCCGATCATCGGCGCGCCGGTGATTGCGATCGCCATCGGCGTCGTGGTTACGAATACGCTGCGCGGGCCGCTTCACATTGGCATTTTGCGCGTCGGTGATGTCAGTAAGCTGTGTCTGAAGGGCGGCATCATCCTCCTCGGCGCCAGTCTGGATTTGGGCGTCATCCTGCGTACCGGCGCCGAGTCGCTTCCCGTACTCCTGCTGACGATCGGGGTAGGGCTGGTCTGTGCCTTGCTGATAGGTCGGACGATGAGCGTGCATTGGCGAATGCGATGCCTGATTGGTATCGGCACAACGATATGTGGCGCGTCGGCGATCGCGGCATTGGCGCCTGTGGTGCGCGCCAAGGCCGAAGAGATCGCCTATGCGATCTCGGTTATTTTCTTTTTCAACATGATCGCAGTCTTCGCCTTTCCGACAATCGGCCATTTGATGGGCCTCAGCAATTCGGGCTTCGGCTTGTGGGCAGGGACAGCGGTGAACGACACATCAGCGGTCGTCGCGGCCGGATTCGCCTACAGCCACGATGCTGGAACGATTGCAACGATCGTCAAGCTCACGCGCACGACGCTGATCATCCCACTCGTGATTGGCTTTGGACTGGCGATGCCGTGGTTTGAGCCGAGGCCCGAAGGAGAGAGCGGCTCGCTGGCGCAACGTGTCTATCAGGCCGTGCCAGTTTTCATCATCCTCTTTGTGCTGGCATCGCTACTGAACACGCTGGGTTTGATGGGGCAGTTCGGACCAAACGTACAGCTGATAGGGCGCTGGGTTCTCGTCGTAGCTCTTGCAGCCGTCGGGCTGCAGGGCCATTGGCGGGCCTTTACCGGCGCGGGCGCGCGTCCCGTGTTGCTTGGCTTGGTCACCTGGATCGCCGTTGCCCTGGCAAGCCTTGCCATCCAGACGTGGACGAACACGCTGTAGTCTCTATGAAAAATTTCCTTGACAGCTGGCGTCGAACAAGTTATCCGACGCAGGTCAACGGGCGTACTGTGTCCGTCTAGTTTCCCGATCACACGGAGCCACCCGACGCACCAACTCCAAGGGGCGATCGGGTGCGCTTGCGTACGGGTACCGCCTTGCGCCCGGGATGATGTCACCTCAGACAAGGATCTCTCGCCATGAAGTCGTCCTCTTCGATCGCTTTGCCCGCGACCACCGACACCGGCCGCATTTGCTTCGGCGCTGGCTTCCGGCTCCCGGCAGCCAAGCCGATCCGCTGATCTCACGTCTAGGCTGATTGCCTCGCGGCCGACGGATTACGGCCGCGGGGCAAGTCCGTTTTGGGCACTTTGGGCACCACAGACCGGGAGGTGAGTCGTCGCCATGAGGCATTCCAGCACACCGATCGCGCATTTCTACCGCGTGATCGATGAGGCGCGCCTGCCGCAGCGCGCCGATCGTTCGGCTGCAGGCACCCTGCCGACGCGTGCCTACCGCTATTGCGACGCGGTCACCACTGCCGCCGGGTTTGGCTGGTGGCTATTTCCACCGACAGATCTGCAATTCATCTGGGATGGTCACGATATCTTCTGGCAATGCACCGGCTGGGAGGATTGGTTGCCGCTGATGCCCGCAGCGCAATTCCCAGACCTTTCCGCTCGCTTCGACAGGGCTGCCCCCGCTTCGCTTGCTGGATGTTCGCCACCATTCCTGACTGCGCTTCCTGAACCTGGCACGTTGCAGATCTGGACCGGCCTTATGGCGCGCACCGCGGCGGACTGGAGTTTGTTGATCCGCGCGCCGGCCAATCTGCCATCGCCCGGCGGAATTCAGCATGTACGAGGGGATCGTGGAGACTGATCGCTGGTTCGGACCACTTTTCACGAATTTGCGTTTTACCCGAAGTCATGTGCCAGTTCGGCTCCGCGCAGATTATTTTCGCTAGCGTCCGCGGACGTGGTGGAGATTCAGGGCGACACGGTTTGTGTTGTTGCGGTGCAGTCTGGAGTGGTCATCGGCCCTGTCGGCTAAGGTGGAGTTGCGAGACTTCAACCATGACCGTGCGAGGATCCGATGACCGACGATAGATTGGCGCTGGCGGAGCTTCTGGAGAAGGCCGGAGCGGGCGATTTTCTGCGTAGCGTGGCGGAGGCGGTGCTGCAAATGCTGATGGAGGCCGACGTCGAGGGGCTGGTCGGCGCCGGGCGGTATGAGCGCAGTGGCGAGCGAACGACCTGGCGCAATGGCCACCGCGACCGTGTGCTCGACACGCGGCTGGGATCTTTGCAGCTGCGCATTCCGAAGCTGCGTCAGGGGAGCTACTTCCCGCCGTTCCTCGAGGCGCGGAAGGTCTCGGAGAAGGCGCTGGTCGCGGTAATCCAGGAGGCCTGGATCGGCGGCGTCTCGACACGGCGGGTCGACGATCTGGTGCAGGCAATGGGCTTGAGCGGGATCAGCAAGTCGCAGGTCTCCAAGCTGTGCAAGGACATCGACGAGCGTGTGCATGCGTTCCTTGACCGCCCGCTGGTCGGCGAATGGCCGTATCTGTGGCTTGACGCCACCTATCTGAAGCAGCGCGAAGGCGGCCGGATCGTCTCGGTGGCGGCGATAATCGCTATGGCGGTGAACACTGACGGCAAGCGCGAGATCGTTGGGCTGCACATCGGCCCGTCGGAGGCGGAGACCTTCTGGTCGGGCTTTCTCAAGAGCCTGGCTCGCCGCGGCCTGCGCGGCGTGAAGCTGGTGATCTCGGACGCGCATGAGGGGCTGAAGGCGGCGATCCGTCGGGTGTTCAGCGCCACGTGGCAACGCTGTCGCGTTCATTGGATGCGGAACGCGCTGTCGTATGTATCGAAGACCCAGCAGAGCATGGTGGCGGCGGCACTGCGCCAGGCGTTCATCCAGCCGGATCGCACGCAGGCCAGCCAGACGCTGCGTCACGTGGCGGACCAGCTGCGGCAGAAATGGCCGAAGCTCGCATCCTTCATCGACGACAGCGAAACCGACGTCCTGTCGCATCTGGACTTCCCCGAGCAGCACCGAACCAAGATCCACAGCACGAACCCTCTGGAACGGCTGAACAAGCGATTTTCCGCTGGCCCAGGTCCAACCATTGCCACGCGTAGCCTATGCTGATGTAACCCTTGGCGCCATCGACACCACTGCTGACATGGCGGGATTTGGGGCGCAGGAATGGGCAGATTACGGGGCAACAATCGCCATTCCCAATGACACTCCCGATCGCAACTTCGGCGGCTACGCTGTCGCTACGCGCAAACGTGTGCGCAGTGGCTGCCCGTTGGCGGCCACCAACCAGTGACGCGGGTCATACTGACATCAGCTGCATGCAATCACCCTTGCGGCCGGCACGAAACAGAAAATCGACCAGGGCGCCGACACCAAGCAGTCTCGGCCACTTATCAACCGAAGTGAGCTGCCAGATCTCCTCGACAGCATCTATTGCACCCATTAGGGCGGGATCGTCGCCAGTGATCAGCAGAACCGGCAAATCGTGATCATGCGCGGCGACTGTCATCAGTACATGGCAACCGTCCTGCCCGGCTGCGTCCATCTCGGCAACCACTGCCATGGGACGGCGTAGACGCAATATTGATGCAAGGTCGTCATGAGTTGGCAATCGCACGACGGCGACGTTGAGGCAATCGCATACGCTGCGAAAGGCACTCGACATGCTTGTTTCGTCCTCGATCACCAGCACCAGCGGCTCTCTGGTCGCCTTCCCCGCATCGCTGCCGTTGTCCTGTGCAGCAACACGCAAACCGAACTTCCTGTCCATGTAGGTCATTGCGACTCCGACCAAAAAATGCTCGGCAATTCGGTTGTCCCTGTGAGGGACAACACCCGATCAATGTGCCTCGGCAGTCAGTTCGGTTGAAGTGGCTCAACGGTTAGTACACCGTCAAAGTGCGGCATTACACCGTTAACGTATGCCCCGCGTCGTCAGCCGCGGCGCAAAGTCACCGTCCAATGACACCTTCCCGATCGCAGCGTACCATTGATCTCATCATTTCCCGCGGCCGTCGCCTCGAAGCTGATCGAGAGATCCTGGTGATCAGGGCCGTGGCGGACCAGCTTGCCATTGAGATGGCCGCCATCACTGAGTTCGCCACGGACCACCGTAGTGCTCTGGAATGGATCAAGGGCGAACCCCTTATCCCCGATCGACATGAGCCCCTGTGTTGTGGCACCGCAGGCTTGCTCGGTCGGAACGACCTGACCAACCCACCGTCCCTGCAAGCCCTGCCAGGCGAGAACCTGACCGGACTGCAGAGGCCCACCCAGGTCCCCCTTGCATCCAGTGATGAGAGCGAGAAGGAGCAGCGCCAAAACACCCAGGCAAGCCAGACCGCGCCGGTCGGCTAGGATTATTTTCAAAAATCTTCTTGCCCACATGCCCCAGTTCCTGGTATATATTCTTCCACAATGCCGTTGCGCACACGCGGCACGCCCCTTCCGATAAACTTCGCTGATTTCGGTTGCGCGCCCGCCGCAGCCTTGCCTTTTGTCGCGGCAAGCAACACTGGAACTCCATCATTAAAAGATGCCGGGTTCCTCTCACGACTCGCAGAATCAGGCCGACAAGTCCGGTCAAGATCGAGCAATCGGTTCAAACCTCCTCACCTGGGCATCCTGGGTAATGGCAAGAAGTGGCCAAAGCCCTGCGCCGCATCATCGTCTCTTGCTCAAACAACTCGATCTGATGTCTCGAGGTGAATTGGATCGCCTGATGGTACTGATGCCACCGGGGTCGGCGAAGTCAACCTACGCGTCGCTACTGTACCCGGCGTGGTGGTTTACACAGCATCCGAACAGCTCGGTGATCACAACCTCGCATACCAGAAGCCTTGCGGAACACTTCGGTCGTCAGGTGCGCGAGATGGTGAGAGAGTATGCTCAACTGCTCGGTTACGGACTGCACTCCGGTCCTCAGGCTGCGGGACATTGGCAGACTACCGCCAGGGGCGAATACTTCGCGGCCGGCATCCGCGGCCCACTGACTGGCCGGCGCGCCGACCTTGTCATCATCGACGACCCGATCAAATCCCAGGCCGAGGCTGACAGTCCTGTTCTGCGCGAAAGGGTCTGGAACTGGTACCGCTTTGATCTAACCACACGGCTGCAGCCACGCGGAAGGGTCCTGCTGATCATGACGCGCTGGCACGAGGACGATCTGGCTGGTCGCCTGCTCGCGCAGAACGCCGGCGAATGGTCTCAGTTGCGCCTGCCCGCTCTGGCAGAGGAAGACGATCCGCTGCAACGCCCTCCAGGCGCCGCGTTATGGCCGGAATGGGAGGACGCAACGGCGTTGTTGCGCAAGCGCGACACGATTGGTGAACGAGCCTGGTCGTCACTGTTTCAGCAATCGCCACGGCCATTGATTGGCAGCCTGTTCAAGACCGATTGCATCGCCGTCCTTGATGCGTCACCAGCGCGTGTCGATGACGTGGTGGTCCGCGCCTGGGATCTTGCCGCGACCGCGGCGACCGGAGGCAACGATCCAGACTGGACCGCCGGTGTCAAACTGACGCGCGACGAAGCCGGTCGGTTCGTTGTACTGGATGTGGTGCACATGCGCGGAACACCGCATGAGGTTGAAGCTGCAATTGGGGAGGCAGCACGCGTGGACGGCACGTCGGTCACCATCGGCCTGACGGAAGACCCGGGCCAAGCGGGCAAGCATCAAGCGACCTATCTCACCGGTCGCCTGGCCGGCTATCGCGTGGCGACTTCGCGCGAAACCGGTGCCAAGACGACGCGTGCGATGCCTATGGCATCCCAGGTCGAAGGGCGAAACTTCGCCATCGTCCGCGCCAGCTGGAATCATGCCTTCCTCGAGGAACTCCGCGATTTTCCATTCGGCCACAAGGACGACCAAGTCGACGCGCTGTCCCACGCGTTTACCATGCTCATCACACTCGGGGCACCAGCGCGGCGTCTCTCCATGCCCTTCCTGACGCGCTAGACGACGCGACATTCAACTCGGCAGGCCCATGTTTGAGACAATTTGTAATTTGATCCCGCGGGACCCGCACTATCCGGGGCGCGGGCGCACCCTGGATATTCTCAAGCGTGTCATGGATGGAAAACTGTACGAAGCCCTGCCGTACCAGTTCCACGAAGAGCGTGGCGCGGGTGGCGAATACATTCCGCTGCGAAACCGCAGACCTAGCGTGCGTTACGCATTGTGCCGCATCGTGGTGGAGGACAGCGTTTCGCTGCTGTTCAGTGAGGGGCATTTTCCGACTATCGATTGCGCAGACCGCGCGATCCGCGCTTCCCTGGCCGATATTGCAAAGGAAACCCGTCTCAACCTGACAATGACCGAGGCAGCGATCCGAGGTGCCATCGGATCGGTTGCAATTGTCATGCGCGTACTCCGCGGGCGTGTCTTCTTCGACGTTCTGGACACGACATACCTGACACCGGAATGGGATCCGCAGGAACCCGACACTCTGCTCCGGGTAACAGAGAAATATAAGGTGCCCGGAGCCCAGCTTGCTTCCAGCGGGTACGGGATCGCTGACAACACGATCGACTACTGGTTCACGCGAACTTGGAACGCAGACGGTGAGATCTGGTTCGTACCACTGCCCGTCGGCACCTCCCTCGAGGCCGACATCGACGAAGCTCGCAGTGTGCAGCACAATCTCGGGTTCGTGCCCATCGTCTGGATAAGGAACCTTCCCGGTCCATCATCCACTGGTGACGCAGCCGACGGCGCTTGCACATTCCGGGCTGCAATCGAGACACAGATCGAGATCGACTATCAGCTCAGCCAAGCTGGCCGTGGCCTGAAATATAGCAGCGATCCGACATTGCTGATCAAGGAACCAGCGACCACCGACAGTGAGATCATCAAATGCGCAGGCAACGCACTCGTGGTCAGCGAGAAGGGCGATGCCAGGCTGCTGGAGATAGGTGGCACCGCATCGGCTGCGGTCATCGAATATGTGCGAACGCTTCGGGAGCTGGCTCTGGAAAGCGTACATGGCAACCGCGCGAATGCCGATCGGCTGACCGCAGCCCAGTCGGGTCGTGCACTGGAATTGATGAACCAGGGACTGATCTGGCTCGCCGACAATCTGCGCATAAGCTATGGAGAAGGGGCTCTATTGTCGCTTGCACGTATGGTACTGCGGGCTTCGCAGGTCTATCGGCTGCGCGTCATGGGCCACGAGATACCTGCGATGGATCCCGTCGCGCGGCTCTCACTCAACTGGCCGCGCTGGTATCCCACAACTGCCGATGACCGGCAGAAGGACGCGCAGACGCTCAGCACCTTGGCCAGTGCGGGCCAGATCAGCCGCGAGAGCGCCGTCAAGGCAATTGCCAACGCATTTGACATTGAGGATGTGCCGGCAGAACTCGCGCGCATCTCCGCCGAGCAAAACATCGACGAAAGCAACTAATGCCAGAAGACGATAAGCCTGTCGTGCCGGACACCGACCCCGGCCCGGACCTCCGTACGCGCGCCGAGTTGTTCGAGCGCCGATTGGCCGAAATCCAACACGAGGCCCAAGCGCGGGTCGTTCGTGCGGAACTGAAGGTCGAAGCCGTTCGCGCAGGTATTGTTGATCTGGACGGGTTGAAGCTGCTCGATCTCAAGAACGTGGAACTTACTTCGGATGGTGAGTTGAGCAATGCCGCCGAACTCGTGGCGCAACTGCGGCGAGCGAAGCCATGGCTGTTCGGTGGCACATCATCTTCCAGCCGCGCTAACCCGCCACCTGCCCAGCCGCCGCGACAAAAGCTCGCCACCGAAATGACCGACAACGAATACCGGGCCGCCCGCGCGGCGATCCTAAAACGCCAAATATAGAAGGGACACCGAATGGGCATTCAGAATTTCCCAGCGGCCTTGCAGCCAATCATTCAGCAGGGCTTTTTGGAGCGCGAGTTTCAGCAGGCGCTGAAGTCACGCCTTGGTTATCGTGCCTGCGCTGATCGCGTGCAGATCTCGGTCGGCATCGGCGAAACGCTGACCAGGACGCGCGCAGGGCTGAAGCCCAGTATCACGATACCGCTGGCTGCGAACACGAACACCAATCTCGACAACGGCCTGATGGCGACTGGTTGGGGGGTGGAGCAATACACCATCACAATCAACCACTACGCCGCCACGACCGACCTGAACATGGTCACGAGCCGAGTTGGGATTGCATCGCAGTTTCTACAAAATGCATATGTGAATGGTGAACAGGCGGCGCGCAGCCTGGATGAGTTGGCACGCAATGCTCTATTCAGCAGCTATTTTGGTGGCAACTCGCGGGTACGAACGACGCTCGGAAGCGCTGGCACCGCCGTATCGGTCGATGACGTCCGCGGCTTCCAGTATGCGTTTGTAAATGGCGTACAGCAGGCGGTTGGCGCATCCAATCCGCTGACGGTGACCATTGGCGCCAACGTCTACTCGCTGGTTGGCGTCACGGCCGACGTCACAAATGTCTCGACTACGCCGAATGGCGTGTCCGGCGTGTTGACGTTCTCGGGCAACGTATCGGTGCCGGACGGCACTGCGGGAAATGCCGTGACGGCGGCAAGTGCCTCGGTGGTTGTCCGGCCGTCCCAGCGGGCCACAACCGCCGCGCTGACTGCCACGGACGTTCTGACCATGTCGGGCCTGCTGGACGCAGTTGCCAAGCTGCGCATGAACGCCGTGCCGGAAATCGATGGCGTGTACAACTGCTACCTTGATCCGGTCTCGGCACGGCAATTATTTGCGGACCCGGACTTCAAACAGTTGTTCCAGGGTGCCACGTCGGCAAACCAGGTGTTTCGCCAGGGCATGACGAACGACTTCCTGGGTCTGCGTTTCATCCCGACCACCGAGGCCTTTGTGCAGCCACACCCGACACTCGCCGGCCTGATGGTGCGACGGCCGATCGTCTGTGGCCAGGGCGCCCTGATCGAGGGCGACTTTGCTGGAATGGCGGCGGAGGATGTCATACCGAAGGACTCGATTGTCGCTGTTGTCGATGACGTAGCGATGGTAACACGCGAACCAATCGATCGCCTTCAGCAAATTATCGCCCAGTCCTGGTACTGGATCGGGGGGTTCTGCGCACCGTCTGACACCACGACCAATCCGACGACGGTTCCCACCGCGACCAACGCAGCGTTCAAGCGCGCCGTAATGGTTGAGCATATCGGCTGAGCCCGGAGCGACGGAGTAGCACATGGCCATCGGGTCCATTACGCCGTTCCGTCCAACAGGAACGGTTTCACTCGGCGCGGGTACATTATCCGCGGTGGTCGCCCTGGCAGGAGGGGGAGATTCGGTTGTGGTGACAAACGCCAGTGCGTCGCTCGCCTATGTAGCCTTTGGTGCCGATCAGTCAGCGACGGCCTCCAGTGCCGATATGCCGGTGATGGCGAACTCACGAGTTCTGCTGTCCGTGAACGGCCTGGTAAACTTTGCGGCCGCGGTTTTGACGTCCGGCAGCGGCGTCGTGCTGTTCACGCGTGGCGACGGATCCTTCGTCTGATGGCATTCACGGACTCCGAAAAGGCGGACATTCGTCGCTTCTGCGGCTATCCAGCCTATGGTGCCGCTGCCTCGGGCTTCGAGAACTGGCGGTTCTTCCAAGTCTACGGGTTACTCGAATTCCGTATGAACAACCTTTCGGGCGCGGAAGAAGCCGTCGTGCGGCGTTACCTGGGCACGCTGACCGCACTCGAGTTTGCGGTGCCGCGTGCCGGTGACAATCTTGATACTGATCAGGCAGCAGTCTGGACCCGCAATCGCGACGAGCTGCGCGACCGCACAAGATTGTTTGACGACTGGCGCCGCCGCCTATGTGGATTCTTCGGTATTCCACCGGGCCCCGCACTAACCGACAGCGGCATCAGTCTGGTCGTCTGATCATGAATCCGACGGAGCTACAGGACCGGGTTTATCGAGGCTTAAACGCCGCGGCGCGCGCCGTTGGCACGGACACCGACGCCTACAGGCCATCGAGGCTCTCTGAGCCTCTGGATCGGCGGAACCGGTTTTTGCGGCTGCGCGCCGCGTTCACGGCACGCGACGCGAGGTTCACGCATCCCAACGCATATGGTGACGCGCTCTGGTACCGGAATCTTCGATGCCGCCTACACGCGTCCTGGCGACTACCTCGTGCAGGCCGACAAGGTCTGGTTCATTGCGGCACAACAACACCTATTACCGGTGCTGTGCGTGCAGACCAACCGAATTGTCTCGTTCTCGCGCCCGGTCGCGCCGGCGCGCACCGGCATCAATGCGTATGGTGGCGCGGTCACCGCGACCAACGAAATGATACTCACAAACTGGCCCGCCAGTGTCATCGGCGTGGCGGGGCGTGGACATCCCAGTGCCGATTTGCCAAGTGACAGCTCGATCCCCTACTGGACCGTACTGTTGCCGGCGATCACCGGCGTGGTCCTGCTGCCGGCAGACCTGATGATGGATGATCTCGGGCGAAATGCCGTCGTTGCTGGCGCTGAACTGAGCGATCTTGGGTGGCGCATCACGGTGAAGCAGGCAACCACCTGATGGCAGATCAATCCGATGTCGAAGTCGCCTTGGTCAATGTGGTCTCGGCTGCTCTCTATCCGAATGGAACCGGGGCAGCCAGCAGTCCGGGCCCAGACTGCCGAATCTACCGTGGTTGGCCAAACTCGGCTGGGCTCGATGCTGATCTGTCTGCCGGCAAGATCAACGTCACGATCTTCCCCGGTGGCGGCACTTGTCATACCACCACACGCTACGCCGAACAGTGGGCGGGCGCACCCGCACAGCCAACTTTGACCGTTGCGGTCGACGGCACATCGGTGAGCTTTGGCGGTACAGCAAGTGTCGGTCACGTAGCGGGTATCCTGGTCGACGGCACAAGCTACGCCTATCGCACGCAAGCAGGAGACACGCCGCAGTCAGTGGCAGCCAATCTTGCGTCTATGGCCCGCGGTGACTTGATTGTCCACCTGTCGGATAACACGCTGACGATAGCCGGCGCGGGCAATCTCGTGGCCCGGGTGGTCGCGGACGCTCCGGTGCAACAGGAAGTTCGCCGCCAAGAGCAAGGTTTTCGCGTTACATGCTGGTGTCCCACGCCCGCAACGCGAGATGCAGTGGCAGCCGCCGTCGATCAAGCGTTAAGTACCCAACGTTTCATCGCCCTGTCGGATGGGACCAGCGGCAAACTCACCTATTCGGGCAACACAGTGTTCGATCAATCGCAAAATGCACGACTCTATCGGCGAGACCTCACCTACACCGTGGAATACCCGACGATAGTATCCAATACACTGCCGGCGATGCTGTTCGGCGATCTGCTGCTGAATTCTGCGCACACTATCGCCTGATATTGGAGTAATCATGGATATGCATCTGGTCGTGGTGAAGCCCTTCGCCGGTCTCGCTCGTGGCGATATCGTCACTGACTCTATTCGAATCAACGAGATCCTGAACAGCGAACACGCACGCTCGGTCGTGCGCGTGGCCGTGCCTGCAAGCAAGGGAGCCTGACCGGATGCCGATCGTTCAGCAGGGCAGTATCAACACCACGGCGCTGGTAGTGCCGGATCTGTATGTCCAGATTGTCCCTCCACAGAACCTGGTTCTGAATGGGGTGCCGACCAACGTAATCGGCGTCATCGGCACGGCGTCCTGGGGGCCAGTCGGACAACCTGTGATCGTGGCCACCATGGCTGACTATGCACAGAGCTTTGGCCCAATTCTGGCACGCAAGTACGACATGGGCACCCAGATTGCGACAGCGGTGCAGCAGGGTGCTCAGAACTTTCGTTGTGTCCGGGTCACGGACAATACCGACTCCGCCGCACAGACCGTCCTTGCCGGAACGACAGTGACCTTCACCGCGCTCAACACAGGGTCGCTCGGCAATCTGGTTATCTTGGCACTGACAACGGGATCAAGGGCGAATACCTGGCGCCTGACTGCCTCGTTGCCAGGTCTGCAACCTGAAGTCTACGACAACATCGCGGGATCCGGTGCAGTCTTCTGGGCAACTCTCGTGACGGCGGTAAACCAGGGACAGGGACCACAGCGCGGCCCCTCACAGTTGATAGTCGCCAGTGCCGGCGGAGCCACCGTTGCGCCGTCCCAATTCTCCGTGGCACTCGGTTCAACGACGGCAGGTTCGGATGGCGCAGTCAACGTTACGATGACCGGCCTCGCAGGCACCGATATTCCCCCTCGCTCGGGCATGTACTCGCTGCGCGGGCAGGGCTGCGGCATTGCAATGCTGGCGGATGCCGATGACCCAGACTACTGGACAACCCAGGCGGGATTTGGGCTCGAGGAAGGAATCTACATGATCCTCACCGGACCCGCTGGAGATACCATTCAAAACGCAGTCACAGTCAAGCAGCAGGCGGGACTGGACAGCTACGCGGCCAAGCTGATGTTCGGTGACTGGCTTTGGTGGTCCGATCAGGTCAACGCAACGATTCGCCTCGTGTCACCACAGGGCTTCGCCGCCGGACGCCTTGCGAACCTCTCGCCCGAGCAATCCAGCCTGAACAAACAGCTCTACAGCGTGATCGGCAGCCAAAAGTCTGGCACGCCCGGTTCAGGTCAGAACTCCTCCTATTCATCCGCCGATCTGGCGGTACTGTTGGGCGCGGGCATTGACGTGATCAGCAACCCGCAGCCTGGCGGCACTTTCTGGGGCGTACGCGGCGGCCACAACTCATCGACCAACGCAGCAATCAACGGTGACAATTACACTCGGCTGACCAACTACCTCGCGGCGACCCTCGCCGCGGGTATGGGACTTTTTGTCGGACAGGTGATCACCGCGGACCTCTTCCGGCGAATTCGGTCGACGCAGTTGGCATTCCTGCAGAACATGCTCGGACAGGGTCTACTCGGCAGCACCGACGGTAGCCTGCCGTTCAGCGTGATCTGCGACACTTCAAACAACCCCGACAGCAGGACTGATCTCGGCTACGTACAGTCGGATGCCCAGGTGCAGTACCAGGCGATCAACGAAAAGTTCATAGTCAACATCGAAGGCGGCCAGACCGTGCAGGTATCCCGCCAGACATTGCCCACTGGGCAGCCGGCGTAAGGAGAAAATCCGCATGTCATTCACCTCGTTCTCCATTGGGCGCGATACACAGCTGGTGGTGATCGGCGCAACGGGACGAATCGATCTGACGCACGTCACGTTGTTTGACAGCCGCCAGCTCACCCAGTCAGTGCGGGTGGACCGACTGGATGGTACTCAGATGGGCACCGAGCTGCCCAAGGGCTGGGAAGGCAGTTTTGAACTCGACCGCGGCAGCTCGACCATCGATGATTTTATCGCCTCCGCCGAGCAGCAATATTTCAATGGAAACAGCGTTACGCCTGGCACGATGTACCAGTATGTAACGGAAACAGATGGATCCACATCGACCTACCAGTATGACAACGTGATCTTCCGGCTGAGCAATGCCGGAACCTGGAAGGGCGACAGCAGCGTCAAGCAGAAGCTCGAGTTCTTCGCTATCCGGAGGCGCCGGATCTGATGACCCCATCCGCATCCATACTGACGGCGGCTGCAGCCACCGAGACCGTCATCGACGACGACGGACGCCGCATCACCATCCGGAGGCTCACCGCCCTCGATCGCCTGCGGCTTTTCAAAGCGGCTGGCCCGCTGCTGTCACAGAATCAACCTTGGCTGGGGATGGCACTGATTGCCTCCTCCGTGGCTGCCATCGACGATGTGCCGGTGCCTCCCCCATGCAACGAAATGCAAATCGAGACCATGGTCGGTCGCCTTGGCGATGCGGGTGTTGCGGCCGTCGCACTGGCGTTGCAACAATCCGCAGACCCCACTCCCGAGGAGCTGGTCGCCAACGCGGGAAACTGAGCCGGCACCCTGACCTGATCGACTGCCTCTATCTGATCCGGAATGGGGTGCCGTTCGACGTAGCGTTCAGCCTGCCCCCCGATGAGCGGATGGCATATGTGGTCGCTCTCGGCACATTGGACGGCAGAGTATTCGACTGGCGAACCCTGCACTGGAATCCTTGAACGTGACCGTCGACGAGGCCCCCACAATCGGAAGCGGGCTCGCGCTGGGCCACGGCGTATCCAAGATGATTGCAACGCTGGAGCCAGAACTCGTAGCGCTCAATCGCACCGTATCCTCCAGCTCCGCATCGTTGAAAACGATAACGCAACTCGGCGGCAGGTTGAACCGGTTCAACCCAAACATGGCCCCAATTGTAGTGCCTTTGCATATTCGGCAGCCGGATGAGGGTAGAATAGAGCAACCAGGAGCGAGTGCACCGAAACTGGAGCGGACCCACACGGCTCATCAAGCAACCGTACAGGATGCTTCCGTTTCGCGACCACCCGCGAGGACGCATCAAGCGAAGCTCTCATCGCTCGGTGACCTGCATCCTGGTGACCACTTGGTATCGCAAGCTACACCAACGTCACCTCAAGACACGCCAGTTCCCATAGCGGCGTCTTCGACAGTGTCAGCGGCAACAAAACGGCTGGCGATACGAGCCGCCGGTTTGCGCGAACCGGCGCTTGCTTCCCCCTCACCGGCAATGCAAGCGTCGTCGTCATTCCCAACCTCACTGTCCTCCCCGGACAGCGCAACTTCGGTCCTTATACGCCCAATAACACCCGCAATTCAGCCCTCGACTACGCTTTCGATTGCACCTTCGATTACCCCTTCTATTACACGTTCGATTGGGCTACCGGTTTTGCGATCAGTTTTGCCATCAATTTCGCCAAACTTCCCTGTTCCTAGCGACGGATCATCGCAAGTCACCAACCCATTACAAATTGCAGCGGCAGACATGACAAAGATCTACGGAAGTGATTTGACGTCACAGAGCCACGGGGTAATGATGGGCGCGCTGGCTCCAGGCTCGCCGTCGGAACTGGCGCCGCATATGCCCGCAGCCCCAATTTCCGGCCCCGTAGACGGGGTCGGTGTCATGCCCAGCACGAGCGCGCCACCCTTTCTCATTAATGATGACTTGGCAGGGCCTGTAGCGTCTCAATCGGTATCCACCTCTTCTGAGCCACAGCAAGCCAGTTCGGAACCGCGGCAAGGTATGCTTGTACTGGATGGCGCCCAGCTTGGCCGATGGGTAATCGATCACCTTGAGAGCAGCGCATCACGACCGGGCGCGATGACCACAGGAATCGACCCACGGATGAACGCAACCTATCCCGGCGCTCCAACGGGCGCTTGAGCAGATGACGGAGCTCCGTATTCCCTTCGTTCTCTGGTTCAGCGACGAGGCGCCACCCGATCTCACCACATTGACAGTGCCCATTGCCATCGCCGTGGCGTTCCATCCCAAGGGTGAGACAACGCAGAAGGGCGCGAAAGACGATAGCCAGGGTCCGATCGTCACAGAGGGTGCTGAGGTCGATGTCTGACGTAACGCTGATACTTGGACCAGTCGCCTTTCAGGACTTTGAAGTTGCATCCGGGGTCAATTTCGGCGGCAGGCAACGCCTAGCCTTGCATCGCTTGCCCGGTGGCTCCCGGGTGATAGACGCGTTAGGACGGGACGACGCACAGATCAGTTTCTCAGGTATCTTCAGCGGCTCGGACGCAACTCTGCGGGCTCGCAGTCTCGACCAGTTGCGTGTCGTGGGCGTTGCCTTGCCGTTAACGTGGGATGTTCTATTCTATACCGTTCTAATCGCCGAATTTCAGGCCAGCTATCGCAACGGCTGGTGGATCCCCTATCGCATCGTCTGCACCGTTTTGCGGGACGAAGCATCGGCGCTCGTGCAGTTGGCGGCCTCGCTTGCGACCACCGCGCTTGCGGATATCGGAGCCGCGTCCGGATACGCCCTAAATGCCGGCCTGGATCTGTCGCCGCTGCAGGCGGCACTCGCTACACCAGGCGCCACCACCCGCGGAACGGCTGCCTACTCGGCCGCCCAAGAATGTCTCGTAGGGACAAAAAACTCGATCAGCTCATCGATTTCCATAACTAACGCAACACTCATGGGTGCAACAATCGTGGGTGCCGGTTCCGCGGAAGCCGCCGCGGCAAATTTGCTTGCCGCTACCGACGCCGCTGGCCAACTCACTTCGCTGGTCTCCGCTGGGTCGTATATCAGCCGAACGGAGACCAATCTCACCAATGCGAGTACTTGAGCGTGAAGACTATCACTGTGGCTGGTGACAACTTGTTCCACATTGCCGCAGCTCAGCTAGCGGATGCAACGCAATGGTTACGAGTCGCCGAGCTGAACAACCTTTCCGACCCAATGCTTGTTGGCATCGTGACACTGTTGATCCCCGATGTCGATCCCAGCGCTGGAGGCGGCATTGCTGCTCAATGACTTGCAACCTGCCTGGCGAGCTCCGCGCCTGAAGGTCATCGCCAACGGTCAGATCATCTGCGGCGCAATGGAGGCTGAGGTGGTCTCCAACAACTACTACGCTGCGGATCGGTTCCGTGCGTCGGTCGCCCTGGGTATCGATCCTTGGGCAGGAGCATCCTTCTGGGCCAGCGAACCCGACATCCTGTTGGATGTTCAATTCAGCTTGGATGGAGGGGCCTCTTTTGTCAGTCTGGTGCAAGGCGTTGTCGATAGCGTAAGTATCGATCCCACGCTTGGCTTGGTTCGTCTGGATGGCCGTGACCTGACGTCAGCATTGATCGAAGCTCGCACGCAGGAAACCTTCGCCAATCGCACGTCAAGCGAAATCGCGTCGCTTCTGGCGCAGCGCCACAACCTGACACCGCACGTTACCTCTACGACGACCCCGGTGGGTCGATACTATCAAAGTGAGCATGATCGCATCACGTTGAACCAGTTTAGCTGCACCACCACGGAATGGGATCTCCTCGTCTTTCTCGCCCGGCAGGAAGGGTTCGATGTATTCGTTCAGGGCCAGACGCTGTACTTCCAACCTGTAGCGCAAGGAACGGATATTGCTGTGTCATTGCGCCCCGGGGATGTGATCGATCTCAAGCTGGAAAGATCCTTGACTTTGGCACACGATATCGAAGTAGTTATCAAGAGCTGGAATTCGCGACAGAACAGCGGTTTTGCTCAGCAGGCACGTGCATCGGGGCGAGGCGTTGCGCAACAGTCTGGCGCGTCTCCGCAACGCTATGTGTTTGTGCAGCCCAATTTGACGCCGGACGAGGCCCTGAAATTCGCTCAGCAGCGTCTTGGGGAGCTGACACGCCATGAGCGCACCATTCGGATCACCATGCCCGGTGAGCTTTTGCTCAGTCCGCGCAGCATGATCGCGTTGGAAGGGACTGGCACGGAGTTCGACCAGTCCTACTACGTCGACGTTATTGAGCGCCGTCTACGGCAAAACGGTGGCTTGACGCAGTTTGTTATAGCCAAGAACTCTTCACCGCGGACCGAGCTCACGACATCCAGCTCCACATCAGGCAGCACGATATAGCCAATGGAGCGGCTGTTCAACATCATCAAGCAGCACGCTGGAGCTCTCGACCAAGGCAGCAGTCAGCCGCGCTTCGCCACGGTGACCTCGGTAAATGCACCAGCCGCCACGGCGCGGGTAACTCTGCAGCCCGAAGGCGTGCTTAGCGGTTGGCTGCCTATCCTTTCGCCCTGGATCGGTGCCGGATGGGGTCTATGGAGTCCACCGTCTCCTGGTGATCAGGTACTGGTTCTTGCGCAGGAGGGTAACGCCGAACACGGAGTCATCATTGGACGCGCATTCTCGACCACACAGACCCCACCCGCCACGCCGGTCGGCGAACTCTGGCTTATTCACAGCTCGGGCAGCTTCATCAAATTGCAAAATGACGGAACGATCCAGATGCACGGCGATCTGCACGTCGCTGGAGACGTCTACGATCAGAGCGGATCGCTGTCGCGTCTGCGCGGTCATTACGATGCTCACATACATACCGATTCCCGTGGCGGCACAACGACAGTTGCCAATCAACCGGACTGAGGATCGTGGCCGACTTATCGCATCAATGGGGATCCGACCTGGCCATCGGTGCCACCGGTGACATCAGCACAGCAGACGGCTCATCGCTCGGCCAGCAGCGTGTGCTGCGTCGACTGCTCACCAATCCGGGCGACTATATCTGGCAGCTCGATTACGGCGCGGGCCTGGCTCGTTTCGTCGGTCAGCCTGCCAATACTCTGCAGATCAGGGCCGTCATCCGCAGCCAGATCTTCAAGGAGGCAGCGGTTGCGCGCCTACCTGAGCCGTTGATCGATGTACAGGCCACGCCCGGCGGCGCATCCGGGACGGTCTATGTATATGTACGCTACGTCGACGCCGAGAACAGCCAAACTCAAGTGCTCACCTTGTCAATCTCGGGCTAGATTATGCAACTTTCACTCCGTACTTTCGATACGATGGTGCAGTCTATGGCAGCCGCCGTCCAAGCGTCGGCGGCACAGCTTCTCGATCTGACCGTGGGCTCAACTCTGCGCGCAGGTACCTGGAGGCAAATGCCTCGATCGGCCTGTGGATGCAGTGGCTCATATTGCTCGTCCTGCGCACAACGCGCGCGGCCACCAGCAGCGGTGACGATCTCGACAGCTGGATGGCCGATCTGACGCTGACCCGCCTGCCTGCCGTGGGGTCCATTGGCATCGTGACGTTCACGCGATTCACCGCGACGGTGTCCGCGTTGATCCCGGTAGGCGCAATGGTTCGAACCGCGGACGGTACACAGACATTCATGGTAACTGCAGACACGTCGCAAGCATCATGGTCGGTAACCAGCAACGGATATGTCGTCGCCGGAGGCATCGCCTCGCTTGATGTGCCGGTGATCGCGCAAACTCCAGGGAGCGCCGGCAACGTGCAGGCCGGCACGATCACCCTGCTGGCATCGGCCATCCCTGGCATTGACTCGGTCAACAATGCGTGCGGGTTCCAGAACGGATTGGATGCCGAGTCTGATGATGCACTCAGAGGCCGCTTCAGCAATTTCATCGCAACCCGGTCGCGTGCGACACTGCTTGCTGTGGGCTATGCCATCAGCAGCATTCAGCAGGGACTGAACTATGCAGTCCAGGAGAATATTGACCCGTCAGGTCAGCCGCACATGGGCTGCTTCGTTGTGACGGTCGACGACGGTTCCGGCAGTCCGTCGACCGCATTGCTGTCCACGGTACAATCAGCAGTCGATGCGGTGCGGCCGGTAGGATCAATCTTCAGCGTGCAGCCGCCCACGGTGCTCACCGCCGGCGTGTCTCTTACCATCACCGCCTCCAACGGAACGATCAAGGCACCGATCCAGGCCCTGGTCGGGACCGCCATAGGCGCCTACATCAACAGCCTGCCCATCGGGGCGTGTCTCCCGCTGACCAAGCTGGCACAGATCGCCTATTCCGCAAGTCCGGCGGTGGTCAATGTCAGCGCTGTGCTGACGAACGGCAGTGCGAGCGACCTGACGGTCCCCATCACGGGTGTTGTCAAGGCCGGCGTAATCGCGGTGAACTGAAGTGACGGGCGATCAACAGGATATGGTGGCGCGGCTGCGTACTGTTTTGCCGGCGCGCTGGTTTCCGGACGACGCTCCCGTGCTGGCGGGCCTGTTGAGCGGCCTCGCGTCCGGCTGGAGCTGGACTTACCAACTGCTGCAATACGTGAAGGCACAGACCCGTATCGCCACGGCAACCGATATCTGGCTGGACATCATCGCGTCCGACTTCTTCGGCAACCGGCTGGTCAGACGAGTTCCTCAAAGCGATGACGCATTCCGCGGCCGCATTCAGCGCGAACTGTTCCGCGAACGCGGAACACGGGGTGCCATCGTCTCGGTGCTGCAGGACCTGACCGGGCGTGCGCCAGTCGTGTTCGAACCCGCCCGATCAACCGATACAGGCGGCTACACGTCGCTGAACGGTGCGGGGGGCGGGATCGGCTACTGCAGCGCCGGGGGTTGGGGCAGTCTCGAGCTGCCATTTCAGTGTTTCATCACGGCTTACCGTCCACTCGGCAGCGGGATCGCCACCGTGTTCGGTTGGAGCACACAGGCTGGAGGCTATGGCCAAGGCACAATTGAATACGCCAGCCTGGCGATGGTGCAGGGCCAGGTGACCGATGCCGACATCTATGCGGCTGTTGCCGACGTGCTGCCGGTCGCCGCCATCGGTTGGACCAGGATCACAAACTGAGCTGATGCCACGATCAGCCAAGAGGGACTCATGGACAGAATCCTGGTTTACCCCGGAAGCATTCCGCTTGATACCGACGTTCTCAATACCAATCGGAACACCATGGTCGCGCTAGGGTATCTCGCTCAGGCAGTGCTCGGCAGTAGCATTGTCGTCGACGGACTTGGCTGTGTGCCGACGATACCGGGTTCGCTGGCTGTGACGGTGGGCCCGGGAAGCATAATCCAATTGTCGATTGTTGATACGCTCGATTACGGATCCCTGCCTGCCGACACAAGTGACCCGCTGGTGAAGCTAGGTATCAATCTCACCGCCACATCATTCACACTCACTGCGCCGGCCACGTCCGGTCAATCGATCAACTACCTGATCCAGGCAGCGCTGCTGGAGAGCGATACGAACCCGGTGGTCCTTCCCTACTACAATGCAGCAAATCCGGCGCAACCTTATAGCGGCCCAAACAATTCAGGCGTTGCGCAAAACACCTGCCGGGTCCAACGGGTGCAACTCCAGCTCAAGGCAGGTGCCCCCGCAAATGCCGGCTCACAAACCACCCCGCCAGTCGACAGTGGCTGGGTGGGTTTGTACGTTGTTACTGTTTCATACGGGCAAACTGCAATCGGTGCGGCGAGCATTGCTCAATTGATCGCCGCGCCGTTTCTGCCCTTCAAGCTTCCAACGTTGCGCCCCGGCTTTGCGTCGGCGGTGCAGACATATCCCAGCAGCGGCACCTTCACTGTACCGGCCGGCGTCTCACAGGTTGAAGTGGAAATCTGGGGCGGCGGATCGGGAACCTATGCCTCGTACGGCAGTATACCCAGCGGTGGCGGCTCTGGCGGCGGCTATGCGCGCAAGCGCGTCACCCCTCTTGTGGCGGGTCAGACAATTCCGGTGACCGTCGGCGGTGGCGGCGCTGCCGGGAATACCAGCGGAGCGGCACCCTCGGCAGGCGGAACGTCCAGCTTCGGTACCTATGTCAGCGCGACGGGTGGCAGCCTGAACCCATTGGCCAGCGTGGGAAGTCCCCAGAATGGCGCCACGCCCGCCGGCAATGGCTTTGCGGGTGACGTCAACATCATGGGTTCGGCGGGCCAGGCTGGAGTGTTGAACCAAGGAGGGCTCGGCGGTGCCGCACCCATGGGCGGCTCCCAGAACAGCGGAACTTGGGGCGTCCAGGGCATCACCCCCGGTGGCGGCGCGTCTGGCGCAGGTACCGGAGCGAACAGCGCAACATCGTACAGTGGCGCACCAGGAGCGTCCGGGCTCGTCGTCGTCAGATGGTAGGAATAGAAATGAAGACTTATGCCCGCATTCAGAACGGTCTCATCGCCGAGTTGCTGAAGACTGACGGGAACATCACAAGCATGTTCAATCACGCACTGCTCTGGATCGACATCTCGTCGCAGCCAAACGTTGGCGAGGGTTGGCATTTTGATGGCACGAAATTCACGCCACCATCTCCGCCGCCGGCGATCGCATCGGTTCCGACTATCCCCGAGCTTCGAGCTCAGCTCGAGGCCCTCAGTACGCAGCTTACGAAATTATCCGGCAAGAGTTGAACACGGTACTCCGATCAGGAGCCTGGCATGCCCACTCCGGCAACCCACGTCTGGAAACCCAGCAACGCACGGACTGTCGTGCTCGATTCGTTCATCCCGGTACCGCGCGGCTCAACGGCGATGGCTCCGCCACCACTCAACTGGCCGACGAAGGACCCCGCCGATGTTCTGGATTACCAGTTCGACATATCACCGGCGTTGGTCGGCAACGATGGTGATGCCATCGCGACACTCGATGCGACGATTGAACCGGCGAACCCCGGCGACCTCGTTCTGAACAGCGCGACGACTGACGGCGCGTTGGCGATTGTGTGGTTGTCCGGCGGTCAGCCAGGGACGATCTATACAGTGAACCTCGTAATCACCACGGTGAATGGCCGCACAATTAATCGCACCATTCTGCTGCCCGTGCTCTATCTGTCGGTGCCTCCAATTCCACCCAACGCTTTGATCACCGACACCGGGGTCGTGCTAACCGACCAGAATGGCAATCTGGACTTGCCCCGGTTTCGTGGAGGGGTGAGAGCTTGGGGTCATGCTATCTGATCTGACGGCATGTTGGCGTCGGCTTTCGAGACATTCTTTGGTTCGGCCCCTGGCGGAGCCATTCTTCCGCCCCGACCCGCAGGATGATGCGGCCGTGGCGCGCAGCGGCGGTCAAGGACGGCCGCATCTTGCGGCCGCCCGGGGGGCTTGTCCTTGACGGTCGCGAGCACGACGGCAGGCTGGTGCGCGTCGGGATCGACCGCCAGCGCGTGATGCCGGCGCTCGTAGTTGATTGGTGAGAGATATCCGATCGAGGAATGGCGTCGCCGCCGATTGTAGAAACCTTCGATGAACGCGAAGGTGGCATTGCGCGCTTCGGCCTGTGTCTTGAACCGGCAGCGATCGAGAAGCTCGCATTCGAGCGTGGCGAAGAAGCTCTCGCACATGGCATTGTCGTATGCGTCGCCGACCGAACCCATCGAGGGGCGCACGCCGGCGTCCCGGCAGCGGTGGCCGAACTCGATCGAGGTGTATTGCGAGCCTTGGTCGGAGTGATGGATCACGCCCCTGGCCTGCCGCGTCATCAGTGCCATGTTCAGAGCGTCAAGCACCAGTTGCGTGGCGAGCGTGGTACCCATCGACCAGCCGACGATGCGGCGACTGTACGCATCGAGCACGACAGCGAGATAGAGAAAGCCCGCCCATGTCGGAATATAGGTGATATCGGCGACCCACAGCCGATCAGGCGCTTCCGCCGTGAAATTGCGCTCGACCAGGTCTGGTGCCTGACGGCTGTCGCTCTTGAGAGTGGTGACGACGAACTTGCGGCGACACACACCGGCAAGACCGGCTCGCGACATCAACCGCGCGACGCGTTTGCGGCCAACCTGAATGCCGTTGGCCGCAAGCTCGGCATGGATGCGTGGCGCACCGTAGGTACCGTGCGAGGCTCCGTGCGCCACACGGATCTCCGCGATCAGTGCAGCGTCTGTCTCTGCCCGCCGCGATGGCCGCCGCTTCGCCCACGCGTAGTAGCCGCTAGAGGAGACACCCAGCAGCCTGCACATGGTGACGATCGGGTAACTCGCCTGGTGATCGCTCACGAACCGGAACCCTTCGCAGGGATCGCGTTCGTCTCCCGAGCGAACCAGGCCGCCGCCTTTGAGAGGATCCCACGCTCAACTCGGAGTTGACGGTTCTCACGCCTCAGTCGGTTGAGCTCCTCGCGCTCCGATGTTGTCAGGCCGCCGTCGCCACGCCCAGCATTGCGCTCGGACTGCGCAACCCAGTTCCTGATCGACTGTGCCGTCGGTTCAAACTCCGACGCCAGCTCCTCCGGCGTACGGCCAGCACGCACCAGTTCTACCATTTGGCCGCGGAACTCAGGTGCATAGGGCAATCTTGTCTTGGCCATCGTGGACTCCTTGAACGCAAACGGTCCGGTGTCCACGAAACCGGGTCAACTTCAATCCGGTTCTCACAACGTAGCACCGGGCCTGCCACAACCCGCTACAGCCTGCGCGATCCTGTGACCGCGCCGCTGAGAGGTCGTCTCGATCATGCCTACAATCGATCAGCTCGCGCCCGCCACGGCAGCGTCCGACACCGACGAGCTACTGGTCAGCCAAAGCGGCATCGCTCGCAAGGTGACCCGGGCCCAAGTACTGGCAGGCGTCCAACCGCAGCTTGCGATCAGCTCTGGAACGCTGCTGGGCCGTATCAGCGGCGGCACGGGCATACCCGAGCAGATCATCATCGGCGCCAATCTCACCCTGATCAATGGTGGTCTGTCGGCCAATGCCACCCCCTTTAACGTGGCATCGCTGCCCGCTGGCACGGTTCCGGCCGGTGGCGACCTCGTTCCGCTTGGGCAAGCCGGCAGCAACACCGCCGTGAGCTACAGTCAGTTCATGAGCGGCCTCGGCGGTATTGCCAACGTCGATATCAGCCATCTTCTGGTGACGCCGACCGGCGATAAGTCGCCAATCCAACTCGGTGACCTTGCCGCCAATACCCTACCGCTGGCAGGCGGTGCGCTGACCGGTGCACTGACGCTGGCCGCCGATCCCTCGACGTCGCAGCAGGCAGCAACGAAGCGGTACGTGGATGCGCAGATCGCGACAGCAGTACCTAAGACAGGTGGCATTCTATCGGGCGCACTGACCCTGGCCGCCGATCCCACGACGTCCCTGCAGGCGGCCACCAAGGAATACGTTGATGGGCAGGTCGCCACTTCGGTACCCCGAACCGGTGGAACGCTCACCGGCGCTTTGACGTTGTCAGCCGATCCTGCAACTTCGCTGCAGGCGGCGACAAAGCAGTACGCCGATAAGCGTGTGCTGCGCACCGGCGACACACTTACTGGCGCGCTAGTACTCGCTGCGGATCCGACAGCGCCGTTGCAGGCTGCGACGAAAGGATACGTCGATACCCAGGTAGGCGGCGCATTACCCAAGGCCGGCGGCACACTCACCGGCGTCCTCACTTTGGCAGCTGACCCCACGTTGTCGATGCAGGCAGCCACCAAGCACTATGTAGATGCGCAGGCGGCGGTATCGTTGCCAATCAGCGGTGGCACCCTCACGGGCCCTCTGTCGCTGCCATCCAGCCCTACCCTACCGCTCCAGGCGGCGCCGAAACAGTACGTTGATGGCCAGGTCGCCTCGGCCCTTCCCATCGCCGGTGGCACACTTACCGGCGCGCTGACCCTGGCAGGCAATCCCGCATCGGCCCTGCAGGCGGCGACCAAGGGCTACGTGGATTCCGCCAGTGGGGGCAGCACCGGCATCATCAATGTTCGCTCGGCCCCCTACAACGCGAAGCTCAATGGAGTCGCGGACGACACCGCCGCATTCGCGGCGGCCTATCAAGCAGCCGCGGCAGGGTCGGTCATCCACGTGCCAAACGGCGTCACGGTGCTGGAGCCTCCGCCCAGTTGGGGTATCCCCCTGACCAAGCGGGTCAAGTGGATCGTCGACGGCACTTTGCTGCCCGACGGCACGCCGCTTGCGGATGCCATTCCAGGTGGTGGCAGCCCAGCAAGCAACTATTTGCCGGGAATCGTCGTTGGAAACAGTTCAGCCAGCGTCGAAGTCTCGCAGAACGGGTCCCAGCCCACAGACTTCGCGGTGGCCCATTCGTCCTACATCGTCAACCACAGCGGCGGACCAACCGGCGGTGCGGTCATCGCGAACACCCGCAATGACACGATCATATACAACAGCCCCAGCAATTTCGTCTGGGGTGGCATCGACAGATTATTATGGTGCGGCACACAAACTCCGAGCGGTGCTCCTGCAGCCGAGCATGTCGGGCGCTACGTGCAGACGATCAGGCAAAATGTCGGCCTGGATTCGTCAGGCAAGGCGCTGCCGCAGCCCAATCTATGGGCCGCGTGCCTCGAATACCGAGACATCACCGGCCAGGCATCCAGCATGGCGGCTTCTTCAATAACCATAGAGATGGACTGGTTCGGCAACGGTCCCGACGACGGCGGCCAGCGTCAGATCCAGTCTCTGGTTATCGGACAGCACAGCACGTCAGGTGCGCCCGTCGAGGTCAGCACGATCATCGGCGTCTATCTGGACGCGGGATGCACAGGTCATGCCTATCGGGTCTTCAACGTCAATGTGCCATTCTCGACATCGGTGCTCGACACCACCGGCGCCCAACAGATGGCGGGGGCGGCAGCGATCCGCATGGCCGCTGGGCACGCGATCGCCTTTGAGCCCACCAACACATATTGGCTCGCATACGACAGCATCACGAACACACTTCGCTGGAACCAGGGAGCACTCTCCTATGCGGTTGGCAAGGGAATCGCTGTCGGCTGGCAGACCGTCTATGCCAGTAGCGCCACGCTGCCAAACTACATGTCTGGCAATATCGTCTTTCTGATTGGCGGCTCGCCTTACGCGATTACACTGCCGGCAGCGAACAGCGTCGCAGCCGGTACCGGATTCACGTTCTCAGCGCTCGGCTTGGCCAATGTGAACATAACGGTGACAGGCAGCGACACTATCGACAACGGCCCCGTTACGCTGCGCCCCAACGATCGCTATCACGTCGTGTCAGACGGCACGTCGGCTTGGCACGAAGTATTCCGCACGAATGCGGTGAACCCGCACTTTTCCGGTCCTCTCGTGCTCCCGTCGTACACGGTGTCGACACTGCCCGCCTCTCCGGGCGCCGGAGCAAAAGCCTTTACCAGCAATGGCCGCAAACCAAATGAAAACACAGGTGCCGGTACCGGCGTCGAAGTCTTCTACGACGGCAGCCGCTGGGTCTCGGTATGCAGCGGCTCGCAGGTAGCAGCATGAACCGGGAAAATTCCGAAACCAAAATCAGCCGCAGCGCAGGATGATGCGATGCCGACGATTGCACAGTTACCCATTGCCGTCGCAGTCACTGCCGCCGATGAGGTCCCGGTCAGTCAGGCTGGAGTGACACATTCAGTCAGCGTCGGCACATTGCTGGCAAGTACGCAGCCGGCCATCATCAGCGGTCCAGGCACCTTGCTGGGCCGCATCAGCCTCGGGACGGGTGGCCCGGAGACAATCATCGTCGGCACAGGGCTATTGCTGAACGGTGGGACGTTGGCCGCGTCCGCATTCAATCCTTCAGGGCTGCCCCAACGAACCACATTATCGTTGGCCGACAACGCGGTGCTGAACAGCAATGGCACGCTCGCACAGCTACCGGTCCCGTCGCTGCGAGGCCTGTTCTCCGCGGGCGCGAACATCAGCATCGATGCCACAGGCACAATATCTTCCACAGTAACGACTGGCGGTACATCAAATACCTACAGCATCACGAGCCTGCTGCCGGTGACGAGCATTGCCAGCGGCGACCTAGTCGGCATCAGCCAGGGCGGCGCGGATCATGCCATCACTTACACGAACCTGCTCGACGGCTTGACGATCGACTTGGCACAGCCTGCGGTTCCCGCGAGCGATACCGATACGCTGTGGGTGGCACAAGGCAGCAGTACCATGCTGCGGCAGACATTTGCGACGATCTGGTCATGGCTGACGTCGAAGCAGCCAACCTACAAGCTTCCGGTGGTGGAGATTACCGCAAATACCAATCTGGATGGCACAATCCACAACGGCCGGATTCTGATCTGCAGCCAGCCCGTCACGCTGACGCCGGTGCCGCTGAACATGGGCAGCGGCTTTTACTGCGACATAATTAATCTGAGCAGCGGCAGTGTCACGCTCGGTTCCGGCGTCATCACATCGTCGGGTTCGGCCTCGCTGCCGAGTGGTCAGGCCGCTGCCATGCGCGTCGCCACGTACTCGGGTGGCACCGTCGTCTTCGCCTCGCTAGCGAGTGGCGGCTCGGCGTCGGCGACACCTGGTCAGGTCACCGGCCTCAGCGCCAGCAATCCAACGTCGAGCGACGTCACGCTCAACTGGTCGGCACCCAGTTCCGGAGGCGCCGTCAGCAGCTACTCCGTCCAGTATCGCGATACAGGAACCACGACCTGGTCGACCTTCGCGACTGGCGTCACTGCCACAAATGCGTCGGTGACAGGGCTCGCTGCGTCGACGGCATATGACTTCCGGGTGTACGCCGTTAACGGCGGCGGCTCTGGCCCACTCTCCTCGATGGCCAGTGCCACAACAACCGCCCTGCCTGGTAGCGTCATCTCAGCCACCTGGAATATGGTGCCGATAGGTCCGTATGCGCACGGCGTCGGATCGATAGGCGTGAACGCACATATCAATCCGGGCACTGCCGCGGTTCAATTCGGCTTCTCGCCCTCCGCAACAGTGCCTCCCTCGACCTGGGTTGTAGCCAACTTCGTAAACACTGATCTATGGGGCGCCTATGTCCCGACGCCGGCTCCGGTCGGCACATGGTACGCCTGGGTCGAAGGCACCGATGGCAGCATGCCGACGGTATATCCGACGCCGTTCACGGTAACCTGACATGAGCGTTGCGTTCGTCGCTACGGGCCGGCCGATGGGTATCGGTGGCGCACGTGTGGCACTTTGGCGGACTCTCCTCAGCGGTTCGTCTTCATCGGGAAATGGCACAGTGAGTGGGCCCCGGCCGAACGCGATCAGCGATCTGTCCGGCTGGTGGGATGCCGGCGATACATCGGCTGCTCTCGGCATTACCGGCACGCCGATTTCCGGTTGGAACAGCGCCGTCGCCAGCCTGTCGGACAAGTCTGGACATGGCATCACGATGGCTCCGTATTCTTTCGGTGCCCCGGCCGGACTACCCGCTGCCGCGCCTCGACTGTCCGGCTTGCTTGGCGGACTGGGCCGCGTCGCCGGCGGATCCGGAACCTTGGCCCCGGCGCTCGATGCGGACCTGGGCCTTCAGGTCGCCAATGTGCCATTCCAGTCGAGCACAGCCTGGACCCGTTACTTTGTGTGGTCCAGGCCGAACTGGCGGCAGAACTCCGGCCGCGACACCAATCCGATAGCACTGTTGATGTCCGGCAGCACGTGCGTGCTGCAGGCCGACAGCACGTCCGGATCGAACCGGCTACTGCTATTCCCTGGTGTTGCTCAGACTGTCATCACCACAACACTGACCCGGCGCCACACGCATTCGATCATCCTGCGCAACCGCCCCGGTATCGGCGTTGACATTTGGTTGGATGGCACGTTCGTGGTGGGCGGTGTCGGCAACCCGATATCGTCCAGCACAGCGGCGCCGATGGTGCTGTTGCACGACACAACAGTGTTGGGCGGTGCACAATGCTGGCTCCATGAAGCCGCGACATGGGAACGCGCACTCGCCGATGCGGAAGTGACCACCCTGCTGCAATGCGCCGCGTGCTGGGTGCGTGGTCCGCGCCGAGGGGTGAGCCTGTTGGTCAACGGTCAGTCGAACGCCATCAACTACGTCATCAACGACGGCGCCGCACAGCTTATCGTGCAGGGTATCGCCTGGTATCTGGGTGCGCTGGCCTATAACGTCGTGGCGAATGCCAACTCTACCGGCTACACGATGATGGCCGGCCATGGTCTCTATCCGGCGGTTGATGGGATCTATAGTGGCAGTTTCGTCAACAATCCAAATGACGGATCGAACCCTGCCACCTGGCAGCTCGGTGCCGACGGCCTCGCGACGCAGTCAGCAATCAATGCACTGACTCAGGAAGACCAGCAGGACATCTGTGCCTTGCTGTGGCCGTGGAGTGAGACGGATAGTCTGCGTGACTACAGCGAGAAGGCCACCTTCCTGCCGGCAGCCGAACGTTTCCTGTCGCTTGAACGCGGTCTGCTTGCACGCTCCGCGGACAGTCTGCCACTGATCTGGTGGAACGCGATTCCGTACGGCATTCCCGGCGGGATGCAGATGCATCGTGAGGTGGTCGCGGCAATGGCAGCCGATGCGACGCAGAACGTCGTCATTGGCAACCCGCAGACGAGCGACAGCAATCCCCGAGGATCGTCCTGGGACCCGACAACAGGTATCGCCACCGGCGGCGACTCGGCGCATCGAGACAGCACGGACAATCAGCGCTTCGCCCAACTGGCCGCGCCAGTAGCGGCACACGCCATACTGGCGAGCAGCGGGGGAGACTCACTCAATGCGATACCAGCCGGTCTGCCTGTCAAGGGTGGCCCCCAAATAGTGCATGCCTATCGACAAAGCAGCACCATACTGATCCTGACGATCCTGCACGACGCCGGCAACGATCTGATCGTGCCATTGCAGGCAGTGACTGGAGTAGGGTTCTGCGTGATGGACGGTGGTTCAACCGCAAGTCCGGGAACTGTCGTGCCGGCCATCGCCCTCGCGCGCACCGATGCCACGCATCTGACGATCACGCTCGCGCAGCCGCTGCAGAATCCCAGCGCGTCCTGCAACCTCTACTATCCGTATGGCAATGTCACGATCGGCCGCGGCAACGCGGTAACCGACAATTTCGCGACTCTCGCGCCCCCGCCCGGATGGGACATCGTTGGCGATCTCGGTAGCAACTGGCGCTGGTCCTTCCCGCTGGCAGCGACGACAACTCCTGTCACGCTCAGCGACGCCCCCGGTTGAACGTCATGAGCAACTTTGATCGGATGTTTGATATCGTGGCCGGCCACGAAGGAGACTTCACTGCCGATCCCGCCGATCCAGGCAACTGGACAGGTGGCACGGTCGGTGCCGGAACCTGTCGAGGAACCAGGTTCGGTATCAGCGCTGCGGCGTACCCCGACCTGGATATCGCCAATCTCTCCCTCGATGCTGCCAAGGCACTTTACCAGCGCGACTATTGGCAACGAATTGCCGGGGATCTCTTGCCGGCCGCGCTCGCTCTTCTGGTGTTCGATGCTGCAATCAACAGTGGCACCAATCGAGCGGCACACTGGCTGCAACTGGTCGCTCAAGTGCCGCAGGACGGCGTGATCGGTGAGCAGACCGTGCACGCAATCGATCGGACTGCCGCAAGACAAGGTGGAATTGTCGACCTCTGTTCCGAATTCCTGGCGTTACGGCTGGTCTTCATGACGTCGCTGCCGACCTGGAAGACCTTCGGCATCGGCTGGTCCCGGCGCCTTTGCAGGCTGCCATACGAGGCAGCCGACGCGGGCTACCTTGACCGATAAATCCGGCCCACTCAGTGGAAGTCGCGGGATCGGGGGAAAATCCGCTCTTGACGTGGATGACCGGGACTTCGCATCGGCAGCGTCCCAGCAGTCACCGGTGCCTCGGTGATCCGGGCCATCATCGCGCTGCGGTCGTTCAACCGTTCGGCAATGACATGGATGATGCCCTCCGGACTGCGTTGCAGACGACCGGTTACCTGCAGCAGGCTGCTGCCCATCACAGCGCGGCGGAACCGGTCCAACAGGCTGGACCAGACCACGATATTCGCGATGCCGGTCTCATCCTCGATGGTACAAAACACGACATTGCCATTGCCTGGTCGCTGACGCACCAGCACCACCCCGGCAACGGAGAGCCGGGTACCATCGGCCAACACCGCGACCTGGGCACAGCTCAACACATTTTCACCGCTGAACAACGTGCGCAGGAAACGCATCGGGTGTGACTTCAGTGACAGACCGACGGTCTGATAGTCGGTGATGACGTGCTCGCCCATCATCATGACAGGCAGCGGCACATGGTGAAGCGCAACCGGCTGGTGGGCAAACAGAGGCAACTCCGCCAAGTCCGACAGCCCGCGCACCTGCCACAGCGCGGCGCGTCGATCGAGTTTTTGACTCCGCAGCGCGTCCGCTTCCGCAAGCAGCACCAGAGCCGCGCGGGGAAGCCCGACGCTCACCAGCGCCGCAAAACCCACAGAAGAATTCTCCCCCTTCCCTTGCGGGAGGGGGGTGGGGGGTGAGGGCGCTCCCCATTTCCCGCCACCCCTCCTCTCACCTCGAGCCGCGACCAGCCGTTCCGCCCACTCGCGCGAAAAGCCGGTGATCAGCCGGAGACCAAGACGCAACGCCCCCTCTTCCAGCGTACAGTCCCATGCGCTGGTGGCCACATCGATCGGCCGCACCTCCACCCCATGCTCGCGCGCATCGCGCACGATCTGCGCCGGCGCATAGAACCCCATCGGCTGTGAGTTCAGCAGCGCGCAGGCGAACGCCGCCGGATGGTGGCATTTCAGCCAGGCCGAAACATAAACCAGCAGAGCGAAGCTGGCAGCATGGCTTTCCGGGAAACCGTAAGTGCCGAAGCCTTCGATCTGGTGGAAGCAGCGCTCAGAAAAATCTTGCGCATAGCCGCGCGCCGTCATCCCGGTGACCATCTTCTCAAAGAAGCGATGGATGGTGCCTGCATTGCGAAACGTCGCCATCGAGCGACGAAGCTGATTGGCCTCCTCCGGCGTAAACTTCGCCGCGTCGATCGCGATGCGCATCGCCTGTTCCTGAAACAGCGGCACACCCAACGTCCTGCCCAGCACCTGCTCCAGTTCATCGGCTGAACCGGATTCAGGCGTGGGTGACGGCAGTTCCGCTTTCTCCAGTCCCTGCCGTCGACGCAGATAGGGATGCACCATGTCGCCCTGGATCGGCCCAGGACGAACGATCGCCACCTCGATCACCAGATCATAGAATTTGCGCGGCCGCAGCCGCGGCAGCATGTTGATCTGCGCGCGTGATTCCACCTGGAACACGCCGATCGAATCGCCTCGGCACAGCATGTCATAAACGGCGGTGTCCTCCGTCGGCACCTCAGCCAGGTTCTTGATCCCCAGCATCTCGAACGCCTTCCTGATGCAGGTCAGCATCCCAAGTGCCAGCACATCCACCTTCATGATGCCCAGCCGGTCGATGTCGTCCTTGTCCCATTCGATGAAGGTGCGCTGATCCATCGCGGCCCGGCCGATCGGCACGGTCTCATCAAGCCTTCCCCGCGTCAGCACAAAACCGCCGACATGCTGCGACAGATGACGCGGCAGTCCCACCAATTGTCGCGCCAGCTCAATCGAGCGACGAACCACAAAGCTCTGCGGATCAAGGCCGATCTCCGTCAGACAATCATCCGACCACAATCCCTCCCCCGCATGCCATGACTGTGCCGACAGCGCGGCTGTCGTATCCTCCGACAGCCCCATCACCTTGCCCACCTCGCGGATAGCCTGCTTCGGCCGGTAGTGAATCACCGTCGCCGCAATGCCAGCGCGCTCGCGACCATAGCGCTCGTAGATGTACTGGATGACCTCCTCGCGCCGCTCGTGTTCAAAATCCACGTCGATGTCGGGCGGCTCGCGCCGCTCGGTGGAGATGAAGCGCTCGAACAGCAGATCGATCTGCGCCGGATCGACCGCGGTGATGTGCAGGCAATAGCACACAGCGGAATTGGCCGCCGAACCACGCCCCTGGCAAAGAATGCCGCGGCTGACGGCATAGCGCACGATGTCGTGCACCGTCAGAAAATACCGCGCGTAGTTGAGCTGCGCGATGATGCGCAATTCTTTCTCGATGGCATCGCGCACGTGCCGCGGGATGCCATCGGGATAGCGCGCCGCAGCACCTTGCCAGGTCAGATCGGCAAGATGCTTGTCCGGCGTCAGGCCGCGCGGAATCGGTTCGTCGGGATATTCATAAGCGAGTTCCCCGAGCGAGAAGCCACAGTGCTCTACGATGTCTTCCGTGCGCCGCACCGCCTCGGGGTATTCGCGAAACAGACGCCCCATCTCACGCGGCGACTTCAGATGCCTCTCGGCGTTGGGTTGCAGCGCAAGACCCGCCTGATCGATGCGACAGCCAAGACGGATGCAGGTCATCACGTCCTGCAACGGCCGCCGGTCAGGCAGGTGATAGAGCACGTCGTTGGTCGCCACCATCGGCAACGGCAATTCGGCCATCGCACGCAGCCGACCGGCATCATCACCGCGATAGCGGCGACTGGCGGCAAGATACGCCCCGCCGCGAAAGTCCGCTTTCAGACGCCGAAGACTTTCCCGGAATCCGCCATCCAGCCGCTCCGGCGCGACAGCAAGCAGAATTTGTCCTTCGCCATGCTCCACAAGGTCGGCGTAATACAGAAAGCAGCGATTGGTGGCCTTCGCGGCATCGCCCGTGTCGCCATGCGGCACGCGTCCCTTGCCGACGGTGAGCAGCCGCGTCAGCCGTCCCCACGCCGCCCGATCCCGCGGGTAGCACAGCAGATCCGGCGTGCCGTCGCGGAATGTCAGCCGTGCACCCACCACCAGGCGGATGCCGACATCCTTCGCCGCATCCCACATCCGCACCACCCCAGCCACACTGTTGATGTCGGTAATGCCGATGGCGGACAGCCCCAGCACCGACGCGGTGGCCGCAAGCTCCTCCGGCGACGAAGCCCCGCGCAGGAAGGAGAAGGCGCTCGCCACCTGAAGCTCGGCATAAATACTCCCCCTCCCCTCGCGGGAGGGGGGCGATGGGAAATGAGCACAGCCCCTCACCTCACCCGAACAGCCCATGCAGGTACCACCGCGGCATCCGGCCCTCGGCATGCAGACCGGCACGAAAGATCCAGAACCGGGCGCCATCGGAATCCTCCACCCGATAGTAGTCGCGGATGAGATCGGTCTCCGGTCGCCTGCCCGATCGCTCGCCGCGCCACCATTCGGCGGCGATCCGTTCGGGACCCGCGGCAGCGCGCACGCGATGCGCCACACCACGCCAACTGAACCGGATCGGCGGATCGTCCGGCACCGGAGCAATCACCGCGATCTCTTCCGGCCGATGCAGCAGCCGGATCGGCCGCGGCGCGGTGGGATCGTTCACCCAGGACGGTTGCCTGAGCGGCAGCGGCGACACGCGCTGCACCGCACGCTCCGGCACATGGCTCGCAAACGGCGCAACACGGGAAACGCGATCCGAACCCAGACGGTTGGTCAGCGTGTCGACCACGCCGGCGAGACGATCGGCCGCATCCTGCGCAGCGACATTGGCCAACTGAGCCTGCGGCATCGACAGCGACGCCACGGTTTCGGCCTCCAGTGCGATCACCTCGACGCCGAAGCCAGGATCGATGCTGTCCAGCTTCTCGCGCAGCAGCTTGGCCAGATACGCCGCATCGCGTACTGGCAGGGCGGTGCTCACCACGATCTGCGGCACGACGTCATCGACCCGGAAGAACCGCGCGACGAAGCGCCGGGCGCCTTTGTCCTGCTCCGCCAGGCGCCGGCACAACCCTTCGGCAAGCTGCGAAAGCGCGCGCGCCAGGTCCTCTGGCGTGCCAATCGGTTCGGCGAAGGCCAGGCGTTCATGCCAATCGATCGGCGGGCGCGGCCAATCGATCGCCTCCTCGATGGTGCCCAGCGCCTGATCCAGCCGAAGCACCGGCATGGCGCCGAACCGGGCGGTGATCTGTGCCCGTGGAATGCGCAGCAGGTCCCGCACCGTCCGCAATCCCAGCCGGCGCAGCCCCGTCACCATGCCGGCGTCAAGCCGCAGGCTGGCGATCGCCAGTTCGGCCAGCGCCGCCTTTTCCTCCCCCGGCAGCAGAACAATCCGATCCGCCCCTGCATGCGCCAGCGCCCAGGCCGTCCCGGTGGTGCCGGCAACCGCCAGTCGGCAGGGAATGCCATTCCGCTCCAGCCGGACAGCAAGGTCCTGCACCAGCTCCGCTTCCGTCGCGAACACCGCAGTGCAGCCAGTGATGTCCAGCCACAGCCCATCCGGCGGATCGGGCGCCGCCATCGGCGTGTAACGCTCGCACCAGGCGGCGAGCCCGCCCAGCGCCGCCTCATCCTCCACCGGATCGGCATCGAGGGGAACCAGCGTCGGGCAGACGGCACGCGCAGCGGTCAGCGTCTGGCCGGACCGCAGCCCCTGCGCCTCACCATCCACGCCCACCGCGACAAGATGGCGCACACCGCGGACGGCTTCGATGGTGATCAGCGGCCTATCCGGCGAGGTGGAGACGCTGCGATTCAGGCGCGTGATCGGCCAGTGCGGCAACCACACGGAGAGGATGCGTCGCATCATCCGAAGCCTCCATGATCCATTCCCCCGGCCGGCCGCCACGGGCATGCGTCAGCGCCACGTGCCAGCGCGGCAGTCCCGGCCCCTTGCCGTCTTTCAGGCTGGGCATCGGCGTGAGATGCCAGCGGGTGACCGCGACACTGGCCTCCCGGTCCGCGGTCCTGTGGCCATGCGGCCAGCGGCGCAGCACGAAACCGGTGGAACCATGGCGCAGGCAGGCAAGCTGCAGGCGGCGCGAGGCGGTGCGGTCGAGCTGCCCCACCTCGCCCACCACCGCAGCCGCGACACCCTCCCGCAGTGCCACCTCCATGGCACCGAGCGTCTCGACATCCTTGGCAGGATGCACCAGCACCAACCGGTTGGCATCGAAGCCATAAGGCAGCAGGCCAGGCGGATGCAGGTCGCTCTCGGAGGCAATCCAGAACACCGGCCGGGCGGGAACGACGCGAGCCAGCAGAGCGGCGATAAACCCCGCGGGCAACGCCGCAATCTCCGCATCTAGCCCCGCCGCGCCGACCTCATGCAGCTGGCCCAGCGCAAGACCCCCGCCCAGGCAGCCGTCCACCCGAGGATCGCCGAACGACAGTAAAGTGCCTGGCGCCTTACATGGCCCCCTCAGCAAGCCAGCCAGATGGGCCGGCAAGGCTTTCGGCCGGCTGAACCTGCCAAAAATCCGGACGGAGCCCTCGGCCTTGGCGACAGCCGGGGATTCGTCTGCAGGCCGTTCCGTGATGCAAGATGGCGGGCGCATGGTTATGTTCCTTATTTGTTCCCAGCTAGCGCCCAGAGTCAACGACTCGAATCGGGATTCCGATTCGCCAGCCCCGCACGGATCAGGAACTCGCGCGCCGGCGGCACCAATTTCTCCCCGACCTCGGCCAGAAATGCCGGCAGCTGGGCCTTCGCCACCACCACCATCTGCTCGTATTCGCCATTGCCATGCGTCCGATGCGACGCCAACACCGCCTTGGCACTCAGCTTCGTGACCAGCGCCATTCCAAGATCCGAGACGTGGCTGCCCGGGTGCTCGACGACACAGAGCGGCCTCGGCTCCCCCACCGCATCGGAAGCAAGCCCCAGCTCCTCGTGCAGTTCGCGCAGCAACTGACGACGAAGATCGGCAGTGCCATCCGCGGCCACGGCAGCCGCATCCACGCTGCCGGCGGGCGGCAACTGCCACATGCCGGCCTGATAGATCGCCGCCCGGTGCCGCCGTCCCACCACCACGCCACCGGCACAGCGCAGCACCCCGCACACCGCAAACGAGCGCACGCCCAGCTCGGCGAACAACGCCGGTCGCTCCATCTGCGCGACAACGCGGCGGTACTCGGTCAGATGGCCGGAGATGAGGTGCGGAGCGATCGTATCGGCGCTGAACACAAGGCCATTGAACATCCGCCCTGCGCCCCCGTCAGCCACCCGCCGGCTCGCTGCCTGCCACAGGCGCTCCACCTCCCGATCCACGGCGCTCGGCAACTGCGGCATCGCGCGCTCGACCCGCACCACGACATCCGGCGCCACCTCATGCACGACAAATCCGTCCACCGCCTTCCCTTCCCGCACCCGCATCCCGATAGTAAGGCCGGATCAGCCGAAGGAGGCAGCGCGATGAGCCACCACGACCACCATCATGAGGCGCCGGCACCCGGCACCGTGGACTGGCGCCACAACGGCGTGCAGGTCATCAAGGGCAACCAACTCGACCCCAACACCGCGCAGACGCCCGGCATGAACCGCGCCGCCGCGATCAACGCCGCCCGCGTGGGGGCGCAGAAGATCTGGGCCGGCACCGTCAGCATCCACGCCAACGCCAAGACCGGCGCCCACCATCACGGCGCCCTGGAGAGCGTGATCTACGTCGTGCGCGGCAAGGCCCGCATGCGCTGGGGCGAACACCTCGAGTTCGTCGCGGAGGCCGACGCGGGCGACTTCATCTTCGTGCCTCCCTACGTGCCGCACCAGGAAATTAACGCCAGTTCCGACGAGACGCTGGAATGCGTGCTGGTGCGCAGCGACAACGAGGCCGTGGTGGTCAACCTGGACATCGAACCGGTGGAGAAGCCCGAGGCGGTCTACTGGGTGGACCCCATCCACAGGCATCCTTGAGCGTTCACATCGCCCGCTTTTCATAGACCATGGTGATCGCCCGTCCGTCCCACACGTAGCACAGATGCCGTTCCTGCCTGGGATTGCTCAGGCAGCGCGGCCTGAAGACCGCGGCGCAGACGCCTTCGATGTCCCTGATGCTGTCATAGACGATACCGGACGAACCCTCGGCGCGAAGCCGGACCGCCAATGCCTGACCGGCAGTGTAGTCGTCCGGATGATAGACCAGTGGCAGCACCGCTCGCTTGCCGCTTATGTCGTGCAGTTCTCCATCCAGGTCCACGGCATACACACGCATGTCCAGTTCCATGCGCGGCTGGCCGGTCGCCTGCATGAAGCGCGCCCGGTGGTGCCTCGTCTCGGCGATCGCCGTGGCCAGGGTCGCGCCGGCATAGAATACGCCGTAACTGCCATCGCTGAAGCGGCTGCCGTCAGGGTTCGGGTGAGTGAACGCCGCCATGATGGCCGAGCTGCCCGGTCCACCGACGCGTTCCGCCACCGGGACCAGCGCGATGTCTCCCGCTTCGTCCCTGATCCGATCGTTGGTCAATGATTCGAGGGCTATCAGTGCCTCCCAATCGGCCGGGTCGGCAATCCGTTCGAACAGATCGATCGGCGGAAATCGGCTTGGAACGATGCGCCAGCACGGCCGCCAGACGACACGCCGCCTGTCGATCGTCACGCCCATCCGCCCCGCTGCGCGTCGAGATAGCGGCGGACGACGAACAGGTCGGCGACGTGGCCCGACAGCATCCGCTCCAAGGCGGATTGGCCACCAAACAATGGAGCCTGATTGGGTCGCCGGACCCAGGCGTCCGCGGCGTGAGGATCAGGCAGGAGGATTTGCAGAGCCTTGTAGATACCGAGGAGATAGGAGATCCGTTCCAGCGTGTCCTTCGGCAACTCGACATCGGCATTCCTCTTCCACTTGAAGAAGGTGGACCGCGCACTGACCCCGAGCAGGGTCATCTGCTCCGCAATGCTGAGCTGCCAAAGATCGGCAATCCGGAAAAACGCCCGCAACGCTGGCGGCGAGAGTACCTTCCTGGATGTTTCTTGTGGTTCCACAGCCGAGGTCATAATGCATATTTGGACTTGAGGAATGATTTGTCCAGCATTGGACTACGTTTCTCAGCCACACCCATTCAATGCTGAGACGATCAAGGCGATTCCCTGGGCGTGCCAGCGCTGCACCGCCTTGTGGTCGGCACCGATCGCGACAGCAAGTCGGCGCCATGGGTAAAGGTTCCGCTCGGTGATCGGGTGAACCAGCGCCCGGGCACCGACGATCCGCCGCAGCACGTAGCGATCCACCGGGATCAGCGAGATCCAGCCCATCGCCTCGTCCATGCGCGTGATCCGCGCAGCCGGGGGGATCGGCGGACGGATGCTCTTCGAGGTCCAGCCATAGCTTTCGACAGTGGTGCGTACGATCTCGAGTGACGAACTGCGCAGCCTGGTCGACCAGCCCGAACCTGGCAGAGCAAGCAGCGTCGCACCCGCCTCTTCCAGCCGGAGGATCACCGATGCCGCGTCAAACGGCCGCGCTTCTGCGCCGCGGGCCTCGCTCATTCGTCAAGTTCCTTGGGCCGCATCACCGCGGGAACACCGGCAGCGGGTATGGCGTGTTCTCCAGCACGGTGCCGGCAGTGATCACGCCCCAGCTTCGCGGATGCCCCGCCGGTAGCGGATCACGCGCTGGATCCTCCGGTGGTGGCACGAATTCACGCGGTGGCGGCCGGGCTCCGATGCGACGCCCACGCTCGATGACGGACCAGCGGTTGAAACCAAGGATGGCACCGATCGTGTCCCAGCACGCGCCTTCCTGCCGCAGCCGCCTGATCTGCGTGTCCTGCGCATCGGTCCAGACGAGCTTCTTTGGCATGCCACCTCCGAACAAAGCAGGAACGATGACAAGTTAGTAAAACGGTCTACAATTTGTCAATATAAATAACAGATGACGCCGTTAGCAAAACTGACGTAGGCTGCCGCGATGACGAATCCGCAAGACATTGGCGCCCGTATCCGCGCCTCGCGCGAAGACCAAGGCTGGACGCAGGATCAGTTGGCCGCCGCGGTCGGCGTATCACGCAGCGCTGTCGCCCAATGGGAAACCGGCCGCGCCGGTCAGGTCACAACGAACCTGACGCGGGTCGCCGCAGCGCTGGGCATCGGCGTCGAATACCTGATGTACGGCCGCGACCCGCGAGCCGCCGGCCAGGCCTACAGCGGCGACGAACTGGCAATGCTGCGGCTGTACCGCGAGTGCTTGCCGGAGGACCGCCAGATTCTGCTGCGCACCGCGCGTCGGCTCGCGAAGTCGGCTGCTAGGTAGCCGCCGCCCGCCTCAGCCGCGCCGCCGCCACCATCGAGGCGATCGCGCATGACGCCTGCCGCGCCAAAAGCGAGTCCGCTCGGCTGGTCAGAATGATCGGCACCCGCGCGCCAAGCACGATCCCTGCCGTATCGGCACCGGCCAGGAACGACAGGCTCTTGGCCAGCATGTTGCCCGCCTCGAGGTCAGGGACCACCAGCAGATTGGCCCTGCCCGCGACCGGCGAGACAATATGTTTGATCGCAGCCGCCTCGGGACAGATCGCATTGTCAAGCGCCAACGGGCCATCCAGCACGGCGCCGGTGATCTGGCCGCGATCCGCCATCTTGCACAGCGCCGCCGCCTCAATCGTTGATAGAATTTTAGGATTGACCGTTTCCATCGCCGACAGGATCGCGACACGGACTTCCGGATAGCCAACCGCGTGCGCCAGGTCGATGGCGTTCTGCACGATGTCGATCTTGTCTTCCAGCGTCGGCGCGATGTTCACCGCGGCATCGGTGATGATCAGCGGATCGAGATGCCCGGGGACGTCCATGACGAAGCAATGGCTGATCCGCCGCTCGGTGCGAATGCCGGCATCTCTGGCAATGACCGCGGCCATCAACTCATCGGTGTGCAGGCTGCCCTTCATCAGTGCGCCGGCCTTGGCTTCCCGCACCAGGGCAACTGCCTTGGCTGCCGAATCGTGGCTGTGCACAGATTCAATGATCGGGAGATTGGTGATGTCCAACCCATACCGCGCCGCCACATCGCGAATTCGTGCCGGTGGACCAACCAGGAGAGGCTCGATCAGACCCAGCTTGCGTGCCTCGATTGCACCCCCGAGCGACACTTCGTCGCAGGGATGGGCAACGGCTGTCGTGACCGGCGGCAGCTTTTTCGCCGCCTCGATCAGGCGCAGATACTTGTCGTGCGCCCGCGGACGAACGTGCAGGGAATGGGAATACTGATTGTCCATGTCTATCGCACTATGTTGCATAACGGCGCGCGGCGCATTGACCTGGATCAACTGAGTCCAGGCGTCAATCCAGTGTAGGATGAGCTGTTCGCTCGTGCGTCACCAAAGGAATCAACCGATGCGCCGCATCATCAGTCTCGTCGTTCCGACCACCGCGCTCGCGTTGAGTAGCTGTGCCGTTGCACCGCCGCCCGGCCCTTCGGTGATGGCGCTCCCCGGCCAGGGCAAGAACTTTCAGGCCTTCCAACAGGATGATGTCGCCTGCCGGCAATACGCGTCACAGCAAACCGGCGGAGCTTCGCCTGATGTTGCGGCCACCAACAGCGCGGTCGGCAGCGCGGTCGTGGGCACCGCCCTGGGTGCCGCCGCGGGCGCCGCGATCGGCTCAGTGGGCGGTGCGGCGGGCGCCGGCGCAGCCATCGGCGGTGCAACCGGACTGCTCGCCGGTAGCGCAATCGGCGCCAACAATGCCGCCGCGGCGTATGGCGGTGTCCAGCAGGCCTACGACGTCGGCTACACGCAGTGCATGACCGCACACGGCGACACCGTGCAGGCACCACCCACCGGTTATGCCGCCTACCCCTACCCTTATTCCTACCCCTACCCCTACCCCGCCTACCCATACGGCTATGCGTATCCAGGCTTCTACGGAGCACCGTACTACGCTCCCTCAGTCGTCGTCGGATTTGGCGGCGGTTGGGGCTGGGGCGGAGGGGGATGGCGTGGTGGCGGCTGGGGCTGGCGTGGTGGTGGGTGGCACCACTGATCCCCTCACCGGCGGCTCAGATTGGCCGCGGCCGGATCACGACATCAGCCGAGTGAGATCGGCCGCGATGTGCGCACCGTCTTCGTCCGCCTCGATCGGTGCGATGAATTTGCCGTCAGGCCCCATCAAGTACAGCACGGAGCTGTGGTCCATCGCGTAGTCGTTCGGTCCGGGACCAATGCGATGCTCGGCGTAGTAGACCCGATACTCCCGCGCCACATCGGCGATCTGCTCCTGCGAGCCGGTCAGGCCTATCAGCCGTGGAGTGAAGGCAGCAGTATATTGCTTCATCACCGCAGTTGTGTCGCGCTTTGGATCGACCGTAATGAAGATCGGCTGCAGTCGATCGGCCTTCGCGCCCAAGCGGTCCAGTGCGTCGGCCACATCGTTCAGCGTGGTGGGACAGACATCGGGGCAGTAGGTATATCCGAAGTAGACCAGCATGTACCTGCCACGGAAATCGCGGTCGCTGACCTGTTTCCCGTTGCCGTCCTCCAGTGCAAACGGGCCGCCAACCAACGACGCCGTGCCGCCTTGACTTCAACCAGACGAAAGCGCCGGTGCCCAAAATCAGGACCGCAACCACCAAGCCGATGATGCCATAGATAAACGCGGCCCGCCGGGTCGCATGCGGCGGAGGGTCAATTGGGGCGCTCATGACACGCGGGACCCTAGACCAGTCCCTCCGCGGCAGGTAGCCCTAAGCCCGGCAGAAGACGAATGCCAAATATGCGCGATCGTGGACCGCAAGGCTCCAGCCGACGAAATACAAGAGACGAATCCGAAACGGATTCCCTGACCGCGTGCGATATGCCAATCGGGCACATACGAACGGATCGCTGGCTCAAGGACCCCGCCGAGATCATTCCGCTGCCCGACGCGGGCATCAGGTGTCAGATTCGCTGCTCCAGCCTCCCCGAGGGCCCAACAAATACAGGAACCCCAATGCACCGTTTTACCCCGATGTCCGCTGCGGTTTTGCTCGCGGCGGTATCGCTGCCCGCGCTCGCTTTCGGCGCCGGTCAGGTGCCCGATGTGAAGGGCGACTGGGTCGGCAAGACTTACACGATCATCGCGGGGCGTGGGGGACATTGGCCCACCAGCGTCGGCACGTTTGCACTGATGTGAAGCTGACACGCTGACGCCGCCCGGCGGCCGGGTGCCGATATAGTGCGTCTCTAAACGACGCGGCCACCAAGTGTTAGCTTCGCTCCAGCAGCATGAACCGCCCGGTAACTCTGCTCATCTGGCTTCTTCGTAGTCCGGCAACAGCCATTCGGCAGGTTCCGCTGCGGCACCGGCATACCATGCGCTCACCAGCGGATGCGCCCGCACCGCGTCGCAATAAGCGCGTGTCGCGGCGCCGATCTTCGGTTGCCAGGTGAGGAACCGCGTGACCACCGGCGCGTACATCGCATCGGCCGCAGTGAACGCGGCACCGAACAGGAACGGTCCGCCGGCGCCGAAACGCTGGCGCGCGTCGGCCCACATCGCCTCGATGCGAGCAACATCGGCCAATGCCTCCGCCGTGCGACCAAGTCCCGCGAAATCCTGCCCGAGATTCATCCACATCGACTGCCGCAACCCGGTGAACCCGGCGTGCATTTCCGCGCTGATGGCACGCGCGTGCGACCGCGCGACCGGCTCTGCCGGCCACAACGACGGCGTAATCTCGGCACAGTACCTCGCACACCGCGAGTGACTCCCAAACCCGCACTCCGCGATGCTCCAGGTAAGGCACAAGGCCATTAGGAGACAACCGCCCGATCGCCGCCGTCGGCCCCGGACGACTGAAATGGATCATCACCTCCTCGACATCGAGCCCCGCCAGCCTCACCGCGAGCCAACCGCGCATCGACCACGACGAGTAGCGGCGATTGCCAATAAACAGACGACCCTCAGGCATCGACCTCAATCCTCAATCGAACAGTTGCTGCGGCGCCGGGGCATCGCGCGAGTGGTCGAGCGAGCAGAACCCGCCGCCCATGTAGCGTTCCTCCACCGGATCGCCGCTGACCTTGCCCGCGAGCTGGCCGGCGAACGGATCGGCGCTGTCGATCGGCTGCCAACCGATCTTCGAGCGTGCATCATCCTTCCACCACGTCATGCGCTGGTTGCCCGACGCGCCCCAGATCACGCTGCACCCAACACGCTCCGCCGTCACGCAACGCACCACCAGCCGGGACAGGTCTGGGTACGACAGCCAGGTGGCCAGCATCCGCGCATTGGTCGGCTCGGGAAAACATGAACCGATGCGCACGAACACGCTCTCCACGCCATGCTTGAACCAATAGAGCCGTCCCATCAGCTCGCCATACGCCTTCGACAAGCCATAGAACCCATCCGGCAGGAACTGTGTATCGGCACCGATCGTCTCGGCGCGTTCGTGAAAGCCGATCGAATGATTGGACGAGGCGAAGATCACCCGCGCGCCCTCGCGCCGCGCCGCCTCGTAGATGTGGTACAGACCGCGGATGTTCGGCCCGAGCACCTCCTCGAACGGCCGCTCCACCGACACGCCCCCGAGATGCACGATCGCACCGCAGCCTTCCGCCAGACGCAGCATTGTCACGCCGTCGTTCAGATCGGCCCGCGTGAATCCGGCACCCGCCGGCACGACATCCGGAAACGGCGCGATATCGGTCAGCCGCAGCGTCCAGCCCTCCGTCGCCAGCGACTTCGCCAGCACGCGGCCCAACGCGCCGGATGCGCCGGTCAGCAGAACGGGCTTTGCGGGCTTATCGCTCATTGTGCATCCTTTCATCGGAACCGCGAGGCCGCATCATGCGCACGATCGAACAACATGCCAAAGTCCTGGCCGACGGCAGCACCACCAGCCGCGCGCTGGTGGAAGAATGTCTCGCCCGCATCGCCGATCCGCACGGCGAGGGTGCGCGCGCCTTCATCAAGGTGCATGCCGAGCAGGCGCGTGCGATGGCGGACGCGATGGACACGCTGCGTCGCGTCGGGCGCGAACCGAGCCGCTATGCGGGCATTCCGGTCAGCCTCAAGGACCTGTTCGACATCGCCGGCGAACCCACGCCGGCTGGTTCGCGCGTGCTGGACGACGCACCACCGGCCACGACGCACGCGCCCGTCGTTCAACGCATGCTCGCGGCCGGCTTTGTCCCCGTGGGCCGCACCAACATGACCGAGTTCGCCTTCTCCGGTCTTGGCATCAACCCGCACTATGGCACGCCGCGCGCGCCCTGGGATCGCGCGGCAGCGCGCATTCCAGGCGGCAGTTCGTCCGGCACCGCGGTGTCAGTCTCCGACGGCATGGCCATCGCGGGTCTCGGCACCGACACCGGCGGATCATGCCGCATTCCCGCCGCGTTCTGCGGCATCGTCGGCTACAAGCCGACCGCGCGGCGCGTGCCGATCACCGGAGTGCTGCCATTGGCGCCAAGTTTGGATTCGGTCGGGCCACTGGCGCCAAGTGTCGCATGTTGCGCGGTTATCGACGCAATCCTGGCAGGCGAAACTCCGGCCGTGCCGGTGCCGGCCAGTCTGAACGCTCTGCGCCTCGCGGTTCCGACCAACATCGTGCTCGACGGCATGGACACGACCGTAAGCAGCGCATTCGACCGTGCTCTGGCCGCGCTGTCGCAGGCCGGCGCGCGGATCGCACACGTTGCCTTCCCTGAGCTAGATGCAGTCTCCACGGTGAACGCCAAGGGTGGCTTCGCCGCGTCCGAGGCCTATGCCTGGCACCACGACCTGCTGGCAGTAAGCGGTGATGGCTACGACCCCCGCATCCGTGCGCGCATCGCGCGCGGCGAGCGGATGACCGCGGTGGATTACCTGGAACTGCCAGCCGCCCGCGCACGGCTGATCGCGAAACTCGATGCGAGCACCAGCGCGTTCGATGCACTGATCATGCCTACCGTGCCGATCGTGCCGCCCCGCATCGCCGACCTCGACGACGAGCGCGAATACAACAGGGTCAACCTGCTCACACTGCGCAATACCGCACTGGGCAACTTCTTCGACCGCTGCTCGATCAGCCTGCCCTGTCACCGCGAGGGTGAACCGCCGGTCGGTTTGATGCTGGTCGGCGAAACGCTGGGCGATGCCAGGCTGTTCAGCATCGCCGCCGCAATCGAGGCGGCGCTGTAGCACGCAGTCACGCCAGCAGCATCACCTGCCGCGTCAACTCCCCGTCCGCGTCGCGCAGTTCGTGCATGATGGTGAAGTGGTCCGCACGCGCCACCGGGATCAGCACCCCCGGCGCATGCGCCGCCGCTCGCACCGCGTGCAGATCACGACTGTCGGATACCAGCGGCGGCAGTTCCGCAGTGCCATAGGTGATCGCCAGCCTCTTGTGCACCACTGGTAGTCGCAACGGCGACAGCGTCACGATCTCGTCGTCGGTCAGCCGCAGCTTCTCGTCGAGCACCGTATCGCGCAGCGGGCCGAGTTCGAAGATGCCCGAGATTGCCAGACCGGCAACGACGCTGGGATGATCCAGGCACATCGCGGTAAGATGTCCACCTGCCGACCATCCGGACAGCACGATCGGACCGGCAATTCCGTGCACCGCGCCATGTTCGGCCAGCCAATCCAACGCGGCCCTGATCTCAGCGACAATGTCGGTCATGGTCGCATCAGGCGCCAGCGTGTAACCGGGAAGCGCGGCCGCCCAGCCCTGCGCATAGGGACCGCCGATCAGGTTGGCGAACTGCTCCTTGCTGTTGCGCTGCCAGTAGCCGCCGTGGATGAACACGAGGCACGGCGCCTTCGGGTCCCTCGCCGGAAACAGGTCCCACAGGTTCCGCTCGCGCTTCCCGTAGCGCAGATCGAGATGTTCCGCGTGCGCGCTGCGAAACGCCTCGGAAGCCGCCACCGACTCCGCCCGCAGCGCCAGGCTGTCCTTCACCGCACCGACATTGTCGTACGCTGCATCACGCTCGGCGCGGCTCATCGTCCCCCAATTCACGCCGCCGCCCTCAGATACCAGTCCATGATCTGACGCCCCTGCCAGAACAAGGTGCCAGGCTTCGCCGCCATGTAGCCCAGCGCCTGCTCGAACCAGCCGATGCGATGCGGTACCCCGCTGATATAGGGATGCACCGCGAGGCCCATCACCTTCGCGCCCCGCGTCTCAGCCTCGGCGTACAGCCGATCGAACTGCGCCACCGTCCGGTCGTACAGCTCGCGCGCCGCGTGGTGCTGGATCATCATCATCGGGATGTCGTTCAGCTCCACGCTGTACGGCATGGTCAGCATCGGACCGTGCGCGGTGCGGATCGTGCACGGCAGATCGTCCACCACCCAGTCCGCGCAATACCGGATACCGGCTTCGGCCAACAGGTCAGGCGTCTCCAGCGTCTCGGTCAGTCCTGGTGCAAGCCATCCAACGATGTCGTGCCCCGCCGCCTCGCGCAGCACGGCAACTGCATCGCGGATCATCGCGCGCTGGTCCTCCACCAGATGCGTCGCGATCTGGCGGAAGCCGTGACCCATGAACTCCCACCCGGCATCACGAGCCGCCTGCGCCACGCGAGGATAACCGGCGGGCACGGTGCCGTTGATCGTCATCGAGGGCGCGATGCCGTGCGCATCCAGCGCCGCCTTCAGTCGCCAGAATCCGACGCGCATGCCGTATTCATGCCAGGCCCAGTTGGGTAGATCGGGAGTGACCGATGCCCCCTGCGGCGCGGTCAGTACCTGACGCGGCATGGCGCGCGCGATGTCCCAGTTCTCCACGTTCACCACGATGAACACCGCAACGCGCTTGTCGTTCGGCAACACAAGTCGCGGCCGGTCGATGCTGGCCTGATACTCCAGCCGCTGTTCCGGCCTCATGGCAGCTTGATCCCGGTCAGCGCCTGCCACACGCGGATCACGAACGCATCGTCCTTCGTACCCTCGCCATGTGCGGCGGCGGCAAGGAACAACTGATGCGCGGCGGCGGCCAGCGGCAGCGGAAATGTCAGAGCGCGCGCCTGATCCAGTACGATGCCCAGGTCCTTGACGAAGATGTTCACCGCGGACAGCGGCGTATCATCGCCATCGAGGATGTGCGGCACACGGTTCTGCCACATCCACGAGCTGCCTGCCGACGCGGAGATGACCTCGAACAACGTGCGCGGATCGGCCCCCGCACGTATGCCGAGCGCCAGCGCCTCGGCAGCCGTCGCGATATGCACGCCGGCCAGCAACTGATTGACCATCTTCACCGTACTGCCCACGCCGGCCTTGTCGCCCAGCCGCCAGACCTTCGAAGATATCGCATCCAGCACCGGCTGCGCCTTGGCGAAGGCAGGCTCGGAACCGGAGGCCATCACCGTCATCGTGCCAGCATGCGCACCGGCCTTGCCGCCGGACACCGGCGCATCCAGCATCAGAAACCCTGCCGCGACGATCTTCGGCTCCAACGCGCGCGCCGCCTCCGGTGCCACGGTCGCGCAGCACAGGATCACCCCGCCTTTCGTCAGTTTGCTAAGACATCCTTGCGCGCCGAACAGAACCTCCTCGGTCTGCGACGCATTCACCACGAACACGAGCACCGCCTCGGTATCGGCAGGCAGATCGGCGGCACGCGCGACTGCAGCACCGCTCGCCGCCGCAAGCTCCGTTCGCGCCGCCTCCCGCACGTCGCAACCGGTCACCTGATGGCCCTTGCGCACAAGGTTGAGCGCGGCGCCCATCCCCATCGTGCCCAGCCCGATGACCGCAACCTTCATAATGTCATCTCCCGTGACGGAAGCGCTCGACCGCGGCGACCAGCGCGCGGCGAATGCCCGGCTCCAGTGCCGAATGCCCCGCGTCAGGCACAATGGACAGCCGAGCCGCCGGCCACGCCGCGGCCAGTTCGAACGCGGTGCGCGCGGGGCAGATCATGTCGTAGCGACCCTGCACGATTTCCGCGGGAACCCGACCGATCCGTTCCATGTTGCCGAGCAGGCCCTCGGGCGGCAGGAACAGGTTGTGCGCGAAATAGTGCGCCTCGATGCGGGCCAGCCCCAGCGCCGTGCGATCCTGCGCAAATGAACTGACCGTCTCCGGGCTCGGCAGCAGCGTGCTGCACGAGCCTTCATACACCGACCAGGCGCGGGCCGCGGGCAGATGCACGGACGGGTCCGGATCGGTCAGCCGCCGCAGATAGCCGCCAAGTATGTCGCCCCGCTCCGCTTCGGGCAGGAAACCGGCGAAGCCGGCATGCGCATCAGGAAATATCGCGGCCAGGCCACGCAGGAACCAGTCCACCTCCGCCGGACGGCCAAGGAACACGCCACGCAGCACGCAGCCGATAACACGCTCCGGAAACGCCTGGGCATAGGCCAGCGCCAAGGTCGAGCCCCAGGAACCGCCGAACAGCAACCAGCGGTCAAGCGCGAGATGCCGCCGCAGTGTCTCGATGTCGGAGACAAGGTCCTGGGTCGTGTTGTTCTCCAGGCTGCCCAGAGGACGTGACCGTCCCGCACCGCGTTGATCGAAGATGATCACCCGCCAGAACTCGGGATCGAAGAAACGGCGATGCACCGCGCCGGCGCCGGCGCCGGGACCGCCGTGCAGGAACAGCACCGGCCGGCCACGCGGATTCCCGACCTGCTCCCAGTACATAACGTGGTTGGTCGAAAGCGGCAGGTAGCCGGTCTCGAACGGGCCGATCTCAGGGAACAGGTCGCCGCGTGGCATGGTGCCGGATGGTATAGTCAGGCCGCGCGCGGTGGAACAGGGTGGCGGCATGCAGAGAGTGTGGATCGCGCTGGGCTCGCTGGCCGGCCTCACCGCGGTGGCGATGGCCGCGGTGGCGGCACACGGCATGGACTGGCTGGACCCGGCGGCTCTGGCAATGATCCGGAGCGCGATCGAGATGCAAGGCTGGCACGCACTGGCCCTGCTGGCCTGCGGACTATGGTCGCCGAGTGGCGGAAGGCTGGCCGACTGGGCCGGCGCGGCGTTCGCTGTAGGAACAGCGCTGTTTTGCGGCGCGGTCTATGCGCTGGCGCTCAGCGGGATCCGACTGGGCATCACTGCGCCGCTGGGTGGCACGCTGTTGATGGCAGGATGGCTGCTGCTTGGACTATCGGCGATCGTCGCAACGCGCAGCGGGAGCCGGACCTAAGCCGCATGCACCGGCTCGCCGACGCGGCTGCGCGTATGGTGATCCTCGGCGACCAGCATATAGACGGCCGGCACAACGAACAGCGTGAACAACGTGCCGATCGCCAGCCCGGAGGCAATCACCAGCCCCATGTTGAAGCGGGAGACAGCACCCGCACCTGTCGCCACGATCAGCGGAATAACCCCCAGCACCATTGCGGCAGTGGTCATCAGGATCGGCCGTAACCGTATCCCGGCTGCCATCTCGATCGCCTCGCGTCGCGAATGGCCTTCCTTCTGCAGATTGTTGGCGAACTCCACGATCAGGATGCCGTGCTTGCTGATCAGCCCCATCAGTGTCACCAGGCCAACCTCGGTGTAGATGTTCAGGCTCGCCCCGCCGATCCCAAGTCCGACAAAGAACAGCGCGCCGGCGATCGACATGGGCACCGAGACCAGGATGATGAACGGATCGCGGAAACTCTCGAACAACGCGGCGAGCGAGAGATAGATGATCACCAGCGCGAAGCCGAAGGTGAGCACGAAGCCGCCCGACTCCTGCACGTATTGCCGCGACAGCCCGCCATAATCCACCGAATAGCCGGGCGGCAGTTCGCGTGCCGCAAGGTCCTGGAGATATTGGACCGCGGTGCCGAGTGCCACGCCCGGCGCCGTAACACCCTGGATCATCGCATCGTTCACCTGCTGGAAGTGATTGAGCGACTGCGGCTCGGTGTGGGTTACGATACGCGCGACGGTGGCAAGCGGCACCGACGCACCGCTCGAAGTACGAATATAGTAGTTCATCAACTGGTTGGCATTGAGCCGGAAGCGCTGCTGCACCTGCGGAATCACTTTGTAGGATCGTCCATCCAGCCCGAAGTAGTTCACATAACCGCCGCCCAGCAGCGCACTCAACGCGCTCCCGACATCGCTCATCTTGAGACCGAGCAGAGCGGTCTTGCTGCGATCGATCTCCACCGTGGTCTCAGGCTTGTCGATCTTCAGATCGGTATCGAGATATATGAACAATCCGCTGGCCCGTGCGTCCTGCAGGAACTTCTGTGCCACGTCGTTCAGGCGCGAAAAGGCATCGGTGCTGCCGATGATGAACTGGATGGGCAGACCCTGACTGCCCGGTAGCGGCGGCGGCTGGAACGCCACGATCTGCGCGCCGGCGATCTTCGCCATGTTCTGCTGCACCAGCGGTTGCAGCACCGCGGTGGTGCGCGTGCGCTGATCCCACGGCTTCAGCACCATGCCGGCGATGTCCTGGCCGGGCATGTCGAGCTGAAAGACATGGTCCGTCTCAGGATAGCTGGCAAAGTCCTCATACACCTGCCGGTCGTACAGCTCGCGTTGCTGGAGCGTCGAATCCGCGGCATTGGTGGAGGAGGTGATGATGACGCCCTGATCCTCCTGCGGCGCCAGTTCGCTCGTGGCACTGCCGTAGAGAAAATAGATGCTGCCGAGAATGATCAGCGCGAACACCGTGGTTACCGGCAGATAGCCGAGACTGCCATGCAACCAGCGCTCGTAACGGCGGTGGATGGCATTGAAGCGCCGGTCGATAAACCCGATCAGGCGTCGTTCCCAGCGTGGGACCTCTGAGCTCGGACGCAGAAGACGCGACGTCATCATCGGCGACAACGTCAGCGCAATGATGGCCGAGACAGTGACCGCGCCCACCAGTGTGAAGGCGAATTCGGTGAACAGTGCGCCGGTCAGGCCGCCCTGGAAGCCGATCGGCACATAAACGGCGATCAGCACGACAGTCATGGCGATGATCGGGCCGGCCAGTTCGCGTGCCGCCTGAATCGCCGCTGGGATCGGCCTCATGCCATCCTCCAGATGGCGATTGACGTTCTCCACCACGATGATCGCGTCATCCACCACCAGTCCGATCGCCAGCACCAACGCAAGCAATGTCAGCAGATTGATGGAAAACCCGCACAGCAGCATGATGGTGAAAGTACCGATCAGCGACAGCGGTATGGCGATGACAGGGATCAGTACCCGAGCGCGGTGATCCGAGGAACCCGAACACGACGAACGTGACGATCAGCACCGCCATGACCAGCGTGCGCACCACCTCGTGGATCGCGCTGCTGACGAAGGCGGTAGAATCATAGACGATCTGGCCGTTGAGGCCAGTGGGCAGTTGTTCCTGGATGCCCGGGAATACCGCGCGGACGCCGCGGATCACATCCAGCAGATTTGCCGCCGGCGCAACCTGGATGCCGATATACACGGCCTGCTGACCGTCGAAGCCCACTGCGGTGTCGTAGTCATCGTAACCGAGCGTGACGTTGGCGACATCCTTCAACCGGACGATTGCCCCACCGGACTGCTTCAGCACAAGGTTTCGGAATGCGTCGAGCGAGTGCAGGTCGGTGGAAGCCGTCAGGTCCACCTGCACCATCTGGCCCTTGGTATTGCCCAACCCCGAGATGTAGTTGTTCGCGGCCAGTGCCTGCGACACATCCGCGGCTGTCAGGCCATAAGCGGCCAACTTGTCCGGATCGAGCCACGCGCGCAGTGCGAAATTCTTGCCGCCGAGAAGTTCCGCCGTCTGTACACCGGGCACCGCCTGCAGTTTGGGCTGCACCACACGCACCATGTAATCGGTGATCTGGTTGGGCGCCAGCACCTTGCTGTTGAAGCCGATATACATGGCATCGATCGTCTGACCCACCCTTACCGTCAGCGTCGGCTGCTGCGTGCCGCTGGGAAGCTGGCTCAACACCGAGCTGATCTTGGTGTTGATCTCGGTCAGCGCCTTGTCGGCTTCATAGTTCAGTCGGAGGTATACAGTGATGGTGCTCACACCAGACGTGCTGGTCGAGGTCATGTAATCGATGCCGTTGGCCTGCGCGATGGCATTCTCAAGCGGCGTGGTGATGAAACCGGCGACCACGTCGGGATCGGCGCCATAGTAGATCGTGTTGATGGTGACGATCGCGTTCTGCGTCTGCGGATATTGCAGCACCTGCAATGTCCCCAGCGCACGCAGACCAAGCACCAGGATCAATAGGCTGACCACGGAAGCCAGCACCGGGCGACGGATAAAGATATCAGTGAGATGCATGACGCAATCCGTCAGTGATCGGTTGGTGCCGGCACAGCGTCCGATGTAGGCTGCACGCTGTTGTTGATCGTCACGGGTGAGCCGTTGCGCAGTTTCATCTGTCCGGCGGTGACGACGACATCGCCTTCCTTGACTCCGCTCAGCACGGCCACCTGATCGCCGCGTGTGGCACCGGTTGTGACGAAGGTTTGCCGGGCCGTGCGCGCCGCCCCGTTCTGCTCGACGAGGAAAACCGTGCTGCCATATGGATTGTAGGCAATAGCGGTCTGCGGCAGCGTGATCCGGCGCTCGGGAGCACCAATGTCGATGTCAACGGTCGCGTACATACCCGGCAGCAGTCTATGATCTGGATTGCCCAGCGTCGCGCGCACCTGCACGTTCCGCGAACTGGTATCCACCTGCGGGTTGATCGCCGTGATCTTTCCCGCGAATGTCTGATCCCGATAAGTATCGACTTTGGCAGAGATCATCTGGCCAATCTTTATCTGATCCAGCGACTGCTGCGGCAGGAAGAAGTCGACATAGATCGGGTCGAGCGCCTGCAGCGTGACCACCGTTGTGCCCGAGTTCAGAAACTGCCCGACATCGACCGCGCGAATGCCGAGATGCCCGGCAAATGGGGCAAGCAGCCGCTTCTTGTCCAGTGTCGCCTTCTGCTCTTCGACCTGAGCGCGGGCATTCTTGAGGTTGTAGGTGTCCGAATCCACCGTGGCCTGGCTGATTGCCTGGGCCTTCCACTGCTTCACATCACGGTCATAGGTGATCTGCGCAAGATCCGCGGTAGCCTGAAGCGCCTGCAATTTCGCTGCATCGTCGTTGGAGCGCAGACGCAGCAGCTCCGCGCCGGCGGCGACATCATCGCCTGAGTTGAAGCCGATCTTATCGACGATGCCTGACACCTCAAGCGACAGATCGGCGCCGTTCACTGCGCGGAGGCTGCCCACCGCCTCCATTTGTGCCTGCCAGTCCTGCAGTCCAGCCGTGATCGTGGAGACGGTCTGCGGCGGATTGGCCAGCTTCGCCATAACCTGCTTTATGATGTTTGCCTTGAAGGTCTGAAAAGCAAAGAACCCGCCGAGTACGACACAGACGGCAATCAGCATGATGATCATGCGCTTGATCATGTCAGTCTCCGTCAGGGCTGCTTCGCGCTGTCGGCAACCTGCGTGACATCCGTGCGATGCCACCAGCCGCCGCCAAGCGCCTGAAACAATGCCGCCGTATCAGCGTAACGATTGGCCTCGGCCTGCACGAGGTTGATGCGCGCCTGCTGCCACGTTCTCTGTGCGTTCAGCAGTGTGAGATAGTCGATGGCGCCCAGTTGATATTGCCGTCGTGCAAGATCAAGGCTGGCAAAAGCAGAACGTTCGGCGGCGGCTTGCGCGACCATCGCGTCGGCGTCTGATTGCAGCGCGCGCAGCGTATCAGCGACGTTCTGGCATGCCTTGATGACCGTGCTGCGATACTGCGCTGCCGTCTGCTCGAACGCGGCAACGGCCGCGCGCTTCTTGTGCAGCAGCGTGCCGGCGTCGAACAGGGTCTGCGTGACACCGCCCGCGATGCTCCATACACCGGTGCCTGGCGCGAACATGTTGGTGAAGCTGTTCGATGCGGTGCCCAGGGTTCCGGTGATGCTGAATTGCGGCAACTGGTTCGCGGTCGCCACACCGATCTCGGCGGACGCCGCGTGCATCTGCGCCTCGGCTGCGCGCATGTCGGGCCGCTGCTCCACCAGTTGCGACGGCAGGCTGACGGGCAGGTCCTGTGGCAGGCGCATGCTGTCGAGCGCGAACGTCTCGGCCACCTCATGCGCGGGAAGCTGACCGGCGAGAGCGGTGAGCTGGTTGCGCGTCTGCGCCAATTGCTTCTGCAGTGGCGGCAACGTTGCGCGGGTCTGAGCGAGCTGCGCTTCCTGGGTCAGCACGTCGGCCTGCGATGCACCGCCGAGATTGAAGCGATCCCGCACCAGCCTCAATGACTGCGCCTGATCGCGGATGATGTCCTGCGTCGCGGCGACCTGACCGCGCAGCGTTGCCTCCTGCACCGCAGCCACGACGACATTCGAGGTCAGCGTGAGATAGGCAGCCTCGAGCTGGAAGCGCTGATATTCGGCCTGCGCCGTCAGCGACTCGATCTCCCGCCGTGTACCGCCGAACACGTCGGGCGCATAGGAGATGTTCACAGACGGCGTGACCAGGCCGAACACCGCGTGATTGCTCGGCTGGCCGAATGTGGCACCCGAGAACCTTTCCTTCTCGGCCTGAAAGCTCAGGTTGGCCTGAGGGAACAGCGTGCCTTGTTCGGCGTAGACATTCTCCTGCGCCTGCCGCAGAGCCGCCTGCGCTGCATCGAGATCGGGGTTGGCCTTCAGGGCCTGGTCGATCAACCGGTTCAGCTGCTCGGAGTGGAACAGCGCCCACCAATCGCCGGGGATGTCGCGCTCGGACACAAAATGCTGCGCCTCACCGCCGCGTGTGCGGACGAACGCGGTCTGCGTAGCCAGCGCCTCGGGCGTATAACCGGCATCTGTCGGCGCCGGCGGACGATCGAAGTCGGGGCCGACCGCGCAACCGCCGATAGCCAACGCGATCGTGACCGCGCCCAGGCTTGCTGTTCGAGTCACGATCATCTGCTCCGTGTGCCGCGAAATATCGCCTGTACGTGCTGCCGTACAATGGACTGCGCGGACCGTATGCGCGCTTCGCCAATCGTCTCCCAGTGGAGAACCCGATTGGTCCCCCATCCGCAAAAGATTTTGGCCTGCCCGATGATCGTCATCGCATGCAGCAATACCTGCTCGTGGTCCGACGGAAGATCGATCAGGCGCCCGATGATCGCGCAGCACGGGCTGCACACATTACGAACCATGTCGTCCTGCAATGCATCAACCGCCGCATTCGGTTCCACCTCCATGCGCGCGAAGAATCTCTGCCGGCTCTCGCGATTGGGAACGCTGTCATCGAGGATCAACGCGATCACGATATCGAGCATGTCGCAGAGCAGGCCGACAAGTCGCCGGCGCGAGGGTTGACCGGTTGCCAGCTCAGTGCGTATGCGCTCCGCGATCGGCGCGACACCGGCCTGCATCTCCTGGCTGAATTGTTCGACGACGGCGCGGTAGAGGCCTTCCTTGCTGCCGAAGTAATACTGAATGGCAGGGAGGTTGACCCCCGCGCGCTCGGCGATCGTGCGCGTGCTCGCGCCCTCGAAGCCGCTCGCGGCGAACAGCTCGAGCGCTGCTTCCAGGATACGGCCGCGGGTCTCTTCGCCACGCTGGTAGTACCCTGGGCGGTAACGGCTTACGGTCGCTGACATCCTGGACCCGTTCTGAGGGAACAGCGTGCTAGATCGGTCGACCGATAAAGTCAATCGATCGATATACTCCGCTCACCTGCACTTGATCCGCTGGCCGCGAGTTTGACGATCGTCAGATTGCGCTGCGTTCCGTGCGCCACTGCACCAGGGTGTACGGTGCAGCGGCGTCATCATGGGGCTCGAACACGGCAACGACCGGTGCGCCGATCATGATCTCCTGTCGCGCATCCCCCAGCGGGTTGCCAAGCATGCGTACATTGCCGGCGTGCGGCAGTTCGACGAGTACCGCGATGTATGGACCGTGATTGCGGAGCGCCGGATGCACCGGATGCCAGCAGCGCGTCCAGGTCCAGATGCGTCCCCTGCCCTCCACCGCGACCCACCGCATGTCCCACGACCGGCAATTATGGCAGAGCCATTCCGGCCCCCATTGCCACGTGTTGCAGCCGCCACAGCGCTGCACCTTGAGCACGCCTTGCCGCGTGCCTTCCCAATAGGGCAGATCGAGCTCGTCAGGTTCGGTGACGGGCGCGGGCAATCCTGCTGGCAGGTATGTCATCACAGCGTCTCCTGCGAGCCGACGATCATCGTCGATACCGGTGTCACCATGGGACCGGCGATAACGCAGCCGACATGCGCGTCAGGCACCTGCGCGGTCGATTGGCCGCGGATCTGGCGCACCGCCTCGATCTGCAGCTCGAGCCCATGCATGTAGCATTCTGCCAGGTTGCCGCCGCTGGTGTTCAGCGGCAATTTGCCCGCCGGCGCCAACAGGTTCTCCAGGGTGAGGAACTCGTTCGCCTGCTCCGGCTGGAAGAAGCCGTGCTCCGCCATGCTCATCAGCACGCCGCCGGTGAAGTTCTCGTAGCTTTGCAGCACGTCGACGTCGTTCGGTCCGAGTTTTGCCATCTGCCACAAATGCGGCGCCACCGGGCCGAAGCTCGAGGAGGCGAAGTCCGGCGCGTTGAACGAACGGGCGGCATTGCGATGGTCGGAGCCCTGCGCCACCGCCAGCACATAGGCCGGCTTGTACCTGAAGTCCTTCGCACGCTCCGCCGACACCAGGATCAGCGCGGCGGCGCCATCGTTCTCCTGGCAGCAATCGAACAGGCGATAGGGTTCCGAGATCCAACGCGACGCATCATACATCTCCTCGGTCAGCGGACGGCCGTGCATCACCGCGCGCGAATTGGACTGCGCGTGATGATAGGACGCCATCGCGATCGCCCGCATCGCTTCGCGCCCGATGCCGTGTTCGTGCATGTAGCGCATGAACTTCAGTGCATAGCGCTGCGCGGGCACGAAGATGCCGTACGGATTGATCAGCGCGTTGTCGCCGGCGACGGTGCCACCGGCTGCGGCGCGGCCGAAACGCGCGAACTGGCCTTGCGCGAGCGCGCGATACACCACCACGATGTCCGCCTGGCCCGTGACGATCGCCGCCGCGGCATTGCCTACTGCGGCCGCACCGCCGCCACCGCCGCCGCCCCACTGCATGTTCGACAGCCGCAGCTCCCGTGTGCCGAGCGCCGCGGCGAGCCTGGAGGGATCGTTGCGATCGTTGCTGTAGGAGGCGAAGCTGTCGATATCGCGAGGGTCGATGCCCGCATCCTCGGCCGCTGCCAGGATCGCCATCAGCGCCAGCTTGAACTCGGGTTCCGGTGACTGGCCGTGCTTGTAGTACGTCGTCTCGCCGATCCCGACGATCGCTACCTTGCCGCGCAGGCTGCGCATGTCCGATGTCATGCGGCTCCTCCGTCCCGTGGCGAGCCTGCGCCCATTGTCAGGTCGCGCGGAAGAGGGATACATACCCACGGGTAGGCTGTCCATACACGCAGTAGGGGGACCGCATGGACGTCGGCATTCAAATGATCTTCTCGACCTATGGCTGGCCCGGCATGAGCGATCGCGAGGCCTGGCAGGAGGAGATCCGTCTGGCGCGGTTGGCGGATGAACTGGGCTTCGACGTCATCTGGTCGGTGGAGCACCACTTCTTCGATTACTCGTTCTGCCCGGACAACACGCAGCTTCTGTCGTATCTGGCGCCGCTGTGCACGCACGCAGACCTCGGCACGGCGGCGATCATTCTGCCGTGGAACGATCCGCTGCGCGTTGCGGAGAAGGTGTCGGTGCTCGATCTGCTGAGCAACGGCCGCGTCAGGCTGGGGCTTGGTCGTGGCCTCGCACGGCGCGAGTTCGCCGCCTTCCGCGGCACCATGGATGACTTGCGCGAGCGCTTCGACGAAGCGTCCGCAATGATCGTCGAGGCGTTGCGCACCGGGTTTATCGAGGGGCACGGCAAGCACTTTCCGCAACCACGCATCGAGATCCGGCCGCGTCCGGAACGCAGCTTCGAGGATCGGACCTATGCAGTCGCATCCAGCGAGGACTCGATCGAGGCGGCCGCGCGGCTGAAGGCGCGGATGCTGATGTTCGCGGATCGCCCCTGGCCGGCGCGGCTGCCGGGCATCGAGCGGTATCGCGCGTTGTATAAGCAATTCAATGGTGTCGTGGCCGCCCCGGTGGTGACCGCCGATCAGTGCGTGTGCGCGGCCACGTCGGACGAGGCGAACGAGCTGGCCGAGCGTCACATGGCGAGCTTCGTCGACAGCAACCTGGAGCATTACGAGCTGATGAGTACGCACTTCGCCACCGCGAAGGGCTACGATGCCTACGCGAAGAAGTCGGAACTGGCGCGGTCGGCAGGGCGCGATGGGTTGGTGAATGCGCTGCTGCAGGTGGCGGTCCGAGGGACGCCTGATCAGGTGCTGCGCGCGTACGAGGCACGACGCGAACTGCTCGGCGATTTCGAGCTGAACAGCTCGTTCCGGTTCGGCGGCATTCCGCTGGCAAAGGCGGAGGCATCGATGCGGCTGTTCGCCAAGGAGGTGCTCCCAGTCCTGAAGACATGGCAGCCTGCGGCGCCGCTTGCGAAGGCGGCCGCCGCAGTGCACGCCTGATCGTCAGGACCGATAGGTGGCCTGCGACGCCGGGACAACGGCCGGCGTCACTTCCGCGGCGAGAATGCGCGTCAGCAACCACTTCGTCAGGCCAGGTGCGGTGTACTTCGCGACCATGCTGGTCGCCAGGAACAGATCCGCGAGCGGCAGCACCTTGTTGCCCAGCACGACCCAGGCCAACGTGATGGTACGCGTTCCACTGATCAGGCCGGCCGTCAGAGCGGCGTTGCGGCCGTAACGCCAGAACAGGAACGTTCCCGCCAGTTCCGCCGCGAACAACATGACATATGCCAGCAGCACGAACTCAAGGCTGGTCTGCGGCTGCGCGAACAGATGCGCCTGCATGCCTCGCATGGACCCCATGCCGGCGAGGAACATTGCGAAGACGGCAATGCCGGTCATCGCTTCCGGGTTCTCCCGAATGAAGCTGCTCGCGAGGCGCTTCGCCGCCACTGATGCGAGGAAGGCACCGCCAACGAGAAGCACCAGGTGCAGGCAAGTCGCGAGCGGGTCGATGTCGAGACTGTAGCCGCCGAACATCGCGGCGAGCGCTGGAATGCAGAAGGGCGAAGCGGCCGTACCGATGACGGTCGCCAGCAGTGCGATCGGAATGTTGAGCCGCAGGATGGCAGCAAATGCGACACAGGCTGGGCTCGCGGGAACCAATGCCCAGAACAGCAGTCCCTGAGCCAGTTCCGGCCCAGGATGGGTAACACGGATGAGCAGCACGATGACCAACGGCACGCCGAAGGTGGCCCACAGAACCATCAACGCAATCTGTTTGGCGTGGCCCAGCTCGCCGCCCAGTGACGTGCCATCGAATTTCAGGAAGGAACCGAAGGTGAAGATGAAGATTGCGACGGCGAGGTACGGCCTCGCCAGATCCGACAGATAGGGAATGCAAAGTCCGATGACCACGCCCGCAATGACGACAGCAGCACCATTGCGTCCAGCCCATTGGAGAACAATTCTCATGTGACAGCCCCCGATCTGTGGTTGGTGATTGCTTTGGTTCGACTCCGTTCAGGCGTATTGCATGCGGCGTATCCCTCCTCATACGAAAAAATGACCGCGGCGCTGTGAACTAGATCACAGGACGAAACTTCGCCGGACCATTCGCACTGAAAACGACCGACTGGCTGCAGAATCAGTGTACGCGTTGAGCCCAAAGGTCGTCTCGGTGCCGCCCCGTGCGATGACAGTTTCGCTTCAGAAGTTTGAGACGTGCCAGAGCTGCCAGGAGGCCGGCACGTAGCTTGCTATGCATCCGCATGACTTCGATAAAGTAAGATAGTGACTGACCGTTCCGTACACACACCGAAGGGATTCCCATGTTCGCCATGCCCGACGCGGGCCAGTTGGTCGAGCTCGCCGCCTCTCTCAATCTCCGCCTGAGCCATGGCGAAGCCGAGCTCTATTTGCCTTTCATCGTCGATGCGATGCGCGGACTGGACGAATTTGCGCAGTCGCGCGCCGATGAGGCAGCTCCACCGCTGCTGTTCCCCGAGCGCAGTCCAGGCTATCGCCCGTCGCTAACCGAGGACCGCTACCAGGCGTGGCTGTGGAGATGCGCCATCGGCGGACGGGACACCGGGCTGCTGGCCGGCAAGACGGTCAGCTTCAAGGACCATGTCAGTGTGGCCGGCATCCCGCAGGTCTTCACTTCGCAGGCCATGGAGGGATTTTTCCCCGACGTGGACGCGACCGTGGTGACCCGCGTGCTGTCGGCCGGCGGAAAGGTCGTCGGCAAGCACATGATGAACGGGTTCATGGGCGACTACGGCAAGCCACTGAACCCGCACAATCGGCAGCGGATCACCGGCGGATCCTCGTCGGGCTCCGGGGCAGCGCTGGCCGCAGCCGAGGTCGATATATCGTTCGGCGGCGACCAGGGCGGCTCCATCCGGCTGCCCGCAGCCTATTGTGGCGTTGTCGGGCTGAAGCCGACATTCGGCCTGGTCTCGCACTTCGCGGTCGGCTTCGCCGCCGAGCCCAGCGTGGACCACGTGGGGCCGATGGCACGCACGGTACCCGACGTCGCGGCCGCGCTGCAGGCGGTGGCCGGCTATGACGACAACGACCCACGGCAGCGCCGCGGCATCCCGGAGAGCATCGACGCGCTGACTGACCTCGATGGCGGCGTGCGGGGGTTGCGGATCGGCATCCTCGAGGAGGGTTTTGCCGAGCCCATCGAGCCAGAGGTCGCCAAAGGTGTCCTCGCCGCCATAGCCACGCTTGAGAAACTCGGCGCCGAGGTCAGCAGGATTTCGGTTCCGCAGCATGCCCAGATTGACAGCGTGTATGCGGCGCTGGTGTTCGAGGGCGCGCGGGCAATCCATGACGTCGGCTTCTTCGGGATCGGCGCGAAGGCTTACTATCCCGCCTCTGTCATCACCGCGATCGACCGGATGTGGCGCGCGCATGGCGACATGCTGCCGGCGCGCACCAAGCTCAACCACCTGGTCGCGGAGCTGTCGCGGCGCAACTACCACGGCGGCGTGTATGCCAAGGCGCATAACGTCCGGCCATCCTATGTCGCGGCGTTCGACCGCGCGCTCGCCAAGGTCGATGTGCTGGCTTTGCCGACGGTGCGCAACATCGCGCCCGTCGTGGAGGAGGAACCGACCGACCCGACCGCAGCGATCGAGGCGAACCTGCGCCGCAACTGGATGCTGCTGCCGATGGCCTACAACACCAAGCCGACCAACTACACCGGCCATCCGGCCCTCGCGGTGCCTTGCGGCAAGGTCGACGGCATGCCGATCAGCCTGCAACTGGTCGGCAACTTCCTGGCCGATCCGCTGCTGTTGCGCGTCGCCTATGCATACCAGAAGGCGGTCGATTGGGACGCAATCACGGGCGTCGGTTGACGGGAGCCGCAGGGGGTCAATGCCAGCCGACAAAACAAGCTGAGTGGTTGGTTCTTGTGCACATTGCCTGGTCGGCGACGATATCGACCCGCGTCTGTTTCAGGCGCGGTCTTGTTTCCCGCGCTCCACCCCCTACGATAACCGCCCATGCCCCGATCTGAGCCGTCCCCAGTGGACATCGTCCTTGTCCACAGTTCCGACCTGCACGTCGATGACGAACAGAACGCCACCAAGCACGGTGACGGCACGGCCGGCCTTGCCGCCGTGCTGGCCGCCGCCCGCGATGCGCACGCCGATGTCGTGCTCCTCGCCGGCGACACGTTCGACAACAACCGCGTCCCCGCCCCGGTGCTCGACCGCACCGGCCGGCTACTGGCCGATGCCCGGATCGAGGTGGTAATCCTGCCCGGCAATCACGACCCTGCGCTGCCGAACAGCGTTTTCGTGCGCGGCGGGCTCGCGTCCATTGCCAACGTCACCATCATCGGAATCACGCACGACGAGGCAGTCGGTTTTCCAGACCGTGACCTGGAGATCTGGGGGCACGCGCATCGCGACTACGAGAACATGGCCCCGCTGCGCGGCCCGCGCTCCCGCAGCACTCGCTGGCAGATCGCCATGGCGCACGGGCACTACGAGCCGCCGCACAACCTCGCGACCCCGCTGCGTCCGTCCTGGCTGTTCAGCGACGATGCGATCGCCGCGACCGCGGCGGACTATCTGGCGCTGGGCCACTGGGACCGGCCGGAACGCGTCGGAGACGGCACTGTGCCGGCGTATTACTCCGGCTCCCCCGATCTCGCGCGGACGGTCAACGTGATCCGGCTCACCTCGAACGGCGAGGTGCTTGTCACGCGCGAACCATTGCGGTGGGATCGCGCGTGAGGAGGAACCAGCCATGCCCCTGCTCTGTGAACGCCGCGGTGCCGTCGCCGTCCTGACGCTCAGCCGCCCGGAGGCCCGCAACGCCTGGTGCGAGGAGTTCCAGACCGGCCTGGTCCGCAGCCTGCCGGAACTGGAGGCTGATCCCGACATCCGCTGCGTGATCCTGACCGGCGACGACCGCGGCGGCGCGTTCAGCGCGGGGGCCGATCTGAAGAACCCGCGCACCCACACGATGGATTCGGTCGCGGCGTTCCTGAAGGACCTGCCCAACCGGCGGCGCGCGCATCCGATCCCGATGCTGACCGACTTCGCCAAGCCGATCATCGCCGCGGTGAACGGCTATGCCGTCGGCATCGGCTGCATCGTCACCTATTGCTGCGACATGATCGTCGCGTCCGAGCGCGCGGAGTGGCGGCTGCCGCAGAGCGGTCTCGGCATCATCCCGGCACAGGGCGGTGCCACACGACTGGCGCGCTGGGTCGGCAAGGGCCTCGCGATGCGCATGGCGTTCGGCTTTCCCCTGACGGCGGAGGAGGCGTATCGCATCGGCCTCGCGCAATGGCTGGTGCCGCACGATGCGCTGATGGCGCGCGGGATGGAGGTGGCGGAGCATATCGCCGCGCTGCCGCCGCTGGCGACGCGGTTGACCAAGGAGTCGCTCAACCGCGGCATCGACGTGCCGCTGGCGGACGCGGTGCTCGGCGATCTGTATCGCTTCGCCATGCTGGAGATGACCGAGGACAAGCAGGAAGCGCACCAGGCGTGGCGCGAACGCAGGAAGCCCAGGTTCAAGGGCAGCTGATAGACGATCTGACAAGGGGGAGGACGTTATGCCGCAAGTGCGCGCCGTCGTCGTTGATCCATCCCGCAGCGAAAAGCTGACCCTGCAATCGGTCGAATTGCCACCGGCGACAATCGGCGATGTAACCGTCCGCGTCACCGCGATCTCGCTGAACCGTGGCGAGGTCAATCGTGCACTGTCGCAGTCCGACGCCGGTGCGCGGCCCGGCTGGGACTTCGCCGGCATCATTGAAGAGGCTGCGGCCGATGGCAGCGGACCGAAGCCCGGCACGCGTGTCGTCGGCATATTGCCGACCGGTGCGTGGGCGGAGCGCATCCGAGCGCCGAGCCATGCCGTCGCCGCACTGCCGGATGCAGTGACAGACGCGCAGGCGGCGACGCTGCCTGTTGCCGGCCTCACCGCGCTGCATGCATTGCGGCAGGGCGGACTGCTGCTGGGTCGCAAGGTGCTGGTTGATGGCGCGACCGGCGGCGTCGGGCATCTCGCCGTGCAACTCGCTGCGACAGCAGGCGCCGAGGTCTATGGCCACGTGCGCCGCGCAGAACAGAGGACGATGATCAGCGAATGGTGCGGAGAGCACATCATCGTCGCGTCCAACCTCGGCGCGGCGGCGTCGAGCGGCCCGTATCACCTGATCGTGGATTCGATCGGCGGCTCCGCATTGTCCGCGGCGCTTACGATGCTGCAACCGAACGGCACCTGTGTTCACTTCGGTGTTTCGGAAGCGCCGACCACAACGTTCGAGAGCGGCGCGTTCTTCCGCCAGGGAGGCGTGAAGCTGTATGGCCTGATCCTGTTCCACGAACTGCGCCACGTGGAACCCGCGGGGGAAGGATTGGCGGTGCTCGCCAGCGAGGTTGCGCGCGGCAGGCTGCGTCCGCATATCGATGTCGAGGCGCCGTGGACCGACATCGCCTCGATCGCGCGCCGCCTGCTCGCGCGCGAATTTCCCGGCAAGGCCGTGCTGCACGTGACCTGACGGAGGCATTGCATAACCTACCAGGCGATCAACTTCGGCAAGAAGTTCGCATTGTTCGACGAGCAGTGGCAGCCCAAGGTCGTCGCCGAGATGAACGACTATCAGTTCAAGATCGTGAAGCTCCAGGGCGACTTCGTCTGGCATGACCACAAGGACACCGACGAGACCTTCCTCGTGATGGAAGGCGAATTGCGGATCGACTTCCGCGATGGCACGGTTCGGGTTGCGGCCGGCGAGATGTTCGTCGTTCCGAAGGGCGTGGAGCACAAGCCGTATGCCGAGAAGGAGGTCAAGCTGCTGCTGATCGAACCGCGCGGCGTGCTCAATACCGGACACGAGAGCGGCGAACGCACCGCGCAGAACGACGTATGGATCTGACTGCTATGTCCGCCTGAGCACGATCGCGGCGGCGACGAGCATCAACGCCATGCCCACCATGTCGGCTGGATCAAGCCGTTCGCCGAATAGCGTTGTGCCGAGTGCCACTGCGATCACCGGCGAGACGAAAGCATAGGTGCCGGTGCGGCTGGCGCCCCAGTCGCGTACCAGCAGGAAGTAGATCACCGTCGACAGGATCGATCCGGGCAGCAGCAAATAGAGCCAGGCGAAAGTGGCATGCCATCCCCATGGGTGGATCAGTGCCGCGACCGCACCAGGCTCGAAGACGATCGAAGCGACCAGCAGGATGGCGCCGCCGATCAGGTTGGTCATGGCGGCCATCTGCGCCGGCGCCAGCGAATTCATCAGCGGCCGCGCCATTACCGAACCAGCGGAATAGCACAGCGTGCCGACGATAACGCCGGTGGCACCCAGCAGTTCGTGCATGTCGAGCCGGCCTGCGAGGGCCGCCGGACCGAACAGCACCAGGATGCCGGTAACGCCGATGGCGATCGCCGCCACCTGCCGCCGGACGAGGCGCTCCTGTCCGACAATCACCGCGAAGCCGAGCAACGAGATCGGCGACAACGCCGACGACAGGACGGCAGCCAATCCGGCGGTGATGTAGCGCAGGCCGTACAGCTGGATCACCTGATTGAAGGACACCATCAATACGGCAACCACGATCAGGCGACCGGTCAGTCGCATGGGAATTTGCAGCCGCGAACCGCCACAGCAGCAGCATCAGTCCCGCCGTGGTCCAGCGCGTTCCGGCGAAAACGCCAGGTGGTACCACGGCGATACCAACCTTCATGGCGAGCCAGGTGGTTCCCCAGACAAAGCACAGCACCGCGAACAGGGCGCGCTGGCGTGCGGCCATGGAGACGGCAGGACGGACGGTGACGGCAACGCTCGCCATTTACGCGGCCTGGCGAGGCTCCTCGGTGAAGCGACTGAAACGGAATGGTGCCGGATCGACGACAGGCGTATCTCCCGCGACCAGATCGGCAATCAGCCTCCCCGCCCCCGGGCCGATGCCGAAGCCATGACCGGAGAAGCCGGCAGCCAGGAAGAAACCAGGGATCGCAGCCACCTCCCCGATCACCGGCACCGCATCGGGCGTCACGTCGATCAGGCCGCCCCAGCTCTCCGCCACTTTTATCCGCGCGAATGCCGGGAAGCAACGCGACAGCACCGTGCGCGCCTCTTGCAAGATCGCCTGCCTTGGCGCCGGATCGAGCACACGCACCGCCTCGAACGGCGTGGCCTCGTCCAGCGACCAACGCCGTTTCGTGCGCCATTCCTCAAAGAAGCGCCGGCCGAAGCGCAGGCGGATCTCGCCGTAGTTCTGCTTCAGCGTCGGTGCGTAACGCAGCAGCAGGCGAAATGAGTCCGGCGTGATGTCGGCGACGTTGGCGTTGCGCCGCGCGATCGTATAGCCGCCATCCAGCCGCTTGCGGAAAGCGAACACCGAACCGCTCGCGGTAATCTCCGGGCCGCCGCTGAGTGGGGCGGTGCGGAACACCGAGCCCAGAACCTTCAACTGCGGCAGGTCGATGCCGGCGTTGCCGCAGAACAGCCGGGACCAGGCACCGCCGGCGAGCACGACATTATCGCAGCCGATGCGGCCCCGCTCGGTAACCACGCCCGAGACACGGCCGGCCCGCGTCTCGATGCCGCGCACCGCGCAGTTGGTCAGCACCGTGGCGCCCGCGGCGCGCGCCGCCTCGGCAATCGCCGGCGCGGCCTGGGACGGTTCGGCGCGCCCGTCGGTCGGCGTATGCAGCGCCGCGATAAAGCTGCTCGGCGCGCCGGGCACCAGCGCGTCAATCGCAGCGCCGCGCAACAGCCGCGCATCCACCTGATATTGGCGCGCATCGGCCAGCCACGCCTCCTGCGCGGCAACCTCCTTCTCGGTCTCGCACAGATAGGCAATGCCGGCCTGGCGAAAGCCGGTGTCCCGGTTGATGCGCGCGTTCATGCCGCGCCACAGGCGCAGGCTCTCGATCGCCAGCGGGATTTCGCGAGCGTCGCGCCCCATGGTGCGGCACCAGCCCCAGTTGCGGCTGGACTGCTCGCCGCCGATGCGGCCCTTTTCGCACAGCACCACCGAGTGCCCCTTCTCGGCGAGGAACAGCGCGGCGCAGGTGCCGATGATGCCGCCGCCTATGATGACCACCCCGGGGCGATCGGGAAGGCCGGTGTCGGACTGAACAAGATCGACTGGGGGCGACATGCGATGGGGCGGCAGCATATGCTGGCGCAGCAGTACTGACCATTGAACTCTGATCACTGGAGAGTTGCGCACAATGGCTTGGCGTGTCGGCGTCGATTCCGGCGGCACCTTCACCGACGTCTGCCTGTTCGACGAGGACACCGGCCGGGTCGAGGTATGGAAAGTGCCGTCCACGCCGGACGATCCGTCGCACGGTATCGCAGAGGGTGTGGCGGAGAGTGTCCGGCAGGTCGGCGTGGGGCCGGGCACGGTCGGATACTTCGGCCACGGCACGACCGTGGCGACCAATGCATTGATCCAGCATCGCGGCGTGAAGACCGGGCTGATAACCACCGAGGGTTTTCGCGACCTGCTGGAGATCGGCCGGCAAAAGCGCCCCGACCTGTACGACCTGCAGGCCGACAAGCCCCCGGCGCTGGTATCGCGCGATCTCCGCCTGGAAGTGCCCGAGCGCGTGCGCCACGACGGCACGGTGGAAACCCCGCTGGACGAGGTGGCGTTCCGCGCCGCAGTGCGTCGCCTGCGTGACGCCGGAGCGCAGGCCGTGGCGGTGTGCTTTCTCTATGGCTTCGTCCGCACGGCACACGAGGAGAGTGCACGACGCATTTTGTCGGAGGAATTCCCCGAGGCCTTCGCCTGCGTCTCGCACGAGGTCGCGCCCGAGTTCCGCGAATTCGAGCGGATGTCCACCGTGGTGGTGAACGCCTATCTCGGCCCGGTGATGCAGGGCTACATACGACGGCTGGGCACAAGGCTCGCCGATTTAGGGGTGCACGCGACGCCGTACCTAACGCAGTCGAACGGTGGCGTGATCGGCTTCGCTCAGGCTGAACGGCTGCCGGTGCGCGCCGTGCTGTCGGGACCCTCCACCGGTGTGGTGGGTGCACAGGAAGTCGGACGACTGGCCGGTGTTGCCGAGCTGATCACGTTCGACATGGGCGGCACATCGACCGACGTCGCCTTGCTGCAGGGCGGACAGTGCCGACTCGCCAGCGAGGCCATGGTGCACGGCTATCCGATCAAGGCGCCGATGCTCGATATCCATACCGTCGGTGCGGGCGGCGGGTCGATCGCCTATGTCGACAGCGGTGGACTGTTGAAGGTGGGGCCGCGTAGCGCCGGCGCCGACCCCGGACCTGTCTGCTACGCGCGTGGCAATGTCGAACCGACGGTCACCGATGCGAATGTCGTCTTGCAGACGCTCAATCCGACGCATCTGCTGGGCGGGCGCATGGCGGTGCGTCAGGACCTCGCACGCGCGGCGATCGAACGTCTGGCGAGTTTGCTGCGCCTCGACGCGATGGCGACCGCACAGGGAATCATATCGGTCGTCACCGCCAACATGGCGCGCGCCATCCGCGTGGTCAGCGTGCAGCGAGGCCACGACACACGCGACTACGCGCTGGTCGCGTTCGGCGGCGCGGGCCCGCTGCATGCAGCGCGCCTGGCGAAAGAGCTGGAGATCGGCCGGATCGTGGTGCCGCGCAATCCCGGTATCCTGTGCGCGATGGGCCTGTTGCTAACCGACCTGCGCGCCGATTTCGCCATGACGCGACTGCACACGCTGTCGATCGCCGTGTTGCCTGATATCGCCGATGCGTTCCACGCGTTGCGCGCACAGGCGGATGCATGGTTCGAGGAGGCTGGGATCGCGCCGGATGCGCGCCGGACCACGCTTACGGTCGACATGCGCTATGCCGGACAGAACTATGAATTGCCCGTGGCGCTGCCGGATGGCGAGATCGGACCTGCGATGCTTGACGCTCTGGCGGAAGGCTTCGCCGCCGCGCATGAGCGGATGTACGGCTTCACCGCCACGGACGAACCCGTTCAGCTTGTCACCTTCCGCATCGAGGCGGTCGGGGTTGTGCCCAAGGCGTCGTTCCAGCGATATCCCGACGCTGGATCCGACGCCTCCGCCGCCATCGTAGCGCGGCGCGAAGTCTGGCTGCCCGAGGCAGGGGGCTTCGTGCTCTGTCCGGTCTATCACCGCGACCGGCTGCGATGTGGCAACCGCGTCGCAGGTCCCGCCGTCATCGAGCAGATGGACACGACGACGCTGGTGCTGCCCGACATGATCGCTCGCGTGGAGCCGTATCTCAATCTGATCCTGGAGGCAGGATGAACGACGCAGGAGCCGGCGCGATCGGGATCGATCCGATCACCGTCGAGGTGATCGGCAGCGCACTCGCCTCGATCACCGACGAAATGGGCGAGGCGCTGATCCGCGCCTCCTACTCCACCAACATCAAGGAACGCCGCGACTGCTCCACCGCGCTGTTTGACGTTCATGGCAACACGCTGTGCCAGGCCGAGCACATCCCAATGCATCTCGGCAGCTTCATCGGCCTGATCCCGCATATCCTGAAGCGTCATCCGATGGAGCAGATGCAGCCGGGCGATGCGTTCTGCGGCAACGACGCCTACGAGGGTGGCGGCACGCATCTGCCCGACATCGTCCTCGCGGAACCGATCTTCGTCGACGGCCGCATCATCGCCTTCGCGGTGAACCTGGCACACCACGCCGACTTTGCCGATCGCGGGCACGCACACATATACCAGGAGGGTCTGCGTATCCCACCGATCCGCCTGTATCGCGGCGGCGAGCTGCAGCGCGACGTGCAGGAGCTGATCCTGCTGAACTGCCAGGTGCCGCGTGAACGTCTGTCCGATTTCCGCGCGCAGATGGCCGCCAATCGTCTGGGCGTGCAGCGAATGCAGGCGCTGTGCGCGAAGTACGGCCGCGAGACCGTGCTCGCGGCCGGCAATGCTCTTCAGGATTACGCCGAACGCAAGATGCGCAGCGGCATCGCCGCGATTCCCGATGGGACATACCGCTTCGCCGACCGCTACGACTGTCCGGAGATCGACGGCGAACTCGCGCTGTCGTGCGAGGTCACCGTGCGGGGCGATGAGATGGATCTGTGCTTCGCCGGCCCCCCACAGGTGCGGGCCGGGCTGAACATGACCTATACGGCGCTGCTCTCCACCGTCTATTACGCGGTCAAAACGCTGGTGGATCCGACGATCCTGCCGAATGCCGGCCTCGCGCGTCCATTGCACGTCAGTGCACCGGAGGGGAGTGTCGTCAATTGTGTGCATCCTGCCGCGGTGAACGGCAGGCTTGGGATGTGCCAGCGCGTTGTCGATCTGATTTTCGGCGCCCTGTCCGACGCGGTGCCGGAGCGCGTCATCGCCGCGACCAACGGCGCCTGCACCTCGATCACGTTCGCCGGCCATCAGCCGAAGGACAATTCGCTCTGGGTCTATCTGGAAACGATCGGCGGCGGTTCCGGCGCGCGGGCGACGAAGGATGGATTGGAGGGTGTGCATGTGCACATGACGAACACGTCGAACCTGCCGGTCGAGGCACTGGAGATCGAGTATCCGCTGACATTGCTGAGCTATGAGCTGGTGGACGGCTCAGGCGGGCCGGGTCGACATCGCGGCGGCATGGGTCTGCGGCGTGTCTATCGCGCCGAGGCGCCGTGTCGCGTGCGTGTGGACATCGCCCGCAGGCTGTCCGCGCCGTGGGGTCTGTTCGGCGGACTGCCAGGCGGCAAGGCAGACATTGTGCTGCGCGGCGACGCGATACCGTTCGACCACGGTTCGGGCGCACTGCGGCAAGGCGACATCATCGAGGTTATCACTGCCGGCTCCGGTGGCTATGGTCCACCTGCGGAGCGCGACGTCGAGGCAGTGCGTCGGGACGCGGCCGAGGGGCGGAGCGGCGAGGCGGGCTAGGTGCGCCGCATGGCACGCGCTATTCCGCTGCGAGACGCGAGCGCTCGGCGATCAGCTTCCGCGTCAGCGGCAACAGGCTGCGTCCGTACTCAACCGCGTCATCCAGCGGATCGAAGCCGCGGATCAGGAACGTGGTGATGCCCAGATCGTGGTAGTCGCACAGCGCCTCGGCCACCTGCAGCGGCGTGCCTACCAGGCTTGTGGTATTGCCGCGCGCACCGGTCAGCAGCGCGGCGCCGGTCCACAGCCGCTTGTCCAGTCGTTCGCCCTGCGCTGCCGCGGCAAGCAGCCGGCGCGAGCCTTCGTTGGCCGGCTCCCGCGGACCGAGCCCGGCCTTTGCGCGCAATTCCATGATCCGCTGCTTGATCTGTTCAGCGCGCGCCCAGGCCTGATCTTCGGTCGCCGCCAGGATCGGTCGGAACGACAGGCTGAACCGCACCTCGCGCCCGTGTTGTGCCGCAGCGGCACGCACGCGCTCGGTTAATTCGCGAACCTGCTCGTAGGTCTCGCCCCAAAGCGCGTAGACATCGGCGTGCTTGCCGGCAGCGGCGATCGCCGAATCAGAGGCCCCGCCGAAGTAGATCGGAATGCGCGGCTGCTGCACGCAGCGCATCGCCGTCGAGGCGCCGGCGAAGCGATAGTATTTGCCGGCATGATCCACTGGACCGCTCTCGGTCCAGATGCGCTTCAGGATGTGCATGTACTCATCGGTTCGCGCGTAGCGTTCGTCCTTTGGCAGCGTGTCGCCGTCGCGCAACTGATCGGCATCGTCCCCGCCGGAAATCACATGGATCGCGGCGCGGCCGCCGGTAACCTGATCCAGCGTGGCGAACTTGCGCGCGGCCAACGTCGGTGCGACGAACCCTGGCCGATGCGCAACGAGGAAGCCGAGCCGCTCGGTATGCGCGGCAGCGTAGGCGGCCAACAGGAATCCGTCGGGTCCGTCGGAGAAATAGCCCACAAGCACGCGATCGAAGCTGGCCGACTCCGCTGCCTTGGCGAAGTCGCGGACATAGCCGCGATCGAACAGGAGCGGCCCCGGTGGATGGATCTCCGAGCCGTGGCGGTGATGGATCATGCCGATGAATTCGATGGGCGATTCAGTGATCGCTGGAACCGAGCGAAATCCCTGGGCCTGCGTCATATGCGTCATCCAGACTTATAAGATTGGATCAAAGACATAGCCGCGGCTGGATGTCCAGGATCGGTGCCTTTTTCACTCCACAATCAGTCGGGTAGCCGAGGGTGACAGCAGACGATTTCCGATCCACGTTTATAGCGCTGTCTTGCCGCCGTGATCCGCGGCGCGCAGAAGGGGCGGAACATGCTCGACGGAATCTATCAGGTTAGCCTTTCAGTGCTGTATCCTGCGACCGCCATCCTGATTATTGGAGCAGCGGAGTTCGGTGCATGGCTCGGTCGCCGCGGTAACGCAAGCAACGCGACCGATATCAGCACCCTGACGGGTGCCGCCCTGGGATTGCTCGCGTTGTTGCTTGGATTCAGCTTCTCGCTTGCGCTGTCCCGCTTCGATGCGCGGCGGACCTTGGTTCTGGAAGAAGCCAATGCAATCGGCAGCACGGCAAATTTCGCGCTCATGTTACCGGAACCGGCGCAAAAACCAATTCTCAGTTTGCTCCGCGATTACACGGATGTGCGGATAGGGCTTGGTGTTCCCTACGATCCGGCGAAACTCGAACGCGACATCGCCCGATCTTTGAATCTGCAAGCCAGCCTTTGGAAGGAGGCAGTGGCCGTGACCGCGACGGCACCCCAATCGTTGCCGACTTATCGGTTTGTCGCTTCTCTGAACGAGATGAACAATATCCATGAAAGTCGGTTGACCGCCCTGCGCTACCATGTTCCCGGTGCGGCGATGTTCATGCTGATCGGTGTCGCGATGGTCGCGATGGGTTTCACTGGTTATCACGCCGGTGGCCGCGAAACGCGAGGGCGCGTAGCCACGTTGATAATGTCCCTGATGGTGGCCGTGGTGATCATGCTGATCGTCGATCTCGACCAGCCGGCACGCGGGCTCATCGAGGTATCCACCCAACCGCTCACCGACGCAGCGCAGGGCATCCCGCCTTAGAGTTGTCGCAGGGCTGCTAGGGCAGTCGCCCGGTGCAGACGAAGTGCGGGTTCTCCCAACCCGGCTTGCCGTAGCGCAGTCCAGCGCCATCGAATGTGCGAATAGTTCCGCCGGCCGCCTCGAGCACCGCCTGCGGCGCGCAGGTATCCCACTCCATCGTGCGGCCAAAGCGCGGATACAGGTCGGCAATACCCTCTGCCAGTCGACAGAATTTCACGCTCGAACCAAAATTGATCACCTTCGCCACGCGCTTGTCGCGCAGGAAATCGTCGAGCCGCGTGCTGCTGCCGTGATAGCGGCTGGCCAGAACCGTAAGCCCTTCCTCCGGCGGAAGCCGTGCACTGACCGCGGTTTGCGTCGCGCCGACGCGCTTCCAGGCGCCGCGTCCGACAATGCCGGCGAACAGTTCGCCGGTGACCGGGATCGCCACCACACCCAGTGCGGGTGCACCATCGCGCACCAGGCCGATGTTGACGGCGAACTCATCATTGCCGGCGGCAAACTCACGCGTTCCGTCGAGCGGATCGACCAGCCAGTATTGCTCGGTCGGCTCGGTGATGCGGCCCGCCGCCGCTTCCTCCTCGGCGATCACCGGAATGCCTGGTGCCGCGCCGCGAAGGCCCGCGACGATGATCGCCTCCGCCGCGTGATCCGCCTCGGTCACCGGCGAGCGGTCCTCCTTGCGCACGACGTCGAAGCCACGCCGGCGAACGGCAAGAATGGCGGCACTGGCATCGAGCGCCAGCGCGGCGGCAAGTTCGATCAGCGCATCGTCATCCATTCCTCGCTCATACCGGTCGCGCGCCACGGTGGCAACGCGCCAGCCATTGGGCCGCCATAGATGACAACTGCCGCCGACTTCGTCGCGGTCATGATCCGGCACCGGGCGGCATTCATTGCGCATCTCCTCGCCAAGCATGATAGAATTTCGTCAGGCGTGATATGAGTAGGACATTGCGCATGGACGCGGTGGCTGGGCAGAGCGGCGATACGGAACTGGCGCAGGTCGTTCGCCACTTTAGCGACGCTCGTGTGCTGGTACTCGGCGACGTCATGCTGGACCGCTACGTCAGCGGTAGTGCCAGCCGCCTCTCACCGGAAGCACCAATCCCTGTGCTGCGGCCCACTGCCAGGCGGGCGACCGTTGGCGGTGCGGCGAACGTCGCCCTGAACGTCGCAACGCTCGGCGGCCAGGTCGCGCTGGTCGGCGTCATCGGCAACGATGCGGAAGGCGCGGAGTTGGCGCAACTGCTGGAAAGCAGCGGCATCGTCCCACACCTCGTAACTGCCACCGGGCGGCCGACCACCGCCAAGACTCGATTCATGGTGGGTACACACCAGCTGCTGCGACTCGATGAGGAGACGGCGGCGTCGATCGATGACACGACTGCGGACCGTGTGGTCCAGCGCTTCTCGGATGCGCTGCGGACAGCGAACGTGGTGGTGCTGTCCGATTACGCCAAAGGCGTATTGAGCGATCCGGTGTTGCGCAGTGTGCTGGCACAATGCCGGTCATCCGGTTGCATGGTGATCGCGGACCCGAAGCGGATGGACTTCTCCAGCTATCGTGGCGCCACGGTCCTGACCCCGAACGAGTATGAAGTGCGTCGGGCCACCCGGATCGAAGCCGACGACGACAGCGAGGCCGACCGGGCGGGACGCCGTGCGCTGGATGACACCGGTTGCGCGGCCGTGCTGGTGACGCGCTCCGCCAAGGGTCTCACCCTGGTGCGGCACGACGAGCCGCCACTGCACCTGCCGACGCGGGCGCGCGAGGTCGCCGATGTGTCGGGCGCCGGCGATACGCTGGTGGCCGCGCTGGCGGTCGCGCTCGGTGCAGGTGCCGCGCTGCCCGAGGCGGCAATGCTTGCCAACATCACGGCGGGTATCGCTGTGGGCAAGCCAGGCACGGCGACGGTCAGCCGCGACGAATTGCTCGGTGTGCTGCATCTGGAGGACCTCGTCGCGACCGACCGCAAGATCGCCACGCGCGACGAGGCGGTCCAGCGCGCTGCGGCGTGGCGGGCACAGGGATTGCGGGTCGGCTTCGCCAATGGCTGCTTCGACCTGATCCATCCAGGACATGTGCGGCTGCTGACCGAGTCTCGGTCGCGCTGCGACAGGCTCATCGTGGCGTTGAATACCGACGAATCGGTGAAGCAACTGAAGGGACCGACCCGACCGCTGCAGAACGAGACCGCGCGTGCGACGGTGATGGCGTCCCTGGCACCGGTCGATATGGTGGTGCTGTTCGCCGAGGACACTCCGTTGGAACTGATCCGGGCGCTGCGGCCTGCACTGCTGGTCAAGGGTGCGGATTACAGCATCGATCAGGTTGTCGGCGCCGACCTGGTGCAGAGCTGGGGCGGCACCGTGCTGCTGGTGGACCTGCAGCCGGGACACAGCACAACCGGCACGATCAGGCGGATAACTGATCCCGCGCCGGCATAGATCAGGTCGCGGAGGGCCATAATGAAGATCAGATATCTGGCACTGTTTGTCGGCAGCGCTCTCGCGGCGTGGTACGGCCGCACCCGGGGCCGACGGCCGCGATGTCGCCATCTACGGTTACCGCTATCACGACGCCAACCATACCGGCGGCGCCAGCCAGGCCTCGCCGCAGGCGGTTTACAACGCGACCCATGGCGTGTGGCTATGGCCGCCTGCAGGCAGCATTCGGCCCGGCTAGCCTCGTCACACTTCGGGGCACCTTACGGCCCCCGCCGCCGCATCCCCCCTCGCCCGCGCCGCTTCGACGGATCGTAGCCTCCACCGCCTGGCCCCATCGGTTCCGGCGTCCGGTCGCGCCGCGGCCGCAACGACGCAGAGGGCGCCGGCGGCGGCTCCAGCCCGAGATCGAGCGCCTCCAGCCGGCGGATCTCGTCGCGCAGCCGCGCCGCCTCCTCGAACTCCAGATCGGCCGCGGCACCGCGCATGCGCTTCTCCAGCTCCGCGATCGCCGCCTTCAGGTCCTTGCCGACAAATTCGGCAATGCCGGCATCCTTCACCGGCGCGACGGTCACATAGTCCTGCTCGAACACGCTCTCCAGTACGCGGCCGATCTGCCGCTTGATCGACACCGGCGTGATGCCGTGCTCCTCGTTCCACGTGCGCTGCTTGTTGCGCCGCCGCTCGGTCTCCTCGATCGCATGACGCAGCGAATTGGTCATCATGTCGGCATAGAGGATCACCCGGCCATCGATATTGCGCGCCGCGCGCCCGATGGTCTGCACCAGCGACGTCTGCGAGCGCAGGAACCCCTCCTTGTCGGCATCCAGGATCGCCACCAGCGCGCATTCCGGGATGTCGAGCCCCTCGCGCAGCAGGTTGATCCCGACCAGCACGTCGAACACGCCGAGCCGCAGGTCGCGGATGATCTCGATCCGCTCCAGCGTGTCGATGTCCGAGTGAAGATACCGAACCTTCACGCCGTGTTCGGTCAGGTAGTCGGTGAGGTCCTCCGCCATGCGCTTGGTCAGTGTGGTGACCAGCACCCGCGCGCCCTGCGTCGCCATCGTACGACATTCCGCCAGCAGATCATCGACCTGGTGCTCCACCGGCCGCACCTCGGTCACCGGGTCGATCAGCCCGGTCGGGCGGATCACCTGCTCGGCGAACACGCCAGCGGTGCGCTCCATCTCCCACGGTCCCGGCGTGGCCGACACGAAGATGGTCATCGGCCGGTACGTCTCCCACTCCTCGAACTTCAGCGGCCGGTTATCGACGCAGGACGGCAGCCGGAAGCCGAACTCCGACAAAATCGACTTCCGGGCAAAGTCGCCGCGATACATCCCGCCTAGCTGCGGCACCGTCACATGGCTCTCATCGACGATCAGCAGCGCGTTCTCCGGCAGGTATTCGAACAATGTCGGCGGCGGCTCGCCCGGATTGCGGCCGGTCAGGTAGCGCGAATAGTTCTCGATCCCCTTGCACGACCCCGTCGTCTCCATCATTTCGATATCGAACGCCGTGCGCTGGCTCAGCCGCTCCACCTCCAGCAGCTTGCCCTCGGCCGTCAGCTCCGCCAGCCGTGCCTTCAGCTCCACCTTGATGTCGGTGATGGCCTGCGTCAGCGTCGGCCGCGGCGTGACGTAGTGGCTGTTGGCGTAGACGGTGATTTCGTTCAGTGCTGCGGTCTTCTCGCCGGTCAGCGGATCGAATTCGTGAATCGCCTCCACCTCGTCGCCGAACAGCGTGACGCGCCAGGCGCGGTCCTCGTAGTGGCTCGGGTAGATGTCCACCGTCTCGCCGCGCAGCCGGAACGTGCCGCGCTGGAACGCAGAATCGTTGCGGCGGTACTGCAGGTCCACCAGCGCCTTGGCCATCACATCGCGATCGATGCGCCCACCGGTCTCCAGCTTCACCACCATCCGCGAATAGGTCTCGACAGAGCCGATACCGTAGATACATGACACCGACGCGACGACCACCACGTCATTGCGCTCCAGCAGCGACTGCGTGGCGGCGTGGCGCATACGGTCAATCTGCTCGTTGATCTGCGCGTCCTTCTCGATATAGGTGTCGGTACGCGGGACATACGCCTCCGGCTGATAATAATCGTAGTACGAAACGAAATACTCCACCGCGTTGTTCGGGAAGAACTGCTTCATCTCGCCGTAAAGCTGCGCCGCCAGTGTCTTGTTCGGCGCCAGGATCAGGGTCGGCTTCTGTACCGCCTCGATCACCTTCGCCATGGTGAAGGTCTTGCCCGAGCCGGTGACACCCAGGAGCACCTGGTCGCGCTCCTCCGACCGCACGCCGGACACCAGTTCGGCGATGGCGGTCGGCTGGTCGCCGTTCGGCTCGTATTCCGATACCACCTTGAGCTGGCGCGTATTCGGCTTCGCCGGCTGCTTCTCGGGGATGAACAGCACGCGCGGCGACGGGCGGAGCATGGTCTGGGACATGACCAACAGATGGGGGATTTCCGTCGCCTCGTCGAGGGGGACGGATCGCCGCAATCGGAAGCCAGGAGGAAGCTATGCCCAAGGGTCTGCTGTTCGCCTCGTTCGACTTCTCCACAGCGCACGCCGACGAATTCCACGACTGGTATGACCTGGAGCACATCCCGGAGCGCCTGCGTGTCCCAGGCTTCATCAACGCCGAACGCTGGATCGGCGAGGAGGATCCGAACCTCGCCGTCGCCACCTACGACCTCGATTCGCTCGGCGTCCTGCAAAGCGCGCCCTACAAGGCGATCGGCTATGAGAACGCCTCGGTCTGGACCAAACGTGTCACGGCAATGGCGAGGCGCATCCTGCGCTTCACCGGCGAGCAACTGCTCCCGGGCGACCTCGCCGCTCCCCCCGGCGCCGGTGCGCTGCTGGTCGCCTCGATGAACGTCGATCCAGCGGCGGAGCCCGAGTTCAACGAGTGGTACAACGCCGAGCACCTGCCGCAGCTCGGTGCCGTGCCGGGTGTGCTGTGCGCCCGCCGCTACAGCTCGGAGGCGTCGGATCGTGAGCGCAAGTACCTGGCGCTGTATCACATGACCGGCCTCGACGTGCCACGCAGCGACGCCTGGAAGAAGGCCGCGGACACGCCTTGGACCGCCCGCATGCGGCCGCATTTCCGCGACCTGCTGGCGCTCCGCTGCAAGCGGTATACCCGCCGCTAGCGCTCAGCCCACCGCGCGTTCCTCGGCGCGGCGCACCCGCTCGCGGTACACGTTGTAGCTGCCGGACGCCGCCACCACGACGGCGCCGGCCAGCGTGTTCCACGACGGCAGGTCACCAAAGATCAGGAAGCCCGCCAGCACGCCCCAGGGCAGCACGGTGTATTCATAGGGCGCCAGCGCCGAGACCGGTGCCAGCGCATAGCTGCGCGCGAACACGCAATGCGCCAGACCGCTCGACAGCCCGAGGAATGCCAGGGCCAGCCAGCCGAACGTCCCGATCCCACCCGAGCCCGGGAACCTCGACAGCAGCAGGAAGCCGGTCGCCGTATGGCAGATCAGCAGCCAGAAGGCCTGGCACTCCGGCGTCTCTGTCGTGGTCAACTGCCGCGTCATGATCCGCGTCAGCGCCATCACCAAGGTGCCCGCCAGCAGCAGAAGCACAACCGGGGTCCACAGGTCGCCGCCCGGACGCAGCATGATCAGCACGCCGCCGAAACCCACCAATGTGGAGAGCGCCCGCCGCCAGCGGATCCGCTCGCCCAGCATCGGTATCGCCAGCACCGTCATGATCAGCGGCGCCGTGAAGCCCACCGCATAGGTGTCGGCCAGGCTCATCGACAGCCAGGAGATGTACCAGCACACCGAAACGAACGACGACAGCACGCTGCGTGCGAGCACCAGCCCCCAGCGCTGCGGCACCAACCGCCGCCACCCGGTCGCTGCCGGCCGGCCCAATGTGATGGCCGCGACGGTGACGGTGCCGAACACGCCGCGCCACAGCATCGCGCCGGCGACACCGACACTGGGCAGCACCCATTTCGCCGTCGCATCGCCGAGCGTCCAGATCAGATAGGCGAGGACCGCCAGCCCAATGCCGCGGATCGCGTCGGAGGCGTTGTCCGTGAGTACGCGTGGCACGGGGCGCGCCAGCGGCACGACATCAGCCAACGGAACGTTCCCCCTGGTTCACGGCACCTCCATGCCTTGCGACCGGCGCCACGGCAAGGCAAGCAGCAACGGTCATTCCGAGGATCTGGATGGAGCTCACGGAATACGCCCGGATGGATGCGGTTGAGGCCCACATGTGGTGGTACCGCGCGCTGCATCGTCGCCTCGTCGCCGCGCTGGCCGGCCTTGATGGCTACGTGCTGGACGCAGGCTGCGGCACCGGTGGTCTGCTGGCACGGCTGCTTGCCGAGCGTCCCGACCTCCATGCGGTTGGTCTGGAGTGGGCCGAGGCGGCCTCTCGCCGCGCCGCCGACAAGTCCGGCGCGCCCGTCGTGCGTGGCAGCGTCAATGCGCTGCCATTTGCACCGGCATGCTTCGATGCCGCGATCGCCGCCGATCTGCTTTGCCACGGCGCGGTCGACCCGGCGCAGACGCTGGCGGAATTGCAGCGGGTGCTGCGGCCGGGCGGCCGGCTGATCGTCAACATGCCGGCCTATTCATGGCTGCTGTCCGATCACGATCGCCTGGTGCACAACGTGCGACGCGTCACGCTGGCCCAGCTCCGTAAATTGCTGCGAGGCGCGGGCTTTGTCCGCGTGAATGCGACCTACTGGAACGCTCTGCTGCTGCCGCTCATGGTGGCGCAGCGCAAGCTGCGGCGCCGCAATGTGGCCGCCTCCGACGTTGCCCCGTTTCCGCCATGGCTCGATGCCACGTTTCATGCCATCACAGAGATCGAACGCCGCCTGCCCTTTTGCCTGCCGGCCGGCGGGTCGGTGCTGGCGACCGCGGAGCGGCCATGAACGACGACACCGACCTGCGCTACCGCCCGTCCGCTGCCCCGCAAGTGTCGGTCGGTAGCGGCCTGTCGATCGTCATTCCGGTGTACCGCGGTGCCTCGACAATTGAGCGGCTGGTCGATGCGTTGTCCGCGCTGCATCCGGCCGGAGGGCTGGAGATCGTACTGGTCAACGACGGCAGCCCTGACAATTCCGGCGAGATCTGCCAGCACCTCCTGGGACGAGCCTGCATCCCGTTGACCTATGTCGAGCACGCCCGCAATTTCGGCGAGCACAACGCCGTCATGACGGGATTGCGCCACGCGAGCGGGGCGTACGTCATCACCATGGATGACGATCTGCAGAACCCGCCCGAGGAGGTTATCCGGCTCTACGATCACGCGCGGCTCGGCCACTGGGACGTTGTCTACACGCGCTACGCCAGCAAGCAGCATGCAGGCTGGCGCAACCTTGGTAGCCGGTTTGCCAACGCGGTGGCGGATCGCCTGCTCGATAAGCCCAAAGGGCTCTATCTGTCGTCGTTCCGCTGCATGTCGGCATTCGTCGTGCAGGCGGTAACGCGCTATCAAGGACCGTACCCGTATGTCGATGGGCTGATCATGCAGGTGACCCAGCGGATCGACAGCATCGAGGTGCGCCACCTGCCGCGCATCGAAGGAAGGTCCAACTACAATCTGGCGCGCCTGGTGCGACTGTGGCTGAACCTCGCCACCAGCTTCTCGCTGGCGCCATTGCGGCTCGCCGTCTATGCCGGGGTGTTCATGGCACTGCTGGGCGTCGTCGGCGCAGTCGCGACAATCTTCGAAGCACTGTTCCTGCATGACACGCCATCCGGCTGGGCTTCGACGATGACGGTGATCCTGCTGGTCGCGGGCGTGCAATCGATGATCCTGGGCGTGCTCGGCGAATATGTCGGCCGCACCTTCCTGTCGGCGAACGGCAAGCCGCAGGGCACGGTGCGCTCGATCGAGCGCAGTGCGGCGGCCGCACGTACCCAAGTGTGACGATCTACTGGAGCATGCTGTTTGCTGCCATCGCCACAAGCATGGCGGGGCAGACACTCCTGAAGGCCGGCGCCGGCACGGTCGACTTCAGGGCGCAACTGCTCGACTGGCGCACGCTCTTCGGGTTGTTCCTGTACGGTGGTGCGGCGCTGCTGTACATCGTGGCATTGCGCCGCATTCCGATGTCGCGCGCCCTGCCCTGCACCGCGATCTCATACGTCGCCGCGGCGCTGATCGGATTTTACGCATTTGGCGAGCCGCTCGGCGTTGCGCACATCGCGGCAATCGCGTTGATCTGCGGCGGCGTGGTGATACTGGCGTTCGCCTAAGGCGGCGGACCGAACATTCCCAGACGATCGGTCCGCACCCGCCTTTCGTCGCCGACCCGCACGGTGACGCCGGCACGATCGAAGTACTCCAGCACCTGGATTGCGACCTTTCTACCGTTCGCCAACCGGTCGCGAAACGCCGCGGCAGTTAGGGTGCCGGCGGGGCCCGCTTCTGCTATGGCCGCGGCAATGCCGACCATCTCCGCCACCGTCTCACTGAGAAAGAACTGATCCGGCGCGACCTCGATCAACCGCCCCATCCGCTGCACGCGCTTCAGCGCAGCGCGCATCGCGGCCTCCGGCACCGAAAGCGCCCGCGCCAGATCGCGCGTCCGCGGCGGACGAAAGCGCTCTGCCGCAATCAGTTCCTGCGCCTGCTGCCACACCCGTTCATCGTGTGCCGACAGAATGGCGCGATGCGTGGCCAGCCGAAGCCACGGACCGTCCTGTTCCACCGCACCGCTGCGGAACAGTGACTCGATGACAGCACGGAACGCCGCCACTGATGGCCGGCCGGGTGTTGCCATTCGCAGCCGTTCGAACTGCAGGCCCGGCTGATCGGGCGCCGCAGTGTGGTGCGCGGCAAGCCGTTGCGTCACGCCATCGCGCAGCGCATCGAGCGTCGCCGGCGTCATCAGCAGATCGGCCACGGCGACCGCCGGCACAGCCGACTGCGCCGACTGCTGCACCGCGGGCGACAGGTTGCGCGAACGGACGTACCCGGCGCGATCGGTCCAACCGGGCGCCAGCGCCAACAACGCGCGCAATGCGTCGCTCGGATCAGACTGGTCCAACGCCGTGAGTTGCTGGAGCCGTTCCGGTGCACGGCGTCCGCGTCGCGGCGGGAATGGATCGATCACCACGCCACCGCCGATCGTGCGAGTCGCCATCGCATCGCGCAGCACCAGCCTGTCGCGCGCCAGCGCACCGATGGGGCGATCGAGTGTCAACCGTGCCAGCACCGTGCTGCCTGGTTCGATCCGTCCGCCGTCCAGCGCCGCGACACGCGCCGTCACATGCGCGGCGCCGAGATGCAGATGCACCGCCGCATCGGCACGCAGCCCGCGTGACTCCTCAGCCAGCAATGTAACCCGGACGTCGAAGCGCGCGGTCGGCGCATGCACCGCAGGATGCAGCACCCAGTCACCGCGGTTCACCACGTCCTTCGACAAACGCGGCCCGGTGACATTCAGCGCGGCACGCTGACCCGCGACCGCTTGCTCGGCCGGCCGGTTCTGCGCGTGCAGGCCACGCACACGCAACTCGATCCCGGGCGGCGACAGCATCAGCCGGTCGTCGACGCGAATGCGTCCCGAGACCAGCGTGCCGGTGACCACGAGACCTGCGCCGGTCAGCGTGAACGCGCGATCGACCGCCAGGCGAGGGTACAACTCGGCATCACGCTGGCGCGGCCCAAGCGACAGGAGCGCGCTACGCAAGGCCTCGATACCTGCGCCGGTCACCACGGACACCGGCAGCAGCGGCGCCGAGGCGAGCGCGGTTTTCTGCAACAACGCGTTCACCTGCGCGGCGACCTCCGCATCACGCGCGGGAGCGAGATCGGACTTGGTCAGCGCCACCACGCCGCGATCGATGCCGAGAAGCTGCAGGATCTGCACATGTTCCCGGGTCTGCGGCATGACGCCATCGTTGAGGGCCACCACCAGAAGCGCCGCATCGACGCCGCTCGCGCCCGCCAGCATGGTGTGCACGAACCGCTCATGTCCGGGCACATCGACGAAGCCGAACGCATCGGTATAGGCGTAGCCAAGATCTATGGTTATGCCGCGACGCTTCTCCTCGGGCAGGCGGTCGGCATCGATGCCGGTCAGTGCCTTCACCAGCGCTGTCTTGCCATGATCGATATGGCCGGCGGTGCCGATGATCATCGATCAGCCCTGGATGCTGCCATCACCGCAATACAGCCCGGGCGGCGACGGCAGGCAAGTCCAGAAGACCCGGCGGCGATGCCGATCAATGCACGCGCAGCGACGCTGTATTCGCCGCGTATGGTTGGATCAGGAACGTAGCTTTACGAATGCACCACAGTGACCGGCAGGTCCCCCACCGCGAAATGCCTTGACACCGAAACGCCACCTGTTGTTGCGTTCGGCGCCGCATAGAGTTCGGGCGTGCCTTTGGCGAACTGGATCTGTGCCACATCCTGCCCCGCGGAACCCAGCAGATCGAGAACGTCGCTCTTGGCGTGCCAGATTTCCGAGACCGCCCCCAAAGGCGTGGTTTGAAATATGGGGGTGTTGATATTCACGGTGGCATCACAGCCGATATCGACGTGGCCGAGGAAATTCATGCCATTGTCGATGTTCAGCGTACCGCCTCTGGTCAGATCGAAATGAACCCCGGCACCTACACCGCCGATACCGCCTGCACTGACAGTGGCGCTTTCCGCCGTCAATTTCACTGAGCCATTACCGGCAAGGTGCACATCGCTGAAATCGGCGGACGAGTTCTCGCCCACCGACACGCTGCCGTTCAGCGTGTACAGAGAAGAATGATACCTTCCGCCGAGTGCATCGAGCATCCCACCGTTGGTGATGACACTTTTGCCCTCAAAAGTGAAGCCGCTGTTAGAATCAGTGGTCAGTGTTCCGTGCGAGACATGGACACCTTTTGTGAGGGTGGTAGAAGTCTCGGGATCGGATTCCAACCACCCATAGTTCGGTGTTGCTGCAGTACCAAGCACTTCCACCTTGTCCAGAGGATATATGGCAAGCAGGCCGCTAAGATCGACCAGTGGCGCCGCCGGCAAAGAAGGCGTGGTTCCTGCAAACCGGATTATCGTATCGTCCAGTTGTGTTGGACTTGTGAAATCCTCGGCACCGCTCGCATAGGTGACAGTCTTGGACACGGAATACTCTCCATCTTGAGGAATGGATCAGAAGAAGATCGCGGCTTTTCGCCGCAAGCCACCTTAAAACAGGCTTAGCACGCTGGGGCCCTGGTGTATTGCCTAGTTGCCCCGGTAGCAAACCATGAAATAACCCTGTCATTTTCCGCCGCCGGTCCTGTCGGTTCACTAAGATAGCCGCCAGAGCGAAACGACGCACGATGCCATAGTGAGGACATGACGTTCCTTCTGACCAAATTTGGCGGCGACCTGCTGAGGCCGAGCGTCTTGCTTCTGTTGGCGTGCTGGGCTGGGTTCTGGTTCGCCTTTTATCGTGGTTCCGCGTGGGGTCGGCGGCTGCTCGCGGCCGGGCTGACGGGTTATCTGTTGGTCCTGCTGCTGCCGGTGGACTCATGGGCCCTGTTGCCGCTGGAGGATCGCTTCCCGCGCCCGGACGAGCCGTCGCATATCAATGGCATCATCGTGCTGGGCGGAGCGATCGATAACGAGATTACCGCGGATCGCGGTATTCCCTCGCTGAACTCGGATGCCGAACGCATGACTGAAGCCGTTGCCCTGGCGCGGCGCCATCCCGAGGCGCGGCTGTTGTTCACCGGTGCCAGCGGCTCTGTCATCCCGGGCGGTCCCATCGAAACCGATGGTGCTCGCCAGTTGTTTGCCGCACTTGGTCTGGATCCGGCGCGCATCGTCTTCGAGGACACGTCACGCAATACGCGCGAGAACGCCTTGGATTCGTGGCGCCTGGTCCACCCCGCCCCGGAGAGCTGCTGGCTGCTCGTCACGTCGGCCCGTCACGAGCCCCGCGCTGTCGGCGTCTTCCGGCACATTGGCTGGAGCGTGACCGCCTGGCCGGTCGCCTTCAAGTCAGGCCGCTCGTTGCGCGCATGGGCCGAGCCGTCGTTCAGCCAGCGGTTGGGCAATCTAGACGCAGCGGCCCATGAATGGCTCGGCCTGCTTGGCTATCGGCTGATCGGATGGACAGATACGCTGTTCCCTGCGCCGCAAGGCGCTGCGGTATGTTCCGTGCCCTCATGAGGCCGCATGTTTCGCGCATTGCTCCCTGCCTTGCTGCTGATCGTTTGGGTCAGTCCCACCATGCCAATGCAGATCGCCGATCCCTGGTCTGATCCTGATGCCGTGCAAGGCGTTCGGGAGGAAGCCGTCACTTTTCAGAGCAGCGATCCGTTCGTGCCTCGTGACATCGGCCGAGCATCCAAGCGGCTGGTGCGAGGTCTGCTGTTCCTGCCGAAAACCACCGTGCCGGACCGCACTACTCCCGCCGTGGTGATGTTGCACGGCTCGGCTGGGATGATCGACGACCGAGCCAAGTACGGGCCTCAGCTCGCATCGATGGGCATCGCGGCGCTTCTGCTCGAGACGTACGCCAGTCGCCGTGATCTTGGAGCTGGTTTCATCGAGCGAGTGCTGAACATCACCGAGACGATGTTCATGGCGGACGCCTATGCCGCGCTCGCTTACCTCGCGACACGCCCAGAGGTTGATCCGCACCGGGTCGTGTTGGCCGGTTTCAGCTACGGCGGCATGGCGACGCAATATGCGCTGTATGCACAGATGGCCGATGCGCTGGCGCCGAACGGTCTGCGCTTCGTGGGCCACGTGTCATACTATGCACCGTGCATCGCCCGCTTTGTTGATAGTCGCACCACTGGTGCGCCGCTACTTATGCTGTATGGAGCCGACGACCAACTGATCCGGCCGGATCGGTGCGAGCAGACCGCGAGCGAGATGCGAACGGGCGGCAGCGAGGTAGAGATCATTGCCTATCCGGGGGCCGTCCATCAGTGGGATGGCAGCATGGCGCGGCGACTGATCGGCAGGCAGCTTGGCGGATGTCGATTGCGCGTTCAGCGCGACGGCACGGTGCGCGACGAAAACACGCTCCTGCCCATGTCCGGCCCCTTCCTGCGCAAGATCATCCTGGGCCTGTGTACCTCCAGCCGGCCCTACCCGATTGGTAGCGATGATGCCGTGCGCGCGAAGTCGAACTGCGACTTCGGCAGATTCCTGTCGCTTGTGTTCAGCGAGCGAAACACCCCGTGGTGACCACCCGGTGACTGCTTGACTTGGTTGCTGCTGTGCCGGCACGCTCGAACGCAATACGCGGCCGCAAGGGCCGTGGTTCAACGGGAGGGTAGTCGATGCTGCATAACAAGCTGTCACGCCGGCGAGTGATGGCGGGAACCGCGGGCATCAGCGCGGCAACCATCCTGCACTGGCCGGCCAATGCCGCGGAGTTCAGCTACAAGCTGGGCTCGTCGTCGCCGATGGAACACCCGGCGATGGCGCACGACCAGATCGCCGTCAACAAGATCAAACAGGAAACCAACGGACGGCTGGAGATCACCATCTACCCGAACAGCGTACTCGGCGGCGACACCGCGATGATCGCGCAGGTGATATCCGGCGCACTGGAGATGTACAATCTGCCGATCGATCTGCTGGCGCCGCGCAACCCGGCCTGTGGTATTCCCGGCGTCGGCTTTGCCTTCCCGGACATCGATCATGTCTGGGCCGCCATGGATGGCGATCTCGGCAACTTTCTGCGCGCTGCGGCGGAACAGATCGGGCTCTATTGCCTGGACAAGGGCTACGACCACGGCTTCCGCCAGATCACCACGCGGACCAAGCCGATCGCCAGCCCCGACGACCTGCATGGCTTCAAGATCCGACTGCCGGTGGCGCCGTATCTCATTTCGCTGTTCCGCCACCTTGGCGCGTCACCGACCGCGATCAACTTCAATGAGGTTTACAGCGCACTGCAGACCGGCATCGTGGACGGCCAGGAAAACCCACTGGTGCTGATCGATACCGCCAAGCTGTACGAGGTTCAGAAATACTGCAGCCTCACCAACCATGTCTGGGCCGGCTTCCACACCTCGTTCAACATCGCGGCCTGGAAGCGGCTGCCACCCGACCTGCAGGAGACCGTTCGCCGCATCTTCGACGCGGAGGCGTTGGCCGAGCGACAGGACTTCATCACCATGACGAAGTCGGAACAAGACAACCTGACCGCCAAGGGGATGGCGTTCAACGCCCCCGATCCCAAGCCATTCCGCGACGTGTTGGCAAAGTCCGGCTTCTATCCCGAAATGAAGAAGACCGCCGGAGACAAGGCCTGGGCGCTGCTGGAGAAGTACGTCGGCCCGCTTACGGCATGAGCCTCGACTCGTCCGACCTCGCAGCGCGGCTTGCCCAGCCGATCGCGCCCGGCTGGACCATGTTGCGGCGAAGCGCCTTCCTGCTCGACCAGGCCATCGGCAAAACCTGCGAGTTCGTTGGCGCACTGCTTGTGCTGGCCGAGGTGTGCATCCTGTTCGCCGGCGTAGTGTCGCGCTACGTGCTCGACAGTCCGCTGTTCTGGACTGACGAACTCGCCAACTTCCTGTTCCTCTGGCTGTCGATGCTGGGCATGGTCGTCGCGCTGCGGCGTGACGGCCATATGCGGCTGACCACCCTCGCCAACTGGGTGCCGTCGCAATGGGCAACCTGGTTTGCCGCCGTCGCCTCGCTGGTGGTGATCGCCTTCGTGCTGGAGGTCCTGCTGCCCGCCGCGCAGTACCTCGATCAGCAGCGCTACGTCGAGTTGATCTCACTGCAGATCTCCGACGGCTATCGCGTCGTCGCCATCGCGGTCGGCATTTCCCTCGCGGCAATCATCTCGCTGCTGCGTCTGCTGGAAACCACGACAGCGCGCAGCTTCTCGCTGGCACTCGCGACGGTTGCCGGCATCGCGGCGCTGCTGTGGCTATGCCAGCCGCTGCTGCTCGCCATGGGCTTCGGCAGCCTGATCGTGTTCTTCGTCGTCATCGTCGCCGTCTGTGTCGGCATCGGCGTGCCGATCGCCTTCGCCTTCGGCATCGCCACCATGTCCTATCTCGGCCTGACCAGCACCCTGCCGCTGTCCATCGTGGTCAATCGCATGGACGAGGGCATGTCGAACCTGCTGCTGCTGTCGGTGCCGATGTTCGTGTTCCTCGGCCTGCTGATGGAAATGACCGGCATCGCACGCGTCATGGTCGCGTTCCTCGCGGCCCTGGTCGGCCACGTGCGCGGCGGCCTGTCCTACGTGCTGCTTGGTGCGATGTATCTGGTGTCCGGCATTTCCGGATCGAAGGCCGCCGACATGGCAGCGGTCGCACCTGTGCTGTTCCCCGAGATGCGACGCCGCGGCTCGCACCCTGGCGAACTCGCGGCACTGCTGGCGAGTTCCAGCGCGATGTCGGAGACCATTCCGCCCAGCCTGGTGCTGATCACCATCGGCTCGGTGACCAACGTCTCGATCACCGCGCTGTTCACCGGGGGGCTGCTGCCAGCGGCGGTTGCCGCACTCGCCCTGGTCGTGGTGTGCTGGATCCGCTCGCGCCACATGGACACCGGCGGCGGCGAGCGCGCACCGGTGTCGCTGATGCTGCGCACCTTCGTCATTGCGATCCCCGGACTGACCTTGCCTTTCGTGATCCGTATCGCGGTGATCGACGGCATCGCCACCGCCACCGAAGTCTCCACCGTCGGCGTGGTGTACACCGCGGTGCTCGGGCTGCTGGTCTATCGGCAGTTCGACTGGCGGCGCATCTATCCGCTGCTCGTCGATACGCTCTCGCTGACCGGCGCGGTGATGCTGATCATCGGCACCGCCACCGCGATGGCCTGGGCATTGACGCAATCAGGCTTCTCGCAATGGCTGGTCTCGGTGATGGCATCGGTGCCGGGTGGCAAGCTGGGCTTCCTCGCGATCACCGCGGTTGCCTTCGTCATCCTGGGCAGCGTTCTGGAGGGTATCCCGGCCATCGTGCTGTTCGGCCCGTTGCTGTTCCCGGTGGCCAAGGCGATGGGCGTTCACGAGGTGCATTATGCCTTGGTGATCATCCTGGCGATGGGCATCGGGCTGTTCGCACCGCCGTTCGGCGTGGGGTTCTACGGCGCCTGCGCGATCGGACGGGTCTCGCCGGATGACGCGTTGGGCCGCATGTGGCCGTATCTCGCGGCCCTCGCGGTAGCACTGGCGATCGTCGTCGCAGTACCCTGGCTGTCGATCGGCTTCCTGTGACCACCCCGGGCAGGCGTCATGTTGACTCGCTCGATCAAGATTGACGCAGTGCGGCAGCAGCCACCTAAGCTGCGGCTCTCGCATGGAGGCCGTTGTCATGATCACGCCTGGTTATGTTCGCCTGATGGCGCAGTACAACCATCAGATGAATCTGCGCCTGTACGCCGCCGCCGCACGGCTGACCGACGACGAACGCAAGGCGGATCGTGGAGCGTTCTGGCACTCGATCCATGGGACGCTCACGCACATCCTGTGGGGCGACACGCAGTGGATGTCACGCTTCGATGCGTGGCCGAAGCCCGAGGTCGGCATCAAGCAGAGCGCCAGCATGATCGGAGACTTCGCCACGCTGCAGGCACGCCGCGAGACGGCGGACGCCGCCATCACCGCGTGGGCCGATCGCGTGGACGACGCCTGGCTGGCGGAGGACCTGGTGTGGTTCAGCGGCGCGGCCGGCAAGGAGATGCAGCGTCAGAAGGGGCCACTGGTGATGCACTTCTTCAATCACCAGACGCACCACCGCGGCCAGGCGCATGCGCTGCTCACTGCCTGCGACCAGGACACCGGCGATACCGATCTGTTCCTGGTGGTGCCAAGCGACTGATCCGACGGGGGGTGTCTCAGATCTGCCCCCGCGCTCCACACCCCGTTCTGTGCACGGATCACTCCCCGAACTGACACCTCGGGGTGTCCCATCCGCAAGAAAGGCTGTGGCTGTAACCAGAGCGGCCACTGGGAGAGGCGAGAATGAGTGCGAGCTTTGGGCGAGGGCTGCATGCGGCGCCAGGACGGGCTGTCAGTCTCTCAGCGTATGACCGCTACCTCGGTCGTTGGTCACGGTTGACCGTTCCGGACCTGCTCGCTGCCGCCAATATCACGCAAGGCTGTCGCGTACTCGATGTTGCGACCGGCACGGGCGAAGCCGCCACGATGGCTATCCCGATCGTGGGAGAAACGGGCTTCGTCGTTGGCGCGGATATCTCGTGGGAGATGGTCAAAGGTGCGCTGCTTCGATTGGACACACCGTTGTATTGGCCTGTGAACGCTGACGGCCAAGCGCTGCCATTCAAAGACGGGGCCTTTGATGCTGTTGTGTGCCAGCTTGGCCTACAGTTCTTCCCCAACCCGGTTGCGGGACTGTCGGAGTTCCGGCGCGTCGTTCGATCCGGCGGGATGGTGGCGGTTTGTGTAAACTCCACATCAGACCGGCAGCCGATGTGGGGCACTCTGCGCGATGTGCTGGATCGTTCTCTCACCCAAGAACAGCGCAACGTCCTCGCGATGTCATGGTCGCTCGCTGATCGGGTGCGGCTGGAGGGGTTGTTCAGCGACGCTGGCTTCCAAGACATCCGTGTCGAGCAGCTGAGGCGCGAAGGCACAATCGATGGGTTCGAGGATTATTGGTCACCGATCGAAGAAGGGGTGGGGCAAATCCCGCAAACATACCGTGCTCTCGATGAAGCTGATCGTCATGCGGTGCGCGAAGAAGTCCACGCGCGGCTGGCGCAATATGAAACGCCAGATGGCAAGATAACCATGGCGGTCGAGGTGCTGGTCGGTCGTGGCCGGGCAACGCCGGAATGATGGCCGCGGCATGGATGATTCCCAAGGTCGGTCGTCGTCAATAAGGAGATTTTTTCAAACCGGGACACGACCAACCGCCAGCCTCGCTTTGCATTCGTATCGTCCGTAGGCTAAACTGCCGGTAATCGTCTGGGGGGAAAGAAGATGGGTTCAGGGAATACTGCCACATGCTTCGTGGCGACGGCGGCGCTGCTGGTCCTCGGATCGGGTGCGCTCGCCGAAACGCAGCGCGGCGTCACCGATACCGAGATCCTTGTCGGCACCATAACCGACCTGTCCGGCGTCACCGCGGTTCAGGGCGTGAACAATGCCAACGCGGTGCGCCTCGCATTCGACGAGGTGAATGAGAAAGGCGGGATCAACGGGCGCAAGATCCGCTATATCGTGGAGGACAGCCAGTATCAGGTGCCGCGCTCGGTGCAGGCGATCAACAAGCTGATCAACAACGACGGCGTGTTCTTCACCATCGAGGACGGTGGCACGCCGATGAACAATGCCACCTTCCCGATGGCGATCGAGAAGAACGTGCCGAAGCTGCTGCCGCTGTCGGCGGCGCGCTCCATGTTCGAGCCGTTCAACCGGCTGAAATTCAGCCAGTATTCCTCCTACGTCGATCAGATGCGGGCGGGCGTGAAGTACTTCGTCGAGCAGCGCGGCAAGAAGGCGATCTGCGCGATGTACCAGGACACCGACTTCGGCAAGGATGTGCTCGCCGGAGCGCAGATGCAGGCAGAGGCGATGGGCATGAAGATCGTCGCGACCACGGCTCACAAGCCGACCGACACCGACTTCACCGCGGCGGTCGCCAAGTTGCGTGAGGCGAACTGCGACCTGATAACCATGGGCACGATCGTGCGCGACTCCACGCTGATCATCGCGACCGTCAAGAAGGTGGGCTGGAAAGTCGATCTGCTCGGCCAGGTTGCGTCCTACGACACCGCGATTGCCGAGGCGCCCGGCAACGTCGCTGACGGGTTCTATTCGATGTCGCCCTCGCTCTATGCCTATCCGGACGATCCACGGCCGGCGATCAAGGCATTCACGCAGAAGTACAAGGCGCGCTATGGCGTCGATGTGAACTATCTCGGCGAAATGGGCTACACCTCGGCGCAGATCGCCATTGAGGCGCTGCAACGCGCCGGGCGGGACCTCACTGTGGACAGCCTCGTGAAGTCGATGGAAAGCATCCACGACTTCCACGATCTGTTCGGCGGGACCTATTCCTTTAGCGCCACCAACCACCACGGCGCCACCGCTGCCTTTTTGTCGGTCGTGCACGACGGCCGCTGGGAGCCGGTGGTGGATCACGCGCTGGTCTATTAGCGCGGCATGACGAAGTCGTCGGTCCGCATAGCCGTTCTGTACTTCCAGCATGAGACGGTGACGTTTCTGCGGAACGACACGACGGTCGACGACTTCGTCTACCCCGGCTCGCCGGCACGCGGCGAGGCATTGTTGGCGGCGGAGCCGAAATCCTACATGGGCGGCTTCGTGCAGGTCGCGCGCGAGTACGACCGGGTCGAGCTGGTTGGCATCGAATCGCCGCTGTGGCCGAAAACCGGCTCCGGTTCCGGCTGGGTCACACACGAGGCGTACGAAACCTTTGTCGGCCGGATGATTGCGCAGCTTGGCGCAGAGGGTCCGTTCGACGGCGTGTATCTCTGCGTGCACGGCGCGATGGCAGTGCGCGGCATTCCACGCCCCGAGGCGGAGCTCGCACGACGCGTGCGCCAAGTGGTCGGCCCGCGCGCCTGCATCGCCGCGACCTTCGATCCGCACGGCAACGAGGACGCGGAGTTCCTGCGGCACGCCGATCTCGCGTTCTGCGGCAAGTACTTCCCGCACTACGACAGCCACCTGCAAGGCCAGCGCGCCGCGCGCATGCTGGTTCGGGCGATCCGCGGCACCTATCGGCCGGCACATGCCACGGTGAAGGTGCCGATCATCTCGCCGACCGTGGTACAATGGACCGGCGCCTCTCCCTGGATGGATCTGGTGCAGCGCGCGCTGACCTGGGAGGCGCGCGAGCCGGGTGTCTATGTCAACGTATATTTCGGCTTCCCGTGGTCCGACGTGCCGGACGCTGGGATGACGATCCAGGTGCTGACCAATGGCGATACAGGTCTGGCGCGCCGCATCGCCGACGACATGGCACACTTCGCGTGGCGGCAGCGCGATGCGCTGCTGCATTCAACCAAGGTCCACACGATCCCGGACGGCGTCTCGCTGGCGAAGCAGGCGGTCGCGGACGGCGAAGTGCCGGTCGTGCTGGCGGATCACAGCGATCGCTCTGGCTACTCGACCTGGCTGTTGCGCGAGATCATCGCGCAGGGGTTGTCCAGAACGCTGATCACCACGATCGCCGACGCCAACGCGATCGATGCGCTCACGAGCGTCAGTGCGGGTGATGCATTCGACATGGCTGTGGGCGGATTGGTCGACAAATCCGCGGGCGATCCAATACGGATCACCGGTAGCGTGGCGCGTGTGACCGAACGGCACGGACAGCGCTGGGTCAGCGTCGCGTTTGGCCAGGGCAATATGCTGGTGATCAGCCCATATCTCGTGCAGATCATGGAGCCATCCACGCTGGCAAAGATCGGCGTGGACCTGGCCGCGTTTCAGGTGATCGCAATCAAGTCGCGCGTGCATTTCCGGCGCGGCTTCGACGACAGCGGTTTCGCCGGGAAGATACTGGTGGTCGAACCAACCGAGCCGTTCCTGGGCACAATCCGCCTCGACGCCCTCAAGTATGACAATGTCCAACTGACGAATTTCTATCCGTACGGCAACGTGACGCTGTAGCGCTCTATGGCAAACGCCCCGCGGCGCACGCGCATCCCTCACCACAGTCTCGGTCGAACGCGAGCACGTTGAGCGCAGCGCCCGCCGCCCGCCAGCAGGGATCAGCGAATGCCTGACTGATGATGGGCAATGTCGCGCGGCTTGCTGCGTCCTGACCAAGCAGGGCAAGCACCACGCGCGGATAGGGCCGCGCGCGTGCACGGATTTCCGCAGGCGTCTCATCGTGGTCGATCACCAGCAGGCGCAGCGTCGGAGGTGACTCGACGGCGAAGGCGCCGACGATGCCCACGCCGTCGTTGCCATGGGGCAGCAGCACCACGCCGCCATGCACGAGCGACGCGGCTGCGACCGCGGTGGCACGCGCAGGCTGCATCGTTTCCGGACGCGTCATGAGACCGATCAGCGCAATGGCCTGGATCGCGAGGACGGCGTGGCGGGCGTAGCGCGGCAGTGCGGCGGCAAGCAGCAGGCCTGTGAATGGCGTCGCGAAAGCGAGATAGCGCAGTTCGACCGGCGTATTGTCGAATACGACGCCGAGCAGCAGCAGGCCGATTGGCGGCGCGGCGGCGGTCATGACAAGCAGCACGCGCGTCTCGGGCGTCGCAATTCGGTGCCAGCGCAGTATGGTCAGTGCGACCAGGCCGACCGACAGAACGGCCAGCGCCACGACGATGGCGCTCCGTGCGGCACCATGCAGATAAAGCGGCAATCCGCCGAACAGGTTGGCCACTGAATACTGCGCGAGCCTTGCCAGCGTGGGGACCACTTCGAAGGCCGCGAACTGGCCAATGCGCGTTTGCCGCTGCGCCAGGAAGTACCACAGATCGGCTGGCAGCCAGGCTGCAAAGCCCGCTGTTATTGCGAGGAGCGGAGCGACGCGGCGGCAATGCCCATCCAGGTGTGTTGCTTTCCGGATGGCCGCAGTCCTCACAACGACAGTGTGCAGCAACGCAGCGCACGCCACGAACGCTGCCAGATAATTCGTGAAAGTTGCAGCACCCAGCAGCGCGCCGGCCGCAAACCAAGACCACGGCCGGCGTCGTGCGATTATCAGCACAGCGATACCGGCCACGCTCAACATCTGCGCCATGGCAAATGCGCGTGCGGTGGTCCCGGTATAGGCGAAGCCATAGCAGCCGACCGTCAGCAGCGTCGCCGCCACAGGAGAAATGCCAACGCCCCGCGCTATTGCCGCAATCATCCCCAGCGTCACGACACTGAACAGCACGGAGGCCAATCGCGCCGCGAACAGCGAATGGCCCATCAGCCCGCGCCATGCAGCAATCGTCCAGAAATACAGCGGCGGATGAACGTCTGTGGCTCGCAGGTCGCGCGCTATGGCAAGAAAAGTTGCGTGGCCGGACTGCAGAGCCATTGCATCGCCGGCGGTGACCACGTCAGAGCCCCAGATCGGACGCGCCACGCCCCCGGTCAGAAACAGCGTGTACTGTTCGTCGTATTCCGCGCTGCGCAGCCACGCGACGGCAAGCAGCAGCAGCGCTGCGACCAGCAATGTGGCCAGGATACGGATTCTGCGCACGGCTTCGTTCACCGGTCATTAGCGGTCCTGCGTCTATCGCAGCGCGATGCGAATGATTGGTTACCGTCTGCTGGCCGCAATCCTCGCTCTGACTTTGCTGACCGCCGCGGGCGAACTGCCGGCCACGCTCCGGCGCGGCATCAACATCACGCATTGGTTCCGTTTCCCGCCGCGGCGTGATCCGACCGCGCTGCGCGATTATCTCGACGATGCGGCGCTGGCGGAGCTGAAGCGTGCCGGCTTCACCTTCGTGCGCGTGGCGGTACAACCCGACCTGCTGTCACAACCGGGTGCACTGGTTAGCGCCATGGCGAGGCTGCAGCGGCACGGTCTCGCGGTGGTCGTCGTGCTGTTCGCGACCGACTGGCACCTCGAGACGAGCCCGGCTGACCGGGCGAAGCTGCTCGATACTTGGCGCGCATTCGCGAGGCTGCTGCGACGGTTCGATCCGGCCATGACATTTCCGGAGGTGCTGAACGAGCCGGTGTTTGCGAATAACCCCGGCGCCTGGGCCGCGCTGCAGCATCAGGCCGTTGTGACGATCCGCGCCATCCTGCCAACGAATACAATCGGTACTCACCGGCGCCGACTGGGGCGGCATCGACGGTTTGCGGTCGTTGCCGCCGGAGCCCGATGCCAATGTGATCTACAGTTTCCATCTCTACGAGCCTGCGGAATTGACCGCTCTTGGCGCCTACCGCACCGGGCTCGACGCGGCAGCCATGGCGCGCCTGCCTTTTCCCGTCACCGACGAAGCCGCGTGCAAAGCCACTGCCGGTTCGACCGGGGATCCGTCGACCGCCGATCTGATGCGCTTCTACTGTGCGCAGCATTGGGATGTGACGAAGCTGAGTGCGCGGATCGCAGAGGCGGGCGAATGGGCGCGGGGTTATCGGGTCGCCGTGCTGGCGGGAGAATTTGGCGCCTCGCAAAGCCTGAACGCGCCGGCGCGTTTGGCATGGCTCGCCACAGTACGCTCCGCATGCGAGCAGCAGGGGATTGGCTGGGCGCTGTGGGGCTACGACGATTCGATGGGGCTTGGCCTTCACCCTCCGGGGGATCGCCACGTGTTCGATCCGGCTGTGATGCGCGCTCTTGGATTGGTGCGGTAAAGTAATTGTGAAGCATTGGGCGACCGGCGCCAATCGTCATTCCGCCGTTATGCCAACGTTAAAAAGAACCCAGAAGAAAAAGCCCCCGGCCAATGACCGGGGGCAAGTAAACAGGGAGGCTTCACGTCTGGGAGACGCAGGGGTCATCGACCCCCTTCCGACTCCGGAGAGCCGGAAAACTGGCGGCAACGCCGCCGTATTCAGTGACTATACTGTAATGCTGCGATGCAGTGGATACCATCCGCAAAAACCCGGATGCCGCCATGCCCGTGACGCATGCCCCCGCGTCGATCCGCCAGTTTGTTGCATTGCTTGGGCGCAACGAGTGCGCCGCAGCAATGCTTCAATGCAGCGCTGCCAGCCGCGCCAGGAGAAAGTCGCGGAACACCGCCACGCGTTTGGAGTTCCGCAATTCCTCCGGATAAACGAAATAGACGTCGACCTTCGGGCCCTTCAGGTCGGGCAGAATTCGCACCAGATCAGGGTTCTCGGCCACGACGAAATCCGGCAGCGCGCCGATCCCCAGCCCTGAGCGGATCGCCAGAAGCACCGCGTGGGTACTGTTCACCTCCAGCAGCGCGCGTCGCGGGTTGCCGGGCCGCCGGCCGACCTCAGCCAGCCAGTTCACGTCACTCACGGGTGGGTGATGACTGCCGAACAGCAGCAGCCTGTGAGCATCGAGATCTTCCGCCCGTTGCGGCACGCCCTGCCGCTTCAAATACTCCGGCGAGGCGCAGACATGCCATTGGATCGTCATCAGGTGACGCTGCACCAGATCGGGCTGCTTCGGCGGATGCATCCGAATCGCAACGTCCGCCTCGCGCATCGCCAGATCGAGCTCCGAATCGTCCAGCAGCAGCGAAATCGACACGTCGGAATACGTGTCGAGGAACTCGTGCAACCGAGGCGCGAGCCAGATGGAACCGAACGCGACAGTCGTGGTCACCTTCAGACGTCCCGCGGGCTTCTCCTTGCTCTCGGTCAGCAGCGCCTCGGTAATCGCCAGCTTGGCGAACACTTCACGCACCGTGCGGTTCAGCGCCTCGCCCTGTTCGGTCAGGATCAGCCCGCGCGCGTGGCGATGAAACAGCGGCACCTGCAAGGCTTCCTCGAGCGCCGAGATCTGCCGGGACACCGCCGACTGGCTGAGATTGAGCGTGTCTCCCGCGTGGGTGAAGCTCCCTGCCTCCGCCACGGCGTGGAAGACGCGCAGCTTGTCCCAGTCTATCACTCGGCCTCTCCCGCCCGCCGGTCGCAAGACCCCGGCGGAATGCATGAAACCTGCCCTGGTTGTGCGTCACTACCCGCTCTTTTGAGCGGCGAAACACAGCATCCTAGCTCAGTCCAGCCACACTGTGCGTACCGATGTTGGACCTATTCGCCGATTCCTGGCTAGTCCGCAGCCATCGCGGGGACCCGGATTGCCCCCGCCAGCCACTTTTCCGCCTCCAAAGCTGCCATGCAGCCCGTGCCAGCGGCAGTGACGGCCTGGCGGAACACTTTGTCCTGCACGTCTCCGGCGGCAAACACCCCCTCGACCGTGGTCCGCGTGCTCCCCGGATCGGTCCGGATGTAGCCCTCCGGGTCCATCGCAACCTGGCCGGCGAAGATCGCCGTGTTGGGTGTGTGGCCGATGGCAATGAACACCCCATCCACGGCAAGCCGCGCCAAGGCGCCGGTTTTCACGTTGCGCAGCCGGACCCCGGTGACCACCTCGGGTGCCCCGCCACCCTCGATTTCTTCAACCACAGAATCCCACACCAGCTTGATCTTCGGATTGGCCAGCAGGCGTGACTGCAGGATCTTTTCCGCCCGCAGCGCATCGCGACGATGGACCAGCGTGACACTGTCGGCGTGCTGCGTGAGGTGCAGTGCCTCCTCCACCGCCGTGTTGCCGCCGCCGATCACGGCGACCTCCTTGCCGCGGTAGAAGAACCCGTCACAGGTGGCACAGGCCGAGACGCCGCGGCCCTGCAGCCGCTCCTCCGACTCGATGCCCAGCCAGCGGGCCTGCGCTCCCGTGGAGATGATCACGGCATCGGCAAGAAACTCATCGCCCGAATCCGCAACGCAGAGGAACGGCCGCCTGCTGAAATCCACCCGCGTGATCAGGTCATGCACGATACGCGTGCCGACATGCTCTGCCTGAGCCGCCATCTGTTCCATCAGCCAAGGACCCTGGATCACGTCGGCGAAGCCGGGATAGTTCTCGACATCGGTGGTGATCGTCAGTTGCCCTCCCGGCTCCAGACCGGCCACCAGGATAGGCAACAGACTGGCCCGCGCCGCATAGATCGCCGCCGTGTAGCCGGCCGGGCCGGAGCCGATGATCAGGACGCGTGTCCGATGGGTCTCGGGCATTGCGGAATCCATTCGATATGACTGCTGGACCATATCGGTGCGTCGCAGCGCGAGACAAGCAATGCGGCCCTTGCACACTTGCCGGCGCGATCTCCTGCAACATCATTGCGCCTATCCAGCCACCATCCGAAATGTCACAATCAGCCCATGCAATCAGCGCTCGGCAGAATGCGCGCATCATGAAGGCCCCGATAGGCGACGCACCCGTGCTCGATGCCATCGACCGCCGCATCCTGTCGGAGCTCCAGACCGACGGCAGGATGACCAACGTCGAACTCGCGCGCCGCGCCGGCATCTCGGCGCCGCCGTGTCTGCGCCGCGTCCGTCGCCTGGAGGAGGCCGGCGTCATCCGCGGCTACCACGCCGATTCGGATCCGCAGAAGCTCGGCTGGGAGATCGTCTTCTTCGCGATCGTCGGATTGGACAGCCAGAAGGAGGCCGTGCTCGCCGCGTTCGAGCAGCTCGTCGCCGCCTGGCCCGAGGTGCGTGAGTGCCACATGATCCGCGGCGGTGGCGATTTCCTGTTGAAGCTGGTGGCGCGCGATACCGCGCATGAGAATCAACTCACCCAGCGCCTGACCGGCGCCCCCACCGTCACCCGTGTGCAGACCCTCCAGACGATTCGCACCAGTCGCCATCTGGCAGGGGTTCCGCTCTGACCGGCGGAGCGTGGCATAATTGCAGGCATGTCCGAATCCACCTCCCCGCTGATCGAGCTCCCGACGGTCGCGCGCGGCGCGCCGACGCTGACCGTGGTGGTGCCCTGTTACAACGAACGCCCCAATGTCGCGCCCCTGATCGCCAGACTGGACGCCGCCCTGTACGGCATCGCCTGGGAGGTCGTGTATGTCGATGACAACAGCCCGGACGGCACAACGGCCGAGGTCCGCCGCATCGCCCAGACCGATCCGCGCGTGCGCTGCATCCGCCGCATCGGCCGCCGTGGCCTCGCCTCGGCGGTGATCGAGGGCGCGCTGTCGTCCTCAGCCCGGTTCGTGGCGGTGATCGACGGCGACCTGCAGCACGACGAGACGAAGCTGCCGGACATGCTGGCGGCCCTCGCAAGCGGCCAGCACGACCTCGCCGTCGGCAGCCGTTACGTCGGAGGCGGCGACTCAGCCGGCCTCGTCAGCCGGTGGCGCCATCTGCTGTCGGATGGCGGCATAAGGCTGGCACAGCTTTTCCTGCCGGTGCGGCTAACCGATCCGATGAGCGGCTTCTTCATGCTGCCTCGCCCGTTGTTCGAGACCCTGACGCCCAATCTTACCGGTCAGGGGTTCAAGATCCTCGTCGACCTCACACTCAGTTCGCCCGCGCCGTTGCGGGTTATCGAGATTGCTTACGTCTTCCATGAGCGCGTGGCCGGCAAGAGCAAGCTCGACGCGCTGGTCCTCGTGCAGTTTGCCGGCCTGCTTCTGGATAAGGTTCTCGGCGGCCTGCTGCCACTGCGCTTCATTTCATTCGCGCTGGTGGGCGCGCTGGGCGTGCTGGTGCATCTTGCCGTGCTGACCACCGTGCTGAAGTTGGTCGGCTTCCAGTTCGAGGCGGCGCAGACCATCGCCACTGCGGTTGCGATGGTCTGCAACTTTCAGCTCAACAATGAGATCACCTACCGCGACCAGCGGCTCCGAGGGCCACGTTTGTGGCGTGGTTTGCTGTTGTTCATTCTCGTATGCGGCCTCGGTGCCGTTGCCAATGTCGGCATCGCCAAGACGTTGTATGAAACCAACACGAGTTGGAGCATCGCCGGCGCGATCGGTGCCATCATCGGCGTCGTCTGGAACTATGCCGTCTCCGCGACGCTGGTCTGGCGCGCACGATAATCCAACCTCGCGAGGAGCGTGGCGACAGAGCAATCCCCATCGGGATGCGCACTTCGCCCGCCATACGCAATGGCGCACAGTGGCCGCTGGCCGCGCTGATCGCGCTGACCCTGCTGCGCCTCGTTGTCGCGGCATCTGTCCCCCTTGTGCCGGACGAAGCCTATTATTGGGTGTGGTCGCGCGCCCTGGCGCCTGGCTATCCCGACCACCCGCCCATGGTCGCCGTCTGGATACGCATCGGCACCTCCCTGGTCGGCGACAGCGCACTGGGCGTCCGGCTGCTAGGACCCATCGCCGTCGCGATCGCCTCGATGCTGCTGGTGGACGCGGCGGACCGTCTGCTGCCGGGCCGCCGCGCCGGTCTTCGCGCCGCCGCGCTCTTGAATGCGACGCTGCTGTTCGGCGTCGGCGGCGTGCTGATAACCCCCGACGCGCCGCTTCTTACGTTCTGGACTGCGTGCCTCTGGGCCCTCGCGCGCTTGCTCGACAGTGGTCGCGCGTGGTGGTGGCTCGTGATCGGCTTATTCGCCGGGCTCGCGATGGCGAGCAAGTATACCGCGGCGCTGCTGTGGTTCGGCATCGCCGCCTGGCTGCTGGCCGCGCCGTCGATGCGCGGTTGGCTTCGGCGACCGGCTCCCTGGCTCGGCGCACTGCTAGGCCTGGCGATCTTCGCGCCGGTTGTGCTGTGGGAGGCCGGGCATGGCTGGGCAAGCTTCGCTCGACAGGGCGGCCGCATCGACGCCTGGCAGCCCGCGCACGCGATCAGGTTCATCCCAGAACTGGTGCTCGGTCAGGCCGGACTGATCACGCCGCTGATTTTCGCCTTTTGCGTCGGCGGCATGATCGAGGCCGCACGCCAGACCTGGCGCACGCGTGATCCGGCGTGGACCTTGCTGGCCGCTCTGACGCTGCCGGCGGTGATGCTGTTCACGCAGCACGCGCTGGGCGACCGGGTGCAGGGCAACTGGCCCGCCATCATCTATCCAGCGGCCGGCATCGCGGCGGGCGCACTGAACGCGCCGATCTGGACGCGCATGCTGCGGCCGTCCATTGCAGTGGGTCTGGCCATCACGCTGCTGGTCTATCTCCAGGCCGGAACCGCGCTGCTGCCGGTACCTGCCGGCGTCGACCCGATTGCCCGCCAACTGGCTGGCTGGGACACGCTCGCCGATCAGGTCGATGCAGTCCGCCGGCAGGCGGGTGCCGATTTTGTCGCAGCGGACGAATATGGCGTTGCCGCGGAACTCGCCCGCACCCTGCCGCCGGGCGTGACCGTGATCGGCGTCGGCACACGCTGGAGCTTGACCGACCTGCCGCGAGCGATCCCGCACGGCCAGGTCGGGATCCTGGTCCGCAGCACGCGCCGCAGCAGCGAATTCGATGAAGCTGAGTGGCCGCATCCCGTCGAGATCACCCAGGCGACACGACAACGCGGCGACGAAACGGTGGAGGTGTTCCGGCTGTATCGCGTTGCCATGGCGGGAAATGGCGCGGATGCAGTCATCCTGCCGCGGCCATGACACGGCTATTGCTGCCGGTCGGCCGCCAGAGGCCGCAAGGACCGACGACGCCTGCGGTGACCTCACGAGGTCGAGCGAAGCGAATCCGCCGCGAACGACAAAGCGCCGCGGTTAGCCAGGAATTAAACTGGAACGTTCACGCTGTCGCGGTCGCGGACTCCGGCAATCGCATGCGTGGCAAGACAGACAGGAAGGGCAAAGGCAATATCGTCATCCGCAAGGAGGAGGTGGTGGAAGGCGAGGGGCATGGCGGTGCCTGGAAAGTCGCCTATGCCGACTTCGTCACCGCCATGATGGCCTTCTTCCTGCTGATGTGGCTGCTGAACGCAACCACCGAGGAGCAGCGCAAGGGCCTCGCCGATTATTTCAGCCCGAATAGCGTGCTGTCGCATAATTCGTCTGGCACCGGCCAGCCATTCGGGGGCCGCACAGCGTTTGCCGATGGCGAAATGATGTCCGACCTCGGCAGCGCGCAGGTAACTGTCGGCAAGCAGCCCACGGTCGATCACGTCGAGGATGACGGCTCGGACGTGGTGATTCAACCGCGGCCGCATCGCGACGACACGGAGAGTAAGGCGCCGGATCTTGGCGGCCGGCCGCCACCAAAGCCACCGCCGCAACAGGTGCGCAATTCCGCCGCTGCCGGCCCCGTTCCGGTCGCCGTGGCCACTGGGGGACGTGGCGACGTCCAGCGCAAGCCAAGCGAAGCGCAGCTGGCAGCCGAGCTGGACAAGCGAGAGAAACAGTCATTCGACCAGGCGGCCCAGCAGATACGCGACGTTGTGAACAACGATCCGCAACTGGCGGAGCTGGCCCGTCAGTTGATAATTGACACAACGCCGGACGGGCTGCGCATCCAAATCCGCGATGCCGACCGCCAGCCGATGTTCGCCTTCGGCTCAGCGGAGCCGAATGAACAAGCCCGACTGCTGCTGCAGAAGGTGGCGCCGGTGCTGGCCAAACTGACGCAGGATATCTCGATCGCCGGCCACACCGACGCAGCGCCGTTTGTGGGCTCCGGGCGAACCAATTGGGAACTCTCCGCCGACCGCGCCAACACCACGCGACGGCTGTTGATAGAATCCGGTCTGCAGGAAGCGCGCATCCGCAGCGTGACCGGCAATGCAGAACGCGACCTTGCGCTGCCAAACGATCCGCTGGCCGCGGCCAATCGCCGCATCGCCATCGTTGTGCTGCGCGCGGCACGGCAACAAGCGGAAGCCCCCTGAGCCCATGCAATGCTGACGATAGGCGCCTTCGTCCTGTTGCTCGGCTGCGTGTTCGGCAGCTACGTCGTTTCTGGCGGCAGCTTCGATGTGCTGGTCGAGGCGCTGCCATTCGAAATGTGGACGATCGGCGGCTCCGGGATCGCCGCGTTCATCATGGCAAACAGCATGCATGAACTGAAGCATTCGCTTGGTGGTTGCAAGAAGATCTTCAGCGGCGCTGCCTTCAAGAAGGGCGACTATGTCGATCTCCTCAGCCTGCTGTATTTTCTCGTTCGGCTCGCCACCACCAAGGGCAACATGGCACTTGAGCCGCATATCGAGAAGCCCGAGGAAAGCCCCGCCTTCCAAAAATTCCCCAAGGTCCTCGCCAATCACTTCGCCAGTTCGATGATCTGCGACTATCTGCGGATGGTTGGGATGAACGCCGACGACCCCAACCAGATCGAAGACGTGATGGCGCGCGAGCTGAAGAAAACGCTGAACGAAGAGCTGCACGGCGCGCATGCCTTGCAGATGATGGCGGACGGCCTCCCGGCCCTTGGCATCGTCGCGGCCGTGCTGGGCGTGATCAAGACGATGTCCCACATCGATCGGCCGCCGGCAGGTACTCGGCGGGATGATTGCCAGCGCGCTCTGCGGCACGTTTCTTGGTGTGCTGCTCGCCTATGGTCTCGCAGGGCCGTGTGCGTCGCGGCTGAAGGGTGTCGTGGAGGAGGAAGCGAAATACTACGAGGTGATCCGCGCGGTGCTGGTCACCCATCTGCACGGCAACGCACCACAGGTCAGCGTCGAGTTAGGCCGCAAGATGGTGCCTAACGAGCACATGCCGACGTTTCTCGAACTTGAGGAGGCGGTCCAGTCGGTGCAGGTCAACTAACGTCCTGATGCGCGCCTTCAGCACCTGTCGCGCGCCAGCGGCTTGCCGTTTGCCATCGGCTCGCCAAGCCGCTCACCCTCCTCGGCACTCAGCTTCCCGATAAACTTCTTCACGACAGAGTGTTTCGCAGTCACGATGCATCTCCAGCATGGCCGGACACCTTGATAGAGACAGCGACCGCAAAATCAGCGACGTCGGGCACCAGGCCGTTCGATCTCGCGATCATCGGCGGCGGCATCAACGGCTGCGGCATCGCCCGTGACGCCGCGGGGCGCGGGCTGTCGGTGCTGCTGGTCGAGCAGGGCGATCTTGCCAGCGGCACCTCGTCTGCATCGACCAAGCTGATCCATGGCGGCCTGCGCTATCTGGAGCAGTATGCGTTTCGCCTGGTGCGGGAGTTGCTCGCTGAACGTGAGGTTCTGCTGCGCATCGCACCGCACATCATTCGACCGATGCGGTTTGTTCTGCCGCATCATGCCGGGCTGCGGCCATGGTGGCTGATCCGCCTGGGACTCTTCCTGTACGACCATCTTGGCGGTCGGGAGATCCTCCCGGGCACGCGATCGCTGGATCTGCGCGCGGATTCCGCCGGCACCCCGCTGCGGCCAGAGTTCACGCGCGCGTTCGAATATTCCGACTGTTGGGTCGATGATGCCCGGCTCGTGGTGCTGAACGCGCGCGATGCAGCAGCGCGCGGCGCGGAAATTCGCACGCGCACCCGCTGCATCGGCGCCAGGCATGCGGATGGTGCGTGGCACCTGATGCTGGAAGGCGGCGCCACGGCCGAGGCGCGCGTGCTGGTGAATGCCGGCGGCCCGCATGTGACGCGCGTGCTGCGCGATGTGATTGGTATGGCGGAACCGCAGCGCGTCAGGCTGGTGAAGGGCAGCCACATCGTTGTGCCGCGGCTCTATGCGCACGATCGCAGCTACATCTTCCAGAACGCGGACGGCCGCATCTGTTTCGCGATACCGTACGAGCAGAACTTCACGCTGATCGGCACCACCGATGAGGACTTTCATGGCGATCCGTCCGACGTGGCGAGTTCCAGCGATGAGGAACAGTACCTGTGTGGCGCGGTCAGCCAGTATCTGCGCACACCGGTCGCACCGTCGGATATCGTGTGGCGCTATGCAGGGGTGCGGCCGCTGCTGGATGATGGCGCCGGCAAGGCCCAGGAGGCGACGCGCGACTATGTGCTGACGCTGGAGGAACCAGCGTTGTTGTCGGCATTCGGCGGCAAGATCACCACGTATCGACGACTGGCGGAGGCGGCGATGGCGAAGCTGCTACGGTTCTTCCCCGAAATGCGCGGTGCGTGGACGGCACGAGTTGCATTGCCGGGTGGCGATTTCCCGTGGAACGGCATCGAACGCGTGCGCGCCGACCTGTCGCGACGCTACCCGTTTCTGCCAGATGCGACGCTGCGTCGTCTGGTCAACGCGTATGGCACGGCGACGGCCGACGTACTCGGCGATGCACGCGAAGCGGCAGCCCTGGGGCGCCTGTTTGGCCCCGATCTTTCCGAACGCGAGGTCGTTTGGTTGGTGCGCACCGAATGGGCGACGACCGCTGAGGATATAGTGTGGCGAAGGAGCAAGCTTGGATTGCGGATGAGTGCGGCGGAGGTTGGCGCGCTGACTGACTACCTCATGCGGCCCCCCTACCGCTGATCGTCGTCGAACAGGATGCGGTTGGCAGCACCTTCCAGATCCTCGGTACTGACCGGAGCGCAGCGACCACAAGAAAATCGCCAGCCCACCACCACCGAGGATCAGGCTTGCGCCGAGCAGGTACAGGATGACACTCATGGCAATCTGCCCCGCAGCCGAAAACTGTTCGCCATGACGAGCAGCGACGAACTCGACATCGCCGCCGCGGCGAGCCACGGCGTGACAAAGCCCGTCACAGCCAACGGCACCATCAACGCGTTGTAGCCGATCGAGAGAGCGAGGTTCTGCCGCATCACGCTGCGGGCGCGCCGCGCAAGCTCGATCAGTGTCGCGACAGGAGCCAGGAGGTTGCCCTGGAACACCACGTCGGCGACCGTCTGACTGATGTCGGCAGCGCTTGCGGGCGAGGCGGAGACGCTTGCGGCCGCCAGAGACGGGCTATCGTTCAGGCCGTCGCCAACCATCAGCACCTTCCTGCCGGAACGCGCCAGTGCCTCGACCACCGCAACCTTCTGCACCGGCGTGTGCTCTGCCTGCCAATGCCGAATACCGAGTGCGGCAGCGATCGGTGCAACCGCGGTCGCATGATCGCCGGAGAGCAGGCGCAGATCGAGACCGAGGCGCCGCAGTTTTGCCAGAGTTGCCGATGCATCCGCTCGCAATGTCTCGGCAAAGCGAAAGCACACTGGCGGGAGACCCGGACGCGCAAGCCACAGCTCCGGACCAGCGGCTGCATGGCAGTCGCCACATGATGTAACGAATGCCCGGCTGCCCAAACGGACATCGCCCGCCTGCAACCCCTGTCCAGCATGTTCTATCAGATCGTCCGCCACCGCGACGGGTCCCGATGCCGCCAGGAGCGAACGCGCGAGTGGGTGGCGGCTGCCTGCGGCAAGCGATGCGGCAACGCGCAATGCGGCCTGATCGAGGTCCGGTTCTCGAACCAGCGGCATCGTCGGCTCGGTCAGCGTGCCGGTCTTATCAAATACGACTGTATCTACATCGGCCAGTCGCTCCAGAGCGGTGGGAGATTTCAGCAGCATGCCGGAACGGAACAGGCGGCCGGTGGCGATCACCTGCACCATCGGTACCGCGAGCGCCAATGCGCAGGGGCAGGTGATGATCAACACCGCGCTCGCGGTCAGCAGCGCCTGACTGACGGATACGCCGGCAGCAAAGTACCACCACAGAAAGGTCAGCAGCGCGGTGACGTGCACGGCGGGCGCATAGCGGCGTGCCACACGATCGGCGAGCACCACAAAGCGCGAACGTCGCGCCTCCGCGGCCTCGATGAGCCGGGCGCATTCTGCGAGCAACGTGCCGTTGCCGGCGGCGGTCGCGCGCACGGTCAGCGGCATGCCGAGATTGAGCGTGCCGGCAAATACCTGCGAGCCGGGCGCGGCGGCGGTAGGGAGGCTTTCGCCGGTGACGAGACTGGCGTCCAGCAAAGATGTGCCGCGCTCGACAACGCCATCGACACCGATCCGCTCGCCCAGACCGACCAGGATCCGATCGCCGGGCACGATGCCATGCTGATTGCGACGTTCGGTGCTGCCATCGGATCGCAGCACCGCGACCTCAGAGGCACGCAGTGTCAGCAACTGCTCGGCCGTGGCGCGGGCCTGGCCGCGGGCGCGATGATCCAGCACGCGGCCGATCAGCAGAAAGAACAGCAATGTGATTGCTGAATCGAAGTAGGTGTGGGCCCCGCCCTGCATGGTCTGCACAAGGCTCATGCCAGTGACCAGGATAACGCCGAGACTGATCGGCATGTCCATGTTGGTTCGCAATTGCCGCAGCGCCACGACGGCTGACGTGAAAAACGGCATCCCGGCATACGCAATGGCCGGCATGGCGATCAGCGCGGAGAACCAATGCAGCAGGTCGCGCGTCGCGGGACCCATGTCGTGTAGCAGCCCGCCAACCTCGCCCGCCCAGATGCCGATAGAAAGCAGCATCACGTTGCCCGCGGCGAAGCCTGCCACGGCGAGCGCCCGGATGAGGGCGCGGTCGGTGCTGTCGGATGCGGCGGCCAGCGATGCCGCGTCGAATGGCACCAGGCGATAGCCGAGGCTCTCGATTGTGTCGACCAGGGATGCCGCTCGATCGGGCGCACCGCGCCAGACCAGGCGCAGGCGTCGGGTGGTCATGTTGACGCGGCCGACCAGCAGGTCGGGTTCGCGCGCGAGGACTGACTCGATCAGCCAGACACAGGCGCCGCATTGCAGACCGTCGATCGCAACGATGAGTTCGTGGCTGCCATCGGATCCGGTTGTGATGAAGCGGGACAGGTCGCGACGTTCGGCTGGTTCGGGTCGGAGTGCGCGCAACGTCGGATCGAGAATCCGCTGCGCGTAATAGCGGCCGAGGCCGAGCGTCTGAATGGTCTCATAGGCAGCAGCACAGCCCGGGCAACAGAAACGGCGCCCTCGGCTGGTAGGGAGGTCGCAGTGCAGGCAGGTGACCGACCTTGGAGTTGAAGTTGGAGCAGACGAATTATCCGCTCCCCCAGCGCGATCGCCCCCATCCCCCAACCCCCTCCCGCGAGGTGAGGGGGAGAAGTGGAACAGGGTCAATGCACGATCACCCGCCGCGTCGCAGCAATGTCGTGGCCCCCGTACGATGCCGACAGCGTCAGCTCCCACTGTCCGGGCGCCGGCAGTGCCGCAGTCGCCACGTAGTGCCCGGGTGTCGCTTCGCTGAACGCCAGCGCCCGCTGTTCCGGCGCCCCCAGCGGACGCTCGGCCGACGCCGCCACCGACGCACCGTCCAGTGGCGCGCCGTTTCGATCGGTCAGCGTCACCTCCGGCCGACCGGTCGCGTCGGTCAACGCCACCACCGTCCACCCAAGCACTGCTTCCCGCTGCTCCCGCTCAAGCACCGCGTCGTAGTGGTTGCTCAGAGCGAAATCTTCCTCGCCTGCCTGCCCGGGGAAGGTGCTCAGCGCGGCATAGATCATACCGGCATTCACCACGACAACGATGCCCAACCCAGCCGCAACCCCCAGCGGGAAAAAGCGCCATATCGATTTCATCGCGGCCCCATGAATAGCGAGTGATACACAGTCTGCTCGCCGGTATCGGTGTTGCGCAGCAGGAAATCGATACGTTGCGAGCCATCGACCAGGTGATCCGGTTCACCGGCCACCGTGACGCGGAACGTGCCGACGCTGTCACCCTTCACCATCAAACCAAGCCGGCTCGCCGGTCCTAATCCCTCGTCCGCTTCGGCCAGCGACGTGGCGTTCAGGCCGTCGCTGCGCAGTTCGAACAGCGCGACATTCGGACCCTTGTTGACGATCTTCACGGTGTAGCCGTTGCGCAGATCGCCGTCAGGCAGGCGCACGAACAACGGCGCGCGGTCGTGCAGCACGGAAAGGCCCACAGACGATCGCATCGCCAGCGCACCCGTCATCACGACCGCGGCGAGAACCAGCGCCGAGACGTAGATCAGCGTGCGCGGGCGCAGCAGGTGCAATGTGGTTTGCCGCCCCGCCGCCTTGGCTGCCTGATCGGCCAGCGTGTCCCAGGTGATCAGCCATTTTGGCCGACCTGTGCGTTCCATCACATGATTGCACGCGTCGATGCACAGTCCGCAGTTGATGCACTCGAGCTGGATGCCGTCGCGGATGTCGATGCCGGTGGGACACGCGGTGACACAGGCACCGCAGTCGATGCAATCCCCGGCGGGCGTGTCATCATGTCGCTTGCCACGTGCGCGCGGTTCGCCGCGCCAGCCCTGATACGTCACTGTGACGCTCTGTTCGTCCAGCATGGCGGACTGGAAGCGAGGCCACGGGCACATGTAGGTGCAGACCTGCTCGCGCGCCCAGCCGGCCAGCAGATACGTGGTGGCGGTGAACAGGAAGGTGAAGAAATACACCTCCTTCGACGCGGTACCGGTCCAGAATTCCACTGTCACGGTCGGCGCATCGACGTAGTACATGATCCATGCACCGCCGGTCCAGAATGCGATGCCGAGCCATGCGACGTGCTTCAGCGTCTTCCGCCACGCAGTGTCGAACGTTACCGGCTCCGCGTCGCGTCTCATGCGTTCGTTGCGGTCGCCCTCGATCAGGCGCTCGATCCACATGAAGAGATCGGTCCATACGGTCTGTGGACAGGTGTAGCCGCACCAGACGCGTCCGAGCAGGCTGGTGACCAGGAACAAAGCGACCGCGCCCATGATCAAGAGGCCGGTCAGATAGTAGATGTCCTGTGGCCAGAATTCGAGATTGAAGAAGTAGAAGCGCTCGTTCCAGATCGACAGCAGCACCGCTTGGTCCGGCTGGTTGATGCCGCGATGCCAGCGCAGCCAGGGCAGCAGGTAATAGACGCCGAGACAGACGATCAGCACCGCCCATTTGACGTTGCGAACCGGGCCGTGCACCGACTTCGGATAGACGCGCACGCGGTTTGCATAGAGGTGATCGCCGGCCTCCTCGCGCTGGAGCTGGAGCAGACGATCTGACTTGCTGATGCGGGACATCGTCGCGCGCCTATTCGCCGCCGCCCAATGAATGCACGTAGAGCGACAGGCTCTTGATGGTGGCTTCGTCGAGGCGCGTGTGCCACGCCGGCATCACGCCCATCCGTGGCGAGGTGATCTGCGCCACCACGGTTGCGCGGTCGTTGCCATAGAGGTGGACACGGGAGGCCAGTCTTGGAGCACCCTTCTCACGATCGCCCTGCCCCGCGTCGCCGTGACACACCGCGCAGTTGTCGGCGAACAATTTCTTGCCGGCGGACACGTCCTGGCCGGGCTCCACGTTACCGAAGAGGGTCATCACGTAGTCGGCGACCTGCTGGATCTCAGCGGGCTTCAGGATGCCATCGACGCCAAAGCGCAGCATCTGCGAGTTGCGCGCCTTGTTGTCGCCGCTGCGGATACCGTAGGTGATGGTCTGCTGAATCGCATCGAGCGAACCACCCCAGATCCACCCGCCGGCGGCCAGCGCCGGATAGCCCGGCTGACCGCCGCCGCCGGCGCCATGGCACGGCTGACAGTTGTTGGCGAAGGCGATCCGCCCGGCGGTATCGGCCGCCGCCATGAGTTGCGGGTCCTTGCGGATGTCAGCGAACGACAGCGCCTTGATCTTGTCCATCGTGCCGGCGCGCAGCTCGGCAACCGCCCGCACTTCATTGTTCACCGCGGTGCGCTGCGAATAACCCAGCACGCCATGGAAGTAACCGGTGATGCCCGGCACCGACGGATACAGCACGCACCATACCGCGGCCCAGGCGATCGTGGCGTAGAGCACATACAGCCACCACTTCGGCAGCGGTGTGTTCAGCTCCTTCAGGCCGTCCCACTCGTGACCGGTGGTTTCGCGACCGGTCACGATGTCCTTCTCGATCTTGGTTGGCACAGCGGCGCTCCTCAGCGGTCGTCTTCGAGCGGGATGCGGCCATGCCGCTCGATCTGGGACTTGCGCCCCGGCCAGTAGGTAGTGAGCAGGATCAGCAGGAACACGGCGAACACCGGCGCGATCCAGTTGTGCTGCAGCCACACGATGATGGTTATCATTGCTGCAGCCGTTCGTTGGCGGGATCGGCGAAGTCGACCATCGTGCCAAGCACCTGGAGGTAAGCCACCAGCGCATCCATTTCCGTCACAACGCGACCATCGCCCGGCACCGTCACGGCCTTGGGATAGCGCTTCAGCAGGCTGCTGTTGTCGGCGTTCGGATTGGCCTGAGCAGCAAGGTCGGCCGCCGCATTGCTGATCTCGTCATCCGTGTAAGGCACACCCACAGTCCGCAGCGTCCGCAGCCGCGCGAAGATATCGTCCGTCTCCAGCGGAGTGTCCGCCAGGAAGGCGTAGTGCGGCATCAGCGACTCCGGCACGACGCTCTGCGGATTCTTCAGATGTGCGTAGTGCCAGTCGCTGGAGTATTTGCCGCCGACGCGCGCCAGATCGGGGCCGATGCGCTTGGAGCCCCACTGGAACGGATGGTCGTACATGCTCTCCGCCGCCAGCGAGAAGTGGCCGTATCGCTCCACCTCGTCGCGCAGCGCGCGGATCTGCTGGCTGTGGCACAGGTAGCAGCCCTCGCGCACATAGATGTCGCGGCCGCGCTGCTCGAGCGGCGAATAGGGGCGCACGCCCTTCACGTGCTCGACCGTGGTCTCGATGGTGAACAGCGGCACCACCTCGACGATGCCGCCGACCGCGATGGTGACCAGGGTCAGCACCAGCAGCAAAAAGGCGTTGCGCTCGATGAATTCGTGACGGATGAACATTGGCTTATTCTCCCGCCACGGCAACGGTCGGGCCGAGCCCGACGAAAGGCGCCGGCTGCATCATCGGCTGCTCGGTCGTGCGGCTGTGCACCGTCTGGATGAGGTTGTAGACCATGATCAGCGCGCCGGTGAGGAACAGCAGTCCGCCCAACAGCCGAATCACGTAGTACGGATGCACCGCGACGACGGATTCCGCGAACGAGTATTGCAGGAAGCCGAACTGGTCGTAGGCGCGCCACATCAGGCCCTGCATAATGCCGGCGACCCACATCGAGGTGATGTAGAACACGATGCCGAGCGTCGCGATCCAGTAGTGCCAGGATGCGAGCCGCGTCGAATACAACGCGCTGCGTTTCCACAGCACAGGCACCAGGTAATACAGCGCGCCGAAACTGATGAAGGCCACCCAGCCAAGAACGCCGGAATGCACATGGCCGATGCCCCAGTCGGTGTAGTGCGACAGCGCGTTGACGTCGCGTACCGACATCACCGGGCCCTCGAATGTTGACATGCCATAGAAGCCGACCGCGGTGACGGAGAAGCGCAGACCCGGATCGGTGCGCAACTTGTCCCACGCGCCGGACAGCGTCATCAGACCGTTGATCATGCCGCCCCAGGAGGGCATCCACAGCATGATCGAGAACGCCATGCCGAGTGTCTGGGTCCAGTCAGGCAGCGCGGTCCAATGCAGGTGATGCGGACCAGCCCAGATGTACAGGAACACCAGCGACCAGAAATGCACGACGGAGAGCCGATAGGAATACACTGGCCGGTTCGCCGCCTTCGGAATGAAGTAATACATCATCCCCAGGAAGCCGGCGGTCAGGAAGAAGCCCACCGCGTTGTGGCCGTACCACCACTGGATCATCGCGTTCTGCACGCCGGAGGCCATCGAATAGCCCTGCGAGGAGAATGCCGAGATCGGAACCACGAGGTTGTTGCCGATGTGGAGGACGGCGACGGTCAGGATGAAGGCGAGATAGAACCAGTTGGCCACATAGATATGCGGCTCCTCGCGCTTCATCAGCGTGCCGACGAAGATGACCGCGTAGGCAACCCAGACGATGGTCAGCCAGAGATCGATGTGCCATTGCGGTTCGGCGTATTCCTGGCTCTTGCTGTAGCCCATCACGTAGGACAGCGCGGCCATCACGATGAAGAACTGGTAGCCCCAGAACACGAAGTTCGCGAGCGCCTCGCCGCCGAACAATCGGGTCCGGCAGGTGCGCTGCACCACGTAGAGCGAGGTGCCGAACAACATCGATCCGCCGAAGGCGAAGATGCCGGCCGAGGTATGCACCGGGCGCAACCGGCCGAAGTTGACGAACGAGAGGCCGAGATTGAACTGCGGCCAGGCGAGTTCTGTGGCGAGGTAGACGCCGACAAGGAAGGCCACGATCGCCCAGAAGACTGCGGCGATGACGAATTTCTTGACCACTGCCTCGTTGTAGTCGGGGGCGGGGCGCGGCATGGCAAGCGCGACATCAGCCATGACGTCGCGCCTCCAGCCTGTCGAAATGCCGGCGCACAAGGCCGAATTCGAAGACGCAGGCGAAACCGAACAGCGAGAGGCCGAACACATACATCCCGTCGTCCATCGCGCCAGAGGCGAGGATCAGGCCGATCAGGCCGAGCGCGGCCATCAACAGGCCGACAATGAGGTCGCTTGGCTCGATATCCATGAAACGCTCCGGTAGGGGTTCCAGGGAAACTGCCTCGCCCGCGTTAAGGGATCATTGATCTGGATCAATGTGGGATGAAGGACGGACGGACAAACTTGCCCATGATCGTTTTCCCGCGCCACGCCCCCCCGTCCCCCGCCCCCTCCCGCGACGGGAACGGGAGTTTTTTGGCCCCGTGACCTCCGCCTTCGCGGCCTGGTGTGGTTCCGGCGTGGGCTCTGGCGGGCTGTTGCTCGGCCTGTTCCTGGCCGGTGCGGCCGGCAGCACGATGCACTGCGTGCCGATGTGCGGCGGTTTCGTGCTCGGTCAGGTGGCCGACGGCATGGCGCGGCTGCCGTCGACCCGGCTGTGCGAGTGGCAGCGCGTCAGCCGTGGCGCACTGCTGCCCTATCACCTGGGACGGCTGACAACGTACGCGGGGCTCGGCGCGCTGGGAGGCGCCGCGACAGGTCGGCTGCCGTGGTTTGGCGCCGCATCGGGTGCGCTTCTGCTATTGGGCGCCGCGCTTTTCCTGGCGCAGGTCGCGCGCGTCCTGCCGGGACTGGATCGTGCGCCTGCCGGCTGGACCCGCGCCATCTCTCGCCTCGCCAGGCGCACCAGCGGCGGCTACCCGCTCGGCATCGTTCTCGGCTTCCTCCCCTGCGGTTTTCTCTACGCGGCGCTGGCCACCAATGCCGCGACTGGCAACCCGCTGCTCGGCGCCATAGGCATGCTGTGCTTTGGGCTTGGCACCGTGCCGGCGCTGGTGGCCGTCGGCATAGCGGGACAGGCGGCGGGACGGCGCTGGCATCGCGGAGTTGCAGCCGCCGCACCGGTTGTGATGCTGCTCAACGCGACGCTGCTCATCGTGCTGGCGCTACGTGGTTTCGCGATCGACCTCTGATTCAGGGAGACGAAACCACTTCCTTCACGTCAAAGTCGGTCGCCCCAGGCTACGAGCAGATCGGCGAGCTCACCGATCAATGCGTCCTGACCCATCAGGAAGTGCGACGCGCCCTTGAGCACATGGTCCACGCAACGGTCACCCGCTGCGTGCGACCACGACCGGCACTGTGCCGGAAACACCAGCGTGTCGGCTGAATACATCACGTTGAGCACCGGCACCGAACAACGCGCCATGCAGGACGGGCCATCGGCGCGCGACAGACGACCGCTCCACTGACTGAGGAAGGAACGCAACGTGGAGAATCGCCCGAGATTGGTCGGTCCGTAGTTCAACCGCCTGTTGCGGGCCACCGCACGATCGCTGGGATCCAGCGTCAGATCGAGGAAACGCGGGTCGGCGACGGTGCGATAGACGATGAACGGCTCGTCCTTGATCAGCTCCTCATCCGGTTCGGCATCCAGCGCCGCCAACCTGCCCAGTACCCAGTCGGTGATCCGGTCGTTGCGTGCACGCTGCGCGGCGCGATAACGGCGCAGCCAGGCGGCATCGTAAGGCGGACCGTTCGCCGCATTGTACATGTCGAGCGACGCGTCGGTCGCATGCATGTCGCGCTCATCCACCACCGCCGGGTCGATCCACTCGACCATTGTCGCCGCGCGGCCAGGATGCGCGGCAAGCATCGCCAGTCCATCCACCGGAGGAAGCCGCTCTGGACGCAGCTCGAACGGCGCACCGTCCGGCGTGGTGGTAATGGTAAGCCGCTCCGCCTCCGCCTGATAGAACGCCGCGAGCGAACCACCACCGGAATTGCCGCACAGCACGACGCGCTCATAGCCGCGCTGGCGCAGGAACATGATGCCGGCGCCAAGATCCTGGATCGCGCGCTCCATGATGAGCGCAGTATCATTGGCGACATAGCGCGTGTTCAGCGCCAGGATCGCACGGTTGCGCTGTTGCAGCGGGCCGATCAGATAGTGGCCCATGAAGTTGCTGGTCGGGTGGATCACCACGAACGCGACGCGCCTGTCGCAGCCCTCCGCGGCGAGCCGCCCAAACACCTGCGGGAACAGATTGTTCAGCCCGCTCTGGCTGTCGTAGCCGCTGCCGCGCGGAACGTCGATCGCGACCAGTTCGCCCTGCATCGCGGTTCAGGCCGCGACGCCATACTTGCGCTCCTTGCGTGCGTTCCACTCCGCCAGCTTGTCCGTCGCGACGCTCTCCATCTTATCGAGCACCCCGGGCGCTTCAGTGCGCAGGGTCATCTCCAGGCGGATGTTGTTGGGGTCGAAGAAATAGATCGACTGGCAGAACCCGTGGTCCTTCGGCCCCAGGACGTCGATGCCGGCAGCCTCCACGCGCCGCTTGCCCTCAAGCAGAGCCTCCATGGTGGGCACCTCGAAGGCTATGTGGTTGACCCAACCCGGCGTGTTCGGGTCCGCCTGGGCCGGCGGCGAACTCGGCAGATCGAAGAACGCGATGTAGCTGCCGTCACCGCATTCGAAGAAGATGTGAATGAGATCGACTTCCTCCCCGTACGGCCTCGCACCCTCCGGCGCCATCTCGCCCGCGGCATATTTCAGCCCGAGCACCTTGGTGTAGAACTCCACCGTCTCCTGTGCGTCACGGCAGCGGTAGGCGACATGATGCAGTTTCTGGAACATGGAGCGCTCCTCTGGGTTTATGTCCCACTCTGGGTTTATGTGCCCACATAGCATGAATCGGCCGGTGATGGCATCCCGTCGCCGCGGGCTTGACGCACCGGCCCTCACCCGGCGCACAATCGTGCAGCCCCAGAAAAGGTTCGGCAGATGACCACGACCCTGCCCATCGACCGGTTGATCGACGTCAAGCGCGGCACGATCAGCCGCGAGATCTTCGTCTCGCCTGACTTCTACCGCGAGGAACTGGACAAGCTGTTCACTCGCGCCTGGCTGTTCGTCGGGCACGAGAGCCTGATCCCCAAGCCTGGGGACTTCTACGTCTCGCGCATGGGTGAGGAGTTGGTGATCCTGTGCCGCGACACACAGGGCGCGGTGCACGTGTTCCTGAACTCCTGCCGCCATCGCGGCATGAAGGTCTGCCGCTACGAGCAGGGCAATACGTCGCTGTTCGTCTGCCCCTATCACTCGTGGAGCTACACCACCGACGGCAAGCTCCAGGGTGTGCCGCTGTATCGCGCACTGTATGACGGCACGCTGAACCGCGACGAATGGTCGCTGATCGAAGTACCGAGACTGGCGCTGTACAAGGGCACGGTGTGGGCGTCGTGGGATGCGGCGGCGCCCGATCTGCTGGACTATCTCGGCAGTGCGATCGATCACCTCGATCAGGTGCTGGACTGCCGTGACGGAAGGCCGGGCGGCGCCGAAGTGATCGGCGTCCAAAAATGGCTGTTCCCGTCCAACTGGAAGTTCGCGGCTGAGAACTTTCTCGGCGACACCTATCATAATCCGTCACACCGCTCGGTGGACATGATCGGCATCGGCCCCTCCGCGCAGCGCGGGCAGAAAGGCCGGCGCGACAACGAATACAACAAGGGCCAGCACGTGTGGGTCAGCCATCCGGCCGGACACGGCATGCACAGCGTGCTCATGCCCGACACGATGGAATACGAACCCTCCTACGCGCAGTATCCGATCGTCGATGAATACTTCCGCCATTGCTTCGAGGAGCGAAAGCGGCGGCTGGGCGAGCGCGCGCGGCTGCTGCCGTTCACCGGCAACATATTCCCCAACGCCTCGTATCACGGACGCCAGCCGCGCGGCATCTGCGTCTGGCATCCGCACAGCCCGACCGAAACCGAGGGCTGGCGCTTCTTCCTGGTCGACGCCGATGCACCGGCCGAGGTGAAGGACGTGCTGCGGCGCTTCTACATGCGCTACTCGGGGCCGGCGGGCATGACCGAGCAGGACGACATGGAGAACTGGCTCTATGCCACCGCCGCGTCGAAAGGCACGATCGCACGGCGCTATCCGTTCAACTACCAGATGTCGATGGGAGCGTACAAGACCAACGACCCGATCCCCGGCGACGTGTCGCTGCAGATCACCGATCAGACGCCACGCAACTACTATCGTGTCTACGCGTCGTATCTGAACGGCGACGACTGGGACACCCTGATCGGCCGCGATCGCGGCCCCATGCAGGTGGCGGCGGAGTAAGCCAAACGGGCCGTCGATTGGGACTTCACGTCCTTCGCCCCTCTCTGTTTTCGTCGTGGCCGGGCTTGTCCCGGCCATCCACGTCTTCTTTGCCACGCAAGCAGATCTCTGCATGGGAGGCTGGATCTGCACTTCGACGCCGCCGCGTCCTCGATGGCGTCACGCGCTCCCAACGGCGCGCGACGAGGCCCCCCGCGCGACAGCCGGTCCGTTTCCGCGCGCAACGTGATTTGGCCAAGCGCCGTCAGCCTGTATAGGCCCGCCGCCCCGCAGATGCCGGCGGAGAAGGAAAACTTTCCTTGACACCGGCGACCGCCTTATGTTCCTATTCCGTTCATGTCCGGCGCGGCCCCCGACCCAGCCCCTCAATCCACCCGCTCCTTCGGCCTCCTCGTCCTGGTCCGCGCGCTCATCGACTACGGCCGCGAACTCGCCGGCACGCTGCGCCAGCATGGCACTGCCGCCCTCGGCCTCTCGGTTCGCCAGCTTCGGCACCGACGATATCGCGTTGATCCTCGCGCGCATCGCCCACGGCCTGCATCTCGCCGCCGCGCTCGAGGTGCGGATCACTGCCACCGCGACCCGTCTGGACGCCGATCCCGACCCGCGCCGCGCCGCAGTTCGATCCGCACCCCGCGCGCCGCGGGCACTCACACCGCGAGACGACCAGGCCGCCCCCCTCGCCGCCATGCCAACACCGGAGCAGATCGCCGCGCAGGTTCGCCGCCGGCCAATCGGCGCGGTGATCGCCGATATCTGTCGCGACCTCGGCATCACGCCGAGCCACAAACTGTGGCGGAGTCTGCAAAGCGCCATCATCCGCTACCGCGGCAACTACACCCGCCTGATCATAGACATGCTGGACCGGGTGTTTCCGCTCCCCGCCCCCGCCGCCCGCCTCCCCTCATCCCCACGATCGACCATACAAGCCGGAGCTGACCCTCCCTAACCCGCTAACCCGCGCAGCAGGCTACCCGCTGGGCAAGGCTTGACGTTGAGGCCGCTCCTGACCGCACAATCGGCGGCGCAGAGAGAGGTCCCGCCAATGACCACGACCTTGCCGATCGACCAGATGGTCGACCCACAGCGCGGCATCATCAGCCGCGAGATCTTCGTCTCACCCGACCTGTATCGCGAGGAACTGCAGAAGCTCTTCACCCGTGCCTGGCTGTTCGTCGGGCACGAGAGCCTGATCCCCAACCCCGGCGACTTCTTCGTCTCCCGCATGGGCGAGGAGTCCGTGATCATATGCCGCGACGCGCAAAGCGCGGTGCATGTGTTCCTGAACTCCTGCCGCCATCGCGGCATGAAGGTCTGCCGCTACGAGCAGGGCAATACGTCGCTGTTCGTCTGCCCGTATCATTCGTGGAGCTACACCACCGACGGCAAGCTCCAGGGTGTGCCGCTGTATCGCGCACTGTATGACGGCACACTGAACCGCGACGAATGGTCGCTGATCGAGGTGCCGAAACTCGCGCTGTATCATGGCACCGTGTGGGCGTCATGGGACCCGGAAGCGCCGGACTTCGAGACATATCTCGGCGACGCCGCCGAACACCTGGATCATGTGGTGGATTGCCGTGACGGCAGGCCCGGCGGCGCGGAAGTGATCGGCGTCCACAAATGGGTGTTCCCGTCGAACTGGAAATTCGCGGCGGAGAACTTTCTTGGCGACAGCTACCACAACCCATCGCACCGATCGGTGGACATGATCGGCATGGGGCCCAGCGGACAGCGCGGCGCGTCCAGCCGGCGCGACAACGAATATGCCGGCGGACAGCGCTTCTGGGTCGGCTTTCCGCAGGGCCATGGTCTGACCGGCGCGCTGATGCCCGAGCAGACCGAGTATGTCTCGACCTATCAGCATAACCCGATCGTGGACGAGTACTTCCGCCACTGCTTTTACGAGCGCAAGCGCCGGCTGGGGGCGAAGGCGCGCAACATGTCGCTGGTCGGCAACTTCTTCCCGAACGCGTCGTATCACGGGCGGCAGCCGCGTGGTATCTGCGTCTGGCATCCGCATAGCCCGACCGAGACCGAGGGCTGGCGCTTCTTCATGGTCGATGCCGATGCACCAGCCGAGGTGAAGGATGTGCTGCGCCGTTACTACATGCGCTACTCGGGCCCCGCCGGCATGACCGAGCAGGACGACATGGAGAACTGGCTGTACGCGACAGCTTCCTCGAAGGGCACGATCGCGCGGCGGTACCCGCTCAACTACCAGATGTCCATGGGCACGTACAAGACCAATGATCCGATCCCTGGCGATGTCTCGCTGCAAATGACCGACCAGACTCCGCGCAACTACTATCGTGTCTACGCCTCGTATCTGAACGGCGCGCCCTGGGACGAGTTGCTGGGACGCCCGCGGATGCAGGCGGCGGCCGAGTGATGCGTCCGCTCGCGTGGTATCAGCTCCGCGAGGAGATCGAGGACTTCCTGTATCTCGAGGCCGATCTGCTGGATCAGCGGAGGTTCAAGGAGTGGATCGACCTGCTGGCCGAGGATCTGGTGTATTTCATGCCGATGCGGCGAAACGTGAAGTTCGGCCAGCATGCGGAGCGGGAGAACACGAAGCAGGGTGAAGGCATAAGCTGGTTCGATGAGGACAAGTGGACGCTTGGCAAGCGGGTGGAGCAGATCCTGACCGGTGTCCACTATGCCGAGGAGCCGCTGTCGCGCGTGACGCACATGGTGAGCAATGTGCGGCTGCTCGACGTGCGGCCAACGGTCGAGGATGCACGCGAGATTACGGTGGGATGCCGGTTCCTGGTTTACCAGAACCGGGTCGAATACGAGAACTTCACCTTTGTCGGGCGGCGAACCGATGAGCTGCGACGGGTGGGCACATCGTGGCAGATCGCCCGCCGGGAGATCATCCTGGAGCAGAACGTGCTGCTGGCCAAAAACCTGAGTATCTTCTTCTGATGATCGAACTGAGCGGCGTCGCAGTCGGCAACAAACTCCGCCTTGTCGGCGGCATCACGGCCGAGGTGCTGGAGATCGTCAACGACGAATGGGCGAAGGTTCGCCTGATCGAGGTGCCCAATGGCGAAGCGGGCGTCGAAGAGCTGTGTCACGCCACCGACGTGATCGAGGTCGTCTGACAGTGCTGCGCATCGGCTTCCTGCCCAGCGACTTCAATCCGATGCTGCTGGTGCTCGGCGAGGCCGAAGACCTCCGCCTGCTCGCCGGCGTGCTGCGCCGCTTCGCGCGCGAGCTGTCGGATGTGCGGCTGGACCAACTTGGCTTCTGCACCTCACCTCGAACCGCGGTCACCATGACCGCATCGGCCGGCGCGCCGGGGATACAACCCGTCCGCGGACAACTGCTTCGCCTGGCGCCTCGACGCGGACCGCGCGACGGCATTCGCCGATCAGATCGATCAGCTTGCGGTGCCGTCGCGCGCCGCCGGTTCCGAAATCCTCGAATGCACCACCGAGGAGGAGATCCCGGTCAAGGTCTCGCGCGGCGAGTACACCGATAACTTCCTCGCGGCACCGGACCGCCTGAGTCAATCGTAAGGTGACGCGGCGCAAGCGGGTCCTGCTGGTTGCGGGCGGACTGTTCGCCGCGGCCTGGCTCTATGAGGGCCTCACCAGGATCGTCGCCTACACCAACGACGCTTATGTCCGGTCCGACCTCGTGGCCGTGGCGCCGTTGGTCGCCGGACAGATCGTCGCGATCCACGTCGCTGACAACCAGCCGGTGAAGCGAGGCGATCGTCTGATCAGCATCGATCCAGTGCCTTTCCAACTCGCGTTGACCGAGCAACAGGCGGAGATCGATCGTGCCGAAGCGCAACTTGCGGTCGATCGGGACGATGTCAATGCGGCCGTGGACTCTTACAACGGCGCGACTGCCGATGCGAATTTTGCCCGCGAGACCCTGCAGCGCACTGCCAGCCTGGCCCGCACCTCCGACGCGACGCAGGCACAACTCGAGCAGGCGAACAACGCGATGGCCCGGTCGCAAACCGTGGCCGCCGCTCGTCAGGCCGACATCGCACGGAGCCGTGCGCTGCTGGCGGTACATGAAGCAGCACTGGCGGCGGCACGGGCGGCGCAGGCAACAGCGCAGTGGCAACTCGCACGCACCGAGATCGTCGCGCCGGTGGATGGCACGATCAACAATCTGAACCTGCAACCGGGCGACATGGCGCGCGCCGACCAGGCACTGATCGGCATAGTCGATGCCAAAACGTGGCGGATCATCGCGAACTACAAGCAAAGCTACCTGCCGCTGTTTCATATCGGAGATACCGCGTGGGTCTGGCTCGACAGCCATCCGTGGCATTTTCATCGCGCCCGGATCGCCGGCATCGCACGCGGGATCAGCCGTAGCGAGAATGAGGCTGCACTGTTGCCCTACGTTGCCCCCACCACCGACTGGATACGCCTGCAGCACCGCTTTCCGGTAACGATCACTCTGATCGATCCGCCGCCTGATCTGACGCTCTACATGGGCGCCGATGCACGTACCGTCATCTTCCCATGATCACGGAGCTGTTGACCGGGTTTCGTGCAGAGATCGCTGAACTGCGGTTCACCGGCCCGCGCGCCCGGCAAGGTTATGCCGTGGCTTTCGCAGTCACCTTGGCTGTCGCGGCTGCCGCGCTCTTCACGCTGAACGATGCATGGTGGGTCGCCATTTCCGCCTTCACGGTGAGCCAGACGACACGGCCGGCATCGCTGCGGCGGGGCACGTTGCGCATCGTCGGCACGATCATCGGCGCGGTCATCGCGTTGGCCTGCGCGTCCACCCTCGCCTACAACCATGCGCTGTGCGCGCTGTTCCTGCTCGCCGCGGGGACACTCGGCACGCTCGGCTATCTGCTGAGCCCTTTTGGCTATGCCTGGCTGCTGGCCGCAATCACCGCCATGATGATCGTGCTGATGTCGCTGACCGATCCCACGGTCGCTTTTTCGGGGGCCACGGACAGGGTCGCCGACGTGATGATCGGCACCGCCGCGGCGATGCTGGCCGCGCTGCTGTTTGCGCCCGACGAGACAGCAGCGCCGCCGCAACCATCCGGCTTCACCGACCTGCTCGGCGCCAATCGGCCGGCTCTGCTGCACGCTCTGCGCAGCGGCATCACAGTCATGCTGATACCGTTGCTCGGCATCGGTCTCGGTTTGCCGGGTCTGCCGCAAATGGACGTCACCGCGGCCGCCGTCATGGCGGTGCAACCGCCACGCGGGTTCGAAGACCATACGCCCTTCGTCACAAGGGCGTTGCAGCGGATCTGGGGCTGCCTCATCGGCGGTGCTGTCGCTCTGTTGCTGTTGGCGATGCCGCTGACGAACTTCCTTCTTTGGCTGCTGGCACTCACCGTGGGCGTATTCGTCGGCGTGCAACTGCAATCAAGTCAACGGGCGATAAGCTATGCAGGCACCCAGGCGACGATTGTCTACATCATGACATTGGTGCAAGGCGTCGGGCCGCCGACCAGCCTGCTTCCGGGCATCGAACGCTTCGTCGGCATCACGGGCGGCATCACGGTGCTGCTGCTCGTCTCGGTGGTGCTGTGGCCTACTCCTGCCGGGAAGCCAGGCCCAGGACACCGTCAAGGATATCAATCATCCGGTCGATCTCATCGTCGCTCACCGTCAACGACGGCATGAACCGCAGCGAGTCTGGACGCGGCGCGTTGACCAGCAGCCCACGCACCATCGCTGCATCAGCAACCTCCGACGCGATGTCACGCCCCAGGTCGAGCGCCAGCAACAAGCCCCTGCCCCGCACCTCGCCACAGCCATGCCTCACGGACAGCGCCCGCAGTCGCCCAGCCAAATACTCGCCGGCCTCGCTCACCCGGCTAAGAAAGCCAGGCTGCGTCACGGCCTCGATCACCGCGCAGCCGACCGCAGCCATCAGCGGATTGCCACAGAACGTGCCGCCCTGATCGCCATACTCGAAGCAGCAGGCGTCGCGATCGGCAACCAGCGCGGCGAGCGGCACGCCGCCGCCAAGACCCTTGGCCAGCGTCATGATATCGGGCCTGACGTCCGCATGCTCGCAGCCGAACAGACGGCCGGTGCGACCGATGCCGGTCTGGATCTCGTCGAGGATCAGCAGCAAGCCACGCTCCCGCGTCAGAGCGCGCAGACTGCGGAGGAACGGCACTGTCGCCTCGAAGACGCCGGCCTCGCCCTGGATCGGCTCCAGCATCACCGCAACCGTGCGCGGCGTCATCGCAGCGTCGACCGCGGCAAGATCATTCAGCGGGACCTTCACGAAGCCCGACACCTTCGGCTCATAGAGGTGCTCCCACTGCGGCTTGCCGGACGCCGACATCGTGGCAAGCGTCCGGCCGTGGAAACCGTGATCCATGGTGATGATCTCGCTCGCCCCGTCGCGATACCTCGCACCCCATTTGCGCGCGAGTTTGATCGCACCCTCGTTCGCCTCCGCGCCACTGTTGGCGAGGAACACCTGATGCAGCCCGCTGTGCCGCGCAAGCAACTCCGCAAGCCGGAGCATCTGGTCGTTGTAGAAGGCCGGGCTGCAGTTGATAAGTCGTTCCGCCTGTCGTGCCAGCGCCCGAGTGATCGCCGGCGGCGAATGGCCGAGACAGTTCACCGCCCAACCCTGAATGAAGTCGAGATAGCGGCGACCTTCGCTGTCGGTCAGCCACGAACCTTCGCCGGCCACGAACACCACGGGCGGCCGAAGCGCGATGTCCATCACGGCGTCGAACGAAGCAACTGTAGTCGTCATCATGTCCTCCTTGCTGCTGATGAGCCGGAGCAACAGAGGACCCCAAAAGCACGAAGGCCCCCGTCGCTACCGACGGGGGCCTTCGTGATCGATCTGCGAGCCTGCCTTATCGCGCGCGCAACCTTCCCACCCCCGTCAAAGGACGGCGGCGTCGGCGGACGACGATGATGCGAGTGGCGCTGATCACGCGGGCCGAATGCACGCGCGAGGGTGAAATGTCAATGCTCATCCGCCCAGCCGGTTGCCGAGCAGCCGTGTCCATCCGTGCGGATCCGGTGCAGTCCCATACTGGATGCCCACGATCGTGTCGTACAGCTTCTGCGTCAGCGCACCGGTCTTGCCGCCATTGATAACGTAGCGCTCGCCCTTGTAGCCAAGCTCGCCCACCGGCGAGATAACCGCCGCGGTGCCGGTGCCCCACATCTCCAACCGCCCCGCCTGAGCCGCCGCGATCACCTCGTCGATCGCCACCGGACGCTCCGACGCGCGCATCCCCCAGTCGCGCAGCAGCGTGAGGACGGAATCGCGCGTGATCCCAGCCAGGATCGCACCGTTGAGCGGCGGCGTGATAACCTCATCGTCGATCTTCAGCATGATGTTCATGGTGCCGACCTCGTCGAGGTAGCGATGCTCGACGCCGTCGAGCCACAACACCTGGGTATAGCCCGCCTTCTGCGCCACTTCCGCACCGAACAGGCTGGCGGCGTAATTGCCCGCGGTCTTGGCAGCGCCCAGCCCGCCCTGAACCGCGCGGACATAGGTGTCGGATGCCAGGATGCTGACCGGATTCATGCCCTCCTTGTAGTAGGCGCCGACGGGTCCAAGGATGACGTAGTAAAGGTAGCTGCTGGATGGATGCACTCCGAGGAAGGTCTCGGTGGCTATGACCGTCGGACGTATGTACAGCGACGTGCCGGGCAGCGAAGGCACCCACCGCTGATCGACCTCCACCAGAGCCCGGATCGACTCTTCCACCATCTCCGGGTCGAGTTTCGGAATGCACAGGTAGTGCGCGGACCGATTTAGCCGACGCGCGTGGTCCGGCAGGCGGAACAGCCGCACGCGGCCGTCCTGGCCATGGAATGCCTTCATACCGTCGAAGATTGCCTGGCCGTAGTGCAGCACGCAGGCGGCGGGATCCAGGGTGAACGGCGCGTACGGCACAATGCGTGGACTGTGCCAGCCTTTGCCCTCACGGAAGTCCATCAGGAACATGTGGTCGGTGAAGACGCGGCCGAAGGCGAGCGTTTCATCCGCCGGAGGCTGCTTCGGGCTGGCCGTCTTGGTGATGGCAATCTGGGTCAAGGCGCTCTCTTGGGCGTTGGGTGGATGACAATTCGCAATACTACGCCGCCCGCTTCTTCGCGTCATGAGCTACCTGCGTTGGCCGCGTCGAGATCGGCGGATTGGCCGGCACGCTGTGACCCAGGTCACAGCGTACGGTCGTTGCGGAGTTCATATTGCTGTCATGTCCAACATCGTCACTCATTCTGAACTGCTGGAAATCGTGTCGGACCTGCGGGCGATGGCGGCGGTCGAGCCCGCGGCGAGGGTGCGAGAGGCGTTGAACCGGCTGGTTGAGCGGTATACCGCCATGAGCAGCGAGGACCGCTCCGCCACACAAAGGATGCGTCCCGCCAACTGACCCGGCCCTGGCAAAGCGGCTGGCTGGAGCGCGGGGCGTGTCAGGACCTGCCCGATTTGGGCGATAAGTGCTGCCTGGTCGGCGAGACCCGATTGATCACCGGGGATTGCTGCGGCAGGTTGCCTCCGTCTGATGGCAGCGAGGCACCGAAAGCATGTCCAGCCCCGGGCGCGATACGCTCGACCGGCTCCGCCTGGTCAGCACCGCGACACTGACCACACAGTTGTTCAAGCGCGGGCTGCGCAATGCGTTCATGCAGGGCGTGCGCCCCCTCGGGCAGTACGGAGCCAATCTGGTCGGCCCGGCATTCACCTTGCGCAACATCCCGGCGCGCGAGGATGTCGACAACGTCGGGGTGTTCACCAACCCGGAGCACCCGCAGCGCAAGGCGATCGAGATTACGCCCGCAGGGCATGTCCTTGTGATCGACTGTCGTAGCGATACTCGCGCCGCGTGTGCCGGGCAGATTCTGGTAACCCGGCTGATGAAGCGCGGCGTCGCCGGTCTGGTCGGCGACGGTGGTATCCGCGATGCCGGTCCGATCGGAGAAATGACACAATTCCCTGTTTTCTGCAGCGGACCGAGTGCGCCGCTCAACCTGGCGCAGCATCACGCGGTGGAGAGCAATGTGCCGATCGGTTGTGGTGGCGTAGCGGTCTATCCCGGTGACGTTATCGTGGGCGACCGCGACGGGGTGGCCGTGATTCCCTCCGCCATGGCGGACGAGGTCGCGCGCGACGCGACGGAGCAGGAGGAGTTGGAGAATTTCCTGCTACAATGTGTGAGGGATGGCGCCGCCCTGCCCGGCACCTATCCGCCGAACGCGGCGACCAGAGCTGCGTTCGAGCGGTGGCGCGATGCGCGAGAGCGAAGTTAAGGCTGCGGTAGTCCTACGGGGGTAACGACAAGACGGCAGACGGCGCCAGCGGCGCTGCGTTTGGTGTCGAACCCTCGAGGAGTTGCTTGGAAATGGATTTCCAGACCGCCGGCGGCGGCGTGCAGGTTGCACACACGCTGTACGACTTTGTCAACGACGAGGCGATCCCGGGGACCGGCCTGAAGGCCGCCGCATTCTGGGAGAGTTATGGTGCGCTGGTCCGCGATCTGGCGCCTCGCAACAAGGCCCTTCTCGAGAAGCGCGATGAGTTGCAACGCCAGATCGATGCGTGGCACGTGGAGCGCCGCGGCAGGCCGATTGAGTTCGATAACTACACCGAATTCCTGCGCGGCATAGGCTATCTGCAAGCCGAGCCGGCGGATTTCGCGATCGGTACCGTAAACGTCGATTCCGAAATCGCCACCATTGCCGGACCACAGCTCGTCGTTCCGGTAACCAATGCGCGGTACGCACTGAATGCTGCCAACGCGCGCTGGGGCAGCCTGTATGATGCGCTATACGGGACTGACGTCATCCCTGAGGATGGCAATGCGACTCGCGGTCCTGGCTACAACGCGAACCGCGGCGCCCGCGTCATCGCGAAGGCCCGCGACATTCTGGACCAGGCGGCGCCGCTCGCCATCGGAACACATCGTGACGCAACAGGCTATAAAATCGATTCGAGTCGCCTCACGATCACATTGAAGGATCATTCGCAAACAGCGCTCGCGCGGCCGGAACAGTTCGTCGGTTATCGCGGCTGCGCCAGCGACCCATCAGCGGTGCTGCTGAAGCACCACGGGCTGCATATCGAAATCGTCATCGACCGGTCTCGTCCCATCGGACAGCAGGACGCTGCAGGCATCGCCGATGTGATCCTTGAGGCGGCGATCACCACGATCCAGGATTGCGAGGATTCTGTGGCCTGCGTCGATGCCACGGACAAGGTCGAAGCGTATCGCAACTGGCTCGGCCTCATGAAAGGGACGCTGACCGAGACGTTCGACAAGAGCGGCCAGACGATAACGCGGCACCTCAATCGGGATCGCAAGTATGCGGCGCCGAACGGTGGCACGTACAAGCTGCCGAGCCGCAGCCTGATGCTGGTGCGCAATGTCGGTCATCACATGTACACCGACGCGGTCCTCGATGCGTCGGGCGCCGAGACACCCGAGGGCCTGCTGGATGCGGCGGTCACTTCGCTGATTGCGATGCACGACGTGAAGGCCACTGGCGCGATGCGCAACAGCCGCACCGGTTCGATCTACATCGTCAAACCGAAGATGCACGGCGCGGAAGAGGTGGCGTTCACCGACACGATCTTTGCCCGTGTTGAGGACATGCTGGGCCTCGCACGCAACACGCTGAAGATGGGCATCATGGATGAGGAGCGGCGCACCTCGGCCAATCTCAAGGCGTGCATCCGCGCAGCGAAGGATCGGGTCGTGTTCATCAACACAGGCTTCCTCGACCGCACCGGTGATGAGATCCATACCTCGATCGAAGCCGGCCCGATGATCCGCAAGAACGAGATGCGCAATACCGCGTGGATCAAGGTGTACGAGGACCAGAACGTCGATATCGGTCTGCAGTGCGGCCTGCGCGGGCGAGCGCAGATTGGCAAGGGGATGTGGGCGGCGCCCGACCGGATGGCGGAGATGCTGACGCAGAAGATCGGGCACCCAAAGGCAGGAGCCAACACCGCCTGGGTCCCCTCACCCACCGCGGCGACGCTGCATGCGCTGCACTATCATGCGGTGGATGTGGCCCAGCGGCAGGAGGAACTGGCGAAGCGTAAGCGGGCGTCGCTGACGGATCTGCTGACGATTCCAATCGCTGATCGGCCCAACTGGTCACCACCGGACATCGGTCAGGAACTCGACAACAATTGCCAGGGCATTCTTGGTTACGTCGTGCGTTGGGTCGATCAGGGCGTGGGATGCTCGAAGGTGCCCGACATCCACGATGTCGGTCTGATGGAGGATCGCGCGACGCTGCGCATTTCGTCGCAGCATATCGCCAACTGGCTGCATCATGGCATTGTCAGCAGTGAGCAGGTGATGGAGGTGATGCGGCGCATGGCGGTGGTGGTGGACCGGCAGAACGCCGGCGATCCGTTGTATCGCGCCATGGCGCCGGAGTTCGATGGACCGGCGTTCAAGGCGGCGTGCGACCTGGTGTTCAAGGGACGCGCACAACCGAACGGGTACACGGAGTTCATCCTTCACGAGCGGCGGCGAGAGGCGAAGGCGGCGGGATGAGGAGGAGCCCCCTCCCCTCGCGGGAGGGGGAGATGCATTCAGTTTGCGTCCATCACCGCCTTGCAGGCCGCCGGTAGTGGGGGTGGATGATATGGAGGGGACGGTTTCGCCGGTACATTCAACTGGTCGAACCACCATTGCAGCGTCGCATCACAGCCGTCGCCGGGCGGTGGAGGTGCGGCCTGCACACAGTCCCGCTGATCAGCGGGACAGCGAAAACGAATATGCATGTGCGCCGAGTGGTCGTACCATGGCCGTATCAGCCGCAACCATGCGCGATCGCCCTGCACCTGGTCACAGAGCTGCCGCTTGATCGCCGGGTTGATCAGGATGCGATCCACGTCGGGCAGGCTGGCAGCCAGGTGCAGCAAGGTGACCACCTGCGGTGTCCAACGGACGGCATCGACGCCACGCTGATCGGATCGCACCAAGCTCGGCAGTTCGACCGTCTCGCGCTCTGCTGAGGTCAGCGTGTGCTTGGGCGTCACGTCCAGGCCGACATCCGCGTCGAGACCCAACTGGTGGCTGAAATGCCCACCCGGCAGCGGTCCACCACGTGGGCGCGAGATGTCCTCGACGTAGAGATCGCCAATTCCCACCGCATGTGCCTGCTCTCCCAGCGTCTCGATCCGAGCGATCGTCGAGGGTGCGCCCCAGAAGGAGCTGTGGGACAGGTGGATGGTCTGGAAACCCGGCCCGTCCTTGGGCAATTGCACCGCGCCGGCGATGCAACCTGCGGCCTGGCCGCCGATGATATGCAGCGGGCCCGGCGCGGGCGTGTCGCGTGCAGCCGCCAAAGTCAGGCAAGCCGCCAAGCTGATGGCAGTCCGCCACAAGCGGAGGCCGCCGCTAGAACCGTCGTTCAAATACGGTGATGACGTCGCCCGGTCGCACGAAGGCCTGTCGGCTGACCCTGCCCTCAACGGCCTCGCCCTCGACTGAACGCACGATGGCAGCATAGCTCTGAACCGCGCGGTAGGTGAAGCCGCCGGCCACCGCCGCCGCGGTCACCACGGTCATGCCCGGCTGATAGGCATATTGACCCGGTTTGTTAACCTCGCCCAGGACGTAGATCGGCCGATAGGCAATGACCTCCACCGCGACCGAGGGGGTGTGCACAAGGTTGCCCCGGCGCAGGGCGGCCGCCACGGCGCCTTCCAGTTCGCCGGAGGTCAAGCCCTCCGCGTGCACCGAGCCGAGCAGCGGCAGCGCGACGTTGCCATTGTCATTGACCCGGAATTCGCCGGTCAGATTCTCCTCACCGAAGGTGATGATGCGCACCTGATCGCCCGGACCAAGTGTGTAAGAGCTAACGTCCGCGGGCGGCAGCATCGGCAGATCGCTTCCCGGCCCACCGCAGCCGACGAGCGCCAGCCAGGCCACGAACCAATGACGACGGAACAGGCGTGCCAGGTTAGCCATGCGCCAACTATGCTGCGGCAGGGTTTAGCCAGGAATTAAGGTAACGCGGGTAAACCGATGGCAATCGGGAAACTCGGCTGGACAAGCAGGCCAGCTCGCGCCTTCCCGCGCCAGGACAGGTGATGCTCGACCGACCCGCAGGAACACCTCATCCGCCCGCGATGGGACGGCGCGAGCGGCCGCAGGCAGGCTTGGCGAGCGACGCGGCGACACCGGACGGTGCGGCGATTCTCGCCATTCTGCGGCGGCGCAAATGGCTGCTGCTGGCGCCGATGCTGCTGTGCCCGCTACTGGCCTATGTCGCGTTGTCCCAATTCAACCCACGCTATACCGCCACCGGGACGCTGCTCTACGACGCGAACGGATACAACGTCCGCGAACTCCAGAGCATTCTTCGGGTCGATCCGATAACCGACGCCATAATGGCGAGCCAGGCCGAAGTGCTGCGCGGAATGCCGGTCGTCGAGCAGGTCGCCCGCGAACTCAACCTGCTCAACAACCCTGAGTTCAACGCATCCTTGCGGCGGCCGCCATGGCCGAGGCAAGTGCAGCGCGTGATTTGGCTGATGCTGTTCCACCCTCCGCCCGCATCGTTGGACGAACCGGCGGGCCCAACACTTGATCCGGCACGAAACGCCACGTTGAGCGCGGTGCAGGCCGCGCTGATCGTGACGCCGCTAAAGGCATCGCATGTGCTTGAGGTCTCGTTCACGGCAGAAGACCCGGTCATCGCCGCGGCTGCCGTGAACAACGCAATGGATCTCTACGTGAAGTCGCAGCTTGGCGCCAAATACGGCGCGGTGGCGCGAGCGCAGCAGTGGCTCGAGCAGCGGCGGGATGAACTGCGCGAGGAGTTGCGGCGTTCCGAGGACGCCATAGCGCAATACCGTGCCCGGAACGGTCTGGTCGAGGGCATGCACGCGCGGTTGGACAGCGAGCAGGTCAGCCTGTTGACCGAAAACCTGACGCGTGCCCGCAGCGCCCTGGCCGAGGCCGAGGGGAAGCTGGACGCCGCCAGTGGCCGCGCCGGGGCCGCGGCGCAGGCGGCAATCGCGCCTTCGGTGGTTCAATTGCGCGCACGGCACGACCAGTTGTCAGCAGAACTGCAATCGATGCTGGCAAGGTTCGGTGGCAGTCATCCTGACGTCCAGGCCGTCCGTGCACAGCTCGCCGAGGTGGATCGCAATGTCGCCGCCGAGAGCGGCAGGGTCGTCGCAGCCATCGATGCTGATGTCCGCGCGGACCACGAGCGCGTGGATGCACTGCAACACGATCTGAGCGAGCAACACGAACAGATTGCGCACGATGCCGAGGCACAGGTTCCGCTCAACGCAATGTCGCGCGACGCGGATGCCGCGCGGGGCCTCTTGCAGGCAATGCTCGAGCGTATCCAGCAGACCGCGCAGCAAGCGTCGATCCAGGCTCCCGACGCGCACGAGATTTCGCTGGCGCTCGTCCCCGACCGGCCAAGCTTTCCACGCACGGGGCAGTGGATGGCCGCGGCGACGACATTCGGGGTCGTACTTGGTCTGCTGGTGGTGTACGTGCGCGAGCTTGCGGACAACACATTTCAAAGTGGCGACGATGTGCGGACAGGTACTCGGCCTGCCATGCTTCGCATTGATACCGCGCATGTCCCGCCGAACTCTCCGCGGCATCACCGTCGAGGATTATGCGGCGCGCAAGCCGCGTTCAGCCCTTGCCGAGCAGTTGCGTGCCCTGCGCGCCGGCCTGTCGCTGTGGCCGGGCAGGCCTCGCATCATCGCGGTGACCGCCGCGCATCCGCAGGAAGGCAAGACGACGGTCACCAAAGCGCTCGGCCGCCTCGCGGCGATGAATGGCGAGCGGGTGATCATGGTTGACTGCGACATCCGCCACCCATCGCCGACCGACAGTGGCGATCGGCCCGGGCTGGTGGACTTTCTGCGCGAACGAGTACCCCTGTCCGAGGTGATCCAAAAGAATCCGGCGACCGGCATGGACTATGTCCCGAGCGGCAAGGGCGAGGCGAATGCCCTTGGCCTGCTGATGTCGGCCACGATGGCGCGGATGCTGCAATCTCTGCGGGATGACTACGACCTTGTCCTGCTGGACACTCCGCCGGCCGAGGTGATCACCGACGCGCGTATCGTCTCTGGCCTGGCCGAGGCCACGTTGTTCTGCGTTCGCTGGCGAGGCACGTCGCACCACAACGCACTGCATGCCCTGGAATTGCTGGAAGAAGCGCACGCCAATGTGGTAGGCGCTGCGCTGACGCAGGTGGACATCAGCGTCCATCGACGTTCTGGCTATGCCGATGCGGAAGTGTATCATCCGCGCTACGGCGGCTACTTCCGGGAGTGAAGTTAATGGGGCAACGGTTCCTGGTCACAGGCGGGGCAGGTTATGTCGGCAGTCACCTTGTGGCTGCACTGGTCGAGCGCGGCGACACGGTCGTGGTGCTGGACAATCTGCGCACCGGCCATCGCGGCGCGGTGCCGCCCGGCGTCAAATTGATCGTGGCCGATCTGGCTGATACGGCCACTGTGGATGCAGTGCTGGCCGAAGGCCCCTGGCACGCCGTGTTCCATTTCGCTTCGCTCTCACAGGTGGGCGAGAGCATGCGCCTGCCCTTCCGCTACCTGATCGACAACGGCGTGAACGGCATGCGGCTGATTGAAGCCTGCGTGCGACACGGCATCTTGCGCTTCGTCCTGTCCTCGACCGCGGCGTTGTATGGCACGCCCGAACTGGTGCCCATTCCGGAGGACGCGCGGCTCGATTCGGAGTCACCTTACGGCGACAGCAAATGGTTCCTTGAACGCGCGCTGCTTTGGGCGGAGCGCGTGCACGGATTGCGCTACGCATCGCTGCGCTATTTCAACGCAGCCGGCGCGGATCCGGCGGGACGCTGTGGCGAGGATCATCGACCGGAAACGCATCTTGTCCCATTGGTTATCGGCGCGGCCTTGGGCTGGCGCGGGCAACTCGACGTGTACGGCGACGACTACGAGACGCCGGACGGGACGTGCCTGCGCGACTACGTGCACGTGAGCGACCTCGCCGATGCGCATCTGCTGGCGCTCGAGCGGCTGGAGACCGGCAGCGTCACCGTCAATCTCGGGAGCGGGACTGGCCATTCGGTGCTGGAGGTGATCACGGCGGTCGAACGCGTGTCGAACCATAAGGTGCCATATCGCATCTGTCCGCGTCGTCCGGGCGACGCGGCCGTGCTGGTGGCCTCATCCGAGCGCGCGAAGCGTGAACTCGGTTGGCGGCCACGCTTCGCCGACCTCGACGAGATCGTGCGCACGGCGCTGCGATGGCACGAGGCTCACCCCAATGGCTTTCCGGACTGAGGGACGCAGCGGCACCTTCGTCGCCATTGCGCTGGCGGCCACGCTATTGCTGTGGCCGGCGCTTTGGAATGGCTATCCCCTCGTCTTCTCGGATACCGGCACCTATCTCGCGCAGGCAATCGAGCATTATGCCGGCTGGGACCGGCCAGTATTCTACAGCCTGTTCCTTTTGCCCCTGCACATGACGTTGACCACCTGGCCGGCGATCGCCGTGCAGGCGCTGCTGATCGTGCTTGTGGTTCATCTGGTTCGCCGAACGTTGCTGCCCGGGACATCAGTGTGGTGGTTGGTGCCGCTGGCAGGCGCGATGTCAGTCGCATCGTCACTGCCCTGGATCGCGTCGCAACTCGCACCGGACGTGTTCACCGGTGTTCTGGTGCTTGTCCTTGCACTGCTGATCTTCGTCCCGGACCGTCTCTCCTTGGGCGAGCGCATCTGGCTGATGGCATTTGCTGCGTTCATGATTGCGGCACACCTGTCGCACGTGCTGCTTGCGTTTTTGCTTCTGGTTGTCCTGCTGCCATTGCGTTTCCGCTGGACCACGGTGGTGCGCAGCACTGCACCGCTGGCTTTGGCGGTCATTGCCCTGATCTCGGTCAATCTGCTGGCATTCGGTCGTGCGTCTTTGGCGCCGTTCGGCAACATGTTCCTGTTGACCCGCGTGATCTACGACGGTCCGGGCATGGACGTACTGCGCCGCGACTGCCCTTCGTCTGGCTGGCGGCTCTGCGCGTTCATCGATCGGATGCCGATGGTCGAGGACGACTTCCTGTGGAGCCGGGACGGTCCGGTTGTGCAAGCCGGCGGAGCCAAACTGGTGTCCAGCGAGGCGAATGCGATCATAGGCGCGGCCGTGCGCGCCGAGCCGGTTAGCGAACTGCTGGCCTTTGGGCGGAACTCGATGCGGCAGCTTGCAGGTTTCGCCACGGGCGACGGGCTGCAGCCGTGGCCGGCCACAGTCACGCCCGTGATCCAACGCGATTTTCCACGTTTCGAAATGTCGATGTACGCGACATCGCGTCAGACTGCCGACGAGCTCGCTGTGCCAGGCTGGATGCAGAGGCTGCACATCGTGACGGCGCTGGCCGGCGTCGCCGGATGCTGTGCGATGTTGATGACATCGCGCCATCATCCATCCAGCGGCTTCGCTGCGGCGGCCCTGCTGGCATTGTTGGCCAACGCAGCCATCACCGGTGGTCTCTCCGGACCACACGATCGCTATCAAAGTCGCATCATGTGGCTGCCGCCGCTGGTCGCGGTCGTTTGCCTTGCCTCGCTGCGACGACCTGTCCTGGCACCTGTATTCAGCCGATGAAGCAGGGCCATGCCGCCAACGTGTTCTGGTCCGGCCTCGAGGCAGCGGTATCGGCGCTGCTCTCCTTTGCCTCCGCATTCATCGTGGCGCGCCTGGTCGGTCCGGCGGAAGTCGGCATCGGCGCGGCTGCGATTGCACTGCACGTGCTGTTGTGGGTCTCGGTCAACGCATTGTTCGCCGATGCGCTCGTGCAGCGTCGTGTCGTGGAAGACGATACATTCTCGAGCGCGTTCGTGGCATCGATCGCGGTCGGCTGTGTCGCAGCGTTGCTGCAGGCGGCGTTCGGCCGACCTCTGGCGTGGTCGTTGGCAGACCACCGGTTGGTCATGATGTCGCTGGTCCTGGCACTGCCGCTGCCGCTGGTCGGCGCTGCAGGACCGGTGCAGGGCCTGCTCACCCGCAATCGTGCCTATCGGACATTGGCATGGCGCACAGTCATCGGTCAGGGATTGGGCACGCTGGCGGGCGTCGTCAGTGCCCTCGCAGGTGCCGGCGCATGGGCGCTGGTGCTGCAGCAGGTGGTAATCTCGGGTGCCGGCGCTCTCACCCTGCTGTTACGGTGCCCGCTGCCGCCGCGCCGCCGCGTGAGCGCGCAACGCCTCCGTGAAATGCTGCGGATCGGCTTGCCGCTCACCGCGAGCACTCTTGTGCAGCACGGCCGCTACCGCCTGTTTGCCCTGCTGATTGGCGGCACCGCAGGCGCCGCAGCGCTGGGCCAGGTGCATATGGCGTTCCGTCTCGTCGATGCCGTTCGCGAACTCGCGTTCACCGCGCAGTGGCGGCTGATGCTTCCGGTTCTTTCCGAGCATCAGAAGGAGCTGTCCGCCTTGCGCGCAAGCATGGATCGCTGCCTCGCCTGGTCAAGCGTTCTGGCTTTCCCGCTATGCGCCGGGATGGCCGTCGCGATGCAACCATTGGTGGCGGCGCTGCTTGGACCGGCCTGGGCTTCGTGCGGTGAAGCCGCGTTGCCACTGATCGCGCTGACGGCCTGGCTGTTCCTGGCGTTTCCTGCCGGGGTCGCGGTCATTGCGCGCGGCGAGGCGCACTACACGCTGATCGCGAACATTGCCGGCACGGTCGCGACCGCAGTGGGCGTTCTGCTGCTGCGCCCGGCCACTCCGCTACAGGCGGTGCTGGTGTGGCTCGGCGCACAGGTGTTTGTCACCCCATACGTGCTGTGGACGAACGCGCACGTGCTGGGCACCACGCCGCTGCGGCCGATACGAGCCGGCGTCCCATTGCTCGCTGCATCTCTGCTGGCAACCATCGCCGCATTCGGCTTGCCGCAGGCGATGGCGGAACTGCAATCGCCGGTATCGCTGATGGCGCTTCGACTGCTCATCGCCGCCGCTGTCGGTGTGCCAGTCGCCCTGCTGCTGTCGGCAGCACCCGGCGGGTTGCTCCGCAGGGCACGCGCCGACGCCGCACTTCAGCGATGATACCGATCTTCTTCCAGCACCTTGACGCCGCACCAGGGGGCTTTCGAGCCGCGTGTCCTCCGCGTAGAGCGCCGCGGCCGCGTCGACATCCTTGGCGCCGAGCGCCGCGTCCCAGAGTCCGTAGACGCGCTCCACCGAGCGGATCGCGTCCGGATGAACGCCCGCGGTCGCACGAATATCACCGGCTTGCATCGCCACCTCCTGATCAGTGTTGCCTTCGAAAGCGGCTGACGCTTCCGCGGTTCAGCGCCGCGACGGAGGCCATATTGCCAGGTCACCGCTGACAGCGTTGTGTCAGCAGCGACCGCGCCCTGGACCGGGAACGCCCGGAGGTGGCAAACTCGGTCTCGATCAATTCCGACCTACGAGGCCTGAATGCCAACCTACGACTATGACTGCGGTCGCTGCGGTCCCTTCAGCGAAAGCCACCCGATTTCGGAGTTTGAGCTTCCGCAGCCTTGCCCCGCTTGCGGTGACCCGGCGCAGCGCTCCTTGACCCTGCCCGCGATTGGCGGTGGCGGGGCTGAGCCGTCGGGTCCCGCGACGCCGTTCCGCACGCATCCCGGCGGCTGTAGTTGCTGTGCCGCACCCCGGCGTTTTGCGGCCGAGGCCGTCTAGCGCCAGCGCCATCGTCGGACCAATCCATACAGGCTGATCGCCGCCCAGATCGCCTCGATCACGGCTGACGGCAAGTTCCACGCAGTCCACAGCGACGCCATGATCAGCAGCGATCCGACAAGGTTCGCGGTAGGGAACCGCCAGTCCTCTGCTTGAAGCCAGCCCTGCTGGTTGGCGAAATACGCCACCACGATGCAGCCGACACCGACGAAGCCGAGCAGCGTGTAGGTGTCCACGCCCTATTCTCCAACGATTGTCGCGCGGTTTGCGCGAGCGCATTCTGATCGTGAAGCAAGTGCACGAAAGGACCAGCCATGCCCACGTTCGACTGGCGCGCCCGCGCGGGTACGACGTTCCGTTGCGAGAAGCAGCCGGCGACCGGCACGCGCGGCATGGTGGTCACCAATCATCCGCTCGCATCGGCGGCGGGCGCCGAGATGTTGGCCGCCGGCGGCAATGCGATCGATGCAGCAATCGCCGCCCTATTTGCGCTGACCGTGGTGGAGCCGATGATGGTCGGCATCCTCGGCGGTGGCATGGCGCATATCCGCCTGGCCGACGGACGCCACGTGGTCATCGACAACCAGAGCATGGCGCCGCTCGCTACCGGGCCGAGCACGTACACGCCCGATCCGAAGGCCGCGCCCGGCACGATGGATGCGATCGGTCGCAAGAACGCTGTCGGTCCGACCGCGGTCGCCGCGCCCGGAAACCTGAAGGGCTGGTGCGAGGCAGTCGCCCGCTTCGGCACCTTCCCACTGGCCGATGTTATGGAGCCGGCGATCCGCCATGCCTCCCGCGGGTTCCGCGTGACACCCTACCTGCGCGAATGCGTCTCCGACTCCGCCGCAGACATGGTGCGCGACACGGAAATCGCGAAGCTGTATTTGCCTGGCGGATCGCCGATCGCTGCCGGCACGCGGCTGGTCACCGGCGATTATGCGGACACGCTGCGCAGCATCGCGCGGGAAGGTCCTGATCTGCTGTACACGGGTGCTCTTGGGACGCTATACGCCGAGCATATGGCGAGGTCGGGCGGCTATCTCACGCGCGATGATCTGACGCGCTATCGCACCGTGGAGCGCGATGCGCTGCGCGGCACGTATCGTGGCTTCGAGATCGTAGGGCCACCGCCGCCTTCGTCGGGACCGCTGCACATCATCCAGATGCTCAACATACTGGAGGGCTACGACATCGGCTCGTTGGGCTTCGGATCTGCGGAGACGCTGCATCTGCTGGCCGAGGTGCTGAAGATCGCGTTCGCCGACCGAACGGCGGCAACCGCGGATCCGGCCTTCGTCAAGGTGCCGGTGGAGAAACTGCTGTCGAAGTCCTATGCCGAGGATCGTCGCGCGCGCATCGACCTCGGGCGTGCACAGAGCTGGAGTGCAGAGGTGTCGCCGGGCGAGGGCGCGCATACCACGCATCTCACCGTGGCTGATGGCATGGGCAACATCGTCGCGAGTACGCAGACGATCAATTCGCTGTTCGGTGCACGCTACATCGTGCCTGGCACCGGCATGATCCCCAACAACTATATGTTCGTATTCACGCCACATCCGGGCCGCACCAATTCAGTGGCACCAGGCAAGCGGGTTACCTCGTCGATGTCGCCGGTCATGCTGCTGCGCGATGGCGGCCCACGCTATGCCCTGGGCCTGCCCGGCGGTTTGCGCATTTTCCCCTCGGTGATGCAGGCGGTCTCTAATCTGATCGATCACGGCATGAGCGTGCAGGAGGCCGTGGAGGCGCCGCGTCTCTGGACACAGGGTTTGGGCGTGGAGGTGGAAGATAGCGTGTCCCCGGACGTGCTGGCAGCGCTGCGCGATCGCGGCCACGACGTGGCGACGGTCGGCAATGTCGGCGGCGGGATGAGCGCCATCCGGTTCGACGATGACGGCACGATGACCGGAGCCGCGTGCTGGCGCGCCGATGGCACACCGATCGGACTTGGCGGCGGCTATGCGCGGACAGGCGTGCGGTTCAGGCCGGAGGCTGCACGCTCTTAGCGACCCGTCGCTGCCATTCCCGCTGCCGTTCGTGTCGTTCGCACGATCCGGCATGACCAGCGATACCACGGCGCGCGCAGCGTCATTGGCCCGCATCTGCAACCCAAACGGGCACTCAATGCGGCCTTGTGAGACCGTAATTTCCCCCGCAATGTAAAACGCAAGAGACAAAGGGCGAGAAAGAAAGTCAGCACGGGGAACCGAACGACGATGCCTACAACAGACAAAGAGCGCATCGGCAATTCCGATTGTTGCCAGGTACCAACCTCATAATTTCTACCACTACGCAGGAATTGGCGGCAATATGACAATAGAAAAGCGCCATTGCACTGGCCGGGTTAACGAGGCAACCTCTGCCGCTTCTGGTGGGCTTCCGTCCTAAAATCAAAACGAGGCAAGCATGGCCGTACCCGACCCGCCCGGCACGGCGACTCACGCTGCGACTGCCGAGCGGGTTGGACCGGCACTTCCCATGGTATTTCTGCCGCTCGCCTGCGGTTATCTGTTGTCCTATGTTTTTCGTACCATCAATGGGACTTTGGCTGACGAATTGATACACCGGTTCCGATTGGATGCCCGCTCGCTCGGCCTGCTGACCTCGATATATTTTCTGGCATTTGCGTTATCCGCGATTCCGATTGGATTGGCGCTGGATGCATTTGGGCCGAGGGCGGTGCAAGCATGCCTCATGACTGTGGCAGCGGTCGGAGCATTGGTATTCGCGCTGGCCCCATCTGAGCCATGCCTGGTCATTGGACGTGCTCTGATCGGATTAGGCGTGGCCGGCGGACTCATGGCGGGACTTAAGGCGCATGCAATGTGGGTATCGCCGCGCTATCTGCCGCTGGCCAATGGCGGCCTTGTTATGTTTGGTGGTCTCGGCGCCATTGCGGCGACGCTGCCGGTCGGCGTGATCGATTCCTTGGTTGGCTGGCGTGGTACCTTTCTCGTTCTCTCAGTGGTCTCGATGGCAATTGCGATATCGGTCTTTATATGCGTACCGGGCCATTCGGTAATCGGCGAGCGATTGATCGATCGCCGCATCATGAGGGGTTTCCTAATTCGATTACAGACCGACGGTTTCTACGCATCGCCCCGCTCTCCGCGTCGGTCATCGGCACTGCGTTCGCCATGCACGGCCTGTGGGCGGCCCGCTGGCTCACCGATGTCGATCGGTTGAATCCTGAAGGGGTACTTGACGGCCTGCTGGCGATGGGAGTCGGGCTGACATTGGGTGCCTTCGTTATCGGTGCGGCCACGACCTGGCTCACCCGATTAGGCCTGAGCGAGACCAAGATTTTTGGAGGATTCTGCAGCATCTTTATTGCACTTCAACTCGCGCTTCAGTTGAACGCCGCCATCCCTTTCGTGGTTATCTGGGGCTTGATTGGCGCATGCGGCAGCATGACGGTTCTGAGCTATTCGATTCTCGACGAAATGTTCCACCCAACCTTTGTCGGGCGCACTAACAGCGCGCTCAACGTACTGCATCTGACAACCGCGTGGTTCGTACAAGCGGGCATGGGAGTTATCGTTGCACACTGGCCGACTCTCAGCCCTGGACATTACCCAATGATGGCCTACCGCATCGCATTCATTCTACCACTTTTTCTTCAGGTGGTCGGGCTGGTCTGGTTCCTCGGTAACCGGCCGGTCGCACACGAGAAAATCTTGGCGCAACCCCTGGCCGGCGAAGACCCTATTGCGGCTGACTGACGACGCTCGAACGCTACCTGGCGTTCGCGCCGAACAGGGCGCAACGGTCGAGGTGGCCCCAGTCTTGCGCGGCGGCCATGCGCGGAAAGGCGTGCGGTTCAGCTACCCGGTCGCTGCCACTTCCACGACGTAATCGGCCAGTGCGAGCGACGCGGTCAATCCGGGGCTTTCGATACCGAACAGGTTGATCAGTCCGGGCACACCGTGCGTCTGCGGCCCCTGCACCACGAAGTCCTGCGCTGGTGCGCCACGAGGCACGATCTTCGGCCGGATGCCGGCATACCCTGGCTGCAATGCGTGGTCCTTCAGTGCCGGCCAGTACTTACGCACCGCGGCGTAGAAGCTGTCGGCGCGCGTCGGATCAACTGTGTATTCGATCGCGTCGATCCACTGTACATCGGGGCCGAAGCGCGCCTGACCACCAAGGTCGATTGTGAGATGCACGCCAAGGCCGCCGGGTACCGGCACCGGATAGATCAACCGCGAGAACGGCGAACGCCCGGACAATGTGAAGTAGTTGCCCTTCGCATAGTATGCTGTGGGGATCCGATCCGGCGGCATTCCGACAATGCGCGATGCAAGGTCCGGCGCGTGCAGGCCGGCGGAATTCACCAGCAGGCGGCAGCGCAGCGTCATCGGCTCCGCGCCGCCAGCATCGATCTCCACGCCACCTTCTACAGCGCGTCCGCCGATCACCGGACTGAAGAAGACCGGCGCCGCGCCAGCATTCTCCGCATCGCCTTGCAGCGCCAGCATGAAAGCGTGGCTGTCGATGATGCCGGTAGCCGGCGACAACAGCGCACTGGTGCACGACAGATTGGGCTCCATCGCGATCGCCTCGGTGGCCGTGAGCACGCACATACCCTCAACGCCATTCACCTCAGCCCGGCGCTTGATGCCGGCCAGCATCGCGTCCTCCTCGGCGTTCGTCGCAGCGATCAGCTTGCCACAGTTGACATGCGGGACGCCCTTGGCGGCGCAATAGGCGTACAGTGCCTTGCGCCCGGCGACACAGAACCGTGTCATGAAACTACCGGCCGGGTAGTAGATGCCGGCGTGGATCACCTCGCTGTTGCGCGACGAAGTTTCGGTGCCGATGCCTTCCGCCGCGTCGAGGATGATGACCTCACGGCCGGCCAGCGCGAGGGCGCGCGCAACGGCGAGCCCGACGACGCCGGCACCAACCACGACGCAATCGACTGACTCCACGTCCGATCTCCCTCTGCTGGCGGCCGGTCCGATTAGCACCGGCGATCCGCCGGCCGCCAGTGCCCACTATCTTCGCAGCGTGAGTCACGCGGACAGCAAAATATTGTGCCATTGGAATGGTTGATTTGGATCAATGTCAGCTCTTCTGCTTTATGGGATCGTATTCGGCGAGGAGAGTTAACGATGCTTCGCGAGGTCTGGAAGGCTCTGATCAGGAAGCACATCGCCTGCAATGTGCCCGACGAAATGGCTGCCTGCATCGACTGCGGTGCCGTGCAGTGCCTTGGCGACAAATACGAAACCTGCCCCAATCGTCTGATGCGCGAGGCCACGCTGAAGGCCGTGGCGACAAACGCGGAACGGGCCGCAGCTCCTGCGACCACCTGATATGGCATCACCGGCACGCCGCGCGCTGTCAGTCCGGTTGCGATGAGAACGTTCAGGCGGGCGAGCAATGTTGGTCGGCGACGCGAGATTGCCGAGCGTCACCCACGTCTCCGGGTTGCCGGTGACTACCCGCCAGGAGCGCCCTGCGTGTTCACGTACAGCGCATAGAGGCCATGACTGGCTGCCATGAACAGGCGATTGCGCCAACGGCCGCCGAAGCAGAGGTTGGCGCAGCGTTCGGGCAGAGCAATGTGGCCGATGGGCTCCCCTGCGGGATTGAAGATGCGCACGCCGTCGAGGTCCGCCTCGCCCATGCCCCATCCGCACCACAGGTTGCCGTCGATATCGACACGGAAGCCGTCGGGTGTACCCGTACCGGCGTCGAGGAACATCCTGCTTGCACCAAGGCTGCTGCCGTTGACATCGAATATACGCAGCTTGCGCGACGGCATGGCGCGCGATTCCACGATGTAGAGTTTTGACTCGTCCGGCGAGAACGCCAGCCCATTGGGGCCTTGCACATCGTCGGCTGCCACCGTGATTTCGCCGGTCTGACCATCGACACGATACACGTTCGGTGGCAGTTCCGGCTCGTACTTCTCACCTTCGTAGTAGCCGAGCAGCCCGAACGGCGGATCGGTGAACCAGATTGAGCCATCGGACTTCACCACCACATCGTTCGGCGAGTTCAGCTTCTTGCCTTGAAAGCTGTCGGCCAGCACGGTGATCGCGCCGTCATATTCGGTGCGGATAACCCGCCGGCCGCGATGCTCGCAGGTGACCAGACGCCCCTGGCGGTCGCGCGTGTTGCCATTCGCATTGTTGGAGGACTTGCGATAGGTGCTGACGGTGCCCGCTTCCTCCTCCCACTTCAGGATGCGGTCGTTGGGAATGTCGCTCCAGAGCACGTAGCGGCCATCGCCGAAATAGACCGGTCCTTCCGACCAGCGGCAACCGGTGAACAGGCGCTCCACTGAGGCAAGCGGCAGGCGATAGCGGTTGAAGCTTGCATCGATCACCTGCACCGCCGGATCGGGATAGCGCTGGCTCGGTTCCCACATGGTCCTGTTTCCCCTGTCTTTGCCACGATGATGCTGGCGCGAAGCCGCTATCGCAAGCCGGCGCGGTGTAGATGCGGTGTGAGCCGGAAGCTGAGCGCCAGCATCAACATGCGGTAGTCGCTGAGCAGCGACCAGAAGGGATGGCCGAACGTCTCGGGTCGATTGCGCTCGATAGCGAAGTGCGCGGTCCACGCGAAGCTATAGCCGATCAATGGCGCAGCAATCAGTCCACGCCAGTTGAGAGTCGCGACGGCGAGTGCCAAAGTACCAGCCGCCAACACACTGCCGATATAGTGCAGCGCACGTGTCCTCGGGTTAGTGTGGGCACGGAGGTAGCGGAGCCAAAAGTCGCGGTACGTCATGACGGCACCGATTTCGCGATGGCAACTGTATCTACACTCTCCCCGCATCCACCACCCAAAGCTGCGCCGTGCACATCCGACTGTCGTCGGAGGCCAGCCACAGCACCATCCGCGTCACATCGGCCGGCACCAGTTTTTCCTTGAGACACTGCACCTGCATCAGGTTCTTTTCGCCTTCGGGCGTCAGCCAAAGGGTGATCTGGCGCTCGGTCATGATCCAGCCGGGGATAACGGTATTGACCCGGATCTTGTCTGGACCCAGGTCACGCGCCATGCCACGCGTCAGCCCCTCCACGGCGGCCTTTGCCGTCGTATAGGCCGGCATGCCCCCCTGTAGTGAATGCCAGCTTACCGAGCCGAAATTGATGATCGACCCGCCACCGGCGGACCGCATCATCGGCACCGTGGCCTGGATGGCAAAGAACTGGTGCCGCAGATTGGTCGCCATCCGCTCGTCCCAGGTACTCGACCGTCACATCCTCGAACTTGTGCCTTTGGTCATTCGCCGCGTTGTTCACCAGCACGGTGATCGGCCCAAGGCGGCGCCCAACCTCGGCAATTGTCGCCTGCAGCGCAACAATATCTTTGAGGTCACAGTGCTGGTAAAATGGCTTTGGGCTGCCGGCGGCCTCGATTTTGTCGATCAGCGCCTGAGCCGCATCGTCGGCAATATCGACGAACGCCACCTTCGCCTCCTGTGCGGCGAATTGCGTGACGTGCTCGGCGCCAATGCCACTGGCCCCACCGGTGATGAACACGACGCGGTCGCGCAGGCTGGGATAGGCTGCGAATCCTTCGCTCATGCTGTACGCTCCCTCAGTCTGTCCACGACCGCATCGACGATAGCGTCAGGTGACGGTCCGATCGGCACCACGATCGGATGCTCATCCGGACCTGGCTCCTCGAGCGTGGCGAATTGACTGTCGAGCAGAGTTGCCGGCATGAAGTGTCCTTTGCGGGAGGCGATCCGCTCCGCGATCAGCGCTTTCGATCCTTGCAGGTACACCAGCACCACATCGGTTCGATCCCCGATCAGGATGTCGCGATAGGAGCGCTTCAGCGCCGAGCACGCGACCACGCCCTGCTCGCCGCGCGCGCGCATCGCGTCGATCTCGTGCGCGATGGCGCGCAGCCATGGCCAACGATCCTCATCGGTGAGCGGCGTGCCGGCGTGCATCTTCGCGACGTTCGACGGCGGGTGGAAGACGTCTCCCTCCAGCAGGCGCCACCCCTCGCGCTCTGCGACCCCCCGCGCGATCGTCGTCTTGCCGCTGCCCGAAACGCCCATCATCACTGCGATGGTCATCTCACTCGTGCCACCAACGGCCACCGATCGCGGGTCCGGCATCCACGCCTCGCGGAGTCGATTACCCGACTGCCCTGCAATACCAGATCGAGCATGCGCGTCCTCCCTCTCGCCAAGCCTGCCACATCAGGGCAGCCCGGCCCAGGCGTTATCTTTCAAGGGCTTATGGCGGCTATCCCATGTGCAGTGGTCGTCAGGACACCTGATCTTCTGTCAGTCCCGACATCGATGCCAGCGTAATGCCTGACAGAGAAAAATTCTCTGTTCTGCGCTACGATCGCCACCCTGGGTGCATCCCGCGCCCGATCAACAGCGTGCGAGCTACCCCACCGGGACGATCTCCACGGGTGGGGCTTGCTTGTGCGAAAATCGCCCCGGAGCCGGATGGACCGCGTCACTATATTGCTGATAGTTCTAATATTATTGGCTATTGCCCTGATAGCATTTGGAGTCTTCGGTCTCTGGCAGGAATGGCTGCCGTTCTGATGGCGACTGCGGACTGCACGCCAGACATGTTGGCCGTCGAGCGATGTTGAACCACGCGACCGGCTATACACCTTGCCAGACACGCCCGGCTGGTCGCAGATCAGCGTAAAGGGACTGGTGCGAGTCAGGATCGCCGATTAGGGCGGTTGATCTGGATCAAATCATTCCAGCGCCTCGGCGGCCATTCTCTGCCAACGTGCGTCTTGCGGACGGCAACCTGGCGAGGGAGGCGCGTGCTATGACTCAAGACGATTTCCAGCTTGCCGCGGCACTCGCGGAAGCATCCTATTCTTCGGATGGGTGGTTGAGCATCGGCCAGACTGGGCGAGCTGCTGCGATCTATCGAGAACTGCGCGCCATCGACATGCACACCGCAGAACGACGACACAAGGCTGTCGAGACAGCAAGGAGCCTTGTTCGTGAGGGGGAAGGACGCGTTGCGCGGCAGGAGGTCCTTTTGGCAGGAGTGGAGACTGTTCAGGGAAGCCAGTCTACACGCGGCAGAAAGTCGCTGAACGTGATCCGCGGCTCACTTGCCCTCGCGAAGTATCGCCTGCGGGAACTGGAGGCCACGTCGCCTTCGCCGCACGCGTGATGCCTCCCGGACGCCGCAGAAAGTCCCTCCGGCTGGATCAGTCGTGCGACGCACGAGCACGAGAGGGTCTTTCTCTCCACGGGCGATCCGCCGGTAGCTCCGATTGGAATCAGCGAGAGGCAGTGTTTCCAGGTACTCGCAGCGCTATCAGATGGTGCTCGCCCTTCAATTGCTATGTTTTCTGACGAGAGATCTCAGCCTGCCCCAGCATTGCGGTTCCGTTCGATCAGAATGTCGATCCGGTCCTCGCTGGTCATACAGCAAGCTGGCTCGACGGTCCTGAATGGCGTCAGCCTCGTCCCACGCATCCGCTGCCCGCCGCAGCCAATCGGCTGTTGTCATAGCCTGTAGCATTGCAAACAAATACCTTCGTCCGGTGAGCCAAGCTTGTCGCTGGAGGTCATGGCCATCCCGCGGTGATGCCAGGCAGAAATCTTCCACGCGTTGATGCGGTTGTCATTGTGCGACTGTTTCAAGCAGTCGCGAGAGTTCGCCGCATGTCACGATCCAACAGGAGCGAAGAGCGCCGGAGCCGCCTGGCTAACCCACTGCTATTGCTGCCTGAGTATGAACCAGGGCAGTATGACGAGGACCATCCACGGCGAGGCTGCCTATGAACGACGTCGCTACCGAACTCACCAATTCCCGGATCATCGCCGCCTATCGCGAGCGAACTGGTGGGTCGGGCGAACTGGCAAAGGAAGCCAACACGCTGTTCCCGAGCGGCATCACGCATGACGCGCGCAATGTCGATCCTTATGGCGTATTCATTGCGCGCGCGGCGGGGCCGCACAAGTGGGACGTCGATGGCAATCGCTACATCGACTATTTCGGCGGGCATGGCGCGTTGCTGCTTGGGCATCATCACCCGGTCGTCACCGCGGCGGTGCGCGAGGCGTTGGACGAGGGCACTCAGTTCGGCGCGTCGCACCCGCGCGAAATACAGTGGGCACGCGCCATTCAGCGCCTGGTTCCCTCTGCCGAGCGCATTCGTTTCACCTCGTCCGGAACCGAGGCGACGCTGATGGCCGTGCGGCTGGCGCGCGCGTTCACCGGACGTCAGACGCTGATGCGGTTCAAGGGGCACTTCCACGGCTGGCACGACCAGATGGCCAGCGGCTACACGAACCACTTCGACGGCTCGCCGACACCGGGCGTCCTGCCAAGCGTGGCCGAGAAGTCGATCCTGCTGAACCCGGGCGATGTCACCGCGGTGCGCGAGGCCTTCGCCACCAATCCGGACATTGCCGGAGTGATCTACGAGCCGACCGGATCGTCGTTCGGCCAGGTGCCGCTCGACGCCGCGTTCGCGCAGGAACTGCGTCGGCTCTGCACGCAGTATGGCGCGCTGCTCATGTTCGACGAGGTTGTCACCGGGTTTCGCGCGACACGTGGCGGCGCGCAGATGGCGTTCGGCGTGCGGCCCGATCTGTCGACCTTCGCGAAGATTGTCGCGGGCGGACTGCCGGGCGCCTGCGTCACGGGACGCAAGGACATCCTGGACCTGCTGGACTTTCAGGTTGCGGAGCGCACGGGACGCGAGAAGATCTCGCATCCGGGAACATTTAACGCCAATCCGGTATCGGCGGCGGCCGGCACCGCGGCGCTCACGGTCATCGCCGAGAGCAATGCGTCGGACGACGCCTCCGCCACCGCGGCCTCGCTGCGCGATAAGCTGAATGCGGTGTTGGCGCAGGAGCGTGTGCCGTGGGCGGTCTATGGCACCTACTCCGGGTTCCATCTGTTCGTGAACCCGAGCGCGCTGGATGTCGGGCCACACAACTTCGAGCCGACCAGGATCCCGCTCGAGGACATGAAGAACCAGCCGAAGGCGCTGATCAACAAGCTGCGGCTTGCGATGCTGATCAACGGCGTTGATCTCAATCCGCGCGGTGGCGGGCTGCTGTCATGCACGCACACCGCGAGCGATGTGGCGGACACAACGGCGGCATTCCATGAAGCGATCCGCATGCTGAAGCAGGAAGGGGAACTGGCGAACTAACGCCTGTGGTCGCGTCGCCGTATCGCTCGATGCACGGCACGTGGAGCATTTGCTGCGTCTCGGTTCTGGCGTGGCTCGTCGTCGGCTATTCGATTGCGGGTTCCCCGGGCGTGGCCTGGGCCGCGGACACGTCGATCGAAGCGACCATTGGCGGCATCAAACCGAATGCCGAGGCTTATATTACTGATGGGATGAAGGCCTTCGACTTGCCTGGCCTGGCCATCGCCATCGTTGCGAATGACCGCATCGTCTACAGCAAGGGTTTTGGCGTGCGCAGCAAAGCCGGCGGCGCGCCCGTCGATACACGCACGGTGTTTCAGATCGGCTCGGCCACGAAGGGTTTTCTTGCCACCACGATGGCCCTGATGGTCGATCGTGGAAAATTCAAGTGGGACGACCGTGTGGTCGATCTCGATCCCGAGTTTCAGTTGAAGGATCCCTGGGTCACGCGTGAGTTCCGCATGTTCGATCTAATGGCGCAGCGTTCGGGGCTGCCGCCCTACGCGAACGATGCTCTGGGCATTCTTGGCCTGAACCGGACGGAACTCATTCGATCCTTGCGCTACGTCGAGCCGGTATCGAGTTTCCGCTCGACCTTTGCCTACACCAACGTCACGCACATCCTCGCGGGTCGCATCGTGGCAAAGGTTGACGGCGCCAAGGACTGGAACGCTGTGCTGCAGAAGGAAATCCTCGATCCCCTCGGGATGAAAGAGACAACCTACTCCGCCGAAGCCATGGAGTCCGCGCCCGATCACGCGAGCGGTTACCGCTGGTCGTCCGACGGTACATCCGAAGTGCCATTCACGCAGATCTTTCCGTACGACTTCGATGGCGCCGGTGACATCAATTCGACGGTCGAGGACGCGTCGCGCTGGCTGCGCTTCCAACTCGGCAATGGCTCGTTCGAAGGACACCGCATCGTCTCCGCGGAGAACCTTGCCGTTACCCATACACCGAAGGTCGCCTTGTCTGACAAGGTGACCTACGCGATGGGCTGGATCGTTCAGCAAACTCCGAACGGCACAATCATCTGGCACAATGGAGGGACCACCGCGTTCGGCTCTTACTTCGGTATGGTGCCGGAGAAAGACGTCGGGGTTGTTGTCCTGACCAACGAAGCGAACGTGGGGTTTCCTGATGCGATAGGAAGGTGGGTAATTGACCGCATCCTCGGCAATCCCAAGGTTGACTATGTCGCGGACGTCCTGAGGAACGCCAAGGCCGCAGACGCAAAATCAGTCAAACTGTTCGTCAAGCCGGACAATCCGCGACCGTTCCCGGCGCTAACGGGATTGGCCGGAAACTTCAGCAATCCGGGTATCGGCAAGGCCAGCCTGGCGTTGGAAGGCGACTCACTGATGCTGACGCTGCGGGCTGGCGGTGCCAGGTTCAGGCTTACTCCATGGGACGGCAGCATATTCACGGCGAAACTGATGCCGCTCGGGAAGTTTGCAGCGGTGGCCGAGGATCTTGGCCCTATGCCAAATGCGTTCGTGCAGTTCCAGATGGACAAAGACGCGAAGCTCAACGTGCTTCGTCTGTCATTCGATGATGGACAGGCTTACGACCTTACCCGCGAATAGATAAACGTCAGGCAGCCTCGGCCAACTGGCGCGGGAGATAGATCGCGGTATGGGTCACGCGCGCAAGCGGCGTGCGCTCGTTCGCCAGCACCAGCACATCCACCTCGACGAACTTGTGGCCCTTGTGCTCGTAGTTCTGCGTGACACGTGCGCGGGCGCTCAACGTGTCGCCGATATGCCCAATGCCGAGGTTCTGCACCTTGCTGCCGACATGCATCCACGCCGGCAGAACGACATTATGCGACAGTACCCAGTTGCAGCAGCGCAGGATGGTGCCTGGGTGCACGATCCCTTCCGTGCCATACAGTGGATCTGTCTCGCGCGCATCACTGAGATCCTGCGCGTGGAAGTCTGCCGTGACGGTTAGCGGGTTCATGCCAAGCCAGCGACCAACCGGTAACGACGTCTCGTCCGCCGCCGGACGTGAATCGTGCGCAAGCGGTGTGGTCGATTGGAAATCGCCGACCGGAGGTGCGGCCACGGACAACGGAAGGGCAGCAGATCCCGTGGCGCAAAGCTCGCCGTGGCTGTGCACGTTCAGAGTCAGGCCATCGCCTGTCGCCTCGGCGGTGATCTCAGCGATGTCGCCTTCATAGATCGGCTTGGTAAATCTGCAGTCGCCGGTGCCACGCTCCAGCCAGGCGCGGCCCCAGTGTCCCACAGGCAAATGGGTCATGTAGGCGTAGACATGCACACCGCCCACCAGGCCGCCGGTAAAGCCGAAACGGCGCGCGGTGGCATCGTCGTGGATCTTGTTCTCCGACGCCTTCGCCGTGTTGTGGGCGGAAACGCGGTACGGTTGGAGCGGCATGCGTGATTTCTTCCATAAAACCCCGGGTGGCCGGACCGTCTGGCCCGGCCATCGATGAAGCGACGACCTACGCCAGCGCCCAGATCCCCACTTCGTACCCGGGCACGAAGTTCCGATTGTTCATGTCAGGGTTCCGGTTGACGAAGGTCCGATTGAACATCGGGTGACGCATGCTGCGTGTCTCATGCTCGATCTGGAACAACGTCTTGTTGGTGTCGACATCGACGATGTCCACGAAGCGGTACTGGTGCTGATCGCTCTCCTCGGTGATCAGTCCACGCTCCACCAGTTTATTGTGTGGGCCGGAGAAGTCGGCCAGCGTGATCTGAATGTGGTGAAAGTCGTAAGGCGGCAGCTCTTTCGTGGTCTCGCGATACAGCACCCTGCTGTCGGCCGAAGTGCTGGCCCACGCGTAGGGGCCGCGCTCGTCATTCGACACACCGGCGATGCCATCCAGAATCTCGGTATAGAAGCGGGCGATCTTCGACAGATCGGTGCCGGCCGGCACGTCGAACTCGACATACGGCATGCCGAGACGCAGCGGCCCAAAATTCTCCGGCTCGGGTCCGTGCACGCGCATACGATTACCCCATGGGCATGTCGTCTCGACGACGTTGCCCACCTCCTTGTAGCTGAACTGCGTGCCTTCCAGGAACGTCTTGGCGTGTTCGAGCCGCTTCAGCAACGCATCGAGGTCGGGCACCACCAGCCCGGTCGTCCCGCGAACGACCTGAGCGGGACTGCGCGTCGGCAAATGGAACTGGCCGCGGCCGATATTCACCCACATGTTCTCGAGGCCGGCCATCAGGTAGGGATCGCGCGTGAGGCCAAGGCCCATCAAATAGAAGGCGATGGCCTTCGACTGGTCGGGCACTGTGACGTTGACGTGTCCCAGTTCGACGATGTTGCCGAGGTCCTCGACCGTTCGATCGAACTGCGGCTTGGTCATGACCGTATCGTTCATTTACCAGGGTCTCCCCTCTGCCAGAATTCAGCGGTTGGGCGCATGATACCGTGGGCTTGCGGTTCTGGTCCACTAGGAGGGGAAACCGACATATGGCTGCTGACGCGGGCCTGGCGATGGGCTGGGCGGAATGGGCAAGTCGCGACGGCGTGGCGCTTGCCGAACTGGTGCGCACCCGGCAGGTGAGCGCCCAGCAGGTTGCGACACAGGCGGCCGTTGCGGTCGCACGGCTGAACCCCAAGCTCGAGGCGGTGATCGAGCTGTTCGACGACGTGCGCGTTGATCCCGATGCGGACGGACCGGACAAGTTGGGCAAACTCTACGGCGTGCCAATATTCCTGAAGGACCTCGGTTCCGGGCTGAAGGGACGCAAGCAGGATTCGGGTTCGGCTTTCACCATGGGCACACGCATCGGTGCCACAGACCCTGCTGTCGAGAACTTCCTGCGTGCCGGCCTTGTGCCGTTGGGCCGCTCCGCCACGCCGGAATTCGGCATGACCTTCGACACCACCACGGACTACCGCGGTGAGGTGAAGGTAACGCGCAGCCCGTGGAACCTGACGCGCACCCCTGGCGGTTCGTCCGGCGGATCGGCGGCCGCGGTGGCGGCAGGCGTGGTGCCGCTGTCCATGTCGTCCGATGGCGGCGGCTCGACCCGCATCCCGGCGTCGTTCTGCGGCCTGGTCGGCCTTAAGGCCTCGCGCGGCCGGGTACCTCAGCCGCTATCGCGCAACGAATACGTCACACGGATCAGCATTGATGGCGTTGTGTCACGCAGCGTGCGTGACACCGCAGCGGTGTATGACTACCTGAGCCGCGTGCCCAATGGCGGCTCGTTCATCAGGATGGGGGCCCCGACCGGTTCGTATCTTGACGCGATCGCCCGCGAGCCGGGCAAGTTGAAGATCGGCCTATCTACCGCGCGCTGGGGCCGCGGCACCGATGCTGATCCCGAGGTCGCTATCCGCGTGCGCGAAGTCGCGCGCTTGCTGGAATCGCTCGGCCATGCGGTGGAGGAGCTCAACGATGATGCGATCTGCGACTGGGAGACCATGTGGTGGACCTACGCCACGCAGTGGATCAGCAGCCGTTCATTGTTCACCACGATGGCGGCCGACAGGGGCATCCCGACCAGCGACCTGCCGAAGTTGCTGAACACGATGACCCTGCGGCACTACGAGGCCGCCGAACGCTACGACAAATTCGACATTTTCCGCATGATGAACGGCAACAACACCGTGACCCGACAGTTCGGCGCGCTGATGGAGCGCTATGACGCACTGCTGACACCGACGCTGGCGATCCGGGTACCGGAAGCCAACGGCCCCTACTCGCTGCTGTGCGACGAGCCTCTGGATTCCTGGATGAACCGGCTGACGGATGCCTGCCGCTACACCATGCCCGGCAACGAGACCGGTCTGCCCGGCATCAATATCCCGGCGGGCCTGGATCACGAGGGTTTGCCGATCGGTGTACAGCTCCACGGGAATTTCGCGCGCGAGGACGTGCTGCTGCAACTTGCCGCGCAGGTTGAGCGGACACGGCCGGAGTGGTTCGGAGCGATACCAACGGTGCACGTGACGCAGGGCGACTGACGCAACACCAATGCCTCGCAAGGATGGCGTGCGGGCGCTTCTGTCGTCGCGCACCTACCTTCGGCTCTGGGCGATCGGCGGCTGTGTCAACACGATGCGTTCGTTTGAGGTGCTCGCGGCCGCTCTGTTCACACTGGACGTGACGGGATCGGGCCTCGCCGTCGCTGTGGTTTCCGCGGCCCGAACGCTGCCGATGCTGCTACTGGGCGCTTTCGCCGGCGTGATGTCGGAAGCGGTGAACCGCAAGAGCATCGTGCTTATCGGGCAGATCATGTCAGGGCTCGGTTCAGCGACGATCGCCGTGCTCGCCGCGTTCGGTGTTGCACGCCCGTGGCATGTCGCCGTGGCAGCACTGTTGGCCGGCATCGTATGGTCGACGGAGATGTCCACCCGCCGCCGCATGGTCGGCGAGTGCGTTGAAGGCGCGTTGGTTCCGCGCGCGCTGGCGCTGGACACGGTCAGCAATTCTATCACGCGTCTGATCGGACCAATGTCGGCCGGCATCGCGTATCAGGCACTGGGTCTGGCCGGCGCATTTGGAATATCGGCATGCGTATATTCATTTGCGGTTGTTCTGGTCGCGGGTCTTGACTACCGGCAATCCAGCCGACGGATCGTTCTGTCGCATGTGCCCCGCGAGCTTGCCGAGGCGTTCGCATTCGCGCGCGGCCACGTCATCATCGGCGGCGTGCTCGCCGTCACCATTGCGATGAACCTGCTGGGATTCTGCTATTCGGCATTGATCGCGCCGATTGGTCGCGATGTCTTCGTGGTGTCGCCGACCCTGACCGGGATGTTGGCCGGCACGGAATCGTTGGGCGCACTGCTCGGTGGATTGTGGCTCACCGGCAACGGGCCACGCCTGAGCGGACGCACGCTGATGGTCGGCGGATCGTTGCTGTTCCTGGTCTGCGTGACGCTGATGCCGTTTGCCCCGACGTTCGCACTGGCCTACGCTCTGCTGGTCGTGGGCGGTTTTGGCTCCGCCGCGTTCGCCAACATGCAGACGTCGCTGATCGTACTGCATGCGCCGCCACATATCCGCTCGCGTCTGATGGGATTGCTGACGGTGTGCATCGGGATGGGCCCGCTGGGCATATTGCTGATCGGCTTGCTCGCCGACTGGTTCGGGCTGCTGTTGGCGGTGGACATCATGGCGCTGACCGGCCTGGTCGCGGTGAGCGTGATCGGCATCACGTGGCGGCGCAGAGACCTGCGACAGGCCGCAGCCTTTCAGCCTGGGCTGGCCACGGAAGACTGACCTGTGCCAACCTCCCGGCAATGCCACACTACGGGAGGACGACTTCCATGCAAGACGTCAGCGTAGATCTGCAGTTTCTCTCCGGTATCCGCGTCGTCGATTTCACCCAGTTCGAGGCAGGGCCTTCCTGCACAGAGGCGCTCGCCTGGCTCGGCGCCGAAGTAGTGAAAATCGAGAACCCGAAAACCGGCGATCCGGGACGGCGGTTGCGGCCGGGCAGGCCGGACGACGATCCGTTCTACTTCCAGGTGTTCAATGCCAACAAGAAGTCGATCACGGTCAACCTGAAGTCGCCGCGTGGGCTGGAGTTGGTGAAGGACATGCTGCGCAAGGCCGATGTCTGCGTCGAGAACATGGCGCCGGGAACGATCGAACGGCTGGGTCTCGGCTACGACGTGGTGCGCGAACTGAACCCGGGGATCATCTATTGCCAGGTGAAGGGCTTCGGCACCGGCAGCCCGTACGAGAAGAACCTTGCGTTCGACATGATCGCGCAGGCCACGGGAGGCACGATCAGCGTGACCGGCGAGAAGGGACGCATGCCTGTGAAGCCGGGTCTGTCACTCGGCGATACGGGCACCGGCATGACGATGGCGATCACCATCCTGGGCGCACTGTATCGGCGCGCGGCGACCGGCGAGGGCCATCGGCTGCAGGTCGCGATGCAGGATGCGATGCTGCACTACATGCGCACCAACTTCTCCACGCAGGCACGCAGCGGAAAGGCGGTGGAACGCGACGGCACGCACTCGGGCGGCGGCAGCAATGCTCCGTCGGGTCTGTATCCGTGCGCACCGGGTGGTGCCAACGACTATGTCTGGATCATGACGAGCCGAGCCAACCCGGAACACTGGGCGCGACTGTGCAAGGTGATGGGCCATGAGGAGCTGATCAGCGATCCGCGCTTCACCACACCGGATGATCGCGTGAAGAACAGTGCAGAGCTGGATTCGATCATAGCGGCCTGGGCAGGAACCCGCACCAAGCATGAGGCGATGGAGCAGGTCGGCGGCGCGGGTATCCCGGCGGGCGCGGTGTTCGACACGATGGAGCTGATGAACGACAAGAACTTCGAGGAACGCGGCATCATGCAGGTGATGCAGCACCCGTCCTACAAACCGTTCAAGATGCCTGCGTGGCCGGTTCGCATCGATGGCAAGCCGCCGCAGGTGAAGCCGTCACCGGCACTAGGTCAGCACACGGACTCTGTGCTGACGAGTTGGCTGGGACTGAGCGAGGCGGACGTGAAGTCGCTGCACGGCGAGGGTATAGTCTGACCGAGAGGCGACGAAGCGGCCTCAGAACAAGGGCCGCTTCGTCGCGACACAGCACAAACGCCGCTACGCGGCTTTTGTGTTGCCGAACAGGCCGCCGAGCTTTGCGAGCACCTCAAGGTGGGTGTCGGCATCGCCAAACAGTTTGTCGATCACCGTCATCCGCTTGAAGTAATGACCGACCTTGTACTCCATCGTCATGCCGATGCCGCCATGCAGCTGAACTGCCTCCTGGCCGATATGCTTGCCTGAGCGGCCGATCTGCACCTTCGCCGCGGCAATGGCGCGGCGACGTTCCGTGGCGTCGGACTCATCTGCGGTCACGGCGGCGAACATCGCCATGCTGCGTGCCTGTTCCAGCGCGACCAACATATCGACGGAACGATGCTGCAGCACCTGAAACTGCCCGATAGGCCGGCCGAACTGCTGACGCGTCTTCAGATATTCCAGCGTCGTTTCGTGCATTTCCTGCATGGTACCGACCGCCTCGGCGCACAGGGCGGCAATGGCCTCGTCCACGACATGCTGGATCGCCGGCAGTGCCCCACCTGCTTCGCCCAGCACATCATCTTGCGGCACGCGCACGCCGGAAAGCGTCACCTCAGCCGCACGCAGACCATCTTGCGTGGCGTAACCGCGCCGGCTCACCCCTGATGCAGCGGGATGGACCATGAACAGTCCGATGCCGATGGGGTCGCGCCGATCGCCGGATACCCGCGCCGTCACCAGCAGCCGATCAGCACAGTCGCCATGCAACACGATGCTCTTGGCGCCGTCCAGCACCCATACCGCGCCGTCCTGCCGCGCGGTGGTGGCGACGTCAGCAAGATCATAGCGTGACTGTCGCTCGACATGCGCGAAGGCCAGTTTCAGCTTGCCTTGCGCCACCTGCGGCAGGAGTGCCTGTTGTTGCGTCGGCGTGCCGGCGCGGCGCAACAGGCCGCCGCCGAGTATCACGGTGGCAAAGTAAGGCTCGAGCACGAGACCGCGGCCGAACGCCTCCATCACGATCATCGTTTCGACCCCGCCGCCGCCGAAACCGCCATGCGCTTCCGCAAACGGCAGGCCGAGCAGGCCGATCTCGGCATATTGCTGCCAGACAGCCCGACTCCAGCCATCCGGTTCGGCCATGTACTTCTTGCGCTGCTCGAACTGGTACTGATCGGCGATCAGCCGGTCGACGCTGTCCTTCAGCAGACGCTGTTCGTCGGTGAGATCGAAATCCATGACGTCAGAGCCCCAAAATCGCCTTGGCGACGATATTGCGCTGGATCTCGTTGGAACCGCCGTAGATCGAGACCTTGCGGTAGTTGAAGTACATGGGCGCGGCTTCGGTCGCGTAGTCGGGACCGATCGCCTCCTCGTTGCGGCCGTCGAAGTCGCGCTGATAGGGCAGCGCGTACGGCCCGACCACATCCATCACCAGCTCGGTCAGTTGCTGCTGGATAACCGATCCCTTCAGCTTCAGGATCGATGAGGCTGGGTTCTGCTTGCCCTTCTCGCGTTTGCGCTCGTCGGCAACGACACGCAACTGCGTCATCTCGAGCGCCTTTAGTTCAATTTCCACCGCGGCGAGCTTCTCGCGAAATCGCGGATCCTCGATCAATGGCCGATCGCCGACGCGCTCCATCGACGCCAGTTCCTTGATGCGCGCCACCTTCGCCTTCGACGCGCCCACGCGTGCGATACCCGTCCGTTCGTTACCGAGCAGGAACTTCGCGTAATCCCAGCCCTTGTTCTCCTGGCCGACCAGATTCTCGGCTGGCACTTCAACATTATCGAAGAACACTTCGTTCACCTCGCGTCCGCCATCGATGGTGACGATAGGCCGCACGGTAATGCCGGGCGTCTTCATGTCCACGAGAATGAACGAAATGCCTTCTTGCTTCTTTGCGGCAGGGTCGGTGCGTACGAGGCAGAAGATCCAATCGGCATACTGCGCCAACGTGGTCCAGATCTTCTGGCCATTGATCACATACTTGTCGCCCTTGCGTTCGGCACGCGTACGCAGCGAGGCAAGATCTGAACCGGAACCCGGCTCGGAAAAGCCCTGGCACCAGAAGATGTCAGCATTGGCGGTCTTTGGCAGGAACTGCTGCTTCTGCTCGTCGCTGCCGAACTGCGCGATCACCGGACCAACCATCGTGACATTGAAGCCGATCGGTGTAGGCACGTGCGCCTGCTGCATCTCGTCCTGGTACATGTAGATCTGCACCGGCGACCAGTCCTGTCCGCCCCACTGGACCGGCCAGTTCACCGTTGCCCAGCCGCGCGCATTCAGGATGCGCTGCGAGGTGATCATGTCGTCGCGGGTAAGCCCCTCGCCTTCCGCGACCTTGTCGCGGATCGATTGCGGGATTTCGCCGCGAAAGAAGCGACGCGCCTCGTCACGGAAAGCAAGTTCCTCGGCGGTGAATGCGAGATCCATGGTCAGTCTCCGGACGTTGCCTGTCGCGCGGACGACGCCTATGCGGCGGTCAAACGCGCCATCTGTTTCGTTTCACTCCGCCGCCTCGCGCTTCAACCGATCGGCGAAGGTCTTACGGAATTTTGTGACCTTCGGCGCGACCACAGCCTGGCAGTAGCCAGTCCAGGGATTGCGCGCGAAATAGTCATGGTGCTCGGCTTCGGCTTCGTGGAATACCTTCAACGGCTCGACCTCTGTCACGAGCGGCGCGGGCCACAGCTTCGCGTCGGCAATCTCCTTGATCACCGCACGCGCCGTCTGCTCCTGTGCATCCGAATGCGTCAGGATGATTGAGCGGTATTGCGACCCGACATCATGCCCCTGCCGATCCTTCGTTGTCGGATCATGGATGGTGAAGAATACGCGCAGAATGTCGGCGTAGGAGACCTCCGCCGGGTCGAATTTAACCTGAACCACCTCGGCGTGGCCGGTTGTCCCGGAGCAGACCGCCTTGTAGGTGGGATTGGCGACGTGGCCGCCGGCATAACCGGACATCACGCTGCGCACGCCGCGCAGATCCTTGTAGACGGCCTCCAGGCACCAGAAACAGCCGCCGCCGAGAGTGGCGATCTCTTCACTCATGCTCGTCGCTCCCTTACCTTGTAGCCCACATCATAGCGTCATGCAGCGTTCCTGCCACCGTAGCGCCGAACCCGCAGGTCCGCCTGCTCCTTGTGCGCGGCGAAGTTCTCGATCGCGCAGAGCCGCGAGCAGTATTCGCCGATCATGGCGGTCGCCTCCGCGCTGACCTCCTGATAGGTCACAGTCTTGAGAAACTTGCCGACCCATAAGCCACCGGTATAGCGCGCCGCTCGCTTGGTCGGCAGCGTGTGGTTGGTGCCGATCACCTTGTCGCCGTACGCAACGTTGGTTTCCTTGCCGAGGAACAGCGAACCGTAGTTGGTCATCCGCTCGAGGAACCAGCGCGGCTCGCGCGTCAGCACCTGCACATGCTCCGAGGCGATCCGATCGGCCTCCGCCACCATCTCCTCGTCGGTGTCGCACAAGATGACCTGCCCGTGGTCGCGCCAGGCGACACCGGCGATGTCGGCCGTCGCCAGCCGCGCCAACTGACGATCGATCTCGGCCTGAATTTCGTTGGCGATCTTGGCCGATGTGGTCAGCAGAATTGCCGGCGAGGTCGGTCCATGCTCCGCCTGTCCGAGCAGATCGGTGGCGCACATTTCAGCATCTGCCGTGGCGTCGGCAATGATCAGCGTCTCGGTCGGTCCTGCCAGAAGATCGATGCCGACGCGACCGAACAACTGCCGCTTCGCCTCCGCGACGAACGCATTGCCGGGACCGACCAGCATGTCGACTGCCGGTATGCTCGAGGTGCCGAGCGCCATCGCGGCAACCGCCTGGATGCCGCCGAGCAGATAGATCTCGTCGGCGCCCCCCAGTGCCATCGCGGCGACGGTTGCGGCAGGCGGCACGCCGTTCAATGGCGGCGTGCAGGCGGCGACACGCTTCACCCCGGCGACCTTCGCGGTCAGCACGCTCATGTGCGCGGACGCGACCATAGGATAGCGCCCGCCGGGCACGTAACAGCCAACACTGGCGACCGGTATGTTCTTGTGGCCAAGCCGAACGCCGGGCAGTGTCTCCACCTCGACGTCGCCCAATGCGGCCCGCTGCACCTCGGCAAAACGACGGATCTGCGCCTGGGCGAACTTGATGTCCTCGATCACCTGCGCCGGCAGGCTATCGATCAGCTCCTGAATTTCTGCAGGTGACAGTCGGAAATCCTTCGGCTGCCACTTGTCGAACTTCACGGACAGCTCGCGGACTGCCGCATCGCCGCGTCGCATGACGTCATCAAGAATTCCCTCGACCGTCTGGCGCACCTTACGGTCGGCCGCGAACTTCTCCTCGTCGGTAGCGCCCCGCTTGAGATAACGGATCATCGTAGAACCGCACCCTGATTATGTCGGCAATACATCATCCAGATGCCACTCCTCCGCGGAGGCCCCGGCAAGTGCCTGGATGCGCTCCTCATCGGCGCCTAGTTCCGCCGCCTTCCCGGAATAGACGATCTGGCCATTCTCCAGCACGTAGGCCTGATCGGCAATCTCCAGCGCGACCCGCACGTTCTGTTCGACCAGCAGCACCGAAATCCCTTCGCCGCGCATCTGCGCCACGATACGGAAAACCTCCCGCACGATGAGCGGCGCGAGGCCCTGGGACGGTTCGTCGAGAATGAGCAGGCGCGGATTCAACAGCAGGGCGCGGGCGATGGACAGCATTTCCTGCTCGCCACCTGAAAGTTGCCGTCCGCGATTCTGCTTGCGTTCGCCCAGCCGCGGAAACAGCTGATAGATGCGGTCGATCGTCCACGGTCCCGGCCGCTCGATCGGGACGCGCAGGTTCTCATCGACCGACAAGTTGGGAAAGATGCGACGCCCCTCCGGCACATAGCCGACGCCAAGTGCGGCGATACGGAAGGTGGGCAGGCGAGTGGTGTCCTGACCGAAGATGCTCACGCTGCCCGCACGAGCCGGCGTCAACCCAACCAGACTGCGCAGCGTCGTGGTCTTCCCGGCTCCGTTGCGGCCCAACAACGTGGTGATGCTGCCTTCGGCGACCGTCAAGGCGACGTCGTGCAGGATGTGGCTCTTGCCATAGAAGGTGTTCAGGCCCTGGACCTCGAGCGCGTTCATTCGGCCTTCCCCAGATATGCCGCCTGCACGTGCGGGTCCTCGGCGATCTGCTGCGGCGTGCCGTCTGCCAGCATGCGGCCTTCCGCCAATACGGTGATGCGGTCGGCGAGATTGAAAACCACTCGCATGTCGTGCTCGATCAATACGATCGTATAGGCACTGTTGCGGTGCAGGCGGCGGATCAGCCCGGCGACCTGATAGGTCTCCTGTTCACCCATGCCGGCAGTCGGTTCGTCGAGCAATAGCAGCCGCGGCCGCAGCGCGAGCGCCATGGCGATCTCGGCAGCGCGCTGATCGCCATGTGACAGCTCGCCCACGAGTTCGATCGGCACTTTTGGACAGGCCGACCTGGGCGAGCAATTCGTCGACCTCGCGCATCACGCGCGCGGTCTCGGCACGGCTGACCCACATGTGCAGACGAAAGCCATCGGCCGATTCCTGTGCGATACGCACGTTCTCGCGCACGGAAAGCTCGGGGAAGATCTCGGTGATCTGGAAAGTGCGCGCCATGCCACGTGCCACGCGTGCGGTCACGGGCAGCCTCGTCACGGTCTCTCCGTCGAATACGATGTCCCCTTTGGTGGGGGGAAAGAACCCCGAGATCATGTTGAAGAAGGTCGTCTTCCCGGCACCGTTCGGCCCAATGATGGCGCGCAGCTCGCCTTTCTCGACGTTCAGCGACACGCCCTCGACCGCCACCAGGTCGCCAAAGTGTTTGGAGACGCTGCGAACCTCCAGCAAACTCATGTCGCGCCCCGCCGCTGCAGCATCCCAAGCAGGCCGCGCGGGAAGAACAACACAACCAGCACGAAGATCAGGCCGATGAAGCTCATCCAGTTGACGGTCATTGATGAAATGTAGTCCTGCAGCACCACAAACACTGCGGCGCCGAGCAGCGGACCCCAGAAGGCGCGCATACCGCCCATCACAGTCATGATCACGATTTCACCAGAGAGCGAGTAGTGCAGCGCCATCGGATCGGCGAAATTGTTGAGCAGCGCATACAAGGCGCCGGCGAGTGCGGTGAAGAAGCAGGAAATCGAGAACGACAGCCAGATATGGCGCTCGATGGGGATGCCGAGGAAGCGGGCGCGGCGCTCGTTCTCGCGAATGGCAACCAGTGTGCGGCCAAACGGCGAACGCAGGATGAAGGCCATCAACCCGACGGCAATCGCGAAGACAAACAGCAGGAAATAGTAGAACGCGTTCGGGTTCGACGTGATGTCGATCACCGCCGGGCCGAGATGGATGGGCGCGCGCACGAAACCGCGCAGACCATCATAGCCGCCGGTGAGATCGTTCCAGCTATACGCGATGTAGAATGCGACCTGGCCGAAGGCGACGGTGACCATGGCGAAGTAGACGCCGCGGCGGCGGACGATCAACAGACCGAACAGCGTCCCCGCGAGACCGCCAAGCAGCGTGCCAAGCAGTATCGCCAAGGGGGTAGATGCGGCGAGGAATTTCAATGTCAGACCGGCGCCGTATGCGCCCAGGCCGAAATACGCGGCGTGACCGAAACTCATCACCCCGGTGAAGCCCAAAAGGATGTTGAATCCCATCGCCGCGAGGCCCAGCACGAGCACGCGGCCTGCGAGTGCCGTGTAGCCGCCAAGCAGCGGCAGCCACAGCGGCGCGGTGAGCAGGATCGCCCAGATGGCGATGGCCGGCAGCCAGCGCAGTTCGGCACGCCGCGAAGCAGCGCCGAGGACCGTGGCGCTGTTCATGTCAGCATGCCTTCCTCGCCCATCAGGCCGCGTGGTCTGATCAGCAGCACGACCGCCATGATGACGTAGATCACCGCCTCGCTTGCGGCGGGCCAGACGATGGTTGTAAGCGCCGAGGCGACGCCGATCAGCAGGCCGCCGAGCAGCGTGCCGGTGAGGCTGCCGACGCCGCCGACGATGATCGCGATGAAGCTGGGCATCAGCAGGTCATCGCCCATGTTGGGATTGAGCCCGATCTGACCGGCTGCGAGCACGCCGCTCAGCCCGGCAAGCAGCGAGCCAAGGGCGAAGTTGAACGAGCGGAGCATGCGCACGTTCACGCCGAGTGCAGCAACCGTCTCAAGGTCGAGTGTGCCCGCGCGAATGCGGACGCCGACGCGAGAGTAGCGCAGGAACGCGAACAGCCCCGCCACCGCGACGATGACCACGCCCACCATGAAAACACGGTACCAGGTGATGAAGAACAGATCGGAGCTGAGCGGCTGCGAGAGACTGTCGGGAATGCCGAGTGGCAATCCGTTCGGTCCCCAGATGTAACGGCAGACATCTTGCAGAATGAAGGCAAGTCCAAACGTCAACAGAAGGCTGTAGACCGGGTCGCGGTTGTACACTCGGCGGATCATCAGCCGTTCGATGATGAAGCCCAGCACCGCGGTGAGGATCGGCGAGACGAGCAACGCGCCCCAGAAGCCGATGAAGGGGGTCAGCACAAAGGCGATATAGCCGCCAAGGGCGAGGAAGTTGCCGTGGGCGAAGTTGATGACGTTGCTGAGATTGAGGATCAGCGAGAGGCCCAAAGCCATCAGCACGTAGAAGGTGCCGATGATCAATCCATTGGTGACGTTGAACAGGATGAGTTGAAGCATTGGTCCCCTCCCCGACCCTCCCCCGCGAGGGGGAGGGGAAAGCGTGCGTCAAGCCGGGTGGGTCATCTTGCAGCCGGTGTCGGCGACGGGTCCGGCAGCCTGCTCGCCCGGCACCAACGCCTCGACCTTGAAGACGTTGTCGGGGTTGCCTTCGGGCGGATGGGCTTCGCCCACGAAGATGTTGGCCATCAGCTCATGATCGCCGGCGCGATAGCGAATGCTGCCAGGCTGCAACGCGACGTCGGGCGGCAGCTCGAGATCCTCCAGCGCCAGTGCCATCTTTGGTCCTTCAAGGGACTTGGCCTTCTCTGCCGCCAGCCGGACCGAATGGACCGCCACATAGCCGAACCAGTGGCGGGCACTGGGCGTCTTGTTCATCGCCTTGCGGAATGCGGCCACGTATTTTTGTACCTCGGGCACGTTCGGCTGGTCCCACCACCATTCCATATCCCACCAGCCGGTCTGCGCATCCTTCGGCACCGACTTGATGCTCTCCAGCTCGAACAGCGCGCCGCCGAGCGCCATGTCCTTCGCCATGCCGAACTGCACGAACTGCTTCATGCAATCGATCTGCGCGAGACCGCCCATATTGTTGAGCAGCACGTTGGGCTTGTACGCCTTCGCCTTGATCAGCGTGGCGGAGAATTCGGTGGTGTTGATCGGCAGCATGTCGCCTTCGAACTCGCCGCCTGCCTTCTTCAGGTTCTTGATGAAGGCGTCCTGCAACGTGTGGCCGTAAGCGTAGTCCGGCGTGATGAAGAACCACTTCTTGCCGAACCGTTTCACCAGCTCACCGGTGATGGCGCCCGCATCCATCGTCGTGGTGTTGCAGACGCGGAACACGTTCCACTTGCAGTCGGTGCCGGTGATCGGGTCGGTGTGACCGCCAGGCACGATGTGGAACACCTTCTTCTCGCTGGTGACCTGCGACATCGCGTAGGCGATGCCGGAGTTCACGTCGCCGAAAATCACATCGCATTGGTCGCGGTCGATCAGCTTGCGCGTCTTCTGAACGCCGGTGCCGACGTCGTTTGCCGAGTCCTCGACCAGAAGCTCCACCTGACGGCCGAGAATACCGCCCTTCTGGTTCACCTCATCGACCGTATATTTGGCGCCTTCCACCTCGCTTTGCGCCAAGGCGGAGAGAATTCCGGTCAGCGGGTCGACCATGCCGATCTTCACCGGGCTCTCGCCTCGCGCCTTGATAATCCACGGCGAAGCCAGTTGCGCCACGCCGAGTGTCGCTCCGGACAGAAGCAACGTGCGACGCCCCACGCCGGCGGTAGTCCTGCTTTCCATTCGTCCACTCCCAATAGGCCACCCGGCCATGCAATTATGGCCCGCGCGGCATGACAGCCGGCAGGCAATCGGTCTTCTGCCGGAAATATTGGCCGGGTCAACCCCGCCAGAGGTTAACCGGCACGCATGAAGGTGTTTTAACCACCAGCGACGGGCGCTCCCTGGCACGCCGGCCGCGACTATTCCGCGGTCCAGCCGCCGTCCACAACCAGGGCGGTGCCGGTCACCAGAGCCGCGGCGTCCGAGGCCAGAAACACCACCGCCCCCATCAGGTCCTCCACCGTGCCCAGCCGCCCGAGCTTGATCCGCCGCACCACATCGGCGTGGAACGCCTTGTCGTTCCAGAAGGGACGCGTGAGTGGCGTATCGATGAAGGTCGGCCCGATGGTGTTCACCCGGATGCCGTGTGGTGCGAGGTCAATCGCCATCGCCTTCGTGAGGCCCTCGATGCCGTGTTTGCTCATGCAATAGACCGTGCGCCGAGCGCCTCCGACGTGGCCCATCTGCGAGGAGATGTGAATGATGGATCCGCGCACCGAGGCCTGGACCATCCGCCGCGCCACCGCCTGCGCCACGAAGAACGCGGCACGCTGATTAAGACCGGTGATGGCGTCGTAGTCCTGTTCGGTCACCTCGAGGAACGGCGCCGGCCGATTGGTGCCGGCGTTGTTCACCAGAACGTCGAACGGCGCCAGCCCATCGACCGCGGCGCGCACCGAGGCCAGGTCGGTCACATCCAGAACCACAGGTTCGGCACTGCCTCCCTCGCCGGCGATCTCCACCGCCGCCGCCTCGATTTCCGCCGCGGTGCGGGCCGCCAGCACGACATGAGCGCCGGCCTGCGCCAGCGCGGCGGCGGCCGCCAGGCCAATGCCGCGACCGGCGCCGGTTACCAGCGCGCGGCGGCCATCGAGGCGCAGCGAGGGTGTCCGGGGCAGCGTCACGGGAACCTCGGCGTGGGTCTCGCCCCGCTACCGCGCCTTGAAATCCGGCAGCCGGCGTTCGGCCATTGCCTTGACGCCTTCGCGGAAGTCCTCGGTGTTGCGCAGCCAGTCCTGCTCTTCGTATTCGCGCTCGGTTGCCGAGGCCACCGCCTCGGCCAGCCCACGCCGCAAAGTTTCCCGCGTCGCCACGATCGCCAGGGGCGCTGACTGGGCGATCTCTGTCGCCAGTTCCGTGGCCCGCGGCCGCACCTGGTCGAGCGGCACGCAGTAATCCGCCAGACCGATCGCCAGCGCCTGCTCCCCCGTCAGCCGCCGTCCGGTGTACATCAGCAGCGCCGCCTGCTGGGCGCCGATCAGCCGCGGCAGCGAGGCGGTCAGCCCGAAACCCGGGTGGAATCCCAGGCGGGTGAAATTCACCGAGAACCGCGCCTCGGGACAGGTCACGCGGAAATCCGCCATCACCGCCAGCCCAACCCCGGCGCCCACAGCGGCACCGTGGACCGCGGCGACGATCGGCTTGCCGGTCCGCCAGAGCCGCTGCGCTTCCTTGTACAGGTGGCGGCCTCGCCTGGTGCCGCGGTTCACCCCGTCGGGACCGCGGCTGCCGAAATCGGCGCCGGCGCAAAAATGCTTGCCCTCGGCACACAGCACGATTGCGCGCACCTCGGGCGTGCGGTCGAACTCCTCCAGTACGTCAGCGATCTCGGCCACCATGTCGGTGTCGACGAAGTTGTTCGGCCCACGCCTGACTTCGATGGTGGCGATCATGCCGGACTGCGTCACCCCGATATGCTCGTAGGTTGCCATGGTTCCCTGCCCTGCTCTTCCGCTCGGTTGCGCTGCGTGCGACCTTACTCGGCGGTATGTTCGGAGGAAATGGGCCATGGCAAGGCTCGATCGCGACGGCGTGGCGATCCATTACGAAGTGCATGGGCGAGGCCCGACGATCCTGCTCTCGCACGGCTACAGCGCCACCTGCCGCATGTGGGACGGTCAGATCGAGGCATTGCGTGATCGGTTCCAGGTGATCGTGTGGGACATGCGCGGCCACGGCCAGAGCGAGTATCCGACCGATCCCGCCGCCTATTCCGAAGCAGCCACCGTCGAGGACATGGCGGCCATTCTGCGCACCTGCGGCGTTCAGCGTGCGGTGATCGGCGGGTTGTCGCTGGGCGGCTATATGTCGCTTGCGTTCCATCGCGTGCACCCCGCGATGACGCGCGCGCTGATGATCTTCGACACCGGACCCGGCTTCCGCAACGCCGATGCACGCGAGACCTGGAATCAGCGCGCGCGGCAGCGGGCGGACGATCTGGATGCACGGGGCCTGGCGGCGCTTGGCACGAGCGACGAGGTGCGCATGAGCCAGCACCGCGATGCGTCGGGCCTGGCCGGAGCGGCGCGCGGCATGCTGACGCAGCACGACGACTCCGTAATTGCGTCGCTCGACACGATCGCGGTGCCGAGCATTGTGCTGGTGGGGAGTAACGATACCAACTTCCTGGCGGCCACCGACTACATGGCGCGCAAGATCCCAGGTGCCGCAAAGGTAGTGATCGACGGCGCAGGGCACGCGGCCAATCTGCACCAGCCGGCCGCCTTCAATCGTGCGGTCGAGACGTTCCTGGCAGGGCTGCCGGGATGAATTTCGACTTCCCGGACGAACTCAAGCAGTTGCGCGATGAGGCGCGGCGGTTCCTGACCGAACGCTGTCCCACCAGCGTGCCGCGCCGCATCCTGGAGGGGCCGGAGCCGTACGATCGCTCGCTCTGGCAGGCGATGGCAGAGATGGGCTGGACCGGCGCCGCCATCCCCGAGGCATTCGGCGGCGCCGGCCTCGGCCATCTCGGAGTGTGCGTACTGGCAGAGGAGCTGGGCCACGCGGTGGCACCTGTGCCGTTTGCCTCCTCGGTGTATCTGGCGACCGAGGCGATCCTGCTGTTCGGCGATGACGCACAGAAGCAGACCTGGCTGCCGAAGCTCGCCGCCGGCGAGGCCATAGGCACGCTGGCCATGGCCGAACGTCCGGGGCCGGTGAAGCCTGCCGCGCTTGAGGCACACATGGCCGGCGGAAAGCTGAGCGGCACCAAGCTCGCCGTGCCGGACGGCGACGTGGCGGACTTCGCCGTCGTGGCGGCGCAGGGTGACCGTGGGCCTGGCCTTGCCATCGTCGATCTCACCAGTCCTGGCGTGACGCGCGAGACGGTCGCCACGATCGACCCCACACGTTCGCACGCGCGGATCGTGTTCGCCGGCGCGCCGGCGGACCCCCTGCCGGGCAGCGCGGGCGCCGATGCGGTGCGCCACCTGCTCGACCGCGCCGCGGTGATGCTGGCATTCGAGCAGGTGGGCTGCGCGCAGGCGGCGCTCGAGATGGCGCGGGACTATGCGCGAGAGCGCTATGCGTTCGGCCGGCCGATCGGCTCGTTCCAGGCGATCAAGCACAAGCTGGCGGACATCTACATCGCGGTCGAGCTGGCGCGGTCGAATGCCTACTACGGTGCATGGGCGCTGCACACCGATGCAGCGGAACTGCCGATCGCTGCGTCGGTCGCGCGCATCTCCGCATGCGATGCGGGCTGGCTGGCGTCGAAGGAGAACATCCAGACGCACGGCGGCATGGGGTTCACGTGGCAGATGGACTGCCAGTTCTACTATCGCCGCGCCAAACTGCACGCGATGACGCTTGGCGGCACGCGCGAATGGAAACAGCGGCTGATTGCCGAGCTGCGCAAGAGCAATGCGCTCGCACTGCCGAATGATTGACACGAACTTTCTGCTTGCGGTTGGGGTCGGAGGAGGGGCTGCTTTTGCCGGCGATGCCCCCTCCTCCAGCCCCTTCCCGCAAGGGGATGGGAGAGATGGTGTGGGAGGGCTGAATGGACTTCGAAGATACGCCTGAAGAGGCCGCGTTCCGCACCGAGGCTCGCGCCTTCCTGGAAGCCAACGCCGAACGTCGCAAACCTGGCGAGGTAGAGGGCTATCGCCGTGGTCAGGATGCGCCAGGTGCGATGGATCGCGCTAAGGCGTTCCAGCGCAAGAAGGCCGAGGCGGGCTTCGTCGGCATCCACTGGCCGACGGAATGGGGCGGCCGCGGCGGCACACAGATCCAGAACGTCATCTACAATCAGGAGGAAGCACAGTTCGACGTCCTGTCCGGCATCTTCGGCATCGGCATCCATCTCGCCATGCCGACGATCTGCGTCTGCGGGTCCGTGGAACAGCGAGAACGCTTCGTCAAGCCAACCATGCGTGCCGATATCGTCTGGTGCCAGTTATTCTCGGAACCGTCCGGCGGCTCGGACCTCGCCTCGCTGCGCACGCGCGCCGAACGCGACGGTGATGATTGGGTGATCAACGGTCAGAAGATCTGGAACTCCGGCGCGCATTACAGCGACTTCGGCATCCTGGTCGCGCGCAGTGATCCGAATGTGCCCAAGCATGCGGGGCTGACCTACTTCATCCTCGACATGAAAACGCCGGGCGTGGAAGTACGACCGATCCGCCAGCTCTCCGGTTCCGCGCATTTCAATGAGGTCTTCTTCACCAACGTGCGCATCCCTGATGCAATGCGCATCGGTCCGATCGGTGGCGGCTGGCGAGTGGCACTGACCACTTTGATGAACGAGCGGCACGGTATGCGCGATTCGCCTGGCCCCGACTTCCAAGAGCTCTTTCGTCTCGCCAATCAACTTGAGCTGGAAGACGGGGTGGCGATCGACAACACGGCGGTCCAGGAGAAGCTGGCGGAGTTCTACGTTCGCTCGCAAGGCCTGAAATACACCAAGTATCGCGGCATGACGGCACTGTCGCGCGGCGGCACGCCGGGGCCGGAATTGTCGATCATCAAGGTGGTCGCCGCGAACAAGCTGCAGGACGTCCTGTCCTATGGCCTCGACCTGATCGGCATGGCGGGCCCAACGATGGGTGCGGACATGCCGGTGGCCGGGATCTTCGAGGAGGCGCTGCTGTACTCGCCGGCGCTGCGCATCGCCGGCGGCACCGACGAGATCATGCGCAACATCATCGCTGAACGCGTGCTCGGCCTGCCGCAGGATGTCCGGGTCGACAAGGACGTGCCATTCCGAGAAATACCGACGGGAAGTCGCGGATGAGCGAGCACGCGCTGCAGAGCTTCTTCTGGCCGCAATCGATCGCGGTGCTGGGTGCCTCGCCCGATACCCATCGCATCCGCGGACGTCTGCTGCATCAGTTGCGTGAGAACGGCTACCCCGGGCGCATCCTGCCGATCAATCCGAGTTATCAGGAGATCGGCGGGCTGCGTTGCTATGCCTCGATCGGCGCGGTGGCTGAGCCGGTTGATCTCGCGCTGGTGGCAATACCTGCCGCTGGCGTCGCACCTGCGTTGGAGGAATGCGCCCGTGCCGGCGTGAAGAACGCGCTGATCATCAGCTCCGGCTTTGCCGAGGAGGGCGGCGCCGCTGGCGACATGCAGGCGGCGTTGGTGGAGGTGACGAAGCGTACCGGCATTCGCGCCTGCGGCCCGAACTGCGAGGGCTATTTCAATGCTCTCGGCAAGGTCGCCACAACGTTCAGCCCGACCGTCGAGGTGCAGGAGGATGACAGCCGCGTCCTTGTCTCAGATCGCCGGGTCGGTGTGGTGGCGCAGTCGGGTGGCATCGGCTTTGCGCTGTTCAACCGGGGCAAGGCTGCGGGAATTGGTTTTTCCTACGTGATCTCGACCGGCAACGAGGCCGATCTGAACATGGCGGACTTCCTCGACTACATGGTCGAGGACACGAACACGCATGCCGTCATGCTGTTCTGCGAAACCGTCCGCGATGGCCCGGCATTCATCGCAGCGCTGGCGAAGGCGCGGCGTCTCGGCAAGCCGATCATCGCGATCAAGATCGGCCGTTCCGATGCCGGCTCGCGCGCATCGGCCTCCCACACGGCGTCGCTGTCCGGATCGTACACGGCATACCGCGCCATCTTCGAGCGCTACGGCGTCATCGAGGCGGAAGATGCCGATGAAGCAGTGGCGATCGCCGGCGTGCTGGTGTCCTGCCCGCTGCCGAAGGGACGCCGCACCGGCATCATCACGCCATCCGGCGGTGGCGGCGCATGGATGGCCGATACTTTGTCGATGCACGGCCTGGCCGTACCGCCGTTGTCGGCCGCGACACAGGCCTCGCTGCGGTCGGTCATGCCGTCGTATGGCGCCTCGGGCAATCCGGTCGATGTGACCGCGCAAGGCTCGGCCACGGGCGCGGCGGTGATGACGGCGATGGAAACATTGGCCGGATCGGACGAGATCGACATGCTGGTGCTGATCACGTCGCTCACCAGCGAGACGCGGGTGTCGTTGGACGCGGACCGCGTGCGCGCGACTGCCGCACGATGCGGCAAGCCGATGACTGTATGGACCTATACGCTGCCATCCGAGTTCGGCCGGCGGAATGCGGCTGGCTGTGGACTGTTCGTGCACAGCGACCTGCGCAACGTCGGGGTCTCGATGAGCCGGTTGGCGGGTTACGCGGAAGCGCTCGAACGTCCAATGCCCGCTTCGCTCGATAGCGTGCCTGAAGTGACGCTGCCGGATGACCTGCCGTCCATTCTGACCGAGCATCGTGCAAAGGCTGTGATGGCACCTTACGGTTTGCCAGAGTCGCAGGAACGCCTGGCAAATTCGGCGGCAGACGCAGCGGAAGCGGCAAGCGCGCTGCAATATCCCGTGGCATTGAAGATCGCTTCACCCGATCTGCCTCACAAGACAGAGGCTGGCGGAGTGGTCCTCGGACTCCAGAACGAGCAATCCGTGACGGCGGCCTATGAGCAGATCATCGAGGCGGCGCGGCGCTATAAGTCCGACGCGCGCATCGAGGGCGTGCTGGTGCAGAAGATGGCGCCGCGAGGACACGAACTAGTCATTGGAATGGTGAACGATTCCACGTTCGGACCAATCATGATGGTGGGCTTGGGGGGCACCATGGTGGAATTGATGGGAGACGTCGTACACCGGCCGGCCCCGGTCAGTGCCGCCGAGGCAACAGAGATGCTGCGCAGCTTGAAATCCGCCAGGCTGTTGACGGGCTTCCGTGGTGCGGCGCCGATCGACATCGCGCCGGCGGCCGAGCTGATCGCCAATGTGTCACGGGCCGCGCTCGCGTATCGCGACCGGATAGCCGAGATGGAGCTCAATCCGGTGATCCTCCACGCGGATGGATCGGGCCTGACGATCGCCGACGCGCTGATCATGCTGAAGGAATGACAACGACAATGTTCGAGCTCTCCGAAGAACACCGCATGCTGCAGGACCTGGTCGCGAAGTTCATCGATCGCGATGTCATGCCCCTGGAGAAAGCAGTGCTCGCGCGCGAGATGTCCGGCCAGAAGGCTGCTTTGAGCGCCGAAGAGGAAACAACGCTGCTCGGCAAATGCCGCGAGCTCGGTCTGTGGGGCCTCGATGTGCCGGAGGAGTTCGGCGGCGCCAACCTTCCCGCTGAGGCGCTGATCGGCGTGTACGAGGAACAGGGCCGCACCTGCGTGCCCTTCACCTTCCCACCCGACAGCCCCAACCTGCACATGCTGATGGCGGCGGCAAATCCGGAACAGCGCAGGAAATATCTGGAACCTTACGCACGGGGTGAAGCGCAGTCGGCGATCGCCATCTCGGAGCCTGGCGCCGGCGGCGATCCTGCGGGCATGATCACCCGCGCGGTCAAGGCCGGCAGCGACTGGGTTATCAACGGCAGAAAGATCTGGGTCAGTCGCGTGCCGCAGGCCGACTTCGTCATCACCATGGCACGCACCGGTGAGGGCAAGCGGCACGACGGCGTCACCGCTTTCATCGTCGAGCGCGGCACCAAGGGATTCAACATCGAGCGCGAAATTCCGATGCTCGGCGGCCAGCGCACCTACGAACTGACCTTCGACGATTGCCGTGTCCCGGCAAGCCAGCTCCTCGGCCAGGAGGGCAAAGGGTTCGCGCCGATGCAGTTGCGCCTGACGGTGCGGCGCCTGCAGATCGGTGCGTGGTGCGTCGGCATGACGCGGCGCGCGCTCGACATGATGATCGAGCATGCCAAGCAGCGTGTGACATTCGGGCAGCGTTTGGCGGATCGACAGGCGATCCAGTGGTGGATCGCGGATGCCGCCATGAAGATCCACGCCTGCCGACTGATGGTGTACGATGCCGCGACGAAATCCGATGCCGGGAAGGACGTGCGGACAGAGGCTTCGATGGTGAAGCTCTACGGCACCGAGATGGCGACGGAGACGATCGACCACGCGATGCAGACTTTTGGCGCAATGGGTGTGGCGAAGGAGCTGCCGTTGCAGCTCATGGCGCAGAAGGTGCGCACCATGCGGGTTTACGAAGGACCCTCCGAGGTGCATCGCATGGTGATCGCGCGGCGGTTGCTGCAGGACCGGAGATAGGTTGATGGGTATTCTCGACGGCAAGGTCGCCATTGTCACCGGCGCAAGCCGTGGTATCGGTCAGGCAATTGCCGAACTGCTCGCCGAGGAAGGGGCGAAAGTGGTGTGCGCGGCGCGCACCCTGACTGAAGGCGATCACCCGTTTCTGGAAGGCACCCTGAAGCGCACCGTCGAGTTGATCCGTGCCAAGGGTGGTGAAGCAAAGGCGGTGGCCGCCAATGTCTCCAGTGAGGATGACTGCATCGCCCTCGTGCAGGCAGCGCGCGACTACGGGCCGGTCGATATCCTGGTGAACAACGCGGCACTTAACTACTACCAGCCGATCACCGAGCTGCAGACCAATCGCTGGTTTCGCGCCTTCGCCGTCGATGTGCATGGGCCGTTCATGCTGGCGAAGGAGGTACTGAAGGACATGATCCCGCGGCGCAGCGGCGCGATCGTCAACATCAGCTCAGGCTCGGCGATCGGACCGGGGCGTGGTCCCTATGCTGACAAGACGGTCCGTGGCGGCACGATGTACGGCGCGGTGAAGGCCGCGCTCGAACGCTTCACGCAGGGCCTGGCGCAGGAGATGGCGCAATATGAGGGGATCACCGTCGCCGCGGTGTCGCCGTCGCAAATCGTGCCCACACCGGGCACGGTATACCACAAGCTGGTCTCGGGCATGGACGACCCGCAGGGCGAGCCGCCGACGATGATGGCACGTGCCGTGCTGCTGTTGGCGAGCGAGCCTGCGGCGAAGGTGAACGGGCGGGTGACCTACAGCCAGCAGATCCTCAAGGAATTCGGCGGGATCGATCACGGCGCCGGCCGTGGCGTGGACAGCCCAGGGTCGGGATACTCGCAGATATGAACACCGCTCAGATCGCCGACTGCAGCAACTCGACCGACTTGCGCACGCCGTCGAGCGGCGGCAGCATCAGGTCCTCGTGTTCGATCGACAGCACGTCGTCGTAGCCGACCAGCCGCAGCAGCGAGCAGAACTCTCGCCACCACAACAGGTCGTGGCCGTATCCCAGCGTGACGTAGCTCCACGACCGCTCCAACAATCGTTCCGTGGCCTTGGTGTCGATCAGGCTGTTGACCGACGCCGTCGCCGGATCGACCCGTGTATCCTTTGCATGCACGTGATAGATCGCGGGCGCGAGGGCGCGAGTAGCAGCCAACGGATCGGCACCCATCCAGAACAGATGGCTGGGATCGAAGTTCGCACCAACGACGGGCCCCACCGCATCGCGCAGGCGAAACAGCGTCTCCACGTTGTAGACATTCTGCTGGCCGTGCAACTCCAGGCACAGCTTGCCGACGCCTGCTGCCGTTGCCTCCGCCACCAACCCCTTCCAGTACGGGATCACCACCGCCTCCCATTGCCACGCCAGCACACGCGCCGCCTCCGGTGGCCAAGCCGTGGTGACCCAGTTGGCGTTGGCATCGCCAGGGCCGCCAGGGCAACCTGACATCATCACCACGCGTTCGACGCCGAGCATCCCCGCCAGCCGGATCGTCTTCGACGTTACTTCCTGATGCTGCCGCCCAAGTTCGCCGGGATGCAGCGGATTGCCTGAGCAGTTCAACGCGCTCAGCGCCAGCCCGTGATCGCGCAGCTTCGCCATGAACTCGCGGCGCGCCGCCGCGCTGTCCAGCATCAGGTCCAACCTGAGATGCGGCGCGCTCGACCAATTCCCGCAGGGAAACTCCAGCATCTCGATGCCGAGGTCCGCCGCGGTCCGCAGCAGATCGTCGAACGCCAGACGTGAAAGACTGTCGGTCACCATGCCAATGCGCATCTTCGGTCTCCCCGCTCAGAGCCTCACGACCTGGCCGGTCTGCGCCGACCGTGTCGCTGCGTCGGCCAGCAGCAACGCCTTCAATCCATCCTCGCCATCCGGCTTCGGCGCCTGACCAGACCCGACCGCGGCGATGAACGCGTCAAGCTCCGCTCGGTAGGCGGCTGCGTAGCGCTCCAGGAAGAATGGCAGAACCGGATCGGTGACGAACCCCGCACCGGTCGCCAGCTCCACCGTCGTCGGTGTGAGGTTGCCGGCACGCAGCAGACCCTTCGAGCCGTGCACCTCGATACGCTGATCGTAACCATAGGTGGCGCGGCGCGAGTTCGAGATCTGGCACAGCCGGCCGCTCGCAGTACGCAGTGTCACAACGGCAGTATCCACATCGCCGGCCGCGGCGATCGACGGATCGACCAGGCAGGAAGCGGCAGCATGCAGCTCCACCGGCTCCTCGCCCAGCAGAAAGCGCGCCATGTCGAGATCGTGGATCATCATGTCGCGGAACAATCCGCCGGAGGTCGCCACATAGGCGAGTGGCGGCGGTGTCGGATCACGGCTGATGATCATCAGCAGCTCCACCGCGCCGATCTCGCCCGCATCGATCCGCCGCCTCAGCGCGCCGAAATGCGGATCGAAGCGTCGGTTGAATCCGACCATCAGCACCACGTTGGCGCGCTGCACCGCCGCCAGACATGCACGCACGCGATCCACCGCGAGATCGATCGGCTTCTCACAGAAGATCGCTTTTCCCGCGGCGGCGGCACGTTCGATGTAGTCAGCGTGGGTGGGCGTCGGCGAGCCGATCAGCACCGCATCGGCTGCGAATGCTTCGTCGAGGGTCAGCGCCCGGGTGCCGCATGCCTCAGCCAGCCGCGTCGCGGCCGTCACATCGATATCCGCCACGCCGGCGAGCCGAGCGCCTGAATGCGCCGCGATATTGGGCGCATGAATGTGGCCGATGCGCCCGGCACCGATCACGGCAATGCTCAACATCGCAACGCCCTCCCCTTCCCGTCCGCAACGTGGAACGATAGTAACGGAAAATGCCAATTGGCAGGAGGGAGAAATGGCCACAATCCGACTGACCATGGCACAGGCACTCGTGCGCTATCTGGCGCAACAACGGACCGAATGCGACGGCGGCTCGGTGCGGCTGTTCGGCGGCGTCTGGGCGATCTTCGGCCACGGCAATGTCGCCGGCATCGGCGAGGCACTGGCCGCACATCGCGCGGACCTGCCCACCTACCGCGCTCACAATGAGCAGGGTATGGCGCTGGCCGCGGTCGGTTACGCCAAGGCCATGCATCGGCGCCGAATGATGGCGTGCACCACCTCGATCGGACCGGGTGCCACCAATATGATTACCGCGGCGGCGGTCGCCCATGTCGATCGGCTGCCGCTGCTGCTGCTGCCGGGCGACGTGTTCGCCTCGCGCCGACCCGATCCGGTGCTTCAGCAGGTGGAGAGCTTTGCCGACGGCACCATATCGGCGAACGATTGCTTCCGCCCGGTTTCCCGCTATTTCGACCGCATCACTCGGCCGGAGCAGATTCTGAGCGCTCTGCCGCGCGCGCTGTCAGTACTGACCGACCCTGCGGAGTGTGGGCCCGTGACCTTGGCATTGTGCCAGGACGTGCAGGCTGAGGCGTTCGATTATCCCGAACAATTCTTTGCGCCACGGCAGTGGCACGTGCGCCGCGTGCGACCCGACGCGGACGAACTGAAGGCGGCAGCGGATTTGCTGGAACACGCCAAGGCACCGCTCATCATCGCTGGCGGTGGCGTGCACTATTCAGAGGCGACCGCAGCGCTCGATCGCTTTGCTACCGCGCACGGTATACCGGTCGCGGAGACACAGGCGGGCAAGAGTGCGCTGCGACACGATCATCCGTGCAATCTCGGGGCGATCGGGGTCACCGGCACATCGGCGGCGAACGAGGCTGCGGAAACCGCCGACGTTATCCTTGCGATAGGCACCCGACTACAGGACTTCACCACAGGATCATGGGCTCTGTTCCAAAATCCGGCTCGCAGGCTCATCGGCCTCAACGTGCAGGTGTTCGATGCGGCGAAGCATCACATGAACCCGCTGGTGGCCGACGCACGCACGGCACTGATCGAGCTCGACGCAGCGCTCGCCCGCCACCGCGCGCCCGACGTCTGGCTGCGCCGCCTCACCGGTGCGGTCGGCACCTGGCGCGAACACGCCGCCGCTGTGACCGCGCCATCCAATACCGAACTGCCATCGGATGCACAGGTGATAGGCGCGGTCCAGCGTGCCGCACCGGAGGACGCCATCGTGGTCTGTGCCGCCGGTGGATTGCCGGGTGAGCTGCACAAGCTGTGGCAAGCGCGGCAGGTCGGCACCTACCACCTGGAATACGGCTACTCCTGCATGGGCTACGAGATCGCCGGCGGCCTTGGTGTCAAGCTGGCTCGGCCCGACCGTGAGGTGATCGTGCTGGTCGGCGACGGCAGCTACCTGATGCTGAACTCCGAGATCGCGACATCGGTGATGCTCGGCGTGAAACTTACCATTGTGGTGCTGGACAATGGCGGCTTCGGCTGCATTGATCGGCTGCAGCGCGCTACCGGTGGCGTGGCTTTCAACAACATGCTCGCCGATTGCGGTGCGCGGCAGCCGGTGGATTTCCGCGCTCATGCGGCGAGCCTTGGCGCCGTCGCGGAACAGGTCGAAGGCATCGCCGATCTTGAAGCCGCTCTGCACCGCGCCTTCACCGCGCCGCGCACCAGCGTGGTGGTGCTTCGCACTGATCCGCGCGCAGCCACCGCAGCGGGCGGCCATTGGTGGGACGTAGGCGTGCCGGAAGTATCGACGCGCGTCGAGGTGAACGCGGCGCGCGCAGCCTACGAGACCAGCCGCGCCGCACAGCGACTGGCGGACTGAGCCAGGGCGGGAACGAGGCTGTCGCGAAACGCCGCCTCGGAATAGCGTGCTGCAGCGTACTCCACCTGCGCCGTCGACTGCTCGGCCCAAGCGATGCCGTCGGTCAGCAGCCGACACACTGCGTCGGCAAACGGCTGCGGCTCATCGTGGATCGCGGCTACACTCTCCAGGCCCGGCATGCCCTGCGCGCCGATCCAGGTGGTCACCAGCGGCAGCCCCTCACGCAACGCCTCCACCACCTTCAGCTTCACGCCCGCACCGTAGCGCAGCGGCACGACGGCGACGCGCACAGTCCGGTACAGCTCGCGCAGTTCAGCATCGCTGACATTGGCACGCACGGTGATTGCATCACCGGCCAGCGCCAGGACGTCAGGTGGCGGGTTGGAACCTGCGATGACGAAATGCGCAGCCGTCACGCGAGCCCTGATCAGCGGCAGCACCCGATCAATGAACCAGAATACGCCATGTCTATTGGGTAGATGCGCGAAGCCACCGACAAACAGAATGACCGGCTCGGCGGCCGGTGGCCGCGGCGAGGCGAAATCGGCAAAGCTGTATGGCAGCAATGTGCGCACGGCGACCCCCGGCTCGGCCGCCGCCACGATCGCGCACTCTTCGTCCGAGGGATACAGCACAACATCGACGTCGCGCCAGATGGATCGCTCCAGCATCTCCATGTCAGCCGCCTGCCGCGCGATGCAATGGTCATCCAGTTGCTTCGCCTCCTGACGCATTCGACTGAAGTGCTGGTCGACACCGTAGTACAGCAGGCCGATTCCGATGCGTCGCCTCAGTTCAGGAAGGACCGCAGCGGCCACATGTGGACGGCACAGCAACACGTAGTCGAGGTCGTCGCCATTGTCGGAGAACCACTGACGGAAGCTGTCTGCATCGCCGCCATAGGCAACCTCTACGCCCATGTCCTGTAACGCATCTGTGTAGCCGGGAGTATAATGCAGGTTCTGCGGCCAGAACTTGACCACCATGCCTAACTGCAGCAGACCGCGGATGATGCACAGTACCGAGCACGAGCCAGCATCGCGATCGGGCTCCGGCACATAGTGGTCGATCACCAGAATGACATCACGCTTTCTCGCGCGATCGCGCGCACGCATGACATGCTCACCGCTCGGCAAGTGTTGGTTCGACAGAACGGAGAGCCAGCGCGCCTGAAAGGTCTGTTGATTGCGGACCTGACAGGATTTCAGGCCGCCGCTCAGAGTGCGGCCGTGACTGACCCCCTCGACATGTACGACCTGTGAACGCGGCTGATACATCACCTTGTAGCCGCACTCGCGCAACCGGAAGGCAAGATCACTGTCCTCGCAATAAGCCGGCGCGTAGCGCTCGTCGAAGCCGCCCATTGCAATGAACAGTCCGCGCGGCACCAGCAGCGAGGCAGCGGAACAGTAATCCACCTCGCGCAGGTAGTTATAGACTGGCCTGTCCGGACTATCGAGCCGACCATAGTTCCAGCCGGAGCCGTCAGCCCAGACGATGCACCCCGCTTCCTGCAGCCTGCCGTCAGGGTACAGAAGCTTGGAGCCGACCGCGCCGATGTCATCCCGTGACATGAACGGCACCAGAAGCTGATCGAGCCAGTCCGGCATCACCTGCGTGTCGTTATTGAGCAGCAGCAGGAACCTGCCAGTGGCGACACGGGCGGCAGTGTTGCAGGAGCGCAGATAGCCAAGGTTCGTCGGGTTGACGATGAGGCGAATGCCCTGCACTGCCGCGAGGCAGGCGGTCGTGTCGTCCGGCGTCGCATCATCCACCACGATGACCTCTATCGCTGCCTTCGGAGGATGAGCCGCGATCGAAGCGAGGCAGCACAGCGTGTACTCGACCTTGCCGTAACTCGTAATGATGACAGAAACCGTCGGATCGGAACTCTGTGGCACGCGGATCCGTTTCGGATCGCGCCCACGTATCAGGATGGGCTGGAGGTCGAGCGTGATCGGTGGCAACCGACGAAGCTGTCTCGCACGCCGCCAAAGAGTGTAGCGTTTCGGCAATTGCAGTGTGAGGGTCCACCATACCAACAGGACCGACCGGCGCGCCTGTCTCGCGAGCCAGGGAGGAAAGGCGGTTTGCGTGCTCATGCACGCAGGCGTAGGTGGAATGAGTTAACAATCCCTTGAAGCGACGGGGCATTCCCGTTGGCTCCGGAGGATCAGCGCGTATAATTCGGCCCGCTGGAGGACGTCCCATCTGCCGAAAGGAGCAAAGATGTCGTTTGACGGAGGTTGCCACTGCGGCGCGGTCAAATTCACGGTGGACGCCGAACTTCCCACGAAGGCTCTCAGCTGCAACTGCTCGATCTGCCGCCAGAAGGGCCTGCTGCTGAGTTTTTTCCCGGCGGGCGCATTCACCCTCGCGGCCGGCGAGGATGCGCTCACCACCTATGAGTTCAACGCGCACAAGATCCAGCACCGGTTCTGCATGGTCTGCGGCTCACAGCCGTTTGCCTGCGGCAAGAACCCGGACGGATCGGACATGCGTGCCGTCAATCTACGTTGCGTGCCATCCGTGAACCTGGAAAGTCTCGAACTCCAGCACTTCGATGGCGCCAGCTTATAGCCGTTTCGACGCCATGAACGGCGTCGGCCCCACTGCATCCTGGCGAAGCTCGATCAGAGGCAGCAAAGCCGATCATCTCAGCTCCGGAAAATCCTCCTCACGAAACTCCCCGGCCCCACGCTGACCCTGCTTTGCGCGCACTTCCTCCTGTTGGCGCAGCACCACGCGCCGGATCTTGCCGGCAGTGTTCTTTGGCAGCTCGGTGAACTCCAGCCGGCGCACGCGCTTGAATGGCGCCAGCGTTTCGCGCAGGTGCTGGAAGATGGAGAGGGCGGTCGCGCGGTCGGGGGTGCTGCTTGCGGTCAGAGTGACATAAGCCTTTGGCACCGCGAGCCGGATCGCATCGGGCGCCGGCACCACCGCGGCCTCAACCACGGCCGGATGTTCAATCAGCGCGCTCTCCAGTTCGAACGGGCTGATGCGGTAGTCGGAGGCTTTGAACACGTCATCGGCGCGGCCGATATAGGTGTGGTAGCCGTCCGTGCTGCGCGCCGCGACGTCGCCGGTGCGATAGGCGGTCGTGCCTAGTGGTGCGAACGAACCATCATCATTCTGGTAGCCACGCATCAGGCCGACGGGAGACGGGCTGAGGTCTATACATACCTCGCCCTCCTCCACGTCTTTGTCATCGGCGTCGAGCAGGCGGATGCGGTAGCCGGGCGACTCCTGTCCCATTGAGCCGGGCTCCACGCGCTCGCCGGGGAAGCAGCCGATCTGCAACGTCGTCTCAGTCTGCCCGTAGCCTTCGCGTACCGTGAGGTTCCACACCTTCATCACGTGCTCGATAATCTCAGGGTTCAACGGTTCGCCGGCCGAACACACCTCCCGCAGCGAGGTCGTCCAGGACGCCATGTCCTCCTGCACGAACATGCGCCACACGGTCGGCGGCGCGCAGATCGTGGTTACCTTGTTCTCCGTGATGGCATCCAGCATGCCGCGCGCGTTGAAGCGCGGCTGGTTGGCGATGAACACCGTGGCACCGGCGTTCCACGGCGCAAAGAAGCAACTATACGCGTGCTTCGCCCAGCCGGGAGAAGAGATGTTCAGGTGCATGTCGCCCGGCTGCAGGCCGATCCAGTACATCGTGATCAGATGCCCGACCGGATAGCTTTGGTGGCTGTGTTCCACCAGCTTCGGCCGCGAGGTGGTCCCGGAGGTGAAATACAGCAGCATCGGATCGGTGGCACGTGTCATGCCGTCAGGCGTGAAGCTGGCATCGCCGCCCAGCAAGTCAGCATAGCGATGCCACCCGGCGGGAGCGTCGCCGAGTGCAATGCGTGTCACCGTCGGATCGAGGTCAGCGAACTTCGGCGCATCTATCGCGTTGGCGATCAGGTGGCGGACGCGGCCGCGTTCGAAACGGTCCTTGAGGTCGTTCTGCGTCAGCAGCGTGGAGGCGGGAATCACCACCGCACCAAGCTTCATCGCAGCCAGCATCACTTCCCACAGCGGCACGACATTGCCGAGCATCAACAGGATGCGCTCGCCGCGCCTGATGCCGAGGGCGCGCATACCGTTGGCAACGCGGGTCGAGCGCTCGGAAAGTTCCGCGAAGGTCGCGGTGGCAGCGCCCTCGCCGACGATCTTCAGCGCCAGCCGGTCACCGCTGTCGCCTTGCGCCAGCTCAGCGTCGAACCAGTCGAGTGCATAGTTGAAATTGTCCAGCTTCGGCCAATGGAATCCCCCATGCGCCGCACGGTAGTTGGCGCGATGCGCGAACAGGAAGTCACGCGCCGCCCTGAATGCTTCCGTTCCCATCGTTGCCTCCCTATTGCCGCGCCTGCGCCTCAAGCCAACGGAACACCACGGAAAAATCCTTGCTGCCGTCGCCGGCATCGACCACCGCCTGATAGAACGACAAGGCATGCGCGGCGAGTGGCGTCGGCGACCCTACGGCATCCGCCGCCGCCTGCGACAGCTTCACATCCTTCAGCATCAGCGCCGCCATGAAGCCTGCCGCATAGTCTCGGTTGGACGGTGCGGCAGGCACCGGACCGGGCGCCGGACAGTAAGTCGAAAGCGCCCAGGACTGACCGGAGGACGTCGAGGCGATCTGAAACAGCCTGTCCCAATCGAGCCCGAGCTTGCGCGCCAGCAGAAAACCTTCCGACACGCCCACCATGTTGATGGCGAGCATCATATTGTTGCAGATCTTCGCCGCCTGCCCCGCGCCGGGTCCTCCCGCGTGCACGATGTTCTTCCCCATCGCCTGAAGCACCGGCAGTCCGCGCGCGAAGGCGGCCTCGCTGCCACCCACCATGAAGGTCAGCGTCGCCGCGGTGGCACCACCGACGCCCCCCGATACCGGCGCGTCCAGCATCTCGAAACCGGCGGAGCGCGCCGCCTCGGTCACAATGCGCGCGCTTTCCACATCGATCGTGGAGCAATCGATCAGCAGCGGCGCGGCTCCCTTCACCGCTTCGATCAGACCACCCTGGTGCAGCCAGACCTCGCGCACGTGTTCACCCGCAGGCAGCATGGTGATCACCACGTCCGCGCCGCGCACTGCGTCCGCTGCACTGCCTGCTTGCTGCACGCCGACCGATGCCAGCGCCTGCACGGCGCCCGTGTTGACGTCGTAGCCCGTGACGCGATGGCCGGCCTTCACCAGGTTGGCCGCCATTGGCGCACCCATGTTGCCGAGGCCGATGAAGCCTATCGTCGCCATCTCACAGCACCTCGAAGATTTCGTACACCGGGCCTTCCGGCGGACGCCGTCCGGTGCCGATCGCAAATATCCGGTTCAACCAATCGTACTTTGCGGCACCCGTCTCGAACATGATCGCCGTGCGGAAATAGTAGTCCGCCGGATCGACATGCTCACCGCGATTGAGGCGCTCCATCACCGCGGCCGGTCCATGCCGCAGACCACGATAGGTCATGCCGATCAGCGCCTTGTCGTCGGTCTCCAGCGCCAGGCGCACGTCGAGCGTGGTCGCCCCGTCGGACCGCACGACGATCCAGTCGGCCCCGCCAGGCAGCACCGAGCCACTTAGCCGTTCTCCTTGGAACGAACCGCCCGATACCAGGCCAATGCGACGGTTGCCGTTCGGAGTGGCGCCAACCGACTGCATGCCGCCCACCGACAGCGTCAGGGTCATCAGGTGCGTGGTGCGGATGTCGGCCATTCGTTCCTCCCTCGGCGACGTTCCCGGATCGAACCGCATCCGCTGGTTGGCCGCAAGCACCGGTCGGCGTAGCATCGTTTCCGGCCCAGAATTGAGGAGAAACACCAATGCCAGACGACTATCCGCTGCCGTCCACTGAACCCGCCAGTCTCGGTTTTGCTGCCAAACCGCTCGACCATCTCGATCGCCTCATCAAGCAGCATATCGAGGAAGGCCGCTATCCTGGCGCGCAGATCGCGCTGGCCCGGCATGGCCAGCTTGCGCTGTTCCGCACCTATGGCGACGCGAAGACCGAACCCTCCAAGGTACCGGCGACCAACGACAATCTCTTTCTCCTGTTCAGCCAGACCAAGGTGCTGACCAGTTCCGCAGTATGGACGCTCGTGGAAGAGGGAAAGCTGTCCTTCATGGACAAGATCGCCGATCACCTGCCGGAGTTCGCCGCGCGCGGCAAGGCCGACATCACGCTGCAGCAGGTGATGACGCATCAGGGCGGCTTTCCGTCGAACAACGTGACCAAGGCGACATGGGCGGACCACGCCCGGATGCGGGCTGAAGTGTGCGACTTCGCGCTGGACTGGACGCCCGGCTCGAAGCTGCAATACCACGGCCAGGCGGCGCATCTGGTGCAGGCGATGGTGATCGAGGCGGTCACCGGCCAGGACTACCGCGACGTGATCCGCGACAAGGTTATCGCGCCGCTCGGATTGGCCGGCGACATCTTCGTCGGCGTACCGACGCAGTCGCAGTCGCGTTGCGCCGACACCTATGCACCGGAGCCACGCGATAACTCTGCCGAATTCCGTGCCGCGGGTCTGCCGAGTGGTGGAGGTTTCGCCACGGCGCGCGGCATGGCGGCGTTCTATCAAATGCTGCTTGGCAAGGGACGACTTGGCAATGTTCGTCTGTTCTCGCCGCGGCTGATCGCCTACGTGTCGCGCAACCATACCGGCGAGCGCGGTGACGAGCAGATGAACGGCATTCCGATGCACCGCGGTCTCGGGCCACATGTGCGAGGAGAGAGCGACCGCATTCGCGGGCTTGGCACGATCGGGGCACCGACCACGTTCGGGCACGGCGGCGCAGGCACGTCCTACTCGTGGGCTGATCCGGAGAGCGGCGTCTCCTTCTCCTATCTCACCAACTACATGGTGCCGGACCCGTGGCATTCCGCACGGCTGGACCGCATTGCAAACCTGGTGCATGCGGCAATCGACTGACGCAATAGCGCTGTTGCAGTGGGCCGGGGGACAGCGACACCCGTGCCCGCTACGACCTCGTCTCACGCGCCGGCGGTTGGCCTAAACGCCAGCCAACCTCGCCGGCGAAGGTATCGAAGAAGTCCTGGTCGTAGGCGCGCTCCGGTGACTGACGAACGAGTTCGTCAAGCCGAACGGCGTCCTTGCCCACCAGGATCCGCCACCGGTCGGCTTTGACACCGTCAAGGATGATGGTCGCTGCCTCGGCGGCCGTGGTCGGGGCTTCCGCGATGAAGCGTCGTGCCCGCTCGAGCACCATGGTCTGGATATCCGCATCCGACATGGATGCAACGTCCAAACCTGCCGCGCCCGCACGTTCACGTGCCTGCGCAATCTCCGTCGCGCTAAGCGCATCAAACTCGTTGCCGCTGTGGATCTTCCGGGAGTTGGCCACGATCGAGGTGCCGATATGGCCGGGCATGACCACTGAGCACCTGATGTGCGGTGCATGCACCTGCAGATCGGTAATCAGCGCTTCCGTGAAACCCTTCACCGCAAATTTCGCCGCGCAATATGAGGTGTGCGAAATACGCGGCCCGACCGACGCCCAGAAGCCGTTGACACTGCTGGTATTGACGATGTGACCCTGGTCCGCCCTCTGCAGCATGGGAAGAAACGCCCGCGTGCATCGGTAGACGCCACCCCAGCAGATATTGAAGGTCCTCTCCCAGTCCTCGCTGCTGTTCGAGAACATGCTGCCGCCACCGCCGACGCCGGCGTTGTTGAACAGCAGATGTATCTTGTCAGTGGCCTGGTACTCGGCAACCTCATCGCGAAAGCGCTGCACCTGGCCGTCATCGGAGACGTCGGCGACGTGCATGGTGATACGCAAGCCCTGCGGCAGTCTCTCCGCTTCGCAAAGCCGCTTGGTCTCTGCCATCGTTTGGGCGGAAAGGTCGCACATGGCAACATTGCAGCCCTCGGCAACCAATTGCCGCACCAGCTCGCGGCCCATCCCCGTACCGCCGCCGGTGACTACCGCGATCCTGTCAGCGAATTCCTTCATTCCTTGTCCCTCCCATCGGAGCGCGCCGGCGCAACCTGCAGGAAGCACGCTATAATCGCCCTCCGCGAGGCACAATCATGATGGTACGCGGTGGCTCACCTTGGTGTGCTTTGGGTTTGTCGCCGCGAGTGCCATCTTGGGTCAGCCATGCCCTACGCTTCCAATGACGAGTTGCCGCCTGCCGTGGCCGACCACCTGCCGCCTCATGCGCAGGATATCTTCCGAGAGGCGTTCAATCACGCCTGGGACGAATATGGTAGCGACGAACAACGGGTGTTCCGCGTCGCCTGGGCCGCGGTAAAGCGACAGTATCGCAAGCGCGGCAGCGACTGGGAGCCGATCGACCGGTAACTACCCCGCCAGGATCTCGGCCGCGGCGTCGGCGAGCACCTGACAGCCGAGCACAATATCGGCGTCCTTGGTATCCTCGGCGTAATGGTGGCTGATCCCGCCGATCGACGGCACAAACAGCATCGCTGACTTCATCCGTTCCGCCAGCACCTGCGCATCATGCCCAGCACCACTCGGCATGCGCACGTGCAGTCCCGGTGCGCATCGCTCCGCAGCGCGCTCCAACGCATTCTGGAAACCGACGTCCATCGCCTGCGGCACCGAGCTACCGCGTTCGGCGATGGTCACCGTGCACGGTCCGCGCGTCGCGTGGGCCACCAGCGCTTCCAATTCCGCATCCAGCCTTGCCAACGTCGCCGGGTCGGTGTCGCGGAACTGAAACAGCATCTCGGCATGACCCGGCACAATGCTCGGCGCGCCCGGCTCGAGCAGGATGCGCCCTGTTGTCCACACCGTGCGCGGCCCGGCCACCGTAGGGAACCGCTGGTAGATCGCGGACGCGAGCGCCACCAACGCCACGCCGGCATCTTTGCGGACCGCCATACGTGTGGTTCCGGCGTGATTCTGCACACCGTCGAACACAATTCGGAATCGGTGGCTACCGACAATGGCGGTGACGATGCCGATGCGTTTGCCAGTGTCCTCAAGTTCCGCGCCCTGCTCGATATGCGCCTCGAGGTAGCCGAGATAACGTGCCGGATCGACCTCGGCGCGCGGTTGGCCCGCGAAACCGGCCTGGGCCAGCGCATCGCGCAACGTCGTGCCCTCGCGGTCATGACATGCGTCGATCTCCGCCTCCGACAGCAGCCCGCAAAACGAACGGCTGCCGATGAAGGAGCCGAAATGCCCTTCCTCGTCCGCCCATGCCGCGACATCGATGCCGCGCCTGAGTGTGCGTGCGACCTCGAGCCCATAGAGCACGCCGAGGGCGCCATCCAACCACCCGGCATGGGGTTGCGTCTCGACGTGGCTACCGAGCAGCAGCTTCGCGCCAGCACCCCGCGAACGGCCGATGACATTGCCGATACCGTCAATCTCAGGCTCAAGCCCCGCCTCAGTCATCCGCGCAACCAGCCAATGACGCGACTGCACATCTTCCGGCGAATAGGTCGGCCGATGCACTCCCGTCTTGTATTCACCGATCTTACGCAGCGCGTAGAGATCGCGCAGTAGCCGGTCACCATCGATGCGTGTCGTCATGGCGCGATTGTCATCCCCTGCGGTCGGATCAGCCCATCCGGTGTCGGTGTGAAACCGGAAACCTTGTCCGACAGCGCCCAGAGCCATTTTGCATGGTACAGGATGATGTGCGGGCGGTCGGTAAGATAGATGTCCACCAACTGTCTGTACAAGGCCTGCCGCTGCGCCACGTCGGTCACGCCGCGCGCGCGTGACAAAAGGTCATCGAATTTCGGATTGCAGTATTTACCCCAGTTGAGAAACCCGTCGCAGGCAAGCCAGATCGCCACATTGCCGTCCGGATCAGGACGTCCGCTCCAAATCACAATCATCGCCTGGTAGTAGCCGGCACGTCCGGCGGCTACCAACGCGTTTGCCTCCGCGGCTTGCAGCTTGATGTCGAACCCCGCCTCGTCCGCCATCGACTGCACCACCTGACCGACTTGCTGCTCCACCGGACTGTTGCCGATCAGCAGACTGATGCTTGGATGCTCCTGCCCTGCCTCTTTCAACAGCGCTCGGGCTTTCGCCAGATCGCGCGGCGGCACCGGATGGTCCGGGTCCCAGTAGCGCGTCTCCGGCGCTTCGAACTGGTTCGATGGTATGAACTGGTCATCGAACACTACGTGGTTCAGAGCGCTGCGGTCGATCGAAGCCTCCAGGGCGGCACGCACGCGCTGGTCCTTCAGCGGGCTATTTGGTGCGGCCAGGTTGATGCCCGTCGAGTAATAGGCAAGAGCCGGCTGGCTGATCAGCTTTAATTTCGGGTTTTTCCCAACTGTCTCGACGTCGGTCGGCCCCAGTCTCTCCACCATGTCGAGTTGGCCCGCCTGCAGGTTCACCAGGCGCACGGTAGTGTCCGGTTGCGGCTGATAGACAATGCGGTCCAGTTTGATCGCATCTGCATTCCAGTAGCCGGCGAAGCGGTCCACCACGATGCGGTCCTGAGCGACGCGCTCCTTCAGCTTGAATGGACCCGCGCAGGGCAGATCTCCCGTCACGTCGCGACCGAGCGCTTGGGGCGAAATCATCATTCCTGCACGATCCGCCAGCACGGCGACCAGCGGCGCGTAGGGCTGCGACAAGTGCAGCCGCACCGTGTGCGGATCGACAACCTCTACGGACGACACGGGCTTCAGTTCGCCTTTGCGCAAACTTTCGGTCGCAGTTCGGTAACGCTCCAGGTTGGCCTTCACTGCATCGGCGTCCATCGTCTGGCCGTCGTGGAATTCCACCCCATCGCGCAGCGTGACGGTCAATGCGAGGTTGTCGGCGGACCACGCCCAGGACGTGGCAAGCTGCGGAACGAAGTTGTCCTGCGCATCGGTGTCGATCAGCTTGTCACACACGGCCGCGAACACGACGCGGCCGACGAAGCTGCCGCCCCGCGCCGGGTCGAGCGCGTCTGGATCCTCATTCAAACCGATGCGCAGCGTGGCCCCCACGGCCGATCCGGCCAGCAACAGAGCCGCCACACAAGTCGCACCGATACGCCGCAAGGTCATGTCCGATCCCCGAGGTCAACGCACTTCTCCCGGCAACCATGCCGCCATTCCTCAGCCTATGAGCTTCGAGGAGAACAAAACGGCATCCCGGAACCGCAGCATGTCAGGCCAGGCAGAATGCTCCTATGCCCAGGCACTCGACTGTCATGGAAGCTTCACGGAACTGCAATATGGGAGTCGCCACCTTTTCCTAGCTTCACCGCAAGTTAGTTGCGCAGAGGGGAAGGCAATGAGAACCGCAATCACGGCCCTGGCGATTGGCCTTACCAGCCTTGGCGTTGCACAAGCCGATTCTCAGATCACCGGCGCGGGCTCCACCTTCGCCGCGCCAATTTACGCCAAGTGGGGTGAGGCGTCCGCCGCCACCACAGGCGTCAAGCTGAACTATCAGGCGATCGGCTCGGGCGCGGGGATCAACCAGATCAACAACCGCACCGTGGACTTCGGTGCCTCCGACATGCCGGTGGCTGCCGATCAGCTCAAGGAGCACAAGCTGATGCAGTTCCCCACCGTGATCGGTGGCGTGGATATCATCGTGAACCTGCCCGACGTAAAGGCGAACGAGCTGAAGCTGACCGGCGAGCTGCTCGCCGACATCTATCTCGGCAAGATCACCAAGTGGAACGACCCAAAAATCGCCGCGCTGAACCCGGGCCTGAAGCTGCCCAGTGCGGCGATCGCGCCAGTGTATCGCGCCGACGGTTCAGGCACGACCTTCGTCTTTACCGATTACCTCTCGATGCAGAGCCCCGACTGGAAGTCCAAGGTCGGCTCATCGACCAGCGTGAAGTGGTCGGCTGGCACCGGCGCCAAGGGCAGTGATGGCGTTGCTGGCACGGTGCACAACGTCAAGGGTGGCATTGGCTACGTCGAGAGCGCCTATGCCGAGATGAACCATCTGACCACCACGCAACTGCGGAACAAGGCTGGCCAGTTTGTCTCGCCGAGCATGGACAGCTACAAGGCCGCCGCCGCCAGCGCCGACTGGTCGAAAGTGCAGAACTTTGCCATCGACCTTAACGATCAGCCGGGCGACAAGAGCTGGCCCATCGAATCTGCCACCTTCGTGCTGCTGCCCACGGATCCGAAGGACCCGAACCAGAGCGCCGCGACAAAGAAGTTCTTCGACTGGGGGTTCACCCATGGCGATGATATCGCCGTGCAACTTCTGTATATCCCTCTGCCGGCCAGCGTGAAGGACGCCGTCCGCGCGGCGTGGAAGGCGGAGGTTCCGGGCACTATGTGAGCTGCACATGCAGCAAGCCGTCGCCACCTTGGCCGGACCACCGGCAAGACGCCGAAGCTACCAGATCGGCGACGCGATCTTTGCATTTCTCGCGCGGTTCGCCGGCGCCTTCGTGCTGGTTCTGCTTGGCAGCCTGATACTGTCGCTGCTGATCGGCGGACTTCCCGCGCTTCGTCGGTTCGGGCTTGGCTTCATCGGTTCGACCGACTGGGACCCTGTACAGCAGGTGTTCGGCGCCGCCGTTTCGATTTACGGCACGCTCGTCACCTCGGTTCTGTCGATGGTCCTCGCGGTTCCGCTGGCGTTCGGCATCGCGTTCTATCTGACCGAGCTGGCACCGACCTGGTTGCGCCGCCCGGTCGGCACTGCCGTCGAACTGCTCGCCGCCGTGCCCTCGATCATCTACGGCATGTGGGGGTTCTTCGTCATCGTGCCGCTGATGTCGCAATACATCCAGCCCTTCGTCATCGACTCGCTGGATGGCATCCCGGTACTTGAGGACCTGTTCGCCGGTCCGCCGTTCGGCACCGGCATATTCACCGCCGCGCTGATCCTCGCGGTGATGGTCATCCCGTTCATCGCCGCCACCATGCGCGACGTCTTCGAAACGGTACCGGCGGTCTACAAGGAGTCGGCCTACGGGGTGGGCTGCACCACCTGGGAGGTCATGCGCTCGATCGTCCTGCCTTACACAAGGGCCTCGGTGGTCGGCGGCATCATGCTGGGCCTCGGCCGCGCACTGGGCGAGACCATGGCGGTAACCTTCGTGATCGGCAACACCGACCGCATCGCGACCAGCCTGTTCGGTCCAGGCAATACCATCGCCTCGATCGTGGCACTGGAGTTCCCGGAGAGCCCGGCCGGCAGCCTCAAGCTGTCCGCGCTGCTGGCGCTTGGCTTCATCCTGTTCGTCATCTCATTCATCGTTCTCGCGATCTCGCGGCTGTTGCTGCGCCCGCGGCTGAAGGTCTAGCGATGAGCTCGACAACCGCCGGCACTGTCCCCGGACCGGCACGCAACGAGACGATCGCCCGCGGGCTCGGACGTCGCCGGCACCGTGTGAACCTGATCATCAAGGTTCTCTGCATCGCGGCAACGGCGATCGGGCTGCTGCTCCTCGCCTCGATCCTTGCGACGCTGATCTGGCGCGGCGCCGGCGGTCTGTCGGTCGCTGTCTTCACCAACACGACGAAGCCACCAGGCTCCAATGGCGGATTGCTCAACGCGATCGTGGGAACGCTGATCCAGACTGGCATCGGCACGCTGATTGGCATGCCGATCGGCCTTCTGGTCGGCACCTATCTCGCTGAATACGGCCGCCACTCGCCGATGGCGAACGCGGTGCGCTTCGTCTCGGACGTGCTGCTCTCCGCGCCATCGATCCTCATCGGGCTGTTCATCTACCAGCTTGCAGTCCAGCCGTTCGGTGGCTTTTCCGGCATCGCCGGCTGCCTGGCGCTGGCGGTGATCGTGATTCCCATCGTCGTGCGCACCACCGAGGACATGCTGCAGCTCATCCCGCCGAGCCTGAGGGAGGCGGCCGTGGCACTCGGGGCGCCAAAATGGAAGATGATCGTCCTGATCTGCTACCGCGCAGCAAAGGACGGCATCGTGACAGGCGTGCTGCTGGCTGTCGCGCGCATCGCCGGTGAAACCGCCCCCCTGCTGTTCACCAGCCTGGGCAACCTCAACTGGTCGATCAGCCTCTCGCAGCCCATGGCCAGCCTGCCGGTCACCATTTACCAGTATGCAGGATCGGCGTTTGAGGACTGGGTGCAGCTCGCCTGGGTGGGCGCTTTGCTGATCACCGTCGGTGTTCTGACCACCAATATTCTCGCGCGATTTGCATTGCGCGGCAGGAGATGACAGTGAGTTACGCTATGGGTGATTCACAGGGCAGACAGGCGAGCTTCGGTGGCGTGAACGCACGCGCCGTCTCGGCAAATATGAATGAACCGCGCATCGCCATCCGCAGCCTCGATTTCTTCTACGGCAGCAATCGCGCGCTGAAGAACATCGGGCTGGAGTTTCCCGAGCGGCAGGTGACCGGGTTGATCGGGCCGTCCGGCTGCGGCAAGTCCACGCTGCTTCGTGTGCTGAACCGGATGTACGATCTCTATCCCGGACAGCGTGCCACGGGCGAAGTCTTGATGGACGGCGAGAACATCATCGATCCCTCGGTCGACCTGAATTCTCTGCGCGCCCGCATCGGCATGGTCTTCCAGAAACCAACGCCCTTCCCGATGACCATCTACGACAACATCGCATTCGGGGTGAAGCTTCACGAGAAGCTGTCCAAGGCGGAGATGGACGAGCGCGTGGAATGGTCGCTAACCCGCGGCGCACTTTGGGAAGAAGTGAAAGACCGGCTGCACAGCTCTGCCATGGGCCTATCCGGCGGCCAGCAGCAACGACTGTGCATCGCCCGCACCATCGCAGTGCGGCCCGAGGTGATCCTGCTGGACGAGCCGACCAGTGCGCTGGATCCGATCAGCACACTGAAGATCGAGGAACTGGTCGACGAGTTGAAGCACGACTTCACCATCGCAATCGTGACGCACAACATGCAGCAGGCGGCGCGCTGTGCCGATCAGGTGGCATTCTTCTACCTGGGCGAGATGGTCGAGGTGGCACCGGCGGGACAGATGTTCACCGCGCCAAGGGAACGCCGCACCCAGGAATACATCACCGGCCGATTCGGTTGATTGGAGGGACCCATGCCCGAGGCGCCGGAACATCTCGTCAAGAGCTACGACCAGGAACTGAAACGGCTTCGCAACATGATGACCGAGATGGGTGGCATCGTGGAAACGCAGGTCGCGCTGGCCGCCGATGCCATCATGCAACGCGACGCTGCATCCGCGACCCGCGCGGTCGAGGAGGACCCGAAGGTCGATGCGCTTGAGCGCGAGGTCGAGAGTTTCGTCATCCGGCTGCTGGCACTTCGCCAGCCGGTCGCCGGCGACCTGCGGCAGATCGTGGCGGCGCTGAAGATTACCGGCGACCTGGAGCGGATCGGCGACTATGCCGCAAACGTCGCGAAGCGCTCGATCGTTCTGGCGCAGTTCTCGCTGCCTTATTCACTGGCTGGCCTCGCGCACATGGCGCGAATGGTGCAAGGGCAGTTGAAGTCGATCATCGATGCACTCGGCGACAATGACGCTGAAAAGGCCGTCGAGGTATGGCGCTCGGACCAGGTGGTCGACGACATCTATAACGCGATCTTCCGTGAACTCATCACCTACATGATGGAAGACCCGCGCAACATAACGCCATGCACGCATCTGCTGTTCATCGCGAAGAATCTCGAACGGATCGGCGACCATGCCACCAACGTCGCCGAGAACCTGTATTATGCGGTGACAGGCGAGACGCTACCGGACTCGCGTCCGAAGGGCGATACATCCGCCTATGCCGTGGTACGGCCACGAGAATGAGAAACAACATGCCTGACGGCATTTCCAGTCTGTCGAAGCCATTGGTGCTGGTGGTGGAAGATGAGGCGGCACTTGCGACCATGCTGCGCTACAACCTCGAAAAGCAGGGCTACCGCGTAGAGGAAGCCGCGGACGGCCAGGAGGCGCTCACCCGTATCGCCGAGACGCAGCCGGACCTGGTGCTGCTCGACTGGATGCTGCCGCAGATGTCGGGCCTTGAGGTGTGCCGCCAGATCCGCCGCCGCTCTGCCACGCGCGACCTGCCGGTCATCATGGTCACCGCGCGCACCGAGGACCAGGACGCGGTCCGCGGACTGAACACCGGTGCCGATGATTACATCGCCAAGCCGTTTTCGATGGAGGCACTGCTCGCGCGCATTCGCGCTCTGCTGCGTCGGTCGAACTCGCTGCCGGTGAAGGGACAACTCGCATTCCACGACATCACGATGGACCTTGCCGCGCACCGTGTGCAGCGCAACGGCAGACCAGTCCATCTCGGGCCAACTGAATTTCGCCTGCTGGAGTTTTTCATGCAGCACCCCCGCCGGGTATTCTCACGCGAGGAGCTACTGGACGCGGTGTGGGGTCCCGACATCCACGTCGAGCCTCGCACGGTCGACGTGCATATCCGGCGTTTGCGCAAGTCCATCAACGCCAACGGCGAGCTCGACATAGTGCGCACAGTCCGCGCCGCGGGATACGCGTTGGACACCGAACCGGTGTAACGCGCGCATCTCTGCTCCCCGCGAAGAACTCCCCGCACCGCGTCCTGTAGACCTGCACTGCGAGAATCTGTAGAGGGGCTGGCGCATCTCGCGCTGCCCGTCTAAGAACATTGCGGCATGCCGCGATTCGGCCGTGCCAACCTGTTCGAGCGAGGAGACGGTATGTCCAAGGCTTTCATCGCCCAGGTGCTCCAGGAATCCGCCGACCTGACCGGCATCGCGGCGAACCGTGCCGCGGCCGATCTGATGGATGCGGTGGTGAAGGAGCTGAAGAGAGAGGGCAAGTTCACCCTGCCAAGTTTTGGCACCTTCACCGTGCGCAAGACCAGGGCGCGCAAGGGTCTGAACCCACGCACCGGCGAGTCGATAAAGGTCAAGGCCGGCAAGACGGTGCGTTTCAAGGCATCGCCGTCGCTGAAGAAATCGGTCTGATCCGCAGCGCCACGCCGCTCACCACGCGCCCCGGTTTTGGCGTGCTGGTCGTGGCGCTCGGCACGCTGGTGGTGCCATTCGATTCGTCGGTCAACTTCGCCTTCCCCTTCATCACCCGCGCATTCGGGTTGCCAATCCCGGCGATCCAGTGGGTTATCATCGCCTATACGCTGACCTACGCGGCATTGATGCTGGTGTTCGGCCGGGTCGGCGACATGCTCGGCTACCGGCGAATTTTTCTCGCGGGAAGTCTGTGGAGCGCGGTCGCGTTTGTGCTGTGCGCACTGGCTCCCAGCTACGGCTTCCTGCTGGTCGCGCGGGTGCTTCAGGGCGTGGGTGCAGCATTGGTACTGAGCTGCGGGCCTGCGCTGGCGACCAGCCTCCATTCGGAAGGGGCGCGCACGCGCGTCCTCGGCATCTACACCATGGTGATCGGCATCGGTGGTGCGCTGGGGCCGCTGATCGCCGGCCTTCTCGTGCCGCTGATCGACTGGCCGGCGGTGTTCTGGTTCCGTGCACCGCTGGCGCTGTCAGCCTTCCTGCTGGCCTGGCTGCTGCCGGCCGACACGCGTCCCGCCCATCGCGAAAAGTTCGATGCCGCCGGCGGCGCGCTGCTCGTGTTGGCAATCAGCGCAATGCTGCTGTCACTGAACCAGTTGCAGCACATCGCCTCAGACCGGCTGCTGTTTGTGGTGGCAGCGTTCGCCTGCATGGTGGCGACCGGTGGCTTCATCATGCAGGAGCGTCGCACGGAACGACCCATAATCGATCTGCGGTATTTCAAGGATATCGATTTCTCGCTGCTGAACGCAGGACATGCGGCGCTCAATCTTGCAGGGTTCTCCGTGCTGCTGCTGGTCCCATTCTATCTGAGCCGCCTCGGTGAATTGACGGCCTTCGCGACAGGTCTGCTGCTCGCCTGTTCTCCTGCCGGCACTGCCTTGGCGGCGCCGCTCGCGGCACGGCTTGCGGCGCGCGTCGCGCCACGGTTGCTGGCACTGCTCGGGGCGGCCGGCATGGCTGCCGGACAGGTGTTGATCGGTGGCGCCGATGCGACGCCGAACATCCCGGTCCTTGCTGCGGCGATGGCGCTTCAGGGCTTCGGAGTTGGGCTGTTTCAGGTGGCGTATTTCGACATCGTTACGGGATCGATCCCCCGCTCCGACCGAGGCGTCGCCGGCAGCCTTGTCATGATGACACGAACCCTGGGCACGGTAACCGGTGCGACGGTGCTGATGCTGCTGTTTCAGACCTGGCGCAACGCTGCCCTGGAGGGCGGCTTGGCGGAGGTCCCGGCATTCCTTGCCGGCTTCAACTTCACCTTCCGGATCGCGGCGACACTGCCGACACTTGTCGTGCTGCTTGGGTTGGCACGCGGTTGGGGACGGCGGTGACGCCCGTCAGTGCGTCCAGTTCTCGATACGGCCATAGCGGAAGTTGTCCGCATAGGCCTTCGGCCGCACGTGCCGTGGTTGCGCCAGTTCCAGATCATAGGTGATGCCGTTTCTCTCCGCGAAGGCAACCGCCTCCTCGCGCGTCTGGAAATTCAGCCGAACCTGAGCCTGCGTATCGGCGCTGCCGATCCAGCCCATCAGCGGATCGGGTCGGCGCGGTGAGGAAGGTTCGAATTCCAATACCCACTCGTAAGTCGCCGCCCTGCCGGACTGCATGGCGTTCTTCGGCGGCTGGTAAATTCGGGCACGCATGACACCTCTCACTGCGACTGGTCGGGGCGGCGGGATTCGAACCCACGACCTCCTGTACCCAAAACAGGCGCGCTGACCAGGCTGCGCCACGCCCCGCTTGGCAACCCTCTGGCTTGGCCAAAGGCTCCTGAACAGGCGCTAGCATAACGCAGGCGCCTCCGTAAACGCCTCGATGAGCACGTGACCGTCCTCGGTCCCGTGTCGCAATATGCCAGCGCCCAACGAGAGGTCGTGGAAATGCCTGCGCTCGGTTGCCTGATCCCCTTCGTGCTGATGATCGTTGGCGCCGCCGCGGGCGGGGCGATCGGCGGAACCAGACCCGCCATTTGGGCAGGCGTCGCCGGCTTCGTGGTCGGCCTGTTAGGCGCGCTGCTCGCGCTCAAGGTGTTCGAGCGGGCACGGGACAGCCTTTCGGAATAGAGCCGGCTCAAGGTGCATTGCCGAAGATCCGTTGCTGCACCTTGTCGCCGACCCGGATGTTCAGCCGCGCCGTCGTGCCCGCCGCCAACTCCAACGTCGCTCGCACCGGACCCCGGCTGTCAATCACCGCCAGGCTTTGCGGCACGGTGTTCTCGGCGATCGAGCGGATCGTGCCGTCAGCATTGATGAACACCATGTCGAGCGGCGATATCGTGTTGCGCATCCACATCTGCGAATCGCGTGGGATGCCCCAATCGAACAGCATGCCGCCCTCAGCCGGAACACTGGGACGGAACATCAGACCTACGGTCTGCTGATCAGGCGTGATTGCCATCTCCACACTGAATTCGTGATGCACACCGTCACGCGTGGTGATGACCAGTCGTTCCTTCGGCAGGTCCGGCTGCGGACCGGTCGGATTGGGGCCTTGAGCTTTGGCCGACAGCGGCGCAAGGGTCAGCAGCATCAGCAAATGACGGCGATTCATATGGCAGGATCTCACTGACGCTGCGGCATTCCCTCGGGGATCACGGTCTTCACGATGCTCGCATCGAGCGCCTCGTAGTCGTGGTAGCCGATCGCCGCGTAGAGTTCCGCGCGCGTCTGCATCTGCTCCAGCATCGATTGCGTCCCGCCATCGCGGCGGATCGCAGTATACAAGGCTGCCTGCGCCTTGTTGGCGACACGCAGCGAACTCACCGGCCAGATCACCATCTGGTAGCCCATGTCCTGGAACTCCGCAGCGGTGAAGAACGGCGTGCGTCCGAATTCCGTCATGTTGGCGAGCAGCGGCGCAGTGACACGCGAGGCAAATGTTCGGAACATCTCAGCCGTGGTCAGCGCCTCGGGGAAGATCGCATCGGCACCTGCCTCGAGATACAGCTTCGCACGCCCCACTGCGCCGTCCATGCCTTCGCTCGCCGCGGCGTCGGTCCGCGCGACGATGAACAGGTTGCGGCGAGCGCGACGTGCTGCGGCGATCTTGATCGCCATGTCGTGTGGATCGGCAAGCTTCTTGTCGTTCAGGTGGCCGCATTTCTTCGGCAGCAACTGATCCTCGATGTGAACCGCGGCGGCACCGGCGTCCTCGAAACTGCGAACCATGTGCATGACGTTGAGCGCCTCGCCGTAACCGGTGTCGCCATCGACCAGCAGCGGCAGTCCGGTCGCCCTTGTGATCTGGCGAACGAAGAAGCAGACCTCGTCCACCGTGATCATGCCGAGGTCGGGAATGCCCATCGACGCGGTCATCGCTGCACCCGACAAATAGAGCGCCTCAAACCCCGCCGCCTTCGCCTGCAACGCTGCCATGCCGTTGTGCGCTCCCGGCATCTGCAAGATGCCTGACCGGGCAAGCAGCGCCCGGAACCGCTCACCCGCGGGAGCAGTGGGCAGATCGGTGGCAACCAGATAGGTCATGCGACGAACTCCGCGCTGGTCGGCAAACGACTTAGCCGAAGGCACTGGAGAAGGACAGTGCTGCACGAGCTAAGCGAAGAAGAGCAGGCCCACCAGCGCAAGGACCGGCAACAGCAGCAGGGAGGCCAGCAGCGTAAAGCTGAAGAACCCCGGCATCCGAACGCCACGATGCGCGGCGATCGCACGCAGCATCATGTTCGGCGCGTTGCCGATGTAGGTGAGCCCGCCAAAGAACACCGCTCCTGCCGAAACCGCCATGAGCGTGACACCATCGGTCCCGGAAAAGGCGGGCGGGCGGATCCCGGCCAGTTTGAAAAAAACCAGATAGGTCGGCGCGTTATCGAGCAGTGCCGACAGAATCCCGGTCAGCCAGAAATAGATGAGTGGATTGTTCTGCCCTGCATTGTCCCGGCTCAAGCGCAGCAGCGGGGCGAGCGGCCCATCGAGCCCCGCCTCAAGCATCGCAGTGACCGGTCCAATGGTGATGAAGATGGCCGCGAACAGCATCGCCACCTCGGCTATCGGATGCCAGGTGAAATCGTTCGACTGGCGAATTGCCCGCGGTGTGAACAGGGCGGAGACAAGGGTTACCAGAAGCAGCACCGCGACACTACCGAGCTGTGCCAGAACCACCGGCTCACCCAGCAGCGTAACAACCCGTGGCCGCCCGAAGCCCTGCGCCAAGACAACGAGGATTACCAAAAGGATCAGCGCCAGGTTCCCCCAGCCCCGCACCCGCCACCGCTCCGGTCGTGGCGCCGGCGGTTCGTTCGCCGCCAGATGGCGATCGATCAGGTAGAACGCCGCCAGCAGCGGGACGATAACCACCAATAGTGGCGCCAGCAGGTGACGCGCCGGCCAGAAGAACGGCACACCTTGCAGGAGCCCGATATAGAGTGGCGGGTTGCCGAGCGGCGTCAGCGCGCCCGATGCGTTGGCAACCATCACGATTACGAAGAGCACCAGATGCACCTTGCGCCGACGATGGGCGTTGGCGCGCAGCAGCGGGTGAATCAGCACCATCGAGGCGCCGGTCGTGCCCATCGGTACGGCCATCGCCATGCCCAGCGCCAGCATCGCCGTATTGCCTGCTGGCGTGCCTGCGGGTCCACCGCGCACGAGCACGCCGCCGCCGGCCGTGTAGAGCGCCAACAGCAGCGTCACGAATGGCAGGTAGTCGATCAACAGCGCGTGCCAGACGGCCGCCGCCGCCGCGCCGGCCCCGGTTGCCATCGCCTGCCACAGCAGCAGCGCGGCACTCCACGCGAACGCGACGCCGCCCATGCGGCGGTGCCAGAACCGCGGTGCCACGATCGGGAACACGGCCATCGACGCCAGCAGGCCGGCGAACGGCAGCCCCCATATCAGTGCGGGTGCGCTTGATTGCATGCCCCGGACCCTGCAAGTAACGTCCGACGCGCACAACGGAATTCGGTCCAATGGACATGACAGGTGAGCGGCGCATCGAGGCGCCGCGCCAGACCGTATGGCAGGCGCTCAATGACCCGGCGGTGCTGAAGGCCAGCATTCCGGGCTGCGAGAGCCTGGAGAAATTGTCGGATACCGACATGAAGGCGACGACCGCGGTGAAGATCGGCCCGATCGCGGCGCGGTTCACCGGCGCGGTGCACCTGACCGACATCGACCCGCCGAACGGCTACACGATCGGCGGCGAGGGCCAGGGCGGCGTCGCCGGCTTCGCCAAGGGCGGCGCCAAGGTGCGGTTGGAAGATGCTGGCGCCGGCACCCTGCTGCACTACGAGGTTCATGCCCAGGTCGGCGGCAAGATTGCCCAGCTCGGCGCACGCCTGATCGACGCGACCGCAAAGCAGATGGCAAACTCGTTTTTCGACCGCTTCGGCGCGCAGGTGGTACCTCCGGCGCCAGTGGCCGTCCCGGTCGCCGAACGGACGCCGCCGCCCCGGTCGCCGCCAAGCAGGGAAATGCCCTCCTCGATCGGCGTCCTCGCGCTCCTGCCGCGCGAACCGTTCGGGCTGCCCCTCGTCGCCTGGATCGGCGGAGCGATCTACCTGTTCATGTTGGTGCTGATCCTCGGAAGCATGCTGTAGTGGCTGGTCTGCCGACGACCGTCGCAGAAACGGCCAAGTTGCTTGCCGATCAGGGCTACATCGCCGATCACGAGTTGGCGACTGCCGTACATCTGGCGCTCGCCATGCGCCGCCCGCTGTTCCTGGAGGGCGAGCCTGGCACGGGCAAGACCGAGATTGCCAAGGTTCTGGCGGAGGGCCTGGGACGTCGGCTGGTCCGGTTGCAATGCTACGACGGGATGGATCTGTCGGCGGCTGCCTATGAGTGGGACCATGCGCGGCAGCTCATGGCAATCCGCCTGGCCGAGGCCGCGGGGCAGACCGACCCGGGCGAATTGGCGAGCGACATCTACACGCGCAAATACCTGCTGGCCCGACCGTTGCTGTCAGCGATCGATCCTGACCTGCCCCCGGCCGTGCTGCTGATCGACGAACTCGATCGCGCCGACGAACCATTCGAGGCGTTCCTGCTGGAGCTGCTGGCGGATTTTCAGGTCACTGTCCCAGAGTTTGGCACCGTCCGCGCGCGCACGCGGCCGGCGGTGGTGATCACCTCCAACCGCACGCGCGAGGTACACGACGCGATCCGACGCCGATGCCTGTATCACTGGGTGGACTATCCCAGCGCCGCGCGCGAGCGGGCGATTCTGGCGGCCAAGGCGCCGGCAGTTCCGGAGCATCTGTCCGCACAGGTCGTCGCATTCGTCCAGAGGCTTCGAAGCGAGGACCTGTTCAAACTGCCCGGCGTCGCCGAGACGATCGACTGGGCACAGGCGCTGACCTATCTGAACCAGCAGGAGCTGGCACCGGCGACCGTGGACGAAACTCTCGGGGTTTTGCTTAAATATCAGGATGATATCGCGAAGGTCCGCGGCGCTGAGACAGCCCGTCTGGTGACTGAGGCGCGGCAGGCCGCGGAGTGACACAGGATGCGGATGCGGGCCTTGACCCGGCGGCGGACTGGCGCACCACGGTAACCCGCGAAGGGTTACGCAACGGCTCTCTTATGGCGGCGGCCCGCCGACTGTTGCCGCCCGGCACCAGCTTTCTGTCGGACGCCGAAATAGAAGCCGACCTGGATGCCACGTTGGCCCAAAACGCGCACGGCGACGTATGGCTGTTCGGCTATGGCTCGCTGATGTGGAACCCGGCGATCGAGTTTGCCGAATGCCGCCCCGGCGCCCTGCATGGCTGGCACAGGCGCTTCTGCCTGTGGCTGCACGGAGGCCGAGGGTCGCCAACCAAACCCGGCCTGATGCTCGCACTGGAACGTGGCGGACGTTGCGCCGGACTGTTGTTCCGCATTCCTGCCGCCGAAGCGCGGTCGGAGTTGCTGCTGGCGTGGCGACGCGAACTGTTCACCGGCGCTTACCAGTCTCGCTGGGTGACCGCCAAAACCGACACAGGGCCGGTGCGTGCCGTCACCTTCGTCGCCAACCGTGCACACCTGCGCTACGCCGGGCGTCTCGACGATAGGCTGGCGGCCACACATATCGCGACCGCGACGGGCTCTCTCGGCAGCTGTGCCGCCTATCTCGCGTCAACACTCGAGGCATTGCATGCGGCCGGGCTGCGCGACCGAAGGCTAGAGCGGCTTTGGATGTTGGTCGGGGAGCAGCAATGACTGCCGCCTCCCCTACCCTCGCCGTCAATGTCATGCATTTCGCACGGATGTTGCGCCGCGCCGGCCTGCCGGTCGGACCCGCCGAGTCGCTCGATGGCCAACGTGCGCTTTCGATCGTCGATCTCGGCAATCGCACCGAGGCGCGCACCGCGCTGCGCACCGCGATGATCCATCGCCACGAGCATCAGGACGTCTTCGAACAGGCGTTCAACCTGTTCTGGCGTGATCCCACCGCTGCCGAGCAGGCAGCGGCGATGGCGCTGCTCGATGCACAAAAGGATCGGCCCAAGGAACGCCCCCCGCCCGGCAGCCGCCGCGTCGCCGAAGCCATGGCAAAACCACGCGAGATGCAGCCGCGGGTTGAGAACGAGCCTCCGGTGATGGACGCGGTGCTCACCGTATCGGATCGCGAACGCCTCCAGCGCATGGACTTCGAGGCAATGAGCGCCGAGGAGATTGACCAGGCAAAGCGGGAAATCCGCCGCCTCGTGCTGCCGCTCGACGTGAGGCGCACACGACGGCTGCGCGCCGACCCGCTGGGGCCGGTCACCGACCTGCGCCGAACCATCCGCCAGAGTCTGCGACAGGGCGGTGAGATCGTCACCATCGCACGCAACCGCCAGGTGACACGCCCGCCGCCCCTCGTCGTCCTCTGCGACATCTCCGGATCGATGTCGCGTTACGCGCAGATCCTGATGCTTTTCCTGCACGCGGTGACCAACGACCGCGACCGCGTGCACGTCTTCCTGTTCGGCACACGATTGTCCAACGTCACACGACAGCTTCGCCATCGCGACGCTGAGGTTGCATTTCAGATGGTCTCGCATGTCGTGCCCGACTGGTCCGGTGGCACGCGAATCGGCGAGGCACTCGATACGTTCAATCGCTTCTGGGGGCGCCGGGTGCTGGCGCAGGGCGCCATTGTGCTGCTGATCACCGACGGACTGGATCGCGATGGCGCGCGCGGTCTGGCGGAAAACATGGATCGCCTGCATCGTTCCTGCCGACGGCTGATCTGGCTCAATCCGCTGTTGCGCTGGGCTGGCTTCGAACCAAAATCACAGGGCATACGCGCAATGCTGCCGCACGTGGATGACTTTCGGCCCGTGCACAACCTGGCCAGCCTGCGCGCGCTGGTCGATCTCCTGTCCCGTCCCGCTCCGCGACGCGCAGTCTTGGCGGCGGCGGGCGAGCCTGAAAGGATGGCATCATGAGTATCGCAGAAACCGAGGACGTGCTGAGCACCGCGGCATTGTGGCGCGCGGCCGGCGAGCAGGTCGCCGTGGCGACCGTGACCGAGACCTGGGGCAGTTCGCCTCGCCCGGCCGGCAGTCAGCTGGCGGTGACGAAGTCGGGCAAGATGGCGGGCTCGGTGTCGGGTGGCTGCATCGAGGGCGCGGTGGCCGATGCCGCCATGAAGACGATCGACACGGGCACCCCGCAACTGCTGGATTTCGGCGTGTCGCACGAGCGCGCGTGGGAAGTCGGGCTGGCCTGTGGCGGCAAGGTGAAGGTGTTCGTGGAGAAACTGTCGTGACGGTCCTCGACACGGCAGGTGTCCCGCTATGACGCCCGATATTCTCGCCGCCCTTGAGGCGGCGAAGCGCGACAACCGCCCGGTCGTGCTCGCCACTCGACTTCCGGACGGCGCACAACGCCTATTGCCCGACCCGTCAGCCTCGCCGGAGTTGAGCGCCGCGGCTGAGCAGGTGTTGCAGTCGGATGAAAGCGGCACCGTGAAGATCGACGGAACCGACTGGTTCCTGCATGCGTACAACCCGCCGCTGCGCCTGATCGTGGTCGGCGCAGTCCACATCGCCCAGGCCTTGGTGCCGTTCGCCACGCAGTGCGGCTTTGCCGTCATCGTCGTCGATCCGCGCCGATCGTTCGCCTCCGACGAGCGCTTTCCCAACGTCACGGTCTCCACCGCGTGGCCCGACGAGGCGATGGACGAGTTGCGGCCCGATAATCGCACCGCCGTCGTGACCCTCACCCATGATCCGAAGCTGGACGATCCGGCGCTGGACCGGGCGCTCAAATCGCCGGCGTTCTATATCGGCTCGCTCGGCTCGCGGCGCACCCATGCCGCGCGGTTGAAGCGTCTTCGCGAGCTTGGCCATGGCGAGGCGGCACTGGCGCGCATTCAGGGCCCCGTCGGCCTCAATATCGAAGCGGTCACCGCACCGGAAATCGCCCTGTCCATCATCGCCGAGCTCGTCGCCGTGCGACGTGGCGCGGCGGTACCGCAGAAGCAGCCACTGGCGGCATGAAATTCGGCCCGGTCCCGCTGGAAGAAGCCCGCGGCGCCATCATGGCGCATTCACAGCGCGTCGGTGAGCGGATGATCCGCAAGGGATCGGTGCTGGATGAGGCTGCGCTGACCGCATTGCGCGAGGCGGCCCGCAACGAGGTTATCGTCGCCCGGTTGGAACCGGGCGATGTGCCCGAAGACATCGCCGCCGACCGCCTGGCCCAGCCCTTGGTCTCGCCACTGTTGGCGCGGTCCCGTGCGGCCACCGGCAGGGTGAACCTGACTGCCGAGGCACCGGGCCTGCTGCGTGTCGATACGGCCATGATCAACCGCCTGAACACGATCGATGAATCACTAACCCTCGGGACCTTGCCGGACTACGCGATCGTTGCGCCGAAGGACCTGGTGGCGACGGTCAAGATCATTCCGTTCTCGGTGCCTGGAAACGTGCTGGCCGTCGCCGAAGCGTTGATCCGCCAGGCCGGTTCGCCGCTGGCCCTTTACCCGTTCCACCACCTCAAGGTCGGGCTCGTCGTCACGGAGCTACCCGGCCTGAAAGACAGTGTCACAGAGAAGACCATCGCCGCGACGGAACAGCGGGTGACCCAGCTTACCGGGTCTTTGCTGCCACCACTGCATACGCCGCACGAGGAATCACCTATTGGCAAGGCACTGCAATCACTGATTTCTCAAGGTGCCGACCTGTTGCTGGTGGTGGGCGCCTCGGCGGTGGTGGATCGACGCGATGTCGGTCCCTCCGGCATCGTCCAGGCCGGCGGCGAGATCCTGCACTTCGGCATGCCGGTCGATCCCGGCAACCTCATCTGCCTCGGCCGCATCGGCTCGCGCCCGGCACTGGTGCTGCCAGGCTGCGCCCGCAGCCCAAAGCTGAACGGCATCGACTTCGTGTTGAGCAGACTTTTCGCCGGGCTGCCGGTCGGCCCGGCCGACATCATGAAGATGGGCGTGGGTGGCCTGCTGAAGGAGATCGACACGCGACCGCTGCCACGCGAGAAGGCCCCGGCCACCCCGCGCACCGGCGCCGCCCCGCGCAGCGCGCCGACCATAGCAGCGATTGTTCTGGCCGCCGGCCGGTCGCGGCGGATGGCACCGCACAACAAGCTGTTGGTTGCCGACCGAACTGGCAAGCCGATGATCGCGCGTGTGGTGGATAACGTGCTGTCATCCAAGACACGCCCCATCCTGGTGGTGACCGGCCATCAATCGGAGCAGGTTCAGCATGCGCTGGGCGGACGACCGGTGCGCTATGTCCATGCCGACGATTACGCGGAGGGACTGTCGGCCAGCCTGAAGTCAGGCATCGCCGCGGTGCCCGAGGAGTGTGCGGCGGCGCTGGTCTGTCTCGGCGACATGCCTCTGGTGACCGGCCGAATGATCGACCGGCTGCTCGGCACATACGATCCCGACGAGGGAAGGCTGATCGTGCTGCCGACGTTCCGCGGCAAGCAAGGTAACCCGATGCTGTGGGACCGGCAGTTCTTCTCCGAGATCCTGCAGATCACTGGAGATTCCGGCGCACGCTTTCTGCTCGGCAAGCATCTCGAGGTGGTCACCGAGGTGGAGATGGCCGACGACGCGGTGCTGCGCGACTTCGATACCACCGATTCGCTGAACAGCCTGCCGCAGCGCCTGCGACCGGAGCCGATAGGCTGAGACCGGCAGATGCCAATCTGTGAGGCTGATCCCTGGCGGTTTCAGTATTTCGAGCAGGTCGACTGTCCGTCGGACGTGCGCATCTCCACCGAAGATCCTGATTCTTGGGAATGGTTCCCCGCACATCGCTGGATCTACGACAAACTTGCGGTCGCCTTGTCGCAGGGCCTGCAGGCCGCTCCGCACGGTGTGATGCCACCGTCGTTCCCGGTGTTCTCCAAGCCAATCATGAACCTGCGCGGCATGGGCACCGGCAGCCAGGTTATCGCCTCGGCCGACGAGTACCGTGCGGCACTGACCGCCGGACACTTCTGGTGCACGCTGCTGACCGGTCCGCACGTCAGCACCGACGTGGCGCTGGTCGACGGCGAACCGCGCTGGTGGCGACACACGACGGGAGCCACAGGGCCGGGCGGCACATTCGATCATTGGCTGATCCACGCCGAAGCGATGCCGGAGATCGAGGACTGGTGCGGTGCATGGTCGCGCAAGCACCTGCGCGGCTACACGGGCATGGCGAATTTCGAGACGATCGGCGGACGCATCATCGAAGCGCATCTGCGCTTTGCCGACCAATGGCCTGATCTCTATGGTCCAGGCTGGGTCGAGGCCGTGGTGCGCCTGCACGTAACCGGGGACTGGGTCTATCCTGACTCCCATCGCACCGACGGATACAGCGTGGTGCTGTTCGGCCCGCATGGTCCACGGTATCGCCACCCGCCGGCCGCGCTGATCAGCGAAGTGCTGGCCATACCGGGCGTGTCCAGTCTGCAGATCACCTTTCACGAAGACAAGGCACCCGAGCACCACGCCATGCCCCCCGGTGGCTTCCGCCTTGCGATCGTCAATGCGACGACCTTGAGCGCTGGCAAAACCGGGCGGGAGAAGCTGCGGGAGGCGCTGCTTTCAGGATAAGGCGGCCGTCACCCACTGGGCCCAGGCCAGCGCCTGCCGATCCTCGCCCATCCGCGTGACAATCTGAATGCCGAGCGGCAGCCCGTCAGGACCTATGCCCGCGGGCACCGTGACGCACGGAACGTGCAGGCTGGTCCAGATCAGATTGAACACTGGATCGCCGGTCCATTGCAGTCCGGCAGGCGCCTGACCAGGCGCTGACGGAGTCACCAGTGCATCCAGCCCTTCCATGCAGATCGGAAACTCGCGCTGCGCACGATCGAATGTCGCGTATGCCTCCGCCACTGCTGCCTCGCTCTGCGACAGCCCAAATTCCAGGCGCTCGCGCAAGCCGTCACTGATCTGTTCCGGTGCATTCGACAGTTCCCAACCCAACGCCCGGCCGCTCTCGTTGTTCATCACGATCGGGTGCGCATCGGCGATTGCTGCCACCTCAGGTGAAAGCTCACGATCCACCACCGTAGCTCCTGCACGCGCCAGCGCCGTGGCAACACGGGGCAGCAACGCCTGCGTCTCGGGCAATGCCGCGCCCCATGCGGGCGACCGGCAGATCCCGATGCGAGGCGCCCGCTCCGGCCGGGCATCCGGATCACCGAGGTCCCGGCCCGCCACGGCTCCGGCGAACAGCGCACAATCGGCGACACTGCGAGCCATCACGCCCACAGTATCAAGGCTCTCCGACATAAGCTTCATGCCGAAGCGGTTGATCGTACCGTAGCTCGGCTTGTAGCCCACAATGCCGCAGAATGCCGCCGGTCGGATCACGCTGCCCGCAGTCTGGGTGCCGTAGGCGAGCGGAAAGAAACAGTCCGCCACGCCCGCCGCTGACCCACTGCTGGAACCACCCGGCGTATGCTTGCGATTGTGCGGGTTTGCGGTCGGACCAGGCTTCCGCGTGGCAAACTCGGTGGTGACTGTTTTGCCCATCATCACGCCACCGGCCGCGCGCGCCCAGGCCACAGCAGCGGCATCGGCACGCGGCTGCCAGCCACGCCAGATCGGCGAGCCGTACTCACTCGGCATATCCGCGGTATCCAGTACGTCCTTCACGCCGATCGGCAAGCCGTGCAGCGCACCCTGCCGGGCCAACAATGCTACACCCCGCGCGGCCTCCGCGTCGAACCAGGCGAACGCCCGCACCGCCAATTCGCGCTCTGCGATTCGCTCGAGACACGCCTCCATCAGTTCGACCGGATGCAACCTCCCATCGCGCATCGCTCGGTCCGCTTCGGTTGCGGTCAGTTTCGCCGGGTCGTGCATGGCTAAATTCTCCTCGCCAAATGCGCGCACAGGCTGGCGCAAGCTGCCTTGCGGGTCCATCCTTCCCATCGATGAGCGCACCCGAACATACCGCGCCTGTGCACGTCGGCGCTGGCCCCGATGGGTCGCTGACCTATCTCGTCCGACTGCCTCCGGAGGAGCTGCCGTCTGTGCGCCGTCGCGACCTCGAACGCGCCTGGCACGCCGCGCGCGACGCCGCCCTGGCACAGCACTGGGGCGTCAACCGCTTCTTCCGATTCGAACGTCATGATGGCTCATATGGCGACCTCGCCTTGGCCGACCGCGACGCATGCTGTTGGGCCGATGCGGTGGACGGCACCATCGGACTACGCAACAGCTACGGGCTTGCCGTCTGCCTGCGTCTGCTGGCGTTGGTGGATCTGCTGGCGCGGGCGCGCTGGGCTGACTCGCTCTGCCTGCTGCGGCGCGACGGTGCAGAGTTGCATCCCTCTTTGCTCGGCGCTGCTGCAAGTACTCCATTGACCGCGGAGGCGCGTTTCGACGAAACCGGATTTCGCGGCCGGCTCGCACAATTTGCCTTCGGACTTGCGATGGAAGGCCAAAAGCTCCCGCGCCTGACCGGAGCAACTTCGTGAGCCGCGTTCTCGCCCTACTGCTGATGATATTTGTACTCGTCCGATGCGCGCCGCCACCGCCGCCGACAAGCCAGGCACGCGCGGACGCGGCGACGCTGGCGGCCTGCCGCGAGCATGCCGACGCGGTGTACGACCGAAATAACCGCGACACGATCTATACCATCAGCAGCCGCGACTCGCCGTATTCAGCGAACTACACGCCGGGTGTGACCGATCGTGGCTTGGCGCAGCGCTTCGATCACGAGAACATGGTGCGCGACTGCGTGCGCAACACCGGCACCGAAACCGATCGCTCTCCCTCTACGGAACCAACGCCCGCGACACCTTGATTGCTGTGCGCGCGCAGCATGATGGCGACGGGCGCTGGCCTCAACGCGGCGCATGCCCTAGAAGGCCGCGGCCACTGCAACATGGGGAGACCGCCAATGCCATCCATCAGCCGCACCGATCCAGGGAGCATCCTTGCCAAGGCCGTCGAATACCACGGATTTGTGTATCTTCAGGGAGTTACCACCAAAGACACCAGCAAAGACATCAAGGGGCAAACGGCCGATGTGCTGGCTCAGATCGATCAGCTGCTGGAATTGCACGGCACAGACAAGACGCGGCTTCTGCAGGCACTGATCTGGGTGAAGAACATCCGCGATCGCGATGCGATGAACGAAGTGTGGACTCCCTGGCTGCCGAAGGGCGGCGCGCCGGCTCGTGCGTGCGTGCAGGCGGAACTCGCCAACCCCTCGATTCTGGTCGAAATCATGGTAACAGCCTGCAAGTAGCGCCGGAACGACGAGCGACTCGAGCGGCGACATTTCTGGGCTGACGGAGTCGCTTGTCACCAACCCGATCTGATCAAATCAGGAACAGATTGCCGAATTAGGACAATTGTCCCGGACTTCCGCCTTGTCCACAGGGTCCAATCCAATAAGTGTGGGCTCGCACGCGGAATGAGCGGCCAAGTGGGGTTGCCATCTTTGCAACCCTGTTGCTAGCGAGACACAGACCTTCGAACGAGCAATTTAGGAGCGGGCCGCATGCGTGGTTGGGGACCCAGCGCGAAATCCCTATTTTTTGGATCAGTTTTAGCCTTGAGTTGCCAGGTCGCCGTGTCGCCCGCTGATGCCTCGTCCAACCGACAGCCAAGACAATTGCCGCAAACCGCATATGAAAAATATGCCGCCGCCAAATACCACGGCAGGACCATGCTGCACGGCCAATATGCGCGCGTGGGCCTTTCCTGCGTGCCTTTCGCGCGAAGCGATTCAGGTATCGCGGTTGTCGGCAATGCCTGGCAGTGGTGGGACAATGCGGCCGGCATCTATGCTCGTGGCAGCGTTCCCGAGTCAGGCAGCGTACTGACATTCCGCTCCAACGGCCGGATGCGATTGGGCCACGTCGCGGTCGTCAGCCGCGTCATCAATCCGCGCGAGATCGAGATCGAGCACGCCAATTGGTGGGCTCCCGGCATGCACGGCGGGGTTGCCCGCAACATTCCCGTGGTCGACGTCTCCGAGGCCAACGATTGGAGCGCTGTTCGCGTGGGCTTGGGTGAGGCGGGTCATTTCGGCAGCGTTTATCCAACCTACGGCTTCATCTACGACCGGCCCGACACTGGTGTGATGGTGACCGCATCCGGTGCCCCGGCACCGCAGCCGCAACTCAACCCGGTGCCGAGCGATCTACGCTCGCCAACCCAGCGAGGGTGGCAAACCTACGAGGAAGTGGCGGAGGCGCCCGCTGCTCCGGTACGCAACCGGCAGACGGTGCACCTGGCGTCGAGCCACGTGACAGATCCGGAGCAGTGAGGATCGTCCCAGGCACCGGTTGGATGCGAATCTGACGGACAGTGAAGGCGAGACTGGCGCCTCGGGCAATCCGGGCTGAATACTTCGCCGGACGCCATGCGACAAACCTGCATACCGCTCCTTCTCGCCGCGCTCGCCGCCCTGCTCACCGAGGCGGCGCAGGCGGCCTGCCGTGTCGTGCCGCAGAGCACGGTCCCGGTCGAGATCGTCCGCGACACCCCTTTGACCACGGTGCAGGTAAACGATGTGGATGCGACTTTCATCGTCGACACCGGCGCCTACCGAACGCTGATGGGCGAGGACGCGGTTCGCAAGCTCAACCTGGAGCGCGACCAGTGGGTGGCAACCGCGATCCGCGGCATAGGCGGCGTTCAGCAGCGCCCGGACGCCCTGCCCCGCTCGCTGCGTCTCGGCTCGACAATGCTGCACCGCCATACGGTAACCGGCGGCACCGGCGTAATGGTCGGACCATTGCCAGTGAATACAGTCGATGGCAGACCGATCGCCGGGCTGCTGGGCCGCGACTTCCTCTCGCCGTTCGATCTCGACATCGATCTGCCCGATGGCCGGCTCACGCTGTTTGACGTGCAGGGTTGCGGTGCGGGGTTCTTGCCCTGGACGACGCCTTACGCGGCGATCCCGGCCATCCCGTCGATGGACAGCGCGCTGGTGGTGCAGGTGGTGGTCGACGATCGCCCCCTGCGTGCGCTGATAGATACCGGAGCCAGCGGCAGCCTGATCACCGCGTCGGGCATGTTCCGGTTAGGTCTCACGCCCGAATTGCTGGCACGTGACCCTGTCGGCAACGGCGCAGGTGTCGGGCCGGCGCCAGTGCCCATGCACCGCCATCACTTCGCCGAGATGCGGGTCGGCCCCGATGCAACGCGCGATCTGACACTATGGGTTGCCCCGGTGCATATCGTGCCGATCGTCGACATGCTGCTCGGCGCGGACTGGCTGAGATCACGGCGAGCATGGCTGTCGTTCGCGACGAAGCAGATGTTCGTGGCGACGCGGTAGCGGCCGGCGGAGATCGTGCCGCCGGCGCTGGTCTTGATCTACTTCACCGCCGAGAACGCGGTTGGTGCCAGGATGAAGTTCTTTACGTTGGCGACAATTGCACCGTTCTTCTCGGTCTCGGCGCGCGCCTTGATCCATTCCGGATCCACGCCGAACGCATTCCACTTCTTTTCCCGCTCTGCGAGTGAGTCCCCACACAACGAAGTAATACAATGTCTGGCTCGACTCGCCGATCACCGTGGTCCAGAACCCAGCCTGCTTGATGCCATGCTTTTCCCATAGCGGCAGCGTGATGGTGTCGAAGCGCTTCATCAGATCGGGCAGCCGACCGGGCACGCACTCGTAGATACGCAGTTCGTACAGCATGATTGAGCCCTCCCAGGACGCCAAAGCATGCGTCGGCGACAAACCGACGGTCAACTAACTAAGGCGCGGAACCCTTCTGATCCTTACCGCCAAACCGCACACCCCACGGATTGGCTGGATCGCGTGGCGACGTTGCGTGAAGCAAGCGCCTCGTCGTCACGCCAGCGGCAATCGCTGTCAGCAGCGCGGCAGCAAACCATTTGGTGCCCGGATCGTACCAGTCGGTGCGAACCAACAGCGCGAATACGATGGAGACGCCCAGCAGCATTCCGCCCACGCGGAGGCCGCGCTGCATCGCCAGCAAGGCAAGCACCACAAACACCGCATAGAGCGCAATCGCGGCGGCACGCATCGCCTCGAACGTTCGCCACATCAGCGTGGCGACCAGGTCATCGAAGAAGCGCGCAGCAGCCATGATGATCGCCTCGCACGACGCGAGGAACTGCTGCGGCCCGATCGCGTACACCGCGGCCATCAGCACGGCGCCGCCGACCCAAACGAGTGCGATGATCCTACGATCCAAGCTTCACCTCAGAACCGCTCGACCCAAGGACGCAGTTCCAGCTCCCAGGTCCAGGCACTGCGAGGCTGCTGCACGATATGCCAGTAGCTCGCGGCTATCGCATCGGGATCGAGCATGCTGTCCGGCTTGTCCGGCGGCTCGGTCCGCCCCGGATTGCGGATCCCGCCATCGATGACGAAATGCGCCACGTGGATGCCCTGCGGCGCCAGCTCACGTGCCATGCTCTGCGCCAGGCCGCGCAGTGCGAATTTGCCCATCGCGAAGGGCGCCGACAACGGATAGCCCTTCACGCTGGCGGACGCACCGGTGAACAGGATCGCGCCGGAGCCTCGCGGCAGCATGTTGCGCGCCGCCTGCTGCCCGACGAGAAACCCCGCATAGGCGCTCACCGCAATGGCGCGCGCCACTGCCTCGGGGTCGAGCTCGGCGACCGGTCCGCGCGCCCGCGCCGAGGCGTTGTACACGACGATATCGGGCACTCCCTGCGTGGCGATCACCGCGTCGAACAGGCCGCCGACCTCCTCGGGTTCGGCGGCCTCACATGCGAAGGTCGCGGCCGCGGTCTCCCGCGCCAGTGCGGCAAGCCGATCCGGGTTGCGGGATGCCAGCGCCACCTGGAGCCCGTTCTTCGCGAACAACCGCGCCAGCGAGGCGCTCAGACCACTCCCCACGCCCACGATCAGGGCCGATCGCATATCCATGGCCAACCTCCGCGCTTGGTTTGTCCCTCTCAGGCTGCCTATCATCACCGGAAATGGCGGCAAGGAAACCCTCACCGCACACCGGAGGCACGTCATGCTGGGCCTTATGCAACAACAGCCGCTGCTGGTCTCCTGGCTGCTCAGCCACGCGGCGCGGCATCATGCCGGTGCCGAGGTGGTCTCGGCGACTGCGTCCGGCACGCTGCATCATACGACATGGGGCGAGACGGAGCGTCGCGCACGCCAGCTCGTGCGAGCGCTGCAACGGCTCGGCGTGACGGTGCAGGACCGCGTCGGCACGCTGGCGTGGAACGACTACCGGCATCTCGAGGTGTACTACGCCACGTCAGGCATGCAGGCGATCTGCCACACGATCAACCCCCGTCTTTCACCGGATGACATCGCCTACATCGTCAATCATGCCGGCGACAGCTTGCTGTTCGTCGATCCCGGCTTCGCACCCCTGATCGGCGCTATTGCCGCAAGGATCAAGGACAGCGTTCGTACCGTTGTGATGATGACCGATGCCGCTTCGATGCCGGCACTCGATCTGCCGAGCGGCATGCGTTTGCTCTGTTACGACGAACTGATGGCGGCTGCGGATGACGACTACGCCTGGCCGCGCTTCGATGAGAACACCGCGAGTGCCCTGTGCTACACCTCCGGCACCACCGGGCGGCCGAAGGGCGTGCTGTACAGCCATCGTTCGACGGTGCTTCACGCCTACGCGATTGCCCTGCCGGACGTGCTGGATCTGTGCGCCACCAGCCGCATCCTGCCCGTCGTGCCGATGTTCCACGTGAACGCCTGGGGCATTCCCTACGCCGCCGCGCTGACCGGTGCCGCGCTGGTGCTGCCGGGCCGCCACCTCGATGGCGCCAGCCTCGCGCGCCTGTTCAACCAGGAGCGTGTGACGATCAGTTGTGGGGTGCCGACGGTCTGGCTCGGGCTGCTGCAGCATCTGCGAGCGAGCGGTGAGAGACTGGCGACGGTAAAGCGGATCATGACCGGCGGCTCAGCGGCACCGCCTTTGCTGATCGAGGCGTTCCGCGACGAATTCGGCGTCGCGGTCGAGCATGGCTGGGGTATGACCGAACTCAGCCCGGTCGGCACCTACAATGCGCCGAAGGTGGCGCAGGCCGATCTGACCGGGGAACCCGCAGTGCGCCACATGCTGAAACAGGGCCGCGTCCTGGCGGGCATCGACATGAAGATCGTTGACGGCGACGGCCGCGAGCTGCCGTGGGACGGCAAGCAATTCGGCGATTTGCTGGTGCGTGGACCGTGGGTGTGCAGCGGCTACTACGGCGACGCGCCGGGCAGCGCATGCGACGCCGATGGATGGTTCGCCACCGGGGACGTGGCGACCATCGATCCTGACGGCTACATGGAAATCACCGACCGCTCGAAGGATGTAATCAAATCCGGCGGCGAGTGGATCAGCTCGATTGCGCTGGAGAACATCGCGGTCTCGCACCCCGATGTGGCCGAGGCGGCAGTGGTCGCCGCGCCACATCCGAAATGGGACGAGCGGCCGCTGCTCCTTGTCGTGCCACGACCGGGCCACACGGTGGATCCAGCGTCTGTGCTGAGGCTCTATCAGGACCAGGTGGCAAAGTGGTGGCTGCCCGACGCGGTGGTTGTCGTGAATGAACTCCCCCACACCGCCACGGGTAAGCTGCTCAAGACGGAACTGCGCAGCCGGTATCGTGACTACTACCGGCCAACATGAACGGCCCCGGCAGCTCCTTGCTGCGACCGCGAAGGTTGCGTCCGGCGGCGGTCCGCCATAATTTTGCACTGAGCGCCGCCGGAGCGGCAGGCGCTTAACCGCGGGGCAGAAGCCTCGCCTCGGCAACAGGGACATGCGAATGAGTGGCTCGGCCAAACGGTCCATCACCGTCTCGCTTGACGGGACAAACAAGTCGAGCAGCCTGCCGCTGGTCGATGGCACGATCGGACCGTCGGTCGCCGACATCCGCAAGCTCTACGGCGACCTGGGCATATTCACTTACGACCCGGGTTACGGTGCAACGGCATCGTGCGAGAGCAAGATCACCTACATCGACGGCGACGAAGGCGTGCTGCTCTATCGCGGTTATCCGATTGAGCAGCTCGCCGAGAAATCAACCTTCCTCGAGATCTGCTACCTGCTGCTGAATGGCGAACTGCCGAACGCAAAGGAGCGCGAGGAGTTCGATCTTGGCGTCATGCGGCACACGATGCTGCACGAGCAGCTCCGCACCTTCTACAATGGCTTCCGCCGCGATGCGCATCCGATGGCGGTGATGTGCGGTGTGGTCGGCGCGCTGTCGGCATTCTATCACGACAGCCTCGACATCCACGATCCCGAGAGCCGCCGCATCAGTGCGTTCCGGCTGATCGCCAAGGTGCCGACGATCGCCGCCTGGGCACACAAGTATTCGATCGGCCAGCCGTTCATGTACCCCCGCAATGATCTCTCGTACGCGGAGAACTTCCTCTACATGTTCCACGGAGTGCCGGCGGAGCCGTGGAAGGCCAATCCGGTGCTGTCACGCGCGATGGACCTGATCATGATCCTGCATGCCGATCATGAGCAGAACGCTTCGACAAGCACTGTTCGCCTGGCCGGTTCCACGGGCGCCAACCCGTTCGCCTGCATCGCCGCCGGTATCGCCAGCCTGTGGGGACCCGCCCACGGTGGCGCCAATGAGGCGGTGCTCAAGATGCTGAACCACATCGGCCACGTGAAGAACATCCCGCACTTCCTCGAGGAGGTGAAAGACCGTAACAACCACGAGATGCTCTGGGGCTTCGGTCACCGCGTCTACAAGAACTACGATCCGCGCGCACGCATCATCCAGAAGGCCTGCCACGACGTGCTGGCCGAACTTGGCATCAAGGGCGACCCGCTGCTCGACCTGGCCATGGAGTTGGAGAAGATCGCGTTGAACGATCGCTATTTCATCGATCGCAAGCTGTATCCCAACGTGGATTTCTATTCGGGCATCATCCTGAAGGCGATGGGCTTCCCCACCAGCATGTTCACCGCGCTGTTCGCGGTATCGCGCACCGTGGGCTGGGTCAGCCAGTGGAAGGAGATGATGGAGGACCCGCAGAACCGGATCGGGCGCCCGCGGCAGATCTACACGGGAGCGACCCAGCGCGATTACCTCGCCATGGACCGCCGCCGCTGATTGCGCGACCGGGTTATTTCACTGACCAAAATTTTCCGGTGACGAAAGTTTGTCGACCAGTCGATCACGGGTTGTTGATAAGTTAGGTCAGCAATATCGGCCAATGCCCCTTGGGCGTTGAGTTTTAATTCGGCCGATCTGTCAGTCGCGGACAGTCGGTCTTTGGCGATTGCTCCCATTGGCAGGCATTTGTGCGCCAATGTTAGCATTTTACTCAAAATTATCCCCGCACCTGCATCTGTATGCTGTTATCCACATCTTAAGGTTGTATAACGCCCGCACAATAAAACCATGCGGGGAACCCATGCAGTCGTCCCAATCATTGGATTCGCTTGTGAAGGAACGCCTGAAACAATGGCCCCAGCGACCGCCCGGTGTCAGCGCCCCTGCCCTCGGTCGCGATCAGTGGCTGCGCGGCCGCCCCTCAGACGACCTGCGATACCATCCATACCTCAAGCTCCCGGGGAGCACCCGCTGGCGCACTCTGCCGGATGGGTTGTGGTTGAACTTCGGCGGGACCCGTCTCGACCCCTATGTGGATATCCTGGCGATCGAGGCCTGCGGGTCGTTGCAGAACCTCCTGGACAAGCGGTCTCGCTTCGCCCCGAGTACGCATTCGCTGCTGGCCGTGTGTCCGGTGCAATGGTTGCTCTCGCCTGTGATGCCAGGCGATCCCACGCCACGCTGGCAGGTCACCGGGGTATTTCGAGATGAACCGACCGTGGCCTTCGTCGTGCCGGTGCGCGGCATGCATGTGCTCTACGGCCTGAAGCGGAAACACTACCAGGGGTTCGCCCGGCACCAATTGCCGCACGCGCACGAATTCTTCGCGCCAATGGAGGCACTGACAGCGTATGACGGCGACAAGAACCCGGATCTGCAGGCCCTGCTCGCGCGTACCTCATCCACCGCCAATTTCCTCAACCCGCCATGACGGTGGCAATGGCAATCCTTCGTCACCCATCACCACCCGCGCAAGATCCGGCCGATCGGTGATCAACCCGTCGATGCCCCAACGGATCAGGCGACGCATATCCTCTGGCACGTTCACCGTCCACGGCACGACGCGCAGCCCGAGTGAGTGTGCTTCGGCGATCGCCTCCTCGGTCAGGTCGGCATAGTCAGGGCCCCAGTTGGGTCCGCCCTCCGCCGCCACCGCACGCGGCACGGAGCCCCCGAAGTCCGACGGATGCGGGCCGTCCCACCATATCCGCGCGCCGGCAAGGATGGCTGAGCTGGTCAGCCAGGACAGTCGGATGTCGGGACGCGCACGACGCAGGCGGCGCGGTCCACGCCAATCGAAGGATTGGACACTGATCCTCTCGGTGGCGCCCTCCGAGCCCGCGACGGCGATCACCGCATCCGCCATCGCCGCGCCATCCAGAGCGAGGCCGGAATGCAAGGGAAACGTCTTCAGCTCGATATTGAAGTTCGCTCGCGGATCGATACGCAGTGCATCCGCCAAGGTGGGGATCTTGGCGCCATCGTGCGGCTTCTGGTCCGGATAAAGTGCTGCATAGCGACAGCCCGGGCGAATGCGTCCGACATCGTAGCTGCGCAGGTCCTCAGCCCGAAGCGCGCCAATCACTGGGCCAGCCTGATCGAGCCATGTTCCATCTCTGGTCCGGGTGATGTCGGGGTTGAGGCGAGGATCGTGCGTGACCACCACGACCTGGTCGGCTGTCACCGCCACATCCAGTTCCAGCGCATCGACACCGAGTGCCAGTGCGCCGGCGAAGCCGACCAGCGTGTTCTCCGGAAACAGGCCACGCGCACCGCGATGGCCAAGCAAGTCGATCCGTCGTCTCATCGGCACCGCGTAGGGTCCCTGCTTGTGTACGCGTCAGGATGACGCCAATGCTTGGTAATGGACAGCACAGACAAGCTACTCGGTGTCTTGGGCGGCATGGGCCCTCTGGCGAGCGCGCAGTTCATGGTGCGGCTGACGCTGCTCACCCCCGCGACGCGCGATCAGGATCACATCCCTACCGTCCTGTGGTCTGATCCACGGGTGCCCGACCGGACGGTCGGCAGCCTGAGCGGTGGTGGCGCCGATCCGCTGCCCTGGCTGCTGCGCGGCATCGCGGGACTGCAGCACGCCGGCTGCGCTGCGGTCGCCATCCCGTGCAACACTGCACATGGCTGGTACGACGCGATGCGCGACACAGCCCGTGTGCCGATCCTGCATATCGTCGATGCCGCCGCAGCGGAACTCGGACGGCTAGGTATCCGCCGCGGGCGGATCGGCGTCATGGGGACACAGGCGACCCTCGCAATGCGGCTCTATCAGGATCGCCTGGGTGCACTGGGCTGGGACTGCATCGAGCCGAGCAACGAGGAGATGAACCACCTCGTCAGCCCGGCCATAGCTCTGGTGAAGGCGAACCGTGTCGCTGATGCCTACGCACCGCTGGCCGAGGTGGTGCGGAGCCTGACACGGCGCGGCGTGGCGTCGGTCGTGCTGGGGTGCACCGAGATACCACTCGGCATCCAGGCAGGTCCTGTGCCGGATACCCCGATGGTAGACACGATAGATGCACTGGCGCGCGCCGCGATCGCCTGGGCGAGGGGATGAAATGCCGGCTCCTCGCTGGAGGGGGTTTGGGGGGAGAGGGTTTACCGGAGGTCCTCCAGCTACTCGACCTGACCCTGCCTTTCGAACCGAGCTCGGTCTGCCGGAAGCAGGCGTACCGTCACATGTACCGCGGCATCGGCGTCCTGCCGATCCACCACTTCGCCATGTTGGTATAGCCAAGCCAGCCGCGCCCCGTCCTGCGGCGGGATGTCATAGTCCGCGAGTTCCATCGCCGCCCCAATTCGCGCGTCAATTGCCGTTTTCAGGCCGATCAGGCCCTCGCCGGTGATGGCAGACACTGCCACGGCTCCAGTTCGCTCAGGCACGAACGCCACGCCGCCCATCAGGTCCGCCTTGTTGAGCACCTCGATGGTCCGCGACTGCCAGTCAGCGGCGAGCGCTCCGTCCGCCACCATGTCCTCCAACACCGCCACCACGTCCGCACGCTGCGCGACGCTGTCCGGATGCGCGGCATCACGCACATGCAGAATGACATCGGCCTCGGCCACCTCCTCGAGCGTGGCGCGAAACGCCGCCACCAGCTCGTGCGGCAGTTCGCTGATGAAGCCGACAGTGTCCGACAAAATCGCGCGCCGTCCCGATGGCAGGCGCAGCCCGCGCATTGTGGGGTCGAGGGTGGCAAACAATTGATCACGCGCCACCACCTCAGCACCGGTCAGCGCGTTGAACAGGGTGGACTTGCCGGCATTGGTATAGCCGACGAGGGCGATGACCGGGAACGGCACCCGCCGACGGGCGAAACGGTGGAGCCCGCGGGTGCGACGAACCTGCACCAATTCCTTTTTCAGCCGCACGATGCGCTCGCCGATCAGGCGACGGTCGGCCTCTATCTGCGTCTCGCCAGGGCCACCCAGGAAGCCGAAGCCGCCGCGCTGCCGCTCAAGGTGGGTCCATGAACGCACCAAGCGCGAGCGTTGGTAGTCGAGATGCGCCAACTCGACCTGCAGCGCGCCTTCTTTTGTCGCCGCCCGCTCGCCGAAGATGTCGAGAATAAGCCCAGTGCGGTCGATCACCTTGCAGTTCCACGCACGCTCGAGATTGCGCTGCTGCACAGGCGAAAGCGCGGCGTCCACGATGGCTACCGTCACGCCGGCCTCGGAAATCGCACGACCCTGCGCTGCCACCTGCCCTTCGCCCAGCAAGGTTGCCGGACGGCGTCCGCGCTGCGGCAAGATCGCGGTATGCACTACCACCAGCCCGATCGAAGCTGTCAGACCAACCGCCTCGGCGAGCCGGTGCTCAGCCGACCGGCGGGCATCTGACAGATGTCCATCGTGCACGAGGCGGTCCCACGGCAACACCACGGCTGCCCTCGTTGGGGCAACGAAGGCTCCGTTCAGGCGTGCAGGCAGGCGGCCGTCGTCAGTCGCCTGCGGCAGGAGACATCTCCCGCGCCGGGGCAGTGCCCTCCGCCTTGGCGGCATCGAACAACTGGATCGGCGCACCAGGCATCACGGTGCTGATCGCGTGTTTGTAGACCAGCTGCGTGTGTCCGTCCCGACGCAGCAGGACGGAAAAGTTGTCAAACCAAGTGATTATGCCCTGGAGCTTAACCCCGTTAACCAGGAACACGGTCACAGGCGTCTTGTTCTTCCGCACATGGTTCAGGAAAACATCCTGAACATTTTGCGCCTTCTCATTGGCCACGGTGACTGTCCTTCTTCTTACCGGCTGTTGTTCTTGTTCAGGGCGGGCGTGGCACGGCCACCCTGTGTCGTCCTTCCGTCAGCAACCCTCTCCTGCCAACGCACGAAGCCGTGCGGCGAGATCGAGCGCGTTAGGGAAATGGAGATCAGGGGCCGCCCGGTCAATCCCACCATCGTGCGAAGCATCGCCGATCAGAACAGCAGTGACACCAGCGGCGCGCGCAGCCGCCATGTCCAACGCTGTGTCACCCACATACCAAACCGAGCGGTCGGCGCCCCGGCCCAGGCGATCGAGCGCCAACATTATCGGCGCGGGATCCGGCTTATCGGCGGAAGCATCGCCGGCCCCTACCACCGCCCCGAAATGCGCCGCCCAACCCAGGTGCATCACCTCGGCGCGCAGGAATTTTCCGGCTTTGTTGGACACCACGCCCTGCGGCCAGGCGGCACCGGCCGCCAGCACATCGGCCGCGCTCGGCATCGGTGCAACATGGCGCAGGTGCTGCGCTTCCAGTGTGGCGTAGAAAATGTCGCGGGCGCGCTCCCATTCGGCGCCGAACATGACAGGGAAACTGTCGCGGAGCGAGACGCGGACACGCTCACGAGTGTCGGCGACAGTCCAGAGCGGCATGCCGAAGGCGTCGAACACCGCGTTGAGCGCTGCGGTAATCCCCACCCAGCCATCCACCAGCGTGTTGTCCCAGTCGTACAGCAACACCGCCAGGTCTGTCGCTCCAGACATCAAGCCAGCTCACGGCCGGTGACCAACGACCTACCGATCCTCGCTACCCCCGGTGCTGGCGGCGGCTCAGCTGAAAGCGACGTTGTGACACACCCATGTGAGCCTGCGGGACCCAGAGCATACTTGACCGGACACTGGGCCCTCATCCGCCGCCGATCTTCGGAATGAGGTAGATCTCGCTGTCAGGGTTCAGCTTGACCGAATAAGCGTCCTGATAGATCTCGCCGTCGATCGCCACTGCCATGCTTTCCTCGACCTGTTTGCCGAGGCCGGGGTAGCGCTGGTCCAACTCCAATACCAGCCGACGGAAGGTATCGGCCGCCACCTCGAGCTCCGTCTTGCCGCCGGTGAACCGCTGGCAGGACGTGCCCGAGATGACGACCTTCGGCATCAATCGTCGCCGTTCGCCACGTCCAGCGCCTTGCGGACCTTCGGTGGCGACATCGGCAGGCTCGGCAGGCGCAACCCGATCGCGTCGCGGATCGCGTTGCCCACCGCCGCCATCGGCGGGATGATCGGTACCTCGCCCACTCCACGCGCGCCGAACGGATGGCGCGGGTTCGGCACCTCGACCAGGATCGCCTCGATCATCGGCAGGTCAGACGCCACCGGGCAGCGGTAGTCGAGGAAGCCCGGGTTATCCATCTTGCCGTTCTTGTCGTAGATGTACTCTTCGTTCAGCGCCCAGCCGATGCCCTGCACGGCACCGCCCTGGATCTGGCCTTCCACGTAGCTTGGGTGGATGGCGCGGCCGACATCCTGCACCGCGGTGTAGCGGGTGATGGTGACCTGTCCGGTCTCCTTGTCCACCTCCACATCGCAGATATGCGCGCCGAAGCCAGGTCCCGCGCCCTGCGCGTTCACCGATATTTCCGACGTCACCGGCCCGCCGGTGCGCGCCGCCTTCAGCGCGATGTCGGCCAGCGACAGCGGCTCGAATGCGCCGGCATTGGTGCCGGCCGGGAACGCCTGACCATCGCGCCAATCGACCGCATCCGGGGTGATGTCCCAGATCATCGCAGCGCGCTGCTTGAGCTGCTCCACGACCTTCTCGGCCGCCATGGTCGCTGCCATGCCGGTCGCGAAGGTGACGCGGCTGCCGCCGGTGACGTGGGTAAAGCCGATGGAAGCCGTGTCGGCGACGATGGTCCGCACCTTGTCGGCGGGGATTTGCAGCGTCTCGGCCACCATCATGCCGATCGAGGCACGCGAGCCGCCGATGTCCGGGCTGCCCGACACCGCGACCACCGTGCCGTCCTCGGCAACATGCACCGCCGCGGATGACTCGCCGCCGATGTTGAACCAGAAGCCGGTGGCGATGCCACGCCCCTGCCCCGGCTTCAACGGCGACTTCCAGTGCGCGCTGTTCTTCGCCGCCTCGAGTGTCGCGAGGAAGCCGATGTTCTGGTGCGTCGGCCCGTAGTGGGTCTTCGTACCGCTCTTCGCACCGTTCTTTTCGCGGATCTCGATCGGATCCATCCCAAGCTTGCGCGCCAGGTCGTCCAACGCGCTCTCCACGGCAAATGACGCAATTGGCGCACCCGGCGCGCGATAGGCCGCGACCTTCGGCCGGTTGCTCACCACGTCGTAGCCGGTAACCTCGATGTTCGGCAGATCGTACATCGCGAAGCCGCACATGCAGCCCGGCTGGATCGGCGAACCAGGGAAGGCGCCGGCCTGATATTTCAGCACGTGCTGGGCGGCGACGATGGTGCCGTCCTTCTTGGCACCCAGCTTGACCTCCATGGTAGCGCCGGAAGTCGGGCCGGATGCGCGGAACACTTCATCGCGCGTCATCTGCATCTTCACCGGCCGGCCGCACTTCTTCGACAGCGCGAGCGCCAGCGGCTCCAGGTACACCAGCGTCTTGCCGCCGAACCCGCCGCCGATCTCGGCCGGCGTGCAGCGGATGTTGGCGATGTCGATCCCCAGCAGCTTTGCCGTATAGGAGCGCACCATGAAGTGGCCCTGCGACGAACTGAAGATCGTGCACTGGCCGTCGCCGCCGTACGAGCACAGGGCGGCATGCGGCTCGATGTAGGCCTGGTGCACCGGCTCGGTCGTGTAACGGCCCTCGACGATGATTTCGGCCTGCTTGAAGCCTTCCTCGACATTGCCCTTGTGGAAGTAGACCCGCTTGGCGATGTTTGACGGCTTGGCGGGCTTCGGCTCGACGTTCGCGGTGAAAAGGTCCTCGTGCAGGACCGGCGCGTCGGCCTTCATCGCATCTTCGACGTCGATGACGTAAGGCAGCACTTCGTATTTGACGTCGATCAGATCGAGCGCCTGATCGCATAGCGATTGCGAAATGGCAGCGACCGCGGCAACCGCGTGCCCCTCGTACAGCGCCTTGCCGCGCGCCATGCAGTTGCGCGAGAGATCCCGAAAATTCATCGGACCTTCGCCGACGAACGCCTCTTCCGAGGGGATGTCGGGCAGATCAGCAGCACTGATCACCGCCTTCACCCCGGGGAGCGCCAGCGCCTTGCTCGCATCGATCGACACGATGCGCGCGTGCGCGTGCGGCGAGCGCTTCACCTTGCCCCACAACATGCCCGGCATCACCATGTCCGCGCCGAACATGGCGCGACCGGTCACCTTGTCCACGCCATCAGGGCGAATTGGGCGGGTGCCGACGACTCTCAGATCTGTCCCAATGTAGTTCATCGCACTGCTTCTCCTCGCATCTCGGCGGCGGCATCCATCACGGCGCGGATGATCTTGTCATAACCGGTGCAGCGGCAAAGGTTGCCGGCCAGCCAGTAGCGCGCCTCGGTCTCGGTCGGGTTCGGGTTCTCATCCAGCAGAGCCTTCGCCGCGACGATGAACCCTGGCGTGCAGAAACCGCATTGGAGCGCCGCGTGTTCGAGGAACTTCTGCTGCACCGGATGCAGATGATCGCCCTGCGCGACGCCCTCGATCGTGGTGATCGCCTTGCCTTCTGCCTCGACACCGAGCATCAGGCAGGAGCAGACGATCTTGCCATCGACGATGATCGTGCACGCGCCGCAGTCGCCCGAGGCACAGCCTTCCTTGCTGCCGGTCAGGCCAAGTACGTCGCGTAGCGTGTCCAGCATGGTCTGCTGCGTTTCGCACAGGAACTCGACCGGTTCGCCATTGATAGTGGTTGTAACGTGATGCTTGCTCATATCAGTGAGTTTTCCCTTGCGATTTGCCCATCGCGCGGTCGAATGCGATGGCGGCCACGCGGCGTGCCAGCACGCCTGCCACCTTCGTGCGGTATTCGATCGTTCCGCGCTTGTCGTTGATTGGCTTGCACGCCGCGCGTGCCGCCGCATCCAGTTTCTTCAGCGTCCCCTCATCCAGCGTGTGGCCGATCAGCGCGTCGGCCGCGTCCTTCACCAGCAGCACGGTTGGCGCCACGGCACCAAGCCCAACGCGCGCCGCGGTGCAGACGCCCTTCTCGTCCAGCGTCACGTTGATGCCGCAGCCGACCACGGCGATGTCCATTTCCGTGCGCGGAATGAACCGCAGATATGCGTCACTCGAGCGCGGCGGCCGCGGCGCGAACTTGAACTCGAGAATGAACTCATCCTTGGCCAGGTTGGTTCGTCCGGGTCCGGCCGGAATCTGTTCCACCGGAACTTCGCGACGGCCCTTGCTGCCGACCACCACGGCGATTGCGCCGGCGGCAAACAACGCCGGTACGCTGTCGGCGGCCGGCGAGGCGTTGCACAGATTACCCGCCAGCGAGCAGCGTCCCTGGATCTGAGTTCGAGCCGATCAGGTCAAGCGCCTCGACCACGCCGGGCCACGCCTTGTTCATGCCGGCATGCGCTTCGACGACGGCGCCGGGCGTCGCGGCACCGATCACGAAGCCGCCGCCTTCCTCCCGGATGCCGATAACACCGGGGATCTTCTTGGTGTCGACGATCAGCTCCGGCTTCAGGCGCCCGGATCGCATCTGCACGAGTAGATCAGTGCCTCCGGAAAGCACCTTCGCGAGGCCGGATGCGCCGGCCAACAGCTTGACGGCCTCATCGACCGTCGATGGTGCGGCGTAATTGAGTGTTGGCATTCCTGCTCCCGATGTCTGCGCGTGTTGAGCTGTCCGGTCCCGAAGCCGGTCCAGGCTGGAAAGTCCCAAGGTTAGGCGATCAGGGTTGGCGGGTCGAGGGGGACTACCCCAAGTCTTACGTTCCAGCCCGACTCAAACCATCCCACCAGGGACACACACCTTCCATACGATGGTAGTTGCCATCGATCACATTCACCGGCTCACGCATGCCGTCCCGCGCCGCCTTCAGACGCATGGCCCGCGCCTGGGCGCGCTGTTCGTCCCCCAGCCAGGTGCGATCGTGACCCCACAGGCTTGGACCCACGGTCACTTCCGTGGCCTGCCAGCTGCCGGGCGTCACGTCCTTCCCACCCCAGCCGTATTCCAGCATGAAACCGGACGGCGACTTCAGGTAGTATGAGGTCACGCGGTCGTTCGGATGCCGACCCAGTGTCGTGGCGATCCGGTCCGGCTCACCGAGCGCGATGTCGTACCCCTGTCCGACATCGTCAAGCGAATACAGCTCAACCATCAGGTGATGCAGATCCTGTCGCCCCGTCTCGATCAGCGCCACGGTGTGATGCCGCGGATTGACGTGCAGGAAGTAGGCACGGAACGGCGTCACGATGTAATCGCTCACGCCGAAACCCAATACGTCGCGGTAGAAGCCGAGAAGGTCATCAATGTTCTTGACGTGGAATACGGCGTGACCCATGCCCAGCGGACCGGTGCGAAAACCGGAGATCGACCGTCCGGGACGGAATGGTTCGTCGGCAACCGCCGCGCCCCAGAATGCCTCCAGCCGGTTCCCGCCGGGATCGGCGAAACTGATCAACCCACGGACGCAGCGCTGATCAGCAAGCGTCGCCGGCTCGCGCCGCACCGGAACCGCGTGCGCCTCCAGCCGTGTCGCCAGCGCATCGAGGGCCGTCGCGTCCGATACCTCAAAGCCGAAATAGCGCTCGCCCTCCGCCAACGAGCGGTCAACCACGAGCCGCTGGCTCCGATCGTCCATGCGGAACCCGCGGCAGGCGTTGCCGCGCTCGACCATCTGCATGCCAAGCCAGTTGGTGGCGAACTCAGTCCAGTCGCTCAGGTCTGATGCGCCGATGCCGACATAGCCAAGCGCTTGCACCTGCATGACGGGGGTCTCCTAACTGGTTCCACGCGCCAGTATAGCGCCCTTCATGGAATTTTCAGACTCCACTGCGCAGGTTGCCCAAACGCGTTGCCAACCTTCAGCACTGGAGCAGCCATGCTCACCCGTCGCATCCTCATTCGCGGCAGCCTGGCGGTCGGGTTGGCCGCGCCCGCGATCAGACGCGGCTTCGCCAAGACCGGTCAGGCCCTGCGCATCGGTTATATCCTACCGATCCAGTCGCAGGCGTGCACGACGATATCGGCAGCCTCGAGACCGCGGTGAACCAGTTACGCGAATCCGTCATCCGCGTCGTACGCACATCCACTGTCGAGGTGGACCGTCGTCAGGCCCCCCGGCATCAGTTGGACCTTCCCTGCCGTCTCGAGCTTCCCGGCGGAGGTGTCCACACTACGCGCGTATCCGATCTCTCAGAAGGCGGCGCTAAAATCGGGGGCGCACCGGCGATGCAGGCGGGAGAGCGTGGCGTGCTTCGTCTCGATGGCTTCGATTCGGCGCTGCCATTTACGGTCCGCGATGCCAATGCTGGCACGGCGCGGGTGGTCTTCGCTCTCGACGCAGCGACCGCAGCCTCGCTCCACGTTATGTTGGATCGGCTTGGCCAGCGCCTCGCCGCCTGATCCGCGCAGCAGCGGACCGCGCCTGATGCGGCAGCGCCGTCGCGCCGACCGCGTAGTTTCAACTGATAACTGCCGGCGACTGGCGCTGCCTGCCGTGTGACCCGGCAACCCGTCCGTGCGAGGGCTCGAGCAGCTTTTTTAGTAGCAGGGCCGCGCCCTCCGGTCGGTGCCCCGCCGCCTGCAGTCCGTCCTCGAGATCGGGCACGCCGCCGTGCAGAAGGCTGCGCACCGCCTGACACCCCAGACGCTTTGCCCGACTGTCAAGCTCCTCGACCAGGGCGGCGAGCACGGCAGCCGGGTCGAGCAGGTCGACCGCGACGAAGTGGTCCGCAATCAACACCTTGCCCAGCTTCAGATCGTCTTCCACGCGGTAGCAGAACAGTCCGCACGGGAATGCCCTGCCCTCGCGCCGTGCCGCGACGATCCCACATTGCCCACCCCGGCGTGGTCCGGTGAGCTGCCGCGCAAACCTCAGCCACGCGGGCAGATCGAGTGTCGGAACCGCTTCCCGCACCAGCGGATAGACCGCCCGGATCTGCTCCCGCGACAGCAGCTCAGTGATGAATTCTCCCATGGCGCGCCTGCCGTATCCCTGATACCGCAAGGCTGCACCAGAATATTCAGCGGATCGTTGACCTGGATCAATGCGCGGGGCGACGGGGCAATTTTTAACGCCAATCGACAATAATGGCGCCAGGACTGATCGTCCGGGCAATGGGTGCCGGGATGATCCGGAGGGGAGTCGATGATGGCAGCGCGGCTGGTAAGTCCGCACGTTCTCGATCCGCAGGGTGCGGTCAACCCCTGCACGACCTGCGAAGCGCGTTCGCTCAGCGTGTGCAACGCCATTCCCGACGCCGACCTCGCGCGCCTTGCCGCGATCGCTGTGGTGGTCGAGGCGCAAGCCGGTCAGTGCTTCATCGACGAGGGCGAACCAGCGAGTGCCTTTTTCAATATCACTTTCGGCACCGCCAAGCTGTTCAAGTTGCTGCCGGATGGACGGCGGCAAATCACCGGGTTCGTCGGCGCCGGGCATTTTCTTGGACTTGCGGTTTCCGATACCTACGCGTTCAGCGCCGAGGCGGTGGAGCGCGTGCGATATTGCCGGTTCTCGCGCGCCAGACTGCGTACGCTGCTCGGTGACTTTCCACTGATGGAAAATCGACTGCTGGAGGTCGCCTCGAACGAGTTGGTGGCGGCGCAGGAGCAGATGTTGTTGCTCGGCCGCAAGACCGCGCGTGAGCGGCTGGCCTCGTTCCTGTTGATGCAGAGCCAACAGGGCATGCCTTGTGGCCACGCGCGCCGGCGCTTCACCCTGCCCATGACGCGACACGACATCGCCGACTATCTTGGCCTGACCATAGAGACCGTCAGCCGCACACTGACCCGCCTCCGCGCCGAGGGGCTGATCGACCTCGCCCCGCAGAGTGAAGTGATCGTCTGCAACTCTGTCGGGCTCGACCGGTTGGCGGCCGGCCTGCGTTGACCCGCCCAGGCCGGCCCTGCGCGAGGCCGGACTCGAACCGGCAAGGAGTTTCCTCCGGGGGTTTTTGAGACCCCTGCGGTTACCATTTCGCCACTCGCGCGTGGGAAGGTCGGCAGGCCCAACCTAGGCCATCGGCACGACCAGCCGCAACCTGGGCGGCACCATGCGTCCGCCTCAGGGCAGATCACTACGGTTTGCTTCCATCAGGCGGCTTCGCTATAGGGAGCGCCCGCTGATCCCGGATAGCTCAGTCGGTAGAGCAAGCGGCTGTTAACCGCTGGGTCGTAGGTTCGAGTCCTACTCCGGGAGCCAGCGTTGTGAAAAGAACCGTAAGCTTTTCAATAGACTGGCCAACCTCGCGCGACAAGGCGACGGCTCAGCGGACGGCGAGCGGTCCGTGCTGATTGAGAATTCCTGAGACCGCGTCGGCATGGATCACGTCAACTGCCACGGAGACGAAAGGGTGGCCCCCGTGCTGCCCACCGTCCGACCCGGTAGGCGTAATGCGCTCGTCTGGATCGTGGTTAACGTAGCGTCGGATGACTGCCGATGGGAACTGCGCCGCCTCAAGATCGCGGACGGCAGCGTCTGCGGCTGATGCTGCGTCGAACTCAGCGACTACCATTTGCGTCATGTGATCGCTCCTCTTCGGACTCTCGGAGAAAACGATCATGTCGGCGTCGGGTTCAGCCCCGCGCCTATCACGGAAGCTTGGCGCGAACCGAGACGACACCGATGCCGGGTGGATTATTGCGTAGCAAGGTCGCGACACTCTCGGACAAAGCCTGGCGGCCGCATCGTGCGGGAGGGCGGTTACGCGATCGCCTCGCCGGCGTCCTTCCGCGATCCAGTCTCCCGGTCAGCGGCAGCCGCCTCGTACCTCTCGGCCAGCCGCAGCAGGGCCTCCGACACGTCAAACGTTGTCGCCGTCCCGGCCATCCGACGCACTTCCGCCGCTCTGGCCAAGAGCTCTTCTGGTGTCCGGTCGGAGATAGGAACGTATCCATCCATCCTGGCACCCTAGTCCAGTGGGCCTTTCCAGATGGTCAACCAGACGTTTCCTGGGCGTCACATCCGCGCTAGGTGCTCCCCGACGATCAATCCCGACGCCGCCACCAGCCCTTGCCGCGGCGAAGCCGGCGAGCCAACATGCCCGACCGGCATAACGATCAAGCGACCGGCACGGAAACCTCTCGCCTGATCGGCGTTCTCGTAGCCAACCATGGAGGAGACCCGCAGATGCCAGAGCATGTTTACAAGGTCGTCGAGATCGTCGGCTCATCCGAGGAGAGCGTCAGCAAGGCGATCGATTGCGCCATCCAAAAGGCCGCCGTGACATTGCGAAATATCGGCTGGTTCGAGGTGGAACAGGTGCGCGGGCACATCGAGAACGGCAAGGTGGCGCACTATCAGGTGACGCTGAAGCTGGGCTTCCGCCTGGACGAGTAATCCCGCCTCAGCTTCTCCCGGTCGGGACCTGGCTGAACGGCCTGTTCTTGTCGACGCGAATGTCGGCCGGCAGGCCGAGCACGCGCTCGGCGATTATATTCCGAAGTATCTCGTCCGATCCGCCCGCGATCCTCGCGCTCGGCGAGGACAGCAGCGCCTGCTGGAACATCGCATACGCCTCGGCCAGATCGTCATCCATCACCAGCCCCGCCAAGCCCATCAGGTCCAGCCCATAGGAGGCGATATCCTGCAACTTGCTCGCGTTGACCAGCTTGTGGATCGAATTCTCCGGGCCCGGTGTTTGACCGCGCGACAACGCGGTCATGCTGCGGAAGCGGGTGAACTTCAGCCCCTGCGTCCGCGCATACCACTCGGCGATGCGCTCTCGAACTGCGCCATGGCGGATCGCGGGCGTGCCGTCCATCGTCAGGGAGCGGCTCAGCTCCAGCAGGTCCTCAACATCCGGCCGATGCACCTCGCCCACCGCGAGACGCTCGTTCATCAGCGTGGTGAGCGAGACCTTCCACCCTTGCCCCACAGCACCGAGTCGCTGCCGATCCGGCACGCGCACATCGGTGAAGAAGACCTCGTTGAAGTGTGACGCGCCAGACATCTGGTGGATCGGCCGAACCTCAATACCCGGCGACCGCATGTCGAGAAAGAAGAAGGTCAGGCCTTCATGTTTCGGAACGTTTGGGTCGGTGCGCACGACGATGATGCCGAAGTCCGACAGATGCGCGCCAGAGGTCCAGATCTTCTGCCCGTTGATGATCCAGTCATCCCCCTCGCGCTCCGCCCGGGTGCGCAGCGCGGCCAGATCGGAACCACCCGCCGGCTCCGAAAACAACTGGCACCATACCTCCTCGCCACGCAGCGCCGGTCGCACGTAGCGATCGAGCTGTTCAGGTTGCGCATAAGCCATCATCGTCGGGATGCACATGCCGAGACCGATCTCGAACAGACCGCGCGGCACTGCGTAGTTGTCTTCCTCCTGCTGGTAGATCACCTGCAGAATCGGCGATGCCTCTCGACCACCGAAGCCCCTCGGCCAGGTAATGCCGGCAAAGCCGGCATCGCACTTCTTCGCCTGCCATTCTTTGCAGCGCTGCACCGCGTCCTCGCCGAGATCGCCCAGTCGCAGCACAGGCCGCGCCCGACTCTTCCGTTCCGCATTGGCAGCCAGGAATGCGCGCGCCTCAGCCCGAAACGCAGCCTCTTCCGAGGTGTCGTTGAAGTCCATCAGCGCCCTCTATGCTGTGTTGCGCATCTCGATCAGTTCGACCAGTCGGTTCTTCCACCACGGAGCTCCACCCAGCGCCAGAGCAAGCTGCTTGGAACGCCGATAATAAAGATGGCAGTCCACGTCCCAGGTGAAGCCAATCCCGCCATGCGTCTGGATGTTCTCTTTCGAGGCAAGGTGGAATGCCTCGGTCGCCGACACACGCGCCGTCGCCGCGGCCAGCGGCAGCTCGGCTGCATCAGACGCAAGCGCCCAGGCGCCGTAATACGCATTCGACCGGGCGAGTTCGATCGCGACATACACATCGGCAAGCTTGTGCTTGATTGCCTGGAATGACCCGATCGGCCGGCCAAATGCGTAGCGCTCCAAGGCGTAGTTACGCGCCATCTCCAGTGCCGCATCGGCGCCCCCGACCTGCTCGAACGCGACCAGGATTGCCGCCCGCTCTAGCAGACGTTGCACCAAGGGCCAGCCTGTCTGCGAGCCAAGTTTCTCGACTTCGCTTCCGGCAAAATCGATGCGTGCGTGATTGCGGCTGGGATCGACGGTGGTGAGCGTCCTTCGGCTTGCGGTGCCTGCGGTGAGATCGGCCAGCAGCAGCACGACTTCGCCCCTCTCGTCTCGTGCCACAACAATAGCGAAATCGGCGACCCCGCCGTCCATGACGGGCCATTTGCTGCCACTCAGTTTTCCTCCGACAGAACGTATCTGGACACTGGCCGGATCGGGATTTCCCGTGCCCTCCGCCAAGGCCAGGCAGCCGATCGCCGAGCCATCCGCGAGTTTCGGCAACAGGCGCCGCTTCTGCGCATCGCTGCCTGCCAACAGCAGAGCCTCGGTGGCCAGATACGCCGATGAGGCGAACGGCACCGGCGCCAACGCGCGGCCGAGTTCCTCAGCCAGCACGCATAGCCCTTCATAGCCAAGCCCCGCGCCACCGGTACTGTTCGGGGATGGCGGCGCCGAGCCATCCCATGTCCGCCATCGCATGCCAGAGGTTGGCGGTGTGGGATTCATCGCCTTCGAGCACCTGTCGCACGATCTTCGGTGGTGACTGTTCGCTGAGGAACCGTCGCGCTTGATCGCGCAACTGCTTCAGGTCGTCCGAGAAATCGAAATTCATCGACCCACCGCGCGATTACGACCGATCAAACCGCACACTCTACAGACATTCCAGGATATTGACCACGAGTGACCACCAGCCCTGCGCGCTGCATCAATCGACGACGAACGCGCGATACGTCTCCACCATGTCCGCGACCGCCGCCTGGTAGATTTGTGCGCCGTGCTCCGGCGTGGACAACGACGGATCGGAGCCGATCCGCCCGTCGGGGAAGCGGCGACGGTAGTCCGCGCAGTCGAAGAACCCCGTGCTCCTTGGCGCCACCTTTGGCGACATCTGCGCGTACTTGATCGCCTGCGGCTGATAATGCTGCGACAATGAAACCTCCGACGCCGTGGCGTGGCTGCCGTTCGAGTCGCCGTACAGTTCCTTGGCCAATGCGTCGGAGCGCGGACCCTGCGACCAGAACACCATCTTGCAGCGCACCGGCGAAGCTTCGCCCGGTCCGCGCATCGACGACGCTGCATAGATTTCGTCGAATGCCGCCGTCACGGTGGCGACGTTGCCGCCATGGCCGTTGATGAACAGGAAGCGTTCGAAGCCGTGCTTCATCAGCGAGGTCACCACATCACCCACCAGCGCAATCAGCGTCGACGGCCGCAGCGTGATGGAGCCGGCAAAGCCCAGATGGTGCTGCGACATGCCGATAGTAAGCGTCGGCGCCACCAGGCAGCCGATCTCATCGCCCACGCCGCGCGCAACAAACTCCGCATCCAGATGGTCGGTACCGATCAGGCCGTTCGGCCCATGCTGTTCGGTCGAGCCGATCGGGACGATGATGCCGCGCGACGATCGCAGATAGTCCTCGACCTCATGCCAGGTGGACAGCGCAAGCTGCATCGGCGTTCTCCTCTCCAATACCGCATCTTGCAGGCCGGCGGCCTCGCCCGCAATTGTCGCAGGCGACTGCAGGAGGCATCCGACGTGGTAGGCCGCATCGAGGGTTACGCCATCATCTCCGAGGACGGCATGTTGGCAAATTCCGCACGGATCATGCCGGACTCGCTCAAGTTCGAAGCTGATGCGCGGTTCTTCGAGCGCGGGCTCGACGCGGTGGATGTCGTCGTGCATGGGCGCCATTCCCAGGAGCAGCAGCCACATTCGCGCATGCGCCACCGGCTGATACTGACGCGCAGCATTGCCGGCATCGCGTCGCGGCACCCATCGAATGAACGGGCTCTGCTATGGAACCCGGCGGGTGCGTCATTTGAGGCAGCATTGAGCGCGCTCGGCAGACCTGATGCCGGCGTGGCTGTCATCGGTGGCGCGGAGGTGTTCGCGTTGTTCCTTGATCGCTACGATGTATTTTATCTCTCACGCGCGCCCGGCGTGCGTCTGCCCGGTGGCCGCCCGGTGTTTCCGGAGGTGCCCATGCTGACCCCGGAGCAGGTGTTGGCGGCCCATAACCTCCATCCTGACGAGCCCGAGATGCTTGACCCCGCTAAAGGCCTCACGATGGTGAGATGGCGACGCGAGAAAGTCACATTCACGCCATAAAATGAGGTGTTTCTCTGGCGAAATGCTATATACCGGACATGAGACGGCATGTAGCGGCTTGGTTCGGCAGGCGCGCGGCCACCCTTCCAGGTGATCAGATCTGGCGGGGCCGTAACTTGTTTACGCCACCACTCATTTTCCCGTATCATCGCGACCAGGGCGGCTCAGCGGCTGATGTCTGGGTCGCCGAGGATCAGTGGCTGGCAGGGTTACCCGGCAATCGAAGTGAGCAATTCGGCTGGTGGCAATTCCCTGGGCTCCGGTGATTGATAGACCAGGGAGGTGGCGATGCACCGATCAGACATTGCTCGGGTCCAGGCTTACCTGCGCAAGACGCTGGGCAGCGACCTGATCCACATCGACGTGCCCAAAAGTGCCAACGGTCCCGTCGAACTCCGCGCGGGTCGGGAATTTCTCGGAACGGTGCACCGAGACGACGAGGATGGGGAGATCTCATATTCTGTGCACATGACGATTCTCGAGGAAGATCTACCCGCTGCTGCTCCACCAAGCGTATCCGGGGTCAAACCGCGCTGACGGCGTCACTGGGCAGCGTAGGCTACCAACTGCAGCAACTTCTCGAAATCGATGGGCTTCGACAGCACATCGATCGCGCCGAGGTCGCGCGCCTCCGCAGCGACTTGGGCGTCCGGCAATCCGGTCACCAGCAGTGATGGAATCGTGTGGCCGCGAGAATCCAGCGCCCGCAGCAAATCCAGCCCGGTCATCTCAGGCATTTTCTGGTCAACGACCAGACATGTCACTTCGCCCAGTTCCGGATCATCAAGCAGCTGCCGACCGGAGGTATAGGTCTTGACCGTATGGCCAGCCGATTCCAGCAATGCATCGAGCACGTCGCGCACGTCCCCATCATCATCGACAATAGCGACTATGTTCGAATTTTCTGTGGGCACGTGAGGCTCAATTCCCGAAAATCGTCGGGGTATACTGACGGCGTACGATACAGCCGCAAGACAAACCGCGCGGGCTCACGCTGTATTGTGGCGTAGGTTTCCGGCAGCAAGCGTGACGACATTCGCCATCACGATCCCGCGGGCTCCAATCGGAACAGCTGCATCCGATCAGCTCTTGACCGGCCTTTATGGCGCGCCCTGGTGGACTCGAACCACCGACCCACAGCTTAGAAGTTGCTTGGTTTGTCAATGTTTCCAATGACCGGTTGGCAGAATGAGGCGTCTTTCATCGGCTGGAATCCGGCTGAGCGGACCCGTGGTGCAAACCTAGAAGGCGAGATTTCTTGCCTTGGCCGATGGTCTTTGAAGCCGGGCCGCCTACGCCGAACAGGCTAGGACCGGGGCAAATGAAGCACACGCCGATTTGGGAACCACTACTCCCTTACCTCTTGCCCCCACAGCGCCACCCGGCGCGGTCTGACCCGCGTGTTCAGCACCGGTCCAGTCACCAGCCACGCCGCCCCCACGCGCCCGCTACACCCATTCGAGCACCGCATCCGGCGGATCACCTCGCCTACTGTCGTCTTGCCACCATAGAACGTCGCCAAGTCGGTCATCGCCAACGTCCGCTCACCGGAGCAGCCACGCGTCAGGCAGTCAAGCACGAGACAGAATCCTGTCAGTTCCGCGAGGGGACTGGCGAGGATCGCGACCCGCTGGCCACGGGGTGAGGCGTTGGCGGCTGCCATTGAAAGAACATAAAGGGAACGTTAGGTTCAGTCGAGCCGGCGCTCATCGCGCCGCGTCGATCTCGCGAACCCCACCTCACCGAAACCAAATCGCCGCTCATCCAGCGCCGCCGGGGCTGGACGCAGATGGTCAAGTTACTCTGATCGAGGATGTGGCCATCAACACGGCGGCCAACATCGCGCCCACCGTCGCCTTGCCAGCCGACACTCCCATCACCTCTCGGATCAGAACGCGCCTTCACCGTTGCGCAGTTGTGCGGCACGCCCGCCGACGAACACATGGATGCCGGCACCGCACCAGGGCCGAAGCTCCAGCCAAGGGTTGGCCGAGGCTTTGGCGTTCCTGGGAGCAGCCGCGTGGTCCCCCTACAGGGAGGCAGCGTTCGCCCGATTTGGGGCGTACACCAGCACTGGGGGACTTCCCGGCGGATGGGCATGGTCGAAAACCACCCAGGCGTAGTGATGGACCACGGTGCTCACCCATGTCGAACCAACGAATGCGTTGCGTCAGCACCAGCACCGCAGCGAATGGGGCGGCGTTCATCACCTCGGCAACACGCTTTCCAGCGATCCACTGCTGCCTGACCAGCAATGCGAGTTGGCCACGCATGGTGGCGGTGACGGCCAGCGCGTGCCCCAGAAAGTCGAGCATCGCTTTGGACGACCTCGCGGCATCCGTCTCGGACACTACGGCTGGCCAGAAACCTGAGATGCCAAAGCCGCAATGAGCGATGTCCGTTGAGACCACTTGATAACCATGCGCGGCGAGAACCGTGGACATCGCTCCAGCGCCGCAGCAAGGCTCCCAGATGGAGCCACGAAACGGGAAGCGTTGCAGCAGCGCCTCGGTGACCCAGTTCGGCGTGGCGTAGAAGTCGCGGCATCTCCGGTCGAAAGTGGATATGTGGATGGGGCGATAGTCTGACGGCGGAGACGGCGCCGAACCACTCGCCTTTGCCGTCCTGGCCCCGACAATCGGCAAGGCGTGCTGATGTGGCCTGATCGTCACCAACGCTCTGCCCGTCGGGCTTCCGCTGGCGACCGGCCTACACCGCTTCCTTCAGTTCCTTGGCAGGCCGGAACGCGACCTTCTTGCTGGCCTTGATCTTGATGGTCGCGCCCGTAGCCGGGTTCCGTCCCATCCTGGCGGCCCGCTTCCGCACCTGAAGGATGCCGAGACCGGTCAGACGGATTTTGTCGCCCCTCTTTAGATGGCGGGTGGTCAGCGCTACCAAATCGCCGAGCACGGCCTCTGCCTGCTTCTTCGCGATGTCATGGCTGTCGGCCAACGCGGCGGCGAGATGCTTGAGGGTAATGGTCGCCTGGACGGCAGATTTGGCTGGGGCGGCCTTCTTTGCGGCGGCTTTCTTGGCCGGGGTGACTGGCATGGGTTTCCTCGCGGTTTGGGCTTAGCACGACTTCGATCTGTCATGGTCGGACGGATTCGAGCAACCCGGATGTTGCGTTACCAACTTGATCATCGTCCATACCTTCCTGGCTCGGCACCCTTGGCGAGGCGGCGTGGGTCAGTCGTGGCTGGCGTCGTTCGAGAACCACATCTTCCCAACCCTCGGCAAGCGCGATGCGGCGACGCTGAAGCCAACCGAACTCGTGGATGTCATCCTGCCGGTTTGGATAGAGAACAACGATACCGGCAGGCGCCTGTGCCAGCGCCTCCAGAGCGTCTTGGCGCACGCTATCAAGATCGATGAGGAGGGACGGTTCGGCGACAAGGCTAAGGTGAACGTCGCCGATGGGCTGCTTAATCGGCTGCCTATGGACCTGCGACCGGCAGTTCAACATATGCGGGCGGCGCGACGTGGCGCGAGATGCCGGCGATCTACGCCACTCTGTGCGCCACCGAGGGGATGCCGGCAAAGGCGTTGCGCATGTTGATCGTCTGCGGCGCGCCGCGTGCCCATGAAGTGTTCGGTATGCGCCGGGGCGAAATGCAGGGCAACCAGTGGTATGTGCCAGCCAAGCGCGTGAAGGGCCGGACCGATCACATCATTCCGTTACCCGACGAAGCGATGGCGATCCTGCGGGCGATCGAGCCGCCCAACGCGGCGCCGACCGACTTCGTGTTCGCTGGTGGCGCGCCGCAGACGATCAACCATCCGGCGATGCGGCTGCTCCTGCGCGAGCTTGGTTACGACTATGACGTGCATGGTTGCGGACCACGTTCAAGTCTTGGGCGCAGGACAACCTGAAGCACCCGCTCGATATGCCGGCCGTCGAACTGTCGCTGGATCATGCGATCGGCGGGAAGGTCGCCGAGGCCTACCGCATACCAGCCTGATCGGCCATCGCCGCATCCTGAATGAGCGGTGGAGCGCGTTCTTGACCAGTGTGGCCTATACCGGCCCCTACGAGGTGCCGGGGCTGTCGTTGGTCGTGGATAACGCCGCGGTGGCGTAGTAACTACGTCATCGTCCGCCACGTCCAGGCATCCACCACGTCACGATCGAGCCAATCATCCCAGCAGCCCATTGCCGTAGGTCGCCAGTGGGCTGAGCAATCAACACATACAGGCACGCAGACAGCAACGTCACGCTAATGATGATCTGCATAATAGGGCGAGGGTTCGGCATCGGCGCCAACAAACGCTGTGGACTTGAATCTCATTTTTTGATACAAATATTCGTTGAGCCGGTCACTCTCTTCAGGTAACCGGCTCACGCGTGACCGTCCTGGTGCTATCGCTACCGGTGTCGGTCGCTAGTCAGATAAGGTGTGCAGCACCGGGCCTCTCCTTTCATTCGGGGGAAAGTCTGCACGGGACGGGCCTCCCAACCTCAGCCGCGCAGACGCCGAAACTACTAAGCGGCGGCCTCCTCTACGGGGGTCGCCGCTACATTGTCTGGGGTATTATCTGGTGGAGCAGCCGAAGCAGCTTCCGCTTCGCTCCAGGCAGCCAATCCATAACCAGTGCCGCGACCATCGGTCCCGTTCTTGAACCGAGGATCGTGGGACATGATACTGGCAATCTGGGCCTGGGGTTTGGGATTATCCAACTGGACGCCGCGTTTTCGCAGAATGTCCAGGATTTCTCCGGACGTCACCCGCTTGCCGGTCTGCTCGAACAACCCCATGGCGGTACTGGTCACGGTCCCCGCCATACTACCTTGCCTGCCCCGACGGGATACTGGACCATTCACAACGGTCGCATCAGCCTGTATTGTTCCAACACCGCTCACCGTTGCATAGGCATACTGGAGCTTGTGTAGGGCTTCGCGCACCACTTCCAGCCGTTGGTATACCGGCGAACGTTGTAGCTCGGCCAGAAGGCGAGCCTCTTCGGCCTGGAGCGACTTCACAAAGTCTGGGACCATCACGGCCTCCGGTAGTTCGTAAGCAGGATAGGTAGTTTGTCCAGAACCAAAGATCAATACCCTAACCCCTTGGGTAGCGATTTGGTCTGGATACGTCTGAGAATGGCACTTATGGTGGTAGCGACTCGGCTACTACTCATACCTTAGTCAGAATGGTCAACAGTCACCCCATTTACCGGCCAACCAAGCGGCGCCATATTCCTCCGCCATGACCATCGTTCACTACGGTCACAGACCGAAGCGCGCCCGGAAGAAGAAGCCGGACCGAGAATTTCCACTTGGTCATATCGTTACCGCCCGAAAGCCGAAGGCCAAACACTATGGTGAGATACGGGAAGGCGTACCGGATGAGGCGCAGCGCACGGAACTCATCAAACAGTTCATGGCGCGGACGCTGAAACCGCCGCGATAAATTGCTGTATGACCGACGACCTGCTTCCCAGCCCGACCGACATCATCACAACGCGCGAACTCGATACGCCGGACGGCGTGCTGCCGGCAGGCAGTAAGGGCACCATCGTGTCCGACTATAATCACAGCGGCGTCTATCTGGGGGAGTTCGAGGCCCCGTGGCATGTCGTGCAGGTGTCACGTGCTGATCTGGTGCCAATAGACGAGCTTGCTGCGATTCCGCGAATTGATGTGCCGTCCGCTCTCACGGGAGCAGATCGTCGCTAACGAACTATCCGCGTACATCGAATTCGCAAAGCCGATCGCGCAATGGAGCAACGACGATTGGCTGGAGTTCGCGCGACACATGATAAAGACGGTTGAGGTCGCGCGTGACATCTCAGCGGAAGAAGCGACGGCAGCAATGAACGCGCCGTGGCCGAAGGACTGGCCGCCGTTGCCGAGCATCGATGAACTCTGATCTTCCAACCGCCCGCGACTATTGCAAGTCAAACGATCTTCCTGAACTCCATCTCGATCTGGTGCCGGCATGCCTTGCACCAGATGAGCAGTCGGACGTTGATCAGGGTATGGGACGACGTGCCAGTCGTTAAGCTGCGTTTCCGCTGTGAAATTTCGGTTCCTGTTCGACCCATTACGTGGTGAGCGGAGCCATTTAGGACCAAAGCGGCAGCCATAGTCGAAAGGGCCGCAGCTTAGCTTTTGACCTCGAAGGTGGCGGGTTCTTCCAGCCAAGTGGTGATTGGTTGGTCATTCTTGAATCACATAGTGACCCAATGCCTTTCCTGGCTTATCGCCGATCTGGACGCTGTGCGGTACGCCGGCTGGAACCTCGAACCAATCGCCCGCCTTCATCGGCTGGTCGGCGCGTCCGTCCACTGACAAGGCCGCCTCGCAATCCAGCATATAGGTCATTTCTAAGCCAGGATGGGTGTGGCGCGCGACATACTCACCCGCCTCAACCTCGATGAGCGCCAGCACAGAGGCATAATCACCTGGGAACTCGGCACGGTGCAGGATCGTGAGTTTCGGCATGACAGTATCCCTGTTTTGCCAAATGGTGATCATGTCCAGACGCCGTGGTCAACGCCAGTCTTGAACTCATTGTATTCGATCCACCGTACACCGTTGGCACGCCAGTGCGTAGTCGCGGCACAATGTCGTTGTCATCGACATTGGTGATCGCGGAAACTTCAGTCTACTGGTTTGCTATTTCGACCGGCCGGTGGAGCGCAGCAGAGCGGACGATTGCCTCAAGCACGGCGACCCCGTGAATGATCTCTTCGGGCGTGATCGGGTAGGGACGTTCACCGTTGATGGCTGCGGCAAACCCTTCTAGCTCGGCCGCGAGCGAATTGAAGCCACGATACTCGATGATTTCCGGCGGAACCGGTGGCGTCTCTGGCGTGGGTGTGAAGCGGAACTCGATATCTTGGTTCGCCAATGCCACGCAGCCGTTGGTGCCATAAACCGCGAACCGATAGGTAACGGCCGTCACGAGCGAGCAGAACAGGGTTGCCGACATGCCGTTGGCGAGGCTCAACATGACACTGGTCGTGTCCTCTAGCCGCGGCATCACGCGGCGCAGATTGCGGCAGTAGACCTCGTCAATTCGCCCGAACAGGTAGATCATGGCGTCGAGATTATGCACGCCCGTTGCGGTCATAGCGCCAGCCGGCGCCTCCTGCGGGTCACCGCGCCAATAGTCTGACGCCATCAACAGGCCGGCGTGCGCGCTCTGTGCGCTCTCGCAGTGGGTGAGGATGCCAAGCCGGCCGTCCTGGACCCTCGCCCTTAGCTCGATCATTGCCGGATGAAAACGCCGGGGATAGGCGACGCCGAGGACGATTCCCGCCCGCGCCGCCGCGCCGAGCGCCGCTTCGGCGCTCTTCACATCAAGCGTGAACGGCTTCTCCATCAGAACGTGTTTGCCGGCTGCTGCGGCCTGCTCGACCTGCGCAGCATGCTGGCTGTGCGGTGTCGCAAAGACCACCGCATCAACCGCTGGATCGGTCAGGATTTGATCGAGATCGTCTTTCAGGGCAATTCCGTTTTCACTACAGAATGCCTCAGCCGAGTTGCGGGTTCGGGTATAGCCCGCAGTGAAGCGGATCGCGCTGCTCTTGCCCTGCACCGCATTGACCAGTGTCCGACCCCCGCCAGCCGATGCCAACGATAGCGGCTCGGATCATGCCTCTCCTCCTATGAGCCGGGATTCCCCCGACTGTTCAATTGTAGAACAATTTCAGGCACCTCAAACTCAACAGGGGAATCGAGAAGGGGCCAGCCAAAAGTATCCCACTCTTCTCAAAGGGGCGAACGGGCTGGCAGGGTGAGGCGGCATATGCGAAACCGCCGCCACAGGGTGTCTAAGCGGCGGTTCCCTGATCGCCGAATACATCCATGGCGGTGGCGACCTGGAGGTGGCGCGCTGTCGCCGACGTCCCCTCCAGAAAGAGTAATCAGTCGCCGATGGAGCGGAGACCGAACCGCATCGGTCGTTGCCGCAAGGCATTCTTAAACGCGGGATCGGCTGGCTTGCTCGCCGGCTTGCTGGCTGGTTTAGGTTTGGGCGGCCATACGCCGTCAAAATTGCTGCGGTGACCTTTCGGGACCGTCACCTCTACATGCTGCGGATTAGTCGCTTTATTCCTCCAGTCTATCATCTCGCCTCCCTAGGATGGCTGCGGCAGTTTAGTAGCCGACCGATACCGGCTGTGTGCGTGCGGCTTCAGGGTCCATGGTCCATGCGATCTTGTCGTCGCGTAATCAGATAGTGCCTGCCCCGCGCCAAGCAAGCCGCAGGGATAAATTTCTGCATGAGCGACATTCGCAAGCAAATCCGCCGCCAAATACTCGGGGACCTAATCGATGAAGGGAAGACCGGACGCGAGGCCCGTGCGATCCCCCATGCCAATCGCAAACAGCGCCGCGAGGTACGTTTCTACCTTAACGGCAAGATCGAATACGACGCCATGACCGGCCAAACAGAGACGGATCGTGGACGCCGGCAACAAAATCGCTGGCCAGTTCCCCGAGGGGCTAAGCACGGGAGACCTGTCGGCCTGGATCAAGGAGCGGTGCTGTGACCGATCTGCTGCCCGAATATTCCTACGTCACCCACTACGGAACTCCTGAAGGGACAGCAACGATGACCCGCACCGCTGAAGTGCTCGGTCCGATCCCGAAGCGCGTGACTGCACCAGCGCGAGATTCAGACCCTCATCGATCAGGGCAAGGGCGATGTGCCGGTCGTGTGTCTGAAGTTCCGTTGTACGAACTGCGGCTCCCGCCTGACCGATTGCGTGGTGTCGGGATCGCGCCTGGGACCCAAGCGATCCGCCTATCCCGCCTTATAGACGCCACCGATGCACAGGCCCGTATCCAGCACGACATCCAACGGCTTGCCCCGCCTCCGTTTCACCGTCTGCGGATTCCATTCCACGATCATCGATGGAAACGGCGCATACCCATTTCGGCCGACGTAGCTAAGCTTACCCGCGCAACAGGGTGATCTTGCCGAACGGCATACAGGGTGATCTTGCCTAACGGCATGAAGTCGTGAAACCACGGCGCATCTGACCAGACCGGCAGCAAGGCGATCACGGCAACCGCCTTTGCTACCCACCGATAGATGCCAGAGTACGGCGGATTGAGCCACACGACGCCATGCCACTCCTGCGTCAACCCATTCTTGGCTTTGGGGATGAAGTCGGCGCACAGTGCCCTTCCGACGGTCGCACAGACATCGACGGTGCAGCGAGTGCCGAACCGTCGGAAGATCGCAGGTGGCGTGCCATATTCTTGCTTGGCATCGCGATCCTGATGTCGCCCACGCGGCGGTTTCTCGTGCCAATAGAGACAGGTCTCCCAGCCATAGTAGCGGCCTTCGTCCTCGCAGCGCGCCAGGATGGGTTTGCGATACTGCCAGAGCTTCACCAACTGGTACGCCGATGACTGATCGACGCCAATCCGTTCGGCGAAATCGATGAACCGCGGACCACGTAGATGATGATGGATGCGGGCGATGTTGAGCCGCTCGCTCTGGGCGAACCATTCCACCAAGGCTGCTTTGGTCAGCCGCTTGAGTTTCGGCTTACTGAACGCCTGACTCTCGCGGATCATCTGCGCTAAAGTCGCGACGCGGAGATTCCGGATTCCGGAATCGACGCCCAAGGCAGTGGACATGGTTGCTCCGGCGTTATGTCCTCCAGCGAAAACACGGTTTGTCCCTCGGGTCAAGGTATCGCTCGCTGAAGCGCCCTGATTTGCCCGAGGTCATCGATCCCGAAGTGGCCCACGCGGGGCGGTCAGTGTGCGTGCCTGGAGCACTATGACTGGTTTCGGTGTAGGTTTGAAACTAGCCAGTTCAATGCCGGAAAGCGCCGTCGCAAGGTTAGGAAGGCACTATCACGGCCTGTCTTTGTCGGCTGCCGTCCAGGCTTCGACCCGTTCGGCCATTGCCATATACCGTGCTGCCATAAGGAAGATTTCGCGCCGGACCCCGAGGTCCCCGATGCGGTCGGCGGCAGCGAATGCTTCTTTGGCCATTTCACGCCACAGCGATGCCTGAAACGAATCCATTGCCACTGCTATGTGGCGATCCATTCGCGATGGAGAAAATGATTTCCTGATTACGCACTTCCCTCAGTCACGAAACGCCTGGTAGCAGGCCAGGGATTTTGTGGCATTTCATGAGGTTGTGGCGATGGCTCGTAATGTCGTGCAGTTCCAGAAGGGTCTCAGCGAACCCGCATTCGAACAGCAGTACGGCACCGAGGAGCAATGCCTGGCGATCGTCATTGCATCACGCTGGCCGCATGGCTTTGAGTGCCCGGTATGCGGTGGCAGGCAATACTGTGTGGTGACAACCCGCAATCTCTACCAGTGCGCCAAGTGTCGCCGGCAGACGTCGCCGATCGCCGGGACGATCTTTGCATCGACCCATCTGCCGCTGCGGCTATGGTTTCGTGCGATCTATCACCTGACGCAGACCAAGCAAGGCATCTCCAGTATCGAATTGGGGCGTCGCCTTGGGGTGACGCAGACCACCGCCTGGAAGATCAAACACAAGCTGAAGCAGGTTATGCTTGAGCGTGATGCGACCAAGCGCCTGACTGGCAGGGTCGAGATCGACGATGCCTATCTCGGCGGCGAACGCTCAGGCGGAAAGCGAGGCCGAGGGGCGCCTGGCAAGACGCCGTTCGTCGCAGCTGTCGAGACGACCACCGAGGGAAAGCCAGTTCGCCTGAAGCTGCGCCGTGTCACCAGCTTCTGCGCAAGCTCGATCGCAGGGTTCGCCAAACGCAGCCTCGATCCAAACTGCTCCGTCGTCAGCGATGGCCTTCAGTGTTTCGCCAGCGTCGCCGACGCCGGGTGCGCGCACCAGGTCGTCAAGACCGGGTCAGGACCAAGAGCGGCTCGGACGCCAGCCTTCAAATGGGTCAACACCGCCCTCGGCAACATCAAGGCCGCCATCACAGGCACCTACCGTGCCATCAACAGCAAGCACGTCCCGCGCTACCTCGCCGAATTCGAATACCGTTTCAACCGACGATACGATCTGGCCGCCATGATCCCGCGCTTCACTTGGGCCGCCGTCCGAACCATCCCTATGCCCTATCGGCTCCTGAAATTGGCTGAGGTTCATGCGTAATCAGGAATGATTTTGCGCCGCCTAACCGAAGCGTGAAGCAAAGTGGTAACAGGTGACCGCTACCGCCTGAAAGCGGGTGGTGAAGTTTTGTTGTTGGGCCGAAGAGCCAATTGCGCGGCGACAATTCGGTTTGATCGGCGAGCCTCGAAAAAACTCCGTCCGCCCCCTTGCATCGCTACAGAGCGAGAGATGCGAACAATCCGACCGCGCATACCCATTACCAGAGCGGTGATCCAGCCGACGATCTTCTTCCGTCAAACCCTGTCGGCACGGACCGCGCGCACCGCGTAGTCGCAGCATTTTGCCATGGAACAGGGCACGCGGAGTGGCGGCGCTCGCGTCACCAGAGGGGGACGTACTTGGTTACGATATGGGCGGACTGCCCCGTGATGCCCCAGTACCGAGGCTTTGCCGAGTCAGCTTTTCGGCCCGTCTCGCGAAGTCTTCGTAGCATCTAGCAATTTGTTCCATTCCTCTCTTTGCGAGAGGGTTTTTCATTGGCTCAGCCCTCGCGCTGGCTCTGGCGGCTTCTGCCATCCAGAATTCCGACGTGCGCTCCCCCAATTCCATTGATACCCACCATGAGTAATCTTTATCGGGCGAGACTGCGCTTGGCACGTGTGCGAATGCAATGAAAATACTCAGTTACCGGGTAGTCGGAGCGCGCGTTCGACTTTCGGCCGGCAAATCCGGTCCGTGGTTTGGGCTAATATCGTGGTCGCTGTTGCGGCCGCTCTCCCAACCTCGTAGCCAGTCCCGACGTTTAAAGCCATCTCGTGAGTACGGACATCCGTGTTCCGGTTCGCCAGCCTTCCCCGCTTGCAAGCCCTCGTCATATGCAGCCATCTGGTTCCACCTACGCACTGAGTTTCTGGCCGAAGACGTTAGCAACTCATACCGATTCGGGGAAAGGCTTGCGCGATCTCTTTACGCGACAGCGAGTGCAACTCCCGCCAGCGCGACCACGCCATGCTGATAGAATGGCGCCTTGTCCGGCCGCGAGATGAAGGCCGGTACCAGGGCACGGTGGTGGGCAACGGCGGGAAGACGAGAGGCGTGATCCCGCCCGCCCGTGTCGCCAGTGTCCTATACTCCCGACACGGGCGACGCAGGCGATCAGGATGCCGTATTCGGCAGTCGCAAGGGTGGCTGCCTTGACGCCTCTCAAGTGCATCGGGTGGTCAAGGCAACGGCAGAGCGGGCGACACTTCCTGAATACGTCATCCTGAGCAGGGGCGGCCAAAGCCGCCACTTAGCAAATCAGGAGTAGCTCAGCGGTTCTTGCACCACGGGCACCCAGCGACCATTCTTGATCACCGACAGGAATGATTGCGTCGAAGCATGGTGATCCGTGGCAGTGATGGTCAGCGGCGGACCGCCGAAGATATCGTGCCAGTCCTTGGTCTGTTCCATCGCCGCCTCGAATGTATCGAGATTCAGTTCGCGGCCAGCCCGCTGCAACGCCCCGATCGTGCAACTCGCCGCCGCATAGGCTGCCTCACCTAGATAATTGATATCCACGCCGAAGCGCTTCTTGTAGCGGGTCAGTACCTCCCGCACCGCGGGACGCGGGTCGTCTGGGTATGCGATGAGTCCCGGTGACATCGAATAGAATCCTTCGGCGGGCGCTCCAGGAGCCTCAGCGACGGCTGTGGAGTAGGAGGCGAACTGGCCGCAGAAGACCGGGTTGTAGTCCATCTTGCGTGCAGTCTGGAGGATCAAGATAGTATCCTTGACGATCGTGCCCATGGAGACGAGATCGCACTTTGCGTCGGCTATCCGGCTGACATGCGAGTTGAAATCGTTCGCGGTCGGCGCAAAGGTCGCAGTGGCGCCGAGCGTTAGCCCATCTCCTTGACCTGATCGACGACACCCGCATGGATATCTTTGCCGAAGTCGGTGTCCTCGTACATCGAACCGAAGACCTTTTTGCCCCGGTTCTCGGCGAAGTACTTCACGCAGGAGCGCTGCTGGTCATAGTAGGACGAGAACTGGCCGTATTTGAGCTTGTTGAACGGCAAATACATCGACCGCGCACAGGTGGACGGGAACACGCTCGGCACGCCCTTCTCCAGCATCATCGGCAACACCGCATCCATCTGCGGCGTGCCACCGCTGAACAGCGACAGAAAGATGATATCGCGGTTCACCAGCTTGTTCATGCACGGCTTTCGGAACCATGTACTCCATGTCTTCCGCGATAAGCCGTACTTTGCGCCCGTTGCTCAGACATGATTGTTGTGGTCTAGCAGCGGTGCGCCATCGCTTGGCAGGACGACTCTAAGCGTGTCCAAAGAAGTGCAGAAGCCCCGGAGATCGCGACGCCGATGGTCACGGCCAAGCAAGGGAGCCATCGGAGGCCGACATATTGATCGGCCTGGGCGGGCGATGTCGCAAGCGCGGCACACCGCCTACTCCCAGCCGTTATTAGCCGAGGTCAATCGTAGTAATGCCACCGATTGTGATGCCGATCCCAATCGCGGTGCGCTGAAGTTGACCCGGTTTCGTGGACACCGGACCGTTTGCGTTCAAGGAGTCCACGATGGCCAAGACAAGATTGCCCTATGCACCTGAGTTCCGCGGCCAAATGGTAGAACTGGTGCGTGCTGGCCGTACGCCGGAGGAGCTGGCGTCGGAGTTTGAACCGACGGCACAGTCGATCAGGAACTGGGTTGCGCAGTCCGAGCGCAATGCTGGGCGTGGCGACGGCGGCCTGACAACATCGGAGCGCGAGGAGCTCAACCGACTGAGGCGTGAGAACCGTCAACTCCGAGTTGAGCGTGGGATCCTCTCAAAGGCGGCGGCCTGGTTCGCTCGGGAGACGAACGCGATCCCTGCGAAGGGTTCCGGTTCGTGAGCGATCACCAGGCGAGTTACCCGATCGTCACCATGTGCAGGCTGCTGGGTGTCTCCTCTAGCGGCTACTACGCGTGGGCGAAGCGGCGGCCATCGCGGCGGGCAGAGACAGACGCTGCACTGATCGCGGAGATCCGTGTGGCGCACGGAGCCTCGCACGGTACCTACGGTGCGCCACGCATCCATGCCGAGCTTGCGGCCAACGGCATTCAGGTTGGCCGCAAACGCGTCGCGCGGTTGATGTCGCGAGCCGGTCTTGCCGGTGTGTGTCGCCGCAAGTTCGTCGTCACCACTCTCAAGAGCGACAGCCGTCAGGCACCAGACCTGGTCGAGCGCAATTTCACGGCGGAAGCGCCTGATCGGCTGTGGGTCGCCGATATCACCTATATTCCGACATGGGCGGGCTTTCTCTATCTCGCTGTCGTGCTCGATGCGTACAGTCGCCGCATCGTCGGCTGGTCGATGGGTACCACGCTCGCCACGCAACTGGTGCTTGACGCTCTGAACATGGCACTGATGACGCGGCAGGCCAGGGGCGTGATCCATCACTCCGACCAAGGCTCGCAATACACCTCGATCGAGTTCGGCCACCGCTGCCGGGACGCCGGCGTGCGCCCCTCGATGGGTTCGGTCGGCGACGCATACGACAATGCCATGTGCGAGAGCTTCTTCGCCACGCTCGAATGCGAGCTTCTCGATCGCTGCCGGTTCAAGACACAGGCCGAAGCGCGCAATGCCACCTTCGCGTTCATCGAAGGTTTCTACAATCGGCGGCGACGCCATTCCTCGATCGGATATCTCTCACCAATCAACTACGAGCGCCGGCATCACGCGCTGGCGGTCGATCCCGACGCGCACCAGCCTGCCGTCGTGCTCGCGACCGTCAAGGACAAGCCCCCCGGGCGGCCGCAAGATGCGGCCGTCCTTGACCGCCGCTGCGCGCCACGGCCGCATCATCCTGCGGGTCGGGGCGGAAGAATGGCTCCGCCAGGGGCCGAACCAAAGAATGTCTCGAAAGCCGACGCCAACATGCCGTCAGATCAGATAGCATGACCCCAAGCTCTCACCCCTCCACGAAACCGGGGCAAGTCCAGCGCATAGTGATGGTGGTTCCAGTTCTGCGTAACAAGACCGGCCAGCGAACCGAGCTTGTGCTCAGCGATCCCATCCGGGCTTACCTTATTGCCAAGAACGATCACGATGCTCATGGCATGCTGGCCTGCTTTCGCTGAAGGCGCCGTCGTGGTGGACGAGGGTTATGAACGATGCGGCCGTTCAGCGATCCGCGAATGGATCGAAGGGTCCACTGCGCGATATCGGGTGAGAGCGGACGCTCTCGACGTAGTTGAACGAGATGGCCACGGTGGCTTGTCTGGTCTCGGGCGACTTCCTCGGAAGCCTCGTCAAGCTCCGCTACGCATTCTCCCTATCGCAGGCCGTGATCACGCGCCTGGAGATAGTCTGATAACCTACAGTCTCGATCTCGAAGCTGATCGCACGTTGGTCACGGACGGCCTCGATTACGGGCACGGAATACGTGATGGCGGCACCGACCGGCTGGCGACGAAGTGCTCAAGGTTTGGCCAGTCAGCAAGCAGGTGAACAGTCCGTGGAACAATGGGGCTGAGTTGTTGAAGGCGATTCGGTGACGTCATTCAGTGTGGTTGAGGTACCGCTGGCCTTGCCACCCCGCTTTGCGCAGCCCATCGAGCATGTGTTCATGGTATTCGGGACTGAACCAAGGCGGGCAGTTTCGGACGTATAGGGCAAACGATTGATGTGAAGTGCCAATAGCCTTATTTAGCGCGTTCCGCGCCTCATCGATTCGGCCAAGTTGCCCCAGTGCGGCCGCCAGCCACCGATACGGACTTGCGAATTCGGGATCGAGAGATATTGCACCCCTCGCGGCATCAACTGCACTCAGATAATCTCGCTCGAAATAGTAGGTGGGGGCGATCTGTCGCACGGTAATCTTATTAGTCTGGTCGCGTGGATTCAGGCGCAATGCGGTCAAGAGCGCGTCGCGGCCTTCGTGTAGGTTCCCGTTGGAGGCCAAAGCAAGCCCATTGACGAGGTTCGCCCACGGAGATTTTGGATTACCGGCAAGTGCTATCGACACATGTTCCGATGCTCCCGCATTATCCCCGTAAACCACATGACATGAGCCATGGCCGCGTGAGAGTCAGCATCGCCTGGATCGACTTCTATTGCCTTGCGTGCCCAGTTGTCAGCGGAATTCATTGCCTCGGTCAGCGGGAGTGAGGCATATTCCAAAGCAGTCACTAGGAAGGCCCGTGCGAGGGCCGCGTATCCAGGAGCAAACGCCGCGTCCAACTCTATGGCAAGATTGAAAAACGCATGCGCTCGCTCGTGATCGGGCAAATTCGATTTGCTCATATGCCACAATCCACGTTGATAGGCTTCCCATGCGCTGAGGTTCTCTAATGGCCTACGCAACGAATGTCGTAGTTCCGCGTCAGTTAGCGCTTGATAGATAGCATTTGTCGTGGTAGTAGCGATCTCATCCTGCACAGCGAACACGTCAGTGAGCTTCCGGTCATACCGTTCGGCCCATATCTGATTACCCGCTTCGGCATCAGCAAGCCGCGCACTGATGCGCAGGCGCTTGCCGCTACGGCGCACGCTACCTTCCAACACGTAGCGTACACCCAGTTCTCTAGCCATCCGCCTCACGGCAATTGAGTGACCTTTGTATGTGAAACTGGAACTTTGAGCGATTACAATGAGCCAGCGTGTGCGAGAAAGCTCCGTAATTATATCTTCTGCAATGCCGTCCGAGAAAAACTCCTGGTCGGGATCACCGCTCATGTTGGTGAAGGGCAACACGGCAATTGAGGGCCTATCCGGCGGCGTCAAGCGTTCGGGGGTGTGATGCACAAAATTCTGCTCTGGGGAACTGCTTGTGGAACCCGTACTATCGAGTTTCAGCACAAACGCCTCGACCGGCAAGGCGAGGTTATTGAGACCAAGCGTTCCAAGTTCTTGAAAAGCACGATCAAGTCGGTCTTGCAGGTGTTCGCGCACTGCTCGTGTGACACAGATGCCGCCTGGGTTCGATGGCTCGTCGGGTAGCAGAATTGGACTCCTGAATGCCTCACCTAGGGGTTGGTCACGAGCGGCATTCACATCGGCAGCAAAGATGTAACCTCGGCGTGGCAATGTCTTGATTATCGCCTGCGTATCGTCGCCAAGGGCGCGACGAATATCACCGACGCACTGTGTAATGCCATCATCGCTAACAGTGACATCAGGCCAAATCGTTTGATTAATCGTGCTGCGGTCGAGAACACAGCCGGCATTCTTAAGAAAGAGACACAGTAGGCGAAAGGCTTTGTGTCGAAGCTGAACCTCTTTGCCGCTTGTTGTAAGCAGCACCCCGCGCATTAGGTCGAGAACAAATCCGTCGAACCGATAGACCGCTTCTGCGGCAGCAGTACCCATGATGCCCCCGAAGCTTCACCATGATGGGCTATTTAAGCAGGTCTATCCGTGTCGTGCCATATGTTATTTCGGCGGGATTTCGGCGGGATTTCGTCCTGATGTCAGGCGGCAGGTCCGCGATCGTGCTCAGGTACCTCCATCAGTAGGATCGTCTCGGTGGACGGCCGTCGCTGCTGAGGCAGCTAGTGGCCACAGATAGGAGCCTTCCGCGATGCGCCATACGGCGATCGACCGGGAAGCCACTCTGTCCACGCGCTGCCCTGTTGAGCAGACAAGAGGTCAGCAGTTTCCATATCACTGGCTGGGGGGAGCCAACCAATGGTTCAGGCGATGCCATGGCTGTTGGAGCGAGAATATCAACAGCATCGAAACCTTGACTACTATGGGTTGCCGGAGACGTTCGCGGCTTGGCACGAGATAGCCAGCGCGCTTACCGGTAAACTCTCTCACGTGACTGGTCGGCGCGTTGTGAAGGTGGTTATACACCCTGGGGAACTGGAAGAGTGGGCACGCCGAAAGGGGAGAGCAGTGAACTCTCGGGTACGCTCAGATTTCGCGGGGACGCTTTGGCGAATCGAGAACGCCTACGTCGCTGATCCAGAGTTCCGCGTGCGCACGGGTGCTGACTGATTCCGTTACATCCTGAAGCCGCCCGCAGGTCACCACGTCAAGGTTGCGCAATTCACTATAGATCGCACGCGTCCGGTGGCTTGACGGTAGCTCAGACCATCGCGACGTCGTGGCGCTGCGGACTGGCTACGTCGGCGCTCGCTGAGAGGGTACAGCGGCTGAACGGTCAGGCCGCCGCCAGCCCTGCCGTGGTTAGGGTCAGCCCATCGTCCTCGACGACCAGCCAACCTCGCGACGCCGCACGTAAGTCTTGAAGGTGGGCATCTTCCAGTCACTAGGTGTCTCCTCAAGATCGTCCAGAGGCGGCGCGCCGTCAGGCGGTCGCTCGGCGCGCTTTGGTCGCCACCAAATTGAAGAATGCGAGGCGTGTCGAAGACGTGGCTTCGCTCACCGGGCAGCACGATCCAGGGTTGTTCGCTCCGAGTCCAAAAACGCGCGGCTGGAAGTAGCCAAGAGGTGTCGTCCTAGGTTCCGGCGCGCACGGTGCGAAATGCGCTGGGATTCGACGATCCAGGTCTTGCGCCGTTGCATATCCATGAGCCGCATTCTGGACAGGCCCACCGCGTCAAGTTGCGCCCGCTGTCGGCTGTGTGAAGCGTTGCTCATGGCGCAACACCCGCCAGATGGAAGGCTTGCGTATCTACCACCATCCCGATGGAGAATGCGCTGCTGGTAAAGCATTGATAGTCAGTGCAGTGACACTGGGTGACCTCGTAGCGAAGCCTGCCGAGGTGGTCATCCGCAGATAAAGCGTGCCTAGCCCTCGGGAGGGCCGGGCACAAGTTGAGTTCGACACAATGGCCGGCAGGGCTGCCAGCCACGCGGCCTAATATTTATTGTGACGGAAGGGCGTCTATAGGTATTTGTACCCATGGACGCATTTGCGACCAGGGGGGTAGCCACATCATGGGGGCGAAGCTGCTCGTCGTTGACGATGACCAGGATGTGCGCTCGGTCGTAGAGGGCACCCTGGTTGACGCCGGATACAGGGTCCTTCAGGCCCAAGGTGGCGCTCAGGCTCTCGCCTTGCTCGATGGTCATCCGTCATTGCGCGTGATGATCAGCGATGTTCGTATGCCCGACATGTCCGGTATTGCGTTGGCCGAAGAGGTGGTTCGCCGTCGGCCCGATCTTCGCGTAATTCTCATCTCGGGGTTTATCGATCAGGTACGCCCGCGTTGGCCGTTCCTGAGAAAGCCGTTCCTTAGCTCCAAGTTGTGTGACCTTGTTGCGCGCGAGATGCGGCGAGCATAAGCGGGGCTTCTCTACTGCTGGCTCCCTATCGAAATCATTTGTTGGTGAACTACCCAGCGTCCGTACAAGGAAGCTCGGTTTTCACGAGGAATTAACGTCAGACTGACAACTGGGCGCTAGAGGTTGGGGCGATGGAAACCAATCGGCTTAGCGCTGTGACGGCCGCTGTCCTGGCCGACGCTGCATTCGATGTCACAGGAGAGGCAAACAGATTTTCTACGCAGCGCTACCGCGAGATAATCGAGCATATTCGCCGGACAGGGGAGATGCCTCAGCGGCCATGGCGGCCCGCGCCAGCCACTGACACGAGTATTGCCTTACCGCGCCAAATGGCGGCGACCCATTCCTGGCGACAGTCCGACGCTCCAACAACGCTGCTCAGAGACATCGCGGTAACGGTGCTTCTTGCGTTGCTGGCCTCGGCTGCCGGAATTGTCTGGATCAACCTTGCGCTTCCCGATATCTGGCCGCCCTGGATCGAACCATGGTCGTCCTAGCGACCTGCCGGTTGGCGTCGGTTACGTCCAGACTGACACAGAAGACCAACTAACTGCCCGGCCTGCCCCTGGTGGGCGTCCACTGCCGCGCACCGGCGGCACGGACCGTCGCATTCGCCGGGCGCTCGCTGTCGGGTGCTGGCTCGCCAGCCTAGCGAGAGACCGAATACCCTGAGTGGGCAGCATTGCGGATTACACCACTGCGGCCATTGTCAGAATGCCGGTTACCCCCACCGTTAGTCTTCGGCCTTCGCCGTAGACCTTGCCGGTGATAAGCGCGGCGGAGGCTGGGTCCGTGTCTCAGGTCCCAAGCGAACCTCAGGCGATGCGATCGTCTCGGATGCGGAGCGCACCTCGGGCGATGCGGGCGTCTCGGATGCGGAGCGCGCCTCAGGCGATGCAGGCGTCTCGGCGGCTGAAGGCATCCCAACTTGACCAAGAGACCCGAACATGCCGCTCATGATCCTGCTGTTGGCCTCCATCAGCTTGCTCATCTCCTTAAGGTAGTCGTCAGCGGCTTCTCGCACCCATTGCGCTTGAATGGCGAAAACCTCCGGGAGATTCTGGCACTTCGTCATGCGCCCTAGTGTCTCGCCATTCTGAGCGACGCGGTGGCTGAGGAAATGGCTCACCTCGGTGTTCCATTCGCCGATGGTCTTCGCGGCGGACTGGCCTTGCTCGCCAAGACGACGGGTTGCGTCCGAACTTACCTGAGCGAAAGGTCCCGCTAGACTAGATATTGCCTCCGTTAACTCCGGCTTTCTGATTTCGCTCATCACTGCCCCCGTTGTCGTGGGTGGTTTAGATCGCGAACCCAAGGCTTCAATAGAGCTACTGTCAAGGGCGCATTTGTTAAAAGTTTGGACCCGATCCGAGTTCTTGTTTAGTAGAAGACTCTTCTTTTCGCGTTGCCTGTCCTACTATGCAGTATCGAGAGTTACTTCATGCCGCTCGTTATATAATTCGAGGTAAGTTCACCATTGCCCAGTTCGCGCCGGGGCACGTGACCAGACAATGAATCAGATTTCAGGGCGCTGGCATCACTGCGCTGGCCGCTAAAGGCGGAACATCAGTGACCTTCTCCTCGCGCCGATAATTCTGCTATCGTTTTGCGGCGGGAGAAAGCGCCATGATAATCGTGGTAGAGATCGCAAGCCGGGCTGGCACTCGCGCATGGAGGGAATACGACGCCCCTTCCTACAACGCAGCCGTAGAGGCGGTGAAACGCGAGCTTCGAGCATACCCCACGTTTCGCGTTACGGGCATCTGGATCAAAGACGATCAAATGGTCCAGCGAGAAACAGCAGAAGAGTGGTGATTCGACCAGAAGTTAAGGTGACACGCGTCAGTGGTGGCGACGCACGCCCGCTACGCTTGTTGTGTACGCGGTTTTAGGAACTGAGTTCTCATCCGGTCGCTTCCCGCGCAACGGGCAGCCACCAACGCGATGATGACGGAGTTACACGACCGAATGCCTGTGATCATCGAACCACACGATTGGCCGACGTGGTTGGGAGAGGTGGAAGTCGATCCTGCGACGTTGCTGCGACCGACTGGCGATGATGTACTGAAGGTCTGGCCGATGAGAACAACGTGGCGGAGTTGTCGGACGGCCGGTCAAAGGATCAGCCCTGCCAGCCCGCCTTACGCAAACCATTGAGCAAATGTTCATGGTCGCGCTGACGATAGTAAGCTGGCGTGTCACCAGTGATAAAATTGAAGTACGATGGCGAGACTGCGATAGCCGCGTTCAGTGCTGCGCGTGCCTCGTCGGTTCGCCCGAGTTGGCCGAGCGCAGCCGCAAGCACTGGATAAGGCCGTACAAAATCGGGGAAGGTTCGGGTCACCCGACGTGTCATTGACACTGCTGCGGCGTAATCCTGTTCGAAGTATCTGCCCAATCCGAAATGGTGCAGTACCGACGGAGCACTCGGGCCATGTGGATCGAGCCGCAAAGCGGTCGTGAGCGGTTCCTGTGCCTCAGTTGCTCGGCCGGAAAATACCAGGACACGTGCCTTGCTCAATTGTGCATAAGGATCGTTAGGATTGAGGCTGATCGCGACATCTGCCTCTTCCTGGGCAAGCCCCCACTCACCCTGGTGATCCAGTGCCCATGCCAGCATAGCGTGCCCCATAGCATTGTCGGGGTCGAGTTCGATTGCGGTTTGCGCTTCGGTTTCTGCCAATTTTACACTCTCAGGAAGGGACAGTCCCATTCCGAGAGTACCTTCCGAAACATAGAGCAACGCCAGTAGCGCGTGTGGTTGCGCAAATTGCTGATCCAGCGCAGCCGCTTGCAGAAGAAAATCCCGCGCAGTAGCGAATTTGGTGCTCCCTTGTTTAGACCAGTGCCAAAGCGCCCTTTGATACGATTCCCAGGCACCAATGCTTTCTGGCGCCTTTTTCATCGCCCGCTGTCGCTCTGCATGAGAAATCGCCGGCTCTATGGCCACTGCGATTGCGCGCGTGATCTCGTCCTGGATTGCGAATATGTCCCCCACTTCTCGGTTAAAGCGTTCTGCCCAGATGTGGCTGCCGGTTTCAGCATCAACAAGCCTCGCAGCGATGCGAATCCGACTGCTATCCCGACGCACACTCCCCTCAACGATGTAGCGCACGCCGAGTTCGCGTGACACGCGCTTCACATCAACGGCGTGGCCCTTGTGGATGAAACTGGAACTGCGCGCGATAACGAACAGTGATCGATTACGCGAAAGTTCGGTTATGATGTCATCCGCCACACCATCGGAGAAATACTCCTGATCGGGATCACCGCTCAGGTTCGCAAAGGGTAGGACCGCAATGGACGCTTTGTTCAGCAACGGCAACTCAAGGCGCGAGGCTGCAATGCTGGGAGAATCAGTGGCAAAGGACTTTATCATATGACTGTCGAGCCGCACCAAGAATGCCTCTACTGGTCTGGCAATGTTCTTCAGAATGAGCGTTCCAAGCTCCTCGAAGGTGAGGTCGAGCCGACCATGCACATGATCGCGCACGGATCGAGAAACGCAGATGCCACCCGGCGGACATTCCGCCTGTAGTCTCGCGACCACATTTACCGCGTCCCCGTGCAGGTCGGTGCCATCAGCAATGGCGTCGCCGATGTTGATCCCGACACGAAAGCGTATGGCACGATCTGGCGGCTGATCTCTATCAAAGGTTGGAACCTGCTGTTGCACCTCAACGGCACATCGCACCGCTCCGTCGATGCTGTCGAATACGATGAGCAGGGAATCGCCGCCAGTTTGAACGATCCGGCCGCCGTGCTCCTCGATGGCGGGGTCGATCAGAGTAGTGCGGAAGGTACGCAGTCGTTCGAGCGTTCCAATATCGTCCAAGCCGATCAGACGGCTGTAGCCGACCATGTCCGCGTACACTACGGCGATCAGCTTCCGCCGATCTGGCGACTTACCGATGAGGTCTGACGCGCTGCTCCCTGACATAGTGGAAAGCCCCACGATCTCTTTCGACACGGCAAGCAGAGGCACTGAAGCACGAAGGGGCTGACGCTACCACCGGGGGTTGCTCCAGGCGAGAGGTGGCAGGGTATGCCGCTCTCGACGCTAGGCGCGATGTGTCTAGACGGCCCCGACCAGCCATCCTCAGAGCCAAAACCGGCCCCATGCAGAAAACCAATCCGCCCCCGACCCTCAAAAACCGCAGAAATACGCCACTCTGATCGGCCACTGATTCGTATGCCGAAACCACTCGTCTTCTGCATAGGTGGGAAATAAGGCAAATCCAATCGGTCTTGCTAAGCTAGTCTGAGCGGCGACATGCCCTCCCAGTGTTATCCAGTGCCACTTTCGCCCATTCATGGAGAACGTGGACGATCGACTGCCTGACACCAGATTCAGGAGGGAGATTCATGTCAGAAGTATCCCCTGGATAAAGGGACTTTTTTCTGACACTGCGCTGTATCTCAGCGCCATCAGATCGGGGCTGTTGCAAGGGCGCATCGGACGCGCGTCAACGCGCCTCCGTTGCACGGGCGGAGCTATACGCGGGCGGGATGCAGACCAGTTGGCACGATGGCTCAAATCCACCGAATGACGACGCGTCCATCGCACAGATCGCGAAGCACATAGCGCCCATTCTCATGCGGATAGCTCGACATTTCGGGATAGATGGTATCATTGCGCTCTAGTTCCATAACGCCGGAACTCGATACTGCTGGCGTGGCCCTCTATTCCGACCAACAGGCCATCGACAGCACCACGCCGACGGGACGAGCCATGATCCAGATGGCATCCGGTGTTCGGCGAGCAGGAAAGATCGATCATACGCAGCCGCGTTCTGGCCGGCCTGGATCGCGTCCGTCAGCAGGGGAAGAAGCTTCGGTCGCCGAAGGTGGAGGACGCCATCAGGTGGCATCTGAGCGCCGGGAATGGCATCCTGAAAGTGGCGGCACTTGTCGGCGTGGGCAGCGGCACGGTGCAGCGGGTGAAGAAGGAGATGGTCGGGGAGTTGGCCGAGGCGGCGGTGACTACCGTTGAGGGACCAGGGGCTAGGGTCGATACAGTAATGCAGGTCTCCGAAATGACCCTCGCAGGCATCTGGTGGTTGACGGCGGCGGTCCACATTATTATCGACAGGCCGTCGGCAACCTCCGGGCGGGCGCGATCGGCTGATCTGGCGTCAGGTGCGAAGTGTATTCTTTCTCACCTTGATCCCGTGCGCTTTAAGCCATTTCTTGTGGTCAGCCTGCGCCTTGGTCAGTGCCGCCGTCTTAGGCAGGTTGGCCGGCTTGCGTTTCGGCGTGGACAGCTTGATTACGCGAGACATTTGCTTGGCTTTATCGAAATCTGGAGCGGATGTCCTGCTGGCCGGGAAACGTGCCGCTTGCCTCGATCGGTGCTACCCTCGCCCACGCGGACAAGCGCCACCTACGCGCTGCCGCACGGCGTCATTGAGATCATCATCGGCTCATGCTGGAGGACCGTTGGCAAGGATGGGCAGCCGGCTACCCGATACGCCGAAGCCTTGCCATTACGCAAAAAGAATGCATTCATCAAAGGTGGTGCACCAAACGAGCGCGACAATTCCGCCGAAGTAAAATTGCGCCGAACTTATGTGACCGACGCCGTCGAGGTGCCGCCACGGTTTGTGCACTCGCTGGAAGGGCTACGACGGTTGCGGCAACCAAGAGCGAACCGAAGAAGGGCATGATTGTCTCCTTGAGGATTTCAACGCCCGTCCCATAGCAGCTTGCGAAAGTTCCGTGTTGGAGTTTATTCCGTGATCGGTACGTCAAAAAGCGGTCCGTGATAACGGCATACTCAAGGTGGCGGCACTTGTCGGCGTGGGCAGCGGCACTGTGCAGTGTGTGAAAAGAGAGATGGTCGGGGAGTTGGTGGAGGCGCGTGAGGGGCGCACATCAGGTCGCTATGTGGCCTGTTATCGTACTCACGATGATTATTCTCATCGCGGCTTGTGAGCCAAATCGTCCTCCCAGCTTTCTGACCCGCGTCCACAAGGATTGCGCCAACGGCGATCAGTGGGCCTGTGATCTCCTGACATCACTTTCGAAGGCTGCGCGGGCAAGACAATGAGCAAAGCCGGTAGCTGAACTCGTGCGCGGTGCAATCATAGGACTCGCTCTCTTCAGCGTCACCGTCGTTCATCGTTTCATCGTTCATTGGTTTGTGGGTGCTGCGGCGAGGATGAGTGACAGCAGTTGAAATACTTGCATCGGCCCGACGCCTTTCGGCGGTGCGCCGTCAACCGAATCCATGCGCGCGAGATGCACAATGACCAGATCATTCGCCGGTATCACGAAGACATATTGGCCACCGTTGCCCGCTGCAAAATAGCTGCCCGGCGGCACTGACAAAAAAGGTTGCTCGGGTGGGGCCGTCCACCAAAGATAGCCGTAGCCCGAGCCGGAATTCGTGGTTGAATAGGGTCTGGTGCTTTCCTCCACCCACTCCGCCGGAATGACCTGCTGGTCACCCCAACGCCCGCGCCGCAGATAGAGCAGGCCGAAACGCGCCAAATCACGCGCCGAAGCGTAAAAGACGTAAGCTGGATAGATCGAATCCGGCCCACCAACATAGCGGCACCTCGCCTGATCGAAGTCCTGCATTCCGATCGGAGCGGCGATCTGATGATCGAATGCTGCGAAGATCGGCGTGCCTACAGCGTGCTCGTAGATCGCTCCAAGCGCATTGAAGTCCCAGTTGTTGTAATACCAGAACGTGCCATGTGGATGACTGCCGCGTGGTGGTCGGCGGGCAGCCATGTCAGGCGTCTCATAGTTGGCCCCATGATAGACGCCCGAACGAGCCTCCAGCAGATCACGAACTGTCGCCTGCTTCTCGTCGGCCGTGAGCGAAGGCGGATTGTCGTCTATGCCGAAACTGTCAACGGTCGCGTCCAGGGCGATCTGACCGTGGGCAACGGCGATGCCGATCAGGGCGCTCAGCAGACTTTTGCGCGCGGAGTTGAGAAGGATGTTGGCTGATGTTTCGCCCCATGACGCGACGATGGCGCCATGCTGAACGATCACCACGGCGGTCGAGCCAATCTCCCGCGACCTATCCTCCGCTTATGCAAGCTGCGGCGCCAACCATCCGGTCTGCGCTGGCTCATTCCTAACCCATTCGGCAGCAGGGTAGCGCGCTGTGACTTGCGCATACGAAACACAAACCTGGAGGCAGAAGAAGATTGCTGTGGTGAGAAGACAGCGTTGCACGGGCCGATGCTTCACGAGACACCTGCGGGCACTGAAAGGTGCAGTCTGAAGGGCAGGTCCAGCCCATTGCAACTGGGGTGCGCCCGCCGTACGGCAGGTCGTCGCGGCGGACATGCCAGCCAGCGTCCCAGCGCCGTCGATTGCACCGTCCAGGCGTCTCGTTGCGCTATGGGCAACCAATGTCGGGGTGGCCCGGTGAGACACCCATCGTCGGCTACCGGAAGATGTGGCTGAGGATCGCCAAGCTGGGTGATCTGCCGGCCGACATCACGCCGCATGTTCTCCGCCATAGCTTCAGTCTCGCGGCCGATCTTGGCTGCAACGAGCCGACCATCGCCAGCTTGCTCGGCCACAAGACCCACAGCATCACCAGCAGGTACGTCCATTCCGCCGATGCCGTGCTGTTGGCAGCAGCCGATGCCGTGGCGAACGCCACCATGAAGCTGATGACCTCGGATCAGGTGCAACCGCAGTTGCGGGATCAGCATCGAGATGGATCAGTCGTGTGGGACGAATTCACTGTACTATAGGTGTTTTCGTGACACAGGAATTCGGTAGGTATCCGACATCCGCGACCACATCTGCCATCAGTCGCGTGGGACGGAATCACCTCTTTATAGGTGTTTTCGTCCCACGAGAGATCAGCGCATGAATATGCCACAGGACTATCGGCTTCAGACCGATCTAACAGCGGAGGGGACCTGATGAAGACCCCGAACGATGTCTCTGCCATGCTGCGGCTGAAGGCCGCAGGATGGGGGTCGAAGCGAATTGCCGCCAAGCTCCACTGTTCGCCTGGGACGACGCGTCGCTGGCTGGCGCGAGGTGAGTGGCGTCCTTATCCCTCGCGATCTCGGCCGGGCAAACTCGATGGCTTGTCGGACTGGCTGCGCGAGCGGTTTCATCTCCATGCTGGCAACACGGATAAAGTGCGCCAAGAACTGGCGCGAGAGAAGAACATCATCGTCAGTCTGCGTACGGTCGAACGCGCGGTAGCGCCGCTGTGGCGGGAGTTAGTTGTTGCGACGCATGCACGGCAAGCCGCCTTCGAATGGATGCGCGCTGTCCTCCAGAAAGACATCAACCTCGATGTGCTGCACCGCGAGGTTGGCGATATCCCCGATATGGCGACCTTGCTTCAGCATCTCTACGATGGGCGTTTGTCCGACCGCAACCGGTCAATGGTCGTTCTCGCGAGCCGCCGGGGGCTAAGCGGCGGGCTTGTTCGCAGCTTCCTCGGTATCGCCAAAACGACACACCGCAAGTGCCTGCGGATGTTCGAGGACGGAGGCTGCGCGGCGCTGTTTGCCCGCCAGAGCAGGTCCACACGAAAGTTCAGTGACGAGACGATCAAGCAGGCGGTGTTCCGGCTCCTGCACGAGCCGCCCTCAAACTATGGCATCAACCGTACGACATGGATCATGTCTGACCTGACGCGAGTTCTCCGCGAGACTGGACACCCCGCCTGCCCACAAGTGATCTGCAAGATCACCAAGGCGGCCGGCTATCGCTGGCGCAAGGCCCGCATCGTACTCACGTCATCCGACCCAAACTACACCGAGAAGCTTGATCGCATTCGCTCCATCCTCTCAGGGCTTCGCTCGGATGAAGCCTTCTTCTCCATAGACGAGTTCGGTCCATTCGCCGTGAAGATGAAGCCGGGTCGCATGCTCAGCGCGCCGGGCGAACAGCGCGTAGTTCCGCAGTGGCAGAAATCAAAGGGCTGTATGATTATCACAGCCGCGCTTGAGTTGTCCGGCAATCAAGTTACCCACTTCTACAGCCCGAAGAAGAATACGGCGGAGATGATCCGCATGATGGAACATCTGGTCCAGAAGTACCAGGATCGCCGCAAGCTGTACCTTTCCTGGGATGCCGCCTCGTGGCACATCTCGAAGAGTCTGTATAAGCGCGTCGAGGAGCATAATGCGGGCGTCGTGAGCGGGAATGGACCGACGGTCGCGACCGCTCCGCTGCCGGCAGGCGCACAGTTCCTCAACGTAATCGAGTCGATGTTCAGTGGGATGGCCCGGTCGATCATCCACAACAGCGATTACAAGACCCTGGACGATGCCAAGGCAGCAATCGATCGGTACTTCGCCGACCGGAATGCGTACTTCAGGCTGCACCCCAAGCGGGCCGGGAAGAAGATTTGGGGCAAGGAGCGGGAGGTGTCGGAATTCTCCGTGGCGAACAACTGCAAGGACCCAAGGTACCGTTGAAGGCCCCGCTTGACGCATCTGATACCCGACGGGATCAGCCGTGGCGCAGATCGATCGATCCACGCCGACGACATGCGCCGTACCTCACTGACCTTGGCGGCGGATATCTTCAGCAGCCATGCCGTCTCGCGCACACCGCGACCTTCATCCAGCGCAGCGCGGATGCGATCGATCTTGAACGGTGTCGTCCTCGGTCTGCCTAGGCGCTCGCCCGACGATCGCGCTCGATCCAGCCCGGCCATCGCTCGATCGCGGTCATCGTCCGCTCGCGCTCGCTGAACACTGACAACATGTCGAACATCAGGTGGCGGCTGATATCGCGCTCTCGGCAACGGCGGTGCGTCCACCCGGCACATGGCGATACAGCGTCGAGGCGCTGCACCCGATCTGCCGGGCGACCTCGGAGGCCGTCATAGTGCCGGAAGCCAGCATTGCCTTCGCCGCCCTGACCTTGATGGCGTCCAGCGCCGGTGGACGGCCACCCACACGACCACGGGCGCGGCTGGCCGCCAGTGCGGTTCGGGTGCGCTCACGCAGAAGCTCCACCTCGAACTGCCCAAGGGCGGCGAAGATGTGGAGGATCAGCCGCCCGGTCGCGCTGGTCGTGTCGATGTTCTCGTGCAGCGATCGCAGGCCGATGCCGCGTGCCTGCAAGGTGTCTACGGTGGTCAGAAGCTGGCGCATGGATCGCGCCAGACGATCGAGCCGAGCGACGACCAGCACATCACCCTCGCGGGCGAACGCCAAAGCGGCGGCAAGCTGCGGGCGATCGGCTCGGGTGCCGCTCATCGATTCCTCGAACACGCGCCGCACCCGACCGCATGGAGGGCGTCGATCTGACCATCAGTGGTTTGCAGATCGGTCGAGACGCGGGCATAGCCGACCAACATCAGATGTCTCCCAGAACTCGTCCTACCCCCGTGCAATCGAGACGAGGGTTTCGAGAATGAGTTCTGGGACGCTGCATGGCCATCTTCAAGACGCAGCCGGAACTAATCTGGGGGTCTGTCAAAAACGGACGTTTATAGGAGGCTCCCGAAGAGATCGTCCTTGAGCATCCACTCCAGGCTGCCCGTCGCGCCCCTTGGTGCCGCTGATCCCCTCGTCCCGGAACACGGCCACCACGATCCAGCCAAGCCGTCGAGCGGCCTTCTGCAAGGGCTGTAGCTGGTTCTCAACGGTTTGGCTGCGATCACTGGTCGAGACCCTGACGTAGAGCGCGGCCCGTCTCGATGTTGCTAGCCAGCAATGTAGAGCGCCAGCGAGCTACGGTGGACGGCGCGAGGCCACGTCCTCGGGTACGCAGCCACGCGCTCCATGCCTCCGGCGCTCTGGACAGGTGGTGGTTGCCTATCGTGGCGTCGAATTCGTCGAGGCGCTGAACATCGAACGGATGGACGCGGCCGGATCGCGACCTGTACGCCAGGATGCAGTCGTGGATCGTGATGACGCGCACCGGCTCGATGACGGTGCCAGTGTCGAGGAACCCACCACGGATGCGAGCCTCCTCAGCCGCGCCAACTGCCTCTGCTTCGGTCTTGCTGGAGCGGCCGGTCGAGAATTCACGTACGGGGAAAGCGTTGCGCCCGATGCGAACTGAACCTCGGCAGTGCCAGACATCGCCGCGCTTGCGGTAGTGCAGTGCCACGGGTTTGGGAACTCGGTTCTTATTTGGGGTTCAGCAACGTCAGGCTCAGGTGAGCAGGATCGTAGCTCGCCGACCAGATCGATCAGGTCACTGAGCGATCGACCCAGCCGACACACTGACCACGCCGCCACGATGTCGAACTCGCGCCGGGCGACGCCCTTCAGCAGAGCATCCAGTCCAGGCCGCTTGTCGACGGCCCAGGGAGCCACTGATACCCTCATCGCGGAAACGGCCACCACGCTCCAGCCAAGCCGTCCAGCGGCCTCCTGGAGCGGCTGTAGCTGGTTCTCGACGGTTTGCCCTCGGTCAGAGGTCGAGACCCGCACATAGAGGGCGGCGCGTCTGGATGTTGCCATACAGAAGGGTCGCACGGATCGGCAGTGCGTCAAGCAATGATCGTTGGATCAGGTCTCCCAGGTCGCGGTCATCGAATGGCTGAGCCAAATAGCTAGACAAACTGCGGATCAGTGGTAGTTCCGATCTCGGACCGACGAGGAGACCTGCCATGATCGGAAGCGCGATTGAGCGCGGATCGTTTATCTTTGCCTACGACGAACACGGCATCACGCTGTTCTCGAAGGCCAAGGGATCAGGCGCCAAGGACGGACTGCTGGGATTCACCGGCTCCACCGTCACCGCACGGTACGGCTCGACCATCTCCTGCCCTCTTGCGGCACGTCCATCTAAGAGGCGGTTGCCATCAGATGACTTCTCCTCGTAGTTGTACGTGATGGGGGGACCGGTCACGTTCCTTTCGCCATAAATGGGCTTCATCAGGCGTTATCTTGCAGTCCAGACACTCCAATTTCTGCAACGCGGTATACATTGCCAACTCTCCACCATATCGCTTGATCAGCACCTCTATTGCGATTTCAGAGGTACTTCCGCACTGTGGACAGTGAGTAAGAAGATACCATCCGGCGAACCGGCGCAATTCGGAAGCTAAAACGCTTGCTCGCGAAAGGCTCTCAGCCATCGCTGGCGGCGGTCGCTGCTCAAACCTACGACTGATTAGCGCACTGCAAAACAGTAGAAAAAGCCAGCACCGCCGACCTTCGCCAAGTCGGGTACGCTACAGCCCGGTGTGCTGTGGGAGAAGTTCCAAAAATTTGGGCCACGCGTATTGCCGATCAAATCGGTGTGCCCAACGATTGCACTGCCATCGCTGCTACTTGTCCAATTATGGCAAGTCTTATCCTCCCCAGCCGGAAAGGCAGTTCCTTCATGTTGACTGCCGGTGAGCATGTCATGCTGGTTCGGTGTATCACCACGACCGTTGACGAAGTTTCCCTTCTCGGTGAGAGCCGTTGTTTTGTTGATCTTATAGTTGTCGCTATGCAGGTCGTCGAGATTAGCCGCGATCTCCACCCCCTTCTCGTTATACCATGGACCGGTGCCGATCCTATCCTTGGCATTGACTGCCGGCACACCGTTTGTCGGCTGGGTGCTGAGATAAGCATGCCACGTCTTCGAACCAGCACCCACTGCTTGGGCCAACTCCTGACAATGTCGATCTGCACCTTCAAGTCCACCTAAGTCGCCCCCTTTGCCGAGGCTGGTGCTAGTAACGAAGAAGCTTATGTTTGGGAGAGGGCACTTGCTGCGCTTCCGCCCACCCTACGGGAACCACGAGAAGAACGGCAATCAAAGGAGTGATACGCTTCATCCAACATTCCCCATATGCGTTGGCTATCCAAGTATTTTGGAGGACGATAATCTCCCCACCACGCAGTCGGCAAGAGCGGTAGTACCACCATAGCGCCGGAAGACTGGCGAACCTCCAGGCGATCGCCATTTGAAGGACATTCTGGCCCCCTTCCAGTCGCCGACCTCCCGCACCGTTCGCCCAACAGTTCCACACCGTTCTGCCATGGCTAAAAGAGATATTCGCCGACTGCCACTACGCCACCCCCGACCATGCAAACAGGAGTACTCCGTCTATCGTTGCGTGGGCGGTGCCGGCCTGAGGTTGAACGAAAGCACACGGAACTTCAGGGCGTCGCCGTCCCACTCTAAGATGTCTACGACATTACCGCCGATCTCGTGCATGCCACCTTGCGGCGACTTCACGGAGAATTGGCCAACAATGAAGACGATGTTGCCTTCAGCCTGCACCTGTTTGACATCGACACGAAAATCAGTGTTCCCCGAATTGAAGATCGCCTTGTAGCGCTTTTCGATATCGGCCCGGTTGGTCAGCAGTGGCCCTGGCGCCGCTTGCACGGCATCGTCAGCAAAGAGTGCCGCAAGCCCGTGCGCATCCTTGGCGTTGAACAGCTTCTCATAGTTCGAGATGAAGGGCGGAACCGCCTTCGTCGCGTCGGCTTGATTGTGGGCGAACGACGGTGACGCAAGAAATACAAGCCCGATCGCAGTGGCACTGAGTGTCTTGAACATTGTTTCCCCCTAGCCGCACATCACTCTAGACCGGGTAACGTGGTGCGGCAACTTTGCCGCTCTGGAATAGGAGTTTGTGGAATTTATCAATCATCACTTCACTGCGGCGTGGCAGTCTCCACGCTGGGCATAACATGGGTAACAGTCAGAGAGTTCTCTTTGCCGACCGGCGGATAGTCAAGCCATTGCCTATCCTCATCGGTCCGCTGATGCTCTACGTCTGGATCAGACTGCGCGAGTGATTTGTCCATCTCGTGACGTGGGGACGAATGCTGACCTGTTCGATCTTAACCTGCTCCAGCACGCCAAGCCCGTGACTGCGCCGACCTGTGATTCCCCTCACTCACTCACATTTGTGTGAAGCGCCATTCGACTATAGACGCCACCACTGATTGCGCCCACGTTACCGATTGTTTATTCGCGCGACAGATAAAGCCAAAGGCTCGCGCAATCGCGGCTAAGCCGGATTACAATACAAAGCTGGGCTGCAACGATAACGTAACCATAGAGGGAGTTTCGTCACATGAGAACCATTGTCACGGCCTGCGCGATCATCGCGCCTCTCGGGTTGGCATGGGCACAGACCCCATCCACCCAGTTGTCGGACGCCGACTACATCAAGCGGGTTTCACAGGCGGCGCCAAGCCAGATCGTTGACGATGCATCCATCGTTCGCATGAAGAACGACAGCATGGCGACCCTCAAGAAGGGGACCAACGAGTTCACCTGTATGATCGGCGCCGCCAACGAGGTGCCGATGTGCCTGGACCCTGGTGCGATGGCGTGGGCACATGCGTTGCAAACCCACGGCCCGGCAACCGACAAGACCGGGTTCATCTACATGCTCGCGGGTGACACCGGAGCCAGCAACACCGACCCCTTTGCAAAAGCGAAAACCGCCGACAATCATTGGGTTCAGACCGGCTCGCACGTGATGATTGTCGGCGCCGCTGTCAAGCAAATGACCGGCTATCCCAAAACGGCTGAAGCCGATCCCACCAAGCCATACGTGATGTGGCCGGGAACTCCTTATGAGCACCTGATGATTCCGGTCAAGTAAGGGAGAGACGGTCATGCAACGTCGCGAACTTCTATGGGGCGGTGCCGCCGCAGGCATCGCATTGGTCATAGGCGCCTTGCGCACACCGGCGGCAGCGATTGCCGAAACGCGCTTGGCCATTATGGGATACGATCCCGTCGCCTACTTCACCGATGGCAAAGCGGTGGAAGGCAAGCCTGAGTTTCAGACCCTGTGGCACGGCGCTTCCTGGCATTTTGCCAGCGCTGCCCATCGCGATCTGTTCGTCAGCAATCCCGGTCACTACGCGCCACAGTACGACGGCTATTGCGCCATGGGCGTGTCGTATGAGGATGGCCACAAGGATACCGTCGATCCACAGGCATGGACGATCGTGGACAGCAAGCTCTACCTCAATAACTCGATGCATTGGCGCGAGGTGTGGCGGCAGAACGAGGGTGAGAACATCGCCCGCGCCGATAAGAACTGGCCGAACGTGAAGGATGGGCCAGAGCCGCTTACCAACTGAGCGATCATCCAGAGCTACGTTGCCGTAGCTCTGGATACTCGGTGGTCAGGTTACCGCGACCCCCATTTCGGCGGTGAGGTGCTTGCCACGGGTTTCCGGGCCAAGCGACATCGCGATGATGAAGCTGATGCAGCCACCAAAGGTCCCGATGGCCATCGGGATCGCAAAGCCAAGGTGCCAGTTGACGGCAAAGTAGGCGATGATGGGTGCCGTCAGCCCACCAAAGATCGCGCCTTGGTGGTAGCAGAACCCAGCGGCCGTGGCCCGCACCTCGGTTGGGAACCGCTCGGACAGGTAGCTCGGATTGGTCGCATACATGCCACCGGCCCCAAACATCCCTTGCAGACCGAAGAACACGACGATCATCGCGTAGTCCTGCGTGAACAGATAGAGCGGCGTCACGAGAAGGCAACCGATCGCCGGGAAGATCAGTGCCCAACGCCGGCCAAGTTTATCGGCGACCCAGCCCCACAGAAAACCGGAGCAAAAGAACAGGAAGCTCTGCACCATCACTGGGAATGCGACCATCGCCGGACTGTAGCCGAGGTCTTTTTGCATATGGGTCGGAAATAGCGATCCGATCGAATAGGCGACGACGAAGCCACTCGCCATCCACCAGCAGGCGTTCAACGTGTTAGCGAGCACGTCGCGTTTGAAGATGGCGAGCAAGGGTGCCCGAATTTCGCTCTTGCGTTCACGCTGGATCGCTCGGTTCTGCGTCCAAAGTTCCGGCTCTTTGACGAATTTGCGGATGTAGACCACCGCCAGCGCCGGCAAGACGCCGATGATCAGCAAGCCGCGCCAGCCAATTGAGTCATAGAGCAGCGCATAGGCGACGCTCGACAGCAGAGCGCCAATTCCCCATGACGCTTGCAGGACTCCCGCCATGAGGCCGCGTGACCGCTGGGGCCACGTCTCCATCGCCAAGGCCGCACCACACGGCCATTCGGCCCCCATACCGATCCCGAGCAAGGCGCGGAACAGGAACAGCAAGGCGAAGCTGGGCGCGAGACCGGCCAGCAGGTTGCACACCGAATACCAAAGGATCGAGATCATCAGTGGCTTCTTGCGGCCGATGCGATCGGACAGCCAGCCAGCCCCCGTCGCCCCCGCCAGTCGCAGCCAGAGCGTGATGGTGAACACCGCCGTGACGGCGGTCAGCGGCACGTTAAACGATTGCGAAATCGGCAACATGATCAGCAGGAAGATCGAGAAGTCGAACGCATCCAGCGTCCAGCCAAGCCATGCTGCGACCCAAGCATGCCATTGCTCCTTGGTAGGCTCTTTCCACCACGGAACCGTCGTCATCGCGGTTGCCGACATGATCACTCCCTGTATTTTGTGAGGCCTTGCCGCACAGTATTTGAGTTATCGCCATACCGGGCAGTCTCGCGCACATTTGACCTGCGCAGGAATTGCACCAACGCCCCAGAACGCGGTAACCGCCTTTAACAAGGCCGGTGGGTGCCTCGGCAGGTTGGGTGCGCCCTTAACTGTTCCGGTCTGTCAACTTATCTCTTGCGTTGAGCAATAGGCCGCATGACCGCGTGGTGGCAGTTGAATTCGTCGCACAACTGGAAGGCCATCGAGGACTCACGTTGGCTACAAGCGTGTTGATGCCTCGCCGGTGACCGCTTCAAACAGCCGGACCCTATCAACCAGCCGCCGCCAATTGTTCGGCCATGTCCCAGTTGATCTTCTGCATCATACCGCTACCCGTGCACACCGCCAGAATGTCACGACGGTGCAAGAGGCTCTCGAATTGCAGCCCCGACTTTGGCGGTTGTGTTAGAGCCTAAGCCATCAATGCACGAGACCATCGGAACGTATGGCGACATGCACGCCATCCTATGCGTCTGGTCGAAAGCTGGACGCTCAGGTGATCAGCCGTTGGGCTGGTTCTCGCTCAAGCAGCTTCTGACGCTCACTGGCGCTCTGCTCGCCCAGCACCCGATACACACTCGCTCGCCCGATCCCCAGTTTGCTGGCGATCTCCGAGGGCCTGACGCCCGACGCTTTGAGCCTGATGATCTCGGCAGCCTGTCGCCGAACGGTCGGCACACGGCCCTTGTAGCGGCCCTGCGCCTTCGCTTTGGCGATGCCCTCCCTCTGCCGCTCCAGCATGGCTTCCCGCTCAGCCTGCCCCACGGCGCCGATCACGCTCAGCATCAACCTGCCGGTCGCGGTGCTGGTGTCGAGGGATTGCGTGCCGGACATCGCCAGCACGCTGAGCGAGACCTTCTTCGCTTCAAGCCGCGCGACGATCTCCAGCAAGTCGCCAACCGACCTCGCCAGCCGATCGAGCTTGGTGACGGTGAAGCTGTCGCCCTCGCGCACGTAGTCGAGTGCCGCCTCTAGCTGCTGGCGCTCGGCCACCGACGACACCTGCTCGCGGAAAATCTTGTCGCACCCGGCAGCCCGAAGCTCGCGTTCCTGGGCCTCCAGGCCGGCGATTTGGCCGGCTGTCGAGGTGCGTGCGTACCCCACGAGCATGGCGATTTCTGTCTCACACGGATTTAATAACGCAACGATACCACGGGTCCCAAATCTGTCCAGCAATCCGTGTGAGACAGGATGCTCGGCGTACTCACTTGGGGTTGCCCTATTGGACAGCGAGATTTGTGAGACAGGCGAAGGCTGCTGATAGCCGACCTGGGTGCGTCCGATCAAACCGGCCGCGCCGCCGTTGCTGCGGCGGTCATCTCGGAGAGCGAGCGCTGTTGCAGACCTGCTGCATCGAAGTTTTCCGCAAAGAGCCAAGTCTCGATTGCGGTGCGAATGACGGGCCATTCGGTGTTAAGGATCGAGTACCACGCAGTATCGCGGTTCCGTCCTTTGACAATCATGTGGTTGAACCAGATACCCTCGAACCGAAAGCCAAGGCGCCGGGCGGCTGCGCGGCTCTTTTCATTTGCACTAGCCAAGACTTAATCTGACGAACATTGTTGGTTTTCGGAAGCGGAGCCGGTGGGCGGGCGGGGTTCTCACCCACGGCAGGAACCGCGCCCGCCCACCGGCGGAACGGAGACCAGGAGATGACCCAGGAGCAGAAGATCATTCGTGCCAAGGTTGGGCTGCTGGAGCTGGCCAAGCAGCTCGGTAACGTCAGTCAGGCCTGCAAGATGATGGGCTACAGCCGAGACAGCTTCTACCGGTTCAAGGAACTCTACGACAAAGGCGGTGAGATCGCCCTGCAGGAGATCAGCCGCCGCAAGCCGGTGCTGAAGAACCGCACGCCTGTCGCCGTCGAGGAGGCAGTGATCGCGGTGGCAACCGAGCAGCCGGCATGGGGGCAGGTTCGCGTCGCCGAGGCGCTGAAGCGGCAGGCGCTGTCCATCTCGCCGGCCGGCGTGCGTTGCGTCTGGCAGCGCCATGACCTGGAAACCATGCGCAAGCGGCTGAAAGCGCTGGAGGCGAAGATGGCGCAGGAAGGCTTGGTGCTCACCGAAGCTCAAGTGCAGGCACTGGAACGCGCCAAGACCGAGAAAGAGGCGCACGGCGAGTTCGAGAGCGAGTGCCCGGGCTACTGCGGTGCCCAGGATACCTTCTATGTCGGCACCTTGAAGGGGGTGGGACGCATCTACCAGCAGACCTTCATCGACACCTATGCCAAGGTGGCCTTCGCCAAACTCTACGACCGAAAGACACCGATCACCGCCGCCGACGTGCTGAACGACCGCGTGCTGCCGTTCTTCGAGGACCATGACATCCGCCTCAGCCGCGTGCTCACCGACCGCGGCACCGAATATTGCGGCAGTCCTGAGCGGCACGAATACGAACTCTACCTGGCGGTGGAGGATATCGACCATACTCGCACCAAGACCCGGAGCCCGCAGACCAACGGTATCTGCGAGCGCTTCCACCGCACCGTGCTTGACGAGTTCTACCGCGTGGCGTTCCGTAAGAAGATCTATCGCACCATCGAGGAACTGCAGACCGACCTCGATGCCTGGGTCGTCGAGTACAACCACCAGCGCCCTCATCAAGGGCGCTGGTGCTACGGCAAGACTCCAATTCAGACCCTGATTGATGCACTGCCTTTGGCAAAGGAGAAACTCATGGCAGCATGACCATCGTCAACACTCACCACGGCTCGCACAGCCAACACTGACCGTCGGATCAAGTCATAGCTAATACATTTCATTGAGCGCGTTGCAACGCCATTGCATTCGCCTATAGCCGAGATCGTCCATCGCGTATGCAAGCAGCAGGAACAGTGCTTCGGTTGCGCCCGTGCTGCGTGCAAATCCTGGCGCGAACCAGATGGCGCCGATCTCGATCACTCCGCTGGCAGGTTGGATGTCCAAATACGTGGCCACACCGACCGCGTCACCCGTCGTCCGGTCGCAGATTGCATAGAACACGCGATCCAGGGAGGCGGCAAAGTCGCGCAACTGCGCGTGCATGACGGCCTCGCTCGGGAATGGACCCCAGGGCAGGAAGGCCCAACTGCTACGGGCTGCCTCAGATGTGTGGCCTGCTCGATAGAGCGCAGCCGTGTGGCGGGCTGGGTCAATCGGCTCCAGCCGAACCATACTGCCAGTCAGTATTGAGCGTGCAGGAACCAGGGCAGGTGGCGGCACGACCGGATCATCGTTGATGCGCCGCTTATCGGGCGTTTCATCCATCATTGTCGGCTCACTCCTCTAGCCCTTTGAGTGCCGATGGCAAACACCGCGATAGATTGTCACGCCGTGATTGCCGCGACCAATCCGAGCGTGACAGGCGATAGAGAACGCATCGTCGCATTAGATGGCCTTCCGGTAGACACGGGTGATCGAAATCATCGGTAGACGAGTGCGTCATCCCCAACCGCCGCATCATCTGCTGTGACTTGATGTTCGCGGGAACGGTGATGGCAACGATTCCCTTGAGCCGCTGTTCCTGCCTCGCCATGGTGTAGATTAGGCCACCTCTCAGATGTTTTCTGACGGCGTCCCCAATCGGCGGTAACACCTTCGGACGACCGAGCTTCTTGCCCTGCTGGCGCTATATCGGACAACCGATAGTCCGGCTAGTTCATTGTGATGGACGAGCCGGACCAATGTCGGGGTTGTTAGGAACTCAACGCCTTTAGCAAGTCGGGAGTGACCTCTCGGATGAACATCTGTGTCGATGTCGTCAGGTCCATAGCCCCATAGAAGGCACCAAGTTGCTTGCTGATGGCGGGTTCACGCAGCAAGGTTTCATAAACGCCGGCATGATCCATTTCTGCAACCAGCCTGATATCTGCACGGAGGGCGCCGGCTCCTGAATATATCTTGCAAGACTTCACACCCTTTACCTTTTGGATGGCTGGTACCAACTCGCCCAGGAGCAACTTCCAAAAGTCGCCCACCTGCTTATCGCTCAGCGAACCCTTTAGATTGAACCGCCGCACATACGTTGATGACATCGTTTCGTCCCCTTATGTGTTGTGTGCTTCCCTAGTCGGCCGACCATTTGGTTGTCAGCCAAGATGCAGTGTAGCCGTGCCGTTGGCTTCTGGCAACGTAGGGCAGAGCAGCGGCGCGATGACCATGCGGGGGTGTCTGCCACCGTTACCATCAGCGTCCGAACGATATCCTAGATTGCCAGTGGTCCGACTAATACCCCCCTGTGATCACAACTCACGAGGAGGATTCCCAAATCGGTTGAAATCGGATTCATGGTGACAGACGATGGAGGTTTGCCATGGTACCGGCAATCGTGCTGCGGGACGACTATGAGAGCGCGCAGCTACGCGAGACTATTCCGTGGTGCTTGGAAAGCAGACCGATGCCGACAAACCTTGATTGCGAGCACGATCGAGGCAGTCCGTGTCCGTATCGAGGGCAGGAACCAAAACCGCGCGCAACCACGTTTGCGCTTGCAGCCGGCGGCCAGAGGCGTCGTATCCTCTCTTCACCTAGCAATGGGGAGACAGCATGAGCGATGCATCACGAGTTGATCCTGAACTCGCCGCATTCTTCAAGGATGTCGGCCAGGAAATGGCGAACTACCCGCCAGTCAGAATGGAGGTGCCATATGAGCCACATCGTCAGACCGTCGATACCATAGCTCTGAAAGCCGCTACCGGTGGGCCAATGATGGCGGAGACGATCGATCGTTGGGTGTCCGCGCGTGGTCGGCGCATTCTGTGCCGGCTCTATCGGCCGCGTGTAAATGAACCTCTCCCCGTGATGGTCCACTTCCATGGCGGCGGTTGGCTTCAGTCCTCGATCGACACCCACGACCGGTTGGCCCGCGAATACGCGGTCGCTGGCGACGTGGCCGTGGTTAGTGTGGATTATTCCCTCGCGCCGGAGGCAAAGTTTCCACGAGCATTGGAAGAATGCGCCGCCGTCGTGCGTCATCTCGCCGGGCATGGGTCCGAATGGGGTGTGGACGGAAGCTGCATTCTGCTGGGCGGCGACTCGGTTGGTGGCAATCTCGCTCTGACCGTGCCGTTGCTTCTGCGCGATACCGACGGTCCGCCCATCAATGGTATCTTGTCGAGTTACCCGGTGTGCAACTTCTCGATTGGACACACCCAGCTACAAGTCCTTCGGTGCGGGTGGCTATGGTCTTACTCTGGAGCAGATGGCGTTTGTTTGGAACCACTATGTTCCCCATGAGATCGATCGACTGCACCCATTGGCGGCGCCGTTGCGAGCCGACTTGAAGGGCCTGCCGCCGGTACTTCTGGTGTTGCCGGAGATGGACATTCTGCGTTCAGAGGGCGACGCTATGGCGGCCAAATTAGCGGCGGCTGGAGTTCCAGTCCAAACTGAGGTGATCCAGGGAATGGTGCATGGCTTTCTCCGAGCCTGCGGCACCGTGCAAAAAGCCCGCGATACTCTGGCACTTATCGGTGAATGGCTACGAGGACACGCCGGGGCCTAGTCCGACGGGTACAACGAGTGCTTGAGGTTGGACGCGGCTCTGGGGAGGCCGTTGGGTGACCCGACACGCTGCACGACATGCGCTCGGTTACGAAAAGCATCGTCGGGCTGTTGTATGGGATCGCTCTGGCCACTGGATTGGCGCCACCGCCGGAGGCGAAGCTCGTCGAGCAATTCTTGGAGTACCCGGACCTTAGCACGGACCTTGCAAGGCAGCGTCTCACAGTCGGCCATGTGCTAACCATGACGCTCGGCACCGAGTGGGATGAAATGACCATTCCGTATACCGATCAGCGCAACAGCGAGATAGCGATGGATCGCGCAGCCGACCGCTACCGGTACATATTGGAGCGTCCGGTCGTGGAGCCTCCGGGATTGCACTGGATGTATAACGGCGGGGCGACGGCACTTCTCGCGCGGCTCACCGCGAAGGGTACAGGCCGACCGCTGGAAGATTTGCGCGCGTAGCGCTGCTTGAACCGCTGGGCATAACGCGTACTGAATGGCAGCGCGGCAGAGACGGTGACGTACTCGCGGCCTCCGGGCTGCGAATTACACTGCGCGACTTGGCGCGGATCGGGCTGATGGTACTGGACGGCGGACGATGGCATTGACGGCAAGTGGTGCCAGCCCAATGGCTTGTGGCCTCTTTCGCCCCCGCCGTGTCGCTGCCGGATGGCCGCCGCTACGGTTATCAATGGTAATTGAGTGCCGTTCCGAGGGATAACGGTGCGGGAGGTGTGATGTCGGAGGAAACAGTGAGCGCCATGGGAAATGGCGGACAGCGGTTATACTTGCTGCCACGGCTTGGCTTGGTTGTGGCGATTACCGCCGGGAATTACGACGCGCCTGACCAATGGCGACCGCCAACAGCGGTGCTTCGCGACGTGCTGCTTCCTGCACTGCGCGACGGATGACGATGCGATGGGCCGCGTGCCCGGTGCTATAGCCAGCGCCTTACGCGGGGGCAATAGCCACGGTAAGCATCACTGAACTTGTGGCCGAGATAGACTTCTTCGCGGGCCACAAGGCCGTAGCGGATGACGAGCGCGAAGGGCACCAGCATCGCCAGCAGCCAGAGACTGTCGAACGCGATGGCCAACCCGATCTGACCCAGGAACATGCCGAGGTAGATGGGGTTCCGTGTGAAGCGGTACGGCCCATTCTCGACGATAGTCGTGGTCGGCCGGTTCGTGGGAACGTTAGAGCCAGCCTTGGTCATAGTAACCATCGCCGCCACGCCCAGCGCAAGCGCGAGAACAAAAACGACTGCGCCAAGCCAACGCACAGGCAATGGCTGCCCGAGACCCAGCGAACTGGCCCCCGCAGATGCGACAGGAGTGGGCAGACCACCAAGCCGGCCGGTCGGCGGCGGCACATCGCGATCGTGCGATTGAAGGATTTCGCGCTGTCCGCGCAGCTTTGGACTCGTTCAACCCGGACTTCATTCTGATCTGGGGCGATGACCAGTATGAGAACTTCCGGGAAGATGGCGTAGCGCCTTTCTGCGTCTTTGCGCTCGACGCGATTAACTCGCACCCCTTCAAGCGAACCGGCGCTGCCAACGCCTGGAGCGAACCGGCCGAAACTGTCATCCATACCCTCGGCCACCGGGCTGGCGGCCGTCATGTGGCAACCTCGCTGGTAGAGCAGGGGTTCGATATCAGCTACGCCTATTCGATGCGGCATGAAGTGGGCCTGCCACATGCATTCATCAACGCGTTGCTGTTGCTGGATTATGACCGTCGCGGTCTGCCGTGGCCCGTCGTACCTTTCCACGTCAACTGCTATGGGTCGTCCACGATCTCGAAGCGGGGAGCGTTTGCCCACATCGATGGCACTGGGTCCGATGAACCCGATCCTCCCGGTCCTTCGCCGGCGCGCTGCTTTGCGCTTGGGGCTGCTACGGCGCGGGCATTGAAGCAGGGCGACTGGCGGGTGGCTGTTGTCGCCTCATCTAGTTGGTCTCATTCGTTCCTGACCGCCAAGAACCACTACCTTTATCCCGATCTGCCTTCCGATCGTATGCGGTTTGAAGAGATGCGCGACGGTCAGATGGATCGTTGGCAGACGCTCACGACTGCACAATTGGAGGATGCCGGACAGCAGGAGTTGCTCAATTGGATATGCCTTGCCGGTGCGATGAGCGAACTGGGCCGGCGGCCTGTGTGGACTGATTTAGTCGAGACCTACATATATGCTGCTCCCAAGGCGTTCACCGTCTTCGAGCCAGGATGAAGACCAGAGTACAGACATTGCGTCGTGCGACTGTGCTGCATGCTTTCTGCCGTCGGTGTACTCGGCTGCGCCGCTCAGCAACGGCAATCAATGCCAACGGACGCACGCGCCACCAACGGGGAGATGACGATGCCATTGTGCGACGAGACTGCCTACTATAATGCGGTGGAAAATCGGTGGTTTGGACTGGGCGACTATGCGACCGACCGGGCCAATAGGCGTAGGATGAAGCTCTGACGGTGCCGGTCTGATTTGATCGAAGACGCGGCCGTCGGCATCACGCAGCGCCCGCCAACTGCTCGGCCATCTCGCGCTTCACGCGCTGCACGATTCCGCACCCGACGCCGACCAGCGCAGCCACTTTCAGGATGCCTTTCCCGGCGCTCAGATGCTTCCTGATGGCGTCCTCGGTCTTTGGCGACACCTTTCGGGCGACGCGATCCAGGCCAACCACGACACGGCTGCGTATGATCGATCTTTCCTGCTCGCCGAATAAAACATGGTGCTATCAATCGCCTGCTGGTCGGAATAGAGCGCGATGCCAGCGACAGCGGCGGTGGCCGCGCGTTCCTAACGTTCGGCATGGGATTTCGCGCTGTCGGCGGCGCGGGTGTAGGCGCGCAGTTCGATCGCGCGGCCAGTTGGTGAGTGAGTGAGACGAGGAGGGGTGGTCATGACCCTACCTACCGTAGCAGAATCTAAGCACGTGATAAACCGGTCGCAGGCTCAGACCGCGGGGACGATGCGCATCAAAGCCTCCGTCGCGATCGGCACCTTCGCCTTAGCGAGAACGTACCAGCCCCGGCGCACACCTATCATTTCATTTGTCGGGTTTTTCGTCCCACTGCGGCAGGTCGTCGGTAATGTCGTGCCATGGAGCTTTCGATCCAACAAACACGTGAAGTTTTGGTTTCACACCGGGGTCGTCATCGAGCGTCCCCAATGGGAAGCCCAGCCACTCTGGACTGCTATCGATTATAGTGACTAGGTTAGAGCCACAAACAGAACAAAACGTTTTATGCAGTCCTGGAGAGGACTGATAGCGCGTAAGCAGGTGCACGCCGGCGAGCCATTCGAAATCCTCGGTCTTCACTGCCGCTCGTGTTCTGAACGCGGCACCATGTGCCTTCCGGCACATGGTGCAATGGCAATTCAGCGTCCCAGTCAGCGGCCCATTGATGCGATAGCGAATTTGACCGCACAGGCAACTGCCTTTGACTCCCATTCTTCCGTTCCTTTCCGCGACATCCGCTGTCACTTAGTCCCGTCTGGCACGATAATCATAAACGGAAAACTCCTGTTTGCCGACACCCCAGCGCCGGCATCCGCGATACCGATCGAATAGCGGGCGGCGGCAAGCTGGGCTGCGCGGTGAGGTCTGGGCGGCGGCCGAGACGCGGGCACAGTCATGGATCAGCCCGTTGTGCATCAGAATTTCGCATCAAAGAAAGCACAATTTTTTCAGTGGTGTAGGCGTGGACGGAGCGGTTTCGGTGCTTGTCCCTCCCCCGCCGGCGTGATGATGCCGTTGAGTCAGTCGCTGCGCTTGCGTGGCCGACCTTGCTTAAAGGAGGCCACTACGGCTTGCTATCGTGGTCGCTAGAAAAAATGGGGGGCGTCAATGTCTCGATCCGCTAACGTCTGTTTTGCGCTGATTCTTGGGATCGCATGCTGCGCCGGTGCAGCCGCCGCGGACCTACCGAAGGAGGGCACCATCACCGACGTCGCTTATGGGTACGGAACCTTTAAGGGTTTTTCGGTCGGAAAAACCCGCTACGTAAACGCTTTCGAGGCGGACGGGGTCATCGTCGGCGACGGCCTAAGGAACCACATGACTTGGCATTGCGTCGGCACGGGGGAACGACTGAACCAGATGCGAAGGTCCAGCGGCCACTGCGTCCTCACGGATATCGACGGCGACCAGATCGCCGGCGATTCGAGCCTCCGACTGGTATCCGAACGGCGCCAAGGATTACACGGTAAACGCAACATTCATCGCCGGGACGGGCAAGTTTGAGGGGATTACCGGCGGGTTCAAAGAAGTCTGCCACAATGGGGTCTTCAAGGCAGCCGCCGACAATGCGTTCTTCGTTTATTTCACCAACGAGGGAAACTACAAATTGCCATAGAGGCTCGTTTGTTCACGGAATAGAGGGGCTACAGCCGCTCTATCATTGCGACGCCTGTTCGGGCAAGGGGTGTTTGCAGGCTTGCGTTTTGCTGTCTCCCCGCGGTGTCGGGTGCCATCCGCAACCAGCGCCATCGCGGTACTCCGACAGTTCCGCCGTCGCGGTAGCACCAACATTGCAGCGGTGGTGATGCGCAACTAGATACTGACAGCGCAGTCGATAAGGAGGCGTTCCTGGCAGAGGTTCCTGACATCATCCCAGCCTGCGTTGCCGGTATCCACGAGTTCTGGAAGAACAGCGGGACCCATCGCAAGCCGCTTTCAAGGAGGGATCGAAGCAGCCGCGGAGGTCGCAGGCGCCATTGACACGACGGCCCACACCGACCGCCAGCATGGTCGGCGGAGCCAAGGCGGGGGCGGACCGTGGTTCAATGGCAATGTGCCGGCTTTGGCGTGTATATTGCTGCCAGCTAGGGGAAGCGGTGCTGCGGCATGGCCATGACCGAGGGCGCAGAATCCACTGGAAGACCGTCAGATCGGCGGAAGTTGGTCGCCGTACCTGTATGCCGACATGGTTGGCTACAGCCGTCTGATTGGGTTGGATGATGCGGGAACCCTCGAACGGCTGCGTTCTCTCCGCCGCAACGTGATCGATCCGGCGATCGAGGAGCATGGCGGCAGGATCGTCCAGACCGGAGGCAACTCCCTGCTGATCGTATTCGACAGCATCGACGGGGCGGTACGCTGCGCCGTGAAGGTGCAACAACAGGTTCCCATTCACGACGGCGATCAGCCTCCTGGCCGGACAATCAGATTTCGCGTCGGGATCAACATTGGAGACGCCATTGCTGATGGGACCGACTTGCACGGGGACGCGGTTAATATAGCTGCACGGCTCCAGGCCGAATGCCCTCCGGGAGGTGTCTGTGTCTCTCGATCTGTCCGGGATCATGTGCATGGGCGGCTAGGATTGGAGTTCAAGGGACTTGGTCCGCTCAATCTGAAGAACATTGCATACCCGGTTGAGGCGTTCGTGTTCGGACCCGATGCGACCACGGCTGGCTCTGTGCCACCAGTGAAGCATGGTACCGATACAAAGGCCCAGCAGGACGCCCTGCCGCTGCTGGACAAGCCTTCAATAGCAGTGCTGCCATTTCAGATGTTTCCGGCGCATGCTGAGGAATCGTGGTTCGCCGAGGGCATCGTCGAGGACATCATCCATATGCTGGCAAGCCAGAGAGAGATTTTCGTAATCTCTCGCGGCTCCACGTTGCAATTCTCTCAGGCGCAGATCGACGTACGGGCGGTTGCTGTTCAGTTGGGGGTTCGTTATATACTGCAAGGCAGTGTCCGTCGGTACTGACGCCATCCTGCGCATTCGCACCGAACTTATGGATACCGAGACGGGCCTCGTAATTCGGGCCGATCAGTATGATGGCGTGCCCAACGATCTCTTCACGTTGCAGGAACGCATCGCAGTTCGTGTGGCAGCAGCTATCGCGCCACGCGTGCACGAGCAAGAGTTACGCCGTGCAAGGCGCAAGCCGCCCAGCAGTCTGACAGTATATGATGTGCTGCTTGAGGCCCTTGACAGTCTCCACCATCTTGATGCGGCGTCGCTCGCGCGACAGGGCTGTTCAACGCTCTATACAACTGAGCGGATAGGTTGAGTCCGCGCCGCTACACGTTGCGCAAATCATCCCAGCAGTCCCAGGTGGCGGATTCCGGCGCGGTGAATTCTTCAAATCTATCCACGGCAACCAAACCGCCAGAAGGTTGCCATGCGATCGTTCGATCAGTTGCTCGGCTTGCTCAGCAATATCCCCGACCCGCGCCGGGCCGAGGGTAAGCTCTACAAGCTGCAACATGTCCTGCTGTTCTCGATCCTTGCTGTCGTCACCGGCGGCAATTCCTACCGCTCCATCGTGACCTTCATCAAAGTGCACCGCCGCCGATTGAACACCGCCTTCGGTCTGCACTGGCGGCGTGCCCCAGCCCATACCTCTATTCGATATATCCTCCAGGGCCTTGAACCCCAGGCGGTCGAGCAGATTTTCCGCCAACACGCCGCTGGTCTGTGCAGCGCCATTACCGATCCGGCGCGACGCGTCATCGCGATCGACGGCAAGACACTCAGACGAAGCTTCGACAATTTCACCGATCGCAAGGCGGCCCAGGTGTTGCACGCCTTCGACGTCGAAGCCGGTCTCGTCCTGGCACACGTCGATATCGAGGAAAAGTCCAACGAAATCCCCGCCGCGCAGCAGTTGCTCGGCGAACTCAATGTCGCGCACAGCATCGTTACCCTTGATGCCATGCATTGCCAAAAAAAACCTTCGAGGCCGCCGCACAGGAGCAGGCTCGCCTCATCGTCCAACTGAAGGACAATCAGCCCTCGCTGTTGCAGAAAGTCGAAACCGCCTGCGCTTCCCAGCGGCCCGTCGGCAGCCACACCTCGGTCTGCACCGGGCGCAACCGACACGAAACCAGGTCGGCCGACGTCTTCAGCGCGACCCGCTCCGTTGCCGCAACCGAGTGGAAGTCTCTCATCAAATCTATCGTCCGCGTCACCCGCGAGGTCTTGCATCGAGATGCCAAGACCGGCCTCTGGAGCAGCACCTCCGAGGTCGCATACTACGTGGCCAATTCTGCCGTATCGGCGTGCCTCGCCGCCACCGCAATCCGGCACCATTGGAACGTCGAGAACACACTGCACTACACTCGTGACGTCACTTTCCAGGAAGATCAATCCCGCATCCGTCGTAACCCGGGTGTCTTCGTGCGGCTGCGCAGCTTCGCCTACAATGTGTTATGCCGTAACCGAACCAGCTCCTTCAGTCAGGACAGATACGCCGCCGCTCTCGCTGGTTTCAGTGCCCTGGCCAACTGGTGCTTCAGTTGAGAGCATTTAACAGCCCTGGCTCGCGCGAGCACGCACGTTGCTTGAGCGAGCTATTTGGCTCGATCCCGGATACGCGCCGTCTTATAGCTATCTGGCATATTGGCACATACTGCATGTCGGGGAAGGACAGTCACAAGATACCGACAAGGAATCGCGGGCCGCGGCGCGGGCCGCGGCTTTGGCGATTGAGCACGACGCGAACGACGCGCTGGCGTTGGCGATCTACGGACATGTGCAGGCTTTCCTACTACACGATTATAGCCAAGCCGTGCATTACCTCGATCTTGCCTTACAGGCCGGGCCGAACTGCGCGATGGCATGGTCTATGAGTAGCCTGACGCGTGGTTATCTTAATCAGGGCGCGGAAGCTGTGCGGCATGCCCAACGTGGGCTAGCGTTGTCGCCACTCGATGCGCATCTATTTTGGCCTGAAGCCATATTGGCGCAGGCATTCTATGTTGACGCGCAACTCGAAGAGGCAGTGGCCACGGCAGACCGGCTGGCGGTTCGTCGTCCCGATGTGATGTTCAATCTGCGCGTGCTAATCGCCAGCCAAGTCGCTACCGAGCGAATGAACGACGCACATCAGATGGCACAGCGTCTAACGCAAGCCCTGCCGAGTTTCCGGTTATCCAGCTATGAACCACACTGCCCATTCCAGGGCGATACACTGAAGCTGTGGATTGAACGCCTGCGCGCGGCTGGTTTGCCGGACTGAAAGGGATGGCAAGGAGGGGCAACAGGAGAGCGTCAGCTTTGGCGGCCAGCATTGCGCGGGCTATGTGGAGCTTGCCCGGCACGAGGGTTGAATTGAGTGTCGATGGCGGGATTAGGAATGGCTGTTAAGCGAGAGTACCGGGCATCGCCCTGGACGTGCTGGAGTTGGCAGCGTAGACGCCAGCCGTTCCTGAATAACGGACAGTGGTGCCCGGACAAGCCGGCCTTCTGAGACCTCCTCGATAAGATACTGATTGTCATTCGTGGGAGTACCATGACAGGCAATGATGCCATTTCCTGACGGCGGCTTCCGGCTTAGGTGGCACCGCAGTTACCTGCCCGGCAGTGGTAAGTGAGTTGAAGACCTGCCGAATTAGCCCTGGTAGCTGATCCGAGGGGACAGCGTGCGGCGCACGTGTGCTGTATTAGCTATGACTTGATCCGACGGTCAGTGTTGGCTGTGCGAGCCGTGGTGAGTGTTGACGATGGTCATGCTGCCATGAGTTTCTCCTTTGCCAAAGGCAGTGCATCAATCAGGGTCTGAATTGGAGTCTTGCCGTAGCACCAGCGCCCTTGATGAGGGCGCTGGTGGTTGTACTCGACGACCCAGGCATCGAGGTCGGTCTGCAGTTCCTCGATGGTGCGATAGATCTTCTTACGGAACGCCACGCGGTAGAACTCGTCAAGCACGGTGCGGTGGAAGCGCTCGCAGATACCGTTGGTCTGCGGGCTCCGGGTCTTGGTGCGAGTATGGTCGATATCCTCCACCGCCAGGTAGAGTTCGTATTCGTGCCGCTCAGGACTGCCGCAATATTCGGTGCCGCGGTCGGTGAGCACGCGGCTGAGGCGGATGTCATGGTCCTCGAAGAACGGCAGCACGCGGTCGTTCAGCACGTCGGCGGCGGTGATCGGTGTCTTTCGGTCGTAGAGTTTGGCGAAGGCCACCTTGGCATAGGTGTCGATGAAGGTCTGCTGGTAGATGCGTCCCACCCCCTTCAAGGTGCCGACATAGAAGGTATCCTGGGCACCGCAGTAGCCCGGGCACTCGCTCTCGAACTCGCCGTGCGCCTCTTTCTCGGTCTTGGCGCGTTCCAGTGCCTGCACTTGAGCTTCGGTGAGCACCAAGCCTTCCTGCGCCATCTTCGCCTCCAGCGCTTTCAGCCGCTTGCGCATGGTTTCCAGGTCATGGCGCTGCCAGACGCAACGCACGCCGGCCGGCGAGATGGACAGCGCCTGCCGCTTCAGCGCCTCGGCGACGCGAACCTGCCCCCATGCCGGCTGCTCGGTTGCCACCGCGATCACTGCCTCCTCGACGGCGACAGGCGTGCGGTTCTTCAGCACCGGCTTGCGGCGGCTGATCTCCTGCAGGGCGATCTCACCGCCTTTGTCGTAGAGTTCCTTGAACCGGTAGAAGCTGTCTCGGCTGTAGCCCATCATCTTGCAGGCCTGACTGACGTTACCGAGCTGCTTGGCCAGCTCCAGCAGCCCAACCTTGGCACGAATGATCTTCTGCTCCTGGGTCATCTCCTGGTCTCCGTTCCGCCGGTGGGCGGGCGCGGTTCCTGCCGTGGGTGAGAACCCCGCCCGCCCACCGGCTCCGCTTCCGAAAACCAACAATGTTCGTCAGATTAAGTCTTGGCTAGTGCACGTGTGCCGACACTATTTGCGCCGCCAACCCCAACACTTCATCATGCTCGGCTATAGCATCCTCCAGATGGATTGGCAGACTGCCGGTCATCCAGTGTTCGACGATCCTGGCAACCTCGATCTCCGTAACACCGGGCAGGCGTGGCGCAGTCGTCAATCGGAAGTGGCTGAAGGAGGTGGTCCGACCAGTCGATGGACGAACCTGGGGAACACCGCTCACACCGCGGCACCGGAATATAACGAGAACGCGAAGAGATGATCATCCTCGCGGCCGAGTCTCAGTCGTGACGAGTCATAATCTGTAAGTATTTTGTTATTTACGGTCTCATAATGTCGTGTCAGGTCATACCATCGAAGATGGACGCGAGACACCTGTGGCCGCCTGTACCGCCGATCAGTCTGCGGGAGATGGAACGTGAAGCAACTGATGATCGATCTCAGGGCGCGACCAACTACCCCGCTGCAAGCTAAACGCCGGAAGAGGCATGCTCAGCCCTTTAGGATTGACTCGGCAGATAGTCTATTAGCGTCCGCCAGTCCCACACCGACGACCTATACGCGAGAGCAATTCAAAGCTGCTCTTCGCGAGTTGGACTTGGGTCAACGTGGTTTTGCGGAACTTGTTGGCGTAGCACCTTTGGCCGTTTATCGTTGGCGCGAAGATGGCTCTCCCTTTCCACTATGGGTAAGGCTGCTGATGACGGCTTGGCTGGACAACAAGCGGTTACGCCAACCACTCCTGCTATTAGATGACCTTAACCTTAGCGTGACCACGCGGGTCGCGCCGGCTTCAACCACATGACAAGCTGGGTTGAGGCAAAGGCCAATAAGCAAGGAAGAAGGCGCGGCTTGGCCATCACCGCACTGAAAAGCAGGTAGGCACCTAGACGGTCCCTCGCAGCGCCGGCTCGGTTCGGATTACACGGAAGTCTCCATGTTCAGACAGTCGGCGTCGGCTACCTACCCGACCATGCTCGCCAAGGATCGACGGCATTTTGTGCGGAAGGCAATACCCTGGGCCAATCAGGTCGAGAGCGGCGCTGTACCCCATGCCTACACCAACTACAAGAATACGTACAGGAATGACAGCCAGCCCATCAATGAGATCAACGCGCTCAGCTATCCTGATGAGCAGACCGCAAACTCCTATCCCGACCTATGTGCCGCCGTCTGCTCCAGCGTCCCACCAGACAAACTGCACGACCAGTTTTATCGGCGGCTTTGCTAACACGACCTGCTACTGAAAGCATGGGAGGCGATCATCCGGCGCAAGTGCGAGTAGGCCCCGATATAAGTGCCTCGCTTCGTTTTTGGTAAGGGTGTGATGGAAATCATCATCCGCTTCGTGCTTGTCATCTGGATCATCTCCCTCTACTCGCCAATAGCGGCGTTCTGGGTGGCAGTCCTCTGGTTGGCTTGCAGCTTCGTGGGCAGCATGTTCGCGGCGTGGCGAGAGAGGGTGGCCATCAGGAAGGCTAACCGTAAGCCGATTAGCCGGTGGACTTGGGCCTCTTTAGCCTTGCTGGGGTCGGTATGGGTTGTTTTCACCATCCTACACGTAATGGGGATACTTGGGTGAGGGGCGACCTCTAGAAACGGCTCGTACTACTACCCACGCCAAACCACGACGTTATGGCACTCGGTGATCTGCTGCAACGGCGTTGTTGCTGACGTGTGCCGACACAATTTGGGCCGCCAGCCCCAGCACTTCATCATGCTCAGCCATGGCATCCTCCAGAAGCGTCAGTCGGAAACTACGTCCCCATGATGGTTTGGCGATTCCGAGAAGACCAATATCGCTCAAGGAGCAGCCCAAACTCGATCTGAACATACGCGAGCGCGGCGATAGGGAGGATGAGGAGAGAGCATGGCGGAGGTAGAGGGGTGTGCGGTTTGCGGTAAGCCGCTGACCAGTAGGAAGGAGGTACTGGGCGGAAATCGAGTATGACTTCTCTGTGGCTGTAGGATCGGACTGCTTCAGGCGGGTGCAGCGAGCAGGCCGGCAAGGCGTGATGGGTTGCAACGGCTATCGGTTCTACCCCGAGGGCACGTTCACCGAGGACGATGCCGATCAGTGATGCTGCGGTAAATGAAGCCTCATCAAACTTGGTGCGATTCATGTGGGTCGTCTTGGGATTTACGTCTCTGCACGCGTTCAGGCAGGTTATCTAGGACGCCCGCCCGCCGCTCCGCCAGGGTTGGTTTCTGGCACCGAGTCTTGGCCAAGACTTCCCGTTCAGGCCGGTCTATCGCTTCGGTCGCAGATGGCTACCTGATACCATCACCTACGACAAGATCATCAAACCATGACAGGCATGCTTGCCGGTACACCAGTAATGCTTGGTGGTGTGCTAGTAATTATCATTCGTCGCCTTAACATTGCAAAGAAACAATGAAGTAGACGGCTTGACACCGGCCAGTCCTAGTGTTCAGTCTCCCAGTCAAGCGCGGAAACCCAGAGAGGTGTCCGCGCGTTGTGCTTTCTGGGAGATCGCAGCATGTCCATCATCATGACAATCAGCGAGGGGAAACCGACCTACACGGCAGAGCAGATGTGGCTGTTGCTCGCCGCACTCGCAGAGCATCCCAAACTTGATCTGAACATCCGCGAACGCGGCGAATTGGAGGATGAGGACGATGCCATCGGACCGGCAGTTCAAGGTCCATCCGATTACCTGAAGGCGTCAGTCAAAGAGTACGCCTGTCCGAGGGTCGTTGGCTACAGCGTAGGCGAGGAAGCCGACCCATACACGTTTGAAATCGACGTGCGGATGGTAGAGGTCGCAAGCCAAGAAGTGTTCAACGGCGAGTACGTGACGGTCCGTTCATTCTATTACGCCCAACACGACGGTTGGGACATGGACACCCAACAGTACGTTGAGCAGTGGTTCCACATCATGCAACTGCGACTGAATGACGCTGAGCCGAACGTGTCAATCCGCATCTCTGGCGGTTGATCCAAACTATGAGCGACGAGCCGAGGAAGCTACCGCCGAAACTTGAGGCGACGAAGCGAGGCGTTCCACTCGTTTGAGGTGCTGAAGGCAAACTTAGAGGCACAAGCCAAAGCCGAAGAGACATACAACGCCCCACGATGGCGAAGATCGTTTTCGAGAAGTTGGCAGACTACCTCATCTCCGAACACTGGTGGACCCTCGGTGAGTTGTTCGATGAACTGCGGGAACTCAATCCATGACAGATTATCGCGCACACGGTTGGCGTACCGTCGCAGCCGACAAACACGATCAGGCGCGTCGCCAAGGCAGAGGACTTCATCGCCAAACATCCGAGCATGTGGAAAGCCGAACGCGGTGGAGGCAGCGTCAGCCCGCTACGCTGGTTCATCACAGTGGAAGGCGTGAAGATAGCGGCAAGGCTACATGCCAGAGAGCGAACAGCAAGAGCGCGATTCGACTATTGAGGTGCTGGCGCGTGCTGTGACTTGGTTGGAAAACTACGGCGAGCCTGCGGCTGCGCTGAAGCTGTTGGACATCATGGAGGAATGGGAGGTGGGAAATCGTTGCCATCACGGTTCCCGCGACAGCAGGTGATGTGGCGGTTGGGGACGACGTGCTCGTTTGCAACGATTTCGATCACCTGCGTCTACCGGAGGGCCACCGAATGCGACGATGCGTTCTTTATGCCTATTACGCTCGGATTGGTCGCGGCAATCACGGCATGACAATCTATCGTGGAGTTTGCGATCGGCACTCAAACGGTCGCTAGGGGAGTTATTCGCCAATGATGGATGAAACGCCCGATAAGCGGCGCATCAACGATGATCCGGTCGTGCCGCCACCTGCCCTGGTTCCTGCACGCTCAATACTGACTGGCAGTATGGTTCGGCTGGAGCCGATTGACCCAGCCCGCCACACGGCTGCGCTCTATCGAGCAGGCCACACATCTGAGGCAGCCCGTAGCAGTTGGGCCTTCCTGCCCTGGGGTCCATTCCCGAGCGAGGCCGTCATGCACGCGCAGTTGCGCGACTTTGCCGCCTCCCTGGATCGCGTGTTCTATGCAATCTGCGACCGGACGACGGGTGACGCGGTCGGTGTGGCCACGTATTTGGACATCCAACCTGCCAGCGGAGTGATCGAGATCGGCGCCATCTGGTTCGCGCCAGGATTCGCACGCAGCACGGGCGCAACCGAAGCACTGTTCCTGCTGCTTGCATACGCGATGGACGATCTCGGCTATAGGCGAATGCAATGGCGTTGCAACGCGCTCAATGAAAAGAGCCGCGCAGCCGCCCGGCGCCTTGGCTTTCGGTTCGAGGGTATCTGGTTCAACCACATGATTGTCAAAGGACGGAACCGCGATACTGCGTGGTACTCGATCCTTAACACCGAATGGCCCGTCATTCGCACCGCAATCGAGACTTGGCTCTTTGCGGAAAACTTCGATGCAGCAGGTCTGCAACAGCGCTCGCTCTCCGAGATGACCGCCGCAGCAACGGCGGCGCGGCCGGTTTGATCGGACGCACCCAGGTCGGCTATCAGCAGCCTTCGCCTGTCTCACAAATCTCGCTGTCCAATAGGGCAACCCCTATTGGTCGCCGAGCATCCTGTCTCACATGGATTGCTGGACAGATTTGAGACCCGTGGTATCGTTACGTCATAGTTCCATGTGAGACAGAAACTGCCATGCTGGTCGGCTACGCCCGGACTTCATCTCTTGCCCAAGTCACCGGCCTCGAAGCCCAGGAACGCGAGCTTCGGGCTGCCGGGTGCGACAAGGTTTTCCGCGAGCAGGTGTCGTCGGTGGCCGAGCGCCAGCAGCTAGAGGCCGCCCTGGATTACGTCCGCGAGGGCGACACTTTCACCGTCACCAAGCTGGACAGGCTGGCGAGGTCAGTTGGTGATCTGCTGGAGATCGTCGCCCGGCTTGAGGCCAAGAAGGTCAGTCTGCGGGTGCTGGCGATGTCAGGCGCCGAGCCGCTCGACACCGGCACGGCGATCGGCAGGCTGATGTTGGCGGTCATCGGTGCCGTAGGACAGGCCGAGCGGGAGGCCATGCTCGAACGGCAGAGGGAGGGCATCGCCAAAGCAAAGCGTGAGGACCGCTATAAGGGCCGTGTGCCGACCGCCCGGCGCAAGGCTGACGAGATCATCCGGCTCAAGGAGCAAGGGGTCAGCCCCTCTGAAATCGCCAGCAGGTTGGGGATCGGGAGGGCCAGCGTCTATCGGGTGCTCGGAGCTAATGCTGGGGGTGACCGGCGGGAAGCTGCCTGACCGAGCGTCATCAGTGGTCTTTTGATAACCTGCTCCTGCCATCGTCTTCGCGGCGGCTCCGACGATCATCATCACGTGCGAGCCGGTCTCGACCCAAAGGTTCTCGGCGGTCTTCATGGTTGCCCAGGGATCGGTGTCGCTGGCGCCCGTGTCACCGGCCAGCATGTAAATGAAGCCGGTCTTGTCTGTTGCCGGACCGTGGGTCTGCATGCGCGAAGCGGGACGGCAGCGACCTACCGAGCCGGCTTAGCTGGTTCCCCGGTTGCCCCCAGAGTGGCTCAATCTTGGTTCAGCTTGTTGCCTGGGTAGCGGCTTCGACCCCTTCAGCAAGGAACGCAAATTGCCGAACCTCTTGCGATACTGGCCGGGCGTTATGCCAACCCGCCGTCGGAACATCCAACCGAAGAATCCGTTGTCTTGATAACCCACCTCCAGGGCGACAGCTTCAATAGGCAAATCCTGGGTTTCCAGAATCTGCTTTGCCTCTTAGAGTCGAAGCGCGTGGATGTAGTCCAGTGGCGACATGCCTGTGGCCCTGGTAAACCGTCTGACAAAGGTTCGCTCGGAGAGGCCCGAGAGCCGCATCATCGCCGCCACAGGGGTCGCCTCGGCATAGTGATCGGCTGCCCATTCCTGACATTTGCCAATCAATGCGTCGCTCGTCTGCTTACCGGTCAGCAGGCTCGTAAATGGCCGCTGGCCTTCGTCATGCCACATAATCAGGTAAGCCTTTGCGACCTCCAGGGCTTCGCTGAGGCCCACAAAACGCGCGATCAGGTAGAGTATGAGATCGAGATGGCTTGTTCCGCCGCCGGCCATCACGATTCTCTGCTCGGCTCCGGTGACGACCAGCGCCTTGTCTGGGTCTACCTTGAGACGGGGATAATGCTTGGCCAGCGACGGTGCGTAGTTCCAATGGATCGTTGCATCCATTCCGTCCAGCAGACCAGTCTGCGCCAGCATCACGGCGCCCGTGCAGGTGCAGGCCAGTGTCGCCCCGGCCCTGTAGCCATTGCGGAGCCATTCGACTTCGGTATCGAAGCGGCCAACGCAGGGGTCGTCAGGCGGCAAGGTGAAGTCCGGCACGCACACGATATCAGGGCGTGGGCAATCGTCGAAGCCGTACTCTGTCCTGATCCAAGCGCCATTTGCCGTAAGCACCTCCCCCCGTCGGGCCGAGACAACATACGGTCGCATGCGTTGGGGGCCGGGGACACCAGTGGTTATGAACGCCCAATCCCGACCGGCAGCAGATAGCAGATCGTGCATGGCGTACACGACCGAAGCAGTAACCTCCGGGTAGGCGAGGATGGCGACGCAAACTCTTCCCTCGGCGTCAGGCATGGCGGAAACGACCGCTTTCTTGCTGATTCGACTTTAGTGCATCCGGCGCAAGTTTGGCAGATAGATGTAGGCCGCCGTACTCAGCAGCAGACACTGGCCGCGGTTCAAGCAAGACGGTGAGGGAGGAGGATACATGAACCAGCAGTCTCCGGCAGGAGTATCAGATCAATCCGCTTTGTCGGCACTTTGCGAGACCCTGAGAGGGACGCTCCTGCGGCCCGGTGATGCGGCGTACGAGGCCACCCGTGGCGTCTGGAACGGTATGATCGATCGTCGGCCAGCGATAATTGTCAGATGCCAGGGCGTCGCGGATGTGATTGCCGCAGTGAACTTTGCTCGCGCGAATGGCATGCACGTAGCGGTTCGAAGTGGTGGGCATGGCGTCGCGGGGCACGCGGTGTGCGACGGCGGGATGATGATCGACCTATCCGACATGCGAGCCGTCCGAGTTGATCCCGCGGCGCGTCGTGCATGGGTCCAGGGTGGCGCCACCTGGGCCGATGTGGATTGTGAGACGACCGCATTTGGACCCGCCACGCCAGGAGGGCTGATTTCGACAACCGGCGTCGGTGCCTGACGTTACCGGTGGCGTCGGCTGGCTGCGTGGCACTGCGGGCCTCTGCGTTGACAATGTGATGTCCGCCGACGTGGTCACCGCTGACGGCAGGTTGCTTCATGCCTCCGATGTGGAACATCCAGACCTATATTGGGCTATCCGGGGCGGCGGCGGCAACTTCGGCATTGTGGTTGGCTTCGAGTTCCGTTTGCAGCCGATCGAACCAACCCTGATGTTCTGTGCCGCCATTTATCCAGAATCCCGCGCAACGGAACTGCTGCCGCTGTGGCGGGACTACATGCTCACTGGGCCGAAGCAGGTGAGCAGCCTCGCGGAGTTCTCCACCATACCCGACGACCCCGAATACCCTGACCATGCCAGAGGCGAACGTGTCCTGGCACTGGCAGCCGTGTATGACGGCCCCGCCGATGAGGGGGAGGCAGCAGTAGCGCCACTGCGCTCGTTTGGCACGCCGCTATTGGATTTCAGCAGCAAGATGCCATACCGTTCTATTCAGGCGATATGATCCGCTCTTTCCCAAGGGAAGAGACCGCAGCTATTTCCGGTCATTGTTTTTACCGACCCTGGATCAGAGGATCATCCAGGAGATTGTATCTGGCCTCGCCGATCGCCCTTCTGAGATGACTTACTCCTCGGTTTGGTATTTCGGTGATGTGGTGCGGACAGTGCCAGCCGATGTGACGGCGTTCGGCGATAGGAGCCAGCCGTGGTTGTTCAGCATCGACGGAATTTGGTCAAAATCTGAGGACGACGCGGCCAACATCGCCTGGGTGCGTCGGCTTTGGTCAGCAATTCGGCCTTATTCCAACGGCCGTGTCTACCTGAACTTCTTGGCGGGCGACGACGGCCAACCTGCAATGATCCGCGATGCCATCGGCGCCGATACATACCAGAGGCTCGTGACGATCAAGAGGAATTACGATCCGACAAACTTCTTCAGATTGAATCAAAACATCTCTCCGACCTGACGAAGGTCGCGCGTCGGCCAGCCGACCTTGCATGAGTGATTTCGGTTGCAAGTTTCGTGGACACTGTATAGCCTTCGCTGCCACGTGGTCAAGACTGGGGATAGACCGCGTCGCCTAGCCACTCTGGCAATAGAAAGTGGGCGCCATGCCAAGCATGATCGGAGGATGTCTCTGCGGGGACGTGAGGTACGCGGCATCAGGAGAACCCGCCGTCACATCGATTTGCCACTGCCTGCACTGTCAGAAGCTGACCGGCTCAGGCTTTGTCGAGGTCGTGGCGGTGCCGGCCGAAACGTTCAAGCTCCAGGGCAAGCTGAAAACCTTCATCATTGCCGGTGACAGTGGGCGCAAGAAGTACAGCAAGTTCTGTCCTCGCTGCGGGACGGCAGTTGTGATCGAGGCGGAGGGTTTTCCAGGTATGGCCTTGATCATGGGTGGGACACTCGACGATCCCAGTTGGCTCAAGCCGACTATGGCACTGTTCTGCGAACTCGGCCCAGCCATGGCTCGCGATCAATCATGAGATGACGAACTTTCCACGAATGCCGACGTAGAAAGCAGCCGGCGCCCTAGTGCCTAGCGAACGGAACCATTTGGTGGGAACGTACGATGCAAACTCACAGAATCGCATTCGCGCTTGTGGCTATGCTCGCCGCGGCGCCTGCCGCATCCGCCAATGTCGTCACCGATTGGGATGAGATCGCGGTCAAGACAATTCAGCCTGGGCCTATACCGACCGTGCCACTCGATCTCGTCTTCCGTGCGTCGGCACTGGTGAACGTCGCTATGTTCGACGCAGTGAACTGTATCGAGCCGCACTACCAGTCGTACAAGATGCAGATCGAACCTTCGTCGGATACGGCGTTAGACGCTGCCGCCGCATCGGCTGCCGCAAACGTGTTGATGGTGATTATTCCGAACAACAACATCAAGGCCACGTTGACCGAATATCTGGCCAAGATTCCTGGCAGTCCCGCGAAGGACCGTGGCATCAAGCTGGGTGAGGATGTTGCCGCCAGGGTCGTCAAGATGCGTGCCGCCGACGGCTCGACCGCTCGCAATGCCTATCGACCTGTCACTGAACCCGGCAAGTACGTCCCGACCGCATTTACCCTTGGCTGGCAAGCTACGGAGATGACACCATTCGTGCTGGATAACGCCGCGCAATTCCGTCCAGGTTCGCCGCCTGACCTCAGGAGTGACACCTGGACGAAGGACTACAACGAGATCAAGGAGATTGGCGAGAAGAACAGTACCAAGCGTACACCGCAGCAGACGGAGACCGCGCGACTTTGGCTGGCCGCAGGGCCAATAGCTTATCATCCCTGGGAACGCCAGATCGCCATCGCTAAGAATATGTCGGTGGTGGACACCGCACGGTTCATGGCGCTGCTATCGGTCGCCGAGACGGATGCAATTCAGTCCGTCTATGCCGCCAAGTGGCACTATATGTTTTGGCGACCGATGACCGCTATTCGCAATGGCGACATCGACAACAATCCGGCGACGGAGCGGGACGCCACCTGGGACCCGATCGACAACACGCCGTTGCATCCCGAGTATCCCTGTGCCCACTGCATCGTCAGTGGAGCAGTCACGACCGTCATCGCGAAGGTGCTTGGCACAACCGACATACCAGAGGTCGCCATCAGCACGCCGACCGCACCTGGAGTCACCCATCGTTTCACAAGCATGAATGATATAGCGCAGGAAATCGCCATGGCGCGCATCTACGCGGGTTTTCACTATCGCAATTCGACCGTGGTGGGACAGGACATGGGTCGGAAGATCGGCGAGTACGTGGTTGTCAACGCTATGCAGCCAATGAACTAACGTAGATACGCCGACATATGATATAGTCTCCTGATGCCTATACCATACCACCGGATCGCGCTCGCGGGCGGCGACCGAGAACGGCTATTCACACATCCTCATTGAGTTCCCCGCACTTGAGGATCACCCAGCCGTCCACAACGATCGACCCAGGTGGCATACCGACCACGCGGCCACAATGTCGAACTCTCTTTGCGGGCCACGCCCGGTCCAGCCCAGCCGTCCAGCGGCCTCCTGGAGTGGCTGTGGCTGATTTACACGGTGGTCCTGCCTCGGGCAGAGGTGGAGACCCTGATGTAGAGCGCGGCGCGTTTAGATGTGCCATATCGGAAGGGTCGCACGGATCGGCAGGGCGTCGAGCAAAGAGGCAGGATATCGCGATTTGCTCACCGCCGCTTCCAAACCGCGCCAATACCCAGACCCACAGGAGGGAAATGTCTGAACATCAAATCCGCTTCGGCGACGGCGCGGCCCACGAACGCATGATGGGAACTTGGAGCCGGCTGGCGGGCGATATCTTTCTCGACTGGCTGACCCCACCTCCTGGCCTTCGATGGATCGATGTCGGTTGCTGCCCAAGCCCGACTGCCCTGGCCTGGAGCCGAGCGGTCAGCGAGACCGCGAAGGTGTTAGGCAGTACTTTACGCCCAAGTAGTAAAATCCTGCTGCCAATCATCGGGTAGCGAGTAGGAAGTGGTTTTCACGGGGGATCACCAACCCGGCGTCGTCGTTGTAACTGTCGAGCCTTTCAATCAGGTACGCCACGAAGCGAGCGCGCATCTCATCGGAGAATGTGCTGAATTGCGCCGCACTAGGCGAAGCCTGGGTCGACCGACGAGGAACTCCCGGATGTCGGGATACCGTGCCGTCCGGTTTTCGAATTCGAACAGTGATTTCAAAGAAGCCTGCATCTATGGCCAGCTTATGAAGCTCGCTATACGTGTTCAGCGAGAATTCCGAGCGTCGATGGATTCAAAGCTTCTGGACCGAAAAAGGCACGAAGTCCCTCTCTGTAAATAACGTCGAACGGTTGCCGCTCAAATGGACCCCATACGTTGACGGCTAGTCTCCCACCGGGCGCAAGCACTCGATGCATTTCACGCATACCCTTCGCGCGATCAGGAAAGTATTGAAGACCTTGTTGGCAGAACACGACATCAAAGCTGCCGTCGTCAAACGGTAGTTCGGTAGCGCTGCCTAGATGCCAATCAATATCAGGTCTGGCCTGTCGTGCAGCGTTAAGCATCACCTCATTTACATCAATGCCAGTGATTTTGCAGGTTGTCCGGCTCACCTGATTTACTTTACCGGCCACCAAACCAGGGCCACATGCGACATCGAGAACACGGTCGCCATCTTTGCACCGGGCCAGGAGGATCAAGTCCTCGGTCCACGGCTCCTGCATCGCATAGGCGTAGCGCATGTAGAATGTCGGTGCATCGCCGCTGACCTGCCAGCCGCTTTCCTTTGGCATGACGCTCTCTCTTCCCATGTTCAGGGGAGGCTGGCAGGCATGTGAGCTTTGTCAAGCATCGACTGCTCCATCTACGTCAGGGATAAACGATTCCAACCGTTCTTCACCACCAAACCAACCGACGAGGGCACCGGCCTTCGGCGAACCGGACAACGCTATGCACTGGGTTATCGATCCGAATGCCCTTGCGGACAGGTAGGTGACACTTTGCTTGCAGAATCCGATCCTATGCGAGTTTATGGCTTCTGGGGAATCGGATGGAGTATTGGTCGTGGCGACCGTCTACAAGCGTAATTCGACCTTGGATTCGCTTCCAATGGCGAGGGAATGAGGTCAGGGCGATCCGCCCACACCTCGTCGAAGGCCATTGCACAGCAGTTGCTCGCCCAGCTTCTTGATGAGCATCGCCGGCTCGACTGCGGTGGTCGTCCTTGCCGCTCCTACAAGGAAGCCCCGCTTCAGCCATGATTATCTGCCAACGCTGAAACCGACGAAAGCTGGAGCCTACACCCTGGCTGCTTCGGCTCACAGCCCTCCCAGGACTATCCAGCGCCACTTTCGCCCATTCTTGTGGCTTTCAGAACCGCCACTGTGGTTCATCGTCACAGCCACGAATAGGATCGCAGTAAGTCCAAGTGACTCTGCCTGAGACCGGCGAGATCAAGCATGCAATCTGCAAACTTCGGAGTCCTGGCTGCAAACCCGAATTTGTCGCAGAGAGCGCTATCCTCATGATCAATCTGCTCCAGGATCGCTTGCTCTCCATAGGGACGAACGCCGGAAAGCGGGATCGCGACTGCCAGAGCAAATATTACCAAGATTGCGGACGCCGATCGCGACTAAGGCGAAGTTCGGTCTGGTCGAAAGCGAGAACACGCATTCAACCTCCATCATATCGGGGAAGGTCAGGACACCTGCGGCAAATACCGAGTGCCACCTATTTCAGCGTCACCGTTTCCCCCGCCGCAGTGCTGCCATCGACCATTGGTACGGCAACTTGGTTCACCGGCAAAAATGCCCATTGAATCCAAAAGGGCTGTCCCAGGATGCACCGGCACAACATTTGGGGTTGGCACACCCGCATAGATGCCCGCTGAGTTGAGGATGGCAGTTCCCGGATGCGCCGTCCTCTCTAAAACTGGGTTCACGACGACGCTGCCCTGGCTGTGTGCAGCAGCGTTGATACTCACCAAAACAGCCAAACTGATAGCTAGAGCAGATTTCGTCACGCTCGACCTGCTTTCAGATACGGTTCTCTTTGTTGAGCGATAGCGGTTGGAATAGTGCGCAGAGTCCGGGTCTCGACTGGACATCGCGCGGCAGGACCGCCGGCCTCTTGCCAAACGCTCTGCTACTCGCGATGTCCGGAGTGGCGATTGCCGGAATTCCAGAATCCATCTGGGATATGGTCAGGGGACACACAGGTGAATAGGGGAGTCAAGCTTATTGTTTCTATTGCAACTGGTCTAAGCTCAGAAAGCCACCGGCATGTTGCCACCAGGGGTGTCCAGGATGTTCGGACGCATGGGACGTGATGACGCCGAGTGGATCAGCGGGGCCTATCGGCACGGGAGCAAGGGCCGCATTCTTGGACGGCAACAATCCTACGTGTCGGCGGCTCGTTGCCCAAGTTTGGTATCCGAGCAACCAACATCCTGTAGGTCCGCGATTCCAACAATATCAGCCGATTGCCGATAAGCAATTGACGATGGCGGCAAGATTTTCCGAGAATGGCCCATCACTCGCGCACTGCTGACCGATAAAGGCCAAGGCAGCGGCCAATGTATGCCGCATCAAAGACCAATATCCGCACAGACGCCCCACAAGCGTGCGTAGGCAACCACCCTCTACCTGGATATTACCTTGCCCGTCTTCGATCACGTACCAACGACGGCTATCCCGGATGAGCCGTGAAACGCTTGCCGTGCATGGCTCAGCATCAGTGCTGTTCAAAACATAGAATTGCGGATCGCGCTGGTCCGTCTCGCCATAAGCGAACCCTGCGGCACCGCCATGCTCGCGCTTAGCGTGATAGAGACGCGTAAGTTCTCCTATCTCCGCCGGACTCCAGGCGTTCAGGGTTGCCGCTCGCTCTTTCCTCCGCGCGACATCCAGGAAGACCACGTTCATTCCTTTCCATCCTTGAACAGGACATGGAATAGCGCTGGATCGTAGTGACCGAGCAGAACGCGAGCAAACTGTGAAGGCCGAAGACCAAGTGCCCGTGCCCAGTCTCCCATACTTTGGGACGGAACCCGACCAAAGCCGTTTTCGATCTGGGAAATGAAGGTGTAGTACTTGAAGCCCAGCTTGTTGGCGAGGTCCATTTGCGACAGACCGGCCTTCTGCCGCTGCTCCCGTAGCCAACTACCGGCCTTCTTCTTCGGACTCCCCGTATCTCTGCCCCGACTTGTTGCCCGTTGTGTGGACGACATAAGTGTGCCTCAGCCTTCTCCGTGAGAGAACAACGGTTGTAAGTTTCGCGGTCACTGTATAGGCTTCCGCCAAACGCGGTCAAGATGAACATACGGCCTACGCTGACCGCGTGGAAGCGCCGAGGATTGATACTCATCAAGAATTGGGACTGGGCGCAAGGTCGGCCGTCGCGGGCGATAGACAAATTATCACAGGAGAGGTGCCATGACGCCAGCTATCGAACAAGGCAAACTAAATCAACTTGTGGGGCAGATTCTGAACGACTTGGGCGGCGCTGCTAGCGTCGCAATGGTCCGCATGGGCGACGCGCTCGGTCTCTACAAGACGTTGCATGAAAAGGGCAGCATGACGAGCGAAGAACTCGCCAAAGCCGCCGGGGCACACGAACGGTATGTCCGTGAATGGCTCGCGCATCAGGCCGCCTCCAACTACCTCACCTATGATCAAACTAATGGCAAGTTCACACTGCCGCCAGAGCAGGCCATGCTGTTCGCGATCGAGGATAGTCCCGTGACGATGCTTGGCGCGTTCGATGGCGTGGCAGCCTGGGCGGAGGGGCAACCGAAGGTGCAAGCTGCCTTCAGGCACGGGGGCGGTGTTAAGTGGGGTGATATGGCACCCTGTCTGTTCTGCGCCGTGGCACGGTTCTTTCGCCCTGGCTACCTACAAAATCTCGTCCAGAATTGGCTGCCAACACTCGATGGCGTCGAGGCAAAGCTGCGCGACGGTGCTAGGGTCGCTGACGTCGGGTGCGGGCATGGCTGGTCAACGGTGATCATGGCACAAGCGTTCCCACAGTCACAATTCTTCGGTTTCGACTTTCATCCCGGTTCAATCGAGCAGGCACAGGCACACGCTCGGGAACATAACGTCAGCAACGCCCACTTCCAGGTCGGTACGGCGAAGGATTATGGGGAACGAGATTTGGACCTCGTGACGTTCTTCGATTGCCTGCACGACATGGGCGATCCCACCGGCGCCGCTGCCCATGTGAAGCAGACATTGAAGCCGAATGGCACATGGATGATCGTCGAGCCGATGGCCGGCGACAAGCTGGAAGACAACATGAACCCGATCGGCCGCATTTACTATGCCGCCTCCACGCTCGTCTGCGTTCCAACGTCGCTGTCGCAAGAGGTTGGAGCGGCATTGGGTGCGCAGGCCGGCGAAGCGAAACTCCGCGAAGCCATCATGGCAGGAGGCTTCCGCGACGTGCGGCGAGCGACTGAGACGCCGTTCAACATGGTACTCGAAGCACGCCCGTAAAGCAGGGAAAACGGCGGAGGTTGGACGTGTTTCCGCGTCTTAGGTTCAGATTTATGGGGGCAAAATGACGGAGTTCATTCTCTCTGAGACTCTGCTAGATAGCTGTGCGCGGCGCGCGGCCGAGTATGACCGGGACAACAAATTCTTCTCCGAGGACCTAAAGGAGCTACGTGATGCCGGATACCTGCTCGCAGCGGTCCCGAGCGAAATGGGCGGGCTGGGCCTGACGCACAGCCAAATATGTCATGAGCAGCGTCGTTTGGCTCGACGATCCGCCCCGACGGCACTTGCAGTCAACATGCATCTGGGTGCGACCGGTATTTCTACCGACCTCTGGAAGAGCGGCGATCACTCACAGGTCTGGCTGCTTGAGGAGGCGGCGCGCGGCGCTGTCTTTGCTTATGGCTACTCCGAATCAGGCAATGATCTCGAAGTCCTTTATGCAGCCACGAAGGCCGAACGTGTCGCTGATGGCTATCGGTTTTACGGTCACCGCCATTTTGGCAGCCTTTCGCCGGTTTGGGATTGGCTGCACACCTACGGCGTCGATACCAGTGACCCGGACGATCCGAAGATGGTTTTTGCCGTGATGCCGCGTGACACAAGTGGTTATCGAATTGTCGAGAACTGGGACACGCTCGGTATGCGTGCCACTCAAAGCCATGACACCATCCTCGACGGCGCATTTGTGCCGGATCGATATGTGCTGCGGATCGGCAAGCCCGGCTTCGCTGGCGCTGACCAGTTCATCGGGACGCTGTTCGGCAGGTTTGAAGCGATGTTCGCCAATGTGTATGTCGGTTTGGCTGAGCGGGCGCGCGATCTGGCGATCGAGCGGGTCAAGAAGAAGACATCTGTAGCGATGAGCCGATCAATGGCATATCACCCGGAAGTGCAGCATGCGATTGCGCAGATATTCATCGAAGTAGAGGGCATGATCGCGCAGGTTGATCGGATCGCGGACGACTGGACCAAGGGCGTTGATCACGGCGAGCTTTGGCCAGCCAAACTGGTCGCTGCCAAGTATCGCTGCGTTGAAGGCGCATTCCGTGTGGCTGATCTCGCGCTGGACGTGTCCGGTGGGCGTGGCATGTTCCGGGGCGATGAACTAGAGCGCCTGTATCGCGATTCCCGCTGTGGTCGGTTCCATCCGGCGAACTCCATGGTCGTACACGAGGTAGTCGGGAAATCGGCTCTTGGCATTCTGAGCGACGCTGGACCTCGATGGGGCTGACGAAGAAACAGCGATGCGAAGGTCGTCTCGCTCGGGGGTGTTGCGGCACTCAACGGCTCGACTCCAGCTAACCGCGGAAGGCAGCCTCGCGGGAGGCTGTGAAAGCCCCTCGCCCATGGATTGCCCAGTACCCCCGCCGTTCGCCAGAACTCCTGCTTTTCAGCCGCGAGAGGCAGGGGCCAGCATCAGTCGAGTTCCTAAGATGGGGAGGTTCAGATGTCTCAGCGACTGGCTTTGGGGATCATTCCAGGCATTGGATGGCGGGCCAGGGAAATCCAGACCATCTCGCAGCAGGCGGAAGGAGCGGGCTTTCAAGCCATCTTTGCCACCGAGGTCAATAACGACGTTCTTGCCACGGTTCAATTGATGGGCGCTGCTACACAATCCATCAGGGTTGGAAGTTGGGTTGCCAACATCTATCTGCGCCATCCTTACCTTTGCGCGAAGCATGCCGCCCTGATTGCCGACGCGACCGACGGGCGGATGGTCCTTGGCCTCGGCGTCAGTCATCGGCCGGTCAATAGCGCGATTGGCGTTGACATGACTTCACCAGTCGAGGCTCTCCGCGTCTATACGAGCGACGTGATCAATTGGCTCAAGGGCGAAGGACCGATAACCCATCTGCCGCAACTTCCATCGGCCCATCCTGTGCCGGTTCATCTTGGCGCTCTGACCTCGCCCACTGTAGAGCTTGCGGGCGAGTTAGCGGACGGCTTGATGCCGTTCCTATGGTCCCCGGAGCGGGTAGCACGAAGCAAGGCATGGGCCGCAAGGGGACGCGCTAAGGCGCCTCATCGAGCAGACCTACAAATCGCGCTCGGTCTTCCTATCTTCATCGGGGACGACGTGACCCAAGCAGTAAAGGTTGCCCGCGCGAACCTTGGGCTGTTCGCGAGCCTGCCCTTCTTTCAACACTTATTGCGGGTCAGCGGATTTGAGCAGGAAGCCATTACGGCCGAAGCCGGGGGCGGACCGGATTCGTTGAGTGATCGGTTCCTCGATGCGGTCTGCCTCATTGGTCCGCTCAATCGCTGTAGGGAACGTCTGGCAGCATACATCGAGGCTGGAGTTGACCTGCCCATTCTAATGCCCCCGGCGGACTTCGAGAGCGTGCGGGTGTCGGTTACGGCTATGCGCGGCTGGGCAATTGCCTGACAGTCGCGAACTGCAAGAGCGGCGGTCCGATCCGTCGATCATCAACCTACTCAGGTCAAAAAAGAGGCTTCAGAATGAACATAGAGACAATGGGACCCGACATCAGCAAGTCGGCGCTGATTATAGTGGACATGCAGAACGACTTCGTCCATCCCGATGGCGCGCTGGGCCATCGGGCGCGGGAGATACCCTGAGCGGGAAATCGACATGCCTTTTCTCATGGGCACGATCCCCAATGTGAGCCGGCTCGCTGATGCCTTCCGGACCTCCAGGCGACCAATAATCTATCTAGCCCATGTGTTGAAACCTGACTACTCGGACGCGCAAATTCCCTATTGGCGAATTGACCGCTCTCCCGGCGGCAATCGCACCTTCATTGTCGAGGGCACCTGGGGTGCCCAAATCGTGGACGATCTCGAACCCCGTGAGGGCGAACATCTCGTCGTCAAAAAGGGCTTTGGTGGCTTTTCGAATACCCCGCTCGATACGATTCTCCGAAATATGGGCGTGACGACCTGCGTCGTTTCCGGCGTGACCACTTGCGTCTGTGTATCCACAACGGTACGCGGTGGCGTAGACCACAACTATCGCGTGATCCTGGTGGCAGATGCGGTTGCCGAAGTAAGCCGCGAAACCCATAAGGCCGAGCTAAAAACTATGGGTCGCGTATTCGCGGATGTGAAGATGACCGATGAGGTGGTGGCTATGCTCGCGGGAACTACTCCAACCAGATAGGTGGAGGCGACAAGCAGAACAGGTGAATCAGTCTAGCGCGGAAGCTGATGGCCGCGGTCCCCCCAAGGATCAATAAGCAGGCTGAGCAGCCTTCGTGCCGTTGAAACCGGCGATCTTCTGCGAATGTCGAATTACACACCAATATAGGAGGGACGGCCATGAATACGCTAATCGCCACCACCGATGGGACGGGCAAGACGCTGGAGAACGCCACCGTCCAGGCGCTTCGAACGGAATTGCGCGGTTCGCTACTCTCTTCGGAGGACGCGAGCTACGACGAAACACGACAAGTCTGGAACGGTATGATCGACCGGCGGCCCGCGCTGATTGCCCGCTGCGGCGGTGTCGCCGATGTCATCGCAGCGGTGCGCTTCGCCCGTGCACACAAACTGCTCGTATCGGTGCGCGGCGGCGGCCACAACACGCCCGGCATCGCGGTGTGCGAGGGCGGCCTGATGATTGATCTGGCGGGCATGCGCGGCGTGCGTGTAGACCCTGCTCGGCAGACCGCGAGGGCCGAGGGCGGCACTACCTGGAGCGAGTTCGACCGCGAGACCCAAGCCTTCGGCTTGGCCACCACAGGTGGTGCGATCTCACATACCGGTATCGGCGGGCTGACCTTGGGCGGCGGTCTTGGCTGGCTTGCAGGCAAATACGGCCTGACCTGCGACAATCTCCTTTCGGTAGACCTGATCACCGCCGAGGGGGCGATGGTGACGGCGAACGCCGCCGAGAACCCGGAATTGTTCTGGGGGCTGCGCGGCGGCGGTGGCAATTTCGGCATTGTCACCTCATTCGAGTACCGGCTCCATGGCGTAGGGCCGATGTTGGCTGGGCCGGTGCTGTATCCATTCGCCCTGGCCAAGGAGACGCTCGCGCTCTATCGCGACTTCGCGACCTCGACCCCTGACGAGGTCAACACGGTGGCGGCTCTGATGCACTCGCCGGATGGCGACCCACTGGCCGCGATCGTGATCTGCTACAACGGCAGCCCCGATGCCGGAGAAAAGGTGCTGCGGCCGATCCGCAGCTTCGGGCCGCCGTTGGCGGACGAAGTTGCTCAGATACCCTATCGCAAAGTCCAGACGCTGCTCGATGAAGCCTTCGTTCGCGGCCGCCGCTACTATTTCAAATCGAACTTTACCCGGAGCATCAGCAACGAGGCGATCGCCGTCTTAGTGGAGCACTTCGCGTCTGCACCTTCGCCGCTATCAATGATATATTTCCAGCAGTTGGGGAACGCGGCGAATCGGGTTGGTGCGACAGAGACCGCGTTCAGCCATCGCGAAGCATTGTGCGAATGGGGCTGCGATGCGGTTTGGCTTGATCCAGCGGAGGACGCAGCCAACATCCGCTGGTCGCGGGAAGTGGCCGAGGCGATGCGCCCATTCACCAGCGGCAGTGACTACGTCAACCACATTGGCCTGGAGACCGAAGAAGGGGCCGATCGCATCAAGGCGGCCTTCGGAACGAATTATGATCGGCTCGTAGATTTGAAGAACAGGTACGATCCGACGAATTTCTTCCGCCACAACCAGAATATCAGACCGACAGTATAGAGAGTACGCGTTCACGAGTGACTGTCCGGTAACCGTGGACGACCCACGATGTGCTAGAGGTGGTCGCACGCCCTTGGTGCCACTGATGCGCTCGTGCGGTAGGATCGCCACGACCGTCCAGCCAAGCCACCCAGTAGCCCTCCTGTAGCGGCTAACTATCTTCCACCGTCACCGTTTCGCTTCGGCTCGATCATCTACCTTACGGCGAGCGCGGTGAGACGGTATTCGCCAAGGCCGCATGATGGGTCGTATGATCACGGGCCGGGTGGGATGGCTCTGGCACTACTGACCTCATCGCTGCGATGATCCGACGCGAAGATCAGTTCGGATTCGCCGCTGGCATCCCAGATGTCCGAACATGGCGATTCCGTCCTGGCTGAGCAATCAATCCACACGCCGTGTTCACGGGGTCCATCGCGCGCAAGCGCAATGAAACGCTCGCAATCTTTGCAGCCATCGTGTCGTCGCCCAGTGCCGACCGGGCCGCATCGGCCATCCGCTTCGCCGAAACGTCCGCCTTCGTGATGACTTTAGCCACGCCCAAATGGGCGGCTCTGTCAGCAACACCACCCTGATCACGACCCCAGGGAACCAGTACCATCGGGACGCCGTGCCATAGTGCGCGCATTACCGAACCATGTCCTGCGTGGCTCACCATCAATCGAGCCTTAGTCAATACCGGCCCATGCTGCACGTATTGCTCAACGCGTGCGTTTTGCGGTAGGTCTCCCAGAGCTTGCTCGGCATGCGGGCCGGCCGTCACCAGAACTCGCAGTGGCAGCGTGCTTAATCCAGCCAACGCGGCGCGGGCGATCGCTATATCGTCCTGCTTGAGTGAACTAACCGTCACCAATGCCCACGGATTCCCCGGCTCATCCAGCCACGACGGATAATCACCCGGCGTATCTTCAAGTAGTGGGCCAACATAGTGATGGTGTGCAGGAAGGCCGGCAAAATCAAAATCAAAGACGCGTTCCGAGGCATGAAGGACGCGATCTGCCTCATTCATATTTGTGCCAAAGTAGCCGCTAAAAAGCGGTGCACGCGATCCGAAATCCTCCTCTGGTGAGCGTGGCGGCCCTGGACCAACGTAGAATGTGCTGTTTACTGCTACCCAAGGAAGACCGGCACTTTCGGCTGCTAATCGGTACTGGGCTGGCACTAAATAGTGATGCGACGAGAATGTCGCTATGATCTGCTGTCGCGGTCCCTTCAATTAGCGGACGTAATCCGGGCGCCCAATCCGACGAAAGGCGATCACGAAGACTCGCCGCCTGTTCAACAGCGGACAAATGCCCCTCGTGGCGAGCCACGGCGGCGTATTGCAATGAAAGGTCATGTCGGTCGCCGGCGAGAGTTGTCTCTACTCCCAGCTTGTGCATCCTGATCTGAACCTCAGTGTCGCCAAAGGCAGACACCCCGTGGCCCCGCGCAAGTAACCCAGACGCGAGCGCCAGCAGAGGCTGTAAGTCGCCGCCACCTCCACTGCTGGCAACGATAAGGAAGCGGCGATGTATCCCAGAGGCGCACCCGGATAAGGCCATATTATGCTCCCCCAGCCGGTTGAGGTGATAATCCGAACGGGAATGGTTGCTGGATCATTCGGCAGCACGCGCTTCATTTCGGGGTTTTCGCGACCTTCTTTATCCCGGCCGTATTGTGTTCCCGCCGTTCTTGTGAAGTTGTAGGCGTCAAAAGACCCGACGCGGCCCCTGGTAGTTGCACGATCACCGTGCGGGCGCGACTGGCCTTATCCTGCAGGCCTTCTTGATGGTCTCGACCACTTCCGCAGCGTTAGCGAGGTCCATCTGCGACAGACCCTTCTGCCGCTGCTCTCGCAGCCAACTGCCGGCCTTCTTCTTCGGACTTCCCGCGTCTCTGCCCAGAATTGTTGCCTGTTGCGTGGACGACATAAGTATGCCTCAGCCTTCTCCGAGAGAGAATAACGGTTGTAAGTTTCGCGGTCACTGTATAGGGTGCCGCCAAACGCGGTCAAGATGATCATACAGTCTACGCTTACCGCCTGAGAGCGCTGAGGATTGATACTCATCAAGAAATCGGGGACTCGGTACAAGATTGGCGCTCGTATGCCATGACGGCAGCACCACGGGAGCGCCACCGGCTGCCGCAAGTGCATGGTGTTGCGATATAGCGGCGACAACAGCCTAACGGAACAAGGAACAGGAGGGAGCGATGTCCAGAGTATTGGGCGCTATTTTCGGGCTTACCGCTTTCTTGATCGCGATACCATCGTTCGCACACGATCAAGCCGAAGCCGAAAAGGCCGTTGCGACCGTGGTCGCAACTTACATCGAAAAATACAACAACAAGGATGCGGCCGGCGTGGCGGCGCTTTATGCCGAGGATGGAGTTTTGGTTCCACCGGGGCCAATGGTGTCTGGCAAGGCGAACATCGAAAAAGCGTGGCAGGCAGCGTTTGATGCCGGTCGGACAGGGATTCGCTACGACATAAAACAGGTGCAGGCTGAGGGTAACATCGTCTTGGTCGTCGGCCAATTCACCGTAAAGGTACCCGAAGGCGGCAGCTTACAGGATCGCTCTGGTAGTTTCGTCAACGCCTACCAGTGGGATGGTGGTGCCTTGAGGTTCCGTGTCCACTCGTTCAGTTTTATGCCTATCCAACGATAAGGTATGCTGCACGAACTCCTCTTCACTGGAACGCGGAACAGTGAGGGGGCGTCGCGTCCGTCGAACAAGCGGCGCGGTCCACGGAGGGTACAGTGAGCGGATTTCAACTGAGCGGAGACGCACCGACAGCCTATACCCGCTTTGGGCTAAAAATCGTAGAGCCTTGGACCGACGATCTGATCCTGACCGCCGGTTGCCGGGACGGTGATCGCGTGCTGGACGTTGCCTGCGGCACCGGTGTGGTAGCCAGCCGCGTTAGCTTGGTCAGCCGCAAGCTCTGCTACGTGACCGGAATCGACATCAACGAAGCCATGCTTAGTGCGGCTCGAAGCAATTCTCAGATCGAGTGGCGCCAGGGGAGCGCGACCGATTTGCCGTTTGAAGCGGATAGCTTTGACGTGGTGTTGTGTCAACAAGGTCTGCAATATTTCCCCGATCGCGCGGCGGCAATGAGGGAAATGGCACGCGTGCTCGCCCCAGGAGGGCGGGTCTCCCTTAACGTGTGGGGCGCGCTGGAACGGCAGCCGTTTTTCGTGGCCGCAATCGACACGATCGGCCAGTTCCTCGGTGCCGATGCCCAAGCGCCGTTTCACCGTGCTTTCTCACTCAACTCGGCCGATGAGCTTCGGCGACTTGCCCTGGAAGCCGGCCTTAGGAATGTCCGAATCCGCATTGAGCATAGGACCATGCGCTATCCAGTCCCCGCGAGGTTTGTTGCCGGTTGGGTGAGTGGGGCGCCCATTACAGCGCAGTTTTTGGCATTGCCGGACGATCGTAAACAAGCGTTCATCCCAGATATTATAGAGCAGATCGCGACTTATGTGGACGATGCTGGTCTGGCGGTGCCAATGGAGAACCACTTTCTGACCGCTTCTAAGTAGCCCATGGCTGCTGTGCTCAGCACTTGGCGATGATGGAAAGAGCAGGGGGACCAAATTAATGATTCGGTCCGATCCGAAGGAGAAGTCTTAACCTGGACGCAGCAGGCGCCATGATGGGTTTGCTGAACGGTGCCTGGGCGGCGCGTCTTGTCCATGCCGCCGCCGCGCTTGGTATTGCGGACTATCTTGCCGATGGGGAGCGTGATGCCGATTCACTCGCTCTCGTGACGAAGGCACATGTGCCCTCGCTCGCCCGGCTGTTGCGTGCCCTCAGCGCCATCGGCGTGCTGCACGAGAGCGCCGAACGCCGCTACACACTCACGTCGCTTGGCGCGACTTTGCGGACCGGCGTGCTCGGCTCGATGCGGGCATGGGCGCTCTTAGTCTTCAGCGATGACCAGGGACGCGCCTGGGAGGCGTTGCCACATGCCGTTCGCACGGGTGAGCATGCGTTCCGCCATATCTTTGGCACCGATATATGGACCCGTCTCGCGTCGCGACCGGAGGCCGCTAGGCTGTTCGATGAGGCTATGCAGAGCCTCACACAAGGCGTCAACGGCCCGTTGGTGTCGAACTATCCGTTTGAGAAGTTTGATTGGATCGTTGACGTGGGCGGTGGCAACGGCGCGCTCCTTCTTCCGGTGCTTGAACGCCATCCCACCATGCGCGTGACTGTCTTTGATCTCCCACATGTCGCGGACGCTGCTCGCTCGCGCATTGCGGCAGCCGGGCTTTCCGAAAGATGCGAGGCCGTGGGGGGTGATGCATTTGTTGCTGTGCCGCCGGGTGCCGACGCATATGTATTGAAAGGCGTGATCCACGACTGGGAGGACAACGAAGCCGTCGCGATTTTAAGAGCCTGCCGCGCAGCCATGTCGGACGGCTCGAGGTTGTTGCTCATCGAGCGCATCCTCCCCGAGCAGATTGACCCGGATGACGCGCTTACGCGAGCAAAGTTCATTCACGATATCAACATGCTGATCAATCCGGGTGGACGCGAGCGGACCGAGGCTGAATTCCACGTTCTGCTTGCCGAGGCTGGCCTACGCCTCACACGGGTTATACCCATGCCGAGTCCGCAGGCAGTGATGGAGGTCGATCGAACCTAACGCCTGTCACGATGTTCGACCCTAATGGCCGCGACACCGGGTTCGTTGCTCCGTCATCCTGACGGGTCTTTGTCTTTAACGCAAGTTCTGCTTTCTCGGTCTTGGGATGCTATGCGGGAGACCGGAAGCGTGTGAGGTCGAAGGACGTGCGAACATCCGCACTGATCATAATGCATGTTCCGCAAGCACGCCCATCGGGACCAACGACTGTGGTGATTGCACTTTTACCGTCCGGTAGGTTTGGTGGGGTCACACTCTCCTCACCCCATAGAAGGCCGCGAATCCCCAGGGCAGATCAACGATGTTGCGCCGATGCGCGGTAGACCGAACCCAATGCCCCATCGGAATGTACGGGACGTCCTGCCACATCTGTAACTGCATCTGCACAGCAATCCGCTTCTGGGCATCGGCATCTGACGTGTCCAGCCAGTCTTCACGCAATGCCTCAAGCTTTAGGCTGTCGGGCCAACCCTCCAATCCAGATTTTCCATCGCCGCGAATTGCGTAGTTCGTTGCCGGCGTGTCATTGAATAGGCCGTCGAGGATTGTGAAGAAAACATTCCATCCGCCCTTGTCGGGTGACTCCTTGCTCATACGGCGGCGCACTAACGTTCCGAAATCCATGATCTGAAGATCGACGTTCATGCCGGCCTTGCGCAACTGGTCGGAACCCACTTGCGATATAGACACAATATAGCTGTTGCCAGACACCCCCAGCACGACGATGGGTTCGCCACGATAGCCCGCATCCTTGAGATCGCGCTTCACCTTATCGTAATCGCGGGAACCGGTGAGTATCCCGATCCCCGCTTCATTCGCCAGCGGAGAGCGGGGATCAAACAGACCGATCTTGTCATGCCAATAAGCACGGTCGGTACCAGCCACGGCACTCATGACATCTGCCTGATCAACAGCGCCCAACAAGGCACGCCTAACTGCTGGGTTGTTGAAGGGAGGGTAGAGATGGTTGAAGCGCATGGCCGCGATCGACCCGGAGGATTCCCGGACCTCGACCGTCACGCCGGCCTCGCGTGCGAGCAGCGACACCTGATCGGCACTTGGTGAACTCCAACCAATCGACTTCACCCTGCAACAATGCCGCGGCCGACGTAGCGGCATCGCCGAGCGAATGCCATTCGACCCGGTCGAAATGGGCCACCTTGGGGCCAGCCGTATAGCTCGGAGTGCCTTCAGCACGAGGCAGATATCCGCTGAACCGTTCATACGTGGCTCGCTCTCCGGCATTAAACTCGGCAGGAAGAAAGCGGTATGGTCCGCTGCCGACCATCTCTGTCACTTGGCGAAACGGATCAGTGGTTGCAAGCCGCTCCGGCATAATGCACGGCATAGTCGTTGAAGACCCAGCCATCGCCGCGAGTAAGTGCGGGAACGGTTTGGTCAGGCGAAAGCGCAACGTGCGATCATCTGGCGTGGACAGTTCGCCGGTTACCGCCATTAGCGACTTCCCGAATGCATCGCGAGCCGCAAAGCGCCGGATGCTAGCCGCTGCGTCCCGCGCGAGAACCGGCTCGCCGTCGTGGAACCGCAGACCCTCGCGCAGTCGTATAGTCCAAAGTGTTCCATCATTCTCGACAGTGTGCCCTTCGGCCATTTGCGGCTGCGCGGTAAATGTCTCGTCAAGGCCGTAAAGTGTGTCGAATATTAGATAGCCGTGGTTGTGTGATGCCCGGTTCGCACTCCCGACCGGGTCCAGCGTAGTTAGATCAGGAATTGGAACGAATTTGAGTGTTCGTTCGCGTTGCGCCATTGCGATGTGCGGCGCCCCGAGCATTGCGGCACCGGCCGACAGTTTGAGCATGTCACGGCGGCGCATGGCATTTCCCCGATCTCCCCGACAAGGGAGCCGACGAATTGCACGCTGGGCCGTTTCCTTCGGACAAACAAGCGGATTTGCCCACGGGTGGATAGAAGTCGGATAAGAAGCACGTCGCGAAGCGCCTTTCCGCCGCGTGACCGTAACTGGACTGACACGTTTACAAACTCCAATGCACCGACCGCCGGCACCCAGGGACCACGGGGCAGCCGCCGATCGCCTTGCCGATGGCGCCGACCGAGCCTTCTATCGCGCTGCCTCCTAGACCACATAATGCCTTGGAGCGGAAATGTGCCTTCCCGTTCTGGTGACGATAGAAACTCGGTAGGTTTGCTGTCAGACCGACGCGAACCTCCGCCGAGCCGACTTCTCTGTTAGCGTGGCGCCAGCGACCAGAATGGGAGCCAGCGAAATGCAGGCAACGACACTTGACTTATCCCGTCGTGGCTTGATGGCTGGACTTTGTGGGGCGACGGCCAGTGCCGCTTTGACGCCAGCACCGGCAGCGGGTGGAGATACAAGCCCGAGCTATCGCAGCGCGGTTGATCTGATACAGGCTCTCGTGGCCCGACAAATCTCCGCCCGCGAGCTACTGGATGCCACGCTTGGACGCATCGAGACGCTCAATCCGAAAATCAACGCCGTCGTCGTGCGTGATTTCGATCGAGCGCGGGCCTCCGCCGATGCCGCCGACGCTGCACTGGGACGCGGTGAGCGCCGTCCACTGCTCGGCCTGCCGATGACGGTAAAGGAACAGTTCAACGTCGCCGGACTGCCGACGACCTGGGGCTACCCACGATTTCGGGACTGGCGCCCCGATGTTGATGCCCTGGCCGTGCAACGGCTCAAGGCCGCAGGGGCGATCATCATCGGCAAGACCAACGTTCCTGAAGGACTGAGCGACTGGCAGAGCTTCAATGAAGTCTACGGAACCACCAACAATCCCTGGGAATTTGGCCGCACTCCCGGTGGGTCTTCGGGCGGCAGTGCCGCGGCTCTTGCCGCCGGGTTCGTGTCGTTGGAGCTTGGCTCGGACGTCGGCGGGTCGATCCGCGCACCGGCGCATTTCTGTGGTGTATTCTCGCACAAACCCAGCCTAGACTTGATACCTCAACGCGGATCGGGTCCCCCTCGTAGCCCCGCCATCGCAGTCAGAAGCGAGATGTTCGTGATTGGTCCGATGGCGCGCAGCGCCGCCGATCTCGCACTCGAACTGGGCGTTCTGGCAGGACCCGACGAAATGTGGGACGGCATCGGCTATAACCTCGTGCTGCCCGAGCCGCGCCACGATAGATTAGCGGACTTTCGCGTCCTGGTGATCGATGCGCATCCGCTCTGCCCGACCGCGGTAGGCATCAGGACGGCGCTGGAGGGGGTGGCCGATCATCTCGCCAAGCTTGGCTGCACCGTTGTGCGATCAAACCCCCAAATGCCCGACCTGAACCAGACGACGCGGAACTACATCGAGGACCCGATGGGGGTTCTTCAGTGCAGATCAGCCCCCTGACGAGCGCGCGCAGGTAGAGGCCGCTGCCAAGGCACTGGCACCGGACGACCAGAGCCTCACGGCCACTGCCCTGCGAAGCACGATGATGAACCTTGCCACATGGGTCCAGATGAGCCGTATCAGAAACGGGCTACGGGCGAGATGGCAGGCTCTTTTCCAGGAGGTCGATGTCATCGTGTGTCCGCCGATGCCAACCTCAGCTTTTCCACATGATCACTCACCGTTGGGGACGCGGCAACTCGACGTTGATGGCAAGAAGGTTCCTTACTACGACCAGATCGCATGGGCCGCCATCGCTACGCTGACCGGCTTGCCAGCGACGGTCGCGCCAATCGGACATGACGAACGCGGCCTGCCAATCGGCGTCCAGATCATTGGCGGCTACCTGGATGACCTGTACAACGATCGCGTTTGCAGGGCTGATCGAGCGGGAGTTCGGGGGCTTCACACCACCACAAAACCTCTGATCCGCCCAGCGAGAAACAATTAAGATGGCAGCTTTGGCTCAGGGCTTTGCTATCTAACCTCGGCGATCAGGGCCTTGCCAACCATGACCTCCGGCATCCCCTTGGTGAATTCGAGGACGTTGTTCCTCACCCAGTCCGCGCCTTCTCATTGGAGGCAAATGCCTCATCCGCGCTGTCAAATATGCTGATGGTGATCAGCACATCCGGGCCGCCATCAAGCAGATAATAGCTCCTGAACCCCTGGATTTGTCGCATCATGGGCACGAATCCTTCCCGCACGCGTCTGGCAAGGTGCTCCGCTGAACCGCGTCTCACGTTGTATTTTCTGATGCTGACGAACATGATCCTACCTCGCGGTCAGCCTCACAGGAAACTGCTTCGTCATTGCCTGGAGACCGTCCGATGCAGTGTAGCACGGCCAATACCGTCTGGCTTACGGATGGTGCTACCCACGCTTCGTCTGGTCGTGGGGCCTCGATCCGATGGTCACGGCCTGAATGCCGATTTTTGCTTGCCGGTTCCTTGCGGAGTAGCAGCGAGTTGGACTCCTGGGGGTCAGCCGGTCGCGTTCGCCGACATCCGCCTGACCTCGCTCACCTTGGCAGCGGATATCTTCAGCAGCCTCGCCGTCTCCCTGACACCGCACCCCTCATCCAGAGCAGCACGCATAAGCTCCACCAGGAATGGCGCCGTCCTCGGCCTGCCCAATCGCTTGCCGAATGATCGCGCTCGATCCAGCCCCGCCATCACCCGATCGCGGATCATCGCTCGCTCGAATTCGCTGAACACCCCCAGCACCGACCATTCGGCGACAGGCTTCCGAGATCATCAGGCTCAGAGAGGCCGCGGTCAGGAAAATCGCCAGCAGGCTAAGGATCGGCAGGGCCAGTCTCTACCGGATGCTGCGCGAGCAAACCGCCAGTGAGCATCAAGAAGCTGCCCACCGACAACAGCAGAGCAAGATGGTTCTGCCAAACGTGGATACGACACGCACAGACAGGATCAATCCGCCGCCCAACCCCCATCGACAACCATAGCCGAACCAGTCATCAGTGATGATGCATCGGACGCTAGGAACACGACCGCCCCCATCAAGTCCTCGACTTGCCCTATCCGTCCGAGCTTGATCCGGCTCAAGACCCAGCTACGGACGGCTTCGTTGGCAAGGAAGCGACGCGCGAGGGGTGTTTCGATGAAGGTCGGGCAGATTGTGTTCACGCGAACCCCGTGTGGGCCGAGGTCAATCGCCATAGCTTTCGTCATGCCTTCCATGCCGTGCTTGGTCGAACAATACACGGTACGGTTGGGACCGCCGACCAAGCCCATGTCCGACGAGATATTGATGATCGAACCTCGTTTGCCCGACTCGACCATCCGACGGGCAACCGTCTGTGCCACGAAAAATGCCGCCCGCAGATTGAGTCCAACCACGTAGTCGAAGTCTTCCACCGTGACGTCGAGGAACGTCACCGGCCTGTTCGTGCCCGCGTTGTTGACCAGAATATCGAACGCCTCAAGACCTGCAATAGCATCGGTCGCCGCATTGATATCGGTGATGTCCAGCGTGATGCTCTCGGCGGTCCCACCGTCACGGCGAATGCTTGCAGCCACCTCATTTATCTCCGACGTGGTTCGTGCGGCGAGAACCACATGGGCGCCAGCTTGCGCGAGTGCCGCCGCACATGCCAAACCAATACCGCGCCCGGCTCCGGTCACTAGCGCGCGGCGGCCATCCAGTCGAGATGTCGGTGTACGCGGCAGTTCCATGTGACGGTTCTCCCTTTCGTCCCGCAGTGCCTACCAGGGTTCCGGTATTCTGCCGGATGGACATTCAACCTATAGGCGGGTCGTGCTTGGTGTGAGGCCCATAACCGATTGCCCGACCCATCTAAAATTTACGCTTTGGACCTGGAGATGCTGCACGGCGGCATAAATGTCACGGAAGCATCGCTGAATGCCCTGACTCTCGTACAACGATGATCCGCCCGCCGCGTCGTATACGATCTGCGCCACATCCTTACTCATCGCCGCAACCTGAGCGCAGGCCAGACGCAGCATCATGCGTTGTTCCATGGAAACATGACCGGCCTCACTCGCGCTATCGACTTCCTGCGTCATCTCAAGCATGAATGCACGCCCCGACCTCAGAGCAGCCTCCGCACGACCAATATTAAGCTGTACGGTGGCATCCTCTCTGACTGGTTGTGTGCCACTACGAGGGATTTTGGTCGCGGCCATTTTGTAAAAGACGTCAAGTGCATGGCGGGCAATACCAAGCGGGATTGCCGCGATTGGGACCGGATACGCGGTGTAGGGTGGCACTCGAAAGATACTGCCAACACAATCGGTCGTATCCCCATGACCCAGCACCGTTTGATCTGCGGGGACAAACAGATTCTCAACGGTGTGGTCGTGACTCCCGGTGCCGCGCAACCCACCAACATCCCAAGTATCGAGCACCGTGATCTCACTCGTTGGGTAAAGCAAAACACGGACTTCCTGGTGACCCCGCTCGGAGCGCTTCGGTTGGCCTTGACGAAATATCACAGCGCCGCCGATGGCCCAGGAACTATGGCCGATCCCACTTGAGAATGGCATGCGCCCAGACAGAGCGTAGCCATCGTTTGCCTCCTCAGCCTGTCCACCGGAAAACGCACCAGCGACGATCGCACGCTCATCAACAAAGATTTCCTGGCCGTTTCGCGCGGTAGGAACGCTCCCAGCCGGCTGTATGTAGTAGCGATACCAGCACACCAAGCCGGAGCACCATCGATCTGCGCCAGCGCCTCCAACACGCGCGTAGTATCGGTTAGGTTCAGAGCAGGTCCATTCAACTCGCGGGGCAACCACAAGCTGAAAAGGCCGACGTCATGCATTGCGGATACGACCGGTGGTGTTATTTGCCGAGTTTGATCGAAAGCCAACTTATCAGCTTCGATCAAAGGAGTGATCGTCTCAATCGACTTGATCAGTCGATCCGCCGTGCAAGTATCGCTCATAATTCGTTGCCTTGTTGGATCGGCTATAGGGCATTGAGGGACGTAGAGAGCCGGTTCCCTCCGAGCACGATTCGGAGCATTGAGCATGGCTTTTCGTCAAGCATCAGACAATTGGCCCATCATGAATGCCGTTTGCCCAATGATCGCGCTGAATGCAGGTGACGTAATCGCCCGTGGGATTGTCAGCCGGTCTGATACGGCCTCCGAGAGCACGATCGACGAGCGGTCCTCGTAGAACACCCGATAATGCTCGCTATCTGCCTGCGCCGGATGCTTATGGCGGTCGGCGACGTCGCAGCACTTGGCTCCCCGATTGTCGGTGCCGCAGCCGTAAGCTGCTGAACCAGGGCGCCAGGGAGGGGTCGGCGTTTGGTGGCGCTGCTATCACAAGTCCAACCGTGATCGCACTCTTGAGTGAGATCATTGTTCATTCCTCCCCACTGCGGATGTTTATACATCGGTTCTTTCGATGACCGGCGCGGCAATCATGGTGGTGAACCTCGATACGCCAGCGCAGATGGCGGAACTGATGTACGCCTTGACGTGGTTTTCGGGTAGCGAGCCAACGTTCACCCTGGTGATGAAGCCAGAGGTCTATGGCGAGGCGATCGCGAATGCGAAGCGTATCATCTGTATTAGCTATGACTTGATCCGACGGTCAGTGTTGGCTGTGCGAGCCGTGGTGAGTGTTGACGATGGTCATGCTGCCATGAGTTTCTCCTTTGCCAAAGGCAGTGCATCAATCAGGGTCTGAATTGGAGTCTTGCCGTAGCACCAGCGCCCTTGATGAGGGCGCTGGTGGTTGTACTCGACGACCCAGGCATCGAGGTCGGTCTGCAGTTCCTCGATGGTGCGATAGATCTTCTTACGGAACGCCACGCGGTAGAACTCGTCAAGCACGGTGCGGTGGAAGCGCTCGCAGATACCGTTGGTCTGCGGGCTCCGGGTCTTGGTGCGAGTATGGTCGATATCCTCCACCGCCAGGTAGAGTTCGTATTCGTGCCGCTCAGGACTGCCGCAATATTCGGTGCCGCGGTCGGTGAGCACGCGGCTGAGGCGGATGTCATGGTCCTCGAAGAACGGCAGCACGCGGTCGTTCAGCACGTCGGCGGCGGTGATCGGTGTCTTTCGGTCGTAGAGTTTGGCGAAGGCCACCTTGGCATAGGTGTCGATGAAGGTCTGCTGGTAGATGCGTCCCACCCCCTTCAAGGTGCCGACATAGAAGGTATCCTGGGCACCGCAGTAGCCCGGGCACTCGCTCTCGAACTCGCCGTGCGCCTCTTTCTCGGTCTTGGCGCGTTCCAGTGCCTGCACTTGAGCTTCGGTGAGCACCAAGCCTTCCTGCGCCATCTTCGCCTCCAGCGCTTTCAGCCGCTTGCGCATGGTTTCCAGGTCATGGCGCTGCCAGACGCAACGCACGCCGGCCGGCGAGATGGACAGCGCCTGCCGCTTCAGCGCCTCGGCGACGCGAACCTGCCCCCATGCCGGCTGCTCGGTTGCCACCGCGATCACTGCCTCCTCGACGGCGACAGGCGTGCGGTTCTTCAGCACCGGCTTGCGGCGGCTGATCTCCTGCAGGGCGATCTCACCGCCTTTGTCGTAGAGTTCCTTGAACCGGTAGAAGCTGTCTCGGCTGTAGCCCATCATCTTGCAGGCCTGACTGACGTTACCGAGCTGCTTGGCCAGCTCCAGCAGCCCAACCTTGGCACGAATGATCTTCTGCTCCTGGGTCATCTCCTGGTCTCCGTTCCGCCGGTGGGCGGGCGCGGTTCCTGCCGTGGGTGAGAACCCCGCCCGCCCACCGGCTCCGCTTCCGAAAACCAACAATGTTCGTCAGATTAAGTCTTGGCTAGTGCATATCATCAATCCTCCAGCATCATGAGACGCTGGCCTTCGGGCCAGCCCGAGACCACTCCCGACCTTGCTTCCCGTGCCATCGGCGAAGCTGTTCTGTCGAACTACTTGTTGGCTTTGCTGATCGACAGAACGTACGCCGTCGCCTGCCATATTTCCTCATCGGTTAGCACTTCGCGCCACGCCGGCATGCGAATGCCATTATTCTCTCGACCGTCTGCAATCGCGACGAACACGCCCTTGGGGTCGAGATCGCGTCGGGCTAGATTGACGCCGCCCTTACCGTCTTCCCCATGGCAATGTGCGCACTGCTTCTCCAGAAATAGATCATGCCCGGCGGCAATCATCCTCTGGTCTTTGAGATCGGGCCTCTCGTCGGCGTGAGATTTTTCCGCCGTTAATCCAACGATAAGCACCATGCACGCCACGGTTGGGATTTTCCGCACCGCCCGCTCCTGAATAGTGGGGCGATCAGTTTCCTAACCGCCCATCGCAACTACTTCGTAACCTTGAAGGCGATCAGCGTTGAAGCCGCTGGTACCTTTTCCAGTTGTGGGAACAATGACGGAAGCAAGATCGCGGCGTAAGAACCCCAGCCGCTTGGCACCAAAATGGACCTGCTCGCCATCGATGGCGTAACTTACAATGCCGCCGCGCATGCCGGAGCCTGTATTAAAGCTCCACAGGACCTTGCCAGTGTCAGCATCGAAAGCCTTCAGCGTGCCCATTGGATCACCATTGAATACCAAACCGCCACCCGTGGTCAGGACGCAGGCGAAGCCGGGCACATCCATCTCATACGTCCATTTGCGCTGGCCGGTGATTGGATCGCGGGCATCGAGACCGCCGGGCTTGCGACCGTCGGGTGCCATGACCAGTCGGCCGAAATCATTAGAGCCACTATGCGCAGTGCCATAATCCTTGGGATCGTCTTTTCGCGCGACTGGTTTGAGGTATCCACAGAAGTCGAGCACGTTGTTGTACCACAGCCCAGTCTTCGGGTTATAGGCACCCGAATTCCAGTTGCGCGCGCCAAAAGAGGATGGACAAATCAAGGTCTCCTGATCCATCGGCAATTCAACTCGGCCGATCAACTCGCCGGTTTTCTTGTTGATGTCTTTCGCAAAGTTCTTGACATCACTGATCGGCCAAATGTTCTCGATTTCACCAGTGGTCCTATCCAGCACGAAAACGTAACCACTCTTGTTCATATGGACGATCAAATCCTTGCCGTCCTTCGTGAACAGCATCACCTCGTAGGGCAAATCATAATCCCACACGTCCTGTTTGATTTCCTGCCGGTACCATTTCAGATGGCCGGTCTCGGCATCGAGCGCAACAACTAAGTCGGTATAGAGGTTGTCACCTGTCCGATCCGAGGTCAACAAAATCTTTGCCTGGGTTGCCGGTGCCGTAAAAGATCGTGTTTGTCTCCGCATCGTATGTGCCCGGCATCCAAGCACCGCCACCGCCATATTTACCGCTTTCACCGGGCCAACTGTTCGGGTCTTGCTTGATGGTGTTGAATTCCCAGACCTTTTTGCCAGTCGTGGCTTCGACACCAAAGATTTTCCCTTGCGTCGCCAATTCGCCAGCGGTTGAACCAAACGTCAGCACGTCGCCGGCAACCACGGGTGGCGACGTGAAGTTGCAGCCGTGGCAGTTGGCAAAGTCGGTTAGCTGGACCTGCCACATTTCCCTGCCGGTCTTTTGGTCGAGGGCAATTCCGCGCCCGTCCACCGTGCCGATATAGACCATGCCGTGGCCGACCGCGACGCCGCGACTATAGGGCGCGAAAAGCACCTTCTTGGTGAGCGGATCGAGCTTCGGCTCAAAACTCCAGAGTTGCTGCCCGGTTTTACCGTCCAGCGCCGCCACCCTGTCCCCCGCAGTAATCGAATAGATCACGCCATCAAGCACGATCGGAGTTTCTTGAATTCCCATCGTGATATCGCCACCATGGGCGACCCAGGCGACCGAAAGTTTACCGACATTTTCCTTGTTGATCTGCTCCAGCGGACTGTAACGCCACGCATTGGCGGTCCGATTATATTGCGGCCAGTTGTCCGGGTCTTCGGTACCTGGGTCCGCCGCCAGGGCGATCGTCGCCGTGCTCAGCAAACACGCCAATCCCAGGCTTGCTGCCAATGACGTTTTGCGCATTGTCTCCTCCCTCGCGCCATATACGTCGCCGCTGTTCCATTTCTTCCCCGTTAAGGGTTCTGATTTGCTATAATCGAAGCATAAAAAGCTTAGCAAGCAGGAAATTGGATGAAATCCTCTACCAGAATTATACATGATACCAAAGCGCAACCCAGCCCCGAATTCTGCGAATATCATTGCGGCGTGACAATAGGGCGCAATTTTGGTGGCGCGGTTTCGGACGTAGATGTGAAGCGGCTGCACGATCGGTCGTCGAGCCGCTCATCTATTCGGCTATCGTGATCCGCGATAGGGTAATGGCGGGACTGGATCGCGCACGGTCATCGGGCAAGCGCCTGGGCAAGCCGAGGACGACACCGTTCCAGGTGCAGCGCATTCGTCTGGCATTGGATGAAGGTCGTGGCGTGCGAGAGACGGCGAGGCTCTTGAAGGTGAGTCGCCGCCAAAGTCAGCGAGGTCAGGCGAATAATGGCGGCGACGATCGATCTGCACCCTTAAATCAGCCGTCGAACTGAGCGAGCCGTGTTACGGACTCGCTGTCACTCACAAGGATCGCGTTGAGAGGTGCAGTCCAGTGTCAGAAAAAAGTCCCTTATCCAGGGAATATTTCTGACATGAGTCTCCCTCCTGAATCAGGTCAGGCAGTCGATCGTCCACGTCCTCGATGAATGGGCGGTAGTGACACCGATGCCGCTGGGAGTGCATTGGCCGCTCAGACTGCCTGAGCAACACCGATCGGATTTGCCGGCTTCCGGACTGGCGGCTCTGACGGGCGCAGCACGGCTTTCGGCTCGCGCCGCTTCCGCTCAATCGATCACGGCAATCGCGTTGATCTCGACGAGACAGCGCGGATCGGTCGCCAGCCGGACGACCTGAACCGTCGTCGTCGTTGGTTTGGCCTCACCGAAATATTCGGCCCAGACACGATTGAGCGCGTCCTGATCGCTGAGATCGGTGACAAAGCGATCGGCGGTGACGATATCGGCAAAGCTTGCGCCGACCGCCTTCAGGCCGCGTTGGAGATTGTCGAGCGCCGCCCGCGCCTGCCCCTCCATGTCCGAAGGCATGGCGTCGAACTCTTCCGGCCGATGCGGATGGTGATGATAGACCGGAGCGGCGGTGACACCGGCCAAGTAGACGGTCGTCCCGCCGCGCACCTTGATTGCCGGCGCATAGGGCATCCACAGATTGGGGGCGTCGGGCCAATGCACATGCTCGATGGTCTTGGGCATGGGGCGTACTTTCGCGAAGTTAGCCGGCGGGCGAAGGGCAGCACAAAAGCCGCTCGCAAGGCAAGCTTGCTGTTGTCGGCTTCTCAGCCGTGTCCGCAGTCGGAGACGGCCCGCACAGAGAGACATCATCTGCCCACCTTCTGATTCGCTGCCATAGATCGGCAGGCGGCATTCCTCACAGTGATCATCGAGGCAGATGCGCTGTCCGACCTGATCGATCTGCTCGGCGAGCTAAAAGCGCCGAGATTCAATCCAAAGCCGACATGCGATCTATCCGAAGGCTGCCCATGACCGACTGGATGCCCGCAGGCCCCTCCCCCAGCCGGATCAGCGAGTTCGTCTGGTATCTGTCGGTCCGGCTATCGCAGGGGTTCACCCGCAAGAGCATAGGTACGCAGAGCGCATCAATCCCCCGCTAACGGTGCGACGCGTGCTGGCGCGGCAGGCAATACTCTTGCAGTGGGGATGTGCAGGAAGAAGGCGCAGACGACGGCGGAGATCAGCCCGAGCAACGCCAGTCCGTAAAGACCGCCGGAGAAGCTACCAGTCGCATCCTTCATTACACCGACATACCAGGGGCCGAAGAAGCCGCCGAGATTGCCGATCGAATTGATCCAGGCGATCGCCGCAGCGGCAGCCGTGCCGGTGAGGAACATCGGCGGCATCGCCCAGAACGGTCCCTTGGAACCATAGAACCCGACCGCTGCGATCGACATTCCGACAAGTGCCCACCATGTGCCCATCGTCATGCCGGCCATAACCAACCCAGCCGTGGAGACGATGCAGGCAACCAGCAGATTCCACCGCCGTTCGTTCATGCGGTCGGAGACGAAGCCCCAGACCACAAGGCCGATGCCACCGCAGATGTAGGGCACCATCGTCAACCAGCCGACCGTCATGTTGCTGGTGACGCCGATCGACTTGATGATCTGCGGAATGAAGAACAGCATCCCGAGGCTGGCGGTGACTATGCCCAAATAGTTGAGCGACAGCAGCAGCACCTTCGGATCGATCATGCTCTGCCACAGGGTGAAGGTTCGGACCGACTCCTTGGCCGTTCGCTCCGCATCAAGCCTCGCCCGTAGCCAAGCCTTCTCCTCCTGCGTCAGGAACTTTGCCTGCTCTGGCTTATCGGTCAGCACGAACAAGGTGACGATCCCGATCAGAAGCGTCGGGATTCCTTCGGCGAGATACATGATCTGCCAGCCCCTGAGGCCCAGCAGACCCATCCAGTCCCAGCAAGCGCCGTCGAAAGCGGGGCACCAGCGGCCACCGCAATCGGCAGCCCGATCAGAAACCCCGATACGATCCGAGCATGGTGGTAGGTCGGGAACCAGTAAGTGAAATACAGAATGATGCCTGGAAAGAAGCCGGCTTCGGCGGCGCCTAACAGGAATCGTACGCACGCCGAAGCTTGTTGCGCCGGTGACATAGGCGGTCGCGCAAGCAAGCAGGCCCCAAGTGATCATGATGCGGGCGATCCACAGCCGCGCCCCGACCTTTTCCATGGCGATGTTGCTGGGAACCTCGAAGATGAAATAGGCCCAGTAGAATGTGCCGAGCGCGAAACCGTAGGCGGTCGCGGACATCTGGAGGTCGCCACGCATGGTCAGCGCGGCAAAGCTGACGTTGATCCGATCAACATAGGCGAGGAAGTAGCTGAGAATCGCGAATGGCAACAGGCGAATGTAGATTTTCCGCATGGCCGACTTTTCAATTGCCTCGTCCATTCATCCCTCCCTTGTTCTGGCCGCGGCTGAAGAGGAAGAATATCGAGGCCCCCCAGCCGGCACTGTTAGGCCATACGGCGACCTCGGCGGTGGCACTGGCATGCCGGCTCCGGCCCCGGCGGCTGAACTTAGTAAGCGCCAGCCTAGCGTTTAACCGGTGCGGACGCACGACCCGATATTCGCCCTGGGTGGCGTGTGGCGGTGCGGCCGCTGACGAATGTGCTGGGCCGGATGTGAGCCATCCAGGTCGAAAGTTGCGCTGCGTCTCGTTCGGCTACCCGGCGACGGCTTTAGCCAATAAGACCGCCGCCGGGGCGAGGAACCACGAATTCGAACGTAGCCGTCAGTTTTTGCCGCCGCCACCGCCACCAGATGGCTGAGTGCGGTTAGGATTGGTAGCGTCAGGTTGTGTCGATCCCGTGGGACCAACAGTGGCAGGGTAGGTCTGATTGGCTTGGTTGGAGGTGACTGTCGATCCACTCCCGGTCGCCGGGGACGCTTCTTGCGGGCTGCCTAGCTGTGTCCCGGTAACGCTTTGACTGCTGCCACTACTGGCCCCAGAGCCGGCCGCCATCCCTGCTGTCGCAATGACAGACAGACAAAACGCCGCACTGACGACAGAGAACGATTTCCTCATTGCACGTTCCTTCCAGGATTTGCAGAACGCGAACTCTCCGAGGCTCAATAACGCTAAGGCTGGCTGTCTAGTTGCTGGATAACGAAGTTTTGCTTGCCGCCCAATCCCAGTCAGCCCGACTTTGCCGCTGCCTTTTCAGCCCGCTCCGCGAGTTGTGTGGTATATTCATCCGCCTTGTAGATGTCCTTGACTATCGCGCTCAGCTTGCCCTCGTCGTTTTTCTCGCCGAGCGCCGCTGCATAGGCGGCGGCCGTGCCGAAGCCCGCCAAGCCGTAGTGAGACATGCGCTGATATTGAGCAATGATGACCAGATCGCGCAGGGACTCCTCGACATCCGCGTCGATGGCGTGTTTTTTGGCCTCGGCGACTAGCCCTTCCATCCCCTTGCAATGTTCCTTGGCGACCCGACCACCCTGGCTTTCCAGCACGGACCTCAGGGTTTCAGAGTGCTTAGCAATGCCCTCCACCGAGCGGTCGAGTAAGTCTTTCAGCTTTTTGTCGGCGGCCCTCTGGCTCATGCTGTGCATTATCCGCTGCATCTGGTCGTTCGCTGACCACAAATCCCTTATTTCCTCGATGTAGATGTCCTTCAGGCTTCCGGCCGATGGCATGGCGTATC
>CAWHVQ010000002.1:0-410477 GCA_963832895.1 uncultured Alphaproteobacteria bacterium | reverse complement strand
CGAACCGGCTGCATGGTCGGCGTCGCGCAGGCTATCCTGATCCGTGGCCTGATCCGGGGACATTTTCGTTGTGGTGCGGTACTACTGATATCCCTACACCGGCCGTAGAACCAGTATCCGGTGTTCTGGATACCGGGGAATGTCGGCGTCTGGGTTCATGTCGCTAAATCAATGCGCAGGCAGCCTCAAAGTTGCATATCCTGTGACGTTCGGCGAAGCGTTAACCCGGGTGGTTATAGACGTGGTCCGGCCGCTTATGCTCCGGTTGCCGGGGACCGTGATACCCACAGACGGTCCCGGACACGAGGCGATTGGGGCGGCAATTCAGCGGATATCGGACCAGGGGTCCGATTTGCGCCGCGAGGTCGAGCAGCTGCGGATCAAGGGACGTCGTGTGCCCAGCAAGGAAACGCTGTTTGAGGAGCGAATGAACAAGGCCTTGCACCTGTGCGGCCTGGATCGGAAAGCAATCCTGGCGATATGGAAAAAGTACCACGACCTCGGCGATTCGCCTGCCCGGATGCGAGGCGCACGCGTCGTTCGAGGGCTGCCCGCCGATCGGTGTGACAAAAGCTGTCGCAAGGCTGTCGCAGAATTCGTCACTCACGTTGAGCTTTTCCACGAGTTTATAAGGCAGACCGCCCTACACGGAGGCGGTCCGCGGTGCCTGAACATGAGGTGCTGATCGCGGAGAATCTAACATCGGACGAGATAGCCTCACTATCAGCGGTGCAGGTGCTGTGCCGCATCCTGCGGGCGGAGGTGATGGAGGGCGACAGGGCGGGCGCCAAGGCGACGGCTGCGATCCTCGCACCTTACCAGAGTGCCAAACTCAGTTCGTCCGACGTGCGGATCACAAACACGGACGCCACCAAGTCGGACGCGGACATCGCGGCGGAGCTGGCGGAGGTCCAGGCGAAGCTCGCGGCGGCCAAGCTGCTGCACTGACCCAGCCGGCAGCTATGCGGTTGACAGCTAACGGCCGATTTCGGGTTTGTCGACATGAGCTTGTGTTGCAGCACACCGGGCCACTGTCCGATTAGCCTTCTGGATGTGTTCGACCGGCTGGATTGGCTGCCTCACTCAGCGCGGCTGATTCGGACTTCGGGTACCGCACCCAAGGATGGGAAGCGCTAGCCGCGCGCAGCACGTGAAATCGTCGCGCCGCTGACGTTGTAACTGCGGCCAATGTCGGCAAGCAATTCCCCGCCGCGGTCACGGCGCTTGATCGCCTCTCGCCGTTGGTGCGGCGTCAGTTTGGGCGGTCGGCCCATCTTCTGCCCGCGCGCGACCGCCCGTGCCCGGCCTTCGCCTGTGCGGGTCCGGATCAGGTCGCGCTCGAACTCCGCAAGCCCACCGAGCACGGTCAACATGAGCCGCCCGTGGGCCGTGGTGGTATCGGCCCAGGCATCCCCCAAGGAGCGGAACCCTGCCTTGCTGTCGGCGATCGCTGCCAGCGTGTTCAACAGGTCGCGGGTGGATCGCGCCAGCCGGTCGAGCCGTGTCACCATCAGCACGTCACCCGCTTCCAGCGCGGTAATGGCCTTCCGTAGCTGCGCCCGGCCGGTCTTGGCTCCACTCGCCACTTCGCGGAACACCCTGCCAGCGCCAGCGGTCTGCAAGGCAGCCACCTGCGCCGCCACGCTCTGGCCGCCCGTCGATACCCGTGCATACCCGTAAATCATGCCTTACTTATGGCGGTAACTTATGCAAAGGAAAAGGCCAATCATATCAACGGCAGTAAAGCTTTGCATAATTTGTGTGCGCATTCCGGTGATCATGAACGGTCAAACCGTTCCATCATGAACACCGATTCCGGTGATCATGAACACGCGCCCGCCGTCAGCTGATGGGCCGAGACGAGCGACATGCCGCTGCAGCGGGGCGATGCCACTGACGGTTGATTTCGTCTCACTTCTCCTGGGCGTTCGTCAAGCCTGTGCTGATTGTGGCGCTGACCTCGGCATTGTGCCGCTTGCGCATGCTGGGGCCCTTGAGCTCGAGCCGGTGTGCGCGGTGAATGACGCGGTCCAGGATCGCGTCCCCGATTGTGTGGTCCGCGATCACTTCATGCCATCTGCCGATGGGGATCTGGCTGGTGATCAGCAGCGATCCTTTCTCGTAGCGATCATCGACAATTTCCAACAGGTCGCGTCGCTGTTCGGCGGTCAGCGGCTCCGGTCCCCAGTCGTCGATGATCAGCAGCCGCGTGCGCTCCAGCGTTGCCATGAGGCGCGAGAGACGTCCTTCACCGCGAGCCGTGGCCAGCTCGGCAAACAGACGTGAGGCTCGTCGATAGAGCACGGACAGGCCCTCGCGGCAGGCCTTGTGGCCTAAGGCGCAGGCCAGCCAGGACTTCCCGATGCCGGTTGGGCCGCCGATGACCAGGTGCTGGTTGGCGCGGATCCACGCGCAGGTGGCGAGCTTCTGGAACAACGCGCGATCGAGGCCGCGTGGCGTGCGGTAATCAGTGTCCTCGATCACCGCGCTGTGCCGCAGTCGTGCCTGCCGCAGCCGATGACCGAGGCGTTTGTTTTCGCGGTGCGTCGCCTCGCGATCCAGCAGCAGGCCAAGCCAATCCTCGCGTGAGATCTCATCGGCCACGGCGGTGCTTTGCATCTCGAGGAACGCGTCGGCCATGGCGGCGAGGCCAAGGCCTCGCATGCGATCGGCCATGGGATGGATCAGCATGGGTTCTCCTTTCAATGATAGTAGCCGGGACCGCGGATGTTTTCGTGGAACAGGTTGGGCCCGTCGGCCTCGGTCTGTCTGCGGTCCTGGCGGTTGTTGAGGATGGCTGCGACCGAGGTGTAAGAGCGCGTGCCAAGCGCCAGTGCCCGGGCGCAGGCGGCATCGAGGCGTTCCGCGCCGTAGCGCTTCTCCAGCCGCAGGATGCCGATGCAGGAGCGGAACCCCTGCTCCGGGTGCGGTCGCGAGCGCAGGATAAGATCCATCAGCGCCGCGGCGTCATCACCAATGGCCGCAGCCTCACGCCGGATCCGCTCGTGCGTCCAGTCGCGATAGCGGCGGTGTGAGCTCGGCATGTGATCTGGCACCGTGCTGGGCCGATGCCGACGCAGGCTGCGCAAATGGGTCGCCACCAGCTTGCCGCGGTGGAAGATCTCCACCGACTTCGCGGTGATCCGTGCCTCGACCGTTTGGCGCAGCAGCTGGAAGGGCACCGAATAGTAGTGCCGTTCGATCTCGACATGATAATCGAGATTGACCCGGCAGCGCTTCCATTCGGCATACTCGAAATGCGCCGGTGGCAACCGCTGCAGCGCGGGCCGATCGACCTGCTGGTAGAGGGCTTGCCGGGTCGTGCCCCAACCGCGCATCGGACGGTCGTTCAGTTGTGCCAGCAACGCGTGGATGGCGCTGTTCAACTCGGCCAATGAGAAGAACCGGTGATGTCGCAGCCGGGCCAGGATCCAGCGTTGCACCACCTGGACGCCGACTTCGACCTTCGCCTTGTCACGGGCCTTGTAGGGCCGCGCCGGGATCACCGCGGTGCCGTAATGCCGCGCCATGTCGGCGTAGGTTCGGTTCACCAGCGGCTCGTAGAAGCAGGCGCGTGTGATCCCCGAGCGCAGATTGTCGCAAACGATCTGTCGCGGCACGCCGTCGAAGAACGCGAGCGCGCTGACATGGGCGCTGATCCAGTCCGGCAGCGACTGGCTCCACACCGCCTCGGCGTAGGTGTAGCTGGACGCACCCAGCACTGCGACGAAGACCGCCGCCTGGCGCGCCTCTCCCGTTGCCCCGTCGAACACCTCCATGGTCTGACCAGCGAAGTCGACGAACATCCGCTCGCCGGCCACATGGACCTGCCGTAGCGTCGGCTTCAGCCGCCCAACCCAGGCCTGGTAGAGGCCACAGAACCAGGAATTATGTTGGCGCCAACATAATTCCTGTTATGTTGCGGCCGTACTTATGTTGCGCGCCTCGGAGTGACTTTCGGACGTACCGGAGCGCGGCGTTCTCTTGACGCAACATAATATGGTGCTTCGGCTGGCGGACCTTCATTCCATGGAGGTTCGCCATGTATCAAACCAGTTGTCCAAGCCATGCCACCGATGATCGCCCTGACGAAGCGCCATTTGCGGACGAGCGTGGCCGTTATCTCCGTCACTGTGCGGAACACGGTGCGAAGGCCGCTGTGCTCAAAGTGAAGCGCAACGAGCTTCTTTGGATTGCTACCCGCCTTGATCTGAATGCCCGCGATGGCGTCGATATGGTGATGCTATCGCGGATAGCCCAGGAACGTCAGGGCCTTCATGGAGCGGTTACCGCCGAGCGAAGGGTCATCGATATCGGACGACCGTGGTTGCGGTTCCTTGGCTGGTGGCGCGAGCCCATCGTCACGCTTGAGCACCAAGACAAACTGGACCAGTACGCCGCGTGGATGCGCAGCGAGCGTGGATTTACGCCGGCGACAGTGGAGCATTGGAGCCGAACGATCGGAAGGTTCCTGCGCTGGTGCGAACAGAAGAATCATGACCTCGCAGGTCTCACCGTCCGGGACATCGACGAGTACTTCGTTGTTGAAGGTATGGGGCGATGGTGTCGTGTGTCAGTGGCTAACACGGCATCTGCCTTGAGAGGGTTTCTGCGCTTTGCTGCATCTCGAGGGTTCTGCGCGAATGGTTTGGCCGCTTCGATTTGCCGCCCCAGGCTTTATCAGCAGGAGTCTCTACCATACGCGCCCGATTGGTCCGATGTGCAACGCATGTTGGCGGACGCCGACACGGACAGGCCTCGGGATATTCGGGATCGCGCTATTCTGCTGCTGCTTGCTGTTTACGGCATGCGCAGCGGTGAGGTGGTCGCACTGCGCCTCGACCAGATCGACTGGGCCGCGCGAACTCTCCGACTATTCCGCCTGAAGCGCCGACAGCCGCAGGTCTATCCGCTGGTGCCGCACGTCGCCGAAGGGCTCGCCCGCTACATTGATCTGGTGCGACCGCCATGCCCCTGGCCGCAGGTCTTCTTGTGCATGTCAGCGCCCCGCCGACCGATGCAGGCGGGCAGCATCTATGATGTTGCCAACCGCAGGTTCGTCGCCCTCGGGATCAAGATCGCCCACCAGGGTGGACACGCCCTTCGCCATGCCTGCGCCAGGCGCCTCCTCGCTGAAGGTCTTTCACTCAAGGAGATCGGCGACCATCTTGGCCACCGCAGCACCTCGGCAACCAGCATCTACGCCAAGGTGAACATGAATGAGCTTCGTAGGGTTGCCGCGTTCGACTTGGGAGATCTCCCATGAACATGGCCGAACTCGTCGAGGCTTATCTGGCCAGACAACGCTCCCTTGGCATGCGCTTCGACTCTGCCGAGCGTTTGCTTCATCGATTTTGCCGGGCCCTGGGGAATCCCGAGATCGGCAAAGTCACTCCCGAACTGGTGGCCACGTTCCTTCGTGGCCAGGGTGCTCTCAGCGCGACCTGGTTGCTCCGGTACAGGGTTCTGACTGGCCTTTACAGGTTCGCCATCAGTCGCGGATATGTCGGCAGTTCACCATTGCCGACGACTTTGCCAAAGCTGCCGCCACAACAAACCCCCTACGTCTATTCCACCGAAGAACTGCGTCGGTTGTTAGACGCCACGGAGGCGCTGCGCGTCGGGCACAGCCCTCAAGTGCCTGCGATGTACCGGACACTCATTCTGCTCCTCTACGGGACTGGTATGCGGATCGGCGAGGTGCTGCGCTTAACCCTGCAGGATGTCGATTTGACTGAACAGGTGATCGCCATTCGCGACACGAAGTTCTTCAAGACGCGCCTTGTTCCGATTGGACCAAGGCTCCATCAGGAACTTGCCAGACATACAGAGCGACGCCGCCTCCTTCCATTACCGGGCGGGGAGACGTCGCCCTTATTCACCACGCGCGATGGACGAGCATGGCACTACGTGCGCGTCATCGCGTGGTTTCAGGATGTTCGCCGAGCTGCAGGTATCCTTTGCCCTACTGGCGAACCCCGGCCCCCGCGCCTGCATGATCTTCGCCACACTGCGGCGGTGCATCGGGTGGTGGCATGGTATCGGACAGGTCAGGACGTTCAGCTCTTGCTTCCGCAACTCGCCACCTACCTTGGCCACGTCGATGTTCGATCGACGCAACGCTATCTGCAGATGACCCCCGACCTCCTCCAGGCAGCAAATCAACGCTTCGCTCAATATGCCATGGGGGGCGACCATGTAAATACTCTCAACTGAAGCACCAGTTGGGGAGGGCACTGTCTCCAGCGAGAGCGGCGGCGTATCTGTCCTGTCTGAAGCTGGTTCGGTTACGGCAAACACATTGTAGGCGAAGCAGCGCAGCCGCACGTAGACGGGTTGCGACGGATGCGAGATTGATCTTCCTGGAAAGTGTCGTCTCTATTGTATTGCATCTTGTTCTCTTCTTTCCATTCTCTCCTTATTTCCTTCTCATCTCCTCTCTCCTATTCTCCTTACTTGGCCACGTAGTTTTCTACCTCGGCGTTGCTTCTCCATACTCCCTTCTTTCTATCTCTATTCTATTCCTCCCTGTTGACTCTTTCTATATTTTTTTTCATTTTCTTCCTCTCTTTGCGTCTACCTCTCTATTCTCTCTTTATTCTTCCTCCTTCCTTTTTTCCAGTCATTTTCTCCCGTTGCATACCTTGTTTTTTCTTCTTTCTCTCCTCTTCTTATCACAGTCTGTTTCGTCTTTCTGCTTCATCTAAGCTGATTGTCCTTCAGTTTTTCTTTTTTTCTCGCGTGCACTTGTGCGTCTTCCTCTTAGTTTTTTTTTTTCAATTCATTTCTTCTATCTTTTCTTTTCTTTTCTCTTCTTTTTCTTCTCCTCTCTTTTTCTGCTCCTCTTTTATTTCGTTGGACTTTTCCTCTATATCCACGTGTGCCAGTACTAGACTTTCTTCGACGTCGTATTCTTTCTCATCTGGCCTCCTTTCGATCTTTGAAATTGTCGAAGCTTCTTCTTAGTTTCTTGCCGTCTATCTCTATGTCTCGTCTCGCCTTATCTTTAATCTCTCTGCACATACCAGCTTCTTGTTCTCTTATAATCTGCTCTACCTCCTTTCTTTCTACTCCCTCTAGTATATATCTTATATCCTTATTCTCTCTCTCACTCCTCCAGTTCAGACCTTATTCTTCGTTCAATCTTCTTCTTTGCTCTTTGATTTATTTCTCTATCTAGCTTTACTTATTTCCTCCTTTTTCTACATCTTCTATCGAGAACAGCAGTACATGTTGCAGCTTGTAGAGCTTACCCTCCTCCCCTCTCTCTTCTTCTATATTTCTGCTCTATCCTATCTACTTATCTTACTATCTCATTTCTACCTTCTAGCTTTTTCTTTGCCTTTCATAAATTCGAAGAATTCACCTCGCCTTTATCCTCCACCTTCTACTTCTGGGATGATTTGCTCAACTTGTATCCTCTCTTCAACCTATCCCTCAGTTGTATAGAGCGTAGAAGGATGAGAACCTGCTTGGTCCCTGGGTTCGCCGCTTCCTCCTCGAACATCTGGTGGCCGAGCGAAACCTTTCGCGCAACACGCAGGCCAGCTATCGCGATACGCTGATGCTCTTGCTTCCTTTCGCAAGCAAGGAGGGAGGCAGCCCCATTGATCGAATGACTGTAGAGGACTTGACGCCAGCAATCGTCCGCAAATTTCTCTACCATCTGGAGAGCACTCGACAATGCAGTGGCGCCACCCGGAACCAAAGGCTGGCCAGCATACGTTCGCTGGCCAAGTTCATCGGCATGCGTTCGCCGGTTCACCTGGCTTGGTGTACTGAGATTCGCGCTGTCCCATTCAAGAAGACGGCCCAAACCGTCATCGAGTATCTCGAGAAGGTGGAGATGAACGCTCTGCTTAATCAGCCCAATCAACGAACCCCACTCGGTGCGCGAGATCATGCCTTGTTGCTCTTCTTGTACAATACCGGAGCTCGGGCAGATGAAGTTGCAAGGCTGACGGTGGGGAGTTTGCAGTTGGGCCGTTCGCCCTCCGTGCGTCTTCACGGCAAAGGGAATAAGTTGCGCACCTGCCCCTTGTGGCAGACAACGACAACGTCTTTGGCCTGCCTTGTGGGGAACCGCGACTTGAATGGCTCGGTATTCATGAACCGGGTCAGTCAACCTATAACGCGCTTCGGTATCCACCGGGTGGTAACTCGCTACGCGAACTTGGCCAGCAAGGTGGTGCCAACATTGGCGACCAAGCGCGTAAGTCCACATACGATACGACACACAACGGCCGTCCACCTGCTGCGCGCCGGCGTCGACATCAATACGATCCGTGCATGGCTTGGCCACGTCTCGCTGGATACGACGCACATCTACGCAGAAGTCGACCTCGAAATGAAAGCCAAGGCCCTCGCCAGCGTCGATCTGAGCGGACTGAAAGCGCGGCCAGAGCGACGTTCCCTGCCCTCATTGGTGGCGTTCCTGAAAGCTTTGTAAGCAATTTCTATGTTGCGGATCGAGCCAGGGTTCCCCACGGTATCCCTGGCTCTCGCCACCAGCCGCAACATAAGTACGGCCGCAACATAACAGGAATAGCCGAACCCGTCCGGCGCCCCCGTGCGATATTCCTCCCACAGCAGCGCCAGCGTCATGTTCGGCCGGCGAAGCTCACGATGAACCACGGTCCAATCCGGCACCGGCCGCTGATCCACCGGCACGTCCGGTGGCAACGGGAACAGCAGTCGTTCCAGTTGTTCGTCATCAAGATGGTCCGCCACCGGCCAGGCTATCCCGGCGCGGCGTGCCCGACTGAGATAGCCGTTCACCGCACCGGCGCTGAGTTGCAGGCTCCGCGCAATGGCGCGCTGGCTCAAATTCTGTCCGAACCGCAGCCGTAGCACCTCGCGTATCTTCCGCATCGACAACCTCTCTCCCGGCATCCCGATCCCCCGCTCTTGGCAAAAGGATCGACACTACCCTCGGTAGAAGATCGTCAGCGGAACCGACCCGCGATCGCGACAACCAAGGCGTTCATGATCACCGGAATCGGTGTTCACGATCCGCCGGAATTCGCGCTCACAATCAAACGGAACAGGTGTTCAAGATCGACCGGATTCAGCGTTCACAATCCACCGGAACGCGCAATTTGTGATTTTTGCTCATCGTCCTAGTCTAGGTTCTAGGGAACCTTAAACCCGACCGAGCAGGCCATTTAACCGCTTGATCGCCCTAGTCCAGCCGACGCTGATGACGAGACACACCAGACGCTGGTGCCTTTGGCAGCATGACGTGTTCGCAGTCCGCGGGCTTCGGCGCGCACGTCCGCTGCAGCGATTGATCCCCAACTAGCGGAGCGCGTGATCGAGATTCTTGTTGGCCTCGGCCTCGCGATCGCACTGCTATTCACGCTGGCACCTTCTACCTCGAGGACTTCACTCCCACCAAGGTGACGCGTGATAGCTGCGGGGTTCTCCGAGGCGATCCGTCGTCCGAATTCTGAGAGAAACAAGATGTCCTAAGCGATGAGCTCCTATTCGGTCGAGGAACGGATCGTCCAGACGGTCTGGGTCGCCACCCGGGCGCGCGGAGCGGAATGGTCTTGGCTGACACCATCGGAGGCCGCGCGGATCGGCCAGCAATGGGTCGGTAGTTACGGCAGTCCTCCGGACAAGGACGCAGGCTAGGGTGGCCAAGGCGATGCGCTAGCGGTCGCTGTCCTCTCCGAAATAACCGGCCCTCCAAGCCTGCACCTCGGGTCTACTTCACCAGCTCCAGCACACGCCGCTCTTTCTCGTCCAGCACGCGCATCAGTCTGCGCAGCCATGCCCGTGATGGCCTTCACAATGCGCCGCAGGCCTTACCGCCTGTCAGTTGGACGCTCGGTCCCTATCGCGACCGCCGCGACGTCATCAAGTCGTGTTAGCGGCGAACACCACATCCATGCCGCCGCCGTCGCTGATCAACTTGAGCGCCAGCCCAAATTGGGTTGAACTCGCACACTGAGAACAGCTCTGCCAGAGGGTTCGCCGTCGCTCCGCGACCCGCGCAGCAGCCTGGACTGCCTGCCGCGGGGAACTTCCACGCCAGACTCAGGAGACTGCCATGCCGCTCTACCAAAGAGGTGATATCCGCATCCGCTATGAGGAGACGGGCTCTGGTTTTCCGCTTTTGGTCACCCCGGGCGGCGGCTTGAACTCCCGCCTCAGCAACTGGCCGACCGCGGTGTTCAACGCTATGGAGGTGTTCGAGGACGACTTCCGCTGCATCACCATGGACCAGCGCAATGCCAACGGCGGCGAATCAACCGGCCCCGTGCCGGTCGATAACCCGTGGGATGCGTTCGCCGACGACCAGCTCGGGCTGATGGATCACCTCGGCATCCGCGAATTCTTTTACATGGGCTACTGCATCGGCGGTTGCTTTGCCGGGAAGCTGATGCAGCGGGCGCCCGACCGCGTCGTTGCCGCCGTCTTCTGCCAGAGCGCCGGCCATCGGCCAGAAACCCGACAGTCATGTACCGACATAGCAAGGAAAACTGGGGGCCCGACTTCATGAAGCGGCGGCCTGATGTGTCGACGGACACGATCGAGAAATACCTGCACAACTTATACGCGGTTCAGCCCGATTTCCTGTACAGCGTGTCTCGCGACTTTATCAGGAACTGCCAGACACCAATGCTGGTGCTGCCGGATGACGTACCAGGGCATCCGCTGCAGACCTCGATCGATGTCGCCTCGCTGGCACCCAACGCCGAGATCACGGTGTTCCCGTGGAAGGAGCCGGAGGAGCTGAAGCAACGCACGATCGACCGGGTGCGCCGTTTCCTCCAGGCGCACATCCCGATGCGCGCCGCCGCGCAATAGGCAAGCCCTTAGGCGGTGACTGCGCTACCAGACACGGGCCGCGTTCGTATTTCGTCCGGCCTAAACGAGTATCCGAGGTCGCGCTATCGTCTTATCGGCCCGTCCCGCCACGGGACGACACAGACCGGCAACGCAATATCTGGAGGATGCCAATGGACCGCCTTGAATTCGCAGCTGAATTGCGGCGCGATGGCTTCAGCGTTGTTAACGCAAGCCTGAAGCCGAACGCAAGGGAAGCCAATCACTGCCACGACTTCGACGCCAGACTTTACGTTCTGGGCGGCGAGATCACCATCACCCGCGACAATACCTCGGAAGCCTTTCGTGCCGGACAGTGTTGTGAAGTCCGTGCGGGATGCATGCATGCCGAGCACGTCGGTCCTGAAGGGGTTGCCTATGTCTCCGGTCGCCTCCGCCGGGGACCACTGACCCGTGAAGCTTTCGAGAGCGATCTGCGCCGCGAAGGGTTCGAGGTCGTACAAGGCGGCCAGCAGGGCGGCTCAACCGAGGAACTGCACGTGCACGATTTCGACGTTCGGATCATGGTTTTGGGCGGCGAGATCACTGTGACCAGGGACAACAAACCGGAAACGTTCCGACCGGGTGATCACTGCGAGTTACCGGCGGGTTGTCTGCACGCCACGAAAGTAGGGCCAGAAGGCGTTGCCTACATCGTCGGAAAGGCTTACCGCCGGATGGCCCTCAACTGAAATTTGGTCGCGCTGCCCTGTGGTATCCTGGAGCAAGGAGACGCGCATGCTCCGCGCCTCCTGAAATCCTGCTACAGCCGCAACCAGACCGCCAGTGCGTTGTTACTGGCCGTTTGGTTGAACACCAAAGACAGCGCATCGACAATATCGTCATGCACGCCGGAAGGGAACGCGCCAAGCTCATCGATCAGTGCTGCATTCCATGCCGCGCGCAGCATGCCGATTTGTCCGATGTTGGCCTGCGAGGCTGCGGTGTCGGCGCGCGTCTCTTTCGGGCCGGTTTGCCGCACTGCCTCGACGCGGTAGCCGCTTAACATCTGCGCGTAGCTTTGCACTTGGTCCTTGCCAGCCTGTCCCGGGTCTTCTGGGAACCACTGCTTGACCATGTGGCCGTCTGCCCCTGCGACGGTGCACACAAGGTGGCGGACTTCGTCGGGTGTGCCACGAATGCGTTGCACATCGGTGATGACATACATGTCTTCGAACCGGGCCCCACCCCAGAGGCGCGCAAGTTTAAGACCGACGGTCCAGTCGCCGCGCCCGGCTGATGATGCGAGGTCCCAGCCGCGGGCTTCTTCGAGTACGCGAGCGCCGGGTGGGATGGCATCGAACACCGGCATGCGGCCAGGCTTGAACATCGCGCCTTCTGGCGGACGCGGTCGGCCCTGGAATTGGCTATACCAGTCGCGCAGGCGCCCGTGCTGTTCATATTCGGCGCGCAGTTCGAGCAGCCGCTGCGCATAGCCGAACGCCGGGTCATCGGCCCAGAGTGGCGCGCCTTCCTCGCGGCCCAGCGGGTCATCGACCTCTGCCAGGGCTGGCAGCCGGACGACGCGCCAGAGGTCGCTGTGCTCGCGTTCGAGCCGCATCATAAGGTCCATCTCGTGATAAGCCGTCGCGATCAATACCACGCCGCCACGCGGCTTGAGGCACGGCAACAGATCGGCGTGGACGAATTCCCACAACGAATTGCGGGACGTCTCGCTTTCGCCTTCCGCCCGGCTCCTGATCGGATCGTCGATCAGGATCAGATCGGCGCGGAAGCCACGAATTGCCTGTCCGACGCCAGCCGCGAGATAGGTGCAGCCGCTCGTCGTCTGCCAGCGCCCGCGCGCATCGTTTGTCAGAGCGTAGCCGAGCAGATCGCTGTGACCGCCGATGTAGCGCTGCACCGCGGCGCTGTTGCTCTCGGCGAGTTCGGCGGTGTGCGAGACGGCTATGAATTGCTGTTCGGGTGGCCGATCAGCGTACCACGCGCACGACTTAGCAACACGGACGGTAAGCGGGGCAAAAGCCCGGGCGTGGCGTGATTTTCTGCTTGCTGCGACGCGGAGCAGCTCGATTCAAGCTGCGTGTGACCGCCCCGCCCGAGATGTCTGGCCTGTCGCATGGGGAGCTGCAGGAGCTCGTGGTGAAGCTGCTGGGCAAGGTGACAGAGCTTGAGCGCATCGTTGCCGAGCAGGGCGAGGAGATCGCGCGGCTGAAAGGCTTGAAGGGCCGTCCGAATATCAAGCCGAGTGGGATGGAGAAGGGAACCGCGCCGAAGCCCCGACGGCGCGACAAGCGTCGGGGACGTGGCCCAGTCTGCGCCACGCGTCAGTGTCGAGGAACAAACCCTTCAGGCGGCTGCCCCGGCCGGATCGCGGTTCAAGGGATACGAGGATTTCGTCGTGCAGGACCTGGTGCTGCGCGGCCGGGTGATCCGCTATCGCCGCGAACGCTGGGTCACGTCGGAGGGGCGCACCATCGTGGCGGCACTGCCGCCCGGCGTCAGCCGCCATTTTGGCCCCGAGCTACGCCGCTTCGTATTGCTGCAGTATCACCAAGGCCAAGTGACGGTGGCGCGGCTGACCGCGCAATTGCGCGCCGTCGGGATCAGCATCAGGAAGCGCCAGGTCATGCGTCTGCTGATTGACGGCCAGGGTGACTTCCTGGTCGAGAACCGTGAGGTGCTGCGGGCCGGCCTGCAGACGGCGGCATGGATCACGGTGGACGATACTGGCGCGCGCCATGCCAGACAGAATGGCTTCTGCACACAGATCGGTAACGACAGCTTCACCTGGTTCGGCACGCGGGCCAGCAAGAGCCGATTGAACTTCCTCGATCTCCTGCGCGGCGGACACACCGGACTACGTGATCAATGATGCGGCCTTGAGCTACATGCGTAGCCGTGCCCTCGCCGGACCCGTGATCAGCCAGTTGGCGGCGCAGCCCCGGGCATACTTTGCCAATCCGTTCGCTTGGCAGGCGCATCTCGACCGCCTCGGCATCAGTGCTGTGCGCGTCACTCCAGACCCGGTGCAGATCGCGACCGAGGGTGCACTGTGGGGCAGCATTCATGCCCACGGCTTCCTGTGCCAGGCCGTCGTCGTCACCGATGATGCCGGTCAATTTGCCGTTGGCCGACATGCGCTGTGTTGGATCCATGCAGAGCGGTTGGTGCACAAGCTCGACACCTTCACCGATCTGCACCGCAACGCACAGCAGCGCATACGCGCGCTGATCTGGTGGTTTTATGCCGACCTCAAGGCCTATTGCGCGGCGCCAACCACACAACGCCGCAGCGAGATGCGTGCCCGCTTCGATCGCATCTTTCGCCGCCGCACCGGCTTCGCCACACTCGATCGCCTGCTGGCGCGGCTGCACGCCAATAAGGCCGAACTGCTCACCGTCCTCGAGAGGCCGGACATACCGCTCCACACCAACGGATCCGAACGCGACATTCGCTGCCAGGTCATCAAGCGCAAGATCAGCCGTGGCACCCACAGCGACACCGGGGGCGACTGTCGCGATGCCTTCCTCGGCCTGATGCACACAGCAACCAAACTTGGCATCGCATTTTGGGATTACCTCGGCGCTCGTCTCGGTATCCAGCCAGACACACCTGTACCCTACCTGCCAAACCTCATCCGCTGCCGCGGACAACCCGCCTGAGCTTCAACGCCCGGACTTTTGCCCCGCTTACCACGGACGGGGTGGGCCGGGAATGGCACAGCAAAGCGCTGCCACGCTATGTGCGGTTAAACAAGCAGGTGGAGGCGGTGATCGCGGGCGCCTGTCTGTCGGGCACCACACGCGCCGGGTTCGGCGTGCACTCAGCGCGCTGTGCAAAGGGGGGCGGTCGGCAAGGATGTCGTCAGCCGAACCTGGCCGAAGCTGCAGATGGACCGGGAGGCGTGATGCCGGCGCTCGCTGGCTGAAGAGGATGTTGTCACGTTGATCCTGGATGGCACGGTGGTAATTACGGCTCGACCGCAAGGCGACATCGATCTCGTTATATATCCGACCGCGGCGGCTATGACTGCCGCGATGCGATCCATCGGCGCGTGCAGATCAAAGCGATCAGCGCCAGGAGACCGGGGGTCGGGTTCACATCGACCCGGACAAAGCCGAACGGTTTATTGTGCTGCGTATTTGTCTCACCCCTCCAGCGTGGCGGGAGGTGATCTATGACGGGTTGACGAGGGACATTATCCCCGGACGGCAAAGCCCCACAAAATCGTCGTGTGGAAAGCCGAACTGGACCGGCTTGCTAAAGCCCGCTACTTGGACACCCCGAAGGACGCCGCGACTTGTTCATAACGCCCGAAGGGCGACCCGCAGGCTGCCGGCGTCACAGCGCGAAGCGGCCGATCAGGAAGCAAGTCACGAACGTCAGGATGGGAATCGCTCGACCATTGCCACGCCATCGGGCGGTGTGAAAGGTTCACCGAACTGTGTTCATGCCTAGCGCAGGTGTTCGATGGCGCCACTCCTGAACCAAAGGGTTAGGGAATATGTCTTCGCAAGCGATCCGCACTTTCGTGCGGCGGTCCCGTCGGTCGCACGCGCTCGACGGCCTCCGTGGCATAGCCGCGTGCGCCGTCATTTTCTATCACGGGATTCTCGCTTACGACGCGACCCTGATCGACAGGGTGCTGATGCAACCGATCCAGGCTTCCGGAACGGCTCGCGATGTGCTCACGGCAATCGCCCTGACCGCATCGGATGGCCAGACGGCTGTGTACCTTTTCTTCGTTCTCAGTGGTGCTGTCCTGCGGCTTTCACTCGAAAGGCGTGCCGATGAAGGAGCACTACCGCTCAGTATGGCATTCACAGGCGCCCGGCTGCTTCGGCTTTACCCGCCCTTGATCGCCTGCCTCATGCTGTTCTACGTGCTGGGGCACGTTGGTATTGCTAGATTTCCCGTTTTCACGCCCATTCAGCTGATCGCGAACGCGACGCTCTGGGACACCCGTATGCACGGCCCAAGCACGACGATTCAGGCAGAGGTTATGGCGATTCCCTTCATCCTCATCGCCTGGTTGCTGCGTCGACTGTTCGGACTGCCGGCCTTGGTGTTCTGCCTGATCTACAGCATGCTTGCGATCGATTTCAGGCGGATGGATGGTTTTTCACCTTCCCAATATGCACACCTATCTAGTCGGATTTATGGGCGGAATGTTGGCGGCGGAGCCCATGTTGCGACCCTTGATCCGGCAGGTCCCTGCTGGTTCATGGTGGGCGGTGCTCGGCGGCTTGGTTCTCTGCCGGATATTCCACTCGCATGCCTCTATCGCCGCCCTGCTGGCAATGGTGCTCGCAGCGTCGTTGCTGGTAGCCGGATTGCTTCATGGGGAACGTGGGTCCTTGACCGTGATGCTTGAACGGCCGCTCATCCAAGCCATGGGTCGCGTCAGCTTCAGCCTTTACCTGCTTAATGTTCCTGTGTTGAAACTGATCTTAACCCTAACCGAGCGTTGGGCATGGCCGAGGACGCACGCCTTGGAGGCTGGGATCACCACGAGCCTTCTTTCTCTCGCGCTGACCTGGCCTCTGGCATGGGCGAGCGAACGATGGATTGAGCGACATTCCGTCTCTGCAGGCGGTCTGTGTACGCGGGCAGTGCGAGGCTGGGCGTCGCACGCACAAGCGAAGGCCGCCAGAACATAACGCCACGAATTGATCGGTTCCCGGACTGTTGGAGCGAACAAAGGGTGAATCGCCCACGGGACCGAGGCTTTCCATGCCAGTTTCGTTCGAACGGGAGCGTTGTGCTGGTCGTTCCAGTGCAACGGACGTCCAGCAACTACGCGCAAAAGCCACGCACTTCAGGCGCGTCGCACAGTTGGTGAGCGACGTTGCGTCGGCTGAAGCAATACCGGCGCTTAGTCGAAGGGCGAGAGAAGGCCGCCTCGCTCCCTGAAGGGAAGAGAAGCGAATGTCTTATGATCGCCGAGGGCTATGCGGCTGATTGAGGTCATCGAGATGTGGCATCGGGGTCCGCAACAAAGTGGCGATGACGCCGAACCGCACGCAGAACGAGCGTGAGAGCGACCGGGCACTCATGAAATGCGCATCGTTGTAGACCGGCTCGCCGCACACGGGAGTAAGCGGTGCTCTACCGCCCTTCTTCAATGACCGTCGTGGAAGTGCTGGATTTGCTTGAGGCAGAGGGCTTCGAGCTATCCTTATGTTTGACGTTAACGATGACGCGAAGGGTGAATACCGGCGAATTGAGGTTCTAACGGGACCTGGTCTCCGGCGGCGCTGGTCGGCGGATCAGAAGGCACGGATCGTCGCGGAGACCCTGGTGCCAGGAGCGCGTGTGTCCGAGGTTGCGCGGCGCTGGCAGGTCTGCTCGCAGCAGGTATTCGGCTGGCGACGCACCATGCGGCAGGACTTGGCGAGCGCTGCTGGGACAACGGCAACGCCCGGCTTCGTTCCGATCGTGAGCGAAGCCGTTCCGGCGGCAATGGTGCAACGCACGACGTCTGCCGCGCCGGGGATCGAGGTCGAGCTTGCCGGTGCGGTGGTGCGGATCTCCTCCGACATGGATGATGCTGGCCAGCTGACCGCGGTGTTGCGCGCCGTGCGCGCCTCGGCGTCGCGGACATGATCAATATCCCCTCTGGGGCTCGCGTGTTGCTGGCAACCCGGCCGATCGACTTCCGCAAAGGTGCACACTCTCTCGCCGTCCTGGCGCAGGAGGTGTTGGCCGAGGATCCGTTCATATGTGTCGGACGTGATTATGTGGCGGCGTCGCCGGTGGTGCGTGATTTTTGCGGCTATGGGTGGGCTGAGCCGCCACATAATATCTTCTTCACTTTCTCCGCTGGGCCAGGGTGTTCCTGTCATGCCCGTGCTGGAGAGAGTTCGATGTTGGAGCTGTTTTTCAAGTATCCAAAGGTGGTTCGCCGGCTTCGCGGCGGAGGGCTGGGCGGCGAGATGGACCGCATAGCGGCGTATCTCGCGGAGTTCGATTACAAGCGCGCGTCAGCCAAGACCTATCTCGGTCGGCTCGGGAGATTCAGCGCTTTTGTGTCGCGCGCCGGTCGAACAATGCCGATTTATCAGGCGGTGATCGATCGGTTTGTTGATGACCATCCTACAGAAGCTTCCCGTATAGCTGCACGGACGGCGGTCGAGCTTGCACGCAGAGTCGCGCCCGAACGGTTTTCTACTCCATCCGTCGAAGCAAGTCCGCATGCGCCATTGCTCGCCGCGTATCTGGATCATCTGAGGCGTGTCCGTGGCCTGGAGCCCAAGACCTGCGAGGGTCAGCTTGTCGCTGCGCGCCGGGTTCTCGCCTGGTACGACGCGCATGTTCCAGGACAGCCGATTGCGACGATGACGGGCGAGCACGTGCTTGCTGTCGTCGAGCATCTCCTCGGCCTGTCTTTGAACAATTACACGCGAACCTCAACCACCTCGTATGTTCGCACATTTCTCCGGTTTCTGCGCTGGTGCGATCTCAACACCCAGGATCTTGCCCGCTTCGTTCCGCATACTCCTTGCTATCGGTTGGCCCACCTGCCGCCCCGACTTCCATGGGATGACGTGAGGCGTGCAATCGATACGATCAGCACGGCGACACCGACGGGCGTGCGGAACCGCGCTATTCTGCTCCTGCTCGCCACGACCGGATTGCGCAATAAGGAGCTGCGGTCGCTGGAGCTTCGGGATATCCACTGGCGGGCGGGCGAAGTGCTCGTGCGTCGAACCAAGGCGAGGCGTGATCGCGTCGTGCCGCTCTTACAGGATGCCGGCGCGGCGCTTGCCGAGTATGTCCTGCATGCCAGACCTAGGAGCGACAGTCGGCGCGTCTTCCTACAGCATATCCCGCCCGTGCGCCCCATCGACGAGAGCACTGTCATTTCCAGGATAGTGCGATCGGCACTGGAGCGAGGCGGGATCGAGCTTCCCAGTGTCGCGGGCGCCCATCTCGTGCGCCATAGCCTGGCAACACAGCTTGTACAGCATAAGCGTCCCATCAACGAGGTCGCGGACCTGCTAGGTCATCGGAGCATCGATACGACCGCCATCTATGTGAAGGTGGCGCTGCCGCAACTCGCCGCCGTCGCCTTGCCATTCCCAGGCGGTATGTCATGAGCAGCTTCGCGAGGACACTGGCCATCAAGGTAGAAGACTACGTCACGCTGCGTCGGTCTCTCGGCTACGCGTTTCGGAAGCAGGCCGCGACGCTGCGAGCGTTGGTCCAGTACGCCAAGGTCGAGCAACTCGATGGTCCCCTCACGCGGGACATGGCGCTCAATTTCGTGTTTTCGTGGGAAGGCACTGCTAACGGTCGCGCCATTCGGCACGGGGTCGTTCGCCGCTTCTGCGAGTATCTCGCGATATACGACCCACGGACCGAGGCACTCGATCCGCGCGCATTACCCAGAAGTCGCGCCATCCCGCCGCCACGCATATTGACCGATGATGAACTCAGATCGCTGATGTCGGCGTGCTGCCGTGTTTCGCCGGACTATCCCGAGCGAGCTACGGTGTTGACGGCGCTGGTCGGATTGTTGGCCAGCACAGGCCTGCGATCAGGCGAGGCGCTTCGTCTCGATCGCGCCGATGTCGACCTCATCGGCGGCGTTCTGCACATCCGGAAGACGAAGTTCCGCAAGGATCGCCTGGTCCCGATTCATCCCACGACGCTCACGGTACTGCGCAACTATGACCGACATCGCAACGCGGTCTTCCCGGCGCCGAAGGATTCGGCATTCTTTCTGAGCTCGCGTGGCAACCGATTGTCGGCACCGGGGCTGTACGCAGCATTCGACGCGGCCTGCGAGCTTGCCGGCCTTAGCGGCGACAAAAGCTTGAGGCCACATGATCTTCGGCATCGGTTTGCCGTCACGCGCCTCGCCGTCTGGCACCAGGAAAAAGCCGACGTGCAAGCCTTGCTACCCTTACTGGCGACCTATCTCGGTCACGCCCGCTACACCGATACCGCCTATTACATTACCGGCACAGCGGAACTACTGGGCATGGCAGCCGATCGCGCAGCCAGCGGCAGAGGTGCGGCATGAACGCGCACTCTTCCCTTCCGCCGCTGCTGAGTCCTTCTTTCGCAGCAGGCTCGTCAAGCAACGCAACGCGAGCGTCTCGACGATTGCCAGCTACCGCGACGCCTTGCGCATGCTGATCCTGTTCGCCGCCGATCAAGCCGCGCGTAAACCTTGTGAATTGGCCGTCGAGCATCTCGACCGCGACATCGTTCTCGCCTTCCTGGACGAGCTTGAGAAGACGCGGAAGAACACAGTCCAGACGCGCAACGCTCGTCTGTCGGCGATCCGGTCGTTCTTCCACCACGTGGCCGCAAATGACCCGACGTCGCTCGGCATCGCGCAACGCGTTCTCGCCATTCCTATCAAGAAGTCACACACCGAGGTCACACACCACCTCGTTCGACACGAATTTGACGCCCTCATCGACGCGCCGGACGTGCAAACACGTCGTGGCCGTCGGGATCGGACGTTGCTCCTGTTCCTCGGACGAACCGGCGCCCGCGTCTCCGAGGCGCTCGGGGTTGACGCACGCGATCTTTGCCTCGATCGCGCGCGACCGCAGGTGCTCTTGCGCGGCAAAGGCCGCAAAGAGCGGATCGTGCCGCTACCAAGTGATCTCGTCGGAGCGCTGAAAGCATTGATGCGCGAGCGCGGCCTCGAGGCCGAAGAGCAACGTCCGCTCTTCGTCGGCACGCATGGCGAGCGCCTGACGCGTTTCGGAGCGACGCACATCGTGCGGCGAGCTGTCGCGACTGCCACCGTAAGTAGGCCTGAACTGGCACGCAAATCTGTATCACCCCATGTCCTGCGACACACGCTCGCGATGACGTTGCTGCAGTCTGGAGTGGATCTTCTGACCATCCAAGCCTGGCTCGGGCATTCGCAAGTCGCAACCACACATCGCTACGCTGCAGCCGACGTCGAGATGATGCGCCGCGGCCTCGACATGGCCGGAGTCTCCGGCAAGCTACCTGCCCGGTTCAAGCCAAAAGACGCGGTGCTGCACCTCCTGGAGAGCATCTAATTATGTGGCGGCTCAGCCCACCCGTAGCCGCAAATTCACGCACCACCCGGCGACGCCGCCACATAATCACGTCCGACACATATGAACGGATCTTCGTTCAGCACGTGCTGGGCCAGCATCGCCAGTCCATCCATGCCCTTGCGCATATCAGTGTGGCCGCAGGCAAGCCACACCGGGACACCCGACGGAAGGGCGATCATCCACGCAGCGCCGCCAGCACGCAGCGCAAGTGCGTCCACCCGCACCGTCGTGCCATCGCGCAGAACAATCTCGATCAGGCCGGCGGTTCCCGATGTCGCGCCGCCGGCCAAGCCACAGGTCGGTACCGAGGGTGTCGTCCCAGTGTCAGTGAGGGCTGTCGGTTGAGGCGCCAACTCTACCTGGGCAAAGCGACCAACCGCTCGAGGCTGTGCCGCCATCAGTGCTCGTCGCCAGTTGTAGAGTTGACCGGTGCCGATGCCGTGCCGGCGCGCCACGTCCGTTGGAGAGGCCTCCGGCGCCATGCTCTCGGCCGCGATCATCTGCTTCTGTTCAATTGTCCAGCGCCGCCGCCGTTCCCCGCGCGGGATCAAATCCATCCGCGACATCGCTGCGCTCTTATGACTGCTCGTATGAGCGCTCGCTGTCGCCGAAACCACCTCGGCCGCGATCGGGTCCGTCTCCATCAGCCAAACGCAGCATACCTGCTGCCGTCACCGCTATGTGGGAACCCCACAACGCTTACCCAGGAACATCACCATGGCGCTCAGATAACGCTTGACGAGGGACCACCCCATGTAAGTCAGGCGCTCAATCGCACGCAGCCCGAGCCTGCCGCTCATGGCCGCCGACGCACCATGACGCATGATTACAAACGCCATGGCATCACCACGCTGTTCGCGGCACTCCACGTGACCACCGGCAAGGTGATTGGCCAGTGCATGTCGCGACAGCGCTACCAAGAGTGGCTAAGGTTCCTGCGCCGGATCGATGCCGAGACGCCGAGGCACCTCGATGTGCATCTGATTACAGACAACTACGCCACCCACAAGCACGCCTGGGGCCCGGCATCCGCGGTTCCACATGCGTTTCACCCCGACCTCTGCCTCATGGCTCAACCAGGTCGAGCGCATCTTCGGCATTATCACCGAGGACCGCATCCGCTGCAGCGTGTTCAAGAGCGTCCCCGAACTGGTTGATGCCATCAACGAATACCTGGAGGACCACAATGCCGATCCAAAGTCCTTCCTGCCTCGATGCAGCGCCGACCAAACTCCTATTCGCGGTCGCTAGCCGCCGGAGGGTTCAGCCTCATCACGATCACCCGTTGATAAGTTCGGACAACCGGCCCGCGCCGCCACATTTTCATTATAGTGGTGCGCCTCAGGCGCTGTCTGACTCCTATGCATGCGCTCGGCACCGCCCAGTCCGGCGCAACCCTCGTAAGCCGCCCCCTATCTCCGGTGAACATTTGGTTTAGCGGGAGGCACCATCGCTACCGATACCTCGGCGTGCTGAGTCTATGATCTCGTCTCGCTGATCCTTGATGACCTGCTGGAGTATTACCATCAGCGCAGCCGAGGTCATGCCCAGCATAATTACACCATTGACGGCTTCGAGCGGGCCGAGCAGCTTTCGGTTCTTGCTCATCACGAAGTCGCCGTACCCGAGCGAGGCGAAATTGACGGCCGAGTGGTAGATGGCCTCGTAGAGCTCGTCTAATTCTCCCAGCAATAGGAAAAGGATTCCCCATACGGTGATCTGAATGAAGTTTCCAGCCAACATGGCCAGCATGGAGATGAGGAGCGGCCGGATTCGCACAATAAATCTATGCGGTGCTGCCGCGTTAGATGATTGTCGTACGTAATAGCGCACGCTCCAGAACGCGACCGCGGCTTGCACGATAAGGCACACCAACATTGCGGCAAAGCCGACCATGAGGTTAGCGAGTATCATGTGTCTTCTTCAATTATGCATGCTCGGAACACAGCCCGGGTCGTCTCGAATTGCGCCAGCGCTCGAGTACCCAGACCGTTCCCCATGCATAGAGTGCGACGGCAACGAAGAGTCCGGTGCGAACTGCCGACGCTTCGAAGACACTCTTGCCGCTTGCGCTATCCTCGATCGCTGGACCGAGCAGGATCAACATCGTGATCAGTGCGTTGCTCCAGAATGATGGTCGGAATGAGGTTGATCGCGTACCGAAGATACCGCTGCCAGCCCACAGCGCGGCGCTCATCATCCACAACGTCAGCATCCACAGGCTGGGATGGAGCGACAAGCCGAGCCACGCGACAGCTGCAATGAGCGCACCCATCAGGGTCGATCCAACCAGTTCGCCGCCAGCAGAGCGGGCATCGACGTCCCCAGCCTGCTGACTTAATGCCACTGTCTTCATAATTGCCGCAACATAGAACGATGGGTTGGTGAGTGCCAGTACAAAGACCGGCATGACGATCACCGTTGCCCGCAGGGCAATCCAGCGGACGAACTCATGACTGGCGGGAGCTGCGGCTGGACGATTTGTGACGCGGGTTGGCGGATCGGGGAACAAGGCGCTTGAAGCGCTGCTGACCAAGGCCCCGATGAGAATGCCCATGGCGAGCGTCATGCTCAGCCTGCCCACGATCGCCTGATCGGCGATGCCGACTACCGGCATCAGCGCAAATGCAATAACCAGCACCATCGTGAGCGGATTAGCGCTGGCCAGGCCCACAAAAAATACGCCGTAAAGTATTGCCCCGGTGAGAAGGACGCCGCTCCAGGCATAATGTTCCAGGATAGGAACCATCAACACGCCGGACGCAACCAATGTCGCGAAGATCACCGCGAAGACCAAGCCCTTTGCAGGTGGCAGCGGCGGCCCCGGTTTGCAAAGCACGAGGATTGACATCAGGCAGACGACAAAGGGAAGCGATAATGCAAAGCCGTATGCGACCAGGACGGCCAGTCCAAGGCCGAGAGTTAGTCGCAATACAGCTTTGTCTGCACGGTGCATCGTCAGCATTCAATAGAGGTAGGTAAGCCAGCTCTTCAGGCGGATGTAGACGGCGCCAAGCATGTTCATCACGAAGTTATCGCCGGTGAACACCATCACCTCGGCCTGGCCACCGATGCGGACTTTGCGCAGGCGTTCGGCGTCGGAGGAGTCGAACTCGATCGCCACCGGAAAGCGCTGCGCCTGGCGAAGCCAGTCGCGGCTGTTCTCGATCGTCGGAAGTGTTCCCGGCGGCGCCTCCTGGCCGGAGCTGACGCCGTAGCCAACGCTGCGTACCCGACCCTTCAGTACTTCCCCGGGCAGCACGTCGAGGACGATCGCCACTCTGTCGCCGGGGTCGATGTTGCCAAGGTTGTTCTCGGTCATATCAGCGTTGATCCACAGGTCATGGATAGCGATCAGGGTCATTGCCGGTGCACCGGGCTGGGCAAAATGGCCGACGTCGGTGCGCAGGTCGGTCACCAGACCGCTGCCGGGGGCGACCACCTTGGTGCGCGCCAGATCCAGCTCCGCCTTCTCGACCGCCGAACGCGCGCTGCGCAACTGGGCATTGTCGTCACCGGCGTCGCCGGCGGCTTCCTGGGCCTTGCGCAAGTCGGCCTCGGCGGCCTGCTCCTTGCTAAGCGCCTCGATCCGAGTGGCCTGCGCGATCTCCAACCGGCGTACCGAGATGGCGCCACGATCCTCGCCGTATAACGCTTCCTGACGCGTCGCATCCTTGTCGGCCTTTACGTTATTGGCCTTTGCTGCCTGCAAAGAGGCGCGCGCTGCTTCCACCGTGGCCGCGGAGGCGTTGACTGAGTGGCGCACGGATTCGTAGTCAGCGCGACTGCGCTGCAATGCGATCTGGTACTGGCTGGGGTCGATATCGAACAGCGGCTGCCCGCGCTGGACATCATCGTTGTTCCTGACGTGCACCACCAGCACCTTGCCCGCGACCTCCGCTGCCACCGGCACGACAAAGGCCTGCACCCGGGCCTGTGAGCTGTGCGGGGTCAGACGGTCGGCAGCAAAATACCAGAGCAAGCTGCCAAAGATCAGCGCCAGTACGATGGTCGCACCGATCCGGGTTCCCTTCCCAGGCTTCGGCGTGACCGGATCAACGCCGAGGGCTGGCTGGTCCTGCCCGGCTAATTCCTGATCCATGGCTCTACTTGTTCTGTATGATGAGATGAGGGTCGGCGGCGGGCGGCGGCAGCGGCGCCGCAAGCATCTCCCGCCAGTTGCTGCGCTCGCCCATGGTTGCGCGGGCCGCGTCGTCCACAAGAGGACGGCCACGGCCCTGTTGCCAGCCGCCGCCCATCGCCTTGTACAGGGCGATCAGGTTCAGTGTTACGTTGCTTAGGGTGCTTACAAGAAGCTCCTGCTGGCTGAACAAGGTGCGTTGCGTGTCGAGGACGCGCTGGAAGTCGGATATGCCTTCCTGGTACTGAATGCTGGCGATCTCCAACGAGCGCTGCGCGGCGTTGACGGCGTCCTTCAGAATTGGGATCTGCGCGCTGGTTGTGGCAAAACCCACCGCTGCGTCATCGACCTCACGCGCTGCCTTCAATACCGCAGCCTGATACTGCTCGTAGAGTTGCTGGAAGCGTGCGTCCTGCACCAGCACCTCGCCGGTCAACCGGCCGTGATCGAAGACGTTCCAGACGAGATTGGGACCGATGCCCCAGGAAAGGATCCGCGGCGATCCTTCGAGCGAGGTGGCCGACAGGCCGAGCGAGCCGAGCAATGCGATCGATGGATAGAAATCAGCCTTCTTCACCCCGATCTGCGCCGACTGCGCCGCCAATTGCATCTCGGCTGCGCGGACGTCGGGGCGGCGACGCAGCAGGTCGGCCGGCAGGTCGACGATGACCCCGAGTTCAGCTTGTGGGATCGTGTGCTTGCCTTCGACGATCTCGGGCAGCGGCCCCGGGGGCCGGGCGAGCAACACGCCGAGTGCGTTCTGGTTCTGGCGAAGGCTGCCCTCGAGTTGCGGAATGGTGGACAGGGTTCCCAGGTACTGGGCCTTGGCCTGTTGCACGTCCAGTTCCGATTCGTTGCCATGTTTGAACAGCCGCTCGGTGATCTCCAGACTACGCTTCTGCAGCGCGGCGTTCTCATGGGCAATCTTCAGCCGCAGTTCGATGGTGCGGATCACACAGTAGAAGTTGGCGGCCTGCGCTGCCATCAGCACCTGCAGATCGTCATACTGCGCGGTGCTGGCAAAATAGCCGGCATCCGCAGCCTCGATGCTGCGCCGGAATTTGCCCCAGAAATCGATTTCCCAGCCGACGCCTAAACCGGCGTTGTAGGCCGTGAGGGAGATGTTCCGCCCGGACGACACATCCTCCCCGATGCCGAAACCGCCGTTGTCGGACGTGAGGGAGACGTCGTGCCCGGACGACCGCACCTCGCCGGCGCGGAGAATATTGCCGGTCACCTGTTGCTGCTGCGGGTAGAGCAGACTGCCTGCAATCTTGAGCTGCGCGCGCGCCTCCAGGATGCGCATCCCCGCGGTGCGCACGTCGGGATTGACGCGCTGGGCCTCGGCAACCAAGCGGTCCAGCACGGGGTCATTAAAATTGCGCCACCACTCCTCGGTTTGCGCTGTCGGCATGCCGCGCTGTTCGGCCGTCAGCGAATTGAGCGAGCCGCTCGACCAGCCGGCCAGCCAGGGCACCTCGGGGCGCTTGAAGTCCGGCCCAACCGCGGCGCAGCCCCCGAACAGCAGCGCGGCCGCAAGGGCGGACAGGCGTGTTCCGGGTGCGCCTGTGAAACGTTGCCGCATCGGCTCACTTAGTGGAGGGCGAACCGCCCGCGGCGGGTTGCCGCGTCCGCTCCGGGTTGTCATGTACCCAACGCATGAATATCTGGTAGCCCAGCGCGAGACCTGTTGCGCCGACGAACATGCCGAGGATGCCGGTGGTGGCCATGCCGCCGAGCGCGCCGATCAGGATAACCGGCATCGGTGCATCGACGCCGCGGGCGAGCATAAGCGGCTTCAGCACGTTGTCGGCCATGCCACCGACGAACAGCAGTATGGTGTAGGCGACCGCCGGGCCGGTGCCGTATCCACCGCTTGCCCAGATCCAGCCGATCACCGGCAGCGTGACGAGCAGCGCCGGTAACTGTGCAATGCCGAAGACGAGGACGACTACGGCCAGCACGCCAGCGAACGGGACGCCGGCGATCATCAGCGAGACGCCGATGATCAGCGCCTGGATACAGGCGATGCCGATGACCCCGGAAGCGACAGCACGGACGGTCGCGGTGGACAATCTGGTAAGCTCCTCGCCACGGGCGATGCCGGCGATGCGTTCGAAGATCTCCTGCATCACCCGCCCGCCCGATTCGCCGTAAGCCATGATGATGCCGGCGACGACGAACGAACACAGGAACATCAGCAAGCTGCCTCCCAGCGCAGCGACGATACCCAGTGCTTTGGTCGCCAGCTCGCCGAGCTTGGGCTGCATGCTCTGGACCAGTCCCGGCAGATCGTTGTGCGCCTGCGACCAGACGGCATGCACCCTCTCGCCGACGACCGGCAAGGCGGCTATCTTTTCCGATGGCGCAGGAATCTGAAGCGTGTTGTCGCGCACATTCTTGATAAGGTTCTGGACCGAATCGCCGAACTCGCTGGCCAGCATGATGGTCGGCGTGACGATCACGCCGACAGCGAGCAGAACGATCAGAGCCGCGGCTAGCCCCTGTTTACCACCGATCCGGGCGGCCAACATCTGGTGGAGAGGGTAGATCGTGATCGCCAGGATCAGTGCCCACAACATCATCGTCAGAAACGGCGAGAAGATGAGGTAGCACAGCAGCACAAGCACTACCACCAGTCCTCCCCGAATGAAAACATCCAGCAGGCGGCGCGACAGACGATCCTCGAGTTCGTGATCAGGTTCGTATCGTGCGTTCATGTGTGGTTCCCCTGTTTAGTACGAACGTCAGTAAGTGCTTGATCCGCCAAATTACATGTCGTGAGGAGCATCGACACCGCCCATCGAGCAAGATGTGCATCGGTTGTGGTCACCGGTAATGCTCGCTGCCGAGCCGCTCGACGCTCCGCCAGACGGCTAGTACCTTGCACAGAACTTATGACTCCTTCGCTGGATCTGGATAGGCTGTCGCTAACTTGGTGCGGGTCCGGTCCACGGTGAACATCCATTTAAGCCTTGGCGGCGTTGCCAGACGCCGGCACACGGTTTCGCGCGACAGCCTTTCATGAGCTGCTCATCGCGCCGGCTAGAATATCCAGCATCCAGCGCTTGTGTCCCCGCGGCGGACTGGAACAGGCGGTCGCAACCAACAAGGCCGTTTTCTTGCCGGACAGCTTGCGTGGCGCCCCGGGGCGTGTCTCCTCACTCAGCGCCAATTCCACGTCACCTTCCACAAAGCGTCATCGCGGGCTATCGCCCGCCCCCAGCAGCAGGCGGTTTCGGCGAATTAGCCTCTCGGCCCGGCATCGTCGGCCATGAGTGCGCGTCTCCGGATCGTCCGTCGGGGCTCGGTCAAGTCGGCGAGGCCACACACAGCCTGGATCGCCAAGCTGCGGTCGACTTACCACAGGAACATGCAACGGCGAGAGAGATCAACGCTCAACCGTTACGCGGGCGTGGTGAGTGGCAATGAAGCGGGCGTAGTCAGAGAAGGCGCCTACGTTCCCGAAGCCCGGAAAATGTCCGCGTTCGTTGAGTCTTGGTTGCAAAATGACTTTGGCTCAAAATCAGATGCCCGATGCACTTGACCCGTGCGAGAAATCCGAGCTGACTGTCCCGAAGCCTCCTTGAAGGTCACTGATTTATGTCGAATTCCCGGGGACGGGCGCTATCAAAGTGGTAGTCCAAAATAGACTCAAATCAGAAAAGGGAGCCTCCAGTGTCAAGAAGCATAGTAAGGAAGAGCCTTGCAGCTGCGGCGATTATGGGCCTTTCTGCTGCTCATGCTGCGACAGCACAACAGATGCAGCCACCGAAATGTACGACTCATTTTGTTTATTTTGCCACGGGCAGCCGCGCGTTAACGCCCGAAGACCAAGACCATATACGCGACGTGGCCGCAATGATGCAAAGCACCCCAACCTTCGTCGCCACGATCGTTGGCAAGACCGATTCGGTTGGCTCTGCGGATTTTAATGAGCACCTATCCCAACGACGCGCGGAAGCGGTATTCGAGGCTCTTGTTTATGCCAACAAGGTGCCAGAGAACCGGGTGCAATTGCGCTGGACCGGCGAGCGCCTACCATTCATATCCGCTGCCGATGAAGCGGCAGAGTCCCAGAACAGGATGGCTGCGATTATCGTAAGCGAGACGGCGTCGGCACGTTGTGGCGCAACCGCCGGCGAGGCCGAGGCCAAGGCGTTGCTCAAGGCCATGACCGATTACGTGGCGGCGCAGAAGGCCATCTCGTTCGGCTACGACGTAAGCCTGGAAGTCGTCACCACGGACGATCAGAAACTTACGCTGGCGGCGTCAGGCAATGTCGAGCTGGCGCGTCCCGACAAGGTCCACGCCAGCCGGTCCGGCGGGTTCGCCGATATCGAGACTGTATTCGACGGCAAGACGCTGACGATCCTGGGCAAGAACCTGAACGTTTATACGCAGGTCGCCATTCCCGGCTCGATCGATCATCTCGTGGACGAGTTGAGGGAGAAGTACAACCGGCCGCTTCCGGCCGCCGACCTGCTGATCAGCAATTCCTTTGACGAACTCATGGAAGATGTTGTCGACGTGAAGGATCTCGGCAGCGGCGTGATCGGCGGCACGGAATGCGACCACCTTGCGTTCCGGAAAACGGATGTCGACTGGCAGATCTGGATCGCGCAGGGGTCGCGCCCCTATCCGTGCCGGTACGACATCGCGACCAAGGTCGTGGCCGGCAGTCCGGAGTACAGCATTCAGATCCGCGACTGGAAGACCGGCAGCGACGTCGCGTCCGGCGGGTTTAGCTTCACGCCGCCGTCGGGAGCCCGTCAGGTGGATGTGGCTGATCTGGCGAAGCTCAAGGACATGAGCGACCTGCCCAGCAATTTCAGGATCGGAGGCAAGTGATGACCACGTGGAAGAAGACCCGCCTGCTGCTGCTCGCGGGAATGATCGGGGTTGGCGGGCTGGAACTCGGCGATCAATTGTCGATCCTCGGCTTCCACGGTCTGATCGTGAGCGCCGAGGCGGTGGTTGGGCGCCCGCTGACGCCCGTCAGCGTTGCCGGGACGGCCCGGCGCACAACCCGGCGATGCGCAGCGGGCGTTTACGACTGTTAGGGTTTCGCAGCGCGCAGCTAGCCACTGCGGAGGGAATCTATCGCGAAGGCAGCGAGCGGCTAGGCTCGTGCCGGTCGATATCTGCCGAAGCTGAGCAGGTTTCGGAGGCATCATGAAAACGGTGGAGATCACGTATCGCTACGGCTCGTCCCGCCAATGCCCACGCCGCGCGGTCTCGCCTCGAGGAAGGGAACCGAGCATTTGCCAGCTTGGTGGAAAGCCTGACATCCGAAAGCGCTACGAGCCAATGGACTATCGAGGTTGATCTAGACGATTTGGGTTCGCAGCCGGGCGAACAAGGCATACCGCGACAGCGGCCATTCGCCGCAGTGCTGGGCTGCTCCGGACGCGCGGGGTCCTGATCGAACTAATCTTCAACGAAGGACCGAGTACCAGTTCGTGGTTCGAGTTGTGGGCAATGGCTTGGGCACCGACGTACTCGCTAGCTTGCGGTACGCGATCGAGCACCTACGGGATGGGCTGCGGCTTGTGGTCGAACTCAATGGCTACGGCGTGAAACATCGTCGCAGGGATGCACGACGGCAACCTTGATGATCGCCTCGGTCTGTGCCGTCTTGACCAGGTGTTCATATTTATCATGTGTGGCAGTACGGGGATATCAGGCATGTGCCGCCTCCGCTCTCTCCTGTGATTCACTTGGCGCCCCCGTCATGCAGGTCGCCCGGGAAATGCGGCCTTAGGAGCACTTAGCTCGGGTTCTACACGTAGAGTGATTAGCGTTACACTCCTGATGGCAGGCGTGGATGGCCTCTTCGCGATGAAAAGAGCGAGCGCAGTTTGCGCGACAATTTGAAGCGGCAGCTTGACAGCGGCTTGCTTCCGCTTGGGCGCATTGCGCGAGCGCCAAAGTGGGAAGCGATGTGGCGAAGGCAGTCGTTGCGAGCGCTCGCGCGAAGATCGGCAACATATCACGGCGTAACACAGCACCTTGGCTCGTCGTCATCTGCGGTCGGGGGGCCGCGATAGAGACCTTAAGCGCGTATGCGAGCAGATGCTGCATCCACAGAGCGGTGAGCGCAAAGGCGGCGTTCCTGCTCAGTGTCTGGAGCTGGGGAAGAAAGGGGACCACTTGACCGAGACCCGTCAAAACACATGCGATGAACGCGGCCTGGAACGCGCTGCGTATGCAGCGCGGACAGCTACCTAGACTATTCCAAAGCGCAATCCCTATTTGGTGGATCAATTGCCGACAAACCCTTGACGATCGCATTGATACGCTATGCCCCCGATTGCACTGAAGCCTCAGCTAGAACAACACGCCGGCCTCAGCGATAAAGGTTGCCTGGTTCCGGCCAGTTCCGGAGCTGGTATAGCCGACCGAGCCGGGGGCGCCGACCGTGGTCAGATGGAGTGCCCCCACTTCGCCCCGCACGAATAGGTGCTTTTTTGCCCAGGCTGGACTCCAGGTTGGTCCCACCACCATACCAAAGCCTTGAGCCCCAGGATTGAGAAACCAAGTCTCCGGTCCATTGCTGGTGAAATATTCGAGCCAGCCTCCGATAGAGAACGGTGAATCGCCAAGCTGATAATTCACGAACAAGGCTGCGCCGAAATGGCTGGAATAGCCTGTTAATCCGACCTCGGGGTTCTTTCTCGACCAGACATACTGCACCTCCGGCACCAGCGTAAGGTTGCCAGTAGTAAAGCTGTAATATCCCCCGACCACAGAGGAATTGACGAAATTCGCAGCACCAGCGACTGCTACAGTGGTCGAGCTATACGGCCTGGTCGCATTGCCATAGAACCCCGCGCCCAGACCGGTCGCGCCAAGGTTTGTGGCCCCAAACAGCGTCAGGTTGTTATCATCGTTGATCGAATAAGACGCTAAAAGCTGCAGATAGTTCCACACGTTAGTATCGAACCCATCGCTGAACACGATGGTGCCGGTGAGGCGATCGTATGTGTAGGTCGCGGAAACGCCTACACTTTGTGCATTCTCTACCTCCCATAATGAGGTGGTCAGCATGTTGAAGTTTTTCCAATCGACCCCGGATTCGTAACCTTCGAGCGAGCCAAGCTGGCCTGCCGAGATACTAAGGCTCGGAGTGGGAGCCACCGTGACATAAGCAGTACGAAAGGGTCCGGTGGACCACTTCTGAACCGTTGATGAATTGGGCTTCGTGCCCAGAGTGAGCGAGTTAACGGCCCCCGCTTCAATCGTGAACTGGAACAGCCCGTCCGGTTTTTCCAGTTTTACCAGCCCATTCAGAAACTGTAGTCCCACGCTCGTGCTGGTGCCCAAGAGGCCTTTGCTGAGTTCGTCTCCTGTACCCGTGAGTGCATAGGCATAGCCGTCGGCACCGCCACTGAGCTCCAGGGTGCCAAGCGGGCCGGCGTCAAACGAAAAGGGGGTCGGTTGCTCCACCGCGCACGCGAGCGCAGGTATGAGAGATAGAATAGCTACGCCGCACAGCTCGTAGAAAGATAACTGACGGTTTCGCTTCATTTCTGATATTTTCTCCCTGGGGCATGGCTTTTGCGCTCGTGGTTCCACCACCTAGCAATTATTTGCCCCGATCGAGCTGCTAGCCCCGTTACTCAGCAAAGGACGAGGTTAGCGGCGAGACCCCCCTCACTCGTCTCCTTGTACTTGGACGACATGTCACGGCCTGTCTCAGCCATGGTCTTGATCGTCGTATCTAGGTCCACGCGATGCTTGGTCTCATCCTCATTGCTCGCGATCATAAAAGCGGTCCACGCCTTTACGGCGCCGAACGCACAACGCTCGATGCACGGCACCTGGACGTATCCGGCAACCGGATCGCAGGTGAGGCCGAGGTGACTCTCCAGGGCGGATTCGGCGGCATTTCCGACCGTCTGCGGCGAACTGCCCATGGCCTCGGCGACCATCGCGGCGGACATGGCCGAGGCCACGCCAATTTCAGCCTGGCAGCCTCCCTCAGCGCCGGAGAGCGTGGCGTTGTGCTTACAAATGTAGCCGACCGCCGCGCCGGCCAGTAGGCCGCGGCGTATCTGCTCAATCGGGATCTTCCGCTTGCCTTCCATGAGGCCGAAAACAATTGCGGGCATCACGCCAGCGGATCCGCCAGTCGGCGCGGTTATGACGAGATGACCCCTGGCGTTTTCCTCGGACGCCGCGAGCGCGCAAGCTGCGACCAGTCCAATTGCCCGGTCACTCTCATACTTCTCGTCCATGGCGCGCGCCCAGACGGTCGCCGCTTTCGAATGAAGTTTGATCGGGCCGGGTAGCACGTCGTCTTTCACTGATAGCCCCGATTTCACGGTTGCGAGCATCGCCCCAGCGATCTTGTCGAGGAAGGCGTTGATCTGGTCCTTGTTCTTATCGCCGACGGCGATCTCATTTGCGATGATCACATCGGCAATCGAGATGTTGTTCGCCTCGGCATGCTGCCGGAGTTGTGCCATCGTTGCATATGGATATTTCGGTTGGCCCTTCTTCGGCGGAGTGTATCCCTTCCACTCGATAAATCCCCCGCCGACGGAGTAGTACTCAAGTTCGTAAATGACGTCATTGCCGGCAACAAGCTGGCAAGTCATGGTGTTCGGATGCGGGAAGTTACCCTTCGGCGAATCGTAAATGATGTCGGCAAGCGAGAGGACAAACTCCTTACCACCTAGCTTGACCGGATAGGTTTGGTCGGGATGGGCGACCATATTGTCGAGGAAGCGCGGATCGACGGTCGCTGGTTCCTTGCCCACCAGGCCGGCCAGTGAGGCGCGCTCGGTGCCGTGGCCTTTGCCGGTAGCGCTCAGGCTGCCAAAGAGACGGACCTTGAGCCCGGTTGCCCGTGAGAGCTGGTCAGACGGCAGCCTCTCGCACCGCTGATAGAAATCGTAGGTGATACGCATGGGGCCGATCGTGTGCGAACTCGATGGACCCGGCCCTACTTTGTAGAATTCCTCCAGCACGGTCAGCACCGGACCCTTTTCTTCCTTGACGATATTAAGGTCGGGCGAAAGCGTAGCGCCGAGCTTTGCGACCGAAGCCTCCGTTGTAGCGCGTTGCGCCCGCGCTTCCTTAGTCCACCCCGTTCCCGTCAGTATCGCTGCCGCTCCGATGGCTGCGTGGCGGATAAGAAAGGCCCGTCGATTAACCCCCGGGGGCGGATTGACGCTCATCGGCAGAAACCCGCACGAAGTCCAGATTCCGACTGGATTCCTTCATGGACAGAACCTCCCCGTTGGCGCCCTATGCGAAATTATTCGCCCATGATATCCTCGTAACTTGCTGGGATTCAAGTTAGAATTCGCGACCGGCAAGGTCCCGGGGGTGGCCGAATACATCGTGCGGCCTCCGTCGGCACAGAAGGGAGGAACCAATGGAGGGAGTATCCTGGAATCCGGCCACTCTCCGGGAAAGCAAGGCATGGCGTGGCTTCGAGCCGGGGCGTTGGCAAGCGGCGATCGATGTCCGCGACTTCATTGCCGGTAACATGACACCTTATCACGGTAATGAGTCCTTCCTCGTCGGGCCGTCTGCACGCACAACTTCTGTGTGGGACAAGCTTCAGCCCTACTTCACGGAAGAACGGCGGAAAGGTGTGCTGGACGTAGACGCCGCCACACCATCAACCATGCTTGCACACGGGCCCGGTTACATCGATCGCGACAACGAAGTTATCGTTGGCCTGCAGACCGACGAGCCATTCCGCCGTGCGATCTTTCCGTTTGGCGGGTTGCGAATGGTGGAGTCTGGACTGAAGGCCTCCGGCTTCGAGCCGGATCCCGCAGTCCACAACGCCTTCACGCATTACCGCAAGACCCACAACGACGGCGTATTCGACGCCTATACGCCGGAGATTCTCCGCTGCCGTCGCTCGGGTATTATCACTGGACTGCCCGATTCGTATGGACGTGGCCGCATCATTGGCGATTACCGCCGGGTGGCGCTCTATGGCGTCGATCGGCTGATTGCGCAGAAGCGCGAGGAGCGTTCACAGGTCGATGACATGTGGCCGACCGAGGACATTATCCGCACGCGCGAGGAGCTTGCAGAGCAGATCCGCGCCCTCAGTGATCTCGCCGAGATGGGGCGTCGCTATGGCTGCGACATCTTGCGGCCTGCTGAGAGCGCGCAGGAGGCGGTGCAGTGGACTTATCTCGCCTATCTCGGCGCGATCAAAGAAGCGAACGGCGCGGCGATGTCGATCGGCCGTATCTCAACATTCCTCGACGTCTACATCGAACGTGACTTGAAAAGCGGCGCACTTTCTGAGGACGGTGCGCAGGAGCTGATCGATCAGCTCGTGCAGAAGCTGCGGATCGTCCGCTTTCTCCGCACGCCAGACTACGATGCGCTGTTCAGCGGCGATCCATACTGGGCAACGGAATGTGTCGGCGGTATGACCCTGGACGGCCGGTCCTTGGTCACGCGTACCAGCTTCCGGATGCTACATACGCTCTCGAATCTTGGACCGGCGCCCGAGCCCAACATGACGGTACTCTGGTCGCGCAATCTGCCGGAGGCGTTCAAGCGCTATTGCATCTGCGTCAGCCGTGACACCTCGGCAGTGCAGTACGAGAACGACGACTTGATGCGTCCATATTGGGGCGACGACTACGGCATCGCCTGCTGCGTCTCAGCAATGCGGCTTGGCAAGCAGATGCAGTTTTTCGGTGCGCGCGTAAATCTGGCGAAGGCGCTACTCTACGCCATTAACGGTGGACGCGATGAGATGAGCGGTCAGCAGATTGCGCCACCGTCGCCGCAGGTCACCGGTGACGTGCTCGATTTCGACGAAGTTTGGACGAAGTTCAATGCAACGATGGAGTGGCTGGCGCGAACCTACGTGCACGCGATGAACTGTATCCACTACATGCACGACAAGTACTTCTACGAACGCCTCGAAATGGCGCTGCACGACCGTGACATCCTTCGTACCATGGCATTTGGTATCGCCGGGCTATCGGTGGTGGCAGACAGTCTTTCGGCTATACGCCACGCGAAGGTGCATGTCATACGCGACGCCAACGGCCTCGCTGTGGATTATCGTATCGAGGGCGAGTTCCCGACCTTCGGCAATGCCGACTCGGCGGTGGACGACATCGCGGCGGATTTGGTGTCGCGCTTCATGACCAAGATCCGCAAGCACTCGACCTATCGCGGTGCGGTGCATACGCAGTCCGTGCTCACCATCACGTCGAATGTCGTCTACGGCAAGCATACTGGCAATACGCCGGATGGCCGGCGAAAGGGCGAGCCGTTCGCCCCTGGTGCCAACCCGATGCACGGCCGGGACAGTCACGGATGGCTGGCAACCTGCATCTCTGTCGCACGGTTGCCCTACGCGGACGCGCAGGACGGCATCAGCTTTACTGTCAGTGTTGCCCCGAGCCTGGCCCGCCGGGATGGTGAGGCCGGGGTCGAGAACGCGGTGAAGGCTTTCGACATGTATTTCGGCCAGGGCGGCTTCCATATGAACCTGAACGTGCTGTCGCTCGAGACACTGGAGGATGCAATGGAGCATCCGGAGAAATACCCACAGCTGACGATCCGGGTCTCCGGCTACGCCGTGAACTTCGTCCGGCTCACGCGAGAGCAGCAACTCGACGTCATCCACCGGACGTTCCACCGCAGCTACTAGGAAAGGTCAGCGGACCATGTCGGAGCACGGGATGGTGGAGGTCGGCAGCCGGTTCGACCTCCGCACCGGCCGGTCACCGGATGCGCCCGAGACCGAGTCGTTCGAAGGCAAGGAGGCGACTTTCGGCTGGATACACTCTTACGAAACGGGATCCACCGTAGACGGTCCCGGCGTGCGGGTCATGGTCTTCATGTCCGGTTGTCTGTTGCGCTGCCTCTATTGCCACAACCCAGATACCTGGCGCCTGAAGGACGGGACCCGGATAGAACTGGCACATGCAGTCCGGCGTCTCGGCGACTTCGCACCGGCACTGCGCGCCATGGGCGGGGGTCTTACCATTTCAGGTGGAGAGCCGCTCGTGCAAATGGGCTTCACCCGCGGGCTGTTCGCTGCCGCCAAGGGGATGGGCCTGCATACCGCACTTGATACCTCGGGGTTCCTCGGACACCGGGCAACCGATGATTACCTCGCCAACGTTGATCTCACATTGCTCGACATCAAAAGCGGTGACCCCGACACCTATCGCAAGGTGGTGGGTCAGGACCTCCAGCCGACGCTGCGGTTTGCGGAGCGGCTGAATGCGCTGGGCAAAGCAGTTTGGGTCCGGTTTGTCCTTGTACCAGGCCTGACAGACGACCCCGACAACATCGAGAGGGTCGCCCGCTTCCTTGCGCCGATGACCAATGTGGAATGGGTCGAGGTGCTGCCATTCCATCAGATGGGCGCGTTCAAGTGGCAGACGCTCGGACTGGAATATCGACTGTCGAATACACCGACGCCGACCGACGCACAGGTCCGCACAGCGCTTGAGATCTTTCGCGGCGCAGGCTGCCGCGCTCGCTGACATCCAAGGCCCGCGAAGGAAAACGCCCATGTTGACTGCCATCAGCGATCTGATCGGCTCGCAGCCGATTCTCGCGCTATTTCTCGCCATTGGCCTCGGCTATGCGGTTGGGCAGATCAGCATCCTTGGCTTCTCACTCGGCATCGGTGCTGTGCTGTTTGTGGGTCTGGCAATCGGGGCTTTCGCCCCGACGGCGCAGATCGCAGGCCCCATCGGCCTCATCGGATTGATCATGTTCCTCTACGGGATCGGCATATTGTACGGACGACAATTCTTCGAAGGGCTGTCGGGTGCTGGCAGAAAGTACAATCTGCTCGCCTTCGTCGCTGTCCTAGCAGGACTGCTGGTGGCGCTCGGACTGGGTTCAGTGTTTGGCTTGCAGATCGGCCATACACTGGGAATATTCGCCGGGTCGATGACCAGCACTGCTACACTACAAGCGGCGCTCGACGCCATCGGCAACAAAGACCCCTCAATCGGGTACTCTGTCGCGTATCCTTTTGGGGTGATCGGGCCAATCCTCTGCTTCTACTTCCTTACCCGACGGGTCAAACCGGTCTTTCCTTCCAAGCCTGCACGATTCCACATGGGAGAAATTACGATCGAACGGCTTCCCGCAGGCATCGGCACACTCGGTGACCTCATAAACTCGCTGCCTGACGGTGTGCAGGTCTCGGGCGTCCGCCATGAACACAGGAACCTCTTGCCTGACGCCAACATTCGATTGCAACACGGCGACGCGCTGCTGATCGTGGCTGATGAAGAAGCCGCCATCGCCGAGACGGCCGCTGCATTCGGTCGGCTGGAGCCAGGCAGGATCGCCAAGGATCGGGGGGATCTGTCCTATCAGCGGTTCTTCGTCTCTAAAGCCAACGTGACGGGCGTGAGATTGGCCGATCTGCCGATTCCTTCCAGCGTCTCGATCCAGGTCCTGCATGTTCGACGCTATGACGTCGATCTCGTGCCTACGCCGGAGCTCATGCTGGAGATCGGCGACCGCATTGGCGTGATCGTGCCGACCGATCATATCGCGGAGGCACGAGCACTATTCGGCGATACGGTAAAGTCTGCCGCAGAGTTCAGCTATGTCTCTGTCGGGTTCGGCATGGTGCTCGGTGTGCTGCTTGGCCTGGTACCGATCCCATTGCCAAGCATCGGGACCGTTACCCTCGGCATTGGCGGTGGACCACTACTCGTAGCCCTCGTTGTGGGAAGGCTGCGGCGCACCGGACCGATCAGTTGGGTCATGCCGCTGCCGGCGAATATCGTGTTGCGGAACTTCGGCCTGACACTGTTCCTTGCGGCGGTCGGCATCAACTCGGGCCAGGCCTTCGTGACAACAGTTGCACAGACCGGGCCGCTGATGCTGCTCATTGGCGCAGCTGTTCTCCTGACCACAGTCGCGATCGTGCTGCTGTTTGGTTACTACCTGTTTCGAATTCCCTTTGATGACCTTCTCGGCGTTGCGTCGGGCGCGACCGGGAACCCCGCGATTCTCGTGTATGCCACACGAATGGCCCCAACCGAGCGACCGGACATTGGCTACGCTATGATATTTCCGTCCGCGACCATTGTGAAGGTCATCGCAGTGCAGATCATTGGCTTGATCCTCGGCGGCTGAACCGTTGATGGCAAATCCGCATTCGCGCGCTTTGGCTGGCATCGAAGGGCGGCTGCCGCCGGAGATCGCCGAAAAGGCTGAGGGCGATGGCGTCGCCAAGGCAGGACAGGATGCGCTCACCCTCCTGTCTCTCGGCGTTCTCGGTGGCGGCTTCATTGCGTCCGGCGCGATCTTTGCAACCGTCGCACTCACCGGGGCAGAGGGCGTTCTACCGTTCGGTATCGCGCGCGTGGTGGCCGGGCTGGTCTTCGCGCTTGGTCTCAGCCTGGTGCTGATCGGTGGAGCGCAGATCCTTACCGGCGATGTATTGATGGTGATGGCCTGGGCAAGTGGCCGGTTGAAGGCTGCGTGCGTGGCGCGCGTCTGGGCGCTGGTGTGGGTCGGCAATCTTATCGGCTCCCTCGGAATTGCCCTGCTTGCACTGCTTGCCGGTCACCACTTGTTCGGCGCAGGACAGCTTGGCCTCACGGCGCTGCGCACCGCCGAAGCAAAGGCTGCCTTGCCCTTCGGACGAGCGTTCGTTTTGGGCATGCTCTGTAACACGTTGGTCTGTCTTGCCATCTGGTTGTCGCTCTCCAGCCGGCTCCCAGCCCACCGCGTGATACTTACCGTGTTGCCGATAGCAGCTTTCGTTGCCGCGGGATTCGAGCACGCCGTGGCCAACATGTATTTCATCGGGTTCGGATTGATGGTGAAGCACATGGCGTCAGACGCTTTCTGGGACATGACGCACGCAACGCCCGCCATGTTTCCTAGCCTCACGTTGACTGGGTTTGCAACCAATCTGGCCGCAGTGACAATTGGGAACATCGTTGGCGGCGCCGTGCTAGTGGCAGGCGCGTATTGGTTGTTGTATCGGCGACCAGGAGTGCCGTAGGAGCTGGGTGCCGGTGTCGGTGCCTTCAGCCGGGCCAGGAACAGCGCCTTCTCGCCGTCATGCAGCCAATCACGCTCGATGATGGCCATCGCGATCGAACTGTTACAAAGGAAGCTCCGTCAAGACTTCTGGTACCGGTCCTACGACGCCAACAGACGCATGGTATGGAGCGCAATGAGCCGTTCTTCATCGGTTGGGATGACCAGCACCTCAACTCGAGAGCTGTCGACACTGATCCGACCCTCGCCTCTCGCGTTCCTCGCCGGGTCGAGAGTTGCGCCGACCCATCCGCAGCCTTGGATCACCTCCGCGCGGGTGACGGCATCATTCTCACCGATGCCACCGGAAAACACGATGCCATCGAGCCCGCCCAGGGCGGCGGTCAGCGATCCCATTTCCCTAACGATACGATAGACAAAGAGAGCAATTGCCTCGCGTGCGGCTAGTTCTGACGACACGCGAAGCGTGCGCATATCGGACGATATGTTGGAGACGCCAAGCAATCCCGACCTCCGGTAGATCAGATCTTCGATGGATGCCGCATCCATGCGGAACTGCTGCATGAGATACAGCAGGACACCGGGGTCCAGCGCACCGCAACGTGTCCCCATCATCAGACCATCGACTGCAGTGAATCCCATCGTGCTCGCGACGCTCTGGCCGTCTCGTACGGCACATAGGCTGGCGCCGTTGCCCAGATGCGCAATGACGAGTCGCTGCGACGCAAGAGCCGGCCAAGCGGCGCGCAGCTGAGAGACAAGATATTCGTATGACAAACCATGGAAGCCATAGCGTCGGACGCCTGCTTCAGTGAGATGTCGCGGCAATGAGAAAGCCTGCGCGACCTGTGCTTGGCTACGATGGAACGCTGTGTCGAAGCAGGCGATCTGAGGGATTTGCGGCGCTACGTCCAGGATGGTGCGTATCGGTGCCAGATTGTGTGGTTGGTGCAACGGAGCCAGCGGTATCAGCTCCGACAGAGAAGCCAGAATTGCGCGGTCCAGCCGAATTGGCGCGGCGTAATGCATTCCGCCATGCACGACGCGATGCCCAATCCCGACCACCTGCCTTCCCTCGATCAGGTTGGTTCCCGTCGTCAGCAATTCGCGGGTAGCCGTCACATGGTCGAAATCCATCCGCGGGCCAGTTTTGCTCAGCGACAACCCGGCTATCGGTGTCCTCAATTGTCAAATGCGGCGCGGTGCCAATTCCTTCAACCTGACCTCGGAACAGCACGTGGGCCTCGCCGGAGGCCTCGTAGACGGCAAATTTGACGCTGGACGACCCGGCGTTGATGACGGCTATGCAGCCGGACATGACAACCCCTCACTGCCTGTTATAGTGTCGCTCACGCGACAATGTTGGCGCCGCCGTCCACATAGACGGTCCCGCCGGTGATGCGCCTGGCGAGCGATGTGGCCAGGTATGCGCACGCGAAGCCGACATCCATGATGTCCACCAACTCGCCGAGTGGCGCCTTCTCAGCTGCCTCATTGAGCAGGAGCTCGAAGTCCTTCAGGCCTGATGCCGCGCGTGTCTTCAGCGGACCCGGGGAAATGGCATGAACCCGAATGCCTTGTGGACCGAGCTCATACGCCAGGTATCGACAGGCTGCTTCGAGCGCGGCTTTCACCGGGCCCATCACGTTGTAATTCGCCACCACACGATTAGCGCCGTAATAGCTCATCGCAAACATCGATCCGCCGTCAGTCATCAGCGGCGCGGCCAACTTCGCCATACGGACAAACGAATGGCACGAGATGTCCATCGCCTTGGCGAAACCTTCCGCCGAACAGTCCAGCAGCCCACCTTGAAGGTCTTCCTTGGGCGCGAAGGCAATTGAGTGCACCACGATGTCGATCTTGCCCCAATCCTTCCGAATACGATCGAAGATCGTCTCCAACTGGCCCGGTACCGAGACGTCGAGCGCGCCGGTGATCGGCGCACCGAGCTCCTGTGCCAGTGGCTCTACGTAGGGCCGAGCGCGTTCATTCAGCCAGGTGATCGCAAGCTCTGCTCCCGTTGTTCGGAATGCCTTTGCACAGCCATACGCAATCGACTGATCATTGGCCACTCCAACGACCAGAGCCTTCTGTCCAGCAAGTACCTGCCTAATGTTCCCGTCACTCATGGGACCCTCGTCACCGTATCGAAGCTGCTGCGGACTTGCGACGAGCCGCGGCCACCATGACCGCAACGGCGCATGACGCGAGACGCGTCAACAACGAGTTGGCCCGGCTGGTCAGGATGATCGGAACCCGCGTACCCAGCACAATGCCGGCAGCGTCTGCCCCAGCCAGGAACGACAGACTCTTGGCAAGCATGTTGCCGGCTTCCAGGTCAGGCACCACCAGGATGTTCGCCCGTCCGGCAACCGGTGATGCGATTTGCTTGATGGCGGCGGCTTCGGGGCTGATCGCGTTGTCGAGGGCGAGCGGCCCATCCAGTAGCGCACCGGTGATCTGACCGCGCTCGGCCATCTTGCACAAAGCGGCTGCCTCGATGGTCGAGGGCACCTTCGCGTTGACGGTCTCCATCGCACTGAGAATCGCCACCAATACCGGGTCAACACCCATGGCGTGCGCCAGGTCGATCGCGTTCTGAACGATATCGACCTTGTCATCGAGCGTCGGCGCGATATTGACTGCCGCATCGGTGATGATCAGCGCATTTGGATGGTTTGGCACATCCATGACGAAGCAGTGGCTGATCCGACGGGCCGTCCGAATACCGGCCTGACGCGACACGACGGCTCCCATGAGCTCGTCGGTGTGGAGGCTGCCCTTCATCAAGGCCTCGGCCCGGCCAGCTGTTACCAGCTCCACCGCTTTGGCCGCGGAATCCTGGCTGTGTTCCGACCCCACAAGTTCCATTGCGCTGATGTCCAGACCAGCGCGCGCTGCGATGTCATGGATCCGCGCTTGCGGACCTACCAGAATCGGCTCGATCAACCGCAAACGTGCCGCCTCGACCGCACCGTGCAGCGACACGTCATCGCAGGGATGCGCCACAGCGACCGTGATCGCGCTTTGGCTCTGCGCCGCACGGATCAGCCGCTTGTATTTGTCGTGCTTGGGCTGCTCTACCGCGTTAGGCATTGGTTGCCTCCGCCTTGGCGGGCTTGGCATCGAACAGCGCTTCGATGCGTGCCAGCCGCTGGGCGCCTTCATCCGACAACTCGCCACTCGCGGCGAGCACCCGGTGCAGAACGTCAAGCATTGCCTGCCGTTCCGGCACATTGGCACCCAGCAGCTTCGGGATGGCGCTGATCGCACGCTCCTCGTCTAGCCGGACCAGCAGGTACTGCTCCCTCATGATCTCCTTGACCTGTGCCATGCTCTTTCGCTTGGCTGCCGGGCGGGATGCTCGGATCATCCTGAGCACGGAGAACCCGCGCTCATCGATGACGCCTTCCGGCAGGCGAATGTAAATGAGGGCCCGCAAGGCGGCCTCCTCTGGCCCCCCCACCTCGAACCGACGCTCCAGTTCCGAGCGTAGCCGAGAGGCATCCGCTTCTCTGGCGAGGTCTCGCTCCATCCGACTTGGCGCAGTTTCTGGTGTACCAAGCCCCGCTAAGGCCTGTACTAGCGGCGAACCGTAGGTATTCAGGAACACCGTTTCGGTCATCGCGTCGCGGAGTTCGCCGAACGATTGCAGGTAGGTCGTGATCCACGACGAGGTCGCCCTCTCCATTGCCAAGAACGGATTGTCCGCGCTTACCGGCTGACGACCACTGCGGACCACCTCCGCCAGGGCCTTTACCGGCTGCATCAGGGGATTCCGGTCCGAGAACATGCCGAAGCGGAGCCGGTTCGGATGCATTGCACGAGACGCCTCAGCGGTCTGTTCGGTAACGGCCATGCGCACAGCCGGGGCAAGAACTGTTTGTACACCCCCCGGTTGATCTCGGAGACACGGGCGACCGTGGCGAACCGCATGTCGTCTTCGGCATCGTTGCCGCCCAGCGCACGAAGGTCGTTCAGCGTACGAGCCTCCAGGCGGAACAGGTACTTGCCATGCACCAGGTTGGGGTTGACGGTATTCGCGTCCACCTCGGTGATGACAGCCTCGTAAAGGCCCGGCGGCAGCAGGTCGATCATCTCCATGCAGGACACGAACTGGTCGTGCTCCTTGGTTGCGACCTTGCCGGAAACGAAGATTCCCAGATGCCCGATGCTGTGGTGCATCGTGTAGACGATCGTCTGGCCGTTCTCGACAATTTCCTCCTCGTGGTCGTAGAGGTCGAGAACCCAATGCAACGCCTGCTGGGGCGGAGTGATGTTGTCACCCCACGAGCAGAACACGATGATCGGCGCAGTAATATTCCGAAGGTCGATGCGAACTCCGTCGGATGTGCGTAATTGGCCGGTCGAGAGCCGGTTGCCGACGAACAAGTTGTCAGCGATCCACTGCATTTCCTCCGCATTCATCAGGACCGGGCTGCCCCACCAGGTCTCAAAGTCCAGGAAACGTGTGCTCTCCGTATCCACGTTCGCATAAACGTTATAGGCCTTGGTCCAATACGTATTGGCTGGATTCTGCGATTCGAAGTTGGCCACCAGATCGGCACCATCGAATATGCCTTTGCCCAGGTCGCCCGACAGCGTAGTCAGCCAGGTTCCGCCCAACATGCCGCCCAGATACCGCATCGGATTCTTGCCGCGAACGCCGGCCCAATACGACAAGGGCGAGCCGGCCAGCATGATGGGACCCGTGCGATTTGGATTGATCGCGGCCATCATGATGATCTGCCAACCGGCCTGACAGTTGGCAATGATCACCGGCTTGCCTTCCGCGTCGGGATGACGCGCCGCAACGTCCTCGACAAAGATCGCCTCTGCGCGACAGACATCCTCGATCGTCTGTCCCGGCATGGGATTGGGCAGGAAGCCGATGAAATAGCACGCATGACCGGCGGCCAACGCGACACCGATTTCACTGTCGTGTTTCATACCACCGATGCCGGGACCGTGGCCGGCACGCGGATCGACGACAATGACCGGTGCCTTCGCTGGATCGATCCTGGTGCCTTCGGGAGGGATGATGCGAGCCAGAGCGTAGTTGACCGGTCGCTCCAACGAGCGGCCGTCGCACACCAGTTCAGCGTTGAAAGTAAGAACGTGCGGCACCTCCTTAGCGCTATGCTCCAGATAGATGTTTCCACGCTCGCGCAGAACGTCCAAAAACAGAATGGAGCGCTGCCATGCGTCGAGCCAATACTCCTGAGCAGCGGTGATGGTCGGCCAGGTTTGCATCACTCAGTCTCCCTCTGCATTGTTGAAATCTGAGGCAGCAAGCCGCCGAACAGACAAGTGACGTTTTGGCTGCATCAATCTCAGCCGAATTACAGCCGCATTGCTGGAACGTGTTTGGGCACCACGATCTCGGCTTCAGTCGCGGCAATCACGTCCGCTACGGATACGCCAGGACCGGTTTCCAACAGCGTGGCGGTTCCATCCGGAAATCCGATGACCGCGAGTTCTGTCACGACAAGATCCACCCGACGTATGGAGGTAAGCGGTAGGCTGCATTGCCTGACGATCTTTGCTTTACCCTTTGCGGTGTGCTGCATGGCTACGATCACGTGCCGGGCGCCGGTAACCAGATCCATCGCGCCACCCATTCCGGGTACCATCCGGCCAGGAATCATCCAGTTTGCCAGCCGCCCAGCCTGATCGACCTGCAGGCCACCGAGCACGGTCACATCCACATGGCCGCCCCGGATCAATCCGAATGACATCGCACTGTCGAAGGTGCTGGCTCCTGGCAATGCGGTGACCGGGTGGCCGCCCGCATTCGTCAGCATCGGGTGTGCCATGCCTTCGGCTGGGATCGCGCCCGTGCCGATTAGCCCATTCTCCGACTGGAAGAAGACCTGCGCACCATTAGGCAGATAGTTCGCGACCAAAGTCGGAATGCCGATCCCCAGATTGACCAGCATCCCAGACTTCAGCTCCCGTGCGATGCGCCGCGCAATGATTTCCTGCGGTCCCATGATCGCCTCACTGATTCCCGATCAGGTAATCGACCACCGGGGCTGGAGTCATGACGTGATCGGGCGAGATGACGCCGATCGGTACAATGTGTTCGGCGGTGGCGATGACCGTTGCCCCGGCCATCGCGACAATCGGGTTGTAGTTGCGCGCAGTCAGCGCGTAGGAAAGGTTGCCCAGATAATCCGCCAGGAATGCGTGCACCAGGGCGAAGTCGCCACGAATCGCCACTTCGATCATATAAGACCGCCCCTCTAGTTCGACGACCTGCTTGCCTTTTTCGACCTCGGTACCGACGCCGGTAGGGGTCAGGATCCCGCCAAGCCCATAGCCTCCTGCCCGAATGCGCTCGATAAGCGTGCCCTGCGGCACGAGGTCGACCATCAGGTCGCCGCGGATCATCTGCTGTTGGGTCTCGGGATTCAGCCCGATATGGCTGGCAATCACCCTACGTACGAGGCGTGCGCCGATAAGCTTGCCAATCCCGACCCCGGGCATCGCGGTGTCGTTGGCAATGACTGTGAGATCACGCTTGCCTTGCCGCACGATCTCATCGATGACCCGCAGGGGGCTGCCGACAGCCATGAAGCCGCCGATCAACAGACTGGCCCCGTTCGGAATCATTGCAACTGCCTCTTCAATTGGCATTGTTTCCACACGCTATTCCTTCGATGACGCGGCGGCCGGCTCAGCTTCTTAATTTCAACGCTGCCCTACGCATTGACCTGGATCAAGGGTGTTGGCACGAATGCCTCCGCAGCACCCTGCGCCGAGATAAACGGATCGATAGGCCCCGAGAGGATCGGCCAGACCAGTTGCAACTCCCCCCAGTATGCCAGGAGGAACCGCCCCGCCGCATGCGCCGGCGATTACTTACCAGCCTAGTCTATCCACTTGGAGGCACAACCCGGGCCGCAACGCCGAGGCGATAGGTGACGTCGCCCTCGTCGCCCTCATCATGCAGCGTTCGGACGAAGCTCAACAGTCTTGGATCCTTAATCTGAAGCACGCGTTGGATGCGGGCCGGACCCACGAATGACACAGTCTGATTTGCCAGATTGATGGCCGTGATCTGTACCCTTGCGCGGACGGTTTCGCTTCGGAATGCAGCGTGTCGGGCGCGGCTCTGCCCGCCGTCTCCTCAACCGCGGGGGCAGGATCTGGCCCTGCTGGGGTGGCGTCGCGGTCGGGGCCGTTGTTGGCGCTCCCGCGAATTCAGGAGCCCAAGCTAGCGCTTGCGCAGTGCCTCCGCCGACATATCCGCCCCGGTTACGTCGCGCCGCCACCATATTAGACGGTCAACCTGATCTGCCGGCGTCGTATCCCTGATGAACACCGGTCAAATAATGCTATTGGCAGAGCCAACGCGATATTCCTGACCGCCCACGGAAAAGACATAGGGATGATCCGCGTGATAGCGCGACAACGAGCGAATGCCATAGGCACTCAGGAATTCGTTCTCATCAAGCACGCGGGTTAGGATACGCCGCAACCGGCTTTCGTTCACCAAACCAATGATGCCACGCTCTGCGACACCGAGGTGTCCTGGTCCGGTGGCGTGGATGGATTCGCGTAGTTCCGGCATTCGTTTCAAGCGGTCGAACAAGTGCTCCGTCAGGCTCGGGACACGATCACGTTGCCACTTCTCCAAGACAACATTGATCGGCGGGATTCTAATCGTGCTGCCAGTCTATGTCGCAATACTTCTCGTGCTCAAGGCACTCGGCGGCCTACTGACTTTGGTCAAGCCGATCACGGCCGGCATCCCTGCGGCCGTCGGATTCAAGCAGCTTCTCGCGATCCTCGTGCTGGTCGCGGTTTGCTTCATTACAGGGTTGATCGTGCGCACCGGTCCGGGCTTGCGAGCGAAAAACGCCTTTGAGGGGGCGGTGCTCTCAAAGCTTCCTGGCTATACGCTGTTGCGTGGTCTCGCCGGACGGATCGCTGGGCAGGCTGATGAACCGACATTCACGCCGGCGCTTGTCGAGATCGAGGAGGCGTTGGTTCCTGCTCTGATCATCGAGGAACTGGAGGATGGATCATACACCGTGCTGGTGCCCTCGGTGCCAACGCCGATGGCGGGGGCACTGTACATCCTGCCAAGGGAGCGAGTGCATCCGGTCGATGTATCGTTTACCACGGCTCTCAAGGTCTTCACCAAGTGGGGCGCTGGCGCGGGTGAGTTCGTACGAGCCATGCGACCCGCGAGCGCCTCGCCACGAGGCAACGTGCCCACGCATCAACCACCAGACCATCAGGCGCCGGCGCTTGTTCAGCCTTGACCAAGCTACCTGATATGACCCAGTAGACAAATAAAATGCGTCGCTATTGCAAACACCTCAGTAACGCGAGGGAGAGTTGGGCCTTCACGTGCAAAGTCGGCCAACCTGTAGTCGCTTTCTAGGGGGAGGAGAACGTGTCTGATAGGTCCACACCAGAAGGAGTGAAGGGCGCCGAGCACAATCGCCTGGAAGACAAGGCGGCGGGCTGGAAACGGTGGGGACCATACCTCAGCGAGCGTCAGTGGGGCACTGTCCGCGAAGACTACAGCACAGACGGCAACGCCTGGGACTACTTCACCCACGACCATGCACGATCACGTGCCTATCACTGGGGTGAAGATGGGATTGCCGGTCTCAGCGATGACAAGCAGCGCCAATGCTTCGCCCTTGCGCTGTGGAATGGCAGGGACCCGATCCTCAAGGAACGGCTGTTTGGCCTGACGAACAGCGAAGGCAACCACGGCGAGGACGTCAAGGAGTACTACTTCTACCTCGACGCCACCCCCACCAACTCTTATTTGAGGTACCTCTACAAGTACCCGCAGAGCACGGTTCCATACGACGATCTTGTTGCCACGAACCGTCAGCGAGGCCGCACCGATCCAGAGTACGAATTGATCGACACCGGCGTGTTCAATGATGACCGCTATTTCGACGTGCTCGTCGAATACGCGAAGGTTGCTCCTGACGATATCCTGATCAAGATCAGCGCATCCAATCGCGGGAAAGCCTCAGCACCTCTGCATGTGCTGCCGACTTTTTGGTTCCGCAATACGTGGGCATGGTGGCCGGATCAGCCGAAGCCCGCTCTGCGCGATGTCAATGGCTCGATCGTGGTATCGTCAGGACTCAACCTGCATTTCGATGCACGTCCGCCGCTGCTGTTCACCGAGAACGAGACCAACAATCGGCGCCTCTTCGGCACGGCCAACGCATCACCCTATGTCAAGGATGGTATCAACGATTTCGTAGTATCGGGACGACAGGACGCGATCAACGCCAAGAACGCCGGTACCAAAGCCGCCGGATATTATCATGCCACCATTGATGCTGGCGCGACCGCTGAGTTTCGACTGCGGCTGAATGCTGCGGACGAGACTACCTTCAATCACTTTGATGATATCGTGGAACAACGCCGCCGCGAAGCAAGCGCCTTCTATCAAGCGATCACGCCGCACGGTCTCGGCGAGGATGAGGCCAATGTAATGCGGCAGGCGCTGGCCGGCATGCTGTGGAGCAAGCAGTATTTCCTCTTTGACGTCGACAAGTGGATCGACGAACATGAAGGAAGGCCACCCCGCAATCGTGAGTGGTTCCACATGATCGCGGATGACGTGATCTCAATGCCCGACAAGTGGGAGTATCCGTGGTTCGCCGCCTGGGACTTGGCGTTCCACGCGATCGCTCTGTCGATTGTCGATCCTGATTTTGCCAAGCAGCAACTCGATCTGCTGATGGACCAAGTCTACCTACACCCGACCGGGCAGATACCGGCCTACGAGTGGAATTTCAGCGATGTCAACCCGCCGGTACAAGCCTGGGCTGCGATCTACACCTATCGCATGGAACAGGCGCTGCGTGGTAGGACCGACCTAGATTTCCTCAAGGGCGTCTTCGGTAAGCTCACCTCGAATTTCGGCTGGTGGGTCAACCGCAAGGACCGCTTCGGGCGCAGTCTGTTCGAGGGCGGCTTCCTTGGCCTAGACAACATCGGCGTGTTCGATCGCAGCGCGCCGCTGCCGACCGGCGGTTATCTGGAACAGGCCGATGGGACGGGATGGGTCGCTCTGTTCTGTCAAAACATGGCGGAGATCGCTTTCGAGCTTGCGGCTCATGATCGGACGTACGAGCGACTGGCCAGCAACTACATGATTCAGTTTCTTCTAATTGCCCGCGCGATGAATGGTGTCGGCGCGGACGGGCTGTGGGACGAGCAGGACGGTTTCTACTATGATATGCTACGGCAGCCAGATGGCAGATCGACGCGCCTCAAGGCGTTCCCTGGTGGGTCTCCTGCCGATGTGCGCCGTGACCGTCGTGGTCGCGGTAAACGAAAGACGGCCGTCTCTGCTCGTTGCATCGTCGGACCCAGCCCCCTTTCGATTGGCATGTTCTGGAGGTTGGTGAACTCAGCCAGTGTTTTCATGTGGACTATCTTTGCAATCGAGTTTATTGATTTGGGTTAAGGCACTCACCCTGCCTAAGCGTGAAGGTGCCAGCCAACTGGGATGCATGCCTGCCTATTGCACTGCCTGCGGAATCGGATTCCGGCATGTTTGGTGGCAACTCCAACTGGCGCGGCCCAATCTGGATGCCGATGAACGCGCTGATCATCCGAGCGTTGCTGCACTACTTCGCCTACTATGGAGACAACTTCAAGATCGAGTGTCCCACTGGCTCTGGCAACCTGATGAACCTGTTCGAGGTTGCCAACGAGATCGCCAATCGTCTGACGCGCATCTTCTTGTCGGAGGGCCACCGTCGTCCGGTGTTCGGTGGCACCGAGAAGTTCCAGCATGATGCGCATTGGCGGGGCAATCTGCTGTTCTACGAGTATTTCCACAGTGATAACGGCGCGGGGATCGGCGCCAGCCATCAGACTGGCTGGACCGGAGTGATCGCGAACCTGATCGAAATCTTCGGGAAGGTTGATGGTCCGACGCTTCTGCGAGGTGGTGCGGAGGCGGCGTTCAAGCGCGACTAGCTGTGGTCGAAATCATACCGCTGTGGCTGGTCAACGTTCTCTCATTCATCACGGTATTCTCCGTGATGGCGGCCATCGGCACCACCATCACCCCAAGCGTGTCTATCCGGCATCTCCGCTCGCCATCCCTGTTGGTCCGGGGTCTGGTCAGCGTGCTGGTCATCGTGCCGACGATCGGCTTTGCCACGACTATCGCGTTTGGCCTCGCCTTGCCCGAACAGGTCGGTGTGGTCTTGATGGCGATTGCCCCTGGTGCGCCGCTAGCCTTGCGCCGGGCATTGGCGTCGGGTGCTGACGAAGGCTTCGCACCGACGCTACAAATCGCTGTGGCCATTCTTGCGGTGCCGGCTGTGCCGTTGTGGGTCGTCGTCGGCAACTGGATACTGGGGACCCACGGGTTCATTGATGCGGCAGCGGTGGCCCGACAGGTCATTCTAGCCCAATTGCTGCCGCTCGCCATGGGCACCATCGTGAAACGGGTGGCTCCGGTCAGGGGCGCGCAGATCGGCATAGCGTTAGGACGGGCGGGCGCAATATTACTGATCGCGGCGCTGGTCAGTATATTGGTGAATGTGCGTTACTCCATCCTGCTGACCCACTTTTGGCCGATCGTCTGTGTAGCGATCATCACGATTGCCGCCCTGGTGGTGGGTCACCTTCTGGGCGGTCCCTCGCCGGAAATCCGACATGCGATGGCCATCGCGGGTGCCTTGCGCAATGTGGGCCTAGCGTTGTTGGTCGCGACGACCAATCAGACCCCGCCCGAGGTAGAAGTGGTCATCATCAGCTATGCGATCGCGGCCATCATTATCGTATCAGCCTACATTCTATGGTGGACCAAAGGCTGAGCGGGGCAAATGTCTCAACAGCCATCAGGTTCGACGAAGAGAGGCGCGCGTTGAAACGGGATTGAAGCTCGCCTTGCGGGGGGGGCAACGAAGGTTGTCATGCAGCAGATCGATGAACGCGCCGCCCGACGGAGAACCCCACCATCAACCACTTCGTGGGCCACAATCATCCCTCACGCCGCGACGCGCGAGGGATGATTGTCAGAGGCGGTTTATTCCCCTGCGACGCCTTGCGGCTCTGGAATGCGTTGGAACGCGGCGCTACTGGCTGCGGGTGACTGCCGGGGGGAGCGCCGCCAAGTAGCTGTAGATGGCGTTCAGTTCCTGCGACTTCATATCCTGATAATGCGGCCACGGCATGACCTGTAACAAGTCGCAGGTCTGTCGGTTACGGAAGTCTTCGTCTTGAAGATCGCAACCCATGTGCATCACGTAAAGGAAATCGGCACGGGAGAGACCTGCTGGCAAATTCGTGCCGGGTGCGGGGGTAATGTTACGTGAGCAGAAGCTGGCAAGTGGACCTGCTTCGGCTGCCTACTATAAGGATCGCCACCGGGTTGATAGTTCAGCTGCGTGTGACAGTCATTGCACGAGTTATTGGCGTTGACCAGATAGCTTCCCAGCCCCTGCATCGGGTTGTCATGATCCACCGCGATACCTTGCTGTTCAGCGATAGCGAAGCCGATTTCGACGCGTGTATCCGCGATCGGGTGTCGCGATGGAAGCGAACTGGCTGCATACACCGGCAAGCGGCATGGTCGTATCTGCCGTTCCCTTACTGTTAGCGGCGGTGAGAATCCGCGGATAGACGGCGATGTGGCGGGTTGTGAGTGGTCGGCCTTCTGCGGCGAGAGTGCCGTCGTGCTCGCGACCGTCAAGGACGCGAGGCGCCGCTTCGCGGTGGCCTTTGGCCATCCTTGACTGCCGCTGCGCGCGTCGGCATCGGGAGCGCAGGTCGGGACGACGGGATGGCCGTCTTGATCGAACAACAGGATGACTTTTGGTCAGGGCCTTTGACGATGCCGATCGGCTCTGTCGGGGTGCGGGCGGCTCAGGTTGACCGGTGCTCCATGGTCTCGTCGCCTTCATCCTCGCGACGGCCGGCGCGTTGCTCGCGAAGCAGATCCTGTAGTTGACCGAGGTAGAGGGCACAGATCTTGTCGCGCAATTCGTCGATCAGCTCGAACACCGCAAGCGCTTCCTCCGGCGTCCAGGTGCGTGGGATCTCGACGGCGAGCGGACGCAGATGGGCCGGCAGGTCTGACGGTTCCGGCGGCGTGGTCATGATTTGGCGCCGCGGCGCTGGCGTGCACGTTGTTCGGTGCGATCGTGAGCTTCCTTGAGGCGGTAGGAATCGCCTTCGATGGCAACGATCTCGGAGTTGTGCAGGAGACGGTCGACCAGCGAGACGACGCATGCAGCGTTGGGGAACACCTCGCGCCATTCGGCGAAGTTGCGGTTGGTGGTGACCAGGGTGCTCTTGTTCTGGTACCGCCGTGAGATCAGCTCGAACATCAGATCGGCATGACGATTGGAGTAGGAGAGGTAGCCGACCTCGTCGATGACGAGCAGATGCGGGCGGGCGTAATGGCGCAGACGGCGACGCAGAGCGGAATCGCTGTCGAGTGCGCAGAGATCGCCGAGCAGTTGGCCGGCGCTGGTGAACAGCACGGTGTGCCCGCGGGTCAGAGCCTGGTGAGCGATGTTCTGGGCGATCATCGACTTGCCGACGCCGTTCGGCCCTACCAGCACGACGTTGGCGGCATCGTTGAGGAACTCGAGCGTCATCAGCGTTTCGATGACGGCGCGGTCGCAACGCTTGGGCCAGGCCCAGTCGAAGTCGCAGAGCGGCTTGAAGCGGCCAATATGGGCAGTGCGCAATCGTCGCTCCAGGCTGCGGCGGGCGCGCTCCTGTTCCTCCCAACCGAGCAGTGACGCGACCCAGGTTTCGCTGGCGATCTCGCCCCAGTGCGCCAGCAGGCCGTGCAGATTGAGTGCGCTCGCGCGGTCGCGTCGTGTGTCGCGCTCAGTCATCGGAACGGGGGACATCGTGTTGGTCCTTGAGCTGATCATAGGTTTCGAGTGCATGCGGGCGCACTGGCGCATCTCGGTCGCGCACGTGTGCGGGCATGACGATCGCCACGGGCGGTTCGCCACCGATCTGCTCGCGCTGGCGTTCGAGCGCGAGGCGCACCGCGTTGGGGTGCGGCACATCGCGCACCAGGGCCTCCAGGATGGCATCCTGCAACGCCGCGGCGCCGTAGCGTTCGAGCAGCCGCACCAGGGCCGCGGTGATGGCGCCGAGATTGGCGCCTCGCTCGGCGGCGCGCATGAGCAGGGTTTGGCTGGCGGGAGCCGCCTGCGCGAGACGGTCATTGGCGCTGTGCTGACGGGCGGCACGCTTGTCGTCGAGCAGTCCCTGGATGTGGGCGGGGTCTTCGATCTGCGCCCCCTTGTCGTAGCTGCGCGGATGGCGGGCGAGAATGTCCGCGCCGTCGGCGATGCGCACCTCATGAGGGTCAGCGAGCACGGTCAGAATGTGCCGGACATGCGTGTGCGGGACCGAATAGTCGTTGAGGTCGAAGCGGACATAGGGCGTCTTGCCGATCGAGACCGCGACACGCTCGAGCAGCGGCGCCGGATTGTCCGGCAGAGCCAGCAATCGAGGCGCTTCGTCGGCGAATACCTGGCGGACAGTGCGCTCGGGTTCGTCCGGGCAGCGCCGGTCGGCGGCCGGGCCATTGCACCAGGCATCGGCCTGGGCGTTGAGATCGTCGAGATCGGTGAAGTTGCGGGCAGCGAAGAATGCGTCACGTACGTACCGTATGGCTCTTTCCACGCGGCCTTTCTCGTTGCCGCGCGCGATCGCGACGGGTCGCGGTTCGTAGCGATAATGTCCGGCAAAACTCAGTAGTGTGGGATGGAAGCGGATCGCGTCGCCGTGTCGTTCCAACACCACGCTCTTTAAATTATCGTAGAGCAGGACACGTGGATTGCCATGCCACGCGGTAAAGGCGGCGACGTGGCCGCGCAGAAAGTTCTCCATCCGGGCGTCCGGGAAGAAGCGCAGGAAGATCTGGCGCGAGTGGCTGAGCACCATGACGAATGCCATCAGCGGACGCCGCGCGCGGCCGATCTCGAGATGGCCAAAATGTCCCCAATCAACCTGTCCCTGCTCGCCGGGCAAGCTGCGCAGGCGCAGATAGGCTTCGGCTTTTGGACGCGGCCGATGGCAGGCGATGAGATGACGGAAGTGATCGGGACTGCCCCGATAGCCTCGCTCGCGCACCATCACATACAGGCGGCTTGCCGTCAGCGCCGGGAATGTCTCTAGCGTCTGGCGGATGAACGCCAGGTAGGGATCGATCCGCGACTTGCGCGGTGGCGGACCGGGCCTCGGCAAACCGGCCTGCGCCAACACGCGGCCGACGACGCTGTAATGCACGTGCAACTGCTGGGCGATGGTGCCGATCAGCCACTTCTCCGCGTGGTAGAGGCGCAGTATCCGCGCTTCAATGTCAGGTGGAGCCACCATGGCCGCGTCCCATCCGGTCGTGTCGTGGCACCCGCCGGCGACCGCCGCGGCGACGCAAGAACCCTTGACGGACGAGATCCGGGCAGCGCCGCCCGCACCAATCACAGCGCGATAAAGGCCGCCGGGCTCGGTCCACGAAGGCCGATGCGTCGCTCGCGATCGCCGGCGAGCCGGAGGACAGCAAATCATCCGGTGGCGACGGTGGTGAACCGTGATGCGTCACATTTTTGCACCGGACCCGGTAACGGCGAGTCCGCTCTGCATGGGCAAGCCGTCCCCGGCGGCTGGTCTGGTAGCGCCGGCCCGCGTCAAGCCTGGTGCGCCGGCGGGCACGCGCGGCGCAGTCGCCGGCGCAATAGATCTGGCCGCGGTCGCAACAACTACAGATCAGCGCCTGAGCGTGGCATTCCGCACACATGAACAGCCGGGCAGACGCCGCGGTGCCGTGACCGGATCGGCGGACATCCCGTGGACGAGCGCCATGATTGCCGGAATACTGACGCCGCATGCGTGCCCAGCACGGTGTCGGGCACGGCGTCGAACGTAACCGCCAAGTTCAGATCGGCGCCGTGCTTGCCCCTCAATACAGGCAAGCCCTCGACCCGCGGTCCAGCGCCGCGCCGGCCCTCCCTCGCCGCTGCCATCCGCCCACACATCGCCTCAGCGACCGAGGACGTTCACAGCCGCTGTTGATCCGGCAATTTCAATTTTCGCCGTCTAGCCGCGGATTTTCGCCGCCATCGACACTTATTCGTTCTCTGCGCTTGCGCCCCGCCTCAGCAGTACGAAAACGTCGGGTCCGAAGCGACGCACCGCGATCACCAACTTTGCCGGCAGTCCCGGTGCAATCCATTCTCATTGTCCCTCACTCAGAATCGTGCAAATCAAGGGCCGATCTCCGCTTTCGGCCTTGAGTCGGAACTTTACCCGGTTGGGAATCAGGACGTTGCAAAATGCAAACAGGCCCGACGACCCGCCAGTGTAGCTTGCTTGCTGTGAGGACCCGACATGCAATGGAACCGCTGGTATGTGGCCAAGAGCTATCTCTACTCCGCCTTGTGGATCGTTCCGCTGGTCGCACTGCTCTTGGAGAACGTGGTCATCCGCCTTGTGTTTGTACTCCATAGCTGGCTGGATTGGATACCCTGGTTCGGCACGACTGTTGCCGGCGCCACAGAGGCGCTGAATACGGTTGAAAGCCTCGCAAGTGCGTTCATAGTCTTTACATTTGGGTCGCTGCTGATTGTTATTCAGGTCGCTAGTGGCCAGCTTACTCCTCGATTGATTGCCACGACTCTGCTGCGGAATAACGTCATCAGATTCATGGTCGGGCTATTCACCTTCACCATGATGTTTGCCGTCGGCACCGGCGCACGTTTCGATACAGAGGTGCCAAGATTTGCGGTAACAATCGCGTGGGTACTCGGCATCGCATCAATAGCGGCGTTCTTCTTCTTGATCGACTATACGGCACGGTCGCTGCGGCCAGTCAGCATCGTCCAGCGGATCGGCGAAGATGGGATCAAAGTTATCGAAAACGTCTATCCCGAAATATCCGGGACAACAGAGATTGCCCCAACTCAGGGTTCGGTAAACGCCAACGCACGCACCGTTGACCACCTCGGACGATCTGCCATCGTGTTGGCAGTCAATTTAGAATCGCTCGTCGGTATTGCACGACGCGCGGGTGGCCTCGTCGAATTCGTGCCTCGCGTTGGCGATTTCGTGGCGACTGGCAACCCTTTGTTTCGCCTGTACGGCGACGCAGCTAGGATCGATGACAGCAAGCTTCGCGCCCAGGTGGCCTTCGGACCAGAACGCACCATCGAGCAGGACTCGACGTTCGCGGTTCGCGTGATCGTAGATATTGCCATCAAGGCTTTGTCACCAGCGATCAACGACCCGACGACCGCCGTCCTGGCAATCGATCAGCTTCACCGACTGCTTCACCTCGTTGGCGCGCGCCATCTGCATGACGATTTGGTGCATGACTTGGAAGGAGTGCCCAGACTTATCTTTCGCACGCCGAACTGGGAGGACTTTGTCACACTGACTTTTCGCGAAATACGACTTTATGGCGCTGGCAACTTTCAGGTAGCGAGACGCCTTCGAGCAATGATCAATAACCTCCAGGAAATCCTACCGGCCAGTCGTCAACCTGCGTTACAAGGTGAATTAGACTTGCTGAATCGGGTACTTGAAGGGCTTTACCCTTTCGCTGAGGATTTAGCACTAGCGCGCCAACCAGATTTGCAGGGACTGGGGGGAGCGGGAACGTAGAGGTCGCGAAGCTTAGCTGGCTGACCAATTCGATGATCCGGTGCGCGCCAACACCGATATGTGCCGGTTCAGTCCGTCTACTCGGTCATATCAGGTGGCTTGGTCAAGGCTGAACAAGCGCCGGCGCCTGATGGTCTGGTGGTTGATGCGTGGTTCATGAAGTCGAGGAAGTCGATCCGCCGGCGGCGGTTATAGTGCCGCCCCATAACCTCGCCGCTCCCCCCCCTCGAACGCCGCGAACAAAGTCGTCGTCCCGTTCCGCTTATAATCGTGCGACTGACCAATGATCGCCCATTCGGCAGCTTGCTCTTGCCCATGCTTTGCGTCAGCACCGCGTTCCCGATCTCACTCAGGCCCGCCATGCGGTCGCGGGCGTAGCGCACACGCCACTTCGATACCGTACCCGGCATGCAGCCAACCTCACGAGCGATCGCCCGCGACCCATGCCCATCTGCCACCAGAAGGACAATCATGGCGCGCTCCTGCTTCCGGGCCTCGCTCTCACGGGAACCAGCCAACGCCTCCAGCGCCTGCCGTTCCTCAGCGGTCAGGCTATCGGCGTCGCCAGGAAAATCCTTCGCATTCCCCTGGCGAATCGCCGGTTCTTCGCCTGTCCCTCGGGAGTGTCGTTTGGTCCAACGGGGTGAGTGGCGCCGAAGCATTGCGCTGACAACAGATTGGGATTTACGCCTTGCGAGACGAGATAAAGCACCACGTTCGCTGCCCGCTTGCACGACAGGTCGAGATTGTTCGCAATTCCCGCGCTCTGAAGTTGTTGGCCGATCGGAGTGTTGTCAGTGTAGCCGCCAACCACGATTTCCGTGTGCTGAAGCTTGGAAAGGATGGGAACAATCTTGCTGAGCACCGGCACTCCAGGCTTTAGCTCCCAGCCCCCCGGCGGAAACATAGCCGTCCGCGCCCGAAGTAAGCGTCACGGAGCCGTGCAGTCTCACTGTCACCGGTTCCCCCGCCAGTTCAGTTCTCAGTTGGTCGGCGACGATGAGGAATCCAGGACGTATCATGGGTTGGGCAACACTGGCCGTGCTGCGTCGCTCATCTTGTTGCCCATCTGCTGCGCGAAGCCTGCGCTTTCGTAAGCGACCAGCGTTTGCTCCCTGATTATTTAGTACGCTGGATATGACCTCGACCGGCATTCGGCGTTGCCGACACAGCCACTTTCGCACGGCAACCGTCCCAAGTTTGGATGATCCGCCCGTCCTGTCAATGCCTGCGAACTCGTTTTGCCGAGCCCATTGGCCCGCAGCGTCAGTGCGCGCAGTGACGGCCTATTGAATGGCATTCTGGTACACCCGAACAATGTCTCCTAGGGTCAGTGGAACCTCCACGTCATTACCGAACGGGTCAACCCCAAGTTCGTCTTCGCGGTTGGCGATGAGCACGGCGATGCGCGCGAATCGAGAGCGGGTTCCAGCAGCAAAAGATCATTGGCCCCGTGGCGGCGAACACCTGCTCAATTTGCTCGTCCCACGGCCGGCGGAGACCAACCCATGACTGTACAGAGCGTCATGGGTTCAGCGATCAGAAACAGGATTTAGAGTTCATGCCAAGCCCGGCCCACTCGCGTATCGGCCGACCGATGCCGTGCCAGGGCGCCGTGGCCTTCATCGGGATCGCTGTCAAAGCTGATGTGCTTGAGCGGGAAGTGCTGGAACGCTGCGAGCAGCGGTGTACCCACACGTTGCAAGTGAGCATCGCTGTGAACAACCGCTCCAGACCGCCGTCTCGGCCGGCGATGCTACTGGATGTCGGTGCCGGGCAGCCGTAAGCTGCTGAGGGTCCAGGAAAGGGTCAGCATTTGGTGGCGCGGCAATCACAAGGCCGACCGTGACCGCGCTCTTGAGTGAGATCATTGTTGATTTGCTCCCCATTGCGGATTTTATGCGCCGGCTCCTTCGATGAGCGGACGGCCGCTTGGCAACAGTATTCCAACCCTGCCCCTTCACCCGCAAGGAATTACGCAGTTTTGGTGAATTGGGTGGTTGTCAAAATCTGCGGACCCACCGTCGCTTGGCTAACACGAGAATGAAACGCCGCATCCGTCGGCTACGCCTTAGTACTACGAGTGATTGCGGGATAGAAACCGGATTGTGCAAAAAGCGCGTGAATCAGCAGCACTTCGAGCTTGTCGGGTCAATTCGGCAAAGAGAATTAGCGGTTGCCGAACGGCCACACGAACAACAGAAGGATCGGCTGCTCATTCTTGTGTTGCCCAGAAGAAACGGGATGCATTGACAATGGTGGTACGACGCATGAGAACCGAGCAGATTCTGACAAAGGACGAGGTACGATGCGGGGAAAACTACGTCGTCTCTTGCTAGCAAGCACTGCCACGGTGGGTATTTCGTCTGCGGCCCACGCGCAGATGCCGCTGCCGTCCCTGGAACCAGCACCACCGCTCACCGGGCTGTATATCGGAGGCGGGGCGGGGTTCAATTGGATGCAAAATCAACATCTGATTAACGCCACCGGCACGGCGGGAGGCGCGTCCCTGCAATCGCACTTCGGGTGGGCGGGCATAGGCAGTGTGGGCTGGGCCTTGCCCAATGGTATACGCGTCGAGCTTGAGGGCGACTACCGCAACAATCAGTTCGCGCACGGGCTTGACTTTGGCTTCCCAGCCCGCGCTGGCGGCAGGGAAATGAAGTACGGCCCGATGGTCAATGTGTTATACGATATGACCAATCTGTTGGCGCAAACCACTGGTCTGACCATACCGTACTTTGCGCCATATATCGGCGTCGGTGTCGGCTACCAGTGGGCGCATCTGAGTGGGTTTACGGCGTCCGGCAGCACCGGGTTCCCCAGTGTCGCCTCCAATGACACCTACGGCGCGATTGCTTATCAGTTCATCCTCGGTGGCGCGGTGCCGATCCCCTCGGTGCGCAGGGCTGTTAAATGCTCTCAACTGAAGCACCAGTTGGCCAGGGCACTGAAACCAGCGAGAGCGGCGGCGTATCTGTCCTGACTGAAGGAGCTGGTTCGGTTACGGCATAACACATTGTAGGCGAAGCTGCGCAGCCGCACGAAGACACCCGGGTTACGACGGATGCGGGATTGATCTTCCTGGAAAGTGACGTCACGAGTGTAGTGCAGTGTGTTCTCGACGTTCCAATGGTGCCGGATTGCGGTGGCGGCGAGGCACGCCGATACGGCAGAATTGGCCACGTAGTATGCGACCTCGGAGGTGCTGCTCCAGAGGCCGGTCTTGGCATCTCGATGCAAGACCTCGCGGGTGACGCGGACGATAGATTTGATGAGAGACTTCCACTCGGTTGCGGCAACGGAGCGGGTCGCGCTGAAGACGTCGGCCGACCTGGTTTCGTGTCGGTTGCGCCCGGTGCAGACCGAGGTGTGGCTGCCGACGGGCCGCTGGGAAGCGCAGGCGGTTTCGACTTTCTGCAACAGCGAGGGCTGATTGTCCTTCAGTTGGACGATGAGGCGAGCCTGCTCCTGTGCGGCGGCCTCGAAGGTTTTTTTTGGCAATGCATGGCATCAAGGGTAACGATGCTGTGCGCGACATTGAGTTCGCCGAGCAACTGCTGCGCGGCGGGGATTTCGTTGGACTTTTCCTCGATATCGACGTGTGCCAGGACGAGACCGGCTTCGACGTCGAAGGCGTGCAACACCTGGGCCGCCTTGCGATCGGTGAAATTGTCGAAGCTTCGTCTGAGTGTCTTGCCGTCGATCGCGATGACGCGTCGCGCCGGATCGGTAATGGCGCTGCACAGACCAGCGGCGTGTTGGCGGAAAATCTGCTCGACCGCCTGGGGTTCAAGGCCCTGGAGGATATATCGAATAGAGGTATGGGCTGGGGCACGCCGCCAGTGCAGACCGAAGGCGGTGTTCAATCGGCGGCGGTGCACTTTGATGAAGGTCACGATGGAGCGGTAGGAATTGCCGCCGGTGACGACAGCAAGGATCGAGAACAGCAGGACATGTTGCAGCTTGTAGAGCTTACCCTCGGCCCGGCGCGGGTCGGGGATATTGCTGAGCAAGCCGAGCAACTGATCGAACGATCGCATGGCAACCTTCTGGCGGTTTGGTTGCCGTGGATAAATTCGAAGAATTCACCGCGCCGGAATCCGCCACCTGGGACTGCTGGGATGATTTGCGCAACGTGTAGCGGCGCGGACTCAACCTATCCGCTCAGTTGTATAGAGCGTTGAACAGCCCTGCCTCGGTGCGCGGCTTGGCGATGACGGTCGAATATCGCTTCTTCGGCATGGGATCACGCAAGTACAATGTGGCAACGCAGGCCGCCTTTGATGAACCGGTTACGTTCGGCACGGCGAAGCTTGGCAATGACTTCAATCATTCCTTGATGTTTGGTTTGCGTTACAACTTTGGCCAACCGCCGCCACCTCCACCAGCCCCCGCGCCGGTTCCAGCAGCGGCGCCATCGCGGTCCTATCTGGTGTTCTTCGATTGGGACAAATACAACCTCACCGATCGTGCGCGCCAGATCATCGCGGAAGCGGCGGCCAACTCCGCCAAGGTGCAGTACACGCGGATCGAGGTGAACGGCTATACCGATACCTCTGGCACACCGCAGTACAACCAGGGCCTGTCAGTTCGCCGAGCGAAGGCAGTGGAGGCGCAACTGATTGCGGACGGCGTGCCAGAGAATGCGATCACCATTCAGGGCTTCGGCGACACGCGCCTCCTGGTGCCGACTGGTCCTGGCGTGCGCGAGCCGCAGAATCGTCGGGTGGAGATCGTCATCCGTTGACTTCCTCAGACTATCGCGGCTAAGGTCAAGGTCCGAAGATGCATTACTAGGGGCCGCGTCAGCGGCCCCTTTTTGTTTTGTGTTGTGATTGTACTCGCAAGCCGAGACAGTCCAATGCGCCCCTCAACGTTCTCCTACCTCAAGCCCACTGAGGTGCAAGCGGCACAGATGGCGGATGCCGACACCTCGCGGGTGATCGCCAGATAGTTGATTGGAGCAGGCAGTTCTTCTCATATGCCACCATAAGATCGTCATGCGTGAACACCACCGTGCGTTGTTGCTTCCTCGAAGACGCCGTCTCGCAGGCAGATCGCAACTGCGCTAGTTCCTCTGCCAAGACCGGCCGATCCAGCGCGAAGAGATGGCCGTTGTACGGCGCGGGATGCTCGATCGTGTAAGGCGGCGCATGTCTGACCATTTGCAATGACGACAGGCTACGCCCTTTATCTCGGCCTTGATCGCTGCCATCGAAGCTTGCAAATGAGGTGCATCAGGTATAGTCGCTGCCGACGCAGCACCGACCTGACGCAACTTCGTTATCCCATAACGAAGTCGAGGCGGGCTATTACCGCCAACCCCCCGGCTCCCACCGTGACGGAATTATCCGCGAACGATGTCACCATGTCAGTTCCGGCACAATCTTGTAGGGGTAGTCCGGCTCTTTGTAGCCGTGGGGCTTCTGGCGGTCTGGCAGTTTTACGGTTCTTCGCTGTTTGGTGTGGTAGAAACGGCATCAAAGGGCAACTAAGTCTAGCTTTCCGGCGATGAGATAGACCATCGCGGTGAGGTTTCGAACGGAACGATAGCCGCGAGCCTTGGCCTTGGCGGCCTGGACGAGGCTATTGATTCCCTCGATGAGCCCATTGGCGATCTTGCTGTGGAACCAGCGTAAAATGCCGTCCGAGTGACGTTTGACGGCGCGGGCGGCGTCGATGATCGGCGGCAGCCGAGTGTGGGTCGCCCAGAAATACCATCGCCGCAGGAAGGCTGCTCCGGACTCGGTGGATGATTGCTCGTAAAGTTCCTGGAAGGCCAATCGTATTTGGTAGGCACGCGCAGTCTTGAGATGACGCAGGGGTAGGCTTTCGAGGGTAGCCCGTTGGTTCTCGGACAAGCGGTCCGGGTTGCGCAGCCAGAGGTAGCGCGTGCCGGCCAACAGTTTGTGGTCCTTCCGCTCAGTTCGTCGCACCTGATCGACGGCATCGTTGATGATCTTGACGGCATGAAACTTGTCGAAGGTGATGGCAGCGTTGGCCAGGCTGTCGGCGGTACCTTTGATGAAGGCCGGGCTCATGTCGATGCAGACCTCGGCGACGGCATCGGGATCGCCGCCGTGCGCCGTGAGGTCATCGGCAAACGCCGCGACGGTCGCGGCGTCCTTGCCCTCGGTCGCGAAGACGACGCGGGCGCGATCAATGTCGACAAAGAGCGAGATATAGTGGTGGCCACGCCGGGCGGCGGTCTCGTCGATCGCCACTCGCGTGACGGCCGCGAGATCGGTGCGCGCTCGGGCGCGTTCGACGTAGTGGTGAATGACCCGCCATAGCCTGGTGTCGTGCTCACCCACCAGTCGGGCCACAGCGTTGACCGGCATTGCTGAAACCAAGGCCATGACCAACGCCTCGAATAGCAGGGTGAAGCCGCCACCCTCGCGCGCCCATGGCACGCTGATCTTCTTGACCCCGCACCTGACGCAACGCACCCGTGGCACACGGGCATGCAGATAGGCTTGGTGCTGGAAGAAGTTGAGATGTCGCCACGTCATCCGTTCGGTGTCGTGCGCCGGGCAATCGGCAGCACCGCAGCCCGGGCAGGCAAAGTGACTGCCGGCGGCGAAGTCTATGTGGATGTCAAGCCGCCGGGCCTCCGCATCGAAGTCGCTGCCAGTGACCGTCCACGGTGGCGCGAGGCCCAGTGCCAGTTGCAGCAGGCTGATATCGCGCATGTCGGTCTCCCCGCAATTGAACCGGCCTGGGATCGAGCCTGGCGCCGTGCTCGCCGCCGTCAAGGACGCTGCGCGCCGCTCCGCGATGGCCCGTGGCCATCCTTGACCGCGCCTGTGCGCGGCGCCTCGCGGTAATCAGGCCGGGACATGGGGTAATCGCTGCTGGGATTAGCCTCCTGGCGGCATAACGCCAGGAGAACACCCCATGGAACCGTCACACTATGTTGGCTTGGATGTTTCGCAGGAACTGACCTCAGTCTGTGTGATTGATGAACAAGGCGCGGTCGTGTGGCGTGGCAAGTGCGCTACCGACCCCGATGTCATTACCGGAACCATCCATCGGCACGCCCCGCGTCTCGTCCGAGCCGGGCTTGAGACCGGATTGCTGTCGAATTTTCTGACCCGGGCCTTGCGCACACGCGGCGTGCCGGTCGTCTGCCTCGACGCACGCCACGCCAAGGCCGTCCTGCGCGTGCAGATCAATAAGACCGACGCCAATGATGCGCATGGCCTGGCGCAGGTGGTGCGGACCGGCTGGTTCCGCGAGATTACCATCAAGAGCATGGATGCGCAGTCGTTGCGGCTTCTGCTGGTGGCCCGCGCGCAACTTGTCTCGCAACGTCAGGCGACGGCCAATACGTTGCGTGGCCTGCTGAAGGCGTTCGGTCATGTGGTTCGCAAAGGAGCGGGCGGTCTGTTCGCCCGCCGCGTGCGAGAGGTCTGCGACGATAACCCAGCTCTGTGCGCCATCGCCGAGCCAATGCTTGCCGTCTGGCAAAGCCTGCGCGAACAGATCCGTATCCTTGACGGCCATCTTCTCAAGCGCGCCAAGTCTGATCCCGCCGCGCGGAGGCTCATGAGCATTCCGGCGGTCGGAGTGATCGTCGCGCTCGCCTATGTCGCCGTCATCGACAATCCGGAACGGTTCAGACAATCCAGCACCGTCGGTGCCTATCTGGGCCTGACCCCCCGCCGCTACCAGTCCGGGGATGTCGACTGCGCGGGGCACATCTCCAAATGCGGCGACGGGCTTCTGCGCTCCTATCTGTTCCAGGCGGCAAATGCCATTCTCACGCGCAAGGTAACCGACAGCACGCTGCGAAGCTGGGGGCGCGCATTAGCGGCGCGGATCGGCTTGCGTCGGAGCACCGTGGCCGTGGCCCGCAAACTCGCCGTCATCATGCATGTTGTCTGGAAAAGCGATCGCGACTTCGATTGCGCCGGGATACCCGCTCGCGTCTGAGCCGCCAACGGTTCCGCCCGACTGACGGGTGGGAGGACGTCCCTGCCGGGACGAGGCTCGGTGGCTTCGCTTTTTCCGCAGCGGCCCGCATCGCAGCGGTGACCGCGCCCGGGACATGAGGAGCACCGGCCTTCCGGATCGCCATGTTGCGGCTGCCTGCGTTACGCTGTGTGGGCCGACCGCGGAAAGAACCATGATCCGGCAGCGATGACGCCCGACCTCACCGCAGCCTCGCGTCGTGCTCGATTGCGTCAAGACCGCTGCGCGCCGCTGCGCGGGGGCCTGCGGCCCGTCTTGACCCAATCTCTGCTCGGCGCGCTGATCGCGCATGGGCCGGACGAAAAGCGGCGCTTCATGCCGAACTAAAAGCGAGTTTGGGCTTGCCAACTGCCCGCGATTAAAGAACGGAAAAACGCCCTCAGCCAACCGAAAAACATCGGTTATCAACACGAACGGTCGTTTCTACCCACGCCAAACAGCGAGGAAGCAGTTTTACTTTCTCGCGCGGCGCTTCTTTGTAGGGGATGTGATTCAGCAGGTGTGTGATGAGGTTCAGCCGTGCCCGCTTCTTGTCGTCAGAGTGAACCACGTACCACGGCGCCCACGGCGTGTCGGTCGCCTTGAACATTTCGTCGTGGGCACGAGAATAGTCATACCAATGGCTGTATGACTTCAGGTCCATCGGCGACAGCTTCCATGTCTTCCGCCCATCATCGATGCGAGCCTCCAGCCGCCGTGTCTGTTCTTTCTCGCTGACTTCTAGCCAGTACTTCAGCAGGACGATGTTGGAGTCTACGATCGCCTTTTCCGTGAGCGGCGCCAACTGAAAGAAGCGCTTGACCTGTTCCTCCGTGCAAAAGCCCATCACCCGCTCGACGCCAGCGCGGTTGTACCAGCTTCGGTCGAAGATCACGATCTCGCCTGCGGCCGGTAGATGCGGGATGTACCGCTGAATGTACATCTGAGATTTCTCGCGCTCGGTCGGCGCCGGTAATGCCACGACACGAAATACGCGCGGGCTGACCCGCTCGGTGATTGCTTTGATGACGCCGCCCTTGCCGGCGCCGTCGCGCCCCTCAAATAGGACGCAGACTTTCACCCCTCCCTTTGAACCCATTGTTGCAGCTTGACCAGTTCGACATGCAGTTTGGTCAGTTCGCGCTCGTAGTCCTTGCCCTTGAGTTTTTCCTCGCTCATGGTGGTTCCCCCGTTAGGTTATGGTTCACTGTCCTTCGGCCAGGAGAAGAACAGGCCGACATCTCCTGGCATGCCACCGGGGTAGTTGATGATGCGTGCCTCGAACTTGAAGCCACCGGGCTTCAGGTTTGCTTTCCAGTAATCAAAGACCTGATGCACCCCTGCGGGCAGGGTCATCAGCCAGTCGGGTTGTTCTGCCTGTCGTGCCACCTCTTCCTTACTCGGCTTGTTGATCGGCGGCACCCCGGCATTGATGATCGCTCGGCCGCCATCGGTACAAAAGCTGCTGGGGAATGATGAGAACATCAGTTCAGTCTCGCCACGCTCGAAGGCGCGCTTGATTCTGTCCAGGCCGGATTGAATGATCTCCTCGGTCAGCTTGAAATTGTCGAGACGCTTCCTGAACTCGACAAGCTCCTCCTCTCTCTGCCGATGGAGTTGTTCCTCGGCTTGTGTGTCGCGCCGACGAAGTGCATCGCGCTCGGCGAAGAGCGCGGCCACCGACAATGCTGTTGCCATGATAGCTCCCCTTTCCTCGAACCAGTCTGCATCAGGTCAAACCAGAGATAGCCCCATTCGATGGAAATTGTCACGGCTCCCGCCTCATAGCTGCGAGTCGATCGGCAGGAGCTTCAACAAGTTGGCGACGAAGCGTCGGCGGAAGCCGGCTCCTGGCTCGTCCCGGTAGCGCACCGTTTGGCCGTCCATCACTGTCTCCCAGATGATACCGTCATTCGGGTCGAGGAGGACGCGGTAGCTGTTCGCGGGCACGACGCCGGTCTTCATGTAGGCCCTCAGCCGTTCCGCAAGCTCCGGACTCTCAATATAGAGGCTAGCCTCGGTGTTGATTACAGCAGAGCGTGGGTCGAGATTGAAGCTGCCGATGAGCACGGCTTCACGGTCGAAGGCCATGGCTTTGGTATGCAAGGCCGCTGGCGACCGCCCGGAAAGGGGCGACCAGCCCGACCGGAAGGCGTCGGTATCCGGGCCTAGCTCATACAGTTCCATGCCATATTCGAGCAGCCGCCTGCGGGTCTTGGCATAACCTGAATGCGCCGCCAGCATGTCGTTCGAGGCGAGCGAGTTGGTCAGCACGCGCACCCGGACATTGCGCTCGTGCAGCGCCTTGACGGTTGCCTGCGCCCGTGCGGGCAGGACGAAATAGGGCGACTCGATGAGCAGTTCCTTCCTCAGCCCGGCGACTCGCCCGCGAATGAACTGGACCACCTCGTCGCTCGCCTTGCCGCGCGCAACGGCTTCCGGGTCGTCGGCGACGATTTGGCCGTGCGCCCAGACGAGATTGTTGCGAAGCTCCGCGCCACGGGCCGCCAGATTGTCTAAGTCCTGGCCGATCGGATAGGGGTAGTCGGCAGCGGCGATCTCATCGCGCAGGCGAATCAGGATGGCGTCGAGATCGGCAGCGCCATAGGCGCGATCGACAATGGCCGCGATCGGCACGGTCGAGCGGCTGTGCCAGTATCGGTCGAACACTCGCGACAGATCGTGGACGACAGGTCCAACCGCGAGCACATCCAGATCGCGATAGTTGGCGATGGTGTTCACGCCGTAATAGATGTCGCCGATATTGCGGCCACCGACGATCGCCGCCGCATTATCGGTCACGATCAGCTTGTTGTGCATTCGGCGGTTGACCCTGCGGAAGTCGCGAATGAAGTCGAGTCTTGACCACCGACGGTTGGTAAACGGGTTGAACAGACTAAGCGGTTCCACCGTACGGTGCGCGCACAGCCGTCGCCCCAGACGGCGTACGCCCCGCCGCCCCGCCAGCAGGACCCCGATACGCAGCGCCGCCGTAGCGCCCTTGCACAGCGCCCCAAGCCATCGCCTGATGCGACGCAAGCAGGGCGGTAAGCAGGATGGCTAGATGGGGTAACGGGCCGGCACCAGTCTGGCTGGTTATGTGGCCGTCCCTCAGCTGGACTTTGGCCATTTACGCAGCGTAGCAGGCGGCGTTGATCACCCCATCGCCGCTCGATCGTGTCGTCGAGGCCCATGATGACCGGGCCGGTTGGTACCAAGTTATTGACCAATACCCGGAACAGACATCGAGCGACCCAACGGCTTGACCAGCGATTGCGGTTGAGCACGCGGTGATAGTTGGCGAAGTCCATCGCCTGCTCGAACCCCACCACGCGCAAGGCGGCAGCGACGGTACGTCGCCCGGGGGTGAGGATGCCGCCCACGATCAGCACAAGAACATGCTCCCATGTCGGTGCCGTGAAACCCTCTCTGAAAGGCTGCAACCATAGCGCCAGGCTTGCAGGTACAAGGCGGCTTGAACTCACGTCCCGCGTCGCTCCCCCAAATCGACATTCGGGAGAGACTCGCCCGCAGAAGATCAGCCGCGAATCCGGCGTTCGATCACATTCAATTCAACCCAGGTCAACCCGAAAATGGCCAAAGTCCAGCTCAGAGTGATGGTATCATTGAGCGGAGTCAGGATTTCCCTGCTCCAAGCATCATCGAGGGACGACCATGGAGCAATATGCAGGGATCGATGTGTCACTGGAAAGTGCGAGCATCTGCGTTGTTGATGCGGGTGGCCGGATCGTGCGCGAGGCAAAGGTTGCGAGTGAGCCGGAGGCCTTGATTGGTTGGTTCGGCAGGTTGGAGGTCGCCTTGACACGGATCGGCCTCGAGGCTGGCCCTTTGTCGCAATGGCTGTATGCGGGCATGCGCGAGGCGGGGCTTACGGTTGAGTTGCTGGAGACCCGGCACGTTCGTGATGCCTTCAAGGCGATGCCGGTGAAGACGGACCGCACGGACGCGCGCGGTGCCGCATCGCTATCAGCCTCCAGCCCGCCGGACCGTAACACGACGGGTGCTCCGTCCCCGCACACACCCAGTCCCGCCAACATCCAACACCGTCATGAACCTGACTGACTTCGCGATGAAACAGGCGACATGCCGCAACGCGCCTGCTCATCAGACAGCACCACCAACTTCAATGCGATGAATAGGACGGGCTAGGCGCTTCATTGGCTCGGCTCCTTCGGCTCAATCTTGGTGGCATCGGGCGGGACTTGGGTGGCGAAAGCCTCGTCATGAATCGCGTCTCCGACCTTCCAGTCCTCCAGTTCAGATATGAACTGCGGCTCACCGGGGATCGATCGGTACGTCACTACAATCCGGCGCGGCAGCGAGGTACCGTCCTCGGTGAAAAGCTCAAGCTCGATCCCAGGAGGCTGCAAGAACAGGAAATGGTGGCCCGCGTTGCCCTCGAACGATGCCTCGCCGACCATCGAGCCAGTCGTTACACCATCCAAGAACGATTCTCCCGGCTTATCGGCTAGCAAATCGGCCAGCGGAAAATCGACCCCCATCCGCTTTGACGCTTCCCGCAGCATGGTCTCGACGCTGCCGGTGACCGGCATTTGGATGTATTTGTTGGCACCCTTGTTGAAATTGGTGAGGGTCTTGCCGTCGTAAGTGATCCGGGTGGCGCCGTCATCGCCGGTCATATCAATCGCCAAGTGGTCCGGTCGTCTGACCGAGACCTCAGCGTCGTGGAAGATGTGCAGGGGTTGACCATTGTGGTCGTACTGCTGGATCACATCAGCCTCGAAACTGAACGTCTCAGCCGACAACGCTTTGTTCATGTTCTCGACCGCGCTCCGCGCCTCCGGCGAGATCGCGTCATCGGCCCTCGCACTCGCCGACAGTATGGTTCCAGCAGCAAGTACTGCTGCCAGCATGACACGACGCTTCATGGGACATTCTCTCCTGGGACCGCGTCAACATGGCAGACAGTGCTGATCCAGATCAACCGGCCGTCGGGTGGCGTACCGATGCGGCGATCGCGCCCAGGCGACAGGACGCCGCCCTGTATGCTAGCGATGCGCCATGCACCGTAAGATCCTCCTTCCGTTCATTCTGCTCTGGACCGTCAACGCCGCGCCGGCACCCAAGGCCCCTAGCCTCAATATTCGGACCGCCGAAGACCTTGCCGTCGCCTGCGCTGCCCGCCCGACCACGCCGAGCAATGCCGCCATGCTCAATTTTTGCAACGGCTTCGCGCAGGGCGTGGTGCAGGCCGAAAGTCAGAATCCCGGTGGATCGAAGATTTGCTTCCCCAAACCGGCCCCGAAGCGCAGCGAGACCATGGCGGAGTACGCCAAATGGGTGAGTGCCGATGCCGCCCGCATGACGGACGTCGCCAGCGTGAGCCTCATCCGTTTCATGTCAGAACGGTATCCCTGCAAGGGATGAAAAGGGCTGTCACCTTGCCTGTGGACGCACTGCCGCGAACTGAGCGCCCGTGCGGCAAGAAATGCCCCGCCTGAGCTTGGGGGCTACGGCGGGGCAAGGTCCAGAAATCTCAATGTGCCGGACAAACGACCCGGACAAGCCACTATAGCGCGTCCCACTGCCGGATGTCACGGCGGCTACTGGCAACTGGCTAAACGAGGGCCGAGGCGGTTGCAGGAAGAAAGACTTTTCGGCAGACTTCGCAGCTCGGGCACTAACAGAGATAGAAACAGGGGGAACGAAACAATGACGTTGTTCAGATCATACTTGGCTGCCAGTGCGGTAGTGATCTCTGCCGCAGCTTGCACTCCTCAGCCCCCGCCGCCGCCACCTTCTCCAGCCGTCGCATCCGCAGTGCAACAGCTGCCACCAGGGAGGGTTTACGTCTTCCATTCGACGGCGCAGTCCAGCTGCCCCGCACTTGACTGGCACGTCGTGTTAACCCAGGACGGCGCCCTCGACGGCGTAATTGCTTGGAACAACATGCAATCGCTGGCCCATGCTTCGGGAAGCCTCAACGCACAAAGCAGAACCTTCCAGATGACAGCGCTAGAAGTCGGCGGCCAGCATCGAACGGCCACGATTAACGGAACGGTCGCGCAAAACGGGTATCTCGTCGCCAACATTTCTGCCCCAAACCTAAATTGTCAGGGCATTACTGTGCCGTGGTTCGTCCCGCCGCCGCCGTCGCAGTAATGTGAGGCTAGACATACAATAAGGAAGCTGAGCGGCGCCTTTGTGGCGCCGTCTCTGTGTGGGGTGGTCGTATCAGGCTCCCCAGGCACTCAGGCGGACTTGGTGGCCGTGCGCGGTTCGAAAGAAAGCCCCGCTGGACAAGGACTCAGCGGGGCCAGGTTTGGAGATAGTCAAATGCGCCGGAAACACCCGGTAGCACGATCATAGCGATGGACCTGGCTGGTGTCCGGGCAGCGGCGCTGTCTCACTTCATCAGCACTATGCGCCACACCGGCCGACTGGTGACGCCCTCGATGCCGGTCAGCAACTCGACCTTGCCAGCCCGGCGACGCAGCCATCGTGGCGCATGCGCTTGATGAATCTCCTGGATTGTCAGTTGCCGCTGTGGCGAGTGGACCTCGTTGACCATCTGGACCTTGCCGCACCCATCGCACTCGATGCGCATGAACCACGACGGGAACGCGCTGAACGGTTCCAGCGGTGCCTCGGCCGGCGTGGGTAGAGGCTCGCTCCCGTAGCTTCGCTAGTGCCGCCGTGGTGGCTTCATTCCGTTTGCACTCGACGCACAAGTTCTCGGAATAGTGCCTCGGCGGCATCGCCCCGCCGCTGGTGTTCCTCCGGCGGTACGTCCGGCACGTCGCCAAATCGACCTCTTGGTTTCCGGGCGGTCACAATGCGCGGGCGCTCCGGCGCCGTTGCCGGGGCGTCCTCACCTCAGGGGCGGCAACCTTGGCCCGCTTGCTGAGTATCGTGACGATGCGGCTCGGGATGGCGGGTTGAGCCCTCTTCTTGCGCGCCCGCTTGGGGCGGGAGGTGGTGTGACGATGTTGGTGGCCATCGCGTCATCGTAGGACGGTCTCATTGGATTCTCAAATATACTCCGTTCGGCTACGGGATGGGGCATGATTTCGACCATGCGACCTGCACCCAGGCGATCGACGACTTCAAGGCGCTCCAAGTCAAGTATCTGGGGCATTGAAATGCCCAGAACATCAGCACTACTGTTTGCGATCGTTCTGGCGTCCACCGGCAGCGCCAGGGCCGTGCCAGTGACGCGGTTCGTGCCGGACAGTGTCTCGCGAGCGATCAATACCGTTGACCGACCCGATGAGTCCCGAGTGATCCTCGGTACAGCGCGGCGGACGAGGGGGAGGGGGCGGGCGGGCTGCTGGTGGCCGTGGTGGCGGCGGGGCGAACCGCAGCGGCAACTTCAACAGCAACAACTTCCATCGCGACGTGGCGAACAACAGCAGCCGCAGGACAAACGTCAATGCGAGCAACCGAAGTGCGAACGTCAACGCGAACCGCAGTGCGAACGTCAACGCCAATCGGAACGTGAATGTCTACGGCGGCGGTGGCGGTGGCTGTTGCTATGGCGGCAACTACTCCTCTGGACCTAGCTGGGGTGGCGTGGCGGCAGGCGTCGCAGTCGGTGCCGTTGTTGGCGCTGCCGCGAATTTCAGCCTATGCGGCGCCTCCGCCGACATATCCGCCCGGCTACGTCACGCCGCCACCATATTAGACGATCAACCCGTCTGGAGGTTGGTCCATGAGAACACTGGCCGAATTCACCAAGACGACGCTGATCGGCGGGGTCCTCATTGTCCTGCCGATCTATGTCTCCATCCTACTCCTGCTCAAGGCACTCAGCAGCCTTCTGGCTGTGGTTAAGCCGATCACCGCCGGCATTCCTGCGGCTGTCGAATTCAAGCAGCTTCTCGCGATCCTCGTGCTGGTCGCGATCTGCTTCATTATGGGACTGATCGTGCGCACCGGTCCGGGATTGCGAGCCAAGAACGCCTTTGAGGAGGCGGTGCTCTCAAAGCTTCCTGGCTATACGCTGTTGCGTGGTCTCGCCGGACGGATCGCTGGGCAGGCTGATGAACCGACATTCACGCCGGCGCTTGTCGAGATCGAGGAGGCGTTGGTTCCTGCTCTGATCATCGAGGAACTGGAGGATGGATCATACACCGTGCTGGTGCCCTCGGTGCCAACGCCGATGGCGGGGGCACTGTACATCCTGCCAAGGGAGCGAGTGCATCCGGTCGATGTATCGTTTACCACGGCTCTCAAGGTCTTCACCAAGTGGGGCGCTGGCGCGGGTGAGTTCGTACGAGCCATGCGACCCGCGAGCGCCTCGCCACGAGGCAACGTGCCCACGCATCAACCACCAGACCATCAGGCGCCGGCGCTTGTTCAGCCTTGACCATGCGCCGCCGACGATGGGCTGATAAGCATTGGCGCTTTGCGTCCCGCCGGGTGCGAAGCGAGGGGTGCCCGTCATATTGTTGGAGAGGGTGGTCGGCGACTTTGTGTGATCGCGGTCTGCATGGTCGTTCCAACGTCGATTAACCCATCGGCACTGGCAGGCCTTTCGGCCAACTAAACCTCATGGTCGTCCCCCATTGAACTCATAGGCATCCCCGATCCGAGTTGCGGCGGCCGCGAACAACATGCAGAGGAACATCAGACTGCTGCCGAGGAACACAGTAGCGAAGAACTTGTCCTCCCTTGGGCCAAGGCGGTCGCGTAACACGCCGAGAAACCACATGAAGGTAGCACCGGCGAAGGGTATCAGGTCCAGCGCGACATTAACTCGCTCCGAGCTTTCCGCCAGCCGGTCACCGACTTCCAGCGGATTAGCGGGGATGGATAAGCGGAGCAGCCATAGGCTCAGCAGCAGCGTCACCGGCAATTGAAGGCCAAGGGTCGCGGGTGCGGACGGGGCACTCTGGTCGATGCGACCCTGATCCCATCATGATCGTCGTCGCAATCGTCGCTTCCTAACTGGCTCGGTCCGGCTGGCGCGTAGCAGGCTTTCGCTGGTGAAGAGGCGTCGTGCGTTCTGCCAGACCTCTAGCCCTGAGAACGGCCCGGCTGGGTGCGCTCTACATTCTTGCGAAGCCCATCGAATGGCTGCGTTCAAATCTTCCGCTTCTATGTGCTTCCCGAATGCAAACCGTCCCTCGGCGTTCAGGCAATAAAAATGATAACCGGGCATCGCTGTCCCCAACTCAATAGCGCATTGCCTAGCTGGCGACGAACTAACGCGCTATGTGGTGACTGGCAATGGGGATGGCCCGACCCTGGCCAGGCGTGCAGACGGGTCGAACGTATGGCTGTTCCGCGCGAGCTCAGGGCCCCCCGCTCTGTGTCGTTCGCGCCAACCTGTTGCCCGATTGCCACAGTAAGTGCCCAAACAAACATTGCCCCCTCGCATTAGCGGCCTTTATTGGGTAAAAATCCGAGCGAAGAGGCGGCTCATGAGCGCCGTTGACGCCGGCAGAACGAGGAGAAAGCAAATGCAGCTTCGAAGTGCACTCTTGGCGGCCACTGTGCTGGCCACGCCCATCGCGGCAAGTGCACAGCCGGTTACTGGTCTTTATGTCGGCGCCGGCGCCGGCGTGAACATCATGCCGGGCATCCAGGTCAACCCCAACACCATATTTGGAGTGGGAACGGCCAACCTGAAGTCGGGCATCGGGTTTGCCGGCGTGGTGAGTATGGGCTGGGGCTTCGGCAACGGTTTGCGCGCTGAGCTCGAGGGCGACTATCGCAACAACGAATTCGACGGCGGATCGGGCTTCTTTGGCGGCAACACATCCGGCCACGGGCGTGAGCAGAAGTACGGCCCGATGGTTAACGTGCTGTACGACTTCAACGGGCTCACACCTTGGTTCGTGCCTTATCTTGGTGTCGGCGCAGGCTACCAATGGGCCAACGAGCAGGGGGTCGCTCTGACCAGCCCCACGGGACCGAGTAGCTTGGCTTTGCAGGACACGTCGAAGGGCTCATTCGCCTATCAGGCGATCGTTGGCGCCGCGTTTCCGCTGGCTGCGATACCAGGTTTGGCGTTCACCGCCGAATACCGCTACATGGGTCTGGCGGGCAGCCGGAGTTATGGTGCTGTCTCTACAGTCGGCGATACGACCAGATTCGGCAGCGTCAGTTTGAAGAACGACCACAACAACTCGATCCTGCTCGGCATCCGCTACAACTTCGGCGTAGCACCGCCGCCACCGCCGGCTCCCGCGCCGGTTCCGGCAGCGGCGCCGGCTCGTTCGTACCTGGTGTTCTTCGATTGGGATAAATACAACCTGACCGATCGTGCGCGCCAGATCATCGCGGAAGCGGCGGCCAACTCCACCAAGGTGCAGTACACGCGGATCGAGGTGAACGGCTACACCGACACGTCCGGCACGCCGAAGTATAACCTTGGTCTGTCGATCCGCCGCGCCAATGCGGTCAAGGCCGAACTCATCAAGGACGGCGTTCCAGCGAACGCGATCACCACGCAGGGCTTCGGCGACACGCATCTGCTTGTGCCGACTGGTCCGGGTGTGCGCGAACCGCAGAACCGCCGCGTCGAGATCATCATCCGCTGATCTCCCGCTGCATAACGCCGACAACGGATCGGGGCGCCGCGAGGCGCCCCTTTTCGTCCTCGCCCGAGAAGGACACGAGGTATGCGCTTGCGTAGTCTGTGTCTGGTGATGGTTCTTCTCGCATCGCCTTTTGCGGCCCAGGCGCAGCCGTTTCAGGGCCTCTATATCGGGGCTGGTGCCGGCGTCTATTGGCCCGAGAGCATCAATGTGCAAACCGCCGTGCTCGGCAGTTCACGCACGCAACTGGATCCTTCGGTCGGCTTCGCGGGTTTGGCGAGCGTCGGCTATGCCTTGGGCAACGGCTTTCGCTTCGAGCTGGAGGGCAACTATCGAACAGCCGATATCTCTCGCGGTACCGGGCCAGGGTTGTCCACTTTCAGCGGTACCGCGCAGACTTATGGCGCGCTGGCCAACGTGCTGTTCGATATGGATGTGCATCTGCCATGGCTGTATCCCTACGTCGGTGGTGGCGTGGGCTACGGCTGGACACACTTGCGCAATCTCGCCGCGACGCCCCTGGCCGGGTCGCCGACCGGCGTGATCACGTCAAATGACACTGAGGGCGGGCTCGCCTATCAGGCGATCGCCGGCCTCTCGTTCCCGATGCCGCGCGTGCCGGGCCTATCTCTCACCGCCGAGTACCGGTTTTTCGGCATCGCCGGCGGTCGAACGTATGCCGCCACCGTGACACCGCCCGGTGGGCCGTTTCAGGTGAAGCTGCAACAGCAGTTCAGCAACGATTTCCTGTTTGGTGTGCGCTATGCATTCAACGTTGCCCGGCCGGTGCCGGTGCCGGCGCCGGCAGCGGAGGCTGCACCTGCCCCCGCACCTGCGCGCTCCTATCTTGTGTTCTTCGACTGGGACAAGGCGACGCTGAGCGATCGGGCGCGGCAGATTGTCAAGGAGGCGGCGGACAATTCCACGCATGTGCAGTACACTCGGATCGAGGTGAACGGCTACACCGACACGTCAGGCACGCCCAAATACAACCAGGGTCTCTCTCTCCGTCGTGCGCGCGCGGTGCAGGTCGAGCTGATCAAGGACGGTGTGCCGCAGAATGCCATCACCGTTCAGGGCTTCGGCGACACGCATCTGCTTGTGCCGACTGGTCCGGGTGTGCGCGAACCGCAAAACCGTCGGGTCGAGATCATCATCCGCTGACGGAGCGCCGCCTTTGGCAGAGCGTTTCGCACGGGCCTGTATCGGAGCCTTTGCGATTCTGACGCTGCTTCCGGTCAGTTGCGCCCCCCTGCCGTCGGGTGAGGAAGGGCGACGAGAGGCTTCGGTGCCAGCGGTACCTCCGCTCGTTCGGCACATTCCGAGCCCGCAGGTCCATACCACCTGGACGTTCCGCTCAAGCGACGAAGAGTGCGTTGCGGTTGCATCGGCGGCCGCCACATCGGTGCTCATAAGCATCCGCCGCGATCAGCCGATTCGCGTCATCGTTTCTCTTGAGTCGCAGCCGGTCCACGGACCGGTGATCGTGCCGCTTCGCTTCACCGGTTCGGCGGGGCTCTGGCAGGTTGCGGCCCGCCGGACCGCCGCGTACCGGTTCACGGTCACGCTTGGCTTCGATGATACGGCGCTGAGCCGCGTCCTGATCCTGCTGAGCGGCGGGATGCTGGAGTTGGGAGAACCTGCCCAACCAATCGTCTCCCTCACGATCAGCCCCTCGGACACACAGGGGCAAATTTGGTTCGACTGCGCCCGCGGGAAGATGCTGTAGCGCAACGCATTGTAAAAGAAATCGGGTGAGGGGGCACGCGAGACTGTCGTAGCGTTCTAGATTCTACCTGAGCGAATCCTTGACCAAAAGCGTTCAACAATCGTGTTGTTGCTGCGAAGGTCACGCGGCAAGCAGATCGACGATCTGTTGGATGGCTTTGTCGGCGCGGTGATAAGCGGTTTCCAATTTACTGGGCGGCTGATGACGGGCGACGGGGCGGTGGTGGAAACGGCTGTGTGCGAGCGGACCGCAGAGTCTTTTGTGGAAGAAGAGGAACAGCAGCGCAACCTGGACGCCTTTTGGGGAGAGGCGGTAGGCGTAGCGGGATCCATCCCGCTGCAGCAGGCCGTGGCCTTTGAGTTTGCGCAGGTCGTAGCGCAGTTGGTTGATGGCGTAGCGTGTGTCGGAGAGCTGGAAGGTGCCGAGGACAGCCTGATGGATTTGCTTGGCGGTCCGTCTTCGCGACCGAGGGCAAGGACGCCGCGACCGTCGCGGCGTTTGCCGATGACCTCACGGCGCACGGCGGCGATCCCGATGCCGTCGCCGAGGTCTGCATCGACGCGGGCGCGATCAATGTCGACAAAGAGCGAGATATAGTGGTGGCCGCGCCGGGCGGCGGTCTCGTCGATCGCCACTCGCGTGACAGCCGCGAGATCGGCGCGCGCTCGGGCGCGTTCGACGTAGTGGTGAATGACGCGCCATAGCCTGGTGTCGTGCTCACCCACCAGTCGGGCCACAGCGTTGACCGGCATTGCTGAAACCAAGGCCATGACCAACGCCTCGAATAGCAGGGTGAAGCCGCCACCCTCGCGCGCCCATGGCACGCCGATCTTCTTGACCCCGCACCTGACGCAACGCACCCGTGGCACACGGGCATGCAGATAGGCTTGGTGCTGGAAGAAGTTGAGATGTCGCCACGTCATCCGTTCGGTGTCGTGCGCCGGGCAATCGGCAGCACCGCAGCCCGGACAGGCAAAGGGCCACGGATCGCGTAGCTTCGATGTCGGCGCCAGCGCCGCCGGTTGCGGCGTACACCCTGGCGGCGCATGGGATGACGCTCTTGAACAGTAGGGTGGTGGCGCGTTCAGCGGTCTCGCGTGAGACGATGAAAGGAGCGCCTTCCGACGGGTCAGCGCTCGACACGCTGGGACGAACTCGACGATTTTATTTCCGGCGTAAGCTCGCTCGATGACTGGCTCAGGCGCCGAGCGCGTGCGAACCAGGTCAGCGGCATAAGCCGTTGGGGCGGTAGTTTGTTGCCACATAAGGCAAAATACTACCAATTAATCGGCTTCGGGTTCCATTGCTGCGGCCACTCCCGGCGATCATGATCCGCACGAAAAGGCACCAGACACTCGCTTCCTCCGTCCGTCGGTCTGATCGCGGTGTTTCGGACCGCGCTTACTTTTGCATTCGGACATATTCGGACAGCAGCGGACACCCATTCGCGACGGCTAACAAAGACAGAAGGTAGCCAACCTGGAACAAGACGTTACACCCATGTGATCCGCCGCAACGGATTGGTGGGAAGTGTCCGCAGGACAGGGAATTTGAGGGGGATCCTGGCGATCAGTTTCTTTCTCTCGTGCTGCCGTTTCGCTTCAGGAACCAGCGGGACAAACGGGATTGCGCACAGGAGTACACAGATAATGATTTCACTCTCTCCCCTATATCTCCGTTTTTTCTGCTCACGCCCGCAATCCCGTTTGTCCCTATTATTCCGCGAAAGCATCGTCGTCACCGGCGCCGCTAATCATGGCGCGGACGGCGGCTCGCCTTGTTGCCTCAGTTACCGCCCGCGCCTTGAACCGAGTGTGGATCCCTGCCGCCACCGTCCACAGTGATGGGTTCCAGTCTTTTTCCGGCGCCATCCATCCACCGGCGACGAGGGGTGATACGACGCGCTGGACATGATCGAGCGGCTGGCCCCGACATGCCCTGACGTTATGAGCGAGCTCGGACGCGAGGACGCGTGCTTTCTGCTTGGTCAGAATGTAGCCGGCCACGGATCGCGTAGCTTCGATGTCGGCGCCAGCGCCGCCGGTTGCGGCGTACACCCTGGCGGCGCATGGGATGACGCTCTTGAACAGTAGGGTGGTGGCGCGTTCAGCGGTCTCGCGTGAGACGATGAAAGGAGCGCCTTCCGACGGGTCCAGGTAGTTCAGCACGAGGCAGAGGCGACCCCACATGCCGACGAGCTTCCCGCAGAAGCTCGAAAAGCGCGCACCCAGTACCTCGCCTTGCTCCAGGTCGAATACGCGCTTCTCGATCTCGGCGCGGACATCGTGAGCGGGTTCCGATAGGTTTGCTTGAGTTCCGCCGGGCACCGCGAGGATGCGGTTGATGGCTTTCGCGTAGTCGGCGACAGCGGGGGGGGGACCTCATCCAGGCCGCGTGAAGCTGGCGCGACGATAATGGGGATGAACCGCTGCCATAGCCCGTCGTCGGTCAGGTCGTGGAACTGGCGCAATCGGTCGGGTTGGATGCCGCCGCATATCGCCACCAGCAGCTCGTTGATGGGGATGGTCCCGCGTGACACCCGATCGATTACGTTCGGGCCGCCGTTCCATGCTTGTAAGAAGAACGCGCGGTCGGCTCCGCTGCCCTTGGCGCCTGCATATTTCTCCAGGCTGCCGAGCCATCCGGAAAGTTCATCGCGCAAGACACCGATGCCGCGGTTCTGACGGCCCAGGATGTCCTGCAACGCTTCCATAGTTCCATCGTGAGACACGAGGCGGCGCCGTGGGGTGGGCTCATCTTCGGAGCGCTCTTTCTTGGATGTTGCTTTCCAGATAGCGACTTCCTGCCGCCATTGGTCGAGGTCGATCTTCTGCGCGCGGTGTAGCGGCTCCCAAGCGGCATCAATGATGGGGGACTTCTTTGTGCTTGGCCGGCCGATGAGTGCTACCCAGATCGCTGGCGGCACGGACCAGTGGTCGTGTCGCTTCATGCGTAGGCGAATGCTGCCATCGAGAGCAGCACTGGCGGCGCTGATGGCTGCCCAGGCTATCGCGCATGGATCGGCGCCGATGATGCGTGCACGGTCCTCTGAGAAGGCTCTGAGGACTGGCGGGAGTGCATCAGTGGGGAATCTTGGCGGCGCCAGTTCTGCCCACGGGTCGAAGAAGGTTTCCGGTTCGGCAGCTTGCGCCTGGGTGTCGTGTGGGTCGCTATCTGGCGGCGAAACGTCCCGCCGGTGGGAGATTACGGGCCGCCGCCGGTCCTCCAGCTCGATCGGCTCGGCGGCACCGTGGCGCAGGCCATCAATGGCCGTCTTGCGAGCGCCCTCCCATGACCGGACAGTGCTGGGCAGCGCTGCGATCAGCCACGCCACGGCATCGTCCTCGCTGGTGCCTGTCGCCTGTAGGACGCCACCCAAAGCGCGGGCGTTTTTCAGTAGTGCGCCGTGCTTCGCTCCCTCCGGTGCGTTGCTCACGTTGGCGAGCAGGCTCTGGATAAGGCCGCGGTAACGCCTCTCCTCCAACTGATCGACTACGCGTTTCGGCGTGAACGTCGGTCGCGCTGCCGGCTTCTCCGGCTTTAGCGCCAGCGGCAACAGCCAGTCCGGCCAGTCGGCCACGTCGGCGTCAGACACGACGGTGTAGCCGGGCGAGCCGGGCCAGATGGCGTAGCCGCCCTCGCCGCGGATATCGCAGCCGAGACCGATCGTTTCGCTGTCCTGCAGGTTGCGCACGCCCTGCACGTGGCGGAATAACCAGTGTTCTCCACCGCGAGCGGTCCGGTGAATGCGGGTTTCCGACATCCGGTGAATGTTGGCCGTGCGCCAGGCGTCGCTACCGTGCCCCGGGTCGAGGTCGAGGACATCGATGCCGGTAGTGGCGCCCGTAGGAACGCCGATCAGTTTTGCCGCGGGATGGGAGAATGCGCGTCGGATGGTCTTCGGATCGCGGGTTGCGTCTTTGAAACCGTGCTCGGTGAGCGGCGTCTTTTCAGCGCCACAAGGAAACACCGGGATGCCGGTTTCGGCGACGCAAACGGCTATCTCTGTCAGGTATGGTGCTGGGTCGATCTCGCGTAAGGCCGGCGTTGTCCACAGCGGTTGCGGGATAGCGGACGCATTCGATTGCATCGCGCCATGTGCGGTGATCATCTGCCGCACTCCCTCAATTGCCACGGAGGCCGGCGTTTCATGCGGCGCCCCTTTCCCGGCGCTGCCATTGGAGCGCCTCGGCAGCCTCCATGCTGTCGCTGTCGTCCTCGGTCGCCGGCAGCGCCTCGGGATACTCAGACCGGATGGCCCGCAACACTTGCTGGGACCACGCGCGCTGAACGCCGTGCGTTTCAAACGATATGATAGGGAAATACTTCGGCTTGCCGGTCGCCTCGTCGATAACAAGCTGGCCAGCTTTAACCCACGGCATGCTCGGCGGGCTGGCCCATAGGCGCGAGCCGGCATGATGGCATGCTACATCGCCGATTATAACGCCGGAGCCGAAACGGATTTTCGCGAAGCCCAACAGCGAATTTCGCCGCATAGCGCGCCAATCAAGGCACTTGGCGGGGCGTACGGGTGTGGTGGCGTGGTCGCAGTGAACCATGGGCCGGATGTGGCGCCGTCACCACCGCGCCGTGCGAACGCGAGGATCCAGCCGAAGTGCGCGCAAGTAGGTGACATGCGCGGCGCTCAACGGGGCGTCGACTTCGCCAATCTACGCGGGCGACCGACCGGTCGCGGCGGCGGCAGCGGTTCGGGTGGGGCAGGTAGGCTATCCTTGCGGCGGGTCAGCCACTCGAACGCCACGTCAACGTCGAACCATCGGAGGCCGTCCACCTTGATGAAGGGCAGGCCGGCTTCGCAGTAGTTGTAAACTGTGCGCGATTGCAGCCCGAGCGACTCAGCGAGCACATCGAGGCGGACCTTGTTCGCCAGCAGCTTCCTGCGGACTTGGTCCACGCTGTTGAGCGGTGCTTCGTCGGGCAGTGCGGTGGCCATTCGACCACGCGCCGCTGTCAGGGCATTCGTCGTTAGAGTTTCAGCCGATGGCATCGCCCGCCCTTTCTATTGCATTTGGCGGGCAATCTATCTGACCGATTTTCAGCTGGACGCAACGGTGGAGTCAGGGAATCTCTAGTGGCTAAAGTCGCCTGTTGTAGACTAGGGTTTTGCCGAAAGTGCGGAATGGGTCGTCAGCGGCTGCCGCGAGGTCTGCCAGCATATTTCGCCTTCGCGGGCATCCAGCGCTCGAAGCCGGTTTCGGCCATGTCCTTGGTGCACTCGTCGAAACGGGCGACGCAGGCTGCGACAGTCTGAGGCTTGAGCAGTTTGACGTTGGCCTCTATTGCCCGCCGTCCTTGATCATGCATCCATTGCTTGACCGTGGCTTTGGTCGCCTTTGGCCGCTTGAAGAATCCGGCTCGTCCACTCGCCAGGTTCTGCTGTACCGCTGTGCCGCGTGCGCTGATCCGCATGATGGCGATGCGGGTGCGTGCCTTGTTGTCGCTCAATGCCGACGCCCCGACGCGATTGGTGCCTCCTCACCAGTCAGCCTCCCCTTGCCATTGGCAATCTGCCCCACATGCTCGGCGGCGTCGCGTAGAACATCGTCGTACAAATGCGAGTACCGCGCTGTTGTGCGCTGCTGCGAATGCCCGAGTAGTTGTCCGATGACCGGCAAATTCAGTCCGCCGCTCACCAACGCCGAAGCGAAGGTGTGTCTTAAATCGTGAAGACGGACACCGCTCAGACCCGCTGCCTTGCATGCGCTCGCCCAGGTGCGCTTGACCTCGGTCAGCTGGGCGGCGGCCCGCTTACCGGATTGGAACACATAAGGTGAGGGCAGCCCGTCGCGCTGCACGCGCCTGCTCTCCAATTTGCGGAGCAGCTCTACTGCAGCGCTGCTCAATGGAATGCGGTGCGGTTTCCTCGATTTTGTGTTCGTGCTCGGTTTGACCCAGACGGCAGTGATCAAATCGAACTCGGCCCACTTCGCGGCCAGCGCTTCGCCGCGACGGCAGCCCGTCAACAGCATTAGCTGGATCGCTGCCGCGCTGGTTCTCTCCGAATGCGCGGCCAGCACGTTGTTCAGCCGCCCGATCTCCAGCGGCGTCAGGAACCGCTCCCGCCGCTCCTCGGGCGCCTTGGTGATGCGCGCGGTCGGGTTGGTCGCGCGCAATTCGCGCTCGATTGCCAGCGAGAACAGCACCGACGCGAGGGCAAGGACGCGGTTCGCTTGGTAGGGGTGGTCCTTGGCGATGCGCCGCACCAACGAGGCGACGTCCTCCTTCGTGACGGCGGCAATCTTCAACCGTCCGATCTGCGGCGCGAGGTACTGCCGCCACATCCGCCGGTACTGGTCCTGCGTGCTGGGGCGCCGTGATGCCAGATCATCCTGCTCGAACGCCTCCCACAGTTCCGCCACCGACTGCGCGGCCCGATCGGCATCGCGCTGGCCCATTGGGTCTTCGCCTGAATCGACGCTGCGCCGCAGCGACTTAGCCTGCTCGGCCGCCTTTGCGACCGTCCACGCCGGCGGCGAGCCGATCGTCAAAGTCCGGTCGCGTCCTTCGCGGTTTCGGTACCGGAGCACGAAAGCGCGAGCACCGGTCGAGGTGACCCTCAGGCCGAAGCCTGCCAATTCGCCATGCCATCTAATCCGGTAGCCCTTGGTCGGCGGGGTCAGCCGAGCCAGTAAGGCGTCAGTCAAGCGGCCCTCCGTCCAAGGGTCTCCGCCCGCATGGGCCTGAGTTGCCATTTGCACCCCGCGTGTGTCCGCTCTGTGTCCGCAAACGCAAGATGCGCTCGCGTGCAATGGGACGCAAGGGCGTTCAGTGGGTTTCGCTCCAGAGCAGCGCTTTTCGTGGCATTTACCGCAATAGTTTTGCGGACATGGGTAAATCAGTAGTTTGCAAAAACTTGCCGGCCCTGAATGGCATTCAGGAGGTCAGGGGTTCGACTCCCCTTGGCTCCACCAAACTTGCAGGCCGCTCCATCCGGATCAAGCCTCGGGTCCGGGTATGAAGCATAGTATCGCCGGCGCGAAGTCTCTCGGCGGAGGCCCGAAGTCGTAATTCCACTGCGTTTGCAGGCACGCGATTGCAGCGCCGGCCTTGTTTTCGCGATGCAGGACGACGTCGTTCGGGACCGCTCGCCATCTCTGGTGATCCAGTATTTCGTAGTGATCGCCGATGACCCTTGTGTCGTAGGGCCGGCAGTCGGCGATCGAGCAGCATGCATCGCCGGTGTTCGGCCGCTTCAGACTTTGATACCACTTATGTATCTCGGGATCGACCGGCTGGCTCGCGGGAGGGGCGGCGTTTGCCGTGGCGACGACGAGGCAGGCCATTTTGATCACGAGAAGAATAACCTGTGTAATACTTCCAAGCATCGTGTTTCCCCTGCCGTCGCGGTTTGCCCTCGTTCGGTTTGCCCTCGTTCGGTTTGCCCTGGTTCGCCGCGATCGCGTTGGTGACCAAGACCGACCACGAATCTGCGTCTTCTCGAGATCAAGAGGCGATGGGCAGGTGTGAATTCAGACTTTGAAAAGCTAAAAAGGTGGTAATATTCACAGACTTGGGGAGGCGCTCGGCAAGCTTGCATGGTCGAAGCCGTGAGATCCGCGATGCTGGAGTTCCTGGGCTTTGCCCTCGACTGTAACGGGGGCGGCCTGTTCCAGCTGGACGACTGGCGGCTGCCGATTCCCGTTCCGCTCGGTTGGCGAGCCCTCGAGGTACTGTCGGTGCTGGTTGAACGGCGGGGAACGATTGTTTCCCGCAAAGAGATCATAGACGCGGTCTGGCCCGGCATCACCGTTGCGGAGAACAACCTCACCATCCAGATTTCCTCATTGCGACGGGTGCTTGACGCGGGGCGTGGGGAAGTGAGCTGTATCCAGACGGTGCCGGGACGGGGCTATCGCTTCGTGGGCTCGGTGACGCGTGTGGATGATGTGGCTGGCCAGGGCATTCCGGTCTCGGGCAGTGAAGCCGTGGTTCCGCCCCCTCCGCGTCTGTCGATGGTTATCCTGCCATTTGTCAGCCTCGATGATGATCCGGATGAGGATCGCCTAGGTAATGCCATCACCGATGACCTGACGACGGAACTTGCGCGTCTGCCCGGTGCTCGTGTCATCGCGCGTCGCACAGCCGACGTGTTGAGCGGAAGGCCGGACGACATCAGGCGGCTGGACGGGGATCTTGGCGTGCGATACGTGATCGAGGGCAGCGTGCGCAGACTGAGCAACGTCCTGCGCGTGAACGCCAAGTTGGTTTCGACAGAGACCAACACGCATCTTTGGGCCGGGCGCTTCGATGAGGTTGCGGAGGATAGAACGCTCGGACAGGAAGCAATCATTGGCCGGCTGCGATCCATACTCAGTCTACAGCTGCTTAAGGCCGAGAATGCCCGCAGTATGCGCGAGCGGCCCGACCGACCGGACGCTTACGATCTACTGCTCCGAGCGTGGCCGGCGTGGGGCAACACGTCTGGCCTCGATTCTTTGGCTGAGGCGGCGGCGTTCTTCGAACAGTCGCTGCAGTTGGACCCTTTGCTGGTCCCGGCCATGTGCGGCCTCGCTTATGTGCTGGTCGACCGATACAAAGTACCAGGGTCACCCGTCTGGGCGGACGAAAGTCTGCTCGAACGAGCGGCCGTTCTGCTCGCGAAAGCAGCGACGATCGAGCCGGACAACGAACGGCTACTCTACAGTCAGGGGTTCCTGCTGCTGGCGGAGGCTCGCTTCGCGGAAGCATGTGCTGTGCTTCAGCGCGTCGCCGAGCTACTCCCGAACGAATATCCCGCGCACCGAGGATTGGGACTGAGCCTAATTGCGAACGGGCAGGCGGAACGGGCATTGCCCGTGCTAGAGCGAGCCATACGCCTGGACCCGGTCTCACCCACCAATCGATTCATGCATCTATGGGCAGGATTCGCATCGTTGCTATTGCAACGCGATGAGGCCGCCCCTGCTCTCCTACAGCAGGCGCTGGTCGGCGGGGCGGTGGCATCCCCGGCCTGGCAACACAGGTGCTACCTCTACATGGCCAGCGCCCAAGCGTTACTTGGAAAGCTTCAAGAGGCGCGCGATGCGCTGGCGGAGGCCAATCGGCTGTGGCCTTTCGCCACAGTGCGAGGCTTGCCGCCGACTGTTTGCGGTCCGCGTGGCCGGCCCCCCGCATCCTTCAGGAACCAGATCGAGCATATAAAAGAAGGACTGCGACTGGCCGGGTTGCGTGATCATGCGGTCGAGGACGCCGACTTCGGCGTTGCGCCGAACAGCGAGCTACACACCGATCTCTTCGGCTACACGCCGACCAGCGTGCCCGGCGCGGCTACGATTTCGACGGGTGCAGTGGCGGCACTGCAGAAGGAGGGGACAGCGATACTGATTGACGTAGCATTGGAGAGTTGGGGCTGGTCCTTGCAGGGCGCGGTCGGCCTGCAGGGGATGGGATGCGGCAACGCATTCTCCGAGACGCGGCAGCATCGGTTCGAAAGCAAGATCCGAGGGCTTACCCGTGGCGACCTTTCAGTGCCGATCGTGACGTTCTGCACGAACTCGGAGCGCTTCACCGGCTACAATCTCGCACTTCGGCTCGTCGCGCTCGGCTACACGAACATCTACTGGTATCGCGGCGGCCGCGAGGCCTGGGAGGTTGCTGGCCTTCCGGAGACCCCAATCGACGTGCAGGACTGGTAGCATCGCGATCTGCGCAGGCGCTAGCCGTTGTCGTTCAGGATCCGCGGACGGGTTTGTCGGCGCGGGGCATTACGAGTCTCCCTTCATATCAGGTCTCTGAATATGTGCGGGACGACCGGCTCCTGATCGTGCTGAGGTTGTACGAGTACGCCCCGGTGCCGATCCAGCTCATATCACATGCCGGAGGGCGTCTTTCTGTGCCAAAGGTTCGGGCCTTCGTACCTCGCCGTACCGCGCTTGCGGACACAGTTCACACACGTTGGTCTGTTGTAGGTCCCCCGACAAAGTTGCGTCCCAGTATAGCCACTGGCTCAAGGACGCCAGCTCGACGAGCCGCCTCCATGAGGACCGTGCCCAGGCAGATGCGATCGATCAACTCGTCTTTGGTGACGAACTCGCCGGCTGACTGGGCCGGCCAGTACTTCCGTGATCTCTAATGCGTCCACCGAGGGGCGCCCTCGGTCCAAGAACCCGGAGCTCCATCGCAGGCAAACTTATACCGTCTGCTGGGAAGGTGACTTACGCGAACCGGGTGTTCTGCCGTGCGTCGAGCATGTCTATTTTCGTCAGCAAGCCACTGCTTGCGCCTGCTAATCGAACTTCCCCCTGTGTCGTCACAAGCAATCAAGGAGCCCTACGAAGCGACGGCCGTGAGGCATCGCGCTTGGCCGCGACGCCGCCATGAGCTTCACCGCCGCCTCAGGTTCGTACACTGAAAGATGGAGACCGGTAATGAAGATCCTGATGGTCCTAACCTCTCACGATCAGCTCGGAGACACGGGCAGGAAAACTGGTTTCTGGCTTGAGGAGTTCGCCGCCCCCTATTATGTATTCAGCGACGCTGGCGCTGAGGTCACGCTTGCTTCACCCAAGGGCGGCCAGGCTCCGATTGATCCCAGGAGCGATGACCCCACCAACCAAACCGCGGCGATGACACGATTCAAGAATGACCCGGCGGCCCAGAATGTCCTGGCAAACACCGTCAGGCTCGCCGACGTCACAGCCGACGATTTCGACACGGTGTTCTATTCAGGTGGTCACGGCCCGATGTGGGACCTGGTGGACAACAAAACCTCCATTGCATTGATCGAAGCGTTCTACAATTCCGGGAAGCCGGTGGCGGCTGTCTGTCATGCTCCAGCCGTGTTCCACAAGGTTACCTATCAGGGTCAGTCTATCGTGACGGGGAAGCGGGTGACGGGCTTCACCAACACGGAAGAAGAAGCCGTGGAATTGACCAAAGTCGTGCCCTTCCTCGTTGAAGACGAGCTGAAACGTCTGGGTGGTATTTTCGAGAAGACGGACAATTGGTTGCCGTTCACAGTCGTCGACGGTCGACTGGTCACGGGGCAGAATCCTGCTTCGTCAACGGCCGGTGCCACCGAGCTTCTCAGACTTCTGCAGGCCTGAATCTCCATCGTGGCGAGCGCGGCCTCTGGGTTACGGGATTCATCCTCACCTATGACGGCCAGGCCGCCCATACGGTGAGCATTATGGAGTTTCTGGGTAGCAAGATGGCCCCGAGAACTAAATACTTTGGCGATCCATTCGATCCGGCACCTTCGCGTGTGCAATGAGTTGAGCGAATGGGCTGAAATCCCCTTCGCCGGGTTTCGAAGCTGGTTCTGACGGCACTGAATGAGGAGGGCGCCATGCACTATCTGGCCCTGGCGACCGATTATGACGGAACCCTCGCTGATGACGGTGTGGTCGACAAACCGACGGTCGCCGCTTTGGAGCGGTTTCGCGGCGGTGCCCGGCGCCTGATCCTGGTCACCGGTCGAGACGTGACTGACCTGCAACGGGTCATGCCACGGCTGGACCTGTTCGATCTCGTGGTCGCCGAAAACGGTGCGCTGCTATACGATCCCGCCAATCACGAGGTGCAGGCGCTAGGTGACGCACCGCCTCCCGCCTTTGTCGAGCGTCTGCGTGAACTTGGAGTGGCGCCGCTGTGGGTAGGGCAGGTAATCGTCGCGACCTGGGAGCCGAATCAAGGCAAGGTGCTCAGCGCGATTTATGATCTCGGCCTCAACCTGCAGATCACGTTCAACAAGGGCGCCGTCATGGTGTTGCCCGTCGGCGTCACCAAAGCAAGCGGTTTGCGCGGTGCACTCGCGCAGCTCGGTCTGTCACCACTCAATTGCATCGGAGTTGGCGATGCCGAGAACGACCTTGCCTTCCTTGATGTCTGCGGGCTGCCTGTAGCGGTCGCTAATGCGCTGCCATCGGTTAAGGAACGCGCGGCCTTCGTCACCACAGGCACACGTGGCGCGGGCGTCAGCGAGCTCATTGACCAACTTCTTGCGACGGAGCTTGCCGAGTTCGACACCACCGGCAAGCGAGGACGAGTGGCACTCGCGGAGGAGCAGGGCAAGCCGCTGCTCTACGTGCCAATGGCGAGTGGATCTAGAAATTATCGAGGTGGCTAGAAGGGGAGGTCGCTGCGCTGTGTTACGGAACGCAAATGACATGACGGCCGTCATGCAGCCCCTTTTGCGCCGGCCGCCACCTCAATGACTTCGGGCACCGCGATCGACGAAGCCAGCGCGGGGCAGCTTGCCGAGGTTGATGCTGGGTTGAGCCGAACGCTCGACCTTCACGCATCCCGCCACCGTACCGCAGTGCCAAAGATGCCGTTGCGGCAACGACTACGTCGCCCGCTGTTGATCCTCTTCCCGGTTATATTGGCTGCCTTCGGCGCGGCATACTATCTGACGGAGGAGCCGTACGTTTCGACGGACGATGCCTTCGTCCGTGCAGCAAAGGAATCGGTCAACGCCCGGGTCGCCGGTCAGGTGATCGAAATCGCCGTCGCGGAGAATCAGCGCGTCCGGCGGGGCCAGCTCCTGTTCCAAATCGATGCTGAGCCGTACCAGATTGCCGTCGATCAGGCCGGGGCTCGGCTCGACAGTGCGCGCCTTCAGGTCAACGAGCTTAAGGCCACCTATCGCCAGCAATTGGCCGAACTTCGATCGGCGACGGACTCCGTGGAATTCGACGAGCTTGAATATGCGCGACGGAAAGCACTTGTCGCTGACGGTTGGACGCCGCGCGAGGTCTTTGATCAAGCCGATACGACTCTTAGGGTCGCCCGTCAGCACGTTGCGTCGGATGCACAACAGATCACCAACACCGTAGCTGCGTTGGATGGTGATCCAAATATTGAGGTCGATCGGCATCCGTCGGTCCGCGCAGCCAAGGCCCAACTCGACCAATCCCGGCTCAATCTGTCCTACGCGACTGTGGTGGCGCCCGACGACGGCATCGTGACACGGGTCGATGACCTGCAATTCGGCGACTTCGTAAATCCCGGAGCAGCGGTATTCTCGCTGCTGTCGAGCCGACGCATCTGGATCGAGGCGAACTTCCGCGAATCCGGCCTGACCCATATGCGTCCGGGTCAAGCGGCGGTCATCCACGTCGACGCTTATCCAAATCAAGCCATCAAGGCGCATGTCGTCAGCATGAGTCCGGGTACCGGATCGGATTTCGCGGTCCTGCCGCCGGAGAACGCGACCGGCAATTGGGTCAAAGTCGTTCAACGCCTGCCAGTACGCCTCGAGCTTGACAGGGTCGATCCGAACCGGCCGCTGTTCTCGGGCCTCAGTGTCACCGTGCGGGTCGACACAGGCTGTCACTATACCTGGCTCCATCCGCTCGAGGCGGCGTGCGCGACGGAGGTGGCCAAATGAGCGTCGCAGTCGGGCCGGTCACCGCAGCCCGACGGCCATCGCGCAATCATTGTCGCGGCGCTGGTGGCGACGTACATGCAGGCGGCCACCATCTCGCTGCCCAATGCGGCCTTGCTCTATTTGCAAGGCACGCTGTCGATGGCCGACGACGAGGTCGGTTGGGTATTCACATCATATATCGCGGCGAGCGCCATCACCATGCCGATGGCGCGCTGGCTTGCGGGTCGCTACGGCCGAAAAGCGGTTTATCAGACCTCGATCGCCGTCTTCGCGCTCGGCCTTGTGCTCGCGACGTATGCGGCGACCCCGCTGCAATTCATCGCCGCTCGTGTTGTCCAAGGTTGCGCGAGCGGCATCCTGGGCCCGCTGTCGATAGCAATCCTGCTCGATATACTGCCGCCGTCGCGGCACGCCCGCATAAACCTGGTGGTGGCCGTTACCCTGCTGCTTGGCCTCCTCAGCGGTCCCAGCATTGGCGGCTGGCTCAGTGAATATCACGGCTGGCACTCGATTTTCTATGTCAGCCTGCCAATCGCGGGGTTCATCTTCCTGGCCATGGCGATGTCGCTTCCGGAGAAGCGGGCCGGACAAAATCTGCCTTTCGATTTTTTCGGTTGGACCACATTCACGTTCGGCCTGATCGGGTTGCAGATGCTGCTCGACCGTGGCGAGCGCATGGAGTGGTTCGAACTCGGCCGAAATCTGGGCAGAGGCGGCTGTCTCGGTGCTGGGCTTCTACCTTTATCTCGTGCATGTCTTGACCGCCGAGGCGCATTTCCTCGATAAAGCGTTGTTCAAGGATCGCAACTTCGTTCTTTCGGCAATCATGTATTTCGCGTTCGGCTTCGTCCTGCTGCCGACGATAGCTTTGACGTCGCCGATGCTGGACGAACTGCTCAACTACCCAGCCGACACCACGGGATACATGGCGATTCCGCGCAGCCTCGCACTGGTGGGTGCCCTGCTCCTGACGGGACGTATTCCGGCGCGGATCGACGACCGGCTGCTCGTGTTTGGCGGCATGGTCCTCGTCATCTACGCCAACTGGTGGATGCTCGGCTATTCCCCCTTGATGGACTGGCGGCCGGTTCTCATCGCAGGCATGCTGCAAGGTGCCGGCCTGGGCATCTTGCTGCCGACGCTCACCAAGACGGCTTTCAGCACGCTCGATCCGGCATTCCGTCCGGAAGGCACTGTGCTGTTCAATTTGTCGCGCCTCTATGGCAGCACGATTGGCATCGCATTGGTCATCTTCTTCTTCTACGATAATGCCCAGGCCATGCACGTAGCGCTCGCGAAGGACCTCGCGCCCTACCGCGCGGCCGCTCATGTGACGGCGTCGGTCGCCGAACCCAGGCTTGCCGTGCTCAACGATATGGTTACCGGTCAGGCGGCTTTCGTCGGGATCATCGGCCAGTTCAAGGTCATGATGATCGCAATGCTGATCGTGAGCCCGCTCGTGCTGCTCCTCCGCAAGCCGCGCCCAGCGAACCAACAAGGAGTCTGAGCATTGCGCTCCAACTGGTCCACGCGGCTGATGCTCGTGAAAAAATCGGCCATTGCCCTTAAAGGGAGCACGCGCCATGATTTGCCCAACGCGCACGTGCCGGCGGCCAACCACAGGAGCCAACTGAGGCAGGCGATGAGGAGCCCCGGCCCCCTTACAGTCTGTGGCCATAACTCTTATGAGAAGTATGCCAGTTCATCCCTTGAAATCTGAACAAAAGCTCAGCGAACATGCGCGGCTGCTTGAGGCTCGCGAGGGCGCGCCCTGGCGCCAGTGGGGCCCGTATCTCAGTGAGCGCCAATGGGGAACCGTCCGCGAGGACTACAGCGAGCACGGCACCGCATGGGAGTATTTCCCGCACGACCACGCCCGCAGCCGCGCCTATCGCTGGGGTGAGGATGGCCTTGCGGGATTTTGTGACGACAAGCAGCTACTGTGCTTTGCACTAGCCTTGTGGAACGGCTCTGATCCGATCCTGAAGGAACGCGCCTTCGGCCTCACCAACGGCGAGGGCAATCACGGTGAGGACGTAAAGGAATATTATTTCTATCTCGATGCCACGCCCACCTACTCTTACTGCAAATATCTCTACAAATATCCGCAGCGCACCTATCCATATGATGATCTGGTTCGAACCAATCGAGCGCGCTCGCGCCAGGAATTCGAGTACGAGCTGATCGACACCGGGATATTCAACGATGACCAATATTTTGATATCTTCGTCGAATATAGCAAGGCGTCGCCCGAAGATATTCTAATCCTGCTGACTGTACACAATCGCGGTTCAACGACGAAGCCGCTACACCTGCTTCCGACGCTATGGTTCCGGAACCTGTGGACTGGCAGGCCCGGTGCGCAAAAACCAGCTATGACCGGCAATCATGACACGATCACCGCCAACCACCCGCAGCTTGGTATCTGGCAACTGAAGTGCGAAGGGTTACCGCGGCTCCTCTTCACCGAAAACGAGACGAACGATCGGCGCATCTTCGGTACCGCCAACAGAACCGCCTTTGCCAAGGACGGTATCAACAATTTTCTGCTGGACGGCGAGACTGCTGCGGTCAACCCGGCGAAGACCGGCACCAAGGCCGCCGCATACTACTTGCTCGATATACCGGCCGCTGGCTCTGCGACCGTGCGATTGCGACTACAGCGAGCCGAGCTGGATGATTCTGGTTTTGACGCTTCCTTCGACGAGATCTTTGCCCGGTGTCGCGCGGAGGCGAACGCATTTTACAACGCGATCACGCCAACCCACCTCGATCAGGACGGACGAAGCATCTTCCGCCAGGCAATCGCCGGAATGCTGTGGAGTAAGCAGCACTATCATTTCGATCTCGCGCGCTGGCTGACGGAGCACCATGCCTTTCCAGTGTCGGGAAGCGACGTCGCGGTCCGGAACGCCGACTGGGCTCATATGCTCAATGACCAGGTTATCTCGATGCCGGACAAGTGGGAGTATCCCTGGTACGCCAGCTGGGACCTGGGATTTCATTGCCTAGCGCTGGTATTGGTTGATCCTGACTTTGCCAAGCAACAACTCGAACTCATGCTGCACGCTGACTACATCCATCCGAATGGCCAACTCCCTGCCTATGAATGGGGCTTCGGTGATGTTAATCCGCCGGTGCATCCTTGGGCAGCCTTCTTCGTCTATGAGGTCGACAAGGCGCGCAATGGTGGCATCGGTGATACAAGATTCCTTGGGCATGTTTTCCAAAAGCTGATTGCCAACTTTACCTGGTGGAGCAATCGCAAGGATCCTAGCGGGAGAAATGTATTTCAAGGCGGGTTTCTGGGGCTAGACAATATCGGGGTGTTCGATCGGAGCGCCCCGTTGCCGACCGGAGGCCATATGGATCAGGCCGACGGAACCGGATGGATGGCATTATACGCCCAGACCATGCTGCAGATCGCCGTGGAGCTGGCAGAACACGACCCTGTCTATGAGCACCTTGCGCTTAAGTTCTTCGAGCATTCCATGTGGATCGGTTCAGCACTTGGCCGCATGGGCGACCAACAGGATGATCTTTGGGACGAGGAAGACGGCTTTTTCTACGATGTTCTGCGCCTGCCGGATGGGAGTGCGCAGCGGCTCAAAGTGCGTTCAATGGTGGGTCTACTGCCACTCTGTGCCGCAACCGTCTTTGAGCAAGCGGAACTCGCACGAGTGGGCAATGCGGTTGAGCGAGGCGCCGATTTCCTCGCTCGATTCCCTCAGCTGGTTGAGCATATCGTGCTTCCAAGCAAACCAGGGCATAACGGCCGCACTCTCCTTGCAGTTCTGAACGAAGAGCGTCTACGACGGGTGTTGCACCGAATGCTCGATGAGGAGGAATTTCTCAGCCCGTTTGGAATTCGCTCTCTGTCGCGCTTCCATCGTGACCATCCTTTCCGATTCCAGGTCGGCGAGCGAAGCTATTTTGTTGGCTATCACCCGGCTGAATTGGAATCTGGCAGCTTTGGCGGCAACTCGAATTGGCGCGGGCCGGTTTGGATGCCTATGAACCTACTGATAGTACGCGCGCTCCTTAATCTGTATCGCTACTACGGTGACAAGTTTACCATTGAGTGTCCGACTGGTTCCGGCAAGTGGCTCACCTTGCTGCAAGTCGCGGCGGAAATATCCCGCCGGATTTTCGCTATTTTCCATCGCGGACCGGACGGCACACGTCCGCTATATGGCGGCATCGAGAAGTTTCAAAACGACCCGCACTGGCGCGATCTTGTTCTGTTCCATGAATACTTCCACGGAGACAACGGCGCCGGCATTGGCGCCAGCCATCAGACTGGTTGGACTGGCTGCGTGTCACTGCTGTCAATGCTGACTGGCTCGGCGGACGTCATGGCATCGGCTATTGACGGTAGTCGGGATCAGTTCTTCGCAGCACTTGGTGGAAGCCGCGACCCGGGCCCATCGAGTTAGGGCTATCGTGCGTCAGCGTTGGGATGTAGCACACATCCCGCGCGCCGTTCCGCGTCGATGCGAGAGCGATCTATCAACGCGCCATCACTTGAAGCGTCCAGTCGACGACCTGGGTAAGGACCTTGCCGATGGCTGTATCGAATGCGTCTACGATGCTTGCAATATCGTTGCGAGCGACGGGCGCTTGCTCGGCTATATGTTTGCTGCCGATAATGTGGCGATCCGGCATTTTGACCAGCTTGGCGACCAACGTCACCGTCACTATCGGCAGCAACGGATTCCCTGCCTCACCATAGCGTGCTTCGAATTCGCGCAGATCCGTCTCGAGCAAATAATCGGGGCTGAGGCCGCTCGAATCGCGTCCGACCCCTATGATGCGGCCGCTATCCTCGAATGCTCGAATCAACAATCCCTGCAGGAGTACAGGGGTGCGATCGGTCCAGCTCGCACCCGCGAAATAATCCAGAGTTGTCCGATTGCGCGTCAATGCGATGCGGTCTGTGTCGAGGCTTTGGGGGGACACCGGCAGGACAATCACAAGCTGCTGGGGGACGGGCCGCTGATTCGGCGCAGCTCCGGTTTGCGGCGCCAACCGATAGAGCTGCGGCGTGGGTTGGGCAAACAACAAGCTGCAGCCAGTGAGAGGCACCAGGCATGCACACGAACTTAGGATCCGCCGGCGTGTCAGCACTGGCCTCGTCATTTCGGGGCATATCCCTCGCGATGATCACCAAACAAGAAGCGGCTAGGATCACGCTCGAGCGCCATCGAGACGCGGCTCAGACTAGAGATCAGGCGTCGTGCGTCGCCTAAGAGTTCGTCCAACTGTGCGACGCCATTTGTCGTGAGATCGCGTATCCCAGGCTTGCTGGATAGTACAACTGCGTCGAGATCGGCTACGAGTTTCGTCGCCTGATACACTGCATCGTTCGCCGCGAGAACCAGTCGATCGGCGTGGTCCGATGTACCTTCGAGTTTATCCAGCATCGCTTTTACCGACGTGCTGGCAGCCGCCAAATTGTGTATGGTCTGGTTGCTGTCGGTGATAAGCTGGTCGATGTCCCGAGTGCGACGCGCGAAGACGCCGGTCGTGTCGCGAAGATTGACGAGCGCTGCAGCAATCGCCTCTCGGTTGCTGTCGTCAAGAACCGCTGCGATCCGATCCGAGATTACCAGCAGCCTTCCTAGGAGCTCCGGCGCATTGTTGAATACCTCCTGGAGCGAAGATGGCCGGGAGGCTATGTTCGGGTACTGCTGTCCCTCCGCCGCCATGAGTGGTGGCGAGCCAAGCGTCCCCCCTGAGATCTCGACGTAGCTGACCCCCGTCAGTCCTAGGGTTTCAATCGACGCCACCGCGTCGGTGCGGATCTCGACCGTGTTTCGAACTAGCAGGATCAGCCTCACAAGCTGTGGATCCTTTGGATCAAGCTCGATCCTGGTGACGCGACCTACCTCGATGCCGTTCAGGCGCACCAGCGCACCGGACCCCAGCCCGGTGACAGGACCCGCAACATGTGTTTCATAGGTTTTATATTCCGTTTCGAACTGTACGCGAGCCAGCCACAGCGTTGCGACAAATACGCCGGCCAGCACTGCCAGGACAAAGGCCCCGACTGCAACATAATTTGCTCGCGTTTCCATGCTGCAGTCTCCTATTGCGTCGTCAAAGCCGCTCGCCCCCGTGCCCCTGTGAAGTATTCATGAATCCACGGGTGGGCATCATGAGCCAAACTGGCAATGGTGCCGATCTTGATCTTGCGATCCACCAGGACCGCTATCCGATCGGTCGTCGCCCGAAGTGTGTCTATATCGTGCGTCACCATGAAGACGGTTAAGCGAAGGCTCTGCTGCAAGTCACGTACAAGCTCGTCGAACTGATTGGCAGCGATGGGGTCCAGGCCAGCTGTTGGCTCGTCGAGGAACAGAAGCTCCGGATCAAGCGCGAGTGCTCGCGCGAGGCCAGCGCGTTTGCGCATGCCGCCGGATAACTCTGAGGGATAGTTTTTGGCAGAATTGGGCGGCAGCCCAACCATGCTGAGCTTAACCGACGCGATCTCGTCCATCAGCTGCTGCGGCAAGTCGGTGTGTTCGCGAAGTGGCAGTTGGACGTTCTGGGCTACGGTCTGATCACTAAACAGCGCGCCATCTTGGAACAGAACACCCCAACGAATTTGCAGTCGTACAAGTTCGTCGCCACTGAGGCTCGCCATGTTTTGCCCCAGCACCTCGACACGGCCTCCCGCTGGCTGCTGCAGTCCGATGATCGACCGTAGAAGAACCGATTTTCCGGTGCCCGAGCCGCCGACTACGCCCAGGATCTCTCCGCGGAACACCTCGAGGTCAATGTGATCGTGAAGAACATGGTCGGCGATGCGGGTCACCAGCCCGCGTATGCGGATGACGCAAGGAGTTGTAGTGCTGTCGCTCATATACGGAGGACCGAGAAAAGTATCGAAAAGATCGCGTCTGCGACGATAACCAGGAAGATGGATTCGACCACGGCCAGCGTCGTAAGCTTGCCGACGCTGGCCGCATTGCGTTCGACATGCAATCCTTGGTAGCAACCAACGAGACCAATTATAAATGCGAATACGGGCGCCTTGATAAGGCCGACCCAGAATGTCCAACCGACGACTGCGTCGCGCAGCTGATGCAAGAACGCTGGGATGGTGATACTGAGGTCGAAATAGCACATGACCATACCCCCCAACAGGCCCATGATATTGGAATAGAATGTCAAAAGGGGCAGAGTGATCAAAAGGCCCAAAAGGCGCGGGAGGACTAGCACCTCGATATTGCTGAGACCGGAGATTTCGATCGCATCGAGCTCCTCGTTTACCTTCATCGTGCCAATGTGTGCCGTGAAGGCCGAGCCCGAGCGTCCTGCCACTATGATGGCAGCCATTAACCCGCCGAGTTCGCGCAGGATGCCGACGCTCAGCAGATTGACCGTAAACACTTCCACGCCAAATTGGCGCAGTTGATCTGCTCCCTGGTAGGCAACGACGACACCGATGAGGAAAGACAGCAGCCCGACAATCGGCAGAGCGTTCACGCCCGTTTCCTCAATCTGATGAAGAAGGGCCGCAACGCGCAACCGGCTTGGCTGAAATATAATGGTAACCGTCTCTGACACGACGAGGCCGAAGAAGCCAACCAATGCATACGCCTGGTGCAGCGCGTGAATGAGGCCACGGCCGATACGCTCTAACCGGTCGGCTAAGGTATGCGGTAGTGGGAGCTGAACTGGTGGCGCCCTGCACTCGTGGTCTATGGTGTGAACGAGCGCTCTGTATTCCTCACGCACATTGACCGCCTGAACCTGCAAGCCTTTGTGTTCGAGGACGCGCTTAGTGCGCAACAGCAGCCAGGCGCCGACGGTATCAAGCCCCTCAAGCGTTCCGCAATCTATTATGATCCGTCCATAGCCCCTAGGGTCAAGGGCCCTTAGCATCGGATCGAGCCGCCGCGCTTCGCTGATTATCCAGGAGCCACCAACGATCAAGCGAAGGATGTCTTTGTCGTATTCTGTACGGTACCATGCTGCAGTTGCGGATCGGGGTCGTTGTATCACGATGGTCATGGCGTCACTGCAGCTATTCGGACGTTTTGGCTTTGCCGTTCCGGAGATGCCGGCACGGACCGATGTGAATCACGCTTCGTCTCCATATTCTTTCCGAGGATTGAAGCGGCACTGATACGATCCGTGTTCCAATCGGCTTTACGACCGAGTTTCGCGCTAACGACATCAAAGTTTCTCCTGGCATTTTGGCGTAGAGGGAGATCGCTGACCAGCGATACAGAACACAGCAACTGTAGCGGACTGACGGCATCCGCCGACTTGCAGCCCTGCCAAACCGGCGTAAGGCCGTAGCTACGGCATCACGCGCTGCGGGTTACCCCTACGATCTAGGCCCGACCAACGGCATCGACGGGTATCGGCCAATGACTAACCCGCGCCCCCCCGGCCGGGACTGCACAGCGGAAGGGCACAATAACACCGCACCGTACAATCTCGACGATCCGCCCTTTCTCGACTGTCACATTGCGGAGTATGAATGCCCACATGGCCTATGGCCAGTGTGGCATCAGTGGGTTTGGCGTCGGAACGCGCCGCTCCAGCACTTGTCGGTCGGCTGGTTCTCACCTGACCTGCACGAATTTCTCGCTTGTCAGGCCGCGGGCGTTATCTGCAGCCCGGCCGGCCGCGCCGCCAAACCTGGAACTAAGGTCCCTCGAGTTCGAACTCAAACACCTGCCTTTCGGCAGATGCTCTGGCGCACTGTAATCGAGGGCGGTTGCAAGGTTGCTTGTACCCATTGCCTGACAAGCAAAGTACTTCCGAAGCCGGGGGATCGCAAAGTCCACAAACGCACGCACTTTCCGCAGCGAGAGGCGACCGCTCGGCAAAATCACATGTACTGGCAATGGCGGCTCTTCGTCCCCCATGAGGACAATATCGAGCTGCCCTTCGCGCACCAGCTCTGCTATCTGACATGAGAATACACGCGCCACGCCACGCCCCTCAACGGCCGAGGCAACCACGCCTCGAACATTGTTGATCACCAGCCGGGGCGTGAAACAGACCGTCCTTGGCACGGAGGAACCTGGCAACGGCGGAAAACTCCAGGAGCCGACTCCCGAGTGGGTGTATGCAATGATGCGGTGCTTGGCCAAATCGCCCGGTTTCTCGATGCGCGGATGCTGCGCAAGGTAACGCGGCGCAGCCACTACCACCCGACGTGCTTCGCCAACGCGTATTGCCACCAGAGTCGAGTTGGGGAGGTAGGATATGCGGAGCGCGACATCGATACCTTCGTCGATTAGTTTCATAGGCCTGTCCAGCAAATAAAGCCGAGCGGACACGTCTGGGTAAGCGTCCATGAAGGCCTCGAGGATCGGCCGCAGGACCGCTTCTCCTTGGATTTCGGGGGCCGTCAATGTCAGGTTGCCACGTGGCGAGGCGCGATCGCCAGCGGCCGTAATTTCCGCTTCCTCCAATTCGGTCAGGACCCGACGACAGGCGACCGCATACTGCTCACCTGCCTCGCTCATTTTTATCGACCGCGTCGTCCGATGCAGCAGTTCTGCGCCGACGCGCGCCTCGAGAAATGCGATGGCGCGGCTGACCGCCGCAGGGGAACGGCCGAGCTTTCGACTGGCGCCGGCCAAGCTGCCCTCGTCGAGGGCTGTGACGAAGACCTTCATGGCATCGATGCGGTCCACAGTAACTCCCCTTCCTCGGTTTGGCCGCCGCTCGCTGATGTTCTGAACGGACCGCCTCATGCTGCAGCAATGTCACCGCGGCTGCGGTTGGTCTATTGGACGATGGTATCGTCGATACCTTGGTATCGGCCGCTCGAATCATCGCACGTCACAGGTAAACCCGCTCCCATGGGCGTGTGCAGCGCCGTTTGCCGAATGTGATAAACGCCCTGGCGCGCGGCATGATGCCGACGACACTGGTGACAAACCAACACCAAAGTATAATAGACTTTGCGTTATGGCAGCGCATGTTTGCGCAGGGCAACCGGCACAAAATGACACCAGGCCGGGTGCGGAGGAGCCGATTGTATGGATGCCTGCGGGACGTGAGGGCTCCGCAGAGTTGGGGAAGGCCAGGGCCAGCCACCTCTAAGAGAGATGATCGCTTGCGCCAACGAGGCCACAACAGGATGATCATGCGCATGAACCACTCGGCGGACCGCGACCGTGCAGAAATCCGCGTCGCGGGAGGTCAAAGCGAGAGACAGTTGTCATGAAAAAGGTCACTGCACCCATTCCCTTTGCCGGCTCCCAGCTCAGCACATCTCGTCATGTGTGTGCATTCTTCAACAGCAACGATGAAGCCTATCGCGTTTTGCTCCCGTTCATTGAGGGCGGCTTCGAGTGTGGTGACAAGGCGGTTCACGTCGTCAATCCGGATCAACACGACGACCACCTGGAACGGCTGGCCGCGGTGGGCATCGACGCGATGGCCGCCCAGCAGAGCGGGCGGCTCGAACTCCGGACCAACGTGGAAACTTACCTTCGAGACGGAAATTTCGATCCGGATCGGATGCTGGAGGTGTTCGAACAGCTGGCCAGCAACAGCGCCGAGAGCGGATTTCCGCTGAGCCGCATCGTCTGCCAGATGGATTGGGCGGCCGAAGGTCAGTCGCACATCGACAGCCTAATTCAGTTCGAATCGCGTGTGAATGACGTGTGGGACCGCCACGACGATGCGGTGATCTGCGTGTACGATCTCAGGAAATTTAGCGGCGATACAGTGATTGACATCATGCGTACGCACCCGATGGTCATCATCGGCGGCATCCTCCAGCAGAATCCCTTCTTCGTGCCACCGCAGGAATTTCTGCGCGAGTTTCGCGAACGGCGAGCCGGATAGACTGCGTCGCTTTAGACGATGGCCTGAGATGGAAATGCAACTGGAAGAACCCGGCGAGGCGATCAAGCGCCTTCAGCGCTGCATCAATGATGTGGTCAGCCTCCTGGCGCTGCCCGCCATCTGGAGTGGCGGCGATCCATCCCGGATCGCCCGCACCCTGCTCGACGTGCTTGCGAGCATGCTTCACCTGGATCTTGTCTATGTGCGGTTGAATGATCCCTCTGGCGAGTCCCCGATAGAGATGGTTCGTGTCGGTCAATCGCAGACACGCATGCTCCGGCCGGAACAGATCGGTGCGGACATCGGCCGCTGGTTGGAAGAGGACCCGCGGCAGTGGCCTCCGCTGGTACAGAACCCCGTTGGCGACGGAGACTTGTCGATTCTGCCCATGCGGCTGGGGCTGCAAGGTGAAATCGGGGTCATCGTGGCAGGGTCTCGGCGAACGGACTTCCCGCGGGAAACCGAGAGGCTCCTGCTGAATGTCGCGGCAAACCAGGCGGCGATCGGACTTCAGGAGGCACGGCTTCTGGTCGACGAAAAGCGGGTCGCCAACGAACTCGATCAGCGGGTCGCTGAGCGAACCAGGGAACTCGTCGCCGCCAACGATGAACTGAAGCGGCAAGTTGTCGAACGCCGGCTCGCGGAAGAGAGGCTGCGTCAGGAGGAGAAGGACCTGAAACGTAGCGAGGCGCACAAGGCCGCAATCCTCGACTCGGTGCTCGACTGCATTGTGACGATCGATCACGGAGGCCGCATCACCGAGTTCAATCCTGCCGCGGAGCACGCCTTCGGCTGTCGCCGCGACGACGTCCTGGGCAGATCACTCGCCGACGTCATGATCCCGCCATCACTCCGAGAGAGGCACCGACAGGGATTGGCTCGCTATCTGGCAACGGGTGAGACGCGGGTCATCGGGAAGCGGATCGAAATGACGGCGATGCGCGCCGATGAGAGCGAATTTCCAGTCGAGCTCACGATCACGCGCATTCCATCGGACGGGCCGCCGAGCTTCACCGGCTATTTGCGCGACATCACGCAGCGTAAACGGTCGGAAGAGGAATTGCGCCGCAGTCAGGCATTTCTGGCGGAGACCCGGCGCCTGAGTTCAACCGGTGGCTTTTACAAGCGTATCGCGACGGGCGAAATCATCTGGTCCGAGGAGGTCTATCGCATATTTGAGTTCGACCCGACTGCGCCCTTGACGCTCGAGCGGATCCTGACCCGGGTCCACCCGGACGACATCCACGCGTTCAATGAAATGCTCGATCGACAGCAGCGCGGAGCCAACTATGAGCAGGATTACAGGCTGCTGATGCCCGACAACTCGATCAAGTACCTGCACGTGGTCGCTCATTCGGCCCAAGACCAGGATGGTCAACCGGAGTACATGGCCGCGGTCCAGGACGTGACGCAGCGCCGGCTCTCGGAGGAGGCGCTCGCCAAGGCCCGATCGGAACTCGCGCACGTAGCCAGGGTGACGACCCTCGGGGCGTTGACGGCGTCGATCGCACACGAGGTCAACCAGCCGCTGGCGGGCATTATCACCAACGCCAGCACCTGCCTGCGGATGCTGGCTGCGGATCCTCCCAACGTGGACGGCGCGCGCGAAACCGCACGGCGCACGATCCGCGATGGCAACCGCGCATCTGAGGTAATCACGCGATTGCGCGCGCTATTCAGTAAGAAGAACGCCTCGACCGAGATGGTGGATTTGAATGAGGCTGCGCGCGAAGTGGTTGCCCTGTCGTTGAGCGAACTCCAAAGAAGCCAGGTGATCCTGCGGCAGGAGCTCGCCGATGACCTCCCGCCCGTGACAGGCGATCGTGTCCAGCTGCAGCAGGTCATCCTGAATTTGCTCCTGAACGCCGCAGACGCGATGCGTGACATCAATGATCGTCCGCGATTGCTGGTGATCAGAACTGAACGCGACACGGATGATCATATACGCCTGTCCGTGCAGGATACCGGCGTGGGATTCGAGGCTCAGACCGCGGCCAAGCTGTTCGATGCGTTCTACACGACCAAAAGCGGCGGCATGGGAATTGGCCTGTCGGTCAGCCGTTCCATCATCGAAAGTCATCTTGGCCGTCTATGGGCGGCGGCCAATGACGGGCCGGGAGCCACGTTCTCATTTTCCATTCCTCGGCGATCCGAGGATGGGTTCGGCGACCAAAATCCTAACGCAATTTGGACGTCTGCTGTGACGGATGATCAGCGGGCCGAGAGGAAGCACTAATGACGACACATTCACTCGTGTCGGTCGTCGATGACGACGAATCCGTGCGCGAGTCGCTGCCCGACTTGCTCAGGGAATTTGGATTTGCGGCCCAGGCATTCTCCTCGGCCGAGGAATTTCTTGCATCCGACTGTGTCGGCCAGACCAAGTGTCTGATTCTCGACATCGCGATGCCGGGCATGACCGGACCCGTTCTCCAACAGGAATTAACGCTTCGCGGGCAAGCGATCCCGATCGTCTTCATTACCGCTCACGGAGATGAGAGCGTGCGGCCACGCCTGCTCCAGCAGGGCGCTGTCGAGTGCCTGTTCAAGCCATTCAGCGACACGGCCCTGCTCGGAGCGCTCAATGCTGCATTGCACTGAATAGAGCGATCGAGCGCGCGGATTTTTGCAATCAGCAAAAAGGCGCTTAGGCTACGGACATGCGCAACGAGCCGAGGTCGTCGTTCATGTCGCATGGCCAACCAATTGTGTTTATCGTCGATGACGATGTTTCGGTGCGCGAATTGCTGGAGCTTCTGGTCGGCAGTTCAGGCTGGAAGCCGGAGACATTCGTGTCCGCGCAAGAATTCCTCTCTCGCCCACCGCCCCTCACTCCCAGCTGCCTGATCCTTGACGTCAACTTGCCGGACCTCAACGGTCTCGATCTCCAGAAGCGCGTTGCGGCGGACAGGACCGAAATGCCCATCATCTTCATCACGGGTTACGGCGACGTACCGATGACGGTCCGGGCCATGAAGGCGGGTGCCGTCGAGTTCCTGACGAAACCATTCAGCGACGACGTGTTGTTGGACGCCATCCGGCAGGCGATCGAACGCAGCCAGTCCGCACTTGATCACGAAGCGGACATTCGGGAGCTCAGGAACCGTCACACGTCACTCAGCCGCCGCGAACGAGAGGTCATGGCGTTGGTGGTCGCCGGTTTGTTGAACAAACAGATCGGTGGCGAACTCGGCATAAGCGAGATCACGGTGAAGGCGCACCGAGGCCAGGTGATGCGGAAGATGCGGGCAGGTTCGCTCGCCGACCTGGTGACTATGAGTGCGAAGCTCGGCTTGCGGTCGGGTTCAGCTCGGCCCTCTTAGTTGGGGCTTGGGCACCGTCCGGCCGTCACGCCTCGTCGAGGCGAGGGGCCGGGATCTATCTCCGCGCCGGCGCCAGAACTTTCGTCTGGGTCACCGCGAGGTGGTCTCAGTGGCCCGCGCTCTGACCGCCGTCGACATGAAGGATTTCGCCCGTCACAAAGCCGGCCGACTCGAGGTAGAGGATCGCATCGACGACGTCCGAGATTTCGCCCATGTGGCCGACCGGGTGCAGCTCGTCGAGTTGCGCATGCGTCTCGCTGGGATGCATCGGTGATTTGATGACGCCCAGCGCAACAGCATTCACCCGGATGCCGCGCTTTGCATACTCGATCGCAAGCGATTTGGTGACGGCGTTCAGACTGCCCTTCGTCAACGAGGCAAGTGCGGCGGGCGCGCCGGAGATCGCGTGGTCGACCAGGCTCGTCGTGATCTGCACGACATGGCCGCTGCCCCGCTTCTCCATCTCGGTGATGGCAATTTGCGTGGTGTGAAAGAAGCCGGCGACGTTGACGGCCAGGATCGCCGCGTAGTCGGACTCGGTGTATTGGGTGAACGGCTTGGCAATGAAGATGCCGGCGTTGTTGACGAGCGTATCAATGCGCCCGAACCGATCCACGCCCGCAGAGATCGCCCGTTCGGCCGTCTTACGATCGGCGATGTCGCCTGAAACCGTGAGAATGTCATCATCGCTCGATGATTTCATCGAGCGCGCCGTTGCAATCACACGGTAGTTTTGACCACGATACGCCTTGACCAGGGCCGCGCCGATACCCTGTGATGCGCCGGTAATAACAGCGACTTTCCGTTCGGTGTTCATGGTCAATTCCTTCTACGCTTCTGAGACGCTAAGCGAACGCGACACGATTGGACCGTGTCGCGGCCGACCAGTCTAGAGATACGCTCCGACTGGGCGGGAGCACACATTCGGCGTTCGACAGACACTCTTCCGGCGCACGATTGAATGAGCGAGCAGACCCCCGATCTTGGGGGCGGCACTTCACTTGTCCAGCCAGGCCGTAAGCACCCTGGAACCGCCACTCGCTCGCAGCGTGAAAGAGTGTCTGACAAATGGCGTGCATTCGCTCCGTCCTTAGACTGATCTAAACCTTCGGTGGTGCGGCGACTTACCACGAAGGAGTTCAGACATGGAACACAGACGACCCTGCGTTCATGCCGGCGACGAGCGACCGCGGGCCGTCGGTGAGGTCCGCAAATTCCCGCTCGGCGCCGAGGCGGAGCAGGCGTTGTGCCAACGCTGGCGCGACCATCACGATATCCCCGCCGCCCATCAGCTGACCGGCAGTTACCTGCGTCTAGTTGACGAGATCGCAATTGGTTATCGCGAATATGGGCCAGCATCGGAGGAGTTGATCGGTGAAGGCTATGTGGGGCTGATGCACGCGGTCTGCCAGTTCGATCCGGATCGCAGTGTACGCTTCGACATGTACGCAAGCTGGTGGGTCCGCGCGACTATATTGGAATACATCCTGTGCAACCGGTCCCTGGTGAAGATGAGCACGGCTGCCTCCTGGAGGAAGTTGTTCCTCAGTCTTCGAGATATGCACCGTCACTTGCGGGAACTCCACGACGATACGCTGAGATCTAAGAACATCAGCGGCGGCGCGGCGGACCTGCTGCGACCAGCGGAGCACGAAGTTATAAGGGCAAATAAGCGTAGGGCGAGCGCGGATCGCAGTCTCAACATCCCGATCAGCGTTGACGATGAAAGCGAATGGCGTACCTGGCCGGCGTATGACGATGCCGACACTCAGAAAGGGACGTTGGCCGACTGCGAGGCGACCGAGCACCGAAGGTCGGTCGGGCCGTCTGTCCCGATAGGGATCACGATGCAGGAACGCCGCGGGCCGTTAGGAACACAAGGCCGGCATTGAGCTAACGTCCTCGAGCAGGACGATCGAGCAGTCAAGCGACCGGTTCGGCCAGTGCTTGGGGTTCGAGGGCCCTTCGGTCAGCCGCGGCAATGCTCGCCGGCATCAAAGTGTACGCGTGATCCGCAAGGGTCATGCTGCGGACGCCCAGTACACAAATTTCTATTTACTGGGGGATAGGGGCGCACCAGCGCCGCAGGGAAGTTGCGTTTCACAACAGACCAAAGCAGTAGAACATACCGAATGTCAGGCGAGCGACAATGGCTCTCTCGGAAAGGAATAATATAAGGCACAGGCAGCTGAGCTGAAGCGGCGTAGCTTGGCCGGTTTGAGTGGGCTGAACTTCTTCGTCGCGGATATGTTGACGGGCTTTGGCCCCTTCGTCACGGTCTATCTAATATAACTGCCAACGGCTGGCATCCGACGGACGTTGGTTTCGTGCTCAGCCTCGGCTCGATGGCCGCAATTGCAGGCCAGGTGCCGGCGGGGCTGCTCGTAGACGCGGTTCCACTGAAACGCCTGATCACAGCGAAGGCGCTCGGCAGCATGCTGGCGGCACTGCTGATGGGTTATATCGGCACCCACATCGCGCCGGGCGCGGTGTTTTATGGCCAAAGCACGCGGGCAAGGGACCGTTGCGCCGGCAGCGCGATCTATGGCGCGATCCTCTCCTGCTGACCTTCGCGGCCTGTGCGTTCATGTTCCAGCTCAGCAACGATGCCGTTCTGCCATTTGCAGTAACGGCGATCCAGGTCGTCGGGCTGAAGGACACGGATACGCTGGTATCAGTTGCACTGGTGGTGTCGCAGGGGGTGGCTGCCCTGATCGCGCCACGGCTGGGTGGATTGGCGCAGGCGCGTGGGCGCAAGCTGGTTCTACTGATGGGCTTTGTGGCACTGGCGGTGCGCTGCCTGGTGCTGGCGACCAACGGAATCGCGGCCTCGATCGTAGCCTGCCAGGTGCTGGACGGGATCAGCGCGTCGACGGTCGGGGTTGTGGTGCCATTGGTCGTCGCTGACATCACACATCGTGGCGGGCGGTTCAATCTGGCGATGGGGGTTGGTGGGTCTGGCTATGACCGCAGGAGCGACATTCAGCACAACCATCGCCGGGTTTGTTACCGAGAGTTGGGGCACGAGAGTTGCATTCATCTGTCTGGCGCTTGTGGCGGTGGGTGGATGCGGGTTGGTACGCTTCGCTTTATCGGAGACGGGACAGCAACAGTACGGGGAAAGAAATGCCGCGGCCGCCGTGCGGCCCGTATAACGAACGACGCATCCGACGCCCGGTTCTGTTACAAAGTCTCACGTTGATCCCGCATTCAATCGAGCATGGGAAGAGTGTCTTCCGGAGGGCGGATATTTGATGCCAACCTGATGGAGCATAAATTGCCAGGAGCCGATAAAATGCCATATCATGGCTAGCTTTCAATCCACGGAGCACATCCATTTCCATATGGAGGCGCTGCGGCATCCCAACCCTCGTGAGGTTTTGCCGTTGGTTGACGCGAGCTCCAACCCGCCCGGCGACTGCTTTCGACGACCGCACGTGCCGGCGGGTATGATGATGCATGCAAACCGAGTTTGCTCGCTCTCAGAGCCATTCGACACAATTGATCGCGAAGCTGGTCCCATCGCCAGCGCCAGTGCTTCTTTGAAAGAACCGTCGCCTTTCCCACGATACACTGCGACGCGGTGAGGAGGAGATATCCGAGTGTCACAACGCTCGCGCTGTGAGGACGTGTCTATCCGGCAGTTCGGTCGCCGGGATGCTGGCTACGCCCTTATCGGACGCATGCCATTATGGTTGGGCTTGGTCATTGCCCTGGCAAACCTTCTCCTTGCTTCCGCGTCGGCGCAGGTCACAGATCGTCCGCCCGACACGATGGAGGCGCGCCTGCGGGCATGCGCGGCTTGCCATGGTGAGCAGGGCCAGGGCACGGACAACGATTATTTCCCGCGCCTCGCCGGCAAGCCCGCTGGCTACCTGATGAACCAGCTTGTCGCCTTCCGGGACGGCCGGCGCCGCTACCCGCCGATGAACTATCTGCTCGAATACATGCCCGACTCATACCTGCAGCAGATGGCGGATCATTTCTCGGGACTGCGGCCGCCGCCGCCGCCGCCAACCGTCGCCGATGTCAGTTCCGGCATCCTGGCGCGCGGCCAGGCGATTGTGGCACAAGGCGATCCCGCGCGCGGCGTGCCCGCTTGCTCGGGGTGTCATGGCGCCAAGCTCACCGGAATGGAACCAGCCATTCCTGGCCTTGTCGGGCTGCATGCGAGCTACATCAGTGCGCAGTTGGGCGCATTCCGCTACGGCACCCGCACCGCTCCCTCGCCTGACTGTATGCAACTGGTTGCCGCCAGCCTCACCGAAGGCGACGTGACGGCCGTCGCTTCCTGGCTCGCGTCCCGCCCGGTTCCAGCCGACCCATCTCCTGTTCCGCGCGGTTCGTTGGCGATGCCAATGGCGTGCGGTAGCGAAGCGAACTGAGACCGGGGTGAGCGTCATGCGCAACTGCCACACCCTGTTGGCCACTGTCCTCCTCGCGGTCGTGCTGCATATCGGCGCGTCTCGATTGGCGCACGGTCAGGATGCGGCGCTGCTGGCCAAGGGCGAATACCTGGCGCGGGCCGGCGACTGCATTGCCTGCCATACCAATCCCGGCGGGGCGCTGTTTGCCGGCGGGCTTGCCATGCCAACGCCCTTCGGCACGCTTTATTCGTCCAACATCACACCGGACCGCGACACCGGCATCGGCACCTGGACGGGAGATCAGTTCTACGCCGCCTTGCATACCGGACGCTTTCCGGATGGCGGTCTGATGTACCCGGCCATGCCCTACGGCTCCTACACCAAGGTTACGCGCGCCGACTCAGACGCGATTTACGCGTATCTTCGTTCGGTCCGGCCGGTGCATCAGCCAAACCGGCCGCAGGACCTGCGTTTCCCCTATGACAACCGTTCGCTCATCCTGGGTTGGCGCACTCTGTTCTTCGGCGAAGGCGAGTACCGACCTGATCCGACAAAGTCAGCGGAATGGAATCGCGGCGCCTATCTGGTCCAGGGTCTTGCCCATTGCGGGATGTGTCACACGCCAATCAACGCGCTGGGCGGAAACTCCCAGTCGCAAGCGTTCCAGGGGGGTCTGATCCCGATGCAGAACTGGTACGCGCCGTCGCTTACCTCCAACAAGGAGGCTGGCCTCGGTGACTGGAGCACCGACGAGATCGTTGAACTTCTGCGTACCGGGGTGTCACATCGAGGCGCTGTCTATGGACCGATGGCGGAAGTCGTGTTCGACAGCATGCAATATCTGAAAGACGCCGATGTCCGCGCGATGGCAGTCTATCTGAAGAGCCTCAGCGAGGGCGCGCCACCCGCGACGGAGATCACCAGCATTCCGACGCCCGAGAGCAGCCTGCTGGTGCATTTCGGCCAGACTGTTTACGAGGCGCGTTGCGCCATCTGTCATGCGACCGATGGCCGCGGTATGCCGCCCGAGTATCCGCCGCTGGCGGGGAATCCTTCCATTCAGATGCAGTCTGCGGTGAACCCGATCCGCATGGTACTGAACGGCGGTTTCCCGCCGGGCACGCAAGGCGACCCGAGGCCTTATGGCATGCCGCCCTTCGCGCAGAGCTTGTCCGATGACGAGGTTGCCGCGGTCGTCACGTATATACGGGCTGCCTGGGGCAACAGTGGCACGCCGGTATCTGCGCGCGATGCCAATCAACTGCGTACCGCACCTTTGGATTGATGCCGCCATGCTGAACTCGGATCCAATCGAAACCGGCACTGAGGACGCGCTGGTGCAACGTACTCCGAGCCAAGGGTCCGCCGGAGCTATTGCGTTGGCTGGTATCGCAACGTTCATTGTTGTTGCGATCTGGTTTGCCTTCTATCTGCTGGTGTTTGTGCCGCGCGCGGGGGCACCGTGAGCGACGGTGCTCTACCCGATCAAGACGAGAACCGAAGCGAGCGCCTAGAGCATCGTTGGGCCGCGGTCGCTACCTCAATCATTGTTTTGCTGATTGCGATGGCGGTCTTCGCTGGCGTGCACCAGGCGGTGCTCCCGCAAAGCCGCGTTGAGACCGCTGATCCTCGCACGCTTCATCTCGGGGGCGAGTTCATCGAAAGCAACCTCGGCAGTGCCCTGCAGCCTGACGGTTCAGTCGTCGTGCGCGCGATCGGCCAGCAATACTCGTTCACGCCGCAGTGCATCCTGGTACCGACAGACACCCCGATCACCTTCCGCATCACCAGCGCCGATGTGGTGCATGGGTTCCTGATTACCGGGACCAGCATCAATCTCATGTTGGTGCCAGGCTACATTTCCAGCATCCCGGCGCAGTTCTCCACCCCAGGCGAACGGCACATGCCATGCCACGAATTTTGCGGCTTTGGGCACGAAGGCATGTGGGGCCGGATCAAGGTCATAGACAAGGCGGAGTTCGCGCGACTGGCCGCGGATACCAGGAGGTTGAGCTGTGTTGCCCAGTAGACGGATGATTCTGGCGCATTTCTGGCTGGCCTTCGGAAGCTTCGGCGGGGCGCTGCTTCTGGGCGAATGGCAGATGTTCGTGCGCAGCCCACTGCACGCATGGATCGGCGATCCAGAGCTCTATTACCGCTCTGTCACTGCGCACGGCACCACGATGGCCTACGTGTTTCCGACACTCGTCGCGATGGGGTTCGGGTACTTCGTGACCGAGGCTGCCTTGCACCGCCCGGTGGTTGGCCTGCGATGGGCATGGATGGGCTTCGCCCTCGTCGCTATCGGTATGGTCACCGCCGTGGTCCCCGTCGCGTTGGGTCGAGCGTCGGTACTGTACACCTTCTACCCGCCCATGATCGGCAACGCATTCTATTACATCGGGGTTGTACTCGTCGTTGTTGGCTCCTGGATCTGGGTCGCGCTGATGTCAGTGAACCTGTACATCTGGAAGCGACAGAACCCCGGTGCGCCGGTACCGTTCGCGATGTTCGCAACAGTCGCGGGATCCTACCTTTGGGGCTGGACGGCTGTTGGTGCCGCTCTCGAACTGATTTTCCAGATCATCCCCGGTGCCGTCGGCCTGACCAACACGATCGATGCTGGTCTCGCGCGCATCTTCTTCTCGTGGACTTTGCACGCGATCGTCTACTTCTGGCTGATGCCAGCCTACATCGCCTACTACACAATCGTTCCACGAGCGATCGGCGGCAAACTGTTCAGCGACCAGATGGGCAGGATTTCCTTCATACTGTTCCTTGTTGTTGCCATGCCGATCGGCGCGCATCACCTGTTCGAAGACCCTGAGGTCGGCTCCGGGTTCAAGTTTCTGCACTCGGTGTTCACCGGACTGGTTACCATACCGACGCTGCTGACCGTGTTCACCATTTGCGCATCGGTCGAAATCGCGGCAAGACGACGCGGCGGCAGGGGGCCGCTGGGATGGCTGACGAAATTGCCATGGCGCAACCCGGTCATGCTCGGCGTGGCATTATCCTTCATCATGCTTGGCTTTGGCGGCGCAGGTGGCATTATCAACATGAGCTATCAGCTCAACAGCACGATCCATAATACGCAGTGGGTGACTGGCCACTTCCATCTGATCTTCGCTGGCGCCATCGTCATCATGTATTTCATTATCGCCTATGATACGTGGCCGCATTTGACGGGACGCGCGTTGGACAGTTTCGGTCTGATGCGGACGCAGCTTTGGCTGTGGTTTATCGGTATGATTGTCCTGACGTTCCCGTGGCATTACGTAGGCATTCTCGGCATGCCGCGCCGCATGGCGTTCTACGACTACACCGATCCGGCCATCGCCGAGCAGGCGGCATCCGTCGTGATGTCGGTGATAGGCGGTGCGATCCTGGTTATTTCCGGGGCACTGTTCTTCGTGGTGCTGGCGCGCGGTCAGATCTCGGCGCGCGTGGAGCCGGGCAACTACCGCTTCAGCGCCGCCGTGCGTCCGCCGCGCACGCTCCCCGCCGCGCTGAACGGCTTCGGTCTATGGCTCTGTCTCATGATCGGCCTTACTATCGTCAACTACGGCTTTCCGATCGCACATCTTCTTGCGACACAAGGCACCGAAGTGCCGGTTATACGCATTGGAGCGGCACAGTGAACTGGAGCTGGCTTCCGCCGCTGCGCGATCGTTGGGTCGTCATCAGCGTCGGAGCCACCGCCTGTATCGCGGTCGGCTCGATCGTTCTGGGTTTTGTGTGGCTGCCGCACGAGCAACCCGGCGTGCGGTTCCGCGGCGTCTGGGATGCGATCTGCTCAGCGGCTGGCTTGATCCGCGCAGTTCCAGCCGGTCAACCCGTCGTGCAGGCCAGTTACCCGGTCACACAGGTCGAAGTCATCCCCGGCATGCTGCGTGACGCCAGCGCGGAGTCGATTGGTCGTGGCGCGACACTGGCATTGCGTTGCACCATGTGCCATGGCGCACGCGGCATGAGCCAGGCGAATGCACCTAACCTCGCCGGGCAATATCCGGGCGCGATCTACAAGGAGCTGGCGGATTTCAAGAGCGGCGCGCGTGGCAGCGCGATCATGCTGCCTCTCGTGGCCGACCTGAGCGACCGCGATATGCGAGATCTTGCCGCGTATTATGCCTATCTGCCACGTGTCAACGACGAGCGGGTCTTTGACGAGGGGGCGCCACGGATCGTCGCGGACGGGGCACCTATGCGCAACATCGCACCATGCGGTGCGTGCCATGGTGAGCTGGGCAATAAGATTGGCGCTCCGTGGCTTGAAGGCCAGCCCGCCCCGTACCTGCACGCACAGCTCGATGCCTTCGCCAAAGGAACAAGGCGGAACGATATTGACCAGCAGATGCGCAACGTAGCACGAGGGATGACTCCGGCCGAGATCACCGCTGCGAGCCACTATTATGCCGGCAGCCCATAGCGTACGGCATTAGGCGGCGGCGCCTTTGCCAGCGACGGATCATGGCGCTCTGCTGTCTTGCGACTTGCCGCAACGTCGTGTGACGTTGGCTATCCGGATCCAACTCTCTCGTGCGGACAGTCCCAGTTCGCTGCAATGAACGCCGCGAGCAGCGGTGGGTCGGCGCTGGTGATCATCCCTTCGCCACGCGGCGCGCCAGCCGTTCCGCCGCCGCGGCGATCTCCGGCACCGACAGGCCGACATAATCGAGCACGTCCGCCGGGGTATGGCCGCTCTTCGGGATGCGCTGTACCCCGAGGCTCTCCACCGTCACCGGCGCCGCACGCGCGGCCGACGCCTCGGCCAGTTCGCTGCCGAGTCCGCCCACGTAATTATCCTCGACTGCGAGGACCGCCGCGCCTGCGGTCCGTGCCATTTCCAGGATGGGCTCGGCGTCGAGCGGCAGGGCATAGGCGTCGACCACTGCGGCTGCGATGCCGCGCTTCTCGAGCACCGCGGCCGCGTCAAGGCAGGAATGGACGAGATAGCCCGAGGCCGCCAGCACGACCGCGGAAGTCTCTGACCGGCCGGCGCACCACCTTTGAGCCGCGCAGCGGAAATTGCTCGTCCTCGCGATAGAGTATCGGTAGATCGCCGCGGACCGCGCGCAGATAGGCCGGACCATCATAATCCGTCATGGCCAGCACGAGCTTATAGGCGCTGACGGCGTCCGAGGGTGTCAGCACTGCCAACGATCGGCCCTTGGCGTCTTTCGCGTGCGCGAGCGCGCGCGCGAAGGCGACGTCCGCCAAAGCCATCTGGCTCGGCCCGTCGGCCGCGAGCGTCACGCCGACATGCGTGCCGACAAGCTTGATGCGCGCCCCGCCGATGATCGCCATCTCGATCTGATCGAAGGCGCGTTCGAGAAAGCGGCCAAACGTGCTCACGAACGCGATCTTGCCGGCGGCTGCCAGTCCGGCCGCCACCGACACCATGTTCTGCTCGGCGATGCGCGCCTCGAAATAGCGATCGGGATGCGCCTTGGCGAAGGTCTCGGCATAGGTTGAATTCTTCACGTCGGCGTCGAGCGCCACCACCGCCTGGTTGGCGTCGCCGAGCGCGGCGAGCGCCATGCCATAGGCGCGGCGCGGCGAAAGCTTCTCTGCCGATACCAACGCCGGATGCTTGGCGAGCGCAGCGTCGAAGCCCATGGGCGCGTCTGGGGCGGCGCGCGCCGCCGGCACTGCGGCGGGCGGCGTGATCTTGAGCGCGGCGAAGTCCTGCGCCCCGATGTCGGTGATGCCCAGGCGCCGCGCCGTGTCGTCGAGCTCGGCGAGCACGCCCGCCAGCGCCTCGGGCTTCACCGGCGTGCCGTGATGGCCAGGGCCGCCGAGGCTCGGCACGCCCCATCCCTTGACTGTGCGCGCGATCACCGCGAGCGGCCGCTGATCCTCCTCGATGCGGAGCGCGCGCTCGATCGCCTCCGGATCGTGGCCGTCGATGATCTCGGTGCGCGCTCCGAACGCCGCCGCCTTCGCCGCGAGATGCTCCCAGTCCTGCGCTGACGAGACATAGTCGCTCTGGCCCAGCGTGTTGCAGTTGAAGATCGCGACCACCCCGCCGAGGCGGTGATCGGCGCAGAAATCCATCGCTTCCCAGATCTGTCCTTCGCGCGACTCGCCGTCGCCGATGATACAGAAGATGCGCTTCGGCAGGCCGTCGAGCCGAGCCGCGCACCTGAGCCCCGCCGCCACCGACAAGCCCTGACCCAACGAGCCAGTCGCAGCGTCGAAGAACGGAAAGCCAAGCACCGGATTGGGATGGCCATCAATCGCCGAACCGATCTCGCGGAGCGTCATCAGGTCGCGCTCCGTCATCGCCCGGCGCTTGCCGTCGGGCTCGAACGTGACGCCGAGATCAGTGCATGCGGCATAAATGATCGGCACCGCGTGCCCCTCGCTCAGGACCAGCCGATCGGACCCCGGGTTGTCGGGGGCGGTGGGCGTCCAGCGCATCACGCGGTACATGAGCACCGAAACGAGATGCGCGAGCGACAGCGAGGTCGTCGGATGGCCGCTGCCAGCCGCCGTGGTGGCACGGATCGCGAGCCGCCCCAAGTCGATTGCCTTGGCATGAAGTACGTGCGTGAGATCGGCCATCCGTTTTCTCTTCCGTTCCTGAAGGAAACGCCGGGCTCGGCGGGAGAGTTCATTGTGGCCCAAGAGCCAACCAGCCTCAATCGGTGCTTGGTTTTGTGCCACCAGCAAATAAGCGAGCTCGCCGTGGAGTCGAATACACGCTCTCCGGCATATACCCTTCCGCCAGGCGAGCGAGTGCGGGATCGAAGGACTCTGTCAGATACCGCGCCAGCCCGGAACCGATCGTCGCCGTGACCTGTCCTCGGTCGGATCCGAGGCTTACGTGGTCGGGGCAGGGCAACAGATGCAGTGGGCCGGCGCCGGCTGACGCAGATCTGGTACGTGGATGAGACCTACATCGAGGCCCGCGGGTTAGCCCTTCAGTCACAATTCATCCGCATGGTCTTGCGGACAAGCCTGCTGAAGGCTCAACGATGCGCCGCATTCCAGGTGCCGTGCTGTTCTCTGTTGCCCTCCTCGCCGCATGCGCTCCGCGCCCGCCGGAGTTCCGCGTCGCCGCCACCCCGCCCGCAATACTTCTCCCCGTCAGCAAGGCTGCCATCACTGATGGCCGCGGCCGGTTCCGCGAGATCTACTGTGCCGTCCGCGCCGACCATGGCGCGAAGCTTCCGTTCGACCGTTCGTGCGACACCAGCGCTGCGCTGTGGCGGCTCCCCGGCGAGCCACCGCCAACTGGCCGCCCCGTCGTCCTGACCGCCTCGAGCTCCGGCTTGTCCGTGGTCATGGTGCCGGGCCTGCTGGCCGAGTGCCTCGCCTCGACGTCCACTGTGTTCGGCGACGCCCGCGGCGACCTGCAGGCCCAGGGCTACCGCACCGGCTACATTCAGACCCGTGGCCGCCAGGCCAGCGAGATCAACGCCGGAATCATTCGCGACGCGATCCGCGCGATGCCGGCGGACGCGCACATCATCCTGGTCACCCACTCCAAGGGCACCGTCGATGCTCTGCTGGCGCTCGCGACCTATCCCTATCTCGCCGACAAGGTCGTCGCCTTGGTGAGCGTGGCCGGCGCCGTCAACGGCTCGCCGCTCGCCGACATCGTGCCGGACTGGGTCGCGCAAATGGCAGAAGCGATCGCCCTGCCCGAGTGCCCGCGGGGCCACGGCGTCGAGGCAGCCGACAGCCTCCGCCGTTCCGAGCGCCTGACGTGGCTCGCGACGCATGCCTGGCCGGCGAGGGTGCGCACCTACTCGCTGGTGGCGGTGGCGGGACCCGACGACATGTCCGCCGTGCTGCGCCCCTTCGCCGACATCCTCTCGCGCACCGAGCCGGCGAACGACGGCCTGGTCGTCGCCTCCGACGCCATCGTGCCCGGCTCGACGCTGCTGGGCTATGCGCATGCCGACCATCTTGCGGTCGCCATGCCGTTCGGCAGCAACGCGCCGCTCCTGGCGGCGACGCTGATGACGCACAACGAATATCCCCGCGCCGTGCTGCTGGAAGCGGCGATTCGGTTTGTGGAGGAGGATTTGCGGCATCCCGCGAGGGAAGGCGGAGCCTGAGTTACATCGACTTCCAGTCGCCGGCCTGCTCGAAGGCGTGGGCGGCGCGATAGATCGTGCTTTCGTCCCAATCCTTGCCGATCAGCATGACACTGCATGGCAGCCCGTTGCTCATGCCGCATGGCACAGCCATCGCCGGGTGGCCGCTGATGTCGAACGGACACGTGTTTGCGACCATCTCGAAAGCGCGCTGGATATAGTCGGCCAATGGCGCATCGGCAGCGGGAATCGGCGTCGCCTTGACTGGCAGCGTGGGCATCAGGAGCAGATCGTATTTGGCGAGCTGCGCGTCATAGGCGGCCTTGAGCGGCCGCACGAGGTTCTGCGCTTTGGCGTAGAAGCGGCCGCGATAGTGGCGAGTGAAATACTCGCCGAGGAACATGGTGATCTTCAGGCTATCGGAAAGTTCGTTGGCGCGTTCGCGCCAGTTCGCGTGCGCGTCGAGCAGACCGACGGTGTAGAAGCCCTTCCAGTTGAAACCCATACCGTTGCCGTTCATCATCATCGCCAGCGCGCCCTCGGCTGCGATCGGCAGCCAGATGTCCTTGCCGATCCGATGCATCGGGATGCTGATCTCCTCAACCGTGGCGCCGAGTTTGCCGAACAACCTGGCGGCGGCACGCACTTTCGCGTCGGAGTCTTCTTCCGAATTCGGCCACCCGAAGCCTTCGTTCACCACGCCGATCCTCAGGCCGTCGATGCTCCGGCCGAGCGCCTCGGTGTACGGTGCGACCTTCGCGCCGCCCTGCCGTGGATCGAGACCGTCAGGCCCTGCCAGCACTTCGAGCAACAGCGCGTTGTTGGCGACCGTCGCGGTCATCGGGCCGGTGTGATCGATGCTGGCCTCGATCGGCATCACTCCGGTGTAGGGCACGAGGCCCCAGGTCGGCTTCAATCCGTACACGCCGCAATACGCCGCCGGTATGCGGATCGAGCCACCCTGGTCACCACCGATCGCCATGTCGACCTCGCCCACCGCCACCAGCGCGCCGCTGCCGGACGACGATCCGCCGGCGGAATAGCCTGGCTTGCGCGGATTGATGACCGGGCCGCGCGCTCCGGTGTGGCTCCCGCCAGAGAAGCAGAAGAACTCGCAGTGCGACTTGCCCTTGATGGTCGCGCCGGCGTCGAGCATGCGGGTGACGATGGTGGCATCGATGTCCGGGACATAGCCTTCCAGTGTCGAGGCGCCGTTCATCATCGGCACACCGGCGACGCAGACATTGTCCTTCACCGCCACCGTCTTGCCGGCGAGTTTGCCGGACGGTGCGCCCTTGATGTCGGTCTTGATGTACCAGGCGTTGTACTCGTTCTCCTCGGGCCACGGCTGATAGCCCGGCGTGCGCGCCCATTTCACATCAGGCTTCGCATCCGGCAGCTGCTCGACCACGTCGTAGGAAGTGAACGAGCCCTCCATCAATGCGAGGAATTCGCTGGCCCGTTCCGACGACAGATCCATGCCGAAATCCATCGCGATATCGTGCAATTGACTGAGCGTGGGGCGCTTGATGGTCATCGGTCGTTCTCCTCTGACGGGCGATTTGCGAGGGGCGCTGCGGCTCTACGCCAATATCGGCAGACTGAGTGGCGAGATCTGTTCGGCGGTCCGGCCGGCCCAATCGCGCGATGGTGCGTCGCGCAGCATGCGCTGCTGGCCTTCGGTCACTGCTGCCAAGGCGGCCGCGTGGTCCATGGTCAGCACGTGGCCGTTTTCCATCACCTTGGCGCCGTGCACGAACACCGCGCGCACCGCACGGTCGGCGGCGGTGAACACCAGCGAGCGCAGCGGATCGCGCGCCGGCCGCATCCACGGATTGGCCAGATCGACCAGCACGAGGTCGGCCTTCGCACCGGCGGTCAGGCGACCGAGATCGGGTCGATGCAGTGCGTCAGCGCCGCCCACCGTCGCGGCATGGAACAGCGCGGCGACGCTGGTGGTGTTGATGTCGCGCGCCGCCACGCGCGCCAGGATCGCGCCCAGGCGCATCTCCTCGATGACGTTATGCGGTGCGACGTCGGTGCCGATGCCGAGATTGACACCGGCGCGACGATAGCGGCCGAAATCCTCCAGCGTATGGCCGTAGCGCGCGAACGGGGACGGGCAATGCGCGACGCTGGTGCCGGTATCGACCAGAATCCCGAGATCGGTATGGGTATGCCAGCGCACCCATGAATGCTCGTCGATGAACATCGCGTGGCCCAGCACGGTGCGCGGCGAGAGGATGCCGAGGCCGTGCGCGAACTGCACGGGCGACTTGCCGTGGCGATCGACCATCACCAGGAACTCGTTGACGCTCTGCGCGCAGTGCACGGTCAGCGGTATGTCGCGCGCCTCGGCCGCGGCGAAGCTGTCGCGCAGCAGATCTGTCGTGCAGGTGTCGATCTGCGCCGGCGAGACGATGCCGGAGAGCCGGCCGGAGGGATGCGCGGCGGCCTGTTCGATCAATGCCAGGGCGGCATCGAGTCCGCGGCGACCGGCGGTCTCATCCCAGCGATACTGCAGCGCCCAGCCATTCTCCAGATGCCAGCGCGCAGAGGCGTAGGAGGGTGCAAGGAACACGCGAAGGCCGCTCTGCGCCGCCAGGTCGATCCAGCCTTCGTCGATGCCGGACAGATCGGCGACACTGGTGATCCCGGACAGCAGCATCTCGCAGAACGCCACCTGCTTGCCGGCCTTGCGCGCGGCGGCATCCGGCTGCAACGCGACCGAGCGTTCGTAGAGCCCGCTCATGTACATCGTGGGCACGCCGTGTTCCTCGCGCACGCCGCGAAAGAACGGCTCCGTGCTGGGATGGGCGTGCAGGTCGATCAGGCCCGGCATCACCATCAGGTCCGTGCCGTCGATCGTTGCGTCCGCCGCGCCGTTGTAGTGCTTGCCGATGTAGGTCAGCGCGTCGCCGGTGAACACGACGTCGCCGCCCATCAGATAGGCGTGGCGCCGGTTCGCCGCATCCCAGGCGACTATGCAGGCAGCGTTGCGGATGCAGGTCGTCGATGGCATGGCGGTCTCCGTGGGGTGGCGTCGGCGTGAATATTCTGCCGATTATGCTGACAACCGCTCGATCAGCGCCATCGCCGCGGCCGGCGCCTTCGGCTTGAAGCCGTTGATCATGTAGATGAAGACGTCGCGCGACTTGGGCGGCTTGGGTTCGGGCGGCGCGAGCAGAGGCAGGTCCGTCGGAACCTTCCCGGCAGACCAGATGCTCGCGCGCTTCGCCCATGTGCCCAGCGCACTGGACGCATAGCCTGCAGGCTCCTGTTCCGACGCACGTTGCAACCGCGCGTAGATGAACGGTGCGGTCGGGTCGTGCAGGCCCGGATGGGTGTCGCTGTCGGCCATCACCGCGGCGACAGCGTAGGTTCGCAGCAGCGCGATGAAATCTGGGCACGCAAAGCTCTTATGGCGCACCTCGACGACATGGCGAAGCGGCTGACCATCCACCTGAGCTGGCAGCAGCTTGAGGAAAGCCTCGAAGTCGTCCGGGTCGTACTGTTTGGTGGTCGGCATCTGCCAGTTGATCGGCCCGAGCTTCTCCTTCAACTCCAACACGCCGCCGGTGAGGAACCGCTCGATGGATGATCCGGCTTCAGCCAGTACGCGACGGTTGGTGGTGAAGCGCGGACCCTTGAGCGAGAAGACAAACCCGTCGGGCGTCTCTTCGCGCCACTTGATGAAGCTCGCTGGCTTCTGCGAGCCGTAGTAGGTGCCATTGACCTCGATGGAGGTCAGTTGCCGGCTCGCATGTTCCAGTTCTCGCTTCTGCGGCAATTTGGGCGGATAGAAGGTTCCGCGCCACGGCTCGAACGTCCAGCCACCGACACCGACCCGGATGGCGCCGGGCATTGTCAGTCGGTTTCCTGGATATGTGCCTCGAGGAACCACAGTGCCTTGTCGAGGTCGCGTGACGCCGCGGTAAAGATATCGGCCGTGTCGGCATCCCCCAACTCGTCAGCGTCGTCGATTGCCTTGCGTGTGGCGTTGGCGACCTGGGCGTAGCGATCGATCAGCACCGGCAGGTGGTCCTTGATCGCGTAGATATCGGTTGGATAGGGCGCCAGCTTTGTGGTTTTCGCCACCGACTGGGTGGTGCCAAGGGCGGTGCCTCCGAGTTGCACGGCGCGCTCTGCCATCGTGTCCACGTGGCCGTCGATCTGGGTGCGGAACCCGTCCAGCATTTCGTGTATCGCGATGAAACGCGGTCCCTTCAGGTTCCAGTGTGCCTGCTTGGTCAGCAGCGCGAGATCGATTGCGTCCGCCAGTCGCGCGTTGAGCAGATCGATCGCGACGTTCCGCGTGTTGGAGGGCAGGTCGTTCTTGGTCTGGTGCATGTGACGGTCTCCTTTCGTCTGATCAGGGGGCGACGGCACGCATCAGCGGTGCCCAGCGGTCGAGGATCGGCAGGATGGCATCCGCCCTGGCCGCCGGGAGGCTGATCACCACCCGGGCGATCCCAAGATCGCGATACCGGTGGAGTTGATCAAGATCCTCGGCGACACGGAACAGGGTGACCGGAAGCGACGCCGCGGTGTGCCCCGCCTCCTGTGCCATCTTGTGGAATTCCGGCAGGGTCTGTGCAATGTCCCCGTGCCGCGTGCGACCGGCGCCGTGTACGGGAATGCACCGCCGACGATAATCGGGAACGGCTGCTGCACCGGCTTCGGCCAGGTCTGCATCGGTGCGAAGTTGACGAATTCGCCGTGATACTCCGCGGTGTCGTGCGACCAGATCGCCTTCATCGCCTCGATGCGCTCGCGCGACAGCTTGTGGCGCGTGTCGTAGTTGGTGCCGTGGTGCTCCATCTCCTCCTTGTTCCAGCCGTTGCCGACACCGAACAGGAAGCGTCCGCCGGAGAGCTGATCGAGCGAGGCGACCAGCTTCGCGGTCTGAATCGGATCGCGCTGGTTGATAAGGCACACGCCGGTGCCGACCTTCAGCGACTTCGTCGCCACCGCCGCGGCGGTGAGCACCAGGAACGGATCCATGATGTCGTAGTACGGCCGCGGCAGTTCGGGGCCACCGGGGAACGCCTTGGTACGCACTAGCGGGATATGCGAATGCTCCGGCACCCACAGCAATTCGAAGCCACGTTTCTCCAGCAGCGGGCCAAGTTCGCCTGGCGTCATCGAAGCGTCGGTGAAGAACATCGCGGCGCCGAACTGCATGCGCTTATGCTCCCTTTCTTTGTACCTTCGCCCAGGTATCGCGCAGCCCGACGGTGCGGTTGAACACAGGCTTGCCCGAGGCCGAATCCGTATCGGCACAGAAATAGCCGAGCCGTTCGAACTGCACGGCCTCGCCGATCGGCGCGATCGCGAGCGCCGGCTCCAACAGGCATCCGTGCAGCACTTCCAGCGAGTTCGGATTGAGATCGGCCATGATGTCGCCGTCCGCCCCAGGATCGGGCCGCGCGAACAGATGACTATAGAGGCGCACTTCTGCCGCGACCGCGTCCGCTGCGGCGACCCAGTGAAGCGTTGCCTGTACCTTCCGTCCATCCGGCGGCGAGTTGCCGCCACGCGTTGCCGGATCATAGGTGCAGCGAAGCTCTGTCACTTCGCCGGCCGCGTTCTTCACCGCTTCGCGGCAGGTGACGAAGTAGCCGTAGCGCAGCCGCACCTCGCGGCCCGGTGCCAGACGGAAGAACTTCTTCGGCGGATTTTCCATGAAGTCGTCGCGTTCAATGTAGATCTCGCGTCCGAATGTGATCGGCCGCGTGCCGGCCGACGCGTCTTCCGGATTGTTGACCGCCTCGAGTGCGTCCGTGCGACCTTCGGGCCAGTTCTCGATCACCAGCTTCAGTGGGCGCAGCACCGCCATCCGCCGCGGGGCGATGCGGTTCAGCAGTTCGCGGACGGAATACTCGAAGGCCGCGAACTCCGTGACGCTGTTCGACTTGGTGATGCCGCCGCGACGCACGAAGTCGCGCAAAGCCGCCGCGGGGATCCCGCGGCGACGAACCCCGGCCAAGGTCGGCATGCGCGGATCGTCCCAGCCGGTGACATGGCCCTCGCTCACCAGCCGCGTCAGGATACGCTTCGACATCACGGTATAGGCGATGTTGAGTTGTGCGAATTGGTACTGGTGCGGCTGCGCGGGCACCGGCAGGTTCTCGATCAGCCAGTCGTACAGCGGCCGATGGTCTTCGAACTCCAGCGTGCACAGCGAGTGCGTGACGCCCTCGATCGCGTCGGATTGTCCGTGCGCGTAGTCGTAGGTGGGATAGATGCACCAGGCGTTGCCGGTGCGCGGGTGCTCGGCGTGCAGGATGCGATACAGCACGGGATCGCGCAGGTTCATGTTGGGCGAGGCCATGTCGATCTTCGCGCGCAGCACACGAGCACCGTTGGGAAACTCGCCCGCACGCATGCGACGGAGCAGGTCGAGATTCTCCTCGATCGAGCGATAGCGGTCGGGCGAATTCTGCCCCGGCTCGGTCAAGGTGCCGCGCTGGCTGCGCATCCGATCGGGCGGGGTGTCATCGACATACGCCTTGCCCTCGCGGATCAGGTATTCGGCCCATGAGTAGAGCTGCTCGAAATAGTCCGAGGCGTGATAGAGGTGCTCGCCCCAGTCGAAGCCCAGCCAGTGCACGTCGCGCTTGATCGCGTCGATGAACTCCTGCTCCTCCTTGGTCGGATTTGTATCGTCGAAGCGCAGGTGGCAGCGTCCGCGGAACTCGTCGGCCGCGCCGAAGTTCAGGCAGATCGACTTGGCGTGGCCGATATGCAGATAGCCGTTCGGTTCCGGCGGGAAGCGGGTGACTACCGTCCTCACGCGACCGGCGTCGAGATCGTCCTGGATGATATCGCGGATGAAATCGCGGCCGGCTTCGATTGTCGCCGTATCGGTTAACGTCATAGTTGAGGCTCCGCCAAGGCGCGCCATTCTACACCACGGTCGAGCGTTTGACGAACCTCGACGGCATCCCGACAGCGATCGGGACGGATCTCACTCGGTCAGACGGTGGCGAATTTCCCGCGGCAGATCGGCCAGATCAATCAGCTTGGCGAACGCCTTGTTACGGAGCTCAGCAGGTGCGGCGAGCAAATGTGGACGTCCGGTCAGAAAGACGAATCCAACGCCCTGGACGAGATGCCGCACCGTCAGAGCGACGGATCGGGGCGCGCGGTTGCCCATGTCGATCTCGGTCGTCAGAAGATCCATCGCCGGCCTGGCTTCGAGCACTCCCAGCGCCACGACGGAATCATGGACCGGAATGACCTCCATCGCGCGCTCGGTGAGGTATGCCTTGATCGTCTCTCCAAGATCTGGCTCGTCATTGACGAGCAGAATGGCGTGACGTTTCCGCCGCGTCGCAGCCGGTCCTGTCACCGAATAACTCCCGTGCAACGCGACCCCGGTATTAACCGCGCATTAAGATCTTCGGAGGGTGCCTGCTCGACGTCCAGTCATTTCGCAGTGGGTATCTTCCACCATTGGCGGCAGTTGCGCGAGCATCCGAGAAGGCATCTTAACCATAAGCTGCGCTTTGCGGGCCGATCACTCATTAGGCGCGAAATTGAGCTCTTGACGCTGCAACTGTGAATTAGTAAAAAGCAAATTAGCCGTGAATAAGTAAAGGACTGGCGGGGCGGGGAGGCGACCATGCCGGAAACAACGGCCAAAGGCAGTGCTCTCAGCAGAGGAGAGCGGTTACAGATCATGCTGGACGCCGACGAGTTGATCGCAATCGACAACTTCCGATTTGCCGAGCGCATGCCCAGCCGAGCGGCGGCGGTACGGGAGTTGATGCGGCGTGGGCTGAGCGCGCAAGGCTACCAGATCGGAAATGCGGGGACGAACTCACGATCTTTCGGGGTGATCGATAGTCCAGTGGGGACGACCCGTACTCGCGGTCGTTGAGCCGTCGCCAGATCAATCCAAGCCGGTTATCGTCGTGTCAGGGAATTCCTCCTTTAGCCGCGGATAGAGTTCGCGGGCAAAGCTGCGGATCCCGAGGACCGTCTCGTCGTGTTCCAGGAAGCCGGCCTGGCCCATGATCAGCAGGTGCCCGAAGCCGCCCACATGGTCATAGAGCTTCTTCATCTGGCGGTACACCTGATCGGGTGTGCCGGCGAACATGATGCCGGCCTCGATCGCACCCTCCACGCTGGCGGATTTGCGGAACGCGCTGAGCGGGTGCTCGGCGCCGCGCAGCATCGCGACATTGGCCTGCACCGGCACGTAGCCCGGCGGGTTGGCAAAGTGCGGCGGCACCTTGTTCGAGGTTACGTACCACAGCAGCTTCTCCGCCCCGGCGTACGCATCGGCCTCGTTCGGCGCGACGTAGACCATCGCGGCGTAGGCGAGCCGATGCGCCGGCACATCGTTGCCGCGCCCCGCCTCGCGCCAGCCGCGGCGATACCCGTCATAGATCGCTCGCGTGCCGTCGAAGCCGGTGAGGAATGTCGCCTGCACAAACCCTCGCGCACCTACGCGCGTCGCGCCTGACGGGCTGGTGGTGCTGATCCAGATCGGCGGATGCGGCTGCTGATAGCAGCGCGGCCAGATGTTCACCGCACGATAGTGGAAGAAGCGACCCTCATGGCTGAACGGACCGTCATGCGTGGTCCAGGCCTTGATGATCAGATCGAGCGCCTCCCATTCGCGCTCATTCATGCGCACCGGGTTGCTGTTGGCGGGCAGTACCCTGGTACGGCACGCCGCGCACGAAGCCGGCTTCCAGCCGACCGCGCGACAGGACGTCGACCATCGCCATCTCCTCGGCCACGCGCACCGGCTGGCGCCGATTGGCGATCGGGTTGCCGAGGATGAGAAGGCGCGCCTTCTTGGATAGCCGCGCCAGCGCTGCCAGCACCAGCGGTGCGGCGGGATCGACGCATGTCGCGGTCTGGTGATGCTCGTTGAGCATGATGTCCATGCCCTCGTCTTCCGCGATCAGCCATTCGTCGAGGAAGCGGTCGTAGAGGTCGGCGCCTTTCCCCGGGTCGTAGATGCGGTTCGGCAGGCTGACGCGAATCAACTCGTAATCATCGGCCGGCGGAAGGTAGGGGTAGGCGTTCTCGCTGAAGTGCCAAGCCTTCATCACACCGCTCCCGCATCGAGAAATGCCAGTACCGTATTCGCGAATGCCTCCGGCTGCTCGGCATGCGGCGCGTGCCCTGCCGCGGCGATCGTGGCGGTGCGGGCGTTGGGCAGCAGGCGCGCATAGGCGGCGAGATAGTCGGCTGACACGAGGCCGTCGCTTTCACCGCGCAGGAACAGCGTCGGCGCAGAGACACGATGCAGCCGGTGGGGCAGCTTAGGATTGTGCATGTAGGGTTCCCACGCCAGCAGCGCGAGCGTCTCACGGTTGCGGACCGAGATCGCAAGTTGTTCGTCGGTAAGTCGCGTGGGATCCATCCGCATGCGCTCCGGATCGTGGAACAGCAGCTTCTCCATCGTGCTCTGCGGCAGCGCAAAGATGTCGGGAATGTCCAGCCGATCCACCGGGCCGGTCTTCACGCCGACCGGCCCCACCAGCACCAGACGGCGCACCGCCTTCGGCACCTTGGTGGCAAGCTCCGCGGCGACCCAGCCGCCGATCGAGCAGCCGATCACGTCGAGCTGATCGACGCCGAGGCGTTCGAGCAGTTCGAGATGGATGTAGGCGATGTCGTCCACTGCATCGATCCACTCGGGCAGGCTCGAACTTCCGAAGCCCGGATGCGACGGCGCGATCAGCCGATGCCGTGCCGATAGGGGCTTGACGTAGGGATGCTCGGGAGCGAAGCCCTGGGCGCCATGCAGGAACAGGATTGGCGGGCCATCGCCAGCCTCGAACAGCTCCAGCTCGACGCCGGCGATCGCAATGATGTCACGTTGCAAGGGACATCCTCCCAACTATTGCGGCGAGGCTAGTCCGTATCGTCGTGAAGGTCACGCGGTGACCCGCCCTGCGCAGTGAGATGTGGATGGCCGCACGAGGCCGGCCAGGGCGATGAATGTCGTGATGGACAGAGCGCACGGATTCGCATTGGATATGCCGTCCAAGGAGGAACGCTGATGCTCTCAGCGGAAGACAACGACCTGCTCTGCCACGTCGAAGGCGATGCGCCGATGGGGCAGATCATGCGGCGGCACTGGCTGCCGGCCTGCCTGTCGGAGGAAGTTGCCGAACGCGATGGGGCACCGGTGCGCGTGCGTCTGCTCGGCGAGGATCTCGTCGCGTTCCGCGACAGCGACGGCAGGCTCGGCGTGATCGGCGCATACTGCCCGCACCGTCGCGCGTCGCTGGCTTTGGGACGCAATGAAGCATGCGGCCTGCGCTGTCTGTATCACGGCTGGAAGATCGACGTAGCGGGCAACGTGCTGGAGATGCCGTCGGAGCCGGCGGATTCTCGTTTCAAGGAGAAACTGAAGCACAAGGCCTATCCGGTGCACGAGGCCGCGGGACTGCTGTGGGTGTTCATGGCCCCCGAGGCAGAGATGCCGGCGTTCGATCCGCCGGTGTTCCAGCCCTCGCCTGATACGCGCATCTCGATCGCGAAGATTATTGTCGATTGCAACTGGGCGCAGGTGCTGGAGGGCGCGATCGATTCGGCGCATTCTTCAACGCTGCACGCATCCGACATGGTGCCGGCGGAAGTGGACGCAGCCAGCGTGGCGAGCGACCAGCTCTGGCTGCGGCCTTCTACCGACAAGGCGCCGCGGCTCGTCGTGCAGCGCACCTCATTCGGCTTCCGCTATGCGGCGCTGCGCAAGCCGATCCGCAACGAAGCGACCCATGTGTACGTTCGCACGACGCTGTTCATCGCGCCGTTCACCGTGCAGATTCCGCCGAACAATCTCTACAATATGGCGATCCATCAGGTGCCGATGGACGACACGCATACGACGTTTCACTTCATCGCCTGGGGTGGCGCGACTGTGCCCGACGCAGCGTCCTGGCGCCGTTTCCTGGGCGCCGAGGTGGGTGTCGATGTCGATCGGAGATATCGCAAGATCCGCACGCGGGACAACGATTTCCTGCAGGATCGCGCCGCGATGCGCGACGGCAACTTCACCGGCATACATGGCATTCCCAACCAGGATATCGCGATGTGGGAGACTATGGGGCCGATCGCCGACCGCTCGCAGGAACGGCTGGGCGCGAGCGACACCGCGATCCTGCAATTCCGCCGCATCGTGCTTGAGGCGGTGCGCGACTTCCAGGCGACGGGCCGCGTGATCGGGCGCGGTGAGCCGTACATTCCGCACGCGAAGCTTCGCTCGTTCGAGGGTGTCGTGCCGATAACGCAGGATTGGCGCACGCTTGGTGTCGCGCCGGAGGAGCTGGCGCTGGCGCCGATTTCCGAGGCGGCGGAATGAGCAGGCTCCCGCTCTCGGTCGCGATCGGCGACTACGACCGGGTGCGGCCACTGGTGGATGGCAGCGTGCAGCTCGACGGCGTCGATCCGGTCTTTATGCTGCTGGAGCCGGAGGAAATCTTCTTCCGGGCGTTTCGTCATGCCGATTTCGACATCTGCGAACTGTCGATGAGCAGCTTCACGGTGAAGACCGCGAACGGCGACTGCCCGTATATCGGCGTGCCGGTGTTTCCCTCCCGCTCATTTCGTCACAACTCGATCTATATCCGAGCTGATCGCGGCATTGCGCGTCCGGAGGATCTGAAGGGCAAGCGCATCGGCGTGCCGGAATATCAGGTCACCGCCAATGTCTGGACGCGAGCTGTGCTGGAAGACGAGCACGGGGTAAAGCCGTCAGACGTGACCTGGGTGCGTGGCGGTTACGAGCAGGCGGGGCGCATCGAGAAGATCGCGCTGAACCTCCCACGCGATGTACGTGTGGAGGACGCGCCGGAAGGTGCGACCATCTCCGGCATGCTGGCCGATGGCGCGATCGACGCGGTGATTGGCCCACGTGCTCCTTCGTGCTTTGGCAGGCATCCGCAGGTGAAATGGCTGTTTCCCGATCCTGCGGCGGCCGCGGCCGCGTGGTTTCGCAAGTCGGGGATATTCCCGATCATGCACATCCTCGGCATCCGTCGCACGCTGGCGGAACAGCATCCCTGGTTGCCGGCCGCCGCGATGAAGGCATTTGAGCAGTCGAAGATGCGCGCGCTCGCGAAACTTGGCGACACGTCGGCTTCGAAGGTGACGCTGCCGTTCCTCGACGAACATCTGCGCGCGGCGCGGCAACTCATGGGCGAGGATTTCTGGTCGTATGGCCTGGACGCGAATCGCCACGTGCTTGAGGTGTTCCTGCGTCGTCATCATGCGGAGGGGCTGTCGCCGCGCGTACTCGCGCCGGAGGAACTGTTCCATCCGTCAACGCACGAGACGCATCGCGTCTGACCGCGCTCTCAAAGCTGGGGAATGCTATTGCGCGGCGGGCTGACCGTTGAGCTTCTCGAGCAGTGGACGCAACGCGTCCAATTCGGCGCCGAAGCCGCTCCAGTCGCCGGCCTTGAGCCGTTCGATGGCTCGGGCGTAGTGGTCGAGTGCTTCGCGTGCGGGCCCGTTTGTGGGTACGCCGCCCTCGGCGCTGGCCGGCGATGCGGCGGTCGGCACCGGTTGGTTGAACAGCGCGGCCAAGGCCTCGGGCAGTGTGTCCTCCATCACCACGCGGTCGCCATAGGCTCCGATGACCCGTTTGAGTTCCGGCAATTGGCCGGATTCCGCACGAAGATACAGCGGCGTCACGTAGAGGATCGAGTTCTCGATCGGCACGACCAGGAGATTTCCGCGAATCACTCGCGAACCCATCTGGTTCCATAGCGAGATCTGCTGCGAGATGCTGGTGTTCTGGTTGATGCGCGCCTCGATCTGGAACGGGCCGTAGACGAGTTTGTCCTTAGGGAATTCGTAGACGATGAGCTTGCCGTAGTCGGGCGGGTCGCAGCGCGCGGCCAGCCAGGCGATCATGTTCTCGCGCTGGCTTGGCGCCATCGGCAGCATGAGGAAGAACTCGGCGCGGGATTCTCCGGGCAGGCGCATGATCATGTAGTAGGGCGCCATCCTGGCGCCTGTGGTGTTGCCGTCCGGACCCGTCGGTTCGCGGGGAAACTGCCAGAGATCCTCGCGATTGTAGAATACCTCGGGCGCAGACATGTGGTACGCACGGGTACTGGAGCGCCTGAATGCGGAACAGGTCCTCAGCTGGACTTTGGCCATTTACGCAGCGTAGCAGGCGGCGTTGATCAAGCGATTGATGGTGGGCTGTGAGATTTTAGTGCCATCTAGTGTATGACTCGATGTTACGAAACTCTGTGGGGCCCATAGCTCGCGACGAACTGCTGCCAAAGCGTCACTGAATGTGGGCAACGGCTTTGGATACCAACTGGCTGTGCGCGGCGCCGGTGCATGAGTGGCATAGAGCTCGTTGGCCCACAACGTTATCAAAGAGAACAAGCCGAGAAGGGCGGGGGTCGTCCGCGCGATGGCGGGATCAGACCATTGCCGTTGGCTCTCCACACCGAGATGACGGCGGACTTCGGCGAAGGTGACCTCGATGGACCAGCGGCGGACGAACCACCGAAGGATGTCGAGCGGGTCGGCATCGAGATCGGTGCATAGAAAAGCCTGTGGTTTGAACTCATCGGCAACGTCGCGAACTAGTACATAGCGGATCGCCACCAGGCGGCCGGGGTGGTGCCAGATGGCGGTGCCGGAAACGATCTGCAGTAGTCGCTCGCTGCGGCCATACCATCCGTTCACCTTGAAGCGTCGCCAGCGCGTCCGAGAATTCGCGAGACGCTGAACCAGCGTTGGCTGGCGCCTGCCGACGACGCGTGGCCGGCCGATCGTGCCGGCTCGGCGATGCGCCGGCGGGTCGAACAGCCGGGCATCGAGACGCAGGCGGGTGATCATGCAGAGGCGATGTCGAACCGCATTGAGCAGCTCGATGGCAGCGAAGCCGCTATCGGTCACCGCTATGATCTGCCGCTCCGGCAGCCACCGTGCGACCTGCAGCATGACCTGCCGCCCCCAGTCAGTGAGCTTCTTATGTCGCCGCTTGTATTTGCGAGCATATCGTTCTGACGGTGCCAGGACAGTCAAAAATGGCAGTGCCCAGATGCGCCCAGCCCATGGGATCTCGGGCAGCAGCATGATCGACAACCATCGCAGGCCGCTCGCCTTGACGAAATGACCATGCGAAGAGCGGACCGGGTCTCGATAGATGCCCCGGGCTTTGATCTTGGCACCCCATCGCCGCTCGATCGTGTCGTCGAGGCCCATGATGACCGGGCCGGTTGGTACCAAGTTATTGACCAATACCCGGAACAGACATCGAGCGACCCAACGGCTTGACCAGCGATTGCGGTTGAGCACGCGGTGATAGTTGGCGAAGTCCATCGCCTGCTCGAACCCCACCACGCGCAAGGCGGCAGCGACGGTACGTCGCCCGGGGGTGAGGATGCTGCCCACGATCAGCACAAGAACATGCTCCCATGTCGGTGCCGTGAAACCCTCTCTGAAAGGCTGCAACCATAGCGCCAGGCTTGCAGGTACAAGGCGGCTTGAACTCACGTCCCGCATCGCTCCCCCGAATCGACATTCGGGAGAGACTCGCCCGCAGAAGATCAGCCGCGAATCCGGCGTTCGATCACATTCGATTCAACCCAGGTCAACCCGAAATTGGCCAAAGTCCAGCTAAGGGTAGCGGATGTGCTGTTGCAGATCGGCAGGCATTGCGTCGAAGGGCTTGAACAGAGTCGGGAAGATTCGTCGGTAGGTCGCGATGATCGGATCCGCGGCGTCCGTCACGTAGAACGTAACCGTCCCGTTGTAGGCATCGACGACGACCTTTACTGAATTGCGGATGTAATTGAAGTTGTCGCCGCCCTGCGGCTGAGCGTAGGGAAACCAATCACTCGTCGTGTAGGCGTCCTGCATCCAGTAGAGCCGACCGGCGCTGATCACCATATACGGATCGTGATCCAGTTGTAGAAACGGCGCGATCGTCTCTATCCGATCCTGGATATTGCGATGGATCATCATCCTGCTCTGGCCGGTGATATAGCTGCTGAGCAGAATGTTGACGTCGTCGAACTGCCAGGCGAACAGTGATCGCCAGAACATCCCACCGATCGGGATTCCGTCCGTGCCATCGTAATAGGCGTAGACGTTGTCCTTCCCCTTGGGATAGTCGAACTCGGGCGTGCTGCCTTTGACGATCACGTCGCCACTGTTGCCCTGGCCGAAATAGATGCGCGGCTCGGTTATTGCGGGACCTCCGGTGGCGACTGGCGGGATGTCCTTCAGGTAGAAGTTCGGCAGTCCTTCTGTGGATTTCTGCGTCACCGGCGACATGACCACGCCGTTGCCGTGGGTGAACAGCAGATGCTGGTTGACCCAGGTCTGCGCGTTCGGCGGCAACAGCGAGGACACGAGTTCGCGCGGCGCGAGGGTGACCTGCTGGTAGCTTCCGCCGAGGTGGTAGCGATCGATGTCTACGTCGAGGAACCGATAGTAGGTGCGGATTTCCTGCAATTGCGCGTATGTGTCGAGCAGCGGCTGCCAGTCCCACAGCCTGATATTCTCGATGGTTGCGCGATTGTCCTGCAGCGCTTGGTAGGTGAGCCCCTGCTCTGCGGGGAATGGCTTCACTGTGATCTGTCGCAGGTTGTAGGCTTCCTGTGTCAGGTCGATGTTCCGCTTAAGATACGGCGACTCCAGCTGCAGCTCGCTCGGCTTCACATAGAAGCGTTGGAACATTCCGGGAAGCAGTTCACCGAGCAGGAACGAACCGCCGAAGACGACTGCCACAGCGCCGATTAGAAGCCGGTACGTACGCAGCCGCACGTTGACCCACGCGACAATTGCCGCGGCGGCAGCGAGGCCGATCAACAGCCAGAGTATCGGCAGTTCGACGTGAACGTCCGTGTAGCTGGCGCCAACCACGACGCCGTTGTCATCGTAGAGCAGCAGGTAGCGGTCCAGCACATACGACAACGCCTTCACCACGAAGTAGGCACCCAGCAGCGCCGAGGCGTGGGCGAGCGCCGCAGGCGAGAACCGCCAAAGCCGGCTGTCCAGATTGATCTCTCCGTGCAGCACATACACTGCACCGGCCATGACGGCGCTCAATAGCAGGATCAGCACCATCCAGTTCTTGAGCGCGCTGTAGACTGGCAGCGAGAACAAGTAGAAAGCGATATCCCTGCCGAACAGCGGATCGTTCTGGCCGTACGAAGTCTGGTAGATGAATCGGAGGACGAGTTCCCACTTGCCGATCTCCGACATCGCGATCAGCAGTGCGACGACGAGGGCGGCTGCGAGAATCAGCCGGCGCCATGGCAGCAGGCCTGATATCGGTCCCAGTATACCGGTCGGCGCGGGGGGCGAGCCCTGCAGTGCGGCAAGAGAGGCCGGAAGCCGCAATTGTCGTGGTCTTGCGAGGTGCAGTGCGATGCTGCCGTTCAGCCAAAGCAGTAACGCCGAGATCGCGAAAACGGCTCCGAACAGGGTCGCTTTGGTGGCGAAAGCGGTCCAGAACACGCCAGCATAGCCTACACTGGAAAACCACGCCCAATCGACCACGAGGCTGCTGGCGCGTCCAAGCACGATCAGGAGGACAAGGATAGCGGCAATCGTCACGCCGATGCCTTTCCAGGCCATGTCTCCTCCTATCGATCGCGGATCCAGTATCTAAACTCATAGAACAGCGGTTTGTCTGTTATTGCGAGGAGCGCAGCGACGAAAGAATGCGCATCCGCGAACGTGTGTCGGGGGCTACTCGTGCTGCTGCGATGGAGTATACTGGCGGGTATCCCGCAGCCCCAACTTTACCAATCGCGGCATTACCTCGTCGTGGAAGAACGGCAGTTCGTCGAGATAGTTGACGAACGACAGGGCAACCCCTTTCGCACCTGCTCCGGCAAGCTGTGCCAGCTCGCGGGCGACGGTGTCCGGATCGCCGACGATCGGGATGCCGCCCATGCCGTTGGCCTGATGATGGCGGCGCTCCTCGAAGTCGTCCGGGTACTTTTCGCGCGTGACCCCGCGCATCGCCATGATGCGATCGACCGCCGCCCAGTCGGCGTTGTCGATGACCCAGTGGCGATAATAGGCTTCCGCCTCATGCTGCGTCGGGCGGCAGGTGACGACGGCGACCGTATAGACGTCGATTTCGCGTCCCCCTTGCCGTGCCAGCGCCTTCACGTTGGCGATGTGCGCCGTGAACTCGTCCAGCCTGCCCTTCGGCGTCATCGAGAACAGCGCGTCGCAGTTGCGGATCGCGAAGGCCTGCCCGGCGGGTGAGGCGCCGGCATTCATCACGATCGGCCGACTGCCGCCGTATGGCTTCGGCTTGGCGCGTGCCTGGCGCAGGTGGATGAACCGGCCGTCGAGATCGAAGTCCTCGGCATCGGACCAGGCAAGCCGGATCGCATCGAACCACTCCTGCGCATACTCGTATCGCGCGGCGTGTTCGCGCATCGTGGCGCCGAACATGTCGAACTCGTCCTCGTTCCAGCCGCAGACAATGTTTAGTCCGAAGCGGCCCTGGCCGATGTGATCCGCGGTGACGAACTGCTTCGCTGCGATCAGGGGATGGATCAGCGGCGCGTGCACCGTGCCGAACACGGTCAGACGTTGAGTCGCGCCAAGCAGGCCGGCGGCCCAGGTGACGGTCTCCAGCGTTTCACCCTGATAGTCGGTGTCGCCGCCATAACCTTTCCAGCGGCCGACCGGCAGCATGAACTCGATGCCCGCCTCATCCGCCATGCGGGCAAGGCGCAGGCAGTCGTCCCAGTTGCCGCTCCAGCGCTCCGGCACCTTGGTGACGGCACGGCCCGACGAGCAATTGGTACCGAACAGGCCGAGCTTCAGGTTGTTGCGGCTGTACAGCGCGAGACGGTCATGCAGGCTCATGCGAAATGCGGTGCCACCTGTTCCATGAACCGCGCCATCTCGTCTTTCACCTGCGCGTGCGGCTTCAGGCCGACGTTGAAATATAGGATTACCTCGTCCGCGCCGGCTGCTGCCACCTGTTTCAGGTTATCGATGATATGCGCGGGCGAACCCAGCAGGACCGAATTCTCCGTCAGGTCTTCGGGGCGCACATTGCGCAGCCGCTCCACCATCGCGATGAAGTAGCGATAGCTCGGCGGAGCGGTCGCGGGATCGCCGGGGAAGGCGGCGATCACGCACTCCTTGTAGTAGCGGATCTGCCTTGCGCGCGCCGCCTGCTGCTGCGCGTCGTCGTCGGCGAAATGGGTGAAATAGCTACACATCAGCCGGCCCGGCGTTGTGCCGTGCTTCGCACAGGTTGCGTGATACAGGTCGCGCACCTGCTGGAGTCCGCCGAAGGTCATTGCCGCGGCAAAGGGAGCAACAATCAGGCCGCAGCCAAGCCGAGCCGCAAGCTCGATCGATGGCCGGGAGAACGATGCGACGTAGGCGGGAATTGGCTGCTGCACCGGACGCGGCGTGATCGCGACGTCGTCGAATGCATAGTGCCTGCCGCGATGGGAGATCGGCTTCTCGGCGGACCACAGGCGGCGCACGATCGCCATGCCTTCCTCAAAGATCGACTGGTTATCATCGAACGACACGCCTAGAGGCGCATATTCGCGACGGTCGTAGCCCCGGCCGGCGGCGAAATCCACGCGTCCGCCGCTGAGCAGGTCGAGACTTGCCCATTGCTCGGCCACGCGGATTGGGTGATGCAGCGGCAGCACGGTGACCGCGGGCGCCAGCCGGATACGCTGGGTGCGCGCGGCGATGTAGGCGAGCGCCAGGTCGGGGCACGACAGGACGCCGAGGGTGCTGAAGTGATGCTCGCCGATCCACGCCGAGTGCATGCCGAGCGTCTCCGCGTACAGTGCCTCGTCGATGATATCCGCGACGAACTGGTTGGGAGAGCGGCTGTTGTTATCGTAGTGGTTGTCGCTCAACGTGAAGTAGCCGAATTTCATCGCGGATCTCTCTTGGCCGAGTGACAGGACGCGTCGGCGGCTATAAGTGATGCGGCCGGGCAGCCCTTACGGGCCCCTGATGATACCGGTCAAGTAGCGAACCGCGCAAAAAGCCCGGTGACCGTCGAGCCACCGGGCGTCGGGCAATACTACGTGCTTACACCTTCAACTGGTCGCCGATCGGCAGGCTGCGGATCTGCTTGCCGGTGGCGGCGAAGACCGCGTTGCACAGCGCCGGCGCGAACGGCGGCAGCCCTGGCTCGCCGACGCCGCTCGACGGCACGTTCCAATCAGCCGGCACAATATGCGTCCGCACGTCGAGCGGGGCTTCATCGATCCGCGCCACGACGAACCCGTCGAAGTTGCTCTGCTGCGGCTTTCCGTCCTTGAAGGTGATCTGCCCGTGCTTGGCGAGCGCCAGGCCCATCACCGCCGCGCCTTCGATCTGCGAGCGGATGCGCTCCGGGTTGATGTGGAAGCCGCAATCGATCGCGGTGTCCACCTGGCGGATGCTGAGCGCTCCCTTCTGGTCCACCGCGACATGCACGACAGTGGCCACGTAGGTGAGGAAGCTGCGATGTGCGGCGATGCCGAGGCCCTCGCCCTTCGGTAGCTGCTTGCCCCATCCGGCGTGTTGCGCGGCAAGCTCTGCGACCCCGCGCAACCTGGCGGTGTCGATCGGGTAGGTCTCGAACGGATCGCCGTAGTTCCAGTAGTTGGCGACCTCGGGCGACTTGCGCGGGTCCACGATGCGATCCGGTCCGAGCAGTTCAAGCAAAACATCCTTCGGATCGCGCCCCAGTGCCGCAGCAATTTCCGCCGCCATCGACTGCACCGCGAAGGCGTGCGGAATGTTGGAGACGGAGCGGAACCAGCCGATGCGGGTATGGGCCTCACATTGGCCGTTCTCGCAGCGCAGGTTGGGAATGTCGAACGGGTTGTCGATCAGCCCCATGCCGAGTTCGAACGGTGCTTCGTGATCCGCGCCCGCCTTGAAGGTGGAGAAGATTGTCGGCGCCACGCTGCGATGCCGCCACGCGACCACCTTGCCGTTCGCATCCACGCCGGCGTCGATCCTCTCGGCTGACACCGTGTGGTAGAAGTCGTGCTGAATATCGTCCTCGCGCGTCCACACGACCTTGATCGGCGAACCGGTGGCCTTCGACACCAACGCGGCTTCCAGCACATAGTCCCATTTCGACTTGCGCCCGAAGCCGCCGCCCAGCAGTGGGACATTTACCGTGACGTTCTCGACCGGAATGCCCAGCATCTTGGCGAGATCGTCGCGGCAACCGCCAGGGCTCTGCGTCGGCGCATAGGCGACGCATTGCGGGCCGGCCTTGCCCTCGGAGACGTGCACGACAGCGGTCGGCGGCTCCATCGAGGCGTGCGCGAGGTGGGGAACATAGTACTGCGCGGTGATGACTTTGGCGGCGGACTTCAGTGCGCCTTCCGCGTCGCCGTCATCGCGCACGACCTTGCCTGGATTGGCGGCCGTCGCCTCCATCTGCTTGCGGAACGCCGCCGAGTCATATGTTGCATTCGGGCCGTTGTCCCAGACGACCTTCAGCTTGTCGCGCCCCTTGATCGCGCAGCCGGTGTTGCGCGCGACCACGGCGACGCCGCCCACTGGCATAAACTTCGTGGGCCAGGGCCAGCCCTGCACCTCGACGACCTTTTCCACGCCGGGAACCTTCAGCGCCTCGGTGGCGTCGAACGAGACCAGCCTGCCGCCAACCACCGGCGGACGCGCGATCACCGCGAACTTCATGCCGGGGACTTTCGCATCGATGCCGTAGGTCGCGTGCCCCGTCGTGATGTCGTGCAGATCGACGATGGGTATGGACCCGGTGCCGATGTAGCGGAAGTCGCGCGGGTCCTTCAGCTTAAGGCTGTCGACCGACGGTGTCGGCAACGCGCTCGCGGCCTTGGCCAGCTCGCCGTAGCCGAGCATGTTGCCCGAGGCGAGGTGCACGACCTTGTGGTTCTCGGCGCGCACCTCGGATACGTCGACGCCCCAGCGCGCCGCGGCCGCCTGCTCGAGCATCGTGCGCATGGCGGCGCCGCATTGCCGCATCGGCTGGACGTAATGCCGCACGCTGCGCGATCCGTCGGTGTCCTGATTGCCGTATTTCTTCTCGTCGCCGGGCGCCTGTGCGACGCGCACGCGCGACCAGTCGGCCTCCATCTCGTCGGCGACGACCATGGGCAGGCTGGTGCGGACACCGGTGCCCATCTCCGAGCGGTTGGTGACGATGGTCACCAGGCCGGAGGGGTCGATGGCGACGAACACGTGTGGGTCGTTGACGGTGCCACCCGGCATCTTGCCGGCGCCGGTGTCCCATGCCGACATGGCGGGGCGCGGCAGAACGCTGGCGCCAATCACGAGTGCGCCGGAGCCGACAATGCCCTTCATCACGAACCGGCGGCTCACGTTCGCGATGCCGCCCGGCTGGATCGACGTTGTATCGAACATGTGGGTCATGGCTTACACTCCCGTCGAGGCCAGGCGCACCGCTTCCGCAATGCGCTGGTAGCAGCCGCAACGACAGATGTTGCCGGACATGCCGGAGAGGATGTCCTGGTCCGACGGCTTGGGCGTCGCCGCCAGCAGGGCCGCGGCCTGCATGATCTGTCCCGCGTGGCAGTAGCCGCATTGCGGCGCACTCGTCTCACGCCATGCGCGCTGCACGGGATGATTGCCCTCTGGGTCAAGCCCTTCGATCGTGACGATCTGCCGGTCGGATACATCGGAGACCGGAACGGAGCAAGACCGGACGGCGACGCCGTCAAGATGCACGGTGCAGGCGCCGCAGAAACCCTTGCCGCAACCGAACTTGGTGCCGGTCAGTCCGAGCTCATCACGAATGATCCAGAGCAGGGGGACATCCGTATCACCGTCATAGGCGTGGTCTTGTCCGTTGATCTTCAGTGTGACCATGGCTCAACTCCTTGGCGCGGCTAGGAGGAGCGGTCGTCAACCGCTCCTCAGTTGCGAGTTCGGTCTGCGTTATAAGCGAGTCACTTCATGGGCGCCGCCTGAGCGCGAACACCCAGACCACGCCACCCTGCGGCACGGCATTCGGATCGAGCTTCATCGAGGTTTTTGCCAGCGACTCCTGGATACGCTGGGCATCGACACCCCAGCCTGACTGCACAGCAACGTACTCGGTGTCACCGACCTGGTAGGCGACAGGCATGCCGATAATTCCGGAGTTCGTCTTCTGCTGCCAGAGCAACTCGCCTGTCTTGGCATCGAATGCCCGGAACATGCGGTCATTGGTGCCGCCGACGAATACCAGTCCGCCGGCTGTGCTCAGCACCGACGCGAAGAGCTGGTCAGGGAACGGGTAGGTCCAGGCTCGCTTGCCGGTCGCGACGTCCCAGGCCTGCAGCTCGCCGATATGATCGGCGCGCGGCAGCAGCTTTATGCTGTCCGGATCGGCCCCCAGCCAGAGCTGGCCGACGATGAGCTGCTTTTTCTCGCCCTGCATCGCACCGCACATGTTGTCGTTGGCGGGGATGTAGAGCAGATGCGTCTGATCGCTGTAGGATTCGGACGGCCAGTCCTCACCGCCCCAAAGCGAGGGGCAGAAAGTTACATCTTTGCCCGTGACCGGCTTGTGGTCGTCGTTGTAGGTCGGCCGCCCGGTCTGCGGATCGAGGCTCTTGAAGGCGTTCTGGTAGACGAACGGCTGGCCTGAGATGAACTTGATGCCGCTGTCGGTCTGTTGAAGCGTCCACAGATAGCCGTCGCGCCCGGGGTGCACGAGCGCGTCGATCGTCTGGCCGTCATGCTGCATGTTGATCAGCACCGGTGGCCGGATCTCATCCCAGTCCCATGAATCATTCCAGTGGTACTGGTGGTAGCCATCGATCTTGCCGGTGTCGGGGTTCAACGCGAGCGTCGAGCTGGTGTAGAGATCATCGCCCGGATGCAGGTCGCCGGGCCACGGCGCGGCATTTCCTATGCCCCAGTACGCGATGTTCCTTTTGGGATCATAGTCGCCGGTGATCCAGACCGAGCCACCCCCGGTCTTCCATGCATCGGTCTTCCAGGTATCACCACCCGGCTCGTCAGGGCTTGGGACGGTGTGCAATCGCCATAGCTGCTTGCCGCTTTCCGCATCATAGGCCGCGATGAAGGCGCGCACGCCGAACTCGCCGCCGGACGAGCCGACCATGACCTTGCCGTGCACAACCAGCGGCTCAAGTGTCATGTACTCGCCGTGCTGGTAGTCGCCGACTTTGGTGTTCCACACCTCTTTGCCGGTCTTCGCGTCCAGCGCGATCAGATGAGCATCGACCGTCGCGAGAAAGACTTTGTCGCCCCACAGGGCGACGCCGCGGTTGGTCGGATGCAACTGGAAGAGATCGGCGGGCAGGCTCTCTTTGTAGCGCCAAATCAGGTCGCCGGTCGAAGCATTGAGCGCGAGAACCTGCATGCCCGGCGTGGTGACGAACATCATGCCGTTGTTCACCATCGGAGGGGCCTCGTGGCCTTCCACCGTTCCGGTTGCGTAAGTCCAGACCGGCACGAGATCTTTGACGCTGTCGCTGTTGATCTGACGCAGCGGGCTGAAGCCGTGACCATCGTAGGTGCGGCGATACAGCAGCCAGTTTCCGGCTTCCGGGTTCTCCAGACGCTCCTGCGTCACGGGGGCATAACTGGACACTTCGTCCGCAACTACCCCTTTGGCAGCGATGCAGCCAAGGATTCCGGCCGCGAATGTCATCAGGGCGGTCTTGTATTGCATGCGCATTGGCTTCTCCTCCCACATTGATCAGCCTGGCAACTCCAGCGCGTCCCGCGGCGACCGCGGGCGTTCAGTTCAGCCTAGGTATTCTGTTGCTGTTCACCTCCGATCCGCGCAGTGAATGGACCGGCGACTTTGAGAACGCCGTTACTCAGTTTCAGTGGCAAGGCTGGCAATGGTCGTGGCGCCGGTCCGCCCACGACCTTCGCTCCGTGTCGCAGGTCATACTGCGATTGGTGGCACGGGCACTGGAGAACCTGAGTGGACTTCAGCCAGTCGGTCACCCAACACTGCTGATGTGTGCAAACGGCGGAATATGCGACGACCCCATCGGGCGCCGTTTCCTTGTCGGCGTCGCCGAGCGTGGCGGGATCGAAACGCATGAGCAGGACCATGTTGAGCCGCGATCCATCGCGTGGAACATTTTTGTGCGGATCGAATGCCCATGCCAGGACGACGTCCTGCGAGCCTATGTCGACGGGCTTCAGCGGTGTTGTGCCAGCGTCATTTCCGGCCTCGACGAGGCAATCGCCGGGCTGTGGAAGTTTTAGTCGATCCGGGTCCGCCGGTTCATCGGCGCGTACCGCAACCGACCGCAGGCAGCCGGATGTAGCGACACACCCTGCAAGAATTACGCGACGCGAAAAGACCCAATCCGCCATCGCCCCTCCCTCGGCTGCCGATACGGCACAACGCACGGCCCGCTAAGCACGGGCCCGTGAACAAGGGCAGTTCAGCGGCTGTCTTGCGCCGCCATTTTGACTGTGGGTTAGGCTTCGTCTGGCTTGCAAGTCAAGTAGCGCCGAGAGGTCGTAAGAATGTGTGAGTGCGTCGTCGCAAGAGGCCGCACCGGCATTGTCGCGCCCTGCAATGACAGGACGAAGGTTCTTCCGCTAGACGGTCAGGACTTCCAGCAGGTGTCCGTTCGGGTCCTTGAAATATAATCCACGCCCACCGCCACGATGATTGATCTGCATGTCGTCGGGCGAAAAGGGGCCGCTGCCATATGCCAGCCCTTCACCCTTGACCCGGCCAAAGATCGCATCGAATTCCTGGGCGCTCACCTTGAACGCATAGTGGTGCGATTCGAATGACGGCCAGGTATCGAAGTCCATAACCAGTGTCTCGTTCACCCGTACCGGCGCAAAGTGGGACACTGCGCCTTCATAGCCCAGGCCGAAAATACGAGCGAAAAATTTGGCGGACGCCTCTTTGTCGTGCGCCGGGACGATCGTGTGGTCGAGCACAATAGCCATGGCTGCCTCCATTGGTCGGCACGCGGCAGCTTGCTGCGAAGGCCCGAACGAGCGCAAGACGACGATTCGTGACCAGACAGTGGCTTAAACCCGGCTGGCCGCGCGTTGGCTCGATTGATATGGATCAAGGCGCGGGTCGCAGGAAGGGACCAGCATACGGCAGTCAGCCGCAAGGAGGTGCGGAATGCACGATGTGCTTGGAAGTGCCGGGATGTTGCGCGGTTGGATCGCCATGTGGACGCAGATGTTGTGGCTGCTGGCGAGCTTGACCATGTCGATCGGCGCTGTGGCGGTCTTCGAACTGTTTATCACCGCACACGCACGACGCGGCGGCCGCTCGGGCGGGCCGCTCACGTAGCCGGGATCAGCGGCGCCGGCTTGGGTTCAGGACGAGTCCACGACGACGAGAGCATCGCCTGCCAGCGGCGTGGGGGTACGGTCGCGCGGCAAGATACTGTCAAGCCTGGCGTCGTCTTGCGCTGCCCGCTCATAATCGACGTCAAGAACGCCGTGGATATCCAGGAATTGGTTCATCGTCGCAGGCACCCGCACACATCCCTCGGAGGCCGGATGGCCGAGCCGCTGCTCCAAATAGTCGGGATCGGTGGCATGCATGAGTAGGCGGATCTCGGCGGGATCACGCTCCACGCGCCAGCCCCTCTCCGCAGTCTGCCAGCCGAAATCCCAGACACGCATGCCCTTGAGGCCAAGTCCGCGGATGTGATTTTCGTTGAACGTGCCGAGGGCGCGGTAGTCGAGGATGCCGTCGGTATGCAGGAACACACCCAGCGGTGTGATGAAGTAGCCGCGCCGACCGGACTGACCGGTCGAAACCTTGCTGCCGCCGATCACCTCCCAGGTCGCATTTGGCTGCGCCAGGATAATGCGGAGCTCCTGCACCGCGGGGTTGCGATCGACCACGACGAGCAGTTGCGGCTGCTCGATCGCAAGCGGCGCGGCGGCGACGGCGGCCTTCGCGCGACTGATCCAAGCGAGATCGCCATCTGCGGTTTCCGCGGTGTGCTGAGGTACTCCCTTGGCCAGCGCCGCCCGCAGCCGTGTCACCTCACGCCCGACGTCTTCCAGCGATAGCCCGCGGGCAGGGGTCGCGGCCGCGATCTGGTGGGGCGCGGGGGGCGTTGGTTCAATCGCTGGGCCGCCTGAGCATCCGGAGACAAGCAAAAGCAGCACGCCCAGCGTGGGTCCGGTATCGGCACGCATCGCGGCAAGCCTCCTATGCGGCCAACAACGTGCGATAAGGTAAAGTCGGAAGTGTATCCGTATCGTTAAAATATGGAAATGGAGTTATGAGAAGTTAGCAAATCAGCCGTGAGGCGCCGGCTGGCATCTTGGACAATGATAGCTCGTGCGGCCGCCACGCTTGTCGATCACCAGTGCGGTGCCGCAGCGAGGACAGTGACCGCCGGGGTGACGCTCGGGCAGCAGAAACCCTTTGGGCACGCGGTCGTTTGCAACCACACCCGGCTACACGGATCCAGCGCGTCGGGACCGAGGCGCTGATCGGCGATGGAGGACGCAGCACTGGCGGTCACGCAGACGTGGCCGTTGCGGCGTGGATTGACATAGGCAAGTCGCGCACTTTTGGCGAACTCGAACATAAGCCGGGTGGACGCAGGTTCGTCCTCGTCGGGCGACAGGCCCACCAGCGAGCCGTTGAGGCCGAAATGCATGGCAAGCCTCATGGCGTCCTCGAACTCGGCGAACAGGACCTTGCCATGGCGACGAGACCTGAAAGTTGCTTGTCCTTCAGCCGGCGCTGCACGGTGGCCGCGCTGACACCTTCGAGGCTGCCCGGATGTGCAACCATGACGCGCGCGACGACATGGCCGCCGCGCGTGCCTATCCATCACACGCCTGAAATCTCGACATCGGGCAATTCGGGCATCGGTCGCTCCCGGTTGCCAACTCCGGTTGTTCCACTACCATGGCCGCAAGTACCCGGAGGACAACGGCATGATTACGAAATTTGACAGCCTGTACGCAGGCCACGTCGATCTGGACAACATCGGTTACGCGGGCACGCCAATCAACGATCGCCTGTATTCCAACGAACATCTCGCCACAGCGCTGGAGAAGGCGCAGTCGATGGCGGTGCTGATGGATGGTCTCGGCTACAATGCATTCTGGATGGCGGAACACCATTTTCAGCGAGAAGGCACCGAGTGCATTCCGAACGTGCTGATGATGGCGCTACATCTCACGCACGTCACGAAGCACCTGAAGATCGGCTGCGGCTTCAACATCGCGCCGATGTGGCATCCGCTGCGGTTGGCCGAGGATTACGCGATGGCGGACATTCTCAGCAATGGCCGGGTGATCTTCGGCCTTGGCCGCGGCTATCATACGCGCGAGGTGGAGACGTTCGGCTCACCGCTGATCGATCAGGCGGCCAATCGCGAGCTGTTCGAGGAACAGGTCGATATCATCTTCAAGTCGTTCAACGAAGAATCGTTCAGCCACAAGGGCAAGCACTACACGCTGCCGCCGGAGGTGCCGTATCGCGGCTATACGCTGAAGGAGCTGACGCTGGTGCCGCGGCCGATGCGGCTGCCGGTTGAGACATGGCAGCCGATCCAGGGCGGTTCCGCGCGCGCCATGGAGTTCATGGCGAAGCACGGCATCCAGGGCATGGTCGGCGGCGGCTCGGCTGAGGGTGGTGCCATGCACAAGGTCGTGCTCGGTTGGCAGGAAGCGCACGCCAAAATGGGCAAGCAGATCGAACTCGGCGAGCGGTTGTGCTTCGGCTTCCATTTCTACATGGCGGACAGCCGCGCGGACGGCATCCGGCGCGCGGCGAAATACTACGAAGAGAACATGAAGATGTTCGGCGAGTTGCGCCTGGTGCGGGCGATGACCGATGAGCAGGTCGAGATCATGCGTGATCCGAAGCGCGCGCCGACGGCCAAGCTGCCGGGGATCGAGGATGCGGTGAATGCTGGGGGGTTCCTGACGGGGAACGCGCAAGAGGTTATCGACCACCTGAAGGCGCTGGAGGCGAAGTATCCGGCGTTGGACAGGATCTCCGTCAGCCTGTCGGTCGGCGTGCCGAAGTCCGAGGCTCTGGAGCAGTTGCAGCGCTTCGCCGAGGAGGTAATGCCGGCGTTCCGGAAGACCCCGGCGCGGCAGCCGGAACTGGTAAAGTAGACAACCGCCCCCTCCCCCTCTCGTACGGGGAGGGGGAGCTTGCTCCGAGCGGGTGGGGAACGCACGGTAGTTCCCACGATGCTCGGAGCATGTGGAAGATTTTCGCTATTTTCGCCACCGCCTTGCATCCCTGAGGAAAATCCTTCTCTGCTAGGGGCAGAATTGCTCCTCGAGCGGGGTTTCCGATGCCTGGACCAAGCGACTTTTCCAGATGATCGCCGTGGCATTGGACCCGGCCGCTGTCCCGGTCGCGGTGGCCGGCCGGGGCGGACTGGCGCTGCGGCGTTTCCTCGCCTTGCGTGCTGGCGGCGCTCGCCATTTGCTGCTGTTCACCGACCAGCCGGATCAGGAGCTGGATGGGGCGGTTGGCACTGCGCTGCGGAACTTCCTGCCAGGCGGGGCCGAGCTCGCCGAACTCCGCGCCCTCTGGATCGCTGGGCTGCCCGGGGAACGGGCCGCTGAACTGGCCGCGTTGGCGCGCTCGGCGCGGGTGTTGGTCAACGTCGAGGACGCGCCGGCGCTATGCGACTTCCACAATGTCGCTGAGGTCCGCCGTGGTGACCTGCTGCTGACGGTGTCCACTGCCGGCGCCAGTCCCGGCCTCGCGGCACGCATCCGCGCACGGATCGCCGTCGAATATGGCGCCGAATGGGCCGATCGCGTTGCTCTGCTGCGCGAGCATCGCGCGCAGTGGCGGCGCGAGGGAGGCGATGTGGCGGCGCTGACGGACGCGCTGCTGCAGGCCAACGGGTGGCTCGCATGACCTTCGAGCCGGGTACTGTATGGCTGGTCGGCGCAGGCCCTGGCGACCCGGGGCTGCTGACGGTGCGCGCCGCCCGGGCACTCGCGGAAGCCGACGTCGTGCTGCACGACGCGCTCGTGTCGCCGGAGATCCTGGCGCAGGCGCCGCAGGCGCGGCTGGAGCCGGTGGGCAAGCGCGCCGCCGGGCGACGGACGCCGCAGCTTCGCATCAATCAGCGGCTGATCGGGCTGGCGCGCGAGGGACATCGGGTGGTTCGGCTGAAGGGTGGCGACCCGCTGGTGTTCGGGCGCGGCGGCGAGGAGGCGTTGGCGCTGGCGGCGGCTGGGATCCGCTTTCGCATCGTCCCGGGGGTCAGCGCCGGCATCGGCGGGGCGGCGGCGGCCGGCATTCCGGTCACCCATCGAGGCCTCGCGCACAGCGTTGCGTTTGTCACGGGTCATGACGTCAAGTGCGAGCCGCCCGACCTCGACTGGAGCGCGTTGGCGCGCGGCGCCGACGTGCTGGTGCTCTACATGGCTCTGCGCCAGATCGGGGTGATCGCCGCACACCTACGCGCGGCAGGGCGGCGGTCCGATGAAGCCGTCGCGTTCGTCACCGAGGCGACCACGCCGCGCCAGCGTGTGGCGATCTCCACGCTGGTGGATGCGGAGCGCTGCGCCGCCGCCATCCCATCGCATGCGCCAACGCTGATCATTATCGGCCCAGTCGTCGCACTGCGGCCGCTGCTTACCGCCTGGCAGGACACTGCGCCACAGGCTCAAGGAGAACGCCATGCTGCCTGAGACCGCGCCATTTCCGGCCGATCAGATCGTTGCGCTGAACCACATCATCTCGCGGACGAACGCCGAACAGCGGACCTGGCTGAGCGGGTTCCTTGCCGGATATCAGGCGGCGACCGCGCCACAGCCCGCTGCAGCGGCACCACCGGCACGCCGGGCGCCGCTGACCATCCTGTTCGCGACCGAGTCCGGCAACGCCGAGGCGCTGGCCGATGTCGCGCGCAAGGCTGCCGGCAAGTTGGGTTTCGCCGCGCGGGTGCTCGACATGGCTGACGCCACGCCAGCGCAGGTCGCTGGCGTGCAGAACCTGTTGGTTATCGCCAGCACGTGGGGCGAGGGCGACCCGCCGCAGCGCGGGATCGACTTCTTTGCCGCGTTGATGGCCGACGATGCGCCACGCCTCGATGGGCTACGCTACGCCGTGCTGGCGCTGGGCGACCTCGCCTACGCGAAGTTCTGCGAGACCGGCCGGCTGTTCGACGAGCGCTTTGCCGCGCTGGGTGCTTCGCGCGTGGCGGATCGGATCGAGTGCGACCTCGATTACGAGGCGCCCGCCGGAAGCTGGATCGACACGACGCTCGGCACGCTTCAGGCCGAGTTGGGCGAGCCGGAGGCCGGCGCGGTCATCCATGTCGATTTCGCCCGTCCCGCTACCGGAACGGCCGCCTGGAGTCGCTCGCGGCCATTCGAGGCGGAGGTAATCGAGCGCGTCTGCCTCTCGGGTAGCCGGTCCACCTCCGATACCTGGCATGTCGAGCTGTCGCTCGCGGGGGCCGGCATCGAGTATGAGCCGGGTGACTCCCTTGGGTTCGTGCCGGTCAATGATCCGCGGCTGGTGGACACGGTGCTGGCGACGACGGGACTCTCAGGCAACGCGCCGTTGCGCTCGACGCTGCTGGAGCAGTTCGATATCACCACGCTGACGGCGCCGAAGTTCGACGAATACACGCGCGGCGAATCGCTGACGCGCCAGGACGGCTGGCAGATCATCGACATGCTGGAGGCCGCGCCGCGCAGCCTGAGCGAGACGGAACTTCTGTCGCTGCTGCGACCGTTGGCGCCGCGTTACTACTCGATTGCCTCTAGCCGGAAGGCGGTGCCGGACGAGGCGCATCTGCTGGTGGCGGCGGTGCGTTATGCGACGCATGGACGCGAGCGTAACGGCGTTGCATCGGTGGATGTGGTGGAGCGGCGCGCGACCGGCGATCGGCTGCGCGTGTTCCTGAAGCCAAACGCGCATTTCCGTCTGCCGACGGATCCCGATCGGGCCGTCATCATGATCGGGCCGGGCACCGGTGTGGCACCGTTCCGCGCGTTCATGCAGGAGCGCGATGCGATCGGCGCGCGCGGGCGCAACTGGCTGGTGTTCGGCCACCGCAACTACACGCACGACTTCCTGTATCAGCTCGAATGGCAGGACCTGCTGAAGCGCGGCGTGCTGACCCGGCTCGACGTGGCGTTCTCACGCGATCAACCGGAGAAGCGCTACGTCCAGCGTGCGCTATGGGACGCGCGGCGCGAGCTGTACGCGTGGGTACAGGAGGGTGCGGCGATCTACGTGTGCGGCGATGCCAAAGCAATGGCGAAGGACGTGCACACGACGTTGCAGCACATCCTCGGCGGGCAGGGCAAGGACGGTGTGGCGGCGCTCGATGCGCTGCGGCGCGAGGGGAGGTATCTGCGCGATGTCTACTGATCAGCGGCCACCTTCGCCCAACGAGGCGATCAAAGGCAACAGCCGCTTCCTGCGTGGCACGATCGCGGAGGGACTGACGCGCGTCGAGACCGGATCGCTGTCCGACGACGATCAGCAGCTGACCAAATTCCACGGGATCTATTTGCAGGATGATCGCGACCTGCGCGCGGAGCGCGGCCGCAAGAAGATGGAGAAGGCCTTCGTCTTCATGGCGCGGCTGCGCGCGCCGGGCGGCGTCCTGACGCCGCAACAGTGGCTGGCCGCGGAGCGCATCGCGCGCGAGCGTGGCAACGGCACGCTGAGGCTGACGACGCGGCAGACCATCCAGTTCCACGGCATCATCAAAAGCAACCTGCGGCACGCAATCAGCGGACTGAACGATGCGATGCTCGACACGATCGCGGCGTGCGGCGACGTGAACCGCAACGTCATCGCGCGGGTCAATCCGTGGCAGAGTCGCGCGCACGCCGAACTCGCCGGGTTGGCGCGGGCGATCGGGATGCATCTGCTGCCGAGGAGCCGTGCCTGGCACGAGATCTGGATCGACGGCGAGCAGCAATCCGGCGGTGATGAGGAAGACGAGCCGATCTACGGCCGCACTTACATGCCGCGCAAGTTCAAGGTCGCGGTCGCGCTGCCGCCGCACAACGACGTCGACGTATTCGCGCACGATCTGGGCTTCATCGCGATCGAACAGGCCGGCCGCATCGTCGGCTACAACGTGGTGGTAGGCGGCGGCATGGGCATGACACATGGCGAGCCCGACACGTTCCCGCGCACCGGCGATGTGATCGGCTTCTGCCGCCCCGATCAGGCGATCGATGTGGCGGAAAAGGTCGTGACGGTGCAGCGCGATTTCGGCGACCGCTCCGACCGCAAGCACGCGCGGCTGAAATACACCATTGAGCGCATGGGCCTCGGCGGATTCCGCACGGAGGTGGAACGCCGGCTGGGCTACACGCTGTCGGCTGCACGCGACTTCGCCTTCACCGACCATGGCGACCGGCTTGGCTGGGCGGAAGGCGATGACGGCGCGTGGCATTTCACGTTGTTCGTCGAGAACGGTCGCGTGCGGGACCTTGCGGGTCTGCACGCGATAGCGAAACTGAACGTTGGTCGCTTCATCATCACGCCCAACCAGAATCTGGTGCTTGCCGACATTCCCGCGGAGCGAAAGGCCCACGTGGCGGCGTTGCTGCAGGCGCACCGTCTGGATGTGAATGTGAGTGCGTTGCGCCGCAATGCGCTCGCCTGCGTGGCGTTGCCGACCTGCGGGCTCGCTCTGGCGGAGAGCGAACGTTATCTGCCGGAATTGGTCACACGCCTCGAAGCGGAACTGGAGAACGCGGGCCTGGCGCAGGACGACATAACGATCCGCATGACCGGCTGCCCGAACGGCTGTGCGCGGCCGTACCTTGCGGAGATCGGCCTCGTGGGGCGCAGCCCTGGCCTCTACAACCTGTATCTTGGCGGAGCATCCGACGGCACGCGCATGAACAAGCTGTACCGCCGAGACGTCGGTGGCGATGCGATCGTTACGGCGCTCGCGCCGCTGTTCCGCGAGTATGCTGAACACCGCGGGCCTGGCGAACGCTTCGGCGATTACACGATCCGTGCCGGCCACATCCGCCCGACCAGGGCGGGCAACGCATTCCACGAAGACCTGGCCCCAGAACTGCGGAGTTGACAATGCGATACCTGCGACCGACGACCGCCGATCTCGCCTGGCCCTCACTGCATCATGCACAAGGACTGGCACTGGGACTGCCGTTCGTGCTGACGGCTTTTGTGCCAGGGCTTGTGTTCGGCTGGCAGGCATGTCTCGCCGCGCTGACGATCGCGACGCTGGCGAGCTTTCTTATCTATGTGCCCTTGACGGCGCTGGTCCTGAATGGCGGCGACGCATTGACCGAGGACGCGCCGGTGCCGCCCCTCACCGTGCGCGCCTATGGCGTCTTGCTGGTGCTGTGGACCACGACAGCGTGGCTGGGCGCGTTCGCCGCGCCGTATTTGCATCAGAATGCCATCCATGCGTAGAGGAACACGGTATATTTGTCACTGGCATTGCGGCAGAAGCCGTCGTAATTGCGTAGCACCATTGTACAGAGTGTAGACGACGTATTGCCAGCGGGATCCAGCCGGCCTCGACAAGGCGTCGACTGAGACGGATTCATGACGCTGCGATTTGTATAAAATCCTGACTTGCGCGGGTATTTTGGGGCGGCCGCGAGCGTCGATATTGGCGCCCGACGCACGGAACGGGGCGCAAACAACTGAACGTGAGCAAGGACGACCGCGACACCTGGCGCGTCCCCCTATTCGCGGTCACCGCGGCGAACCGGAGTGTCCTTCGCCGCGGCCGGGCAGGCGTTCCAACTTCAACGGGAGGTTTCGCCGTGCATTCACATTTCCCACGCCAGCAAGTGTTGTCGCCGACCACCTTCACGCAGACCAACCTGATATCGGATGGCTCCACTCAAGCCGGATCGGCGCAGCAGACCGATCCGAACCTGATCAACCCATGGGGCGTTGCCTACAGCGCGACCGGACCATTCTGGATCTCCGAGAACAACTCCGGTGTCTCGAGCATCGACAGCGTCACTGCCAACGGCGTGACGCTCAATGCGATCCCGCCAGTAACCATCGCTGCTCCAACACTTGATGGTGGACCGGCGGCACCGACAGGCCAAGTGTTCAACTCGTTCGCGTCAACCGGGGCCTTCACGTTGCAGGACGGCTCGCCTGCGAATTTCCTGTTCGCGACTGAGGACGGCACGATCTCCGGCTGGACCCCGGCCGCCGGCAGCCAGTCCATCATCGCTGTCAACGAATCCGCCAATCCGGCTGATGGCAATGAGGCGCAGGGTGTTGGAGCGGTCTATAAGGGTCTGGCGATTGCCGACACCGGCCCGTTGCTGTACGCGGCCAACTTTCGCCACGGCACTGTTGACGTCTACGACCAGAACTTCAACGAGGTGAACAGCTTCACCGACGATAACCTTCCAACGGGCTATGCGCCATTCAACGTGCAGGTACTGAACGGCAAGCTATTCGTGACATACGCGTTGCAGGACGACGCAAAGCATGACGACGTCGCCGGGCCCGGCAATGGTTTCGTGGACGAATTCGACCTCCAGGGCCATCTGCTGGCGCGCGTTGCGTCGGGTGGAGCGCTCGATTCGCCCTGGGGCCTCGCCATTGCGCCTTCGAGCTTCGGTTCGTTTGGCGGCGATCTGCTGGTCGGCAACTTCGGCGACGGCACCATCGAAGCGTATAACCTGAAGAATGACCAGTTCGTCGGTAACCTAACCGACGCAGGCGGCAACCCAATCGTGATCCCGGACCTGTGGGAGCTAATTCCCGGCAACAACGGATCGGCGGGCAGCTCCAATACGATCTACTTCACGTCCGGCGTGCAAGACGAGATGCACGGCCTGTTCGGCAGTCTGACGGCGAACCAGACGCCTAGCCCGGCGGCGATGACCGGCACCGGCTCGAATCACATGACCGGCTGAACGAAGCTGCAATCAGGCGAGATTGCCGGAGAGCCCGGAAATTTGCATGGCGTCCGGCCCGTCCAGTACGGGCCGGATCGAGTTCAGCGCTGCGCGCAGTGTGCGGAAGCGATGCACTTTGTCCCACGCCGGCGCCGCCGTTACGACCCAGAAGAGCGACTCGGTCGGCGCGAAGACCAGGAACGCCGGATGTTTGCTCGACCGTAGCACCACCACAATGCGGCCGACGATCTTCGGATCGTCGCCGCGCCGCTCGCTGATGTACGCACGTTCGACATCGAGGTCCGCGCGTTGAGTTGCCGCGAACCACTCGGCGAGCAGCATCTGTTCCTCTTGCGACACCGTGCGCGGGGGAAACGTGAGGATAACGTTATCGGCGGGCGAAGGCATGACGTCGCTCAGAATGTCGTGAGGATTCCGCAACGTATCTCCAGCGAGTTACAAAATCCCTGCACCCGGAGTTGCTTAGTCGGAATCGGGCCCCTCAACCGTGGCGAACCCGCGGCCGAACGCCGCGTCGCGCTTCTGGAAGGCGTACTTCACCCCGTGGGTGCGCATCGTCTGGCGGAATTCGCGCGCCATCGGTGCGTTGTGGCCACGCGCGTCGATCTCGGCGCCGATGCGCTGCAAGGTGCGCGCACCCATCAGCTCCAGCCCGAGATTGACCAGCCGCTTGTTGGCTGACAGCAAATGCGGATCCACCATCCCCATGCGTTCCGCCAGCCGCATCACCTCGGCTGCCAGTTCCGTCGCCGGCACGGATTTCATCGCCAGCCCGATACGCGCGGCGTCCGCGCCGGTGACGCTGTCGCCAGTGAACAGCAGACGTTTCGCCCATTGCGGACCGCAATGATACAGCCACATGCTGCCGGGCGGCGTACCGAGGTCGCGCACCGGCGGGAAGCCGATCCGCGCGTCATCGGCGACGATAACCATGTCGCAAAGCCATGCGAGATCGGTGCCTATGCCGATGCACGTGCCGTGCACCTGAGCGATCACCGGCTTGTGCATGTCGAACAGCGCGATGCGCAGGCGCTGGCCCTGTTCGAGACGCCACACGTCATCGTCGATCTCCTGACGGCCGCGATAGTCTTCGCCGCGACCCGAGGAGTACTCGCTGAGATCGGCACCGGCGCAGAAATGCGGCCCCGCGCCGCGCAGCACGACGCTGTGGATCGGATTGTACTCGTCAGCCTCCAGCAGCGCCTCATGCAGCTCGCGCAGTAGATGCGCGCTGAGCGCGTTGCGCTTCTCCGGACGGTTCAGCGTGATGATGGCGGTCTTGCCGATGGTTTCGTAGGTGATCTGGTCGAATTGCATGCTGCTTCCTCCCTCGCCTTGCCGCCTGTAGTGTCTTCGGCAACCATGCTCCAAGGAGGAAACCGATGCCAGAGTTGAAGATTGCCAGGATCGAGACATTCCTGTTCGATCCCGGTCTGGCGAAGAACCTGCTGTTCTGCCGTGTGGAAACCGAGGAAGGCATCCACGGCTGGGGCGAAGCCTATGTCACTCCCGGCAAAGAGCCGGTGATCGAGCACCTGCTGCAGGTCATGGCGAAATACATGATCGGTCGCAGCGCATTCAATATCCGCCACACCGCGCAGGTGGTATTCGACGACTACGCGATGCGGCGTGCCTCGCTGGACCTCTTGTCGGCGTGGAGCGCGATCGAGATCTCGCTGTGGGACATCGTGGCCAAGCACGCCGGGCTTCCGCTGTACAACCTGCTGGGTGGCGCATCGCGCGAACGGGTAAAGGTGTATGCGAACGGCTGGTCGAGCGGCAGCGAGTTTATCGAACAGAATCTGGAACGCGCGCTGAAGGTGAAGGAGATGGGCTTCACCGCGCTGAAATGGGACCCGTTCCCTGGACCGTGGCGCAACTTCATTCATCGTGAGGACGAAGATCACGTCGTGCGGTACGTGAGGAAGATGCGCGAGACGCTGGGGCCGGAGTTCGGGCTGCTGGTGGAGGTGCATCGCAGGCTCGCGCCGATGCATGCGATCCGCATCGGCAAACGGCTCGCGGAGTTCGATATCGGATGGTACGAGGAGCCTTGCCTCTGCGACAACATCGAGCTGGTGGCGGAGGTGCGGCGTGCACTGCCTGGCGTGCCGATCGTCACGGGAGAGGCGATCTACTCGAAGGAGGCCTTTGCCCAGGCGCTGGCGGCGCGGGCCGCGGACATCATCAATCCGGACATCTGCAATTGCGGTGGCATCGGCGCGATGCTCGACATCGCCGCAATGGCGCAGCCGCACGCCGTGGCGGTGGCGCCGCACAACTACAACTCGACCCTCGTCGGGGCGGCCGCGACGGTGCAGCTTTCAGCGATGATCCCGAACTTCTGGATCGCCGAGTTCTTCATCAACCTGAAGCCGGCCTGCGACGAGATCGCAGTGCAGCCGCTGGTGGTGAAGGACAGTTTTGTCGAGCTGCCGACGACACCGGGGCACGGCATCGATCTCGACGTGGAGCGGCTGCGAAAGCGGCCGTATCGCGATATGGGCTCGCGCACCGGCAAGACCCTGCGGAGCTACACCGAGGAGTTTCCGCGCAAGAACTACGTGAGCGGGGCGACGCGGACCGGGTACCAGCGGCCGTCGCTCGCGCTAGACCGGTCCATCGACCGACGATCCGAAGCCGTTCCACCACACCGTGCCGACACGAAGAAGCCAGGCCGCGTGCAGGCCGTCAGCTGCGTCGTCCCAGGGCAAAGGTGCCGCAATGATGGCTGCGATGTCGGTCGTGCCGGGGTGGTTCGAGGTCCCCCACTCCATGTCGGCGCCTGGGCCCAACGCGGCGCGCAGACGGGGCTCGATGCTCTCGCGCGCACGGTCGGCCAGTGTGAAGAATGCGTCGCCGGCCAGGCCGGTGCAGCGCAGGAACACGCCGAGCTGCGGAAAGGGATGCATGGCCCGGTAGAGCGTGATCCAGGCGGCATCGCGGATGATCGCAAATCGGCGATTGCGATAGCCGCCCGCGGTGTGTGCTGGCAGGTCACACGACAGCGCGCGCAGTTCCAGCAAGCCGGCCCAGAAGGCGCGATCGCGGCGCAGGTCCTGCGGCGGGATGCGCGAGGCCGCCGCCTATGTGCTCCGGGCAAATGTCGTTACGTCGTCCTCCAGCAGCAGCCGGTCGCGCTGCAACGCGGCGGCCACGTCGCGTATACGCGCGGAATGATCGGACGCAGTCGGATAGCGCTCTTCCAGCGAAGGGCGCGGATCGCCGGCGCGCTCGCGTTCGGCACGTGTCGCGGCAAATGCCAGATAGGTACCGTCACGGTCGGCGAGTTCGCCTGCCGGCCAGGGCGCCTTGTAGAGGTTCCAGCCTGTGAAGGTGCCGCGCGGCACGGCAATGTCGGGCAGCCTGATGCCGGCAGTCTCGTTGCCGTCCGCATCAACCTGCGGCACCAGCGCCTGCCATTCGTGCGCAGGCCGCTGCGGGTCGGTCCAGTCGCCGGGCGCCACCACGTCGTTCGCGGCGCGCGGCGGCACCAGCGTCGCGAGCTTCGGCCAGGCCACCGCCTGCGCGCGCACCAGCGTGCCGTCGGCAATGCGGGGCAGCCGCGACTGCGGCGGTTCGCGGCCGTTAGCCACCCACTCGTCGAGTGTGACCAGCAACGCGCGGATCGCCGGCATCGGATCATGCCAGTCGCGCGGATTGGTGCATGGGCCGGCGTCGCGCGGCATGCCGGCCTTGCCGCCGTGCTGCGTGCCGGCGAGGTAATAGCCGCGCACATTCGCCGGCAGCACGGCATCGCGCGTCCCGTCTGGATCGGTGTGCAGCAGCGACGCGCCCTTCTGCCAGTATTCCGTCGAGGTGTTGGTCTCGATGACCTTAGGATCGCTGTCGTCGCCGCGCATCAGAGCGCCGGTGGCGAACGGGAACGCCACCTCGGGGAAACCGTGATCCTCGTGCCACGTGCGGGTGCGCGCGGGCTGGCCGAATTCGGTGTTGCAGAACACCCGGCCGATGCCGGCAACATGGGTGAACACCCCATCGAACACGCGCGCGCCCGCTTCGTCCCGGTTGAAGCCCAGTACCAGGTGATCGCGCAGATAGCGTCCGGCCTGCGAGATGCCGAAGCCCAGCGCATGCGTCGGCTGACGGCCGAGCACGTCGCGTCCGGCCGCGCTGTTGCGCAAATGACTGACGATGTCGCGCGTCGCCGCGAAGCCGACGCCGAGCACGCGCGGGTTGGTCGCGTGGTAGCGCAGTTCGTAAATCGAGCCGGGCTCGGGGACCGCGCCCTGCGCCAGACGGATCGTGCGTGCATCGACGAACTCGAACGCCGCCGGCTGCCGCGACGCGGTCTGCGTGCGCCGCACCGTCAGCACGGCGTCGTCGCGCGTGGCCGCTTCATAGGACAGGCGGAACTGCTTGAGTTCGCCGCCGCGCGTGCCGGAGATGAACTCCTCGCGGATGCGTCGCACGATCGGCGCGCCGTTGTCGGTGGCGATCGGTGCGTCAAGTCCGAGCCCGCCGTTGGCGCGTGGCGCGCCCGGGTCCCAGCCCGACCACAGCAAGGTGAACCCGCGTCGCAGCGGCAATGCGTTGCCAAGATCCGCCGCGGTCGACGGCTGGTTGCCTGCCTTGCCGGCGCACAGGTTGGCAAACAGCATCATGCGGCCGCGGTTGTTCACCTCATATAGGATGCGGCCATTGCCGCGCTCGGGATCGGCCGGACGCAGAATGCAGATGTCGCTGCGGTACTCGACCATCCCACGCGCGTTGCGCGGCGCCTTGTCGATGTTGACGATGCCGCGGTTGGCCGGATGCGCCGGATCGAGCTCGCCGAACGCAACGCCGTCGAGCCGCTCATAGGCGCCGGTCGCACCAAACTCGGCGCCCCCGACGAACGGTGCGCGCGCGGTGATCTCGACCGCAGTGATCATGGCAAACCTCCAATCAACGCCTGTAGCCGGTCAAAGCAGATGCAGCTTCGCCTCCGTGCGGGCCTGCAACGCCTCCAGGGTCAGTCCGGGGATCATGTCGCGCACCGCGAAGCCGTCCGGCGTCACGTCGAGCACCGCCAGGTTGGTATAGACGCGCTTGACCACGCCCTTCGCGGTCAGCGGGTAGGTGCATTTCCGGCGGATGCGCGGTTCGCCGTCCCTTGTGGTGTGCTCCATCACGACCCAGAGTTGTTGCGCGCCGATCGCCAGATCCATCGCGCCGCCGACCTGCTTCACAGGCTCATTGGCAGAGCGCGCCCAGTTCGCCAGGTCGCCGTTCTCAGCCACTTCGAAGGCGCCCAGTACGCACAGATCCAGATGTCCGCCACGCGCGATGGCGAAGCTATCGGCATGGTGCACATAAGAGCCGCCGGTGCGCAGCGTGACATGGGTGGTGCTGGCGTTGATGAGGAACGGATTGACCGCGTCGGCCGCCGGCGCAGGGCCGACGCCGATCACGCCGTTCTCGGCATGGAAGATCACCTCGCGCTCCGCCGGCACGAAATCGGCGACCAGCGTCGGGATGCCGATGCCGAGATTGACGAGCCAGCCTTCAGGAATATCTCGCGCGCACCACGCCGCCATGCCGTTGCGATCGAGCGGGGAGATGTCCATCAGATCCTCTCAGAGCGGCACGTGCAGCACGCGATTGACGAAGATGCCTGGCGTGACAATCGTCTCGGGTGCCAATTCGCCAAGTGCGGCGACGTTGCGCGTCATCGCGATGGTGAGTTTGGCGGCCATCGCCATGACCGGATTGAAGTTTCGCGCGCTGTCGCGGTAGGTCAGGTTGCCCCAGCGATCCGCGCTCCAGGCCTCGATCAGCGCGACATCACCGGGCAACGGATATTCCAGCAGACACAGCCTGCCGCCGATCTCTCGTGTTTCGCGTCCCTCGGCAAGCAGCGTATCCGCACCGGTCGGCGTGTAAAAGCCCATGATGCCGGCGCCGGCGGCGCGCATGCGTTCGGCCATCGTGCCCTGCGGGATGATCTCTACCTCCAGTTCGCCTCGCTGGAACAGCCGACCGGCGAGGCTTGCCGGGCGCACGAAGCTGCAGATCAAGCGACGCACGCGGCCGAGTGACAGCAGATGCTCGATTGCGCTGCCATCGCGCCCGCCGGCAACCGCCACGATGGTGAGGTCGCGCGCGCCCTGTGCGATCAGGCCGTCGAGCAACGGTGCCGGAATGCCCACGTCGCCAAAGCCACCGAGCAGAATCGTGGAGCCATCGGCAATACCTGCCATGGCATCGGCCAGGGAGTGCACGAACTTGTCGATCATGCACCGAGGCTAGCGCGGCGCGGAGACAGGGTCGAGACGCAGGGCCCTACACAGCCCTCCCGCCGGCAGCCGGATGCGAACTGTCCTGGATGCGGCCATAAGCGGCATTGACGTCCTGGATGCGCTTCAGTTCGAGCGTGTTCAGCACGTCGGCGCCGGTGACACCAGCCATCGTCAGCGTGCCACCCTTGGCCGTGCCGACACCGTAGGCGGCGAGTTCTGCCGGTGACCAGGGTTTGCCGGCCGCGTCGGCGCCCGTGGCTGCGGGCAGTTGCAGGAGTGCCGTCGCAGCTTCCGCCGTAGGCGGAGAAGCTGTCGATGGCGCATTTTCGGATGGGTGTCCCCCGAGTGCTGTCTGCATGGTCTTGTCAACGTCGATGCCGCCGATCTTCTCTAACATCGTTGTGGCGAGATTGGTGACCGCTCCGATGGGCCCACCGAGCAACGTGCTCACGACCAGAGAGCCGGCGCGGCGCATTATCTCGGGAATCTGGTCCCCCGTGACCGCCCGGTAGATCGTGCCGATGACGGGAAGATACTGGAGCGGGTTCAGCGCGGATAGAATGTCGTGGAACGAGATGGAGTGATCCGCTGCCGGTTGCGCCGGTTGGGTGTTCGCCACGGATACAGTGACGGCGTCGTCCGTGCCGCTCGTTTCGCGCCGCACGTCCATGCGCAGCACGCCGCCTGTACGCGGAATGGGAGGGGCGACGGTGACTGCGCTGACCGCTTGAATGGTGGGGCACGCCCTGGAGTACAGGTCAGCCAACATTGGCACGGTTATGCTTGCAAGTGTCTTACGCCGCCGGTTCTTGCTCACCGGGCGACATATGGAGTGGGATGCGATCACCCGGATCGCCTCATCGGGATCGCCTTATGGAGGGGGAGGAACATGGCAAACATCGTACTGGTTCACGGCGCGTATCAGGGCGGCTGGGTCTGGCAGCGCGTGACCGCACGGCTCGCCGCGAGTGGACACCGCGTGTTCGCGCCAACCCTGGACGGCTGCGCGGAACGCCGCCACGCGCTGCGGCCCGGCATCAGCACCGAGACGCACGGCGCCGAGATTGCCGAACTGCTGTTCTTCGAGGACCTGAGCGACGTCGTGCTCGTGGGCACCAGCAGCGGCGGCATGGTGGTGTGCAGCGCCGCGGAGCGCGCTCGTGAGCGTATCGGGCGGCTGGTGCTGGCCGATGCGCTGGCGCTGCTGGACGGCGAGTGCATCCCTGACATCGTCAAGCGGGTGGCGCGGGAGACGACCGATCTGGCCACCGGCCCCTCGCGAGAGGATGCCGCCGGTCGGATGTTCGCGAGCCTCGATGATGCGACGAAGGCCTGGGCGCTGGAGCGGTATACGCCGCACCCGGCGGCGGCGATGAATGCCCGCGTGAAGCTGCCGGACTTCTGGCAGCAGACCTGGAAGGCGAGCGTCGTCTGGTGCCGGCAGGCGGTCAATCCGGGCGAGGCGCATCAGCGTCGGGCGGCCGAGAAACTGCATGCGACATGGCACGAGCTGGATACCGGACACTACCCGATGTTGACGGCGGCGGAAGAACTGTCGCGGCTGATCGTGGAGGGCTGACCCCTTTCAATCCAGGGCCCGCGCCGCCGCTCGGATCCGCCGCGGGAATCGGCTGAGCTGTGCGGGCCTCGCACGATCCATGTTGTAGTGCACGCACCAGGTTACGCGGCAGTTCCGCGCGCAGAGCGCACGCACCGCACGGCCAATCACCTTGCGGGCCGGATCGCCGAGCGTGAGGCTTCGGGTCCGGCCTCGATCAGGGCCTGCAACACAGTCTGATGAGTGACGGCGGCAGAGCTTTCCGCCACCGGATGGCAGAAAACGACAAGGACGCGCATCCGGCCAATCTGGTGGCGGTGCGCGGCCACCTCAGTGCGATCCGAGGAGACCTGGTATGGAGCGGACCGCGATTCTTCAGGATCGACAGGGCTTCCGAGCCCAAGGAGGCGGTGGCGGTGGCGGCGGTTCGACGATCGCGACCGGCGGCGTCGGTTTGCCATTCTTGTCGGAAGTCGGTGGAGGCCCGCGGAACGCACGCTGGATCATGCTGGCACCTCGTTGTGGAGACCCTCCGAGGAACCGCCAAGACGGCCCCCGTCGGGAACCCCGCCTTGTTCAGCATGCGCGGTTACGGCGGCGCTTCATTCGCGTTGCGGTTGCGGATCGATCACCACTGAGTTGCAATGATTGTGACGACGCCGCCGACCACGGAAAGTGTGACCGCGGTGAGCACGACAACGAGAACCATTATTCGATCGACCGCGGAATCGCGCTCCTTCTTGTCGATGTCGACCACTTCCCACTCGGGGGTCAGCGAGCGTTGCCCTGCTCTGTCGGGCTCCTCCCACCTTGCGCGGTCAGACATTCAGCTTTCCCTCTCCTGCAGGTCCCGAAGCATCAGCATCGTGGCTACCATGACGCCGCTTCGCTAGGAAGCGTTCCAACGGTCAGGGCCGGTCAACCGAAAGCGACGCGAGGAGACTTGATCGCGGGCGAGCGCGACCCGGACGGCAGCCTTGCCTGCCGGCGATGCCAGAACGGCGACGGAATGGAACCATGCGACCTCGCCGCGAGCCCTGGCGAGGAACAACCGGCCCAATGCCTGCGCCGCCGGGTCGCGCGGGACGCAGCAGGCACAGCCCGGCGCATGCCCCGCCAACGCGGGCGACAGGCGGAACCGCGCGGCTGGCCGACCGCAGGTGCCGCCCGTGTCGCCCTCGATCAACACCGCCTCGCCGTCGGCGGGTGGACCGAAATGGACCGGCACCCGGTCATCTGCTGACTGATTCATCATCTGGACATAAGGATATGTTTATGTAATCCATAACCCATGGAAGCCCTGTTGGCCAGCCTGCGTGCCGCCGCGGAACCGACCCGCCTCCGTCTCTTGGCGCTGGCCGGCCGGGGCGCCTTCTGCGTCTCGGAGTTCACCGAGATCCTTGGCCAGTCGCAACCGCGCCTGTCGCGCCACCTAAAGCTGCTGTGCGACTGCGGACTGCTTGACCGCCTGCGCGAGGGCGCGAATGTCTGGTTCACCCTGCCTCACGGCGAGCCAGGCGACTTGGCGCGCGAGCTGGTCGCGCGGCTGCCGGAGGGCGACCCCACCCTGGAGGCCGACCGCCGCCAGGCTGCACGCGTGCTGGCCGAACGCGCCCGCGTGGCCTCCGAAAGCTTCCGCCGCCAGGGCGCCGACTGGGATGAGATGCGGGCGCTGGATCTTCCTGCCGCCGCCGTCGAGGCCGCACTGCTGTCGCTGGTTCCGGAGCACGACGCCGGCCGGCTGTTGGATATCGGCACCGGCACCGGGCGGGTGCTCGAACTGCTGGCGTCGCGGATCAGCCAGGGCGTCGGTGTCGATGCGTCGCGCGCGATGCTGGCGCTGGCCCGCTCGCGGCTGGCGCGCGCCGGCCTTACCCACTGTTCGGTTCGGCTGGCCGACATGTACCGCCTGCCGCTGGCCGAGAATTCGTTCGATGTGGCGGTGATGCAGATGGTGCTGCACTACGCCGAGGAGCCGCAGGGCGTGCTGGCCGAGGTGGCGCGCGTGCTGCGGCCGGGTGGGCGGCTGATTGTCATCGATCTCACGAAGCACGGCCGCGACGATTTACTGACCAGATTGGCGCATCGTTGGCCGGGGTTCAGCGATGACGCGATGCGCGGCCTGCTGGAGGGCGCCGGCATGCAGCAGGGCGTCCCGCTGGCGATCGACGGTCCGCTCGCCATTCGCCTATGGCCCGCGATCCGTATCGCCGATGCCGCCGTCGCGCAGCCGCGCGAACTGGTCGTCTGAATGATTGATCTTGACGCATTCATCCGCGGTCTGCCGAAAGCCGAGCTGCACATGCATCTGGAAGGCAGCATTGAGCCCGAGCTCCTGCTGCAACTGGCCGATCGCAATGGTGTGCGCCTGCAATGGGAGACGCCCGAAGCTCTGCGCGCCGCGTATCAGTTTCACAACCTGCAATCTTTCCTCGACCTCTACTACGCCGGCTGCCATGTGCTGGCGAACGAAGAGAATTTCTACACAGTCACTCGAGCTTATCTTCGGCGTGCCCATGCTGATGCCGTTATCCGCGCCGAGGTCTTCGTCGGCCCGCAGGGCTTCACCGAACGCAATGTGCCAATCGCCGTCGTGATGAATGGCGTGCTGGCAGCGCTGCGCGACGCCGCGAACGATGATGGCATCAGCGCCGGCCTACTGGTCAGCGCGCAGCGCCATCGCAGTGAGGCCGACGCATTGCGGCTGCTCGACTTGGTCATGCCGTGGGCCGACCAGATCGCCGGCTTCGGCCTCGGTGGAGCGGAAGTTGGCAACCCGCCTTCGCGCTTCGTGCGCTTCTTCCGCACCTGCCGCGAACGTGGTTTTCGCATTACGGCGCATGCCGGCGAAGAAGGGCCGGCGTCCTTCGTGCGCGAGGCTGTCGAACTGCTCGACGTAGACCGTATCGATCATGGCAACGCCTGTTTGAGTGATCCAGCGTTGGTGCGAGAACTGGCCGCGCGCGCAATTCCGCTGACGGTCTGTCCGCTTTCGAACGTACGGCTGAAGGTGGTGCCGTCCCTGTCCGAGCACCCGTTGCGCGCGATGCTGGATGCCGGCCTGCGCGTTACGATCAACTCGGACGATCCCGCGTATTTCGGCGGCTACATCAACGACAACTTCGTCCAATGCCGACACATTTTCGGGCTCTCCGCGGATGAGATCGTGATGCTTGCGCGGAACAGCCTTACCGCTTCGTTCGTCTCGCCAGCAGCCGTTGCACGCAACGTCGCGCGGCTCGATGCCTACGTCGCAAGCTACCAGGCCTGATCAGAGGAAATTCGATGTCCCGACCTCATCTGCTCGATGCGCTGCGCGACACTGTGCTGCTGTGCGACGGTGCCGTCGGCACGCGCGTCATGGGCATGACATTGGACGTGGAGCAGGACTTCCATGGCAAGGAGAACTGCACCGACGTTTTGAACATCTCGCGCCCCGACCTCGTGCGCGACATCCACCGCAGCTATTTCGAGGCCGGCGCTGACATGGTGGAGACCAATACGTTCGGCGGTTCACCGGTGACGCTGGGCGAGTTCGACATCGCCGACCGCGCATTCGAGATCAACAAGCGCGGCGGCGAACTGGCGCGCGAGGCGGCCGAGCAGTTCTCCGACGGCCGTCATCGCTGGGTGATCGGCAGTGTCGGGCCGGGGACCAAGCTGCCCACGCTGGGCAATATCGCCTATGACCCACTGGAGGCGGCGCTGACCGAGCAGTGCCGTGGCCTGGTTGCCGGTGGCGTCGATGCCATCCTGATCGAGACGTGCCAGGATCCGCTGCAGATCAAAGCGGCGGTGAACGGCGCCAAGATCGCCCGCACCGAGGCGGGCAGCGACATTCCGATCTTTGTGCAGGTCACGGTGGAGACCACAGGCACGCTGCTGGTCGGCCCCGATATCGCCACCGCCGCTGCCATCGTGCACGCGCTTGACGTACCGCTGATGGGGCTGAACTGCGCCACGGGCCCGCAGGAGATGGCCGAGCACGTGCGCTGGCTGGCGGCCAACTGGCCGGGACTGCTGTCGGTGCAGCCGAATGCCGGCCTGCCGGAGCTGGTCGACGGCCAGACGCACTTTCCGCTTGGGCCTGACGAGCTTAGCAGTTGGCTGGAGCGCTTCGTCGAGCAGGACGGCGTCAACCTGATCGGCGGGTGCTGCGGCACCAACGCGCAGCATATCGCCGCGCTCGATGCGATGCTGCGCCGGCGTGGCGGCGGCTTCCGGCCGACGCCGGTGTTGCGCAAGCCGGTGTGGGTTCCATCGGTCGGCAGCCTATATCAGGCGGTGCCGCTGCGGCAGGAGAATGCGTTCTTCGCCATCGGCGAGCGCTGCAATGCCAACGGCTCGAAGAAGTGGCGCGAGGCGCAGGAGAAGCACGACTGGGACGGCTGCGTCTCGATGGGGCGCGAGCAGTTGGGCGAGGGTTCCAACGCGCTCGATATCTGCACCGCGTTTGTCGGGCGCGACGAGAACGCCGAGATGACCGAGGTGGTGCGCCGGTTCACCTCGTCGGTGAACGCGCCGCTGGTGATCGACAGCACCGAGACCCCGGTGATCGCCGCCGCGCTGAAGCTGCATGGCGGCAAGCCGATTATCAACTCGATCAACTTCGAGGACGGCGAGGGCCACGCGGCCGATCGGCTCAAGTTGGCGAAGCAGTTCGGTGCGGCGGTAATCGCGCTGACCATCGACGAGACGGGCATGGCGAAGAGCGCCGAGCGCAAGGTCGAGGTGACGCGGCGGCTGGTGGATTTTGCGTGCAAGCGTCACGGCCTGCCGCAATCGGACCTGTTGATCGATCCGCTGACCTTCACCATTGCCACGGGCAACGAGGATGACCGCAAGCTGGCGCAGTGGACGCTGGAGGGCATCGCGGCGATCCGTCAGGAATTTCCTGACATTCAGATCATTCTCGGCCTGTCGAACGTCAGCTTCGGGCTGAACCCGGCGGCGCGCGCGGTGCTGAACAGCGTGTTCCTCGATCATGCGGTGCGTGCCGGAATGACCGGCGCGATCGTGCATGTGTCGAAGATCCGGCCGCTGCACCTGATTGCGCCGGAGGAAGTGAAGGTTGCCGAGGACCTGATCTTCGACCGCCGCGCGGAAGGCTACGATCCGCTGCAGCGGATGCTGGAGATCTTTGCCGACCGCAAGGCCGCGGACGCGACGAAAAAACAGCGTGCCGACACGGTGGAAGGCCGTCTGAAGGATCGCATCGTCGATGGCGACCGCAAGGGGCTCACCGATGAGCTGGACGAGGCGCTGAAGACGCTACCGCCGCTCGACATCATCAACAACGTGCTGCTTGACGGCATGAAGGTGGTGGGCGAACTGTTCGGCGCCGGCAAGATGCAGCTTCCGTTCGTGCTGCAGAGTGCCGAGACGATGAAGGCGGCGGTGGCCTATCTCGAGCCGCTCATGGAGCGCGTCGAGGGACAAGAGAAGGGCACGATCGTGCTCGCCACCGTGAAGGGCGACGTGCACGACATCGGCAAGAACCTGGTCGATATCATCCTGACCAACAACGGTTATCGGGTGGTCAATCTCGGCATCAAGGTGCCGCTGGCGGACATGCTGTCAGCGGCCAGGGAGCATCGCGCGCATGCCATCGGCATGTCGGGCCTGCTGGTGAAGTCCACCGTCGTGATGCGCGAGAACCTCGAGGAGATGTCGCGTCAGGAACTGGAGATCCCAATTCTGCTGGGCGGTGCCGCGCTGACCCGCGGCTACGTCGAGGATGACTGCGTCCGCGCCTATGCCTGCGGCCGCGTGGCCTACGCGCGCGATGCGTTCGACGGTCTACACCTGATGGACAAGGTTACCGGCAACGCGTTCGACGACTACCTCGCGGCGGTGCAGGCAAAGCGCGTCGGCAAGACCCGCAATCCGTCGCGCACCCTCGGGCAGGCGGATGCGCGCGCATTTCGTCCGGTCGATGTAGGTGCCGTGCAGGAGCGCCGGCGGCGGTTGACGCGCGATGTGCCGGCCACGCCGCCGCCCTTCTGGGGCGCGCGAATCATCGAGGCGACGCCCAAGGCGATCGTGCCGTTCGTGAACGAACGCAGCCTGTATCAGTTCCAGTGGGGTTTCAGGAAGCAGGGCCGTTCGCTGGACGATTTCCTCGGCTGGGCAAAGCAGGAACTGCGCCCGGTGATGCGCCGCATGCTGGCGCTGTGCGAGGCGGAGGACATCGTGAGGCCGCAGGCTGCGTATGGCTATTGGCTGGCGGCGGGGCAGGGTAATGATCTGATCATCTTCGACACCGACGGCAGCACCGAACTCGCGCGCTTCACCCTGCCGCGGCAGCCGAAGGAGGACGGCGAATGCATCGCCGACTTCTTCCGCGACGTCGATGACGCTGAGCGCGACGTGATCGCATTGCAGGTCGTCACGGTTGGACAGAAGGCCTCGGAGGTCGCCCGCGCATGGTTCGAGGACAACCGCTACCAGGACTATCTCTACCTGCATGGGCTGTCGGTGGAAATGGCCGAGGCGATGGCTGAATACGTGCACAAGCGCATCCGCGCCGAACTCGGCTTCGCGGGCGAGGACGATCGCGACATGGAGAAGATGCTGTCGCAGAGCTATCGCGGCTCGCGCTACTCGTTCGGCTATCCGGCGTGCCCGCGGCTTGAGGACCAGGTTCCGATCCTGTCGCTGCTTGGCGCCGAACGGATCGGCCTGTCGCTGTCCGAGGAGTTCCAGTTGCATCCCGAGCAATCGACCAGCGCGATCGTGGTGATCAACCCGCAGGCGAAATACTTTTCCGTGTAGCCGTGTCTCAGTGCGCGCGAGGAGCGAAGCTTCGCGCGTCGGCGAGACAGCTTGATCCAATTGATGCCTTGCCGTGGCCGCAATTACGCGACATCAGGGGCGCGCGACAGGAGGCTTTTCGGCAATGCATCATCGGCTGCTCTGGCTGGCGACCGCGGCAACGGCATTGCTGCTGCAGGCCTGCGCCCAGCAGCCATCGGGACCGCCGCCCCGCGTGTTCGCCGCCGACATGACCGGAGCGGCGAAGGTCTGCACCGCCCCGCCGGTAACCCCCGCGGCCGGACATACGGTCGATGCGGCGATCAAACTTGGCAATGACGGCGGCTGGTGCGCCATCACGGTCAACAACAACGGCCGGCCGTTCGACGCCGGTCTGCTCGCTACTGCGCCGGAGCATGGCAAGGTGCTGATCCATACTGTCGGCAACGATACGCGGATCGACTATACGCCTAACCCGCGCTACGCCGGCTCCGATGCCTTCAGCGTGCGGCTGCTACCGGGTGACGCGATGATCCGCGTGACTGCGACCGTGACGCCGTGACTCAATGGTGTTTTGCGGCGGCGGCGACCTGTTTGCGCGCTGGCGCGTGCGGCTGCTGAGGGCACATGTCCACCACCGCCGGCACCAGGTCCTTGCCCGCCGCGTAGGCCGGGAGTTCCGCCGCATCCTGGAGCGCCATCACCTCAGAGAACAGCACGCTGTTGCGGGCGCAGAAGTCAGTGCCGAGTTCGCATGCTGGCGGACAACTCGCCGTTGGCAAGGTCGGTGGTGAACCGGTCGTGTTCCTGCTGCGCACGCTTGCCGTACATGCGCTTGAATACCTCGCCGACCGCCCTCTCATTGCCCATCAGGTCGGGCTGGTACTTGCGGATGAAGGCGTTGTAACGTTCGTCCTGATGGCAGCCAGTCGCCAGCACCATGAGTTCGCTGCGCAGCGCTGCCACCTCGACCACCGAGCGCTCCTGCGGCCTCAGGCAGTCAAGTTCGGCGTGCGCCTGCTGGGCGGTCAGCAGCGACAGGGTGGCGAGGCTGGACAACAGGCGACGCATGGGCTCCTCCGGGATCGACGGCGGTGGATTGACATAAGGCAGGATAGCCAAGCTGCGCAACAACCTGTGTGCGTGCTCCGCGTATTATGATAGGGAGTTGGTACCGAATCTGAGGAGCTGTGTCGCGCCAGTCACTGATCGATGGCGCAGATTGGATGGACGGTGGCTACATCTGGACGCGCCGCCACAAGAACGGTCAGGATGTCTCCCCATTTCCGCCACAGGAAACACCGATGCGCATCGAGATCATCTGCACGGGAGACGAAGTCCTCACCGGCAAGATCGTCAACACCAACTTCAGCTACATGAGTCAGAAACTCGAGGATGTCGGCCTCTCGGTCCATTGGGGCACCACGGTCGGTGATGACCGAGAAAGCCTGCTGGCTGCCTTCGAGCATGCCGGAGGGCGGGCCGATGCGGTGATCGTCAATGGTGGTCTCGGCCCCACCGTCGACGACCTGTCACAGGAGGTCGCGGCGCAGGCGGCCGGCGTCGAGCTTGTGCTGGATGAAGAGTGGCTGACGAAGATGGAAGCGTTCTTCTCCAAACGCAGCCGCATCATGCCGCCGAACAACCGCAAGCAGGCAATGCTGCCGGCCACCGCCGAGATGATCGATAACCCGGTCGGCACCGCGTGCGGCTTCGCGCTCGACATCGGGCGCGCCCGCTTCTTCTTCACGCCCGGTGTGCCGCGTGAATTGCGCCGAATGCTGGAGGAGCAGGTGATCCCACGCCTTCTCGCCCGCGGCGGCGCGCCCACCACCATCCATCTCAAGCGTTTTCACTCCTACGGTCTCGGCGAATCCCACGTCGATGCGCTGCTCACCGGCATCGAGGAGCTGGTGCCGGATGGCAGCGTGAAACTTGGCTTCCGCGCACACTATCCGCAGCTCGAGACCAAGTTGACGGTGCGGGGCGCCGACATGGAAGACGTGCGCCGCAGGCTGGAACCGGTCCAGGCGGAAGTGCGCAAGCGGCTCGGCAACTTCGTCCTGGCCGAGGACGATCAGACGCTGGAAGGCGTCGTGCTCGCCGAGTTGACGCGGCAGGCGGGGACGCTCGCGCTGGTCGAGACCTTCACCAGCGGCCAGATCGCCGCGCGCATCGGCCACCTTCCGGGTGCCGAGCATGTGCTGTGCGCCGGCACCACGGTGCGTGATCGCACCACATTGCATAAGGCACTTGACTTTGAGCAAATGCCACTGGCCGGCGATCTCACACAGGAGATCACTGAAGCGGTGGCGCGCGCCGCACGCACCCACGCGGGCGCGACACACGCGTTGGTGGTACTGATCGATCTTGACGATGGTCCGGATCGGATCGATTTCGGTGGCACGATCTGGATCGCGATCGCCACCGCCGAGGACGTCGCATTCAGACGGTCACGCATCCTCGGCGGCCGTGAGTGGGTGCGGCTCGGCGCCGTCGAGCTGGGACTGGATTGTCTGCGCCGTTATCTGCAGCACCTGCCGGTGGTCGAGCGGATCGACTTCGAGAAGACCTGAGCAGACGCAGACTATCGGGGAGGTCTCCATGTCCGGCAACAGCGGTGCGAACCGGTGGGCACAGCTCTGGCTCGGCGTGTTGTGCATGGTGCTGATCGCGAACCTGCAATACGCGTGGACGCTGTTCGTGAACCCGATGCACCAAGCGCATGGCTGGAGCATTGCAGAGATCCAGATCGCCTTCAGCATCTTCATCGCGACGGAGACCTGGCTCACACCGATCGAGGGCTACATCGTTGACCGCCTCGGAGGACGCACGGGCCCGCGACTGATGGTCACCTTCGGTGGGGTGCTGGTCGGCATCGCGTGGGTGATCAATGCCCACGCGGACTCGCTGGCGATGCTCTACGTCGGCGCGGCGATTTCCGGCACCGGCGCTGGCGCGATCTACGCCACCTGCGTCGGCAACGCGGTGAAGTGGTTTCCCGATCGCCGCGGTCTTGCCGTCGGCATCACCGCCGCCGGCTTCGGTGCAGGCGCGGCACTCACCGTGATTCCGATCAAGTTGGTGATTGAATTGTATGGCTATGCCTCCGCCTTCCTGTGGTTTGGCGTGGCGCAGGGCATTATCCTGCTGGTTGTCGCGCAGATGCTGCGGGGCCCGCTGCCTGGCGCGGTGCTGCCGGCCGCCGTCAGTGCCGCCGTGCCGCAATCCGCGCGTAGCTACACCAGTATGGAGGTGCTGCGCTCACCGGCGTTCTGGCTGCTTTACCTGATGCTCGTCCTGGTGTCGTCAAGCGGTCTCATGGCAACCGCGCAGCTCGCCCCGATCGCCAGGGATTTCGGAATTTCGAGCACCGCGATCCTGTTCGGCGCGACAACCCTGAGTGTCGCTCTGGTGGTGGACAACGTGATGAACGGTCTGGCACGGCCATTCTTCGGCGCAGTGTCCGATCGCATCGGCCGCGAATACACAATGGCGCTGGCGTTCACGCTCGGCGCGCTCAGCTACTGGCTACTGGCGCTGTTCGGATCCAGCCCATGGACGTTCGTCGTCTGCGCCGCGCTGATCTTTTTCACCTGGGGCGAGATATTCAGTCTGTTCCCGTCCACCTGCACCGACCTGTTCGGCCCGCGCTACGCCACCGCCAATTCGATGATGCTGTACACCGCGAAAGGCACGTCCGCCTTTCTGGTGCCGTTCGCCAATGTGCTGAAGATGGCGACGGGCTCGTGGGAGGTAGTATTCCTGGTAGCGGCGGGAATGAACATCCTGGTGGTGCTGCTGGCACTCTTCGCGCTCCTGCCGATCCGGATGCGTCACCACCGGCTGCTGCACCCGCGCATGGATCCGGATCGCGCGACAGGCTGACGCGTCGGCGTCTGTCTGCTATCTCCCGCCGGTGAGCCGAGCGGAACGCATCGCAGCAGGCAGCATCGCGATCGGATGTCTGGTGCTGGCCATGAAGGGGGTGGCGTGGTGGCTCACCGGCAGCGCCGCACTTTACTCGGATGCGCTGGAGAGCATCGTCAACGTCGCGGCCAGCCTGATCGCGCTCGCGGCATTGCGCTTCGCCGCAATTCCGGCCGATGCCAATCACCCCTATGGCCACGACAAGGTCGAGTTCTTTGCCGCGGTGATCGAGGGCGTGATGATTGTCGTCGCCGCGCTGTCGATCTTTCGCCACGCCTGGGAGGTCTCGCAGGGCCCGCATGCCATAGCGCAGCCGGGGGAAGGGCTTGCGCTGAATGCCGTTGCCACAGTGCTGAATGGCGTCTGGTCGGCGGTGTTGATCCGCACCGGCAGGCGTATTCGCTCGCCGGCGCTGCTGGCCGATGGGCAACATTTGCTCGCTGACGTGGTGACCTCCATCGGCATCACAATCGGCGTCGGCCTGGCCGTGCTGACCGGATATCTGGTGCTGGACCCGATCCTCGCCGCGGCGACCGGCGTGTATGTCCTGTGGTCCGGGATGGCGATGATCTGGCTATCGGTCGGCGGTCTGATGGACGCCGCGCCACAACCCGCCGTGGTGAACCGCATCAGGGACCTGGTGGCGGCGAGCGCCGCCGGGGCGCTCGAGGCGCATGACCTGCGCATGCGCCATGCCGGGAAGGTGACGTTTCTGGAGTTCCATCTCGTTGTGCCCGGGTCGATGACGGTGGCGGAATCGCACTCGATCTGCGACCACGTCGAGGAGGCGCTGCAGGCCGAGATGCAGCATCTGGTCGTCACCATCCACGTCGAGCCGGAGGAGAAGGCGAAGCAGCACGGGGTGCCGGTGCTGTGAGGCGCGGCCCCCTCGCCCCGGCCCCCTCCTACAAGGGGAGGGGGATAGTCGCAGTGTTTCTGGCGTTCATGGGCGTGTGCCCGGCTGTCCACGCGACGGCCGCGCATGTTGTTTCGCTCAATCTGTGCACCGATCAGATGCTGGTGCTGCTGGCGCCTGAGAAGATTACCGCGCTGTCGCCACTGGCGCGCGACCCCTCGCTGTCCTTCGTCGCGCCGCAGGCGGCGCACCTTCCAACCGTGCGCGCCTCCGCCGAGGCTGTGCTGGCGTTGCGCCCGGACCTGGTACTGGCGGCGCCGTTTGGCGCGCAGACCACTCTTGCACTGCTGCAACAGGAGCGCGTACCGGTCCTGCGCATTGCCTTGCCGCACGACTTTTCTGGCATCCGCCTGATGACTCGCCTGCTTGCCGCGACGCTCGGGTCGCCACAGCGCGGCGAGTTCCTGCTCGCCGCAATGGATGTCAGGCTCGACACGCTGCCGAAGCCGGACCACGAGATGCGCGCTTTGGTGTGGGAACCGCGCGGGCTTACCGCGGGACCCGGCACACTGATGGATGCGGTGCTGCGGGCTGCCGGGCTGACCAATGCCTCGGGGGGCGGCCCCGTGAGCCTCGAGACACTGCTGCGGTATCCGCCGGACGTGTTGGTGATGCAGACTTCGCCCGCTTATCCGTCCCTTGCCACTGCGCTGCTGGACCACCCGGCGCTCGCCGGGCTGCCGCGCCGCGAGATCCCGCCGGCGCTCACCATCTGCGCGGGGCCGTTCAGCGCCGAGGCCGCTGCGATGCTGGCGCGATGATCCGCTGGCTGGGGCTGCTGCTTGCCGTCCTGGCCGCGATTTCCCTGCTCATTGGCGATGCCACCTTCGCCCTGCCGGACGGACTGATCCTCTGGCAGCTTCGGGTGCCGCGCACTCTGTTGGGCATCCTGGTGGGAGGTGGACTGGGGCTGTCGGGTGCCGTGCTGCAAGGCGCGTTGCGCAATCCGTTGGCCGATCCCGGGCTGCTTGGCATCACCGGCACGGCCGGCCTAGGAGCAGTGATCGCATTCTACTGGGGGCTGTCGGCCACCTTTGCCCCGGCGCTGCCGGCCGGCGGGTTGTTGGGGGCTGGAATTGGCGCTGCCTTCCTGCTCGGCTTTGCCGGACGCGCGCCCTCCGGTCCGTCGCTGATCCTCGCGGGCGTTGCAGTATCGGCGATCGCGGGGGCGCTGCTCGCGCTGGCACTGACACTGGCACCCAATCCGTTCGCCCTGACCGAGATAACCTTCTGGCTGATGGGTGGCCTCGGCGACCGCCCGCTGTGGCAGGTTGCCCTGGCCGCGCCGGCGATTCTGCTGGGCGGTGCGATCCTGCTTTCGCTTGGCCGCGGCCTCGATGCGTTGAGCCTCGGCGAGGATACCGCGCGAAGCCTGGGTGTCCCTGTCACGCGCACTCTGCAACTGGCCGCTGTTGGAACAGCCTTCGCCGTCGGCACCGGCGCAGCAGTGGCAGGATCGATCGGCTTCATCGGCCTGGTGGTGCCGCACCTGCTGCGGCCCTGGCTGGGCGATCGGCCCGGCGCCCTGCTGCCTGCGGCGCCATTGGCCGGCGCCGCGCTGCTGCTCGCGGCGGATATGCTGGTGCGGCTGGCGCCCATGCTGCTGCCGCTGTCTGCCGCTCCCCCTGTCGGTGTGCTGACGGCACTGCTCGGGGCGCCATTCCTGGTGGCAATCGCCCGGCGGACCGCGCCGTGATCGGTGTGTCGCATCTGTCGATCGCGCTGGGGCGTCACCCGGTGCTGCATGATGTCAGCCTGACGGCGATGCCGGGCGAACTGGTCGCGCTCTGCGGCCCTAACGGCGCCGGCAAGTCCACATTGCTGCGCTCCCTCGCCGGACTGCTGCCGGACACCGGCCCGCCAGACCCGCGCCGCGTTGCCTGGCTGCCGCAGGGTGCGCGCTCCGCCTGGGGGCTGACCGTCGAGCAGGTAGCGGCACTCGGGCGTATCCCGCATCACGACCGGGCGGAGGCGCCGGTAACCAAGGCTTTGCAGCTTTGCGGTATTGAGGCGTTGCGCAAGGCGCGGGTGGACCGCATCTCGGGCGGCGAGGCGCGGCGTGCCATGCTGGCACGCGCCTTTGCCACCGAGCCGGAGGTGTTCCTGCTGGACGAACCGACCACCGATCTGGACCCCGCCGCATCACACGCGGTTATGCGCCTGCTGCGTGCGACGGCGGACGCCGGCCGTACGGTGGTCGTGGTCACTGCACGCGCTCGACCTGGCGCTGCGTTATGCGCATCGCGCCGTAGTGCTGGTGGAGGGTCGGGTGACCGCGGACCTTCCCTCCGATGAAGCGCTGCCTGCCGCCGCCGCGGCGTTCGGGCTCCCGTTCGGTCCCGCCCCCGAACCGCGGCTGCTACCGCCATGCTGATGCGGATTCCGGCCGCGGACCCGCTGGATGCCCGCGGCCGCCGGGGGCGTGAGAACAGAAGATCGCGCCTTAGGCTGGCAGCCGCCCTGTCGCTCGGCCTGCATGCCGTCCTGCTCGCCGCGTTGCTGCTGTGGTTCCACCGCGCGCCGCGGCCCGCCGATGCGACCGACATCAGTGGTGCGGTGGAACTGGTGATGATGGAGCAGAAGGGTACCGGGGCGACTGCCGTACGACCCCAACCGTCGCCTCCGGTCGCTGTCCCGGCGCCGTCGCCGCAGCCCGCACCGCCAGTACCGCCGCCCGACGCCGCCACAGCCGAGGAGGCGCTGCCGCTGCCCACGCCCCCCATCCCCCCGAGCGCATCACCGCCCGTGCCGCCGCAGCCTCCGGCGGAGCACGCACAAGAGGCCCCGGTGATCAATCTCGGTGGCAACGACAGCGAGACCAACGCCATTGTCACTGGTCCGAATGTGATCCCGGCCAGCCTGGATGCGAAGTTCCGCAATCAGGAGCCGATCTATCCACAGGAGGCGGAACGCCGGGCCGAGCAAGGCGCAGTGACCTTGCTGATCCACGTCTCACCGGAGGGACTGCCGAGCGAAGTGGACATCGAACAGAGTTCGGGCTTCATCTCGCTCGACAGCGCGGCGCGCGACGCGGTGATGGGCTGGCATTTCCTGCCGGCGGTACGGGACGGCCAGGCGATCCCGTTCGACATGAAGCTGCGTGTGGTGTTTCACCTCAGCTGAGGAAGGTCGCATGGTGCGGATCGACGTTGTGGTGACACGTGGTGGCGATGCCGGCGAAACCTCGCTCGGCGATGGGGCACGGTTGCGCAAGGATGCGCTGCGCATTGTCGCGATCGGCGCGGTTGATGAGGCGAATGCCGCGATCGGCGTGCTGCGCCTGACGACCCGCGCTATGGCAGCAGAGGACGCCATGCTCGCGCGCATCCAGAACGACCTGTTCGACGTCGGCGCCGATCTGTCTGTACCCGGCGAGAGCGGCGGCCGGCTGCGGCTAACCGATGCGCCGGTGTTGCGCCTCGAAGCCGAGGTCGCGGCGATGAACGCGGCGCTGCCGAAGTTGACCAGTTTCATTCTGCCAGGAGGCACGCAAGGTGCTGCGCATGCGCACATGGCACGTACCATCGTCCGACGCGCGGAACGTGAAGTAGTGCGGCTGATGGGCGAGGAGGCCGTGACGCCCGCGCTGTTGCGTTATCTCAATCGCCTGTCGGACCATGTGTTCGTCCTGGCGCGCGTACTGAACGGCAACGGCGCGGGCGATGTGCTTTGGTCGCCGGGTCAGAACCTCACTGGATAGGCGGTTGTCGGCACGATCAGGCGTATTACTACTCCCCAGGATGCGGATGGAGGGGCACGACAGAACGGCGCGTAATCGATTGGACAAACCTGGGATACAGCGGCCCGAGCTTGAGGAGGAAATCCCAGGCCATCAACAGGGCCGCGATGGCAAACGCCACATCGCCCGGCAGGCGCATCCACTGCCAGAACAGCGTCCCATTGTAGAATTGGACGCTGCGAGCATAGGCGAGTCCGTGCTCGAACACGGCTACAAGCTGCGGCCAACCGATTGGAAAGAAGTTCAGCAGAATCCACATGACCAATCCCGCATTGTACAACCAAAAAGCCCACAAGCCGAGCCGTTCGCTAAACACAATGCGCTCGGCTGCGATGTAGCGCAGGCAGAAGTACACCAGGCCGATCGCGAGCAGCCCGAACGCACCGAACAAGGCGGTGTGTGCGTGGTTGAGCGTGAGGAATGTGCCATGCTCATAATAGTTGATCAGTGGCGCATTCAACGTGCCCCCTCCGAACACACCGGCGCCGACGAAATTCCAGAATGTGGCGCCGATGATGTAGGTGTAGGCAAGTGAATAGTTGAAGGCCTGGTTTGCCCGGATCAGTCGGTTCTGCCCGATCGCCTCGATAATCAGCAGCACCAGGGGCAGCACCTCGATGAAGGAGAACATGCTGCCCATCGGTACCCACAGGCTTGGGCCGCCCGCCCAATAGAGATGGTGGCCGGTGCCGATAACTCCGCCGAGGAAGATGAGGATCAGCTCGAAGTATACCGCCCGCTCAGCCAGCTTGCGCGATACGAGCCCGACAGCCATCAGCAGATACGCACTCATGCTGGCGGCGAAGAACTCGAACGATTGTTCGACCCAGAGGTGTACCACCCACCAGCGCCAGAAATCGGTGATCGTGAAAGACTTTCCGACCCCCGTAAGTGGGATCATGCCGAAGACGTAGAGCACGGCGATGTTGATGGTGGCAGCCCAGATCAGGTGTTCCAGCCGAATGCGCCCGGTCCAGAATTGCCGCGTTGCTTGCCACAGCATCTGGCCGGTCGGCCACAGTGCCCGGAACATCAGTCCGCTCCAGGCGAGCAGGCCGACGAAGAAGCCGATCTGCCAGAACCGTCCAAGCTGGATGTAGGACAATCCTTGGTTGCCAAACCAGAACCAGCCGGTATCGATGTACCCCATGATGCCGAGCCAGTTGCCGATCAGCGCACCGGCCACGATCAACAGTGTCACCCAGAACAGCAGGTCAACGAGCAATCCCTGGCCACGAGCTTCCTTGCCGCCGGCAATCGCGGGGGCGAGGAACAGACCGGCACCGATCCACGACACGCCGATCCATACGATCGGGGTCTGGATGTGTACGTCGCGCAGGAAATTAAACGGCAATATTTCGTGCAGCGGGAGCCCGTAGAAGCTGCGCCGGTCATAGTAGGCGTGCGCCATGATTGTCCCGGCGGCGATCTGCACCAGAAGGACGGCAGCAACGACGAGGAAATATTTGCCAACCTTGCGTTGGCTTTCTGTCAGGGGATGAAATCGCACCAATACCGGGTCCATCGGCGCATCGTCGGGGTGGTTCAGCCAGAACTCGTAGATGAATAGCACAAGGCCAAACGCCAGAAACGTGAAGCAGAAGCTGGCCCACGTCCAAACGAAGGTGTTCGTCGTCGGCGTATTCCCGACTTCCGGCTCGTAAGGCCAATTCTCGGTCCAGGACCAGCTGACGTTCGGGCGGCGCGCAACCGTGGTGAGCGCGCAATAGATCAGGAAGTCGGCAGTGCGGACCCGCTCCTCCTCGCCGAGGCTGTAAGCTGGCGTCCACCCTGTATCGAGGTCGGTCGAGGCAAGCTCCTTGGAAATATCACTGCGCAGCGTGGTGATGGCTCCCGCCGATGCATCCGGTACGGTGACCTGTCGTTGAGTGAGGTCAGTACGTTGAAGCTGCGAGCGCATCGCGTTACGGACCGCTGCCTGCTCGTCAGCGGATAGCTCGGTGTATGGTTTGCTGAAGGTCGTTTGAGCGAGATTTTGCTCGACCAACCCTGCCAGACGGATCAGCGTCCAGGCCGTGTAGTCCTGTCCGTAGTAGGAGCCCATCCCGTAGAGGCTCCCGTAATCCATCAGATCGGCCTTCTGAAATCCGGCCTTTCCTGCGACGACATCATCGTTTGTCATCAGCAGAGTACCGTTCGCACTGACGAAGCGATCCGGCTGTGGCGGGGCACGCTCGTAGGTGAGGACGGTCGCCCACGCGAACAGGGCGAAACTCACGACTGCAACAGCCAGCAGGAGCCATTTGAGCACATTGCTTACGCGATCAACCATCATTGGGCTGACCGAATCGGAAGGTTGGCTCAATGCTGTTTCCTCTTCGTGCAGACCCCGTGTAGCGTGTTCCCGATCCAGTGCGCGTGTTGTTTGATTATGACAATTGATCAGAAACGAGGCCGCTCTGTAGTCCTTGCGAAGCCATCTTCACGGATCGGTACAGGACGTGCGGGAATGTGTCCATAACTCTTTATCAAGCCATTGCCGGCAACGAAGCCCGGCAACTGGGCCGCTCAAAAGCCGCGCAGCGACCGGCGCACTGGACCTGATCCGCGCAGGACCATTTGCGTGTTTGGCGTGCATCTGCCCTGGTCTGCGCTAAGATTCTTTCTTGCCTTCGATTGCCACAAGCAGGAACGTCAGAAGGGTCTATTCCATGCCATTCTTCAGATCGCTGCCGGACGACGCCGGTCCCGCGAACGTCTTCACCAAGCACCCCGAGATCTACCGCCTGTGGTCGACGATGAGCCAGGCGCTGATGAACGGGCCATCACCGCTTGCACAGGCTGAGCGGGAACTGATTCTTGCCTATGCGGCCGGCGTTGCCGGTTGCGAATTCGTCTACGTGGCTCATTCGGAGGCCGCTTACGCGTGGGGCATCGAGAACGGACTGATCGACCGGCTGTTGGAAAACCCCGAGACTGCGCCTATCGAACCACGCCTGAGGCCATTGCTGGCCTTCGTGCGCAAGCTGGCATTGACGCCGGGTGAGATGTCTCAGGCGGATGCCGACGCGGTGTTCGCAGCCGGCTGGGACGAGCAGGCGCTGCATGACGCCATCGCAGTGACCGCGCGGGCAGCTTTCATGCAGCGGCTTGTCGAAGGACACGGCTTCACGCCGTTGCCGCGCGAGGTCGCAGCCCGACAGGCCAGGCGCCGGGTGGAACTCGGCTACGTCAATCTCTATCCGGCGTTCCGCGACGACAAGTAGGCGGAAATCCAGCCCGGAGCACGTCAGATACGAATGTGTGGACGACAGTCGGAGCCCCGGAGTAAGCTGCCATCTCCACCAAGGAATGCATCGCGTGACACACGACATTCGCAACGGCCTGATGATGCGACGGGACGGCGTGGCCGCCCCGGGCGCGGCCGTGTCGTCCGCGAGCGCCAGCGCCCGGGACCTCGCCACCGTTTAGCGGGCGCGCCTTCGGGGCGTCGCCCCGGAGTTCCCGTCATGTCCGAACGTATTCTCGTCACGTCGGCGCTGCCATACGTGAATGGCATCAAGCACCTCGGCAACCTTGCGGGCTCCATTCTGCCCGCGGACGTCTATGCACGCTTCCAACGTCTCCGCGGGCGCGACGTGCTGTTCGTCTGCGGCACCGATGAACACGGCACGCCCGCCGAGCTGGCGGCGCAGGAGGCTGGATTGCCGGTGGCCGAGTATTGCGCGTGCCAACATGCGGCACAGGCAGAGACCTATCGCCGGCTTCACATCTCGTTCGACCACTTCGGCCGCTCTTCGTCGCCGGCGAACCATGAGCTGACCCAGCAACTGTTCCTGCGACTGGAGGCAAACGGCTTCATCGAGGAGCGCGGGCTCCGCCAGTTGTGGTCGCGCGTCGACAATCGCTTCCTGCCCGACCGCTACGTCGCCGGCACCTGCCCGCACTGTGGCGACACCGCCGCACGTGGCGATCAATGCGACAGTTGCGGGACCCTGCTAGATCCGGCGGAGCTGATCGCGCCGCGGTCCGCGCTGTCCGGCTCGACAGCACTGGAGACGCGCGAGACCTGCCACCTGTTCCTGCTGCAGTCAAAGCTGACCGATCATCTTCGCCGTTGGTTGGAGTCAAAGACCGACTGGGACCCGCTGGTGCTGTCGCTGGCGCGCGGGTTGCTCGACCAGGGACTGCGGGATCGCTGCATCACGCGCGATCTCAGATGGGGTGTGCCGGTGCCGAAGCCCGGTTGGGAAGGCAAGGTGTTCTATGTCTGGTTCGACGCACCAATCGCGTATGTGGCGCTGACGCAGGAATGGGCGGCAGCCGCTTGCGGGCGAGACTGGCGGGATTGGTGGCGAACCGGAGCGGGGACGCGGGTCGTGCAGTTCCTCGGCAAGGACAACGTTGCATTCCACGCGCTGACCTTTCCAGCGACGATTGTGGGATCCGCCGCCGACATCCGTCTGGTGGACCGCATCAAAGGCTTTTCCTGGCTGACCTGGGGCGAGGGAAAATTCTCCACCAGTCGTGGCCGCGGCATCTTCCTCGACGCAGCGCTGGACGAACTGCCGTCCGACTGGTGGCGCTGGTGGCTGACGGCGAACGCCCCGGAGGCATCAGACACGCGGTTTACGCCCGCCCTGTTCGCAACGGACTGCAATGCGGACCTGGCCGACGGTCTCGGCAACCTGACGCGCCGCGTGCTGTCGTTTGTGACAACGCGATTTGACGGTCGCGTGCCGGAGCACGGTGAACCCAGCGAGGCGGAAGCCCGCCTGGCGTTCGAGGCAGATGCCCTCATCACTGCCTGCGCCGCACATTTCGAGGCGATTAAGTTACGGCGGGCCTGCGAGAGCCTGTGGGCGCTCTGCGATCGCTACTTCGCCGCGGAGGCGCCGTGGGCGACGATCGGCAGTGACCACGACCGGGCGGCCTGCACAGTGCGCACCGCGATCAACCTGCTGCGGCTGGCAGCCGTCGTCACATCGCCGGTGCTGCCGCAAAGCTGCGAGCGGATCATCGAGGCGCTGGGAGGCGCGACTGCTCGTTTGTGGCCGGAGAGCGCTGGTGAGTGGTTGAACACGCCAGGCGGTTCACCTTGCTGTTTGCCGGATCTGCTGTTTCCACGTTTGCCGCCGGACTGGGCATCGGCTGTCGCGTCGCGTTATGGCCCATGAGGGGCAGGCGTCGGAGCAATCCTAGTCGGTGCAAGCTCCGTCAACAGGTTGTTGCATCGAATTCGAAAGTTCCTGGATAAAGACGTCGCAAGTATTATTCGAATCGGGGGCGCATGCGGCGTTCGGCATTCTGTTCGGCTCCGCTCCTGGTCGTCCTGGGTTTTTTGTCCGCCTGCGCCTCTGGGGGGTCCCGAGCCGGGGACTATGTCGGCGGCTCTGTTCCGCTGGACTGTGCCCCCTTTGCCCGCGCGCTCAGCGGCATTCGCCTTTCCGGCGCGGCGGCCGACTGGTGGCGGCAGGCGGATGGACACTACGCGCGCGGCAGCAGCCCATCGATTGGCAGCGTGCTCGTGCTCCGGCGCTCCAGCCGCCTGCCGAGCGGTCATGTCGCCGTCGTGTCGCAGATCACGGGCAGGCGCCAGATCCTGGTGACCCAGGCCAACTGGGTCCATCACCGGGTCAGCGAGGACCAGCCAGTGATCGACATCTCGGCTGAAAACGACTGGTCGATGGTTCGCGTCTGGTGGCCGCCGACCGACGAGATCGGCATCACCGAGTATCCCGCCTATGGCTTCATCTTTGCCGAGCGGCCGGCGTCACATGACCAACTCATCGCCGCGACGCCACGGGCGATCCGCGTGGCGGCGCGTGATTGATGAGCCCTTGGCGAGAAGCGTCAGGCCGCGTCTTCGCGGCGGTCACGCACCTTCACATACGCCAGCTTCGCGTGGTCGGCGCAGTACCGGTTTGCCCGGTTCCGACGCATCGTCGCAGAACCGGAAGGTGCGCGTGCCGGGCTCGCCGAGCGGCCAGCAGCAGGTGACAATACGGCCATATGGCCGCGGCGCCGGAGGTGCCACACGAACGGGGGGCGGCACGGAGACCGGCCGCGGCGCCAAGACCGCCATGTGGGACATCGACGATGCACCGCCTGCGGCAGCGATCAACCCCGGTACTGGACAACGGCGGCAGGGTCGGGCCGGCCACCCGGCGCGGGGCGGACCGCCTCGGCGCTCCTCCGCCGGAGCCATCGCGGCGGATCGGCGATGGTCGCGCCGGCAAATCCAGCCGATGCGCCTTGCCGACCACCGCATTTTTCGAAACACCCAACCGCCGGCCTATCTCGGCGGTCGACAGCCCCTCATCCCAAAGCGTCCGCAGCCGGACAATCGTCTCTTCGGCCCACTCCATCTCGTGGTTCCCCCGACGGTGCAACCACAAGATACGGTAAGCCTCTGGGCGCTGGGGTCAACAACTCATTGCCGGGCAGCCACAAAAACTTGTGGAAAACCGATTGCCCACCCCAACCCCTTGGGGTCAGCGCGCTAATTTAGCGGGCCGCGGTGTGCTCGCGGCTGCTCGTGGCGTTGGCCTGGCCACCCGGTCCGGCAATCGTGCCAGTCGGCTTGTCCTCGCTGGTCTCCATGGAGGCATCGTCGCCTTCCGCCATATTTTTCTTGAAGGCTTTGATGCCCTTGGCGAAGTCACCCATCAGGCTGCTGACCTTGCCGCCGCCGAACAGCAGCAAGACAACCAGCAGCACCACCATCCAGTGCCAGATGCTGAAGCTACCCATAAATCCTCCAAGGACACGGGGCACTTTCCCGGCGCCCGCGCCAATGCCCGCCCAGCACGACATGGCGCGATGGAGAAGCGGATGCAAGCGGATTCCCGGTGCCCTCGCGGCAAGCCGGTTTCTGAGGCACCGATCATAGGATTGATTGCTAGGAGAGGTGGGGCCGCGTATCGTCGGAGCCGGTGAGGCAATACCGCTTGCTCGGTAACCATAAGGCGGTGGCCTTGCCACAGGGGCGGGAGCGTCGCGGAGCATCTGTTGCGCTCCTGTACAATTGGACGTCTGTCTCCCGCATGCGGGGGGCGGTAAGTCCGCAGGCAGAAAGGCAACGCGTCGATGCCCAAGGGCACCGTTAAGTGGTTCAATCCCACCAAAGGCTACGGCTTCATCGCTCCTGACACGGGCGGGAAGGACGTCTTCGTGCATATCAGTGCCGTGCAGAAGGCTGGCTTCAGGAGCTTGAGCGAGGGTCAGAAGGTCGACTTCGAAGTCGAGCAGCAGCAGAACGGCCGCACCGCCGCCGTTAATCTGTCGCAGTCCGACTAGGGCTCTGACGACGGCTGGGCGGGTCCCCGGGTCCGCCCAGCCGGCAATAGGCTGAGCAGACCCGCCGCACCTTGCCGGCGGCGGGCGATTCATGCTGTCCACGCTGGCAAGCACCTGCAAGGGGAGAAGTGCGTGGCCTGGTTCACCCGATTGACCAGATTTGGCGACGTCCATCTCGTCTATGGGCAAGAGGCCGGGATGTCATGCGGGATCGCCAGCGTGATGATGTGCGTGTTCAAGCTTAACAAGCTGACCCCTGGCACGACCGCGGTCACCGTCGAGAAGGACATTTACCAGAAGTACTCGACGGTGATGGGTTCGGCCTACGCGCCGGAGGCCAGCGGTACCTATCCCAAGCACCTCGCCACTGTGATGAACAGTTTCACCTCGGGCACCTGGCGCTGGCACACCTATGCGCCGACGGATGTGCCTCAGAAGCTGATCGACAAGATCGGAACAACCTCGGGCTTTGGCGCAATCGTCAAGGTGGAGCCGGTGATCCTGGGGGTGGACTGGGACGTCGGCGGTGCCCATTGGGTCGTCGTGGACACGATCCGCGACATGTTTGGCCAGCACCACGCCACGATCTGCGATCCGTGGGACGCGAATGTGCACGTCCAGACATTCAAGGTCGGCGACCCGTTCCGCTACGACGCGTCGGCCGGGGGCTTCATGATGAATTTCGTTGGAACCAAGCCCATGGGTGAGACCGCGCCCTATCAGGGGGTGTCGGCGAAGGGGCAGGTCAAGACCTGGGGCATGATCTGTCGCGACTGACGCGCACGAGGCGGGACGCGTGAGCCGCGCGGGCCCGCGGTTCCTGCGGCAGTTTGTGCAGTCGCCGCGGACCGTCGGGGCGGTTCTGCCCAGTTCCGTGGCACTTGCTCAGGCTATGCTGGCGCCAATCGATTGCGCCGCGGGGCGGACAATCGTTGAGTTCGGACCGGGGACGGGCGCCTTCACGCGCGCGATCGCAGCGAGACTGGCGTCTGGCTGCCGCTACCTCGGCATCGAGCTGAACCAGACATTTGTGCGTGAACTGGCTGCCGAATTCCCTCAACTGACCTTCGTCCATGGCAGCGTGGCCGACCTGGAGCAGATCCTCTCGGCACAGGGCATCAGTGAAATTGACGCGATTGTGTGCGGATTGCCCTGGGCGACCTTGCCGATATCGCTGCAGGACACGGTGTTTGCCGCCATTGATCGCGCGCTTGTGCCCAGCGGCGTCTTCGTGACATTCGGCTACCTGCAAAGCCTAATTCTCCCGGGCGCGTGGGCGCTGCGCCGGCGACTGCGCCGAAATTTCGCCGAAGTCGGCCACTCTTCCGTGGTTTGGAGAAACGTCCCACCCGCCTTCGCGTATATCTGCCGCAAACGACGATGAACCCGCCGGCAGGGGCGCCAATGGGGGCATGGTGGGCATCTGCTCGAGAACGGGTTACAAGTCGGTAACGCCAACCGAATCGGCCCCGCCCTGCTACCTGCACGGTCACGGGAGGACATCAACTGACATGAGTGGTTTTCTGGACCGCCGCCCTCGCCCGGGGGCAGCCATGGACGCCGAGGCTGTGCGCGCCGCATACCGGCGGTGGGCCGGTGTCTACGACGCGGTATTTGGCGGCATCTGCCTGCTGGCTCGCCGGCGGGCCGTGGCGCTGGTGAACCGGCTGCCGGGCCGCGACGTGCTGGAGGTGGGCGTCGGCACCGGCTTGGCACTGCCCTACTACGCGGCCGACCGGCGAATTACCGGCATCGATCTCTCCGCCGAGATGCTGGCGCAGGCCCGCAAGCGCGTCGCCGACCGCGAGATCGCAAACGTGGCCGCATTGCGCGAGATGGACGCCGAGGCGACTGACTTCCCCGACGCCTCGTTCGATATCGCGGTGGCGATGTTCGTCGCATCGGTGGTGCCGCATCCGGGCGCGCTCCTGGCTGAGATGCGCCGCGTGGTGCGGCCGGGCGGCAACCTCCTGTTCGTCGGCCATTTCGCGGCCGACAAGGGACCGCTGTGGTGGATCGAGCGCGCGATGGCCCCGGCGTCGCGTGCGCTCGGCTGGCACCCCGACTTCGCATTGGAAGCGATGTTCACGCCCGAGGACCTGTCGCGTATCACGACCACGCCAGTGCCGCCGGCCGGCATATTCAAGCTGGTGCGGCTGGCGGCGTGAGTTCTTGCAGCGCCGGGCCGGTTTGAAGCTCCCGGGCAACGGCTGATCCTCCCTTGATCTGGCGCACGCGGTCCGGTAGGCCACGCTATTGAGAGAGCCGGCCCGAGATGGGTCCGGATGGGGGACCGAGGCGGGATGATTCGGTTGATATCGCGCTACCGGCAAGCGCTCGCTGCGCTGCTGCTTGTTGTCACCCCGGGAGGCGCCGCGCTGGCCCAGGCGATCGGTGCGCCGCGCCCCTGGGAAATGAACATGCAGCCAGCCTTCGGGCCCGTGAAGGCGCACCAGATCGAGCTGCACAACCTGGTCCTGGTGATCATTACTCTGATTACCTTGTTCGTCGCCGTCCTGCTGGCATGGGTGATGTGGCGCTACAATGCACGCCGCAATCCTGTGCCGACCCGTACCGCGCACAACACGGTGCTCGAGATCGCCTGGACAGTGATCCCCGTGCTGATCCTCGTCGTGATGGCCATCCCGTCGTTCCGGCTGGTGTATTACGAGGACCGCACGCGCGACGCCGATCTCACGATCAAGGTGACCGGGCACCAGTGGTACTGGGAGGTACAGTTACCCCGACAACAACAACATCGACTTCTCCAGCTACATCATCCCGGATGACCAACTGAAACCCGGCCAGCTCCGGCTACTCACGGTGGACAACGATCTCGTCGTTCCGATCGGCAAGAACATCAGGGTGCTGCAGACCAGCACCGACGTGATCCACAGCTGGTTCATTCCGGCACTCGGCGTGCAGCGCTATGCAATTCCCGGACGGACGATCGAGACCTGGTTCCGGGTAGACAAACCCGGCATCATCTATGGCCAGTGCAACCAGATCTGCGGCACCAACCACAGCCGGATGCCGATCGTGGTGCGCGCGGTGCCGGAAAAGGAATTCGAGACCTGGGTTACCGAGGCGAAGACCAAGTTCTCGGACGCAACGCCGGACAGTCAGCAGATCGCGACGGCAGAGGTTCGGCACTGACCCGGTCGGTCAGCGCCTGAAGGAGACGGACGATGTCGGCAACCACCCACGACCACGCTCACGATCATCACGACCACAAGCCCGGCTTCTTCATGCGCTGGCTGTGCAGCACAAACCATAAGGACATCGGGACACTCTATCTGTGCTTTGCGGTGGTCGGCGGCGTGGTCGGCGGCATTTTGTCCGAGATCATGCGTGCGCAGCTCAATTTCCCGGGTAACACCATCGTCACCTCCGGCCAGGAGTGGAATACGATCATCACGTCGCACGGCCTGCTGATGATCTTCTTCTCGGTCATGCCGGCGACGTTCGGCGGCTTCGGCAACTGGTTCGTGCCCCTGATGATCGGCGCCCCCGACATGGCGTTCCCGCGCCTGAACAACATCAGCTTCTGGCTGCTGCCACCTGCGTTCCTGCTGATCATCACCGGCTTGTTCCTGGGTGAGTCAGGGACCGGCTGGACACTGTATCCACCTCTGTCGAACATAACGTATGAGCCCGGCATTGGCATGGATTGCACGCTGTTCGCGCTGCATCTGGCCGGCATCAGCTCGCTGCTCGGTGCCATCAACTTCATCACCACCATCTTCAACATGCGCGCGCCCGGCATGACGCTGCACAAGATGCCGCTGTTCGTCTGGGGCGAATTGATCACGGCGTTCCTGCTACTGCTGGCAATCCCGGTGCTGGCCGGCGCGATCACCATGCTGATCTGCGACCGCAATTTCGGCACTGCATTCTTCGATCCGACGGGCGGTGGTGACCCGGTGCTGTTCCAGCATCTGTTCTGGTTCTTCGGCCACCCCGAGGTCTACATCATGATCGTGCCGGGCTTCGGCATCATCAGCCATGTGATCTCGACCTTCAGCAGAAAGCCGATCTTCGGCTATCTGGGCATGGCCTATGCCATGGTGGCGATCGGCGTGATCGGCTTCGTCGTATGGGCGCACCACATGTTCGTCTCCGGCATCGACGTCGACACCCGGGCCTATTTCATGGCGGCGACCTTGGTCATCGCGGTGCCGACGGGGATCAAGATATTCTCCTGGATCGCCACCATGTGGGGCGGGTCGATCGAACTCAAGACGCCGATGTTGTGGGCGATCGGCTTCATCTTCCTGTTCACCGTCGGTGGTGTCACCGGGGTTGTGCTTGCCAACGCCGGCATCGACCAGATCGTGCACAACACCTACTACGTGGTGGCGCATTTCCACTACGTGCTGTCGCTGGCCGCGGTGTTCTCGATCTTTGCCGGCTTCTACTACTGGATCGGCAAAATGTCGGGCCATCAGTACCCGGAATTCTGGGGCAAGGTGCATTTCTGGCTGACCTTCATCGGCGTCAATCTGGCATTCTTCCCGCAGCACTTCCTCGGCCTGTCGGGCATGCCGCGTCGCTACCCGGACTATCCAACGGCATTCGCCGGCTGGAACTTCGTTTCCTCGATCGGCGCCTATATCAGTGGCGTTGCGCTGCTGGTGTTTCTGTACGTTGTCTACCGCACCTTCACCTCGAAGGAGCACGTAGCGGACAATTACTGGGGCGAGGGCGCCACGACGCTGGAGTGGACCGTGTCGTCTCCGCCGCCGTTCCATACCTACGCGGAACTGCCGCGCATTCGCTGATCCCATGAGCCAGGCGGTCACAACACAGGCAGCTGAGCTCGGCGACTGGTTCGCCCTGCTGAAGCCGCGCGTGATGACGCTTGTGGTTTTCACCGGGCTCATCGGCCTGCTGATCGCCCCCGGCCATCTGAACCCGGTCCTGGCGCTGACCGCGGTGCTGTGCATCGCGGTTGCCGCCGGCGCGTGTGGCGCGATCAACATGTGGTACGACCGCGACATCGACGCGGTGATGCGGCGCACGCGGAACCGGCCGGTCCCCGCAGGCCGCATCGAGCCGGGTGCGGCGCTGGGCTTCGGCGTCACGCTCGCGATCGGCTCGGTCATCATGATGGGCCTGGCCGTAAACCTCGCCGCCGCCGCCGCGCTGGCCCTGTCGATCTTGTTCTACGTGTTTGTCTATACGATGTGGCTCAAGCGGCGCACCCCGCAGAACATCGTCATCGGCGGCGCGGCAGGCGCGTTTCCGCCGGTGATAGGCTGGTTGGCGGTGACCGGCTCGATGGATCCGCTGCCGCTCATCCTGTTCGCTATCGTGTTCTTCTGGACGCCGCCGCATTTCTGGTCGCTGGCGCTGTTCGCCAATGCCGACTATCAGCGAGCCGGCGTGCCGATGCTGCCCGTGGTTGCCGGAGCCAAGGAGACGCGGCGGCAGATCGTGATCTACACGCTGTTGCTGGTGCCGCTATCGCTGTTGCCGTGGTTGATCGGCTTCTCGGGGCTTGTATACGGGCTCGCGGCGCTGGTGTTGGGCGGCGGGTTCATGGTCAGTGTGTGGCGCGTCGCAACCGACCGGCAGGATGCCTCGGGCGTCAGCCTGACCAACGATGCGCCGGCACGGATGGCGTTCAAGTACTCGATCCTCTACTTGTTTGCCTTGTTTGCCGCGCTTGCCGTCGATCGGCTGGCGGGGTGAGCGGGTGGGGCTCGATCCCGATGACATGCGCCGCCGGCGCGCGCGCAACTGGGCAATGCTCGTGGTGCTGGTCGCGCTGTGCGCCCTGTTCTACGCCATCACCATCGTCAAGATGACGAAGTCATGAGAATCAGCAACCGCGCCGTCGGTATTGCGCTCTCTACCATCGTCGTTGGCATGGTCGGCCTCTCGTTCGCGTCCGTGCCGCTGTATCGCGTGTTCTGCGCCGTCACCGGCTACGGCGGCACGCCACAGATCGGTAAGGAAGCCGCACCTGGCGCGGCGCACCAACTCATCGCCGTGCGCTTCAATGCCAATACCAACCCGAATCTGCCCTGGGATTTCCGTCCGGCACAGGAGCAAATCCGGCTGCCGCTCGGCGAGGATCACCTCGCCTTCTACACCGCGCGCAACGAGGCCGGGACGCCGGTCACCGGCGTGGCGCTATACAATGTGACCCCCGACAAGGTGGGCAAGTATTTCCACAAGACCGCCTGCTTCTGCTTCAATCAGCAGACGCTTGCGGCCGGCGAGCACAAGGAATTCCCGCTCAGCTTCTGGGTCGATCCGCAGATCGCCAAGGATCCAGACACCGCGGACGTCCACACGATCACCCTCTCCTACACCTTCTATCGTACGCTCGAAGACGCCGCGAAGTCCGGCGCGCTCGCACAAGCCGGCCCGCATGTCGGGCCGCTGAAGACGCAGACCCCTTGAACGCGCGGACGAATTCGTGATGATGCGGCGACCGCCCCGGAGAGCAAACACGGTATGAGTGACGCGCACGGCACCTCAACGGTCGAGAATTCCGGCCTCCACCAACCGTATCATCTGGTCGATCCCAGCCCCTGGCCAATCATCGGTTCGATAGGCGGCCTGCTGACCGTTCTCGGCATCATCTTCGCCGCGCATTTCGGCAGTTACATCACGCTGGTAATCGGCGCGATCGTCGTTCTCAGCACCATGTTCCTCTGGTGGCGCGACGTGATCCGCGAGAGCCGCACTCCCGGATTGCACACGCCCGTTGTGCGTCTCGGCCTGCGCTATGGCATGCTGTTCTTTATCACCAGCGAGGTGATGTTCTTCGTCGGCTTCTTCTGGGCATTCTTCAACTTCGCCCTGTTCCCCTATCTGCAAGGCAACGGCCAGACGGTATGGCCACCGTCCGACATCCACTCGTTCGATCCATTCCACGTGCCCATTCTCAACACCATGATCCTGTTGCTGTCTGGCACCACGATCACCTGGGCACACCACGGGCTGCTGGAGAACAATCGCAAGACGCTGGTGCTTGGTCTTGGCCTGACCGTCTTGCTCGGACTCAGCTTCACGCTGTGCCAGGCGATTGAGTATTCCAACGCGCCGTTCAAGTTTGTCGGCGGCGGGGTCTATCCCTCCACCTTCTTCCTCGCCACCGGCTTTCACGGCTTCCACGTCATCGTGGGGACCTGCTTCCTTATCGTGTGCTGGTTCCGCGCCCGGGCCGGGCACTTCACGCCGGCGCGCCACTTCGGCTTCGAGGCCGCCGCCTGGTACTGGCACTTCGTTGATGTGGTCTGGCTGTTCCTCTTCACCTGCATCTACTGGTGGGGCGCCAGCCCCGTCGTCGCGTCACCCTGAGGTCGGGTGGCGCAGCCGGCGCCCTCGCTGCTGCATATCGCGCTGGCTTGCCGTTGCCCTCGTTGTGGTCGGGGCAAACTGTTCCATAATCTGCTCGAGGTGCGCGATCGCTGCGATATCTGTGGCCTCGACCTGCGCGTACACGATGCCGGCGATGGGGCCGCGGTCGGCGTGATTTTGCTGTTGGGTGCGATTGTGGTGGGGCTGGCCTTCTGGGTCGAGTTCCGCTTCGCGCCGCCGCTCTGGGTACATGCCGTGCTTTGGCCGATCGTGACGATACCGCTGGCCGTGGTGATGATGCGGCCGGCGAAAGCGGCGTTGATCGCTCAGCAGTTTCGGCATCGGTCAACCGAGATGGGATTGTGAGCGGCAGACTGCATCGCCTGCTGTGGCCGGGCGTGATGGCGATGGCGATGCTGGCGGTGCTGCTGGGTCTTGGCACCTGGCAGGTCATGCGCTTGCAATGGAAGCTCGGGTTGTTGGCCCAGATCGCGCGCGCCGAGGCGGCGCCGGCGGTGCCGCTGCCAGCGGCGCCCGATCCGTTCACCAAGGTGCAGGCGACGGGCCATCTGCGCGACGATCTGTCCGCGTCGTACGGTGCGGAGGTGCGCGACACACCGGCGGGTACTGAACTCGGCACACAATTGATCGTGCCGCTGGAAGTGCCTGACGGTGACGTAATCCTGGTCGATCGCGGCTGGGTGCCGGACAAGCGGCCGCATCCGATCGCGCGTGCGGAAAGCGATGTGATCGTGGAAGGCTATGTGCGACCAAGCGATAAGCCTGGCATGTTCAGTGCCACCGACAACCCGGCTGCGCGGGAGTTCTACACGCTTGACGCGTCCGCTATCGGGTCGGCCCTAGGCCTGCACCGCGTTGCATCGTTCATTCTAGTGGCAATGGGCCCATCGCCACGGGAACGCTATCCCGATCCCGCACACCACTTGCCAAGACCGCCAAACAATCATCTTTCCTATGCGATCACTTGGTATGGCCTCGCCGTGGCTCTCGTGGTGATCTTCGTTCTTTGGGCAAGGAAGGCGCTGGACGCATGATAACCGGAACAAGTCCGGTCATGACGATGGAAGGCCGGGCTGGCGCTCGGGACCATGCATGACCGCCTATGACCGGCTCGCCGCACGCTTCGAACGAATTGCGACGATCGGCGAGGCATCTTCGCTGCTGGGCTGGGATGCCGCGACGATGATGCCGCCGGGCGGCGGCGCGGCACGCGGCGATCAGCTTGCCGTGCTGGCCGGGGTGTCGCACTCGCTGCTTGTCGCGCCTGTCGTCGGCGAGGACCTGGCGGAGGCGGAGGCGACAGGAGAAACGGATCCCTGGCGCGCGGCGAACCTCCATCTGATACGCCATGCCTACACCCGCGCCACTGCGATGCCGCCGGACCTCGTCGAGGCGCAGGCACGTGCCAACTCCGCCTGCGAGAAGGTGTGGCGCGAGGCGCGCCGCCATTCGGATTTCTCCATGGTCCGACCGCATCTGGAGGAAGTCGTTCGCCTGATGCGCGAAGCCGCAGCGGCGTTGGCTCCCGCGCTAGGCCTGGACCCGTACGACGCACTGATGGATGGCTTCCAACAGGGCATGCGCACCGACGGTGTCACGCAGGTGTTCGCCGAGTACCAGGCCTTCCTGCGAGACGCTCTGCCCAAGGCCGAGGAGCGCCAGGCGCGCCATCCATCGCCGTTGCGACCGCAGGATCCCTTCCCTGTCGCGGTGCAGGAGGCGCTGTGTCGCCGTCTCTCCGAGCGGCTCGGGCTTGATTTCGCCCATGCGCGGCTGGATCGTTCCGCGCACCCATTCTCTGGCGGCACGCCGGTCGATGTCCGAATCACATCGCGCTACGTCGAGACCGACTTCACCCAGGCGGTGCTGGCGGTCGTGCATGAGACCGGCCACGCGCTGTACGAACGCGGTCTTCCCGCCGCCTGGGCGCGCCAGCCGGTGGGCGAGGCAGCCGGCATGGCGACCCACGAGAGCCAGTCGCTGATCGTGGAGATGCAGGCCTGTCGCTCCGACGGCTTCCTGCGCTGGCTGGGTCCTGAGCTGCACAAGACGTTCGGAGGCGATGCCGCGCCGTATCAGCCGGACAATTTGGCACGGCTGTGGCGACGTGTGCAGCGTGGTTTCATCCGCGTGGAAGCCGATGAGATGACCTATCCAGCGCATGTCATCCTGCGGTTCCGGCTGGAGCAGGCGTTGGTCGCCGGCTCGCTGACGGTCGCGGATCTGCCGGGAGCATGGAACGACGGGTTCCGCGCGTTGCTCGGCATCGTACCGCCCGACGATGCGCGGGGCTGCCTGCAGGACATCCACTGGTACGACGGTGCGTTCGGCTATTTCCCCAGCTACACGCTGGGCGCGATGGCGGCGGCACAACTGATGGCGGCCGCACGGCGCGACGTCGCGGACCTGGACGCGGCGCTCGGCCGCGGCGACCTTGCGCCACTACTTGCGTGGCTACGTGCCAAGGTGCATCGCCAGGGCAGCCTGCTCGGGTTCAATGCGCTGCTGTCCCAGGCGACCGGCAAGCCGCTAGACCCGGGCGATTTCCAGGCACATCTGACCGCCCGCTATCTCCATTGAACGAGCCATAATGCACAACGTTCGCGCGTATCTGTGCGCGGCATTCTGCGCCGTGCTGGCGGCCTGTGCCGCAAAACCACCGCTGCCATCGTCCGCGACACTGCCAAAATCTGCGCAGGCGCTCGACGGCGAATATATCGGTACCAGCACGCGGTTTCAGGCTGGCAGCCGAGCCTGCCCGCATCCGGGGCTGGTACGCATCGAGGTAAGCGCCAGCGCATTCCAGTTCCGTTGGAACCTTGAGACGTGGGTCGATGCCACGATCGCAGCCGACGGCGCAGTGAGCGGCGGCGCGGAAGGCATCACGCTGGTGGGTCGTCAGACCGGACCGAAGATCGAAGGCGACGTCACCAACGGCGCCTGCGGGCTGCACTTCACGGTGACCAAACATGCATAGGGACTGCTCGAATGCCCAGGCGGATCGTGGTGGTGAACGACACGATGCAGCAGGGCTATCGCTATGAGTGTGTCGCACCGGTCGGGCGTGCCTTCGATCCGGAGTTCCAGCCGGAGCTGACGCCGCAGGCGATGCTGCGGTTGGGCATCTTCTGCGGCAAGTACATGACCGACTCGCACGACGAATTTCCTGCGAGCTGGTTCACCCATGCGAAGCTCGCCACCGGCCCGCGCGATTGTTCGCTGAACTGCTTCGGCGTCGATGCCAGTCAGCCATTGAAGGTCTGGCGTGCCAAAGGGTGGCTCCATCCCGACGATCCGCGCGGCTGGTTCCAATGGTATTGCCGCTACTACATAGGCCGACGGACGCCCGAGGAGGATCGCCGCCAGATCAAACGCTGGAGGGCGATACGCCGGCACATCCGCCAGATCGAGCGCAACTGCGAACCCGGCGATCTGACGTGCCGACGCCGTCAGCGGCAGGCGGTGCTGCACTGGGCCTACGATAGCCGCAAGATTTGACGGCATTCCAGCCGGCGCGAACGCGGACTACTGTGGCGCTATGCGCTACGTATCCACCCGCGGCCAGGCGCCGATCCGCGATTTCTCCGGCGTGCTGCTGGCCGGGCTGGCTGAGGATGGCGGGCTCTATGTTCCCGAATCCTGGCCGCACTATTCGGCCGCCGATTGGCGCGCGATGCGTGGCCTGCCATACCACGCGCTCGCCGCGCGCCTGATCCAGCCGTTTGTCGGAGAAGCGATTTCATCGTCCACTTTGGCGACGCTGTGCCGCGACGCGTATGCCGGCTTTGACCATCCCGCTGTCGTGCCGCTGATCCAGCTCGACACTGGCCTGTTCGTGCAGGAACTGTTCCACGGCCCGACGCTGTCCTTCAAGGATATGGCTCTGCAGTTGGTCGGCCGCCTGTTCGATCATGTCCTTGCGGCCCGCGATGCACGGGTGATGATTGTCGGGGCCACCTCGGGCGACACCGGTTCGGCGGCAATCGAGGCCAGTGCCGGACGCGACCGCGTCGACATCGCGTTCCTGCACCCGCACAACCGCATCAGCGACGTGCAGCGTCGGCAGATGACCACCATCGCCGCGCCCAACGTCAGCAACATTGCGGTCGAGGGCACATTCGACGACTGCCAGGATCTGGTGAAGGCAATGTTTGCCGACGCGCCATTTCGACAGGAGCTGCATCTGTCCGCGATGAACTCGATCAACTGGGCACGCATCGCGGCGCAGATTCCGTACTATGTCGCTGCGGCGCTGGCGTTCGGTGCGCCGGACCGCGAAGTGGCGTTCAGTGTGCCGACCGGCAATTTCGGCAACGTCTTCGCGGCTTGGGCCGTGCGGCGGATGGGGCTGCCGGTGGCGCGCCTGATCGTCGGGACGAATCGCAACGACATCCTTACGCGCTTCCTGGCCTCTAACGACATGTCGATTGCGGCCGTTGAGCCGAGCCTGTCGCCCAGCATGGACATCCAGGTGAGCTCCAACTTCGAGCGCCTGCTGTTCGAGTTGCTGGATCGCGATGCGCGCGCCACCGCCGATGCGATGGCGGAGTTTCGCCGCAGCGGGAAGATGGCGGTACCCGACGCAGCGTGGCAGCGCTGCCGCACCGTGTTTCACGGCTTCCGGCTGGACGATACCGGGACCGAACAGGAGATCGCGCGCTTGCACAAGGTCAGCGGCTATCTCGCCGACCCGCACACTGCGGTCGGCGTCGCCGCCGCAATGGCCAATCCACCGGGGCATGGTGTGCCGACTATCGCCATGGCGACAGCACATCCGGCGAAATTTCCCGACGCGGTCGAGCGCGCCACCGGCAGCCGCCCTGTTCTGCCCCCGAGGCTTGGAGAGCTGTTCGATCGGCCGGAGCGATTCAGCGTGCTGCCGAATGATCTGGCCGCGGTCGAGACGCAGGTGCGTGCACTCGCGCGACGCAACGCATGAGGATCCTCGACGCCGCGCAGACTGCCGCGGCGCTGCCGTTCGAGCGGCTGATCCCAGCGTTGCGCGACGCGTTCGCGACTGGAGCCGAGGTGCCGCTGCGTCATCGCCACGACATTGCGCAAACCGATGGCACCACAGCCGCGCTGCTGGTTATGCCGGCGTGGCGCGTGAATGGCATGTTTGGCGTGAAGGTGGTCTCGGTATTCCCCGGTAATGGTGCGCGTGGCCTGCCTGCGGTGTCCGCGAGTTATCTGTTGTGCGATGGCGCGACCGGTCAGCATCTCGCGCTGATCGATGGCGGTGAAATTACCCGGCGCCGCACCGCCGCTGCATCGGCGCTCGCCGCCTCGTTTCTTGCCCGTGAGGATGCGAAATCGCTGCTGATCATCGGCTCCGGGCATGTCGGCGGGTTGATGGCGGAGGCGTACCGCGCAGTGCGGTCGATCGAGCGTGTGATGGTCTGGAACATCCGCCACGCGGGCGCCGAGCGTCTTGCCGCTCGGCTTGGCGGCGAGGCGATGGGCGATCTCGCCGTAGCGGTAGGGCAGGCAGATATAGTTTCATGTGCAACCTTGTCGCATGAGCCGCTGGTGCGTGGTGAATGGCTGCGGCCAGGAACGCATCTCGATCTGATCGGTGGCTTCACGCCGGCGATGCGCGAGGCAGACGACGACGCGGTACGCCGCTCTCGCGTGTTCATCGACACAGATGCTGCTCTGGCCGAGGCCGGCGATCTGATCGATCCGATCGCGCACGGTGTGCTGCGACGTGAGGACATCGCGGGCAGCCTCTTCGCACTGTGCCGCGGTGACGCACCTGGACGGCGTGACCCCGCGGAGATCACGCTGTTCAAGTCGGTCGGCAGCGCGCTGGAGGACCTGGCCGCGGCTGGGCTGACGTATGGGAGGCTGGCAGATGGGCAAGCTTGACGGCAAGGTCGCGATCGTCACCGGAGCCGCGCGGGGTCTTGGCCGCGCCTATGCGCGCCGGCTCGCGGGGCTGGGCGCCAAGGTCGCGGTGACCGATCTGAACCTGAAGTCGTTCGAGGAATTCGAGGCCGAGGCGCAATCGATGACCGGCGAGAGCACCGTCGCGGAAATCAAGGCCGGCGGCGGCGATGCGATCGGCATCGAGGTCGACGTCTGCGATGAGAGGGCGGTGGCCGCAATGGTGCAGCGCGTCTTCGCGGAGTGGGGGCGCGTGGATGTGTTGGTCGCCAATGCCGGTGGCGGGCGCGGGCGTCCGGTGGATACCAAGGCGAGCACGCTGGACCCCGCGTTGCTGAGCCTGGTGACCAGCATGAATCTGTTCGGTACGGTTTATTGCTGCAACGCCGTCGCGCCAATCATGAAGCAGCAGCGCGCGGGGAAGATCGTCACGGTGAGTTCAGTCGCCGGCCTATCGCCTTCGTCGGACGGCGGCTATGCGCATTACGGCGCGGCGAAGGCTGCCATCGCGCACTACACGAAGTATCTCGCGCAGGATCTTGGGCCGTACGGCATCACCGCCAACTGCATCGCGCCAGGCACCATCACAACAGGACGCATCATGGCGACGGTGATCCCTGGCAGCGCCAATGCCAATCGCGATCGGACGGAACAGGTCGCGCTGCGCCGGCTCGGCACCGTGGAGGACTGTGCCAAAGTGGTGGAGTTCCTGGTCACCGACCTCTCCGATTACGTGACCGGCACGGTTATCCCGATCGACGGCGGGCTGCCGAGATCCTGAAGCCTCGCCGCGCAGGCGTTGCTTGACCCCGACTGCTTCGCCGCTACGCTCCTCACAATGACAATCGGGAGGTATCGTCATGAGCCTCAGTCTCGATGGTGTCCGCGTGCTCGAATTGGCCCGCTATCAGGCGGGTCCGCGCGGTGGGATGATCCTGTCCGATCTTGGCGCCGAGGTGATCAAGGTCGAACGAATGGGCGGCGAGGAGACGCGCAAGCACGCGCCGATGGTGCGTGGCCAGAGCATCTACTTCACTGTGTACAACCGCGGCAAGAAGAGCATCTGCCTCGATATGCGCACTCCGCGCGGCAAGGAGATCTTTGCCGATCTGGTAAAGACCGCGGACATAGTACTGGAAAACTTCAGGCCGGGTACGATGAAGGCCATGGGCTTCGAATACGAGAAGCTGCGCGCGCTGAACTCTGGCATCATCCTGGTGTCTGTGTCGGGCTTCGGGCAATACGGCCCCTACACCGACCGGCCCGCATTCGATCCGCTCGGTCAGGCGATGAGCGGGCTGATGTCGCTGACCGGCCAGCCGGTAGGCCAGCCGCTGGGAACCGCGTCATCCGTCGTGGATCGCTATACCGCGCTGCACGCCACGATCGGCGCGCTGGCCGCGCTGCGGCATCGCGATCGCACGGGCGAGGGGCAGCTTGTTGATGTCTGCCTGCTCGATTCGGCGCTGACGATGGTGGAGATTCCGACGTCGTACTATCTCGCCACTGGCGAGGAAGGCGGCGAAGGCGGGCGGCCGCCGTATCGTGCGAAGGACGGCTACGTAGTGATCTCGGCCGGCGGCCGCGAGATGGCGGGGCGGTTGTCGCAACTGGTTTCGGGTGGAACCGCAAGCGGCGCCGAACCGATCACCGCCGGCCAGGGCGGCGGCGCTGCGCGCAAGGCACTGGAGGCATGGTGCGCCGAGCGACCGGTGGAGACGATCTGCTCGGCGTTGATGGAAATCGGCGTGCCGGTGGCACCGGTGCGCACGATTCCCGAGGTTGCGAAGGATCCGCATCTGTGGGAACGCGAGATGCTGGTGAAGATGGAGGATGCCGTCGCAGGCGAGCTCTATGTGCCAGGCGTGACGGTGAAGATGTCGAAGACACCGGGCCATGTAGGGCCGGTGCCGATGCCGGGACAGCACACCGACGAAGTGCTTGGGCGACTGCTGGGCTACGACCGCGACACGCTCGGTGAACTGAGACAGACCGGCGTGATCGCATGACAACGGTCGCGATCATCGGTGCCGGCATCGGCGGCGTCTATCTGATCGCCGAGTTGGGTCTGGCGGGGCATCGGCTGCGACTGCATGATCTGGACGACACGCGGCTTGCTGAAATCCGCGCGCGTGGCGGTGTGGATGTGGAACCCGGCGGCCTCGCGCCCGTCGAGTACGCGACGACGGAACTTGCCCGAGCTGTCGATGGCGCCGAGGTCGTCATCGTGGCCACCGGCGGCAATGCGCAGGAGACGGTGGCGCGTACGCTCGCACCGTTGCTCTGCGATGGCCAGGTCATCCTGCTGATCCAGGGCAACACGGGCGGTTCGCTGGTTGTGCGTCGTGCGCTGGATGCGGCGGGCTGCCGTGCTGATGTCGATGTCGCCGAGATGGACAACTACCCGTTCTCCAACTGGCGGTTGTCGCCGACGCGCATCAGGCCGATCGTCAAAAAGCGGTGGCTGCAGATTGCATCGTTCCCCGGCAACCGCATCGCTTCGGTGTTTTCCCGCCTCGGGCCGTTGTTCCCGCATGCGGTCGCAGTGCCGAGCGTAATCCACACCGGCTTCACCAACGCGAACGCAATGCTGCATGTGGCGAACTGCGTCGGCAATGCCGGCAAGATCGATCGTGGCGAAGTCTACAAATTCTATGCCGAAGGCGTGACGCCATCGGTCGCTCGGCTTTACCAGACGATCAACGGCGAACGCGTTGCCGTTGCCGCGGCGCTCGGTGCGGCGGTGCCGACTTTGGAGGACTGGTTCAATCGCGTGTACGGCGTGCGCGGTGCGGACCTGGCAGAAACCTGCCACTTGCTCACCACCAACAGCGACGGGCCATATCAGGCGACCGGTACGCCGAAGTCGTTCGACCACAAATACATCACCGAGGACGTGCCGGCGGGGCTGATGCCTATGAGCGCACTCGGTGCCGCGGCCGGCGTGCCGACGCCGACCATCGATGCGCTGATCACTCTGGTGCGCGCGATGACAGGCAAGGACTTTGCCGCCGAGGCGCGGACGCTCGATCGCATGGGGTTCGCCGGCATGAACGCCACTCAGATCAGGCGCTTCGTAGACACGGGGGCCGCGTAGATGCTGTTCACTTGCCTGCCTGCCGATGCACGCATCCCCGGCCGGTTTCCCGGCCCGCCGCATCCGCGCGGCAGGCATTTCACCGTCGACATTCATTGCCACGTGCTGACCGAAGTGGCCGAAGCGATGTTCCGCGCTGCGGGCGCCGTCGATCGCCGTCCGCGCGAAGTGTTCGCCAATACGCGCACGCGCGAGGTGAACCGACAGCAGGTGGAACGGACGCGCGTGCAGTTCACTTCGATCGAGAAGCGGCTCGCCGACATGGATGTGATGGGGATCGACATCCAGGCGCTCACACCCGCACCGAACCAGACCTACTACGACACGCCGCCCGACCTCGGCATCGCTACCGCGTGCGCGATCAACGACAACATCGCCGACATCGTGGCGCGGCATCCCGATCGCTTCGTCGGTCTTGGCACGGTGCCGTTTCAGGCGCCTGAACTGGCGGTTGCCGAGCTGGAACGTCTGCATCGATCGCTCGGGCTGCGCGGCATCGAGATCGCCACCAACGTCGCCGGCGAGGACCTGTCAGCCGATCGCTTCCGCAAAATATTTGCCAAGGCCGAGGAACTCGGGCTGACGATATTCATGCACCCTACCGGGTTCACCGAGGCGCGGCGCTTTGGCGATCATTACTTCACCAATGTGATTGGCAACCCGCTGGACACGACAGTGGCCGTCCATCACCTGATCTTCGGCGGCGTGCTGGAGCAATGTCCGAATTTGAAGCTGGTGCTGGCGCACGGCGGCGGCTATCTGCCGGCGTATTCAGGCCGCATCGATCATGCCGCCAGTGCGCGCCCCGATTGCTGCGAGCAGATACGCGCGATGCCAACGGAGTACCTCAAGCGGCTATACTTCGATTCGCTGGTCTATACCCATCCGCAACTGGAATATCTCGTGCGGCAATACGGCGCCGACCGTGTTCTCATGGGCACGGACTATCCCGCCGACTTGGGCGAGATCGACCCGATCGGCTTCATAGAAGGCGCGCCGGGACTGAGCGCGGACGAACGTGCGGCCATCCTCGGCCTGAATGCCGCGCGCCTGCTGGGCATCACCCCTCACGTGGCTGTGCAGAGCTTCGACTAAGCACGGCAATGATCGCATGCATTATAGAGTTCGGTGTCAAAGCAGGCCGCGACGCTGATCGCAAACGCCTTCTGGCGGAGCTGTTCGTGGAGCTTGAGCGACTGCCAGGGTTCCTGTCCAAGGAAACCTTCGATGACGTCGATCGTCCAGGAAGACGCATCACAATTTCCTATTGGCAGGATGCGGATGCGTTAGGCGCGTGGATGCGCAATCCCGCACACATGCGTGCGATCACCCTCGGCAAGCGGGAGGTATTCAGCCACTACAACGTCAAGATCGCTGCGATCCAGCGAGAGATCGATTGGACTGCTCCGCCCGTCGATGCAGTCAGGACGTGAACCCCATCGCTTCATCGTAGGCGCGCCGCACCGGCTCAGGCTGTCCGACAAGAAACGGGAACTCCCGGCGGGGCGCGATGCCGGGACGCTCCCGCTCGATCTCGTCGCGCGTCAGGCCTTCGACGAATTGCTTGCGACCGATGATCGGTAGCGTGATGCAGCGGTTCATCTCCGGATCGCGCACGATCGCCGTCGGCTCGCCGCCGGTCGCGACCGTATCGAGGTCCCGGAAGAAGCGCTGGCGCATCATGACGATGCCGCGGTCGCTGCGCCCCAGATGTTCGCGCTTGCGGTCTGTGATCGCCCCCTGACCGACCCAACCGACAAAATCCTGGTTCATGATGTGGCTGGTGATCCAGCGTCCGGTCTTCTCATCGACGATCGGCGAGTACCAGTAAGGGATGCTATTCTGGACGTAAGGTTCGCGATCCTGCGGCACGCGCGTGAAGAACCAGCCGACGCTCAACGTGTTGGTATCGTCGATCGGCACGCGCCACTCGAAGTGATTGCCGGTGAACAGCGCGTTCGGCCACAGGCAGACGCGGCCGACCGTCCATAGCTGACTGGCCTCGTCCGAGTCTTCGCGCACACGGCGATAGACCAGGCCATAGTCAAATTCATCAAATGCCAGCTTGAGATGACGAGGCGCATAGGGACCGTTGCGCCCCACCAGCCGACTGCCCCAGTTGTCGTGCATCCACTCGAAATGCACCGGATCGATTGAGTTCTCCTGGCACTGGAGCCAGTTGCAGGGAACCGTCGAGAACACGATCTGCACGAACCCGTTGCCCCAGCAGAAGGGCTCCCAGTTCGGCACCAGCGGCGCGGGTTCTGGACCCAGATACGCCCACAGCAGCCCAGCCTTCGCCTCCACGCGATACGCACGGATGTGGATCTGGTCGCGGAAGCGGATCTGCGGGGCATCGGTATCCTCGAACGGCTGCTCGCGACAGGCGCCGGTCGCATCGAACATCCAGCCGTGATAGTTGCAGCGCAGGCCGCACTGTTCGACGATGCCGTAGCTGAGATCGGCGCTCCGGTGCGGGCAGTGACGTTCCAGCAGACCATAGCTGCCCGAGAGATCCTTGTACAACACAAGGTCTTCGCCGAACAGACGCACCGGCTTGGTCGGTTGGTCATCCAGCTCGGCGACCGCCGCGATCGGCTGCCAGTAGCGGCGCAGCAGCGCGCCCATTTTTGTACTGGGGCCGACCTCGGTCAGCAGCCGATTGCGTTCGTCGCTTAGCATCAGGTGAGCTTCACCAGTTTCTGCATGCAGCGGATATCCTCGTCCGGTGCAATTGGCGTGCCGCGGTTGCGCATCGCGGTGCGCGCCACTTCGCCCACGTAGATGTCACCACGCGAATCGATCGCCACGCCGTGCGGCGCGATGAACTGGCTGGCACGCTCGCGCGTTGCGTCGCCGAGACGCGCGATCGGCTTGCCTTCATGCGTCACGATGCTGACGCGCGGACCGATACCGGGCGACTTCGCGTTCACCGCCATGCCGGGGCCACTCTCGCCGATATAGGCCAACGGATTCCGACCGCGCGTCATGCACAGCCCGCACGGCCGGTGCAGGTTGTTCCACTGCGCGTGGTACTTGCCCTTCCCGTCGAACACCTGCACACGGTGGTTCTCGCGATCCGCCACGTATATCCATCCGTCCTCATCACAGCAGATGTTGTGCACGACGTTGAAGGCGCCCGGATCGGTGCCAGGCTCTCCCCAGGAGAACTGGATCTTTCCGTTCGGCGAATACTTGTGCACCCGCGCGTTGCCGTAACCGTCGGCGACGTAGATGTCGCCCTCCGGCGACAGCGCGGTGTGCGTGCAGCGGTTGAACGGATCGCCGCCGTACATCGGGGCCGGTTCGCCTGGCACGCCGATCTCCAGCAACAGCTTCCCCTCAAGCGTCAACCGGCGCACCGTGTGGTCGCCATCGTCGGTGCAATAGATCGTGTCGTCAGGCGCCAGATGTACACCGTGCGGACGCCTGAACAGGCCTTCGCCCCAGGAACGCAGGAAATTGCCCTCGCGGTCGAACACCATCATCGGGTGCTCACTGCGAGCGAAGACGTAGACGTTGTCCTTGCTGTCTACGCCCACCGCGGCGACTTCGCCGTAGTGCCAGCCGTCAGGTAACTTGCCCCAGTTCTCGATCACTTCGTACCGATGCTCGCCGGAGCCGACGATGATTGCCATGGCTGCCTCCTCCTTTACGCTGCCTTGCGCGTCTCCTTCGGCGTGTGCCGATCGAGAAACGCCAGCACGCGGCGCGATTGCTCACCCAGATGCTCGGGACCGCGCCAGTTCTCCAGCACTTCGATGCCCGGCAGGAGTTGTGCAAGTTCCGCCGATGTCACAGCGGGATGCGGCTTGTCGATGCCTGGCAGCAAAAAGGTCGGCACTCTGCATCGGCGGCAGAACTCGCGGCTGACGCAGAACACAAACTCGCCGCCCCACAAGTTCTTGCCGAACGCGGCAATCTTCGCGTCGTCGAGCTGCGGGCGCTCGGCCTTCTGCTCCTTGGCCCACTCGGCGAAACTCTCCGGGAAGTACTCCGGATGATCGGGATGCAGGCCGATCGGGTTCTGTAGCACTGCGGCAGTGACGCGATCGGGCGCGATCTCGCAGAGCTTCAAGCAGAAGCTGCCGCCAATGCAGCCGCCCAACGTGTGGAATTGGCGAAAGCCCAGATGATCCATCAACGCGAGATGGTCGGCAGCGTACGTGTTCCAACTGTGGTTGGCCTCGATTGCGGTGCGCGAACGTCCGGCGTTGCGCTGGTCCATCGCAATGACGCGGTAGCTGCCAGTGAGCGACTGCGTCCAGTCGCTCCATGGCCGCGGCGGGCCGTCGACGGGATCGTGCCACATCTCCGCGCGTGAACGCATGCCGCCCGGCGCGAACAGCAGGATGGGATAGCCCTGGCCGTATTCCTCGTAATAGATTTCGCCGTCCGGCCGCCTCAGCACGGGCATCACGGTCTCCTCTCCCGCAGGTTTTGCGCAACCTACCACCGGGTGCGCGAAGAGGACCAGCGTGGGGGAGGCCCGGCTGTCCGTAGGTCGGTGCAACGGTGCTCTTGATTCCCCCCACAAGAACGTCGATCAGTCCGTCGTGTGCACGGCGCACGGCCGTCAAACGACCCCGACGGTTCGTAACACCTCACGGCGTTAACGCCGCGTTCCTGCTTGCTGCCTCCGCCACACTGGCCTAGCCTCACCGTAAAATTGCGAAAGGGAGCTGGCGCGTCAGCCGTTTCATTCGTAATCGGCGCGCCGCGACGGCCCTCATTCGACAAGACTTTGCCTGATGAGGAGGAAGAGCCATGACGTACGATCTGCTGATCAAGAATGCCCGTGTTGTGGACGGTTCCGGCGAACCGTCATTCCAGGCGGACGTGGCGGTAAACCAAGGAAAGATTGTCGGCGTAGGGAAATACAACGGCGGCGCCAAGCGCACCATCGATGCCGCAGGGCGCGTGGTCGCCCCTGGCTTCATCGATCACCACACGCACTTCGATCCGCAGGCGCTATGGGATCCGTATTGTGGTTCCTCGGTTCAGAACGGTCATACCACGATCCTGGTCGGGCAATGCGGCCAGGTTATCGCGCCGGCGCGTCCAGGTGATCATGACTGGTATCTCGAGTTCTTCGCGGAAGCCGAAGCCATCCCGATGAGCGTGATGCGCCAGGGCATCGACTTCACGTGGGAGTCGGTCGCCGACTACATGGACGCACTCGGCAAGCGTCGCGGCTGCAACGTTGGCACGCTGGTCGGTCATTCGGGAATCCGCCGCTACGTGATGGGCGAGGCGGCCTCGGAGCGGGCCGAAGCAACGCCCGAAGAACTTGCCCAGATGAAGCGGCTGATCAGCGACGCCATGTACGCCGGTGCGCTGGGCTTCAGCACCTCTCCGCTGGGCCGCGGCGATCCTGCCGGTGTCGGTACCGATGCGGAGCGTCTGGCGCTCGCCGATGTGCTTGGAGAGTTGGGGACCGGGGTGATGCAGGTCTCGGGCGGCGCTCCAGGGGGCACCAAGGCGACACGCCAGATGGCGCGCGACCTCGCCGCCCGGACCGGTCGTCCGACCATCTACAATCTCGTCACCCAGCCGATCGAACGTCCCGAGGAATGGCAGGAGCATCTGCGCTGGCTGGAGGATGCCTTCCACTCCGGTGCTCGCTGCTACGGCTCCTGCGTCTCCGTCGTCGCCGGACCGATCTTTGACCTGCGGCTCGGGCTCGACGTCCCGCAGGACGAGGATCTGACCAATCCGAACGGCCTGTTCGCCGGCATGCCGACATGGGACAAGGTCATGGCCCTGCCGTATCAGGAGCGGATGAAGGCTTTCCGCGATCCGGAAATCCGCAAATCCCTGAGCGCAGAAGCCGTCGAAGGCACCGTGGCGCAGGAAAGGCCCGGCACCGATCGGCGCGGTCGTGCGCGCGGCTTCTTCAATCGTCGCTGGGACCTGATGCAGGTCTTCATGACCCAGCACGAGCGGAACCGCGGGCTCGAGGGCAAGAGCATCCAGCAGATCGCCCAGGAGCAGGGCAAGAGTGTGATGGATGCGTTCCTCGATCTGTCGCTGGATGAGGATCTGCAGACGTTCTTCATCGGTGTCGATCGCAACACCGATCCGGCTGCGCAGAAGCAGATCCTCGGCTCGCCCTACACGGTGATCGGCACAAGCGATGGCGGCGCGCGTCCGCACTCGGCTGACCGCCATGAATACAGCACCAATCTGCTGGGGCACTGGGTACGCGAGCAGCAGATCATGTCGCTGGAGGAGGCAGTGCACCGGCTCACCGGCAGGACAGCGTTGATGCACGACATGGACGACCGTGGCTTTGTCACCCCTGGGAAGGTGGCAGATCTGGTCATCTTCAATCCTGAGACGATCGCGCCGAAGCCGCGCGTGCCGGTCAACGACATGCCGGCCGGTGGGGCGCGGGTAAAGCGCGACGCCGTCGGCATCGACTACGTTGTCGTCAGCGGAACGGTGCTGCTGGACAATGGCGAACTGACCGACGCGCTGCCGGGTCAGATCGTCCGCGGTCCACTGCACCGGGCGAACCACCCGTAGCCAGGTACCGAGCCCTTCCCGCGGGGTTCATCGCGGGAGGGGCTCGGAGCCCCGCGAGGAGATTCTGCATGAGCGAGACTCAGCACGCGAGCTTCACGTTCGCCGATTTCCGGCTGCAGAACGGCGAGGTGATGCCAGAGGTTACCATCGCTTATTGCACGCGCGGGCGACTCGCGGCGGATGGGCGCAATGCGATTCTGGTGACGCATGGCTATACCAGCGGACACACTATGATCGAGTCGGGCGCGGGTTCATCCGAAGGCTCGTGGAGCACACTGGTCGGGCCAGGCGCGCCGATCGATACCGATCGTTGCTTCGTGGTGTGCTCCAACATGCTGGGCTCCAGTTACGGCTCGACCAACGCCGCGTCACGCGATCCGCGCAGCGGACGCCCGTTTGGTTCGCGCTTCCCGCACATCACCGTGGCCGACATCGTAACCGCGCAGCGCCATCTGCTGCGGCATCTCGGCGTGAACCATCTGCGCGCTGTGGTGGGCCCGTCATACGGCGGGTTCCAGGCGTTCCAATGGGCGGTGACATTTCCCGACGACATGGACGGCGTTGTCCCGGTGGTGTCATCGCCGCGCGCGCAGAGCCGCGACCGCGTGGCGACGCTTGTGGCTCGGTTCGAGCAGAACCCGAACTGGCACGGCGGCGATTATTACGACACGCCGGGTATGTTCGACAGTCTGCTGGCGCTGCGGGTGGAGACGCTGAAGCGCTATGGCATGAACGCCTCCGAGGCGGAGATCACGCGGCTGGCGTCGGTGTGGGCGAAGCAGTTCGACGCGAACTCGCTGCTGATCCTCGGTCGGGCGATGGAGTCGTACGACGTGACGCCGGAGCTGCGTCGTATCCGAGTGCCGGTGCTGTATGTGCTGTCGCGGACAGACGAGCTGTTTCCACCAAACCTGGCAGCAGGTGTGATGGCCAGCTTGCACGATGCCGGCGTTGCAGCGAGCTATTTCGAGATCGACAGCGAGCTGGGTCACCTCGCGTCCGGCGCCGACGCCGCGAAATGGGCGCCGGCGCTGCGGGAGTTCATGCAGATGTTGCCATCGCGACCGTAGCGACGGAGAGAATTTCAGTCGGCCTTCGACTTCGCCGATGTGCCACCCAGCAGATGCCCAAGCGGCATGAGCCACTCGATGTGGTCACACACAATCTTGGTGACCGCCAGCAAAGGCATCGAGAGCAACGCTCCTGGTATGCCCCAGAGCCAGTCCCAGAACATCAGTGATGAGATCACCATGACCGGGTTCAGGGTGAAGCGGCGCGCGAGCAGCATTGGCGTGATCGTCTCGCCCTCCAGCACATGGATCCCGAGGTAAATCGCCGCGGGAAGCAAGGCTTGCCAGATGGATGCGAAGGTGAAGACGCCGACGAAGAAAAAGATCACCATTCCTGTCACCGGGCCGATGATCGGAATGTAGTTGAGCAGAAAGGCGAGCGTTCCGAACAGGAGCGGGTCCGGCATTCCCAATAGCCAGACCGCCAATCCGGCGAACAGCCCGACCAGCGCGTTCATCAGCGTGATCGTCAGAAGGTAGCGGGATATGTTGTTTTCGATCTCGGTCACTATCGACACGGCCCGACGCTTTTCATCGAAATGCGGCAGTATCTCGACGAATCGGCGCAGCAAGCTGTCGCTCGACCCCAGGAAGAAGAACAGCAGCAGCATCAAGGTGAAGCCTTCCCCCAGGAAGGCGCGGCCGCCTTGCAGAACCGACGAGCCGATACCCATAAGGCTGCCACCAACTTCGGAGGATTGCGGCGCTGTCGGGCCGGGAGTGGACGCGGTCTGAGCGGACGGCTGGTCGCCGCTCTGCGACATCAGATTTTGCAATTGCTGCACGCCGTGCTGCATCAAGTGGATCGGCTTTTCGAGGAAGCGCAGTTTATCGACCAGAGCGGGCAGCGATTGTGGGGCTTTGGCAATCCAGCCGGAGGCCGGGACGGATAGCGCATAACCCATCGCACCCACCACACTGAACAACGCGACGATCAGCAACAGCGCCGCGATCATTTGCGGAATGCGCAATCGACGATTCAGCAGGCGCATCGCCGGACCCAGCACCAGCGCCAGGACCATCGCGAGGACGAAGGGCAGGATGATCGCCGCGGCGAAGAACAGCGTATAGAGCACGGCAAGTAAGGTCAGGATAATGAGGCAGACCTGGCCGACGCTCGTCGAGGAGCGCTCCAGAACCATTTGTGCCCTGCGCACCTTGGCGCGTTCCTCGTCCTCGGAGGATGCTTGCGCAATGGTTGAGCCCTGGACCATGCTGTTCTCCCCTGTGCGGTGCCCGATTTCCGGCGGTTATCGCGTTCCGTTGACCCTGGCGGGCACCCGTGCCTAGAACTTCCCCTTACAGGGGGCACGAATGCCATGACCAGAGCAGAATTTCGAGGCGGAGCTTCGCGGTGAAGGTTATGAAGTTCGCGAAAGAGAAATCGAGCCCACGGCATCGCGACGCCCACGCGCATGGGTTTGACACGCGCCTGTTTGAGCTGGACGGGTCCGTGACGCTCATCTTCGGCGAGGACAGGGTAACCTACGGGCCGGGCAACTCCTGCAGCGTTCCAGTAGGGACCATGCGCGAGCACACGGAAGCAGACGGCGTTCGCTACGTCGCGGGACGACGATCAGCGTCCGACTGACAGGACGGCGGAGAGAGAGCCGCCATACAACGTCCAAGAATGGAGATACTACCCATGTCGATCATCGGCTGGCTGGTTCTGGGCCTCATCGCAGGCTTCATCGCCAGCAAAATAGTGAACAAGTCAGGCGAAGGGGTCATCCTCGACATCGTGCTTGGGGTCGTTGGAGCGATCGTGGGCGGCTTTCTGTTCAGCCTCATCGGCGCCGCCGGGGTTACCGGCTTCAACCTCTACAGCATGTTCGTGGCCGTAATCGGTTCGGTTGTGGTACTGGTTATCTACCATGCCATAGCCGGCCGTAGAGCCTGACTGCCGCAGGCCGCCGCTCCGCCGGAAGTGCGGGCGTAGTGGCGGCGCTGTCAGCGCGATCGTTGGTCGCGACGAGATAGCGCCGTCGGGCTACGTCATGCTGATCCTGGTGAAATCCTGGTACCAGGATTGCGCCGGATGGAACCCGGTCACCTTCTTGCTCATCGCGCGCGGATTGAGGTCGTGCACGATGAACAGCCACGGCGCCTCGTCCACCACGATCGCGTGTGCCTGCGTCAGCAAGGTCATCTGCTCGGCTGGATCAAACGTCGCCTGCGCCTTCTTCAGCAGGTCGGTGCAGGCCTGATTGCTCCAGTGGCCCCAGTTGTAGTTGGTCGGCGAGAAGCTATCGATCGCGTAGTAGCGGAACATCGACGAGGGATCGGTAAAGCTGAGACTGATGTTGATGCCGTCATCGCCGTGCGCCTGTGGCGCGGTCGGTGCCGCGCGGACCGCCACCAGCATCGTGCCCCATTCGACCACGTCGAAGTCGATGTCCATGCCAACGGCCTTGAAGTTCTCCTGCATGAACTCATTCATCGGGATCGGCACCATCTGACCCGAACCCGATGTCGAGATCATGATCTTCGCCTTCACCGGCTTGCCCGGGCCGTAGCCAGCTTCCTTCAGCAGCGCCTTGGCTTTTTCCGGATCATAGGTGTAGCGGTTCTTCGGCGTGCCGAAATACGGGCTGTCCGGTGGATATAGACCGATCGCCGGTTTCGCCGTGCCGTTCAGCAGCTTGCACATGCCTTCACGATCGACCGCGTAATTGATCGCCTGGCGCACGCGCACATCCTTGAACGGCGAGCTGTCCAGGCAGTTCAGCGCGTACGGATAGGTGTGGGGATACGGCCACAGGCTGATCTGCAATCCGGCCTGCTTGAGCGACGGGATCGAATCCGGCGGCGGCACCTCGATCCAATCCACCTGGCCCGACCGCAGCGCGGCGACGCGCGTGGTAGCTTCGGGCATCGGGTAGACCACCATCTTGTCGAGCTTGGGGACGCGCGCCTTGTCCCAGTAATCATCGTTGCGCGTCATCTCGGCGTACTGGCCGAGTACCACCTTGGTGATCTTGAACGGGCCGGTGCCGGAGGGTTCCTTGGCGAACGCCGCCCACGTCTTGCCGACCTTTTCCCACTGCGCCGGGCTCGCGATCAGGATGCGCGTCAGCAGATAGGGCAGAAAGCTGAACGGGTACTGCGTCGTCAGGACGATGGTCTTGTCGTCGGCCTTCTCGAACTTGTCGAGCATCGACACGGTGGCGCGCACGATCGGCGCGGCGGGCGCATCGTATTGTGGCGACTTGTCGTCGTAGATCCGCCGCAGGTTCCAGATCACCGCGTCGGCATTCAATTCCGACCCGTCGTGGAACTTCACGCCCTGCCGGACGTCGCAGACCCACCGCAGCGGATTGGTCTCGTCGGCATGCCACGCGGTGAACAGGCCCGGCGTGATGTCCGCCAGTTTGTCCGTGTGGGTGAAATCCCAGTTGATGATCGAGTTGTAGGCGGGATAGCCGAGAAAGCGGAAGCCTTCGCCGCCGTTGTTGGGAATGCCGTGCGTTGTGGGCAGGTCTGCCGCGGTCATACCGACGCGGAGGACCTGAGGGCTTGCGGCGAATGCCGGCATCCCGGGAATCGCCGCGGCGCCTGTCGCGGCAGCCATGAAGCCACGCCTGGTGAACATCGAGCCATCCATTCTTGGTTTGTGGTTCCGCAACAGTCTTGGTTTGTGGTTCCGCAACAGGATCAGGCCAGAGCGGCCTCTGCGCCGACGCGTTCGATCATCCCGACCATCGTGTCGGTGTCGATGACATCGCAGAACGCGTGCGCCATCGCCGACAGAGTCGCGTTGTGCTCGTCGTCGTTGAACGTCGCATTGCCGTCAGCGATGAAGAACACCTTGTAGTTCAGCATCATCGCGTCGCGCGCGGTGGATTCGCAGCACACCTGCGTCGCTGTGCCGGTGACGATCAGCGTGTCGATGTTGCGCTCCTGCAAGAGCGCGTGCAGGTCAGAAGATCCCGGCGCAAAGGCACCGAAGCGGCGCTTCTGCACCTTGAGGTCCTGCGGCAGCACCTCGAGCCCCGGCCAGATCGCGTGGCCGAACGCACCCGATCTGAACGTTTCGATCATGCGCTGGCGGCGTTCCGGCGTGCAGAAATGCTCGAAGAACGTGGACCAGGTGGCGACCGCGACCTCGTCGAACGTGTTCTGGACGTAGACCACCAAGCCACCTGCCTCGCGCAGCGCGGCGCTGATCCGATTGACGTTGGGGACGATTTCGCGAGCCGCGGCAATTTCGGCGACTTGGCCGGGAGCCATGAAGCCGTTCTGCAAATCGACCACAACATGTGCGGTTTGCACAGGATTTAGGCTTTTGAAAACCCGCAGGCCGCCGCGCCGTTGAGCAGCGCGGCTAACGACATCAGGATGAATAGCCACATTATGCACGATCTACCTCGCTTTTGCCACCTGGCGCGCCATGCTGCGACGCAGCATTTTAGGGTCTGGCGGCCGGGGAAGGCAAATGCCTAAAGATCAGGCTGAAAAACCGGCTGGACAGATCGCTCCGTCTGCGGTCAAGTTGGGCGCTATGCTGCAATGCAGCATAGCCATGCCGCGCCGGGAGCCATCATGCATGCTGATCTTCGCCGCCCGCCGCATCATCCAGGCGATCCCGATCCTTCTAGGGGTCTCGCTGGTCGTGTTCGGTCTCGTCCACATCGTGCCGGGCAATCCGATCGACCTGCTTATGCCGCCCGAGGCCTCGCCCGAGGTGATCGCGCAGATGAAGGCTGCGTTCGGCTTCGACAAGCCGCTCTACGTTCAGTACCTCCTTTGGCTCGGCCGCGCGCTGCGTGGCGACTTCGGCCTGTCGGTGTTCAATGCGACGCCGGTGTGGGGCCAACTGGTCGCTGCACTTGGCAACACCTTCGTCCTCGCCATCCCCGCCGCGCTGCTCGGCTTCACGCTGGGCACCGCGTTCGGCCTGCTCTCAGCGGTGTACCACGGACGCTGGCCGGACAAGCTGTTCTCGGCCATCGCCACCACTGGCGTCAGCCTTCCGCATTACTGGTGCGCCATCGTGCTGGTGCTCGCTTGTGCCGTGCTGCATGACTGGCTGCCGGCGCAGGGCATGGGCGATGACTCGCTGCCATTTTACGACCGGCTCGAGTATCTCGTGCTGCCGGTCGTAACGCTGTCGCTCATCCCGATGGGCGTCATCGGTCGCCTCGTGCGCGCGACCGTGCTCGAGATTCTCAGCCAGGAGTTCGTCGGCGCACTGACGGCGAAGGGACTGACGCGGTGGCCGGTGATGCGCCATATCATCCGCAACGCCGCGCCACCCGTGCTGGCGCTGATGGGATTGCAGTTCGGCTACCTGCTCGGCGGCAGCATCCTGGTGGAGACAGTGTTCAACTGGCCCGGGTCTGGCAACCTGCTGAACCTCGCGATCTTCCGCCGCGATATCCCCGTTCTCCAGGCGACGATCCTGGTGCTCGCCTCGTTCTTCGTCGTGCTCAATCTGCTGGTCGATATCGCCCAGGCGGCGATCGATCCGCGTATCCGCCGGTGAACGCCATGTCGCAGGCCACATCGCAGGCAACCGCCGACCTGGTCAGACGCGAACTCGGTCCCATCGAAATGACGCCGGTCCCGGCGGCGCCGGGTTACTGGAAGGCTGCCGGGCAGCGACTGATGCGCGATCCCGTCACGATGGCGGTCACCATCATCCTGCTCGGCATCATCTTCATCTCGATTGGCGCGCCGCTGGTGGCCGGGGCCGATCCGTATGCGGGCAGCGTGCTCGCGCGACTGAAGCCGATCGGCACTCCGGGACACTGGCTCGGCACCGACGAGACCGGTCGTGATCTCTGGGCGAGGCTCTGTTATGGCGGGCGGCTGTCGCTGCTGGCCGGCATCCTGCCCGTGTCCATCTCGCTGGTTGTCGGCGGCTTTCTCGGCATTCTCGCGGGCTACGCCGGCGGCCTGGTCGGCACGCTGATCATGCGCACGATGGACGTGTTCTACGCGTTCCCCTCCATCCTGCTGGCAATCGCGATCTGCGGACTACTCGGCAACGGCCTGTCAAATTCGGTGATCGCACTGTCGGTGGTCTTCATCCCGCCGATGGTGCGGATTGCCGAAACGGTTACCACGCAGGCGCGGCATCTCGACTTTGTCGAGGCGGCGCGTGCGTCGGGCACAACGACGATGCAGATCATCCGGCATCATGTGCTGGCGAACGTGCTGGGACCGATCCTGGTCTACGCGACCAGCCTGATCAGCGTCTCGATCATCCTTTCCGCGGGGCTGAGTTTTTTGGGTCTCGGCGTGACACCACCGCAGGCGGAATGGGGCCTGATGCTGAACTCGCTGCGTCAGGCGATCTACGTGCAGCCCTACGTCGCGGCGCTGCCAGGCGTGATGATCTTCATCACCTCGATGTGTTTCAACCTGATGAGCGACGGGTTCCGCAGCGCGATGGATGTGAGGCTGAACAAGTGACGCACCGTGGCATCACAGGGTTGTTGTCAGCGCAGCGACGTGACCGGGATTGCTTCGTCGCCTCGCTCCCTGCAATGACAGGGGATTGGTGATGATCGCTGATCCGCGTGATCGCGGCGGACCGGCGCAGCCGCTGCTGCTGGTCAACGACCTGCGCAAGCACTTTCCGGTCCGCGGCGGACTGCTGGGCCGCCAGGTTGCCACAGTGCAGGCGGTCGACGACGTCTCCTTCTCCGTCCGCAAGGGCGAGACACTCGGCATCGTCGGCGAGTCAGGCTGCGGCAAGTCCACCACCGCACGTCTGCTGATGCGCCTGATCGAACCAGACGCGGGCGACGTGGTGTTCGACGGCGATCCGGTCGGTGACCGCCACGGCCTCAGCATCAACGCGATGCGCCGGCAGATGCAGATGGTGTTCCAGGACAGCTACTCGTCGCTCAATCCGCGCATGACGATGGCCGAGAGCATCGCCTACGCGCCGCGCATGCACGGCCTGCCGTCCAAGGACGCGTTGTCGCGCGCGGAAGACTTGCTCGCGCAGGTCGGACTCAACCCGCGCCAGTACGCGCGGCGCTATCCGCATGAACTGTCGGGCGGCCAGCGCCAACGTGTGAACGTCGCGCGCGCGCTCGCGCTGGAGCCGCGCCTGGTGATCCTCGACGAGGCGGTGTCGGCGCTCGACAAGTCGATCGAGGCGCAGGTGCTGAACCTGCTCGCCGAATTGAAGGCACGCTTCAACCTGACCTACCTGTTCATCAGCCACGACCTCAACGTGGTCGAGTATGTCAGCGACCGCGTGCTGGTGATGTATCTCGGCCGCGTGGTCGAGACCGGACCGGTGGAAGCGATCTACGCGCGTCCGCGCCATCCGTATACACGCGCCTTGTTCGCGTCCAAGCCGACGCTCGATCCCGATCGCCGCACCAAGGAGATGCCGCTGACCGGCGACCCGCCCAACCCGATCAATCCACCGTCCGGCTGTCGCTTCCGCACGCGCTGCTCCTTCGCGCAGGCGATCTGCGCGGAACTCATGCCGCCGCTCTCGGCGCCGCTGGATGGCGCCGATGACAGCGACGCGCATCTCGTCGCCTGCCATCTGCCGCATGCGCAACAGGTGCGGCATGCCTGATATCATGCCTGCCGAAGCACCGGTGCTGCGGGTCGACGATCTGACGGTGCGATTCCGCCGTCGCGGCTTGGAGGTGGCGGCGGTGAACGGCGTGTCGTTCGCACTGGCACGCGGCGAAACGCTCACCATCCTTGGCGAATCAGGCTCTGGTAAGAGCGTCAGCCTGAAGGCGCTGATGGGCCTGCTGCCCGACTATGCGCAGATCGAAGGCGACGTCTGGCTGGACGGCAAGCCGGTGCTTGAACTGCCGCCGGCGGAGCTCGCGAAGCTCCGCGGCGGTGCGATTTCGATGATCTTCCAGGAGCCGATGGCGGCGCTCGATCCCGTCTACACCGTCGGCGAGCAGATCGCCGAGACGATTGTGCAGCACGAAGGCGTCACCCGCGCCACCGCAATGCAGCGCACGCTTGATCTGTTGGACCACGTGAAAATTCCCTCGGCCGCACGGCGGATGAGGAACTATCCGCACGAATTGTCCGGGGGCATGCGGCAGCGCGCGATGATCGCGCTGGCGCTCGCCTGTTCGCCCAGCGTGTTGCTGGCCGACGAACCGACCACCGCGCTCGACGTCACAGTGCAGATCCAGATCCTGCTGCTGCTCCGCCAGTTGCAGGAGGAATTCGGCATGGCGATCGTGTTCGTCACGCACGACGTGGGTGCAGCGGCGGAGATCTCCGACCGCATCGCAGTGATGTACGCCGGCCGTTTCGTCGAGACGGCGACGACGCGCGACATCATGCGTTCGCCGCGGCATCCCTACACCGAGGGACTGCTTGCTTCCACGGTGCATGGCGGACTGCGTGGCCGCGTCCTGGAGACAATTCCCGGCGCGCCACCCAACCTCGCGCATCTGCCGCCCGGCTGCGCCTTCGCACCACGCTGCCGCTATGTCCGCGAAATCTGTGCGCATGGCGAGGTGCCGGTGACCGTGTCGCCAGGCGGCGCCATGGTGCGCTGCGTCCGCGCCGCTCCAGTTCCAGCCCAGGAGGTGTCCGCATGAAACCCAGTGTCAGCGAAAGCGAATTCGAGGTCATGGTAAAGCAGACCGGCCTGCCGCTCAGCGCCGCGCAGAAGGCGACGCTGTACGACGCATACTGGATGCTGGAAGCGATGATCGCGCGGGTGAATGCCCCGATGCCGATCGAGATCGAGCCGGCGCACATGTTTACTCCGGAGGTGCGTTGATGAACCAGATCCCCACCATTGCCGAAGCCGCCAAATTGATCGCCGCGAAGGAGTTGTCGCCGGTCGAGCTGACCAAGGACTGCATCGCCCGCAAGGAGGCGTATGACGACACCCTGCATGCATTCATTCTGCCGACCGAGGAGCGCGCACTGGCCGATGCGCGCGCGGCCGAGACGCGAGTGATGTCGGGCGATGCGAAGGGGCCGCTCGACGGCATCCCGATCGGTCACAAGGACATCTACTGCACCGCGGGCATTCGCACGACCGGCCATTCGCGGCTACTCGAACATAATGTCCCCGCGCAAGACGCCACCTCGGTGCGCAAGTGGGCCGAGGCAGGCGTGGTGCTGATGGGCAAGCTTTCGACGCATGAGTTCGCCATGGGTGGACCCTCGTTCGACCTGCCGTGGCCGCCTGCGCGCAATCCGTGGAATCCCGAGTATTTCACTGCGGGTTCTTCGTCCGGCACCGGTGCGGCGGTGGCGTCGGGTATGATCCTCGGCGGCACCGGTTCCGACACCGGCGGTTCGATCCGCGGGCCTGCGGCGCTCTGCGGCATCGCCGGCATCAAGCCAACATATGGTCTGGTCAGCCGCGTGGGTGTGCTGCCGCTGTCATTCAGCATGGACCACGCCGGCCCGATGGCCTGGACCGTTGAGGACTGCGCGCTGCTGCTGCAGGCGATGGCCGGTCACGATCCCGCCGATCCCGCCAGCGCCGATCGTCCGGTGGCGGATTTCACCTCGGACATCGCGAAAGGCGTGAAGGGATTGCGCATCGGTGTGGTGCGGCATTTCTTCGAGGCTGACAATCCGGTCAGCCCCGCGACACTGGCCGGCATCAACCACGCGCTCGATGTGTTCGAGCATCTGGGTGCCGAGATCAGCGATGTGAAGCTTTCGCCGTTGGCGGATTACAGCGCCTGTGGCTGGGTCATCATATCGTCCGAGGCGTACGCGATTCACGAGCCGTGGCTGAAGACTCGGTTCAACGACTATGGCGAGCTGTTCCGCGACCGGATGGCGCTCGGCGGCTTGATTCGCGCCACCGACTACGTCCAGGCCCTGCGCCGCCGCCGCAAGCTTTGCGAGGAGCTGAAAACCGCGATGGCCGGGTACGACATCCTGGTGTCCGCCTCGCAGACCAGCGAGGCGCCGAAGATCACCGAGGTGCCGAAATGGGCAACGATGGAAAAGCCGTCTCTCACCATGCCGTTCAACCTGAGCGGCTATCCGGCGATGAGCGTATGCACAGGCTTCGGCGCCGGCGGTCTGCCGGTATCGATGCAGTTGATCGCCAGGCCGTTCGCCGAAGCAACGCTGTTCCAGGCAGGCCATGCCTACGAAATGGCAGTCGGTTCGCGCAAGCGCCGTCCGGTCACGGAGCTGGCAAAGGCAGCCGAGTAGATCCTGTCACCGCGGCTGCCATTGCGACTGAAGCGAAGCAATCCCGGTCAGGATGCACCGGGGCTGCTTCGTATTGCCCTACACCTGTGGTGCGACGCCCACGTATTTATACTGGTGGATCAGGTCATCCACCGGATGCGCGGTGTCGTGCTTCACCTGGAATACCGCAATCACCCGCTGCTTGAGATCGCCGTTGTCATCGAAGCTGACCTCGCCCTGCAGCGTGTTCAGCTTCGTCGCCGCGATCGCATCGCGCACATTGGCACGGTCCACCGGCTTGCCCGATTTCGCCACACGTTCGATAGCGTCAATCACCACCAATACCGCGTCATAGGCGGTGATTGAATAGTCGGACGGCTGCCGGCCGGTCTTGGCGGTGAAGCGTTTCACCCAGGGCTGCAACGCCGCATCCTCCATCATGTGCGGACAGGCAACGGTCGAATACCATCCTTCGGCAGCCGGGAATCCCGCACCTTGCAGGATCGACGGGCCGTACATGCCATCGCCGCCGGCTTTGATCAGGTTCGGCACGAGGTCATACGACTGCTTGACGAGCTTCACGCCGGCCTGCGCGTCGCCGCCGTAGTAGATCGACTGCGCGCCGAGCGACTTGATCTTGGTCAGCACGGTCGAATAGTCCGCCGCCTTGGGGTCAAGCCGATCGTGACCCATGACCTCGATGCCGCGTTTCTTCGCCTGCGTTTCGAAGGCCGTGGCGATCCCTATGCCATAGGCCCCGCTGTCGTCGAGACCAAACACACTCTTCACCTTCAGCGTGTCGGCGAAGTAGTTCGCCATGTTCGGCCCCTGGTACGCATCGGTAGTGACGGTGCGGAAATAGATGGCCTTGCCGGCTGGGCGATACAGCTCGGCGAATTTCGGATCGGTGATGTCCGGATTGGTCGATGTTGGCGTAATGGTGGCAAGGCCGCCCTGACTGAAGATCGGCGACATCGTCTTGCCCGGCGTGCTGCTCATCGGTCCGAGTGCCGCGACGACCGATGGATCGGAGACCATCTTGCGCGCATTGGTCGCGCCCTGCGCGGGATCGTACTGGCCCGCGGTGGCGGTGCCGTCGTCGAGCAGCATGACGTTCAGATGATAGCCCGCGGCGCCGCCCTTGGCGTTGGCTTCATCGATGGCCAGCATGAATCCATCGTGGATGCGTACTGCGGTTTCGGCATCCGCTCCGGTGAGCGAAAGGTCGATGCCGAGGGTGACGGCCTTGTCCGCGGCCATACCGTGATACGGGCGTAACATGCCGGCAGCGGCGGTCGCTCCGGCGAGGCGGATCATGCCCCTGCGAGCGAACAAACTCATCGTGCGTCTCCCCTTCAATCAGCCATCCGTCAGCGTCGGCCACAGCGCATCGGCGCCGCGCGCGCAGACATAGGCGCCAACCTTCGCCGCCCATTCGGTCTCGCCGCCGAACTCGTCGCGCCACGACCACAGCCGGCGCGTGCTGAGCTGCAGCGAATACTCCTTGGTGAAACCGATCGCGCCGTGCACCTGATGAGCGATCTCCGATGCCACGGTCGCCGCATCGCCCACCCGCGTCTTGGCGATCGCGATCAGGAACTCTTGCTTCGCCGGGTCATCGATCGACAGCGCCTCCACGCCGGTATCGGCTGCGGCGCCCGCGGCGGCCACCTGACCGGCCAGCACTGCGAGGTTCTGCTGCACTGCCTGGAATTTTCCGATCGGCCGGCCGAACTGCTTGCGCTCGCCGGCATAGGTCACCGCGGTGTCGAGCGCGCGCTCCATCGCCCCTGCCATTAGCACGGCACGTGCCAACGCGCCGCGCCGGTACAGCGCGGCTCGGTCGATGCCTGCGGATGCAGGCGCCACCGCATCACCGGCCACACGCAACGCAGAAAAATTTAGCGTGTCGCGCGGCTCGCCCGCCATGTTGCGGCCTGCCGTCACCTCCGCGCCCGCGATGCCGTCCAGCGCCACAGCCATCGCGCCGTCCGGGCCATCGGCGAGCAGCACGATCCGCGCGGCGTCGGTCGCCCACGGCAACCGGCTTGCGCGCCCCGACAGGCGCCAGCCATTGCCGTCGCGCTCGAGCGTCAGCCTGTCGCCGGCACGCACCGGCCCGACCGTCATCGGCTGCTCGCTCACCTCGAGCCCGGCGGCCGACGCGACCCACGCCGCCAGCATCGTCTCGGCAAGCGGGATCGGCGCGGCAAAGCGCCCCGCAACGCGCAGTACGGCATACAGATCGGACCACTCGGCATCGGCTCCGCCAACCGATTCCGGCAGTGCGGCCAGCGGCACGCCGGTTTCGCTCACCGCCTGCCACAGCGCCGTCGGGAAGGTGCCGGTTTCCGCGCCGTCAGCGACTGCCTTCGTGCAATGATCCTCAAACAAACGGTTCATGCTTTCCAGCAGCATCCTTGTTTCATCGCGCATGTCCGCCTCCCTCAGCGCAGTCCAAGTCCGCGCGCGATGATGCCGCGCAGGATCTCGCGTGTGCCGCCCTGGATGGACAGCCGCGGCGCGTTCCCGATGCCCCGCGCCAGCATCGATACATACGCATCGACGGCCTCCAGTTCCGGTTCGGCTGGGAAGAGTTGTCGCGCAACCACAGGAAGGTCCTGCTCGTAGCGTGTGCCCAGGTCCTTGGTGACCGCGGCCTCGTTCAGCGGCTGCAAGCCCTCCTGCAGCATCCCCGCAATCGACAGCGACATCCGCCGCAGCGTGGCAAGCTGCGAGACCAGCCGCCCGAGCGCCGCGGCGGTCGCCCGATCCGGATTCGAACCCGCGACGCGCACCATCTCGGTCAGCAGCTTGAACAGCACGAGGAACCGATCGGGCCCGCTACGCTCGAATGCGAGCTCGCTCGATACCTGGCGCCAGCCGTTGCCGATCTCGCCGAACAGGCGATTGTCCGGCACGAACAGGTCGGTCAGGAAGAGCTGGTTGAAGTGGTGCTCGCCCAGCAGATTGATCACCGGCCTGATCTCGATCCCTGGCGAGTTCTTCAGATCCACCAGGAACTGCGTGGCACCCGCGTGGCGATCCACCTCGTCCTGGCCGGCATCGGCCATCTTGCAGAACAGGATCATGTAGTCGGCGCGATGCGCGTTCGACGTCCACAGCTTGCTGCCGTTGATCCGAAACCCGCCATCCACCTTTACCGCGCGGGTGCGCGTCCCGGCGAGATCGGAGCCGGAGTCCGGCTCGCTCATGCCGATGCAGAACGACAACTCGCCGTGCACGATGCGGGGCAGGAAGTAGTCCTTCTGCTCATCTGTGCCGTAGCGCAGGATGTTGGGACCGCTCTGCCGGTCGGCGGTCCAGTGAAAGCCCACCGGAGCGCCGGCGGCGAGCATCTCCTCGATCAACACGTAGCGTTCGAACGCGGTGCGCTCGTGACCGCCATACTGCTTGGGCCAAGTCATCCCGATCCAGCCGCGATCGGCCATCTTCCGACTGAATGCCTGATCATAGTCGCGCCGGTTGCCGAGAGAGGTGCAGTTTTCCTCAAGGAAGCCACGCACTTCCTTGCGCAGCGCCTTGGCGGCCGGCGGCAATTCGACCGGATCGAAGCGGAAAGCCTGGAACGTCATCGGCGCGGCCCTTTCAGCGTAGGGGCCAGACGATAGCGCGTAAGAGCGGCCGCTCAAGTCCTGGGAGAGATGCGGAGGCGGCAGTCTCAGCCGATCAGTGCGCTACCTGATCCTGCAACTCCGGCGCGTCCGCACCGGTCTCCGGCACGCCGGCGAGCCGCAGGCCCTCCGCGAAGAGATCGCGATCGCTTTCACGCTCGAGCGGTGACGTCGCAATAAATCGCTCGACGGTGAAATTCGGCTCGAGGGCCATCAGCCGCCGACGCACGACCGCAGCCTCCTGCGCACGCCCGAGATGGCCCAGCGCCGCGAGATACGGCTTGTAGGTCGCCGAGAACGACGGGTTCATCTCGCTAACCGAGCGTCCGACCGCCACCGCCAATTCGTAATCGCGCTTCAGCAGATGGATCAGAATAAAGAACGCGTCGAAGTAAAACGCGTGTGGATCAAGCGGCGACAGCTTCTTGTATCGGTTGTTGCGCCGCTCTGCCTCGTCCGGATCGCCGATATAGGCGAACGCGATCGCGGACAGCGCCCAAGCCATCGCCAGATTCGGGTTGAGCGACAGCGCGCGTTCGTGGAGTGCAATCGCCTCGCGCAACCTGCGATGCAGGAAGGCGCGCACATGACCGGCTATTGTCAGGCCGCGCGCGTCGAACGGATCAAGTATCACCGCGCGTTCCGCGTGCTGACCCGCCTCCTCCATGATCACGGCAGGATGGTCCGTCCAGTCCTGGCCGACCAGGAACATCTGCCAGTAGGCGTACCAGGCATAGGCGGCCGCATAGTCGGGCTCGACTTCGATCGCGCGCGACAGATATTCACCGGCACGCATGAACGGCTCGCGTTCCAGCCGGCCGATCAGCGAGATCGCCCGCAGCATCAGGTCATAGGCGGTCGCGTCCACCGGCGGGCGACCGGAACTACGCTTGGCCTCGATCAGCAGGATCTCCGGATCGATCTGCGCCACCACCTCGGAGGCGATCTCGTCCTGGAGCGATAGCAGGTCGTTCGACTGACGATCGAAGCGACGCGCCCACACAACCTGGTTGCCCGCGCGCAGGTCGAGCAGGCGCAAGGTGATGCGCAGCCGGTTGCGCACCCGCTGAATGGAGCCGTCAAGCAGGAAATCCAGGCCGAAGGTGCGCCGGATCGCCGTCTCGTCGCGCGTCTCGGCGGCGAAGCGCGCCAGCGAATTGGAAGCGACCACAAACATCCAGCGGAACCGGGCCAGTGCAGTGGTGATCTCCTCGGCAAGCCCGGGAGCGAGGTGCGACTCTTCCTCGGTGGTGCCGACGAGTTGCAGGGGCATGACGCCGACATGCGCGCCGCCTCGGGTGGGGTGCAGCTCCTGCGTACGTGGCTCGAGAACCGGGGGCGGTTCGTCCGGCTCGTCGGCCACCGGTGGTGGTGGCGGCGGGCGCAGTGGCATGCGGCTTCCCGCGGGACCGCGGATTTCCGCCAGAAGCTTCTGGGTCTCCGCCGACGGAGAGGCGTCCAGCAGATCCGCGAGTACCGCACGGCAACGATCGGTACGCCTGAATCGCCATGCCGCGCTCGCCACGCGCCGCGTGCGCCCGCATCAGCGCTCGCCAGGCACCCTCATGTGCACGATCGATCTGCAACAGGCGTTGCGCGGCCGGGATCGCCGCCTCCGGCTCGACCTGTTCGCGCAACAGGGCTTCCGCCACCGTGCGGGCACGATCGCGCAACCGCTCGCGCTCGGTGGTCAGCCAGGCGTCGAAGGTCGGATCGATGCCGTCCAGATCCTCCAGCAGATCGCCATCGAGCAGGGACAGCGAGGCCGGCTGGTCGGTCGTCGCCCGCATCACCTCTTCCACGTCCACCCAGACCACGCCGGGACGCAGCGAGAGGTGATCTCGGGTCACCGACAACACCTCGGTCCCTGCCGGCGCCAAGGTTTCGAGAAGGCGATGAATTTCCTGGCGCAGCGAAGCCCGCGCCTGCTCCTCTGGCCGGCGGCTCCACAACAGCTCGGCGAGGCGTCCGCGGAGCGCGGCACGTGGCGACGACAGAGCGATAACGGCCAGCAACGCACGGGTCTTGCGCCCAGCGGGCAGTACGTTCTCGCTGGTCAGCGTCCAGGCTTCCATCTGGCCGATCAGACGCAGCCTGACAACGACCTGCACCGCCGGGTTGGGCGGTGTGATGTGGGCCGAAGGTCGTTGTGAAGTGCCAGCCATCATTGCGTCATTCGTGCGAGGTTCAACTACCCAAGCCCGGGGCTTCAGCATGGACAGGCTTACAGGCCCCTTTCAAATCGCTGCCTCCCCGAAAATTCGCCGGACGTTACCCTGCCACGACTGGCGATAGCACGCCAGCCAATGTTCTGCCTGTGTCGGTTCGCCAGCCACAATCGCTTCTAGTGGAGCGAGATAGACCGATTCGTCCAGCCCCGCAACGTTGCAACGCGCTCGGCTGCGCAACCCGTCCCGGGCGATGGCGACGACCTCGCGGGCAAGGTCACGAAAACTGCCGCCGCGCCACGGAGCAGCCAGGCCCTCGCGTGGCACCGCCTCCCGCAAGGCTACCGCGTCCTCCCAGGTCGCGTCGCGCAGCAGCGTCTCAACCGCGGCGAGCGCGGCTTCGTCATAGAGCACGCCAACCCAGAGCGCCGACTGCGCCACCATCATATCGGCGCGGCCGGCATCCGCTCCGCGCATCTCCAGAAAGCGCTTGATCCGCACGTCGGTGAACACCGTCGTGACGTGGTCGGCGAAATCGCCCACGGAGGCGATCGTGCCCGCGACGTTGTGCAGCCGGCCGTTCATGAAGTCCCGGAACGACGCGCCGGCCACGTCGATATATGAGCCGTCGCGATAAACGAAATACATCGGCACCTGGTCGACCAGCCACTCGACGTAGCGTTCGAAGCCGAAGCCGGGTTCGAACATCACGCGCGGTATGCCGGAGCGCTGGTTGTCGGTGTCGGTCCATACATGGGCCCGATACGACAAAAAGCCGTTCGGCCGGCCTTCAGAGAACGGCGAGTTGGCAAACAGCGCGGTGGCCAACGGTTGCAGCAACAGCGACACACGCAGCTTGCGCAGCATGTCCTGCTCGGACGAGTAGTCGAGATTGACCTGCACAGTACACGTGCGCGTCATCATATCGAGGCCGCGCGTGCCGACCTTCGGCATGTAGCGCCGCATGATCGCATAGCGCGATTTCGGCATCCACGGCATCTGCTCGCGTGTCGCGATCGGGTGAAATCCGAGCGGCAGGAAGCCGATTTGCAGATCGCGCGACACGCTGCGCACCTGTTCGTAGTGCTCCCCGAGCTCGGCCATGGTCTCGTGCAACGTTTCCACCGGCGCGCCGGAAAGTTCCAGTTGGCCGGCGGGTTCCAGCGAAACCGCCGCGTCGCCCTGCTTCAGGCCGATGAGGTTGCCGGTGTCGGTGATCGGCGTGCCGCCGAAGCGCTGAAGGCCCTCCAACAACTCGCGGATCGCGCCAGGCTGACCGTCCGCCGGCTGGTAAGGCGGAGCCGTGAGATCACCGATGCGGAAGCCGAATTTTTCGTGCTCGGTGCCGATGCGGAAGCGTTCCATCGGCTTACATCCGGCGGCAATATAATCCGCCAGTTGCTGCACCGAGGTGACCGGCGTCGAGTCGGCGTCTCCGGGATTGGACATACTGCTCCCAGGCGTGTGGGTTCGCGTTATGGTATTAGCGGCAGTCCACCCCCTGCAACAATGCCAGGCCCGCGATACAGGCCGTATCGGCACGAAGGATGCGCGGCCCCAGCGATACAGGCGCTACAAAGGGATGCGCGCGCAGCGCTTCAAGCTCCGTCGGTGTGAATCCGCCTTCCGGACCGACGAGGAGCGCGCGTGCCCCCTCCGTCGGGGAGAGGAGCGGCTCATGGCTGCGTTCGACCGCGGCGAACAGGCGCCTGTCGCGTGGCCAGTTGGACAGCAGCGCCGCGAGCGGCTGCGGCGGATGAAGGTCCGGTACGGTCAGGCGCTCGGACTGCTCGGCCGCCTCGACGGCGATGGCCGTCAGGCGATCCGCATTCATCCGATGTGCATTGACGCGTTCGGTGAGGACGGGGTGCAACGCGGCGACGCCGAGTTCGGTCGCCTTCTGAACGACGAGGTCGGTGGCGTCGCGCTTGAGCAGCGCGAATGCCAGCCACAGATCGGGACCTTGGATCTGAGCGTGTGTCCGGTGCTCGACCCGCAGAGTGGCGCGCTCGCGCCGGACGGTCTCGATACGGGCAGCAAATTCGCCGTCGCGGCCATTGAACAGCCGTAGCATATCGCCAGGCCCGCGCCGCATGACGTGCGCAAGATAATGCGCCTGTGCCGCCGTGACGGCGATGGTCTCGCCCTCGGCCAGAGCTGCCGCGACGTGAAGGCGGATTGACCCGGTCATGCCGGCGGCCACATTAGCATCCATGCAGGCACACACCGACATCGCGGCAACCGGATGGGTGGCGCGACTGCCGCGGCAATGGCTGCCCTATCTCCTGCTGGCGCGGGTCGATCGCCCGATTGGGGTGTGGCTGCTCTTCCTGCCGGGTCTGTGGGGGATTCTGCTGTCCGACGCCCCGCTGCACCAGGCGGCGCGCCTGATCGTGCTGTTCGCGATCGGTGCCTTGGTGATGCGAGCCGCCGGCTGCGTCGTGAACGACCTGTGGGACCGCGATATTGATCGGATGGTGGCACGGACCGCCGGCCGGCCGTTGGCCTCCGGCGCCATCCGCCCCCGCGAGGCGCTGGTGTTCCTGGCCGTGCTGCTGCTGGTGGGGCTGGCGATCCTGCTGCAACTGAACCTGCTGGCCCAGGTGCTGGGCGTGGCCTCGCTGGTGCTGGTGGGGCTGTATCCTTTGGCCAAGCGGGTGACCTGGTGGCCTCAGCTTATGATGGGCTTCACCTTCGGCTTCGGCGCGCCGCTCGGCTACGCCGCCGGGGCGGGGCGGCTGGACGCGACCTGGGCTGCGCTCTACGCCGCGGCGATCCTGTGGGATTTGGGATTCGACACGATCTATGCCCACCAGGACCGCGAGGACGACGCGCTTGTCGGGGTGAAATCGACCGCCCGGCTGTTCGGCCAGCGGACCTCACTTTTCCTTGCCACCTGCTATGGCGGCGCGGTGCTGTTCCTGGTGCTGGCGGGCTGGCTCACCGGGATCGGCGGCTGGTTCTATCCCGCGCTGGCGCTGCCCGCAGTGCTGCTGGCACGGCAGGTCGTGGCACTTGACATCGACGATCCGGCGCTGTGCCTGCGGCTGTTCAAAGCGAACCGCGAGGTCGGGCTGGCCGTCGCGGCGGCGATCCTCCTTGGCTGGGTGTGAGATCCCGCGTCGCTGCCGCCCGTCGGGCAGTTTCGCGGGAAACCACTGGCGTCATTCGCCGATCGGTCGCTCGACCGCCCGGTTCAAGGCAGCGTCGATGTCGCCCTCCCACAGCCCGCGCGGCAGTTCGTGGACGAGCTCTACCGCGGTGCCGTCCGGATCGGTCAGATGAATGCTTTGGGTGACGCCACGATCCACCCTCCCGTAAAGCGTCAGGCCGCGTGCGGTTAGGAAGGCGATCTGCTTCTGCCATGCCTCCTGCGTCGCGTATTCGATGGCGACGTGGTTCAGCGCCTGAGGACGCTCAGAGACATCGCCCGGCTGCATTCGTTCGACCAGCGCTATGTCGTGGTGCCGCAGCGTGCCATCACGCTCGCCGCTGTAGAAGCGCATCCGCGCACGCGGTTTGCCGTCCGGGCCGGCCCGACGCAGAGTCCCGACGTGCCGGAAGCCGAGAAGTTCGGTCCAAAATCGATGTGAACTCATCGAGGTCGCGGACGTTGAGCACAACGTGGTTCAGGCCGCGAGGCATCTGCGCCTCGGTTGCTGATTCAACCAGAGCTGTCATGGATTTCTCCTGCGAAAGATCATCAGGGTATCGCCGCGGTCTGGCCGTCAGGTGCGCTCTACGCTGGTGGCAGCGGCGTCGAGCGCGGCGGCCACGTTGTTGATCTGCTCCTCGCTCAACGGACCCCGCGAAATGCGTAGTCGCAGCGCGAGCCGCAGATTTTCCATCGCGCGCAGGATCTGTGGCGCAGGACCGCCGCCCTGCGCGCGGTTGGCCTCGGCCATGCGGGCAAGGAGGGCATCCACGGCAGGCCGGTAGGCGGCAAGATGATCCTGTCCGTCTGGCGTGATGGCGTGGAGCTTCTTGCCACCCTCGCCGGTGCTGACCGTCACCTGACCGAGTTCCTCAAGCAGCGTCAGCGTAGGATAGATCACGCCCGGGCTTGGGCTGTAGGCGCCGCCGACCTGCTCCTCGATCGCCTTGATCAGCTCATAACCGTGCCTCGGCTTCTCCGCGATGAGGTGGAGGATGACCAGGCGAAGGTCGCCATGGGCAAAGAAGCGGCCGAGCCCGGAACGGCCGCCGCTGCGACGGTGCCGACCATGTCCGCCGGAGCGACCGTCGTCGTGATGATCTTCACGGGCGAAGCGTCGGCCTGGCCCATCGTGGGAGTGTTGGCCATGGGAGTGTCTGTGGAACATTCGATCTCCGAGTGTATTTCGATATAACGGATATAAGATATATCTCGATACACTCGAATGCAAGGGGGCGCAGAACTAAATACTGGCATTGTGGACAGACTGCATGCGACCAAGCGCCCTATGACGGCGTCGCCAGACCCGAGGTGAACCTCCCTTCGCGAGACGGGCCGGGCTTTGTGCGCGAACACACCAGACAGGGTCAGGCGCCGCTGGTCCCCGAGATCACCCTGTACCTGGCCAGCGAGATCACCCCGATCTGGCAGGCCACCGAGGTGTGGCTGGCCGAACACAACATCGAACCGCCGTTCTGGGCGTTCGCCTGGCCGGGCGGCCAGGCGCTGGCGCGCCACGTGCTCGACCAACCCTCAAGCATTGCCGGCCGGCGTGTGCTCGACTTCGCTGCAGGCTGCGGCATCGCTGCCATTGCCTGCGCGCTGGCTGGCGCGGCATCGGTCGACGCGGCCGAAATCGACCCGCTGGCGCGTGCCGCGATAGCGCTGAATGCGGCGGCGAACGCTGTCGAAGTCAATCTGTCGGACGCCGATATGGTCGGTTCCGACGGCCGCTGGGACCTCATCCTATGCGGCGATGTCTGCTACGAGGCGCCGATGACCGAGCATATCCTGCCCTGGCTGCGCCGTATGGTCGCCCATGCCGAGGTGTGGATCGCCGATCCCGGTCGCGCCTACCTGCCGCGCGATGGTCTCACCGCCTTCGCACGCTATCGCGTGCCGACCAGCCTCGAACTGGAGGATCGGACCGAGCGGCAGGTCACGCTCTATCGGCTCGGCCGCTGACCGGGCTTCCCTTTGGGCTTCTCGCCGCCCAATTGCGAAAGATCCAGCCCGTTCACCTTCACTGACGGACCGTCGCTCACGATGTCCCACACCAGCCGCTCGCCGTCCGGCTTGGCCAGCCCGCGCAACATGACCAGTGCCGGCAGAGCCTGCTGAAGGTCCGGGTTGGTGCGCGCCTGAGTAGCCAGTTCGTCGAACCCGGTCGCGGCCAGATGCGCCTCGCCGTGCCATGCCCCCGGCGAGGTGATCGTGACGCGGCCGGTCCCGGTCACCTTCGCCGGTCCCAGGTCGAACGACAGCGTCTCAACGCCGAGCTCGGCTCCGCCGTGCGAAAGGATCGCGGCAATGTCTGGCGCGAGGGTGCTGCTGTCCGCGCCCGCCTCGGTCGCATCCATGGCCAGTTTATGCAGATCGGCGGTCGGAATGCCTGACAAGCTCGGCTTGAGCTCCACGTGGTGGGGGAGATAGGTCGCAATCTTTGGCGGCAGGCTTGGGCTGGCCAGCTCATCGAGGCCGAGTTCGATCCAGGCGTGCAGTCGCCCCTCGGGTGCCTCGCCGCCAAACCCGAGCAGCAAGTGCTTGATCGATAGTCCGCCCGTGCCAGCGAGCTCGACCTGCAGCCCGTCCACAGTTTCCTCGAGGTTCACGCTGGTCAACATGTCCTGCAGAGACTCGACCATGAGACGCAACTGCGCTCGAACGGGCGCGGGGAGATCGAGTTTTTCACCCCTGGTCGCGATATCAGGTGGCAGACTGCCGATAAAGCCGCCGGTGGCGGCAAGCAACTCGGCGAAACGGTCACGGTTCACGCCGTTGACCTGGCCGACCGCCCGCATGGTCTGGATGCCGATCGCCATCGGCGTGCCACCGTTGATCTGCGTTGCTGACTTCCAGCCACCGGCCGACGCATCCATGCTGAGATCGAGCCGACCGCTCTGGGCCGGTGTCAGGCTGGTGTCCACCAGATAGCGGTCAATGTGCTGTTCCTGGTGCTGCTTCGCGCTGTCCGAGGTAACGACCACATCGCCCAGCTCGGTATGCAGTTTGGACGCGGTGGTCAGGCCGGGATCGATCACGCCGTGCGTATCCTGGTGGCCGATGCTGAACTGCACGTCCAACGGGGGGCTCTTCCCAGCCTCGCCGGTCTCCGGAATCGTGACGGTGAAGTTTCCGGAAGGCGGCACCTTCATTTCGTCGACCGACCAGCGACCGCCGTCCAGAGGCCGCAGATTCGCGGTTGCCGTAGCCTTGTCGGGCGCACCGGCAAGGCCCGGGATCGGCCAAGTGACGGCGTAGTGGTCGTGCTCGCCGGTAACGCGCAAGCCCAACTCCGGCAGCTTCACCGCCGGTCCGAGCAGGCCGGCAAGCCAGTCCTTCAGTTGCTGCTGCAGCGCCTGTGCCTGGTCGGGGCCGATGTCATCGGCCCATGCGGCTCTCGACAGGAGGAGCAGCAGGCAGAGCGCAGCAAGACGCGAAAGCCGCACGACCAAGCCTCCTCGGCGTATTGAGCGCCAAGGATATCGCAGGATGGGGTCAGTCTGCCACGTCAACGATCACGAGCTCGGTATCCTCGGTGGCGACGATGGCGAGATCGGCCTCGCCGGTGATCGCCACGCCGTCACGCGCACCGATCTGAGTGCCGTTGACGGTCAGCGATCCGCTAGCGGCGACCAGGTAGACCCCGCGGCCCGGCGCAGGGCGCAAAGACGCCGTTTCTCCGGCGCGCAGCGAGCCCGCAAGCACCGCGGCATCGGCGTGCAGCGGCAGCGCCCCACTTTCGGCATCCTGCGCGCGGCCGCTGGCGAGCACCGAAATTCCGCCCTCCTTCGGGAACTGCCGCGTCGCCCAACCGGGAGCTGCGCCGTGGCGGTCGGGCTGTATCCAGATCTGGAACAACCGTGTCGGCCCTGACTCGCGGTTGTATTCGGCATGCACGATCCCGGTCCCGGCATGCATCACCTGCACATCGCCCGCGGCAGTCCGGCCCTCGTTGCCGAGGTTGTCGCGGTGGGTGATCGCGCCCTCGCGGATGTAGGTGACAATCTCCATCTCGCGGTGCGGATGCGGGTCAAAGCCGGTGCCCGCCGCCACCTCGTCGTCATTCCAGACACGCAGCGGGCCAAAGCCCATACGCTCCGGGTCGTGGTAGTGCCCGAAACTGAAGTGATGCCGAGCATTCAGCCACTCATTGCGGAAGCTGCCGAGCCCGGTGAAGGGTCGAACCTGGATCATTGCGATCTTCCTCAAAAGTTCGATGTTAAACGGTTCGGCGATGAACTAGTGATCGTCCTCGCCAGCTTCAAGGGCCTCGCTTTCGGCTGCCAGGCCTAGCCGTCGCAACAGGTCGCTGAGATGCCGCAGCTCCTCGCCATTCAGCGCGGCCATCGCATCGGCAATGTCGCCGGCATGGCGGGCGAACAGCGGCCCGATCAGGTCGCTTCCGGCTGGCGTAAGCTCGACATGCACGGCGCGGCGGTCTGATTTCTGGCGGGCGCGCCGTACGAAACCACGCGCCTCGAGCTTGTCGACAAGGTCAGTCATGTTGCCGGCGCTGGTGAGCACTTTTCGGCTCAGTTCGCGCTGGCTCAGCGGTCCCTTGTGCAGGATGGCTTCCAGCACGCCGAACTGGGTCAGTGTCAAACCGGCGGTGGCAAGCCGGGGTTCCACCCGCGCCAGCACCGACCGGCCGGCGCGCAGCAGCTTCACATAGGCATCGAGCGCCGCAGCGGTGCGCGCGTCGGCCACGCCTCAGCGGTTCATCATCACCGGCAGCCAGGCGCGCTCCAGCACATGGCGTGTAACGCCGCCGAGGATGAGCTGGCGCAGACGGGAATGTGAGTAGGCCCCCATAGCCAGCAGGTCGCAGTCGAAGTCGCGTGCGGCCTTGAGCAGACCTGCGCCAACCGACTTCTCCACCGATTGGAACATCACGATGTCGGCATGCACACCATGCAGCGCCAGATAAGCCGCAAGATCCGGCGCCGCAGGGCCACGCCGCTGATAGCCTTCGGCGGAGAGAATGCGCACCGCCTCGGCACGCTGGAGCCAGGGCAGTGCAGCGTACACGGCGGAGGCTGACTCGGCGGTGCCGTTCCAGCCGAGGCACACGCGCGCGCCGATCGTGGTCGGCGCGGTCTGCGGCGCGATCAGCACCGGTCGGCCGGAATCAAACAGCACGGCATGCAGTGCATCGGACGACGATACGTCCTCACCCGCATCCGGATGTGGCACCACGGTCAGATCGGCAAGCCGCGCCTGCTGCGCGACAAGATCCTCCTCGCGGCCGGTCACCGATGCAAAGCTGGCAGTCGCGCAGTCGGCGCCGGGATGCGCCTCGGACAGGATGACGTCGTGCTGCAGCACGAACCGGTCGAACATCGAGCGGACCGCGTGGGCGCGTTCGCTGCTTTCCTTCTCGGTGGCCGACATCATTTCTTCGATCATCGCACCGGACAGACCCTCGCCGGCGAGCGGCGCGACATCACGGCTGTCGACGCGCACGTGGAGTGCCGTGACGTGGGCATTCCATAACCGGGCGATCATCAGGCAGGTGGAAAGGGCCGCTTCACCGGCGGCGGTCCCCGTCAACGGCAGAAGCAGCTTGCGGATGGCCATCATATGCCTCCTCGCTTGCAGGTCAGGACTGCGTTTCTAGCACGACATGAGCCGGAAGCGCATCACATGCCGGATGGGCGATCCGCGCAGCGGCAAACGCAGGGAGGGCCGATCCAGACGGACCGGCCCTCCTTCGGCAAATGTCGACTCTAGCTGCGTGGGTTCAGGACGGCGCGGCCGATGACTGCGATTGCCAGGGCACCGACCACAATCAGAACTGTGACGATCATCGCCACCTCCTTCGACTGGACTTCGACTGCCCTCCGAGCAACTGCGGTATTAGCTGTTGCTGCCAGCGTTCTCGGTGGGCGGGAACAGGTACGTGGTGGACGCGTTGGCCGGAGCCGCGAAAGCGACGGTCCCGGACAGCAACGTCAGCACGGCGAGAGCGGCCAATATCTTCTGCATGGTATCCCCCTGTGGTTCCGCCTGCGGCGGGGTTGTGTCCGTCAGCTCCTGCTGACACGGGGAAAGTTGCATCCGACCAACGTGGGCGCGCTGAAGTGCTTCACACTTCGACATGAGTTGCCTTCAGTCGCTTTTCGAGCGTCTGGCCCTTTGGGCTGGTGTGCTGCTGTTTCGACGCGGTAACCTGGAACTCCTTCTCACTTCAGTGCTTGGGTAAGCATGACCGCGTTGTTTGGTGTCGCAGCCTTCAAGGGGATGGATCCCGCAGAACTCGATCGGATCGAGGCGAAAAGCCGAATGCTCGAGCCGCGCGGCGGCGGTCGGATTTTCGCGGAAGGCGACGCGGCCGACGCCGTATATGCCATCGTCGACGGCGCGGGGCACGTTCGGATCGGCGCGCTTGATCCGAACAGCAAGGGTCTGATGATCGAGATCTGGGGCGTCGGTGATATTTTCGGTGAAATCGGAGTCATTGACGGCAGCACGCGCACGGCCGATGCCGTCGCAGAGGGTCGCGTGCGGCTTTTGCGGATTAGCGGCCCGGTATTTCTCGACGCCCTCCACGGCAACCCCGTGCTGGGCGCCAATCTATGTCGGATGCTCGCCGCAAGACTCCGCAGAACATCCGGCCTGTTGCGGGACGCGACATTCGAGAGTCTGGAGGTTCGGCTGGCAAGGCAACTGCTTTACCTTGGCAGGCGTGAGGGTCGGAGCACTGACCAGGGCCTTCAGCTCGCGGGCCGGTTCCGACAAGGGGACCTTGCGGATCTGCTCGGCGCCACCACCCGCAGCATCATCACCATTCTGAATTCCTGGCGCGCAGACGGGCTGGTGATCTACGACCCCGCCAGGGCGCAGCTTACGATTTGCCGCGAGGAGGGCTTGCAGCGCCTGGCCGGTTCAAGTCTCGGGTGAGCCCGAGTGCGCCTATCAGGCCCGCCCGCCCGTTTGACCCCGGAGGATGCCTGGTTCCGTTTGCCGGCGCACCTGCAACGGGCAGGTAAATCACCACCGTCGTTCCTTTGCCTGGCGACGATTCGATCGTCAGCGTACCGCCTGATTGATGTACCAGCCCATGCACCTGGCTCAGCCCAAATCCGGAACCCTTGCCCACCTCCTTCGTGGTGAAGAATGGCTCGATTGCACGCACTCGAACGTCTTCCTCCATGCCGACGCCGTCGTCGGCGACAGTCAGTGTCACGTAGCGGCCCGGCGGCAGATCGGGCGTCTTCTGGTCAGGCACAATGTCAGCGATCGCAGTCTTAATCGCGATGCATCCGCCGTTGGGCATCGCATCGCGTGCATTCGTCGTCAGGTTGAGAATGGCCTGCTCGATCTGCTCCGTATCCACCAGCACGGGTTCGAGCCCTGCATCGAGTCGCATCTCGATACGCCGCCCGGTCAGCGTGGTCTCCAGCAGCCTCTGCATCCCGGTCAGCACACCATTCAGATCGGTGGGTCGCGGCACCAGTGGCTGCCTGCGCCCGAACGCGAGAAGTTGGCGTGTCAGAGATGCACCGCGTCGAGTGGCATGCAGGATTGCAGTGAGGTCGCTGGCGTGCGCGGAGGACGGACCGAGCCGGCGATCCATGCGTTCCGCGGTTCCACTCACCACCATCAGAAGGTTGTTGAAGTCGTGTGCGACCGCCGCGGTGAGGCGGCCAATGGCTTCCATCTTCTGTGACTGCTGCAGCTTCTGCTCGGCCAGCAAACGGCTCGAAATCTCCTGAGTCAGCCGGGCATTGGCCGCATCGAGTTCCTTGGTGCGCTCAGCAAGCCTCATCTGGGCGGAAAAGATGCCGATGAACCAGCTCTGAAACCTGAGGCTCGCTATGCACATCGCGAGCCCGAAGATCAAAATCATGATGCCGAAAACGACCTGCAGCGTACCGCCTGCGGCGAGGAAGCGTCCGGCCAGCGGAAATGTCGCAGGCAGGATGAAGGCGACAACCGTAGAAATGTGAGGGGCATGGACGGTAGCAGCGCCGGCACACATCCCGGCAATGACAAGCGCCAGAAAAAGCTGGGCCACGTCGGTCGGCGGGAAGAAGACGACAGCACCGAGGCCCCACAGGGCGCCCGAAAGCAAGGCTCCAACGATCGATTGGCGTACCCAAAAAGCAGAACGTGCCGGTTCTTGGTCAGACCTTCGGTACGAACAGCAACCGATCATCCGCAGCGCGGCCACCGTATATACCGCGCCGAGCCAGCACAAAAGTCCGAGTGTCGAAGTGAAAGGGCTGAGAACAACTGCGACGAGCGTTGCGTTTACCACCACGACGGCGAGCGTCAGTGGCAGCTGCGCATAGACCGCCCGAATACGCTCGGCATCAACGGGATGAGTTGATCGAACTATCTCCATGGCGAGACCTGCCCGGAGTGCCGCTGATCTGGCAACGTGTCTGTCATTGCCGCCCTAGAGCTCGAGCTCCGAAACCGACAAGCCGTGCAGTCGGCTCTCATCAATCTCAGACAGCAGCTTCTCCAATTCGGCGAAGGTATAGGGTTTGTTGAGCACGGCGTGAAATTCGCCCTGCGCCAACTGTCCAGCCTCGGTCAGATCCGCATAGCCTGTGGCAAGCACGATTGGGCAGACAATACCCCGGTCACGCAGCAAGCGGGCGAGCGCCACACCGTTCATTCCAGGCATGACGTAGTCGAGGATCACCAGATCCGGCGCCTCTCCAACCTCGTCCAGCCGATCCAGAGCCTGCTGACCACCGGACGCCTCGATCACACAATACTCGAGTTGCCGCAGCATGTCGGTGGTGACCTCCAGGACCACGGGATCATCATCCACCACCAGCACCTTCTGCTGCCGGTGCTTCGGCCTGGCCGTGGAGGATCCCGGTGGCCGGGCACGAGCGACGGAGCGCGGCAGAAGCAGGTCGACGGTAGTACCCTCCCCAGGTTGCGAGCGAATTCGCATCGCGCCGCCGGCCTCCTCGATCATGGCCTGCACCTGACTGAGGCCAAGACCGGAGCCCAAGGCGCCCTTGGTCGTGAAGAAGGGTTCTGGCGCGCGGCTTTTCAGGCTGCTGTCCATGCCGACGCCGGTGTCTGTCACTGTAACCCGAACATATTCACCCGCCGGAAGACCATCGCCTGGCTGCATCAACGTCTCGTTCGACGTTGCAAGCGTCAGCACGCCGCCTTCCGCCATCGCATCCCGAGCATTGAGCGCCAAATTCAACAAAGCTGCTTCCAGCTGACCGGGTTCAGCGCTTGCCGGCCACAGATCTCGGCCGAGCGTGGTCACCACCTTGATGCGACTTCCCAAGGTCGCGGTGCCGAACATGGCCACCAGATCGGTGATGAGCTCATTGACATCGGCGGAGCGTGCGGACAGGGGGCGGCGGCGGGAGAAGGCAAGCAGCCGCCTGGTCAGTTGGGCACCGCGCAGAACCGCCCCGGAAGCCCGCTGCACCCAGACGCGTTGCTTTGTCTGTTCCTCCGACAAGGAATGGCCGAGCAGGTCCAGACTGCCCTGGACCGTCGCGAGAAGGTTATTGAAATCGTGTGCTATTCCGCCAGCGAGCTGACCCACTGCCTGCAGTTTCTGTGCCTGCAGCAGCGCCGCCGCGGTCTTCTCGCGTTCCGCGATTGCCACCTGCAGCCGGTTATTGGTCAAGAGCAGGTCCTGGGTGCGCTCGGCGACACGGGCCTCGAGCAAATCGGAGTGCTCCTGGAGTTGCTGCTGGCGCTTCTGCAGTGCCCCGGCCATCTCGTTCCAGGCCGCGGATATCTGGCCGAATTCAGAGCTCTCGTCGTAATCGGGTGCGCGGACCGAGAGGCTCCCTTCGCGCCAGCGGCGGGCGACCGCGACCAGCGCGCGGGTCGGCCGACTGATGAACCGATTGGCCGCCAGCCAAGTGAGAGCAAATACGACGATGGTCACCAGCGCCAGTAGGATTGCGCCGCGCAACATCGCACGGTTGACGTCGGCCATGAGGTCGGGTTCGTACAACCCGACCGCAATGAGCAGGTTCTGGGTGGCGGGGCTCGGAGGAACATAGCTGATCAGGCGCTCGGTCCCGTCAATGGTTCTGATCCTGGTCAGACCGGGATGTGGAGCACGCACGATGGACATAGCCGCGGGCGGCAACTGATGCCCAACGAACCTGTCGTGTTCGGGATTGCGGCCGAGCACCACGCCGTCGGCATCCGTGACTGAAAGGACGGCTCCGACCAGAAACGCCGAGTCGGGCTGCTTGAGTTGGCTGAAGTGCTCGCGCAGCCAGTCGAGGTCGAGCGCGCCGACAAGCCATCCGCCGCCACCGGCCTCAGTCGTGCCAAGCGGGAGATAATACGGCAGAAAACCGCCGGGATGCTCCGCCGAGCGACCGAAACGGCCGGCGGTGAACGTCGTGACGGACAGGGTACTGTGGAGCCAGCCGGTATCAGGGGCTGTTGCCTCCACATGAGGGTCCGAAGCGCACAGGATCTGTCCGTGCGCATCCAGCAGGACAATGAATGCCAAGCTTGGCGCATTGCGACGGATGCTGGTCAACCGCAGAGCGCACTCCTTGCCGACCGTGCGGACCTGGTGGAATTCAGCGGCTGTTGCCAGCAGCAGACGCATTCCCTCGCTGATGCTGGCCGTGTCGGCGGCGAGTAGTTGCACCTGGTGCATCGCCAGATCGTTGACCTGCGCCTTACGCTCAGCCCACTCGACCCAGCTCACGGCAACCTGCAAACCTATCGTTGGGACAAGGCAAAAGCCGATAATCAGTAATAGGCGGGTCGATATCCGCGTGCAGGAGAGCCGCCCGAGCCAGCTTCGAAGCCGCTGCCCGCGATCGAATGGCACTGGGGGTAATTTCTGCAGCATCATAAGCGGCAGCTCTCGTTCACAGTCCGGGCGTAGCCGCGGCGCGGCGCTCGCGGGGTTTGAGCACCGACCTCAGCGCCGGTTCGGGCTGAAGCGACCTCACGAACCCGGGAGGATTAGGCGAATTTAACCTATTTCAACCAGCTATCGCTTGCGCATATCACGCTCTCGTGATCCGCAAAGTGATCAACTGTTGCGAGTGGGTTCTGTTATTCGGCCCAAACGCAAGGTTTGCCGCCAATCAGTCGATGATCAATATCGGCATGGGGATCATAATGCTTCCGGCCCCTCATGAAGCGATTCGGGTGTGCAGGAGCTTGCGGGCCTGCGACAGCGCCTCGGCCGGGGAACTCGCATTGACTGCGATCCAGTCGCCGGCATCAGGGTGGCTCTCGCTTGCCGCCCGCAACACGGCGACCGTGGCGTCTGATGCGTCCCTCTGACGGCCGGCGACACGTGCCTCCAGCTCGGGTAGTGGCGCTTCGAGCCACAAGCCCATGAACCCAATGCTGGCCTCTCGTGCGGCTGTTTCGACCAGTTTCCGATGACCCATGTCGATGAAGGTCGCATCGGCGATCGCGGCATGGCCGCCGGCCGCGGCGGTGCGGGCAAGCGCGGCGAGCTCGGTGAATACCGCCTCGCTGGCTGCGTCGCCGTAGGCCGATTGCGGGAGCCGCTCCTCAGGCGCCACTGTATGCAGGCGCTTGCGGATCTCGTCGCTGCGCAGCACCAATGCGCCCGGCGCATTGCCGAGTTCCGGTGCCAGCGCGCGTGCCAGAGTGGACTTGCCGGTGCCTGGCAAACCACCGATCGCCACCACAACCGTCGGCCTCGGCTGGAGATAGGCGGAGGCGGCCGCCAGATAGCGCATAGCAACGCCAGCGTTGCCGCGCTTTGCCTCGACATGCGCGCGGACCATCGCGCGCAGCGATAGGAATGGCGGCAGTCCGACGGTCAGCGCGGCGTCACCGGTGCGAGCGACATAGCGGTTCAGCACACGGTTTGCGGCCGCCCGCGTGACGCGCTGATCCAGATCCATCAGCAGGAACGCGAGGTCGTAGCCCAGATCTATCGTCGCCATCGCCTCGTCGAACTCCAGCGCGTCGAACGGAACGGGGCGCCCCTCCCAGAGGCAGAGATTTCCAAGATGCAGGTCGCCATGTCCGCGGCGGATGAAGCCATCGTGCGCGCGCTGCGCTAGCCACGGCGCAATGCCGTCCAGCGCAGCCAGAATGCTTGTCTGCCAGGCACGTACTGGGTCTCTGGGCAAACCGGCGTCGTGCGCCGATTGGGCGTTGCCCTCGGCAACGTGACGCATCGCGGCGACGGTATTTGTTCCCGTCACTGGCGGCAGGCTGCAATGGAACGCCGCGACCGCGTCGCCGAGCGCATCGAGCAGTGCCGGAGTGAGCCGACCGTCCGCCGCGACTGCGTCGAGGAAGTCGTCGGCAGGAACGCGCGCCATGCGCAGCACCCAGTCGATCACCGGGCTCTCACCTGCTTCGCCAAGACCGAGCGTGCCACCAGGGCGACGCACGACCGGCACGACATCGCGGTACAGGCCGGGCGCCACGACGCGGTTCAGCTCCAGTTCGCGTAATGTGAATCGCCGACGCGCCTTCAGCGGCGTGAAGTCAAGGAATGCCAGGCGCACGGCCTTCTTCAGCTTCCACACCGTGTCCGCGCCGACGAACACCAGCGATATGTGAGTCTCCAGCGGCTCCGATCCCGCAAGTTCGCGCAGGAACGCCACGACCTCCGCCTGTTCGGGCGGCGCTGTCATCGTCTGGTCAGGGGTACAGCTTGCCGATTGTCCAGCTGTCCTCCGCTGCTCTCGTGTAGACCGTGCGGTCGTGCAGCCGGAATGGCATGTTCTGCCAGAACTCGAACCGTGCGGGGACAACGCGGAAGCCGGACCAGTGGGGTGGGCGAGGGATGTCCTCGCCGGGATACAGTTCCTCGTTGGCGGCAAGCCGGCGCTCCAGTTCGGCGCGGCCCGACAGCACGCGCGACTGCTCCGATGCCCACGCGCCAAGCCGCGAAATGCGCGGGCGAGTCGCGTAGTAGGCATCGGCCTCGGCGTCCGCAACGCGCTCGACACGGCCCTCGATCCGGACCTGGCGGCCCAGCGGCTTCCAGTGGAACAGCAAGGCAGCGCGCGCGTTGGCTGCCAGTTCCTCGCCCTTGCGGCTCTCGATGTTGGTGTAGAACACGAACCCCCGCTGATCGGCGCCTTTCAGCAGCACGATGCGAGCCGCCGGCGTGCCGTCCGGAGTGGCGGTCGCCAGGGTCATTGCGTTGGCGTCCTCCGGCTCGTGTGTCCAGGCCTCATTGAACCACTCCTGGAACATGGCGAACGGATCGGTGATGAGCTGAACGGCATCCGGCATCGATTGGTCTTTCTTGCGAGCCGGTGCACTCTGCCGCCGCGGGGCCAGCGCGCCAAGCGTCGATCGCCGGCCCTTGCCCCGCGACGGCACGCCGTGCCACCACCGCAGCGACTCGCAAAGGATCAACTGATGCCCGACAGCGCCGCCGCGAAAGGCACCGTGATGCAGGGCAAACGTGGCCTGATCATGGGAGTGACCAACGAGCGCTCGCTCGGCTGGGGCATCGCCGCGGCGTGTGCCGCGCAGGGAGCGGAGCTGGCATTCACCTATCAGGTGGAGGCGCTCGGGCGCCGCGTGCGGCCGCTGGCGGCGTCCGTCGGCTCGGATCGGTTGTTCCCGTGCGACGTGGGCAACGAGGCCAGTGTCGATGCCGCATTCGCAGCGCTAAGCGAGCAGTGGGACGGGCTGGATTTCCTCGTCCACGCGATCGCCTTCGCGGACAAGCAGTACCTGCGCGGGCGCTATCTGGATACCCCGCGTGAGGCGTTCCTGCAGGCGCTGGACATCTCCTGCTATTCGTTTCTCGCCGTCGCGCAGCGCGCGGTGCCGATGATGCGCCCGGGTGGCAGCCTGCTGACGCTGACCTACGTCGGCGCCGAGCGCTGGACGCCGCACTACAACGTGATGGGCGTGGCGAAGGCCGCACTCGAGGCGTCGGTTCGCTATCTGGCCGCCGATCTGGGCGGGCAAGGGATCAGGGTGAACGCGATCAGTGCGGGGCCGATCCGCACCGTTGCATCAGCCGGGATTGGTGATTTCCACTACATCCTGCGCTGGAACCAGCTGAACTCGCCGATGCAGCGCAATGTAACGATCGAGGACGTCGGCGGCGCGGGTGTTTATCTGCTGTCCGACCTGTCCACTGGCGTGACCGGCGAGGTGCATCATGTCGATTGCGGCTACCATATCGTTGGCATGAAGAACCCCGCCGCCCCGGACATCGCCATCGTCGATGGGTGAGGTGAGAGGAAGCCCTCCCTCCCCCCGCGGGGTGTTGGCCGCGCACGTTCTGCCCCTCCCCTCGCGGGAGGGGTCCGGGAGGAGGGGGCGCCGCAATGTCGCATAACACTTTCGGCCACCTGTTCCGCGTCACCACCTGGGGTGAAAGCCACGGGCCGGCGATAGGTTGCATCGTCGATGGCTCCCCGCCGCGCATCACGCTTTCCGAGGCCGACATCCAACCCTGGCTCGATCGCCGACGCCCGGGCCAGTCGCGCTTCACCACGCAGCGCCAGGAGCCGGACACGGTCCGCATCCTGTCCGGCGTGTTCGATGGCGTGACCACGGGCACACCGATCGCCATGCAGATCGACAACGTGGACCAGCGCTCGCGCGACTACTCGGCGATCGCCGCGCGGTTCCGTCCCGGCCACGCCGACCTGACCTACGAACTTAAATACGGCATCCGCGACTACCGTGGTGGCGGCCGATCCTCGGCGCGGGAGACTGCCATGCGCGTGGCTGCCGGTGGCGTGGCGCGCAAGGTGCTGGGCGACAATGTGCGGATCCGCGGCGCTTTGGTGCAGATCGGCCCACACGTTATCGACCGCGCCCGCTGGGACTGGGTCGCCGTGGATGACAATCCGTTCTTCTGCCCCGACCCCGGCACGGCGGCGCTGTGGGAGACTTATCTGTCGGAGATACGCAAGGCCGGCTCGTCCGCCGGCGCCGTGATCGAGGTGGTGGCAGACGGCGTCCCTCCCGGCCTCGGCGCACCGATCTACGGCAAGCTCGATGCAGACATCGCGGCGGCGCTGATGTCGATCAACGCGGTAAAGGGTGTGGAGATCGGCGAAGGGTTTGCTGCCGCCGCCCTGTCAGGCGAGGCAAACGCCGATGAGATGCGTATGCGGGACGGGGTGGTTAACTTCGGTTCCAACCATGCCGGTGGCATCCTTGGCGGCATTTCGACCGGGCAACCGATCGTGGCCCGCTTCGCGGTGAAGCCGACCAGCTCCATCCTGACGCCACGCCTGGCCGTTGACCGCACCGGCCAGGACATCGAGATCAGCACGAAGGGCCGCCACGATCCCTGTGTCGGCATCCGCGCCGTGCCGGTGGGCGAGGCGATGCTGGCCTGTGTTCTGGCCGACCACTTGCTGCGCCATCGGGCGCAGAATCCGGACGCCCCAACCACTGCCCGGCTGCCACGCAACTGAACAGCGGGAATGAACACCGGGGGATGCGCGTCTATAGCGGCGGACCCCGCCCGCGATGCAACCCCAGCCGCCTCCTTACGATCCACCTGCGCTCGACGCGTTCGTCGCGTTGACGGGCGCGCGCCTGTGGACGGCGCGTATGGCGGAGCTTGGTCGATCCGCCGCGAGCGGGCCGCGCGCCGGGCAGGCGATCCGCCAGCGCCACGCGCTTGAACTGGCGATCGAGCGCTTGCGCGGCACGCTGACCCGGCCGCCTTCCGTTGCTGAGCTTCACGCCGCGAGGCTGGCCGGTGACGCGGTGAGACTCGCGCGCGTACTGAACGCGCAAGGCAGGCGGCGGCTGCGTGACAAGCTGCGAACCGCGCTCGCCGGCGATGGAACCCTGGTGCCGGTGTTCCACATGCTGCGCACCGCGGCGCTGCAGGTCTCGCGTGGCTTCACGGTTGCCTTCGCTGGGCTGGAAGACGATGCGTCCTATGACCTGCTCATCGCGCGCGGTGAAACCGAGGCGGAAATCGCCTGCGAAGTCGTGTCGGCCGAGGAGGGGCGGCTCGTACATCGCAGGGCCTGGTCGCATCTGGCTGATCGAGTGGACGCCGACCTCCGCGCCTGGCTCGCCGCCTATCCCGGGCGATATTTGTTAAAGATGACACTGCCGCGGGGCTTGGCAACCAGTGCTCTGGCCGAGATGCACAGCCGCATCCGCCGCCTGTTGCAGACCCGAGGCCGTCGCGACCACGATGACGCAGCGGTGCTGCGGCTCGACCCCTTGATGCTGGCCGGAGGCGACGCTGATGTCGGTCTGATGCCATCGCTCCGACGGGAGTTTGGCCCCGAGGCACACCTTGCCGTCACCACGGCCGGTCGTGGGCTGTTCGTCATGGCGGCCAGAGCAGGACGCGTAGACGAGGTCGCCATTGCGGTGCGCCAACGACTGTTCGCGATCACACCCGAACGTCTGAGCGGGACGCGGCCGGGCATATTGGCAATGTTCATCGATGACACAGACCGCGACGAATGGCGCGGTCTGCGCGAACGGCTGGAACTGGAGGGAGAGGCGCGCCAGTTCCTCGCCTACAAGGCGGCCCGACCGGTCGTCGCGGTAACGTGCGCATCTCGGTTCGAACTGTTTGGCATGGCGGACGCTGCTGAGGACGGCGAGCTGCGATTTCGCAACTCCGCGCATCCGGCGGCGAAGGCGGCGGCGCTGGGTCCTGCGATACTATCGTCGGTGTGATCGCCTCGCTGCCGGGTAATTCGTTGGTAAGCTTCTTATCTCCATAGTCGCGCCGCAGGACGGCCATGATCCTGGGTTGTTCCGAATGCCCAACGCGACTGGAGAGACAAAAAATGACGGACGCCGAGTACGCCCGGAAACTCGACGAACTCGATCGCCTGCTGAACGACCCGGACGTGCCGATGGAACCGGCCAAGGTGTGGTCTCTCCTGGCCGAGATCGCGCAACGCGATCTGGTCGCCGCTCACGCCGTTCGAAGCGGTGACTGAGCCGTCAGCTTCTTGTGGCGGCTATTAGGAATTCGCGGTTGCCCTCCGGCCCGGTGATCGGACTTTCGATGATGCCGAGGACGTCCCAGCCTGGCAGCGTCGACCACCAGGCGTGGATGCGATCGCAAACGGCTTGGTGAACGGCGGGGTCGCGCACCACCCCCTTGCTGCCGACGGCCTGCGGCCCAGCCTCAAACTGCGGCTTGATCAATGCCACGGCCCAGGCGCCCGGTTCACAAAGCGCGAGCGGCGCCGGGAGTAGTGTCCTCAGGCCGATAAAGCTTGCGTCGCACACCAGGGCGCCGATCGGATCGCCGATGGCCTCGTGCGCCAGATAGCGGGCGTTGGTCCTCTCGTGCACCACGACGCGCGGATCGGACCGCAGCTTCCAGGCAATCTGGCCGTGCCCGACATCGACCGCGTGAACCTTCGCCGCACCATGCGCCAACAGCACGTCGGTGAAGCCCCCGGTGGAGCTACCGACGTCAAGGCAGACGCGGGCCACCGGCGCCAGGCCGAAGTGATGCAGAGCATGATCGAGTTTCAGCCCGCCGCGTGACACCCACGGATGGTCCTGGCCACGCACTTCCAGGGAAGCCTCCGGCGCGAGTGTGTCGCCAGCCTTTGCGATGCGGCGGTCGCCGCTGAACACCTTCCCCGCGAGGATCAGCGCCTGCGCGCGCGACCGGCTTTCCACCAACCCACGGTCCACCAGCAACTGATCGACGCGCACTCGCATCTCGGCAACTTGGCCCTCCCCCTCCCCTTGCGGGAGGGGGGCGGCGGGAGGGGACAGGTCCACGGCCCCCAAACGTCACTTGCATGATGCTACAGACCATCCTACATGGTCGCTTGCATCATGCATGTCACTGACGGAGCGAACCATGCAGCGCAAGAGTTTCGGATCGATGACCTGCCCCATCGCCCGCAGCCTGGAGCGGGTCGGCGAGTGGTGGAGCATCCTCATCCTGCGCGACGCCTTCCGCGGCCTGACCCGCTTCGACCAGTTCCAGAAGAGCCTCGACATCGCGCCGAACATGCTGACCCGGCGGCTCAACGCGCTGGTTGAGTCCGGCCTGCTCGAGCGCCGCGCCTACAGCGAACATCCGCCCCGCCACGAATACGTCCTGACCGAGCGTGGCCGCGATTTCCGGCCGGTGCTGTGGTCGCTGCTGGCCTGGGGCAATCGCCATTTCGCCCCCGAGGGCCCGAGCGTCATCGTTATCGACGCCGAGACGGGCGAGCCGGCGGACCCGGTGCTGGTGGATCGGCGCACCGGCAAGGTGATGGTCGAGCCGGCGTTCCGCTCGGTTCCCCGCCCCGCCGCCGACCGGAGCGCGTCATGAGCGCCCAGGTCGCCGAGCGCGAGATCGTCGCACGGCCGCCGGTGCGCCATGCCAGCATCTCGCGCAAGCAGCTCGGGCTGGCCGGCGCGGCCCTGCTGCTCGGCATTGGCGCCGCGTGGTACGCCAACCACTGGTGGACCGTCGGGCGCTTCATCGAAACCACGGACGATGCCTATGTTGGCGGCGACGTCACGGTGATCGCGCCAAAGGTGTCAGGGTTCATCGCCGAAGTCGCGGTCACCGACAATCAGGCGGTGCACGCGGGCGATCTGCTGGTGAAGCTGGATGATCGAGACTACCGCGCCGCGTTGGCGAAGGCGGTTGCCGCTGTCGCCGGTCAACAGGCCACACTGACGAACCTCGAAGCCGTTCGCCGGCTGCAGGAAGCGATGATCGCACAGGCGAAGGCCGAGCTGAGCGCCACCGCGGCCGAAATCACCCGCACGCAGTACGACGTCGAGCGTTATCGCAGCCTGGCGCAGGATCAGTTTGGTACCCAGCAACGCTTTCAGCAGGCGGATGCGGACCATCAGAAAGCGCTCGCCGCCGACGCCAGGGCGCGCGCGGCGTTGGAGGCGGCGGATCGACAGCTCGACGTCATCGACACGCAGAAGCAGCAGACCGCAGCGGCATTGGCCGGTGCGATCGCCGATCGCGATACCGCGCAGCTCAACGTGGGCTACACCGAACTGCGCGCGCCGATCGACGGCACGATAGGCAATCGCAGCGCGCGCACCGGCGCCTACGCCATGATTGGTGCGCAGCTCATCTCGCTGGTGCCGGCGCATGGGCTCTGGGTGGACGCGAACTTCAAGGAAAGCCAGCTCGCGCACATGCGCGCGGGAATGCCGGTGACAATCGAGGCCGACGTCCTGCCCAACGAAGTGTTCCACGGCCGCGTCGGCAGCCTGGCACCGGCGACGGGCGCCGTGTTCAGCGTGCTGCCGCCGGAAAACGCAACCGGCAACTTCACCAAGATCGTGCAGCGCGTGCCGGTACGCGTGCTGCTCGATAACGGTGCTGCCACCTTGGGCAGGCTTCGGCCTGGCCTGTCGGTCACCGCCGACGTGGATGAGCGATGAGCGCGACCACGGCCAATGTCTTCGTCGTACCCGGCGAACTGCCGATGGCGACGAAGGTGTTCGCCTTCGCCAGCATGTGCGTCGGCTTCTTCATCGCGCTGCTCGACATCCAGATCGTATCCGCCTCGCTGGCTGACATCGGCGGCGGGCTGTCGGCCGGCACGGATGAGGTGGCATGGGTGCAGACCAGCTACCTGATCGCCGAGATCGTGGTCATTCCGCTGTCCGGTTGGCTGTCGCGCGTGATGTCCACGCGCTGGCTGTTCTGCGCCTCCGCGGTGGGCTTCACCATCACCAGCCTGCTGTGTGGCTGGGCGTGGAACATCGAGAGCATGATCGTTTTCCGCGCGCTCCAGGGCTTTCTGGGCGGATCGATGATCCCCACCGTGTTCACCACGGCATTCATCTACTTCAACAACCAGCAGCGGGTCATCGCCGCGGCCACCATCGGCTGCATCTCCTCGCTGGCGCCGACATTGGGGCCGACCATCGGGGGCTGGATCACCGACGACTACTCCTGGCACTGGTTGTTCTTCATCAATCTGGTGCCTGGCATCTTCGTATCGATCGTGGTGCCGATACTGGTGCGGGTCGACAAGCCAAACCTCTCCCTGCTGCGTGGTGCCGATTACCTCGGCATGGTGCTGATGGCGGTGTTTCTCGGCTGCCTGGAGTATACACTGGAGGAAGGGCCCCGCTGGGACTGGTTTGGCGACGACACCATCCGCGCCACCGCGTGGATTTCCGGCATCGCGGGCGTGGCATTCGTCTGGCGCAGCCTGACCCACAGCCAGCCGGTGCTCGATCTGCGCGCGTTGAAGGGGCGCAACTTCGCGCTGGGCTGCTACTTTTCGTTCACCATCGGCATCGGGATCTTCGCCACGATCTACCTCACGCCGCTGTTCCTGGCCCGCGTGCGCGGTTTCAGCGCGCTCCAGATCGGCGAGGCGGTATTCACCACCGGCCTGTTCCAGGTCTGTGCGATCCCATTCTACTCGATGATCGCGCGGCATATCGATCTGCGCTGGCTGATGATGTTCGGCATGGCGTGCTTTGCCATCAGCATGTGGAACTTTACCCCGATCACGCATGACTGGGGCTGGCGGGAACTGCTGCTCCCGCAGGCATTTCGCGGCTTCTCTCAGCAGTTCGCCGTGGCGCCGACGGTGTCCCTGACGCTTGGCGGCCTGGCGCCGGACCGGTTGAAGCTGGCGTCGGGATTGTTCAACCTGATGCGCAATCTCGGCGGCGCGATCGGCATCGCCGTGTGCGGCACGATCCTGAACGACCGTACCAACCTGCACTTCCTGCGCCTGGCCGAGCATTTGAACACCAGCAATCCGGCGATGTTGCAACATATGCAGGAGGTGACGGCGAACGCGACCGCGGCGCATGGCGGCGATGCACTGCACGGCCACGCTGCGGCGCTGCGGGAACTATGGTCGCTCACGCTGCGCGAGGCGCAGACGCAAGCCTTCGCCGACGCGTTCTTCGTCATCGCGCTGTGCTTTGCCCTGGCAACGGTCACGGTGCCGCTGATGCGCAAGCTCGCGATGCAGGCAGCGCCATCACGCGACGCTCATTAGTAATCACGTACCGCTGTCATTGCGAGCAGCGCGGCGACGAAGCAATCCCGTTCGTGAGTACGCAAAGGAGAGAAAGATGGAACGCAGGAACGCCACCGCGGCGGTGATCGGAGCGGGCGACTTTATCGGCGGTGCGATCGCCCGCAAATTCGCCGCCGAAGGGTTCACCGTATTCGCCGGTCGCCGCAACGGCGAGAAGCTGGCGCCTTTGGTTCAGGCCATCGAAACGGCTGGCGGCCGCGCCTTCGCCCGCTCGCTCGACGCACGACAGGAGGACGACATCGCCGCCTTCCTGCGCGAGGCCGATGCCGAGGCTCCGCTCGAGGTCTGCATCTTCAACATCGGCGCAAACGTCCACTTCTCGCTGGTGGACACAACGGAACGCGTGTTTCGCAAGGTGTGGGAAATGGCCTGCTATGCCGGCTTCCTCGCCGGCCGCGAGGCGGCGAAACTGATGCTGCCGCGTGGCGGCGGCGCGATCTTCTTCACCGGCGCGACCGCCAGCCTGCGTGGCAATGCTGGCTACGCCGCGTTTGCCGCGGCAAAGGCGGGACTGCGCGCGGTGGCACAAAGCGCGGCACGCGAGCTGGGACCGAAGAACATCCACGTCGCGCATCTCGTCATCGATGCCGGCGTGGACACCGCATGGGTGCGCGAGCGGATCAGGACGCGTGAGGGCGACGAAGCGCTGCGCAATCTCGATCCCGCGCGGCTGATGCGTCCGGAATCGGTGGCCGACGCGTATTGGCAACTGTATCGGCAACCGCGCGATGCGTGGACGTTCGAAATGGACATCCGTCCGGCAGGCGAGAAGTGGTGACGGCCATGAGCAATGTGGAATTCCATTTCGACTTCGGCAGCCCGAACGCGTATCTCAGTCACCTGGTGATCCCCGCGATCGAACGGCGCACCGGCGTGAAGTTCGTCTATCTGCCGGTGCTGCTCGGCGGCGTGTTCAAGCTGACCAACAACCGATCGCCGGCAGAAAGTCTGGCCGGCATCAGGAACAAGCCGGAATACCAGCGGCTGGAGACGGCGCGTTTCGTGCGTCGGCACGGCATCACGCGCTTCGCGCCCAATCCGTTCTTCCCGGTCAACACGCTGGTAGTGATGCGCGGTGCGGTCGCGGCACAGCGGCTGGGCATCTTCGACCATTACGTCGACGAAATCTATCGCCACATGTGGGCCGATCCAAAGAAACTCGACGATCCCGACGTGCTGCGCGCCGCACTGGCCGAATCGCGCATCGACGTCGCCACGCTTCTCGAACTGGCGCAGGCGCAGGACGTGAAAGACGAACTGCTCGCCAACACGCAGCGCTCGGTCGAGCGCGGCACCTTCGGATCGCCGACCTTCTACGTCGGCGACGAGATCTATTTCGGCAAGGATCGTCTGCGCGATGTCGAAGAGGCCGTCATGCCGCGCGACAAGACCTGACGCTCACTCCACCGGCCGCGTCGCCAAGGTCCCGTCCGCCCGCTCGACGATCGCTGCGACGCGCGCCTCCGCTTCTGCCAGCTTCGCCTCGCAGTGCCGCCGCAGCGCTGCCCCGCGCTCGTACGCTGTCATGGCGTCCTCGAGCTTCTGCTGGCCGCTCTCCAGGCCGCGCACGATCTGCTCCAACTCGGCCAGCGCGTCCTCGAACGAAAGCGCGCTGACGTCGGCGTTCTTGTCCGACATTAATTCTCCTACGCCACCATCAGCGTGCGCACATGCGCTGCGGCCGAGGCGGCAAGCGCCTCGAGGTCGTAGCCGCCCTCCAGCACCGAGACCATTCGCCCGCCGCAATGCGCCGCCGCGACGCGCAGAAGCTCCTTGGTGATCCAGGCATAATCCGCGGTGTCGAGGCGGAGCTGCGCCAACGGATCGGACTTGTGCGCGTCGAAACCGGCCGAAACGATCAGCAGGCCGGGGGCGAAGCGGTCGAGCGCCGGCAGGATCGTGTCCGACCATGCCGCACGGAATGCAGCACCGTCCGAGCCGGGGCGCAGCGGTGCATTGATGATGTTGTTGGCGGTGCCGCGCTCCCACGTCTCGCCGGTGCCCGGATAGCATGGGTGCTGGTGCGACGACGCGTAGAACAGGTCCTTGTCCGCGGCGAACATCGCCTGCGTGCCGTTGCCATGGTGCACGTCGAAGTCGACCACAGCGACGCGCTGCACGCCCCACTGCGAACGTGCGTGCATTGCGGCGACGGCGGCGTTGTTGAACAGGCAGAAACCCATAGGGCGGGCCGGTTCGGCGTGGTGGCCCGGCGGGCGCACCGCGGCGAACGCAGCGCGCGCCCAGCCTTCCATCACCGCATCCACCCCGGCCACCGCGGCCCCCGCCGCGCGCAGCGCGGCCTCGGCGCTGCCAGCACTCATCGCGGTGTCGGCGTCGAGCTGCACGGTCTCGCCTTCGGCCGGCCGGATCGACTGAATCGCGTCAACGTAGTTCGCAGGATGCACCCGGGTGAGCTGCTCGGTGGTGGCGTGCGGCGCGGACTCGCGCAGCAGGTCCGCGAACTCGGGGGTCTCCAGCGCGGTGAGGACGGCGCGCAGGCGATCGGGGCACTCGGGGTGATATGGGCCGTTGTCGTGGCCGAGGCACGCAGGATGGGTGATCAGCGCTGTGGGCATGTCAGTCCTTCTGCTCCGGTTCCTCGGCGCGGCGGCGGATGACGAAACTGAACACGCCGTTCTCCTCGGACCACGCGAGCAACGCATGGCCGGTCTCGCGACAGAATGCCTGGAAGTCGGCAACCGAGGCACGGTCGGTGGCGAGCACGCGCAGCCGCTCGCCGGCCGCCATCGAGCGCAGCGCGCGATTGGCGCGGAGCACCGGGATCGGACAGGCAGTGCCCTTCATGTCGAGGACAGTCTCGCTCATGCAGGCATCCTGAGACTGAGGGAGGCGAGGAGCAAGCGAGACCTAATGTGGTTGCCAGTCAGAGTACTGTCGGTCGGGAAGCGAGAGCTGATAGTACTTCCGCCCACCAACGGTTACGCCGTCGGTATCCCGTTTGGCAGCTGTCGCCGTCGCGCTGCCGCCGCAGCGCGGCAGGCCTAGATAGGGCGTGGGATCGACCGGCCTGCCGTCCAGGACCATCTCGAAATACAAGTGCGCGCCCAGGCTCACGCCGGTTCGGCCGACAACCCCAAGCTTCTCGCCCGCGGCGACCGTGCGTTTTCCTTCGGCAATGGCGGGCGCGATCATGCCGAAATGGCTGTAGATGCCGACGAAGCCGTCATGCTGGACGAGCATTTCCAGCCCACCCGGACCCTTGCGCTGAACGCGGATCACGCTGCCGGGCGCAGTCGCGGTAACGGCTGATCCCACCGGAGCGGGCAAATCCACGCCGTAGTGATAAGAGCCGGCTTCCGGCACGTTCGGCAGCACGCGGGGGCCGAACGGTGATGAGATGCAAGTGGCACTGACCGGCGGCAAGAGGCTGGTCGTCAGCAGTGACGCAGCCGCCGCGCCGTGCGCGCGAACCGCCATGATCGCGATCGCCAACCCGACAATGCAACGCTGCGTCTTGCGGGCGCGCATCATGATCTCCCGCTCTGCATAGCCGGCAGCACCTCGACTTCGAACAGCCGTTTCGCCACGCCAGCCTCGGTCTCGGAAACGCCGCGCATTGCCGCGGACAGCGCCACTTTCTCCAGACCGAGCGCGGCCAGCCGCTGCAGGCGGGAGAAACAGTGCTCAGGCGTGCCGGCGATGGCAAAGCGGTCGATGAATGCCGCGGTCAGAACGCCCGCCTGGCGCGAGTCGCCACGGGTATGGGCGCGCATATCGTACGAATTGCGCAAATCCTCCAGCACGGCGCGGTCGCTGTCCGAGACAGGACCGCTGGCGTTGCCGTGCATCACCGAGAAGCGGGCATGCGTGGTCAGCGAGCCGCGGATCAGATCGCGCGCTGTTGCGACGTCGGTGTGACAGCCACACGGGACATAAGCACCGAAGGTGATGCCGTCAGGGTCCAGCCCCGCCTCGCGGCGCGCCCTGCGCGCGAGGTCAATGCCCCAGGCGATCCGTTCCTCGTCAGCCCCGAGAGCGAACATAACGCAATCAGCGTGGCGCGCGGCGATCGCGATGACGCGCTGCCCACTGGCGGCGACCTCGACCGGCACCTTGGCCGCGCCCTCGGCGATCCAGCCGATCTGGCTCGCCGGCGGCGCACCGGCAAGCTCGAGCTCCGACATCGGCGGGGCCACTTCGGTGGCAATGTCGATGTCGTCGAACGGCACCGCATCGCCGCGCAGATAAGCCTGCAATTGCCGCAGATGACGCTCGAATGGCGCGAGCCTCGATGGCGCGCGCCCAAGATGCGCCAGCGCCGAATCGCCGCGGCCGATGCCCAGCACCGCCCGCCCGCCTGACAGCCGCTGGATACTGGCAATCGAGCAGGCGGTGACGGCGGGATGGCGGGTCACGTTGTTGGTCACGCCGGTGCCCAGACCGAGGCGGGTGGTCGCCGTGGCCGCCATCGCCAGCGCGACGTAGGGATCGCCGGACAGGTTCTGCGAGTTGACGACAAGCATTCCGTCCCAGCCGGCCGCTTCCCGTTCGCGCGCAGTGCGGGCGGTGGCGCGTGGGGAGGCGACCGTCGTGGTCCAAAGCTGCATGCGTGGCTCCGATCCTTGCCCTTGGGTAGCCGGAGCCGGCCAGGAACGCGAATCACGCAGAACCAGCGTCAATCAGGCACGGGGCCGGTTTCTGTTGGTATGAATGTTGCTGTATCTTCGGTCGCGGCGGATCGCATGACGGCCGCCTCGTACGTGGCTTCGCGCGGTCCCGGTGCAGTGCAGCCGGCCTGGACAACCTGGGCCGCGCTAACCCATGGGAGGCTTCGATGCGCGTTGCCCGCCGTTCCGCCCTCGTCCTGCTCGGCTCATCGGTGTTCGCCGGCCTCGTCAGGCAGGCGCGAGCCGGCGACAGGTTTGTCACCGTTGGCATCAACCTGCCGCTGACAGGCGCCTCGGCCGAGGATGCGACCAACATTCTGCACGGCGCGCAACTCGCGATCGAGGAAGCCAATGCCAAGGGTGGCATCGGCGGCTACGAGATACGCGCCCTCGTCCTGGACGACGGCACTGCGACCGCCGGCCAGTACGATCCGGCGCAGTCGGCGATCAACACGCGCAAGATGATCGTCGACCCCACGGTGGTCGCAGCGGTCGGCCCGATGGCAAGCGGCAGCGGCAAGGCGATGGCGCCGCTGCTCAGCCAGGGCAACCTCGCGACAGTCACGCCGAGTTCCACCAATCCCGATCTGACCGACCCGAAGTTCGCCGAAATGTACCGGCCCGCCGGCAAGGCGATCTACTTCCGCACCTGCACCACCGATGCCTTCCAGGGTCCCAACATGGCCAATTTCATGGCGGACCAGCTCAAGGTGAAGTCAGTCTTCGTGGTGGACGACACCGGCGCCTATGGCGTCGGCCTCGCCGATGCGTTCCAGGCGCAGGCCGCCAAGCGTGGGATGCAGGTGATGGGGCGCGACCGCGTCGATCCGCTGATCAGCGACTATCGGCCGCTGCTGACCAAGATCAAGAACCTCGGGCCCCAGGCAATCTATTGCGGCTCCAGCGCGCTGGCCGGGGTGAAGCTGGTCAAGCAGAGCTACGAGATCATGCCCGACATGATCAAGGCCGGCGGCGATGGACTGCACCAGGCATCGATCCTGTCGGGAGCGGGCTTCCCCGCGGCGCAGGGCTGGTACAGCACCATTGCCGCGCCGCATATGCTGGACGATGCCAAACTGTCCGGCTGGGTGGCGAATTTCGAGAAGCGCTGGAACACACCACCATCGGACTACTCGATCACCTCATACGATGCGGCACTGGTGATCCTGGCGGCGATCGAGGCCGTCGCGAAGTCCGGCGCACCGGTCACACGTGGTGCGGTGCGCGATGCCATCCAGGCCGTCAACGTGGACACGTTGCAAGGACCGATCGCCTACGACACGAACGGCGACCTGAGCTCGCGCGTGGTCAGTGTGTTCCAGGTGCGGCAGGATACCGCGCATCCGGTCAACGACGTGGTGCATCAGTTCAAGTATGTCGGCCTGGCGCTGGCGGACAACTCCTGAACGCGACGATTTCGTGCTAGGCTTTGCCTTGAGTGCATCATCATTCACCGCGCAGAGCCCACTCCATGCAGCACCGCATCGGTATCGACCTCGGCGGCACCAAGATCGAAATTGCGGTCCTGGGGGCCGACGGTGGCGAGCGCTTCCGTCGTCGCATAGACACGCCGCATGGCTACCAGGCATCGCTCGATGGCATCGCCGGCCTCGTGCGTGACGCGGAAGCCCGGCTCGGCATCACCGCTACTGTGGGGATCGGTATCCCCGGGGTGATCAGCCCGGTCACCGGGCTGGTGAAGAACGCCAACTCGATCGCCCTGAACGGGCACACGTTCGATCGCGACATCAGCGCTGTGCTCGACCGCGAGGTGAGGGTGGAGAACGACGCCAACTGCTTCGCACTTTCGGAAGCGATCGACGGCGCCGGGGCGGGTCATGGCTTGGTGTTCGGCGCCATCCTCGGCACCGGCTGCGGTGGTGGTGTGGTGGTGAGTGGCAAGGCGATGCGTGGCCGCAACCATGTCACCGGCGAGTGGGGCCATAATCCGCTGCCGTGGCCACGGCCGGAAGAGCTGCCCGGGCGGCAGTGCTGGTGCGGCCACTTCGGCTGCCTGGAGACCTGGGTCGCCGGGCCGTCGCTGGCACGCGACTGCGACGGCGAGGGTGCGCACGACGCTTCCGCCATTCCGGCCCGCGCCGCCGCAGGCGACACTCGGGCGCAGGCGGCGCTCGATCGCCATGCCGACCGGCTGGCGCGCGGCCTGGCCCACGTGGTCAATCTGCTGGATCCCGACGTGATCGTGCTGGGCGGCGGTCTGTCCAACATGGATCATCTGTACACAGCACTGCCGCCACTGGTTACCCGCTACGTGTTCAGCGACTTTGTGCAGACGCCGATTGTCCGCAACAAACATGGCGACTCATCCGGCGTGCGCGGCGCGGCGTGGCTGTGGCCGGCCACGTGAGTCCGTGCCCGCGTTCTGCCGCGACTGTCTGACCGAGGTCGATGGCAGCAGATGCGTGGCGTGCGGCGGTGCCCGCATCGTCGGCCACCCGGGGCTGTTCGACCTGACGATCGCCCACATCGATTGCGACGCCTTCTATGCCAGCGTCGAGAAGCGCGACCGTCCCGAACTCGCCGCGAGGCCCGTCATCGTCGGCGGCGGCGTGCGCGGCGTGGTGACCGCCGCCTGCTATGTTGCGCGCATCTACGGCGTGCGCAGCGCCATGCCGATGTTCAAGGCGCTGAAGGCCTGTCCCGATGCCGTGGTGATTCGGCCCGACTTCGCGAAATATGTCGCCGTCGGACGGCAGATCCGCGCCATGATGGCGACGCTGACGCCGCTCTTGCAGCCGCTGTCGATCGACGAGGCGGTGCTCGACCTCGCTGGCACCGAGGCGCTGCACGGCGCGCCGGCCGCCATCGTGCTGGCCCGCTTCGCCCGCGAGGTGGAAACCACGGTGGGCGTAACCGTATCGATCGGCCTGGCCGCCAACCGACTGCTGGCAAAGATCGCGGCAGGTCGAGACAAGCCGCGCGGCTTCGCGGTGATCGGCGCTCGAGAGGCCGCCTCGCTGCTGGCACCCGAGCCGGTCAGGCTGCTGCCCGGCATCGGGCCCACGCTCGCGCGCAAGCTGGCAGTCCAAGGCATCACGCTGCTCGGGCATCTCCAGGCGCTGAGCGACCGTGAGGCGCTGCGACGCCTGGGCGACGATGGGCCGTCGCTCGCCGCGCGCGCCCGGGGTGAGGATGTGCGCAGGGTCGATCCCGCGCGCGAAACCAAATCGATCAGCGCCGAAACCACGTTCGATACCGACCTCACTCACCCTGACGAACTGGAACGCCATCTGTGGCGCCTGGCCGAAAAGCTGGCACGGCGACTGAAGGAGAACGAGCTGTCAGCAGGCGGCGTGGTCCTGAAGCTGAAGACCACCAATTTCGCCAACCGCACCCGGGCGATGCGCCTGCCGAGCCCCACAGTGCTGCCCGATCGGCTGTTCGAAGCAGCCAGCACGCTTTTGGCTCGCGAGGCGACCGGCACGGCATTCCGCCTCATCGGCATCGGTGCAAACCCGCTGCTGCCGCTCGCTGGAGCGGATCAGGGCGACCTCGCCGACCTTGAGACGCCGCGCCGTGCCGCCACCCAGGCGGCAATTGACACCTTGCGCCACCGCTTCGGCGATGCGGCGATCGGTCGGGGAAGAGGCTGGCCGGTGGCCGGGAGGCCCCCTCGCCCTGCCCCCCTCCCGCGAGGGGAGGGGGAGTAGCGCCGGGTTACGCCTCGGGAGGCGCGGCGGCGATCGGGATCTCCCGGGCCTCGGGCTGGTCGCCGGTGCCGGGGGCGCCGCCGACTTCCGCCTCCTCGGTTTCGTCGGCCGGCTGGCCCGTCTCCTCGCCGTTATAGGGCCGCCGCGGAGCAGCCTGTTGCTGGCCGTTCTGCTGGTTCTGCTGCGCCGCCTGGTTCATCGCATTCAGGATGCGGAAATAGTGCTCGGCGTGTTGGAAGTACCCCTCCGCCATCACCCGGTCTCCACCGCTGGTCGCGTCGCGGCCGAGCTGGAGATACTTCTCGAACAACTGCTGCGAAGTTCCGCGGATCCGCAGGTCGGGACCGCTGCTGTCGAAAACGTGATTACGGTTGAGTGGAATGTTGCCACCGCCGCCGCCGCCATGATGTCGCAGCCCGCCGCCTCCACCCCCGCCGCCACCGGGTCGATGGCCGCGTCCACGCATGCGTTTCATGTTCATATTGATGCTGTCGAGCCTTCTCTGTTGCGGACCGGAGGTTGCAGGGACACGCGGGTAGACCCGCAGGCGTCCCGGGGCGTGCCCCCTCGGCCTGGCTTCAATCCAACGGCACTGGTTCCGGCGAGTACCCCGACCATCGGGCCTGGGCGCCTCGGGCAAGCCGCTGTGCGGCTGACCCTGCCGGGATGAAAGCTAGTCTGCCTGCCTCACTCTGCCAAACGGTTTTTTCATGACGTCGCCGGCCGTAGCACGAGGGCGCGCGGAATGCCCATCAGGTCGGCCCGCAGAACACTCGCAAGACCGGCCTGCGACGCCAGTTTGACCACCGTCTCAGCCTGGCCCGCACCGAGTTCCAACACCGCGACGGCCCCCCGGGTCAACAGTCGCTGAAGCGCCGGAAGCAGGCGGCGATAGGTCGCGAATCCGTCCGGACCGCCGTCCAGCGCGGCGCGCGGTTCATGGCACGCCACCTCGGGCATCAGGCTGCCCAGGTCCTCGCTGCGGATATAGGGCGGGTTGCACAGGACGAGGTCGAATTGGCCGTCCAGCGCGTCCGCCCAGTCGGCGCATACAATGCTGGCACGATCAGCCAATCGCAGTGATCTGGCGTTCCGCGCGGCAAGCGCGGCGGCTGCGCATGACCGGTCCACTCCGAGGCCGAACGCTGCGGGAAACTCCGACAATGCGGCCAGCAGCAGGCACCCGGTGCCAGTGCCAAGGTCCAGGATCAGCTGCGGCGGCGGACGCTGCAGGAAGGCGGCGATGGCCGCCTCGATCAGTGTCTCCGACTCTGGCCGCGGGATCAGAGTGGCGGGCGATACGGCGAACTCCAGGCCCCAGAACTCGCGCCGGCCAAGGATCAGCGCCAGCGGTTCGCGTGCCTCACGGCGGGCAACGAGCGGCGCGAAGCTGACCATGTCCGCCGGCATCCCGGGATCGCGCAACAGCGCCTCTGGCGGGACCCCATGCGCCTGGGCGAGCAGCAGTCGCGCTTCGAGCCTTGGATTGTCGATGCCCGCCTGCCGAAGCCGCCTGGCGGCGAGATCGATCGCCTGCCGGACCGTGTGGCTCAGATGGCCTGGCTGGCTGTCCGCTTCGCCTGTGCGCGGAGCAGACGGCGCTTGAGTGCCTTGGCGTCGACCGTCAGTTTGCCGTCGGGGGTCCCAAGCAGGTAAGCGTCGATCCCACCGTTATGCTCGATGGTGCGGATCGCCCGGGTGGACAGCCGCATCCGGACCGGCAAACCGAGCACGTCGGATAGCAGCGACGTCTCCTGCAGGTTGGGCAGGAACCGGCGGCGCGTCCTGTTGTTGGCGTGGCTGACGTTGTTGCCGGTCAGCACGCCCTTGCCGGTGATCTGGCAGCGGCGAGACATTGCAGGCGACCCCTGTTCGAAACGGGAGGCGCGGCTTATCGCCAATGGCGGCCCCGAGGTCAAGCATGCCGTCTCAGACCGCCGCACGATTAGTGTTCGGCCCCGTTGTCGGCCGACGCGCGGGCTTGATCCGGCAACACGGGTTCCTGCCGCGCGTCTGGCTATCACGCCGCCTATGCCCTATTGTCGCCGCAAGCAGAACGATCATTGCTGCGAGGCAGCTGACAGAGTACGCGATGAAAACCACACAACTTGTGCCGGCCTTCGCAGCCCTGCTTGCCTTGGCTGCGTGCTCCGAGCCCTCGAGCACGCAGACGCTGTCCGACAGGGTTACGACCGGGCTCAATCCAACGCAGGTTTGCAATCGCCAGGCGAACATCGAATACCTCCCGAACGGGACGCGGATCAGCTTTCCGGCGTCTTTTCTCTTCGTCAGCGGACGAGCGGATCTGACTGGATGCGGTCAGTACGCCGTAGCGAGCGTGACGCAGGCCATGCTGGACCCTCGCATCATGCAGGTGGCGATCGAACCCGAAGCGAATCTTCAGGGACAGGAGTCTAACCTGACGCTTCAGCGGACGGGCAGGTTAAAGGGCCTGCTAACCAATGTCGGGTTCACGCAGACGCAGCCGCCGGTCCTGGTGCGACCCGCTGCGATACAAACACAGGACGTCTTTGGCATTGTCCTTACGGTTCGCGGGTAGCTCGCTACAGCGCCTGCCGGCGGGTTATGCCGTCCAAAGTTTTGCGGGGACCACAAAGGATGAAGATCGCTGTGCCGGTCGGCGTCGCCATAACGCTGCTCGTGGGCTGTGCCGCCGACACGATGCGCAGCTATGTGGGGCAGGACATTCGCGCCGTCGAGTTGACCTATGGTCCGCCGGTCAACCAGATCGATCTGGGTAACGGAACCCGCGCCTTCCAATGGTCCAAGGTTTCGGTGGATACCACGCCAGTGTCAGCAGTGACCACGACAGACAAGGACAAGAAGGGCCGCAAGACGACCGAGACGCAGTTCACCGGCGGCGAGCAGACGGTCACCCGGTGTCTCTACACTTTTATTACCGCGCGGAACCCGCAGGCAGACAGTTGGATCGTCACCGGTATTCGCGAACCGTCGCTCGACTGCGCCATCGGCGGGTTAAGCTGAGGCGGAGTCCAGGCTAAAGTCGTGGCCGCCGCCGGATTTGGGCGGCAGCGTGACCTCGGGAGGTATGTTCAAATGATCAAGGTGAGCGTGTTCTATCCGGCCGGCGAGAACAAGAAGTTCGATATGGATTATTACTGCAAGCGCCACATGCCCCTGGTGCAGCAGACAGTCGGCGCGGCCTGCAAAAGCATGGCGGTCGAGCAAGGTCTGGCCGGGGGCGCTCCCGGCGCACCACCGACCTATGCCGCGATGGGCCACCTCTATTTCGAATCGCTGGCGGTGTTCGAGGCGGCCTTCCTGCCGCACGCCCAGGCGTTGCTCGCCGACGTCCCGAACTACACCAACATCCAGCCGGTGATTCAGATCAGCGAGGTGAAGATGTAGTCGGTTCGCACGGCGGCGAGCCGCGCCCCGTCATCGGGCACGGCTCGCCCTGAGGCGTGGAACGATCAGGCCGGCGCGTGTGCGAACTTCTCCAGCTGGTCTTCGTCGATCACCGTGGTCATCAAGAACTGGAACAGCGCCGCGCCGATCAGCGTGATGACGGCACCGATCGCCAGAGCCACCACGAACGAGCCTGTCACGTCCACGATGAATCCGGTCAGGATCGGCGACAGTGTGCCACCTAGGAAACCCGCAAAGTTCTGATTGCTGGCGGCCGAGGCGCAATAGGCCTGCGGCGTGACCGCCGTCACCAGGATCCATTTGCAGGTAATCCCGAACTGCATGCAGAACATCGATATTGCGATGCAGGTGACCGCCATGCCGGCGCCAGTGGCCATCGCGGCCAGCCCGGTGAACACCGCCGAGCCGAGCAGACCGAGGATCAATGGTAGACGGCGGCTGGCGATCAGTTCCATGCCACCCCTGACCAGCCGGTCCGACACCCAGCCGCCGGCCAGCGCGCCGAAGAACGCGCAGATCAGCGGCACCGAGGCGAGCAGCCCGGTCTTGCCGATGCTGATGTGCTGCTGCATCTCCAGATAGGCCGGCAGCCAGGTCTGGTACATCCAGGTGATGTAGCCGGTGCAGAAAGCGCCAAGCATCAGCACCCACATGGCGCGAAAGCGAAACAGCGACGTCCACTCGCGCAGCGTGACCGAGGATTTGGCTTCGCGGTTGGCCCGCAGATACTCGGCATCCTGCGGTTCCAGTACCTGTGACCTGGGGTCACGGTAGATCAGGAACCAAATCGCGGCACCGACGATCCCAGCCAGTCCCATGACGATGAACATCACCCGCCAATTGAACGCTAGCATCAGGCCGGTCAGAATTGGCGGTGCGAGCGTGGGACCGATATAGGCACCCGATGTATAGACGCCGCTCGGTGTACCGCGATGCTTGACATCGAACCAATCGCTGACCGAGCGCGTTGCCGACGGAAAGCACGGCGCCTCGGTGGCGCCGAGACCGATGCGCGACAGCATCAGCTGGAAATAGCTGCCGGCGAGCCCGCCAGCCGCCTGGAACAGCGACCAAACGATCATCGACAGTCCGACCAGCAGTTTCGGTCCGACCCGATCGAGCAGATAGCCTGATGGCAACTGGGCGAGTCCGTAGGTCAGTGCCCAGGCAGATCCCAACGCGCCGATGGCGGTCGCGCTGATGCCGAACTCTTCGCGGATCTTCAGATTGCCGATCGCCAGGGTCGAGCGATCCATATAGTTCATTGCGATGGCTGCAGTGACGAGAATGATCGCGATCCACTGCATGCGCCGAAGCTGGCGTGACGGGCCGACGGCCGGCATGTTTTCTCCCCCTTTTTGGCAGCCCCGACCCAGAGCCCGATCCCGCCGTGAGGGTCGGGCTTGCTGATGTCGGTGCGTCGGTTGCTTGCTACAGGTATTTCGCCGGCCGGATCATCGCTCTCCACATGTGGGCGACCGGGCTGTTGTCGAAGCCGAGGCCTTGCTCCGGCTGGCGGAAGTTGCGGCCAATCACGTCGGTGAATTCTTCCAGTTCAACTTTCGCATTCGGGTCGAACGAGTAGATGTCGTGGACCGTGATCATCCGGCCCGACATGTACCACTTGTGGTTCCGCATCCGCTGATAGTCTTCCTCGACATAAGCGTCGGGCCGGTAATCGGCACCAAATGTCTTGACGTAGGATTGCGGGTATTCATAGCCGACGGATTCGTCGGGATAGAAGCGCAGCACCTGGTGCGCGCGGATCGCCCAGGTGACCTCCTCGTCCACATAGGGTTCCACCAGTTGCGCGCCCCAGTAGCCGTGGTCGCCGCGGATGAAGCCGATGGTCGAGATGTCGTGCAGCAGGCAGGCGAGCACCATATTGTCGGGCAGCCCGGCATTCACCGCGTGCTTGGCGCTCTGCAGCAGGTGCGCCGCGGGGCCGAAGCGGTATTTGAAGAAGTCCATAAGCGTCGGCTGCGCGGGCATCGCCGGCAGGCGCGGATCGTCGCCCATCAGCACGCGCGCGTTCGGATTGGCCGCCATCAGCTTCGCGGCGTTCGGCGCCGGCCCCATGTCGCCCTCGGCCATGCTATAGAGGCGCGACTTGATGACGATGTAGTCGAGCTCACGGCTCATCTGCTCTTCGAGCGCGTCGGCGCGTTGGGAGAGTGTCTGCGTTTCGTTCATCCGTTTTTCTCCTGGACGGGCGGATATCCGGGCAAGCCTAACAGATCGCGCTTCGGATCAGTAGTATGCGCTGCCGCCGTTGACGTGGATCGTCTGGCCGGTGATGAAGCCACCGTCGTCACTGACCAGGAACAGACAGGTGGCGGCAATCTCGTCGGGCTTGCCCTGCCGCCCGAGCGGAATACCCGCGGCGTTCGGCGTGCGGCCCTGATACCACTCGGGGTTGGCGCGCGTGGTATCGATGCTGCCGGGCGAAACCACGTTGACCCTTATGTTGTGCGGGGCGAACTCCGAGGCCAAACCGCGCGCGAAACCGACCAGGCCCATCTTGGCCGCGGAGACATGCGCGCGCCCGTTGCCGCCCACAAAGGCGCCTTCGCCGGTAAAGAACAGGATCCGCCCATACTTGTTCTTCACCATCGAATCGATAACCGCGCGCGTCAGGTATACTGCGCCATCCAGAACCACACCCCGGACCGCTTCCCAGTCCTGCGCGGTCAGCTCCGTGAAGGGCTTGTGCGGCCGGATCGCGGCATTGTTGATCAGGATGTCGACGCGGCCGAACTCGGACAGCGCGCGGGCCGCCATTGACTCGACCTGATCCTTGCTGGCGACATCGGCAACGACGGCGAGCGCTTTGACCCCGAGGTCCTTGGCTTCACGCACGACGGCATCTGCCTCGGCCTGATTGCTCCGCGCGTTGACGACGACGTGCGCGCCTTCCCCGGCCAGCCTCAACACAGTCGCGCGGCCGATATTGCGGCCGGAGCCGGTTACCAGGGCGACCTTTCCGTCAAGTTTCCCCATCTGTCTCCTCCATTATGCTGCCCGTGCCGTCATCAGCGACTCGCCGAGAAAATCCGGATCGAAGATCTTTGTCGCCATGACCTGGCAGCGTTTCATCAGCCGGTGTTCGTCCGGTCCGTAGTCGAGGCGGGCATAATGCCAGCGGACGACCGCAGTGTGGCGACGTAGCGGAGCGTGTCTCAGTAGCAAGGCGGGTAAGGGTAATAGCCGCAGGGAGGCGGTGCCACCACAACCGGCGGCGCATAGTAGGCCGGCGGCCGATAGGCCGATGCAGCCGCCGCACCGATGACCGCGCCCGTGGCGACCGCTGCACCCGGATAGTAGGGCCGGACGGCCCCGCCGTAATAGGCGCCCCCCGCCGGAGGTCGATACGCCGTTGCGCCGGCCGGCCCCCTCACGGCAGCACCGCCGTATGGACCGCGCACTGCAGCGCCGCCCGCCGGACCGCGCACCGCTGTGGTGCCCATAGGGCCGCGATAGGCAGCGCCGCCGTATGCGCCATGGACGGAGCCCCAGGCGAATGCCTCGGACGCAACCGATATGGCAAGAACCGCACCGAGGCCGCCGAGCATCAGGCGCTTCATGGCTTGGCTCCCTTGGATTGGGCTGGCGGCGCCGCCTTACTGGCGGGCTTCAGCGCAACCTGCACCGAGCCCTCGGGCGGCTGAAAGGTGAAGTCCGCATCGGATGGATGGGCCGAGAAATTCCAATCGGAAAACTCCGCGATAAAGCTCGGCTCGTCCGGCTCGGAGCGATAGGTGACAATCAGGCGGCGTGGCAGTGATTGATCGGTTTTCTCCAGCCAAAGTTCGAGATCGAGCCCCGGCGGCTGTTTGAACAGCAAGTGACGGCACGGCACGCCATCGATGGTCACCGTGTTCACCACTCTGCCCGACGTGACGCCGGACAGAAACGACTTGTCCGGCGCGTCCGTGAGAAAATCGGCCAGCGGAAAGTCAACCCCGAGCTTGCCCATCACCGTCTCCAGCATGCCCTGGATTGTTGGAGGCACCGGAATGGTCGAGTATTTCTTTGACTCGACTCCAAGGAGAGAAACCGTCTTGCCGTCGTAGAACAGCTTGGTCGATCCGTCGTCGCCGGTCACGCTGATCGTCAATCGGTCCGGTCGCCGCACCACGACGTTGATCGTGTGAGCGATGTGCAACGGCTGGCCGCTGGGCTCGACGTAGGTACGCAACGTGTGAACCTGAAACGAGAACTGGTCGGCGCGAAGGGTCTTGCCCATCTGGGCTACTGCGGCCTGCGCCTCCTCGCTGATCGTGGGCTTCGCGGGACCGGCGGCAAGAACCGCCGAATCCGTCAGCGGAATTACCCCGATCATGCCGGCGCCACACAACCCGACAAGGATCAAGGCCGTCTTCGTAAATCCCCAAGGCGACATTGCAACTTCTCCCACTTTGACGCTCTCGCGAAAACTTTCAGCATCCGCCGAACGGCACCCAAGTATAAGGCTGTGCGACGAGGCATTAAACCGAATCCCTACCGGCTACGGCTCATCAGCTTCCATCGCGGCGTCGGGGCGCCTTCTTTCAACCTCGAAGCTCCCCGCTTTGTACGCTGGCAATCGCGTTGTTCAGGATCTGCACGATCGCCTCATCCGCCACACTGCGCGCCAGCAATGCCAACGCGCCACCCAGCAGTGCCGAGGCAATCGACAGCGCGCCGATGTTCTGACCGACCATGTACTCGATCGCCTTATCTACCACTGCGCCAGCGTGGCCCAGATCTTCCGGCGGTTGCTCTTCCGTCATCGTCTGCCTCTCCTCAGGGATGATAGTTCCGGCATCAATCCGCGATCTCCCGTTCTGTCTCCTGCTCGGCCTGTAGCGCCCACATCCGCGCATACATCCCGTCGCGCGCCAGCAACGCGGCGTGCCTCCCCCGCTCCGCCACCAGACCGTCAGCCAGAACGATGATCTCGTCGGCATCCACCACGGTCGACAGCCGATGCGCAATCACCAGCGTTGTGCGATGTCGCACTACCGCGCGCAGTGCCGCCTGAATGTCCTGCTCGGTTCGCGTGTCCAGCGCACTCGTCGCCTCGTCCAGGATCAGGATGCGCGGATCCTTCAGTATGGTGCGCGCGATCGCCACACGCTGTTTCTCGCCGCCCGACAGCTTCAGGCCACGCTCGCCGACGCGCGTATCGTATCCCTCAGGCAGCGAGGCGATGAAGTCGTGCACCTGCGCCAGCCGCGCGGCGTGCTCGATCTCGTCCTGTGTGGCGCCAACGTGACCATAGGCGATGTTATAGCGGATCGTGTCGTTGAACAGCACGGTGTCCTGTGGCACCACGCCGATCGCCGCGCGCAGGCTCGCCTGCGTCACATCGCGGATATCCTGACCGTCGATGCGGATGTGGCCCTGCGTGACATCGTAGAAGCGGAACAGCAGCCGGCTGATGGTGGATTTGCCCGCGCCGGTCGGCCCGACGATTGCCAGCTTGCGACCGGCCGGCACGGTGAAATCGACGCCGCGCAGTATCTCGCGATCAGGACGATAGCCGAAGTGCACGTCGTTGAACCGCACCTCGCCCGCCGGTCCATCAGCCAGATGCGTCGCCAGCGCGGAGGCGTCGGGACGATCAGCGATATCGCATCCGACCTCGAGCAGGCGAAACATCTGCTCCATGTCCACCAGCCCCTGCTTGATCGTCATGTAGACCATGCCGAGAAAGCCCAGCGGCTGGTAAAGCTGGATCAGATACGTATTCACCAGCACGAATTGCCCGACGGTCATCAATCCGCCGCGCACCTCGCGCGTCGCCATCAGCATGATCAGCGTCAGCCCCGCGGCGATGATGAACGCCTGGCCGATGTTCAGCAGGTTCAGTGAGACCTGCACGCGCACGGCGGCGCCCTCATAACGCGCCAGCGCAGTGTCATAACGCGCCACCTCGTGCGGCTCATTGCCGAAATATTTCACCGTCTCGTAGTTCAGCAGGCTGTCGAGCGCCTTGGTGCTTGCGTCGTTGTCGGTGTCGTTCATCGCGCGCCGGATGCGCGAGCGCCAGGCGGCGAAGCTCATGGTGAAGCCGGCGTAGCTCACCACCGCGCTGAATGTGATGGCGGCGAAGCGCCAGTCGAACAGGTGCCAGATGATCCCGGTGACCAGCAGCAGTTCGATCACCGTGGGCACCACGTTGAAAACGGCAAGCCGCAGCACCGACTGGATGCCCTGCGAGCCACGATCGATCGCACGTGCCAGTGCGCCGGTCTGGCGATCGAGATGGAAGCGCAGGCTGAGTGCGTGCAGATGCTGGAAAGTGCGCCGCGCCGCGGTGCGGACAGCCCTCTGCTGCACCTTGGCGAACAGCGCATCCCGCAATTCGCTGAACGCGGCGGAGCCGACGCGCAGCAGGCCGTAGCCGATTACCAGGCCCAGCGGGATTGCGAGCAGCGCTGTATTGTCCTTAGGCGCCAGCGCATCGACGATGTGGCCATAGACGACCGGCACGGCGACGGTCGCGAACTTGGCCGCCAGCAACAGACCCATGGCAAGGACCACGCGGGCCTTCGTGCCAGGCTCGTGCTCGGGCCAAAGATATGGCAGGAGCGAGCGTATCGTGTTGATACCCGACCGGTGGGAATGTGACACAGTGAGGGGGCCAGCCTCGCCGGTTGAGGTTCGTCGCATTGCCGGCATGTGGCATTGAGTTCATCAGTTTGAAAGGCGAGACGATGGAGGCTGGCTTCCTGCGCCATGTTCGCAACTGCAACAACGCCGAGCTGCCCGGTGCGCGGCTGCCGTTCCGTATCGGCAAGGCGCAGGTCGGCTGGGTGAAGCCGGACCTCGCTGCGAAGCTCCAAGACTTCCCGGAGATCAGCACCGGGCCCGATGGCGTAACGCTGGCCGATGCGACCGTGCTTCCGGCGATCGCACGCCAGCTCTCCGATGCCGGCTGCTACCGCTGGCGGCGCGAAGAGTTCGATATCCGCGCCGGGCCGGATGGCCCTGTGCTGGCGCGGCTCGACCGCGGTGCGCTGCCCAGCTTTGGCGTGCTGGCGATGGGTGTGCACGTCAACGGGCTGGTACGTCGGCCTGAGGGACTGCATATGTGGGTCGCCCGCCGCGCCGCCAACAAGCTGCTGGATCCCTCCAAGCTCGACCACATTGTGGCGGGTGGGGTGCCCGCCGGACTCACGCCGGCCGAGACGCTGGTGAAGGAGGCAGACGAGGAGGCCGCGATCCCGGGCTCACTGGCCGGCCAGGCGGTGCCGGTGGCCATCATCTCCTATGCGATGGAGCGGCCGGAGGGGCTGCGGCGCGACCTCTTGTACTGCTATGACCTGGACCTGCCGGACGAATTCCGTCCGCGCCCGGCCGATGGCGAGGTCGAGGCGTTCGAACTCTGGCCGATCGAACGGGTCATGCAGACCGTTCGCGACACCGACACGTTCAAGTTCAACGTCAACCTTGTGCTGATCGACCTGTTCCAGCGGCAGGGGCTGATCTGATCCAGCCCGGTCTCAGCACTTGTGCGGCAATGGCGTGAGGTCGGCCAGCTTCGCGTCCATCACGAAATCGCCGAAATCCATCTGGAGATTATCGGCCACGCCGTTCTCCCAATATCGCATGCCCACCTGATAAGTGGGCACCTCGCTCTTCGCCTCATGGTCGAAGAATGCCAGGCGGACCCGTGTGCTGGGCAGGTTGGACAGAAACGCATACTTGTTGGGCTCCGGCTTCTTCCAGTCCAGCACGACGATAAAGCTGTCCTCTGACCCGCTATCGTCGGTGCCATCGAACAGCGGCAGCGCGAGGAACTTCTTGCCGGACTCCGCGGCAGCCAGGATCGCCGAAGTGTGGGCCATCGGGAACAGCGTCCCCGGCGGCAGTTTCTTGGTGGTGTCCGCCGGGACGGTGTAGCGCGCCTCACCCGGGCCGCCCGCTCGCTCCAACTGAGCGTCGCCATCGGTCTGGCTGGTTACCGCCGTATCGGTGGTCTGCTTCATATGGAAGCGAAATTTCAGCCCATCCTTGGATTCCCAGGTGGCGTAGTCGGATACCATCTGGATGTCCTGGCCCTCGCTGTTGGTCAGCGTCATGGACAGCCGCTGGCGGACCGCCCAGCCGTCACAGGCATCCATGACCTCGTAGCCCATGGTGCCGCGCGCGGCGACGACATCGCCGCCCCGGCTGGTGGCGAGGGTGAGATTGTAGAGCGCCCTATGGGCGGCGGACGCCGTGTTCAGACCCGACGCATCAGCGGGAAATACCGCGACGGCGCACAGAGCGAGGACGGCTGCCGACAGGGCAGATGGGCGCATGAAGGGGACTCCGCTGCGGGAATGCGCGAACATAGGGACGCGCGCGCCGATCCGCCAGCGAGGATCAGACGACGCGACGGCTCTTTACCCGCCGGCCGTCGTTGCCTTGGGCGGCAGATCGAGCCGCAGATGCAGTTCCCTCAATCGCGAAGGCGGCACTTCGGCCGGGGCGCCCATCATCAGGTCCTCGCCCTGCTGGTTGAGCGGGAACAGGATCACCTCGCGGATGTTCGGCTCGTCCGCCAGCAGCATCACGATCCGGTCGATGCCAGGAGCGGCGCCGCCGTGCGGCGGAGCACCGTAGCGGAACGCGTTCAGCATCCCACCAAAACGCTTCTCCACCTCCTCGGGCGGGTGACCGGCGATCTCGAATGCACGCACCATGATATCGGGCCGGTGGTTGCGGATTGCTCCGGAACACAGCTCGGCGCCGTTGCACACGATGTCGTACTGGAACGCCTTGATGGTGAGCGGGTCCTGCGAGTTCAGCGCCTCCAGCCCGCCCTGCGGCATGCTGAACGGATTATGGCTGAAATCGACCTGCCCGGTCTCCTCGTTCAGCTCGAACATCGGGAAATCAGTGATCCAGCAGAAGCGAAACGCGCCGGTCTCGCCGAGGCTCAGCTCCTCTGCCAGCCGGCTGCGCACCGAGCCGGCGAACCTCGCCGCCGTCTCGGCCTTGCCCGCGACGAAGAACACCGCGTCGCCAGGGCAAAGTCCGCAAGCCGCCCGGACCGCTTCGGCGCGGCCCGCTTCGAGATTGCGCGCGATCGGCCCCTTCGGACCGTCCGCGTCGTAGACGATGTAGCCCAGACCGCCGGCGCCCTCGGCCTTTGCCCAGTCATTCAGCTTATCGAAGAAGCTGCGCGGCTGCGACGCCGCACCCGGCGCCGGGACTGCGCGTACCACGCCACCCGAGGCAGCGATTCGGGCGAACAGACCGAAGCCCGACCCCGCGAAATGCTGCGTGACATCGCTGATCCGCAGCGGATTGCGCAGGTCTGGCTTGTCCGTGCCGAATTCCAGCATCGCCGTGTCATAGGGGATGCGGCGGAACGGTGTCGTATCCACCACGCGGCCCTCGGCAAACTCCTCGAAGACACCGGCGAGAACCGGCTCGATCGTTGCGAAAACGTCCTCCTGGGTGACGAAGCTCATCTCGAAGTCGAGCTGATAGAATTCGCCCGGCGACCGGTCGGCGCGCGCTGCCTCGTCGCGGAAGCAGGGCGCGATCTGGAAATAGCGATCGAAGCCCGCCACCATTGCCAACTGCTTGAACTGCTGTGGCGCCTGTGGCAGCGCGTAGAAAGTGCCGGGGTGCAGCCGCGCCGGCACCAGGAACGCGCGGGCACCCTCGGGGGAGTTGGCGGTCAGGATCGGCGTGTGGAACTCGGTGAAGCCCGCCTCGATCATGCGCCGGCGGATCGAGGCGATCACGCCGGAACGCAGCATGATGTTGCGGTGCAGTTTCTCGCGGCGCAGGTCGATGAAGCGGTACTTCAGCCGGATGTCCTCAGGGAACTTCTCGTCACCGGCCACCTGCATCGGCAGCACCTCGGCCGCCGACTGCACTGCCAGCTCGTCGACCCGCAGTTCGACCTCGCCGGTGGGCAGACGCGGGTTCACCGTGCCTGCCTCGCGTGGCACCACGTGACCGGTGACAGTGATCACGCTCTCCGGCCGCACCGCGTCGGCCGCCGCGAACGCAGGCGAGCCGGCGGGAAACACGCATTGCGTGATGCCGTAATGGTCGCGCAGGTCGATGAACAGCAGGCCGCCATGGTCACGCTTGGCGTGCACCCAGCCCGAAAGGCGGGCGGTCTGCCCGGCATCGGTAGCGCGCAGCGCGCCGCAGGTGTGGGTGCGATAGGCGTGCATCGTGGCCTGTCCCGGCTGGATGGAGGGCCGGCAGACAAGCCCTGCCGGTTCCCGCAAGTCAAGCAGCAGCGCAGCAGCCCGCGTCCCGCACTCCGGCCGATAGATGTTTTTGCGTAACCCCCGCTGCCGTGTACAACCGCCCAATGCCTCGCCCGCCCCGCGTCGGATTCCCGCCGCCAACACTCATTGCCACCACCGAAGCCCTTCAGGCGCTGTGCGACCGCCTCGCGTCCGAGGAATTCGTGACAGTCGATACCGAATTCATGCGCGAGCGCACCTATTGGCCCGAACTCTGCGTCGTCCAGCTCGCCGGCGACCACGAGGTTGCGGTGATAGACGCTCAGGCATCGGAAATCGATCTCGCCCCGCTCGGACACCTGCTCGGCAATCAGGCGGTGATGAAGGTGTTCCATGCAGCACGACAGGACATCGAGATCTTCGTCCTGCGTTTCGGCGACGTGCCGCGACCCCTGTTCGACACCCAGATCGCCGCCATGGTCGCTGGCTTCGGCGAACAGGTCGGCTACGATGCGCTCGTCTCGGCGCTGGCCGGCGGCACAATCGACAAGGCGCACCGCTTCAGCGACTGGTCGGCGCGGCCATTATCGGCGTCACAGATCACCTACGCCGCCGCTGACGTCACGTATCTCCGCACGGTCTACACCAGGCTATGCGCCCGGCTGCAGCAGGATAACAGGCTCGACTGGGTGGGCGAGGAGATGGCGGAGCTGGCCGACCCCACGATTTATCGTGCCGACCCCGAGACGATGTGGGAACGGCTAAGGCCACGCAGCAGCAACCGCCGCTTTCTCGGCATGGTCCGCGCGCTGGCTGCCTGGCGTGAACGCGAGGCGCAGCGCGTGAACATCCCGCGCCAGCGCCTGCTGCGCGACGAGACGCTGCTGGAGATTGCCGCCACGGCCCCGGGTGATCCGGATCAGCTCTCGCGGGCACGCGGCATCAGCCGTGGCTTCGCCGAGGGCCGCACCGGTGCGTCGCTGCTGATCGCGATCGCGGAGGCGAAGGCGCTCCCCGAGGACGCGCTGCCCGAGGCACCGCGCTCACGCGCCGGCGCGCGGCCATCACCCGCGCTGGTGTCGCTGCTGAAGGTGCTCCTCGCCGCCAAATGCGAGGACCATCACGTGGCGGCCCGGCTGGTCGCCAATTCCGACGACATCGACCGGCTGGCAACCGAAGAAGCCCCTGACATCGCCGCGCTGCACGGCTGGCGCCGCGAGGTGTTCGGCGAGGATGCGCTGGCATTGAAACAAGGCCGCGTCGCGCTCGGCGTCCAAGGCAAACGCGTCAGGCTGATCCCGGCCTGACCATACTATTGCGTGGCGTTGGGCAGCAGAGGTTGCTACCCTGCGGTTGCGAACCCGCAATCGTTGGTTGCAAAATGAGCGACACGATCAGGGCCCGAATCCGCGCGCTCGGCCACATGCCTCGGCTGGCATTCCTGCTGCTCGCCCTGCTGCCCATAGTCGCCAACGGCGTGATCGCATTCGTTTCACTGCGTGACCTGGCCAGGACCACCGTCGCGACGGAGCGCTCGCTAAAAGCCATCCTCCTGCTGAAACGGGTCGAGGACCTGGCCGGCGATAGTGCGCGCGACCAGCGCGCCTACCGGGTTTTCGATGATCCCGCGCAGCTCGGCGCTTATCGCAAGGCGCGGGCTGAGCTGGCCGCGAAGTTGCCGAGCCTGCGCGACTTGGTGACGGAGGACGGCAGGGATCCCGACGGGCTCGGGAGCCTGGCGTCGCTGATCGCGCAGGACACCGCAGCGTTGGCATCGTCGCTGACACCGATTGAACGGCACCCCCTCGAGCGGAGCCGGCCGCCGGAACTGGCGGCCAGCATCGCGCGCACGGAAGCCATTGACGCGTCGATCGAGGATCACCTCGACGCCGAAGAGCGGCTGATCGCCGGACGTTCCGCTGCCAACGCTTCACACGAAGCAGGATCGCCTTTGCATCAGTTGTGCTCGGCTCGAGCGGCAGTATCGTTCTGCTCGGCATCATCTTCGGCCTGATGCGCCGCGATCTGCGGCGCAGCGAACGGCTGGCTGAGTTGCACTCCGGCGCATTGCGGGAGAGCGAACAGCTTTTCCGGAGCATCTTCGAGGAGAGCCCTATCGGCAAAGTGCTGGTCGAGTCGGACGGCCGGCACATCCTGCAGTCCAATCCGGCCTTCTGCCAGATGCTCGGCTACCCTCCTGACGACATGGTCGGGCGCAATCTCTTCGATTTGGTCCATGTCGACGACCGTGAGCTGCTGAGCGATGCCGTCGAGCAGGCAAGCAGCTCCAGCCGCGATGTCCTCGGCGACGCAGAAATGCGGCACGTCACCCACTCAGGCACAGTCGCGTGGACGCGCAGCCGGCTGACCCAGTTGAGCGGATGGGGGGGGCGCAAGGCTCTTCTGCTTCTCCTGGTCAGGGACATCACCCACGAAAAGCGAGTGGAGGCGGAACTGCGCCAGGCGCAGAAAATGGAGGCCGTCGGCCAGCTCACCGGCGGCATTGCCCACGATTTCAACAATCTTCTCGGGGTCATCATCGGCAACGTGGAGTTTCTGATTGATACGGCCCGCAACCCGGACCAGGCCGGTCTGGCAAAGGAGATTCTCAACAGCGCACTCAGCGGTGCCGATCTCACGCGCCGCCTGCTCGCCTTCGCCCGCCGCCAGGCACTACAACCCCAGCGGATCGACCTGAATGCCTACCTGCCGAACCATATCGCGATCGTGCAGCGGTTGCTCGGCGAGCACATCACGCTCGCCACGACGCTGGCTGATCACTTGTGGCCGACGCGCGCCGACTCTTCGCAGGTGGGCGACGCGCTGCTCAATCTCGCGATCAATGCGCGCGACGCCATGCCGTATGGCGGGACGATCTCCATCGCGACCGCGAATACGCACCTTGCGCCGGGTGAACCGGACGAAGAAGTGAGGTCCGGCGACTATGTCATGCTGTCGGTGAGCGATACCGGCACCGGTATGCCGCGCGAGGTGCTCGAGCGCGCGCTCGAGCCGTTCTTCACCACCAAGGCGATGGGCGCGGGCAGCGGTCTCGGCCTGAGCATGATCTTCGGCTTCGCCAAACAGTCCGGCGGTCATCTGCGGATCGAGAGCCAACCTGGCCTCGGCACGACAGTGCGGCTTTATCTGCCACGGGCGCAGGGCACGGAAGCCTCCGAGGCCGTCGAAGTCACGGAAGTACCCTTGCCACAGGGGCACGAGTTTATTCTTGTGGTTGATGATAACATCGAGATGCGCGCGGTGGCGCGGCGCCACCTTATCTCGCTTGGCTACCGCGTCAGTGAGGCAGGCAGTGGGCCTTTGGCGCTGGAAATCCTGCAGGATGGTAAAATCTTCGACCTCCTGTTCACCGACGTCGTCATGCCGGATGGCATGACCGGCCATCAACTGGCCGCCGCGGCACAGCGACTCCGACCCGGTTTGAAGGTGTTGTTCACCAGCGGGTATTTTCGATCGGAGCCGGACACCGAGCCGGCAGGAGAGACGGCGACCGACGTCATGATCCGCAAACCGTACCGGCGGCACGAGCTCGCAGCCACCGTGCGGGCGGCGTTGGAAGCTTAGATCAGCGACGTTTATGTCATGTCAGGCCGCGCCAGGTGGCGGAATGCCCGCGACCTCGACCAGCAGCTTCCGCAGGACTGCGGCCCCGAAGGCGGCACTTTCGCTTGCCACAACAACGAATGCATCGGGTCCACCAATGACGTTGTCGCGGTAATATTGTTCGAGGTTGGGCTCGACCTCGATAATCGGCAGTCCGTTGATCGTCACGCCGGTGGCGACGGCAGCGTCGCGAGCCTCGGTGACCGGCCGGCCGTCATTATTGGCGCCGTCGCCCGAGATGTCGATCACGCGCCGCGTCGCGACGTAGCCGCAGCTCATCAGCAGTCCGGTGCAGAAGTCGATCGCGCCGCTGATCGAGGTCCATCCCGGCAGGGGACGCAGAGCGTCGTGGATCGCCTGGGCAAAGGCATTGGCGCTGAGCTGGTCCTTGATCACCCGCCATGGCACCACCTGCTCCTGTCGGCGCGCGTCGGTCCAGGTGACGTAGGTGAGACCGATCTGCCCACGGCGGCCGCCGCCCACCGCCTCGACGAACGAGGGGTGCCGGAGCGCATCGATATAGCCTTGAATCTGCATGGTCAGGCGCTGCTCACTGATGCTGCCGGAACTGTCCACTGCCAGTACCAAGGCGACGTCCACCGCGGCGCGCGGGGCGCGGTCAACCACATCGACCGGAACGGCAAGCTCTCGCCAACGTCGTCCACGCGCGATCGCCATAGGTTTCCTTCGCTTGAAGCGCCCCCTGCGTCAGCCTAGCGCAGTTCGGGCCCTGATCGCCATTTACACCAGGCTACCGGCTGGACTAGAGGCAGGGCCGTCCGGTGCGCGGCTGGCACATTTGAGGAGCACAGACACGCCGTGTCGACGACCCATCCGCCGCATTTAAGGGCACTCGAAGCCGAGAGCATCCACATCCTGCGCGAAGTCGCCGGCCAGGCCGCGCGGCCGGTGGTGCTGTATTCGATCGGCAAGGACTCATCGGTGCTGCTGCACCTGGCGCGCAAGGCGTTCTTCCCGGCGAAGCCGCCATTCCCGCTGCTGCACATCGATACGACCTGGAAGTTCCGCGATATGATCCGCTTCCGCGACGCGACAGCGAAACGGCTCGGTCTCGATCTGCGCGTGCACACCAATCTCGAGGGACTGCGACAGAACATCAATCCGTTCGAACATGGCAGCAGCATCTATACCCAGGTGATGAAGACCGACGCGCTGAAGCAGGCCTTGACCGAAGGCAGCTACGACGTGGCGATCGGCGGTGCGCGGCGCGACGAGGAACGCTCGCGCGCCAAGGAACGCATATTCTCGGTGCGCGGGCCTGGACATAGCTGGGACCCGAAGCGTCAGCGACCGGAACTCTGGCACCTCTACAACGGGAGTCTGGCGCCGGGCGAGACGCTGCGGGTGTTCCCGCTGTCCAACTGGACCGAACTGGATGTGTGGACCTACATCCTGGCCGAGGGCATCGACGTTGTGCCGCTGTACTTTGCCGCACCGCGACCGGCTGTGGAACGCGACGGCCTGATCATCGTGGTCGACGACGAGAGGATGCAGTTCCGGCCAGGCGAGCAACCGGTGGATCGCCTGGTACGGTTCCGCTCGCTCGGCTGCTATCCACTGTCCGCGGCAGTCGAATCATCGGCCGCCAGCCTGGAAGAAATCGTCGCCGAGATGCGTACGACGCGTGTTTCGGAACGCGCCGGGCGATTGATCGACCAGGACCAGGACGCCTCGATGGAGAAGAAGAAGCGCGAGGGCTACTTCTGATGCCCGACTCTTTGCTGCGCGTACTGGCCTGCGGTTCGGTCGATGACGGCAAGTCCACGCTGATCGGCCGGCTGCTGTTCGAATGCGGCACCATCCCAGATGACGTGATGGCGGCGCTGGATCGGGACAGCAAACGCTTTGGCACCGTGCAGGGCGGCATCGACTATGCACTGCTGGTCGATGGGCTGTCGGCCGAGCGCGACCAGGGCATCACGATCGACGTCGCATATCGCTACTTCGAGACGCCACACCGCCGCTTCATCCTGGCCGACGCCCCAGGGCACGAGCAGTACACGCGCAACATGGTGACCGGTGCATCGGCGTCTGACGTCGCGGTGCTGCTGGTCGATGCGCGCAAGGGTCTGCTGGTGCAGACGCGGCGACACGCAGCGATCGCCTCGCTGCTTGGCATCTGCCAGATGATTCTGGCGGTGAACAAGATGGACCTCGTCGGCTTCGATCAGGTGGTGTTCGGCAAGATCGTCACGGATTTCCACGCGTTGCTGGGCAAGCTGGGACCGCTGGCTGTGACCGCGATTCCGGTCTGCGCGCGCGACGGCGACAATGTGACTTCGGCGAGCACGCGGATGCCCTGGTATTCGGGCACGACGCTGCTGACCGCGCTGGAGAGCGCGGAACCAACATCGCACGTCGCGGAGCGCGCATTCCGCATGCCGGTCCAGCTCGTCGCGCGGCCGGACCACACATTCCGCGGCTATGCCGGCACGGTGGCGACCGGGACCATCCGTCCCGGTGCGGACGTGGTGAATGCCGTCTCCGGCACCGAGGCCAAAGTGTCGCGCATCGTCACCATGGATGGCGATCTGGCAGAGGCGGTCCCGGGGGACGCAGTGACTCTGGTGCTGGATCGCGAGATCGATGTCTCACGCGGCGACGTTCTGGCCGCGGCGCCGCCACCGGCATTGGCCGACCAGGTGACCGCCCGGATGGTGTGGATGGACGAGACACCGTTGTTCCGCGGCCGCGCCTATCTGTTCATGCTCGGCTCGCGCAGCGTGATCGGCACGATCACTGAAATCACCAACCGGCTTGATGTGGATACGCTGGCCGAGTTGCCGGTGCGCGAGCTGGGGCTGAACGAGATCGGCACGGTCGCAATCTCGCTGGCGCAGCGGGTGCCGTGCGAGCACTACGCCGAGAGCCGCGAGCTGGGCGGGTTCATCCTGATCGATCGGCTGACGCGCAGTACCTGTCGGTGCCGGAATGGTGACCGACCTGCGTGCGAGCGCCACCAACATCCATTGGCACCGGGTGGATGTGGATAAGGCGGCGCGTTCAGGTCTGTTGGCGCAGAAGCCGGCTGTGTTGTGGTTCACCGGGCTGTCGGGGGCAGGAAAATCAACCATCGCCAATTTGGTTGAGAAGGCGCTGCACGCAGAGGGGCGCCACACGATGAGCCTCGATGGCGACAATGTCCGGCACGGGCTCAATCGCGATCTGGGATTCTCCGAGGCGGATCGGGTGGAGAACATCCGGCGCATCGCCGAGGTGTCGAAACTGTTCGTCGAGGCCGGGCTGATCGCCCTGGTGTCGTTCATCTCGCCATACCGCGCGGAGCGGATGCTGGCGCGCGATTGCGTGGCAGAGGGGGAGTTCCTCGAGATCTTTGTCGACACGCCGGTGGAGGAGTGCCGACGCCGCGATCCGAAGGGGTTGTACCGGCGAGCCGACGCAGGGCAGATCAGGAACTTCACCGGCGTGGACGCCCCTTACGAGGAGCCGCTGAACCCCGAGATGCGGCTCCTGACGCTGAGCGCGGCGCCGGAGGTGTTGGCAGAGCAGGTGGTGGCAGAACTCCGACGACGGGGAATTATTGGATAGGACCACTTCTCCCCCTCCCCTCGCAGGAGGGGGGCAGGGGGAAGGGCATTCGCTTGCCCGCCTTGCCGCCGAAATTCGCGCCTGCCAGGTCTGCGCCGCGCACCTGCCACTCGGGCCTCGTCCGGTCTTCCGCGCCTCGACGACCGCCCGCCTGCTCATCGTCAGCCAGGCGCCGGGCATTAGGGTCCATGAGACCGGCCTGTCGTTCAACGACCCCTCAGGCGACCGTCTGCGATCCTGGCTGCAAATGCACCGCGACACATTCTACGATGAGAGCCGCGTTGCCATCGTGCCAATGGGTTTTTGCTATCCCGGCCGCCTGCTGAACGGCGGCGATGCCCCACCCCGTCCAGAATGTGCCCCGCTGTGGCACGCGCGGCTGCTGGCGCTGATGCCGCAAATCCGCCTGACCCTGCTGGTGGGCAGCTACGCGCTCGTCCATGTGCTCGGTCGCCGTGGCATGACCGAGCACGTGCGCGACTTCCGCTCCCATCTGCCGCGCTACTTTGCGCTGCCGCACCCGTCCTGGCGCACCACTGCGTGGGAACGACGCACCCCATGGTTCGGCAATGACGTGCTGCCCGCATTGCGCCAAGCGGTCACCGCCGCGCTTGCGGAGCGGCGAAGCCGCCGATGAACTGCCGGCGTTCGCGTTCAACGGTCAATTGTATCCGCCAACCGGCTTTGAGTCAGGGCATCGGCGTGGAGTGCCGCCGCCGCCCGCGAAAAATTCGCTACTTAGCCGACAGCACTTGAAACGCAGCCGCCGCGACACCGCACGCCGCCAGCAGTGCCAGCGCAGCGGGTGCCGCGCGCGCGCGCCCTCCTGAGTACACAATCGCATACACCGCCTTGACCAGATTATTCGAGGACGTGGCAACCAGGATGGCGCCCATTCCGATGCGTACGCTGATCTGCGCCGCCTCCCCCTGCGCCAGGCTCAGCACGAACGGATCGATGTCGGACACACCGACGATGGCGGCCAGTGCGTAAATGCCCGCGGATCCGAAGTGCTGCGTGGCCCACGCCGTGGCAATGGAAATCACCACGAACAGCGCGGCAAAGGTCGCCGCGGTGGCCAGCTCCAACGGATTGGCTGGCGAACTCTGGTGCCCCGCCTCGGGCGGCCGTCGGCCGCCGGTCCAGTACCATCCCAGAGCCATCGCCAGACCAAGCGCTGACAGCGCCAGCAGCGGCGGGACCAATGTCCTTGCCAGCTCGCGATTGAACACGAAGATGATGATCAACAGCCGCAGGTACATCACCGCGGTGGCGAGCACGATGCCAGCGTCGGACTGCCGCGCCGCCGATGGCTCATCGCGCGCCCGCCGCGCGAGCACCAGCGTCGTCGCGGTGGAGGAATAAAGGCCGCCGAGCAGCGCCACCAGCAGGCCGGCGCCCGCCGGTGCTACGTAGCGCTGCAGCAGGTAGCTGGCGTAGGACACGGTGCAGACCGCGACCACCGCCAGCCACACCTGGTGCGGTGTGATCGGCGTGAGATCGGTCACCGGCCGGTCCGGCAGCAGCGGCAGCACGAAGCCGGTCAGCAGCAGGAACCGCCCGGCGTTGACGATCTCCGCCAGCTCGATACGGCGGGCGAACCCATGCAACTCGGCACGCGCCGTCAGCAGCAGCACCGCGGCGACAGTGGCGCCCACGGCGACCCACGGAGGTTCCGCGAGAGACACCGGCCCCAGCAGGAAAGCCAGCACGTTGCAGATCGGCACCATGAGGCCGACGTTGGGAAAACCTTCGGCGTCGGTCTCGTCCAGGCGGCGCCAGTAATAACAGGTGAGCCAGGCGCTCAGTGCCAGCAGCCCGGCGCTCAACGGAACCAGATGCCCCGGATCGAGCCGGTACAGCAGGGCTCCTGTCAGCGCCAGCAGCGGAAAGGTCCGCACCCCGCCCGGGCGCTTCTGATTGAGACGGGCGTAGAATTCCTCATAGGCGAGGCCGAAGAAGAACCCGAGACCCAGGAGCAGCAGCAGGCTGACAATTGGAGTTGTGGAGGGCATCGTGCCGGCCGATCCTGCACCTTTGGCGCGTCATGGGCTATGCTGGAGCAAACCCGAATAAGGAGGCGGAGGACATGGACGACCTGTTCGAGATCATGCAGACGACGCGCTCGATGCGGCGGCTGAAGGCGGATCCCGTGCCTGATGAGCTGATCCGCAAAATTCTGGAGGCGGGCGCCTGTGCCGCGAACGGCGGCAATACGCAGCGCTGGCGCTTCCTGGTGATCAAGGACCCGAAGGTCAAGCAGGCGGTGCAGACCTGGTACAAGAAGGCGTTCGACGAGGTGGTGGGCCCGCGCTATGCCACCAGCGCGCCGCCGCCCGGCGTGACGCCGGACCGCTACAAGCGTCAGCATGGGGCGGTGGAATACCTGACGGATCATTTCCACGAAGCGCCGGTATGGATCGTCGCCTGCATCGACGAGGGCACGGCGCGTCCGACGCGCTGGTCCGGCGCGTCGATCTATCCGGCGGTGCAGAACATGCTGCTGGCGACGCGCGCACTGGGGCTGGGCTCGACGCTGACGACGCGGCACCTGTTGTACGAGAAGGAGGCGGAGGCGGCGATGGGCCTGCCGGAGGGCGTGCACTCCTACGCCATCCTGCCGATCGGCTATCCGATGGGTCGCTTTGGTCCGGTCGGGCGCGGCAAGCTGGCGGAGATCGTGTACCAGGATGCGTGGGGCCAGCCCTACGCCGCCATGAACTGAGGGAGGAGGCGAAGATGCCACGCATTCCCCCAGTCGCTACCAAGGCCGATATGGCGCCCGAATACCACTATGTCTTCGATCAGGTGATGCAGGTATTCGGCCGGGTACGCGGTCCGTTCAGCGTCTTGCTACACAGTCCGCAACTGGCCGAGCACCTGCTGCCGCTGGTGCCGTTCGCGCGCGAGGCCACGATCGTCGAGCCGCAACTGCGACAGGTCGCGGTACTGGCCGCGGTGCGCGAGCGCGAGGCGAACTATGTCTGGGCGGCGCAGGTGGATGCGTCGCGCCGCGCCGGACTGCGCGAGGAGGTGATCGACCTGCTGCGCGCCAAGGGCGACCCGGCAGGGCTGCCGGCGGACGAACGCGATATCGTGGTCTATATGCGCCAGCTCATGCGGACCAACCGGGTGGAGCAGGCGGCGTTCGATGCGTTGCGGGAACGGCATGGCGCGCAGTGGCTGGTCGAGCTAACCGCCATGGCCAACTTCTATGTCGCGCTGTGTGGCGTGGTGAATGCGTTCGACGTGCCGGCGCCCGATGGCGGCGATCGCTTCGCGGCTTAGGACGCTGCTGTCGGCGGTCTGGATTTCCCTGTAGTCTGGGGACAGGAACAGGAGTTTTGCATTCATGAACGCCCCCGTGCACTTCGACCCGACCGAGGAGGCTTATTCGCTCCCTCTCGACGCGATCGACGTGAGCGACCCGAAGCTGTACCAGAACGATGTCTGGTACCCGTATTTCGAGCGCCTGCGTCGCGAGGATCCGGTGCACTACACCAAGGACGGCATGTATGGCTCGTACTGGTCGGTGACCAAGTACAAGGACATCATGCATGTCGAGACAAACCACCAGCTCTATTCCTCGGAAGCTCGTCTCGGCGGCATCACGATCAGGGACATCCCGCCGGAATTCCGCCGCCGCAGCTTCATCTCATCCGACCCGCCGTATCACGACGAGCAACGCAAGGTGGTGAGCCCCGTCGTCGCGCCGATGAACCTGCAGCGCATGTCGGAGCAGATCCGTGAGCGCACGCAGCGCGTGCTGGATGGCCTGCCCCGCAACGAGACGTTCGACTGGGTGGAGCGCGTATCGATCGAGCTGACCACGCTGATGCTGGCGACGCTGTTCGACTATCCGGTCGAGGAACGGCGCAAGCTGACTTTCTGGTCGGATGTGGCCACGATGGATCCGAAGGCCGGCGGCATCGTCGATTCTGAGGAGAAGCGGTTGGAGCTGCTAACCGACTGCCTCGAGACGATGACCCGGCTGTTCTACGAACGGCAGAAGGCGGAACCGCGGCCCGATCTGCTGTCGATGCTGGCGCATGGCGAAGCCACACGGAACCTGCCCGAACGGCCAAGCGATTTCCTCGGCAACCTGGTGCTGCTGATCGTCGGCGGCAACGACACGACGCGGAACTCGATGTCGGGCAGCATCTGGGCGCTGAACCGCCACCCGGACGAGTACCGCAAGCTGCGTGAAAACGCGGCGCTGATCCCTGGCGCCGTATCGGAGATCATCCGCTGGCAGTCACCGATCGTGCACATGCGGCGCACCGCGACGGCAGACGCCGAGATCGCCGGCAGGCAGATCCGCGAGGGCGACAAGGTGTGCATGTGGTACATTTCGGGCAATCGCGACGAGGATGCGGTCGACCGGCCGAACGAGTTCCTGGTGGATCGTGCGCGACCGCGGCAGCATCTGTCGTTCGGGTTCGGCATCCATCGTTGCGTCGGCAACCGGCTGGCCGAACTGCAGCTCTGCATCCTGTGGGAGGAGATTCTGAAGCGCGGCATGGTGGTCGAGATGATGGGGGACCCGAAGCGGATCTACTCCAATTTCATCCACGGCATCGCCGCGCTGCCCGTGCGGATTCCCGCCTGAACCGTCAGCCGGTCGGCGGCGCCAGCACATCGAGCGCCACGCCGCGCGACTCCGGACCGAGCAGCTTGACGGTGAAGGCGGCGATCACCAGCACGGTGGCAACCGAGCCGAACACCGCGCCGATACCGTAGCTGGTCTGAATCCACAGGATCGCCGGGATGATGAATGCGGTGCCGAGGCGGCCGGCTGCCTGCGCGATGCCGAAGCCAGAGGCGCGCGCGTTCGTGGGGAATACCTCGGAGGCAAAGATCTGCATCGAATTGCCGGCGAGCTGGATGAAGAAGATCATGCCGAAGCCGACGGCCAGCAGCATGGTGTCGCTGGTGGCATTGACGAAAGCCACGGCGAACGCGCCGGCGAGCAGGAACGACACGATCGAGGTGGGCTTCCGGCCGAATCTGTCCAACGAGTACATCATGAAAAGGCTGGCGCAGGGAAACGCCAGGGTCATGCCGAATGTGTAGGTCAGCGACTTGGTGATGGTCATGCCGCGATCGGCCATCATGTTCGGCAGCCAGGTGCCAAGTCCCAGCGCCACGCCGAAGAACGCAACGAAACATACCATGCCGGCGATAACCCGACCGCGGTAAAGGCGGAACACCACGGCGATCGGGTCGCTGTGCGTGTTGCTCGCGGCGTCCGTCGCCAGTGGTTCGCGTGGACCGGCGATGCCCATGCGCCTGAGCAGCTCGATCGCGCGATCGCCTTGGCCGTGTATCGCCAGCCAGCGTGGCGATTCCGGCAGCGAGAAGCGGAACAGAAACACGATCAGCGCGCACACGCCGATGACGATCCATATGCCACGCCAGCCAAGCGTGTCGCGGAACGCGAGTGCGAACAGCGTGGAGAGCGGCCACGACCAGGCGCCGCCGATCATCTGCACGCCGGCGATGAACCGGCCACGAATCTTCTTCGGCGCATATTCACCAGCGTACGCAAAGCACAGCGGCTGCTCGGCACCGAGACCGATGCCGGCGATGAAGCGTAGCGCGGCGAGCCAGATGTAATTGGGCGAGAACGCTGCGGCGATGGTTGCCAACCCGTAGAGCAACAGGTTGAACTGATACACCGTCTTGCGGCCGAAGCGATCAGTGAACTCGCCTTGCCCCAGCGTTCCGATGAACAGACCGAACAGAGTGGCACTGGCGACGGTGGCGACCTGCCCCGGCGTCGCGAAGCCGCTGCGGACCATATCAGGGATCAGCGCTCCCAGGATCACATAGTCGCAGACATCGAAGAAATAACCTGCGGAGATCAGCGCGAAAACACGCCAATGAATCGGGCTCATGCGGGCGTCGTCGAGCGATGTGCCGACAAAGCCCTCTATTGTCTGCGCCATACATTTCCTCCGCCGATGCGCCGTCTGCGCGGCACATCGTCGGAGCGTTGCAGAGTCAGTCGTGCCGGGTCAACCGCCAGGCAGTTCCAGCACGTTCTTCGCCAGGATGTTCCGTTGGATCTCGTTCGATCCGGCGTAGATGGTCGATGGCCGCGACTGGATGAACAGCCCTGCCGGGTTGAGCTCGCGATTGCCGTCCAGCGGGCCGAACTGACCGCCGTGCTCGCCGGCGATCTCCAGCATCGTCTCGGTGATACGCTGATAGAGCTCGGTCTGGTACACCTTCAGCATCGACACGTCCGGCCCCAGCGGCTCGCCGCGATAAACCTTCGCGACAAATTCGCTGTACAGCGCCTTATGGTCCTCGAGATCGAGGCGTAGCCGCGTGTAGCGATCCTGGAACCACTCCTCCTCCCATACGCCCATCCGCTCCGCCAGCAGGCGTAGTCGGGACAGCGCATAAGACGACTGCCGTGGTGCACCGGAACCGATGCGCTCGAACCCCAGCAGGTTCTTCGCCATGGTCCAGCCCTTGTTGATCTGGCCGACCATGTTGGCCTTCGGCACGCGCACGTTGTCGAAGAACGTCTCGCAGAACTCGTCGCCCATATCGATGTTGGTGATCGGGCGCACCGTGACGCCTGGGCTGTCCATCGGCACCAGCAGGAAGCTGATGCCGTCCTGCTTCTTCGCCTGCTTGTCGGTGCGCACGAGGAGGAAGATCCAGTTCGCGTCCATCGCAAGCGAGGTCCAGATCTTCTGGCCGTTCACCACCCACTCATCACCGTCCGGCACCGCCTCGGTGCGCAGGCTCGCAAGATCGGAACCGGCGTTCGGCTCGGAATAGCCCTGGCACCAGATGTGTTCGCCGGTCAGGATCTTCGGCAGGTAATAGTCCTGCTGCTCCCTGGTGCCGTAGCGGATCAGCAACGGGCCCAGCATGGTGATACCCATTTCATTGAAGCGCGAGCAGCCATGACGCTCCTTCTCTTCAAGGAAGATGAGCTGCTTGCCGGGCGACAGTCCCATGCCGCCGAATTCCTTCGGCCAGCCAGGGCAGAGCCAGCCCTTGCGCGACAGCTTCTGATACCAGGGCTTGGTGTCCTGGTAATGCAGTCTGCTGGGCGGGTTGCGGATCTCGGGCGGATAGTTCGCCTCGATCCACTGCCGCATATGCATGCGGAAGTCCTCGTCCGGAACGTCGTTGAGATCATCGATGGCTGCGGACACGATGTTTCTCCCCTATGGCACGAAGGCCGCGGCCTTGGCTTCGCGGAACGGTGTGCCGGCTTCCGCGAGTTCGCGCAACAGGCGCGATGGCGCCCAGCGATCGCCGTACTGCTGATGCCACGCGGCGATCTGGTTGTACACGTCGCGCACGCCGATGCCGTCAGCCCAGTAGAACAGACCGCCGCGGTAGCGCGGGAAGCCGAAGCCGTGCAGCCACATCACATCGATGTCGCTCGGTCGATAAGCCTTGCCTTCCTCGAGAATCTTGCAGGCCTCGTTCACCGACGAGAACAGCAGCCGGCGCAGGACCTCCTGGTCGGTGAACTCGCGCTGCGGAATGCCGAGACCGGCGGCGACCTCCTTGATGATCGCGGCGACGACCGGATCAGGATGCGGCGTGCGGTCGCCCTTTTCGTAGCGATACCAACCAGCGCCGGTCTTCTGCCCGTGGCGTCCCATCTCCACCAGGCGATCCGAGATCGGCTGCTTGCGGAAGCTCGGATTCTCGGCCGCACGGCGCTTCCGGCTGGCATAGCCGATATCGAGCCCCGCCAGATCGCCGACCGCGAACGGCCCCATGGGATAGCCGAAATCCGCCATCACCTTGTCCACCTGCTCGGGCAGACAGCCTTCCTCGAGCAGGATCACCATCTCGGTGTTGAACGGCGCGCGCGAGCGATTGGCGACGAAACCATCGGTGTTGCCTGCCATCGCCGAGATCTTGCCGATCCTGCGGCCCAACTGCATCGCCGTCGCCAGCGTCTGCGGCGATGAAGATTGTCCGCGCACCACCTCCAGCAGCTTCATCACATTGGCCGGACTGAAGAAGTGCGTTCCCGCCACGTCCTGTGGCCGCCGGGTCATTGTCGCCAACTGGTCTATGTCCAGAGCCGACGTATTCGAGAATAGCATAGCGCCCGGCTTCATCACCTCGTCCAACTTGGCGAACACCGGCTTCTTGACGTCCATCTCCTCGAAAACCGCCTCGATGACCAGGTCGCAATCGGCGATATCCTCATAGTCCGCAACCAGTTCGATGCGTGCGAGACGGCTCTTCATCTCGGCTTCGGCCAGAGAGCCGCGGCGCACCGATGTGGCGTAGTTGTCGCGGATGCGCTGCATGCCGCGCTCCAGCGCTTCCGGCGTAGAGTCCATGATCTTCACGGGGATACCGAAGTCCGCGAAGCTCATGGCGATGCCGCCGCCCATCGTGCCGGCGCCGACCACGGCGGCGTTGGCGAATTCGCGCGCCGGCGTGTTGGCGGGAATGTCCGGCAGCCGCGCAACCTCGCGCTCGATGAAGAACGCATAGCGCAGCGCGCGTGCCTCCTCGGAGTTCTCCAGCTCCTTGAACAGATCCGCCTCGCGGCGGCAGCCATCATCGAACTGCATCGTGCACGACGCCTCGACCGCGTCGATGCAGTAATACGGTGCCTTCTGGTTCCGCGCGCGGCGGGCTATCGACTTGCGCATTGCGTCGAAGATGCCGGGATCTGTCAGCTTCACGGCGCGATCGCGCACGCGCGGCAGCGGACGCGCGCCCATTATGCGCGTGCCATAGGCGACAGCCGATTCCAGCAGATCGGCGTTCTCCGGCAGCAGTTCGTCGATGATGCCAAGCTTTTTGGCCTCCGGTGCCGGCACGTGGCGACCGGTGACGATCATGTCGAGCGCCGCCTTGGCGCCGATCAGTCGCGGCAGCCGCTGCGTGCCACCACCACCTGGCAATATGCCGATCAGCACTTCAGGCAGTCCGACCTTCGCACTCGGCAGCGCGATGCGATAATGACAGGCCATCGCGATCTCCAGCCCGCCGCCCAGCGCATAGCCATGGATCGCGGCGATCACTGGCTTACCGCTGCCATCGAGCACATCGTAGACACGCTCGCCGAGCGGCGGCCGTGGGCGGCTGGTCCCGAAGCCACGGATATCAGCCCCGGCGATAAAGCTGCGGCCGGCACCGATCAGCACCATCGCCTTGATCGCCGGATCGGTGTTGCCGCCGGCGATGCAGTCCTTGATGCCTTCCGCAACGCCTGGCCCAAGCGCGTTCACCGGCGGATAATTGACGGTGATCACGCCGATGTCGCCCTGACGTTCCAGGCTGACCGGTGACGCTCCGCTCATGGTTGCTTCCTTTGCCGAAGTAGATCGATGCTAGGAGCGCGAACCCTCTGCGTCCATACTCGCCGGTATGCGGAACAGCCGGCCGGTTGCCTCCATCGCGTCGGTGGTCCATTCGCCGCCGATGCCTTCCACCATCCAGCGCAGGATCGACCACAGGTCGCGATCGACTGCTGCCTCGTCGATGGGCTCGAGCGCCGGAACGACGGCGTGTATCTCTAAGCCGGACGGGAACGCTTCACCGCTGCGTCCGATGAAGATCAGCGCATAGACGGTTCCCGACGGCGCCTGCACGTAGCCCGGTCGCGCGAGGCCCACACGATCGAGATCGAAGGTGCGAATGAAGAAGTCGCGAAACTCGGGGTAGTGACCCAGCCGATCTTCCGCGAGCACGAATGCCAGCCGCTTGCCGTCGAGCGAAGGCTCCGGGACCGCGATCATGTCAGCCGTCGCAGGAAATCGACGATGTGCGCTGCAATTTCGGGCCCGGAGTCTTCCTGCAGGAAGTGACGGCCGGTCACCATACGTGGCCCGTCGGCGTGCGGCATCAGTTGCCGGAAGCGCGGAATGAAGGTCGCGGGGTCGAACACATCGTCCTCGCGGCCCCACACCAGCAACGTCGGCAGAGCGCATGTCGCAAGCCCGCGTTCCAGCCATGCGAAGCGCCCGAAGGCACGCGCGCTCGCATCCAGCGGGATCCAGCGCGGCCAGGTCCATGTCAACAGGCGGCTCGCCGTATCGGGCAACACCGCTTCGTATGCGATCTGCGCGCGCTCCTGAAAACGCCTCCGGTCGACCACCGACAAATACACGCCGCGGCCTGCCAGCGCATTATGCCGTCCGAGCAGATAGGGCGCGAGCAATGGCGCGTGCATCATCCGCCAGGGAAAGATGCGGGTATGGAATTCGGCCGGCGGCAGCGGCCACGCCCACGTGCTCATCAGCGCAAGCGCTCGCATGCGCGCCGGATTTGCCAGCGCGAAGCCAAGACCGGTCGGGCCACCCCAGTCGTGACACACCAGCGTGACGCGTTGCAGATCGAGCGTGCGCAGAAGCGCGGCCAGATTGGCGATATGACCGTCGAGACTATGCGTCTGCTCACGGGCCGGCTTCTCGGAGAGACCGAAGCCGATCATGTCCGGGATGATAACGCGATATCCAGCCGTGGTCAGCGGTGCCACGAAGTCGCGATACAGGAAGCCCCAGGTCGGATTGCCGTGCAGCAGCACGACCGGATCGCCACTGCCTTCGTCCACATGGTGCATGCGCCAGCCGTTGACGCGCGCGAAGCGCGGTTGATACGGCCATTGCTGTCGGACGATGTCCGGCAGATCGATGCCAAGCATAGCGATGCTACAGCACCGCCTCTGCCACCACGCGCAACGCCTCGACGGTCGCACCGGTCAGCACCATCGTGGTGAGTTTGCCGCTCTGTGCCACCTGCTTCCATGCCTGCAGACGGTCCTTGATCCGGTCGGCGGTGCCCACCAGCGCGATCTCATCGATCAGCCTGTCCGGCACCAGCGCCTCGGCGTCCTTCTTGTGGCCGCCGAGGTAAAGGTCCTGGATCTTCGCCGCTGCTTCCTCATAGCCAAGCCGCACCGCGAAGTCGTTGTAAAAATTCTTCGATCGCGCGCCCATCCCGCCAATATACAGCGCCAGGTTCGGCCGCATCGCATCGCGGCACGCCTGTAAATCGTCACCCATGGCGATCTTCACGTACGGCGCGAGATCGAACCCCTCCAGATCGCGCGACTTTCCGGCCTTGGCGCGTCCGTCGAGGATCGGCTGTACCACCTGATCCGCTTGTTCGGGCGAGAACCAGATCGGCAGCGTGCCGTCCGATACCTCGCCTGCCGTGCGCAATCCGGCCGGCGTGATCGAGGCAGTGTAGATCTTCATGCCGGGATCGCCGTGCACAATGCTGCGCAGTGGCTTGCCCAGGCCGGTGGCGCCGGGACCGGCATATGGGATCTGGTAGTGCTCGCCCTGATAGGTCAGCGGCGCCTCGCGCGCCAACGCCTTGCGGATGATCTCGATGTATTCCTTGGTGCGGCCGAGCGGCTTGCCATAGGCGACGCCGTGCCAACCCTCGATCACCTGCGGGCCGGACGGTCCGACGCCGAGAAGGAACCGGCCGCCCGAAAGCGCGTTCAGCGTCATCGCGGTCATCGCCGTGCAGGACGGGGTACGCGCCTGCATCTGCATGATCGCTGTGCCAGCCTTGATCTTGCTTGTGCGTGCCAGGACCCAGGCGACCGGCGACACCGCGTCGGTGCCCCAGGCCTCCCCCGACCACACCGAGACATAGCCGAGGCGTTCGGCCTCCAGCACCTCGTTCATGCTGAGCTGCGGCGTCGCACCGTTGATGCGCATGGTGATGCCGAGTTGCATCGTGTGTTCTCCTGTTATCGAACCTTCGCCATCACCTCGTCGCGGAAGCGGTGCATATTATCGATCGTGGCATCGAGCGTGGTCGCGAACAGACGGACATCGACAGCGCTGACACCGAGTTCCGCCAGGGCCCTGATGTCCGCAACATACCCGTCAGCGCCGCCGGTGAACATCTCAGCCTCGCCGTCGATCGTGCGGCGCGGGCGGGCGGATGGGCCCACGAGAACACGCAACGCCACCTTGAGGCTCGCAGGATCGCGGCCGCCTCTCTCCGCGAAGCCACGAAACCGCGCAAGGCCAGCCTTGAAGCGACTGAGCGTGTTCATTGAGAATTGCGGATTGGTGCCAACCGGATACCAGCAATCGGCATAGCGCACGGTGCGTCGCAGTGCCGGAGCACTTTCGCCGCCGACCCAGATCGGGATCGGCTGCTGCACCGGCTTCGGCGTGAACACGACGTCGGAGAACTTCACATACCTGCCGTCGAAGCAAGGCTCGTCGTTCGACCACAGCTCCTTGCAGGCCATCATCCACTCATCCGTGACGTGGCCGCGATCGTCGAACGGTGCCGCAGCGATCGCCTCGAACTCCTCGCGGCACCAACCGACGCCGATGCCAAGCGTAAGGCGGCCCTTCGAGAGGTAATCGATGGTGGCGAGCGTCTTCGCGGTCAGCGCGGCCGGACGATGCGGCACCACCATCACCGACATGACGAAGCGAAGCTTCGAGGTCAGTGCGGCCATATAGGCGGTGGTGGCGAGCTGCTCCAGCCAGGCCGCCGCCGTACCCGCCGGGAATTCTCCGCCGTCGGTGTAGGGATATTTCGACTCGAGATTGCGCGGCACCATGATGTGGTCGCTGACGGTGGTATAATCGAAGCCCAGCGCCTCACCTTCGGTTATGATGCGGCGCAGACTGTCCGGTTCGATCAGGGCGCCCGTGGTGGGCGCGTTGAAGCCGATCTGCATTCAACTGTCTCCGGTCATCACGAGGAGGCGAAGCCGACGGTGTCACTTCACCTTTGCCATCACCTCATCCTTGAACCGGCGCATGTTGTCGAGCGTCGTCGCCAGCGTGGGACCGAACAGGCCGAAATCGAACGCGGTCACCCCGACTTCGGCGAGCGCCCGGATGTCACCCGCATAGTCAGCCGCACCGCCGGTGAACAGCTTGCGCTCGCCATCCACGGTGCCCTTCGGTTGCGCCTCGGGGTTCGACGACACGCGATATGTCAGCCCGACCGAAGCGGGATCGCGGCCGGACTTCTGCGTCAGATCGCGCAGCCTCGCCGCGCCACCTTTGAACCGCGTCAGCGTGTCCATCGGGAATTGCGGATTGGTGCCGATCGGATACCAGGCATCGGCGTATTTTGCCGTGCGCCGCAACGCGGGCCCACTTTCGCCGCCGACCCAGATCGGGATGGACTTCTGCACCGGCTTCGGCGTGAACACCACGTCGGCGAACTTCACGTATTTGCCGGCGAACTTCGGTTCGTCGTTCGACCAGAGCTCCTTGCAGGCCATCATCCATTCGTCGGTAACATGCCCGCGGTCCTCGAACGGCGGCGCCCCGATCGCCTCGAACTCTTCCTTGCACCAGCCGGCGCCGATGCCCAGTGTCAGCCGCCCCTTCGACAGGTAGTCAATCGTGGCGAGCATCTTGGCGGTCAGCACCGCGGGCCGATGCGGCACCACCATCACCGAGGTGACGATGCGCAGCTTCGACGTGGCGGCGGCGATGAACGCGGCGGTGGCGAGCTGTTCCAGCCGCGCCGCGCCCGCGCCAGAGGGGAATTCGCCGGACTCACTGTAGGGATAGCGTGAGGCGATGCTGGTCGGAATCATCACGTGGTCGCTGACGGTGACGTAGTCGAAGCCCAGCATTTCGGCCTCGGTCGCGATGCGCACCAGACTGTCCGGCGCGATCAGAGGTCCACTGGTCGGCGCGCTGCATCCGATCTGCATTTGTTCCTCCCGCTTGAATTGCGTCGGCGCTAACGATAGCACACGATCGGGTGCTGGCAGCCCAGGGGGCGGGTATCGTGGACTTTGGCGTTCATTTCGGCACGCGCGGCTGCCTCACCTCACGCGAGAACATGATGGCCCTGGCTCAGCGGGCCGAGCCTTTGGCGTACGCGTATCCGGGGAGCCTCAGAAGGACGAGGACGGCTGGCGGTTGTTCCGCAGACATGCTCGCTGACGCGGCCGCGCTGGAGGCGGTCGGGGTACGGCATGTGATGTTTTATCCGCAGCGGCCTACCATCGAGAACAAGTTCGAGGTACTCCAGCGCTTCGGGGAAGAAGTGGTACGCAAAGCATGATGAACGACATCGAGACTGAACCGCTCGCGAACCTGATGGCGCGCGCGGCTGCCAGACGTGACGCTGCGCAGGGGCGCCCGGTGTCCTATTCGCGCAAGGTCTTCATCCCGTTGACCAAACTGTGTCGCGACGTGTGCCACTACTGCACGTTCGCCGAACGCCCGCGCGCCGAGCGGCCAGCGTATCTGTCGCCCGAGGCGGTGCTGACGATCGCCCGGGCAGGCGCCGCCGCAGGCTGCACAGAGGCGCTGTTCACCCTGGGCGACAAGCCGGAACTGCGCTATCGCGCCGCGCGTGAGGCCCTGGCCGCGTTGGGTCACAAGACGACCATCCAGTACCTGCGCGAGATTTGCGCGCTGGTGCTGAAGGAGACCGGCCTGCTGCCCCACATCAATCCTGGCATCATGACGCGCGAAGAAATCGCGTCGCTCCGCGAGGTGTCGGCCAGTATGGGCATCATGCTGGAGTCGAGCAGCGATCGGCTGTGCGAGACGGGCGGTGTGCATTACGGCTCGCCGGACAAGGCGCCCGCGGTCCGGCTGGAGATGATGCGCAGCGCCGGCGAACTGGCGGTGCCGTTCACCACCGGCATCCTGATCGGCATCGGCGAGACGCGCGCGGAGCGGCTGGAATCACTGGCCGCGATCCGCGATCTGCATGAGCACTACGGCCACATCCAGGAAGTGATCGTGCAGAACTTCCGAGCCAAGCCAAACACCAAGCGCGCGACGGCGCCGGAACCCGACCTCGACGATCTGCTGTGGAGCATTGCCGCGGCACGGCTGATCCTGCCGGACGATGTTCACGTGCAGGCGCCGCCGAACCTGTCGCCCGGCGTCTACGAGAAGCTCATCAACGCTGGGATCGACGACTGGGGCGGTGTGTCGCCGGTGACGCCGGATCACGTGAACCCCGAGGCGCCCTGGCCGGAAATCGAAGTTCTCGCACAGCGCACGGCCGAGATGGGCAAGGTGCTCGTGCCGCGGCTGCCGGTTTATCCCTCCTATGCGTTCGAGGCGGACCGCTGGTGCGCCCCCGGTATCGCGACACGCGTGCGCCGCGCGATCGACGCGGAAGGCTGGGCGCGCGAAGACGACTGGGCGCCAGGTCTCACCGTGCTGCCGAGGTCACGCGCTCCGTTGCTGGACCGCGTCGATCCGAGGGTGACCGCGGCGGTCGCGAAGGCGGTGTCCGGCGCACGGCTGGATGAACCGGATATCGTCCGGTTGTTCGCGGCGCGCGACGCCGACTACGAGCATGTCATCACCGCGGCCGATGCGCTGCGCCAGACAGTCAGCGGCGAGACCGTGCGCTACGTCGTCAACCGCAACATCAACTACACCAACATCTGCTACTACCGCTGCAAGTTCTGCGCCTTCTCCAAGGGCAAGACGCACGAGGCATTGCGCGGCACGCCGTACGACCTGGATCTCGACGAAGTGGTGCGGCGCTCACGCGAGGCCTGGGATCGCGGCGCCACCGAAGTATGCCTGCAGGGTGGCATACACCCCGACTACACTGGTGCCACTTATGTCGGCATCTGCCGCGCGATCAAGGCCGCGCTGCCCGACATGCACGTCCATGCCTTCTCGCCGCTCGAAGTCACGCAAGGAGCCGCAACTCTCGGCCTGTCGCTGCACGATTTCCTGGCGCAACTGAAAGACGCCGGGTTGGGCACGCTGCCGGGTACCGCCGCGGAGATCCTCGACGACGAGGTTCGCAAGATCATCTGCCCGGACAAGGTCAACACGGCACAGTGGCTCGACGTGGTGAGCACCGCGCACCGACTCGGCCTGCGTACCACGTCGACGATCATGTACGGCCATGTCGAACGCCCGATCTCCTGGGCGCGGCATCTCTTGGTCTTGCGCGACCTTCAGGCGGCGACTGGCGGCATTACCGAGTTCGTGCCGCTGCCGTTCGTGCACATGGAAGCGCCGATGTATTTACGCGGCCAGGCGCGGAAGGGGCCGACGCTGCGCGAGGCGGTGCTGATGCACGCGGTAGCCCGGCTCGCACTGCACCCGCTGATCACGAACATCCAGACGTCGTGGGTGAAGATGGGTCCGGACGGCGCCGCCCTCTGTCTGAATGCCGGCGCCAACGACCTCGGCGGCACGCTGATGAACGAGAGCATCTCGCGCGCGGCCGGCACGCAGCACGGCCAGGAGTTTCCGCCCGAGGCGATGGAGACGCTGATCCGGTCGATCGGGCGCATCCCGCTGCAACGCGACACGCTGTATCGACCGGCATCGCAGGAGCGGCGCGCCGTATCGTTCGATGCGCCGGAACTTGCTCCGGTGGTGCAGACCCCGCCGCGCAAGGTGCTGGCCGCGGAATAACGCACACGAAGAGGGGCTTGGTGAAGCCCGCGGCGTCAGAACGGCATGATGTAGTTCAGGAATGCTGTCTGCCGCAGCCTAACGGCGACCAACAGAACCAGCATGGCAAATGCATCCAAAAGGGTCATGGCGCGAGGTTGGTAAACGCATCGAGAATAGCTACCCGTCGCGCAAGCTCGGCCTGTTTTGCACTGGTGAGCTGAGCGTCGACTTGGATCGCACGATCGGTCAAGCTCGACAGAAGTTTGATCTGAATGGTCCGAAGACGCGTAGCCGCAACACCCCATGGCAGCTTCCGCTGGATAACACCGACGAAGACTTCATCCTCGTCGGCCCAGGCAGACAACACCAATGCCAGAGAGACAGGCGAACTCTGGCGGACCCACCCGATAACGTCCCGACGGCATTTTTGCATGTCCTGCGTCCATGCTGTTAGCGCACGGACTTCATCGCCATTGGCCAGGGCTGTATTGGTCATCTGGACGACTGACGCTTGGTAAGGCGCGGCCAATGGCACCAAACCAGTGAGGTGCTGATAGCGAGCATCGCTTGCGATGGACCTGTTGCAGGCGACCGCCTCGCGCTCGATGTTTATCGCATCCGACAGCAGCTTACTGGACTGGACGTCAGGGGCCGTCGCACAGCCAACAAGCCAGAGCGTGATTCCGAGGATAGTCGACGCTGTGCTCGCGCGGCATACAAGCCGATGATGCCCGGCGTCGTCTTGGGTGCTTTGCATTGGGATAAGCCACGGATCAGTGCCATATCGACCATTACTGCACAGGTCGTGGCGGAATTGCTACGCCACCCCTAACCAGCAGTTGCCGCATAGGACAGGCATGAGCGGTTCGCACAACCGTGTGAGCCACGTCGGAGAAATTTGCGCTGTGTCATAAACCTGTCCGATCGCCGCACTGCGCTTTACACACAGTCGGCTTTCATGCACCTCAGTTGCGCGGTGCGACGATGATAATACGGTGGGAGCATCAACTGAATGCGTGCTGATCGGTTTCCGCGACGCTGATGGCGAGGTAGGGCCGCAATGAGCTCGTCGTCCCTGGTTGCGAAAAGCAATGTCGTGCCCGGCAACATGGTGCACGTGGCCGGTGGTACGTTCCGCATGGGCTCCGACCAGCATTATCCGGAGGAGGCTCCATCACATCTTGTGACGGTCGACGGGTTCCGGATCGATCCAACACCGGTGACCAACCGGCAATTCGCGGAATTCGTCGCATCACGGGCCACGTGACCTTTGCTGAGACAGTGCCCGATCCGAAGGATTATCCCGGTTCACTGCCTCATCTGATCTTCGCCGGTTCGCTGGTCTTCACGCCACCGAAACACCGCGTGGATCTCAGGGACTGGAGCCAATGGTGGACCCTGCTGAAGGGTGCGAACTGGCGGCAGCCGTACGGTCCCGGCAGCAGCATCAAGGGCTCGATCATCATCCCGTTGTGCACGTGAGCTTCGAGGATGCACGGGCCTACGCCACATGGGCAGGGAAGGAGCTGCCGACGGAGGCTGAATGGGAATTCGCTGCACGTGGTGGTCTTGACGGTGCAGAGTTCGCCTGGGGCGACGAGTTCATGCCAAACCGCCGCGCGATGGCCAACACCTGGCATGGTGAATTCCCACACCCCAGACGGCCGGGCTTCAAGCGCACCTCGCCGGTCAGGGCTTTCCCGCCGAACGGTTACGGCCTCCACGACATGATCGGCAATGTGTGGGAGTGGACCGCGGACTGGTGGTCGGTGAAGCACATGGCCGATGCTCCGAAGGCGTGCTGCATTCCAATGAACCCGCGCGGCGGCCCAGAGGCCGCTAGCCACGACCCACTGCTGCCCGACATCAGGATTCCGCGCAAAGTCATCAAGGGCGGTTCGCATCTCTGCGCGCCCAACTATTGCCGCCGCCATCGGCCGGCGGACCGACACGCCGAACCCGTCGACACCTCGACAAGCCATGTCGGATTCCGCTGCATCGTAAGAGAAAGGGGAAGCGCATCATGAGCGAAAACAGCGCCAAAGTTAGCAAGGGTGGTCTCGGTCGCCGCGGTGTCCTCCTGGGCACAACGACGGCGGCGGCGGCCACAGTCCTGGCCGCCGCCGCAGAGGCGCAGAGCACTACTCCCGCCCGGCCGGTGACGGCGGCCGGCGGCGGCAAGCCCAACATCATCATGATCGTGTCCGATGATTTCGGCTATGGCGATGCCGGCTGCTATCTCGGTGGCGAGGCGCGCGGCATGCCGACGCCGAACATCGACCGCCTGGCGGCCGAAGGCATGATGTTCACATCATTCTATGCGCAGCCAAGCTGCACGCCGGGTCGCGCCGCAATGCAGACAGGCCGCATTCCGAATCGCAGCGGCATGACGACGGTTGCGTTTCAGGGCCAGGGCGGCGGCTTGCCGGCGGCCGAATGGACTTGCGTCCGTACTGAAGACGGCGGCCTACAAAACCTTCTTCGTCGGAAAATGGCATCTCGGTGAGGCAGACTACGCGCTGCCCAACGCGCAGGGCTATGACGAGATGAAGTATGGCGGGCTCTACCATCTCAACGCCTACACATATGCCGACCCCGAGTGGTTCCCGGACATGGACCCGAAGCTTCGGGAAATGTTCCAGAAGGTAACCAAGGGTGCATTGTCGGGCAACGCAGGCGAGGCGCCGCGCGAGGATTTCAAGATCAACGGCCAATACGTCAACACGCCGGACCAGGGCGTCGTCGGGATCCCGTTCTTCGACGATTACGTCGAGAAGGCGTCGCTGGATTATCTCGATCGAAACGGCAAGTCGGGCCAGCCGTTCTTCATGAGCATCAACTTCATGAAGGTCCATCAGCCGAACATGCCGGCGCCGGAATTCATCCACAAGTCTCCGTCGAAGTCCAAATACGCCGACTCCGTCGTCGAGAACGACACACGCATCGGCCGCATCATGGACAAGGTGCGCGCGCTCGATCTCGACAAGAACACCTATGTTTTCTGGACCAGCGACAACGGTGCCTGGCAGGACGTCTATCCGGACGCTGGATACACGCCGTTCCGCGGCACGAAAGGCACGGACCGCGAGGGCGGCTCGCGGGTCCCCTCCATCGCCTGGGGGCCGGGCATCAAAGCGGCCAGCAAGAACGCGGAGATTGTCGGCGGCCTCGACTACATGGCGACGTTCGCCTCGCTCGGCGGGGCCAAGCTCCCGCAGAATGACCGTGAGGGGAAACCGATCATCTACGACACTCACGACTTCACACCTGTGCTGTTCAGCACGGGACAATCGCCGCGCGAGTCATGGTTCTATTTCACCGAGGACGAGCTGACCCCGGGTGCGGCGCGGGTCGGCAACTATAAGGCGGTGTTCAACCTGCGCGGTGCCGACGGCGAGAAGACCGGAGGCCTAGCTGTTGACTTCGAACCTCGGATGGAAAGGGCCGGAGGAGTATGTTGCCACCGTGCCCCAGGTGTTCGACCTGTGGCAGGACCCGCAGGAGCGTTACGATATATTCATGAACAACTACACCGAGCACACCTGGGTCTATGGTGACGATAAACGCGGCGATGAAGGAGCTGATGCAAACGTATGTCAAGTATCCGCCACGCAAATTGCAGAGCGAAACCTATAGCGGACCGGTCACGATCTGACGCAGTACCAACGCTTCCAGTTCCTACGCGACGCACTCGCCAAAGAAGGCTTGCACCTGCCGCTGCCGACCAGAAACTGACTCGCGGTATCGCATCATGATCGCCTGACGCAAAAGGCACGCGCAACCGGCGGGTGACGAGGTCAGCCTTGGCGGTTGCGTGTTGGAGACAATGAGCTTCGGCCAATCATTGATGGACGAAGCGAAAGCCAAGGGGTGGACGATGATCAGCATGAAAAATGACCGGAAGCGCGTCTTCGCTTTTGAATGACGGTCGCCCACCCAGCATCAGCCCTGATGCGAGGCGAGCATCTTCAGTAGCCTGCCCGTCCGCGTTGTCATGCGTGGCTCAACGCGGCGCAGCACCTCAATATCCCGCGGCTGATCAATATCCAGCCCGATCCCCGGCAGCCCAACAACAGTCGGCTCGATCCCAAGCGCGCGCGCCGCCGCCAAATGCGGCACAAAGCTGTCGTCGCCGAATTGCAGCGGCATCACCAGAGCAGGCGAGCACAACACGGCATTGGAACCACGTCCGTCATGCGCGGGAACGATGGTGAGCGATGGCGCGGCGCGGCGTGCCTCGATAACGGCCGCGATCTCCGTTGCCGTGACCCGCGGGATGTCGCCGGGCAGCGCCAGCATGTCGTTGCCCTCTTCCGCAAGAATGCGCGCCATGGCGGCAACTGCGCCCGTGTGACCATCGCGCGCATTGTCGGTGATCACACGCGCGCCATAGCGACGGGCAATCTCGGTCGCGAGCGGATCGAGCGTGTTGACCATGATGCCGGCAATCGGCGCGTCAGCGAGGGCCGCCAGCACGTCTTCCAGCATCGCCGCCGCCAGCGCCTGACGCTGCTGCGACGTCAACAACGGGGAGAGGCGCTGTTTGGCCCCGGCGAATTCCTTCACCGGCACCGCCGCCCACACGCCAGATGTCATCGATCGCGCCGCAGTACGCGAGCCGCGCCGAGAACGGTGCGCGCCAGTGCCTCGCGATCGGCGAGCGTGGTCATCATGGTCTGTCCCAGCGTGACCTTGGCGCTGATCCCGGCGACCTGATCCATATCGGCGAAATCGCACACATAGCCATCGATCACGTCGTCGTAGCGACGCGCCACGCCGCCGGCGCTGGGTGTCATCCCAAGCTCCGCCATCATCTTCGCCGTCGGCCCCTTGATCGCGCGTCCACCGATCAGCGGCGATACCGCGACGACCGGCGCCGCGCAGTCGGCAAGCGCCGCACGCACGCCGGGCACCGCCAGAATTGGCTCGATGCTGATGAACGGATTGGACGGGCAGATCACCACCGCTTTGGTTTCCGGGTCGGTCAACGCCGCCAGGAAATCCGGCTGCGCGCGTGCCGTGGTGGCCCCATGGAACGCCAGCTCATGCACCGCAGGCTCGCAGCGGCGGCGCACGAAGTACTCCTGGAAATCGATCCACCCCTCGTCCGTGCGCACGCGTGTACGCACCGGATCGTCGCTCATCGGCAGCACGCGCGGTCCCACGCCAAGCCGCGTGCACAACTCGGCTGTGATCGCCGACAGCGTCTCGCCGGCGTGCAGCCGCCGTGTTCGTTCCACATGGACGGCAAGATCGCGATCGCCCAGGCGGAACCACGTCTCACCCCCCAGCGTTCCGAGTGTCTCGATGAACGACCAGGTCTCATCGCCGCGACCCCAGCCGAGCTCCTGGTTGGCCACGCCCGCCAGTGTGTACATCACGGTGTCTATATCAGGCGATATACACAGACCGAGATGCTCGAAGTCGTCGCCGGTATTGCAGACGACAAGCAGTTCCTCAGCCGGCAAAACACGACTGAGGCCAAGCGCGAGCTTGGCGCCGCCGACACCACCGGATAGTGCGACCACGGTCACCGGAACAGGTCCTCCTCCAACGGTCGCACCAGTTCAGCGGCCGGCGCAATGGGCGCCGACCAGTCAAGGCCACGTACCAGCACGATCGGCTGCGCTTCCGCCGCCTGGCCCTGCAGCAACGAAGCTGCCGCGGCGATCTCGTCGGCATATCCGATGATGCTGACTTCAAGAATGCGGCCGAACAGATCGGGCTGGCCGCGCAGGTCGATCAGGCTTGGCAATCCCGCCGCACCGATCGCGATGCCACAGGTGCCGCGGCGCCAGGCGCGACCGAAACTGTCGCTAACTATAACGCCGACCGGTTCGCCGTAGTGCTGCTGCAGCCTGCTGCGGATCGCCTCGGCCGAGCCATCGGGATCGCGCGGCAACAGCAGAACGCGATGCACGCCGTCAGCCGCCGCCACATTCGACTGATCGATGCCGGCATTCGCCATGACGAAGCCCAGCCGGTGCTGCACGATGATCAAATTCGGCCGCGAACGCACGACCCGCGTTGACTCATCCAGTATGACCTGAACCAGCCGCGGATCCTTGCCGACCTCGGCCGCCAGCGATTCCGCATCGGCTGTTGGCGTGACCGTGGCGAGGTCGACCGTGCGGCCTTCGGCCTTCGACACGATCTTCTGCGCCACCACCACGACATCGCCCTGGCGCAGTTCCTTGCTCCCTAAGGCAGCGATGATCAGAGCGGCGATGTCATCGCCCTCGCGGACCATCGGAATGCCGGACAGAGCCACAAGTTCGAGTGCGGCACTCATGCGCGTGGCACTGTCATCGCGATGACAGTTAATCGAACCGGCGTCGCAGTTTCGGCAACACCTGCTCACTGTAGAGCCGCAGGAATCGCTCCTGATCTGGTCCCGGCGCGTGGAACACCAGGTGGCGGAATCCCATTTCGACATACGGACGAATCTTCTCGATATGCTCGTCCGGATCGGTTGAAACGATCCAACGGCTCGCCGCGCGTTCTACGGGCAGAGCCGCGGCCAGCTTCTCCATCTCCACGGGATCCTCAACCGACACCTTCTCCTCGGGTGTCAGCGCCAACGCCGCCCAGTGGCGCGTGTCCTGCATCGCGCGCTCGCGATCGGTGTCGAACGACACCTTCATCTCGATCATCCTGTCGGTACTCGGCCGGCGGATTGGACGCGAGCTTCAGTCCTTCCGCGACATTCGGCAGCAGCGTCTCGGTGTACAACTTCCACGCCTTGCCCGACGTGCAGATGAAGCCCTGCGCCGATCGACCGGCGTACTTGGCAATCTGCGGTCCCGCCGCCGCCACGTAGATCGGCACCGGCTTGTCAGGCTTGTCGTAGATCGTCGCCTTGTCAGTGCGATAGAACTGCCCCTCGAAGCTGACGCGCTCGTCGGACCACAGTTTGCGGATCAACTGATTGGCCTCACGCAAGCGGGCAAATCGCTCCTTCGTCTCCGGCCACGCCATGCCGGTCGATGGCACTTCGTTCAGCCCCTCGCCCGTGCCGACGCCAAGCACCACACGCCCAGGGAACATTGCCCCCAGTGTGCCGAATGCCTGCGCCACAATCGACGGCTGATAGCGAAAAGTCGGCGTCAGCACCGACGTGCCCATGACGATCCGCTGGGTGGAAGCGCCCAACGCGCCGAGCCATACAAGCGCGTTCGGCGCATGGCCGCCGGTGTGGTTCCACGGCTGGAAGTGGTCGCTGATGAACACCGAATCGAAGCCGACCTGCTCGGCCAGCACCGAGAACGCCAGCAGCTTCGATGGCGCGAACTGTTCGGCCGAGGCCTTGTATCCCAGCTTGAGCACGGTGCGTCTCCTGTTGTCCCTGCCACGCTACTGCCCGCCCCGACGGCCATCAACCGGCCCTGGCGGTTTCGACCAGCCGGATCAGTTCGCGCCGCACGCCGTTGGGATTGGCGACCGGTGCCGACCAGTGGACACGGATCACCTGCTCGCCCTGCGCAAGGTCGCAGCCATCGACATCGACGGTGACCATGCGCCAGTCGCCGGCCATGCCGGCGATGGCCGCCAGCGCATCAGAGTGATCGGCGTTGCAATGCGCCATGATGCCGGCCTCGGCGGCGGTGATTGCCGCGACCGACGCGGGGTCCGGTGCAAGATCGCCAGCGCGCAGCCGGGCGGCACGGCCGAAGCCTCCGACATACAGGCCGCCCATGGGGCGAATGCGCCACAGCGAGAAGTCGCCGAAATCCGCGTACAACGCAGCATAGGGGTGCACCGCCAGGTAGCGCGCCTTCAGCGCCGCATCGACCAGCCGTTCCGCCACCCCTGTGACTGTGACGCGCGGGGCGGTCTGCGGATTGGCGCTCTCCGGCGCTCCAGCCACTAGCACCGAACAGCGCGGCTCCGCACGCAGATGCCGCGTGTGCCCGGACAAGTCAGAAAGCAGCAACAGCAGGGCGAGATCAGGCGCGCCGGCCGGTGTGATGAGCGACGCGAACGGCTGCCCACCCGCCGCACTGGCCAATGTGCCAACCCGCGCCGCACGGATCAGCCTGCGCGCCTCCCAGCCAGCAGCCCGTTCCTCCCCCTCCCCTTGCGGGAGGGGGGTGGGGCGAGGGGGCGAACCCGGCATCACTCCCCCACCTCATCCCCCGCACGCCGGGCGATCAGAGCGTACGTTGCGATAACCTCGACCAGCGTCCCGTCGGTCGCCATCGGTCGCAGCAGAGCCTCGATCTCCGCCGCCAGCCTGGACGCCGCCGGCCCCAGCCGCTCGGGCGTCGTGCTGGACCGGGACAAAGCCCGACGCACCAACTGCTCCACGGGCACCTGGCGCCGCTCAACAACCGCCACCTCGTCCAGCACGCTGAAGGCCGAGCCGAGCAGGATCGCTTCGTGCCCTACCCAGGCGTCGGGCTGGCGCTTCACATGAGTCTCGTCGTCCGCCGCGTAGCGGTGCACCAGCGCCCGGTACGGTGCGATCCAGTCCATCTCCGGAGCGTCCCGATGCCCGCTGTTGAACAGCACCACTGCGCCGCCCGGCTCGATCATCTCATCCAGCCGCCGCAGCGTCTCCACACGGTCCATCCACTGGAACGAACGCCCCATCGTCGCCAGCCGAAACCGCCCAAGCGCGGAGGACAGGTCGAAGGAACTGCCGCGCTGGAAGCTGATGCGCCCCGTGCCGCCGAACTTCTCCTCGGCGATCCGGAGCATCTCGGGTTCGGGGTCCATTGCGATCACTTCGGCCCCCGTCAGAGCGAATGCGCCAGCCAGCATCCCTGGCCCGCAGCCCAGGTCCAGAACCCGATGCTCCGGCGCAAGGCCGGTGAACCGTGCCACGTGGCGAATGAGCCGGGGCGCGTAGGCCGGACGACCGGCCAGATAATGCTCCGCCGCGGTGCGGAAGCGACGAGGCTGAAAAAATTCGGCATCCGCCATAATCCGTTCACCTCCCGTCCGCATTGCGCCACAATCTGGTGCCAGCGTCACCCTATTGGAAGGACGGAGCCCGGCCATGACCGTACCCCCGAAGGAAACCTCAATGAGTCAAACCATCGCCCTCGTCGACGACGACCGGAACATCCTAACCAGCATCCAGATGACGCTGGAGCAGGAGGGTTTCCAGGTCCGCACCTACACCGACGGCGAAAGCGCCCTGCAGGGCATGAACGCCCGCCCGGTCGATCTCGCCGTGCTCGATATCAAGATGCCGCGCATGGACGGCATGGAGCTGCTGCAGAAGCTGCGTCAGCGCAGCTCGATGCCGATCATCTTCCTCACTTCCAAGGACGAGGAGGTCGACGAGCTGATGGGCCTGCGCCTCGGTGCGGACGATTACATCACCAAGCCGTTCTCCCAGCGCCTGCTGATCGAGCGCATCCGGGCATTGCTGCGGCGCAACGAGGCAAGCCGGGCGGAAGGCTCCGGCGCCACACCCGGCGGGGTGATGGTGCGCGGCGAGCTGACCCTGGATGAGACCAAGCACCAGTGCACCTGGCATGCTCAGGATATCCAGCTCACGGTCACCGAGTTTCTTTTGGTAAAAGCGCTGGCGGCGCGACCAGGTATGGTAAAGAGCCGCGACCAGCTCATCGACGCGGCGTACGGCGAGAACATCTACGTCGATGACCGGACCATTGATAGTCACGTCAAGCGCATCCGCAAGAAGTTCCGTACCGTGGATGACACGTTCGACCACATCGAGACGCTCTACGGCATCGGCTATCGATACAAGGAGCACTGAAAGCGGTCTAATGCCTGACGGCACCACCCTATCCGCACTGGCGCCACCGGCTGTTTCGCAGCCACGGCGGTTCCGCGCGCGCTGGGTATCGCCGTTGCTGCGCCGCATCCTGCTGGTAAATGCCCTGCCGCTGGCGCTGCTGGTGGCGGCACTGCTGTATCTCGACCAATACCAGAACGGACTTCTGGAAGCTGAGGTGGCGGCGCTGCGCGAACAGGCGCGCATCTATGCCGGCGCGCTGGGCGAGAGTGCCGTGAGCATGACCGAGCCCGATAATCCAAAGCTCGTGGCCGACATCGCGCGGCCCCTGCTGCGCCGGCTGACCGAGCCGACACCTGGCGCACAGGCCAAGCTCTACGCCCCGGACGGGACGGTGATCGCGGATTCGCGGGTGCGCGAGGGTCCGAGCGGTGCGGTCAGCACGGAGCCGCTGCCGCCCGCGGCGGAGCATGGGCCGATCGTCGGCGCGGTCGGCTGGATCTATGACAAGGTGATGAATCTGCTGCCGCACGAGACGCCCACGCCACTGGTCGTCGACATGACGCCGGCCGCGGGCGGCCTGGAGTGGCAGCCCGACGTGAAGGAAGAGCTGCGCCTGAACAGCTCCGGCCACAGCCGCGAAATGCAGCCCTATATCAGACGCACCAAGGACAACCAGTTGCTGGTGACTGTGGCCGAGCCGGTGGAGCGCGATCGCCATACGGTCGGCATCATCCTGCTCACCCGCGATGCGCGTGAGGTAGAGACCAGCCTGTTCGTCGTGCGCATTTCCATCCTGGGGCTGTTCGGCCTCGCACTTGGGCTGACGGTGCTGCTGTCATGGTATCTGTCGCTAACCATCGCGCGGCCGATCCTGCGCCTGGCCGGCGCCGCGGCCGAGATGCGCGAGGGGCATGGCCGGGCAAGTGTGCCTGCGCCGCTGCTGCAACGGCGCGACGAGGTGGGCGCGCTGGCCACGGCGTTGTCGGATTCAGCGCAGGCGCTGTTCGCGCGGATGGACGCGATCGAGAAGTTCGCAGCCGACGTGGCGCACGAGATCAAGAACCCGCTGTCCTCGATCCGCAGCGCAATCGAGACGCTGCGCCGCATCGAGGACCCAGAGCGGCAGAAGCAGTTGCTAACCATAATCGCGCAGGACGTGACGCGGCTCGACCGGCTGATCAGCGACGTCAGCGATGCATCGCGACTGGACGCGGAGCTATCGCGCATCAGCGCCGAACCGATCGACGTAGTGCCGATGCTGCATGCGTTGCGCGAACTGGACGAGGCGACACGGGATGTCGGGAACGATCCGCGTCTTGTAATCGATGCACCGGCGAGCCTGATGGTCTGGGCCGTGGAGGATCGGTTGGTGCAGGTACTGCGCAACCTGGTCGCCAATGCGCAGTCATTCAGCCCGCAACGCAGCCGGATCACGCTGAGCGCGCACGAGGTCGGTGCGATGGTGGAGATTAGTGTCGAGGACGAAGGGCCAGGAATCCCCGAAGGCAATCTCGAACATATCTTCGAGCGGTTCTATTCCGAGCGGCCTCAGGGGGAGAAGTTCGGGCAGCACTCGGGGCTGGGGCTGTCTATCAGCCGGCAGATCGTCGAGGCGCTGCACGGCCAGATTTCCGCGGAGAACCGCCAGGGCATCGGCAACAGAGTGCTGGGTGCGCGGTTCGTCGTGCGCTTGCCGAAGGCATAGCTCGCCGCGCCGCGTGCCTCTCCGCCGTCATCCGGGCGAAGGCCCGGTATCCGCGGCTTGCAGTTACTCCGGCATCAGCTCGCGGACGGTCTGAATGAGCGTTCCCATCGCGAGTGGCTTGGCGAGGAACCGTTCATGGCTACACAGCGTGAGCTGTGCGGGCCAAAGCGCCGCCATGTAGATCACGGCAAGCAACGGACAGCGCTTTCGTATCGCCCGACCGAACACGAGACCCCTCATGTCATCGCGCCGGCGATTTATGCCCGTGACCACAACCTGCGGCACATCAGGCTCGCAAGCCGCTAAGGCTTCTGCCTCATCATGCATGACCGTCGCTTCGATGCCTTCATCGGCCAGCGCGTCGGCGAGCACTGCGGCGAGCAACTCGTTTCGCTCTACGATGAGCACGTCCATGCTCACCCAACGAACCTTCTGCCAAATGGATGCATCAACTTTTTTCGTTCTTTCGGCAGAAACGGCTCCAGGATTCTGCTTTGAGAAATCGAATTTATCGGTGCGGCCGCCGGCGCGGAAAGCTACTTGTCCAGCGCGACGCCTTGCAGTCGGATGAGCCCGTCAGGCACCTGCTGGAAACCCATCAGGTTCTTCTTCATCCCAACGATGTTCTTGCCGGTCCAAAGATAGATCAGCGGCAGATCCTTGCGCTCCTGCTCCCACACCTTGGCATAGAACGAACGCCGCTGATCAACCGCGGCGACGGTACGCCCATCGTCAAGCGCCTTGTCGACATCGGCATGGCTGTAGTGGCCGTAGTTGAACGTTCCGCCGGTATGCAGCATCTGCCACATGTTGCCGTCGGGATCGGAGCGCCCCGACCAGCCGATAAGATAGGCTTGGAAGTCACCAGCATACGCCGCCTGCAGAGATGACGCGAACTCCATCGCCTTGATCTTCACGTCGAACCCCGCTTCGCTGGCCATCGACTGAATTACCTCACCGGCCTGCTGGATGTCGGATCCGTTGGTGATGGTCAGCGTCACCGGCACGGGCGTTGGCACGCCGGCCTGCTTCAGCAACGCCTTTGCCTTTGCCACGTCACGCGCCGGAATCTGCAGGTCCTTGAAGAAGAATGGCGAACTGGGCGGATTGGCCTGAATCGTCGGCGTATACATGCCTGAATACACAACCTGTATCAGCGCCTGACGATCGATGCTGAGCTCGAACGCCTGGCGCACCAATGCGTTCTTGCCCAGCGTTGTGTCCTTCGCCGGACCGTTGTCGGTATTCACCGCGATACCGGTGTAGGCAAGCGAATCGTCGATCGCCGTCTTGAGCTTCGGATCCCTCTGCACCGCCGGGACATCGGTCGGCAGGATGTATTCGACAATGTCCAGGGCGCCGGCCTGCAGATTGGCCAATCGTACCGAGGAGTTCGGGTTAGGCAGGTAGACCACCTCGTCGAAGTGGATGGACTTGGCATCCCAATACCCGGGAAAGCGCTTCAGCACGATGCGGTCCTGCGCCACGCGGCTGTCAAAGCTGAACGGGCCGGCGCAGACCGGATGCAGACCGAATTTCTCCCCGGCAGCCTCTGCAGCCTTGGGTGAAATCATGATCCCGGCACGATCGGTAAGCTGGGCCAGTAGCTGTGCCGCCGGCGCTCTCAGGTTCAGCCGCACTGTCAGAGGATCCACGACATCGATGCTGTCGATGGAGTTCACTTCGCCGCGACGCATGCTGCCCTTGGCAGTGAGGTCGCGTGTCAGCTTGTACTTCACCGCGTCGGCATTGAGTTTTTCCCCATCCTGGAACTGTACGCCGTCGCGGATATGGATAATGAGGTGTGTCGGATCCTGCCACTCATAGCCGGTCGCAAGCATGGGCACGATGTTCAGATCGGCGTCGATGTCGAATAGCTTGTCGCACAGACCGGAAAATACGATTCGGCCGACATAGGAGGAACCGAGCGTCGGATCGAGCAGGTCCGGATCCTCGCGCAGACCGACATGCAGAATGCGCTCCTGCGCCAGAGCCGTGGTGGCCAATGACAGAGCACAGAACAGACCAATCGCCAGGCGCCACATCATTCTCTCCCCTGATTCCGTTGCTATGCCGGCGCCTTGTACCACCCCGGCCGGCGTTTCTCGCGGAACGCGGCGGTGCCCTCACGACCCTCAGCCGACTGACGCTGCATCCACCCCTCATGTGCAAGCAACTCGACCTCGCGTTCATCCAGCAGCAGATCATTGGCACCGAGCACGGAGAGCTTCGTCCGCGCGATCGCCCCCGGCGCACCGAGCAGGGTCGCCTCCAGCACCTCGGCCACCCGTGCCTCCATCTGATCCGCCGCCACCACTTCGTGCACCAACCCGATGCGCGCCGCCTCCACTGCACCGAACCGTTCGCCGGTCAGCGCATAGCGTCGGGTATGCCGAAGACCGATCGCGTTCACCATGTGCGTCGAGATCGGCGTAGGCGCGATGCCGTGGCGAACCTCGCTGATCGCGAACAGCGCATCGGGTGTCGCCAGCGCCACGTCGACGCCGCAGGCGATACCGACACCACCGCCGAAACACGCGCCATGGATCACCGCAATCGTCGGCTTGGGCAGCTCGTTCAGCGTCTTGCTGAACCGGACCGTGACGACCGATGCGGTGTGGTTCTCCTCCGGGCCCAGACGCGACAGCCGATTGAGCCAATTGATGTCGGCGCCGGCCTGAAAGTGCTTCCCGGCACCCTGGATGACCAGTGCGCGCAGCGTATCGTCAGTCGCGATCCTGTCGAGCGCCGTGGTCAGCGCCCGCAACAGATCCTCGTCATAGGCGTTCGCCACCGTCGGCCGGTTCAGCGTCAGCGTAGCGACGCCCCGGCTGTCCGTGGCCAGCAGGAAATGGTTCGCGTTCATGCGCCGGCAACTTTCGCTGGATCGGTGTTGGCGCCACACAGCAGAACGCCGACCCGCGCGCCTTCGGGTGGCTTGAACGAACCGCAGAGCAATGCCGCGAGCGCGGTCGCGCCGCCGGGTTCCGCGATCAGGCGCAGCCGATCCCAGATCAGCCGCTGAGCGGCGGCGATGGCGGCATCCGGGACCAGCACGGCAGCGGCCACATACGCCTGGGCGATCGGGAACATCAGTTCGCCGACCCGGCGCGCGCCGAGACTGTCCGCTGCCTCGCCACCAACCGGAGCCTCGACCGGACGCCCGGCCCGCAGGGCATCGTGCAGCGCGGGACAGCCCTCGGGCTCCACGCTGACAATCCGCACACTTCCCGCGTACCACGCGGCAATACCGCCGATCAGCCCGCCCCCGCCGGTTGCCACCAGCACATGTGTTAGCTCCGGCGCATCGTGCTCGAACTCGCGTCCGACTGTGCCCTGGCCGGCGAGCACGTCCGGGTGGTCGTAGGCATGCACCTCCAGGGCTCCGGTCTCCGCCCGACGTTCGCGGGAGGCGGCGAGCGCTTCGGCATAGGTCGGGCCGGTCTGCACGACGCGCGCGCCGTAACTTGTGATGCGGGAAACCTTCGTCGCCGGGGTGGGAGCAGGGACGAAGATTTCCGCCCTGGCGCCCAGTGCGCGCGCGGCATACGCCACCGCCGCACCATGGTTGCCGCCCGACGCGGCAATCACCCCGGCCGTAGGTAGGTTGACCGACAGCAAATGGTTGAACGCCCCGCGCGGCTTGAAACTTCCCGCATGCTGCAGCAGTTCGAGCTTCAAAGTCACGGGTATGCCGAGGCCCAGGTCGGAGGCGGAAAGCCGCAGGAGAGGCGTATGCCGGACGAACCCCTCGATGCGGACAGCGGCAGCGGCTACGTCCTTTCGGCTGATCATGGCGGCGCTTCCCTTCCAGACCGTGCCGGCCCAGTATGCGTGGTTATGCAGACCCACGGGAGCTGCGCCAGTCGAACAGGCGACGGCGTGCTGCTGATCGGCCCACCCGGTGTGGGTAAATCCGATCTGTTGTTACGCCTGCTCGCCCGGGGCTTTGATCTGGTCGCCGACGATCGGGTCGACATCGAGGAAGGCATAGCCCGGCCGCCGCCTCGCCTTGCCGGCCTGCTGGAAGCGCGCGGCCTCGGCATCGTGCGGCTGCCCCATGTCGCCGAGGCGCGCCTCGCGCTGGTGGTGGAACTGGGCAGCCCGGCCGTGCGACTGCCCGCGCCGACACGTCATAATACGTTCGATCTGCCGTTGGTTCTGGTCGATCCCAACGCCGCATCCGCACCAGAACGCGTGGCCCTCGCGCTCGACTGTGCTCTCGGACGCATCGCACAAGTGGCCGGAGCCTTCGCCGCATGAGCAACCAACGTCTCCGGGTGGTGCTGGTCACCGGTCTCTCGGGCGGCGGCAAGTCATCCGTTCTGCGAGAGCTGGAGGATCTCGGCTATGAGGCCGTGGACAACCCGCCGCTGCCAATGCTCGAGGACATGGTGACCCGCAGTGAGCGCAACCTGGCGGTCGGCGTCGACGCGCGCACCCGTGGCTTCGATGCGGACCTCGTGTCGCACACGCTGAAGCGGCTGCGCGCCAATTCCGCGCTGCGGCCGGAACTGATTTTCACCTGGGCGGACGAAGGCACGCTGCTGCGCCGCTATACGGAAACGCGGCGTCGCCACCCGCTGGCACCGCAGGGACGGGTCACCGATGGCATCCGGCGCGAGGAACTACTAACCGCGCCCCTTCGCGAGCGAGCCGACCTGCTGATCGACACTTCGGATCTGCCACTCGCCTCACTGCGGCTGTTGGTCGACCAGCACTTCGGCATCGGCAGCGAGGCCGAGGAGAACCACCTCGTGGTCTCCCTGATCTCCTTCGCCTATAAGTTCAATATCCCGCGGGAAGCAGATCTGGTATTCGATGCACGCTTTTTGAGAAATCCGCACTATGACCATATGTTGCGGGACCGGACGGGGCTGGACGCCGAGGTTGGCGCGTTCATCGAAGAGGATCCGGACTTCGCGACATATTTTGCCAAGATTACGGACTTGATTGAAATGCTCTTGCCGAGGTTCATCCAGGAGGGCAAGAAATATGCGTCTATCACGATTGGGTGTACAGGTGGGCGACATCGTTCGGTCTATCTGGTCGAAAAGCTCGCCCGCCATTTGGCGGATCGGGTCGCATCGGCGCAGGCTGCAGGAGGCCCAGGCCCCGGTTGGCGGCTGCTCGTGAGGCACCGCGAATTGGCCCGGGAAGGACTTGAGGCGGCATATCTGACCGAGCGGCTGCCGCCGCGGGCAGGTAACGCCCAGGAATTTGGCGGCCCGGCTGCGACATCCGCGCCGGTTCAGGCACAGGAGGCCTGAGACAACATCATGAGCGACCGGTTAACTTTGTCCGCCAGGGAAGCCTGTTTACTCCAATGATCGGCATGGTCCTGGTGACCCACGGCCGGTTGGCCGAGGAATTGCGTTCCGCCATGGAACATGTGGTCGGTTCGCAGCGCAACGTCGATACGGTCTGCATCGGGCCCGAGGACGACATTGACAACCGTCGGGCCGAGATCGAGGCGTGTATCCACCGATGCGATACCGGTGACGGCGTGGTGCTGCTCACCGACATGTTCGGCGGCACGCCGTCCAACCTGGCGATTTCTCTGATGCAGCGGCAGGGCATTGAAGTGATCGCAGGCGTGAACCTGCCGATGCTGGTGAAGCTGGCCAAGGTCCGGTCCAAACAGCCGCTGGCCGACGCGGTGAATTGCGCCGAGGAGGCGGGACGCAAATATATCGCGGCCGCCTCGCACGTCCTGCACAATGGCAGCAAGTCCAACGGCACCTGTGGATGACGCCGCAGGACGGCGACCTTCCTCCTCAGGAGCAACCACCCTCTGCCATCGCGCCGGTCCTGACGCGCAACGTCACAGTGCTCAACAAGCGAGGGCTGCACGCCCGCGCCGCTGCCAAGTTCGTCATGCTGGCCGAGCGTTTTGATGCTTCCGTGGACGTGATCCGCGACGGGCAGTCGGTGCCGGCACGCTCGATCATGGGTCTGATGATGCTGGGGGCCGGCAAGGGCGCGGTCATCGAGCTGCGCGCCGAAGGCTGGGACGCCAAGGAAGCGCTCGATGCGCTCGCCGCGCTGGTCGAGTCCGGCTTTGATGAGCAAGGCTAGTCCGCCGCCGCCCCAACACAAGCGCCTCGGTCGCGCGCGGCCCGATCACGCCCGGCGCGAGGCGCGGTTCACTGGCATTCCCGTCTCCGCCGGCGTCGCGATCGGCCCTGTGTTCCGCGCCTCCGAACCGGTGCCCGAAATTACCCGGCACAAGATCCAGGCATCGGACTGCGCCGCCGAAGGTGCGCGCTTCGATGCCGCCGTCGCCCAGTCGCGCAAGCAGCTCAACAAGCTCCGCAACCGGCTCGTCGTGTTGCCCGAGGAGAGCCAGATCGAGCTGGCGCCGCTGATCGACGCCTATATTCGCATGCTGGGTTCGACGCGCATGATCCGCGCGGTGCGCCAGCGCATCGAGGAGACCCTGGTTTCGGCCGAGACCGCCGTAATGGCAGAGGCAGAGGCGATCGCCGGCGCAATTCTGGCGCAGGCCGAACCGGGAATGCCCGCGGACGACCGTGCCGGCCTGATGCGCCGCGCCGACGAGGTGCGCGAGATCGGCCGTCGGCTCGTGCGCAACCTGACCAGGGCGCCATTTCGGAGCTTCGCCGGCCTCCCCGAGGGGGCGGTACTGATCAGCGAGTCGTTGCGGCCTTCCGATGCAGCGTTGCTCGACCCGTCGCGCCTGGCCGGCGTCGCCACCGAGGAGGGTGGAGCCGAGGGCCACACCTCCGTCATGCTGCGCGCACTGGGTGTGCCAGCCGTGTTGGGTGCCACAGGTCTGGCGCATGCGATCCAACCGGGCGACCTCGCCGTGGTCAATGGCTCGGCTGGCATCGTCGTGCTTAACCCAGGGCCGGAGACGCTGACGACCGCCCGGCGGGCCGTCACCTCGTTTGCCCGCGAGCGACAGCGCTTCGCCAAGCTCCGCCGTCTGCCCGCCGAGACGTTGGACGGTGAAACGGTAGAACTGCAGGCCAACCTGGAATTGCCGCTCGAACTGCCGCTGATCGCCCAATCGGGCGCGGTCGGCATCGGTCTCCTGCGCACCGAGTTCCTGTTCATGAACCGCGAGACGATGCCGGACGAGAACACTCAGGCGGAGACCTACCGCTCCATCGTGGAGGCGATGGGCGGCGATCCGGTGGCGATCCGCGTGCTGGACTGGGGTGGCGAAAAGGACATCGAGGCCTTGTCCAGCGCCGGTATCGTCCCCGACATCGCTGATGCCAACCCAGCCCTCGGCCTGCGTGGTATCCGGCTGCTGCTGCGCGAGCCGGAGCTGTTGGAGACGCAGCTCGCGGCGATCCTGCGTGCTGCGACGGCCGGCCCGGTGCGTGTGATGCTGCCGATGGTGACCACGGTCGGCGAGGTGCGCGTCGCGCGCGAGATCTATGAGCGGGTGGCACGGCGGCTGCGGCGCCGCGGCGAGCGCATCCCGGAGAAACTGCCCCCGCTCGGTATCATGATCGAGACGCCGGGTGCGGCGCTGTCGGCTGACGCCCTGGCGCTTGAATCGGACTTCTTCGCCATCGGCACCAATGATCTGACCGCCTACACGCTGGCAGTGGATCGCGGCGAGACTGACGTCGCCGAGCTGTACGATCCGCTGCATCCGGCGGTATTGCGGCTGGTGCAGTTCGCCACCGAGGCGGCGCTGCGGATGCGCATGCCTGTGTCGGTCTGCGGTGAGATGGCGGCTAACCCCCGGCTGATGCCGCTGCTGCTGGGACTGGGGCTGCGCAGCTTCAGCATGGCAGCATCGGCTGTGCCTCGGGTAAAACAGGCAATCCGTGCGGTGGAGATCGACGCCTGTGCGCGGTTCGCCCGGCATGTGATGGAGCAGTCCGATCCGGACAAGATCGAGGAACTGATCGCCGGCTTCACCCCGACGGCAGTCGCCCATTAGTTGGCTCGGACTACTGACGGATCAGCGGGTAAACGAAGTCGCCGTGTCCCAGGTCCATACCGCGATGCCGCTGGCGGCGGTGGCCGCCACCGACAGGCCGCAGAACAACGCCGCCGTGCCCAGTGGCGTCGCAGCACCCGTGGCGAGCACCGCCAGATAGCCGATCATCGCTCCTCCGGCGCAGGATGCCACCGCCGCTTGGGCCAACCCCGCCTGCTCTATCACGACGACGCGTTGGTTCGGGGCCGGTTGCGCGGCAGCCGGCGCAACCAGCAGAGGTCCCGCGAGCAGCAGAAGGGCTTCGATGGATCGGGTTTGCATCGCGCCCAAATACCCGATCGCCTGCCAGAATGAAACCACATCACGCGGATTGCCGCTGCCCGGCGGCGCTGACATGCTCCAGCCGCTGCATGGCGCAAAGAGGAGCGAGCGATGAAATTCGGCCTGATCATTCGCGGCCAGTATCCGCAGGGCGACGACATGCAGCTTCGCCTGCGCGAGGACCTCGAGGCAGCCCGACTGGCGGAACAGCTTGGCTACGACCTGATCGCCAAGGGCTCGCACTACAGCTCGCATCCGTTTCAGTACATCCAGCAGATCCCCTATCTCTGCCAGGTCGCGCTGGTCGCGCCGAAACTCCGGCTGGTGCCTGGTGTGGTGCTGTTGCCGCTGCACAGCCCGCTGCACATCGCCGAGGAGCTGGCCTCGCTCGACGTGATGTCAGGCGGCAAGCTCGTGTTCGGCGCCGGCATCGGCTATCGCGAGGTGGAGTTCCGCGCCTTCGGCACCACGCTGAAGCAGGCCGGCCGCCGCTTCGAGGAATGCCTGACCGCGGTGAAGCGGTTATGGACCGAGGACTTCGTCACCATGCAGGCGTCGTATTTCGCGCTGGAGAACGCGAACTGCACCGTGCTGCCGGTGCAGAAGCCGATGCCGCCCGTGTGGATCGGCGCCAACATCGATGTCGGCATCAGGCGCGCGGCACGCATGGCGGATGCCTGGTTCGTCAACCCGCACAACAAGCTGGCGACGATCGCGCAGCAGATGGAGGTGTACAAGCGCGAGCTCGACGCCTGTGGCAAACCGTTCCCGGCTGAGTTCCCGATGGCGCGCGAGGTCTTCATCGCCCGCACCCGCGCCGAGGCGATCGAACGAGCGCGACCATCGCTCGAGGTGAAGTACCAGGCGTATCGCGCCTGGGGTCAGGACAAGGTGATGCCATCGAGCGATCACTTCGACCTCGACTTCGACGAACTGGTGGATGATCGGTTCCTGATCGGCTCGCCAGCCGAGGTGACCGAGCAGATCCTCGATCTGCGCCGCCGGTTTGGTGTGACGACTTTGATCGCCGGCGTGCACTGGGTCGGCATGCCGAAAAGCCTGGCCGACGAACAGATGCAGTTGCTCGCCGAGGAGGTGTTCCCGGCGGTGCGCCAGGCGGCATAAACAGAAACGCACCCAGCTACCTTGTCGTTCCGAGGAGCTATGCTCCTCGCAATGACAAGCGATTGCATACAATGGGAGGAAACCGGGTGAAATCGACCTATCGCGCCGCACTCGCGGCCCTGCTGCTGGCTTGCGCACTGCCTGTCGCGCACGCCGCCGAGCCGCTGGTGATCGGCTTCGACATCGAACTCACCGGTGGCCTGGCACCGAACGGCAAGGCGGCGCTGCTTGCGATGCAGATCTGGGCCGAAGAGACCAATGCCAAGGGCGGTCTGCTCGGTCGCCCGGTGAAGCTGCTGTACTACGATGACCAGAGCAACCCCTCGACCGTGCCGGGCATCATCACCAAGCTGCTCGAGGTCGACCATGTCGACATGCTGATCGGCGGCAACGGCACCAACATGCTGGCGCCTGCGATGCCGGTGATCATGCAGCGCAACCTGACATTCCTTGGCCTGTTCGGCCTGGATGTGAACAGCGAGTTCCACTACCCGAAGTACTTCTCGATCATCCCTGCCGGCGGACCGACACCGAAAGAGGCGTTCTCGCAGGGCTTCTTCGCCGTTGCCGCGACCCTGGATCCGAAACCCACGACGATCGCACTGGTCGGCGCCGATGCGGAGTTTTCGAAGAACGCGGTGGATGGGGCGCGAGCCCAGGCGAAGCGGACCGGCTACAAGATCGTCTACGATCAGACCTATCCGCCGACCACCGCCGACTACACGCCGATCGTTCGCGCCATCCAGGCAACCAATCCTGATCTGGTGTTTGTCGGCTCCTATCCGCCCGATACGGTGGGCATGGTGCGGGCCGCCAGTGAGGCCGGATTGAAGGCGAGACTGTTCGGCGGCGGCATGGTTGGGCTGCAGGCGACCGCGATCAAGGCGCAACTCGGCCCGCTGCTCAACGGCATCGTCGATTACGACTTCTGGCTGCCGGTGGGCGACTTCGCATCGCCGGACGCGCTGGCGTTCCTGAAGCAGTACCAGGAGAAGGCCGCCGGCGCGGGCGTGGACCTGCTGGGCTTCTATCTGCCGCCCTTCGCTTACTCCGACATGCAGGTACTGGGGCAGGCCATCGAGGGAGCGAAGAGCCTCGATCAGGACAAGCTCGCGGACTATCTGCGCACGCACACCTTCCACACCATCGTTGGCGATATCGCGTTCGGCCCCAACGGCGAATGGACGAAGCCGCGTGTGCTGGAGGTGCAGTTCCAGGGTGTCGCTGGCCACGACGTCGATCAGTTCAGGGACCCGAAGAAGGAGGTGATCCTGTGGCCGGACGAGTACAAATCCGGTGCCCTGCACTCTCCGTACGGCGAAGCGAAGCAGTGACCCCGTGCTGCGGCGTGGCTGATTGACGCGGCCCGGACGCCGGCCGAACATCCGCCTGAACGAAGCGTCAACAACAAGGTGCGCCGCCAATGGGGCCGTCCATGATACGTCTTTCAACGACCATCGCGCTGCTTGCCTGCGCATTGCTTGGCTTTGCGCAACCTGCGGCTGCGCAGAGCAAGTACCATGAAGCCCCTGCGCTCGACGAACAGGTGAAGGCCGGCAAGCTGCCGCCAGTGGATCAGCGGCTGCCCGAGCAGCCTCTGGTGGTGCCGGTGGTCGAGAAGATCGGCGAATACGGTGGCGTCTGGCGCCGCGCCTTCCTCGGGCCGGCGGATGCCAACAACTACGTCCGTGTCGTCTACGACGGTTTGTTCCGCTTCAGTCCCGACGGCGCGAAGATCGAACCCAAGATCGCCGCCGGGGCGGAGTCATCGCCAGACTTCAAGGTCTGGACCCTGTCGCTCCGCAAGGGTTCGAAGTGGTCCGACGGCGCGCCGTTCACCGCCGATGACATCGTGTTCTGGTTCAACGACGTGATGCTGAACAAGGATCTGACGCCGTCGCTGCCGGGCTGGCTTCGCAGTGCCGATGGCTCGCCCGCCAAGGTGGAGAAGGTAGACGACAACACGGTGCGCTTCACCTACACCTCGCCGGCCACGCTGTTCCTGATCGCGGTGGCGAATGCCGATGGGGCCGATGGGCTCTACGCGATGTTCCTGCCGGCGCACTACCTGAAGAAGTTCCATCCCACCTACACGCCGAAAGCGGAGCTCGACAAGCAGGCGCAGGCGGCGAGCTTCAAGACCTGGACCGAGCTGTTCCAGTCGCGCGCGACGCCGTACCAGAACCCAGAGCGGCCGACCATGGCGGCCTGGACGCCGGTCAGCCGGGTGAGCGATCAGGTGTTCACGCTACGGCGCAATCCGTACTACGTCGGCGTCGACAAGGACGGTAATCAGCTGCCCTATATCGACGAGGTGCGGTTCACCTATTTCGCTGACCAGCAGGCGCTGAACCTGCAGGCGATTGCCGGCAACTTCGACATGCAGGCGCGCCACATCCAGATGACCAACTATCCGGTGCTGAAGGAGCAGGAGAAGAACGGCAAGTACAAGGTGCTGATCTGGCCGACCTTTGGCGGTTCGGATGCCGTGGTCAACTTCAACATGACCTACAACGCTGATCCGGAGACCGGCAAGCTGATCAACACCAAGGACTTCCGGGTGGCGCTGTCGATCGCGATCAATCGTGATGAGATCAAGGAGTCGGTGTTCCTCGGCCTGGGTGAGGCGCGCCAGGGTGTGCCGGCGCCGTGGCACCCGTATTTCCCCGGCAAGGAGTGGGCCACCAAGCATACGGAATTCGATCGCGCCGGGGCGAATAAGCTGCTGGACGGGATCGGACTGTCCAAGCGCGATGCGCAGGGCGTCCGGCTGATGGCCAACGGCAAACCGCTGATCATGGAGATCAGCGTGGTGCCGGCCTTCGGTGCCTGGCCCGACGTGGCGCAACTGATCGCCAGGGACTGGGAGGCCGTGGGCGTCAAGACCGTGGTGCAGATTCGCGAGCGCGCGCTGCACTTCAAGATGAATGACGCCAACGAGCTGATGACCTCGATCTGGAACGAGGACACCACGGCATTTCCGTTCACCGGCAACGCGAAGTTCGATCCGCGCGTCACACCGATCCTGACGCTTGGGCCGCTGTACACTCGCTGGCTGATGTCAGGCGGCAAGGAGGGCGTGGAGCCGATCGAACCGGTGAAGCGGATCATGGCGTTGGTGGATACCGCACGCTCGGTCGGACCGGAGGGGCAGGTGAAGGCGGCGCAGGAGCTGTTCCGCATCTGGGCGGATGAAGTGTTCGAGATCGGCACCATCGGCTTGACGCCAATGGTGCAGGGGGTCGTGGTGGTGAACAGCAAGCTGCACAACGTGCCGACCACCATCGGCAACGACTGGCCGCTGCGTACGCCGGGGAATACGCGAACCGAGCAGTACTTCTTCTCCAAGTGATCCGCTATATCGTCCAGCGTCTGCTGCTGCTGCCGTTTCTGCTGCTGATCTATTCGTTCGTCATCTTCGCGATCATGCAGGCGCCGCCTGGTGATTTCCTGACGACGTACGTGGCGACGCTGCAGGCCTCGGGCAGCTCCATCAGTGCCGAGCAGATCGATATGCTGCGGCATGAGTACGGGTTGGATCAGCCGTTCATCGTGCAGTACTTGTATTGGTTGCAGGACCTGCTGTCCGGCAATCTCGGCCTGTCGCTGGAATACCAGCGGCCGAACGCGGAGTTGATCGGCGAGCAGCTGGGGCTGACGATAGCGCTGGCGGTGATGTCGTTCGTGCTGACCTGGATCATCGCGGTGCCCGCGGGGATCTATTCGGCGACGCACCAGCGTTCGGTGTTCGACCACGTGCTGACGGTGATCAACTATGTTGGGGTCGCCACGCCGAACTTCATGCTGGCGCTAGTGCTGATGTGGGTTGCGTTCGCGTATTTCGGGATAAGCGTGACGGGGCTGTTCTCGCCGGAATATGTCGAAGCGCCGTGGAGCCTGGCGCGTGTCGGCGATCTGCTGGCGCATCTGTGGCTGCCGGCGGTGATACTGGGCATCGCCGGTACCGCGCGGCTGACCCGCATCATGCGGGCCAACCTGCTGGATGAGCTGAACAAGCCGTACGTGGTGACGGCGCGAGCGAAGGGCTTGCGTGAGTGGCGGCTGGTGGTGCGGTATCCGGTGCGATTGGCGCTCAACCCGCTGATGAGCACGATCGGGTGGTATCTGCCGCAATTGTTCTCCGGCAGCCTGATTGTCGCGACGGTGATGAACCTGCCGAACATTGGACCGTTACTGCTGCGGGCACTGATCAATCAGGACATGTACCTGGCTGGGGCGATCCTGCTGATCTACTCGTTTCTCACCATCGTCGGCACGCTGCTGTCGGACATCGCGCTTGCGATGATGGACCCACGCATACGGATGGAGAGGTAGCTGTGCAATGACAGTGGTCGCATAGCGTTATGTCCGACGTCCAAGCAGTTGGCATTGCCGCCGAAGACCGCATCGCCGTTGCGTCAAACTGGAAGCTGGTGTGGTGGCGTTTCCGTCGCCATCACCTGGCGCTGTTCAGCGCCGGCCTGCTGATCTGCATGTACCTGGTCGTGCTCTGTCCGGACTTCTTCAGCACCCAGGACCCGGAACAGACCGACGCGCGCCAGGCCTTCATCCCCGTGCAGATGCTGCACTTTTTCGACGACGGCTGGAATCCGTGGGTCCCCGCCATCGTCGGCAAACGCAATCCGGTGACACTGCGCATGGAATGGACCACTGACCCTCAGCGCAAGGTCCATGTCAGCTTCTTCACGCGCGGCTTCCCGTACAGCGCCCTCGGCCTGTTCGACACCAACATCCATCTGCTCGGCGCCGCCGACCCCGGCCAGCGCATCTTCCTGCTGGGCTCGGACCGCCTCGGCCGTGACCAGTGGTCGCGCATCATGCGCGGCACCCAGACATCGATGACCGTCGGTCTGGTCGCCGTCACCCTCAGCGTGATCTTCGGCGTGGTACTCGGCGGCATATCGGGCTACTTCGGCGGCATCACAGATCAGGTGATCCAGCGACTGATCGAGCTGCTGCAATCGGTGCCCACCATACCGATCTGGCTCGCGCTCTCCGCCGCCCTGCCGCGCGACTGGACGCCGATCCAGGTGTTCTTCGCCATCACCGTGATCCTCTCGCTGGTCGGCTGGACCACGCTGGCGCGCGAAGTCCGCGGCCGATTCCTGGCACTGCGCGAGGAGGACTTCGTGCTCGCCGCACGCCTTGCCGGCTGCAGCCAGATGCGCATCATCCTGCGCCACATGGTGCCAACCTTCCTCAGCCACATCATCGCCACCAGCTCGCTCGCCATCCCGGTGATGATCATCAACGAGACATCGCTGTCGTTCCTCGGTCTCGGCATCCGCCCACCGGCGATAAGCTGGGGCGTGCTGCTGCAAGAGGCACAGAACATCCAGACCCTGGCACTGGCGCCGTGGCTGCTGATCCCGGGCCTCATCGTCATTGTCGCGGTGCTGGCCTTCAACCTTGTGGGCGACGGTCTGCGCGATGCCTCCGATCCCTACAGCCACTGAACCCCTGCTTCAGGTGCGCGACCTGCGCGTGTCGTTCCGCCTGGACGAGGGCACGGTGCGCGCGGTGGACGGCGTCAGCTTCGACGTCTTTCCCAGCCAGGTTGTCGGCATCGTCGGCGAGAGCGGCTGCGGCAAGAGCGTCACCATGCGGGCGGTCCTGCAACTGATCGATCCGCCCGGACGCATCACCGGCGGCGAGATCCTGTATCGCCGAGGGGACAAGGCGGGGGGCGACAAGCCGATCGATCTCGCGCGCCTGTCGCCGCGCGGCCGGCTGATGCGCGATCTGCGCGGCGCGGAAATCGCGCTGATACCGCAGGAGCCGATGGCGGCGTTCAGCCCGGTGCACACCGTCGGTGCGCAGATCGTCGAGGCGATCATGCTGCACGAGCGTGTCGGCCGCGAGCAGGCGCGCGTGAGAACGGTCGAGCTGTTCCGCGACGTCGGCATCTCCATGCCCGAAAGCCGCGTCGATGCCTATTCCTGGCAGTTGTCCGGCGGTTTGCGGCAGCGCGCGATGATCGCAATGGCGCTGTCCTGCAGGCCGCGGCTGCTGATCGCCGACGAACCGACCACGGCGATCGACGTGACGACGCAGGCACAGATTCTCGGACTGCTGCGCGAGCTGCAGCACAAGTACCACACCGCGATCATCTTCATCACGCACGACCTGGGCGTGATTGCGCAGATGGCCAACTATGTGGTGGTGATGTATCTCGGCCGCATCATGGAAGAAGGACCCGTGGACGAAATCTTCCATGCGCCGCGACATCCCTACACTAGGGCGCTGCTGCGCTCGATCCCCAGTCTGCAGACCGAGACCCGCTCGGCGTTGCCGGTGATCGCCGGCACTCTGCCGCACCCGTTCAATCGTCCACCAGGTTGTCCGTTCCATCCGCGCTGCGAGGACATTCTGCCCGAGCGCTGCGCCACACTTGTCCCCGCACTGCATTCACTGGGTCCGCGACGTGCGGTGAGCTGCTTCCTGCACAGCAGAGACGCTGAACCGGCATGACCGGCCCGCTGCTCGACATGCCGCTGCTCGATGTCCGCGGGCTGCGGAAATACTTCCCGATCGCCAAGGGCATGTTGCGTCGTGTCACCGGCAACGTCCGCGCAGTGGATGACGTGAGCTTCACCGTGCAGGAAGGCGAGGCGCTCGGTCTCGTGGGCGAAAGCGGCTGCGGCAAGACCACCACCGCGCGGTGCATTCTGCGCGCCATCGAACCGACCGAGGGACAGATCCTGTTCCGCTCCGGCGACAAGGTCGTGGATCTGGCACCGATGTCGTCCGCGCAACTGGGACCGCTGCGCAAACAGATCCAGATGATCTTTCAGGATCCGTTCGGCTCGCTCAATCCGCGCATGACGTTGTTCGACAATGTCGGCGAGCCGTTGTTGGTGAACGGCATGCGCAGTCGCCGCGAGCGCATGGATCGCGTGGCCGAACTGCTGCGGCTGGTCGGATTGCGGCCCGAGTTCATGCACCGGTTTCCGCATGCGTTCAGCGGCGGGCAGCGCCAGCGTATCGGCATCGCCCGGGCGCTCGCGACCAGCCCAAGACTTGTCGTTGCCGACGAACCTGTGTCGGCATTGGACGTGTCGGTGCAGGCCCAGGTGCTGAACCTGCTGCTGGAACTGCAGTCGCGGCTGCGGCTGACATTTCTGTTCGTCGCGCACGATCTGTCGGTGGTGCGCCACATCTGCGATCGCGTCGCTGTGATGTATGTCGGACAATTGGTGGAGCTGGCGCCGACCGACGCGGTGTTCCGAAGACCACGGCATCCCTACACGGCGGCGCTGATGCGCGCGGTGCCGGTGCCTGACCCGCGGGTATCAGGCGCTGACGGCATCCTCAAGGGCGAGGTGCCGAGCCCCGCCTCGCCGCCATCGGGCTGCTACTTTCATCCGCGCTGCGAGTTCGCCGAGAACCGCTGCAGGCAGGAGGCTCCGGCATTGCAGGAGGTGACGCCGGGACATTTTGCGCGATGTCACTTCGCGGCCGAGCTGGACCTGTCGGCCGGCCGCCGCGCTTAGCGGGTTGCGTAACCACGGGACAGTGTGTGAAGTGAGTCCGGGGGATCGCATGCATCAAGGGGTATCATCGCTCCGCTCGCGCTCGGTGGTCGCATTCACCGCCCGTTGTGTCGCCCTGTCGGCATTGATCGCCCTGGCCGCCTGTCAACCCGGCGTGCTCGATCCGCGAGGTCCGATCGGCGAAGCGCAGAAGACCATCCTGATCGACTCACTCGCCATCATGCTGGCAATCGTTGTCCCAACGCTCGCTGCCATGCTCGGCTGCGCCTGGTGGTACCGAAAATCCAACACGAGGGCACGCCATCTGCCCGACTTTACCTATTCCGGCCAGCTCGAGCTGATCGTCTGGGCCATCCCGCTGCTGACGATCATGCTGCTGGGTGGTGTTGCGTGGATAAGCTCGCACGCTCTGGACCCGGCAAGGCCGCTGCCGTCGAAGGACCCGCCGCTCGAGGTCCAGGTCGTGTCGCTGGATTGGAAATGGCTGTTCATCTATCCCAGACAGCATGTCGCCAGCGTCAACCACCTCGTCATCCCCGCCGGCCTGCCCATCCACTTCAGCCTGACCTCGGCGAGCGTGATGAATGCCTTCTTCATCCCGCAGCTCGGCAGCATGATCTACACGATGAACGGCATGGCGACGCAGCTCAATCTGCACGCTGACGAACCCGGTGTGTTTCTCGGCCTGTCGACCAACTACAGCGGCGACGGCTTCGCCGGCATGCACTTCGACACCGAGGCGTTGCCGATGGACCGCTTCACTGCCTGGGTCGATGCGACCCGCGGCAGCGGTCCGACATTGAACTCGCAAAGCTATACCGAGCTGGCCAGGCAGAGCATTGGCGTTGCCCCGTTCACCTACCGCGACGTCGCTCCCGACCTGTTCAAGAACATCGTCACACAGGCGTTGCCACCCGGCCCGGGGCCCGTCGAGGAAACCAGTCCGGGCGCGTCAAAGCGGGCGGAGAACTAGCATGCTGGGCAAGCTGACCTGGGCCGCCATTCCGATCGACCAGCCGATACCGTTGTTTGCGGCCGGCTTCGTCGGGCTGATCATCTTCTGTGTCCTCGTCTATATCGCGCTCAAAGGGTGGATCCCCTACCTGTGGCGCGAGTGGATCACCAGCGTCGACCACAAGCGCATCGGCGTGATGTACGTCTTCCTCGCCGGTGTCATGCTGATCCGTGGCTTCAGCGATGCGATCATGATGCGATCGCAGCAGGCGCTGGCCTTTCGGGCACCCGGCTATCTGCCTCCCGATCATTACGACCAGATCTTCTCTGCACACGGCACGCTGATGATCTTCTTCGTGGCGATGCCCTTCGTGATCGGACTGATGAACATCGTCGTCCCGTTGCAGCTCGGGGTACGGGACGTCGCCTTCCCGACCTTGAACTCGGTCAGCTTCTGGTTGACCGCGACGGGCGCATTGCTGGTGAATGTCTCGCTCGTGGTTGGCGAGTTCGCGCGCACGGGCTGGTTGGCCTATCCGCCACTGTCCGAGCTGACGTATTCGCCGGGTGTCGGGGTGGACTACTACCTGTGGTCACTGCAGATCTCGGGCGTCGGGACGCTGCTGACCGGCGTCAACTTCGTCACCACGATTCTCAAGCTGCACGCACCCGGCATGACCTATATGCGCATGCCCATGTTCTGTTGGACGGCGCTCGCCTCCTGCCTGCTGATCGTCGCCGCCTTCCCGATCCTGACCGCGACCTTCGCCATGCTGCTGCTGGACCGCTATCTCGGCTTTCACTTTTTCACCAACGAAGCCGGCGGCAACGTGATGATGTACGTCAACCTCATCTGGGCGTGGGGACATCCCGAGGTCTACATCCTGATCCTGCCGGCGTTCGGCGTGTTCTCCGAGGTGGTGTCGACCTTCTCGGGCAAGCCACTGTTCGGCTACCGGTCGATGGTCGCGGCAACGATGGTGATCTGCATCCTCGCCTTCATGGTCTGGCTGCACCACTTCTTCACCATGGGCGCTGGCGCCGACGTGAACGCGGTGTTCGGCATCACGACGATGATCATCGCGGTGCCGACCGGGGTGAAGGTGTTCAACTGGCTGTTCACCATGTACGGCGGGCGGATCGTCTACGCATCGCCGATGTTGTGGGCGATCGGCTTCATGGTCACATTCGTGCTGGGTGGCATGACCGGGGTGCTTCTGGCGGTGCCGCCGGCCGATTTCGTGCTGCACAACAGCCTGTTTCTGGTGGCGCACTTCCATAACGTCATCATCGGCGGCGTGCTGTTCGGCGCGTTCGCCGGATACACCTACTGGTTCCCCAAGGCATTCGGCTTCCGTCTGCACGAGGGCCTTGGCAAGGCCGCGTTCTGGTGCTGGTTCATCGGCTTCTACCTGGCCTTCATGCCGCTATACGTCCTGGGCTTCATGGGCATGACGCGGCGCATGCAGCACTACGACGTTCCCGCATGGCATCCCTGGCTGCTGGTGGCTGCGGTAGGCGCGGCTGTCATCCTCGCCGGCATCGTGCTGCAGATCGCACAGCTTGTGGTCAGCTTCCGCCAACGCGAGCAGCTTCGCGACGTGACCGGCGACCCATGGAACGGCCGTTCGCTGGAATGGGCCACCGCGTCGCCGCCGCCGCCGTTCAATTTCGCCGTGCTGCCACATATCGCTGCGGACGACACCTATTGGGGGATGAAACAACGCGTCCTGCAGCTGGTCGATACCGGCGAAGAACCCGCCTATGAAGACATCGAGTTGCCGCGGAACAGCCCGACCGGGTTCATCTGTGCCTTCTTCGCGACCTTCATGGGCTTTGCGTTGATCTGGCATATCTGGTGGTTGGTCGCGGTGGCGTTCGTGGGCGCCTTCGCGACTTTCGTGGTCTTCGCCTGGCGGGACCGGACCGAGGATCGCATTCCAGCCAGCGAGGTTGCCCGCATCGACCGGGCCAACCGCGCCGCCCGCCGTGTGGCACTCGCCCAGATGCAGCCCGCACAATGAGCGCCGCACAAGGCACCGCCGGCCATGGCATGCCGATGGGGCACGCGGCGCGAGACGTCGTCTCCAAGCGCATCATCGTCGGCTACGGCTTCTGGATCTTCCTGCTCAGCGACATCATCATGTTCTCCGCGTTCTTCGCGACCTACGCGGTGCTGTCGGGGCAAACCGCCGGCGGACCGAGCGGGAAGGACGTGTTCCACATCCACATCGTCGCGATCGAGACGGCGTGCCTGCTGCTGTCGAGCTTCACCTGCGGTATCGCGAGCATCGGTGCCAGAGCGTTCAACAATCTGATGTACTATGGCTGCATGGCGGCGACGGCCGTGCTTGGCGCTGGGTTCTTGTTCCTGGAGATCCGCGAGTTCGCCGGCATGGTCGCCATCGGCGCCGGCCCGACGCGCAGTGCCTTTCTGTCGTCGTTCTTCACCCTGGTCGGCTGCCATGGCCTGCACGTGACGCTCGGCCTGCTATGGCTGCTGACCATGATGGCGCAGGTGTTCGCCAAGGGTTATCGCCACGACATCCTGCGCCGCATCCTGTGCTTCGCCCTGTTCTGGCACACGCTGGATATCATCTGGGTCGGGATCTTCACGGTGGTCTATCTGACGGGGATGGCGCAATGAGCGACGCCGGACACAGTCTGCATCTGCACCCCGGCGACACCGCGCCCGGCGATGAGAGGGCCGAGGGGCGCGAGATCGCCGAAGGCCTGCTCGGCTATCTCGTTGGCCTTGGTCTCGCAACGCTGATCACCGTGGTGGCGTTCTTCCTCGCCATCAGCGGCCAGTCACTGGTATGGGGACCCAGCATCCCCATCGCGCTGTTCGTGCTGGCGATCGCGCAGATGGGGGTGCATCTGGTGTTCTTCCTCCACATCACCAGCGGCCCTGACAACGCCAACAACGTGCTGGCCCTGGCGTTCGGGGTGCTGATCGTTCTGCTGCTGATCGTCGGGTCGCTATGGATCATGACCCACCTCAATCAGAACATGCTGCCCATGGACCGCATCATGGAGATGCAGCGGTAGCCAGCGCCTTTGCGATGTCCAGTGCGCGACGGATCAGGTTCTCCGACGCCTCGGGCGTGCGGAACGCGCTGTGCGCCGACAGCGTGACGTTGGGCAGGGTCGCGAGTTCGTGGCCTGGCTCGAGCGGCTCCTTGTTGAACACATCCAGCGCGGCATGGCGCAACCGGCCCGATCGTAGTGCTGCGATCATCGCCGCCTCATCCACGATCGCGCCGCGCGCCGTGTTCACCAGCACCGCACCCGGCCGCAGCTTCGCCAACCTCGCCGCGTTGAGGAAGCCACGCGTCTCGTCGGTCAGCAGCAGATGCACCGACAGCACGTCGCTGTTCGCCAGCAGCGTGTCGAGATCGACAAATGTCACGCCCGGCGCGGTCTTGGGCGAGCGGTTCCAGGCGATCACCCGCATGCCGGAACCCGCCGCGATGCGTGCCACCTCGGCCGCGATGCCGCCATAGCCCAGCAGACCAAGCGTCTTGCCGGTGAGCTCCATGCCCTCGGTGCGGACCCATTCGCCGCGCCGCATGCCACCATCCATGATCGCAAGTCCGCGCGCTGCGGCCCACATCAGCGCGATCGTGTGCTCGGCCACTGCCATGTCGCCGTAGCCCTTGATGATGTGCACGGTGATGCCGTGCTCGGCCAGTTCGTCTGGATGCATATAGCTGCGCGCGCCGGTGCCGAGAAAGACGATGTGCTTCAGGCCGGTGCAGCGCCGCATGATTTCGGTCGGTAGCTGGGTGTGGTCGTCGAACATGAAGTCGTAGCCGGCGAGCAGTCCGGGCAGCGTGTCGGGGGGCACCTCGAGCTGTTCGTTCACTGTCACTGGCGGATCGTCCGGGCGCACCACGCGACGGAACACGTCCGCCAGATCGTCCACTGCATCGAGAAACAGGCCCTTCATCACATCCCCCGTATTACTGAGTGGAGATTGCTGCGTCGCTCGGCTCCTCGCAACGACAGGCTTCCCCAACACATCGCGATACCGTATCAAACATACACCAATGCCGCGCGCCCCTCGCCTCGCTCCCAATGAACGACGGCCGTCGGTGCGGACGCGCGCGCCGCTGCGACGGGCTGTGTCGGTGCCACGTCGCCGGCGCTTGCGGCTGCTCGGCTACGCCATCATCGCCGCCATCTGGGGGGCACTGGCGATTGCTGTCATGTTGCTGTGGTTCGCGCGCGACCTGCCACGGCCGGACTCCGCGTTGGCGGCGGCGCGGCGGCCGAGCCTCGCGCTGGAGGATCGCACTGGCCGGGTGTTCGCCACCTTCGGCGATATCGTCGGCGAGCCGTTGCGGCTGAGCGACATGCCAGCCTATCTGCCGGAAGCGGCGGTCGCGGTGGAGGACCGGCGCTTCTGGCACCATCCCGGCATCGATCCGATCGGCCTGGCGCGCGCCGTGTGGGTCAACCTCACCAGCGGTCGGGTGACCCAGGGCGGGTCCACCATCACCCAGCAGGTCGCCAAGAACCTGTTCCTGACCAATGCCCGCACCTACCGCCGCAAGGTGCAGGAACTGCTGCTGACCTTGTGGCTGGAGCACACGTTCAGCAAGCGCGAGATCCTCGAGATATGGCTCAACCGCGTGTATCTCGGCTCCGGCACCTGGGGCGTGGATGCTGCGGCGCGAATGTACTTCGGCATCTCGGCGCGACATGTGTCGCTGTGGCAGGCGGCGATGCTGGCTGGCCTGCCGCGCGCGCCCTCGCGGTTCAATCCGCGCACCGATCCGCGCGCCGCGGCAGCGCGTGCGCGGGAGGTGCTGACCGCCATGGCGGAGACCGGCGCGATCACCGCTGAGCAGGCGCGTTCCGCCGCGGCGCAGATTGCATTCCCGCCGGCGCCACCGCTCGCCACCGGCTGGTTCGCGGACTGGGTGGCCGACCAAGCGCAGTCGCTGGCACCAGAGAGTGTCGACACAAGGCTGGTCACCACGCTCGACGCGCGCCTGCAGGCGGTCGCCGAGGCACGGCTAACGGCATTGCTGGACGGACCGGGTGTCGCGGCCGGCGTCACGCAAGGAGCGGTCGTGGCGCTGGATATCGCATCCGGAGCGGTGCGTGCGATGGTGGGCGGACGCGACTATCGGCAAAGCCAATTCAACCGGGCGGCGCTGGCGCGGCGTCAGCCGGGATCGGCATTCAAGCCGTTCGTGTGGCTGGCGGCGCTCGAGCAGGGCGTGCGCCCGGACGACACGGTGCTCGATGCGCCGATCCGCATCGGCAACTGGAGTCCGGTCGATTTCGAGCGGCAATACCTTGGCGAGATCACCGTGGAGGAGGCGCTGGCGCAATCGATCAACACCGCTGCCGTGCGGCTGCTGCAGGAAGCCGGTGGCCCACGTGCGGTCGCGAACGAGGCGGCACGTCTCGGCATCGCCGACAAGCTGCCCAACAATGCATCGCTGGCACTCGGCACCGGCGAGGTCGGTCTGCTGGAGCTCGCATCGGCCTATGCCACGTTCTTCAACGGGGGAGAACGCGTCGTGCCATTCGGCATAGCGGCGCTGGAAGTTGCGCCGCGGCCTGCCATCGATCCCGATCTCGCGGAAATGATGGCGCGCATGATGACTGCGGTGGTGACACGCGGTACAGGGCGGACTGCTGCGGTGCCGGGTCATCTGGTCGCCGGCAAGACCGGCACGACGCAGGACTATCGCGACGCGTGGTTCATTGGGCGGTTCGATGACGAGATCATTGGCATCTGGCTTGGCAACGATGACAATCGGCCAATGAAGTCCGTGCAGGGTGGCGGTCTGCCGGCACGGCTGTTTCATGACATCGCAGTGACACTTCGATAATCGGCAGTATGTGACTGAGGCCGATTGGCCGAGATGGTTCAAGGGTCATCAATGGATCACGGCGCCGTACACGCCAGGGCCCCAATTTTGACGGCCGCCATGAAGGGGGGAGAGGCAACCTTCAAGGCGGAGCGCGCGTGGCAACAGGGCGTGATTTACGCCGCGGTCAAGAGCTGGGCCGGTGTCGACGCCGAGCTTGTGCACCAACGGCAGCACCACACACTTGTCCTGACGTTGAGCGGTGGAACAGAGCATACAGGAACGAAGATCTCGGGCTCGCCGGCGTATGAGGGCAAGGACCGGGCAGGATCCTTGACCTTCATACCATCCGGGGCGGAGCGCCGGGCGTGGTATCGAAACGCCGATTTGAATTTTGTCGTGATGCTGATCGATCCTGCCTTCCTGTCACACTACGATCCCGGTCTCGGCGCAGTCGATCTGCGGCCATTCACGAACCACCGGGATGGTCTCCTCAATGCAGCACTGGCCTCACTGGCGCGAGAGATGATGGGTGCCGGGCCGGATCTGCCATCACTGTACGCCGAACACATGGCCGGCCTGTCCATGTCTCACCTCATGCGGTCAGCCCGGCGGCATAAGTCATCGAGAGTTTCCCACTCCGGTCTGCCGGACGCGCAGTTGCGTCGTGTTGTGGAGTACATCGAGGCGAATCTGGACCGCAACGTCTCATTGTCTGAACTGGCCAACCTGGTTGGCATGGTGCCGGATGTGCTTGCCCGGAAAATGAAGGCCAGCACTGGCGCGTCACCGTACAGTTATCTGCTGCAGCGCCGGATACGGCGCGCCGAATCGCTATTGCGTTCAAGCGACATGCCGATTGCCGAGATAGCGCTCGAGGTCGGCTTTTCAAGCCAAAGCCATTTTACCGCACAGTTCAGAAGGCATGCGAACCTCACGCCCGGAGCCTATCGGGCTGCAGCGCGCAACTGACCCGGCCACCCGGCTGATCCGTACGGTCGAAATCACGCAATCCGGTCGGTTTCATGAAAGACGTGCCGTCCGCGATCACTTTATGAACCGGCGTCGTCGAAGTCGTGACACTCGAAACTGGAGTCGGAACATGAAGCATTTGCGAAATGCGACGTTCGCCGCCTTGTTGCTTGGCACCACGGTTTGTGCGTCAGCACTGGCTGACAATCCCATCGCCACTGGCTGCCGGCCGGCTGTTGCACGTGCCGAGGCGGAGGGTGGCGGAGTGGGAACTGTCAACAATGCGACTCGCAAGGCGGAAGCGGAGGGCGGCGGAGTCGGAAGCGTCAGCGCTGCGACCCGCAAGGCCGAAGCAGAAGGCGGAGGAGTCGGTTCCGTTAACCAGCCCACGCGGTTGGCATCGGCGCTACCCTGCAAGTAGTTCATTCGCGCGTGTTGTGAGAGGATCGATGTACAGGCTGCTCTGCATCACATTTGCGACCGTCGTTGCGCTATGGGGCGCTCATGCATTCGGGCGCTCCGCGGAGAGTGTTGACGGTTCGATCGCACGGCAAGCGATGCCGGCGGTGGTGAACATCTCTGCCTGGCAGGTGCACCCGTCGGCCACCGCCGGCGGGCCACCGCGCCGGGTAAAGGTCTATGGGTCGGGATTCATCGTTGACCCGACAGGCATCATCATCACGAACAAGCATGTTGCGAATGACGCAACCAACCTGACGGCAATCTTCCGTGATGGCAATCGCGCACCAGCAAGGTTGATTGCGACCGCGGCGATGCTCGACCTGGCAGTGTTGAAGGTCGATGTCGGTCAATCGTTGCCGTACCTGAAATGGGGGAACAGCGATGCACTGGAAGAGGGCGACCCGGTTCTCGCGATTGGTAATCCGTTGGGCATCGGCATGTCGGTATCCACAGGGGTGGTGAGCGCGCTGAACCGTGACCTGCAGGATACGCCGTTCGACAGCTACATCCAGACCGACGCGGCCATCAATCATGGCAACTCGGGCGGCCCGTTGATCAATCAGGCCGGCGAGGTGGTTGGGATCGATACCGCCTTGTACAACCCCGACGCGAAGGGTGGGTTTATCGGGATCGGTTTCGCCATACCGTCCACCACCGCGGGTTTTGTCGTGGGTCGTCTGCTCGATCCCAGTCATCCTAAGCCTGCCTGGCTCGGCGTCACCTTGGACGACATGACGCAGGAGCTGGCGCGGGCATTGGGTCTGCCGCAATCCACAGGTGCGATCATATCGGCGGTGGATCCGGCCGGGCCCGCGAGCCGGGCAGCCTTGCAACCGGGCGATGTATTGGAAGCGCTGAACGGCGAGCGGCTGAATGACTCGCGCGCCTTCATGCGGGCGATTGTCACGATGGCGATCGGGCAAGCCGCGCACCTGACGGTCTGGCGGGACGGCAAGCAGCAGGCAATCACCGCAACAGCCGTTGAATGGCCCCATCACATGCCAAGTTTAGGAATAGTGAGCCCGAAGGGCGCGGGTGCGGTGATCGCAAATGCGTCTGATATTGGCATAACCGTCGGCCCCATCACCGCGGCGGCTCGCAGGCGATACGGGCTCGACACGAAGCTGACCGGTGCATTGGTATCGGCGGTCGAACGCGGCTCCGAGGCACAGGATCTCGGGCTCGCGCCCGGCGATGTCATCACCGCCGCGCAGGGAAGACCTATGGCGACGCCTGGCGATTTCAGACGCGTGGTCAGTGCGGCGCAGACGCAGCAACGACCATACCTTGCGGCACTCGTGCAGACGAAGAACAGCGCACGATGGGTCTCGCTATCGCTCAATGACGCCGGCTCGTAGTTCGGGTCTCCTCGTGCGATCGCCTTGGCCTGAGGCGATCATTTGCCCGCCTGCCAATGCCTGCAGCCATTGAGGAACAGGTTGACGCAATCATCGGCCCAGCAATCGAGTTCAGCACCGGTCATCGGCGCCCCGAGGCCGAGGGCGCGGCGCTGTGGCACGGTGATCAGGAGAGCAAGGAACTGTTCGGCGGCGAATTCCGGGCGGTCGATCGCAACCCGGCCGGCGCGGCTCGCGCGCTCCAGCATTGCGGCGATTTGCCTGACCGCTTCGATCCGGCTGCCTTCGCGTGCGGCGATCGCGGCAAGCTCGGGGAAGCGTTGTGCCTCGACCAGCATCAGTCGGGAGAGCGCCAGTGTCATCGGGGCCACGGATGCGTGCACGCCGAGCCGCGCGAGACGGTGCAGGACCTCGCCGAGGTCGCTCCCCTCAAAGAGCGGCACATCGGGCGGCGGCCTGACCCCTTGGATGATCCGGTGCACGACGGCGCCGAACAGCGCCGCCTTGTCGGGGAAACGGTGATAGAACGTGCGCTTGGAAATCCTGGCGCGCTGCGCGACTGCCTCGATGCTGGTGGCGCCGTAGCCTTCGGCCAGGAACAGATCGGTCGCGGCATCGAGGATGCGGTCTCCGAGCAGGGCCGCCTGCTCCCGCGAGGGTCGACCGCCGCGCCGAGGGGACGGAGGCTCGGCGGCGCCAATGCTTCCGTCCTCGACACCGTCGCCAGTGCTCAAGTCCTGCACCACGTCATCGGGAGCTGCACTGGCGGTAAATGGGTGCAGGTCAGCGACCGTGCCAGCCTGCGGGGGCTTAGTAGCCCGGCCGCTGATAATAGCCGGGCGGCGGGTAATAGGCCGGGGCTGGGGCATAGTAGGCGGGTGCGGGCGGATAATAGGCCGGCGGTGGCGCATAGACCGGTGCCGCCAAGACCCGGAATGGCGCCGTGGCGATGATCGCGGCGCCGGTCACCACTGCCGCTCCCAGCGCAAACAGGCCGAATACTGGACCGCCGCGATGGTGCGCGTAGGCCGGACTGACCGGGGCCGCGGCCACCGCGATCAGAGCAATGCCGCCGATCGCCGCATCTCTTAACCGTACCATGACCAACTCCTGGGGCAGGGAACGCAACCAAGAGCCGTATAGCACCCGGCATAATTAAACGCAACCGTTCCGTAGCGTTTTATCTCATGCCGAAGCGAGTTCAGGAACCCGCGGGCATCCCGTCCGAAGACCGCGGACTACCGAACTTGCCGCACGCACCGACAGAAGACGTGGATGGCTGGGCCAAGCCTGGCCAAGCCCAGTCATGACGTTATGACGGAAGGGTCTTTGTTCACTTGCTGAACGTGACCGGCTGACGCTTGCGTCCCCACGTGCCGGGCTGTGCCTCGAACACACCCGCCGCCGCGACGCCGCACGAACGACAGCGCCCGGCCGCATCGAGGCCCCAGCCAGTCAGCTCGTACCAATCGCGGCCGATCAGCAGCGCGCCGCAGCCGTGGCAATACGTACTGCCGCCGGCGCCGTCATGCACGTTGCCTGTGTAGACGTAGCGCAGCCCATGCCCCATCGCGATCGCCCGCGCGCGGGTCAGCGTCTCGGGGGGCGTCGGCGGATGGTCGCGCATGCGCCAGTCGGGATGGAACGCGGTGAAGTGCAGCGGCACCTCGCGGCCCAACTCGGCGGCGAACCATGCAGAGAGCGCGCCGATCTCGGCATCCGAGTCGTTCTCGCCGGGGATCAGCAAGGTGGTGACCTCCAGCCATACGTTTGTATGGCTCTTGATCCACACCAGCGTGTCGAGCACATCGGCCAGCCGTCCGCCGCACAGGGTGCGATAGAACGGCTCGGTGAAGCCCTTCAGGTCCACGTTCGCCGCGTCGATGTCGGCATAGAACTCGCCGCGTGCCTGCGGCGTGATGTAGCCGGCGGTCACTGCCACCGTCTTCAGTCCCGCGTCGTGGCACGCACGCGCGGTGTCGACCGCGTATTCCAGGAAGATCACCGGATCATTGTAGGTGAACGCGACCGACCGACAGCCGCGTTGCCGCGCCGCATCCGCGATCATCGCAGGTGTCGCATCCTGGTTCAGCCGATCGATCTCGCGCGCCTTGCTGATGTCGTAGTTCTGGCAGAACTTGCAGGTCAGGTTGCAGCCTGCGGTGCCGAACGAGAACACCGGCGTTCCTGGCAGGAAATGGTTCAACGGCTTCTTCTCGATCGGGTCGATGCAGAAGCCGGACGAACGCCCATAAGTGGTCAGCACCAGCGCGTCATCGTGGCGCGCGCGCACGAAGCAGAGGCCGCGCTGGCCCTCGTGCAGGCGGCAGAAGCGCGGGCACAGGTCGCACTGGATGCGTCCGTCGGGCAGCGCATGCCAGTGGCGTGCGGGGAACTGCGAACCTTCTACCATCGCATCCATGCGTGGTAATCTGGCGACGATGACCGCGATCCGCCATCCCGTCGTCGCCGGGACTTTCTATCCGGCCGAGCGCGACGCGCTGGAGCGGCAGCTCGCGCTGTTTTTGTCCGAGGCGGGCAACGAGGCTCCCTCGCCCACCTTGCCCAAAGCGATCATCGGTCCGCATGCGGGCTATCTGTATTCCGGCGCCGTGGCCGCGCGTGCCTATACGCGCCTGGCAGCCGCGCGTGGGCGGATCAGCCGTGTCGTGCTGATCGGGCCATCGCATTACGTGGCGTTCCGCGGCCTCGCCGTCGATACCGCGGAGGCCTGGGCGATGCCGGGCGGCACGGTTGCGCTGGATACCGAGGCGATCAGCCGGCTGCGGGGGCTGCCGATGGTCGGCGAGCTCGACGCCGCGTATCAGCGCGAGCATGCGCTGGAGGTGCACGTGCCGTTCCTGCAGCACGTGCTGGGCGAGTTCCGCCTGGTCCCGATCGTTGCCGGCGACGCGCCGGCCGAGGCGGTCGCCGCGGTGCTCGACGCGCTGTGGGGCGGGCCGGAGACGCTGATCGTGGTGTCCACCGACCTGTCGCACTATCTCGACTACGCCGCGTGCCAGAGGGTCGACCAATCCACCGCGGAGGCGATCGAGCGGTTCGATCCTGCCATCACGCCGACCCAGGCCTGCGGGGCGGTGCCGACGCGCGGCCTGCTGCTGGCGGCGCGGCAACGCGGCATGACGATCGCGCGGCTCGACCTGCGTAACTCCGGCGACACGGCCGGCCCGCGCGATCGCGTGGTCGGCTACGGCGCCTGGGCGCTCTACGAGGGCACGCGGCCGGACGTCGAGACGGTGGCGGTAGAGGCCCTGGGTCCGGCGCTGATCGAGCTGGCGCGGCGCTCGATCGCGATCGGTCTGGATACCGGCCGGCCACTGGAGGTCACGGCCGCAGCCGACTTGCCGCCGCTCCTGGCTGCGGCGGGCGCCGCTTTCGTCACGCTCCGACGCGGCGACGGGGTGTTGCGCGGCTGTATCGGATCGGCGGTGGCGACGCGGCCGCTGATCGTTGATGTGACACAGCACGCGTTCAACGCGGCGTTCCGCGACCCGCGGTTTCCGCGGCTGGACTGGCTGGAGCTGGCGGGGCTGTCGCTGTCGGTCTCGGTGCTGACGCCGCCTGAGCCGATGCGGTTCTCCGATGAGGCAGAGCTGCTCGGGCAGCTACTCCCAGGGGTGGACGGGCTGATCATCGAGGATCTGGGGCGGCGCGCGCTGTTCCTGCCCAGCGTGTGGGAGGAGCTGGCCGACCAGCGCCAGTTCCTGATCGCGCTGAAATTGAAGGCGGGACTGGGGGCGGGGCACTTCTCGCCGGAGTTCCGCGCGCAGCGGTTCCGCTCGATTGAGGTCAAGGGGGCGATCGAGGAGGGTGCCGGCGCGGCCGACGCTCTGCTGGGGTGGACGGTCCTTCCACGCCCTACGGCGGGTCGCTCCGATGGATCATCAGCATAAGCGCCCGGCGCAGCCGCAGTATCCCGCCGCGCGTCTGACCCTGGTCGCACATCCGCTGGCCCTCGCTCGACAGGAAGGTAACCTCCTGGGGCGGCGGCGAGCCGGCGACGCGCACCATCTGGCTGACACGATCCAGCAGGTGCAGGCAGTATTCCGGTGTGTCGCTGGTCACCTCCTGCGGGGCCGGCGACTGGCTCGCCACCGGAACAGTGCCGAGCCACACCGTTGCTGCCCCGATGCTGAGTGTCCGCGCGATGGGTCCCATGGCGGCCAGACTGCCACCTGCGGGCTCACACCGTCGTGTTGCCGGCATGACAACGACGTTAGTCACCCTGGGCCGGTTCTTCATGTCCTGGCAGCGACAGGATCGCGATCAGCCCGGGGGATGCGTCGGCCAAGCGGAGGCTGCCGCCGTGCAATTGCGCGACCGCCTGCACCAATGCCAGTCCAAGCCCGGAGCCGGGCGTGTTGCGGGCACTCTCGCCGCGAAAGAACCGTTCGGCGGCGCGCGACCTGTCCGCTTCGGGAATCCCGGGGCCCTGATCGGCCACCGCGATCTCCACGCCGGCCGGTGCCTGTTTGGCCGACAGCAGCACCGCAGCACCCGGCGGCGAGAACTTCACTGCATTGTCGACCAGATTGGCCACCGCCTGCTGGATCAGCTCGCGATCGCCGAATGCCGGCAGCCGCTCAGGCGCCTGCACCGTCAGCGCGATGCCGTTCTCCTCGGCCACCGCCCCGTACAGCTCGGCCACATCGGCGAGCAGCGGCGCCATGTCGAGCGTGGTGAACGCCGCGCGACGTGAGCCGGCCTCGATCTCGGCGATGCGCAGCAACGCCTGGAACACCGCGACGATGCCGTCGAGGTCGGCGGTTGCCCGCTCGACTGCGGCGCGCAGTTCCACGGCCGACTCGGCATGCGCCGATGCGTCCTCGAGCCTGGCGCGGGCGCGGGTGATCGGCGTGCGCAGGTCGTGCGCGATCGCGTTCGAGACCTCGCGCACGCCCTCCATCAGCCGCGCCATGCGGTCCAGCATGTCGTTGATCGTTTCGGCGAGCTGATCGAACTCATCGCCGCGGCCTGACAGTTTGACGCGTTGGGTGAAGTCGCCGGCCGCGATCGCCGCGGCAGTGACCGAGACGTTGCCGAGCGCGCGGCGGAACAGGCTGCGCACCACAAGAGCGCCGCCGGTGGCCATTACCAGCACCACCAGCAGCGCCCACAACAGCGCATCGGTCAGCAGCGAGCGCAATTGCGCGCGCACCCGCACGTCGCGGCCGATCAGCAAATGGAGGCCGCCTTGCAGTTCCAGGCTTTGCACCAGCGCCAGCGAGCGCATGCCGGCGCGCTCGATCGACAGTTCGTACCAATCGCCGTTGCGCACCGCGCCTTGCGGCCAGTGCTGCAGGTTGCCGGCGATGCGCTGGCCCCCTGGACCGACCAGCAGATAGATCGCGTCGTCCTCGACGTCCTGCGTCAGGCGATCTTCGATGGTCACCACCAGCGCGGGCAGGCCTGCCTCGTCGTAGCGTTCGGTCAGGCTCTGCGCATCGGCCTCGATCGCCGCGACCGTCTGCCGGTCGAGCAGCCCCGCGGTCGACCACCACAGGAACATCGCCAGCGCCGCGGCGCTGGCGGCGAGCAGCAGGGCGTAGATCGCGGCGAACCGCACGCCGGCCGAGCGGAGCAGGCGGCGTGATGCGGGCCGCGGCAGCGAGGGAGGAGGTTGGGGGGAGGGGTTTTGTGGAGCGCCGCCGCCCCCTCCCCACATCCCCCTCCCGCTAAGGGTGGGGGAGACTATGGCGGTGTCGGGCACTATCAGGCGGTTTCGGCGCGCAACATGTAACCGGCATTGCGCACGGTGTGGATCAGGGGGGTCGGGAACGGCTTGTCCACCTTCTGGCGCAACCGCGACACGTGCACGTCGATCACATTGGTCTGCGGGTCGAAGTGATAATCCCAGACGCCTTCCAGCAGCATCGTGCGGGTCACCACCTGACCGGCGTGGCGCATCAGATACTCCAGCAGCCGGAACTCGCGCGGCTGCAGGTCGATCTTCTGCCCGGCGCGCTTGACCTGGCGCGACAGCAGATCGAGCTCCAGGTCCTCGACCACCAGCTTGGTAACCGGCCCCTCGCCCTTGCCGCGGCGTGCCAGCGCCTCGACACGCGCGAGCAGTTCGGCGAAGGCGAATGGCTTGGTCAGGTAGTCGTCGCCGCCGGCCTTCAGGCCGCGAACGCGTTCATCGACGTCTGCCAGGGCCGACAGGATCAGCACCGGCACGGTGTTCTTCTGGCTGCGCAGCGTCTCCAGGATCTTCAGGCCGTCGATGCCGCCGGGCAGCATGCGGTCGAGGATGACCGCGTCGAATGCCTCGCTGGCCGCCATGAACAGGCCATCGCGTCCGTTGTCGGCGAGTTCCACGACATGGCCCGCCTCTTTCAGTCCGCGGACGACGAAGGCGCCCACGTCCTTGTCGTCTTCCACCACCAGGATACGCATCGCTTGCTCCTTCACCCGGCTCCGCCGGCGGGACGCTGCCCGACGGTGACCGGCACGTCGAATTCATGGCCCTGACGGCGGATCGTCAGGTTGACACTGCTGCCCGGCGACACCGCGGCCACTGTGCGGATCAGTCCGAGTGCGCCCTCGATGCGCTCACCGTTCACCGAAAGGATAATGTCGCCCTGACGCAGGCCGGCGCGCGCCGCGGGGCTGGTGCGCTCGATGCCGGCGATGGTGACGCCGTTGTCCGAGTTCGCCACCGACACGCCGAGCCAGCCGCGCTCGATGTGGCCGCTGGTGCGCAACTGGTTGATGATCGGCATCACCAGTTCGCTGGGCGTGGCGAAGCCGATGCCGACCGAGCCACCCGAGGGCGACACGATGGCGGTGCTGACCCCAACCACCTGGCCGTCCATGTTGAAGATCGGGCCGCCCGAATTGCCCGGATTGATCGGTGCATCGAGCTGCAGGAAGTTGTCGAACGGTCCTGCGCCGAGATCGCGGCCGCGCGCCGAGACGATGCCGGCGGTGACGGAGCCGCCGAGACCGAACGGATTGCCGGCGGCGAGCACCCAGTCGCCCACCTCGACCTGGCGGGAATCGCCGAGCGCGACGGCGGGCAGCGGGCCGGTCGCTTCCACCTTGATCAGCGCCACGTCGGTGAGTTCGTCGGTGCCGATGACGCGAGCGGGCAGCCGCGTGCCATTGGTCAGGCTGACCACGATCTTGTCGGCGTGACCGACCACATGGTTATTGGTCACGATCAGCCCCGACGAGTCGATTATGAAGCCCGAGCCGGCGCCCATCGTCTGTTCCTTGCGGTTGCCGAAGCGACGGCGGAACTCACGGCCGAGCGGCGTGTCGCGCAATTCGGGTGGCAATTCGCTCAGCACCTCGCCGCCGGACACGGTTTCGGTCACCGCGATGTTCACCACCGACGGCAGAACGCGCTTGACTAGCGGCGAGAAGCTCTCGGGCGCAGAGCGGGCGATGGCGCTGCCGGGAACCGAGGTGCAGGCGGAGACGACGAGGGCGAGGGCCAGCACCGCCAGCCGAGGACCTCTTCGCAGGAGATGGGGCCGCCAGAGATTCATCGTGTTTGGTTCTTCCCCGCAGGAATGCGTCAGCAGCAGATGGCACGCGGTTGCGACAGCAGCAAGAATCCGCGGTCAATTACCTGCCGGCCCGCTTGCCGGCCGCGACGGATCCTCCGGCCAGTCGTGCTTCGGATAACGCCCCCGCATGTCGCGCCGTACATCGGCCCAGCCGCCGCGCCAGAAGCCGGCAAGGTCGGCGGTAATCGCGACCGGCCTGCCCGCCGGCGACAGCAGCGCGAGCTGCAATGGCACGCGGCCATCCGCCAGGGACGGGATTGCCGTCACGCCATAGAACGCCTGCGCCCGGGCGGACGCGACCGGCACCGCCTGAGTGTAATCGATTGCGGCGCGCGTTCCGTGCAGCGCGAGCTGCGCCGGCAACGCCGCGTCAAGGCGTCGGCCCAGGTCCCAGGGTAGCTGCCCGCGCAGGATGGCGTGCAGGTCTAGCCGGGCCAGGTCGGCAAGGCGCGACATGCCGCCAAGCCGCGGCGCGAGCCACTCCTGCGCACCGATCGCGAGTGCTGCGTCGGAGAGATCAGGCCAACCCGCATTCGGTTCGAGCCGTCGCATCAGGGCGACCCGTGCCTGGAGCTGGCGCACGGCGTCGGTCCAGGGCAGGGGTCGCAGGTCCTCTGTTGCCACTGCGCGAGCGAGCGCTGCCGCAACCTCGGCGGGATCCGCAGGCTCGGTCCGGTCGGTCAGCACCAGCGCGCCGAGACGCCGCCGCCGTCGCGCCAGCACAGCGCCGGAGACCGGATCGAAACTGGTCTCCACGTGGTCGGTGATGCGGGCGGCGGGCAGTGCGTCGGGGTCGAGCGGTGCGGCCAGTCTGATCCGCGCCGACGCCTTCAGCTCCAGCGCCGCTACCGCCAATAAAGGCGCGCTGGCGAACGGGTCGGCGCGTGGCAGCCGCGCCCCCCCGCCACCAGCCAGCCGGAAGCTGCCCGGCTCGCCGCGGCGCTGGGCGATGCGGTCGGGGAAGGCGGCGGCGAGCAGGCGCCCGGCGTCGCCATCGGCGGGCGCGTCGGTCCGCATCCGTCGGCGATAGCGCGCGGCCATCCGGCGGATGCGCGACAGGGCACCACGGTCGGCGGCGGGATCGCCATCGGTGAGTGCGGCCAGGCGCAGGCCGATATCCGCCGGCGCATCGGGACGGCGCAGCGGGTCGCGCTCCTCCAGCAGCGCGGCGAGATTGGCGGCGAGCGCTGCCTCGGATGGCGTCCGGGCCGCCAGCAGCATCGCCGCCAGGCGTGGATGAGCGCCCAAAGCCGCCATACGGCTGCCGGCATCGGTGATCCGGCCCGTGGGGTCGAGCGCGCCAAGCTCGGTCAGCAACGCGGTCGCTGCGGCCAGCGCGCCTTGCGGCGGCGGATCGAGGAAAGGCAGGTCGGCGGGTGCGGCGCCCCAGGCAGCGCAGTCGAGCACCAGCCCCGACAGCTCCGCCTCGAGGATCTCGGGCCGGTCGTGGGCGGCCAGGCCGCGATGTAGTGCGGTCGACCACAGCCGGATGGCGACGCCCGGTGCCTCACGCCCCGCCCGGCCTGCCCGCTGCTCTGCTGCCGCGCGGGAAATGCGCAATGTCGTCAGCCGTGTCAGGCCGGCGGAGGCGTCGAGCCGGGGCGCCCGGCGCCAGCCGCCGTCGACCACGATCCGCACGCCCGGCACGGTCAGCGAGGTCTCCGCGATCGAGGTCGCCAGCACCACCCGCCGCCGTTCCGCCGGCCGCAGGGCACGGTCCTGTTCGGCCGGCGGCAGATCGCCATGCAGCGGCAGTACCAGCGCGCCGCAGTCCGCCAACGCCGCCTGGGTGCGGCGGATCTCCGCCATGCCGGGCAGGAAGGCGAGGATGTCGCCATCATGCTCCGCCAGCGCGGCACGCACCGCGCGGGCCATCGCCTCGGGCAGATCGCGCGGGTTGGCGATATCGCGCGCCGCGTGGCGGACCTCCACCGGGAACATGCGGCCGGCGCTTTCGATCACGACCGCGTTCAGCAGGCCGGCCAGACGCGTGCCATCCGCAGTTGCCGACATGGCAATCAGCCGCAGCTCAGGGCGCAGCATGCGCTGGAGATCGCGGCACAGCGCGAGTGCCAGGTCGGATTCCAGGGAGCGCTCGTGCACCTCGTCGAGAATCACGGCGGCGACGCCGTCCAATCCCTGATCGGCCAGCAGGCGACGGATGAGGAGGCCTTCGGTGACGACCTCGACGCGAGTGGCTGACGAGACGGCGGCGTCCAGCCTGGTGCGATAGCCGACTGTGTCGCCGACCGCCTCACCGAGCAGCGACGCCATGCGGGTGGCCGCGGCGCGGGTGGCTAGCCGGCGCGGCTCGAGCATCACGATCGCACCCTGGCCGCGCCAGAGCGCGTCGAGCAGATTGAGCGGCACCAGGGTGGTCTTGCCGGCACCCGGCGGCGCGACCAGGACGGCGTTGCGGCCGTCGGAGAGGGTGTTCAGCAGCGCCGGCAAGGCGTCGGTGACGGGCAGTTCGGGAAGCATACTGGTGATCCGGCGAATTCTGCGCCATATGCGCACGAAAGCCGCTATCCGGGGACTCCATGCCGCTTGTGCTCAGAGCGATGCTGCTTGCGCTGTTCGCCTGCTGGAGCCTGCCGGCGGGCGCCTTGGAGAGCGCTGCGGTCGTCAGCTCGCGGGCCACGGCGTCGCTGGTCTCGGATGTCGATACCGTGGCGCCCGGCCGGGCTTTTCGTGTCGGCTTGCGGCTGCGGCTCGCGACCGGGTGGCATACCTATTGGCAGAATCCTGGCGATGCCGGCGTTCCGCCGGAGCTGGATTTCGAGCTGCCGCCCGGTGTCACGGCAGGACCGATCGTCTGGCCCACCCCGCAGCGGGTGCCAGAAGGGTCGCTGATAACATACTCCTACACCAACAACGTGCTGCTGCCGGTGACCATCACGCCCTCTGCTGCCGGTGCAGTCAGCGTAAAGGTGCACGCGAGCTGGCTGGTTTGCCGTGATATCTGCGTGCCGGAGGAGGGCGACTTTCGGCTCGATCTCCCCGCGGGAAATGGCTCGCCCTCGGCGCAGGCGCCGTTGTTCGCGGCGTTCGATCGGGAAGTGCCGCGACCGTCGCCTTGGCACGCTGTCGTCGGCAGGGACGGGACGCTGTTTGTCCAGGGGCCCGAGCTGACCCCCGCCACCGTGGTTGACGCGTGGTTCATACCCGACACCCCCGGTGCGATCCGCGACAGCGCGGCGCAGCCACTGACGGTGTGGCACGGCGGGTTCACGCTGGCGCTGCGGCCGGGCAAGGCGTTCCGGCCTGAGGGCGAGCTGTCGGGCGTCCTGTCGATCCGCGACCGCAGCGGGCTGGAGACCGACGTGGTGCTGCGCGCCACCGCCGGCACGGTGCCGCCGCAACCGCCGACCATGGGTCTCCGGCGCCTTCTGGGGTTGGCGTTTCTGGGCGGCCTGATCCTCAACCTGATGCCGTGCGTCTTCCCGGTGCTGGCATTGAAGGTGGTCGGCCTCGCAGGAGCCGGGAAGGCAAAGGCACGCTGGCAGGGGGTCGCCTACACGGCCGGCGTGCTGGTGGCATTCGCCGGCCTGGGTGGGGCCCTGCTGGCGGGTCGCGCCGCGGGCACGGCGGCCGGCTGGGGATTCCAGTTCCAGTCCCCTGTGTTCGTGGCCGGCATGGCCTGGCTGCTGTTCGCAGTCGGGCTCAATCTTTCCGGGGTCTATGAGCTGGGCACGGGCCTGGTCCGCACCGGTCAGGGCCTGGCCGCGCGTCCCGGACAACTCGGCAGCTTCTTCACCGGGCTGCTCGCCGTCGTGGTGGCAACTCCGTGCACTGCACCCTTCATGGGCGTTGCGATCGCGGCGGGCCTTGCCGCACCGCCAACCGTGACGATGCTGGTGTTTCTCGCGATGGGACTTGGCCTCGCGGCGCCCTACGCCTTGCTGGCGGCGATGCCGACCCTGTGGCGCTCGGCGCCGCGTCCGGGGCGCTGGATGGAAGTGCTGCGGCAGGCACTGGCGTTCCCGATGTATGGCGCGAGCGCCTGGCTGGTGTGGGTGGTGAGCGAGGAGGCCGGCCCGTCCGGCGTATTGGGCACCGCCGCCGGACTCGTGCTGCTCGGCTTCGCCGGCTGGGTGCTGGGCATCACGCAAGGAAGCGCGGATCGCGGGCGACGCGTGGGTCAATCGGCTGCCACCGCCGCGCTGCTGGCGGCGTTGGCCGTGCTGAGCGGGATCGCGGTGGCACCGGCCACGCCCTCCGATGTGGCGGAGGCAGGGGCGGAGCCGTTCAATGCGTCCCGCCTTGCCGCGCTGCGCGCCGAGGGACAGCCGGTGTTCGTCAACATGACCGCGGCCTGGTGCGTGACGTGCCTGGTGAATGAGCGCGTGGCGATCAGCAGCGACGCGGTCCGCCACGCGTTCGCCGATCATCATGTGACGTACATGAAGGGCGACTGGACGCGCCAGGATCCGCAGATCACCAACTACCTGCGCGAGAACGGCCGCGACGGTGTGCCGCTGTATGTGTTCTACCCCCCGCGTGGCCAGCCGGCGGTGCTGCCGCAAATACTGACCGAGAACGCATTGCTGAGCGAACTGGACCGGGGTTAGGACACCAGCCGCTTGACGATCTGCGCCGCCACCGGCGTTGACCAGTCAGCCGAGCCTTCCAGCCGGGCGACCTCGCGGCCTTTCTTGTCGATGATCAGGCTCGTGGGGATGCCGCGGGCATGGCAGGCACGGATCGCGGCGCTCTTGGGGTCCAGGAGCACGGGCAGCCCGGTGATCCCGTGCTGCTGAAAGAACGCCTGCACGGTCGGCGCGCCACCACGGTCGGACGACAGGGTCAGCACCGCGATGTCGTCGGGTGCCAGCGTCTTCGCCAGCCTGGCCAGCGACGGCAGCTCCTCGACGCAGGGCACACACCAGGTCGCCCAGAGGTTGACCACCATGCCATGGCCGAGGAAGTCCGTCAGGTGATGTTCGGTCCCGTCCGCGGATGCGAACACGATGTTGGGTGCAGGCACCGGCGGATCGGTTGGCGTCAGTGCCTTGGCGACATCGTCCAGTTCCTCGGCCCGCGGTTTGCGCGCCAACAGGGCGGCGGCTAGGGTCCCGCCGGCCGCCAGTGCAGCGCGGCGACTGGTCAACAGCACGACGCGGGTCCTCCCTTGAGCGAGACGCCGAAGCAGCGGAACGAGGCCGCCAACCCGCAATGGGGCGGGCGATTCGCCGCCGGTCCCTCGGTGGTGATGCAGGAGATCAACGTCTCGATCGGTTTCGACCATAAGCTATGGCGGCAGGACATCAGGGGCTCCTTGGCACATGCCGCGATGCTGGCGCGGGTGGGGATCATCTCGGCACAAGATGAGCAGGCGATACGCGAGGGTCTAGCGGCGATCGCGCAAGAGATCGAGACCGGGCGCTTCCCGTTCGATGCGGCGCTCGAAGACATCCACATGAACATCGAGGCCCGCCTGACGGAGCGTATCGGCGAGGCGGGGCGGCGACTGCACACCGCGCGCAGCCGGAACGACCAGGTGGCGACGGACTTCCGCCTCTGGGTGCGCGATGCGATCGACGGGCTGTCGGCGCAGATCGCCGACGTGATGCGCGCGCTGGCTGATCGCGCCGCAATGCACGCCGCCGATCCGATGCCGGGCTTCACTCATCTGCAGACCGCGCAGCCGGTGACGTTCGGCCATCATCTGCTGGCCTATATCGAGATGCTGGACCGCGACCGCGGGCGGCTTGCGGACTGCCGGCGGCGGTTGAACGAATGCCCCCTGGGCAGTGCCGCGCTGGCCGGCACGTCGTTTCCGATCGACCGGGCGATGACCGCCAAGGCGCTGGACTTCGCTCGGCCCACCGCCAATTCGCTCGATGCCGTGTCCGACCGCGACTTCGCACTGGAATTCTTAGGCGCTGCGGCAATTTCCGCGATGCACCTGTCGCGATTCGCCGAGGAGATCGTGGTGTGGTGCTCGGCGCCGTGGCGCTTCATCCGGCTGTCGGACGCGTTCACCACCGGCAGCTCCATCATGCCGCAGAAACGCAACCCGGATGCGGCCGAGCTGGTGCGGGCGAAGACCGGGCGCGTCACCGGTGCGCTGGTCGCCCTGCTGACGGTGATGAAAGGCCTGCCACTGGCCTATGCCAAGGACATGCAGGAGGACAAGGAGCCGGTGTTCGATGCGGCCGAGGCCTGGGCGCTGTCGCTGGCCGCGATCGCCGGAATGACGCGGGACATGACCCCGGACGTGGCACGCATGCGGGAGCTTGCCGGGTCCGGCTTCGCCACCGCGACCGATCTCGCGGACTGGCTGGTGCGGGCGTTGAACCTGCCGTTCCGCGACGCGCACCATATCACTGGCCGGCTCGTGGCGGCTGCCGAGGCGAAGGGTGTCGAGCTCGCCGGACTGACGCTGGCCGAGATGCAGGCCGTTGAGCCGCGTATTGCCGCGGATGCGTCCTCGGTCCTGACGGTTGCTGCTTCGGTTGCGTCACGCACAAGCGTCGGTGGCACGGCGCCGGCGAATGTCGCGCGCGAGGCAGCGCGCTGGCAGGCAGCGCTGGCATGAGGTGCATACTGCTCCTGGGGCTGATCCTCATGCTCACGGCGTGCGGCAAGAAGGGGCCGCCATCGCCACCCGGTCCGCCTGACCAGGTCACCTTTCCGCGGGTCTACCCGACGCACTGACTGCCTGCCGGCTATCGGCAGCCTTTGGCGATCAGCGCCTGGCCGAGTTGCCTGTCCGGACCATCGACATGACGCAGCAGCCACTCCTGCAGGTAACGCACGGTCAGGCTGACACTCGCCAGATCCGCGTGCACCTGCAGGTTCTGGACGTCGTGCAGCAGCCGTCGATGTTCATCACGATGCCGCGCGAGGTCCGCAAGCTTGTGCTGCTCCATCAGGCGCTCCTCGGTTGCGAAATGGAATGCCGTGTATTGGGTCAGGTCACTCATTCTGGCCGCGATGGTGTCGCTCTCGAAGTTGCCCTTCAGCGCCGCCGACAGGTCGTCGATCAGCTCCGCCAGATGCAGATGCTGATCGTCGATCTCCTCGATGCCGATCGCGTGCACGGCACTCCAGGCGAGTGGCTGCAGGGATACGATTTCCGCGGTCGATCTTCCGGTTGCCCAGCGGAACTGGTTCCTGCCGACGCGCTTGGCGCGGTACATCGCGGTATCGGCGGCGGCCAGCAGGGCGTCGGCCGACCCCGCGTGTGCGGGCCACGCGGCGATACCGACGCTGGTGCCGAGCTCGACGCGATGGGCTGCGAGGTCGAGCGGGGCTGCCAAGGCGCCAATCATGCGCTGAGCCACCAATGCCGCCGCCTGCTGGTCATTCAGCCGTGGCAGCAGTACCGCGAATTCATCGCCACCGATCCGGGCCAGTGTGTCGCCTTCGCGAATACTGTGCTCGAAGCGCTGCGCCACGAGTTGCAGGGCGACATCGCCCATCTGATGACCATAGGTGTCGTTGATTGCCTTGAAGCCGTCGAGGTCCATGACGAGCACGGCGAATATCGCGGGATGGCGCCGCGCGTGCTGCACCGCCTGATGCAGATGGTCGGCGAAGAGTGCCCGGTTCGCCAAGCCGGTAAGCGCATCATTGTAGGCCAGACTGGCGAGCTGCTCTCGCGCGCGATGCTGTCGGGTGACATCGCAGGCGAAGGCAATGATTGTGGACGCTCCGCCGAGTTCTGCGCATTCGAGGCTCAGTTCGAGGTCGAATGACGGATCTGCCCCGCGTTTGCCGGCACCGTAATAGCGTGTTGGGGCATGTTCGGCTGCGAGGAGTGTATCAGCCAGCCGGTCGCTCCCTGCATCGACAACAATGTCGGCGAGCGGCGTGCCGATCAACGCGTTGGTGGCCCGAAATGTCGCGAGAAACGCAGGATTGGCGAAGACGATCAGCCCTTGGCGCAGTGCCGCGAGCGCGATCGCCGTGCTGCTTACCAGGACCGAGCCAAGCGCTCGCAGATCCATCCGATCCTGCCTGGTGCGAGGTGGCCCGCTGTCTTGGTTCATGCTGGCTCGCTATGCGGCGAGCCGACCAATAGCAGGCCGCACGTTAAGATATCGTGTAGCGGTGCCGGTCGGACCGCCGGTCAGGGAAGGGTGAAACGTGATGCCGCCGATCAACCCATTGCTCGCACTTGGTGTGGTGCTGTCAACGATGGCAACGGATGCGGTGTATGTGCTGTTCAATGCCGCGGTGTCAGATCGGCGACGGCTTGGTGCGGCGTCCTGGAGCAGCGTCTGGTACTTGCTCTCGGCCTTCGCGGTGATCAGCTACACGACATCCTGGGTCTACGTCGTGTTTGCGGCTGCCGGGTCGTGGATCGGCGCGTTTCTGTCGGTGACCTGGCTGCGCAAACGGTGAATGGCCTATGGCTCTGCCAGCAGCTCATCCAGTGTCGTTTGACAGTCCTGCCGGACCGGCAGCGGGTGTTGTCCATCCCTTGTTTCGGGGAGGGCTCGCAGCGCGCGACGGTACAGGCCCGCAAGGTCTATCCGCTGCCGCATGGACGGTGCGTATCGGCCGGCGGCATCGCAGCGGAAGCGTACCGCCTCGGCGCGCCAGTTTGGCGCATCGCGCGAATTTGGCCAGCCATCGGCCCTTGAGCATGTGGACAAGCGCCTGCACGAGGAGCGACTCAACCGCGTGCAATTGCACACTGCCCACGCTCACGACTTCCTCGATCACGTTCTCCCAATCGACCGGGTCGTTGGCCCGCTCGCCCGCAGCGAGCCGACGCAGCAGCTCCCCCTGGCGCTCGGACCACAGCAGAATATCATCGTGGTATAGGTCGCTCATGCTGCCTCGGTCGCCACTTCCCGCGAGGATAAGGCCAACCAGAGCGCCTTGCGCAAGTCAGCCGGTACATAGATAGGCGCCGCCTACGACCTCGTGTAATTCTCGCGAATGATGGCCATCAGCAGCGCCCCTGACACGCCCGAACCCACCGCGGCCGAACTGATCGCTGCACGGCCGCATCTGGCCATGCATGCGATGGACGGACTGGTGATCGACGATGTGCCGCTCAATGCGATCGCGGATGACGTGGGCACGCCGGTGTGGGTCTATTCGGCGTCCGCCATGCGGCGGCGCTATCGCATGCTGGCCGAGGCGCTGACCGCCGCCGGCCTCGATGCGCACATCCATTATGCGATGAAGGCGAATGACCGGCTCGCCGTGCTGCGGCTGTTCGCGGCGGAGGGCGCCGGGGTCGATGTGGTCAGCGAGGGCGAGCTCCGGCGTGCGCGCGAGGTCGGCATCGCCGCCGATCGCATCGTGTTCTCCGGCGTCGGCAAGAGTGAGCGCGAGCTGCGGCTCGCGCTCGGCGAGGACATCGCGCAGTTCAATGTGGAGAGCGCCGAGGAGCTGGACATGCTGTCGGCGCTCGCGACCGGCATGGGCCGGACCGCCCGCGTGGCGCTGCGCGTCAACCCGGATGTCGATGCCGGCACCCACGCCAAGATCACCACGGGCCGCGCGCAGGACAAGTTCGGGATACCCTATACCGATGTTGTCGCGCTGTATCGCCGGGCGGCCGAGCTGACTGGCATTCACCCGGTTGGGCTGGCGACGCATATCGGCAGTCAGATCCTGTCGCTGGCGCCTTATCGTGGCGCCTATGGGCGTCTGGCCGAACTCGTGCGCGCACTGCGCGGGGACGGACTGCAGGTGGATGCGATCGATTGCGGCGGTGGTCTCGGCATCCCGTATCGCGGCGAACCCGCGCCGCTGCCCGCGGCGCTCGCCGGTGCGATTCGCGGCGAACTGGAGGGCCTGGCCGTCCGCGTCGTGCTGGAACCGGGGCGTTGGCTGGTCGGTCCGGCGGGCGTGCTGCTGACGTCGGTGATCCTGACGAAGCACGCGCAGGACAGCCGCTTCATCGTGCTGGACGCGGCGATGAACGATCTGATCCGACCCGCGATGTACGAAGCCTGGCACGGCATCGTGCCGGTCGGCGCGGTCGAAGCGGTGGCGCCGGTGGTATCGGCCGACGTGGTGGGACCGGTTTGCGAATCCGGTGACACGTTTGCACGAAATCGCATGTTGCCTGCGCTGGCTTCCGGCGCGCGCGTGGCGATTCTCGATGCCGGAGCCTATGGCTCGGTCATGAGTTCCGCGTACAATGCGCGCCCGATGGCGGCCGAGGTGATGGTGAACGGCAGCGAGTGGTCGGTGATTCGCGAGCGCGACAGCCATGCCGACTTGTGGCGTGCCGAACACATGCCACATTGGTTCAAATGAGCGTCCCGGGCGGAGACCTCGATCGCCTGCTGCGCCGGCTTGCCGGCCGCCGTGCACTGGCGCGCCTCGCCATCCTGTTCGAGCGCATCTGGCCGGCCGTGTGGCCAGCTCTCGGTGTCGCGGGACTTTTCGTCTTTGCGGCGCTGCTCGACCTGCCGCGTCTGCTGCCGCCCTGGTTGCATATCGGGCTGCTCGCCGCGACGGCATTGCTGATCCTCGGGCTCCTGGTGCGCGGCCTGCAGGGCATCGCGGCGCCGGATGACAAGGCGGCCGACCGTCGCCTTGAGGTGGCCTCTGAACTGCCCCACCGGCCGTTGGCGGTACTGACCGACCGCCCGTCGCGCAGCGCCAGGGGACCCGATGCTGCGTCGGTCGCACTATGGCAGGCGCATGTCGCGCGCGCGGTGAATTCGGTGCGCCGGCTGCGCATCGGCATTCCGCGGCCCGGCTTGGCACGGCGCGACCCGCGTGCACTGCGCGCCGCGCTGGTGGTCGCCCTCGTCGCCGCCTTCGCGATTGCCGGCGACGATGCGCCCTCGCGGCTGGCGCTCGCGATGGAACCGACCCTGCCGCGCGAGACCCCGTCGCCGGCGACCGAGCTCCAGGCCTGGATCACACCGCCCGCCTACACTGGTATGGCGCCGGTCTTCCTCAGGCCCGACACCGGCAGCGTGTCGGTGCCGGCGGGCGCCCGCCTCACGGTTAGCGTCACCGGCGGCAGTGTCACCCCGACACTGATGCTCGACGGGCGGTCCGAACCGTTTCGCGCCCTGGACAAGGCAAGCTTCCAGGCCGACCGCGACCTGCACGAGGGTGGCCACCTCACGGTACGGCGTGACGGTCGGGAGCTGGCGGCCTGGGACCTGGCCGTCATCGCTGACCAGCCGCCCACGGCCGATTGGACCGACAGTCCGGGCCGCGCGCCCGGCAGTCAGCAGACGCGGCTGCCATGGCATGCGTCAGACGACTACGGCGTGGTCTCGCTGCAGGCCGAGATGCGGCTGCGCGACCGGCGCGACGCACCGCCCCTGGTGGTTGGCCTGCCGCTGCCTGGCGGCACTCCGAAGACGGCGCATGGTGTGAACCAGCAGGACCTGACGGCGAATCCCTGGGCGGGGCTGCCAGTGGTCGCCAAGCTCGTCGCGCGGGATGCGCTGAACCAGACCGGCGAGAGCCGTGAGATCGAGTTTGTCCTGCCGGAGCGGCCGTTCCAGAACCTGGTGGCGCGCGCGCTGATGGCGATCCGCCGCGGCCTCAGCCTGCGTCCGGACGATCGTCCTTCGGCGGTGAATGGACTGGAGGCGTTGCTGATGGCGCCTGACGCATTCAACGGCGATTACGGCGCTTACCTGAACCTGGGCGACATCTTCTATCTGCTGGAGCGGAACAAGGCGCCTGCGGCGGTCGGCGAGGCGCAACAGGATATGTGGGAGCTGGCGCTGCATCTGGAGGAGGGGCAGACCGAGCGGACCGCGCGGGCGTTGGACGAGGCCCGCCAGGCGGCACGCGACGCACTGGACAAGGCGATCCATGAGCCGAACGAGGCCAACCGCGAGGCGCTGGACAAACGGCTGAAGGAACTGGAGGAGGCGATCGCTCAGCATTTGCAGGCGCTGATGGAAGAGGCGCGTCGCAATAACGAGCAGATGCCGTTCAACCCCGATAACCAGCAGCTTTCCAATCGCGACCTGGACAAGATGGCGGAGCAGGCGCGTGAGGCGGCCCGCGAAGGCCGCATGGAGGATGCGCAGCAGCGCATGGCGCAGCTGGAGCGCATGCTGGACAAGCTGCGCAACGCACGCGCCGAGCATGGACGCCAGGGCGAGCGCACCGAGGCGCAGCGTCAGCGCGGCCGTCAGCAGATGGGCGCGGTGCAGGACATGATCGGCCGGCAGGGCGGACTGCTTGACCACTCGCAGGGCCGCGCCGATGAAACGACGCGGTTCCGGGGCAACCAGGCTCCTACCCAGCCGACGGACGAGGCAACACAGCGCCAGGCCGACCAGCGCGTGCAGCAGGCGCTGCGACGGTCGCTGGGCGAGCTGATGCAGCAGTTTGGCGACCTGACGGGACAGGTGCCGCCGAGCCTTGGTGAAGCAGACACCGCCATGCGCGAGGCGGGGAAGCAGCTGGGACAGGGCGATGACGCCGGTGCCGGCGAATCCGAACAGAAGGCGATCGAGGCGCTGCAGAAGGGCGGTCGCGAGATGGGCCAGGCGATGGCCAAGCAGTTCGGATCGCAGAACGGTCAGGACGGCAGCGAGCAGGAAGGCGATTCCGACGGTCCCATGGGACTGACGCTGCAGGATGGTCAGGGCGACAATCCGGGCCGCGGCTGGCGCAATGGACAGCCGGACCGGTCGCAGGGGGACCGCGATCCCCTGGGGCGGCGGTATGGACAGGGTAGCTCGGGCGCCGATGAGAGTGCCGATGTGACGGTGCCAGAGGAGCGGGAGCGGCAGCGCACGCAGGCAATCGAGGAAGAGCTCCGCCACCGCGGCGCCGACCGGCTGCGCCCGCAGATGGAGCTGGATTACATCGACCGGCTGTTGAAGCAGTTCTAGTGCCCTGCGTCGTTGATTCTGCGGCCGATCCCTGAATCGATATCTCCGGTAGCGCGGAGATGCGTCGTGATCGCGAAACAACCTGCCGTAAAGAGATACATCGTAACGCTCAGCGCTGAGGAGCGGGAACACCTCGACACGCTAATACAAAAGGGCACAAGTCCCGCACGGCAGGTGCTGAAGGCGCGCATTCTGCTGAAGGCCGACGCGTCCGATGCCGGTGATGCCTGGAGCGACAGCCAGATTGCCACGGCTCTGGACACCAGCATCGACACCGTGGCGCGGACGCGCCAGCAGCTGGTGGAGGAAGGGCTGGAGGCGGCGCTGACCCGCAAGCATTCGCCAGCGTCGGCCAGGCCGCGCATCTTCGATGGAGCCGCTGAAGCCAAGCTGATCGCTCTGGCCTGTTCCGAACCACCCAAGGGTCGCGCGCGGTGGTCGCTGAAGCTGCTGGAAGAGGCGGTGGTAGAGCTGAACATCGTTGCCCGCGCCAGCGACAATACGATCGGGCGAACGCTCAAAAAAACACGCTCAAGCCGCACCTTCAGAAGCAGTGGGTCATCCCGCCGGACGCCAACGCCGCCTTCGTAGCCGGCATGGAAGATGTGCTGGAGGTCTATCACAGGCCGCACGATCCAGCGTTCCCGGTGGTCTGCCTGGACGAGACCTCGAAGCAGCTGGTCGCCGAAACACGGGTGCCGATCGCGGCGAAGCCGGGATATCCCGCACGTCATGACTATGAGTACCAGCGCAACGGAACGGCCAATCTCTTCATGCTGTTCGCACCACTGGAAGGCTGGCGGCACGTCGAGGTGACCGACCGCCGCACGGCCCGCGATTATGCCCAGGTCCTCAAGGATCTGTCCGATACGCACTTACCCGCAGCGAAGAAGATCGTGCTCGTGCAGGACAATCTCAGCACCCACAAGCCGGCTTCACTCTACGAGGCATTCCCCGCTGCCGAAGCACGCCGGCTCACCGAGCGGTTCGAGTGGCACTACACACCCAAGCACGGCAGTTGGCTGGATATGGCAGAATCCGAACTCAGCGTCCTCTCCGTTCAGTGTCTCGATCGGCGGATCTCTGACAGGCAGACTTTGATCGAGGAGGTCGCCGCCTGGCAGGACTGCCGCAACAAGAAGCACACCACGGCCGACTGGCACTTCACCACCGCTGATGCCCGCGTGAAGCTGAAACGCCTATACCCAGCGATATGAGTGACTCAGGGCACTAGGGCACACGGCCCCGATTGCGTCGCTATCTGCCTCCTGCCACAGTCTGTGCCAACAGCTACTGGTCAGTAGGGAGGATCGGCTGATGGACCTGCGCTTCACCCCGGAAGAACTTGCGTTTCGCGATGAGGTGCGCGCTTTCATCCGAGACAACCTGCCCGGCGAGATCAGCGAACGGATGCGTCTCGGCTATGGGCCGCGCAAGGAAGACACCGTTGCGTGGCAGCGCATCCTGAACAAGCGAGGCTGGGCGGCGATCTCCTGGCCCAAGGAGTGGGGCGGCCCAGGCTGGTCATCGATCCAGCGCATGATCTTCCTGGAAGAGAACCAGGTCGCGCCGGCGCCGGAGCTTTCCGGTTTCAACATCACAATGATCGGGCCGGTGCTGATCCAGTTCGGCACCGACGAACAGAAGAAGCGGTTCCTGCCACGCGCCGCGAACCTCGACGACTGGTGGTGTCAGGGCTTCTCGGAGCCTGGCGCGGGATCGGACCTCGCATCACTGAAAACCGCGGCGAAGCGCGACGGCGACCATTACGTGGTCAACGGCCAGAAGATCTGGACCTCGACCGCGCATCACGCCGACTGGTGTTTTGTCCTCGTGCGCACGAACCCGAACGCAGCGAAGCGGCAGGAAGGTATTTCGTTCCTGCTGGTGGACATGAAGACGCCGGGGATCACGGTGCGCCCGATCATCTCGATCGACGGCAGCCATCACCTGAACGAGGTGTTTTTCGACAACGTGCGCGTGCCGGTCGAGAACCGCGTCTACGAGGAGAATCGCGGCTGGGATGTGGCGAAGTTCCTGCTGGGCAACGAACGCACCGGCATCGCACGCATCGGTAAGTCGAAGGAGCGGGTGAACGCATCGAAGGAGATGGCGCGCGAGGTCCGCGAAAACGGCCGGCCGCTGATCGAGGATCCTGCATTCCGGCAGCGCATCGCGCAGATTGAAGTCGACATGAAGGCGCTGGAGATAACGCAGTATCGCGTCGTTTCGGCGTATGACAGGCAGCGCGACGGAAGGCCTGATCCGTTGTCGTCGGTGCTGAAGGTGAAGGGCACCGAGCTGCTGCAGGCAACAACGGAACTCGCGATGGATGTCGGTGGTCCGATGTCGATGCCGATCTGGGCCGAGGAGCTGGCGGCGCTGTCGAACGAGCCGGATGTCGGTCCCGAGTGGGCGACGCAGTCCACCGGAAGCTATCTGTTCCTGCGCGCCGCGTCGATCTACGGCGGCACCAACGAGATCCAGAAGAACATTCTCACCAAGGCGGTGCTGCGGCTTTAGTGCCCGCCCTCCCCGTCATTGGCACTGAAACGAGGCCCACCAAATGGACTTCACTCTCTCCGATGAACAGCGCCTGCTGAAGGACAGCGTCGACCGGCTGATGGCTGATCGCTACGCGTTCGATCAGCGCAAGAACCACTTCAATCAACCGGGTGGCTGGAGCACGGCGTTATGGTCTCAGTATGCCGAGCTCGGGCTGCTCGGGCTGCCGTTTGCGGAGGAATACGGCGGGTTCGGCGGCGGCGCCGTCGAGGTGATGCTGGTTATGGAGGCGTTCGGCCGCGCGCTGATCCTCGAACCGTACCTGGCGACGGTCGTATTGGGCGGCACCGCGGTGCGTCTCGGCGCCAGCGAGGCGCAGAAGTCGCGCGTGCTGCCCGCCATCGCCGACGGCAGCATGAAGCTCGCGTTCGCGCACGGCGAGCGGCAGGCGCGCTACGACGTCACGGACGTGATGACCACCGCCAAAGAGAGCCGCGGCGGCTGGGTGCTGGACGGTGCGAAGAGTGTGGTGACGCACGGCGACTGCGCCGACACGCTGGTGGTGAGCGCGCGCACCTCCGGCGAGCGCGACGACGCTGATGGCATCACGCTGTTCCTGGTGGATGCGAAAGCGAACGGCGTGGCGCGCCGCGGCTACACGATGCGCGACGAGCAGCGCGCGGCCGAGGTGTCGCTGTCCGGCGTGCAGGTCGACGGCGATGCGGTGCTGGGCGCGGTCGGCAAGGGGCTCGCGCTGATCGAGCGGGTGATGGAGGCGGGCATCGCCGCGAGCGCGGCGGAAAGTGTCGGCGCGATGGAGGCGCTGCACAGCATGACGCTCGAGTACAGCCGGACGCGCGAACAGTTCGGCAAGCCGATCGGCTCTTATCAGGTGGTGCAGCATCGGCTGGCCGAGATGTTGATGTCGCTGGAGCAGGGCCGCTCGATGGCGATGCTCGCGGCGATGATGGTCGACGCGCCGGACGCCGATGAACGGGCGCACAACATTGCCATGGCGAAGGTCGGCATCGGCCAGGCCGGACGTTTCGTGTCGCAGAACGCGGTGCAGCTGCATGGCGGCATGGGCATGACGGAGGATCTGGCGGTCGGCCACTACTTCCGTCGCTGCATGGTGATCGAGCGGCTGTTCGGCGACACGCCGCACTATCTGGCGAAGCTGGCGGCGGAGGTGGAATAGCAGCGGCGGCTGTCGTCCTTTACAGACGCTTGCTGATTGCGAGGCGACCCTGGTCGGGACAACTCGTAGGCTGCGCCGCTTCGCCGATGTGCCATAATGCCGCGCCGACGCGCCTGTCACTGTCGGTCGGTTGAACGGGCGCTAGAGCTACTGTGGGAGGGATCGACGCCAGATGAACGCCATCAAAGACTCTATCAAGTCAGGTAGAACCGTCGTCGGGACTTCCGGGTCTCCGAACGTCGACATGTCGATCCTGGCCGACGCCGGGTATGACTTCCTGCTGTTTGACACCCAGCACTCCCCTTGGGAGATCAAGCAGCTGCAGCCGTCGATCCAGGCGCTTCGCGGCAAGCAGGCGGCGCCGCTGGTGCGCGTCGCCGCCAACGAGGCATATCAGATCTGCTTCGCGCTTGACGCCGGCGCGCGGGGCATCATTGCGCCGATGGTCAACACCCGTGCGGAGGCGGAGGCAATGGTGCGCGCCTGCCGCTATTTTCCCCTTGGCAACCGTAGCAACGCCGGAGTGCGCGGCGAGTGGGGCGAGTTCAAGAATTACCGCGATTACATGGATGCCGTGAACAACGAACTTGTCGTCGTGCCGATGATCGAGACCAACCAGGCACTGGAGAACCTCGATGCCATCGCCTCGGTCCCGGGCGTCGACGTCCTGCTGATCGGCCCGTCCGACCTTTCGATCGAGCTGGGGGTGCCGCTCGACTACGCGTGCGATACCTATCAGCGAGCGCTCGATAAAATCGCGGCAACCTGTGCGAAGTGCGGCGTCGTCGCTGGGATGTATTTCATCCCGCCCGAGATGGACCCGAACTTCTTCGTCCAGAAGGGATTCAAGTTCTTCACCATGCCGTGGGCCCCCTGGGCGAGGGTCGGGATCCAGAACGGCCTGGCCGGGATCAAGCGCTAGACGGTCGACGCGGACGGTGTCGATTTCCTTCGAGTTTGATATCCCCGCTGTCGATTGGATGTATTGACGGCCCGAACGTTCGACTGATCGGCAAAGGGCTCGCACTGATCGAGCGGATGATCGAGGCAGGCATCGCCGCGACCGCAGCGGAAAGCGTCGGTGCCACGGAAGCGATGCACAGCATGACGCTGGAGTACGGCCGGACGCCGATGAACGGGCGCACAACATCGCCATGGCGAAGGTCGGCATCGGCCAGGCCGGACGTTTCGTGTCGCAGAACGCGGTGCAGCTGCATGGCGGCATGGGCATGACGGAGGATCTGGCGGTCGGTCACTACTTCCGTCGCTGCATGGTGATCGAGCGGCTGTTCGGCGACACGCCGCACTATCTGGCGAAGCTGGCGGCGGAGGTGGAGTAGCACCGGCCTGCGTCCGTCCTTGGCGCTCCCAAGCCATTGCGCGAACTCGTTGGGCGTTGTTCCTTCGAGTGTGGCAAATCTTCCAAAGCAGACGATTCGGATTATGGTGTGCGTGGATTTCGATAACCCTGGCGGCCATCCTCACCACCCTTGCCACCCCAGCTGAACCGGTCTGCTACGCCGCCACGAACACGCCGACCCCTGACCTGAGGACACGCTATGACCAAATATCTTCACACCATGATCCGCGTCAGTTCGTTGGAGGACAGCATCGCCTTCTTTGAGGTGCTCGGCCTGCACGAGATCCGCCGCCGTCCGGATGAGAAGGGCCGCTACACCAACGTGTTCCTCGCGGCCCCCGGCGACGAGGCGGCTGCCTTGGAACTCACCTACAACTGGGATCCCGAGCCTTACGCCGGCGGCCGCAATTTCGGGCACCTCGCCTACGCGGTCGACAACATCTACGACACTTGCAACGCCTTCATCGGCCGCGGGGTGACGATCAACCGCCCGCCGCGTGACGGCCGCATGGCCTTCATCCGCACGCCGGACGGCATCTCCATCGAGCTGCTGCAGGCCGGCGGCGCGCTGCCGCCTGCCGAACCCTGGACCAGCATGGCCAACAGCGGTTCCTGGTAGCGCCGAACGCCACCTGGCGGGATGATTGCTTGGCACGGCGCGGGATTTCACCATCCCGCGCCGTAACCTTGCGTCGCCACGGGGCCTCTATCTCAACGACCGGACGGCGGCGCCCTGTCCTTGAGCCCCACGCCTCTGGCGCGCACAATCCCCGCATGTCCCGATCGATCTCGCTGGCAAACGTCTCGCTTGAGCTGGAAGAACGCGGCAACGGGCCGCCGCTGCTGTTCCTGCACCCTGGCGAGGGGCTGCAGCCGGACCGCGAGTGGCTCGAACTGCTGGCGCGGCGGTTTCGCGTGATCGCCCCGCAGCATCCCGGTTGGGGCAACTCCTCGCTGCCCGATTGGTTGAGCACGGTGGACGACCTTGCTTACCTTTATCTCGATCTTGCCGCTGCGCTGGAATTGAAGGACGCGATCCTCGTCGGCGCATGCTTCGGCGGCTGGATCGCCGCCGAGATGGCGGTGCGCGACACGCGGCGCTTCTCGCACCTTGTGCTGGTGGATCCGCTCGGCATCAAGGTGCGCGGCACAACCGAGCGCGACATCGCCGACATGCACGCGATCTCGGGCGACGAATACCAACGCCTCGCCTGGGCCGATCCCGCCAAGGGCGAGCGCGACCTGACGCAGTTGCCGGAGACGGAGCTTGCCGGAATCGCCCGCGGCCGCGAGGCGTTCGCACGGTTCGGCTGGAAGCCCTACATGCACAACCCGCATCTGAAGCGCTGGCTGCACCGCATCGACGTCCCGACGCTGCTGTTATGGGGCGAGCAGGATGGTATCGTCAGCACATCATACGGCGAGGCCTGGCGCGCCGAGATCCCTGGCGCGCGCATGGACGTCATCGCCAATGCCGGACACTTCCCGCACTGGGAACAGCCGCGCGGCTTCGCGGACCGGCTCGCGCGTTTCATCGACAGCAACTGAGGAGCGCGCCATGCGCTGCTGGTATTTCTCCGAGATGGCATACCACCCGGCGTGGGAGGCGGGCCTGCAACGCGGCACGCTGCGGGTGGTGCTGCCGTCCAGCAACTTCGATCCGCCGACCGGACATGCACTGCTGAACCGCTACCTCGATGAGTTCGTGCTGTGCGACGAGGTTGGGCTCGACATCATGGTGAACGAGCACCACAGCACGGCGACCTGCATGACCGTGTCGGTGCCGATGGCGCTGGCGATCATTGCGCGTGAAACCAAGCGCGCGCGCCTGCTGTCGCTCGGCTCGCCGATCGCCAACCGGCCGGATCCGGTGCGTGTGGCGGAAGAGATGGCGTGGCTCGACGTGCTGTCAGGCGGGCGGCTGGAGATGGGCCTGGTAAAGGGCGCGCCATACGAAATCCAGCCGGCGAACAGCAATCCGGCGACGTTGATGCGCCGTTACTGGGAGGCGCACGATCTGATCCTGAAGGCGATGTCCACGCATGACGGTCCATTCAACTGGGAGGGTGAGTTCTTCCAGTACCGCAGCGTCAACGTCTGGCCAAAGCCGGTGCAGAAGCCGACGCCGCCGGTTTGGATGACCGGCATGAGCGAGGGCACCGGTACGCTCGCTGCCGAACGCGGCCATGTGGTGGGAACGCTGCTGTCGGGAGGCACCGCCAAGCCGATGTACGATGCGTATCGCAAGCGGGCGCGCGAGTTGGGCTGGGAGGCCGGACCGGACCGGATGGCCTTCGCGGCTGTGGTCGGCGTCGGCGCCACGCGCGAGGAGGGTCTGCGACGGGCTGACCAGATCGCCGACTATGTGCGCACCTCGCCCGTGGTGGCCGAACCGTTCACCAACCCGCCAGGTTACAATTCGATCGGCGCCAACGTCGCGATCATGAAGGCCGGGCCGCGCGCGCATCGCATCGTCAAGGACCGGCAAGGCAATCCGATCGATCACCGCCGCGCGACGGTGCAGCAGTTCATGGACACCGACACGGTGTTCGCCGGAACGCCGGACGACGTGTTCGGCCAGATCAGAGAATTTTCCAACCGGATGGGGGGCATCGGCCACCTGCTGTTCTTCGGTCAGGGCGGGTTCCTGAGCCATGAGGACGCGGCAGAGAACATCCGGCTGTTCGGCCGCGAGGTGGCGCCTCGGCTGAAGGACTTGGCCGTGGAGCCGGCGCGGCAGGGCGTCGCTGCGGCGGAGTGACACCCCCTCCCCCTACCGCGAGGGGAGGGGAGTTCGATTTTTTGCGCGGCGCTTTCACATATCCAATCGATACGCCGGCCCGTCGCGGACGATCCGACCGGCTGTCGCTCCGGCGAAGTGCGTGCCGATCACCAGCACCGGCGTGCCGGCCAGACGCTCGAACATGACCTCGCGCGTGCGCTGGCCCTGCTCCGGATCGGAGTCCGCCGTCGATGCCCACTCGGGATGCGCGATCTGACATGGATGGTGCATGAAGTCGCCGGTGATCAGCGCCTCCTCGCCGCGCGAGCGGATGCGCACGCTGACATGGCCCGGCGTATGGCCAATCGTAGGCACAAGATCGATCTCGTCGCAGATCCGCGCGTCGGTCTCCACCAGATCGACCAGCCCCGCGTCGAACACCGGCCGCACCGAATCGCCGAACACCGCCACCATGTCCTCGCGCCCTTGCGGCTTCGACCAGTGCTCGTACTCGATCCGCCCCATCAGGTAGCGCGCTTGCGGAAACGTCGGCACCCACCGTCCGTCGACCAGCATGGTGTTCCAGCCGACATGGTCCACATGCAGATGCGTGCAGAGCACCGTATCGATCAACTCGCGCGGATAGCCTGCCGCGGCCAGATTCTGCAGGAAAGGCCCGTGCAGATCGTTCCATGTCGGGATGCGACGGTTCTGCTTGTCATTGCCCAGGCAGGTATCCACCACGATGCGCCGCGTCGGTGTCTGCACGATCAGGCTATGGATGCTCATGCGCAGCCGGCCGTCCTCGTCGGCGAAGTGCGGCCGCAGCCAGCCGATCGGCTGGATCGCCTCGCGTGTCGCCTGCGGCAGGATGAAGCGGCTGCCGCCCGTCACCTCCAGTTCAACGAGTTTGGTTACCGTCACGTCGCCGATCCGCCAGTGCATCGCCGCCTCCCGCCTTGTGCCGACGCACCTGCCGTATCACGATCCGCGCCGACACGGGAGGAGCCCGACGTGGCCCAGCACATCGACTACTACGCCTCGCTGAACTCGCCCTGGACGCATCTTGGTGCGGCGCGCATCGAGGCGCTTGCGGCGAAGCACGGCGCCTCACTGCGCATCTGGCCCGTGGATTTTGGCGCGATTTTCCCGGCCTCCGGCGGTCTGCCGCTGCCGAAACGCGCACCGCAGCGGCAGGCCTATCGGCTGATGGAACTGCGGCGCTGGCGCGACTTTCTCGGCGTGCCGATCAATATCCAGCCGAAATTCTTCCCCGCAAGCGAAGCGCTCACCGCGACCTGCGTCATCGCACTGCGCGAAACCCAGGGCGACGCGCCGGCCATCAAGCTCGCGCATCGCGTGCTGCGCGCGGTGTGGCAGGACGAGCTGAACCCCGGCGATCCTGCGACGCTCGCTCGCCTGATCACCGAGATCGACCTCGACGCCGATGCGGTGATGCAACTCGGAGCCGAGCCCCGCTGGACCGAGCGCCGCACCGCCGACACGCAGGCGGCGCTGGATCGTGGCGTCTTCGGCGCCCCCAGCTACGTTATCGGCGACGAGATCTTCTGGGGGCAGGACCGGCTGGATTTCGTCGGGCGCAAACTGGCGATCGGAGCCTAGCCTCGTGCCGTGTGGATAAGTCTGCCGGTATCCGCCTTATGCGCGGTCCATTCCAGTATTACACCTATGTTACAGTCGCTCGCCTACACGCCTGCATATTCGGCCTGCACGTTGCGAATAAATTATATTTGCGCGGCCGGGTCGTGTGGACAACTACTGAGGAAATCCCAACCCCGATGTATCCGGTCGGGGGACAGAAAGAGGCCGTTCGGCCGCCATTATGGACGCCCTACGGCTGTAGAGACAGTCATAAATGCCACTACTGTGGCAGGCCCTCGAGAATGAGGACGTTTGACTTGGCTGATTTCTGCCGCTCGGGGATCAGCTCCGCGTAGGGCGGCGTGCTGTACCATTTTTCCGCATCCGCCAGGCTGTCGAATGCCAGGATGACGTACACGCCCTGCGGCGCGTCGCCCTCTTTGACTTCGGGCTTACCCCGGACGATGTAACGGCCGTGATAAGCCGCCAGTGTTGCCGGCACTTTCGCCGCGTAGGCCTGGAACGCGGTGGGATCGGAAACCTGCACTTGGGCAATCACATAGGCTGGCTTCTTTTCGGCTTGCGCACGCAGTCCCTGGACGGTGCCGACCCCAAGCGCGATGCCGGCAGCCAAAATGACGCCGGCCTTCATCGTCTGCTTCATATCCGCCTCCTGCCCGATCCATACAGATAGGAGTGTGGGCCGTTAGCCGCCATGTGCGCCAGGCCGGCGTCCGCTCCATTCCGCGCTGGAGATATATCGGCGTCAATATTGTTGTTTGCGCAATTCCATGAGAGCGTAAGACCAATCGCCCGCTATTGGTGGGCAAAATCGGGAGGGTGATCCTGTGGCATTGGATACCACTTCTTACCCGTACGATACGGTAGTCCACATTACTGACACTATTGGTGACGAAGAACTTCAGGGGTCGGGCGTCCTTATATCGCCGGACGAAGTGCTGACCGCCTCGCACGTCGTCTATAGCTCGGTGCTTGGCGCAGCAGCAGCATCCAGCATCACCGTTGCGCCTGGCTACGACGCCGGCAGCGAGCCGTTCGGTACAGCCACCGGTACGGTCGTCCACTCCATGCCGATCCAAGATCCGTCGGGCAATATTTCTAATCAGCAGTCACAAATCGACTACGCCGTGATCCATCTGTCCCAGCCCTTCACCAGCCTCGGGACAATGGACATTGATCCAAACTTTCCCGGCGGTTCGGTGAACGTGACCGGTTACCCGGGTTCGAGCAATGGGCATATAGACAGCAGCCTGCAGAGTGTTTCGCTGCTGCCAAATGTCTCGGTGTTCCAGGGCATTTCACTGGGCAAAGGATCGAGTGGCGGCCCTGTGTGGATCACCGGCAGCAATGGTAAGGCTTACGTTGTCGGGACAGTCTCCAGTGAGCAGGGAACAAGCGGAGCCGGCAGCCCTGGCTTTTTCACTCAAATCACCACGACCGTGTTCGATCAAATCGAGGCCTGGGTTGCGCAGGATGACAATCTTCTCGCTGTGCTTGACACGACAACCGCTCAGTCGGGGCCGGCGACCGCCCAGCCTTACAGCGGCCCTGTGGCGGGTCTGCAGGAGCAGTACGTCAATATCACTTCTGACAGCCTGAACATCAGCGTCAGCACGCCTGATTGGTTCATTCACAGCGGCAGCGGAACTGATGCAATCGCTGTCAACAGCGGCACAAACGTGTTGGATGGCGGCACCGGCTCCAACTTTCTCAGTGGCGGCAGCGGGACGGACACGTTCTTCGTGGATGACCGCTCTGCCTCGTCTGACATCTGGAGCACGGTCAGTGGCTTTCATGCCGGAGATGCAGCGACGATCTGGGGCGTCACGCCGCAGGATTTCGGCCTCACCTGGATGGATGGCCAAGGAACGCCTGGCTTCACCGGCCTGACATTGCACGCGACGGCCGCTGGCCAAGGCACGGCATCGCTGACCCTCGCCGGATATACCAGTGCTGATCTTGGCGATGGACGCTTGTCCGTCAGCTTCGGTGCCGATCCCACCAGCGGCAGCACTTATATGTACGTCCACGCCAATAGTTGAGCCGGGCAGTGGTCGCCTTGACAGCGGCGCGGCAGTCGCCGGAAATTTCGTGTCCGCGAAATGACGTGGTTCAAACGTTCGCACCGAAGCGCACCAACGCTGTCCGCCATCTCGTAGGAGTTACGATGCTCAGGGCCGGGCCTGATGCTACCCAACGCAGAAGCGAGGGCGGGTTCACCATCAACGCCGCGGCGGTGCTCGAGAGCACAACCGACAGTGTGATCGTGCTCGACCGCGACGGACGCTTCGTCTACCTCAACGAGCGCGCGAAGGCGATGCTCGCCCCCGGCCGTGACCTCTTGGGCAGGAGCATCTGGCAGGAGCTCCCGCAGCCGGCCGACGGTGTGTTCGCAGCTTCCTGCCGGAAGGCGATGGTTCAGCGGTTCCCGGTGCGCTGCGAGGAGTTCTACGCGCCACTCGGCATGTGGTTCGAGAACAGCATCTACCCGTGTGGCGACGGGATCGCGGTCTATTTCCGCGATATCAGCGAGCAAAAGCGCCAGGAACAAGCTCTGCGTGACAGTGAGGAGCAGTCGCGGCAGCAACTGGCGGAGTTGGAGGCGATCTATGCCGCGGCGCCGATCGGGCTGGCGATCCTCAGCCCCGGTCTCTACTTCCTGCGCGTCAATGAGCGGATGGCGCAGATCCACGGTGTCCCGGTCGCCGCGCATATCGGCAAGCGGATCCGTGACCTGGTTCCCTGTGTTGCCGACGTCCTGGAAGCCGTTGGCCGACATGTGGTGGCGACCGGCGAGCCGGTGCACGGCGTGGAGGTCACGGGCGAAACGCCGGCGCAGCCCGGGGTGTGCCGCTCCTGGGTCGGACAGTGGCTGCCGCAGAAGGATGCGGCCGGGAAGGTCGTCAGCATCAGTGTCGTTGTCGAGGATGTGACCGAGCGCAAACGCATCGAAGAAGCATTGCGCGAGCGGGCGGAGGAATTGCAGGCGGTGCTCGACGCGGTGCCCGCGGCGGTGTTTGTGGCCTCGGACCCAGAGTGCCGGATGATGACCGGCAACCGTACCTGCCAAGAATTGCTGCGACTTCCGCGCGATGCCAATCCGTCCAAGTCGGCGGGCGAAGACGCGCCCCGCAACTTCCGCGCGCTCAAGGATGGGGTGGAAATCGCGCCGGAGGACCTGCCGGTGCAGAGGGCGGCGGCCACCGGCGCGGACGTCCGTGGGTTCGAACTGGAGCTCGCCTTCGACGATGGCGAGGCGATGCACATCTTCGGCAATGCGGCGCCGCTGTTCGACGCATCGGGCAAGCCGCGCGGCGCAGTCGGCGCCTTCGTGGATGTCAGCGCGATCGTTGCGGCGCGTGAAGCGAGTGTGCGCCGATATGAGGAACTGGAGAGGCTGGTCGCCGAGCGGACAGCGGATCGTGATCGGCTGTGGCAGATCTCCGCCGACCTCACGCTCGTGCTTCGGTTCGATCGAATCATTAAGGCAGTCAATCCGGCGTGGACCAGCATGCTTGGCTGGGCGGAACAGGAACTGGTGGGAAGCCACATCGCCAACTTCATCCACCCGGATGACCGCGACGAATGCGCGCGGAATGCCAGACTGCTCGCCGATGGGGTCGCACTCCCGCGCATCCATAACCGCTTCCTGCACAAGGACGGCAGCTACCGCTCGATCACCTGGGCAACGGTGGTGGCCGACGGCCTGATCCATGGTGTCGGGCGCGACGTGACCGCCGAAAACGAAAGGACCGCGTCGCTTGAGCTGTCCGTGGCCCGTATGCGCTCGGTCTTCGAGACGAGTTTCCTGTACCAGGGGCTGATGACTCCCGAAGGCATTCTGCTCGATGCAAATCCGACGTCGCTGGCGGGGATCGAGGCGCGCTTGGAGGACGTGGTCGGCAAGCCGTTCTGGGAAACGCCCTGGTTTACCGGCACGGCCGGTATGCCGGAACAGGTTGCCGCGGCCGTCCGGGCGGTTGCCGCAGGACAGACGATCCGACAGGAATTCGTGCTCAACCTGCCGACGGGCCGTCGTGCCTTCGATTTCGCCATGCGCCCGGGTACTCAACCCGGCTGGCGAGGTCATCGCGATCGTTCCCGAGGCAGTCGATCGCACTGAACGCATGGACGCCGAGGAGCAGCTACGCCAGGTTCAGAAGATGGAGGCGGTCGGCCAGCTCACCGGCGGTCTCGCGCACGACTTCAACAATATGCTCACCGGCATCAGTGGCAGCCTGGAACTCCTGGAGAGGCGCCTGGCGCGTGGTGAGATCGGGCAACTCGGCCGCCATGTCGCAGCGGCTCAGGCCGCCACGCGGCGGGCAGCGGTTCTGACGCATCGGTTGCTGGCGTTTTCCCGCCGGCAGGTGCTTGCGCCTATGCCTACGGACGTCAACCGGCTGGTCGCGGGCATGGTGGAACTGATCCGCCGCACAGTGGGCCCGGCAATCGCAGTCGAGGTGATGGCGGAGCCTGGACTGGAGAGCATTCTGGTCGATCAGAACCAGCTTGAGAATGCCCTGCTGAACCTGTGCATCAATGCGCGCGATGCCATGCCGGATGGCGGCAGGCTGAGTATCGAGACCAGCACGACGAGGCTGGAGGCAGACGCGGCGAACGATCTGCCGTCCGGCCGGTATATCGCACTTCATGTCGGCGACTCCGGCAGCGGCATGCCGCCCGAGGTGGCGGCGCGCGCTTTCGATCCATTCTTCACGACCAAGCCGCTTGGCGAGGGTACTGGCCTGGGCCTGTCGATGGTCCATGGCTTCGTGCGGCAGTCGGGTGGCCAGGTGCGCATCTGGTCGCAGCTGGCACGTGGCACCACGGTGCAGCTGTATTTTCCGCCCCATGCCGGTGCGGACGTCGTGCTGCCGGAGAAGGCCACGAGAGCCGAGCCGATCGCGGGCCACGGCGAGACCGTGCTGATCGTCGATGACGAGGCGCCCCTGCGCAAGCTGATCATCGAAGTGCTCGAGGATGTCGGCTACGCCGCAATCGCTGCGCAAGACGCTGCGGCGGCGCTGGAGGTGTTGTGGTCCGACACAAGGATCGATCTGCTGGTCACCGATGTCGGGCTGCCCGGCGGGATGAACGGCAGGCAACTGGCAGATGCGGTGCGGATGGCGCGGCCGAACCTGAAGGTACTGTTCATCACCGGCTACGCGGAACAGTCGGTGATGAGTGGCGGTGATCTGGAACCCGGCATGCATGTGATGACCAAGCCGTTCGCGCTCGACCAACTCGCCGGTCGCATCAGGGACATCATCGCCGCGGAGTGACCCAGCTCCGTCACATCAGCTTGACGTGAACGGCGCCCAGCCCTAGCAGCGCCTGCAATGAATGCTGACGGGAGACGCCGACGATGACTGCGACATCCGCGCAGAGTGGCAGACGCCTCACTCCCGTCAGTCCGGCCGAGGCATTGCGCGGCGTCGCGTCCGGGGATCGCATTTACCTGGGAGGTATGGCCACCGCGCCGCACCGGCTGATCGATGCCTTGATCAAGCGCGCGCCGACGCTGCGCGACGTCGAGATCGTGCAGCTGATCTCGTTCGGCAAGGCGCCTCATGTCGCCCCGGAGTGCGCCTCAAGTTTCCGCATCACCACGCTGTTCGTCGGTCCTGACTTTCGTGGGCCTGTGGCCGAGGGGCGCGCGGACTTCGTCCCCGTGTTCCTGAACGAAGCGCCGCGTCTTTTCGGTGGCCGCTATCCGATCGACTGGGCACTCGTTCAATTGAGTCCTCCCGACCGCCATGGCTTCTGTTCGACCGGTGTCTCCGCGGATGCGACTTTGGCGGCGATACGCCAGGCGCGCCATGTGATAGCCGAAATCAATCCACAGATGCCGAGAACTCACGGCGATACCAGCGTGCATATCGATCGGCTGGATGCGATCACCGAGGTCGATCATCCGCTTTTTCAGCTGCCTCCGGCCGCTGCGTCCGACGCGATGACGCGGATCAGCGAGTACATCGCCGAGATGATCGCCGACGGCGATTGTCTCCAGATCGGGATCGGGGCGATCCCCAATGCTGTGCTGACCCGGATCAGCGACCGCCGCCACCTGGGTATTCATACGGAGATGCTGACCGACGGGATTGTCGATCTGTATTACGCCGGCGCGATCGACGGCAGCCGGAAGACCGTCATGCCCGGGAAGATCGTGTGTACCTTCGCCGCCGGTCAGCAGCGCCTGTACGACTTTGTCGATGCCAATCCAATGGTCGAGTTTCACGGCGCAGACTTCACCAACGATCCCTATGTGATCGGACAGAACGACAATGTCGTGGCCGTCAACAGTGCGATTCAGATCGATCTGACCGGGCAGGTCGACGCTGATTCCATTGGCTCGCAGCTATATTCAGGAATTGGCGGACAGGTTGACTTTATTCGGGGCGCGGCGCGTAGCCGGAACGGCCGCCCGATCATTGCGGTCCCGAGCACGGCGAGGCACGGCACCGTCAGCCGCATCGTACCCACCTTATCGACCGGGGCCGGCGTGGTTACCAGTCGCGGCGACGTCCACCACGTCGTAACCGAATACGGTCGGGTTGATCTTTTCGGCATGGGTGTTCACGAGAGAGCCAGGGCGCTGATTTCGATCGCCCATCCCGATTTCCGCGAGGAGCTGGACCGAAAGGCGCATGAGCTCCGTCTGACATGGCGCGATCGCCTGGATTAGCCGAGTTCTACGACGATACCAGACCGACGATCTCGTCCACCATCGCCTCTGGGTTCTCCATGCAATCATGGTGCGCGCCGGTGATACTGACCACTCTTACGTTCTCGTTGCCGGCTTCGCGGGCTGTCGCGGCCAGGGCATCGGGCTCCCAATTTGCTATGAGCGGATCCACCTCGCCACGCATGATCAGCATCGGCAATGCGATTTTCCCGATATGTCGGTGGGTGATGGCGCCGTGCGCCTCCGGACCGCACATGAACCACCAGGTCTTGTAGGTGAAGATTTCATCGTCGTCCGGTCTTCGCGTCGGCCCCTTCGACTGGTACCAGACGAAGGTTTCGTCATTCGGGCTGTTGTAGGGGTCATCGCCCAGCACCTGTCTGGCGCGCGCGCAGAGCTCTTCGTAGCTCGGGCTGCTGCCGTATCGAAGCGAGCGTTCAAGGCTGTGTTCGGGAATCGAATATGGGCAGCCTTCGAGCACCAGGCCGCTCACTTTCGTATGGGACGCTTGCGCTGCCCAATGCACCACCATGCTTGCGCCAAGGCTGTATCCAAGGACGAAGATTCGCTTAAATCCTACCTCGGTCAGAAAATTGACGGCCGCATCGATGTCCTTGCTGGTGTCGGGAAACACCCCCTGTCCACTGATCTGCCCGCAACTGGCAAGCCTGGTATTGATCGATAGCGAGTCCAACCCGCGTTCATCCAGCGCGTGCGGCAACAGGCGAGGAGTTCCACGTGCGAGAAAGTGGCCAAGGGAGCCGTGTACCTGCAGAAGAACCGGCCGCTCGCCGATCGGCCTTCTGTTGCTGACATCGCCGGTCAGCAACAGCGCATTGACCAGAAACCCATCACTTGCGTTGAATCTGACGAGGTGCTGCTGTCCGCGAACCGGTCCGCCGTCAACGAACATGCGCCTCACGTCCCGAACCGGTCGGCCAGCCATTGGACCATTGTTTCGGAGAGTGCTTCGTGCGCTCCGTCGAACTGATGGTTGGCCTTCAGCACGACCTGGGTGACGTCATGGTTTCCCGCCGCGCGGGCTATAAGGCTCAGATCCTCGCTCTCGCGCAATTCGATAACCTCGTCGTCCTGGGCATGGATCAGCAAGAGTGGGACCGTGACCCGTCCGATGTGTTGGTACGCCCTCGGACCTTCCGCCTCGGGCGCCGCGAGCGACCACCATGTCCTGAGCGTGTAGATCTCACTATGGTGCGGCAGGCGCGTCGGCCCATGCGCCTTGCGGATAACAATCGGCTCGTCTTCTGGCCATCGCTTATTATCGATCGCCTGTCGGGCGCGCTGATATACTTCCTGATAGCCGGGCTCCGCGCCGAAGCGTTCCCACCGGCGGCGGATGGTGTCCGGGAAGGAGTACGGCGCAGCGATCGCAACCACACCGTCGATCCCTGACGTCGCCGCGGCATACCTGATCGCCATGGCGGCCCCAAGTCCGTGTCCGGCGAGCACGATCCTGGTGAACCCGATGGAGCGGAGGTAGTTGCAGACGGCATCTATCTGCGGGATGACGTCATCGAACACACCGAAGCCGTAGAACAGACCGAGGTTTGCGAGCGCTGTGTTGATGCTGATCGAGGCATAGCCACGGTCTGCCAGCGCTGTCGGCAGGAAGTGCTCGGTCTCATCGAGAAGGTTGCCGAGAATCCCGTGCAGACGCAGCACGACGGGAGTGGTCCGATCCCCGCTGTCAGCGCCGGTCGCAGAACGAAGCAGCGCGTCGATCTTGTGCTCGCCGACCCGGATGCACACGACCTCTCCAGGCCAATACTCGACGTCCATATGGAATTTGATCCCCCGTGAACACGAACCGGCACACTTTGTTCTGTCGTCCAGTATCCAGCAGCATCGAACGGCGAAACATGTGGGCTGTCATTGCGAGGCGCAACTCGCGCTCCAACGATAGTCGGTACTAGACTGGCCACCAAGTGACGACCTGGGAGGGAAGCGTCGTGAGCGATCAACTGCCGACGGCTACGCGTGTCTCTGATCCGGGCATCCGCGCATTATACCGGCTGGAGAACCGTTGGCAGGCTTGGCTGGATGTCGAGGTCGCTCTGGCTCGGGCGCAGGCCGAACTTGGCATCATTCCGGCGGATGCCGCCGAGGCGATCGCTCGGGCCGCGCGGATGGAATTGCTGGATCGCGCGCGCATCGATGAGGGCCTGGCTCGTACCGGTCACACCATCGTGCCTCTGGTCTGGGAATTGTCGCGCGTGGTCGGTGAGAAGCATGGCGGCTGGGTGCACTGGGGTGCGACGACGCAGAACATCACCCAGACCGGCGACCTGCTGGTTCTGCGACAGGCGCACGGCATTTTCCTCCGGCTGATCGGCGAGGCGCTGACCGCGATGGCCGATCTCGCCGAACGCGGCGCGGACATGCCGATGGCCGGACGCACGCATGGCCAGCACGCGGTGCCGGCGACCTTCGGCTACAAGGTCGCGGTGTGGATCGACGAGTTGCTGCGCCATGTCGAGCGGCTGCGCCAGGCCGCGCCGAGGTTGTTCGTGGCCATGCTGGGCGGCGGTGCGGGGACGTTCGCCTCGCTCGGCAAGCAGGGGCCGCCGGTGCAGGCCGGGATCGGCAGGCAGCTTGGCTTCGGCACGATGACCGTGCCGTCCCGCGCGTTGGGCGATCATCTCGCCGAGAACATCTGTCTGCTCGGTCTGCTGGCGGCGACGTGCGGCAAGATCGGCCGCGAGGTCTATACGCTGATGAAGACCGAATTCGGCGAGGTGGAAGAGCCGGTGCCGCCTGGCACAGTCGGTAGTTCCACGATGCCGCAGAAGCGCAATCCGAAGCTGTGCCAGGACATCGTCGCGGCCTCGGCCGAGGTGCGCGCGATGGTGCCGATGGCGCTGGAGGCGATGCAGACAGAACACGAGGCGGACCGCACGACCAGCCTGATGATGGATTCGGCTGAGGCACGTGCGTGCATCGAGACCGGCGACATGCTGGCGCGGCTCGGTGAGGTGATGCGCGGGCTGCGGCTCGATCCGGCGCGCATGCGGCGCAATCTCGATCTTGGCGGTGGGCTGATCATGGCGGAGGCGGTGATGCTGGAGCTGGGCGGGACCATCGGCCGGCAACATGCGCACGATGTGGTGTACGACGCAGCGCAGGCGGCGTTTGTCGAGGGGCGGTCGTTCGGCGATCTGCTGGCAGCGGATCGGCGGGTGACCGAGCATCTGGATGCGAAGGCGATCGCGGCGCTGTTGGATCCGACGAAGTACACCGGGCTCTGCGCCGACATGGCGCGCGAGGCGGCGGGGCGGGCGCGCCGTGCGGCCCTGCCCCCTCCCCCCTGACCCCCTCCCGCAAGGGGAGGGGGAGTGGGGGTTATTCCATAAAGCTACGGAGGCAATCGTGGACGAACGGCTCCATTTCCCTGCAACCGCCGTCGTCGGATATGACGACCATGTCGGGCAATATACCGGGAAGCTCGTCCCAAGGCTTCTGGAGATCGCGCGGCTGAGACCCGGACAGACCGTTTTGGAGGTGGCGACCGGGACAGGGATAGCGGCCTTCGCCGCTGCTGAGTTTGTCGGCAAGTCTGGGGGCATAGTCGCTACGGACATCTCACCACATATGCTTGATCGCGCACGCCTGAGGCTGGCGAGTTTCCCGAATTCGTCATTCTCCGTCGAAGATGGGCAGGCTCTCAGCTTCCCAAATCAGAGCTTTGATATTGTGATTTGCAACATGGGGCTTATGTACTTCCCTGATCCCGGCAAAGGGGTCAAGGAGTTCTACCGTGTTCTTCGGAAGGATGGTCGGGCGACCGTCTCTGTCTTCCATCAATCGGGGGCGGTGTATCGGCTGTCATCCGGCCGCGAATTCGGAGGCGTCGGTACGCTAATTGCAGCGAGGAATCCATCGAAAGCACTGCATGCGGGACACTTCACGAAGATAGGCGCTCATGTTGCAGACCTATTTGCGAACGCGGGCTTTCAAGAGATCGAATCGGAAGCATACTCCGGCTTGCTGATCATGCCGTCGCTTGATGGATACGTGCAAGGCATTGAGGCTGGCGCTGGATCAGCGGGTGCCGAATTTCTAGCCCTCGCACCTGATGTGAGGGAGGCGGTGCGAGCGGAACTTCATGACCTGCTGAGAGAGTCGAAGGGCGAAGAAGTGCAGGTGACTGTGCCGGTGATGTTTGCGAGCGGGGTGCGTTGAACGAAGCGAGCATGCCGGCATGTGCCGCACCTCGCTGACCTTGGCGACCCAGGCCGCTTGTCGTGCCCCTCGTGCCACTGATCCCCTCGTCGCGGTAGACCGCCACGACGACCGTCCAGCCAAGCCGTCCAGCGGCCTCCTGGAGCGGCTGTAGCTGGTTCTCCACGGTCTGGCCGCGATCACTAGTCGAGACCCGAACATACAGCGCGGCGCGTCTGGTCGATGTTGCCGTGTCGCAAGCGTCGCACGGATCGGCAGTTCGTCAAGCGACGAACGTGGGGCAGGTCTCGAATGATGATCCAAGTATAGCTCGACAAACTGCGGATCAGTGGTAGTTCCGATCACGAACCGGCAAGGAGGCCAGCCATGATCGGCAGCGCGATAGAGCGCGGATCGTTCATCTGTGTGTACGACGAACACGGCCACACACTGTTCTCGAAGGCCAGAGGGAATGGACGCACCGACGGATTGATCGGGTTCACAAGCTCCACCGTCACTGCGCGATATGGCTCGACCATCTTCACGTACGACGAAGCCGGCATAACGATCTACGCCAAGGCAGCGTGACGGAGCGTGTGATCCCGGCCCGCTTGCCGGGTCGGTGGACGTCGGACTTCGGCGTGCTAAAGCGGGCCGCGAATGCTAGCGTCATAGGTATGTCCGACCCAACGATACGCGCAGCAAAGTCTGCCGACCTGCCAAGAATCCTGGAACTTTACCGGCACCCGCACCCGGCTGATCCTTATCCAAGTCCGTCAGATGCAGAAACAGCGTGGGCCGCTCTACTTGGCTCAGCAATGACCACGATCCTCGTCGCCGAGGTCGCGGGCATCCTGGCATCTTCCTGCATGATCGCGATCATCCCGAATCTCACGCGAGGAGCGAGGTCCTTCGGCGTCATCGAGAACGTCGTGACTCACCCGGACTATCGCCGTAGTGGACTGGGCCGCTCCGTTCTCGCAGCCGCGTTGGAGGTCGCTTGGGCCGCTGACTGCTACAAGGTGATGCTGGCCACTGGATCAAAGAGACCTGAGACTTGGCGGTTCTACGCAGGTGCTGGCTTCGAGCAGGGAGGGAAGACTTACTTCGAGGCACGGTGCCCATAGTTCGCCCCTCTCTCAGGCGAACGCACCGCTGATGCCCTGGTCCGGGTAAGCTGCCTCCACGTCCACCGCCACCGAGACCACCCTGGCCACCAGCCGGTCAGCCCGATCACCCTGGCCGTGGCACCCCCGTATCCGAAAACAGATGGTTCTGGATACGGTCAGCACCGTCATCGAACTGACGGTCAATGGGCCGCTCTTTGTGGAGGTCGGCGAGGGGGATTTGTGAACAGGTCGCGGAACGCCACTAGTCCTTGACCGCTCACGGGCGCCTTTTACCAGGCGAGTGCGGCGCGCACCTGGGCGAGGATTTCCAGATGGTGCTCGTGCTCGCCGGCGAAGCGCAGGATAAGGTCGGTTGCTCCTGCCTTGGCGTAGCCCTCGAGCCAGGTGGCGACGCCTTGTGCCGGCCCGGAATAGACCGCCTGCCGGCTTCGTAGCACTGCGGCGGGTGCGCCGTAGTAGCCTTCGAGGAATGCGTCCATACGCGCGGCCGCGCGGCCGACGGCGTTATCGATGTTGAGCGTCAGGTACATCGCCGCGGACAGGCGAGACGGATCGCGTCCGGCGGCGCGTGCGATCGTCTGCACCTCGCGCCACTCGCCGGCGAATTCCGTAGCGTCGGGCGCGTTGGGGAACCAACCGTCGAACCACTTGCCGACGCGCTCCAGGCTCGCGGGCGTATTGCCGCCGATCCAGATGGGCGGGCCGCCGGGCCGGTGTGGCACCGGCGCCAGCACGCCGTCGCTCACCGGCCAGCGTCCGGCCCAGTTGACCGGCTCGCCGGTCCACAGCGCGCGGCACAGTCGCAGGCCTTCCATCATGCGCCCGACGCGCTTCTCGAACGGCACGCCACAGGCGGCGAATTCGGCGCGGATGTTCGGCACGTCGCGCGCGATGCCGACGCCCAGGATGAAGCGCCCTTCCGACACCTGATCCAATGTCGCGACCTGATGCGCCAACAGCACCGGGTTGCGCAGCGCGGGCAGCAGGACGGCGGTGCCGAGCGAAACGCGCGGCACCCTGCCGGCCACGCCGGCGAGCAGCGTCAGAGGGTCGTGTCGTGGCCGCGCCACCACCGAATCGCCGACCCAGACCGAATCGTAGCCCAGCGCCTCGGCGCGCGCGGCCAGCGCCAGCAGCGATGCGGCATCCGGCCGGCCTTCCATGATCTGCTCGCGCGTCGGCAGCAGGTATCCGATCCTCGGCGGCATCCTTGGCCTCCTTGCTATGCCAGGAAACTCTCCATCGCCGTCAGTTCGGCGTCCAGGGCGCGGCGGAACTCAGGATCGCGCGGGCGCGCCCCGATGAAGCCGAGCTTCGCTTCCATGCGCCCGTCGGCGAGACTGACATTGGCCCAGCCGATGATGTCGTAGCCCCACAGCAGCGGCATGGCGTAGTAGCCGAACCGACGCTGCTCCGGCTTGGTGTAGGCCTCGAACCGGTAGTCCCAACCCCAGAGGTGCTCGAACCGGCGGCGTTCCCAGACGATCGGGTCGAACGGCGCGAGCAGTCGCACCGCTTGCGGGGAAGCGCGCCGCCCGGTCCCGCCGGCGAGCCAGTAGTATCGCGCGCCATCGACCTCGGCGCTCTCGAGTTGGCCCGACGCGAGCAGCGCCGCCACGGTCTGCCGCCATCCGCCCAGGCCAGGTGCGCCACGGTTGAGCAGGCTAAAGGTGGCTGCCAACCCCGCTTCGCCCAGTGGTCCAAGGATGCCGATTGCCAGGAGCGCGATCCGCCGAGAGCGTTCCTCAGGCGATAGGGGGTCGATCTGCGACGAAATGGCCTCATACATACGGACCCCGTCGCGGCGTCCCACGACCCGCAGCAGGCCGTGGTAATGCAGGCTCTGCAAGGCACGCGTGGTCGCCTTCGAGAACCCGCCCCAGCCATTCACCGCCCGCTCGCGGCCGAACCGCTGTTCCAGATCGGCCGGGTGAGTCGATCCCCGGTCGCGCACAAAGGCCAGCACCTCGGCGGCAAAGTCGTCCGGCACCTGCCAGCGGCCGGAAGTTGCCGGATCGCGCGGATGCAGCAGCCGGTGGGTCTCACGGGGCATGAAGCCGTAGGCGTAAAGGAAATCCTCCTCCAGCCCGAGACGACCGAAGCGCCGTTCCAGATCTCCTGCGCGATATCCGGTCACACGATGCCGCAGGATCAGGTCCTGCGCGCGCGCAGGCGCCCGGATCGGGTCGGCCTGCACGAATCCGGCGTTGCCAATTGCCCGCGCCAAAGTCGTCGGCGGCAGCAATGAACCGAGGACCGCGTGCCGTCGCAGCGTAGCGATCGTGAGTTTCCCAGCCATCCCGTTCAGCGCGCCGGCAGCACCTCGTGCACGCGCTCGGGTGGCCTGCACAGGCGCACGCCGCGCGGCCCTACCACCACCGGGCGCTCCATCAGGACAGGGTGTGTCAGGATCGCGTCGATCAGCGCCTCGTCGGACCGGGTCTTGTCGTCCAGACCCAGCGCGTCGTACGGCGTGCCGCGCCGCCGCAGCACCTGGCGCGGCGTCATGTCCATGCGCTGCAGCAGTTCGATCAGTTCCTGCCGGCTGGGCGGCGTCTTCAGGTACTCGACCACCCGGGGCTCGACGCCGGACGCGCGGATCATACCCAGCACCTTGCGCGACGTGGTGCAGGACGGGTTGTGATAGATCACCACCTCGGATATCGCACGCGCCATCAGCCGCCTCCGTTCATCGCCACGATAGCCGGTCGGCCCCCTTACCGAAACCGAGATCGTCCCCATCCTTCGCGGGCAAGCCAACCGCAAGGGGAGACGACCCATGTTCGCACGCCTGTTACCGCTCGCGCTGGCCGCATGCCTGTGCGCCGCCACCGCGGCCGCGCAGAATGCGCCGGTCACTCGGATCCGCGGCACCATTGCCGCGCTGGACGGCAAGACCCTCAGCATCACCACGCGCGAGGGGTCCAAGGTCGATGTCCTGCTGAACGACCCGCTTACGGTGGCAACGGTGAAGCGCCTCGACCTCGCCGACATCGAGTCGGGGAGCTATGTCGGCATCGCCACCCGGGCGGGCACTGATGGCGAACTGCGGGCGCTGGAGGTGCTGGTGTTTCCCGAGGCGATGCGTGGTGCCGGCGAAGGCCATTATGCTTGGGATCTCGAGCCCGGCAGCATGATGACCAACGGCACCGTCACGGGAGCCGTGGAGGCGAAGTCGGGGCGCGAACTCAGCCTGACGTTCAAGGGCGGCAGCAACAAGATCTCCGTGCCGCCTGGCGTGCCAATCGTGACGTTTGCCTCTGCGGATAGAGCTGATCTGAAGCCGGGCGCACCGGTGATGTTCGGCGCCACGAAGAACGCCGCGGGCGAACTCGCCGCGAGCCGCATCACTGTCGGTACGAACGGTGTGGCACCGCCAATGTGACGCAGGCGAGTGTGTTGCGTAAGCGCAACACGATTGGCGCATTAGGTCAGTGCTGTTGACTTGATGGGGCGGCAATCGGTTATGCTGCCCCGCACGCTCACGGGAACGTCCTTCGCCCCATGCCGGGCAAGTCCGGCTTACACCGAAGGAATGTGCAAATGAACAGATCCGAACCAGCGCAGGCTTTATGCTCCGGTCGGCCACAGGTCGCGCGCGCGCCGAGTTCGCGGCTGTCATGGCTGCATACTTGCGTCGAGCACCTCGGCGCGAAGTGGGCAGCTCGCCGCAAGCGGGCGCGGGAATTCCGCGATCTTTATCTCTTCAATGCGCGCGAGCTGCGGGACGTGGGGTTGAGCCGCTCGGATTTCCCCGCCATCGCCAAGGGCGCCTATCGCCGCGACTGAGCCTCCGCATCGCAAGGCGATTCCGTGTGGGACCCGCTGCGGGTGAACCCGTCACGCTTTGAATGTGCACAACGACTTGAGAAGACCTGGAGCGGGTGAAGGGAATCGAACCCTCGTATGCAGCTTGGGAAGCTGCCGTTCTACCATTGAACTACACCCGCGCCCCGGCGGGCCCCGTTCTTTACCTCAGCCCGAAGCGACGGCGCAATCCGGCCGCAGGACGGTTCGGAGCGACTGACGCTGAGCAATTATGAACCCGGCCGATGATCGGATCGGAGCCCTGCCACCGAGCAGTATTCCTGCTCTGCATTGTCGTGGCATAAGTTTAGCGCCGTTTTGACGCGACTGTAGTGTGCTGTTTACCTTTGGTTAACGAACGGTGATTTGACGGTTGGTGGAAGCACGTTTCGTGCGGAACTACCACACTTGTTCGCGAGGCTTATCGCCACGTTAACGGGTTGTTAGCAATTGCCGGGCTACTAGGCATGTCACGAAAAAAATCCATTCAGCAACCCGAAGCCGGGTTTGGGGGAGCAGGACATGCCGACCGTAACCGTAACGGGCGCGCACGGGCAAACCGTGAGCTTGAATTTTGACACCACCGCCAATGCTGCGCTGGCGGCGCAGCTTGCCGCGGCGATCACCGCCGGCGTTCAGGATGGCAGCATCTTGCCCGCGGTAGATACCGACGGGCCGCCTCCGCCCTTGCCGCCTGGCGCGACAGGCGCGTTCTTCCAGGATCCGAGTGGCCTGACCATCCTACCGACCGGATACAAGGCGTACGTCGATACCGCGCCGCAGGCGGTGGTCTTCGGCTCCGGCGACGGCGACGAGTCGGTCCTGTCCAGCGCCGGCAGCAGTCTCTCATTCTTCGCGACGGGTGGCTCCGGCACCGTGGTTGCCGGCGGGGGCAACAACAACATCGTTATTCCCTCGACCGACGCGGGTGACTGGTCCGTCAACACGGGCAGTGGCGACGATACGGTGCTCGCGATGGGCTCCGGCAACGACACGATCAATCCGGGTGGCGGCAACAACAATATTCTGCTCGGCAGCGGCAAGACCGTCATGCAGTCCACTGGCGACGACACGGTGTCTGCCAGCGGCGGTCAGGCGACGATCGCTGCGATCGGCAAGACCAGCGACCTCATCTACGGCGGCAACCAGTTGTTCTATGTCGGCACGCAGGGTGGGTCTGCGACTGTCTTCGGCGGCACGGGCAGCGACACATTCTTCGGCGGCAAGGGACCCGACCTGGTCCAGGGCGGAACCGGCGGCAACAACTTCCTGTTCGCCGGCACGGGCAGTGCGACCTTGTTCGGCGGTGGCAGCGGCGATCAGTTGTACACGGCCGGCAGTGAAGGCCAGGCACTGCACGCCGGCGCCGGGAACGAGACGCTCAACGGCGTGTTCGGCATGGGCGCGGATACCTTCTATGGCGGTTCTGGCGCGACGCAGATCCAAGGCGGGACGGGCAACGACACATTCGTCGCGGGCAGCGGATCGTCCACGGTGACGGCGCCGCTCGGCCAGAATGTGTTCTTGTTCAACAATGGCCAGGCGGGCGGCACCGAGCTGATCCAGGGTTTCGCCAGCGGCCAGGACACGATCGACCTGCAGGGCTACGCCAATAATCAGGTGGCGCATGCACTGAAGCACCAGCAGGTGGCTGGCGGGTCGACCACAATAACGCTGTCCGACAACACCAAGATCACCTTCGCCGATGTCACCAACCTGAAGGCGAGCGATTTCACCACTTAGCACTGGCACTGGCAGTAGCGGCATCGCAATGGCGATGAGCTGAATCACTTGGACTTCACCTCGTCCATGTCATGGGCGAGGTGAATCTCACAGCGATTGCCGGGGCCTCCGCAGCGGTGGCAGTCTCCCGCGATGGCGACGCTGGAACTCAAGGGCCTGCGCAAAAGCTTTGGCCTGATCGATGTTCTGCATGGCATCGACCTGGCACTTGCCGACGGCGAGATGCTGGTGATCGTCGGCGCCTCGGGGTGCGGCAAATCGACAATGCTCCGCCTCGTCGCGGGGCTGGAGCGGCCGACCGCCGGCCGCGTGCTGGTCGATGGAAAAGACGTCACCAATCTCGACCCGTCGGAACGCGACATTGCCATGGTGTTCCAGAACTATGCGCTCTATCCGCACATGAACGTGTTCGACAACATGGCGTACGGGCTGCGCATCCGGGGGCTCTCGCGCGCCGACATACGCCAGCGTGTGGACGAGGCCGCGGGCCTGCTCGGTCTCGACGCACTGTTGGAGCGGAAACCGCGGCAGCTCTCGGGCGGGCAGCGGCAACGCGTCGCGATGGGGCGTGCGATCGTGCGTCACCCGAAACTGTTCCTGTTCGACGAGCCGCTCTCCAACCTGGACGCCAAGCTGCGCCTGGCGATGCGCGCGGAGATCCGCCGGCTGCAGCGCCGGCTGGGTGTCACCAGCCTGTTTGTGACCCATGACCAGGTGGAGGCGATGACGCTGGGCGACCGTCTTCTGGTGCTGCATCTGGGCCGACCGGCACAACTTGCCACGCCGATGGAGGTATTCGCGCGTCCGGCCGACACCTATGTCGCCGGCTTCATCGGGGCGCCGACGATGAACTTCCTGCCTGCCCAACTGGCTTGCGGCGGCACGGCGGCGCAGCTCGAGGCCGGCCTGCTGCTGCCATTCGTCGACGGCAGGCGCCCGGGCGCCGACGGCGACAGGATCATCATCGGAATACGTCCGGAGCACCTGGTTGCCGGGGCCGGGTTGGAGCTCGTGATCGAGCTGATCGAGCCACTGGGATCCGAGACACTGGTGCACGGCCATCTGTCCACCGGCGAGGATCAGTCGCTGACGGTAAAGCTGGTTGGCTCCGCACCGCCAGGCGACAGGCTTGCCGTGACGCCGCAGCCCGAGCATCTGCACGTGTTCGATCATGCCTCCGGGCGGCGAATTGATCCGATTGGTGAAGAAACTGTCTCGCCGCGGCTTGCTGCGCTGGACACGGCTGACTAGGGTTCCGAATCGTTTCCAAAAGGTTGCTGATTCGCATGCCCGCGTCTCCGGCTATGTCTGTGCCGACCATCAGCCCCGGCGAGATGCAGCTCCTGCTCTCGCGCGCCGGATTGGTGCTGAACCCCGGCCAGGTGGCGGACCTTGTGCTGGCGTGGCGACAGGTGGCGGGACTGATTGCCGCGATGCCGCATGACCGGCCGCTCGCGGACGATATGGCGTCCGTGTTCCGGCTGCCTCCACCCGTCGGCGCCCCCGTGTCCATGCCGCGCGTGGCGCCGGCGGCGAAGCCCAGGGTCAAGCCGAAGGCCAAGGTGAAGGCCAAAGCCAAGGCCGCGCCGAAGCGGCGGGCCCCGCCGGCGGTGCCACGCAAGCCTGCCCGCCGTGGGCGATGACGGGTCCCACGCCGCCCTTCCTCACCATCGCCGAGGCCGGTCGCCTGATCGCCACGAAACGATTGTCACCGGTGGAGCTGGTGAAGGAGTTGCTGGCGCGGATCGAGACCAAGGACCCGCAGCTCAACGCCTTCCTGCTGGTGACCGAGCGGCAGGCGCTGGCTGCCGCGCGCGCCGCCGAGCGTGCGGTGATGGCGGGCAAGCAGATGCCGCTGCTGGGCATACCGCTCGCCTACAAGGACATATTCGAGACTGCCGGAGTGCGCACGACGGCACATTCCCGGATCCTTGCCGACAACGTGCCGAAGCAGGATGCCGAGACGGTTCGGCGCCTACACGTCGGAGGCGCGGTGATGCTGGGCAAGCTGGCGACCCACGAGTTCGCCATCGGCGGGCCGGCGTTCGATCTGCCGTGGCCACCGGCGCGCAATCCCTGGGACACGCGGCGCTTCACTGGAGGGTCCAGCTCCGGCTCCGGCGCCGCCGTGGCGGCCGGGCTGGCGCTGGGAGCGCTCGGGTCCGACACGGGCGGATCGATTCGGCTGCCAGCCGCCTATTGCGGCATCGCCGGCATCAAACCGACGCCAGGCCTTGTGTCGCGGCGCGGCGTGATCCCGCTGGCGCCCAGCCTGGACACCGCCGGCCCTATGGCCTGGACGGCGCAGGATTGCGCGATACTCCTGGATGCGTTGGCCGGGCACGATCCGGCCGACCCGGCGTCGGTGCCGGGACCGCAGATCTCCTATGCCGCCGCCATCGCCGCACCACTGCGCGGGCTGCGCGTCGGGCTACTCCGCCGATTCTACGAGCACGACGTGCCGGCCTCGCCGGAGATGCTGCAGATGATGAGCCGCGCGGCCGCGACCCTGCGCAGTCTCGGCTGCCGCGTGGAAGATGCGACGCTGCCGTCGGTGCAGGAATACAATGCGGTCGGCCGCGTGATCATCTCGTCGGAGTCGTATGCGCTGCACGAGGCGACCCTGAAGCAGCGCTTGTCCGACTACTCGCGGGTGTTCCGGGTGCGCGTGCTGGCGGGCGCGCTGATCAGGGCCGCCGATTACATCGCCGCGCAGCGCCGGCGGACCGACCTGATCGCGGCGACGGCGAAGGTCTTCGAACGTTTTGACGTGCTGGTCACCGCGCCGACCGCCGGGACGCCGCCGATGCTCACCGAGCAGCGGCCGGATGACGGATTCGCCCGGCCATTGCTCACCACGGTGGCCAATGTGGCGGCGGTGCCGTCGATGGTGGTGTGTGGCGGCTTCACCCCAGCTGGATTGCCGCTGGGGGTGGAGATCATGGGGCCGGCCTGGGGTGACGCGACAGTTCTGCGTGTGGGCCACCACTTCGAACAGGCCATGGGCACACGCCGGCGGCGGCCGGAGCTGTAGGGATTCAGCCGCGCACTCGGGCGGCGATTTGCCTCAGCGCGTGGTGCGCGGAAAGCACTGCGCCCTCCTGCCAGCCGTTGACGTAGGACAAGTGTTCGCCGGCGAACAGGAACGGGCCGTCGCCCTTCAGCAGGCGATCGTAATACGTTGTGCGGGCGTCGCGGCTCCACTCCGCCCAGCCGCCGGCGCTGAACGGGACGTTCTTCCACGCAACCGACACGCCGTTGGTCAGATCCCGGCGGTAGCCCGGATGCAGCCGTTCGCCATCCGCCAGTGCGGCGTCGAGGCGCGCCGCGGGTGGCATGGCGGCGAACTTCTCGCCGGGCTCGTCCGACCAGATATAGGCGCCGAGCAGGATGCCCTTGCGCTGATGGATGCCAGCCGACGGATACCAGACCTGGGTGATGTCGCCCGCGGTCCAGGAGATGCCGCCGTAGATCGCTGCATTCAGCTCCCAGAACCGACGCTCCGCCTGGAAGGCGATCTTGACGGCCGGCACGTAGTCCACCGCGGCGATGGCGGCGCTGATCTCGGGGGCGAAATCCGCCGGGATGGCGTGAAGCACGGGCAGGGGGACGGTGACGATCACCAAAGGTGTCTCGATCTTCCGCTCGCGCCCGGTCTTCGCCTCCCGCCAGACAATGCGCGCGCCATTGCCGCTGCGCCGCAAAGCGCGCACTTCGGCGCCATAGATGATCGTGTCCCCCAGTTGGCGGCCGAACGCCTGGCCGATGCGGCCCATGCCGCCGACCGGCTGCATCATCGTCGCCGCCTGATCCCAGCTTTCGCCGAAGTTGGTCTGCTGCCGCCAGAAGCCAGTATCGAGGATCTTGTGCAGGTCGAGCGGCTGGCTCGGCGTGCCTTTCTGGTCGCCACCACCGGGAGGCTCGCTATAGCCGGCGCGGCCGGAGCCGCGGTAGGTCATGTCCTGATCGAGCGCGCCGAAGCTGCGGAGCAGAGCGCGGATGCGCTCCTTGTCCTCGGTGGTGACTGCCTCCGCGAGGGCGTCGCGATCGACCGCCTTGACCGCCAGCTCAGCGACATAGCCGCGGATGTCGTTGACCATCTGGCGGTTGCGCTGCGGCTGGCCGTCGAACGCCGCGTCGGATTGCAGCAGGGCGCCGCGGTTGTCGTTGCACATCACCTCGAGCGGCACGTCGAGCTCGCGGCAGTACGACAGGATGCCCTGGTGGTGGTATGGCAGCCGCGCCGGCCCGGGGTTGCAGTACATATGCGGGCCGGCTTCCCAGGCGACGCGCTGCACGCTGCCGGTCTCGTGCACCGCATCGCCGCCGCGCAGCGACCAGTTGCGACCACCGGGGCGCGTGCGCGCCTCCAGGAGGAGCGGTTGATAGCCGGCCTTGCGCAGCTCCCATGCCAGCACCATGCCGGCGATGCCGGCACCGATGATGACGATGCGGCGCCCGTTGCCTGGCGGCAGTTGCGGCGGCCCGGCGTAGGCGTCCGGGATCGGCAGGAGGCCCATCGCGGCCATGGTCTGGTAGGCGGCCGCGACACCGCCGAGCCTGCCGACCGAATGGATCAGGTCGCGCCGCGCGAGGGTCACGACGGCCGTCGGGCGCGCAGGGCCGCGGCCAGGGTTCCGTCGTCGAGCACGTCGAGGGCGCCGCCGATCGGCACGCCTTGCGCGACGCGGGTCACGGCGACGCCGAGTGGCTTCAGGCGGTCGGTCAGCCAGTGCGCCGTCGTGGCGCCGTCGACCGTGGCGCCGAGGGCGAGAATCACTTCGGTCACGCCGCCCTCTGCGATGCGCGACAGCAGCGGGGAGACGCAGAGGTCCTCCGGTCCAACGCCGGACAGCGCGGACAGCGTGCCACCGAGGACATGGTACTGGCCGTGGAACACCGCGGCGCGTTCCAGGGCCCAGAGGTCGCCGACGCCCTCGACGACGCAGACCAACGCGCGATCCCGCCGCGGGTCGGTGCAGATGGCGCACGGGTCGCGGCTGTCGAGATTGCCGCATAGGCGGCACGATTTCACCGCGCGCGCCGCCTCGGCCAGCGCGGAGGCGAGCGGCAGCATGCGAGCCTCGGGCTGTTGCAGCATCTTGAGGGCCGCGCGGCGGGCGCTGCGCGGACCCATGCCGGGCAGCTTCGCCAGCAGGCCGATCAGCGTCTCGATTTCAGGCCCACCCATGGCGGGTCAGGCTGGGGGAAGGTGGTTGGTGGGTGGACCATGGCCCCCTCCCCCCAACCCCCGCCCGCGAGGCGAGGGGGAGCACTCGCACTAGAAGGGCAGCTTCATCCCTGGCGGCAGTTGCAGGCCGCCGGTGACCTTCTGCATTTCGGCCGCGGCGGCGGTTTCGAGCTTCTGCCTGGCGTTGGCATGGGCGGCGACGATCAGGTCCTCAAGCATCTCGGCATCAGCCGGATCAATCACCTTGGGGTCGATCTTGATCCGCCGCAGATCGCCCTTGCCGTTCAGCGTGATGGCCACCAGACCGGCACCGGCCTCGCCTTCGATCTCCATGCCCTCCAGCCTGGACTGCATCTCCTGCATTTTCTCTTGCATCTGCTGGGCCTGCTTCATCAGCCCGGAGAGGTTCTTCATTCATCAAGCTCCATCTCATCGGAGAGTTCGGATTCTGGTTCATCGACGGTCGGCAGACCATAGGCATCTGCTGCCGCATCGTGCACCGTGTCGATCCGCGCTCCCGGGAAAGCGTCCATGATCGCGCGCACCAGTGGGTGATCGGCCGCCGCCGTGCGGCGCGCCGCATCGGCGGCCGTACCCTGCTCGGCGACGGTGGCCTCGCCTTCGGCAGTGGAGAGAGCGATCGTCCAGCGGGTGCCGGTTGCCTCGGTGAGCAGCGCGCCGAGACGCGCGGCGAGGTCCTTCGGTGCCTCGGGCTGTGGTCGCAGCTCGATCACGGGCGGAGCGAAACGAACAAGGTGGACCGAGTGGATCAGGTGCGCATGGAGCATGGCCTCGCGCCTCTCAGCGACCAGCGCGGTCACGTCGCGGAAGCTTGCCAGGCGCGGCGTCGTGTCGGGTGCCGGGATCGGCGCGCCACCGGCGACGGCCCGCGCGCCACCCCCGGACGGAGGCGGTGCGGCAGCGCCGACGGCCTGCGTGGCGGCGCTGGCGAGCCGGCGCACGAGATCACCGGGCGGCGGGAGGTCGGAAACGTGGCAGAGCCGGATCAGCACCATCTCAGCGGCGGCGCGGCGGTCGGGCGCAGTCTCCACCTCGCCGATGCCCTTCAGCAGCATCTGCCAGGCGCGCGCCAGGACCGGCACCGACAGCCTATCGGCAAGCGCTGCACCACGGGTGCGCTCGGCCTCGGGCATTTCCTGGCTGTCGCGCAGCGAAGGCACCGACTTCAGACGCGTGACGGTATAGGTCAGCTCCAGCAGATCCTGCAGCATCGTGCCGAGATCGGCGCCGCGTTCGTAGGCCAATTCGGTAATCTGCAGCGCCTGGCGCGGCTGGCCGGACATCACCGATTCGAGCAGGTCGAACACCAGGCCGCGATCGGCCAGGCCCAGCATGTTGGTGACCGCGGCCTCGGTCACGGCACCGTCGGCCTGGGCGATCGCCTGATCGAGCAGCGACAGCCCATCGCGGACCGAACCGTCGGCCGCGCGCGCGATCAGATCGAGGGCAGCTGGCTCGACGGCCACCGCCTCATGCGTGGCGATCCGGCCGAAGTGTGCCGCCAGCTCGGCGATGCGCACGCGGCGAAGGTCGAAGCGCTGGCAGCGCGACAGCACGGTGACCGGGACCTTGCGCAGCTCGGTGGTGGCGAACACGAACTTCACGTGCGGCGGCGGTTCCTCCAGCGTCTTCAGCAGGGCGTTGAAGGCGTTGCGCGACAGCATGTGGACTTCGTCGACGATGAACACCTTGGTGCGCGCCTGGACCGGGCGGTAGCGCGTTGCCTCGATGAGCTCGCGCACATCGTCCACGCCGGTGCGGCTGGCGGCGTCCATTTCGATCACGTCAGGATGGCGGTCGGCGAGGATCGCCACGCAGTCGGGGCAGACGCCGCACGGGTCGGCGGTGGGGCCGCCGGTCGCGGTGCAGTTCAGCGCTCGTGCAATGATGCGCGCGGTGGTGGTCTTGCCGACGCCACGAACGCCGGTGAGCATGAAGGCGTGAGCGATGCGGCCGGTGGCGAAGGCGTTGCGCAGGATGCGCACCATCGCGTCCTGGCCGATAAGATCGTCGAATTGGGCCGGGCGGTATTTGCGGGCGAGCACCCGATAGGCGACGGCCTGCACTGGCTCCGGAGTCGCGTCGCCGAACAGGCCAGGGCCTTCGGGGGGAGGCGGTGCCTCGAGCTGCTGATCGCTCTCGAACAGGCCGGACATGCGGGGCAGATACAGCCGCCGCGGCGGCCCTCCTGATGCGTTGCCGATACCGGTGGGAGACCGGACGAACGACCCGGGCGGAAACTCACTGCGGCTGCTTCCTTCCGGACCTGACCGGGTTGGCGAGGCGCCCGTCCGCCGCCGACCTCCCGGGACTGCATATCATGCTTTTCGGTGGTGGGAGCAAGGCAGCCTGATGCATTGACGCGCGGTGGCTTGCCGACGGCATCGTGCGGACCGAGGCCATCCGTGCCAGGTGCCGTCATGTCGTGACGTCGATCGCGAATTGGCGTCTCTGCTCGGTCCGGACAATGCGGTGCTGCTGGGACCCTGAGGACCAGGAGCGGACGTGCTCTATCCCTTCACCGCGCCCGCGGTCAGCGCGCCGACGATGAAGCGCTGCAGCACAATGAATGTCGCCATCGCCGGCAGCGCCGACAGGATGGCGGCGGCGGCGAGCAGATGCGTGCTCACCGAGTTGCTGCTGGACTGGTAATCGAGGATGCCGACACTGATCGGATAGAGATTGCCGCGCGTCAGCAGCACGAACGGCACGATGAACTGCCCCCAGGTGCTGATGGCGAGCAGGATCGCGGTTGAGGCAAGGCCCGGCAGCATGACCGGCAGCAGGACGCGCCGCAGCGATTGCAGGCGGGTACAGCCGTCGATCCGCGCAGCCTCATCCAACGCCGTGGGAACGGTGTCGAGGAAACCGGTCAGCATCCATGTGGCGAACGGCGCGCTGAGCGCCACATAGACCAGGACCAGCGCGGCATGCGAGTTGATCAGTCCAAGCGCGGAGAACCAGCGATACAGCGGCAAGGCGGTGACCAGCGGAGATATCAGTTGGACCGCGAGCATGCCGAGCATGACCAGCGATTTCAGCGCCGGTCGGCGGAATCTCAGACGCGACAGCGCGTAGGCACTCGGGACAGCGATCGCGAGTGCGCAGAGCACCGTGGCGGAGACCAGCTTGACCGAGTTCAGCAGGTAGAGTGCGAGTGGTGAGTCGGTAAGCACGTCGCGATAGGCGGCGAGTGTGGGATGCTGCGGAATCAGATGCGGTGGGAAGGCGAACAGCTCCGCCATTGGGCGGAGCGACAGAGAAGCGACCCAGAGCAGCGGGAACAGGAAGATCACGCTGACGATGGTATAGCCGGCATAGATCGCGATTGACCCGAGTAGCCGGCGACCGGAGCTGCCCTTCCCCTTGCGGGAGGGGATGTGGAGTTTTGCCCCTTGGCCTGTCACGCTGCCCGCTCCCGTTGCAGCATGCGGGCGTAGCAGGCGGAGAGCGCCAGCCCGATCGCCATCAGCACGACCGCGACCGCCGCACCACGGCCGAACTGAAATTCGGAAAACACCAGGTGATAGATGTAGAGCGCAATCACCTCGGTTGCGCGCCCGGGGCCACCACCGGTGAGCGGCAGCACCATGTCGAATGTGTTCAGCGTGGCGATAGTGATCAGCACCAGATTGATCAGCAGGATACTGCGCAGCGACGGCAGCGTTATGTAGCGGAATTTCTGCAACGAACCGGCGCCATCGACCGTCGCTGCCTCATAGAGCTCTGGCGGCACCGTCTTCATCCCGGCGTACTGTATGATCATGCTGAGCGCGGTACCGCGCCAGATATTGGCGACCGTCACCCAGATCAATGCTGGCAGCGGAGCGGACAGGAAGGTCGGATTGCGCGATCCCAGAAGTGATGCCGCGTAGGCCATGATGCCGGCGCCAGACTCATCGAGAAGCAGCTTCCAGATGATGCCGATGACAACGCCGGGCAACACCCAGCCAACCAGCACGATGGCGCGCACAACCGCGCCACCTGGGAGCCGGCGGCGCTCGCCTTCACAAACCAGCGCGGCGATCAGCATGCCGAACACCAGTTGGCCGGCAACGCTGGCGGTGACGAAGATGCCGGTCACCCGCATCATCGCCAGGAACTCGGACGAGCCGAGCGCGCTGCGATAACTGGCGAAGGTATAGTGCGTCGGCATCGCGGCGTCGGTCGCGTCGGTCAGACTGAGCCGGATTACGTCGATCAGCGGGTAGAGGTACAGCGTGGCCAGCAGCAGGAGCAGGGGCGCCAGCCAGAGGAATGGGCGGTCCTCGATCGGTCGGCGATGCGCGACGATCAAGGTGCGAGCTTGTGCCACGCCTGATCGAGCGCGGCCTCTGGCGTTTGTTGCGCGGTGATCACGTCGGACATCGCGACCTGCAGCTCGGTGGAGATGCTGGGATAGATGGCGGCACCCGGACGCGCTCGTGCGTAGCGCAGCAGCGAGAGGAAGTCGTGGACGGTTGGATCCTTGACATAGGCGGAGTCACCCTGCGCCACGCTCATGCGCGTCGGCAGATTGCCGATCGCCTCGGTGGACGCCGCCATCGCGGCCGGGCTGGCGACCAGGCTGTTGATCAGATCGATGATGACGGCTTGCTTTTTCGCATCCGGCGTGAACACGGCATAGGTCCAGCCGCCGGCCGCCGTCACAGGATCGCCCGGCGTCATCAGCGGTATCGGAGCGACAGCCCAGTCGTGCGTATCGCCCAGATCGCGCAATTGCCTGGCCATCCAGTTGCCGCCCAGGAACATCGCGACATTGCCGCGTAGAATCTCGGGATACAGGTCGGCTTCGAACCGGTAGTTCACGACGCGGTTCGGGCTGGCACCCGAGTCGATGGTGCGCTTCAGGAATCCGAGCAGGTTCAGCATGGCGACACGGTTCTTGCCTTCGCCAAACACAGGCTTGCCGGAGGCGTCGACGAGTTCGCCTCCTTGCGCCCAGAACATCGGCAGGTTCTCCATCACGGCGCCTTCGCCGCGTCCACCGGGATACAGATATCCGGTCAGTCCGAGCTTCGACAGCGCCGACGCCTGCGTGATCAGCTCGTCCCAGGTTTTTGGCGGGTTCGCGACGAGATCCTTTCGATAGTACAGCACGCGCACATCGGTGTTGACCCACAGTGCCTTCAGTTTACCGTCCGGTCCCCGCATGCCGTTGCGGGCGAAGGCAACGAAGTCGTTCACCTGGTCGGGTCCATAGAAGCGATCGAGCGGCTGGAGGAACTGATAGAAGCGGCTGAGGAAAAACGAGTTGAGCATCGCGAAGTCGGGTGTGCGGCCGGCGGTGGCCTGTTCCTGCATCCGCGTCATGCTGGCGTTGATGTCGGTGCTGTTGAAGGTGACGTCGAGCATGACGTCGGGGTGCGCGGTGACCCATGCCGCGATTTGCGACTGATAGTATTCCTTCACGCTGGGAACCGATGATTTCGGCGACTGCGTCGGCTGCATCTGCCAGGTAATGTGAATTGGCGCGCTGTCGGAGCCGTACTGGTCAGCACGCGCGGCGACATTCAGCGCGAGCATCAGGACGCCGATCGATACGAGCGCGATCCGCCACGCTTTCATCGCTTCCTCCAGCCGGTTGACCGCACCTTCGGCGGATCGCCCGGGGTTGACAAGACGGTGACCGTGGTGGCCGCCTCCACCGTCTGCGGAGGAGGGTGTTGATGACCGGGCAGCAAAATATCGATCGTATCATGACGACGCATGTCGGTAGCCTGCCGCGGCCACACGACCTGCTCGACATGATGAAGGCGCATCTTGAAGGCCGCAATCACGACGAGGCCGGGTTTGCTGCGCGCGTGCGGGAAGCGGTGGCGCAGTGCGTGCGCAAGCAGAGCGAATGCGGTATCGACATCGTATGCGACGGCGAGCAGTCGAAGTCAGGCTTTTTCACCTATGTGCGCGAACGGCTGGACGGGTTTGAGGCCCGCCCGCAGCAGCGCCGCATCATGTTCGCAGCCGAGATCGCGGCGTTTCCTGAATACTACGAGCAATACTTCAAGACCGCGATGATGGGAGGCGGCGTCGCGCCGGCGTCGCCACTGGTGTGCACCGGCCCGATCCGTTATCGCGGCGAGGCGGCGCTGCAACGCGACATCGACAACCTGAAGGCCGCACTTGCGAGCGTGGCGCACGTCGCCGCCTTCATGCCAGCGGTGGCCCCAAGTGGTGCGGGTGAGAACGAATACTACAACACGGATGAGGCGTTCTTTCAGGCGGTGGGTGCGGCGCTGCACACGGAGTACCAGGCGATCGTCGATGCCGGGTTCATCGTGCAGATTGACGATCCGTTCCTGTCAGACCTGTTCGGCGATCCATCGTTCGATGCCGCGCAGCGCGCCGTACGGGCGGAGATCTACGTCGCCGCGCTGAATGCCAGCCTGCAGGGCATCCCGCGCGAGCGAGTACGGTACCACACATGCTACGGCATCAACCACGGCCCGCGTATTCATGAGGCAGCACTCGCGGACGTCGCGGGCTACATGCTGCGGGTGAATGCCGGCGCCTACAGCTTCGAGGCGGCGAACGTGCGGCACGAGCACGAGTATCACCTGTGGGAAACGGTGAAGCTGCCTGAGGGTGCGGTGCTGATCCCTGGGGTGATCACGCATTCGTCCAACATCGTCGAGCATCCGGAGTGGATCGCCGAACGTCTGGTGCGGTTTGCGCGGCTGGTTGGGCGCGAGAACGTGATTGCTGGCGCGGACTGCGGTTTCTCGTCTCAGGCAACGTATCGTCCCGAGGTCCACCCGACGGTGATCTGGGCAAAGTTCGAGGCGCTGCGGGACGGTGCGCGGATCGCGAGCACAACGCTCTGGCGGTGAAGCAGCGATGCCGAGCGATGGGCAAAGCACCCGTCGCCCGGCATCACACGCTGCGTCAGGCCGACGCCGTCTCAGATAGCGCCACGATCACCTCCTCGGCTGTGCCGTGCAGGTGCACGCACTGCCAGTGGGTTGGGCGATGCGGGATGCTGTTCGGGCCGCCAAAGGTCTCAATCACGCCGATGGTCGTTACCGGCACCTTTTGTCCGAGCGTCGCCTGCACTTCGGGCAGGAAGAAGCCGAAGCGGGTGCCGCCGGTGTCGACCGTCTGAACCAGCGCCACCGAGACGAGGGTGCCGAGCCCGGTGTTATCGGTGATGATCTGTCCGGGGGTGAAGTTCTTGGTTGTGCCGCCCTCGGTGAATGTCAGAGCGGTGAAGCCAGGGTTTCCGCCGATCGTGTAGTCGATCTGGATCCCGTTACCGCTCAGCACATATTTGTTTGCCATGCGCTGTCCTTTGCCTGTTGCCGTGCCGGCGGGAAGCGATGCCGGCGGCAAAGACGATATCAAGGCCGCTTCATTGTCTGTGTGAAGCGCTTCACAAACGCGGGCGGACGATTTCGTTGCGGGATTACGCCTCAGCGACCAAAGCCGTGGTTTCGCAAGCGCCCATGGCAACGCCAGTGCTGCGAGAGGCGCGTGTGGGCAGCGGGCAGCCAGCCTTCATCCGACCTGCGACAAACCCGCCGCCATAATCGCTGCGCCAAGCGCGGCGCGGACTGTCTCCAGTCGTTCCGGTGACAAGCGTTGCTCGGCAGGCCGCGATTTCAGATCGGAGACATGTCGGCGGTGAAGCAATGTTCGAGCGTCGTAGTGGGAGAACCCGATATCGACGACGCCTGGCGCCTCGATGGGAAGCGTGTCCGTCTGCCGTTTCACCGTCGCTTTGCTCAACTGGCGAGTGATCGCAAGAACCTCGGAGGGATAGACGATCGGACAAATGGCGCGGGCGATACGCCACACCGCCAGCCACGGGCGACGGTCGATTTGATTGTATGGGATTATCAGAGCCTTCGTTCTCAAATGTTGAAACAGGCAAATCCAGTGGTGCATGAAGTCTAGCGCGGTGGGTTCGGGCACCGAACCGAACGCATCGAACCAGCTTGCCATCGCGTCCTCGACGCGACGCACCGTCACGATGATGCACATTGCTCCGACACGAGCCAGGGCAAGCGACGGTTCGTCAAGATTGTGGGTCTTGACAAGCACATGATCGGCGCCGTCAGAGCGGCCTACCACTCCGACAACATCGTCGCAGGCCTCCTGGTAGACCGACCCCCGTGCTGACAGGATCTCCCGGGCCACGTTGAAGGAGAACGTCGAGCCGCTTCGCGGCATACCAGCTATCAGGACGATCATGACACCCGTCGAATTTGAACAGCCAGGATTTGTCGTCGCCTCGACGCAACGCAAGTTTCGAATGGTTGCGAACACCCTCAGTGAGTGTCCGTTTTCGGCTGTGGTTCCGCCGATCAGGTGGCTCTGACCGGCCCGCTTCAGTCCGGGCTCAGGTGATGCGCGAGGAGGTCGCCGGCTATGGCCGCATGGCCCAGCGGCTCGCGCAGCCTACAGCAATCTGCCCGCGGATGAGTGAGACACCACTCGCAGAGCCGTAGCCTTTGGCCCCACACTGCCTGGGCGCGGCCATAGGCTTATGGGTTCGTCTCCCGCATCGCCTACCACCACAGGTTGATCAACGATGCAACCTGCTAAGTCAGTGTCCTTGTTCCGCTCCATGGTGCCGGAGAGCCCGATGGCGAGCCGGACAGGAGGAGCCTCGAAGACCGCCACTGGCGATGAACCTCGATGCCCGGACCGGGCAATAGCCGGGGATGCGCCCTTCGCGCCAGAAACGCCGTAATCGTTGGGTTCGCCTTCAGTGCGGCCACCTCCTGTTCGTTCGGCAACTGTGGCCGATCACGCAGCGCATTCACCATACAGAGGAACCCGAGCGGCTCGCCTTCGGTCGCGCGAAACTGATGCCATGGAAGGATGGGATGATGACAAGGTCGAACGGCTTTACTGCGCGCACCTCGTCTCCGACCAGGCACAGCCGCCATTTCGAAATAGCGAAGCTCGCAGCCAAGCTTCGCTTCGGAGAACAGCACCTGGCGAGAGATCGCCTTGAATGGCGCCGCACCTTCTTCCTTGTAGGGCAGGCAGGTCACCTCGTCCCAACATAGTCGTGGAAGGCGCGAAATTGGGTCGAGTGTTCAGTGTCCATAAGCAATCACTGATAGCTGTGCTGTGCGACCGCACGGGCGAACGCTGCGGTCTCCTCGGCTAGCCGCTCACGCGCGGCGAGTAGGCTGCCGCCGATCAGCGACATCGCGTCGTGGACCAGCCGGCAAGCATTGGTGCGATCAGCACCGTATCGACAGGATGCTCCAGGGCAATGTCGATCTGGCGCCGCATCGCGCGTCAAGACCGGCCGACAGACTGGGCACATACCACGTGCGGCCGACGCTGCCGGCGATTGCTTCGACGCGCCGCTGAACACCATGCGCGTTCGGCACCTGTCGGTAGCCGATTTCATCCTGCGCGCCACCGGCGTGAATGCCGACGCCGTCCGCGTGCGCACAGTCACGAAGCCACGCTTCCCGACGTGCGTGACGGCATCATTTCCCTGCCGGACGATGCGATCATGATGGCGGTGCTCTCGCGACGTCGATCGCGCACGACAGCCATAACCTCGTGACGTTTGGCTGGGAGCCTGTGGACCTCGAGGCGGTGACCCGGGCCCGCATGTCACCGATGTCGGCATCACCGACGGCAGCACCGGCGAGGTGTTCGCCGACGCAATAGTTGGCGCAGCCTGACCGTCTTGTTATGCTGCCGCACTCACTGCCGGCACAAGACTGGCGGCGTCAGGGGGCAGCGATGGCGATTCCGACATATGACTGGATTGCGCATTACGCATCGACGCGGGGCGATTGTGTCGCCATGGAGGACCTTGCGACAGGACGAAGCTTCACCTACGCCCAGTTCGATCAGCGCGTAGGTCGGCTTGCGGGCGCCCTGCGCGCGCGGTACGGCGTCACACGGGGCGACCGCGTGGCGGTGCTTGCTCACAATTCATCGGACCTGTTCGAGCTGCAGTTCGCCTGCGCACGTATCGGCGCAATATTTGCACCGATGAACTGGCGGCTGACGACGTCCGAACTGCGCTTCATTATCGGTGACTGCGAGCCGGTCACGATGCTCTACGATCCGGAATTCGTCGATGCGGCGCTGGAGCTCTCCGCGGCTTGCGGGGTGCGACACCTGTGCGGTCGCGATCCGGCGGACAGCGCCTACGAGCGGTTGATCGCTGAGAGCGACGACGACGTGACGCAGGAACCGCTAACGCACGACGATATCGCGACGATTCTGTATACGTCCGGCACCACCGGCCATCCCAAAGGCGCGATCATCACGCATGGGATGCGGTTCTGGCAGACCATCAATCTGACCAGCCCCGCGCGGATAACCGCCGACAGCACAGCGCTCGTCGTTCTGCCGCAGTTCCACGTCGGCGGGCTCGACGTATTCGCCAATCCGGTATTCCACTACGGCGGCAAGGCGGTGGTGATGCGTGCCTATGATCCCGCACTTGCATTGCGTCTGTTCACCGACCGCGGCGCCAACATCACCCACTTTATCGGCGCACCTGCACACTTCCAGTTCATGGCGCAACTGCCGCAATTTGCCGACGCGTGCTTCAATCCGAATCTGCTTGCCTATGTCGCTGCTGCACCAGTGCCACTGCCGTTGCTGCATCAGTGGCGAGACCGCGGACTTGCGCTGATTTAGGCTTACGGCATGACCGAGACCTGCGGCGTCATCACGATAATGGAGCCGAGCGACGCGTTGCCCAAGGCCGGCTCGGCTGGCAAGCCCTGCCTGCATTTCGCGGTGCGCCTGGTGGGTGCCGACGGCACGGATGCGCCGGCCGGTCAGATTGGCGAAATTTGGGTCAGAGGCCCCAGTACCACGCCTGGCTACTGGAAGCGGCCCGAAGCTACGGCCGGAACCTTCACCGATAGCTGGTTGCGTACCGGCGACGCCGCTTTCACGGACGAGGACGGCTTTTACTACATCGTGGATCGCTGGAAGGACATGTACATCACTGGCGGTGAGAATGTCTATCCGGCGGAAGTTGAAGATGTGCTCTATCAGCTTTCCGCGATTGCCGAGGTAGCAATCATTGGGGTGGCGGATGAGCGGTGGGGCGAGGTAGGGCGAGCGATCATTGCGCTGAAGCCGGACCAGGTGCTGTCCGAGGTCGAGATCTACCAGCATTGCGAAGCGAACCTGGCGCGATACAAGCACCCACGCTCGATCCGGTTCGTCGAAGCATTGCCACGGAATGCGACAGGCAAGGTGCACAAACCCACGTTGCGACAGCGGTTTGGCGCGGCCTGACGGCGGGCATCTGCTGTCAAATTGACTCCCGTTCCGCCCGATGCCTAAGCTTTAGACCAATGACAAATTGGCCGAAGTGCCTGGGAGGGAAACATGCAGCGTCTGCGTTCCGTGGCGATCGCGCTTCTTGCTTTGCTGGGACTGGCCATCGCCCCGCAGTCGGTGCGCGCGGCCGATGATACCATCAAGATCGGTTACATAGACCCCTTCTCCGGCGCATTCGCCTCGGGCGGCGATGCCAGCCTGAAGATGTTCCAGTTCATCCTGGACTACATCAACGGCAAGGGCGGCGCGCTGGGCAAGAAGTTCGAGCTCGTCACGTTCGACGACAAGCTCCAGCCAGCCGAGGCGCTGATCGCGTTGAAGAGCATTACCGATCAGAACATCCCGTTCGTGATGTCCTGCGTCGGGTCCAATGTCGGATCGGCGCTGATCGACGCGGTGAACAAGCACAACGCACGCAATCCGGACAATCGGGTGCTTCTGCTTAATTGCGGTCAGCTGGCCACCGAGCTGACCAACGAGCAGTGCAGCTTCTGGCATTTCCGCTTCATCGGCAACGTGGCGATGCGCGCGGTGGCCCGGATCAAGTCGCTGCCGCAGTCGGTGAAGTCGGTCTATCTGCTGAACCAGGACTACCTGTTTGGCCAGTCGATCGAGCACGACACCAAGAAGTACCTCGCAGAATATCGGCCCGACATCAAGATCGTTGCCGACGAGTTCATTCCGCTGATGCAAATCAAGGACTTCTCGCCGTATATCACCAAGATCAAGGCGTCCGGCGCGCAGTCGCTGCTCACCGGCAACTACGGCCCGGACCTCAATCTGCTGATCAAGGCGGGCGTCGATGCCGGGCTCGACATTCGCTATGACGCCTACCTCGCGCAGGTGATCGGTGCGGCTACGGCGATCGGGGCTTATGGCGACGGCCGGCTCACCTCGGTGATGGAGGACCATGAGAACATCCCCGTCGAGGAGCACAACGCGGAAGCCGAGGAGTTCTTCAAAAAGTGGCGCGCGACGCATGATTTCGCCTTCATCGCTGTGCCAAGTCTGACACAGTTCGAAATGATGGTGCAGGCGATCAACAAGGTCGGATCCACCGATGCAGTGAAGGTCGCAGAGGCGCTGGAGGGCATGGAGCAGAAGGATCTGTTCGGTGCCACCAACATCATGCGCAAGGAGGACCACCAGCTGCTGCATCCCTACTATGAAGCGGTGTTCACCAAGGGCGTGAAATACGACGTGGAGAAGACCGGTCTGGGCTGGAAGACCCAGTTCAAGACGACTGTCGCAGATGAGACTTTGCCGACCACCTGCAAGATGAAGCGGCCTTCGTCGTAGGCGCCAGGGCGGGACCGTCATGCAGATCGGCCTGATCTCCCTGCTCGATGGTCTCGTCTACGGCATGCTGCTGTTCATGCTGGCGAGTGGGCTCACGCTGATCCTCAGCATGATGGGCGTGCTGAACTTCGCCCACGCCAGCATCTACATGCTCGGCGCGTACTTCGCCTACCAGATCAGTCTCTGGCTCGGCTTCTGGCCTGCGCTGCTGCTCGCACCACTGATATGCGGTGCGATCGGTGCGGCAATCGAGGTTTGGGGGCTACGGCGCGTGCATCACAACGGCCACATCGCCGAACTGCTGTTCACCTTCGGCCTCGTGTTCATCATCGGCCGATCGGTGCAGATGGTATGGGGCATGCTGCCGATGCCGTATCGCGTGCCGCCATCGCTCGACTTCCCGCTGTTCTCGCTATACGGCGAGAACTTCCCAGCCTATCGCGGCTTCATGCTGCTGGTCTCCGCCGGCATGCTGCTCACCACCTGGCTGCTGCTGAAACGGACCCGTATCGGGCTGATCATCCAGGCGGCGCTGACGCATCCCAGCATGGTGAGCGCGCTCGGTCACGACGTGCCGCGCGTGTTCACTCTGGTGTTCGCCGGCGGCTCGCTGCTTGCCGGGCTGGCCGGCGTCATCGCCGGCAACTATTTCACCACAGAGTTGAGCATGGCAGACGCGATGGGACCGATCGTGTTCGTGGTGGTGATCTTCGGCGGCCTGGGTTCCCTTGCCGGCTGCTTCATCGCTTCCATCCTGATGGGCATGGTGCAGACCTTCTCCGTGGTGATCGACTGGTCGTTCGCCGACCTGATGAGGCCACTCGGCATCAGTCTCACGGCAAACGACCTGCTGGGCGAGATCCTGACCATTCCCATCTCGCGCATCGGACCTCTCGTGCCGTACGTGCTGCTGATCGTGATCCTGCTGTTCCGCCCACGCGGGCTGATGGGAACGCGCGAAACATGAGCGACGCCGCAGTCCGTGTACTGCCTTCGCGGCGTCCCGTCGCCCTAGCCGTGCGGTTCTGGCCGTGGATTGTGGCACTGTTGGTCGCCGTCGTGCTGCCCTGGCTGCTCTACGACTTCCAGCACGGCCGCCAATCCGGGTTCGCACTGTCGGTCCTGAGCCAGACGGGCATGATGATCATCTTCGCCTTGTCGTTCAACATGCTGATGGGCCAGGCGGGGCTGCTGTCGTTTTGCCATTCGGTCGTGTTCGGCCTTGCCGGCTATTCGACGATACACTTCCTCAACGCCGCCGGCGATGGCGATCTGCCGATACCGATGGAACTGATGCCTCTGCTGGCCGGCCTCAGCGGCTTCGGGTTCGCCGTCGTGTTCGGCTACATTGCCACCAAGCAGCGTTCCACCGCCTTCGCGATGATCACGCTGGGCATCGTGCAACTCGTCACCACGGCCGCGACGATGTTCCACCATTTCTTCGGTGGCGAGGGCGGCGTACAGACCGATCGACAGATCGGCATCAGCTTGTTCGGCCTCGACTACGGTCATGCAATCCAGGTGTATTACCTGATCGTCGCCTGGGTGATGATCTCCGCGGTCGGCATGTACTTCCACACCATGACGCCGCTCGGCCGCATGGCGAACGCCTGCCGCGACAACCACGAGCGCGCGCAGTTCGTCGGCTACGATCCACGCATCGTCCGCTTCGTGCAGTTCGCACTGTCCGGATTCTATTCTGGCGTCGCCGGCGGGTTGTTCGCCATCACCTATGAGATCGTCACCTTCGACGCCGTCGCTGCACCGCTCGCGGCGAATGCTCTGCTGATGGCATATATCGGCGGTGCCACGACATTCTTCGGCCCGGTGCTCGGAGCCATCCTGATCACCCTGCTCCAGAGCGGCGTCAGCCTGATGTCGAACTCATGGCTGGTCTATGTCGGTGTGCTGTTCATCGCCATGGTGACATTCGCGCCGACCGGCCTGACGGGCATCGTCCTGGAGCACGCGCCGATCGCGCGCGCCGGCCTGCTGCATCGTCTGACACTGCCGTATCTGCGCATCCTCGTCCCCGGGCTTGTCACGCTGTTCGGTTTCGTGGCGATGGTGGAGCTGCTGTCGTTCCTCACCATCGGCAAGGCGGAAGGCAAGCATCTCGCGCCGTTCGGCTCCGCCATCGACATCACCAGCGCGACCCCGTGGCTGGTCGCGCTGGTCTGCCTGCTGGCAGGCGGCGCCTGGCTTGCCGTCGAGGCACGGCACTTCAGGCGCGTATGGGCCGGCCTGATGGAAGTTGCGCGGCCGGCATGACGGCGCCATCGCTCGCACTGACCGAGGTCACCAAGAACTTCGGCCCGACGCAGATTATCCGCGGTGTCAGCATGAACGTTGCGGCCGGCGAGCGCCACGCGCTGATCGGTCCGAACGGCGCCGGCAAGACGACGCTGTTCAACCTGATCAGTGGTCGCTTTCCGATAACATCGGGCGAAATCCGACTGGACGAGACGCGGCTCGACCGCCTGCCACCGCATCGCATCACCCGGCTGGGCCTGTCGCGCAGCTTCCAGATCACCTCGATTTTTCACCGTCTCAGCGTCTACGAGAACATCCGCTGCAGCCTGCTCTGGAACCGCGGCTATCACTATTCGTTCTGGCATGCGCTCGGTCGTCAGCGCGCCCTTAACCAGGAGACCGAACGTCTGCTTGAGGAACTCAATCTCGCCGAACGGCGTGAGCTGCCGGCCGGGCTGCTGTCATACGCCGAGCAGCGTGCGCTGGAGATCGGCATGACCATCGCCGGCGGCGCCAGCATGATCCTGCTCGACGAGCCGACCGCGGGAATGAGCCACAGCGAGACGGAGTACGCCGTCGCGCTGATCCGGCGTGTTACCCATGGCAAGACCCTGGTGATGGTGGAGCATGACATGCGTGTGGTCTTCGACCTCGCCGACACCATTACGGTGCTGGTCTATGGCAAGGTGATCGCGTCCGGTCCTCCGGCGGAGATCCGCTCCAACCGCGCTGTGCAGGAAGCGTATCTGGGGGCGCTGGCGGCGTGATACTCGAGGTCCGCGACCTTCACGCCTTCTACGGCAAGAGCCACATCCTCCAGGGCGTTGATCTGTCGGTTGACGAAGGCGAAATCGTCTCGCTGTTGGGAAGGAACGGCGTCGGCCGATCCACCACCTGCAAGGCAATCATGGGCTTGGTGGAACCGGTGGGCTCGGTGCACTTCCGCGGCCGCGACATGGCCGGCCTTCGTGCCAATGTGATCGCCAAGGCTGGCATCGGCTATGTGCCCGAGGATCGCCAGGTCTTTCCCACGCTCACGGTGCGCCAGAACCTGCTGCTCGGCCTGAAGCGTGCCGGCAAATTCGGCCGCTGGAATTTCGCGGATATCTTCAGGCTGTTCCCCAATCTTGCCGAGCGCCAGAACAACGTCGCCGGCGTGTTATCGGGTGGCGAACAGCAGATGCTGACGATGTGCCGCACGCTGATGGGCGACCCGGATCTGATCCTGATCGATGAACCGACAGAGGGTTTGGCACCGATGCTGGTTGAGCAGGTTGGGCACCTGCTCGAGGAGATCGCCCGCCGCGGTGTGTCGATACTGCTGGTTGAGCAAAAATTGTCGATAGCGATGCGTATTTCGCGCCGGCTTTATGTCATGGGTCACGGTCGCATCGTGTTCGAGGGCACACCCGCAGATATCGACTCGCGGGCCGACATCCGCCGCGAGTGGCTTGAGGTCTGACGCCCGGGAACCTTCCGCAACGTTCGATCCGGGATTACGATAACGTTGCAGTAACGATTCGGAACGTCGGCCGTGGATGCGGGGCTGCAGCCGGTTCGATAGGCTGCGTCCGCATGAACCGAATAACCGCACTGGCGATTGTTCTTCTGGCCGTGCTCGCGGTGCCCTTGGCCGCCCGAGCGCAGCCATCACGGGACGAGCCTGCCGAGACGGTCACCATCCAATTGTCCAACTTCGCTTTCAATCCGGATAGGCTGAGGCTGCACGTTGGTGTTCCGATACGTCTGCATCTCGAAAATACAAGCAGTGGTGGTCACAACTTCAGCGCGCCCGCATTATTTGCCGCCAGTATTTTGCCACCTGGTTCACCGCCGGAGAATGGGAAAATCGAGGTCGCTGGCCGGAGCAGCATGGATATTACGCTGACGCCGCGCGCTCCCGGCACTTACAAGGTTGAGTGCACGCACTTTCTCCACAGCCTGTTCGGCATGACGGCAACAATTGTGGTCGTTGGCCCATAGCGCTACCGGTCAATGCGCTTCGGCCCAGGTGCGGCCAACGCCGGTCTCCACAACCAGCGGCACTGAAAGCGTTGCCGCACTCTCCATCACCCGCCGTGCCAACGAGGTCAGCGCCGGCACCTCATCCTCGGGAGCCTCGAACAGTAGTTCGTCATGCACCTGCAGCAGCAGTCGCGAGCGCAACCCCGCATCCCGCAACGCCTTCGGCAGCCGCACCATCGCGCGCTTGATGACGTCGGCGCCACCGCCCTGCAGTGGTGCATTGATCGCCTGGCGCTCGGCATAACCGCGGCGCGTAGGGTTCTTGTCGGCGATGCCCGGCACCCAGCAGCGACGGCCGAACGGCGTGGTCACGTAGCCGTTGATACGCGCTTCTTCCTTGGTGCGCTCCATATACGTGCGGATGGCAGGATAGCGCGTGAAATAGGCATCGATATAAGTACGCGCCTCACCCGGCGTGATGCCAAGCTGCCGCGCAAGGCCGAAGGCGCTGATGCCATAGATGATACCGAAGTTTATCGCCTTTGCGCGGCGCCGCGTCATCGGGTCCATGCCCGCCATCGGAATGCCGAACACTTCCGAGGCGGTGCGAGCGTGGATGTCCTCGCCACGCGCAAAGCTGTCCCGCAGCGCCGGGATATTGGCAACATGCGCGAGAAGCCGGAGCTCGATCTGCGAGTAGTCGGCCGAGACCAGCAGGTGTCCTTTCTCGGCGATGAAGGCGTGACGGATGCGGCTGCCTTCGTCAGTGCGGATCGGAATGTTCTGCAGGTTAGGATCGTTCGACGACAGCCGGCCGGTGGACGCGATGCATTGCGCGTAGCTTGTGTGCACACGGGCGGTGCCGGGATCGATCTCGCCCACCAGCGCATCGGCATAGGTGGACTTCAGCTTCTGCAGCTGTCGCCAGTCGAGGATGCGCGCCGGCAGCTCGTTTCCCTGATCGGCAAGCGTCTGCAGCACCGACGCATCTGTCCCCCAGGCGCCGGTCTTCATCCGCCGCCCTCCACCCAATTTCATCTCGTCGAACAGCACTTCGCCGAGTTGCTTGGCAGAGCCGACGTTGAATTCGCGGCCGGCAAGACGATGGATATCGCGTTCGATCACCACCATGCGCTGCTCGAAGTCCACAGACATGCGGCGCAGATCTTCGGCGTCCACCTTGATGCCGGCGCGCTCCATGTCCAGCAGCACGGGGAGCAGCCGACGCTCGAGCTGCTCATACAGCGCCAACGCGGAATTGAAGCGCAACCGTGGCCGCAGCACCTGCCACAGACGCAGCGCCACATCGACATCCTCGCCCGCATACGCGGCGGCACGCTCGATCGGCACCTGCTGGAATGGGACACGATTGCGTCCGGTACCGGTGACCTCATCGTAGCTGAGCGGCGTGTGTCCGAGGTGAAGTTGGGACAGTTCGTCCAGCTCATGCCCGTGCATGCCGGCCTCCTGCGCATAGGAGATCAGCATCGGATCGTCGAACGCTGCGGACGGCGGAAAACCGGAGCGCTCCATCACCAGCATATCGAACTTGGCGTTCTGGTAGATTTTAAGCGTATTGCGATCTGTCAGCACTGGCCCCAGTGCATCGATCGCTGCGGCAAGCGGCACTTGCTCCACCAGCCCCTCATGCCGAAGTGGCAGATAGGCCGCGCGTCCAGGGGCCACAGCAAACGCAAGCCCGACCAACGGCGCACGTGTCGTAGCCAACCCATCGGTCGCGGTGCCGATGGCGATGATGCCGCAGGTCGCGCTTTCAGCCAGGAAAGCCCGCAGCGCGGCCTCGCTGGTGATCGTCGCGTATGGACCGAAGCCCGAGGAGGCCTCCGTGATCGCCGGCCGTTCCACTTCCGGCAAAGCCAGCGCCCCCTGGGCGAGCCGCGGCGCGGCTTCCACCGTTTTCGTCGCCGGCGCTGGCGCTTCACTGTCCAATCCCAGCCGGGTGGCAATGCTGCGGAACCCTTGCGTCTTAAGCCACGCAGCGAGCGCCCCCTTGTCGTACGGCCGTGCGTGCAACTGATCGATCGGCTCCGGGAGCGGCGTATCGCTGCGCAGCGTCACCAGCTCGCGCGAGATGCGTGCCTTTTCAGCGTGCTCTATCAGGTTGTCGCGCCGCTTGGACGGCTTCATTGCCGGCGCCGCGGCCAGCACGCTGTCCAGATCGCCAAACTCGTTGATAAGCTGCGCCGCTCCCTTTGGTCCGATGCCCGGTACGCCCGGCACGTTGTCGGTTGGATCGCCGATCAGTGCCTGCACGTCGATCATCTTGTCCGGCGTGACGCCGTACTTCTCCATCACCTCGGCTGGACCAATCGGTTTCTGCTTGATCGGATCCAGCATCTCCACGCCGGGGCGAATGAGCTGCATCAGATCCTTGTCGGAGGACACCAGAGTTGCCTGACCGCCGGCATCGCTCGCAGCCTTGGCATACGCGGCGATGAGGTCGTCGGCTTCCCAGTCCTCCAGTTCAACTGCGGGGACGCCGAATGCCTCGGTTGCCTGGCGCACCAGGTTGAACTGGGGGATCAGATCGTCAGGCGGCGGAGGACGGTGCGCCTTGTAGTCCTCGTACAGCCGGTTGCGAAACGTCTTGCGGCCGGCATCGAAGATTACTGCGATATGCGTCCCGACATGCTCGCGCAGCAGCTTCGCCAGCATGTTGGAGAAGCCGAACACCGCGTTCACCGGCGTGCCGTCGGGTCGCGTCATCGGCGGCAGCGCATGATAGGCGCGGAAGATGAAGCCCGATCCGTCGATCAGGACCAGGTGCAGCTTCGAGGCGAGGGCCGAAAACTGTTCGGTCTCCTCGAGAATCTCAGTGTCCGCGGGCGTGGCCGGCTCCTTCGTTCAGCACATAGAGGCGTGAGCAATAGGGGCACAGCACGGATCGATCCTCGATATGCAAGAACACCCGTGGATGCCCCAATTCGGTATCGCCGCCGTCGCAGGCAACTGTCCGGTCATCGACGTGGATTATTTCTGTCGGCGTCGGGCTGGCGGCGGTGCCGTCCATCTGCTGCTTCGCATCCTCTATGGCAGGGGAGTGCGGTATGATAGCGATGCGCCCCATGCTTTCAACCTTTACCCTCCTGCTCTCCATTACGGGGTCTGCCTGTCCGTCTGCATGTGCCACCGACTGCTGACTGCGTTGATTGCCCTTGCGTTCCTGCTGGGCGGTTGCTCGGAGCATCTCGTGCCTGCGGGCCCCGCCCTGGCCCCGCCGCGAGAGATCGCCGAAGCCTTTGTCATGTCGGATGGCATGCGGCTGCCCTACCGCGCGTGGCTACCTGAGGGGCAACCCTGGGCCGTGGTACTGGCGCTGCACGGTATGAACGACAGCCGCGATGCCTGGGAATACCCGGCCCCTGACTTCGCCACTGCCGGCATCGCGGTGTTCGCCCCCGACCAGCGTGGCTTTGGTGATACCTCGGTGCGCGGTTACTGGCCCGGCACGCAGGCGCTGATCAGCGACGCGCGGACGATGGCGCGTCTGCTTCACCAACGTTACCCACAGGCAAAGCTGATCCTGATGGGCGAGAGCATGGGGGCAGCCGTGCTGATGTGCCTCGCGACAGAACCGGACCCGCCTCCTGCGGATGGCTATGTGTTGGTGGCGCCTGCCGTGTGGGGGCGTGCCGAGATGAACCTGTTTCTGCGCACAGGCCTGTGGCTCTTCGCCAACCTGATCCCGGGTTTCACTGTGACGGGACGAGTTGCCCGTGTGGTCGCCAGCGACAACCGTGAAGCGATCAAGCGGCTGTCGCAGGATCCGCTGACCATCCACGCGACACGATTCGACACGGTCCGTGGCCTGGTCGATCTGATGGATGCAGCGCTGGCCGCCGCGCCACGGTTCCACGCGCCGGCGCTGTTCCTCTACGGGGGCAAGGACGAGTTGATCCCTGACAAGGCTACAGCGGCAACATGGGGCGGACTGCCGGAAGGGCCGGTGCGGGCGTTTTACCCGGCGGGTTATCATTTGCTGCTGCGCGACCATGAGCGGATGACGCCGATCGACGATATCCTGTTCTGGATACGCCACCCAGGAATGCCGTTGCCATCGGGGGGCGATCGGGCCGCGGTGGCTTGGTTGGCGAGGCAGAGGTAAGGGCGGGGCTTTGATCCGGCGCGGGTTTCGCGCTATGTGGCTGCGGGATTGGACCCGTAGCTCAGCTGGATAGAGCGTCGCCAATTCTCCGATATTCCAATAGGTTAGAACTAGCAGCGCTCGGGCTGGCAGCCTGAGGGTGGGCCAAGCCAGCACCAAGACAGCAGTCGGCAGCACTCCTGGCGGGGGGGGTGGCGCTATTGCGGTGGCGCAGGAGGGACGTCGGCGAAGTGCCCAGCACTCGCCGCCAGACCGTGTAATGGACGGTTTGCTCAAGCAATGGTGATCGGTTCGATCGGTTAGGCCAATGACCTGCTGGCCGCTTTACCCCCTGTCGCAGACTGCATGACGATCGCCGAGGATCACCTAGCCAGCCGACGAGAGGGGTCCGCCCGCAAGATTTGCGGCGCTCAGCCGGATGGCGAGCAACGTTTGTCGCCAATTCACGGCCCCTAGCGCGGCAGGAGTCATCGGCTGTATCGACAAGCTTAGGGGGTCTGCATGAGCTACGGCACGATCACGTCGAGTAGGGGCTGGCCCACGTGGGAAGTATGGCTGCCGATGGGGTTCGGCTTTACGTTCGGATTTGGCGTGGTGCTGGCCGCTTATTTTGTCCTCTTGCCCAGCGCGAAGGATCGCCAAATCTGTGACGCTCTGGTGCAGACGCTTCTGACCACGCGGGACACGATCGAGTTGCAGCGCACCGGTATCCTGTTGGGAGAGCTAAACTGCGACGTCAACGGCCGCGCCGGGCCAGTTCTCTATCGCGCACTCGTCGCGGGGCCTCGTTGATGAGAGTTTTCCCACCGGATGATTCTACCGACGGCGCCAGTTCCTTTGGTGATTCCGTCGCACGTGGCCGCAAATAATTTTCGGACACCATGCCAGGATCGTCACCGGCAGGCACGCGACCTGCCGGTGTTTTATCGCTGCCGAAGCCGGCTCCCGAATGCCACAAATAAATCGTCATCGGGCGCAATTCACTTGTGGCAATCCCCTCGCCGGATCGGTGAATCTCGCTGACTATCAGGCAGCCAACCGGCGAGACGATCCGCCGCAGCGTCCGCATGATGCTCTTGATCTCTCGCCGACGCTCAGTCGGATGGCGGGCATTGCCAGCTTCCAGCCGAAGGGCGTCCTCGATCTCCGCCATGCTCAGACCTGCGCCGCGCAGATCGACCGCAAGCTGGAAGAATGCCTCGATTGCCGCTCTTGGCTGGCGTGTCGTGCCACTTCTGGATCGCTGCCGCCTGACGCTGCGCCTGATCGTCCTGAACCTTCGCCGCTTCCTCATGCCGCGATCATCTCGCGCATCTGCCGGAGCTTGGGGCAATCGGTCGGCGGCATCGGCTGCTGCACTGGTTCGGCGACGGTCGGCGTGACGGGCTGGGCACGACGGTTCTGGCTCACGGTCGATGATGGTTGGCGGCATAGCCAGCCCAGACATACGGATCGAGCGGCTGACGGCTGGCCGAGTTGTGGTCGATGAAGAAGCTGTGCGACCGGGTTCTCCGCCTGACACGGGCAGGTAAAACAGGCTGCTGGGCGTCAGCTTCCCCATGTCGAAGCCATGGTGCTTGCGCGACTTGATCCGAGGATCGGCGTCAAGCTGCTTCTGCGACCAGTACCCAGCACGGTTCACCGTCCGCATGATCTGCTCGCCGATGGCCTTGTAGGCGGCGATCGGCATGGCCATGGTCGTCGGGATGAACACCCGCCACCGTGGCTTCTCCGGCGTGCTGCTGTAGCTGTTGCAGATCACCATGCGGAGCCGAGGGAACAGCCGAGCGAACTCCTGGTGGGTCAGGTCGCCGCCGTCGTTGTCCAACCAAATGCCCCAGATGGCGCGAATGTTTGCCAGCCCACGGCTGGTATCCTCTGAGAGCGATCGGATCGAAGATGCTGGGCGAGATCAGTCCGTTCGCCTCCTTCCGCTCGTATGAGAACTGATGGAACCAGCGCAGGCCCTCGATAAACGCTTAACGTCATCCAGCGGAAAGAAGTCCATCGGTTCAGCATGGAATATCGAGGCGAAGACAGTCCCGCCGACCGCATCTGAGATCAGCGCGGCCCATCGTGCTGAGGGTCGTGTCCTTGCCATATCCGAATTCGCTCATCTGCTGGCGCAGTTCCGCAATCGCCGGAGAGCAGTGCCGCGCTGCCCGATCGCCACCGGCGACCAGATCGAGCGCCATCGAAGCTCCACCTTGAACTTGTCGCGGCTCGCCCGCTTGCGGTCTGCGTCGCAATCATGCTCACGAGAGCGGCCCGGCTTTCCCTTCACTGGCATATCGCCGATCCCACCGAGCGGAGCGACCGTGCAGCCAGGGAACATGCTGGCCATCCATTCCGCCGTGGCACGATCCATGACGATCACCGTCTTGGGGTTCGTGTCATCAGGATTTCGCGGACGAGATACGCATGACTGCTTGATACACCGCCTGCCAGTAACCCGCTCGCTTCACCTCCCTGGAGTCGAAGCCAAGCGCGTCGAGGAACGAGAAGTGTGCTGGAGGCGGATTGAGTGCGGACAGGATCACCGCATGATGGAGGTGCTGGTAACGAGTTCAGTCCAAACGGCGAGTTTGGCAGCCGCTGGCCGCGCCCCTTGAAGATGTCGTCCGGCACGTCCCTGTTGCCCATCCATGCGAATGGAACATCGGCGAAGGTCTCGGCGACGCGCTGCACCACTCGATCCTGCACGGTCACGCCATCGGTGAGTGTCTTGTCACGGTAGTTCTTCGACCAATCTTGCCTCGGTGGCATACAGGATGGTGAGCAGGTGTCCGTTGCTGTGCTTCGTGTATCGCAGCCGCCTTCGTGATCGCCTTGTGCGGTCGGAACTGCACACCTGCTGCTGACCAAAGCTGATAGAGGACCGACTGCCTGAAGCACGCTCCCATGACTGTGGCCGTGGCGAACCCGTCCAGCAGTGATGGCTTGAGGTGTCGCGAACGCCAGTAGCTTGCGCCTCTCGCCGACGCCATTGATCAGGTTGGTGTACTGGTCATCGAGGACGTATGCCGACCAATGCGGCGAGATCAACATATTGGCGAACTGCTGGAAGATGTCCCACACCTGATCGCAGTTCTTGTTCCGCGCCATCTGCTCCAGTGCGGCATCGATCCTTCGGCACTGCCCGCACGTAGCGGTTATCGGCCAAGCTGGCAGCTTCGGTGTCAACAGCGAAGCAGTCGGTGATCAGCCGATGGGTGTCGGGCACGTTGAACTCCGCACACCAGTCGGCCTGCGGAATCTCGTCCATGATCACGTGCCAATCCTGCCGCCGATGGACAGTACGGAAGCAGCATCAGAGCGGCGTGGGTGATGAACAGGATTTCCCCATCCAGCGCCGTATGCTTCAGATGCTCGACGATGTCGGCGATCACCCGATCGCTGGTCTCGCCGTGGATCGCCTGAAATCGGACTTCGGGCGTCAGACTGGCGAGGTCAGTCAGCGTCTGGTTGATCAGGAAAATGCTCGGTTGGACGAAGAGAACCTTCTTGCCCAGTCGAGCCAGACGATGGGCGTGGCGCACGGCGGCATACGTCTTCGCGCTGCCACACGGGCCATCTACAAAATACAAAATCAAAATGTGTCACTCCAGTTCAAAAGAAAAGCCCGCGAGGGCTGGCGGACACCTCGCGGGCTTCTCCACTGGAGTGATGCGAGTCGGGCTTGGGCCTAATTGCCGATCCCATGATGACTGCGCGACACTAAACTCGAATGGGCTTCCGCCAGGAGCCAGATGCTAATTGCATCTACCTCTATTTATACCAGATCGCAGAGGCAGAATGCGATATCAATCTATGTGGCACGAAATTCACCTCTTTATAGGTGTTTTCGTCCCACATCGGACTATGCCATCGATGGCGCAACTGCGGTTGCGGAAGTGGATTTAGAAAGTGCGACAGTTCCGTGCAGTGAGGTCCCAAAAGCAGACTATGCATGGACGTGTGCTGATCTGCTCTTCGTTCCGGTTCGGGCTAACAGCGCTGATTTTAAAGGATGATCCCCCGCAACACACACGTTGCGGGGGAACTTTGTAGCCGGCTCGGGCCGGCTGTACGTCAAACAGAATAATCCTCATTTTCGTTCTGCCGACCGTGCAGTCAGCGAAGGTCATCCTGGCCTGGATATCGTATCCTGTCAACGCAGACTGCCGAATGTCGCCTCTTTCCGAGGAGTATTCTGATCGACGCAACCTGCCGAAAGGCCTCTTCCGGAGGAGTATTCCGGTGAACGCGCACGCGCGTTTTAGAGCGCCCAAGCACGATTTCCATGATTTTATTTGCTCAAGGGATTGAAAAACCTTTGGACGTAAGAATTGGCGCCCCGATAGCTTTTGCAGTGATGGACTTCGCGAACATTCCATTTCACGGCAGCACATCCGCTCGCCGCAAAGGGCAAACGATGGCAACGAAAGGCCACGATGGCGGAGATGGTGATTCGCAACTCAAGCGCACTGCGCGATCTTCTCGACGCCGAAGAAGGCGACACGATCCCCATGACGTGAGCGCGGGTTCGGCGGCGAGGTCCCGCCAGCATAATAGAGCCAACAAAAAGAAGTTTGATCTACCGCCCGCCCTAATTGCGCTGATCGAGACCATGCGCGAGAATATCGAACATGCCCAACAGGCCGCACGCAACGCCCGGCCATATTGGTTAAACGTGGGTCGGCCGTGGCTAAAAGTTAAGAGCCATCCATTGCTTGACGAGATCGGCGGGATCAAGGCGCTGACGCCGTTCCTGCCACATTACCCGCAATGGTTGAACCGATGTGCTGTCGCCTATGACGGCCACATCACTGGCGATTTGACGAAGGGCGAACTCTGGGTTAAGCACACCGGCTATAAGCTGCGAAACGACTATGAACCATACATGATGGCGGAGATTAGCCAGGTGTATCGCAACCGCTCGAAACCGCGCTCATCACCCCGTTTGCCATTAGCAATAAGCGCCGGACGGCTATTCGTTCGGAGCGAAGTAGAATTGTTCGATGGACACGGCTTGCCGATCCTGGGCGATTGCGATGAGCTTATTCCAGAAATCCCGGATGGGGATGCCGATGCGGTGATCAACGATCCGCCGTTCGGCTGCTGGGACGGGGTATCGTCTTCGAGTGGCAAAATTCAGCATGAATGGGATCAACCGTTGGACTGGGACCTCTTGTGGCCGGAGATTTGGCGTGTCGTCAAGCCAAGTGGCACGGTCGTGATTTCTTCGGTTGAGCCGCTCACGTCGATGTTGATCCACGCGCAGATGCGTCACCATTTGTGGAACTGGCGGTGGCTACACAAAGCTACCGACATGTTCGGGCCAGATACGGCAGGCCCCTCGATGTGGTAGAGGATGTATTGGTCTTCAGTCGTGCAGGCCACGCAAGTCGCACCTATAACCCGCAAATGCGTCAACTGGACGAAGGCGTCGAACGGTTCAAGTCGCTCGGATTCCAGTTATTCCCCCAGAACACCGATGTTGGCGGGGGCAGGTGGATGAAGTTCCAGGAACTTACCCCCGTCACTCTGATCGAAGCACCGCGCACGCCGTACGACAGTCCCCGGATCATGTATGGGCAGAAGCCAGTATCGCTCATGCGCTATCTCATTCGCACCCACACCGACCCAGGCGACGTCGTATTGGACATCACTGCCGGATCATTTACCACCGCGGTCGCTTGCGTGCTGGAGGGGAGAAAGTTCATCGTGATGGAGGGACCGACGCCACTTCGCTTTGGGTGTTCGACGGCTACACAACCTGATACGAGAGGGGGGAATTGCTCCCCCTAATTCGACCGATCATTGCGCGGAAGGGCGGGAGAGGCGAGGCGCTGCTTGACCTGAGCCACAGCAATACGGGTTCAGCGTGTTGCTCGACAGCGCAGACCTACTGAAGGCTCCGGCGTCCTGGACCGCAACCTGGGCTGTTTGGGCGCCCAGACAGACAGGCGGCTATATCGGGCCGCCAATGGCCAGCACGGCGGCCAAAACCATTTAGTTCATAGTTCTGGAACAAGGTTCGAGGGTGTCCGGTTAAATACGAAGACCATGACCGACCTGCTGACCCTCGCTGCCAAGATGCTGGCCAACTATCGTGACCATTGTTTTCCGCGCTCCGGAGACTGTTTGCCAAAATCACCGACGCATTCGGACTGGTGGCAAGCCGCGAAGGCACGGATGGCTGATCGTCGAGCAGTGTACGCTTATCGTGACGAGCTTCGAGCCGCTCTGGTCGAGCATGGCCACCACCAGTTCTTCGATGATCTGGAACCCGATCCAGAGGATGGATGGCGATTACTCCTCTTCTTCGCCGACGATGCCGCCGCGTCTCTGTTGGATGAGATAGAGCGGGGAACTATGCGTCATGGGCGATCCCGTGGCACTCGACCCCGAAGAATGCGTGCGTAAGCACCTCTGCAACTGGATCGAGCGGGGCATTATTCAACCCGATGAGTGATTGGTTTCGTGAACCGCGTCGAACTTGGGATTCCGACAGCTAAGTTATAACCGACAACAGATGGTTGCCTTGTCAGAATCAGATTTTGCGATAGCACTTGGCATTGATGAAGCGCGTCGCAATCTACGCCCGATCAAGTCCTGATTGTCCTCTCATGGCAGAAGAGCAGACCGATCGGCTGAGGGAGATCGCATCCGAGCGTGGCTGGACGGTCGCTTACGTGTTCACTGACAGTCCGACGGCGGTAAAAAATAGCAAGGATCGCCGTCCCGGTGAACTGGCGCTGATCAACGCGATCCAGTCGCAATCGATCGAGCAAGTATTGATCTGGTCCGTTTGTAGGATCGCAAAATCGCTGGTCGAGCTGATCAGAATTTCGGAGAACTGTCGAGCAAACGGTGTATCG
>CAWHVQ010000001.1:0-455981 GCA_963832895.1 uncultured Alphaproteobacteria bacterium | reverse complement strand
CCCACAAACCCCGCTTGAACAGCGGCTGCAATTGTTGGACCTCGTCGCTGTTCGGGTCGGCCGCCCGCGCCCTGATCTCCTCGATCAGCCGAAGTCGGTCCCGGATGACGTCTAGTGCCACTTGAGCCGATTGGACGGTCCATGTCTCCAGAATGGAGTTCAGCCCGTCGAAATCGTTTGGGACAAGCGCATGAAACTTTTCGAGTATGGAGTATTGCGACTGGGCCAGCTCCAGGTTGGCGAGGATCCCCATTAGCTGGAATCTGGGGTATCCATTTAACCGGAGTTAGGGATTTGCCTCCACGGGCGGCTCGGCGAAGGTCGCTCCAAGCTGGGCGGATGTCCGCGTTGTCTCGGCGGCTTGGGAGGAACAGCCTTTGGGCTTTGGCTCATGACAAGGTTTTGGTAACGAACCGGTCCATGCGCGACAGCAAGCTCCAGGACCCGGTAGAACAGCATCCCTCTGCTACGTGAGCGGCGGCGATTGAAGCGGAACACGAACTCGTCCAGGTAACTGGGCAAGTGTGCGGAATCCACTGCTCCCTGATGGGTGCCCAGCAGCCATCGCTTTGCAAGGGACGCTATTCGATGCACGCCTGGCAGAAGTTCTCCGGGGTCCTCGCCTCGCGTTGATGCGGCCCGCTGGCTACGGCGGTCATGGATGTACCCATTCTTCTCCAACCACCGGTAACCCTGCCAAGCATCGGTGATGACCGTCGCCCCCGGCTCGACGTTATCCAACACGAAGGAGTGGAGCGATTCTGAGGAGGCATCCGCCACGGGCGCCATTCGACAGCGCCCAAATCCCTTTGGCTCCACGATCTCGATCGCGATACACGTCAGGATCTTCTTCCCTTTGGCACGGCCTCCCGAAAGTCCAGATTCTTTGCCTCCGATGTAGGTTTCGTCCACCTCCACCTTCCCGCAAAGGCGCTCTCGATCGGGGCGAATCAGCACAGACCGCAGGCGATGAAGGATCGCCCACACTGTCTGATAGGAGCCGATCTCCAGGGTCCGCTTCAAACTCAGCGCCGAGATCCCGTCTTTGCCGGTAGCAAAATGCCAACAGACCGAAAACCAAACCGTAAGGGGAGTACGGGTCCGATCAAAGATGGTGCCTGCCATCACTGATGTGCGGCTACCGCATCCAGTACACATGAACCTGCCGTCCCCAAGCCGCCATCCTCCCGGATGACCACAGGACGGGCAGACGAAGCCGCGAGGCCATCGCAGCCATTCCAGGTAGTCCAGGCAGTCTGCATCAGTCGGGAACCAAGCCTGAAACTCCCCAAGAGACTTAGGGTAGTGGGTGCTGGCATGGGGACGTTCCATTGTCCCAGTCTACGCTCAACTCCGGTTAAATGGATACCCCAGAGCCGGATTATCACGTGCTAATTTGGGCCGGCAGTCGGTCGGACGAACGAGCTGGGCCAGACCGAGAGCGCCCCGCAAGCACAGGCAGAGTTGACCCTGTGCAAATGGCGCGCGGTTCGCGATGCTGTTTCGGCGCAACAAAGCGGCTATGAAGGTAGGTCAGAGTTCCACGTATCGACGATGCACTTCCAGCCACCGTCGGATTGCTTCTTCCAAACCTCGAGATACTTGCCGCGATCCGTTACGGGATTGCCCTTCGCATCCTTGAAGGCGAGGTCATAGGTGCCACGGGCATAGGCCAGATCGCCGGACCGAGCCACCTCGATCTTCTCCGGTTGCCAGCCGATTGTGAGGTCTTGCAGCGTCAGGAGGTCACCGACAGCTTTGTTGATACTCTCCTTGTCGCTCGCAGTCTTGTCGTTCGGCGGCAGGACAACCGCATCGTCGGCATAAAATGCAACCCACGCCGCGACTTGCTTTGTCTGGGCGGCCTTGGCCCAGTCCCCATCGGCCTTTCTGATTGCAGCCTCGTCGGCAACGCGCGCATCCGGCTGCTGTTGCGCTACGGCCACGCCGCCAAGCATCATGATGGCAGATATAAGACCAATGCCTATCCTAGCGGTCCGGATCCCGGTCATCCCAATTCCTCCCCTGGCGCGCTGTTCCTAGAGGCATCAAAAGTAGCCGATATTCAACCGGCCCACCAACCTTCGCCGTTGCGGGTCAGACCCTGGGCATCAGGTCATGCCTTCTGCCGGCAAGGCAGCAACCTAGTCTCGCACCAGACTTATGCACCGGAAAAGCGTAACCCGCTCAATGGGACACGCTTGTTGCAAATGTCTTGATTTTCGAGATTCGCACTCCGGGCGGCCTGGTCGACGAACGTGCATTCTCTTGCCCGATTTGCTACGTGCTTTCGCCCCCCGTCACTCTCCCCGCGGAGCGATAGGTAAAGGATAAGAGACGTGGATCAATCCGAAGAATCTGACCTCAGCCCACTCGTCGGCAGCTGGCGTCTGAAATCGTGTGGATCAACATTCTCCGATACCGGCGAACGCACTGAGCCTTACGGAGCGAACCCAGTGGGTTCCATGGTTTTGGCCGCATCTGGGCGCATCGTGTTCTTATTCGGAAAGTCTGACCGGCCGCCACCAGCCAATGATCTGGACAGAGCCAGCTTATTCAATTCGCTAATGGCTTACACAGGAACCGTGCACCGGGATGGCGCGGACCGGCTCGTGACGACAGTCGATCTCGCCTTGAGCCCGACTTTCTCTGGTGACCAGATACTTTTTTCACCCTCGATGGTGACCGGCTCACGCTTCGCAGCACCCGCGGCAAAAACTCGATTTTCTGGTGATCGGTTAGTGGCCATGGACTTGGTGTGGATACGAGAACGGTGATTAAATCGACTTGATCGTGGTCTGGAACAGCCCATAGAAGCGCATGATCCGTAGAAAGCCCGGTGAGAGCTTCTCGAAGGTTCCTCCCAGATGCACCACTTCGGCGTTCTCATTCCTGCCACCAATACGACGGTCGAAATTGAGTATAATCGGCTGCTACCGCCGACGCTGCAAGCTCATGTCGGCAGGATACCGTTGCTGAGCAGCGGCGCGCAGACAGGCCCGCGGGTTATCGGTGAAGACGTCGCCGCACAGGCACGCATGCTTGGCGACGCCAAGGTTGAAGTCATCGGCCTGGCGCAGAGCGCGGCGAGCCTGGCGGCCGACGACTTCGACGAAATCATCATCCGGCGCATGAGCGAAGCCGCGAGCGTTCCGGCGATCACCGCGGGACAGGCGATTGCCCATGCCCTGGTCGCCCTGGGCTTGCGGCGGATAGCCCTGGTGTCGCCTGTTACGATGCCAACTCTAGAGCGCGCGAAGCGACATTACGAAAACAAATATGGATTGCAGGTGCTCGCGCTTGAAAGCTTTGCGGGAACCGATCCCGTTCATTTCGCGTCGCTCGGACCTGAGACAGCCCGCGACGCAATGGCGCGGGCCGACCGGCCGGGGATAGAGGCTCTGATCATTCCCGGCGGCAATTTCCCCACGATGGCGTTCGTGCCGGACTGGGAGCGGCAATTCGGCAAACCCATAATCTCCGCCAACCAAGCCGCCCTTCGGGCCATGCTGCACGTCATGAAGATCGACGAGAAAGTCCGAGGCCTGGGGCGGTTGTTGGAGGAGATGCCAGCGATCTGAGCTCCCGCTAATGCCCGATGACGATAGCTGACTGCGCGGTATGACACTCAGCCAGTCGATGCATTCACATTACGGTCATACCTTCCGGGAAATCCGAAAGTCTTAGACTTTTGCAAGGGGATCCAGAGTGGACCCCGAGCGCAGGTTGGTATACCTACCAGGTCGCTGCTCATTGCCCGGTGGCGTCCTGCTCGAATGGAGACCCAATATGACGATGGCAACTCTCGCGTGGCTCGGCGTGCTCGCGTCCTACGCAATGCATATCCTTGAAGAATACACGCTCGATTGGCGCGGCTGGTCGCATGCCGTGCTCGGCCTTCCGACCGAGTGGAAGGATTTCTTATGTCACGAATTGCATCGTGGTCGCGCTCGGTATCGCACAGGCCATGCTCGCGCCGACCTTGTCCCTTGCTGTTCTAGGTTACGCCGGATTGGAGTTCATCAACGGCTTGTTCATGCATGTCGTGCCGTTCATCCGAACCAGGGGCCGCTTTTCGCCGGGGTTGATCACAAGCGTTCTCTTTTTCCTGCCTCTCAGCATCGCAACGTTCTGGACTGCATTAAGCACGGGCCTTGCCAGCGTGGGTGACATCGCGCTCGAACTCGTCATCGGCGCGCTGACACTTGCGTTCCCGATCGTCATGCTGCTGGTGAAATCCTGGCCGTATTTCCGCCAGGACGCCCGCGCATGAACACACCTCGGAGCGCTGAAGTAGAAGGTCGCCGAAAACAAATCATAGATGCCGGGCTTGCGCTGCTTGGAGAGGAAGGGTTTTCGGGTCTGACCCAACCGAAAATTGCGATGCGAACAGGCCTGCGTCAGAGCCATCTGACGTATTACTATCCAACGCGCGCCACTCTTGTCGCAGCGATCGCCCAGCTGCAAGCGAAGATCAAGGGGCGGCCGTTCAGGCCATGGCCGCCCGCATCACCTCGGTTGCGGGTGCTGCCGACGTGATCGCGGCCGGGACAATGATACCCGAAAACACGCGCGTCCTTGCGGCGCTAAAACAAGTTGCTGACCAGGAACCGGAAGTGCGTGCCCTGTTCAATGTGCTGACAGACGGCTTGATCGCCAGTTTAACGTCGATTTTGGGCAAGCTTGGCATTGAGTTCACACCTGTGAACGCCGATCTGTTGCACGCGCTTTTTGTCGGATTGTCGATCATTAACCTCGCGACTGGGCGCACGGATGGGCAATTAGATCAAAGTCCGTATTGGATACCGCCCTCAATCTCCTGATCACGGAGGGTCCGACCAGAACGAAGCAACGGCACGTCCGCAAGGTGCAAAATTCTTGATTTTTGCGAGCATGATGCACGCCAACGAGGCTGCTAGATGACCGTCAACGGTGACGTCCAGTCCGTTTCGCGCTCGATCGTGGCGATTTTAATGTTGTAATCGCTCAAGATCTCACGCTTACCCAATCCGATCGCACGGATATGCGCAGCGTTGCGCATCCAGCCGCGCAATGCGTCCGCGTCCGACCAGTAGGAGATCGTGATGCGTCGCCCCGGACGGTCCACATCATCAAAAGTTTCCTTGGACAGAAATCCCGGGAGGTTTTCGAGTTCTACAAATAGCTCTGCTAGGGCCTGTCCTCAATTGAGCCAAATAAGCCCGGCGGTCAGGTGGATGGCGGCGAGGAAGTTGCGCGCGGTCTTGTCGTAGCGGGTGGCGATGGCACGGAACTGCTTGAGTTTGGCGAAGAAGTTCTCGATGAGGTGACGCGCCTGGTAGATGTATTGGTCGTAGTCGCGAGGCAGTCGCCGGTTTGCCTTGGGCGGGATCACCGCCGTTTTGCCGGCCGCAGCCAGCGGCGCGATGACCCGCTCGTCGGCATCGAACGCTTTGTCGGCGATCAGCGTGTCGGCTTGCATCGAGGGCAGGAGGTGGTCGGCGCCGACCAGATCATGCGCCTCTCCGCCGGTCAGGAAGAAGTTGACCGGGTTGCCGAGCGCATCGACCAGGGCGTGGATTTTGGTGCTCAACCCCCCGCGCGATCGGCCGATCGCCTGGTCCTCGCCGGCTTTTTTTGGGCGCCGGCGCTGTGCTGATGGGCACGCACAATGGTGCTGTCGATCATCGCATATTCATTGTCGGCGTCAGCGGAAAGATGCAGGAAGACCTTCTCCCATACACCAGATTTGGCCCATCGGCTGAAGCGTTGATGCACGTTCTTCCAGTCACCGAAGCGCTCCGGCAGATCGCGCCACGGCATGCCGGTGCGGTAGCGGTACAGCACCGCCTCGACGAACAGCCGGTTGTCTGCCGCCGTCACTCCCACATGTCCTTCATGTCCAGGCAGCAGGTCCCTGATACGCTCCCATTGATCGTCGCGCATGCCATAACGTCGCATCGGTCAGCTCCAAATCGGCTGACCCCCTATAAATCGAAATTTTCGCCGCGCCGGAATCCCCTAAATGAGGACAGGCCCTAGTACCTCTGCACAGTGATTTTGTACCGGTTGAGCCGGCACTGGGTCCAACGCGGGCAAGAGGGCACGATCGACCAGGACGGTGATACTCCGCGGTACCCCTGCGCGGCGTGAGATCAGGCCCTCTCGTTCGAGCGTCAGTAGCATCTGGTAGACCGACGGCGGCGTCAGCCGAAAGAAGCGTTGTATGTCCGCTTGCGCCGGTGGACGCTCGTTCACCAGCGTGTAGGCGTGGATGAACGCGAGATATTGTCCCTGCCTTGGCGTGAACCTCGGGTGAGAATCAGCCGCCGCACGATTCATGGTTGCCCTCGATAGCGGGGGATCAGCCATGAACATACTGTACCGGGTGGAACTCAACGAGGGGGAACGCGCGGAACTCACGGCGATGCTGAGCGGCGGGAAACATACGGCGCGCAAATTTAAACGAGCGCAAATCCTGCTGGCCGCCGACGCGGGGATCAGCGACGAAGCGATCGCGAGCAGTATCTCGGTGGGCGGTTCCACGGTTTACCGGACCAAACGGCGCTTCGTGGAAGGCAACCTTGCACTCGCACTGAGCGAAGAAGCGCGGCCTGCAGCCGCTCGCAAGCCGTCTGGCAAAGAGACGGCGTTGCTGGTGGCGACGGCCTGCTCCAGCCCGCCGGCAGGCCGCAAGCGCTGGACACTGGATCTGCTGGCCGGCGAGATGGTCCAACTGACGGAGCATGAAGGACTGTCGCGTGAGACGGTACGCCGGCGGCTGGCCGAGGACGACCTGAAGCCCTGGCTCCGCAAGATGTGGTGCATTCCGCAAGTGGATGGCACTTATGTCGCCCGGATGGAGGAAGTGCTCGATCTTTATGCCGAGGAGGCCGATGCCAGGCGTCCGGTGGTTTGCTTCGACGAAAGTCCGACACAGTTGATCGGTGAGGTACGCGAGCCGATTTCCGCTGCGCCTGGTCAGCCTGAGCGTTACGATTGCGAATATCGGCGCAACGGCACGGCCAATCTGTTCGTGTTTCTCGACGCACACAAATCATGGCGTCATGTGAAAGTAACGGACCGTCGAACCGCGTGCGACTTCGCCGATTGCATGCGCGAACTGGCCGATGTCCACTATCCAGACGCCGACCGGATCCGGGTGGTGATGGACAACCTTTCCACTCACACGTCCGGGGCATTGTATGAGGCATTCCCGGCACCGGAGGCACACCGCGTGCTTCAGCGCCTGGAATTTCATTACACACCGAAGCACGCGAGCTGGCTCAACATGGTGGAGATCGAAATCGGTGTTCTGCGCGGTCAATGTCTGGATCGCCGAATCGGTGAGCGCAACGTCCTTGTCTCCGAGATCAAGGCGTGGGAGCAGCAACGCAACTCGTCCGGCGCGCGCGTCAAATGGAAGTTCACCACGCAAAAGGCGCGAGACAAGCTGGCACGCGCTTATCCCGACACCGCCAAAAAGTCATAATCACTGTGCAGAGGTCCTCTCATGTTCGCCGTTTCAAGCAGCAGGTGCGTAAATTACTTGCTTGCACTGCAAGCTGTTCAGCATGGCCGTTGCTGAGCAAAGCAGGAGGCACGATCATGAAACGACGGTTGATCATGCTCTGATACGCGGGTTGGTTACCGCCGGACCGGTGATACGTCGCGGAGCTTCCTCGGTCTAGTGTCCAGCGTCGGATGAGATCCGGCTGATAGTACCCTCGAGGGTTCTCCTGGCCGTGACCGTGCCTCCAGCCTTGCCCAGCATTGGATGTGTTGTTGCGCGGTGTGTCCTTTCCTTGAAACAAATTCCGATGCCAGTCTGTACTCGTTCAGGTAGCCGTGGGCTGTGCCTGTTTGGCGATCGCCCAGATGAAGCCCGCCAGCTCGCGCGCGATCGCAGCCGTGATCACCGTCGGCAGCTTTCGGGCCCGGGCGAGCTTGCGATACCGTCGGCACAGCCGCTCCTGGGCTTTCCATGCGATGTCACGGATCGGCTTGGCCAGCCGCTCCTGCCGCAGCAGCTGCTCTCGGGCGATGCGTGCAGGAAACCGATAGCTCCAGGCGGCTTCGATCAGCATGCGTCGCGCCGCTCCATTACCGGCCTTGGTAATGCCGCCCTGGCGTCGCGTGCGACCGCTGGAGTGCTCGGACGGAACCAGGCCGAGATACGCCATGAGCTGGCGGGGATTGGTAAAGCGTGTGATGTCGCCGAGCTCAGCCACCAAAGTGGCTGCGGCTGTCAAGCGCACGCCGCGCAAGGCTTGCAGGGCTTCAACCACCGGTCCAAGAGACCACTCCGGCAACACGGCTTCGATATGTGCCTCCAGTCGGTCGCGCCGTGCCATCGCTGCCTCGACGGCCGCGATACAATCTTCCAGCACAATATGATGTACCGCCTGGTCGAACTTGAGGCTTGCCAGCCAGCGCCGGTGCAACTGCGTCCAGGCCGGTCGGTGGTAGTGGCAGCCGTGGCGCAGCAGGAAGCCAGACAATTGCTGACGCGCTTGGCGCAGGGTGCGCACTGCCGCCTGACGTGCACGAACGAGATCACGGATCGCTTCGTGGGCCTGATCCGGAACCCAGACCGCGGTCAGTTCACCGGCGCGGTGCAGCTTGGCAAGATTGATCGCATCCCGCCGATCGGTCTTGATCCGCTCGCCTGGCTTTCGCGGGATCAACGATGGCGCGACGACGGCGCATTCGTGCCCCGCTACGGTGAGTTGTCGCTGAATGCCGTAACCGCATGGTCCGGCTTCATAACAGAACCGCAGTTCTCTTCTCGCAGGAGCCAGCTTCACGGTCAGCGACTTCAAGGCAGCCGGTGTATTGGGGATCTTCCCATGCTCGCGCACTTCTCCCTGCAAGCCCGCTTCGGCCAATGCAACCGCTATCGTATCCTTGTGCACGTCAAGGCCGAGACATAGCTAGCGTCCGCGGACGTGGTGGAGATTCAGGGCGACACGGTTTGTGTTGTTGCGGTGCGGCGTGGAGTGGTCATCGGCCCTGTCGGCTAAGGTGGAGTTGCGAGACTTCAACCATGACCGTGCGAGGATCCGATGACCGACGATAGATTGGCGCTGGCGGAGCTTCTGGAGAAGGCCGGAGCGGGCGATTTTCTGCGTAGCGTGGCGGAGGCGGTGCTGCAAATGCTGATGGAGGCCGACGTCGAGGGGCTGGTCGGCGCCGGGCGGTATGAGCGCAGTGGCGAGCGAACGACCTGGCGCAATGGCCACCGCGACCGTGTGCTCGACACGCGGCTGGGATCTTTGCAGCTGCGCATTCCGAAGCTGCGCCAGGGGAGCTACTTCCCGCCGTTCCTCGAGGCGCGGAAGGTCTCGGAGAAGGCGCTGGTCGCGGTAATCCAGGAGGCCTGGATCGGCGGCGTCTCGACACGGCGGGTCGACGATCTGGTGCAGGCAATGGGCTTGAGCGGGATCAGCAAGTCGCAGGTCTCCAAGCTGTGCAAGGACATCGACGAGCGTGTGCATGCGTTCCTTGACCGCCCGCTGGTCGGCGAATGGCCGTATCTGTGGCTTGACGCCACCTATCTGAAGCAGCGCGAAGGCGGCCGGATCGTCTCGGTGGCGGCGATAATCGCTATGGCGGTGAACACTGACGGCAAGCGCGAGATCGTTGGGCTGCACATCGGCCCGTCGGAGGCGGAGACCTTCTGGTCGGGCTTTCTCAAGAGCCTGGCTCGCCGCGGCCTGCGCGGCGTGAAGCTGGTGATCTCGGATGCGCATGAGGGGCTGAAGGCGGCGATCCGTCGGGTGTTCAGCGCCACGTGGCAACGCTGTCGCGTTCATTGGATGCGGAACGCGCTGTCGTATGTATCGAAGACCCAGCAGAGCATGGTGGCGGCGGCACTGCGCCAGACGTTCATCCAGCCGGATCGCACGCAGGCCAGCCAGACGCTGCGTCACGTGGCGGACCAGCTGCGGCAGAAATGGCCGAAGCTCGCATCCTTCATCGACGACAGCGAAACCGACGTCCTGTCGCATCTGGACTTCCCCGAGCAGCACCGAACCAAGATCCACAGCACGAACCCTCTGGAACGGCTGAACAAGGAAGTGAAGCGACGCGCCGACGTTGTCGGCATATTCCCAAACGAGGCATCGTTGATCGTCCGCGGACGTGGTGGAGATTCAGGGCGACACGGTTTGTGTTGTTGCGGTGCAGTCTGGAGTGGTCATCGGCCCTGTCGGCTAAGGTGGAGTTGCGAGACTTCAACCATGACCGTGCGAGGATCCGATGACCGACGATAGATTGGCGCTGGCGGAGCTTCTGGAGAAGGCCGGAGCGGGCGATTTTCTGCGTAGCGTGGCGGAGGCGGTGCTGCAAATGCTGATGGAGGCCGACGTCGAGGGGCTGGTCGGCGCCGGGCGGTATGAGCGCAGTGGCGAGCGAACGACCTGGCGCAATGGCCACCGCGACCGTGTGCTCGACACGCGGCTGGGATCTTTGCAGCTGCGCATTCCGAAGCTGCGTCAGGGGAGCTACTTCCCGCCGTTCCTCGAGGCGCGGAAGGTCTCGGAGAAGGCGCTGGTCGCGGTAATCCAGGAGGCCTGGATCGGCGGCGTCTCGACACGGCGGGTCGACGATCTGGTGCAGGCAATGGGCTTGAGCGGGATCAGCAAGTCGCAGGTCTCCAAGCTGTGCAAGGACATCGACGAGCGTGTGCATGCGTTCCTTGACCGCCCGCTGGTCGGCGAATGGCCGTATCTGTGGCTTGACGCCACCTATCTGAAGCAGCGCGAAGGCGGCCGGATCGTCTCGGTGGCGGCGATAATCGCTATGGCGGTGAACACTGACGGCAAGCGCGAGATCGTTGGGCTGCACATCGGCCCGTCGGAGGCGGAGACCTTCTGGTCGGGCTTTCTCAAGAGCCTGGCTCGCCGCGGCCTGCGCGGCGTGAAGCTGGTGATCTCGGACGCGCATGAGGGGCTGAAGGCGGCGATCCGTCGGGTGTTCAGCGCCACGTGGCAACGCTGTCGCGTTCATTGGATGCGGAACGCGCTGTCGTATGTATCGAAGACCCAGCAGAGCATGGTGGCGGCGGCACTGCGCCAGGCGTTCATCCAGCCGGATCGCACGCAGGCCAGCCAGACGCTGCGTCACGTGGCGGACCAGCTGCGGCAGAAATGGCCGAAGCTCGCATCCTTCATCGACGACAGCGAAACCGACGTCCTGTCGCATCTGGACTTCCCCGAGCAGCACCGAACCAAGATCCACAGCACGAACCCTCTGGAACGGCTGAACAAGGAAGTGAAGCGACGCGCCGACGTTGTCGGCATATTCCCAAACGAGGCATCGATCATCCGCCTGATCGGCGCGGTGCTGCTGGAACAAAACGACGAGTGGCAGCTGCAGCACCGCTACATGCAGGTCGAGGCGATGGCAGAGCTCGGCGCACCGGCGAACGAAGCTGAGACCAGGCAGATCGCGGCATGACGCCAGACGCCACACCGCGGATCGTGTCACGGCATATCCACGAAAGACAGACTGCGCCGTCGACGGCACCTGTGCCCAAGGCTCGACCGTGGCGTCGCGGTCAAGCCCCGAAGCCGCATAGCGGTGCGCCGAAGGCGCAGGGCTTGACGGCGGCGATCGCGGTCGCAGCACCATCACTCGGGCCGTCCATCGCACCAGACGATCCAGTCAGCCTCAACGCCACCGGGCTGAAGTGCCGATGAATGCCTTCGCTACACCACGAATCTACACCAGCTTGACGGACGCGACCCCGCGATGATGAACCTGCATCTCGCGGCGATCTCCGCCGACGTGGCTCCAGGATGTCATGCACTGCTGCTGGCCGATCAGGCCGGATGGCACCTCTCGCGCAAGCTCGTCGTGCCACACAACATCACCATCGTTCCGTTGCCACCGAAATGCCCCGAGTTGAACCCACCGGAAAACGTCTGGCAGTTCGTCCGCAACAATTGGCTCTCCAACCGTGTGTTTGACGACATTCATGCCCTCATCGACCATTGCTGCGACGCGTGGAACAAGCTGGAGGCTCAGCCCTGGACCATCATGTCCCTCGGCATGCGCGATTGGGCCTATCGGTTCTGATCAGTGAGTTCTTGGTATAAGGCCTCGTCAGGAAATATCTGAATCGGGTCGCGCATTGGGATAGGTGGGGATTCCCTGGTCACGGCGCGCTTTCGTAGCGTGCTGAGATGATCGATACCAGCGCCATCCGCGATCGTTTTGTTGCTCTTGTGCCGCATCTTGATGAGCGGGGCCGTCGCTCTTTTGCCGCGGCGGAGGCGCGTTCTGCGGAGTATGGCGGGATCGCCGCTGCTGCCCGGGCGACCGGCATCGCACCCAGCACAATCGGTCGGGGCTTGGAAGAGCTTTCTGGTGGCGCGAAGCTGCCAGCAACCCGTAATCGCCGTGCTGGTGGCGGGCGCAAAGCGCTGACGACGACAGACCCTGCACTGCTGGACGATTTGCTGGCCCTGGTCAGCCCGAGTGAGCGCGGCGACCCGATGTCGCCGCTGCGCTTGACCTGCAAAGGTCTGCGCCGGCTAGCGGCGGAATTGCGCGCCATGCGGCATACGATCAGCCACACCGTCGTAGGCGAACTGCTCAAAGGCCAGAAGTTCAGTCTGCAAGCCAACGGTAAAGCTCGGGAGGGCGACAGCCATCCTGATCGCGATGCGCAATTCGCCCACATCAATGCGCGCGTCAGCCGTGCCCTGGCTGAGCAGCAGCCGGTGATATCGGTGGATACGAAGAAGAAGGAGCTTGTAGGCGACTTCAAGAATGCCGGCCGGGAATGGCGGCCGCAAAGCGATCCCGAGGAAGTGCGGGTGCATGATTTCCTGATCAAGGACCTTGGCCGGGCCCTATGGCATCTACGATCTGGCCGCCAATGCCGGCTGGGTCAGCGTCGGCATCGACCACGACACGGCGGAAATTACCGTGCAGACGATCCGCAACTGGTGGCACAGTGTCGGTTCCAAACGCTATCCCAGCGCGCGCCATCTGACGATCACCGCCGACGGTGGCGGCAGCAATGGTTCCCGCGTGCGGCTGTGGAAATGCGAACTGCAAAGGCTGGCCAACGAACTCGGCATCGATATCAGCGTCCACCACCTGCCTCCAGGAACCAGCAAGTGGAACGAAATCGAACACAGGCTGTTTTCGTTCATCACCATGAACTGGCGTGCCAAGCCGCTTGTCAGCTATCGCGTCATCGTCGATCTGATCAGCGCTACGACCACCGAAACCGGCCTGACGGTACGGTGCGAATTTGACACCCGCACCTACCCGAAAGGGATCGTGGTGACCGATCAGGAAATGGCCCAGATCAACATGCTACCCGACAACTTCCACGGCGAATGGACTACGCGCTCCGAACTTGTAACAAACAAGATCGCGTAGTTAATTCCTGACGAGCCCTAAGTCGTACCACGTCGCCTGATGAGCGCCGCACTGAGCTTGGCACTGCAGTTCACCGAAACGGTATCAGAACGTTCTGCCATCTCCCGTATCCGGCTTTCTCTCGTCCCGTCAGACCTTCGCTCTCGGCATGTCGACGCGTCGCCGCGGAACGCTGTAGAGGCCGAGGTCCGCGCGAACGTCTCGCCGTCCGCCCCTGCTGCTCCCGCGTTGGCGCGGCAGCGACGGTAGGCTTCCAGCAGAACGTCCCCTACCCCGACACCAACATCACCTTCCGCACCGGCCGGCTGGTGACGCGTCGTGCCGACCTCGCCGGCCGGATGCCGAGGAGCGGCGCGCCATCAGGTCAGTCCTGCCAAGGATTACGATAGTTTGGGTCTTGCTGCTGCCGACTCCGAACATATTCCTGTTGGTTCTGCATTGCGTCCTGGCTCATCTGGTGCTTATGCCATTGATGGCCAGCTATGCACCCGCCGATGGCCCCGAGCACGCCGTGACCCGCCATATGACCCGCCAGGGCTCCCGCAGCGCCGCCAGATAAGCAGCCGATAGCGTTCGCTGATGGGAAGGCCGTTGTGAGGCTTAAGGCAGCTGCTGTAGCGATAAGTGCGTATCGCATTGGTAATCCCTCCATCTCACTTAGCATATGCGCGCTTGTGGAACACCATTACATCATTTTTGCCGGAAACGAGCCGCAGCACCTTCCCGCCCTGCTCCAGCGTGTAATTGTCCTCCTCGACCTGGGCGGTGCCGTGTTCCTCAGTCGTTTTCGATTTCACCGGGGTGAAAACGAGCGTGCCGGTTGTGGCGCTGACTTTTTTCTGTTCGTAGGAGCCTGCGATTTCGGCCACGACCTTGTTCCTCTGCACCGTCTGGCTAGTCCAATAACCATCCCCCAGCACGTCCATGGCAACGATGACGTCGTGACCGAGATTGGCTTCCCATTGTCCAGAAATACTCTCGTCCGCCATCGCTGGCATCGATGTAAATAGGAGGGCGGCGACGAGAAGTGCGCGACGATGCATAATCCAACTCTCCTGCTGTTTCTGCCAATGGCATAACGCCAGAATGGCAGATTTTCCATCCAGTGTTGCACGCTGGGCTCGTCGCTGCCATTTCCTGACCTGCCAAGAGCACGATCTTCCGCACCGGCCTGCTCACACCATCGATGCCGGTCAGCAACTCCGCGATCCCTGACCCGCCACCACAACCGTCATGCCGCATGCGCGTGATGAGTTCACGGACGGGAATGTCCCGCTGCGCCGTGTGCACCTCGTTGAGCATCCGCTCCTTCCCGCACCGGTCGCACATGACGCGGAGATACCACGACGGATTTGCGCTGAACGGCTCGCTTAGTGCCTCCTGGCCGGTTGGCAGTGGATAGTCGCCGTAGCTCAACCAGTGCCGACGCGGGACCTGCCGCGCTGTCATCCGGGCGGCGTCAGGCGGCGTCCCCCCGCACTAGAAGCTTAACCAAACCCAGTCGTTCTCTAGGCCAAACATTAGCCGTCCCGCTGACGCATATCGAGTGCTGGATTTGTCTGAGTGTTGCATCAGCACATGGAGATCACGGAAGTGGCGCTCGAAGCGATTTTCCAAGCGGATCGAGGGATCGCATCGTTCACATAGCGCACGGCCTCGGCGCAAGTTTCCGCTGCGAACGAGAGTGCGAGCTGTAGGCGAATTTTCGCCTCGAGCGAGAGCCAAGTGCCGCTTGATGCCACGTCATCATACGCCATTTTGGCGGCCCGATAAAGCATGTCACGTGCCGCCTCCACCCGAGCTTTGGCTTTGCCCATCTGATACTGGGCAAGCTGCTGCTCGCGCAGAGGAACGGCATTGTAGGCGGGGGCTTTTTGCCCTGCAGAGGCGCACCGCCTCATCGACAGCAGCGGCGGCAACGCCAACGGAAACAATCGCTTCTCCGAGTAGGCCGTGCATCGGAAACATGCGATAGAGCGGCCCCTCGAAGCCAGGTGCCGGATTTTCTGAGTGGGCCGATGAAGCCCGTCATTCGATCGGGGACAAACAGGTCATGCACGGCAATATTGGCTGAGCCCGTTCCGCGCATGCCAACGGTATTCCAAGTTTCCTTGATGCCGCCGGCGCTTCGGGGAAAGAAAGCGTCGAAAATCGCCAGTTGACCGGTGGCTGGATCAATCTTCGGTCGCCCGTTCTCCATCTCTACCGCCGGCATCGCCAGCCTCCGTCGGTTCGGGCCGCCGCCGCGGTTGGATAAAAGCCGCTGGCCGCTGCAGGCACGCCGCCGTCGAACAGTTCGTCTACACCCTCGGCAAGCAACCACGCTGCGAAGTTGGACACGAGCTGGTTCGGAGCGGGTGTAATTCGAAACCTCCGCGGGCTTTCGGCGCGAGCATCGCAAACAACCCGGCTTGATACATAGCGTCATATGCCGCCCCGGACAGCTGCCTCTTTGCCTCAGCGTTTTCTGCGTTTTCCACGATAAGAGGCCGAACACGGTCGACGGCGCTTAGAAGGTGTTCAGTCGCATCACTCGTTGCCACGTCACTCTCCCGAGTTTGGTGTGAATGGAGCAGGCGGAGTTTTTTCGTGACGGCGTCTTACAGTTCTCGTGTGATGCTTTATTGAACGTCGCCGATTGCATTCTCACAAGCCCCCCACCCGTAGCGAGTTAGCGGCGAGAGCAGTCGGACAGGGCCGCTTGTTAGTCCTTCCCGCATTGGTCGCAGGTAAGGCGCATGAACCATGATGGGAATGCCCTGAAGGGTTCGTCCATGGCTTCAGCGCCGGTCGGTAGCGGATCGTCGCCGTAGCTCCGCCAGTATCGCTCTGGAGGCCTACGCATCATTCCACCCCGCGCACGAGTACCCGGACCAGCTCGACAGCGGCGTCGCCGCGCCTGTGGTGCTGCTCTGGCGTCATCTACTGCACCGGCCCGGACCGCGTCGAGGTCTTACGCGGTGCGCTGACGATGCGAGGCGGTTTGATGGCAACAGACTGTGCCTTCTTCTATGAGATCGACACCGCACTGAAGCAGTTCATGGTTTCGCAGTCAAACGTCGCCCGGCACTGCCAGTCTGTTCGTTCTGCTCTTCAAGGACGACCGACTACCCCTTTGGCTTAGGCGTTCATGCCCTCGCTCTTCGGCGGTTTCCCCAACCGTTCTCAATGCTCAGACCTCGGTGCGGGCGACCCTGCGAGCCTATGATGCGAGGTACGATCATCTCCAAAACGGCCCCATCGGCCGCGGAGCGCGGCACTTTACACCCGGATGAGGACTGCGCAGTCTCCCGACCGAACTCACGGTCCCGCGTTACTGTTTGGCACGGTCGCCTGGGAGTTCGGGAGCCAAGACTAAGTCGAGACCAAGAAAGGAAACGTCAAAATGGCCAGCCGACCAACCTCCGGGCTCGCGGCCGATGCGCCGCCGGCGAGCGCTGTTGAGGGTGGACTTTCCGCTCGGGCCGTGACCGCCGCGGAAAGGCTTACCTCGCGGCTCGACCGCCTGCCCATGACCCGAAGCTTGTGGATCATGGCAATACTGCTCACGTTCGGCGGATTCTTCGACGGCTACGCAATTGGCCTCATCGGCGCCTTGGGCCCGGGCCTATTCAAGGCCAAGATCTTCACCCCGACAACCGTCAGCTTTTTCGGCATGACCGGCTTCGCCAGCTTCGTCGCGGCGCTGTTTGCTGGATTGTTCGTCGCCTCGCTGTTCGTGTCGTACATCGCCGATCACTTCGGCCGGCGAACCGTATTTACCTACTCACTGATTTGGTTCGGTGTCGCCAATCTGATCATGGGCATGCAAACTACCGCCGACGGCGTCAACCTCTGGAGGTTCATCAGCGCGCTCGGCGTCGGCCTCGAACTCGTGACGGTGGATGCCTACCTTTCCGAGTTGGTCCCCAAACGCGTCCGGGGCAAGGCGTTCGCGTTCCTGCAGGCGATGAGCGCGATAGCCTTCCTCGTCTCCTATTTCCTATCCTGGCAATTGATCCCGAACAGTCCGTTCGGCTACGACGGCTGGCGCTGGGTGGCGTGGATCGGCTCGATCGCCGCTGTCGTCGTCTGGTGGATCCGACTTGGTCTTCCCGAGAGCCCGCGCTGGCTTGCGCAGCAGGGTAGGATGGAGGAAGCGGAGCACATCATGTCCGGCATCGAGGCCCGCGTCCTCGCCGATTACGGCCGGCCGCTACCGGAGCCAGAGCAGCCGCACTACCAGAATCCGCGCAAGGGCAGTCTCAGGGAGATCTTCAGCCCGCGCTATCTACGGCGCACGATCATGCTGATGCTGTTCAACTTCTTTCAGACCGTCGGATTTTACGGTTTCGTGGCATGGACACCCACGCTGCTGATCGCCAAGGGCATCCACATCACCGAAAGCCTGAAATACAGCACGATCATCAACATTGCCGCGGTGGCATTCCCGCTGCTTATTATGCTGTTTGCGGACAAGCTGGAGCGCAAATGGCACTCCGCAGCATCCTGTCTAGCGATCGCGGTGTTCGGCATCCTGTTTGGAAACGCGGAAAGTACGTCGGCACTGTTAGTTCTCGGCGCCTGCCTGGCCATGTCGACCCAGTGGCTCTCGTTTGGGCTGCACAACTACCAGTCGGAGTTGTATCCGACGCGAATACGCGCCCGTGGTATCGGGTTCGTGTATTCCTGGAGCAGGCTGAGCGGCATCCTGACACCGTTCTTCGTTGCATTCTTCCTGCGCGATTTCGGCGCCACCGGAGTGTTTGTGTTCGTCGCCGCGTGTATGGCGGTGGTGATTCTATCGGTTGGGCTGCTAGGGCCGCGCACAAGGATGCTGGAAGTGGAGGCAATTGCGCAGTAGCCATGGTGGCCGGCGCGGGCCGGTTGTTCAGGACGATGGTCCGAGGCAGCAGGCCTGTGTCGCCGACTGCGATTGAAAATGAGGCCGTGGAGGGATTGACCTTACGGCGCCCGGTCATTGCTTGATTCTGGCCGGCGCGTGCTGACCCGCGCGATGCGAGTTCCGGGCGCGATCATGTTCGGCGAAGAATTGAGCGGAACGCACATCGACCTACACGACGCTATGGGTTATCAGCGTGCGACGCGCCGTCCAGAAGGGCCAACGCCGGTTCATACCGAGGAGGGGCTCCGCAATGCACCAAGGCCGTATTCCGCCGGTTGACGGTCTCCGGGTTGCAAGCGATCGCGGAACGTGCGGCAATACCTTCAACGTGAACCGACAACCAGAAGGGCCGCACCGGCTCCGGAAGGCAGGAATTGTGGCAATGTCAGAGACATCTCGCGCGGCAGTTAAGGAGCGCCCCGTCAACGAACCAGAACCGGCGTCGGCGCGCCCGTCGCGGGTTCGGAATTTTGATCCACTGAAACCGCCAACCGATAAGCCACAATCATATTACGACGAGATCAAGCAGCGCTTCGCGGAAGAGCGGGATCTGCGGTTGGGTTATCGGCCGGAGGGCAGATCGCAGTATACGACCGACCTGTCGGCTGTTCTCGCCGAACATGAAGAGGATCCCTTCGCCAAGAAGATTATCGAGCGCGAGCCGATCATTGACACTGTCGACGTGCTTTGCATCGGCGGTGGTTTCTCGGCGCTGCTGGCGGCGGCCCGCCTGCGCGAAAAGGGTGTCGAAAGCATCCGTATTGTCGAGAACGGCGCCGATGTCGGCGGAACCTGGTACTGGAACCGCTATCCGGGCATTGCCTGCGACACACCCTCCTATGACTATATCCCGCTGCTCGATGAAATGGGCAAGGTGCCACCGAGCTACTATGCCAAGGGACCGGAAATCTACGCGCACTGCCAGGACATCGCTCGCAAATATGACCTTTATAAACTCGCCGTGTTCCAGACCACGGTGACCTCGACCGTGTGGGACGAAAAGGCCAGGCTTTGGCGGATAGGCACCGACCGGGGCGACAAAATGTCGGCGCAGTTCGTAATCGTCGCCAACGGTACACTGTCGCAGCCGAAATTGTCGAAGATCGACGGCATGGAGCGCTTCAAAGGACACTCCTTTCATACGTCGCGGTTCGACTACGCCTATACGGGGCAGGACCTCTCGAACCTCGGAGATAAGGTCGTCGGCATCATCGGTACCGGCGCCTCGGCGGTGCAGATCATTCCGCGCGTCGGTGCGGCCGCCAAGGAGTTGTACGTCTTCCAACGCACGCCGTCCGCGATCGACCTTCGCGACGACGTGCCGACCGATCCCGAATGGGCGGCAAGTCTTCAGTCCGGCTGGCAAAGGGATCGACGCATGAAGCACATGCGTGGGCCGCAACGTACCGAGGCGGAACTTATCGAACTCGCGAAGCTACCGCGCGAGGAAAAAATCCGACGCCAGGAAAATCTCAACATCGAACACATGATGCGTATTCATCGGCGAGTTGACGAGATCGTCATCGACAAAAAGACGGCTGATGCCTTGAAGCCTTGGTACATGCATCGCTGCAAGCGGCCGACTTATGACGACGTGTACCTGCCGGCGTTCAATCTGCCGAACGTGCATCTGGTTCACACCAAGGGTAAGGGTATCACGGAGATCACCGAGACAGGCCCGGTCTTCGAGGGGCGGGATTATCCGCTCGATCTGTTGATTTATGCGACCGGGTTCGTTGTGCAGAAGACAGGTATCTACAATGACATACGCGGCGAAAACGATCTGGAGCTGAACCAGAAATACGCGACCGGCATGCGCACGGTGTTTGGTATTCACTCGAGCGGCTATCCGAATCTTTTTGTCATGGGCGGCTACCAGGCCTCATTCCAGTTCAATCTCACCTTCATGTTGCAGACACAGGCCGATCACATCGCGGATTGTATCGATTATGTGCGTGTGCATGGACACACAATGATTGATGCGGCACCGGACACCGAGCAGTGGTGGGTGGACGAGGTGATCCGGAATCGTGCCCGAACCAACCGCAACAAGGAATGCACGCCGGGCTACTACAACTTCGAGGGTGAGGACCAACGCAAGCAGGATGGGAACTATAACGGTACGTTCCTGCAGTACTTCGAGCACATGACCAGGGTGAGGCGGGATATGGAGACGTTTTTCCGCTTCGGATGAGCATTCCGCGACAAGGCTAAGGACGGCGGAGGCCCTTTACGATCCGGCTGATGAATTCCCTGGTGTGTCGACCGTCAGGGTGCCTGTCGGGCGCCACACCGATGGCGCACGGCGCCGCATAAACCGCAAAGCTGCGGCCGGCCTTGTTCGGGCCGACCTGACGCACTCGCTCGATCCGGCCAACCACCGATCAGCCTGACAATGGAACCCTGCCTCTGGCTCGAAGAAATCGAGGGCAGCAGGGCTCTCGCCCGAACAGCGGCGACGCTGTCGCGATGTGCCGATGCACGCTTTGAGGCCGACCGCGACGCGGTGCGGGCAATGTCCCCATCGTGGGGCTGGCGTCGGACCCGCTCGGCTCGCGCCAGCTCCGCGGCAGTAGGCTTGGTAGTTCGTGTGCTCGGGCACGGCTGGAGACGATGCGCTGGAGTACGTCGGTGAGCCATGCCGTCGGCTCGCGATGAGGCTCACCATGAATTGAACTTTCAGCCGCGCCGGAGGCTGCCCCGCCATTCAAGCGATTGCCCTGCCCCCTCCCCCGCTGCGTCTTGCCGGCAGCATGGCGCAGGGCTAGTGGTGCGGCTGTGCGGCGAGCAATTCAGCGCAACGCGACTATCCCCTGCCAGGGGCTGAAACCCATAATCGGGTTTGCCGCGTCGCTGCTCGCCGTTTGGTGCCAGGTACTTCTCCTGGCCGCGATCTCGCTCGCCCCGCTCGGCGCCGAGGCTCAGCCGGTCGGAAACCCACCGATCTGCCATACCGACCGTGGATCGCAGCCGGCACCGCACCAGCCGAGCCACCCCGCGCATAACTGCGTCGTCTGCGTGGTGTGCGTATCGAGCGCATCGCCGCTGGGGACCCTGCCCCCGACGCCCATGCTGCCCGACCGGCAATCCGTTGCCGGCGCGCTGCTTAAGGTGACGCAGCCGGGCACTCCGCCGCTGCAATTGGTTGCCGCCGCGCAACCGCGTGGACCGCCCTCCCCGATCTGAGTTTGCCTTTGGCGATTCATATCAGCGGAGCCTCACAGTCATGTACAGGCGTTACCTGCTTGCCGCATTTGCCGGCACAAGTCTGACAATTGCCGCTCGTGCCGAACAGTCTGGGATCCAGATCGATCATGTCTGGTCGCGGGCAGCGATAGCCGGGCGTGAGGGTGTGGTCTACCTGACCATCACCGACACGGGCGCACCGGACACGCTGACCGGCGTGACAACGCCGGTCGCCGCGGAAGCAGCGCTGCACCGCAGCTTCGATGATCACGGTGTGATGAAGATGCGGCCGGTGGGGCCGCTGCCGATCGCGCCCGGCAAGCCGGTGACGCTTGCGCCAGGCGGCTACCACATCATGTTGATGGGGCTTAAGCAGGCGTTGAAGCAAGGTGACAGCTTCCCGGTCACGCTCAGCTTCGCCAAGGCGGGCCAGGTGACCGCCACTGCGATCGTCGGCAAGCAGCCGTGACGGCGACGATGGAACTGACCGCGCGGATCGAGGCGGCCGACCATGCGGCGCGCCACTGGCGATTTGCCGATCCCCGTCCGCTGCGTGCAGGAACCGACCTGCACCGGCAGGCAGCCTGTCGCATGTTCCATGAGACATTCAATCCGTACAAGCCGTCGGTGATCGATTGGCCCCGGCTCGATCGGGCGGCGCTGGAGCGGCTGACAAGCCTGCCGATCTGGGACATCGCGGTGCAGACCGAGGGCAAGGCGCGACTGCGGATGCAGCGCTATGCGGCCTGCCTGCCGGACACGGAATGGCGTGCGGCGCTTGAGCTGAACGGCTGGGAGGAGGGACGCCACAAGGAGGTCCTGGCTAATCTCGTGCAGGCGTACGGGATCGCGCTGGCGCCTGAGCCCGCCTACGCGGAGCCGCGGGATCCGGAATGGGCGTACCTGGTCACCGGGTTTAGCGAATGCATCGACAGCTTCTTCGCGTTCGGCCTGTTCGAACTGGCGCGGCAGTCGCGATATTTCCCGCCGGAACTCGTCGATACGTTCGAACCTGTGATCCAGGAAGAGGCGCGGCATATTCTGCTGTTCGCGAACTGGCTCGCATGGCAGCGGCGGCGCCTGTCGTTCTGGCGACGCGCCTGGTTCGAATTGCGGGTCGCCGCGGTGTGGGCGTTCCTCGCTTGGGAGCGCATCGGGATTGCCCGCGGCCTCGGCGGCGCCGACAGCAAGCCAGCGGACAACAACTTCACGCTGACCGGCAGCAAGTCCGTCAGTGACCTGGACATCAGTCCGGCGGTGCTCATGGCGGTCTGCCTCACGGAGAATGACCGACGATTTGCCGGCTATGACCCGCGGCTGTTGCGCCCCACCACCACGCCGACGATAGCGCGGCTTGTCTGTCGGTTCGCACGACGCCGACAGCGTGGCGCGGCGGGGGTTGGCCCATGACGATCAAGGTTGGCTCCGATGCCCACAAGGAGCTGTTCTGCCGGCAGTTCCTGGAGACGCATGAGCTGTACCGATCCCGCAGTGCTGCCTTGGCCTGATCTGGACGACGCACAGCTCGACCGGCTTCGCTCGGTGCCGTTCTGGCAGGAGGTGTACCACACGGAGCGTCGCGCCGGAGCGATCGTCGCGGCATTCACTCCGATGGTTCAAGACCCGCTGGTGCGCGAGGCCGTCGCGCTGCAAGGCGTGGAGGAAGCGCGGCATGCGCAATTGCTCCGCGTCATGATCGATCGCTACGGGCTCGCCGCGACCGAGCAGCCGCTGGAGGCCTTACCGGCAAACCTGGAGACCGCATTCATCGATTTCGGATTTGGTGAATGCATGGACAGCTTTCTCGGCTTTGGTGCCTTCAAGACGGCGCGGCAGTCGGAATTCCTGCCTGACGGCATGTTCAAGATATTCGACGTGCTGATGTACGAGGAAACCCGGCACATTGTCTTCTTCATCAACTACATGGCGTGGCGCGAGATGCAGCGCGGACGCGGCGCATCGCCCCTGCGCGCACTGACCTCCACATGGTACTATGGCCGCGCGCTTCGCCGTCTGCTTGGCATGGTTCGCCGCGGCAAGGACACCAATGACGGCAGGGATTTTTCGATCACGGAAGCCAACATGTTTCTTGACGGCTTCAGTTTCCGCCGGTTTGTCGAGGACTGCTACTTTGAGAACGGACGCCGCATGCGCGCGTTCGATCCGAACCTGCTGCAGCCGCGTCTGCTGCCGGCGATCGCGAACATGGCGGTTGCGGGGCTGCGCACCTGGGACCGACGACGGCCGCATCTGCGGAAACAGGCCTAATAGCGTCTCACGGCGTGTTGCAGCTGCGGTGCGCATGCCTTTACGCTGATCGTCACGGTTGCGGTGGGCGGCGAGCACTCCATCGCCTCTTTTGCCGCCCGTGTGTGGGAAACGCTGCTCGGCGGTGTGCTTGGCTTGACGGCGGCGACGCTGCTCTTCGCGCTGCGCGCGCTCCCACGATCGGAGCGATAGAACAGCAAATCGACCGGATCGGAATACTTGAAAAGCGCAACCAGTGCGGTATCCGGCGATTAATCGCCTCGGGCGGATGGGGGATCGCCCGATAATCCTCTTTGGTGCATTGTCCGTTGTCATTCGATACGCCGAAATGCGACACCGTCGAAACAAGAAGCGGTCGCACGGAACTCCAGCGTCGGGGAGGAGCAAGACATGACGAAATCGGTTCGCAGTTACGCGCACGGGGCCTCGGCGAGACCGTTACTCCATCAAACGATCGGCGAGACGCTCGATATGGCGGCCGAACGCTGGCCGGACCAAGAAGCCATGGTAGTACGTGACCAGAACGTCCGTCTCACCTACGCCCAACTTCGCGTCCACGTCGACCGCCTCGCCGCCGGTCTCATCGGACTTGGCCTGAAGCCGAAGGAGCGGATCGGCATCTGGTCACCCAACCGGACCGAGTGGATTTTGACCCTATATGCCGCCGCCAAGGCCGGCTTGATCGTGGTGAACATCAATCCGGCTTATCGGCTGGCGGAACTGGAATACGCGCTGAACAAGGTCGAATGCCGGGCATTGGTGGCAGCCGATCGCTACAGAACGAGCGACTACATCGGGATGCTGCGGGCCATCGCCCCCGAACTCGATCATTGCACGCCCGGAGCATTGCAGGCCGGCCGTCTGCCGCATTTGACAACTTTGATTCACATGGAAAATACCGACGAACCGGGCTTCTATCGGTTTGATACCATCGCGGATAAAGGCGGTGCAGCCGAGCACATGCGTCTCGCCGAACTGGCTGGGATCGTGCAACCGGACGACCCAGTCAACGTGCAGTTCACATCCGGCACAACCGGCGCGCCGAAGGGAGCGACCCTGACTCACAACAGCATCATAAACAACGCGCTCTTTCAGGCTGAGGTGATGGGCATCGGTGAGGGAGATCGTTTTTGCAACCCACTGCCGCTTTATCACACCGGCGGGACAGTGTGCGGATGTATCCTTAGCATCGTGTGCGGTGCTACCATGATCTGGCTGGGTCAAGCCTTCGATCCGTCGGAGGCGCTTGAGACCCTTCAGGCGGAACGGTGTACGACCTTCCTCGGGGTACCTACCATCTTTATTGCGCTGCTGAACCACGCCACGTTTGACCAATACGATCTTTCCCATCTGCGCGCCGGCATGAGGCGCTCATGCGGCGGATCATCGACGATATGGGAATGCGGGATGTCACGATTATTTACGGTATGACCGAAACATCGCCGATCAGTGTCCAAACCCGGGTCGACGACACGATTGAGCAGCGAGTCGGCACCGTCGGTCGTGCGCACCCCCACGTGGAGATCAAGATCGTCGATCCCGCAGGTCTGATAGTACCACGCGGCGTGCAAGGCGAAATCTGTACTCGCGGCTATTCCGTCATGCGCGGCTATTGGAACGATGAGACAGCAACACGGGAAGCGATCGATCACGCGCGCTGGATGCACTCCGGCGATCTTGGCGTAATGGACGAACACGGATACATCACGATCACCGGACGCAGCAAGGACATGGTGATCCGGGGCGGTGAGAACATATATCCGGCGGAGGTCGAGGCGTTTCTCCACCGTCATCCCGCCGTCGCGGATGTGCAAGGTTTTGGTGTGCCCGACGATCATTGGGGCGAGGAATTCTGCGTCTGGATCAAGTTGAAGGACGGCGCCACCGCGACCGAGGACGAGATCCGCGCCTTCTGCCATGGCCAGATCACGCACTTCAAAATTCCACGCTATGTACGGTTCGTCAACGAATATCCCATGACCGTCACCGGCAAAGTGCAGAAGTTTGTGATGCGCGAGATGATGACAAAGGAACTCGCGTCTACCGCTGCAAGGTCATAAAGGTGCATCAACGACGCGACGACGAGGCGACACGATCAGAGCCGTGCCCGATTAGCCGATGTCCTCCAAACTGAACTGTTCCGCCTCCTCGTCGTAGCTGAACAGTTCGGCGTAGCGGCCCCATGCGACGAGGGTGCGCAGCGTATCCTCGGCGTACTCTGGCGACATATGATCCTCGAGCTCGTCGCGAAAACGCACCGCGGAGGCGCGATGGTTCCAGCGCTCGTCCAGCACCTGACGGACCATGCGTGCCAACGGCACGTAGGCGAGCAGTGCGGCGGCGAACAGGCTTTTGCGCTCCTCGGTTTCGGCGGCGACGAAGCGGCCGCCCTCCTCGGTCAGATGGACATCACCTTCCTCCAGCACGGCGAAGTGCAGCAACTGGAGCGTCTCGCCAAGCGGCAGCAGTTCGTCGACCTCGTATTGCAGCACCGCGGCCAACGCGGGCAGGTCGGCGCGACCATTGTATGGGGGACCGGCCAGTGCCTCCATCAGGCCTGCCATCTGATTGGTGCCGACGCGTTGCAGCGGCATGGCGATGTCGGCCAGCGGCGGGGTCACCGCGCGAACGCTTGGCATCGGGCGACGAGTCATCAGACCGTAGATGTCGTCCACGATCTGTCGGAATGCGGGATCCAACCGGTTGCGCGGATGCGGAAACGGCACACGCAGCTCGTTGGCGACGCGGCCCGGGTTCGAGGCGAACACCAGGATGCGGTCGCACATCAGCACCGCCTCCTCGATGTTGTGCGTCACCATCAGCACGGAGCGGACCGGCAGCTTGCCTTCCGACCACAGGTCGATCAGGTCCGTGCGCAGGTTCTCCGCGGTCAGCACATCGAGCGCGCTGAACGGCTCGTCCATCAGCAGCAGATCGGGATGCACCACCAAAGCACGCGCGAGGCCGACGCGCTGCCGCATGCCTCCCGACAGCTCCTTTGGATAGGCGCTTTCGAAACCGCCCAGTCCGATCAGGTCGATCGCGGCCTCGGCGCGTTTCGCTCGCTCCGCCCGTGGCACGCCGCGCGCCTCCAGACCAAGCTCCACGTTTTCTTCCACGGTCAGCCAGGGGAACAGCGCGAAGCTCTGGAACACCATCGCCACGCCATCCGCTGGTCCGTGTAGCGGCCGGTTGCGCCACAGGACCTCGCCTGAGGTCGGCTCCAAAAGGCCGGCCACGATGCGCAGCAGCGTCGATTTGCCGGAGCCGGAGCGGCCGAGCAGCGCGACCATCTCGCCTTCCCGCAGGCTGAGGTTGACGCCATCCAGCACCACGAGATCGGCGTTGGCATCCTTGTGGTAGGCCTGCTTGCAGTCCCTGACCTCAAGCAGCGACTGCTGGCTGACGGTGGTATCCATGCGCGCCTCTTTTTTAGCCGAGCTTCAGGTGTCGTTCCGAATAGGCATAGAGCGGCCGCCACAGCAGGCGGTTGAACAGCAGGACGAAGCACGACATCACCGCCACGCCCAGCACCACGCGCGCCATATCGCCCTTGTCGGTCGCCTCAGCGATATAGGCGCCCAGCCCGTGCGCCGTCAGCTTCGTGCTACCCCAGGATGCCACCTCGGCGACGATGGCCGCATTCCATGACCCTCCCGAGGCAGTGATCGCGCCGGTTACATAATAGGCAAAGATGCCCGGGATCATAACCTTGCGCCACCACAGCAGACCGCCGACGCGGAAATTGCTGGCGGCCTCGCGCAGGTCGCCCGGATATGCCGCGGCGCCGGCGACCACGTTGAACAGGATGTACCACTGGGTGCCGAGGATCATCAGCGGCGTGAGCCAGATATCGGCGTCCAGGTGGAAATACACAATGAACAGCACGAAAGGCGGAAACAGCAGGTTGGCGGGGAATGCGGCGAGGAACTGGGCCGCCGGCTGCGCGCGCCGGGCCCAGACCGGGCGCAGCCCAAGCCAGACACCGATCGGCACCCAGACCAGGGTTGCCAACACAATGAGGACCATGACGCGGAGCAGCGTGAAGAGGCCAAGGATCACAGCCTGCCGCAGATCGTCCCAGTGCAGCTCAGCCGAGACAAAATCGATGACTTTGATGAGCGACCAGACCACCAGGATGGCGAGCAGAGCCAGCCATGCCGCGTCCACCAGTCGCGAGGGTTGGCCATCCGCGACCGACCGGCGGCGAAGCGGCAGGCGCAGCGGCAGGCCGCCGAGTGCGGTTACGGCGCCGCCCACCGCATCGGCGAGGAGGCTCAGCAGCCTGGTACGCCGCATCAGTCGCAGCAGCCATGGGTCGGCCGCGGTCGCGCCGGCGGTCGTCTCGAAGCGGAATTTCTGCGACCAGGCGACCAGCGGTCGGAACAGCAGCTGATCGTACGCCAGGATGACCAGCAGCATGGTGATGATGGCGTAGAACACCGCGAAAATGTCGCGCTGTTCCAGCGCCAACGCGACATAGGAGCCAATACCGGGCAGTTTCCAGGTATTGTCACCGACTGACACCGCTTCCGACGCCACGACGAAGAACCAGCCGCCGGACATCGACATCATGGTGTTCCACACCAGGCCGGGGACGGCGAACGGCACCTCCAGTCGCCAATAGCGCTGCCAGGCGGTGAGGTGAAAGCTGTCGGCCGCTTCGATCAGATCGGCTGGCACCGTCTTCAGAGATTGGTACAGGCTGAATGCCATGTTCCAGGCCTGGCTGGTGAAGATCGCGAAGATCGCTGCCAGCTCGAGCCCCAACACCTGGCCTGGGAACAGGTTCATGAAGAACACGACGGTGAAGGTGAGGAAGCCCAGGATCGGCACTGACTGGAGGATGTCGAGGATCGGGATCAGAACCAGACTGGCGCGCCGGCTCTTCGCGGCGGCGGTGGCAAAGGTGAAGGTGAACAGCAGCGAGGCCACCAGGGCGGCGAACATCCGCATTGTGGTTCGCACCGCGTAATCCGGCAGGTTGGCTGGGTTCAGGCTGACCGCCAGCGCGTGCGGCGCGTTGATCGGCATGAAGGTGCCCCGCGCCTCGTGCGCCACGCCGATTAGCGCCGCGAATACGCAGACGATCGCAGCAGCATCCCACAGGTTGGGCGAGCGCCGTCCCTGCGTTAGGGCGGGGTGGATCGTGGCTGACATCGGGCTCGGGCTAAAGTTGCGGCGCGCCCTGTTACCCCGGGCCGGTACACGGAGTCACCCCCCGGTCACGTGGCAATCGCGTGACGGTGTCAGTGGCCGGTGCTGCCGAAGCCGCCCTCGTTGCGCTTGGTCGCCTCGAGGCTTTCCACCTCGTGCCAGCGGGCACGCACCACCGGTGCCAGCACCGCCTGGGCAATACGGGCGCCGCGTTCGACGGTGAACGGCGTGTCGCCCGCGTTCAGCACAATGACCTGGATTTCACCCCGGTAATCCTCGTCGATCGTGCCGGGACTGTTGGCCAACACGATACCATGGCGCAACGCGAGGCCTGAGCGGGGGCGGACCTGCAATTCGTAGCCCGGCGGCAGAGCTATGGCGATCCCGGTAGGGATCAGGGCGCGCGTGCCCGGATCGATGGTCACAGGGTCTGCGACCGCAGCCAGCAGGTCCATGCCCGCCGCCCCTGCGGTGGCATAGGCGGGCAGCGGCAGGTCGGCGTTGTGCGGCAGACGGCGGAGGAGAACCTGGACGGTCATGGCGGGATCATGCGCGACGGCCGATGATGGAGCAATTGGCACAATAACCGCGACATGCGCCAATCTCTCAGCAACAATGGCTGCCGAACCACCCCCGTCAGTCAGGTTCCGGAAAAGAAGAAAGGGAGAGCCCAATGCTGCGCACCGGGACAGAGTACCTTGCGTCGCTCCGCGACAAACGCCGCATCTACATCGGCAGCGAACTGGTTGACGACGTTACGACCCATCCTGCTTTCCGCAATGCCGCGCGTTCCTTCGCTGACATCTGGGATCGCAAGCGCGCACCAGAGCATATTGATGCAATGTCCTATGAGGAGGATGGCGAACGCTTCTCCACCTGGTATCTTAAGGCGACCACGAGGGACGATCTGCGCAAGCGCGCCGAGTGCCATCGGCGGGTCGCCGAATGGTCATATGGACTGCTCGGCCGCTCGCCGGATCACGTGGCCAGCTTTGTCACCGGTTTGGCACTCAACTCCGGCCTGCTCGAGGCGAACCGGAGCGGCTTCGGCACAAATCTGACGGCCTTCTATGACCTGATGCGGCGTCATGACCTGTTCGCCTGCTACGTGGTGCTTCCGCCGCAAGGCGCACGCAGCCCGGAGATGTACAACCGGGAAGCAACACGGGTGCCTGCACTGCAGGTCACCGGAGAGGATGATAACGGGATCACCCTTAACGGAATGAAGATGCTTGGCACGGCGGGCGTGTTTGCCGATATGGTCTGGGTCGGCAACCTGTTGCCGCTGGCGCCGGAGATGAAAAGCCAAGCCGTGACCTGCGCCGTTCCAGCCAATGCGCCTGGCCTGTCGATGTGGGTGCGCAAGTCGTTTGAACTGCATGCCGTCAGTGACTTCGACAACCCCTTCTCGTCGCGCTTCGACGAGACCGATGCAATCGTCATCTTCGACAATGTCAAAGTTCCATGGGAAAGAGTGTTTCTGCTCGACGACGTCGCGTTATCGCGTGAGATGTATTTCCGTACTCCTTCACACGTGATGGGGAACCACCAGTCAGTCGTTCGGTTTCTCGAAAAGCTCAAGCTGATAACTGGCATCGCCTACAAGGCCGCGGAAATGAACGGCGTTCTCCAGGTGCCGGCGGTGCGCGACACGCTCGGCAGGCTCGCGGTGGGCGAGGCCGGGCTGAGCGCCATGATCGTGGGCCAGATCGAGGACGTGGAAAGCATGGTGCCCGGCTTTCTCAACGTGAACCGTCGGTTTCTCTATTCGTCGCTGCACTGGTGCACGAACAACTACTACCAGATCGCCGAGACCGTCCGTGAGCTGCTGGGCGCCGGTCCGTTTCAGATGCCAGCCGACGCATCGATCCTCACCGATGCCAAGCTGCGCGAGACCTTCGAGATCTACTGCGGATCGCCGGGCAGCGCTGCGATCGACCGATTGAAGTTCATGAAGCTCGCTTGGGATTACCTCGGCTCGGACTTCGCCGGTCGGCATACGCAGTATGAGCGCTTCTATGCAGGCCCGCAGCACGTCAATGTGCTTTACAATTTTGGCCTCTGCCCGTGGAGCGAGCGTCAGCGTGCCGTCGAGGATATCATGGGCGAGATGGCCGTTCCCCCGCTGGGAACGTGATCAGGGCAGTCGGGGGGCAGCAATGGCGAGACGCGGATCATGAGCAATGGTGGAGATATCCGGATCGAAGCCGCGCGGGCCGCGACCGATGAAGTGCGCGGTTTGATCGTTGAGCTCGATCGGGTGCTGTCCGCGGAGTATCCCCCTGAGCAGCGGCATGGCCTGGACCTGGATGCGATCTTTCAGCCGCATATCCGGTTCTTCGTGGCGCGACTGAACGGTGAGGCGGTGGGGTGCGGCGGGGTCGCGCTGTTTGCTGATTTTGCCGAGGTGAAGCGGATGTATGTGCGCGATGGCGCACGGGGGAAGGGAGTTGCGCAGGCGCTGCTGACACGCATCGAGAAGGAGACACTTGCGGCGGGGCTGGCGGTGTTGCGGCTGGAGACGGGCGATCGGCAGGGAGATGCGATACGATTGTATATGCGGTCCGGGTTTCGGCGCTCCCCGGCATTCGGGGCTTATGCCCTGATGACGGCGGAGGCTATCGGCACCAGTTCATTCTTTGAGAAGCTGCTGACGGTCAGCGGGTAGTGTGGATGCGATGCTGTCGGCGTGGTCACTGCCCAACTCCACTCGAGATTGCTTGGCCGCTGCTCGCCTCACAATGACAGGGTATGTCGAAGCCTGCTTCTTTCGCGGCGGCCAAGAGGTTGCGACAGCCGAGCCTTGCATAGGTCAGCGGGGGCGCCTTGCGCGGGTCCTGCTCGGCTTCGACCACCAGCCAACCCGCATAGTCTGCCTCGCGCAGCGTGCGGAGCAGCGGGGTAAATGCGATGCAGCCGTCGCCGGGAACGGTGAACACGCCGGCGAGAACCGCGTCCAGGAAGCCCACGTCCTGCCTGATTGCCCGATCCAACACGTCTCGCCGCACGTCCTTGCAGTGGACGTGCACCACGCGTGCGATATGGCGTGCCAGCAATGGCGCGGGATCGGCACCGGCGAACAGGCAGTGGCCGGAGTCGAACAACAGGCCGGCGGCTTCGCCGGTGGTCGCCATCAGCCGGTCGATGTCCGCCGCGCTCTCGACGATTGTGCCCACGTGGTGATGAAACGCCATTTGCACGCCGAATGCAGCCATGCGCTCCGCCAGCCCTGTCACCTTGCGGCCGTAGGAAGGCCAGTCGTCATACGCGAGTTTTGGCCGCTGGGAGATCGGCGGGAAGCCGTGCCGCCCGGAGGTGTCGGCATAGACGACGACCTTGCAGCCGAGATCCCGCAGCAATGTGAGATGCGGTGCGATCGCAGCGAATTCCTGCGCCACGTCGCGTTCGAAGACTTGCCCATCGTACCAGCCCGAGACCAGCTTCAGATGGTGCCGCGCCAGGATTGGGGCGAGCGTCGACGACGTGCGCGGGAATTTGCCGCCGAGTTCGGTACCGCTGTAACCGGCCTCGCGTATCTCGGCGAGACAGGTCTCCAGCGGGATGTCGCCGCCAAGCTCCGGCATGTCATCATTGGTCCACGTGATCGGATTGATGCCGAGCTCCACTGCCATGTCAGATCGGCCGCCATTCCCGGCCGTCCCGCTGCAGCAACTGATCCGCCGCATTCGGGCCGTCACTGCCGGAGGCGTAGTTCGGGAGGTAGGCCGGTGGTTTGGCGGCCCACGCGTCCAGCACAGGCTGCACGACCCGCCAGGTTTCCTCCACCATGTCAGCGCGTTGGAACAGGGTCTGATCGCCAATCATGCAATCATAGATCAGCGTCTCGTAGCCGACGTTCGGTTCGCGTGGGAACCAGTCGCTATAGCTGAAGTCCATGCGCACCGCGGCGAGATCGACCACCGGGCCCGGCCGTTTCACCTCGAACTGCAAGGAAATACCTTCGTCCGGCTGAATTCGCAGCACGAGCCAATTGGGCGGCAGCTCCTCGACATGGGTATCGTCGAACGGCGCGTACGGCGCGTGCTTGAAGCGGATGGCAATTTCAGTGTAGCGCCGTGACATGCGCTTGCCGGTGCGAAGGTAGAACGGCACGCCGGCCCAGCGCCAGTTGTCGATCGACAGACGCAAGGCGACGAAGGTCTCGGTATTGGAATCGGGCGCCACGTCAGGTTCGGCCCGATAGGGCGGCACCGTTTCGCGGAGCACCGTTCCCGGCCCGTACTGGCCACGCACTGCGTCATCTTCGGTCAGCGCGCTCAATGCAGCGAAGACATCGGCCTTGCGGTTGCGCACCGAGCGCGCGTCGAATCCCGCGGGCGGTTCCATCGCGATCATTGCCAGCAACTGGAACACGTGGTTCGGCACCATGTCGCGCAATGCGCCGGTCACTTCGTAGAACCTGCCGCGGTGCTCGACGCCGACCGTCTCGGCCACGGTGATCTGGACGTGATCGATCCGGTCGCGATTCCAGATCGGCTCGAACAGTCCATTGGCGAAGCGGAAGGCCATGATATTCTGCACCGTCTCCTTGCCGAGGAAATGGTCGATGCGGAAGATCTGTTCCTCGCGGAGTTCGCGGCGGATACGCGTGTTGAGTTCGTGCGCCGAGTTCGAGACTGTGACCGAACGGTTTCTCGATCACCACGCGCCGCCAGCGCTGCGGCTTGCCATCGCGCAACTCCTCATCCAGCAGCCCCGCGTGGCCGAGTTGCTCGACGAGAGGACCGAAGAAGCGGTCGGCCACTGCGAAGTAGAACAGACAGTTCCCGCCGGTCTGCCGTTCCCCTGCGACGTCGTGCAGATGCAGCCGCAGTTTCTCGAACAGGTCGCGATCGCTGAAATCGCCCTGCAAATAGGACACCCCATCGGTCAGGCGTCGCCACACGGTATCGTCGATCGCCTCGATGCGGTTTTCACTGGCCGGGTTTCCAACGAAGCTCTGCAGCATGGCATGCAGACTGTCACGCCAATCCTCGGCACTGCGCTCGGCGATGTCGACGCCGATGATGGCGAAATGTTCGGGGACGAGGCCGGTGCTCGCGAGATTATACAGCGCCGGCACAAGCAGACGCTTCGTGAGGTCGCCGCCGGCGCCAAAGATCACCATAGCGCAGGGGCCGGGCGGCTGCGCCTGACGCCGCGGCGGCGCCTCAACGAGACCGGCCGGACGTTCGGATGAAGGGGGAGTGCTCATGGGCCAAGAATGAGCTTACCCCACCCACCGCCCGCAAGCAGAGCCTTGGCCGCTCACGCAATCGGGATCAGAGATGCGTCAGTCAACTGGCGAGCGGTTGACAATATCAACCTCGGCAGGTTGAGGTGCCGACACACGATTGGCGAATGAGCAGCTATGTGATGCATCTGTGTGCCTTGTGCGCTTCAGCGATTACCTTGCTCGTTGGAAGTGCGCCCCAGGCAGCCTTGGGCCAAGTGAACAGGGTCGGTTCCGGGCGACCTTCGACGGGATTCTCCACGCATGTGTCGCGAGCACCTTTGGCGAGCCGACGCTCGGCAAACACTGTGGCGATGCGGCGATTCCGCTTGCAGGAAGGGCTGGGCCCTCGTCGGCGCGGCCTGACGCAGAATGCCCTGCCGGTCACGATCTGGCCCTACGGCCTGGATACTCCGATAGAAGCTCCTCCGGCCGCGCAGGCAGTTCCGTCGCAACCGGAAGTCCTGGTCATTGCTGGCTCGCATGGGGATTTACCGGAGAACATGACGCCCCAAAACCCACCGGACTACAGCTACGTCACGGGCTGCCATGCGATTCCTAATGGATATCACTGTGACAACACGCACAACGAGGTGACGCAGTAGGTTCGGGAAACGGACGGCGCCTACGGCGCGTCGGCGGGAGTGACGCGACGTGAATTCACTCTTGCGTGCGGTTAGGATGGTTATGATCCCAGATCGCACGCTCGGCCCCTTCCACCGGCGGGTAAGCTTCCTTCCAGCTCAGTTCCACTTCCTCATCGCGGGACCCGCGTCGCCACATGCCAGCCCACCAGCTACCGCCGCCTCCGCGCCCAGTTTCCGCGGTGATTTCACTACGGAGATTTTCCACCCGCGCGAAGGACTCCGCTTGGACGCTGGCACCTGGCAAGGGCGTCGTGCCAGGCGCAGGCTCTTCCGCCGCCATAGGCGATGGTTCCTCGTCCGTGATTGCGGGCTCGAATGCCTGCTCAGGGGCGGTGGCCGATGCCGCGGATGGTTGTGGGACGTTGGCGGCGTCAGGCGCAGGTGCTTCCGTGGCCAGCGGCAACGGGCCCGGGACCGCTGGCGCGGGTGTCAGCTCGGGGGCGGCTACGGCCACCGGTGACTCAGTTGGTTGGGGGACGTTGACGCCAGGCGCGGGCGTCTCTGTAGCCAGGGGGGATGGTTCGTCGCCCTCGACCGCTGGTGCGGCTGCCAGCGCGGAGGCGGCTGCCGTCACCGGTGCGTCGGTCGGCTGGGGAACGTCGCTCTGCGTAGTGACACGGTCCTTCCCGACGAAACTTTTATACAGCGTCGCGGCCTGGGTCAGCAGGTCCCGGCACTGTTTGATTGCACGCCTCTCGGCCGCGATACCTTGCAGCGCATTGTCAAGTGCCCTGCGTGCTTCGGTTTCCTGCTCTCTGGTTGCGGCTTCACGCAGTTCCAGTTCACTGAGAATGCGTCTGTGCAGATCAAGGGTGGGGCTGAGATCTACTGGCACTGCCATTCCCCCACAGAGCCGAACCGGCTCTACTCCGCCTTTCCTGCCTGCCTACGCTATGTGCGTGTGATTTCTCCAGCAATTGTAGTTCCGAATGTGTTACGAGATTGTTTCAGAATGGCGGGGGAATAACGCGGGCCTCTGGTTCCGCGTGGCACTCCGTCGAACCAAGCACACGATCAAATCACATACGACAAACTCCCTCGTGAATGCCTGCCGGTCCATCTACGCCCCCCTTCCTGGAGGCCCAGTGAACCGAACACTTCACGAGCTACACCGGGCACACCACAAGCAATTAGCCACTGCCGGGCGCGGCGCTGTTGTCGCTTTCCCTCACGCACCCTAGCCTATCCCGTCGGGCGTCACGCGCCCCCATTTCGGTGCCGCCCATGCCTAGTCCAACGATAACGGTCCCCAAGACGGGCCGAGGAGGGACGACCATGGCTGACACGCTAGAGCACCTCACCATTCGCAAGGTCGCGCGGCGCCTGCTGCCATTCCTGTTTCTGATGTTCATCTGGTGCCTGATCGATCGGGTGAACCTCGCCTTCGCCGCCCTCACCATGAACGCCGACCTCGGCTTCACCTCGACCATGTACAGTCTTGGGGCAAGCATCTTCTTCCTGGGCTATTGCACCTTCGAGGTGCCAAGCAATCTGTTGTTGGAACGCTACGGTGCCCGCGTCTGGCTGGCGCGGATCATGATCACGTGGGGCATCGTCTCCTCCAGCATGGCGTTCATCTCGGGCTTCTATGGCTTTCTCACACTGCGCTTCTTGTTGGGTCTCGCCGAGGCTGGATTCTTTCCCGGCGTGGTGGTGTACCTGACCTATTGGTTCCCACGCGCGTATCGCGCTCGCGTGATCGCGGCGTTCCTGCTCTCGGTGCCTCTCACCGGCGCATTCGGCGCACCGCTGGCAACCTCGCTGATGCAGATCGAAGCCTGGGATATGAGAAGCTGGCAATGGCTGTTCCTGCTGGAGGGCATTCCTTCGGTGCTGATCGGCATCGCCGCGCTCTGGTATCTCACCGACCGCCCGGGCAAAGCGCACTGGCTGCGCACCGAAGAGCGCGACTGGCTGGAGCAAACCCTCACCAGCGAGCGCGACGAGCTGGAAGCGGTGCACGGCACGTTCTCGGCTTGGCGGGCAATGATCGAACCCAGGGTGCTGGCACTCTGCGTGGTCTATATTGGCTCCGGCACGATTAGCTACGGGGTGGCGTACTTCCTGCCGCAGATCATCAGAGGAATTGGTCTCTCCGTGTTCGCCACGGGCTTCGTGGCCGCGATCCCGGCGTTGGTCGGCGTGGTCGGCATGCTCACTGTCGGCTGGTATTGTGACCGCTCATCCGAAAAGCGGCTTCTCTGTGGCGCCGTCCTGCTGGTCGCCGCTATCGGCGTGGCAGGCGTCGGCTGGGTCGGCTCAAGCTGGTGGGTGCTGCTGCCCGCGTCGCTGATGGCGTTCTTCATGGAGGCGTCGCGGCCGACATTCTGGTCCTTGCCGTCGATGTTCCTCAGTCGCAGCGGCGCCGCCGCCGGAATTGCGCTTATCAACTCGGTGGGCAATCTGGGCGGAGTGATCGGTCCGGTCGCAGTCGGTTGGCTCAAGGATACGACCCATAGTTTCGCCGGCGGGCTGTATTTCATCGCCGTCACAACGGCGATCTCGGCGATCCTGGTGATGGCAACCGGTCCCCGGCACGTCGCTGTGCGCCAGGTCGCTGCGTGAACCTACCGGGCATCCGACGCGGCCCCCCCGTGCGTTGGCCGGGAGTGTCGGCGAGGCACACCAAACCGACGCACGACCTGCATGGGCTTCGAGCAGGCGACCGCTCGCCAGCGCAAGCTCCCGAATCAATTTGCCGTATAGTGCGGCAGTCGGAGTCTCGATCGGCAGGCGCTGCATAATTCTATCTGCCTCGGACAGTCGACGCTCTGTGGTCCGACCCCGACCGATTGCTGCACCGCTTCACCTCGGCTGAGTGTGCCAACTATCTCGCCCATGACAGATACCGTCAGTCAGGCTAAAAGCGCTCCAGCGGAGAGACAGATGCCCCGGTTGTCAAAACTCGCTCGGATCTGGCAGACTAAGTTGAGGAGGCTGACTTCAGCGATGAATCACACCGGAGGGATCGACCAGTCGCTACTTAATGAAATTCAGTCGCTGAATTGGTGTCACACGATCGACCTCGGCAATGGATTGACGACACCCGGAGCCGTTCCGCTCGAACACTTGACGCCAATGGCCAATGTCATCTTCTCCGAGCCGATAGAAGGGAAATCCGTCCTCGATATCGGATGTTGGGACGGGTATTTTTCTATTGAGGCGGCCCGACGCGGAGCGAGGAGTGTTCTTGCCACTGACGATTACGTTTGGCGACATGGAGCCAATCGGCGCAACATCGAGATCGCCGTCGAGCTCGCGGCCCCTTTCGTCAAGGTGAAGCAGATAGACGTCCTGGATATTTCGCCTGAGACCGTCGGCATCCACGACGTCGTCATCTTTACCGGAGTGCTGTACCATCTGCGCCACCCGCTGCTTGGTTTGGAGAAGGCAGCTAGCGTCTGCTCCGATCTTCTGATCGTCGAAACCCAAATTGACGCCGTAAACGAAGCACGGCCGGCTATGATCTTCTATCCGGGCACAGAACTTGCCAACGATCCGACTAACTGGTGGGGGCCCAACATTCCTTGCGTCGAAGCGATGCTGCGAGATCGAGGTTTTCCTTGGATTCGCCACTCGCGGCGTCCAGCCATGCCCCAACGAGGGATTTTCCACGCGCGGCGCAGCACCCGATAAGGTTAGCGATGGTTCGTGGGCAGCGGTGGCAGTCGACCTGAATTGAGGCCTAATCATATCGTGTACGCAACTATCGTGCTGTCGAAGTGCAACAGAACGCCGGGTACAAATGCTACCGAATCAAAAGGAGTGCCGCAGTGGCATACCGGCGCCTCATACCCACTCCCACCCTTCGCTGCCGCTCATGATCGTGTCCGCCTCAGCGCTCCAGTCCCTGGGGCCATGCCGGGCATATAATTGCGCAGCCGTGACTTCCGGAAACAGGTCGGTGCCAACATCCTCACGGATGAAGAAGGCGTTGAAGCCCAATCGCTGAATGCCGACCAGCCGGTACCCCCTGGCGTGGCCCAGCTTGACGAAGGCGGCGAGAGATGCGCCGCAGCGATAGGGCGTCGCGGCATAATCCAGTCGGTAATCGGGTCTATAGGACATGGCCGCCGCCACCTCGGGTCCGCAACTAGCGTTGAATTCCAGAACCACGACACGCGGGCGGACGACGGTCAGCGCCTTCCAAACCCAATAGTCATTGCCGTCGAGGTCGAGGGAGAGCAGGTCGATGTCGCCGGCAAACCCGTGCATGGCGACCTGGTCGTTGATGGCCTCTGCAGTAATCCAGGCGGCCACCAGCTGTGGCGGCCGGATCCGGGTATTTTTGTGCGCTGCATAGAAGGCGCGCCCGCGCTCGATCTGTTCAGCGTTGCCATCGAAAAGCAGTCCACTGAAGCTGTGATTAAGGATCAAATTGGCGGCATTGCATTCGATGCCATCGCCCGCGCAGATCTCGAGCGCCTTGCGGTTCGTCGCACCGATCAGTGAGAAAATATACAACAGGATCCCATCCTCGCCATTCTGGGAGTGGCACCGGAATTCGACGTCGGCGAAATCGGGCTGCGGCCTGCTGTGGTCGGCAAAGGCACGGTAGTGCTGGCGTAGCAGCACTTGCATCAGTTGTTCGCCATTCTCCAGTTCCACATGTGCACTATCTCTTACTTCACGGACCACAGTGGCAACATCGGCCATTTCCGACTTGATTTCCCGCATTCCAGCAGCCAAGCCATTGACGCCGAGCGTCGATCTCAATGCATAAATGAGAGGCTTGAACGTCTCACGAAAAAACGCCATCCACGGAGTTCCCCAAGCTAATAGCCCGCCCTGAGCTGCACCTAGCACCGAATTAACACCGATCGTTGAACCGAACGACCGCTCACGCCCTCGATGCCGGTGAGGCCGCCTTTCCTGCCGAATCAGGCGGCGGGGTTAGCCTCCCTTGTGCTTCGATGACAGAGTTTCTCAACCCGCTTGGGGCCTACTGATTGTCCGAATGATCTGGCGGAACGGCGCAGTAACGCGCCACGAGGTCGAGGCTCGTAGGGCGGCGATTTCGGCCCGTAGTTGTTCGCATTCGACGGCGCGTTCCCCGGCCGCCACTCGCAGGGAGGCGGTTTCAGCCCGTAGTTGTTCGCACTCGATGGTGCGCTCCCTCGCCTCCACATGTGCTTTGAGGATGTGCGCGGTGGGCCATGTGCTCACTGGCATTCCGGCTCGGCGTGCGGTAATTTCGTATAGCCACCCGTGGGAAAGGCTGGCTTCAGTGATAACCAATCCGACCGACGTGAAGAGGTCAGCAAGGACACTCGGGGTAAAGCCTGTAAGGTGATAGTCACCGGTATAGGCTTGCGTGCCGTACATCAGGTGAAGAATCTCCCCGACCTTATCTGGCCCTTGCCCTTCGGCCGCCACAAGCATCTCAGCCAGATGTAGCGTCGAAGGAATGCGCACCCAGAGGAACCCAGAATCGCTGAGGAGGCGGGCCCATTCAGCAAGTGCTGGTTGTGTTTTTGCGCGCTCGAAGTGCTCCCAAACATCCTGCGCGATTATCTCGTCGAAATAGCGGTCTGGCAGCATAGGCAGACAGGTCACATCGGAAATGATGTCTGGTCCGTGACGTTCAATGAAATCAACATTCAGGTAGTCGGGACGGATGTCATATCCGCAACCGAGGTTGACCCTGCGGGGTAGAGGATTAGGAAGGCTATGCGTCATAGAAGCCTCCTACCAGGCCAGTCAACTACCGGAAGGCCGGACCGGAGGCCAGCACGCGCGTTTCATAAACGGCCTGCGCTTCTGTAACATCGTGGCCGATCGCAGTGTTGACGATTTTTCGGTTTATCGCAAACGCAGTTAGGGCGCGGCCTGAAGATTGCGTCGTCAAGGCGGGCGCTCCGCGGTTTTTTGCGTAGGTTCGACCAACGGCCGGCTGTAGTTCGCGTTCCGTGGGTGACAGTCGCGCGAGGCCGATGATTCGGCGCGGTTGTTGACCCAACGATCACCGGCAAGCCGCCGACGGGTTGATCGCCGTAGCGGCGAGAGGCGCCTGAGACGCTGGCTGGGCTTCGCGCCGAGTAACACTTCGCTTCTCTGTCGTTACGGATCTGCTACGCCACAAGGAATAGCCGTACTTCGTGCGCGGAGCCTGCATTCTTAGCTGCGCGTCGCCTTATCTTGCAAAGCTACCCGTCGCTTGACATCCGCCAACCGCGCCGCGATAGGAACGGCAAATCGCGCGTATCGGTTGTGGCCGGAAGATCAGCTAGCGAATCCGATCAGGCGATGTAATGACTTGGGCGCTGTTACCGGTCGCTGCTTCGCTACCTACCACAGTGGTTGCTATCGGGGGCTGGCGCCCCTTGCTTGAGGGGACACAGGGATGGGTAAGAACGATTTCTTCGGCGACGGCCGCAGCGATATGATCCTGCAGAATGCCGACGGTTCGGTCGTGCTGTGGGACATGAGCGGCATCAGCATTGTCGACGCCGGACTTGTGGGTAATCCCGGCGCGAGTTGGACCGTCGAGGGCACGGCCGGCGGCACATCTATCACACCCGGCGGAGGCTCCTTCACCGATGCTGCGGGGAGGGTCTTCACTATTTCAACCGCCGGCATCGCGACGGTAAACGGATCGCCACTCGCCCTCGGCGGGGGTACCGCAAAGCTGGAGTACTACGACGGCGTTGTGTATGGCCAGGATGTCGCAACCGGAAGCTGGTATATCTTGGACGCCGACCTCTCCTGGTCTCCATCGGTTGCACCTGGTTTGTTCGGCGACGGTCGCACCGCCATCGTCATGCAGAACGCCGACGGGTCGGTCGTGCTGTGGGACATGAGCGGCAGCAACATTGTCAACGCCGGTCTTGTGGCGGGCCCCATGCCGACGTGGCATGTCAAGGGCACGGGCGGTTTTTTCCCCGGTGGCAGCACCGCCATCGTCCTGCAGAACGACGACGGATCGGTCGTGCTGTGGGACATGAGGGGCGCCGCCATTGTCAACGCCGGTCTCGTGGCGGGCGCCTCGACATACCAGGTCAAGGGCACGGGCGCTTTCTTCGGCTACGGCAGCACCGGCATCATCATGCAGAATAACGACGGCTCGGTTGTGCTGTGGGACGTGAGCGGCTCCACTATTGTCGACGCCGGTCTTGTGGCGGGCGCCTCGACATACCAGGTCAAGGGTACAGGTAATTTCTTCGGCGACGGTAACACCGACCTCGTCATGCAGAGCACTGACGGCTCGGTCGTGCTGTGGGACGTGAGCGGCACCACCATTGTCAACGCGGGTTCGGTGGGCAATCCCGGCCCGGCATGGCACGTCAAGGGCACGGGTGATTTCTTCGGCGACGGTCACACCGACCTCGTCATGCAGAATGCCGATGGCTCGGTCGTGCTGTGGGATATGAGCGGCTCCGCCATTATCAACGCCGGTGTTGTGGGTAATCCTGGCGCGAGTTGGAACGTTCTCGACGATAATATGCGGTTCATCTACAGCACGTCGGCCAACGAGACCTTGACGGCGACGCCGGCGGCGCCCGACGAGTTCGTGCTCACCGGCGTCACAACTGGTCTGCACACGATCAGCGGATTCAACCCGGCGCAGGATATGATCGAGTTAAGCAAGGCGCAGTTCCCATCCTTCACCGATGTGCAGGCAGCGACCTCGGTGAGCTCCGGTGTGACAACGATCAACCTGGGCGGCGGCTCGTTGTTGTTGCCCGGGGTCAATGCGGATTTGCTGCACGCCAGCAACTTTGCGCTGACGTGACCCCACCTTCGCGAATACCCGCCCGGAACGACTGCACAAGCCGCTTGGTCGACGTTGCTCCTGCCGGCGCGTTGCAGCCCGTCTTCCCACGCCGAATATCGGCTTATTTGGCGCGGCAACTCCACGTCGCGTGCTGAACATTTGAAGATACCTCGCCACACCGGCGCGTGCTTAGGGCCTGTTGAACGATGTCCGCTGCGATTAGGGTGGCGACCTTGGTCCGATAGTGTAATTCCACTCGCCATGGAATTCGTGGGGCGTGAGCTTGAGGTCTGCCATCTCGGCATCGGACACCTTCACACCGGCCGGATATCGAGCATCGTCGATGGCGCACTGTACCTGCAGGCCGGTGCGCGTGGTGGTCGCACCGATCAGCTGCACGATCGTCTGGTAGCTGACCAGCGGCTTGACACGCCAGTTCTGTGTGATGAATGAGAAGAGACGATGCTCGATCCGGTTCCATTTGCTGGTGCCGGGCGGCAGATGGCAGACGGTGATGGCCAGGCCGAGTTCGTTGGCCAACGCCTGCAGTTCGCGTTTCCATAGGCGTACCCGAGCGCCGTTGCTGCCGCCGCAGTCGGCGGTGATCAACAGACGATGGGCTTGCGGATAGCGGGCGCGACCCATGCTGTGCCACCAGCGGCGGATCGCATTGACGGCGAAGCTGGCGGAATCATGGTCGATGCCGACACTCACCCATCCCGCGTTGCTGGCGATGTCATAGACGCCATACGGCACGGCGCGACCAAGTTCGGGGATCAGAAAGTCGTGCACCCGCACCGGCTCGGGCTGTCGCTTCGGACGCAGCTCGCGGCCGCCATTCTTGAAGTCGCCGACAAGCTCCTACTTCTTGGTGTCAACCGAGATCGCCGGCTGACCCGCCGCCAACGCATCACTCATCTGTGCGGCGATATAGCCGAATTGCGCGTCACGGTCGGGGTGATTGCTGCCTTCCCGGGTCTTGCGATTGGACTGCAGGCTGTAACCGAGTTCGCGCAACAGGCTGGCTACCGCATTGTGGCCAACCCGGTGACCCAGGCTCTTGCTCGTCCACAGCAGTGGCGCCTGTGGATCACCGCGCGTGGCTGGCTCTACCAGTTCGCGCAGATCATCGAGCAACGTGGCATCGCCGGACGTGAGTTTCTTCCGCCCACCGCCAGCTCGACGAACCCGACCCGCCGCGACGTCCGAAGCTGCGCTCCGCAATTCGGCCAGACCACGCCCGATCGTGCTGCGTGCCATCCCGGTGATGCGCGACCAGCGCCGAAACGCCGCCCCACCCTGCCGACCGCGCTTCGGCCGCCGCCAACCGACGCCGACCCCGCTCGTCCAGAACCGGATCAAGCGCTGCGTAGCATAACTGTATGACCGCCTCGTCCAACACGTCCAAAGGCTACGCGATCAACAGCCCGCGCCGGAATCCCCCGCTCAAAAACCGATTCGGTTATTTCTCAACAGACCCTTAGCTGGACTTTGGCCAATTTCGGGTTGACCTGGGTTGAATTGAATGTGATCGAACGCCGGATTCGCGGCTGATCTTCTGCGGGCGAGTCTCTCCCGAATGTCGATTCGGGGGAGCGATGCGGGACGTGAGTTCAAGCCGCCTTGTACCTGCAAGCCTGGCGCTATGGTTGCAGCCTTTCAGAGAGGGTTTCACGGCACCGACATGGGAGCATGTTCTTGTGCTGATCGTGGGCAGCATCCTCACCCCCGGGCGACGTACCGTCGCTGCCGCCTTGCGCGTGGTGGGGTTCGAGCAGGCGATGGACTTCGCCAACTATCACCGCGTGCTCAACCGCAATCGCTGGTCAAGCCGTTGGGTCGCTCGATGTCTGTTCCGGGTATTGGTCAATAACTTGGTACCAACCGGCCCGGTCATCATGGGCCTCGACGACACGATCGAGCGGCGATGGGGTGCCAAGATCAAAGCCCGGGGCATCTATCGAGACCCGGTCCGCTCTTCGCATGGTCATTTCGTCAAGGCGAGCGGCCTGCGATGGTTGTCGATCATGCTGCTGCCCGAGATCCCATGGGCTGGGCGCATCTGGGCACTGCCATTTTTGACTGTCCTGGCACCGTCAGAACGATATGCTCGCAAATACAAGCGGCGACATAAGAAGCTCACTGACTGGGGGCGGCAGGTCATGCTGCAGGTCGCACGGTGGCTGCCGGAGCGGCAGATCATAGCGGTGACCGATAGCGGCTTCGCTGCCATCGAGCTGCTCAATGCGGTTCGACATCGCCTCTGCATGATCACCCGCCTGCGTCTCGATGCCCGGCTGTTCGACCCGCCGGCGCATCGCCGAGCCGGCACGATCGGCCGGCCACGCGTCGTCGGCAGGCGCCAGCCAACGCTGGTTCAGCGTCTCGCGAATTCTCGGACGCGCTGGCGACGCTTCAAGGTGAACGGATGGTATGGCCGCAGCGAGCGACTACTGCAGATCGTTTCCGGCACCGCCATCTGGCACCACCCCGGCCGCCTGGTGGCGATCCGCTATGTACTAGTTCGCGACGTTGCCGATGAGTTCAAACCACAGGCTTTTCTATGCACCGATCTCGATGCCGACCCGCTCGACATCCTTCGGTGGTTCGTCCGCCGCTGGTCCATCGAGGTCACCTTCGCCGAAGTCCGCCGTCATCTCGGTGTGGAGAGCCAACGGCAATGGTCTGATCCCGCCATCGCGCGGACGACCCCCGCCCTTCTCGGCTTGTTCTCTTTGATAACGTTGTGGGCCAACGAGCTCTATGCCACTCATGCACCGGCGCCGCGCACAGCCAGTTGGTATCCAAAGCCGTTGCCCACATTCAGTGACGCTTTGGCAGCAGTTCGTCGCGAGCTATGGGCCCCACAGAGTTTCGTAACATCGAGTCATACACTAGATGGCACTAAAATCTCACAGCCCACCATCAATCGCTTGATCAACGCCGCCTGCTACGCTGCGTAAATGGCCAAAGTCCAGCTTAGCTTAGCCCGGATTTCTCAAACACGGTCGTCGCATCGGGGCTGAGAATCTGAGAGACTTGTTGTGCAGCAACAGTTTCTCTGTGATCTCAGGTGCGCCCCGATGCCGACAGAGTGTAACGCGACGCTATTCGAATTTGAAGCGATTGAAGGCCGGGCGGTGGTGGCCGGTTTCGATGGCGGCGACATCACCTCGCGGGTGCGCTGCTGCCGGGACAGGTGGATCGCGGCCTGGGCCTGATCCGTCGGTTCGGCGAATGCTTCACCGATCGTCGCGATCCTCGCTACGTCGAGCACCGGATCGAGACGTTGCTCGGGCAGCGGATCATTGGCTTGGTGCTGGGCTACGAGGAACCTCAACGATCATGACGAACCGCGCAAGGACCCAACCTTCGGTGTCCTTGCCGGGGAAGCTGCATCCGGTGCTGCGGTCGGACTGCGAGGCTTTGGCGGGCAAGAGCACGCTCAATCGTCTGGAGCACACGCCGAGGCGCCACGCTGCGAAGTATCACAAGATCGATTGCGACGGGTCGCGGGTTGATGAACTGCTGGTCGAGCTTTTCCTGGAGGCGCATGACCGGCAGAAGTTGATGTCGCGGGCCGGTCTTGCCTGTGTGTCGCGGCAAGTTCGTCGTCACCACGCTCAAGAGCGACAGCCGTCAGGCACCAGACCTGGTCGAGCGCAATTTCACGGTGGAAGCGCCTGATCTGCTGTGGGTCGCCGATATCACCTATATTCCGACATGGGCGGGCTTTCTCTATCTCGCTGTCGTGCTCGATGCGTACAGTCGCCGCATCGTCGGCTGGTCGATGGCCTCCACGCTCGCCACGCAACTGGTGCTTGACGCTCTGAACATGGCACTGATGACGCGGAAACCCACGGGCATGATCCATCACTCCGACCAAGGCTCAATACACCTCGATCGAGTTCGGCCACCGCTGCCGGGACGCCGGCGTGCGCCCCTCGATGGGTTCGGTCGGCGACGCATACGACAATGCCATGTGCGAGAGCTTCTTCGCCACGCTCGAATGCGAGCTTCTCGATCGCTGCCGGTTCAAGACACAGGCCAAAGCGCGCAACGCCACCTTCGCGTTCATCGAAGGCTTCTACAATCGGCGCCGCCGCCATTCCTCGATCGGGTATCTCTCACCAATCAACTACGAGCGCCGGCATCACGCGCTGGCGGTCGATCCCGACGCGCTCCAGCCTGCCGTCGTGCTCGCGACCGTCAAGGACAAGCCCTCCGGGCGGCCGCAAGATGCGGCCGTCCTTGACCGCCGCTGCGCGCCACCGTCCCATCATCCTGCGGGTCGGGGCGGATGAATGGCTCCGCCAGGGGCCGAATCAAAGAATGTCTCGAAAGCCGACGCCAACATGCCGTCAGATCAGATAGCATGACCCCAAGCTCTCACCCCTCCACGAAACCGGGGCAAGTCCATAGACGGCATCCCCTTGCCGATTATTCCCCACAGCTTTGCGAGAATGCCGCCACGTCCGCGCGATGCAATTGTCGCAGGTGAAGAGGGACCTCGCCGCCGCCGCAATTCGATTCATCTCATTCGCCGCGCGCCAGGTTTCCTGTTGCGCAACAGGTCTATTCCGACAAGCACCGCCGGAATAGCGCAGACCGCCCAGCCAGCCGCATAACCGCCGGTCACGCGTAGCAGCAAGGCAAATACCGACGGACACAGGAACGCGCCCATCTGGCCGAATGACAGCACGCCTCCGGTGACAGCCCCCGCCCGGCCAACTGGCGCAAGGCGCGCGGACTCCGACAGCAGAATGCCGTGCCACGACATCGCGGTGGCACTCAACACGCCGGTTACCACGCCTATCGCCAGCGCCGACCATGCTGCGGTGAACGCGCCAGTCAGCACGACGCTCGCCGCCATCCCAAACGCCAGCCAGGACATTACGAATCGCGGGGCTACATAGAAGCTGCCGATCCAGCCCCACAGGATACGACACGGAATTGCCAAGGCGATGACCGTGGAAAACAAAGCCCCTGCCGCCACTAGATCGTAGCCAAGCACGGTGAGGAAGGTCACGAAGTAGGCTATGAAGACCGCCTGAAGCCCGTTGAATGCGAAGCAGGCAAATGAGAGAGCGCGCAACTCCTGCACCGCGAGAACGCCCGTGATCGTCGTCACGAAGTCCGACAGGTGGATCGCATGGGTCGGCAGCGGCTCGGTATCGAGGCGTCCATGCAGCGGTTGCAACAGCAATGCGAAGAACCCGCAGGCTCCCGCGCTGACCAGCATCGTGCCGCGCCAGCCCAGAGATTGCGCCAGGGCTGGGCCGAGCCAGCCGCCGAGCAGGATGCCCGCCGGGATCGCGGTCTGTGTGATCGAGAATGCAAATGGGGCGTATCGCCTGATCGCCCACCTGCCCAGCAACTGGGAACTGGCAGGAGTGGCGACGGCGGCGATGCTGTTACCGACCAGTGCCGACAGCACGAAGCCCGCGGCACCTCCGATGATTGCGACGGCCATGCCGCCGCCAGTCGAAAGCAGTGCTATCTGGCTCATACGAATCGCGCCGTGGCGGATGATGAACCCGCCCGATCCGAGTTGGCCGATCAGCGCGGCTATGGCAGTCAGACCGAAATACACACCAACCCACGACGGGTCAGCGTGCAATTCGAGAATGATCAGCGGAGCGAGCACCGCAGGCAGCACTCGGCCGACCGAGCCGCAGGTTTGTTGCAGAAACATCGCCACAACGGCGATCAGCATCTGGGTCAAATGGCGCGTTTCCTTTGGGCGACCCGTTCCAACCCAAAGGGCTCACGGCGTCAACAGCAGCGGCGGTCGTGGTTCGCGGGGTACTGCCTGTCGCCGTCGGTCACGTGGTCAGGCTCGCGGCGTGTTTGCGCAACGACGCGATGGCCGGCAATATGCCGTACCAGCCTGGCCGGGTCGCCCCCAACGGACAGTTCGTCGGACACGTGGCTTGCCATGACCATAGTGCACTTCATCACCCACCCCGAGGTCAGTATCGACGCGGCCGTGCCGGTGCCTGATTGGTCGCTTTCTCCGGTTGGCAGCCGCCGCATGCAGGCGGCAATGAGGCGACCGTGGTTCGCCGGTGTTCGCTCAGTGTTTTGCAGCGCCGAAAAAAAGGCGATGGACGCGGCTGGCATCGTGGCAAATTGCCTCGGATTGCGTCCGATCATCGTCGAGGCGCTGGGCGAGAATGACCGTTCGGCGACCGGCTATCTGCCGAAAATCGAATTCGAGGCTGTGGCCGACGAGTTCTTCGCGCGTCCTGGCGACAGCATACGAGGATGGGAACGTGCCGAGGACGCGCAGCGCAGGATCATAGCTGCCGTCGAGCGCGTCACCTCCATGTCGGTGGCCAACGGAGACGTCGCCATTGTTTCCCATGGCGGTGTCGGAACCCTGTTTCTCTGCCACCTCAAAGGGGTCCCGATCAGTCGGAGCGAAGATCAACCCGGCGAAGGTGGCGGCAATTTCTTTTCGTTTGATGCAGCGGGCCGTCATATCCTCTCTGACTGGCGGCGCGTCGAGGCGTAACGAAAGCACGTCTCATGCGGCAGCGCCGTTGGCTCGGCGCGTACCAAAAGCTGGCGTTACGATCGCCGTCTAATATTGGGACGCGAACTCGTTTTCCAACTTCTCCGCCTGGTGATCGTAGTCCAAAGCGACTTCGAGCAGGCGACTGCGAAAATCGTCATCGAGTACTTGGCCGGCGAGGTGGGGAAGCCCCGACGCTTGATTTCTGAAAGTCGCGCCAATGGTCTCGACATTCAATTCAAGGTAGTCCGTCATGACAAATCTCCCAAAGGAAACCGGCAAATGTCTTGCGACAGGGCCTCGACCAGAATGGCCGCGGTTTAAGTCGTCTCGTCCCGCGATAGACGCTTGCCGGAGGCTGCGACCAGCGACCGGTTCGCGCATATTTTGGTATCTGCATCGCCCCAAGCCGATGCTTTCGGTTGCAGGTTCTCGACCTGGCGCGGCACGGAACGGTCCAGAATCGAAAATACGAAAGCTGAAGAGCAGTTAAGCCAAATCCGCTCGACTTGCTATGCCAAAATAACGAACAAATGACGCGCGCACACTTGCAGCAGTCTACAGGTCTTCGTCCACCGTATCGTTCCCGAAGGCAAAGAAACGCCTCACCTTCCTGGTTGCAGCCGCTTCATTATCGGAATGCAGGCCTTCCGGTGCGTCATAAAAACGATTTACACACGAACTCGTGAAGGGGGCAATCCCCCGGCAGTGTCAGCGGCGTTGATACACCAGTGAACCTAGGCTGCCTGTCCAGAAGGCGCCGGCCAGTACAGGGTATCGGTCCACCCTGGCAGGCTGCGATATGAGCTGATGACCGTCTATTTCACCAGCGATCAGCACTTCGGCCATTCCGCAGCACGGACCTTCTACCGTCGGCCATTCTCGTCAGTCGCCGAGATGGACCAGGAAATGACAGATCGGTGGAATGCAGCAATCAGTCCAGGGGACGACGTCTGGCACCTGGGGGACTTCGCTGTGCGCCAATCGGCAGAGCGGGTGGCCCATCTATTGGCGACCTTGTATGGCAGGAAGCACCTCGTCGTCGGCAACAACGACGACGCTATGGTGACCTGCTGCACCGGCTGGACGAGCGTTCAGCCGTATGCGGAATTGACCGTCGATGGAAAGCAGCTCGTGCTCTGCCACTACCCATTCAGGTCTTGGCGAGACATGGGGAGGGGATCGCTCAATCTCCACGGCCACAGCCACGCAAGGCTGAAGGCGTTGCCGCGACAGTTCGATGTCGGTGTGGACGGGATTTCCGGCCGGTTAAGCTGGCCGACATTCTCGGGAAGCCGAAGGCCCGTCGCACTTGAGCCCGCGGCAGGCGGCAAGGGCAGGCGGGATCCAGGGCTGTCCCCCCCCCAACACCGTCAGCGAAGTACCCACAATTCCCCTCCCGCTGCGCCGGCCAAGCGGCTAGGCTGTGTTCGCGATGCTGACCGACCTGCCTAATCTGCTGACGCTCTCGCGCATCGCGGCGATCCCGCTGTTGGTGGCGCTAGTGGCGCTGCGCCAGCCGGCGGCCGACCTCGCCGCCTGCGTGCTGTTCAGCAGCGCCGCCATCACCGACTACTTCGACGGCCGCCTCGCACGCTCGCGACGACAGCAATCCGATCTGGGCCGCATGCTCGACCCGATCGCGGACAAACTCCTGGTCGGCGCCGCGCTCATGATGCTGGTCGGCCAGGGACGCATGTCCACCTGGGGCCTGTACCCCGCCATCGTCATCATGCTGCGCGAGATACTGGTCAGCGGACTCCGCGAGTATCTTGCCGCGATCCTCATCGGCCTGCCGGTCACGCCGCTCGCCAAGTGGAAGACCGGGTTCCAGATGGGCGCTCTCGGCACTCTGCTCGCTGGCGACACTACGGCGCACTGGCTGCACCTGTCGTTCATCCCGGTCACCGCGATCGGTGAAGTTATGCTCTGGGTTGCCGCGGCGCTGACCTTGTGGACCGGTTGGGATTATCTGACGGCGGGGGTGCGCCATGCATCGGGCGCGCCGACCGGTCTGACCAAGCGCCAAACGCCCTGATCGTGCGCGTTCTCGGCATTGTCGGCTGGTCCGGCAGCGGCAAAACCACACTGCTGACCAAGCTGATACCGCTACTGCGCGCGCACGGGCTGACAGTGTCCACCGTGAAGCACACGCATCACGGCTTCGACATGGACCGGCCCGGCAAGGATACCTACCGCCACCGCGAGGCCGGCGCGCACGAGGTGCTGGTCGCGGCCGGCACGCGGTGGGCACTGCTGCACGAAGTCGTGGGGCAAGAGCCGGAGCTGCCGCAGTTGCTGGCGCGGATGCAGCCGGTCGATCTGGTGCTGGTCGAGGGGTACAAGACCCACAGGTTCCCGAAGCTCGAGGTCCACCGCATGGCGTTGGGCAAGCCGCCGATCTGGCCTGATCAGCCAGACATTGTTGCGATTGCCGCAGATTCGCCGCTCAGCGCCGACCGCGTCGTCCTCCCGCTGAACGACCCTGACGCGATCGTCGCCTGGATTATCCAGTCTTGAGGCGGTGTCCGTTAAGCGCGCCACGCTGCAACCACGGCGTGCTGCGGGGGCTTCCTAACCGCCTTATTGTCGCCAGGATGGCCGTCATTGTCGATCGGCGCGAGCAGCCAAGCCGGGTAAGACCCTCACGAAGTTCTTGAGCGCAGCGCCCGACCGGGGCACATTCGGCAGTGGCTGGCCCGTCCGGCCCGTCGATTCGACGATCCGTCCCGGTGGGAGCCCTGGTTCATGCGGCGCATCGCCTTTCCTTGCCTTTGCCTGGCGCTGTCCGCCTGCGGTTACAGTACCTGGTCAGATCCGCCATTCTCGTCCGGCACGAACCCACATTTTCCGGCCGGCGACAGCGAGAACATGCGCCGCGTGATGGGCGCGCGGGTGGAGACGCCGGTGCTCACGCCGGAACCAGGCGACATCTGGCCTGGGCCGCTCCCGCCGGAACCGACGCTGCAGGAACTCGAACAACAGGGGCAGCAGAGCGGTCCTGAGCGGCCCGTACCGGGCTCGCCGCAGTTTGAGGCGGCACCGCCTCCGAACCTGCCACCCCAACCCTCACGCGGCAGTTCGACGCCGCCCGGATCGAACCAGCCGGGTGTCGCAAGATTGCCGGCCCCGACCGCCCCACCACCGGTCAACATCACGCCACCGGCTCCCAATCCGGCCGGGCAGGTCGCGCCAACGCAACAGGGCCCGGCAGTCACCTCCGGTGGTACCAGTGGCTATCAGACTATCCAGACGCCGGGAGGCGGTTCAGCAATCGTCGTGCCCAATGGCAATGGCACCAGCACGATCATACATTCGGACGGCAAGATCGAGACTGTACCCTCACCACGCTGAGTTGCCATGGCCGATATCGACGCCCCGCTAACCATTCTCTACTTCGCTTGGCTTCGCGAGCGCGCCGGCACCTCGCAGGAAAGCGTAACGCCGCCTGCCGAAGTGCGTACGGTCGGTGACCTTATCGTGTGGCTCACCGAGCGCAGCCCTGGGCACGCCAGCGCCTTCGCCAACCGCCGCACGGTGCGGTGCGCGGTGAACCAGGAATTCGCCGACCCCGCGACGCGCGTCGGTCCCGGCGACGAGGTGGCATTCTTCCCGCCGGTGACAGGAGGCTGACGGCATGGCCCGGATCAGCGTTCAGGCCGCGGATTTCGACATCGGCGCGGAATTCGGCGCGATGACCGCTGGACGCAGCGATATCGGCGGCATCGGTTGCTTCGTCGGCACAGTGCGCAGCAACGCGCAGGATCGTGTCGCGGCGATGACGCTGGAGCATTATCCGGCAATGACCATGCGGGCCATTACAGCTATCGCCGAGGAAGCCGAACGGCGGTGGAACCTGCTTGGCTGCACGGTAATCCACCGCGTCGGCCGGCTAGTGGCAGGCGAAAACATCGTGCTTGTGCTGGCCGCCGCAACACACCGCCAGCCGGCGCTGGATGCCACCGCCTTTTTGATCGACTGGCTGAAGACGAAGGCGCCCTTCTGGAAGCAGGAAGAGTTCGCGAACGGTGTAGCCAACTGGGTCGAGGCACGCGCCGCGGACGATGCGGCCGCGGCGCGGTGGTAGCGCGAAGACCGCTACCGGGACCCTCGCGCCAGTCGTCCCATTGGTTTGCCGAAGGTCTCTACCATGCGCCACGTAAACCCACGCGGGGCGGCCGGTCGCACCTCGCCCTGCGCCACTGTAACGCGAGTGCCGGTAGGGGTGCCCAGCACATTGCGCTCGTAGGTCCCGGCAGACGGCGCCCGCATCACTGGCGTCCGCTCGCGCACAGTCACTGAGGCGTCTCCAGCAGTTCAATCGGCGAGGATATCGACAAGGACGGGTGTCACCGCCCTGCGAATATCGCCGATCGCTACGTTGGCCACACCATGCGCCCTGCAATGCGACAGCAGCACCGTGGCCAGCTCCTCGACGGCGAATTCGACCCGCTCCAGTGCCAGTTCCTGGCGATGATTCGGCTCGCCGTTCGCGGCCGGCCGTCTCTTCAGCGACATTCCAGTTTTTGTCATGCAATGGATCATCGCACGACCTGGTTACAGTCAGGTATATGGGCCGCAGCTCACACCGGCAGGGTTACCGTCGCCTTGACCCCGCTCATGGGCCGGTTGGCCAGTGTGATATCGCCGCCATGCGCCCGCAGAATATTCCGTGCGATCGGCAGGCCGAGCCCCACGCCACCGGTTTCCCGATTGCGCGATGGTTCGCCGCGGTGGAATGGCTCGAAAACGCGCTCCAACTCACCCGGCGGAATGCCCGGACCATCATCCTCAACCTCGATCACCACGACGCCGCCTGCCGGCGGATTGAGCGTGATCCGCGCGGACCCGCCATAGATCACGGCGTTGGAGACAAGATTGGCGAATGAGCGCTTCAGTGCCAGGGGCCGGCCCTGCACCGTCAGATGCGGCGGCCCCTCATAGTCCAGCCTGGCCGCGGCATCCGGTCGGGTGTCGCCGGTCTCATCCAGGACCGTGCGCAGCAGCTCCGCCAGATCCAGCGACGCCACCGACTCGGTGGTGCGCGCGTCCCTGCCGAACGCCAGGGTTGCGGAGACCATCGCCTCCAGTTCCTCGAGGTCGGCCAGCATCTTGCCCCGCTGCTCATCGTCCTCGACGAATTCGGCGCGCAGCTTCAAACGGGTGATCGGCGTGCGCAGATCATGCCCGATCGCGGTCAATAGCTCGGTGCGGTCCTGCACGAAGCGACGGATGCGCGCCGCCATCGTGTTGAACGCCGCCGCTGCGGTGGCCACTTCCGATGGGCCGCCTTCCGGCAACGGTGGCGCGTTCACGTCGCGGCCCAGCGCCTCGGCCGCCGCGGCGAGCGTGCGCACCGGCGCGGTAAGCCGCCGGACCGCCCACACGGTCAACCCGGCGGCAGTGACGGTCATCAACAGGAACGCGGCAAGGAACCGCGGCGAGTGCCACGGCCGCACCGGCTCGACCGGCACCGTCAGGTCCAGCCAGTCGCTATCGGGAATCCGCATGGCGATGATGAGCCGGTGTCGATCATGATCCGCCAGGATGCGCAGCCCGCGCCAGTGCGGCACGCCCATCAGCGGCACCAGGTTCAGGTTGATGCGAAGCAGTCGCTGTCCTAACGGCATTTCGTCCGGCAACTCGGAGGTTGGTGGGTCGCGCGAAAGTTCGGCAGTGACGCCTGGCACGTGGCGCAGCTCGTCGAGCACCGCTTCGCGCCGCTCCGGGGCCGTCATCATCACCGTGCGGTAGATACTGATCACCCTCACGGCGATTTCGCGCGTCTGGGCCAGGCGCAGGGCATCGACCCGGTCGAGCGCGTGAATGGTCAGGCCGGCGATCTGCACCACGACCAGGCCGGCGATGAGCACGAATGCCGTGCGCGCGGCGAGGCTGCGCGGCCAGAGGCGCAGCCTCACGCCCGCTCGACCGTCGCCGCCAGTACGTAGCCTCCGCCGCGGACTGTCTTGATGAGCTGGGCGTTGCGGCCGTCATCCTCCAGCTTGCGTCGCAAGCGGCTGATCGCGACATCGATCGCCCGATCGAACGGGCCAGCCTGGCGGCCACGCAGCAGATCGAGGAGCATGTCCCGCGTTAGCACGCGGTTGGCACGCTCGACCAGCGCCACCAGGAGGTCGTATTCGCCGCCCGTTAGGGCGACCTCGGCACCGTCGGGGTTGAGCAGCCGCCGCCGCGCCGGCACCAGCGTCCAGCCCGCAAAGCGCATGTTCCGTGACGACGTCTCGACGCGCCGCTCCCTGGCATCGCCGGCGCGTCGCAGCACGGCACGGATCCTCGCCAGCAGTTCGCGTGGGTTGAACGGCTTCGGCACGTAGTCGTCGGCGCCAAGTTCGAGGCCGATGATGCGGTCGGTCTCCTCGCCCATCGCGGTCAGCATGACGATTGGGATCTCTGACTGGCTGCGGAGCCAGCGCGCGAATTCGAGGCCCCCCTCGCCAGGCAGCATCAGGTCGAGCACCACCAGATGGTAGTGGCCGTTGACGAAGGCGCGGCGCGCCTCCCTGGCGTCCCGCACCGCGGTGACGCGCATCTGGTGTTTCTCCTCCAGGAAGCGGGCGAGCAGGTCGCGGATCTCGCGATCGTCGTCCACCACCATTATGTGAGGCGCTGATTCCATGGCTGTGTAACATACGGCGGTTTGCGCCGTTTCGGCAGAGCCGTTTGCATTCCGTCGCAATTCGTCGCGTTGGCGACACACGGCAGCAACGGGAACGCGCCAGATTGTGTCTCACCGCGAGACGCGGACCATTATCCGGGAGACTATTGTGCGAAAGACCATTCTGACAACCCTGGCCGTCCTGACCATTGGCGGCGCCGCTACGGGAATCCTGATAGCCAATGCGCAGCCGGCGCCACCACCACAAGCGCAGGATGCACCATCTGGCCGGCCACACTGGATGGGATGGATGAGGCGCGGCAATGAGGCGCGCCGCGGCGAGGCGATGCAGCGGCTTCGCACGTTCGCGTTGGTCTACCGGCAGGAGGATCGCAACCTCACGCCACCGGACGTGCAGAAGATCGCCGAAGCGTTCTTACTGTGGAATGGCAATCATACCTGGAAGGTGGTCGAGGTCGCACCGACCTCAGATGGCGCCATCGGCTTCGGGCTCGCCACTCAGGAAGGCTCGGTGATCGCCCGATTCACCATGGACCCGCACAGCGGCCGGGTCGCCCGCACCGGCTGAGCACGTGTGATACGGCGGGCGTGAACCTTCCCCATCCGCCCGTCGCTGCCCGCGCTGCGCTCGATCACCGGATCGCCAGCCCCCCGAGCTGGCAGGCGTCGATGCGCGCGCGGGCCCCTATCCCCGGCGCACCCGGAGCCTGGGCTTCACCGGTCTGCTGGATCCGATCTGGGACCTGCCACGGCCAAATTTCATTTCAGCATGGCCACCGCGACATCGGACCCCCGCAGGATCTCCACCAGTCTGACGCGACTGACACGCGCCACTGCATCTTCGTCTGGCTTTGGACGCAATGCCTCTGCGGCACGTTTCAATTGCTGGTCATATTGTTCGGCGCTGCCGATTTGCCGCGCCGCCCCCTCAAACCGGCGCAAGCCACGCGCGGCCGCCTCCAACGCCTCGATCGCATCGTCTCCAGCCGCAGCGATCCCGGCTGACGGCGTCACCAATTGTGTCTCCACCTCAATCGTGAAGCGCTCGCGACAGGCTGTGTCGACTTCGCGGCGAACCTGCTCGACACGATTTCGCCGCCGCGGTCGCTGCGCCGAGCCAAGCATCAGATCGCCCAGCATGACGGCGACCTGACGGGCTTCGACGGCGGCAGTCGTCAAATCCGCGCTGGGCAGTGGCGATTGCTCGATCCGCGTAAGGACAAAGTCGATAGCGCCGTCGACGGTCGCGCTGACTGCCGGGTCAGCATGCCGGCCAGCGAAGTCGTCGACCACCCGGATCAGTAATTCGGAACGCGGCAACCACCCCAATGCCAGCCCAATCATCATCGCCAGCGACTGGCCGCCGGCAGGTACCACCGCTTCCAGGAGAGCATGCAATTCCTCAGGCTCAGGAGCGGTGCCGGCCATCGCCCTGACGACAACACGCAATAAGGGAAATGCCTGGGCAAGCAGGCTGGATACAGCACTGGCCAGCGCCGCGTGATCGCGTTCTCGCAGACCGGTTTTTGCCGTCCAATTGGCCGGCATCGGCGCGCCCGCAAGAACTTTTGCAGCGGCCGGCCACAGTTCGCCGCCTATCCCGACCAGTTCGCCAATGCCGTCGGTCGACGAATGCTGGGCGGCCAGGGCGTCGAGCGTGGCGGCCGTCGCGCCGAGGCCATCCCTCACCTGACCGGCCAGCGGCAGAATCGCGGTGCGCGGTATCGACGGTGCGGCACTGCTCCAACCGGCGGCGTCAACGATCAACGGATGCAGCGGGGTAAACAGCAGCCGCGTCAAACTCAGCTTGCGTCTTGGCCGCAACTCGGCGATGCGCCCGCGCAGCGGCGCGATGAGCTTGTCGGCATCACCGCGCTCGGCAAGAGCGTCGATGATCGTCAGGACACGATGGATCTGATCGTCCTGCGCCGCGGCGAGATCACGATGCAGGGTGCGCAGGCTCGGTCCGGTCAGAGAGGTCGACGGCCCGTTTGTGGTCAACTCAGCCTCCTGCCCACGTGCAAGTCACAGAGTCTTCTCCAAGATGGCTTCGTTGCGCGAAACGAGGTCGGATACGGTCACCCCCGTCCGCCAATCCTCCAGTTGTTGCACCACCTTGCTGCGGTAACGCGGCAGGTCGACCGCGTTGCCAAGGCGGTAGCTCATCCACTGGTCAGCCTCGCGCGGAACCACCGGCACCAGGGCGGCCATTTCAACCAGAGTTTGCCCCGTATCGGGCGTGGTATCCCACAGCGCAGTTATGCGGTCCCAGCCATCGAGCAGCCAATCCGGCCTCGCCAGCAACTGCGCGAGCTCACCTGGATCTCTTGCCCAATTTCTCAGGAGAGCTGCGATATTGCCGGCCGTGGCCTGCGCGTCGGCGAGCGTTGACTTTGCCAGCATGATGGTCAGATCCGCCGCGTTTGAGACCAGGACCGCCTCGTTCGCATTCTCGTCCGGATTGCTGTCAGCATATTTGATGACCTCGCGGCGCACGCGGACGAGCCTGTCGATTTCCCGCGTTACCCTGGCAGGTTGTCTGACGCCAACTCCCCGGAATTGTGCGGCAAGTTGTTCGAGGGCCGTTGCTATCGCATCGACCGTGCAGCCAAGTTTCGGCGCCATGCGCGCGACTGCGCGCTTGCCTCGCTGTTCCAGTTCGAGCGGAGCAGCCCGCTCGGGAGGGATCGGACACTCGCCCTTGCGCTCGGTCTGGCACACCAGTTCAAGGAGCAGATCGAAATTTGCCTGCAGTCGCTCCAGGTCATCGCCTTCTCGCGCTCTTTGCGCTGCCGTCACGGCGCCCCGACCGGCCAGTCCCTCAGCAGCAACTTCGCGAGCGGTATTGCGTATCGTCTCGGGCGTGACGCCTCGCAGTTTGACGACCGCTTCAATCAGTCGTCGATCGTTCAGCGTGAGGGTGCAGAGGCTGTATATCTGATCCCACGAGATGATATAGACGCCGCGCCCCCCTGCCGGATTTTGTACGATCAGTTCAAGGGGCTTGCGCTCACCCGGCCGCGCGCGCGCGCCGTTCAATTGTGGCGTGGTAAACGGGACTGCGACCCCACGCTCCAGAAACGTGGTGGGCAGGAAGGCATCGACCGGTCGGACATCCGGGCGCAAGGCAGGTTGGGCAGTGGTGCTCACTGTGGGTATTCGCTGGTTGCCCGCACATCATGCCACCAGGTCCGTCAACATTTCCTTTGCGGCGCGGCGCCTGCGCTGGGGTCGGCAATCAAGCCGTGACGCCGGTTTCCGCCCGCCACTGCTGTAGCCACCGCCGGAGCCGAAGTCCGCCATCCTTCGGCGGTGCGTCGACCGCGTGCCACGCAAGGTATGCGCCGCCGTCCGCGCCCAACAGCAGCACGCCATCCATTGCCTTGGAGCGCCGCAGCGCCTCCAGCGCCTGCTGTGGCGTCTGCACGATCGGCCCGGCGACGTTTAGCGAGGTGTTCACCGACACTTCGACGCCGGTGCGCCGGCCCATCGCCTTCAGGTAAGCGTGGGTGAACGGATCGGTGTCCTCGCGCACGATCTGGATGCGGCTGGTGTTGTCGCGATAAATCACCGCGGGGATATGGCGGATCGCGTCCGCGCGCGGCCGCACAGTCAGGACCATGTAGTTGTAGGCGTTGTACTCGTCGTCCGCGGCGCCGTCCTGCAGTTCGAACCAGCGATGCGCGGCCTCCAGCGTGAGCATTGGCGCCAGCGGGCGAAACGGCTCGCGGAACTTGACCAGCCGGTTGATGGTTTCCAGCGTTCGCGGATTGCAGGGATTGGCAAGGATCGAACGATGGCCGAGCGCGCGTGGCCCGGTCTCGGCAGGCCCCTGAAACAGGCCCAGCACGCCATTCTGTGCGATGCAGCAGGCGAGCAGGTCCGCGATGTGACCGTGGTCATCGCTCAGGCGTTCCCAGCCGATTTCGCCGGTGTTGCGCAGCGCAGCCTCGATCGCGCCATTGCCAGGCGCTGCACCGCAGTGGAATGCGTGGCGCAGCTTCTCGCCAAGTGGCGCGCCGTTCGACAGCGCGAACTGATACGCGGCACCGACCGGCACGCCGGCGTCGCTGGGCACCGGTGGCACCCAGATGTGCAGGTCCGGGTAGTGATCCAGCAGTCGCATGTTGGCGATCGCGTTGAGCGCCGTGCCGCCGGTCAGAACCAACCTCGTGCTGCCGGTCGTGCGGATCAAATGGCCGATGATGTGGAACAGCGCATCCTCGAATACAAGTTGCGTCGCCGCGGCCTTGTCGAAGCGGGCCTGGGAATCGACCTCAGCCGACGCGACGTCGACGCGCATGACCGCATCGGGGTTCCACATCGCGTCGAGCGGTATGGGCGGCCCGATGATGTCGTGCAGCGCCTTGGTGTAGGGCCGCTCCTGAAGACCGCGCGGCCAGTTCGCCAGCGCGCGATTGAGCCGCACAGTGCCGTCGCCTGCGAAGTGGAACAGCTCGCGAAGCTGCCGGTAATAGGGGTTGGTGAGCCGTTCGCCGTCGCCCCACGCGGCGGAGCCCATGAAGCGGCCCTCGCTGCTGAGGATCGTCCAGCCTCCCTGGGTCGAACTGATCATGCTGTAGAAGCCGCCCAGAGAATCGAAGATGTCGCGATTGCGATGGACCAGCGTCATAGTGTCGCATTTCGCCAGATAGAGCGAGATCGCGCCATCGTCGCCGATGCCGTCCAGTACGCTGATCATCACCGGCTCGTCGCTGCCGGCAAACGGCGACACCGCATAGGAGAAAGACGCGTGGTTGTCGTGATGGCGCATGCCGATGATCGGCATCGCCCGTCGCAGCCCCAGTTGGCGTCCGAGCCGCTGCGGCGAGCGGAACGCGCGGGCGATGTGGCTCGCATTCATCGGCGCGAAGTTCTGCGGCCGCAGGAAGACGCGGCTCGCCGGCAGTTCCTCGACGATGCTGCGCAACAGGGTGGCGGCGAGTGTGACATAGTCCCAGCTTGCGACGAACGCGTGGATCTGCCCCGGCTCGATGCCGATCCTGTCCAACAAAGTCAGCGCGGCATGCAGGCTCTGTTCGGGCCAGGTGGTGCAGTGGCGGACGCCGGTGTAGCGCTCCTCCTCGTTGTTGCAGATCAGACGGATGCCGTCGGCGCGTGAGGCCTCGACCAAGGCAACGCCGCTGTTGTGGCCAGCGGGGCCGATCCCGGCCAGATAGACACGCTCGCCGCGTTGCAGCTTCTCGGCGAACGACGCGCCGCGTTCGCGCGCATAGGCGCTGTCTGGCGTGTGGAATCCATGGCGCGCGGCGTATGCGCGCAGCAGCGGGTGGCTGACGCGCTCCGCCAATGCGCCGAGTAAAGGGTGAGTCGGACCATAGTGTGCATAGCTAGTGGGCATGGCTTCAGCTTGCCGTGCTTCGCGATTCCGCTCCAGTGGGCGCCGCGGGCGACAGCTTGAGGAGGGCGCGACGCGGGCGCCTTAGCCTGGATTTCTCAAACATGGCTGGCTTTTGTTCGCCGAGCGGTGTGATGATAGCGTGATTTTCGCTGTCGGTGGTGTTGGAGAGGGGCATAGGCTGCTCACAGGTCGGCGGCTGTCCACAAGCTTGACAGCGCCCGCACAGCAAGGATTGAATTTGATCTCGGGAAAGATGCAACCTTCAACCGGCTACCAGCCTTAGCTTGTTCTTCCCGGAACTTGTCCAAACGACCGGGACCACCGCACCGGCACGGCCTTCACTCGGACGTTTTACCAAATGTATGGTATCAGCCGTGGTGTGGTCTCCGCGTAGGACGCATAGTCTGGGAACGTTAGACGCAGGAGGTTCTCCTCATAGAATATCCGGCGAACCTGCAGCGCACCGTGAAGTAGGAATATCGCAAGCGTTGTGGAGGAATAGAATTGCAACAGAGTGCCCAGGATGGCGACTTCTTCGGCAAGATAGAGCGGATTCCTGACGAGTTTGTAAGGTCCCGCCCGCACCAATGTCCGGGCCTGCGGAACGATGCTAAAGCAGCGGCCGAGATGGAAAATGGCGAAAGCCATCAGAACGGAGCCGATCAGGAGCAACGCCGCTGATGCCAGGTTCTGGCTGTCGGAAGCGCCGATGGGCGCAAAAAAGACAATCGTCCAAGGAAGGTAGGTGCCGACGAATGCGATGAAAGACGGTAGGACGTAGTCATCACACGCTGTCGGTGAAGGTCGCAGGATTATCAGCCAGCAGAGCGCCAGATAGAACACGGTCAAACACAAGGCCGCAAGAAGGGCGGACCAGCCGGCCGGACTGGTGTCGCCAATTCTCAGGGCCTCCGCATAACTATAAGTCCTCTGTGTTGTAAGAAGGGCCAGTGTTAAGAACCAGGTGCTGCCGAGAACTCGGACCGCAAGTCCGTATCCCCTGGCCGCGCGGAGTCGATGCAGCCGCGACTTCATGCGGGGCGTTGTTGGATTACGGCCAGCGGCTGAAATCGTGGTCATTCAAACGCCCAATCGTCCTGGACGGAGCGCGCGGTACCGTCTCGGATGCAGCGAGCGGCTACCCTTATACTGCCGAATGCTTTAGAAATCCTTTAGCCGCGATCCCTCAAATTATGCGGTGGTCCCGGTCGTTTGGACAAGTTCCGGGAAGAACAAGCTAAGGCTGGTAGCCGGTTGAAGGTTGCACCTTTCCCGAGATCAAATTCAATCCTTGCTGTTGTGGGGGCGCTGTGAAGCTTGTGGACAGCCGCCGACCTGTGGGCAAGATGGGAAGCGCGAGGCGTTTTCCCCGACTTGTCCATAGGCGACGCGCCTGCGCGGTCAGCATCGGCGCAGCCGACGGTCCACAAATTCACAGCATCGCTCCGCCATCGGATTACGCAGCCTCTGCCATCGTCGGCATTGCCTTGCCGAAATACGCTTCGTCTGGTGTTTGCCAGCCCGGCGACTGATGCAGGCGACGCCGGTTGTACCAGTCGAAGAACTCGGCGAGACTGCGTTTCTGCTCGAGAGCATTGGCCGCCGGGCGCAGATAGACCCCTCGTGCTTCACCGTCCACCACAGGCGCTCAACGAAGATGTTGTCGTGGCAACGACCAACGCCCATCCGTGATGTCCGCCGAGTTGCGCGATCGGGAAATCGACGTCGCCAGACAAGCCGAGCAGGCGTACGAACAATTCGTCCGCGGATGGCAGCGACGCGGCTCAGCAAAGCGGCGCACGGGCGCCGCAAATGAGGCGCGACGGTGAGGCTGCGCGGCCAAGCTTACATCCTCTAGGCCCGGCTCTTCACCACGCGGTCGCCCGTGCAATCGAATGCTATCACCGTGACGAACCGCATGTGCAGGGGTGGTCGCCTATGCGACGGGTGACGATAACGCACGAATGGCCCAGGATCGCGCCGTGCTCGCGGCCGTCAAGGGCGCGTACCGCGCCGCTGCTCGGTGGCCTACGGCCACCCTTGACCACCGCTGCGCGCGGCGCGATCCGGAACCTGGCCGGGACAGAAAAACGGCGCCTCTTGGCCGAACAGAAAAACTGGGCTCTGTCTGAAGCTGAGGCTGGTCGATCTCATCTGTGCTGTGCAGCTTGGTTCGGTGCTGCTCGGGGAAGTCCAGATGCGACAGGACATCGGTTTCGCTGTCATCGATGAACGCTGCAAGCTTCGGCCATTTCTGCCGCAGCTGGTCCGCCACGTGACGCAGCGTCTGGCTGGCCTGCGTGCGATCCGGCTGGATGAACGTCTGGCGCAGTGCCGCCGCCACCATGCTCTGCTGGGTCTTCGCCACATAGGACAGTGCGTTCCGCATCCAGTGGACGCGACAGCGTTGCCACGTGGCGCTGAACACCCGACGGATCGCCGCCTTCAGCCCCTCATGCGCGTCCGAGATCACCAGTTTCACACCGCGCAGACCACGGCGAGCCAGGCTCCTGAGAAAGCCCGACCAGAAGGTCTCCGCCTCCGACGGGCCGATGTGCAGCCCAACGATCTCGCGCTTGCCGTCAGTGTTCACCGCCATAGCGATTATCGCCGCCACCGAGACGGACCAAGCATCGCGGCATTCGTGCGGCGTGATCTCGGCGGCGCACAGCCTCACCACATGATCGGCAGTGTCGTAGGACCTTGTCTTCGCCCACAGTGATGCGGCGGCCGGCAAGCCTGCGCCTGATCGCGAGCATCGCCTCGGAGGCCCGCCGCTCGGCCGTGCCTGTGGCTTTGCTGAGCACGCCCGCCACCGCCAGTCCGTGACGGTTCTCCATGGTGACGTGGGCCATATAAGACAGCTTCGCCTTGCGATACAGCCGGCTGTCCGGATCGGTGGTGCTGTGGTGCGTGTCGTTCCGGCGGGTTGGCCCGTGGAAGTTCGAGCCGCCCTCGTCACTGCCGTCCTTCGGGCGGAAGTTTCGTTGTGAGGCCCAGGCCTCGATCAACGTGCCGTCCACCGAGAAATGCTCATCCGACAGCAGCGGCTTCACCTGAGGATGATTGAGGAGCCGCGTCATGAACTTCGCGAACACCCCGCCGACCTGCAGGCGTTCGCGGTTCTTGGTGAACGTTGTCGGATCCCACACCAGATGATCCGGCGACACTACTCCGAACAGTTACCGATCACTACGAGGAATGCGGAGATTCACCTGCCATTTATGAATTTGTGGCTTAATCAGATCCGTAGAGGCTGCGCTCCCGCCTTCAGTTGTGCAGAGCGCCAGAACACCTTGGGGCAAAATCGCTTGCCTCCCTACTGGATCACTCGTAACGAAGGACGATGAAGGATGTTTGCTTACACCAGCACTCTCACGGAGCGTGCAAAGGCCGAACTCATGCTTCTGAGGTCTGACCGCAAGGGTGTCACTGCGCTGGAATACGGTCTTCTGGCAGGCCTCATCGCGGTCGTCATCATCGCGGGGGCAACACTTTTGGGCACTAACATAAACGCACTGTTTAGCAGAATCGCAGGCGAGTTGACAGGGGTCGCCACCTAATGGTCGCGGTCTCGCCTTCGCGAGTGACGTGATTCTTGCGATGTCAATAGGAACGCCAGCATCGCTATTGATTGCGATTCTGGCGCTCCTTTTGGTAGCTGCGTGGCGTGATGTAGCCATACGAATTATTCCGGACGCCATCGCCCTGCTGCTCCTTGCTGCAGGCGCTCTTGCACGGATTCTCGATGGCCCGTCAGCCATCGCCATTTCTATGGGGACTGCCGTGCTGCTTTTCGTCATGCTTCTGATCGCACATTCGCACGGATGGCTTGGCGGTGGTGATGCTAAACTTATGGCAGCGCTTGCCGTCGGTTTGTCTCCATTGGACTGCTACCGCTTCGTCATTGCCACAGCGATCGCTGGCGGTCTGTTGAGTATCGTGTATCTCATGCTGCCGCACTGGTTGGGCACCACACACAAAACCGGCCGTAGATCAATACTTAACCGCGTTGGTGCTATTGAATGCTGGCGCATCCGCCGACGTGCTTCACTCCCTTACGGGGTCGCGATCGCCGCTGGAGGAGCCTTTGTGCTGCTGCGCTCTGGGAGGTTCTGAACCATGCCATTGCGCCTTTTTTTGGTCGGCCTCCTGCTACTCGCCGCCCTCGGTCTAGGCCTGATTGGGTATCAAGCGACGAGGCCTGCTACGGTGGTAACCGTTGCCGCTCCCGTACCGCCACCGCCGCCGCTTACTGTCGATGTACTGGTCGCTGCCCATGGCCTGCCTGCTGGCACCTTGATGAAGGAAGAGGACTTCACGCCACGTGCAGTTCCGTCGGCCGACGTTCCGCAGAACGCCCTAACAAGTACCTCCCGAGATCCGAATTGGGCTGCATGGCGCCTTGCTGCGTCGCTACCTGGACTCAGGGAGCATCCTCATGGCGGGCGACGTGTTGCACCCAAGAGATCGCGGCTTCCTCGCCGCGGTGTTGGGGCCAGGAACACGCGCCATCTCCATCGGCGTCGACGCCATTACCGGGAATGGTGGCTTGATCTGGCCCGGTGATCGGGTGGACGTCATACTGACACAAGAATTGACAGACAAGGACGCGTCAGTGGCGCGGCGCATTGTTGGTGAAACGGTACTAAGTGACGTGCGGGTGGTAGCCGTAGACCAAAGCATCGCTCAGGGCGCGGTTGCCACCGGCGATAATGCCACAGGCCGGGTCGCGCACACCGTCACACTGGAAGTCACGCAGCAACAGGCGGAACGGACCGCTGTGGCTGACCGTCTTGGCAAAGTAACCTTGGCAATTCGGGCGGCGGACGGGGGGATAAACGCGACCGGCCATCGCGGCTTGGTTTACGGCGGTGATGTCTCCGCCGCACTCACCGATGGCGGAGCAGCGGCACCCCTTCGTATGCGGCTGATCGAAGGCAAGGACGCCCGCGACGTGACGTTCCCGTGACCGACAGGTTCTCGTCGCTTCATGACGTTCATGGCAGGTCCAGTCTATGTTAGACGACAATCCCGATACCAACGTCCTCCCCCCCCACGCGGGGCCGGTAAGGGACTCTTCGCAGGCCAGGACACTGCTCCTCGCCTTTGCGGCCGATGATGAGACCGAGGCGGCGCTGCGCACAGGGCTGCTCAATGCCACGAATGACGTCGATATCCGTCGTGGGACAATCCTTCATGCCATCAAACACCTGGCCAAGGTACCGACGCCGCGAATACTGATCGTGGACATCTCGGGCGTACTGAATCCATTGTATGAGTTAACGAATCTTGCCCAGGTTTGCACGCCGGACGTTACTGTCCTGGTGATTGGAGAGTACGCCGACCTCGGTCTCTATCGCCACCTGATCCGTGACCTGGCGATCGCCGAATACGCGCACAAACCGCTTACGCGTGACCGTGTCGCGCGTCTGTTCGTGCCGCACATCGCCGGCATCTCAGTGGATACCACTGAGTCACATGGTGGCAGTGTGATTGCAGTGTGCGGCGCGCGGGGGGGCGTCGGTACGACCACCGTGGCGGTCAATCTGGCGCTACGGCTCACCGATGCCACTCACGGCCATGTTGCCTTGCTGGATCTCCATTTGCAGCAGGGAACCACGGCCCTCATGCTCGGAGTGAAACCGGCCGGCGGACTGCGCATAGCACTCGAACAGCCGGAGCGCGCGGACGCCCTTTTTCTAGACCGCGTCTGTGTCGAAATCAACGCGCGGTTGCGCCTGATCGCGGCCGAGGAACCACTCAACCTGGCCGCGTCGCCAACCCCAGACGGAATTCGGCGCGTGCTAGACCTGCTGCGCCGGCGGTTCAACTACATTGTCATAGACATGCCAACGCCAACTACCAACGCCACAATGCAGGCGTTGCGCGCTGCGCGCCACCTGTTGGTGGTGATGGCCCCCGATCTCGCCAGCATCCGCGACACGGACCGTCTGCGTCAGTTGGCGACAGAGGTCGGCGATACTCAAGTGAGCACCGTGCTGAACCGGGTCGGCATGCAGGGCGGCCTGAAGTTTCCCATGGTCGAACAGGGCCTCGGTGCCAAGCCGACCGTCCAGATACCTGACCTTGGCAAGCAGTTGGGGCGCGCGGCAAATCTGGGAAAGCCTGCTTTGGGGGAATGCCGGGCCTTCGGAAAGGCAATGGCCTTGCTGGCCCTCGAAGTGTCCGGTGTGACCGTAAGTCAGCCGCCGCGCGAAGGCAGCCGGTCGCTCTTCGGGCTGAGATTCGGACGATGAAATCGTTCGGTCGTCGTCCGGTGGAAGCACCACTGGTCGAGATTGCTTCCCGACCACATCGGGTGGCTACCACAGCGGCGTCCGATATCAGCCTTCGCCTCCGGTTGCGCGCCAAGATTATGGATCGGCTCGATTCGGGCGTCATCGCCACGATGTCTCCCGATGCCCTGCGAGTCGAACTGGAGCCGGTCATCCACCAGATAGCCGATGAGGAGAAAGTGCAGTTTTCAGCGCTGGATCAGGCACAACTGGCACAGGATCTAACCGATGACATGATCGGCTTCGGACCTCTGGAACCGCTGCTGCGCGATGATTCCATCAGCGACATCATGGTGAACGGGCCCGATACCGTCTTTATTGAAGTGGCTGGCAAGCTGCAAAAATCAGCAGTGCATTTCCGGGATTTTGAGCATGCCGCCATGGTGGCGCAAAAGATGGTGGCTACGATCGGAAGGCGCATCGACGAATCCAGCCCCCTTTGCGACGCTCGCCTGCCCGACGGCAGCCGCGTCAATGTGATTTTTCCCCCGCTGGCTCTTGATGGCCCGTGCATCTCGATACGGAAGTTCACCAAAAAGAAACTCGATTTCCTTGCTATGATAAAAAACGGCAGCATGGTCCCCGCTGTAGCACACTTGCTCGAAATCGCAGCACGGTGCCGATGCAACATCATAATTTCCGGCGGAACCGGCTCGGGCAAGACTACCCTGCTGAATGCGCTCAGTCGAATGATATCACCGGACGAACGCATTGTGACAATCGAAGACGCGGCCGAGCTGCAACTGCAGCAGCCACACGTAGTACGGCTCGAGACACGAACAGCCAATCTGGAAGGGCGAGGAGAGATCAATCAGCGAGAGCTCTTGCGCAACGCATTGCGTATGCGACCGGACCGCATCATCGTTGGCGAGGTCCGCGGCACCGAAGCTTATGACATGTTGCAAGCCATGAATACCGGCCATGACGGCTCTATCAGCACGGTCCACGCCAATACCACACGCGATGCGATAGGTCGGATCGAGAATATGGTGCAAATGGCGACGGTAAACCTGCCGGCCCGCGCAATCCGAACGCAGATCGCCAGCGCCATGGATCTAATCATCCAGATCGAACGGATGCGAGACGGTGTGCGACGCGTTACGCAGATCTCCGATGTCTGCGGGATGGAGGGCGATGTTATCACAATGAACGAAGTAGTGGCGTTCGAATTCGATCACGAGGACCCGGCCGGAAAGATCGTCGGCCACTATCGCAGCGCAATCTCACATCCGTCCTTTGAGACCAGGCTGACTTACTTTGGTCTGGAAAAAGCCTGGATGGAAGCACTGCAAAGCCTGTGACATGCTGAGTTCCCTCACTCCTGCCGTTATCATCTTGCTTTTCGTGGCAACCGGAAGCGCGATCCTCCTCGTGAGGGACGTCAACGCGAGCCGCCTGCGGGAACGGGTTTTCTCGGTCCGTTATAGGAACGATGATGAGGCCTCGGCCCGGCCGGTGCCCAGCCTTGGCATCCGATCGGCTGATGACCATAGCAATCTGTCGAAACGCCTCATGCACGCGCTACGGCTCAATCCGGATAACCCGCAGCAGAACGCCCTCTCCTGGAAGGTCGTGATCGCCATCGCCTGCGCCTTGGGCCTGGCCGGCTTCTTCTATGGACGCGCTTTTGTAGGTTGGCCGCTCGCCGCCCTGACGATGCCGATCGAGACGTTTCTTGTAGCCAGAGTCATCTTTGGGTGGGAACGTACTCGCTACCGGAAGACGGTGCTCGAGCAGCTTCCAGACGTGATGGCGTTGATCTGCCGCGCAGTCGGCGCCGGCATCCCGTTAAGCGAAGCGCTACGCAGCGTGGTGACAGATGCTCCTACTCCCTCGCATGAGGCGTTCGTTCACGTAGTCAACGGACTGGCAATCGGGCAGCGTCTTGAAGACGCGCTGTGGAAGCTGTACGAGCGCGTTGGGCTTCCGGAATACGCCTTCTTTGCCGTCACGATCAGCCTACAGGCGCAGACCGGTGGCAGCCTCATTGAAACTCTTCAAAATCTCCAGGACATAGTACGCAAGCGTGTGCAGCTTTCCAAGCGCGGCAAGGCGATGGCAGCGGAAGCACGCTCGTCCGCAATGATACTGGGAGCGTTGCCTTTCGTATTGGGGCTTATACTCTCCTATATGCAGCCCGGCTTTCTCAATTTCTTTTTTAACACCCCAGGCGGCAATCATTTGTTGCTTTCTGCCTTTGGCCTTCTTGGAACGGGCCTGCTGGTCATGCGTCAGCTGATTTGCCGGAGCCTCGCGCCGTGACCCAGATGCTTATGTTGTTCACTATTGGAGGCTGTGTCCTGGCGCTGGTCGCAGCCGCACTCCTGCTGCTGTTCCGGGGATCTGAGGAGCAGACAATTTCGCGCCGGCTCAGCAGACTGCGTCAAGGCGCAGAACTAGCGACACAGTCGCGCTCACCGAGTTTCCTACCAGCCTTGTTTTCGCTGATGAAGAATTTGGGTAATGCAATGCGCGGGAGGTTGCTGTCCAGTCATGATTTAGATGCACTGGCGAAATCGCTTGCAGCGGCCGGATTTGAGCCGTCGAAAGCAATACCGCTTTTCATGGGCGCGAAGGCGATTTGCCTATTCGGCATGCCGGCGCTTGTATATGTGGGGGTGGTACTTTTTCACTTCCCAATGGCAAAACAAGCACTTTTTGTGGTCCCATCGCTGGCGGTTGGAATGATGTTGCCCAATTGGGTGGTGGGATTCCTGCGCAGGCCTTATCAGGCCGCGCTGCGACGCGGGCTTCCCGACGCGCTGGATCTGATGGTCGTGTGCGCCGAAGCGGGGCTGGGGCTGACATCGACTGTTGCGCGTGTCGCGCAGGAGATGCAGCGATCGAACAGGGCCGTCGCCGTCGAATTCTCTCTGTTCACGCATGAGTTGCGCGTCATGCCCGATCGCCGAATAGCGCTCGCCAATCTGGCGGAGCGCTCAGGGCAGCCCGCGTTGAAGCGTCTCGCCGGGACCCTCGCCCAGACCTTGAAGTACGGCACGCCGCTTGCTCAGGGCTTGCGTACGCTCGCCGCTGAGATGCGTAACGATCGAATGATCCAATTTGAGGAGCGGGCAGGTAAGCTCCCAGCGCTGCTGGTGATGCCAATGATGATATTCATTATGCCATGTATTTTCATCATTGTAATGGGGAAGCCGGTCAGCCAGCTTGTCAGCGCACTTGGCAGCATGTCTCACTGATCGGTGGCAGAATTTGTGGTGTCACGACCACCCCCCGCCGATGACTTGAGAACCTGAGTCAGTGCCGAAAGATCGGCATCCGATGCGCGGTCACCCAACAACTGTCTGGAATGCTCGAGGTCACCGGTGGCAGCAAAGAGGACCCCCAGGTTCACCTTGAGCCGTGGCGGCGATGTCTCAGCATCCTGCATTGGCGCGAGCGTCTGTAGCGCCTGGTGGATGTGGCCCTCCAGCATCATCGAAATGGCAAGATTGTTTCTGACGGCCGGATCATTAGGTCTGGCTGCAAGCACCTGCCGATAGATTGCTTGCGCCTCTGGATGCTGACCTTGCAAATCGAGTGCCACGGCCTTGTCGGCGAGTGTCCGCGTATCCGCAGGATTGACCGCCAATATCTGGTCGAATTGGGCAATGGCCCGAGTTGGCGCCCCCGCGACGAGATCGACGAGTGCCAGTGCCCGAATCAGGTCCGGCTGGTCGTGGTTTGTGCGCAGCCGTTCCGTCAGCAGCTGCCGTGCCTGCGTGATCTTGCCATACCTCGCAAGGGCGTCGGCACAGCGTAGCTGCAAGCCAATATTGGACGGTTCGCTTGCCGCCGCGGCGCTGTACTTCGATATTGCAAGCTCGCTGTCGCCAGATGCGTCGGCGGCCTCAGCTACCTGCAACTGCGCATCTGCAGTCAGAGATGGCTCGTGAATATTGCTTGATCCGCAGGCTGTCAGAGCAGCGCACACTCCCACCGCCAGAGCAAGGCCCAAATCAGGAAAGCAGCGCATGAAGTCAATCCTTTTATGGTGCTACTGAGCCGAAACAGGATTCGCCGCTCCCTGCTGCTGTTGTTGTGATACCGCATCTACTGTCGAAGCATTCAGTTCGGGAAGTGGATAGCGCTTTCCAGCGAGTACCCGCGCCACCGGTGGCGCTGCCTCGGCACCAGCGCTCGTGCCCTGGCCCACGCCTTCGACCAGGTCATGCGGGTTGGCGACCATGACGCGCAGGTTGGCATCATTGTCACTGCTAGGCGTCCATGTCCGGGGGCGCTGGAACGGGTCGAGCAAATCAGAGGTGCAACCCGTGGCGAGCACCGCGACAATGAGCCAACCGAAACGGTGCATGCCGTCCTCACTCCAGGATGAAGCCGGCATCGAGCGGCGGCGTGCCGGCCGGGCCGGGAGCTTGTTGGCGGCCAAGCAGGATCCGGTCCAGATCGGTCGCCGGTCTGAAGCCGTCGACTGGTGTACGCAACGCGGTCGGGCTCGAAGCGGGCTGCACCACGTATGGGGTGACGATGATCACCAACTCGCTCTCGCCTCGCTGGAAGTCATTGGATTTGAACAGCGCGCCAATCACTGGCACCTCCCCGATCCACGGCAGGGCGTTCGTCTGATCGATGCTGGTCTTCTGCAACAGCCCCGCGATCGCAAAACTCTGGCCGCTACCCAGCTCGATTGTCGTTTCGGCACGCCGCACTGTCAGTGCGGGAATCGTCAATGTGCCGGTGGCCAACGGTACGCTGACTGCGCCGTTCGTGCTGAGCTGACTGACCTCAGGACGGACACGCAAGTTGACGCGGGTCGGTGACAGCACGGTCGGAACTACCGCCAGGCTGATGCCGAATGTCTTGAACTCGACAGTAATGGTGGTCGCTCCGTTGCTCGTGTTGCCCGCGATCGGGATCGGAAATTCGCCGCCGGCAAGGAAGCTCGCGGTTTCGCCGGACAGGGCCGTCAGATTGGGCTCCGCGAGAATGGTGATCAACTGATCGGCTGCCAGCGCGTCAATGATGCCGTTGACGTCCCACAGCTTATTGCCGGAGGTAAATCCGGCACCCAGTTGATTGGGTACAGCGGGTACTATTGGCGAATAGTGGCAAGCCAAGTGGCAGCAGCGGACTGATTGCACCGCCACTGGCTGCCCCGCTCAGCAATCCGAAGCGCCAGCCCGGACCGCTGCCGAGCGCCTGCCAGTTGAACCCGAGCTGACGTGTAACCTGGCGGCTTATCTCGGCTATCCGCACCCGGACATTGACCTGGATTGCCCCCAGCACGGTCAGATTGTCCACCACTCCACCTTTCTCGCCGACATACCCGCGCGCAATTGCCTCGGCTTGCTGAGCGGCTACAGCGTTCGGCACAGTCCCGGTGAGGATCGCATCGGTCTGCGCCGCGTGGACGCTCACGCCCGACGCACCCTGTACCGTCCGCGCGATGGCTGCCTGGATAGCCAGCGCCGTCGCCAGCGTGACGATCCCGGCGGCGGCTGCCGGGGAGGCGGCGGGCGACTGGCTGCCGGCACCGGGAGTGACAGTCACGTCATACTGCACGATTGCAGTGCCCGTCTCCGTCGCAGCAATCACCGTCGTGCGGCCTGGCGCTACGCCCATCAGAAATAGGCTGGTCGGTGAGGCCGGTTGCACACGTGCAATCGCAGGCTCTGCTGACAGGACGGTGGCCGCTGGCTGCGGCAGGCGCAAAAGCACACCGGTTCCAGCCTGTACGGAAATTGGCTGGCTTTGTGTGCCTCTAGACGGACGGTCAACCGGAACAGACGTTTCGGGTGTAGGCGCGGGTTGCGCCGTTTGCGCCACAGCGTCAGACAGCTGTGACAATGTGCTGAGTGTCGCTGGGGGTTGAGATTCAGGTGATGCACGGCTCGGCAAGTTCCGCGCTTGGACACTGATGGGTCCACTTAGCAGAATCGTGCAAAGCAGCCGGAACCAGTATTTCACGGGCGCAACTCGTTGCTTGGTCGCCCTGGCGAACGCTGGTCGGGCGCTACCCTAATGAGGGGCCGCTGACTCTCTGCCAGCGGGCGACTGCACAAATCTGACGTTCTTTTGCCCAACCAATGGCACCCCTATCTGATCTGGATACCAACCAATAGTTGCATACCAGCATATTTTTTCTCGCGATAGCAAGCGCTTTATCTGCCATAGGCGGTCGAGATCCAATGTTCCACGACGGCCGGAATCCGACGTGATCAACTCTTCCAAACCATTGAGTGGAAACTCCGCTTCCGACCATCGGTCGCCGTATTAAGAACCTTGAAATCTTGCCGTATTAATAATTGTCCCGAACGCTTCGCTGGAGAACGCCTCGGGCGCTTTCCTCACTGGCTCCAAGCACGTCGGTATCGGCCCCGGGAACGGGCGATATTGCGGCGAGTGCTGCACTCCCCCCGACGTGGTAGCAGCGCGGTGGAACTCGCTATTGTCACCCTCCCGCTAGTGACCCTGTTCGTGGGAATCATCGGAAGGCTTCGTCGTGCCCACCAGCCAGAACTCTGCTGGTGACCGAGGTGTCAGCGTGAACCAGCGCGGAGCGACTGGCGCCACTACGCCGACCCGAGCGAGGCAGCACCCACGCGCGGAAGCAAGTTCCGGCCGTGCTTCTGGCCCAGCACCTACAAGCTTGGTCGGCACGGCCACGGTTCGCTGCACCAATCTGCCAACCTGATCGCATGGATGGCCGCGGTTCCTGGCGCGACAACGTGTTCGTTGAACGGGTGCGGCGGTCAAAACCGAAGAGGTTTACGCTGCCACTCCTATGACAGCGTAGAACGTACGGTTTATTCACGGTTTTGTCGTATATGGAATCAGCAATCGTACGATGTCGATATGAGGCGGCAAATGGCACGCTGGGCAAACGGCGGCATCATCAGCAAATTGTTCGGCCCAAATCGTCCGCGGGGGGCGGTCGTGCCATTTGACACCCCAATGTTGCGAATGGCCCGCGTCTGCGACGACGAGCGGGACGGGCTGATCGCAATCCTGCGCGACTTTGCGAACAACGGAGCGGCATACATCGTTCCATGGACGAGCTTGCCACTCATGACTACCATGACAAACCGTGATTTGGCCCTGCACGAGGGAATTAGCGAAAGCAAATCCACGACGCCGGCGCAAGTTCGTGCTGTGGTGAGCGAGCTGGCACTGTCAGGTATATTGGGTCCGGAAGCGAAGGACCGCGAGACCGGACGCGTGCAGGCTGAGAGGACGCAGCTGGCCGACCTAGAATTGGTCCTGATCCTTCACCTGCTCAGTTCATGCGGTGCAGGTCTTGCAGGCATGACAGCGGGGTCCATTCGCTCTGGTGCAACCGAGACAAAAGCAGCCATTGGCGCTGCCGCCACTACACTCGGGGTCAGGCGGCAAGACATCTACCAGCGCACTAGCGAATTGGCGAAGCTACTATTGCCAGTTGGCCTGATTGGCGCTGAGACGGCGATCCCACACGGTTGGTTACGCATCCTGCACAACGAGATACACGCATTCGGCCAGGGCGGCGCTATCCACTCCCCGAAGGCGACACCGCCAGATGCCAATGCGGCACTTGCTGCCATCTTCAAGTCGGCGACCGCGACCGCGCAGCTCTCGGGCGCTGTAATCAGCATGATCGACTACGCAGTTCTGGATATCGGCGCCACAATAAGGCGATGGAATACGGAGCAATCTGTTCTCAGGCAAACTGTCGACCAACTATCGGAACTACTGGACGAATGGCTGCCGCTTATGCAGGCGATTCGTGACGCGTTAAATGAGCCACCGGACCACATGGTCGCGCAACTCAACGCCATTCGTGCGCTACTGCCACGTACACCAGGTTCCGATAGGTCGGGCAACAAAGATGTAAGCGCGGACCGCATAGGGTCAGACGCGGTTTCGCAAGTCCTGACGTCCAAGTTGTCGCCGATTTGCAAGATGCTCAGTACCCTGCGCTCGTAGTTATTTTGCGGGATAACGCGCCGCCGCCGGGGCACGGTGTATTGCCGGTTCCAGGCTGATGATTTTGACTCGGCCGTGGAGCGAGCCCGCCACCTGGGCGCCGAGATTATCGGAGAACCTCACATCAACCCCGCACCCCGGCACAGAGAGGTTTGGCTCCGCGATCCCGCCGGTTATGTGGTGGCGATTGCCAGTCTCGATGGTGAATGCGGTTCGTAACCTCTGCGATCGCCCGTCGTCGCAACCCTCACTCCCACTCGATTGTTCCCGGCGGCTTGCTGGTGACGTCGTAGGTCACCCGGTTGATCCCCCGCACCTCGTTGACGATCCGTCCCGCAACCCGGACCAGGAACCCCGCATCGAACGGATAGACATCCGCCGTCATCCCATCGGTCGAGGTCACCGCCCGCAGCGCGCATGCATAGTCGTAGGTGCGCCCATCCCCCATCACGCCCACGGTCCGCACCGGCAGCAGCACGGCAAACGCCTGCCAGATCGCGTCGTACAGCCCAGCCGCGCGGATCTCCTCCAAAAAAATAGCGTCCGCACGCCGCAGCAGCTCAAGCCTGTCACGCGTGATCGCCCCAGGGATACGGATCGCCAGCCCCGGCCCCGGGAACGGATGCCGCCCCACAATCGCTTCGGGCAGCCCCAACTCGTGACCCAGCTCACGCACCTCGTCCTTGAAGAGCTCGCGCAGCGGCTCGATCAGCTTCAGCCTCATCCGCTCCGGCAGTCCGCCGACATTATGGTGCGACTTGATGGTGACCGAAGGGCCACCCGTGAAGCTGACGCTCTCGATCACATCCGGATACAGAGTGCCTTGCGCCAGATAATCGGCGCCGCCGAGTTTCCCCGCCTCCTCGTCGAACACGTCGATGAACAGCCGCCCGATCGTCTTGCGCTTCACCTCCGGATCGGTGACGCCATCGAGCGCCTTGAGAAACGGCGCCGATGCGTCGCGATGCACCAGCCTGATATTGAACCGGTCGCGGAAGGTCCGCGCCACCTCCTCGGCCTCGCCCTGCCGCAGCAGTCCGTGATCGACAAAGATGCAGGTGAGCTGATCGCCGATCGCCTCGTGGATCAGCACCGCGGCAACCGACGAATCCACCCCGCCGGAGAGCCCGCAGATCACTTTGCCATTCCCTACCTTGGCGCGGATTCGCGCGATCTCGGTCGCGCGGAAGCCAGCCATCGTCCAGGCACCTGACAGACCCAGCACACAATGCGTGAAGTTGCGCAGCAGCGCGGCACCATGCGGCGTGTGCACCACCTCGGGATGGAACAGCAGCCCATAGAACCGCCGTGAGTCATCGGCAATGGCAGCGAACGGCGCACCCTCGCTCACGCCCACGACACGGAAGCCTGGCGGCAGACGGGTCACGCGGTCGCCGTGGCTCATCCAGACCTGCTCGCGCCCGCCCTTGTGCCAGACGCCCTGGAACAACACGCAGTCATCCGTCAGATCGACGAAGGCGCGGCCAAACTCGCGATGGTCCGACCCCTGCACCTCGCCGCCCAACTGGTCGCACATCGTCTGCATGCCGTAGCAGATGCCCAGCACCGGCACGCCGGCCTGGAACACGCATTGCGGGGCGCGCGGCGAACTGCCCTCAGTCAGGCTCGCCGGTCCGCCTGACAGGATGATGCCGCGCGGCCGCCAGGCGCGAATGCGCTCGGGATCAGCGTTGAACGGCCAGATCTCGCAATACACGCCCGACTCGCGCAGCCGGCGGGCAATCAGCTGCGTCACCTGGCTGCCGAAGTCCAGGATCAGCACGCGCTCCGCGGCGAGTGAGGCGGTGGTGGCGGGATCAGGCAGGGAATCGGGCATCGGATTGGCAGTCCTTGCTTGATCCCAGGCGTTGGATCACGCGGCCGACGCACTTGCAAGGCCGCAAACCACTATGGACGTCCCTGCGGAAACCGCGCCCCACGAGGATCGAGCGGCAGCGCCAGCGCATTCACAATATAGGACACCGTTCGATAGCGCCCACAAAGCAGCAGGATCTCGAAGATCTGTGCCTCGGTGTAGTGTGCCGCCAGCGAGCGGTACTCCTCGTCGCTCCACGTCATGCGGAAATGCAGCGCATCAACCGCGCCGATCAACGCCTGTTCGGCCGCGGACCAACAGCCTGCATCCCCCGCGGTCGTGGCCCTCACCTGCTCTTCGGTATGACCGGCCTTCGGCGCGAAGAACGCGACATGTATGCCCATTCGTATTCGCAGCCGGTCAGCGCGCAGGTGCGATCGATGACGACCTCGCGCTCACGCAGCGACAGGGGTCCGTCATCCAACAGGCTGGCCGTGCGAAATTTGGACCAGGCGCGCTTGTCCTTCGCCACGGTCCGGAAAAGTACCAGGGGATCCGCTCCGGGCCCCATGATCCGCTCGAATTGCTCGCGGACTTCCGCTGCATAGGGTGGTTCGAGCGGCGCTATTCTCGGCATGATATTGTCCTCTCTCGATGATTTCGCTGTTTACTCCACGTCGTTCCGCCTCAGCTGATGTCGGCGGCGAGTTCGTCGACGATCGCTGCCGCCGGCATTTGCGATCTGACCAGTCCGACAGCCCCACCGGCGTAAAGCGCCATCTCTTCGGCGGCCCCCATCACATCGCGTGTCGGCGCACTGAAGTGGTAGCGCGGGATGCTGCTGCCGTCCGCGCGTTTGGCGACGACATCCCCCTCGCCAGGTCGATCAGGTGCGCGCGGCTCGCCCGCCGCGTGCCACCTGGCAAGGGTGCCGTTTCTAAGACTGCGGACCGGCGCATTCGGCCAACCCACGTCGTAGAGGGTCGAATACACCGCATCGTCGCCGCTGCTCGCCAAGACACAATCACGATACGCGGGGTGGATGTTTGCCTCCTCGGCAGCCAGGAATTGGGTTCCCACCCACACCCCGTTCGCGCCGAGCGCCAGTGCCGCGGCCACGCCGCGCGCATCGGCGATACCACCCGCGGCCAATACCGGAACCGGCGCCACCGCATCGACGACCTGCGGCAGCAGCGCCATCAGTCCGAGCTCGCCTCGGACATGGCCCCCTGCCTCGAAACCCTGCGCGACGATCAGATCGAAACCGGCCGCAGCAGACCCCGCCGCGTCTGCGATGGAACCGACCACCTGTATGGCGAGCGCACCAGCCGCCTTCACGCGATCGACATACACGCTGCCGTCGCCCCAGAAGAACGATACGGCCGCGACCTTGTGAGCAAGGGCCGCCTCGAGCTTCGCCGCGATGGGAAAATCGAGCACAAAGTTGACCCCGTATGGGCGCGAGGTTAGCGAAGCCATCCGCCGGAAGAGCGCGTCAAGCTGCTCAACGCTGCGCCAGGAGCACGCAAGCTGCCCAAAGCCACCGGACTCCGAGACAGCCGCGGCGAGCGCGGGCGAGGCAACGCCGCCGATCGGGGCCTGAAAGATCGGTTTGCTGATCCCGAGACGCTGCAATGTGGGATGGAGATGCATGCTGAGTGTCCCTCGATGTGACCGGGGCATGTTAGGTTGACCCGAGCACGCGCTGGGGCCATTTGCCGACGCAAATGGGCCAAAACACCGCCACAGCCGCGATGCCCGCGGCGCACCCGGCGACGCACCACATTATCCGGACGTGGATCGGACGGTCGTCGCGGTGGCCAAGGAGTTCGCCCCCGGCTCGACGACGGGTCGGCACAGCCATGTGCGCGCGCAGTTTATCTTTGCGATCCGTGGATTGATGGTGGCAACGACGGATGCAGGCAACTGGCTCGTGCCGCCGGGGCATGCATTATGGCTACCGGCCGGGATCAGCCACAACGTCGCAATGCACGGCGCCGTATCGATGCGCACCGCCTACCTGCGGGCCGAAGATGAACGTGACCTGCCGCGCGACTGCCGGGTGGTGATCGTGCAGCCGCTGCTGGAAACGGCGCTCGTCGCGCTGTCGGCGGAGCCGCCAGCCTACGGCACGGCCGGCCGTGGCGGCCACCTTGCGTCATTGATCCTGGACGAGATCACGCACGCTCCGACGACCCCGTTCGCGCTGCCGGTGCCCGCAGACCGGCGGCTGCGCCGATTGGCCCAGCGGCTGATCGAGCATCCCGGGTCACCGCTCGACATCGACCATTGGGCGGATGAGGTTGGCGTGAGCCGGCGCACGCTGACGCGCGTGTTCCGCACGCAGACCGGGCTCTCCTTCGGAGCCTGGCGTCGCCGTCTGCGTCTGTTGCGGGGAGCGGCCCGTTGCGCGGACGGCGAGCCGCTCGCCCATGTCGCCGCCGGTCTCGGCTACAACAGCCTCGCCGCCTTCCAGTCCATGGCGCGCCGCGAGCTTGGCACTGACTTCGCGCAACTCCGCAGTCCTGAGCCCAACCTGTCGCCTACGTCAGAACCTCCGCCCCCTGCTCCAGCAGCACGCTGATCTCCCGCGTCTGCTCCACCAGGAAATCCATCACCACCCGTGTCCGCGGCGCCAGGTTGCGGCGCGACGGATAGACGATCTGCACCGGCACGCGCTGCGACGGGTAGTCTTCGAGCAACCGGAACAGCCGCCCGGCCCGCAGGTCGTCGATCAACTGGATCTCCGGCAGCGACGCGACGCCATGGCCGGCGCGCGCCGCCCGATGCACTGCCTGGCTGTCATTGGCGATGAACCCGCCCGACACCCGAACGCTGATCGGACCGTCCGCACCGGTGAACCGCCACAGCTCCGGCTCCGGCGTGGCATCGTGGATCAGGCAGGTATGCGCTGCCAGATCCGACGGCGTGGACGGCGCCCCGTGCCGCTCAAGATAGATTGGCGCGGCCACCACGGCCCGCCCCAGAAAGCCGACCCGCCGCGCTACCAGCGAGGCATCTGCGATCTCGCCGGAGCGGAACGCCAGGTCCAGCCGCTCCTCGACCATGTCGCTGTTCTGGTCGCGCATCACCAGTTCCACCGACAGGCCGGGGTGGCGCGCCAGCAGCACCGGCAGGCGGGTTGCCAGGAAGAGCCCTCCCGCGACGGACGTCCCCAGCCGGACTAGCCCACGCGATGCGCCGCTCTGCCGTCCCAGCACCGTCTCCATCTCGTCGGCGCTCTCAAGCAGATGGCGCGCATGTGTCAGCAGCACCTGGCCGTCATCGGTCAGGCTCAGCCTGCGCGTCGTGCGATGGAATAAACGCACATCGAAGTGCTGTTCCAACTGTGCGATCAGCCGCGTCACCGCCGACTGGCTCACATGGGTCTCCCGTGCGACCGCCGTGAACGAGCTGGTCTCCGTTACCCGGACGAAAGCGCGCAACGCAGCGATCAGGTCCATTATTCCCTCAGTTTACGCAAAGATGAAATCCAGGAAAGCTGGATTATTTATCCCAGGCAAGAGGTCTATCTCACGCCCATTGGAAGACGGACAACACCACTGACCTTCCGTCTGACCAATCGGTTCCCGATGGCCCCGCCAAAGTGACGGGACCCGACAAGAGGAGAGAGACCATGAAGACCATGATTCTTGCCACAGCCGCGGTCCTTGCGCTCGGCGTCGGCTCCGCCTTTGCCGGTGAGGGCGAAGGCCCCGCCGCGAACACGACCTTCACCCAGCTCCCTGGCGTGATCGCCCAGGCGCAGGTGGGCGAGACACCCAGCGCATACGCCCGCAACCAGGCGACAGGCAAGCCGACCGCCGCGTTCGTGACGACAAGCCGCAGCAACGGAACCTGGCTATTCGCGCCCAACCCCAACCAGGGCGCTAACAGCTAACCACGCGGTCGCCGCAGGTGCGAGAAGGGCCGGCCCAGTGCCGGCCCTCTTCGCGTCCAGTTCTACGCCGCCCGGAGGATCATGTCGGCGCCCTTTTCGCCGATCATAATTGCAGTGGCATTGGTATTCCCCGACACGACCGTCGGCATGATCGAGGCGTCGATCACGCGCAACCGATCCATGCCCTTCACGCGCAGCGACCCGTCCACCACGGCCATCGGGCCAGGACCCATCATGCAGGTGCTGGTCTGATGAAACGTCGTGCCCGCGGTGTTGCGTACGTGGTCCAGCAGGTCCCCGTCTGACGTTGCCCGCGGGCCAGGCAGGTATTCCTCCGTGACGTATTGCCGCATCGCCGCGGTGGCGAAGATGCGGCGCGACACCTTCAGCGCGGCCACCATCGTGTCCTTGTCGGCCTGCGTCGCAAGATAGTTCGGCTGAATTGCCGGCGGCTTCGCCGGGTCCGGCGAGGTGATGCGCAGCCAGCCACGGCTCTCCGGTCGGCAAGGGATCGCGACCAGCGTGCAGCCGGGAAAGCTGTGCATGACGTCGCCGGTCTTCTCTGAGCTGCCGGCAAGGAACTGGTACTGCACATCGGGCGAAGCCAGTTCCGGACGCGTGCGAACGAACAGCCCCATCGGCCCCGCGCCCGTCATCAGCGCACCCTTCATCGAGAGGATGTATTGCAAGCCATGGTGAATGCGGCGCACCCAGCTGTGGTACACCTCGTTCATTGTCCACACCTCGGACGCGCAGCGATAGATGACACGCCCGCCGCAATGGTCCTGCAGGTTCTCGCCAACGCCGGGCAGATCGTGCACCACGTCGATGGCGTGCTGCTGCAACAGCGCGCCCGCTCCGACGCCGGAGAGTTGCAGCAACTGCGGCGAGTTGATCGCCCCGCCCGCAAGCAGCACTTCGCGCCGAGCGCGCACCTGGCGAATGGCACCGTCCTGGCTGAACTCGACGCCGACCGCGCGTTTGCCCTCGGTGAGCACGCGATGCGCCAGAGCACGTACTTCCACCTTCAGGTTGGTCCGGTTGAGCACCGGCCTGAGATACCCAGCCGCGGTCGAACAACGCCGCCGGTTGCGCACCGTGAGCTGCAGCGGACCCACACCTTCCTGCTCGGCGCCGTTGAAGTCGCGGTTGTACGGATAGCCCGCCTGCTTCGCACCTTCGACGAAAGCATCGTGCAACGGGTGATCGGTGCGCAGATTGGACACCGCGAGCGGGCCACCCTTGCCGTGGAACTCGTCCTCGCCGTGCTCCTGATCCTCCGACTTGCGGAAATACGGCAGCACATCGTCATACGACCATCCGGTATTGCCGAGCTGCCGCCACAGGTCAAAGTCCTGCTTCTGGCCGCGGATATAGATCAGGCCGTTGATCGACGATGACCCGCCGAGTACCTTGCCGCGCGGCAGCGGAATGCGACGGTTGTTGAATTCCGGCACGGGTTCTGACTCGAATTGCCAAGCGACCTTCGGATTGTAGATGTTGCGAAAGAACCCCGCGGGGATGTGGATCCAGACATCGCGATCCTTGCCTCCGGCCTCCAATAGCAGGACGGTGGTCTTGCCATCGGCGGTCAGGCGATTAGCCAGCACGCAGCCAGCGGAGCCTGCGCCCACAACAATAAAGTCAAACTCCTCAGTCGCAATCATCCCGTTTCCCTATACCCCTGGAGAGCGGTTATAGCACCGCCAGGCACGCTGTCATTGCGAGGAGCGCCGCGACGAACCGCATGGGACTCCGGCTAGAACAACCGCTGCGACGCAATGCGCGCACCTTCGCTGAGGGCCGCGAGCTTCGCCCACACCACATCTTCGGCAACGCGACGCTGACCAGCGGACGTATCAAACCCACAATCCGTCCCGGCCAGCACCCGCTTCGGATCACCCACGGCCTCGGCCACACGCTCGATGCGTTCGGCGATCGTCTTCGGATGCTCGACAAAATTGGTGACGCTGTCGATCACCCCGGCGACAATGACCTGATCGGCATCGAGCGGAAAGTCGCGCAGCACAGCGTACTCGTGCGCATGACGCGGATTGGCGAACGGCAGCACGAAGCCACCGACATTGAGCTTGCGCAGGATCGGCATGATCTCATGCAGCTCCACGTCGCAATCGTGCGGCCCTTCGTAATTGCCCCAGCACGCATGCAGCCGCACGCGGTCGCGCGGTATGTTGACCAACGCGGCATTGATAGTGGCAACGACGCGATCGACAAAGCCGAGAAAATCACCAAGCGGTCGATGCTGATAGGAAATGTGCCGCTCCATAGCGAGGTCCGGGCAATCGAGCTGCAGCAGGAAGCCGTGTTTCACGATGGTTTCGTATTCCACGCGCAGCGCCTCGCCGAGCGCTTCGAGGTAGGCAATTTCGCTTGGATAATGGTCATTACGCAACGCCGCGGCGACAATCCCAGGTGACGGCGCGGTGAGGAACGGCTCGACAAACGGATCGTGCTGCGCGTCGAGTGCGGCGCGAAAGTCGCTGCACTCGGTCTCGATGGCGGCGCGGTCGAGGTAGTGCACATCGCCAATTGCGGTAGGAATCTCCGCGCGGCTGGAAACCTGCTGCACGTGCAGCTGCTCGCGCGCCATGGCTGCCTTGTAGTCGGGATAGCGTTCGACGTCGGCGCGGGGCATGCGTCTCCATGCGCCGCCGAAACCGCTCATGCGCGACCGGACGTAAAGAAAGAACGCTTCGCGCTGCTGTTCGCCATTGTTGCCGACGTCGATGCCCGCCTCGTGCTGCTTGCGCACAACGTAGCCCAGCGCCGCGCGTCCCGCCTCGGCAAGTTGTGCATCGACCGGTTCGCCGCGGCCCTTCGCGACGTAGAGCTGCACCAGTTCCGCGGGCCGCGGCAAACTCCCTGTGTGCGTGGTCAGAATGCGGCTGTCACTGGCATACATGGCGTTTCCTCGCTTCAGTCTCACGAGCGTAGCGACGAAGCAATATCCACGGAAGTACGCCACCTATCGCAGCCGCCGCCCCACCCGACAGCTCCGCGGATCAAGCAAAAAGCTAACGATACGCCAATGCGTCCGGCGCAAGGCCCATCGCGGTGATTGTCGAGGGACCCAGCTGCCCGTCCGGCTGCAACCCGCGCCCACGCTGGAAATTCTCGATAGCGACCTGCGTCCCCTCGCCCCATACGCCATCGACCGAACCGCCATAGAAGCCCAGCGTCCGCAGCCGCGCCTGTACCGCTCGCACCGACGCTGGCAGCAGATGGTCCGCCGGGGGTGCAGGCGGCGCCGGTGCGGCAACCGGAGTGGCCAGCAAGGTGTTCGGGTCAAGGCCGAGCGTTGCGATGGTTGCCTGATTGAGCTGGCCGGTGACCTGCAACTGGTGCGCCTGCTGATAGCGCTCCAACGCCGACTGGCTGTCCGAACCCCAGATGCCGTCGACGCTGCCGGTGTAGGCGCCCGCCTGACTGAGCTTGCTCTGAACACTCTGCACCGCCGGCCCCGGCAACGGCTGCACGTAAGCCAGCGGCGGCGGTGTCTGCTGCGCCGCCGCTGGCAAGGCACACGCGGCGGCAAGCCCCAGGCCACCGGCCAGTATCGCTGTATACCGCATTGGACACGCTCCTTCTCCCGTTCGGGACAGAGAACGTCGCTCAGTCCAAGCGGTTTTCAGGACTCCTGCGGTGAGGCCGCCAACAATCGCTCGATCGGGTCCCACACGAACGCCGTTTGCGGCACCTTCTCCCCCGCGAACTGGATCAGCGCCTCGGCAACCGGCTTGCCGCGCAGCCGCTGGTAGAACCACCGGCTCGGGTTCTCGCGCAGAACCCAAAGGAAGCACGACTTGCAGCCGATCTCGGCCAAATACCCACCCGCCGCGCGCATCAGCTTGCGGCCCACGCCACGGTCGCGCCAGTCGTCCAGCACGTAGAGCGTCTCCACCTCGCCTTCACCCAGGCGTCGGATGAACTCACCGCCGCGTGCGCGACCGGCCGTGGCAAAGCCGACGATGCGTGAGCCGGAGCCAGGCGGCACGTCGGTGCCGGACGCGGAGGCGACGAACACACCGGTCGATGACGACCTGATCGCCGCGTCGTAATGCGCGGCCTGGCGGGGCACCGAGAGGCGCGCCAGGAAACTGTCGGGCAATATGCCAGGATAGGTGCTGCGCCAGGCGGCCACGTGCACCGCGCCGATCGAGATCGCGTCGGCCGGCCGGGCACGGCGAACGCTGATCATGTACGCCGCTCCAGCACGGCAGCAAAGAACCCGTCAGTGCCGTCACGCGCAGGCGTGAGCACCAGGACATCCCTCTGTAAGAAGCCGGAATGGCGGCTGAGGAAGGCAGTCACCTGAGCCTCGTTCTCCTCGGAAATCAACGAACACGTAGCGTAGACCAAACGGCCGCCGATGCGAACCAGGGTCGCCGCCTCATCAAGTATCGCTGCCTGTTTTGGCAGAAGTTCGGCAAGGTCGGCCTCCGCCAACCTTAACCGCGCGTCGGGGTTGCGCCGCCACGTGCCGGTGCCGGTGCAAGGCGCATCCACCAGCACCCGATCGAAGTTCCCCGCGCGCCGCTTGACCCACTTGTCGCCCGCCTCGAGCAGATGGCGCTCGACGTTGTGAACACCGGCGCGGCGAAGGCGGCGGACCGCGCCATCCAGACGTGCCGCCGAGACGTCGCACGCGACGAGCTGACCGCGGTTCTGCATCGTCATCGCCAGCGCCAGCGTCTTGCCGCCCGCACCCGCGCAGAGATCGGCCACACGCATTCCCGCCCGCGCATCGACCAGCCTGGCGACAAGCTGGCTGCCCTCGTCCTGGATCTCGACCAGCCCGGCGCGGAAAGCGGCGCCCGTGGTGACCTGCCGGCGGCCCTCGATCCGCAGCCCCCACGGGGACAGCGGCGTCGGAACGGCGTCCAGGCCCTCCGCCGCAAGCGCCGCACGAGCCTCGTCGCGCGTCGTCTTCAGCAGATTGACGCGCAGATCGAGCGGCGCAGGTTCCAGCAGCGCGCGAAGTTCCTCCTGCGCGATATGTGTCACCAGCCAGTCCGGCACCTCCAGCCGTACCGCGTCGGGCATCGACGGATGCTCGAGTGCGCGCCCATCCAACCGGTGAAGCAACGCCTGCTCCGACGGCGCAAGAGCCGCAGGCGCGAAGCGGCCCCCAGAGAAGACCTCGGCCAATTCGACATAGCGGGTCCCCTCCAGTAGCAGCGAGGCAGCAACCAGCAGGCGCGGCGCGGGACGCCCGCCAAGCCACCAGGTCAGCCGACGACAGCTCCGCAGCACCCGCCAGACCCGGTCCCCAACGGCGCGCCGATCGCCAGAACCGATGAACCGGCGGCTGCGAAAAAAGTCATTGGCCACAGCATCCGCCGGCCGTGCCCCACCTCTCCCCCTCTCCTGGCGGGAGGGGGCCGGCGGGAGGGGGCCGTGGGTCTGCAGCCGCACCCCCTCCTCTCCTCCGACCAGCGGATAAGAAGAAACAAGCACGGCCTCCAGCAATTCGATGGCAGCAGCGATCCGCGCGGCAGGAGTCAGGCGGTCAGTCCTGCCGGTAGTTCGGTGCTTCGCGGCTGATCGCAACATCATGGACATGGCTCTCGCGCAGCCCGGCGCCGGTTACCCGGCGGAACCGCGAGTTCCGCTGCAGTTCGGCGATGCCCGCACTACCGGTATACCCCATCCCCGCCTTCAGCCCACCCACCAGTTGATGGATCGCCTGAGCGACCGGGCCCTTATACGGCACCATACCTTCGACACCTTCCGGCACCAGCTTCAACTGGTCCTTGATGTCCTGCTGAAAGTATCGGTCCGCCGACCCGCGCGCCATCGCCCCGATACTGCCCATGCCGCGGTACGACTTGTACGACCGACCCTGGTACAGGAACACCTCGCCCGGCGCCTCGTCCGTACCGGCCAGCAGCGACCCAATCATCACCGCATCCGCCCCCGCCGCGATCGCCTTCACGATGTCGCCCGAGGTCCGCATCCCGCCGTCCGCAATTGCCGGAACACCCGCCTCGCGACACGCGGCGGCGCATTCCAGCACCGCGGTGAATTGCGGTACCCCTACTCCGGCAACCACGCGCGTCGTGCAGATCGACCCGGGTCCGATGCCGATCTTCACCCCATCAGCCCCAGCCTCGATCAGCGCCAACACGCCCTCCGGCGTCGCCACATTGCCGGCGATCACCTGCACCGCATTGGACAGCTTCTTGATAGCCGTCACCGCGTCCAGCACGCCGCGCGAGTGCCCGTGCGCGGTATCCACCACCACAACGTCCACCTCTGCCTCGATCAGCGCCCGCGAACGCCGGTGCCCATCCGGCCCAACGCCCGTGGCAGCAGCAACGCGCAGCCGCCCCAATTCATCCTTGTTGGCGAGCGGGTGCGTCTCCGCCTTGTCCATATCCTTCACGGTGATCAACCCGACGCACCTGTATGCCTCGTCCACCACCAGCAGCTTCTCGATGCGATGGCGGTGCAGCAGGCGACGCGCTTCATCCGGGCTGACACCGTTGGTGACGGTGACGAGGCCCTCCCGCGTCATCAGCTCATGGACCTTCTGCGCCGGGTCGGTGGCGAAACGGACATCGCGGTGGGTGATGATGCCGACCAGCCGGTTGCTGTCGCGCTCAACCACCGGGATGCCACTGATCCTGTGGGTGTTCATCAACGCGGTGACATCGGCGAGCGTCTGCTCCGGGTTGATGGTGAGCGGGTTCACCACCATGCCGGATTCGAACTTCTTCACCCGCCGGACCTGCGCCGCCTGCTCGCCGGGTTCGAGGTTCTTGTGGATGACGCCCAGCCCACCCTGCTGAGCCATGGCGATCGCCATGCCGGCCTCGGTGACGGTGTCCATGGCCGCCGAGATGATCGGGATGTTGAGCGGGATGGTGCGGGTGAGCCTGGTGCGTGTATCGGTCGCGGACGGCAGGATCTTCGAATAGCCGGGCACCAGCAGCACGTCGTCGAAGGCGAGCGCCTCCTCGATGCGCGCGGCAACGGACGTCTGGGGACTGTCGAGGGCCATGGGCGGGAGAGCCTTTCCGCTACCTTGGCGGCCCCACATAGGCGGGTGGGGGGGAGTCTGCAAGCGAATGCCTGGACGACAGGCCCCTCCACTGAGCGGCCCCGGACACCATGCACCACCCGACCCGACAACTCCGCGTCCCCCGGACGAAGACCCCCTGGACCCGATCTTCACCGACGACACTCTGCATTCGCTCGTCCACGCCTCGCCACCGCCGCGACCGACACCGGGGCGAAAAACTCCGCCGCAAGGTCGCCTCGATGCACCTGCTCCGCTCGCTCGACGCGCAGCAGCCTGTCGAGGCCGCGCTCGCCTCCCAGGCGGTGCTTTTCCACTACGCGACCGTCGCCGCCCTGCGCCGCGCCGCCGTGCCCGATCAGTTCTCCGATATCCTCAGCCGCGAGATCGGCAGCGCCGCCAAGGCGTCCACTTTGTTCAGCCGCCTGATGCATGAACTGGCCTGGAAGCAGAGTTCGACGCCCTACGCCCTCCCCGCACGGAGCAAGCCGCGTTGGTGGCGCTAGAACCCCATGCCCCGTGGAGCCACCGCCTGAAGAATGGGGCGCCGGCCGGCAATCCCACCCTTGCCCCGCGCCGCGGCGCTCGCAAGCGCGCGGGCACCGCCTGCCGTCAGCCGGGCGATGCAAAACGGCCGCTGCCGCCTCCACCGCGGCCACAGCACCGGCCCCCGCACGCAGGACGGGATCGCCCGCATCCGCACCGCCCGCACCACGCACGGTTTCTGGACCCAGGAATTCCGCGCCACCCGCGAAACGATGGCTGCCCTGCACGTGCAAGCCCGACTTTGGATCGCCATCGCAAGCGGCCGCCGTCACCGCCCCCTCATCGCGATCCGGCGGATCGAACGTCCGCTCGCGTCCCTTCCCTACCGCCGTGGCGCCTCGTTCTTCCGCTCCCGCGTCGGTTCCACGTTCTCCTGCCCCGTCCGAGTGCCGCCGAACCGATCGGCGCCCTTCTCGTCCGGCGCACCAGGCTTCTTGTGCGTCCCCGTGTTCTGCTGATCTTGCGTATGACGCACTGTCTCTTCCGTGTGAGGCTGCTTCATCCGCCCGCTCCGTTGCTCTGCGTCCACGGAAACGCGCCACGCGTCATACGGTTGTGCCGAGACATCGCCACGATATGGGCCGAGGCCTTGCGCTGCCGCCCACCCGCCACGCTTGGTGCGCTCGCGCCGGGCCTGGCCCACCCGGGTCGCGTTTTCGCCGCCCTCGCGATGTCCTATATTCGTCGGGCAACGGCGCTCGCGGCTCCGAACAGCCGCATTGCGAACCCGCGATCACCCCAACTGGAGGAGGAACCAATGATCGAACTCTACGGCATGGGCAGCCCGAACGTGGTGAAGATCTACATCGCGCTCGAGGAACTCAACCTGCCCTACACGGTCCATCCGCTTGACGTGTTCAGCGGCAAGCAGTTCGACCCTGCCTTCCTAAAGCTCAACCCGATGGCCAAGGTCCCCGTCATCACCGACAGCGAAGGCCCCGGCGGCAAGCCCATCACGCTGTTCGAGTCCGGCGCTATCCTGCTCTACCTCGCCGAAAAGACCGGCCAGCTGCTGCCCAAGGACATGGCGGCGAAATACGAAACCATCGAGTGGATGATGGTGCAGATGACCACGCTCGGCCCGATGTTCGGCCAGCACGTGCACTTCGTCCGCTTCGCCCCCAAGGGCAACGACTACGCACAGAGCCGCTACACCACGCAGGTGCATCGCGTGCTCGAGGCGATGGACCAGCGGCTCGCGGAAAAGCCCTGGCTCGGCGGCGCCGACTACGGCATCGCCGACATCGCCACCTATCCCTGGGCGCGCAACATCCCCGTGCTGCTCGGCGCGACCGCTGCGGAGAAATACAAGAACGTCATGAAATGGGTGGGCGTGATCAACGAACGTCCCGCCGTGAAGAAGGCGCTCGCCGCCGTCGATGACGTACGGGAAAAGACCACGCAGTTCGACAAGGCGCAGGCCAACCACCTCGACAGGCTGTTCGGTCGCGGTCAACACGCCGCCGCTTGAGTTCAGCATTCTGGGGGTGGCGCAGCGACGTCAGTGAGCCCCGGCGCCACCCCCGGTGCTGCGCGCCATGAGAAGCGCGGCGACGACTGCCAGCAGCAACGCACAGCCCATGATGAAGAACGTGTCGCTGTAGGCCAGGAAGTAGGACTGCGCCCGCACCGAACGGCCCACGGCCACGATGGCGTTGTGCCACGCCATTGCGGGATCGGCGCTGCCGGTCGTCATGAAGTATCGCTGCAGTGCCGCCAGCCGCTGCCGCGTCGCCTCGTCGAACATCGACACGTCCGGTGTGATCACAGCCGAGTGGAACTGCTCGCGCTTGGTCAGCAGAGTCTGCAGCATGGCGATGCCGATCGATCCACCGAGGTTCCGCATCATGTTGAACAGCGCTGAAGCCGAACCGGCGTTCTCGCGCTCGATGCCGGCGGTCGCGAGCGAGGATAGCGGCGTCATCACCAGCGCCTGTCCGGCAGCGCGTACCAGGTTCGGCACCAGAAGCTGCGGCCCGCTGTAGTTGTGGTCCATGTTGATGTTGAGAAAACAGCTCGCCGCGAAGAGACAAAGACCCAGGGCAACCAGTAGCCGCGCATCGAACCGGCGCATCAGGAGAGGCACGAAGGGAATGATCAGAAGCTGCGGCAGTCCGGTCCATGCCAGCACCTCGCCGGTCTGCTGCGCGTTGTAGCCCTGCATCTGCGACAGATAATTGGGCAGCAGATAGACCGAGCCGTACAGCGCCAGGCCCAGGATCACGTTGCTGACGCTGCCAAGACCGAAATTGCGCCGCATCAGCAATCGCAGATTGAGCAGCGGCTTCGGTGCCGTCAGCTCGATCCAGATGAACAGCGACAGCGCAACCGCAGCGACCACCGACAGTCGGACGATGAACGGCGAACCGAACCAATCGTCCTTGTTGCCCTCTTCCAGCACGGTCTGCAGCGAGCCGAGGCCGATGGCCAGCGTGGCAATGCCGGTCCAGTCACCGTCTCGCAGCATTCCAAGCTGCATCGGCGCGCGCGGCAGCGACGGCAGCAAGGCCGCCAGCATGATAGCGCCCGGCACCAGGTTGACATAGAAGATGTACTGCCAGCCGTACGTCTCGGTGAGATAGCCGCCGATGGTGGGACCGATCGCCGGCGCAAACGTCGCCGACATCGCGAACATGGCAAGCCCAATTGGCTGCTTCGATCTCGGCAGCATCGTCAGAGTTATGGTGAACGCCAGCGGGATCAGCACGCCACCGAAGAAGCCTTGCATCGCCCGCAGCACGATCATCTGCTGCAGGTCGTGGGCGAACGCGCAGGCGACCGACATCACCAGGAACAGCACCGTGTTCGCCAGCAGATAGCGGCGCAGCGAGAACACCGGAGCCAGAAATCCGGTGAGCGGGATCACCACGATCTCCGCCACCAGATAGGCGGTGGAGATCCAACCTCCGTCGTCGATACCGGCGCCGATCGCGCCCTGGATATCTGGCAACGATGCGTTGGTGATCTGGATGTTCAGCACGGCGATGAAGGCGCCTATGATTGAGCCGATGACCGCGAGCCAAACCTTGAAATCTGCCCGCGGCTCGTCGGCGACTCCGATGTCGGTTGCCATGGCTGTTGCCCTCAGCGCTGCGCCTGCGTGTTGGCCGTCGCCGTCCGCGTGTCGATCGTCGGTTCGACCGACATCCCAGGGCGCAGCAGGCCCGCAAGTGCCACGTCGTGGCGCAGCATGATCTTCACCGGGATGCGCTGGACAATCTTGGTGAAGTTGCCTGTCGCGTTATCCGGCGGCAGCAATGCGAACTCCTGGCCGCTGGCCGGTGCGATGCTGTCCACCACGCCGTGAACCATCTGGCCGGGGAAGGTGTCGACCTCAATGTCCACCGCCTGTCCCGGCCGCACGTCGGTAAGCTGGGTCTCCTTGTAGTTGGCCACGATGTAGACCGCGCGCAGCGGCACGATCGCCATCAACTGCGTGCCGGCCTGGACATACTGCCCGACCCGAAGCGACCGCGCGCCGACCATCCCATCCTCCGGCGCCACGATGGTCGCGTAGCTGAGGTTCAGGCGCGCCTGCTGCTCGACCGCGCCCGCATGCTGCAACGCCGACCGGGCCTCAGCCTGGGCAGTCTGCAGCACCGCCACCTGCTGTCGGGCGCTGCTCAGCGACGCGCGGGCACGCTGCAGATCGGCTGCCCGCTGCATCAGCAGCGACTGGGTTTGCTGCGCCTGCTGCACGCTGCCCGCGCCGCTGTGTGCCAGTTCGCTGTAGCGCTTCTGGTCCTGTGCCGCGAAACTCGCTGCCGCCTCAGCCGAGGCGAGCTGCGCCGTGGCCCCGTCGATCACCGACTGCTGCAGATCCAGCTGCGCGCCGATGTTACTGACCTTGTTCTCCGCACCCGCCCGGTCGGCGATCGCCTGATCGAGCGCGGCCTTCAGATCCCGATCGTCGATCCGTGCCAGCACCTGCCCGGCCTTGACCGACTGATTGTCGCCGACCAGCACCTCGGCAATGTAACCGGCAACCCGCGGCGCGATTATGATGGAATCTGCCTGCACATAGGCGTCGTCCGTCGACACCTGAAACCTGCCGACCTGCCAATACTGCACGCCGAACACGGCCACCAGGCTGACACCGACTGCGCCGGCCAGGACGGCCAGGACGCGCTTCAGGGTCACCTTGCGACGGCCGCCGACGCGGTCCGCGACAATGCCGCGGGCATGTCCGATCATGCCACTCATGAATTCGCCTCTCTCTCTCCTCAACGGGTCAGCCGGGCTGCCCTTTGACGGATGAAATAGACTGCCTGATAAGCGCAATAAACCGGCCGCGGGGGATATGACTTTTGCGCAGAACTCGGAAATGACAGCAGATCGCAGGCAGGATATACCCGTGCCCATGCCGTCATCATCCTGGCAAATACAGGTCTACGCCGCGCTGAAGGCCGCCCGCATCACCCAGCTCGCCTATGTCCCCGATGCCGGCCATGCGCAGCTCATCGAGGCGGCGCACGACGACCCCGACATGCGCGCCGTCGTGCTCACCACCGAGGAGGAGGGTATCGCGCTTGCCGCCGGCGCCTGGCTCGGTGGGCAACGCGCGGCCCTGCTGATGCAGTCCTCCGGCGTCGGCAACTGCATCAACATGCTATCGCTGCCGGTCAACTGCCGCATGCCGTTCCTCACGCTTGTAACGATGCGCGGCGAGTGGGCCGAGTTCAATCCATGGCAGGTGCCGATGGGTACAGCCACGCCAGCGGTGCTGGCCGCCGCAGGCGTGCATGTCCGCCGCGCCGACCGCCCCGACGAAGTGGCCGAGCTGGTTGCCGCCGCGGCTTCGCTCGCGTTCGACAGCGCGGTGCCGGTCGCCGTGCTGCTGTCGCAACGGCTCCTCGGCGCCAAGGTGTTTGTGAAATGAGCAATGACGGCACGCTCGATCGCCGTGCCGTGGCCGCCGCGCTGCTTCGCGATCCCGCCGACCTGCTGGTCGTCACAGGTCTTGGCGCACCCAGCTATGATGCCGCCGCTGCCGGCGACCGGCCGCTCAACTTCTATCTCTGGGGCGCGATGGGCGGCGCGGCCATGGTCGGGCTCGGCATCGCCCTCGCGCAGCCGCGCCGCCGCGTCCTGGTGCTCACCGGCGATGGCGAGATGCTGATGGGCATGGGCTCGCTCGCCACGATCGCCGCCGCCGGCGCCCCCAACCTCGCGGTCGCCGTCCTGGATAACGCGCGCTACGGCGAGACCGGCTCGCAGCGCAGCCACACCGGGCTCGGTACCGACCTCGCCGCAGTCGCCGCGGCGTGTGGCTGGCCGTCCATCACCACCGCCCGCGACATGGACGAGGTGGAAACGTTGCGCGAGCGGCTGCGGCGGGAGCGCCTGTTCGCGGTAATCCGCATCGCGCCCGACGAATTGCCCCGGCACTTGCCGCCGCGCGACGGCGCCAAGCTTACCAATCGCTTCCGCCAGGCGCTCGGTATCGACGATTCATAACCTGCCCGTCATGTTTCATTGTGTTTCAAACGATTGAACCGCGGCCTGTCGCGCTATTTTCACGCTGGCGGTCCGAGCCAAATTCGCCGACAATGCGAGGCTTGGGGGGAGCGTCGCCCGGAACGACGGGTCGTGTCACGCGGGAGTGCTGGGTTGGAACATGAGATCGGCGAAGGTCGCTCGACGCCAGCGCGCCTCGACGGCACTGGCGTCGCGAGGCAGGCCAGGTCCTGGCGCGGTCTGCTGCCTGTCGCAGCCGCCCTGCTCCTGGCGGCCGCCGGCGCGGTGTTTGTCGCCCGGCACCCAGGTGCGCAGCCGGTGGAACCCCCAAAAGCAGCGTCGGCAGTCCCGGTGAGCATCGCCAAGGCGGAGCGCCAGGATGTTCCGCTCTGGCTGACCGGCATCGGCACGGTTCAGGCGCTCAATACCGTGACGGTGCGCGCCCGGGTCGACGGCACTCTGATGCAGGTGCCGGTGACCGAAGGGCAAATCGTCAAGCAGGGCACTCTGCTTGCCGTGATCGATCCCCGCCCTTACCAGGCGGCGCTCGACCAGGCGACGGCCAAGAAAGCCCAGGATGAGGCGCAACTCGGCAACGCGAAGCTCGACCTACAGCGCTACACGTCGCTGGCAAGCCAGAGTTTCGCCTCGCGCCAGCAGGTCGACACGCAGCATATGCAAGTGGACCAGTCCACCGCAGCGCTGAAGGGTGACGACGCCACGATCGAGGCGGCGCAGCTGAACCTGAGCTACTGTTATATTACCGCCCCGTTCGATGGCCGCCTCGGATTACGTCAGGTCGATCCCGGCAATCTCGTGCATGCCACCGACATGGGCGGAATCATGACCATAACCCAAGTGCAACCGATCGCCGTGGTCTTCACGCTGCCGCAGCGCAACTTGCAACCGATCGTCGACGCGATGGCGCAGGGTGCGGTGAGGGTTGTGGCTTGGTCTCAGGATAACAACCGGGAGTTGGCAGAAGGGACGCTATTGACCCCCGACAATGCCATCGACACCACGACAGGCACCATCCGTCTGAAAGCGACCTTCCTCAACCAGCAGAATCTTCTGTGGCCCGGTCAGTTCGTGGACGCGCGACTGCTGCAGCGCACTGACCGCCAGGTGGTCGCCGTGCCGTCGCAGGCGGTGCAACACGCGCAGGACAGCCTTTACGTCTATGTCGTCAAGCCTGACTCAACGGTACAGCGCCAGACGGTTGTAGCTGAGGATCGCGGCGCGGTCATGGTGATCACTAAGGGCCTGGATGCGGGGCAGCCGATCGTTCTGGACGGGCAGTCCCGTCTCCAGGACGGGACTCTCGTCGCCGCGACGGGGGGATCGGCTGGAAATGCCGGAGGTTGAACCAACAGCGGGGACCGTGAGCGGCACATGAGCATTTCGACTCCGTTCATTCAACGTCCCATTGCCACCTCGCTTGTCATGGCGGCTCTGGTGCTTGTAGGGATTGCCGCATACCCGCTGTTGCCTGTCGCACCGCTGCCACGCGTCGACTTTCCCACCATTGTGGTCACCGGCCAGCTTCCCGGCGCCAGTCCTGAGACCATGGCCGCGACGGTGGCACAGCCGCTGGAGACCCAAATCGCGCAGATACCGGGGGTTGCCCAGCTTACCTCGTCAAGCATACTCGGCGTCACCAGCGTGACAGTGCAGTTCGACCTCGATCGCAACATCGATGGCGCCGCCGGCGATATTCAGGCGGCGATCCAGGCCGCCAGCGGACAATTGCCCAAGACCATGCCGGGACCGCCGACCTACCGAAAGGTCAATCCGTCGGACGCCCCGATCATGATCCTGGCGGCGCAGTCCGATGCGATGCCGCTGATCTCGATCGACGACTTCGCCGAGAACGTCCTGGCACAGCAGATGTCGCAAATCTCAGGGGTTGCGCAGGTGCTGGTCGGCGGCCAGCAGAAGCCCGCCGTGCGGGTCGAAGTCGATCCCGAAAAGCTGGCCGCGATGGGGATGACGCTCGAGGATGTCCGCACCCTGCTGGTCAGCGCCACGGTCGATGGCGCCAAAGGCACGATCGATGGCGAGCATCAGGCTTTTACCATCTACGACAACGACCAGATGACCCGGGCGAAGGAGTACAACAACGTTGTGCTCGCCTATCGGAACGGCGCCGCAGTCCGGGTGAGCGATATCGGCCGGGCAATCGACGGGCCGGAAAATCGCCTGCTCGCCGCTTGGCAGAACGGCAAACGCGGCATCCTGTTGATCATCTTCAAGCAGCCAGGCGCCAACGTCATCGACACCGTGGAGCACATCAAGGCGGCACTCCCGCGGCTCGAGGCCTCAATCCCGCCGTCGATCCACATCAGCACGATCATGGACCGCACGGTGACGATCCGCGCCTCGGTCGCCGATGTTCAGTTCACACTGATCCTCGCGGTCTGCCTGGTCGTGATGGTGATTTTCCTGTTCCTGCGCAATGTCTGGGCGACGATCATCCCCAGCACCACGGTGCCGGTCGCGCTGATCTGCACCTTCGCGGTCATGTATCTGCTCGGCTACAGTCTGGACAATCTGTCGCTGATGGCACTCACACTGGCGGTGGGCTTCGTCATCGACGATGCAATCGTGATGCTGGAGAACATCTTCCGCCACGTGGAAGAGGGTATGAAACCGATGGAGGCGGCCATCAAGGGCGCCGGCGAAATCGGCTTCACCATCGTCTCCATCAGTTTCTCGCTGGTCGCCGTGTTCATCCCCCTGCTCGCCATGGGCGGCATCGTCGGGCGGCTGTTCCGCGAGTTCGCCGTGACGGTCACCGCCGCCGTGCTGGTCTCGGCCTTCGTCTGCCTGACGCTGACGCCGATGATGTGCTCGCGGTTCCTGCATCACGACAGCAGCCAGCACGGCTGGATGTACCGAACGATCGAGCGCTTCTTCACTGGTTTGATCGCAGGCTACCGGCGGACGCTGGACATCGTTCTGCGTCACCAGTTCATCACGCTGCTGGTGTTCATTGGCACTGTCAGTCTCAGCGTCTATCTTTACATCATCATCCCGAAAGGCTTCTTCCCGCCGCAGGACAACGGCATCGTCCTCGGCATCACCGAGGCCAGGCAGGACATCTCCTTCAAGGAGATGATGAACGTGCAGCAGCGTCTGGCCAATGTTGTTGCACAGGACCCTGACACTGCGGCCTACGTATCCTCCATGGGCGGCGGGTTCGCGGGGGCGTCAAACAACCAGGGTCGGCTGTTCATCGCTCTGAAGCCTATCGAACAGCGCGTCGGCGGTTCATTGCAGGATTATATCAACCGGTTGCGGCCGAAGTTTGCCGAAGTGGCAGGCGGCCGGCTGTTCCTCCAGCCCATTCCCGATGTGCGCGTGGGAGCAAGGCTGGCCAAGACCGAGTACCAGGTACACGCTGCAGGACGCCAACCTGGGCGAGCTCTATCAGTGGGGGCCAAAGATCCTGACCGGGCTGCAGTCGCTGCCGATGCTGCGTGACGTAACCAGTGACCAGCAGAACGGCGGCACCACGGCAACCCTGGTGATCGACCGCGACGCCGCCGGCCGGTTCGGCATCCAGCCACAGGTGATCGACGACACGCTGTATGATGCGTTCGGTCAGCGACAGATCACCCAGTACTTCTCCCAGGTGAACTCCTATCACCTGATCCTCGAAGTGCCGCCGGCCATGGCGGGGGACCCTGCGACACTCGACAAGCTGTACGTGCATTCGTCGACCGGTCAGGCGGTGCCGCTTTCCACCTTCGTGCACTGGAGCACGATGCCCGTGCAGCCGCTGTCGATCAGCCATCAGAGCCAATTCCCGGCAGTGACCATCTCGTTCAATCTGGCCCCCGGCGTGGCACTCGGTCAGGCGGTGGATGCTATCGAAGCCAAGGTGCGTCAGATGGGCGTGCCGATCACGGTTGCGGGGTCATTTCAGGGCACCGCGCAGGCGTTCCAGTCGTCTCTGGCCAGCCAACCCTATCTGATCGCCGCCGCGCTGATCAGCGTGTACATCATCCTTGGCATTCTGTATGAAAGCTACATCCTGCCACTGACCATCCTGTCCACCTTACCCTCGGCCGGGGTCGGCGCGCTGCTGACGCTGCTGCTTGTGCATTACGATCTGTCGGTGATCGCACTGATCGGCGTGATCCTGTTGATTGGCATCGTGAAGAAGAACGGCATCATGATGGTGGACTTCGCCATCACCGCCGAGAGGCGCGACGGGCTGCAGCCACGTGACGCGATTCGCCAGGCGTGTCTGCTGCGCTTTCGCCCGATCCTGATGACGACGTTGGCAGCCATGCTGACCGGCTTGCCATTGATGCTGAGCCATGGCGCGGGTTCCGAACTGCGCCGGCCGTTGGGTTTTGCCATGGTCGGCGGGCTGGCGTTCAGCCAGGTTCTCACTCTCTACACCACGCCAGTGATCTATCTGTATCTTGATCGTCTGCAGAATTGGGTGTCGCCCAAGCGGCACCGCATGCCCACGCTGGCGGAGAAGATGGGCCAAGAGGCCGCAGCGGATTAGGCTGCCGCAGGTTAAGAACGGCCGATCGTCACTTCGGGCAACGGTTCGCGCCGCCTCTTAGCCCAATGCCATCTGCTGAAGGCTGCCCATAGTAATCCGCACGAAATGGGATACCTACGCGCCCCATCGTGGCGGATGAACCGTCGGTGTTGGCAAAGGTCACTGTCGCGGCCCCACCGTTCACCAGATCGACGCTCGTGCCATCTGACTGATTCAAGGCATTGAATTGATTTTGTTGGGTCATGAAATTCTCAGTTATCTGCTCGCCTGGCTTGATCGATCCGTCCAGCAAGATCGACCCGTCCAGTGTCGGAGTCAGTGTCTCAACGTCCGTAGCGGTGCGGACTCCGGTGTTGGGGTCAACCGACATCATTCCTGACACCATGGTGCCGGTCGCCAGGACGATGTCGTTGGACGTCGGACCAGAAAAGGAAGCGCCATGCTTCAAAGTGGAACTTGCTGTCCCGGCGTCGTTATTCGGGTCAGCCCATAGCGTGACATTGATGCTGGTGAACTGCTCGGCGACCGGCGTCGGTGTAGTCTGGCCGAGAATGCCGGATGCATCGACCGTCAGATAGAGGCCATATTTGCCGTCGAATCCTGGTAGCGTGACCGGCTGGCAGTTGGCCTGCAAGCCTGTCACCGGCATCAGCCATTCCAGCGCAAACGAGTTGTTGGGCTGCAAAGGTGGACAGGCTTGGCTAATCGCGAGCAGGCCTTGCCAAATCTTGCTAATCGCCGCCGGATCGCCGTGCCAAGCGATTGGTCGATAAGCGTCTCCGCCCTGACTGCGGTTGATCGACCAGGGGCGATTGCGGCCTGGATCGCTCGCTCGCCAGGGCGGAAAGACTTGTTCGAGGTGATCGCCGGAAGGGCCCGGTCAGCGCCGGCTGTATACGTCCTTCTTTAGTTCAATCAGAACGTTAACCGCCTCGGAGCAACCACTTGTGCAACTTGTGCCATCCGGAGGATTGGGAAAGCCAGGTACTTGTTCCGAGGCAACGATGCCACGTACGCTCAGTCCAAAGTCAACCACTACGATTTGTAGGGCCACCACCGCACCATTTGCATTGACCACAAGCTGGCCGGTGCAATCGTCAGAGATCGAATAGGTACCAGCCTGGCCGGTGCGAAAGCCCGCAGCATTGACCGGTGTCGATGCGTTGTTGGCAGGAATGCCATTGGCGACGCTGTAGTCCACCCGTGTGAAGTTACCTTGCCCATCGAATGTGTATTGCCCCACCACCGAGAACGGCTGCATCGGTTTCAGGTATTGCAATACACCCGACGAGTCGTAGATACCCATTAAGAAGCCGCTTACAGTGAATGGGTAAACGCCATTGAGCGATGCGTTGCTGCAACTTTGCGCGTGGCTTGTACCGGCGCCCAAAAGGCTTGCGATGCAGCCGAGAGTGGCGATTTTCATGCGCGACATTGATTGACTCCCCTGATCTGGTTCTGCGCCCCGGACCGTGTGGCCGCTGCAGCAGCGGAGACGTATCAATCCTTGTGCGCCTAATCTGCAAGCAAGCACTGCTAAAAGTTGTTAAATCGAGCCATCAGAGAGGGTTGCAGGGCGCAGAAGCAGGACGGATACTCCGACGGGCGTGACGCGGATCACAGTGGACCCGATTGCTCCATGGTCTCCTGCTGATCGAGTGCTCGCTTTCGGGGGGAGACGGGGCATGGACGCACTCGTCACCGGCGAGGTTTTGGCGTTCGGCACTTGGCGGTTCGACCCGCGGGCAGGCGGGCTGTTCCATCAGAACGGTGCCGGCACCTGGACGCCGATTTCGCTTGGCTCGCGTGCGCGCGACATCTTGGCGCTCCTGCTGCGAGAGCCTGGCGCCTTGCTGTCCAAGGACACGATCCTGGACGCGGTTTGGCCGAACGTCGCGGTGGAGCCGAACAATCTGACCGTGCAGGTCGCGGCGCTGCGCCGGGTGATTGATGACGGCCGTGCTGGCGAGAGCTGCATTCAGACAGTACCTGGCGGGGGTTATCGGTTCATCCTTCCCGTAACGCGACCGCAGCAGGCGCACTCTGATCTGGCGCTCGCACCCCCTCGACTCTCCATGGTCGTCCTGCCGTTCGAGAACTTGAATGGCGATCAGGGGGCCGATCACCTGGCCGACGCCATCACAGACGATCTGACCAGCGATCTTACACTTATCCACGATGTGTCAGTCACCGCGCGTGAGGCCGCCAATGCGTACCACGGCCAGCCACAGGACGTGTGGACGATCGGCGAGAAATTGCGGGTACGCTACGTACTCAAGGGCAACATGCGTCAGCTAGGTACCACGCTCCGGGTCAACACCCAACTGATCTCCGCCGAGACCGGCGCGATCCTCTGGTCCGATCGCTTCGACGAGGAAACCGAGCAGCCCGCCGCCGGGCAGGAACAGATTGTCAAACGGGTGAAGGACGAACTCGGCATCAGGCTGATCGACATCGAGAGTGCGCGCAGCCAGCGCGAGCGGCCAACTGATCCGGACGCATTCGATCTCGTCCTGCGTGTGCGTTCAATTAGAAACCAGCCTCCCAGTCTGCCGCGGGATCGCGAGGTGATGACGCTGCTGGAGCGCGCGCTCGCACTGGATCCGTTTTCGGTCTATGCTCTGACCACTATTGCATACTACCTGTCCAATGCCACCGGCTACGTTGGCTGGCAGGATTTTGCGAAGATGCAGCGTGCTGAGCATCTGTTGGCGCGGGCTCGCGCCCTTGCTCCTGACCTGCCGCTCGTTCTCAGCACCTACGTACTGTGGCTCCGAACTGTCGGCCGCTGCCCCGAAGCGATAGAGGTGTGCCAGCGGTCCATTCGGATGCACCAGAACCGGATACGAGGATGGATGGGCTTCCACCACGAACTTGGCAGATGCAAGACCTGGATGGGGCAAGCAGAGCACGGTATTGCTCTTGAAATAGACGCGAACCGCCTCAACCCGCGGAGTCCGTGGAGGTATCTTCGCTACCGCCATATCGCCTGGTATTCGCTGTTGCTGGGCAGAGACCATGATGCGATCAGGCACCTCGAACGGTCGCTCGCAATCAATCCGGAGGATGATGGCGACCTGCATTGGCAGTACCGCAGGCTCGCTGCAGCCTACGCTCGAACGGGCAACGTCGCGTCGGCGCGGCAATACCTGGCCAGCGCGCAACGGCTTTGGCCGTATGACACGGTGCGCAGTCGTGCTCCTGAGCTTCTGACCAGCCCGGTTTATGTCGAACAGTTCAGACGGTTTCAGGACGCCTTGCATCTTGCGGGCTTGCGTGACCACGCCGATGAGGACGCAGATTTCGGTGTGCTCACGGATACCGCACTGCATGGTGAACTTGCCGGCCTGACGCCCGCCGACGCGCCGGGCGCGAAAACGCTTCGCACAGTGGACTTCGTTCGGTTCCTCGGGCAATGCCGACCCATCGTCATCGACACGATGACGTACTTCTGGGGCCAATCGATTCCTGGGGCAGTTGGGCTGAAATATGCTGGGTTAGGCGGCAACTTTGCGGACGCGGCACAAGATCGACTGAGCAGCAAACTACGCGAGTTGTCAGCGGGCGATTCCAACAGACCGATCGTTGCGGTCGGCTGGAACTCCGAGCGCTTCGACGGTCGCAATCTCGCTCTGCGTCTCGCGGCGCTCGGCTACACCCAGGTCTATTGGTACCGCGGCGGACGCGAGGCATGGGAGGTGAACGGCCTGCCCGAAACTCCGCTCGACGTGCAGGACTGGTAGCTCAGCCGACGCCTCCGACGCTCCGCCCTGGTTGGCCAGCCGCACACCCGGATGCTACTGATTATCGACAATCAACAGCACCGAGGGGTATCGCCATGGAAGTCCGTCTTGACGGCCGCAGCGCAATCATCACAGGGGCCAGCGCGGGGCTCGGTCTCGCGATGGCGAAAGAATTCGCCGCGTCCGGTGCCGACGTTGCGATGTTGGCGCGGCGGCCCGAGGTGCTGGAGCAGGCGAAACAGGCGGTAACGGCCGGCGCGCAGGGCGGCCGCGTCGCCACCTTCATCTGCGACGTCTCCAAGGCCGACGATATCCAGAAGACCTACGACGCCGTCGCCAAGACATTCGGCAAGGTCGATATCCTGATCAACAATGCCGGCCAGTCACGCGCGATGCCGACCGAGCAGATCACCGACGACATCTGGCACGAGGACCTCGAGCTGAAGCTGTTCGCCGCGATCCGCCTGACGCGTCTCGTATGGCCCGGCATGAAGCAGCAGAAATGGGGCCGCATCATCAACGTGCTCAACCTCGGAGCGAAGGCGCCCAGGGCCAACGGCGCGCCAACCGCGGTGTCGCGCGCGGCCGGCATGGCGCTGATGAAGATACTCGCGGGCGAAGGCGCGCCGCACGGCATCCTGGTGAATGGCATGCTGGTGGGTCTGATCGATTCCGATCAGCACGTCCGCCGACATGCGCGCGAAGGGACCAACGTGTCTTACGACGAATTCCGCGCGAAAATGGGCGCCAACGTCCCCATCGGGCGCGTCGGCAAGGCCGAGGAATTCGCTGCCATGGCCTGCTTCCTATGCTCGGATCACGCGGGCTTCACCAGCGGCACCGCGATCAACATGGACGGCGGCGCCTCGCCCGTGGTCTGACGTCCGTCATTGCGCAGAGTGCCGCGAGGCAGCAATCTCGGTCGCGGCGCTTCTCGCAACGACAACCGGACGTCCAGCCATGCCGAAAATCATCCCCGTCGCGACCTTCGACTGCGTAGTATTTGGCGCCACTGGCGATCTGACACTTCGAAAACTGCTGCCGGCGCTCTATTATCGCTTTCGCGACGGCCAGATGCCGCCGGACTCGCACGTCATCGCCGCGGCTCGCTCCGACCTGGATGACGACGCGTACCGCAAGCGCGCCAGCAAGGCACTCCGCGAACATGTCGCGCGCGAAGATCTCGACACAGACACCGCCGATCGGTTCTGTCGGCGCGTCAGCTACGTCCGGCTGGACGCGACGGACGCCAATGCGGACTGGCATGTCCTGGCGAACATCCTCGACCCCAATCGCGTGCGCGTCTTCTATCTCGCCACGTCGCCCGACCTTTATGGCCCGATCTGCCGCAACATCGGCGAGCACGGTCTGGTCACCGAACAGTCGCGCGTGGTACTCGAAAAACCGATCGGCCATGACCTCGCGTCCGCCCGCGAGATCAACGACCAGGTAGGCGCCGTGTTCAGCGAGGCGCAGACCTTCCGCATCGACCACTACCTCGGCAAGGAGACCGTGCAGAACCTCCTCGCTCTTCGCTTTGCCAACACGATCTTCGAGCGCCTGTGGAACGTCGACGTGATCGACCATGTGCAGATCACGGTGGCGGAAACCGTCGGCGTGGAAGGGCGCGGCGGTTACTACGACCGATCCGGCGCGCTGCGCGATATGGTGCAGAACCACATGCTGCAGCTTTTGTGCCTGGTGGCGATGGAGCCCCCGGTGTCGCTGGAAGCCGACCGGGTGCGCGACGAGAAGCTGAAGGTGTTGCGTGCACTGCGTCCCGTCGAACCCCACGAGGCGCTGGCCCTGACGGTGCGCGGTCAATACACCCAGGGTGCGATCGACGGGCAGCCGGTGCCCGGCTACATCGCCGACCTCAACGGCCCTGAAAGCAGCCAGACCGAGACCTCCGTCGCGCTGAAGGTGGATGTACGCACCTGGCGCTGGGCGAACGTGCCGTTCTACCTGCGCACCGGCAAGCGCATGCCGCAGAAGGTGTCAGAGATCGTCATCCAGTATCGCGCCCTGCCCTTCTCGATCTTCCCGCCCGACGCCGCCGAATGGACGCCCAACAAGCTGATCATCCGCTTGCAGCCGGAAGAGGGCATGCGGTTGGCGATGATGACCAAGGATCCCGGGCCGGGCGGGCTTCGCCTGTCACCGACCGCCCTCGACATCCGCTTCGAGAAGACCTTCGGCATGCGCTTCCCTGATGCCTACGAGCGGCTGTTGATGGACACGGTGCGCGGCAACGCGACGCTGTTCATGCGACGCGACGAGGTGGAGGCGGCATGGGCCTGGGTCGAGCCGCTACTGGAGGCCTGGAGCAGCCGGCCGGACCAGCCGCGTCCCTATTCCGCCGGCACCTGGGGACCGACCGCGGCGATCGCGCTGATCGAGCGCGATGGCCGTACGTGGCACGAGGACATCGGTTGAGCGCACAAAAGGTCGGCCCGGCCACCATGGGTAGCCGGGCCGCAAGGGAAGGTCCGGGTTGACCTGGGCCGTCGGCCCAATCAACAGACGCGGGTGTTGGGGCAGCGCCTGTCGATGCCCCATTCATCGCATACCAGCCGCGGGATTCCTGTGAGCTAGCTCACAGCCGGACATGAAATTTCAGAGGCGGCAATGCGCCGCCGGGTGACTCGCCGGCAGCCGCGCCGCTCCACCGAAAAGCTTCTCGCGAAGTGTGCCGGGCGCATAGGCCCGCTTCATCACACCGCGCGTTTGCAGCTCAGGCACTACCAGGGCCACGAAGTCCTCCACGCATTCGGGGATGACCGTGCGCGAGAGGTTGAAGCCATCGACATCCGCCTCGCTCACCCAGGCCAGTAATTCATCAGCGACCTGCGACGGCGAGCCGACGATCGGCGCCTGGCGGCTGCCCAGAACCATCATCTGCATCAGCTTGCGCAGCGTCCATTCGGTACCGCTGCGCACGGTGATCGCTTCCAGGTTGGAGCGCAGCGCATTGGTGTTGACGAAGCGGATCGGCTCGTCCGGCCCATAGCGCGAGAAATCGACGCCGACCGAGGACGAGTAGTGCGCCAGCGCGCCTTCCGAGCTGGCGTACTCGCGATATTCGGCCAGCTTGTCCTGCGCCTCCGCCTCGGTCGGCGCGACCACAACAGTGGCGCCGACGAACATCTTGATGTCGTGCGGATCGCGGCCGAACGCCTTGGTCCGCGCACGGATGTCGGCGACGATATCGCGCACATTGTGGCGGAACTGGCCGTTGACGAAGATGCACTCGGCGTGCGCCGCGGCGAATTCGCGCCCGCGCGCCGAGGCACCCGCCTGATACAGCACGGGCGTGCGCTGCGGTGATGGCTCGGACAGGTGGATGGCATCGACCTTGTAGTGCACGCCTTCATGCTTCACACGATGAATGCGCGCCGGATCAGCGAACCGTCGCGAGGCACGATCGCGCAGCACCGCACGGTCTTCCCAGCTTCCTTCCCAAAGCTGGTAGACCACCTGCATGTATTCCTCGGCCACATCGTAGCGGCTGTCGTGCTCCGGCTGCTGCGCCAGGCCCATGCCGCGCGCGGCGCTGTCAAGATAGCCGGTGACCACGTTCCAGCCGATGCGCCCCTTGGTCAGATGGTCCAAGGTCGACATGCGGCGAGCGAAGGTATACGGCGGCTCATAGGTCAGATTGCAGGTGACGCCAAAACCGAGGTGCTGCGTCGCGTAGGCCATCGCCGGAATCAGCAGCAGTGGATCGTTTACCGGGATTTGCACCGCGCTGCGGATCGAGGCATCCGGCTGCCCTTGAAACACGTCGTAGACACCGAGGATGTCGGCCAGGAACAGTCCGTCGAACAGGCCTCGCTCCAGCGTCCGCGCCAGCGACACCCAATGGTCGAGATCGGTGTAGTGCATCGAGCGATCGCGTGGATGCGCCCACATCCCGTGCTGGATGTGGCCAACGCAGTTCATGTCGAACGCGTTGAGGCGGATCTCGCGGGTCATGTCACGGGAACAGCCCGCGCGTGGTCTTCGCGTTGCGCACCTTCTCCACGCCGATCGCCATCGCCGCCGTGCGATGCGACACCTCATCACGCTCGACGCGGCGCATCACCTGGGTGAACGCGCGATCCAGCACATGGTAGAGCTTGCTCATCACTTCGCTCTCGTCCCAGAAGAACTGCTGAAGATCCTGCACCCATTCGAAGTAGCTGACCACCACGCCGCCGGCGTTGCATAATACGTCCGGCACGACGAAAATCTCCCGGCGCCGCTGATCCAGCACCAGGTCGGCGTCAGGCGTCGTCGGGCCATTCGCGGCCTCGGCCAGAACGCGACATTGCAGGCGTTTCGCGACCGACGCATCGATCACCCGCTCCATCGCCGCCGGCACCAGCACGTCGCATTTCTGCACCAGCAGTTCGCTCGGATCAAATGACAGCTGATTGGAGAATCCGGCCAGCACGCCGTGCTCTTGCGCATGATGCAGCAGCGCACCCGCATCGAGGCCGCGCGGATCGAAATAGCATGCGGTATGATCCGACACACCGATCAGCTTCGCACCGCGCTGTGCCAGCGTTTCCACGGTATAGCTGCCGACGTTGCCGAAACCCTGCACGATCACCGTGGCCCCCGACGGCTGCAGGCCGATCCGCTCCAATGCGCGGCACGCAAGATAGGCGACACCGCGACCGGTCGCCTCACGCCTGCCCTCGGTGCCACCGGATGCCACCGGCTTGCCGGTGACGATTTCAGTCACAGTCCGGCCCTGATACATGGAATACGTGTCCATGAACCACGCCATGACCTGCTCGTTGGTGCCCATGTCGGGCGCCATCACGTCGGTGTGCGGGCCAACGAACGGGATCATCTCCTGCATATAGCGACGTGAAAGGCTCTCCAGCTCACGCCGCGACAGCGCGCGCGGATCGACCGTGACACCGCCCTTTGCACCGCCATATGGCAGCCCCGCGAGGGCGCATTTCCAGCTCATCCAGATCGCCAGCGCCGCCACCTCGCCGATATCGACGCTGAGCGCGAACCGCGTGCCGCCTTTGGTGGGCCCGAGCGTCAGATGGTGCTGCACGCGATAGCCCTGATAAACGGCAATCTTGCCGTCATCCCGATGGATCGGGCAGGACACCGTAATCGCCCGTTTCGGATAGAGCAGGCGATCGCGCTCGTCGGTGGGGATCTCAAGGTAGTCCGCGATCACCTGAAACTGCTGGCGGGCCATCCCGAATACGGGACCCGAGTAGATCGTCATTGACCGTCTCCTTGCTGGACGTTGGCTTGCACGGCCCGTGTGGGTCGGGAATGATCTACCAGATTTACATATCTGGAGTGCAACGTGTTATCTGCAAGCACCCTGTCGGAGACAGCCGCTGACGCACACACACTACTGAACCGGCGCAATCGCGACGGCGCGCTCGCTGCACCGCAGCAATGGAATGAGGTGCTGGAGACCATCCTCAACCACCGATCGGTGCGTGCCTTCCTGCCGCGAGCATTGCCTGAAGGGACGCTCGAACTGCTGATTGCCGCGGCGCAATCCGCCTCCACCTCGTCCAACCTGCAGTTCTGGAGTGTGGTCGCGGTGCAGGAGACCGAGCGGAAGTCACGGTTGGCGGAGCTTGCGGGGCAGCAACAGTTCATCCGCGACGCGCCGCTACTGCTGGTGTGGCTCGCTGACCTCTCCCGCCTCGATCGCATCGCAGCCGAGCACCAGGCGCAGGTGGATGGCTCGCATTATATCGAGGAGTTCATCGTTGGCGTGGTAGATGCGGCGCTCGCGGCCCAGAGTGCCCTGATCGCCGCGGAGTCGCTTGGACTGGGAACAGTCTACATTGGCGCAATGCGGAACCTGCCGGAGCAGATCGCGGCCGAGCTTGGTCTGCCGCAGCATGTTTTCGCGGTGTTCGGCATGTCAGTTGGATATCCCGATCTGGATCGCCCAACCGACATCAAGCCGCGTTTGCCGCAGTCGCTGGTGCTGCACCGCGAGCAGTATTCCACCGCACCGCGCAGCGAGGCGATCGATGGCTACAACGCGACGATTCGCGGCTTCCAACACGAGCAGGGGATGAAGGCGATCGACTGGACGCAGCAGTGCTTCAGCCGCGTGAAGGATGCGGTAGCTCTGCGTGGCCGCGACCGGATGCGAGACGCGCTGCGCAATCTGGGGTTCGAACTGCGGTAGGCTGAAGCTGGCGGCGGCCAATAGCTTCCCCTCCCCTTGCGGGAGGGGGGAGGCACGCAGGTCATGCTATCGCCAACAACCTCAGGCACGGGGGCGTAGCTTCGGCATCGACTTCCACCAGCGCGCCATTCGGCACCACGGCGGTGATATCGACATCGAACCCGGATATCATTGTGAAATTCGCCAGTGCGGCGCCTTGCACCATGATCGGGTTCACCCGGTTAAGCGCCAACGCCGCCGGCATCACGCCACGCGTCGTCATCTCCTGCAGCATCCAGGCGGTCGCCACGCCACCCTTCGCCGCGTCCAGCACCAGAATGCGCCCGACATAAGACTGGCCCGCCAACTTATGCTCGGGCCTTGAGAACACGCCTGCGACACGATCGAGATCGTAACGCGCGGAAAATCCGTCCTTCGCCACCAGCGCGTGGCCTCGAACCCGGCGACCCATCGCAGCGACGGCGCGGAACTCAATCATCCGATCCTCCCGCTGCACGCCGCGTCGACGCATTCCCGCATCGACAGCAATACCGGCCGATAGCCGTAACCACCCAGTATATTGACCAGCTTCGCCGAACTGGTGGCGAGCGTTCGCCAGCCATTCGCCTCCGCCATTTCGCGCGCATAGCTCTGGTAGAAGCACATGCCTGACAGCACGAGACCGCCTGCCGCTTCAATGCGCGCGGTAAGGCCGAACCGATCGGCATCCGGCTTCACCTGTGGGCTGGTCACCACCAGCATCGTGATCGTCGCGCGTCGTCCTTCCAACATGGCGGCAAGCTCGCGCAGTTCGATAAGGCTGAGCTGCGGCGCGGAGAATACCACGACATCAACCTCGTCAACGCCTGCACGATAGGCGGCCTGAAATGCCCGCACATCCGCTTCAGTAATGGCTGCCTTGACTGTGAATGACCGATCGACTGCGTGCTCGGCTTCCGGCGTAATTCCGACCATGTGAAACAGCGCCACAGATCCGTAACTCGCCAGTGCCGCGCCGAAATGCTTCAGCTCATCCGACGTAGGGACACGGTCAATGCCGAGCAGTGCCGGCACCTGCCAGTAATCTCCGGCGATGCGTCCGACGATGCCGCCAAGCGCGCCCCAATCATGCAATTCATGCGGCGTATGATCGACGCGCAGCAACAGCGTCGCTCGACGACTTTCCGGCAAGTGATAGCCGTAGCGCGGCGTGCGCCCGGTCAGACCGGCGGCCAGCGCCGACGGTCCACCCTCGAAATTGGATCGCGCACCGAGCACGCTGTTCGAGTAGATCACCACACCGGTGTCGCCATACGCCATGTGTTCGCCGAACACCGCCGGCATGATCGTCTGGTAGTTGATGCAGGTGTCGGTCATCAGCACGCCGAGTGCCTCGAAGGCCGCGATAACGCGACGCTCCAACGCCAGCATCCACTCCTGGTGCCGCAGCCGCGCCGCAGCCGCGAAGTCCGTGCCGCGTGGATCCGTGATGGTGGGGATGCGCACGCGGCGTTCGTGCTCGGGCAGCGCCGCCAGGCGTTCCAGCCATTCGACGCCGGCGACGCCCAGCGATTCGGTGTCGGCCATGATGTGTGCCTGCGACACCGGCACGAAGTCGGCCGCGCCGAGATAACGTCCGACGCGGATCTGATGGTCGATCGCCCACTGCCGCGCCGGGCCCGCCTCGCCAGCAAGCATGGCACTTTCTTCGTCGGTCAGACGCATGTCCGAGATGATGCTTGGATCAACTGGCGGCTGTCAAAAACGCTTCGACCACCGCGGCGAAGCCTGTCGGATTTTCGGCATGCAGCCAGTGACCGGCATTCTTCAGGGTCACGAAGCGCGCATTCGGAAACAGTGCGCGGATCACCGAGCGGTGTGCGGCTTCGATGTAGTTCGACGTCGCGCCGGCGATGAACAAGGTTGGTTTGGTGTAGCGTGCATGATCGCCCACATCCCACGCCTCGATGTCCGCGAAGGCAGCGATGATCTCGGCAAGACCGATGCGCCAGGCCGGCGCGTCGCCGAGCTGCAAATTCTGCAGCAGGAACGCACGCATTCCTGCATCAGGAACTGCATCGGCCAGGGCTGCATCGGCCGCCGCTCGCGTCATCCGCGACGCAAGCGGCAGCGAAGCCATCGCCTCCGCGGTCGGGCGCAAATGTGGCGGATACGGTACCGGCGCGATGTCGGCGACGATCAGGCGAGCGACTGCATCGGGCTGCACCAGCGCCGCCTGCATTGCCGCCTTGCCGCCCATAGAATGCCCGAGCAGCACCGCCGGCAGCGCACCGAGTGCATCGAGAGTTTGCAGCACATCGGCGGCCATGGTCGCGTATCGCATGTCGCTGTCGTGCAGACTTGCGCCGTGATTGCGCAGATCAAGGGCAATCGTGCGCCGATGCTGCGCGAACCCACGTTGCACGCTGCCGAAGTTACGGGCCGAACCGAACAGTCCATGAAGCAGCACGAGCGGTGGACCGCCCTGCCCTGCCTCGATGGCGTGCAGAATCATCGCCGCGTCGGCCATGCGGCGGCGCCGACACCGAAGATGATCAACGCGGAACCGCACAGAAGGTCCGCGGTGATCGGTTCGCCGAGCAGGAGGTTGGCAAGTATCAGGCTGATCGCCGGGGTTGTCAGGAAGCCGACCGAGGACACCACCGCCGGCAGTGTCGCCGTCGCCTGAATGACGCACCAGGTGCCGAACGGGCTGGCGATCAGCCCGATGCAGGCCAGCGCCGCCCATGACGCCGAATGCATGCCGATCCCGCCGTGTGGTGCGTATAACAGCAGCAGCGGCAGCAGGAAGAGTGCGCTGATGGCGAAACACCAAGGCATCAGCTCGAACATTGTCGAGCGCGGCGTCGCGACGCGAATGACGATGATGGCAATCGACCAGGAAAATGATGCGCCGAGCAGAAAGGCATGGCCGATCAGCGTGTCGCGGGACGACCAGTCGATCGCCCAGGGATTCATCAGGACCACAACACCGGCGAGACCGAACCCGGCCGCGAACCAGCGCCGCGGCGGAATGGTTTCATGCAGGAAGATCAGCGACAGCGGCACCACCCAAATTGTGGTCGTGTTGGCGAGGATCGCGGTGCGGCCAGCGGGAACCCAGGCGACAGCCTCATGAGCGAACGCGAAGTACAGGCCGAGCTGACAGACGCCGACCGCGATCAGCGCCGGCAGATCGTCACGATGCGGCACGCGCAACCGGCCACGCATCGCGAGGATCGCAGCGATCGTCGCACCCGACAGCAAGGCGCGCCCTTCTGCAAACCACAACGGCGTGCTACCGAGGCTCAAGGCGATCTTTGTCAGAGGCCACGCGCTGCTGAGCAGGATCACCGACACGGCGAGCTGGGCGAAACCAGCTGCCACACGCTTCCTGCCGTCGTCGAGCGAGGCGGCGGCTCCTTGCATCGGCAACTCAACGGAACGCGACATCAGGGATCCATGACCTTCTCCATCATTGGCCGCTGCCCTCGAACCGGACAGATCGGCGCTGCTGTGACCACATCCTCGATCGCCGTCGGCGCACGCTGCGCCTATTGCACCGCGGGCGTCGGCGCGGTGCTGACGCAGCATCGCACCGATCCGCGGCTTGGGCCACGTGGGCTCGCGCTGCTGCGCTCCGGCTGCTCGGCGCAGCAGACATTGGATGCACTTGTCGCCTCGACGCCGCATGCGCACTGGCGGCAACTTGCCGTGCTGGATACGGCCGGCAACACCGCGGCGTTCAGCGGCGCACAGGTCAAGCCGGAATTGAACGCGACAACTGGGCGGGATGCCTGCGCGATCGGCAATATTCTGGCGAGCGCGATGGTGCCTCCGGCGATGCTGCGCGCGTTCCACGCCGATCCGTCCGCGCCGTTGGCGGAGCGCCTGGTGGTCGGCACTGGAAGCGGGCCTTGCGGCCGGCGGCGAGCCTGTGCCCGTGCGCAGCGCGCATTTGCTGGTGGTGGAGCGCGAGAGCTTCCCGCTGATCGACCTGCGGATCGATTGGAGCGACACACCGATCGCCGAACTCCGCTCGCTGTGGCAGCTCTATGCGCCGCAGAGCAACGATTACGTGCTGCGTGCGCTCGATCCCGACAACCCGGCGATCACCTGAATGCAAATCGACGCTTGCCATGCACGCGGCTTCTGGGCTAATGAGCGGCCATGGCACGGATGCAGATCATTTCCGCCTCGCGATTTTGGTACCGCTGGTACACACTGGCGGCCTAGGATCGTGCACCACTAGCAGGAACCCCAAAGCCGCCCCGTCAAGGCGGCTTTCGCATTTCTACTGCATCAGAAATCGGATTTCGCCAAGACAGGAGCGGCCTCTCACCGAAGGAGGCTCGTATGTCCAGTTCTGGATTCGATTTCGACGTCATCACCGGCCCGTCCGTTCCGCGACCTGCACCACAACCCGCGCCGCAGCCGGCGCCTCAGCGACCGCGTTGACGCGCCATGTGGACACCACGGGACTGGCGTGCCTGCCCGATCGCGCAGGCGCCGATCTATCCTGACGCGGCGGCGCTCGACGCTGTCGAGGCGGAGCTTCGTGTCGCACCACCGCTGATCTTCGCGGGCGAGGCGCGTGCGTTGAAGGCGCAGCTTGCGAGTGTAGCGGCGGGCGAGGCGTTCCTACTGCAAGCCGGCGACTGCGCGGAATCGTTCGTCGAATTCCATGCCAACGCGCTGCGCGACACGGTGAAGGTGCTGCTGCAGATGGCGGTGGTGCTCAGTTATGCCGCCGCCGTGCCGGTGGTGAAGGTCGCGCGTTTGGCCGGGCAGTTTGCCAAGCCGCGCTCGCAACCCACTGAGACGATCGATGGCGTGGCCCTGCCGTCCTATCGCGGCGACATCGTCAACGGCATCGCGTTCGATGCGGCGGCCCGCACGCCGGATCCATCGCGAATGCTGCGCGCCTACAATCAGTCGGCGATCACGCTCAATCTGCTGCGCGCCTTCACGCAAGGTGGCTTTGCCGACCTGGCGCGCGTGCAGCAGTGGAACCAAGCGTTCATCGCCGCATCACCGCAAGGCGAGCGCTATAGCGAGATCTGCCGGCGCATCCAGGAGTCGCTGGCATTCATGGCGGCGTGTGGCCTGACGTCGGCGAATGCGCCTCAGCTTCGCTCGGCTGAGTTCTACACCAGCCACGATGCGATGCTGCTAAACTACGAGGAGCCGTTGGCGCGACAGGACTCGCTGACCGGCTGCTGGTACGCATGCTCCACGCACCTGCCATGGATCGGCGAGCGTACGCGGCAGGCGGACGGCGCGCATGTCGCGTTCATGCGTGGTGTCGCCAATCCACTGGGTCTGAAATGCGGGCCGACGATGACCCCGGACGAGGTGCTGCGGCTGATCGACACGCTCAATCCGCAGAACGAGCCGGGCCGGCTGACGCTGATCACACGCATGGGGGCGGAGCGTATCGGCGTCGGACTGCCGCCGCTGATACGGGCCGTGCAGCGCGAGGGACGCAGCGTGGTGTGGTCGTGCGATCCGATGCACGGCAATACGGTGGCGACAGAGTCGGGGCGCAAGACGCGTCCGTTCGAGCGGATCATCGCGGAACTGCGCGCCTGCTTTGCGGTGCATCGTGCAGAGGGCAGCCGCCTCGGCGGCATGCACATCGAGATGACCGGGAAGGATGTCACCGAATGCACCGGTGGCGCGCAGCAGATCCACGAGAGCGCTCTCGCGGATCGCTATCACACGCATTGCGACCCACGACTGAACGGCTCGCAGGCGCTGGAGCTGGCGTTCCTGGTGGCGGAGGAACTGAAACAGGAACGACAGCAGCAACGTCCGGTGCTCGCCGCAGCGGCGGAGTAGCGACACTTGTCATTACGAGAGCCGTATGCGCATGGGCGGCCAGACACCAGGAGAACCGCCATCACATGGCTCAGTTGCAGCGGGTGAAAAGCCGGCGCGGGCCGCAGAAGGCCATATGCGCTGCCGCCTCCATCCTCGCGGCCACCTACCACATGCTGAAGAACCGCGTGCCGTATCACGATCTTGGCGCCGACTACTTCGTGATCGCCGTTCCGAGCGTGCTGTGCCACCGGCAGCGTGGGGTTTCTTGTAAGGCCCAGCAGCAATGCAGCCTGGTCATAGGTTCGCTCGATCGAACGAGACTAGTAGCTCGGCGCAGATGTTTTGACCGGTTGGGGACGAGGCGGTTTCCGTGTTCTGGGTCGTCAGTCAGCCGGGATGAGTCCCGGGATGGACAGCCGCAATCGACTCAACCGGTTGTTTGACCGACCGCGCACGCGGTCACATCGTCCTTGCATCGCCATTCGGAGGAAGGACCGATGAAAAATACGAGCATCATTTCTCGCCCTGAGGATGTCGGGCTGTGCGGCGAACGGTTGGCGCGCATCGACGCCTGGCGCGACAAGCTGGTTGCTGACGGCAAGCTCGCTGGTGTCACGACCGTGGTGACACGGCGGGGACAGGTGGCGCATTGGGGAATGAGTGGGCTCGCGGACAAAGAACAAGGAAAACCGATGGCGGCGGACACCATCTTCCGCATTTATTCAATGACCAAACCGATCACCTCCGTGGCCATTATGATGCTTTACGAGGAAGGGCGATTCCAACTCGACGACCCGATCAGCCGGTTTTTGCCGCAGTTCGCCAACCAACGCGTCGCGGTATTCGATGCCAGCGGCATAATCGATACGGTGAGAGCGTTACGCGAAATCACCTTTCGCGACCTACTGACCCACACCTCGGGGCTCACGTACGGGTCCATGAACGCAACGCCGGTAGACGGGATGTACCGGGACACCGGGATCGGGGTCTTCGCGGATCATCCGGATGGGGACTTGATGGAGACAACGGAAAAGCTGGCCGGGTTACCGCTGCTGGCACAACCCGGCGCGGAATGGAATTACTCCGTCGCCACCGATGTGCTTGGTGCTCTGGTGCAGGCGATCTCTGGTCAGCGCTTCGGCGCCTTTCTTCAGCATCGAGTCCTGGGTCCACTCGGCATGGAAGACACCGACTTCCGCGTACCCACGAACAAGATGGACCGTCTCGCGGCCATTTATAGGCGCGATCCAGAGGGCGGACTGATGCCCGGCGGCGATATGGGCGAATACCGCGTCCCGGGCGAACGAAGGATGGAATCAGGTGGTGGCGGACTTGTCTCCACGGTGGGCGACTACCTGACTTTTTGTGATATGTTGCTAAACAAGGGTGTACACGGCGGCGTTCGGCTTCTCGGCCGCAAGACGGTGGAGTTGATGACCACCAATCATCTGCCGGGTGACATGGCCGGCATGGGGCAGACGCGATTCAGCGAAAGTTCCTATCAGGGAATCGGCTTTGGGTTGGGCTTTTCGGTGATGCTTGACCCCGCAAAGGCACAGATCCTTGGCACGCCGGGCGAATACGCCTGGGGTGGGGCAGCCAGCACTGCGTTCTGGGTCGATCCCGTAGAGCAGATGATCGTTATTGTGATGACGCAACTGATTCCGAGCAGCACCTATCCAATCCGCCGGGAGCTGCGGGTATTGAGTTATCAAACGGTGATCGATTGAACTTTTCTTCACTCGGAATTTCCGGTGAATAACCGGAACTGTCCGTTCGGCATCACCGGACTATGAATGACCGGATGCCGCAAAGCGGTCTATCCGAGGCCGACCGGTCCTCCTCGCCATGACGGCTTCGGGAAGCCACGAAGACCGCCCCGGCAACCCAAAACCTCTGTACAGGGGCACTAGTTGTAGTTGAAGTACCGCCCGTTAGACGGCATTGGGCCAATACTGGGGCCATAATAGCCACCGCCTTGATCCGGGACGCCCGGACTGGTGATCGTGCTGTCGTCGCTGGCTGGAGCAGGCGACGGCGCCGCCCCCGGCCCGGTAATCCCCAGCGACGCCGGGGAATTGCCACAGGCCGCCAATCCGAGTGCCGCGAGCAGTATGAGAGTGCGCATCATGGTTCCCCCGGACGCTTGTGCTCGGCGTTCTGTGGTGGTGGTGGCGGATTATGCACCACAGGTGGCAGCGCACGAAACTGCGGCGTCGGATTGGGCGCGGCGTGCACCACCGGTGGCGGTGGTGCCGCATGCACGACGACTGGAGGCGGTGGCGGATGCACGACCGGGGGCGGCGGCGCTCGTACGACCACCGGCGGTGGTGGCGGCGTATGGACCACCACAGGCGGGGCTGCCTGCCCCACCGGAGGAGGCGACACGGTGTGCCTCAACGGCATATGCACATCACCCGGCGGCGCCGTCTGCTGGACCGTCGTCACCGGCGGCATGCGCGTGATGGTCCCCGGCGGGTTGATGCCAGCTCGATTGACCAGGGGGGGCTCGTGCACGATGGCGCCGGGAGACACGGCAGCCGGTTCACGATGCATCGTCGGCGGCCCGACCTGCCCCGGTGCCGGCGGCGCGCGCAATCCGGGTGACGCGATGAAGGGATGCGCCGCGGTGGCAGCGGGCACGGCGCCCGGCGACGTTGGGTTGTGCAACGTCGGCAGCCCCGGGCGAGTCACCGCCCCCGCGACGAACCCCGTCGCAACGGCGGGCGTGCCACGGATGGCAGGACCCGGCGAGATAGGACGCAGACCCGCCGTCGGCGGCGGCATGTTCAGTTGCCGCGCAACCGCCGGTGTCATCCCCACGGTTGCCGATGTCGGCCGCAGCGGTTGCGCGCCGATGACTGGTCGCACTTGTGCAAGCTGGGCCGGATCCAGGTGTTGGAAAGAGCCCCCCACCGGACGCGACGCGGTCATCGGTACTGGTCGGCACGACCGTGGTGGCACGACGATTGACGAAGTTGTTGAAGCTGACGTCGCGATTGATCGTGTTGAAATTTGTGACGTGCGTGATGTTGACCTGCCGGAAGTAGCGGTCGCTCGCCCGGTACCACGGGTGGTAAGCCTCGCGAGGCCCGAGCGGGCACCAGCCGATCCGTCCCGCGGCCAGCGCAGCGCCGATGCCCACGCCCACCACGGCTCCAACGCCGAGGAACGTCACCAGCGCCGGGGCATAGACCGGCGCTGCCACGGCGCCCCCCGGCACCCAGGCCCAGCGCCCGCCGACATCCGCCCAGCGGCCGTAATGAAACGGCGCGAAGCCCCAGGGCTCGCTGTCGACCCAGGTCCAGCCCCAGGGAGCAACGTAGTCCCAGCTTCCCTCGCGGTAGGGGACCCAGTCCGACGCGACCTGCGGATACCAGACCTGCCCGTATTCCGTGCTGTCGGACCATGACCCGTACTGCGCCAGGTCGTCGCCACCCGGCATCCCTGCCACCGCGGCAGGCGGCGCGGCGCCCTGCGGCTGCCGTGGCCGCTCGCTGTCCCGCATCGCGGTGAGGAACGCGTCGCGCTGCGCCGGTCCGACGGCGCCCTGGAACGTGTCGGTGCCAGTGATGCTCGCCGTCTGATCGGGCCCGACATCGAGCGAAACGCCCGGGCCCTCGATCCGGGCGGCGCCTTCGACCACCGTCACCGTTGTCGGGTTCTGGGTGTCGCCGGCGACAATCCCATAGCGCCCCGGTGTGGTGAAGCTGATCAATCCCCGCGGCGTCTGCACGGCATAGCTCTCGTCCGGCGCCGCCATGCGGGCATCGACGTAGAGCTCGCCCTGCGGTGCGGTGGCCTGGAATGCGCTGTTGGTCAGGTTCCCGATTTCCAGTTCGGTGCCGGGCGCCATTGTGATCCGGCTGGCGGAAACCTCGATCACCGCGCGCGCGTTCGATTCGGTCCAAAACGCATCACCCTGCGCGACTGGATAATTCAGCGTCGCAGCACTCCACTGCTGGTCGTCAGGCGGATGGAATGACACCGTGCCGCTGAGCTGGGCGAGCCGACCGACACGCTCGGGCGGATCGCCACCCTGCTGTTGGTCCGACACACCGGCCTGTGGCGCTGGCGGCGGCGCGCCCTGCGCCAGCACTGGATGCGGCAGCGCCTGCGCAAGCACCATTGCGGCGATCGCGGCGCTCGCTGTCAGGCGGAAAGGGCGGTTCTGCGTACGCATGCGTGCAGTTCCTTCAAGACGGACTTGGTGTCCGCACCGCTATTGACGCCCAAGATGGCGAAATGACGACCGACACTGCAACGATGACGTGTGTCGCAAGTAGCAGCGTCGCCGCAACGTTTTAATGCGCTGTGAAACGCTTCATCGCCCCTCGCCGCCTTTCATCGTGATTTCCCTACCGGGCTGCGGCGGCGAGGAAACTCGTTCGAGCCTTTGTCTGGTCGGCTTAAGGCTCCCGGAGATGGTCTCCGGGCCGCAGCCATCTTCTAAGTCGGAGCGAGTCACACACACCGGAAAACGACATGACATGGTCGCGGCCGAGCCACCAAATCGCCGCGAATGCATCCCACCATCAGTGACAGGACAACCGGAGGATTATCGATGTTCGGCTGGTTCCGACCGCGCGGCTTGCTGCTCCTTGGAGCGCTCACGCTGGCGACCCTACTCGGCGGCTGCGTCTACGCTCCCGGACCTTATCCGGGCTATGGCTACTACGGTGGCGGCTACTATGGCGGCCCTTACTACGGCGGCGCAGTGGTGGCGTACGGCAGCGGCTGGCGCGGCCGCGGCTGGGGGTGGCACGACTGGCACTGATCTCGCGTGAAACTCGGTCACAGCCCCCCCTGCTCGAGCTTCAGGATCGCCCGCGCGCATGCCTGCGCGCGCGGCACCAGACTGTCGATGCGCATAAACTCGTCCGGACTGTGCGCCTTGCCGCCCACCGGCCCGACCGCGCAGATCGTCGGTGCGCCGACGCCTGCCGTGAAGCCTGAAATCAGCGCAGCCGCCGGTGAATTCGCCGTCGGTCTTGAAGCCCGTCTCGGCGGCGGACTGAACGTAGACCTCGAACAACCGCTTCGCTGCCGGCGTCTGCACCAACGGCAGGAACTCGCCGCGGATCGTCAGTTCCGCCTTCGTCCCCGGCACGAAGCTGCGCTCGATGATCGCGCCGATGCGCGCCATTGCATCGTCCCGATCCGGCGCCTCCACATAGCGCAGGTCAATCTGGCCTTCCGCCCATGGCGCAACCGTATTGACGCTCTGCCCGCCGCTCACCAGACCGATATTCACCGTGACGCCGCGCTCGAGATCGGTCAGCGCATGCAGCGCCTGGACCTTGCGCGCAAGCTCCTCGATCGCGCTGATCCCCTCGGTGAAGCTGCCACCCGAATGCGCCGCCTTGCCGGTGACGCGGAATCCCGAGAACACGCCACCCTTGCGCCCGGTCACCACGTTGCCCGACACACGCCCAGGCTCCGAATTGAACACCACACGGGCCCGCCGCGCCTCGCCCTCAATCACCGCACGCCCCTCCGGACTGCCGATCTCCTCGTCACCCGTGAACAAACCGAGCAGCGGTGCCGGCGAGCCGCCAAATTTCGCGAAGGCGGCAAGCACAAAACAGTTCATCACCAGCCCTGCCTTCATGTCGGCCACACCAGGGCCGTAGGCGACGCCGTCGCGGACGGTGAACGGACGCCGCGAGACCTCGCCGTCAGGGAAGACGGTGTCGCGATGGCCCATCAGCACGATGTTGCCGCCGGCATTGCCCTGCGGTCCGTCCCACGGCACCGCGGCGCGCAGGCAGTCGCCGTGCTTCTGCTGACGCAGCGTTTCCACCGGTATGTCCTGCGCCGCCATGAAGCGCTGCACCACTGCGCCGACCGCATCGATGCCCGACTTGTTGTAGCTGCCGCTGTCGATGTCCACCATCTCGCGCAGCAGAGCGACCATGGCGTCCCGCTGGGTGGCGAGCCACGCGGCGATCTGGGATTCGGTGGTGGTCATACAGAATTCCCGTCAGAGTTAGAGATCGAGCATAGTCGCGATCCGCGATTTCACATCATCGAGCAGCGCTTGCGGAACGCGTTCGATGAATGCCGCGCCACGAGCCATCCAATCGACGCTCTTGACCTGCTCGATCATGACGGCCCCGGTGGTGGCGGTGCCTATAAGCGGCACGCGGGTGCGCCAGGGGCGATCGGTGCGGGTGATCGGGCAGACGACCAGCAATCCCGTTGTCGCATTGAAGTCGGCGCCGGTCATTACCAGCGCCAGCCGGTTCTCGGCCTGCTCGCGTCCCGCCTGAGGATCGAAATTGATCCAGGCCAGGTCGCCGCGCTCCGGCACGTAAACCTCTACCAGACTTCGCGCCCCACAGGGGGGCCCCAATCAACCAGTTCGGGCCTGTCGTCGGGCGTGATGCCTTCGAGCAGTTCAGCCATCGTGAGCCGCTTGCGGCGGACCGGCTCGATCACCAGACGGCCAGCCTCGACCTTCACATCGACCTTCGACCCTTCGCCGAGGCCAAGCTGCTCCAGCAGCGGCTTCGGAACCCGAAGACCAACACTGTTTCCCCAACGGTGCAATGTGACCGACATGACGCTGTCCATAATCCAGTGCCGTTTACACAATAGCTATCCGGCACGGTCGCAGCAAGCGATCAGCCGATGATATCGACCCAAGGTGTTGGCAAGTGCGCGCGACAGGAGCGAACGTCGAATCGAGTTTGGCGACATGCGACGGAAGCAGGCTGGCGTCTCCCGTGCGAAAGTTGCACTGGCGCGGGCGAGGCTTCCTCCCACCCGGCAGGCCATGCTACCAGTCGGTAGCAGCCGTCGCGGACCCTGGGAGGGAAGCATGCCGGACGTCACCTACATCGAATTCAACGGCACCGCCCATCGCGTCGACGTCCCGCTCGGCACGTCGATCATGCGCGGCGCAGTGGACAACAACGTGCCCGGCATCGACGCCGACTGCGGCGGCGAGTGCGCCTGTGCCACGTGTCATGTCTATGTCGATGCCGCGTGGCTCGACAAGACCGGCCTCCCCGAGCCAGGCTCACAGGAGGCCGCCATGCTGAGCTTCGCCGCGGTCGCACAACCGGACTCGCGCCTCTCCTGCCAGATCACGATGCGCGAAGAGCTCGCAGGCCTCGTCGTACGCATGCCGGAGGGACAGCACTGAAGCCAGCGAAGTTTGGCACTGAGGAGGAACCCATGGACGCCATCGTCAATTTCGACCCGCACGAGGACGCTTATTCGAAGCCACTCGACAAAATCGATGTCAGCGTCCCCGAGCTCTACCAGGATGACATCTACCAGCCATACTTCGAACGCCTGCGCCGCGAGGACCCGGTGCACTTCTGCGAGGACAGTGCGTTCGGACCGTACTGGTCGGTAACCCGCTACAAGGACATCATGACCATCGCGGTCAACCACCAGGTGTTCTCCTCGCACTGGGAACTCGGCGGCGTCAGGTTGGAAGATCAGGTGAAGGGCTATGAACGCCCCAGCTTCATCCAGATGGACGAGCCCGATCATGGCGAGCGCCGCAAGGCCGTCAGTCCCGTCGTCGCCCCAGGAAACCTCGCGCGGATGGAAGGCATGATCCGCGACCGCACTACGCGCGTGCTGGACGAGCTGCCGCGCGGCGAGACGTTCGACTGGGTGAAGCATGTCTCGATCGAGCTGACATCGCGCATGCTCGCGACGCTGTTCGACTGGCCGCTGGAAGATCGCCAGCGCCTGATGTTCTGGTCCGACGTCACCGTCTGCCATGTCGATACGCCGGACGCGCCGGTTCACTCCGAGGCGGAGCGCTACGCCGAACTGCAGAAGATGGCGACCGCCATGAAGGCGCTGTGGGATGAACGCGCCGCCAGTAACGCGCAGCGCTTCGATTTGCTCTCCATGATGGCGCACGCCGATGCGACGCGGAACATGGACTTCCGCGAGCTGCTGGCAAATTGCAGCCTGCTGATCGTCGGCGGTAACGACACCACGCGGAACTCGATGTCCGGCGGTGTGTGGGGATTGTCAAAATTCCCTGACGAGTACCGCAAGCTGCGGGACAATCCCGAGCTGGTCTCCAGCCTGGTGTCGGAGATCATCCGCTGGCACACGCCGGTGCTGCATCTGCGCCGTACTGCGCTGGCGGATTTCCAACTCGGCGACAAGACCATCCGCAAGGGCGACAAGGTGGCGATGTGGTTCGTCTCGGGCAATCGCGACGAGGAGGCTATCAAGAACCCGCACGATCTCATCGTCGATCGCCCGCGCGCACGCGAGCACATCTCGTTCGGCTTCGGCGTGCATCGCTGCGTCGGGAACCGTCTGGCCGAGCTGCAGTTGCGCATCCTGTGGGAGGAGATCCTCAAGCGGGGCCTCGAGATCGAGGTGATGGACAAGCCGAAGTATCTGCGTTCGAACCTGATCCACGGCATCCGCGAGCTGCCCGTGCAAATTCACTGAACGGAGGAACGTCATGAACGCACCGGTCGATCTCGACCACAGGTCGCTCGCTTATTCGATGCCGCTCGACAAGTTCGATGTGAGCGATCCACGGCTGTACTACGACGATGTCTGGCAGCCGTACTTCGAACGGCTCCGCCGCGAGGACCCGGTGCATTACACGCCGGAAAGCCCCTACGGCCCTTACTGGGCTGTCACCAAGTACCGCGACATCGTGCAGGTCGAGGTCAATCACAAGGTCTTCTCCTCGTCTGACGAGGTCGGCGGCATCCAGATCAATGACGCGCCAAAGGGCATGGAGCGCACCAGCTTCATCCGGATGGACCCGCCCGAGCACGACGAGCAGCGTCGTGAGGTCAGCTCGACGGTCAATCCGATCACCCTGGCGAAGATGGAGAGCCTGATCCGCGAGCGCACCAATATGGTGCTGGACGGCCTGCCGCGCGGCGAGACGTTCGACTGGGTCGAACGCGTCTCGATCGAACTCACGTCGATGATGCTGGCAACGCTGTTCGACTATCCGATCGACCAAAAGTCGAAGCTGATCCGCTGGTCCGACACGTTCATCTGCGACATCAACGCGCCCGACGCACCGGTGCACTCCGAAGAGGAGCGCTTCGCCGAACAGATGCGCTTCGCTGAGCATATGAACGAGATCTGGGAAGATCGCGCCAAAAAGCCGAAAAGCTTCGACGTGATCTCGATTATGGCGCACGGCGAGGCGACCAGCAAAATGACGCTGCGCCAGCGCATGGGCATTCTGATTCTCTTCCTGGTCGGCGGCAACGACACGACGCGCAACTCAATGTCGGGCGGCCTGCTCGGCCTCAGCCGATCCCCCGAGCAGTTCGCGAAACTGCGTGCGAACCCCGAACTTGTCACCAGCGCGGTCTCCGAGATCGTACGCTGGCAGACACCGGTGATCCACATGCGCCGCACCGCGATGGAGGACGCCGAGATCGGCGGCAAGCCCATCAAGGCCGGCGACAAGGTGGTGGTCTGGTACATCTCCGGCAACCGCGACGAGGAGCACATCGAACGACCCAACGAATTCATCGTCGATCGCAAGCGCCCGCGCGAGCACATGTCGTTCGGCTTCGGCATCCACCGCTGCCTCGGCAACCGCCTGGCCGAATTGCAGCTGCGCGTCCTGTGGGAGGAGATCCTGCAACGCGACCTGCGGATCGAGGTCATGGATAAGCCGGTCTACGCCTACTCGAACTTCCTGCACGCGATCCGCTCGCTCCCCGTTCGCATCGCGTCGTAAACACTTCCCTCCCCCCTCCCCTTGCGGGAGGGGGGAGGGAGCTGGCGCACTACGAATGCAGCAGTGAGCGGTCCTGCACCGTAGTATCCTGCCCAACCACCGGTTCGCCGATCGCCGCCTCCAGGCTGGTCGCGCCCTTCCACTCCTCGGCCGGACGCACGCGGCCGTCGCTGCCGACTTGGTCGATGTCCCAGTAGATCTCCAGGTTGTGGCCGTCCGGATCGGTGAACTCGATGGCGAGCTGACAGCCTGCGCGGCGCCGCCCCTCAAAGTGGATCGGCACGTCGTGCTTCCGCAGGTGCTCGCGCGCCCGCAGTACTTCGTCGAGCGTGGAGACCTCGAACGCCATGTGGTGGAACGCACCGTGTGCTGGCTGCCCGTCAGGCAGCTTGAACAGCGCTACGCCGTGATGGTCGGCGGAGCAGCGCAGGAACACCGTGCCGCCCGGCATCATGTTGTTGTCGTAGGCGTCGGAAATGCTGAAGCCCATCACTTCGGTGTAGAACTTGGCCGAGGCGAATGGGTCCTTCACGTACAGCGCGACGTGGCCGATCTTGTTGCAGCGGAACGGCATGCCCTGCGGGCGATGCATCTTGCTGACTGCCTGGGCGTCCATGGTTGCACCTGTCTGGTTGGCGGTTCGTCAGACGCCCAGGTTATTCGGTTCGGCAACTCGGTGGAAGCGGGCAACCGGCGGCCCCGTGGTGAGTTTTCCTGCCACAGCAATCTATAGGGAGAGCGGCCATGAAGTGGGTATTAGCGGGCTGCGCTGCCATCGCGCTGGGCGGAGGGGCGCCGGGCCAGTGAAAGCGGCACCCGAAAGCGTCACGAACAGTCAGGTCTCGGAGGCCGGCAATTCGCACGGCCGCGGTCAATGACGCCAGGAAGGCTCTGGCATCCGACTGAACACGTGACCGACCCTGCGCGCCGGTCAGGCGGCGCCGATCGCCTCCTCGCGCGTAACCGGAGCCGGCACGCGAGCCAAGCCTAAATGGTCGCGCAGGGTCGTGCCCTCGTAGTCCCGGCGGAACAGGCCGCGGCGCTGCAGCTCGGGCACGACCCGATCGGTGAAGTCGCTGAACGCGCCGGGGAACCAGGCCGGCAGGACGTTGAACCCATCGGCCGCGCGCTCGACGAACCATTCCTCCAGAGTGTCGGCGATCCCGCGCGGTGTGCCGCACACCACCCAGTGGCCGCGCGCCGCCGCGGTCAGATTGTACAGATCGCGCAGCGTCATCTTTTCCCGCCGCGCCATCTCGTAGAGCACGGCGGGAAACGTCTGGCTGTTCAGCGCCGCCGGCGGTGGCGGCACCGGCCCGTCGAGCGGATAGCCTGACACGTCATAGCCGATGCGGCTGGCGACCAGCGTTGCGGCATTGGTGGGCGTAATCCAGCTTTGCAGCTTCGCCAGTGTCTCCCGCGCCTCGACATCGCTGTCACCGACGATGCACATCACTCCGGGCAGCACCGCCAATTCGTCCGGGTCGCGGCCGTATTTCGCCATGCGGCCCTTCAAATTGACATAGGCGGCCTTGGCCGGCCCCAGCTCCTGCACCACCGAGAACACCACGTCCGCAGTGCGCGCCGCCAGCTCCAGCCCCGAGGGCGAGCCGCCGGCCTGAATGATCACCGGATGGCCCTGTGGGCAGCGCGCCATGTTCACCGGGCCTCGCACCTTGAAGTACTTTCCCCGGTGGTCGAGTGGGCGCACCTTGCCCGCATCGATGTACTGGCCGGTGGCCCTGTCGGCGACGATCGCGCCGTCATCCCAGCAATCCCACAGCCCGCGCACGACATCGACGAATTCGTTGGCACGCGCATAGCGCAGCTCGTGCTCGATGTGCTCGTCCAGATTGAAGTTGAGCGCCGCTTTGGCATTGGAGCTGGTGACGACGTTCCATGCCGCGCGCCCGCCGCTGATGTGATCGATCGAGCCGAACAGTCGGGCGACGTTGAACGGCTCGGAGAAGCTGGTGGAGACCGTGGCGCCAAGCCCGACATGCGTCGTGCAGCCGGCGAGCGCGGTGATCAGGCTGGTGGGCTCCAGGCGGCACATGAACGACGGATGATCGCTGGGATCCATCGACATGGAATCGGAGATGAACAGCAGGTCGAACTTCCCGCGCTCGGCGATGCGGGCGATCTCCTGCATCGCCGGCAATTCCATGTGCGAGGTGAAGGCGCCCTCATAGCGCCAGCCGGCGCTGTGATTGCCGGTCCCGAGAACAAATACGCCAAGATGCATCCGGCGGCTGGCGATCATCGTGCTTCGGCCTCCTGCGGGCAGCGACAGTGTGTAACTGCCGATGGTGCCCGCATATCGTCCGAGGGGAAAGAGCGCCGGCCTTGGTGTTGTTGGTCCGCACTCAACGCGAGTCGATCGCCTGGGGCGCTTCCGCCGCAACCCACGGATCGATGCATCCGGCCGCGGCGCGGCGGTACACCACAAGTCCGTCGAAGGCGGCGATCTGCCGGTAGCGCGACCAGGCGCGCGCGAAGGCCGGGTCTGACGCGCTGAGCACGCCGACATAGTCCACGACGCCTTCGCGCTTATCGACTACCGCGATGTCCGGACAGCCGACAATGAAATCATGCGCGACCCAGCGGCGGATCGGCCATTCCTTGGCAGCGGCAGCGTCCAAGTGGACGCGCCACAGTTCGCCGTTCAGTGCCCACATCGAATCGAAGCGCGAGGCCCAGCCGACGCCTGTATTGTTCACCACGGGAAAGCCCAGGGCGATCCATTCGGAGAACGCGATATAGCTGCGGGCCTTCTGCTGGCGGATCAGCTGCTCCAGCTTGGCGACCGTATTCTGCTCCGGCTGCACTGCCAGAGCGATCTGCGGTTCCAGGCGCTGAAACGCCGCAACCAGGAACACAACGAAGGCGACGGCGCCCGCCAGCACCGGCAGAACGGCGCGCCTTGCGTCCGTGCGGCGATGCGTCAATGCCGACGCCGCCCAACACAATAACGCCAGGACCGTGGCAATCGTCGCGGGCAGGCGGTGGTAGAACCAGTCCTTGCCATCCATGAAGCAGATCGCCGTGCTGGTGATCGCGAACACGACGAGGGTCAGAATGAGGTTGCCCTCGGGCCTGCGATTTCGGCAGTACCACCACAGCGCCACCGCAACCACCTGGCCAAACATAAGACGCAGGCTGTCGGCCACCAGCTGCCGCAGCGGCACGTTGGTCGCGCCATATAGCGCCAGTGCCAGAGGCACCGCGCGGCGCAGATAGGCGGGGCAGAACAGCGCGACCAGTCCGACATACCCAAGCATCGTCACCGCGGCGGCGATCGACTTGGCGCTGAATGGCCTCTGACCGCGCAATATCGCGAGACCCTCGAGCACAACGAACACGCCGGCATAGCGGGGCTTGAGCGCACAGCCGAGACCCGCGAGCACCCCGGCGATCAGAGCGTCACGCAGGGCGGTCCGCTCACCGTCCAGCGATCGGGCGAACAACGCGAGATAGGGCAGGGTGGCGGCGACCAGAAGATGCTCGCGCTGGCCGAGGTCGCCGGCGGGCACCACCAGCAACACGGTTCCGATCGCGGCAAACACCGGCAGCCGGTCCTCGAACAATTTGCCACTGCCTCGCAGCAGCGAGGCTGTCCACCAGGCGCAGGCCAGGACGGCTGCGACAAAGAACGGAATGGCAGTGAACTGCGCGTTGATGCCCAGAATGCCGGCAAGCCAGATCGGGATCGCTGAGATCCAGATGATCAGCGGCGGATTGATCTCAACCACGTCGACGTAAAGTTCGCCCCCCGCCATCCAGCGACGCGCGACATACAGCAACCAGGCGATATCGTCCTTCAGCGGCGAACGCAGCATGGTGAACAGCACAATGCCGAGCACGGCCAGCAGCAGCAGGATGCTGGTCGCGGTGATCGCGGCGCGAACGAAGGTAGGTGCCGGGCGGACCGCCCGGGCCTCAGAGTGGCTCATAGATGCTCGATTAAAGGATCGCTTCGCTGCCTATCGGCGGTGGCGCAGGAAGCCTGTCCTGCCCCTCCTGGTGTGGCATTTATATGACCGCAGGACGGTTACCACGACGTTATTTTGTTGCAATGTGGCGCTTGCCCGTCTGGCTCAGTTGAAGAACCGCGCCGGGCGGAAATCGGCCAGGGCCTCACATTTGCGGCCGTGAATGATCTCGTCCGCCACCGCCGCGCCGAGGAACGGTGACATCGTAACCCCGCTATGGGTGATGGCGAGATAGTAGCCGTCCACCCGCGGCACCGGACCGACGGCGGAATACGAATCCGCGGGGATCGGGCGGATTGCCATGCGCGCTGCCTCCGGCTCCACGTTGCCGATCACCGGTAGCAGCCGCCGCACGCGCTGCACGAGGTCGTGCGCTTCCGGCATCGCAGGGCTCGGCTGCGGATCAAACGCGAGCGTCGCGTCCGTCGCATTCCAGTGCAGCACGAGACGCCCGGCACCGTCCGGCCTTGCCTGGATGATCGGCGCGTGCACGACGCGCCCGACCCGGGCGGCAACCGGGGGCGTGAACACGAGGAACCCGACGGTCGGCGCCAGAGGCAGATGCATACCGGCATCCGACACCGGATCGTTCGCCCACCGGCCGGCACAGTTCACCACCATGTCGGCTTCGAACAGCCTGCCGTCCGCGGTCTTCACTCCCGTGACCCGGCCACCGCGCACGACCGATTCGGCAACCTGGGCGTTGCCGATCACCGACGCGCCATGCGATCGCGCCGCGCCGAGCATCGCGGCGACATACACCACCGGGTCGAGCCAACCCTCCTCCGGGAAGTAGGCGATCGGCGCGTCGCCGATCACTGCCGGATCGATGTCGGGCTCGAGTTCGAGCAGTTGACCGGACGTGATCCACTCGGCCGCATAGCCCCAGGATTGCAGACGCTCCACGCTCGCCTGCTGCGCTGCGCGCTGCTCGGGCGCCGTCCATTCGACATTGCCACCGCCATGCCACCAGGGCGTGGCGCCCAACTCGTCGGCCAATGCCGCGTGGGCCTTCATGCCCGCGACGTTCAGCTCGTGATAGGCACGCGGGGTCTTCGAGTTGGAATTGGTCCAGGCGAAGCTGCAACTCGAGGTGCCGCCGCCAATACGCCCTGCTTCCAGCACGGTCACCGAGGTGCCCGCCAGCGCCATCCGATAGGCAACCGAGGCGCCCATCACGCCGGCGCCAATCACAACGATGCGTGTCATCAGTTCTTCACCCATACGTTGTACATGCGGGGATTGTAGAACGGCACGTAGTGCTGGACGTTGGCGCGCACCGCCTGCACCTTGGGCATCACACCCATCGGGATCACCATCACGTCGTCCAATGCGATCTTCTGCGCCCGAGCAAAGGCAGCCCGGCGTGCTTCCAGCGTCGCACCGTTGGCGACTTCCTCGAACGCCTTCATGAATTCTGGATCGGTCTTGCCATCGGGCGGCGTGTAGACCGGATTGGGCTCCGCCATCGGCCGCAGCGTCTGCACGCCACCAACGGCAACATAGGTGATCCAGCCGGTGAAAAAGAAGTTCCAGTCGGGCGTGCCCTTCATCGATTTCTGCAGCGCGGTCGGCCAGTCGAGCACCAGAAGCTCCGCATTGATTCCGACCGCCTTCAGCTGCTGCGACACGACGAGGCCAGAGTTGTACAGGCTGGGATAGTCCTTGTTGGTCAGCAGCACGACCTTTTCGCCGTTGTAGCCCGCCTCCTTCAGAAGCTGCTTTGCCTTCTCCGGATTGTGCTGATTGAGCAGCCCTTTGTCGACCTCGGTGTAGTAGTTCGTGCCTGGATATTGGAACGACGGATTAGGCTTGAAGTCGCCGTCGCTCGCCGCGTCCATCACCTCGTCAAAGTCCAGAGCCGCCAGGTACTGCCTGACGGAACTTGAGGTTGTTGGTAGGCGGCGCCGACCAGTTCCCATAGGTGACATTGAGCCAGAAATTCTCCAGCTTCAGCAGGCGGATATCCTTGTTCGCCGCGATCCGTTTCTGGGCGATGGTCGGTACGTCCTGGACGCCCTGGAGCTCGCCGGTCTCCAGCCCCGCGACCCGCGCGCCAGGCTCTGGAACCATGCGAAACGTTACGGTATTCAGGCAAGCGATCTTGTAGCCGCCGAACCCCGATAGATCGTCGTAGCGTGTATCGGGCGTGTAACCTTCGAAGCGTTTCAGCTTCACATAGCTGTCGGCGACGAACTGGTCGAGCTGCCACGGCCCCGTCCCCATCGATGGCAACTGCTGCGGCGGCGCGCCCTTGTTTTCTTCCGGGATGATAATGATCGGCACGGTGATCGACGACATCGCCTCGATGAAGCTCGGCCGCGGGTCTTTCATCGCGATGACGAAAGTGCTCGGATCCGGCGTATCGTAGTGATCGACCGGCGCGAGAATCGAGCGATCAATGCCGACACGGCTGTACCGCTCGAACGAGGCGCGCACATCCGCCGAGGTGAACGGCTTGCCGTTGTGGAAATGCACACCCTGTCGCAGCCTGAAGGTGTACACCTTGCTGTCCGGACTGACTTCCACCGACTGGGCGAGCTGCAGCAGCGGCTTCATGTTCTCGTCGCGGGTGACCAGTGTCTCGTAGGTGTTCATGGCAATATCGCGCACCGATGCGGCTGCGTTCGCCTGCATGTCCAGCCCCGCGACGTTCGCCTCCAGTCCATAGGTAAAGTCGCCGCCCGTGCGGCCGCACTGGAATTTTTCCGCCCGCGCCACGCCGGAGATGCCAAACGCAGCAACCGTAGCCAGCAACAACCCACGCACCATCGCCCCTGGCATGCGGTATCTCCCCTGATTCCCGAGTTGATGATGCTGGCCCACGACCGCAGCCGTCAATTCTCACGTCGTGTATAGCCAGCGGCTGACCAATGTCTCCACGTCGTCGGTGAACTCGTCGCGCGGACCTTCCGCGAACAACGTGCCGGTACGCATGACATAGACGTAGTCGGCGATGCCAAGCGCACCCTTGATGTTCTGGTCCACCAGCAGGATCGCCTTGCCGCCTTGCGCCAGGCCGGCGATCAGCCCGTAGATCTGCGCCGCGATACGCGGCTCGATGCTGGCGGTCGGCTCGTCGATCAGCAACACAGTGGGATCGGTCATCAGTGCACGCGCGATCTCGAGCTGGCGCTGCTGGCCGCCCGACAGCGTGCCGGCCGCCTGACGCCGGCGTTCGGCCAGGATCGGGAACTGCGCATACGCGCGCTCGATCCGCTCACGCGCCACCGTTCGGTTGCGACGGAACGACCAGGTGCCCAGCCGCAGATTGACCTCGACCGACAGGAACGGAAACACGCTCGGCCGCTGCGGCAGATAAGTGATGCCGTGCTGTGCCATGTCGTGCGATGCGACACCGTGCAGCGACGTCGTGCCCAGACGCATGTCGCCCTGCTGCGCCGGCAGAAAACCGAACAGCACCTTCAGCAATGTCGATTTGCCGGTGCCGTTCGGACCAAGCACGCAGCGCACCTGACCGCGCAGCACGTCCACCGACATGCCGTTGAGGATGTTGATGCCAGGCAGATAGCCCGCGACAAGATTGCGCGCGGTCAGTACCGGCGCAGCATCAGACACCGGCATAGGCCCGCAGAACTTCCTGATTCTCGCGCACCTCGGCAACCGTTCCGTCAGCGATCTTTTCGCCCCGCGACATCACCACCATGCGCCGGACCAGGCGCTGCAATGCCTCAATGTCGTGGTCCACAATGACAAAGGTGCGGCCGTCGGCGTGGAGCTTGCGCACCAGCTCGATGATCTGATCGCGCAGGAATGGGTTGACGCCGGCGAACGGCTCATCGAGGAACAGGATCTCGGGGTCCAGCATCAGCGCGCGGCCGAGTTCCAGCAGCTTCTGCTGGCCGCCGGAAAGGTTCTTCGCCTGGAGCGCTTCCAGAGCGGCGAGACCAAGGAACTCGAGATGCCGCCGCGCGGTACGGATGACCGCGATTTTGTGGGAGTGCGGACGCGCGAGGCCTGGCACCATCATGTTCTCCAGCACGGTCATGCGGCTGAACAGTTGCGTGATCTGGAAGGTGCGGCCAACGCGCAAAGCAGCGAATTCGCTGGGCGAGTGACCGTCGGCGCGCGTGCCGCGCAGAAAGATGTGGCCGCCGACGGGGGCCATATGGCCGGTGAGCATGTTGATCGTGGTGGTCTTGCCGGAACCGTTTGGCCCGATCAGTCCGACAAGTTCGCCATGCTGCACGGCAAGGTTCAGGCGGCTCACAGCAACAATGCCGCCGAAGCGCTTGGTGAGGTCGCGGGCTTCGACGAGCGGAGGCATAGCGATCAGCCTCCCCCTCCCCCTGCGGGAGGGGGTTGGGGGGACGGGGCCGTGCCGCTGCTGAATCGCCCGTCCACCCCCTCCCGCAAGGGGCGGGGGAGAATTGCGTTGAGCTGTTGCCACGCCAGCGCGAGCAGTCCGTTGCGTGCGAAACGCATTGTCAGCAGCAGTAGCGCGCCGAACAGCACAAGGCGCCACTGACCATAGCTACGCAGCGCCTCGACCAGGAACTCCAGCCCGAGCGCGCCGATCATCGCCGCTACAACGCTTTCGGCGCCGCCGATCACCGCCATGGCGACGACCAGCCCCATCTGATCGACCGATCCGATGTCGGGCGTCAGGATGCCGATGTAGTGGCCATAGAAACCACCAGCGAGGCCCGCGAAGCTCGACGTGATGGCAAAGGCAAGAATACGGAACCGCACTACCTTGACGCCAGAGGCCGCCGCCGCGTCCTCATTCTCGCGGATCGCGCGAAAGAACAGTCCCCAGCGCGACGTGACCAGAAACAGCATGATCGCCAGCGAGCCGACCAGCAGTACCAGCCCCAGATAATAGTACGGCATGTCGGTGCGACCGTTGAACAGCGGCGTCACTTCAAGCCCACCTGAACCACCGGTGACCTCGTTCTCCGACACGATCACGATGCGCAGCACTTCGGAGAATGCGACGGTGAACAGCGCGAGATAGGGACCGCGCATGCGCAGGCAGACGAAGCCTATGCCACTACCCACGATGGCGCACATCAACACACCGGCGACCATGCCGAATGGGATCGGCACGCCGAACGTCATCACCAGCAGACCCGACGTATAGGCGCCGAGTGACACGAATGCCATGTGGCCGAACGAGAACTGCCCGGCATAGCCGGCGAGCAGCGCCCAGCTTGCGGCCACAATGGCGTAGAACATCGCCAGCACGCCGACCGAAAGCCAATAGGCGTTCACCATAAACGGAAACGCCACTGCAAGCGCCGCTGCCACGAATGCGCAGGCGCTACTCCATCGCGACATGCGCACGTCCGAAAAGGCCTGTGGGGCGGATCAGCAGCACCAGCATCAGGATCAGCAGGCTGAAAGCCTGCGCGTAGGTGAGGCTGCGGCTCGGATCAGGGAACAGCGCGACGAACATCGATTCCGAGACACCGATCATCAACCCGGCAAGGATCGAACCGGCGACGGAGCCCATCCCGCCCAGGATGACGATGGCGAAGGCCTGCGTGTCGGGCAGCAGCCCCATCGAAGGCGACAGTGAGTAGATCGGCCCCACCAGCGCGCCAGCGCCCCCCGCCAGCGCACCACCGAGACCGAATGCCAGCATGTAGAATCGCTGGTCGTTGATGCCGACGATCGCGGCCGACTCGCGCGATTGACTGACCGCATTCAACGCCTCGCCCCAGGGCGAGCGGTTCATGAACCACACCAGCCCGATCAGCATCGCGATGCCGGCGCCGCCGGCGAACACGCGATCCCACGCCATCACCAGGTCGCCGACCACCGCGACCCCCGGCCAGAATGACGGCGGGCGCAGCGGGTACGGACCGTAGATGATCAGCGCCAGCGCGCGCAGGAAAATCGAGATGCCGAAGGTGACCAGAATGCCGTAGTCGCCCTTGCGTTCGGTGGTGGGGCTGTAGAGCGGCGTCAGCAAGGTGCGCTCGACCAGGATCGACAGCGCGAATGACAGCGCCATCGCCACCAGCACCGCGGGGAGCGCGGGTATGCCCGCGAGCGCGATGGCGAAATACGCAAAGTAGCCGCCCATCATGTAAACCTCGCCGTGGGCGAAGTTGACGATCTTCAGGATCGAGAAGATCACCGTCAGGCCGGCTGCGATGACCGCGTAGATGACGCCGATGACAAGCCCATTGAGCGCCTGGATCAGCAGGTAGTCGGTCATGCGGTCGAGGAGCGCATCAACTCCCCGGCTTCTTGTACACGTAGGGAACCGTGGCGAACTCCTTCGGCCAGACGATCGGTGCATCGGCCTGGCCCTGCTTCACCTCGGAGTATTGCAGGAGGCTCAGCGGCGCCTCGAGGAACTGGTGGTAGTGCCACGCCGGCTCGTGGCTGGTGGAAAATGAATACTTGCCGCGCGCGCCGACATAGCTGGTGGTCTCCAGCGCGTGGATGATGCCCTTCGGATCGGTCCCCCCTGCCCGCTTGATCGCATCGAACAGCAGCCAGGCGCCGTCGTAGCTTTCCATGACCGCACCGGACGGATCGGCTTTGTGCTTCTCGCGGTATTTCGCGACGAACGCCTTGGTCTTGTCGTTCCACGCGGCCTTGGGCAGGCCGACATTCTCGGTGACGAGCCACTGGCCAGCCTCGCCGACGTTTTCCCAGAATGTCGGATCGACCGCCTCGCCGCCCGAGTTGTAGATGCCGCAATTGGCGGTCGGCGCAAAACCAAGATCGTGCGCCTGACGAATCATCGGATAGGCGCCCGCCTCTGCGTAGATGCCGAGAAAGAAGTCATACGGCGGAGCCTCGCTTTTGAACCGCAGTATCTGCGCGGTGAAATCGGTCAGGTTGGGATCTGCATCCACCGCGGTGAACTTGATTCCGGCCTTGGTGAGTTCCTGTTGCACCAGCGTGCGGGCGGCGAGGCCCACGTCGTCCTTCTCGGCGATGATCGCCACGTTCTTGAAGCCCGCGGCGGCAATCCACTGGCCGATCGTAACGTCGATCAGCGACACTGCCGGCGCGTTGCGGAACACCTCGGGATAGCCCTTGGCCGTGATCTGATCGGACCACACGTCGCACGCCATGAACGGGATGCCGTATTTGTGGTAGACCTCCATTTCGGCGAGCGCGACCGGGCTGTGGAACTCGCCGAACACGGCGACCGCCTTGTTCTGCTGAATCAGTCGCTCCGCCGCGGTGCGGCCTTCCGCCGGCATGCCGCGCGTGTCGGCGTAGCTGATTTCGACCTGCCGCCCGAGGATCCCACCCTGCGCGTTGATCTCCGCCGCGGCGATCTCGGCCGCGTTCTTCATGTTGGTGCCTTCGGCGTAGCCGCCGGGCGGCGACAACGGACCGACCCAGCCGATTGCGATCGGCTCGCCGGCCGCGCGGGCACGACGGCCGAGTAACGGCAGCGCAGCGGCCGCGGCCGCCAGCACATTGCGCCTGGTGTGAGAGATCGACCCCGTCCTGCTGCCCGACATCCGCGCGCCCCCGTTTATGTGCCTGCATCCTCTCAAGAAGGCAGGCCCGCGCCAAGAGCGCGCAGCACAGCGCCAGTTCCGCCCGAACAGAATCCCGCGGTCGTCAGGCGTCGGTCAAAGGTGGAGAGACTTTTGCGTGCCAAGCGGAACCGGCCGGGACTGGCGCCCCGGCCGTGCCGTTGCCGACTATCCGAGCGTGACTTCGGCCTCGATCACTTCCAGATCAGCTGTCAGGACCTTGCCCTTGGTTTCCGGCCCGAGGTACACCGCAACGATATACACGACCAGCGAACCGATCGCGCCGTACATCATCGGTTTGGCAAAACCCATACCCTGGTTCACTGCGAAGTAAGTCAGGATCGGCGCGACGGCCGCGCCCCAAACCGCGCCCTGGTGATAGACGAAGCCTGCGGCGGTGGCTCGCACCTCGGTCGGGAAGCGTTCCGACAGCCAGCCTGGGTTCAGCGCATCCTTGCCGCTGAAGAAGCAGATGAACAGCAGGAAGAACCCAAGGAACAACGTCGGATCAACCTGCGTGATGAACAGCGGAATAAGGAACAAGGCGATGATTGTGGGGATCATCAGCGCCCAGCGCCGTCCGACGCGTTCCGACACCGCGCCCCAGAAGGCGCACGCGAGGAACGTGAGGATGTTGCCCCAGAACACCGGGACTGCCACCTGGGCAGGCGTCCAACCCAGCTCCTTTGTCAGATAGGTGCCGAGCATGGCCCAGATCGCGTAGTAGACGCAGAAGTTCGCGGCCATCCACAGACAAGCCGTGAAGGTGTTGTACAGATATTTGCGCTTGAAGATGGCGAACAGTGGCAGGGTGACCTGCTTTTGCGTCGCGTTCTGGATCCTCTTGTTTTCCGTCCAGACCTCGGGCTCTTTCACGTACATGCGGATCCAGACGCAGGCCAAGGCTGGCAGCACGCCCAGGATCAGCATCCCGCGCCAGCCGTAGCCCTTATGCCATGCTTCCAACGGTCCATACAGAAAGCCGTAGGCCAGGCCGGACAACGCGAAGCCCAACCCCCAGGACCCTTGCAGGACCCCGGACATCAACCCGCGAGACCGTGCCGGCCAGGATTCCATCGCCAGCGCCGAACCTGCCGGCCATTCCGCCCCCATGCCGATGCCCAAAATCGCCCGGATCACGAACAGGAAGGTAAAGCTAGGCGAGAAGCCTGCGAGGAAATTGCAGACGGAATACCAAAGAATGGAAATCATCAGAGGTGCCCGGCGCCCCATTCGATCGGCCAGCCAGCCGGACGCCGTTGCTCCCCCGAGGCGCATGACCAGCGTGACCGAGAAGATCGCGGTCACATCGATCAGCGGCACCCCAAACTCCTGTGCGATGGGCGCCATGATCAGAAGGAAGACGGTGAAGTCGAAGGCGTCGAGCGTCCAACCCATCCAGGCGGCGCAATAGGCGTACCATTGGTCCTTGGTGGGTTCTTTCCACCACGGAACGTCTGCCTCGTTTCGGGCGTAACCAGACATCAATTTGAACTCCCTGTTTGTGGCCTGCCTGTGTTGGATGGGCTTGTGCTTGCCCATTCAAAACCCAGCGTAACAGTGAGTTCGAGCCTGACGCAACCAGTCCCCGATGCAAGGCCGATCTAGGTCTTATGATGCGTGGTCGAACAGTCCGCCAAATGGCTCTGACGGAATTGCGAACGCCTCATGCGCATTCGCTGAAATGAAGTTACTACACCGGCCCTTCGGCTGACCCCCGTTGCGTTAAACTTCGCCATCGGCGAGCGACCAGTTGCGCGCTCCCTGGATCTAGTCTCTCCCTAGGAGCTCGGTGAGGAAGCAATCTCGGTGGTTTGCTTCACCACCCCGTCCGCCGCGAGGGCGGCGATGCGGTCGGCGGAGTAACCGATTTCGCTCAGCACGTCGTTCGTGTGCTGCCCCAGTGTCGGCGCGGGATGCCGCAGCTTGCCGGGCGTTCCCGATAGACGCGGGATGACGTTGTGCATCAGCACCGTGCCTGCCTCCGCGTCCGGCGCCTCAACGATCACTCCGCGCTCCTGGATGTGCTCGTCCGCAACGAGCTGATCGATCTCGTAGACTGGCGTCGCGGTCACCTCCGCCGCCTGGAACAGCACCATGTTCTCGTCCAGCGTCCGTTCCGCGATGAACGAGGCCACAGCGCCGTCGCACTCATCGATGTGCCGCACGCGATCTGTGTTGGTGCGGAAGCGCGGATCGTCGATCATCTCGGGCTTGCCGATCGCATGGAACAGTCGCTCCGCCATCGCCTGGATCGACGCCGAGATAGCGATGTAGCGCTCGTCTTTCGTGGCATAGACATTGCGCGGCGACGTCGTCAGGGAACGACTGCCGGTGCGCTTCGGCTTCTCGCCCGACACGCGATGGATCGCAGCATCGGGCCCGAGCACGGAAATGATCGGATCCAGCAGCGGCAGATCGATGATCTGTCCGTTGCCGCCGCGCTCGACGACGCGCAGCGCGATCATCACCGCGTAGGCGCCGTACAACCCGGCCACCATGTCGGCCATAGCCAGCGGCGGCAGCACGGGCGGACGGTCGCCAAAACCGTTCTTCGAAGCAAATCCCGACATCGCCTCGACCAGCGTACCGAAGCCGGGCCGATCGCGATACGGTCCGTCCTGCCCGAACCCGGTGATGCGCACGATGATCAGACGCGGATTGCGCGCATGCAGCGCGTCGGGACCGAGACCCATCTGTTCCAATGTGCCCGGGCGGTAGTTCTCGATCAGCACATGGCTCTGTGCCAGCAGATCCATCAGCGCATCGCGCCCGGCCTGTGGCCGCAGGTTCAGCGCCAGGCTCTTCTTGTTGCGCGCATAAACCTTCCAGTGCAGCGACAGCCCCTTCACGCGCCACGCACGCAGAGGATCGCCGGTTCGCGGATCCTCGATCTTGATCACCTCGGCGCCTTGATCAGCGAGTTGCAGGCTCAGCATATTGCCTGCCACCAGGCGCGACAGATCAACGACGCGGATGCCATCGAGCGGCGCGCTGGCGTTCGGTTCGAATTCAATGCGAGGGATCATTGTGTACACTCTCGGATGCGATACTGTGGTTCGAGATACCGGTGGCCCGCAAGGGCTGAAACGGGAAAGCCAGACCCTCGGGTCATGTCCGAGGGCAAGGCTGCTGCCCCCGCAACTGTGCGCGGCGAGCAGGTTTCCAGCGTGCCATTGCCGCAAGGCGAGAAGGCGGGAACCGGCCCCGACCCGCGAGCCAGGAGACCGGCCGGTGTCGAGACTGCGCGCGTGCCTCGGGCGGGGTGTACCGATGCGGCGGGGGTGAACCCGCAGGCGGGCTGTCGACCCTTGTCGATGGAGGACCCGCATGCAGCGGTTTCGCTTCACCTTGGTACTCGCGCTGGTCGCGACACCCGTGCTTGCCGACGAGCCTGTTGAACTCACGCCGGAGACCGTCGTCACGGCGACACGCATTCCGACGCCGATCGTCGACATTCCCGCCGGCGTCACAGTCATCGACCGCCAGACCATCGAGCAACGTGGCTACACGACTTTGACCGACGCGCTGTCCGCGGTTCCTGGCATCCATGTCAGCCAGTCCGGGGGGCCGGGCGGCAACGCCAGCGTGTTTGTCCGCGGCACCAATTCCAACCAGGTGCTGGTGCTGCGCGATGGCATGCCACTGAACGACGCATCGGACTCATCCGGCGCGTTCAATTTCGGCACTGACACGCTGGCTGATGTCGAGCGCATCGAGGTCATCCGCGGCCCGATGGCGTCGCTGTATGGCTCCGGGGCGATCGGCGGCGTGATCAACCTGATCTCGCGCCAGGGGAGCCAACCGGGACTGCACATCACCAGCGAACTCGCCGGCGGCTATCCGAAGCAGATCGAGGGCAATGTCAACGCGTCAGGCATCGACGGGCCGTTCGACTACTCCGCCACCTTCGAGATGCAGGCACAGCGCGGCTACGACACGACGCCGCAGCGCGAGGTCATCTATACCGGTGTGCCCGACCCGTTCCGTGCCCTGGTCGGCACGCTGAACCTCGGCTACTCGCCGATCGACGGCACGCGGCTTTCATTGTTCCTTCGCGCCCGTGGCGCGGTGTTCGGCTTCAACGCGCTGGGCAACCCGACCTTTGACGACAACAACTCCACTGGCGACGACAATTCGCTGCTCGGCCGCATCGGCGTCAGCTCGAAGCTGTTCAACGGGACCTATGAGACCAGCGTGTTCGTCGGACGCCTGCAGGACGACAGGCACTACACCGAAGCGCTCAACCTGCTCGACCCCAACCTGGCCAGCAACGATTCGCGCTACCACAGCTACCGCACCGATGCGCAGTGGAACAACACGGTGCATCTGTCGGATCTGATGAGCGCGCCGTGGCTGTCGGCGACGGACCTCACCTTTGGCTACGAGTACACCGGCGACAACATCAACGTGAAGGTGAACCAGTCATCCTTCGGCTCGCCGTTCCAGCAGTCGGCGCAGGCCTGGATGACCGATGACGCACTGCATGCCGGACTGCAGACCACGGTGCTGCAACGCATGGCGCTCACTGGGCAGGTTCGCCAGGACTGGGTGGACAACAACGCGCCGCTCACCTGGCGGCTCGGCGCGGTACTCGACGTGCCGGAGATCGCGACGCACCTGAAGGCCGCGTATGGCACCGCGTTCCGCGCACCCTCACTGTTCGATCGCTTCGGCGTGGACTCGTTCGGCTATGTCGGCAATCCCAACCTCCTGCCGGAAAGCGCGCAGGGCTGGGAGGCCGGCTTCACCACCGCGCTTGGCCCGATCGTCACCGTCGGCGCCACGTATTTCAACGAACAGATCCGCAACCTGATCGTTGCCGTATTCACGCCGGTAGATACCGCGGTGAATATCGGCTCGGCGCACATCCAGGGCGTCGAGACAACACTCGCACTGCGTGCAGCCAACTGGCTCACCTTGCAGGCGAGCTACACCTACACCGATGCGGAGAATGCCGACACCGGTGCGGCGCTGCTGCGCCGGCCGATGAACACCGCGGCGTTCGACGCGACGATCACCCCCCTCCCCGGCCTCACGATCGCACCCGAACTGCTGCTCACCGGCGCGTTCCAGGACTTTCTGGTGAATGACGCGGGCAATGCCACGGGTACGACTGTCTCGTCGCCGCATGGCGTGATCGCCAACGTAACCGTGACTTATGACGTGGCGCCGCGCGTGCAGCTGTTCGCCAATGGGCGAAACCTGTTCTACTCGCGCTTCGAGCCTATCAACGGGTATCAGACGCCAGGACCGTCATTCCTCGCCGGCGTGCGTCTGCGGATGTGACGGGCACCCGATCGTGATTGGTCCTGCCACCGATCCGCCATGCTGTTTGACGATGTCGGCTCATCGCAACGTCCGAGGTCCAACATGCGCGGCATTCTGCTTTGGGTACTGGGGATTCCGATTCCGGTCATCATTGTGCTGTATCTGTTCCACGTGATCTGACGGCGCAACCCGGTGGACATGGCGAATCCCATGTAGGAGCCTGTTTGCGGCCGCAGCGAAACAGGCGGCTCAAACAAGCAAGGGACGAGTTGTCATGTTTGCCTGGTTCTCCGACCTGACTGCACGCGAACGCCGGACCATGGTCGCCTGCTTCGGCGGCTGGTCGCTCGATGCGCTCGACGTGCAGATCTTCTCGTTCGTCATCCCGAGCCTACTGGGCCTGTGGCACATCACCACAGGTCAGGCCGGAGGTACTCGGCACCATCACGCTGCTGGTATCGGCGTTCGGCGGCTGGCTCGCCGGCGCGCTGTCGGACCGCTGGGGCCGCGTGCGCGTGCTTCAGATCACCATCCTGTGGTACGCGTTCTTCACCTTCCTGTGCGGCTTCGCGCAGGACTTCACGCAACTGTTCATATTCCGTGCATTCCAGGGTCTGGGCTTTGGCGGCGAATGGGCCGCCGGCGCAGTGCTGATGGGCGAGGTTATTCAAGACCGCTACCGCGGCCGCGCGGTCGGCATCGTGCAGACCGGCTGGTCGATCGGCTGGGGCGCTGCGGCACTGCTTTACACACTGCTGATCGCCGTGATGCCAGAGGAATACGCCTGGCGTGCGCTGTTCTGGATCGGCATCGCCCCGGCCGCACTGGTGTTCTTCATCCGCCGCTTCATCCAGGAGCCCGACATTCCCCGCGACCGCACCGCGCCGGCCGGCTTCATGCACATCTTCACAGCACTGAAGCCGCCGTATCTGGCGACCACCTGGCGCGTCGCCATGATGGTCGCCGGTGCTCAGGGTGGCAGTTATGCTCTCGGCGTCTGGCTGCCGACCTATCTGAAGACCGTGCGCGGAATTTCTGCCGTCGGCACCGGTGGCTATACGCTTGTGTTGATCCTCGGCGCGTTCTTCGGCTTCGTCACTGGCGCCTATCTCGCCGACGGCATCGGCCGCAAGCGGACGTTCATGTTATCCGCCATCGCGTCCATCGTGCTGACGGTGGTGTATCTGTTCGCTCCGATCAGCAACGACTGGTTCCTGCCGGTCGGCTTCGTGCTGGGGTATGTCTCGCTGATCATGTTCTCGCCGATGGGTCCGTTCATGACTGAACTGTACCCGACCGCGGTGCGCGGCGTTGGCCAGGGGTTCTGCTACAACGCCGGCCGCGGGATCGGCGCATTGTTCCCGGCGCTGGTGGGCTTCCTGGCCCTGCGGCTAGGTTTGACGCTCGCAATCGCGATATTCAGCCTGGCGGCATACGGGGTGATGATCGTCGCACTACTGCTGCTGCCGGAAACGCGCGGCCGCTCGCTGATAAGCCTGGAGCAGCCCGCCGCGGAGTAGCCGGGCAGGCGTTACCCGGACGGCCGCCGTGTTAACCGGGGTTTCAGGGCTTATGGCTGAGAATGAGGCGCTGAACGAAAGAGCGCCCTTATGCCGTCTGCGTTCGCAAGGCTTGCAGCGCAATTTGGTTACGCGCGCGCCAGACATCTGCTGGCGGTCGGTGGCATGCTGTTTGCCCTTGGCCTGGCAGCGGCCGTGGCTTGGTTTGTCGTCGATCTGCGCCGCGATGAGATCGCCCACAACGAGCGGGACCTCAACAACATCGCGCTCGTCCTGGCGGAGGAAGCCCATCGCGCATTCCAGGCGGCGGAACTCGTACAGCTTGGACTGATCCAACATATCCACGAAGTTGGTGTGGTCTCACCGGAGGAGTTTGACCGCCACGGCTCCTCTGCCGATATGCATCGGGATCTGCAGGCGCGAATCATCGGTTTGCCCAGTATCGATAGCCTGTCCGTGGAAGACAGGCGTGGCAGGATCATCAATTCATCGTCACGTGAATGGCCGGTCGCTCCGGTCGATCTGAGCGGTCGGGAGTTCTTCAGCCAGCTCAGCGACGGCTCGGCGCTGAGCGAGTGGGTCGGCGGGCCGGTGCAGAGCCGCTACGACGGCGAATGGATCATCACCCTCACGCGCAAGATCACCGGCGCGGACGGGCGACTTCTGGGCTTCGTCAACGCGCCGATGAAACTTGCGTACTTTGAGCATGCGTTCTCTCGGATAGTGATGGGGAGAGACGCCTCGTTTGTTTTGTACCGGCGCGATGGCATGGTCCTGGTGCGCTATCCGCATGTCGACCGGCCGATCAGCACGGCGTCCGGCGAGAAGGCCACTCCCAGCACTGCGCTGGCTCCGCTGGCTTACGGCACGCTCCGCGTGATCAGCCCGTTTGATGGCAAGGAGCGGCTGGTCGTACCGCTCGCGGTGGAAGACTCTCCGGTGATCGTCAAGGTCACCGATACGATGGATTCGATCCTTGCCCACTGGCGAGACGAGGCGCGGCTGCTGATTGCCACGACCGGCTTATTGGAGCTGGTGATCTGCGCGACCGTTCTGCTCGCCGTGCGGCACCTGCGTGGCTATGAAGAGCTGCATGTCGCGGAGGTTGCACGTGCCAAGGCGGAGGCCGGACTTGCGGTCGCCGAGGAACATGAGCGGGCCGCGCTGGCTCTGCATGCACAAGAGCAGCGCTTCGACATCGCACTCAACAACATGCTGCAGGGCCTCATGATGTTCGATCGTGATGGCCGGCTGCTTGTCGTCAATCGGCGTTTCTGTCGCATGTTCGGCGTGCCTGACGGCTTGCTGACGCCAGGTATGGCGTATAGCGAGCTGACTGATCGTGTCGTTGAGCATGGGCTGGTAACAGCCGAGGACATGCGGGGCGTGCGCGAACGGCGTGCCGAGCTGATCGCGCAGGGCGAGCGGGCGAGCGCCACCTGGGAGATCAGCAGTGGACGCGCCTTCAACATGGCCTTTCAGCCGATGGAAGAGGGTTGGCTCACCACGTTCGAGGAGATCACTGACCGCCGCGCGGCAGAAGCCAGGATGGTACACGTCGCGCACCATGACGCTCTCACCGATCTGCCGAACCGTGTGTCGTTCCATCATGAACTGGAGGCAGCGCTCGCGCATGTCCGTCGCGGGCAGAGGCTGGCGCTGCTGTACCTCGACCTTGACCAGTTCAAGGAGGTTAACGACACGCTCGGACATCCGGTTGGCGATGCGCTGCTGCAGGTCGTCGCAGGGCGACTGGTGCACTACACGCGTGACACGGACATCGTGGCGCGGCTCGGTGGCGATGAGTTCGCCATCATCCTGGCGCCGATCGAGCAGCCAACCGAGGCAACCCGACTCGCCAACCGGATCCTTGCGCTGTTCGACGCACCGTTCGACGTGGCCGGCCACCAGATCGTCATAGATACCAGCATCGGGATTGCGTTTGCCCCAGAGGACGGGACCGAAAATGACCAGATCCTGAAGAATGCCGACCTGGCGCTCTATCGCGCAAAGGTCGACGGCCGCGGCGTCTACCGACTATTCCAGCCCGAGATGGATGCGCAGATGCAGGCGCGGCGCCTGCTCGAACTCGACCTTCGCAGGGCACTCCAGGCCGGGCAGTTCGAGTTGTTCTATCAGCCGGTGGTCGATATTCGCGCCGGTGTGGTCACTGGATTCGAGGCCCTGCTGCGTTGGCGTCATCCGGAACGTGGCCTCGTGCCGCCGGGCGATTTCATCCCTCTCGCCGAGGAGATGGGGCTGATTGTGCCGATCGGTGAATGGGTGCTGGCCAAGGCCTGTACCACCGCGGTCGCCTGGCCTGACGGCATGCGCGTCGCGGTCAATCTCTCGCCGGCGCAGTTCAAAAGCCGTAACCTGGTGACCGCCGTATCACAGGCGTTGTGCAACGCCGAGCTCCAGGCCGATCGGCTGGAATTGGAGATCACCGAGACTGTGATGCTGCAGGATACTGAGGCCACACTGGCGACGCTGCATCAATTGCATGATCTCGGTGCCGGCATTGCGTTGGACGATTTCGGCACCGGCTATTCGTCGCTAAGCTATCTTCGGCGCTTCCCGTTCGACCGTATCAAGATCGATCAGTCGTTCGTCCGTGAGCTTGGCGTCAGGCGCGATTGCGGAGCGATCGTGCGCGCGGTGGCTGGGCTGAGCCGGGACCTCGGTATGGCGACCACGGTCGAAGGAGTTGAGACACGCGAGCAGCTTGCGCTGCTGAGAAGCGCCGGTTGCACGGAGTTCCAGGGTTATCTGTTCAGCCCCGCAGTCCCGGCCAGCGAGGTTGCGGATCTGCTGTACCGGATCGACAAGATGCTGCACCTGCCTGTCGAGGCACTGGCGCCCGAGCCGGCAGAGTAGAACACCGCTCGCGCAAGCGTGCGCGGTTGCCGGGCCGAGCACCCCATATTTGCCATCAGTTCAGGCCAGCCTTTATGGCGGCGAAATGGAGGACCGGACCGATGGCAGATACCGAGGACACCCGCGTGCAGATCGCGCGGCTGCGCGAGCAGGTCGAGGCACTGATGAGGGATCGTGTGACCCCGGCGATGGCCGACGTGGCCGGCCGCGCCGAGCATGCCGTGCACGTCGCGGCCGATTCGGTGCGCGGGCAGACCGAGATGGTCACGGCCAAGGTGCGCGAACAGCCGTTGCTGGCGGTCCTGATCGCGGCCGCCGTCGGCTATGCGCTTGGCCGAGTCACCCGTTAGGTGATCCGCCCCCTCCGCCTTGCACGCATCGCTGCGGAGGCGGAGGGCGTGCGCCTGCGCCACCGGGCCCAGCGTACCGCGGTTCGCGCTGCCTTCGCCATGATCGCGCTGGTGTTCCTGGCAGGCGCCGTTGCGTTTGTACACGTCGCCGGATGGTTCTGGCTCAGGCAGTCCTGGGAGCGCCAGTATGCCGCGCTCATCCTGGCCGGCGCTGACCTTGTGCTGGCGCTGCTGCTGGCACTCCTGGCAATGCGTTCGTCGCCTGATCGGGCAGAGCTTGAGGCCCTGGCAGTGCGACAGCGTGCGCTGGAAGGCGCCACGGCGAGCGTCGCGTGGTCAACCCTTGCGGTCGAGTTGTTGCGGGTCGCCGGCAACCTGGTATCGCGGTCCCGCCGTTAGCGCAGTCGCTCCCAGATCCCGGTTTCCTCGTCCAGCCGGTCCTGTTCAAGCCCGCGGAAGTCTCCACGCGAGACGATGCCGAACACGACGCCCTCGTGCACCACAGGCACGTGGCGGTAACCGCCGTCGCGCATCATCCGAAGCGCATGGATTGCGGTGTGACCCGGCGGCAGGCAGTCCGGCTTTTCGGTCATTACCTGCCGCAGGTGGGTGGAGCCGGCAGGCTTGCCCTCCGCCAGGACACGCACCGCGTCGCGACCGGTGAAGATACCAACCAGCTCGCCCTTCGGGCTGGTGACCAGCACGGCGCCGATCCTGTGCTGGTGCATGTGCTTGCACGCCTCCTGCACGGTCGCACTGGGCGGCAGCGTCACTGGCTTCTGGTTGCGGATGATTTCCGCCATTTCACGGTTCATGATGCGTCCTCCAGCCTGTCAACGAAGCAGACGTTAACGTCGCACGATGAGCGCACGTTGCCATTGATGCAGATCAAACCACCGCCCGTCGCGTCGCCGCGAGTTGTTCTGCGTAGTCGATCGCTTCAATGAGGCTTTCCTCATTCGCAATTTCCTTTGCCGGCGATATCGAATGCGGTGCCGTGATGGAGCGAGGTGCGGATCAACGGCAGCCCGAGCGTGTAGTGAGGCACTACCTAAAGTTGTTGTGGACCGAATTGTGGAACCTAATTGTCGACTCAGTCGTTACGGTCCAAGCTATCGATGGGTGGCCGAGCGGCTCAAGGCACCAAGCTTGCCAACTGGCGGGGCCCAAGTTTCCGCGGGCCCGAACCTCGGCTTTCCGCCAAAATCCGGAAGGTTGAACCACAAGTCGTCTGCGATCAGACCGGCCTCCCTTGCGACCCGCCGGACCCTCTGCTAGACGCCGCGATCCTGCACTGTTGACCTATTGTGACCGTCCCCTCCCCCTTAGCCGGGCCGCAGGGCGTCACCAAGACCGGAGGGGCGTTGTCCCATGGCAGTTCCCAAGCGAAAGACCTCGCCGTCCCGCCGCGGCATGCGTCGCAGTCACGAGGCGCTTCCCCGCGAGGCGCACGCCGAATGCCCGAATTGCGGCGAGTTGAAGCGGCCTCACCACGTCTGCAGCCATTGCGGCTATTATGACGGACGCGAAGTCGTCCCTGCCGGGGATGCGCTGAAGGGCGCTGTTCGCGCCTGACGCCCGGACGCGGCGTGGCCTCTTTCCTCCCTTGACCGCGACCTACACGTTGGCCGTGGACGCCATGGGCGGGGACCGTGCGCCCGCCATGGTTGTCGAAGGGCTCGAGATTTCCGCCGAACGGCACCCCGCCGCACGTTTCCTGCTGGTCGGTGACGAGACTCAGCTCACCCCTCTGCTCCAGCGTCACAAGCGCGCGGCCGCGGCCTGCGACATCCGCCACGCCCCCGAGGCCATCGGCAACGACATCAAACCCACCGCGGCGCTCCGCGTTCGCGGCTCCTCGATGCGGATCGCGATTGACGCGGTGGCCAGCGGCGAGGCATCCGGCGTGGTCACCGCGGGCAACACCGGCGCTTTATTGGCCCTCGCCAAGATCGTCATCAAGACGCTGCCCGGCATCGACCGCCCCGCGATGGCAGCGATCGGCCCCTCGGCGCGCGGCGACGTCGTGCTGCTGGACCTCGGCGCCAACGTGCAGTGCGACGCGCGCAACCTGGTCGAGTTCGCCGTGATGGGCGACGTGTTCGCACGCACCGTGCTCGGGCTCACCGCCCCATCCATCGGCCTGCTCAACGTCGGCTCCGAAGAGCTGAAAGGCGACGACACGCTGCGCCTCGCCGCCGAGACGCTCCGCGCCAGCCACATCGCACCGCAGTTCGTCGGCTTCGTCGAGGGTCACGACATTGCCGCCGGCACCACCGACGTTGTCGTGACCGACGGCTTCACCGGCAACGTCGCGCTGAAGACCGGCGAGGGCGCGCTCAAGCTGATCGGCGACCTGCTGCGCCAGGTGTTCCGCAGCAGCCTCACCGCCAAGCTCGCGTATCTGCTGCTGCGTCCCTCGCTCGAGCGGCTGCGCGAGTGGCTGGATCCCCGGCGCTACAACGGCGCGGTCATGCTCGGGCTGAATGGCGTCGCGGTAAAGTCGCACGGCGGCACCGACGGCGAGGGCTTCGCCCACGCGGTGGACGTGGCGATGGACATGGTGGTGCATCGGTTCAACGAACACATCCGCGAGGACTTGACCCGAATCGCCGAATTGATGGCGCTGACTGCCAAGAACAGCGCGTCAGAGAAGGAAGGCGGCGCCGGCGCGCGCCTCGCCACCGCGCCTTAAGGAAGCCAATGGCCATTCGCTCGATCCTCGCCGGTGTCGGCGCCTATTTGCCCGAGCGCGTGGTCAGCAACGACGAGCTTGCCCACACGGTCGATACATCGGACGAGTGGATACGCGAGCGCACCGGCATATGCCAGCGCCACATCGCGGCAGCCCACGAGACGGCGGCGTTTATGGGGACCGAGGCCGCGCGCGCCGCGCTTGCGAATGCCGGCGCCGTAACCGCCGACGTCGATGCGATCATCCTGGCCACCAGCACGCCGGATGAGGCCTTCCCCGCCACGGCACTGCGCGTGCAGGCGGCGCTCGGCGTGACCGGCGGCTTCGGCTTCGACATTGCCGCGGCCTGCGCCGGGTTCATCTACGCACTGTCGATCGCTGACAGCATCATCCGAACCGGCCAGGCGCATGGCGTTCTGGTGATCGGCAGCGAGGTCTACTCGCGCATTCTGAACTGGCAGGACCGCGGCACCTGTGTGCTGTTCGGCGACGGCGCCGGTGCCGTGTTTCTCCGCGCCGGCCAGGGCAGCGGCAGCATCGATCGCGGCATTCTTTCGACTCACCTGCATGCGCAGGGCACTCTGGGCGACATCCTGCATGTCGATGGCGCGGTGGGACGCCACGATAAGCCCGGGCATCTGATGATGAACGGCCGCGAGGTGTTTCGCCACGCGGTGACCCGACTCGCCGAGGCGGTGGAGGAAGCGCTCGCCTCCAACGGATTGCGGCAGCGCGACATCGATTGGCTGGTGCCGCACCAAGCCAACCTGCGCATCATCGATGCCATGGGTCGCAAGCTTGGCCTTCCCCCGGAGCGCGTGGTGATCACGGTCGACCGCCACGCCAACACTTCGGCTGCCTCAGTGCCGCTGGCGCTGGCCGAGGCGTGCAGCGACGGCCGCATTCGCCGCGGCGACCTGGTTTTGATGGAGGCGCTGGGTGGCGGCTTGGCATGGGGCTCGGCGCTGGTTCGTATGTGAACCTTGCGTATCGACACCGACGCCTCCTCGCAACGCTCTGATCCTGATTGATTTTGCCCAGCTAATTGCTTGACGGCGACGGCACCGACGCCTAGCGTTCCGGGATGCAGACCGTCACGCGCGCGCATCTGGCCGAGACGATCTATGCTCAGGTCGGCCTGTCGCGGAATGAGTTCGCCGATCTCCTGGAGACTGTGCTGGAACGCTTGTCCGCCGCGCTCGAATCTGGAGAATCCGTCAAAATCAGTGGGTTCGGGACCTTTTCCGTGCGCCAGAAGGGCCGTCGCGTGGGGCGCAATCCGAAGACCGGCCAGGAAGTGCCGATCATGCCGCGCCGCGTCCTGGTGTTCCGCCCGAGCAACGTGCTGAAAGCGCGCGTGAATGGCACAACACCCACCGCGGATGACGACGAATGAGCGACGAGGCCGACGACCTAACCGTGCCGCCAGTCGGCCGTATCCGACCGAAAAAGGCGCCAAACGCATTCCGCACCATCAGCGAGGTGGCGGACGAACTGCACATCCCGCAACACGTGCTGCGCTTCTGGGAGACCAAGTTCCCCCAGGTCAAGCCGCTGAAGCGCGGCGGTGGGCGACGCTATTATCGCCCCGACGACATCGCATTACTGCGGCGGATTTCCGATCTTCTGTATATTCAGGGCTATACCATCAAGGGCGTGCAGCGCCTGTTGCGCGAGGGAGGCGGTAAGCTGTCGGACGACATACCACCCGCTCCGGCGGACGAGCAGGAGGCAGCCGAGGCAGAGCGCGCCGCCGGGCTGCCCTCTGAACCGGAGCTGCCGATGCCAGGACTCGCGCCCACCGCCTCGTCGCAGTTCAGCCGCGCCGGTGCCCGGCCCAAGGCCGATCTGGAAGTCGAGCGCCTGCGGGCGTTGCTGACTGATACACTGCGCGAACTGGAGACGTTGCGGGAGTTGCTGCCGTAACCGGCGTTGCCGGCGAACGGCGCGACTGGTAAACCGACGGCCCGCGCGGTCGGAGCGTAGCGCAGCCTGGTAGCGCATCAGTCTGGGGGACTGGGGGTCGTGGGTTCAAATCCCGCCGCTCCGACCAATTTCCAACACAGCTCAGCTGAGGTGCCGATTACCGTAACCTCGGTTTACCGAAACGTCGCGCCAACATGACCAGCAGCATGCGCCTGAACGAGAGTTCGGCCAGCGCGCCCAATCCTCCCCCTCCTATGCGGAGGGCGGCGTGCCCTTTCCCCCACCCGATAATCCATGGCTACATCGTACAGCCGGACACGAAACGCAGCGCTAGTTAGCCGCGATCCACTCGACTGCGCGCTCGCCTATCATGATCACCGTCGCATGGGCGCCACCCGACCGGGGAATGCGCGGCATCACCGATGCATCAACCACCCACAAGCCTTGAACGCCCTTCACTCGGCAATACTGGTCGACCACCGCCATCGGATCCGTATCCGGTCCCATCTTGCAGGTGCCGGACACATGCCTCGCTGTGCCCACGGTCTGCCGTATCCAAAGGTCCAGCGCGTTGTCGCTGGCCAGAACGTCATCCGTCGGGTGAATCCGGCGATCGACCACGTCTTCATACGCGTCGGATTGCAGCAGTTTTGTCGCCAACCGCAGACCGTCCCGCACGCGTCGAACGTCGTTTGGATGCTGGAGATAACAGTAGTTGAAGGTGGGCTGGACGCTGGGGTCGGCCGAGCCCAGCCTCACGTGTCCTGCGCCGTCAGGCAGCCCGAGCGTGCATGAGATCCGTGCCACCCGATCAGGCGCGACATCACCGCTCAAGTATTTGGTCCGAACACCAGCCACACGCTCTTCCCGTTCGTCGACGACCGGGCTGGTCCTCAGCACCATGTCGTTGACCGCGCGTGACCCTTCGGCAGTGTAGTGCAAACAAAAGTGCACTGCATCGCGGTGCGCATCGAGCGAGATGCCGTCCTTGACCTTGAAGGTCACCTGCGCACTGAGGTGGTTCCAGAGGTTCCGACCGACGCCAGGCAGATGACAGACCACTGGTATTCCAAATTGCCGCAGTTGGTCCTCCGGGCCCACACCCGACAGCATGAGCAAATGGGGTGATCTGATCCCCCCGGCACTCAGCACCACTCGGCCCGCTTCGACCTGGAACACCTCTCCGCCGCTTTCGGCTTCCACACCGACAACTTCGCCATCCCTGATCAAGATCTTCCGGACGAACACCCCGCCCCGCACGGTCAGATTGAGATGATGGCGCACCGGATTGAGATGCGTCATGGCAGTGCTCATCCGCACGCCATCGATATTGTTCGTAGGCGACACTCCGAGACCGGCGGGATGCAGGCCGTTGGTATCGTCTGTGGTGCTGTACCCCGCCTGCACACAGGCCGCGTGAAAGGACTGTTGGATGGTGGGCCAGGGACCTGACTGACGGCGCCTGACAGGCATCGGTCCATCCGAGCCGTGGCAATCACCCTGAATGTCTAGGTCACGTTCCGATTTGCGAAAGTACGGAAGGATTTTGTCTGTACGACCACTCATCGTTGCCAAGCGCCGCCCACGAATTGAAATCCTCGGGGAAGCCGCGTTGCATGGCCTGACCGTTGATCGATGACCCGCCCCCGATCACCTTGCCCTGCGCGACGTGGATCGTGCCTTGCTCCTCGGTGATGGTCCCCCGCAAGGCCCAGTTATGCTGTGAATCCGGGGCTTCGGCGAAGCGTGTGTGGCCAAATTTTATTTCGTCCGGGAGATGGGCTGGATCGGGGTAATCCGGCCCGGCCTCCAGCAGCAGCACGGAAGTATGCGTGTTTGCAGCCAATCGGCCCGCCATGACAGAACCAGCAGCGCCACCGCCGACGATCACTACGTCATATTTCATGGGGTCCCCTCCTTCGTCGATTTCCCCCGGTTCATAGCCGTCCCGTCCAGCGTCTCGCCTTTTCGCAGGGATCGCAACACTGCGTCGCCGACGACGAGGCATGCGCGGCTCGCGAGGCTGGGGGTTGTCGTTGCAGTCGCGCGGCGCTAGCTGTTTGCCGGACACCGTCTCAGGCATGGAGGAACCAGCAAATGCAAGCAGTCCTCAACGGTCAGCAAGTTGCTGCCAGCGACGACATCGTCGAAACCGGCGGCTACCATTACTTCCCGCCATCGGCGGTTCGCATGGAATGGCTGGAGAAGGCACCGAAGACCGACCACGATCGTGAATGCCCGCACGGCGTGCAGTTCTATGACGTGGTCATCGACGGCGTCCGCCATGTGCGCAACGCCTGGATCTACGAAGCGCCGCAGCCAAAGATGGCGCAGGTGCGCGACCGCGTCGGGTTTTGGGAGGACGTCGAGGTCCGCTGACGCTACAGCTTTGGCAGCCGATAGCGGTCCTGCGGATCATCCCAGCCCTTGAACCGTGGCGACCGCTTTTCGGCAAACGCCGCACGTGACTCCATCAGGTCGCTCTTGGCGCCATGCTCATGCAGCGCGCCCGCCAACCGTTGCTGATCGGGCGCCGGCTCCGGGCGCATCTGCCGCATCATGTGCACAGTGTTGACGCGCGAAGCAGGCGGCAAGGTTAGCAGATGCTCCGCCATGGCGAGTGCACTGGGCAGCAGCTCATCGGCATCGACCAGACGGTTCAGGAACCCCACGTCATAGAAGCGCTCCGCGGTGAAGCGAAAGCCGAGCGCCATCTCCATCGCGATCGGATACGGCAGGTTGGCGACGTGGCCGTGGTTGTAACCACCGAGCAGCCAGCGCTTCGCCTCGGACACCTCGAACACCGCGCCGCGCACGGCGACGCGCAGGTCAGTGCGCTCGACCAGCATGAAGCCGCCACCCATGGCGAAGCCGTTCACCGCGGCGATCACCGGCTTTTCCAGCGCACCCGACATGAACGGGTCCTCGATCGCCGGACGTCTGCCGCCGGGCGCGCCGTTCGCCAGCGATTCCTTCATGTCCTCGCCGGCGCAGAACGCGCGGCCGGCCCCGGTGAAGATCGCCACTTCCATTTCGTCGCTGTGGCGAAATTCGCTCCAGGTCTGCGCGAGCTCCGTGCGCATTTCATGGTTGAGCGCGTTCAGCCGCTCCGGGCGGTTCATACGCACCACCAGGATCTGGCCGTGGCGCTCGGTTTCGACGACGGGCATGGTCAGGGCTCCTTTGGCACCGAGCATTTGGACGGCTCGAGGCTAGCAGACAGCCGTCACCCATGCACGCGAGCGGCCGTCCCTGTTGCGCCGGCCGCTCCCCGGATAACACTGTCAACCTGAAGAGTTGCGACGGCGGCTTGAATACCAACGTCCCGCGCCCCAAGTCTTTGGCACTCCCAGGACCAGAGTGCCAGATGATCTGCACCTGAGCGTGCAGACAAGGTACGGGGCAAGCCGACCAGCCCCGAGCGGCTGGCACCAGGTTAGTCAGAATCCCATGAAATTTCGTCCGTTGCACGATAGGGTGGTAATCCGCCGTCTCAATGCCGAGGAGAAGTCCTCAGGCGGTATCATCATCCCCGACACCGCCCAGGAAAAACCGATGGAGGGCGAGGTCGTCGCTGCCGGTCCAGGTGCCCGTAACGAGCAGGGCCAGATTGTCGCCCTCGAAGTGAAATCCGGCGATCGCATACTGTTCGGCAAGTGGTCAGGCACCGAGGTGAAGCTTGACGGCGAGGAACTCCTCATCATGAAGGAGTTTGACATCATGGGCATCATTGAAGGCAGCCCGGCTGCCAGAAAAAAGGCCGCGTGATCAGCCCGTATCATCGATTTCAGGAAAGATAAGCAAATGGCAGCGAAAGACGTTCGGTTCGGCGACGATGCCCGGCAGCGGATGCTGCGAGGCGTCGACGTGCTTGCCCACGCGGTGAACATCACACTCGGCCCGAAAGGTCGCAATGTGATACTGGACAAGAGCTATGGCGCACCGCGTATTACCAAGGACGGCGTGACCGTCGCCAAGGAGATCGAACTCTCCGACAAGTTCGAGAATATGGGCGCGCAGATGGCGCGTGAGGCCGCGTCGAAGACCAATGACACGGCGGGCGACGGCACCACCACCGCCATCGTCCTTGCACAGGCCATCGTGCGCGAGGGTGGCAAGGCGGTCTCCGCCGGCATGAACCCGATGGATGTCAAGCGCGGCGTTGACAAGGCGGTTGTCGCGCTGGTCGCCGAACTGAAGAAACGCAGCAGGAAGATCACCACGCAGGCCGAGACGGCGCAGGTCGGCACAATCTCTGCCAATGGCGAGGCCGAGATCGGCGCCATGATCGCCCAGGCAATGCAGAAGGTCGGCAACGAGGGCGTCATCACGGTCGAGGAAGCCAAGGGCATGCTGACCGAGCTCGACATCGTCGAGGGCATGCAGTTCGACCGCGGCTACATGTCACCCTATTTCGTCACCAACGCCGAGAAGATGACTATCGAGCTGGATCAGCCCTACATCCTGATCCACGAGAAGAAGCTCTCCGGGCTGCAACCCTTGTTGCCGCTGCTGGAGGCGGTGGCGCAATCCGGTCGCCCGCTGCTCATTGTCGCAGAGGATGTCGAGGGCGAGGCACTCGCGACCCTGGTGGTGAACAAGCTGCGTGGCGGCCTTAAGGTCGCCGCGGTCAAGGCACCTGGCTTCGGCGATCGCCGCAAGGCGATGCTCGACGATATCGCGGTGCTCACCAGCGGCCACGTGATCAGCGAAGAGATCGGCATCAAGCTGGAGAATGTGACGCTCGACATGCTCGGCCGCGCGAAGAAGGTGCTGGTCGATAAGGAGAACACCACCATCGTCGAGGGTGCCGGCAAGAAGAACGATATCGTCGCCCGCTGCAATCAGATCCGCGCGCAGATCGAGGAGACCACCTCCGACTACGATCGCGAGAAGCTGCAAGAGCGTCTGGCGAAACTGGCCGGCGGCGTCGCCATCATTCGTGTCGGCGGCTCAACCGAGGTCGAGGTGAAGGAGCGCAAGGATCGGGTTGATGACGGCCTGCACGCGACACGCGCGGCCGTGGAGGAAGGCATCGTTCCGGGCGGCGGGGTTGCGTTGGCTCGGGCGTCATTGATCCTGGCCAAGCTGAATGCCGAAAATGACGATCAGCGCGTCGGTATCGAGATCGTGCGGAAGGCGGCCCAGATGCCGCTCCGCCAGATTGCCGAGAACGCCGGCGAGGACGGCGCGGTGATCTCGAGCAAGGTCCTCGACAAGGACGACTACAACTGGGGCTTCGATGCGCAGACCGGCGAGTTCAAGGACCTGGTGAAGGCCGGTATCATCGACCCAACCAAGGTCGTCCGTTCCGCATTGCAACACGCCGCGTCGGTCAGTTCGCTGATGATCACCACCGAAGCCATGGTGACGGAGCGCCAGGAAAAGTCACAGGCTGGCAACGGCAGCGTGCACGATGCGGATTATTGAGCGAAGGGAAGTCGCACGAGCCGTCCACTGACCCCCTGGGAGGATTTGATGGCAGACCAGGATGCACCGGATCCGCAGTTCGACGCGATCACCGCTCGTCTGTTGCGGCGTGAGGCATTGCGTCGCGCCGCCGAGGAGCTGAATACGACATCGGCGCCAGGGCTCGAGGGAGTCCTGGCGCGGATCTCGGCTGAGGTCACAGCCGAGGCTACCCGCCGCAATCGTGTCGCGGCTAACGCGAAAACCGATCCGCCGGACAAATAGCCGACGCGGCTGGGACCGCTAGGACTTCTTCGGAGCGTCCTTGTCGCCCATACGTGCAAGCTGATTGCTCGCTGCCGTCTGGCCGGCCTTCAGCCGTTCCGCAGCGGTTTTCTTAGGCTTTTTGGCTTCGCGGTTGGATCTTTTCTGCCCCTTCGCCACAGCCCTGTCCTTTCGGGTTTCACATCCGACATGATGTCACGATTTAGCGCGGCACGCACGACAATCTCGTCATGCAGCCTTGCAGTTTGCCCGCAAGCCTTGCCAAGCTAGCCCGACCTGCAGATCGGAGGGCGATCCCATGGCAACCAACGGAGCGAACGACCAGCAATCCTTCATCTACCTCGGCCTCGCCGGAGAAACCGGGCGTGGCCGCACTGTTCACGCCGGCCTCTACCGCCTCACCGACGGCGACCATGAATGGCAGCCAATGCACACCGGGCTGCCCGACGCGCCGGCAATCCGTGCGCTCGCCGTGCACCCGCTGCATCCCGAAATCATCTATGCCGGCACCCAATCAGGACCCTATCGAAGCACAGACCGCGGCGAGCACTGGGAGAAGGTGCCCATCGCCGACCACGGTCTGCCCGTATGGTCGATCCTGTTCCACCCGCACGATCCCAATACGATGTTCGTCGGCTATGAGAACTGCGGAATCTATCGCAGCGACGACGCCGGTGAGCGTTGGACCCGCCTGCCGGTCGGTGTGCGCTTCCCCGAGATCACCACCACACCGGGCGCCAATCCGGCCAAGCGCGTGCTGATGATGGACGCCAGCGTCAACCAGCCGGACCACCTGTACGCCGCCATCGAGGTCGGCGGCACAATCCGCTCCACCGACGGCGGCGAGCACTGGGAGAACCTGAGCCACGGCCAGTACCTGAACGACGACGCGGTGGACATGCACGGCATTCTGGTGAGCCGCTGGCGCCCCGGGACGGTCATTGGCATCGGTCGGGCCGGCATGTTCCACAGCACGGATGCCGGCGATCACTGGCGCCACGTGAAGCTCGACGCCTTGAACGCCAAGGGCCAGATCTACTGCCGCGACATCCACGAGGTGCCCGGCAATCCGCGCAAGCTGTTCGTCGCCGCGGGCGCCAACTTCCAGAGCGACACCGGCGTGCTGCTGTACAGCGGGGATGGCGGCGATTCCTGGACCAACGTTGATCTGGGCGCCAAGCCGCCGCACACCATGTTCGCGGTGGCATTCGATGAACGGCAGCCAGCGTTGATGTCATGCGCGACCAACGGCGGCGAGGTGTACAGCAGCCGCGACAGCGGCGAGAGCTGGACCGCGCATCCAACCCCGTCCGGCGGCACACAGATCTATGCCCTCGCCCGCGGCTGAACACGAAGAGAGCGATCCACCCACACTGCCCCTCCCCTCGCGGGAGGGGGTTGCGGGATGCGGCCGCGCCAAAACCGATGCTGCCCCATCTGACTGACAACAATGGATTTCGCCCTCACCGCGGACCAGCGCCATCTCCAGCAACGTTGCCTGGAACTTGCCGCCGACTTCGCCACCCGGTCCGCCCAACACGACCGCGACGGGTCACATCCGACCGAGAACTACGACCGGCTCCGATCCGAAGGCTTTCTCGCACTCACGATTGGTAAGGAATGGGGTGGCCGCGGCGCCAGCTTCCTCGAGCACACGATCGCCTATGAGGCACTGGGCCAGGGCTGTCCCTCCACCGCACTCGCATTCAACATGCATGCCTCCGTCGTCATGCCTGTGCTGCAGAGCACGGAGGTCAGTCCTGCTGCGAAAGAACTGATCGCGAACCTCGTGGTACGACAGAACAAACTGATCGGCGGCAACTTCTCCGAACCCGGTACAACGTCGCTGATCGGCGAACGACCACTTACTGCGCGGGCGCAACGCATGGACGGTGGCTACAGCATCACCGGGCGAAAGATGTTCGCCTCGATGCTCGAGGCCGCCGACCATGTCATGGTGATGGCCTATCCCGACGATGCGACGAGCCCGTCCGCAGGCATGCTGCTGCTGGTGCCGCACGGCGCGCCCGGACGGCGCGTGAATGCCAACTGGGACACGCTTGGAATGCGCGCGACGCGCAGCGACGCGCTGATCCTGGAAGATTGCCGCGTGCCCGACAGCGCGGTGCTGTTCCGCACTGACGACACCAGGCGATTTCGCAGCGATTTCCTGAACTGGTTCTGGGGCTCCTACACGGCCGTCTACCTTGGCATTGCCGTCGCGGCGTACGACGAGCTCCGCCGGATCATGCATACTCGGCAGCCGCACGGTTATTCCCAGTCGCTCGCGTATCATCCCGACGTGCGCCGACACATCGCGGAACTCAGTGCCGATCTGGAGGCGGCGCGCCTGATCACCTATCGCTCCGCGTGGCTGAGCGACACGCAGGGACCGACGCCGGAGACGACGGCGGCGCTGTACCGTGCGAAATACGTGGTCGGCGGGGCCGTCACCCGCATCACCCGTGTCGCGCTGACGCTCGGCGGCGCGCACAACATCTTCAAGGGCTCGCGTCTCGAGCAGTTGTTCCGCGATGGCGCGATAGCCCCTATTCAGCCACCGCCCGCGGACTTCTGTCTGTGGAGCATGGCAATTTACGAACTCGGCCTCGATCCATCGGACGTGCTGCCGCCCATGCAACCGCTCTGACCTGCCTATGCTGCGTAAACGCGGCGCTGTCGAACCCTGTCGGTCAGGCGCACGCCGCTCCTGCCATGCGATCCAGGCGGCTGGTCCAGTAGCCGAGGTGGCGCAAAAGCCGCGGCAGCGCGGGGTACGACGGCAACGGCGCGTCGCGCAGGATGCCAAGCCAGCTCTGCCAGTCGTCACGCGACATGCCCAGCGAGAGGCTCTGCCGATCGGCGTCCATGCCCATCCGCTCGGCCACGCTCAGGAATTGGCGCAGCTCCTGCCGGGCGATATCCGTTGGAGCGAGCTGCCTGGCGTCCGACATGACACATTCTCCTGCTTCAAGATGCCGCCATCGTCCTTGCTCAAACCGTCACAGTCGTTGACCTACTTCACACTTGCCGCCGAAATCCGCGGTGAAAGCGCCTGACGGAGGATTTTTTCATGCCGATCGCCGATGGACTGGCCGCGCCTGCCGGCAAGCCGCTGGCGATCTCGCTCAACGTGATGCTGGAAGGTTGGGCCGAGGGCAGTGCCCCCGGCATTGGCCCTATGGGCAATCCGCTGAAGCCGGGCGTGGCCGATCTGCAGGCACTGTCCTGGGCGGAATATGGCCCGAAGGTTGGTGCCTGGCGGCTCCTCGATCTGCTGGAACGCGAGCAGGCACGGGCGGTGTTCTACACCAGCGGCGTGGTGGCAGAGCGCTATCCCGCGCTGCCGGCGGCCATCGCGTGTCGTGGGCATGTCGTGGCGGCACACGGCTGGAGCCAGGGCACACTGCCCGCTTATCTGAGCGAGGATACAGAGCGCGACGATATCGCGCGTTGCGTGGAGGTGCTGCAGCGCACCGCCGGACGGCATCCGGGCGGGTGGCTGAGTCCGCGCTGCACGCCGAGTTCGCATACTTCGCGGCTTTTGGTGCGGGCAGGGTTCCGCTGGCACGCTGACATGTTTGACGCCGATCTGCCGTATCGCATCGATACGCCTGACGGATCGCTGATCGGCATGCCGTTCACCATGGAGGTGAATGACATGCCGCTCTATGTGCGCTACGGCAACGAACCTGAGGCGTTCACTCGCACACTTGCGCGGATCGTTGAGAGTTGGGATCGGCTGGGCAATCCGCCGGCATGCCTCGACATCACCGTGCACGCGCACGTCTTCGGCCGGCCATACGGCGCGATCGCGTTGCTCGACTCACTTGCGCTGGTGCGCCGGCATGACCACTGCTGGCTCACCGATCACGCGCGGCTCGCGGGGTAAGCAGCCGCAGTTTCCCCCTCCCCCACCCCCCTTCCGCAAGGGGAGGGGGAGAGCTCATATCATTCACCGGCTCGCAGGTGTTGACGGCCGCCCCTTTCGTCCTATCTAAGTGAATGAAATGTAGCCTCGGCTACATTCTGTGGGAGTGTGTTCATAGTATGGTCTCGGCTGCATGAGCGAGAGCCTAAGCCTGACGGATCGCACGATCGCTGCCGGCCGCGAGGCCTTGGCGGGGCGGCGGCGCGGCTTGCGCGGCTTCTTGCCGTTCGCCGGACCCGCGGTGATCGCCTCGATCGCCTACATGGACCCAGGCAACTTCGCCACCAACATCCAGAGCGGCGCGCAGTTCGGCTATCTGCTGCTGTGGGTCGTTCTGCTGGCCAATCTGGTGGCCATGTTGTTTCAGGCGCTCTCCGCCAAACTGGGAATCGTTACCGGCCAGAGCCTGGCACAGCTCTGCCGCGCTCACTTCCCCCGCCCGCTGGTCTATGCCATGTGGGTCGCCAGCGAGGTTGCCGCCATGGCGACCGACCTCGCGGAATCGCTCGGCGCCGCCATCGGCCTCAGTCTGCTGTTCGGCCTGCCGCTGCTCACCGGTCTGCTGATCACCTTTGCGCTGACCTACGTCCTGCTGTTGCTGCAGGGCCGTGGCTTTCGGCCACTCGAGATGGTCATTGCGGCGTTCATTGGGGTGATTGCCTTCTGCTACGTGATCGAGCTGTTCGTTGCCCCGCCCGACTGGCACGCTTTCGCGTTCCACACTGTGGTACCGCAACTTGCCGGCCCCGACAGCGTTGTGTTGGCGGTCGGCATTATCGGCGCGACCGTGATGCCGCACGCGATCTACCTCCACTCCAGCCTGACGCAGGGCCGCATGCCGGCGCGCACTGACGCCGAGCGCCGACGCATCATCGGCTATTCGCATCGCGAGGTGCTGATCGCCCTCGGTGTCGCTGGACTTGTGAACATGGCGATGCTGGCAATGGCCGCCTCGGTGTTCCATGAGGGCCATGCCGACGTCGCGGCAATCGAGACGGCGTATCACACGTTGAAGCCGCTGCTCGGTGTTGGCGCCGCCGCTGTGTTCATGGCGTCGCTGCTGGCATCCGGACTGTCCAGTTCGGTGGTCGGCACCATGGCCGGTCAGACGATCATGCAGGACTTCGTCGGCTTTCGCATTCCGCTTTGGGTGAGACGGATGGCCACTATGGTTCCGGCGGTGATCGTCGTCGCCATCGGTGCCAATTCGACGCAGGCGCTGGTGCTCAGCCAGGTTGTGCTGAGCCTCGTGCTGCCGGTGCCTATGATCGCGCTGCTGGTGCTGTCGGGCCGGCGCGCGGTGATGGGCGGCTTTACCAGTTCGCGCCTGGTCCAGGCGATCGCGGTGGTCGCCGCAACGATGGTGCTGGCGCTCAATCTGCTGCTGCTCTTGCAGACCATGGGTGTGTCGGTGTCTCCTTTAGGTTCGAACTGACGCCACCACAGGAGTCGCCGTGGCCAGTACGCCGATTGTGCGGCGTGCCGAGATGCCAGCCGAGCCAACGCAGGCGCGGCGGTTCGGCAAGGCGCGCACCGCGCAATCGGGCGCACTGCATGAGGACTATGTCGAGCTGATCTCTGATCTGCTGGCGAACGGTGGTGAGGCGCGGCCCACCGACATCGCTCGTCGCCTGGGCGTATCGCACGCCACAGCGATCAAGACGATTGGGCGACTGAAGCGCGAGGGCCTCGCGGTGGCCAAGCCGTACCGCGGCGTATTCCTGACCGAGGCCGGCGAGCGGCTCGCGGAACGCGTACGAGCGCGGCACCGCATCGTGGTCGATCTGCTGCTGGCGATCGGCGTGCCAGCCGAGGCAGCCGAGCAGGATGCCGAAGGCATCGAGCACCACGTCTCAGACACCAGTCTCGCGGCATTCGGCCGGTTCCTGCGCCGGCACGGCTGATGCGCCAGGATCGAGGGTGCACACGCGGCTGCAGAGGAGATAACCATGACCGTGCATGACCACTCACGTTGGGGTCCGACGGACCAGATCGGCGCCGGCAATCTGCTGACGGTGGAAAAGCGGCTGGCCGCGCTGCAGTCGGTGCGCGAGGGCCGCGTCTACGACGTGAGCCACGAGATCAGCATGGGCGCGCCGTTCATGGTGCCCAACCAGAACTCCGTTTCTGCTGTCGATCTGGGCATCATGGCGTGACACGATCAAGCGCCGACGAGCCCTTGGCGCAACCAACGATGCGGGGGCCAATGTGGAACGCATCGAGATGACCGCGCATGTCGGCACGCATATCGACGCGCTTGGGCATTTCTCGAAGGGGGACAGGCTGTACAATGGTCTGTCAGCGGCCGATACGGTGACCGATTGGGGGCTCGAACGTCTCGGCATCGAGCATGCACCACCGATGATCACCCGCGGCGTGCTGCTGGACGTAGCGGAATGCGACGGCGGTCAGCATCTGAACCCCGGCCGCGTCGTGACGCCGGAGGAACTGGCGCGCGCCGAGGAGAAAGCGCAGGTGACGCTGGAGCCTGGCGACATCGCGCTGATCCGCACCGGCTGGGGACGCTTCTTCGGCATCGACAACACGCGGTATCTCCAGGGTGAACCCGGCATCGATCTGCCCGGCGCGCGCTGGCTGATCGAACGCGGCGTGGTGGCGATCGGCTGCGACAACATGGCGGTCGAGGTGTTGCCTAATCCGAACCACGGCATCTCGATGCCGGTTCATCAGCACGCGCTGGCCGAGGCGGGAGTGTATCTGATCGAGAACCTGGCGCTGGATGAGCTGGCGCGCGACGCGGTGGGAAGCTTCTGCTTCATCCTGCTGGCGACCAAGTTCCGCGGCGCCACGGGATCGCCGGTGCGACCGGTGGCGATGCTCTGACTGGTTCCTGCCCTGGCCATCGAACATCTCGCATCATGCGCGGTTCGTAGAGCCTCGATTTTGCTGCTGAAATCCGCCTCAACATTCCGCGAGGGGAAACAGCAATCGATAGTTGTGCGTCGGATGTTGATACCCGCGCGATTGACCTACTTCAGCGGGTTAGGAAGTGATGCTCCTTTGACATTTGAGGAGCTCTGAGCCTTAGGGAGACGTGCTTACGCATACACAATGAGATCGTGTGCAGGTGCGTTGATGCTCTCGACCATCTGATGGTTCGATCACTATCCGCGGTCAGGCCATTCCCATACCCCAGCGATGAGGCACTGCAGTCACTCAACGCTGAGGGGGAACAAACGGCATGGCAGTTCCACAGCGCGCGCGCTCGTGGCTGGCGATATTTGCGTTCTCTGCAGCGCTCGCTCTGGGTAACCCTTGGACAATGCATTCTGGCATCGCCCGCACTGTTAAACGGACATCTGCTAACCCGACACCAAGTTTGGCCGAGCAGCCCGCGTCACCTCCCGCGACTGTCGTCGCTGCCGTTCTGGATGCGGCGCGTTCAACGGGCATCGACCCAGCACTTCTACTCACTATCGCAGCGACTGAAAGCAGGTTCAGGGCCAACGCGAAGAATCATACATCTTCGGCGGTGGGGTTGTTGCAATTCACCAAGCAGACATGGCTGGAGAACCTGAAGAAATTTGGGGGGAAGCATGGCCTGAGCTATTTAGCCGTCCTGATTCATCGGTCAGGCACTGGTTATCTCGTGGTTCATGCTCCCGCCAGGAACAAAATATCTGCGCTCAGGTACGACCCGCGCATTGCGACACTGCTGGCTGCGGAACGTTTGGATTACCAACAGGAACAGTCGAAGGATCGGCATCTGCAAGTCGTGGACTTTTACCTCATCCATGCGTTGGGAATCGCTGGAGCCAACCGGTTTATCGAGGCGGTATCCAATCGTCCGTCAGTGCCATGCAAGGCTGTTGTTGGTAACGTAGCTTGGAAGGGTTCAGGTTTATTTAGAGACCTGCCCCATGGAGCGGCCACTTCTCTGGGCGTCGCCTACCATGTTATCTCAGTCAGGTTCGAGCAGCGGCGCTCATACTACTCCGACCTGCTGGACCACGATACTACTGCCGCATATCCCAAACCCGAGCCTGAAGAAGCCGGCAATTGGGCAGCGCCACGGTAGAGAAGACCTTTAACGCCCGAACTCGCGCATCACCTTTAGACCCTGCTCCAGGTCCGCTGTCAGGTCGGCGACATCCTCCAGCCCGATATGCAATCGCACCAGCGGCCCATCGAACCTCGCACCGGCAGCCGTCCGCGTGATGGCGCCGGTGGTCGGCAACGCCAGGCTCTCGAAGCCGCCCCATGACGCGCCGATGCCGAACAGCTCCAGCGCCTCGACGAAGGCGTGCGTGCTTTCCACCGAGTACTCCGGCGTAAACTCCACGCCGAACAGGCTGCACGCACCGCTGAAATCGCGCTTCCAGATCGCGTGACCTGGCGCGCCCGGCAGCGCCGGATGCAGCACCTGCTTCACCTCGGGCCGCTTGCTGAACCAGTGCGCCACCTCGATGCCGCTGTCCATCTGCTGCGCCAGCCGCACGCCCAACGTGCGCATACCACGCAGCGTCAGCCAGCAATCATCCGGACTGGCATACTGCCCCAGCCCGCGCGTTGTCGCATGCAGCGTCTGCCAGTCCGCGTCCGAGTTCACCGTGACGCTGCCGATCAGAATATCCGAGTGCCCGGCTGGATATTTCGTTGCCGCCTGGATCGAGACATCGACACCGTGTTTGAACGGCTGGAAGTGGTGGATGCCCCAGGTGTTGTCCATCAGCACCTTCGCACCGCGCGCATGTGCGACGCGCGCGATTGCCGGGATGTCCTGCACCTCGAAGGTGTGGCTGCCCGGGCTTTCCGTATATACGACTGTGGTGTTCGACCGCATCAGCTCGGTGATGCCGGCCTCGTCGATCACCGGATCGTAGAACGTCGTCTCAACCCCGAAGCGCTTCAGCACGCCGTCGGTGAAGTTGCGCGCCGGGCCGTACACGCTGTCCGACATCAGGCAGTGATCGCCAGTCTTGAGGAACGCCAGCAGCGGTGTCGTCACCGCCGCGAGCCCCGAACAGACGATGGCGCAGCGCGCACCGCCCTCCACCTCGGCGATGACGTCCTCGAGCGCCCAGTGCGTCTCCGATCCGCCGAGACCATAGGTCAGCACGCGTTCGCCACGCTTCGCCTGCAGCGCGCGCCGTTCCGCCACGGTTCGATACAGCACGGTGGAGCCGCGCAGCAGCGGCGGATTGACGAAACCGTGCACGCGCGTGCCGGCACGGCCGGTGTGTGAAAGCTTCGTGCGGAAGCCGTGCTTCGAGGTGTCGGTCATGGTCGCTGCGTCTCTACCGGTGTGTCGGAGCGGCCGCCCCACTCGGTCCATGATCCGTCGTAGACGGCGCCGTCCGGCAGCCCGGCGATGCGCATACCCAAGGTCAGGATGCACGCCGTCACGCCCGAGCCGCAGCTTGTTACCACTGGCCGCGAGCCATCTACGCCGGCCTTCGCCAGCCGCGAGCGCACTGCGTCGGCGGAGCGGAAGGTGCCATTGTCGTTCAGCAGATCGGTGTAGGGCAGGCTCGCCGAGCCGGGGATGTGACCGCTGCGCATGCCGGCGCGCGGTTCGGGGACCTCTCCGGTGAAGCGGCCCGCCGCGCGCGCGTCCAGCACCAGCTCGGCCCTGGACTCCAGGTTCGTCAGGACGTCGCCGATGCCGCGCAGCCTTGCCGGTCGGTAATCGGGACGATAGACGGCGGGTCGCGGCGATGCAGGATCGCCGGCTTCGGTGGGTCGGCCCTCGCGCTGCCATTTCGGCACGCCGCCATCCAGCACTGCGGCATTGTCATGGCCGAACAGTCCCATCAGCCACCAGCCGCGCGCCGCCGAGGCCAGACCCTTCTGATCGTAGAACACCACGCGCGATGCGTTCGACACACCGAGTTCGCCCAGCAGTTTGGCAAACCGACCGGGTGCGGGAACCATGTGGGGAAGCTCGGTGTCGGGGTCCGCGATCAAGTCGATGTCGAAGTAGCGTGCACCGGGAATGTGGGCGCGGCGAAACTCCGCGTGACCGTTCTTGTTCTCGTTCGGCAGGTACATCGTCGCGTCGAATATGACGAGGTCAGCCTTGTCGATTTCATTGGCAAGCCAGTCCGTGTTCACCAGCGGTCCCATCATCATCGTCTCCTCTTCCGCTGCCTACGGCATGTGTCGGCACCTGCAGCGGAGTGTCAATCGCCGCAGCCATTACCTTGGCTGGCCCGGACTACAGCGCGACGTCTGTCCCTAGATGGAACAGACAATCGCCACGCACCGTGCGCCCAGGAATCCGCTTGCACAGCACGAACCCATCGTGCGCGAAATGTGCCGTGACCGGCTCGGCCCATGGCGTCTCGGGCAAATGGATGCGAGCGGCCGGCTGCCCCGCGCGAACCATCTCGCCGAGCTCAACCAGGGGTTCGAACAGTCCGTTCTCTGGCGCATAGACGAAGTAGTCGGAACCACCGACTTCGAGGAACCGTGTCGGCTCAACAGGCGCTATGCGATCGGTTTCCGGCAGGATACCGAGATGCACCAGAACATTGACCACACCGCGTTCGACCATGCGCAGCGCTGCGCGCGTGACGTGGCCGGACCCGCCGGCCTCGGTGCCGAGGCAGACGATACCGTGACGCGCGGCACCACCGGACAGCGTGCGCGCGCCGCCCTGGTTCTGCTCAGCGACGTAGGCGATCGGCGAGCCGAACGTCTTCAGCGCCGCCACCCCCTCCGCCGTGCTGCCGTCGCGCTGCCAGCCGCCGAACAGCGCCGATGGCACATACATCAGCGACGATCCGCCGGAGTGCAGGTCGCACACCAGATCGGCCATCGGCACCAGTTCGTGCTCGATGTGATACGCGATCTGCTCGGTCACCGTACCATCCGGATCGCCCGGGAACAGCCGGTTCAAATTGCCCTCGTCGATCGGCGACGTGCGCCGCCCAGCCATCGCAGCTGGGAAGTTTGCGGCCGGCAGGATGATCACGCGGCCACGGATGCGTGCCGGGTCCAGTGACTTCACGAGGTCGCACAGCGCGACCTGGCCCTCATATTCGTCGCCGTGCGTGCCGGACACCAACAGGGCAGTCGGGCCGGTGCCGTTCTTCAGCACCACGATCGGGATCGGGATGAAGCCGTAGGCCGAGCTGTGCACCGAATGGAACAGCCGCAAAAATCCGTGCTGGCGGCCATTTCGGTCGAAGTCCACGTCCGCGACGATACGGCTCCTGCTGGTGGCTGCCATTGCCCGCTCCCTGATCCGAGAGGCACGATAAGGACCGGAGGGCACAGGATGAAAGACCTCGAGATCGTATTCGACCCGTTGCCGCCCGCCGCGTTGCGCGAATTCATCACCTACCGCCTGGGCATGTTCAATGTCGCGCGCACCGGCTTCGATGAATGGCATCCGATCGGCTTCTTCCTCAAGAGCGGGCAGGGCGAATGGTTGGGCGGCCTGCTCGGCGACACCTGGGGCGGCTGGATGAATGTCCGCTTCGTCTGGCTGGCCGAGGTGGTGCGCGGTCAGCGCTACGGCACGCGACTGATGGACGCGGCCGAGGCATACGCGGCGAGCCGCGGCTGTATCGCCGCCACGCTCGATACCCACAGCTACGAAGCGCTCGGGTTCTATCAGAAGCGTGGCTACGAGGTGTTCGGCCAGCTCGAGGACTGCCCGCCCGGTCACACGAAATATTACCTGCGCAAGCGGCTCGCCCAGTCCTGACTTGCGAAACCCGATGCGCCAGTACATAGTCGCGGGCATCCGCAACAAACTGAAAGGAGGTGATCCAGTGTCTCATTGTCTCTTCGTGGCGCCGTTTGCCGTGGCCTGGATCTCCGACGCTCGCGTCGACGTCTAGCCGCACTAGGGCAACGACGCCCGCAGACAATGCCGAAGGCTCCGGGGGGCAACCTCCGGAGCCTTCCTCATTTCGGCCCCCTCTTCACTGCGGGCTTCTTTTTCACTGCGGCCGGCGCTTCATGAAGGCTGCGCGCAGACAGGTGGCGACCATCTCGCCTCGCTGGTTGAACGCCTGATGCTCGAACTCAACCACGCCGGCCTCGGGTCGCGACTTCGACGCCCGCAGCGAGCGCACGATCGAGCGAGCGCGAATCGTGTCGCCGTGGAACACCGGCTTGGGGAACTCGACCTTGTTCATGCCAAGATTGGCGATGGTGGTGCCCAGCGTGGTGTCGCCGACCGTCATGCCGATCATCAGCCCAAGCGTGAACAGCGAATTGACGATGCGCTGGCCGAATTCGGTGGTCTTCGCGAACTCCTCGTCCAGGTGTAGCGGCTGAGGATTCAGCGTGAGGGTGCTGAACAGCACGTTGTCCATCTCGGTGACGGTGCGGCTGAGTGCGTGTTCGAAGGTCTGGCCTTCGTGGAAATCCTCGAAATACAGGCCGGCCATGGTCGATTCTCCTCGTTACACCAGCTTCGCCTCGAACGGCGGCAGCAGGTCGGGCGCGTCGAACTCCAGCACCCAGACATCGGGGTCGAAGTTGATCTGCCGCGCGACGTAGGCGTCGGCCGCCGCCTGATCGACCGGCGCCGCTCCCGTGCCACGCATCCACGCCAGAGCACCGTCGCTGGCGCGCACCTGAGACAGCACGCATAGTCCCTCGCGGCCGCGCAACACGACCAGCACGCCACCCGAATCCGCATCGCCCTTGCGCAAGACGACGCCGGAACGACCGTCCCGGTCTGCCATCCGCAGCGCGGCCTTCACCCAGATTCCAGCCTTCAATCGCGGCTCGGCCATGCCACCTCCCCGATCGCGTCGCCATTGTGCAGGATGGGCGCCCCACAGCGCGAATCGAGGCTGCCATGCGATGGCTCGCTGCCCTGCTCCTGCTGCTCACCGGCACCGTCGCGGCGCGCGCCGAGGACGCGATCAGCTTCGGCCTCGATTGGGTGGCAGAGGCGGAATACGGTGGCTACTATCAGGCGCTTGCCACCGGCATCTACGCCAGACATGGCCTGAAGGTGACGATCCGCCAGGGCGGCCCGCAAGTGAACCAGATGCAGCTCATGATGGCCGGGCGCCTCGACTTCAACCTGGGCGGCGGGCGCGCGATCGAGTTCGTCCAGCAGAACCTGCCGTTCGTCGCGGTCGCGGCGATGTTCCAGAAGGACCCGTCGGTGCTGATCGCGCACCCCGGCCAGGGCAATGACAGCTTCGCCGCTCTGAAGGACAAGCCGATCCTGATCGGTGCCGATACCCGAGCAAGCTGGTGGCGTTTCCTCGCCGGCAAGTTCGGCTACGCCGATGCGCAGATCCGCCCCTACACCTTCAATCTCCAGCCGTTCCTCGCCGATAAGACATTGGTGCAGCAAGGCTATCTCGGCTCCGAGCCGTTCGCGATCGAACAGGCCGCGCATTTCAAGCCGCTGGTGCTGATGCTCGCCGATGCGGGGTACGCGGGCTATGGCAACATCGTCACCACAAGCACGAAGCTTGTGGCTGAGAAGCCCGACGTCGTGCAGCGCTTCATCGATGCGTCGATCGAGGGGTGGTACTCCTACCTGTACGGCGACCCGGCGCCGGCCAACCAGCTGATCAAGCAGGACAACCCCGAGATGCCCGATGCGCTGCTGGCCTATGGTCGCGACGTGATGAAGACTCATGGCATCGTCGATTCCGGCGACGCGCTGAAACTCGGGATCGGCGCGATGACCGATGCGCGCTGCGCCGAGTTCTATCGTTCGATGGCCGATGTCGGCGTGTACCCCAAGGGACTCGACGTCGCGAAAGCGTACACCCTGCGGTTTGTCGACAAGCGCGTCGGGATGGAGACGAAGAAATAGCGTGTCAGTCGTGTTCTCCTGCCACTGATATGCTGCAGCTCACCTCGGTACACCGCCGCTTCGGCGCAGTGGAGGCTTTGCGCGACGTATCGCTGACGATCGGCGCCGGCGACTTTGTGGCGCTGCTCGGACCCTCCGGCTGCGGCAAATCGACACTGCTGCGGTTGATCGCCGGATTGGACCAGCCTGACGCGGGCAGCATGATCTGGGAGACAGGCCATCAGCCGAAACCCGGCGAGATTGGCTTCGTCTTCCAGGACGCCACGCTGCTGCCCTGGGCGAGCGCCACCGACAACGTATTCCTGCCACTGCGCATCGCCGGCATCTCGCGCGACCAGGCAATGCCTCAGGTGAACGAGGCACTGCACCGCGTCGGCCTCGACGGCTTCGAAGCCGCGCGTCCGCGCCAACTCTCCGGCGGCATGCGCATGCGCGTCTCCATCGCGCGCGCCTTGGTGACCCGCCCACGCCTGCTGCTGATGGACGAGCCGTTCGCCGCACTCGACGAGTTCACCCGCCACAAGCTGCAGGAGGATCTTCTGTCGTTGTGGCAGGAACTCGGCTGCACGGTCATTTTCGTGACGCACTCGATTTACGAGGCGGCGTTCCTCGCGCGGCGGATCGTTCTGATGACGCCGCGCCCAGGGCGGATCGATCACGAGATCGCCTCGCCGCTGCATCCCGGTGCGGCGGCGCGACTGGATCCAGCCTATGCCGCGCTGGTGGCGCAGGTGACACGCGAGATGCAGCGGGCGCTCGTGGCATGAAATACGCCCCTGCCCTGTTCGCGGCTGCCGCATTGCTGGTCTGGGAGGTGGCGGTCCGGGTCACGGATGTGCCGTCCTATCTGGTGCCAGGACCCTCGGCCATCATCGCGGCATTCGTCGCCGACCCGGCGGGGCTGCTGTGGTCACTGGGATCGACGCTTCTGGTTACCTTCGCCGCATTGCTTGTCGCGGCCACCCTGGGCTTGGTGCTTGCGGTGGCTATCGCATCGAGCCGATTGCTGGCGGCGGCGATCCAGCCCTGGGCCGTCGTGCTTCAGGTCACGCCGATTGTCGCGATCGCGCCGCTGATCATCGTGTGGGTCGGCAATCCGTTCGCCTCACTGGTGGTATGCGCGACGATCGTCGCGTTCTTTCCGGTGTTCGCCAACACCGCCGCGGGGTTGGCATCAGCGCCGGCGGAGCTTGCGGACCTGTTCCGGCTGTACGGCGCAGGTCGGTTCACGACACTGCGGCTGCTGCGACTGCCCGCGGCACTCCCCTACTTTCTCGCTGGGTTGCGCATATCAGGCGGGTTGGCATTGGTCGGTGCGGTGGTCGCCGAATTCGTCGCGGGGTCAGGCGGATTCGCATCAGGACTGGCATATCGCATTCTGGAGGCTGGCTATCGGCTTCAGGTCCCGCGCATGTTCGCGGCACTGGTGCTGCTGTCGCTTGCCGGCATTGCGATCAACTTCGGGCTGGGTGCGTTCACCGCAGCAGTGTTGCGCCACCGCGGCGACGCTTAATCCGCGATCCTCGAGAGACGCTGCACCTCCGGCTGCAACGTTCCACTCGTCAGCAGTGCCAGCAATCGCTTGGCGGCGGGACTGAGATAGCCGTTGCGGCGATGAATGGCGGTGATTGGAACCGCGGTCTGCATGGCCGGGACGTCGAGTGCGATGAGCGCACCCTGACGAAGCTCATGGCGCACGCTGCTCTCGGGCACCAGTGCCAGGCCGAAGCCAGCCTGCGCAAGGCGCTTTTGCGCGGTAAGGCTGTCGATCGGGGTGACGTCGGCGCCGTCAAGCCCGGCGCGAACCAATTGGCGTGCCAGGGTCTGACCGGAATCCTGCGCCCCCGCCACCGGCGGAAAACCGACCCATCGCTCGCCCGCCAACAGGTGCGCTTGGCCGACCCGACGGCCAGCCAGACGGTGTCCGGGCGCTGCCACCACCAGCATGGCTTCGCTTCCCGCATCCTGCGATACGAGCTCTGGCCGGTCGCTGGCATAATAGCGCAGGCCGAGCGTCGCCTCGCCGCGCCGGACCAGATCGGTCACCTCTCGGCTCGAGGCCGTCTGCAGTTCGAGCCGCACATCCTTGGCGCGCTTCGCAAATTGGCGGAGGGCATCGACGATATGCGTGTCGGCGAGCGTGCCGACCAGAGCAAGCGAGATCACGCCCTCCATCCCTGCCTGCAGACCGCGTACTGCATCGTGTCCGTCCCTGAGCGATGCCAATGCCGCCTCAGCATGCGGCAGAAAGACACGGCCCGCCTCGGTCAGTCGCGCGCGGCCGCGCAGGCGCTCGAACAAGGGCGCGCCGAGCTCGTGCTCGAGAATGCCGAGGCGACGGCTGATCGCAGGCTGCGAGCGATGCAGCCGCCGCGCCGCGTTGGTGAAGCTGCCGAGCTCGACGATGGCCACGAAGGTTTGAATATCGGCGATATTCATCGATCAGTTTTCCTGATGCGACTTACTCATACTATGCATTGGACAGTGAACATGGTCGGCCCGAGATTGCAAACCTGTTCGAATTCATCCGATCGGGGAGATACCCAAATGCGCACCCAGGCAGAGAAAGCCGCCGCCTTCCGCGCACTGCACGAGCGGCCCGGCGCGTTCATCATTCCCAATCCGTGGGATGCCGGCACCGCAAGACTGCTGGCAGCGGCAGGCTTCGAATCGCTCGCCACCACGAGTTTCGGGCTGGCCAACATGCTTGGCCGCGCCGACAGCACAGTGAGCCGTGCCGAAGTCATCGCCAATTGCCGGGTGATCGCGGAGGCGACGGAGCTCCCGGTCAATGCCGATCTCGAGAACTGTTTCGCGCACGAGCCCGAGGCAGCGGCCGAGACGATCAGGCTCGCCGCCGAAGCGGGCGTGGTCGGCGGCTCGATCGAGGACTACAGCGGCGATCGGACCAATCCGATCTACGATTTCGATTTCGCCGTCGCGCGCGTACGTGCGGCGGTCGAAGTCGCACGCGCCCTGCCGGTTCCGTTCCTTCTAACCGCCCGGACCGAGAACCTGCTGCATGGGCGCGAGATGGCCGATACCATCCGCCGTTTGCAGGCTTTTGCGGCCGCCGGCGCCGATGTGCTGTATGCGCCGGGACTTCGCAATCTCGACGAAGTACGCGGCGTCGTGAGCGCAGTGAACCGGCCGGTCAACGTGGTCACCGGGTGGCTCGATCCACACATCACGCTAGCACAGCTCAGCGAGGCTGGCGCCAAGCGAATCAGCGTCGGTGGCGCGCTCTCCCGCCTCGCGCTGGCGACATTCGTCAAGGCGGCCCAAGCCATGCAGCTGCAAGGCTCCTTCGCGTGGATGCGCGACATGATAGGAACCCCGGAGCTGCGGAAGATGCTCGCGGCCTAATTAGGATGTTGGATGCCCGATGATCGGCGAACTCGCATGGCTGGCGGCAAGCGTCATGGTCGCCGGCGTCGTGACCGGCGTCCTTGCCGGGTTGTTCGGCATCGGCGGCGGCGCGGTTATCGTTCCGGCGCTGTTTGAGGTTTTCCGTGTTCTCGGCGTACCTGACGCCGTGCGCATGCAGCTCTGCATCGGCACTTCGATGGCGATCATCGTGCCGACGGCGATGCGCTCCTACCGCGCGCACAAGGTGCGTGGGCTGGTGCTTCCGGAGGTCATGCGCCGCTGGACGCTGCCGTCGGTGGCGGGTGTCGTCGTCGGGTCGGCCCTCGCGGCGGTCGCGCCGCCCGACGTGTTCAAGGTGGCGTTCGTGCTGATCGCATGCCTGATCGCGGCAAAGTTTCTCATCGGGGCCGACGGCTTGGCCCTCGGCGACGAGCTGCCGGGTAGCACTGCTATGACCTGCTACGGCTTTGCGATCGGCCTTGGCTCCTCGCTGATGGGAATATCCGGCGGTTCGCTGGTGACGATGACTCTGACGCTTTACCGCACGCCAATCCACGCCGCAGTCGCAACCGCCGCGGGCCTCGGCGTCCCGATCACGCTCGCCGGCACCATCGGGTATGTCCTCGCCGGCCTGCCGCACCAAGCACTGCTGCCGCCACTGTCGCTCGGTTTCGTCTCCATGATCGGCCTGGTCCTGGTCGCGCCGCTCTCGAGCTGGGTCGCGCCATTTGGCGCTCGCCTTGCCCACAGACTACCGAAGCGCACGCTCGAAATAGCGTTCGGTCTCTTTTTGCTGCTCGTCGCGTTGCGTTTCCTGGTGAGCTTGGTCGCTGTGGCGCTTTGACCCGCGAAATGCTACTCCGCCGCCTCGCGCCACCCCGTCGGCCGCGTCACATGCTGCAACCGGTCGCGGTATGCTGCCTGCCAGTCGTCCGCCGCCAATACCGCCTCGCCGCTACGCACCTGCCGGAAAATCTCCGGCTGGTCCACACAGGGCGGCATCTCGCGCTTCTCGCGCAGCGCCCGCGCCGCCATCAGCAGACGGCGCCGCGTGCGCGTGATCATCTGATCGCTCGGCGCGAGATGCTCGAACGAATGATCGACGATCTCGCCCATGCTCTCGGTGATCGCCTGGTCCTGCATCGCGATATGCGTGATGCCGGTATAGATCACGTCGTTGCGCTGCGCCTCTCGATCGATCAGGTAGTCATTCGCCGCGTTCTGCACCGGACGCCATCGGCCGAACCAGTCGGTGGTGTTCGCCTGAAACTCCGGCGCTGCGGTCGAGCCGGGGATCGGAGCGCCGCCCGCCAACGCCGCGGTGCGCGAGGCCTGTTTCCAGGAGAAGCCAACGAACATCACATGCGTGTCGTCCATCGGCACCCAGGCGCGCGCGATGACGCGATCCATGAAGTCGCCCTGCGGGATGAAGGTCCAGAACGGGAAGGCGAAATGCGCAAAACGCCAGTAGGTCCCGGCGTCTTCCGCCGGACGAAACGCGCAGTACATCGTGCCCCAGTCGGTGTCCGTCACCTGGTAGTCGGGAGCGCGGTTGCTGACCTGGTACATCAGCCAGTTGTCCGGATCGACCTGCTCGGGCTGCACGGAGCCGACATGCAGCCAGCTGAAATGCGAGGTATCGATGTCGCCTTCCAGCGCCTGCAGCCAGTTGCATTCGCGCTGCGTGAACATGATCGAAAGGTCGCTCTCCGGCAGCAATGTCGCCTCGATCTCCGGCATCGGCGGGGCCGCTTCGCGCGCGCCCATGTAGACCCAGATCACGCCGGCCCGCTCGATGGCCTTGTAGGCCTTCGCATGCACCTTCTGACGAAAGTCCTGCTCCGGCGGAAGGTTCGGCATGTCGATGCAGTTGCCGTCGGCGTCAAACTTCCAGCCGTGATAGACGCAGCGGAGGCCGCCCTGCTCGTTCCTCCCGTAGAACAGCGACGCGCAGCGATGCGGGCAGCGATGGTCCATGACACCCACGCGACCCGTATGGTCGCGGAACGCAATCAACTTCTCCCCCAGCAGCATCAGCCGCAGTGGCTCGCCGGCCGCCACAAGTTCCGAGGACTTTGCGGCAGGCAGCCAATACTGTCGCATCAGATCGCCCATCATGGTGCCCGGACCGACCCGCGTAAGCTGTTCACTTTCGATGGCGTTTGTCATGGCAACTCTCCCTGCCATTATCGTCGGCCGACAGTTTGCTGCTGACAAGCCCAAGCGGCCTGCCTTAGGATAAATTTGACGGCGGGCAAAAGAGCCAGCCGGCAGCCGGTGCGTGCCATTCGCGCAGTCGGGCGATAACGCACGTACGCCGTGGTCGAAGGGAGCGCAGCCGAGCCGAAAATTCGCCGTCGAACAAAGCCGTCACCGAAGTCGTCACTGCGCTTGCGCGACCGTTTTGCCGGACCTGACGAACATGGGAGGACGCAATGCTCGAACACCTGGAGCAGCAGAAGAGGCTGACGGGGAATCAATGGCGGATCATCGCCACGGCCAATCTCGGCGACATGCTCGACTTCTTCGATTTCTTCCTGATCGGCTATGTGCTCGCGTTCATCATCGGCTCCTGGCACCTGACCTTCGGCCAGTCGGCGGTGATCCTAATGGCATCCGGTCTGGGCGCGGTTCCCGGTGCGTTCTTCTGGGGCTGGATGGCCGACAAGATCGGCCGCCGCCGCGTGTTCATGGCGACCGCACTGAACGTGGCGATCGCTACAGGCGCCATGGCATTGACACCCGATCAGGGTGCCTGGATTCCCGGCTGGTTGTTTCTGGCGTTCTTCCGCTTCTTCGTGGGCTTCGGCAATGCAGGTCTGATCGCGGTGGACATTCCGCTCGTTCAGGAGTTTGTGCCATCGGTACAAGCGCGGCTGGGTGAGCGGCATGACCACCGTGCTGCTTCCGGCAGGCAACATGCTGGGTGCCGTGTCGGGTGCGTTTCTCGCACCCGTCATCGGCTGGCGCGGCCTGTTCCTTGTCGGCCTCGCACCTGCGGCGCTCGTGCTCATGATCCGCTTCTGGGTTCCCGAGTCACCTCGCTGGCTGCTCCGCATGGGGCACATGGAGGAGGCGCGCAAATCCCTCGCCTGGGCGCTGCAGATCGATCCGCGGCAGATCGCGTTGCCCACCGCCATCCCGGACGAAGTAAGGGCGGTGCCGTGGCTACAGTTGTTCCGCTATCCCCGCAGCGTGGCGGCATCCTGCCTCACCGCAATCAGCCAGACCGGCGGCGTCGGCCTGTTGCTGTGGATCACCGCACTGCTCGTGCTGGTGCTGCAGATCACGCCCGCCGAAGCCTCTTACCTGATGATCTACGTCAGTCTCGTCGGCATCGCAGGCCGCCTGTTCTGTTCGTACCTGTCTGACGCGATCGGCCGCCGGGCCTCCGGCATGCTGATCGGCTACGCCGGCGCGATCACCATGGCACTCGCCGGTTACCTGAACAGCGTATGGCTCGGCGGTGTGTCGATGTTCTTCGTGCTGCTGATGTGCCAGCGCTTCTTCGGCGACGGCAGCTATGCGATCATCGGCCCCTACATCGCCGAGGTCTGGCCTGCCAGGCTACGCGCCAGCGGCATGGGGCTGGGCTACGGCGTCGGCAATCTGGGCAAGATCATCGGCCCGCTCGGCCTCGCGCTGATCATCGGGTCGTCCAACTACGTCAGCCCGAAGGCGACACTCGATGCGATCGTCCCGGCGTTCCAGTTCCTGGCGTTCTGGTATGCGCTCGCCGCCACCGCGTTCTGGCTGGTCGGGTTCGAGACGAAGGGACGCTCGATCGAGGAAATCGACGCGTCGCTGACAGGAGCGGCAGCGGCGATTGCGCCGGCGGCGCAGCCCGACGCCGCCGCTATTTATCGCAGGTTGTGAAGCGCTTCACACGAGCCAGGTGCCGCATGGTTATGCTGGAGGCGACAGCAACAACTCAAACCGGATGGGGCTGTAAGCAAATCGCCTCATCTGGAACAAACAGCGAGGAAAGCCATGATCACCATAACAGGTACGGTAGGAAGTAGCGGTAAGTATCTTGTCACGGGGCGACCTGTGGACGCACAGGCGAACAGCGTTCTGAAGCTCGCGTTTGAGAACAGGACATCCGGGACCAATCTCGGCCTGTTTGCTGGCACCGAGGCCGACTTCGCATCAGGAACCGGTGGAACCCAACTGTCGGATTCGGGTGGTCCCGGCTTTCAGTTCCTGACCATAACCGATGCCCACAAGCTCTCTGGCAAGATCATTTTTGTTCGCCGCGAAGTCGGCGCCGCCAATTCACAGTTCGCCCTCACGATCGAATAGACACCGGCGCTGCCCCGGTGCCACCGGGGCAGGTTCGGCGTTGCGCCTTAGCCTATCCCTGCCACACCGACACGAGGTCGCGGACCTGCGGCCTTGCCGCCGGCGAACCGCCACCGACCTGCGTGCCGACGTAAAGGAACCCGACGATGTCGTTGTCCGGATCGAGGCCGAGCGCCTGCTTCACCGTGGCGTCGTAGGCCGGCGCGCCGGTCTTCCACATCGCGCCGAAGCCCAGCGCGCTCGCCGCCAGCATGATGTTCTCGGCCGCCGCGGCGGCGGAGGCGAATTGTTCAACCTCGGCAATCTTGTGGCCGCGATGGATCGCCGCCGCGGCCACCACGATCACCGGAGCGCGCATCGCCTTGTCGCGCTCGCGCTGCAACATATCGGCAGAAGCATCCGGCTGCTGGCGGCGCAGGCAATCGGCCATCAGCTCGCCAAAACGCTCGCGCTTCTCCTCCGGCACCACGACGAAGCGCCAGGGACGCAGCCGGCCATGGTCCGGCGCCCGCAGCGCGCTCTGGAACATTTTCTCCAGCGCCTCCTGGTCCGGGCCCGGCGAGGACAGTTTCGTCGCAGATTCTCGGCCGACCAGCAGTTCCAGCGCTTCCATCTCGGGCTCCTTCAACAGGTCAGTGTGTGATCGGACCGTCGGCCTTCTTCCACGCATCGATGCCGCCATGGATGTGGCAGGCGGTGGCGAGGCCCGCGTCCTGCGCCGCCTGTACAGCCATGGCCGAGCGCTCCCCGAAGGCACAATAGAACACCAGACGCTTGTTTGTCGCGCTGGCCAGTTCGTGCAGCATGCCGCCAGCCTGAATGTTGCCCTGAAGGTCGGGATAGGGCGCGTGCAACGAGCCCTGGATCACACCGTGCTTCTCGCGTTCCGTGCGCTCGCGCAGGTCGATGATCACGATGTCGCGGCGGCCGATCAGATCCCTTGCCTGCTCCGCGGTGACCGCCCAGCCACGGCGGGCGATCTCCTGTTGTGCAAGGCCCTGGCGCATATTCGCCGGCACCGCGACGTCCATCATCTTCGGGTTGGACAAATTCAGGTTGTTCATCAGCGCGACGTATTCGTCGATCGATTTCACCTGCAAGCGGGGATTGTAGCGCTTCTCCTCGCCAATCGTGCTGACCGTGTCGCCCTTATAGTCGTGCGCCGGGAACAGCATGGTTTCGTCAGGCAGGCGCAACAGGCGGTTGAAGATCGACTTGGTACTGCGCGCGCGGATCGCCGTTCTGAAAATCGGTACGGCCGGTGCCGCGGATCAGCAAAGTGTCGCCGGTGAACACGCGATCCGGCATGATGAAGCTGTAGGAATCGTCGGTGTGGCCAGGAGTGTAGGCGACATCAAGGCTGATGCCCTCGATGCCGAGCCGGTCGCCATCCGCGATACGCATCGACACGACGTCGACGCTGGACTGTTCCCCCATCACGGTGATGCACCGTGTACGGTCGCGCAGCGCGCCGAGACCGGTGATGTGGTCGGCGTGCAGATGCGTATCGATCGCCTTCACCAGCTTCAGATCCAACTCCCGGATGAGCTGGAGGTAGCGATCGACCTTTTCGAGGACGGGATCGATAATCAGTGCCTCGCCGCCACGGCGGGAGGCGAGCAGATAGGTGTAGGTGCCGGACGTCGCCTCGAAGAGCTGACGAAAGATCACAATCGCCTCCTGGGGAGTTGCAGGGGAGGCCATCTTACCCTGCAACCCCGCCAGCCTGACAAATAATTCTATGAGGGACGTGCTCAATACAGACGCGTCAGCTCGCTAACACGGCGATACGGTATCAGCCGGGTCCGTCACCGCCTGCGTAGCCGATCAGCAAGTATTCGGTTTGCCAGTAGAGCGTATTGCCCTCCTTGTCCTTGACTTGGAAGCGGTAGGGGATCCGGAAGGCGGTCTTCACGGATTGCGGTTGACCCTTGAAGGTCCATTGGGTCCCATAGTTCTTCTCTACCTCGATTTCGATGCAGGCAATCGTAGCGGTGGTCTGCGCGTCAGTCGCTTTATAGCTCCCAGTGGGTTTCGGTGGCAGGGTCCCAACTTCCATTTTGCCGGTCTGCATATTGTTGGTCTTGTCGAACGGCAATTCCGTGTATGGGTTCAGACGGCAGATAAGTTCCCCAAGAGCCCCCATGCCACTGTCGCTACCTCCGCTAGCGGTCGACGCGTTAGAGGGGGTAACTGGGCCGCTTCCGATATCGTTGGGCATTTTGTTCTCCATGCTGTCGAGTGTGGACCTGTTCGCCAAGCAATTTCGTAAGATGGTGCGATGATCTCGGGTCGTCGCGACTTGATTTGGGCGCTATCGCCCGTCCAGCCGCTTAAGCAGTGAAATCACCGTGCCCTATGAAATACTTCACACTGTGCCAGCCGGTTCATCGCGCTGGCGAAGACATCGCGCCCAATCCCGCAAGCAGCTCACGTGCTTCCAGCACATCCGGAACATCAGTTCCCTCGCCGAACCAGGCAAGCGTTGACCCCACCAGGTCCTGTGCCGCGGCACGCCTGCCGCGCGCCGACCAGAGCCGTGCAAGGCTGCTCCCGGCCCGCAGTTCGAAAAGCTTTGCGGACTGTTCACGGGCGATGCTGATGGCCTGGCAAAGTTCCTGTTCCGCTCGCGCGTCATCGGGGCCTGTGCGTGCAAGGAGCAACTCGCCCTTCTTTCGATGCAACTCGGCATCCATCCAGCAGGCTCCGGTGGCGTGCGAGAATTCCAATACCTCGTCGAGCACAACGAGCGCCTCATCACGCTGCCCCGACAACGCAAGGACATCTGCCAACAAATATTTACCCGCTTCAGGTCGGAGCCTCGAGCCCATCGTCCTCGAGGCGGCAATACCCTCCAACAAAAGGGCCTTTCCCTTGCTGATGTCGCCTTGCTTTGCGACGACCCAGCCGAGCTGACACTGACCGCTGGCAAGGAGGGATGAGAAGCCCTGCTCCTCGCAGATACCGACCAGCATTTTGGAATACGCAGCGCATTGCCCGATGTCGCGCAAGACCTCCAGGGTCCGCGCCCATACGCTCAGGATGAGCGGGAACGCGGGCGACGATAATCCAAGCTTTTTTGCGTCCTCAACGGCAGACTTACCATAGAAAATCGCCTGCTCGATGTATCCAAGATGAGCGAGAGCAACGCTGAGAAACGCCGCCGCGTACGGCTGGTCTGGAGATATTGCAATATCGCGAAGCTCCCGCGTGCCACGCGCGCTCAGCGCAAGGGCCTCTGCGAAATGCTCACGTGCTGCTGTGAATTGGCCCCTGTAGTGCCTCAGGGTACCCAGCCGCACCCGCGCGGCGATTGCTATGCCCTTGTCGCCACTGTCTGCTGCGAGCGCACGCAATTCCTCGCCGATCGCCGCGGCCTCCGTCAACTCGGCGCGCGCTTCGGCAACGATGCCCAGCGAATACAGCGACCGCGCCAGCATTTCGGGACTGTCGAGCTTGCGGCAGACCGCGGCGGCGCGCTGGATCACCGAGCGAGTGTCCGAATCGTTCGCGCCCCGCGCCGCCATCAGGATCCGGCCAAGCGCGATCAGCAGTTCCGCTTCCAGATAATGGCGATCAGGTCCCTCCGGTAGGTTGCCAGCAATTTGCAGCCCTCGCTCGAGGTAGGTTCGGGTCTCTGCGACCGCCGCGCGTTCCGCGGAGCGCCCACCGGCAATTCGGTAATAGGATGCAGCCTTGGCAAGCAGGCCTGCCTGAGCGCAGTGATATCCAAGCTGCCCAGGCTCGGTCACACCGAGCGATGCATCGTTCTCCCCGGCGGTGACGATCCGGGCATGCATTTCGGCCCGTCGCCTGCGCAGCACGCTGTCGTATATGGCTTCCTGCACCAGTGCATGCTTGAACGAATAGATGGCGTCGGTAGGCCCACCGCGACGCGACGCGAGACCGGACCCGACCAGTTCATCCAGTCCATCCACCAGTTGCTTGTCTGGTAGCTGGGCGACGGCGGCGAGCAGTGACCGAGAAAACTCGCGCCCTATCGTTGCCGCGACCTGCGCAACGCGCTTGGCCGCCGGCAATCTGTCGAGCCGCGCTGTCAGCAACGCCTGCAGCGTCTCCGGAACAGTCAGCGATGGGGGCGACAGCGTGTAGCTCTCGGCATTCTCCAGCACCGATTTGGTCAATTCCTCGATGAACAAGGGTACCCCGTCGCTCTGCGCGACGATCCGCTCGAGCAACGTCGGCGGCAGGGGATACCCGATCATAACCTCCTTCGCCAGTTGCTCCGCATCGCGGCGATCGAGGCGATTCAACGTGACAACTGTCGCATTCGCATGGTCCGCCCATTGCGGGGCGAATTCCGCACGGTATGTCACGATCAGCAGAATCGGCAGGTCGGACAACAGGCCGATCATCCTGTCCAGAAGCTCAAGAGAGCTCGGATCAGCCCAGTGCACATCTTCGGCAATGAGCAGCAGCGGTGGCCTCTGCCGCGCCAAGGCGACGACGCGGCGCGTAAGTGCCTCCAACGTCCTTTGCTTCTTCGCCTGTGGGCTTAGATCCAGCTTTTGATACGATTCATCGACCGGCACCCCAAGCAGGTCGGCTACCAGTGAGACGTCCTCGGCTGACGATCCTGCCGGCAACAGCACAGCCTCAAGTTTGCGCAGCTTGTCCATCGGCCCGTCGCGCCGGCCAAAGCCCGCCTCGTACTGCAAGCGCGCAATAACTGGATACAGCGGACTTGCCAGGTAATGCGGCGAGCAGAAATAGCGCAGACTTGCGTGCGGTTCGCCGCGCAGGCGTGCCCTTAATTCCACGACAAGGCGCGATTTGCCAATGCCAGGCTCACCCCCGAGCAGCACCAGCTGGCCCTCACCCTCTTTCGCCAGCCGCCAGCGGTGCAGGAGAAGCGCAAGCTCCTCGTCTCGGCCGACAAGCGGCACAAAACGAGCGGCGTAACGAGCGGCGAAGCGGTCGCCGACAGCGCGCTCCCCCAGCACACGCCATGCGCGCATCGGCGTCGGAAAGCCGCTTAGCGAGAGTTCACCAAGGTCGCGGCAAGTGAACAGGCCGCCGATCTGCCTCCGCGTGACATCGTCGATTACAATGCTGTCCGGCTCAGCAATGTCCTGAAGCCGAGCAGCAAGGTTTGGCGTCGCACCGATCGCCGTCTGCCGGCGCGCATCGCCAAACCCGGCGGGCTCGCCGACCACGACAACGCCAGTGGCGACGCCGATATGCACCTGCAATTTCTCGCCTCGGACCGGTCCTTCCAATGCAGACAGAACGGCAAGGGCGGCGCGGACCGCGCGTTCGGCATCCGTCTCGCTGCTCTCGGGCCAGCCGAAATAACACAGGACTCCATCACCGACGTATCGAGCGAGATAACCGCCGAAGCGCGCGATCGCGACGGCGACGCGCGCTTGATAGCTGCGAATGACCAGAGCCAACTCCTCGGGATCCAGTCGTCCGGATAGCGGAGTTGAACCCACCAGGTCGCACAACAAGACGCTCAGTCGCCGGCGCTCAGCCTCGGCCGTTGGCAAAGTCACGGATGCATCGGGGAGGGGCGCACCGCACCGGGCGCAGAAACGCGCACGCTCATGCGCCGTATCGCCGCATGCCGGGCACCGCATTCTCGCCCTCTCAGTGTCGCTTCCGACGTGGCCCCGTTGTTAGGCGGGGGTGAACCACAACCGCCGATTATTTGTATAGAGCAAATGGCGAGTTCACGTCACCCCAGATCGAACTTCCCCTGCCGCGGGTCATTGATCCGACCCGAGCGACGCGAACGCGCCGCAGCCTGCGCACGCGGCTCGGATGGACGAAACGCTGCGGTCCACATCTTCCGCCGCGCCTCGTAGGCGCGTTGTCGTTCGGTGGCCTCGGACAGAAACTTCGCTGTCACTTCCACCCGCACGGGAGGCAGGCCACCGCGTTCGGTCATCGCCGCACCGCCATATCGCGCAGTTCCGGCACCACCCACAGCGGCTGTTCGCCACGCGACACGCGCAGCACATTGTCGAACGCATTGCGCGTCTGCTTCACCCGCGTCTCGCGACTGGCGCCGGCCAGATGAGGCGTCACCACGACGTTCTCCAGCGACAGCACCGGCTCCGACGGCGACGGCGGCTCCGCCGGGAACACGTCCAACCCCGCACCGGCGATCTTACCGCTGGTCAACGCATCGTGCAGCGCGAGAAAGTCGATCACCGGCCCGCGGCTGCAGTTGATCAGCACCGCGTGCGGCTGCATCCATCCCAGCTCCCGCGTGCTGATCATGTTGCGTGTCAGCCGCGTCAGCGGCACATGCAGCGTGACGATGTCGGACGTCGCCAACAGCTCCGGCAGCAGCCGATACCGCACATGGAGCGCGTCCTCCTCATGCTCGGCCATCCGCACGATGTCGCTATATTGCACGTGCATATCGAAGCCGCCGTTGGCAATGCGCGCAACGCGCTTGCCGATGGTACCAAGACCGATGATGCCCAGCGTCTTGCCCTGCATCTCGTAGAACGTCGGCACCACCTGATTGCCGCGCCAGCGTCCACCGGCCGTCATCGCATGCTGCCACGGCAGCCGGCGATATACCGCCAGCATCAGCATGATCGTCTGCTCGGCCACCGCGCGCGAATTGGCACCGCCGTTGTTGGACACCAGCACGCCAGCGCGGCGCGCGGCATCGAGATCGACGTGGTTATAGCCGGCGCTGAACAACTGCACGAGGCGCAGCTTCGGTGCGGCCCGATAGAACCCATCGTCCATGGTGCTGACGTTGCCGAGCAGGTACTCGGTGTCCGCCAGCGCCTCGGCATAACCGGGGCTGCCGGAGGCCGCGACGATCAGTTCGAAATCCGGCGGCGTCAGCTCGCGCGCCTCTTTTACCGTCTCGTCTGCGGTATTGACGAGCAGCACCTTGGTCGGCATGGCGGTCTCCTCCTGGCGTTGGGCGTCAGGTTAACCCTCCCCCTCCCCTTGCGGGAGGGGGGCGGGCGCAGGGGGGCAACGCCAGGCTCACAGCACTCCGCACCGCCCCGTTACCCACCAGCGCGGATCGTCGCAGCAGTCTTCTCGGCGATCATCAGCACCGGAATGTTGAGGTTGGCGCTCGGCGCCGTCGGCATCAGCGATGCGTCGCACACGCGCAACCCCTCGACGCCGATCACCCGCGCCTGGGGATCGGTCACCGCCATGCGGTCCGACGGATCGCCCATGCGGCACGTACCGCACGGATGCCAGGTGCCATTGACCCGCCGGCGCAGATGCGCCTCCAACAGCGTGTCATCAGCGGCAAGCGTCTCGGCGGAATACTCGGTGCCGACCGCATACGTCATGATCTTCTTGCGAATGCCATCGCTGCGATCCATCAGCGGCGCTGCCACGGCGGTGATCGCGGCATTTCGTGTGCTTGGCCGCGTCAGCTCGCGGATGCGCGGCGAGTAGCCGCTTGGAAACACGTCCAGCACCACGCCTGCCTGTTTCGCCGCGGTCATCGCGCGGACGCCGATGCGAAATGCCTCTTTTAACCGCGCCATGTCGCGTGGATCCGACAGCATCCGGAAGTCGATGTCGGAACGCTTGTCCGGCGATGCTGACAACCGAACGTGACCCGTGGAGTAAGATCGGTTCACCCAGAACCCGAGAGTGCCGATCCGCTGTCCCACAGCATGCCAGCCGCCCCGCGCGGCAATCGCCACGTGCATGTCGCCAGGTGGGATGCCCTCGATATTGGACGAGTAGCGCAGCAGCGCCTGGAGATGGTGCACCTCACGCGACGGCAGCCGTGCGGACTGATGCAGATAGCCGGAAATGCCGATATTCGGATGCTCCTGCAGGTTCTGGCCAACGCCGGATCGATCGACCTGTACCTCGACGCCCCGCTCCGAGAGATGCGCCCCGGGACCAATACCGCTCCGCATGAGGACCACAGGGCTTTGCAGAGCCCCGGCCGATACGATGACCTGCCGCGCGGTGACCACAAAATTCTCGCCGTTGTTGCGGGTGAACCGCGCCGCCTCGACGCGGCCACCAGCGATCACCAAGCGATCCAGCGGGCTCTCGGTCAGCACCGTCAGGTTCGGCCGCCGCCTCACCTCGGCCGAGAGATACACCAATGCGGCGCTGCCTCGCGTGCCGTTCGGATCGACATTGAACGTTGTCGGGAACACGCCATCCGTCCAGGGACCGTTCTGGTCCTCGTGCATCGCGTAGCCCATGTCGGTGAAGATCTTGGCCATGATGCGCGTGTAGCCGGTCCAGTCCTTCTGCCGGTGGCGCTGGATCGGCACTGGCCCGGACTTGCCGTGCAGCGGCTCGCCATAATCGGCATCGGTCTCCAGCTTCTTGAAGTAGGGCAGCACGTCCGGCCAGCTCCAGCCGTGCGCACCGATCGACGCCCACTCGTCGTAGTCATAAGGCGATCCGCGATTGGCGCAGATGCCGTTGATCGACGATCCGCCGCCCAGCAGCCGGGCTTGCTCGTAGAACCACGGTTCGGTCGGCTGGTTGGTGCCGCTGTCGCCGCGCGAAGCCTGCAGCGAGCCCCAAAGCCACTCCTCCTGGAAATAGGTTCGCCCAGGATACGGCGAGGCCAGCACCGAGGGGATGTTCGACGGCGTCACGTCGCGACCTGCCTCGCACAGCAGCACGCGCGTGCCGGGATCCTCGCTCAGCCGCGAGGCCATCGCGCAGCCGGCCGAGCCGCCGCCGATGATGAGAAAGTCAACTGGGTCCGACGGCACGTCCATTGCGGGATGGTCCCCTATTGCATTGTTCAGCCCGCGGTTCGGCTGGTCGTGCAGCGTAACACGGGTGCCACGCGCCTCCACCCCGCCGGTCCTCCGCCGAATGCACGCCGGCGGCCGGCAAGACTTAAAGCCCTGTTAAGGTTCTCATGCCGAGGATGCCGCCGCGCATTCCCACAATGGAATGCCGCGGAGTTGATCGGCCATGCAGGGCAGCACGGAGAACCCAAGCCAACCGTTCTGGACCGGCAAGCGCGTGCTCATCGTGGGCAATACCGGCTTCAAGGGATCCTGGCTCAGTCTGTGGTTGCATCGCCTCGGCGCGAGCGTCGCCGGCCTGTCATTGCCGCCACCCACGGAACCGAGCCTGTTTGCACTTGCCGGTCTCGCGGACCAGGTGCCGACGACTTACGCAGACATCCGCGACCTCAGCGTGGTAACCAGCGCGGTAAGCGAGGTGCGGCCGGAGATCGTTTTCCATCTGGCGGCCCAGCCGCTCGTGCAAAAATCCTACCGCCAGCCCGTCGAAACCTATGCGACCAATGTCATGGGGACGGTGCACGTGCTGGAGGCTGTCCGCACGTGCTCCAGCGTCCGCAGCGTGGTCGTCGTGACCAGCGACAAGTGCTACGAGAACCGCGAATGGCCCTGGGCCTATCGCGAGACCGAGGCGATGGGTGGCCATGACCCCTACAGCAGTTCCAAGGGCTGCGCCGAACTGGTGACAGCGGCATACCGGCGCTCCTTCCTCTCCGATCCACGCAACGGAGCGGTCGGTGTCGCGACGGTTCGCGCCGGCAACGTGATCGGCGGCGGAGACTGGGCAGAGGATCGGCTGCTGCCCGACTGCATGAGGGCGCTCGGTGCCAATAAGGCCATCGCCATCCGCAACCCGCATGCCATACGTCCGTGGCAGCATGTCCTGGAACCGCTGTGCGGCTACCTGATGTTGGCCGAGCGACTGCATGCGCACGCCAGTCGGTTTGGCGAGGCCTGGAATTTCGGTCCGCCGGATGAGGATGCGCAACCGGTCGCATGGCTGGCATCACGCATCGTGCAGCAGTGGGGCAATGGAGCGGCGTGGTTCGACGCATCCCGCGACGCCCCGCATGAAAGCGCCTGCCTGAAGATCGATGCGTCGTTGGCCCGCATGCGGCTCGGCTGGGCGCCGCGGCTGCGGCTTGCGAATGCCCTCGCATGGACTGTCGAATGGCACCAGCGTCTTGCCATGGGCGAGCCGGCACTGCCACTGACGGAGCAGCAGATTGCTCGATACGGAGGGTTGGAGCCAGACAGGTTATGACGCAGTTGATCTGCCGCTTCTGCGGCGTCGGGCTGCAACGCAGTTTCGTCGATCTCGGCCGCGCGCCGCTGTCGAATTCATTCCTGACGACAGAGCGGCTGCGGAAAATGGAACCGCACTATCCGTTGCATGCCTACGTGTGCGAGAATTGCCTGCTGGTGCAGCTTGAGGAATTTGCGTCCGCCGAGACCATCTTCAGCGACTATTTGTATTTCTCGTCGTTCTCCGAGATGTGGCTGCGTCACGCCGAAGCCTTTGCCGCGCGCATGACACGGGAACTCAAACTCGGCGGCAAGTCGCTCGTCATCGAATTGGCCAGCAACGATGGCTACCTTCTGCAGTATTTTCGTCAGATGGACGTGGGCGTACTTGGCGTCGAGCCGGCCGCCAACGTCGCGGCGGTTGCCGAAACGCTTGGCGTGCCGACCGAGGTCGCATTCTTCGGCACGGATACAGCACGCCGGTTGGCTGACGCGGGCAAGCAGGCGGACCTGATCTGCGCCAATAATGTACTGGCGCACGTGCCGGATCTGAATGACTTCGTCGCTGGACTGCCAATCCTGCTGAAGCCTGCCGGCACGATCACAGTGGAATTCCCACACCTGCTCCGCCTGATAGCAAACCGGCAGTTTGACACGATCTATCACGAGCACTTCTCGTACTTCTCGCTGCTTGTCGTGGATAAACTGTTCGCGCGGCACGGCCTGCGCGTGTTCGATGTCGATTGCCTGTCCACGCATGGCGGCTCGCTCCGTATCCATGCCTGCCACGCAGTAGCCGCAAGGCCGCGTACCAAGCGATTCCACGCCACGCTGTCCGAGGAGAAGGAAGCCGGCCTGAACAATCTGGCGACCTATGACCGGTTTGGCGCGACCGCGGTCAACGTCAAGTGTCAGGTGCTGGAGTTCCTCATCGAGGCGCGTCGCGAAGGCAAGCTGGTCGCCGGTTATGGCGCCCCGGCAAAGGGCAACACACTGCTCAATTACTGCGGTGTCGGGCCCGAGCTGCTGGCGTTCACCGTTGATCGCAGCCCGCACAAGCAGGGCCGCTTCCTGCCAGGCAGACAAATTCCGATATTCGCTCCCGAGCGGATCTTCGCGGCACAGCCCGACTACGTGTTCATCCTGCCATGGAACCTGAAGGACGAGATCATCGACCAGATGCGCGGCGTGCGCGACTGGGGCGCCAAATTCGTCGTGCCGATCCCGAGCCTGCAGGTCATCTGATGCGGTTCGCGGAACTCCCGCTCGCCGGCGCGTTCGTCATTTCGCCAGAACGTCATTGCGATACACGTGGCTGGTTCGCGCGCACATTCTGCCGCGACGAATTCGTGGCCCATGGTTTGATCGGCGACTTCGCCCAGTGCAGCACTTCGTTCAATGCACACCGAGGCACCTTGCGCGGCATGCATCTCCAACGCCCGCCGCATGCCGAGACCAAACTGGTTCGCTGTACAAGCGGAGCGATATTCGATGTATTACTGGACCTGCGCCACAATTCCGCGACGTATTGTCACTGGCGTGCGGCCGAGCTGACTGAGGATAACGGGCTGGCCTTGTACGTCCCAGCCGGTTTCGCGCATGGCTTTCAGTCGCTGGCCGACGATACCGCGGTGCTTTACCAGATCACCGAACGCCACGCGCCGGACTTCTACGTCGGACTACGCTGGGACGATCCCGCGTTCGGCATCAGATGGCCAGTCTGCCCGCCGATATTGTCCGAACAGGACGCCGCCCACAAAGACTTTGATCAGATCCTCCGGAGGCCGTGCCCACTGGTTTGACCTCGCCCGGACCAGCTATCGTGCGCTCCGCGCCAGTTGTTCCTGGCGTTGCCGCGCCTGCGCCATGCCCTGCATGATCGCGTCGGCATCCAGCACTGCCTGCCGCTGGCGCCACTCATTATCGTAGCGGACCAGCGCATGCTCCGATTGCGTCTGCTCGATACCGCAGGCAGCGAGACACGCGACGGTCAGCAACACGAGAAAAGGGCGCATTGCGGGCAATCCCTCAGGCAAGTGTTAACCGTTTTAGCGACCTGCCGAACGGGACGCCAGAGCGAAAGTGCACCGCGCCTCAGCATTCCTCCACGGGCGGGCGGCGTAACGCCCAGAATGCAACGCTGCCGCAGATGTAGAAGAAGATCGAGAGCCCAAATGCAACCTGGTAACTGCCTGTGACATCGAAGGTCCAGCCAGCCAGCCAGGAACCGGACGCGGAGCCGATCCCCGTGCCGATCGTGATCACCCCGAGGATCGTGCCCAGTTGCGGACCCGGAAACAGATCGGCGGTCTTGGCGGTAATTGCCGGCCCGCGTGCACCCCAGGTCAGGCCGAAGAAGCAGGAATGCAGCCACAGCAGCAGATGCTGGTCCGGCGACGTAATCAGCATGGCGCAGGCGACGCCGATGATCGATGTGCCGTAGGTGACCACCGCGGACAATTCACGACCCACGTAGTCGGACATCCATCCGGTGATGATCACGCCTGGCAGCGACAGGAGCGCACCCAGCCCCAGCACCTCGGCCGCGTAAAGCTTGTCGAAGCCGATGGTGACAGCGAAGGCGAGTTGGTGCAGCGCCACCAGGAAGCTGCCGAGACCGGTGAATACGTAGACCAGCATCAGCAGCCAGAAATGGGGCGTGCGCATCGCGCGGCGTACCGTCCAGCCGGGGGCGACGACGGAGCGCCCGCCCGCAGACGATGTCCGCTCCGGTTCCGAACGCCGGAACAAGGCAGCGAGCGGCAGAAACGCCGCCGCCATGAAGCCGCCCTGCGCGAGGTAGGCTCCGCGCCAGCCCAGGCCGGCGATCAGCACCTGCGACAGCGGCGCCGAAAATGCGCGGGCAAAGCCGTTCGCCGATTGCACGACCGCCACGGCCATGCCGCGGTTCCGCACGAAGCGGCGCGACAGGATCGGAACGAACACCACCAGCCCGAGACAGTTGGCGCCGAGCGTCATCACCACGCCATACAGCAGGATCACCTGCCAAAGACTGTTGGCAAACGAGCTGGCGACCAGACCGGCCGAGAGCAGGACGCCGCCGATCAAAACGAGGCGCCTCGGCCCTAAGCGATCAACCAGGATACCAACCACCGGAGACGTGGCGCCGCTGATAAACTGCGATACCGAGTATGCGATGGAACTCTCGGCCCGGCTCCAGCCGAACGCCTCGATGAAGGCGATCAGGAACACCGTATAGGAGTGCATGCACGCCGCACCCACGGCGAAGGTGAGGAATGCGGCAGCCAGCAACAGGGCGCCCTGGCGCGCGGATGGGCTGAAAGAGAGTGGGGACCTCAAACGGTTCGCCTCGCTGCTTCGGGACGGTGCCCCACGGTCCGGCGAGTGTGCTCGCCATGGCGGTGTGCCTCAACCCCCTCGCCGCCGCACAACGAGCACGAGCGCCGCCCCCGCGAATTGCAGCGCCATGCAGAGCCCGAGCGCGGCGCCGTACGAGCCCGTTGTGTCCCGCGCCAGCCCCAGCATGGTCGGTCCGAACGCCAGCGTCGCCTGGCCGACCATCGAGACGAGACCGACCACGAGACCGAAAGATTGCGGCGCGAACTCGCGCTGCACGATGAGCGCCGGCAGCGTGATCACGTTGCCAACGGAGAGCCCGAACACCACACTGCCGATATACAAGGCTGCGTTCTGATCCGGCAGCGCCAGCATCAGGCCCAGGCCCAGCGCCTGGGATGCGAAGCAGGCGGCCGCGGCGACGCGCTGGTTCATCCAGTCGATTAGAGGCGCGAAGGCGAGCCGTCCCGCCGCCGCGGCGATCGCGGTTGCACCGATCGCGACGCCGGCGCCGTTGCTGCCGAGACGCGGCAGCAGAAACGCCACCTGGTGCACGATGAAGCCGACCTGCGCCGCGAGTGCCAGTGCGAACGGCAGGGCCACCGACCAGAAGTGCAGGCTGCGCAACGCCTGCGCCTGGCTGTGATACGCCGTGAGCCGGGCATGTGCCGCCGGCAACGCCCCGCGCGATGCAGCCTCATGGTCGATCGATACAACACGCCCCACGCCGGCGAACACCATCGGCAGCAGAATCACCAGGCCGCCAACTGCAATCAACAGCACGGCCTGTTCCAGGCCCATGCGGGGGACCAACCGCACCAGCAACGGTGCGATGGTGAAGCCGCCCGCACTCGCGCCGGTGAGCGCCAGGCTGAGCGCAAGACCGCGCCTTGCGTCGAACCAGTAGGCCAGTGTCGTGGCGATCGCGGTGGTGGTCGTGCCCGCCCAGCCAATCGCCATAACGATGCTGCACAAATAGAGCTGCCAAGGCGTTTGCACGCGGCTCAGGCCGATCGCGCTGACCGCCATGATCGCAACACCGCCGGCCAGCAGCAGCCGTGGACCCAGCACCTCGATCGCACGGTGCACGCGCGACAGCAGCAAGGCGCCGGTCAGATAGTTCACCGTGGTTGCCGAGGCGATCAGCGAGGTCGGCCAGCCGCGTGTCGCGTGCAGGTCGGCGAGATAGACCGACTGGCCATAGAAGCCGAAGCCCCAGGCAAAGGTCGCCACGCAGAAGCAGACCAGTACAACTGACCAGCCCTGGCGGAATTCGCTCGCCGAGGCCTGGGTGGACGAGGATATCGCAAGTTCGCTCATGCGCCCCAAGCTGTGATGCGGCCTGCCCCTGAACAAACGATTCTTCTTGGCCGTATCGATTGAGAATAACTATTCTGAACCATGCCCGGCCTGCCGCCCCTCAACGCTCTGCGCGCCTTCGAGGCCTCCGCCCGTCATCTCAGCATGAAGGATGCGGCGATCGAGCTTTCGGTGACGCCCGGCGCGGTGAGCCAGTTGGTTCGCGGGCTCGAGCAGCGGCTCGGCACGCGGTTGTTCCGCCGGGGCAATCGCTCGCTGGTACTGACCGAGGCGGGGCAGAGCTACTTCGTGCCGATCCGCCACGCATTTCGCGAAATTGGCGAGGCGACACGCCGGCTACGCGCGCTGCCGAACGCCGGCGTGCTGACCGTCAGTGCCCCGCCGGCCTTCGCCGCGTCGTGGCTGGTACCGCGGCTCGGCGCCTTCCGCGCGCGTCACGCCGACATCGAGCTCAATATCGCCACCACGCGCGGTCTGGCGAATTTCGTCGCCGATGGGGTGGACGTGGCGATCCGTCATGGCCTCGGGCGCTATCCTGGGCTGCGCTGCGACCGGATCGCCAGCATCGCCATGATACCGGTGTGCAGTCCGCCGTTTCTTGCCGCGCTCGGCGAGCGCAGGCCGCGGATCCCGGCCGATCTGCTCGGCCTGCCACTGCTGCACGACGAGGATCGCCAGGACTGGGCGCTATGGTTTCAGGCGCAGGATGTTGTCGACCTTGGGCGCGCGGTGTCGAGCGGCATCAGCTTTGACGACCAGACGCTGCTGATCCGCGCCGCGGCATCGCACCAGGGCATAGCGCTCGTGACCGAGACGCTGGCGCGCGCGGAGCTCAGCCAGGGTGGCCTCGTGCGTGCGCTGGACGTCGCCTGGCCGCAGGAGTTTTCCTATTGGCTGGTATATCCTCGGGTCACTGCCGACCAGCCAAAGATTGTCGCCTTCCGCGACTGGCTGATCAGCGAGCGCGCGCGTCCAGCCAGGCGAGCAGCGCAGGGCCGTACGCCCTGAGGCTCTTGTAGTGCACCGTCGCCTCCGGCAGCGCACGCACCGCCTCGGCAAGCCGCGATGCGGCCGCGGGCGTCGTGATGGCGCGCGCCATCGTGTATGAGTGCACCCGGATGCCGAACAGGATCGCGCCCGACTGCGGCAGGCGACGAAGCGTCTGGCGCTCGACGCGTAGGTAAAGGCGCTCGCCGGCGTTGTCCGGCGTGACAGCGGCATTCGTCTGCTCGCGCCACTTGCCGCCAGGCTGAAACATCGCAGGGTCGTCCAGCACCGACCAGTTGAGCCGCGACGCGATATGGCCGGGCTTCACCCTCGCCATGAACCGATCGACCGGGTTGGCAAGACGATCGGCATAGAACGGCACCCGCTCGTGCACCGAAACCAGCGGCTTGCCCAGTTTCTCGTGCAGCCGCCAACGACTGGGAAAGCACAGCACGGCAGCGGTGAACCGCGGTCCCTCGTCGCTCTGCTGGACGATGCAGAGATCCTCCTGCACCAGCCGGCCGGCAAGTTCCAGCGGATCGCATGGCAGTGCGCCAAGATCCCAGACTTCCCCGGTCAGCACGTTGTGCACGCGATCGCCGTCGCGCGTGAACCACTGAGGGACGTAAGTCGCCAGATTGGCGACAACCTCCCGCAATGTCTCGGCACGCGCGGCGTCGGACTCAGGCAGCGCACTGAAAACCTGCTCATGCCGCTCCGCCAGCAGGCGGCATCGCTCCGCCATCTCGTCGCCGTAGCGCGCATCGATTTCGAACCAGGCGCCTTCCGGCACGGTGGTGAGTGCCATCGCCATGCGGTAGGGGCCGCTCTCGAACGGCAGATAGACGGTCTCGGGCGGCAGCGGTTTCATCACCCATTCTTGCCGAACCCCTCTGCGACCGTCGAGGCCGCCCGCAGCGACAAATCCGGCCCTCCCCTCACAGCCCGTTAATCGCCGTCTGCCAGTTTGTCGTTGCGGTCTGGCGCTGCGGCGCATCGATGTGCGGTGAGGAGTGATGGCCCGCGAGATCAGGAGTTCTCACCGGACTGCGTGGCGTGGCAGCCCTCGTCGTGGTCAACTACCACTTCATCCAGAACCTTGCCGTCGAGCCTTCGACGCTGCATGCCCTGGCACTGCGCAGCTACCTGGCGGTCGACGTATTCTTCGTGCTCAGCGGCTTCGTCCTGGCACTCACCTGCGGCCGGATGTTCGTCTCCGGCTTTGCCGCCGCCGCCTAACGGGCGTTCCTGCTGCGGCGAGTGGCGCGGATCACGCCGCTATACGTCGTGGCCACAGCCGTAGTGCTGGCGGAGATCGCGGCGGCACGCGTCCGCCTGCCCGGCTGGGAGAACCCGGCCGGCGTAATTGCCGCCAATCTCCTGCTGATCCAGGCCTGGAGCCTGGCCCCATCGATCGTCCCGGCGTCGTGGTCGGTCAGCACCGAGGTCGCTGCCTATCTTGCGTTTCCCCTGCTGCTGCGACTGACGGTGTTTGCCCGCCGCGGCCGCGTCGTGCATGGCCTGCTGGCGGCGTCCCTGCTGTTGATCCTCGCCGCAATCGCGGGCCGCATGCTCGGCTCGGCTACCAACGGCGCGCTCGACCTCAGCGACGGGATGACCCCATGGCCGCTGCTGCGCTGCCTGGGCGGCTTCATGTTGGGTCTGCTCACATTCCGACTGGCGCAGATCGAGCGGATCATGACCCTGGCGGCGAATGGCTGGTGCGTCGTGGCGGTCATTGCCGCATTCGGGCTTGCGCTCTGGTCAGGGGTTCCCGATCTCGCCGTATATCCCTGCCTGCCGCTGATCGTCCTGATCGCTGCCACTGACCGCCGCCTGCCGGCCCGCCTGCTGGGCAATCGCCCGGTGCACTGGCTGGGCGAATGCTCCTACGCGATCTATCTGCTGCACGGCGAGATAATCCGCCACGCAATGCGCCCGCTGCGGCAGCACCTGGCGGTCGAACTCGAGCACAATAGGATGCGTGTTCGGCGGGGCGTGCATCATGCTCGTCCTGCTGGGCCTGGCAGCCGCGTCGCATCGCTGGATCGAGGTGCCCGCCCGCCAGTTCCTGCGCAACCCGCACCGCGTCAGCCCGCTTCGGCGGAGGCGCAGCGCTCAGATCACGCCCTTCGCGCGCAGCGCGGCCAACGCGTCGGCATCGAGCCCGAGCCGGTCCGCAAGCACCGCGTCCGTGTGCTCGCCCAGCAGCGGCGGCGGAATACGGTAATCCGGCGGTGTCTCCGACAGGCGCACCGGATTGGCGATCACCTTCACCGTCTCGCCCGAACCATGTGCCATCTCGCGCACCACGCCACGCGCCACGACATGCGGATCGCCAAACACCTCCGACAGCTTGTTGATCGGCCCGCAGCCGATCTTCAGAGCCTCCAGCCGTTCCACCCACCACGTCGTCTGCTGCTGTTGCATCACTGGCGTCAGCGTGTCGGTGACCAGTTGCCGGTTCTCCACCCGCGCCGCGTTGGTGGCGAAACGCGGATCCTCCAGCAGATGCGTCAGCGCAAACGCCTCGCAGAACCGCCTGAACGTCGGGTCATTGCCGATCGACAGCACGATGTGCCCATCCGCGGTCGGGAACACCTGATACGGCACGATGTTGGGATGCTGGTTGCCGAGCCGCGCCGGGTTCTCGCCGGTCGCCAAAAAATTCATCCCCTGATTCGCCAACCACGCCACGTGCGTGTCCAGCATGCCGATATCGATCTGCTGTCCCTGCCCGGTCGCATCGCGGTGCCGCAGCGCGGCCAGTATGCCGATGCAGCCGTACAGTCCCGCGAACAGATCGCCGACCGGCACCCCGACCTTCTGCGGCAGCCCTTCCGGCTCGCCCGTCAGACTCATCACGCCGCCCATCGCCTGGATCAGCGAATCATAACCCGGTCGCGGCGCATATGGCCCGGTCTGCCCAAAACCGGTGATCGAGCAATAGATCAGGCGGGGGAATTTCGCGTGCAGCTCTTCATACCCAAGCCCGTACTTCGCCAGTGCCCCGACCTTGAAGTTCTCCACCAGGATGTCGCACTGCGCGATCAACCGCCGCGCGATGTCCTGACCTTCCGGCTTTGCGATATCCAGCGTGACCGAGCGCTTGTTGCGGTTCACCCCGACAAAATACGCGCTCTCCTTTGTCCCCGGCATGTACGGCGGCGCAAATCCCCGCGTGTCGTCGCCGGCGCCGGGCCGCTCGATCTTGATCACATCGGCGCCGAGATCGGCCAGCATCTGCGCGCATGTCGGCCCTGCCAGCACACGCGTCAGATCAAACACGCGCAAGCCGCGAAGTGGTCCAGTGGGTTGCGCGCCAATGGGTTCAGTCATTCGTCTCTCCGCCTTGTCGGGCCGCCGGAGCGGGTCCATACCGCCCCTGCCGCTTATACCCCGGGAGGAGATGCCGGCAATGCCGGACACCATGGCGCCGCAGCGCGCGGCCAGCATCGAGAGCCGCGCGTCATGGACTGCGGCCTGCCTCACACTCGGCATCCTGTCGATCTCCTACGGCTCGCCGCTCCTCGTGGTGGTCGGCCTGAAGCCGATCCAGGAGACACTGGGCACCGACCGCTCGGTGGTGGCGCTGGCTGGGGCGTTGGTCTGGGTTGGCACCGGGCTCGGCGGCATCATGATGGGCTGGCTCGCCGACCGCATCGGCATCCGTTTCACGGTGACCATCGGCGCGGTCATGATGGCGGCCGGCCTGGCACTCTCCTCCATCGGCAGCGTGTGGGCGCTCTACGTCGGACACGGCGTGCTGATCGGCCTGGTCGGCAACGGCGCGATCTATGCGCCACTCGTCGTCTACGTCACCCGCTGGTTCGATCGCCGACGTGGCTCGGCGCTGGCGCTGATCTCATCCGGGCAGTACATCGCCGGCATTGTCTGGCCCACGGTCTTCGAGCGAGGCATCGCACGCTACGGCTGGCCGACCACCATGCTGGCCTACTCGAGCGTGGTGATCGTGGTGATCCTGCCGCTGGCGCTGCTGTTCCTGCGACCCGCGCCCGAAGCCCACGCCATGCACGCACGTGCCACCGACCCGCGCGTGGGTGCTGCCGTCCTCGGCATGCCGCCCAATCTGGTGCTGGCGCTGATCTGCGTCGCCGCATTCTTCTGCTGCATCCCGATGGCGGTGCCCAATGGTCACCTGGTGGCATTCTGCTCCGACCTCGGCATCCCGCCGACGCATGGCGCGGCGATGCTGTCCGTGCTGCTCGCCTGCGCGTTCCTCAGCCGGCAATTCTGGGGCATGCTGGCCGACCGCATCGGCGGACTGCGCGCGGTGATGGTTGGATCCGCCTGTCAGGCGGTGGCGATCGGCGGCTTCCTGCTGACGCAGAACGAGGTGGGCCTGTTCGCCGTATCAGCCGCGTTCGGTCTCGGCTTCTCCGGGATCATTCCATCCTACGTCGTGGCGATCCGCGAACTGTTCCCGGCATCCGAGGCGTCGTGGCGCGTGCCAACTTTCTTCTTTCTCGGCATGGGAGGCATGGCGTTTGGCAGCTGGCTCGCCGGCGAGCTGTACGACCATTACGGCTTCTACGCACCGGCATTCGCGGTGGGCGTGTTCTTCAACCTTGCGAACCTGGCTTTGATCGGGTTCCTCGTGTCGCGCCAGCGCGGCCAGCAACGGCTCGCTTTCGCCTACCGCTAGCATCCGGAGTGGTAGAAGGCGAAACATGTAGGCTGTCATTGCGTGGGCGCGTTGCTTTGGAAGCGATTCAATCCGAAACCGTTTAGCAGCCGGTCTCTTCGACCGACGAGGAGTTCGTCGCTGACGAAGCGCCCGATCGCTGGTGCGAGCGTTACTCCCGAGTGCGTCACCGCGACGTAGAGGCCGGCAATATCGTCGGGCATGCCGATAACGGGGAGACCATCTGCCGGGATCGGACGGCCTGCGATCACGTGATGGACGGGCGCGGGAAGATCGTCCAGTCTGAACCACTCCCGCATGCTGGCGGATAGCTTCAGCAGCTTTTCGGTGGCCGGTTCATCGGCCGATGTATCCACATCAACGCAGGCGATGAGGCGACCGGCCGTGTCCTGCCGGACCTCCACTTCGGGAGTGATGATCAGGTGGTTCAACACCCGAGATGGGACAGGAAACATCACCAGCAGTGCCGGTGGCGCGTTCACCTGCACACGCAGCCCGATGGGCATCAAAAGATCGGGGCTTGCTGCGCCTGCCGCCACGATCACCATGTCAGCACCAAACTGTCCATTCGCCGTGATGACACCGGTTACACGCCGCCCGCTCACGGCGAGTGTCTTGACCTTGCATGATGGAACAATGGCGCCGCCAAGCTCGGAGAAGGCCTGCAACATTGCCGCGGTCGCTGCGGTCGCATCCACCGCGCCCTCCGATGGGCACCGAATGGCGCGATCCGGATAACAGGAGAGATGTGGTTCGAGGCGGCCAATTGCTTTGGCGTCCAGCATCTCCGTTTCGTAGCCCCAGGCCGACTGCTCAGCCACGACATCGGGCATCCGATCCGGCGGCAGGCTCCAGTTCAGGCTGCCAGTCCAACTCACGCGCAACGCCGAGAGCGTCGTCTCAAGCACTCGCCACTCCTCCATCGACCGTGCCCTGAGCCTGAAGTAGTCGCCGATGCTGGTTGAGCTGGCGTTGATCCAGGCCCATGAGTGGCGGGTCGCAATACCCCCAGGCTGCGCGGCATCGACGATTTTGACTCGCGCACCGGACCGCCGAAGTTGCAGGGCGATGGACGACCCGATGATGCCGGCACCAACGACAATGACATCAAGATTGGCCACCAGCGCGCTACCCTTAGGGCATTACTGATCTGCTGATCTTCGGTCCGGCATTTGTCGGACTGAGGTGGAATTGCACCTATCCAAAGACCAATCCTCGCCGAACCAGACTGTCATGGTTCTGGAAAGCCAAGAACATCAGCACAGCAGGTCATCAACCGAGTGCAACAGTCAGCGGCGCCCGCGATCGCTTCGTGGGGCAAATCCGCGCGGTCGTTTATCCGCATCGCGAATGCGCTGAGGATCGTGCGATGGCTCAGGCGCCTTGACCTGCATGCGGTCGCCCCGGTCTTCTGCGCCGACCGCCACCATCTGGTGCTCGCTGACCGTGCGTTCCTGACCGTCGCCCACGCGCTTTACTCGATACTGGCAGACATTGCCCTCGGCAGGCAGCTTGCGGGAAATCGTGTGGATGTCCCACGGACTGCTTTCGGCGTACCTGTCCAATGTCAACCGTACGCGACTACCCACTCCGAACTTGTGTGAGACCATCGGAGACGTGCTCCAGCCCGATGAACTCATCCCCGCAGGATGCGGGGATGGTCGCCATCCGCTCAGCTAGCTTGCAGGTTGACCGCGGAAGTCTTGCCCTGCTGGCCGCGCTCGAGGTCGTAGCTGACCTTTTGGCCCTCGTTCAGTCCGGTGAGCCCTGCCCGCTCCACCGCCGAGATATGCACGAAGACATCCTTCGAGCCATCATCCGGCTGGATGAAACCATAGCCCTTCTGCCCATTGAACCACTTGACCGTACCTGAAGACATCACGTCACTCCGGGGTAACATCGGCGATCCGCACTGTGCAGACCGTAGTACTTTTCATCCGAGATGCCCGATGCGACAAGGTCGCGTATGCGGATCTGGCCAAGTATGACCCTGGCGAAAAGTGCCGAAGTCAACATATGGGGAGGCCGCCCCGGACTTGCGAGGGTCAAACCCTCCTCGAACAAATCAGGAACAAAATAAATACCCAGGGCGCATCAGGCCTTGCCGAGCTGCGTCCCCACCAGCCGCTCGCACAGCTTCGCCATCTCGGTGTGATCGGCGTCGGAACCGAACATCGCCTGTGCGGCGGTCACCATCTCCTTGGCGAGCGCCGATAAGGGCGTCGGCGTCTCGGTCTCGCGCCCGACCTGCAGCGCGATCGACAAATCCTTTGCCAACAGTCCCATCGTGAAACCCGCGTTGAATTTGCGTGATAGCACGAACTGTTTGAATTTTTTCTGTGTTGAGTTGTTCATCCCTGTCGCCGCATTCAGCACATCCACCATCACTGCTGGATCAAGACCGAAGCGCTGGCCGATCAGCAGTGCCTCGATACCGATCAGGAAGCCGCCGGCACTCACGAGGTTGTTCAGTGCCTTCATAGCCTGACCCGACCCGACGCCGCCGGTACGCAGCACAGAGGTGCCCATCGCCCGCAGTACCGACATCACCGAATCGATGATCGCCGGATCGCCACCGACCATGATCGCCAACTCGCCGGTCTTCGCGCGTGGCACCCCGCCCGACACCGGAGCGTCGATCATGTGGCTGCCGAGTTCCATGACGCGTTCCGCCAGCATCTGCGTCACAGACGGCACGCCGGAGCTCATCTCGATCACCACGGTGCCTGGCTTCATGCCGGCCATCACGTTGTCATCGCCACCGGCCAGCACGTGCTCGACGATCGTGCTGGTCGGCAGCATGGTGATCACCACATCAGACGCAGCGGCGAGTTGGCGCAGGCTGTCAGGCGCGTCGCCGCCGATCTGCTGCACGAAGTTGTTGGCGAGCTCGCGGCGCGCGTCGTTCACATGCACGTCGAAGCCCGCCTTCACCAGACAGCCCGCCATCGGCCATCCCATGTTGCCGACGCCGACGAAGCCGACGCTTGGCTTGGTCGCCATCAGTCGCCGCCCTTCGCGCCGTCAACTTCCTTGAAGACTTCCGTGGCGATACGGAACGCCTCCAGACACGCCGGAATGCCGCAATACGCACCGATCTGCAGCAGGATCTCCTTGATCTCGTCACGCGTCACGCCGTTGGTGAGCGCCGCGCGTAGATGCAGCCGAAACTCCGAGCCGCGGTTCAGTGCGGCCAGCATCGTCAGGTTGATCATGCTGCGTGTCTTGCGAGTGAGACCTGGGCGCGTCCAGATCATGCCCCAGGCGACTTCCGTGGTGATCTGCTGGAATGCCGCGTTGAAGTCATCGGCACGTGTCAGAGAACCATCGACGTAGGAAGCACCCAGCACATCGCGGCGCACATCCAGTCCTTTCTTGAACAGGTCGCTCTGGTATTCCGGCCGGTTGGGGATATCAGCCATCGCGCATGTCCTCCAATGCAGGTCGCGGACGGTAGAGACTGAAGTACCCATCGGCAAGCCGGTGAACTTGGTTGTCGTCGCACCAGCAACGTTGACGCCAACTCACAACCTTGACGTCAGTCGCGCCAGGGGCTCATCGTCCGCCAGCAGCAACGCGGCCGGAAAAAACCAACGCTCGGCACCGATCGAGGACAGGAGGCTTGCTATGCCGACACCGACCAGGGCGCCATTCTTGAAGACGCAGTACAGCGGTTACCATCACCGGCACGTGCCGCGGGAGAATACCGAACTCACCCATGTCGGCCCCGACACGCCCTGCGGCGAATACCTGCGTCGCTTCTGGCAGCCGGTCTGCTACTCGGATGAGTTGAAAGACCTGCCGCTGGCGGTAAAAATTCTCGGCGAGGAGCTTGTTGTCTTTCGCGATGGCCGCGGCGCGATCGGCCTTTTGGAACGCCACTGCTCACATCGTGGCACGTCCCTCGAATTTGGCCTGGTCGGCGGGAAAGGAATACGCTGCTGCTATCACGGCTGGCTGTTCGACGTCGACGGCACGATCCTTGAGACGCCGGGCGAGCCGGCAACCAGCACACTCAAGGACCGCCTGTGCCACGGCGCCTATCCGGTACACGAGGCGCACGGCCTCGTGTTCGGCTACATGGGACCGCCCGATCAGATGCCGGCGTTTCCAACCTATGACAGCTTCAATCGGACCGGCTACCGGCTGATTCCCGGACAGAAATACGTCTATCCGTGCAACTGGCTCCAGATCCTCGAAAACACGATGGATGCAATCCACACCGCGTTTCTCCACACGATCGTCAGCGGTGCGGTGTTCACCGACGAGTTCGGCGTGTTGCCGGAATTGGAGTTTGCCGAAACGCCGGTCGGCATCATCTACATCGCCACCAGGCGGGTCGGCGACAACATATGGGCGCGTATGGTCGAGAACGTGTTGCCCAATCTGCAGCAGGTTGCGCCGATCTGGGAAACCGGCCAGGAACCGCATCCGTTCAGCGGCCCGATGATGAGTTGTTGGATCGTGCCGCTCGACGACACCAACACGATGCTGATCGAATTGCGTCACGTGAGCGAGACAGAGGGTGTCACCACACCCGATTGGTGGGCCGACCGCAGCATCATGCTGGCTGGCCAGCTCGCCGCGGACACCTACGAGGAAAGCCAGCGCCGGCCTGCCGACTTTGAGGCCCAGGTCTCGCAGCGCCCCGTCGCCGTCCACGGCCTCGAACATCTCGGCACGACCGATCGCGGCATTTCGATGTTCCGCAACCAGATCCGCAAGGGGATCCGCGCGGTCAAGGCGGGCAACGAGCCCGTCGGACTGTTCCGTGACAGCGGAACCGTCATCCCGACCTACTGCAATGACACGGTCGTGCGCGTGCCACCGGCAAAAACGCCGGAGCTGGACAAGAAGCTGCTGCGTGACACCGGGCGACGGCTGGCAGAAGGCTATATCGAGGCGCCGCCATTGCTGGCAGCCGCCGAATAGACATCGCGGCGTACTGTCATTGCGAGTTCCACACCCGCCAGGTGGCGGACCTGCGCTGGACGAAACCGGTACTCGTCATGGCGGCAAAGGCCAGCCATCCACGTCTTCCCGTGATGCGCGCGGCACAGTCTGCTCATGGTTTCTTGTTAGGAGCTTTGCGACGAAGCAATCTCCATCATGAGTACGCGCCGCGACCCGCACCGATAGTGCGATGGCGCGTCACCCTGGCGCCTCGACGTAGATACCATCGTCCGATACCCGCACCGGTATCGCCCGCAGGCGCACCCGTGGGTCGCCGGGATGCCGCCCGGTGTCGAGATTGAACTCATAGCCGTGCCACGGACACACCACATGCCGATCCTGCGTGAACCGCAGGCCGCGGCTCGTTTGGTCCGGCATAATGATCTCCTCAACACCGTTGAACAGCTTGCCCTGACATACCGGGCCACCATGGTGCGGACATCGGTTCTCATACGCGACGAACCGCTCGCCCAGCCGGAAGACCCCCACCTCGAGCTCGCCCACCGCGACGACGCGATAGTCGCCATCGGCGAGATCGCTGCAGCGACCGACCATGACCTCAGTCATCATGCGCCTCCAATCACAGGCGGTTCACCGGACGCCCGAACCACATCGCAATATCGAACAAATTCAGCTCGGCGGCACGGATCATCGCACAGGCGGCAACCGCGGTTTCGGTCGCAGTTACCTGATCGGCCTCGAACGGCGCGAATTCACCCTCCGCCATCTCGGCCTTCGCTGCATAGGCCTTGACCACCGCAGTAAACACGCGGCGCAGCGCCTCGTCCGGAACCGCCTCGAGGTCGCCGCGCCGCAAAGCCGTTGCTACGACGTCACAGAATGCGGTGGCGATTTCCTCCGCCCCCAGCGGCACACTCACTTGGCGAGCGCCGGCTCAGGCCCCGGCACCTGCGCAAGCTTGTTCGCCGGCACCTCGAAGCCGAACGCCCGTGCCGCGTTCAGGCCCAGGATGTTTCGCTTCGCCTGCTCCGACAAGAACGGCAGGTCGGTGATCGTCGTCGGCAGATCGAAATCCCAGTGCGGCCAGTCCGACGCGAACAGCAATTGCGTATCGGCCTTGACCGCTTCCATCGTCGCCTGCGTCAGTTTGAGATTGCTTGTCTCCAGCGGCTGGCTGGTGAAGTACATGTCGCGGATATATTCGCTGGGCCGTCGCCGCAGCATCGGTGCCTCGGACGAGCGCGTCATGTACTCGGAATCGAGCCGCTGCATCATGAACGGCAGCCACGCGAGACCGCTCTCCACCCAGATCACCTTCAGTTCGGGGAACCGCTCGGGGATGCCGTTGATGATCCAGTTGGTAAGGTGGATCATGTTGAAGTAGCAGAACGAGATCGCGTGCATCGAGATGAAGCGGTTCATCTGCTTCATCAACTCGTCGCCCCAGTGGAATCCCGAGTGAAACGCCAGCGGCTTGCCCGTCGCCTGCAGCGCGGCATAGAGCCGCATGTAGCTGTTGTGATGCACCGGCTTGTAGCGGGTCGAGACCACGGTGAAGCCGATGACGCCTGGTGCGTCGGCAAACTCCTCCACCACCTCGACGCAGGCTTCGGGATCGTTGAACGGCAGGTACATCATCGCCTTGATGCGCGTCTCGCGCGGCAACAGTTCCTCGACGAGCCAGCGATTGAACGCGCGGCCCAGCGCCACCTCCACCTCGGCCTGAGGATGCATGCCTAGCAGCAGCATCGGCGTCGGGAACGCCACCGTGTAGTCGATACCCATGCTGTCCATCGCGCGTCTGACCAGCTCGACCTGACGATGCGTGCCTTCGCCGACCACCGCGTCCGCCTGTTGCCCGTGCGGAATGCGGCCGAACATGTCCTGATACAGCATGCCGGGCTGCACGTTCAGCAGCCCCGGCGGTGACCCGCCGCGCTCCCTGAAAGATTGAGCTGCGTGGCGCAGATAGTCGTTGTCGATTCGGTCCGTGATTTCGGACCAGAACGCCGTCTCGGTCACGTGCGCGTCGATATCGACGATGAAATAGTCGTTCAGTTTGCGCGCGCTCTTCGACGCGTGCGCCAGCACATCGCGCGTATCGGTCTTGTTGGTGATCTTCTCCAGCTCGCGCACCCCCGGGTACGCCGTGAAGCCGCTGTCGTCGCCGCGTGTTGTTGTCATGGGCGTCCCCTGATCGCATCGGCTTAAGCTTGGCACCGAAACGCTAACATGACGGAACTCGGAGCGCCAACACACCGGCGTCTCCGTCATCGAGCCGTGCCTTTCCTTCCGCTCGCCGTTTCGCCACCTTGGCGTCATGCGTGCAGTTCTCCGCGGCACTCGCCGCCTGCTGTTCTGGCTCGGCTTCGTCGTGCTGCTTTTGGCAGCCGTCGTCACCGGCATGCTGTGGCTCACTCTGCCGCCGCGGTCACAGCAGGCGCGTATCCCCGGTCTGTCCGGGCCGGTCGATATCGGCTTCGACACCGATGGCATCCCACGCATCCATGCCGCCAGCGCCACCGATGCCGCCGCCGCCCTGGGGTTCGTGCACGCGCGCGATCGGATGTTCCAGATGGAGCTGATGCGCCGTGCCGCCTCCGGCCGATTATCCGAGATCGCCGGCCCGGCAACGCTTGCGCTCGACCGCAGCATGCGCACGCTTGGTTTGCGACGGCACGCAGTGGCGGACTACCCCACCCTGCCCGCCGAGACCCGCGCCATTTTGGAAGCCTACGCGAGCGGGGTGAATGCCTGGATCGCCGAGCGCGGACGCTTCAGCGCGCCAGAATTTCTTTACCTGGGGCGTCCCGCGCCGTGGGAGCCGGCCGACAGCCTGCTCTGGGGCGAGACCATGGGCCTGTGGTTGTCACTCAACTGGCGCACCGAGTTGTCGCGTCAATCGCTCGCGGGTCGCGTGCCGCAACAGTTGATCGACGAGCTGTGGCCGCCGGCGAGCAGCGAAGGCCGGCCGGAAGCGACGCTGGCACCCGCCTTGAGCCACCTCGCCCACGAACTTGCCGCCGTGCTGCCGCGCTTCCCGGCCCCCTACACGCTGCCCGAAACCGCCTCGAACGAATGGGCAGTGGACGGCCGTCACACCGCGACCGGTGCGCCGCTGCTCGCCGGCGATCCGCATCTGGCGTTCGGCTTTCCCGCCATCTGGTACCTGGCGCGGATCGAGACACCGGACGGCGTGCTGGCCGGCGCCACCGCACCCGGCGTGCCGTTCCTGGTCCTCGGCCACAACGGCCACATCGCCTGGACCTTCACCACAACCGGCGCCGATGTGCAGGACGTGTTCATCGAAACGCCGGCAGGCGATAACGAGTACCAGACACCCGACGGCCCGCGTCCGTTCACCGTGCGCGAGGAGCGCATCAAGGTCCGCGGCGAGCCCGACCAGATCCTAACCGTGCGCGAGACGCGCCACGGACCGGCGATCAGCGACCTCTCCAACCGCAACGGCCCGATTTTGGCGGTTTCGATGGCCAACCTGGCGCCTGGCAACACAGCGGCCGCCGGCCTGCTCGCGCTCAACCAGGCGCGCGATGTGGATGCAGCCGGCAAGGCAGCCGCGATGATCACCGCGCCGGTGCAGAACTTGCTGGTGGCCGACCGGCAGCGCATCGCGTTCTACGTCACCGGCCGCGTACCGATCCGTCGTGCCGGCGATGGCTCCATGCCTGTGCCGGGCGACGGCTCGCATGACTGGATCGGCTGGGCCGCGGGTGACCAGTTGCCTCATATCGTCGCCCCGGCGAGCGGGCGTCTGGTGAACGCCAATGACCGCGTCGCGCCGGCTGATTTCCCGGTCTTCCTCGGCCGCGACTGGTTCGGCGACTGGCGCGCCACCCGCATCCGCGAGCTGCTCGATCGCTCGGATCACCACACCCAAGCCGACTTCGCGCGCATGCAGATCGACGTGCATTCCGACTTCGCGCGGCAGGTCCTGCCGAAACTTCTCGCCGTGCCGGTGACCGAAGATACCGCCCGTCGCGCCCAGGGACTGCTGCGCGACTGGGATGGCGCTATGACCATCGACGCGCCGCAGCCGCTGATCTTCAACGCGTGGCTGCAGTACTTCTACGGCCGCGTGCTTCAGCAGGCCGCGATTGCAGTGAACGACGGCGGTCCGCTGCTGGAATTCGTCGGCTACGTGCTGTCTCCGGCCGGCGCGCACTGGTGCGGTGGCGATTGCACCAGCATGCTGCAGGCGTCCCTGACCGACGCCATCGGCGACATTGCGGGTCGCTTCGGCAACGACCCCGCGCAATGGCACTGGGGCGAGGCACATCCGGCGATCTTCGCTCACCCGATGCTCCGCCCTCTGCCGATCCTGGGGAAGCTCGCCACGCTCTCGATCCCCAGCCCCGGCGACGACAGCACGATTGATCGCGGCGGCCCCGCATACAAACAGTTCCAATCGGTGCACGGAGCGGAGTATCGAGGCGTCTATGACCTCGCCGATCTCGATAGCTCGCTGTTCATGATGGCCCCGGGCCAGTCGGGCAACCTGCTCAGCCGACACGCGCGCGACTTCCTCACCCGCTGGCGCGATGGTGCCACGATCACGCTCGGCCCGACACCCAACGCAACGACCGCAACCATCCGGTTGACCCCATGATCTACCGCGCCACACCAATTGACGACTACCGGCTGACCGAAGGCGTGCTGATCCGCCGCGTGTTCGCCTGGCTGATCGACTTCGCTGCTGCTCGGCCTGACCCTGACCGCGCTGTGGTTTGTGCTGCTGTTGTTCGGCCTGCTCACTCTCGGTCTCGGTCTGCCGCTGCTCGGCGCGCTGCCGTTCGTGCCGTTCTGCTACCATTGGCTGTTCGTCGCCGGCCCCGCCTCCGCCACGCCGGGCCAGCAGGCTCTCGGCCTGGTCGTCCGCCGCGACGACGATCTCGGCCGTCCGACACCGCTTCAGGCCGTGGTGTTCACCCTGATATTCTATCTTACCCTTGCAACCACCGGCCTGCTGCTGCTGTTCGCGCTGTTCACTGTTCGCCACCGCACATTGCACGACCTCGCCAGCGGCCTCGTCGTCGTCCGGGCCCATCGCTTGCAGACGGCGGCGTTGACCGGCGGCCTCGGCTCCTGGAACATGCAAGGTGGATCGCCATACGCATGACCTACAGACCGCCGCGCCGGCCGCAGTTCTTCTACACGACGGCCCCCCTGCCCTGCCCCTATCTGGCAGGAAGGACCGAGCGCAAGGTCGTCACCGAGATCACCGGCCCCGACGCGGACGCACTGCACGACCGGCTGTCGCGCGCCGGTTTCCGCCGCAGTCACAACATTGCCTACGCACCCGTGTGCCCGTCCTGCCAGGCCTGCATCCCGATCCGTATCCCGGTCGCCACCTTCCAGCCCAACCGCACGCTGCGAAAGATCTGGCGCGCCAACGCGCTGCTGGAAGGCTTCGAAGTGCCCGCGCGCGCCACGGCTGAGCAGTTCCAGTTGTTCCAGCGCTATCAGGCGGCGCGTCACGGCGACGGCGACATGGCGACGATGAGTTTTTACGACTACCGCGCCATGGTCGAGGACACGCCGATCGAGACCTTCATCGTGGAGTTCCGCGATCCCGATGATCGGATGGTAAGCGCGTGCCTAGCCGACAAGCTGGGGGACGGCCTGTCAGCGGTTTATTCCTTTTTTGCCCCTACCTTGGAGCGGCGCTCACTTGGAACGCACGCAATCCTGTGGTTGATCGAGCGGGCGCGGTCGCTGGGGCTGCCGTATGTGTATCTCGGCTACTGGGTGCCCGAGAGCCGCAAGATGGCCTACAAGGCGCGTTTCCGTCCGGCGGAAGTGCTGGCAGGCGGCGCGTGGCGGATGCTGACCGAGGCGGACATGGGCGATGGAGTTGCTGTGGCGGACGCCGCGCTCGTGCCGGAAAGCGCAGACTGATTGCATGTAGTCACGGTCCCACGCGCTCAAGGCTGAACTGGTAAGTGCAGCCAGGCGCGCCAAAACGGCCTCGGAGGTCGAGCTGACCACGGAATGTCGCCCCTTCGAACTGGCCGAATATCCAATCCCGCCCATACACCATCTCCACGCTGCCACTCGGCGCAATCGTCCCGCGGAAGCCACCGTATCTCACGGAATTGCCGCGGACCCTGAAGCCACCCACCTGCTGATTTTGGATGCACAGACCACCGCCCGTGTCCAGCGGCACCGCAGTGCCGGCATAGGTGCCGCTGAGATCCCTCGGCCGGACAGGAGGTGACGACTGATTGTACAGACCCGGCGGTGGACCAACGACACCCCCGGGCATGCCAGGCGATGGCTGGTAAATCGGCGTCACGCCGGTTGGGGTATCCAACAGCACCGTCGGCGGCGTTCCCGAACAACTCGCCAGCAGCACACACACGACTACCGCGACAGCCACCGCTCTGGCCTGTCCAGGATCGGCGATGAGCCGACACAGGCGGTTCCTCAGCATGTTTCTCGCTCCCTTCCTCCGTCGCTCCCGAAGGTTCAATTTGATCCCGCTTCGGATTAAGCACGCTGTCCATTGTTGGCACAGGATTGCAAAACGCAAAACGCAAATTCGGCAAGTCGCCGCGCCGACTGTTGCATGGTGCCACCCGAGATATGGGAAGCACGAACCAAGCCCGGGATGCACTCTGCCGCAACCCGCCGGAGATGTTTGACGCGCTTCGGTAAGACCGCCTCACTCCAGCGCAAAATTGGCGGCGTGCAGACTGGCGGGGGCGACGCCGGTGAAGTCGATGGATTGTCCGTTGCCAAGCGGCAGCAACGCTCCGCCGGCATTGTCACTCGTCATCGCGGATAGCACCTGCGAGACGCTGGTATAGCCGCCGAGACCTCCGAGCAGGTCGATCACCGCAGTCGTGTCCGCGGCCAATCCGCTTATCTTGTCGATACCGCCATTCAGAACGTAGACGGTCAGTCCCTGCGACTTGTCATTGATCGTTGCGTTGACTGCATTGCCGCTGCCACCCAAAAACGCAACGTTGTTGCTGCCGTTGAACACCAGTGTGGCATCGCCGCCGCGCAAGACCACAACGTCGTTGCCCGTGCCGGCCTTGACCGTCTGTCCTGTGCCATTGGCGATGGTCGTGCGCGTCCGTGACGTGTCCACCACCAGGTGCCCGCTCAGGCCACCTGTCGCACCGGTGAAGTCGGCGGCGTTGCCTGCTGCACCCATCACCGAAGCGCCGGAAGGCAGCGTCACACCGGTAACGGCGAGCCGTGTCGTGTTCTGCCCCGCCGCGACTTTATACTTGAACGTCAAAGTACTCGTGCCCGAACCCGAGGAGTACGTCGCGGTACCGCCATCGTTCAGCGACAGCTTGGGAGTACCTGTCACCGTCACCGCCCCGTTCAGCGTCAGCGTGATGGTTGCGACACCCCCCTTGGCGAGATCGGCCCAGGCCGGGACGGCACTGATTGCCGTGACGACCGGCGGCGCTGCGGGCGGTGGGGGCGGGAGCGCGCCAAATCCTTCCGTGTCCACGCCATCGAGATTGAGGTTCGGGTTCGCCACGTAGTATCCGATACCGGCAGCAGCGGCCTTCGCCTCTACGTCAGCCACCTTCGCCGCACCGGTGATGTACTCGACCGCGACGACCGGCTTGCCCGCAGCCACCAGATTGTCCAGCAGGTTCAGATTGTAGCTGGTGTTCGCCTGCGACACCGGAGAGCCGTTATCCTTATAAAACAGCTCTTCCTCGTAGGCCCCATCGATGGTGCTTACGAATGTGCTGTTCGCCATCAGGTCTTCCGCACCTGAGCTGTTAACCCAGATCTTGAAATTCGGGTCCTTGGCGTGCGCGTAGTCGGCGAGATACTGGATCAGGCTCACCATTGCACCCTTGGCGTCGCCGCCTGGTGCGTGCGCCTTCGCCCAGGCGGTCTCGCATTCATCAACGACATCGAAAAAGGCACCGCCATAGCCTTGCGTGATCATCTGATCGATATAATTGGTGGCGACGGTTTTCCAGGTATCCGTCCAATAGGCGACCTGATAGTCGCCGGGCCATGATGGATCGACGGGCCCGAGGACCGAGGATGGCAGCGACGCGAAGTAGCTACGATAGTTTTCCGCCTCGCCTATGCTGAAGTATCCAAGCAACAGGCTGTTGCCGGCTTCCATCTGGGCGACTTGCGCTGTGCTGAAGAGCTGGCCATTGTCGTCGTAGAGATCGACGACTTTTACCGCGACAGGCGCGGCAGCGATCTGGGCCGGCACGACGCCCTGCAGTACGTAAATGCCGTTCTCTGGAGTTGTCATGGCAGATGCTTCAGGTTGGAATGCGAAGGGACCGTCGAAGTTCGGTTATGCGAAAGCGCAGCTCGTGTAGAAGCACTCATACTGTGAGCAGCTCTCGAAAACCTGCTGCTTGCGCAACGATACATCTCTTGTCGCTGCCAGTCCAGCTGCAAAACGTTGCTGATCGTGGCCGCTATTATTGTTGCAATTAGTGAACGTAATCGCAATTATTGAGATAGTTGCCGTAGCGCCGCATCACCGCCTCGCCGAACAGGGTCATGGACCGTTCCAGCGTTGCCCCTTAGCGTGCGTCAGCAGGACGGCTTGCTGCCGTCTGCACATCAAGGGGCTGGAAATGCAGATCGAAACCCGGAAGGTCTACGACACGCTGGTGGTCGAAATGAACGGCCGGCTCGACAGCCGCACTGCAGGAGACGCCGGAGACCGAATGGTGGCAATCGCCCAGGGAACCGACCGTCACGTCGTGCTGAACCTCGAGAAGCTCCAATATGTCAGCAGTGCAGGCCTCCGGGTCATCCTTCAGGCCGCGAAGCTGCTGCAGGCCAAGCAGGGGAAGCTGACGATCTGCGGTGCCGCCGGCAGCGTCAAGACAGTGCTGGAAACCGCGGGCTTCAACTCCCTGCTCAGCACATACGCCACCGAGAAGGAGGCCGTCGCCGCGTTCTCGACGTAACGGCCTCACGCGCGAGCGCCAGTCGCCCTAGCCGCCTATTCGTTCCGTGTCAGCCGCTGGATCACGTAGTCCGTGTCCATCACGTCGCCGAAGATGGCGTAGAATGCCACCAGTGACGCGTTGTGTTCTTCCATCGTCATCGCCGCATTCGCGTCGCTCACCATGACGGTCTTGAAGTTCGTCATCATCGCGTCGCGCGCCGATGACTCGCAGCAGACATTTGTCACGGTGCCGGCGATCAACACGGTATCGAAGCCCCGCGAGCGCAGCCGATACGGCAGATCGCAGGTCCCCGGCATGAACGCACTGAACCGATACTTGCGGACGATCTCGTCCCCCGGCCGAACATCGAGCTCCGGCCACAACTCCTGACCTTTGGTGCCCTCGCTCATCGCGGCAACCCGCCGCTCGCGCATCGCGGGCGTCAGCATCGCATGCGAATTGTTCCATTCGTAAGCGCCGCGTTCGTCGAACGTGTTTTTGATCCAGAACACGCCGCCGCCTGAGGCACGCACCACGGAGGCGAGCCGGTTCACATTGGGCACGATGTCGCGTGCCATGGGACAGACCGCGTGACCGACCGCATCGTCCATGAACGCATTCTGCAGATCAACCACGATCAGCGCCGTCCGCCTGGGATCCAGATCGGCATGCGGATGCGCCACGCCACTTCGCGCGATGACGCGCGACGCGACGGCCTCGGGAACGTCGAACCAGTTCATCCCCGTCATGCCTCCGCCTCGACACCGAGCGACGCCAATTCGCCGACGATGCTGCGGCGCCGCGCATCCAGCTCCTCCACCGCAAGCTGCTGCAGCCGGCGCAGGAACTCCGGCGAGGCGGAGAATCCCTGATAGTGCGTCGAGGCCGAGCCCTCGCTCGACAGCCTCATCGAGGTGTCGCCCGGCAGCTTGATAAACAGCTCGCAGTCCGACGGATCGGCGCGTTGGGCGTGCTCGATCAGCTCCTTCATGCTGCTAAGCTCGCGAATCAGGTGATTGACCCGGTCGATGTCCTGAATTTTCATGCCGCTCGCCTCAAAGCTTTACCGCAGTTTCCACCGGCTCAGGCGGGTTTGGCTAGGGCCTCTCGTCAATTGAGCCAGGCGACGCCGGCGGCCCGCGGTCATCCCAACCGAACCTTCGCCGCCGCGCACCATCGTTGGGTCTTCCGATCAAAGCATGTACGTCGCGCCAGGGCTCTGCCGCGCTTGCGCAGCGGTCCGGACGGAGGCGTTGGCAGCGCCGAATCCGGAATAACCGGCCTCTCGCTGCACAGCCTCAAAGAAGAACCGATCATGGAAGGTGTCGGTATAGAGGTGGCGGAACTCCCCCACTTCATCGCGGTCGTAGAGCAATCCGTGCTTTTGCAACTCATTCAGCGTCGAGTCGTCCAACGCCCATCGCGCCGACAGGTCATCGTAGTAGTTGGTCGGCATGGGCAGCAGCGACGCGTGCCGAACCTCCAGTTCCTGCGCCGTGCGTAGTATATCGGGTGTGGCAAGCGCGACATGATGCACGCCAGCCCCGGCGAAAGCGGAAACAAAGCGACCCGTCAGTGTCCCGCGGCCTTCCGACGCATTCAGCACCATGCGTAGCTTGCCGTCAGGACTGACCAAGGCGCGGCTGTGCACGAGACCGTAGGGATCGGCAGTATCCAACTGCGATTGCGGCACCAGGCCGAACAGAGCGCGCCAGAACAACACATGGGACGCCATGCGTCCGACCGGCAAGGCCAGCACCACATGATCGATGCCAAGCAGAGGAGTCGCTGCGGCTGAAACGGGAAGCAACTCGAAATCATCTTCCCAAAAACTGCGCCCGCTGGCTTCCGGCTGCACCAGATAGACCAACGTGCCGTCCGGCGCGCGCACGGCGGGGATGCGCCGCTCTCCGACCCCAAGCGGCTCCTGCCAGTCGGGACACAGCAGCGCGTTTGCACGGGCCAGCGTGCGAGCGGCATCGTCGACGCGTATCGCCATGGCGCAGACTGATGGGCCGTGCAGGTGAAAATGCTCCGACGCGGCGCTGTCCTGCTCTGCGTTCAGCACCAGATTGACACCGCCGTTACGATACAGATCGACGGCCTTCGACCGATGCCTTCCGGCACGATGGAAGCCCAGCGTTTGCAGGAAGCTCACCAGCTCCGGCCCGGTCGTCTCATCCACGGCGAATTCCAGGAACTCCACGCCGTTCAAAGCCGGCACAGCAGGCAGGTCCGCACCATCGGACGCTTCGGCCTCGGTCAGAATGAGTGAGCGAAGCCCGTCCCGCGCGACGAACCGACCGGGGGCGGCACGAAAATCGTCATTGAAAACCTCGAGCGATAGTGGCCCGGTGTAGCCGGAGGCCAGCACCGCCCGCATGAACCCGACCACATCGAGATCACCTTGGCCGGGGAAATTGCGGAAATGGCGGCTCCAACTCAACACGTCCATCGACAGCTTGGGTGCATCCGCCATCTGCACGAGGAACAGTTTCTCTGCCGGCACCTGAGCGATACCGGACGGGTCGTCGCCCAAGGCCAGCGTATGGAAAGAATCCACGATGAGGCCCAGCGCCGGATGCGCCGCCCGCTGCACGATGCGCCATGCATGACCCCAGCGATTGACGTGCCGGCCCCAACTCAGCGCCTCGAAGCCGACCCGTAGCCCGCGTCGCCCCGCACGCTCGGCCATCTCCGCCAGGTCGGCCGCCGCACGGGAGTCATCATCGATCGCGGCCGACTGCGTGTTGCTGCACACCAGCACGAGATCGGTGCCCAAAGCCTGCATGACATCGAATTTGCGTTCCGCGCGATCGAGGTTCCGGGCACGCTGCGGATCCGGCATCGCCTCAAAATCGCGGAACGGCTGGTAGACCTCGATCGTCAGGCCAAGGTCGGCACAAATCCGACGCACGTCCGCGGGTGAGCCATCGAACGTCAGCAGATCCGCTTCCATGATCTCGACGCCTTCGAAGCCGACCGCGGCACAAGCCTCCAGCTTGTCGCGCAACGTGCCGCTGAGCGCCACGGTCGCAATGCATTTCCGCAGCGGGCGCCCCGATCCGCTCATCTGCCCCTCGGCGACCGCCCTGAACGAACCTGTCATCGCGAAAAGCAAAGCGACGTGGCGATCTCGCGGGCTGGGGGAGCCGGCCCTCGATCAGCCCCCAAGGCAGGTTCAGAACGGGATTTCATCATCCAGATCGCCGCCCTTGGGCGCTTCCCACGACGGACCGCCGCCACCGCGTGAAGCGCCGACCGGGGCACGTTGCGCAGGCGCGCGCTCGCGATAGCCGCCGCCCTCGCCTGCGCCACCTTCCCCACCGCCCGCGCTGTCCAGCAGCGTCAATTCGCCGCGGAAATTCCGCAGCACCACTTCCGTGGTATACTTTTCCTGGCCCGACTGGTCGGTATACTTCCGCGTCTCCAGCGCGCCTTCCAGATAGACTTTTCTGCCTTTGCGCAGGAAGCGTTCCGCGATATCAGCCAGGCGTTCGTTGAAAATCACCACCCGGTGCCACTCGGTGCGTTCCTTTCGTTCGCCGCTCTGACGATCGTTCCACGTCTCGCTGGTCGCGACCGCGAGGTTGGCGACCTTCGTGCCCGACTGCAGGGTTCGGATCTCAGGATCCTTGCCCAGATTACCCACCAGGATCACCTTGTTGACGCTGCCCGCCATCGCTTCAATCCCTCATCAAAGGAGGCACTCTAGCCCCCGCTCCCACACGCTGCCATCCTATGGGGCATCCTGGGCGGAGTCGCTTAACAGACCTTTCCAAGACCCCTGAAAATTGCCATATAAGACGAGAACATCTCAAGAACAAGCATAGGATCACGCGGCATGGCCGGCTCCATCCACGTTCGCGGTGCGCGCGAGCACAATCTGAAGAACGTGGACGTCGTGATCCCGCGCGACCGGCTGACCGTGATCACCGGCCTGTCCGGCTCGGGTAAGTCATCACTGGCATTCGACACTATCTACGCCGAGGGCCAGCGCCGCTATGTCGAGTCGCTGTCGGCCTATGCGAGGCAGTTCCTCGAACTGATGGGCAAGCCCGACGTCGACTCGATCGAGGGTCTGTCGCCGGCGATCTCGATCGAGCAGAAGACCACCAGCCGCAACCCGCGCTCCACCGTCGGCACGGTAACCGAGATCCACGACTACATGCGCCTGCTGTGGGCGCGCACAGGCGTGCCCTATTCGCCGGCCACCGGCCTGCCGATCGAGGCGCAGACCGTGTCGCAGATGGTGGATCGCGTGATGGCGATGCCGGACGGCACGCGGCTGCTGTTGCTCGCGCCCGTGGTGCGCGACCGCAAGGGCGAGTACCGTAAGGAACTGGCGGAGCTGCAGCGCCGTGGCTTCACCCGCGTGAAGGTGGACGGCAAGCTCAACGAGATCGGCGAAGTCCCCTCGCTGAACCGCAAGATCAAGCACGAGATCGAGGCGGTGGTGGACCGCATCGTGGTGCGCGACGGCATCGCCCCAAGGCTCGCCGACAGTTTCGAGACCGCGCTCGCGCTGTCCGACGGCATCGTCTACGCCGAGAACGCTGACGCCAAGGGAGAAGACGCCGAACGCACGGTTTTCTCGTCGCGCTTCGCCTGTCCGGTATCGGGTTTCTCGATCGAGGAGATCGAGCCCCGCCTGTTCAGCTTCAACTCGCCGCACGGTGCGTGCCCGGCGTGCGATGGACTGGGCGTGGAAAGCTTCTTCGACCCTGAACTCGTGGTACCGGATGAGCGGCTGTCGCTGGCCGGTGGCGCGGTCATGCCATGGACCGGCGCGCAGAGCCCCTATTACGACCAGACGCTGCAAAGCCTCGCGCGCCACTTCAAAGTGAGGACGAGTGACGCATGGCAGGACCTGCCCGCGAAGGTGCGCGACGCGATCCTGCACGGCACCGGCGAGGAGCCCGTGGCGTTCACCTACAAGGACGGCGTGCGCGCCTACACGGTGACCAAGCCATTCGAAGGCGTGGTGCGCAACCTGCAAAGACGCTATCAGGAGACCGATAGCATTTGGGTGCGCGAGGAACTGTCGCGCTACCAGGCCGAGAAACCCTGCGTCGTATGCAATGGTGCGCGCCTCAAGCCGGAGGCACTGGCAGTCCGCATCGGCGGCAAGAACATCGCCGAGGCATCGGAGCTGTCGATACGCACGGCGGCGGCGTGGTTCGAAACCGTGATCGACACGATGACGCCGCAGCGGCAGGAGATCGCGCGGCGTATCCTCCGCGAGATCTGCGAGCGCCTGCAGTTCCTCGTCGATGTCGGACTCGACTATCTCACGTTGTCACGCAGCTCCGCCACGCTGTCGGGCGGTGAGAGCCAGCGCATTCGCCTCGCCAGCCAGATCGGCTCCGGTCTCACCGGCGTTCTGTACGTGCTCGACGAACCATCGATCGGTCTGCATCAGCGTGACAACGAACGCCTGCTCGTCACGCTGCGTCGGCTCCGCGACCTCGGCAATACCGTTCTTGTTGTGGAGCATGATGAAGAGGCAATTCGCGCGGCGGATCATCTGATCGACATGGGTCCGGCCGCCGGCATCGACGGTGGACGCGTGGTCGCGGAAGGCACTCCGGCGGAGGTGTCGGCAAATCCCAAGTCGCTGACTGGCGATTATCTCGCTGGGCGCAGACGCATCGACGTGCCGGTCATGCGCCGTCCGATGCAGAAGGATCGCATTCTCCGCGTGGTGAAAGCGCGCGGCAACAACCTGAAATCGATCAGCGCAGGCTTTCCCCTCGGCACCTTCACCTGCGTCACCGGCGTGTCAGGCGGCGGCAAGTCCACGCTTGTCGTGGACACGCTCTACAAGGCGACTGCGCGGCGCTTGATGGGCGCGGGTGAAGTGCCGGCCCCGCACGACCACATCGAAGGCCTCGAGCTGCTCGACAAGATCATCGATATCGACCAGTCGCCGATCGGCCGTACGCCGCGCTCCAATCCCGCCACCTACACCGATCTGTTCGCGCCGATCCGCGACTGGTTCGCCGAGCTGCCGGAGTCTCGCGCGCGCGGCTACAAGCCGGGGCGCTTCAGCTTCAACGTCAAGGGCGGGCGCTGCGAGGCCTGCCAGGGCGACGGCGTGCTGAAGATCGAGATGCACTTCCTGCCCGACGTTTACGTACGCTGTGATGTCTGCAAGGGCCAGCGCTACAATCGTGAAACGCTTGAAATAAAGTTCCGCGACAAATCGATCGCCGAGGTCCTCGCGCTGACGGTCGACGAAGCCGTACCGTATTTCAGCGCACAGACCCGCATCCACGACAGGCTGCGCATTCTCCAGCAGGTAGGGCTCGGCTACATCGCGCTCGGGCAGCAGGCCACCACGCTGTCGGGCGGTGAGGCGCAGCGGATCAAGCTGTCGAAGGAACTGGCACGCCGCGCTACGGGTCGCACGTTGTACATCCTGGATGAACCCACCACCGGCCTTCACTTCGAGGACGTGCGCAAGCTGTTGGAAGTGCTGCACGCGCTGGTCGATCAGGGGAACACGGTCGTGGTGATCGAACACAATGTGGAAGTGATCAAGACCGCCGACTGGATACTAGATCTCGGTCCCGAGGGTGGCGACGGCGGAGGCCGTATCGTGGCCGAGGGGACTCCGGAGGATATTGCCGCACATCCCGACAGCCACACCGGCCGCTTCCTGTCGCCGCTGCTGATGCGCGCGGCAACGCGGCAGAAGGCACGGCGCCGCGCCTGAGCGACCTCCTGCCATTGAGGCCGCAACGATCCTTTGATAAGATGTTGCCATAGGCCAACAGGGGAAACCGTTATGAAGGACTTCGCTTGCAGACGCTGGGGCCTGCTCAGTGCGCTTCTGACAATGTTCGTCCTTGCGGGCTCGATGATAACACTCGGCGGCTGCAATACCACCGCCGGTCTGGGTCAGGACGTCAGCGCGACAGGCAAAGCGGTGACCAACAGCGCCGATAAGGTCAAGCAAGGATTGTAGGCTGCCCGATGCGTCCGGGCCTGATATCGGTCAGACGCGGGCGGCGATACCGGCGAACGTGACCGCCAGCCGATCGGCGATGCCACGCTGTGGTGGCAAGGCGGAAATCCGTCGGAGATCGCGCCTCGCCAGCACGGCAGGCAGGGCCGCCGCAATGGCCCGTCGTGGCAGTCTCGGTCGTCGCAGCAACATCAATCCTTCGTGGGCAAGACGCAGCGCAACGGCCCGCGCTGCCATGTCCAACGGCGCCGCGATGAGACCCTCCGGCGTCAGTCCATGGTCTGCCAGTATGTCGACCGGCAGCAGGCAGCGACCTTGGCGACTGTGCGCGGAAATGCTGCGCAGCAGACCGGCAATACCATAGGCGGCGCCCATCGGCCGCAGCGTTTCCGGATCGGGCGCGCCGAGCAGGCGCCCCGCGGCCACCGCCACGCCGCCGGCGCTTCCGAACAGATAGTCGCGCCAGTCGGTCATGGTCTCGAATGCCGGCGCCGCCTCAGCCTCACGCGCATCGATCACCCGCAGCAGATCGCCGCGATCGAGTTCGCCGGCATCGAGTGCAGCGCGCAGCGGTTCCGCCACCTCATGGCGGCGCCAGGCGCCCTCGACGACCTCGCGCCACCATTGCAGCCGGATCAGCGCGAGCGGCGGCTCTGACACCACCTCACGCGCGCGGGCCAACTCGTGGTTGAACGCATAGAGCGTCAGCAGTGCATCGCGCTGGTCAGGTGGCGCAAACAGAGCGGTCAGGAACCGATCCGGATCATGCCGGCGAACCAGCGCGGTGATCGCCTCGTTCATCCGCCCAAGGTGGCGTCTGTCCTCAACCCGTGCCAGCTTGACGCGTTCCAGCCCCGGTCATAGCTAAAGGCCACTCCCGGCGAACGGCATCGCATCACTGCAACCAGCGGAGGACACTCCATGGCTTTCGAACTTCCTTCCCTCCCCTATTCCAAGTCCGCACTAGCGGCAAAGAAGATGTGCGAGGAAACTCTCGACCTGCATCACGGCAAGCACCACCAGGCCTATGTCACGGCGCTGAACGGCTTCGTCGAGAAGGACGCTTCGCTGCAGGGCAAGTCGCTCGAGGACATCGTCAAGCTGTCGCACAACAAGCCCGACATGGCCCCGGTGTTCAACAATGCCGGCCAGCACTGGAACCACATCCTGTTCTGGCAGTGCATGAGCCCGAATGGCGGCCGCATCCCCGGCGCGCTGGAAACGAAGATCAAGGCCGATTTCGGCGACGTGGCAAAGTTCAAGGACGCGTTCAAGGCCGGTGGCGTCGGTCAGTTCGGTTCCGGCTGGGTGTGGCTGGTGCTTGCCTCCGACGGCAAGCTGAAGGTGACGCGCTCACCGAACGGCTCCAATCCGCTGGCCACCGGCGAGGGCAAGGTGCTGCTCGGCTGCGACGTGTGGGAGCACAGCTACTACCTGGACTTCCGGAATGTCCGGCCTGACTACCTGCAGAACTGGGTGGACAATCTGGCGAACTACGAATTCGCGGAAGCGCAGCTCAAGGCGGCCTGATAGAGTCTCCGCCGCGGGTGCGGCATCGTGCCCGCGGCAAGGCGCCACGCCGTGATGGCCGGAAGAGGGCCCGGCCACGACGAAAAGCGCTGCCGATGCGTTAGCTCCACAGCGGCGGGGAGGCCAGGTGCCGGCCGGTGCCGAATCTGGGGTGTCGGTCAGGCTGCCCTGATCCCCGCCACGAAACTCTGGACCTCTCCGCTCAACTGTCCTGCCTGCCTCGAGAGTTCGGACGCTGCCCCGAGCACCTGAGTGACCGCGGCACCGGTCTCGCCGGCCGCTTGGTTGACGCCTTCGATATGCGTCGTGACCTCCAGTATGCCGGCGGCGGTCTGCTGCGCACTGTGGGTGATCCCGGCTGTCGCCGTGCCTTGCTGCTCCACCGCCGAGGCGATGGTCGTGGCGATCTCACTGATTTCACCGATGATGCGGCTGATCCGGCGGATCGCCTCCACAGCCTCATTGGTGGCGGTCTGCATCTGGCCGATCTGCGCGCCGATATCCTCGGTTGCCCGCGCCGTCTGACCGGCCAGGCCCTTCACCTCCGATGCGACCACGGCAAAGCCCTTGCCGGCCTCGCCGGCCCGCGCCGCCTCGATGGTCGCGTTCAGTGCCAGCAGGTTAGTCTGACCGGCGATATTCCTGATCAGGCCGACAATCTCGCCGATCTTCTGCGCGCCGTTCGCCAGCGCCTGCACCACGGTGTCGGTGCGCCGCGTTTCGTCCACCGCCTGCTGGGCCACGGTCGCGGACCGGCGTACCTGCCGGCTGATCTCGCTGATCGACGAACTCAGCTCGTCCCCGGCCGCCGCCGCCGTCTGCACGCGCGCGCTGAGCTGTTCTGCGATCGTGGCCACGGCGCCGATCCCTTGGCCGGTCTGCCCGGCGATGCCCGACATCGACTGCGCCGTCGCCTGCAATCCGGTCGCATCCGCCGCCAGCATCTCGACGAGCTGCGTCATTTTGGCTTCGAAGCCCCGCACCAGGCTCTCGAGCTGCGCGGCCCGCCTGTCCTTCACCACACGCTCGTCCGCCTGTTCGGCGACCAGCTTCTCGGCCGCGAGCATGTTCGTCTTGAACACCTGGACTGCGTTGGCCATCTGGCCGATCTCGTCATGCCGGTGCTGCTCGGGAACGACGATCTCGGTGTTGCCACCGGCAAGCTGCTTCATCACGCCGGTCATGCGCACGATCGGCCGCGCGACGAGACCATGGATGAGCAGGCCGAGCAGCGGGACGATGAGCAGCACCGCCACGGCCGCGGCAACGATCGCCGAGGTCCGAAAGCTGGCCAGCGGCTGCAGCATGGCCTGTTGGCTCAGGGCGATACCGACATACCAATTTGTGCCAGGCAGGCCGGCGATGGGGAACAGGCCAAAGATCGTATGGCCGTCGCTGCCGACGACTGCGTGGCCGCTCAGTTGCACGGCGGCTGCAGGCAGCACGTCCGCAAGTCCGTGCATGATCCTGGCCTTGTCAGGATGCACCAGGACCTTGCCGTTCTCCTCTATCAGAAAGGCATGGCCGTCGCCCCCAATGTCGAGCCCCGCCAGCATTGTCGCGATCGTTCCGAGGTCCAGATCGGCACCCGCAACACCCATGAAGGTGCCGTGGCTCGTGACCGGGGCGGCCACGGTGACGATCAGTCCGCCGCCGGCCGCATCGAGATAAGGCTCGGTAAGAATGGTGCCCTTCGCCGATGCGGCGAGCTTGTACCAGGGACGGGTCCGAGCGTCGAAATCCGCCGGGAGTTGCTCGTCCGGGAAGATGGTGAATTTTCCAGCCTCGTCGCCGAGATAGGTTGCCTTGAATGCGGCAGCGAGCGTCGGTTGCTCCAGCAGCCGCTTCGTCTCCGTCGCATCCGAACCGCGCAGATTGTCGGCCAGGGTCTGGATGACGAGCAGCCGCCCGCCCAGCCATTTGGCGATGCCGTCTGCGCTGGCCTGGCCGACGGCATGCAACTGGGCGTCGATCTGCCGGCTTAAGCTGACGCTCTGCTGGTGGTAGCTCCAGAAGGCGAACCCCCCGATTGCCACGATGACGAGCAGGGACGTGGCGAGAAGAATTCGGGACAAGAACCGCTTCTCAACGGTACCGGCCTGGCGAATGAGGGGGTTCGGCATAACGGAACTCTCCGACTCGAAACGCTTGGCCGCGAGACGGTGGTGCCGACACAAGCGGTGCCGGCTCTCGTCGCCGCCAGTCGCCGTGGCGCATGCGGCCCGACGGCCCCGCGGGTGATTGCACGCTGCTTGGCGACGTTCTTAATCCGGTTAGGGTTAACGGAATGCGAGGATCGGCGGCGAGAAATTGACTGTCAGGCGAGCGGCTGGATTGGACCGCGACGGCGTTCATCGCCATCGCCGCCCCTAACGGTCAGTCGGCGTGCCGGTATCTGCTGGAGGCGTCGAGCGGCCGTGCGACTTCGTGGCGCTGCCGGAACGGCGCTGCTGCTACGACGCCTTCTCCTTCACCGGCCTGGGATCATTCGCCGCCGTCGGCCGCACCACGCTTGAGATCGTGTCGCGCAGCACCGTGACGCGGATGTTGGGGGCGATCTCCACCTCGATCTCGCTGGACGCGACCTGCTTGCCATCCTTGTCCGAGACCATAGGCACGCGCTGCACCGTGCCGATGATGCCCCCCCCCGTCACCACCCGGTCACCACGCTTCAGTGCCGAGATCATCTGGCGGTTCTCCTTCGCCTTCTGCTGCTGCGGCCGGATCAACAGGAAGTAGAACACCACAAAGATCAGTACCAGCGGCAGGAACTGCGTGGCACTCCCGAACATGCCGGACACATCCTGCGCGTAGGCGGGGGAGATGAGCATTACCTGAGTTCCTGGGTTGCCTGGATCGGGGCCGGACCATAGTTGCCGCCCCCTTCCCGTCAAGCTCCGCGGATCTGAAATGGATGACCGGCCTCTGACACAACCGGCGCCATTGAAATGTGATTGTCGTTGCAACCCCAACCGATTCATCCGACGCTGCCGGCAATACCCGCATCGGCGGGAAACGCCAGGGAGGGCTCGCATGAAGATGAATTTCAGCCGCGTCATGTCGACCATGGCGCTGCGCTTCAAGGACAACGTCGCCATCGTGAACGTCGAGCGCGACCGACGCTATACCTACGCCGAGTATCACCGCCTCACCAACCGGATCGCCCACATGATGGGCCACGCGCTCGGTCTCGGCGCAGGCGACAAGGCGCTGCTGATCCTGGAGAACGACAATCTCAGCCTGTTCCACTTCCCGGCGATCTACAAACAGGCAGCGACCGTCGTGTTCAGCAACCTCCGCGACAGTCCCGAGGAACAGGCGCGGCAGATCGACCACGTCCGACCGAAACTCGTGTTCATTGAGACGCGCCTCGTCGCGCAGTATCGCAACCTGCTCGCCGGCCGCGGCTGCTCTCTGGTGGCCATGGACCGCTCGCCTGAGCTGCCGCACGACGTGCCCTGTTTCTGGGATCTGGTGGAGGCGGCGTCCGACGCGGACAACGATGTCGAGCTCGACGTGCACGAGCATATCGCCATCCTGCGCTTCACCGGCGGCACGACGGCGCTGGGCAAGTGCGCGATGTACTCGATCGACCATTTCCTGGCGATGCGTGACAGTTTCTATCTCACGACGGACCTCGCCTATGACGAGGACACGAGATACCTCGCACTTACACCGATGTCGCACGCCAGCCTCATGCCGTTCGTCGCGACATTCTTCGGCGGCGGTGCGACCTACACGCTCAACACGCCGGATCTCACCCAATGGTGCGAGACCGTGCAGCGCGAGCGCATCACGCAATCGCTGATGGTGCCGACGTTGCTCTACCGGCTGCTCGACATGAACAGCAGCAAAACCTACGACCTGTCGTCCCTGCGCACGATGATCTACGGCGCGGCGCCGATCGCGCCCGCCGCGGTCGAACGCCTCGTCGCAGAGTTCGGCCAGATCTTTATGCAGCTCTATGGCGCGAGTGAATCGATCATGTTCGTCTCGGGGCTCCGCAAGCACGAGCACCGCTCCGACACCGAGGCGGAACGCACCCGCCTCGCCTCCGCCGGTCGCGTCTCCGCGGGCGTGGAGCTGATCATCGCCGACCTCGACGGCAAGCCGCTGCCGCCTGGCCAGACCGGCGAGATCTGGCTGCGCACGCGCGCGACGATCACCGGCTATTACGGCAATCCCGAGGCCACGGCTGCGGAGTTCGAGAACGGCTTCTGGAAGTCGGGCGATGTCGGCTATGTCGACGAGAACGGCTATCTGTTCATCGTCGATCGCAAGAAGGACATGATCATCACCGGCGGCTTCAACGTTTACGCGATCGAGGTCGAGGGCGCGCTGGTCGAACATCCTGCAGTGCTGATGTCTGCCGTCGTGGGCGTCCCTCATCCGGATTGGGGCGAGGCGGTGCACGCTGAGGTCATCCTGCGTGACGGCTCAAGCGTGACGGAGGAGGAACTGGTCGCCCACGCCAAGCAGCTTCTCGGCAGCTACAAGGCGCCGAAGACCATCAGCTTCGTGGCCGAGCTGCCATTGTCGCCGGTCGGCAAGGTGCTGCGCCGCCAGGTTCGCCAGCGCTACTGGGTCGGGCGCGACCGGCTGGTCTAGTCACGAAGCAACGCTACCCTTAAGAGGGGGCGACATTTTCCGCCCGCTTCCCGTCAAGCTTCCCGGACCCGCAAGATGGACCAGCGCCTGATCGAGCTCGCCAGCCGCATCGCCGAAGCGCTGGAACGCCTTGCACCGGCACCACCGGCGCCCGTCGATCTCGCGGCGGCCGAGGCCTTCGTCTGGCACCCATCGCCGCCACACCTCGCGCCTGTGGCCAAGGTCTCCCGCGTCGATATCGCACTGCTGCAGGGCGTGGAACGGCAGAAGCAGATCCTGCTCGACAACACGCTGCGCTTCGCCCGCGACCTGCCGGCGAACAACGCCATGCTCTGGGGCGCCCGCGGCATGGGCAAGTCATCGCTGGTGAAGGCCGCCCACGCGGTCACCAACGCCCGACTGCCCGGTAGCCTGGCATTGGTGGAGATCCATCGCGAGGACGTCCGTTCGCTCCCCGAACTGCTCAATGTCCTGCGCGGCAGTCCGCGCCGTTGTCTGATCCTGTGCGACGACCTCTCGTTCGAACGTGAGGATTCCGACTACAAGGCGCTGAAGTCGATCCTCGAAGGCGGCATCGAGGGGCGTCCCGACAACGTGCTGTTCTACGCCACCTCCAACCGCCGTCACCTGATGCCCCGCGACATGATCGAGAACGAGCGCGCTACCGCGATCAACCCATCCGAGGCAACCGAGGAGAAGGTGTCATTGTCCGACCGCTTCGGCCTCTGGCTCGGTTTCCACAACTGTGACCAGGACACGTTCTTCGCCATGGTCGAGGGCTATGCCACCAGCATGCGACTGCCGATCGAAACCGACGCCCTGCACGCCGAGGCAATCGAATGGTCGATGACCCGCGGTGCGCGCTCGGGCCGCGTCGCCTGGCAATTCATCCAGGACCTGGCCGGCCGGCTGGGAGTAAAGCCGGCCTGAGGTAACACTTCTCGAATCGTATCGGCTGCGCCTAGGCTTTTTGCTGCGCAATCAGGGAGGAGCCCGCCATGTCGGATTTCCTGTCGTTCGATACCTTCATCACGCCGAAGATCATCCGTATCGTGTTCGCCCTGGGCCTGTTGCTGATCGCAATCGCTACGCTGATCCGGGTGATCCTGGGCATCTGGCAACTCAGCCTGCTCACCGGCGTCATCCTGCCGCTGATCGGCGCCTGCGTCGTAGTCCTGCTGTGGCGGATCTACTGCGAGCTGATCCTGGTGTTCTTCGATATGCGCGACAAGCTCGCCGACCTAGCCTCTCGTCAGTCAGACGCGACGCGCTCCATCCCACCCATATAGGGCCACAGCACGCTAGGGATCAGAATCGAACCGTCCGCCTGCTGGTGATTCTCCATTACCGCGATCAGTGCCCGGCCCAACGCCACACCCGACCCGTTCAACGTGTGCAGATGCGCGATGGTCTTGCCGTCAACGGAACGGAACCGCGCGTTCATCCGCCGAGCCTGGAAGTCGCGGCAATTGGAACAGGAACTGATCTCGCGCCATGCCTGCTGACCCGGCAGCCAGGCCTCCAGATCGTAAGTCTTCACCGCTCCGAACCCGGTATCGCCGGACGACAGAACGACGCGGCGAAACGGCACCTCAAGCAGCGCGAGTACCTTCTCGGCGCACTGCGTCATGCGCTCGTGCTCGTCTGCGCTGCGGTCGGGATGCACGATCGACACCATCTCCACCTTGCGGAACTGGTGCTGGCGCAGCATGCCGCGCGTGTCGCGACCCGCCGCTCCGGCCTCCGAGCGGAAGCAGTCGGTCAGCGCGGTGACGCGCATCGGTAGAGCCTTTTCAGCAAGGATGTCGCCCATCACCAACGCGGTCAGCGGCACCTCGGCTGTTGGGATAAGCCATCTTCCGTCCGTCGTCTGGAACAGCGTATCGGCAAACTTCGGCAGCTTGTCGGTGCCATAGGCGGTGGCGTCGTTCACCAGCGACGGCACCACGTATTCGGTGTAGCCGTGCTCGCGCGTGTGCAGGTCGATCATGAACTGCCCGAGCGCCCGCTCCAGCCGCGCGAGCGACCCGCGCAGCACGACAAATCGCGTGCCGGCGATTTTTGCCGCCGCCGCGAAGTCCATCATGCCGAGCGCCTCGCCCAGCTCGAAGTGCTGCTTCGGCTGAAACCCGAGATCGCGCGGCTCGCCATGCTGCTTCAGCACGATGTTGGCGGTCTCGTCGGGGCCATCCGGCACATCGGGATCAAGCACGTTGGGCAAGCCCTCGAGCATCCGCCTGATCGCCTCGTCCAGCGCGGCCGCGCGCCTCTCCAGGTCCTCCATCTCGCCGCGCAGCGCCACCGCCTCGGCTTCCAGCGCCGATGTATCCCCACCGGCTCGCTTGCCCTGTCCCACTTCGCGGGAAATTGCGTTACGCCGAGCCTGCTTCTCCTGCAGCACGGTCAGGGCCGCGCGCCTCTCCGCATCCTGTGCGAGGACCTCCGCCGACACCGGCGCCAACCCACGCCGCGCCAGCGCGGCGTCAAACGCGGCAGGGTCGCTACGGATTGCACGGATGTCATGCATGGTTGTACCACTCTAAGAATTCTGCCCCTCCCCTCGCGGGAGCGGGCAGCGGGGAAAGGTCTAGCCCTAAATCACGCGTAAATCCCGTGAAACGATAGCCCGAGGCGGGCGGCATCACGATGCCGCTCGCCTCAAGGGGACCCTGACTATCTACGGGATCCGGCCCACATGTCACCCCGGCAGCCTCGCACATAGCCACGAGAAGCGTGGGGGACGAGCTTGCCATCCCGCCCCCCAAGCGCGCCGCCCTGCCGGGGCGGAGTGCCCATTTCGCGACAGAGATGCCGCCAGGAGGGCGTCTGTGGCGGGGGTTGCGCATTGACGGTGCCATTGGGATTGCTCAGTCAGCGCGCCGGCCTCCATCATGCTTGCTGAGCCTGGGGGATATGCCATCGATACGTAAATCGCAATAATCGCGACCACCCCCAGCCAACCCGCGCCGATCGGCCCCCCCCTCGATAGCCGCCGCGACGAGTTCGCACCGTAGGCGCGCGCCGGAATCGGGTTCCCGTCCTGGATCACAGGTGCGACGACACCGCCAACAAAGGAGTACAACCACCTCATCGGAACAAGTTATACTTTATGATACAGTATATTGCCCAAAGTCCGTCCTTCCAACCAATCTTTTTGCCTTCCTCATAAGTTCGGCCGTGATATGAAATGCCAACTTCGTATATCCTCAGCCCTCGGCGCTTTGCAAGCTTAGCGGTGATTTCCGGCTCGAATCCAAATCGAGACTCTTCGATCTTTATGGACTGGATCACGTCACGGCGGAACGCTTTGTAGCATGTCTCCATGTCGGTTAGGTCGAGATCAGTGAGCATGTTGGACAGCAGCGTGAGGAAGCTGTTGCCAACGCGATGCCAGAAGTAACAGTACGCGATGCGCGTCGCTGCCGGCAAAGCGCGAGCCATACACGACATCGGCCGTGCCCGTGAGGATCGGCTCGACCAACCGAGAGGTACTCGGCGGGGTCGTATTCGAGATCGGCATCCTGCACGATGACGATGTCGCCTGTGGCGTAACCGAACCCCGTACGCACAGCAGCGCCCTTGCCGACGTTCCGCTCATGGTAGACGATACGGTCGACGTGGCCGGCGGGACCTATTTCCGTTTTCAGCTTCTCACGCGTGCCATCCACCGAGCAGTCGTCGACTACAATGATTTCCTTGTCGGGGTATGGCGATCGGCGGACCGCCGCAATTATATGCTCGATTGTCTTTGCTTCGTTGTAACAAGGTATGACAACCGTCAGCTTCATAGGTGTGCGAGATCGCAGTGAGGCGAGCACGAGGATAAGGCCGGAATGCCGCTCGAAGCACCCTTTCCGCATTTCCGCGCAAGCGAGCCTCCTTGCGCACAGCCTGGACCACTAAGGGCGTCTTCTGTCATAATGAGCATCCCCTAATGTGAAGAGTTGTTTGGACAGCACAGCGTAAGGTGTCCCTGATGCCAGGCAAGAGCTACGAGGGAAGGGATCTGGAGGCCTTGGCTGATATGCCGAACTACTACGGCTGGATCATGAACTGGTTCGGTCCTCACGTGCGTGGACGTGTCGTGGAGTACGGTGCCGGAACCGGCACATTCTCGCAGTATCTGCGCCCCCTGGCAAAGAGCCTCTCCCTCATCGAGCCATCGGTGAATCTGCACGATACCCTACGGCAGAAGTTTCGGAATGACCCGCTTGTTGCAATCGGGCCGATGACGCTCGAGGAACATGTCAAACAAACCGAGTCCGACGCAGTGGATACGGTCGTCCTGGTGAACGTTCTTGAGCATATCGAGGACGACGCTTGGGCATTGTCAGAACTTTCACGCGTTGTCACCCCCGGGGGTTGCATTCTGATTTTCGTGCCGGCACTGATGTTTCTGATGAGCCCACTTGACACTCTGCTCGGTCATTTTCGCCGGTACCACCGCGCTGAGTTGAAAGAAAAATTGCGCAGAGCGGGCATAGACATCGTGAGTTGCGGCTACTTTGACCTGCCAGGCGTCGTGCCTTGGTTCCTCGTCAACCGGCTGCTCGGCAGCACTTCGTTCAATCCTCTGCTGATGCGGCTTTACGATCGTGCGGTCGTGCCGATTGCACGTGGCGCCGAGGCGCTTGTCCGGCCGCCATTCGGGAAGAACTTGATCGCAATCGGTCGCTGTACTGGGACACCAATGGGTTGAGCCAGGCACAGGTACCTGCTGATGGATTGCCCCCTCGCGATCCGCGCGGGAGATCAACCCTCCGCTCAGCAACCGCCCGGATCCGGCACCACCTCGAAGCTTTGCAACCCCAGCGCAAGCCGTCTTGTATCAGCGCTCACGCCGAGTTCGGCCGGCGAGACCGGACTCGGGTTGACGAAGACCACCCGCAAATGCCCGTCTGGTGCGACCGTACCCGCAGGAATGCAAGCGGTATAGTCCCGCGGCTCCCTGTACGAGCCTTCCATTCGCCAGCGCGCCACCTCACGACCGTTCGCTCTCACTGTGACCTCAGACAGACGGTGAGACGCGAAGTTGGCTGGGATCAGCCTGGCGCGTAAAAGTAGGTGTTCCTCGCCAGCGTTGGCGGGGAGGCGAAGCGCTAATGTTGCCTCAGTTCCCACAGCCCAGGTAAACGGCTGTTCAGATTGCCACCAGCCGTCAAGCATATAGGCGGGTGCATCACCGCCAGGAGCAAAGGACACCGTCTTACCTAAGGCATACGCAGCTACGGCATCGGGGCCCGCGCTGCCGCGCCGTAAACTGCAAACGGTCATCGGCCCGATATAACTGCGGACCTCCCAGCACGGTGTGGCGAGCGTCAGCCCGAACTGTACCAGCTTTGCTCGCTGGTTGGCCGAAGGGTAGGCGCAAAACATCGTGCGCAGCAACGGCGCGGAAAGTGCAGCGCGCTGTTCGGGTTCCCAGCCCGGGGCGTCCCAACTTTCGAGCGCAAGTCCGACGAACCGGGAGCCGCGCGGAAAGAACCGCACAAGGAATCCAGTCGGGGCGGAAGCCCCAGGAATCTGATACGGACAAAGCTTTGGAGCCTGATTCGGACCCATGCCGACATACGTGGCGGGCTGGTCGCGCAGCTCGGGCGGCAACGTTACGCCGAACCAGGACTCGCCCCAGGGGATACGGCCAAAAGCAGGTGCGCGGCTCCAGACTAACGCAGGAGTGACCAGCACGACCAGCACAGCCAGCCGCAATCGTCCACCTACAAACCGCCACACCATGGCTACGATCGCCGGCGCCGTTAGCAGCTCCAGCGGCACAGCATACCGCTCGATCGCAAATACGCTTAACCACGCAGCGCCCCCCGTTGCCATGAAAGCCGCGAAACGCCGCGTCGGTACGCTCGGCATAATTTGGTTCGATCCTCGCGCCCGATGCCAGACCATCGCTACGAGGCTGATCAGCGCCAGCAGAACAACCAGCAGAACGTGCAACCCGTGGAATGAGAGAACCGACGGAAAACTACCAGTTGCCCACCGCCACGGCAGCAGTAATACATCGGTGGCCGACCTGGGCAGATACTGAGTGTCGCGCCAATTGACCGCCGGTGCGAAACGCGAACGAAATATCGCATTGAAGAACGGATAAACCGGTGAGCCGTAGCGCCACCATGTGAAGATCGCCCACCAGCCTCCTGTAGCGGCCGCCCCCGCCGCTCCCCCGATCACCAGCCAAAACAATGCCGTCAGCCGTGGCCGCCAGCCCTCCCAGCCGACCGCGATCGCTGCCGCGCCTGCCAGCGAATATGGGCCTGCGGTCAACTTCAGCCCGAAGGCCGATCCCAACAATAGACCAGCCCAGACAATTCGGGGGGTCCTGCAGCTGTTCGAGCTGGGCCCTCCTGCATGCAGCAGCAACAGGCAGCCGCCCAGCACAAGCGGGGCATAGGTCAGTTCAGCGAAGCTGGTGCCGACCAACGAGCGGCTGACCGGCGCCGCGGCAACCAATACTGCGGTCCCTATTGTTGCACCGAAATTGGGAAGTCGCGGCCAAGGATCGCCTATTAGCGCCCCCATCACCGCGATGGTCAGCGGGAGGTTGATCGCCTGCACCCCCGCGATAACGCTCGTTCCAGCCACTGGCTGAAGCAAGCGAGTCAGAACCAGGTAGGGAACCCAGGGAAGAGGGTTTGTAATGAAATGCCCGGGAATGTCGACCGAGCCGAACAACCGCCCGCTCAGCAGTGAGTAGGCTCCATAGACGTGATAGTTCAGCAGATCATAATTGAGGTCTTGCCCCATCCGCCAATTGGCCATGACCGCTAGCCCTGCGCCGGCCAGCCACCAGTAGAAGAACCATGCGGGAACCCGCGATGCCAATGCAGCCAAAAGGGTCAGCGCTTCCTCCCGACTTCCTCAGATCCAGGCAACTATACGATGCGGTTTCGTCTCGTCTGACGGAGCCCTCATCGAACGTGAATACTCAGCAGCAAATGGTCCCTGCGCCTTTCCGCAATGCCCACGTGGCGCTTGATCGAGCAGATGCTGAGGGGCGACGTTGCTGCCGGAGGGGAAACGCTGCACTAAACTTCAACCGGCTTCGGCTCCACCATCCTCGCCGCAATGATGGAGATTTCGTAAAGCGCGATCAGCGGCAGTGCCAGCCCGGTCTGCGTGATGATATCGGGCGGTGCCAGGATCGCCGCGATCACAAACATCCCGACATAGGCGTAGCGGCGGAACCGCCTCAGCCCCTTCGACGAGATGATCCCGACCTTGGCCAACAGCGTCAGCAGCACCGGCAGCTCGAACGTCAGGCCGAACGCGAAGATCAGCTTCATCACCAGGTCGAGATACTCGGACACGCGCGGCAGCAGCTCGATCGGCACGCCGCCACCGCCCGTCGGGTCCTGGAAGCTGGCGAAGAACTTCCAGGCGAATGGAAACACGAAATAGTAAGCCAGCGCCGCACCGAGGAAGAACAGCACCGGCGTGGCCAGCAGGAACGGCAACAGCGCACGCTTCTCGCTGCGGTACAGCCCAGGGGCGACGAACAGCCAGATCTGGTTGGCGATGATCGGAAACGCGATGAACGCGCCGGCAAAGAATGCCACCTTGATGCGCGTGAAGAACGCCTCGTAGAGCTGCGTATAGATCAGATGTGGATCGGGGTTGCCCTGCGAGCGCAGCACACCAGCCAACGGCTCCGCCAGGAAGAAGTAGATCCGGCTCGAGAAGTAATACGACACCATAAAGCAGATCATGAAGGCGCCGATCGACCACATCAGCCGGCGCCGGAGCTCGACCAGGTGCTCGAGCAGCGGCATTGGCTTGTCGTTGATCGGATCGTCTTCGATATCGGCCATGGTCGCTGATCAGGCTGACAGCCGTGCGCGGCGCTGCTGCACGACATTCGGCGGAATGAACGCTGGCGGCTCGGGTCCGTCAGCGTCGTGCGTCGCCTCTGGATGCACAAGGTTCGGCGGCACGAAGGCTGGCGCCCGCGGCACGCAAGGCGCAACGGAAACGACAGGCTCCTCCGGCGCCGGCGCTTCTACGACCACCGGGCTCTCGATCACCGGTTCGCTGACGGCAATCTCCTCAACCGACGTGATCGCCGGAGTACTCGGTTCGAGCGGATTGGACGCGAATGTCGCGCGGATCGAGCCATCCGCATCGATTGTCTTCTCCAGCTCGCCACGGATGTCGAAGTTTCGGATCTCGTTGATCGAGGCGCGCACCTCGCTCAGGTCCGCTTCCCGTACCATTTCATCGACATGGGTCTGGAATTCAGCGGCCATGCGCCGTGCCTTCTTGACCCAGCTGGTCACGGCGCGGATCGCCGCCGGCATGTCCTTCGGCCCGATCGCGATCATTGCGACCACGGCGATCAAAGCGATCTCGGACCAGGCAAAATCAAACATGATGACAGTTAGCAGTTAGCGACGGTCAATGACCAGTGGTCGGCGCCTCCGCCGACGCCGTTTCATCCGGCTCGCTGACCGCCGGCTCGCTGACCACCGCTTCGCCCACCACCGGTTCACTGGCGACAACAGAGAGCGGCTCGAGCAGCAGGTCCTCGCGACGCGGCAGCTCACGCAGGTCCTTCAGTCCGAACTGGGCAAGGAACTGCGGCGTGGTCCCCCACAGGGTCGGCCGGCCAGGGCTTTCCCGCCGACCCTTGGGCGCGATCAGGTTGGCCTCAAGGAGCGCGTCCAGCGTCTGCTGCGACAGGCTGGTGCCGCGTATTTCCTCGACCTCAGGCCGCGTCACCGGCTGGTGGTAGGCGATGATCGCCAGTGTCTCCATCGCGACCCGAGGCAGACGGCGCGGAACCTCGACCACCTTGCGCAGCATTGGCGCAAGGTCCGGCGCGGTGCGGAATTGCACGCCGCCGCCGATCTCGACCAACTCGACCCCGCGTCCGGCATAGCGCTCGCGCAATGCGGCAAGCACCGCATCGGCGTCCGTATCTTCCGGCAAAAGCTGCGACAGCGCGCGCGCCCCAATAGGTCCGGCGCTGGCAAACACCAACGCCTCGGCCAGACGCAGGGCTTCATCCTCGGTCATGCGCCCTCCTCTACCCCGCTTGGCACCCGCCGCACCAGGATCGGGCCGAATGCATGCTCCTGGCGCAGGCGCACATCGCCGCTGCGCGCCAGTTCGAGGCCGGCCAGCAGCGTGCTCGCGAGTGCCGCACGGCGCTCGAGTACGCTGCCGATCGTATCGGGCAGGAACCGCTCCAGGCTGGCCCAATCCGGCACGCTGCCCAGCAACGCACCGAGACGCTGCAGCGCGTCCTTGACACTCCACAGGGTGAGCGGACGCGCCTGATAGCGCCGCCCGCTCGCTCGCCGGCGCATCGACTGAAGATACGACCGCACCAGCGATCCAAGCTCGAGCGACAGACGCGAGCGGTCGATCTCGGTGTGGTCCTCCGGGGCGCCCCGGGCGAACACCTCGTGGCCAAGCTGCGGCCGGCCGGACAGCCAGACCGCAGCGGCCCGGATCGCGGAAAGATCGCGCAGCCGCGCAGCCAGGACATCCGCCGCCTGCTCGCCTTCCTCGGTATCGGCGCCCTCCGGCAGCAGCAGACGGGACTTCAGCCACGCCAGCCACGCCGCCATCACCAGCCAGTCGGCGGCGAGCTCCAGCCGGATGCGCCGCGCCCCCTCGATGACGGCGAGGTACTGTTCCACCAGTGCCAGGATCGAGATCTTTGCCAGATCCACCTTCTGCGTCCGGGCAAGATCGAGCAGCAGGTCCAGTGGGCCTTCGAAGCCCTCCAGCCGCAGGACGAGGTGATCGGCTTCAGATGTGGACATCGGCCCCGCCGATATCGTGCCCACTGAGCCGCAGCAACAGGTTGATCGCCCACGGCACCACCGTGCCGAGCGCCTGACGAAACGGATCGAACCCTGGAATTAGGTGTGGCAGCACGAACACCAACAGGATCACCACGAGGATCCCGATCCGCTCCAGCTTCGCCCAGCTCCGCGCAAGCCCAAGCGGCAACACGCCGACGGCGATGCGACCGCCATCGAGCGGCGGGATCGGCAGCAGGTTGAACAGGCCCAGCACGAGATTGGTCAGTATGAAATAGAACAGGAAAGTTCCGACGATCGGATGCTGTGCGATCGAGGCATCAAGATAATCCAGGCCGCTATTGACCGGCGCATCCGGTGCCGGCAGCAGCAGCGCCCCCACCCATGCCAGGAAAAAGTTCATCGCGGGTCCGGCCACTGCCACGGCGGCCATACCGCGTCTTGGGTCGCGAAATTTCCAGGCCGATACCGGCACCGGCTTCGCCCAACCGAACATGAACAGCACCTGATGGATCGTCAGGAGCTGAAAGACCAGCAGGAAGCCCGGCAGCAATATGGTGCCCATGCGGTCGACATGGCGCAGCGGATTGAGCGACAGCCGCCCAGCCAGTCGCGCGGTGTCATCACCCAACGCCAACGCTGCATAACCATGCGCCGCCTCGTGCAGGGTGATCGCCAGGATCGCCGGGATCACCGCCAGAGCGAGCTGGAGAACGATGTCGGTCACGCCAGGAGCCGATCCCGTTCGGCTGCCAGTGCCGCCGCGTCAAGCGGCAGACGTCGCCGCGCCGCGAGCCCCCGGGCCGACGCGAGGCGCGCGGTTGCGGCGGCGGTCAGCGGCGGGCACTGCCGCAGCAATTCGGCAGTGGGCGCGAAATCGCCGCGGCAATACAAGGCCACATCGCAACCGGCAGCCAGCGCCTCGCGCGCCAGATCGGCCGGCACGCCGGCCAGCGCCTTCATGGCAAGGTCGTCGGTCACCAGAACTCCTTCAAAGCCTATCCTGCGGCGAATGATCGTCTCGATCACGGTCGGGGACAATGTCGCTGGCAGTGCACCGTCCCAGGCGGGATAGACGATGTGCGCCGACATGGCCCAGGGAAGGTCGGCGTTCAAGGCGAACGGCAGAAGATCGGCACCCAGGTCGTTCGCCTCGACGCGTTGCAACCTGAAATGGCTGTCGACGCGCGCGCGACCGTGGCCAGGCGCGTGCTTGCCCACCGGCTGCACACCCGCGGCCAGCAGGCCCGCGGCAAACGCACGCCCCAGGCGCGCCACGGCGGTGGGCGCCTCCGCCAAGGCTCGATCGCCGATAACCGCGTGCGCGCCCGGAACGGCCAGATCCAGCACCGGCGCGGCAACCACGTCGAAACCCGCGGCGGCGCAGTCGAGGCCGATCAGCGCCCCACTCAGCCAGGCCGCGCGAACCCCGCCCAGCCTGGCCGCCGGTGGATGCCCACGCCAATGCGGCGGACGCAGCCGCGCGACACGCCCGCCCTCCTGATCCACCATCAGCAGCGCGCCAACCGGCAGGACCCGGCGGAGGTGGGCGATCAGCGCTGCAAGCTGCTGCGGGCCCTCGACGTTGCGTGCGAACAGAATGACGCCGCACGGTGGATCGGCGCGAAACACCGCAGCCTCCTCGGCTGTCAGCGTCAGTCCGCCAATCCCGACGATGGCGGCCTTCAGAAGTCAGCCACCGAACAGTTCAGTCCCTTGGCTCGCAGCCGTTCACAGAACGAGGTCGCTTGCGCAGAATCGGAAAAGCCACCGGTACGGACCCGCCACAACGAATGGCCATCGCGATCGACCTTGCTGAAGGTGGGCTTGTGCGCACCGAGCAGATCAGGCACGCGCTTGGACAACCGATCCCATTCGGACCTCGCAGCCTCCTCGGAATGCACGGCGGCGAGCTGGACGAGCGCGCCATTCGCCGCCGGCGCCGCTACAGGGTGCTTCTCCGGTGCGACAGCGGGTTTTGCGGCGACCGGCTTAGGCGCTGCGGCCACCACAGGCGCGACAGCCGTGCCAGCTGCTGCAATCGGTGCCGGCGCCGCTGCAACCGGCGGCGGAGGCGCTGGAGTGAGCATCTCCTGTGGTGCCGGCACCTCCGGGGGCGGCGCCAGCTTGCCGACCTTCGCTTCGGCACCACCGGACAGAATGTCCTCGTTCGCACCCGCCACCTGCATGCCGCCAGGATTCTCCGGCTTCACGCGAACCGGCCGGCTGTCCGCCTGCACCACGGGCACAGGGGCATTGCGCTGGCTGATCAGCGACGAGCCGCCAACCACCACCAACAGCGTGGCGCCCAGTCCACCAGCGATCAGCGCCAATCGCTTGGTGACCGGGTCCATGCCCTGCCGATGCCGGGGAATCCGATAGGTCGGGCTGGGAATGCTCAGATCGTCTGACACGTGGCCTCTTCCTTTGGGGCGCCCTTCCGTGGGCCTGCCCCTCGGATCAGCGCATTTCTTCGACGGGATCGACACCCATCACAGTGAGACCGGAGCGGATAACCACGGCCGTCGCTGCCACCAATGCCAACCGTCCCAGCGTCTCAGCCAGCCGGTCCGCCTGTAGGAACCGCAGCGTCGAGTCGTCCTTGCCTCGGTTCCACAACATATGAAAGTCGGCCGCCAAGTCATAGAGAAAAAACGCGATTCGGTGCGGCTCACGAGCCTGTGCGGCGCCCTCCACGAGGCGCGGCCACTGCGCCAGCCGGCGGATCACCGCCAGTTCGGATTCGGCGATCAGGCTGTCCAGCGGGACCTCGGCCAGCGCAGTGTCAGTCACCTGGGCGTCGCCGAACATCTCGACCGCCGCCCGCAGCACCGAGCGGCAGCGGGCGTGCGCGTACTGCACATAGAACACCGGGTTGTCGCGCGTCTGCGCCAGCGCCTGGTCGAGGTCGAACTCCATCTGCGCGTCGGCCTTGCGCGTCAGCATGGTGAAGCGCACGGCGTCCCGGCCCACCTCGTCCAGCAGGTCGCGCAGCGTCACGTAGGTTCCCGCGCGCTTCGACATCCGCACCGGCTGGCCGCCGCGCACCACGCGCACCATCTGGCAGAGCACCGCCTCGAATGCTGTGTCCTTGTTGCCGGACAGCGCCTTCACCGCCGCACTCATCCGCTTGACGTAGCCGCCATGGTCGGCGCCGAGTATGTCGATCAGCACATCGTAGCCGCGCTTCACCTTGTCCGCGTGATACGCGATGTCGTTGGCAAAATACGTATTGGAACCATCGGATTTGCGCAGCGGCCGATCGACGTCGTCGCCGAATTGTGCGGCTCGGAACAAGGTCTGCGGCCGCGGTTCCCAATCGTCAGGAGTCTTTCCCTTCGGCGGATCAAGCACGCCTTCGTAGATCAGCCCGCGCTCGTGCAGCCAATCGATCGAGGCATCCACCGCACCGCTGTCGATCATCGCGCGTTCCGAGCTGAACACGTCCTGATCAACGCCAAGCAGATGCAGATCGTTGCGAATCTCCTGCAGCATCGCCGCGACGGTGAAGTCGCGCACGGTCTCGAGCCAGACTTCCGGCGCCGCGATATCGCCGTCCGGCTGCGCCAGCGATGCACCGTATCGCTCCGCTAGACGCTCGCCGATCGGAATCAAATACTCGCCGCGGTATTGCAGACCGCCAGGCACTTCCTCGGAAAAATCCGCTTCGCTGAGCGGTGTGCCGATGGCTTGCAGGTAGCGCCAATATGCCGCCCAGGCGAGTGAAGTGACCTGCGCACCGGCATCGTTAATGTCGTACTCCTTGGTGACGTCGTAGCCGGCCTTGATCAGCAGATTGGCGAGCGCATCACCGACAACCGCGCCGCGGCAGTGGCCGATATGCATTGGTCCGGTGGGATTTGCCGAGACATATTCGACATTGATGCGTGTGCCATGCCCGATCTCGCTGTCGCCGTAAGCTTCACCGGTGCGAAGGATGTCGGGCAACAATGCATGAAACATCGCCGCATTCAGCCTGAGATTGACAAACCCCGGTCCCGCCGCGCTCGCCTCCACCACTACTGCGGCTTGACGCAGATGTTCGCAGATGGCAGCTGCAAGTTTCGCAGGCGGCTGACGCGCCACCTTGGCAGCGACAAGCGCTGCGTTCGTCGCCATGTCGCCGTGCGAAGGATCACGCGGTGGCGTGACTTCGATGCGGGCAACGATCTCATCAGACACATCCGGGACAACGCTGCGCACTGCAGTCACAACAATCTCGCGCATCAAGGCATACACATCGCGCGCCATCACCCACCATCCTCGCAGTAACGGCCGCGCCGACAGCCTCCCCCTCCCCTCGCGGGAGGGGGGCGGGGCGAAGGAGCATTCCGCACGTGCCTCACCCCGACACCGACAGATCAGTCAGCCGCCGATGCTCGTCCATCGCGTACCGATCGGTCATCCCCGCGATGTAGTCCCCAACCAAACTCGCCGCGCGTTGCGTGCCCGACTCCCCTGCCCGCGCGCGCCAGTCATCCGGCAGCAGCGACGTATCCGCATGCAGCAATCGGAACAACTCGCTTGTCAGCACACGCGCCTTCGTCGTCATCCGGTTCACCCGCCAGTGGCGATACATCCGTGCACTCAGAAAATCCTTGATCACCTGATTTGCCTCGGCGATCGGTGCACTGAACGCCACCATCTTCTGCTTCACCTTGCGCACCGCATCGGCATCGCGCGGCGCCAGCTTGTCCAGCCGCCGCCGCGTCTCGGTGACGACGTCGGTAACCATCACATCGATCACCCGCCGTATCGTCTCGTGCCGCAATCGCGGCGGCGGAACATCCAGGCTCGACATGCGCGCCGCCGACAACGCTTCGCCGACCACCGGCAGATGGGCAATCTCCTCCGGCCCGAACAGCCCGGCCCGCAGCCCGTCATCCAGGTCATGACTGTGATACGCGACATCGTCGGCCAGCGAGGCAACCTGTGCCTCCGTGCTGGCGTGGCTCGAAAGCTCCAACCGGTGTCGCTCATTGTATTCGGCGATATAGGCCGGTGGGTTGCGCAGTGGACCATTGTGCTTGGCCAGCCCCTCCAGCGTCTCCCAGGTCAGGTTCAGGCCGTCCCATCCGGCATAGCGGCTCTCCAGCATTGTCACCACGCGAAGACTCTGCGCGTTGTGGTCGAACCCGCCGAACGGCTTCATCGACAGATTGAGCGCGTCCTCACCGGCGTGGCCGAATGGCGGATGCCCGAGGTCGTGGGCCAGCGCCAGCGCCTCGGTCAGGTCCTCATCCAGTGCCAGTTCGCGCGCGATCGAGCGGGCGATCTGCGCCACCTCGATCGAATGGGTCAGGCGCGTGCGGAAGAAGTCGCCCTCGTGATTGACGAACACCTGGGTCTTGTACTGCAGCTTGCGGAAGGCCGAAGAGTGAATGATGCGGTCGCGGTCACGCTGAAACGGCGACCGCGTCGGCGCGTCCGGTTCAGGGTGCAGCCGCCCGCGCGACAAGCCGGCATGCACGGCATACGCAGCCAAGGTGGCACCACGCGTCATGGGCGGCGGGATTACACCCGGCTTCAATTCGGCGCCATCCCGCCCTATGTTACCAGTCATGGAACAGTTCGGACTGACCGAGCGGGCGGCAGCCCGCATTGCCGAGATCGTCGCAGCTGAGGGCAGCGCGGCCGCCTTGCGCGTTGCCGTGCTGGCGGGTGGATGCAGCGGCTTTCAGTACCGCTTCGAACTGGATGCGGCGCCGCAGGATGATGACCTGGTGATCGAACGCGCCGGCGCGAAGGTGCTGGTTGATCCGGCCAGCCTGGACCTTCTGGCAGGCTCCGAGCTCGACTACACCGACGAGCTGATGGGCAGCCACTTCGCGGTGCGCAATCCGAATGCCAAGTCGGCCTGCGGCTGCGGCACGAGTTTCTCAGTCGAGTGAAGGTCGCCACCTGGAACGTCAACTCGATCCGCCAGCGCGAGAAGCACGTCGCCCGCTGGCTGGAGCAGAACCAGCCTGACGTCCTGCTGCTGCAGGAGATCAAGTGCGAGGCCGCGGCGTTTCCGGCGCTGACCTATCACGGCCTCGGCTACAAGTCTGAGGCGGTGGGGCAGAAGGCCTACAACGGCGTCGCCGTGCTGTCCCGTATCCCGTTCACCGTGGCGCACCGTGCCCTGCCCGGCCTGCCGGCGGACGATGCACAGTCGCGCTACATCGAGATCGAGGCGGACGGCATCACCATCATCGGCATCTACCTGCCCAACGGCAACTCCGGTGGTGAGGCGGGCTTCGCCTACAAGTTGGCCTGGCTCGACCGCCTCGCCGAACGCGCCGAGGAGCTATTGGAGTCCGAGACCCCCTACCTGATCGCCGGCGACTTCAATGTCTGCCCGACAGATGAAGACCGGGCACCCGGTGCGCTGTCGCCCGCCGATGCGCTGGTACGCCCGGAAACGCGCGCCCGCTTCCGCCGCCTGCTCTGGGACGGCCTGACCGACGCCGTCCGCGCGGTACATCCGCACGGTGCGGTCTACACGTTCTGGGACTACCAGGCGGGCGCCTGGCAGCGTGACAGCGGCCTCCGGATCGACCACGCGCTGCTGTCGCCCACGCTCGCCGAACGCCTGGTCGCCGCCGCGGCCGATCGTCAGGAACGGGCGCAGCCGCAGCCATCGGACCACGTCCCCGTGGTGGTCGAACTGCACTGACCTTCATCGCGTCATGCAAAGCTTCAGCCCCAGTGCGCCGGAGCCCATATGTAGCGGACGCCGTTCCACTGCCAATGTCCCGGGACGTATGGCCCGGGGCGGGGCGGACCACCCACATAGCGCCCATTGAACCAGACGTAGCGGTTGCCGTTCCAATGCCAATGTCCCGGCTCCCAGTAGTAGCCGTGGCGCGGCGCCGGCACCGGCTCGTAGCGCGGCGGCGGCACAGGCCCGTAAGGCACCGGCGGCTGCGCGACAGCGCTGCCTATGCCGATCGCCGTCAGCAGAAAAATCGTCCCAGCTATAATCATTCGCTTCATCAAGCAAACCCCCACAACGGCCGTCGCCGTCATTAACCCACCTCGCGGTAACGCGCGGTTCCGAACCGTTACAACGCCAGCGCCCCCTGCGTGCGCCGGTCAGATGTCCGCGTAGCAGTGCGTCTCCGCCGAGGCACCCGGATGCGTCACCGCGCCGAGATGCGCCGGACCCACCTGTTGTGCGTATTTCCAGATTGCGCCCGAATTGTAGTCGGTCCTGCGCGGCTGCCAGGCGGCGCGCCGTGCGGTGAGTTCGGCCTCCGACAGCATCACGTCGATACTGCCCTTCGCGGCGTCGATGACGATCCTGTCGCCGTTGCGGAGCAGCGCGATCGGTCCGCCGACCGCCGCCTCGGGCCCCACGTGACCGACGCAGAAGCCACGCGTCGCGCCCGAGAAGCGCCCGTCGGTGATCAGCGCCACGTCCTTGCCCTTGGTCTCGCTCTGTCCATAGATCGCGGCCGTGGTCGACAGCATCTCGCGCATCCCGGGGCCGCCCTTCGGGCCTTCATAGCGGACGACGATGACATCGCCTGGCTTGTAGGCGCGCAATCGCACCGCCTCGAAAGCCTCTTCCTCCGAGTCGAAGCACAGGGCGCTGCCCTCGAAGCGCAGCTGATCCCGCTCCATGCCCGCGACCTTCACGATCGCACCGTCCGGCGCCAGGTTGCCGCGCAGTCCGACCACACCGCCGGTCGGCGAGATCGCCCGCGACACCGGGTAGACGACATCCTGGTCGACCGGGAACACCACGTCCTTCAGGTTCTCCGCCATGGTCTTGCCGGTGACCGTCACGCAGTCGCCGTGCAGCAGCCCGCCATCCAGCAGTGCCTTCAGCACCACCGGGATACCGCCGATGCGATGCACGTCGAACGCGACGTATTTTCCGCCGGGCTTAAGGTCGGCGATGTATGGCGTGCGGCGCATGATCTCCACCACATCGTCCATCGTGAAGCGGATGCCAGCCTCGTGCGCCATCGCGGGCAGATGCAGGCCGGCATTGGTCGAGCCACCGGTGGCACCCACCACGACGGCGGCATTCTCCAGCGCCTCGCGCGTGACGATGTCGCGCGGACGCAGCCGGCTGTCGAGCAGCGCCATCACCGCGCGGCCGGACTCCACCGCCCAGCGGTCGCGATCCTCATAGGGCGCCGGTGCGCCGGCGGAGCCCGGCAATGCAAGGCCGATCGCCTCGCTCACCATCGCCATCGTGTTCGCGGTGAACTGGCCGCCGCACGCACCGGCCGACGGACACGCGACGCATTCCAGCTCGTGCAGCTCCTCGTCTGACATCTTGCCGGCCGAGTGCTGGCCCACCGCCTCGAACACGTCCACCACGGTCACGTCCCGATCGCGGAACCGACCCGGCAGAATGGAGCCGCCATACATGAACACACTGGGCACATTGAGCCGCAGCATCGCCATCATCATGCCAGGCAGCGATTTGTCGCAGCCCGCCAGCCCGACCAACGCGTCGTAGCAATGCCCGCGCATCGTCAGTTCCACGCTGTCGGCGATCAGATCGCGCGACACCAGCGAGGACTTCATCCCCTGGTGCCCCATCGCGATCCCGTCGGTCACCGTGATGGTGGTGAACTCGCGCGGCGTGCCACCGGCCTCGTTCACCCCCTTCTTCACCGATTGCGCCTGGCGCGACAGCGCGATGTTGCAGGGCGCCGCTTCGTTCCAGCAGGTGGCGACGCCGACGAAGGGCTGGTCGATCTCCTCCTCGGTCAACCCCATCGCATAGTAGTAGCTGCGATGCGGCGCGCGGCCGGGCCCCACGGTCACATGGCGCGACGGCATGCGCGACTTGTCCCAGCGGCGGGTCAGCATCGTTAGGTCCTTTCGTGGTCGAGGCGGGTGGTTATAGCGGAGGTGTGGCAGAGGCCAAATCAGCGCGGCAGCGGCGGCAAAGGCGCATCCGCCGCGAACCGGTATATCGTCGTAGAGCGAAAATCCTGCCCCGGCCGCAACTCCGTCGTGGGGAAGTTCGGCTTGTTCGGGCTGTCGGGGAAATGCTGCGTCTCCAAGGTGAACGCCTCGGTCTGGCGATACGTCGTGCCCGATGAGCCGACCACAGACCCATTCAGGCCGTTGCTGGTATAGACCTGCAGCCCCGGCTCGGTCGTGAAACAGTCGATCACCCTACCGGTGCGCGGATCATAGCCGCGTGCGGCAAATGTCATGCTCTCCCCGGGCCGCTGGTTCAGCACAAAGTTATGGTCGTAGCCATGCGCGTAAACCAGCTGCTGAAAGGCGCTGTGCAGCCGGACGCCGATCGGCATCATCTGCCGGAAATCCAGCGGCGTGCCTTCGACAGTCGCCACTTCTCCAGTAGGGATTTGATCAGGCCCCGCGGGCGTGTAGCGGTCCGCATTCACCAGCAGCATCTGATCCGCAACCGAACCCGAGCCATTGCCTGCCAGGTTGAAGTAGGAATGGTTGGTGAAGTTGATCACCGTGTCCTTGTCGGTGCTGGCCAGATAATCGATCCGCAGCGCATTGTCATTGGTCAGCGTGTAGGTCACGTGGCTCGTCAGCGTACCCGGAAAGTTCTGATCACCGTCCTTGCTGACATAGCTGAGCGTCGCCGCGACGCCGTCCGCCACGCGCGAGGTCGACACCGTCCAGACCTGCTTGTCGAGCGCGTTGGGACCGCCATGCAAGGTGTTGGCGCCATTGTTGGCGATCAGATGATAGGTCTGGCCATTGAGCGTGAACTGAGCGCCGCCGATACGGTTGGCGTAGCGGCCGGTGATCGCGCCGTAATGCGCACTGAGCGTCTCGTATTCGTGCAACGTCCTCAGGCCGAGTACGACGTTGTCGGCTCGTCCCGTCCGGTCAGGCACGTCGATCTCGGTGATCACGCCGCCATAGCTGAGGAAGCGCACCCGCATGCCATGATCGTTGATCATGGTGAAGATCTCGACCGCCTGCCCGGCCTGCGTGGTGCCGTATGGTGCCTGATCGACCGAGGCGGCGTTGGCCGTCTGACCCGTCATCGCAGCCCCCAACGCCACGGCGACCCCGATGGCAAACGCCGCACCCGCGCCGAGCTGACTATCGAGGCAAGAATGCCCCCCGCTCCTGACCCCTCCCATGGTGCTTGCTCCTTGTTAGTATATATGACCGCTGACATCAGATCCACTGATCTCCATCTCCCTCCCCTGCGTCGCTCCAGCGGATCGTCATTTGCCATGCAAACTCTGCCCGATTTCCCCGCCTCCGTCGCCCGCGACGAATCAGCCATGGCAGCGGTCGCCGCGCTGCATCCGGTCGATGCGTTCGAGGCCAGGCTCGCGGCGGAGATCGTCGCTGCCGACGCTCAAGCGATGGACAGCTTCCGTCTTGCCTCGCAATACTGCAACGAGGTTGCCGCCACACTGCGCTGCCGCGCCCAGGGAGCCGCCATGATGCGGCAGATGCAGAGTGCCCTGCGCACACTGATCAACATGCAGTCGGTGCGGCGGAGGGCCGCAGCGGAGATGCAACCTGCCGCACCTCCCAAAGACGCAATGCCGCAATCCGAACCGCGGCCTGACCCCATCGCCGTGGCTGAGAGCTATGCCACGACGTATCCCGACCGCGCCTCCTGCATACGGTCCACCCGACTTTCCATACCGGAAGGGAACCGTCCGACGCCGACCGGCTCAAGCGTGTCAGCCATCAGGCGCCATCCTTCCGCCGGGCGCCTAACAGCGATCCATGAACGAACCGCTACCTCGTATCCTCCAGCCCGATTGCCCGCAGCCGCGCTGTCTCCTCGTCCCAACCCGCGCGCTGCTTCACGTTGAGGAACAGGTGAACCTTGCGCTCCAGCAGCCCCGCCAGTTCCTCACGGGCCCTCGCGCCGATCGTCTTGATCCGGCTGCCGCCCTCGCCGATCAGGATCGCCTTGTGGCCCGGGCGCGCGACATACACCGTCGCCTCAATGCGCACCGAGCCGTCCTGGCGTTCCTGCCAATCCTCGGTTTCGACGGTCGTGCCGTACGGCACCTCCTCGTGCGTCTGCAGGAAGATCTGTTCGCGCACGATCTCTGCGGCCAGCAGCCTGTCCGGCAGATCGGTCAGGTCATCGTCGGGATAAAGATGCGGCCCCTCGGGCACCGCGCCTGACAGCGCATCGGCCAATCGATCGGCGCCATCGCCGGTCGTGGCGCTCACCATGAAAGTCTCTTCGAACGGCGCCAAAGCCGTTAGCGACGCGGTCAGCGGCAGCAACTTCGGCGCCGGCATCAGATCGACCTTGTTGAGCACAAGCCAGCTTCGCCGCCGCTGCTCCGCCAATGTCGCGGCAATCCGGCGCACCGCATCGGTCGCGCCACCCTTCGCATCGACCAGCAGCAAGGTCAGGTCCGCATCGCGCACGCCGGTCCATGCCGCAGCAACCATCGCACGATCCAGCCGCCGGCGCGGCGTGAAGATGCCCGGCGTGTCGACCAGCAGCACCTGGGCAGCGCCGCGCAGCATGATCCCCAGCACACGGAACCGCGTCGTCTGCGCCTTCGGCGTCACGATGGAGAGCTTCGCACCGGCCAGCCGATTGACCAGCGTGGACTTGCCCGCGTTCGGCGCTCCCGCAACCGCGACAAAACCGCAGCGTGATGTCATGCGCCGAGTGCCCGCAGGAGATCCTGCGCTGCAATCTGTTCGGCCACGCGCTTGCTGCCGCCGGCGCCGGAGCCGACGAAGCCGCTGGCGCTCACCGTCACGACAAATTCCGGCGCATGCGGCGGGCCGACGCGCGAGGCAACAATGTAGGTCGGCAGACCAAGGCCGCGCGCCTGCACCCACTCCTGCAGCATCGTCTTGGCATCCTTCGGCGGCGTCTCCAGCCGGCTCATCGCAGTTTCCCACGCGCGCCGGACAAACTCGCGCGCCCGCTCCAGGCCGCCGTCCAGATAGACCGCGCCCAGCGCCGCCTCCAGCGCATCCGCCAGAACGGTCGAGCGCCGCCGCACACCGGCTTTCGCCTCGCCAGGTGCCACGGACAGCGCCTCGCCGAGGCCGATCGTCTCTGCCACTTCGGCAAGCACGGGCTGCGATACCAGCACGGCCAGCCTGCGACCCAGGTCGCCCTCCTGTTCCCGAGGAAAGCGTTCCGCAAGCCATTCGGCAATCAGCAGGCCGAGTACGCGATCGCCGACGAACTCCATCCGCTCATTGGATCCCTTGCCTCGGCGACGGTCGCGCCCGTGCAACGCCGATCGGTGGGTCATCGCTTCACGCAGCAGTTCGGGGCGGGCGAACTCGTGGCCGAGGATGGTCTCGATCGGCGTACTCAACACGGGCGCACTCAGTGTATGATCATCGCCAGGCGATTCCAGCGAATCTCGAACGGCCACCACCAGAATTCCCACCACGGATCCTGCGCATCGACCGAGAAGAATATGATCTCCGCACGCCCGACCAGGTTCTCCACCGGCACGAAGCCGACGCCGTTCATGAAGCGACTGTCGGCGGAGTTGTCGCGGTTATCGCCCATCGCGAACACATGGTCGGGCGGCACCACGTATTCCGGCGTGTTGTTCACGTCGCCCTCGTCGGTCGCCTTGATGATGTCGTGTTTCACGCCATCCGGCAGAGTTTCCTGATACAGCCGAAGCACCATGTGGATGCCGTTGTCGTCGGCGACATAGTCGCCTTCCGGCTGACGCGGGCAGAGTTGGCCGTTGATGTAAAGCTGGCCCTGTCGCACCTGAATGTGGTCGCCGGGCAGACCCACGATGCGCTTGATATAGTCGGTGGAGTTATCGCGGGGATACTTGAACACCGCCACATCCCCACGGTTTGGCAGGCTGCCGAAGATGCGCCCGGAGAATGGCGGCCAGCCGAACGGCAGCGAATAGCGCGAATACCCGTAGCTGTATTTTGAGACAAACAGGTAGTCGCCTACCAGCAACGTGGGAATCATGCTGCCCGATGGGATGTTGAATGGCTCGAACAGGACAGTACGCACCACGACGGCGATCAAGCCGGCATAGATGATCGTCTTTGCGTTTTCGACCCAAGCGTTTGATTGGCGCTTGGCCTTGACCTTGGTCGCCATGTGGCCGTGGGCTTCCGTGCAAAATCCGGGCGGATCAAGCCCAGGGGGGGATGGCGTGTCAAGCGAGCCGCCGGTCCTCGTGTGCAGCCCTACTGAATACTCTCCGGCATGCCCGGCTGTGGGTAATTCGACGCGCCAGGCCCAGGCGGCTGCGCAGGCTGGTTCGGATATGCACCCGGCTGACCTTGAGGTGGCGCCATGTAGGGGCCGGGCGGATAGCCATACGGATAATACGGCGGCGGGTACCGGTAATACGGATTGCCGTAATAGTTGCAGCACGGCGCCCAGGTCCCGGTGTACGGATTGTATACACAGCCGGCGAGCAGTGACGCGCCCACCGTCAGCGCCAGCAGCACGGCAATCCGTCGCATAGTTTCGCTCCTCTCAACTCGCCGGCACGGTGGAGATGATCACCTGCGCGAACGCGTATGGGTACTCATCCGTCATCGTCAAGGCGACCGCGGCAAGCATACCCGCGGGCGTGATCGCTGCCAGCCGCGACGCGGCACCACCGGTCATGCGCAAGGTCGGCTGCCCCGAGGGCAGGTTCACCACACCGAGATCGGAGAAGAACACACCGCGTCGAAAGCCGGTGCCAAGAGCCTTCGCTGCCGCCTCTTTGGCGGCAAACCGCTTGGCGTAGGTCGCGGCCTGGATGCGTTCCGTTCGGCGCTCCGCCCTGGCTCGTTCTGTCGCGGTGAAGATGCGCGCGATAAAGCGGTCACCGTGGCGCGCGATCGCCGCTTCGATGCGGCGGATGTCGCAGATATCGGAGCCGAGGCCGAGAATCATGCACGCCTGCCCTAGCCTCGTTCCACGCCCTTGACGCCGACCGCGCCGCGCAGGCCGGCAATGACCTTCGACAAGTGGGCCACATCGCGCACATCGACGTCCACCAGCGCTTCGATGAAGTCGGCCTGCCGGTTGACGATCTTCAGGCTGGCGACCGCACCTTCTTGCTTGGCGATGGCGTTCGTCAGGTTGGCGAGCGCGGTCGGTTCATTGGCGCCGATCACACTGATCCGCGCTGTGTGGTGCTGCGACTTGCCGTCGCCTCGGCCGCCGCTGAGCGCCGAATAGTTCCAATCGACCTCGATGAAGCGCTCCGGCGTCGCCGCAAAGCCGGTAAGCGTCGGGCAGTCGCGCCCATGGATCGTCACCCCCTTGCCGGTGGTGACGATGCCGACGATGTCGTCACCGGGCACGGGATGGCAGCAGCCCGCGAAGTGGTACGCCATGCCCGGCACCAGTCCGGTGATCGGCATATCGAAGTCCGACCGATGCGGGTGGCGGCCAGCCGCGCGGGGGGGCGGCGCCGGGATGACCCGCGGCGCCCGCGGTGACTGCCGGAGTTCCGGATAGGCGGCGTTCACCACATCCTTCGGGCCGACATTGCCATTGCCGACAGCGATATAGAGATCGTCCACGCCGCTGAGTTTCAGCGTCTTCAGCGCCGGCTCCAGCGCCTTCTCCGACCCGTCGACCCCTGCCTGGCGGAACGCCTTCGCCAGTTCCGCGCGCCCCGCATCGAGGTGCTGCTGGCGCTGCTGCTGATGGATGAAGCGGCGGATGCGCGCGCGCGCCTTGCCGGTGACGACGAAGCGCTCCCACTGCGGCGACGGCGTGCCGCCGCGCGCGGTCATGATCTCGACCTGATCGCCGTTCTGCAACTGATGGCGGAGCGGGAGCAGCCTGCCGTTGATCTTCGCACCGACGCAGGCATCCCCCACCTGGCTGTGCACCGCATAGGCGAAGTCCACCGGCGTCGCCCCGCGCGGCAACTGGATCAACTGCCCCTTCGGCGTGAAGCAGAACACCTGGTCCTCGTACAGTTCGAGCTTGGTGTTCTCCAGGAAATCGTCAGGCGCCGCCGAATTCTCCAGGATCTCCAGCAGGTCCTGCACCCAGCGGAACTGCTGCAGATCGCGCTTGTCGGTCTTCTTGTCCGGTACCTTGTAGACCCAATGCGCCGCGACACCGTTCTCCGCCACGTTGTTCATCTCGGCGGTGCGGATCTGGATCTCGATCTTCTGGTTGCGCGGCTCGCGCAATGTCACACCAGTGTGCAGGCTCTGATAGCCGTTCGACTTCGGCGTCGAGATGTAATCCTTGAAGCGGCCAGCGATGACCGGGTACGCCGAGTGCACCGCGCCCAGCACGCCGTAGCACGCCTCCTTGCTTGGCACGACAATGCGAAACGCCATGATGTCGGAAAGCTGCTCGAAGGCGACGTTGCGCCGATGCATCTTCTCCCAGATCGAGTATGGCGACTTCTCGCGTCCTGCGACCTCGGTCACCTTCACGCCGCCTTCCTCGCAGACGCGGGTCAGTTCGGTCCGCACTTCCTCGATCACATCGGCGCCCTGACCGCGCAGGAAATTCAGCCGCGCCTGGATGGTCGCGTAAGCCTCCGGATCGAGCTGCGCGAAGGCCAGCGTCTGCAGCTCCGTCTTCACCGCGTCCATGCCGATCCGCTCGGCAAGTGGCGCGTAGATCTCCATCGTCTCGCGCGCGATCCGCCGCCGCCGCTCGGCGTCCTGCACGAAGTGCAGCGTGCGCATGTTGTGCAGACGGTCGGCCAACTTCACCAGCAGCACGCGGATGTCGCGGCTGATCGCCAACACCAGCTTGCGGAAGTTCTCCGCCTGCTTCGTGCGATCGGACTGCAGCTCCAGCCGGGTCAGCTTGGTGACGCCGTCCACCAGCCCGGCGATCTCGCCGCCGAAACGGGTCTGGATCTCGGGTAGTTTGACCGGCGTATCCTCGATCACGTCGTGCAGCAGCCCGGTGGCGATCGAGGCGGTGTCCAGCCGATACCCCGCCAGAATATCGGCTACCGCGACGGGGTGCGTGATGTAGGGGTCGCCATTGTCGCGGCGCTGCGTGCCGTGCGCGCGCTCCGCCAGCGTATAGGCCGCGTCTATCAGCCCGGTGTCCGCCTTCGGATCATACGCCCGCAGCTTTGCCGCCAGACCGGCAGCGAGTGGTGGGGGTGCCACGCGAGCCGCCACCTCCACCGCGACACCATCAGGCGCGAAGACGGGAGCGAGGGTCGGCCTCGTGCCAGCGCTGCCTGCGCCCCCCGTCGTCATGCACGATTACCGGGCGTTGCGGCCGCCCAGCTCTGCCTCGATCGCCGCCTCGAGATCCTCGGGCGACATATCTTCGCCTTCGACGGGCAGGCTGGCCGACTCTTCCTCGGCCGTCACGTCCTGCAGGCCGAAGATGTTCTGGTCGGTCGGGATGAGGTCGAGCACCTCCTCGTCCGCGGGCTCCGGCTCCGGAGCGCGCGACAGAGACTTGACCAGGTCCTGCTCGATCCGGCCGAGGTCGATCGTCTCGTCGGCGATCTCGCGCAGAGCGACCACAGGGTTCTTGTCGTTGTCGCGGTCAATGGACAGCTCCTCGCCGCGGCTCAGATTGCGCGCGCGCTGGGCGGCGAGCAGAACCAGCTCGAAGCGGTTGGGAACCTTCTGGACGCAATCTTCTACGGTGACGCGCGCCATGCGCTCAGCCTCCGGCTTTAAACTTGGGCGAGCTGTTGATCTAGGCGCGGTGTCACGGCAAAGCAAGCCTGACCCGCTTGACGCCGTGGCTCAACAAGCCATTTCCGCAGCATGAACCGCTATTTTGCCATGCTGGTCGTCCTTGCAGGCTGCGCGCCGATCACGGGTGCGCCCGCGGGGCCGGCCGCTGGCGCACACTTCGATGGCAGCTTTATCGGCCAGGATACGCTGGTCAACGGCGTGGCGTTCCAATGCGGCGAGCCGACACTTCCCGTGCGGATCGAGGTGCGCGACGGGCAGTTTACCTACCCGTTCCAGGTCAGCCCTCCCCGGACCGCTCCCCTCCCCGTCCAGATCGCCGCCGACGGCACGCTCGGTGGCCAGATGCAGTACGGCACCGGCGAGGACCGGCCGAGGCGTTCGAGCTTCGTCGCGGATTGGGTGACCTTGCGAGGACGCATCATCGGAGCGACCCTCGATGCGACGCTCACCACGCTGCGCTGCGAGCGGCGGCTGACCGCCCAGCGGAACTGAACAGTCAGATCGGCCGAACCCCCTGAGGCGGCAATTCGGCCAGCAGGTCCCTGCCACTCCGGCCCAGCACTGGGTGCACCCATCCAGGGGCCACATCGAGCAGCGGGATCAGCACGAACGCCCGCAGATGAGCACGAGGATGTGGCAGCACCGGATCCGGCGCGGCCTGCAACATCCCCCCCGCCTCGCCCATGGCGATGATGTCCAGATCCAGCGTGCGTGCCGCATTGCGCTCGCCCCGCGTCCGTCCGGCCTGCGCCTCGATCCCCTGGAGCCACGCGAGCAGGTCGGCGGGATCGGGTTCCGTGGCGGCTGGCTCGGTTCCCAAAAGCGCGATAGCATTGACGTAGCAGGGTTGGCCGGAGGGCGGGACAGGTTCAGTGCGAAACCAGCGCGACAAGGCGCGCAGTCGCAGCCCAGGCAGCGCATCCAGACGCCCCGCAGCTCGGCGAGCGGCTTCCAGGGGGAGCGCGCCGTCCGGCGCCGGAAGATTGGCGCCGATGCCGACGACGATCATCCGCAACGAATCCGTCCCAGCCGTTTGCAATTCAATGAGAAACTGCGATGATTTGCTACGCGATCGCCCCGGTTACCCGCCATTTCCCGGTCAGCGCGTATTGCGACTGGTTCCTGATGCTGCCTTGAGAGGTCACGTTCCATGCATTTCCTGCCAAGTGAACGGATTGCCCTGTTCATTGACGGTGCCAATCTCTACTCCGCCTCCCGCAATCTTGGCTTCGACGTGGATTACCGCAATTTACTCGAATTCTTTCGTAAGAAAGCCCACGTTGTTCGAGCCTACTACTACTCAGCAGTGCTGGAGACCGACGAATACTCACCATTGAAGCCGTTGACCGATTGGCTGGCCTACAATGGCTACACGCTGGTCACCAAGCCGGCCAAGGAATTCACCGATTCGGCCGGCCGGCGGCGGGTGAAGGGCAACATGGACATCGAGGTCGCGGTCGACATGCTGGAACTCGCGCCTCGGATTGATCACGCCGTATTGTTCAGCGGTGACTTCGACTTTCGACGCCTGGTGGAGGCGATGCAGCGCAAGGGTGTACGCGTCTCGGTGGTATCGTCGATTCGCACCAGCCCGCCGATGGTTGCGGACGAATTGCGCCGCCAGGCGGATCAGTTTCTCGAACTGGCCGAAATCGCACCGGAGTTCACGCGCCGGCAGACCGAGCCGCGCGTCCGCTCCGTGCCGCTGCGGCAGACCCCCGCCGAGCCGTTCACAGATTCGCACGACGCCGCGTGACCGGGGCGCAGGACGGGCGTCCATCAACCGACTGTCCGCTCTGCCCACGGCTAGCCGAGTACCGGCAGGCAAACCGGTCAGTGCATCCCGACTGGTTCAATGCGCCGGTGCCCAGCTTCGGCAGTCTCAACGCGCGACTGCTGATCGTCGGGCTGGCACCTGGGGTACGCGGCGCCAATCGCACCGGCCGGCCGTTCACCGGCGATTACGCGGGCGAACTGCTCTACCGGACGCTGCTGCACTTCGGTCTCGCGCAAGGTCAGTACCGCGCGGCACCCGAGGATGGGCTGGCGTTGATGGACTGCCGGGTTACCAATGCGGTGCGCTGCGTGCCACCTGCGAACCTGCCGACGCCCGCCGAGATCGGCACCTGCAACCGCTATCTCGCCGCCGAGATCGCCGCGATGCCCCGACTGGGTGGGATGCTCGCACTCGGCGGCACCGCCCATAATGCCGTGCTGCGGGTCCATGGCGTACGACCCGCGCACGTGCCGTTCAGGCATGGCGCGATCCATAACCTGCCCGAGGGCAGAGTGGTCGCGGACAGCTATCATGTGTCGCGACTGAACACGAACACCGGCCGGCTGACCGAGGCCATGTTCCACACCGTGGTTGGGGAATTGCTCGAGCGTTTGGCGCCGTGCGGCGTCTCCCACAAGTCCGCTGCACCGCTGGCACGGTGCAACTGACAATGCGTTGACCGGATGCCGTGTTGCTACGACGCCTTTCGGCTGCGCCTGCGTGGCGGTTGGGTTGATCGCGCGACCTTACGCTGGTGTCCATTCGCTTTGGAACTCGGTGCGTCATCCCCAGTCGCAATCTCTTCGCACGCGCGCTGCCAGATTTCATCATCACGTCCGGACGGTCGACCACTGGCTTCCCAAATGTGATAGGCGCACTCACGGATGCGCCCCTCAAGCATCTCGGGGGCAGGCTTCATACGTCACTCCTCTTCGACTGATACCGAGGTGTCGTAGCGCGACGGCGCGATGTCGCGTCAAGCCTCAACCAGATACCGTCAACACGCTCTTAATTTTCACCGAAGCGCCCCGACGCTGACGTGTTTGTTGTGTCGCCACAGGGTTCGGCTGACTGGCTACCGCGGCTCTGATCTGCCCTTCCATCAGTGCCCGCTGGTGACCGTCGGCCGTGCTTTGCCCATGGTAGTGCGGCTCTCCTGCGACAGGAGGCAACAGGCGAACGAGCCTGTTGGGACCAGGAGGAACGGCGAGCGATCGCCCGACGACCAAATCGCCCAATGCGTAGCGGTGCGGCATGGCGTCGAGTTTCACGATATTACGTTAACGTTACAATTCTACTTTGGATGCGACGCGGTTTGGCTTTAGGGACTAATTGGCCCGCCGCCTGACGTGCTGTGCCCTGCCCGTGGCGGCTTCTGCATGACCACGAATCCCGCCAGCTCCAGGTAGCGCACCAAGTGTTGCGCGGTGATCTGCGCTGCCAGTTCGTCGGCATGTCTGAACCGCTTGCGCCCATCAAACGTCAGGGCAAAGGCGAGCGCGCGGCGAACATCATCGAGATCGGCGGGTGCGAGCGCAGAGGGTTCGTCCGGCATGCCATGACGCTAGGGCATGTGAACGAACAAGGCAAGAACAAGCGGCGCCGCGCGGCTTGCCACTTTGGCTCTCATTCCGTCATGCTGGCGGCATGCCAGACCACCGCTTTCGAACCCTCGAACGGCTGATTCGCCAAGCCAACCAGGCATCGTCGAGGAAGCCGGATTCCATCCAGATGCTGGCCGAGGTGATCCGGTTGGTTACCCAGGACGGCGCCGACCCCTACCTTGTCATCGGCGTTCTGGTGGAAGGCGCAGTGCACACCGTCGCCAAGCATATTCCGGCTGAACGACAGGCGGAGACGACCGAACAGCTTGGTAAGCTTCTGGTTGACCGATTGAAGGCGCGCGGTCTGGCGTAGGGGTGGCCCAGACTACCGGTCAGTGCAGCTTCGGCGACTTCAGGGAACTCGACCGATCGCGGGATCGCACCGTCAATGCGACGGGGCTCTTGTCGCGCATCAACCGCAACCTGACCTCCGCGCCGGCGCTCCCGGACGCCCAGACGCGTCGCCACAGGCCAGCCAGATCGCTGATCTCGTCGCCACCCACCGCCAGGATGCGATCTCCCCTGCGAACACCTGCCTGCTCGGCCGGTCCGTTATCCGCCAGACCGCCCACCACGATAGATTCATCTGCTTCCGTGGCGTACATCCCTAGCCAGGGCCGCGCGGGCCGGTTCACCCGGCCGTAGCTCAACAGGTCCTTCATGATCGGCGTCAGCAGCCCGATCGGCACCACCATGTTCATGTCGAGCCGTTGTCCCTTGCCATCACCTTGTTGAAGTATCAGCGACCCGATCCCCATTAGCTTGCCGTCGCTGCTCAGCAAACCGCCGCCGCCCCAGAACGGGTGCGCCGGGGCGGTGAAGATCGCGTCGTCCAGCACATACTCCCAATAGCCGGCGAACTCCTGGCGTCCGACAACGCGGGTTTCGATCGCGTGATGCCGGCCGCCACCCGCCGCGAAGACCACCTGGTCGCCGACCTTCAGGCTATCCGAATCACCCATCTCCAGCGCCGGCAGGTCTAGCCTGCCGAGCGCCTGGACGAGGCCGAAGCCGCTCTCCTGGTCATAGGCAAGCGCATGCCCGGGGATCGCCCGCCCGTCCGATGAGGTGATCCAGATCGTCTCCGCCTCGGTGATCAGGTAGCCGATCGTTGCCACCAGACCGCTCTCACGGATCACCACACCACTGCCCGCACGCTCGACGCCGAGAGTCTCGGCGGTGAACGCGTCCGGTGGGACGTAGGTCTTCAGGCTGACGATCGCCCGGAGGGCCCGCTCCAGATCGAACGAATAGTCGTCCGCGTCCGGCTGGAGCTTGGGTGGGATTTCCCAATCCTGGTTCTTCATGCCTCGACGTCTTCCCTGGTTCGAAGGCGGGGCGCTCATAGCGACAATATCGGCGCTTTGGTCGTCCGTGGCCAGAGATCAAAAGCGTGTTTCACGTGGTGCTCAGAACAGCCGGTCCGACGGTCCATACGGCACGATAACATCCGATGGATCGGCCAGGTTCAGCATCGCGCGCGCCCGTTCATCGAGCGCGTCGGCGTCGATGTGGCGTGAGCGAAGTCCGGCGACGCGCCGCTCCCAGGCGTCGCGTTCGGCGCGCGCCTTGTCCTGGTCTGCCTGCGCCTGCGCGAGCAATTCCTGTCGCTGCGCATAGGCTACCAGGCCGTGATTGCCCTGCACCGCATTCCAGCCGAAGTAGCCGACCAGAGACAGGAAGATTACCGGCGCGACCGCTGCCTTCAGCCTGCGCTTCACCTCACGTCCGAGAACCATCGACCGCTCCGATTTCGACTCGCGATGATACAGGATTCGAGTTCAGGCGTGAACGCGCGGTTTTCGTCGCCCAGCGTGCAAGGCTATCAGATGTGAATGGCTCAAATCATCGCGACACGAGACCTGAATGAGAGTGCATCTCCCCCTGCCCTGATCGTTGCCGGCCCCACCGCGAGCGGCAAGTCGGCATTGGCGATGGAGCTCGCCGAGTGCTGCCGCGGCACGATCATCAATGCCGACGCCATGCAGGTGTACCGCGAGCTGTGTGTGCTCACGGCGCGCCCCTCGATCGAGGAAGAACGCCGCGTTCCGCACGCGCTCTACGGCATCCGGCCTGCCGCGGAGCCGGGCAGCGTCGCGTGGTGGCGCGGGACGGCGCTGGCGGAGATGGACCGGGCGCGGGCAGCGGGGCGGCTTCCGATCCTGACTGGTGGCACCGGCCTCTACCTCGCCACATTGATCCGGGGTCTGGCAGCCATTCCGGATCCCGGTCCCGCTGCGCGAGACGAGGCGCGGCGTCTGCTCAAGGACATCGGACCTGCCGCCTTGCACACCCGCCTCGCCCAGGCGGACCCCGAGGCCGCTTCTCGCCTGTGTCCCACCGACAGCCAGCGCATCGCCCGCGCCTGGGAGATCTGGCGAGGCACCGGGCGAAGCCTCACGTCATGGCAGGCGCTTGCCGGCGAGCCGGCGCCCTGGCGCTTCGCCGCCATCCTGATTGACCCGCCGCGCGGCGAATTGCGTGCGGCGATCGCCACCCGGCTTACGGGAATGCTGGCTGAAGGAGCCATCGAAGAGGTGCGGGTACTGCTGGCACTCGGTCTGGATCCGGCGGTGCCGGCAATGCGAGCGCATGGCGTGCCGGAGCTGACCGGCTATCTGCGCGGCGCGTTCACGCTCGACGAAGCGACGCGGCGGATCGAACTGGTAACCGGCCAATACACCAAGCGGCAGGCGACGTGGTTCCGCCACCATCAACTTGCTGAGCCGCCGTGGCTGCATACGATCCATGCGCGATTTGCTATTGGTGAGCAACTTTCGGAAAGAATTGTTCAGGATATCTTAGCGTTTATTGAGCACATGGGTTGACGCACCGCACCATCCAGCCTATCGGTGCGCCCGCTATCACCCGGAGCACGACCATGTCGGCAGACGAAGCCCAATCGGGAGCAGAAGTTCTCCTCCGCGCCCTGAAGGATCAGGGCGTAGAGGTTATCTTCGGATATCCCGGCGGCGCCGTACTGCCAATCTACGACGCGCTGTTCAAGCAGAATGCCATCCGCCACATCCTGGTCCGCCAGGAGGGCGGTGCAGTGCATGCGGCCGAAGGCTACGCTCGCTCCACCGGGAAGGTCGGGGTGGTGCTGGTGACCTCCGGGCCCGGCGCCACCAATGCGGTTACCGGTCTGGTGGACGCGCTGATGGACTCAATTCCGGTGGTCTGCCTGACCGGCCAGGTGCCCACCCACCTGATCGGCAACGACGCCTTCCAGGAGGCCGACACCACCGGCATCACCCGCCCGGCCACCAAGCACAATTACCTGGTGAAGCGTCCCGAGGATCTGGCGCGGGTGGTGCACGAGGCGTTCTACGTCGCCCGCTCCGGCCGGCCCGGCCCCGTGGTGATCGATCTGCCCAAGGACATCGTGATCGGCCCGGCCCCCTACACGCAACCGGCCGACGGCCATCCGAGTTACCGTCCGCGAACCGAGCCGGACCTCCGCCAGATCGACGCTGCGGTCGCACTGCTCAAGGCGGCGAAGCGGCCGATGGTGTACACTGGCGGCGGCGTGATCAACGCCGGCCCCGCTGCCGCGGCGGCGCTGACGCAGTTCATTCGCATGACCGGCTTTCCGGTCACCAACACGCTGATGGGTCTCGGCGCCTATCCCGCCTCTGATCCGCAGTTCCTTGGTATGCTGGGAATGCATGGCACCTACGAGGCCAATTTGGCCATGCACGGCTGCGACGTCCTGCTGAACATCGGCGCGCGGTTCGATGACCGGGTAACCGGGCGGTTGAACGCATTCAGCCAGGGATCGAAGAAGATCCATGCCGACATCGACAGCTCGTCGATCAACAAGAATGTGCCGGTCGATGTGCCGATCGTCGGCGATGCGGGCCGCGTGCTGGATGCGCTGATCGCGGCATGGCAGGCCGACACGACAGTGCCGGATACGCAGGCGATCGCGACCTGGTGGCGCCAGATCGATACCTGGCGCGCGAAGGGCAGCCTGAAATTCACCCAGGACATGACACCAGGCGCGATCATCAAGCCGCAATACGCGATCCAGCGGCTGTATGAACTGACCCGGTCGCTCGGCAGGGAGATTTTCATCACCACCGAGGTCGGTCAGCACCAGATGTGGGCAGCGCAGCACTTCCACTTCGAGCGGCCAAACCACTGGATGACCAGCGGCGGTCTCGGCACCATGGGCTACGGCCTGCCGGCCGCGATGGGCGTGCAGGTGGCACATCCCGACGCGCTGGTGATCGACATCGCCGGCGAGGCGTCGGTGCTGATGAACATCCAGGAGATGGGCACGCTGGCGCAGTACCGGCTGCCGGTGAAGGTCTTCATCCTGAACAACCAATACATGGGAATGGTACGCCAGTGGCAGGAACTGCTGCATGGCGGGCGCTATTCGGAAAGCTACAGCGCCGCCCTGCCGGATTTCGTGAAGCTGGCGGACAGCTTCCACGCCGTCGGCCTGCGCGCCGACCGCGTCGAACAGGTTGATGACGTGATCCGCGAGATGCTGGCGTGCGACCGTGCGGTGATCGCCGACATCGCGGTGGACCCGAAGGAGAACTGCTTCCCGATGATCCCGAGCGGTGCGGCGCACAACGAGATGATCCTCGGTCCCGAGCACGAGGACGAAGCCGCCGGGATCACCGACGAAGGTCTCGTACTGGTCTGACATCACACATCCCCGCGAATGCGGGGACCCAGGCGAGCAACCGCGATCCCCGGGCCCTGGGTCCCCGCTTTCGCGGGGATGACAATAGGACGCACATGCCCGATACCACACTCCGCACCGCGACAATTTCGGTCCTGGTTGAAAACGAACCGGGCATTCTCGCCCGCGTTGTCGGCCTTTTCTCCGGCCGCGGTTACAACATCGACAGCCTTACCGTGGCGGCAGTGGAAAGCGGTGGCGAGCGTTCTCGCATCAACATCGTAACCTCCGGCACCGAGATGGTGATCGAGCAGATCAAGGCGCAGCTCGACCGACTTGTGCCGGTGCACCGTGTCGCCGATCTCACGCGGGAAGGTCCGCACATCGCGCGCGAGATGGCGCTGATCAAGGTGGTTGGCGCAGGGGAAAAGCGCGTCGAGGCGCTGCGCATCGCCGATGCCTTCCGCGCCCGCGTGATCGACGCGACGCACGAGAGCTTCGTGTTCGAGCTGACCGGCGGCACCGACAAGCTCGACGCCTTCATCGACCTGATGCGACACCTCGGCCTGGCCGAGGTATCGCGTACCGGTGTGGCCGCGATAGCGCGCGGCACGCGGACGATCTAGATTGCGAACATGTCATTGCGAGGCGCGGCTTCGAGCAATGACGCGGGAAAGGAGCGACTGAGATGCGCGTTTACTACGACCGCGACGCCGATGTGAACCTGATCAAGGGCAAGCGCGTCGCCATCATCGGCTATGGCAGCCAGGGCCACGCCCACGCCAACAACCTGAAGGAAAGCGGCGTGAAGGACGTCGTCGTCGGTCTGCGGCCGAACTCCGGCGGGGTAGCGAAGGCGGAGGCGGCGGGGCTGAAGGTGATGGACCCGGCTGACTGTGCGAAATCGGCCGACGTGGTGATGGTGCTGACGCCGGACGAAGGCCAGGGCGATCTCTACCGGGAGAAGCTCGGCCCCAATATGAAGCGTGGCGCCGCGCTGGCATTCGCACACGGACTGAACGTGCATTTCAATCTGCTCGACCCGCGCCCCGACATCGACGTGTTCATGATCGCGCCCAAAGGCCCCGGCCACACTGTGCGCAGCGAGTATCAGCGCGGCGGCGGCGTTCCGTGCCTGGTTGCGGTATCGCAGGACCCGTCGGGCAATGCGATGGAGGTTGCACTGTCCTACGCCAGTGCAATTGGCGGCGGCCGCGCCGGCATCATCGAGACGACGTTCAAAGAGGAATGCGAGACCGATCTGTTCGGCGAACAGACCGTGCTGTGCGGCGGTCTCGTCGAGCTGATGAAGGCCGGCTACGAGACTCTGGTCGAAGCAGGCTACGCGCCCGAGATGGCCTATTTCGAGTGCGTCCACGAGGTCAAGCTGATCGTCGATCTGGTGTATGAGGGCGGCATCGCCAATATGAACTATTCGGTCAGCAACACAGCCGAGTACGGCGAGTACGTATCCGGCCCGCGCATCGTCAACGATGCGACAAAGGCGGAGATGAAGCGCGTTCTGGACGACATCCAGTCAGGCAAATTCGCGCGCGACTGGATGCTGGAGAACAAGGTGAACCAGACCAGCTTCAAGGCGATGCGCCGTCGTCTGTCCGAGCACCCGATCGAGCAGGTGGGCGAAAAGCTGCGGGCGATGATGCCGTGGATCGCCAAGAACGCGCTCGTGGACCGGTCGCGCAACTGACGGATGTGCTGACCGCATTCACCTGCCAGGGCGGAGCGCTCCGGCGCAGTTCGGAGCCGCTCGCCGGTGTGCAGTGGATCGATCTGCTTGAACCGACGCAGGACGAGACCGAGCGTGTCGCGCGCGAAACCGGCCTCACGATTCCCACCGAGGCCGACATCAATGAGATCGAAAGTTCCAGCCGCCTCGCGACCCGCGACGGCGTACTTTATCTCAGCATGCCGATGGTCAGCCGACCGGATACCGAGCCGCGATCGGTCTCGGTCGGCTTCGTCCTCTCACCCGATCGCCTGGTCACCGTCCGCTTCGCGCCGAGCCGGCTGTTCGATCAGTTCATGGCGCAGCCTGATTCGACCGCGCATGGCAGCGCGCATGTACTGGTTGCGCTGCTGGAGGTGATCGTCGATCGCCAGGCCGATTCGCTCGAGCAGGTAAAAGCCGAGCTGGAATCGCTCTCCCATCGCATCTTCTGCGATGACATGGCGGCGGCAAGCGGACGCAAGCGCGAGGATGCCCTGCTGCGTGCCTCACTCGTCACTCTCGGCCGCGTCGGCGACCTCATCTCGCATATCCGCGAGAGCCAGGTGGGCGCCGGGCGCATCGTGCCCTACGTCGAGACCGCAGCCGCGACGTGGCTGCCAAAGGAGCTGCACCCAAGGCTGCACACACTGCAGCGCGACGTCGCGTCACTCAATGATTTCGATACGCATCTCAACGACAAGCTGCAGTTCCTGCTGGACGCGACACTCGGCTTCATCAACATCGCGCAGAACAACGTCATGAAGGTGTTGACGGTGGTCTCTGTCGTTGGCATTCCGCCGGTGCTGGTGGCCGGCATTTACGGCATGAACTTCAAGAACATGCCGGAATACGACTGGTCGTGGGGCTATGCCTGGGGCCTCGGCTTGATCGTCGTGACAGGCCTGATCCCGCTGGCCATCTTCAAGTGGCGCAACTGGGTCTGAGGGAGGCGCATCGTGCAGCGCATCGAGGTTCGTGAGGCTGACATCACGAAGCTGGCGGTCGATGCGATCGTGAATGCGGCCAACCAGTCGCTGCTGGGCGGCGGCGGCGTGGATGGCGCGATCCACCGCGCGGCGGGTCCGGACCTGCTGGCGGAGTGCCGCACACTTGGTGGTTGTCCCACGGGACAGGCGAAGATCACCAATGGATACAACGTGCCGGCGAAGTTCGTGATCCATGCGGTGGGTCCGCGCTACCGCGACGGACGGCATGGCGAACCGGAGCTGCTGGCGAGTTGCTATGCGGAGAGTCTCAGGCTGGCGGTCGCGCATGGTGTGCGATCGATCGCGTTTCCGGCAATCAGTTGCGGGATCTATGGGTATCCGATCGCCGAGGCGGCGCGCATTGCGGTAGGGACCGTAGCGGCGTTCGTGGCCGAGGATGCATCGATCGACCGCGTCGTGCTGGCATGCTTCGGACGAGATGTGCTGGAGGCGTATCAGGCTGCGTTTCGAGAGGTTCGGCGGAAGTGACGGCCCGCTCCCCCAACCCCTCCCGCGAGGGGAGGAGGGGGAAGTTGGTTGGCTCAGTAGATCGTTGCTTTCAGGCGTTCCGGATAGGCCGCGTCGTACTCGGCGCCGCCGACGCGGCCGCGCGTGATGTCGGCCAGGATGGTGCCGGTGCTGGGGAGACTGCGACGCTCCACGTGTTTCGCCGGGTTCCACAGATCGGACCGCACCAGCGCCTTCGGACACTGGAAATAGACCCGCTCGACACGCACCACGATCACCGAGCGCGGCAGCTTGCCCTGCGCGGGGAACCGTTCCAGCAAGGCGGGGTCGACCGAAATCTCCGCCCGCCCATTCACCCGCAAGGTCTCGCCGACACCAGGGATCAGGAACAGCAGTGCGATGCGGGGATCGCCGATCAGGTTGTTCAGGCTGTCGGCGCGATTGTTGCCGCGGCGGTCAGGGATCAGCAGCGTTCGCGCATCCTCCACAACGACGAACCCCGCCGGGTCGCCGCGTGGTGATACATCGAGCCCGTCGGGACCGCTGGTCGCCATCACCATGAATGGCGAGGCCTCGATCATCGCGCGATAATGCGGATGCACGTAGTCGATCTCCTTGGCAATCGCGCCTTCCGGCGGTTCGCCGTAGAGTTCGCGCAGCGCCGCCGTGTCCGTCAGCAGGACCTCGTCATGCACACCGTCCATCGTCGCCTCACGCCATGATCCCGGTCGCCATCGTCACCGGCTTTCTCGGCAGTGGCAAGACCACGCTGATCGGGCGCATACTGCGCGATCCGGCATTCGCTCGCACCGCGGTCATCGTCAACGAATTCGGCGAGATCGGCCTGGATCACGAGCTGATCGCCAGCAGCGACGAGACCCTGTTGGCGCTCACTACCGGTTGCCTGTGCTGCGCGGTGCGCAGCGACCTCGTGGCCACGCTGCTCGATCTCCAGCGCCGACGCGAGGCGGGCGACATCGCGTATGATCGCGTGCTGGTCGAAACATCAGGCCTCGCTGATCCTGCGCCGATCCTGCACGCACTGATGACCGATCTCGACATCGCTCGGCACCACACCATAGACGGCATCGTCACGCTCATCGATGCGCTGCACGGGGAGGCGACGCTCGATCGTCATCCGGAAGCCCGTCGCCAGACGGCGCTTGCAGACACGCTCCTGCTGAGCAAGACCGACGTTGCCAAGCCAACCGACGCTCTGCTCGAACGGCTTGCCGCGCTCAATACCGGTGCCGCCCTGCTCGGCGCGCGCGATGCCGCGACCGCCACGCTGTTCACCGGCACCCGCGTGGCGATGCGCTTCGCCACCCTGCCCGAGCCGCCAGCGCGCAATCCGTTCGCCAGCGCGCGGCACACCGGTGGCATCACAAGCTTCGCGTTGCAGCGCGAGCGTCCGGTTCCGGCGCTGGCGCTGACCCTGCTGCTCGAAGCGCTGACGGAGCACTGCGGCGCGCGGCTGCTGCGGCTGAAGGGGCTGGTGAACATCGAGGAGATGCCCGGGCAGCCCGCGGTCATTCACGGGGTCCAGCACGTCGTCTCGCCGCCGGAGTTCCTCAATCGTTGGCCTTCGGCCGACCACTCCACGCGCATCGTATTCATCGTGGAGGGTGTGCCGCGGCACTTCCCGTTGCGCCTGTTGGACGCGATCGAGCGCGAGGTCCGCGAAGAGATGGAGCAGACTGCGTCGTTGCGCTAGGCTCCCGTCACATCGGGAGGAACCACAAGGAATGCACCGACGCAGCCTCTTGCTCGGGGCGGCGGCTGCCGCTCTGGCGCGTCCCGCCATCGCTGCAAAGACGCAAACCCTGTCCATTGTGCCGCAGGTCGCGCTGAACAGCATCGATCCGGTTTGGACCAGCTCGCAGATCGCCCGAAACATGGGATTCATGGTGTTCGACCTGCTCTACGGCCGCGACGAGGCGATGAACCCCAGACCGCAGATGCTCGAAGGCGACCTGATGGAGGACGACGGTCGCCGCTGGACGCTGCGGCTGCGCGAGAACCTGTGGTTCCACGACGGCGTGCCCGTGCTTTCGCGCGACTGCATCGCCTCGCTGAAGCGGTGGATGGTGCGCGATCAGGGTGGCGTGACGCTGTCGCAGCGGCTCGATGCGATGGAGGCGCCGGACGACCGCACCATCGTGCTGCGGCTGAACAAGCCCTTCCCGCATCTGCGCACGCTGCTGTCGAAGTTCATCATCCCGGCCGTGATGATGCCGGAGCGCCTGGCGCAGACAGATCCGTTCAAGCAGATCCCCGAGGCGATCGGCAGCGGCCCGTTCCGTTGGCTCGCCGACGAGCACGTGCTGGGCAGTCACGCCGCGTTCGCCAGGTTCGATCGCTATGCGCCGCGCGATGAGCCGGCGAGCTACACGGCGGGCGGACATCGGGTGATGGTCGATCGCGTCGAGTGGAAGATGATCCCCGACGGCCAGACCGCGGTCAACGCACTGGTAACCGGCGAGGTGGACTGGGTCGAAATTCCGCTGCCCGACCTGCTGCCGACGTTGAGGAAGGCGTCCGGTGTCAAAGTCGGCGTGCTGGATACGTTCGGCCAGATCTGTTTCATGCGTCCAAACCACATCGCGGCTCCGACCAGTAATCCTGATGTGCGTCGCGCGATGCTTGCCGCGATCGACCAGCAGGAGGTGATGGCCGCGTCGATGGGCGGCGATCCGGAGAACATGTTCACCGGTGTGGGTTTCCTGCGGACCGGCAAGCCGGAGGTCGATGAAGCCGGCATGGACCTGGTGCGCACGAAGCATACGCCCGACCAGGTGAAGGCGATGCTCGACAAGGCCGGATACAACGGCGAGCGCATCGTCCTGCTGCATGCCACCGACCACTGGTTCTTCAACCCCACGGCGACGGTGATCGCGCATTCGTTGTCCGCCGCCGGTATGAATGTCGATGATCAGGCGATGGACTGGGCCACGGTGCAGGCGCGCCGAACCAGCCGCGAGCAGATCGACAAGGGTGGCTGGTCGCTGTTTCCGTCCGTCGTCGCAGCACCTGATCATCGCGATCCGCTGCTCGCGAATTTCATCCGCGGCAATGGCAGGGAGGCGTGGTTCGGCTGGCCCACGGATCCGAAGATCGAGCAGATCTACACCGACTGGCTCGGCACCACAGATCCGACGGAACAGACCCGGCTGGAACGCGCATACCAGTTGCAGGCGTTCGAAACGCTGCCATTCATTCCCCTCGGCGGCTATCGGCAGAGTGCCGCCTGGCGCGACAACGTGCACGGCATTCTGAAAGGACCATCCGTGGTGTTCTGGAACGTGAGCAAGGACTGAACCATGCAACGACGCGACTTCATGCTGGGGGCGGCGGCGGCGACGCTGGCGCGGCCGGCGATCGGCGGCGAGACGAAGACGCTGATCTTCATTCCGCAATCGCCCTTGGCAAGCCTCGATCCCGTGTGGACGAGTGCCATGACCACACGCAACGTCGGCTTTATGATCTACGACGTGCTGTTCGGCCGCGACGCGGAGATGAACCCCAAGCCGCAGATGCTGTCAGGCTACGTCATCGAGGACGACGGCAGGCGCTGGGTTATGACACTGCGCGAGAACCTGTGGTTCCACGATGGGACGAAGGTGCTGGCACGCGACTGCACTGCGTCACTGCGGCGCTGGATGCAGCGCGATCCCGGCGGTGCCACGCTCCAGGCACGGCTCGACGCACTGGAGGCGCCGGATGATCGCACCATCGTGGTGCGGCTGAACAAGAAGTTTCCGGCGCTGCCGAAGCTCCTGTCAAAATTCCAGACAGCGGCGGTGATGGTGCCGGAGCGGATCGCCAACGGCACCGATCCCTACAAGCAGATGACGGAGATCGTCGGCTCCGGCCCGTTCCGTTTCCTCAAGGACGAATACGTGATCGGCAGTCATGCCGCGCTTGTGCCGTTCGAACGCTATGTGCCACGTGACGAACCGGCGAGCTTCACCTCGGGTGGGCATCGCGTGCTGGTGGACCGGGTGGAGTGGAAAATGATTCCCGATCCAGCCACCGCGGCGAATGCGCTGGTGACGGGCGAGGTGGACTGGCTGGAAATGCCGATGCCGGACCTGTTGCCGATGCTGCAGCGAGCACCGAACGTGGTGACCGGACGGCTGGACAAGTGGGGCTTCATCAGCCAGTTGCGCCCCAACCACGTCACCGCGCCGACCAACAACGTGAAGCTGCGGCGCGCGATCCTGGCGGCGATCGATCAGCGCGCGGTGATGGACGCGATCATGGGCGGCGATCCGGAGGGCACCATCGTGCCGATGGGTTATCTCGCGACCGGCAAACCCGAAGTGGACATGGCGGGGATCGAGGCACTGACCAAACGTCGCAGCACAGCCGACGTGAAGGCAATGCTGGAGGATGCGGGGTATCATGGCGAGCGGCTGGTGCTGCTGCACACCACCGATCAGCCGTTCTACAACTCGGCGTCTCTGGTTGTGGCGGATGAGCTGTCGCGCGTAGGCATGACGATCGACGACCAGGCGATGGACTGGGGCACCGTGCTGCAACGCCGCTCGAGCCGGCAGCCGTTGGACAAGGGCGGTTGGTCGCTGTTCGTCAGCGTCACACCGGTGCCGGAGTATCGCGATCCGCTGCTGGGATCGTTGTTGCGGGGCAATGGCAAGGACGCGTGGATCGGTTGGCCAGACATTCCGCGTATCGAGACGGCGTACAACGCCTGGCTGGACAGCGACGACCCGGCGGAGCAGACGCGGCTGGAGCGGGAGATTCAGTTGGCGGCGTTCGAATCAGTGCCGTTCATTCCGCTCGGCCGCTACATGCCGCGCGCGGCGTGGAGCCGCGGCATCAGCGATCCGCTCAAGGGACCGGCGCCGGTGTTCTGGAACGTGAGCAAGGGGTAGCAAACGGTCATTGCGAGGGGCATAGCGAGGAAGCAGTCTCGGTCACACTGTTTGCCAAAACTTTGACCGAGCCTGCGTCGTCGCAGCACTCCTCGCAGGTGACAGGCGTTACCGGCCGCTGCGCGTCTTGTACCAGGGATGCGCCATACCCGGCGTCTTCACCCGCAGCGTATACACGGACGTGCTGGCAGTCAGGAACAGGGTGCGCAGGTCCGGGCCGCCGAACGCGCAGTTCGCACAAACCTCCGGCATCTCGATGATGCCGATCTTCGAACCGTCCGGCGCGAACACCCACACACCGCCGGTGCCGGTGCAGAACACCCGCCCGGCCGCGTCCACCTTCATGCCGTCGGGCACACCGTTGGTGCCATCCGCCGACATGTCAGCGAACACCCGCCGTCGCACCATGTTGCCCGTCGCATCCAGCTCCACCGCGTGGATATACTGGCACCAGCGCGTATTCGCGATGTACAGCGTGCGCTCGTCCGGCGACAGCGCCAGACCGTTCGGATACTCCACCGGCACCGCCAGGCTGATCGCCCCGTCAGGCCCAATGCGATACACGGCGGCATCCAGCTCACGCTCGGCCATCGGCACGCGATAAGCAGGATCGGTGAAATACAGCGAACCGTTCGAATGACAGATCACGTCGTTCGGCCGGTTCAGCTTCTTGCCCTCGAACCGGTCCGCCAATGTCGTAACCGCGCCGTTCGCCTCGAGCCGCGTCACCATGCGGCCATCGCCTTCGCAGTTGACCAGGCGTCCCTGCAGATCGAACGTCGTGCCGTTGCCGCCGATGGTCTTGCGCACCACCTCCGCCTTCTGCCCCACCACCATGCGATACAGCAGGTTCTGGCGAATATCGACAAAGTAGAAGAACCCGTCGGGATGCCACAGCGGTCCCTCGGTGAAAACGAAACCGCCCGCCACCTTCTCCAGTTGCGTCGTCTCAAGAATATCGGACAATCCGGCCATTGTTGCTTCCTCCCGCAGGAGGCATAAGCGTAGCACTGGTCCAGTCCGGGCGCGAAGGGCACTGCAATGGAACTCATCGACCTCAGCCGCGAGCTGTTTCACCGCACGCAGACCCACCCGTCGCATCCGCCGGTCATTGTCTCGGTGTGGGGCGATCACTCGGAGAAGAAATACGCGGGCAACACGGTGTTCACCTCGAAGGCGTTGTCGATCGCGTTGTCGGACCACGCCGGCACGCACGTGGACGCGCCGGTGCATTTCGATCCGCGCCCCGGCGCACGATCGATCGATGAAGTGCCGCTGGAGAACTTCTACACTTCTGCGATCTGCCTCGACCTCTCGCGAGTGCCACTGAAGCACGCGATCACCGTGCCAGAGATGGAGGCAGCGCTCGACAAATCGGGCCAGCAGATTCGTCCGCGCGACACCGTCCTGCTCTACATGGCGACCAACGATCGTCTGCTCGGCAAGCCTGGCTATCTGCACGACTTTCCCGGCCTCGCGATTGAATCAGTACACTGGCTGGCCGATCACGAGATCCTCATGTTCGGAGTTGAGGCGATCAGTCCGGCGCCTGAAGGCGAACCGAACTACCTTGCCCACATGGCCTGCGCCGAACGCGGCATCACGCACATGGAATGCCTTGCCAATCTCGACAAATTGGTGGGCCGCGGGCGCTTCCGCTTCATCGGCTTCCCGCTGAAGATCCGCGGCGGCACCGCGAGCCCGATACGCGCGGTCGCGTTGTTCGAGTGATCAGCCGCCGCGCTTGACGATCGGCGCAACAAACTGCGGCTCGGTGTCCCAGGGGAACAGTATCCAGGTGTCCTGCGACACCTCGGTGACAAACGTGTCCACCGTATCGCGTCCTGCCGGCTTGGCGTAGACCGCGGCGAAGTGCGCCCGCGGCAGCAGCCCGCGCACCACGCGCGCCGTGGCACCAGTGTCTACCAGGTCATCGACGATCAGATAGCCGGTGCCGTCGCCCGCCGCCGCAGGAGGCTTGATCACCGTCGGCACACCGCTGTGCTCCTCCTCGATCAGCGAGCCAGCGCCACCTGCGGCGTAGCTCACGATCGAGACGCTCTCCACCAGCCGCACGTCGAGCTCGCGGGCGATGATCGCCGCCGGGATCAGGCCGCCACGGGTGATCGCCACAATGCCGGCGAACGGCCCCTTCTCCATCAGCCGCCACGCCAGCGCACGGGAATCGCGATGCAACTGATCCCACGAGACGGTGTAGTAGTGCGTCGCCATCAGAACAGCCGACCGCCGTTCGGCACCTTGAAGTCAGGCTTGATCAGCACGACCGTGCCATCCTCGTCTGGCATGCCCAATGTCAGGACCTCGCTGATGAACGGACCAATCTGGCGCGGCGGGAAGTTCACCACCGCGCAGACCTGCCGGCCGATGAGCTGATCGGGCCGGTAGTGCACGGTGAGCTGCGCCGAGGAGCGCTTCATCCCGATCTCACCGCCGAAGTCGATGACCAGCTTGTAGGCCGGCTTGCGCGCCTGAGGGAACGGCTGCGCGTCGGTGATGGTCCCGACCCGGATATCGACTCGCTCGAAGTCGCCGTAGGCAATCGTTTCGGCCATCGGCAGTGCTCCAGTGGTCAGTGATACCTCGCTGGGTCATACTGGCGGACTTGCCGATCCGTGACCACTGGAGCGAAGCGAAGAATGCGCGATCACCACCTTCCCGGCCGCAGCCCCGTGTATGCGACGCATGGCATGGCCGCCACCTCGATGCCGGCCGCCACGCTGACCGCCCTGGATGTGTTGCGCGCCGGCGGCAACGCCCTGGACGCCGCGGTGGCCGCGACCGCCGTGCTTTGCGTGATCGAGCCGCAGTCCACCGGCATCGGCGGCGACTGCTTCTGCCTCTATGCGCCTGCGGGCGCCGGCAAGGTTTTCGCGCTGAATGGCTCCGGACGCGCGCCGGCCGCCGCCACGATCGACTGGTACGAGCAGCACGGCATCAGCGCGCTGGAGAACACCTCCGCGCACGCGGTCACCGTGCCCGGGGCGATCAACGCGTGGGAGACGCTGCTGAAGGCGCATGGCCGCAAGGGTCTCGACGAACTGCTCCAGCCGGCCATCCGCTTCGCCGACGATGGCTGGCCGGTGCATCCGATCGTCGCCTGGTCATGGAAGCGTTTGGAGACCAAGCTGCGCAAGAACGGCACGAACAACACGCATGCGTTCCTGCCGAACGGCGCAGCGCCGAAGGCCGGCGACATCTTCCGTAACCCGGCACTGGCCGAGACGTTGCGCGGCATCGCCCGCCACGGTGCCCGGGCCTTCTACGAAGGTGCGGTCGCGGCCGATATCGTTGCCACGCTGCGTGCACGCGGTGGTCTGCACACTGAGGAGGATTTCGCCGCCGGCCTCACCAACGCGGAATTCGTCGAGCCGATCACGCTGAACTGGCGCGGCTACGACGTCTACCAGTGCCCACCCAACGGCCAGGGCATCATCGCTCTGATGATCCTCGGCATGCTGGGAGGCCTGCCATCCGCGGCCGATGGACCGTTCGGCGCGCTGCGCTATCACCGCCATATCGAGGCGGCGCGACTGGCCTATCGCGACCGCGACGCCTTCGTCGCCGATCCGTCGCAGGTCGATGTGCCGGTGAAAAAGTTGCTGAGCGCGGACTACCTGTCCGGCCTCCGCGCCTTGATCAACGACACCAAGTCGCTGCGCGCGCTGCCGTCCGCCGGCGAGACGCTGCTGCCGCCGCATCGCGACACGATCTATCTCTGCGTCGTCGATCAGGACGGCAACGCGTGCAGCTTCATCAACTCGCTGTTCGAGGGTTTTGGTTCGGCGATCCTGGCGGAGCATTCCGGCGTGATGCTGCAGAACCGCGGCTTCGGCTTCCGCGTCGAGCGCGGCCATCCCAACTGCATCGCACCGCGCAAGCGGCCGATGCACACGATCATCCCGGGCATGGTGATGCGAGACGGTCAGGCGGTAATGCCATACGGCGTGATGGGCGGCCATTTCCAACCCATGGGGCATTCGCTGTTCCTCACCAACATGCTGGAGTACGGCCTCGACATTCAGGAGGCGCTCGACCTGCCGCGGCTGTTCCCGCTGCGCGGCAAGGTGCAGCTCGAGCACGGCATCCCGCGCGATATCGGCGAGAGGCTGGCGCAACTGGGCCATGATGTGGAAACGGTGGAACGCCCGCATGGCGGCGGCCAGGCGATCTGGATCGATCGCGCACGCGGCTGTCTGGTCGGCGGCTCCGACCCACGCAAGGACGGCCTCGCACTCGGCTACTGACATGACGGAGCCCTGCGACCTCGACGCGATCACGGCACGCCGCCTGATCGGCCGGAAGACGCTGGCGCCAAGCGAGCTGCTCGCGAGCTGCATCGCCCGGATCGAGGCGGTGGACCATGCGGTGAATGCCATGGTCGCGCGCGATTTCGACCGCGCCCGCGTCGCCGCGAAAGCCGCCGATGCATCGGTTGCGCACGGCGTTGATCTGCCGCCGCTGCATGGCCTGCCGATCGGCATCAAGGATCTCCAGGAAACCGCGGGCCTGCGAACCACCCACGGCAGCACGATCTTCCGCAACAACGTCCCGGCGGCGGATGAACGTATCGTGGCGGCGGTGCGCGAGGCCGGCGCGATCGTCGTCGGCAAGACGAACACGCCGGAATTCGGTGCCGGCGCGAACACGCGCAACGCTGTCTATGGCGCCACCGGCAATCCGTTTGATCCCGCCCGATCCGCCGCCGGTTCTTCCGGCGGATCGGCTGTCGCACTCGCAACCGGCATGGTGCCGATCTGCTCCGGCTCCGACACCGGCGGGTCGCTACGCAATCCCGCCGCGTTCTGCGGCATCGTGGGCTTCCGCCCGACGCCGGGTCTGGTCGCCAACGAGCGGCGCACGCTTGGTTGGAGCAACCTCTCGGTCGCCGGTCCGATGGCGCGCACCGTGCCGGATGTCTGCCTGCTGCTCTCAGCCATGGTGAGCGATGATGCGCACGATCCGCTGGCGACCACGGTGCATGGCCGCACCGTCCGCCGGCCGGAAGATTTTGCCGTGCCGGCACGTATCGATCTGTCGCGGCTGCGCGTCGCACTGACGCCGGATTTCGGCTTCGCGCCGACCGAGCGGCACGTCGCCGAGGTGTTCGCGGAGAAGACCGGGCTGTTCCGCCATGTGTTCGGAACGGTCGAGGACACCACGCCGGACTGCACGGGCGCCGATGAAGCGTTCGAGGTGCTGCGTGCGGTCGGGTTCCTCGCCGGCCATCTGGAAAAGCTGCGCACTCGGCCCGAGGATTTCGGGCCAAATGTGCGCACCAATGTCGAGGAGGGTCTGCGTTACACGGCGACCGATGTCGCGCGGGCGCACGCATCCCAGACCGCGATGTATCGAAGCTGGCAGGACTTCTTCCAGCACTGGGACGTGATCCTGACGCCCTCAATCACGATCAGTCCGCGGCCGTGGCGCGAACTTTATCCGGCGGAGATCGATGGCAGGCCGGCCCGGACGTATTTCCACTGGCTGGCGCTGGCCTATGCGGTGACCTTGCCGGGTCATCCGGCGGTGTCGCTGCCGGTGGGTCTCGACCGCCACAGCATGCCGTTTGGCCTGCAAATCGTCGGCCCGCGCGGCGGCGATGCGTTCGTGCTGTCGGTTGCCGCCGAACTCGAGGCGCTGCTGGCGGGCGACGCGCGCACCGCGCGGCCGGTGCCCGACATCACGCGGCTTCGCTCGGCGCGGCCGATCAGCGAGATGGCAGGCTTTCTCGGATTCGACTGAGTTTATGGATGCGGCGGCAGGAAGCCGATTGCGGTGAGGAGATCCCGGCGCAGCCTCAATGTCTGCCTTCAACTCGGTTCTGAGTGTCAGATATGTCCCTTCGACCGCGACAACGTCACCTCTGGTTGCCAACTCCGCCCGTCAACGCTTCTGCCTTATCGAATGGCAGCGCGTTTATGACCCAAGCCTATGGCAGGCCGCACGGGGCAGTCCAGCAGCGATAGCTTAACGCGCGGTTGAAAAAGTCTGCATCACCAAGCTGGATGAACCCATCGACCGCGGTGGGGTCCATCCAGCGCATCACCGCTACCAGATCGTTCGAGGGATCGACCCAGGTGATGTTGCCCCCGGCACCGGTCGCGAAAAAGCTCGTCTCGGACGCGCTCGGATAGCGTTTGCGGCCGGTGTTCAACCACCACAGCAGACCGTAATTCGGATGCAGCTCACAGGGCTTCAGCGATTCCTCGATCCAGCTCTCAGGCAGCAGGCGCCGGCCTTCCCAAACGCCGCGATGAAGCATCAGCAGGCCGACACGCGCCTGGTCCTCGGCGTGGATTGCAATACCGCCGCCCCAATGGCTGCCGCCCGATACCGACTCGATCATTCGTCCGTCGATCTCCACCATCGACGTGCGGTAGCCATGCCAGCTCCAGTCGGACGAAGCGCCGATCGGCCGCATGATGCGTTCGGCGAACACCTCCGGCAGCGGCCGGCGGAAGCGTCGCAGCAACGCCAGCGCCAGACGGTTCACCCGGACGTCGTTATACTCCCAGAACGTGCCGGGAGTCCGCAGCGGCCGCGCATCACCCTTGCGGCCCTTCCCTTCCACCGCGAGGCTTCGATTGCGATCGACGATGTCGGACTTGCCGAACAGCGTGCCCTCCCATTCCGAGGTCTGCTGCAGCAGGTGCCGCCAGGTGACCACTCCGTTGTGCGGACCGTCGAACCCGCCGTCGTCCACCGTCCGCCCGACCGGCTCGTCGAGTTCCGCTATCAGCCCGTCAGCCACGGCGATGCCGGCCAGCAAACCGAGATAGCTCTTGGCGACCGAAAAGGTGAAATCCACCTGCCGCGTGTCGCCCCAGTGCGCGACCGGTGAACTCCCCCGCAGGATCAGCCCATTCGGACCACCGCGCGGACGGATGGGTCCGAGAAGTTCGTTGTGCGGCGGTGGCTCGAAGAACCCCGCCTCGAGGTGCGCTCGCAGATCGCGCGGCCATGGCGTCTCGTGCGACACAGCGTAATCAGCAACACCGTCCTGCATGGGTACTCCTGGGTGCTTTCGCCCCGGGATACCACATCGACGCCAGGGCGCGCATACTGGCGTCGGGAATCGCCCAGCGCGGGATCAACCGTCGGGCGGGGCATTTGGGACCGGGAGACGCTCGTGGCAAAGCTTGAGCGCAATGTAAAGCGTGCGGCGTTGTTAGGCAGCCCGCTGTTTGCTGCCATGCGATCTGACGAACTCGACGAGATCCTGAAGTTCGCCTCGGAGCGACGCGCGCGCCGTGGTCAGACGATCTTTCAGCGCGGCGACAATGGCTCATCGCTGATGGCGGTGCTGCGCGGCCGCGTCCGCATCAGTTCCATCTCGGGCGACGGCAAGGAAGTGACGCTGAACGTCATCAACCCCGGCGAGATATTCGGGGAGATCGCGCTGCTCGACGGCGAGCCACGCAGCGCGGATGCGACAGCGATCGAGGACACCCTGCTGCTGGTGGTCGAGCGCCGGCACTTCCTGCCCTTCTTGCGCCAGAACGAGGACCTGTTCCTTCGCCTGCTCGCCATGCTGTGCAGCCGGCTACGTCGGACCAGCATAACATTGGAAGAGATCGCGTTGTTCGATCTGCCGGTGCGCCTCGCGCGCGTGCTGCTGAAGCTGGCGGACGATTACGGCCGGCCGAGTGCCGCCGGAACGCGCATCGACCTGAAGCTGTCGCAGCGCGATCTCAGCAATCTCGTCGCGTCGTCACGCGAGAGCGTCAACAAGCAGCTGCGCACGTGGCGCGAGGCCGGTGTGGTCGATCTGGAGGAGGGCTTCATCGTGCTGCGCCGGCCGGCCGAACTGCACCGGCTCATCGACGTCAAGTGACACTCAATTCCGTCATCATGCGTGAAGTCGCCCATTCGGCCAGCCGGGTGACGCTCTCGTGCATCAGGTCCAGCAGGTCGGAGAGGTGCTCCGCCGCCGGTTCCTCACTGGCCAGCGTCTGCTCGATCTCCGCGGCGGCATTCCCGAGGCGCAGCAACCCAACGCTGCGTGCCGTGCTGGCGAGCGTGTGAACCTCGCGCAGCAGCTTGTGACCACGGCAGTTGATTGCTTGCTCAAGCCGTTCGGTCGTTCGCGGTGCCTCGGACAGGAACAGCCGCGTCACGTCGGCCACGCCATCAGCGCCGATGTCATCGGCGAGTTGGTCTAGTACGTCCGCGTCCAATAACGGCGACACAGGCGTCGTGACGGCCTCGATCGCCGTCGCAAGGCGCTCTGCGGTCACCGGCTTGCTGACAAAGCCATCCATGCCCGCGCGACGACAGGCCACCTCGTTGCCCGGCTCGGCGCTCGCTGTAAGTCCGATGATCCGCGTGCATCCATTCCGCGCGGGCTCGCTGCGGATCAGCCTGGTGGCGGTCAAGCCGTCCATCCCCGGCATCATCACATCCATCAGGACCAGCTCGTAGGGGACCGCGCGTACCGCCTGCACCGCCGCCGCCCCGTCGGCAACCGTGTCGACACGATAGCCCATGCGCTCGAGCATGCGGCTGGCAACCAGGCGATTGGTCGTGTTGTCCTCGACCAGCAGGACGTGCAGCCGATGCCGTGTGGCGCACGGCGCTGAAGTTGCGACCGCGATGCCAGGATCGTCTACTGGCGCATCCTTCAGCATGACCTCGAATGCGAATGTGCTGCCGACCCCGGGTGTGCTCTTGACGATCAGCGACCCACCCATGCGCTGGATCAGTTGCCGGCTGATAACCAGGCCAAGACCGCTGCCGCCGAACCGGCGGGAGATCGAGCCATCCACCTGGCCGAACTCCTGGAACAGCCGTGGCAGCGCATCGTGGGGAATACCGATACCAGTATCATCTACCTCCACTACGAGCCGAACGTCGCGCGATGCGTCCCGCTTGCACGAGACAGTCACATGCACGCTGCCCCGTTCGGTGAACTTGATGGCATTGCCGATCAGGTTGAACAGCACCTGCCGCAGCCGCCCGGCGTCACCCACAGCGCATTGCGGTGTGTCTTCGGCAAGTGCGAGGGTCAGGTCCAGCCCCTTCGCATGTGCCGCAGCGGCGAGCATATCCAGCGTGCCGGTAAGCGTTGTACGCAGGTCGAAGGGCGCCTCCTCCAGTTCCATGCATGACGCGTCCAATCGTGTGAAATCCAGGATATCGCTGATCAAGCGCAGCAGATGATCGCCTGACTGGCGGATGATCTGCACATAGCGCAACTCTTCTGCCTCGAGCCTGTGGTCGAGCAGCAGTCCGGCGGCACCGATGATCCCGTTCAATGGCGTGCGAATCTCGTGGCTCATCACGGCAAGCAAACGAGAGCGTGCGCGACCCGCCTCCTCGGCCGCGTCTCGGGCTGCCGCGATTTCCTGTTCGTTGCACTTCTGTTCGGTGATGTCGGTGTAGGTGCGCACTGCCCCACCGTTCGGCAGCAAGGTCGTGCGCACCTCTAATACGGTGCCGTTGGGGCGCTCCTGCTCGAAGACCGGAACGCCGGCTTCCAGCGGATCGACCATGGACGCAGAGGGATTAGGTGTCGATGCAAATTCCCCCTGCGCTTCCTGCCACCGGATGATCGCATCGAAGCCCGTGTCCCCCCGCATAAGCTCTGGCGGCAGTCCGAGCAGATCGCGGACACGGCGGTTGATCACGCCGACGCGGCGGTCCCGGTCAACCATGATGATGCCCTGGCTCATGTTCTCCAGCGTGGCGGTCAACCTGTCCTGATAGCCGGCAAGCCGCCGGCGATGGATTGCCAGGATGATGCCGATGCACAGCACCAGAGCCGAGAGTCCGATACCAGCCGCGACATACTGAAAGCGATGCTGACGATAGGGCGCGAACACCTCTTCGGAGCCATAGCCGACCATGACGACGAGAGGGTATTCGGCAAGACGACGATAGCTGACGATCGCGGGTCGCTCGGTCATCTCGGCGACGGCCAGCTGATAGTAGCCGGAACCGGCCAGCGAGGCTCGTTCCAGCAGCGTCGAATTGGTCAGCTGCCTGCCGATCAGTCCCGGAACCGGCCTACCCGCGCGGATATAGCCGTCCAGTCCCACCAGCATGACGAAGCCGTCGCCGATCTGCAGTGACTCATAAAACCGCGCGAGATAGGAGGGATCGAGGGATGCGACGACAACCCCGAGGAATTCGCCGTCGAGGCCGACGACCCGTCGGGTGAACTGCACGGAGTAGCGGTTCGACACGCGGCCAAGTAGCGGCTTGCTGATGAACAGCGCGTCGGCCCCGGTTCCGACATGGACGCGGAAATGCTCGCGATCGCTGAGATCGACCGGGCCCCTCGTTCCGGCGAGGTTGCTCTGCACCAGCATGCCGGACGCATCGATCAGCGAAAGCTGAAACGTCTGGTCGTTGATGAACGGTCGATCGTGTACCCATCCGGCGAGATCGAAACGCCCCGGATCCCGGGCATATGAATCGCGGACGATCAGCAGCACCTGATCGATCGCAGCAATCGAACGGATGATGTTCTCCTCGAACGCGAGCGCGAGATTGCTGGTCTCCTTGATCGCGGCGCGTTCTGTGACGGTGCGCTCCTGCTGGACCTGAAGCCAGATACCGCCCCAGATGAGCAGCAGCACACAGCCGAGCAGCAGGGCCTGCACCAATGTGCGGGCGCTCCAGCCGCGCCACCAGGCCCTCATGCGAGCACTGCCATCTTGCGTTGCGCCAGCCAGGCGTGCAGCGCACGTTCCGACATAGGCCGGCCGAACCGCCAGCCTTGCCCGACCTGACAGCCCGCATCGCGCAACCGGATCGCCACCGATTCGGTTTCCACGCCCTCGGCGACCACCGACAGGCCCAGCTCGCGTGCCAGCGAGATGGTGGCGCGCACGATCTTCCACGCCTCATCGTCGGTTTCGCACGAAGCGATGAAGGATCGATCGATCTTGAGCTCGGTGAACGGCAGACGCAGCAGGCTGAGCAGCGACGAGTAGCCGGTGCCGAAATCATCCAGCGACAGCCCGATCCCCTTGATGCGCAGCCGGGTCAGCAGCTCCATCGCCAGCAGCGGGCTGGCGATGAAGGTGGTTTCGGTGATTTCGGCGATCAGCGCTCCCGGCGACAACCCGTGTTGCAGCAGCAGCGCCTCGATGTCCTCCGGCAGTGCCGGATTGGCCAGCACCAAGGGTGAGATGTTGACGGCGACGACACAGCTCGGGTGATGCCGGCGCCATCGCTGACAGGCAGCGAGCGCATCGGCCAGAATGCGCCGTGTCAGCGGCACGATCAGGCCACTCTGCTCGGCCAAAGGAATGAAAATGTCCGGCCCGACCGGTCCACGCGGCGCATGACGCCAGCGTGCGAGCGCTTCGAAACCAACCACCTCCCGGTTCGTCAGAGTCACCTGCGGCTGGAACGCCGTTACGATCAGATCGCGGTCGAGTGCCTCGCTCAACTCCTCGACCGTCGGCGGAGCCGGGCAGGCATGGCTGGACCGGACCCGCGCCGGCAGTGGATTGACCAACAGTGCGCGCAGCGCTGCAAGGCCGACCGGCTTTGCCAACGCCCCGGCAACCCGCAGGCCAAGCTCGGTGGCATACCGGATGCTGGCGGCGCGCACTCTGTCGTCCAGGCGCGAGATGAAAATCACCACAGGATCGGCGGGATTTGCCGCGATCAGGCTCAACAGGCTGATCCCTTCCCGCTCGCGGAGCGACAGGTCCAGAATGATGACATCGTAGGCATGCTCGGCGATGCAACTGCTTGCCTCCTCCAGCGAGGTCGCGCTGTCGGCAGCAAAGCCGAACGCCGTCATTGCACGGGTGACGATCAGGCATTGGACGGGTTCGTCGTCCACGACCAGGAGACGTCGAGCGGTGTCGATCTGCGTGCCCACGTGTTCTCCGGGGTGGCGCTGGACTGGGCGGCAATTGTCGGTCAGACGGATGAAAGAGCCGTGAAGCGACAAACGTTGACACGGCGCGGTGTGAGCCGGTGTTCTGATCGCATGCGAATCGCTCCTTGCACCGTCGCGGCACTGCTTCTGCTGCTGGCTCGACCGGCGGCATCCCAGGGAACGACACAAGACAGATACTTCATCTCCAGCGACGGTGTGCGCCTGCATTATCTGGAGGCCGGGCCGCGACTCGGTCACACCATCGTCTTTGTGCCAGGGTGGACCATGCCGGCGTGGATCTGGCTGCCGCAGATTCAGGCGTTTGCGGGGCACTATCACGTGGTGGCATTCGATCCCCGTGGTCAGGGCGACTCGGACGCACCTGCCTCAGGCTATGAGCCAGCACGGCGTAGTCAGGACATCGCCGAGCTGATCGCCAACCTGAAACCGGTGCCGGTACTGCTGGTCGGCTGGTCGCTCGGCGTACTCGACACGCTGGCCTATGTACGGGAGCACGGCGACGAGATGGTGGCCGGGCTGGTGCTGGTCGACAACTCCGTTGGTGAAGAGCCACCGCCGCCGCCTCATGCGCCGCACCGCCCCGTGCCCGCACTGCCGCATGCCATCGCCATGCACCGCTTCGTACTCGGCATGTTTCATCACCGGCCGAGCGAGAGCTATCTGGACCGCCTGACCGAGGCCTCGCTGCACATGCCAGAGCAGGCAAGCCGGGCACTCCTGGCATATCACTGGCCGCGCACCTATTGGCGTGACGCAGTGTATTCGACCACCAAGCCCGTGCTTTACGTCGTGCGGCCCGGCTGGCTGGCGGAGCAGGCGGCAAACCTCGCGCACAACCGGCCCGGCACACAGATCGCGATATTCGGTGACGCCGGCCACGCGCTGTTCGTCGATGACGCGGCACGGTTCAACGCGCTCCTGGCAGGCTTCATCACACGGACCGTATGGCCGTGACCGCGCGCACCGCTCTGGTGCCGCTGTTCCTCGTGTCGCTCGCCGCAGTCGGATACGAGACGGCGCTCACCCGCTACTTCGCGGTCGCCAAGTGGTCCGAATATGGCTACTGGGTGATCTCCATCGTGATGGTGGGGTTCGCGTTCAGCGGCGTGCTGCTGGCGCTGTTCCGCGACGCATTCGCGCGTCACGGCGAGACATTGCTGGCGGCGCTCCCGGCACTGCTCGTGGCGACGGCGGCAATCGGCTTCCACTTCACCACCATAAACCCGTTCAACCCGCTGCAATTGCAGAACCCGGTAACCTGGGAGGCGCAACTCTGGAACATCGCCGGCTATTACGCGTGCCTGCTGCCGTTCTTCTTTCTGGCCGGCACGTTCATCAGCCTGAGTTTTGTGCTGAATGCCGACCGCATCGGCCGGGTCTACGGCTATGACCTGACCGGCGCGGGTACCGGCGCTGCGCTCGTGCTGGCCGCGATGTTCGTGGTGCATGCGTTCTTCCTGGTGCCGCTGTTGCTGATCCCGCTGGCGGCGAGCGCCTGCTTTGTGGCGGGGCGCCGGCGCTGGGCAGGCGCGGCAGCGGCCGGTGTCGCGCTGCTCGGCGCCGAGGCGCTGCTGCTGCTCGACAACCGGGCGGAATTCAACGACTTCAAGGCGATATATGCGCCGCTTCACACGCCCGATGCACGCGTGGTTGCCAGCGTGCTGTCCCCCCGCGGCGATTACGCGCTGCTGGATGATTTCACCGAACGTGTGGACACCGACATATCCAACAATGCCGGCATGCTGGGTGTGCCAGGTCCGCCGCGCACCTTCGGGCTGTACCGCGATGGCAACCGCATCGCCGCGTTGCCGAAACCCGGCAAGTTGGACGTCACCTACGCGCCGGCGTCGCTGGATGCGCTGCCCTATCTGCTGATTCCGCACGCGAACGTGCTGCTGGCAGGCGCATCGGGAGGCTTCCGCACCGCGGAGGTCCTCGCGCTGGGCGCCGCGCATGTCCGCCTGCTCGAGCCTGAGCCGGTGCTCCTGCGCGCACTGGAGCACGGCCTCGGGCCGTCGCCTGCGCAGGTCGGCGACGCGCGGGTGACGGTGTCCGGTGCGGGGCCAGTGGCGGCAATCCGCAACGGCGGCGATTACGACATCATCGACCTATCGGCCGATTTTCTGGACACCGCCGAGGCCAACGTCACGGCATTTACGGTGCAGGCGATAGCGGGCGACCTGCTTGCCTTGCGGCCGGGTGGAATCGTGTCGATTCCGGTCTCGATCCGGGATTTTCCGGTCTACGCATTGCGCGTACTGGGTACCGCACGGGCCGCGTTGCTTGCCGCGGGCATCGACGATCCGGCGGCGCACGTGATTGTCTATCGTTCCGCTTGGGCCGCGCGCATCCTGTTGTCAAACCGGCCCTGGGACGCCGCGCGTATCGCCACGCTGCGCCAGTTCTCCGACGAACGCTCGTTTGACGTGTCGTGGTATCCGGGCATGGATCCGGTAGCCGCGCGCGGCAGTATCTACAACGACCTGCCAGCGGTTTCGTTCGCCAACGGCGAGGTCACCTCCAACGGTCCGGACGATTCGATCGCCGACGAAGCCCGCCCGGTGCTCGCAAATGCACCGACGCCATCGCGATCGGCCTTCAACCTGGCGCCGATCACGCTGGATCGACCGTTCTTCTATGCGGTCCTGCGACTGGATCAGCTCAACACGATATTGCAGCGGCTGGAGATTCTGCCGCAGACGGAGATCGGCGCCCTGGTCAATCTTGCCGTGCTCGCGCAGGCGGTGGTGATCGCAGTCCTCGTGCTGCTGGTGCCATTGGTCGCGCCGCGCAGGCTGCGTCTGCCGGAAGTCGGTTTGCTGCGGCCGATCGTCTATTTCCCGGTGCTTGGCCTTGGATTCCTCTTCATCGAGATCTTCCTGATCGAGAAGGCCAGCCTGTGGCTGAACGACCGCACGTCGGGCTTCGCGCTGGTGCTCACCGGCATGCTGATCTTCTCCGGGTTGGGCAGCATGATGGCGGATCGGCTGGAGCGCGCCCGGCAGGGCATCATCATCGCCGGTATCGTGATCATCTGCTGGTGCGGCGTCGCACTGACGGGACTGCAGCCAGCCATTCTCGCGACTCTCGATTTGCCCTGGATCATCCGCGCCGGGCTGGTGCTGGCGGCGCTCGCCCCGGTGTCGTTGGCGCTCGGCCTTCCCTTCCCGCTCGGCCTGGCGCGCACCGGCTCGAGTGCGATGCTGCCCTGGGCCTGGGGGCTCAACGGGGCCTTCTCCGTGGTGGCCACGCCGCTCGCCAACCTGATCGCCCGCGAGGCCGGCTTCAGCCGGGTTCTGCTCAGCGCCGCGATATTGTATGTGGTCGCGCTGATGGCATTCCCTGCAGCGAGGACGGACAACGCGTGGCAGCACCTTTCAGCACGATCACGCGCCGCGGAGTGATTACTTCCGCCGGCGCGCTTTGCCTGGCGCGAACGGCGCGCGCCACAACCGCCTGGAGTTTTTCCGCCTATGAGACCGCGATGCGCGCCTCGGGCCGCCAGGTCAGCCTGACCGAGGCCCAATTCGACACCATCCAGAACCGCAAGCCGGCGGCGATGAAACTCATCGATACCTACCTGAAGCAGCATCTCGGCGCCGCGGACCCCGTTGTGATGGCTGCGTTCGAGACTGTGCCGCGCGAGTACTTCCATTACATCTACTCCGAGCACCGCGCGACGCCAGGCGACGCCTACGAGGCGGAGCCCAAGCCCTGGGGCCTGGGCTACGGCTCGGCGCTGTCGGATTATCTGGGTCAGGCGTACATGACGCAGGTCTGCAAGCCGAAGCCGGAAGACGTGACACTGGAGATCGGCACCGGCAGCGGCTTCCAGAGCGCGCTGCTGTCTCGCATCGTCAAGCGCGCCTATTCGATCGAGATCATCGAGCCGCTCGGCAAGGCGGTCGGCAAGATCTTTGCTCCGCTTGGCTACGAGAACGTCCATACCCGCGTGGGCGATGGCTATTACGGCTGGCCCGAGGTGGAGGGCGGCTTCGACACCATCATTGTAACCTGCGCTGCGCAGTACGCACCGCCCGATCTGTTCAAGCAGATAAAGCCGGGCGGGCGGCTGGTGATTCCGATCGGCCAACCGTTCAAGCGCGGGCAGGTGCTCTACGTCTATACCAAGGACGAAGAGGGCAAGATCCACTCGAAGCGCGACATGGGTGTGTTCTTTATCCCAATGACCGGGGCGATCGACAAGACGCCGGTGCCACATGCTGCACAGGAGAAGCCGGCGACCGACTGACGGCACACTCCATTGTCATTGCGACCGAAGCGAAGCAATCTCCATCGCGCAGGGTCCGCGGAAAGCACGATGGAGGGAACGATGAGCTACGAGCATATCCTGGTCGATGTGGAGGACGGCGTCGGCATCGTGACGCTGAACCGCCCCGACAAGCTGAACGCGATGAACCGCAAGTTGTCGGCCGAGCTGCATGATGCGGTGAAGGCGATGGACGCCGACGACGCGGTCGGCTGCATCGTAATTACCGGCGCTGGTACCAAGGCGTTCTCGGCCGGCGGCGACATCCACGAGCAGCGCGAGGACGATCGCCGCTACACGCCGGAGCAGCTCGACGCGATGCGTGAGGGTCGCAGGGCCTACGACATCTCGGCCTCCGCGAAGCCGACGATCGGCATGATGAACGGCCTGGCGTTCGGCGGTGCAGCGGTTCTCTCATCCTCGCTCGACATGCGGATTGGCTGCGAGGACACCAAGTTCCGCTTCCTTGCCGCGGCGTACGGGCGGATCAACAGCACCTGGTCTCTGGGTGCCCAGGTAGGCTGGCCGATCGCCAAGGAACTGCTGTTCACCGCACGCGTCGTCGAAGCCGAGGAGGCGTTTCGCATCGGGCTGCTCAATCACCTGGTGCCGCGCGAGAAGCTGCGCGACAAGACGATGGAGATCGCACGCATGATCGCGGGCAACCATCGCGGCGCCGTGATGGGTGTGAAGGCCCTGCTGCTGCAGCAGAAGGGCGAGAGCCTGGAGCAGCAGTACGAGATCGAACACGACTACACCACGCATGTGATGCGCGGCGCCAAGGCCGAGGACGCGTTTCCCGAGTTCATCGCCCGTCGAGGAAGGGCGCTGACCTGATGGCCATCAAGTACGAGAAGCGCGACGGCGTTGCCTACATAACGCTGAACAATCCGGCCAAGGCGAACATCTTCGACAAGGAGACGTCGGACGAGATCTCCGAAGCCTGGATCGACATGTGGGAGGATCGCGACATCCGCTGCGCGATCCTCACTGGCGCCGGCGATCGGCATTTCTGCGGCGGTCACAACCTGGCACCGCGGAAGAACATAACCGAGGAGGAGCGCGAGTACCTGCGCACACAGCGCATCTTTTGGCCGCTCGCCGGCACGGTTCACGGCCAGAAGACCGGCGTGGACGGCCGCTTCGGCGATCACTATCCGCGCGTTTGGAAGCCGGTGATCGCCGCAGTGAACGGATGGGCGGCAGGTGCCGGCCTGTATGTTCTGCTGTCGTCGACAGACATCCGCATCGCCAGCGCCGAACACGCGCGGTTCAAGTTCTCGCTGCTGTCGCAAGGTTGGATCGGGCACGGGCCGGGTGCGAGCCTCCTGATCAAGCAGCTTCGCTACGCCGATGCGATGAAGATCCTGCTGACCGATGAGCCGTTCGATGCGCAGGAGGCGCTGCGGATTGGCCTGGTGAACGAGGTGGTACCGCACGCGCAGTTGCTGGAGCGGGCCGAGAAGTATGCGCGCCATATCGTCTCACTGCCGCCGGTCGCGGTGCGCATGATGAAGGAATTCGTGGTCCGCTTCGGCGATCTGCCGACTGATCAGGCATGGCATGTGCAGAACCTGATAAACAACCTGCTGATCCAGGTGACCACCGACGGCGAGGAAGGCCGCGCGGCATTCAACGCCAAGCGCCCGCCGGATTTCACCGGCGCGCTGCGGCGGCGTGGCGAGGCCTGGGAGGAGCCGTCGGAGGACGACGCCAAGCGTCTCGACGAGGCGTATCGCAGCGGCGAGTTCTAGGCGCGGCATCGACGCCCTGGGGCCACTGGCGTGAGCGGGACCGCCTCGCCTGCCCAGAGAACGAGCTCTATCACAGCGGCTCTGGCTGCCCTGGGCATTGTCTATGGCGACCTCGGCACCAGTCCGTTGTACACCTACCAGGCGATCGTGGGTTCGGTCGGCGGCCATCCGTCCCGTGCCGATGCGCTCGGCCTGCTGTCCCTCGTCGTCTGGGCGCTCATCATTATAATATCAGCCAAATACTGCGTGTTCGTCATGCGCGCCGACAATCATGGCGAGGGCGGCATCCTGGCACTCATGACCCTTGTCGCCGGCCGCGTGAGCCGCGGTGGTCGCGTCACCGGATTGCTCGTCGTCATGGGTTTGTTTGGCGCAGCCCTGATATACGGCGACGGCATCATTACACCGGCAATCTCGGTTCTAAGTGCGCTGGAAGGCGTCAACATCGCCACCGACGCGCTCAAACCCTACGTGCTGCCTGCATCGCTGGCGATCCTGCTCGCCTTGTTTCTCGTCCAACCGCGCGGCACCGCGAGTATCGGCCGCATCTTTGGGCCGATCATGCTGGTCTGGTTCGCCACCATTGCCGTGCTTGGCATGGTCGGTGCAGTCCGCCAGCCGGTCGTCGTGACCGCGATCGACCCGCTGCAGGCGTTGGGCTTCCTGACGCGTCACGGCTGGCAGAGCTTCGTCGGTACTCGGCGGTGTCTTCCTGGCGATCACTGGCGGTGAGGCGCTCTACGCCGACATGGGACACTTCGGTCGCAAGCCGATCCGGTCGTCCTGGTATTGGATCGTCCTGCCCGCACTGATGCTGAGCTACGCCGGCCAGACCGCGCTGCTGATCGAGACCCCTTCGCTTACCGGAAATCCTTTCTTCAAGCTGGCTCCCGGATGGGCCGTCATCCCGCTGGTCGTTCTCGCGACCGTGGCCACCATCATTGCGAGCCAGGCCATCATCACCGGCGCGTTCTCGCTGACCCGTCAGGCAATGCAGCTCGGCTGGTTCCCTGGCCTGATGATCCGCCAGACCTCAGATGAGGAGTACGGCCAGATCTATGTGCCGTTCGTCAACTGGATGATGATGCTCGGCACGCTGGGGGTGGCCGCGGCCTTCGGCACCTCCGATCGTCTCGCGGGCGCATACGGCACTGCAGTCTCCACCACCATGCTGCTCACCACCGCGCTGCTCTACAATGCCATGCGCGACGTCTGGCGTTGGTCGGTACTGCCCGCCCTGTTCGCAAGTGGCGTATTCCTGCTGGTGGACATCGCGTTCTTTGCGGCCAACCTGCTGAAGGTGCGCGAGGGTGGGTGGTTCCCGCTCATGTTCGGTGCGCTCGTCTTCATGGTCATGACAACGTGGCACAAAGGCGTGGCGGCGGTACGCCGCAAGCAGGCCGATGACAAGGACAGCACGGCTGCATTCCTGGCCAAGATCAATCAGCCCAACGGCATCGCGCGCGTGCCTGGCACCGCAGTCTATTTCAGCCGCGGCGGCACGGCGGTACCGCGCCAATTGTTGCGCCACGCCGCTCAGTTCAACGCGCTGCACGAGACAGTTGTTACCCTGACAGTCGGTTTCGACGAGATACCGCGGGTGCCAGCCGCGGATCGAGCCGTCACCGAACATGTCACTGACGGACTTTGGCATGTGACCGTGCGCTTCGGTTTTGTTGAAATGCCCAACCTAACGCTCGCATTGGCTCACGCCAGGGAGCACGGCTGTCAGGTCGACCTCGATAACGCCCTATACTTCGCCGAGCGTGATGAGGTGGTACGCAGCAAGACGCGCCCGCGCCTGTCGGGTTGGCGGCGGATTCTGTTCGGCTTCATGTACCGCAACGCGGTCCGCACTCCCGATCGCTTCGACCTGCCCGCTGACAGGTTCATCGAGATCAGCCGTCAGGTCGAACTATAGAGTGCGGGGACCGTGTATTTTATTGCCGCGCCATGGCGATGCGAAGGGCCTCTTCCGGCGAGACGAGGTGGTCTGAATTCTCGGCAGCGTCGGCGATGGCTATTTGCACACCCTTGACCCGGCCGTTGAAGGCATTGCCGCGTGGTCCGTAATCCGGGGAAACGGGAGCGCCCCCGTCCTCGCCGACGTCGCAGCCGTCATCCGCGGAGAAGACCATTGCCAACGTCATGGGAATGTCCCCCTGGCCGACCTGTTTGCCGTCAACGTAGAGCGTCACCTTGCCGCCCTTGCCCAGGCCGCCCCCGGCATAAGCGAACTCCATGCGTACCTGATGCGCGCCCACGGGCAGCCTGTCCGCCGACTCGGTATAGAAATGCTGCACGCCACCGAGGTTGTAACAGTATTTGAGCCTGCCGGCTTTGGCGTACAAGCTCCATCCACCGATGTTCGCCCCCTGGGCGATGATCACGCCCTCGGCGCCAGAATCCGGTACTTCGATTTCGGCAGTTACCGAGTGGGATTTGTTCTTGATGCTGATGACACAGTTCTCGGACAACCGGCCCATGCCGGGAAACAGCAGCTGGGTGTTTCCCCTGATCAGCACCGGCCGCCCCGCGACGTCAGGGTTCATGCGCCTTCCAAGGTCGTCGTCCATCGGCAGCACGTTGTAGCGAGTGGCCTCGATGAGCCACAGGCGCTGCAGCTCATGCAGCTTCTCCGGCATCTGCTTGGACAGGTCGTTGCTCTGGCTCCAGTCCTTCTCCGTGTCGTAGAGTTCCCAGACGTCGTCGTCGAAAGCCGGGGTCTTCTCGCCGATGAGCAGCCAGGGCGTCTTGTGCCGCGTCACCGCGGTCCATCCCTTGTGGTAAATGCCTCGATTGCCGAACATTTCGAAATACTGCGTCTCATGCCGTTCCGCCGCCTTGGCTTCGTTGAACGAGTAAAGCATGCTGACGCCTTCGATGGGCTGCTGCGCCACGCCATTCACCGAAACCGGCTCAGGCAGCCCGGCCGCTTCGAGGATTGTCGGTGCGACGTCGATGACGTGGTGGAACTGCCATCGCATTTCGCCCTTCGTGGTAATTCCTTTCGGCCAGTGGATGATGGTTCCGTTGCGCGTCCCGCCCCAGTGCGAGGCAACCTGCTTGGTCCACTGGTAGGGCGTGTCCATGGCATGTGCCCAACCTACCGCGTAATGGTTATAGGATTCTGGCCCGCCGAGTTGGTCGATCCTGGCGTTGAGGAATTCCGCTGTCTCGACCGCGGACATTCCGTTGAAGTTCAACATCTCGTTGAACGTGCCGTTCAGCGTGCCCTCAGCCGAGGCGCCGTTGTCGCCGATGATGTAGTAGACCAGCGTGTCGTCGAGGATGCCCAGCCTGTTCAGGCCATCGAGCAGGCGGCCCACATGATGGTCGGTGTATTCCATGAAGCCGGCGTAGACTTCCATCTGCCGACGCAACACCGGTTTGAGCGCCTCCGGCATATCGTCCCACGCCGGGATCTCCTTGTGCCGCGCGGTGAGCTGGCACTCCGGTGGAATGACACCCAGAGCCTTCTGCCGCGCAAAGGTCTCTTCGCGGAGCTTGTCCCAACCCTGGTCGAACTTGCCCTTGTACTTGTCGGCCCACTCCTTCGGCACGTGGTGCGGAGCATGCGTGGCGCCTGGCGCGAAGTAGACGAAAAAAGGCTTATCGGCAGCCAGCGCCTTCTGCTGCGAAATCCAGGCCATGGCCTTGTCTGTCATGTCCTCCATGAAGTGGTAGCCCTCTTCCGGAGTCTTCTTTGGATCGACCGGCGTGGTCCCATCGTAGATCGTCGGGTACCACTGATTCGCCTCACCACCGATGAAGCCATAAAAGTATTCGAAGCCGCCGCCGCCCGTCGGCCACGCATCGAACGGTCCGACCGGGCTTGTCTCCCAAACCGGGACTTCGTGGCACTTGCCGAACTGCGCGGTCGAATAACCATTGAGCTTCAGCGTCCGCGCCAGCGGCGAGATGCTGTTCGGCAGCACCGAACTGTAACCCGGCGAGCCGCTGGCGATCTCGGTTATGCCGCCCATGCCCGCCGTGTGGTGATTGCGTCCGGTGAGCAGCGCCTGGCGGGTCGGCGAGCACAGCGCAGTCGTGTGGAAGCGATTGTACTTCAGGCCGTTCGCTGCCAGCTTCTCCGCGTTCGGCGTCTGGCACGGGCCACCGAAAGCGCTCGCGGAGCCGAACCCTGCATCGTCGATCAGGATGATAAGGACATTAGGCGCGCCCTTGGGAGGACGTAACTGCTCGATCGGCGGGAACTTCGTGTCCGGATCCTTTGCGTCATAGGTGATCAGGCCGCGCCGCGTCGTGTTCGGCATCGGGAGGTGGGACCGATGCTTCCGGTCGTCGCTGTTCATGATCTCGGAATCCTTTTGTGCTGACGCTGACGCGAACCGCTTGGCTGCGAATTGGACATCGAGCGACTGGAACGCAGAAAGCACTATGGTCAGAGGCCCGCCTTCTGCGCAAACATTTAGATATGCCGTCGATGCGGCAATCGCAGCCGCATTGATCAATCGAGACGCTTGACAGAGCCGCCCGAAGCCACTTATTAACCTATAGGTTATCTAACCAACCGGTTTACGACAATATGCCACTCGACCACCTCAGCCGCACCTTCTCCGCGCTCGCCGACCCGACGCGGCGGGCGATTCTGGCACGGCTCATCTCGGGAGAGGCCTCGGTCACCGAATTGGCCGAGCCGTTCGCCATGAGCCTTCCCGCGATCTCCAAGCACCTGAAGGTGCTTGAGCACGCCGGCCTCATCGTGCGCAGTCGCGACGCGCAATGGCGGCCGTGCAGGTTGGAAGCGCGCCCGCTGAAGGGCGCCTCCGATTGGCTCGAACGTTATCGTATCTTCTGGGAACAAAGTCTCGACCGCCTGGAAGGCTATATCAAGGAACTGCAAGGCAAGGAGAAGCGGCGTGGCCGGAAGCATTAGCGCCACGGCGGATCGCGAACTCGTCGTCACGCGCGTCATCGATGCGCCGCGTCGGCTCGTGTTCAGGGCCTGGACCCAGCCGGAGCATATCGCGCGCTGGTGGGGACCACAGGGCTTCACCACGATCCATTGCGAAATGGACATCCGTGTCGGCGGCAACTACCGCTTCGGCATGCGATCGCCGCAAGGCACCGAGCACTGGAAGCGCGGCGTCTACCGCGAAATCGTCGAGCCTGAGCGCATCGTCTTCACCTTCGCCTGGGAGGACCCCGACGGCCATCCAGGCCACGAACTGCTGACCACCGTGACCTTCGCCGAGCAAGGCACGAAGACCAGGCTGACGCTGCACCAGGCAATGTTCGAGACAAGCGAGGGACGCGACGACCATGTCATAGGCTGGACGAGTTGCCTCGAACGCTTCGCCAACTACCTGCCAACAATGGCACAAGGAGGATACAGCAATGCAACATCAGATCGTCTCACAGAATGAGTGGATCGCCGCGCGCAAGGAACTCCTGCGCAAGGAAAAAGAATTCACCCGCCTGCGCGATCAGTTGAGCGCCGAACGTCGCGCGCTCCCATGGGTCAAGGTGGAAAAGAACTACGAATTCGACGGCCCCGACGGCAAGGTGACGCTCGCCGATCTGTTCGATGGACGCAGCCAGCTTGTCATCAAGCACTTCATGTTCGGTCCCGACTGGACCGAGGGCTGCGTCGGTTGCTCGTTCGAAGTGGACCAGGTGCAAGGTGCGCTGATGCATCTCCAGCACCACGACGTATCCTATGCCGCTGTCTCGCGCGCGCCGTTCGCGAAGATCGAAGCGTTCAGGCAGCGCATGGGCTGGCCGATCAAGTGGGTGTCGTCGCACGACAACGACTTCAACTTCGACTTCCACGTGTCGTTCACGCCGGAGGAGATCGCCGGCGGCAAGGCGTACTACAACTACCAGGATGGCGCCGGCGTGATCGACGAAATGTCAGGCCGCAGCGTGTTCTACCGGGACGAGTTTGGCCAGATCTTCCACACCTATTCGTCCTTCGCACGCGGCGGCGAGATGTTCCTCGGCAGCTACGCCTTCCTTGACATCACACCGAAGGGACGCGAGGAAACCATCAACGGCAACCTCACCGACTGGGTGCGCCATCACGACCGCTACGACGATGATGCCGACTCCTGCTGCCACTGATCGACTGGATCGGACATGAAACTCTTCTATGGCTGGGTTATCGTCGGCGTCGGCATGGTGGTGACCTGCCTTGGCATGGGCTCGATGATGTCACTCGGCGTGTACCTTCAGCCGATGTCGCAGGACATGGGCTGGTCGCGCGCCGGCATCTCGTTCACCGCCGTGCTCAACTTCCTGGCCATGGGGTTCGGATCGTTCCTCTGGGGATCGCTGTCCGACCGGTTCGGCACGCGCGCTGTCGTGCTGGCGGGCGGCGTCCTGCTTGGGATCGGGCTCATCTCCGCCAGTCACGCCGCCGAGTTGTGGCAGTTCCAGTTGCTGTTCGGCATTCTGGTGGGGCTCGCCGCGGGCAGCTTCTACGCACCGCTGATCGCGACGATCACCCGCTGGTTCACGGCCAATCGCAGCCTCGCGGTGGCGCTCGTGTCGTCCGGCATGGGTCTCGGCACGTTGCTGATCGCCCCGCTGTCGCGGTGGATCATCACCAACTACGACTGGCGCACCGCGATGCTGACGATTGGCAGCCTCGCTCTGGTCGTCGTCATCCCCGCCTCGCTGTTCGTGCGCCGCCCGCCTGCCCTGGCGCATGCCGGCGGCGCGGCAGCGGGAGCCGATGGACGGGACTATACCTTGGCGCAGGTGCTGCGCACGCCGCAGTTTGCCGCGATCGCGCTCACCCACTTCGCATGCTGCGCGGCGCATTCTGGACCGATCTTCCACATGGTGAGCTACGCGATCGACTGCGGTATTTCATCGATGACGGCGGCGACGGTGTTCGGCATCACCGGGCTCGCGTCATTGAGCGGACGCATCGTGTGCGGCCTGATTGCCGATCGCGTCGGCGCCAAGCAGACACTGATCGCCGGCCTCGCAATCCAGGCGCTTGCCGTAAGTCTCTATGTGGTCACCAAGGGCACCATCGGATTTTATGCGCTGGCGGCGTTGTTCGGCCTCTCGTTCGGAGGCGTGATGCCGCTCTACGCGATCCTTGTGCGCGAGTATTTCGGCGCCAAAATCATGGGCACCGCGTTCGGCACCGTGGCGATGGTGTCGACCCTCGGCATGGCGATCGGCCCGTGGGCCGGCGGTTGGCTGTTCGACACATTCGGCAGCTATTTTTGGATGTATATAGGCTCGTTCGGCATTGGACTTGGTGCGGTGGCCATCGCGCTCACGTTCCGACCGCCTGAGCGGCAGCCTATCGCTCTGGCGGTTCCCGCGTAGAGCGCGCCCGTCAACGTTATCCAAATGCGCCGGACCTGTGCAGGGCGGCGATGTCGTCACGTGGCAAACCAAGTATGTCGTGCAGCACCGCGTCGGTGTCGGCGCCGAGCGCTGGTGCGATACCGGCCAGTCGGCCGAAGTTCGTGCGCCACGGCAAACCAGGCAGAACGTCGCCCTCGTGTTCATCCCAGAATCCACGTGCGCGCAGATGCTCGCTGGCCACGAGGTCCAACGAACTGGCAAGCGCAGCGGCCGGGACGCGGGCGTGCGCCAGGCGGTCGGCCGCGCTCACCGCGGACTGGGCTCGCAGCCACCCGGCAACCGTCTCCCGTTGCACCGGGTCCGGCACGACGCCGCACAGGGCTTGCCATTCCGCATCATTGCCGACCGCGAGCGCGATCCATTCGTCCTCGCCCGCACAGCGAAATGCGCCGTGCAGCCTATGGCGATCGGACCGATCGCCTTGCGGTTTCGGGGCCGCACCGCGTTGCGTCTCGCGCAGTGGCTCCGCCAATGTCCACAGCATCGCCTCGATCATCGAAAAATCGACCCGCGCCACGCCGCCTTGCCTGCAACGCTGCCACAGCGCCGCCGACACAATGAACGCAAGCATCAATCCGCACATCGGATCGAGCCAGGCGAACCCCACGCGCGGCGGAATGTCAGGATGCCGGTTCAGCCCGGCGAAGCCGGCATAGCATTGCAGCAGCGTGCCGTAGGCGACCGCGTGCGATTCCGGGCCGGTTCGCCCAAGACCCGACGCCGAAACATAGATCAGCCCGGGGTTGCGCTGCTGCAGTGCCGCGGCACCAAGCCCAAGCCGGTCCATAACCCCGGTCGCGAAATTCTCCACCAGCACGTCGCACTGATCCGCGAGCGACCGCGCAAGATCCACCGCCGCCGGCTGCTTCAGATCGAGCACGATGCCGCGCTTCGCCTGCCCGAGCACGGTGTGCAGCCCGGAATCACGGCCGGGATCGCCACGACCAGGAGCCTCGACCTTGATCACGTCCGCACCCATCGCCGCAAGATACCGTGTCGTCGTGGGGCCTGCGATCACCCAACTGAAGTCGAGCACACGCACGCCGGACATCGGCATCGGACCGCGCGATTGCGCGGCGACGCTTTCGCGGCGCGCGATGGATAGCCCGAACGGGGGACCCGGCGTCTTGATTGTCCGTCCATCGGACGCGACCGGGCGCCAGAATTTGCGGTGCGCAAGCTGTGGCGACTCAAGCTGCTCCGCCAGCTCGCGTAGCGGAAAACTCGGCACGCGCGCGGCCTGCGCCGCATCGGCGATCCATTGCTTGTCGTGCTGACGGCTCCACGCCGACATCAGCGCATGCAGCGCATCCCAGTTGGCGACGCGATCCGGTTTGGTGGCGAAGCGCGGATCATCGCCCCAATCCGGCGATCCCATCGCGACGAGCCACGCCGCCCATTGGCGGTCCTCGCGTGGCGAGATCGCCGCGTAGCCGTCGCGCGCCGGCAGGATGCAGACCGTGGCGCCATTGCCGTCGCTCACGCGTTTGCGCGAACGGCTTCTGCCGTGCAGCCCCGCACTGGCCAGTTCGCCCATGGCCATCGTCGCCAATGCTTCCTCGATCGACACATCGACGATCGCGCCGGACATGTGCGGTTGCGCGGCATGCATGCCCGCACAGGCGGCGGCGAGTCCGCCGATGAAGGCCGACTGCTCGCCCACCGGACGGATCGGCGCCTCCGACAGATCGTCCACCTGCCCGGTCAGCAGCCGCGCGATGCCGCTGGAATACATGAGGGTGAGATCGCTCGCCGGGTTATTCGCCTTCGGCCCGCTCTGGCCGAATGGCGAGATGAACACCAACGCGGCCGCGTTATTCAGTGCGCGCAATGCATCGGCATCGCATTGCCGCGCGCGAAGCTCGGACGGACGGCCCTCGCAGACGATCAGATCAGCCGTCGCCAGCGCATCGCGTGACACCATCGGCTTGCCGTCATTGAGATACGCCGCGAGCGCCGTAACGGCATCGGGGTCGATGCAGACGACGTCGGCGCCGACATCGACAAGCAGCCGTCCGCAAACGGCGGCGGCGAGACCCTGGCCCATCTGCACGACACGCAAGCCCGCAAGCAACGACATGTGTCACCCGTTCAGGATCGGACGGACGAAATCAGCCAGATTTCCGCCGGAAAAGCGAATTCCCCTGATCCCGGCAGACTGTGCCGCAGCCATGTCAATGTCCTTGTCGCCGACCAGCACACACCGCGCCGCATCGAGTTCCCACACACGCATCAGATCCAGCAGCATGCCAGGCGCCGGCTTGCGCCAGTCACTGCCGCGCCGATACGCCGGAACCACCGCATCCGGATGAAACGGGCAATAACGAATATCGTCGATCGTGCCACCCGCGCGCCGCACCTCGTCGACCATCCAGTCGTGCAGCGCGGCCACCGCCGCCTCGTCGTAGTGACCGCGTGCCACGCCAGACTGGTTGGTCACGACGAAAACGTGCCAGCCGGCGTCGGTTGCATCACGAATCGCCTCGCGCGCGACTGCCATCCACTCGAAGCGATCGCGGCTGCCGACATAGCCGTGGTCGACGTTGATCACACCATCGCGGTCGAAGAATAGCGCGCGCCGACGCAACACACGCGGAATCTCCCGTTGCGCGCTGGCATAATCTTCAGAGACACCGATATCGCGGAAGCATCCCTCGCTCACCGTGCCGCGCAACGCACCTCGCGCAGCAAGTCGCGGGAGGATGTCGGTCTTCAGTGAACAGGCCGGCGACAGATCATCGATCATGCGGCGATCGAGCAGGTAGACGCCAGCGTTGACCAGGCCACCGCGCGCGGTGTGCGCCTGTTCGCTGAAGGCTGTCACCCGATCGCCCTGCAGTGTGACGACGCCACAGCGCGAGGCATCGTCCAGCCGGCGCAGCAGCATCCGTCCAACTGTGCGGGTTCCGTCCGCGCTCCCGGCGCAGAGCAGCCTCGCAAGGTTGCAATCGAACAACGAATCTCCGTTGCACAACAGAAACCGTTCGTCCAGGACATCGCGGGCGTGAAACAACGCGCCGCCCGTGCCGCCCCCTACCGGTTCTCTGGATACGACGATCCGCACCCTGCGGGGCATGAGCGCCGCCAGTTCCTGGGCCCGCGCTTCGATCTCTTCGGCAAGATGGCCGGCCAGCAAAACGAATTCCGTCACGCCGAAGCGGACGAACTCGCGCAGCAGCCAGGCGAGGAACGGCCGGTCACCGCACGGCAGCAGCGGATTCGGCCTGCTCATGCCGCCGGCAAGCACGACGCACTGGCGCACGGTTGTGCCCGGCAAGCTCACCCCTCCGCCGCCGGCTCCCGACTGGCCCGCACCTTGTCGACGCGCCTGCCGTCCATCTCCAGCACCTCGAACCGCCAGCCGGAAAACACGATGCGCTCGCCTACCCGAGGCACCCGACGCAGCAGCGCCAGCACCAGGCCCGCAAGGGTGTGATAGCTGCCTTCGGCCGGCAGGTCCGGCAGCGAGAGTCGCGACTTCAGCTCATCGACCGGCATCATGCCGTCCATGACCAGCGCGCCGTCCCCCTCGCCATCCCCACCGCCCGGCTGCGCTTCCGCGTCGCTCGGATCACCGACGATCGCCTCGAGCACATCCGACGCGGTCACCACACCCTCGAAGCTGCCGTACTCGTCCATCACCAGGGCGATCCCGAGCCGATCGGACTTCAGCCGCTCCAGCGCATCCAGCGCTGTTACCGTGTCGGGCACCACCATGGGCTGACGCAACGCCGCTTCGAGCGAGACGTCCCCGCCATCGAGGACGCGGTCGAGGATGTCCTTCGCCTGCACGACGCCGACCACGTTGTCGACCTCGCCCTCGCACACCACGAAACGGGAATGCGGCGCCGACTTCAGGGCCGCCGCGATCTCCCCCGGCGGGTCGGTGCGGTCAATCCATGCAATCTCGGTGCGTGGCGTCATGATCGCGCGCACCGGTTTGTCGGCAAGCCGAAGCAGGCGTTCGATCATGTCGCGCTCCTCGGTCTCCAGCACGCCGGCCTGCGCGCCCTCGATCAGCAGTGCCTTCAGCTCCTCCTCGGTCACTGTCTGCCGCGGCGTGCGGTGCAGACCGAACAGGCGGAGCACCGCGCCGGACGACCTGTCGAGCAGCCAGACGACCGGACCGCTGGCCCGACCCATCCAGGCGATCGCCGGAGCCACGCGCGCCGCGACCTGCTCCGGCTGCCGCAGCGCGAGGTGCTTCGGCACCAGTTCGCCCAACACCAAGGTCAGGTAAGTCGTGACAACGACCACAAGTGCCAGCGAAATCGTCTCCGCCGCGGATGCCAGTGCTGGCACTCCGGCAAGCCAGGCCGCCACGTCACCGGCGATGCGCGCGCCGCCGAACACGCCGGTGAGCATGCTTACCAGGGTGATGCCGATCTGCACGGTAGGCAAAAACTGCTGCGGGTCGCCGGCGAGTTCCCGCGCCTTCGCTGCCCCCGGCACCCCCTTGCGCTCCAGAACGGCAAGGCGTGCGCGCCTCACCGAGGCCAGTGCCAGCTCGCTCATCGCGAACACGCCGTTCAGCAAGATAAGCAGCAGGACAATGATGATTTCGAGACCGATGCCCATGGCCCAGCATAACGGCCGTGGCGATCTGCCCATAGGGCTGGCCATGGGGCTGGGCAGGCTGGGCAGAATCACCGCTCTCCGTCACACGCGCGGCCGTAAAGCCAGCTATCTCGCGCGGTAACGGTCGATCTCATCAGCACCGGTCTCCAGCACGAGTTCGCGGCGGCCGAGCATGTAATTCACGTGCGCCAGGACCTCGCCGAAGGCGAATCCGGTCTGATGCTCGTCGAGCGCCCGCTGAAAGACCTGCGGCACGAGTTGCGCCACCGATAGCGGCTGCTGTTGGCATGCGTCGGCGATCGCAATGCAACGGTGCGCATGATGTTCGAGCAGTTCGGCGATGCGCTGGTGCAGGCCGTAGAACGGTAATCCATGACCGGGCAGAACCAGCACGTCCTCAGCGACGGCATCGCGCAGTCCCGACAGCGAACGCAGGTAAATGCCGAGTGCGTCCAGGTCCGGCTCCATGGCGTGCACGCTGACATTGGGCGATATCCGGGCGATCACCTGATCGGCGGCGAAGAACAATCGCTCGTCGGCTCGATGCAGCATGGCCTGCTCAAGCGCGTGGCCGCCGCCGGTGATAACCTGGAACGCGCGGGCGCCAATGGAAAGCGAATCGCCGTGCTGGATGCGATGATAGGTCGTGGGCACGCCTGTCGTCTGCCGCAGGTATTCATGTCCGCGACCAAGGACAGCCTCGGTGACCTCCGGCGAAAGCCCATGCCGACGATAGAAAGGGCGATGCATGTCGGCGCCCAGATCGCCGGGGGCATATTGCAGGGCAAGGCTGTAGAGATACTCCGGACGCGGCATCGACAGCGGCAATCCGAAGCGGTTGGCGAGCCAACCCGCGAGGCCGACATGATCGGGATGGAAGTGCGTGACGATCATCGACGAGAGACGCTGCCCGCTCAGCGGTCCGCTGAGGATCGACTCCCATTCTGTCCGACAGGCGTCGGTGCCGAGACCCGTGTCGAGCACCGTCCAGCCATCATCATCTTGGATCAGATAGATGTTCACGTGATCGAGTCGGTAAGGCAGGGGCAGCCGGAACCACCCTATGCCAGGCGCGATCTCGACGAGTACGCCGGGCGCCGGCGGCTGGTCGTGAGGAAATACCAGAGTGGGCTGCTGCATCGTCACAGTTTAGCCTGGGACTTCTCCTGGCTGCCATCATGGCGACCATGCGAGCCGATCGGCGCCCCATAGCCATCCGCGGCGCCGTATGGCAGATGGCTGTATGCCCCTGCTTGTGATCCTGCTGAGTGTTCTCGGCCTGGTTCCGTTCATCGTCTGCGGGCTGGCGGCGCTCGGGCCGGACCCGGACACCGCGACGCGAATGCTTGACGCGCTGATCGGCTATGCCGCGGTAATATTGGCTTTCGCCGGGGGCATCCATTGGGGGTTGGAGCTGCAGTCCGCCCAGCCGGACAAGTTCGTGCATCGCGCGCGCCTCGGGCTCGGCATTCTTCCGCCACTCGTCGGTTGGATCGCCCTGCTGTTGCCGCTGGTGGTGGCTCCGTGGGTCTCGCTCATCGTGCTGATCGCCGCCTACATCGGCGCGGTGCTGGTGGAGCAGCAGGCAGAACGGCGCGACCTGCTGCCGCCACGCTACCTGCTCCTGCGTTGGGGCTTCACATTGGTCGCAGTCGCGATGATGATAACCGTGCTGACTCTGCGGTTGCTCGGTCAAACTATTACATTTTAAGATTTGTCTGGTTTTTGCGCCTGATTTATGATCTACTAACCTTTGCTACGACGGAGTGCAGACCCATGTCCGACCCTGACCTTGAACCCGTCACGGCCGAGATCATTGCTTTCCCGTTGAGCAGGCAGGCACCACCCAAGGATGAGGGGCAGGAGCGGCTACGGCGCGCGCTCGTCAAGCTGGACGATGCCATCGCGGGACAACGCGCCGCCGTCGCAGCATGGCGCGGCGCACTCGCCGACCTGAGTACAGTCGTCTCCGGCCTCGGTGAAAACCTGCAGCGCTACCGCGGCAGCCTGGACACGCTCGGAACCCGCGTTGCCGGGCTGCACAACCAGGCAGTGCAACTTGAGCGCACCGCCGATGCCGCCCTGGCCGCGCGGGCCGACTAAGCGACTTTCAGCCAGGGTTTTCCTGGGTGAAGAATTTCTGGCCGGCCGCAAAGTGGTTCGGACTCATGAACACGCCCAGCAATAGCGCTCCGCGCGGCGCCCGCGCCTCGTGCGTGTTGCCCGACGGACGCCAGACGAAGTTGCCAGCCGTGCACTCGCCTTCCTCGTCTTCCAGGCTGCCTTCCAGCACATAGGTCAATTCCACGCCGGTGTGCTCGTGCAGCGGAACCACCGCCCCTGGCGCGAGGCGGAACAGCAGCGTCGCCATACCGGTATTCGGATCGTTGTACAGCACCTTGTGCTCGATGCCGGGGAACTTCGACGTCTCCCACGGCGCCCCCACCACATCGATGTAATGCGACGGCGGCGAGGCTTCGTCGGCGAGTAGGCGCTTGCGGGTCTTCATCATCCCTTCAGGCATCGGCTGGGTCCTCCTGGCTCAGGTCCCCATCGCGCCCGATCCGGGGTTACACTGTCAAGCCTGACGAGGGAAAGGCTACGATGGAAGGTCCCCTGCTCCAGTCGCTCCGGGCGGCACGTGTCGTGCCCGTGGTGCGCACGCACGAGGCGCGGCACGCCAGCACCGTTGTGCAGTGGCTGCGCGATGCCGGACTGCGCATCTTCGAGATCACCATGACCATCCCGAACGCGCCGTCGCTGATCAGCGAGTTGGCCGCGGATCCCTCGCTGCTGATCGGCGCAGGCACCGTGCCCGACCGCGCAACCGCAGAGGTCTGTCTCGCCGCCGGTGCACGCTTCATTGTCGCGCCCTGGATCGATGCCACGCTCGCCGCGCCGTGCCGCGCAGCGCATGCCGTGCTGATGCTGGGCACGCTGACGCCGACAGAGGTTCGATCCGCGTTGGCTGCCGGCGCCGATGTCGTGAAGGTGTTCCCCGCGTCCTCGGTCGGCGGCCCCGCGCATATCCGCGCGCTGCACAGCGTGTTCCCGAACGTCGCCTTCTGTCCCACCGGCGGCGTGGAGCCGGACAATGTTGCCGCCTATCTCGCTGCCGGCGCCGCGTTCGTCGGCATGGGCGGCGCGCTGGTCGATGAGAGGCGCATCGCCGCCGGCGACCGCGCCGCGATCACCGCCGTAGCGCATCGCGTGCTGGAGAAGCGCTGATGGCCGATCTGCTCTGCATGGGCGAGCCGATGCTGGAATTCAACCAGCTTCCGTTGCGGCCTGACGGTACACGGCACTACCTGGAGGGCCATGGCGGCGATACGTCCAACGCGGCGATCGCCGCTGCACGTCAAGGCGCGCGCGTCGGCTACATCACCGCGCTCGGCAACGACATGCCCGGCGACAGTTTCATGGCGCTGTGGGCACGCGAAGGTGTCGATGCGTCGACTGTTATCCGCACCGACCGCTGGCTGACCGGCGTCTATTTCGTCACCCATGACGAGGCGGGTCACCATTTCCTGCACTACCGCACCAATTCCGCGGCCGCGAAATACACGGCGGCCGATCTGCCCGAATCGGCGATCGCGGGCGCGCGCATGTTCTATGTCTCCGGCATCAGCCAGGGCATTTCCACCACGGCGTGCGATGCGGTATTTGCCGCGATCGACGCCGCCCGACGCAACGGAGTGCAGGTTGCCTATGATACCAATTATCGTCCGCGTCTGTGGCCACCGGCGCGCGCGGCCGCGGTGATGCACGCGGCAATGGCCGCAACCGACTACGCCCTTCCGGGAATCGAGGACGTGCAGATATTGACCGGTCTCACCGACCCTGATGCGATGCTGGACTTCTATTTGCGGCTTGGACCGAAGGTGGTGGTACTGAAGATGGGCGAATCTGGCGCGTACCTTGCGACACCTGACCGTCGCGTCCGCATCGCAAAGCATGATGTGCGCGTCGTCGATGCCACCGGTGCCGGCGACACGTTCTGTGGCAGCTTCCTGGCCCGCATTCTCGCCGGTGACGCGCCAGAGCAGGCTGCACGCTACGCCAGCACCGCCGCGGCGCTGAAATGCACCGGCTATGGCGCCGTCGCTCCGATCCCGCATGCGGCTGATGTGCTCGCGGCAATGCAAGGAGCCTCTGGCCATGTGTGAACTTTGCCTCGGGCTCTCGCGCCGCGGTGTGCTGGGAGGATTGTCCGCCGTACTGCTGGCCGCCGCCGCTCCCGCACCGCCTGCCACGATCACCGGCGAGGAGGCTTTGCACCGGCTGATGCAGGGCAACGCGCGGTATCGCTCCAATCATAGCGATGTGCGTGACTTCGCCGCCGGTCGCGCCGCGCGCGTGACGACGCATACGCCGATCGCTTCCATCCTGAGTTGTTCGGATGCGCGCGTCGGGCCGGAGTTCGTATTTGGTCAGGGCCCGGGCGATCTGTTCGTGGTGCGCGTCGCCGGCAACATCCTGCAGGCCGAGGGCTTGGCCAGTTTGGAGTACGCGGCGCAGTTTCTCGGCTCGCCGCTCATTTTGGTACTCGGCCACAGCAACTGCGGCGCGGTCGAAGCGGCGATCAAGACCGTGGAGGACAACGCCACGCTGCCGGGTCACCTGCCCGGTCTGATCGATCAGATAAAGCCTGCGGTGCTGGCGGCGCAGGCGACGCGGCCGGCGAACCTGATGAATGCCGCAATCGCCGAGAATGTTCGCCGCACCACCGAGGCCGTCGTCACGGCGCAGCCGATGGTGGCGGCGCTGGTTGCTGCCGGCAAAGTAAAGGTCGCCGGCGGCGTTTACGACATCGCCACCGGTGCCGTGAGCTTGATCTGAAGTCACCATTTTCTTGTCAATCAGGCAACAGGATGCGGGTACATTCACCGTCGCTTAGGCGGAAAAGTGCGTTCTGTGGCGCATCAAGGCGAAACGCTTCGACAGTGCGCAGACCGAGATACAGAGCGCGGATGACGCGTCCGGCAACGCCGTGGGACACAACAACACGCGATACGGCGTGATGATTGGCCACGCGGCGCAAGGCGCGGTCCAGCCGTTTGACCAATGCCTCCAGACTTTCACCGTCGGGTGATTGAAGCGACATCGTTTCATTCTCCGCGACAACTTGTGGCACCGGCCAGCGTTTCTCCATCTCCGTCTGCGTCATCCCTTCGGCCGAACCCATCCCGATCTCCATGAGATCGGGATCGACGATGATCGATTTCTCGATCGCAACCACATCGGCAACGGTCATTGCGGTTTGAAGGGCGCGACCTGAAGGACTGGAAAATATCACACTGCCTCGGGCATCGATCAAAGTGCCAAGTGCCTCCCCAGCGCGCCGTGCCTGCTGTCGGCCTAGCTCGGTGAGCGGAGAGTCAACATGTCCATGGTGGCGTCGTTCCAGGTTGAACTCGGTTTGCCCGTGGCGAATGAGGTAGATCATTGGCTTTCCGATCAGCCCGCCCTCCCGCGAGGGGTCATACGGTCGGCACGCCTATCCGGTGCGCGGCCGGCGGCGCACCTCGGGGCGTACGTAGCGGAAATTCAGGATCGCCGGATCGGCGACCACCGGGCCGGGCGCGATCCCGACGATGATCTTATCCGCGATCGGCCCGAAGTCCGCGCGGAAATGCACCGACGACTTCAGCACCAGGATCGGACACTCGCTCGGCTCCACGCCGACATGACGCAGGATCGCCTGATCGAGCGCCTGCATCTTGTGCGACACCACCATCACCCGCACGCCGTCGATATCGATCAGCGCGCAAGGACCGAGATTGCCGGGATTGCCGGCACCCATCGGCCCGGTCAGCCTGAACCGTCCATCCGTCAGCTTCAGCACGCGCGCCGAGCACGCAAACGGCAACCCATCCGACTTGCCGCCGAGTGACAGCGCCAGCGTACCGCCCTCACCCGCGGCAGCGCATGCCGCGACACTCGCCTCATCGTTGATCAGGCACAGCACCGCGCCCTTCGCCTGCTGACGCACCAGTTCCGCCAGCAGCCCGGTCGTGTCGCCATGCCCGCCGCCGCCGGGATTGTCCTGCGTGTCGGCAATCACGATCGGCTTGGCCGCACGCGCGGCCGCACGCTTCGCCTCTGCCACCGCCTCGGCCGCGGGAAGCAGGTCCTGCACGAAGTCGGCCTCGCGCGCCGCGACATGGGCGGCGAACGCGTCGGCGGCCGCGTCGGCCCTTGCCTGCGTGTCGGCGAAGGCAGCGACCGCCGCGCCGCAGTCGGGAAAATCGGCGTAGGGAAAGCCGAAGCAGAACGCCAACTCGGCGACTTCCATTCGCTCGGCGAGTGACGCGCGTTCGACCATCACCTCGCTCATGGGCTGCAGCAGCGTGCACTGGCTGCCGAGTGGCAACCAGAATTCGAGTTGACGGAATGCGCGCGCCCAGGGTGTCCCTCGCGCGATCCGCTCCAACAACAGACGCATCGCCTGCGCGCCGGCGTCCTTCATGTCGATATGCGGATACGTGCGGAACGGCACGACGGCGTCTGCCAGCGCCACCATGCGCGCAGTCAGGTTCGCGTGCGGATCGAGACTGATGGTGAGCGGCAGATCGCCGACGATCGCCCGTACACGGCGCAGCAGTTCGCCTTCCGCGTCCGGGAAACTCTCCACCACCGCGGCGCCATGCAGATCCAGGTACACGCCATCGAGCGGCACCGCGTCGAGTGCACGCGACAGTGCGGCACAGATCAGTGCCGCGATACGCTCGAACGCCTCATCCTGCACCGGCCCTGCGGGGTTGGCGAACGTCCAGGCAAGCGGCACCACCGTCGCGCCGCCCGCCTCGGCAACCGCAAGCGCTCCTGCCGCAGGCACCGACGTGCCTCGCACGGCGTCCAGCATCGCGTCACCCTCAGTCAGCGGCGGGAAGCCGGCGGGGCGGACGAAATCCGCGTAGGTCGTCGGATTGGGCGCGAAGGAGTGGCTCTCATGCAAAAAGCCACCGATCGCAATACGGGTCATGCTTGCACTCCTTGTCCTCGCAGCTTCCGTCCTGCCGGACAGCATGGCAACGTCGATCGAGATACATCAAGGGAGGACGCCATCATGAGACTGACAGGCAAGGTCGCCATTATAAGCGGCGCCGCTTCGGGCATGGGCGCTGCCACGGCCCGTATGTTCGCTCGCGAAGGCGCCAAAGTGGTCATTGCGGATGTGCTCGAGCATGAGGGTCGGCAGGTAGCCGATGCGATCGGGGAAAGCGCGCGCTTCGAGCGGCTCGATGTCACGAACGAGGAAAGCTGGGCCGCCGTGGTGACAGCCACCACGCAGCATTTCGGCCGGCTGGATGTGCTGGTGAACAACGCCGGCGTTTCCGGCAGCGCGGAACAGGACTTTTACAGCACCGAGGCCTGGCATCGCATCATGGCCATCAATGCGACCGGCGTGTTCTTTGGCATCAAGCATGCGATCCCGGCGATGCGCGCGACCGGCGGCGGGTCTATCGTGAACCTGTCCTCCATCGCCGGCATCATCGGCAGCGAACACGTCCACATGGCCTATAATGCTTCCAAGGCGGCGGTGCGGCTGATGACGAAAACCACAGCGGTGCAGCACGCCAAGGACAGGATCCGCGCCAACTCGGTGCATCCTGGCATCATGCCGCCGATGCGCACATCGGGGCGGACCGCCGATCCTGCCGTGCGGGCGGAGCGGATGAATGTCATTCCGATGCGGCGCCCAGGCGAGGTCGATGAGGTGGCCTACGCCATTCTGTTTCTGGCGTCGGATGAGTTGTCCTACATCACCGGATCGGAAATCCACGTGGACGGTGGCGCCATCGCGATCTGACCTTCACCGACGCGGTGACGCGCATTCCTGGTCCCATGGCGTTTCGGCAGCCGCATTGCGGCCTGATACGCGGCCGAATGCCAGGCACTCGCCGATGTTGCCGGTGCCCTGGTACAGGTAGCTGTAAATGGAGCCGAGTTCTCCTGCGCTGTACAGCCGCGCGATGGGAGTGCCGTCGGGCCGCACGATCTGCCCCTTCTCGTTGCGTCGCGGGCCGCCCTGGGTGTTGAGCATCGAGGGCAGCAGCTCGACCGCGTAGAACGGCTTGTCGATGATGGGCGTCAGCATCAGGCTGCGGCCAAAATCCGCGTCATGCTTCGCGTCGCAGAGGTGGTTCCATCGGCTGACGGTGGCCTCCAGCGTGGCGGGATCGAGCCCCACCAGGGCTGCGAGAGATGTCACGCTGTCGGCGGTCTTGATCCAGCCCTTCGCGAGTTCCGCGCTGTTGTCCTCGCTCCAATCGTAGCGCTCGATGATCTGTGTCCAGCCATGGCTCGGATGCTTGTCGTATAGCGGGCCCGCCGAGAACAGGGTGTGGTCGAAGATCAGATACATCGGGCAAGGCGTGGACAACGGCAGCCAGCGTCCGTTCACCGATACTTTGCCATGGCGCGTCTTGTATTTTTCGTCGGCGAAGCGCCTGGCGTCGGGACCCACCACGATCATGCCGCCGGGCGTTTGCTTGCTGTAATGCAACGCCTGCATTGAGAACGAGGTGCGGACCTCGGGGACCTTCAGGGCCATCGAGGGGCCGGCGTAGTTGTTCATATGCCAGAGGTCGGCGCCGACCGACATCGCCATCGTGATGCCGTCGCCTTCGTTGTACGGCGTGCCCGAGGTGTAGCAGCAGTAGATGCCGGGCAGATAGTTGCGGATCATCTCCTGATTGTTCTCGAAGCCGCCGCAGGTCAGCACCACCCCCCTGCGTGCCTTGACGTAGATCGACCTGCCGCCCCGCTGCGCCCGGACACCGAGAATTTCCCTTGTGGTGTCGTGCTGGATCAGTTCACGGCCCGGCGTCTCGTACAGAATGTCGATGGGCCGCTGTTTGACCAGGCGCTCGAACAGTTTCCAGGTGTACGAATAGCCATAGGTGGGTCCGTCGTGGAACTTGTGCACGCAGTCCGCACCGGGCAGATCGGGGAACTCGATGCCGACCGGCGGATGCTGGTGCTCCTGCGGATCGCCGCCGAGACTTTGGAGCCAGGCATTGTTCTGGCACATCTCCTCCGCCCACACCCTCACCATGGCATCCGGCACGGTATAGGGCCCGCACAGCGCGGTCAGATAGGCGATGGCCTGGTCGACCGATGAGGTGTTCAGGTATCCCTGGCCGGCAACGCGCGTATTGCCGCCCTCCTCACCTTCGGGCGCCTTTTCCAGGACGACGACCTTGGCTCCCAGCTCGTGTGCGGTGACAGATGTAGCTACGCCGGCCGCCCCCAAGCCGACCACGACGACATCGGCTTCGTAATCCCAGGTGTGCGGCATCGAGGATCGGTGCTCCGTGCTGTCGTCCCGCCTGCGGAGCCAGTCCGCGATCAGTCAGCTTGTTCGCAACGCTAGCACGACGGTGTTTCGGCGGGCAATTCGAGGCCGGCGATTCAGGGCCGGCGATTGACGCGAAGCTACCTGCCGGTTCTATTGGGTATTGAAAGGTACCGTGCCCGAGTTGCGGAGGGAAGCAAACGCCATGCTCAAGCCCATCATGATCATGTATCCTGTGATCCCCGCCCGCGACGAGGATGAACGGGCAGCGCTGCGCCCGATCGGACGGCACCGCGAGCGCTACCAGGATGCGATCTGCGGCATGACCGAGATCATCCAGGCAGCGGACGAGATGGGGTTCTGGGGAGCGGCGACCCCGGAGCATCATTTCTGGTCCGAGGGCTATGAGGTCGCGCCGTCGCCTGGCGCCACCAACGCGTGGTGGCTGGCCAAGACCAAGAACATCCGCATCGGCCCGCTGGGCTACGTGATGAGCACACACAATCCGATCCGGGTGGCCGAGGAGGTCGCGGTCATCGACCATCTGTCGAAGGGCCGTACCTTCGTGGGCTTCGCCCGCGGTTATCAGTCCCGCTGGACCAACACATTCGGCCAGCATTTCGGCGCGCGCGCCACCAAGTCGCCGAACGCCGCGGTGTACAATGCACAGACCGTGCTGGCCGGCTTCTCGCAGGAGACGCAGCTTCAGAAGGACCAGGACGACGACGCGCATAACCGGCGCATCTTCGAGGACAACATCGAACTCGTCGTGAAGGCGTGGACGCAGGAGAGCTTCACCCACAAGGGCCCCGCGTGGCAGGTGCCATATCCGTATGAGGCGGGCATCGAGGACTGGCCGCTGGCGCGCGCCGGCGTGACGCAGAAGCTCGGTGCGCCGGGTGAGGTGGACGAAGCAGGCGTGTGGCGCCGCGCCTCGGTGGCACCCGCGCCGTATACACAGCCGCATCCAAAAGTGTTCGTCGCCGGCTCCGGCAGTCCGGAGACGATCGAGTTCTGCGGCAGGCACGGCTTCGTGCCGACCTATTTCGCCTCGATCGCCGCCGCGGGCCCGTTGTCGGAGCGCTATCGCACCGTCGCCGCGCAGCACGGACATAGCTTCGCGCCGGGGCAGAACCAGTGCCTGGTGCGCTGGATCCAGATCGGCAAGACCGAGGAGGACGCGCTGGAGAAGATCCGCGCTTACGATCTGGATATCTGGAAGAACTTCTATGCCGCGATGGGTCGGCGCAAGGTTGAGGGCAACGACCTTTTCGGCTCGCTGGTGAATTCGGGCTTGTTCGTGTTCGGCACGGTGGACAGCGTGCGCGCTCAGCTTGTCGAGCAGTGGAAGGTGCTGCCGGGCGAGCACATCGCGCTGGTCAATCATTACGCGCAGATGCCGAAGGATGCGGTGATAGAGACGATCGATATCTTCCAACGCCAGATCAAGCCGGCGCTGGATGAGGTGATCGACAGTTCGTTCCGCGTCGCAGCGGAGTAGGGAATAGCGACTCCCCCTCCCCTTGCGGGAGGGGGAGATTCGGGCGGCAACTGATTAAAGGGATCCGAGACATGGCCAGCGAATTCGACATCGTCATACGCGGCGGCACGATCATGGACGGCAACGGCGGCGCACCATTTGTCGGCGATGTCGCGGTGAAGGACGGCACCATTGCCGCGGTCGGCGAAGTGACGGGCACCAGCCGCGAGGAAATCGATGCCGACGGCCTGTCCGTGACGCCAGGGTTCGTCGATATCCACACGCACTACGACGGCCAGGCGATGTGGGATTCGCGTCTCGCCCCGTCGTCCTGGCACGGCGTCACCACCGTTGTGATGGGTAATTGCGGCGTCGGCTTCGCGCCGGTACGCAAGAACACGCAGGACGCTGTCATCGCACTGATGGAAGGCGTGGAGGACATCCCTGGCCCCTGCCTGCATGAAGGCCTCGACTGGAGCTGGGAGAGCTTTTCCGACTATCTCACCGCACTGGAGCGGCGCAGCCACGACATCGATTTCTGCGCGCTGCTGCCGCACGCGCCGATGCGTGTCTATGTGATGGGCGATCGCGCCCTGAACCTGGAGGACGCGAACCAGGCCGACATCCAGCAGATGCGCGAGATCACCGCCGATGCGGTACGCGCCGGTGCGTTCGGCTTCTCCACCTCGCGCACCATCGCGCACAAGACGCTGGCGGGCGATCACACGCCGACACTGCGGGCGCAGGAAGCGGAACTCATGGGGATCGCCATGGGCCTGAAGGACGCCGGCAAGGGGTTCATCGAGATGACCTCGGACTGGAACACGCCCGACCCGGCGACTGAATTCGCCATGGTGCGACGCGTGATGCAGGCATGCGGGCGGCCGCTGGTGTTCTCGCTGAACCAGCGGCACGACCGCACCACCGCGTGGCAGGACCTGCTGGCCCTATCGACGCAGGCCGCGTCCGACGGGCTTCCCATCCGCTGTGTCGCACCGCCGCGTCCGATCGGTGCATTGCTCGGGCTGACCGGCAGCCAGAACCCGTTCGCCGGTACCCGCACCTATCACGCCATCGCGCATCTGCCGCTGGCAGAGCGTGTCGCCGCGATGCGCGACCCGGAGGTAAGGGCGCGCATCACCACCGAGGACCCGAGCGAATTCAACACCTGGTCGCTGCTCACCCGCATCGGGTTCGAGCGGATGTTCCGCTTCACCGATCCGCTGAACTACACGCCGGCACGCGAGGATTCGGTGGCCGCGATTGCCGCGCGCGAGGGTCGCACGCCGCAGGAGGTCGCCTACGACATGCTGATCGAGGATGACGGCCGCGGCTTCATCTTCGCGTGCATCGTCAACTATGCGAACTACGATCTGGAGCCGGTGAAGGCGATGTACGCGCGCCAGCATGTCATCCCCGGCCTGAGCGATGGCGGTGCGCATGTCGCGTTCATCTCCGATGCGTCGTTCCCGACCTTCCTGTTCAGCTACTGGGGCCGCGATCGCGGCGCGGACCGCATGGACATTCCCGATCTGGTGCGCCGCCAGACCCGTGAGCCGGCGCAGTTTGCCGGACTGCGCGATCGCGGCGTGCTGGCTGCGGGCATGAAAGCGGACATCAACGTTATCGACTTCGCCAACCTGGCGCTTGAGCGACCGCAGATGGTGGTCGATCTTCCCGCCGGCGGCCGACGGCTGTTGCAGAAGGCGCGTGGCTATGCGGCGACGGTGAAGGCCGGGCAGATCACCTATCGCAACGGTGTGGCAACTGGCGCCCTGCCGGGTGGCCTGGTCCGCAGCCAACAGACGGCCTGAGTCGAATGTTGGAAACCCGGAGCCGGTCCATACGGCAAGTACTGCCATTGGTCGCATTCGCACTCGGTTGCAGTACGGCGCTTCCTGCTGCTGGCCAGCAAATTCTTGGCTCCGGGTCCACCTTTGCCTATCCCATCGTCACGAAGTGGTCTGAAGCGTACCGGCAGTTCGACCACGTGCAGATCGAGTATCAGCCGATCGGTTCAGGTCGCGGGCTGACCGAGATCAAGGCCGGCGTGGTCGACTTCGCAGTGTCCGACGCGCCGTTGGATGGTTATCAGCTCCTGCGCGAAGGGCTGGCGCAGTTTCCGGTGATATTCGGCGGCATCGTGCCGGTGTACAATGTCGATGGGATTGGCACGGCACAGCTGCGTTTCACTGGCCAACTGCTCGCCGACATCTACCTTGGCAAGGTGACGAACTGGAACGATCCGGCCATCGCTGCGGTCAATCCGGACGTCAAATTGCCGAACCGTGCGATCCTGGTGGTCCACCGCTCCGATGGGTCGGGGACCACATTCAACTGGACGGACTACCTGGCGAAAGTGAGCGACGCATGGAAGGTCAAGGTAGGCGTCGGCACCACCGTCGCGTGGCCGACAGGCGTTGGCGCCAAAGATAATAGTGGTGTCGCGGACGATGTTGTTCGCGCGAAGGGTGCGATCGGGTACGTCGAGTTCGGATACGCGCAGCGCAAGAAGGTGGCCTACGGCCTCGTCAAAAATCACGCCGGCAACTTCGTCCCGCCACAGACGTCAAGTTTCCAGGCGGCCACGGCAGAGGTCGACTGGAAGCAGGTTCAGGAGTTTTACGTCACCCTGTCCGATGCACCGGGCGCCGACGCATATCCGATCATGGCTGCATCCTTCGTCCTGATCCACAGATACCCGAAAGATGAGAAACGTAATCGCGAAGTCCTCGCGTTCTTCCGGTGGACGTTGGAAAATGGCCAGGACATGGCCGCTTCGCTGAACTATCTGCCGTTGTCGCCCTCGGTCGTGCAGGAGGTCTCGAGCTACTGGAAGGCCAATTGGGGACCCTCCGCCGGCACCCGCATGTAGTGCGGGGGAGAACTCACGGGTTCCGCTTCGACGCGCCCGCCTGCCTGGCGATGAAACCGGCGAGGCTGGGGCCGATCAGTAGAACAAGCACCAGACGCGTGGTCTGCATCGCCATCACAAATGCCACATCGACGTTGCTTGCCATTGCAATGATGGCTGCTGAATCGGCACCGCCCGGACTGGTTGCCAGATAGGCGGTGAGCGGATCGATGCCGGCCGCCACCACGAGCAATCCAGCGAGGCCGCCACAGACCGCCATCAGCACGAGGATCGACGTGATGACGCGCGGCAGCGACTGCGCAGCGTGCCGCAGGATCGTGCGGTTGAAGCCGAGGCCCGTGCTCCATCCGACAATCGCGTAGCTGACGGCGAGCAGCCACGGCGGGAGTTCGATCGTAAGCAGCCCGGCATCCTGGAGAGCGATGCCGAGGCCAAGCGGCAACAGCAACGGGGCCGCCGGAATGCGCCGCAGTCGCGCGGACAGCGCGCCGAAACCGACCAGGAGCAAGGTCTCGGCGAGCGGCAGCCACGAGATCGGCGGGAACCAGACGATGGCGGCTTTGGCCGCATTGCCGCCAGTCGACCAGAAGCGCGCGACGATGGTTGCGGCAAACGCGACAAGCAGCACGCGCACATACTGCATGAAGGCGACGAGACGGATGTCAGCGCCATAGGCCGCCGCCATCAGCATCATCGCGGTAGCGGCGCCAGGCGACGAACCCCACACGGCGGTGGTGCCCGGCAGCACGCGCCAGTGCGTGAGCAGCCAGCCGAGCGCACTGCTCGCCGCGATCACTGCGATGACGACAGCGATGTACAGCGGCCAGTCGCGCGCAATCTCGCCGATTATGCTGGGTGGAATGCTGCGCGCGATCATGCAGCCGATCACCGCCTGCGCGATCAGCACCAGTTGCTGCGGGACGCGCACACTGCCGCCGGCGATCGCCACCAGAATGGCCGCCATCATCGGCCCCAGCAGAAGCGCGGCAGGCAGCCGGATGGCTTCCAGACCGAGGGCGAACAGGCCGGAGAGGATAACGAGGATCGCCCATTGCCGGCTGGTCGCGCGGCTGGCGAACGATCGGTTGAACTGCAGACTGCCCCCCGTGCGGCGCCGCGCTGGCGGATGTTATGCTACCCGACCTGCTGCGCCTGACCAGATGCGGCCGAACGCAGGATCGCTTCGAAGACGGCGACGCCGTGCAGGATCTCGCTCAGCGGCGTGGGAAATGGAACACGGTCGCGGATACTTGCGGCGAACGCCTCCAACTCGGCGGTCAGCATGTTGAAGCCTGCGGTCTCCGTCACCTGCGGCGCACCGGTCCCGCGATGCTCGCCGTCGAGTGTGGGGATCAACCGAAATGTCTGCATCGGATGGCCGAGCACTTCGGCGAATCCACGCGTGCCGTAAACGGCCATGCGATAGTTGGGCGTGGCGGCGACCGAGCAAAAGATATGACCTGCCGCGCCATTCGCGAAGGTCAGCAGGATGTCGGTGGTGTCATCGCTGTGCTGCGCCGCGCGACGGGAGACGCGGCAATACACCGTTTCTACCCGGCCCAGCAGGTCGATCATGCCGTCGACCAGGTGCACTCCGATCGCGGTCATCGCGCCACCCGGCGCCTCGTCGGGCTGTGCGCGCCACGCCTCGGGCGTGAGCTCCAGCCCGTGCAGCGAAGTCTGCTCGGCGCTGATCGTGACGATGGTGCCGAGACGCTGTTCCTTCACTGCCTCACGCAGCATTCGCATCGATGGATGAAAGCGCCGATTGAAGCCGACCGCGAGCACGACCCCTGCCCGTTCGGCGGCACCGATCGCTGACTGCGCGTCGGCGACGGAAAGAGTGAAGGGCTTCTCCACGAACACCGCCTTCCCGGCGTCGGCCGCGCGCCTGATCTGCTCCGCGTGCAGGCTGTGCGGAGTGGCGAACACGACCGCATCGATCGCCGGGTCGCGCAGGATCGTGTCCAGATCGTCGACCCAGAGAAGGTCGTGTTGGCGACAGAATTCAGCGACGGTCGCAGCGGTGCGGGTATGTGCCGTCGTGAAGCAAATCGCCTCGCTTTTCCGCACAGCATCGACAAGGTTTCGGCCCCACCAACCGAGACCCACGATGGCTGCGCGGATTGCTGCGCTGGTCATAACCCGGCCGATTGCTTCTGACCGGTGCGAGCGGCTTGCACAATCATGTCCAGCATCTGATGACGGATAACGGCTGTATCAAATCCGGGATGGAAGGGCTTGCTGTCGCGGATCGCCTCCCCGAGCTTCGCGTACAGCTGAGCAACATTGTATGGCGACCCCTGCGGCGTTCCCTCGGGCACCCAGCGATACTTCGCCGGCACCGGCAGGTCCACCAGGTCCTTCTCTGTGCCGCGCGCTCCTCGCACGGTCAGCTCCTGTCGCTGCGTTGAGGCGCGGGTAGTGGCGGCGAGTACGAGATCGCCCTCGGAGCCGTGGATTTCGCAGAGGAATTCAAGACCTCGGGTCATGCCGCCGCGGACCTGCGCGGAAACGACCGCACCGTCACCGACGATTCCGCTCACGACAAGCTGGTCCGGCACGTCCTTGGTGATCAATTCTCCAGTGCCTTCCAGCGGAATCCGGTCGCGCTGGCTGACGGCAAACGCCGACAGCTCACGGAATTCGCCCAGGCAGTAGCAGAGCGCATCGAGATTGTGGCCGCCGGTGATGGTCATCAGGTTTGCGCCGTTGGCAAAATCCGCCTGATACGCGCGGTCGAGCGTGGCTCCCCAACCGGCAGCATTGACGAACAGCGTGGCCGATAATGGCTTGCCGACATAGCCGTCCGCGATGAGGTCCTTGACATAGTTGATCGACGGCGAGACACGGCCCTGCAAGCCGATGGCGTGCCGTATTCCTTTGCGCTGCGCAGCGTCATGCATCTGCCTGGCCTCCGCGGTGTTGCGACCGAGCGGCCATTCCGAATACACGTGCTTGCCCGCGTCGATCGCGGCCATGACCGGCGTGAAGTGGTCGGGCACCTTGACGCACACCGTGACGAGGTCGACGTCCGGATGCTGTGCGAGCTGCACCGGGTCGGCAAAGGCGAGAGGAACACCGTAGTGCTTCGCCGCGGCCTCCGCCGTCTCCTGGCGAGTGGTGCAGACGGCGACCACCTCAAAGTCGGGCAGCGCCTGCAGCGCCGGCATGTGCGCGATTGATGAGAAGCCCCGGCTTGGCGTGACACCTACCATGCCGACACGGATCGTTGTTGCCATAACCGAATGTCCTCCCCAGTTGCACGACCGCCCTTGCCGCGACGCGAACGTTGGGATGTTTCTTGCGGTCTGCCAAGGTTGCGCGGCCACACATTGGTTTCGGTGGGCGTCTTGTTGAAGGTCGAGGCCGGAGATCATATGCTCATGGGCAACCGGCTCGCTTATGCAACACGAGGAGAGAAACGTCATGCACGTCGTCACGCTTCGAGACGTACCGAATGTCCCGGTGGAAGGCGCCGAGCGGATTGCAGGATGGACGGGGCCGGTTTCGCGGTCACGCCAGACCATTATCGAACCCGGTGATTCCGACAATTACAACTGCAGTGTGGTGAACTTCAGCCAAGGCTGCACGACGGGTTGGCACACGCACTCCTGCGACCAGATCCTGGTCGTGACGTCGGGCTCCGGCATGGTGGCGACGGAGCATGAGCAGCACGAGATCAATGTGGGTGATGTCGTGCACATCAAGGCCGGCGAACGGCATTGGCATGGCGCCAAGGCCGATACGACGATGGGGCACATAACCATTACGGCCGTTGGCGGTCAGGCCACCTGGGGATAGACCGGAGAACCAGGCATGTCCTTGCCGCGAGCGCTGGAGAACATCCGCGTAGTGGACTTCAGTTGGGTGCGGGCCGGCCCGTGGGCCACGCGCTGGCTCGGCGCCCTTGGGGCCGAGATCATAAAGATCGAATGGCCGGAGAATGAGCGCGGCAGGCTGCCGAGTAGCACCACGCCGCAGAACGTCGAGGTCAACCTGAACACCTCGGGAAACTTCAACGACACGAATGTCAATAAGAAGAGCCTGAGCCTGAACGTGCGAAGCGCCAAGGGCCTGGAGATCGTGAAGCGGCTGATTGCGATCTCAGACGTCGTGATCGAGAATTTCTCCTCCCGGGTGCTGCGGAACTGGGGTCTCGGCTATGACGAGTTGTGCCGGATCAAACCCGACATCGTCTATGTGTCCATGTCAGGCTACGGCCATACGGGGCGCAACCACAACTACACAACGTTTGGCCCCGTCGCTCAGGCGGTCTCAGGACTGACCTATCTCTCCGGCCTGCCGGACAAGCAGCCGGCCGGTTGGGGCTGGTCGTACATGGATGATACCGGCGGCATGTACGGGGCGATGTGCGCCCTCACCGGTCTCTACCATCGCAACATAACGGGGCGAGGCCAGCACATCGACCTGTCTCAGATGGTGGCGAGCGTTCCGCTCAACGGTCCGGCGTTGCTCGACTTCACGGTGAACGGACGCGGATCGCAACGCGCCGGCTTTCCTCCAGGCAACCGTGCGCACTGGCCCGGCACGCCGTTTATGAACAACTATCGTGGGCCGACGGTTGCGCCGCATAACGCCTATCGCACGCATCCTGGTGGGTACAATGACTGGTGCGTGATCGTCTGCCACTCGGATGAGGAATGGCAGCGACTGGTGCAGGTGATGGACGCTCCGTCGTGGGCCAGCTCCGAGAGATTCAACACTGTCGCCGGACGCTTGCGGCACCAGGAAGAGCTGGATGAGCAGATCGAAGCGTGGAGCGTGACGCAGGAAAAATACGCACTGACGGAGCGATGCCAGGCCGCCGGCGTTCGCGCTCTTCCAGTGCAGAGCGCCGAAGACCGTGTGGAGCATGATCCTCAGTTGCGTCATCGGCAGATGTATCAGGCGATGGAGCATCCGGCGCTCGGACTGCACAAGGTGCAGAATGCCCCGTTCCAACTCACTGAAACGCCGGCGTCGAATCACCTGCCCTCTCCGCTGATCGGTCAACACACACAGGAGATTGTCGAGGGCCTGTTGGGCTACAGCCACGACGAGCTGCGGGCAGGGTTCAGCGACGGCACGTTCTGGCCGACGAAGCGGCCGCGCTTTCCCTACATGGAGGACATGCTCCAGTGAGCGATGCGGCAACCCTGCCAGGCCCGCTGGCAGGGCTGAGAGTTCTGGAGCTCGCCGACGAGAAGGGCCAGTTCTGCGGCAAGCTGCTCGGCGATCTCGGTGCCGACGTGGTCAAGATCGAACCGCCGGGTGGCGAGCCCAACCGTCATGTCGGGCCATTCCTCGACGACATTCCGCACCCCGAGCGCAGTCTGTCGTTCTGGTATTACAACACGTCGAAACGCGGCATCACTCTCAATCCCGCAACGGCGGACGGGCGGCAGGTTTTCTCACGTCTGGCGGCGACAGCGGACGTCATTCTGGAAACCTTCCGACCAGGTTTTCTGGCGTCACTGGAACTGGGTTATGAGTCGCTGCGCGAGCAGAACCCAGGGCTGATCATGTGCTCGCTGACCCCATTCGGTCAGACCGGGCCTTGGAGGGATTACCTTTCAAGCGATCTGCTCCACATGGCGGCTGGTGGCGAGATGGCCTCCTGCGGCTATGACGAGACGGATGTGGCGGATGCGCCGCCGATCGCTCCTGGCGGTGGCAACGCCTGGCACACGGGCTGTCACTTCGCTTACATGGGCATCATGGCGGCTTTGGTTCATCGAACCGTCGCAGGGCAAGGACAGTATATCGATGTGTCGATACACGAGGCATGTGCCCTGACGACCGAGGCGGCAGTCGCCAACTACATCTACCGAGGCGAGGTCCTGCGACGACAGACAGGTCGCCATCACGCCGCCGGCGTCACACCCCGCACCCAGTTCCGCGCCAAGGACGGCACATATGTCTGCGCGTTGGTCGGCGGTCGGCTCAACCCGAGGTTCGTCAGGGACCTGGCGGACCTGCTCGACAGCTTCGGCATGGCCGGTGATCTCAAGGACCCCAAATACCAGGACCAGGCTGTCATCACGGCAAGCACATCCCACATCATCGATGGTCTCGTCGCTGACTTCATCGCCAGCCTGCCGGCCGAGGAGGTCTATCATGCCGCACAGGCACGCGGCTTCACCTGGGGCGCGGTACGTGCCCCCGAGGGTCTGCTCGACGACGGCCACCTGCATGACCGGGACTTCTGGAAGCCGGTGGAGCATCCGGAACTTGGTCGCGGCTTTGTCTATCCGGGCGAGGCGGCGATCTACAACGGCTCTCCCTGGCGGATCTCCAGACGTGCGCCTTTGATCGGCGAGCACAATATGGAAATCTTCTGCGGCGAGCTCGGACTATCGCGAGGAGACCTTTTGGTTCTGGCTGAGAGTCGCGCGATCTAAGTGTCTGACCGTCTGTTCGCCGGCCGCAACTCGGTTCCGGCCACGGCCTCGAGTACGCGGGCAACAACCGGAAAACCCTCCTGGCCCCAGCCCCGCGCCTGAGCGCGCTTGTAGATATCGGAGGCGAGCGTGCCCAGCGCCGCCGGAGCGCCGACATCGCGCGCGAGTTGACAGGCGAGTTCGATATCCTTGGCGACGATGTCGAGCGTGCCACCGGCAGCAAAGGTGCCAGAAAACACACCGCGCGCGATGTTGTCGAAGGTGCGGCTTTGCCCGGCGCTGACCGGCACGATCCTGGCAAGCGTGTCGAGATCGATTCCGGCCTTGGCTGCGACGAGCATGCCTTCGATAGAGGCGATGAAGTTGGTATAGCCCAGGTACTGTGTCACTAGCTTGGCGGTCGCCCCGGCGCCGCTCGGACCAACGTGAAACACATTGGCCGCAATGGCCTCGAACAACGGCCGATATCTGGCGAAAGCCGCGTCGCTTGCGCCGATCATCACGGTCATGTTCGGCGGGCGACCGCTGACCGGCGCATCGATCAATTCGACCCCGCGCGACTGACAGGCTTCGCCGACGCGCGCGACAGTCGCCGGCGCATTGGTGGTGAGGTCGATATGGGCAGCACCCGGTCGCAGCCCCGCGAGAATACCGGTCTGCGGTTCCAGCATCACCGCCTCGAATTCCGCAGGGCCGGGAAGCGAGGTGAACACCACCTCGGCAAGGCGCGCAGCAGCGAAGGCGCTGTCGGCTTGCTCCGCACCTTGATTGCACAAAGTCGCGGTGGCCTCCGCGCGGCGGTCATAGACTGAAAGCGAATGGCCGGCACGGATCAAACACCCCGCGATTGGGGTCCCCATAGTTCCGGTGCCCACAAAGCCAATCCGCATCGCGTTGTCGCCCCGCTCCCTGGTGCCATCATCGGCCGACCGGTCACGAACGACAAGCGGGGGACATGATGGCGTGATTTTTTGTGATGTTAACGATACGGTAACGAAGGAAAAACGGGCCAGCAGAGTTTCACGTGTATCGTTCGCTTTAGGAATCGTTATAAGCAACTTCAAGAAACGTTCCGAAGCATGCTGGAGACATCATTATGGCCACGTTTACCTGGAGTGCCGGGACTTCAGACGATTGGGGGACACTCTCAAATTGGACGCCGATGAATACCGCGCCACCTGGTGCGCTGGCCGGCAACCAGGACCAGGTGGTGTTCGACAATACACACACCGGGTGGCCAACAACCTACACGGTATCGGTAGCAACCGGCGAAGCCTTCGACCTCACCAGCGTAAGCCTGCGCACGTCACACGGCCACCATGCAGTCCCCACCCTGTCCATCTCGGGAAGTCTGCTGACCGGCGAGCTCGCCTACAGCGGTCGTTACGCGACCCCCATCACCATCAATGCCGGGGGACTGTTGGACATTGGCAGTGAGATCAGCGATAGGAATCATACCCATCAGACGATCAGCATCAGCGCGGACAACGGCGGCGCGGTCGGTTCCGGCGGTCACCTTGAGTTCGGCAGCGCATCGGTCAATAACCCTCACGTTACCTACAGGTTCCTCAATGAGGGGCCCACGTCCACCAACACTGGCGAGATCGAGTTTCAGACGGGCTTCGCGCCAGGGATCACCACCACCCAGCACATCAGCAATGTTGCCCAAGGTGATGAGATTGTGTTCTCAGGCGCCGACTTCACGGGCGATACCGTTTCGCTTTCGGCGAACGACGAACTGACGGTCACGAACGGGGATGGCGCGACTGTCCTCACAATGGACAACATCTCGATGGCCGCCGGCGCGACAGCCGCATTCCAAACGTTCGGTGACACGATCGAGGCCACCGCCGCCTGCTACGTCTCGGGGACACGCATACTCACGCCATCGGGCGAGATTCCAATTGAGGAGCTGGCCATAGGGGACCTGGTCATCACACGATCGGGCGAAGCCAAGCCGATCAAGTGGGTCGGGCGGCGAAGCTACCAGGGGCGCTTCATTGCGGGCAATCGCGACCTCCTGCCAATTCGCTTTTCCAAGGGTTCTCTCGCCGATGGCGAACCGAGCCGCGATCTTGATGTTTCGCCAAAGCATGCGATGTTCATCGATGATCTATTGGTGCCTGCTGAAATGTTGTTGAACGGCATCAATGTCTGCCAGCTGAGTGACGTGGAAAGCGTCGAATATTTCCACCTTGAGCTGGCAGCGCACGATGTCATTTTTGCCAATGGGGCAGCGTCGGAGACCTTCGTTGATTGCGACAGCAGAGGCATGTTCCACAACGCCATTGACTATGCCCGTCGCTATCCTGATGACCCAGGTCCGGCCTGGCAATTCTGTGCGCCACGGGTCGAGCCCGCATCGGCAGCTCTCGTCGAGATACGCGCGCGCCTCATGACACGCGCGGGATCCACTGAGAGCTTTTGTCCGAGCGATATGTTACGTGGTAACATTGAGCGCTGCGATCGAATACGTGTAGCTGGTTGGGTATTTGATCCGAGCAACCCCAATCAGCGGCTGCGACTGGAGATCCGTTGCGATGGAAAGGTGGTCGGTCATCTCGTGGCGGACCGCTATCGCCGCGATCTCGCTGACGTTGGTTACTTGGGTGACGGATTTTGTTCGTTCGACTTTCAGCATCCCATCGCGCTTGATCCGCTATCTGGTCACGCAATCGAGATCCTGCGGGCGGTGGATGGTGCACCGGTGCCGGGCTCTCCGGTAATGCTCTCCGTAGCGTCGAACTTCGACGCTGAGTCGCGCGCCGGCGTCGCGCGGATGCTGCGGGACGTGGCACAGGTGGCGACACAACCGTCTGATTTGGACGACATCATTGGATATATGATGACGGAGTCCGAGGCGTTGCTTGCCGCCCGAGCGCGGCTCGACGTAGGTGTTCGTGCGGATGTGACCAACATCCGCGAGCGCTGGGGCCGCCTGTTGCCGAGTGCCGCCGTGCAGCGGGCTACGCGTGAACTACGGCCACAGGCTTTGTTCGTCGACGAGTTTTTCCCCGCGGCGGGAGTGAATGGCGGTGCCAGCGCTGCGATCGACCACATGCGCGCACTGATGCGTGTCGGCTTCGATGTCAACTTTGCGGCGTCGCAGGATTTGGATGACCGCTGCCAGCGGGCATCGGAGTTGACGGCGCTGGGGATCAAGCCGTTGTTGGCACCATGGTACGGGTCAATCGAGGAGATACTGCGCCGACATAGCGGTCGCATCGATCTGGTCTATTTGCACCGGGCCGCAAACGCCGCGGCGTATGGCAAACTGGTTCGGCAATACTGCCCGCGAGCACTATCGGTCTATGGGGTCGCCGATCTGCATCATGTGCGCCTGGCTCGCCAGGGATCCGTGGAAGACCGTCCTGAGGTCTTACGCCTCGCTGAACGACTGCAAATTGAGGAGATGGTCGCGGCACGCCTGGCGGATGTGGTGATCACCCATTCGAATGCAGAGGCAGCGTTGCTCCGGGCACGACTTCCAGGTGTCAGAGTGGCACTCGTACCGTGGTCGGTGCCGCTGCGGACATCGACGACCCGGTTCGCCGGACGCGACGGAGTCGTGTTTGTCGGCCATTTCGGACACGAGCCAAACCTCGATGCCGCGTATTGGCTGGCCAAGGAGATCGTGCCACTGGTCCATGAGCGGGAACCAGCGATCCGTTTCCGTATTGTCGGGAACGACATGCCGGATTCGCTACGTCAACTGGCTCAGCCCGGATTGGAACTTGTGGCGTCGGTCGCGGCACTCGACACGCTGCTCGACGAGACACGGTTGACGGTTGCGCCGCTGCGCTATGGTGCCGGCCTCAAGGCCAAAGTCCTTGAAAGCATCGCCGCCGGCGTACCGTGCATTGGCACTTCGATCGCCTTTGAGGGATTTACCTTGCCATCGGCTTTGGCGGACTGCGTCGCCAATACACCGGAAGCAATTGCCACTGCACTGGTCCGGCTCTACCACGATGAGACCGCCCATGCGATTGCCGCTGAGGCGGGCCAACGCTACGCACTGGTCAATCACGGTGAAGCCTGCGTCGATGCGCTGATGCAGCAGGCGCTGGCGCCGTGCCTGCGCCGCTGGGCCGGAATAACCGAGGAGCTTCGCGAAGACGCCCAACCTATGCAGCTGGCGGGCTAGCCGTGAGCGTGGTCGTGTGATTGCGATTGCAGCGGAGCCGTGTTCCGATGAGGGCCAGGACGCGTACGACAGAGCCCACGGCAACAGACGGTCAGCACTGTGCTTCGCATTGGTATCATCGGCGCAGGTATCGGCGGCCTCACTGCTGCCGTGGCGCTGCGCCGAGCCGGCTTCGAGCCGGAGGTCTATGAACAGGCTGCGGAACTGACCGAAGTCGGCGGCGGGATCAACCTGGGTCCGAACGCGGTGCGGGTTCTGTATCGCCTCGGCCTGGGTTCGGGGCTTGACCGCGACGGCGTGCGCCCGCTCGTCACGCATCAGCGCCGCTGGCGGGACGGGCGCACCCTTCAGAAGGCACCGGTCAACCCGCTGTGCGAGCAACTCTACGGTGCGCCCCATTTGACACTGCACCGTCGCGACCTGTTGGCGGTGATCGCGTCCGGACTGCCGAACGAGCGGATACATCTCGGCCACCGGCTGGTCGGCATCTCCAACCAGGGAGACGTCGTCGAAGCCTGGTTCGACAACGGCGAACGCGCTTCTTTTGACGTGCTGGTGGGCGCCGATGGCATCCGCTCGACAGTTCGTGCAGGGCTGTTCGGCGACGAGGCGCCGGTGTTTGCCGGCTGCGTCGCTTATCGCGGGCTCGTCCCGATTGAGCGCATCGCAGATCTCAGCCTGGAGTTCGATAACCAATCGTGGGTCGGACCGGGCGCCCATCTGGTGCATTATTTCGTCTCCCGCGGACGGCTCTTGAATTTCGTCGGCTGGACCGAGCACGACACCTGGAACCGCGAGGACTGGACTGACCGCGCGACAGTCGATCGCGCGCTCGCCGCCTTTGCCGGTTGGCATCCGCAGGTCCGCCGTATCATCGGCGCGGCCGAGACCTGCTTCATCTGGGCCTTGTTCGACCGCGACCCGCTGCCGCGCTGGTCGATTGCCCGCACGACGTTGCTCGGTGATGCCTGCCATCCGATGTACCCGTTCATGGGTCAGGGGGCGGCGCAGGCGATCGAAGACGGCGCCGCCTTGGCTGCCTGCCTTGCCGCCGACAGCGATGATCCCCCCGCCTCACTGCAGCGCTACGAGAGGCTCCGTATTCCGCGCGTCAGCCGGCTGCAGGCAATGTCGCGCGCCAACAAGAGCCGGTTCCATATGCAGGACGGTCCGGCGCAACAGGCGCGCGATGCGGATTGGGCACGCGTCGGTGATCGATCGCCTGACACTCTGCGCTGGCTATACGATCACGACCCAGCGGCTCTCGAACCGGCATCGGAGTGAGGCGGCTCTTACGCCGGATAGTGCGTCAGCAGGCTATGCCCGCCCGCCTCGGCCGGCTTGGCGTCGATCAGCACGAAGGCGAACACGCAGGGCTGCGAGCCGCTGTTGACCCACGCATGCATGGTGCCACGCTGCACAACGACGTCGCCTTGCGTGAGGTGCACTGTCTTGCCGTCGTCCAGTTCCAGGTCGCACTCGCCGGACAGCAGGATGGCGTAATCGAGCGTCTTGGTACGGTGCATGAACTTCGGTGAGCCGGGGGCAAACTCAGTGATGCGCACGACCGTCCCCTGCCCCGATCCCACGTAATTGTGCCGGACCACGAAGCCGTGCCGCTGCGCGGCCGCGGCCGCATCCGAGTTGTCCACCGGCATCCGGTCGGTGGACCACACCTCGCAGCGCGCGATCCCGGCGCGTCCTGGCCGGACGACGCCGGTCATTCGCTCATCCGATGCGACGACAGCCTTTCCAGCCGCGTCGTGGCGAGTGACGATCCGGCGCACTTCCAATGTCATGTGTGCCTCCCCCTACCTTTGAGCGGTGACCAGCAAGATGGTGGCCGGCAGTCGGATCGGACCGGAGCTGGCTTCGGCCGCGAATGCCGTTGCAATCTCCTCAGCGATCATTTTGCGGGTTGTCTCGTCGGGCTGCTTCGTTTCGATCAGCCGTGCCGTCGGTCCCATCATCAGCGCCTGCCGCAACTCCTCCTCGGGACTGCCGCAGATGATTGTCGGATGCGCGCGCTCAATCGTGATGTCAGCGAAGCCGGCCGCCGTGAGAACCCGGCGGACGTATTCGGGGTCTCTGAATGCGAGTGGACCGGGCTCGTTGTCGAGTGATGGCGCCGGTGGCCCGAGATGGCGGAGCGCAATGTCGTAGGAAATCAACCAATGCCGGTTCTCGGCAAGCGGCGCCCAGCAGGCGAAGACGAGGCGCCCACCACCTGGCTTCAGCGCGCCCGCGACATTGCGGAAGGCCGCCACCGGGTTAGCAAAGAACATGACGCCCATGCGCGATGTCGCGATGTCGAATGCAGCCTGCTCGAGTGCCAACACCTGCGCATCGCCAAGCACCAGTGTGACGTTGTGCATCCCGCTCTCGCTCACTCGCTGCCTTGCGGCGCCGAGCATCGGCTCGGAGATGTCGACCGCGACGACGCGGCCATTTTCGCCGACCGCCTTTGCGAGCGGCAAGGTTACCGCACCGGTGCCGCAGCCGATTTCGAGCACGCTCTCGCCGCCGGCGAGACGCAGGCGATCGAGCAGCAACGCGAGACTTTCGTGGTTGCGCCGCTCCCTGAGACCGGGGCTGGCGACCCAGCGCGGCCCGGCGACCGTGTTCCAATAGCGCCGCTGGGCTTCGTTCGAAGTCCTGGACTTCTCCGCTCATCTTGCAAGTTCTCCTGTTTCCGGCCTCCATGCTCCATTGGGATCAGAAGGAGTTCCGAGTATGACCGAGGCGAAGCTGGCACCCAACCTCCCGGGGTGGATGCAGGACCATGCGAACCGCTACCTTTCCAGCGGTGGCACCGAGGGACACATGTATACCGTGACCCCGCCGGGCTACTCCGAGATGGTTGTGCCGTCGTTGCTGTTGACAACGGCGGGCCGCAAGTCCGGCGATAAGTATGTGTTCCCGCTGTTCTATGGGAAGTCGGGCGATAGCTATTTCGTGATTGCGTCGAAGGGCGGCGCGCCGGAGCACCCGGGCTGGTATCGCAATATCCTCGCCAATCCGGACGTCGAGGTTCAGGCGGGAACGGTGAAGACGCGGGCGAACGCGCGGACCGCCACCGGCGAGGAGCGCGCGCGGCTGTGGGAGAAGTCGCTGGAATTCTGGCCGCCATACGCTGACTACCAACGGAAGACCGAGCGCGAGATTCCCGTCGTCGTGCTGGATCCGATCAAATGAGCGACCGGCAAATGAGCGACCGGCAAATGAGCGACTGGAGCAAGGTGACCCGGCCGATCCCGGTGCCGAACGAATGGACGAAGCCATTCTGGGATGCGGCCAGGCGGAGCGTGCTGGAACTGCAGCGCTGTCAGAGTTGCGGGCATTTCCAACATCCGCCGTATGCCACGTGTGTGCAATGCATCGGCACGGACCTGAAGTTCGAACCGGTGCGTGGCGCGGGTTCGATCTACGCCTACACCATCATGTATCACACCGGGGACAAGCGGTTTTCCTCCGTCGTGCCGTACGCCAGCATCATCGTGGAGCTCGACGAGGCGCCGGGTGCGCTGCTCGCCGGCAATCTGCTGGAGGCGGAGTACACCGAGGCGAAGGTCGGGCGGCGCGTCGAGGTTATCTTCGAGAAGCTGAACGATGACATCACGCTGCCGCAGTTTCGTCTCGCGCGCTGAAGGGAACCGATCGCATGTGGGAAAACCGATGCAAGATCGCTGTGAGCGGCGTGGGCTATTCCAAGGTTACGCGCTCGGCTGAGATTCCGCTCGCGGCCCATGCGCTGACGGCGGTGAAGGAGGCGGTGGCGGACTCCGGGCTGCAGATGTCCGACATCGACGGGCTGGCGACCTACCCGGAACTGCCGGCGACCGGACACGCGGAGGTGGACGGCATCTCCGTCGTGTCGGTCAACTGCATGATGGCGATGCTGAAGCTGCCCGAATTGACATGGCACATCCAGGTGGGAACCACGAATATCGGCGGGGCGGTGCAGCAGGCGGTGAATGCGTTGCTCGCCGGGGTCTGTAAATATGCGGTGGTGTGGCGGGCAATGCATAATCCGCGCGGCACCTATCAGAACCTGCCGGGCGCCTACGCTGCCGGCGCCACGCAGTTCACTGCGCCCTACGGTTTCGGCGGACCGGGGCAAGGCATGGCGGTCGCGTATACACGCTGGCTGGAGCGGAACAACCAGAGCCGTGAGAAGATGGCGACGCTCGCGGTGACGCAGCGCAAGCACACGCAGCACAATCCGCACGCGTATTTCCACGGCACGAAGCTGACGCGCGAGGATTACTTTGCGTCGCGCATGGTTGCCTATCCGTTTTGTCTGTACGATTGCGACATTCCGGTGCAAGGCGCGGTGGCCGTCGTGCTGACGACCGCGGACCGCGCGCGGGACCTGAAGCCGCAGCCGGCGTATCTGGCGGGCTATGGACAGCGGCTGCACTTCGAGGTCGCGGGGCGCATCGGCAGCCTGTCCAGCTACATGGACGGCGGGAGTTCGTCGGCGAAGCTGACCTGGGAGCGGTCCGGCTTCAGTCCGAAGGATGTCGATGTGGCGCAGATCTACGACGGGTTCTCGGCGTCGGTGATCTATGGACTGGAATCCTACGGATTCTGCAAGGAGGGCGAGGCGCTCGATTTCATCCAGGACGGGCGCATCGAGCTCGACGGCGAACTGCCGCTGAACACGTTCGGTGGCAGCCTCGGGACGGGACGCATCCACGGGCTGTGGCACATCATCGAGGGAGCGTTGCAGGCATCGGGACGGGCGGGGTCGCGACAGGTGAAGGACGCCAATGTGTCTTTCGTCGGCGCCAGCGCGCCGATCGTCACCGGCACGACGTTCATCTTCGTGCGCGAACCGTACTGAGCCGGCGCGTCTGTTCAGGGCGGGCCGGTGGCGGACAGCGCGGGAGATGTCGGGGCCGGTTCAGGAAGCGCGCTGTGCGGCCAGGCCAGGGCCGGACTGTGCTGAAACAGCCGATCGAGAGTGTCCTTGACCAGGGTGGCCAGGTTGCCGCGATAGGTCGTGATCAGGGCACGTATTTCCGGCCATAGCGGATGGCTCGGCATGATGCCGATATCGCGGCAGATGTCGGCGATGACGGCGCCGATGGGTCGGTGGTGCATCTCGGCGGCGATCTGCTCGGCAGTGGGCAGAGCGGCGAGAAAGGGGTCTGTCGTGCCGGTGGGCCTGGCGGCGGGTCGGGCGGGCCGCGATTGGCCGCGGGTCGCCGCGCGTCGGGGCGCGGGTTCGGCGTCCAGCCGTGGAGCGTCGCGGACAATCCTGGCTTCGAGCGCCTCGGCACGAAGCAGGCCGCGGGCGATGCGGCTGAGGATCAGGGCGATGTCACTGGGGGCGAGTATGGGATTGTCGCCGCGGAGCCTGGCCGCGACCTGCCGGCCGTAGGCGATGAGCGCGTGCACGAGAGTGAGGAGGCGGCCGGAGCGGCCAGGTTTGGCGTTGGAAGGGGCCTCCGCGGCGGACATGAACGGAACGAGAACACAAGTCCGGGGCCGATGTCAAGGAATTTGTTCCAATTCCTTAGTTAACAAAACGCGGGAAAGTTTTCACAATGATTAAGCGTGATAGGCCGGCCGATGGCGATAATGAGGACGCAGAAAAATTTTTTCGGGCGTTGAAGGAGACTGTAATCAACGTAGAACGTTTGCTGAACGCGTTCTGAAAAGAGCGCGCGCCTTTCTTGACGAACTGGAGATGGAACGTTCCTCAGACCAATAGGTCCAGTTTTCCCTCTGGATTAATTTCTAACGGCGCCGATGTTACAGGGGAGTTTATCAGGCGATCGGTGCAGTGCGCGATTGGATCAGCATGAACCGTAAAGATGGGACAGGCCCAAGAGATGCCCGGTACTGAGCTACCCATAGGCACTGATCCTATCGCTTCGCATAGCTTCTCATTCTGATCAAGGCGGTAGCCGATATGACAGTCGGCACCATTCATAATTATTTTGGACTGATTCATCGCCGCGAGGGCGAAAAGACCAATTGGAATCTTGAGTTTTGCGAATGAACTACGTTCGCTTTTCTGTAAAAGGCTGTGGCTCATCAAAAGCGCGGAAAAATCTGCAAACAGACTTTCGTCATCATTATCACGGAGTGTGCTTACTTTACCTCAACCCGCTTAAGACCAAAATTCATTAGAACACTATGCTCGATGCGTCTTGCTGTTGCGAGCAGGAACTGCGGTGTGTTTGGCGGAAGCTGAGTCATATCCATATCCGGTCCATGGCCATGAGCAAATCGTGGCGCATTGAATCGGACTATTTCGAACCACTCTCTGGCAATACGACTGACTAAACCCTTCGTTCGATCACCGAGATGCGCAACAAAGTCACCAACCTCTTGGACTGATTCTCTCCCGTCGCATCGACTGCGTGTGAACAAGAATAACGCCATAAGGTCATCCTGCCTGATGACCCCATTGAGAAGCCTCTGCACTCGTGGTCTAAGCTCGGGACGACCTGACACCAGCCACCTAACTAGGATATCGACGTGGAAAAGGACCCAACCAAACGAGAGATTAATAGCATCGCACGGGAGATTGCCCAACGCACTATGGCACTCCCACCGGAGCCGCAAAAATGGCGGAATAATCCCAAGGCTACCAAGTCTCGTGGCGTCGCCTCCAAGCCAAGAAAGCGCGGGCGAACTGGCGTGGCGTCTTAGGACACTTCAGGTTGCCGCCACGTTAGGCGCTTGCCTTCCCCGCTGCACAGGGCGATTACGGCACGTTCGACGTCATCAATACCCATCTTGACGCGAGTGTTCCAGAGGAACGTGAACTCGTCCAAATACCGCTGAAGGTGCTGCTCGCCGCAGTGCGAACTCAGTCCCAGCTGCATCGTACAGGCGGCTTTCATCGGTATGCAGCCGAGACTTACGGAAACATGCTTAACCACGTGCTCGCGAAGGTTCTTGCCGGTAATGTGCTGCACGTGCGTCAAACGGCCCTCGCCGCCACGCTCAACCAGCCCAATAACCTCACGCTTGGCGGCGGGGCCACCTCGCCCCTTCTTCGTCGGACGAGCAACGCGCCCACGGGAGAGCTTGGCAGGCGTTTCGCGCTTGCCGTGGTACATCTCGTCAGCCTCAACGATCTGACCCTCGCCACCCATCGGAGCGGGGTTCTTGTCGGTCATGGCTTCGCGGATGCGGTGCGCCATGAACCAAGCGGTGTTGTAGGCCACCTTCACGGTGCGGTGTAGTTGATGGGCGCTAATGCCCTTCTTGCTGGACGCCATGAGGTGATAGGCCATCACCCACTTGGCCAGCGGCACGTGGCTCCGTTCCATGACCTGACCAGTGCGGACGGTGAACTGGCCACGGCAATCAGGGCAATGGAACAGACCAGGGCGCCCAGACTTGCCGCCCATGCGCGCAGGCCGAACCGAACCACAATGCGGGCAGATTGGACCGTTCGGCCAACGCGCCGCCTCAAGCCACTCGCGGGCCTTGTCCTCGTCGTGAAAGATTGGAGCGGTCAGATCAACGTTCATGAGAGTTCGGTCCTGTGTATGACCAGAAACCTAAGCCACCCCGCTTGTTTTGTCAACTGAGTAATTGGGAATTTGTTCTTAGCAGAGCGCAACTCAGGCCGGCGTTGTCATTGCGAGAAGCGAAGCGGCGATCTCGTGCGATGGAGGCAACTTATACCGGCAGCTATCGGATGACCGCTTTGGGTGGGGTCGGTCTGTTTTCGTCGAAATCAGACACTCACCGCTCCGCGGGTCTGGTCGAAGGGACGTAAGCGTTGTGGGGACGACGGGGCAGATTCAGGCTGACGCCTGATCAAACCAAAGTCCCCGGATTGCGAACGTAGTTATCCTTAATCGCATCGGCCGCCCAACAGGCCAGCATGCCAATCGTCTCGGTGGGGCCGTTCGCGGGGTTTTGCGGGAACGCGCTGCCGCCCACCACGAACAGATTCGAAACGTCCCACGACTGCAGGTACTTGTTGACCACGCTGGTCGATGGATCGCTGCCCATCACGGCGCCCCCGACATTGTGTGTGCTCTGATACCCCACCAAGCCGAAATGCGTGCCCTTGGTCTTGCCGCCCAGGCGCGACCCGTTCATCGCCCGGCCGATCTCGGCGCAGCGCTCGTCGATGTACTGCATCATGCGCAGTTCGTTGGCGTTCCAGTCGAACGTCATACGCAGCAGCGGCAGGCCGTACGCGTCTTTATAGGTCGGGTCGAGATCAAGATGGTTGTGCCGGTAGCTCAGGCAGGTGCCGTGACTGGTGATCGCCACGTTGCGGCGATAATTGTACGCGACGGCTTTCTTCCATTCGCCGCCCCAGCGCGGCGTGCCGGGCGGCACCACCTTGCCCTTGATCGGCGCCGCGCCGCGCGCCGAGGTGTTGACATAGGCGCCGCCGATGAAGCCGAGTGGGCCGCGGTCGATCACGTCGCCGTTGAGTTCGTCGATCGACGTGTTGAGCTGGCCGCCGCCGATGAACGGATTGAACTCGCGATCATCGAAGAACACGTGCACCGAACTGCCTTGCTGATAGGAGTAGTTGCGGCCGACCACGCCTTTGCCGGTGCGTGGATCGTATGGCATGCCGATGCCCGACAACAGCAGCAGCCGCGTGTTGCTGAAGCAATACGCGCCCAGGACCACGATGCTGGCCGGTTGCTCGACTTCGTTGCCGCGCGCGTCGATGTAGGTGACACCGGTTGCCTTCGTACCAGTGGAATCCGTGTTGACGCGCAGCACGTTGCATAGCGGCCGCAACTCGAAGTTCGGCTGCCGGGCGAGTGCGGGGTGCACCGAGGTGAGCGGATTGGCCTTGGCACCTTGTGCGCAGACATGGCTGGAGCAAAAGCCGCCGCGCGCGCATTCGAGCATCTGGACGCGATACAGATTTCGAAAATCCTGCGTCATCGCCGCGGTTGGGCCCTGGAACGGCACATAGCCCAGCGAGTTCACCGCGTCGGCGAACAGCCTGCCTTCATACGAGGGCCGGGTCGGCGGGTTCGGATACTCGCGCGAACGTGGCCCTTCGTGCGGATTGCCGCCTGGCTGGATCTCGCCGTTCAGATTGCCGGCCTTACCGCCGACGCCAAAGATATGCTCGAACTGGTCGTAGTACGGTTCGACCTCGTCCCAGGTGACGCCCCAGTCCTGCAAATGGCAGTCATCGGGAATGAACGATGCGCCATAGCGTTCCTTGATGCGCGAGTGAATTTCGAAATCATGCGGGAGAAAGCGGCGCGCATTGCCGCCCCAGTGTGCCGCCGTGCCACCGACCATCTCGCCTGGCTTGAACGCGCCCATCTCGCGCATCGGCAGTGCCGTCTGCGCGTCGTTGTTGCGGAATGTAATGGTGTCGCGCGCGAGGTTCTGAAAAATGTCGCTGTGGCGATCGAACTTCAGTTCGTCGTACACATTGGGCTTGTAAAAGTCAGTGTTCACGTCGAACGTCTTGCCGCGCTCCAGGCACACGACGCTCATCCCGGCGCTGGCCAGTTCCATGGACATGATCGAGCCCACGACGCCGCTGCCCACGACAACGACATCGACGGATTTCAGTTTCGTATTCGACATCTCAGTTTGACCTGTCGCGCTTGATGATCACGTGCTTCGGAAAGCCTTCCGCGTCGACCGGCACGCGGCCGGTCTGGACGTCGAGCACGCTGACGGGTTCGGCGTGGTACGGCTCGCTGCTGGTGACCAAATGACGGTATTGGCCGCTGGGCAGTCCAGGGAATCCGAGGAGTTTCCAACCCACTTTGTCGCGGTTGCCGCCGTACAGCGGATCGGCGAAATACCCTTCGTCGGTGTTGCGCCACAGCAGGTCGAAGAAGAATTTCGCTGACAGCGAAGGCAACGCGAGCTCGTCCTTCTCCAGTTGTTCGAGCACGCGCAGTTGCCGGTCATCGGGAAGCTGCGCGAAATTCCGCGCGAACGCGGTCTTGCAGTGCTGGTCGATCTCGCGAATCGCGATGCGGTAGACTTCCTGCGGTGTGAAGCGCGATTGATAGCCCTGCTGCGGGGTGCCCGCCATCCACGGGCCGCCGCGATACATCCGGCCGTGCGTGCCCCAGGAGCCGGCCAACTGGCGGTCGATGTAGACGACAACGCCGGCATCGCGCGCCCCGGGGCCCAGCTCATCGGTGGGAATCAGATGCTCGACGGCGGCTTCGAGAAAGCGAATCTCGGGGTCCAGCAAATACAGATAGGAAGCCGCGATCGGGTTGTCGCTCAAGGTCGTCTCCTCAGGTCTCCGCTTCGAGCGTGTCCAAGGCGATCGGGCATTGTCAAGTTAACCGGAAGCGGAACGAATCCGGTGACACCCCGGCCGATCCACTGCTCGGTCGCGAGCTATCAGCATGACAAAGCTGAGGCATTGTTTTCGTCCGACGCTTCAGCCACATTAGGTGTCACAGTTCACAGGGGGCCGCGCATGGCGCAAGCGCCTGTCAAGCACTTACCCGGGAGTGTCGCGGCCGATTATCAAGTGGTCCCGACTGCGGACCTGCGGTTGATCGAGGAACGCGTCTGCGAGCTCGAGCGGCAGCCAGGGAGCAAGACATTCGAGATCGAAGTCCCAAAGGGGCGCCTCACTCACCGGCTCGAAAGAGAGCGGTCTCGTTGATGAGCTCAGTTCCTCGTGACTAGCCTCATGAAGGTCGTTATCGGCGCGCTGGAACTCGACTCGTCCAACGTCGCTCGGTCCGTCAAAGACGTGCCCGCCGAACATGGGCCACAGACCGAACGCGGCAGGTTAGAGAAACTTCGGCACTGGGACCAGCGAGCGTGGACCCAATTCTTTAAGGAGTACGAAAGCAAGATCATTACCTTGTGCGTTGCAATGACGAGAGACCAGGCTGTCGCTCAGGACATATGTGCGGATACCTTCGTAAGGGTCGTCAGTTCGATCGATAAGTTCAGGGAGAACTCTTCCATCAAGACGTGGATTTACACCATTGCACGCAATTTGTGTCTCACCCATCTGGCAAGAGCCAAGCGAACAGTCTCCCTCGATGACGAAATGGCTGACGTCCTCCCTGATCGCAGCCCTGGAGCGGAACAGGCGGTGGCTGATCGGGAAGTTGACACGGTTTTGCAAGAGGCGATCGGACAGCTTGACCCATTGCTACGGGAAGCGCTTCTTTTGCGTGTGACGGGAGACCTCTCTTATTCGGAAATCGCCCAGATAACCGGAATTCCAGCCGCCACTGTAGCGACACGCGTGCATCGCGCACGCGAACAGTTGCGCCGACGTCTGGCGAGGGTTCTTTGATGCCCTCCGACGCATTTTACGAGGACTTGTCTCGCTGGATCGACGGTGAGCTGCCGCCTGAGCGGCGTGCGCAAGTTACGGCCCATCTCAAATCTTGCACTACTTGCAGAGAGACCGTCAGGGAATTCACCCAACTCTCTGCCGTTATAAGGGACATGGCCGTTTCAGATGCATCGGCGCACGTCACCGACAATGCCATGCGGCTGGTGCGCACCCGAGCGCGCGCCGGGGGCAAGTCCCGATGGCCGCACATCCTTCCGACGCTGTTCGACCTTAGATTGCTGAAGGTCGGCATGTGCGCTACGGCCGTACTGGTTGCCGTCGGACTCGCGATTGTGGTCAGTCGTCGATACCCAATTCCGTCCTCAGTGCAGGTCGCGAATGTGGTGTCTGCTGTGCCCGCTACTTCGGAACCCGGTTCTAGGCCGCCAACGTCAGGCGCGCCGGAGCAGGCGCCGTTCGCGCGTAAGGCGGAGGCCCTGGAGGACCAGCACGTACCATCGAGAGCCGCCACCTATTCGCCGCCGGAAGGCCGCAGAGGCGTGATCGAAGGGCTCCGGAAGTCGCCTGCGACTGAACCGTCAGAGGCCGAGCTCGTGAGGCCAGGGCTACGGCGGTTGGACAGTGCAGCGGCCGGCCAGCAGGACTGCCAGCAAGGGTACGCGGCTTACCAGGAGCAGCACTACGCGGAGGCGAAGGATTTCTACGAGCTCGGTGCCAATAAGGGCAATGCAGAGTGCATGTATTGGCTAGGGCAGTTATACGCAGAAGGGTCAGGTGTTAAATCTGACTACAGTTTGGCCCAAAGCTGGTACCAGAAGTCAGCTAATCAGGGGTACGCTCCAGCGCTCTCCAGTATTGGCTTGCTCTACATGAAGGGAGGTCCTGGGATCAAACAAGATAGTATCACCGCATGTAAATGGTTTAGGATTGCAGCTGAGCGCGGCGTTTCTTCGGCAGAGGATTTGTTGACTGCCAATCCTTCTTGCAGTTGATCCGACAAACTCGCGCTACCCAGCAGGTGCGCAACGAGGAACGTCTGATTATTGCCGTTCGGCATCCCATAGCCGTCATTCGGATTCCGGCCAATAAGCACCGCGCCTTCGGTCACCTCAATCCGGCAACCTCCGCGTAGGCCCTCAGCTCCCGCTCGACATCGTAACCGCTGGTTCCGAAGATGATGCCGGTGGCGCCCCTCGCTTCGAGCTGGGTCAGGCGCTCGCGCAACTCCTCGCGCGTGCCTGTGAAGGTTATCTGTTTGGCGGCGGCGGACACGTCGACCAGATGGTCGTGGCCGTTTGAAACTTCGAGGTTATGACCGCGGTGAACCGAGAGGTGGCGCAGGTTCTCGTCCACACGTTCGACACTCGCCAGCCACGCTTCGCCGTTCGGCAGCGCTTTCACAGTTTCCGGAGCGGTCGTGTACCGATGGTGATAGGCAAGCGCGATGATCGGTTTGAGGGCGGTCGAGGCGCGCGGCGAGGTGACGTCCTCGCCATCGTCGAGGACCGTGCCGTTGGTCGACACAAGGCAGGTCGCGAACCCTTCGGCCGGGCCGCCCAAGGAAATCAGGCCGTCGGCAATCTCTTTGGCGAGCGCGCGGGCCTTTGGGCCTTGGCCTGCCATGTACATTGGCACGTTGATCGGACGGTCGGGCAGCCAACCGTCGGACGCGAGGATCTGGGCAAGACCGCCGTCGATGTCGGAAGTGTCGCCGCGCAGCAACGCCTTAACCTGCGTGATATGCGTACGCATACTCGCGAGGCTCAAGGGCTTCTTCCCCATCCCCGCGCGGCCGGTAAAGCCGGTGCCGAACCCAACCATCAGGCGTCCCGGCGCGATCTGTTCGAGTGTTGCGATGGCTGAAGCCTGCGCCATCGGGTGACGATAGCTCGGGATCAGCACGGAGGGGCCAAATTTGATGCGGCTCGTCGTTACGGCGATGCGCGAGAGGGTCACCCATATGTCGTGGCCGAAGGCGGGCACCTCGGGGCACCAGACTGCGCGAAAGCCGAGGTGTTCTGCCAGAAGCGCGTACTCGGCGGTTCGCGGACCGGGCGGCAGGCGGAAATCATAGGTCAGCACGGGGCGCTCCAGGGATAAGTGTCGCTAAGGAGAGCATCACGATGTGTGGGGTGGTCAAGCCACTGCGCGTTAAACGCGGCCTGATGCGCTGTCGGCTTGCAAAGGCGGGACAGCGCGAAGTGCTGAGCCTGTGGGCTTAGGAGGCTGCGATCCCGACCGCCTTCCTCCCTGCCAACCCGTCGATTTCCGCCTCGGAATACCCCACTTCCCGCAGTACCTCGTGGGTGTGCTCGCCGAGCCGAGGGGCTAAGCGGCGCACCTCGGGGGCAGAAGCGGAGAACCTCGCCGGCGGACGCGCCTGGCGGATCTTCCCCTCCGTCGGATGATCCAACTCCTGGAACAGCCCCACCGCCTTCAGGTGCGGTTGCTCCGCGACCTCGGACAGCTTCGCGAACGCGGTGTGCGGCACGTCGATCGACAGCAGCAGCTCCTCCCACGCGGCTGTGGTGCGCGTCGGCGCGATGTCGCGCATGCGGTCGTAGATACGGTCGATGTTGCGGGCGCGCGCCACCGGATCGCGCACCTGGAACTCCTCGATGCACTCCGGGTGCCCCACCGCCTCGAAGAAGGCGCACCAGTTGTTGCCTGAATAGGGCAGCATGGTCAGCCAGCCGTCCTTGGTGCGCACCGGCCGCCGCGCCTTCATTCGCTTGTAGCCCGCCGGGCCGGTCGGCGGAACGAACGCTATGCCGCCGAACATCTCGATGCTGTTGAATGCCGCCAGTGTCTCGAGCATCGGCACCTCGACCATCTGGCCCTCGCCGGTGCGCTCGCGATGCAGCAGCGCGGCCGTGACGGCGGAGGTCAGCGCCATGCCGCAGATCTTGTCGCCGATCAGGCTGGGGACGAAGACGGGTTCCTCGTCGGTGCCCATGGCAGAGGCGAAGCCGGACGCCGCCTGGATGATCTCGTCGAACGCCGGCCGGGCGCGCCACGGGCCATCCTGGCCGAAGCCGACGGCACTTGCATAGACGATGCGCGGATTGAGCTCGCGGCACGCTTCATAGCTGAAGCCGAGCCGTGCCAGGCCGGCGGGGCGGATGTTGCTGACCAGCGCGTCCGTGGTCGGGATCAGGCGGCGCAGCACTGCCTTGCCGTCCGGGTGCTTCAGGTCGAGCGCGATGCTGCGCTTGTTGCGGTTCGCCGCCATGAACTGCCCGCTCATGCCACGGTTGCGGAACTGGCCGGAGGTGCGCCAGGTGTCGCCGGTCAGGCTCTCCACCTTGATGATCTCGGCACCCCAGTCGCCGAGGGTCTGCGTGCCGAACGGGCCGAACAGCACCGTGGTCAGATCGAGAATGCGGAAGCCCTTGAGCGGGCCGGTTGGTTCGGTCATCGCGGTTCGGTCCCTGGTCGGTCTTGCGCCAGAATAGGAGGGACCGGCGCAGGGCGGCAAAGTGCCTGATAGCCTCTATCGGTGGCGCGCGAGTCACGCTGGCATGATCATTGCGAAGCAATCTCGTTGGACAGAGCAAACTTTTGCCCGGAATTGCTTCGTCGCTTCGCTGCTAACGAGAAACCATGAGCGGACTGTGCCGCGCGCATCAAGTGAAAGACGTGGCTGGCCGGCCTTCGCCGGCCAGCAATGATCGCGTCGCAGCACCAGAACGACCATCCGCCGCGCTGCCGAGGGTTAGCCCCATTTCTCACAGCCGGGAGTACGCTGGGGCAGATTTGGCTGGATTGCGCCACCGGGCTCGTGAGGATCAAGCGGGAGGGACGATAGCGGCATTTCGCTCATGCGGCGCCATCGCCACCGGTTGGGCAGCGTTGTCGTGGTGAACGTTGTCTGTGCGCTGTCTGTTTCGGGTCAGGCGGCGGCCATGGCGAGCCGCAGATGGGCAAGCGCAAACTCATCCTGCCAAGGGCAGGCGGATGCCATCGCGAGTTTGATTTGCCGGACGCTGATGCGTACCAGCGCACCGAGTTTCAGCAGCTTCAGCCGGATCGTGCCGCAGGTGGCATCGGCAAACTGCGTGTGTGCCAGTCCGATGCGGCGGAGCGCGCAGAGCAGCACATAGGCCATTGAGGCAAACCACAGGCGGAGCTGGTTGGCGCGCATGGTGGCGGCCGAGGTGCGGTCGGCAAACAAATCGAGCTGGCATTCCTTGATGCGGTTCTCCATCTCGCCACGCGCGCAGTAGATCTTCTCATAGAGGCGCCGACCGTCGATCTCCCTGGGCGCAAGCGAGGTGACGATGAAGCGAGGGTTGGCCTTGTCGTCCGTCACCTCGGCCTTGCCGATGACACGGCGTTCGCAGCTCCAGCTGTCCAGCGTTGCATAGCGGAAGTCCTTGAAGCGGCGCGCCGGCCGGCGGGTGCGGATGGCATCGAGCGCGGCGGCGAGCAACTCCGCCTTCACCGTTTCCTCCAGCCGTGCATTGCGCGCCAGGCCGAACAGGTAGTCCACACGGTTGGCCTCGCACCATGCCATCAAGGCTTCGCGGGCGAAGCCGGAATCGCCGCGCAGCAGAATGCGCGTCTTCGGCCAGCGGCAGCGGATGCGGCCAATGATCCGAGCGACTTCCTCCATCGCACCAGCTGCCCCATCGATGTTCGACCGCCGCAGCTTCGCCGCCAGCAGGTGACGGCCGCAGAACACGTAAAGCGGCAGGTAGCAGTAGCAATCATAATAGCCGTGGAAAAACCGGCCTTCTTGCTGCCCGTGTAGCGGATCGTCCGTGGCGTCCACGTCGAGGATGATCTGCGCCGGTGCTTTGGCGTGTGCCTCCAGGAACAGATCGACGAACAGCGTCTCGATCGCCGCCGGGTCATGACTGATCTTATGGTAGCGCGTTGCCTCCGGCCGGCTCAGCTCCAGCCGGTTCAGCGTGCTCTTGCCGGCGACCGGCGCGCAGTCGGCACGGCGGGCTTCGAGCTTGCCGGCCAGGATCGCCATCATCGGGTCGTGGCGCAGTTGGTCGTGGTCGTTCAGATCTTCGTAGCCGAGCGCAATGCCGAACACGCGCTGGCCAACCAGTGTGCTGACCTCGTGTTCGATCAGATCGGCGCAGCGATGGTCGGTGAAGCAGGCCGCAAATCGATCCACCAAACTGATCGCCCGGTCGGTCGCTCCCAGCAGCAGACCTCCCGCATCCGAGGTGATCGCGCCGCCATCGAACGCCGCGACAACCGCACGGCCCGCAACAGGTGCAAATTCAAACAGCGTCGGGCTACACTCTGTCGGCATTGGGGAACTCCTCCGCTTCAGCAAAAGTCCTTCTCGCAAAAGAACTTTCGCCGATTCGGGGCCCCGATGCACCTACACAGTGTGAGATATGCGGGTTAGGAACCGCCATGGTGCTGAAGCATCTGCGCCGCGTCCTCCGGCGTATGGAGGTCGGTGGGGATCAGCACCCATTTCGGGTAGTCGTGCTTGCCCGCCAGATAGCCCTGCACCACATCGAAGATATATTTGCCGATGTCGGCCTTCACCTCGACCGACGCGTTCGCCTCGCCCTTCAGCATGGCGCGATAGATACCTGGCACGCCATCGGCCGATATTGTCAGTACATTCTTCCCGGGATGCAGCCCGGCCGATTTCATGACGTCTATCGCACCGAGCATCATGTCGTCATTGTGTGCCCAGACCGCGCAGATATCCTTCAGCCCGTCGGTGGAGTTTATGAATTCCGCCATGACCCGCCGGCCGCCTGCCTCGGTGAAATCGCCGCTCTCCGAGCGGATGATCCGCATGCCGGGAAATTGCGCGATGACCGCTGCGAAACCCGCCTTGCGCCCGATCGTCGGAGCAGCGCCGATGGTCCCCTGAAGCTCGACAATGGAACAGCGTCCGCGACTTGCCTGAGCCAACCACGATCCGGCAAGCCGGCCCTCCAGGTTGGTGTCATTGCCGATGCGCGCAACGAACAGCGACGTCTCGGCGTCGACCGACCGGTCGGCGATAAATACAGGGATGTTCGCGGCGCGCGCCTCCTTCAACACTGGCGTCCATCCGGTGACGACGACCGGCGCGATGATGATCGCATCGACCCGTTCCGCGATGAAGCGCCGCACCGCGGCGAATTGCCGCTCGACATATCCCCAGGCCATCGCTGAACGACGGCGCGTGTTTTCAGGCTTGGGTCAGGTCCTGATCGACAGTATGACATCGGTCGCGCCAGCCTGGCCGGAACTCATCGTTCGCCTGGCGGTGACGGATGGCCCGACGCGTCTCGGCGAGGTGGATATCGCGCGCTCGCTGCGTCCGGCGGTGACTGCCACTGCTGCTGTGGCCTGCGCTTCCTGCGGTCTGGGCCTGGTGATGTTCCTGCTGCTGCGTGTCATGCCTTTGCGAATGCTGGTTGCGGCTGTCGAGCATGCCTCATTCGTTTCCGCGCACGACACGCTGACGGGTCTGCCGAATTGTCGGTTGTTCCATGACCGGCTTGAGCAGGCCTTGGCCGTTGCCCGCCGCAACGCCAGCCAGATCGGCGTCCTTTATATGGATCTCGATAATTTCAAAATCATTAATGACGTTCTTGGGCACCCAGCCGGCGACAAGACATTGCAGACGGTGGCGGAAAGACTGCGTGGGTGCGTGCGTGCGAGCGACACGCTGGCGCGCCTGGGCGGCGACGAGTTCGCGGTGATCCTACCCACGCTCCTGCGACGGGAGGATGCCGATGCGCTCGGTCAACGTCTGCTTGCCGCGATTGCACAGCCGATCGATCTCGACGGGCAGCTTCGCCATGTCGGAATCAGCATTGGCGTCGCCTTGTCGGACGTCGGCGCCCAAACCCCGCCCGAGCAGATGATGAAACAGGCTGACCTCGCGCTGTATCAGGCGAAGGAGGAGGGGCGCAACCGGCTCTGCTTTTATGCGCCGGACATGAAGGTGAAGCTGCTCGATCGTCATGATATGGAACGTGATCTCCGTAGCGCGATGACCGAACAGAGATTCTTGTTGTTCTACCAGCCTCAGGTTGACCTTCGGACTGGCCGGGTGCTCGCGGCGGAAGCACTGTTGCGCTGGAACCGTCCAGGCCAAGGCCTGGTGCCTCCCGGCCGCTTTATCGGCGTGGCCGAGGACACCGGGCTGATCGTGCCGCTCGGAATGTGGGTGCTGCGCGATGCCTGTCTGCGTGCGACCATGTGGCCGCAGCACATCGGGATTGCCGTCAACGTTTCGACGGTTCAGTTGCGTCAGGCCGGCTTTTGCCAGGCCGTGATCGATGTCATCCACGAGACCGGAATTGCGCCATCGCGCCTTGAACTGGAAATCACCGAGAGCGTGTTCATCCAGGACACCGCGGAAACCATGGCCACTTTGCTACGGCTGCGCGAAATAGGCATCAAACTGGCGATGGACGATTTCGGCACCGGATATTCCAGCTTGGGATACCTGCAGAAGTTCTGTTTCGATAAGATCAAGATCGACCGAAATTTCATTATCCGGCTAGGCCAGGAGCGCAACGCAGACGCCATCGTGTGTGCCGTCGTCGGCCTGACCGAGGCTCTCGGCATTCGCGCCATAGCCGAGGGCGTGGAGACGATTGCACAGGCCGAGATTCTGCGTGCGCATGGTTGTTCCGAGGCTCAGGGGTATCTCTATAGTCGTCCGGTCTCGGCTGAGGCGTTCGAGGCGCTATTGCTCGAAGGCCCCCTTGCAGCTCTGGAGCCGCAAGCGCGGCACACTGGTTAGTTGGCCGAGAATGCCGGCAGCACGCCTGTCTGGACATTCAATCCGCCGCGTTGCCATAGACCCGCAATGGCAGGGTTCGCATTCAGAGCCCAATTGGCTGACAGGTCCGTTGTGGCTAGGTTAAATGAACTCGTGCGCAGGCGCCCGGTGAATGCAACGAAAGCGCTTGACTGCGGACACAATAACGGCCGGTGGAAACGATGAGCGAGAATGCATTCCGGGCGGCGGGCTATGCGTGGCGCCTCTATTGCGGCAGGCAGGTTATCGAGCAGGGCCTGCAACAGGCCCTGGATCGCGCGAATGCGAAACGGGCATTCGTGATCTGCTCCCGATCCGTCAACAGCCGCACCGACACCGTCCGGCGCATCGCCGCGGTTCTCGGTGACCGATACGCCGGCGTCTATGACGGCATCGAGAAAGATTTCGACCTACGCCTCGGTGTGCGCCGCCCGGCAGGCGGCGAGCGAGGCCGCCGCCGATCTGCTGATCGCAGTCGGCGGCGGCAGCGTCGTTGTGGCGACGCGCGCAGTGGCGATCTTCATGGCGGAACCGGGTGACCCGTTCCACATCATGACCCAGTATCCGGAAGGCAAACCGGCCTACAGCCCTCGGCTGATCGCGCCGAAGCTGCCGATCATCAATATTCCGACCACCCCGACCAGCGCCATGAACCGCGCCGGCACAGGCCTGAAGAACCCTGATCTCGAACACCGGATGGAGTATTTCGATCCCAAGACGCGCCCCCATTCCATCTTCCTCGATGAGGACGCATTGCTCAGCGCGCCGCCAGACCTGATCCGCTCCACGGCGACAACTGTGTTTGCCAGTCTCGTCGGCGCGATGGCGCAGACGGACCTCAATCCGCTGGCGGAGGGCGATCGCGACCACGCGTTCGCGTTGGCACATCGCGCTTATCCGCGGCTGGTGGACGAACTCGACAACCCGTCACTGCGCACCGATCTCTGCATCGCTGCCTTCCTGCAGAACCGTGCCGAGGACGACGGTTCCCGCCGGGACCGGGGCGGGGCGTTCTCCGGCAACTACGCGGTCTCGACAGCGCTGCACGTACGGTATCCGCATGTCGGCCAAGGTGAGTCCACTTCGGTCGTCCACGCCGCGAAGATCCGGCTCGCCGAAGCAGTTGATGCGCGATCAGCGCGCCAGGTCGCGGAGGCGCTTGCCGTGTGGCGCGAGGGTATGGCCCCCCGACAGTCCGCGCTCGCCGTGGCCGACGCGCTGGAAACGCTATACACGCGCGTCGGCGTGCCAACCCGGTTACGCCAGCTTCAGATCCCGCGCGAGGACCTGCGCAACATCGCCAATGAAACGGTGAAGAACTTCAACGCCAACGCAGGACAGCGCTCGCCCGCGGATCAGATCAAGGACGCTCTGCTGCTGCTCGAGGCTGCGTACTGAGACGCGACCAGGTTGCGATCCATCGCTTGGGCCTATGGACGGAACGAGGGCATGACCTGCTCGCCGAAGCGGCGCATGGAGAGCAGGTTCTGCCCGTGGCTCATGTCGCCGAAGCCAGTCTGGCACAGCAAATGTCGCACGCCCGAGTCGCGCAACGCTGCGACCTGCTCGCGCACCCGCGCCGCGGAACCAAACACCGAGCCGGTGGCCAAGACGAACGCGAGCGCTTCAGCGTCGCCGACCGCGGGATCGGTCCAGGGGTTCAGCATGACAGGGTCTACGCGGAAATCGGTCGGATTGTACTCGCCACGCACGTGCATCATGTGCGCACGGGTACGCAGCAGCAGCGTCGAAAGCTCGTCTTCCGCCTGCGCATCAGATTCAGCGACATAGACATTCCGCCAGAGAGCGGCCTGAGCCAGCAGCCTCTCGCGCGTGGGTTCATCATGGCCACCCTCCGCAAGTCCCGCCTTATAAAGTGCCCACCGCTCCTTGATGCGTTCGACGGGCAGGCGCGCGGTAAGAATTGGGATTCCCAGACGGCCGCACTCCATGAATGAGGTCGGTGAAATGACACTCCGCCAGATCGGAGGGCCGGGTTGTTGCACGGGTCTCGGCCGCAGTTCCGGCACCCGCAACCGGAAATACCTGCCCTCGTACACGAGCGGCGTTTCACGCCATGCTCGTTCCAGCACTTCGATCGCTTCCGCCATCCGCTCGCGGCTGTCATGGCTGCGCATGCCATGACCAACGAATTCGTATTCGTTGTAAACTGTGCCTTTCCCGATGCCCACGTCGATCCGGCCCTTGCTCAAATTGTCGAGCAATGCGAGCTGCACTGCGAGGCGGACCGGATGATGGAACGGCATCTGCAACACCGCGAACCCGATCCGTATCCGGGTCGTGCGCATCGTCAATGCCGATGCGAAGAGCAATGCATCGTTGTAGACGCTTTCTCCCGTGAAATAGTGCTCCGTCAACCACACGTCGCTGAACCCCAACGACTTGGCCGTACAGACCTGCTCGATCTGTTGGTCGATACGCACGGCGTCCTCGTCGGGGGACGGTGACAGCGCGAGGGTAAGCCAACCAAACTGCATCACGGGGTTCCGTTCAGATGTCTACTGGGTGAACTGTGGCGGGCCGCCATCGCCGTAGGCGGCCAATTCCGCCAACAGGCAAGCCAGACTGTACGCCGGTTTATAGCCTAGCCAACGAACCGTCTCCGATATATCAAGCCTGGTCGGCTTCAAGGTGGGATCGAGTCCGTAGGACAGTGCCAGTTGGTAATGCTCGGGATAATATCGCCTGAACGTCGAGCCCGGCCCATCGGCATCCCACTGATCCAGATCGGCATCCGTGTATTCGTACGCGCTGTCAAGCGTCAGGTACAGGGTGCTGGCCGAGTGTGCGCCGCGACATCAGATCCACGCTCAGCATGACGGCTGAAGCGACATCATCGATATGCACAGCGCCTCTCCAGAACCACTTGGCCCAGTCGCTGTATTTTGTGTACACGTCGCTGTTCCAGAACGGTATGAACCCTCGTGGACGGAGAGTGATGACATTCAGGTTTTTGAACCTAGCATAATCCTCAGCGATACGCTCGGCCAGGATCTTGCTGCGCCCGTAGAGTGTATCGGGTCTGCGGACGCTGGTCGTGGAGATGTAAATGACCTTGTCGATCCCGAGCGAAGCAGCCGCCTCGAAGACCTCGAATGTACCACGCACATTGAGGTCAAAGAAATCGTAGGCATTCTTCTTGCCACGGTCCTCGTGGATGCCGTGCCACGCGGCTATGTGGACGATGCAATCGCAGCCCTGGAAATAGTCTTGCAACTTCGACCGATCCAGAACAGATCCTTGAATGAAAGTCTCGCCCCGGTTCAGTGGAGCACGAATATCCAGAATGACCGGTGTATCCCCTTTGCTGAGCAAACGCGGTACCAGAGTTTGGCCGAGATCCCCGGCCCCACCTGTGAGAAGGACTTTCATCGTGCTCCCGTCCAGGGCGCGGCGTTCCCTACGTCCCGCGCAGACGCCCAGCTTCCTCGATCTCGGCGGCCGCGATCGCCCGCGCAAGCGCAAGGGCCAGTTGCTTCGCCGCGTGCAGCGTGAGTTCGACCGCGGCCCGCGCGGCCGGCCCAAGCTCGGAATTCACAAAATCTATTGTAATGGCCTCCTCCAGCAAGGCGTGGTGCGGATGGTCGTAGGACACCACAGAGTGAGTCAGATCGAACCACCCGTCACTGCCCTTGCCGGCGCCGCTCGCGCCGACGATCTCAACGATCGAGGTGCACATGCTCGTGCTTATGCGGCCAGATGCTTCTGCAGGAACGCGAACACCTTCTTCCAGCCGTCCAGCGCCTGCTCGATACGGTACATCGGCCGGTCGTAGTAAAAGAAGCCATGGCCGGCACCGTCATAGCGGTGAAACTCGTAGTTCTTGCCTTGCTTTTTCAGTTCCGACTCATGCTGATCCACCTGCTCCGGGGTCGGCGAGCGATCCTCATTGCCGAACAAGCCGAGTAGCGGGCACGACAGGTCCTTGGTGAACTCGATCGGTGCCACCGGCTGCTTCGGGTTCAGTTCCTCCTTGCTCATCACCACCCGTCCGCCCCAAAGCTCGACGGCGGCATCGATGCTCTTGGTCTTGCACGCGAACAGGAACGTCTGGCGGCCGCCCGAGCAGGTGCCCCACACGGCGACCTTGCCATTGAGCCACGGCTGGGCGCGCAGCCATTGCACCGCGCCTTCGGTGTCTCCAATCACCTGATCGTCGGGAACGCCACCCTCGGCGCGCACCTTGGCGGCGACATCGTCAGCCTTGCCGTCGCCGGCGCGGTGGTAAAGGTTATGGCTGATCGTCGCGTAGCCGTGATGCGCGAATTTTCTGGTCGTCTCGCGGTACCACTCATCCCAGCCCGGCGCATGATGGATGAGCACGACGCCGGGAAACGGGCCCGCACCCAACGGCCGCGCGGCATAGGCTGATATCGGCTCGTTGTGGTGGCCGTTGATTGCGATGGTCTCCGCGATCATGCCTTCGTAAGCCATAGTCACCTCCCCTTGTCGGTGCGACGAACATTAGATGCAGCCGCCCACGTCATCAACTTGCCCTCATCAACTTGCCCTCGGCGACAGCACAACAAACGTGATCGATAGTTTGCCAACGGAACAACCAGGCGATCTTACGCACGCACCGCAATCGGACGCGCTGCGGTGCGGTTATCTGCGGAGGGTTCCTGTGACTCACATCACACCGTGAGCGGCGCAACGTGTCTATAGCGCGGAAGAAGGGCCTGACCGCAATCGCAACGCACCGTGGGTCGGCACTAACCGACTACCGATCCGCGACCGAGGAAGGATAGCAATGACACTGAGGATCAATGCCGAAGCGCCGAACTTCATCGCCGAGACCACCCAGGGCAGGATCGATTTCCACACCTGGATCGGTGACGGCTGGGCCATCTTGTTTTCGCACCCGAAGGACTTCACCCCGGTCTGCACCACCGAACTGGGCTACATGGCCAGGCTCAAGCCCGAGTTCGACAAGCGCAACACCAAGATCATCGGCCTCAGCGTCGATCCGGTCGAGAATCATGCCAAATGGGCCCAGGACATCGAGGAAACCCAGGGCCATGCCGTCACCTATCCTATGATCGGCGATACCGAGCTCAAAGTGGCGACGGAATACGACATGCTGCCCGAAGGTGCCGGCACCACCTCGGACGGTCGAACTGCCGCGGACAACGCCACCGTGCGTTCGGTCTTCGTCATCGGTCCGGACAAGAAGATCAAGGCCATGCTGACCTATCCGATGACCACCGGCCGTAACTTTGATGAGGTGCTGCGACTGCTCGATTCCTGCCAGCTCACGGCCAAGCACACGGTTGCGACGCCAGTGAACTGGTGGCCCGGTCAGGATGTTATCATCCCGCCTGCGGTTTCCAATGAGCATGCCTCGGCGAAGTACCCGAATGGCTGGAAGACCGTGAAGCCCTATCTGCGAATGGTCGCGCAGCCGACCTGACGATCCGGGGGAGACCGCGATCTGTGCGGTCTCCGAGGACGTTCCTCAATGAAAGTAGCGACCGGAATCGATGACGATCGTCTGGCCCGTCATCGTCTCGGTGCGGCACATCGTCACCACCATGTCGGCGCAGTCGTCCTTGTCGGCGGCCTTCTTCAGCAACGAACCCGCCGCGTTGCGCGCGACCATCTCCGGCAGGAGATTGGATGTCGCCCGCGTGCCTTCCAGCAGTCCCGGCGCCACACAGTTGACGAGCGTTTCGGGCGCCAGCGCCACCGCCATGCAACGCGTTAGGTGGATGAGGCCCGCCTTCGACACCGCATACGCGATGGAGGAGCCCGTCGGCGCGAGCCCCGCCACGGATGCGATGTTGACAATGCGTCCGCGCCCCTGCGCCTTCATGACGGGCGCGACCGCCTTCGTGAGACGCATCGGGCCCGTCAGGTTGACGGCCATGATCTTGTCCCACACGTCCTGTGTGAGGTTGTCGAGGTCAGTGAAGGGGATCGCCTTGTTGTAGGCGGCGTCGTTGACGAGAATGTCGATGCGTCCGAGGCGATGGATCACGTCGCCGATCAGCTTTTCAACAGCCGCACCGTCGGTGATGTCGCAGGCGAATGCGGCAGCGTTGATCTGATAGCTGGTGGCCAACTCGCGGGCGACGCCCTCGGCCTGGTCCCGACTTTGGGCATACATGATGGCTACATGCGCGCCCTCCTTCGCCAGCGCGTGACAGATGCGCTGCCCAAGCCCGCCATTGCCGCCTGTTACCAGGGCGACCGCGCCTCTGAGGTCCATACACTCTCTCCTCACATGGGGGATGCGGTGGTCTCGCAGCACCTCCCTGGGCGGACAGTCTGTTACCTGGAGCACCGGGCAGGCAAGTCATTGACGCGCAGGAGCGAGTTACGCCGGCGTGTATCGCTGAGCCTCGCTCAGATGTTCTCGATCTTGAGTAGCGGCGCTGTTTCTGCCCGGATGCGCCGGCAGGCATCGGCATCCCGCGTCAGGTCGATCCCGTAGGTTGGGATGATCTGCTTCAGTTTGGGCAGCCACGCACTTTCAGTCAGCTCGTCTGGGAAGCACTTCTGCAGCACACCGATCGCGATGAACGCGGCTGTCGAGGCACCCGGCGAGGCACCAAGCAATGCGACCAGCGAACGGTCTTCGGCGGCGATCAACTCGGTGCCGAACTCGAGCACCCCCGTGCGGTCCTTGTCCGGCTTGATGATCTGAACGCGCTGGCCGGCGACCGCCTCCTGCCAGTTGTGGCGCTTTGCTGTCGGAAAGAACTGTTGAAGCGCGGCGAACTGATGCGTCGAGGTCTGAAGTACCTGGCTGATGAGGTATTCGGACAGCGCGGCATTGTCGCGCGCCACGGCCAGTATTGGCAAAATGTTGCCTGGTTCGATTGACCGAAAGAGGTCCGTGAGCGAGCCGTGCTTGAGAAACCGAGTTGAAAACCCGGCATACGGTCCGAACAGCAGCGACCTCCTGCCACCGATGATGCGAGTGTCGAGGTGCGGAACGGACATCGGTGGCGATCCCTCTGCCGCCTTGCCGTAGACCTTGGCATGGTGGCGGTCGCTGATTGCCGGGACATCGCAGCGCAGCCAGATCCCGCTCACCGGGAAGCCACCGTAGCCGTGCCCCTCGGGAATGCGCGACTTCTCCAGCAACGGAAGCGCTCCGCCGCCAGCGCCGATGAAGACAAACTTCGCCGAGATGGCGTGGACCTCCCGCCGCTCCACATCCTCGATCTCGACGCGCCAACGGCCATCGCCTTCGCGCTGCAGCCCGACGACACGCTGCTCGTAGTGCACCGAGAATCCCGGTTGGGCGACGAGCTGCGCTACGAGCAGATGCGTGAGCGAACCGTAGTCGACATCGGTTCCCGTGACTATGCGTGTCGCCGCGATCGGCTCATTCTCGTCACGGCCCTCGATGGTTAGCGGTGCCCAGTCGGCGATCTGCTTGCGGTCCTCGCTGTATTCCATCCCGTGATAGCAATGGTGCGCAGACATCGCCTTGTAGCGCGCCTGCAGGAATTCGACATTCTCCTTGCCCCAGACGAAGCTCATGTGTGGGCACGGATGGATGAAGGCACGCGGATCGGCGATCGCTCCATTCTTGACCAGGTAGGCCCAGAGCTGGCGCGACAGGTCGAACTCGACATTGACCTCGATCGCCCGAGAGATGTCGACGCTGCCGTCGGGACGTTGCGGGGTGTAATTCAGTTCGCAGTTCGCGGCATGGCCGGTGCCGGCGTTGTTCCACGCTTTCGAGCTTTCCTCCGCGCAGTCATCCAGCGTCTCGAGCATGGCAATGGTGAGCGACGGCTCAAGCTCCTTGAGCATCGTGCCGAGCGTCGCGCTCATGATGCCGGCGCCGATGAGGACGACGTCGGGCCTGCCGGGGATGGTGGCCTGGGGCATGCGTTTTCTCCTGCCTGCCAGCTACGCCTGCGGGGATTTCGCTACAAACGGGACGCTGAGGCCGGGCGCCAGGATGACATAGGCGCGCCGCCACGGCTCATCATCGACCAGTCTCCAGCTATGGCCGCTGCCGGTCGTGTCCTCGGCCAGCAGAATGTCGCCGGGGCGGATGATGAAATGCTCGCCCTTGCGGGTCTGAAAATCGAGCGTTCCGCTGAGCGTGATGACGAACTGCCGAACCGGTGCGTCGTGCCAGGCGAAAGTGCCGCCCGATTTGGTCTCCTGGAACGAGATGCTGGCGGCGCCGGTCTTCCCGCTCAACAGGTCGCCGCGTGCGCCTCCGGCCAAGTCGATCGCACCTTCCTCGAAACAGGAATTGCCGTCGTCGCCGGTCCATATCCGCACGCACCGTATCATGCCCGCTCTCCTCACAGCCGCCTTGTGATAGGCGCCCGTGTCATCTGGGGATTACTCTGGCCTTGCGATCAAGGCAGCCAAGTAGACCGCAGCTATCCACACCGCTGATAGTCATTCGCTATTGCGATGCTATGCGTTGCGATTACGCTGCGCAACTTGGGCAGCCCAACCGCACGGGAGGAGAACGAGATGCGCATCGTCGCCTTGGAAGAGCACTACACGGTGCCCCGCATCGTCGCCGGCATCTCACGCGATGCGATCGCACGCCGTGGCTTTCCTGGGCCTGACTTCGTTTGGGCACAGACCACGAAGCGCGACGAACTCGCCGACCTTGGCGACGCGCGGCTTGCGGGCATGGACGCCAGTGGGATCACCGTGCAGGTGCTATCGGTCGCCGGCCCAGGCGCCGACCTCGTGCCGGGACAGGAGGGCATCGAGCTGGCGCGCGCCTACAATGACGCGCTCGCCGAGGCCTGTGCGCGACATCCCGATCGCTACCGCGGCTTCGCGCACCTGCCGCTGCTCTCCCCCGAAGCGGCGGCGGACGAACTGGACCGTACGGTCAGGCAGTTGGGCTTCGTTGGCGTGCTGGTCAACGGCGCAACCGACGGACGCTTTCTCGACGACCCCGCATTCGAGCCGGTGCTGGCGCGCGCCGAGGCGCTCGACGTGCCGATCTACCTGCACCCCGGCATTCCGGTGGAAGCTGTGCGCGCCGCGTACTATGACCGATTGCCGGGCAATTTCAGTTTCACCATGGCGCTATCAGCCTGGGGCTGGCACGCCGATACCGCGATCCACACGCTGCGCCTCGCGCTGAGCGGCGCGCTGGATCGCCATCCTGGGCTAAAGATTGTCATCGGCCACATGGGCGAGGCGCTGCCGTTCATGCTGGACCGCATCGACGAAACCACCGCCGTCACGGCAAAGACACAGCTCCGGCGCTCGGTGCGGCAGACGATCCTCGATCAGGTGTGGATCACGACGAGCGGGTTCTTCACCATGGTCCCATTCGTGGCGGCACTGATGTCGTTCGGCGTGGACCGCATCATGTTCTCGGTTGACTATCCGTTCGCATCGAACGCACGCGCACGTGCGTTTCTGGACGCACTGCCGGTCTCGCCAGCCGATCGCGATAAGATCGCACATGGCAACGCCGACCGCTTGCTGCGATTGCCGAACTGACGGTTATCGGTCGAGCCAGATCGTCGCCAGATCCTGGTTGACGTAATGGCTGGGACTTATCTTGAAGCCCTTGACGTAGCTCCGATAGGGCACAATGCGGTAACGCCAGAGCAGGAACGCCTCGTGCGCCTCGGTGTCGAGCACGCGCTTCTCGAACTGGCGCATCAGATCGCGTTGCCGTGCGAGGTCGGTTTCCCGCAACATCCTGTTGTAGATGTCGATCTCGGTCGGGTCGTCGTAGTTGCCGTAATTCTCGTCAGAAACCGAGTGCGGCAAATATTTGGTGCCGTCGAGCAGAGGATTGACGATGTTCTGACACTCCGCATCGATCGCAACCGCGAAATCGCCGTGGCGCAGCGCGTCTTCATAGGGCCCGGTCGGTAGCACGCGCTGGCTGGCGTGCACACCGATCTTGCTCCATTCGTCGATAACCCAGACGCCGTTGAACTTGTACGGCTGATCGACATTGCGATTGAGCAGTTCGAACGTCAGTCCTTCCGCGCCGGCCTCCTTCAGCAGCCGCTTCGCTTCCGCGCGCGACTTCTCGATATACGGCCAGTAGCCGGCAAGCTGCTCGAGCTCATCCTTGTTGGCAGCGAGAGGCGTGCCGGGAAACACGATACCGCCGACCGTGCGCTGCAGCGTGATCCGCGACATCGGCCCCGCGCCATGCCAGCGGTCAATCGCCAAGGTCAAGGCACGGCGTACCCTGACATCGTCGAACGGCTTCCTCGCATGGTTCGGGGTAACCATGGCGCCGCAATTCCAGTCGCTTTCCTGCACGGTGATCTTGTCGCCAAGCGCAGCAACGAGCTCGTCGCGCGTCGCCGGGGGAAAGCCACGGAACTCGATCGCAGCCCGGTCGGACTTGATTGCCGCGACGCGGACCGCCTGTTTGTCGGCGAAGATGCCGATGAAGCCATCCAGGTAGGGCAGTCCTGGCCGGTAATAGTCGGGATTGCGTACACCGGAGATCGATTGCCCCAATTCGTAGTCCTTAAAGCGGAACGGGCCGGACCCCATGATGTTCTTCTCGAACCAATGGGGGTCTCGGTCGAGGATCTGTTTCTGGTAAATGAAGGCATATGGATCGGCGAGCGCCGGCAGAAAAGCGGCGGTCGCGAACCTGAGGTGAAAGACAACGGTTTTCGCGTCAGGCGCCTCTACCTTGTCGATCATCGAATAGTAGCCGCGCCGCACGCTGATCACGCCTTCGGGCGGATCGACGATGTGGTTCCAGCTTGCCGCCACGTCGTTGGCGGTCATGGCTGAGCCGTCCTGAAATTTGACGTCGTCGCGGATCTGGAATGTGTACGTCCGACCATCATCCGTTGGGTTGGGAATTGCCGTGCAGACATCGCAGACGAATTCGGTCGTGTTGGCAGGGTTCTGCGGATTCGCCCGGATCAACACGCTGTAGAACGGTGCCACTGCATGAATCGTGGCGAAGGTGTTCTCGCGATGGCCGTCGAAGCTCGGCGGTGAGTCAGCCGGGATCATAAAGGTTAGCGTTCCGCCGTGCTTCGGCGTTTCGTCGGCGAGCGCGGGCCAGCCGAGCGACAGTACCGATCGCCAGGCACGCCAAGAACGATCGATGCATCTCTGTCTCCCCGCCGGTCCGTGCCAAGCTTACGCTTGGTTCGGCGTTCCGGGTCAACCATGTGCCACGACGGGCAAGGCTGGTCACTGACCAGCAGCGCGCCTAGACTTTGGCAGGCAGCTGCCACGACACATGTCACGGAGGTATCGATGACAACGGAGTTTGCGGGGCTCGTCGACACCGAGCACGGAATGATCAGCCGCCGGATCTTCATTGAGCCAGAGATATACCAGACGGAGCTGAAGCAGATCTTCGCGCGCTGCTGGCTGTTCCTTTGTCACGACAGCCAGATCCCGCGGCCAGGCGATTTCATGACCACGTATATGGGCGAGGACCCGGTGCTTGTGGTACGCAACAGCACCGGAACCGTGGGCGCATTCCTGAATGTCTGTCGCCATCGCGGCAACCGCCTGTGTCGCGCGGACGACGGCAACGCTGCGAGTTTCATCTGCGCCTATCACGGGTGGACGTTCGGCAATGACGGGGGCCTGACCGGTGTGCCGAACATGCGCGAGGCTTATCACGACGATCTCGACCGCGGGAGCCTGGGTCTGATCCCGGTCGCGCAACTGGAGAGCTACAAGGGACTTTGGTTCGCCACGTTCGACCCCGAGGCACCACCATTGCGCGAGTATCTCGGCGAGATGGCCTGGTACATCGATACCTTCGTCGACCGGCGCGAAGGCGGCATCGAGATTGTGGCGACTCACAAATGGATCATGCCGTGCAACTGGAAGTTCCCTGCCGAGAACTTCGGCGGCGATGCGTATCATGTTCAGTGGAACCATCTGTCCGCGGTTAAAATCGGGTTCAGCCGCGGCGTCACGGCAAATGCGCAGAGCGCGCAGAGAATGGCCTCACCGGGCAACGGCCATGCCCTGATCTGTGTCGGTCCCGATGATGTCGGCGATCCTCCGATGCCTGAGATCGAGGCCTATGAGCGGGAGGTTGCCGCGGAGGTCCGCCAGCGCCTCGGGCCGCGTGCCAACCTGATCAATCCGATCGTCGGCACGGTCTTCCCGAACTTCTCGTTGTTGCGCGGCACGTCGCGCACCTTCCGCGTCTGGCAGCCGCGTGGGCCGGAAAAGACCGAGGTCCGTTCGTTCGTCTTCATGGACAAGGCGGCGCCTCCGGAGGTTAAGCGGGCGATCCGGCAGGCGGGCATCCGCGGCTTCAGCCCATCCGGTTCATTCGAGCAGGATGACATGGACAATTGGCAGGAGTGCACCCAGACGTGTCGCGGCGTCATGTCACGGCGCATGCCGCTCAACAACCGCATGGGGCTCGGGCACGACCGCTTTGATCCGGCACTCGGCGCATGGGTTAGCGACTATCGATTCAGCGAAAGCAACCATCGGCAGTTCTATCAGAGGTGGGCCGATTTGATGGCAGCGGCCGACTGGGACGCGCTCGAACATATGACAGCGAAGGTTGCGCAATATGCCTGACCCGGACGTGATCCGAGGCGTCGAGCAATTCCTCTATCGTGAGGCTCGGATGCTCGATGAGAGGCGGTTTCATGACTGGCTTGGCCTGTTCACCGACGACGTCCACTATTGGATGTCCTCGCGGGCCAACCGCTATCCGAAATCGAGCAAGGCAATCGCGATCCTAAACGAGGATCGTGACGCTGAGGATGATCCGGACGGGGAAGACGAGCTTGGCCTGTTCGACGAGGACATCAGGACGCTCACTGCGCGCGTCGCGCGGCTCGATACCGGCATGGCATGGGCGGAAGATCCGCCGTCTCGGACACGGCATCTGATCACCAATGTCGAGATCGCCCCCGATGCGAGTGATACGGAGCTGACCGTCCATTGTAATTTCATCGTCTACCGCAGCCGAGGCGAGACCGAGCAGGATTTCTATGTCGGCGCGCGAGTGGACAGGCTGCGCCGAGTCGACGGCACGTGGAAGATCGCGAGCCGTCGGATGGTTCTTGATCAGAACGTCCTGACCGCCAAGAACCTGAGCATCTTTTTCTGATCCCGGAGGTGCTGCAATGAGTACTGCCGACATCCTGCGCGACCTCGTCATCGCCAACCGCATTCTCGCCCACGAAGGTGTGGTCGACGCCTATGGCCATATCAGCGTGCGCCACCCGGAGAGGTCCGATCGATTCTTCCTGTCGGGATCGCGCAGTCCGGAGCTCGTGACGCTCGATGACATCATAGAATACGATCTCGACTGCAACCCGATCGATCTGCATGGCCGCACCCAGTACACCGAACGCCCGATTCATGGGGCGATCTACCGCAAGCGACCCGATGTGATCTCGGTGGTACATAACCACGCTTATGAGGTTATCCCCTTCACCGTCGCGCAGAGCGTGAAGCTACGACCTCTCCTCCACCTCGCGGCAGGCATCGGACCCGACGTCCCGGTCTGGGATATTCGCCACAGGTTCGGTGATACCAACCTGTTGGTGACCACGAACGCACAGGGTGACGATCTTTCGGACAGGCTCGGTGCAAATCGCGTCGTGCTGATGCGAGGCCACGGGGCGGCGGTTGCCGGGATGTCGATTCAGGACACGGTGCACACGTCCGTTCATCTGAAGATCAACGCGCAGATCCAGACCGAGGCGATGCGGATGGGCGGCGACATCGTCTACCTCAGCGAAGGGGAAATTGCCGAAATGCGGAAGTCCAGCGCAGGCCATGCCCGCGCCTGGGAATACTGGTCGCGTCGCGCCGGGATCACCGGTTAGCGAGCATCCCCAATGGACCCAGTTGCGCGCCGCAAACTTGGCCGCACCAACATCCGGCTGACGCAACTCGGCTTCGGCGGCGCCGGGCTGGGAGATCTGTTCGACGTGGTCGATGATGCCGAGGCCAGCGCCACGTTGCGGGCGGCGTGGGATGCCGGCATCCGGTATTACGACACATCGCCGTGGTACGGCCGTGGGCAGAGCGAACATCGCTTCGGTCGCGCGCTATATCGCCGTCCGCGCACCGACTACGTGCTGTCAACCAAGGTCGGCAGACTGTTCCGTGCCTTCCACGATGCGGAGAATTTCGAGCACGGCTTCTGGCGCGGTGGACTGAAATTCCAGCATCGCTTCGACTACAGCTACGACGGGGTGATGCGCAGCTTCGAGGACAGCCTGCAGCGCCTGGGCCTGCCGCGCATCGATCTGCTGCTGATCCATGATCTGGACTTCTCGCATCATGCCACAGATGCCAAGGTGACGGCGTATCTGACCGAACTGCATAACGGTGGCTTCCGCGCGCTGACCGAGCTCAGACAGGCGGGACTGATCGGTGGCGTTGGCGCGGGGATCAATGAACACGGGATGATCCCGCGCTTCCTCGATTTGCTGGACGTCGACTTCTTCCTCGTCGCGATGCCATACACACTGTTGGATACCGATGTTCTGGACAGCGAATTTCCGCGTTGCATCACGCGGGAGGTGGGCTTCGTGATCGGTGCGCCATTCGCCTCCGGCATCCTCGCGACCGGCGCAGTCCCCGGTGCGCGCTATCGTTATGCCGAGGCGACGGCTGAGATACTGGCGAAGGTGAAGCGGATTGAGGCAGTCTGCTCACGCCACAAGGTGCCGCTACCCGCCGCCGCGCTGCAATTTCCGCTCGGTCATCCCTCGGTGGCTGCAGTGATCCCCGGCGCCCTGCTGCCGGAACAGGTCGTCCGCAACGTGGACACGTTTCGCCATCCGATCCCATCGGACTTCTGGGCCGAGCTGAAACACGAGGGATTGTTGCGACGGGATGCGCCAGTGCCGTGACCCAATCAACCCAGCCATCGCACGTTCGCTTCGACTTCCAGGTTCTGTAGACGCTCGAACAACTCCATCGCTCCGGTGGCATTGGCCGCAGTCATCAACATCAGAAACTTGTCGCGCAGTTCGCTGCGTGTCAGCGGTCGAGCCGGCGTCCCGTTGAACTCCTCCACCTCGCGCGTGATGCTTCGGCCATTCTTCAACCGCACCGTGACAATGCTCGCCCCGGCTACTCGTGTGGGTGGATCCGCCACGGTGATCGCAACGCGTTGGCACATGGCACGGATATCCGCATCGGCGAGCGCCGACTTATCGAATGACGCAGGATTGCGAGGATCTCGGAACAGAGCCAGCGCCACGCAGAACGGGATGGAATACTGCGCCATCATGATATCGGTCGGGTCAGGGATGTTGTTGACTGTCGCCATCCGCTCGTTTCCGGCAACGGTCACCTCATCCACCTGCGCGCCGTCAAAGCCGTGCTCAGCCTTCAGCTCCAGGATGGCCTGCACCGCAGTCTGCGCAGTCATGTGAACCGGGAAACGCTTCAGGCACAGCCTCAGAGTTGCGAATTCGCGGCCAAGACCGTCGGTCAGATCGGCGATGTCCCATTCGGTGCAGAACACCTTCAGGAAGCCTGCATCGCCTTCGAGCACACTGCGCGGACCGGTGAACCCATCGGCGGCCAGATTGGCAGCGAGCACGCCACTTTCGGCAGCGCGTCCCAGATGCAGCCGCTTCACCATGGCGCCGGTGCCGGATCGCGCAAATTCCATCAGGCCGCAGGCGAGCGAACCGGCAATGCCAAGCGCGTTGGTTATCGCTTCAGCGTCGAGCCGCAACAGTCTGCCTGCGGCGACGGCGGCACCAAACGGCCCGGTGGTGCCAGGAGCATGAAAACCGCGCCGCTCATTGCTGTGCTTCGTCGCTCGGCCAATTCGGTACATCACTTCGAAACCGGCGACGATGGCGGTGATCAGATCGCGGCCACTGCTACTATTTTCCTGCGCGGTCGCAAGTGCGGCCGGCAGCAACGTCGCACCTGGATGCACGCCTGCGCCGGGCCTGGTCAGATTGTCCGACTCGAATGCGTGAGCCAGCGCGCCGTTGGCCAGTGCGGCCGCAGGAGCCTGGACGCTGGGGCCATCGGTACCGAGGATGCGGCTCTGTCCACCTGCGCCGGTCCGTTGCGCATAGCGGACCACGATGCGGCTCCAGGGCTGCGTGCTCCCCTGCACGATCACCGCAACCGTGTCGGTAATGCAGTCCTTAGCGCGCTGCACAACCTCAGGCGGCAGATCCTCGTAGTGCAAACCCGTCGCATATTCTGCCAAACGAACGGTCTCGTGGGCCATCGGGTATCCTCCTGATGCGCTGCTTGAGACCGCGAAGGGCTGCAAGCCCCCGCCCCGCCGCAGCTTGTACGCAGTATCGCGCTCGGCACCGGTGATGCAAAGGCAAGAACCGGAATTCTGTCTCTCCTCGCTTACAGCTAGTTATCGCTCAGGTCCGATCACGCGAGTGCAAGTGGGCCGCTTAGGACTGCCACAAACAAGGAGATGGATGATCATGTCGAAAGAGAGCGACAACAAAGCCGTTGTCGGCCGCTGGTTCACAGACTTCTGGGGTGCGACGTGCAACTTGGGCATTGTCGATGATCTCGCGGCACCTGACATGCTCTTGCAGTATTCATTGCACGAGCCACGTCGCGGTCGTGAGGACATCAAAGCATTCATGACCGACTTCCGCGCGGCATTCCCGGACCTGAACTTCTGGGGTGCGGCGGACCTGATCGCCGAGGGCGACTGCGTCGTCGGCCGGTGGGAAGGCGGCGGCACGCATACTGGGCCGGCGTTCAGCGATTTTCTGATGGGATCGCTGCCACCAGCCACTGGACGCAAAATGCGGTTTACCGGAACGACGGTTCTCAAGCTTGAAAACGGGAAGATCGTTTCAGAAATCGGTCTCGACGATGGCGTAACCGCACTCACGCAGCTCGGCCTGATCCGCGCAGCGTAACGAGATGACCGCCGTCGGCATCGGCGGCGGTCACATCTTGAGATCGCCGAACGAGGGCTTAAGCTGGCCGCCAGAGAACCCCTGCCCGCCGGACCGTCACCGAGACGCCGTCGGTGCGGCCCGCCGAATGATAACACAGGAGGAAACAGGCATGCCCCAGTTCGGAGACGCCAAAGGTGAATTCCGCGGCACCACCGTCCGCAACGACGCCGCGCTGAAGACGTGGCTGGCGAAGCACACTGAAGCAGCGCTGGAGCCGGAGCTGCCAATCATCGACCCGCACCACCATTTCTGGGACATACCGCAGCGCGGCCGCTATTTGTTGCCAGAGCTCCTGGCCGATATCGGCGGTGGTCACAACATCGTATCGACCGTCTTCCTCGAATGCCGCGCGATGTACCGCAAGGATGGCCCACGCGAGATGGCAGCACTGGGCGAAGTCGAGTTCGTCAACGGCATTGCGGCTATGAGTGCGTCGGGTACTTACGGACCGTGCCGCGTAGCCGAGGGCATTGTCGGTGGCGGCGACCTCAGCGTTGGGGCGCGCGTGCGCGAACTGCTGCAAGCCGAAATCGCGGCAGCCGGTGGGCGTCTGCGCGGCATCCGCCATGGCGTGGCGTGGGACGGCAACGAGTCCGTCGGCAAATACGCTTCTCGCGTCGTGCCGCCGCATCAGGTGCTGGACACGACATTTCGCGAGGGCTTCGCGCAACTGGCGCCGCTCGGGCTCAGTTTCGAGTCATGGCAGTATCACCCGCAACTGCCGGATGCGATCGACCTGGCCCGCGCGTTTCCGGGCACCACCATCATCCTCAATCATGTTGGCGGCGTACTCGGCGTCGGACCTTATGCCGGCCATCGTCAGGAGATCCTCGCAGGCTGGCGCAAGGACATCACCGAACTTGCCAAATGTCCAAACGTCTATTGCAAGCTCGGCGGCATTGGCATGGTGTCGTTCGGGTTCGACTTCCACGAACGCGACGTGCCGCCATCGTCGGAAGACCTTGCTGCCGCCTGGGGCATGTACGTCGAGCCCTGCATCGAAGCATTCGGTGTCAATCGCTGCATGTTCGAGAGCAACTTCCCGCCGGACAAGCAGTCAGGCGGCTACACCGAGCTGTGGAATGCCTTCAAGCGCATTACCGCCAGTGCGTCGGCGAGCGAAAAGACCGCGCTGTACAGTGGCACTGCGGCGAAGGTCTACCGGCTGACGGTGCCATGACCCAGTTCGACAACTACGCGAAGAAATACGCGTGCATCCATATGCGCCGGGAGAACGGCATTCTGGAGATGCGGTTTCACACCGACAACGGCCCACTGCGCTGGGGGCTCGGTCCGCACGGCGAACTTCCCGACGCATTCGCCGACGTCGCGCGCGACCGGGAGAACCGGGTGGTCATTCTGACCGGAACCGGTGACGAATGGTCCGGCGTCCGCGCGACGCCGAGCCAGAGCGCGATCGGTCCGGGCCTGACATCCAACGCGTTCGACCGCGTGCACTGGGAAGGCCGCGCGTTGCTGATGAACCTGCTGAACATCGAGGTGCCGGTGATTTCGGCAATCAACGGCCCGGCATGGCGGCACGGGGAAATTCCGTTGTTGTCGGACATCGTGCTTGCCGCAGACACGGCTGCGTTCCAGGACTCCGCGCATTTCCCGAACGGCTTGGTGCCAGGGGACGGAATGCACATCGTGATGCCTCTGCTGCTGGGCATGAACCGCGGCCGCTACTTCCTGCTCACCGGTCAGACTTTGTCGGCGCAGGAAGCCAAGGATCTCGGACTGGTGGCTGAGATCATGCCGCGGGAGAAAGTGCTGGCGCGCGCCTGGGAACACGCTGAAGCACTGGCGGCGAAGCCCACCCTGCTGTTGCGCTATACGCGGTTGATGTTCACTGAATATCTAAAAAAACGCATGCAGGACCTGCTGGGTTACGGACTCGCGATGGAGGGCCTGGCCCTGATGGAACAGATCGATCGGCCAAGATAGAAAGGTCCCGCACAAATGGACATCTCGGGCAAGACCGCCATCGTCACCGGCGCCGCCTCCGGCATTGGCCTCGGCATCGCGACCGCACTCGCAGAGGCCGGCGCCAACGTTGTTATGGCTGACATCCAGAAGGCCGCGGTTGAGCAGGCCGCACACGGGCTCTCCGGCACCAACAAGCGCGTCATGCCGGTCAGGATCGACGTGACGCAGGAGCAATCCGTGCTCGACGCCCTGGGGGAAGCGGAACGCAACTTCGGCAAGCTCCACATCGCCTGCAACAACGCCGGCGTGCCGATGCATGGCACGCAGATGACCGATGTGCCGCAGGGCGACTGGGAGTTCGTGATTGGCGTGAACATCTGGGGGATCATTCACGGCATCCGCCACTTCGTGCCTGCCATCCTGCGACACGGGGAGGATGGCCATGTCGTCAATACCGCCTCTGTCGCCGGTTTCCAGAATCGGCGCGGCACCAATCAGGGGCCATATTCGATGAGCAAATACGCCGCCGTTTCACTGTCCGAGGCTCTGGAGATCGAACTGGAAGGCACCAATGTCAACGTCTCGGTGCTTTGCCCTGGTCCGATCGCCACGAACATCGCCCGCGGCGCGCGCAACCGACCGGACCACATGGGCGGTCCGCAGATCCGCACCAATGACGAAGCTACACTGGCCGAACGGCTTGCCACCACAGGTCTCGATCCGAAGACGGTTGGAGAACGCGTGGTGGACGCGATCCGCACAAAGACGTTTTATGCATTCGTCAGCGCCGTGCCTGCCGATGTCATCAGGGCCCGCCACCGCCGCATCGAAGAAGCCCTGAACAGCCCATGGGTTACGCATTACTGACGATTACTGGCGTCACTCAAGGGGGCATGAAATAAATCAGGCGTCTCCAGATGCGCGGAGGACAGGAACCCCAATTTGGGTCGCAACTCCGGCAGCCGAACTCATGCGCTCGATCAGAGCGGGAACTTCTGCGGCCGACACGGGCTTACTGAATAGATAGCCCTGCACTTCCTGGCACGACTCTGCCCGCAGCATCCTGAGTTGTTCGGCTGTCTCTACACCTTCGGCGGCGACCAGCATGCCAAGCGCGTTGCCGAGGTCCACGATGGCATGGACGATCGCGGCCGCCTCCGTCTCGGAATCGAGGTCACGAACGAATGACTGATCGATCTTGATCTTGTCGAACGGAAAGATGCGCAAGGAACTGATCGACGAATAGCCGGTGCCGAAATCGTCCAACGAGATGCGCAGGCCGTTGGCCTGTAGTTGGCGCAGTGGCGCAAGCGTTGCCGTGGTGTTCTGCAGTAGCACAGTCTCGTTGATTTCCAGTTCCAGACGACTTGGCGGCAAACCGGAGGCTTGCAGCGCGTCGGAGACCGCTTCCGCCAAATTGGCACTCTTAAGCTGCATCGACGACAGGTTCACGGCCACCGAAATATCGTCCGGCCACGTCGCGGCAATGTGGCAGGCCTCCCGGAGCACCCACTCACCAATCGGGATAATCACGCCGATCTCTTCGGCCAAGGAAATGAACTCAGACGCTCCGATCAGGCCGCGTTGAGGATGCCGCCAGCGGAGCAAAGCCTCGAACCTGATGAGTACCTCGCTATGAGCATGCAAGATCGGCTGAAAAAACAACTCGAACTCGTCATTTGCCAGTGCCATGCGCAAGCCCGACTCCAGCGTATGGCGCGCCTGTGCCTCTGAATTCATGGCGGAGTCGAAGAAGCAGAATGAGCCCCGCCCCCCCGCCTTGGCACGGTACAGGGCCATGTCGGCGTGCTTCAGCAGCGTGTCCGCATCGGCCTCATCGGCTGGGCTGAATGCGATGCCGACACTGGTCCCAATGGCCACACGGTGATCGCCCAATCCAAAGGGTTGGCTGAGAATGTCGATAAGGCGCCTCGCCAGCGCCGTCGCCTGAGCCGGCTGGTCAACGCCGATCTGCACGATAGCGAATTCGTCCCCCCCGAGACGCACCACTATGTCCTCGCCGCGGACATTCTTGGTAAGCCGTTCTGCAACGGCACACAGGAGCGCATCGCCTGCCGCATGTCCCAGGGTATCGTTGACATACTTGAAATGATCAAGGTCAAGACAAAGCACCGCCAGGCTGTCGGAACGCGCCCGTCGACCTAACTCCTGTTCCATGTACTCGCGGAACACCACGCGATTCGGTAACCCGGTCAGCGCGTCATGCCGCGCCATGTGAGCGAGTTCGTCTTTCCGTCCGGCGGCGCTCCGTGATCTCCTCATGCGTGGCGACCCAACCACCATCGGGCATCGGCCGATGATGAATGGATATGATCTGGCCGGTCTTCAGCTCGACAACTGTGTCGTTGGGCTGGTCGGACGTTGCGACCGATGCCCGCCAGGCAAGATATTCCTCGGCATCCATGTTCGGAAACGTGCCCGCCTGGACCCGGCACTCAACAATCTCTTCAAGCGTGGTGCCTGGGCGGATGGTATCCGTCGACAGACCATAAATTTCAGCATAGCGCCGATTGGCGAGGATCAACTTGCGTGCGCCGTTGAAGAAGCAGACGCCCTGTGTGAGGTTGTTGAGCGCCATGTCAAGCTGCTGCTCGATACATCGCCGCTCGGTGACGTCCTGCAAAGTCCCTGCCACTTTACCGACAGCGCCGCTCGTATCGGCTACGGGACGGCCCTCGGCTCGCACAACCCGCATTTGACCATCGGGGCGCAAAATGCGGTACTCGATCGGCTCCTGCACCGTGCCGCGCTTCAACGCATCGAGCCACGCAAAGAGCCTGGAGCAGTCGTCCGGATGGGTGAACGGCGCGAGGCCACCGACCGACGGTGCATCCTCGTCGCTCAGGACGCCGCGAATTCGGTACAGCTCCTTCGACCAGACCCGGCGTCCGGTCTGCACATCGAACTCCCAACTGCCGATGCCAGCAATTTCCTGCGCCCGATCGAGGCGCCGCTCGCTCTCGTGCAGCGCCACCTGCGCCGCCTTGAGGGCACTGATATCGACCCGTAGTCCTGCAGTGCCGCCGTTGTTCATTTGTCGGTCTGAGACGAGCACCCACGATCCGTCACTTAATTGCTGCTCGAAGGACCCGGTGGCTTGCCGGCGCTCACGCATACGTGCCGCGAGCCAATCAGCCTCGCGCCCGCGCGCATCGGGATACTTCCCAAGTTGCAGTTCGCGCCACGCGACGTCCTCGTAGCGTGTCCCCGCAATCAGCAGATCTCCACTCTCGGCATGCATCTTGCGGTACGCGTGGTTGCACATCACGAGACGGTCGTCCTGGTCGTAAATTACGAAACCCTCGGAGAAGTTCTCCACCGCATCGCGCAGCAGCATCTCCGCCTCTTCAACGCGCCGGTCAAACAAGGAGGCGGCCAACGCGAGGCCGACCAACACCAAGCTGAAAGCGGCAATTGCCGCCGCCATGATAGGCGGATCGAACAATATGCCGGGCTCATTCAGCTCCGCTTGCGGATAGAAGTATGTCGCAAACATCCCCGTGTAGTGCATAAGCACGATAGCAAGGCCCATGACCAAGGAGCCAACGATACGCGCAAGCACCTGGCGCCTGCCTCCGGGACGGGCCAACGCCGAGAGTGCAAGCAAGGCAATCGTCGATAAGAGAACGGCAACCACCAGCGAAAGCACGAACAACCAGGGTTCGTAGTAAATCTGAGCGGGCATCCGGAGCGCCGCCATACCCGTATAATGCATGAGGCCAATACCGACGCCGAGCACAATTCCCCCGAGAGCGAGGCGAAGCGGACGTATTGTGTCAGCCGCTGCCAGGTGGAAGGCGATGCCGCTCGCGACCACGGCGAAGCCAGCAGAGAGTGCCGTTACCGGAAGGTCGAAGCGAATCGGGATCGGGATCTCGACTGCCAACATTGCGATGAAGTGCATCGCCCAGATGCCGAAGCCCATCGACAAGCCGGCTGCGGCCAGCCAGAGGAGGCGTCTGGCAGGGTCGTTTGCCGCACGCACGCGGGCAATCAGATAGAACGCGGTGTATCCTGCGAAAGCAGCTACCAGATACGATAGAAGAACAAGCCATGGCTGGTGCTGGTATGGCGTGCAAAGAGCAAGAGAAACGTTATCCGTCAAAAACCAGCGGCTCAGCACGGCGCGACGACCTCCAGGCCGCCTTAGACGACGGCTGCTCTATGACGACGGCTGCCCAGTACGATACCCGAGAGCCCAAGCGCATTTGCCGGTGTGCGGCAGGTGGTCATTCCTCCTGCTACAGTAGGGCCGAACGGTTACATCGCGGCTTCAACCTGCCCCGGCAAAATCGTCCAAAGCTGCCGATCCTGCCTGGCATTTTTCATATCACGACCATCGCCAGTCGCGATCAGTTCTGCGCCTCGCTGAAGGCGATCGCGCGCTCCAAGCGGACATCAAAGTATTCGACCGCTTTGCAGATTGGCTGCGGACGCCCAAGAAGGTAACCCTGGATGGAGGTACAACCCAGCTCCCTTACGAGTCGGACCTGTTCGTTCGTCTCAACGCCTTCCGCTGTGGTCGTCATTCCAAGCCGATCGGCAAGGCTGACGATCGCCGCCACGATTGCCGCACAATCGTCGCGAGTTGTCAGCTCGCTAATGAACAGACGATCGATCTTGATCACGTCGAACGGAAAGCTCCGCAAATAGCTGAGCGATGAGTATCCGGTTCCGAAATCATCAAGAGCGATGCTCAGGCCGAGATCATGGAGTCGGCGCAGCAAGGCAGTGGTCTGAACGCTGTTATTCAACAGGGCCGATTCGGTGATTTCGATCTCCAACCTGGCTGGATCCAATCCAGCATCCGTGATCGCGTCACTGACTATTTCCACTATGTCGCCATCCTCAAGCTGGATCGGTGACAGATTGACCGCGACCTTCGCGCCAGCAAGGTCGTGCACGGCATCCAGGCACGCCTGCCGCAAAATCCAGGCCCCAATGGATTTTATGATCCCAAGCTCCTCGGCCAACGGAATAAATTGACCGGGCATGACGAGCCCTCGCTCCGGGTGGTTCCAGCGCAACAGCGCCTCGAATTTGCGAACGCGGTCACTGCGCAAGTCAAGCACCGGCTGATAGTAGATTTCGAACTGATGTTGGTCGAGTGCGACGCGCAGATCCGCCTCGCTGCTGAGCCGAGCATGGAGCCTGACTTCCATATCCGGCTCAAAGACACAAAACGCACCTCTTCCTCTCGCTTTCGCCTGGTAAAGCGCCATGTCGGCGTTTCTGAGGAGCGTATCGCCATTGATATTCGGGCCCGCGGCTATCGCAATACCGATGCTGGCCCCAATCTCAACCTTGCGATGACCAAGCTGATAGGGCGCACTGAGGGATTCGATAATCCGCTGTGCCTGCGCGGTTGCTGCACCGGGCAAGTCTCGCGACGGGTAAAGGACCGCGAACTCATCCCCACCGAGCCGCGCAACAAAATCGGTGCTACGAATGCAGCCCTGCAGCCTTCTGGCCGCAACCTCGAGAAGAGCGTCTCCAGCGGGATGTCCAAGCGTATCATTGATCAGTTTGAATTTGTCCAGGTCCAAGTACAGCAGGGCCAGGTCGTTTCCGTCCTCTGTCAATTGGCTCAAAGCCTCGGATATTTTGCTACGAAACAGGACCCGGTTTGGCAAGTTGGTCAGCGCGTCATGGTGGGCCAGGAAGCGGATGCGGGTCTCCGTCTGTTGTCGCTCCGTGACATCCTCATAGGTGGCTATCCAGCCACCGTCCGGTAGTGGACGCTGCGATACGGCCAAAGCAAGCTCATCGTCCTCAGTACTGACGAACGTCCCTCCTCGTTGCGATGCCGCCAACTCTTCCTGTTGCTGGTAGATGCTTTCCACAGCGCGAGGGCTCAGCCCTGCGCGATTCTCAATTGCATGAAACAGTGCCGCAGTTGTTGTACCGGGAGACGCGTCAGATGCAGAAATCCGGAACATATCGTGGAATCGCTTGTTGCAGACGATCACTCTCCGGTCCGAGTCGACCATCAGAAGCCCTTGTGACATGTTGTTCAACGCAGCAGTGAACAGCATATTCCTGACGCGCAGTTCGTGATCACGTTCCGTCAGTGTCAGATTGTGGAGACGCACTTCCTCAACGGCCCTGTTCGCGCGCTCGTTTGCTTCAGCCAGCTCGGCCAATGTCTGTTTGATGATTGTGATGTCGGTACGAATGCCAACAATACCGCCGGTCGGGTTTTGGCGTTCCGTGATGAGAACCCACCTTCCGTCCGGCAGCAGGCGCTCAAGCGAGCCTTGATTGCCGTGATGCCACTCCAGCGTTTCGCGAACAAACTCCTCGATATTGTCACCAGCTTGCGGATACTGCCCGATCTTGGCTCCCTCGCGAATAATGTCCTCAAACGTTGCTCCAGGGCGGATGAAAGCCGCGCTGAGCGCATAGATCTCGCGGAACCGGTGGTTGCAGGCAAGCAATCGGTCCTGCTCATCCCACATGACGAAGCCATCCGACATCGCCTCGATGGCGCTGTCCAACAGATCCCGTGACTTTTTGCGTTCCGTCTCAACCCGCTCGCGCTGGCGGAGCGCGGCATACAAGGCACCGGCAAGCGCGAGTACCAGCAGACACGCGAGGCCGAGGACGATCAGCAGGCGATCCCGGTCCCTGACCCAGTCCGCCAACGCCACTGACAGGTCCAGTGTCAACGCAACCTGAACGTCGGGATAGAGCGTGTTGCGCCATACCGCTACTGTGGGGATCGTTGTGACCGTCGACGGAAGACTGAAGGCGACGCTCTCCGGGCCTAATCCGCTGAAGGCCACCACCTGGTATTTGCCGACCTTGAGCTCGTCATTCGGGAAGCTGGCGAGTCGCGAACCGTCCGGCCGCTGAATGTAGATGCGCAGGCCGGGGACCGCCGCCACGGGGGCGAGCAGCGCCAAAATGGAGGGAACCGGCACCTCGGCGACCGCCTGCAGCGGTCCGACACCGTTCAGGCTGATGGGCCGTGAAAGGTACCAGGACCAATCGCCCGTCGTCCCGTTGTAGATCGGTCCTGCGACGGCGACGGTGCCAGGGTGTTGAGCTGCACCCGCCTCGGGCTGAGTCAACAAAAGCCGCTGGTTTGCCGGTCTCGGTCGTGCCGTCACCCATATTGTGCCGTCTGGACGGACAAGTAACAAATCACGGAACGAGAACGTCTCAAAGTTAAATGCCCGCAACAACCTCCTGGCCGCGTCCGGATTGACGTCGCCCTTTTGGTCACCGGCAGTCGCAAATATGGAAGGCAGGCTGACCAGGGCGCCGTCCACCTGTAGCAGCTCGCGATTGATAGTGGTGGTGACCACCAGCGTCGCGTTCTGCAGCGTCGTATTCGCGGCGTGCAGCGCGGTCTGTCGCGCACGCTCCAAAAAGAGCGCGCTGCCGCAGACCAGGGTTGCCAGCAAAAGGGTAGCGCCCAGGGCCACAATGATCCCGATACGCCTTGCGGGCATCACAGGGTGCGCTGTCACGACGGACCAAGGGCTAGATGTCATAACGGATTTCCACCAGTCTCGCTTGGTCCATAGGTTCGGCTCATTGAGCGGCTTGACCGTCGCTTCCTTGCCCAATCACCTCGTAACGATCCGGCGGCTCCAGTCCCGCGTCTTCCATTCGATACGAGCATAACCCTTTTGTAAGTGCGGGTTGGTTACAGATTATATTCTCTGTAACGGTAGATAGGTCGCTCCGAATGCCCGAGGCCCACAAAAACCAAGGTCGAGTTATCCCACCGTGAATTAGCACCAGGATAACGATGATATAACGTTCGCGGAATTCCGATTTCATACGTTATCAGAATATAATAAGTCGGGCAGGTCATGTCGATAACAACTCATTCTGCGATCACACGTGACGTGGCTCACGTCAACCAGGGCTGCCAAGAGGACATAGTCGTACGCCGCCCATGTGAGGAGGACGTACCCGGGCTCGCCGCCCTATTTTCGGAAATGCAGGCCCACTACGATCGCCCGGTATCGTATGAAGCGGCACTCAGCGCGGCCGTGCTGGCGTGCAGGCCTCCCGTGAATACCTTCGATCCGCGCGTGCTCATCGCCTTGCTAGGCGACGACGTCGTCGGTTCGATCGTCATGAATGTCACGTTCCCGGCGTTCGAGCTGAGTCTGTCGCTCCATATCCGCGACCTATATGTCAGCAATTCCCTGCGGCGCAGCGGTGTCGGGCGCCTGCTCGTGAAGTCCGCCGCACGCCTCGCCGTCAACGAAGGCTTCTCAGCGCTGGAGTGGACGACGGACTCGGCAAACAGGGCAGCCCGCAAGATGTACGAGATTTGCGGAGCCAAGCAACTCGATCGGACCTATTATCGGTTGTTTGACGATACACTCAGAGCCGCGGCGGTCTAGCTCCAGCGAGCCAGGCGGACGCAATTTACTCTTCCGCTGCCTTTATCCCCAGTGCGGTGCCCAAATAGCGGTTCCATGCGCTGGCGCATTCGGGCCCACAGCGACGTATCCAGTTTGGCAATACCGATTGAACCAACAGGCTTTTGCGCCTGGCCTCGTCTTCAGATGTGACCGGCACGAGCGTCATGTGGCTTGGAGTATGGCCGTTGCTGCAATTGGGCGCTCCGACATTGCAGGCAATGCCATCCGCCGTCTCTCGATCCGAAGCGTCCCAGATACGACTTTCCAGCCCGCTTATCCCGTCGCGGAGCAGCGCGCGCAGGTCGGGCGGCAGCGCTTCCCATGCCGCGGCATTGGCGCCAAAGAACGACAGCCCCCAACTGATGGCCATCGGGTAGATGTAGGATGTCACATTCGAAAGGCCCACTTCATTGCCGCTCAGTGTGCCGGTTATGGCGCAATCAACCACACCGGTTCGGGTCGCATTTACAATTTCGGCGAACGGCACCAGAGCCGGTATCGCGCCCAACTCCGTCATCATTTCGGATTGTCCGACGGATGAGGTACGCACGCGCCGCCCGGATAGATCACTCAGGCCGGTAAAGGGCTTCGTGCAAAAGAGAACCTGCGCCGGATACGTATAGATAGCCAGCAGCTCGATGCCAAATTTCTCACGCAGCATCTGCTGCAGATGCGGTCTGTAGAGCTTTACCGTATTGCGCAATGCCGTCATGTCCGGATTGAGTCCCGGGAGGTCAACCGCATTGAGTTCTGGCTCGTCACCCGACACGAGAGCGAGCAGGGCCGTCCCGAACGGCACAACGCCCAGCCGCATAAGCTGCAACATCTCCTGGCCCGGCAACCCGCTGCGGTCGAAGGGGTGGATTTCCGCCTTGATGCGCCCACCCGATAAGGTCCCGACCTGCTCCTCCCAGAACGGCCTTTCCAGGCGGTCGGTACTGGCTGACCCCCGCCAGACCGCCCACGACCTTGAGATGAATCTGCTCATCGGCGTGGACGACAGGCGCGGAACACAGGGCCGCCAGCGCGATCACAAGCAATGCAAGCCGGCACGCAGCGGAGCGTCCGCAATGTTCCAGGCCTGCCAGCCAGCGTGCGTGATTGATCGCCATTCAAACGCCCTCTCATGCTTCCGGGTGCCTGCCGATACGGCGCCGGCATCTGAATAGACGAATTCGTTTGTCTGCCAAACATTAAATTACGGGTCGTTTCTGCCCGGGGCCGTTTTTCCTCCCATTCGCCAGCGCAATGGATATATATTCGCCGGGGTACATGGTGGCGTGGGGTCGTGTGATCATGTCGATGGCGGCGACGGCCTATCGGCCCGTCAAGCTGATCGGATTGGGCTGCCTGGTCGTGACTGCGTTTGGCTGGGGCCTCAATTGGCCGGCCACGAAGTTCTTGCTCGAGCAATGCCCTCCCCTCACCGCCCGCGGCATCGCGGGCCTGGTGGCGGCTTTGGCGCTGGCTGGGATCGCGGCCGCCCGAGGAGAGAACCTGGCAGTGCCGCCCGGACTTCGGTTGCGGCTTGTGGCATCCGCATTGCTGAACGTCAGCGCCTGGATGGGGCTTACGACTTTGTCGCTGCTTTGGCTGAACGCGGGTGAAGCGGCAACCCTCGCCTACACGATGCCGGTTTGGGCGGCTCTGCTCGCTTGGCCAATTCTCGGCGAACAACTTGGGCTGAACAGAGTTGCAGCCCTGCTACTGGGCATCTCCGGCATTGCCGTGCTGCTTGGTGGAAATGTGTTCCATGCGGAAACGGACAAGCTGCCGGGCATCGCGATTGCGCTGGCGGCAGCCATGCTCTTTGCTCTGGGTACTGTGCTCTCCAAGCGCTGGCCCCTCGTCATGGATCCCATTGCGATGACAGCTTGGCAAGTCGGGATCGGATGCACAGTGCTTCTGGCAGCAAGCCTTGTATTGGAGCATCCGCATCTGCTTGAAATGCACTGGTTCGGCTGGGTGGCCTTGACCTATACCGCCGTCGTCTCGCTCGGGATTTGTTATCTGATGTGGTTTGCGGCATTGCGTCGGCTCGAAGCGAGCACGGCGGCGATCGGCACGCTGCTGACACCGATCGTCGGCGTGTTGGCCTCAGCCATAGCGTTGGGCGAGCCCCTCATGTTTCCGCAATTCGCGTCCCTCGCCTTGGTCGTATCCGGCATTGTTCTTGCGGTGCGGCAGTGATTACCTGCCCGCCTGGGCCAGGACTTGCTCTGTCAAGTGAAGATCGAGGCAAGACAATAACGAGGTTGGCTCCGTGAGAGTGTGTGATAAAGTCCATACTTGGCCCGAGGGAAGTTGTCGCGATGCTCTTTTCCGTTATCCGAATCGATAAGCCGAACAGCGTCGCGCTTCGACAATCCACACGGCCAAAGCATCTGGTCTACCTGGACCGGGTCATGGCCTGCATCACGACCGGTGGCGCGCTGTTGGATGACCAGGGCCAACAGATCGGCTCAATCCTGATCATCGACGTGGCGGATCGCGCGGCCGCGGAAGAATTCGCAGCCACGGATCCATTTGTGGCGGCCGGCCTGTTCGCCAGCACGCATATCGCGCCTTTCCGGCAAGTCTTCAAGGATGGCGCCAGGATCTGAGGGAGGTCCAATATCGCCTGAAGGGACCTGTCCAGCCACCGGCGCAGGCCACGCGCCGCCTTGCCAAGTGCGCTGCGCTGCGGCGGTATATCGCCTGGCCGCGATCACGAGGTTGACCGTCCGGCGATGGCCGGCCTCTGCCGCACCAGCAGCAACGAGGAAACGATGGCAGAAATTCTGGCACTGGGCATATCGCATTATCCGCCGCTGACCGGGCACGATAATCGGATGGCCGGAATCCTCCGGCGCATGATGCAGAACCCGGACCTGCCGGCGAACCTCCGGACACCGGAGGGCTGGCCCGAGGCGATGCGCACTGAATGGGGTGACGACGAGGGCGCCACGTCGGCGGCCCGGCATCGTGCCGATCTGGTCGGCTGGATGGAACAGACCCGGGCCGCGCTCGATGCGTTCGACCCGGACTTCGTCCTGATGTGGGGCGACGACCAGTATGAGAACTTTCGCGAGGACATAATCCCGCCGTACTGCATCAGTGCATACGACAAGTTCTCCTTCGCGCCGCCGCGCGACAATGTCTGGGGCGAGACCGACAAGACCTATGAGCTGGCTGGCAACCGTGACGCCGCCAAGATGCTGGCAAGCCGCCTGATCGAGCAGGGCTTCGACACGGCGTATTCCTACAAGCCGCTGCACCACGCGCTCGGCCACGCCTTTACCAATGCGATCTTCTACCTCGATTACAATCGCAAGGGTTTCGGCTACCCGATCGTCCCCTTCGCGATCAACTGCTACGGCCGCAAGGTTGTCTCGCAGCGCGGTGGGGTGCCCGCTTTCGACAAGACCACCACCGATGCGGACCTGGACCCGCCCTCGCCCTCGCCCTGGCGGCTGTTCGACCTTGGTGCCGCGACGGCGCGCATCCTCGCGGAATTGCCGTATCGCGTGGCGCTGCTGGCGTCGTCCGGCTGGTCGCACGCCTTTCTCACCGCCAAGAACCACTACCTCTACCCCGACACGCCGTCGGATCGGCAGATGTACGAGCAGCTTCGCGTCGGCAACTACGAGGCGTGGCGCAGCTACACGACACATGCTGTCGAGAACAGCGGACAGCAGGAAATCCTCAATTGGATGTGCCTGGCCGGGGCGCTCAGCGCGCTTGAGCGCAAGCCGCAGGTGACCGGCTTCGTCGACACCTGGATCTTCAATTCGTCGAAAGTCTTTCTGATAGCGCCGCCGGCCTGAAGGCATGGCGCAGAGTTTCGGGACCGGGGCCTATGACGTGATCGTCGCGGGTGCCGGTCCGGTCGGGCTGACGCTCGCCATCGATCTCGGCCGGCGCGGCGTCCGGTGCCTGCTCATGGAGCGTCATCCGACCACCTTGCCGTGGCCGAAAATGGACCGCTCGAATGCGCGCACGATGGAGTTCTATCGCCGGATCGGCATCGTCGATCGGGTGCGCGCACTGGGCTATCCACCCGACAACCCGATGGATGTGTTTCTGACCACCCGCCTCAGCGACCCGCCGATCGCGGTGCTGAAATACCCGTCGGTGGCGGAGCGCCGCAGGCAGATCGCCGAGTCCCCCAACGGTGCCTGGCTGCTCGAACCGTATCAACTGGTTTCGCAGAACAAGCTCGAGCCATTGCTCAAGGAGGTGGCCGAGGGGACACCCAACGTCACCGTGCGCTACGGCTGCGAATTGGTCGACTTTTCTCAGGACGAGACCGGCGTGACGGTCCACGCCCGCACCGTGGACGGTGGCGAGAAGACGCTGCGTTGCGACTACCTTGCCGGCTGTGACGGCGCGACCAGCACTATCCGCAAGAAACTCGGCATCAGGCTCGAAGGCCGCGGCGGCATCCGCGAGCTGGTTCAGGTCATCTTCCGCTCGGATACCCTGTACGAGCGCATCGTGACCGGCAGGGGACGCCATTACCAGTTCGCCGACGCGGCCGGCTCCAGCATGGTCGCGCAAGGCGACCGCAAGGAATTCACTCTGCATTCGTCGCTGCCACCGGATACCGATTTCGCGTCGGTTATCCGCGGCCTGATTGGCTTTCCCTGCGATTTCGAGATCCGTTACGTCATTCCGTGGCGCCATCACCTGCTGGTTGCGGAACGGTATCGTGATCGGCGCGTGTTCCTTGCCGGCGATTCGATCCATCTGGTTATTCCGACCGGTGGGCTCGGCATGAACACCGGGGTCGGCGACGCCTTCGACCTGTCATGGAAGCTTGCCGGCGTAATCAACGGCTGGGGCGGTCCCGGCCTGCTCGACGGCTACGAGCAGGAGCGCAGGCCAATCGGCATACGCAATGTCGCCGCGGCGGGCTGGGCCGCCGCGGGCGTGCCGATCTGGCGCGTACTGGTCACGCCGGCGGTGTACGAAGATACGCCCGAAGGAGACGAGGTGCGCCGGAAGCTGGCGGCGTCGTTCGATGTCAACCACCGGCGCATGCACGGCATGGTCGGCGTGGAGTCCGCGTATTCCTACGCCGGCTCGCCGCTGATCGCCGATGAGCCTGGCAATGTCGCGGAGTGGGAGACCAGTGCCTACACGCCGCACGCGCGGCCTGGCGTCCGTATCCCGCATATGTGGCTGAAGGAAGGGCGCGCGATGCAGGACGTACTCGGGGACGACTATACGCTGCTCGATCTTCGCGGCGACTGCGACACAGCTCCACTCGAGGCGGCGTTCAGAGCGCTCGGCGCACCGCTCAAGGTGCTTCGTCTCGACGAGGCCCGCGTGCGAGACATGTACGGTGCCGCGGCGTTCTTGCTGCGCCCCGACCTGCATATCGCCTGGCGTGGCGATGGACCGCCCCTGGACGCAGATGGGCTAGCCGCATTGACCACCGGTCACAGGACGCGTGTCCCGGACCGCGCGTGACGCCGCCAGGCCACGGCGGGCACGATCCTGATTGTCGGGACGCCGAAAGAGAGTATCATGCAGACGTCTCGTCCCGAGCACTGCAATGGGCTGCCAAAGAACCAGTGAACGGCGTTCGCCAGCGCTGTACCTCGGGAATGTCGGCCAAGCAAGATAGTCGGCCAAACATAAGAATTGGCCACACATAACAGTCGGGAGGCACTCATGCGCGCGACAGACGTTATGACACCCAACGTGATCACGGTCGATCCGGAGACACCGGTTCAGGACCTGGCCAAACTGCTGTCAGAACGCAACATCAGCGGCGCCCCTGTTGTCGATAAGACCGGTGAAATGGTCGGCATCGTCAGCGAGGGAGATCTGCTGCACCGCACCGAACTCGGCACCGAGCGTCACACCCAGAGACGCCGGTCATGGTGGCTCGAACACTTTGCCTCGGAACTCGCCCGTGATTACGTCAAGTCACATGGCCGCACGGTCAAGGATATCATGACGCGCGATGTCGCGACGGTCAGTGACGACACTGATCTTGGCGATATCGCGACGCTGCTCGAGACCAAACGGATCAAGCGCGTGCCGGTGATGCGTGACGGCAAGGTCGTCGGCATCGTCAGTCGCGCCAACCTGGTACGTGCCCTGGCGGCGACGACAACGGATTCTCCCATGCCCGCGGCCGGCGCTGACGATCGCGCGATCCGCGCGCGGCTCCTTGCGGAACTGGAGAAGCAACCATGGGCAACCAGGCTTTGGGCGCAGGATGTCATCGTCAACAACGGCCTCGTTCATCTGTGGTTCGGCTCGGACGAGCCCGAGGAGAGGCGGCAGGCGGCGCGGGTTGCGGCAGAAAACGTTCCGGGCGTGCGCGGCGTTGAGGTGCTCGAGGTGCCGGTCCCGCTGATGCCCGCCTTCTGATCACGGTCGGCGGCCGGCTTCAGTTCAACCGGCCGCTTTCGTCTGAACTGCGCTCGCCGTCAGGTGCGCCCGTGGATGCGCCCTTGCACTGGCGGCCACATTGGCGATATAGAGCGGCATCCGTGAATGCGTGATTGGCACCGGGTCGAATAGACTACGTGTCCTCCCGGAACTCATTTGCAACGCGTTCGCCCCATTGTCGCGCGGGCAGGCGAACATCAAGGCACTCGCCTTTTGCCGCCGTCGTGGACGCGCGTGGCGAGCGCTGGAGCAACTATCTTCGTGTCATTGACCACCTTTGCCGCGCTCGGCCTGGCCGAGCCTTTTCTGCGTGCCCTCGACAGGGCACGTTTCCTGCAACCCACACCGATCCAGGAAAACGCCATTCCTCACCTGCTCGCCGGACGCGATCTGCTCGGGGTCGCCCAGACCGGCACGGGCAAGACTGCAGCATTTGCTCTGCCGATGCTCCAGCACCTGGCGGGCGATCAGTCGCCGCCCCATCGCTATGCCACGCGTGCCCTGATCCTGGCGCCGACCCGCGAGCTGGCATTGCAGATCGAGCAGAGCCTGCGCTCCTTCGGCAGTCAGAAGCTGCGCGTCGTTGCCATCCTTGGCGGCGTCAGCCGCTTCATGCAGGTGCAGCGAATGCGCGCTGGCGCCGACATCGTGGTCGGCACACCAGGCCGTATCTGCGACCTGATGGGTACCGGCGAACTGAAGCTGCATGAGGTCAGCCATTTCGTGCTCGACGAGGCGGACCGCATGCTCGACCTCGGGTTTATTCGCGATGTCCGTCGTATCGTTGCGGCACTACCAAAAGAGCGCCAATCGTCACTGTTCTCGGCAACCATGCCAGCGGAGGTCGCCAGTCTCGCCGAGACCCTGCTGCGCAACCCGGTGCGGGTGGATGTCGCCCGCAGCGCCCCCGAGCAACTGCCTATCGAGCAATACGTGCATTTCATCGAGCCAGCCGGCAGGCGCGCGCTGCTGGACCGCCTGTTGACGGATCCGGCATTGTCGCGGGTTATCGTTTTCACCCGCACAAAGCGCTCCGCCGATCGCGTCGCGGAATTGCTCGATACCGGCGGCATCCGGGTGAGCGCTCTACACGGCAACAAGAGCCAGCCGGCGCGGCAGAAGGCGCTCGAACAGTTTCGCAGCGGCAACGCACGCGTGCTGGTCGCGACCGATATCGCAGCGCGCGGCATCGACGTGACGGGCATTTCGCATGTCATCAACTTCGATCTGCCCGCGCAACCGGAGGACTACGTGCATCGCATCGGCCGGACCGCGCGCGCCGGCGCCAGCGGCGTGGCAATATCGTTTTGCGATGCTGCCGATCGTGCTACACTGCTTGCGATCGAGCGCATGACCGGCACGGCAATCCGTATCGCGGGAGGTTCGCCAGCGGCCGCTCAGGCGCCGCGCGGACCATTGCCGCCGAAAGTCGATCGTTCGCCCAGCCGGCGTCGACGGACGCGCCGCTCATCCAGACTTCGGACGGCGGCATGACATCGGAGTCCAGAAGAGGATCTGTCCCATGACGTCGGGCGCGAACTCAGACGACATCGCCTACCCCTCCAGCATCGGTTTTGTGCTGATCCATGTCGGGTGCTTCGCCGTCTTCTGGACTGGGCTGACATGGCGCGCAATCGTGCTGGCGGCAGTGCTGTATCTGGTTCGGATCTTCGCCATCGGCGCAGGTTACCATCGCTACTTCGCACATCGCGCCTTCCGCACCTCGCGCGTCTTTCAGTTCTGCCTGGCCTTCCTGGCGCAGACTTCGGCGCAACGCGGCGCCCTGTGGTGGGCGGCGAAGCATCGTGAGCATCACAAACACTCGGACACGGCGGCCGATGTGCATTCGCCGGTGCAGCAAGGCTTTCTCTACGCCCATGTCGGCTGGATTTTCGTGCCGCGGAATGACGTGACTGACTATTCGACGGTGCGCGACCTCGCCCGGTACAAGGATCTGGTGTGGCTCAATCGGCAACCTTACCTGCCCGCGGCGATGCTCGCGCTGGCGACATGGCTGATCGCCGGTTGGCCAGGACTGGCTGTCGGCTTCTGCTGGAGCACCGTCGCGCTCTGGCACGCGACCTTCAGCATCAATTCGCTCGCGCATGTCATAGGTCGCCAACGCTACGTGACGGGCGACCAATCCAGGAACCATTGGTTGCTGGCGCTGCTGACGATGGGCGAAGGCTGGCACAACAACCATCACGCCTATCAGGCGTCGGTCCGTCAGGGTTTCCGTTGGTGGGAGTATGACCCCACATACTATGCCTTGCGCGTCCTCTCCTGGTTCGGGTTCGTGTGGGACCTGCACGTTCCGCCCAAGGCGGTCATTCGCGGTGACCACAAACTCGGACGGCATGTGATCGACAAGGTCGCCGGGCAGATCGCCGCGTCCTTCCCGATAAATCAGATTGCCAATCAGGTGCACGAGGCACTGGCGCACACGCCGGGCTGGGCTGAATTGAAGGCACGGATCTCGTCCGCCCGGACCCATGCAGAGACGTTCTGGAGCGAAGTTGATCTGCCTGTGGTGCCCACTCTGGAGGAAGTGCGCCGCTATGCCAGGGAGCGCGTGGCGCAGACGCCATCGCTGGAGGACATTGCCCTGCGTGCCCGGGAGAGACTGCTGGAGCTGATATATTCGCGCCTCAGCGAGGCAACGATGTTGTCGGCAGCCGCGTCTATCCCCTGAATTCCGGCATCCGCAGTTCAGCTTTTGCGATGGGCCGTCCTGGCCACAACCTGAGCGAAGGCTGCCCGCGCCGCGGCGTCAGCCTCGCGCGAGGCGGCACGACACCATGCCGAAAATTGAATCGGATCGATAACAACCCGCAGGCCTGGGGTCGCTTGCCCACCTTCGGCATGCGCCAGCCATTCGTCGAAGGTCGCGGGCAACCCACCAGGATCCAATGCTCGATGCTGCAGATAGTTCCTGCGTGTGAACCAGGGCACCGCATGACCGCGCGCCGGCAATCCGTGAGCGCCGGCCGCCGTCCTGCCGTCGTTAACTGCCACGCCATCTCCGGCCGGCTGGCGTCCTGAAAGGATCGGCGGCTTGCCACAGCCTCTTGTCCTGCGCGACCCAGTCATTGGCCTCGGCTTCGGTCGCGAAGCCGACTGCCGTCTGAGGCAGGACCCCAGACCTGGTTATCTCGACAGAGAAGCTGTCATCTTCCCCGTGCACCACTCGGTAGATTGCATCGGCCATTGTCTGTTCATAGCTCATGGGGTTTCTGGTTGCACGCCCTCATGGCGCGGCTGAAGTGTGAGGACCTCGTCTTCCCAAGGGCCTCGGACGAAGCTCGTGACTTCGATTGCTCCATCTTCCGCCCACAGGATGCGGAGCACCCTCGCACCATGCCAAACGTCCAGCCCATATGGCAGCGCCTGCCTGGTACGCTGTCGCTCGACGGCATGACGATAGCCTGGCGACGATGCCTCTTCTCGGCCGAGCTCGTTGAACGGTGTCCAATGCCGAAATGCCCAGACGCCCATCCGAAGCTCGGTCAACCGCACCATGTCGCGCTGGATCTGCACGGCACCTGCCTGCCGCAAGAGCGTCAGGATATGGTTACGAATTACGACGGCCTGATCATCGCTGTTCGATACCAGCCGCACATTCATCGGCGATCGGTCCGTCCGGCGCTTCGGACCATCGACACTCTGATCCTTTGCCTCAATGAGCTTTCCGAGTACCCACGAGGTCTTCTCCATTGAGGTCGAAGACGACCTGGCTGGCACAAACCGTGCCCTCGACATTCGCATATACGTAAGTCACTGCGTCGCAGGTTACCTCAAAGGTGAACAACTGCCCCGCCGGGTGGCCATAATCTTTGCAGAACTCCTCGAGATCGTAGGCTATCTGGCCGTCATATTCGAACGCCGTTCGCATGACCGCTCCCTATTCGCTTCTCACCGCTTCCGCGTCTGCCGCGGCGGAGACAACCATGACAGCCCGTTGCACCGTGGTGTCCTTGAGCACGTGCACGCCAGCGGCTGTCGTTGCCAGTTTAACAACGCCCTGCTCGTTGTATATTGCAACGATATGTTGCAATTGCACCGCAACCAGGCCGCCTCCTGCGGCCTCGAAGGTGACCCAGTTCACTTGGCGCCCCGGTCGATCATGTACTGGATGTACTCCGCGGTCGTGCTGCCATCGTACGACATCGAAAACGGTTTCGATTTGGCATCCGCTGGAGCGGCCGCGGGTGGAGCGCGCTTCGGAGTCTTTGCTCGGGTGGCCGGTTTGGACGAAGCCGGCTTGACGGCCGGAACGCTTGACTCGGCAGCTTCCCGTGGGGAGGTTTCGTTACGCGCCTTCGACCACGACTCAACATCCTTGCGCAACTGAGCCCTCATTGCGTCGGCATCTCGATCTGGCTGGTCGTCGTGGCCCTCAGGCACCGTGCTCATGGATCTGTTCCTTATTGCAGGTGGTCACCGCATGGCGAGGACGCGGATCAACCTTGTCGGGACTCATTTCCGGCTAAAGGCAGGCATGATCCATCAGATCAAAGCGCACCGACATGAAAGCCCGCAGTCTCAGCGTCTTGGTCGCCAAAACCGTCTGGGCTCATGGGGCTCCTGTCCAGCCATTCAGCTGACGCAGAGCGTGATCCGAATCATGGTAGTGAAAATCCGCCTTTCATTTGGTGACGAACGGTTTGAATACAAGTCGCGCCCTCCGGCCGGCCAGGCTGCGACTCGGCGAACACGTCGACGCCTCGCATTATGCGCGGGCGCACACCGCCGCCAAACCGAACGCTCTTCGCTGGCACCGTCTTGATCCTTCAAGAACTCAGCCGTGGCCGTGCCAAGCCACCGTCACGACGAAAGATCGCCCCGACCGTAGCCGGTGAAACCTCAGCGCTTCTGCCCTTAAATCATTCCAGCCGAGCGGGCTTTTGGCGATCGGCACAACCGTGTTGCGGCACGATGGGTTTGTTTCGCCGACACGACGTTTTAGCACCCCGCATCTCGGGTTACCAGGGCTAATATGACGCGCGCAGTGCCACCAACAAACAGACGTCGCGACAGAGGCATGTCAGTCTGTCCGAGTTACACTTCGCTCGGATCGCGCGAATACATCCATCCGGCTGCACGCGCCTGGCACTTCCGGTCAGCCGCGGAATGAGCTTCTTCCGCGGATCGCAACCCTCAACCGCATGACGCGCCGCCCCCAATAGCGGTTTATCCTTTTTGGGGGCTGTCACGCACGACGATACGTGCCATCTTGTGGCATGGTTGATACGTCCTACCGGGTGATTCCGCGAGCGAAGCATCGCTTCGACGTCGAGATGACAAAACCGAGCGGGTCCCGAACCACGATCGAGGGATTCGCCAGCGAGCACGAGGCAAATGCCTGGATCGTGCAGGCCCGGCGCATGATACGCGCTGCCAGCCCGTGGTCTCCGCCTCCACCACGCAGGCCGACCGGAGCGCAGGCGGCGCCGGCGACGACGCCGCTATTGCCGGATGGACTGCGCCTGCAAAATGAGCGCAACCATGCGGCGACACGGCGTGCCAACGTCAGGGCGGCGCGCGAACGGACCAATGTGAATTCCTGACCCGTCCGCCGCACCGGGATAATCGTGCGTGATTGTCGAGCTGTCCTGATGCATTTATCGCGAAAAGTGCCATATCAGGATACCAACAAACCAGAAGGTAAACGCGGGTGGCTGCGACACCGATGACTGATGCGATGGTAACGGCCGCCCTGCAGGCCACAGCGTCGAAGACGAAACCCACGGATGCAGACCCATTTCGCAAAGGCGACGCTGTCGTCTATCCCGCGCATGGCGTCGGCAGGATTGACCGAGTGGGCTTTGAGGAAATTGCCGGACATCGGCTGAATTTGATCCACATCTCGTTCGACGAGAACCAGATGACTCTACGCGTGCCAGTGGCGCAGGCACGTGCTGCCGGTCTGCGCAAACTGGCCACTCGCAAGCAATTGGCGGAGGCATTGACCCGAGTGAGAGGCAGACCTCGGGCGAGCCGGCTGATGTGGGCCAAGCGCGCTCAGGAATATCTCACCAAGATCAACTCCGGCGACCTCGCTTCGCTGGCTGAGGTGGTGCGGGACCTCCAGAGCGCCGGAGACGGCTCGGGCAGCAGCTTCAGCCAGCGCAATCTGTTCGAACTTGCACTGGACAAACTCGCCGCAGAGTTTGCCGCCGTTAACCAGACCGCGAAGGTTGACGCAGTCGCGCAGCTCAATCAGGCCTTGCTCGAAGCAAGGGGGAGCGCCGCCCAATCGGCACACCCGCCACGCGTCAGCACCTGATCCAAGGATTTTTGTCTGGCAAAACCGTGCCCAATTCCCTATATGCCGCTGACGGCGCTTTTCAGCGTGGTGTATCGTACCTTGCCTACGCGACCTCGTCGCACTTCGGTGCTCCCAATATGAAAAGCATTCCGGTCCACGCGGTGTGGATCGCCGGATTGCATGGAGGAAGACGCGATGTCGGAAGGCACGGTCAAATGGTTCAATTCACAGAAGGGTTATGGCTTCATCCAGCCGGATGACGGGTCGAAGGATGTGTTCGTCCACATTTCGGCAGTGGAGCGCGCTGGTCTCACCGGGCTCAACGAGGGCCAGAAGGTCAGTTTCGACCTCGAGCGGGGCCAGCAGGGCAAGACCTCGGCGACAAATCTTAAAACCGTATGAGCTTCGGTCGGTGCCGTCGCTGGCGGCACCGAATCGCTGATTGACGCTCGGCTCAAGGCCGCGCCCCATGGGGCAAAATTGTGCCCCGTGAGGCAGCCGCAGTTGAGACCAGGAGCGTTTGTCCATGGCCGTCTCGGTTATCCCCATCTACCGGAGTTCTAACGGCGACCGCTGGTCGCTGGTCCGCGATTCCGCGTCTGGACACGCTTTCGTTCGACACGAACCCAATGCCTCATCCGGTGGTCGTACCACCGATACCGATGTGGACGACTTTCTGAGCATCGATGGCGCCGGTCCGGAATTCGCTGCCCTGCGGCGTCTTTTGGAAAGTTCGACAGACATTACCGATCCGGACAACTGAACGCGCGCACAGCAGGCCGATTGACCTGCGCCGACCAGCCGCCATCATCCATTGCATGGACAAGGATCCACCGCCGCGTCCCGGACCCGCGACTTCCAGCACCAAACTGATCGCGCGCCAGAAGCGTGAAGCTGAAGCTCTTCGTCGCAACCTGCACAAGCGCAAAGCTCAGACACGGGCAAGAGAAAAACCGAAGCAGGAGTGATCGCGCGCGCGGTGGCCGGCTCCCTCCGCCGTTAAGTCTGTTTGCTCTGGCCCGCACGTCTGCGCTAGACGGCCACTTAACCCCTCCCCTTCGGAGTTGCCCGCCGATGCCCGTGATGTCCGATCGCTGGATCCGCCGCATGGCGCAGAAGGAGGGCATGATCGAACCCTTCGTCGAGGCGCAGAAGCGCGAGGGCGTGATCAGCTACGGGCTGTCTTCCTACGGTTACGATGCACGCGTCGCCGACGAGTTCAAGATCTTCACCAACATCGACTCGGCAGTCATCGACCCGAAGGCGTTCGCCCCGAGCAGCTTCGTTGACCGCACAACCGACACCTGCATCATCCCGCCCAACAGTTTCGCCCTTGGCCACACCGTCGAATATTTCCGCATCCCGCGCGATGTGCTGGTGATCTGTCTCGGCAAATCAACCTACGCGCGCTGCGGCATCATCGTGAACGTCACGCCGCTCGAACCGGAATGGGAAGGCCAGGTGACCATCGAGATCTCCAACACGACCCCCCTGCCCGCGAAGATATACGCGCACGAAGGCATCTGTCAGTTCCTGTTCCTGCAAGGCAACGAAGCCTGCGAGATCAGCTATGCCGACAAGGCCGGCAAATACATGCGTCAGCGCGGCGTCGCCCTGCCGAGGATGTGAATGATGGACCGTATCCGCATCCGCGGCGGCAGGCCGCTTTCCGGCGAGATCGTCATCGGCGGCGCCAAGAATGCCGCTCTCCCCCTGATGGCCGCCGCCCTGCTGACCGACCAGCGCGTCGTGCTGTCGAACGTACCTCAGCTCGAAGACGTCACCACGATGTCGCTGCTGCTTGCACAGCATGGCATCGCGGTCGAGCCGGTCGGCAACGACGGCCGGGTCCTGTCGCTGGGCGGTGCCATCAACAGCACTGAGGCGCCGTACCGATATCGTGCGCAAGATGCGCGCTTCGTTCCTGGTGCTCGGTCCACTGCTCGCGCGGGTTGGTGAGGCGCGGGTCTCATTGCCCGGCGGCTGTTCCATTGGTGCCCGCCCGATCGATCTGCATCTGAAGGCCTTCGAACAGCTAGGCGCCCGCATCACTCTGGAGGGCGGCTATATCGATGCGCGGGCGGATGGCAGGCTGCGCGGTGCAACCATCATCTTTCCTTCCATTTCGGTCGGCGCCACCGAGAATTCTGCTGATGGCCGCGGCGCTGGCCGACGGCCGCACCGTGCTGGTCAACGCCGCACGCGAGCCGGAGATCGGCGACCTGGCACGCTGCCTCAACGCGATGGGCGCGCGTATCGAGGGCATCGAGACCGATCGGCTGACCATCGAGGGCGTCGCGCGGCTGCACGGCGCGGAACATGCGATCATTCCGGACCGCATCGAGACCGGCACGTATGCCTGCGCCGCCGCCATCACGGGCGGTGAGGTCATGCTGACCAAGGCCAGGCTGGAGCACCTCGGCGCCACGGTGCGCACCTTGCGCGAGGCCGGCGTGGAGATCCTGGAGCAGCCCGGTGGCTTGCGGGTGCGCCGGCTGAACGGGCTGCACGGTGTCGATGCGATGACCGAGCCGTATCCCGGCTTCCCGACCGACATGCAGGCGCAGTTCATGGCACTGATGGCGGTAGCCGAGGGTGCAGCCATGGTCACCGAGACGATTTTCGAGAACCGCTTCATGCACGTGCCGGAACTGAACCGTATGGGAGCTCGCATCAATGTGCACGGCGCATCGGCGATCGTCCGCGGCGTGCCCGCGCTGTCGGGAGCGCCGGTGATGGCGACCGACCTGCGGGCCTCGGTCTCTCTCGTTTTGGCGGGCCTCGCGGCACAGGGCGAGACGATGGTCAACCGGGTCTACCATCTGGATCGCGGCTACGAGGCGGTCGAACAGAAGCTGGCCGCGTGTGGTGCGGATATCGAGCGTCTGGAGAGTTAACCCTTGTGGTCACGGACCAACTTGGCATTCGTCTAGGTCGCAGCAAATTTCACGGCTGGACGGACGGGCGTCGCAAACCCATATCGGCTCGATTGAGCTGCAACCTGCATACACCCGGCCCCAGGAGATGCAATTGTCCACCCTGCTTTCCGCCCCGCTGGCCTGCTGCCGCTGGGAACTTGAGAACCGCCGCATGGTGCCTCCTTCAAATGAGGCCCTGCGCCTGATCATCGAAACGGATCCCGGTCTGGTCGCTGACCTGAACCGGTTCTATGGCGACGCCACACCGGATGGCGGCCTCGACAAGGCCGAGCGCGAGAAGTTGCTCGACCTGCTGGGCCGACACTTCACCGGGCGGTCGTGGCCGCGGACTGGTGGGATGGAGGCGACACGTCGCTTCATGGCGGTCCTGCAGCGCTCCATGGCGACTGCCGGCTGGAAACTGGACGCGTTCGCCGTCGCTGCCTGACACGGCGAAGGCTCCGCTGCTTGATCTCCACGGGTTTTCCCGTTGCTATGCGGCTGCCGCGCCGCAAAACAACGGAGGCCCAGGATGCAGTTCGCCAATCAGACCGTTATCGTCACGGGCGGCACCGGTGCTCTCGGCCGCGCCGTGGTGGGCATATTGCTCGCGTCTGGCGCACGCTGCCGTGTTCCGTTTGTGGTTGAGGCCGAAGCCGCGACGTTTCCCCACAAGGACGGCGTTACGCTGATCCCGCGCTGTGAGCTGACGAATGAGGACGATGTCGCCCGGCTTTACCAGGGCGTGACCGACCTGTGGGCGTCGATCCATATCGCCGGCGGTTTCGCCATGGGTGGCGTGGCCGATACCGACAAGGCCGGCATGCTCCACATGATGAACATGAATTTCGTCAGTTGCTACCTGTGCTGTCGTGCGGCCGTGCAGAACTTCGGCGCAGCCGGCGGCCGCATTGTCAACATCGCGGCGCGCCCGGGGATCGAACCTCGGCTGGGCACGGGCATGGCGCCCTACGCCGCGAGCAAGGCCGCCGTCGCCGCCTTTACCCAGGCGCTGGCGAGCGAGGTCGCCGGGCGTGGCATCCTGGTGAACGCGATAGCGCCGTCGATCATCGACACACCGGCCAACCGCGCCGCCATGCCCAAGGCCGACCACGCGGCCTGGCCGAAGCCTGAAGAGATCGCCGCCACCATTGCGTTCCTCGCCTCGGCGGACAACAGGGTGACGACAGGTGCCGTGGTGCCGGTTCCGGGCCGCACCTGAACATGAACGGCTGATGACCGTCTTTCAATAATCCGAGAGCTTATGCCGCCGCTTCATGCGGCGTATCCACCTCGCGTGGATCAAACCCTGCGCGCCGAACCCGCCGTCATGTCGGCTCCTGGCTTCAGCCGGGATGACGCAATCGGCCTCGCCGCCACGTTCGTCATCGGCGGCGCGCTGTCGTGGCTGTGCGAGCACCATCCCACCGAGTTGCCGGTTTGGGCGCCCTGGGACTTCTCCTGGGTGGAGTTCCTGTCCACCACTCTGGGCCTCTGGTGGTACGCCCGCGGCGCGGCCCAGACCCATCCCTCGGCGTGGCGTCAGGCGTCGTTTCTGGTCGGCGTTGTCGCGATCTATTCGGTTTTGCAATCGCGCTTCGATTATATGGCGCAGCACGAGTTCTTCCTGAACCGCGTCCAGCACATCTTCATGCACCATCTGGGACCGTTCCTCATCGCGCTCGCATGGCCGGGTGAGACGCTGAAGTGGGGCATGCCGGTTCCCTTCCGCCGGTTGGTCGAGACGCGTGCGTTGGTGCGCACGGTTCGTTTCGTACAGCAACCATTCCTGGCCGGCATATTGTTCGTCGGCCTGATCTATCTGTTCCTGATTCCGGCCGTGCATTTCCGCGCGATGATCGATCCGCACCTCTACGCGATCATGAACTGGAGCATGGTCATCGACGGCATCCTGTTCTGGTGCCTGGTGCTGGATCCGCGACCGCAGCCGCCGGCTCGCGTCAGTTACGCCACGCGTCTGGTGCTGCCTTTTGCCGTCATGTTTCCGCAGATCGCGATGGGCTCCTACATCGCGTTCAGCCCCGGCGGGCTCTATCCGTACTACGATCTGTGCGGACGACTGTTTCCCTCGATCACCGCGGCATACGACCAGCATGTAGGTGGCATCGTCGTGTGGATCCCCGCCGGGATGATGAGCGCCGTCGGCTTCATGACGGTGCTCAACGCGATGCGCGTGCACGAGGACAGCCTGGGCGACGATACCCCGGAGGACGATGCGGCCGATGGAACCAGGATTGTCATACACTCATCGGCTTGGACTGGTCGCTAGCGCTCTCCTGCTGACGATCTCGCAGCCGTGGATGCGCCTTGTCACGCCGGCCACGCCGGCCGCCGGCTATTTCACGTTGTCCAACAACAGCGATCACCAGGCCGCGCTGAGCGGTGCTGCATCGCCCGACTGCGGCCAAGTGATGTTACACGCAAGCACCGTCGAGAATCACACGGCGCAAATGAAGACTCTGCACGACATAGCGGTGCCGGCGCATGGCAGCGTGACATTCGAGCCGGGTGGCTATCACCTCATGTGCATGGCGCCATCCTCGGCGATCGCGCCCGGCCGGAGTGCGCCGATAACCTTGCGATTTCAGGATGGCAGCACGCTGACCGCGACGTTCCCGGTCTACGGCGCCAAGGGAAAATGACGCTATCCGTGAGGCTTACGCGATCCGCAGGATCCGTTGCAGCAGCCCAGGCGAATCGTGCTGTGCGATCAGCGTCTTAAGATCCTTCGTCGTGCCGTCCACATCGGGCTTCTGTGTCGCCATGCTGTCAACCAGCAACCGCGCATTGCCGTCCTGGTCAAAGACATAGACGATCGAACTGTGCGTGACCTCGTAGGGATGACCGTCGCTGGCCGGCGTGACCGAATACGCCACGCGATAGCGGCGCGCCAATGCCGCCAGTTCGTCCGGTGTGCCCCGCAGTCCGACCATCTCCGGCGCGAAGGCACTCGCGTACTGTTTCAGCGCCGGCAGGGTGTCGCGACCAGGATCGACGGTCACGAACAGCACGCGCGCATCGTCTGCCTGCTTGCCCAATCGGCCCAGGACATCCGCAAGGTTGGTAAGGGTTGTCGGGCAGAAATCCGGGCACATCGTGTAGCCGAAATACAGCAGCACGATCCTGCCGCGGAAATCCGCCCCCGAAACCGGCTTGCCGGTCATAGCATCCGTCATGGCGAAGGCCAGCGGCGGCAGGGCACCGGAAATATCCTGCCCGTGCCACTTGGTCGGGCTGTCGCACCCCGCCACCGGCACCAACAGCGCGCCGGCGGCGATTGCCAGGAAATGTCGTCGCAACACGGTCACTGCGGTCAGTGTCGCGCACGCGGATGGCAATCGGAAGTTAACAATACCTAGGGTTTCGGTAACCTCTCGCTCGCGTGGCCTGTGACGAGCGCAGCTCCTCCGCCCCGGCGGTGCGCCTGACCGTCAGGCCGCCGCCAGATAGTCCATCGCCGCATCCACGCCGCCCTTGCCGTGCGGGATGTCGTTGATGCGCAGCGCCATCTCGACCGCCGACAGCGCCCCCAGCACCATCGGCTCATTCAGGTCGCCGAGATGGCCAATGCGGAACACCTTGCCGCCCAGCTTGCCCAAGCCCCCACCGAGCGAGACATTGAACCGTTGCCGCGCCGTGCGCCGGACCGCCTCAGCATCGTGGCCCTCCGGCATCAGCACCGCGGTCACCGAATCGGAATACCGACCGGGATTGGTGCAGAACAGTTGCGGGCCGCTGTTGCCAGCCCAGACCTGCACCGCGCGTCGCACCGACTCACCCAGGCGATGATGGCGAGCGAACACGTTGGCCAGCCCTTCCTCCTCCAGCAGACGCAGCGATTCCTTCAGGCCATAGAAGATGTTCACCGGGATGGTGCCGACGAAGCTCTGCGGATTGCGTGCGAGCATCGTCGTCCAGTCGAAGTAGTAGCGGCCGAGCTTCGCATTCGCGTGCGAGTCCATGGCCTTGGGTGAGACCGCGGTGAAGCTCATGCCGGTGGGCAGCATCAGCCCCTTCTGGCTGCCGCCGACCACGGCATCGATCTTCCACTCGTCCATCCGGAAGTCGAGCGACCCCAGCGACGAGATGGTATCGACCAGCAGCAGCGCCGGGTGCTTGGTCTCATCGATCGCCGCGCGCACCTCGGGGAGTGGGATGAACATGCCGGTCGCGGTTTCGTTGTGCACCACGCACACCGCCTTGATCACGTGCCTGGTGTCCGCGGCCAGCGCGGCCTTCACGCCGGCGATATCAACGCCATGGCGCCAGTCGGCAGCGACCGGGCGGACCTCGACCTGCAGCGCGCGGGCCATCTTCGCCCATTCGTCGGAGAAATAACCGGACTCCAGCAACAGGATCGTATCGCCAGGCGACAGCAGATTGGTCAGCGACGCCTCCCACGCGCCGTGCCCCGAGCTGGAATACATGAACAGCCGGTGCTTGGTGCGCAGCACGCGCTTTACGCCCTCGAAGCACGCGTCATAGACCTCGCGGAAGTCCGGGTCGTGGAAATCGATCGACGGCCGGTCGATGGCGCGGAGCACGCTGTCGGGGATGTTGGTCGGGCCGGGGTTGGCAAAGAAATGCCGGCCGCGGGGCTTCGAGACGGCAGTGCTCATGTGCTGGACCTCATGATGGCGGGCGCATCCATCAGGGAAACGGTCGGTTTGTAAAGCCATTTGCCACAGCGGGGTGTTATGCGCCGGGGGCTGGGCAGACGCCCGCCAAGATGAGGCTGCGGGCTGTAATTGCGACGAGCAGCGGCGCGCCACGCTTCGTGCGGCGGCCGCCGCCGTAACCGGTAGGAGCTTCTCAACCTGATCCGGCTAAAAATCGCGGTTGGTCCGACTGGGGGACGGGTGATGAAGTGGCTGGCATTGATGATTGCCGCGATCTTTGCCATGGGCGCCGCCTCTGGCCGATGGGTCGATCGTGCAGGCGAAGCAACTACGGTGCAGATCCTAGACGACTTCGCCGTGCAATATGATCAGGCAACCAACGACATGGTACGCGGCGCGTTGCGGCGCGATCGTGGTCACGCACTCTGCAGCCACCTAGGGTTCATTCAGACGCGCGGCGCAGTGCACGAGTGGACCGGCACCGTTGAAACCTTGGACTCGACCGGCGACGGGCGCGGCGTGCTCGCCGTTCGCATTAGTCCGCATGCCACGGTGCGCACGACCAATAATGCTTTTTCGGAGAGCATTAGCGAGTTCCCGACGCTGATTGCGCCAGGATCGCACGTCTACAAGGCCGCGATAGCGCTGAAGTTAGGTCAGACGGTGCAGTTTTCCGGACTGCTGTTCCCGTCGAAGGTCGACTGCATGCTTGAAGGCAGCATCACCCAGGCCGGATCGATGCATGATCCGGATTTCCTGTTCCGGTTCACTGACTTGGAGCCGGCCGAGTGATTTTGCAGGCATCGCGATGCGGCGAAGGCGGCGGAATGATCCGACGTGGACGCCCGAACATCGCGCGAGAGACCTGTGCATGGAGGCGGGAATGAGCACCTGGCTTGTCGGGGCGTTGATTACGGCACTGATCATTGTGCCGCTCGCTAAATTATGGAGCCGACACGGCGTCCAATCCCTTCCGCGAGCCATGGCGCCGCCCGCGGCCGGTGTCAGCAAAGATGGTTGCGTCACCGCCGGAGTGGCGGCGCTCGCGCCGGTTCACGTCAATTCTCTGAACGATCGCCTCTATCTCATCTATCGTGATGGCGCCGGCATATTGACTGAGCGGTGGTTCACGCTGCACGCCGCCGACGGACGCCAGACCCCTGCCGGCGTAATCACTCTCGTAACAATGAAGGGCTACTGCCACCTGCGGCACATGTCGCGGACCTTCCGACTAGATCGGGTTGTCAGCATAGCGGATGCGGACGGCGTGGTGATCGAGAATCTCGGCGCTTGGATTTTGGCGAAGGGCTTAGCGTGATCCAGCCGACGCGCGTCCGACGCAGCGCGAGGAACTCCGCGGAACCTTCTCACACAAGGGCGAACGCGCACAGGAAACACGAAAGATCGCGCCGTCCGCCGGCCTGCTGCCTGGCTACCTAACGCCTACACTGATGGGCAGTTCACCTCGCCGGCATCACCTGTGCGAGGCGTCCCCCTACCCGCACCGGCTCCACGAGCCTCGCCAGACCCGTCGCATCGTCGGTATCGACGAACACCCCGCACACCGTGGCCTCGCCTTCCGCGGGCGCCAGACGCTCGCCAGGCAGCTTGCGCCAGAACCGCAGCGTCGCCGCATCCTTCGCCATGCCGATCACGCTGTCATAGTCGCCTGACATCCCCGCATCCGACTGGAACGCCGTCCCCCGCGGCAGTACCTGCGCATCCGCCGACGGACAGTGCGTGTGCGTACCGACCACGGCCGATACCTGGCCGTCGAGGAAATGCCCGAATGCCATCTTCTCGCTCGACGCCTCTGCGTGGAAATCCACGAAGATTGCCGCCACCGTGCCACCCAGCCGATACCGCCCCAGCAACTCGTGTGTGGCGCGGAACGGACAGTCGAGCGGGTCCATGAACAGCCGACCCATCGCCTGCACCACCAGTGCCCGGCGTCCGCCCGCAACCTCAACCACCACCGCACCGCCACCGGGCGTGCCGGGCGGAAAATTCAGCGGGCGCAGCAGCCTCGGCGTCTCGGCGATATAGGGAATGATCTCCTTGCGGTCCCACGCGTGATTGCCCAGCGTGATCACGTCGGCACCGGCGGCGAACAGCGCATTCGCCATGTCGGGCGACAGGCCAAAGCCGTGCGAGGCGTTCTCGGCGTTCACCACGGCAAGCTCGATGCGCAGCGCCTCGCGCAGCTTGGGCAGCGACGTCGCAACGGCCTCGCGGCCAGAGCGCCCGACCACGTCGCCGATAAACAGGATGCGCATTCACTTGTCCTTGCAGAAGATCACGCCGCGTTCAGTTGCCACGGCGTCCAGTCTCTCGTCGTAGGGACCGGCCGGCACTTCGTCCAGTTCCTGCGCAGCGTAGGCGACACCGAGCCGCGACCGCCCCGGCAATCCCGCCAGCGTCCGGTCGTAATAACCAGCGCCATACCCCACGCGATACCCGCGCTGGTCGAACGCCAGCAGCGGCACCAGGAGAAAATCCGGCACCGTCACCGCCCCGTCCGGCCGGGACGTGCCGAAACGCTCCGGGACCATCACCGCCCCGGGGTGCCAAAGCCGAAAAATCAATGGATTGCCGCGCTTTGGTGTTTCCGGCAGGACGATCGGATGACCGCGCTCATGCAGCACCAACAGCAAGGGGCGGATGTCGAGTTCCTGCCCCATTGGCCAGAATCCCGACACCACCGCCCCGACCGGCGGCGCCATCTCGCGCAGAACGTGCCCGGCCAGCGCGGCGCCGCACGCCGGCGGATCCCAAGCCTCCCGCGCCGCCAGCATCCGTTGGCGCACCAGGCGCTTCGCTTCGATCAGTTCGGCAGGAATGTGCGGAGCCACCATGGCCGTTGGCGTCTCATCCTCCCAAGGCCTGCGTGTGCAGGTGGGCGCCAGATACCGAGACCACGATCCCGGCAGAGCCAGCTCCCTGGAGGATGCTTACTGGCCCCGGGGATGAATTGCCTGACGCACCCAGCAGCTCCGCTTACACAATCTAGGGATGCTCCAGGTCAAGGGCAATCTCCTCGGCTCGTTTCGCCAGCTTTCCCAACCGGCGGCCGAGCTTCGGATCAGCCATCGGAGCCTCCCCTGGCCGCCCCGACTGTGCTGCCCGCAGCGATCTGCCTATCTCATACAGGTCGTCCGCCATCAGCAGCGACGCCATCACCAGCATGCGCGCCTCGCCGCTCTGTCCCGCCGCCGCCTTGACCGTATCGATCCGTCGCTCGACCTCGGCGGCCATCGCCTCCAGGTGCGCCTCCTCGCCGTCCTGGCAGCCGACGGTGTATGCATAGCCGTTGATGCGAACGGTAACCTGCGCCATCGAATGATCCTTGCTTCCGAATTCAACCGGCCATGTCGCCAAGTGCCGCGCGCAGACGATCGATCAAACCGTCGAGTTGCGCAGCTATATCTTCCGTGTCGACCGCTGGGATTTGATCGACCGGTCGCGCCTCCTCGCGCGCCGCGGCCTCAGCAATACGCTCCAGCGCCGCTTCCAATCGGTCGGCCGCCGCTTCCGTGTCGTCGGTATCGCTGGCCATTTTCCCCGCCCCACCTCAGGTGCTGCGTGAACAGAAAGCGGGCGCGGCATTGAACGTCAAGCAATATCCCGCGGTGGTCATCCACAGTCTGGCCGATGCCCGCACGGTGCTCGCCCTCGGCCGACCGGTCACCCTGCTCTCTGCCACCGGTGCCGCGCTGTTCGCCGGCTGCGGCTGGTGGCGCGCCCTGATCGATCGCGCCCGCACCGAATATGGGGACGCCTCGATCGACGATATTCTCGATTGCGCGGACGCCTCTGGCCTGGCGCTGGGCGCGCTGCGCATCGGCCAGCGCCGCATCGTACTCAACGCTGCGGCACCCGGCTGGTCATCTGTCGCTGCCATCGCCACCTCGCTTGGCGGCGAGGTGTTAACCTCGCGTCCACACTCGCTCGATATGGCCGACCGGACAGCCGTTCGCCGGCTGGCTGATTGGTTGCAGCTGCGAACCACCCCGGGTGACAGCGGCCACACCCTGGGCTAGTACCCACGCAGTGTCCGCGGAGCTCAGCAAGAAGGACCGTCCACATGCGCGTCACTCAGAAAGTCAAAAAGATCCTGGACTGGTACGAGGGCGATCCGCCCGGTGTAAAAGCCAATCTCGCCCGCATACTTTCGACCGGCAAGCTTGGCGGCACCGGCAAGGTGGTGATCCTGCCCGTCGATCAGGGCTTCGAGCACGGCCCGGCGCGCAGCTTCGCGCCAAACCCGCCGGCCTATGATCCACACTACCACTACCAGCTCGCCATCGAGGCGGGGTTGAACGCCTTCGCCGCCCCGCTCGGCATGATAGCCGCCGGTGCCGACACCTACGCCGGCCAGATTCCCACCATCCTGAAGGTGAACAGCGCGAATTCGCTCTCAACCAACAAGGATCAGGCCGTCACCGCCGGGGTCAAGGACGCACTGCGTCTCGGCTGCGCCGCGATCGGCTTCACGATCTATCCCGGTAGCGAATATGCCTATCCGCAGATGGAGGAGCTGCGCGAACTCACCGCCGAAGCGAAGGCAAGTGGTCTCGCTGTCGTGGTGTGGAGCTATCCGCGCGGCGGCAACCTCGATCGCGCGGCAGAGACCGCGCTCGACATCTGCGCCTATGCGACGCACATGGCCGCGTTGATGGGCGCCAACATCATCAAGGTGAAGCCACCGACCGCGGTGATCAGTTTGGAAGCGGCGAAGAAGAGCTACGAGAAAATCGACGGCTCCACCCTCGCCAAGCGCGTCGAGCACGTGATGCAGTCCGCATTCAACGGCAGGCGCGTCGTGGTGTTCTCCGGCGGCGAGGCGAAGGACCTCGACGGCGTGTTCGAGGAAGTCCGCGGCCTGCGCGATGGCGGCGCCAATGGCAGCATCATCGGCCGCAACACCTTCCAGCGTCCGAAGGAAGCCGCGATGGAGATGCTGAACAAGATCGTCGACATCTACCTCGGCAAGGCTTGAGGCGTGGCAGGCATGGGCGGCAGCCACGGCGGCTGCCGCGTCTACCTGATCACGCCACCCAAGCTCGATCCGCTGCCGTTTGCCGACCACCTCACCGCCGCGCTGGACGCCGGCGATGTCGCGGCGGTGCAACTTCGACTCAAGGACGTTGACGATGATGCGTGGCGCCGCGCGATCGACGCGCTGCGCCCGGTGACGCAATCGCGCAACGTCGCCTTCCTGTTGAACGATCGTGCCGACCTGGTGCGCGAGACCGGCAGTGACGGCGCGCATGTCGGTCAGGAGGACATGCAGGCCAAGGAGGCGCGCCGATTGATGGGCCCCGACGCGACACTCGGCGTCACCTGCAAGGACAGCCGCGATCTCGCGATGCAGGCCGGCGATGATGGCGCCGACTATGTCGCGTTCGGCGCATTCTTTCCGTCCGGTACGAAGGAGGTGACGCGCTTCATCGATCCCGAGATTCTGCAATGGTGGTCGGATTTGATGGAACTGCCGTGCTGCGCGATCGGCGGCATCACCGCCGGGAACTGCGCGCCCCTGGTGCAGGCGGGTGCCGATTTCCTCGCCGTGGTTGGTTGCGTCTGGAACCATCCTGACGGCCCCGCCGCCGGCGTGCACGCGCTGAACAGCGCAATTGCCGCGGCCCGCTGAGCGATGGCCCGGCTCAGCGTCAACCTCAACAAGATCGCACTGCTGCGCAATTCGCGCCGCACCGGAGTGCCCGACCTGCGCATGTTCGCCCGCATCGCACTCGAGGCCGGCGCGCGCGGCATCACCGTGCATCCGCGCCCCGACGAACGGCATATCCGCCGCTCCGACGTGCCGATGCTCGCCGAGACGATCGCCGCGTCACGACCAGCCGTGGAGCTGAACATCGAAGGCTATCCCGACGCACGCCTGCTGGAGATCGCCGCCGAAGTGCGCCCCGAGCAGTGCACGCTGGTGCCCGATGCGCCGGACGCCTTCACGTCCGAGGAAGGGTTCAAACTCGGCGCCGAGCAGATGGCGCTGGTACGTCCCGCCATTGCCGCGCTGAAGACGGTAGGCGCGCGAGTTATTCTGTTCATCGATCCCGATCCCGCCGTGCTGGATCGTATCCCGGAAAGCGGTGCCGATGGCGTCGAGATCTACACCGGCGGGTACGCCGCCGCATTCGGCGCCGGCACATATGACGCCTTGCTCGACGCCTGTGCGCGGACGGCACGCGCCGCGGCGGATCGCGGGCTGGTGGTCAACGCCGGCCACGATCTCAATCTGCGCAATCTGCCGCCATTGATCGCGCGCATGCCGCAACTCGCCGAGGCATCGATCGGCCATGAACTGACCGCCGACGCCCTCGTCATGGGCTTCGCCGCCGCAGTCAGTGCCTACGCCAAGGCCCTGGCCGCCACACCATGATCGAGACCATACTCGCGTCGCACGCCGATCCCGATCAGCCGGCGGCGACGTTTCGCGCGATCGACACCGCACTTGCCGGTGATCCCGGTCACATCCTGTTCACCGTCCTGGCGCATCACCCAGAACTGAAGCACTCGGAGCGCTGCTACACCAACAGGCCAGACGCCTATCCGATCGGCGGGCGCAAGCCGGTCACGGACTCGATCTGGATGCAGCGCGTGATCCGCGACGGCATGCCCTATATCGGTCGCACGCGTCACGACATCGAGCAGAATTTCTTCGATCATGCGCTGATCGTCTCGCTCGGTTGCGAGAGCATCCTGAACATGCCCGTGCGCTGGCGCGGTCAGACGCTGGGAACGTTGAACCTTTGCCATCGCGCTGGCTTTTTTGACGAGAGTCATTTGCCCCGCGTGCGCCTGATCGCGCAGCTCGCACTGCCGGCGCTGCTGACCATCGCACGGACCTGACTCACACCGACGTGCGCCGGCACGTCACATTGAGGTCAAATTCGTCGCCTTGTTCGCAGCAACCCCTGGCGAAGCGGAGGCGCAATCGTGTCGTACGTGGCAAACCCCGGCATGCTGGCGCGCACGGATGCGTCCGCTGTCACGGCACGCACCGAGAGCAAGCTCGTACAGCTCGAGGCACTGCGCGGGCTCGCAGCCTTCATCGTCGTCGCCTGGCATTTTCTCTGGGCGTTCGATCCCGCACGCATCGGCATTGTCGACGGCTTCGATCCGTCATCGGCGTTGCTGGGCAGCGTCGGCTTCGCGTCCATTGATGGCCCCGCAGCGGTGACATTGTTCTTCGTCCTCTCGGGCTTCGTCCTGCCGCTGGGCTTCTTCCGCTCCGGCCGCACCGAACTCGTGGTTCGCGCCACCGCCAAGCGCTGGCTGCGTCTGGTGTGTCTTGTCATGCTCGCCGTGCTGTTGTCGTGGCTGCTGTTCCGCTGCGGTCTCTACCGGCATCGCGAGGCGGCCCAGCTCAGCCAATCCAGCTGGCTTGGCACATTCGGCGGCTCGCACGCGCAGCAAGGCTTCACGCCATCATTGCCCGGCGCCGTGCTGGAAGGCTCATTGCTCGCCTTTCTGCGGGAACCGGACATGTACGATCCCGTGCTCTGGACGATGCATCACGAATTCATCGGCAGCTTCGTCACGTTCTTCCTGGCAATGATCCTCTGGCGCGCGCGTCCCGCAGCCGCGGCATGGCTGCTGGCAACCGCCGCGATCGCGGTGCATTTCACCGACCCCTATCTGTTTGCCTTCGTCGCCGGCACCGGCCTCGCCTGGATCGTCTCACGCTGCGACCTGCATCTGTCGCCAAGCATGGCCCTGGTCTGCATCGCCACCGGCATCTTCCTGTTCGGCTATCTGGAGCCGCGCGGCAGCTACGCGATGTTCGCGGCCCTCCAGGATGCGAGCCCGGCGCGGTTCGATCGCATCGCCATCCACACGGCGAGCGGAGTCATGATCATCATCGGCCTGATCGGGAACGACCGGCTTGGCCGATCGCTGGCAACGCCACCGTTTCGTCTGCTCGGCCGCCTCTCCTTCCCCGTGTATCTGTTCCATTTCCCGCTGCTCTGCTCACTGGCCTGCGCGCTGTTCGTGTTGCTGCGACCTGTCGTGTCGCTGCAAGTCACGCTGTTCCTTGTCGCAGCCGTCTATGCGCCGCTGGTCATCGGCGTTGGCTATCTGTTTGCACGCGTGGACGATGTTTGGCTGCGCTGGGTTAACCGGTTCGCGGCACGGCTGACCAGACCGGAACCGGCATGATCATCATCCGCAGGCGTTGCCGCGCAGAGTGAAGGATCTGACTGTGCCGTCACTCACCTCGAATGTCGTCTCGCATTGCAGATCGATAACCTGAGGTGGGAAGCCGCCGCCATACCAACCCGTGAAGAATGGGCTGTAAGATGGAAACGTCGGGACGATGTCGACCCGACGCTCGTCATAGGCGAGGTATTTCACGCCGCTGGTCTGGTACGTGCGCGCCGGCACGCCCATCTGCTGCACCAGCACATCCTCCGGCTGGCCGACGAAGCGGCTGAGATAGGCCTGCCGCGCGGCGAGCTGGTCGACGCAGCCCGCCACAAGTCCGGTCATGACCAGCAGAATGGCGCAGCGCACGCTGTGTTAGTGGACGCCTTGCCTGCCAAGCTGCGCCGACAGCCGACCGTACACGCGCCTCGCATTGCCGTCATACAGCTTGGCCTTGTCGCTCGCCGACAACGACAGTTGTTCGACGTAGCGCTTGGTGTCGTCATAGTGATGCCCGGTCTCCGGATCGATCCCGCGCACCGCACCGATCATCTCCGAGGCGAACAGGATATTGTCCAGCGGGATGACCTTGGCCAGCAGTTCCTGACCCGGCAGATGGTAGACGCAGGTGTCGAAGAACACGTTCTTCAGCAGATGCTCGGTCAGCGGCGGCAGCTTCATGTCCTGTGCGAGGCCACGGAACCGGCCCCAGTGATACGGCACCGCGCCGCCGCCGTGCGGGATGATGAACTTCAGCGTCGGGAAGTTCTTGAACAGGTCCGACGTCATGCACTGCATGAACGCCGCCGTGTCGCCGTTCAGATAATGCGATCCCGTGGTGTGAAACGCCGGGTTGCAGGCCGCGCTGACATGGATCATCGCCGGCACGTCGAGCTCGACCATCTTCTCATACAGCGGATACCAGTAGCGATCGCCCAGCGGCGGGTCCTTCCAGAATCCACCCGACGGATCGGGATTGAGATTGCAGCCGACGAAGCCGTATTGCAGCACGCAGCGTTCCAGCTCGGCGATGCAGTTGCTCGGCGAGACACCCGCGGTCTGCGGCAGCATGCAGACACCTGCGAAGTTGCGTGGAAACAGCGTGCAGACGCGATGGATCAGCTCGTTGCATGCGGCGGCCCAGGCCTCGGACGTCGAGGCGTCGCCAAGGTGATGCCCCATGCCGGCGGCCCGCGGCGAGAAGATCGTGAGGTCCGTGCCGCGCTCCTGCTGCAGCTTCAACTGGCCGTTCACGATGCTGGCGCGGATCTCGTCGTCGCTGATCGCCGGACGTGGGGGCGCCGCCCTGCCCTCGCCGTGCGCCGCGATCTGCTCGGTGCGCCAGGCCTCGTGCTGGCGTGGCGACGTGGTGTAATGGCCATGACAGTCGATGATCATGGTTCCCTCCCTGGGGTCAGCCGACGGACTGTAGAGGACCCCAGAGGCGCTGCGAAGCCGGCAGAATTTTTTGCGTGACGGTGTCGGCAACGGGCACACTGGCGCGTCCTGTGGGACACGAGAGGACGTAGCCCATGCTCTACATCATCCTTTGCTACCACGATGAGGACGTTGTCTGGTCCTGGAGCAAGGAGGAGGACGCCGCCGTGATGGCGCGGATCGGCGTCGTGCAGGACCGGCTGATCAAATCAGGCCGGCTCGGTCCCTCGCTGCGCCTGCTGCCCACCACTTCGGCTGCCACGCTGCGCAAGACGCAGGACCCGCCGCTGGTGATCGACGGCCCGTTCGCCGAAACGAAGGAGCAGCTTCTCGGCTTCTACGTCATCGATGTCGCCAATCTGGATGAGGCTTTGGATGTGGCGCGTGATCTGGCCGCCGCCAATCCCGGCGGCGCCTACGAGATCCGACCGGTCGCGCTGTACCATCCCGACCGGCGAAGCGGATGACCGATGTTACCTGGATCAACGCGGCGCTCACTGCCGCGCGGCCCCAGGCGATTGGCGCGCTGCTGCGCTATTTCCGCGACCTCGACACCGCCGAGGAAGCGTATCAGGAAGCATGTCTGCGGGCACTGCAGAATTGGCCGCGCAACGGACCGCCGCGTGATCCGACCTCCTGGCTGATCCTGGTCGGTCGCAATGCCGGATTGGATGGGGCACGGCGCCGCCGCCGGCTGGATCCGCTGCCACCGGACGAGACGATCTCCGATCTCGATGACGTGGAGACGCCGCTGGCCGAGCGGCTCGATACCTCGCAGTACCGCGATGACGTGTTGCGCCTGCTGTTCATCTGCTGCCATTCCGAACTGCCGGCGACGCAGCAGATCGCCTTGGCGTTGCGCATCGTCTCGGGACTGACCGTCGGGCAGATCGCTCGCGCCTTCCTGGTGAGCGACGCTGCGATGGAGCAGCGCATAACGCGCGCCAAGGCGCGCATCGCCAAGGCCGATGTGCCATTCGAGACGCCGGGTGCCGTGGAACGCGCCGAGCGGTTGGCCGTAGTGGCGGCGATGATCTACCTGCTGTTCAACGAAGGCTATTCCGCGGCGGATGGATCAGCGCGCGCACCGCTATGCGACGAGGCGATCCGCCTGGCGCGCCTGTTGCTGCGGCTGTTCCAGACCGAGCCCGAGATCATGGGTCTGACTGCGCTGATGCTGCTGCAGCACGCGCGCACGGCGGCGCGCTTCGACGCGGCGGGTGAGATCGTGCTGCTGGACGATCAGGATCGCGGGCGGTGGGACACCAAGCTCATCGCCGAGGGCCTTGCGCTGATCGACAAGGCGGTGCGGCACAACCAGCCAGGACCGTATCAGATTCAAGCGGCCATCGCCGCGACGCATGCCCGCGCCAGGGCGCCGGAGCAGACCGACTGGGCGCAGATCGCGGCGCTCTACGCGGCACTCGAACTGTTGCAACCGTCGCCGGTGGTGACGCTGAACCGCGCGGTCGCAGTAAGCAAAGTCAGCGGACCCGCGGACGCACTGGCGATGATCGAACCGCTGGCCGACCGTCTGTCCGGCTATTTTTACTTCTTTGGCGCCAAAGGCGCGTTCCTGCTGCAACTCGGCCGAGCGGACGAAGCGCGCGTCGAGTTCAATCAGGCGATCGCCCTGGCAAACACACCGGCACAGGCGGCACACATCCGTCAGCATCTCGATCGGCTGATCCTCAAGAGCACAAGCTGACATTGTTATCGTGCCATGTCGGCCCGCGGTCTCCTGCCGCGTCCTTGGGACGATGAACGCCGACATCGGCACCCTGCGACAGGCGCACTGGAGAACCAAAATGACCAACGAGACCTCGGACCGCGAACTGATGCTGACCCGCCTGATCGATGCGCCGCGCGAAAAACTCTACCGCGCATGGACGGAGCCCGCGCTGCTTAAGCAGTGGTTCGCGCCGCTGCCCTGGACGACGCCGCACGCGGAACTCGATGTGCGTCCGGGCGGCGCCAGCACCGTCACGATGCGCAGCCCCGACGGCAACGACATGTCATGCCCGGGCGTCTATCTCGAGGTGGTGCCGAACCAGCGGCTGGTATTCACGGATGCCTATACCAACGCATGGCAGCCATCACACAAGCCGTTCATGACGGTGATCCTGACCTTCGAAGACGAGGGCGGGAAGACACGCTACACCGCCCGCGTGCGCCATTGGACGGTCGCTGATCGCGAGACGCACGAGAAGATGGGCTTCCACGCCGGCTGGGGCCAATGTGCCGACCAACTCGCGGCGCTGGCCGCCAGGCTCTGACGCAAGGGAACCGGGCGCGTCAAATCGCGACGCACCCGGTTCAATGTAGGCAGCGCCGCGAGACCGCTGTATCATACACCTTTCCGTGAGGGTCTCGCATTGAAACCAGCGTTGCTCGTTCTTGGAATGGTCCTCGGCGTTCTGTGTGCCAGCCTGGCCGGAGGAACGGCCGACGCGCAGACCGTCGGCGCGCCAACCGACCAGCAGACAACGCAGGTACCGCGCAAAGCACTCGAATCGCAGGCGGTCGAGCGGCTCAATGCATGGACTGTCGGACTTGCCGGCGGTCAGCTCGAAGGCGCCCCTATCCGCTTCGCGACCGAGATCGCGCGTGTCGTGGACGACGGCGACAACCTGCACGTGTTGCCCATCGTCACCCGTGGTCCTGTCGAGAACGTCGAGGCACTCCTTTATCTGAAGGGCGTCGACGCCGCGGTTATCAACTCCGATGCCCTGGACCAGTTCAAGACGCTGGTGCCAAACATCCGGCAGCGTATCACCTATATCCTCAACCTGTTTCCCTCCGAACTGCACATCTTCGTCCGTCCCGAGATCAAGTCCCTGAACGATCTCAGAGGCAAGAAGGTCAACTTCAACACGCCCGGCACTGCGGCAGCCTATTCTGGTCCGCTGATCTTCGAACGGCTGAAACTGGACGTCGAAAAGACCTTCATTCCCCACCAGGTCGCGCTGCAGCAGATGCGATCAGGACAGGGTGACATGGCGGCGGTCGTGTTCGTCACGTCCAAGCCGGTCGACGCGTTTCTGCACTCAAAATGGGATCCCGGGTTCAAGTTCCTGCCGGTCCACTTCGAGGATTTCGGTTTCTACCTGCCGTCCACTCTGACATCGAGTGATTACCCCGACCTCATTCCGCAGGGTCAGGAAGTGGAGACGATCGCAGTGCCGACGATCCTGGCGGCATTCAACTGGCCAAAAGGGTCAGACCGCTACAGGCGGGTCGCTCGATTGACCGACTACCTGTTCAGTCGGCTGGGCATGCTGCAGCAGCCGGGATTTAATCCCAACTGGAAGGACGTCAACCTCAACGCCAAGGTGCCCGGCCTCGAACGCTTCCCCGCAGCCCAGGAATGGCTTGACAGTGCCGCGGCGACAAGGCCCGCCGCAGCGTCCTCGGATGGGTCTGCCAGCGCTACACCACCCCAACCCGGGGCCGCCGTGGGTTCGCCAACGCCAGAGCAGGTGCGATTGTTCCAGGAATTCCTGGACTGGCGACGCCAGCACAGCAAGTGACGCCGCTCTAACCGTGAACAGTTCCAGTTCGGAGGAAATCGAATGCGCTTACTGAAGACAGCGGCGATAGGCGGTATCGGCCTGGTGATGATGACGACAGCGCCGGCGTTCGCGGAAAGCCAAAGCAAAATAGCGCCCACCGTGGCGTACTCGAACATGCACAGGACCCACAGGGTGGTCATCCAGGTGACCCAGAACGACCCTGCCGTCATGAACATGGCGCTCAACAACGGCGAGAACCTGGTCAAGTATTATCAGGACAAAGGCGAAAAGATCGAGATTGAGTTCGTCGCGTATGGCGCCGGCTTGAACATGGTCCGCAGCGACACCTCGCCGGTGAAGGAACGTCTTGCGGCCATCAGCAGCAGCATGAAAAACGTAACCTTCACGGGTTGCGGCAATACCCTCGCCGCTCAATCCAAGCAGGAGAACAAGAACATTACTCTTCTGCCCGAGGCACACCTTGTTCCGGCGGGAATTGCACGCATCGTCGATCTTGAGGAACAAGGGTGGACCTACGTGCGTCCGTAATTGGCGCCGTCCGCACCCGGCTTGGTTCCAATGTCGCGCTCAGCGATCTTCTGGGCCAGAGCGGCAACCTTTGCCTTCGTCTCGATTTCATGTTGCGTCATGCCATCTCTCGCAATGGCACAGCCCGCAAGCGGCTGTGCTGCCTGCGTGGATGCTGCCGGCTGCACCGCAAAGCGTGAGTCATGTGTTGCGGAATGCCGCGCACAACTCTTCAGTATAGATCCAAGACGATCCGCATGCGTTGCGGACTGCTCGAACAGGGCGACCCAATGCAATCGGATTGCGGCCAACGGCTGCCGCGCCCATAATCTGTGCCGGTAATCTCTGCCGCGCACCTGACATCGGCAGCAAGAAGCGCCACGTTTCCGCGGACCTTGCGGGTACGTCGGCGACCGGGAAGAAGCGTCGTCTTCTAAAAACGCTCAACAGGCTGGGGAGCTTCAACAATGAATCCCGCTATCGTACATCAGCGCCTCACACGCGCCATCCTCGTCGGCGCCATGCTGTGTTTGGCACATCCGCTGCTTGCTGAGACGCAGGCGCCGGTGACCGACCCGATCGGCGTGGTGCGCATCCCAAAGGGCGCACCGATCCAGATTGGCGCCTACTGGGTGATGTCCGGCGCCGACACCGCGATGGGCATCGATTCCAAACGCGGCGCAGAACTCGCCTTCCGGGATATCGGCGAGAAGCTGCTCGGGCACCCGATCAAGTTTACCGTCGAGGACGATCAGTGCAACGCCGAGGGCGGCCAGACCGCGGCGACCAAGCTTGCCGCCAATCCGCAGATCCTGATCGTGCTGGGTGGCGCCTGCTCGTCCGCCGCCACGCCGGCCGCGCCAATCCTCTGGCAGCAGGGCATCACCAACATCTGCAACGCGTGTTCGGCGCCGTCGCTGACTGCAGCGGACCGCGGGCCGCAGTATGCCGGCTTCGGTCGCACCATCGCGAGCGACATCGACCAGGGCGCCTCCGACGCGAAATACGTCTTCACCGTGCTGAAGGCCAAGACCGTCGTCGCCGTCCACGACGGCAGCCCCTACGCCCAGCAGCTCGCCGCCGTCATGGCAAAAAGCTTCGAGGGGTTGGGCGGCAAGGTTATGTCGACGGAAGCGGTCGCGCCAACCGACGTGGACATGCATCCGGTGCTGACCAAGATTGCTGCCGAGAAGCCGGATGTAATCTACATGCCGATCTTCGTCGCGGCCGCGGCGCAGATGCTGCGCCAGTCCAAGGAGATCCCGGGACTAGAGCACACCACACTGGTCGGCGGCGGCTCGCTCGCGGCAGCGGAGTTCATCGAGGCTGCCGGCCCAGCAGTGGTCGGCTTCCACATCTGTTACCCCGACGTCTCGGTTGACACGATGGGCAAGGCCTATCCGTCGTTCGTCGAGCAATACAAGAAGGTCTATGGCGAGGCACCGATCTCAGGCTACCACGCCAATGCCTACGATGCCGCGGAGATGGCAATCAAGGCGATCCCCAAAGTCGCGAAGACCGACAAGGAAGGCAATCTGTACATCGGCCGCAAGGCGCTGCGTGACGCCGTATTCGCCGAGAAGTTCGACGGCATGAGCGGACCGATCGCCTGCGACGCTTACGGCCAGTGCGCGAAGTTCAAGCCCGCGGTTTATGAATTCATCTCGGACGATCCAAAGACGTTCTCGATGGGCAAGAACCCGAAGAAGGTCTGGCCGTAAACCCAGTCATCAAATCAGGCCTTGACGAACAGCCGGCGTGGCACGTCCGCCAGGCATTCCACGCCGGTCTCTGTGATCACGATGCTTTCCGTGATCTCCAGGCCCATCGTCTCCAACCAGAGACCGGTCATGAAGTGGAACGTCATGCCGGGTCGCAACACGGTCCTGTCACCGGGTCGCACATCATCGTGCGTTCACCCCAGTCAGGCGGATAACTGAGGCCAATCGAGTAGCCAGTGCGATTGTCCTTGCTGATGTTGTATTTCCTCAGTACCGCGAAGAACGCATTGGCGATGTCTTGACAGACATTCCCAGGTCTTGCCGCGGCGAGCCCTGCCTCCATCCCTTCCAGGGTCGCCTTCTCCGCATCGAGAAACTGCTGCGTGGGTCGGCCGAGAAACAACGTGCGTGACAACGGACAATGGTATCGCCTGTAGCATCCGGCCAGCTCGAAGAAGGTACCTTCCCCCGCGCGCATAGGCCGGTCGTCCCAGGTCAGATGGGGAGCGGAGGCTTCGACACCTGACGGCAGCAGCGGCACGATCGCCGCGTAGTCACCACCGAACCCGTCCACACCGCGGATGGCGGCATCGTATATTTCCGCGACCAGATCGCATTTGCGCATCCCCGGCTCGACCTTGTCGACGATCCGCTGATGCATCGCCGCCACGATACGCCCCGCACGGCGCATATACTGGAGCTCCGTCGGACTTTTGATCGCGCGCTGCCAGTTCACCAGCGAACGCGAGTCGGTGAAGCGCGCACGTGGCAGATTGGCGACAAGCGACGCATAGGCGGCGGCGGTGAACCAGTAATTGTCCATCTCGACCCCGATCGAGGTGCATTCCCACCCGCGGTCCTTGATAAGGCCGGATAGAAAATCCATCGGATGACGCTCGACGGACTGCACATAGTGATCGGGATAGCCCACGATGTTGTCATGGCTCAGCCAGACGGTACGCTTGGCACCGTTCGCGTCCTGGCCACGACCATACCAGACGGGCTCGCCCTCAGCGGGCATCAGCACGCATTGATGGACGTAGAACGACCAGCCGTCATAGCCAGTCAACCAGTGCATGTTGGATGGGTCGGTCACGATCAGCAGGTCGATGCCTGCCCTCGCCATAGCGCTCCGTGTCCCGGCAACCCGCGCAGCGTATTCCGCAAGTGTGAAATTGAGCGGCGGCGGTGTCATGCCGCTCCTCCCGCGCCACGCTCTCCACTGGCCTGATGCCGACGAACGAGATGGGCGCCAAGCAGCAGCGCGGCGCTTAGCGCAATCGTCAGGGTCGAGACCGCAGCGATGGTCGGATCGATGGCGAAGCGCAGATCGTCCCACATCCGACGCGGCAGAGTGACCGCCCCCGAGCCCGACAGGAACAGTGCCACGATCAGTTCGTCGAACGAGGTGATGAAGGCGAACAACGCGCCGACGAGAACACCGGGACGGATGAGCGGCAGCGTCACCTGGCGGAACGCCCCCCAGGGCGTCGCGCCGAGACTGAGCGCGGCCTGCTCCAGGCGGCGATCCAGACCCGCCAGGCTGGCGCTGACACTGGTCACCACGAATGGCACGGCAAGACAGGTGTGCGCCAGCACAAGACCCGCCGGCGTCCCGACCAGGCGATAGCGCGCGAACACGTAGTAGATGCCGATGGCCACCACGATACCGGGCACGATCAGCGGCGACAGGATCAGCGCGCCCATGACCGCTCGCATGGCAGGCGGCAGTCGCGCCAATCCAAGAGATGCCAGCGTTCCTAGAATGGTAGACAACGCAACGACGCAGCCCGCAACGCCGAGGCTGAGCCATGTCGATGCCAGCCATTCGCTGCTGTCCAGATAAGCGCGATACCAGCGGATGCCCAAACCAGGCGGCGGGAATGTCAGGTAACCCGCCGAAGAAAACGACAGCATGACAACGATCAGAATCGGCAACACCAGGAAGACCAGCACGAGGATCCAGAGAACGCGGAACGCGGCGCGCCCGATCATTGTGTCGCCGTCCGAAGCAGCTCCCGCATTCCCGGCAGGCGCTGGAACGCAGCGATCAGCAGCAAGGTGACAGCAAGCAGCGCCGCGGAAAGGCAGGCCGCGTACGGCCAGTTCAGCAGATCAACCTGCTGCGCAATCAGCATCGACAGCATGAGGTCGCGCGGCCCTCCGACCAGCGCCGGCGTGATGTAAAAGCCAAGCGACAGCACGAACACAAGCAAGGTGCCCGCGGCGACGCCGGGAAGTGACAGCGGCAGCACGACGTGCAGGAACACCCGCCACGGCGGTGCGCCCAACCCCGCCGCAGCACGTGGCAGCGCGCCGTCGATCTGCCGCAGAACGCTGGCGATCGGCAGGATCATGTAAGGCAGCAGTATATGGATCATCGCGATGTGCACGGCGAATGACGTGTTCAACAGGCGAAGCGGCGCACCGATCAGTCCGGCGCCGATCAGCAGTTCGTTGATCACGCCATGGCGCCCAAGCAGCACCATCCATGCATAGCTGCGCACCAGGACGCTGGTCCAGAACGGCAACAGGACCACTATCAGCACCACAGTCGCCGCGCCGCGCCGCAGTCGCGACAGCGCGAGCGCCACGGGGTAGCCCAGCAACATCGTGCCGATCGTCACGACGAGAGCAGTACGCAGCGTCGTCCAGAACACCTCCAGGAAGACGCTGTCGGAAGCGAGCCGACGGTAGTTGTCCAACGTCCAGCTCGGTTCCGCGACGCTGCGCAGCAGCATCGACGCAAGCGGCAGCAGGTAGAATGCGAGCATGTAGAGCGCGAGCGGCAAGACCAGCAGGATCGGGGCGATGCGCTGCCAGGAAACGCGCGGCAGTCGGACGGGCGCAATCGCGGCAGTGACCATCCGTCAGACGATGACCGTGTCAGCGATCGACCAGGCGATCTCGACGTTCTCACCGACAGCCCGACGGCGGACAGTCGCGCTGGAGGCCTCCTTGAGAACGATCGAAACGCCCCCCGCGCAATGGCACAGATAGCGGCAATGTTCGCCGGCAAACACTGTCTCGGCGATAGTCCCGGCCAAGCGGTTCTGACGCGTCGCGCAGTGCGGTGTATCGGCAAACCCCAGGCGCTCCGGGCGTGTCGTCAGGGTAACCGTTTCACCGACCGCCGCAGCCTGCCCGCCAACCGCGCGGACTGTCGCGCCCGCGCAATCCGCAACCACCATGCCGTCTTCCAAACCACGCACGACGCCTTGCATAAAGTTGGATTCGCCAATGAACGAGGCAACAAAACGGTCGCACGGGCGATCGTACAGATCCTCCGGCCTGCCAATTTGCGCAATCAGACCCTCGTTCATCACCGCGACACGGTCGGACATGGTCAGTGCCTCCGCCTGATCATGCGTGACGTAGATGAAGGTGATGCCCAGCTCGGCGTGCAGACGTCGCATCTCAAGCTGCAGGCTCTCGCGCAGCTGCTTGTCGAGTGCCCCCAGCGGCTCGTCCATCAGCAGCAGGCGCGGGCGGAACACGATCGCGCGGGCCAGCGCGACACGTTGCTGCTGACCGCCGGAAAGCTGCCGCGGATAACGCGACTGATAGCCCGGCAGTCGCACCAGCTCCAGACTTTCTGCCACCAGCCGCGCTCGCGTCGCTCGATCGACACCTCGCTGCTTGAGCGGAAAGCCGATGTTTTCTGCCACCGTCATATGTGGGAACAACGCGTAGTTCTGGAACACCATGCCGATATTGCGCCTGTGCGGCGGCAGGGCCACGACCGAATTCCCGTCGATCGCAATGTCGCCGACGGTGGGCGTCTCGAAACCGGCGATCATCAACAGCGTTGTGGTCTTGCCCGATCCGCTGGGCCCCAGCAACGTCAGGAACTCACCCGAACGGATGTCGAGCGTGACACCGCGCACCGCGCCGACGCTCTCGAACCGCTTTTCAATGTTGCTCAGAACAACGGAGGCGCCATGACCCGCCGTCGGCCGTCCGACAGCCAACGTGACGGTTCCATCCATTACCCCGCTCCCGTCAGGCCAGTATCCACTTGTTCCAGCGCCCAATGACGGTATCGCGGTTGTCCACCCACCATTCGTAATTATACGGAACCAACTGCGATCTGATCACCGGTGCACTCGGCAATGCCTCCAGCTGCTTCTCGCTCAGGTATTCCGCCGACTTGTTGTTCACGGAGCCATACGGGATCAGCATCGACAGCCGCGCCTGAGAGATCGCCAGCGTGCTGAACGCGATGAACTTCATCGCGTTGGCCTTGTGGGGCGAGTTCTTCGGCACGGCCCAGCAATCGCGTTTGAGCAGTCCCTGGCTCCAGCTTATCGCAGCCGGCACGCCCGCCGCCTGGATCGCCGCCATGCGCCCGTTCCAGACCGACGTCAGCACCACCTCGCGATCGGTGAGCATCTGCACCGGCACCGCGCCGGTCTCCCACCATTTCACCACGCTCGCCTTGATCTTGTCGTAGCTGGCGAAAGCCTGGTCGATGTCGATCGGGTACAGCTTGTCCGGCGGCACACCGGCGGCCATCAGCGCGAACTCAAGCTCCGGGGTGCTCGGGCCGGCGCCGGTCAGCGCACGATCGCCGGGGAATTTCGTCACGTTCCAAAAATCCGCCCAGCCATTCGGCACCGCGCCCTTGAACGCATCGGTGCGATACCCCATCACCTGGGACCAGACCAGCATATCGAGCGCATAGTCGTAGCGATACAGCGGATCGATATTGTCCACATCGACCAGGTCGTAGTTGATCTTCTCGAAGTAGTCGCCCTTCTTCTGGAGATTCTTCACGGTGGAGCGGCCGAGCTGCACCACGTCCCACTCGACGTTGCCGGTGTCCACCATGGCCTTGACCTTGTTGACATCGGCACCGGGGAAATCGAGCGTCTTGATGCCGCTGAGCTTTTCAAACGGCGCGAAATACGCGGTGCGCTCGGCATCCTGCGCAGTTCCACCATAACCGGCGATACGAACCTCGCCGCTGCCCTTCAGCTTGTCCGGTATCGCGGTGATCTCCGGCATCTTCGTCGGCGGCGCGGATTGCGCAAAGCTCCGCGTGCCGCCGAGAGCCGTCATGCCCGCGGTTGCCCAGGCGGCAAAACCAAGGATGCGGCGGCGGCTGTGGTCAGTCGTGTCGTCGCGTTTCGTCATGGCTGCGCTCCTGATCAAAGGTCATGTCAGTGCCTCTCCGGCGCCGGAGCCGGAGAACGGCGTCGGAATCCACCATTCCTCGCCGCGTGGGGTGGTGATGTACTCCGGCCAACGCAGATCGACCGGCGGAACGAAATCATCCGGCAGAAGCGGCGCCACCCATTTCGCGCCGTCAACGCCGCCGCCGGTGCGCTCATTGAATTCCGTCTTGGCGTGTTCGAGAATCTCGGGATGCGCATGAAGATCGAGAAATGACGCCGCCAGTGTCTTCGCCGCGAGGAACAGCCCCGGATCGATCGCCGCCGGCAACCCGCCCAAAGCATTGCGGCACCAGGCCGGGTACTCGTAGCTGTCGTCTGCAGGACGCAGCGTCGGCCGCATGGTGAACAGCCGCGCCGCCGGCGCATGCCAACTGTACTCGACGTAGTCGTCGGCCCCGATATGGAACTGCCCTTGCGGCAGGCTGCGGCGCACGATGGCCTCGAATTCCGCCGGCGACGTCAGCCGTTGATTGTCGGCGATGAACGGATCGCCCATCGGCGCAATGCCGAGATTCGTCTGAATCGCCCGGCCGAAGGCGCGCGCCTCTTCGTCGAATGACGGCGCGCCGATCGCTTCCATGTTCCGATATACCAGGTCGATCATTGTGCTGTTCGGCAGGCCAACACGCGTCTTGGTCACCCACCGTACCGATGCCTGGCAACCGCATACAGCCGCCGCGTGACGAGCGTTGTTGCTCAGAACCTGGTAGATCTGCTGCTGCACCGCGAGCGAAGGCGAGCGCCAGGAATACTGGATCTGGCTGAAACGCGGCGGCAGGTTGTCGGACGTCGCGTCACCGCCGGCCAGGATGAACTCGTTCAGCGTCCAGGCGCCGGCGTGCGGATACATCGCCTCCTTGGTGTATTTCGTCGTCGTGTACATCAGGCACAGTGCGTCGATCGCGCCGGGACACCGCGCCGCGGCGTGAGCCGACGTGCGGATCGGCAGCAGCGATTTGTCGATCCACTGCTCAGGCGTCAGCGTCTCGAAGGTGATCACGACGCTCCAATAGGCGCCGCACTGGGTCTCACCCTGCACCGTGTTTGCGGTGTGGGGATGGTAGGCGATGAAAGCATCGCAGCCGTCGTAGTAGCCCTTCGCCGCGTGCACCGGTTTCGAGCCGCACACTTTCTCGGCCGGCTCGCCGAAGAACTTCAATGTGCCGCGCAACCCGTGAAGCTGCATCGCCGCCTTCGTCGCCAAAATGCCGGCCACCGCCGCGGTTCCCAAGGATGAGTGCGGATCGGTGTGGCCGGCGGTCCAGGGATGCAGCCCTTCGCGCGGCGCCTTGTGTGGCACCACCTGCTGCGACTGCCCGGGGACCGCATCATATTCGGCGTAGCTGCCGAGGACGGGCGAACCGCTGCCCCATGTCGCGGCGAAGGCGATGGGCATGCCGCCCGAGCCTTCCTCCACAGTGAACCCCTCGGCGCGCAGCAGCTCGCAGTACGCATGCGCCGATTTGTATTCCCGCCAGGCAGGCTCGGCGAAGTTCCAGATCCCCCGGTTGAAGTCCGACAGCCGCGCCCGGTTCGTATCGATCCAGGCGACAGCGGATTGTTGTGTCTGGTTCAGCGCCATGCCCCTCTCCCCGCTCAAAACTCGAGGAGGTTATCCCTAAAATACCGGTGGGTGTATGCCGCGCGTACCAAACCGCGGTCCTGCAACGCCGGCACCAGCCCATCCTCCACCTCAGCCAGGGTGCGACGGTTGACATTCGGCAACGAGAACAGGAAGCCGTCGCCGCCGACTTCCTCCATCACCTCGCCCATGCGAGCCGCGAGCGAGTCCGGCGAGCCGACCAGTTCCACCGAGAGTTCCGTGGCATTGTGGTCGAGCATCGCCTCGCGCAGCGTCCTGCCGGCAGACTTGACGCGGAATTCATCCAACGTCTGCTGATGCCCGTTGGTGGTGACATCGTTCGGCAACGGCTTGTCGAGATCGAAGCGGCCGAAGTCGATGTTCGTCACCTTCCCGAGATGCGCGAGCCGCTGCGGGATCTGTGCCTCGGCACGCGCCGCGCGCAGCCGTTTCTTCTCCTGCGCCTCCTTCTCCGTTTCGGCGATGATCGGTGCCACCAGGAACAGCACCTTGCACGATTCCGGATCGCGCCCATGCGCCACCATGCGGGCACGCACGTCGTCGCGGTACGCCTTCATCCCGGCAACGCCCTTGGTGTGCGCCACAATCGTGTCGGCGTACTGCGAGGCGAACTGCCGTCCTCGCGGCGAGCCACCGGCCTGCGCGATTACCGGCTGCCCCTGCACACACGGTCCCGAATTCAGCGGCCCACGTGTCTTGTAGTAGCGACCCTCGAAATTCACCGCATGGACCTTGGTGTGATCGACCAGAAATCCGCTGTGCCGATCGGCGATGATCGCGCCCGGTTCCCACGAACCCCAGAGCCGCCGGCAGACCTCCATGTATTCGTCGGCCATGTCGTAGCGAAGGTCATGCTCCGGCATCCCCGGCAGGCCGAAGTTCATCGCGGCAAAGTCGGAACTGCCGGTGACGGCGTTCCACCCGATGCGGCCCTCCGACACCTGATCCAGCGTCGCGATCAGCCGCGCGAGCAGGTAAGGCGGATAGGCGTAGGTGCCGAAGGTCGGCACAATGCCGATGCGCGACGTCGCCTGGGTCATCAGCGACGCGACCACCGAAGGATCCTGCCGCGGCACCGCGATGGCGTGCTTCAGATACAGTTCGGTCGAGCCGCCCCAGCTCTCGCCGACATAGGACGAGTCCTCGATCAGCAGGTAATCAAAGCACGCGCGCTCCAGCGAACGCGCCATGTCGACAAACAGCTCCGGCACCATCCAGTTGCTGCCGATGTGTCCGGTCCAGCTCTCGCCCCAGGCCTGCGCACTCGAGCCCTGCAGAAACCAGCCAAGGTGAAAGGGCTTCGCCGACATCTATCCACTCCCGCGCCGTTGATAACCCTATGCAAGCATCATGCCGGTCGAACTGGCACCCACTATAGTTGGAGCGCGATGCACGTTGGCATTGTCATTGCGAGCGCCGCGAAGCAGTCTCCGTCCCCGTGTGGCCTGTCACACCCCCCTGAACCGGCCCTTTCGCTTCTCGACAAAAGCGCGCCTCGCCTCCTTCGCATCCTCGGAGTTCTGCAGGATGCCGCCAGCGTTGGAGGTAAGCACCATCGTCGTCTCCAGTGTGCTGTCCAAAGCGGCACGCATGACACGCTTGCTCACCCACTGCACCAGTGGCGGCCGGGCGATGATCTTTTCGCACAGTTCGCGCGTGGTCTCTTCCAGCTTCTCGGAAGACACCAGATGGTTGAGCATCCCCCACTCGTATGCCCGCTCTGCGTTCAGCTCGCCGGTATAGACAAATTCCAGGGCACGGCCGAGGCCCACCATTTTGGGAAGATAGTATGACCCGCCGTTCTCGATGATCTGTCCGGCGTTGTGATAGCCGATGAAACGCGTCCTCTCGCAGCCGACACGGATATCGCAGTGCAGTGCCATATCCATGCCCGATCCGACCGCCGGACCATTGATCATCGCGATCGTCGGCTTGCGGATCAGCGATATATCGCGGTGAAGCTGGGTAAATCCGTGGAAGAAGTGCTGGCGCGCCGCATCGGGTCCTTCGTGCGTCCCACGATTGCCGGAAAGGTTTTGTCCGGTGATGTCCTCTGTCGCCCGCGATCCCAAATTCGCACCGGAACAGAAGCCACGCCCCACGCCGGTCAGCACAATCACGCGCACATTGGGATCGTCGTCGCCGGCCCGCATGTATTCGCCGACCTTCGCGACGGTGCCATTCTCCTCCGCGGTCCCCACCAGCGCGTTCATCCGCTCCGGACGATTGAACTTGATCCAGAGGATACCGCTGTCCTCCGGCTCATACAGCAAATACTCGACAAGTCTTGGTCCCATCATCTTCTCCCGACGGATTAGGCAAATGACTCGGTCATCGCCGAATAGACCAGCGTGCGCAGGTCACGGCGCAGTGTCAGCCGGGCGTCACTGCCCATGACCTGCGTCATGAACACCGCCGCTAGTTCTTCCTTCGGGTCGATCCAGAACGCGGTCGAGGCGGCGCCACCCCAGAAGTACTCGCCCACCGTGCCAGGCAGGCGCGTCTTGGCCACGTCGACATTCACGCCGCAGCCGATCGAGAAGCCGATGCCCGAATAGCCTGACTCACTGAACAGGCCCGGCGGCGCCATGTCCGCCAGCTCCTTGTTGTCCGGCAGGTGGTTCAGACTGAACAACGCGACCGTCTTGGGACTGAGGATCTGCACGCCATCGAGCGTGCCACCGTTCAGCATCATCCGACAGAACTGCATGTAGTCGTGCGCGGTCGACACCAGGCCGCCACCGCCGGACTCCAGCTTCGGTGGCGCGGCGTATGTGCTGTTGCCCGCATCGTCCTGCGTCAGCAGGCCGCCGCCATGCCGTGGCATATAACAGGATGCAAAGCGCTCGATCTTCTCCGGCGGGCACCAGAAAGCGGTGTCGTTCATCCCCAACGGCTCGAACAGCCGCGTGCGCAGGAACTCGCCGAAGCTCACGCCGCTGAGCTTCTGCACGAGATACCCCATCACATCGATCGAGACGGAGTAGTTCCACCCCGTTCCCGGCGAATACTCCAGCGGCAACTTAGACAAGTGCTCGATCATCGCATCGAGCCCGCCCTCGGCGCTCGGTTCGGCAATGTGCGCACGACGGTAAGCGCGATCGACGCTGGTGCGGTTCATGAACCCATAGGTCAGGCCCGAGGTATGCGTCACCAAGTCCACGACCTTCATAGGCCGCACAACAGGCGTCGTCACGAAACTCGGCTCTCCCACGGCGACGAGGCTCGGCAGGCCGGTAGCATAGACCCCGAGATTCTTCCACGACGGAATGTGCGTGGCGACGTCATCGTCCAGGCCGATCAGACCGTCCTCGACCAGCATCATCAGCGCGACCGACGTGATCGGCTTGCTCATGGAATAGATGCGAAATATCGCGTCCTCGCGCATTCGCTTGTCGCGCTCGAGGTCCATATGCCCCGACATGCCGGTATGAGCCAGCTTGCCGCGACGGTAGACCATGGTCAGCACGCCCGGCAGCCGGCCGCTATCGACGTAGCGACGCTTCATCACCTCATCCAGGCGCGCCAACCGCGACGCTGACAGCCCGACCGCTTCTGCTTTCACCACGACCTCCTGCTCCGATTGACTGCTGGCTCTATGCCAGCGCGAGTTCCTGATATCGCTTCGCCGCCACCTCATCACACCGTGCCCGGTATGCCGGCGCACTGCCGCTATAGCGCGCGATAATGCGGGTCTGCTTGCCCGCCACATTGGAGTTGATCCCGGTCATCCAGGAGTTGACCTCGTTGGACAGCAGACCCACCCCACACGACTTGACGTGATCGGTCCACGACGTCACCCCCGCGTCCGTCGCCGCCACGCGCGTGAGGCCATGCTCCCGCGCATGGCGCAGCAGACGCGTCACCCAATCGACATTGTATTCGATGCTGCGCGGAATGTTGCCCAGCGCTGTATGTGGCCCCATCAGCATCATCATGTTCGGGAAGTCCGTCACCAGAACGCCGAGATAGGTCTGCGGGCCGTCCGCCCACTTGTCCTTCAGCTTCCGCGCATCCACGCCACGAATGTCGATGCGGTCGAAGCTCCCGGTGATGGCATCGAAACCCGTCGCGTAGATGATGATATCAAACGCATACTCGGCATCGCTGGTCTTGATGCCTGTCGGGGTGATCCGCTCGATCGGCGTTTCGTTGATGTCCACCAGCACGACATTCGGCTGGTTGTAGACCTCGTAATATCGCGTCTCGAGCGGAACACGGCGCGTGCCAAAACCGTGGTGCTTCGGGATCAGCTTCTCGGCCACGTTGGGGTCCTTCACCCGCTGGCGGATCTTCTTGCCGACAAAATCCGAGATGGCAGCGTTGGCCGCCCGATCGGTAAGGATGTCGCGAAAATTGCCTTGCCAGATGCCGAAGCCACGCTCCGCGTAAAGCTTCTCCCAGAACGCTTCGCGCTCCTCCGGCGTCACCTCGAACGTGCCCCGCGGATCGGGCGTGTGCAGGAAGCAGGCGAAGGTTTCCTGGCACCGCCTGAACATCTCCGGATAGCCCGCCTTGATCTGCGCCATCGTCGCAGCGTCGATCGTGCCGTTGTGCAGTGGCGCGCACCAGTTCGGCGTGCGCTGGAACACGGTCAGGTGGCCAACTGTCTTTGCCACCTCCTGGATCGTCTGCACGCCGGTCGCACCGGTGCCAATCACCGCCACCCGCTTGCCCGCGAAACTCACCGGCTCATGCGGCCATCTCGCGGTATGGCAGGATTGCCCCTGAAACGTCTCCACTCCCTCGATGCGCGGCATCGTCGGTGCCGACAGCGGACCCACCGCGGTGATCAGAAAGCGCGCGCTGTGGCGACTGCCGTCCTCCAGCGTCACGTCCCAGCGCCGGCTCGCCTCCTGCCAGTGCGCCGCGACCACCCGGCTGCGGAACTGAATGTCGCGGCGCAGATCGAACCTGTCGGCGACATGGTTGAGATAGCGCAGCGTCTCCGGCTGGCCGGAGAAATGCTCCGACCAGTTCCATTCAGCCAGCAGCTCCTGCGAAAACGAGTAGCTGTAGGAGTAGCTTTCGGAATTGAAGCGCGCGCCCGGATAGCGGTTCCAGTACCACGTGCCGCCAACGCCGGTGCCGCCCTCGAACACCCGCACCCGCATCCCCAGCTCGCGCAGACGGTAGAGCTGGTACAGGCCCGACATCCCTGCCCCAATGATGATGGCGTCATAATCCGGCGCTTCGCCCAAGTCGGCCAACTGCTGTCGCTCCTGAATAGGTTTATCGATCATCGCCCGACGCCCGGCATCATGCCAACTTCGACCCACGGTTGCCGGCAGGCAGACGCAGGACTAGCCTTGTCACAAACCTAGTGAAACGGCCAGCAGCCCGCCTTTGTCGCGGCGGAAGGGAGATCGTCATGCACCTGATGTACTTCACCGAACAGCCGATGTCGGCCTATTTCGCCCAGGCCGGCCTGGACTTCGGCGCCACCGCCCTGATGTTCTCGAACAGCCATTTCGACCCAAGCGAGGGCAGCCGGCTGTACAACGAGTATCTCGAGCACTACCTGCTGGTCGACGAGCTGGGCTTTGACGGCATCATGCTGAACGAGCATCACAACGCGCCGTTCTGCATGCAGGCACGCACCAACATATTCGCCTCGATCCTCGCCGCGATGACGAAGAACGTGAAGATCGTCATCCTGGGCAACCCATTGCCGCTGTCGGACAATCCCGTTCAGCTCGCCGAAGAGCTGGCGATGATCGACATGATCAGCAAAGGCCGGCTGGTATCCGGCTTCGTGCGCGGCGGTGGCCAGGAGCAGCTCGCCAACGGCGTCAACCCGGCGTTCAACCGCGAGCGCTTCGAGGAGGCGCACGACCTCATCGTGAAGACCTGGACGACACCGGGGCCGTTCCGCTGGGAGGGCACGCACTACCAGCACCGCGTCGTCAATCCGTGGGCGGTGCCGATGCAGAAGCCGCATCCGCGCATCTGGATCCCCGGCGTCATCAGCCGCGAGACAATCATCTGGGCGGCACAGCATGGCTATCCCTACATCGCGCTCAACACGCCGGTCGAACGCACCAATCAGATCTGGAAGATGTACGACGATACGGCGGCCGCGGCGGGCTATGCCGGAGGTCCGGCGTATCACGGCCTGCTGAAGCAGATCCACGTCGCCGAGACCGAGGAGAAGGCGCTGGAGAACGCGCGCCAGTTCCTCTGGATGCAAGGCGAGTTCACCGGCCTGGCGCATCCGGTGTGGAGCACCCCCGCAGGCTACTACAGCCCGGAGAACCGCCGCGGTTTCGTCGAGTCCTCCATCGGCCGGTCGACCAGCCCGCGCGCCCGTCCGAACCTGGAGGGCCAGCTCAAGGAGATGATGATCATCGCCGGCACGCCCAAGCAGGTCATCGCCAAGCTGCGCGTCCTGCTGGAGGAGACTCGGCCCGGCATCTTCGCCTTCTGGGGCAATGACGGCACCGTGTCGCATGAGGATGCCAAGACCTGCATCCGGCTACTCGGCACCGAGGTGTTCCCGGCGGTGCGCGAGATGGCGAAGGAATTCGACCTCAAGAGCCCGTTCGAGACGAACCAGCCGGTCAGCGTTGACTACATGGGCGGAGCCAGGCAGTCCGCGCGCGCCGCCGCGGAGTAGCGCGGGCGGCGTCGCCCTTTACTCGCACGGCTGCTCCGCGAACATTGACCTTGCCCGCCATCTGCGTGCCAAAATGGTGCCGTAACAGCCGTCGTCCCAACAGTCGATGGACGCTGACATCAAAGCCGTGAATACGCGCACCGGCCTGCTCGGCATGCGGTCGAAACGCCTCACCAACCCGTTACGGGTTGCATGCGTGGTTTTTCCTGCCGTGCTGTTCCTGGGTCTGGCGTGGGTCGACTACCGCGAGGAACTGGCGCGGACGCGCAACGACGTGGCGACCGCCACCAACGCCTTGGCTGAACATGCCAGGACGGTGGTGGAAGCGGTCCAGTTGGTGCTCACGAGCGTGCTGGATCACGTCGGCAACGAGGACTGGGCGACCCTGGCCGGATCGCCCGATACACACGAGTTCCTGGACCAGATGCGGCGCGAGCTGCCTCAGGTCGAGGCAGTGTTCCTGACCGACCCGACCGGCACGATCGCCGCCAGCAGCCGTGCCTATCCAATGCCCAGATATGATGTTCACAACGCGGAATACTTCGCCGCCGTCAAGCCCCAGAACAGCGACGGCGTCGTCATCAGCGCGCCATTTCCCGGCACAATCTCCGGAACCACCGGCTTCATGATAAGCCGCCGCCGGGTGCAGGATGGGAAATTCGACGGTGTGGTGGGGGTAACCGTCTCGCGGCAATATTTCGAGAACATCTATCGTGAAGTGCTGGACGTGCCCGGTGCCTCGGCCGCCCAGCTTGTTCGCACGGATGGCGCAATCCTGGCGCAGTTCCCCGATCCAACCGGCCATCTGGCTGCGCTTCCAGCATCCGACGCGTTGATGATGGCTGCCCGGTCCGGCAATACCTCTGGCTTGCTTTCAATTCGATCGCCCTCGGATGGCAGCGTGCAGATCGCCGCCTTCAGACGATTGGACAATCTGCCGCTGCTGGTGAGTTACGCCATCGACCGATCGGTCTTTCTGCAGACCTGGGCCGTTCATGTTGCGGTGATCGGTGCATGCACGCTCCTGCTCAGTGTCCTGCTGCTCGCAACCGAGCGCCTCGTGCGACGGAACACCGCAATCGAGCATGATGCGCTGCATCGGCTTGTGGAAGAGACCGAGCGGCGGCGGCAGGCGGAAGCAATCGCGCAGCAAAGCCAGAAGATGGAGGCGCTCGGCCGTCTGACAGGCGGTGTGGCGCACGACTTCAACAATCTGCTCGCGGTCATCCTTGCCTCGCTGGAGCTCGTTTTGCGACGCGAGAGCAACCCGCGGTCCCTGCGGTTGTTGCAGGCCGCAACCAAGGCCGCGGAACGCGGGGCCAAGCTCACCGCGCAGATGCTGGCGTTCTCGCGGAAACAGGAAGTCGCGGTACAGCCCGTTGATGTGAACGCCGTCATCAACGGCATGGACGATTTGCTGTGCCGCACTCTCGGGCCACCAATCCGTCTGCACTATGACCTCGCCGATAACCTCTGGCCGGCTCTGGCCGATCTGGTCCAACTCGAGCTTGCATTGCTCAACCTCGCGGTCAACGCGCGTGATGCAATGCCGGATGGTGGGGACCTTACGTTCCGAACCACTCCCTTTGCGATAGAGGATGCCGATGGTCACGTGCCTGAACTGAAACCAGGTGACTATGTGTGCATCGAGGTCGTCGACACCGGCATGGGCATGACCGAAGAGGTCCGTTCCCGCGCGCACGAACCATTCTTCACGACGAAGGAGGTCGGCAGCGGAACCGGTCTGGGCCTGTCGATGGTAGCCGGCTTCGTCACTGAGCTGGGCGGTGCACTTGCTTTCCGGAGCGCACCAAGGGTTGGCACGACCGTCAGCCTTTTCCTGCGCAAGTCCGACAATGCTCCGGACATCGAGACACCAATGCCTGAGACCGTCGCATCATCCATCCGTGCAGGCCGCGTGCTGTTGGTCGATGACGATGCCAGCGTGCGCGTCTCGGTCCGCGCGATGCTTGAGGAGCTTGGACATCAGGTGGTCGAAGCCACCGGCGGCAACGACGCCTTGGAATTGCTTGCGCGCGATCAGCGCTTCGATGTCCTGATCTTCGACTTTGCGATGCCATCCATGAACGGCATCCAGCTTGCCGCGGAGGTCACCAAGCTCTGGCCCTCCGCGCCGATCCTCTTCGTGACCGGCTACGTCGAGAATGATGCTCTGCGTCCTTGGTCGGCTCTCGGTTACCGGACGGTGCAGAAGCCGTTCACGACGCATGACCTGGCGATGGCGGTCGAGCGAGCGATACGGCGCCCTGAAACGGCCGCCATTTAACCGGCTCAGTGGCCGATCGATTGGTTGGGAATGACACCACTCCCGATCCGCGCTAGCCTTTCCTAAAGCTGGCGGAGCCTCGGTCATGTCCGGGGGCCAACTGGCAAGATACGACGGCCGGACTCATCCGGCTGCGAAAGGGAGAATACGTTATGGGTCTGACACGTGCGACAACACGCCGCTCCGTTCTGGCAGGTGCCGCTGGCCTGCTCGCCTCGCCAGCCATCATCGGACGAGCCGCCGCCGCCGCCACACGCGGTGTGTCAGATACCGAGATCATCATCGGCATGATGACCGACCTGTCCGGCGTCACGGCGGTGCAGGGCACCAACGCCGCGAATTCGATCCGCATGGCGTTCGATGACGTCAACGCGAAAGGCGGCATCAACGGCCGCAAGATCCGCTTCATCGTCGAGGACATGGAGTACATGGTCCCCAAGGCGGTGCAGGCGATGAACAAGCTGGTCAACCTCGACAACATCTTCCTCTCGATCAGCAGCGGCGGCACGCCACAGATGGACGCGGTGCTGCCGATGATGATCGAGAAGCAGGTGCCGAGTGTGTTCCCGCTGACCTGCGCGCGGTCGATGTACCTGCCGCTGAGCCCGTACAAATACGGCCAGTTCTCCTCGGTACTATGACCAGATGCGCTCGTGCGTGAAGTACTTCGCCGAAACGAAAGGCCGGAAGGTCTTCGGCTCGATGTATGAGGACACCGATTTCGGCAAGGACATTCACGCCGGCGTCGTCGATCAGGTGAATGCGATGCATCTGAAACTGGGCGCCGTCGCGACGTTCAGTCCGACCGCCACCGACTTCAACGCGCATGTCAGCCGGCTCAAGGATGCGGGCTGCGATCTCGTCTGCATGGGCACGATCGTAAGAGACACGATCATCATCCTGCAGACCGCGCGCAAGATGGGATGGGACGTCGAGTTCTGTGGCCAGTTCGCGAGCTACTCCACCGCCGTGGCCGAGGCACCCGGGGAGCCGGCGGAGGGCTTCTATTCAATGTCGCCAGGGGTCTATGCCTATTCCGACGATCCTCGTCCGGCGGTACGCGAGATCACGGCGCGCTACAAGCAACGCTACGGTATCGACATCAACTACCTCGGCGAGGCAGGCTATGCGGCGGCGGTCTGCCTCACCGACGTGCTGCAGCGGGCGGGACGCGACCTGAACCTGGAGACCTTCCAAAAGTCGATGGAAAACATCAAGGACTGGCGCGACATGTTCGGCGGCCCGCCGCTGACGATCACCGCCAGCGACCACCACGCCTCCACGCAGTCTTTTCTGTCGGTCGTGAAGAAGGCCCGGTGGACACCCGTGGTGGCTGAGCCGCTGGGGTACCGACCTCCCGCCACGCTCAGGGGAGAACGAGACCGCACGGCCTAAAACGATCGGGGCGCAGCATCAACACCAGGATATGGTTTCTGCGCCCCGGTCGCTGTCCGTTCGCGGGTGCTGCAGCCGGACCAGGTTCAGCGTGTCCGTCAGTATAGCGATGCGCTTCGCTGCCAGCGCAGAAGCCGCACGGGCCTCCTCACGTGCCATCGCCGCCAACTTCAGCAGCAAGCGGTTCCGGCGTATCAGCATCTCTGTCCTGTCATCGACCATCGAATGCGTGTACCTCCAGATCCTCCACCGGCGCTTCGGCCGAATTGGCAGCCGACCGGATCACCCGCTCGTCGCGCCCGGTTTGCACCAGCGTCTGCTCCAGGACCCGCTCGGTCCGAGCGGCACGCATGGACCGACGAGCCAACCGATCCGTCCGCAACTCGGCCCGCCAGGCGGCAAATCGTTCCGCCGCGATCTGCTTACAGATAAGGGTGGCGTGAAGCGCACGTGGCGCGCCGGTCCGCCGCCAGTCCCGCAGCCATTGCCCCCACACTTCCAGGGCACGGGCATGGGCTTGGGCACGCGTCTCCCGCGCCCCTTCAACCGAGTCGGTTGTGGACATGGCCTGCTCCCCGATGGGTTGCTCCGCGGCAGAGCCGCCGGAGCTGATTGGAACGACAACCAGTCTGCCATAACACTCCGCGAGCCCGCGTGCACGCACTCAAATTGGGGGATGCAGACGGTCCTATGAGTTGTCCCCGGAATGGCGAACCACCTTCGCTCGTAGCCCAACCCTTCGGCACGGAGAGACGAGCATAATTACGTGTCTTCTCCCTTCTCGATGCTGGACGGATCACGGAACAGCAATTTTGCATTACGGCGCATTTCAGTCGCCGTATCGCACAGTACTGCGGATGCGAAGCAGGTTTCGCCTGTTATGTTGGCAAGACTCCTCGCGCGCAATCGCGCTTCCGTCGCCAGGATAATCAGATTTTGGTTCCGCAGAACCAATCCCGCTATCGACTGCATCTCCGCACCGCCTCCGTTCTGGAGCGATCGCTATGAAGAACCGCGACCTCCAACGCCTACGCGCCACCTGAGTCCGCTGCAAGGAAAACATTGGCCGCCTTGGATGTTGCCGAGAAGCTGGGCGCTGGCAGCGCAGTCGCATCCGACCGAGGCAGCGCCTAATAACATTGACAGTTATCGACGGCCGAACCCCCAAAGCCTTCGCCAATGCCAATGGAGGAAGCCACACCGCGGCCCGATCCGGCCGCGGAGGCCGACTCATCTACCCGCGCCGCGCGGAGCTGATCCGCTCCCTCGGCGGTCTACCGGCCAGCTGCGATTTCGGCCCGCCGTCACCCGAGCTGGTCCACACCATCGTCACCGGCACCAGCCCAACCTTGCGCGCACTCGACGTCCGGCCGAAGCGAAGCTCGCCGCAGCGGACCACCTCACCCCACCAGGTTCTTCGGCACGTCCCTGAACGGCCGGTCATTGTCCGTCCGCGGCTCCTTCGGCATCCCCAGCACCCGCTCCGAGATGATGTTGCGCTGAATCTCGTCCGTGCCGCCCGCGATCGACCCCGCCGGCACGCTGACCAGAATTTCCGCGATCAGGCCAGCCATCGGCCCATCCTCGCCGGTCAGCATCGCGTCGGCCCCGCTGATCAGCGTGTGAACCCGAGCCGCGGCGCGCGCCACGTGGCTTGAGACCAGCTTGCCGAGCGACCCCTCCGGACCCTGCGGCCGACCCTGCATCTGCGCCGCCCGAGCCCGCCGCGCCGTCCACTCCGCGGCCTTCGACATGCAGAGCAGCTTCGCGATCTCCTGCCGCACCACCGGATCGCTCGCCCGCCCGGTCGCCTTCGCCCGCTCCATTACCAGATCCACCCGCCCTGCCCGCTGCGGATACCACTTGTAGGGCTCCATCACGGTGGCGATCTCGGCCCGCTCCTCGTCGTACACCCGCCCCTTCCGGTCCGACGCCATCCCCCAGGTACGGATGCCGTCCGCGCCCCGCCGCTCATACATCAGCGTCGTCGTCGCCACCGCCCAGCCGCGCCCCACCTCGGATACCAGGTTCTCCGGCGGCACCTCGGCATCACTGAAAAACACCTGGTTGAACGACGCATGCCCGTTCATCTGCCGCAGCGGCCGCACCTCGACCCCAGGCTGGCGGATGTCGAGCACAAAGTACCAGAGCCCCTGATGCTTCGGCACGTTCGAGTCCGTCCGTGCCAGCAGCAGCCCCCAGTCGGCATGATGCGCGCTCGTGGTCCACACCTTCTGCCCGTTGATCACCCAGCGGTTGCCCTTGAACTCGGCCCGCGTCGTGGCCCCCGCGAGATCGGACCCGGACCCCGGCTCGCTGAACAACTGGCACCACGTATCCTCGCCTGTCAGACTGCGGCGCAGCCACTTCTGCTTCTGCGCATCATTGCCATGCACCAGCAATGTCGCGGCAGCGAGGCGTCGGATGCCTGTCTTGGCAACGCCGACCGCGCCAACACGCTGCATCTCCTCCTCGACAACCATCTCCAGCGCCGCCGGCAGCTCGCGACCGAACCAAGCCTTCGGCCACGACGGCACCCCCCAGCCTGAGTCGATCAGCCTGTTGCGCCACTCCACCAGCCCGTAATCAGCGTTCCAGTTCGCCGCCAGCCAGGCGCGCACCTCAGCGCGGACCGAACCCTCAGTCGCGTCACTCATATCCATCTCCGCCAAACCAAACTCCCCCTCCCCTCGCGGGAGGGGGCCGCGCCCACCGCCCCGGCCATCAACCCCCCCAGGCGCGCATCATAAGCTCGCGATGATACGTGGCATCCCCCAGGAATACCTCGGAGCTCTTCGCGCGCTTGAACCACAGATGCGTGTCGTTGTCCCAGGTGAAGCCGATCCCGCCGTGGATCTGGATCGTATGTATCGCCGTCTGCATATACGCCTCGGCCGCCGTCGCTTTCGCCAGCGACGCCAGCGCGGGCAGATCCGCATCCTCCTCGGCCGCCGCCGACGCCGCGGCATAGGCAGCCGACTTCGCGAGCTCGACATCGACCAGCATGTCGGCCTGCTTGTGCTTCATCGACTGGAACGAGCCAATGGCCCGGCCGAACTGCACCCGCAGGTTGGCATAATCAAGCGCCGAAAGCCGCAGCCGCTCCGCGCCACCGACCATTTCGTTCGCCAGGCAAACCGCGGCCTGCATCATCGTCTTCGCGAACGGCGCCGCACCGCCGCCCTCCTCGCCCAGCAGCTCGGCTTCCACGCCACGGAACTCGAGCCGCGCCTGCTTGCGCGTCGGGTCCATCACCTTCAATGCGCGGCGCTCCAGGCCGGGCGCATCGCCACGCACGGTGAAGAACGACAGCCCCTTCTCACCCTTCGCCACAACGACAATCAGGTCAGCGGTGTGCCCGTCGAGCACAAAGCTCTTCACGCCGTCGAGCCGGTACCTGACCGCTCACCGTCGTTTCGATCCCCCCGGCATCCCACCGTCCGTTCGGCTCGGTGAACGCCAGCGTGGCGATGGTGTCGCCGGCCGCGATGTCCGGCAGCAGCTTGCGCTTCTGCGCCTCGGTGCCGGCATTCATGATCGCGGTCGCGGCCAGCGCAACGGAGGAGAAATACGGCGCACAGAGCAACGCTCGGCCCATCTCCTCCAGCACGATGCCGAGTTCGACGAAGCCAAAGCCCTGCCCGCCATACGCCTCGGGGATGTGCACGCCGGTGAGACCGAGCTGTTGGTTGAGCTCGCGCCAGCTCTCGCGTTCCCACCCCGCCTCGGTCTCCATCAGTCGCCGGACAACGGTCGCGGGCGATTTCTCCTCGAGGAACCGTCGCAGTACCCGAGCGGAACTCCTCCTGCTCGCCGGTGAAACTGAACTGCATGCGGTCTCCTCTCCTTGCAACTACGTCTGACGGAAGAACCGGTTCGGGTTCTCCCACAACAGCTTGCGCTGCCGTTCCGCGCCAACGCTCGACCAGGCGAGGATGTTCGCAACCGAGTCAGGGAACTGGCACTCGGAATGCGGATAGTCGGATGCGTACATCAGGACGCCGTCCCCCAGGAAACCGGTGACGGACTCGAGCATGTCCTCGCCTTCGTGGTGCTCGATGCTGCAGAAGAACCGTCCGCTCATCATGTATTCGCTCGGCTTCATCTTCAGTGGCGCGGTGCCGCCCACATAGATCGCCTGCTCGTCCATGCGCCTGGCCCAGAATGGCAGCCAGCCGAAGCCGCATTCCAGCACGCCCATTCGCAATCTCGGATAACGATCGAACAGACCCGCGCCGATGAACGCCGCGGCGAAGCGCATGGCTCCCCAAGGATGCGCGGCGAGCCGGCCAAGGAAGATGTTGTCGTAGAGATCGCGATAGCCGGGGTAATACGGCGGCGTCCAGGTGAAACTGTGATTGGCAATCGGCAGATCGTATTCCTGTGCCTCCCGCCATATCGGCTCGAGACTCGGGTGATCCGCAGGCAGCCCCTCGGCGAGCAACGGCATCACTGCCACCGCCCATTTGGCGCGGCCCCATTCGCGGATTTCGCGCACCGCCTCATCGACGCGTCGTGTCGAGGCGACAATCGGGCCCTTGAGGCGGTCCGGATACGGCCCGCAGAACTCCGCCATGTGCCGATGATAGGCGCGGATCATCGCGACCTCGATCGACGCATCGTCAACACCAACCAGGCTGAGCCACGAGGTCGGAATCAGGAAATGGACGTCGGTACCCTCATCGTCCATGTCCAAAACGCGGTTCTCGGCCTGGTCGTCCTGCGTGCCAGGGCGCGGTCTCTTGCTGCCCATCCACCGCGAGTCCCTGCCGGTAAAGCCTTCACGCGGTGCCTCCTCGCCAAGGATCCGACGGTAGTATTTCGTGCCGGCGCGATACGTGTGCATCTCGCCTCCGCTCGGCGCGCGGTAGGCCTCCAGTTCCGGCAGCCGCGCGCGAAAGTCCGGATCGACGTACTTGTCCAGCACCTCGGCGGCGGGATTGATATGGGTGTCGGTGTCATAGACCCTGAAGCCATCTTTCATCGCTTCTCTCCCTGACTTGCGTCATGGCCGGGGCCCGCTCCGTCGAACGGGCTGGCTCCCGTTCATGCCATTGGAACGGTAGGTGCATCCGCCCCGGTTTGTCGATAACCCCGGCTTCGGCCAGAAGCGGCATCGGCCCCTTGGCGTCCGCTCCGGCGGCGTCCAGAATCGGGTCCGCAGGCCGGCGATGAACAAGGGGGGAAACACAGCGATGCACGCCACGCACCTGGTGATCGGCGGCGGTTCGGCAGGCTGCGTGATGGCGGCGCGTCTGTCCGAGGCTCCGGGCAACACGGTGGTGCTGCTGGAAGCCGGGCGCGACTACGCGCCGCACCAGACGCCGGAGGACATTCGTGACACCTACTCGGGCAGCGCACTGATGAACCCGAGCTACTTCTGGAAGGGCCTGAAGGTTCGCCGCAAAGCGGATGCCGCGCCGGTCTATTACGAACAAGGTCGCGTGCTTGGGGGTGGATCATCCGTCAACGGACAAGTGGCGCTGCGCGGAGCGCCCGAGGACTACGATCACTGGAATGCAATCGGCGCGAAAGGCTGGGACTGGAACTCCGTGCTGCCGTATTTCCGGCGCCTCGAAACGGACCTCGATTACACCGATCAGCTGCATGGCGCACAGGGCCCGATCACCGTTCGCCGCATGCCGACGGAGCAGTGGGACGATTTCACGCTCTCCGTCACCAAGGTGTGGAACGAACTCGGCTACTCGCTGCGTCCGGACATGAACGGCGAATTCGGCGAGGGCTATTCGCCGCTGCCGCTGTCCAACGACGGCACAGCCCGACGCTCCGCCGCGGTCGGCTATCTCGACGCGGCAACCCGGCAACGCCCCAATCTACGGATCCTCGGTGAAACCCAGGTGCGCCGTATCCTGTTCGCCGGCGGCCACGCCAGCGGGGCGGAGGTGCGTCGCAACGGCGCTATCGAGACGATCACCGCCGACAATGTCGTCGTATCCGCCGGCGCGCTGCACACGCCGTGGCTGCTGATGCTGTCGGGCATCGGTCCCGCGGAGCACCTGCGTCAGCACGGCATCACGGTGCAACTGGACCGGCCCGGTGTCGGCAGCAATCTGATGGATCATCCGGCGATCCACATCTCCGGCTACCTGCAGCCGGTGGCGCGGCACAAGATGGTGCTGCGGCGGAACTACACCTATCTGCGCTGGTCCTCCGGACTGGCGGACGTGCCGGCGGCGGACATGGTGATGATGGCGGTCTGCCGTTCCGCGTGGCATGCGATCGGCGTGCGCATCGGCACGCTGTCATCCTATATCGGCCGCTCATACTCGACCGGCGAGGTACGTCTCGCCTCGCCCGATCCGGAGGACGAGCCTTACGTTGACTTCAACTGGCTGAGCGACCGGCGCGACCTGGACCGCATGGTGCATGCGTTCCGTCGCATGGCCGGCATCCTGACCAGTGATCCGGTGCCGCAGTACATGTCCAACCTGTTCGCCTCGAAATTCTCCCAGCGGGTGCGCAATGTCAGCCAGAAGAACTTCCGCAACATGGTGCTGACCAACGTGGCGGCACTGATGATGGACACCTCGCCCGGTCTGCGGGGATTGCTGTTCGACAAGGTGATCAGCGATGCCCATCCGCTGCCGGAGCTGCTCGCCGATCCTGCCGCGCTGGAGCGCCATGTACGCGACAACGTGCAATCCGCCTGGCATCCCTCCTGCACCTGCCGGATGGGCGATCCGGCGAATGCGCGAACCGTGGTCGATCCGCGCGGCAAGGTGGTGGGCGCGGACAACCTCTTCGTCGCCGATGCCTCGGTGATGCCCGAGGTGTCGCGCACCAACACCAATATCCCCACCATCATGATCGCCGAACGCATTGCCGAAATGGTGCGCCAGCGATGACCGAGACCAACCACCGCATCCTGCTGCGGGCGAGACCCACGGCGCTCCCGCGGCCCGACAACTTCGTCGCCGACAGCGTGCCGCTGCGCGCGCCCGCGGCCGATGAGGTGCTGCTGCAGACGATCTTCCTGTCCATCGATCCAGCGATGCGATCATGGATGAGCGCGGCGGTGCCGTTGGGCGAGGTCATGCGCGGCGGCGGTATCGCGCGTGTGCTGGAAAGCCGGTCGGGCAGCTTTCAGCCAGGAGAGTTGGTGCAGGCGCGTCTCGGCTGGCAGACCTACCCGACCTTGCCGGCGAAATACCTGCAAAAGGTCGATCTGTCGCGCGGCGACGCGCTGGCATGGATCGGTCCACTCGGCCTTAGCGCCGTGACCGCCTACTTCGGCATGCGCGATATCGGCGCAGTGAAGCCGGGCGATCGCGTGCTGGTATCCGCCGCAGCCGGCGGCGTGGGGCAGATCGCCGCACAGATCGCGCGCATCGAGGCCTGTCGGGTGGTCGGCATCGCCGGCGGCCCAGACAAGTGCGCCTGGCTCTCCGACGAACTGCGCCTCGATGGAGTGATCGACTACAAGGCAGAAAACGACCTCGCCGCGGCGATCGGCCGCGCCTGCCCTGACGGCATCGATCTCTACTTCGACAATGTGGGCGGACCCACGCTGGACGCGGCGCTGCTGCACCTGCGTGAGGGCGCACGGATCGTGTTGTGCGGCCGCATCTCCCAGGTTGCCGCCGATCCGCCATACGGCATCCGCAATCTCGGTCACCTTGCGACGCGGCGCGGGCGGATGCAGGGCTTCCAGGTGTTCCGCTACCACGCCCGTTACGAGGAGGCCCGCGCCTGGCTCGCCGTGCGGCATCACGAGGGCTCGCTCCGCCAGCGCCTGCACATCCTGGATGGGTTGCACCACGCGCCCGACGCGCTCGGCATGCTGTTTCGCGGCGAGAACACCGGCAAGCTGGTCGTGCAGGTCAGCGACCCCAAGTCGTAGGGAGAGGATCAACCATGCAACAACGCACAACCACCGCACTGCGCAAGCTGCTGTCGAACAGCGGCTTCATCAACATGCCTTCGGCCTATGACGCGATCGGCGGACGGCTGATCGCCAGCCTTGGTTTTCCGGCGGTCTATACCGGCGGCTTCGTCACCGGCGGCTCTCGCTGCGCCTCGGAGCCGCTGTTGACCATGGACGAGCAGGTCCGTGTCGCGGGTGACGTTGCAGCCGCGGTGGCGGTGCCGCTGGTTGCCGACGGCGGCGCCGGCTTCGGCGAACCGCTGCACACCATGCGCACGGTCCGCGAGTTCATTCGCGCCGGCGTCGCCGGCATTCACATCGAAGACCAGCTGTATCCAAAGCGCGCGCACTACCACAAATACGTGGCGCACGTGACGCCGCGCGACGAGTTCGTCGCCAAGATCGAGTACGCCTGCCGGCAGCGTGCCGAGTCCGACCCCGACTTCGTCATCATCGCACGGTCGGACGCGTGCCGCTTCGAGGGGCTACAGGAGGCGATCGACCGGATCAACCTGGCAGCCGATGTCGGCGCCGATATGGGGCTGGTCTTCCCGCGAGATGCCGAGGAGCTGCGCCAGGCGCCGAAGCTCGCGAAAGTGCCGCTGGTGTACGTGATGAGCCGCGGCAATCGCGACCAGCGGCCGTTGCCGACGATCGCAGAGCTGGAGGCGCTGGGCTACAAGGCCTGCATCGACGCGGTCACCAGCCTCGTGGTCGCCTTCACCGCGGTAAAGCGTGCCTTCGAGGAAGTTCGCGAGACCGGCACTTTCACCGGTCTCAGCGACCAGGAATGCGTCGATGCGCGGCAGCAGATCGAGGACCTGGTGGGCCTCGAGCAGTTCTATGTCATCGAGGAGGAAACGGTGGAACAGAAGCGCTGGGGCAAGCGCTGACTGAGAAGCACGGAGCTTCCCCCTGCTCCCAATGGCCGAAACATCACGAAGAATTGATCCTTTGGCCAATGGGAACGAGTGGCAAACAACGATGAATTACGTTACATATTCGTCATATAAGCGGCAGCGTTATGTGATACGGATACCCGTCGAGGGAATGGCATAGTGCAGGAAGAACGCGCCAGACAAATCAAGGGTGTCGACGATATAGACCCCTTCGCCGGCCACCGTGGGACCACGGAGGCTGGCCTCCTGATTGTCATCGAGCGGCGAGACTTCATTCGGGGTTGCCTGACCAGCTGGCTCCGCGATGTGTGCGCCGAATTCGCGGCCTTGCCGGTGGCTGATGCTGAGACATACCTCAACGCGGCTGCGCTCGGACGGGCGGCGGCAGTGCTGGTCGCCATGGATGCTCCGGAGCGCGCCGAGGCGTGGCTGATGCGTCAGGTCGGATGGCTCCGCTCGCGGTCCCCGAACATGCCGGTCATCATGATCGCCGATGATGATGAAGCAAGGGCAGCCGAGGCACTGGCACGCCGATCGAATGTGCAGGGCTACATCCCGACCTCCAGCAGTGTGAGCGTGGCTGCGGCGGCACTGCGTCTCGTGGTAGCCGGCGGTCGCTACTTTCCGGCCCTGAGCGATCATAACCGCCAGCCGGTGATCAGGCCGACCGACCCGGCATCTCTGGTGACGCGGCACACGTCTCTCGCGCAACTGACTGCTCGCGAGGCGGCGGTCCTGGGCGTATTGGGCAGCGGTGCCCCAAACAAGATCATCGCCTATCGGCTGGGCATGTCGCTCAGCACCGTGAAGGCGCACGTGCACAGCATCATCAGGAAACTCAAAGTCCGCAACCGCACTGAAGTCGTAGTTGCCGCCCGCAACATGCAGTTACTAACGCAACGATCGAATGGCGAGGCTGCGTTTAATATTGGACCTGATGTCTGGGGCAGACGGACCGAGCTCTCAGGGCCTGCTGCCGAATGAGTGCTTCGGCCCGCAAGCAGCATCGCCCGTCGTCACGTCGGCGCAGGCCGACCATGACGAACGAGTGCGACCCGTGCCCACTCTGGGTGCGAGTACGCCGCCCAATGATCTTGATCGATTGGCTCGGTATTCCTGTCGTTACGTAGTTGATATGTTCAGCATACTCTCTGGATCAGGAGATTGTTGTGCTCTCGTCTTGTCATTTTCCCAAATGTGAGTGCGATGACTGACGATCTGATATTGGATGCCGACACTCTTCGGCAAAAAGCATCGGCATTTCGTCGTTTGGCCGCCGAAATCCTGGGGGGCGACTTCCGCCGAAGCTTGTTGGAACTCGCTCTGGAATACGACCGTCGAGCGCTGCGCCTTGAGAGAAGCAGAGGCGTTCATGCAACGGTGCCGATGAACCGCGTGAGCGCGCGGAACTAGCCACACCCAGGCCTCGCGGTCAGCCGCTGGCTGCAGCTTTGCGCCGGCTCTTGTTGCATTGCACAATCCGCCGCAGAATGATCCGGCGCCGCGTTCACCTCTGCAACAGCAAAGCCGATCAGATGCCGCTTTCCGTCGCGCTCACTCACCGCACGACGTATCACTACGATCGCGCGGTCTCGCTCGGACCACAGACGATCCGCCTCCGTCCGGCGCCACACGCAAGGACGCCCATCCTGTCGTACGCGCTGCGCGTCGAGCCCAGGCCGCATTTCATCAACTGGCAGCAGGACCCGCAGGGCAATCACCTCGCCCGCGTGGTGTTCCCCGACCGCGTCTCGCATTTCGACGTCACGGTCGATCTGGTCGCTGACATGGCGACGATAAACCCGTTCGATTTCTTTATGGAACCGGACGCAGAGCAGTGGCCGTTCAGCTACGATCCGCTGCTCGAGCAGGAGTTGGCGCCGTTCCGCCGGCTGCTGCCGGTAGGGCCACGGCTGCAGGAACTGCTTGATCAGGTCCCACGCGGAGAGCAGGTGACCGTGGACATGCTGGTCGCGCTCAACCGCATGGTGCAGAGCCGCGTCAGCTACATTGTCCGCATGGAGCCAGGCGTGTGGACGCCGGAAGAGACGCTGGCGGCTGGCGAAGGCTCGTGCCGGGATTCAGCCTGGCTGCTGGTGCAGTTGCTGCGCCAACTCGGTTATGCCGCACGCTTCGTCTCCGGCTATCTGATCCAGCTCGTCGGCGACGTGAAGCCGCTGGACGGACCGGAAGGCCCGACCTCCGACTTCACCGACCTGCACGCCTGGGCCGAGGCCTATCTGCCTGGCGCCGGCTGGGTGGGCCTGGACGCCACTTCCGGTCTGCTAACCGGCGAGGGCCATATCCCGCTCGCCGCGACGCCCGATCCACAGTCGGCCGCGCCGATCACCGGACTGGTGGAACCGTGCAAGACGGAATTCGGCTTCGAAATGCGCGTGAGCCGCGTGCGCGAGACGCCACGGGTTACCAAGCCGTACAGCGAGGCGCAGTGGCAGGACATCCTCGCGATGGGTGCCGCGGTGGATCGCTCGCTTGCCGCCGGCAATGTGCGACTGACGATGGGCGGCGAGCCGACGTTCGTATCCGCCACGGATATCGACGCCCCGGAGTGGAATACCGATGCGCTCGGCCCGACCAAGCAGCGGTTGGCAGAGCGGCTGATGCGTCGGCTGCGCGAGCGCTGGACGCCAGGTGCGGTGCTGCAGACGGTGTCCGGCAAACACTATCCGGGCGAGCAGCTGCCGCGCTGGGCGCTGTACGCGCATTGGCGTGCGGACGGCGAGCCGATTTGGCGGGACACGTCGCTGCTGGCGAGCGAGGAAGACACCGATGACGCCACCGCGGCCGACGCGCATCGGTTCTGCGCGGCACTGGCGGAGCGTCTGCAGGTCGATCCCTCGCTGATCAACCAGGCCCATGAGGACATCTACTACTACCTGTGGCGCGAGCATCGCCTGCCGGTGAACGTGCTGGCCGAGGACGCGAAGCTGCAGGATCCGCTGGAGCGCGCACGGCTGGCGCGCGTACTCGGCGGCGATCTTGGCGCGCCGGTCGGCTCGGTGCTGCCGCTGCGGCGCGCGATCCGCCACGAAGTGCGCGTCTGGCAGAGCGGCAAGTGGCGCTTTCGCGGCGACGCGTTGTTCCTGCTGCCTGGCGATTCACCGATCGGCTATCGGTTGCCGCTGGACACCCTGCCTTGGGCCGACGAGGCGACAATCGAGCAGGAGACCGAGGCCGATCCGTTCGCGCCCCGAGCGCCGCTGCCCCCGCATCAAGTCCTCCGTGCCGCGGCGCCGTCCATCGAGGCCGCGGACGCCGAAGGGTTCCGCCCGGTTCCGGAGGAACCTCCGCTCGTCGACTGTGGCGAGCCCGACCTGGTGCGCACCGCACTGTGCGTCGAACCGCGTGGCGGCATTATCCACGTCTTCTTCCCACCGCTGTACGCGGCGCAGGACTGGCTGACGCTCGCGACCGCTGTCGAGGACACGGCGGAGGAGCTCGGCCGCACGGTGGTGCTGGAGGGCTACCTGCCGCCGCGCGATCCGGGCCTCCTGCATTTCTCGGTCACGCCGGATCCAGGCGTGATCGAGGTCAATGTGCATCCCGCGACCAGTTGGAATGAGATCGTGCAGCGTGGCACGGAGCTCTACGAGGAGGCGCGCCAGGTCGGGCTGGCCACGGAGAAGTTCATGCTCGACGGCAGCCATGTCGGCACCGGGGGCGGGAATCACGTGGTGATGGGCGCCGCGGAGCCCGCGGACAGCCCATTCCTGCGCCGGCCGGATCTGCTGAAGTCGCTGCTGGGCTGCTGGCATAACCATCCCAGCCTCTCCTACCTGTTCAGCGGGCTGTTCATCGGGCCGTCGAGCCAGCATCCGCGCATCGACGAGGCACGGCAGGACAGCCTGGCTGAACTGGAGATCGCCTTCTCGCAGATCAGACGCGGGGAGGAGGTGGCACCCTGGCTGGTCGACCGGATGTTCCGCCATCTGCTGGCGGACATGACAGGGAACACGCATCGGACCGAGTTCTGTATCGACAAGCTGTATGCGCCGGAGACGGCGTCCGGACGGCTTGGCCTGGTAGAGTGCCGTGCGCTGGAAATGCCGCCGCATGCACGCATGGCGGCCGCCCAGCTCCTGCTGATGCGTGCCGCGGTCGCTGCGTTCTGGCAGACGCCGTACGAACGTCGTCTCGAGCGCTGGGGCACGCGCATCCACGACGACTTTCTGCTGCCACACTTCGTCGCGCGGGATTTCGCCGACGTGCTGGAGGAGCTGGCCGAGCACGGCTATCGCTTCGACCTCGACTGGTTCGCGCCGCACTTCGAGTTCCGCTTCCCGCGCATCGGCGAAGTCACGCTGCGCGGGACCACGCTCGAGCTGCGCCATGCGCTGGAGCCATGGCACGTGCTGGGCGAGGAGCCGGTAGGTGGTGCTACGGCACGCTTCGTCGACAGCTCGGTGGAGCGCGTGCAGGCGCTGGTGTCGGGCTGGGTGGACGAACGCTACGTGCTTGCATGCAACGGCAGTGCTGTGCCGCTGACGCCGACGGAACGTGCCGGCGAGTATGTCGGTGGCGTGCGCTTCAAAGCATGGCAGCCACCGGTGAGCGCACTGCACCCCACCATCCCGGCACAGGCGCCTCTGGTGCTCGATGTGTATGACCGCTGGTCCGGCCGTAGTCTTGGCGGTCTGACGCATCACGTATCGCATCCTGGCGGCCGCCACTACGAACGGTTTCCGGTCAATGCGAATGAAGCGGAGGCGCGCCGCAAGGCACGCTTCTTCCCGTTCGGCCACACGCCGGGGCCGATGGCGGAGCCCAAGCTGACGCTGTCGCGCGAACATCCGCGCACGTTGGACTTGCGCCGAACCGGTTGACTGGTCAGCTTTCCGTGATGGCACGCGACGAAATGGTCGACGGCAAGGGAGGTTTGCGCCCGCAATGGCGCAACCTGCTCGGTGTGCTTGCCGGACTTGGCCACGGCGTCCTGGCGGAGCGCGCCCGACGACTCGATCGGGTGATGGAAGAAGAGGGAGTAGCGGGTCTGTTGCCGGGGTCACCCCCTGCTCCTTGGCGCTTCGATCCGATCCCGTTGCCACTAGCGCAATCTGAATTCGCGCTGCTGGAAGCGGGACTGGCACAGCGGGCACATCTGCTCGACGCTGTGCTGGCCGACCTCTACGGCGAGCAGCGCCTGCTGGCCGACGGCGCTGTGCCCACCGCGCTGGTGTATGCCAATCCGGCGTTCCTGCGGCCCTGCCGTCACCTGGAGGCCCACCAGCTGTCGTTCTATGCCGCCGATCTGGTGCGCGCGCCTGATGGCACATGGAATGTACTGGCGGATCGCACGGACCTTGCTGACGGTCTGGCGCATGCCTTGCAGAACCGCAGGCAGCTTGGTCGTGTCGTGCCGGAGCTTTTTGTCTCGCAGCTACCGCGCCACATCGATCCGTTCGTCGAGCTTTGCCTGGACATGCTGCGGCGAATTGCACCGACCGGCACGGCGGCACTGTTAACCCCCGGTCATGCTGATCCGGCATGGTACGCGCACGTGCTGCTGGCGCGCGAACTGTCGTGCGTCCTGGTCGAAGGCGGCGACCTCACGGTGCGCGATGGCGGCCTGTTCCTTAAGACGCTCCGCGGGCTCCAGCCAATCGGCGTGCTGCTGCGTGGTATCGATGGCCGCTTGATCGATCCGCTGGAGCTGGAACCCGATGGCGTCGGTGCGCCCGGCTTGCTCGCCGCCGCGCGCGATCATGTGCGCGTGCTCAACGGTCCGGGCAGCAGCCTCGTCGAGGCGCCGGCGTTGGCAGCCTTCCTGCCGAACCTGGCGACACGGCTCCTGGGCAATAAGCTTGCGCTACCCAGTGTGCCGACCGTTTGGCTGGGCGACAACGCTGCCCGTGCCGTCGTGCTGCGTGACATGGCGCGATGGTGCCTCCGACCGGCGCTGGCGACAAACCAGCCACCGATCCCGTTGGCGGCAATGCCCGAGCCGGAACGCAGGGCGCTGCTCGGCCGGGTGGAGGCGGCGCCCTGGCGTTTCGCGGCGAGCGCGATGGTGACGCCCTCGGTCGCTCCGTCCTTCGGCGGCGAAGGACTTGTACCGCGCCCCGTGCTGGTCCGGATGTTCCTGGTGCGCGACCGCAGCGGCTGGCGCGCGATGCCCGGCGGCCTTGGCTGCGTGCTGGCTGACAATGCGCAGACCTGGCCGAGTGCCGGACCACTGGTGGCCAAGGATGTCTGGGTGCTGGCCGAGGATCTGGCTTCGATAGAAGGACCGCGTCCCGTGAGTGGCACGCCGCTGGCGATCCGACGGACCGCCGGCGACATGCCCAGCCGTGTGGCCGATAACTTCTTCTGGCTTGGGCGCTACCTTGAGCGATTGGAGAGTGCGGCGCGGCTGTTACGGATCACCATCGGCCGCGTGAGCCGACCGGCACCGACGCCGCACGAGATCGCCGAACTGGACGTACTGATCGCATGTCTCACCCAGGCCGGATTACTCAATGCCGAGGTGGTCACCGGTCTCGGACCCGGCGGCCTCGCCCAGGAATTGCTCCGGGTTGCTGGAAGCTGGGGCTCAATCCACGCCTTGTTGGGTCAGGTCTCCCGGGTCACTGGCCTGCTGCGCGACCAGGTGACAGGCGAGATGCACGCGGTCACGGCACGTGGCCTGCATGAGGTGGAGGACACGCTCGGCAACGTCGCGACACGCGGGGACAGCCAGGCGCTGGACACGACGCACCAGGCGATGTCACGCGTGCTGGCATTCGCCGCCACACTCTCCGGGCTCGCGGCGGAGAACATGGTGCGCGGCGGCGGCCGGCTGTTCCTCGATCTGGGCCGGCGAGTGGAGCGTGCGCAGGAAGTGGCCGATCAGATCGCCTGCGCACTGGAATTTCCCGGCGCGGCACAACAGCCCGCCCGCGTGGAACACGGACTGCGCCTGGCTCTGGAGCTGTGCGATTCATCCATGACATACCGCAGCCGCTACCTCGCAGTGTTGCAGCCGGCGCCGGCGCTCGACCTGTTGCTGGCGGATGACGGCAACCCGCGGGGGCTGGCGTTCCAGCTTGCCGCCATACACGCCCTGCTCAATGAGATCGGCAGCGGCGCGGATGCCACGCTTGCCACTTCGGCGGCGGCGCTACAGGAGGAACCGCAGGCGATGGTGTGCGCGGTGAGCGAGTCCGGCGATCAGTCGGTAGCGGCGCTGTTCCTGCCGGCGCGGCTGCGCTCGTTGAGCGACGCTGTCGCCGAGTTGTCGGACCGCGTGTCGCGTCGCTATTTCACGCTGTTGCCGACGGTTCGAGCGGTGGGCATCGAGGCCTTGCCCCGACCAATGCGCGGGGCGGCGTGATCTACCGCGTGCGGCACGTGACGCGGTATGACTATCAGGCTCCGGTCGATCTCGGCGCGCACCTGGCGCATCTGCGGCCACGTCAGTTGCCACACCAGAAGGTGCTGCGTGCCGGCGTGCATGCCGCGCCGGCAGTATCGTGGCGGCGCGACGGGAGCGACCACTTTGGCAACGTGGTGACCTGGCTGTTCCTCGATGTGGCACATGCCGCGTTCCAGGTGATTGCCGATGCGACAGTCGATGTGGACTTCCCCGGACCGCCGGACCCTTCGGCAACGCCATCATGGGAGACCGTGGCGGAGCAAGCCCTGAACAGCGACCCCGGATCATGGCAGGTCGCCGAGTTCCGGTTCGACAGTCCACACGCACCGGCAGATCCAGATGCCAGGGCTTACGCTGAACGCTGCTTCCGCCCGGGGCGACCGGTGCTGGAGGCGCTGCTCGATCTGAATGCCAGCATCCGCCGTGACTTCACCTTTCGTGCCGGCGTGACGACGACGAGTACGCGGATCGTTGAGGTCCTGCGGCGGCGCGAAGGCGTGTGTCAGGATTTCACGCACCTGATGATCAGCGCGTTGCGCGGCTTTGGCCTGCCGGCGCGGTATGTTTCAGGCTATATCCGCACCCGTCCGACGCGCGTGCGGCTTGGGGCCGATCAGTCGCATGCCTGGGTCGGCTGCTGGCTGGGTCCGGAACATGGCTGGATAGACCTTGATCCGACCAACGGCATCGTGGTGCGGGATGAGCACGTCGTGCTCGGATGGGGCCGCGACTTTGGTGACGTTACGCCGTTGCGCGGGGTTATACTGGGCGGCGGAGAGCAGACCCTCACGGTCGAGGTCGTTCTCGAAGAGGTAGCAACGCAGACGTGATGCAGCGGAAGCCGGCAACGCGCGTTTGAGTAGGTCCCATGAGCATTCTCAACGTCATTCACCGGACCCAGTACCGTTACTCGGAGCCGGTCAGCTTTGGCCCGCATCGGCTGATGATGCGTCCACGCGATAGCCACGATCTGCGTCTGCTGGATACCGGCCTCACGATCGATCCGTCCGCGTCGGTGCGTTGGCTGCACGACGTGTTCGGCAACTCGGTCGCGATCGCCGAATTCGCGGAGCAGGCAAATGAGCTGCTGGTCGTCTCGACATTCCGTGCGGAACATTATCCGTTGTCGGAGACGGCAGTGAACCTGGAGGAATACGCGCGGCACTACCCGTTCAGTTACGACGCGCTGGAGATCCCCGACATCGGCCGGACCGTGGAACGGCACTATCCCGACCCTGACCACAGGATCGACACATGGGCGCGCCATTTCGTCGAGCAGCAGACTGACGGCGATACCATGGGAATCCTGCTCGCCATGGTGGCCGCGATCCACCAGAATTTTTACTACAACCGTCGCGACGAAATGGGCACCCAGGATCCGCTCATCACGCTGGCGTCGGGCGGAACTTGCCGGGACTTCGCGCTGTTCATGATGGAAGCGGTCCGCAGCCTGGGCTTCGCGGCCCGCTTCGTCTCGGGCTACCTGTACGACGACAACCGGGTCGGTGCAGAGGGCGTGGTGGGCGGCGGTGCGACTCACGCCTGGGTGCAGATTTATCTGCCCGGAGGGGGATGGGTTGAATTCGATCCGACCAATGGATTGGTCGGCGGACGCAACCTGATCCGGGTGGCTGTCACGCGCGATCCCAGCCAGGCGATCCCGCTGAGCGGCAGCTTCACCGGCGCGTCGAATGCGTTCCTTGGGATGAACGTTGAAGTTGAAATTACGGCGGATCAGACAGGCTGATCCATCGCGGGAGGCGATACATGAGTGATTCGGTGTCTGGTGCGATCCCTGACTCGGTGAGCGGAGCGGCTCAGCACGTCTCTGGCGGCGTGCACAACGCGATGGAGCGCGCAGGGCAAGCGGCATGCCGAGCCCATGATGGGGTCGGCGAGGTTCGGTCGGCGATTCGTGCGCAGCCAATCACTGCGGCACTGGTGGTGTTCGCGCTGGGGTATCTGTTCGGTCGACTAGGGGCACTGATCCCGACGAGCGGGCCGTCGCGGCGCACCTGAGGACTGCCATCGTCATGAGCGCCGCGCCGATCGCCAGCAACGACATCCCGGTGGTAACCGTTCCCAGCGCGTAGAGCACGGGCGTCGTCACATTCGTCGTCGAAGATCTCCAGCGGCAGGGTGTTGTCACTGCCGGCGGTCAGCAGCGTGTGAGCGAATTCGTCGTAGGAGAGCGTGAAGCCGAACAATGCGATGCCGACCGCGTTCGGCGCGATGATTGGCAGCACGACGTGACGGAACCGCTGCCAGGGGGAGGCGCCGAGGTCCATCGCAGCTTCCTCCCAGGCGCGATCGAAGCGGTTGAATACCGCGAACATGCCAGGCTGGGTCGAGGCGGGTCAGATTGAACAGCAGGCCGATGCCGAGGCTCACCAGGATCGAGGGAATGATCAGGCTGGCGATGGTGAGCATGAACAGCGCGTTGGCGCCGATGAAGCGACGGCGGAACGCGAGGCCGGCGGAGAGAGAGACCACCACCGTTACCACCATGACGATCAGCCCAAGCAGCAGCGAACGGGTCAGCGCGCCACCGAAGTCGCCCACCGCCTGTGGCTCGAACAGGCGTGCGAACCAGTGCAGCGAGACACCGTTCATCGGGAAGGTCAGGCCGCCATCGGCGGCCCTGGAACGAGAGGATCACAACGAGAGGCCCCAGGCAGCGCCCAGCCCAGGGTGACCGTGGCCGTGGACGAGATACACGCGGCCGCCGTCACCGCGCCACATGGCCCTTGACGACATGCCCGCGCGCCCGACGAGGCATAACCGATCCGTTTTCCTACCGACCCCCTTCAAATCCGCCACGGCCGCGCGGGAGACCTCGAATTGTGGACCAATTTCCCGCCATCGACGTCGCCGTATATACAAGACTTGCACACGGCTCGCCAAAACCGAATCCCCCAAAAAGATGCGCTCTGCCTAAAAAGCGCTGAAGCGCCTGGCGCCCACCATCCTTAACCGTCGTGGCGACGAACCTGCTTTAGCTCACCCGGCGAGGGCCTTACCGGATGAGACGATAGACTGAGTTGGCTATTACTCTGAGCGGCGCCGTTGCGCGCCAGCTTGTTGAAGCACGCAAGGCTGCGATCTCATTGCGCAAAGTGACCGCGGCCGCATCGGTCCGCTCCCGCATCGTGCCCTTCTCACGATTTGCTGCAGCTTCTCGCCGTGCGTGGAAAATGCCGCGAAAAGGCATCCCTGGACGCTGCGTATAGCGGATCCAGGAGAAGCCCTGATCGCGCAACATCGCCTCGACGCAAGGAATGTTGGGCCCCCACCAGTTGGTCGGGTCGTTGGCAAGTTCTGTGCCGGGATAAAAGATCATCGCTGGCCGAGATTCGTCCGTGGCGTCTATTTGGGTTTCCAAGATCAGCATTTCGGAGCAGACGCCGGCTGCTCTTTCCAATGCCAGTAGCGGATGCCGCATGTGGTAAAGAACGCCGGTAAAAATGACGACGTCATGGACGCCAACCGTCTCTGGTGAGATGTCCATCACGTCTATTTGTTTGATTTGGATCACAGAAGGGGCAACCAATGCCGCAGAAAGCTCGGCATTGCGCCGTTTGCTGAGTCCGGCGCGCCACACGAAGTCGTCTGTGGCCAGAACACTTTTTGCGCCGTGCCGTGCCGCCTCGGTTGAGAGGTAGCCGTCCCAGCAACCGATATCGAGCACAGACTTTCCGGCCACAGGCTCGGAGAAGACGACGCCAGACTGATCCCGCAGAGCATCGGGCGAATTAACTCCTTGCGTCACAACGCCGTCGCCGAGGTCGATCGAGTAATCCCAACGTAGCGATTTCGCTTCGTCTAAAAGCATGGCCCTATCGGCAGTTTTATCGGTCATGGATCGCTCCTCGTCTCCGGATGCGGCGCAGGGCAATATCTTGGGTGAAAGTGCGCCATTGCGCCACGTCGCGATAATTGGGCTGGTCGGGCTGGTGTGGGTCGTATTCGCGCTGCTGGCGGTGGCGTTAGTCGCTGGGTCGTTATGATTGGACTGTGCGCCGCAAGCTATTCAGCGACGCGATACCACGATCCCCAATATGCTGCGATTCCGTCTAGTCCTGGAAATAAAGACGACCAGTTAATACCGTAGAGGTCTAATATATAAGTCAAATTTCGATAGCAGAGCCACATGTACGGCCGTGCCGGTGTCGACCTACTTCGCGCCCGATTAATAATGTTACAGTGTCAGAAGCAGCTTCGCGCCGACCCGGAGTCCATGCTGCTCTTGGCGCGAACCATCATGAAGTCGCGTGTGATCGGCACCGAGTTCGATCCGCTGAGACAGCAAAAGCTGAAAGACCATGTTCGAACCGTTGCGGAAGCCAACCTGCACGGCCGCGAGATAGTACTCCCACATTCGGCAGAACCGTTCGCCGGCAATAGCGACTACCTGGCTGCGGTTCGCCGCAAACCGGTCGCGCCAATGCTGGAGCGTGTAATCGTAGTGGCGGCGTAGGACTTCTATGTCAGCGGCCCAAAGGCCAACACGCTCGGTGGCGGCGAAGACTTCGGAGAGCGATGGCGTGTAGACGCCAGGGAAAATATATTTCCGGATAAACGGCCCGGTTGTGCCTGGAGGCGTCATACGGCCGATGCAGTGGATGAGTGCGTAGCCGTCTTCAGTCAGCATTCCGCCGATCTTGCTGAAGTATTCAGCGAAATGACCGATACCGACATGCTCCATCATGCCGACGGAGACAACGCGATCAAAGCGGCCGGAGAGCTTGCGATAGTCAACTTCGCGGAATTCCACCTGCTCGCTCACTCCAGCCGCTTGCGCACGCTCGCGCGCCACGCTGATCTGCGAGGGCGAGACGTTAATGGCTGTGACACGCGCGCCTGTGAATCGGGCCAGGTAAATCGCGAGCGACCCCCAGCCGGAGCCGATCTCGGCGACCGCCATACCTGGACGGAGGTCCAGTTTGGCCGTGATTCGTTGAAGCTTGTTCAACTGCGCCTGTTCGATCGTGTCGTGTGCGGGGTCCTCAAAGAATGCACATGAGTAGTTGAGGCCTTCGTCCAGGAACAACCGATAAATAGCGACATCGATGTCGTAATGGTGTCGCGCACGCAGAGCGGCGACGCCGATCGGATTCGCCTGATGCCGGCGCCGCGCGGCTCGCCAGACCCGCCGAAGCAAGCGCTGAGAGGCATGCCCGTAGAGGCCCGTCCGATTGACGGAAAACAGCCTCATAAGCCCACCGACGTCAGTCCCCTCCTCGAAGGTCAGCGTCCCGTCCATGTAGGCCTCACCGGCATACAGTTCGGGGTTGAGGGCGAGTTTCACCTCAAGAGCACGGTCGTGTAGCCGCAGGGCAACGGTCGGACCGGGCGCCTTGTCCCCGAAACTGTGCAGTCTCCCACTGCTGTCGAACACGCGGAGTGTTCCCGTCTGGATGAATTTCGTCAGCAGGTTCGACAGCAGCAGCATATTCGGCGACATACCTCGCAATTGATCGCGCTCAGTTCGTGGATAGGTAGCTGGGGCTGTTTTGCCAGTCAAAATTCCGGTTTTGGCTCGTCTCGTCCAGTCCGACGCCGCCGTATCGATGATCGGTCAGTCCAGAACTGGCCCGGCGGCACGAAACAAGGGATCCACGGTCCGTTCGAGTGTGCGGATCACTGGCCCGATGCGGCGGCGCCCGATCAGCCAGCGGCGAGAGCCGGCTTCCCGCTGTCCGCCGGCGTTGCGCATCATTCCGTCGAACTCGCGTGGGCAGCGCAGCGTGGCCCAGCTACCGAGCGTGCCGAACTCGGCGGGACCGATCCTCGGCGGCACGGGGTAGGGCACTCGCATGACGCCATTCTGCGCCAGATCTGAGCGCGGCGCCACCACCTATGAGGCAGCCGACCCCGGTGGTCTTGCGGCTGTACGCCAAGCAAGTCATATGCCCCAGTGCGGTAATCGGCCGTCAGTTCCTCGCCTTCGCAGATTTTCCTGAGCGCGATGAAGGTGAAGCCATCCGCGCGGAGGTTTGGGGCGGTTGAATGATTGAGATATGAGTTCAGATAGACAACGTTAGTGCCGCAGATTGGCAACCACACTTCCGCATCAGTGGGTACGAACAGAGCGCTGATCATTTCACGCAGCTTCAGCCGTAGCGCGTCAAGCTCCACACGTGTCATGCGCACATAGCCAGGCCGGGCGTACCTTGGAAGGGTATTGCCTTCCGCGCGGGATGTTGCGTATGGCAAACACGCCGATGCCGTGGATAGGCGACGGCGCAAGCCGACAATAGCAATTGGCCAGAACTCGGCGAAGGAATTCGGCGCGCTTCATCTGCAGACAATATCAGACTGACCGCGTCGTGCCATGTCTAGTGATCACGAAGGCATCGTGCCGAGCTCAGCCTGGCAAGTCCGGCCAGCAAGTTGGGCCGCTGAATTGAACGGTCATTTACCTCACCGACATCGATGATGCTGAATCGGTCGGTCGAGCACACCGCGACGTATTCGGCGGCGCCCGCCCGGCCAGCACGATGGTGCAGGTGGTCGCCCTCGTCTGCCCCGGAAATGCGGGTGGAAATCGTCGGACGAGCTCAGCATGGGTGCTTCTGACCGGCTCACCGAAGATGCGCGCCGAGGGGCTCGACGAGGTCACGCCGCCGCGTCGATCACTGCATCGGCTTCGCATGACCATGCTCCTTGCACCATCATTACGATTGCTGGCATGGGCTGGGGCACGGGGATAGCTGCCCTGCCACATCTTATACCAAGGCCCGCGGGTGCTGACTCAAAGGACTTCCCCGACGCGGGGCTGATGTGATTCACCATGGCGAACAGCAGGATGTTGGCCATGGCGGCAGCGGTAGCACTCCGCACGGACTTCACGGGCTCTGCGCTGCGTCACCTGGCGCGGTATACGCGGGACGCAAATCAGGCACGGCGATTGTTGGCGTTGGCGGTGATCTACGACGGCGGCGCTCGTAGCGAAGCGGCCCGCGTCGGGGGTGTCGGTCTGCAGATAGTCCGGGACTGGGTGCTGCGGTTCAACGCCGAGGGGCCGGAGGGGCTGATTGATCGCAAGGCTCCTGGTCCAACGCCCCGGTTGACCGTGGAACACCGCACAGCACTGGCAGCAGCCATCGAGAGCGGTCCGATGCCTGCCATTCATGGCGTCGTGCGCTGGCGCCTGATCGATCTCTGCCAGTGGTTGTGGGAGGAGTTCCGTGTCGCTGTCGCGCGGCAGACGCTGAGCCGCGAACTGCGCGCGCTGGGCTACCGCAAGCTCACCGCGCGGCCGCGCCATCACGCTCAGGCGGCGGGAGCGATCGAGCATTTTAAAACGTATGGCCCGCCCCGTCCGCAAGCAGTTTTTGTGATTTGATCTGAACCAGTCTGCATCAACGTATCCGGCCTGTGGGCACAGCCCCGGCCAAGATGGAGATCCGCGCGTCCCGGTCCTCATAAAAGTTACGGCGTCAGAGCGCCATTTTTAAAGCCAGGTTGCCAGAGCGCCGGTTGAACTGTCAGGCCATCTCGCTTCCACCACCCACAGACATCGTCAACCGCCCGCGCGTGTCAGCGCGTTCGGTGATCTCAATCAGGCCACCGTCAGCGCGCCGGCGTCATATGTTCCGCCATGGCGCAGCACCGCCCAGACGATCCGCGCCAGCTTGTTCGCCAGCGCGACTATGACCGTGTTCTTGTGCGCCCGTTGCAGGAGATTCCGCAGCCATTTCCCCAGCGGTGTCGTGCTTGCCGACAGCGAAGGTAACGCCGCCCGAGCGCCATGCACCAGCAGCTTGCGCAAGTATTTGTTGCCACGTTTGCTGATCCCCATCAGCCGTGGCTTTCCGCCTGTCGTCATCTGCCGTGGCACCAGGCCGAGCCAGGCAGCGAGATCGCGCCCGCGTGCAAACGAGGCGGCATTGCCGACAGCTGCCGCCAGAGCCGTCGCGTTCAGCACGCCGATCCCGGGGATGCTTGCCAGGCGACGAGCCGCATCATCGGTCTTGGCCTGGGCGGCGAATTCATCGTCGAATGCCGCGATACGACGGTCCAGCGCTCCCCATTCTGCTCGCATGTCCCCGACCAACAAGCGCACGCGCGGGCTCAATCGCACCTCCTCGCCGTCCAGGATCACCGCCAAATGCTGCTCAAGCTTGCGGCGTCCTTGCGGCACGGTGATGCCACGCTCCAGCAACACGGCGCGCAGCTGATTCATCAATGCGGTCCGTTCGCCAACCAGTCGATCGCGGACGCGATGGAGCGACTGCATGTCGAGTTGCTCGGCACTCTTCAACTCGACGAAGCGCATTGTCGGCCGCGTCGCCGCCTCGGCAATCGCTTCTGCATCCCGGTCATCGTTCTTCTGCGCCTTCACGTACGGCCGGACATATTCCGGTGACATCAGCCGCACCTGATGCCCTTGGTCGCGCACGATGCGACCAAGATGGTGAGCACCACAGCAGGCTTCCATCGCCACCACGCAAGGCGCCATGCTGGAGGCCAACTTGATCACGCTGTCGCGCTGCATCCGCCGCCGCATGACCACCTGTCCGGTCCCGTCCAGACCCACCACACTGCAGCTGTTCTTCCCCAAGTCGATCCCGAGAACCGCGATCTCCATTGGAACCCTCCTTCCCCTCCGGTTGCACGGTCAGCCTACGCTGCCGGGTAGAGGGGCGGGCCATCCCATAAAAGTTTCCCCGCCATCCTGGGCGAGATCGCGCAGGACAAGGGTGTCGATCCTGCCGCGATAGAGGTCTGGTTCGCCGATGAAGCCAGGATCGGACAGAAGAACAAGCTCACCCGTCGCTGGGCCAGACGTGGAACACGGCCAGCCGCGCCGTCCGATCAGCGCACCGCTTCCACCTACATCTTCGGCGCCATCTGTCCCGCGCTCGGCAAGGGGGCAGCGCTCGTGCTGCCCCGATGCAATACCGAGGCGATGAACCTGCACCTGGCCGAGATCGCCACAGCCGTCGCGCCTCGCTGCCACGCCGTACTGCTCCTTGACCAGGCGGGATGGCACCTGTCGCACCAGCTCGCCATACCGCCCAACATCACGCTCGTGCCACTGCCCGCGAAGTGCCCCGAACTCAACCCGGTCGAGAACATCTGGCAATTCGTCCGCGACAACTGGCTCTCCAACCGCGTGTTCTTCTCCTACGACGATATTCTCGACCACTGTTGCGATGCCTGGAACAAACTCGTCGATCAGCCGTGGACCATCATGTCCATCGGTCTGCGAGATTGGGCACATAGGTTCTGATCAGAGGGCATTGGTATTACTGCAGTCACCGTCGTGTTCGGACCAGCGGCATCGGCTGTGCGGACAATCACGGTCCTCTTCGTCCGCCGCCCTCTGCTGGAGGCAGCCGAGAGTGCGGGTCAGCTGGCGGAGACTCGCGTCCCTGTGGGCAGTCAATGAAGATCGGCTCTTCCCTCGTATCCATCTCGATGCCAGCTGAGCGCAGCGAGGCCAGGAGCGCGTCGGTGGGGACGCGCAGGTAGCGCGTCAGCAACTGGGCACAGAGGCCCATGAACGTTGGCCCGTGGCCATCTGAACGGCCATCGTGTGTGCTAGTCACTGCGTGGGCGAGTTCATGCAACAGCCACCAGGGACGGGCAGGCAGCCGCCAAGCGGATGGTCAGCAGGTTGGCATCGGCTACCGTGGCCCGGCCCTGGCGGGGAAGCGGCGCTGATGATCGCGATTGCCGCTCATGGCAGCAAGGGCCTGCCGGCGTGGCCGACCGGTCGGTTGAGGTTGACGCGCTCACCGACGGCCAGCCCGTGCCGGAATGCCCCGCTCAATCGCGCCCGGCTGAGACTTGCTGTCGCCACCAGCCGGATCTCGGGTCTCCCGGAAAGCATCGTCGACCACTTGCTGTTTGACCAGGATGAGAGCCGTACCGGAGAAGCGTTGTGTGGCAACATTGGCGTCACGCTCCCGATGCATCGCTTCATGCCGATCGGCGACGCGAACAGCCATGCCTTGCTGAAAACTTCTGGATGCACCGCGCAGACCAACACCGCGCAACCGAGGTCCCAAAGAGGCGCCGATCTCCTGCTTCAGGTTGGTTGCGGGTACCCTCCGCGTTTTGAAACGATTGCGCACGAATACGATATGGTAACGCAACCAGTTTCTTTCGTGCGGCCGCTCAGTGGTCCAAGTCCGCAGGGTGTTCACACATGACGCCCAATCTGTGTTGACAGGGGAGCGGGTCCAAGAACGGTGGCACACCATTGAGGCCAGAGGCGTAAGGTCAACATTCTCACATGTTGCCGCGCCGGTGAGCGGGGCGGAACATCGATTACCGAGGGCACGGCGAACTTCCTGGTGAACCGCCTCATGAACAAATCACAGAAAATGCGATGGTCGCGACGGGGCGCCGATCTGCTGCTCCAGGTCCCTGTGCAGTCTACAACGGCACGCTCGGCTCGGGGTTCGATCATCGCTTTGACTGGATCTCCAATGTAGATTTGGCCCTTGCCAAAGCGGCATGATCCGCCCAATGCCTGGACAATCCCATCGCTGCCGTATTGACTGTGGCCTCGATCACTCTTCATCGTCGGGTCGCAACTTGCGTCCGAACGCGATCACTGCATCTCGCGTGAGATCGATACGGCCGCCGCTGGTGAGACGACCCTTTTCCAGTGACCGCGACCACGGCCATCGAACGTCGCGGCACGCGCCAAGTCTTCGGCAGCGGGGGAAAGATTGTGCGGCATCGCCGGCATCTTCGGGACCTTGCCAGACGCGACATGCCCTCGGCGAGCGCCTTCCGATTCGTCATCAGTATTCGATCGTCGCCACTTTCCGCAACTCTTCCGGCGTGCTGGTGCCGAAGCCGAAGAATTCCAGGTAGGCTGGGATCATCTCGAACAACATGTCGGTGCCGACCTGGACAGTGCACCCCTTGTCCAGCGCCGCGCGAAGCAGGGGCGTGTACTCCTCCTTCATCACCACTTCGCCCACGAATGTGGTCGGCGCGACCCTGGTGATGTCGAGCGGCATGGGATCCCCAGGCTTCATGCCGAGCGGCGTGGCATTCACCACGATGTCATAGCCAGCGGGATCATTCGAGCCGGTGGCGACCTTCAGCGAGGGATAATGTTGCCGTAGCCGATCGGCCAGCGCCTCGGCCGAGGCAGTGACCGGATCGTATAATCCAATGGCCGATAATCCGGCCGCGGCCGACGATGCCGCGATGGCGGAGCCGACGCCGCCGCAGCCGATGACGAGCGCGCGAGCGTCAGCAATCCGTTTGCCCTTGCGCTCAACGCCTCTGACAAAGCCCGCTCCATCGAACATGTCACCCACCAGCGTCCCGTCGGGTCGACGCAGGATCGCGTTGCACGCGCCGGCGATCTTCGCCGTCGTCGTCATCTCGTCGACAAGTTGCGTCGTCGTGACCTTGTGCGGCATCGTGACGAGGGCTCCGTGCACGTTCGTTGTATTGAACAGCGCCTTCAACAGCGATGGGTATTGCGGTGGCTGCACTCCCACTGGCACGACAACAGCGCTGATGCCCTTCATCTCGAACCAGGGATTGTAGATCATCGGCGCCTTGAAGGACTCGGTGGGATAGCCGAGGTGGACAATCAGTCTGGTCCTGCCGGTGATCATGGCTTCACTCCCAACGCGGGTCCGGGTCACCCATTTAATCATACATCATGGCGTCAGTTCCCCTGCAGCTTGTTCTCGAACACCGTCGACCGCGTGCCACGCAGCACGATATCGAAGCGATAGGCGAGGCTGTCGATCGGGATTGCAGCGTTCAGATCCAGCGGGGCAACGAGGCTTTGCCGAGCCTCGGGATCGGGAATGGTGCCAAGAATGGAATCCAGGGGGATCGGCGAATCGCCCTCGAAGTACATTTGGGCGATAAGCCGCTGCGCAAAGCCCGAACCGAATACCAAGAAATGGATGTGTGCGGGACGCCAGGAATTGACGTGGTTGCGGAACGGATATGCGCCCTGCTTTACCGTGCGGAAGGCGTAGGAGCCGCCCTGATCAGTGATCATGCGGCCGCAGCCGCCGAAATTAGGATCGATCGGCGCGAGGTACGTGTCATTCTGGCGCCGGTACCGGCCGCCGGCGTTGGCCTGCCATACCTCCACCAATGTGTTCGGCACACCGCGGCCGTTTCCGTCGAGCACACGGCCATGCACGATGGTCCGTTCTCCTATCGGCTCACCTGTCTTCGCGTAATTCAGGATCGGGTCGCGATCCAGCGTTCCCAGCTCACTCGGCGTGCACGATGGGCCGGTCACCTCCGAAAGCGAATTCCGCAGTGACCACAACGGCAGCCGTGGGGAGCGAAGGACGCTGGTCTTGTCGTCCGGCGTCGGTGCCGGCGGGCGCTGCGTGCGACCATCGGCAGGTTCCTTCTGGCGTCTGAACACGGCCGCCGTCAGCGGGGATATCGGGAGGCCCCGGCTGACGCCGCCACTCATGCAGATGCGCTTGCCGACGTACCAGATGCCAACCCAGCCCGCATCCTGTCGTAATCCTCCTTGCCGACGGGAACCGCGCGGGCGTTCCCGAGATCATTGAGGTGAATGCGATAGGTCTCCCGTGCGCTCAAGGCCGCCAACGCCGAGATGATCGTCACGCCGAGCGTGATCGCCCCGATGGTCAGTGGAATGTTGCTGGAGCCTGGCGGCGCCACTGCCGCGAACAGCGCCGGAAGCAGGGCGGTGATGGTTGTCCCGATGTTCTGCGCGATGGCCATCGCCGTGACCCGCGTACTCGTGGGGAACAGCTCGGGATAGAAGCTTGGGAAGATCGCGTTGTAACCCTGATAGACGACGCCCCACATGAGCAGCGACATCAGGATCGCCAGAGGCACATTGGCAATGCTGATCGCGTAGAGATAGCCAAAGGACAGAAGTCCCGAACAAAGGGCACCGACGACGATGGGAGGGCGGCGGCCGATCCCGTCAGACAGGCGGCCGACCAGGGGAATGACGATCACAGCCAGGATATTGCCCAGTACCGGAATCCACAGATAGACCGCACTCGAAAAGCGGATACCATACGCTGCCTGCACCGCGTAGGCGCCCCCGAAAATAGTGGCGACGACCGGGATGACATTCATCAGCGCCATGCAGATGACCCGGACCATGTCCGGCCAATGATACTTGAAGGCCTCAAGTATCGGTGTTTTGGGCACCGCGCGATGCGCGCCCTCCTCTGCGAAAGCCGGTGTCTCGTCGACTTCGCGGCGAATGATGTAGCCGGCGATGATCACAATGACACTGAGCAGGAAGGGCACGCGCCATCCCCAGGAGTTGAATGAGGCCTGGGGCAGGTAGTAGGCCAGTGGCAAGAATACAGCAGCGGCAAGGATCTGTCCGGCCTGCACGCCCTGAAGCGAGAAGCTCGCGTAATAGCCGCGTCGCCCGAACGGCGCGTGCTCGAGGATCATCGAGCTGGCACCAGAGATCTCCCCGGCGACAGCAAAACCTTGGATGAGGCGCAGAGCGACCAGGAGGACCGGCGCAAGTATGCCGACCTGCTGGTAGGTCGGCAGCACACCGACTGCCATTGTTGAGATGCCCATCAGAAACATGCAGACCAACAGCACGGTTTTGCGGCCGTGAGTATCGCCCCAGTGACCTAGGAAGAAGGCACCGATCGGTCGCGCGACGTAGCCGACGCCATAGGTCGCCAAGGATGCGACGATCGCGACGGTCGGATTGCCTGACGGGAAGAAGATCTGCGGAAAGACCAGTGCAGCGGCTGAGGCGTAAATAAAGAAGTCATAGTATTCAAGCGCAGATCCGATCCAGCCACTGGCAGCCGCCTTTCGCGTTTGATGCACGCCATGTGGCTCGTGTTGGGTGAGAGTGGGCATTGAGGCTCCTCCCGCGTTCTCTGGTGGCTAAAAGCGCTTAAACCGGCAGCTGCACACTGCCAACGAGGATCGCGTGCAACAGCCGAAGCCTTTGGCGTCGTTGAGCATGCGCACTCGGTCGGCCACGTGTCCAGTTGGCTTTGGCACGGCCGCAAGGCGAGAGGCGGAGTGCGTAGCTCGCGAACCCGCGGCGACGAGAGACCGGGTTTGGTCATTCGGCAAGAGGGGCTCCCCCGCTCCGCCATATACCGGACACCGTGGGTGCCGATTCAGGAACAACGGGATAGCGCGGTCTGCAACGACAGCTATTGGGTGAACCTGCGCCATACACACCTTGGAGCCGAATGGCTGGAAAGGAAGCCGAAATGGTCGGACGACCTTGGGCCACGCTCAAACGAAGTGCATCGGGTGTGCATCTACCTCGACATCACCACCACCTCTCCAGCGAAGCTGGTTCGCTCTCCGGCCACCTCCTGCCCGACGGGCGATCCTGACGCGTTGCGGACGTTCCCGGCCAGGCTACGCGATCTGGCACGGATGCGGTGCAAACGACGTCAGTCGCCGGCTATGCTAGGGCGTGTCATCAATCAGGTGCCGCGTCGTGAATCTGAATTGCAATAGTGTGCCGCAAATCGACTCGACAGAAGCGAACAGGCGATTCCGGCGCGACGGTTTTTTTGATTCCTAGACGGTCAGCTTTGGGAGGCTGACCGATGCGCCGCTACGCCCTGCCTGACGACCAATGGGAGTATCAAGGGTTGTGGTACAAATCTGGATGCGGACATGCGTATCGGGTCTGCCGCACTACCCTCAGGATTCCAGTATCGCCTTCCAGATTGTGGACGCAGCTCCGCCGTGAACAGCAAGACGCCGCAGGCCGAATTGTCCCTAATATTAGACTAGCCGCCAGGAAAGGCCGGAGCGGTTGCCCGTCCCGACCACCCTCAGAGAGATCGGCGTTGCTCTTCAACGAGAAAACCCGGTCGCCGCCAACTCCACATCCCGGTCGGTTTCCCATAGCTCAGGCGGATCAGCCATCGCTGCGATCTGCTGGTGCCAACGCACGGTTCCGCCATTTAACAGGTCAGCATTTCGCTCGATCAGAAACTGGATGTAGTGCTCTTCGACCATCGCACTCGACGCCTCGGTCGCGGAACACCGGGAACGAACCGTCCGGCCACGCAAACAGACAGTCGGTCTTCGCCGCGCCTTGCGCGCGCCGCCAAGCGATATGATCGATCAGCAGCTTGCGGACATCGAATGCCAGATCACCCTCATAGACGATGACACTGCGCGGTTCCCGGTGTTTGCCCTGGCGCTTGATGACCCGAACCAGGATGACCGACTTGTTGTGCTGGTTAGAAACCGCACGTTGCCGATCAGCGCGCGCTTGGCCTCCAGGCCGGCTCGGATGCCGGTACAGGCGATTGTCGCCACGTAGCACCGCAACATCCGCTTCATGTCGCTGCCATGGCCGTTCGCCGTCGTCACCCACGCGTCGCTCATCACCCTGGCTGCGGCCTGGACGCCATCGGCGTCGATGAAGGCACGGGTCTCGCCATCGAGGCCCAAACTCTTGTCGATTATCGGGCGCTGCCGGCGATCGACCACTTTGGCGGCTACCGCCTTCTGCCAGACGTGGAGGAACGCCCAATCCAGGTTGCCCAGCGTGGTCTGGCTGGGCTGCTTCCAGACGATCTGCCGGGCCGCGTCCCGCGGCTGGCGCGCATACTCGGCGACAGTGGCTACGACGTCCTCGACCCGGAGGTCGTCGGCGACCCAGTCGTTGAGCGCGTGTTCGGTGATCGCGGTGATCGCCACGCGGCCCCAGCGCGGCAGCAGATCGTGCTCGATCCGGTTGGCGAGGGTGCGGAAATTACGCCCCTTGCCCGATACGGCCGCGTCTTCCTCGATGGCTCGCTGCCGCAGTTTGGCGATCGCCGCCTCGGCGAAGTAGCCGAAGGCATGTTCTGGCGCCGCTACCCCCCCTGCCCCGCCTCCTGCGTCTTGTAGGCTCTGAGTACGCTTTGCACCCCGTGGCCATTGGCGGCGAGGGTGAACTTGTCGCGGGCCACCTCGCAGGCTTCATCGAAATCGCGCGTGCCAAGCGAGCTCGGCTTGCTGCGGCGGTATTGGTGCAACCGCACGGTGTCACGGAAGCGAGGTGAGGGACGCGGTTTGTTGATCTGATGGCTGGCGCGGCGGCCCATGGAGATGGTCCTGCGGTGGTGACTTGGGCCCTCGTAGTTTCTGCACCGAGTTTCCACATTGAAAGCGGGCTGCCGCTAAACCGTCGATAATACGACATTTTTCGACCCAATCGCTGACTGCAAATCCGCGAATGTGGGTTCGATTCCCGCCCGGACCTCCAGTTAAAACAGACACTTACAGCAAGCCTTGGATTTCATTAATATCCCACGGACCCGTTGCGGACCCGCCAGGAACAGGCGACCCAAATTCGTGGGTTCGTGGGTCGGTCCGCGCCAGCTAGGCCCTACGCGCGCGTGTGCCCGCGCGCGTGAGGATGGACTTGAAGCCCGAAGTTATTTCGCCATGCTCAACCGCAACAAGCGCAGCGTTGTGCTGGACCTGAAGCGCCCGCCGGCGCGCGAGGCGCTGTTGCGCCTGGTCGATGGCGCCGACGTGTTCGTCCACAACATGCGGCTCGGCGCGGCGGAGCGGCTGGGGCTCGGCTACGCCGCGTTGTCGGCGCGCAATCCGCGGCTGGTCCATGCCTGTGCGTCCGGCTTCCGCAAGGGCAGCAGCAAGCAGGAGCATCCCGCATTCGATGACCTGATCCAGGGCATGAGCGGCATGGCCACGCTGAACGCCGGTGCCGATGGCGCACCGCGCTACGTGCCCAGCGTCATCGTGGACAAGCTGACCGGCCAGATGCTGGCCTCGATGATCGGCATGGCGCTGTTCCATCGCGAACGCACCGGACAGGGACAGGAAGTGCACGTGCCGATGCTGGAGACCATGCTGTCGTTCCTGCTCGTCGAGCATATGTGGGGCGCGGTGTTCAACCAGCCGGAACTCGGTCTCGGCTATCCGCGCATGCTGACGCCGCATCGGCGGCCCTATGCCACGAAGGACGGCTACGTCTCGGTCATCGCGGTGAGCGACGCGCACTGGGGCCGGCTGTTCGAGGCTATGGGTCGTGCGTCATTGATCGACGATCCGCGCTTCGCCACGATCGCGGCGCGATCGGACGATGTCGATGCGCTTTACGCGGTACTGACCGAGGGGATGCGCGAGCGCACGACGGCAGAGTGGCTGGCGACGTTGAGCGCGCTCGACATACCCAGCGGGCCGGCCAATTCGCTGACCGATCTGCTGGACGACGAATACCTGCGCGAGACGGCGTTCTTCCAGCGAGCCAGCCATCCGCGCGATGGCGATGTCACCATCACCGCGATCCCGGCACGCTTCTCCGCCTCACCACCGTCGGTGCGTCGCCTCTGGCCGGCGCTCGGCGAGCATACTGAGGAAGTGCTGCGCGAGATCGGCTGCGACGCGGACGCGATCCGGACGATCACCGGCGCTGGCTGATGCGCGCGCCCAACTCGACCGCCACCGAATGCGCGACATCGTCCCACCGGCGCGAGGTTTGCTGACGGAACAGCCGCACGCTCGGATACCAGGGCGTATCCGCGCGATCGAGCAGCCAGCGCCAGTCCGGCGCGCGCGGCAGCATGATCCACACCGGCCGCCCCATGGCGCCCGCCAGATGCGCGACCGAGGTATCGACCGTCACCAGCAGATCGAGATTGTCGAGGATCGCCATGGTGTCGTCGTAGTCCACGATCTCGGCGCCGATGTTGATCAGCGGCGCGCGGCCATAATACGCGCCGGCCTGGTCGGTCTTCGGTCCCTTCTGCAACGCCAGCAGCGCGATCCCGCCGATGTCGGCCAGCGGCCGAAAATCCGCCAGCAGCGCCGAACGATTGCGATCGTTGTTGTGTGTCGGGCGCCCGGCCCAGATCACGCCGACGCGCTGGAAGCCACGTGGCACCAGGCCATCCAGCCGCTCCGCCCACTGCGCGGCGCGCGCCGGGTCGGCGCGCAGATAAGGTATCGGCGCCGGTACATTATCGATGCGCGTTGCCGCCAGTCGCGGCAGGCCGGACAGCGGGCAGTACGCTGCAAACTCGGGTGCGTCCTCCCAGCGAACGAACTGCCGTGCGGCCGGCGCGATCTGCCGCAGCAATGGCCGCATCTCGACGCTGCTGGCGATCGCGATGTCGCGGCAACGTTCGGCCGCCCAGGGGATGTAGCGCGCGAACTGGATCACGTCGCCAAAGCCCTGATCGGCCACGAGCAACAGGGTTCGACCGGGCAGCTTCGCGCCGTCCCATTGCGGCCTGCCGGTCGGTGGCATCAGCGGTAAGGCACCGGCGATGCGGAAGCGCCATTCGTATTCCTCCCAGCCCTCCGCCCAATCGCCGCGAAGCAGCAGCGCCTCGGCCCGAACGAAATGCGCGCCGGGCAGGCTCGGGTCGATGCGCAGCGCGCGTCCGGCGCAGTCCAGCGCGGCGTCCAGTTCCAGCCGGTGATAGTGGATGACGGCCTGGTTGTGCAGGCACAGCGGATCGGCCGGCGCCAGCGCCGTGGCACGCCGCGCGGCATCGAGCGCCTCGTCGAGCCGGCCCAGAGCGCGATACACCTCGCAGATGTTGCGCAGATAGAGTGGCGTATCGATGCCGTGGCGGAGCGAACGCTCCATCAGATCGAGCGCCTTCGCGATATCACCCTGACGGAATGCGACGATGCCGGCGAGATGCAGTGCATCACCATGGTTCGGTGACGCGGCCAGGACGTGGTCGAGCAGGCGCCCGCAATCGTCCAGCCGGCCGCCGCGTTCGTATTCGTTGGCGATGCGCAGAACCTCGCCGATCGGCAGCGGCACGGTGCCTGGTGCGAGCACCCGCGCAGCTGGCGCCGGCGTCTCCATCAGTCCACCGTGTAGCCGAGGCGCTCGATCATCGGCCGCAGGATCGGCAGCACCGGTTCCAGGTGCTTGCGGTAATGGCGATGGCGATAAACCGAGCGTTCATAGAGCGGCTCGGTCACCTGCGCGTAGCTGGCGGTGCGGGCGTAGCGGCAATTCTTGTGGAAGGTCAGGCAGGCCTTGTTGAAATCCTCGCCAATGAAGGTCAGCAGCGCGCGCACGCTGGATTCCTGGTCAGCCACGATGTCCTCATAGCGGATCGGCAGGTAGCGCAGCGTCATCTCGCCGCGATAGTGCTGCACGAGGTCCATCACGCGCACATAGTGCCGCGCCGCGGTCTCCAGCTCGTAGGCGCAGAAGAAGCCGTGGGTGAACTGGTTGGAGAAGGCCGAGACCATGATGTCGAGCGGATGTCGCAGCACGTGAATGAGCGGCGCCTCGGGGAACAGCAGAGCGATCAGGCCGAGATGCGTCTCGTTCAGCGGCATCTTGTCGGTGAAGCGCGCCGCGCCCTCGCGCGGCACACCCATCTGGCGGACCTTTTGAAGATACCAGTCGCGCAGGTTGTCGAGCCCTTCGCGCTGATCGCCCATCCATAGCTCGGCCAGCGCCTCCGGATAGCCGAGCGGACTCGCCAGCATGCGCGGCATGATCGCGGTGATTTCGTGGATCAGCGGCAGCTCGTCACCGGCGGCAATGTTCGGATGCGCCGAAAGCGTCTGCTCGACCAGCGTGGTGCCGGAGCGCGGAAAGCCCACGATGAAGATCGGCTGCGGCACGTCCGAGCGCACCCTGGCACGTGGGATCAGGCGCAGCCGCCCCGCCGAGAAAAAGCTGCGCAGCCGATCCAGAAGCTGCCGCGCCTCGTCGTCCCGGTACGCCTGGCCGGACAGTTCGCGCGCCAGCTTCTTGGCTTCCGCACAGGCCGCCCAGGCATCGTCGTAGCGGCCGAGTTGGTCGAGCAGGCGCCCCTTCTCCAGCATCTCGTTGGAACCAAGCCGGCCTTGGTCATCCGCCGATGCGTCGATCAGAGCCAGCGCCTCGTCGTATTGCCGCATGCGGCCAAGCAACACCGCACGCGTCAGGTGAATGCCCTGATCGTTGGGGAATTGCGCGTCGGCCTTGTCGAGAACTCTGGCGGCTGCGGCAAAGTCGCGGTCCGCCTCTTCCAGCCGCGCGAACCCGAGCAAAGTCTGACGGACCTCCGGCTTGGCCGGCACGGATTCCCGGTAGAGCGCGCGGGCCTCTGTCATGCGTCCCTGGTTCTTCAGGTTCCATGCAAGGTTGGCCAACAGAACCGGATCGCGCTGTCCGGTCAGCTCCAGCACGCGCCGATAGTGGTATTCGCCGACCTGCGGCCGGTTGGCCTCGGTCATGATCATGCCCATCAGGTT